>CAWIGZ010000001.1:0-997500 GCA_963835825.1 uncultured Pseudomonadota bacterium
TCGAATCGCTGGCCTCCGATAGGGGGGATGTCCGCGTCGCACTACTCCTTTCGGTGCACGGCGTCCCGGATTTCGACTGGTGAAGGAGAGCCTCCAATGTTACGTACGGGTCCACGTAAACCAGACGCTTCGGCTACAAGTTACGTCGTCGTCCGCGGCTGACGCGGGCTGGGGGGGCGGTAGAGAGGGGGGGGACGAGGCCGGCGATTGCTGGTACCCCCGCCGCTGGCGCCGTCCCAGACGGATTGGCCTCCAAGCTGTGTCGCCGCTCTCGCCAGACGCGGTCGCGCCGAAATAGGTCGCGCAGCGCAACCCCGACGGTAGTAAAGGTCGCATCCGCTGTGGTCAGCGACGACGACATCTCGACCCACGCCGCGTACTCACCCAAACCTCCCCGTGCCGCGGCCGCAGCGGGCTCGACCTCCGCTTTCTGCCGGTCTCTATCTTCATCAGAGCAGTCCGTTGCGGGGGTTCAGATTTAGGCCGGCCTACTCGTCGTTTGCTGCTTTCCATTGTGTTCTCCTTTGATGACTGGTTTTGGGGCCAATCCCAGCGCGCACAGCGCAGGGTCATCGAGAAATCTCCGGGCTGATTTGAATCGAGAGACGCTGCTCTAACTATTGCGTGAGACGAGCACCCGATGTCCCAGGAGCTGCTCCACATCGGGCGGCTAACCGGCGCCGAGCCTCGTCGACAATCCGGACGTATTCGCGGCCGGACGGCGCTGGGTCGCACAGAAACACCCGCCCACGAAACGCCATCGGATTGCTCAACGAATGTGATGTCGAGCGGCCTCCGCGAGCCCCCGGGCGAGATTTGCACGCTCGTCCCCAGGTCCGGAGCGCGCCTCTCGCGCCCGCCCAGGGACCGGCTCGCGGACGGGCTCCTCGCCAACCAAGTTACGCGGGTGTGTCCGCTCGCGCGCCTCGAGTTTGCTGATCAAATTGGGTGCGTTAACCTGCCACCTACCGTCCGTTGCTCGCGATCCGGCTTCCGGACGGTAGGTGGCAGGTCGCGCCCAATTTGATCGGCGAGCTCGAGGCGCGCGAGCGGACACACCCGCGTAACTTGGTTCGGGTTGAACCCGTCCGCGAGCCGTCACAGGAGCGGGCACGAGAGCGCGCTCCGGACCTGGGGAGCGAGCGTGCAGATCTCGCCCGGGGGCTCGCGAAGCAGCTCGACATCACATTCGTGAGCGATCCGATGGCGTTTCGTGGGCGGGTGTTTCTGTGCGACCCAGCGCCGTCCGGCCGCGAATACGTCCGGATTGTCGACGAGGCTCGGCGCCGGTTCACGCTGATGCCGAAGCCGCCCAATGTGGAGCAGCTCCTGGGACATCGGGTGCTCGTCTCGCGCGATCGTGAGCAGCGTCTCTCGATTCAGATCAGCCCGGAGATTTCTCGATGACCCTGCGCTGTGCGCGCTGGGATTCACCCCAAACCAGTCATCAAAGGAGAACACGATGGAAAGCAGCAAACGACGAGTAGGCCGGCCTAAATCTGAACCCCGCAACGGACCTCTGGTGCTCGATGAAGATAGAGACCGGCAGAAAGCGGAGGTCGAGCTCACTGCGGCCACGGCACGGGAGCTTGGTGAGTACGCGGCGTGGGTCGAGATGTCGTCGTCGCTGACCACAGCGGATGCGACCTTTACTACCGTCGAGTTTGCGCTGCGCGACCTATTTCGGCGCGACCGCGTCTGGCGAGAGCGGCGACACAGCTTGGAGGCCAATCCGTCTGGGACGGCGCCAGCGGCGGCGCTGCCGCGATCGCCGGCCTCGTCTCCCCCCTCTCTACCGCCCCCCAGCCCGCGTGAGCCGCGGACGACGACGTAACTTGTAGCCGAAGCATCTGGTTTACGTGGACCCGTACGTAACATTGGAGGCTCTCCTTCGCCGGTCAATCCGGGACGCCGTGCACCAAAAGGTGTTGGCGTCCCGGACGTCCCCTTATCGGAGGCCAGCGATTCGAGTTGCGTGCGTGACGACCCGACGACTAGGGCCGAATCGACTCAGGACGTCTATCGAACACTCTGCGTCTACCCGGCCGGGTCCTCCGCCGCGAGCGCCGGTAGTGCCGGGAGATTTACTCGGTGAGCACTAAGGCCGCCCAGAGCGCGCCCTCGCCTGTCGAGGATGACGACACGCCGGCGCCAACCCTACGTGACGTGCGCCACTTGGCCCAGGTGCTGGCGCCTTTTCTGGTCAGCGAGCTGGCTTCGCTCTTGTCGGCCCGTGATAACGTCGCTGGTGCTGACGTTTCGCCGCGCCGAGGGAGGAAGGAGGATGAAAGATGGCGCAGCGAAAAAAGGGCGAGCGCGTCCTTGGACCCTATCCACACGCCGGAAAATGGCGACTCATCGTGGTTGGACCAGGAGGCGAAAAATCTCGTCGCGAGTATGAGAGCAAAAAGGAAGCAGAAAAAGTCAGGCTCTGGGTAGAACGGGAACTGGGGGCGGCCGAAGAGCGGACCATTGCGGAGGCGAAAGCGGAATACGTGCGATACCTCGAGGAGGTGAAGGGGAACAAGCAGGGATCGGTCGCGGACGTCGCGTACCGGCTCGGCATGTTCTTTTCGGAGGTGGACGAAGAGGGGAAGGTGCTGCGCGATCTAGGGGAGGAGCCCCTTGCGAGCATCACGCCATCCAAAGGCGAAGCGCTGTACACGGCACTCCGCGAGCGTAAGACACGATCATCGATGCGTGCGCAGAACCCGAAAGTGCTGTCCGTGGACTCGCACCGGACGGTCCTCGCGGCAGCGAAGACGTTCTTGCGGTGGTGTGTCGTGGAGAAGAAGTGGCTCGCGCGTAATCCGCTAGAGGCGGTGAAGGGGATCGGGAAGGTCCGGCACGGGAAGGAGCAGTTGCGGATCGACGAGGCGCGGCGGTGGATGGTGGAGGCGCAGCGGCAGGCGGATGCAGGACACGCCGGAGCGGTGGCGGCGATGATGGCGCTGGTGATGGGGATGAGGGCATCCGAGATCGTGAGCCGGGTGGTTCGCGATCTCGATGATGGCGGGGCGCTACTCTGGATTCCGGACTCCAAAACGTTGGCGGGACGACGAAAGCTGCAGGTTCCGGAGTTTCTGCAGCCGTACCTCGTCAAGTTGGCGCGGGGTCGGGATTCACAGGCCGCGTTGTTCGGGGAGCACTGGCGGGACTGGCCGCGGAAGTGGGTGCAACGGATCTGCAAGGGGGCAGGCGTTCCCAAGGTGAACGCTCACGGCATGCGCGGGCTCCACGGGACGCTGGCGGTTGACAGCGGGATCACTTCCCACGCGGTGGCGTCGGCGCTCGGTCACGAGTCGTTCAAGACGACGGCCGAAAGCTACGCGAAGCGCGAGGCGGTGGCGGGCGCGCAACAGAGACGGGCGCTCGCGGTGCTCACCGGGGGCCGGGTGGCGTCGTGAGGCGGCGACCTCCTCAGCAGGTCATAGGAGGTCGCCAATCGTTCCCCAATCATTCCCAGAACCGAATCTTCAATGCAATCTGAAGAAAAACCGAAATGATTTCGTGGAGCTGAACGGGATCGAACCGTCGGCCTCCTCAATGCCATTGAGGCGCTCTCCCAGCTGAGCTACAGCCCCCGATGCCAGTTGCCCGGCAGGGGGAGTAACTAGCAGTCCCCGGCGACGAGGTCAACCGCCGCCGACAGGATCGGCCGCGGACGGGGCAGTCTACGGGAAGAGGCTCTCGAAGCGCGGGTTGCCACGGAGGTGGTCCCAGTCGTTCGCCAGATAGACGTCCCGCAGAGCGACGTCGCCGCGCGGAACCAGCGGGCGGAGGACGAAGCTCTCCAGCGCCGCCAGGGCGGCGTCGTTCTCGCCCAGCGCGGCGGCGCAGGCGGCGCGGGCGACGGCGTTGGCGGGATCGGCGCGGGCGGCGCTGGGCACCTGGGCGCGGGCCAGACGCGCGGCGGGGGCATCCCCGCCCACCGCGTAGGTCGCGCAGAGCAACAGCTCGGTGCCGGCCTCGCTGCCGTCGGCGGCGGTGGGGATGGGCGCGGCGGCGTCGCGCGCTTCTTCCAGCCGGGCGCGGGTCCGGGCGTAGAGCTCCGCCGGTGCGCGGCCCAGCACCGCGCGCGTGGCCATCAGCTTCGCGCGCAGCGCGCGTCCGACCTCCAGCGCCTGCCGCTGCCGGAACGCGCGCCGCGCCTCCGGGGGGAGTCGGTCCAGCGACGCGGTGCCGAGCCGCTCGTATCCGGCCAGCGTCTGCGACACGCTGGCCTCGTGCTCGGCCTTGGCGATCGCGTTTTGTCGCGCGCGCGAAGGGCGGACGTGGGCGGTGGCGCTCCACTCGTCGGCTGCCTGGCGGTAGAGGACGCGCGCGTCGTCCCAGCGCAGCTCGGCGTCGGCGACGGCTGCGCGTCGGTAGGTGGCGCTCGGGAACGCGCGCTCGAGCGGGGCGCCGACGTCGTCGATCGCGATCACCGTGACAGTCCGGCCGGCGGGCGCCGGGACCACCCCCGCGCCCGCACCGGGGCCGACGACGAGGGCGACGAGGACGAGGCGGGCAGGCACCAGCAGAACGGCGGAATTCTAACCCGCGGCGGGCGCGGCGCGACCGGACATCAACGACTGCTGATGGCCCGGACGTTTCGTGTGCTCTCTGCGACGGGCCGCGCAATCTTGACGCCTCGGAGGTGACATAGTACCGACGGACATGCGGCCCGGCGATCTTCGGTGGAGAGGCGAGACGGTGGCGCCCGCGCGGCCGGCGCCGGCATTGCTGGCGCTGGCGATGATGGCGCTTTCGGCCTGTCACGCCGGCGTGGGCAGCGGGCCGGCGAGCCCCACGGCGGCGGACTTCCTGGTCGTCGAGCGCGCCGAGACCGGTCCCATCACCGCGCTGGCGGCGAAGGCGCCGTACCTGTGGGCGGCCGGCGCGCCGGGGTTGCGCCGCTGGGACGTCGGCAGCGGCGAGTACGAGGTGGTCGGCGACGACGACGCCAAGGGGACGCACGCGCTCACGGCGATGGCCGTCGACGACGAGGGGAGCGCCTGGGTCGCCACCGCCGACGAGACCGGGCGCTGGGTCGTCGACCAGGCCGGCAACGGAGCCGGAGCGCCGCGCTACCAGACGGCCGGCTCGCCGGGGGACGTCGTGGCACTGGCGCCACGGCGGCCGGTGAAGACCGAGGGCGTCTGGGCAGGCGGCCCGGGCGGACTGTTTCACTATGACGGGCATCGCTGGGCGATCGTCGACGGCCTGCGCGACACAGCGGTCACCTGGCTCGGCATCGACGAGGATGGCGTCACCGCCTGGGTCGGCACCCGCGGGCGCGGCCTCTACCGCGCGGACGACCAGGGCGCCAAGCCGGCGCCGGGCGGCGCGGCCGTCGGCTGCGAGCAGATCCTGGGAATGGCGACCACGGCGGCGGGGACGCGGGTGGTGGCCGGCAACGTCAACGGCGACGCGCGGCTCTACGCGCTCACGCTGGCCGGCACCGTCGAGCTGCGCGCGCCGATCGGCATCCACGCGGTGGCGCTGGTGCAGAAGGGGAAGGAGGCGGTGCTGGTGGCGGGACCGGTCGGGAAGGAACGGGCCTACACGCTGCGCGCGCTCGATCCCGGCGAGCCGGTTCCCTCGGGGGGCCTCCGGTTTTCGGAGGCCGGGACCGAGCTCGCGCACTGGGCCGGGGCGCCCACCGAGCTGGCGCTTCCCCGCGCCGTCACCGCCGCGGCGGCCGTCGGGAGCGAGCTCTACGTCGGCAGCATGGCGCTCGGCGTGGCGAGGGCCGAGGCGGGGCGGCCTCACAATTTGCAGGGCTCCGAGCTGGTCGGTGACGCCGATCGGTTCACGGTGGCGTGCCGGGCGCGCGACAATTGCCTGGTCGTCACCGACGGGCCGAACGCCTGGCAGACCGACGGCGACCACTACCAGAAGGCCAGCGTCGGCGAGGCGAAGGGGGCGACCGTACTGGCGGTCGCCGCCGATCATCAGGGGAACCTGTTCGCCGCCTCGGCCGAGACGCCGTTCAAGGGGCTGACGATCACCGAGCGCGCGGCTGGCAGCGACACCTGGACGGTGACGGCGCGCGCGCCGTTGCAGCTGCCGGCGCGGAGGGCGCCGAAGGCTTCGTTCGCGGCCATCTCACCGTCGGGGGCGCTCTGGATCGGCCTGCGGGTGGCGGGCGGGAGCGGCGACGACCTCGGCTACGGGGCGGTGGAGATCGATCTGCAGACGGGCCTCAGCGTCCAGCATCGCCCGCGCAAGGACGGCGAGACGGCGCCCGTCGAAGCGCTGCCGTTGGCCGCCGATCTCAACGGCGTGTTCTTCGATGGCGGCGCGACCTGGTTCGCCTCGCTGTCGGGCGTCGCCCGCTTCCAGCAGGGGCAGCTCGTCACCTGGGGCGAGGCGGAGGGCCTGGCCAGCGAGCTCTGCTGGAGCGTGGCCCGGGGCGGCGACGGCGCGATCTGGGCGGCGACGTCGGAGGGGATCGCGCGCTTCGACGGCAAGAGCTGGCACCCGGCCGCAGAAGGAAGACCGACAAGGCCAAGCTGGCCGTGCATGGCCTCGCCACCGACGACGCAGGGTGGTTGTGGGCGGCGACGGCCAAGGGGCTGCGAATTGTTGGACGTTCCGGCAGCCTCGACCGGGCGCCGGTGGTGATCCCCGACGACATGCGCGATCTGACGCGCGACGGGTTCGGCCGCCTGTGGGCGCTGTCGGCCTCGTCGATCGGGCTCGTCTCGCCGGCGCCCGCGCCCGCGGCCGCCGCGGGTCGGTAGGCCAAAACTATCCGCGGCAGAGGTTCGTGATATGGTCGTCGCGTGACGACGCACGAGGGTAGTCGCCCGTCCGATCCGGTGATCCCCGACGTGCTCCCGCTGCTGCCCATTCGGGACCTGGTCGTCTTCCCGTACATGATCGTTCCGCTGCGGGTGACGCGGCCGGTGTCGATGGAGGCGGTGGCCAAGGCGCTGGAGGCCGACGAGCGGCTCTGCTTCCTGGTCGCCCAGCGCAACCCGGGCGACGACGAGCCGACGGCCCAAGGGTTCTACCGCACCGGCACCATCGGGATGATCATGCGGATGCGCAAGCTCTCCGAAGGGGGACTGAAGGTGCTGGTTCAGGGGCTCTGCCGCGCGCGCATCCAGAAGTTCGTCGGGGAGAGCCCCTGCTACCGCGTGCGGCTCGATCGCAGCGACGACAAGCCGCCGGCGCGTTCGCTGGGGATCGAGGCGCTCCTGCGCTCGGTGCGCGGCAACATCGACAAGCTCTCCGGCCTGGGCAAGACCATCCAGCCCGAGCTGTCGATGGTCGTGCAGAGCGTCGACGATCCGGGCCGGATGGCCGATCTCGTCGCCTCGCACCTGACGCTGAAGGTCCCCGAGGCGCAGGAGCTGCTGGAGCTCGACGAATCGGTCCAGCGCCTGACGCGGGTCAACCAGACGCTGGAAAAAGAGATCGGCATCCTGGAGGTGCAGTCGCAGATCCAGAACCGCGCGCGCGAGGAGATGTCGAAGACCCAGCGCGACTACTACCTGCGCGAGCAGCTCCGGCAGATCAAACAGGAGCTCGGCGACAGCGACGTGCACGGCGAGGAGATGGAGGAGCTGCGCGCCAAGGTGACCCGGGCGGCGCTGCCCGAGGAGGCCCGCGTCGAGGCCGAAAAGCAGGTGCGGCGCCTCGATCAGATGCACGCCGAGAGCGCCGAGGCCGGCGTCCTGCGGACCTACATCGAGTGGATCACCGAGCTGCCGTGGAGCGTCTCCAGCGAGGAGACGATCGATCTCGAGACGGCGCGGCGGATCCTCGACGAGGATCACTACGACCTCGAGCAGGTCAAAGATCGCATCCTCGACTACCTGGCCGTGCGCAAGCTGCGCGGCGGCGCCCACGGCCCGATCCTCTGTTTCCTCGGGCCGCCCGGCGTCGGCAAGACCTCGCTGGGACGATCGATCGCCCGCGCGCTCGGGCGGAAGTTCGTGCGCATCTCGCTGGGCGGCGTGCGCGACGAGGCGGAGATTCGCGGCCACCGGCGCACCTACGTCGGCGCGCTGCCGGGCCGGCTCATCCAGGCGTTGAAGCAGGCCGGCACCAACAACCCCGTCCTGCTGCTCGACGAGGTCGACAAGCTGGGCGCCGACAACCGGGGCGATCCCTCGGCGGCGCTGCTCGAGGTCCTCGACCCCGAGCAGAACCACACCTTCCGCGATCACTACCTCGGCGTGTCGTTCGATCTGTCGAAGGTGGTCTTCATCGCCACCGCCAACCAGCCGGAGACCATCCCGCCGCCGCTTCGCGACCGGATGGAGACCATTCGCCTCTCCGGCTACGCTGAAGAAGAGAAGCTGGTCATCGCCGAGCGGTACATCATCCCCAAGCAGATCACCGAGGCCGGCCTCACCGCCAACGAGATCATCATCAGCCGCGAGGTCACCCGGCGGATCGTCAACGAGTACACCCGCGAGTCGGGGCTGCGCGAGCTCGAGCGCCTGATCGCCCACCTGGCGCGGAAGATCGCCCGTCGGGTGGTGGAGGAGGCGGCCCGGGCCAACGGGAACGCCACGCCCGGCGTGCTGAATCCGCGCGCGCCGACCATCGGCATCGAAGAGGTGCCGACGTTTTTGGGGCCGCCGCGCTACCTGCCCGAGGAGCGCCACCGCGTCGCCGAGATCGGCACCGTCAACGGTCTGGCCTGGACGCCCTACGGCGGCGAGGTGCTGCTGATCGAGGCACAGACGATGGCCGGCAAGGGGTCGCTGATCCTGACCGGCCAGCTGGGCGACGTGATGAAAGAGTCGGCGCAGGCGGCGCTGTCGTTCGCGCGCGCGCACGCGCTGGCGCTGGGACTGGCCAGCGAGTTCTACGCCGGACGCGAGATCCACATCCACGTCCCGGCGGGCGGCGTGCCCAAGGACGGACCGTCGGCCGGTGTGACGATGGCCTGCGCGCTGGTGTCGCTGATCGCCGGGATCCCCGTGCGGCACGACGTGGCGATGACCGGCGAGCTCACCCTGCGCGGCAAGGTGCTGCCGATCGGCGGACTGAAAGAGAAGCTGCTGGCCGCCGCGCGCGCCGGGATCACCACCGTGATCATCCCGGCCACCAACGCCTCGGACCTCACCGAGATCCCCGGCTACGTCACCGACAAGCTCTCGGTGCGGCCGGTGCGCACGATGCACGAGGTCCTGGAGATCGCGCTGGCCCGCCCGCTGGCCTTGCCGGCGACCAGCGCGCCAAAGAAGGCGACCGGCACGACTGCGGGCGCCGGGACCACCAAGGGCGAGCGCGGCCGCGAGCGGCGCAAGGTGACGCCCCGCCCTGGAATCGCCTGAGCAGAGCGCGGGAGGGTGGGCCCTCCCGCGGACCCACCCCGCGGATTGAGTTGAGCCCGGACTTGCTCGACGGGCGGGTCTCCGGCGGGCAAAGCCCGCCTCCGATCAGGGGATGAGCTACCGGCGGAGGGAGGTTGCGGCGATGAGGGGCGTTTCGAGGGGAGTTTCCAGGGGCGGAGTCGGGTCGGAGGTGGTGCGTGGGGCGGCTGTTTCGTCGCGGGTGTAGAGGTGGGAGGGGATGACGTTGCCGATGGCGGCGAGCATCGTCTGGCGCAGCGTCGGGTGTTTGCGCTCGAGGTCGGCGAGCAGCGTCTTCATCTGCTTGCGCTGCGCCTCGTCCTGCGAGCCGCAGAGTCGACAGGGGAGGATCGGGAACCCGCGTTCCTCGGCCAGCGCCGCCAGATCGGCCTCGGCCGCGTAGGCGAGCGGGCGGATGACGACGAAGCGTCCGTCGTCGGTCACCAGGCGCGGCGGCATCGAGGCCAGCTTGCCGCCGAAGAACAGGTTCAAGAGCAGCGTCTCGAGCGCGTCCTCGCGGTGGTGGCCGAGCGCGATCTTGTTGCAGCCCAGCTCACCGGCCACGCGGTAGAGGATGCCGCGCCGCAGCCGCGAGCAGAGCGAGCAGTAGGTCTTCCCCTCGGGGATCTTGTCGGTGACGATGGCATAGGTGTCCTCGCGTAGGATCTTGTAGGGAACACCCTCCGCCTGGAGCCATCGTTCGAGCGGCGCGCCGTCGTAGCCTGGTTGCCCCTGATCCAGGTGAACCGCCAGCAGATCGAAGCTCACCGGCGCCCGCGCCTGGAGCGCGCGCAGCAGCACCAGCAGGCCATAGCTGTCCTTGCCTCCAGAGATGGCCACCATGATCCGATCTCCATCCTCGATGAGGTGGTGATTGCCGATGGCTCGGCCCATGTCGCGGAGGAGGCGGCGTTCCAGATCCATGTTCAACCGGGCGCACATGCTACCTTCATCAGAGCGGGCGGCGCCACCATGTCCGAGGCTGTAACAACCAGGCGAGCCAGGCGACGACCGGCGGGAAGACGGCAGTCGCTCGGATGGATGCTCGGGCTGGGGGCTTCGGCGCTGGTTCACATGGGCATCCTGGTCGCGTTCGTGGGCTACGGCCGCTCCAGCCGGCGGGCCGAGCCGGCGACGGGCCGTCCCGACCAGCCGCGGACACCGCTGGCGCTCGAGCCAAGCCCGATTCCGGTCGAGGTGCGCGACATCGAGGTGGCGGAGCTGCCCTCCGCGGATGCCCCGCTTCCGCTGGTGCGCCCCTGGGATGCGCCGCCGGGTGAGCGCGACAATCCGGTCGCCCGGACCCACGCGCCCGCCGACAGCGACGGCCGCGATCGTCAGGCCCCGGCGCCGGACAGCGGCCTCAACGGCGGAGCGCCCCTCGACCATGCGTTCCGGCTCGATCGCTCGACCCTTCGCTCGCGGGTCACCGACGGCGCCGCCGAGGCGCAGCCGGCGCGGCTGCGGATCTCGCGCCACCGGGCCTCGCCCCAGGCCATTCGCCGCGAGCCGACGGTCGGCATCGGCGATTCGGTCCGGACCATCGAGCCGAGCCGTGCTCCGATCGCGCCGGCGAACGCCGCCGCCGCTCCGGCGCTGGGCGGGGAGCCGTCGGGTGCGGCTTTCGCTTCGGCGCCCGCCACCCGCGCGAAAGCGCCACCGCTCGTCGCCCGCGTCGACCAGGACCCGACCGCCGCGCACGCGGTCGGCGCGCTGGACGCCGAGGCGGGCCAGCGCATGTTCGACACCGAGCAGCCGGGCCGGGCGGCCGACAATCGCACCGAGCGGACGGCCTCGGCCGAGCTTCACCCGGGGATCACCGACTTTACCCGGGCGGCGGCCCCGGACCCGATCGCGCTCGCCGAGGGGCGGGGGCCGTCCCAGAGCCCCGGCGCCGTGTCTCGCCCGGCGGCAGGCGCGGCGGCCGCGGAGCTCGGCGCCCGCAATCCGCGAGAGCTCGGTCGCGACATCGACGAGCGGACCATCGACCGGCGCTACAATCGCTACGTCGAGGAGATCCGGCAGCGCGTCCGCCGGATCCGGGAGTTTCCCAGAGCGCTGGCCGTCCGCCTCCTCGAAGGCGAAACGATCGTGGCGTTCGTGGTGGACGTCAACGGGCGCCTCGGCGACGGCCCGCGGGTCATCAAATCGTCCGGGTTCGAGGAATTCGACGCCGCCGCGGTGCGGGCCGTCCGTCGCGCGGCGCCGTTTCCACCGATGCCCGATACGGCCACGGCGCGCCCCCTTTCGGTGTCGCTGCGCGTGATATTCGACAATCCAGTCGTCCGGTAGCCTCTAAATCAGGAAGTATTCTCTTCCCGGCGGCGCTAGATTTGTGACGCTGGGTGAGGCTGCGACATGCGCGTAACCAGCCAACGCGACTCGAGACCCGGCCCACCGGACAAAGGCCGAAGGGACCCGCACACCAGCGGCCGCCACAGCAGCCGCCTTGGGGCCGGCGGCAGCCGTCGCGGCGGCCGGCGGATCGGCTTTTGGCTCGCCATCGCCACGCTGCTGCACGCCGAGCTCATTCTGCTCGTCGGAATCGGCCTCTATTTCTACGCGCCGCGCAGCGCGGATCTGGCGCGCGGACTCTCCGGCGGCGACCAGGGCCCGTCGATCGACGTCGGCATGGTCGACGACGACGCCGCCCGCGAGATCGTCGCCGATCTCGAAAAGCAGGAGGAGGAGCGCAAGGCGGAGGAGGCCCGCAAGGAGGAAGAATCGGTCCACCCGCCCGGGCAGGTCGTCGACCTCCCCGCTCCGCGCGAGGAAAAGCGCCCGGACAGCGCCAAGTTCGTCTCCGAGCACGACAGCTCGGTCGAGCGCGAGACGAAGAAATACGGCCCCTTCCAGGACAACGCGCGGCAGGGGAACGCCAGCGGAACCGCGTCGACCTCGCAGCCGGCGGTCCCCAAGGGGGACGGGCGGCTGGCGATGCGCACCCCCGATCTCGGTCGGTTTCTGCGCGGCGCGACCGGCGCCACGGGCGAGCCGTCGCGCGCGGGGCGGCCGGGGTCGAGCTACGGCGCCCTCGCGCCCGGCAGCCCGGAGCCCGACGGGGCCTTCTCCGGCGTGGGGACGCCCCGCCCGCGCCAGGGGGGCGGGGCGCGCGGTGGTTCGGGGCTGGCGCTAATCCCGACCGAGCAGCAGCTGGCGCGGGCGATAGGGTCGGGGACGCAGGATGCGCTCGGCAACGTGGACGACGGCGAGGAGACGGCGCTCAACTCGAAGAAGTGGCGGTTCGCGTCGTTCTTCAACCGCGTCAAGCGTCAGGTCGCCGAGCACTGGCACCCCGAGGAGTCGTACCGCCAGCGCGATCCGACGGGGATGATCTACGGCAAACGGAACCGCTACACCGAGCTGCGCATCCAGCTCAAGCCCGACGGGCGGCTGGGCAATGTGGCGGTCTACCAGCCGAGCGGGCTCGATTTTCTCGACGACGAGGCGATCGAGGCGTTCAAGCAGGCCGCCCCCTTTCCCAATCCGCCGCGCCAGCTCATCGAGGCCAACGGGCTCATCAACTTCGGCTTCGGCTTCCTTTTCGACCTCAACGGTCCGCCGGAAATGCGTTGGTTCAAGTATTGACCCGGCCGGTGACCTTGTTCAGCGCCACCGCGATGGACAAGTTGCAGGCAGATCGTCGTCATAGGAGCGGTCGGAAAGGTGGCCATGAAGCTCGGCCGTGTCGTCTGCTCGAAGTTGTGGGCGCCGCTGGCGCTGGTGCTCGGGCTGGCCACCTCCGTGCGGGCGGAGCCAGCCGCTGATTCGCCCCCCGCGGTGAACCCGCTGTCGCCGACGGACCTGGTCGCGGGCCCGTCGCTTTACGAAACGGGGAAAGTCGGCGTCATACCCGATTCGGCTCCGGACCCGGCGCCGACGCCTGTGCCGGCGGAGCTGCAATGGGCGGGAGACAGCGAAAAGTCGATCAAGCCGGTGGCCGCCGACATCGCCGACGCGCCCCCTCCCCGGCCGCCCGAGGGGACCATCGATCCGCTGAGGTTGAGCCAGGAGATCCAGGCCAACTTCGAGAGCTTGGAGAACTGCAGGGTCGATGTCGCGCGCGCCAAGCGGGTGGAGCTGTCCAAGGTGCTGGCCGATCAGCTGCTGCTGCGCTGGACGATCGACCCCTCGGGACTGGCCAGCTCGACGGAGGTGGTGGCCGCGAGGCCGGTCGACCTCGACCTGATGGACTGCGTGAAGGCGGCCATGAGCCGCTGGTCGTTCACCCGGCCGCGCGGGGGCGCGGTCCACGTCGAGCGGCCGTTCACGTTCCGCCGCGCTCCCTGAGCGTCCGGCCGCGCCCCTGGGCGCGCCGGGTGGTCCTGCACGCTCTTTGCCGTGCCGGGCCCGGGCCGTGTTATCAATGGATCGGCCACCATGAGCTCGGTCGGGGGCAACACGACGGTTACCGAGGCGGCCTCGGCCGCGAGCGTGGACTCCCAGGAAGCCACGTTGCTGTGGCTATTTCCGCGGTCGAGCCCGCCGGTCGCGCTGCGCGGCGAGCGCAAGCGTGAGCTGACGATCGGACGGGACGAAGCGTCGGCCGTCTGCCTGTCGGGCAACGACGTCTCGCGCCGACACGCGGTCCTCCACCTCGATCCCGATTCGCGGGAGTCGGGGGTGCGCATCGCCGACCTCGGAAGCCGCAATGGCGTCCGCGTGAATGGCCGCCCTGTCGCCGAGGCGCAGCTCGGCGTCGGCGACGTCGTACGCCTCGGCGGCTGGGTGGGCGTGGTGGCCGCCAGCGGGGGCGAATTCGCGGAGATCGCGCCCGGCCTCTGGGGCGGCGCCACGCTGCAAGCGGCGCTGGCGCCCTTGCGGACAGCGGCGGCCAGCGATCTGCCCATCGTGCTCGAGGGGGAGACGGGGACCGGCAAGGAGCTGGCAACCCGGGCGCTTCACCGCTGGAGTGGCCGTTCGGGACCACTGTCCGCGGTCAACTGCGCGGCGCTCCCCGAGGGGCTGGCCGAGGGGGAGCTGTTCGGCTACCGCCGCGGTGCCTTCACCGGCGCGGATCGGGCCAGCGCCGGCTTTTTTCGGGGCGCGCAGGGGGGAACGCTGTTGCTCGACGAGGTCTCGGACCTGCCCCTCGCCCTTCAGGCCAAGCTGCTGCGCGTCCTCGAAGAGCGTGAGGTGCAGCCGCTCGGAGAGATTCACCCTGTCCCCATCGACGTGCGGGTGGTGGTCGCCGGCCAGCAGCCGCTCATCGAGTCGGTGCGGGCCGGACGGTTTCGGGCCGATCTGCTGGCGCGCCTCGACGGGCTGACGGTCCGGCTGCCGCCGCTGCGCAAGCGCCGCGAGGATGTCCTCCCGCTGTTCTCTCGCCTGCTGGAGGAGCTCGGCGCAGGGGCTCGTCCCGGCGATGGAGAGCGACTTCGCCGAGCGGCTCTGCATGCACGACTGGCCGTTCAACGTGCGTGAGCTGGTGCTGCTGGCGAAGCGGCTCCTGACCCTGCACGGCACCGACGTCACGCTGCGCGCGCAGCATCTGCCGGAGCGGATCGCCGGCACAGCCGGGAGCGCGGGGGGCTCGAGCGCGCCGACCTCCGCGGCGGCGGCGGCCAAGTCGTCCGGGGCGGAACGACCACCACTGCCGGGCGGGCCACCCGAGGCGGTCGAGTTGCCCGCGCTCGTCGTGGCGCTGCGCGCCTCGGCGGGCAACGTCGCGCGCGCCGCCGCCATGTTGGGCATCAGCCGCCAGCGCGCCTATCGCCTGATGGAGGGGCAGGCGGTGGACCTGGAGGCGCTCCGCAAGCCGGAGGAGGGGCGGGGATGACCAGCGGCGCGGTCGCGGTCACCCGGGTGGGCGAGCTGGTCGGCGGCAAGTACCGGATCGTTCGCTTGCTGGCCGAGGGGGGGATGGGCGTCGTGTACGAGGCCCAGCACACGGTCGTGCGGCGCCGCTTCGCGGTGAAGTTCATGCGCAGGGATCTCGCCGAGCGGCGGGACATCCTCACCCGATTTCAGCGCGAGGCCGAGGCGGCCGGAGCGCTGGAGAGCGAGCACGTGGCGGCCGCGGTCGACTTCGGCATCGCCGAGGACGGCGCGCCCTACATCGTCATGGAGTACCTGGTCGGCGAGAGCCTGACCGCGCTGCTGGGGCGCGAGGGGCCGCTGTCGGTCGGACGAGCCGCCGATCTGGTGTCGCAGGCCGGCCGGGGGATGGAGGTCGCGCACGCTGCGGGGATCATCCACCGCGACCTCAAGCCGCAGAACCTGTTCGTCTGCCGACGGCAGGACGGGACCGATCTCCTGAAGGTGCTCGACTTCGGGGTGGCCAAGCTGCAGACGATGGACGAAATGAACATCGCGACGCGCACCGGCGCGGTGCTCGGGACCGTCGCGTACATGTCGCCCGAGCAGGCGCGCGGCGACAAGGTCGTCGAGCAGCGCTCCGACGTCTACGCGCTGGGGGCGATCCTCTACGAGCTCTGCTCGGGGCGAAAGCCGCACCCCGGCGATTCCCACAACGCCATTCTTCATCACATCGCCACGCAGCCCGCGGTGCCGCTGGAGTCGGTCGCGCCCGGGCTGCCGGTCGGCTTCCTGGAGATCGTGGCGGGCGCCCTGGCCGCCGATCCGGCGGGGCGTCCGGCGTCCGCGGGGGCGCTGGTCGAGTCGCTGGCGCCCTTCGCCAAGCGCGAGGTCTGGCCCGCCCCCAAGCTCGACGACTCGAGCGCAGCCCGCCTCTCGTCGACGCCTCATTCGCCGATCGGCGAGGCACGCGGGATCGCGGAGGGCGAGGAATCAGCAAGCCAGGGCCGTCGGGGCTTGCGGCGGAGCCGTCTTGGGCCAGTCGTCGCCGTGTCGGCGGTCGGGATCGCCGTGGTCCTTGTGATGATCGGCGTCGCAAGACAGAAGGAGGGCACGACGTTGCGCGCCGCGGACGTTCCGACGGCGAAGCCACCGATCGCGTCGACCGAGCAACCTCCGGCGCCGCCGCGTCCGGCGCTCACTTCGATCGTGGCGTCCACCTCCCTCGCCTCGCCGCCAGCGCTCCCGCGCGCGGGAGCGGGCGGATCGTCGTCAGTTCGTCCAGCGCGACGACACGGGCCGCGACCAGCGCCTGTTCCGGCCGCTTCGTCGTCCACCGCGGTGGAAGCGGTGCCCGCCAAGCCTCCCGTCGCGCCTGTCACCTTCGATCGGCAGAACCCATACGAGTGAGTGACGCCCTCATTGGGGCTTGGTCAAAAGCTCGATGTTGGTGAGCCACAAAGTACCGGTGATCGACTCGGTTCCGCGGGGGAAAGCGACGATGAAGCGGATGCTGTCAATCGCTCGGAGACAGGCGGTTACGCTCTCCAGGCCGGCATCGGTCGGCTCGGCTTTGAACACCGTAAAATCGGCGAGATTGAGCGTGATTTGTTTCCATCCGAGCTCCCCGGCGTTGAGGCCACCCGGCTGAGAGGCGCCAAAGCTCGCGTCCAATCGTTGCACAGCCGAGATCGACTTCCAAAGCCGTCCCCAGAGGGAGGGCGTTGGTGGTCGAAGACAGCCTGGCGTTGAACCGCAGCGTGTTGAAGCTGCTGAAGTCGACCGTGCCAGAAGTTGTGCCGGTGGCGACCATCACGCCCAGTGGTACCTTGCCGGTCGGTGCGGCGAGCTCGAAGGTGGCCGTCAGCGCGTGCGGCTGTTCCGCCTGGGAGCCGAACGAGAGGGTTACGGGCAGACCGCCGTCCGGGCTGGGTGGCTGACCGGCGTCGGTGACGAGTCCTCCGTCAGGGCCAACGTCGCGGTAGTGCGGATCGTAATAGAAGATGGCGCTTCCCGTCCACGACGTGAATGCGCCCAAGGCATGCGACGTGCCCGCGTCCTCGGCAAAGTCGTCGATCACCTGGATGACATCCACCTTCGGAAGACTGAAACAGGCAGGCACGAGCAGGACCGATAACAGAGGAAGGGATCGGAGCGGCGAAGAGATCGCGCGGCGCATCTTCGCTACCAGACCCCGTTCAAGAAGACGCCGGCCGGCGTGACCGACGCCCAACTTCGCGACGTGTCGACCCAACCCGTCTTCGCGTCGCGCTTTCGTTCGGAGAAATAGAGGTAGGCGCCACCGGCGAGCAGGCCGATGCTCGTCACGGCCAGCCCGACGGTGACGATGCTGTTGCGGTTCAGTGCGTCGACATCGGCGTTGTACTTGAGGGCGACCGCGGTGTCGTTCGGGTTCGTCTGAAGATACGTCTGCTCGATCCGGGCGTCCTGGTACTGCCCCCGGTTCCAGACATAGACGCCGATGGCGGTCCCTCCGAGCGCCACGCCGAGGCCGCCGAGGAGGTACGCCACCGTCTTCGCGTGGATCGTCGGCGTCTCGGGATTGCTGGTGACGGCCGGGAAGACGGGCGCGCCGATTGGCTGCAGCGGAACGATGGCGGGTGGGGCAGCGGCCGCTGGGAGCGTCGCGCAGATCACCAGCGCCGCGCCCCCTTCCTTGATCTCGAGGTTCTCCTCGGCAGAGCGTCGTCCGGGGGCCGACAAAACGAGGTGATGGACTCCTCCCGGAAGAGCGACGCCACGGCTCGACGCGGCCACATCGATTCGCTTGCCGTCGAGCACCAGCTTGAGGCCCAGCTCCGGGCAGCGAACAGTCAGGGTTCCCGGGCGGCCCGAGGCGGCGCGTGCTCCTTCTGACGCCGCCTCGACCGCCTCGCCGGCGGCCACGCCCGCAGCCGCCGCGGTCGCCCGCGCCGCCTCGGCCTCCGACGTCGCCTCCGGGTTCTGCAGGGTGGCGCGCAGCCGGGCAATCTGCCGCTCCACCTGCGTGCGACGAGCGGGCGAGATCCGGTCGCCGCCGTCGCGCAGGTAGCGGGCAAGCGCTTCGATCGCCTCGACGGTGTGGCCGAGCGCGATGTGCGCCTGTCCGATGTTGAAGAGGACGGCGAACTGCGGGCTGATGGCGTAGGCCGCCTTGAACTCCTGCAGCGCCCCCGCGTATCCGTTCTGACCAGCGAGCTCCAGCCCCCTGGCGTAGTGGGCGCGCGCGTCGCCCCGGGGATCTTCGGCGCGCCCGATCCGCGCCGCTCCGAGCGCCAGCAGGCCGGCGAGCAGCGCTGCGGTTCTCAGCCCTCTCTGGCTAGCGACCATCGGTCATGCCCGGCCATCATACGTGTTCTGCCCGGCGCGCGTCACGGCCGGGGTGGTATCCGCTCCAAGCAAGCTTGGTGCGTCGAATACTCAGCGAGCTCGCCTGGGTTTCTCCCGGATCCGGACGTCCGGCGGACGTCCGGCGGACGTCCGGAGCTGAATCCAGGAACTCTCGGAGGCCGATTTCGGCCGCGCCCAATTGGCTCGACCGTTGCTGGGGTCACGGCCGATGCGAAACATGGCAACCTGGATTAGACCGATCAGCCGATCCATCGGTTTGACGAGTCTTCTGTTGGCGGTCCCCCCCCTTTCGTCGCCGGTTCTCGCCCAAGAGGCGCCCGCGGCGGCGCCCGCGCCCGCACCCGCACCGGAGGTGACCCCGGCGGAGCCGGCCGCGGCGCCGGCGGCGCCGGCCGCGCCGAAGAAGAAGGGGGGGAGCGCCCCGGTGCTGGGGCTGAACCCGAACGCGCCGCAGGTCGGCGGTCTGGTGACGACGACGTCGGAGGCGCCGGCGGTGGAGTCCGAGCCGGAGACGGGCGAGTGGAAGTTCGACGTGACGGGGTACTTCCGGGCGCCGCTGCGGTTTTCGTGGGGACCGCCGACGACCCAGGATCCGTTCGGCGCCGGGCGATCCGGGGACGCAGATCCGGACGCCGCCGATGGTGCCGGACGCCAACTACATCGACTGGCGCTACACGAACAGCATGGTCGGCCCGTGGACCGAGCTGAACTTCCACTACGGCAACGACCGGGTGAAGGCGACGGTGCAGATCGCGTCGTACAACATCACCGACTCTGGTTACCGGCGGCTGGAGTCGAACCTGGGGATCAACGAGGCGTTCCTGTCGATGACCTGGCCGGAGTTCCTGAGCGAGAACGCGCGGCTGACGTTGATCGCCGGGGCGTACACCAACCGCTACGGCGCGGCCGGTCGCTACGACGCCGGCCGGTACGAGACGTACCTGTTCGGCCGGACGCACACGGCGGGAGAGACGGCTGACCTACGACTACGACTTGAACGACTGGACGGTCGAGGCGGAGGAAGGGTTCGGGGGCAAGCTGGAGCCGATCCCGTTCTACGGCCCGCCGGGCGGAAACACGCATGAGTGTCACCGCGAATGAGAACCTGCCGGCGTGGGAGCCGTACCCAGGTCCGGTGCCGCAGGAGTCGACGTTCGTGGCGCACGGGCACCTGGGCGCGGTGTTCAAGAAGGAGGTCATCATCGGGGCTGCACCTACATCTACGTGTTCGCGAACGACAACGAGCGCGCGGGGTCGTACCAGGGCGGGACGAACCCGTCGTGGGACGGGACGACCGGCATCGTCGACGGGATGCCAATCCGAAGTCGCCGGCGCGGCAGCCGTCGGACCCGAAGCCGAGCATCGCGATTTACGGCGCGGACGTGAAGCTCCTGGGCGGGGTCCTGGGGGACGGGTACATCGGGTACTCGCACCTGGCGGCGACGAACGCGCTCTACCTGGCGGACGCCATCGAGGTGCTGCACTCGTTCGGCGGGCTGGCAGCTGCACGACAACTACTTCGGCGCGCCGGGCGGCGTCGATCCGGTGACGGGCTCGATCGACAGCGTGGAGGTGCAGTACAGCTTCAGCTTCGGGCAGCTGTTTCACTACCCGCAGGCGTTCTGGGGCGACGGGCCGGACCTGATCGGGACGATCTTCGGGATGTTCAACAAGGTGAACGCGCCGATGAACCCGACCTTCTCGCTGAACAAGCTGAAGTTCGGGACGGAGTGGACGTACGTGCCGCTGCCGTGGCTGGGGCTGGGGGGCCGGTACGACGTGGTGGAGCCGAATCTGGACGATTCGACGGAGTCGTTCTCGGTGATCTCGCCGCGGATCATCTTCCGGACGGCGTTCGTGACGCACGAGCAGGTGATGATCCAGTACTCGCGGTACTTCTACGGGAGCGGTTACGACGCGGGGACCGGGCCGAAGCCTGGGTTCATGAGCGGGTCGCAGTATCCGTACAACAGCCAGCTGGGGGCGGCCAACCTGGGCGTCGACAAGAATGCCGCGCAGATCGCGGCGATCATCTGGTTCTAGTCAACATCTCCGTCTCACGAGGAATCCACCATGAAGAGTCAGAAGAGTGAAATGAAGCGTGCGTTTGTGGTGCTGGCGGGCGGGTCGCTGATGCTGCTCGGCTGCATCATCCCGGACAAGTCGGCGACGGCGCCCAGCGTGGCGCCGGGGTCGGCGGCGTCGATCGGCGGCGGGGCGGCGGCGCCGGCCGCGGCGCCGGGGGTGGCGGTGGGGAAGGACTGCGGTCCGAACGGCCTCATCGACGACGGCGAGGACGGCAACAACCAGAACCTGCCCAACGACAACCGGGGCGGCTACTGGTACACGTTCAAGGACAAGGGGACGACGACGGTCGAGCCGACGGCGGGCGAAGAGGGCGGCACGTTCGCGATGAGCCCGGGGGGCCACGACTCGCAGTACGCCGCCCGCTACCACGGGACGATCGGGACCGGCGCCATCGTCTTTTCGGGGCTGGGGATGAACTTCATCGACCCCAAGGGGCAGTACGACGCCTCCAAGTACGCGGGGATCTCGTTCTGGGCGAAGAAGGGCCCCGATTCGACGGGGAAGGTGCGGCTGAAGGTGCCGGACGTGAACACCGATCCGGACGGCGGCGTCTGCACCGAGTGCTTCAACGACTTCGGGGCGAACATCGTGCTGACCAACGACTGGAAGCTCTACAGCTTCCCCTTCAAGAGCATGAAGCAGCTTCCCGACTGGGGCGCGCCCCACAAGCCCCACATCACGCCGTCCAAGCTCTACGGCATCCAGTTCCAGGTCAACATCCCCCGGTCCACCTACGACATCTACATCGACGACCTGAAGTTCTTCTGCGAGTGAGCGCCCGCCCGGGGCGCCACGCCCTGACCGGAGCCGTTACGCGTAGTCTTCCACCTCGGGACAGGTGCAGAAGAGCTTGCGATCGCCGAGGACGTTGTTGAGGCGGCCGACGGGCGGCCAGAACTTCGCCGCCCGCACGTACGGCAGCGGGTAGGCGGCGCGGTCGCGCGGGTAGGGGTGCGGCCACTCGGCGGCGAGCAGCGCCGCCGCCGTGTGCGGCGCGTTCTTCAGCAGGTTTCCGGCACGCGGAGCGGCGCCGCTCTCGATCTCGGCGATCTCCTCGCGGATGGCGATCAGCGCGTCGCACAGGCGATCGAGCTCGGCCTTCGATTCGCTCTCCGTCGGCTCGATCATCAGCGTGCCAGGGATGGGAAACGACATGGTCGGCGCGTGGAAGCCGTAGTCCATGAGCCGCTTGGCCACGTCGTCGACCTCGATCCCGGCCGCCTTCTTCAGCGGCCGCGCGTCGACGATGCACTCGTGCGCCACGCGCCCCTTGGCGCCCTTGTAGACGACCGGGTAGTGGGCGTCGAGCCGCTGCGCGATGTAGTTGGCGTTGAGGATGGCGATCTTCGTGGCCCGGGTCAGCCCCTCGGCGCCCATCAATCGGATGTACGCCCAGGAGATGAGCAGGATGCTGGCGCTCCCCCAGGGCGCCGCGGAGACCGCGCCCGCACCCGCAGCTTGCGGCGTCCGACAGCGGATGTCGCGGGAGGAACGGCGCCAGGTGGGCGGCGACGCAGATCGGTCCCATGCCGGGGCCGCCGCCGCCGTGCGGGATGCAGAACGTCTTGTGCAGGTTGATGTGGCAGACGTCGGCGCCGATGTCGCCGGGGCGGCAGAGGCCGACCTGCGCGTTCAGGTTGGCGCCGTCCATGTAGACCTGGCCGCCGTGCTGCGTGGACGATCTCGACGATCTTCTTGATGCCGGCCTCGAACACGCCGTGCGTCGACGGGTAGGTCACCATCAGCGCGGCCAGGCGCTGGCGGTGCTCGTTGGCCTTGGCGGCGAGGTCGTCGAGATCGACGTTGCCGCCGTCGTCGCAGGCGACCACCACGACGCGGTAGCCGGCCATCACCGCCGAGGCCGGATTGGTCCCGTGCGCCGACGAGGGGATCAGGCAGACGTCGCGGTCCCCCTGGCCGCGGCTCTCGTGAAAGCCGCGGATGGCGAGCAGACCGGCGTACTCCCCCTGTGAACCGGCGTTCGGCTGCAGCGACGTGGCGGGCAGGCCGGTGATCGCCGAGAGCATCCGCTCGAGATCGCCGAAGATCGCCCGGTAGCCTTCGGCCTGGGCGGGCGGGGCGAACGGGTGCAGGTTCCCCCACTCGGGCCAGGTCACCGGCATCATCTCGGCGGTGGCGTTCAGCTTCATCGTGCAGGAGCCGAGCGGGATCATCGCGTGGGTGAGCGACAGATCGCGCGACTCGAGACGCCGCAGGTAGCGCAGCATCTCCGTCTCCGAGTGGTGGGTGTTGAAGGTCGGGTGCGTGAGGTAGGCGCTCTTGCGCGCCGCCCCGCCCCAGGGGAGCGACACCTCACGGGCCAGCGCCTCGACCGACGGGGCGGCCTTCGACTTGGACCCGGCGGCGAACAGCTCCAGCAGGCGCGTCACGTCGGCGGCGGTGGTCGTCTCGTCGAGCGCGATGGTCAGCGACCCGTTCGAGAGCCGGCGCAGGTTCATCTTCCGCGCCGCGGCCGCCTTCATCCAGTCGGCGACCTCAGAAGCGCTGCCGTCGACGCGCACGGTGTCGAAGAAGCTCTGGTGGCGCACCCGGAGGCCGAGCCGCTCGAGCCCGCGCGCCAGCACCGCCGCCAGGCCCCCCACGCGCTCGGCGATCGCGCGCAGCCCGCGCGGGCCGTGATAGACGGCGTACATCCCCGACATCACCGCCAGCAGCACCTGCGCCGTGCAGATGTTGCTGGTCGCCTTCTCGCGGCGGATGTGCTGCTCGCGGGTCTGCAGCGCCATCCGCAGCGCCCGGTTGCCGTGCGCGTCCTCGGAGACGCCGATGAGCCGCCCCGGCAGCTTGCGCGTCCACTCGGCGCGCGTGGCGAAGAAGGCCGCGTGCGGGCCGCCGTAGCCGAGCGGCACGCCGAAGCGCTGCGCGCTGCCGACGGCGACGTCGGCGCCCAGCTCGCCCGGCGGCGTCAGCACCGTCAGCGCCAGCAGATCGGTGGCCATCGCCACCAGCGCGCCGGCGTCGTGCGCCCGGGCGATGAGGGGGCGGTAATCCGGCAACGCGCCGTCGGTGGTCGGGTATTGCAGCAGCAGCCCGAACGGCTTGTCGGCGGCGAAGTCGAACGCCGCCGGATCGCCGACCTTCACCTCGATCCCGAGCGGCCGCGCGCGCGTCCGCACCACCTCGATCGTCTGCGGGTGGCAGCCGTCGGCGATGAGGAACGTCCCGCCCCGATCGACCTCGGCGGTGGCCGGCGCCAGGCCGTGCAGCATGTGCATCGCCTCGGCGGCCGCCGTCGCCTCGTCGAGCAGCGAGGCGTTGGCGATCGGCAGCCCGGTCAGATCGGCCACCATCGTCTGGAAGTTGAGCAGCGCCTCCAGCCGCCCCTGCGAGATCTCCGCCTGATAGGCGGTGTACGCCGTGTACCAGCCGGGGTTCTCCAGGATGTTGCGCTGGATGACCGGCGGCGTGAAGCAGTCCGAATAGCCCATCCCGATGAACGACTTCCAGAGCTGATTCTTGGCTGCCAGCGCCCGCAGCTCGGCCAACACCTCGGCCTCGCCGACCGGCGGCGGGAGATCGAGCGCGCCCGCGAAACGGATGTCCGCCGGGACGGCCTCGGCGATCAGCGCGTCCAGGCTGGGAGCGCCCAGCGCCCGCAGCATCTCCGCCTCTTCGCGGGCGTCCGGACCGATGTGGCGATCGACGAAGTGGTCAGGCAGGCCGAGCTCAACCGCCACCCGCTCACTCCCCCTGTTCGCGGAGGAACGCCTGGTAGGCGGCGGCGTCCATCAGGCCGGTCAGCTCCTTGGCGTCGCCGACGGCGAGCTGGATCATCCACCCTTCGTCGTAGGGATCCTCGTTGACGTACTCGGGCGAATCGCTGAGCGGCGAGTTGACCTTGACGATCTTCCCCGACAGCGGCGCGAACAGATCGGAGACCGCCTTGACCGACTCGACGGAGCCGAACACCTCGGCCTGCTTCAGGGTCTCACCCTCCTTCGGCAGATCGACCTGCGTGACGTCGCCCAGCTGGTCGACGGCGAACCGGGTGACGCCGATGGTGGCGAGCTTCTGCCCGTCACGATCCTCCAGCCGCGCCCACTCGTGGTCCTTCGTGTAGTAGAGGTCGTCGGGGTATTGCTGCGCGCTCATGCTCTTCCTCGCTTTCGATCAGGAAACCCTGGGAGGGGTCCCTGGCCCTCCCGCGACGGGCTTCGCCGGGCCCCGCCCGGCTCCGCCCACGCGTCTGTAAAACGGACCTTTCACCACTTCGGCGTCGACGCGCTTGCCGCGACAATCGACCGAGATGCGCTCTCCGGCGCGATCGAGCGCCACCGGCAGGTAGCCGAGGCCGATGTTCTTGCCCAGCGTCGGTGCCGGGCCGCCGGAGGTGGTCGTGCCGCTCGGCCGGCCTTCGGCATCGAAGAGCGGATAGCCGTGCCGGGCGATCCCGCGGCCGGTCATCACGAACCCGCAGAGCTTGCGCGTGACGCCGGCCGCGCTCTGCGCCACCAGCGCCTCGCGGCCGATGAAGTCGTTGCCGTCCAGCTTCACGACCCAGCCGAGCCCCGCCTCGAGGGGCGTGGTCGTCTCGTCCAGATCGTTCCCGTAAAGCGGCAGCCGCGCCTCCAGGCGGAGCGTGTCGCGCGCGCCGAGGCCGACCGGCTTGCCGCCGATCCCCGCCGCTGCCTCGATCAGGCGGTCCCAGAGGGTGACGGCGTCCTTGGCGTCGCAGAAGATCTCGAACCCGTCCTCGCCGGTGTATCCGGTGCGGGCGATGGACGCCTGCACACCGGCGATCTCGACAGCTCTCGACAAAGGCGAAGCTGGCCAGCTCCCCGAGCCCGAGCTTGGTGAGCGGCTGCAGCGCGTGCTTCGCCCCCGGGCCCTGAAACGCGATGAGCCCGGTCTCGGCCGAAGCGTCGGTGACGTCGCAGAGGGGGCGCCCGTGCTCGAAGAACCAGGCGCGATCCTTTTCCAGATTGGCGGCGTTGACGACCGTCAGATAGTGCGTCGCGGAGAGACGATAGACGATGAGATCGTCGACGATTCCGCCGGTCGGAAGGCAAGCCACCGTATACAGGGCCCGCCCGTCGGTGAGCCGCCCGACGTCGTTGGTGACCAGGCGCTGGACGGCCTCGGCGGCGCGCGGTCCGCGGAAGTGGATCTCGCCCATGTGGCAGACGTCGAACACGCCCACCGCCTGCCGGGTGGCGCGGTGCTCGTCGATGATGCCGCCGGCGTAGCTGACCGGCATCGCCCAGCCGCCGAAGTCGACCATCTTCGCGCCGAGGCGGAGGTGGGATTCGTAGAGCGGGGTGCGTTGCATGGCGGCGACATCCTGGAAGAAAGGTCGCGCGAATTCAAGCGAGCCGTGGCCGCCTGACGCGGCGAAGTAACGAACAAAGGGTTGCGCCGAAAGGATGCGGAAACATTCGGGCCGCATACTGATCCTTGAGAGGGGACGAGAACAGGAGAGAACGAGAGAGAACGAGAGAACGGGAGAGAGACCGGGCGCGGACGGCGGGGGCGTCGTTCGCGCCCGGTCGGGGTCGGAAGTTTCAACTGATGCTCGATCGGCCGGCCTGGCGGGAATTTCTTCGGTACAATCCGAGTAGAAGTAGGGTGAGCATCACCGGGGAGGTCAAGATGCTGCTGCGTCACATCAGTCCGCGTTCGACCGATTGGATGGATGCGATGGATGAGGGGAGCGGGGGAAGAGGGTGGGAGAAGCTGGCGCCCGAGGAGCAGGCCAAGCTGCTTCGCGAGCGCTCACGACCAGGCGAGGGTTGGAGTTCCGGCAGCGAGCGCCGTCCGGCGCGCCCGGCCGGCTACTTCGCGACCGCGTCGCCTTCGAGGTAGGCGACCAGGATCTCGGCGGCGCGATCCTGCGCCCGCCGCCCGTCGTTGGGGTTCCCGATGTCGTTGACGAGGATCGAGAACACCAGCGGCAGGTGGCCGGGCGAGCCGGCGAAACCTGACAGGCAGCTGACGTTGGCCAGGGTGCCGGTCTTGGCGCGCACGTAGCGCTCCGCCAGGGTGGCGCCCATCCGGTGGGCGATGGTGCCGTCGGTGCCGGCGATGGCCAGCGATGCCAGGAATTCGGCCGAGATCCGAAAGTCGTGGGCGGCCGCGCGGAGGATGGTGGCGATCTGCGCCGCCGAGAAGCGGTTCGAGTCGTAGAGGCCCGAGCCGTTCTTCATCTCATAGCTGTCGGGTTTGATTCCAACACCGCCGAGGTAGCGGGCGACGGCCTTCAACCCTTTGTCCCAGGTTCCGGGATGTCCGCCGATCTCAGCGCCCACGGTGCGGAGGAGCTGCTCGGCGGCGAAGTTGTTGGAGCGCTTGTTGAGCTCCTGGACCACCACGGCCAGCGGCGCCGAGTCGTGGGTGGCAATCACGCGCAGCCCTTGCGAGGGCGCCGCGCCGACGCGCACGCCGCCCACGGAGATCCCGCGCCGCTCGCAAAGCAGCTTCAACGTCTGCCCGAGAAACAGCGAGGGCTGGGCCACCCGCCGGTGGAAGGTGCGCGGATCGGCACCCAGCTTGATCCGCCCGCCGACGTTGATGCGCGTGCGTTTGCCATCCTCTTTCGTCTCGACGCTGGGCGCGGCCGGCCCGTTGCCGGCGGTCACGACCCGCCCCGCGACGATGAAATATGGCGACGCCGGATCGATGACGATGCGCGCCGGGGCGCCGGCCACGGCGCCGGGGATGATGGTGACGCCGACGACGTTGCCGCCCAGCGACGCCGCCGACGAGGGGGCCCGCGAGGCGGTCGAGTCGCTCTTCTGATCGTAGGCCGGGGGAATGTAGCCGCCGTCGAACAGGCTGTCGTCGATCACCAGCGACCCCTTGACCTTGTGCAGGCCGAGCGACGCCAGATCGCTCACCATGCCGGCGAGATCTTCGGTCGACAGCGTCGGATCGCCCGAGCCACGGAGGTAGAGATCGCCGCTGACCTCGCCCCCGACCGGCAGGGGCGGGCCCCCGGGCGGGCCGGTCACCGCCAGCGTCGTCCGCCAGCGGTACTCCGGCCCGAGCAGCGACAGCGACGCGGCCGAGGTGACGATCTTGACGTTGGAGGCGGCGTTGAGCGGCGTCTTGTCGTCGTGCGCGTAGAGCGTCTTGCCACTGTCGGCCTCGACGACGATCGCCGAGACCTTGGCCTTGGCCAGCGCCGGCGTCCGGAACACGGCGTCGAGCTGCGCCGTCAGCCAGGCGCGTCTCTCGGCCGGATCGCGCGGCGGCTTGGGGAGCTCGGCCGAGCCACCCGGCCGGGAGGCCAGGCCCATGAGCGGGCGGGTCCCGTTCTTTCCGGTCGTCGCCGGTTCAGCCTCCGTCGCCGGCGGGGGCTGGGGGTTAGGAGCCGGCGCCGCGGCTGGCTCGGGCTCTCTCGACCTCGCGCCGGCGCTGGGGCCGACGGCCGCGGCCAGAAGGCCGAGACAGACGAGCGATCGAAGGGGACGCGCCGGCCGCAACGTCGCGACCCTAACATCCGATAGCGAGCAGTTCTAGCGCAGCGAACCAGTGCCCGACGACGTGGCGCCCGATCGCGCCCCACGGTTGCGGTCAATCGGCTGAGCCTTGGCCACCGGTCGTCATCAAACGTCGAGGTCCCCTGTCGGCAACGTCGCGCTACACTGCCGGCGATGGACCTCTTCGCGCGGGCGGCGACCAAGGATCGTCGGGGGCAGCCGCTGGCGGAGCGGATGCGGCCGCGCACGCTGGGCGAGCTCGTCGGGCAGGCGCACCTGCTCGGGCCCGGGAAGCTGCTCCGGCGCGCGCTCGAGGCGCGCGAGCTGCCGTCGCTGATCCTCTGGGGACCGCCCGGGACGGGGAAGACGACGCTGGGCCGACTGCTGGCGGCCGAGGCCCACGCGCGGTTCGTGCCGCTCTCCGCGGTCATGGCCGGCGTCAAGGACCTGCGCGAGGCGGTGGCCGAGGCGGCGACGCGGCGCGATCAACAGGGCGAGCGCACGGTGCTGTTCGTCGACGAGATTCACCGCTTCAACAAGGCGCAGCAGGACGCGCTGCTGCCGCACGTCGAGGCGGGGACGATCGTGCTCGTCGGCGCCACCACCGAGAACCCCTCGTTCGAGGTGAACGCCGCGCTTCTGTCGCGCGCCAAGGTGGTGGTGCTGCAGGCCCTGTCCGACGCCGATCTGCGGACGGTGATCGATCGGGCGCTCACGGATGCCGAGCGGGGGCTGGGCGGCCGCGGGCTGTCCGTGGCCGACGACGTCCGGGAGCTCATCGTCCGTGAGGCGCGCGGTGACGCCCGGCGGGCGCTCACGACGCTGGAGGCGGCGGCCGCGGTGGCGGTCCCCGACGCCGCCGGTCAGATCGCCATCACCGCGCCGGTCGTCGAGGAGGCGGCCCAGAAGAAGACGCTCCTCTACGACAAGGCCGGCGACGAGCATTACGGCGTGGTGAGCGCCTTCATCAAGAGCCTGCGCGGCAGCGATCCCGACGCCGCGGTCTACTGGATGGCGCGGATGCTCGAGGCGGGCGAGGATCCGCTCTTCGTGTTGCGCCGGCTGGTGATCTTCGCGGCCGAGGACATCGGCGTGGCCGACGCCCGGGCGCTCTCGGTGGCCACCGCCGCGCTCGACGCCTTTCGCTTCGTGGGCCTGCCCGAGGGGATCCTGCCGATGACCGAGGCGGCGATCTATCTGGCGACGGCGCCCAAGAGCAACACGGCCGTGACCACCTACGCCGCCGCCAAGGCCGACATCGTCGCGCGCGGCGCGCTGCCGGTGCCGGCGCACCTGCGCAACGCCTCGAGCGGCCTCGGTAAGGCGCTCGGCTGGGGCGCCGGCTACCGCTACCCCCACGACTTCCACGGGCACTACGTCCGCGAGGATTACCTGCCCGAGGAGCTCCGCGGGCACCGCTACTACGAACCGTCGGACTCCGGCGACGAGCGCGACATTGCCGCGCGGCAGGCCCGGCTGCGCGACGACCAGACCGACAGCGAAAAGAAGTAGGCTCGCGGCGATGCCCAGCTACGTGGCGATGCTGCGCGGGATCAACGTCAGCGGCAACAAGCCGGTGAAGATGGAGGCCCTGCGCGCATCGTTCGAGGCGCTCGGCTTCAAGAACGTCCGCACCTACGTCCAGAGCGGAAACGTCGTCTTCGAGGCCAAGGAGCGGGCAGGGGGGCCGCTCGGCCCGAAGGTCGAGGCGCGGATCAAACGCGACTTCGGGTTCGAGGTGCCGGTTCTGGTCCTCGGCGCCGCCGAGCTCGCGCGGGTCGTCGCCGAGAACCCGTTCCTCGAACAGCGCGGAATCGACCTCACGAAGCTGCACGTGACGTTCCTCGCCGGGGCGCCGGCCGCCGCCGGGTTGAAAAAGCTGGAAGGCGTTTCGTCGGGACGCGACGCTTTTCGCTGCCTCGGCCAGATCGTCTATCTGTCTTGCCCCGATGGCTACGGCAACACCAAGCTGTCGAACAACGCCTTCGAGCGTGCGCTCGGTACCGCGGCCACCACCCGCAACTGGAAGACGGTCACCATTCTGGCCACAATGGCGGCCGGCGAACGGCCCTGAGGTCTGTCGCCGCGCTCAGTCCTCGGGATCGGCGATCTGGACGCGGTTTCGGCCGGCGGCCTTGGCGCGGTACATGGCCGAGTCGGCCAGGCGCAGGAGGGTGCTCTCCCTCCGCCGCTGGGTGCCGCCCGGCGCCAGGTGCTCGCGATAGGACGAGATGCCGATCGACGCCGTGATCCGCGGCGGCGGCTGCGGCGGCGGGGTGCGCCGGTTGTCCGGTTGCAGATCGAAGAAGACCGCGTCGGCGATGGCCGACCGCAGCGTCTCGGCTGCCTGGGCGGCGCGCGCGACCTCGGCGCCGGGGAGGAGGACCACGAACTCGTCGCCGCCGTAGCGAGCGACCAGGGCGGCGGGGGGGGCGTGCTCGGCCAGGAGGCGCGCCACCTTCTGCAGCGTCCAGCTCCCCGCCAGGTGCCCATACATGTCGTTGACCCCCTTGAAGCGGTCGAGATCGATGAACAGCATCGCCAGCTCGGTCCCCTCGTGATCGGCGCGGGTGATCTCCTCGCCGAGGCGGGTGTGAAAATAGCGGCTGTTGGCCAGCCCCGTCAGATCGTCCATGCGCGCCTGCGCCCGGGCGCGGATGGCGTCGAGCGCGTTCTGGATCGACGACGACATGTACGCCGCGAAGATCCGCAGGAGCTCCTTGTCGCGCGGGGTGTACGGGGTCCCGGAGCGCCGGTTTCCAAGCTGGAGGATCCCGCAGATCGATTCGCCCACCACGATCGGCACCGCCACCATCGAGCGGATCGCGCCCAGCTCCGCGGCCAGCGTGAGCAGCGGATCGTCGGGTTCGAGCTTGTCGGCCTGTTTGGGGCGTCCGGTGGTGTAGACGCGCCCCGAAAAGCCGCGATCGCTCGGCAGCCGCTTGCCGACCACGCTGCCGTTGCCGGGGCCGAACGCGGCGATGTAAGTGAGGCGCGGCGCCGGCGCGCCGGCCAGCTTGGCGCGCGGATCGTCGAGCAGGATCCCTCCCATCTCGGAGGGGACGAAGTCGTTGGCCCGTTCGAGGATCTCCCGCAGCGTGCCGTCGAGCCGGACGTCCCAGTGCTCGGTGTCCTGGTCGCGGCGCGCCCGCACGAAGAAGCGGGCGATCTCCTCGGGCGAAAGCGTGAAGATCGGGCCCGGCGAGATCACTTCCGTGGGGACCGACAGCTCCTCGGTGCGGCGGCGCGGCACGTCAGAAGGAGGATCTTGCTCGCCCATCGCCCATCTAGGTTACACGACGTCCGCGGCCTCCGGATCGAACGTCGTGCGGTAGGCGGCCCGCAGCCGCACCCGCCGCTCGAGGTCGGCGATCACCACCTCGGCGGCGTCGACCCCGTAGAGCTCGGCGATGGCGTGCAGGCCGCCCGGCGTGAAGACGTTCAGCTCGAGGATGCGGTCGCCGGCGAGGTCGACGGAGACGAACGTCAGCCCGTCGGCGAGCAGCCGCGGCCGCAGGATGTCGCAGATGCGCGCCTCCACCGGCCCGAAGTCGCATCTGCCGCGCAACGACGTGCCGGACGTGCGCGCCTTGCTCCGCTTGCCGGACGTGCTGGCCTTGCCGGACTTGTCGGTCTTGTCCGTCTTGGCCCCGGTTCCGTCGGATTGGCCATTGCTTTCGGCGCCGTTGCGGGCCGGGCGGCGCCGGTAGATGGCCACCCGGTCGCCGACCCGGAGCGGCTCGGCGTTGAGCAACAGGAGGCGCTTCTCCCCCTGGTCGGCGTCGGGCAGGTACTCCTGGGCCAGCGCGTAGCCCTGCTTGGTCACCGCCGTGATCATCTGGTTGAGGTTGGAGACCTGACGTCGCCGCAGATAGAAGACGTGCTCTCCGCCGCGCGCCGCCAGCGGCTTCAACACCGCCGGCCCGTCCAGCGCCTTCAAGAAGGCCTTGAGGCGCGTCTTCGAGCGCGACACCAGCGTGCGGGTCCGAACGTCGGCGGGAAAGTCGGCCAGATACATCCGGCTGCCGGCGCGGCGCATCCCCTCCGGATCGTTGATCACCAGCGTGCCCGCCAGGCGCAACCGCCAGCCGAAGTCGATGAGCGGCGCGCCCGGGCGCCCCTCGCCTTCGCGCGTCGGGTTGTAGCGCAGGAAGACCACGTCGAAGCCGCCGAGCGCGTCCTCTTCGACCACCGCGTCGTCGGAGGCGAGCGCCTGGGCGTAGGCGGCCGGATCGGCGTAGTCGCCGGCGCGGACCCGGGTGGTCTGCGCGAGGATGTTGTTGTCGTCGAGGAAGCTGAGGTCGTCGACGGAGACGAACCGGACGTCGTGCCCCCGCCGGTGGGCCGACCAGGCCAGGTAGATGCCGGTGAAGGTCGCCTGCTGCGCGCCGACGTCGGCGACGACGAAGCAGATTCTCATCGGTCTTGGGAAGGCCCGCCCGGCTTTTCCCGGTTGGACTCATCGCGGGGGGGGGCGGGACCCCTCTCCGGTGCCCCGTCTTGGCGGAACGCCTGGCGGTATTTCCCAGGATCTCGCAGAGACGGTCGAGGGGGAGGGCGGGCGCGACGTGTCCGGACTGTCCGCGCATCTCGTCGCTCATGCACAGCGCGTTGACGATCGCCTCCTCGGTGCACTCGACCACCGCCTCGTAGAGCGGGTCGCAGGCCTCGTCGAGCAGCACGTCGAGCGTGGCGGTCATCCTCGTGGTCTGGCGGGGGACGCGGTTGGAGGTGGAGAAGGCGACCAGGATCTCGCCCGAGCCGTGCGCGGCGAACGAGCCGGTGCGGCCGATCCCCAGCGCCGCCCGCTTGCAGAGCCGCACCAGCTGCGACGACAGCAGCGGCGTGTCGGTGGCGATGACGGTGATGATCGAGCCGGCGTTGCGCTCGCGCCGGGGCGCCCCGTACGTCGGTTCCAGCACCTCGCCCACCGGCGCGCCGTCGACGCGCAGCGAGCGCATCACGCCGAAGTTCGACTGCACGAGGATCCCGACGGTGTAGTCGGTCCCCTCGATCCCGACCCGGCGCGAGCTGGTGCCGATGCCGGCCTTGAAGTCGCAGGTGATGAGGCCGGTCCCGGCGCCGACCGAGCCCTCGGCCACCTTGCCGGCCGTCGCCTGCTCGATGGCCCGGTAGACGTGCTCGGAGCGGACGTGGCGGCCGACGGTGTCGTTCAGCCAGGAGTCGTCGCACTCGCCGACCAGCGGGATCACCACGTCGTCCTCGCCGCCAATCTTGGGCCACTTCTTGGTCATCCACTTGACCGCCGCGTCGGAGACCTTGCCGACCGCCATGGTGTTGGTGAGCAGGATCGGCGTCTCCAAGAGGCCCCACTCCTGGACCTGCGTAATCCCAGAAACCTCTCCCGCACCATTGAGAACGAAGCCGCCGGCGACCACCCGGCTCTCGAACACGTTGGCGTTCGGGATGATGGCGGTGACGCCGGTGCGCACGGGGCCCTTGCCGACCTCCAGCGGGCCCTCGCCGATGATCAGCGTCGTGTGTCCGACCCGCACGCCGGCGACGTCGGTGATGGCGTTCGATTCACCGACGGGAAAGCGGCCGATGGAGAAGCCGAGCTCGCGGAGCCGCTGCCTCATTCCGGCGCCGGCGTCGACGGTGTCCCGCCGGCCACCGCGGGACCGGGCGTTCTTTCTGTCGCAGTTGCGGCTCCGTTGCCGGCGCCGCTGGCGTGTGGCGGCGTTGCCGGCGCTGCCGCCGTTGCTGGTGTTGATGGGGGCCGGGGTGGAGGGCTTGCCGCCTTCCGGCTTGGCGTCCGGCTTGGCTTCCGGCTTGCCCTCGCCGCGCGCCTCGGTCTTGGCCTCCCGCCGCTTCTCACGCAGGCGCTTGAGGCCGCCTTCCAGGATCTCGCCGATCAGCGTCCGGTACTCGATCCCGGCCGCCGAGGCGATCAGGCAGAGGTCGGAGTAGCCGGGCGTCAGCCCCGGCAGCGGATTCACCTCGATGACGTAGATGTCCCCGTTGGGTTTGACCCGCAGGTCGACGCGGGCGACGTCGCGGCAGTCGAGCGCGGCGAAGGTCTCCCGGCAGACGCGCTCGATCGCCTTCAGCTCCGCGGGCGACAGCTGCGCCGGGCACTGGTAGGCGACGTGCTTCTCCCACTCCTGCTTGATCTGGTAGTCGTAGACCGGCCGCTGGTTGGACTTGTCCTTGAAGAGGATCTCCATCGGCGGCAGCACGCGCGGGCGGCGATCGCCGAGGAGGCCGACGGTGAATTCGCGCCCGGGGATGTAGACCTCGATCAGCGCCGGCTGGCGGTAGCGATCGATGAGCTCGCGCACCACCGCGCGCAGGCCGTCCTCGTCGTCGACCACCGAGGCCGACGCGCTGACCCCCTTCGACGATCCCTCCTGGTTCGGCTTGACGATGAGCGGGAACTTCAGCTTCGGCGACAGCCGCTCGCGCCCGGTCTCCATCACCTGGAACTCGGCGGTCAGGATGCCGTGCTGCAAGAGCACCCGCTTGGACAGCGCCTTGTCGAGGGCGATCGACAGCGTGGCGGCGTCCGAGCCGGTGTAGGGGATCCCCATCAGCTCGCACAGCGCCGGGACGGCCGCCTCGCGGTTGCGACCGGCGACCCCTTCGGCGATGTTGAAGACGAGATCGACCGGCGTCTCCATCAGCTGGCGCGGCAGCTCGGCGTCGGCCTCCAGCAGCACCACCTGGCCGTAGCTCTCCAGCGCCTCCCGGATGGCGTCGATCGTCTCGGGCGCGTCGTACTCCGCCTCGGCGTCGTTGCCGCTCTTCGAGTCGACCCGCTTGACGTTGAAGGTGAACCCGATGCGCAACGGGTCGGCTGGCCGCCGCCGGCGCGCGCCCGGCTTGACGACCAGCCCTTGCCGCTTGGCCGCGCTCTCGACGATGGCGTGCAGCGACTCGCCGTAGTCGAGCCCCTCGCGCGCCGCCGCGGCGAAGAGGCTGGCCCCCGGCTCCAGCGAGGGGAGGGCGTTGACCTCCAGAAGATAGATGCGCCCGTCCTCACCGATCCGGAAGTCGATCCGGCCGACGTCGCGGATGCCCAGCGTCCGCGCCGCCATCTTGGAGATGGCGCGCAGGCGCGACACCACGTCGCGCGGCTGATCGGGCGGGCAGCGCACCGCGACCCGGCTCGCCTCCGCGGACTTCAGCCGATAGTCGTAGAGGTTGAAGCGGCTGCGCGCCGGCGGATCGACGACGTAGTCGACCGGCAGGAGCACCCCCTCGTCGCCCCGCCCCTCCAAAAAGGGGACGGTGACGTCGATGCCGGCCACGAACTCCTCGACGAGGACACCGGAGGGATAGGCGCGCAGCGCCCGCGGCAGGAGGTCGCCCAGGGCGCGCGCGTCGCGCACCACCGCCTCGTCGGCGATCCCCTTCGACGAGCCTTCGTAGTTCGGCTTGACGATCACCGGCAGCGCCAGCCCCAGCGTCCCCGGGTCGCGCATCCGCCGGTACTCGTCGGGGGTGACCAGCTGCGCCCGCGGCGTGTCGATGCCGCGCTTGGCGAGGACCAGCTTGGTCAGCCACTTGTCCAGCGTGACGGTCAGGACGTAGGCGTCCGAGCCGGTGTAGGGGAACCCCAGCTCCTCGAACATCGCCGGGTAGAACGCCTCGCGGGCCCGCCCCCGCCGCCCCTCGGCGCTGTTGAAGATCAGATCGGGCCCGTACGATTCGATGCGAGCGGCCAGCCGCGAGGCGGGACCGGTCACCTCGAGCTTTTCGACCTCGTGCCCGCCGGCGCGGAGCGCGTCGGCGATGGCGTCGACGGTCTCGACGCTGTCGAATTCGGCCTCGTCTTCGCTGTCGGTCAGTCGCAGGTTGTGCGTGAACGCAATGCGCATGTCGTGCTCACCCGTGGACCTTTCACCTGACAGTCACCCTAACAGGATTCCGCCGCGTCCGCCGAGCGCTTCGGCGACCTTCTCCCCCAGCTTCTTCAGATCGTCGCTGGGGCGAACCAGATAGGCGTCGACGCCGGCGGCGAACGCCTCCGTCACCGAGTCGTACGAGGGATACGCGGTGTACAGCACCGACGCGCAGTGCGGGAGCATCTGCTGCGCGTGCTCGATCACCCGCAGGCCCGACACGCCCGGCAGGTGGCGATCGGCCAGCACCAGATCGAAGTGATCGCTCTTGAGCAGCGCCAGCGCCTCGTCGCCGTCCTGCGCCGAGGTCACGTGGTGCGCCTTGCCGAGGTACTCCGAAAGCAGCTGCCGGCGCTGCCCCTCGACCTCGACCAGCAACACCCGCCCCGCGCGCCCGGCGGTCCGCGTCGGCTTGGGGCGCGCCAGCTGCTCGTCCCGGCGGGAGAGCGCCCGCCGGATCCGAAACCGCAGGTCGTCGACGTCGCGGATCGGCTTTTCGATGTAGTCGAGCGCGCCGATGTCCATCGCCTCGATGGCCGAGTCGTACGAGCTGTAGCCGGTGATGAGCACGATGGCGGGGGCGGGGTTCAACGTGCGGGCGGCCCGCAGCACGTCAAGCCCGGAGGCGCCCGGCAGGTTCTTGTCGGTCAGCACCAGGTCGAAGCGCCGCTTGTGCATGAGGTCGATCGCCTCTTCCGCCGACGCCGCGGTGGTGACCCGGTAGCCGCCGCGCCGGAGCGCCTCCCGCAGGACGGTCAGCACGACCGCCTCGTCGTCGACCACCAGCACCTCGTGGCCGGTGGGGACGACCGCGGCGTGCGGGCGAGGCGTGCTGGCGTCGGCGATCAGGCGGGCGTCGATGTCGTGCGGCGGCGTCGGCGTGCGCTTGCGCTCCGCGCCGGTCAGCACGCCGTGGCGGGCCAGCGCCTCCACGATCCGGACCCCGTTCGACTCGCCATGGCGGCGCGCCGCCGTCGAGGCCGCGATCCGTCCCAGCAGATCGAGCGAGGCCCGGGGAAGGTAGGCCCGCGCGCCGCCGTAGATCGCGGACGCCAGCCGTTCCAACGAAGGGGCGGCATCGACCGCCACCAGCGCGCGCGCCCGGGACGCGCAGACGCGCCTCGCCCGAGCCGTCCATCGATCGCCTCGTTCGCACCGACCTCGACCACCGCGGCGTCCGGGCTCGGCTCGTCGGCCTGCCCGCCCGCGGCCTGCACCAGCTCGGCGTCGCCCAGAACCACGATCGCCGGGTCGCGCCTGGCTTCGCGCCACAGATCGTCGAGCGCGGCGGCCAGCGCCGGCTCGGTGGCGGTGAGCTCATCCTTGATGCCGACGAAGGCGTTCAGGACCAGGAGCCCCCGGGTGCGCGCGCGCCGGAACCCCGCCAGCCGCTTGATGTGGGCCCGCAGGAGCGCGTCGACCTCCGGCAGAGGTCGCGGCAAGACGGCGGCCACCTCGCGCGCGAACGCCTGCCCGGCGCGCACCGGATCCCCGTCACTGATGAGCACCAGATCGCTGAAGGGGCGGAGCTCACGCGAGGCCGCCAGCGGATCGCGCCCGCTGCCCGGCTCGACGTCCAGGCGCTCGCTGGGAAGATCGAGGATCGCCAGGTCGAACGACTCGTCCGCCAGCCGCGCCAGAGCGTCGGAGAGCGAATCCGACTCCAGCACGAATCCCTCGCTCGTCAGCGCGCCGGCGATGCGGCTGCGTTCGAGACGGTCGGAGAGCGCGACCAGGAACCGCTCCTGTCCGCCGCGCGCGGCGTTGCGAAGCACTTCCAGCGGCCCGCGCGGGCCATCGGCGTCTGGCATCGAGCAGCCCGCAGTGTACCCCATGTCCGCCCGCCCGCGGGGGACCGTTTCAGAGCTCCTCCAGTCGGGTCGATCGCGGGCGGTGCATGCCGTTTCAGGGTTCCACATACGACGATCGGGTGCATCTCGGGTTGGTCCGTGTGAAAATTGGCGTTAGGTAGTTGGGAGAGGTCCGAGATGTCGGAACGTGACCTGACCGCAATCGAACGGGATCGCATCGCCGAGTGGGACCGGGCGAGCGTCGGGCGTGTCGAGCGCACCGGCGAGCCAGGCCGTGCCGGCGTCGCGGGGTGGGTGGAGACACGGCTCCAGGCGGCAGTGGCTCATCTGGCCGACGGATTCTCCCGCCGCTCGACCGACCTCGTCGACAGCGAGGACGCCGCCGCGCTCAGCCGGACCGGCGGCGCCATCGCCCGCTGGATCTCCTTCCCACGGGGCGTCCGCTTCGCCACGGCAGCGACGTCGTCGGCGGCCGCGGCCCTGGCCGCCTGGGGGATGATCGCCATGGCGGCGAACGATCTGGGAATCGCCGCGGCGGCAGCCGGGGCGGCGACCGCTCTTTCGGCCGCCTGGGGGCCGCTCGGCGTGCGGATGGCCAACCGGATCCATCATCTGGTCGCGCGGCGGCGCTTGCACCGGATCGCCGAGCTGCGCGGGATTCCTGACGCGCGCTCGGTCGCCGTGCGCGGCGTGGTCGTCGCGCGCCGCACCGCCGCCACGGCGCTGGAGGGGCGCTCGGCGGTCTGGTCACTCACCCGGTTCCGGCGCGGGAGCTGGTTCGCTCCCAGCTTCTTCCACGAGGCGGCGTTCGACTTTCTTCTCGACGACGGGACCGACGAGCCGATCTGGATCGAGGTCGCCGGGGGGATGCTGCTCGACCCGTTTCCGAACGAGGAGCGGGTTCAGTTTCACAGCACCACGCTGCTGGAGATCGACCACCCGGTCTTGACCCGCCTGCGGCTGGATCAGCGGGAGCTGTGGGCGTCGGAGATCGACATTCTTCCAGGCGACACCATCGAGGTCGTCGGTCGCCTGTCGCGGCGCCTCGATCCCACGGCGCGGTCGGCGTCGGGACGTGACCCGCCCCACCGCCGGACGCTGCAGTCCGGGATGCGGGTGCCGGTCTTGATCAAGAAGGTGAAGGCGCCTGACGCAGCTCTCGCACGGGTGCGCCGGGTGCCGTCGCACGAACCGCCCGCGCTGACCCCCGGCGAGCCGCCGCTGCGCAAATTTTAAGGCTGGCGCCGGCTTTGCAAACGTCACCGGTATGGCCACTCATAAGCCGACCGAGGTTCGCGCGATGAAAAAGCTCCTCGTTGGATCGACTGTCCTATTGCTTCACACTGCTGCTGCGCACGCGCAACAGATCCTGCCAGAGCCGCCGCCTCCCCAGGTGACCGCGCCCGCGCCTGCCCCGGCGCCCGCGCCCGCTCCGGCGCCCGCGCCTCAAGCTCAGCCGGAGCTGCCGCCGGCCTACGCGCCGCCGCCGGGGTACGTTCCCCCGGCTGCGCCACGGGCTTATGGGCCACCGCCGACGTACGGCGCTCCGCCGGCCTACGCGCCGCGCGCCTACGGGCCGCCGCCCTCCCAGCCGTACCGTTACCCGCAGTATCGCTACGCGCCGTACCGCTACGCCCCACCGCCCTACTACACCTACCCACCACCGCAGCAGCAGCAGCAGCGCGATGTTCTCGATCGCCCGTTCACGCTGGGCGGCGGGATCGGGTTCGGGGGACTTGTCTTCAAAGATCAATCCACCGGGACCCAGGTGCACCAGAATGGCCTCGCCTACACCTTCCGCCTGGGATTCGGGCTGGAGCCGGGCCTGCTGCTGCTGTGGGACGTCGAAGGCGCCGCCGCGAACTACGGATCGTCGACCGTCTCGCAGACCGCGAACCTGCTCGCGCTGCAGATCTTCCTGACCCACCGATGGTTCATCAAAGGCGGCTTCGGTCTGGCGGACGCCGTGCAGGACAACCAACCGACCCAGTGGGGCGCGGCGGCGATGGGCGGGCTCGGCTACGAGCTGGTGCAGGGGTGGGACTGGTCGTTCGACATCGAAGCGACGATCACCGGCACGCATCTGAACAGCAACGGCGAGGACCAGACCTGGACCAACTGGTCGTTGGTGAACTTCGCGCTGAACTTCTTCTAGCCCCTCCGGCCTCGGGGGCTCGGGGCTCGGGGCTCGGGGCTCGCCGCGGCGGGCGGGGCGCTGCGCGCCTCGCCCTGGCGGCTCGGCCCATCGGCCCATCGGCCCATCGGCCCATCGGCCCATCGGCCGGTCGGCTCATCGGCCGGTCGGCCTGTCGCCCGATCGGCCCTTGCGGGTTTCGCGGGGCTCGCGCTTCGCGCATCGCGGGGCTCGCGCTTCGCGCATCGCAGCTTCTTCGCGCATTTTACCGGTCGAGCGTTCCCTGAGGTTGGCGCTTGGGCGCCCGTGAACTACGGGCGGTGCGGATGCGAACGGCGCCCGCTCGAGCGCGCTCCGCTTTCCGCACCGGACTTTTTTCCGGCGGCGAGGAGCGCAACGGTGGATCCAAGGCTACGCTCCTCGCCGCCGGAAAAAAGTTCATGCGCGGAGGGAGCGCGGGAGCGAGAGGTCGCGTTCGCGGCGCGCATGGTCGGGGATCCGGGGTTCGGGACAGATCCGGATCCGGGGAGGGCTACAGCGGCGAGGCGGCGACCGGGAAGGCGCGATGTGGGAGCGACGAGCGGCGAGCGGCGAGGCGACGAGCGGCGAGCGGCGATGCGACGAGCGGCGAGGGGCGAGGCGGCGAGCGGCGAGGCGACGAGGGGCGAGGCGGCGAGGGGCGAGGCGGCGAGGCGACGAGGGGCGAGGCGGCGAGGCGGCAAGCGGCGAGTGGCGAGGCGACGAGGGGCGAGGCGGCGAGGGGAGAGGCGACGAGCGGCGAGGCGGCGAGGTGCCTGCGAGGGGAACCGTTGGGGCAGCTCACCGAGGGATGTGCCTGGGCGGGATCTTGGAGCAGCGAACCCAGGGCGGTACCTGGGGAGCTGTTGAGGCAGAGCGGAGGCGGCTAGCGAGCGAGGCGGCGAGTGCGCGCAGCGCACGAGCCGCGAGCGAGCGCCGCGGGAGGGACTACAGCGGGTGCGCGGCCACCGGAGCCGACGTCCCCGTCACCGACGGCAGCGTCGCCGGATCGAACGCGTCCATCACCGGACGTCCGATCGCGCCGGGGGTGTTGGGGTAGCCGAGGGCCCACAGGGCGGTCGCCGCGGTGTCGACGGTGCTGATTGGGGTGGTGATGACGTGGCCCGGGCGGACGCCAGGACCCCAGGCGATCCAGGGGATCAGGCGGTCCTCCTTGATCTTGCCGTCGTGGTTGTGGCCGTGGCCGCCGTGATCGGCCGAGATGATGAAGAGGGTGTCCTTGTCCAGCCCCGACGCGGCGGTCGCGTCGAGCAGCGTGCGGAGGCAGAGGTCGGTGTGGCGGACGGCCTCCAGCTGGGGGTTGGACATCCAGCCGTCCGAGTGACCGAGGTCGTCGGGATCGGAGAAGTGAATGAACTCGATCTGCGGGCGCTTCTTGATCAGGTAGTCGGTCGCCTCTTCGACGACCTTCTTGCAGAAGTAGCCGGGGCGCGAGAAGTAGTCGACCGAGCCGGGGTGGGCGATGTGCTCGAGCTTCTGCTTGCCCACGAACGCGGCGGCGGTCCCGCCGTTCTTCTCGGCGGCGTCGAAGATCGTCGGCACGTGGATGTAGCCGCGCTCCGGCTTCCATGAATTCCAGTAGAGGCCGTGCTGTTTGACGTCGAACCCCGACAGCATCGCCGCGTGCGACGGCAGCGTCGAGGCGCGGCGAATCGTGCGGGCGGTCAGTGAATAAGCCGCTCGTTTCATCAGTGCGGCGTGCACGGGCGGCAGGACGTCCATCAGCGCGTCCGGGCGCAGGCCGTCCTCGCTGATGATCACGACGTGACGGTAGTGCGCGTGGTCGTTCACCGGCCGGTTCGCCGGCGGCGCTGGCGCTGGGGGCGGCGCCGCTTCGGCGACGGGCGCGGCGCCGCCGGGGGCGGGACCGCCCGGACTTCGTGTTTCTTGCAGCCGGCGATCAGGGCGGCGATGACCGCCGCGACCCGGAGGAGTCTCTCCAACGTGGGCGATCGCAACAGAGGCTCTTGCAGGTTTTTCAATTTGCCTTAACCTTGCGCCATCCGAACGTTTCGTTTCCCGCCGGTGGATCTTGGCCCGGCCCTTCGCCTTCTCTGCTTCGCTGGTCTCTGTCTCGCGCCGCTTGCCTGCGCCCACGTGGAGGCGGTTCCCTGTGCCAGCGACCGCGACTGCAAGCTGAACCGGCTGTGCGACGCGGGCCGCTGCACCTGGCCGGCCACCGCTTCGCGGCCCCTCGGCAGCGTGAGCGAGGCGTCGGCGACGTCGCTGCCGCTCCCCCAGTACGCCGTCGAGCCGGCCCAGGCGATGTTCCGGTTCGGCCCCACCCACCGCGGGCGCTCCCCCTTCGCGCTCCCCGCCACCAAGCCGACCATCTGGTGGGCCTTCCAGACCGGCGGTCCGATCATCTCTTCCCCGGCCATCGCCGGCGACGGATCAATCCTGATCGGTTCGCAGGATGACCGGGTGTACGACGTCGCCCGGGACGGGACGCTCAAGTGGTCGTACGCGACGGGGGACATCATTTTCAGCTCACCGGCCGTGGCGCACGACGGGACTGTGTATATCGGCTCTGACGACGATCATCTTTACGCCTTGACGCCGCGGGAGGGAAAGCCGCGCTGGATCGTCCAGCTCGGGGCCTGTCCCCAGCGGGTCGGCATCGGCCCGGAGGCCAGCCGGTGCGACGTCGACGGCGGCCCGACCATCGGCCCCGACGGCGTCGTCTACACGGGGGGGACGGTATCTACGCCATCAACCCCGACGGGACGCTGCGCTGGCACTTCGTGACCAACGGGCACGTCTCGTCAGCCCCGGCCCTGCTCGCCGACGGGACGGTGGTGGCCGGAAGCCAGGACAACACGCTTTATGCGGTGACCCCCACCGGCCAGAAGCGCTGGGATTTTCGCGCCGGGGCCGACATCGAGCCGGCGCCCGCCATCGGTGACGACGGGACGATCTACGTCGGCTCCGACGATCACAAGCTCTACGCCATCGGTCCCGACGGCGTTTTGCGCTGGGCCTTCACCACGGGGGCCGACGTGCGGTCATCCGCGGCGATCGGCAACGGCATCATCTACGTCGGTTCGTTCGACGCGCAACTGTACGCCGTCCGTCTGGACGGCACGCTGGCCTGGTCATTCCGGGCCGGCGATCGCATCGTCTCGTCGCCTCTGGTCGACGCGGCCGGCGCCATCCTGTTCGGCTCGCAGGACGACCGCCTCTATTGTCTCGAGCCCGACGGCCATCTGCGCTGGTCGGTGGAGCTCGGTGGCGACATCGACAGCTCTCCGACGCTGGCGGCAGACGGCACCATCTTCGTGGGGTCCGACGATCACAAGCTCTACGCGCTGCGCGCGCCGAGCGGATCGCCGCCCCTCGGCAAACCTTAGAAAGAACACACATTGGACAATTCCCAGATGGGCCCGACCTTTTCGGGCCTCCCGGTCCGTACGCTGACCGGCAAGATCAAGATTCACCCCGTCGGGTACGGCTTCGTCGTCCCCGACGACAAATCCGAGGACGTGCACGTCTCGGCCCGCAACCGCGGCACGGCGATGGACGCCGACACCGTCGAGATCGAGGCCTGGCCCGGGGTCCGGGGCGTCGAGGGGCGGGTGACCCGCGTGCTCTCCCGCGGCCGCGCCAAGATCACCGGCCAGCTGGTGCGGCGCGGAAAGCACCAGGTGCTGCAGCCCGACGATCCGCGCATCACCGGCCTGGTGTCGCTGAGCGGATCGATTCCCGAGGCCCGCGACGGGATCGCCGTGGTCGCCGAGATCACCCGCTACCCCGACGTCCCCGACGGGCCCATCGAGGCGACGGTGCTGAAGGTGCTCGGCGACCCGGACGACCCGCGCACCGAGGTCGAGAAGGTGCTGGCCTGCGCCGACGTCGAGGAGGAGTTCCCCGACGAGGTCGAGCGGATCGCCGCCGCCTTCGGCGACACGATCACCCTCTCCGATCGCGTCGACCGGGCGGATCTGCGGGAGGTCCCCTTCACGACGATCGATCCCGAGACGGCGCGCGACTTCGACGACGCGGTGGCGCTGGAGAAGCTGCCGCACGGCGGGTCGCGCCTGTGGGTCGCGGTGGCCGACGTCTCGCACTACGTGCGCGAAGGGTCGCCCCTCGACGACGAGGCGCGCCGGCGCGGCTGCAGCATCTACCTGCCCAGCCGGGCCATCCCCATGCTGCCCGAGCCGCTGTCGGCGCGGATGTGCTCGCTGGTCCCCGAAGAGGATCGGCTGGCGATGGTGGTGCGGATCGATCTCGATCGCGCACGCCAACGTGGTCGACCGGGACTTCATGGCGGCGGTGATCCACTCGAAGGCGCGGCTCGACTACCCGGGCGTGGCGGCGGCGCTGGGGGGCGACACGCGCGGCAAGCGAAAGAAGTACGAGCCCTTCTTGCCGGCGCTGCGGGCGATGGACTCGCTGGCCCGCCAGCTGCGCGTGGCGCGGCTGGCCCGGGGCGCGCTCGACTTCGATCTCCCCGAGCCGTTCGTGGAGCTCGATCGCGACGATCCCCGCCTCGTGCGCGCCATCCGCAAGTCGCGCCGCGATCCGGGCGAGCGCCAGGCCTACTCGATGATCGAGGAGTTCATGCTGGCCGCCAACGAGGCGGTCGCCGGCAGCTTTCAAGAGCGCGGCGACGACACCCTCTGGCGCATCCACGACGCCCCCGACCGCGCGCGGTTGGAAGAGTTCGCGGTGCTGGCCGAAAACTACGGCATCGCCGTCGACATCGACGAGGCGCGCACGCCCAAGGGGTTGAAGCGGGTGCTCGACAAGCTGCGGGGACACGCGGCCGAAAAGGCGCTGTCGTTCCAGCTGCTCCGCTCGCTCAAGCAGGCGACCTACGACGTGGTGAACATCGGCCACTTCGGGCTGGCCTCGGCCGACTACCTGCACTTCACCTCGCCGATCCGGCGCTATCCGGATCTGATCGTCCACCGGCTGCTGAAATCGCGCCTGGCCGGCCTCGGCAAGCCCGCCGGCGGATTCAAGGCGAGCAAGGTGGGGACCCTCGAAGGGTCCCCACACCCCCCCGCGATGGGGTCCGCTGGGCAGAGCCCAGCTCCCCCCGCGCGATCCGTCGCCCCGGTTCCGGAGCGGGTCGCGCTGCAGAAGATGGCCGCCGAGTCGTCGTTCTCCGAACGGCAGGCGATGGAGGTCGAGCGCGAGGTGATCGATCTCTACCGGGCGTTCTTCATGCGCGATCGCGTGGGGGACGTGCTCGAAGGGGTCATCTCCGGGCGTCACCGGGTTCGGCCTGTTCGTGACCATCGACGATCCGTTCGTCGAGGGGCTGGTCCGGATCGACGCCATCTCCGACGACTACTACACCTTCGACGAGCCGGCCTCCCGGCTGGTCGGGCGCCGCTCGGGGCAGGCGTTCGCGCTGGGGGACAGCGTGAAGGTCGAGGTCCAGTCGGTCAGCGTCGTGCGGCGCAAGATCGACTTCGCGCTGGCCGACCATGTCGCCCGGCACCGAGCCCGCGATTTCCAGCGCGGCGACAAGCGGCGCCGCGACGGCCGCTCGGCGAGGCGGGGCGAAGCCGGCAAGGGGCCCGAGAAAGGCTCGGCCCGTCCCCGCGACGGATTTCGTCGGGGCAAGCCGGGGGCCGGCGCCGGTGCGCATCACCCGGATCGGTCGAAATCGGGCGGGCGCGGCAACCCGCCGCGCGGTAAACCGAAGAAGAAGGGGCGATGAGCAGCATCCGCGAAAAACTGGAGGACGACGAGGAGAAGGTCCTCTCGCCGTTCGCCCAGAAGAGCCGGGCCAGCAAGGGGCGCGACCGCCCGGAGCCGCCCGATCCCGTGCGCCCGATCTTCCAGCACGATCGCGATCGCATCATTCACTCGAAGGCGTTCCGGCGGCTGGCCGGCAAGACGCAGGTCTTCCTCGCCCCCGAAGGCGACCATTACCGCACGCGCATCACGCACACCCTCGAGGTGGCGCAGATCGCCCGCACGGTGACCCGCGCGCTCGGCCTCAACGAATCGCTCACCGAGGCGATCGTCATGGGGCACGACCTCGGCCACACGCCGTTCGGTCACGCGGGCGAGAAGGTCCTGGCCAAGCTGATGCCCGACGGCTTCCACCACGTCAAGCAGTCGATCCGGGTGGTCGAGAAGCTGGAACGGGAAGGGCAGGGGCTGAACCTCTCCGTCGAGGTGCGCGACGGGATCCTCAAGCACTCGAAGGGGAAGGGGCACATCATCTCGGACAACCCGAACCTGATGGCCATGACGCTGGAAGGGCAGATCGTCCGCATCAGCGACATCGTCGCCTACGTGAACCACGATCTCGACGACGCCGTGCGCGGGCGGGTGGTCGATGCGGCCTCGGTCCCGGCGTCCATCCTCGACAAGCTCGGCCGTTCGCACGGCGAGCGAATCGCCCGGATGGTCGACGACATGGTCTCGGCGTCGCGGCTGGAAGAAAAGCGTCAGATCCGGATGACCGACGAGGTGCTCGACGCGCTCATCGCCCTGCGCGATTTTCTGTACGAGACGGTCTACGAACGGAAGGAGATCCGCGGCGAGTTCGAGAAGGCGCAGCGGATCATCAGCGAGCTGTGGAGCTACTTCCACGCCCACCCCGACGAGTTCCGCGCCCGCCACTGGCCCAAAGGAATCCCGGAGTCGGACGGGTTCTCGCGCGCGGTGGGCGACTTCATCACCGGCATGACCGATCGCTACGCGCTCCGCCTCTACGAGGAGTACTTTCTGCCGCATCGTTGGTCGGTCTACTAAATCAGGAACCCTGGGAGGGCTCCTGCAACCTCCGCGGCCTCACCGTCGGTGGCGTTTACATAGAATGTGCGTCACCGAAACCCGCAGTTAACCGACGCTGGCGTAGTCTGAATGTGTTCATCGGTGCTTCCCCGTTGGACGCTCCATACATGCGGCTCGTCGGCACTGGATTGCGCGCGATCGTGGTGACCCTGGATCCGGGGCGGAGTCAGGCGCGGCCCGAGTCTCCCGCGGCGATGCTGCGCAGCCTGGGGCACGACGTGACGGTGGTCGGTTACGATCTGGCGGAGCTGGACGCGCTGTCCGGCGTGGCCGACGTGGCGGTGGTGGAGGCGGGCGAGCACCTCGAGATCGGCCGGCACGCGATCAAGCGACTCCGACAGCGCCCCGACCTGGTGGCGACGCGGATCCTCCTCTGCCTTGAGGTGGCGCGGGTCTCGGGCCTGGATCCCGAAATGGGAGCGGACGACTTCATCTTGATTCCCGTCAGCGCCGACGAGATGGCGGCCCGGCTGCGCCAGCTTCAGGCGCGCGACAAGCGACCGGGGGCGCCGCTGCAGGTTCGTTACGGCGGCGTCACGCTCGACTGCGAGATGCGGCAGGCCTACGAGGGGGGAAAATCCCTCGGCCTCACCCCCTACGAGTTTCAGCTCCTCCGGTTTCTCGCGGATCGCGTGGGGCGGGTGTTCACCCGGCAAGAGCTCCTTTCGCGCGTCTGGGGCTATCGCCACGTCGGACGGGTCCGCACGGTCGACACCCACGTTCTCAACCTGCGCGCCAAGCTGGGCGAGCTGGGCGAGCGGCTGCAGTCGGTGCGCGGCATGGGCTACAAGCTCCAGCGCCCCGACGCCCCCCTCGACGGCCAAAACGCGATCGCTGGTTAGAGGGACGTCGGCCGCACGCGCCTTCTTATGAGGCGGGCCCGGCTCAAGCGGAAGAAGATCTTCGAGACGTCGAACGAGCCCATCCGCAGCTTGCGGACGATCTCGCGCACGCTCCGGCGGCTGTCGATCTCGTCGAGGACGCCGAGCTCCTCGCGCGTCAGCGTGCCGCGCGGCAGCTCGGCGATCTTGTTTTCGTTGCGGATGAAGATCTCGTCGAGGTCGGCGATCTCCCGCTCGATGACCCGCCACTCGTCGACCCGGCGGTACCCCTCCAGCAGCATGCGATCGACGTTGAGCTGAAGGCTGGCCTCGCGCGCCGCCGCCGGCGGCTCGCCGCCGCGCCGAAACTGAAAGAAGCCGGCCCGCCAGCGGAGCGTCTCGTAGGCGAGCTCGCTGGTCTGCCGGGAGATCGCCAGCGTCAGCGCCTCCTGCGACAGCAGGCCCCGGGCCACCAGATCGGCGCCGAACAGCGGCAGGGGACCCTTGGCCCGCGCGCGCTCCTCGAGCACGCTGGTGAGCGCCGCGGCCGTGACGTCGCCGGTCTCGACGGTGAACCGGCCGATGAGGAACTCCTCCGAGACGCCCACCGCCGCCGCGAAGTCGACCCGCCCCGATTGAAAGTAGATCTCGATGCGCGCGCCCGCATCGCTGTTGAGGACGCGCAGCGTCCCCGTGTGTCGCTGATCGGCCAGAAGCTCGATGATCTGACTGAGGGAGATCGCCGCCAGATCGCCGGCCAGGAGCAGCCCCTCGGCGGCGAACGCGCGGGCCTGGCTGACGGTGCTGTCCGCGGGGGCGGCCGACAGCGTGAGCGCTTCGGCGACGGCCGCCGAGGTGACGGTCCGGCCGAGCGAGCCCGGCAGGCGAACCACCCGCGTGACGACCGCCTGCAACGCCTCCGGCGAGAACGGCTTGCCGATGGTGTCGACGACGTTCGACGCCCTGGCGAAGCGCTCTTCCAGATCGGCCGCCTGCCCGCGCGCGATCATCACCACCACCGGGACCCGGGCCAGCTTCGGCTGGTCGGTCAACTGGCGGCAGAAATCGGCGGCGTCGCGCCCGGGGATGAGGCCGTCGAGCAGGATCAGCTCGGGCACCGAGCCCGCCTCGCGGATCAGGGTCAGCGCCGCTTCGCCGTCCGCCGCCCCGAGAACCCGGTATCCCGCCTCCGACAGCGCGCGTTCGATGACTTTTTGCACCGTCGGGCTGTCGTCGATGACCAGGAGATAGCGGCCGGGCATGGGTCTCGTCACGGGCAGCCGCGCACGGAGGCACCCGGCTGGCAGACCTGGCAGCTCACGGTGATCGACGAGCTCGGCGCCGCCGGGTCCTCCAGCAGCCTCACGGTCGTTCCGGCGCACGAGGCGACCCCTGTGTTCAACGTCCAGCAGGGGGCGGCGTTGCCGTTTGCGTCGCAGTTGGGGTAGGGCACGCTCTTGGTGCCGGTGGCGTTCGGCACCTGGGCGACGGCCGTGCAGTTCGGCTGTCCGGCGACGGTGCTCTGGATCGTGCCGGTGAGGCAGGTTCCCATGCTCGGGAGCTGGCCGATTTTCGTCGCGATCACCCGCGCGACCGAGGCGTAGCTCGCGTCGCAGATCGAGCCGAGCACGCTGTCCGCGAAGCCGTTCACGAACGCGGCCAGCCGCACGCCTGGTTCCGCGGCGCTGCCGTCGGTCGTGTTCAGGATCCCTTCCGGGTTGACGTCGTCGGCTCCCGCCGGGCCGCAGGACAGCTCGACCTGGGGCCAGAGCTCTCCCGGCTGGAGGTTTTGTCCGCCCCCTGCCGGGAACCAGACCACGGCGTACGGCGTGGGCGGCCCCGAGATCGAGCTGACGAGGATCTGATGGTCCGGATCCGGCTTGAGGGCCTTGATCTGCGAGACGAGCGTGCTGACCGGGATCAGCAGCCCGTCCCCTGGTCGTTGTCCTGGCAGTCGGTCAGATCGAGCGTGGGCCTGGAGGCCGTCCCCTGGGCGTCCGCCGGCGGCTCGAGCGGCGGCATGATCAGCGCCTGGGGGTTGCTCGAGGCCGGATCCTTGCAGAGGTGCCCGAACTGGTTGCAGCGGTAGGGCGCAATCGGCCCCAGCGGGTTGGCCAGGTTCTGCTCCCCGCCATTGAGTGAGAAGAGCTCTGTGCCGGCGGGGACGGAGCAGTCGTCGCGGTCGACGAGGAAAATGAGGGCCAGATAGGCATCCGGTCGCAGGAACCCGGCGTTCGCCGCCGGAGGGGTCGGCACCCCGTTCACGACGTTGTCGGCGCCGAGAGCCCGCGCGGCGGCCGCCAGCGGTTGGGCGAATCCGGACCCGGAGTCGGGGACCATCGAGATGCACTGAAGAACCTTCGCCATCGGGTCGGTAAAGTTCGCCGTGCCGTTTCCGTCGTCGGCGAGGAACGTCGCGCCGTTCATGAGGGTGGTGTCGGTACAGGGCACCCGCGGCGCGCTCTGAAAGGCGCCGTTGTCCCCCTGCGCCGTGGTCATGAGCGAGGCCATGACGTCACTCGGCACGCCCATGTCGGTCGTGGTGACGGCGATGTGAAGATCCGGCGGCGTCGGCAAGGACTGCAGCACGTTCAGAAACAGCGGCATCTCGTCGTAGAGCTTCTGCTTGATCTCGGCGGTCGAAGACCCGTTGTCGAGCACGAACAGGATGTCGATCTTGGGATTGCCCCGCTGGTTGACGGTGACGGTCTCGGTGGCGGTGGGCGAGTTTCCAGAGCCGCCCTGGCCGCCTTTTCCACCCTGACCGCCCCCCGTGCCGCCGGTTCCGGCGACCTGATCTCCGCTCGAGCTGCAACCGAGCGCCAACGTTCCCAACGCCAGCGCCCGCAGGACCGGGACCCATTGAGCCGTCGACATCGCGGCTATCTTCGCCTTTTTCACCGGAGCCTGCATCAGTTGAGGCCCTGGGTGCGGCATCTGACCACATGTGAAGGTTCGGTGCTTTAGAAGTATTGGTGTCTCGTCGATTACCAACAGGCACACCCGCGCAATTTTGCTGCCCGGGCCGCGCAGCGCGAAAGTCATCCCAGGAGCTTCGACCTGATAAGATCGCCCACCCAAGAAGACGCCCAACGGGCGGCGCCGCGCGGGGGTTCAGCTCCGCCGGCGCTTCCGGCGACGCGCGCTCGTGAAATGAACGAATTCCCGCGCCGGTTCGGTCCGTACGTCCTGCTCAAGCCGCTGGCCCGGGGCGGGATGGGCGCGCTTTATCTGGCGCTGTCGGGACCCCAGGAGAGCTCCAAGCTCTGCGTCATCAAGACGGTGCTGCCGCACCTGGCGGACAAGGAATATCTGCAGCGATTTCGCGACGAGGCCAAGGTGGTCGTGCGCCTCTCGCACGGCAACCTGGTCCCGGTGTTCGACTCGGGACAGGCCGGCGGCGAGATTTACCTGGCGATGGACTACGTCGAGGGACGCGATCTGCGCGCCACCTGGAACCGCTGCGCGAAGAAGGGGATCGCCTTTCCCGTCGACGTCGCCGCCCACCTGGCGCGGGAGATGGCGCGCGGGCTCTTCTACGCGCACACCTTCGGCGACATCAAGCTGGTGCACCGGGACGTCTCGCCGCCGAACGTGCTGCTCTCGTACAGCGGCGAGGTGCGGCTGACCGACTTCGGGCTGGCGTCGTCCACGCTGAAGATCGAGAAGACCGCGCCGGGGATCATCTACGGCAAGGTCAGCTACATGTCGCCCGAGCAGGCGCGCGGCGAGAAGATCGACGGCCGCACCGATCTCTACGCCACCGGCATCATTCTCTGGGAGCTGCTCACCGGGCGGCAGCTCTTCCCGTCGGGGCGCGCGCCGGGCGCGGCCAAGGATCAGCACACCTCCGAGGAGCTTCTGCGGCGCGTGCGGAACCCGGAGCTGGTCGCCCCCTCCAAGCGCGCGGGGCGCGTGCCGCCCGAGCTGGACCGGATCACGATGAAGGCGCTGGCGCCCGACCTCAAGGACCGCTACACGAACTGCGAGGAGCTGCGCCACGATCTGGCGAAGTTTCTGGCCCAGACCTCGCCCGGGACCGACGCCACCCGGGTGGCGAAGTTTCTCTCCGAGCTCTACGAGGAAGACATCGCCGCCGAGCGGGCGGAGCGCGAGCAGCTGATCGTCAAGGCCGCGCGCCTGGTACACCGCCAAGCAGGCGCGTCCCGCCGCCGCTGCCCACGACCGGGAAGACCAAGGCCATCACCAACGATGAGCGGTCCAACGACAGCTCCGACGACCCGTCGGAGCGACCACAGCGCGAGACGGTGCTCTCGATTCCCATCCAGGCCGGGCGGGCGCGCGACAAGCGGCTGACCATCCCGGATGACGAGGCTCGCGGCTGGAATCCTTCCGACTCGCATTCCGCCGGATCGAGCTCCGCCGATTCCAACTCTGCTTCGGACGGCTCGGCGACGGTGGTGGGGAGCGTGATCGGCGGCCGCTATTACGTGCGGCGCCTCATCGGCGAGGGGGGGATGGGCCGGGTGTTCGAGGCCGAGCACATCGACATCGGCCGGCGGGTGGCGCTCAAGATCTTGCACCCGGCCTACAGCCAGACGCCGGACCTGGTCGAGCGGCTGCGGCGCGAGGCGCGCGCGGCCTCGAAGATCTCGCACCCCAACGTCGTCGACGTCACCGATTCGGGGACCACCCCCGACGGGGCGTTCTTCTTCGTGATGGAGTACCTGGAGGGGATCGAGCTCGGCGAGCTCATCTACCGGGAGGGGAGGCTGGACGTGGCGCGCGCCCTGCACATCGGCGCGCAGATCTCCGCGCGCCATCCAGGCGGCGCACGAGGTCAACGTCATCCACCGGGACATCAAGCCGGAGAACGTCCTCATCCTGACCCGCGACGGGCAGAAGGACTTCGTCAAGGTGCTCGACTTCGGGATCGCCAAGAGCGGCAAGGACACCGACATCGAGAACGAGAAGGACACCAACGGCGATCTGCGGCGGCGGCTCACCCACCCGGGGATGACCATGGGGACGCCGGAGTACATGGCCCCCGAGCAGGCGGCGGGGCGCCCGGCCGATCCCCGCTCCGACGTCTACGCCGTCGGCGGCCTGGTCTACGAGATGCTCTCCGGCAAGGCGCCCTACGAAGGGCAGAACTTCATGGAGATTCTCCACAAGAAGGCGACCACCATGCCGGCGCCGCTGCTCGGGCTTCGCGATGACATCCCGCCCGAGCTGGACGCCATCGTGATGCGCTCGATGGCCCGGGAGCCCGACGACCGGCAACGGTCGATGGACGAATTCGGACGCGAGCTGACCAACCTGGCGACGACGCTGTTCCCCGGCTTCGGCTACGTCCCGCCGGTCGAATCGGACAAGGTCCCGCAGATCGGCGTGCTGGCCGCGCTGCGCGGGGGGGCGGCGCAGGCGAGCGGTCTTTTCCAGCGGATGACCGTTCACAAGCCGAAGTCCGGTCCTGTTCGGCGCCGGAGCGCTGCTGGTCGCATTCGTGATCTACCTGGTCGCCAGCTCGACGATCCACGCGCGCCACGCCCGCGAGGCGGCGGCCGCCGCTGCCATCGCCCAGAAGGTGGCCCGGGCGGACGCGGCGGCGAAGGCCGACGCTGCGGCGAAGGCGCGAGCGGCCGCGCTGGCCCGGGCGGTGGCTCAAAAGGCCGAGGCGGCGGCCCAGAATGAGGCAGAGAACGCCGCCGCGGCGGAGGCGGACGACGCCGCGACCGCCGACGAGGGTGAGGCCGCCGTCAAGGCCAAGGCCTCGCCCCACGCTGCCACGGCCGACAACAAGCACCTGCTCGACGAGGCGCAGCGGCTGTTCCGGGCCCAGCGGTTCACCGAGGCGCGCACCCTCTTCGAGAAGGTGACCAAGTCCAGGCGCGACCGGGGTCAGGCGCTGGTCGGCCTGGCGGAGATCTCCTTCCAGGAGAAGAACTACAACGACGTCGTCCACGCGGCCTCGCAGGCGGTCGACCGGGGTGGCGGCGTCCCCGCGCGGGTCTTGCTCGGCGACGCCTACTTCCGGTTGAACCAGTACAAGGACGCGGCCAAGGCCTATGGCGAAGCGCTGAAGCTCGATCCGAAGAACGTGAGCGCCAAGGCCGGCCTCGCCGCCGCCTCCCGGCGGATGTAGAGCCCGCCGGGCGCGATGGCGCCGCTTCGCTCACCGTCGGCTTTTCGGCGACGCCCCTAGCTCATCCAGGTGACTTTGTCGAGTCGCTGATCGGTGGCCGCTCGCGTCCAGGCCGCGAATGTCCTACGATCGCGAGCCTCAAGCGGACAATGGCGGAAACTTACCCGCTCAAATTCGGAAAGTACGTGCTGCTCAAGCCGATGGCGCGCGGCGGGATGGGTGCGATCTTTCTGGCGGCGGCCGGCGAACCCGGCTTTCAGAAGTTCTGCGTCGTCAAGAAGGTGATCGCCGAGAAGAGCGATCGGGCCAAGGCCAATCGCTTCCTGGACGAGGCCAAGGTGGTGCTGCGCCTCTCGCACGCCAACCTGGTCCCCACCTTCGACGCCGGCGAGGTCGGCGGCGAGTTCTACATCGCGATGGAGCTGGTCGAGGGGAAGGACCTGCGCGAGATCTGGAACCGCTGCGTCCGCACCCGCACGCGCATCCCGCTCGACGTCGCGCTGCACGTGGCGCGCGAGATCGCCCGCGCCCTGGCCTACGTCCATTCGCACGCCGATCTGCGCCTGGTTCACCGCGACGTCGCGCCCCCCAACATCCTCATCAGCTACTTCGGCGAGGTGAAGCTGACCGACTTCGGCCTGGCGCGCAGCGTGCTGAAGCAGGAGAACACCGCCCCCGGCGTGGTGTTCGGCCGGGCGTCGTACCTGTCGCCCGAGCAGGCGCGCGGCGAGATCGCCGACGCCCGCACCGACATCTACAGCCTGGGCATCGTGCTGTGGGAGCTGGTGACCGGGAACCAGTACCTGCAGCTGGCCAACCTCGATCCGGCGACGGCGATGTCGCTGGTGCGCCACCCCCGCGCCCAGCCGGCGTCGTCGAAGGCCCCCTGGATCACGCCGAACCTGGACGCGCTCCTGATGCGGGCGCTGGCCCCCGATCGCGAGCACCGGTTTCAATCCGCCGAGGAGATGCGCAAGGCGCTCTCCGACATCATCACGCAGATCTCGCCGCGCGCGGACGCCGAGCGGACCGCCGACTTCCTGCGGGGGCTCTACGACGACGGTGGCGAAAGAGGAGCGGGCCGAGCGCGACAAGCTGCTGGCCGACAGCGCGGCGCTGCTCCCGGCCCCCGACGCCCCGACGTCGGCGCCGCATGCCGGTGCCGCTGTCGCTGCTGGAATCGGGCAGCACCAAGCTGGCAGTTTCCCAAGGACGAGGATTCGTCGGGGGTCGACTTCACCGGGCGGGTGATCGACAGCCGCTACCGGGTGATCCGCAAGATCGGCGAAGGGGGGATGGGGACCGTCTACGCCGGCGAGCACGTCGAGATCGGCAAGGACGTGGCGATCAAGATCCTGCACCCCGCCTACTCGACGCAGCAGGATCTCGTCGAGAGGTTCCGGCGCGAGGCGCGGGCCGCCTCCCGCATCGGGCACCCGCACATCATCGACGTGACCGACTTCGGCGAGACCGAGGACGGCTGCGCCTACTTCGTGATGGAGCACCTCGACGGGATCGACCTGGCCGACGTGCTGTCGCACGAGCGGCGGCTGGCCCCCGAGCGCGCGTGCAAGATCGCCACCCAGATCTGCCGGGCGCTGGCCGCCGCCCACGCCGCCGGCGTCATCCACCGCGATCTCAAGCCGGAGAACATCTTCCTGGTCGCCCGCGACGGGCAGGCCGACTTCGTCAAGGTGCTCGACTTCGGCATCGCCCGCAGCATGGGGCGCGCGCGGCGTCTCACCAATCCGGGCGTGGCCATGGGGACGCCGGAGTACATGGCGCCCGAGCAGGCCGAGGGGGGCGCCGTCGATCAGCGCAGCGACATCTACTCGGTGGGCGCGCTCATCTACGAGATGACCTCCGGCTCGCCGCCGCAGATGTCCCGCGACAAGGAGCTCATCCCCCCGCGGGGGATCAAGGCCGACGTCCCCGAGGAGCTGGACCGGATCGTGGTCCGCGCGCTCGACCCGGATCCGGCGCTCCGTTACCAGAGCATGGCGCAGTTCGAATACGACCTGGTGAAGTCGCTGTTCGGGCGCTCGCGCGCCGTCTCCGAGATGCTGGGCCTGCACGATCAGGAGCGCGGCGTCGTGCCGGAGGTCTCGTACTCGGACGAGGCTCCGGGGGGGGCGCATCCGCGGGCCGACGGTCCGCCGGCCATGCCGCGCCGGGCGCCTTCGCCGGTGCCGCCGCCCGCCCGAGAAGAAGAGCGGGGGCGAGAGGCAGCGGTGTCGGCCCGGGCGGTCACCGGCGCCACCCGCGATCCGGGCGGCGGATGGCGGTACGCAGGGACGTTCGCGGCGCTGGTGCTGGTCGGCGTCACGGCGGTGACGATCTACCGGCGGCTTCCCTGGAACGTGCACGGGGAGGCGGCCGCCACGCCGGCGGCCTCCACCGCGCCGGCCCCGCCGAGCGACGCCGATCGCCGGGCCCAGCGCCTGCGCGCCGGGGTGGCCGACGTCGAGCGGATGATGGCCGGCGGGTTCGGGTTCGCGCAGCTCCCGGCGCTGCAGGCGCAGCTGGCGCGGCTGCGCTCCGACGGGGGCACGGGGATCGCCGACACGCTGGCGACGCGCGCCAAGGGGCTCCTGGTCAAGGCGGCCGAGGAGGAGCTCGATCGCGGCGAGATCGAGGCCGGCGTCGCCCATTACCGGATCGCGCTGGCGCTCGACGCCCACGGCGGCGGTGACGCCGAGCTGGCGGCCGCCCTGCGGACGCGCGCGCAGTCGGCGCTGTCGGCCAACAAGGACACCGAGGCGCTCCGCTGGGCGCGAGAGGTGGTCGCGTTTTCGGGCGGCGACGCCGAAGCGCACGCGCTCCTGGCCGAGTGTCTGCACGCCCTGCGCCAGGACGGCGAGGCGGTCACCGAGTACGAAAAGGCGCTGGCGATGCGCCCCGATGATCCGACGCTGAACCACGGCCTGAGCGCCGCGCGGCACGCGCTGGCCACCGAAAACATGCGAGAGCACAGCTCGCACGCGCATCGCCCGGCGAGCTCGCCGACCGCCTCCGCCCCGGCCCCGGCCGAGGCGCCGCCGCCCGCGCCGCCAGAAGCCCCGCCCCCACCGGCGGAGGAGCCACCCGCCGAGGCGCCCGAGCACGAGCGCCCGGCCGCCAAGCCGGAACAGCGAGACGACAAGCCCAGGGACGAGCCAGACGAAAAGGCCGACGACCGGGGCGCTTCCGAGAAGGCGGCGCCGTCAGCGCCGGCCGAGCCGGCTCCCGACGAGCAGCATTAGCTGCATCGCCAGCGCGCGATCGCCTTCGAGCTTGATCCGGCCGTCGAGGAGCGGCTGCATCGGCGGGAGCGCGCCGCTGCGCAGCCCCTCGAACGTCGGGGCGTCGAGCCGCACTGTCGTGCGCGGCCGGCCGGCGCTGACGCCGGTCTTGCCGAACCCGACGTCGAGCGCGAACCGCCGCCGCCGCCGACCCTCGATCTCCAGCAACAGGCGCCCGGAGATCTGTCGCACCAGATCGACGTCGTTCGGATTGACGAGAAGGAGGTGGCGCGCCGACCAGTCGTCGGAGACGATCGGCGGCAGGTCGGGATCGGCGGCGCCCAGCGCCACGCGCAGGTCGGCGACCGAGAGCCGGATCCAGACGTCGGGCGGCTGGCGCCCGGGGGGCTCGACGCGCATCTGATTGCCGTCGAGCGCCAGCTCCCAGGCGCCGCCCCCCGTGCCCGAGACGCTGACCCGCAGCACGGGCGTCCCCGCCGGCGCCCGCTGGCCGGTCGCCGTGAACGCCGCCGGCAGCCATCGCTCGAACAGCTCCGGCAGCGCGATGTCGGAGGGGGGGCGATCCGAGCCGTGGGTTGCGTCTGCGTCCATCTGCGAGGTGGTCCTGGTTGCTTGCCCGTTCTCGTTCGCTGTTTGGGCACTATACTCCGCGGGCGGCGATGCGTTCGAGCCCTGGCGTCGGTGGTCGAGTCCTCGTCGTGTTGGCGGCGTCTCTGGCGTTGCCGTTGCTGGCGGCGCGGCCGGCCCGCGCACAGGTCAGCGATCCCGAGCTGCGGCCGACCCGCGGCCCCTACATCACGGATGGTGCGCGCGCCGGCGACGCCGACGCCACCGCCGTCCAGCTGAACCCGGGCGCGCTGGGATTTCTGCCGGCCGCCGGGCTGGAGCTGGTGGGCGCCGAAGCGTCCGACCCGGCCGTCGTTCCCCGCCGGGGCCTGGGCGCCTACCTGGGCGTGCCGATCTTCCTGCGCAGCTCGCTCGGGTTCGGCCTGTCGCGGGTGATCGGCGCCAGCGCCGTGGGGATCGACGCCCACACGACGCTGCAGCTCGCCTACGCGTTGCACTTCCTGCGCAACGCCTCCCTGGGCGTCTCCTGGGCCCACATCTGGGATGGGTCGTTCGCCGGCGCCGACACGTTCGACTTCGGTCTGTCGGCGCGGTTCGGACGCTATGTCGCCCTCGGCGCCACGGTCGAGGACGTCGGGCAGCCGCACCCCAACGCCTTCGGCGCCACCTTGCCGCGGCTCTGGACGGCGGAGCTGGTGCTGCGCCCGCTCGGCACCACGCGGCTGGAGCTGGCGCTCGGCGCCGCCCACGCCAACGCCGACGACTGGGACCGCCTGGTCCCGCGCGCCCGGCTGTCCGTGACGCTGCTCGACGGCCTGCGTCTCTACGGCGAGGGGGAGAACGTCCCGCGCGGGACCGCCTCGACCTTCGGCGACGGCAGCGACACGCGGCTGGCCTTCGGCGTGGCGGTCGACTTCGATCACCTCGGCGCCGTGGTCGGCGTCCCGGTCTTCCTTCCGGCCAGCGGCTCCAGCGGGGTCGGAGCTGCCGGGCGCATCCACCTCGACGGCGAGCGGCGCCCGGCGCTGGTGGCGCCGCCGTACGTCGCGCGCATCCGCCTCGAGGAGATCGACGACGATCGCCGCTTCTTCCAGGTGGTCCGCCGGCTGCGCGCGCTGGCCGTCGATCCGGCCGTGGCCGGCGTGCTGTTCAAGATCGAGGGGGTCAACCTCGGCTACGCCCGCATCGAGGAGCTGCGCGACCTGGTGGCGCTGCTGCGCGCGCACGGCAAGCGGACCTTCGGATACGTGACCTTCCCGTCGACGCGCGAGTACTACCTGGCCGCCGCCTGCGACGTCGTCCTGGTTCACCCCGCCGGCGAGCTGTCGGTGACCGGCGTCGCCCAGAACGTCTCGTTTTACAAGGAGACGATGGACCGCATCGGCATCCACCTGGACCTGGTGCGCATCGGCGCCTTCAAGGGGGCGATGGAGCCGTTCGTGATGACCGAGCAGTCGGCGCCGGTGCGCGAGAACCGGAACCAGCTGCTGGACGACGTCTACGGCCGGGTGACCGCCTTGGTCGCCGCCGACCGCACCCGCGCCGGCCACCCGATGGACGCCGCGATCGTCCGCGGCCTCTTCGACCGGGGGATCTTCACGCCGGGGGACGCCACCCTGGCCGGGCTCGCCGACGCCGTCGCCGCCGAAGGGGATCTGGAGGCGTTCGTGCAGCGCAACCTCGGGCGGGCCAGCGTGCGGCTGCGCGATCCCGACGCGTCGCCGGTCGCGCCGGCCGCCTGGCCCAGCCGCCGCGTCGCCGTGCTGTTCGTCGACGGCACGATGGTCGACGGCCCCAACGTCGAGCTCCCCTTCGGGATGGGCGCCTTCGCCGGCTCCGACACGCTGAGCGCGGCGCTGGAGCAGTGCCGCCGCGATCCCACCATCGCCGCGGTCGTCCTGCGCGTGAACAGCCCGGGCGGCTCGGCGTTCGCCTCGGACGTCCTGGCGCGCGAGATCAAGAAGGTGCGCCAGGCCGGCAAGCCGATCGTCGTCTCGATGGGCGATCTGGCCGCCTCGGGCGGCTACTACATCGCCGCGCCCTCCGACGTCATCTACGCGGAACCGTCGACGACGACCGGCTCGATCGGCGTCTTCGGCTACAAGGTCGACGCGCAGAAGCTGCTCGCCATGCTGGGGATCAACGTCGAGACCTATCGGCGCGGCGCGCACGCCGACTTCCTTTCGCCGTATCGCCCGTGGACCGACGCGGAGCGCGCGCTGGCCCAGCAGCAGATCGCCCACCTCTATCAGCTGTTCGTGGCGACGGTGGCCGACGGACGCCGCGCGCGGGGGCTGACGCCGGCGCGGGTCGACGAGCTCGGCCGCGGACACGTCTGGACCGGCGCGCTGGCGCAGGCGCTGGGCCTGGTCGACCGGCTGGGCGGCGTCTCGGCCGCCGTCGACGAGGCGGCGCGCCTCGGGCGGGTGCCGCTGGGGCGCGACCAGCTTCCCGAGCTGACGGTGCTGCCGGCCGAGAAGAAGGGGCTGTTGCGCCGGTTGGCGGGCGCCGCCTCGGTCCTGGAAGACGGCGCGGTGGACGGCGTCTCCGCCGAGAGCGACCGCTCCCCCGGTCACCCCGCCGGCCAGCCTGCTGACGGGCGACGCGCGCGCGGCGCTGCGGCTGCTGGCCCCCTTCCTGGTTCGAGGCAACGGGTCCGGATTTGCGGCCCGCCTTCCTTACGACATCGACCTCCGCTGATTCTATATTTCGTCGCTGCGCCTGTCGTCCCGTTGAACGTCAACCTGCACCCCGACATGACCATGCCCCGCCATCACTGGATCGTCCGCGCCACCCACTGGGTGAACGCGCTGGCGCTGACGATCATGATCGGCAGCGGGCTGCGCATCTTCAACGCCTACCCGGCGTTCGCGCGCAAGGGGGAGTCGTTCTGCTGCTACCCGTTCGAAGGCGTTCCCATCCCCGCCTGGCTGACGTTCGGCGGCTGGCTGGCCGGCGCGCGCCACTGGCACTTCGCCGCCATGTGGCTGCTGGTGGCCAACGGCCTCGTCTATCTCGGCTTCATCTACCTGCACGGCGAGTGGCGCGATCTGGTCCCGCGGCGGGGCGTCGCCCGCGATTCGCTGGAGATGCTGAAGTTCTACCTGGGGCGGCGGAAGGTCCACCCGCGCCAGGGGAAGCACAACGCGCTTCAACGCACGGTCTACTTCGCGCTCCCCTGGCTGGCCGCCGCGGCGGTCGTCTCCGGCGTCGCGATCTGGAAGCCGGTGCAGCTGGCTCCCCTGACGCACCTCCTGGGCGGCTACGTCTGGGCGCGCTACTGGCACTTCCTGGCCATGCTGGCGCTGGTGGCGCTCTCCGTGGGGCACGTCTTCATGGTGTTCGCGGTCGATCCGTACGCGCTGCGCGCCATCATCACCGGCGGCTACGACGAAGCGAAGTCGCCCGAGGCCCGCAACGCGCGCCCCTTCGTGAACCTGCGCGCGCCGGCCCACGCCGAGACGCCGCCGCCACCCGAACGCCAGCCTCCGCCGGTCGACCCGCCGGCGCCGAACCCGCCGGTCACCGAGCCGCCCAAACCGCGACCGGCGCCCCCGCCGGGCGATCCCCCGCCATCCAAGCCGCCGGTCACCGATCCGCCGGCGGGCGATCGACCGCCGCCGAGCCAGCCGGGCGACCAGCCGCCGGCGGGCGATCCACCGCCGCCCAAGCCGGGCGGCCAGCCGCGCAAAGAGATCGTCAAGAAGTCATGACCAGCTCAGCGAGGCGACGTCGATGAGCAAGCTCTGGTTGCCGCCGCGCCACGCGGCCGAGAAGCTGGGGCTCGATCGGCGGACGTTCCTGGGCGCCGGTCTGGTCACCGGGGCCGGCGCGCTGACGGCGCTGGCGCTGCCGGCTGCGATTGGAAAGGGCCGAAGAGCGCCGACGGGTTGCTCGCCGCCTCCGAGCGCTTCAACGAAAAGGTCGAGCGGGCGCTCTTCCGCCACCGCGCCATGAACGTCGCGCCGCCGGGCGCGCGGCTGGCGGGCGCCCGCTTTCCCTCCTACTTCATCTCCCCGACGGTCCCGGTCTGGGACGAGCGCCAGCGCGGCGTCTGGCAGCTGGAGATCGGCGGCGCCGTGGCCCGCCCCATGCGGCTCACGCTCGGCGAGCTGATGGCGCTGCCGCGCACGGAGCTGCGCCTTGAACACTTCTGCGTCGAAGGGTGGTCGGCCGTCGCGATCCGCACCGGCGTGCGCCTCGGCGAGCTGGCCCGCCGCGCCGGCCTGCGGCCCGACGCGCGGTACGTCGACTTCCAGTCGTTCGACGACGACTATCACGAGAGCTGGGACCTGGAGAGCGCGCTCCACCCGCAGACGCTCATCGTCTACGGCCAGGACGGCGCGCCGCTGGACCCCGCCTACGGCGCCCCGGCGCGGGTCTACTCGCCGGTCAAGCTCGGCTACAAGAACACCAAGTACCTGACCCGCATCCTCTTCCTGCCCGAGCGAAACGGCGGCTACTGGACCGACCAGGGCTACGAGTGGTACGCGGGCGTCTGATGGGCCGCGCCCGGCTCCGGCGGGCGCGGGGGACCCGGCAGGCTACTGCTTGGTGAACGTGTGCAGCTCGTTGGCGTCGTCGCTGTTGACGCTCACGATCTGGGTCGCGGTGGCGGTATAGGGGCTCGTCCCCGTCATGCCGGCCTGTGTCGCCGGGCAGGTAATCGTGAAGGTCAAGACGTTGTTCGCCGCGACGTAGCTGAGCGAGAACCGCGTGCCGTCCAGCTGGACGACCTGGATGGTGTTGCCGGAGAAGACCCAGGTCTCCTGGTGCGAAGAGGTCCCCGTCTCGCCGTTATACTTGTCCATGGCGGTCAAGAAGTAGGTCCCGTCGGCGATCGTTCCCCCGGTCATGACCGGAGGCGCCTCGGTGTGGTGGTTCTTGTCGATGACCGCGCCGCCGTTGACCATGTTGTTGCACGCGACCGGCGCTCCGCCGCCACCCCCAACACCGCCCGCGCTGCTGCCGGCCTGGCCGCCGACGCTGGTGCCAGCCTGGCCGCCGGCGCTGGTGCCCGCCTGACCGCCCACGCTGTTCCCCGCATGCCCGCCGACGCTGGTGCCCGCCTGGCCGCCGGCGCTGTTCCCCGCGTGACCGCCGGCGCTGGTGCCGGCCTGACCGCCGGCGCTGGTGCCGGCCTGACCGCCGGCGCTGGTGCCCGCCTGGCCGCCCGTGCTCGTCCCGGCCTGCCCGCCCGCGGCGGTGCCCGCCTGTCCACCGGTGGCCTTGCCGGCCTGCCCGCCTGCTCCGCTCCCGGCCTGGCCGCCTTCACCCCCACCTCCCGAACCGCCGCCGCCGGAGCCGCCGCAAGCGGCCAGATAGGAGCCGGCTACAAGAAAAAGAAGCGGGAGAGAAGACAGTCGAGTTTTCATCGCCCACTGTTATCAGCTTGTTGAGCTTGCAGCAATTAACGCCAGAAGCGCGGCTGCCACCGCCCAGAGCCGCCGGACCACCCCGAGTGCAGAGCTCGGCCCGCGCCCCGGCGTAACCGGCGCGCCGCCGTCGCGTAGCATTGGGTGGAGGTTCCGATGACATTTCAATCGAGCAAGCTCAGGCGCGCGCTGGCGCTGGCGGCGTCGGTGGCCGCGTTGACCGGGGTTGGGCTCTTCGGCAGCTGCGCCCGCGCCGGCGCCCACGACGCCGTCACGCTGCCGTCCCCGGCGGTCGACCTGCCGCGCGCGACGAAGCCGGGCAAGTCGACGGTCGTTTTCGCGGGGGGCTGCTTCTGGGGGATCCAGGCGGTCTTCCAGCACGTCAAGGGCGTCACCGAGGCGACGTCGGGCTACTCGGGCGGCTCGGCGGCGAACGCCAAGTACGAGCTGGTCAGCGGCGGCGACACCGGCCACGCCGAATCGGTGCGGGTCACCTTCGACCCGTCGCAGGTGACGTACGGGCAGCTCCTGAAGGTCTTCTTCTCCGTCGCGCACGATCCGACCGAGCTGAATCACCAGGGGGCCGACGAGGGGACGCAGTACCGTTCGGTCGTCTTCTACACGGACGCCGAGCAGAAGCGCGTCACCGACGCCTACGTCGCCCAGCTCGGTCGCGCCAAGGTCTTCCCCGACCGCATCGTCACCGAGATCGTCCCGCTGAAGGCCTTCTACCCGGCCGAGGACTACCACCAGAACTACGCCACCCGCCACCCCGACAACCCCTACATCGTCTTCAACGACGCCCCGAAGGTGGCCCACCTCAGAAGCTCTTCCCCGACCTCTATCGCGGGCAGTAGCGCGGCCGGCGGTCGTGTATATTCACGCCCGCACGGGGCGTGGCGCAGCCTGGTAGCGCGTCTGCTTTGGGAGCAGAATGTCGGAGGTTCAAATCCTCTCGCCCCGACTGAGTTAAGTCCGCCTCGATCCTTTCCAACGGCTACACGCCGGGTCGACGGTGCGCGGCCCTTTTCGGGGGTGGGTAGCAACCGGGTAACAAACAGGGCCGCTCGGCGCGCTGGGGCGTCGGCGACATCAACCGCATGATCTCGCGGCGCAAGCGCGGGGGCGGCACGATCGCGTTCCAGTCCGCGCCGCTCTGGAAGGCCCTCTCGAAGACAGATCAAGCGGCTCTTGTCCGATTACCTCGTGGTGCACATTTGGTTCCCGAGGCCATGTCAGCCCCCGTCCCGCGCCAGCGCCGCGCGCAGCACCAGGCCGAGCGCGATCAACACCAAGAGCGCCCCCGGCGGCACCAGGAGCGCGCCGAGCCCGGGGTCGCTGCCGTGCGCGTAGAGCCCGCCAGCGAAGAAGCCGGCGGGGATAAGGAGCGTGCCCGCGACCAGGCACGCCGACGCCGCCGCCGGCAGGCGCCCGGGCAGGAGCGGCAGCGCCGCCGCCAGCCCGAGGTTGACGAGGCCGAGCCCGATGCCGTGCGCGTGCGCCAGCGTGAAGAGGAAGCGGCGCGTCTCGCCGGCGACGCCGAGGTACCACGGCGCCTTGAACGCGTGCAGCGACTCGAGCACCACGCCGAGCGCGGCGAAGCCGAAGAGCGCCGCGGCGCCGACGCGCAGATGCAGGAGCTGAGCGCGGCGATCATTGTCGGCCGGCTGGGGGTGCGCGGGCCCGCTCATTCGGCCAGGAACATTTGATCGGTTTCGTCGCGCTCGGCCGCCAGCCGCTCGAACTCCCCGCGCGAATACGACATCTGGATTCCGTCATCGGGCTGCCGGGCCAGCCGTGCGCGCGCCTCGCGCTGCGCCGCCCAGCGCGACTCCTCGCTGCCGACGTAGTCGTACGCCAGATCGGCGAAGCCGGGGATGGTGCGCAGCGAGCGGATTGCCGTGTAGCGGATGGCGGAGTAGTCGTCGTCGAGGAGCTCGACGAGGAACGGCGCCATCGCGGCGTGGCCGGCCGCCGCGCAGGCGGCGATGGCGCGCACGCCCGCCTCGCCGCGCGCGATGTAGAGCGCGCCGGCGGCGGTGCCGCGCTCGTCGGCGTCGAGCGTCGGCGCTGGCGTGCCCCACAAGCGCGCGAGCGCGTCGGCCGTCCAGGCGAGCGTGCGATCGAGATGGCAGAGGTTGCACGCATTCGGCCGCCCGGCGTCGACGTCGTCCTGCACGCGCGGAACGGTGATCTGGTGGCTGCGCATCGCGCGCAGAAGCCCCCAGGTCGTCTCCGGCATGTGGCAGTTGTAGCACGTCGATCCCGTCGAGCCGGGCGCGTGGTGCGTGTGCGCGGCGACGTTCTTGCCGATGGTGGCGTGACACTGCGTGCAGGCGCTGTCGCCGTCCTTGCCACGCGTGAGCTGCCAATTGGGATCGCTGTCGTGCATCGAGTGGCACGACACGCAGGCGAGCGCGCCGCCAGAGAAGCAGCGCGACTCGACGAGGCCGTTGTACTCGCGCCCCGACACCCGCACCATGCCGTCCTTCCAATAGCGGCTCGGCGCGAACGAGGCGTCGGCGGCGATCTGCGCGCGGCAGTCGCTCGCGCCGAGGCTGGCGAGGCGCAGGATCGGCTTGCCGTCGGCGAGCGCGTCGCCGGGGCGGAAGCCGAGGCCGTGCTGGAGCCAGCCGTCGGGCGGGCAGGCGATGCCGTGGCACTGGCCGCAGACCTCGGCGCTGCGCGGCGGCGGAAGGCGCGCCGGGTTCACGATGGTCGCGTCGGCGGCGCCGCTATTGTGCAGCGACCAGCGGCGGAACGGATCGCGGTTGGCGGCGACGTGCGCGGCCGCCGGCCCGTGGCACGCCTCGCAGGCGATGCCGAGCTCGGCGACGCGACTCTGAGGCACGGTGAGCTTGGCGTCGAAGCCGGGGACGCCGCCGGTGACGTGGCACTCGACGCAGATGCGGTTCCACGTCGACGGCTGCTTCGAGTATTCGGTGCCGACGAGGAAGACGTCGCGGCGCGGCACCCAACGCGCGTCGTCGAAGAGCCAGGTGAAGGGGAACTCGACGAGCTGGTTGCCGCGCGCGCCGGCGAGCCAGAAGGCCTCCATGTGGTGCGAGCCGGTCATCATCGGCACGCGGCGCGCGCCGACGCCGGAGATGTCGGCCCACAGCGTGTCGCCGTCGCGGCGCAGGCGATAGGTGCGGCCGTCGTCGTCGGAGCGCAGCGTCTCGCCGGCGAAGGGCGCGCGCACCGCTGCGCCGCGCGCCGGCTGCGTCATGGTGCGGTGGAAGCTGCGATGCCACGAAGCGTACTCGCTCGGGTGGCAGGCGCGGCACGAGTCGGAGCTGACGTAGCCGCGATCGGCGACGGGCGCGGGCAAGGGAGCGCGCGCGGCGGCGGCGGCGGCGCGGCGGGCGTCGTCACGCGCGCGCCAGGCGACGGCGGCGGCGGCGCTGCCGGCGACGAGCGCGGCCGCGAGCGCGATGGCCACCGCCGCGCGCGCGCCGCGCACCAGCAGCACGGCGGCGCCGCCGACGAGCACGCAGAAGAGGACGAGCTCCATCGCTGCCTGTCACCTTACCGCGAACGCGCGCGCCGGTTGCGCGGCAAGGCGCGTTACTGGGCGCGCTGCCCGAGGCCGTGCGTCAATGCGGTCGTCACGGGCTCATCCACTCCGGTCGACGAGGCGGAAGGACCCGGAGCAAGGTCGTCCTGTTCGCTGCGACGAGGCAGGGCTCGTCGTTCCCCTTACCCGGCTCGCTGCCACGCTCGCGGCCAAGCAGCAAAGGAATGGCGCTCAGCGCCTCGTCTCGTACCTGGTCAGGACCACGCCGCCGGGAAACGTTCGCGTCTCCACCAGGTTCAGGTTCACCCAGCTGTCCAGCGCCGTGAAGAACGGCGTGCCGCCGCCCACCAGGATCGGATGGGTGACGATCGCGTACTCGTCGACCAGCCCGGCCCGCATGGCCGCCCCAGCGAGCGTTGCGCCACCGACCCTCATCGGCCCACCGCGCTCGGCCTTGAGTCGGGTGATCTCGGCGACCGCGTCACCGGCGACCAGGCGGGCGTTCCAGTCAACCTTGTCGATCGTCGAGGAGAACACCACCTTCGGCTTGTCCCGCCAGTTCCGCGCGAACTCGATCTGCGCGGCGGTGGCGCCCGGCTGCTGGTCGCCGGTCGGCCAGTAGGAGCTCATGGTCTCCCACAGCTTGCGCCCGTAAAGGAACAGGTCGATCGTCCGCTCCTCGTCGAGCCACCACTGGAACAGCTCGTCGCTCGGCCCGCTCCAGCCGAGGTCGTCACCGGGCGCGGCGATGTAGCCGTCCAGGGTCTGGTTCATGCCGTAGACAAGTTTCCGCATGGCGCATGCCTTTCTGCCAATCAATCGGCCGCGGGAGTCTAGACCGCGTCAGCGCAGGAAACGACGTCACCGTCGACATCGGCGGGCGTTGGGCGCGTCGAGTTTCCGTTGGACTACTCCAGCGACTGCAACGCCCAGAACGCCATCGGTCCGCCCGACTTCATCGAGCGCGGCATGGTCCGCCTGCTCGACGGCGTCACCCTCTCCCTCGCCGTCGCCGGCCCCACGAGGCCGAGCCTGGTCTGCCCCTGTTAAACTAAACGCGCGCTCATGAGGACCAAGAAACGGGACGAAGAGAAGTCCTTTCTCAACGTCGATCTCGACGTGTGGGCGTCCCATGCTCTTGCACCTTTGAGGCTTTTCGGGTGCGTGCGGATCTGGCGGTGACGGTGTATGCGTCGAATCTTTCGGTCGATCAGTCCAACAACCGAGCATAGAAGGGGCGTGGAATGAGAGCCATCGCGATGCTTTTCGTTCTCGCGGTCACGCCCGCGTTCGCCGCCGATCCCAAGTCCGACGCCCACGCCCTCCTCACCGACTGGCTCGACGCCCAGAACACCGGCAACTTCGCCGACTACCAATCCCTCTACGCGCCCAGCTTCACCGGCGTGCGCCGCTCCGGGCCGCGCACCGCCTCGTTCGATCGGGCGGGGTGGATGGCGGATCGGGAGCGGATGTTTCGGAAGCCGATGACCGTGTCGGCGGAGAAGGTGCGGGTCATTGCGGACGCGGCGTCGGCGCGGGTGATTTTCGTTCAGCGTTGGGCTTCGGGCGGGTACTCGGACGTCGGGGCGAAGGAGCTGGTGTTGCGGCGTGGGCCGGGCGGCTTTCGGATCGCGCGCGAGGAGCTGTTCGGATCCGCTCCCGGGAAAACAGGCGACGTCGACGTCGAGGCGTTTCGGCGGTTCGCGTTCGTCGTCGACGGCGAGGTGGTCGTCAGCCTGAATCCGGACGACGGATGGGCGTCGGGGCCGGCGGTGCTCGAGAAGCAGGGGGCCGATCGCTTTCTGAATCGGACGCGGCGCCCGGTCGACGTCGCCAAGTTGCCGGCCGCTGTGGCCCGGCTCGCCGGGATGCCGATTCGCCTTCTGAACGCCGCGGCGAGCGTTGCCAGGCAAAGCTGGGGGCATTCCTGCTGCGGGGTCGCAGCATCTCCGATGCCTACGAGGCGGGCGACGGCAACGACTCCGAGGCCTGGCAGGCGAGCGCGCACCTGCTGAGTGGCGAAGGTCGACGGCGATCGCCACGGCTGCGCCGGCGCGACGTGGGCCCGCGCGGCGGAGTTGCCGGTCCCCGTCGTGACGCCCGCCGAGGACCCTGCGAAGGAGATCCGAAAGGTGGCGCTGGCCGCGTTCGGCGCGCTTCCGCAGAGCGCGAACATCCAGAAGGACTTCGACGTCTGGTTCCGCCACGAGCACCCCGACGCTCCGAAGCCGCCGCGTTGGTTCGCGTACGAAAAGAAGGCCCCTCGGTGCGCGTGCTCCGGTCGGGGCCGAAGGGGCCGACGCTCGTGTCGGTGTCCGAGTCGATCGACGAAGGCGGGTGCGAAGACGGCGTCTTCGCCGCGGTGTGGGCGCTCTGGGAGCTACAGGGGGACGCCGCCCATCCGCAACTGGTCCTCCGCAACGCGCCCGACGAGCGAGATGACACTGGCGCCGACCGCCACCGTCGACGTGGACGGCGACGGACGCGTCGAGCTTCTGTTCGACCACTCCAACGACTACAACGCCCAGAACGCCACCGGCCAGCCCGACTTCATCGAGCGCGGCATCGTCCGCCTGCTCGACGGCCTCTACCTCGACGTCTCCGGCCCCACGACGCCGATCCTGATTGTCCCTGTTAGCTGCGTCCTCACGGTGCCTTTAGGAACGGCGGGAATAGCGACCCGAGGGTAAGCACCCTTTTGCCGGAATCGAAACGGTCGGTCGCTTGACCACCCCACGGGGCCACCGACTTAGACTCCGTATGGTCAGCGATGCAGACCGATCAACCGGCCTGGGGACCGCAGCAGGTGCTGCCCATCTGTCCGTGCTCGCTACCGGCGTGGAGCGCGTCTGCCGCGCCGACTACCCTCGGACCTTCGCCCGCCAACCCCTACTGGACCTGGCCGACGCTGGACGGCGACACCGCGGTCTGGGCAGGTTATGTGGGCGTCGTCTCGCTGGGTGACTGTCAACGTCGGACCCTCCCGGACTTCTCCGGGTTCCAGCTGCTATTCGGGCAGGTCACTGGATCGAGTTACTCGCTGGTCGACAGCGCCCTGCTTGCGCGCGGATCGTTTCTTTCACCTACGTGCGCGGATGCCCAACCCTACCCGTTACCGACCGCGCTGTTGTCCCAAATCGGTCCGACCACAGACATCTCAATCGTCGTCTCACGGGCACCCGGGACCGACCTCTCTCTCTACTTGTCGTTCCAGACGGACGGTCCGGTTGCGATCGACCAACTGCGCGGCGACGGGAGCCTCGAGGCGTGCCCGGCCTGTGATTCCACGAGCGGTTGTCAAATGCTCCCCAGGCATCCCAACTCCATCACCCTCAGTGGCCAGTTCTACCTGCAGTGGCAGTCACCGGGGAGCGGAAGCTCTTGGCCTTACACGAGCGTCGAACTCAATGTGACTCCGGACTGACCGGTCAGGCGAGACGCGCGCTCTTGAGCCTGTGTCGGAATCCGATGACCGTCTCGGCGGAGAAGGTGCGAGTCATTGCGGACGCGGCGTCAGCGGGCCAGCGAGGCCGAGCTGGGCCCAGACGGCGCGCACGCCTGTCGGATCCGTAGATCGCGCGCTGGGCGCTCAGGGGAGCCGCTCGTTTCCGTCGCCGCCGTGGCGCTTCGATCGTCCGGGCGCCAGCCGCGTTACATTGGCTCTACCAGCAGTTGACGAGCTGGACGGCGTTCAGGCACGCGTCGATGTCAGCGCACGCCATCCCGATGCAGGCGTCGAACTTATGCAGCCATTCCTTGCGAATGATCGGCGCCCCGGCCACGGCACAGAATTCGCTGAAGTCTGCGCCGCACTCGGTGTTCTTGGCGGTGCAGCGTGAGACGAACTGGGTTTGCTCGGCGTCCGGCGTCCCGGCCGACGCGACGCAATCGTCGTCGTTGAAGAACGCCGAACGCTGCTTCGCGATCTGGCAATCGAAGTATTCCAGCAGCGGCCCCTCCACCGTCTCGCTCGCCCCCACCTCGGACGCCGCGGTTATGATGGGCGCGTGGGTGGGCGTCGCAACGAGCGGATCTACGCGGTCGTGGCGCGCATCCCGAGAGGGCGTGTCGCGACCTACGGGCAAATCGCGCTGATGGCGGGGCTGCCACGGCGGGCGCGGCTGGTCGGCCACGTGCTGCGGGTCTTACCGAGCGGCAGCGACCTTCCCTGGCACCGGGTGGTGAACGCGCAGGGAAAGATCAGCCCACGCGGCGATCTGCTGGGCCACGAAGATCTGCAGGCCCACTTGCTCGAGCGCGAAGGGGTTCGCTTCGCCGGCGGCGCCATCTCGCTGGAGCGCTACCGCTGGCAATTGCGGGTGGCGGCGACTCGCCCGCGACGCACAACACCACGCAGACGCACTTGACGGTAGGGCCCGAGAGGACGCAGACGCGGAAGAATCTACCGTGGAGGTTTCGCCGGAATCGGGGAATCTTGAGCCTTTCAACCGAGGACCATGCCGCCCCTCAAGCTCGCGACCTTCAACATCAACAACATCGGCAAGCGCCTCGCGGTGCTGCTGGAGTGGCTCACGAAGGCGTCTCCCGACATCGTCTGCCTGCAGGAGCTCAAGGTTCCCGATACACGCTTCCCGCTCCGAGAGATCGAAGCCGTGGGCTACGGCGCTCGATGGGTGGGGCAGCCTTCGTGGAACGGGGTCGCGATCCTGGCCAAGGGGATGACGCCTGTCGAGACGCGTCGCCAACTTCCCGGGGATCCGTCGGACACCCAAAGTCGTTACCTGGAGGCCGCCGTGCACGGCGTGCTCGTCGGCTGCCTGTACGCCCCGAACGGGAATCCGCAGCCGGGCCCGAAGTTCGCGTACAAGCTCGCGTGGATGCATCGCCTCCTCGCCCATGCACAGGCGCTTTACGAGACCGGCCACCCCGTGGCTCTGGTCGGCGACTACAACGTGGTGCCCACCGACTTCGACATCTACAACACCCGATCGTGGTCCAAGAACGCGCTCTTGCAGCCAGAGCCCCGCGCTCTCCATCAGCGGCTGCTTGCCCAGGGGTGGACGGACGCCATCAAGGTGACACACCCTGCCGAGGCGGTTTACACCTTCTGGGACTACCTGCGACAGGCGTGGGAAAGAAACGCGGGCATGCGCCTCGATCACATCCTCCTGAGCGGCGCTCTCGCACCGGGCTTGCGCGAAACCGGAGTCGACGCGTGGGTGCGGGGCGTGCCGGGCGCCAGCGATCATGCACCCACCTGGGCGAACCTGGAGACCAATCTTCCCTCATGAACGAAGATCAGCTTGTTTCCGTGGTCGGCGAGGAAGGGATCGCTCGCCTGACGGCGGCGTTCTACCGTCGATGTGGCAGGAGACGCCGTCGGGCTGCTCGACGAGGCGGATATCTCGCGCTTCTACCGCGACGCCGCCCAGCCACCGGCGCCTCTCCGGCCGAGAGGTGGCGGTGGACTTCGTCGCCGGGCACCCCTTTGCTATCCTGTGGGTCCGTGGACGGAGAAAACGTATCGGAGGAGGAGGATACCCTCCCCCCCGGAACCGAGCTCGGCCGCTACCAGATCACGCGCCTGATGGGACGCGGCGGGATGGGTGCGGTCTACGAGGGGACGCACCGCGATCTCAAGAAGCGGGTCGCCATCAAGACCCTGCATCCTTCGGTCGCGGCGACCCCCGGGGCGCGGGCCCGGTTCCTCCGCGAGGGGGAAGCCGCGTCGCGCATCCGCCACCCGAACGTCGTCGACGTGACCGACGTGGGGACCGAGAAGGGGATCGCCTATCTGGTCATGGAGTTCCTGGAGGGAGAAGATCTCTCCTCGCTGCTCGCGCGTGTCGGATCTCTCCCCTTCGCGGAATCGGTCGACCTCATTCTCCCGGTGTTCGCCGCCATCGCAGTGGCGCACGACGAGGGGGTCATCCACCGCGACCTCAAACCCGAGAACATCTTCCTGGCGAAGGCGCGGCATGGCCGACCGGAGCCGAAGGTCCTCGACTTCGGCATCTCCAAGCTCAGCTCGAGCGGCGGCAACACGCTGGCCCTCACCGGCACGGGCGCCTCGATGGGGACGCCCTATTACATCTCGCCCGAGCAGGTCCGCAGCGCGGCCGGCGTCGACGCGCGCAGCGACCAGTACGCGCTGGGCGCCATCCTTTACGAATGCGTGACCGGACAGCGGGCGCATCGGGGAGAGACGATCTACGAGGTCATCCGCAGCGTCGGCGAGGGAGGGTTCCTCCCGCCGCGCGTCCACCGCCCGGATATTCCGCCGGAGCTGGAAAAGGCGATCCTCCGCGCCCTGGGTTTGGAACCGGCCCAGAGATTCCCCACGGTCCGGGACTTCGGGCGCGCGATCCTGCCTCTCGCCAGCTCCCCGGCACGCGCCAAGTGGGCGCCCGCGTTCGCCGGAGACGACGGCGTCGCGGCGCGCGCCTCGACCGTGCCGACCGCCTCCCATCCAGGGGGAACCGTCGTCTTTTCGACGCCGGCGCCGGGCAACGGAGGGATTGTCTCAGGCGGGCCGCGCGCCCCCTCCGGGCCCCCGGCCAACACCACCTTTGGCTCCAGCGCCGCGCAGATCACGCTCCCCCCGCGGAACCGCTCGGGGTTGCTGGCGGGCGGGTTCGTCCTGCTCGGCGCCGCGGGGGTCGCGGCCTACTTCATCACCGCGCCGTCGGCGCACCGACGCCCCGCACAGCGTCTCCCGGCCGCGCCCGCGAGCGCCGGCCCGACCCCCGCGGCTGAAGCCAAGGCGCCCGCGCGATACCGGGTCGCCGTGATCGCCCATCCCCGCGAGGCGCGCTTCGAGCTCGACGGCAATCCGCTGGGGACCGGGCGGATCGACGAGGAGCTGCCCGCCGACGGGTCGGGGCACACTCTGACGGTCAGCGCCTCCGGTTTCGTCCCCGCCCGGCTCACCTTCCGTGATCACCCGCCGGCCGGTGAGGTGACGCTGGAGCCGCTCGCGGCGGCGACGCCCAAACCGGCCGGGGCCTCGACCACCGCGCGGGCACATGCGCCGCGGCCGAGCCCGCACGCCCACGGTCACGGCGCCGAGCACGCGAAGCCGGCGGCCACCACCGCGCGGCCGGCGGGACCGACCCGCACCGAGAACAACGCCCCGATCATCGACGACTGAGCGCGCGTCGAGCTTCCGAGGCAGCGTCAGCTCAGGGCGGCGAGATCTGGACGTCGTCCATGTACATCGTCCCTGAGAACCCCTCACTGTTCGGATCGGCGATGGGGAAATCCGTGGTCATGTGGATCTGGGGACCGACGGCGGTGCTGCTGAAGGTCCCCTGGACGTGCAGCCACTGATTGAGGTTCGAATTGCTCACGGCGGTGAACGCCCCCGCTTCGTTGACCTGAACCAAGTTGGCCGCGTTCATCGGCATGGTGCCGTTGACCAGGGTGAAGTACACCCACGCGGAGAACGTGTACCCCGAGATGTTGGCCGTTCCGGTCGACGGGCAGATGGGGAGGAGAAGTGCCGTGTACCGGGCATCGTTGTTCGACCAGGCCCCGATGGCGATCGGCACCGCCAGCGAATGGGTTCCGGTGCGGACACGGGTGGTGCTCACGGCGAGGTTGGTGACGCCGTTTCCCGGGCTCGAGTTATCAATCTGCCAACCTTCGACGGTGTTCGACTCGAACCCCCAGTTCATGCAGCTCGACCCCGTCGTGCACGTCACGGGAGTCGCGCCCTGGTAGCAGACGCAGCTCCCGCTCGAGCACGAGCCGTAAAAATTGCTGCTGCACGCCGTGTTGTCCGCGGCATTCGGGGTCGAGCAGATCCCCGTGCTGGTGTTGCAGGTGCCCGCCGTGTGACACGCCGCCGGCGTCCCACAGGAGACGGGGCTGCTCCCGGTGCAGGTGCCGTTCTGGCACGTGTCCGTCTGCGTGCACATGTTGCCGTCGTTGCAGCTGGTCCCGTTCGTCGCGTTCGTCGGCGTCGAGCAGGTGCCCGTCGAGGGGTTGCAAGTCCCCGGGACTTTACAGGTGCCCGCCGTGCAGGTGACGGGATTGGACCCCGTGCAGGTCCCGCTCTGGCAGGTATCGGTCTGCGTGCAGGCGTTGCCGTCGTTGCAGCTCGTTCCGTTGGCCGCGTTGGTCGCCGCCGAGCAGGTGCCCGTCGAAGGATTGCAAGTCCCCGGGACCGTACAGGTGCCCGCCGTGCAGGTGACGGGGTTGGCCCCGGTGCAGGTCCCGTTCTGACAGGTGTCCGTTTGCGTGCAGGCGTTGCCGTCGTTGCAGCCCGTTCCGTTGGCCGCGTTGGTCGCCGCCGAGCAGGTGCCCGTCGCCGGGTTGCACGTCCCCGCCACCTGGCAGGCCGCCGCCGTGCACGTCATGGCCGGCCCCGGCGCGCAAGCCCCCGTCTGGCAGGTGTCGCCGACGGTGCAGGCGTTGCCGTCGCTGCAGCTGGTGCCGTTGGCGGAGGCCACGCAGGTCCCCGTGTTCGCCGCGCAGGTGTTGCACGCGGCGCAGGCCGATCCGGTGTTTTGCCAGGCGCCGTTCGCGTCGCAGGACTGCGGCTGACTGCCGCTGCAGGTCTTCGAGCCCGGCACGCAGGAGCCGGTGCAGACGCCGCTGGCCGCGCTGCAGACATAGGGGCAGGCCGTGCCGGTGTTCTGCCAGGTCCCCGTGGCGTCGCAGGTCTGCGGTTGCAGAACGTTGCACCGCTTCGACGTGGGCGAGCAGGTCCCTGCGCAGGCGCCGCCGCTGCAGACGAACGAGCAGGCGGTCCCGTTGTTCTGCCAGGTCCCGGTCGCGTCGCAGGTCTGGGGCTGCATCCCGTTGCACTGCTTCGCCGTGGGTGCGCAGGTCCCCGTACAGGCGCCGCCGCTGCAGACGAACGAGCAGGCCGTGCCGGTGTTCTGCCAGGTGCCGGTCGCGTCGCAGGTCTGCGGCTGCAACCCGCTGCACTGCTTGGCCCCGGGGGTGCAAGCGCCCGTGCAAGCGCCGCCGCTGCAGAGGTAGGGGCACACCGATCCCGTGTTCTGCCAGGCCCCGGTCGCGTCGCAGGTCTGCGGCTGCAGCGCATTACACTGCTTCGTCGTCGGAGCGCAGGCCGCGCAGGTGCCGCCGTTGCATACGCTCGCGCAGGCGGTTCCGGTGTTCTGCCAGGTCCCCGTGGCGTCGCAGGTCTGTGGCTGGAGTCCGCTGCACTGCTTCGACGAGGGCACGCACGTCCCCGTGCAGGCTCCGGCGCTGCACACGCTGGCGCAGGCGGTCCCGGTGTTCTGCCAGGCCCCGGTCGCGTCGCAGGTCTGGGGCTGGAGCGCGTTGCACTGCTTCGTCGCCGGGACGCACGTCCCGGTGCACGTCCCGCCGCTGCAGACGTTCGCGCAGGCGGCGCCCACGTTCTGCCAGGTTCCGGTCGCGTCGCACTTCTGCGGTTGAAGGCCGTTGCACTGGGTGGCGTCCGGCGTGCAAGTTCCCCCGCAGGCGCCGCCGCTGCAGACGCTGCTGCAGGCGGTCCCGGAGTTCTGCCACTGCCCGGTTGCGTCGCAGACCTGCGGCTGAAGGCCGTTGCACTGCTTCGTCCCCTCCGCGCACACCCCGACGCAGGCCCCGCTCGCGCAGACCGTCGTGCAGGCGGCGCCCGAGCTCTGCCACTGGCCGCTCGTGTCGCAGAGCTGCGGCTGGAGTCCGCTGCACTGCTTGGCCCCCGGAGTGCACAGACCGCCGCCGGTGCCGGCGGTCGCGCCCGCCGCGCCCCCATTGCCCGCCGTGCCGCCCGCGTGACCCCCGTTGGCGCCCGCGTGACCCCCGATGCCGCCCGCCGCGCCTGCCGTCCCCTTGCCGGCGCCACCGCCGCTCGCTCCGGCGTCGGCGCCCCCATCCGGCTGATACGGCCGCCCCGTGGAGCAGGCCCCGACCAGCACCGTCGCCAGCACGAGATGAGGGAGCATTCCGACGGTTCGTTTCATGACGTCACCCTTCCGTTTCAAAAGCGAAGCTCGCAGGAGAGGCCCAGGCCCGACAAAGAGGGCGCGCACAACGGCGCGGCGAGCGCATGCTCGGCGGCGGCTGGATGCGAGCCTTCCGTAAGCTGCAAGACCAGCCAGGTGACCGCGAAGGCTCCGGCAGAGGCGAACCCGACGATCGCCCAGGTGGTGTCATTGCGATAGCTGTTCAGGATCGGCTGACAATCTGACGCATTGTTGCCGCTACTCTGGTAGACGGCCGTTCCGTCGGAGTCCGCGCAAGCAGGCACGTGATTGTCGAACGCGGAGACGTTTTTTTCGTGCTCGATGACGGCGACGATCCCCACCACCAATCCGACGCCCGCCAGGCCGGCCGCGCTCCACTTGAGCACGGTGCGCGCCGTCGACGGCTCCTCCCCGGACGGAGGCGTCGCGACGAGGGGCGTGACGGGCGCGGATTCGGGCGGCTGTCCCTGATCTCCGGCCAGCTGCGTCACCGACGGAGCGCCCGACGCCGACGCCGGCACCTCCTTCGTCAGGTGAAGGACGAGCCGCTGATATTGTCCTCCCACGATCGTCACGGTCCGTTGCATAGGAACGTAACCGGGCGCGTGAAGTTCCACCTCGACCTCGCCTGCGCTGACGCGCACCGGCTCGTGTAGGGGCAACTTCCCGACCGCCCGTCCGTTGACCGAGACGTCGGCCCCGGCGGGATCGCCAATCACCTCGACGCGCCCGAGGTGGCTCTGAATCGCTCCCAGGGCCTCGTCCAGGGTGGCCCGGTTCTTCAGCACCCAGGCGTCGCCGGCCGCGTGCAACGCCTCGCCGACGTGCCGCTCCGCATCCTCCCAGCGCCCGAGCGCTTGCTCCGCCAGGCCCAGATGCCCGGCGGCTCGGGGGGTATGGACCTGATCGTAAGCCTTCTGAAACTCGCGCGCGGCGCCTTCGTCGTCGTGCGCCTTTCGCAGCTCGATGCCGTGCCGGATCAGACCGTCAGCCTCGTTGGAAGAGCCAGCCTCGGCCGCGAGCGGCTGACCAGCGACAACCGCCACCACCGCTCCCAAGAACGCCATCCCGACAGACCGATAGATCATTGAACCTTTGATTTTTTGTGACGTTAGCGTCGGGGACACTAATAGAAGGAGCGTCCCCCTTGCAACCGCCACGGCCGCGACGGAGGTGTGCTCGGAGGCGTTTCGGCATATTCTCGCGGGCGGCGGCAGCTCGGCGACGGGCCGCTCCCCCGCGCCGGCGGCAGTCGGGGAAAAATGTCGAGTGGCCCGACGGTCCGCCTGCTCGCCGCTTGAATGCCGACAGCCGGACGACTCTCTGGACCATCCCCTCTTGCGAGTGAGCGCTCACTCAGTTAAATAGGCAGGCCATGGTTCGCGCGGCTCCACTGGCTCCCGATGCGCGGCGGGCGAGCATCGTCGCGGCGACGTTGCCGCTCCTGCGCGTCTACGGGCGCGAGGTCACGACGTCGCAGATCGCGCTGGCCGCCGGGGTGGCGGAGGGGACCCTGTTCCGCGTGTTTCCCGACAAGGAGGCGCTGATCTCCGCGGCGGTCGCCAGCGTGTTCGATCCGACCGCGGACGAGGCCGAGGTCGCGCGGATCGATCCAGAGCTGCCTTTGCGCGACAAGCTGATCGCCGCCATCGCGCTCCTGCAGCGTCGGGTCGGCGAGGTCTGGCAGCTGATCTCGATGCTCGGCCTCACCGCGCCGCCCGGGGCGGGCCGGTCACCACCGGCGCAGATCGACGACTCCCGGCTGCGCGCCGCGCTGGCCAAGCTGTTCGCCCCCCACCGCGACGAGATCCGCTGCACGCCTGCCGAGGCGGCGAGGTTCCTGCGCGCGGTCGCGTTTGCGGGCACCCACCCCCGGCTCACCGACAAACCGATGACCCCGCACGAGATCGTGACGCTGCTGCTCGACGGCATCCGCGCGCGCGACGAAGAAGCCTGAAGGAGACCTGAAGGAGATCTGATGCTCTGGCGCTTGCTTCGAACCTATCTGGCCCCGTTTCGCTCGCAAATCGGGCTGGTCGCGCTGCTCCAGCTGGGCAGCACGATCGCGTCGCTGTACCTGCCGAGCATCAACGGGCAGATCATCGACCAGGGCGTCGCGACCGGCGACACCAGGTACATCCTGGTGCGTGGGGGGATGATGCTGGCGATCGCGGCGGGCCAGATCGCCTGCTCGTTCTGCGCGGTGTACATCGGCGCGCGGGTCGCGATGGCCTACGGGCGCGACCTGCGCGGCGGGATCTTTCATCACGTCGGCAAGCTGTCGGCGCGCGAGGTCGGCAAGTTCGGCGCGCCGTCGCTGATCACGCGCACGACGAACGACGTCCAGCAGGTGCAGATGCTGGTGCTCATGAGCATGACGATGCTGGCGATGGCGCCGATCATGTGCGTCGGCGGGATCGTGATGGCGCTGCGCGAGAACCTGGGGCTGTCGAAGCTGCTGCTGGTGTGCGTCCCGGCGATGGCCGGCAGCATCGGCCTCATCATCGGCCGGATGATCCCGAAGTTCCGGCTCATGCAGCCGAAGATCGACACGGTGAACCGCATCCTGCGCGAGCAGATCACCGGCATGCGGGTGGTGCGCGCGTTCGTGCGCGAGCCGGCGGAGGCGGCGCGGTTTGCCGGCGCGAACGACGACCTGACGGCGATCGCGTTGCAGGTCGGCAAGCTGCAGGCGCTGATGTGGCCGACCGTGACGCTGGTCTTCAACGCGTCGAGCGTCGCGCTGTTGTGGTTCGGCAGCCGGCGGATCGCCGACGGCTCGCTCCAGGTCGGGGCGCTCACCGCGTACCTCGGCTACCTGATGCAGATCCTGGTCGGGGTGATGATGGCGTCGTTCATGTCGATCATGATCCCGCGGGCCGCAGCCTGCGCGGAGCGCATCGTCGAGCTGCTGGACACCCGGCCGGAGATCGCGCCTCCGGCCCTCCCGGTCGTGCCCGCCGCGCTCACCGGCACCGTCGAGCTGCGCGGCGTCGAGTTTCGCTATCCAGGCGCGGCCGCGCCGGTGCTGGCCGACCTCTCGTTCGTCGCCCGGCCGGGCGAGGTCACCGCCATCATCGGCGCAACCGGCGCGGGCAAGAGCACGTTGCTCGACCTCGTCCCGCGGCTCTCCGACGCGACGGCCGGCGCCGTCCTGGTCGACGGCGTGGACGTCCGCCAGCGCGGGCCCGAGGAGCTGTGGGCGCGGATCGCCATGGTGCCGCAGCGGTCGTACCTGTTCACGGGGACCGTCGCCTCGAACCTCCGGTTCGGCAACCCCGACGCGACCGACGACGAGCTGTGGGCAGCGCTCGCGCTCGCGCAGGGGGCGGAGTTCGTGCGGGCGATGCCCCAACAGCTGGAGGCGCCCATCGCCCAGGGCGGCACCAACGTCTCCGGCGGCCAGCGCCAGCGGCTGGCGATCGCGCGCGCTCTCTTGCGCGAGCCGGCCGTGTTCCTGTTCGACGACGCCTTCTCGGCGCTCGATCTGGCGACCGAGGCCAGGCTGCGCGCGGCCATCGCCCCGCGGCTGGCGAAGGCGACCGTCATCCTGGTCGCGCAGCGGGTGGCGAGCATCCGGCAGGCGCATCGGATCCTGGTGCTCGACGCCGGCCGGCTGGTCGGCAAGGGGACGCACGGGCAGCTCGTCGCGACGTGCCCGGCGTACGCGGAGATCGTCGAATCGCAGACCGAGCAGGAAGAGGCGGCGGCGTGAGCGCGCACCGGCCCGCGCCTCCCGCCCAACGCCCGGCCGGCCCGGCGATGCGCGGTCCGATGGGCGGGATGATGGGCCCGCCGCAGAAGGCGAAGAACTTCAAGGGCTCGGGGCGCCGGCTGCTCGGCCTGCTGGCGCCGCATCGCGGGCTGGTGATCGCGGTGCTCGCCTGCTGCACGGTCTCGGTCGCGTTCACGGTCTCGGGCCCGAGGATCCTCGGGCGCGCCACCGACATCATCTTCAGGGGCTTTCTCGGCGCGCGCCCCGCCGGGACGAATCCGACCAGCCTCGCGCGGGCGATGCACGTGCAGGCCGGGCAGGGCATCGACTTCGGCCAGCTCACCGACGTGCTCGCGCTGGTGATGGCGCTCTACGCGGGGGCCGTCGTGTTCATGTGGCTGCAGGGCTACATCCTCAACCACCTCGTGCAACGGGTGGTCAACCGGCTGCGCGCCGAGGTCGACGCCAAGCTGATGCGCGTGCCGCTCGCCTACTTCGACCGCCAGCCTCACGGCGAGGTGCTGTCGCGGGTCACCAACGACATCGAGAACGTCGCGATGGGCCTGCAGCAGACGATGAGCCAGATCGTGACGGCGACGATGACGGTGCTGGGCGTGCTGGTGATGTTGGTGGTGATCTCGCCGCTGCTGGCGGTGATCGCCTTCGTCACGGTGCCGCTGTCGATCGCGATCACCGCCAAGATCGGCCGGCGCGCCCAGAAGGGCTTCGTCGCGCAGTGGAAGCACGTCGGCGCGCTGAACGGTCAGATCGAGGAGGCGTTCACCGGCCACGCGCTGGTCAAGGTGTTCGGCCGGCGCCGCCAGGTCGAGGAGCGGTTCCGGGCCAAGAACGACGAGCTGTTCGACGCCGGCTTCCGGGCGCAGTTCATCTCCAGCCTGATCATGCCGGCCATCAGCTTCGTCGGGAACCTCAACTACGTGGCCATCGCCGTGATCGGCGGCCTGCGCGTGGCATCGGGCGCGATGCGGCTCGGCAGCGTGCAGGCGTTCATTCAGTACTCGCGCCAGTTCACGCAGAACCTGTCGCAGCTGGCGCAGGTCGCCAACATCTTGCAGTCGGGCGTGGCGTCGGCGGAGCGCGTGTTCGAGCTCCTCGACGAGCCCGATCAGTCGCCCGATCGGAGCGCCGGGGAGCTGCCGGCGGCGCCGCGCGGCGAGGTCCGAGGCGAAATCCGAGGTGAAATCCGAGGTGAAATCCGAGGTGAAGTCCGGTTCGACGACGTCAGCTTCCGCTACAAGGCCGACGTGCCGCTGATCGAGCACCTGTCGCTGGTCGCGCAGCCGGGCCACACCATCGCGATCGTCGGGCCGACCGGCGCGGGCAAGACCACGCTGGTGAACCTGCTGATGCGGTTCTACGATCTCGAAGGGGGCGCCATCCGGATCGACGGCGTCGACATCGCATCGGTGCCGCGCCGTGAGGTCCGGGGGCGCCTCGGCATGGTCCTGCAGGACACCTGGCTGTTCGGTGGCACGATCCGCGACAACATCATGTACGGCCATCCGACCGCGACCGAGGCCGACATGCTCGCGTCCGCGAAGGCGACCTACGTCGACCGGTTCGTGCGCGCGCTGCCGGGTGGCTACGACACCGTGATCGACGAGGAGAGCTCGAACCTGTCGGCCGGCGAGAAGCAGCTGATCACGATCGCGCGGGCGTTCCTGGCGGATCCGGCGATCCTGATCCTCGACGAGGCGACGTCGTCGGTCGACACCCGCACCGAGCTGCTGGTCCAGCGGGCAATGGCGACGCTGCGCGAGCGCCGCACCAGCTTCGTGATCGCGCACCGGCTCTCGACGATCCGGGACGCCGATCTGATCCTCGTGTTGGAGCACGGCAAGATCGTCGAGCAGGGCACGCACGAGCAGCTGCTCGGCGCGGGCGGCGCCTACCACAGCCTCTACCACGCCCAGTTCGCGGCGCCGGCCGCGGCCTAGGCCGCCTATCGGGCGGCACGTCGTCGGGCCAATGTCCGTCGTTCGCTTCGCTCACCGTCGCCTTTTCGGCGACGCCCTCCTAGGCCGCGGCTCGTTGACGAAGCACTTCGAAGCGTGGAAGAGTTTGGGGATGACGCTCGGAAAGCTGGAAGAGGCCGAGGTGCTCATCGCGGCCGGCGGCGGCAGCGGCGAAATCCATTCGCCGACCCTCGGCACCACGGCCCCATAGCGCGGCGCCGCGTGCCTCAGAACCTCGCCGCACCGCCTCCGGCGCGCTCGAAGCGAGACGCCGAGCTCGGGATCTTTCTCGTCGGGCTCGTCTGCCTGATGGTGGAGCTGCTGCACACCCGCATGCTGGCGTTCTTCCTCGGCAGCATCTCGAACTTCCTCGCCATCCCGGTGTCGCTCTTCGGGTTGGCGCTCGGCTCGCTGCTCGTCCACCGCGAGCGCGACGTGGAAACCCGGGACGCGCGCCGGCTGATCGCGATCCTCCAGGCGCTGGTGCTGCCGGTTCTGGCCGCCGCGTTCGTGGGCTTCTTCGCCGTCGCAAACGCGTTCTTCCCGGTCATCCACGTGTCGCTCGAGAACCCGTACGGGGACGCGGCGCGCCTGCTGGCCTACGCCGGCATCTTCCTGCCGTCGTACGCGCTCTTCGGCGCGCTGCTGGCGCTCTACTTCGACGAGGGGGCGCGGAGCATCGGCCGGCTGTACGCCTTCGACCTGGCCGGCGCGGCGGCGGGCTGCCTGCTGGCGCCTCTGGTGCTGACCTGGGCGGGGCTGCCGCCGGCCATCATGACGGTGCTCTTCGGCGCGCTCGCGTTGCTGGCCGCCACGCCGCTGCGTCGCCGGCGCCTCGCGCTGGGCGCCGGCGCGGCAGGGTTCTGTCTGGTCGCGCTCCTGGCCTGGCACGGGACCGTGTTCGAGGAGCACCCGGACGTCGCGCGCCTGTCGCGCTACGTGCTGAGCGATTACGCCGGCCGCGGCCTGGAAGAGGCGCGCGTGCGGTGGAACGATCTCGCGCGCACCAGCCTCGTGCACGCCGACCCGGGCAATCCGAACGCGGAGGCCTGGGGCATCGTGCAGGATGACGGGGTCAGCAACGTCAAGGTCGCGCGCTGGGATCCAGCGGTGACGCCGGCCGACATCCTGCCCCGGAGCCTGCACCACGCGCTGCCGTTCCTCATGGGACACCAGCCGAAGCGCATCCTCGTGCTCTTCGCGGGCGTGGGGCGGGACATGGTCGAGCTCGACGCCATGGCAGAGGGCAGGGCGGACATCACGGGGGTCGAGCTCAACCGCGCCGTCGTCGACCTGTACCGGGATCCGCTGCTGGAGGGGATGAACCTGCGGGCCTTTCACGTCCGGCCCAACATGCACCTGGTGGTGCGCGAGGGGCGCGACTTCCTCGACCACGATCGCGGGCGCTACGACCTTCTGTTCGCGGCCACCAACGGTTCGATCGACACCGGGCGCACCGGCCACACCCGGAAGTACCTCGACACCTACGAGGCGATGGCAGCGTACCTCGACCACCTGGCCCCGACGCCGGGCGCGATGATGGTGTTCGTGAATCAGCCCGTGCTCCACAAGGCCGAGAGCCTGCGGTTGCTGTTCGCCGAGCGCGGCCTCGGCGACTTCGGCAAGGCGGTCTACGCGTTCGGCTCTCCGGAGACGCGGGGGCAGGACAGCATGGTCGTCGAGCCGGGCGGGCTCACGCCCGACGAGATCGCGGCCATCGAGCAGAAGCTGGCGTCGTGGCCCTACCCGCGCAGGGTGCTCTATTCCCCCTCGGGCGCGGGCGACCCGCGCTTCGTGGACGTGGTGAGGGGGCGTGCGCGCGGCCCGCTGGTGACGGACGATCGCCCGTTCGTTCACGAGGTGAGCTGGCGCGACTTCGAGCTTTTGCCCGCGAAGGCGCGCTTTCGCGACCAGCTCTACGCCTCCAGCTGGATCAAGGTCTTCACCATCCTTCTCTTCGGGGTGGTCTCGGCCGCGGTCATGGTCTTCCTGGGCCTGCGCCGCGGACGAGAGCGGCGCGTGCCCTGGCCGTGGGCGCTGTACTTCTTCGTGGCCGGCCTGTCGTACATGTGCGTGGAGATCGGCCTCATCGCCAAGGCCGAGCTGTTCCTCGGCAGCCCGCTCTATGCCGTGGCCGTGATCCTGGCGCTGTTCCTGGCGTCGAACGGCCTCGGCGCCTACCTCCAGAACCGCCTGCGCCTGTTCCGCAGCCCGGCGACGCTCGTGCCGCCCACGGTGGCGGCCATCGCGTGGGGCGTCCTCGCCACGCACCTCTGCAACGCGCGCCTGCTCTCGCTCCCCTTGCCGCTCAAGATCCTCTGCGTCGCGCTGTGCGTGGTGCCGGCGGGGACGTTGCTCGGGGTGTTCTACCCGTTTGGCGTCGAGCGCGTGGTCGACGGCGGGCGCCGCGCGTCCGTGCCCGCCACCTATGCCATCTCCACGTTGTCGTCGGTGGGTGGGGCCGCATGGGCCATGACCGCCATTACCAACCTGGGCTTCTCGGCGGTGATCCTGATGGGCGCCGCGGGCTACGCCTTGACCGGCGCGCTGTACCTCGTCGCCCGCCGGGTCCGCCCGTAGGAAAAGCAGAGAGGTCGCGCCTATGATGGCGCCCATGTGGCCGTGGCGCGTGATGCTGGTCGTCTCGGGGATGGCGCTGGTGGCCGACGCGCGCGGTGCCCGCGCTTGCTCACCGCCGCAGGCGGCGGCGCCGACGGCGATCCCCAGGAACGGGACGACGGGCGTGTCGACCGCGACGTCCATCATCGTCGTGTCGCCGACGGAGCCGTTCGGCGTCAGCGTGCTCGCGGGGGGCCAGGCGTCGGCAGTCTCCGGCTGGAGCGCGCTCGGGTCCGGCATCGACGGGACGAGCGGACCGACCACCTTCTGGGAGCTTTCCCTCGGAATGCTGTCGCCCAGCACCGACTACGTCGTGACGGCACCCCCAGGCGCGGATGGCGGGTCGACGGTCCTGACCAGGTTTTCGACGGCCGCCGGGTACGACAAGACGCCGGGCACGGCGGCCAACCTTCGCAGCGTTCAGCTTTGGCGCGTTCGCTACCCGGTCGCGGACATCGCCTCCGGCAACTGTGTCTTCGCGGAGTACGCCGGGTTCGTGACCGTCGACTACGACCCCGCGACGCTCCCCAACACGGCGCCCGGATCGGTCGTCCAGACGTTCCAGCTGAGGCCCGAGACCGGAGGCACCACCCAGCGCTTCGTCTACACCGGCGACGCGCCCTTCACCGGGCTCGCCCCGGCGGGTGACTATCCGCTGCCGCTCGGCGCATGGCAGCCCGAGCTCGATCCGACGCGACGCTACTGCCTCAGTGTGAGCGCCATCGGGGACGGCAACCTGGCCAATCTGGGCGCTGGCAGCAACCAGATCTGCGCCGACGTCGTTCAACTCTCCGCCAAGGGCGCGCCGCCGCCGCCGGGCACGGGCGCGAGCAGCGGGTCGAGTGGCGGTGGCTGTTCGACGTCGGGCATGCCGTCCGGCTGGATGGGCCTGACCCTCATCGCGGCCGCCGGGCTCGGAGCCGCCGTGCGAGCCGGCCGCGGAAGGCGCGCGCGCCGCCGCCGTTGATGTCCGCCGCTTTCTCCTGCGGTCATGGGTTGACGCCGAGCTTGCCGCAAAGGTCGAGTAAGTCGTCCTTGGCGGCAGGGAGGCTCGGCAGCCCCTACACGGGCTCGATGCTGGTCCCCGCGGAGCGACCTCCAGCGAAAGGATGACCTCGACATGACCAACAAGAACACGATCTGCCTCTGGTTCGACAAGGACGCGGAAGCGGCGGCGCGGTTTTATGCGGCCACCTTTCCGGACAGCAAGGTGACGGCCGTGCACAAGGCGCCCGGGGACTTCCCGAGCGGGAAGGCGGGGGACGTGCTGACGGTCGAATTCACGGTGTGCGGCATCCCCTGCCTTGGTCTCAACGGCGGGCCCATGTTCAAGCAGAGCGAGGCGTTCTCGTTTCAGATCGCCACGGACAGCCAGGAAGAGACCGACCGGTACTGGAACGCCATCGTGGGCAACGGCGGCCAGGAGAGCGACTGCGGTTGGTGCAAGGACCGATGGGGCCTCTCCTGGCAGATCACCCCCCGCACGCTCACCGACGCGTTGGCGGCCGGCGGCGCCGAAGCGAAGCGGGCCTTTTCGGCGATGATTAAGATGAGGAAGATCGACGTCGCCGCCATCGACGCCGCCCGGCGGGGATAGGCCGTCCGCCGTTCAGGCGGGGCGCCAATGACTCAGTTGGTGACGAGACCCATCGTCACGTTGCTCGCGAAGTCGGGCGTGCCCACCGTCCCGTACTGCGAGAAGATGAAGAACGCTTCCCCGCCCAGCGTCGGGTCGGCGGCGTGCGGCGTGATCGTCAGGCGCAGCGTGTCGCCGTTTCGCCCGCTGCTCTTGTCGAGCGAGAGCCCCAGGTAGGGGCTGGAGGTGCCGGCCAGGATCTGATCGTAGTCGAAGACGGCCACGTCCCAGGGACCCGGCGTCGCGGCGGTGCTGGAGAGCTTGACGTCGATGGTCTTGCTCTGCCCGAGCGGAATGTTGACGCCCATGGTGGTCCCGCCGCTGTACGGAATCGCGGTCAACGCCGGGTAGCTGTTGAAATAGGGAATCGTCGAGGCGGTGTGCGGGACGCAGGGGTTCTGCATCAGCGCGGCGGCGGCGTTCGACCAGGTCCGCTGGATCATGTACTTCGACCCGGGCGGGATGATGTTGGAGTCGTCGTTGAACTCGCACATATCCGCGGTCTCACCGCCGGAGACGGCGGTCCAGACGATGTCGTTGTCGTCCTCCTGACCGTAGGCCGTGGCGGGTCCCGGAAACGGATCGGTCGTCGCCTCGACCAGCTCGTGGCTGATGGCGACGGTTCTCTCCTGGAGGTCGGTGACGTTGGAACCGTCGTAGCCGGGACAGGAGCAGCCGACCGCGTAGGAGACCAGGGACGTCCCCGTGCTCACCCCGCTGTGGTAGCCGTCGTAGGCGGAGCAACATGCGCCGGTCGCGCCGCTCGATTCGATGGTGCCGGGTGGAAAGACGAAGAGGAAGATCGTGTTGCTGTCGGCGACGCCCCAGGACGGAGCAGGGCCGGAGGTGTTGAGGAGGAGATTCGTCTGCAGGTCGTCGTCGGTGATGGTCGCCGGCGGGGTCGACGAAAGGCGAATCGTCGGCAGGATGGTCAGCGCGCCCACGCCGTACTCGGAGGTCGTCTCGCTCCAGTAGGTCGTCTTGGTCAACTCTTGAAGGAAGGCCTCGATGTCCTTGAGGCCGGAGTCGGCCGCGTACCCGATGAGCTGCACCTTGGGCGCCGTGTTCACCGTGCCCCCCAGGTTGCGCACCACCGGAAGCGGTGGATGCGCCGCGGGGACGAAGGCACCCCCGCCGCCGGCCGTGCCGCCCAGACCGCCGGTCCCGCCACCCTTGCCGCCCGCGCCTCCAGCCGTGCCGCCCGAGCCGCCGCCTTTGCCGCCCGTTCCCCCGGTCGCGCCGCCTTTTCCGCCCCCGCCACCCGTTCCGCCCGTGCCGGTCGCTCCTCCCGAAGCGCCGGCCATGCCGCCGTCGAGCTGCCCTTGCGTGCCTCCGGTCGCGCCGCCGGTGCCCGACCCGTCGGTGCCGCCCTCACCCCCGCTGCTGCCGCAAGCTCCGACCAGCAACGCACCCAAACCCAACAACAGACCACCAGATTCGATTAAGCGACGAATAGGAAGCTCCTTCCCGCGAACAAATCGCGAGGGGCGATGTTAACCCCGCTCCCGCCCCGGAGGGAAGACGCCCCCGCGCGATCGCCGATCCTTCAGTGCCAGTTGCTGATCGGCAGGTCGTCGGGGCTGGGAGAGCCCTTGCCGGTCTCCACCAGCTCCTTGAGACTGAGCATGAAGGTCGCCCACTTGGTGCTGCAGTGGTGCATGAACTCCACCGGCTCCTTCCAGCCGCCGTGTTTGAAGAGCACGATGGCGTAGCCGTCCTCCTGTTTCAGGTCGAAGCTGATGGTCGTGCCGACCCATTCGGGCGGCCCCTCGAGCACCTGCCAGGCGACGCGCTCGTTGGGGCGACTCTCCACGACCTTGGCGTCGAAGCCGCCGATCTGGCGCCCGTCGCGGCTGAAGCGGAACTCGATCCGCCCGCCCACCTTGCTGTCTCCGCGGGTGTCGGTCGTCCACCAGCCGGCGATGCCGTCGATGGTCGCCAGCGCGTCGTACACCTTTTCCGACGACGCCTTGATTCCAACCCGATGCAGAATGTCCATGGCTGTCTCCTTGTCGTTGTTTCGCACCCGACTGCGTGCTCGTGAGACAGCTTGAGGCCGGCGCGACGAATGCTGGGAGTTACAACCGTGACGGGATTTCCGTGGACTCGCTGATCACCGCAGCGGGGCGCGCGCTGGCGGCCGGCGATCCCCTCGGCGCGTTGAAGCGGGTGGCGCTGCGCGACGATCCGCCGGCGCTGGCGCTGCGCGGGATCGCCATGGCCCAGCTGGGCGACTTCGCCCGCGCCAAGCAGCTCCTGCGGCAGGCCGCCCGGGCGTTTGGTCCGAGGGAGGCGGTGGCCCGGGCGCGGTGCGCGGTCGCGGAGGCGGAGATCGCGCTCGCGGCGCGGGAGCTGGGCTGGTCGCCCAAGGCGCTGGAGGCGGCGCGGGCCGTCCTCGACGGGCACGGCGATCGACTGAACGCCGCCCACGCGCGACTCCTTCAGGTCCGGCGGCTGCTCCTGCTCGGGCGTCTCGACGACGCCGAGCGGGCGCTCGCCGCGATCGCGCCGGGGATTCTCCCGCCCGCGGCGAGCGCCGTTCACCAGCTGGTGGTCGCTGGCATCGCCATCCGGCGGCTGGCCATCGCGGCCGCGCAGGCGGCGCTGGCGCGGGCGGCCGACGCCGCTGGCCGCGCCAAGGTCCCGGCGTTGGCCGCGGAGGTCGACCACGCCGTCGCGGTCCTGAGCAGCCCCGCTGCCCGGCTGATCGCGGGTGGCGAGGAGCGACCGTTGCTGCTCCGGGAGGTCGAGGCGTTGCTCGCGTCGAAGGCGTTGGTGGTGGACGCCTGCCGCAACGTCGTTCGTGACGGGCGGGGGGCAGTGTCGCTCGCCTCGCGGCCGGTCTTGTTCGCGCTGGCCCGGGCGCTGGGCGAGGCGTGGCCGGCGGACGCGCCGCGCGACGCGCTGGTCGCCCGCGCGTTCGGATTGCGGCTGACGAACGAGTCGCACCGCGCGCGCCTGCGCGTGGAGATCACGCGGCTGCGCCGGGTGCTGCGGGCCCAGGCCGACGTGCGCGCGACGGAGCGGGGGTTCGCCCTCCTGCCGCGGCGGGCGCGCGAGGTCGTGGTGCTGGCGCGCCCCGTCGAGGAGGAGCACGCGGCGGTCCTGGCCTTTCTCGCCGACGGCCAGTCCTGGTCCAGCTCGGCGCTGGCGCTGGCGCTGGGAGCCAGCCAGCGGACCGTGCAGCGCGCGCTCGATTCGCTCGCCGCCCGCGGCAAGGTCGAATCGTTCGGCGACGGGCGGACGCGGCGCTGGATGACCCCACCGCTGCCGGGATTCACGACAACCTTGTTGCTCCCCGGTCCCTGGCCCGTCACCTAAGATGACCGCCATGCCCAGGTCAAAAGCCGGCACGTCAAAGGCCGAGATCGTCCGGGAGTACGGGCCGTTTCCGGGCGTCGACACCATCAACGGCGTCAGCTACGACGGCCACAGCGTCTGGTTCGCCGCGGGAGACAAGCTGAACGCGCTCGATCCGGCGACGGGAGAGCTCCAGCGGTCGATCGACGTCGCCGCCCACGCCGGAACCGCCTTCGACGGCCGGCATCTGTTCCAGCTCGCCGAGAGCCGCATCCAGAAGATCGATCCGGCCACCGGCCGGGTGCTCTCGACGATCCCCGCGCCGGGCGGCGGCGGCGACTCGGGCCTGACGTGGGCGGAAGGGACGCTCTGGGTGGGGCAGTACCGGGACCGCAAGATCCATCAGATCGATCCCGAGACCGGCGCCATCCTGCGAACGATCGTCTCCAACCGCTTCGTCACCGGGGTGACCTGGGTCGACGGCGAGCTCTGGCATGGCACGTGGGAGGGCGACCACAGTGACCTGCGGCGCGTCGATCCCCGAACCGGCGAGGTCCTGGCGACACTCGAGATGCCGGCCGGCACGGGCGTCTCGGGCCTCGAGTCCGACGGTGGAGACCGGTTGTTTTGCGGCGGGGGCCCGGCGGCCAAGCTCAGGGCCGTCCGGCGGCCAAAGCGGAGCGCGGAGACGTGAGCGTCGACGTCCTGACGGAGGTCGTGATCGACCGCCCCCGCGCGCGCGTCGCAGCCTACGCAGGCGATCCCTCGAACGCCCCCGCGTGGTACGTCAACATCGAGTCGGTGGAGTGGAAGACCCCGCCGCCGCTGGCGCTCGGTTCACGACTGGCCTTCGTCGCCCACTTTCTCGGCAAGAAGCTGGCCTACGTCTACGAGATCGTCGAGCTGGCGCCCGGCGCGCGGCTGGTCATGCGCACGGCTGATGGGCCGTTTCCGATGGAGACCACGTACACCTGGCAGGATGCCGGCGAGGGAAAGACCCGGATGTCGCTCCGGAACCGCGGCCAGCCGCGCGGCTTCTCCCGGCTCGTCGCCCCGATGATGGGGGCGGCGATGCGGCGGGCAAATCGGAAGGATCTGGCCCGGCTCAAAGCGCTGCTCGAGCAGCGTTGAGAGCGCCCTTCAGAGGTGCCGCTGGCCGACCACTGCGCTCAGGCGGCGGAGCCACTCGTCGACGGGCTGCTTTGTCGCGGCCGGCAGGTGAGGCCAGGCCAGGTAAGCCGCGCCTCCGCCCAACACGAGCATGATGGCCACGCCGACGGCCATCCGGCGGACCCATCGCTTGAAGCGCGCGCCGATGCCGAGCAATCGCGGCGGCGCCAGCGCGGCCGTCGGCCCGCGCGTCGGCCTCGGCCTCCTTTGCCAGACGGGCGGCGCGCGCGCCGTCGGAGCGGGTGGGCGCCGTGGGCGCGGAAAGCTCGGCGCGGGCGCGCTCCTGACGGGTCTCGATGCCGGTGCCCCGATCCGCCTCGACGAACGTCGCGGCCACCTCCTCCAGCTCCAGGTCGAGACTCCCGAGATCGACGGCGATACTGGGATCGGTCGCCGCGGCGGCGTCGGCGACGGGCGGCTGGGCCCCGTCTCGCGCGCTCAGCGTCTCCAGCCAGCGCTTGAGCGGCGCCGGGCCGTTCGGCTGCCCCAGCTTGAGAAGGATGGCGTCGATCCGGTCGGCCATCTGCTCCGCGCTCTGCCAGCGCTTGGCCGGGTCGGCGCGCAACGCGCGGTTGATGAACCGCTCGACGTCGGGGTTCAGATCCTTGACCAGGGTCGACGGCTTTTCGGGCCGCGCGCGTCGCACCTGCATGAGGACGTCGGCGTCGGTCGGCCCGTCGAACGGCTTGCGGCCGGTGGTGAGGAGGTAGAGCACCGTCCCCACCGAGAACAGATCGGACCGGGCGTCGAGCGGCCGGGCCTGCGACTGCTCCGGCGACATGTACGCGAACTTCCCCTTGATGATGCCGGTGGCGGACTTCTCGCTCTTGTCCACCGCCTTGGCGATGCCGAAGTCGGCCAGCTTCACCTCCCCGTGCTGGCTGATGAGGACGTTCTGTGGGGTCACGTCCCGGTGGATGATGCCGAGCGGTTTGCCCTGGCGCTCGCGGGTGTGGACGTAGGCCAGCCCCCGGCAGAGCGCGCCGACGACGTAGAGCGCGAGCGGCAGGGGGAGCTTCAGCTTGGCCTGTTGGGCGCGGCGCCGGATCTGCTCGAGGCTCCAGCCGTCCACGAACTCCAGCACCAGGAAGTACTGCCCCCCGGCCTTGCCGAGGTCCAACACCTGCACGAGGTTGCTGTGATTCAGCGTCGAGGCGATGTGCGCCTCGTCGACGAACATGCGCACGAACTTGGGATCCGCGGCCAGCGCCGGCAGGATCCGCTTGAGGACGACCGGCTTTTTGAACCCCTGCTCGCCCTGCTGCAGGGCCAGGAAGATCTCCGCCATGCCGCCGCGGGCGATCTTGCTGACCACGTGGTATCGGGTCCCCCGCGTCATGGCCCCGAAGAATACCCCGGCGCCCGGTTTTCAGTGCCGCGGAGCGACGGCGCCCATCGGACAGCTGGTTCGCTGCAACCGTTCCGAGAAGCAGGTGGCGGCGCCGCGCCGGGGCGGACCGATCCGAATCCATGATCGGTTTGACTCTTACCGGGAATGGGTAGGGGTGATTCAAACCTTCTCTCGCTTTGCCGGAATTATCATCATTGTTGGCGGGCTCGCCTGCGCTAAGGGGGGCGGCGGGGGGACGACCGGAGAGGGGGGGAGTCCCGCCACCGGGGGGAGCGTCGGTTCGGGCGGCGGGAATGGCTCCGGGGGGACCGTCGGCTCGGGCGGCAGCCAGTCGGGCGGAACGGGGGGCGGAGGCGCGACGGCGGGGGCCGGCGGGAACAGCGGACGAGGGGGCACGGGGGGCACGCCCCCCGCCACCGGAGGGAACACGGGCCGCGGCGGCTCGACAGGCCTGGCCGGGAAGTCGGGCTCGGGCGGGTCGGGCTCGGGCGGGTCGGGCTCGGGCGGGTCGGGCTCGGGCGGGTCGGGCAGCTGCACGGTGACCGTCGGGTCGTCGTCGCTCAGCTCGAAGATCTCCACGGTCGGCATCGTCACGTTCTCGACGACGGCGGCCAGTCCGACCGAGGCGCACATCGACTTCGGGCTCGACACGAGCTACGGGATGACCGCGCCGGTCGACCTGTCCGCCGCCAGCTACCGGACGTTGCTGCTGGGCATGAAGACCTCGAAGACCTACCACTACCGGATCTCGGTGACCGGCAAGGACGGGACCTGCACCAGCGCCGACACCACCTTGGCGACGGGGGCGCTCCCGAACGGCAAGCTGCCGGCGCTGACCGTCACGACCAAGAACGCCGCCGCTCTTTACGGCGGGTTCCTCGTCACCGGGCAGTTCATCATGGGCGGAGGATCGTCGGGGGCACCGGCCTTCATCCTGGACAAGGACGGAGAGTTCGTCTGGTGGTACACGGTCTCCAACGGCGACGTCACCGGCGTGACGATGAGCTACGATGGCAAGTACCTGTGGACCAACGGCGTCAACGTCCCGCAGGGCACGGCACACGTCCACCGCATCTCGATGGACGGCCTGACCGACGAAGACGACTCCAGCCAGTTCACGGGTCTCAGCCACCAGCTCACGGTCCTCCCCGACGAGACGGTGGCGTTTTACGCCTACGGGTCCAACGGCTGCGACGACATCAAGCTGCGATCGCCGGCGGGAACCGTCACCACGGTGGTCAACGCCAAGAACGCCCACGGCGGCTCGGGCGGCTGTCACGTCAACGGCATCTACTACGACAAGGGTGACGACACACTGGTCTTCTCCGATCTGGACAACAACTGCCTGACCAAGGTCACCCGGACCGGGCAGACCGTCTGGATCCTCAACGGTGGCGTCGGCGGGATCGCCAGCACCTTCAACAACGGAACGCTGTTGTGGAAAGGTGGCGAGCACGGCTTTCACATCCTGGCGAGCAACGACATTCTGCTGTTCAACAACAACAGCACGCTCAACTTCGGAGGCGGGAGCTGGGGGTCGGCGGCCGGCGACGGATCGGGCTCGGTCGCGCTCGAGCTGAAGCTGGACGTCACGGGCAAGAACGCCACCCAGGTCTGGTCGTACAAGGCGAGCCCGGGCATCGACAACCAGATCCTGGGCGACGTGCAACGGCTGCCCAACGGAAACACGATCGTCGACTACGCCACCAAGGGCGCGATCCACGAAGTAGACGCCAACGGCAACGTCTTGCAGACGATCACCACCTCCAACTCGTTCGGGTACATCCAGAAGCGGGCCACGTTGTACGGTCCTCCGCCCCGATAGCGCGTAGGGGTCTCCCCTATTGGGTCTCGCGGCAGAGCCACTACCCTGACGGGTAGCGGATGACCGAGACGACGCCCACCGATTCCCGGACGCCCGACGAGGCCGCAGGCCCGTCCACCGGGGCGGCGGAGCCGGGGTCGGGCCGGGCGACGCCGCTCGTTCCCACGGCGTTTTCGAGGCGCGTGCTCCAACCAGATCCCGCCGGGTCGGGCGAACGTGTTCGATCTCTACTACAGCGTTCCGCCACCGTTGGATCGCGCGAACCAGCTCGGCGGCTTCTCTCTCGACTGGAAGGTCGCCGCCGGCGGTCAGACCGTGGCGGAGGCGACGAGCTTCCAGAGGTTCGAGGAGGAGCCGCCGGAGTCGTACGCGGACTATCCGCCGTACGTGACGGTCGGCCTCGGGTTCGGCCTCGACTGGTGGGGCGCGTCTTGGTACCCGTACGGCGGCTTCCCGCCGCTGGTGCACCGCTCCTACTACCCGCCCTACCGCGTGCACGGAGGGACGTGGCACGGGGCGAGGCCCGGCGGGTGGAGGGCGGCCCCGCCGGCCGGATGGGCGCACGCGGGCCCGCACGGCGGATTCCACGGCGGCCCGCACGGCGGCGGGACTCACCGCTGAGGCGACCGCCGACGGGGACTGCGCTCCGACGGGCGCCGCGGCGCAGCGCCGGCGCCCGAGGTCGTCACCCGGTGAAGAGGTCGCCGGGTGAGTCGCGCCGCCTCGATGAGGTGCGCGCCCCGCGGCCGCGATCGAGGCGCCGGCGATGAAAACGCGGTCGACCCGCCGCCCGGGCGTCCGCTCGAGATCGCTCGCCCATTGCGGGTAAGTATTCGATCGACAGACTTTAAGTGAGACCGTCAACCTGGAGACAAAGGAGGTGGATGATGAGGCGAGAGGGTTGGCTCGAGCGGGATCTGGTGGGGGATACTTCGGCGCACGAACCCGAGGTGCGGCTCTGGATCGAAAGGACAGTGAAGGGCTCGTTGCGTGGTCCAGGCTTGTTGGTCGCCGCGCTTGCCGCGGTGGTTGTCGCTTGCCTGCTGGGACCAGTCGCGCTCTGGTGGGCGATCCCCAGCATTTTCATGGCGCGCTTCGCGGTCGGGCTCTTGAACGGGCGGGCCCGCCAAGCGGCCGGACAGCTCGCGCGCCGGATGCCGATCGATCTGCCCCCCGTCGAGTCGTTCTCCGAAAGCCGAGCACGGCGCCTGGTCGAAAGACTGGAACATGCGCGTCAGGTGACAGAGAGCGCGATCGGGTCCCGGCCGGCTGGAGCGGCGTTCGACGTGTCGGCGTTCGTCGAGCCGATCGCGCAGCTGGAGCGAGACATCGTCGTCCTGGCGGCCCGGATCGAATACCTGGCGCGATTCCTGGAGTCCTCGCCGCAGATCACGTTGCTGGCCGAGATCAGCGAGCTCGAAGGGCAGCGCTCCAGGGTCGGCGGCGCGGCCTCGAAGCAGTTCGACCGCCTGATTGAGCAATGCCACCAGCACATGGAGCTGTTGAACGATCTCACGGAGCGGAGGAACGAGGCGTGCGCGGCGGCGGAGGAGCTCCTGCGCGCCATCGAGCAGGTGCCGGCGCGGGTGATGAGCCTTCAGCTGGCACGGATCGAGTCATGCGACGGGCGCTCGGTGGAGGCCGCCCAGGAGGCGGCCGCCATGAACGAGACCTTCAGCGTGCTCGAGCGCGCGATGACCGATCTCCACCCGGGCGAAGCGGCGGCTTCCTGACGTCACGATCGAAACCACAGGACGCCTGAACGACGAGGTCGAGAATTGATGAAAGCGCGGCTGAAACGTCCGACCGCGGCGGGGTCGCCCCCCGCACCGATCGTTCGCCGCTACGCCGCCACGAGGTGGCGCCCTCCGCGCCGCCCCCAGGCGGTTGGGGAGGTGATGCGCCTGGAAGTCCCGGTCGCGGTCCGGACCGCGCCGATCGCTGAGGTTCGTCGGACCATGGAGATGCACGATCTCGACCTGCTCCCGGTAGCCGACGGCGAGGGACGTTGCCTGGGCGTCGTGCACCGGTCGGACCTCGCTCCCGTCGAGGGTGCGCGCGCCCTGGACCGGCTCGATCCCGACGTCCGCCGCCTGAGCCGCGATCAGCCCCTGACCTCCGCGGCGGCCGCTTTCCTGGCGGCGCGTACCGTGGCGCTGCCGGTCGTGTCGGCCGGCGGTCGGCTGGAAGGCCTGCTCTTCTTGCGCGACGTGATCGATGCGGCGGGCGCGCGGCCGCGGCGCTCATTGCTCGCGCGGAGCTCGGCCGCCGTCGACAAGCTCATCTTCGCGGCCGGGGCCGCGCTGGCGATCACGGCGCTCAGCGCGGCGTCGGACGACGCTTCCGGTTGGATCTGCTTTTTCGACGTCGGGCTGGCCGGACTGGCGTTGCTGTGCTCGGCGCTGGTGCGCGTGCCGGTGAGGCTCGGCTTCGTGCTGGTTCCCTTTCTCTCCGTCAGCCTGACCGTGCTGTCTCTCTTCTGTCGGGCGCTCGAAGTCCCCGGCTGGTTCGCCTGGGCCCACCTCGCCTTCGCTCTGGCCATGGCGCTCCTCGCGGCGCTGGCGGCCGCCCGCCGCCCCGGCGCCGGTCTGGCAAACGCGGGACCCATCGGCGCCTGATTGGAGCTCGTCCGGCTCTCACCTTCGCGACCGCGCCGAGATTGTCGGCTGCGACAGCGGGACGCATATTGGGCGCATGCGGCGCCGCCGATTCGGTTTCCCCGTCGAGCTGCCGGTGATCGGCCAGGGGACCTGGAACCTCGAGGTCGCCGGGCGCGCCGCCGCGGTGGCCACGCTGCGGCGCGGGCTCGACGAGGGGATGACCCACATCGACACCGCCGAGATGTACGGTGACGGCCGGGTCGAGCGGATCGTCGGCGAGGCGATCGCCGGCCGCCGCGACGAGGTCTACCTGGTCTCGAAGGTGTTGCCGGAAAATGCCTCCCGCGCCGGGACGCTCGAGGCGTGCGAGCGATCGCTCGAGCGGCTCGGCACGGATCGTCTCGATTGCTACCTCTTGCACTGGCGCGGCGAGCACCCGCTCGCGGAGACCTTCGCCGCGTTCGAGCAGCTCGTGCGGGACGGGAAGATCGTGTCCTTTGGGCTGAGCAACTTCGGCGTCTCCGATCTGGAACAGGCGGTCGACCTCGCCGGGGCGGGACGCATCGCTTGCAACCAGGTCCTCTACCACCTGCAAGAGCGGGCCATCGAGCACCAGGTGCTCCCCTGGTGCGAGGCGCACGGGGTGGCGGTCGTCGCCTACAGCCCGTTCGGCCACTCGCGCTTCCCCGGCCCGCGCACGCCGGGCGGCCGCCTCCTCGCCGAGATCGCGGCGGCACACGACGCCACCGCGCGCCAGGTCGCGCTCGCCTTCCTGGTCCGGCAAGCTCCGCTGTTCACGATCCCGAAGACGTCGGATCCCGACCGCGCGACCGAGAACGCCGCCGCCGGCGATCTGCGCCTCACCAGTGAAGAGATCGCCCGCATCGACGCCGCCTTCCCGCTCGGCGCCGAGCCCGACGAGCTCCCCGCGCTCTGACGTCCGCGCGTGGCGCTCGCCGGGCGCACGGGCGGCCTGCGCGAGCGTGGCGGCCCGGCCGCATCCGCCAGGCCCGAGCTAGGGCATCCGCGGCGCGCGTGGACCTCCGCCGATCCCGCCGTTGCCCGGGCCGCCGCCGCGCCGCCGTCCGCCCCACCATCCGGCGGACGAACCGCCCCAGGCAATCGCGACAATCACAATCGCGAGGACAATCAACCACCACCAACCCCAGCCCCAACCTCCGGTCCTGCCGCCGTACCTCCCATATGTCCCGGCTTGCGCGAGCATGGCGTACAACATCTCCTTCATGGTGAACCTCCCTCGCTGAAATCTAGGGGCGCCCGGCGAGACGGAGAACCGTGTCGATGTCAACGCGACCGGAACCGCAGCCGCAAACCACGCGTTGACCCGCGGTTGTCGTTTCCATGGACGCCGCTAGCTTCGATCGTGGGGCGGCTTGGGGTCGTCCGAAAGGAGCGCACATGGGCATTAGATCGAAGGCGATGATGAAGTTTGCCAAGCACAGGCCGCAGTACCTCTTGATTCCGTTCGTGCCGATCGGGCTCACCATCAGCAGCTTCGTCATGTCGCTGCTGGCCTTCCGAAAGGTACGCCGGCTCTCGATGCGGACCGCGTAGCGGGCGCCGCGCGACGGCCCGCAGCGGACGCGACAGCCGACGGGACGAAGAAGGCCGGGGGGAACTGGCGGTGCTTTGCTAATGGGGGGTCGCCGCGCCGACGAGATAACCGATGAGGGCTGTCGCGCCCATCGCCAGACCGCCTCCCGCCGTGACCCGCAGCCTTTTTAACAAGCACGGCCACCCGCAGACGCCCGGTGGTCGATGTCATCGTTCCCGCCGGCGCGCCCGTCCGTGCTACGAACAGTACGATGCTAAGTGTCTCGTTGGCGGTCGCGGCTGCGGTCGGGGCTTTCGTGCTCGGTCTCGTCCGGTTCGGCTGGGGCTCGGCCGTGTTCATGGCCATCCTCGCCGGGGTGGGCGTGCTGATCTTGCTCCTGCGCCGGGCCCGCAAACCGGTGCAGGCCGCCGTCGCGGCGGTCGAGGCGGACCTCAAGGCGGGCCGGTTCGAGCGGGCCATCGAGCGGCTGGAGTCGGTGCGGCGGCTCGGGCTCTGGCAGCCGCTGTTCAAGTCGCAGATCGACGAGCAGATCGGAGTGATTCGCTACGCGGCGCTCAAGGATCCGGACGGCGCCCGTCCGTATCTCGAACGGGCGCGCCACAAGGGCGTGCAGGCCTGGACCATGCTGGCCGCCAGCCTCTACCGGCGCCGCCGCTACGACGAGATGGAGCAGGTCTTCCGGCGGGCGACGCGGCGGCGGCCGAAGGAGGGGCTCCTCTGGGCATCTTATGCCTGGTGCCGACTCGGCCGCGGGCGTCGGGCGGAAGCGCTGGAGGTCCTCGCCCGCGGGCGAAAGCGGCTGCCGGGCGACGATCGGCTCCGGCGGCTCCAGCTCGCGGTTCAGAACGGAAAACCGGCGCGGATGCGGGCGTTCGGCGCCGACTGGTACGCGCTCGAGCTCGAGCCGGCTCCGGCCGCGACGGCGGTCCAACATCCGAGCGTTCATCATCCGGCCCTTCGCCGCCGCTGAGGCGGCGCCGCCCGAGGAAAAAGACACGCCCGCAGTCGACGAAGCGCGGACGATGGGCTAGGGAGCCCGCTGTGCGGCAGACCATCGCCTCGGCCATCTTCGCGCTGTCCGCCGCGTTCGCCCCGCTTGGTTGCTCCAGGCCGGACGGCGGCGCCAGACTGCGGGCGAGCTGCTCCGATCCGGGCCGGCTCCTGTGCACCGGACTGTACGCGGCGGCGGCCGATCTCCGTGGCAACCGGATCGCGCCGGGGATCGAATTCTACGAGCCCGGCCTGCGCCTCTGGAGCGACGGCCTGGAGAAGATTCGTTACGTCTATCTTCCGCCCGGCAGCCGCATCGACACGCGCGACATGGACGAGTGGACGTTTCCGGTCGGCGCCAAGCTGTGGAAGGAGTTTCGCTGGCATGGCCAGCGGATCGAGACCCGCCTCCTGGAAAAGACGGACCAGGGTGTGTGGCGGCGGACGACGTTCGTCTGGAACGCCGACCAGTCCGATGCCCGCGAAGCGACCGCCGGAACGACGATCTCGCTCGGCGACGGCCATGGCCCCTACGACATCCCGGGTAAGGACGACTGCGGGCGCTGCCACGGCGGCCGGCGCGACAACGTCCTCGGCTTCGAGGCGCTGGCGCTCGCCGCGCCGCAAGCGAAGGGGCTGACGCTCGAGCGTCTCGTTGCCGAGCATCGCCTGACGCGGGTGCCGGATCCCGCCGCGACCAGGGTCCCCGGCGGCGCGCTCGACCAGCAGGCGCTCGGCTGGCTGCACATGAACTGCGGCGTGAGCTGCCACAACGCGAACCCCGAGGCGGGGGCCAGCTTCACCGGCCTCAACCTGAAGCTCGCCGCCAACGGGATCGCCGATCCGCTCGCGTCCGCGGCGGTCCGGACGTCCGTGAACCAACCCACCACCGCGCTCGGGTTTCGAGATCCGACGGCGCCGAAGCTCCGGATCGTCCCGGGCCGGCCGGCCGACAGCGCCATCTATGTCCGGGCCGGCTCGCGTACGGCCGCGCTGTCGATGCCGCCGCTCGCGACTCACCTGATCGATCGCGAGAGCATGGCCGCGCTCGAGCGCTGGATCTCCGCCCTGCCGAGCGAGCGCGCGCGATTCGGTCGACCGCGCGGCGGCGCCGGGGGCGGGTAGGGCCGTCGTCCTCGCGCGCCGGAGGAGCCCGGCGAAAGAGAGCGGGTCCGCCGGGCGCCGCGTCGATTTACGAGGACCGAGACGTCGGCTCTACCCCTTACGGCAAACGCCCCTGCCTCAACTTGTTGGATGTCTGAGGACCGCCATATTCGAAATGGAGGTGAAACATGCACAAGACGATGGTTGGAATGGCACTCAGTTTCTTGATGGCGGTGGGCGGCGGTGCGGCGCTGGCGAATTCCAGCTCTGGTGGCCAGAACCCGTCCTATGCGCCCGCTCCTTCGTCTGAGAACTCCGGCTCTCAGGCGTCCGGACAGACCGGCCAGAAGGGGACGCAGGCGAACGGACGAGCGCCCACCGGCTTTGCCGAGGAAGAGGTCACCAGCCCGCCGTTCACAGTCGAGCACATCGACAAGAAGAACCACAGCCTGGCGCTGCGCGCGCCCGACGGCACCCAGAGCACGGTGGACATCCCGCCCGGCACGCCCGGCTTGGATGCGCTCCAGAAGGGCGACCGAGTTCAGCTCGACTACTTCGCCGCGGAGGTGTTCGGACCGGGCAGCCAGAAAGCCAATCGGGCGAGCCAGAACGGGTCGGCCGCAAACGGCAGCTCGAGTTCGGCCCACCCGAACGGAATTGGTCGGGTCCACAACATCCGCAAGCTCGGCAACAACGGCAACACCGGTGAGACGGGCACCATGGGCAACACGGGCAATAGCGGTCAGATGGGCAATTCGGGGAACTCGGGCTCGACCGGCCAGGAGAACCGATAGTCGTCGGAGATCGGGAGCGACAGGTGCGGTGACCGTCGACGCCGTTCGCGCACGTCGAAGAAGCAGCTCGCGCGCGCCCTCGAGCGCAAGCAGGAGTTGGTGAGCGCGCCGAGGCCACGCACGTGGCGGGGCCGTTCACCCTTTTGGGAGGTCCTCATGAACGAAAATGCAGGCCGCTGGTTGAACGTTCTGCTGGGGGTGTGGTTGTTCATCTCAACCTTCATCCGGCGACACAGCCCGGCGCAACACACGAACACGTGGATCATGGGGCTGGTAACGGCGGCGATCGCGCTGGGCGGACCCGCGGCCCGTTACCTCAACACGGCGGGCGCGGTCTGGATCGTCATTTCGGCGTTCGTGCTGCCGGCGATCTCCGTCGCCGCGCGGTGGAACAATTTCCTGGTGGGGATCGCGATCGGGGTGGTGTCTCTCACCAGCGTGAGCTCCGGGGCCTCGCCGCTCGGCGGCCGTCCCCACCCCGTGTGACGCCGGAGGGTTCCGGGGGCAGGGGAAGATGGCCGCAGTTCCCGTCGATCGGTCGGCAAATCCACGCGCCGACGGTTCGCCCGGTCGCCGCCGGACGGCGTTGGGGACGGCCTTGGTCGCCGTTGCCGCCGCCCTCACCCTGGGGATGGTGCGCGAGACGCCTGTCTTTCCGATCCCGCCGGCCCCGTCCGGCGCCGGAACCATCCCCAACGTCCGGGTCGAGATGACCAACTGGCTCCATTTCCAGCCGCCGGAGGTCACCATCGTCGCGGGCGGCGAGGTGCTGTGGACCAACCGCTCCCGCGAGTCGCACACGGTGAGCGACAATCCGAGCCTCTCGAATCAAGCGAAGCTCCCCTCCGGCGCCGAGGCTTTCGACTCACCCGACGTCGCGCCAGGAGAGGTCTACGCGCACACGTTCACCGTTCCGGGTCGCTATGTTTACGTCGATCGGTACTACGCCTCGGTGGGAATGACCGGCGTCGTGAACGTCGTGGCCCCGGGGCACGGCGGCTGAGCGGCCGCCCGCCGGTGGCGTTGCAACGGCCGCGATTGCTCTTTCGCGCATCGAGGCCAACGTGTCGATTGTGGAAACGACAAACGAGGAACTGGAGGATGTGGGGATCGAGGGTGGCCGCAGCCACCTCGACTGGGCGGCGCTGCTGGGTGGGACGGGAGCCGGCCTGGGCATGTGGATCACTCTCACCACGCTCGGGTTCGCGATCGGCCTGATCGCGATCTCGCCGCAAAGTCCGAATCTCAAAGACGTGGCCATCTGGCTGGGCGTCTGGGCCGGAATCGTTCCGATTCTCGCCACGGCGACCGGGTCGTTCATCGCCACCCGGGCCGCGACCGCGGCGCGGCGCGCGACGGGCGTCCTCTACGGATTCGCCGTCTGGGGCCTGTCCCTGGCCGTCGCCGTGCTCTTCAGCGTGCAGCTGATGACCGGGTTGGCCGGGCGGACCGTCCAGACCTCGGCCCAGGTGGCGACCGGGGCGGTGAGCGCCACCGTCGGGGGCCTCACCCGCCTGGCTGGAGCGGCGGGAGCGCCGAACGCCGGCGCGCTGCAGAGCGTGGCGAAGTACCTGGACATCAACGCCAACGAGCTGCTGGCGCCGGTGAACCGTCGCCTCCAGGCGGAAGGGATGCCTCCGGTGACCACCGCCGAGCTGCAGGCGGCGATGCAGGACGTCGCCAACACGGCGCTGCGCGAGGGACGCCTGTCTCAGCAGACCATTGTCGCCGCGCTGGCGCAGCACACGCGGATGAACCGCGCCGAGGCCCAGCGCGTCGCGCAGCAGGTAGAGAATCAGTTCAACCAGGTCTCGGGGGGCGCCACGAACGCCGTCGGCCAGGCGTGGACGTCGACCCGCGATGCGGTGCTGGGTGCGCTCAGCTCCGCCGGCGGCGCCTTCTGGTGGATGTTCGGCTCGTTCGGCATCTCGCTGCTGGGATCGATCGGCGCGGGCCTTCTCGGAGCTCGCGTCCACCGACCTCGGCCCAGGAAGACCGTGCGTGAGCCGGCGGCCGTGCGCCCTGTGCCGGTCGGGCCCCGGGTCGAGCAGCCGACCTGAGGGTGAGGCGGCGAGGAGAGCCGAGCCCGCGATCCAACGCTCCCACCGTCGAGCGCGCCCGTCTTCGACCTCCCCGGTCGACACCAGCGCGCTCGACATTTTGTCGCGGACCCACGCAGGAAGAACCGCCGCATGTCCGACAAGAAGTCCGTGCGCGCGGTCCTGGGGGTGGCGGCAGCGGCGTTCGCGTTCCAGGAGACCGCTGTGCTGCCGACGGCAGCGAACCGGGTGAGCGGCTCCGCGTCGGTTCGTGCTTCGCTTCGCGGCTCTCGGCCGCATTGGCCTGCTCGGCGAGGTTCAGGTGTTTCTGGATCGTCGTGTCGGCGCTCTGAAACATCGTCGTGACTGCCGTCGCGTTAGCGGCAGGTGCGTCCTTCGTCCACTGAGGAAGGTTCTTGTTCACGTCCTTCTTGTGCTCTTGCACCATCAGGTTCGTGTACCTGGCGACAAACGCCTTGAGCCCGGCCATCGGCCGTCTGCCCGAGGCGCTCTGACGGGTCACGCGAACCGGCGGAGAGCTGCGTCCAGGCGGGCCTCGGAGCTGGCGAGGAAGTTCCCTTGCAGGTATCGGCGTCCGAGCGAGACGCCTCCGAAGATGAGCGCGATCGCGTGAGGCTCCAGGCGGAGCACCGGTGCGTCACCGTCGTGCATCGCGACCAAGGTCGCCGCCTCGACGGAGCCGCGATCCAGCGCGCCGGCGCCGCTCACGAAGAAGACCCCGCGCGCGCCGTTCGTCGGGTCGAGCGGGATCTCGGCGGCGTTGCCGGCGGTGCGCGCCTCGACGAACAGGATGGGAGAGCACGTCTCGATCGGTGAGCGCGCCCCGCGCATCTCCCCGACGAGGACCCGGAGGATCGCGTTGTCGACGACGATCTCGGGGAGCTCGCCGGGGCGCGCCAGCTGAAAGCGCGGCGGGCTGGTCTCCAGCTCCTCCGGCAGGGCGACCCACGCTTGGATGCCGTGGCCCACGCCGCCGTGCGCGCCCAACGCAGCGGTCGCCGGCTTGCGCCCGGGGGAACATCGCCCGCGGCGTCACCGCTGCTCGCGAGGAACGGTGACGCCGCCGCCGCTTTCGTTCGCGGAATCCGGTCACGCCGAGAGCTGGCGCAGGAGCACGGTCCGCAAGGCCGCGGGACGGGCCCGCCGGGGGTCGTTCAGGTAGACCTCGATGTGGGTCGGCGCGGGTTTGAGACCGGCCTCCGCGAGCACGGCGCTGATTCGGGCGAAGCTCGCCGGCTCGTCGGTGTACGGCCCGACGTGGAGGACGCGTCCGACCCGCTCGCCGGGGACCGCCTCGACGAACACGTGCCCGACGGTCGCGCTCCCCGCCAGCTTCCCACCCTTTTTCGTCACGACCTCGCGCTTGATTCGCTCCAGCTCGTCGTGGGTGACGTCGTCGGGCACGCCGATCCGTAGGCGCCACCGCCAGGTCGACGCCGGTGGCCGGCCCGTCGTCCCGGGCGGCACGTCGGCCGCCCAATGCCCTTCGAGAGGTCCGACCTTGAAGTCGTGCCTGCCCGCCTTCTTGCGCGCGAATTTCAGGGCGTAAGCGGTCCCGTAGATGGCGGCGATCGCCCGCTCGAAGCCTTCGTCGCCCGGGGAACCGCCGCCGTCGATGGCCAGGCAACGTCGTTTGGGGAGCTGCACGATGTCCGGCTTCTCGGTGGCGCTGGCGATCTCTCTGGGCGTCGGAGATCCGTTGTGACTGTGTCGTCCTTTGGCGGATTCGATCCTCATGTTCTGAAATCGAGCACAGGTCGTGCCATGCCTTCGGGACGGTGGAGCGGGGGTTCCCGGCCGCAACCTGCGCAAATCGGGACTTACGGAGGGACCGGGCGCGCACAATCTGCGGTCGGCAGCGGAGGAACGGCCCCGTTGCCCCGGCGGTCAAGCGGCGTGCTGGTCGTCGCTCGGCTTGCTCGCCTGAGCGTCTTCGCCCTCCGTCTGAGCGCGCGCGTCGCGCCGCGCTTGCCACTCGGCTTCCGTTTCGAGCGTCCCGAAACAGCGGTCCGCCAGCGGCATCGAGATGTTGAAATTGATCCAGCGCATCCGGGGCAGCCGGTGGTGATGGCGGTGATGCTCGTAGAGGAAGCGGAAGGCGCGATTGTCCGGCAGCCGCAACCGCCGCAGCGCCGGCGCCGGGAAGTGATAGAGCGCGTGCAGACCTTCGTAGAGGACGAAGGTCGCCACCGCGGTCAGGAGGAGCAGTCCCGCGGCCCCGCGCCCGAGCGTCCTTTCGACGATTGCCACGACCGGCGCCAGGGCGACGAAAAAGAGCGCCAGGCTGAACCAGGGCATCATGACCAGCTCCAGCTCGGCCCAGGCGCCGATCTCCATCGAGTCGTGGTGAAACGCCCGATGATGTCCCAGCGTGTGGCCGCGATAAAACGTGCGCGGCCAGAGCGGCCGATGCATCAGTAGGCGGTGCATCGCGTACTCGACGAAGTTGGCCAGCAACAGATAGGCGGGGACGATCCAGAGATCCGACGGGCGCGCCGCGCGCGCCAGCCAGATGGCGATGATCGCCGCGGCGCCGGCCAGCGCCCCGAGGGCGACCAGGTGCCGCGCCAGGCGAAAGCTGGTGGTCTGCAGCCTGGCCCGCCGGCCCGCACGGACATTGGCGCCTTGCTCGTTCACAACGGCAACTCACAGCGCGGCGGCGGCTGGCCGGGTGGCGGAGGATCAGCCGAACCGCGCTGGCTCCTCTCTTGAAAAAGGTAGCAGGTGCTCGGGCGGCGGCCAGAGGAATGAGCAACGCCGCGGGAAGCGGCGGCGAATCAGACGGCGACGTCCGATGTAAGACCACTCCCGACGTCGGCACCCGAGGTCGTTCCGCAAACCGTTCGCGAGCGCGAATGTTGCGTGCGAGAGGTTCTCGGCGATGCGCGACGGGCGCTCTCTCGTTCAGCGCGAAGCGCTGTCTGTGCAAGAATCCGCCGCACGCCCGCTTCCGGTGCAGAACCTGCGCGAACCGACGATCCGTCGGGCTCTGTCGGGCGGAGCTGGGATGAGCGTCCGCCACGAATGGCCGGGTGGACAGCCCGGTCGTCGGGCGCGGCACATCCCTTGCTCAGCCTTGAAGGAGCATGAGCACCATGACGGAGCGTCCGAGCTCGTTGACCGGCGGTTTCGACATCGGCGCGCGCTCCGTCAAGGTCGCTCTGCTGTCGCACCAGGGGCTGAAGTCGACGGTGCTGGCGAAGGCGGTGATTCAGGTTCCGGGGGGCCGCGCCGCGCGCGACGCCATCCGGGAGGGGTGGGGGCGGGTGCTCGCCGAGGCGAGCCTCTCGACCCGCGACGTCGATTTTATCGCCTCGACGGGAGCGCCAGCCCGGGCTGCGGACCGGGTCGGGCACTTCTTTGGACACTCGAGCCAGGGGAGGGGCGCCCGCTTCCTTTTTCCTGATGCCACGATGGCGCTCGACGTCGGAACCAATCAGCTCCGGAGCATCGTGATGAGCGCGCCGCCCGCGAAGGGCCGCGCTTTCATCAGTGAAGAGGTCTGGACCGAGGATGCGGCCCGCGCCCGCGCGCACCGGGCCGAGGTGCATGTGGTCCATCTCGCGGCGCCGTTCGCGGGGGCGCCGCTGCCGCAATACCTCGCGGCACGGGCGGCCATGCTGCTTCGCTCGGTCGCCGCCGAGGGGAAGGTGGTCCTCACCGGAGGGATGGTTTGCGACGCCGACTTCGTGCACCGCCTCTGGAGCGAGCTCCTCGCCGCGGAGAGCCGGCTTTCGCTCCTGCTATCCCCCGAGGCGATCTTTGCGGGGGCCTATGGCGCGGCGATCCTGGCGGCTCGCCGGTTCGAACGAACCTCCCGGGCGCCCGCGCCCGCCGCCGCCGAGCCGACCCTCTGGCGAGTCGCCGGCCACCAAGATCGTTCGCTGAACTGACCCGCTGCTGACCGCCGCCCACCTGTTGGGCGGCGAACGGTGCAGCGGTTCAGCTTGCGCCGGGAGCGTTCGACAGCGAGGCCGCCTGCCGCCAATCGATGATCTGGCCCACCGGCGCGGGGGATCGTCCTGCGGATCGGACAAAGGCCTGGGCGGCAACAGGTACGTTGCGCGCCCAGGCCGGTGAGGTTCGGTGCTTTGCTTATCGAGACGGTGCGGCGTCAGGGCATGAAGGCGTGCAGGGTGGAAATCGAGGCGACGGCGCCGGGGCCGTGACAGAGCAGGCACTGTTCCTGCTGCGGTTGCGCCAAGGCCGTGCTCCGCGGGGCGTAGAACAAGCCGCCGTTGGTCTGCATGTGGTCGATGGTGATCGCCGAGTCGTGGCAAGAGACGCAGGCGGCCACGAACGGTGAGGTGACGAGGGTGGTGGGATCGGCGGTCGTCGTCGCGCCGGTGAGGACGTTGTAACTGAACCCGACGCCGTAGCTCGTCCCCTCGGTGACGAAGGGGGCGTGCACGCTGCCCGTCGCGTAGGTCCCCTGGCCGACCGTGCTGGCCAGCATGTTCGGGTACGCGCTGGTCGTCGCGGTCGAGCTGAAGTCGTAGGTTCCCGGCAGGTGGCACATCTGGCAGTCGTTGAGGACGCCAGGATAGGTCGTCTTCCAGAAGCCTTCGGTGGGCGACTCCTCGTGCCAGGTGAACTTGTTGGTGCGCTCGGCCGCGCCGTGGATGGCGTGGATGAAGTCCTTCTGATTGGCGGACCAGGCGCTGCTCGTCTGATTGGGGCGGTGGCACCAGTTGCAGGTCTTGGCGTCGTTGCGCTGGCCGGCGTGGAAGTCGGGGCCGACGCCCAGCGTGACGTGGCAGGTGCTGCAGGTCGAGTTGTCGACGATCGCGCGCCGGGCGGTGAAGCCGGTGGCGACCAGCGACACGTCGAGCGGCGGCACGATGAGCCCGCCGACCCCGCCGTAACCGGGCGTGACGCTGTCCGCCTTGAGGTTTGGCTTGTACGGATAGGCGGCCAGGTTGATCTGCGTGAACGGCTGCGTGTTGTTGATGAAGTCGAGATCGGGATTCGACGGGCTCTGGCGCGAGCCGAGCGAGTAGGTGTAGCCGATGCCGCCGGTCAACATCGTCGCGTTCGCCGGGACAATCGCGCACTTGAGCTGCAGGGTGTAAAAGCCGCTGGCGTCCGGCCCGGTGAGCGTCCCCGCTCCGGTGCGGGTGGTGGTCGCTGCAGCATTCGAGCAGGTCCCGGTGCCGTTCCAGATGTTCCGGATGTAGGCGCTGGCCGAGGCGTTGAAGTCAGCCGGCGCGTTGATTCCGTCCTGGGGCACGGCGAACACGAAGTAGGCGCTCGGCGAGCCGACGAAGTTCGGGATCAGCTCGCTGGCCGTCGACGGATCGGGGAAGACCACGTCCTTGCCGTCGAGCTGCATCTTGAAGGCGATCTGCGGCCGCAGCACGTCGCCGGTGGTGGTCGTGTCGGTCCAGGTCGAGACGCTGTTGACGACGTACTTGATGACACCGGCGCCCGGGGGAACCGCGCCGGCCGCCGCCACGTAAGCGGCGTTGGTGTTGGCGTTGGCGGCCGAGGTCGCGTCCGCGAAGATGTTGTGCGAATTGGGGGGCGAGACGGGGATGTGCCAGGCGGCGGTGTCCCCGCCGGGGCCGCCCGGCCGGTGGCAGGTGCTGCAGCCGGCGTCGTTCGCCTGCGGGCCGCCCGGGTGCGCGATCCGTCCGACGGGGACGGTGGCGTCGAAGCTGACCTTGTCGTGGCAGGCGCCGCAGGCCCGGCTGGACGGCTTGGTCTCCCAGTTGTCGGCCAGGGGCGCCGGTCCCCGGTGGCACTTGGCGCAGTTGCGGATGTCCTGCGGGAACGTCGTCTCGTAGGGCTGGGGGACGCCCTGATACGTGCCGCCGGTCAGCGTCAGCTTCGTGCCCATGTGGATCTTGTGGATGTAGACGGGGAGATTGATCACCGCCTCGTGGTTGATCACGGCGGCCGTACCCGTCCAGGTCCCGTCGGCGGCCATGGCCGGCTCGGTGAGCGTCGCGCCGGAGCTGGAGAAGCGGCGCTGATCGTTGTGGCAGGCGACGCAGGTCCGGATGTCGTAGCGGACGCCCCCGTGGAACTCGCCCGAGCCGAACTCGCCCGTGCCGCCGGTGATGGCGCGGAACGAGGTGTGGCACTCGAGGCAGGCCTTGCCGTCGACCTTTTCGTTCTGTCCGGTCACGTCGGCGCCGGTCGCGGGGATCGAATCCTTGACCAGGTTGATGGGCGCGAAGGGGTTCCCGGAGGCATACAGCAAGACGATGAGCCGGTGGGTGGCGGCGGCGTCGTAGGTGGTGCCCGCGGCGGCGGCGCCGCCGTTGATGACCTTGGCCAGCTTGTAGTCGTACGTGCCGTCGCCGTGGTCGGTGAGGTTCGCCGCGGCCGCCGTTTCGGACGAGGCCGAGGTGTGATCGTTGGCGGCCAGGTAGCTGACCCAGGTGTCGTTGGCGCTGCCGTTCACGCCCCCGGTGGTGCCGGCAATCCCCGGGACCAGCTTGAGCAAGGCGAACCGCCAGGTGACCGCGGCGGTCGAGAGGTCCCTGACCCCGTAGCCGTGGCGCTCGGTGACCTTGAGCGAGATCACCGGGCGTCCGTCGGCGGGGAAGGCGACGTTGGTGATCGTCGCGGTCAGCGCGGCCTGGGCCTTCTCGTCGGTGGTCATCGTCGCGTAGTCGGCGATCGCCGGCAGGACGGTGATGGCGCCCGCGTCGCCGCCGCAGTCGACGGTGTAGGTGCCGGCGTCGGCGTTCTTGGTCACCTTGCAGGCGCCGCCGTCGGGGGCGCTGGCGCCGTTCAGCCCGTTCATCCCGTTGGTGCCGTTGGGGACCGACACCGACGTGCCGTCGGTGCATTGAATGACCGCTCCGCCGTCGGTCGTCGTGACCGAGCAGGACGTTCCGTTCGTTCCGGCCTGGCCGGGGCCGCCGTTGCTGCCGGAGCAGCCGGAGATGAGCGCGATGGCCAGCGCCGCGCCCGAACAGAGTGCATGCGATCGAATGGCATTCCTCATGACTTCACCTCGTTGGTCACGTCGTGGTTCTGCCCGCTGCACCGGTTCATGGCCGTTTCAGCTTGCTGACATCGCCGCCCAGATCCTGCGTGCTGTCGTAGAGGAGCTCGGCGGTGTAGTCGAAGTTGTGGGCCCAGGATCCCGGGTCGTTCTGGGAGAGCTGGAAGTTCAGCGCCGCCTTGGTGAGCGCGGGCGTCCAGGCCTTGAAGGCGTTGGAGGCGACGGCCTCGGTGGCGCTGCAGGTCTTGTCGCCGTTGGTGTCGACGAAGAAGTTGGGGTAGGCGTCCGCCGAATAGCAGAGCCCCGGCGCCGGCGCCGCCGCCTGCATCGCCGCTCAGCGTGGCCGCCGCCAGGCCGCCAATCTCGTCGGCCAGCGGCTCCATGGTGTTGCCGTCGCCGTCGTAGTCGAGCGTGTGGATGACGCGGATGTTCCGGGGATCTCCGTTGGCGTCGGCGTGGCAGACGCTGCAGGCGCCGCTCCAGGAGTCCTTGATCTCGAAGGTGTGGTGGCTCGTGACGGGGTTGTGGCAAGAGGTGCACTGGGTCCCGCCGATGTGCGACAGCGCGCCGACGTAGGTCTTGCCCGGGTACTCGTAGCCGACGTGGACGTCGGAGCCGAGCTTGACCGCGGCGGCCGGCAGGTGGTGCACGTCCTCGAAGGCCGGCTTGCCGGCGGCGATCGCCGCGTCGACGTCCGGCTTCGAGGCCCGCCCCTTGTGGCAGCTCTCGCAGACGTTGTCGTTGCCCGGCTCATTGACGGTGACGCCCGAGGGGAAGGTCACCGAGGGGACGGCGATGATCGAGGTGAAGTCGGTCCCCGGGCTGTTGTGGCAGGTGCCGCACTCGAGCCCGTTCGGAGGGCTCCGTGCAGGGCCTGCCCGACCCCGTACTGGACGAGAACCGGAAGCCCTTCTCGCCGCCGTGGCAGGAGCGAGCAGGTGGCGGGCGACCGATCCTTGGGCGTCGAAGTGGCGGAAAGGTCTCGTCGGCCCCGTCGAAGTGGCCGACGTCGGTGCGGTTCGCCTTGCTCATGTCGACCTTCGCCACCAGCGCGGTGTTGAGGTCGGTGATGGCGTCGTAGATCAGCTCGATGACGTACTTCGCGTTGTGGGCGAAGGCGCCCGGGTCGTTGTGGACCATCTGGTAGTTGTAGGTGGCGCGGACGAGGCGCGCGGTCCAGCTGGTGAAGGCGTTGCTGGCCATCGCCTCGTCCGCCGAGCAGGCGCCGTCACCGTCGGTGTCGACGAACCAGTTCGGGAAGCTGTCGCTGCAGTAGCAGATCGGCGTCTGGTGCTCGGCCCCGTAGGTGACGATGGCGGTGCCGAGCTTCTTGTAGAGGCCGTTGACCTCGTCGGAGATGCCGCCGGAGACGTTCCCGTCGCCGTCGTAGTCGATGGCGATCGACGACTCCATCCGGATCTGCTGGGCGCCGGCCGAGATCGGTCGCGCCCGCGTGGCAGGTGGCGCAGGTGGTGTAATTGACCTGGGTCGAGTGGGGGTCGTGGCAGGTGATGCAGGTGTCGATGCTGTCGACGTGGCGGAACCGGACGTCGTAGGTCTGACCGGCGTACTCGTAGCCGCCCTTGCGCCAGGCCGCCGTAGAGGGTGGCCGCGGCCGGCGTGTAGTGGATGTCGGCGAAGCTTCAGCGCTCGCGTTGACGGTGTCGTCGGTGGCTGGCGCCGCCGTCTTGATCGCCGCGTCGACGGTGGGCCCGGACGATCGCCCCTGATGGCAGGTCATGCAGCGCGCCTCGCCGCCGAGGTCGGTGACGGTCACGCCCGACGGAAAGGTCACCTGGGAGAGGGTGTTCGCGGCCGAGTTGTGGCAGGTCTGGCAGTCGACCACCGTTCCGGTCGGCGCCGCCTGATCGACGACGAACGGCGTGCTGCCGTCCCCGCCCAGATAGTCGATGAATCCCGGGCGGCTGTGGCAGCGGGCGCATTCGACGGGAATGGTCCCCTGGGTGTTCCAGTGGTTGAAGGCCTCGGCGGTGCTGTCCGAGTGCGGGGACATCATCCAGGCCTGGTAGAAGGGGATCTGCGAGGTGTCGGCCTCCACCACGATCGGCGTGCTGGCGGTCGCCTTGGTGTCCGCGCCCGTCACCGTCACGCTGGTCTGAGCCCGGCGCGACGCCGGTGACGACCCCGGTGTCGTCGACGGTGGCGATGGCCGGGTTGGCGCTGGTGAAGGTGTAGGCCGCTGTCGGTCCCGTGGCTGGTGGTGGCGGTCAGGGTGATCGGTCTGGCCGACGACGACCGCGTTCGGACCGCCAATGGTGATGGCGGGGACCGGTGCGTTGGGGTTGTCGCTCTCGAGCTGCGCGCAGCCGAGCGCGCCGCCGAGGAGCATGGGCGCGAAAAGAAGGAACGATCGTCGGTGAACCGCGTCATTGTGGCGCTCCTTGCTGAATCCAGTGCAAGATGGTCTCGTACTCGGGCGATCCCGCTGCGTAAATGGTCCCGCCGCCGTGCCCGTTGCCGCTCATCTTCGAGAGCATCCGGCTCCCCTCGGGCGCGGAGGTGTCGACGAACTTCAGGATCGGTCGTGTAGTCCGTGGCGGCGTTGCCCGTGAAGATGGAGCGACGTGCTCGAGGCCGCGCCGCCGGGCACGTGGCAGTTCGCGCAGATGGTCAACAGCGGGTAGACGTCGGTGGCGAACGAGAGCGTCCCCTGGCCGTCGCCGCTCGTCGCGCGCGTCGACGGTCTCGTCGGTGCTCACCTGGGTCGGCCCGCGCGAGAAGTCGGCGCACCCCAGCGCCGCGGCGGCGACGAGCGGCGCCAGAGCCCAGCGGCTAGCGCGAGATCGGCGGTCAGAACTCATAGGTCACGTTGAAGCGCAGGAGGTCGTTGGGGAGCTCGTTCACCTTCTCGAGGTTGATGAAGTAGAAGATGCCGAACCAGAGGTTGCGCGTGCGGGCCACGACGCCGAAGTTGTGCGTCGAGCCGTCGGCCGAGGTGAGGCGCGAGTTGTCGAGGACCATCGCCCGCCGGTTGTCGAAGGTGAAGAGACCCGTGCGGTACTGGAGGAAGAGCCAGTCGAGCGGGTAGTAGCGAAGCTGCAAGTAATCGGCGAAGTCATAGTAGTCGTAGCCGACGCCCCCCACGCCGGGGCCGCCGCCCGAGACGTCGGCGCGCAGCAGCCCGGCCCCCAGGCTGAAGTGGCCGAGCACCGGGATCTGGCGCTGTCGCCAGATGTTCACGTCGATGGCCTGCATGAAGAGGTGCCGCCCGAACCCGAGCGGATTGTAGTAAGCCGAGTACCAGGCGGAGATCCCCATCCAGGCGGCGCCGATCCGATTGCCGACGGCGAGCCTGGTCTGGTCGTCGGGCGAAAAGTCGCTCTGCAGGTTGAGGACCGAGTCGGCGTGGGCCAGCGCGTAGCCGCGCACGACGAAGAGATCGTCGGTGAACACCAGCTCGCGCCGGGTGAGCACCGCGTGCGCGGCCGCGCCTTCGATCGACCAGACCGGCGGCAAGACGACCTGATCGAAGCCGGCCAGGCCGCCGTAGCTCTGGTGATAGAGCGGGTCGGCGCCGAACGGGACGACGATCTTTCCGGCCGCGATGGTGACGGCGACCGGACCGAGCCGGCGCGGCAGCCGGCAATGCCCCTCCCAGAAGAGGAGCGTCAGCACCTCGACGCTGAGCCCGCAGGGATCGCCGGTGTCGCGGGAGAGAAACAGAAAGTGATGGTAGCTGCGCAGCGCCGCGACGCTGGTGTCGACCCACGGATTGCCGGTGAAATGCCGGCGCTCGTAGTTGAGGTCGAAGCGGCCGTTGAGCATGAAGCCGAGCGGCAGCGCAAGACCGGCGGGCGGCCCGCCGTGCGGGTGTGGCGGTGCGGGCGGCGGCGCGGCGCTCCGGACAGCCGGCGCGGGCGCCGGGGCGGCAGGGGCACCGGGAACGGTCGGCGTCGCGACGGCGGGCGGAGGCGGCGCCGCCAGCGAGGCGATCCAGGCGACGATCGCCGCCCGCCGGGGATCGCCGGCGGGGAGCGGCGTACCGCCGGCATGCATCTGTCCGGAGGCCTTGGTGAGAAGGAGGCTCGACTCCGGCTCCTGCGGATCGACGAGCGCGCGGACGACCGCCTCGTCCTTGGCGACGTCGCCCGAGAGCAGGAACCGGGTCATGCCGGCGGGGCCACCCGCGCGGTGGCAAGCGGCGCAGACGCTCATCAGGACCGGGTGCACCGAGGTCGCGAACGTCGGGCCCGCGGGCGGCGGGGTCGGTGCGGCGGGGGACGCGGGGGCGGGGGCGGGCGCCGCGGGGACCACCACCGGAGTCGCGGCAGCAGCGGGAGCGGGAGGCGGAGGCGCCGGGACCGCCGGCGGGACCGCCGCCGCGACGGGGGTGCGCGTCTCGTGGTGCTCGCCCGGGTGGTGTCCGACCGGCTCGCCGGCGGCGGGCGCCGCGGCTTCCTCGCGCGGCGCCGCGTGATCCATGCGGGCGCCCGCGCGAATCCAGGCCAGCACCCGCCCGTACTGGGCGCTGGCCACCGGCCAGGGCGAACCGCCTCCGTGCAGCACCGACCCCGACGCCTTCTGCAGAAGTTTGCTCTGCTCCGGCGCGTGGACGTCGGCGAACCGCGCCAGGACGCGGTGATCCGCCTCCGGGTCACCCGTCAAGAGCAAAGGGGTGGCGCCCGCCGCGCCGCCCGCGGTGTGGCAGGGCTTGCAGGTCGCAAGAAACAGCGGGTGGATCGCCCGGCTGAACGAGGGGCCGGCGGGGACGGCGGTTCGGCCGCCGCTCTTCGCTTTGGCGCCGGGCGCTCCCGGTTTTTGCTCCTCGGTCGCCGGCTCGGGGGCGGGCTCCGGGGGCGTCGCGGTCGGGGGCGCGGGCGCCTTCTTCTTGAGCCCGAGCTCGTCGAGGATGCTCTTGCGCTTCGTTTCCTGGGGCGTCTGGGCGCGCGCGACCAGGCCCAAGCCCATCGTCGCCACCACGAACAGGCGTCCCAAACGGCGGCTAGTGGGCATCGGCATGGCACCTCGTGCACGCGGTTCCCGGGATGGCGAACGCCGTCTGGCCGTTATGACAGCGGCCGCAGAACTTCCCCTCACTCATCTCCTGGTGGGTGAAGCTGACCAGCGCCTGCTGCGGGAAGATCGACGGGTGGCAGGCGAAGCACCCGAACGTCTCGTGCGAGCGGTGCGAGAAGAGCGCGCGCGGAGGATAGGTGACCCCGGCATTGCGGCGAGGAATTCGCAACAGCGCGGGGAAAGCCGCGCCGAGCGCGACCGCCGAAACCAGCAACCCGAGGGCGACGCCGAGCCACCGGTTGCGAAGAGGCGACCTCAAAGCGCTCCTTTGTCCCGCATGTTTCTCCAGACCGCGGCCAGGAACAGACCGCCCCCCACCAGCACCAGCGGGGGCCCGAGCGTGGCCGAGATGATGAAGGTCGCCGGCGTCCAGTGGAACGCGGCGGCCAGCTGCACCGCCAGTCCGACCCCCGCGACGACGGCGGCGCGCCGAATCTTTCGGCCGAGATCTCGATGGTGCGGTCGTCATTGGGCCTGCCAGAAGTCGTCGGCCTGGACCTTGGCCATGTCGTGCGAGACGCGGTGGCAGGAAACGCAAGAGGTCGTTCCCGCGTAAAGCGCGCTCAGGATAGGCTTGTGCACCGGCGAGTCGACGAAGCGCCTCATGTCGTCATGACAGTGGAGGCAGTTCGAGTTTCGGTAGGGGTGATAGAGCTCGATCTTCTTGGGGACGCCCGCGATGTAATGTGCCCAGACGTGGCGCAAACCGTTCATCTTCGCCGTGATGTCGCCGAACATGGCGTAGTCCTTGTGGCAGGAGTAACAGGCGGTCTCGCGGTCGATGGAGCGGTTCTGGTAGTGAACGGCCGCCAGGGCCTGTCGGCTGTCGACGAACAGGCTCTTTCCGTAGTCCCGCATCTCGTGACAGGAGAGACAAAAGGACGTCGTGCTCGACTGGTGAAAGCCGTAAGAGATGTTTCCGATCGACAGCAGCAACGGCAGCCCGACCAGCCCCACCAGCAGCACCACCCGGCCGACCGTCTGGCCCGCGAGGGAGCGCACGCCCACGTAAAGGAGCACCACGATGGCGATGCCGGCGACCAGCGCGACGATGATTTGGATGGGGAGCATCGTCAAACGACCGTCTGGAGAGGGGACGACGGCCGCGCGCGAGAGACTTTCGCGCGCCCGTCGAGCGTGCGGGGCATTTTGTTATCGCAACGATTGCGCGTCGGTCGCAGGCGCGCGAAAAAGCTGGGACTTCGTTTTGCGACATTAATCCAATTCATAACGAGACTCCGCTCACCGTATGGCACGTGTGCATTGTAACCGTCAATCAAATGCGACCGGGTCGGCGTCGAAGGACAACCTGCAGCGCAACGGCCGTCTCGACGAGCGTCCGTCGGTGTGACGACTTCGCGGGCTTGCCCTGGGGACGATGCGACGCCTGTCGGCGCGCAAACGGTTGTGGGAGGTCGCATTTGGTGTCGATTGTCTGGTCGTCGTCGAATGTGCTTCGTTGTTTCTTGACGTGGCCGGACCGCGGTCAGCCCGGAAATTCCTTGGTGGCCCCGTCGCGATGGCCGCCCGTGAACACCGTGGGGCGAACTGTCACGTCGTCGGGAGGAGTCGGTTGATTGACCGCGATCGGATCGTCCTTCAGCAGAGGCGCACCCTTGGCGGCGCCCCCGCGCGGTCCGACGGCCTCGCGCCAGAGGATCGCCCGCAGCGTCTCCGCGCTCCGGCGCCCCGGTGCCTTTTCGATGAGGTCGGCCAGGGTCAAGACGCCAGCCAGCTTGCCGTCGGCGTCGGTGACGACCAGGCGGGCTTTGCATTCTTCGATCATCAGCTGTTCGGCGTCGCGAACGTCCATCGCCTCGAGACAGGTGATCGCCGGTGAGCTCATGACCAGCGCCGCGGAGGTCGTCTCGGGCGTCACTCGCTTCGCGAGCGCGCGGGTGGTAAGGTCGCGATCGGTCACGACGCCGATGACTCGCCGACGGGCGTCGCAGATCGGCAGGAACCCGACGCTGGCCTCCGCCATCACGGTCGCCGCCCTGAGAACGCTGTCGGTCTCCGTGAGCCACTCCAGATTCCGGTTCATGATGTCGCGGCATTTCATGGCGAATCCTCCACCGCGCCGAAATGCAGCGCTCGTGCCAGCCTCTGCCAGGTCTGGTTCCCGGCTGGATCGCGCGCTAGCACGCAAACAATGCGCCTCGCCGGCATCCGAACGGCATCTTCTGCGGAGGTGGGGAGCGGGCGCTCGCCGACTCGATTTTTGAACCGAAAGGATCCGTGGCGGTCACTGCTTGATATGCGGTGTTAACGCCGCGTTTCCGCTGCGTCATCGCGGCGCCTGGAGGGACCCATGAGGACGACACGCGCGCAGTCTCTGTTGCTGGGAATGGTCGCCACCGGGTTGGTTGCCTGCGGCGGCACTGGCGGGAGCACCGCCGGCACCGGCGGCGCCGGGCCGACGGCCACGGGCGGCGCGACCGCCAGCGGCGGCACGACGGGGACAGGCGGTTCGACCGCGACCGGCGGGGCGGTTGGATCGGGCGGCGCCGGCGGTGCGCGGGGAGGAGCGAGCGGCAGCACCGGCGGCTCGAACGCCGACGCGGGAGCGTCCTGCACGATGGGCACCTGGCCGACGGCCGACCCCACCGTCGCCGGTCCGTTCGCCACCGTCACCGAGAACAACGTCGGCCCGGCGGCCGGCGTGGGGCCTGACGGCGGCGCCCCGGTCGCCTTCACCATGTTCCGGCCCAAGGACCTGAGTCAGGGCGGCCTATGCCACCCGGTCGTGACCTGGGGAAACGGGACGGGCGCCAACCCGAGCCTCTACAAGGTGCTGCTCAACCAGCTCGCCTCGCACGGCTTCGTGGTCATCGCCTCCGACAGCCCCAACGTCGCTCAGGGGAGCCCCGCTCCCATGGTCGCCGGCGTGACCTGGGTGCTGCAACAGAACGACGATCCGACCAGCGAGCTCTACCAAAAGATCGACACCACCCACGTCGGCGCCACCGGCCACTCGCAAGGCGCCTTCGCGACCACCACCGCCGGGGCCGACAGTCACATCACCACCATCGCCCCGCTCTGCGGCGCCTCGACCCAGCGCAACCTTCACGGACCGGCCTGGCTGTTCTGCGGCGGCATGGACACCACGGTCCCCTGCAGCACGGTGCAGAACGCGTTCAACGGGATCACCAACGTCCCGATCATGCTGGCCGACTACCTCTCGGTCGACCACGCCAGCTGGATCACCTTCCGCGGCACCACCCCCGGCCCCGTCGAGGCGGCGGTCACCGCCTGGATGCGCGTCCAGTTGATGGGCGATACCGCGCTGCGGTCCTGGTTCTACGGCCCGTCTTGCAAGCTCTGCACGGACGCGGGCTGGCAAGTCATGCAAAAGATGATGGACCAGTAGTCGCCCGCCGGCCTGCTCACTTGCCGAGGAGCCCGCGCAGCCAGGAGCGCGGTCCGGTGCCGGGCGCGGCGGGGCTCTTGGCCCGCTCCTCCCGGCACTGGCAGCGCTGGGCCGGCGGAACGTTGCCGAGCACCTGCTCGACATGCATTCCGCAGCCCGCGAAGGTCGGTCGCCCACACTTCGAGCAGTCGACGCGCCGGCACATCAGACGCCTCCCTTGGCGGCCCGCGGCTCGGCGGCCTCTGCGTCCGCCACCTTTTGCCGGATCTCGTCCATGTCCAGCTCCTCCACCTTGCCGATCAGCTCGTCGATCCCTTTCGCCGGCATCATCCCGGGAAACGCGCCCAGCAGCAGACCGTCGCGCAGCACGGCCAGGGTCGGGATGGCGCGGATCTCGAACGCGGCCGCCAGAGCCGGCTCGGCTTCGGTGTCGATCTTCCCGAAGACGACCTGGGGGTGGCGGGCCGCCGCGGCCTCGAAGATGGGGGCGAACGCCCGGCACGGCCCGCACCAGGCGGCCCAAAAATCCAGCAGGACGATCCCCTGCTTCACCGTCGTATCGAAGGTCTTCTCCGTCACTTGCACAGTCGCCATTGCGGCCTCCTCCCTGAGTTAGAGCCAGTTCCCGCCAAAGGGGTTCAGGCGTTGTCGGCGACGAAGGTCCGCAGGGCCTTCTTCACCGAGGCTTGCACCGCCGCGGGGACCTCGACGGTGGGACCCGAGGTTCGACACAGCGCGAGCGTTCGCTTGAGCGATTCGCAGGCGCCTCGACAGCGCCCGCAGGCCTCGAGATGCCGTTCCATCTCCGCGCAGAGGTCGGCGCTGATCTGGTCCTCGAGGTGGCGCGAAAACATCGTCAGCACGTCGGGGCAGCTGCCGGGCGCCGCCGCGACGTCCAGCTCGACCCCCAGCAGCGGGGCGACCTGCTCGCGAACCGAGAGGCGGGCCCGGTGCAGGCGGCTCTTGACCGCCTGGACGGTCACCCCCAGCACCTCCGCGACCTCGGGCGCGGTCAGCCCTTCGACGTCCCGGAGGAGCAGAACGTCGCGGTAGAGCGGGTCGAGCCCGGCGATCGCCTGCTCGAGCGCCCGCTCCACCTGCTTGCCGGCGAGCACCTCATCCGCGCCGGCGCCGGGGGACGAGAGCTGTCTCGCCTCGGTCGCCGCCTCGGTCTCCAGCGAGCGCTCCTCGTCGGGGGCGAACTTGCTGCGGCGCCGCTTCTTGATGCAATAGCTCCGCGCGATCGTGTAGAGCCACGTCGAGATCGAGGAGGCGCCGCGGAAGTCGCGGACGCCACGGGCCATGGCCAGCAACGTCTCCTGAAGGACGTCCTTCGCGTCCTCCGGATCCCGGCACATCTTCATGCCGAACCTGTAGACCTGCTCCTGGTGACGTTCGAGCAGCGTTTCGAGCGCGGCCTTGTCCCCGGCGCGCGCCGCGGCGAGGAGGCGCTCGTCGGACGGGGCTGGTTCGGTCACGGTCGGAATGCTACCCGACTGGTGCGCGGCCGTCTTGCGTATAGGCCGAGCGGCCTATTGCCCCTCCCGCGCCGCCAGGGATGATTCGCGACATCCCCCAGAGGAGGTCGCGATGAATGCCCCCGCATCCGCCCCGCCATCGGCGCCAGGTTTCTTTCTCATTGCGCTGCTGATCGCCTCGACCGCGTTGGTCGCGAATTGCGGCTCCGGGGGAGGCTCGCCGGCCGGAACGGGCGGGGCCGGCCCCGGTCCCGGGACGGGAGGAGCGACCGGCGGCTCCGGTGGAACCGGCGCGGGAACCGGGGGAGGCACCGGCGGCATGAACGCGACCGGCACCGGCGGCGTCGCCGGCTCGGGAGCAGCCGGCGGCGCGGCGGGAGCCCGTGGCTCGGGCGGGCGCGGAGGAGCGAACGCGGGCGGCTCGGGCGGCGCCACCGCGGGAACCGGCGGCTCCGGTCATGGAGGAGCCGCCGGCGGCGCGGGCGGCTCCGCGGGAAAGGGCGGCGGAGGAACGACGGCGACCGGCGGCGGGGGCGGCTCGACGCTCAGCTGCGCCGGCAGGACCGCCGTCGCCGGAGAGACCAACCAGACGATCCAGGTCGGCAGCACCTCGCGGACTTACATCCTGCACATCCCCTCCAGCTACAACGGCAAGTCGCCGGTGCCGCTGGTGCTCGATTTCCACCCGCTCGGGGGGACCGGCTCCGGCGAGAAGTCGCTCTCCGGGTTCGCGGCCCTGTCGGACAGCAACGGCTTCATCATCGCGTGGCCCAACGGGATCGACAACGCCTGGAACATCGGACCGTGCTGCACCAACTCGCGCACCGTCGACGATCTCGGCTTCGCCCAGGGGATGGTCTCCGCGATCGAGGCCAGCGCCTGCATCGATCCGAAGCACGTCTACTCGACCGGTTTCTCGATGGGAGGCGGGATGTCGCATTATCTGGCGTGCAACGCGGCCGACATCTTCGCGGCGGTCACGCCGTCGTCGTTCGATCTCCTCGTCGACAGCGAAGAGCCCTGCAGCCCGTCGCGTCCCATCAGCGAGCTTTCGTTCCGCGGGACCGCCGACACCGAGGTCCCCTACAACGGAGGTCCAGGCCCGTCGGGAAAGATCGACTTTCTGGGCGCCGTCGGCACGTTCATGAAGTGGTCGATGCTCGACGGCTGCACCGGATCGCCGACGACCAGCGGAATGGAGCAGCTTTACACCCAGTGTTCGGCGGGCGTGGAGGTCGGCCTCTACACCATCCAGGGGGGCGGCCACGCGCCCGGCCCGGCCGACACGGCCTGGGCATTCCTGAAGTCGAAGTCCCTGCCCTGAGCGAGGCCGGGTAAGCCGGATGGACCCAGCAGCCTCGTCGTCACGGCTTGCGCGCGAGGTCGAAGACCTTCTCCTCCTTCGGTCGCCCGTCGGCGAAGGACGTCCAGGTCTCGCGGATGTGGTCGCCGTCGGTCCAGGAGACAGTCATCGCGTGCATGTGCAGCTCCGACGGTGAGCGGAGCCCATCGGCGCCGGTCGCCTCGAACGACAGGCTGTGCGCGTCCGCCTTCTTCAGCGTCATCTTCGGATGATTCCCGAGCGCGCAGTAGTGGGTCATCGTCACGCCATCGCCTTCGACCGTGTAGACGGACATCATCTCGTGCGGGGTGCCCGGGAACAGGTGCTCGACGATTGCGGAACCGCCGGCCGTCGACACATACGTGATCGTCACCGGGACGGTCTTGCCGCCCATCTGGGCGTTGCCTTGCCAGGTGCCGACCAGCTTTTTCAGCGGGGCGAGCGGTCTTGGATCCGGCGGGGCAGGGTGAGCATTCCCCAGGGCGCGACCGGTCAGGGCGACAAGCGCGAGTGGGATGAGCATCGCCACGAGCGAGCTGGATGACAGGACACGCACTCGAGCCGAGCAAGCAAGCATGGTCTCTCCTTTGTTTGTATGAGGCCGCCGTCAGCGGGCCGCCTCGTCCGCGAAGCGCTGCAGGATGAATCCCCAGCCGCCCTCCTTGGAATCGATCGCCCGGCGGTAGGTGGGCTCCGCCAGGCCGTACAGGTGGAGGTCACGGTGCTCCAGCACCAGCCGGGTCGTCTTCGGCCCCTCGGAGGTGAACGTGACCTCGACCTCCGTGGTGAAGCCGGGGTCGAACTTCCAGTCACTCGTGATCTGCCAGGCGAGCACCAGCCGGCGGGGCGGGTCCCAGACCAGCACCTTGCCCACGTCGCACTCCGTGCCGTCCTCGGAGACCCCGTACCAGCGACCGCCCACGCCAGCCTCCAGCACCTCGCGCTTGAGCGGAGAGCTGCCGATGTGGTGCTGGCGAGGCCACCACCGGTCGATGCCGCGGGTGAACACCTTGAACGCGTGATCGGCTGACGCCGCCACGACCAGCTCTTTTCGAACCGGAGGAACCGAGCTCATCGTCGTGCGCCTCCCGGGTCCTCGACCGCCGCTTTGAAGGCCGCGAGCGCCCGATCCCAGAATCGGTCCAGGTAGGCCCGCATCATCGCCAGCCCACGCGGATCGATCCGGTAGACCCGGCGCGCGCCGTCACGCTCGTGCGCGACCAGCCCGGCCTCGGCCAGGACCTTGAGGTGCTGGGAGACCGCCGGCCGGGTCACCGGAAGCCCCTCGGCCAGCTCGCCGACCGACCTCGTCCGCTGAGCCAGCCGCTCGAAGATCTGGCGGCGCGTCGGATCGGCGAGAGCCACGAAGGTGGCGGCCACGGCGGATGCGTTAGTCATTGCTTACGTAAGTGATAACTAACTAGTTCGGTGCTTGTCAAGAACCACCGGGAGAGCGGACATAGCTGGTTCGAGCGCCCCCACATCCGGTTCCGCCGAGCGCGAGCAGACTGGCCGCTATCAGGGTTCTTGGTCTCATGGCGTCTCCCCCTATCGGATGAGACGCATGTGACGGGAAAAGGATCTCCCCCAGCGGCGCCCGCGGATTGGGGCTGCGTCAACTTAATGACGCGGGGCCCAGGTCAGGCGCCGAACGCGGACGGAGGGAGCTGTTGGTTGTGCGGCAGCGGAAGAAGTCGGGCGGCGGCCGGAGCGTATTCGTGGTCTATGAACCAGCTCACGGCGCGCTCGAACGCCGGCTCGATCGGGCTCTGGGGAAATCCCAGCTCCCGGACCGCCTTGCTGGCGTCGAAGAACATCACCGATTTCGACATCCGGACGCCGTCGAGGGGAACGCGGGGATCGCGGCCCAGCCAGCGGGCGAGCGGCTCCTCGAGGTGGGCGATGGCCAGCGGAATCCAGTGCGGCAGCTTGAGCCGGGGCGGGCGCTTCCCGGTCAGGCGGCTCAAGAGCTCGAGCATCTGTCGCAAGGTGAGGTTCACGGAGCCGAGGATGTAGTTTTCGCCCGGGCGCCCGCGCTCGGCGGCCAGGAGGTGCCCCAGCGCGACGTCGTGCACGTCGACCAGGTTCAGCCCGGTGTCGACGTAGGCGGGAAGACGATCGTTGAGGAAGTCGACCACGATTCGTCCGGTGGGCGTCGGCTTGGCGTCCCCTTCGCCGATCGGCGTCGAGGGGCTCACCACCACGACCGGCAGGCCGCGGTCGATCCAGGTCTCCACCACCCGCTCGGCGAGGAACTTGCTGCGCTTGTAGTCCCCGACCATGTGCTCGAGCTGCCCGTGCGCGTTCTCGTTGGCCGGCTTCTGTCCACCGAGCGCGAGCGTGCCGACGGAGCTGGTGTAAACGATCCGGTTGACGCCGAGCTCGGCGGCGAGCTCGAGCACGTTCTGCGTTCCGTCGACGTTGTTGCGGTAGATCTCTCGGGGGTCGCGGGCGTAGAGGCGGTAGTCGGCCGCGCAGTGGAACACCACCTCCGCTCCGGTCATCGCGCGTCGCAGCGAATCACGGTCGGTGAGATCGCCGACCACCCAATCGATGGCCAGGTCGTCCAGATCGGCGCGGTGACTGGTCGGCCGGCAGAGACAGGAGAGGCTCTCTCCGTGCGCGGTCAGCGCGCGCGCCACGTGCGATCCGATGAACCCCGTCGCCCCGGTCAAAAATGCCCGCATCGCCTGTCCCCCGTCCCTCCCCTCAGCGTAAGAACGCCCCCGGCCAGACGAAGTACGAGGATTATGGATTCTAGATGTCAGTCGGGGTTGGACAGCCCCACGCCGGTGGAGGCGGGCGGCGCCAGCTCCTGGGCCACCTCGGCCGCGACGGAGGCGACCTCGACCTTCGACAGCTTCGCGCCGAGGCCACGTTCGGCCAGAATTCGCAGGTTGGAGCGGGCCAATCCGGCGATGAAGGCGTTGAAGGCGATCAACCCGGGCGCGGTGGCGGAACGGCGCAGGAGCTCGACGTATTCCTCGGCCCCCGTGAGCGCTCGGTCGGCCAGATCCAGGATCGTTCGGAGGTCGACGCCGCGGGGGATGTAGACGCGCCCCTCCTCGGCGTCGCGCGGAGCGTCCTTGAGGATGTTCACCAACTGCAACCCCTCGCCGAAGGCCGCGGCGCGGTTGCGAAGCGCTTCGGCGGCGGTCGCCAGCTCGGTGCGGTCCAGCAGGTAGAGCTCGGTCAGCATCTCGCCGACGATTCCGGCGACCGAGTAGCAGTAGTCGCGGAGCTCATCCACGGTGCCCAGGGTGAGTCGATTCCGTTCGTCGGAGCGCCGCACGAATTGCTTCATCCCGTCGACGCTTCGCGCGACGTGCCGGCGGATGGCCACCCGGGCCGGCAGCTCCAGCGCCCCGAATTCGCGAAGCACCAGCGGCATCCGGGCCAGCAGCTCCCGGTAGCCGGCGTGCTCGATGGGCGGCTCGCGCAAGCAGTCGCGGGACAGCGCATCGGCGGCGGCTGGATCCTGGTCCAGCAGCTCGACGAACCGACCGAGCGTCTCCAGCCGCCGCTCGCGCGTCCAGAGCACAGCATCCTCGAAGGTGTCCGCGATCCGGAACAGCAGGTAGGCGATGCCGACTTGATTGCGCGTTGGTTCCGGCAGGAGAGGGATGGCCAACGCGAACGTCCGACTCGTCTTCTGCAACAAATCGTCAATGATGGACATGAGGAAAAGGCTAAGTCTGCCCTTGCGGAGCACAACCCGAGTGGCCCCCTCTCTGCAGTGGGGGAGCGATGCGCAAAAGGGTCAATGAACCGTCGGTGAGCCTCGGGACGAGCAACGCGGGTCCGCCGAGGCGGGTCGAATCATTGCGGACGTCCTGGAAAATCAGGGTTGACTCCCAGTCGACGATTCGGTGGCAACGCTGTTCGGCGTCCGTTGCAATCATGATTGCGCTCATGCAGCTCTCCCGGGCCGACGCCGCGGAACCGAGCGCCGCGTCGTTCAAGCCGCCCCGCCTCGTTCACTTCGTCGAGGCGGTCTTCCCCACGACGCCGGCCGCCCGGCGGGAAGCGGAGGTCGTGCTCTCCATCGACGTCGACGAGACCGGCAAGGTCGGCGCGGTCGAGGTGGTCAAGCCGGCGGGCGGCGAGGGGGGCGAAGCGCTCGACCAGGCGGCCGTCGCCGCCGCTCGGCAATTTATCTTCGAGCCGGGAGAGGCCGACGGACATCCGGTCCCGGTGCGAATTACGTATAGCTATCGTTTCGTGTTCAAACCCGCTGCGCCCCCACCCCCTTCGCCGGCCCCCAGCGGGGCCACGGCGCCGTCCGTCCCGACGGTCCCGCTGTCCGGGATCGTGCGCCGGCGGGGTGATCGGACGCCGGTGGCGGGCGCGGTCGCGCTGGTCACCGTCGCGCCGGGGGAGGAGCGACGGGTCGTCACCGACGCGGAGGGGCGGTTTTCGTTCCCCGCGCTCCCGGTGGGCGAGCACAAGCTGGCGCTGCGCGGGGCGGCGATCCTCCCCGTCGACGTCCCGGTCGCGCTGCACGCAGGGAAGTCGACCGAGCTCAGCCTCTACGTCGACGTCAAGGAGCGATACGCCTCCACCGTGCGTGGGCAGCGCGCCGTCGTCGAGACGGTCGAGCAGACCCTCACCACCGCGGAGATCCGGCGCATCCCCGGCACCCAGGGCGACACCCTGAAGGCGGTCCAGAACCTGCCGGGCGTCGCCCGGGCGCCGTTCGGGATCGGCCTCTTGCCGGTCTGGGGCTCGGCGCCGGCCGACACCCGCGTCTACATCGACGGCGTGAACGTGCCGGTGCTCTACCACTTCGGCGGGCTCCGCTCGACGGTGAACAGCGAGATGATCGACGCGCTCACCTTCGTCCCCGGCGGCTACCAGGCCGATCACGGCCTCGGCCTGGGCGGGATTGTCGACGTCGACACCCGCCGGCCGCGCACCGACGGGCTGCACGGCTACGCGCAGATGGACCTGCTCGACGGCTCGCTCATGCTCGAGGGGCCGATCAGCAAGACGCTGTCGTTCGCCGTGGCCGGACGGCGAAGCTGGATCGACGCCACCTTGCCGCTCTTCACCAGCAGCTCGTTTCAGCTCTCGCCGGTCTATTACGACTACCAGGCGCGGCTCTCCTGGCGGCCCGCCTCGGGGCGAGACGTCGTCGACCTGTTCTTGTTTGGTTCGGACGACCGGCTCAGCTTGCTGGCGCGGGTCAAGAACGACGCGCTCGACGCCACCGTCGACTCGCACACCTACTTTCACCGCGCCGTTCTCAGCTGGTCGCACCGCTTCGATCGTGGCCGGACGCTGTCGGTCACCTCCTCGGTCGGGTACGACGCCCCCTTCGGGCTGGGGGTGGCGTTCGGGCAGACGCCGACCACGCTCGACGAGCACGCCTTCGCCTACGCCACGCGGGCGATCGGCCGCTGGCCGATCACCAGCACGGTTCGGCTGGACGGGGGCGTCGACTTCGAGGGGGATCGCTGGCAGGTCAATCGCGCCGGCTCGCCGTCGGCGGTCACCGACCTGGTGAGCGGTGCCGGCCCCGGGGGCCTCGGCGCCAACGGCGGCTTCAGCGGCGCCGGCAGCGGCTACGCCATCGACGACCTCACCCTCTATACGAACCACGTCGCCCCGTTCGTGACCGCCACGCTGGGGTTCTTCGGGCGCCGCCTCACTGTCACGCCGCAGTTTCGCCTGCAGATCATGACCTTCGCGGGCTATCAGGGGATGCCGGCCTCGTTCGCCCGCGCGTTCGTCTCCCCCGAGCCGCGCCTGGCGCTGCGCTACCAGCTCACCGGGCGCCTGGCGCTCAAGGGGGCGGTGGGGCTCTACGCGCAGCCGCCCGATCCGTCGGCCTTCTCGGCCGACTTCGGCAACCCGAACATCCTCCCCGAGCATGGCACGCAGTACGTCGTCGGCGCCGAGACGGAGCTCTATCCGGGACTGACCGCCGAGATCGATCTGTTCTGGAAGAACCTGCGCGATCTGGTGGTCGCCGGCGAACATCCCGGCGATCCGCCGCTCGGCAACACCGGCATCGGGCGCGCCTACGGCGGCGAGCTGCTGATTCGCCAGAACCTGGGCAAGCGGCTCTTCGGCTGGCTGGCCTACACGCTCTCGCGAAGCGAACGCAAGGATCACCCCGGGGAGGGCTGGTATCCGTTCGAGTTCGACCAGACCAACATCCTCACCCTGATGCTCAGCTACTTCCTGCCGCGGGGGTTCGAGCTGGGCGCGCGGTATCGCTACGTGACCGGCGATCCCTACACGCCCGTGACGGGCTCGTTCTACGACTCGGTCTCCGACAGCTACACGCCGCTGGCCGGCCCCAAGAACAGCGCCCGCCTGGGCGCCTTCAATCAGCTCGACGTGCGCGTCGACAAGGTCTTCACCTTCGATCGCTGGCGCCTCTCGTTCTACCTCGACGTGCAAAACGTGTTGCGCGCCGACAACCCCGAGGCGGTCGGCTACAACTACAACTACCAGTTCACCCACCCGATCACCGGCCTGCCGCTCCTGCCGATCCTGGGCGTCCGGGGGGACTTCTGATGTCGCCGGCGCGGATGCCGTCGCGGATCGTCTCCTGGATCTGCGGCGCCGGGTGCCTGGTGGGCTGGCTCGGGTGCCAGAGCTTCCCCGATCCGCCGGTCAGCTTCGTCACCGGCCTGCGGGTGCTCGGCATCGAGGCCGAGCCGCCGCAGGTCGCCCCGGGGGAGAGCACGACGGTGACCGCGCTGGCGGTCGACACCAGCGGCGAAATGCCGACTGCGTCCTGGAGCGTGTGCCTGCTGCCGCCGTTGCCGGGGCAGACGGTCAACCCCGCCTGCGCGGACGGGTCGTCGCCCTCGGAGCTGCAACCGGTCGGCGACGGTCTGACCATCCCCTTCGTGATGCCGCAGGTGACGGCCGCGCAGCTCGGCGCTCCCGACGCGACAGGCGGCGTCTATCTGCCGCTGGTGGCGACCATCCGCGCCGGCGGGCAGGCGCTCACCGCCATCTACCGGGTCCGGCTCGGCGACGCGGCCCCGGCCAACACCAATCCTACCATCGCCGGTCTGTTCTCGGTCGACGCCACCGGCGCGATGGCGGCGCTCGACGAGACTTCGCCGACGCCGGTGCCGTCCGGCGGGGCGGTCACGCTGACCGTGACGTTCGCGCCCGACAGCGCCCAGACCTACACCGCCGCCGACGGAACGGCGAGGACGGAGACGCTGACCACCTCCTGGTTCTGCACCGCCGGCGACCTGAGCTTCGAAAAGACCAGCGCCACCCAGCCGCAGACGGTCCTGCACCTCGACCAGCGGCTGCCGCCGGCGGGCGCCCAGATCGATCTGTACGCCGTCGCTCGCGACGAACGCGGCGGCACCGACTTCGCACATCGCACCCTGCTGCTCCAGTAAAGAAAGGAAAAGGAAGTACCAAGATGGATGTTTCGGGACGGTTCCTCGCGTTCACTCTCCACGGCGCCGGATGGGTGCTCTGGCTGCTGATCGCTCTCAGCGTCATCAGCATGGCCGTCATGCTCGAACGGCTCTGGTACTTTCGAGCTCACCGGCCCGGCCGCAGCGATCTGGCGGCGGAGATCCGCGCGCTGCTGCGGCAGGGCGCCGATGGCGGCGAGGCCGGCGCGCCCGGGCTGATCGGGATGACCGCGCCGATCGAGATGTCGGCGGCGATCGAGGGGGCCAAGACGCGCGAGCGCTTGCGGCTGGAACGGCGCCTGCCGTTCCTGGCCACCCTCGGCTCGAACGGACCGTTCGTCGGCCTGTTCGGGACGGTGCTGGGGATCATCAAGGCCTTCCACGATCTGGCGGCCACCCAGGGAACGGTCGGCGCCGGCGCCTCGACGGTGATGGCCGGGATCTCGGAGGCGCTGGTGGCCACCGCCATCGGCCTGCTGGTCGCGATCCCGGCCGTCGTCGCCTTCAACTACTTCAGCCGGCGGGTGCGGGTGCGGATGGCCGAGGTCGACTGGCTGGCGCACCTGGCGGCCGAGGACGTGCAGGCGGGCTGGGCGCAGCCCGAGGCGCAGCCCTTGCGGCGGAGCGCCTGATGGCCGCCGCCGGTCCGAATCAGGACGACGGTGGGGGGATGTTCGCCAGCATCAACGTCACGCCGATGGTCGACGTGACGCTGGTGCTGCTGGTCATCTTCATGGTGGCCGCGCCGCTCATCGTCGCCACGCCTTCGATCAAGGTGGCGCTCCCCAAGGCGGCGACCGCCGACGAGACCAAGCGGTCGACGCTGGCGCTGACGCTGGAGAAGGAGGCGGCGGGCGGCTACAAGCTGTACCGAAACGGCCAGCCGACCGACGAGCAGGCGGTGCGCGCGATCGTCCCCGGATTGCTGAAGAGCGATCCGGAGCTGCAGGCGATCGTCGCCGCGGATCGGGGGATCGCCTACGGCGACGTCATGCACGTCGTCGACGTCATCAAGGGGCTCGGCGTGACGAAGTTCGCGCTCAACACGCAGTCGGGTCCGTAAGGGTTGTCGGTGTCTCGCCGAGTCGATCTGGTCACCGTGGCGGTGGCGCTGGTCGTTCATGCCGGGTTCGCGGTCGCGATTGCGCGCGAGCACGGCGGCAAACGACCCGCCCCCAGCACGGTGGAGCTGGAATTCGTGAAGCCACCGCCGCCGGCCGCCGCCGCGCATCCGGCCGCGGCCGCCGGGCCGCAGCACGTGGCCGCGGCGCCGAAGCCCCGGCGGCGACTGGCCCTGCGCTCGCCGGCCGCCGCGCCCGCGCGTCCGTCGCCCCAGCCGGCGGCGCCGCCCGCACGCGCGCCGGCGCCCAGGCCGATGTTCGCCGTGGCGATGGCCTCGACGAGCGAGGTCGCCACCGGCGTGGCCGTTCCGGCGGGTCCCACCACGTCCATGGCGGGCGATCCGATGCGGCCCGGGGGCGCTCCGGGCGGGCGCACGGGCGGGGTTGGCTCCGTCGGCTCGGGCGATGGCCAGGGCCCCTATCAACCAGCGTCGGAGTCGGACATCGCCACGATGCCGGAGATCGACACCGACGCCTGCGGGAGGACCATCGCCTACCCCGACGAGGCCGCGCAGGCGGGGGTCGAAGGGGACGTCCGCCTGCGCGTCTCGCTGTCGCCCGAGGGGCGGGTGTACGCCGTCCGGGTGCTCTCCGGGCTGGGGCACGGGCTCGATCGCGCCGCCATGGAGGCGCTCAAGCACCGCTGCCGTTTTTCGCCGGCCATCGGCAAGGAAGGGAAGCCGGTCGCCTTCGTCATTCAGTCGTACACCTTCCACTTCCAGCTCCCGCGCTGAGCGCGCGTCGAGCGACCGCCGGAAGCGCGCCGCACGGCTGGCGCGCCCGCGGGGCAGAGCCTAAGCTCCGGCGCCATGCCGATGAGCAACGAAGAGCGGCGCGCCCTCGACCAGCAGATGGTGGAGGCGGCGTTCGTTTGCGATCTGAAGCGCGTGCGGACGCTGCTGGCGCGGGGAGCGAACCCGGACGCCCGGGACGGCGACGGGCGCACGCCGATCTTCTCGGCCGTGCTGGGCGGCGGCGTGGGCCTCCTGGGGCTGTTGCTCGAATCGAAAGCCGACGTGAACGCCCGCGACGAGCGCGGCGCGACTGCGCTGCACATCGCCGCCGAAGAGGTGCTGCCCGAGGCGGCCACCCTGCTCATCGGTCGCGGTGCCTACGTGAACGCCCAGGACGCGGAGGGGAACACGCCGCTCGGCCGGGCCGTCTTTTCGGCGCGCGGCCGGTACGAAGTGGTTCGGCTGCTGCTGACGGCCGGGGCCAAGGACGACCTTCCGAACAACGCCGGCGAGACGCCCCGCCAGCTGGCCGAGCGGCTGGGCGAGCCGATCTTCACGACGAACTAGGCTCGCCTGCGTGGGCGGCGTGGTTACCGATCGAGGTATGGCCCACAGCAGCAGCGACGATTCGCGGATGAACAAGCAGAGCCCGCACCCCGCGGATGACGAAGCCGAAGCGGAAGACGAAGCCTGGAAGACCCGTCCGTCGACCGAGACGACCAGCGACGAGGGGGTGAACGCCCGCGTCGAGCGCGAACGAAAGATTCTGGAGAACGCGCCCCGGCTCGACGACAAACACCGGTAGCTGCGCCGGGCGATTGCCGCGGGGTGCCCCTGCCGCCCACCGCCGACCCCCGCCTCGCCGCCGGCACGGCGATTTCGGACGTCGTCGGCTCTGTCTGGGCGCGGCTCTGTCCGTGCAGTCTCACTTCAGCGAGTTGCGCCCGCCGGAGTGAGACCTGGGGAACTCTGGCCGTCTCCGGCCTGATTTAGGGGCCGATGTTGCCGCGGATCTCTCCGTTGGGGTTGGCTAGAGTGTGAATATTCAAGTAGGTCATGCCGGCGAGCATGCCGGTGACCTGATCCGCGGTGAGTGTCCCGCTGCCCGTGAGCGTCCCGCTCGTTGCTGAGGTAGCGGCCAACGGAAGGATGACGCCGGCGGTGGCCGGAGGGGTCGCCAGGCCGTGGATGTGGGCCGCCGTGGCATTCCCGGTGAGACCGGTGAACGTGCCGTTGACGGTGACGTCTCCGGTGGTCGGATTCAGCGTCACAACGGCCGCACCAGTGCCAGTAACGCCCGTCAAGCCCTCCATGGCGCCATTCAGAACGACGTTGTAGGTCTTGATAGCCAAGCCTCCTGCGCCACCAGCCGCCACGCCGCCAGCACCGCCCGCCGCGGCCCCCGCCGCGCCGCCGGCACCGCCCGCCGCGCTCCCGGCGGCCCCACCGGCCGCGCCGCCCGCCGCCCCACCGGCCGCACCGCCCGCTGCGCCACCGGCCGCGCCACCCGCTGCCCCACCCGCCGCACCGCCGGCGGTCCCACCGGTCGCCGGAGCGCCGCCGCTGCCGCCCGTTGCTTTCCCGCCCGCACCGCCCGTGGCCGCGCCGCCGGCGCCGCCCGTCGCGCCGCCGCCCGCGCCGCCCGTGGCCTTGCCGCCGCTGCCGCCCGTTGCTTTCCCGCCCGTGCCGCCGGTCGCCCTTCCGCCGCCGCCGCCGGTGCCACCGTCGTTGTTGTTGTTGCTGCTGCTGCCGCAACCGATTGATGAAAGGCCCGCCGAGAACACGCCCATCGACAGGAACATGAGTGGTACCGCCACCTTCTTCAGCATTCGAATCTCCTTGAAGTTGGAATCAACGCAAACGACACAAATCGCGGCGCAATGTAGTGCTGTCCTGCACGTTGGGAAGTGCTCTCGCTCGAATGCCCGATCTCGTATTTGCCGTCCCCGTTCTACGAAGTTGGTCGTGGACGGTGTCGCGATGCGATCGCGATGCGGCCGCGACGGCAGCGACGGCAGCGACGGCAGCGACGGATGGGAGGCGAGGAGTGACGAACGTGGAACGTCGATCTGGCGGACGACAGGTGACGGGAAGGTCATCGAGGCGTCGCTTGACGGCCATTGCCGCAGGTCCAGGTTGCGCACGGGCAATGTCAATGCGCGTGCGAGCGAAAGGATGGCCATGGCAATGAATCACAAAATATGGGACGGGATGTTTGGGGCGGCGGTGGCGGTCGCCCTGGGAGTCGGCGGCGCCGGCTGCGGCGACAACCAGAGGGGCGCGCCCGGCGTCGACGCGCGCACGAACACGGCCACGCAGGGGCTCGTTCGGGTGGCGAACGGCCACGGTCGCTTGCGGCCGCTGGCGCCGCTGTCCGGGAGCATGAGCGGCAGTCGCCAGCCGACCTTCCGGTACACGCCGGCCCGCGGAAGCGTCACCGTCGACATCTGCGATGATCGCGCCTGCGCGCACGTCATCGACGAGCTCCCCGGCAGCCAGGGCACGGCGCGGCCGGAGACGCCGCTGCGCGCCGGGGTGCTGTTCTGGCGGGTCGATCACCAACCAGGCGCAAAGCGCAGTCTGGCAGCTCACCATCCCCGGGCGCGACACGGGCGCTGACATCGCCTGGGGCGTGGTGCCGGACTTCAACGGCGACGGCTTCGCCGACGTGGCCATCGGCTCGCCGGCGGCCGGATCGCAGAGCGTCTCGATCTTCAACGGCACGTCGAACGGTCCCGGGTTCACCCCCGATGAGACGCTGACCGGCGATGCGCTGTTCGGCGAGGCGGTGGCGTCGGCGGGCGACGTCAACGGCGACGGGTTCGTCGATCTGGCGGTCGCGTCCGGCAGCGGCCCGGGCGCGGTCACCGTCTTCCTGGGCGGGCCGGCGGGTCCCGGCGGGACTGGCACCACGCTGTCGGCCGGGGACGTCACCTCCGGCTTCGGCGCGTCGATCGCCGGCGCGGGCGACGTCAACGGCGACGGGTACGGCGACCTGCTGGTCGGCGGCGTCGAGCACGCCCAGGTGTTTCTGGGCAGCGCCGACGGGATCGCGACGACCGCGGCCTTCACGTTGGCTGGATCGGGCGGGACGGGCGACGCCAGCGTCGTGCAGGGACCGAGCGACGTCAACGCCGACGGAATGCCCGATCTGTACGTGGGCGGCGCCCTCTATTTGTCGAGCAGCGGCGGCCTGACGGCGGAGGCGGGGTTCGCCAACCCGTCCGGCAGCTTCGCGGGCGACGAGAACGGCGACGGCTTTGGTGACTTCGCCTCGTTCCAGGTGTTCCCGGGGACGCCCGACGGGATCGACACCAGCCGGTCCCTGTTCGTTCAAGCGGGCGAGGCCGCGCTCGGCACCGCCGGGGACATCAACGGCGACGGATACAGCGACGTCATCTCTTCGCTCTCGTCGATCGAGGGGCTCACCGAGCGCCAGCGCGTCTACTTCGGCGCGCCGGGCTCGTGCGGCAGCACCGGTTGCCGCCCGTTCCGGTCGGTACCGATCCCCGGCCACGACTTCATGGGCGGCAACCTGACCGCCTTCCTGGGCGGGGTGGGCGACGTCAACGGCGACGGGCTCGACGACATGGTCGCCTCGACGCCCGACAGCGGCAACGCGTACTTCTACGGCAGCGTCGAAGGTGGTACGGGCGACCTCGCCTTCGCGTTCCCGACCTGGACCTTCGCGTCCGGTTTCGGGACCAGCTTCGCGGCGCTCTTCGGCAGCGTTCGACCGCTGTTCTGACGACTGCGACGAGCCGAGCCACGATCCGCGCGGCTCGGCTCGTGATCACCTCCGAGCCGCTGGCCTTCTCAAGCGCCGCTTCGCCGATGTCGCAGCACCGCGAAGCTCGGCAACGTCGACAGGAAGACCAGGCCGAACCCGACGACCAGGTCGGTCCAGAAGGTGGCAATGTTCGCGCGGGGTGGGAGGAGCGCCGAGACGATCAGCCATCCTCCCAGCGCCGCGTTCACAAAGCGGCCCCACCTGTATCCGGACAGCCCAGCCAGAGCTGCCGTCACCGCCAGCAGCCCGACCGTCCACCCTGTCGCGCGCTGAGCGGGCGTGTGCGGCCACAAGAACGTCGAGAAGAAGAGCAGAAGCCCCAGCATAGCGTTCATGGCTCTCGGACCCATGTATTCAACGTGGGTGGCGTCTTCGAGCGGCGCAAGCTTCTCGGCCGTGACAGCTGCTGACTGCCGAGGGCCACCGCGCGATGACGTTTCGGCCCGGCATGACTAAAGATCATCAGGAGAGGAGGGGAGCGATGCCCGAAAATCTCCCGGCTGAGGCCGACGTCACCATACGAGGTTCCCTTTCCCAGGTCTGGGATGCGCTGGTGAACCCCGACAAGATCAAGCAGTACATGCTCGGTGCCACGGTCGAGTCCGACTGGAAGGTGGGCAGCCCGATTGTCTGGAAGGGAGAATGGAAAGGGAAGCCGTTCGAGGACAAGGGGCGGATCCTGGAGATTCAGCAGGGGAAGCGGCTGCGCTACAGCCATTTCAGTCCCCTGTCGGGCGCGCCCGATCGGCCCGAGAGCTATCACACGGTGACCATCCAGCTGGACGGGCCCGACGGGGCCATCCACGTCGACCTGTCGCAGGACAACAACCCCAGCGAGAAGGCCCGTGACGAGTCGCGCCGCAACTGGAGCATGATGCTCGACGGACTCAAGAAGACCGTCGAGACCGAGAAGTGAGCCCGGGCGTTCGCGCCGGCCGGCGTTGACGTCCTCGGCCGGGCCCCGGCGATGTTGTACCCTGTCGCGCCCGGTTGGAAACGCCCGACTCAGAATCCACCTCACCGCTGCGGTTCCTTCGCGGCGCGCGCGATCCGGGCTCGCGGGCGCGGCGGGCGACGCTGGTGACGTCGCGCGGCTCGATCGAGACGCCGGTGTTCATGCCGGTGGGGACGCGCGCCACGGTGACCGGGCTGACGCCGGACGACCTGCTGGCCATCGACACGCCGATCCTGCTGGCGAACACCTATCACCTGCTGCTGCGGCCGGGGCCCGAGCTGTTCCGGCGCGTCGGCGGCCTGCACAGGTTCATGCGCTGGCCGCGCCCGGTGCTCACCGACTCGGGCGGCTATCAGATCTTCTCGCTGCCGGGCGACCGCACGATCGACGAGAGCGGCGCCCGCTTTCGCAGCTACATCGACAGTCGCCTGCACCACCTGACGCCCGAGACGTCGATCGCCATGCAGGGGGCGCTGGGGTCGGACATCATGATGGCGCTGGACGAGTGCATCCCGTCGACGGCCGAAGAGGCGGCGGTGCGCGCCGCCATGGAGCGGACGCACCGCTGGGCGCTGCGCAGCCTGGCGGCGCGCAAGAACCCGGCGCAGGCGCTGTTCGCGATCGTGCAGGGGGGGCTGGTCCCGGCGCTGCGGCGGCAGTCGGCCGCCTTCCTCACCGAGCACCCGTTCGACGGCTTCGCCATCGGCGGGCTGGCGGTGGGCGACACGCGGGCCGAGCGCGAGGAGATCACGGGACTGGCGGTCGACCTCCTGCCGGAGGCGGCCCCGCGCTACCTGATGGGCGTCGGCACGCCGCCCGATCTCCTGTACGCCATCGGCTGCGGCGTCGACATGTTCGATTGCGTCCTGCCCACGCACCTGGCTTGGCAGGGGACGGCGTTCACCTCGACCGGGCGGGTGCGTGTCACGCGGGGCGCCAACGCGGCCGTCGACGACGCGCTCGACGCGTGCTGCGCCTGCGCGACCTGCCGGACCTTCAGTCGAAGCTACCTGCACCACCTCTTCAAGTGCAGCGAGCCGCTCGGCCCGCGCCTCCTCAGCGTGCACAACCTCCACTATTACCTGGAGCTGATGCGCCAGGCGCGCGCCGCAATCGACGCCGGCGTCTACGCGCGCTTTGCGCGTGAACGACTGGCCGAGATCGATCGTCACGAACACGCCGCGGTGCGGGCGTGAGCGACGAGCGCGCGAGCCACGAAGTCGTCCGGACGCGCGGCGGGGCGCTGGCGATGCGCAGCCTCACCGACGGCGAGGTCATGCACCCGGGCGTCGGTCCTCTCGTCGAGGCCGAGCAGCTCTACGTCCGGCAGTCGCGGCTCCGGGAAAGGTTGCTGGCCAGGGACGGCGGGGTGGGCGATCGCCTGGTCCTGTTCGACGTGGGCCTGGGCGCCGGCTCGAACGCGCTGGCGGCGCGGTCGGCGTCCGAAGGGTTGCCGGAAGGGGCGGCACGTCTCGAGCTCGTCAGCTTCGAGCGCGATCTCGGCGCGCTCGAGCTGGCCCTGGCGGCCGGCGAACCCTTCGGGTGGCGCGGCGAGCCGGCCGAAGCGGCCCGTGCTCTGCTGGCCCACGATGCGCACGAGACGGCCCGCACCCACTGGCGCCTCGTCCGCGGCGAGCTCCCCCAGGCGCTGGCCCGGCAGACGAGTCGCGCGGACGTCATCTACTGGGATCCCTTCTCGCCGCGCGCGAACCCGGCCCTCTGGACGGTGGCGGCGTTCTCGGAAGCGCGGCGGCTCGCGGGGCCTCGCGGCGCGCTCTTCACCTACAGCGCGTCGACCGCGACGCGGGTGGCGCTGCTGCTGGCTGGATGGGCGGTCGGCGTCGGCGACGCCATCGGTGACAAGGCGCAGACGACGGCGGCCGCCGTCGCGGTGAGCGATCTGGCGCGACCCCTCGACGGCAGGTGGCTGGCCCGGCTGGCGCGGCCCGACGTCCCCCTGCCGTCCGACGCCCCCCCCGACGCCATCGCCCGCGCGCGGCTGTCCCCCCAGTTTGGCTAGCTTCTCGAACACCGGACGGGAAGCCGGCACGCCGACCTTCGGAACCCGTCTGCCCACCTCGCTGATTTTCGGAACGGTCGTGTCGCAGCTTGCCAGTCTTGTCCGAGAGCTCCCGGACGCGTCGATTTCGTTGAACGGCGGACACGCAAATGCTGCACGACGAGCGTTGCGTTTGCGACGCTTTGACAAGACCGTGACGCGGCATTCTTTCTCCGCGTCGTAGAGTGGCTGCGTTGGTTCGCGTCCGACGACGTGAACGAAGACGGAGGGAGAAGCAGCGATGAACAATCTGCATCGTTCGGTCATATACGGTCTTGCGGGGTCCATTGTCGCACTGTCATTGCAGGCGCGCGCCAACAGCGGCGGAGCTGCCGGGATGCAAACTGCGACGGGGCAATATGTGACACCCACCGCGTCTCCGGAATTCGTGCAGCAGTTCCTGAATCCGGGCCTGGCGAAATATCCCAGCTTCATCGCCGGAGAGGCGGTCAAGTCCCAGCTCAGCCCCGACGGGACGACCCTGGCCATTCTCTGCGCGGGACAGAACTCGCTCTATGCCAGCGACGGCACCGTCGACGTCGCCAACTCGACGCAGTACATCTTTCTTTATGACGTGAGCGGCTCGCACAAGGCCGTGCCGGTGCTGAAACAGGTCATCCAGCAGACCAACGCTCACGTCGGGCTGGTCTTCGCGCCCGATGGCAGCACCCTCTACGCCGCCGGCGGGAAGGATGACGCCGTGTACGCCTACACGAAGAGCGGCTCGTCGTGGGCGCTCAGTCGGACGATCCCGCTGAACCATGGCGGCGTCGGAATCGGGGTCGGCGTGGCCGCGAACGCCAGCGGTCTCGGCATCTCGGCCGACGGGCGGACCCTGGTCGTCGTCAACAACTACAACGAGTCGATCAGCGTCGTCGACACGGCGTCAGGGCTGGTCCGTTACGAGCACGATCTGCGCCCCTACTTCCCGGGAAACGAAGGCGTCAGCGGCGGCGTCGGGGGGACCTTCCCCTTCGCGGTCGTGGTGAAGGGGAACCGCACCGCGTACGTGTCGTCGGATCGCGATCGGGAGGTCGTGGTCATCGACATCAGCTCCCCGGCCGCCGGGCGGCTGGTGAAGCGTATTCACCTCGACGGCAACGGGCTGGGAATGACCCTCAACCGCTCGGGATCCCGGCTGTTCGTCGCCGAGGACAACGCCGACGAGGTGGCCGTCATCGAAACCGGTTCCAACAAGGTGATCGCCAAGATCGACGCACGTGCCCCCGAGGGCGTGCTCTCGGGCGGCCACGACGATCAGCGCGCCCGTTACACCGGCGCCGCCACCTTCGCGGTGACGCTGGCGCCGGACGGCCGGACGCTCTACGCGGTGAATTCGGGCGCCAACTCGGTGGCCGTGATTCCGCTCGCCGGTGACGAGCACTCTTACCGGGTGCGCGGCCTCATCCCCACCGCCTACGAACCCCACGACATCACCTTCAGCAGTGATGGGACGATGATGTACATCATCAATGGCAAGAGCCTCACCGGGCCCAATCCCGACCATCTGGCCAGCAACACGGCGGCCATCACCTATTTCACCTATCCCGGAGGTAATACCGCGGCCGCCGCTGCCGCGCGGGCGTCGAACGAATATCAGTTTCAGCTCGAGCGCGCCTCGCTGGTGAGCGCGCCCGTTCCCCAGCCCTGGCAACTGGACCATCTGACCAAGATCGTGGCGGCCAATAACTTCTACGGCAACGATCACGTCGGGAACGATCGGCACGTGATGTCGTTCCTCAGCAAGCACGTCAAGCACGTCATTTACATCGTCAAAGAGAACCGGACCTTTGACCAGATCCTCGGCGACATTGGCAACGGCGCCAATGCCGACGACGGGCTGGTTCAGTTCGACAAGACCATCACGCCGAACTTCCACCGCCTGGCTCAGCAGTTCGTCACGCTCGATAACTTCATGGACCCGGGCGACGGCAGCATGGACGGGTGGGCGTGGAGCCTTCAGGGGCGCGTCACCAACACCGAGACCATCACCCAGCAGATCAACTACGCGGCCGTCAGCCGGGGCCTGTCGTACGAATCGGAAGGGTCGAACCGCAACGCGCCGGTCAACTGGGGCACGGTCGCCCAGCGTGACGCCGTGGCCGGCGTCGAAGGGACCACCAACTACTCGGCAGCGACGGCGGCCCTCCCCGGCGGCACCGAAAACGTGCTGGCGGGCACCGGCAACCACGCCTCCAGCGACGCGCCCTTCGGGATCCAGGGCGGCTACATCTTCGACGCCGTCCTCAAGGCCGGCGGCACGGTCCGGAACTACGGGTTTCTCGTCAACAACATCGGCAGCATTGGCACGATCGCCGCGCCCATCTCCGACCCGTTCGCGGCAGGCATCGTGCAGGTTGCCGCGCTCGACCCGTCGCTGGCGCCCCTGACAGACGTGTACTTCCGCGGCTACGACAACAACTACCCGGACCTCTGGCGCTTCAACGAGTGGAAGCGCGAGTTCGATCAGTACGTCAGCAACGGGAACCTGCCCGGCCTGTCGCTGGTGCGCTTCAGCCACGACCACATGGGCAACTTCGGGACCGCGCTCGGCGGAGTGAACACCCCGGAGACCCAGCAGGCGGATGACGATCTGGCCGTGGGACGCCTGGTCCAGGCGGTGGCGAACAGTCCTTACGCCGCGGACACCATCATCATCGTGACGGAGGACGACTGCCAGGACGGCCCGGACCACGTCGACTCCCACCGCGCGACCGCCTACGTCGTCGGTCCGTACGTGAAACAGGGGGCCATCGTCAGCACCCGCTACAGTCAGGTCAATGCGCTGCGAACGATCGAGGACGTCCTCGGCACCGAGCACATCAACCTGAACACGGCGTACCAGCGTCCCATGACGGAGGTGTTCGACACCCACTCCTCGGGCGCCTGGACCTACACGGCGCAGGCGTCGACGGTGCTTTCCGGGACGACGGTCGCGCAGGCGGGCGGAGGGCTGGGCGCCAAGTACGCGGAGGGCGCCGTCGTGAAGCCGAAGCACAGCGCCCGGTACTGGGCGAGGGTCACCGCGGGGCTCGACTTCTCCAACGCCGATCAGGTGCCGCCGGAGAAGTTCAACCGGATCGTCTGGCGCGGCCTCAAGGGGGGCAAGCGGTATCCGAAGGGCGGCGCCCTGGCGCGCGCCCACGTTCAGAAAGTCGTGGATTGATCCCGTCCTGACGTCTCGGGGCGCGGCTCCGTGAGGGGCCGCGCCGGGAAGGAAGTCCCATGATCCGCGTTTTCGGTTCGCTGCTCACGATCGGAGTGGCCCTCGGTTTCGTTCTGGGCGGGAGCGCGCGCGCCGAGCCGCCCGACGAGCCGGACGTCACCGACACCCCTGCCGCGTCCAGCGCGGAGATGATGCGATTTCTGCCGAACGCGACGAGCGCGCTCGTCGGAACGACCCCCGCCTTGACCGCGGCGTGGGCCGGTTACGACGGCGCGGCGCAAACGCCGGTGATGAGTCTCGGGACCGAGGTGCGGCTCGTGCGCCGTCTGGCGATCGTCGCCGGCGTGGCGTACGGAAACGCGCACGCTTCGGACGCCGGCTTGCGCCCGCAGCTGGGCGTCCGCCTCCAGGTTCTCCGGCAGAGGGCCTCGGGCGTGGACGCCAGCGCGGCCTTCACCTTCCGGGAGGATCGCTTCACCTCCGAGGACGGCCTCTACCAGGGCGAGCTGGCGGTCGCACGGTCGTTCGGCCAGACATCGGCAGTCGTGAACGTCCTTTATGCTCAGGACGGCGAGGGGGACGACCACCAGGGCGAGCTTCGGCTGGCCGCCGTTCGTCGCGTCTGGGGCGGCCTGCACCTCGGCGCCGAGGGGCGCTACATGCACTCGCTGGCCTCCACGGATCCCCACCGCGCCACCGTCGGAACTCCGTCGATGGAGGCCATGGCTGGCCCGGTCGTCGCCTTCATGACCGGCCGGTGGGGCTTCCTCGCCGAGGCCGGGGTCTCGATGCGCCAGACCAGCCGTCTCGACACCGGAGTGATGACGCTCGGCGGAATCGCAACGACCTTCTAGTTGCGGATCCCGGCGCGACGTCTAGCCCGGCCAGGGTCGGCGGGGCGAGGCGTGCGATTCGCCGTCGCCGGCGGCGAGTCCGGCCGCCTCGCGGACGGCGGTCGCCAGCGCCGACCAGTCCCAGCTCTCGCGACCGTGCGCCAGCGCGCCAATCAGGTGATCTCGCACGAGGGCGGCCGCCGGCAGGGGCGCCCGCAGGTCGCGCGCCGCTTCCAGCACCAGCTCGGCGTCCTTGAGGCCGAGCGGCACGGTGAAGCCGGCCGGAAGGTACTGGCCGGCGGCGAGGCGAGGACCGTAGCCCTTGACGATCGGCGAGCCGAAGAGGGTGTCGGCCAGCATGTCGACCAGGGCGGCGGGGGCGATGCCGCCTTTTTCTCCGAGGCTGGTGGCCTCGGCGATCAGCTCCAGGGTGCCGGCGATCATGAAGTTCGCCAGGAGCTTGCCGAGCATCGCCTGCGGCGCCTCGCCGAGCCGCACCTGGCCGCGGCCGAGCACCGCCAGCGCCGGCTGGGCGCGGGCCAGCGCCGCGGGATCGCCGCCGGCCAGGATCCAGAGCTCGCCGCGCCCCGCCGCGTCGGGCCGCCCCAGCACCGGCGTCGCCACGAACGCGCGCCCGGCGGCCGCGTGCGCCGCGGCCAGCTCGCGCGTCAGGCGGACGGAGATGGTGCTGGTCCCGAGGTGAACCGCTTCGGCGCCGAGGCCGGCGAGAACGCCGCGGGCGCCGAGCACCACCTCGCGGACCGCCGTGTCGTCGGCCAGCGAGGTGAGCACGATCGACGCGCCCGTGGCCGCCTCCGCGGGGGAGTCGCAGATCTTCGCGTCGGCAAGCCCCTCCGCGCGACCGGGCGTGCGATTCCAGACGCGCAGGGAGAATCCGGTCGCTGCCAGGCGGGCGGCCATCTGCTGCCCCATCCGCCCGAGACCCACCACCGCCGCCGTCAAGGTGTTCGCTCCGTCGCTCATCGCTTCCTCGATGCGTAGCATGAGTCCTTCGACGAACGGTGCAAGGCCGGCGCCACCGCGATCGGCGAGGAAGCGGCGAAGCGCGGTCAGGGTTAGCATGGCGCGTGCTCGACTTTCGACCGCTCTTCACCTGGGAGGGGCTGGTGAGCCTGGCCAGCCTCTCGGTGATGGAGATCGTCCTGGGGATCGACAACATCCTCCTGGTCGCCATCCTCTCCCAGAACGTCGCCCCGGCGCGACGCAGCCTGGTGCGCCGTCTCGGGATCGGCCTGGCGCTGATCCTGCGCATCGGGCTTCTGCTGGGGCTCTCCTGGCTGATGGGGCTGACCCGTCCGCTGTTTCAGCTGCTCGGCCACGCCCTGTCGGGGCGCGATCTGGTGATGCTCGCCGGGGGGCTGTTCCTCATCTACAAGGCGACCCACGAGCTGTACGAACGGATCGAGCGCGGACCCGCCGGCCCCGAGCGGCGAGCCCCCCGCGCTGGCAGGGAACGAGGCCGGCTTCGCCGCGACCTTGATCCAGATGCTCGCCCTCGACGTCGTGTTCTCCCTCGACTCGGTGATCACCGCGGTCGGGATGGCGCGGGCGATCCCGATCATGATGGTGGCGATGGTGATTGCCGTCGGGGTGATGCTCGCCTTCGCCAACGTGGTCGCCGAGTTCGTGACCCGCCATCCGAGCATGAAGATCCTCGCGCTCGCCTTCCTGCTGCTCGTCGGCGTCCTCCTGACCGCCGACGCCTTCGGCCAGCACATCAGCCGAGGCTACGTCTACTTCGCGATGGCATTCTCGCTGGTGGTGGAGCTCCTCAACCTCCGCCTGCGCAAGCGAACGTCGCGCAGCCGCCCGATGTGATCGAGGCGGTCGTGGCGGAGCGCCGCACGATCGGCCGCTATCCTGGGCTGGCCAGCCGCGCGGTCGTGACGTGTCGTGCTGACGGCGCCTCGGCGATTCTGCCGCGCAGGTCGATTTCGTGATCGGCGCGCGAGGGTCCCGACATCGGGTCCAGAGCGCGGTTCAATCCGGCGCCGGCCCGCACTGACAAGGCGCCCTCATTGGCGGTCGTCCAGAAACGACCCGTGACGTCCGAGTGCGAAATCGACAGCTTTTGCAGCGACGAGTGAAGGATCGGGCGGCTGGTTCCCATGTGAACGGTACGTAGGGAGTTTGTGCCCCGGGTCCGCCGCTCTTATGCGGCGGGTCACCGGCCGAGCGCTGAACCGTTCGCGGAAGGGTGAACCAAGATGACCCGAATCCAATCGACTGAATCCGGTGGCGGGACTGGGCCTGGTGGGACTGCTGGGTGCGAGCCTGGCGGCCTGCACGGGAACCATCGCGGGCCAGCCGAGCGGCGCCGGGGGCTCCAGCAGCGGGACGGGGACGGGCGGGTCCGGCACCGGCACGGGGACGGGGACGGGCGGGACCAGCACCGGCAGCGGGACGGGGACGGGCGGGTCCGGCGCCGGCAGCGGGACTGGGACGGGCGGGTCCAGCAGCGGGACGGGGACGGGCGGGACCAGCACCGGGACCGGTGGTTCGAGTGACACCGACGGCGGCACGTCGAGCGTGGTGGGTCAGTCGAACGTCGTCGCCTGCGTGAACGGGATCGCGCCGACGACGCAGATCCCGCGCATGACGGACGCGCAGTACGACAACGTCATCAACGATCTGCTGGGGGTGACGGCGCTGACGTCGAACGGCAACCTGCCGCCGTCGTCGATGTTGTCGCCGGACTCGGCGGGCAGCCTGGACGCCATCGGGTGGAACGGCTACCTGACGGCGGCGCAGGCCATCGCCGCCCAGGTCATGGGGAACGCGACCAGCAAGGCCAAGTTCATGACCTGCGACCCGACGACGAACACGACGACCTGTCTGACGAACACCGTGCAGACGTTCGGTCGCAAGGCGTTCCGGCGGCCGCTGACGACCACGGAGGTGACCAGCTTCATGCGGCTCAACAGCCTCACGCCGGCGGGGACGCCCGCCCAGGTCGCGCAGGCGATCCTGGCGGCGTTTCTGGCGTCGCCGTCGTTCATCATGCTGCCGGAGGTGAACCAGACGGCGTCGGGGTCGGGCTTCCAGCTCAACAACTATGAGCTGGCGACGCGGCTTTCTTTTCTGTTTCTGAACTCCACGCCCGACGACACGCTGGCCACCGCCGCCAACAGCACGACGCTGATGACCAAGGCGCAGATCCTGGCGCAGGCCAAGCGCCTGCTGCAGAGCCCGAAGGCGGCGTCGATGGCGACGGCGTTCGCGCAGTACTACCTGGCGATCCAGAACGGGTCGCACTGGACCAACAACACGTCGCACGACACGACCAAGTACCCGGCGTTCACGGCCAGCTCGTACGCGCCGGCGATGGCGGAGATCAATTCGTTCTTCCAGAACGTCACGCTCAACGGCGGGACGTTCAAGGATCTCTTCCTCAGCAACGTCGGGTACGTCACCAAGGACACGGCGGCGCTGTACGGGCTGTCGGGGAGCAGCTACACCTCGACGCCGACGCAGGTGGCGCTGGACGCCACGACGCGGCCGGGGTTCCTGACGCGGGTTGGGTTCCTGAGCACGTTCGCGCACTCCGACGTGACCAGCCCGATTCTGCGCGGGGCGTTCATCACCGGCCGGGTGTTCGGCATCAACCCCGGGCAGCCGGACGCCAAGTTCCTGCTGGCCACGCCGCCGGTCGGCGACTACACCACCGAGCGCGACGCCGTCGCGGCCATGGTGGCCAATCAGCCCTGCCTCGGGTGCCACGGCACGTACATCAATCCCCCGGGCTTCGTGCTCGAGCACTACAACGCCGTCGGGACCTGGCAGGACACCGATCCGCTGGGCGGGACGATCAACGGCACCGCCGACGTCTACTTCAGCTCGACGGAGACGAAGACGATCTCGTCGCCGTCCCAGCTGATGACGGAGATCGCGGCGCTGCCCAACGCGCAGTACACGTTCGCGCAGGAGTGGGTGGCGTTCGCCAGCAACCGCAACGCGAACCCCAACGACGCCTGCACGGTCAACACGCTGAGCAGCAGCCTGGCCCAGAGCAGCTACACCATCGCCAGCATGATGGCGGACTACACCCAGGCCGATTCGTTCAGCCTGCGCACCGTTGGCAATTGAAGGGAACCCAGATGATGAAAAAGCACTTCAATCGTCGGATCTTTCTCCGGGGCCTGGGTGGAGCGGCGGTCGCGGCCCCCTTCTTGAGCTCGGTGGCCGAGCGGGAAGCCAAGGCGCAGTCGGCGACGGTCACCGATCCCAAGCGGCTGATCGTCTTCTTCACGCACTACGGCTGCCTGACCGATCGCTGGTTCCCCAAGCTGTCGCACGGGGCGCTGTCGTCGACCGACTACATGGGGCTGCAGACGCTCTCGCCGATGGCGCCCTACGCCCAGAAGCTGCTCATGGTTCGCGGCGTCCGGGCCATGAACGAGTGGAGCTTCAACGGCGCCGAGGGGCAGACCACCGATCCGCACACCCAGCCCTGCGGGTCGTACTTCACCTGCCAGCCGGTGACGCCCGACAGCGGGAAGTTCACCGCCACCGCCACCGGCCGCTCGCTCGATCACTTCGTCGCCGAGCAGATCAACCCCAACGGCAGCGGTCCGCTGTTCATCCAGATCGGCGGCACCTACGGCAACGCCTCCAACACCCAGTCGGTCATCTCGTTCGATCAGCCCAATCAGATCTTCCCCGGCGTCTCCTCGCCGTCGCAGATCTACAGCAGCCTGACGAACCTGTTCGGGGCGGGCGCGACGTCACCGGACACCTACGCGGTGGCCAGCGGCAACAGCATCATCGACATCGTGCGGGACGATCTGAGCAACCTGCAGCGGGTCCCGATGAGCGGCGCGGACAAGAAGAAGCTGAGCGACTGGGTCGACCTCCTGCACCAGACGTCGAACACGGTGACCGCCGGGGCGAGCTGCACCCAGACGTCGGCGGACATGATCCTCACCTCGGCGCAGGCGAAGGCGGCCACCGGCAACGACATCTCCAAGATCGCCCCGGTCATGTACGACCTGGCGTTGCTGACGGCGCTGTGCGACGCGAACCGGGTCATCTTCATGAAGATGCCCCCCAACTACACGTTCAGCTTCCTGAACCTGACCGTCGAGTCGCACTCGCTGTCGCACCGGATCGGCAGCGCCAACATGGGCGGCGCCTGCCTCAACGGCGTCATGGACATGATCCACAGCATGGACAGCTGGTACGCGCAGCAGTTCGCGGCGCTGGTCGGCAAGCTCGACGGCTTCCAGGAGAGCACCGGGACCGTGCTGGACAACAGCGCCACGGTCTGGTTCCAGGAGATGTCGGACGGCGACAGCCACAACCTCAACAACCTGCCGATCTTGCAGGCGGGGAGCTGCGGCGGTTACTTCAAGACCGGCCAGGCGGTCTGCGTGGAGAACGACAGCAGCGGCAATCCCAACGCGGCGCTGTCGGTCGGCAACAGCGACGGCGACTGCGTCAACGGCAGCACGCTGTCCAACCTGGACAGCGCCGGGACTCCGGCGACCGTCGCCACGCAGCCGATCAACAAGTACTTCTGCAACCTGATGAACGCGGTGGGCGTCAAGGCCGACGCCACCGGCTTCCCGGTCAAGGGCGGCACCATGCCGGTCACCAAGTTCGGCAAGTACGACGACACCACCCTCTTCAAAGGGGGCGGCACCGCCGCCGCCGTCATCAAGAACCCCGGCGAGTACACCATCCTCAAGGCCGGCACGTAGCTTCGCCCGTCACGCCAATCGGCGCGGCCCCGATCCCCATCCAGGCGGCAGCCGACGTTCAACAGACGCTCAGATGCTGCCGGGCGATCGGCCTTCCCCGGCTGAGCTTCGACCGCCGTTTGGGCCGCGCGCCATCGGCGGACAAGTCATTGCTGGAGTCTTCGATTGCTGGCGACGCAATGAGCCAGGCGAGCCCGCGATGGGCTGATCGTGCCGATTTTGTGATCAATCCGCGCAGTTCTCGGCATATGTATCTACACGTTAGGTTTGCCTGGTAGACGCCGCCGGCGCGGCAGGGATGCCTGCACGAGCTCCGGCGTCGCCTCACAAAGGCTTGGAGGTCCGTCGATGCGGTTTGGACGACGACAGGTTCTGGGCTTTCTCGTTGCCTGTGTCTTTCTTGTTCCCGGTGCGTTGACCGGTTGCGGGTTCAAGGCCGGCAGCGCCGGACCATCGAGCACCAGCGGCGCGGGCGGAGTGGACGCCGGGACGAGCGTCGGGACCGGGGGCGAGGCCGGGAGCAAGGGGACCGGCGGCGAGCCCGGGACGGGCGGAACAATCGTCGTCGGGACGGGTGGGCTCGGCGACACCGGCAGCGGTGGGGATATCGGCATCGCAGTCGACGCCGCGCCGCCCAACTGCGGCCAGACAAGCGTCTCGGTCATGCCGGTGCCGCCCGACATCCTCATCGTCCAGGACAAGTCACTGTCGATGAATCAGGACTCGACCGGCGCCAACTGCACGGCGGCCGGTTGCTCGAAATGGTCGCAGGTCTCGGTGGCCATGGACACGGTCGTGATGGCCACCCAGGGCTCGGTGAACTGGGGCCTGATCTTCTTCGGAAGCGACAACATGTGCGGCGTCAACACCACGCCCAGCGTTCCGATCGCCGCCAACAACTACACCCCGGTCTCGCAGGCCTACGTCAACAACCAGCCCTCCAGCTACACGCCCACGGAGTCCGCGGTCGACGCGGCCGCCGCCTACATGATGACCGTGCCCGACCAGAACCCGAAGTACCTCCTGCTGGCGACGGATGGCATCCCGAACTGCAAGCCCGGCGATCGAACGGTGACCGATGACGATTCGCCCGGGGCGACCGCCGCGGTGATGAACGCAGCGACGGCAGGGTTCCCCACCTTCGTCGTCGGGATCGGCAACACGATGGGGGACGCCACGCTCAACATGTTCGCCACGGCCGGCGGTGAGCCGCAGACGGGCTCCGCCGACGGCAACCTGTTCTACGAGGTCAACAGCACCGCCGAGCTGGTCGCCGCGCTCACCAAGATCGTCGGTCAAGCCACGTCGTGCAGCTTCCCGCTGACCGGCGTGAGCGGCGATCTCGAAAAGGTGGCCGTTTCGGCCAAGGACGCCGCCGGCAACACCATCGAGATCATGCAGGACCCCGTCAATGGTTGGTCGTACACCGACCCGACCAAGACGGCCATCATCCTCAACGGCGACGCCTGCAACAATCTGAAGAGCGTGACCTATACGGGCTTTCAGTTCATCTACACCTGCTCGACCGGAATCATCACCATCAGCTGAGGCTAAGCTTCCCGTTGCGGTGTCGCGCCTTTCGCCAGAGAGGCGCGACGCTGGAGGTTCAATCCGCCGCGGCGAAGTGCTCGGCCAGCAGCGCGTTGACCTCGCCGGCGGCGTAAAGGGGGACGCCGTGCCCCGCGCCGGGGAGCTCGACGAACCGGGCACCCGGGATGGCGGCGGCCAGCTCGCGCCCGAACGTCGGGAGCGCGATGCGGTCCAGCTCGGCGCTCATCACCAGCGTCGGAATGTGCGCGAGCTGGCCAAGGCGCACGGAGGCGTCGTACTTCGCCATGGCCGCCAGTTGCTTGAGGATGATCGGCGGCTGGTCGGCCAGGTCGCGGCCGAACAGCGGTCGCAGCGTCTCGGCCAGCTGCGTGCGATCGCTGGTGGCCAGCAGGGCAGGGGGCATGACCAGCTCGAGGAAGGCATTGCGGCGCATGGCGCGCGTGCCGATGCGCGTGCGCATGCCGATGAGAACGATGGCCGGGGTCAGGCGGGTGGCCTGCTTTCCGCGCGCGAACGTGCAGAGCAGGGCCAGGCTCTTCACCCGGGCCGGCGCGCGCAGGGCGACCTCCTGGGCGATGAGTCCGCCCATCGAGTGTCCGGCGACGTGGAACCGCTCGATCTTTTCCGCGTCCATGACGGCCAGCGCGTCGAGCGCCATCGACTCGATGCTGAGCGGCGCCGCGCCGAGCGCGCTGGCGCCGAGGCCCCGGTTGTCGAACGAGATCGTCGTGTAGCGATCGGCGAGACCGTCGATCTGCGGGCGCCACCCCTCGCCGATCACCCCGACACCCTGGATGAAGAGGACGCCCGGCCCGGTGCCTGCGCGCCGGTAACTGACGAGCGCGGAGGCAGCGCCCGGCTGTTGAACGGTCTTCATCATGTCGTGGGCCCTTTTACCAAACGCGGCTGCGCCTCGGGAGTCCTGCGGTCCAAAGTTCCGAAGCTGGCCGCCAAGCTGGACGTCATCTTGGCCGGGCTGCGCCGTCAGAATTACAATGCCGCCTGAAGCGGAAAAAGCGGATGGGAGATCGATCACTGCGCAAGCGCCACGGGTTGCCCTAATCTGGATGGACAGGCACCGGACGTGATCTGCTCGAGCAGCGTTCGTTCTGTTTGGCGTGGAGGCTCCGATGAGGAATCGATTCGCTCTGGGGAATTGGTGGCGGCGGGTCGGCTTTTGCGCGGCGATCGCCGCCGTGGCCGGCTGCAACGGAAGTGAATCGCTCGGCGCCACCGGCGGTGCCGGAGGAACGGGGGTCGGCGGTCGGGGCGGAGCAACCGGAATGGGTGGGAGCGCGGGCGCCGGCGGCACGGGGGGAACACCGGCCGGCGGCTCGTTCGGCAACAACGTCAACGGGGAGGTCGACGTCCTGATGATGATCGACGACTCGTCCTCGATGACGACGATGCAGCAGAAGCTCTATGGCCAGCTTCCGGTGTTCATCCAGGAGTTGCAGAACCTCCCGGCGCCGCCCAGCCTGCACCTGGCCGTCGTCTCGTCGGACATGGGGGCGCCCGGCGACTCGACCGCCTCGATCGGCTGCACCGTCCATGGCGACCAGGGCGCGTTCCGGGCCGCGCCGGAAGGGACCTGCGTGAACAGCACGCTGGCCTCCGGCGCCACGTTCATCTCCGACACCGACATGATGCCGAACTACACCGACCCGCTGGGCAACGTGGTCCAGTGCATCGCGCTGCTCGGGGACCGGGGCTGCGGGTTCGAGCAACAGCTCGCCTCCATCGATCGCGCGCTGGGTGCCGACGGCCAGGGTCCGCCCCCCAGCCAGAACGCCGGGTTTCTTCGCCCCGAGGCGCTGCTGGTCATCCTCATGCTCACCAACGAGGACGACTGTTCGGCGCCGGCCAACACGACGATCTACTCGTTGAACGGGGGCTCGCAGAACATCTCCAACCCCGACGGTCCAATCAACAACTACAGGTGCAACGGCGGTCCTCGCGGCGGCCACCTCTGTCAGGATCCCCACGCGACGAACGCCACCGCGTACGTCACGCCGCCTCTCAAGCCACCCGGCGACGCGCAGGGGACGGCCACGGCGCCCACGCTGGATCTCGCCAATTGCCAGGATAACGAGAGCGGGTCCAGCGCACTGACGCCGGTCTCGCAGTTCGTGAGGGACATCAAGGCGCTGAAGACCGATCCCGACCACCAGATCCTGGTCGCCGCCATCGCCGCGCCCGCGGCGCCGTACACCGTCGCCTGGTGGGCCGCGCAGGGCGGGCAGAACACCCAGCCGAACGAGCTCTGGCCGAACGTCATGCACTCCTGCGGGCCGGTCGACTTCAACGGCGTCAACCCGGCGGCGACGCAGCATCCGACCGACGGCAGCTTCGGGGACCCGGCCGTCCGCATCACGCAGTTCACCAACGCCTTCCGCAACAACGTCGTCGGCTCGATCTGCGACGCGGACTTCGGGGCGACGCTGGGGGCGCTCGCGTCCAAGATCGGTCAGGCCATCCAGCCCCAGCCGTAGCCGACGCGCCCGGGTGCGTGCCAGGCCACGGGGAAGCTGGTAAGGTCCCGCGCCATGAGCAAACGCAACCGACCCACCACCGCCGCCCAGGCGACGCATCGCCGCCTCCGTCACGCCTACCGCAGCGCCTACAACTCGCCGGAAGGCAAGGCCGCGCGCGCCGCCGCTGGACAGCCCCCGGCTGCCGCCAAGGTGGCCGCCAAGAAGCGCGCCGCTGCGCCGTCCTCGCCCGCGACCAAGCCGACCACGTAGCGCTCTGGGTCGCCAGCGGCGACGACAGCCGCTGCCTCAGCCCCGAGCCAGTGTCCCCTCGATTTGACCGCCGGTCAGGCCGAAGCGGCGCTGGCGGCGGGCATAATCGGCGAGGGCGACCTCTCCTTTTTGGCGTTGCTCTTTTCGGTCGCGCTCGCCGCTGGCCCGTCGTGCTCTGCCTCCTCGTCGCCGCCACCCTCGAAGAGCTGTCCCAGCGGGCCTTTCCCAGGCGGACCTTCGACCTCGGCGACCTGGCCATGAATCCTACCGGGATCGCGCTGTTCGGGGCCGCGGCCGCCGCCAGGCTGGCCGCGCGAAGCCGTCGCGGGTGCCTGAGACCAACCCAGTGAAGGTTGGCCAGGCCGATCTCCATTGAACGAAGAGGCCTTGGCTTGAGGATCGCGTGGCGTTCTGCGTTGCTGGCAGTTCTGGTATGCGCAGCACCGTCTGCCTGCGGAGCCTCTCCACCTGCCCCGAGGTCCGCGCCGGGAACTGGCGGCGTGCCAGCCACGGGCGGCACTCCGGGTGCGGGCGGGACCACGGGCGCGGGCACCGGCGGCAGCGCGGGCACGGGTGGCGCGACTGGCTCGACCGGCGCACGAGACGGTGGCGTGACCGTCGACGCGCGGAGCGGCGCCGGCGGCTCTACCGACGCGGCGGTGGGCCCGCTCTCCAGGCTGAACCTCTTCTACCTGGACGTGACCGGCGGACGGGTGCTGACCGCCAACGCCCAGAATCCTGCGGCTCGCGTGCTGGTGGCGTCAGCGGGGCAGGGGCCGGACGGCGTCGCGATCGACGTCGCGGCGGGCCACATCTACTGGACGGGGATGGGCGTCCCCTCGGCCAACGACGGGTTCATCATGCGGTCCGATCTCGACGGGACGAACGTCAAGACGCTGGTCCCCGCAGGAGGGACTTACACCCCCAAGCAGCTCAAGCTCGATGTCGCCGGCGGCAAGATGTACTGGTCCGATCGCGAAGGGATGCGGGTCATGCGGGCCAACCTCGACGGCTCGAGCGTCGAGGCGCTGGTGACGACGGGGCACACGGAGACCGATCGAATGGACAACTCACGTTGGTGCGTGGGGATCGCCCTCGACCTCGCCCGCGGGTACATCTACTGGTCGCAGAAGGGACCGGCCAATGGACACGTCGGCACTTTGAGGCGCGCACACATCGCGATGCCCGCCGGGCAGACCTCGGTGACCCGCACCGATATCGAGATCCTCTACGACCTGCTTCCGGAGCCCATCGACATCGATCTGGATCTGGCGGCGGGTTACATCTACTGGACCGATCGCGCCGACAACACCGTCAGCCGCGCCGGCATCGAGATCCCCGCCGGGTTCACCGCTGCGACGCGCACCGACCGACAGATCCTGGTGCCGAACGTGGCGGTGGCGATCGGCGTCGCGCTCGATCTCTCGCGCGGCAAGGTCTATTACACGTCGGGATCGAACGGTGCGCTCGGCCGCGCGAACCTCGACGGCACCCAGAATGAGAGCCTCATCCCCATGGCGGGGAACCTCACCGGAATCGCTCTCGGCGAGCTCCCCTGACGGCGCCCGCCGAGCGTCGGGACCGCCGGCCGGCGCTGCCGCCGGCCTCTGCGTCGACCTCCGGCGCGCCGCCTACCGCAGGACGGCCAGCGCGTCCACTTCCCCGGCGCCGTAGAAGTTGTTGTAGAACGCCGGCCCCTTGCAGGTGGCGGGTTGCCCCGTCTCGCCGGGGTCGTAGGGGCTCGGCGGGCAGCCGAGCGGCGTCGCCGCCAGGCTCAGCCTCGCCAGCAGCGCATCGGGCGCCATCTTGCCGAAGCGGCTGATGACCAGCGCGGCGACGCCCGCGACGTGTGGGGCGGCCTCGGAGGTCCCCTGGATGTACGCGTAGGTCGCGCAGGTTCCCGAGGAGCAATCCTGGACCTGCCCATCATAGTCGGCTGCGCCCTGGTAGTAGAGGCTCCCGGACGGGATGGTGGAGAGGATCTGGCCCGAGGCGGTGGTGTCGGTGACCAACTGATCGGGAATCAGATTGTCGCCGCCGGGCGCGGTCAGGTCGACCCCGCCGAAGCCGTAGTTCGAGTACCACGACAACTTCTGGGTGTAACCGACCGCGCTCACGCCGATGACCTTGGGGAGCGAAACCGGCAGCACCTTGCACTGGACGCCGGGTTTCGACCCCGGCAGGTGCGCCAGGTCGTCGAAGAAGTTCCCCGTCGCGGCCACGACGCTGAGCTTCTTTCTGGCTGCCTTCAGGATCGCGGTGCGCACGATCTGAACGATGGCGGCCCGGTCGGGCTGATCGCTGCAGAAGATGTCGTCGATCGGCGCGGTGAACGGATCGATCGTGAGGCTGGCGTTGAGCACGTCGACGTTGTGGGCGATCGCCCAGTCGATGCCGCAGACGACGGCGTCCGGGAAGACCAGACCGAAGTTGGGATCGTTGACGTCGTCGACGGCGACCTTGACCATGCTCACCTTGACGCCGGGGGCGACGCCCACCGTGCCGATGCCGTTCTTGGCCGCCGCGACGATCCCGGCGCCGAAGGTGCCGTGCCCGATGATGTCGTTGGCCCAGATCGCGGGCGAGGTGTCGACGACGCCGCCCAGGCAGGAGGCGCTGGCGGACGCGTCGACCTGGCCGGCCAGGTCAGGGTGGGTCACGTCGATCCCCGAGTCGAGGAACCCGACCAGCACCGACTTCTTGCCCGTCGAGATCGCGTGGGCCTGCGGGGCGTGGATCTGATCCATGTCCCACTGGCGAGACGACAGCGGATCGCCGGGACCCGGCGGGGGATTGTGGGGCGGGCGGTGCCCGGTGTTCGCCATCAGCGGGCTGAGCGCGCTGTGGACCGCGTTGACCGCGCCCACCGCGTCGATGCCGGCGGTCCCGCGCAGCGAAGAGGCGAACGAGGCGCTCGCCGAGCGCGCCAGCACTGCGCCGACGTTGGCGTAGCGGGCGGCGATCTTCCCGCCGGCGCTGGTCACCAGCGCCTCGGCGTTGGCGGGAATCGCCCCGCCGGAGAACAACACCAGGAATGATTGGCTGGAAGAGGGCGCCTTGAGCGCCCCCTGCGTCTCGGTGGTGGCGACGTCGGACGTGTCGACGCCGCAACCGGCAATCGAGAACCAGGCCAAAGCGGCTGCTGCGAACACCGAACGGGTGGGGCTGGGCATGCGGGCTCTCCTCGCGAGTGGGGGGATCGACGGTACACGAAACTGAGCCGTCGGCAATTGGCCAACCAATGGCGGGGCGTATTTATTGGTCAGGAAAGTGACGGCTACGGCAGCACGTCGAAGGCCACCCGACCGACCAGTTGGCCCGCTTCGTTGAGCAGGTCGGCACGCCAGCGGCCGGGCGCGGGCGAAAGCTTGGAGGTGGCGGTTCGGTAGCCGCCGGAGCGCCCGCCTTCGATCTTGGTGACGATCGGCTCGCCGGCGGCGGTCCCGTCGTGGAACCACCTGAAGATCACCGATTGGTGGTAGCGCGCGGGCAGCGACACGGCGAACCAGGCATACACGCGGTGAGTGCCGCGCGGAAAGGCCCCGGCGCGATCGACCAGGTTGCGATTCACGATCGCCGTGCCGGCGCCCTTGTCCAGACAATCGGCAGGGACGGGGGGGAACAGGGGCGCGGCCAGGACGACCAGCGTCGCGACGGGAACGGCGCCGGCCAGGATGCCGCCCAGCGCCCGGCGACTGAGGATGCTCTCCCCGTCGCTGCGCAGCGCCGCCGTCGCCACCGCCGCCGACAGCAGCGCCGCCAGGAACAGCGACACGCGCGGCGACGCGAACGCCATCACTTCCAGGGCCGGCACCAGCGCCGCGAAGAGCACCACCGCCGACCAGAGCACGCGACGCACCGGGTGCTCGATGATGCGGCGCTGGTACTGCGAGGCGAAACAGGTCGAGAGCGCCATCGCCCCGAGGAGCAGCGGAACGCCCATGTTCACCGACGGGAACTGCGCGGCGCCGAACCAGATCGGCACCAAGAAAAAGAGGATGTTCTTGTAGAGGACCACCACCGCGAAGGGGGCGCCCACGGTGCGGATCGCCCGTCGCCAGCGCGGCTCCGTGACGCCACGGCGCGGTTCGGGCATGAGACGCGCCACGATGGCCGGCAGCGTCCAGGCGACGATCAGCAGCGCGACCGCCTTGGGCGCGAACTGGATGTCGTGCTTGTCGAGGACGCGCGACAGGAGTCCCACACCCAGCGAGATCCAGGGCGCGTATTGCGCGGCGAACGCCCGCACGAACGTGAGCGGCTTCGAGATGGTGGCGACGGCGGCGCCGACGGAGGACCGGGCCCCGAGATCCGTGGCCTCAGCCACCGGTGGTCTCACCGGAAGGCGGGTCCTCGGGGTCCCTTCGGACCTTCGTCTCGATTGTCTCCAGCGGCACGGACGTCTGCCGAGGGCGAGGTTCGCGTGGGCCCGGAGCGAAGTCAATCGACCCCCTCGCAAGGCGCGAGCGGTCCTTGCCGCCTTCCGAACCTGCCTCCGAACCTCCCTCCGAATCCCAGGGAAGAAGGGTGAGGCTCTCCGTTGATCACCCGTCACGCCATCGCCAGCCGTTCGCCAGGCGGCACGTCGACGATTTCGGGAATGGTCTCCTCGCTCAGATTCTGTGTCGACGACTACGCATCCGCTGTCGCCATTTCGTTGCAATCAACCGTTACGAAAGGTGACCCGAGTTGGCGTTCGCTGTCGACTAGGTTTGCCGGATGGACGCCGCCCAATCCGTCAGAACTCGGGCATTGTTGTCGTGGTCATTCGACAATCCGACGGCGTCGGACCGAAAAACTCCAATGGTTCTGCATAACGGATCGCGGCACGACGTTTGCTCGAGACGGCCGCGGCAACGATCCGAAGCAGGCACCTCTCAGACATCTACCAAGGAGAGTCATATGACGGGACGAGGATGGGAACGCGGATGGATCCGCAGCACAGTGGTGGCTCTCGCAGGTCTGGCGCTTGTTGAAGGCGCCGGTTGTCAGTCGAACGACAACACCAGTAACGATGAGCTCTTGGCGCTGCTCCACGACGACCCGCTCACGACCGTGACGGTCGGGGCGGTGACCGCCACCGACGGAGGCGTGATGACCGGCGTCGCCGGGAGAGGCGGAACCGGCACCGGAGCGAGCCCGATGGGCGACGCGGGCGTGATCACCGGAACGGGAGGGAGAGGCAAGATCGTCGACGGTGGCCCGGGGGGCAGCACCGGCTTTGACGGTGGCGGCACCGGGGGCTTCGGCGGCGGTCCGCCCAATTTCTTCGGCCCGCTCGGACAATGGAGCTTCGACGACTGTAATCCAGCCCGCACAAACCTCTTCGACAGTGGTCCCAACGGCAACACGGCCTTTCGTGCGGTCGGTGTCGCCTGCGCCACCGGGATCTCGCAGCAGGCGGTTTCCCTGGCGGACCGGGACAACGATATCGTCTACGTTCCCGATCAGCCGAACTTCACGTTCGGCACGGGCGTCACGGTCGCGGCCTGGTTCAATCCCACCTCGGTGAATCAGACCCGCACACTGTTCCGGAAACGCGACGACGGCACGAGCAGCGCGTTCGCGCTGGTCCTCAACGGCGGCAGGTACCAATTCGTTGTCAACCTGGGAAATGGTAAGGCCGCCACCGTCGTTGCCCCCGCCAAAGTCAAGGCGAACAGCTGGGCCCACGTGGGCGCGACCTACGACGGGACCTGGTTGCGGATCTATCTCAATGGCCAGGAGGTGGCGAAGGATCGCGCGGTCGGGACTGTCGCTCCGGCCGTCGGCCCGCTTCTCATGGGCAACGACGGCAGCAAGCGTCTCTTCGCCGGACTGGTCGATGAGGCATTCTTCGACGCCCGGGCCCTCTCCGCGACTGAGATGGTAGGGCTCACCTGCCTGCACCAGCCCGTCACGATTGTGGGAACGCCGTCATCGAGCCCGCCGACCACGTCCGGCGTGCCGGTGCCGTTCGATATCGCCATCAGCAACAACGACTCCGCTGTTTGTGGGCCGTCTGACTACTTCTTCGAGCTGAATGGGAGCCCGCCGGGGCTGTCCGTCGATCCCAACTTCCAGGTCGTCTCGCAGGTGGCCGCGGGGACGACCGCGCACCTGACCATGAACGTGACCGGTTCGGACGATCTCGACTCCGGGACTTTCAACATCCCCTTCGCCGTGTTCCAGGCGAACCCACCGTTCACGAATGCCTTCGGCAGCGTCGACTTCAACTTCGTCGCCTCCGGCTGCCGGGTGAGCAAGGCCCGCGAGCTCATGATCACGAACACCTCCGTGGTCGACGATCCGATTCGCACGGCCTTCACCGCCGATCCGAGCGATCCACGCACCGGCGCCTGGACCTTCAAGCGGCTCATGGAGAACATGGCGTCGACGCCGGCTGACGCCCCGGCGATGGTGGAGACGATGCTGAAGACCTTCGGCAGCTCCGAGACCGTCAACGGGTTCACGGTCGACGCGCGCCCGGGAATGCAGAACCTCATTCTGCAGAACTGGCCGCGAACGAGCGACGGGGCGCTCGATCTGTCGCAGGCGCCGCTGACCCTGCAGGCCATCGTCAATCGCTTCGACCTGCGCAGTGCCGCCCACACCGACGCGGGCGAGGGGCGAATCGTGTTCGCCTTCCACAGCCCAGGGAATCCCTTCCCGCTGCAGGCGACACTGATCCTCGAGTACGCGTTGCCGGCGTCGACGGACGCGGACGTCCTCGGGTGGGCCGATGCCTGGCACGCGCTGGGGGGAATGCCGTTCCCCTCGGAGGATTACAATGCCGCGCTGCAGGCCATCACCGACCGCTTTGCGGGGCGCGGCGCGCGGCCCGATCATCCCAACGGCAACGCGATCAACGCGGTGCGGACCAACGAGATCGACTTCGGAACCAATGGCCTGTGGCAACTGCGGGAGTTCGTGTTGTCAGCCGACACCGGCCGCCTGGTGCCGGCGACGATCAAGCTGACACCCGATCTCAGCTTCAACAACAGCGCCACGCTGGCGGCATTCATCAACGGCAACGAAGCGGCGATCCTCGCCGAGACCGTCGGCGACACCGACACGGTGCCGGACCAGTTCCAGGGGAGCCCCTTCCTGGGTGGAGCGGTCTTCAATGATTTCTTCACCCAGTGGAGCGCCCCCGGCATCAAGAACCTCGAGGCTCGGTTCAACCTCGCGGTCAATACTTGCAACGGCTGCCACTCGACGGAGACCGGAACGGCCTTCTTGCAGATCGTGCCGCGGTTCCCGGGCAACGAGGCGGGCCTGTCGGGGTTCTTGACGGGGACCACCGTGTTCGATCCGTTCGCGGGCGTGCAGCGGAGCTTCAACGACCTCGGCCGGCGGGCCGATGACCTGAGGCCGTTCGTCTGCCCGAACGAGCCGCCGGCGACCGGGTCGGGTGGGGCGGGCGGCGCGGGCGGCGCGATGGGGCGGGGTGGCGCGCCGGGCACGGGCGGCGCGATGGGGCGGGGCGGCGCGCCGGGGACGGGCGGCGTGGGCGGCGCGATCGGCGGCATGGCCGGCGCCGGCGACGTCTCGACCGGCGCGGCCGGTACCACCGGGATGGTGGCCGGATTGTGAAAATCGACGTCGCGGTGCCCTCAGGGTGAAAGAGCAGCTCGCGGGTGAACTGACCGCGAATCCGCGGCCTCCGCGGCCGGACGTTCCTGGTGCGCCGTCGCACCTGGGCGCCCGGTCGCCGGCGCTCGGTCCATCAGGCCTTGTCTGATTCGTCAGAGTGAGCACGTTCCCTCCATGAACAAGGACCAACGAAGTGGCGCTGGACAGAAGATCAAGGGTCGCATCAAAGAAGCCGCCGGCATTCTTTCCGGGAAGAAGAAGCTGGAGGCCGAAGGCCTCGCCGATCGGGTCGTGGGGGCGGCAAGAGCTGCCGTGGGCGCGGCCAAACATGATGCCGCCGAGAAGTTGAATCGCTAGTCGGCGCCGGCGGGCGGAGCGGACATGATCGCGAACTCAGGGATCGTCCGGCAGCCGAGTCGAAGGATTGTGCTCCTCACCAGAATCAAGAGCACGACGCTCCGGCTCGGAGGGATCACCCAGGCGTTCTTCCGCCGGGGCGAGGAGCTGGAGGCCACCGGCTTCAAGAACCTCCCCCACGACGATCTGACGCTCGTGCCGCCGAAGCTCGGTTTCCGCAGCTTCGATCGTGTCCCGCGCAACCGCGCGCCGATGCTGATCGTCTTTCTGGTGTTCGCGACGGCAGCGGTCCTGGCGTTCGGCTGGCTCTCGGCTCGCGACATTCCCCACGGGGCGGCCCGCGTCGCCAGCTCCATGCGGACCTGGGCGTTCAGTGAATGGGCCCGACTCGAAGCATGGGTCGCGCCCAGACCATGACCCGGTGACCCCCAACATTTCTGGAGGGCGCCTCCCACTCAGTTTTTTGCGCTTCGGCCGGAAGGGGGGTCAACTCTTTCGGATGGGATCAATGCCTTCATCGCTGGAGCCGGCGCTGCGCGGCCGCCTCGAGCAGTTCGGCCTGGCGACCGTGCTGACCTTCCTCGACCTCGAACGACGCTCGGGTGAATTGCTCGTGTTCGCGGACGACCCGAAAAGCCCGAACAATCCGACCGGTCGAATAGGGCGGCTCTGGCTGCGTCACGGCCGGGTGCTGCGCGCCCGGGTCGAGGGATCGCGCCGTCTGAACAAGTCGGCGGTCTACGATCTCCTGGGCCTGGAGCGCGGCCGATTCAGCTTCACGCAGATGGAGCTCGAGGGACTCGCCGACGAGCTCGGTGTTCCGACGATGCAGCTGCTCATGGAAGCTGCGCGTCGGGTGGACGAGGCTGCCGCCGCGGCAGCGCCGTAACCACGCGTCGACAAATCACCGGGACAAAGCCCGGGGAAGTCTGGTAAATCCCTGGTCATGAGCACCGGGAAGAAGCTGTTCGTCGAGGACCTGAACACCGCTGGCAAGCGCGTCATCGTGCGCGTCGACTTCAACGTCCCTCTCAAGGACGGCAAGGTGGAGAGCGACAAGCGCATCAAGGAGTCGCTGCCCACCATCCAGTACCTGCGCAAGCAGGGGGCCAAGGTGATCCTCATGTCGCACCTCGGGCGCCCCGACGGAAAGCGGGTCCCCGAGATGAGCCTCCGCCCGGTGGCGGATGCGGCGGCGGCCCTGATCGGCGCGCCGGTCGCCTTCGCCGAGGACTGCGTGGGCCCGGCGGCGGAGGCCGCGGTGGCGGCGCTGGCGCCCGGCGGCGTGCTCTTGCTGGAGAACCTGCGCTTCCATGCCGAGGAAGAGGAGAACGATCCCGCCTTCGCCAAGAAGCTGGCGGCGCTCTGCGACCTCTACGTGAACGACGCCTTCGGCAGCGCCCACCGCGCGCACGCCTCGACGGAGGGGATCACCCGCTTCGTCCCCCAGGCGGCGTCCGGCTACCTGATGAAGAAGGAGCTCGACTACCTGGGCGACGCGCTCGGCAATCCCAAGCGGCCCTTCGTGGCGGTGATCGGCGGGTCGAAGGTGTCGAGCAAGATCGACGTCATCAAGAGCCTCCTGCCGCGCGTCGACAAGCTGCTGATCGGCGGCGGCATGACCTACACCTTCCTCAAGGCGCAGGGGCTGGAGGTCGGCAAGTCGATCGTCGAGAACGACAAGCTCGATCTGGCGCGCAGCCTGCTGGCCGAGGCCGGCGGCAAGCTGGTGCTGGGGACCGACTTCGTGGTGACCGACAAGCTGGACTTCAAGGCGCGCACCGTCGGCGCGCTCAAGACCGTCGCCAAGGACGCCATCCCGGCCGACTGGGAAGCCGTCGACGCCGGCCCGAACACCGTCGCCGCCTTCACCGACATCTTGCTGGGCGCCAAGACCATCGTCTGGAACGGCCCGGTCGGCGTGTTCGAGATCGACGCCACCGCCAAGGGGACCATCGCCATCGCCGAGGCGCTGGCCAAGGCCACCGCCAGCGGCGCGACCACCATCATCGGCGGCGGCGACTCCGCCTCGGCGGTGAAGAAGGCCGGCGTGGCCAGCAAGGTCTCGCACGTGTCGACCGGTGGCGGCGCCTCGCTCGAGTTCCTCGAGGGCAAGGTGCTGCCGGGCGTCGCCGCGCTGACCGACAAGTGAGCATCAAGTGAGCTCGGGCGCCGAGCGGCGCGCGTTCTCGGTCGCGGTCTTCTGCCGGAACGGCGGCGAGATCCTGCTCGTACGTCACAAGCGCCTCGATCTGTGGCTTCCCGTCGGTGGCGAGATCGAGGCGGGCGAGACCCCGCTCGAGGCCGCCCGTCGCGAGCTGCGCGAGGAGACCGGCCTCGAGGGGATTTTCCCCCCTGGCCTGGGCGTCGACGGCACGCCGCCCGGCCTGATCGGCTACGAAGAGCACCCCGCCGGCAGCAAGGGCCTGCACCTGAACTTCGCCTTCGTGGCCGACGTCCCCACCCGTGACCTCGCCGCCTGCGACGAATACACCGCCGTCCGCTGGGTCGGCGATCCGGTCCCGGTGGAATGCCCGCTCAACGTCCGCCAGCTCGTGCGTCTGGCGCTGGCCGCGCCGGCCAGCGAAGCCCCGGGTCCGCCGGTTCGAGACTGAGCCGCGCTCGGCGTCAGGTCGCCAGGCCGTTTTCCAGCGACCGGAGCAGTGCCGCGGTGACGGTCCGCGCCGCCCGGTCGTCGGGGATGGTCGCCGAGAGCTGCCCGTCGATCATCAGCATGCTCAGCCCGTGGACGAGCGACCAGGCGGCGAGCGACATCTCCTCGGGATCTCCGCGGCGGAGCCAGCCGTCGCGCACGCCCGCCTGGATCTGCCCGCGGAGCACCTGATACGCCTCGTCGCCGGCCGCCATGAGCGAGGGGGTGAGGCGCCCGCGATCCGCCGGCACGACGCCGCCGAAGATCGTCCGGAAGTAGCCGGGGTGGGCGCGGGCGAAGGAGACGTATCCCCAGGCGATGGCCCGCAGCCCGGCCGGCCCGCCCGCCCGGGCGGTGGCCAGCTCGGCCTGCATGTGCGCGGTGAGCAGCCGGAAGCCCTCCTCGGCGATGGCCGCCACCAGCTGGTCCTTGTCCCGGAAATGCCGGTAGGGGGCCGGGGCGCCGGCTGGATTGGCCTCGTCGTGGTGACCTTCATCCAGGCCGAACGCGGCCAGCCGTTGGTGGCGCCTGACGCGCTCACCGTGGGATTGGGCCTGGCGGTGCTGGCCACCAGTGTCGCGATCGCTTGGCTGGGGCGACGAGCCTCGGCGGTTGAAGTCGGAGTTGGCCCAACGGCCGCCGCCTCGAAGGAGGCGGCGGCCGTTGGGCTATCGGTCAGGGGCGATGGCGCGACTGCCAGCTAGAACGCGCTGTTGCCGCCCGAGTCGCTGATGATCGAGAACCCGCGCGCCGAGGTCGGGCTGATCACCGCGGAGTTTCGCAGCTCGACGTGACCGTGTCCGTCCGCGGAGACGGCAAAGCCGCCCGCGCCCGGTCCGCCGCCGACCACGCTGGTGTTCACGATGACGTGCCCCTGGTCGTGCACGACGATGGCCGATGTGCTTCCAAAAAGGACGCTGTTGTTGATGGTCACGTTGCAGTTGCCCGAAACGGTGAGCGCCGCTCCGGTGCTCTGGATGTCAACGTTGTTGAGCGTCAGCTGCTGGTTGCCGGAGCAGCTGCGGGGCGTGCCGACCGTGCCCTGGACGATCAGCTTATAGGTCGTATCCTGGGTGGCCCCACCGCAGGGCGCCGAGAACGCGGTGATGTGGACGGTGTGGCTCCCGGCGCTGAGGGGCTCGACGAAGGCGTAGTAGCCCGCATCCACCGCTGGGCTGAGGAGCTGCGGGGGAACGCCGAAGACGTTGCCAGCCGGCAGATTGAGCGAGAAGACCACCGAGTGCTCCAGATACCTCTGCGGACTGGGGAGGGGCACGCCGTCGACCGTCAGCGAAAGCGTCGGGGGCGTGTCGAAGCAGGCCAGCTCGGCACGGAGGAAGGCCTCCGTGCGCTGCTCGGGCGGATCGGTCTGTTGCGCGAACTCGACGCCGTTCAGGATGGGGATCAGAAAGGAATCCCCGACCGGCACGGTGCAGGTCCGCATCACGGTCGATCCGTCGAAGGTCCCGGCCAGGAAGAACGTCCCCGGCACCGGCTGATTGACCGCGCAGTTGGCCCCGGTCGTGTCGAGCACCGGGTTGTTGGCGGCCGGGGTCCCGTAGGCCCACTCCGACCAGAGCGCCCCCCAGGTGGAATAGCTGTTCAGGTGGGGCGCCGTCGGGGGCGGAGGCGCGTAGGTGGGAGCGGCGCCCGCGGCGGACGCCAGGGAAACGAGAGATGTCGCCAGTGCAATCGTCGTCATTCGCAATCGGATCATGGGATCTCCTTTGAGGTGGATACGACGTGCATTGCGTTAAACACGCGTTCCACATTGGCAAGTGCCAATTGCGCGACGACGGTCGCTCGCCCACCTCCGGGATGTTGAGACGGTCCGCTCAGGCGCGGTCAGAAGTAATAGCGGACGCCGACTTCGAGGTTGAAAAGGACGCCGCCTGATTGCGAGATGGTCGTCGTGCCATCCGTGGCGCTGATCTTGCCGAGGTCGTCGATGCCGCCGCCGACGAGCACACCGACGCCGGAGACGAACCGCCACTCGTATCCGGCGTTGATCAATAAGCCCGTCCCCGAGGCGGTCACGTTGTTCAACGATTCGTGGGCGTAGACCATCCCTATCCCCAGATAGGGCGTGTGCCCGATCGGCTTGAGCTGGAATTGCACCGTCGGCGCGAAGCCGTATCCGGTCACCGTCTGGCTGGCGCCGCCGTAGACCTGTTCGGAGAGCGAGACGTAGTTGGCCTGCAGGTCGAAGACGACGTGCGGAATGAGCCGAAGCAGCAGGTCGGCGCCCAGGAACCCGAGCCCATTGCCAATCTTGTAGCCGACGCCGACCGGATGAGGATCGGTCTCCTCTGCGTGGGCGCGCCCCGCACCGACGATCAGAATCACACCCAACACCAAGCAAGTCGCCAGTCTCTTCATGACCACAGAATAACCGCCGAGGGGCAAAATAAACATTACAATCCGCAGAGTTCGCGCGAGGGCCATGGGGCAAGAGGATCGGCAGGCTGCCGATTTTCTGTTGGCGGTCGGGCGGAGGCGGCGGACGGTCCGGGCCCGACCCGTGGCCGGGCGGGACGATCTGACGGCCGCAATCGTGGTCACGGCGGGTGGGCACGGGTGTGTGAACCATCCACGCGCTCCGTTCGGTTTCTGACGGGCGGGCTCGGTTCCTTCGCGGCGAATCGCGGGATCAGGGCGTGGCACACGGTCTGCACAACGGCGACGGGAAACCGCCGGCCGGAAACCGGCGCGTGACCTCGTACACGCAAGGAGCTCACATGAAGCCGAGCTGGCTGGGACTCACCGCCTTCGCGATCGTCCTGTGGTCGAACGCCGCCGCCGCCGCGACGCGGGTCTGCGTGAGCGTTCAACAGAAGTCGTGGTACCGGCCGCCGCCCGCACTGCGCGTCGCGGCCGCCGCCCCGTCCGCGATCGAGGGCCCACCGGCACCCATGCCGCCTCCGCCGTATCCGCCGCCGCCCTCGCCGGCGCCGTATTCGGGCGATGCCCCCGCGCCCCGTCACGCCGCGGCGACGCACGAGATCGATCCGACACTCTACCTCAAACGGATGCTGGAGTACGAGGTGACGCACGAGAGCGGTTTCCTGGCGGTCAACGACGCTTGCCAGCAACGCCTGGTCGTCGAGCTTTACCAGCTGGAGAGTGGCTGGACGGTGTTCGGCCACTACGGCGAGCGTGAGGAGAAGGTCGACCGGGCCGAGATCGACGAGTTCACCGAGCTGGCGCAGCGGCTGGCGTTCGCGCTGCTGCGCGGCCGGCCCGTCGCGCAGACGATCACGCGGGAGAACGTCCTGCGCTCCGACAGCGAGCGCGACCTGCGCACCGTCGAGGGGACGGGGCACTTCATCTTCGGCATGGGGACCGAGGTGCGGGTGGCGGAGCTGCCGACGGCGCAGGGGCAGTCGCTGCCGGCGACCGACCAGCTGCGGGTGCTGACGCCCGTCACCGTGCAGGCCGGTTACCGGCGCAAGCTGCACGCCTGGGGCTTCGACGCCTTCGGTCGCGTCGATCTCGGCACCGAGCAGACCGGGATTCACGACAACGATCTGGGCGGGCACGTCGACTACTCGTTCAGCCTCTCGGCGGGGTTGCACTTCCTGCGCTACCTCGACGCGGCCGGGATCAACTCGCTCTACTTCGGCGGCGGCGCGGCGTTCGAGCTGGCCTTCTTCGAGGCCATCCGGCCGATCGCCCAGCGGACCGCCACCGCCGATCGGGATCTCCTGGTCGGCGGCGGTCTCAACGTCGATCTCCTGGTCGGGTACGAGTTCCTGCGCGCCAGCTCGATTCACTTCTTCGGCCAGGTCGAGCTCGACGCTCCCACCTACCTGCTCAAGACCGAGAACAACAGCGGGTCGATCGACGCCTACACGCCGGGCGCGGTGGCGCAGATCGGGATCATCTTCTAGTCATGCGCGCGGGCCTGACCCGGGCGGCGCTGCTGGGTCTGACGGCGGCGGGCGCGCTCTTCTTCGCGTCGCCGGACGTCGCGCGCGCGCAGCTCCGCACCTGCGTGGAGGTCGCGGCGCCGCCGGCGGAGACCGACGCCCTCACCCGCCTCATCAAGAGCGAGATCGATCGTCACCCCACGCACCGCGCGGCCGCCAGCGACTGCGAATCGACGCTCACGGTGGAGGTGATCGACCTGGGGGCCGGCGGCGGCAAGTGGCTCACCGGCCGTCTCGACACCCAGGTCCCCTACCGCGAGCGGGTCGGCGCCGACGGGCTCGTCCCGGCCGTCGAGCGCCTGGTGACCGTGCTGCTTCACAACGATCCGCTGGTGCTGCGCGGGCCGCAGTCACAGGGCTGGCTGGTGCGGCAGGAGCGGGCGCTGGCGCTCCACAGCACCACCCACTATGGCCTCGAGGCGTACGAGCTGGCGGCGCCCGTGGGGGGCGCGCTGGCGACGTTGCCGGGCGTCGCCCTGTCGTTGCGGCGCGAGATCGATCAGGTGGCCATCGGCGTGCGCCTGGCGGGGGCGTTCAATCCCGGTGCGGACGTGGCCACGTTGCACCTCGCCGCCCAGTTCGACGCCCAGGTCGAGGCGACCTTCTACTTTCGCCCCGTCGAACCGCTCTCGCTGTTCGCCAGCGCCCTGGTGGGCCTCGACTACCAGCGCTTCCAGGGGCCCGCCGTCCTCGACGGGGCGGGGTCGACCGGGGTGGCGACCGGCAGCGGCCTGGCGGTCACGGCGCGGCTGGGGCTGGAGGCGCTCCGGACGTCCGACGTCCGCCTCCTCTGTTTTCTCGACCTCGAGCTGCCGACCTTCGTCAGTCACGATCCCGACCACGGCGTCGTCGACCAGTGGGTCCCCGCCGCGTCGCTGGGGGCGGGCGTGCTGTTCTGAGGGAGCCGCCCGCGTTCCCGTCGCCGTCAGCCCAAAGATCACCGCCGCCGGAAGATCAGCGTCGACCACTCGGGCAGGCGAATGTAGATCTTCCCACCGCCGTCGACGGCAAGGACCGCCGCGTAGTTTCCGGAGTCGTTCCAGCCGCCATATTGGGGCGCCTGCGAGTTGAAGATCTCTTCGAAGGCGCCGTCGGCGTGGGTGTCGACCCCGTACGTGGCGTCTCTCCACTTGTTCCCCGAGCAGTTCACGACCACCAGGACCACGTCCCCCTCGTCGTTCCAGCGCTTGAAGGCCAGCACCCGGTTGGCGGCGTCGCGATGGGTGAACTCCAGTCGGCCGAGCTGCAGGGCCGGGTGCTGCGCGCGGACCCGATTGGCGTCGGCGACGCAGGTGATCATCTGACGGCCCAGGTCGTCGGCCCGGAGGCTCCAGTCGAACCGATGGTCACCGTACTGGTCGCGGTCCGGGCTCCAGTATCCGTAGTGATGGACCTCGGTCCCCATGAAGAGCATGGGCGTTCCGGGCATCGCCACGTTGAGCCCCCAGCCCATGCGGGCCTTGCTCCGGGCGTCGGAGACGTTGCGACCAATGAGGGCGCCGCCGACCCGCTCGACGAAGTATCGGTTGGAGGGCTTCTCGCTGCTTCCGTTCTCGTAGACGGAATAGATCTGATCGTGTGAACCGAGGAGGTAACGGACCAGGCTGTACTGGTTGGATACACCGGGGTTGTCGATGAGCGCCTCCAGCGCTCCCAGGGGCGCGTCGCCGGTCGCGGCCAGGAACGCGTCCGCGGACCCCATGTCCCAGGCCGCGTCGAAGGCGAAGTTGGCCAGACCGTAGCGGGGGTTGTCGAATTCGGCGATCAGGAATTTGTCGGGAAACTCGCCCGCGATGTCCCGCAGCAGCCGCCCCATCTGGTCGATCGGGTAAATGTTGTGGGCCGAATCGAATCGCAGGCCGTCAGCGCGGTACTCGCGCAGCCACATCCGGGCGTTGTCCAGGAAGAATTGTCGCACCGGATCCGTCCCCAGGTCGGGCCGCCATCCCCACTCGGTGCGCCCCGCGTAGCCGGCGATGTAGATCCCTCCCGGCGACGGGTCCGGTCCGTCGAACTGCCACAGGTTGTCGTCGTCGTCGGGCACGTGGTTGTAGATGACGTCGAAGAGCACCGCCAGTCCCTGGTCGTGACAGGCGTCGACCAGCCTCCGCAGGTCGGCGGGACGGCCGAAGCTGGACTCGGGCGCGAAGAAATTGGTGGGCGCGTAGCCCTCGGGCTGATCGAGCGGGAACTCGCCGGCCGGAAGGAACTGGACGGCGGTGAACCCCATCGATTTGACGTAGGGGAGCTTCTCGACGATGTCGGTGAACGTCGCCGTTTCGTTGGTGACGGTGATGTGCTCGACGGGGTCGTCGTTGCGGCCTGCAAACGATCCAACGTGGCACTGGTAAATGACGAAGTCTTCGAAGTACGGCGTGCGGAAGGGCTTCCACCCGAACGCCGGATCGACCGCCCAGGACGCCGCATCGCCGTCCGAGCTGCTGACCTCGCGCGCGTAGGGATCGACGTGCTCCGTCGCCTGGCCTGGTCCGATGGTCATGCGAAAGCGGTACTCCTCGTCCGCCGTCATGCCGGAAAGATCGGCCGACCAGTACGGCGAGCCGGGAGCGTCGCGCGCCAGGGAGAAGGGGGTGTAGTCCTGGTCGTTGTCGCGCCGGAGCAAAAGATCCACCGCCTGGGCATGAGGCGCCCAGACCCGAAAGCTGGCGATCGGGTTCGGCGCCCCGGCCGGCCCGAGGTTGCACCCCATCCCCGAGGCCGCCGCGCTCGGCCGGTGAACGATCGCATACGCCATCTCCAACCCTCCCGGTCGGACGCTCGCGCGATCCGGGCTCTGCCGTCAAGCGCCCGAAAAAAGTCCTTGCCAGACATTCAACCGTTTGGTTGAATGTATCGCGTGGACGACCTGAGCAACGTTCTGGGGGCGATCTCGCATCCGGTGCGCCGGGCGATCCTCTCCCGGCTGTCTGGAGGCTCGGCCCGGGTGACCGAGATCGCCGCGCCGTTCGACGTGTCGCTCAACGCCGTCTCGAAGCACCTCAAGGTGCTGGAAGGGGCGGGGCTGATCCGGCGCGAGAAGATCGGCCGCGATCACGTCATCGAATTGCGCGGCGCGCCGCTGCGGAAGGTGTCGGTCTGGGTCCACGAATACGAAACTTTCTGGAGCGAGCACCTCGACAAGCTCGAGGAGTTCTTCAAGGAGAAAAGGAGAAAGTCATGACCGCGAAGACGAAGACCATGGAGATCACCCTCAACCGCACCATCTCGGCCTCGCCCGTCGAGGTCTACGATGCCTGGCTGGACGTCGACAACCCGGGCACGCCCTGGCATGGCTCCAGCAAGGTGATCTTCGATCCCACGCCCAAGGTCGACGGCGTGTTCTATTTCAACAAGGTCAGCAAGGAGGGGGAGAACTGGGCGCACTTCGGCCGGTTCACCGAGCTCGAACGCGGCGCGAGGATTCAATACACCTGGATGTCGCCCTTCACCCGCGGGATCGAGTCGGTCGTCACCGTCGAGCTCCAAAAGAAGGGCGACGACACGCTCCTGCAGCTGCGCCACGCCAACCTCCCGGACGACGACTTCGGCCGCCTGCACGACGGAGGGTGGAGCCAGCTGGTCGGGGTGCTGGCGGAGAGATTTCAGGCGCGAAAGAACCGTTGAAGAGACGGGACGTCCGGGAAAGCTGGCCGCGGGTCAAGGCATCGGCACGACGAACGTGGTGATCGAGTAGGGCGCCACGGTGGCGACGAAGCTCCACCCCTGGATCGGCAGCGCCGCCAGCGACACCAGGTTCTCGGTGCGCGACGTGCGATAGGCGGCGGTCGCGGTGCCGATTGACGCCAGCGCCGTCAGGTCGAAGGTGAACCCGGCGCTGGCGGTGGTGCTGCCGTTGCGCACGACGATCGCCAGCGTCTTGCCGTCGGCGCTCACGGCGGCGACCATGTCGGTGCCGTTGACGTCGACGAACGTCGCCCCGGGGCGGATGTAGCGGCTGAACCCGGCGTGCATGTAATAGCGCTTGAGGTAGCCGAAGGTCTGCTGCGCGTCGTTGAGCGTGAAGCTCGCCCAGTTGGTGCTCGGATCGCCGACCTGCCAGTCGACCCACGCCTCCGGCTGCAGATCGCGCAGGTCGGAGATGATTCGCCCGGCCATGAAGACGGCGGCGTCGGTGTCGTCGGCCAACGTGGTGTTCAGCGGCCCGGACTCCGAGGCCCACAGGCGCTTGCCCTTGCTGGTGGCCAGCGCGCGCAGCTGGGTCCGGCTCGCGCCCGAGTAGGTGTGCACGTTCATCTGGCTCAGGTCGGCGATCGTCGTGGCGTCGAACGCTTTGATGTTGTTGTAGCCGTCGTCGATGCTGTTCTCGTCGGACGCGCTGACCGTCGTCCCGGTCAGCCCTTTGGTGGTCAACGAGGCGGCCACCGCCTTGATGATCGTCTGTTGATTGGCGGGCGAAAAGTGGCACCCCTCCTGGCCGCCCAGCGACTTCCACCAGCTGGCGTTCGGCTCGTTGAGCGGCTCGACCGTCCGAAAGGTGATGCCGAAGGTGTCCTTGTAATGCTTCACGACCTCGGTCAGGTAGTCGGCGAAGGCGTTGTACGAGGTATCGTTGAGATTGTTCGACCCGTCGGTGTTGCCTGACGCGCAGCCGCTCTTCGTCATCCAGTAGGGCGGCGAGTTGGAGAACGCCTCGAGGATGGCGCCAGCATTGTCGGCGACGATCCGTTGCAGGATCGCGCGCTGGTTCGCGTCGGCGTTCCAGTCCCAGGTTCCGGACTTCGGCTCGAAGCTGGGCATGTCCTTGTACTGCCCCATGTGCGTGTGCGTCGGATCGTCGCCGCCGCCGATGTTGTACCGGAACACGTTGTAGCCGAGGCCGTTCGTCGCGTCGGTCATCTTGTCGACGAGCGCGTTGCGGTTGGCCGCCGACCAGCCGCCGACGTGGTTCGCCCACCAGCAGAGGCTGGTCCCCCAGCCCTCGAACGTCTGGTGGCGAACGCCGGGGTTGACGACCACCAGCGTGGTCCCCGACGCGGCGGTGACCTTGGGGCGGGTCATGCCGCCGGCCCCGCCGGCCCCGTTGCCCGCCGTGCCGCCCGTGCCCGCGCCGCCGCCTTTTCCACCTGCGCCGCCGGTCGCTGCGCCGGACGTACCGCCAGTCCCGACGCCGCTGGTCCCCGCGCCACCAGCGCCCCCACGACCGCCGGCGCCGCCGCTCCCCGGCGAGCCTCCTCCGCTGCCGCCGGTCATTCCGCCCGTGTTGCCGCCCGTGTTGCCGCCCGTGTTGCCGCCCGTGTTGCCGCCCGTGTCGCCGCCCGTGTTGCCTCCGCGGCCGCCGGTGCCACTGGATGTCGTGCCGCCCGTCGCGGCGTCGCTCCCCGCCGAGGTCCCGCCACCCGAACAGGCCGCCTGAAGTCCGAGCAGGAAGAACACGAGCAGGCGGAGCAATGGGACCACACGTGTCGGCCTCCTGCGGCGTCCCATGCGGACATGCTACCCGGCATGGTGATCCCGCAAAAGGGATACAATGGCGCGGCACAAACCATGAAAAAAGCTCAACTGCTGGGGGTTCAGGTTCGACTCTTCTGTGTGGGGATAGCCGCGCTGGCCGCCGGATGCGGAAGCAGCGGCGGCTCGAGGGTCATCTCCAGCCAGCCGCTGGCCGGCATGGTTGGCGGCCAACCGTGGATGTTCATGACCGGCGAGACCAGCTCTTCCTTCCCGACTTCCAATCGGTACTGGGTCGACGCCTACTCGGAGAGCTTCACGGCCTGCAGCGGGTCGGCGCCGTTCACCGCGGACGAGATCCTCATGAACTTTCCGATGGCCATCGGAAACTACGCGGTCACCCTGGATCTGAGTCAAACCTTCTACATCGCCGACACCAACGACAACCTCGTCGCCACGAGCGGAGAAATCGACATCACCGACATCAGCGCTACCACCATCACCGGCGGGGCGAACTTCGCCTACAACGCGGACAACAGCGTCGATGGTCAGTTCCAGGTGACCATCTGCCCGTAGTCGATCCTTGGTTGCGCCTCGCGCTGCTCGCTTAAGCGCCGCCTAGGCGCGCTTGACGCCCAGCAGGTGCGCCGTGCAGGTCGTCAGGTCTTCGTCGCTGATCTGCCGGAAGCGCGGGGCCAGATCTTCCTTCGCGAGGCGTGACTCCAGCTTCTCCTGGTGAGCGCCCGCCACGTCGAACCCGTTGTCCGCCATCAGCTGAAGATGACGGGAGCAGGGCTCACGATTGAGCAGGTAGGAGCGTTTTCCGCGAATCAGGGTCCAGATCCGATCGGAGTACTGCCAGTGGCCGTTCCAGTCGTGGGCGGTCCTGTGACAGCGGAAGTCGATCTCGTGGGAGATCACGCCGCCCGGCTTGAGCCAGAGGCGCATGGCGCGGTAGGCGCCGGCCAGATCGTCCACGTGCTCGAGCACCGCCTGCGAATACAGCAGATCGATCGAGTCGCGTTCGATGGCGCTCTCGTCGAAGTAGCGGGTGCGGTAGGCGATCATCGACCCAGGGACGTTCGGGTGCCTGACCGACTCGCGAATTCGCCAGAGGCGCGCCTCGTCCAGCGCGGCGGCGAGGAGCGGCTCCGTGAGGATGTGGCTGGGAAAGTCGTAGCTGGCCAGGTTGGGCCGGACCTCCCGGAGCTCATCTTCGTCCGGGATGGCCGCCCGCTGGCGAAAGAGGGCGATGATCCCGTCCAGCGTCGCTTCGTTTCGTTTGACCTGCGCGTGCTTGACCACGTCGAAGGCGTCGTACTTGTCGACGCCCGAAACCAGCGCGGCCAGCCCCACCCCCAGCGAGTCGCCGGGCCCCAGCTCGGCGACGGCCTTGGGGTTGGCCCAAAGGCCGCTCTCGAAGGTGGCAACCAGGTGGCGCATCCAGACCGAGTAGCAGTAGCGGGCCGACTTGGTCCCCCCTCCGCCGCGACCGAAGATCGGGACGACGCCGGGGATGAACGTCGACAAGCCGTAAAGAACCTGCGTGAGCTTCATTGGCGGGTGGCCGGCAGAGTACCCTGCCCACACTGCTCGAGGTAGAGCGCCTCCAGCCGGCCCAGGTAGGTGTTGATGTCGTACTCCGCCATGGCCGCCTCCCGGGCTCGTCTCGGCATGTCACGATCGTATTCGCCGCGGAAGACGCGGGTGATGGCCGCCCCCAGCTCGGCGACGTCGCCAACCTTCACCAGGAGTCCGTTCTTGCCGTCCTCGATCACGTCGGTGATCCCCGGGGCACGCGCGCCGACGGCCACCTTCTCGCAAACGAGCGCCTCGACCAGCACCAGCGGCAGTCCCTCGAACAGCGACGGCATGGCCAGGAGATCCATCGCCGCGTAGAGCGTGCCCATGTCGGGGCGGAAGCCGACGAACGAGACCCTCTCCGCGATCCCCAGCGTTGCCGCCAGCCGCTGCAGGCGCCCCTTCAGCTGCCCCTCTCCGACGACCAGCAAGCGGAGGTGGGGGATTTCGCGCAGCAGGGTGGCCGCGGCCTCGAACAGGAAGTGGTGCCCCTTTTGCGGCGAGAGCCGGCCGACGATTCCGACCACGAAGTCACCGGCCGGCAGGTTCAGAGAGGTCCGGGCTCCGTCGCGCGACGGGCGATCGGCGAACCGGCTCAGATCGATCCCGTTGCGGACCACCACCAGCTTGGCCGGCGGGATGCGCTCGTACGTCGCGACGAAGTCTCGCACGGCGTCCGACACCGCGATCACCCGCTCGGTCCGGTGCGAGATCGACGTGTTGACCGCCCGCCACAACGCCGTCTTCCGGAACGCGTCGGTGTTGTGTCGGGTCGACACCCAGTGAAGGCGCGGGTTGAGCTTCTTCAACCAGAAACCGTAAAAGTCGGCTTCCTGAAGATGCGTGTGAAGCAGCTCGATCCCGCCTGACTGGATGAGACGGTGGAGCTTGCGAAGCACGAACGGGCTGAAGCGGACGCCCGCGTTCATCGAGGAATAGCAAGGGAAGGCGGCGAACTGCGCGTGCAGCTTCCCCTTGCGAAGCGCGACCGCGGTGTAGTCGTAACGGTCGCGGTCGTGGAACCGCATCTGCTCGAACACCAGGCGCTCGGCGCCGCCGCCGACGGCGCTCGGGAACAGCGTCAAGACGCGGGGCCGCATTCAGAGCTGTGCGTCTACCACGCCGCCGCCGGCTGCACATCTCCGGCACCCTCTCCATCCCGGCGCCGGAATCCGGGACCCCGAAGACCGTGCTGGCAACGAGGGGCCGAGGGGGAGATCCCTCGACGGCGGAAATACGAGCCCGGGGCGACCGCCCTGGACGCCGCGCATCTTCGTTCGCTGGAACCTGGCGGTCTGCGCGCTGCCGGCACATGCTGGGGCCTTGAAATTCGACGACTCGGACCGGGCGGATCCGTCGGAGGTCGAGGATCGGCGCGGGTCGCGCTTCCCGGGCGGGCGCGCCGGCGCCGGGGTGGGCGGGCTCGGTCTCATCGGCGGCGTCATCTACCTCGTGCTGCGGGTGATGGCCGACAACGGCAACCCGACGGCGGGCCAGCTCACGCGCGCCATCGAGGAGGCGCAGCAGAATCCCGGTCCCCAACCCGAGCCGGGAGCCGCGGGCCACCCGGCCAACCTCTCCGGGAGCTGCCGCGGCGTCGATTCCCGGAACGATCCGGCCAAGTTCATCGTCTGCGTCGAGAACAACGTGCAGGCGTTCTGGCGGCGCCGACTGTCGTCGACGGGCGGCCCGAGCTATGCGCCGGCCAAGCTGGTGCTGTTCACCGAGGCGACCCGCAGCGGGTGCGGCGTGGCCAGCGCGGAGACCGGCCCCTTTTATTGCCCGCTCGACCAGCGGGTCTACCTGGACCTCGGCTTCTTCCACGAGCTGACGCAGCGATTCGGCGCGCGCGGGGGAGACTTCGCCGAGGCTTACGTGGTGGCGCACGAGTACGGTCATCACGTCCAGGATCTCGACGGCACCGAGCGGCGCGTGCGGGAGCTGCAGGAGCAGAATCCCGGCCAGCAGCGCCCGCTGTCGGTCCGGCTCGAGCTTCAGGCCGACTGCTACGCCGGGGTCTGGGGCCACGCCGCCTACGCCGGCGGCAAGGTCGAACAGAAAGAGATCGCCGACGCCCTGGACGCCGCCGCGGCCGTCGGCGACGACCGCATCCAGAAAGAGACGCGCGGGCGGGTCACGCCCGACACCTTCACCCACGGCTCGGCGGCCGCCCGCCAGCGCTGGTTCACGGCCGGCATGCGCTCGGGGGATCCGGCCGCCTGCGACACCTTCGGAGCCGACCGCCCGTAGGCGCTCGTTCGACCCAGCCCCGCCCATTGGCGGGCGGCGCTGGACCAAACGTTCATTGCTCAGTCGTCGTACGACCGGGGCGATGGCGGCAGAGGCGGTCGTTACTCGGTCACCGGGACGCCGCTCTGATTGCAGGTGTAAAACGAGTTGTACTGTCCAACCGCGGTGAGGCCGCCGTTGTTGCCGGTGACCCAGTCCTGCCAGGCGCAGGTCGGTTTGCAGCAGTCCTGCATGGTGGTCGTCGTGTAGTGCGTGCCGCTGCCGGTCGTCGCCTTGAAGCTGGAATCGGCGGCGGCCTGGGCGGGTGTGGTGACGTTCGGGTTCGCTGCCGGCAGCCCTTGCGGCGCCAGCTTGCAGCCGGTCACCTGCGTGAGGTGCGCCGGGCACTCGATCTTCTTGGCGTAGACCTGCCAGTTGAGGTGGTAGTAGTTGGCGGCGTCGTTCGACCTGGTGCACGACTGGATCGAATCGGCCACCGCCTGCGACGTCAACGTCGACGAGGCGAACGACATGCAGGCGCTCTGCATGTTGGCGACGCAGGTGGCGGACGACAGAGTGGCGGCGGTGACCAGGTTCTCGCTCGTCTTGCAGCCGGCCAGCTGGGTGGCCGCGTTGACGCCGCCCGAGCCGGGCTCCCCCTGCTCGGGGAACGAGGCGTAGAGGTAAAGCCCCGACGGGCTCTTCATCGACGAGAACGCCGGATCGCAGGCGTTGAACGAGCCGAAGCCGCCCGCGCCCATGAAGAGGTCGAAGTTCTGGCCCCCGCCCGCCGAGGTGTTGAACGCCTGCACGATCACCGGTTTGGGGATGGCGATCGCCGAGGCCCCGTTCCCGTTCACGCGCGCCTCGTTCTCGGGCAGGTCATAGACCAGCTGGTAGCACTGGCAGCAGGCGCTCTTGGCGGTGCCGTCGAGCCCGTTCTGATCGACGTCGTGCCCGACGATCGCGTAGTTGAACGGGGACGCCGCCCCGAAGTCGTCGATCGACGCCTGGGCCATCTCCGTCGACTCGAGCGCGAACCGCGGGCAGAGGAAGCCCACGTCGGCCTTCGGCTTCTGGGAGATGTCCTCGCAGGCGTTGGCGGCCGAGCAGACGCCGCCGCAGGTCGAGCCGGCCACGCCGTTCTGGCAGCCGGAGACGAAGAACTGATTGTCGCACTGCTTGGGCGGATTGAGCGCGTAGCTGCCCGGGCCCGTGGCGCCACCGGTGCCGCCGGCCGTACCGCCTGCTCCGCCGGTCGCGCTCGCTCCGCCGGTCGCGCTCGCTCCGCCGGTCGCGCTCGCTCCGCCGGTTGCGCTCGCGCCGCCCGTCGCGCTCGCGCCGCCGGTCGCGCCACCCGTGGCGCTCGCTCCGCCGGTCCCCGTCGAACCGCCCGTCACGCCCGCACCGCCCGATCCGCCGGCGTCGCCACCTGTGTGGCAGCCAGCCAAGAGCACCAAAGCAATTGCTGTCAATAAGCGAAGGTCCTGCATTTGCGCTCAGTATGCCTGCTCCTTCGATGGAAGGCGCGGCGTCCCGAATCATCGATCCAGCCTTGCGCCGGCTCGCGCAGAACCTAACTGCTATCAGTGCGCTCGAACCGTTCCCTGAAGGTCCTTTGCTGTCACCCGACCGGGCTCATGTACACGGAGATCTATCTCCGTCTCGAGCCGCTGGGGGTCGAGCTGGTGGCGGCGGCCGCCCGGGAGGCCGGGCACCAGGTTCGCATCCTGGATCTGCAGGTCTTCTCGCACGCCGACTACTTCCGGGCGCTCGAAGACTGGACGCCCGACGCCGTCGCGTTCGGGGTCAACTACCTGGCGAACATCCCGGAGGTGGTCGACCTCGCCAAGGAGACGCGCCGGCGGCTGCCCGACGTGCTGTTCGTCGTTGGAGGGCACAGCGCTTCGTTCACCGCGGCGGAGATCCTGGCGCACGCCGACGGGGCCATCGATTGCGTCGTCCGGGGGGAGGGCGAGGAGATCTTCCCGCGCGTCCTGGAGGCGGGGCGGGACGTCGCCGCGCTGACCGCGCTGCCCGGGCTGGTGACCGCGGCCGGCGAAGGGCCGCCGCCGCAGATGGTGGGCGAGCTCGACGCGCTGGCGCCGGCGCGCGATCTGCTGCCGCGCCGGCGGAAGTACTTCATCGGCGTGCTCGACCCGGCGGCGTCGATCGAGTTCTCGCGCGGGTGCCCGTGGGACTGTTCGTTCTGCAGCGCCTGGACCTTCTACGGCCGCAGCCACCGGCAGCGCGATCCGGCGCGCATCGGGGCCGAGCTGGAACGGATCGCCGAGCCCGGGGTGTTCATCGTCGACGACGTGGCCTTCATTCACGCGGAGCACGGCTACGCCATCGGGCGGGAGATCGAGCGGCGCAAGATCCGCAAGAAGTACTACCTGGAGACCCGCGGGGACGTGCTGCTGCGGAACCGGGAGGTGTTCCGCTACTGGAAGCGGCTGGGCCTCGAGTACATGTTCCTGGGCGTCGAGGCGGTCGACGAGGAGGGGCTGCGGGCCCACCGCAAGCGGGTCAAGCTGTCGCAGAACTTCGAGGCGCTCGAGCTGGCCCGCTCGCTGGGGGTGACGGTGGCGATCAACATCATCGCCGACACCGACTGGGACGAGGCTCGGTTCCGCGTCATTCGTGAATGGGCGCTGTCGATCCCCGAGATCGTGAACATCAGCGTCAACACCCCGTATCCGGGCACCGAGACGTTCCTCGAACAGGGCCACCAGCTCGCCACCCGCGACTACCGGCTGTTCGACATCCAGCACGCGGTCCTGCCGACGCGGCTGCCGCTCGACCGCTTCTACGCCGAGCTGGTCAAGACGCAGCAGGTGCTCAACAGGAAGCACCTCGGCGTCTCGGCGCTCAAGGACACCGTGGTGCTGGCCGCCAAGCTGCTCGCCCGCGGACAGACGAACTTCGTCCGCATGCTCTGGCGGTTCAACGGCGTGTTCAACCCGCAGCGACAGCTCGCCGATCACCGGCGACCGGTGCGCTACCAGATGCGACTGCCGCCGCCCCCGCGGCCCGATGTCTCGCGCCGCCCCCGCGATCTCTACGTCCTGCGCCCGGCGCCCGTCCCCGGCGTCGTCTCCGGCTGAGCGGCCGGCCGGCGCCACTGTTCCTGAGCGGCGATGAGCGCCTCAGGCGGCGACCGGAGGGGGCGGGCAGCCGGATTGCGTGTATGCAGCGCATCGTCGAAGGGAGCGCCACATCGCAGGGAGCGCCACAAATGAGAGCTGCGCGCCAGGGATGCAAAGACGCGGGACCCGCGACGTGTGAGCCTGTGGCCATGCCCCCACGCACGTCCCGACCGCCACTGGCAAAGTCTGCTCGCTTCACCGTCCTAACCGCGCTCCTGTGCGGCGCGCTGGCATGCGCCGATCCCGGGACCATGCCGGGGGGGACGGGTGGCAATGGCTCCGGCGGTACGACGGGAACCGGCGGCGTGACCAGCACCGGCGGCTCGACGGGAACGGGCGGAACGATCGGCACCGGCGGCACGACCGGGAGCGGCGGGATCGTCAGCACCGGCGGCTCCGTCGGCAGCGGCGGCAGGGGCACGGGCGGCGAAACGGCCGCGGGCGGCACGACGGGCAGCGGTGGAGTGGGCGGCAAAACGGGCACCGGCGGAACGACCAGCACCGGGGGCACGACCGGGACCGGCGGCGCGGCCGGCAAGCCGGGCACGGGCGGAACGGGCACGGGCGGCACGACCAGCACGGGCGGCACGACGGGCACCGGCGGAACGACCAGCACCGGCGGCTCGTCCGGCAACGCCAACCCTTCGGGGCTGCCGTTGCCCCCCGGCGCCGGCGGCATGGCCAAGCCGTCCGGGACGCCGAGCACCATCACCGTGCTCAACTGGGCCGGCTTCAAGGGCGCCGTCTCGTACACGCTGGACGACGACAACTCCTCGCAGATCTCGAACTACAGCATGCTGCAGGCCCAGGGCATCCCCTACACGTTCTACATGTGGGGCAACAGGACCGAGGCCTCGAACGCGGTCTGGGCGCAGGCCGTCAAGGACGGCAGCGAGATCGGAAACCACACCTGGAGCCACTCGAGCAGCGGCACGACGTCGGACATCAACCAGGACACGACGTTCATCATGCAGCACCTCAACGTGACGCCGTACACGATGGCCGCCCCGAACGGCGCCTCGGTGTACACGCAGCTCGCCAACGGTCTGTTCATGATCAACCGCGGCGTCTCGGACGCCATCATCAAGCCCAACGACAACACCGACCGGTTCACGCTCCCCTGCTACATCCCGGCGACGGGCGCGCCGGCCAGCTCGTTCAACTCGGAGGTCGACAGCGCCCAGAGCGCGGGCGGCTGGCGCGTCATCCTCGTTCACGGCTTCACGGGCGGCACCGACGGCGCCTACCAGCCGGTCAACCTGTCCGACTACATCAGCGGCATCCAGCACACGAAGTCGCTGGGCAACATGTGGATCGGGAAGGTCGTGGACGTGGGGGCGTACTGGCTCGGCCAGAAGGCGTTCGGGTCGGCGACCACCACGACTTCGGGGAGCAACAAGACCTGGACCTGGACCAAGCCGAGCAACTTCCCGCCCGGCAAGTACCTGCGGGTGACGGTCGCCGGCGGTACGCTCACCCAGGGCGGGCAGGCGCTCCCCTGGAACGACCACGGCTTCTACGAGATCGCGCTCGACGCCGGCTCGGTCACGCTCGGGCCGTAGTCCCAGCTCGCCCGAGATGCGGCTGAGCCGTCTCGCGCGGGGAACCGCGCCCAGGCGATTCGGCCACGCTCACCGACGGCGAGCGGACGGCGAGGAGTACAATGGCTCGCCGGTGTCTGCCGCCGAGACGATGGTGAGTCCTTCCCCCAGCGCTTCGAAGCGTCGTCTGGCGCGCTTCCTGGCCGAGCCGATCGTCCACTTCTTCGTCTTGGGGGCGTTGCTGTTCGTCGCCCATCGCCTGGTGGTCGGAGATCCGCGGGTCATCGTCGTCACGCCCGGGGTGAAAGCGGAGGTGGCGCGGCGCTTCCGGGACAGTCATTTGCGACCGCCGACCGCCGCCGAGCTGGAGGAGGCGCTCGGGGCCTGGAAGCGCGACGAGGCGCTGTATCGGGAGGCGCTGCGCGAGCGGCTCGACCGCAACGACGCGACGATCCGGACCGTGCTGGCCGACCGGGTGCGGGCGCGGGCCAGCGCCGGTGTCCCGGCGCGCGAGCCGACCGCGGCCGAGCTCGAGGGCTGGTTCGCCGCCCACCGGAGTCTCTACGAGACGCCGCGCCGCTACGACTACGGCACGGTCGCGTTCCCCAAGACCGCCAAGACGGCGGCGGCCGACCGCGACAAATACGAGCGGGCGTTGAAGGGCGGCGCCGATCCGAGGACGCTGGGGCGGCCGATCGTGGGCGGTAACTTGACCGCCGAGGAGCTGCGCCAGCGGGTGGGGCCAGCGCTGGCGGCGGTGATCGCTCGCCTGCCGGTCGGACAGGGGCAAAGGTTCGAAACCGAAAAGGATCTGTTGCTCGTCTGGGTGAACGCCGTCGACGGTGGGTTGCCGACCCCCGACGAGCTGCACAAGCGCCTCCTCGCCGACTGGCTCTACGCCGCGCACACCCGCGAGACCGACCAGGCGGTGCAGGCGATCGTCGGCCGTTATCACTTCGAGGACGGGCGGTGAGGGGAGGGCCGCGCCGGGCGTCGCCGCGCCTCGTCGCCCTGGCGCTGGGCGCCGCCCTGGCCCTGGGGTCGGCGTCCGCGCGGAGCCATGAGCTCGATTCGGCGTCGCTGTCGCTGAAGGAGATCGACAGCGGGACCTTCGCCGTGCGCTGGCACGCCAGTTCCCGGACGTTGAACGAAGATCTCGGCGCCGCCGCCGTCTTCCCCAGGGCTTGTCGCCTCGCGGGGCCACGTCTCGTGTGCGCGGCGGCCGGGCTGGTGGGCGAGATCGCGTTTCCCTGGCTGGAGGGCACGCTGACGCGCGTGGTGGTCGACGTCGAATGGCGGAACGGCACCCGCCTGCTGCGCGTCGCCAGCCCCGGCTCGCCGAGGGTGCGGGTCTACGGTGTTCCGGCGACCGGCCTGCGGGCGCTGGCGCCGATCGTCGTCGACTACACCAGCCTCGGAATCGAGCACATCCTGACCGGGTTCGATCACCTCCTCTTCGTCGTCGCCCTGACGCTGCTGGTGCGGCGGCGGCGTCAACTGCTGGCCACCATCACCGCGTTCACGCTCGCCCACAGCGTCAGCCTGGCACTCACGGTGCTCGGGGTCGTGCGCGTTCCGTCGCCGCCGGTCGAGGCGTCGATCGCGCTGTCCATCGTCCTCGTCTGCGGGGAGTGCCTGCGCCCCGCCGACTCGCTGACCCGGCGGGCGCCGTGGGCGGTCGCCTTCGCCTTCGGCCTCTTGCACGGCCTCGGCTTCGCCTCCGCGCTGCTCGAGCTCGGCGTTCCCGAGCAGCACGTGCCGACGGCGCTCGTCTGCTTCAACCTCGGCGTCGAGCTGGGTCAGCTGGCCATCATCGCCCTCGTGCTCGGCCTGCGCTGGCTGGTCCGGCGCCTGCGCCTCACGCGCGACTGGATGCGCCCGGGCGTCATCTATGCGATGGGCAGCCTGGCCGCCTTCTGGTCGATCGATCGCGTGCGGGCGGTGTTGGGCCTCTGAGCCTTCAGCGGAGCGCGTCAAGGCAGGAATGCCGCGGGAAATCCGGCGTGGACCGCGTGACGGCGTGGAACGAACGTCCGCTGCGGGAAGTTTTCGGGGGACTACTCCCATTTCCTCCTGTGAGGCCCCGATGACCCGCAGAACGACACCCAGAACGACATCGACAACGGCACGGCCGACGCAGCGCTCGGCCCGTCTGCTGGCTGTCCTTCTCGCGTCGACGCTCCTGGCGGCGTGTGGCAGCTCCGAGCCCGGCGGCGACACCGGCGCCGGCGGCTCGCCGGCGACCGGCGGCACCACCGGCACCGGGGGGTTGACGGGGACCGGCGGCGAGCCGGGCACCGGCGGCAATCCGGGCAGCGGCGGCGGCACGGGCGGTCTCCCGGGGACGGGCGGCTCCGGGACCGGCGGCAACGGCACCGGGGGCGTCGCGGGGGCCAGGGGCACCGGCGGCAGCGGCACGGGAGGAGATGGCACCGGCGGCGGTGGGACGGGCGGCATGGCGGGGGCGAAAGGGACCGGCGGCATGGCGGGCGCCAAGGGGACGGGCGGCAGCGGCACCGGCGGCATGGCGGGCGCCAAGGGGACGGGCGGCGCCGCCGGCGGCAGCGCCGGGAGCTACGACCCTTGCCCCACCAACGGCAATCCCTGCAAGGTCCTGCCGCTCGGTGACTCGATCACCTACGGTCTCATCACCGTGGCGGCCGACAAGGCGTCGTCGGACCCGAGCGTGGACGGCAAGGACTCGCACGGCGGTTATCGCGTCAAGCTGTTCAGCGACGCGGTGGCGGCGGCCAAGAAGATGACCTTCGTCGGCTCTCAGACGAACGGTCCCACCACCGTCGCGAACATGCCGTTCCCCAAGAATCACGAGGGGTGGAGCGGCTACACCATCGTCCAGATCCAGGGGAAGGCGGCCAACGACGTGGCGGCCGCGCCGCACATCATCCTGGTGCACGCCGGCACCAACGACACGTACGGGACCGATCCCGCCGGCGCGCCGGCGCGCCTGTCGACGCTCGTCGACTACCTGACCACCAACTTCCCGAACGCGCTGGTGGTGGTGGCCAAGATCATTCCCTATCCGTCGCAGGCGTCGAACGTGAACCTCATCAACCAGAGCATCGCCGCCATGGTTCAGTCGAAGGTCTCGGCCGGCAAGCACGTCATCGTGGCCGACCTCTACACGGGCTTCACCACGTCGTCCATGCTGGCCGGCGACGGCGTCCACCCGAACCAGAAGGGCTACGACTGGATGGGCGACACCTGGTACTCCGCCATCAGCGGCTACCTTCCCTGACAGCGACCCTGCCGTGATGGTGTCGATGGATGTTTTGCGCCGGGTCGTCGTATCCTCCGACGCATCGTGGAGGCGACGAGGCTCCGATTGCGCGCGGGCGCGGCCGCCCTGGCCGTCGTCGGTCTCCTCTGCGCCAGCCCCGCGCGCGCCAATGGTGAGCTGCTCGTCTCGCTCGACTACCAGACCGACCCGGCCCTGACCGGCTGTCCAAGCGCGGCCGAATTTCGCAAGGCCGTCGTGCGGCAGCTGGGGCACGATCCGTTTCGAGAGAACGCCCCCCGCCGGATGGTCGTTCGTCTCTCTCCCACCGGCGCGAGGATGGCCGGCCGGGTCGAATGGCGCGACGCGAACGATCAGTGGGAGGGGGAGCGGACGTTTTCGTCGCGGAACGGAAGCTGCGCCGACATGGCCCGCGCCATGGTGCTGGCGACGGCCATCCAGATCGATCTGCTCGCCATGGCGGAGCCGGCCGGCCCCGAGAAACCACCGGCCGAAGCCAAGCCGCCCGTCGTCAAGATTGCGGACGCCAAGCCGGCAGTCACGCCCGCCGCCCTGCCGGTCGTGGTCGTGACGCCCGCCCCCCCGCCTTCGCCGAAGGAGGCGCGCATCGCCGTCGACGTGGGGATCGGCGCGATCCAAGATTTCGGTGATGCTCCGATCTTCGTGCTTCCCCGGATCGCGGTCACCGTGGGGCGGCCGTCCACGCTCGGCGTGCGCTTGGCCGTGAGTGGCCTTGGCCCGGGGGCGGACGTCACCCGGACCGAGGGCGTCGCCGAGATGGATCGCTTCGTGATGACCCTGGAGCTGGTCCATTTCTTCCGGTCCGGCCAGCCGCTCCAGCCGCTGGTGGCCGCCGGTGCCGGCTGGCAGGATCTGAGGGTGAAGGGGATCAGCGCGATGCCCGATCTCGCGCATCAAGGCCAGGCCGTTTCCGGGCTCCTCACGGCGAGCGCCGGGGCCTCCTTCGCGCTGGCCGCCCGGCTGGCCGTCGTCGTCGAGGTCGAGGCGCTGCTGTTCTGGCCTTCGTTGTCGGTGGAGGTCGGATCCTCTCAGGCGGCCCACCTGGACGGCGCGGCGGTCTTCGCACATGGAGGGGTGCTTGCCAGGTTCTAAACTCCTCGCCCGCCTCGGGCTGGCGGCGCTGTCCGCCCTGGCGCTCGCCGGTGCGGGCTGCTCGGGGCGGACGATCGTCGCCGTCGATCCCTATCCCTGCGGGGACGGCGGCGGGGCCGGCTGCTCCGCGGACCTGCTGAACGATCTGATCGGCTACTGGCGACTCAACGACGCTCCGGGCAGCACCACCGCGCGCGATTACTCCGTCTGGGGAAACGACGGCACGCTGGTCGGCCTCGACGCGGCCACGGCCTGGGTGGCGGGCGGTCCCGAGGGCGGGGCGCTGTCTCCGCAGGGGATGGGTTACGTCAACGTCCCCACGTCTGCCTCGATCGACTCCATCACCACGGAGGTGACCCTCGCCGCCTGGATGTATCTGTCGGGCCCCGTCGGGATGGGGACCTATGCGACCGCCATCTCACGCCAGATCGGCGCCGGCCTCGAGCAGCACTACCACCTGTCGGTCAACGACCAGAAGCAGTCCATCCTCTTCATCACCACCACCACGGGGGGGAAGTATGTGATCGGGGGTCCGCCGACGATCCCGCTGCAGACCTGGGTTCACCTCGCCGGAACCTACGACGGCACCACGCTCCGCCTTTACGTCAACGGCGTTCAGGTGGCCAGCGAAGCGGGCACGGGCCCGTTCGCCGCCGAGACCAACCCGGTCATTCTTTCGGGCAACGGCAACATGGACACCCGCACCGTCTCGGAGTTCGTCCCCGGCAAGCTCGACGAGGTCATGCTGTATCGGCGGGCGCTCGCACCCGACGAGATCGCGCGTCTGGAGAGCGGCGCGCTCCTCCCCTCGGGGGCGTTTCACCCGGACGGCGGACCCTGACGGAGCCCGACCTGCAGAGCCAATCAGCGAACGGGGAACGCGAGCTGCTGCCGGCGGAGAGCTGTCGAATCGCGGGCAAAAATCCGAAGTCCAGGTATGATCCTGCCTTCATGACTAGCTTCAGGACGACGTTTTTCGGGGATGTCGGGTGCTGGCGATTCGCGCAACGTGGAGGTCGGGCCTTCGCGCTCGTCGCGCTGCTGGTCGGTTGCTCCAGCGGATCCGGCACGACCTCCGGCACCGGCGGAGCCGCCGGCGGAATGGCTGGAAAGACCGGGAGCGCGGGTAACGGCGGGGGCGGCGGCTATGCAGGCGCCGCGGGCGCGAGCGCCACGGGCGGCGTCGGCGGTACGACCGGCACCGGCGGAGGCGGCGGCACCGCGGGGTCAGGTGCAACGGGAGGAACTGGCGGTGCTGCGGGCGCGGGCGGCGCGGCGGGCGCGGGCGGCGCTGCGGGCGCGGGCGGTGCTGCGGGCGCGGGCGGCGCTGCGGGCGCGGGCGGCGCTGCGGGCACCGGTGGACTGGGTGGCGCAGGCGCCGGCGGAGCCGGTGGCGCGGTCGTTGACGGTGGTGGCGTCGACGCGGTCGACGCGGGGACCCATTCCACCGATGCCGGCTGCCAGGGCGTCGACCTGACCGGAATTGGCGTCCCGACCGGGACGGTCGCCACCGCGAGCAATTCCCTCGGCAGCAGCGATGCGCCGGCCGGAGCCATCGACGGCGATCTCGAAGTTCAATGGGGCTCGGGGACGTACGCCGGGTGGCTCAAATTGACGTTCCCGACTCCGACGATGGTCTCGGCGATCCGCATCCACGCCAGCGCACTCCCGGTCACGACCGAGATGTACGCCGTCTCCACCAGCACGAGCACGTTGCCCCTCGGCAGCGGCACGTTCGACGTCCCTGAGTGGCCGGGCCGGGTCCTGCCCGACATCCAGATAACGCCCGGCCTCTACTCCGACCTCACGATCACGGTGAACGGTGGCGCGTCGTGGGTCGGCATCAACGAGCTCTGGGTCCTGGCCGCACCTGCCTGCCCATGAGCGGCGGGGCGCCCGCGGGCGCCGCCCTGTCGCCTGACCTCCGCGTCACGGCGGAGCGAGATCGGCCTGGCCAGCGGTGGTCCCTTCGCGGATGAACGAGGTCCGACCGGACGCCGGAGATCGTCAAGGGCGGGCCTCCTCGAGCTCCCGCTCGAGCGCCTCCCATTCGAGGACCAGCGCGTCGATCTTGGGCCCCAGCGATTCCTGTTCCTTCACCAGGGCGTCGATCTCGTCGCGGCCGGCGCGCTGGAAGAAGCCCGGATCGGCGTAGAGCGTCTGAATCTCGGCCTTGCGGGCCTCGGCGGCGGAGATCTCGGCCAGGACCTTGTCGCGCAGCTTGGGGAGCTGCGCGGCGCGGTTGCGGCGCTTCTTCTGATCGGCCCAGGTCTCTCCCGACGCGGAGGTGGACGCGACGCCGTTCGCCGGCGGATCGCTCTTCTTTTCGGCGCGCTCGGCCCGGGCGCGCAGCGCCACGGCGTCGCCGTCCAGGTGATCGTCGCCGAGCTTGGCCAGGTACTCGGCGTAGGTCCCGGGGAAATCGCGCGGGCCCTCGGGCGTGATCTCCACGACCCGCGTCGCCAGCGCGCTCACGAACCAGCGGTCGTGGGACACGAAGACCACCGTCCCGGTGTAGGCCTTCACCGCCTCGACCAGGGCGTGGATCGCCTCCAGGTCCAGGTGGTTGGTCGGCTCGTCGAGCACCAGCACGTTGGGCTTCTGCACCGCCAGCAGCGCGAAGATGAGGCGCGCCGCCTCGCCGCCCGACAGCAGCGCGACGCGCTTGCCGACGTCGGGGCCCGAGAACAGCACGCGTCCCAGCTGCGCCCGCACGAACGTCGGGCTCTCGCCCGGACAGAGCGCCTCCAACGCCGCCAGCGGCGTCGTCTCCGGATCGTCGAGGGTCTCCCGGTGATCCTGCGGGAAGTAGCCGACCCGCGTCTCGTGCCCCCACTTCACGCTGCCGCTGTCCGCCTCCAGGCGCTCGACGATGATCCGCAGCAGGGTCGACTTGCCGAGGCCGTTGGGTCCGATGATCGCCACCCGCTCGCCCCGCCGCACCAGCAGCGACAGCTCGGTGAGCACCCGCTTTTCGCCGTAGGACTTGCTGATGCCGGTCAGCTCCAGCACCTCGCGCCCGCTCGGCCGCTCGGGCACCACCTTGAACTGCGGCGTGCGCCGCGAGCTGTCGGCCAGCTCGGCGACCTCGATCTTCTCGATCTGCTTGAGGCGGCTCTGCGCCTGCGTGGCCTTGGTGTTCTTGGCGCCGAACCGCTCGACCCAGGCCCGCTTGCGGGCGATCTCATCCTCGGCGCGCGCGACGGAGGTCTCCGCCCGGGCCCGGGCAGCCTCCTTCTCGACGACGGCCTTGGAATACGGTCCGGTGTAGAGCGTGATGGTCCCGTAGTCGACGTCCAGCGTGTGGCTGGTGACGTTGTCCAGGAAGCGCTGGTCGTGGGAGATGACGACGGCGCAGCCGGCGTACCCGGCCAGGAACTTCTCCAGCCAGCGGATGGTCAGGATGTCGAGGTGGTTGGTCGGCTCGTCGAGCAGCAGCACGTCGACGCCGCCGACGAGCACCTGCGCCAGGAGGACGCGCAGCTTGAAGCCGCCCGACAGCGTCGACAGCGACGAGCGGTGAAACCGGGTGGGGATGGCCAGCCCTTCGAGGACCTCGCTGGCGCGGGCCTCCAGCGTGTAGCCGTCGTGCGCCGCGATGATGTCCTCGAGATCGGCCAGCCGGCCGGCGTCGACGTCGCCGTGCGCGGCGGTCAGGCGCCGCTGCTCCTCCAGCGAGTTCCAGACCACGGCGTCCCCGCGCATCGCCAGATCGAGAATGATCGCGTCGTCGTCGAGGAACCGATCCTGCCGCAGCACGCCGACCCGCGCGCGCTTGGCGATGGTCACCGTCCCGGCCGAGGCCTCCTCGTCGCCGGCCAGGACCTTCAAGAAGGTGGTCTTTCCCGACCCGTTGGCCCCCACCAGGCCGTAGCGCGATCCGGCGTTCAGCTGCAGCGAGACGTCGGCGAACAGGACGCGGGCGCCGTATTCTTTGGCGAGGTTGGTGGTGGCGATCATGTGTGGAGGGCGCGCGTAACTTAGGCTACGCGCGCCAAACGGGAAACCCTTTCGCAGCCGGCGACGGGCCGAATGTTACGAAGAACCGTTGGTCTGGAAACCTGCCCGGATGAGCGGCACGGCGAAGATTCGGCAGATTTCAGACGACAGGAGGTTCAGATGAGCGGACTCGGCGGGCTCAACAAGTCTCCCGCGGGCGTGGTGATCGGCATGGTCCAGCTGCAGCTTCCGACGGTGACGACCCCGCCGGAGCTGGCGGCGCAGGCCGACCGGATCGTCGAGCTGGTGGGGAAGGCCCGCCGCAACTTGCCCGGAATGGACCTGGTGGTGTTCCCCGAATACGCGCTGCACGGCCTCTCGATGAGCACCGACCCGGCGCTGATGTGCCGGATGGACGGCCCCGAGGTGAGCGCCTTCCGGGCAGCCTGTCGCGCGAACCGCATCTGGGGCTGCTTCTCGCTGATGGAGGCCAACCCGGCCGGCAACCCGTTCAACACCGGCATCATCCTCGACGATCAGGGGGAGCTGCGGCTCTACTACCGCAAGCTGCACCCCTGGGTGCCGGTCGAGCCGTGGGAGCCCGGCGATCTCGGCGTCCCGGTGTGCGACGGGCCGAACGGCAGCCGCATCGGGCTCATCATCTGCCACGACGGGATGTTCCCGGAGATGGCCCGCGAGTGCGCCTACAAGGGCGCGGAGATCATCCTGCGAACGGCGGGCTATACCGCGCCCATCCGCCACTCCTGGCAGATCAGCAACCAGGCCAACGCGTTCTCCAACCTGGCGGTGACCGCCTCGGTCTGTCTGTGCGGCTCGGACGGGACATTCGACTCGATGGGCGAGGCGATGATCGTGAACTTCGACGGCGTGCCGCTGGTGACCGGCGGCGGGCGGCCCGACGAGATCATCACGGCGGAGGTGCGGCCCGATCTGGTGCGCGAGGCGCGCCGCGGCTGGGGCGTCGAGAACAACATTTACCAGCTGGCCCATCGCGGCTATGTCGCGGTCAAGGGCGGCGCGGGCGACTGCCCGTACACGTACATGCAGGATCTGGTGGCCGGCCGCTACCGGCTCCCCTGGGAGGACGAGATCGTCCACGTCGACGGGACCTCCTGCGGGTTTCCGCCGCCCGAACGCCGCTACGCGCCGTCTCCGCTTCCGGTCGTCGCCCGCAAGACGGCGTAACGTCGGGCACCGATCAGAACGGTCCGACGTTGGCGACGATCCCGAGCAGGATCGCCAGCCCCAGGACGACGACCGCGCACGCGACGTAGAACGTGACGCTGGTTCGCAGAACGGAGACGTGGATCTGCCGGAGCATCTGCACGTACTGAACGAGGCCGGCCACCAGCGATCCCGTCCCGAGCGCCGCCAGGAAGATGCCGAGGTTGCGCGGGCTCTGGGGGCGGCGGAGGTGCAGCGTCCCCGACTCGGCGAAGGCGTGCAGGAACTTGTAGATGGTGAACCCGAAGCTGATCATCGCCAGCGCGGTCCGGATCCAGGCCATCAGCGTGCGGTCCGCCGCCATCACCGTGCGGTCGCCGGCCAGCTCGGTCCGCGCGCGGGCCAGGCGATCGGAGGTCGATGGGGGGCCGGCGTCGCTCAAGGCCGCTTGCTCGGCCGCAGCGGGACCGGCTCCTCGCGGCGACCGCCTTGCCAGGGCCAGCGCCCCTCGAGCTCGATCTCCAGCGAGAAGCTGAGGAACGTACGGATGAGGACGACGATGCCGAGCACGACCACCTGCTCCAAGCTCGGCTCGGTGCTGATGGTGCGCAGGATGTCGGCGGCGACCAGCAGCTCGAGGCCGAGGATGATCGCCCGGCCCAACCGGTCCCGGAAGCTGCGAAACACCCCGCGCGCTCCGCCGGCCCTGTCCCGCAGCGTCGCGACGATCGCCACGACGGTGCCGATGGACATGGCGAAGGTCCCTCCCACCTCGAACAGGAGGGCTGTCAGCTCGACGATCCGTCGCAATATGCGCCGCCCCCAGGACCCTGGTGGTTCCTGGGACGTCGACCAGCCGCTGGCCCACCAAATCAGGGAATCTCTTCGTGGGGCGGGCGCGCCGGCGGCACGTCGGGCGGGGCGCCACGGAGCGTCAGACCGTCACGCCTGGCCGACCTCCCGAACGTTGATCCGGAACTGCTCGGCGCCCGAGCTGCGCCACTCGGCGATCTTGGCCTTGACCGTCTCGAGATCCAGCGTCTTGGGAAAGACGCCGCCGTAGTTGTTGATCTGGAAGGCCAGCAGCGGCCACCAGGCATCGCTGAGGACCACCGCGCCGAATCCATTCTTCAGCAGGGCGTCGGGAGGGCTTCCCACCTCCTTGGCGTTGTAGGTGATCCAGCCCAGGATCGGCCGGAAGGTCACCGGCTCGTCGGGCTTCCCGGTCCAGTACGCGGCATGTAGGCCAAAATCTGTCGGGGTGATCGCGCTCCAGTCTTCGAGGTATCGCTTCGGGTCCGGCATCAGTCGCCCTCCTTGAGGCTCGGCCCCTGATCTACACGTCAGCGACCTGGCTCGCCACGAACCTGTCGGGCGAGCATGCAGGCGCGCCGGCGTCGACGTGCGCGACGGACCACCTCGTCGCTGGCGTGAGTCGAGGTCGTTGTTTGGCGCCATATTATTTTCTCACTTCGCACCGCGCCGTCACCGATGCAGATCCCATGGGGACCCGGCGCTCTCTCCGTTCGTCAGCGATTGCTTCATTGGGGATGTCATTGGTGGCGCTGTCGATCATCGGATGCGACTTCCATCCCGCTGCACAGTCGACGTTCAGCTCCGATGATGGAGGGACGGCGCTGACCGGCACGGGCGGCAGCGGCAGCATCAATGGGAAGGTCGGCTCCGGAGCGCGCGACGGTGGCGCCCTGGGCGGCGCCGGCGGTGCCGCGGGCGCCGGCAGCGGGACCGGCGGCGCACCCGTCTGTCCGGCGCAGTGTCCGACGGGACAGGTCTGTCTCGGCGGAACGTGTCAGCCCGATCCGTGCCTGGCGGCGGCGTCGAGCTGCGCGGCCGGCACGACCTGCCGGGCGAGCTGCGTGACCGTCGTCGATGCCTGCGCCGGCAAGAGCTGTCCCGACGGCCAGACCTGCGTCTCCGGCGCCTGCATCGCCGGCTGCTTTCTCGAGCCGTGCAACGGCGTCACCTGTCCCGCCGGGCAGTACTGCAACCCGGGAACGGGCGCCTGCGTGATGCTCGATAGCTGCGACGCCGCCTGTGGCCCCGGCAAAGCTTGCAACCTCGGCTGCGCGTCGCCCAATCCTTGCGCCGGCGTTCATTGTGCCGCCGATCAGCTTTGCAGCGGCGGCACCTGCGTGGCGAATCTCTGCGCCGGCGTGAAGTGCGCGGCGGGCAGCGTCTGCAGCAACGGCACCTGCACGGACACCTGTACCTGCGCAAAGAGCTGCGGCTCCGCCGGCCGCTGCGTCCAGGGTACCTGCGTCTGCACGCCCACCTGCCCCAGCGACGGAAGCCGCGCCGGGCTCGACGACGGGTGCGCGGGCCTCTGTCCCTGCCCCACCGGCAGCACCCAGGTCACCAACGGCTGCTGCATGCCCAACTGCCCCTCCGACGGGAGCCGCGGCGGGATGAGCGACGGCTGTGGCAAGACCTGCGCCTGCGCCAAGGGGAGCTCCCTCTACAACGGCGCCTGCTGCACGCCGAACTGCCCCGCCAACGGCAGCAACGGCGGCAAGTCGAACGGCTGCGGCGGCACCTGCAGCTGCGCGACCGGCACCACCCTTTACATGGGCGCCTGCTGCGCGCCGAGCTGTCCCTCCGACGGCAGCCGGGCCGGAATGAGCGACGGCTGCGGCAAGACCTGCGCCTGCCCCAGCGGCGACGTGCTCTATGGCGGGAGCTGCTGCGCGCCCAACTGCCCGAGCGACGGGAGTCGGGGGGGCCTGAGCGACGGCTGCGGCAAGACCTGCTCCTGCGCCAAGGGGAGCGTCCTCTACATGAGCGCCTGCTGCGCGCCGAATTGCCCCAGTGACGGGAGCCGCGGCGGCCTGAGCGACGGCTGCGGGAAGACCTGCGCCTGCCCGTCCGAGGAGGTCGCCTACGCCGGCGCCTGCTGCGTGCCGACCTGCCCGAACAATGGAACCTGCGGCGGGTCCAACGGCTGTGGCGGGACCTGCGGCTGCGCCGGCGGCGGCGCGTGCGCGAACGGCCTCTGTCCGGGTAAGACCTGTACGCCGACCTGCGGCTGCGGACAGATCTGCAACAACGGCCAGTGCGCCGCGATCTTGTGCGATCCGGACGTCGTTCCGTGCGGCTGCGGCTGCTGCAACGCCGGCGAGGCGTGTGTCGCCGGCCAGTGCACCAGCAACATCAGCCTCGGCTGACCTTGATCTGCTGCTCCCGGCGCGTCGCTCCTCAAGCTCCGAGGGCGGGATCGCTCACGCTGTCTCGTCCCGTCTCGACGTGACCGGCGACGCGTCGCTGGAAGGCGGCGTCCGACTCGACCCCGATCGTGAAGTCGTACCAGCCAAAGGAGGTCTCCAGCTCCCAGGAGGGGCTCCAGTCGGCGCCCGGGTGCAGAGTCCGGGTGACCGTCTTCTTCGTGTAGTGCTCCGAGATCCGGACCTTGACGGTCGTCTGGCCGCGGTTCTGGACGTCGAGAGCGATGGCGCTCCGCTCGCAGTCGTAGATGCTGGCCACCGCGAGGTTGGCCCTCTCCTTGCCGACCAGGCTCCCTTTGAAGGCGCGGAAGAAGCCATTCGGACCGTAGACCGACAGATCGTACGCCGATTGGTTGTTCGCCCGAAAGGCCCAGGTATCGGAGACGCTCAGCTGCGGCCCGACGGTGTACGTCCAGGGGCCGTGCTGGCCATCGCCGGAGCGCACCTGAAACACCGCGGCCGCGCTGCCGGTGTTGCCGAAGTGGACGCTCACGGTGCCGTCCGAGAAGTTGGCCTCGCCGAGGACGTCCAGCTCATAGGGGACGGCGCGCGCGGGGCGTACGCCCGGCTCTTGCTTGGCAAGCGTCGATGCGGTCGGTGGCGTCGGCGCGTAGTCTGGATGGCGGAGGTTGTCGGAAGGGACGTACGCCGCCGTGCCGGGGAGCGACACCAGGGCGTCGTTGGGCGACTTGAAGTTGAACGCCGAGGTCAGGTCGCCGGTCACCGCGCGCCGCCACTTGGTGATGTTCGACTCGATGAGACCGGAGTGTCGCATCCCAAAGCGCCGCTCGATGAACTGGATCAGCGAGGTGTGATCGAACAGCTCCGAGCTCACCCACCCCCCTTTGCTCCAGGGCGAGATCACGATCATGGGGACGCGGACGCCGAGCCCGTAGGGGCCCGCGCCGAACTTCGAGTTGCCGGCAAACACCTCGTTGGTCGTATCGACCGTCGAGATGCCCTCGCCGCGAGACTGGGGGGGCGTGGGCGGCACCATGTGGTCGAAGAACCCATCATTTTCGTCATACGGCAAGAAGAACGCCGTCTTGCTCCAGATCTCCGGGTTCGCCGTGAGCGCGTCGAGGAACTGCGAGATGTACCAGGCCCCGTAGTTCACGGGCCAGTTCGGGTGCTCGGTGAAGGCCTCCGGGGCCACGATCCACGACACCCGCGGCAACTTGTTGGCGAGCACGTCCTGGCGGAACAGATCGACCAGCGACCCGCCCTGCGAGATGTTGGTCCCGGTGAGCGCCCCTTGAAACAGCGGGCTCCCCGGCTGGGCGTTCTGATACTGGTGAAAATAGAGCAGCGAATTGTCCCCGTAGTTGCCGATGTACGCATCCTCGCCCCAGCCCCAGAAGTGCGCGGCGTCCAGCCCGGCGCCGGCGTCCTGATAGATCTTCCAGCTGACCCCCGCCTTCTGCAGGACCTCCGGGTAGGTCGACCAGTCGTACCCGACCTCGGCGTTGTCGAGCACCGGCCCGCCGCCTCGACCGTCGTTTCCCGTCCAGCCGGTCCACATGTGATAGCGATTGGGATCGGTCGGGCCGAGGAACGAGCAGTGGTAGGCGTCGCAAACGGTGAAGGCGTCGGCGAGGGCGAAGTGATAGGGCATGTCGTCGCGGGTCAGATACGCCATCGTGGTGGTGCCCTTGCTGGGCACCCACTGATCGTACTTGCCCAGATTCCAGGCGGCGTGGCTGCTGGCCCAGTCGTGCGGCAGGTCCTCCAGGAACTGCAGGCCGAGATCGGGTGCGTCGGGATGAAACGGCGTGACGGGGCCGGAGGCACCGGGCTGCTTCCAGACCGGGTCTCCCGAGGGGAGCTTGACCGCGCGCGGATCGCCGAACCCCCGGACGCCTCTCAGCGTCCCGAAGTAATGATCGAAGGACCGGTTCTCCTGCATGAGGATGACGATGTGCTCGACGTCGTCGATGGTCCCCGTTCGGTGATGAGCAGGAATCGCCAGCGCCTTCTTGATGCCGGCCGGAAAACTGGCGGCCAAAGCTCCGATGCCCACACGCTGCAGAAAGGTTCGCCGGTCCGTCGCCATGATGTGCCTCCGCGGATGAACGGGTTGAAGGACCTCTCGAGTAGCACGAACGGTTCTGGCCGATCGTTTCGAGCTCCCAACGTTCTGGTTGCGGCGCCGCGACCATTTGTCGTCGATTGAACGATCGCAGCCTTTCGGTGCCGGCGCTTACGCGCCGACGAGGAACGAAAGCAGCCGGCCGAAAACGAGAGAGTGGCGATGACCGCTGGAGGTGAGTCGGGCCTTTGGCCGAAACCACCTGGTCACCGACATGTCACGCAGTCATCACCGAGGTGCCAGCGCGGATCGGGCAGGCTGCCGCTGCTCGACCTGACCACTCGAAAGGAACCTTCAATGAGCCGAACCATGCGAAGAACCACCGTTGCCTTGGGCCTGCTGGCCTCGACATTCACGTATCAAGCGTCAGCCGCCGAGGGACCGATCCCGCGGGGCGTTCCTCATCTCGACCACGTCTTCGTCATCATGATGGAGAACCACGGATACAGTCAGATCATCGACAACCCGAACGCGCCGTTCATCAATAAGTACGCCAAGGCCGCCAACCTCGGAACGAACTACTTCGCGGTTGCGCATCCCAGCCTCACGAACTACCTGGAGGTGGTGGGCGGCTCGAACTTCGGGGTCCAAACCGACAACTATCCCGACTGGCACAACGCCTCCTGCACGACCAATCTCGCCTCGGGCGTCACGGCGACCGACACCCCCTCCAGCCCGGCCATCTGCCCGATCTCCGGCGTCGGCATCGACGCGGAGACGCCGGCCTTCGACTTCACGAACGAGACGCAGGGCTCCCCCGGCGAGGTCAACATCGACGGCCAGCAATCCATCCCCGCCGCCCCAGGTACCCTCGGCCTCACGATCGCCGATCAACTCGCCGCGCACCACCGCTCCTGGAAGAGCTACCAGGAGAACCTTCCGCTCGGCGGCGCCGACCTGATCAACGTCAGCGACGGCGTGTTCACGAACAACACCGACTTCAGCGCCATCACCCCGTCCCTCAACCCGCCGCTCACCTCGGGCGGAATCGTCGCCCTCTACGCGGCGAAGCACAACCCGTTCGCGTACTTCAAGAGTGTCCAGGAGGGGCGCGATCCAAACAACAGCCTCAAGAACATCGTCTCCTTCGACGGACAGGACGGCCTCTACGCCGACCTGCGCTCGGGCAACGTTCCGGCGTTTTCGTTCATCGCTCCGAATCAGTGCAACGATCAGCACGGCCGCGGCAATGCCGGGCCCTTCTGTAACTTCGACCCCAGCGACGACGGATCGCAGGCCGGGCTGAATCCCGCGCTCATCTACCAGGGCGACGTGACGATGCAGAAGCTGGTGACGGCCATTCACGCCTCCAAGATCTGGCGCGAGGGCAACGCTGCCATCGTCACGGTGTGGGACGAGAACGACTACAGCCTCTCTCCGAACAACAACCAGGTCGTGGTCATCGTCGACACCAACTACGGCCGTCACGGCGTCACCAGCGGCCGGCGCTACACTCACTTCTCGCTGCTGAAGTCGATGGAGGCGGGGCTCGAGCTCCCCTGCCTGAATCACGCCTGCGACGGTCACGTGGCCGTCATGTCCGATCTCTTCGCTCGCTGAAGCGCTCCGGTGTCCGAGGAGTGGGGCCGGCGGAGAGTCGCCGGCCCGCTCCTGGTCACCCGAAGAGGCGGGTGGCTCCGTAGATCAATCCGGCGAGGAGAACCGCGCCCAAGGCCAACACGACGTAGGCGCCCGCCGTCATTCCGGCGATCACCTTCTTGACCTGCTCGCGGTCGTTGACGTTGGGGAACGGCCCCACGGGGACCGGCACGCCGAGAAACTTGCAGAGCGGCTCCCACCCCTGATCGACGGAAAAGATCAGGAGCTGGTCCGGCGGGACGGCCGCCTTGACGTCTTCGATGTGCTGATTGTACTGCGCGACGGCGCGGGCCCGATCGTTCATCGTCCCCTTGTGGTTGCGCTGCCAGATCAGCTTGCGCGACATGTCGCCCATCTTCCGGGCGAAGGGCGCCACCAGCTTGAGGACCTTGAACTGCCAGCGGTTCTCGGTGAAGTAGATCGTCTCGATGGTGCTCTCGTACCAGGCCTCCGGCCCGCGCGGGTGCAGCGTCAACAGCACCTTGGCTTCGGGATTGGCCTCCTTCAGCTCGCGCCAGACGCAGCAGGCGGGGTTGTCGACCGCCGCCGTGTACTCGGCGAGGACGCTGTTCCAGTCGTGGCGGGTCCCGGGCGGCGTGTTGGCCACGCCGCGCCAGAAGTCGAGGTGGGTCTTGTTGGCCTTGTTCTCGATGACCTCGAACATGTGGTAGCAGGGGAAGCCCAGCTCGTTGAGGGCCGTGTAGGCGGACAGGGTTCCGGTGCGGCCGTAGCCCGCCCCGATCACTTTGAGGGTCATTCGGTGAGTTCTCCTCGGCCACCGTCGCACACGGCGGGTCCTCGGGCAACGACGTCGCGCGGGGGGCCGCGCCTCGGCCGCTGGTCAGGCGCGCTTGCGCTCCGAGATATCGGCCACGTGGACGAAGAATCCGCGCACGACGTCGGGGACGTAGTCGGCGAGGCTGTGCCGGGGGGGGCCCCTCCGGGATCGGGGATCTCGCGCTCGAACTGCTGAGGCTGCCCGCGCAGCGTCGCCTCGATGTAGGGCAGGTTGAGCGGGTAGAGGGGGCCCAGCAGCTCGCTGATGTGCTTGCCGATGAGCGCCTTCGCCGAGATCCCGAACCAGCGCTCGTAAGCGCGGTTGGCGAACCGGCACTGGAGCCCGGCGTCCCAGTAGGCCAGCATGGCCGGGATACTGTCGACGACGCTTCGGAGCAGCGCCTCCTCGGGACCGACCGTCTGGAGGTGGCTCTCGGACACCGACGTACAGTACCCTCTGCAGAGCGACTTTGCTTCGGGAGCGCCCCTGCGCGCGGGGCCGCCCGACCACTTTTCCGGCGGTTCCTGATGCGGTCTAGTCGCGCGGGCTCAGTGGGCCTTCTGCTGCCTGCGGAAGTCGGCAAGGCAGCTGCCGCACAGCTCGAGGCCCGATTCGGTGGCCTCGTCCATCGTGCGGTAGATGGGCTCGCGGCTCGCGCCGCACAGGGAGGCGGCGGGGGTGACGGTTCTTTCGGCACCGGGAGCGCCAGCCGTTCGGCGGGTGCGCGCTGCTTTCATTGCGCGGAGGTGGGCCAGCGACATGCCTTTCAACCTACCCTGAACCGGGCATTCCGCGACAAGTATCGTCCGTCGACCCCAAATGAGGGCGACTAGAGCGGATCCGGCGTGCCGTCGAGGTAGTTGGGGGCGTCGACGGGACGCTCGATCTTCTGCCGGGAGCGCTCGAGCGACCGCTTGCTCGCGTTGAGCCGCGCCATGTTCTGGTCCAGCTCGTGCTCGTCGTAGAGGTGCTCGGGAAGGCAAAACCCGTCGCAGAAGCCGCAGTAAACGACGCTGCCGGGCCGTCGATCACCTGCTTCCAGGTAGTCACCGTGTAGGTAATGTCGCGTGACGGTCATTGCTCCAGTGCTTCTTTGATCGACGACGATCGGCCGATCGGAGCGCGAGAGTAGCAGACCGTCGTCGCGAAGCCACGTCGTGTTCACCAGGCCAGCCAACTGGGTGACGCGGGCATCCCGGCAGAGCTTCGGTCCCACCGCGTCAGGGGCGCCGGACGAGCCGCCCCGCCAGACTGCCGGCGAGGATGCCCGCCACGGGGCGGCGGCGCACGGAACGACGTCCCGTGGCCGCTCGGGTGGCATGCCGCGCGTCAGGCCGCCTGATCGGCGGTGGCGATGAAGTCGCGCACCTGCGGATAGATCTTCTCGCGCCAGCGCCGGCCGCTGAAGATGCCGTAGTGCCCGGCGCCCATGATCGTCAGGTGATGCTTGCGATCGTCGGGAATGCCCAGGCAGAGATCGTGCGCCGCCCGGGTCTGGCCGATGCCCGAGATGTCGTCCAGCTCCCCCTCGATGGTGAGGAGCGACGAGCGGGTGATGGTCTCGGGGGCGACCCGTTCGCCGGAGACGTGCCACAGCCCGCGCGGGAGCAGGTGCTGCTTGAAGACGACCCGGATGCAATCGAGGTAGTACTCGGCCGGCATGTCCAGCACGGCGTTGTACTCGTCGTAAAACCGGCGATGCTCCTCGGCGCTGTCGAGGTCGCCTTCGACCAGGTGCTGGTAGAAATCCCAGTGCGAGCCGATGTGGCGCACCGGGTTCATGGCCATGAAGCCGGCGTGTTGCAGGAAGCCGGGATAGACCCGCCGGCCGCGGCCCGGGTACGGATCGGGCACCGGGTGAATGAGGTTGCTCTCGAACCAGCTCATCGAATGCCCGGTGGCGAACTCGTTGACCCGGGTGGGGCTGCGGCGGGCGTCGATCGAGCCGCCCATCATGATCAGGCTCCGCGGCTGGGGCTCGCCGGCCGCCGCGATCAGCGCGGTGGCGGCCAGCACGGGCACCGCCGGCTGACAGACGGCGACGACGTGCAGTCGCTCGGCGCCGATGTGGCGGATGAACTCGCGGATGTAGCCGACGTAGTCGTCGAGCGTGAACGGGCCGCGATCGGCGGTGATGGTGCGCGCGTCGACCCAGTCGGTGACGTAGACCTTGTGGTCGATGAGCAGGGTGCGGACGGTGTCGCGGAGCAGCGTCGCGTGGTGTCCCGAAAGCGGCGCGACGACCAGCACCGCCGGGTGGCGTTTGAGCTCGGAGACGACGTCGCTCTGATCGCTGTAGCGCTTGAAGCGGAGCAGCCGGCAGCACGGTTTCGCCAGCGCCGTCTGTTCGACGATCGGAACGCGGGCTCCGCCGACGGTCACCTCATGAATGCCGAACTCCGGCTTTTCGTAGGTCTTGCCCAGCCGGTAGAGCAGCTCGTAACCGGCGGCGACGTTGCTGGCGCCGGGCAGCTGGGCCAGCCAGCTTCCCGGTTCGGAAAACATTCGGGCGCCGGCCTCGGCCAGCTCGACCGCAGGCGCAAACAGCGCGCGGTTGTACTCGTGGAGTCGGTACAGCACTCGAACATCCGTTCTGCCGCGCAAATGCGACAAACGAATTATAGGCCATTTCGAAGAACTCCTTTCCAAGATCTGCGGCTCAGCCTTGTCATTGTTGCGCCGGCCGGCGTGCGACAATGGATGAGCTCGCCTATTGAGCGGTCCACCCGCCGTCGATGACGATCGTCTGTCCGGTGATGTTCCGCGCGGCCGGCGAGACGAGGAAGGAGGCGACGCCGGCCAGCTCGTCGATGCTGATGAACACCCCCTTCGGCATCGGCTTGAGCATGATCTGGGAGATGACCTCCGACTCCGGCATGCCGCGGATGCGGGCCTGATCGGCGATCTGCTGGTCGACCAGCGGCGTCTTGACGTAGCTGGGACAGAGCGTGTTGATGGTGATGTCCGTGTTGGCCGTCTCGAGCGCGATGACCTTGGAGAAGCCGACCAGCGCGTGCTTGGCGGCGACGTAGGCGCTCTTGAAGGGGCTGGCGACGAGCGAGTGGATGCTCCCCATGTTGATGATCCGGCCGAAGCCCCGGGCCCGCATCCCCGGCAGCACCGCGCGGGTCAGCGTCACGGCGCCGGTGAGCATGACGTGGATGAGGTGCTCCCACCGGGGGAGCGGAAACTCTTCCAGCGGGGCGACGAACTGCAGCCCTGCATTGTTGATGAGGACGTCGACCGGGCGCGAGAGAGAGGCCACCGCATCGGTGACGCTTCTCTCCGAGGTCACGTCGAGGGGGACCAGCTCGGCCGAGCCGCCGGCGGAGCGGATGCGGGAGGCGACCCCTTCGCCGCCCTCCCGGTTCACGTCGCTCACCATGACGTGATGGCCAGCGCGGGCGAGCTCGGTGGCCAGCCCGGCGCCGATCCCGCTGGCGGCGCCGGTGATGAGCACGCTGTGCATGATCGCCCCTCACCAGTCGAGGAGCGCCGCGCCCCAGGAGAGGCCGCCCCCGAATCCGCACAGCATGACCCGCGACCCCGGCACGAGCTTCCCGGCCTCGGAGGCCTTCTGCAACGTCAGCGGGATGCTGGCCGCCGCGGTGTTGCCGTAGGTCTCGACGGTGGTGACCGTCCGGTCCATCGGGATCTCCAGCGACTGCATGATCGCCTCCAGCATGCGCAGGTTGCTCTGGTGCAGGACGATGAGGTCGAGGTCCGCGGGCGTCATGGCGTGCTCGGCCAGCAAGGAACGAATCACCCGCGGGACGGTGTCGACGGCGAAGTCCCAGACCTTGGGACCGTTCATCACGAAGGTGTTGAGGCGCTTCTCCAGCACCTCCGGGCTGATGGGCAGGCGGGTGCCGCCGCCCGGCACCTCGATGTGGCGGCTGCCCCGCCCGTCGCTCCCCAGGTGGAACCGGATCCGGCCGTCGCCCTGGTCGGACTGCGACAGGAGCACCGCGCCGGCGCCGTCACCGAAGAAGACGCAGGTTCGCCGGTCGTTCCAGTTCATGATCTTCGAGAACGCGTCGGTGCCGATCACCAGCGCGTGGCGGTAGCGCTTGGGGGCCGTGAGCATCATGCTCTGCGCGACGTTGAGGGCGAAGACGAAGCCGGCGCAGACGGAGTTCACGTCGAACGCGGGGCACTGGCGGTCGGCGACCCCCAGCTTTTCCTGGATCAGGCAGGCGACGGCCGGCTGAGACTGGTCGGGCGTGGCGCAGGCGACCACGATGAGGTCGACCGCCGACTTCTCGACGCCGGCGTGGGCCAGGCAGCGCCGGGCCGCCTCGCACCCCATGTCGCTGGGGGCCTCCTTGTCGTCGGACACCCGGCGTTCGATGATGCCCGTCTTGGCGGCGATCCATTCGTGCGAGGTGTCGATTCGCATCGCCAGCTCGTGATTCGTCACCGTCTTCGTCGGAACGTAGCCCCCGATGCCCGAAATCCGAATGCTCATGGTTGATGCTCCTGCGTGTGTGTCTGCCGCTCGACGTCGCCCCGGAGCGGTGTCGAACGGTCGCCCAGCCAGCGCGTCGCCGCAGGCCAGAAGGATTGGTGTGCACGGCTGCTGACCACCAGGCCGACGTGTCCGGCGCCGATTTCCATCGATTCGACGTCGGACGTCCTGACGTGGGGGCGAATTCCTTCCGTCGACGCCGGGACGACCAGGTGATCGTTCTTGGCGGTGAGGAGCAGGAGAGGGCAGGTGATCCGCGCCAGGTCGACATGACGGCCGCCCAGCGACAGCTCCCCCTTCACCAGCAGGTTGCGCTGGTAAAGACATTTGACGAACTGGCGAAAGGTCTCGCCGGCCACCGGGATGCCGTCGTTGACCCAGCTTTCGAGCGCGAAGTGGTTGGTCATGCTTCGCGGGTCGTCCATCTGCTCGTAGAACGAGAGGTTCTTTTCGACCAGGTTGGCGACGGGGTTCATGAAGAGAAAACAGGTCTGGAGAAACCAGGCCGGACAGTTGCCGAAGGTGTCGACCACCGCGTCGACGTCGAAGTGGCGCGGATCGGTCCAGAGGTTGAGGAGCGCGTCGTGCCCGCAAAAGTCGATGGGGGCCGCCAGGAGGGTGAGCGATCCCACCAACTCGGGCCGGAGCGCCGCGAAGAGCGTGGTCATGGTCCCGCCCATGCAGTACCCGAGCAGATGCACCCGGTCGGCCGCCTGACGCTCGCGGATCCACTCGACCGCGCGCTGGAGAAAGCCGCAGACGTAGTGCTCGAGGCCGAGGCCGCGGTCAGCGGCGGTGGGAACGCCCCAGTCGATCAGGTAGACCTCGAAGCCCTGCTTCAAGTACTGCTGCACGACGCTGCGATCGGGCTGCAGGTCGAGGATGTAGGGGCGATTGACCAGCGCGTAACAGAAGAGCACCGGCTCGCGGTAGGTGGCCGGCGTCTCCCGCCGGTAGTGCAGCAGCTTGTGGGTCCCCTCCGTGAGGACGACGTCCGCCGGCGTCGTGCCGACCCGCGTCTCACGCGCCTGGCGGAAGACGCGGGGAACGCTCCAGAGACGGCTCCACAGTCTCCGCTGTTCGGCGAACAACGAAGACCGCCCTTCGTCGGGTGCCGCCGTCGCGGACGTGGCCCCTCCCTTGGTCTCCACCTTTGGCCTCCCGGTCGCCCATGCGTCCCGACGGTTCCGCCGCTACATCGCCATTCCGCCGTTGACGTCCAGCACGTGGCCGGTGACGAAGCTGGCCGAAGGCGAGGCGAGGTAGAGGACGCTGGCCCCGATCTCCATCGGTTCGCCCAGCCTGCCGACCGGCGTGATGTCGAGGACCGACTGCAGCGCCTTGTCGGGCACGCCGTCGAGCATGCGCGTCTTGACGAAGCCCGGGGCGATGGCGTTGACGGTGACCCCCTTGCGGGCATATTCCCGGGCCAGCGTCTTGGTCAGCCCGATCAGCCCGGCCTTGGCGGCGGCGTAGTTCGCCTGACCAAAGTTGCCGATGCGGCCGACGATGCTGGAGATGTTGATGACCCGCCCCCATCCGCGCGCCGCCATCGGCTCGATGAAGTTCTGGGTGACCTCGAAGACGCTGTTGAGGTTGGTGTTGATCACCTCGTCCCAGGCCTCGCGGTCCATCCGCCGAAAGAGGCCGTCCCGGGTGACGCCGGCGTTGTTCACCAGGATGTCGATCGTCTCGAACTCTTGGATCACGCGGGCGCACATCGTCTTCACCGCCCCGCGCGTCCCCACGTCGCAGGCATAGGCCTCGGCGCGCCGGCCAAGCTCGCGGATCTCGCGGCAGACGCTCCCGGCCGATTCGACCCCGTTCGGGCTCAGGCTGGAGCCGATCGCGACGTCGGCTCCGGCGGCCGCCAGGGTCAAGGCGCAGGCCCGGCCGATGCCGCGCGAGCCTCCCGTGACGAAGGCCTTCTTTCCCAATACGCTGAAGATCGGGAGCAGGTTCGAGGGGGTTTCTCGGATTGCGACGGTCATGGAACGTCTCCTAGTGAATTCGGAATGGCGACATCAAACGGCTGTGAATGGTCATTGCGCTCAAGTTCATGCGCATCAATTCGAGGAAGGCGGGCGACCTCAGATACTCGGCGGCCGTCTGTCTGGCCTCCGCCAGCAAACGGCTCCGCAGTCGCTGCGGCGGGCGAAGGCCGCACATGGTCTCCAGGCAGTCCCACCCGAGCGCGCTGGCGCTTCGCCAGGAGTCGAACCACTGTTCGACATAGGCAGTCGAGGGTCTAGGGTCGGGCATCTTGCATGGCTTCGGCCGACCTGGTCGACCAGTTCTTGAAGGCCTCGAACTGCGCTTCCGTCTGGCTCTTGTAGGTGTCGAACAGCTTGCGCCAGAGCTCTTCGGTCATGCGCCGGTATTCCTCGGGCGACTTGGCCTCCGCGGCGCCGAAGGATTGTTCGATGAGCTGAATCCCCGCGGCGTACGTCGAATCGAGTGAGGCGCGGTGCTTGTTGAGCAGGTCGAGCCCCAGGGCGAGCCATCGTCGCTGCACGTTCTGGCTTGCCTCGCCGGAGGCGTTCTGGGCCTGGGCGGCGCTCCCGGTCCAACCATCGGTCCACTGCTTCAACATCTGCTGCTGCATCTGCAGCGACGATTCGGAAACTTTACGGAAACTTTCGAGAATTGGATTGTCCATGGCCCCTCCGTGTGCGGTGTGCGTGCTCTTCGTTGGCGGGTCGGATGGTAAGTGCAGGAAGTGGGACCGCAATTAGGGAGAATTACCGATTTCCCACGCCTGGGCGTTCTGGACAATCTCCAGCGACTTTCCCGCAAACGTTTGAACGTCCCGGAACTGGGCCTCCGAGTGGCTCTTCACGCTCTCGAACCACTTGCGCCAGAGATCCTCGGCCGCGTGGCGATAGTCGTCCGACGACTTCGCTTCCGAGATCTGTGATGACTGGCGGAGGAGAGTGATCGTCGACTTGAACAGGGCGTCGACCGATTCGCGCTGCCGCTCCAGGATCTCGGTCGCGAGCGTGAGGTACTTCTTCTGGGCGTTGCGCGCCCAGTCGGGCGACAGGCCGGTCCCCGGCAGCGTCGTGAAGAACGGCGACGGTGCGCCGGTGTGAAACAGGTCCTGTTGCATCTTCAGCCACGACTCGGACGCCTTGCGAAACGTGTCGAACATCTGGTCGTTCATCAGATCCTCCGTTGAGTGAATCCCTGGCCACCGAGGAACAGGTCGCAACAATGGCGTCGGTCCTGATGAACGACCAGTAGGGCAATCACCGCTAACGTCAGTCTTCAGTCGCAATACGGGGCGCCCGCGTTGACAGAGCGAGGGGCGACCCCAGAAGGAGACGGGCCATCCAGCGGCGTACAGAGGAGACCCGGTGAGCAACAGACGCATCGCCATCGCCTGTCAGGGAGGGGGGAGTCAGTGCGCCTTCGTCGCGGGCGCGCTGAAGACCATCTTCCGGCGAGGGGTTCAGGATCGGTTCCAGATCGTCGGCCTGAGCGGAACGTCGGGCGGCGCTCTCACGGCCGCGCTGGCCTGGACGGGGCTTCTGCTGCGGGCGCGGGGAGATCGGACGCCCATCGAAGATCGGATCATCGCCTGCTGGAAGGATCTCTCCGCGCAGACTCCGCGCGAAGTCCTCCTCGACGGGCTCTGCACCCAGATGCTCCGGCTGGCCGAGCACGGTCTGTTGCCGACCGTCGCCAGCAGTCCGTCGTCGTTGCAGTTCCGGCTCTGGTCCCGGGCGACGTCGCTCATGATTGGTCGCCCGGAGTTCACCGATCTGCGCGCGCTGCTGGTCAAGCACATCGACTTCGCAGCCCTTCCGGCGCTGGTCGACGCGGCGAGCCCGACGCTGTTGCTCGGGGCAGGGGACATCTCCGAAGGGAGCTTCAAGATCTTCAGCTCGGCGCGGGGCGAGATCTCGGTCGACTCGGTGCTCGCCTCGGCGGCGATCCCCAACCTGTTCCCGGCCGTGGAGATCGACGGCCACGCCTACTGGGACGGCATCTTCGCCTCGAACCCTCCCGTCATCTCGTTCTTGCGGGGCCCCCTGATGGGGAAGGGGAAGATCCCCGACGAGATCTGGGTCATTCAGGTCAATCGCACGAGGAGGCTGGGGGTCCCGGAGGCGCCGAGTGAGATCTCCGATCGCCGCAACGATCTGGCCGGGAACCTGAGCCTGCAGCACGAGCTGGAGGTGATCGACATGGTCAACATGTTGCTGCAGGAGGGGGCGCTCACGGCCGGCTTCCGCGCCCGCTTCGACCTCGACAACACCGAGCGGATCATCGTGCGCTTCATCCGCATGTCGCAGGAGGTGCAGGAGACGCTCGACTATCCGAGCAAGCTGTCGCGACTCCCCTCGCACGTCGACCGGCTGATTGCCGACGGAGAGGCCCAGGCCGCGGCCTTCCTGGCCCAGATGGACATCGTCGAGCTCCCGCCCGATCACCCGTTCGCCGACGACGTGTCCGGTGCGGACGCCCGGCCGGGAGCGGGACGGCCGTCGTGACCGCGGCGTTGGGAGGGGCGCTGCTGTTCTCGGCACTGGTGGCGCAAGCCCGAGGGCCGACCGACGTCGACGCCGGCGTCCCCGCGCCGAACCCCCTGCTCGCGGCGCCTGCGCCGGCGGCGCCAGAGCCGAAGCCCGACGTCAACAAGCCGGTCGGGATCTGGCAGCCGCCGCACTACGACGAGGGATTCGTCCTCGTCTCCACGCCCGACTCGGCCCCTCTGCCGTATCTGCTGAGGCTCAATCACGTCTCGCAGTTCAAGTACACCAACTCGCTGGCGGTGCACTCGACCTACGTCACCCACCTCGGCGAGGCGAAGGACGTCAACAAGCGCAACGATTTTCAGCTCACCCGCGACGTCTTCTACTTCTCGGGCTACGTGTTCGACAAGCGGCTCGACTACAACATCATTCTCTACACGTCGACGGCCGATCTGACCGCCGCGGTGGCCGGGTACGTCGGTTACGTGTTCCACAAGGCGTTCGCGCTCCGGGCCGGATTCTTTTCGTTGCCCAGCCTGCGGGCCATGACCGGGACCTATCCGTACTTCGCCGGCACGGATCGCAGCATGGAGGTCAACTACATGCGGCCTGGGTTCACGCAAGGCGTCTGGGCCAACGGCGAGCCTTTGCCCGGCCTCAACTACATCGCAATGATCGGCAACTCGCTCAATACGCTGAACATCGCCGCCTCGCGGATCGATTACCGGTTCGCCTACGCGTTGTCTGTCTGGTACGACCTCAACGACTTCGGCAAGCCCTGGAACGACTACGAACACCACCAGTCGCCCTCCCTGCGCCTCGGTACCGCCTTCACCTATGCCCGCGAGGATCGCCTCTCCGACCTTTCGGAGTCCAACCCGGAGAACAACTCGACCTATATGTCGGACGGCACGCTGCTGTTCGGGACGGGCACGCTGGCGCCCAATGTCACCGTGTCGCTGGCCAGCTTCTATCTCTACGCCGTCGACGCCGGGATCAAGTTCCGGGGCTTGGCCTTCAACGTCGAGTTCGCCTTTCGCTGGCTGGACAAGTTCGTCGCCGACGGGCCGTTGCCCATCGCCAGCATGTTCGACTGGGGCTTCGATTCCTCGCTGGGATACTTCGTGCTGCCGAAGAGGCTGGAAACGTACCTCCGCAGCTCGCTCGTCGCAGGTCCGTTCGCGACCGCGGTCGAAGGGGCGATCGGCGCCCACTGGTATCCGTTCAACACCCGCCAGGTCTGGCTGAGCCTGGAGGCGATCGGGATCAAGAACTGCCCGTACACGAGCGCGCTTTACATCTACAGCTCGGGCCAGACAGGCCTGCTCGTTCCCGCCCAGTTCCTCGTTCGATTCTGACCGGCCCGATCGGTTGACCGTGTGCGGGCGGTGTCGGTACGCTCGCGGCCCGAAGGGAAGTGATGACGCGATTCTGCCGGATCGAGCTGCGCACGACCGACGTCCCCGCCGCCCGCCTGTTCTACCGGGCGCTCCTCGGAGACGAGGGCGCCGGCATCGGGTCGCTCCCGGCCGAAGCGCTCGCCCGGGGCGCGCGCCCGCACTGGCTCGGGCACCTGGGCGTCGCCGACGTGGACGACGTGGCGCGCGCCTTCGTCGCGCAAGGTGCCACCCGCCTCGGCCCGACCCGCCCGACGGCTGCCGGAGGCGCGGTGGCGCTCCTCCGCGATCCGGGCGGCGCAGTCGTCGCGCTGGCCACGCCGCCTCCGGACCCGGTGCGCGCCGACGTCGTGTGGCATTCGTTGAACACGACCGATCTGGCCCGGGCGACGGCGAGCTATTGCGCGCTCATGGGCTGGCAGCTCACGGGCGTCGTCGATCTCGGCCCGCTGGGGCACCACCACCAGTTCGCCTGGAGCGCCGGCGGGGCCAGCGTCGGCGCGATCTCCGACGTCGCCGGACGTCCGGGCGTTCACCCGCACTGGCTGTTCCATTTCCGCGTCGCCGCGCTCGACCCGGCGCTGGCGGCGGTCCGGGCGGCGGGCGGACTGGTGCTCGACCCGATCAGGTTGCCGAATGGGGCGCGCATGGCTGTCTGTGACGATCCGCAGGGGGCGGCGTTCGCGCTGCAAGAGGGGTAAATCCGCGGGCGCAGCTCGTCCGGGCCCGGCCCGCGCCGATCGGGTGGTCGCGCTCGGTCTTTGGGGGGGCCCACATCCCGGAATCGGGGCATGATTTCGGGGATGAAGCCGGGATACAGCTACCCGCCCGACCTCGCGCGCTACGTCCGGGAGCACTGGCCCGAAGGACGGACGCTGACGATCGCCCACGACCTCTTCTGCGAGGCGCTCTCGATCGCGTATCACGCCTCGATGACCTCCGAGGAGACGCGCCCGACGCGGTTTCGCCTGCTGCTCATGTCGCCCGACGCACTTCCCGCCAGCGGTGCGCCCAACCAGGGCGTGCTCCGCCTCGTCTTCGATCACACGCGCTCCGCGACGGCGGACGAGCTGCGCCAGCTCAGCCCGTCGGCGCCGTTCGAAACGACGCTGATCGGCGTCTACCCGTTCGACGGAAAGCTCCGCATCTGGGGGCTGGCCCATTCGGGGCCGGCCTGGCTGGCGCCGGCCTGGGGCGGGCGCGTCGTGGTGCCGAACTGGACGTACGATCCGATCGTCCACGTGACCGGGCCGGGGCACGTCACCGTGCGTTGCGCCGGCAAGCTCATCGGCGCGCTCGATCAGGGGAGGCTGGTCGACGCGCTCATGGACGTGTTCGACTCCGAGTGGCTGCCGGCCATGTTCGATCACGAGCGCGAGGAGGTGCGCCGCGAGCACGCCGCCCTGCAGGCCCAGGCGCCGGTCCCCACGTCGGCCGAGTCGTCGCTGGTCGGGCGCATCGGTCAGGATCTGCTCCGGCGCGCCATCCAGCTGGTCCTCGGCGCCCGCCACGGCGGGCTGATCCTGGTCGCCGACGTGCCGCCGGGCGCGCCGTTCAACGGCCTGGCCGGGCTGAATCTCAAGTACCGTTTCGACCAGAGCGAGCCGTCGCGTCGTTACCGCACGCTGCTCTTGCAGATGCTCGACCACCTGGCCGCGGGAACGACCAACGCGTCGGTCGACTGGTCCGACTTCGCGGGCAACACGAGCATGGACCTCGACAAGCTCGAGCAGTCGATCTTCGAGATGAGCCGGGTGATCGCCGGCCTGGCCGCCATCGACGGCGCGGTGGTCCTGGACAAGGGGTTCGCGCTGCTCGGCTTCGGCGCCGAGGTGTCGAGCGAGATCCCCGCCCCGCCGAGCATCATGCGGGCCCTCGATCCGGAGGGGCGGAAGCGGGAGGTCACCTCCGTCGAGGACGTCGGAACCCGCCACCGCGCCGCCTACCGCTTCGTCCGCCAGCACCCGCGAGGTCTGGCCATCGTCATTTCCCACGACGGTGGGGTCTCGTTCGTCGCCAACCGCGACCGGGAGGTCGTCTCCTGGCAGCAGTCGGTCAGCCGGTAGCGCGCCGCGGCCGCGCCAATCTCGACCGGCAGCTTTTCTGCCATCATTCCGCCGCCGCCGACCCAGGTTGTAGGTAATTGGGAGGTAACACCATGTTGGCGGAAAAGGCCGAGCTCGGGTTGGCGTCACGGTGGGGCTGGGTGATGTTGCGCGGCGTGGTCGCGATTCTGTTCGGGTTGCTGGCCATCGGGCGGCCCGGAACGATCGGGTTGGCCGTGGTCTTGATGTTCGCCGCTTATGCGTTCGTCAGCGGGATCGCCGCGCTGGTGAGCGCGGCCCGCGGCGGACGGGAGGGCGACTCCCGCTGGGGGATGCTGCTCCTCGAGGGGTTGCTCTACGTCGCGGCCGGCCTGGCGGCGGTGTTCTGGCCCGCCTCCGTCGCGCTGGCGTTCCTGTGGGTGCTCGCCTTCTGGTCGATCATCTCGGGCGGGCTGGAGATCGCCGGTGCCATCCGACTGCGGACGATCATCGAGCACGAGTGGACCCTCGCGCTGGCGGGCGCCGTCTCGATCGTGTTCGGCGCGATCCTGCTCTTCCGTCCGCTGGTCGGGGCGGTGGCCGTCGTCTGGTGGCTGGGCGCCTACGCCATCGTCTACGGGGGCCTGATGACGGCGCTGGGGTTCCGGCTGCGCAGTTACCTGCACTCGTCGAGGAGCGATCTCCCGGCCGGCGGCGGGTTGCGCCACGCGACCTGAAGCCGCCCCGGCGGCGGCCGAAAAGGCGCACGGCAAGCACAAGAAAGTATCCGCCGCTCCCGGGAGCTCTTTCCGTCGCTCGGACGAGTGAGGACGGGAGCCGCCCCGATGTCCGGTCCTCCCGCGACCCGTGTTATGAGAGGCGAATGCTGTTCCCGGACATCGTGCAGTCGGTCGGCCGGACTCCGATGGTCGAGCTGCGCCACCTGGACCTGGCCGGCGCGCGGATCTTCGTCAAGATGGAGTCGCGCAACCCCTGCGGCAGCGTCAAGGATCGCGTCGGTGTGGCCCTGATCGAGGACGCCGAGCGCCGGGGCGTCATCAAGCGCGGGGCCATCCTCGTCGAGCCGACGAGCGGCAACACCGGCATTGCGCTGGCGTTCGTGGCGGCGGCGAAGGGCTACGCCCTCACCCTGGTGATGCCAGAGCGGATCTCCCAGGAACGGGTGGCGCTGCTGCGGATGCTGGGCGCCGAGATCGTGTTCACGCCGGGCTCGCTGATGCGCGAGGCGGTGGCCAAGGCGGAGGAGCTGGTGGCGGTGACGCCGGGCGCGGTGATGTTGCAGCAGTTCAAGAACCCCGCGAACCCGGAGATCCATCGCCGCACCACCGCCGAGGAGCTCTGGACCGATCTCGGCGGCGAGGTCGACGCCTTCGTGGCGGGCGTCGGAACCGGAGGAACGATCACCGGTGTCGGCGAGGTGCTGAAGGCGCGCCGCCCCGGCTGCCGGATCGTGGCGGTCGAGCCGGCGGGCGCGGCCGTGCTGTCGGGCCGCCCGGCCGGAACGCACCACCTGCCGGGCCTGGGCGCCGGGTTCGTCCCCGAGATCCTCAACCGCGCGGTCATCGACGAGGTGGTGGCGGTGACCGAGGAGCAGGCGGTGCGCGCCCAGCTCGAGCTCGCGCGCAAGGAGGGGATCGCCGCCGGGATGTCCAGCGGCGCGGCGCTTCACGCAGCCCTGATCCTGGCGAGGCGGCCCGAGATGTCCGGCAAGCGCATCGCCGTGATCCTCCCCGACGGCGGCGAGCGTTACGCCACCAACGCCGTGTTCGCCGACATCGCCCGCAAGGTCGGGACGGGAGCGCGCTGATGCCTCAGATCTACGAGCTCCGGCGGCGCAGCATCGTCAAGTCGATCTCCTGGCGCGTCTTCGCCGCCATCATCACCAGCTGCGTCGTCTTCGCCATCACCGGCAAGGGCGACTTCGCCGCCAAGGTCGGCCTCATCGACACCGCCGTGAAGCTGCTGATCTACTTCCTGCATGAGCGGGTCTGGGACCGGATCAGCTACGGTCGCGTCCCGCCGGCGCCCGATTACGAGGTCTGAGGCGGGGAGGCGCCGCGATGCTCGACGAGGTTCAGTGTCCCTTCTGCGGCGAGCCGGGCGAGATCGCCGACGACTACGATCCCGACGCCGTCGGCGATCAGGTCTTCGTCCAGGATTGCGCCGTCTGCTGCAACCCCTGGACGGTGACCGTCCGCGTCTCCCCCGACGGCGACGTCACCGTCAACGTCGGCCGAGGCTGAATCGAATTCGCTGGGGGCGCGGGACCTTGAGGTGCCCGACGCGACTCAGACCTCGGCGTGGATGGGCGGGCGGCGATCGCGCCAGGGGCGCGCCGACTCGAGCTGGGCGGCGACCCGGAACAGCGTGGCCTCGTCGCCGAACCGCGCGACGAGCTGGCTGCCGATCGGCAGGCCGGCGGCGTTCCAGTGCAGCGGGACGGTCATGGCCGGCTGGCCGGTCACGTTCGCCAGCGGCGAAAACGGCATGAACGAGAACACCCGGCGGACCGAGGCGTCGATGACGCCCGGGATGCGCAGCAGGAACCCGAGGTGCAGGCCGAGCAGCAGCTCTTGCCCGAACGCCTCCAGCCCCCGCGGCTTGAGCGCGCCGAGCGGGGGCGGGGGCAGCGCCAGCGTCGGCGACAGCAGGAGATCGTAGCGCTCGAAGAAGGTCAGCGCCTTGCGCGCGGTCGCCTCCAGTCTTTCGCGCGCGCGTGCGGCCTCGACGGCCGAGCGCTGTCGGCCGAGCAGCGCGGTGATGGCGGTGGCGCTCTCCAGCTCGCCGCGGCGGGGGCGGCGGCCGAGGATCGTCTGGGCGCGCGCCAGAAAGGCGGCGGTCTCGACGCAGACGAGCGTGAAGAAGTCGCGCGCGAACGCGTCGGCGTCGACGTCGGGATCGGCCTCCTCGACGTGGTGGCCGAGCTCGGCCAACAGGCGGGCGGTGCCGTCGGCGGCGGCCGCGCAGTCGGGATGAACCCGGGCGGTGGAGATCACCTGCGGGCGCGTGGTGAGCGCAATCCGCAGTCGGCCCGGCGGCGCGCCGACCTCCTCGAGAAACGGACGCGCCGGCGGCGGCGCCCAATACGGCGAGGTCGTCTCGGGCCCGGCGGTGGCGTCGAGCAACGCCGCACTGTCGCGGACGCTGCGCGCGATCGCGTGGGCGATGGTGAATCCGCTCCAGAGCTGCGAGTTCTCCGGGCCGGCCGGCGTGCGCGCCCGCGTCGGCTTCAGGCCGAAGAGGCCGCAGCAGGAGGCGGGGATGCGAATCGAGCCGCCGCCGTCATTGGCGTGGGCCAGCGGGACGATGCTCGCCGCGACGGCAGCGGCCGCGCCCCCGCTCGAGCCCCCGGAGGTGACCGCCGGATCCCAGGGGTTGCGGGTCGGACCGTGAAGCTCCGGCTCGGTGAACGGCAGCAGGCCCAGCTCAGGGGCATTGGTGCGGCCGAAGATGACGAGGCCGGCCTTGCGAAAGCGTTCGACGAGCGTCGCGTCGCGCACCGGCTTGTACCCGAGCAGATACCGGCTGCTGCTGGTGGCCGGTACGCCCGCCATGTCGCAGTAGATGTCCTTGACCAGAAACGGTACGCCCGCGAAGGGCGGCAAGCGCCCGTCGCCGGCGGCGGACGCGGCAGCGCGCCGGGCGTCGTCATAGACCGTCGTGATCACCGCGCCCAGCTGCGGGTTCACCCGTTCGTTGCGGGCGATCGCCTCTTCGAGAAGCTCGGCGGGAGAAACCTGGCGTCGCCTGACCAGCTCCGCCAGGCCCAGCGCGTCGAGGGTGCCGTACTCAGCGAGCCCCACGATGACCCCGGTCCTTCAGCAACGTGACGGCGGCGGCGAGCGCGACCAGCGCGGCCAGGCAGCGAACCAGCGCGTCCAGCCAGTAGAGCGGCGCCCAGATCAGCCAGACGTCGAAGCCGTGCGTCACCGCCGCGAGCGCCGCCGCGAACGCCAGCAAGGTCCAGGTGCGCCTCGACGGAACGCCGAACCCGCCCCTCAGGCGCAGGAACCCCGCCGCCAGCCCGAGGCCCGCCACGGCGAGGACGAGGTTCGCGGCGCCCTCCAGCACGAGCAGCTTCGGCGTCCAGAGGTACTCGTGCCCGCGGGGCATGAAGATCTCGGTCGAGAACAGCGCGCGGAGCGGCGACACCGACGAGAGAATGCCGGCTGTCTCACCCCAAGGCAACGCGCGTTTGCCCATCGACGGTACGGTGAAATGCAAGCTGGACTGCACTTCTCGACGCGCCAGTTAAGTTTTTCGCCGGAACGCCGTTGATCCTCTTCCTCGCGAAGGGGACCTGCACGCGGCAGACGAAAAGGGGTCGTGATGGCGAATGACCTCCGGTTTCAAGGCGTCCGGATGACGACGGCGACGAACGTCACCGGCTCCTCGACCACCGTCGGGCTCCCCGACACCCGGGGCCTGACGTCGGGCTGGCAGGCCGGCACGCACTTCAGCCGATACGAAATCGACTCGAAGCTGGCCACCGGTGGCATGGCCGAGGTCTGGCGCGCCAAGCTGAAAGGCGTGCGCGGGTTCGAAAAGCGGATCGTCATCAAGACGATGCTGCCGCAGCTGGCGGGGCGCCCCGATCTGGTCGAGATGTTCATCAACGAAGCGGCGCTGGCCTCGGCGTTCAGCCACCCGAACATCGCGCACGTGTTCGACTTCGGTCAGCTGGAAGGGCGCTACTTCATCGCCATGGAGTACGTCCCGGGCGTCACGCTGCGCTTCGCGCACAAGCGGATGCTCGCGCGCGGCGAGCTGCTCCCGATGGCCGCCACGCTGCACGTGATGATCGACGTCTGCGAGGCGCTGCAGGAGGTCCACGAGCTCTGCGACGGCAGCGGCACGCTGGGGCTCATCCACCGCGACCTCAGCCCCGACAACGTGATCGTCTCGACCAGCGGGGCGGCGAAGTTGATCGACTTTGGCGCCGCGCGGGCGACCACCCGCAGCCCCGTCCCGTCGGTCTTCGTCGGGAAGTACCGCTACGCGGCCCCCGAGCGCGTCCGCCGCACCTCCGAAGATCGCCGCAGCGATCTCTACTCGGCGGGCGTCATCCTCTACGAATGCCTCACCGGCGCCCGCCCCTACGACGGGCCCGATCAGGTGATCATCCAGGCGGTCGCCGCGGGGCGCCTCTACGATCCGCGCGATCGTCTGCCGTCGCTGCCGGCGGAGGTGGCCGAGGTGGTGATGCGGGCGATGGCCGCCGCTCCGGCCGATCGCTTTGCGACGGCGCGGCAGATGCGGGACGCGCTCATCGGCTGCTTGGGAGCACCGGGCGCGTCGAACCGGGAGCACGACGTGACGGCGTCGCTGGCTGCGCTGATGGAGACGCCGGAGCCGGCGTCGATCCAGCTGGCGCCGGTGGAGGCGGTGCCGGAGGCGATCGAGATGGTGGCCGAGCCTTCGTCGGGCGCCGACGGCGCGCTGTGCGAGGTCGAGATCATCGAAGCATCGGGGCCGATCGCCGACCATCCGAACGGGCCGCCGCCGTCGCCGGTGCTCCCCAGCCGCGCGCGGGCGAACATCCTGGCGCCCACGTCGCCTCCGCCGCAGCCGCGCCGCGCCAATCCGTCGGCTCCCCACTGGAGTCCGCCCGGGCAGCTGTTCGAGCGCGTCTTCGGCGACCCCAGCGGGACGGCGCCCGGTCTTCTCGGCTGGCGGCGCACGCCGGAGCAGCTGCCGCATGACAGTCACCGTTCGCCGCTCCAGCGGGCGGTCGAGCTGTTCGATCGGGGGATCGCGCTGCGCGTCGCCGGTCGTTACGGTGAGGCGCTGCAAGCCTGGGAACGGGCGGCGGCGCTGGCCCCCGAGAACCGGGTCTATCGAACCAACGTCGCCAGGCTGCGCGAGCAGCTCGACGAGCTCCGCCGCGCCCAGCGCCGCCTGGCCGACTGGAGCCGCGGCCACGTGGCGAAGTAACGACTGTTGTCATGGGAACCCTGGGAGGGTTCCCAAACCCTCGACGCGAACCCTCGCCGCTGTTCAGCGGGGCAGGCCGACGGGGCAGGAGACGCCGGTGCCGCCGATGCCGCAGTAACCGTCGGGGTTCTTGGCCAGGTACTGCTGGTGGTAGTCCTCGGCGTAGTAGAACGGCGTCGCCGGTAGAATCTCCGTCGTGATCGCGCCGAACCCCGCGCTCTGCAACACCCGGGCGTAGGCGTCGCGCGACGCCTCGGCCGCACGCTGCTGCTCGGGGCCGTGCGTATAGATCGCCGAGCGGTACTGGGTTCCGGTGTCGTTCCCCTGGCGCATCCCCTGCGTCGGGTCGTGGTTCTCCCAGAACAGCCTCAACAGGTCGTCGTAGCTCACGACCTTGGGATCGAAGACCACCTGCACGACCTCGTTCTGGCCGGTCAGCCCCGAGCAGACCTCGCGATAGGTCGGGTTGGGCGTCGTCCCCCCGGCGTACCCGACGGCGGTGCTGAAGACGCCTTCACGCTCCCAGAACTTCCGCTCGGCGCCCCAGAAACAGCCCATCCCGAAGGTCGCCAGCTGCAGCCCGGCGGGCCACGGCCCTTCCAGCGGCGCGCCGTTCACGAAGTGACGCGGGGGGACCGGCATCTTCTCGGCGCGCCCGGGGAGCGCCTCACCCGGCGCCGGCAGCTTGCTCTTCGCGGAGCTCCACATGCCGGTGATTGTGGCGCGCAGGTGCCAAGGACGCCAGGGACGTGGCATGATTGGAGGTCGCATGGCAGCCCCCCTGCCGCGCCTGCGCGCCGATCTCGACGTGATGCCGTCGCCGCTGCCGGAGCAGCCGGGCCTGGTCATCCGCGATCCCTTCCGCTACTCGACGGCCACGCTGGTGGTTCCGCCGCTGCTGGCGCGCTGTCTCGGCTGCTTCGACGGCCGCCAGGACGAAGGCGATCTGCGCGCCAAGCTGGTCCGGGTGGCCGGCCGGATCTCCGTCGGTGAGGCGGCCAAGAATCTGGTCAAGGCGCTGCGGGAGGCCGGCTTCCTCGACGACGAGCGGTTCGCCGAGCTGCGCGCCGCGCGGCTCCAGGAGATCGCCGCGGCGCGGGAGCGCCCGGCCGCGCACGCGGGCGGGGCGTATCCGGCAGAGCCGGGGCCACTGACAGACGTGCTGCGGGGCTACTTCGGGGCCGCGCCGCCCGAGGGAGACGCCGCGCGTCCGCCGGCGCCGGTCCGGGCCATCGCCGCGCCGCACGTCAGCCCCTTCGGCGGCAGCGCCACCTACGCGCGGGCCTACGGCGCGCTCACGGGCGATCCCGCCTCGCGCGACAAGGTGTTCGTCATCCTCGGAACCTCGCACTACGGCGAGCCGGATCGCTACGGCCTCTCGCGCAAGCCATTCGCCACGCCGTTCGGCGCGGCGCCGACCGAGGTCGGCCTCGTCGACGCGCTGGCGCGGGAGGCGCCGGGGGCCGTGACCCTCGAGGACCCCTGCCACTTCGTCGAGCACACCATCGAGTTCCAGGTGGTGTTCCTGCAATACCTGTTCGGTCCGGCGGTGCGGATCCTTCCCGTGCTGTGCGGCGCGTTCGCCGCCGGTCCGCGCACCCGCCGGCGCCCCGAGGCCAGCGACCGGGTGGCCCGGTTTGCCGGCGCGCTCGGCGAGCTGGCGGCCCGCGAGGGGGACCGGCTGTCCTTCGTGCTGGGCGTCGACTTCGCCCACGTCGGCCGGCGCTACGGCGACGAGCTGAACGCGCGCGCGAACGTCGGCCCGCTGGCGGCGGTCGCCGCGCGCGATCGGGCGCGGGCCGAACGGATCGGCGAAGGCGACGCCGACGGTTTCTGGGAGCTCGTGTCCGAAGGCGGCGATGACGATCTCAAGTGGTGCGGCACGTCGCCGATCTACACCTTCCTGCGCGCTCTTCCCGACGTGCGCGGCCGGCTGCTCGGCTACGACCAGTGGAACATCGACGAGGCCAGCGTGGTCAGCTTCGGCGCGATGTCCTTTCCGGAAAAGGAAAGAGCTTGACCGATTGGGCCCCTGGCTGTCTGATTGCGACGGGCGGGTGACCGGCGGGCCGTGGAGCTCCGGTTAGGCTTAAGATGAAGCTCGCACCCCTAACGACTCTCTTCATTCTCTTGGTCGGCAGTTTGGCCGCGGCGTCTCTGTCGTCGTGCACGCCGCCCATGCGCGGCGGGTCCGGGGGGACGGGATCTCCCTGTGGCTCCGGTCAAATGCAGTGCGGCACCACCTGCGTCGACCTGCAGGGCGACAACCAGAACTGCGGGACGTGCGGCAAGGTTTGCGGGAGCGGCAGCACCTGCGCGGCGGGTTCCTGCGTTTGCACCGGCGGCTTCGTGAGCTGTGGGGGCACCTGCGTCCAGTCGAGCCCCGAACACTGCGGCATCAGCTGCGCGGCGTGCGCGAGCGGCGAGGTCTGCGACAGCACGGGGAGCTGCTCGTCGACCTGCACGTCGGGGACGAAATGCCCGGACGGCACGTGCAGCGGGCCGGCGAACGGGGCCGACTGCGGGGCGTGCGGCACCGCCTGCGGCTCCGGCTCGTCGTGCGTGAGCGGGATCTGCAGCTGCACCGTCTCCGGCCAGCAGCTGTGCAGCGGTAGCTGCATCGACACGACCTTCAACGCCGGCAACTGCGGCAGCTGCGGTCACGCCTGCGCCAGCGGCCAGACCTGCACCAACGGAACCTGCGCGACGGTCAGCACCGGCACGGGCGGTTCGGCCGCGACCGGCGGCTCGGGGACCGGCGGCGCCGGGGGGGCCGCGGGAGGCGCGGCTGGGAGTGGCCTTTCGCGCGGCCCGTTGCCGCCCTCGAACGGAACCAACTTCCCGTTCCCGCAAAATCGCCAGATGTCGGGCTGCGTTTACCCGACGGCCTACGACAACAACGACGTCATGGCCGCCTACACCAAGTGGAAAGCCGACCTCGTCGTCTCCGACGCGGGCGCGGGCGGATTCCAGCGCGTGCAGCGGACGTCGACCGGTCAGTTCCCCGACGGCGTCAGCGCCTCCACGCCGGCCAACTCGACCGTCTCCGAGGGGATCGGCTACGGGATGTTGATCGCCGTCTACATGGGCGACCACACGCTGTTCGACAACCTCTGGAAGTACTCCCAGCTCCACCTCGACGGCAACGGCCTCATGAACTGGTCGATCGGCGCCGACGGGAAGAGCACACCGGGCATGGGGGCGGCCACCGACGCCGACGAGGACATCGCCTGGGCGCTGGCCATGGCCGACAAGCAGTGGGGCTCGAGCGGCAGCCTCAACTACTTGAACCTGGCCAAGTCGCAGATCGCGAACATCTGGAACCACGAGGTGTACGACTCGAAGCTGGCCGGGCCCGGCGACGGCTGGGGGCCGACGAACCTCTACAACGACATCAACATCTCGTACTTCGCGCCGGCCTATTATCGCTTGTTCAAGCAGCTCGACGGGGGCCACGCCTGGGAGGCGGTCACCCAGACCGTCTACGACACGATCGCCAACACGCTGACCAGCGGTAACAAGAACACCACCAACGGGCTCGTGCCGGGGTGGAGCACCAGCACCGGCGGCTCGTCGTCGGCGGGGCCCTTCAATTATCAGTACGACGCCTGCCGCACGCCGTTCCGCATCGGCATCGACTGGTGCCTCGAGGGTGGGCCCGCGGCGAGCGCTGCCACCGCCCTCAACCCTTCGCGCGCGCAGGCGTACGTCGCGCTCACCAGCAGCTTCTTCAGCGGCATCGGCGCGGCCAACATCGTCGACGGCTACAACCTCGACGGCACCATGAACTCGTCGGCGCACCCAGTCTCGGCGGGCCAGTCGGCGGCGTTCATCGGTCCCGCCGGCGTCGGTGCCATGAGCAGCGCCACGTATCAGCCTTTCCTCAACGCCTCCTACAACCTGGTCAAGACCAACACGCTTCTGGTCGGCGGCGCCTACTACGAAGAGTCCTGGACGGTGATGTCGCTGCTCATGATGACCGGCAACTTCCTCGACTACACCCAAATCACCCCCGCCTCCCCCTAACCCCCTCCACCCCGCAAACCCTTCACCCGCTCGGTTCCTTTCCGCTCCGCTCGGTCCTTCCGGCGGGCGCGGGGGCAGCAGGGAGTGAGGGCATCTCCCCGCCGTCCGCGAGAAGGAATCCTCGGCCGCAAACGACAGAGCGGCCTGCGAGCTCCCGGCGGGAAGATGCCCTCACTCCCTGCCGCCCCCGCTTCGTGCGTGCGAACCTCGACTCCGCTCCGATTCGTTGTTCCGTCAGACCGACTGCATGGCCGGCCGCGCCGATGCGGGCCACCGCGTGGACGCCGCAGCCGGACAGATAAAGGCCGCCCCTTAGCCCAGCAGCCGGACAGATGAAGGCCGCCGCTCAGCCCCGCAGCGGAGCCGAGGTTCGCCGCACGAAGCGGAGGCGAGAGGGAGGACCCAACTCCCTCCGCCGGGAGCTCGCAGGCCGCTCTGTCGTTTGCGGCCGAGGATTCCTTCTCGCGGACGGCGGAGGGAGTTGGGTCCTCCCTCTCGCCTCCGCGCCCGCCGGAAGAACCGAGCGGAGCGGACGACTCCGGCCGCCCGCAACTGGAACCGGGCGTAGCGGAGCGGGGGAGGGGAGCGGGCTAGTTGCCGGCGACGGCGCCGGGCTGGATGGCCTTGAGGGCGGCGATGCGCGGGCGGATGGCGTCCATGAAGGCGGCGCGGTCGGCGACCGGGGCGTCGCGGCTGACGTTCAGCTTGCTGGGGTCGACGAACGCGCCGTTCTTGGTGACGCTGAAGTGCAGGTGCGGCCCGGTCGCCAGCCCCGTCATTCCGACGAAGCCGATGACCTCTTTCTGCCTCACAAGCTGCCCGACGTGCAGCCCGCGCGCATAGCGCGACAGGTGGTAGTAGCGGGTCGAAAGCCCGTTGGCGTGGGCGAGGACGATGGTGTTGCCCGAGCCGCGCTTGAGGCCGACCTCGACGACGCGCCCGCTGGCCGACGCCCACACCGGCGTCCCCTGAGGCGCCGCGTAGTCGATCCCCAGGTGCGCCTTCTCGACATGGAGGATCGGGTGGAAACGCTTGCGGTCGAACTTCGAGCTGATGCGCACGTAGCGCAGCGGCGTCTTCAACATCGTCTTCGAGATCGCCAGGCCGTGGTCGTCGTAGTACTTGCCCGGCTTGTCCCGCGGCGCGCCCTTGCCAGCCCAGAAGAACGACCGGAAGGTGCCGACCTTGCCGCCGTACTCGGCCGCCAGCAGGCGCCCGTACTTGTAGAATTGCCCGCCCAGATACTGCTTCTCGATGACCACCTTCCAGTGATCGCCGGGATGGGTGTCGGTGTAAAAGTTCACGTCCCAGGCGAACTGCTCGACCAGCAGGCTCACCAGCGCCGTCGACTCGCCCGCCTTCTGGACCGATTCGTAGAGCGACGAATCGACGACGCCGCCGGCGGCGACCGTCTTGAGCTCGACGGCGGCCTCCAGCTTGCGTCCCTTCCACGAACCGGTCTCCTCGTCCTTCTCGACGAGGTAGCGGAGGATCGGGGAGGACTGGTACTCGAACGACGCCGGCGCGCCGTCTTCACCCAGCCGCACCAAATACTTCTGGCCGCCGCGGATGCTGCGCGGATCGCACAGCTTGGCGAGCGCGGCGATCACCTGCGGGCCGGCCGGGCCGAACCCCTCGCGGGCCAGCACCTGGCCGAGCGTGTCGGCGTTGTTGAACTTCTTCTCGACCGAGTCCTCGTGCGCGTCGGCCTCATCCTCGGGCGGGGGCGCAAAAGGGATCTGGAAGGCGGCGTGCGGAGTCGTCGGGACGCGGGCCGCCATCGGCTCGGGTGGCGGCGCGAATGGGACCTGAAAGGCCGCGTGCGGCAGGGGCGTGTTGGCGGCGAACGTCCGCGCGGCGAGATCGGTCTTTCGCGCCAGCACCCTGGGGGGCGCGGGTTGCTGCAGCGCCGCCCCCATCGAGGCCTGGAGGACCCGCGGGGCTGCTCGGTCCGGGGCGGGTCCGATGACGGCCGGAGCGGCCGGCTGGACGACCGGGGCCGACGGCGCGCTCTTCGAACGAGATTCGGCGAGCTTCTTGTTCGCGGTCGCCTTGCTGGCCGCCTCGGCCGTCAGCGCCTCGCGAGCCTCGCGGGCGTCCGCCGCCAGGACCTCGCGACGGTTCGCCTCCATCGTCTTGGTCGTCGACTGGAGGTTCAGGACCTCGCGCGGCGCCGTCTTGTGGTTGAAGAAGAAGACGTAGACGTTGATCCCGACCAATCCGACCAAGAGCACGCTCAGCCTGAGCGAGCTCTTCATTTCACCGGATTGCCGTCTTCGTCGTCTGCGTGCCAATCCGACCTCGTAGGCGGGAGCGGGTCCGGCGGCGTCGCGCGGCCGGTCTCTTCAACTAGCATGCGCTGCGGCCCCAATCAATTAAGCTAAGCCGGGGAAGCGAGCGTCGGCCGGGGCGCCGGATCCGGCATCCGAGACCCAGGGCGGCCCATCCGGCATGGCCGGTCAGTCGGCGCGGGCGTTCCGGAGCATCTCTTCCGCGTGCGCCGTCGCTTGAGCCGACGGGGCGGCGCCGGCCAGCATCCGGGCGATCTCGCCGGGACGGTCGGCGTCGGCGAGCCGCCCAATCTCCACGCGCGTCTTGCCGCGCGCCGCCGTCTTGGTGACCCGCACGTGCGCGTCGGCGAAGGCGGCGACCTGGGGGAGGTGGGTGATGACGATGACCTGGCGCTCAGCCGCCAGCCGCTTCAGCTTCCGCCCGATGATCTCGGCCGTGCCGCCGCCGACGCCGGCGTCGACCTCGTCGAACACGTAGGTGAGGACCTCGTCGGTGCGCGCCAGCGTCTGCTTGACCGCCAGCATGACCCGCGAAAGCTCGCCGCCCGAGGCGATCTTGGCCAGCGGGCGCGCCTCTTCCCCGGGGTTGGGGGCGAACAGCAGCCGGACCCGGTCGGCGCCGTGCGGGCCGAGCTCACGCGGCTCGATGGCCACCGGCAGCCGCGCCGAGGCGAAGCCCAGCTCGCGCAGGACGGCGTTGACCTTCTTTTCCAGGCTGCCCGCCGCCTGCCGGCGCGAGGCGCCGAGCGCAGCGGCCGCCGCCGTCGCCCGCGCCTCGGCCGCGCTCGCCGCCGCTTGCCGGGCGGCCATCCCCTCCTCGAATGACCCCAGCTCGGCCAGCTCGGCGCGCAGCGACGACTGCCTGGCCGCCAAATCCGCGACCGTGCCGCCGTGCTTGCGACAGAGCCGCTGAAGCAGGAAGAGCCGCTCCTCGATCTCTTCGAGCCGGGCCGGGTCGGAGCGAACCCCTCGCGCGTAACGCCCGAGCTCGCGCGCCACGTCCTCGACGGCGGCCTGCGCATCGGCCAGCCGGTCGACGAGCGGCGCCAGCGCCGGATCGAGCGCCGCCAGCGGCGTCAATCGCGCGACACGCCGGCCAGCCGCTCGGCGACGGCGCCGTCGCCGGCATACAGCGTCTCCTCGCCGCGCGCGGTCGCCGCCAGGAATTTCTCCGCTCCCTTGAGGCGCTCTCGCTCGGCGGCGAGCGCGCCGTCCTCGCCGGGCGCCGGCCCGGCCGCCTCCAGCTCCGCCAGCTGAAAACGGAGCAGATCCTCGCGCTCGCCGCGGGCCCGCGCGTCGGCCGAGAACGATGCCAGCGCCGCCGTCGCGTCGCTCCGCGCCGCGTACGCCTCCGTCATCTCGTCGCGCAGCGCCTGGTTCTCGGCGAAGGCGTCCAGGATGGCCAGCTGGCTCTCCGGGTCGGTGAGCGACTGCTGGTCGTGCTGTGACGCGATGTCGATCAGGCCGGCGACCGTCGACGCCAGATCGGCGGCCGTGGCCAGGCCGCCGCCGAGGTGCGCCCGGCCGCGCCCCCCGCGGGCGATCACCCGCCGCACGACCAACCCCTCCTCGACCTCGCGCCCGTCGGCCACCAGCCGGGCGCGGGTCGCGGAGCCGGGTGGCAGCTCGAGAATCGCCTCCACCCGCGCCTCTTCGCGGCCGGTGCGGATCACGTCGGCGCCGGCGCGCCCCCCCCGCAAGAGGCCCAGCGCGTCGACGAGGATGCTCTTGCCGGCGCCGGTCTCCCCCGTCACCGCGGTGAGCCCAGGTCCGAGCGGCAGCTCGAGCTCGTCGATCAGCGCAAAGCCCGAGATGCGAAGGAGCGTCAGCACGCCGGCATTATCGCCAGGAACGGTCCCGGGTTTACTAGCAGGCACTCGCGACGATCCGGAGTGAGCGGCCTACGCTACTTCTCTTCGACCCGGCGCGAGCCCCAGGAGAGCTTCTCGCGCAGGATGCCGAAGAAACCGCGCGGCGCCTGGTAGAGGCGCAGCGGCCGCTCGGCGCGGCGCACGTCGATCCAGGCATCGCTCGGCAGCGTTTCGGTCCACTGACCGTCGATCGTCAACGACACCGGACCGTCGGAGGCGTTGCGGATCGAGAGACGGGAGTCGGGGCGGAAGACCAGCGGCCGGTTGGTCAGCGTGTGGGGGCTGATCGGCGTCAGCACCATGGCCTGCAGATCGGGCGTCAGCAGCGGCCCGCCGGCGGCCAGTGAATAGGCCGTCGAGCCGGTCGGGGTCGCCACGATCAGACCGTCGGCCTTGTAGGTGGTGATCTCGGCGCCGTCGAGGCGCGCCTCGAGATCCAGCAGGCGGGCGGCCGGACGGGTCAGCACGGCGTCGTTCACGGCCGAACGGGCCGGCAACGGCGCGCTTCCATCGGTGGGCCGCAGCGAGACCGCCAGCCGGATTCGCTCCTCGATCACCAGGCCCCCGCGGCAGGCCTGGTCGATGGCGGCGGCCGCTTCGCTGCGCGAATAGGGGGTGATGAACCCGAGGCTGCCGAGGTTGACGCCGAAGATGGGGATCCCCCGATCGCCCGCCAGCGCCGCGCCATAGAGGAACGTCCCGTCGCCTCCCAGGACCACCAGGACGTCGATCGAGGCCGCCAGCGTCTCGGCCGTCACGACGGTCGCGCCAGGGATCGCGCTCGCGTCCTCGGCCACGGCGTAAAGTGTGGCGCCGCGCCCGAGCAGCACCTTGCTCAGCGTTTCGGCCAGCTCCCGTGCTTCGGGCTTACCGCGCTTGAGCAGGAAGCCGAAACGCATCGAGGAAGACTACTGCGGCGAAAGCTCGTAAAAAATCGTTATCGAGAGGCAGTGGAATTCACTGTCCGAGCTCTGAGTGACGATCTTGTCGATGATCTTCGCGCGCGGGTTGTTCGCGATCCAGCGGGTGATCACCTCACCCAGCTCCTCCCGGTCCTTGGCCTTCGTCGCGGTGAAGACCTTAGCCCCCATGACCATTCTGTCGCTCCTTTTTGGTCGAGGAATCCCGAAATTGGCTTCCCGGTGGAAAACCTACGGAATATTCCGAAAGTGCAGCGTTACATACCCTGATCGTGCGCCTTCTGCAAAGACTCCTTTAGAGGGGAAAGCGCCTTGACGACGCCCCCTTGGACGTGTCAAATGCCCCCTCCTCAAAGGAGCCCACGCTTGGAGACACTGCTCGGACGACCGCTCGAGGTCGAAGTACGCGATTCGGTAGACAAAGCGCTCAAGATCCTGAAGCAGAAGATGTCCAAAGAGGGGATCCTGCAGGAGATCAAGCGGCGGCGGTACTACGAGAAGCCGTCGGTCAAAAAGAAACGCAAGATGCGCGAGGCCCGGAAGCGCCGGCGCCGCGAAGCGAAGCGCCGCGTTCCCCGTTGAGCCCCGTGGGGGTCGACCCCCTCTGGATTGAGATCGTCATCGAGCTGCCGTTCGCGGCGGCCGAGGTGATGGCGGACGCCGTCGGTGAGCTCACCGGCGGCGTGGAGATTCGCGACGGGCAGACGATCATTCGGGCGGGAGCGGGGCGGGCGGTCCTGGTGGCCCAGTGCGCGCCCGCGATGGAACCCGAGGTGCTGGCCGAGATCGAGGCGGCGGCAGCGCGGATGAAGGAGGCCGGCGTCCCGGTCGATCCACTGTCCGTGCGCCGGCGGGAGGCCCACGAAGACGAGTGGCGGGACGTCTGGAAGCAGTACTTCCGGGCGACGCGCGTCGGACACACCTTCCTGATTCGGCCGAGCTGGGACCTGAAGCCGGCCGTCGAGGGCGATCGGGTGATCGATCTCGATCCGGGGCGGGCTTTCGGCACCGGGGGGCACGCGACCACGCGGCTCGTGATCGCGCTCGGCGAGGAGATCGCCGACCGACCGGTGGAGCGATTCTTGGATCTCGGGTGCGGCTCGGGAATCCTGTCGATCGCGGCGGTGCGGCTCTGGCCCGGGGCGCGCGGGCTGGCGGTCGACGTCGATCCGGAGTCGGTGGCGACCACCGACGAGAATCTGGCGCTCAACAAGGTCACCACCGTGGAGACGCGGGTGGGGAGCCTCGACGCGGTGGCCGGCACGAGCGATCTGGTGCTGGCCAACATCGAGGCCGGCGTCCTGGCCGCGCTGGCCGCTGATTTTCCAGCGCGGGTGGCGCCCGGAGGGACGGTGATCCTCTCGGGGATCCTCGTCGATCAGGCCGACGTCGTCTTGCGCGCGTTCGTCGCCGCGGGGTTCGCGCTCGAGGCGCGCCGCGACGAGGACGAGTGGGCCGCGCTGCGTCTCCGCCCGTCATGAGCGAGCGGCGGCTGTTCGTCCCCGGCGAGCGGCTGGGCGGGGCGCGGCTGACGTTGACCGGTCCCGAACATCGCCACATCGGGTTGGTGCTGCGGGCGCGGCCGGGGGACGGGCTGACGTTGTTCGACGGTGCGGGCGGCGAGGTGGACGCCGAGGTCGTCCGGGTGGACCGCACCGAGACCGAGCTGGCGCTGGGCGCGCGGCGGACGGTGGCTGGTCCGGCGGTGGCCCTGACGCTGCTCTGTGCCGTTCCGCGCGGTCCGCGGATGGATTTCCTGGTGCAAAAGACGTCCGAGCTGGGCGTCGCGCGGATCCTCCCGGTCGTCACCGAGCGCTCGGTGGCGCGGCCCGATGCCGAGGCCGGCAAGCGGGCCCGCTGGGAGAAGATCGCCCGGGAGGCGGCGCGGCAGTGCGGTCGCGCCGACCTGCCGGCGGTCGACCCGCCGGTCGCGCTCGCGGACGCCCTGGCCGACCCCGGTCTGCCCGCCCGGCGGCTGGCGTTGTTCGAGCAGGAGAGGGCACGCTCGTTGCGGACGGCCCTCACAGGAGCGGAGCCGGAGCCGACTGCGTTGCTGATCGGGCCGGAGGGGGGATTCGCGCCGGCCGAGCTGGTCGTGGCGCGCGCCGCGGGGTTCGAGGCGGTTGGGCTGGGTGCGAGGATCCTCCGCGTCGAGACGGCCGCCATCGTGGCGGTCGCTCTGACCGCGGCCGCGTACGGCATGTTGGATTGAAGAGGGCCATCAAACGTAAACTTGCGGCGTTAAACTTGCTGGCGCGCAAGCAGCTCCGCACAATGGAGCCGTGACCGCGTTCGCCGCCATGATGCCCGCCTCAGAGCCGAATCCGTCGCCGTCACGCCTCCACGAGGGGCGCGTGCTGCGCGTGCGCGTCACCGGGTTCCCGCGGCGCGCGTTCGCCGCCCTCTGCGATCTGGTGCTGCTGTTTGCCTCCACTCTGGCCGTCACCGCGACGGTGGCGATGGCGCTGCACGTCCCGATGCCTGGATTGCGGGAGATCGGCCCCGACCTGCTGGTGGCCGGCATTCTCGATCGCAACCCGATGGCGGTCGGCGCCGTCGGACTGCTGCTCGGGCTGGCGGGCCTGTACCAGCTCTATTTTGCGGGCATGGCCGGGCAGACCCTGGGCATGCGGCTGGTCGGCATTCGGATCATCGATCGGCGCGGTCGTCCCCCGGGACCGGCGCGGGGGCTGCTTCGGCTGGTGGCGCTGGCGCCCAGCGTCGGACCGGCGGCGCTCGGCTGGCTGTGGGCGCTGTTCGATCGCGAGCACCGCGCCCTGCACGATCACCTGGCCGGCACCTACGTGATCGTCGACGAGGACTGAACGGCGAGCGCGGGGGAAGGACGACATGGCGTCGCGCCTTTCTGATCGACTGCTCGTCAGCGGGCTCGTCCCGCCGGACGGCGTGCGCGCGGCGGTGGCGCGCCAGGCGGTCTACGGCGGCGCGCTCGACACCGCGCTGCTGGAGCTGGACGCCATCGCCGAGGGGGCGCTCTGGGGCGAGCTCGCGGCGGCGACCGAGCTCGGCATTCCGGACCGCGACCTCTGCGAGGCGCCGCAGAGGCTGGTGAAGCCCGACGGCTCGGACGCGCTCGACCTCGACGCCCGCTGGTCGGCGCGCTGCCGGGCGGTCCCGGTGGGGCTCAAGGACGGCACGCTGCAGATCCTGTGCGGCGAGCCGGTCGCCCGCCTGGAGATCGCGGCGGCGACGCGCGCGCTGGCCATTCCCTTCGCGCTCTTCGTCGCGCCCGAGATCTGGATCGCCGCCGTCCAGCAGGCGATCTACGGCCGGCCGATGGAGCCGCGCCTCCTGCGCCTGTTCGCGCGGATCGTGGGAGCCGAGCCGGTGCGTCGCTGGCAAGCCGCGCACACACCGGCGCCGCCGCCAGCCCCGCCCGAGCCCGCCGTCGAGATCCCGCCGCCGCGGCTTGCAGGGCCGGTCGCGGAGCCGCCCCTGGTCCAGCCGGTGGCCGTCGCGATGTCGGCGCAGCCGCCTGCGCCGAGTTCCGGACCGGCCGCGGCCTCGCCGCCGGCGGGGTCACCAGCGCCACCTCCCCTCGACAAGCGCGAGATCCCGGGGCTGATCGGGCGTCTCGCAGACGGGAGCGACCTCGAGGCCGCGCACGCGAGGCTGGTGGCGATCACCAAGCAGGACTTCGGGACCAGACCCAAGCGCTGGGCAGCCTGGTGGAAGCAGCACGAGGACGACGAACGCATCGACTGGCTCTTCGAGGGGCTGTCGCACAAGACCGCCGAAATCCGCGCGTCCGCCGAACAGGAGCTGCGCGCGCTCACCGGCGAATACTTCGGCTACGCCTTCGATCTCCCCCGCGGCGCCCGCGAGACGGCCCGCGCCCGCTGGCAGGCCTGGTGGACCGAGCAACGAAGAAGGCCGCCGGACTAGCGCCGCATCGAGCGGCGGCGCCGTGCTAGATTCCGCGCCCACATGTTCGAGACGCTTACGAAAGGGTTCCGCAGCGCCAAGCAGCGCTTTCAGGGGCTCGCAGAGCTGGACGAGGCGACCGTCGACGAGGCGCTCAAGGACGTCCGCACGGCGCTGCTCGAGGCCGACGTCGGCTTCGACGTGGTCCAGGATTTTTGCAAACGGGTCAAAGAGAAGGCCGTCGGTGTCATCGTCAAGGTGAAGGCCTCGACGAAGGAGAAGGTTCGTCGCGTCAGCCCGGAGGACCACTTCGTCAAGCTCTGCCACGACGAGCTGGTCGACCTGATGGGCCCGGTCGACACCGGGATCAAGTTCGCCAAGAAGGGCCCCACCGGAATCATGCTGGTCGGTCTGCAGGGGTCGGGCAAGACGACCACCATCGGCAAGCTGGCCCGCTTCCTCGAGAAGCAGCACAAGCGGCCGCTGCTGGTGGCGGCCGACGTCTACCGCCCTGCCGCCATCGACCAGCTGAAGATCATCGGCGACAAGCTGGGGATCCCGGTCTACTCGGAGGTGGGCGGCAAGCCGCCGGAGATCTGCGAGCGGGCCCTGAAGGTGGCATCCGAGACCGGGCGCGACGTCATCCTGTTCGACACCGCCGGCCGGTTGGCCATCGACGAGCCGCTCATGCAGGAGCTGTCGGACATCGATCGGCGGGTCCGCCCGGGCAACATCCTGCTGATCGTCGACGCCATGATCGGCCAGGACGCGGTCGCCACCGCCAAGGCGTTCAACGATCGCCTCAACCTGGACGGCGTCATCCTCACCAAGCTCGACGGCGACGCCCGCGGCGGCGCGGCGCTCTCGGTCAAGGCGGTCACCGGCAAGCCGATCAAGTTCGTCGGCATGGGCGAGTCGTCGGACCGCCTGGAAGAGTTCCGCCCCGACGGGATGGCCAGCCGCATCCTGGGCCGCGGCGACGTGGTCGGCCTCGTCCAGCAGTTCGAGGAGGTCGTCGACGAGGAGAAGGCCGAGCAGGACGCGATGCGGATGCTCAAGGGGAAGTTCGACATGAACGACTTCCTCGAGCAGATCGGCGTCCTCAAGAAGATGGGTCCGCTCAAGGACATGATGGACAAGATCCCCGGGATCGCCGACGCCATCCCCGAGGGGACCCAGGTCGACGATCGCGAGTTGGTGCGCATCGGCGCCATGATCTCGTCCATGACCGGCGACGAGCGCCGCCACCCGGAGCGGTTCATCGTGACCAGCTGGGAAGAGATCGTCGACAACGGCAAGCGCAAGAAGAAGCGGAGCGCGTTTTACGACACCGGCCGCCTCAAGCGCGTCGCCCAGGGCTCGGGCCACAAGGAGCAGGAGGTCGCCGATCTCCTGAACCGGTTCGGGATGATGCGGCAGATGATGATGCAGATCGGGATGTCGACCGGTCTGCTCGGCAAGATCCCCGGGTTCAAGCAGCTGGCGCAGGCCAAGAAGATGATGGGGATGGACATGAACCAGCTGGCGAACATGATGCAGACCCCGTCGGCCGAGCGCGGCAGTTTTCAGGCGCCCAAGCGGAACGTCGATCGCGTCAAGGAGAAGCGAAAGCGGAAGGACGCCCGCAAGGCGCGCAAGAAGGCCCGCAAGAATCGCTAGGCCGCCTTCGGGCGGCACGTCGTCGGGCCAATGTCCGTCGTTCGCTTCGCTCACCGTCGCCTTTTCGGCGACGCCCTCCTAGGCTCAGCCCCCGAACGCCAGCGTCACAATCACGGCGCCTATGGCGAGCAGCACGACGGCGGCGACGACCATCGCGGTCCGCGAGCCGCCGGGACGCCGAGATGCTCCGGTCGGCGCGGGCGTTCTGACGGCCGCTGCTCCGGCGGGAACGGACCGGGCATCTGTCGCGACGTTTGCAACGTTTGCGAGCTCGGCGGCCTCCGCGTCCTCGCCTCCATTCGCGGCCTCCGCATCCTGCGCGACGTCGGCACCCATCGCGGCCTCCGCACCCTCCGACGATTTGGCGGCGGAGGCGACTCCGGACGCGGGAACAGCCTCATCCTCCGTTCGCGGCACCTGGGGCGCGCGCGCCTCGAACTCGCGCAGGTAGCGATCAGCGGGATCGGACAGGCGGAGCGTGGCGGGACCGATCTGAATCAGGTCGCCGTCGCGCAGCCGGCGTCGCTCCAGGATCATGACGTCGTTGACCCGCACGCCGTTCTTGGAGCCGAGGTCATTGACCACGACGCCGTCCCACATCCGGACGATCTCCAGGTGCTCGCGCGAGATCTCCTCGGACGCCAGCTGGAGATCGCAGGTTTCGCCCCGTCCCGCGACATAACGGCGATCGATGGTTTCGATTCGTAACGGCGGTCTGGCCGGAACGCCGCCCACGATGCTCAAGCTGGGGGTGGCGCCGGCGGACGAGGCCGAGAAAAGATCGCTCACCAGCCGGCGGGCGATCGTCGCGGTCCCCTCGGCGCCGGCGATTGCGCCGACGGTGCCGTCGAAGGCGAGGGTGATCTGACCGAGCGTCATCTGGGCCCCGGGCGCGATCGGCCGACGCTGGCGCCGCACCAGCCGTTCGCCGTCGACGCGGGTCCCGTTGGTGCTGCCGAGGTCCTCGATCTGCCAGCGGCCGTCGATGCGGACCAGCCGCGCGTGAAGCCCGGAGAGAGCCGGATAAGGGAGCGGCAACTCCAGGTCCGGCCGGCGCCCGATCCGGACCTCGTTCGTATCGTCGGCGAGCTCGATGGCCCGCTCTTCGGTCGGTCCGGCCAGGGGGCCGGCGCCAGCACCGGGCGAGGGGGCTCGAAGCAAGCGTAACCGCAGCGGCATCGGCGGCCACTCTATCGCGGAACGCCGGCCAGGGTCTGCGCGGCCTGCGCGCGCTCTGCCACCATGGTCGGCGGCGCTTCGTCGAGAAATCGCTTCAGCTCGCGGCGCGCCTCGTCGCCGCGCGCCAGCCGCAGCAGCGCCTCGGCGCGGATCAGTCGCGCCTCCGGGTAGTGCGCCCGGAGTGCCAGCGCATCGTCGGCGTCTTGCACCGCCGCTTCCGCCTGGCCGCGGTTGAGGGCGACGAAGGCCATCACGAACCGGACCTCCGCTTGCCGCGGCGCCGCGGCCACCAGATCGCCCAGCGCGCGCGCGGCGTCGTCCCACATGCCCCGCGCCGCCAGGATGGTGGCGCGGACCAGCCGGTCCTCGATCGAGCCGGGGTTGGCGGCGATGGCCAGCTCGATTTCTCGGGTCGCCTCTTCGAGCTCCCCGTTTCGGCGGAGGATCTCGGCGCGCGCCCGGTGCGCCGCCGGCAGGGCGGGATCGATCGCCAGCGCGAGATCGGCCTGCTCGCCGGCGGCGACCGGGCGGCCCAGGCGAGCGAGCACCAGGGCGTTGGCGGCGTGCGCGTCGGCGCGTCGCGGGAAGGCCGCGCACAGCTTCTCCAGCTCCCAGTGTGCGTCGCTCGTCCGCCCGAGGCGCAGAAGGAGCTCGCCGGCCAGGAGGCGCGCGTCGGCGTAGCCCGGATCGATGGCCAGCGCGGCGCGCGCCTCGGCGAGCGCGCTCTCGTCGGCGTCGCGCCGCATCAGCAGACCGGCCAGGTTGACGTGCGCCTCGGCGAGATCCTCGTTGAGCGCCAAGGCCGCGCGGAAGTCTTCCTCGGCTCGGCCGAGGTCGCCCCGCCGCAGCGCGACCAGCCCGAGGCCGCTCTCCGCCTCGGCCAGGTGCGGATCGTACTCCAGCGCCAGCGCGAAATTTCCCGCCGCGCTCTCCAGCTCGCCGCGCCCGAGAGCTTCGACCCCCGCCGCCTGCAACGCCTCGGCCCGAGGGTGCGGGCGGCCGGGCACCGTGGCGCAACCGGCGCCCGCGGCGAAGAGTGACCAGGCGGCGGCGAAAAGCCGACCGCTCGCTCGAAGAGTCCAGCGCTTCATGACCCGTCATCGGCCGGCGCGGGCAGGCGGTTGCGGGTCGGGGCACCCGCGCTCGCAGCGCACGGAAAACCCGCCCCCCCGCGCGATCGTGACCGTCACCGCGCCGTCGCGGTCGGTTCGCAAAGTGCGCGCCCCGTGCGCCGCGTAGCGGGCCAGGACCTCCGGCGCCGGAAAGTGGAACTGGTTGCGCCAGCCGAGGGACATCACCGCCAGCTCGGGCTCGACCGCGTCGAGAAGCTCGTCGCTCGACGAGGTCCGGCTGCCGTGGTGCGGAACCTTGAGGACGTCCGACCTCACCGTCTGACCGAGCGACCGTTGCCCGCACAGCTCCCCTTCTCCGTCGGCCTCGAGATCGCCCGCGAAGAGCACCGACCGTCCCGCGAAGGCGATCCGCAGGACCAGCGACGCGTCGTTGACCGTCAGGCCAGGCGGGGCACCGATCCGCCCGTCGACGAACGGTCCCAGCGGCGCGACCCAGGCCCCGCCGAGCATTCTCGGCGCGACCTCGGGCGCCGGTACGCCGCGCGCCGCAGCCAGCGCCACGAGGCGGCGGTACTCGGGGTTGCGCCCGTCGTCGCCGCTCGACCAGAAGGCGCCGACCGAAAACCGTTCGAGGATCCGGAACAGCCCGTTGAGATGATCCGGATGAGGGTGCGACAGCGCGACGACCTCGAGCCGGGAGATCCCCCGCGCCCGCAAGAACGGCTCGACGATCCGCGCGCCGGTGTCGAACTGCCCATCGCGCGTGCCGCCGCCGTCGATCAGCATGACCGAGCCGCCCGGCGCCTCCACGACCGCGGCATCCCCCTGTCCGACGTCCAGGAAGGTCACCGTCAAGCTGTCGGCGAACCGCCGCCGGAGATCGCGGACGAGCAGGCTGGAGCTGGCCCCGATCGCGCAGGCGAGCGCCGCGACCGCGGCCAGTCGCCGATGGCCGCCGCGCGCGGTCGCCGCCACGAGCGCCAGCGCGCCCGCGGCGATCAGCAGGAAGGTTTCGAGGACGTTCGGGGCGCGGCAGACCCAGATGGGCGCGTGGGCGCGGAAGCCGGCGGCGATGGCCAGCGCCAGGCGCGCGGCGGCTCCCGCCAGCGCCAGCGGCCACCGGCCGAGCGGCGCCCAGAGCGCTCCGGCCGCGGCACCCGCCAGACCGACCGGGACGACCACCATCTCGCACAGCGGGACCAGCGCCAGGTTGCCAAGTGGCGCCATCGGCACGATCTCGGCGAAGACGTGCGCGCAGAGCGGCGCGGTGGCGACCGTGGCGGCGAGCGTCGCCGCACCGAAGCGCCAGAGCCAGTGCAGGCCCCGCTGCCCGAGGGAGTCGCCGGGCCGCCCGACCGGACCGAGCCGTCCCGCGCAAAGGGCAATCCCCGCGACCGAGGCGACCGACAGCTGCAGCGAGATGTCGAAGATCTGCAGCGGCCGGGCGATGAGGAGGATCAGCGCGGCGGCCGCGATCGTGGGGCCCGGCGACGCCGCGCGTCCGACCAGCAAGGCCCCCATCCCCAGCCCCAGCATCAGGGCCGAGCGCTCGGTCGCCACCGCCTCGCCGGTCAGCAGCGTGAAGAACGCGATCGCCGGCAGCGACGCCGCGGCGGCGATCGCTCGCGGGTCGACGTAGAGGGGAAGCCCGGGCACCCGCGCGGCGAGGCCGCGCACGAGCAGGAAGAACAGCGCCGCCACCGCCGCCAGGTGGAGCCCCGACACGGAGAGAACGTGGGTGGCGCCCGCGGCGCGAAACCCCTCCTCGATGTCGGGTCCGACGCCGCGCCGATCGCCCAGCACCGCGGTCTTGAGAAACGCGCCGGCCGGGCCGTCGACCGCGCGATCGATCGCCGCCCGCATCGCCCGCCGTGCCAGGTAGGCCGCCCGCCGCGGGCTCAGCCCCCAAGGTTGGGCCAGCCGTCGAATCGCGCCCGCCGTGGGCACGCCGGCGAGCGCGTCGATCCCGACGGCCCGCAACGCCAGCGCCGGATCGGGCAGGCCGGGGTTGCGGGTTCCCCGCAGGGCCCGCAGCTTGGCCCGGCAGGCGATGGTCTCGCCGGGGCCGAAGTCGGGCCAGCCGTTCGCGACCGACAGCGCCAGCGTCCCTGCCGCCGGCGCGCCGTCGAGCGCGGTGAGCGCGACGACGAGGCGCGTTCCGTTGGTGGTCTCCTCGGGGCCGTGGACGACGACCGCCTCGATCGCGCGCGGATCGTTCGATTCGACCGCCGCCGCCAGCGCGGGAGCGAGAGGCGGCACCTCGGCGGCGCGCCCGCCCAGCAGGCCGCCGAGCGCCAGCAACAGCAGCGGCCCGGCCAGCGCGCGCGACCGCCGCGCGACCAGCGACGCCACGGCGAGGAGCCCGACGGCCGCCGCGGCCCGCCAGCCGGTGCCGCCGCTGGCGGCCAGCGCGTCCCCGACGGCAAAGGCGACGGCCCAGGAGACGAGACGCACCCGCCCTCTTCGGAAGGCGGCGCGCCCGGTTGCGCGCTGGGAATCGGCCGGGGCATCAGCTAGGTTCGCGCCGTGCCCACCCCCTGCCTCGTCACCGGTGGCGCCGGGTTCATCGGGTCATCCCTGGCGCGCGCGCTGGTCGCTCGCGGCGACCGGGTGCGGTTGATCGACAACCTCTCCTCGGGGCGGCGGGAGAACCTCGCCGACATCAGCCAGGACGTCGAGCTCATCGAGGCCGACATCCGCGACGCCGCGGCGCTCGCCGGCGTGCTCGACGGCATCGAGCTCGTCTTTCACCAAGCGGCCGTCCCCTCCGTGCCACGGTCGCTGGCCGATCCGCTCGGGAGTCACGACGCCAACGCCACCGGCACGCTCAAGCTGCTCCAGGCCGCCCAGAAGGCGGGGATCCGGCGGGTGGTCTACGCCGCTTCCTCGTCGGCCTACGGCGATACGCCCACGCTTCCCAAGCGCGAGACGATGCGGCCGATGCCGCTCTCTCCGTACGCCGTCTCCAAGCTGGCGGGTGAGCACTACTGCCAGGTGTTCGCCGGCGCCTACGGTCTCGAGACGGTCTGCCTCCGTTACTTCAACGTCTTCGGCCCGCACCAGGACCCGCAGTCGCCGTACGCCGCGGTCATCCCGCGGTTCGTGACCGCCGCGCTCCGCGGCCAGGGGGTCACCATCTACGGCGACGGGACGCAGTCGCGCGACTTCTGCTTCATCGACAACACCGTGGAGGCGAACCTGGCGGCGGGCTCGGCGCCCGGCGTCTCGGGGCGCGTCTTCAACGTCGCCTGCGGCGTCGCGATCGACTTGAACGACGTGGTGAAGCTGATCGCCGAGCGCGTCGGGCACGCCGTCCCGATCACCTACGCGCCGGGGCGGGTGGGCGACGTCAAGCACTCGCTGGCCGACATCACCGCGGCGCGCGAGCACCTCGGCTACCGCGGGGCAATCTCGTTCGCCGAAGGGCTGAAGCGCACGATCGCCTGGTACGCCGGACAGGCCTGACGCCCGTCAGCCGGCGATCTGCAGCCCGAGCAGCGTCAGATCATCGCGGCCGTTCGTCGACTCGTGGGCGGTGGCGACGATGCGACGGCTGATCTCGCCGATGTCGTGGGGCGCGCTGCCGACGAGCTCGGTGAACTGGCACTGCCCCATCGTCGAGCAGGGGCGTCGCGGCGCCGAGAGGATCTCGAACACGCCGTCGGTGGCGAGCAAAAGGATGTCCCTGGGGGCGACGGAGATCGTCTCCTCCCGGTACTGCGCGTGCGCCACGATGCCGAGCGGCGGCCCCGACGAGTAGGCGACGCGCGAAACGACGCCGGTCGAACGCCGCAGGAGCGGCAAGACGTGTCCGGCGTTGGCGAAGATCCACTTCTTGTTCGGGGCGTCGAGCAGCACGCACAGCGCGGTCACGAAGCGGTCGTCCTGCATCCGCTGCACCAGCGTGTGGTTGAGGCGCTCGAGGAGCTCGGCGGGGCCCGAGACCTCGGTCGCCATCCGGCGGATGTCCGCGCTGACGCGCCCCATGGTGAGCGCCGCGGTAATCCCCTTGCCCGAGACGTCGCCGATGACGCCCATCACCCGCCCGTTCCCCAGATCGACGAAGTCGTAGAAGTCGCCGCCGACAGCGTAGGCCGGCATGTACTCGGTGACCACCCGAACCCCGGCCGAGTTCTCGCCGACAGGTTCGGGCAGGAACGTCCGCTGGACCGCTCCCGCGGCGGCCAGATCCTTCTCCAGCCAAGAGAGCCCGGCCGACGCGCCGTGGGCCCGGCAGCGAGGCAGCACGCCTCCCACCCCTTCGGCCAGCACGGCGAGACCTTCGAGATCCTGGATCGTGAAGGCCGGTCCGTGGGCTTGCCGTTGGACGACCAGGAACCCCTCCAGCGACTTGCCGGAGAAGATCGGCGTCGACATGGTCGAACCGCGTCCGGCGGCGGCGTCGCCGGGAAGAAGCGTCGGCGTCACCGGCATGAGCCCGCGCGTGGCGATCGAGCCCCACACCGCGTTGAGGGTGGCCAGCAGTCCGGCGCCGGCGCGGGCGTCGCGGACGCCCCGCAGCGGGCGCCCCTTCTCGGGCAGAAAGAGATCGATGTCGGCAATCTGAGGCCAGAGCATCGCGACGACGACCGCCAGCCGTTGGGCGAGCTCCGACGGGGACTCCGGATCACCGAGCGCGGCGATCGCCTGGCTGACCGACGGGTTGGATCCGGTCGGCTCGCTGAGCGAGGCGTCGACGAGGAGCGGCGAAGTCACGACCATGGGGCTCGAGTCCATTTTCACAATTTTCCTGACAGGGGAGCACTCAGACCCACCATCGATCTAGGCTAGCCCAGCCGGAAGTCCTGCACCACCCAAAACCGTATTCCGGGTGACAGTTTGGCGATGGATATTCCGTCACCGAATGCTGCGGTTTCAGGGTGTTGCGGGACACCACTTCGAGATGGCTCCGGACGACGCGAAGTCCAGTGGCGGGACCTCCCGGGTCCGAAGGCTAGGCCGCCTATCGGGCGGCACGTCGTCGGGCCAATGTCCGTCGTTCGCTTCGCTCACCGTCGCCTTTTCGGCGACGCCACTCCTAGTGGCGGGACTTGGATTGCTTGTGGGGCGGAGGACTCCGGGTGGTGTCGGCCCCCAGCATCACGCGGTCGAGCCGCAGCAGCCGGAAGATCGCCAGCGGCTGGTCGCGCAGCCCCTTGATGATGACGCTTCCGCCCTGGGCCCGGACCCGCTTGTAGAGCGAGACCAGCGCGCCGATTCCGGAGCTGTCGACCATGCGGAGCGAAGAGAGATCCACCTCGACGACCGTCGGCCGGCCCTTGACCAGCTTTTCGAGGTCCGGCCGCAGCTCCGACACGCTGACGGCATCGAGCTCGCCTTCGATGGCGAGGTGCGTGACGCCGGTGGCGGACTTGATCTCGAATCTCATGTTGCACCTTCGCTCTTGCGAACGGCGCTGGAGCGTTCGATGTAGCGCTTGCTCAGGGTGAGGAGGTTGGGGCGGCCGGAACGGTACGCCATTTCCATGAAGGATTGGATGATGAAGAGGCCCAGGCCGGACTCGGGCAGGGTGTCGAACGCCGGTGGCGCCACCCTCGTCGGATCGAACTCGGATCCCCAATCGCGCAGCTCGATCCGGATGTGGCCGCGTCGGGGCTGGATCCGCAGATCGATGCTGCTGGTCGGGACGCGTCGGCCCCGGGCCTGCCGGTCGGCGTACCCGTGGAGCACGATGTTGTTGAATGCCTCGCCGACGGCGGAGACCACCTGCATTTGGAAATTGTTCCATGCTCGACCCTGCGGGCGGGGCGTCACCAACTTGCACGCCGCCGATACCGCACGAAGGGCAACGTCCCGATGCTCCAATATTCCGAGCAGCTGGAGACGGATCGACGGCGCAGCGCCCGCGGGCGCGCCGTCCTCTGCGTCAGATCGGAGGCTCGGCGTTTCGGTATAGGCTGCTTCGGTGTAGCCTAACTGCGTGGTCCGGTCGGTTCGCGTCGTAAAAAGGCTGATCGACGTCGCGGGCTCGCTTCTCGGCCTGGCCATCACGGCCCCCTTTTTCCCTCTGATCGCAGCGGCAGTCTACCTCGATTCACCGGGAGCGATCTTTATCCGACAACGGCGGGCAGGACAGCTCGCCCGCGCGGCGGAGGATTCCTCGCCCGAGGGGGATGACGACCCTCCCAGCCCCAAGTTCCGGGAATTCTCGATGCTCAAGTTTCGCTCGATGCGCCCCGACGCCGAGGAGCTCACCGGGCCGGTCCTGGCCAGCGAGGACGATCCGCGCGTCACGCGGGTCGGTCGCTTCCTGCGCAAGACGCGGATCGATGAGGTGCCGCAGTTCATCAACGTGTTCCTCGGCGAAATGAGCATCGTCGGCCCGCGCCCCGAGCGCCCCGAGCTGGCCGAGCAGCTCGCGCACGCCATTCCCTATTTCGAGGAGCGGATGCGCGACGTGAAGCCCGGCATCACCGGCCTCGCCCAGGTGACGCTCGGTTACAGCGGCAAGCCCCTCCCCGGCAGCGAGCTCGATCTCTTCGAGCGGGATCTGACCAATCCGTTCAAGGTGGACGGCGCGGAGGACGCCCTCGCCGATCACATGCGGATGAAGATGCTCTACGACCTGGCTTACACGGCGGCGATGGAGGATCTGCGCTCGTTCCTGCAGCTCGAAGTCTCCATCTTGCTGCGGACCCCGCTGGTGATGTTGCGGGGCGGCGGGACCTGACGGCGACGCCGTCCAGCGCTACGCGTTCAAGATCTGCGTGATGGGCCCGGTGCAGTAGCTCGGCTCGCCGAAGGTGGTCATCGGCGTGCCCATCACCTTGGCCAGGGTCAGGAGCAGATCGTTGTGCGAGCGGTCGTTCTTCGCGGCGGTGGTCTTGTCGCCGTCGATCAGATCGAGCGGGAAGGTCACCAGGTTGCCGGCCTTGAGCTGCCCGTTGGCGCCGCCCACCAACACGAACGGCGTGTCGTCGTGGTTGTGGGCCGCCCCCATGTCGAGCTCGTTCCCCCAGCAGATCACCGATTGATCGAGCAGCGAGCCGCTGTTGGCACCCGAGATCCCGTTGAGCTTCTGCGCCAGGTAGGCGACCTGGGTGGCGTAGAACTGGTCGATCGCTTCCTGCTGGGGAGCGCTCTGATAGAGGCTGACGTTGCTGGGGCTGTACATGTCGGTGACACCCGTGCACTGGCCCATGTTGTTGTAGCCCTGGCACATGGCGAGCGCGCCCGGGTAGGTCGGGCCCATGTGCGAGAAGTTGTGGTGGGTGTTGTTCTGGGGGTTCTGGCTGGTGCTGAGCCAGGTGTGCGTCACCTGGCTGGTGGACGTCGAGAACTGAAGGCTCGCCACCCGGGTGAGATCGCACGCCAGCGCCAGCGCCAGGATGTCCATCTGTTGCTTGGCGTTGGTGGGGAAGTCGGTGCTGGAGACGATCGTTCCGGGCGGCGTGCACTTCGCCGCCGCCGTCGCCGCCGCCTGCAGCTGGGCGTTGAGGTTGTTCCAGCCGTCCTGCAGCGCCTGCAGCTGGACGCGGTCCTGGGTACAGAGCTTGGGCATCAGGCTGTTGAGCTCGTTGTTGAGCTCGCCAGCCTGCGTGCCGCTACCGAACAGCTGCTGCCGGATGAAGCTCGTCTTGTCCGGTCCGGTGGTCGTCGACGACATGGCCGGAAAGCAGGTCGATGCCGCCTTGCTCGGCGAGTCGATGGGATCGACGAAGACGCCGGCGGCGTTGTAAAGCATGCGCGTCTTCACCTCGCGATCGGTGAAGTCGGCCGGATCGCGCACCATGAGCTGGATCGAAGGGAACGGCGTGCCCGCCTTGAGCATGGCGGTGATCTGCTGATCGATGCTGATGCTGGTGGCCGGACTGCCCGTCGAGATCTGGCCGGTCCACAGGGAGGCCATGCCCGCCTCGTGCGAGCCTTGGGCCGCTTTGTTGTTCAGACCGTCGAGGATCAAGACCTTGCTCTGGAGGTTGGTCGTCCAGGAGGAGCCGCCCACGGTACCGCCGGAGGCGAACGGGGCCAGCGTGCTGCGGAACTTGAAGCTGCTGGTGACCGTCGGCGCGGCGCCATACGCCGGGCGCGGGATCGACGCCCCGCTCATGTCGGTGGCACCCCAGACCGGGCGCACGCAACCGCAGGGGGTGAACACCAGAATCAGGTAGGTCGGCGCGCTGCCGCCGGCGGCGGCGTAGCTGGGGACGCCGCGCAGGAAGGGATAGGAGAGGGCGGAGGCGCCCACCAGCTGCAGGAAGTGCCTCCGTTCAAGCTGTATTTTACGTTTGTTCATTGAAACGCTTTCATTGACAGGCCTGGCCGGCGCTCACCGGCGTCCGGTACATGAACGAGTTGCTGCTCACGACGGCGACGATGAGCTTGGAGAGGTTGTAATTGCTCCCCATGAAGGCCTGGTAGATCTGTTGCGCCGAGCAGGCGTCCGCAGCGGTCTCCGAGCGAAGCAGCGCGTAGCGGATCTCCTCCAGCGCGAAGCACTGGTCGACCTGCTGGCTCGTCGACAGCTGCGTGATCATGTCGGTCATGTTCTGGAAGGTGCCGGAGATGTCGGTCGAGTCGGGGTAGGGGATGAACTTTCCGCTCGGGTCGACGTCGGTCGAGTTCTCTTGCGTGATGTACGCCCCCGTCGCGTCGTAGTTGTCGAAGCCGAACCCGAGCCAGTCCATGAACTGGTGGCAGTTGTTGCAGGTCGGGTTCGTCACGCCGCCCGGCGATACGTGATTCAGGTACTGGTTGCGGGTGGTCTGCCCGGTCGGCAGCGTGGTCGGCGGCGGCGGAATCGGCACGCCCCCGATCGCGGCCGGCGGGTCGGGGACCTCCTCGCACAGGATCTGCTGCCGGATCAGGCGGCCGCGCTTGGTCGGCGACATCAGCGACGTATGCGAGTGCATCGCCAGCACGCTCCCCTGGCTGAGGATCCCCATCCGCGGGTTGGCCGCGGTGTTGACCGTCGTGGCCGTGCTGAACGTCGGGCTGCCGGACAGGCCGTAGAACGACGCCAGATTGGCGTTGATGTAAGACGATCCCGAGGTGAGCAGGGAGGTGAAGCTGCTGTTCCCCAGCACCGCCTGGGTGAACGTCGTCAGGGTCTCGGTGTGCAGATCGGCGGCCACGCTGGCCGACCACTTCATGAACTGCGTGTCCTTGGTGACCGCGTTCATGTTCTCGATGTCGAGCCACTGGTCGGCGAAGTCGGCGAGCGCGGTCTTGGCCTTGGGATCGGCGAGCATCCGCGTCGCCTGCGCCGCCACGTCGGACGCGCTGGCCAGGCTGCCGCCGTTGGCCGCGTCGATCAGGGTCTGGTCCGGAATCGAGCGCCAGAGGTACAGCGCCAGCCGGGTGGCCAGCTCCAGCGGCGTCAGCGCCACCGCGGCGGCCGATGGATCGGTGCTGGGTTGCCCGAACTCGAGGACGAACAGGAAGCGCGGCGAGGTGAGCACCGCCTCGATGACCGCCTGAATACCCGTCGCGAAGTCGAACTGGGCGCTCACGTTGGCGTAGAGCGTGTTGAGCGCCGTCGTCTCGGCGGCGTCGAGCTGCCCGCGAAAGGCGCGATTGGCCCAGGTGGTGATGAACGCCGAGGCGCAGGCGGCGTTCTTCGTCCCGCAGGAAGATGAAGGCAACAGCGCGTTGAGCACGTTGCTGTTGGCCACCGCTGCGCTCGCCAGCGCTTCGGCCGCCTCCAGGTATTGCTGGTTCATCAGCGTCCCGGAGACCGTGGCGTAGGCGTTGGTGTTGAAGTTGCCGGCCTTGCCGGTGTCGATCTTCTGCTCGGTGACGAACTGGGTGGCCGGCTGCGTGTTGTTGGGGTCGATCCCCAGGTCGCGAACCATGTTGTCGTACTCGATCCGGGACAGGCGCCGCACCGGCGAGCTGCCGACCGTGATCGGGCCACCGCAGGATGACCCACTGAACAGGCTCAGGCCGGAGACGGGGGGCTGTTTGACCATGCCGCCGCCGGTCCCCCCGCCGGTCCCTCCCGAGCTGCTGCCGCCGTTTCCGCTGCTGGTACCGCCGTTGCCGCTGGTGGTGCCGCCATTGCCGCTGCTGCTGCCGCCGCTTCCCCCGGCGCCGCCGCTGCCGTGGCCGGCGCAGGCGGGAACGAGAGCGAAAACCGAGAGGATCGCCAGAGCCGCGTAGCGCTGTTTCCGGAGCATCGCTTCCTTATGTTTTCTATTTAGACGGAAACTCCGCGGGCCGAGCTCGCGGTCAAGACTTCCTTTACGCCACTGGAGCGTGGGCGGATACGCGCCCCGACGGACCTCCCCGGAAGGATATCGCAAGACCCTAACCCCGCGCGGACGGACGACGCCCTGCCCACACAAAGCCACCCTGCGCTCGTGAAGATAAGCTTCGCCAGAATGACAAGGCAAGTGACCGATCGGCTCGCGCGGTCGATTGGTAGGAGTTGTCGGCATATGTCGGATAGCAGCCTTCATTGCCGAGCCGTCACCGCCCGGCGGTGCTTACGTTCAATCGCGTTCGGGTCGGGAGGACGCGCCGGCGTTGCAGGAACATCAAGAGCAGATCCGCCGGCGGCTTCCCGTGTCGGAGATCGCCCGTTCTGTTAACGTCGCGCTTTCGGTGACGTCGCGCCGCCGACGTCAGAGATCCAAATGATGACCTTGCTCGAACGCATCCGGACCCGCGATGCGGCGGTGGTGGTGGTAGGGGCGGGCTACGTCGGCCTTCCGTTGGCGGTCGAAGTGGCGAAGGCCGGGTTCCAGGTCACGGCTTACGACAAGTCGGCCGACAAGGTGCGGTCGCTCGGCCGGGGCGTTTCTTACGTCCACGACGTGTCATCGGAGACGCTGGCGCCCCTGGTCGAGGCCGGTACCCTGGCCGCCTCGACCGACCCGGACGTGCTGTCGGCGGCGGACGTCGTCGTCATCTGCGTTCCGACGCCGCTCAACAAGACCAAGGATCCGGACAACTCGTTCATCATGGACGCGGCGGAGATGCTGGCGCCGCGGATGAAGCGGCCGCAGCTGGTCGTCCTCGAGAGCACCACCTTCCCCGGCTTCACCCGTGAAGTGCTGCTCCCCCGGTTCGTGCAGGCCGGCCGCAAGCCGGACGAGGACTTCTTCCTGGCCTTCTCACCGGAGCGGGTCGATCCGGGGAACCCCAAGTTCTTCACCCACAACACCCCCAAGGTGCTGGGCGGGATCTCGCCCCAGAGCCTGGAGGTGGCGCAGGCGATGTACGGCCAGTTCATCGAGACGATCGTCCCGGTGTCGTCGACGGACAGCGCCGAGATGGTCAAGCTGCTGGAGAACACCTTCCGCGCCGTGAACATCGGCCTCGTCAACGAGGTGGCGATCATGTGCGGGCGCCTGGGGCTCGACACCTGGGAGGTGATCCAGGCGGCGGCCTCCAAGCCGTTCGGGTTCATGCCGTTTTATCCCGGGCCTGGCCTGGGCGGGCACTGTATCCCCATCGATCCGCTCTACCTGTCGTGGAAGTTGAAGACGTTGAAGTACAACGCCCGCTTCATCACGCTGGCCGACGAGATCAACTCGGCGATGCCCGAGGTCGTCGCGGTCATGGTGGCCGATGCGCTGAACGCCCGGCGGAAGTCGGTGCGCGGGTCCCGCATCCTGCTCTGCGGCGTCGCCTACAAGCGCGACATCGACGACGTGCGGGAGTCGCCGGCGCTGGACATCATCGAGCTCTTGCAACGGCGTGGCGCGGAGGTCGCCTACAGCGATCTCTACGCGCCGAGCATCCGCGTCGGCGAGCTCCAGTTGAAGCACACGCCCATCGAAGAGGCGGCCCGGTTCGACTGCGTGGTGATCACCACCGATCACCGCAACGTCGACTACGCTGCGCTCGTCGAGCGCGCTCAGCTGGTGGTCGACACCCGAAACGCCACCCGCGCGCTGCGCGCCAGGTACCCGGACAAGATCGTGTCGCTATGAACGCAGACGGGGACCCGCTGGGGGCCCCCGTCTCGGGGCCCTGGGCGCCCCCGCGCAGCCGATCGAGGTCGTTCGGCCTAATACCAGTTGAAGCCGACCATCAGCGCGTAGTTCTGCGCGCTGAAGCTGCCGGCGCTGTCGCTGTAAAAGCCGTTGCCGACGCGCAGCTGGATGTCGAGGGCGAAGTTGTACGACTGCATCACCTCGACGCCGGCGGCGCCGAACAGCGCGAAGCCGGTGCTGCTGTTGGAGGTGTAGCCGTATCCATAGGCGTAGCCGCCGTTGACGTCCTCTCGGAGCTCGCCCACGCCGAGGCCCCCCTTGATCCACACGATGTCGTTGACCCAGTACTGCGCCGCGCCGGTGAAGAAGGTGTTGATCGTCTCGAAGCTGTTGCCGCCGGAGCTCCAGGGGTGGTCGGCGCCCCAGATCTCGAGCAGCAGGGCCGTGCGCGGGTTGATCATGCCCCCGATGTGCCCCTCCAGCAGACCGGCGACGCCGCACACGTCGGCGAGGCAGTTGTTGATATGGATTGCGCCCACGCCGGCCGAGAAGCCGAAAACGAGCCCGCCGCGGTAGACGCCGTGAGGCGGCGGGGGCGGGGGAGGCGGCGGATAGTAGGGGGGCGGGTACCCTTGCGCCTCGGCGATCGAGACGGAGCCCAGCACCGTCAGCAGAACGACGCCGAGTCCGACGATCAGGCTTTTTCGATGGCTCATGGGGTCTCCTTTTAAAGATGGATGTCTCAGCATCCCGTTCAGCGCTCCATTAACTGTCGAAACTCGATTTTCGCAACTTTTTCCGGCGAAAGCAGGTGTCGGCAGTCACTGGGCGTGCGCCGTGGTAAACGCACGGATCGCATGGCCTGGCATCAAAGCGAGATTCTCCTCAAGCCGCGGCCGCGCGGCTTCCACCTGATCACCGGCGAGCTGGTGGCGGCGCTGCCCGAGCTGGCGGGCTTCAAGCTCGGTCTCGCCCACTTCTTCATCCAGCACACGTCGGCCTCGCTGGCCGTCAACGAGAACGCCGATCCGGACGTCCGCGCCGATCTGGCGCGCTGGTTCGATCGCACGGTCCCGGAGAACGCGTCGTATTTCGTGCACACCGCCGAGGGGCCCGACGACATGCCGGCGCACGTGAAGGCCACGTTGCTCGGAGCGTCGGTGACGGTGCCGATCCGGAACGGGCGGCTGGCGCTCGGCACCTGGCAGGGGATCTACCTCGGCGAGCACCGCGATCACGGCGGCGCGCGAACCGTCGTCGTCACGCTTCAGGGCGGGTAGGCCGCGCTCAGACGCTCACTTGAGCGCTTCGGCCTGAAAGTGCGCGCGCAGGCTGCCGATGACGTCTTCCAGATCGCCGTCGAGGATCCCGGGAAGGTTGTGCCGGGTGAGGCCGATGCGGTGATCGGTCAGGCGGTCCTGCGGGAAATTGTAGGTGCGGATCTTCTCCGACCGATCGCCCGAGCCGATCTGGCTGCGCCGGGCCTCGCGCTCGGCGGTCTGCCGCTTCTCTTCCTCGATGTCGTAGAGCTTGGCGCGCAGCAGCTTCATGGCCATGGCCTTGTTCTTGTGCTGCGACTTTTCCTGCTGGCAGTGGACGATGAGGCCGCTCGGGATGTGGTGGACCCGCACGGCGGAGTCGGTGGTGTTGACCGACTGGCCGCCGGGACCGCCCGAGCGCATGACGTCGATCTTGAGGTCCTTCGGATCGATGGTGATCTCGACGTCCTCGATCTCCGGCATGACCGCCACGGTGGCCGTCGAGGTGTGGATGCGCCCCTGCGTCTCGGTGGCCGGGACGCGCTGGACGCGGTGGACGCCCGACTCGTACTTGAGCTGCGAATAGGCGCCGCGGCCGTTGATGCCGGCCACGACCTCCTTGACCCCCCCGGCCGCCGCGCTGGAGAGCGAGAGGATCTCGATGGCCCAGCGGTGGCGCTCGGCGAAGCGCGTGTACATCCGGAACAGATCGCCGGCGAACAGCGCCGCCTCTTCGCCGCCGGTGCCGGCCCGAATCTCGAGGAGAATGTTCTTCTCGTCGTTCGGGTCCTTGGGCATGAGCAGCGCCTTCAGATCCTTGGCCATCCGCTCTTGCTCGCCGGCGAGCTGGGTCTCTTCCTGGTGCGCCAGATCCCGCATCTCGGGATCTTTTTGCAGCTCGCGCGCCTCGGCGACCCGGGCGTTCAGGTCCCGGAACTGCCGGAAGGTGTCGACGATCTCGCGGAGATCGGAGTGCTCCTTCGACAGCTTCTGCATCTGCTGGCGATTGGCCAGCACGGCCGGATCGGCGAGCATCCGATCCAGCTCTTCGTAGCGCGCCTCGACGCCGGCGAGCTTGTCGAGCAGCAGCTGATCGAGCAAGACGGCTTAGGTCGTCGTCGCCGGAGGCGTGCCCTTGCCGTACTTTTTCTGGAAGCGCTCGATGCGGCCGGCGGCGTCCACGAACTTTTGCTTGCCCGTGTAGAACGGGTGACAAGCAGAGCAGATTTCGACCGAGAACGCGCCGCGCGTCGAGAAGGTCTCGACCGTGTTGCCGCAGGCGCAGCTGATGGTCGAGGGCTTATAGACCGGGTGAATGCCTTTTTTTGCCATTGTGTTGGGTCCTGGGAACCGGGGTTTATAGTGGGCGAAGCGTCCGGATGCAAGTCGGGTATATAGTGCAGCCCGCCATGCCCGATCTTTCCAGCTCTGAATCTCGTGACCGCCGCCGGTCGCTCTATGCCTTCCTCGAACCGATCTGGGCGGGCCGCCGCGTGCTCGAGATAGGGCCCAGCATCGCCGGGACCTCCGAGCTCCTGAAGTCGCTGGGCGCCGCCAAGGTCACCGTATCCGAGGGGGACCTCGCCAGCCTCAGCGAGCGCTTCGACGTCGTCGTGGTCCCCGAGGGAGAGGCGCTGGTGCGCCGGCCGGGTGCGATTGCCGCCTGCCGCAAGCTGGTCGCCGCGGCAGGGCGCCTGGTGATCGCGGCGAGCAACGCCGAGCGGCCCGGTGCGACGGGCGGCGTGGGCTATTACGACCTTCACGGCGCGGTCGCGCCCCTGCTTCCGCTGGTCCAGATGCTGGGGATGACCCCGTTCTCGGGCATCGGCGTGGTCGAGTTCGACGGCACCGTCGATGCGCTGCGGATCGATTCGCGGCTGGTGAAGGAGCCGGAGGCGCCGGTCGCCTACGTGGCCATCGCCGGCACCGAGCCGGTGCCGGGGCTCGGCTATGCGCTGGTTCAGCTCCCTTCGGGCGAGGCCGAGCGTGCGGCGCCGGCGGGCGAGGCGGCAGCGCCTGCGGCCCGCGTCTCGCACGTCCAGGCCGAGGAGATCGAGGAGATGCGCGCGCGCCTGCGCCGCGCGGCCGAGGATCGCGCGGCGCTCGACGGCGAGAACGCCAAGCTGCGCCGGGCGCTGGCCGAAGCGAACGAGTCGGTGATGAACCTCACCCGCCGCACCACCGAGGAGATGGCGGCCGTGACCGAGCGACTGGCGGCGGGAGTGCGGGCGCCGCTGGAGGCGGAGGCGCGCGCGTCGGCGGCGGCGCTGGCCGAGGTGCGCGCGCAGGCCGACCGGTTGCGCGTCAAGCTGGCGGAGAGCGAAGCCCGGGCTGCGGCAGCGGAGCAGCGACTGGAAGAGCTCGGCAGCCTGGCGCGCGAGCGGCAGGCGGCGGTGGAGGACGCGCTCGAGCGCCAGCGAATGGCCGAGAGCGAGCTGGCGCGTGCCCGCCGGGAGATGGCCCGTCTCGAGACTGCGCGCCCGGTGGTGACCGACGACGGCGCGCTCGAGGAGCGGTCGCGCGCGATCGCCCAGCGCGACGAGCGCATCCTCCGTCTCGAAGGCGAGAAGCAGGATTCTGACCTGGCGCCTCGCCGAGCTGGAGGACAAGTTGCGGCAGGCGATCGCCCGCGCGGTCCAGGGGAACGCGGGGCGCGGCGACGTCGGGCAGACCGGCCAGGTTCAGGCGGGGGCGCCGGCCGCGAGCGCCGGCACCGAGACCGACGAGCTGGCGGCGGCGCGGGGACGCGCGCTCGAGCAGTTTCACCGGGCGTCCGCGGCGCACGTCGACGAGCTCACCGAGCTGAAGGCCTCGGTCGCCGAGCAGTCCGCGCTGGTGGCGGAGCTGGAGGACACGCTGGCCGCCGCCGAGGCGCGGGCGGCGACGTCGAGCGCCGAAGCGACGGCGTTGCGCAGGACCGCCAAGGACCTGGAAGAGGCCGATCGAACCCGCCGGGCCCGACTGGCGGAGCTCGAAGGGAAGCTCTTGCGGCTCGAGCACGAGCGCAAGGCAGAGGCGGGTCGCGACGGAGCGGAGGTCGATCGCCTCCACGCGCTGGAGGCCGAGCGCGATCGCCTGCGGGCGCGCGTGGGCGAGCTCGAAACGGCGGCTGCCGCCGGGGCCAGGCAAAATGGTCGCCACGGTCACGACGCCGGCGCCGCCGCCATCGCCCGCGATCTCGACGCGGCGGAGGCCACCCTGCGGGCCGAGGTCGGTCGCGTCGGCGCGCCGCCCGCGGATGCCGGCCGGCTCGAGAACACCCTCGACAACTACCGCCGCCGGGCCAGCCGGCTGCGCGACGATCTGGAAGGGATCCGGCGCCGCTTGGAATCGCTTTCTCCGTCGGAGATTTCAGGCTTTCTCGAAGAGCTGGGCGAGGATCTGGCGGAGCTCGGCGGGTGACGACCGCCGGCGCGGTTGGCTCGTCCGCCACGATCCGGCCGCCGGGCGCCGTGCGCGTCGCGATCATCGGGCTGGGGGCGATCGGCCGCGAGGTCCTGAAGGCGGTCCTGGCCCGCCCCGGGCTCGAGCTGTCCGGCGTCGCCGATCCGGCGTTCGTCGGCCAGGACGCCGGCGAAGTAGCGGAGGTCGGTCCGCTCGGCCTGAAGGTGGCGCCGACGCTGCCGGCAGCGCTGGCGGGCGCCGACGTCGCGCTGGTGTTGACCCTCTCCGGCGTCGCCGAGCTCCTGCCGATCGTCGAGGCCGCCGGCGCCGCGGGCGTCGACGTCGTTTCGACCTGCGAGGATCTCGCCTACGCCGATCTGGCGACGCCCGAGCTCGCACGGCAAATCGATGCGCGTGCGCGCGCCACCGGGATCACCGTCGTCGGAACCGGCGTCAACCCCGGCCTGGTGATGGATCGCCTTCCGCTCACGCTGGCCGCCGCCTGCGTGCGCGTCGACCGGGTGGCGGTCACGCGGGTGGTCGACGCTGCCAAGCGCCGCGGTCCGCTGCGGGCCAAGGTCGGCGCCGGAATGACCGTCGCCGAATTCGAGGCGGGCGTGGCGGCGAAGAAGCTCGGGCACCGCGGGCTCGCCGAGTCGTGCGCGCTGGTCGGGCTCGGGCTGGGGTTCTCGTTCGACGAGCTCCGCTCGACGATCGGTCCGGTCACCGAGGCACGACCCGGCATCGAGGCCGGCCGGGTGGCCGGGCTGCGGCAGTCGGCCGTCGGTCTCGGCGGCGGGCGCGAGCTGGTCCGACTCGACCTGGAGATGTCGGTCGCGGCGCCCGAGCCGCACGATCGGATCGTCATCGAAGGCGATCCGCCGCTCGATCTCCTGATTCGCGGTGGCACCCATGGCGACCGGGCCACCGTCGGCACGGTCCTCAACGCGATTCCGTCCGTGATCGCGGCGGCGCCCGGGCTGGCGACCGTCCTCGATCTGACGCTCCGCCGCTGACGCCGTTCGCGTTATTCTGTCCGAATGACGCATTCAACTGGCATGGCAAATCCGTCGTGGCGCGCTGGAATGGGACGGATCATCCGAGTCGCGGGAGCCGCGGTTCTGATGACCGGCGCGCTCAGCACGCCGGCCGCGGCCTTCGATCTTCACAGCCTGGCGGGCAAGGCCGGCGGCGCCGCGCGCGACCAGGCGGTCAAGGAGGTCAACGCCAAGCTGCTCGCCGAAGGGCGCAAGAATCAGTGCAGCTTCAAGAGCGACAGCGACCAGCTGGAGCCCGGGTGCGACAAGAAGATCAAGAAGCTCGCCGACACGCTGATCGACGCCAAGAAGAAACTCCAGGCGGCGAGCGTCAGCGGCTTCAAGTTCGTGGTCTCGGGGCACACCGACTCGGCCGGCAAGCCGGAGCACAACAAGGAGCTGTCGGCCAAGCGGGCGGCGGTGATCCAGCGCGAGCTGGTGGCGCGCGGCGTGGCGCCCAAGGAGATCATCTCCGTCGGCATGGGCTCCGAGCATCCCCTGGTGACCCCCGACAACACGCCCGCCAAGAAGGCCAAGAACCGCCGCTACGAAATTCAGGTGCGGCTCTAGATGTCGCGGGCCGCGACGCGGCTCGCCGGATTGGTGAGCGCGATCGTGATAGCCGGCGGCTGTGGCACGTCGGCGCCGGGCGGCGCGCGCGATCTCTCCTCGGACCGCGCGGCCTTCTTCGGCCCCAGCCGCTGCGCCGACGCCCACGTCCAGCTCTGCGAGGACTTCGAGAGCGGCACCATCGATCCGTCCCTCTGGACGGTGACCGGGACCCCGCCGGTCGTCGACACGCTGCAGGCGGCGCGCGGCACGCACGCGCTCCACGTCACGATGCCCGGAAAGGGGGCGTCGTACATCGACGAGACCAGGACCTTCCCGGCTGCCAATGACACCTACTACGGTCGCGCGTTCGTCTACTTCAAGTCGCTCCCCACGCCGGCGGCGTCGTTCGACTACGCGCACTGGACGTTCATTGCCGCGTCGGGGACGGGGGTGACCGGCGAGGTCCGGGTCGGCGGTCAGATGCAAAATGGGGTCAACCTGTTCGGCGTCGGCACCGACAGCCTGACCGATCCGAACGGCACGGGCGACTGGACCAACTCCGACCAGGACCCGGGCCCGAACGGCACGCCGTCGCCGGTGCCGACCGGGCAGTGGCTCTGCATCGAGTGGATGCACGACGGCGCTCACAACCAGACGCGCTTCTGGTGGGACGCCGCCCCGCACCCGTCGCTCGGCACCGTCCCCGGCACCCCGCACCAGGGGAACGCGACCGTGCCGTTCACGCTGCCGGCGTTCACCAACCTCTGGCTCGGCTGGTACGAGTATCAGCCGACGACGGAGCCGTTCGAGCTGTGGCTCGACGAGATCGCCATCGACGGCGCCCGCATCGGCTGCGTCATTTGACCGGCTGGCGGGCCGTACAGCCGAGGCCTAGCCGCCGGTGAGCGCCGCGACGAGGATCGCGCACTGGTCGGTCGCCAGTGAGCGGGGGCGAAAGTGCGCGGCGGCGTAGGAGACGACCGCGACCGGCAGTGCGGCGAGCGCTGCCGGAATCCGGGGCTGCAATCCGGTCCCGCAGTCGACCAGCCAGGTGGCGACCGGCCGCTGGTAGGCGAGGCGCCCCCAGGTTTCGATCGCTCGCTGCGCACCTGCCGCCGAGGTCTTGCCCGCCTGGAGATCGTCGGCAAAGTTGCGGATCTCCGACTGGTAGTGCGGCGTCACCAGCGGAGCAGGGAGTCCCCGCGCGGCGCGGGCCGCGGTGAGCGCGGCGAGAAACGCGTCGTCCGCGTCGACGTTGGCGGCCATGCCGACCGCGACGGGGAGCCCCGGCTCGTCGGGCCAGGGGGTCGACGCGCAGGAGAGCACGAGCGCCAGGCAGATGCCCGGGAACCGCCAGGCAGAACGCAGGCTCGTGCGCGACGAATGGGCGTTGCGAAGGAAGGCGTTCCTGGTCAAGCGTCTATGATAACAGTCGCCGCAAGTTCCTTACGGTCCCGGCGCCGAGCGCGGCTCTTCGCGGGAGGCCAGCAACGCTGCGGGCAGCAGAGGAACGAAGAAGAGCACTGCGGCTGAAGACCCCGCGTTCAGCCAGACCAGCTGCTTGAATCCGACGTGGTACCGGTCGTAGAGGAACGAGCCGAACGGGTCGGAGATGGCGAAGAGGGCGACGTTGCGGATGCTCATCATGAGGCCGAAGCCGAAGCTCTCGCTGCCGGCCGGCGTCGCCCGCGCGGCGAGGTCGTAGATGGGCAGCGTGGCCATGGTGCCGAGCAGCGCCGCCGAGCCGTCGATCAGGGCCGCGGATCTGGCCGAGTCGTAGCGCAGGTAGAGCAGCGTGACCGCGGCGTTGAGGAGGATCCCCCCGACCAGCGACACCTTGAGCGGGAGTCGGCGACACAGGTACCCGTAGGCGGCGGCTCCGATGATCCCCTCCGGCACCGCCCAGGAGCTGCAGGAACCCGATGTAGCGCGGATCGAGCTTCAGGACGTCTTGCTGGTAGTAGAACATCGGCGTCTGAAATCCCGGCGCGAGGTAGGTGAGAAAGAGCAGGCCGGTCGCTCCCCACATCGCCCGCGATCTGCCGATGGTCTTGAGGTGGCTGCGCGCCGTGGCCCAGACCGCCGTATCGGCCCGCGCCCCCCGCGGCTCGCGATACAGCCAATAGACGACCGGCAGGAACGAGAACATCACCACGGCGCCGGTGACCGCTGTCCAGCCGAACGCGCAGACGGCCAACCAGCCGCCGACCGGCCCGCCGAGCAGGTTCATCACCCCTTCGAGGCCCGTGCGGAGCGAGGCCAGCCGGCCGCTGGCCGCGTGGCGCTGTGAGACCTCGATCTGGAGCCCGCCGACCACCGTGCTGACCGCCACCATGGCGATGTTGAGAAGGGTCATCACCACCATGAACGGGACGTAGTGGCGCGGGACGATGGCGAACATCAACCAAAACAGCGCCGTCAGCACGGTCCCGACCAGCAGGTAGCCCCGGCGCCGCGTCCCGAAGAGCGGATAGGCGTCGCAGACGAACCCGACCAGCGGCTTGACGTACCAGACCAGCAGCGAGACGGCCCAGAACTCGGAGACGTCGAGCGCCGACAGGTGCAGCTGGTTCTTGAAGAGCAAGTTGAACGGCAGCCGACCGAAGGAGCCGGGCCAGCCAAAGCCGGTCACGAAGATCCCGGCCGCGATGACCGCGATCAGGCTCCGCGGCGACGGCTCGGAGGCGGCGACCGGCGGTGCGGGCTCGTCGGCGGGAGCGCTCATCTGCTAGAAGAGCATGCACATGTTCTCCGCCTCGACGACAGGCGAAATCGCCCGGCGATGAAGATCGCCACCTGGAACGTCAACGGCATCCGCGCCCGCCAGGATGAGGTCGCCGCGTTCGTCGAGCGCGAGCAGCCCGACGTCCTCTGTCTGCAAGAGATCAAGGCCGCCGTCGACCACATCCCCAAGACGGTGGGCGACATCCCCGGGTACTGGTCCTACTGGCACGGCACGAAGGGGTACTCGGGGGTGGCGCTGCTCGTCCGCAAGGAGCTCGCGCCCGACCGTCCGCTCTTCATCCACCCCGAGTTCGACCACGAGACGCGGATCGCCGCCACCAACGTCGGCGGCGTCCTGGTGGCCTCCATCTACGTCCCGAACGGCGGCAAGGACTTCGCGGCCAAGGTGCGCTTCCTCGAGGCGATGGCCGCCTACGCGGCCGGGCTGCGGGCGGTCGGGACCAAGGTCATCCTGTGCGGCGACCTCAACGTGGCGCGCGCGCCCGATCGACGTCAACAGCCGCGATCGCGACGAGCGGAGCATCGGCCAGCGTCCCGAGGAGCGGGCGCTGTTCGAGCGGATCCTGCGCGAAGGCGGGCTGCACGACGTCGCGCGCGATCGCGAGCCGGACAACGACGCGCTCTTCACCTGGTGGGCGCCCTGGCGCAACCTCCGCCAGCGCAACATCGGCTGGCGGATCGATTACCTGCTGGTCAGCGGCGAGCTGGCCGCGACGGTCGAGAGCTGCGTCTCGCAGCGCGAGGTCGGCACCAGCGACCACGCCCCGCTGGTGGTGACGTTCAAATGATCGTCGTTTCCGACTTCGACGGGACCTTGACGGTGGAGGACGTCACGTCGATGTTCTGGGACGCGCACCTGCCGTACGACTGGCGGCGCGAGCTGCTGCCCGAGACCTACGCCGGGCGGGTGACGCCGCTGGAGATGATCGCGCGCGGCTATGGCGATGTGGCCCAGCCGCCGGAAGCGCTGCTGGCCCAGGCGCGGGCGCACACGCGGCTGCGGCCGGGCCTCGGCGAGCTGGTCGCGCTCTGCCGCGCACGCGGTTGGCCGTTCGTCGTGGTGAGCCACGGGCTCACGGTTCTACATCCAGGATCTGCTGCCGCCCGAGATCCCGATCGTCGCCTTCACCGGCGCGTTCGACGGACGCCGATGGCAGGTCTCGCTGCCGGAGGGAATGCGCCTCGCGCCGGGCGAGGACTTCAAGAGCCACGTCGTGGCCGACCTTCGCCGGCGACATCCCGGACACCCGACCGTTTACCTGGGGGACGGACGGCTCGACCTCCCCGCGGCCGAGACCTGCGACGAGATCTTCGCCGTCCGCGGAACCAAGCTGGCCCAGCTCTCCCCGCGCGCGCGACCGTTCGAGCGGCTCGACGAGGTCGTCGCGGCGCTGGAAGTGCGTTAAGCTCCCCGCCCATGTCCAACCCCACCGCGACCCTCAGCACCTCCCTGGGCGACATCAAGATCGAGCTGCTTGCAGATCAGATGCCCATCACCGCCGGGAACTTCGTCAAGCTCGCCAAGAGCGGCTTTTACGACGGCCTGCACTTCCACCGCGTGATCGACAAGTTCATGGTGCAGTTCGGCTGCCCGTACAGCAAGGACCCGCAGAGCCCGCGCGCCGGCACCGGCGACGCCCCCAGCGGGACGATCCCCGACGAGCACCCCGCCAACGCGAAGATCTCGAACTCGCGCGGGACGCTGTCGATGGCCAACAAGGGGCCGCAGAGCGGCAGCTGCCAGTTCTTCATCAACGTCGTCGACAACCCCTACCTCGACTGGTTCTCGGCCGGTCCCTCGAAACACCCGGTGTTCGGCAAGGTGATCGAAGGAATGGACGTGGTCGACAAGATCTCGAAGACGCCGCGTGACGGCGGCGATCGGCCGAAGACGCCGGTCAAGATGATCAAGGTCTCCGTCTCGGAGGCGTAGGCCGACGCGGAGCGTGGCGGTCATGCGCACGCTGGTCGTCGGTGACGTCCACGGCTGCCTCGACGAGCTGCTGGCGTTGCTGGCGGCCGCCGGCCGTGCGCCCCGACGACCGGGTGGTGCTGGTCGGCGATCTCGGTGGCCAAGGGGCCCGATTCGGCCGGCGTCGTGCGCTGGGCCCGCGAATCGAAGGCCGACGCCGTCCTTGGCAACCACGACGCCCACGTGCTGCGCGCGGTTCACGGCGATCCGCGGGTGGGCCCCTTGCACCGCGCGGTCGCCGACAGCCTGAGCGCCGCCGACGTCGCCTGGCTAGAGTCCCGCCCGCTCTTTCTGCGGCTCCAGCCGGTGGGCGACCGTCCCTATGTGGTGGTCCACGGCGGTTTGGTCCCGGGGATCCCCGTCGAGCAGCAGACCCGCGAGCACTTGCTCAACCTGCGCAGCATCAAGGACGACGGGGAGCCGTCGAAGCGGATCACGGGAGCTCCCTGGGCGTCGCTCTGGCAGGGCCCCGAGCACGTGGTGTTCGGGCACGACGCCGTCCGCGGACTGCAACGCCACCCGTTCGCGACCGGGCTCGACACCGGCTGCGTCTACGGCCGCGAGCTGACCGCGCTGGTGCTTCCGACGCGCGAGCTCGTCTCGGTGCCGGCGCGGCAGGCCTACACGCCCATGAAGTGACTCGTGACCAAAAGGAAACGGCCGGCCCGCGCGAGGCGGACCGGCCGTTGTTCGGTGGGGCGTGGGAGGGGGCGGTTACTGGACGCTGAACTGGGCGTTGGCGCCGGGGGTGTAGCCGCAGTCGTACAGGATCAGGAGCGCGCCGTTGGCCGTGGTGTTACCCGCGACGTTCAGGCAGCGCCCCGAGGCGACGTTCTTGAACGCGTAGACACCCGAGGACGACATCGGCATGGCGGTGTAGTTCTGGGCGGTGCTCCCGTTGCAGTCCTGAATCACGATCGTCGTGCCGTTGCCCGTCCCGTTGTTGTTCGGGCCGAGGCACTTGGCCTGGTTCGCGCCCATGGTGATCTTCCAGTCGCTGCCGCTGGCGAGCAGGTAGAAGGCCTCCTCGGGACCGTTGTAGGTCGTGTACTGCTGGACGCCGGTGCCGTTGTTCTGGCTGCCGTACATGACGTTGATCGACTCGCCGGTGGCGTTCTGGGGAACCATGCGGTAGGTGCGCGACGAGGAGAAGGTCGAGCTGCCGCCCGTCGAGCCGCCGCTGCCGGTGCTGGTCTGGTTGCTGGTGTCGCTGGCGACGACGGTCGCCTGGATGTTGAACTGCTGGCTGTTCCAGCCGGAGCAGTCCCAGACCTCCATGGCAGCGCCGGAGGAGGCGCTGCCGCCCCGGACGTTCATGCAGCGGCCGGTGCTGGCGACGGCGACGTTGAAGCTGCCGTTCTGGGCGATGGACTTGATGGTCCAGCTCTGCGAGCTGCTGCCGTTGCAGCCGGCGGTGACGATGCCGGTGCCGTTGGTGGCAGCGCCAGCGTCGAGGCAGCTGGCCCGGGTTGTTCGCCGGCGAGAGGATCCAGTTGCTGCCGCTGGCCGTCATGTTGAAGACGGAGGAGGGGAGACCGGCGGACGCGGCGTACTGCTGAATCGGCGAGGTTCCGGTGTCGACGACCATGGCCCTGGGTGATGGTGGGCGAGAGCGAGTACTGGTAGCTGGTGTCGAACACCGGCGTGTAGTTGTTGTTGCGCCACACGGTGATGCCGTGCTGCCAGACGGCGGCGTTGGAGTTGGTGGTGAGGGCCTTGTACCCGTCGGGGCAGCCGGCCCCGGGGTTCGAGCTCGAGCCGGCGGGGCAGCTGCCACCGACGCCGTTGCTGAACTGTCCGACCGTCGAGGCGTTCTGGCAGAGGGTGCCGTTGCCGAACGGGTTCATGTAGGGGGCGCCGGACTGGCTGGCGCCGAGGCGGCCGGCGACGACGCCCGAGGCGCCCGCGGGGAAGCCGGCGCCGTCACAGTAGTAGGCGACCGGGGCGGTGACCGTGGGCTTTCCGAGGTTGTTCAGAACGCCGGTGTCGAGGATGTCGCCGAAGAACGTCCCCTCCTGCATCGGGAAGTTGGTGCGGTCGATGCCCCAGCCGATGACGGGGTCGTTCGAGTCGAGCCAGAGCGGGACGTGGACGCCGGCGGTGTTGACGTGGGCCATCATGCAGGCGGAGATCCCCTCCATGCACTGGGCGTCGGTGGAGACACCGCCGTTCTTCCAGGCGGGGCAGAGGCCGATGCCGCCGGCGAAGGTGTAGTTGCTGCCGTTCTGGTCGGCCTTGACCAGCGAGTCGTTGGCGGCGAGGGCGCACTTGACCAGGTAGGAGACGGTCTTGCGGCCGGCCGAGGTGGTCATGAGCCCGTTGATGGAGCTGAGGCCGTTGATCGACGACAGCCCGTTGATGGAGCTGAGGCCGTTGATCGACGACAGCCCGTTGATGGAGCTGAGGCCGTTGATCGACGACAGCCCGTTGATGGAGCTGAGGCCGTTGATCGAAGAGAGCCCCAGCTCGTGGGTCCCCGTCTCGACGTTGCTGGCCTGCTCTCCGCAACCGATCAAGCCGACGATGGCTCCGAGCGCGACGCTGATTTGGATGGTCCGTTTCCCCAGTTCTCTCATTTTGATATCCCCCCTTGAGGCAGCCCGGCCGACTTCGAGAGTCCCGTTGGCTTTGCGTCGCCCGATCGCTCGGGGTTTGCCGTTTGTTCACAAGGTGTCGGTCCGACACGTTAACTCTCTAAAGCAGTAATCAAGCCAACGTTTATTTTTGCGATATAGCCAGGAACTGGGGCCTTTGCGTGAGTAGAAAAGTCCCCGGTGTTGCCCGAGCCACAACAGAACACAGCTGTTTCGCGAACAACGTCGCGCCGCGTCGTCGCAGGCCCAAAAGGAAACGGCCGATCCGCGGGGGCGGACCGGCCGTTGTTCGGTGGGGCGTGGGAGGGGGCGCTTACTGGACGCTGAACTGGGCGTTGGCGCCGGGGGTGTAGCCGCAGTCGTACAGGATCAGGAGCGCGCCGTTGGCCGTGGTGTTACCCGCGACGTTCAGGCAGCGCCCCGAGGCGACGTTCTTGAACGCGTAGACACCCGAGGACGACATCGGCATGGCGGTGTAGTTCTGGGCGGTGCTCCCGTTGCAGTCCTGAATCACGATCGTCGTGCCGTTGCCCGTCCCGTTGTTGTTCGGGCCGAGGCACTTGGCCTGGTTCGCGCCCATGGTGATCTTCCAGTCGCTGCCGCTGGCGAGCAGGTAGAAGGCCTCCTCGGGACCGTTGTAGGTCGTGTACTGCTGGACGCCGGTGCCGTTGTTCTGGCTGCCGTACATGACGTTGATCGACTCGCCGGTGGCGTTCTGGGGAACCATGCGGTAGGTGCGCGACGAGGAGAAGGTCGAGCTGCCGCCCGTCGAGCCGCCGCTGCCGGTGCTGGTCTGGTTGCTGGTGTCGCTGGCGACGACGGTCGCCTGGATGTTGAACTGCTGGCTGTTCCAGCCGGAGCAGTCCCAGACCTCCATGGCAGCGCCGGAGGAGGCGCTGCCGCCCCGGACGTTCATGCAGCGGCCGGTGCTGGCGACGGCGACGTTGAAGCTGCCGTTCTGGGCGATGGACTTGATGGTCCAGCTCTGCGAGCTGCTGCCGTTACAGCCGGCGGTGACGATGCCGGTGCCGTTGGTGGCAGCGCCAGCGTCGAGGCAGCGGCCCGGGTTGTTCGCCGGCGAGAGGATCCAGTTGCTGCCGCTGGCCGTCATGTTGAAGACGGAGGAGGGGAGACCGGCGGACGCGGCGTACTGCTGAATCGGCGAGGTTCCGGTGTCGACGACCATGGCCCTGGGTGATGGTGGGCGAGAGCGAGTACTGGTAGCTGGTGTCGAACACCGGCGTGTAGTTGTTGTTGCGCCACACGGTGATGCCGTGCTGCCAGACGGCGGCGTTGGAGTTGGTGGTGAGGGCCTTGTACCCGTCGGGGCAGCCGGCCCCGGGGTTCGAGCTCGAGCCGGCGGGGCAGCTGCCACCGACGCCGTTGCTGAACTGTCCGACCGTCGAGGCGTTCTGGCAGAGGGTGCCGTTGCCGAACGGGTTCATGTAGGGGGCGCCGGACTGGCTGGCGCCGAGGCGGCCGGCGACGACGCCCGATGCGCCCGCGGGGAAGCCGGCGCCGTCACAGTAGTAGGCAACCGGGGCGGTGACCGTGGGCTTTCCGAGGTTGTTCAGAACTCCGGTGTCGAGGATGTCGCCGAAGAACGTCCCCTCCTGCATCGGGAAGTTGGTGCGGTCGATGCCCCAGCCGATGACGGGGTCGTTCGAGTCGAGCCAGAGCGGGACGTGGACACCGGCGGTGTTGACGTGGGCCATCATGCAGGCGGAGATCCCCTCCATGCACTGGGCGTCGGTGGAGACACCGCCGTTCTTCCAGGCGGGGCAGAGGCCGATGCCGCCGGCGAAGGTGTAGTTGCTGCCGTTCTGGTCGGCCTTGACCAGCGAGTCGTTGGCGGCGAGGGCGCACTTGACCAGGTAGGAGACGGTCTTGCGGCCGGCCGAGGTGGTCATGAGCCCGTTGATGGAGCTGAGGCCGTTGATCGACGACAACCCGTTGATGGAGCTGAGGCCGTTGATGGACGACAGCCCGTTGATGGAGCTGAGGCCGTTGATCGACGACAGCCCGTTGATGGAGCTGAGGCCGTTGATCGAAGAGAGCCCCAGCTCGTGGGTCCCCGTCTCGACGTTGCTGGCCTGCTCTCCGCAACCGATCAAGCCGACGATGGCTCCGAGCGCGACGCTGATCTGAATGGTCCGCTTCCCTAGCTCTCTCATGGATTCCCCCTTGAGGCAGCCCGGCCGACTGCGAGAGTCCCGTTGGCTTTGCGTCGCCCGATCGCTCGGGGTTTGCCGTTTGGTCACAAGATGTCGGTTCGACACGGGCTGCGTACAAAGCAGTAATCGAGCCAACAGTTCCTGCGGGCATAAACGCGCCGATCCGGGCCATGGGGTCCGCCCGGCTGGGGCCGGAGCCCCCAGCTGTTACAGGGGACGCAACAACAGCTGTTCCCCAGACAACGGTTCGCAGCGCGTCAGGCGACGTGAGCCGACGGCGACCATCCGGCGCGACGCTGGGCTTCGTTCCCGGCGCTCGGCGGTTGCTGCGGAACACCGTCGATATACGTGACCGTGTTCGTCTGGATCGCTTGCACGCGCGGTCCCGGCGTCACGATCCCGACCAGGTTCAACGGGTCGCAGGCGGACAGCCGGACGATCTCGCCCCGTCGTTCTTCCCGTCGCGTGGCCCGGAGCGCCTCGACCGCCTCGGGGGCAGCGAACTGCTCCCCGACGAAGCCCCCGACCAGGCGGCCTCCGCGGAGCTCGCCGCTCATCTCCAGGCGCCGGTAGATGCGGACCAGGTCCCGCCAGACAGGGGCGTGCGCCTCGCGAGCCAGGAGATCGCGAAAGACGACGCCATATCTCTTGATGTACTGGCGAGCGAGCGCCTCGTGCCTGGTCTCCTCGTCCAGCGAGCCGTCCGGCCCGCTTTGAGCGGTCGGTTCACGTCGCAGAATCGACCACCGACCGGCGCCGACCGGGCCGCCCGTCCGGCGGGCCCAGCGCGAGTGCCAGCGGGCGCGGGCGCCGCCCCTGGTCTGGGTCGCCGAGATGAGCGCGCGCAGACCGGAGAACCCGTCGCCGGTGACGCGCCCGGCCGAGACCAGCTCGCCGAGGGCGTCCTCGACCTCGGTGCGCAGGCGGCGGGTCCCGCCGATGATTTCGTCGAGGAAGCTCGCTCCTCGGCTGGCGAGCTGCGCCAGGACATCGCGGGCAGGCGCCGACAGGGACGTCTCGTCGAACCGCTCCGTCTCCGCTTCGGGGACCAGCAGCCACGGCAGATCGGCGCGGCGGCAGAGCGCGATCGGTGCGGCACGGCTCGGCGTCCCGCCGGCCGGTCGGGCGGCGAGCCGCCCCCAGGCAACGGCGCCCGACAGGCAAAGCGCGTCCAACCAGGCCGAGTCGTACCCCACGAGACGGGCCGGGAGAATCGCCCGCTCCCAGGCGCCGGCCGCCGCCTCGTAGCCCTGGAGCTGCGCGATGACGCGTGCCAGGCCGGGCTGGCCGTGAAGCTGGCTGCCGGGGCGCACGTTTTGCCATCCGAACAGGAAGCGCAAGAAGTCGGCGGCGGTGACCGGCTCGATCTCGCGCCGGAGCCCGTCGAGCATGCGGCGGTTGATCCGGGCGAGCAGCCGGCGCTCGCACCACTGAGTCCCGTCGCCGAGCTCCGGCAGGAAGCGTCCCCGCAGCACGCCGCCCGCGAGCTCGATCTGCGCCAGCGCCGCCTCGACGTCCGACGGTCGCACGCCGAGCGGCGCCGCGATTCGCTCGGCCGTGGTCGGCCCGTGAAACGTCAGGTGACCGCGGACGATCTCGACCAGCGCGCTCTCCGCATCGGACCAGGGCGGCGCGCGCCGGGCGGGCGGCTCGGCGACGTCGGGGACGAAGCGGTGGGCCGGCCAGACCAGCGCTGCCAGCGACCGTCGCTCGGCGGCCACCCACAGGACCGGAACGCCCTCGAGGCGTGCGGCCCGGCGGGCACCGACCAGCGCCTCGAACAGATCGCCGAAGCCGCGGGCGCGTCCCATCGCCTCGGGCAGCGCGCCCGCGTCGAGGAGGAGATCGTGCAGCTCGTCGGCGATCGCGCGCCTCGAGCTGCGATTCGGCCAGCACCGCTTCGACCGCCTGCGGGATCGAGCCCGCCGACGCGTTCGACGATCGCCGCCGGCAGCCCGCGGCGGAGGCTCACCGCGCGCGTGCGCCGCTCTTCCAGCGGCGCGTCGTCGAGGAAGGCGTACGGGTTGGCGTTCAGGATCTCGTGGGCGAACACCGAAGGCTCCGGCAGCTCGCGGGCGGTCGTCTGGATCCGTCCGTCCGCCATGGCTTCCAGCACCGCGCGCAGGCCGGCGGCGTCCATCGCCTCGACCAGGCAGTCGCGGATGGTCTCGCGCACCAGCGGATGGTCGGGGATCTCGATCGCCCCGCCGCCGTGGTTGTCCTGGCAGGCGGTCTGCGCGGGAAACACCGAGGCGACCAGATCCTGGGCGCGCATCCGCTGGATCGCCGGCGGGACGCGCTTGCCGCCGCGGCTGCGCAGGAGCGTCAGCGAGCGGGTCGCGTTCCAGCGCCAGCGCGTCTCGAACATCGGCGACTGCAGCGCCGCCTGGGTCAGCAGCTCCTCGACGTCGGCGGCGCGCAGCATCGAGAAGACCGACTCGAGCGGAAAGCTGTGCTGCGGTCCCAGCGACAGGACGATCCCGTCGTCCGTCGCCGCGGCCTGCAGCTCGAAGTCGAACGAGCGGCAAAACCGCTTGCGCAGCGCCATTCCCCAGGCCCGGTTGATCCGGCCGCCGAACGGCGCGTGAATCACCAGCTGCATCCCCCCGGCGTCGTCGAAGAACCGCTCGGCGTAAAGCCGCGTCTGCGTCGGCACGCCGCCCAGCGCGGCCGCGCCGGCCAGAACGTAGTCGCGCAACAGCTCGGCGCCGCGGCGATCGAGCGCACATCCGGAGCTCAGGGCCGGCGTGGGATCCTCGTGGCGGGCGTGGGTGTCGACTATCTGCTCCCGCAGGGCGGCCACCTCGGCGGACAGCTCGCGGGTGCGGGCCGGCCCCTCGCCCAGCCAGAACGGAATCGTGGGGGCGGCGCCGGCGGCGTCCTCGACGCGGACCTTTCCGGGCTCGACCCGGCGGATTCGCCAGGACGAATTGCCCAGCAGGATGATGTCGCCGGCCATCGACTCGATGGCGAAGTCCTCGTCGATGGTCCCGATCTGCGTCCCGTCGGGCTCGAGGATCACGTCGTAGTTGGCGTTGTCGGGGATGGCGCCGCCGGAGGTGAGCGCGGCCAGGCGCGCCCCGCGCCGCCCGCGCAGCCGCCGGTTGACGCCGTCGCGGTGGAGCAGGGCCCCGGAGCGCCCGCGGCTGGTGGCGATCCCCTCGGCAAGCATGTCGACGACCGCGTCGAAGTCGGCGCGGGAGAGCTCGGCGTACGGCCCGGCGCGCCGGAAGAGCTCGTAGAGCGCGTCTTCGTCCCATTCGTCGCAGGCCGAGGCGGCGACGATCTGCTGCGACAGCACGTCGAGCGGCGCCTCCCGCAGGCGGATGGCGTCGATGTCGGCGCGCCGGGCCGCGCGGACCAGCGCCGCGCACTCGACCAGCTGGTCGCGGGTGAGCGGGAAGAGACGCCCCTTGGGCGTGGCGGCCAGCGCGTGGCCGGAGCGCCCGATCCGCTGCAACCCGGTGGCGATGGAGCGTGGCGAGCCGATCAGGCAACAGAGCTCGACGGCGCCCACGTCGATGCCGAGCTCCAGCGACGCCGTCGCGACGACGACCTTGAGGTCGCCTGCTTTCAAGCAGACGTTCCGCCCGGTGGCGGCGCTCGCGCGACAGGCTGCCGTGGTGGGCCGCCACGCTCTCGGCGCCCAGGCGCTCGCCGAGGTGCAGCGTCACCCGCTCGACCAGGCGACGCGTGTTGACGAACACCAGCGTCGACTTGTGCTGGCGCGCCAGGGTGGCGATCCGATCGTAGAGCTCCGCCCACTGCTCGTTGGTGGCCACGGCGCCGAGCTCGTCCTCGGGCACCTCGACGCCGAGATCGAGATCGCGCCGCTGGCCGACGTCGACCAGCGCAGGCGGCGGTCGGCTCCCGCCCACCAGCAGGCGCGACGCCACCTCGAGCGGCCGGACCGTCGCCGACAGGCCCAGGCGCTGGAGCTTGCCGGTAGCCCGAGGGTCCGGGAACTGTTCGAGGGTTCCCGGGCTCGAGACCAGCGCCTCCAGCCGCTCCAGGGACAGCGCCAGGTGGGCGCCGCGCTTGTCGGCGGCCACGGCGTGGATCTCGTCGACGATCACCGTCCGCACGTCGCGCAGCGCCTTCCGGCCGGAGTCGGACGTCAAAAGAATGAACAGCGACTCGGGCGTGGTGACCAGTACATGGGGCGGACGGCGGGTCGCCTCCCGCCGTTCGCGCGCGGTCGTATCGCCCGTCCGCACCGCTGTCCGAACCTCCGGCGCCGCGTACCCCAGCTCGGCCGCCAGCGCCTTGATCTCTCCCAGCGGCTCCTCGAGGTTCCGGCGCACGTCGTTCGACAGCGCCTTGAGCGGCGACACGTAGAGCACGCTGGTCCGGTCGGGGAGGGTGCCGCCGGCGGCGATCGCCTCCCCGACCAGCCGGTCGAGCGCCCAGAGGAACGCGGCCAGCGTCTTGCCCGACCCGGTTGGCGCTGTGACCAGAACGTCCTTGCCCGACGCGATCAGCGGCCAGGCCTGGGCCTGCGCCGGCGTCGGCGCGCCGAACTTCCGCTCCAGCCAGTGCTGAACCACAGGATGAAACATTTGTTCAGGTATCAACTTATAGACCGAATCCGCCCGGGCGCATCCGGCTTTTGCTTGACGTGTGATCCGGGGTGTTTACGGTTACCGCGAAATCGGACGCCAACCCTCCGAAGCTACAGCGAAAAAGGAAAACCAGCTCATGGGCAAAATCATCGGAATCGACCTCGGGACCACCAACTCCGTCGTGGCCATCATGGATGGCAAGGACCCGACGGTTCTCGCGAATGAAGAGGGCGGGCGACTGACCCCGTCGGTGGTGGCCTGGGACGACAAGGGCGAGGTGCTGGTCGGCCAGATTGCCCGCCGGCAGGCGATCACCAATCCCGAGAACACCGTCTACTCGGTGAAGCGGTTCATGGGACGCCGGTTCGACGAGGTCACCCAGGAAGCCAAGCGCGTTCCCTACAAGGTCGTGCGCAGCTCGAGCGGCGAGGCGGACATCGACATTCGCGGCAAGAAGCTGACGCCGCCCGAGATCTCGGCGCGGATCCTCATGAAGCTGAAGAAGGCGGCCGAGGATCACCTGGGCGAGAAGGTGACCGAGGCGGTCATCACCGTCCCCGCCTACTTCAACGATTCGCAGCGCCAGGCGACCAAGGACGCCGGCCGCATCGCCGGCCTGGACGTCAAGCGCATCGTCAACGAGCCGACGGCGGCGGCGCTGGCGTACGGTCTCGACAAGAGCAAGGACCACCTCATCGCCGTCTACGACTTCGGCGGCGGCACCTTCGACATCTCGATCCTGGAAGTCGGTGAGAAGGTCGTCGAGGTCGTGTCGACCAACGGCGACACCCACCTCGGTGGCGACGACATCGATCAGGTCGTCATGGACTGGCTGGTGGCCGAGTTCAAGAAGGACCAGGGGATCGACGTCTCCAAGGACAAGATGGTGATCCAGCGGCTGCGTGAGGCCGCGGAGAAGGCGAAGATCGAGCTGTCGTCGGTCGCCGAGACGGAGATCAACCTCCCGTTCCTCACCGCCGACGCGAGCGGCCCGAAGCACATGCAGATCAAGCTGTCGCGGGCGAAACTGGAACAGATGATGGGCGATCTGGTCCAGCGGACCATCGAGCCGACCAAGAAGGCGCTGGCCGACGCGGGCAAGAAGCCGGCGGACATCGCCGAGGTGGTGCTGGTCGGTGGCTCGACCCGCATCCCGATGGTGCAGAAGCTGGTGAAGGACTTCTTCGGGAAGGAGCCGCACAAGGGCGTCAACCCGGACGAGGTCGTGGCGCTGGGCGCCGCGGTCCAGGCGGGCGTCCTGGCGGGCGACGTCAAGGACATGCTGCTCCTCGACGTGACGCCGCTGTCGCTGGGGATCGAGACCCTGGGCGGCGTGATGACCACGCTCATCCCGCGCAACACGACGATCCCCACCAAGAAGAGCGAGACGTTCTCCACAGCGGCCGACAACCAGAGCTCGGTCGAGGTGAAGGTGTTCCAGGGGGAGCGGCCGATGGCCGGCGACAACCGCCTGCTCGGCAAGTTCGGCCTCGACGGGATTCCGCCGGCGCCGCGCGGCGTGCCGCAGATCGAGGTCACCTTCGACATCGACGCCAACGGCATCGTCAACGTGTCTGCCAAGGACAAGGCCTCGGCCAAGATCCAGCACATCACCATCACTGCCTCGTCGGGCATGTCGGAGGCGGACATCCAGCGCATGGTCAAGGACGCGCAGGAGCACGAGGCCGAGGACAAGAAGCGGCGGGAGGCGATCGAGGCCCGCAACAAGCTCGAGTCGCTGACCTTCCAGGTCCAAAAGCACCTCGACGAGAACCGCGACAAGATCGCCGAAGGTGACCGCACCGAGCTGGAGGCGGCGCTCAAAGAGGCCAAGGATACGGTGGAGAACAACCGCGATCCCAAGGAGGCGCAGCTCTTCGAGGGGGTCTTCGAGCGGCTCCAGAAGTCGTCGCACAAGATGGCCGAGGCGCTCTATCGCAGCGCCGCCGGCGCGGCGGGCGGTCCGGATGTGCCGCCGGCCGGCGACGGGGCGCCTTCCGGGGACGCTGAAGGCAAGAAGGACGACGTCATCGACGCCGAGTACACCGAGGGTCCCAAGACCTAGTCCCGCGCCAAACCAAGCATCGCCAAACCAAGCATCGAACGACAGGCAGAGACCCGCCGCGGGTCCACCCGCCCCGATCAACTGAACCGGACCCGTGAGAGGGGCCGCTGATCGGCGGCGGGTTTTTGCTATCGTGCGATGATGTCCGTCGCAGGTCGACCGACGGTGAGGCGAGCGCTGGAGCTCGGGCTGCTGTTTGTCGTCTACGCCGCGACGGCGCACCTCGGTCTGTCGTTCGACGCGCTGGGGGGGATCGCGAGCACCGTCTGGCCACCGACGGGGATCGCGCTGGTCGCGCTCAGCTTGCGCGGGTTGGGGCTCTGGCCGGCGATCGCGGCGGCGGCGTTCGCCGTCAACGCCACGACGGGGATTCCGCTCTGGAGCGCCGCGATCATCGCCGCCGGCAACACGCTGGAGGCCGTCGTCGGCGCCGCACTGTTGAAGCGGGCGGGCTTCGACAGCCGACTCGAGCGGCTCCGCGACGTGTTCCTGCTCGTCGGCGTGGCGGCGCTCGGCAGCACGACGATCAGCGCCACGTTCGGCCTGATCGCCGCCGTCCTCGGCCATGTCCACCCCACCGACGGGTACGCCGCGCTGTGGGTGGTCTGGTGGGTGGGCGACTCCCTCGGCGATCTGCTGATTGCCTCGTTCCTCTTTGCCTGGGCGAGCACGGTCTCGGCGCTCGCGCCGCCCGTTTCGCTGGCTGGAGGGGCTGTTGCTCGCCGCGCTCGTCGCGCTGGTGAGCGCGACGGGCTTTCGTAATGACTTCGCCGGGCCGGCCATTCACGGGCTGATGCGGGGGACCTATCCGATCCTGCCCGTTGCTGATCTGGGCGGCGCTCCGGTTCGAGCAGCGGGGCGTCACGTCGGCGCTCGTGCTGGTCTCGGTGATCGCCGTGTCGGGGGCGATCTCCGGCAACGGTCTGTTCGGCACCGAATCGCCGCACGTGAGGCTGCTGCTCGTGCAGGGATACACGGCCGTCACGGCGATCAGCATGCTCACCTTGGCCGCTGCGCTGTCGGAGCGGCGCGCGGCGATCCGGGCGCGCGACGAGTTCATCTCCATCGCCTCGCACGAGCTCAAGACGCCGCTCACCGCGCTGAAGCTGCGCCTCGGCTCTGCGATCCGAATCGGCGAGCGACTGGCGGCGGACGACGAACAGGCGGACAAGCTGACCCGGGCCCTGGCGGCCTCCAATACCACAGCCGATCGGCTGGCCGGCCTGGTGGACGATCTCCTCGACGTCTCCCGGCTGACCGCTGGGCGGCTCGCGCTCCGCATCGAGCCCGTCGACATCGTGGAGCTGGTGCGCACCGTGGCGGGGCGGATGCGCGAGCAGGCGGCGGAGGTCGGCTCGTCGATCGAGCTGGTGGTCGCCGCTCCGGTCGTCGGTTCCTGGGACCGCAGCCGCATCGAACAGGTTCTGACGAACCTGATCTCCAACGCGATCAAGTACGGGATGGGCAAGCCGATCGCGCTGTCGGTGGAAGTGGTGGGAGACCGGGTCCGCGTCCGGGTCAAGGACGTGGGGATGGGGATTCCCCGCGCCGATCACAGCCGGATCTTCCAGGCGTTCGAGCGGCTGCCGACGGCGGAGCGGGTGGGGGGCCTGGGACTGGGCCTCTATATCGGCCGCCAGATCGCGCTGGCCCACGGCGGCACGTTGACGATCGAGAGCGACGTTTCGGCGGGCTCGACGTTCACGCTCGACCTGCCGCGGGAGACACCGGTTTCTTGACTTGAGCGACAGGTCGCCGGGACCCGCTGCGCTGGGGAGCGCTACGGCGTCGCGGCCAAGGTCCGCAGCTGCGTCTGCGCCGATTCGACCCACCGCCGTTCGCCGGGGCGCTTCTCCATCGCGACGTAGGTCTGGTACGCCTTGCGGGCGTCGGCCTTGCGGCCGAGGTGCTGGAGCGCGCGCCCAAGGCCGTAGTAGGCGTCGGGATCGTTCGGACGCAGCTTGATGTAGCGCTGGTAGGCGTCGACCGCTTCGGCCGGACGATCCCGAACTCGCAGCGCGAACGCCAGGTCGTAGAGCGCCAGCGGGTAGGAGGGGTTCTTGTCGAGCGCCGCGCGAAACACCTCGATCGCCTCGTCTTCCCGATGAATCTTCAGCAGAAGCTCGCCCAGCGCGACGCGCGAAGCCATGTGCTTCGGGTCGGCGGCGATCGCCTGCTGATACTTGGCGATCGCTTCGTCGAAGTGGCCGCGTTCGCGCAGCGCCTGCGCCTCCGCGAAGGGGCTGCCGGTCGGCGCGGCGGCGGCCGGCTTGACGCCCAGCTTGCCGGCGTCAACCGGCTTCGCGTCGGCCGCGATCGCCGGCGGGGGCGGCGCCGCCGGCGCAGCGCCCAGCTCGGCGAGGATGCTGCGCGCGTTTTCGACCCAGCGCTGCGAGGCCGGCTGTTTCTCGATCGCCACGTAGTGTTTGAGCGCCTCGATCGCGCCCAGGCGATCGCCGGTCTCGCGCAGGCAGAGGCCGAGCCCGTAGTACGGCTCGGACTTGTCGGGCTCGAGGGCCGCGTAGCGCCGGTAGGCCGCGATGGCGCCCGTGCACTGGTTCATGCGCCGGCGGGCGACGGCCAGCGAGTACCAGGCGGAGGAGTATCCGGGATCGGCCGCCACCGCCGCTTCGAACTTCTCGGCCGCCTCGCCCAGCTTCTTGGCGTTGAGCAACGTCTGCCCCTCGGCGTACGCCGCCTCGGAGGCGGGCGACGCCGCGGCGGCCGCCGACCCATGGAGGGCGAGTCCCGCGGGAAGCAACGCAAGAATCGCCACAAGACCCGCCGAAAGAATCGTGGAGTGAGAGCCAGCCCGCATCACGCAGTCATCTTAGTCGAAATTCGGCCCATTCTTGACAAGACCTACAGGTAGTTGTATGTAGGTTGAGGTATGATTCAAGTCGTCGGAAGCTTGGTCATGGGATCTTTCGCCGTGGCGCTCTTCTGGGCCACGATCTCTCTCGGCCGTCCGTCGCCCTCACGCCGCTCGCCCTGACCTCGGCGCGCCTGAAAGGCGATAGCTCGATTTCGGCTGGCGGTCGCCCTGGAGGGGACCTAACCTCACGCGGCTTATGCGGCCCGTCCGGTACGAGGATTTCAGCCTCGGTGATCTGACCGCGATCAGGAACCTCCTGCGCGGTGGCTCGGTCATCGACTGGCATCGGCTGTATTTCACCGACCGGGACGAGGTGGATCGTTTTCTCCGGGTCAACGAGCTCGACCCCCACGACGCCCACGACATGCGCCGCCTGGGCGAGCTCCGCGCGGCGGCCGTCGAGTACCTGGAACGCCACCTGGGCCTCCAGATCCCCGACGAGGTCGCGAGCGGCGTGCCGCCGCGGGATCTGCTGCTCATCGCCTCCCAGAAGGGTCGCCGGCGCACCCACGCCTGCGTCGTCCTCAAGGTCATGCACGTCCTGCATCACCTGGCGGGGCGGGAGCTGCTGACGAAGCTGCCGGTCTCGGGCGATCAGATCTTCCACCTGGTCGAAGAGAAGGTCCTGCGCACGGTCGAGGAGATCAAAGCGATCGGCTGTCCGGTGGTGGAGTTCGAGTGGAGCCGCAAGCACGTCGACAGCCTGATCACCAAGCTGCTGGCCAAGAAGGAATCGATCGCTGCCGACGTCTACGACAACCTGCGGTTCCGGATGATCACCAACACCGAGGAGCAGCTGGTGTTCGTGCTGCGCGAGCTGACGGAGCGGCTGGTGCCGTTCAATTACGTGATCCCGGGGCAGTCGGTGAACGACATCATCAAGATTCGCGAGACGCTGGCGCGCTCGCCGGCGCTCCAGCGGTTTCTGCCCGACATCACCGATCTGGCGGCCGTCGCCGCCGACAAGAAGCCGTCGCCCCAGAACGAGTTTTCGGGGCCCGGCTACCGGGTGATCAACTTCGTGAGCGATCTGCCGGTGCGCATCGACAAGTACCTCTGCCGCCTGCCCGACGATCCGATCTTCGCCGAGTACGGGACGATCGTCTTCGTGCTGACCGAGTTCCAGATCATCGACGCGCGGACCGCCGAGAACAACGAGAGCGGCGAGAACAGCCACGACAAGTACAAGGAGCGGCAGGCGACCCGGGTCAAGGCGCGCCTCATGCACGGCATGAAGGACGACGGCCTGGGGGACTGAACGGCCCCTGCCCCGGAAACGGGAAGCGGGCGAACCGGCGTCAGTGGCGGTGACGGAGGGCCTGTGGGTCGAGCTGGGCCTGCTTGACGACGCTGCGGATCCGCTCGGCCCCCTCGACGGCGTCGGCGACCAGATCGTGCAGCTCGATCCGCTCGGGATCGTGGCTGCCGGCGGGAAATTTCTCGGCCAGGACGTGCAGGTTCGCCAGCACGTAGGTCAGCGGGTTGTTGATCTCGTGCGCGATCTCGGCCGCCATCATGGCGAAGGCCGCCGCGGTGTCGACCGCCGCTCGTCGCTTTTCGGCGGCCTCGGTGACGACGTTCCGGATGTTTCCCACCAGCGCTTCGAAATCGAGCGGCTTGCCCACGTAGGCGTCCGCCGCGATGGCGCGGGCCTTGGCGCTGCGATCGGCGGACATCGCGATGAGCGGAATCGCGGACAGCATCCGGTCGGCCCGCTGCGCGATTCGAAACTCCCATCCGTCCATCACGGGCATCATGAGATCGAGGAGGATCAGATCGGGCGGTTCCGGCGCGCGGCGCAGGGCCTCCAGCGCCTCGCGGCCGTTGGCGACCGCCGACAACGTCGCCCCCTCGTCGCACAGCAGATCGGCGAGGGAAGAACGAATGGTCTCGTCGTCTTCGACCAAGAGCAGACGGAGCCCCTGGAGGGGAGCGCTGGCCAGCACGTCTGGGAAGCTAAGGACGCCTGGGCGGTGCAGCAAGGGGCGTCGCTGCCGTCAGGTCCCTGTCGCGCCGAGGAGCTCGTTCACCAGCGGGCCATGGATGTAGCGTTCACCGCCGTCGCAGACCATGAACACGATGGTCTTCCCCTCGTTTTCGGGGCGGCGGGCCATCCGGAGCGCGGCCGCCAGCGTCGCCCCCGACGACACGCCCGCCGAGATCCCCTCTTCCCGTGCGAGGCGCCGCGCATGGGTAAACGCCTCGTCGTCGCTGATTGCCGCCACCTCGTCGATGACGGCGCGGTTCAAGAGCGGCGGGACGAAGCCGGCGCCGATCCCCTGGATCATGTGGTTCGAGGCGCGACGGCCGGAAAGCACGGCGGCGGCGGCCGGCTCGACCGCCACCACCCGGACGCCCGGCTTGCGGGCCTTCAGCACCTCGCCGACGCCGGTGATGGTCCCGCCCGTCCCGACGCCCGCGACGAAGAAATCGATCTCGCCCGCGGCGTCCTCCCAGATTTCCCGCCCGGTCGTTTCCCGGTGGGTTTCGGGATTGGCCGGGTTGCGAAATTGGTCGAGCGCCACGGCGCCCGGGATCTCCCGCCGCAGCGCCTCGGCCCGCGCGATCGCCTCGCCCATCAGGGCGCCAGGGGTGAGCGTGACCTGCGCGCCGAGGTAGCGAAGCAGCGTGAGGCGCTCCTTCGACATCCGCTCGGGCATGGTCACGTGCAGCGTGTACCCCTTGGTGGCCGCGACGAAGGCCAGCGCGATGCCGGTGTTCCCGCTGGTCGCCTCGACGATGGTCCCGCCGGGGCGGAGCGCGCCGCGTCGCTCGGCGTCTTCGACCATCGCCGCCGCGATCCGATCCTTGACGCTGCCGCCCGGGTTGCGCAGCTCCAGCTTGGCCAGGAGGCGCACGCCGTTCTCTCCGATCCGGCGCAGCTCGACGAGCGGCGTCCGTCCAATGGTGGCGTGCACGCCGCGGTAGAACATCCAGCGCGCATCATAGCGCGCGGCGGTCAGACTAGAGTCGCAGGGCGAGACCGATGTCGATGTCGAAGTTGAAGGTGAACTTCGGCGCGCCGAGCTCGGTGTTGACGCCGGCGACGAGATTGAGGCTGTCGCCCAGCTCGTACAACACGCCGGCCGTGGGGCCGATCAGGAACGGGCCGCCGAGGAGGGCGTCGACGCACTGGGTGTTCCCGGCCGTGCTCATCGAGGAGCCGCACTTCGTGTCCGACGGAAACACCAGCGCGTGGGCGACGTAGCCGCCGCCGACCTGCCCGCCGACCGTGAAGCGGAAGGGGCCGTCGCTCATCAAGAAGGTCACCCGGGCCAGGACCGCGCCGACGACGGTCAGCGGGTTGCAGAAGGTGGTGCCGTTGGCGCCGCAGAGGTTCTCGCCGTTGAGGCCGGTCACGTACTGGAGCCGGCCGACGAGCGACAGCAGCGTCGTCGAGTTCACGAAGTAGCCGATCTGGGGCTCGATCTGCCCGAGCTGCCCGACGGCGAAGCCGGGCGCCGAAAGCTGGTGCTGCGCCGGGTTCATGTGGCCGTTGCCGCTGGCGACGCCGGCGCTCGACCCGATGGTCAGCCCCAGGTAAATCGTCCCCTTCTGTCCCGCGCCCCCGTCGTCGCTGGATGTGTTGTCCTCGTCCTCGTCGGACCTCTTCTTGTGCGGTCTCGGCCGGGGACGGGGATGCTCTTCCTCGCCCTCGTCGCCCGCGGCGGCGGCGTTCCCGGCCTCGGTTTCGTCGCCGCCGGCAGCCGCGGCGCCGCTCGGCGTTCCCCTGGTCGTCGCCGCCGGCGGCCGCCGCCGCCACCCTTGCCGTTGCTGGCGAGCACGGCTTCTTCGAACGCGTCCTGCAGCTCGGGCGTCACCAGCGACTTGGTCAGCTTGATGGTCGGCTCGATCTCCAGCGCCTTGCGGAACTGCTTGAGGCCGACCTCGCGCTGCTTGTAGCCGACGATGGCGATGACACCAAAGTGGATGTGCGTGCGCGCCGTGATCGGGTGCTGATCGAGGCCGGCGCTGGTGCAGATCTCCAGCGCCTGCTTCAGCAGGTCGCGCGCGGCGTCGTAATCCTGCTTGTTGTAGGCCTCGAGCGCCTTCTTGTTGAGGTTGGTGACCTTGGCGACCGCTGCCGCATCACCGGCGGGCGCCGCCGATGCGACGGCGGTCATTGCGATCTGGACACCCACCACCACCGCCACCAACACGAACAAAAAGGAGAGGGGGCGACGCGAAGCTGCCATGGCCGGGCATTAAAAGACGGGCCCGTCCGTAAAGCAACACCCCTTCCAGGGTTGCGCAACGCCCTAAGGTCCGGCCCCCGGTCGGCCAGAGGTGAGGGGCCGACGTCCCGAGCCAGCGCAGCGCCCGACGCCGACGACAAAGGCGTGAGCGAAGGGCGAGCGCAGCGTGGCTTTGCCACGCGGAGCGAGCGGGGGCGCGGGGGGCCAAAGGGCGCGCAGCGCCCGACGCCCCCCGAACGTGCGATCGAACTGGCTTTGCCACGCGGAGCGAGCGGGGGCGCGGGGGGCCAAAGGGCGCGCAGCGCCCGACGCCGACGACAAAGCGTGAGCGAAGGGCGAGCGCAGCGTGGCTTTGCCACGCGGAGCGAGCGGGGGCGCGGGGGGCCAAAGGGCGCGCAGCGCCCGACGCCCCCCGATCCTAAGGAAATATCCCGCGTTCGGCGTAGGCGCGGCCGATGCGCTCGAGGGCGATGGCCATGGCGGCCACCCGCCAGTCGCACTTCTTGGCCGAGGCGTACTCGTTCACGGCGAGGTAGGTCCGCTTCATCCGTTTGGCGAGGCGCTCTTCGACCTCCTCCAGGTCCCAGCGCTCGGAGCGCTTGTTCTGCAGCCACTCGTAGTAGCTGACGACGACGCCGCCCGAGTTGGCCAGGATGTCGGGGATGAGGCCGATCCCCTTGTCGTAGATGATCGGCTCGGCGGCGGTCTCGGTCGGGCCGTTCGCCCCTTCGACGATCAGCTTCACGTTGAGGGCCTTGGCCTCCTCGACGCCGATCTCCAGCTCCAGCGCCGCGGGGATGAAGACGTCGGCGGCGGTGGCGAAGAACTCGTTGCGGGTGATGACGCGCGTGCCGGGATAGCCGGCGACCGAGCCGGTCTTCTGCACGTGCTCGGTGAGCTTGAAGGGGTTGATGCCGTCGGCGTTGGCGATGTAGCCCTTCCAGTCGCCGACCGCGACCAGGGTGGCGCCGGTGCGGGCCAGGATCTTGGCGGCGTTGGAGCCGACGTTGCCGAACCCCTGGACCATGTAGGTCGCGCCGTTCAGATCGAACCGCCGGTCGCGCGCCCACTCGACGATGCAGTGGACGATCCCCTGGCCGGTGGCCGATCTCGCGGCCCAGCGAGCCGCCCGAGTTGACGGTCTTGCCGGTGACGACGCGCCGGTTGGCGTTCTTGTCCGTGAACCCGACGACGTTCATGTACGTGTCCATCATCCAGACCATGATCTGGCCGTTGGTGCCGACGTCGGGGGCCGGGATGTCGTACTCGGGGCCGATGTTGGCGCCGAGCGCGTGGGTGAAGCGCCGGGTGATCCGCTCGAGCTCGGACTGCGAGTGCTGGCGGGGCATGAACTTGATCCCCCCCTTGCCGCCGCCGAACGGGATGTCGTGCAGCGCGCACTTGTACGTCATCCAGGACGCCAGCGCCTTGACCTCGTCGAGGGAGACCTGTTCGTGGTAACGAATGCCCCCCTTGTACGGACCCAGAATGTTGCTGTGCTGGACGCGGTAGCCCTTGAACATCTTGTACTCTCCGCTATCCATGCGGACCGGAAAGTTGACGATGATCTCGTTCTTGGGCTGGGAGAGGATCTCGCGGACGGCGGGCGAAATGCCGGCCACGCGCGCCGCCTTGTCCAGCTGGGCGAGCGCGACCTCGTACGGGTTGGGTCTTGTCTTTGGCTGAGTCCTCTGCGTCGGCCATGTTCTTCACCATAACATCGGGGTTGGGGTCATGCCTGCTTCACGCCTGACAGGCGGCGCGCGGGCGCTGGCGCTGGAGATCGCGGCCGAGGCACGCGCGGAGTGGGGCTTCGCGAGCGATCTCATCGCGCGGGCTTTTCGCGCGCACCGGGAGCTTTCGAGCAGCGATCGCCGCCTCTGTTCGGAGACGGTCTATGGGCTCATCCGGATGGATCGGCGCCTCGGCGCCATTCTTGAGGAGCTGACCAGCGTGACGGCGCTGGCGCCCCACGCGCGCGACGAGCTGAAGCTGCTGGTCTATGAAGCGCGCTCGGGGATTCCGGTCGAGGCGCTGGCGCCGGAGGTCAAGCGGCTGACCCGAGAGCCGCTCGATCTGGCGGGGGCGCTCGGCGACGAGGCGGGTTTGAGCGGGCGGCGGGGTCTCGAGCGGGAGGCGGTGCGCCTGTCATACCCGACCTGGATGCTCGAGATGTTCGTCGAGGACCACGGCCAGGACGAGGCGCTGGCGCTGGCCGAGGCGATGAACCGGCGCGCGCCGCTGGCCATCCGCGCCAACACCGCGCGGGGGACGCGGGAGGCGCTCATCGGCCGCCTGGCCGACGAGCAGGTGGTGGCGCGTCCGACGGCGCTGGCGCCCGCGGGGCTGGTCTGCGAGACGCGCATGAACGCCTTCGCGCTGACCGCGTTCCGCGACGGCCTCTTCGAGGTGATGGACGAGGGGAGCCAGCTGGTCGCCGAGCTGGTCGCGCCGCCGCCCGGCGGTCGCGTGGTGGACGCCTGCGCCGGGGCCGGCGGCAAGACGCTGGCCATCGGGGCCGCGCTGGGCGGCAAGGGGCGCATGCTGGCGCTCGACACCGACGGCAAGAAGCTGGAAGAGCTGCGCCGCCGCGCCCGCCGCGCCGGGCTGACCAACGTGGAAGCGGTCCCGGTGGCCGAGGATGGTTCGATCGCGTGGGCGAGGGCGGGCTCCGCCCGACCGAGCCCGTCGCGGGGGGCGCGGGACCCTCTGAGGGTCCCGCAGTTCGACAGAGTCTTGGTCGACGCGCCCTGCTCGGGGCTGGGGACGCTGCGCCGCAATCCCGAGGCCCGCTGGCGGCTGACGCGCGCGACGGTCGAGTCTTTCCCGGCCCGGCAGGTCGGGCTGCTGGTGACCTACGCGCCGCTGGTGGCCGTCGGCGGCCGTCTCATCTATGCGACCTGCACCGTGGCCCGGGCGGAGAACGACCTGGTCGTCGAGCGCTTCCTCGCCGAGCGCGACGACTTCGTCCCCGTGCCGGTCAAGGAGATCTGGGGGCGCGAGCGGGCCGAGAAGCTGGGCGACGGCATGACGCTGCGGCTTTCACCGAATCGTCACGACACCGACGGCTTCTTCGCAGCGGTCATGCGACGAATCCGGTGATAGCCTCGGGTTGATGGGCCTTCGTTCGCGCATGCGGGCGACTGCGGCGGCGATGCTGCTCTCGCTCGTCGCGGCCGGCGCCTCGCGCGCGGGCTCCGTCGCTCCGCCGGCCGCTCCCGCGCCACCGCCGGCCGCAGCCGCGGCGGCGAACGATCCGCTGGCCGTTTACGTGATGACGTTCGGCCCCGGCGATCATCCGTTCTTCAAGTTCGGGCACGACGCCATCTGGATTCACGACGCCGCCGAGGGGACCGATCGGGTCTACAACTTCGGGACCTTCAGCTTCACCGGCCCGCGCCTGATCCTCGATTTCCTGCACGGCCGCATGACCTACTGGCTGTCGGTGTCGTACCTGCCGGCGGTGCTCGCCTCGTACGAGCGCGAGAACCGGACCATCGACGTGCAAGAGCTGGCGCTCGTTCCGGCGGCCAAGCAGGCGCTGCGCGCCCGCCTCGACGTCAACGCCCGCCCGGAGAACCGCGACTACAAGTACGACTACTTCCTCGACAACTGCGCGACGCGCGTGCGCGACGCGATCGACGACGCGGTCGGGGGGCAGCTGCACGCCAGCGCGCGGACGCCGGCGCGGCTCACCTTGCGGCAGCAGGCGCTGCGGATGACGGCCGATTACTGGCCGCTCTACCTGGCGCTCGACATCGTGCTCGGCCCCGACGCCGATCGCCCGATCGATCGCTGGGGCGAGATGTTCATCCCCGAGGAGCTGGCGCGCGGGCTCTCCGCGGTGACGCTCTCCGGCCCCGGCGGCACGCGACCGCTGGTCAGCGAAGCGCGCTCGCTCTTCGCGGCGCATCGACCACCGCCGCTCGAGACGCCGCCCGCACGGACCGGGACGTTGTTTCTCGCCGGGTCAGTCGTCGGTCTGCTGTTCTTCCTGCTCGGCTGGGCGGTGACCCGCCCGCACCTCGCCCCGGCCGCCCGCCTCGGCTTGCGCGGACTGTTCGGCCTGCTGCTGGCGGCCTGGGGCCTGGGGACTGGCTTCGTCGGCTGTTTTCTCGTCTACGTCTGGGCGTTCACCGACCACGTCGTCGCCCACCACAACCAGAACATCCTCCTGTTCGCCCCCTGGGCGCTCGCCCTCGTCGTGATGGGGATCGGCCTGGCGTTCGGAAAGTCGTGGGCCGCGCGCGGCGCACGCACGGTCGCCCTGGCGGCTCTGGCGGCAGCGATCGCTGCCGCGCTGCTCAAGATCGGCGTCGTGCGGCATCAAGAGAACGGTCGCTTGTTGTCGTTTGCGTTGCCAGCCTGGCTGGGGCTCTACGCGACGTTGGCGCTCTACGTCGGAAGGGCGACATCCGGGGAACGTTGACCCCGGCGCTTCAACTCCGCGGATCGGACGTCCGCTGGACGTCCGGGCGGACGTCCGACAAGTAGGCAGTTTTTTTGCCGTTTCTGGCGAATACCCCCTGGTCAACAACAGGGACCAGGCTCTATAAAATCAGGTCTCCGGTCGTTCGCTGTCGGACGGCGATCCCCGCGATCTGGATCTTGCTTAGGAGGCCAGTCTTGTCTCGTCTAACTCACTCGCTTGCTCTCTCCGTTCGACTGACGGCCCTGGTCGGGCTCACGACCGCCGGTTGCTCGACGCTCTTTCCCGGCGACAGCACCAGCACCTCTGGTCCCACCACCGCGACCGGCTGCAGCGCGGCGACCACCAAGCACGTTGCGCCCGGCGGGTACTACGTCAGCGGCAACTCCGTCTGCACGGCCAGCGGAGCGGTGCACCTGTTTCACGGCGTCGACCGGCCGTCGCTCGAATGGTCCCCGACCGGCCAACAACTTTCCGCCGCCGATTTTCAGCTGATGGCGACCTGGAAGGCGAACGTCGTCCGCATCGCCCTCAATCAAGACTTCTGGATCGCCGAGTCTCCCCTGGCCAACGCCGACTACCCGGCGACGGTCGACGCCGCCGTCAAATGGGCCGAGGAGGCGGGGATGGACGTGATCCTCGATCTGCACTGGTCCGACGCCGGGACGCTGGGCAGCTGCAAGTCGAACTGCCAGCAGCTCATGGCCGACACCAACTCGATCGGGTTCTGGGCCGACGTCGCCAGCCGCTACAAGGACGACGGGCGCGTGCTGTTCGAGCTCTACAACGAGCCGCACGACGTTCCCTGGAACGTCTGGAAGTCGGGCGGGAAGACCAGCGGCGGATGGACGGCGGCCGGGATGCAGCAGCTCTACGACGCGGTCCGGGGCGCCGGCGCGGAAAACCTGGTGGTCATCGGAGGGCTGAACTACGCCTTCGATCTGATCGGGCGTGCCGTCGAATCGAATCAGCGGCTACAACATCCTCTACGCCAGCCATCCGTACGGTGGCACCTCCGACAAGGGCCCCTCCGCCTGGGAGGGCGGCTGGGGCTTCCTGACGAAGACCGATCCGGTCATCCTCACCGAGTTCGGGGACGGGTCCCCGACCGACTGCAGCGGTGGCAGCTACTCTCCGGCTATCAACGCGTACGTCTCCGCCCTCATTTCCTACGCGGATCAGCACGCCGCCAACTGGACCGCCTGGGCCTGGTTCAACGGCGGCTGTAGCTTCCCTTCGCTCATCAGCGACTGGACGGGAACGCCGACGCCGCCGGGGATGGTCGTGAAGACGGCGCTCATCGGCTACACCGATCCGGCACCGAACGGCAAACGGGACGCAGGCGCGACGGACGCGAGCGGCGCGGATGGTGGTGCGGGAGGCGCTGGCGGGAGCGCGGGCGTCGGCGATGGCGGCAGCGCGGGCGCCGGCGGCGCCGGCGGGCAGGGCGTCCCCGCCGACGGCAGCGTGAACGGCTAAGCACGTCCGTGATGGTGGCGATGCAGGCGATGGGGAAGCAGCCCCACGGTGCTGCTGGCCGCCGTGAAGGCGATCGACAGAATCACGAACCCGAGACCGAACGCCAAGCTCAGCCAGGTGAGCCAGCCCGTCGCCCCGGTCGCCATCGCGAATAGCCAGGCCGAGATCAGCACGACGCCGACGAAGGGCCAGGTGCCGATGCCCAGCAGCTCGGTCGTCGTCGCCGGACCCAGCCCGGCCAGAGCGACGGCCGCGCAGCCAAGCACGGTCCAGGTGAGCCAGCTCGTCGCGTGGTAACCGATCGCGAACATCCAGAGGACCGCCAGACCGGAGCCCAGCAGCGCCGCTACGCCAAGCGCCCTCTTGTCCATGAACTCAAGCGTGACCATCCCTTACAGGATCCGGTAGGTCCAGGCCTTGAGGTGCCCGGTCTCGGGCACGCCGGCCAGCTCGGGGTGGTCGCGTCCGGCGCCCGCGCGCGACAGCACGTGCGCGGCGCGTCCGGCGTCGCCGAGCGCGTCGGTGCAGATCTCCTCCCAGTGGGCGCGGGTCACGCGGCCCGGAGCACGAGCAGGCGCAGAGCAGCCCTCCCGGGCGGGTGAGGCGGGCCCCGCGCAAGAGCAGCTCCTTGTAGGCGCGCGCGGCGGTGGCCAGCGCCGCGTCGCCCCCGCGCTTGGCCAGCGCGGGCGGATCGATCACCACCACGTCGAAGAGCTCGCCGCGGCTCTCGAGGGCGCGCAAGAGGTCGAACGAATTGGCGCGCTCGACCCTCAGGTTGGCCAGGCCGTTGCGGCGAGCGTTGGCCGTCGCCCGCGCCACCGCGGCTTCGCTCTCGTCGACGGCCAGCACCTCGCCGCCGCCGGACTTGCGGGCGAGCGCCAGGGCGAACCCGCCGTGATAGCTGAAGGCGTCGAGGCAGCGCGCGCCCGCGGGCACCAGCGCCGCCAGCGCCGCCTGGTTGTCGGCCTGATCGAGGAAGCCGCCGGTCTTGCCGTCCACCAGCAGATCGGCCTCCAGCCGATTCTCGCCCAGGCGGTAGACGATGCGCGACTCCTGGCCGTGCAGCAGGCCGGCGAAGCGGGGGAGATCCTCGAAATCGCGCGCCGACCCGTCGTCGCGGGCGACCACCACGCGCGCATCGAGGCGCGCCCGGACGATCTCGGCGATCTCGGCGCGCGCGGCGTTCATCGCCACCGAGGTCGTCTGGAGGACGGCGGCGTCGGCGTAGCGATCGACCACCAGGCCGGGGAGACCGTCGCTCTCGGCGTGAGCGACGCGGTAGGCGTCGCGGTCGAGGCCCATCCCCAGGCGCAGCCTCAGCGCGGCGCCCAGCCGTTCGTCGACGAGCTCGGTCAGGCGCGGCGGTTGTGGCTCGGCGCCGCGGGCGATCATCCGCAGCGCCAGCCGCGCGCGCGCCGCCCAGGTCGCCCAGCCGAGGCGCTTGCCGCGCCCGTCCTCGACCGAGACCAGCGACGGTCCGCCGTCGCCGGCGTCGTGGGCCGGGCCGCGAATGACGTCGGGGCGGTAGATCCAGGGGTGGCCGGCGCGGACTCGCGCCGCCCCGCGTGTGTTCACCACGGCGGTCGCAGAATCCTGGCCCATCGGTTTGGGGGCGCATCATAGGCTAAAATTGTCGGCATGGCCGTCGCGCCCGCCTTCAACCCTGTCGCGCCTCTCGCGCCCCCGTCCCTTTACGCTGAACGCCGCGCCCGCCTGTGCGAGCGGCTCGGTCCGGGGGCGGCGCTGTTGCTGCTCGCGCCGCCCGAGCGCCTCCGCAACGGCGACGCCCACTACAAGTACCGGCAGGACAGCGACATTCTCTACCTGACGGGATTCGCCGAGCCCGGCGCGGCGGTGCTCTTGCGCCCCGGACACGCCACGCCCTTCGTGCTGTTCGTCCGGCCGCGCAATCCGGCGGCGGAGACCTGGACCGGACGGCGGGCCGGCGTCGAGGGGGCGGTGACCGCCTTCGGCGCGGACGTGGCGTTCGCCAGCCAGGAGTTCGACGAGAAGGCGGCGGAGATCGTCGCCGGCGCCGAGGAGGTTCACTATCCGTTCGGACGCGAGCCGGAGCAGGACGCGGCCGTCGGACGCCTGCTCGGACGGCTGCGCGCGGGCGAGCGGCGCGGCCGGCGCGCCCCGGTGCGCCTGTGCGACGCGCGCCTGACGCTGCACGAGATGCGGCTGTTGAAGTCGCCCGACGAGATGGCGATCCTTGGCCGGGCAGCGGCGATCACCGCCGAGGCGCACGTGGCCGCGATGCGGAGCGCGCGGGCGGGCGGCAGCGAGCGGGAGATCGAGGCGCTCATCGACTACACCTTTCGGCGGCGCGGCGGCACCGGCCCCGGCTACGGGACGATCGTCGGCGCGGGGGTGAACGCCACCATCCTTCATTACGTCGAGAACGCGTCGACGCTCGTGCGCGGCGATCTCTTGCTCGTCGACGCCGGCTGCGAGATCGACGGCTACACCGCCGACGTCACCCGGACGTTTCCGATCGGGGCCGGCTTTTCAGAGCCGCAGCGGCGGTTGTACGAGGCGGTGCTCGAGACGCAGCAGGCGGCGATCGAGATGGTCAAGCCGGGCGCCACGCTGGACCAGATTCACGAGGCGGTGGTCGCTCGGCTGACCGGGCACCTGGTCGCGCTGGGCATCCTCGGCGGCGAAGCGCCCGCGCTGGTGGAGAGCGGCGCTTACAAGCCGTTCTACATGCACCGCACCAGCCACTGGTTGGGGATGGACGTGCACGACGTCGGCTTTTATTCGGAGAACGGCGCCGCGCGCCCGCTGGTGCCCGGCATGGTCCTGACCATCGAGCCGGGGCTCTATATCGCGGGGGACGCGCCGGCGCCGGCAGAGCTCCGCGGCCTGGGCGTGCGCATCGAGGACGACCTCCTGGTCACCGCGACGGGCTACGAGAACCTGACGGTCGCTACGCCGAAGACGGTGGCCGACATCGAAGCGCTGACGACAGCCTGACGCCCCTCGACGACGCCGCGGGCTCAGAACTGAAATTCGACGCCGCCGCCGAAGTCGACCACGGCGTAGGTGTGGCTCCCGGGGAAGGTCGCGTCGTAGCCGATGCGCCCGACGGAAAATCCCACCTGGATGCCAAGCCCCAGCCAGTCGAAGAAGAAGTAGTTCGCGCCGCCTGCCGCGCGGATCGCCACGCCGACGGCGTCGGTTGCGCCGTTGGGAAACGCAAACACCAGCCCCGCGTCTCCCTGGACGTACGGTACGAGCGGGATCGGGGTGGCGAACTTCCACTTCACGCCGGCCATCGTCTCGACGACGTCGCCGGTCACGCCGGCGCAGGCGTCGGTCCCTCCCGTCGCGGGATTGCAGCCGCTGTGCTCGAAGCTGAGCAGCAGGTTGAGCCAGAAGGGATCGGCGCCGCCGGTGAGCTTGTAGCCGTAGCCCAGCTCCAGCTTGGCCCCGGAGAGGGTGTCTCCCTGACCCTCGCCGATGAGGGCGTGCACCGAGAGCTCGTTGTCCTTGAGAAACGGATGCGGGCCGCGCAGCAGATTCTGGTTCTCCTCGGCCCGCGCCCGCGACGGTGAAAGCATGGCCGCGACGAGCGCGAGCGCCGCCAGGAGCAGTGGATAGGGAGCCCGTTCTCGCATAGCCTGAGGTTCGGTCGAGGATATGGAAGAACGATCGCGGCGTACAATTTTTGTTCTGATCCTGACGCTGATGGTGGCCGCTTCAGGTTGCATCGGCCGCCACGCCGGTCCCCGCACGCTGGCCTCCATTGGCGCCGTCCTGGTCGGGGGCGGGAGCGCGATGTGGGCGGCGGGGGAGGGGGTCGACAGGGAGGCGCACCTGTCGACGGCGCACGCTCTCACCAACGGAGGGTTCGTGGCCGTCGCGGTGGGCCTCGCCGCGGTGGTGGCGGCCGGGGGGTGGATGGCCGCCGGCGTCGCCTGCGACGCCGATCCCGACTGTCCCGAAGAGGAGACCTGCCGCGAAGTTCCGGCCCCACCCGGCGGCGTCCCCTTCAAGCAGTGCGTCCCGCGCGGCTAGTAGCTGCGCGGAGCCCATCGCGGGAGGGTTCCCTCCCAGGGTTTCCTATCCAGACGCGTGGGGCGGAGCGCAGCTTGGCTGCGCGGAGCCCATCGCGGGAGGGTCTTAGGGAACCCTCCCAGGGTTCCCTATCCAGACGCGTGGGGCGGAGCGCAGCTTGGCTGCGCGGAGCCCATCGCGGGAGGGTCTTAGGGAACCCTCCCAGGGTTCCCTATCCAGACGTCCCGTCGGGCGCGTCGATGTCCAGCTCGGCCCAGTCGCCTTCATTGTCGGGACGGGCCGGCTCGGACCACTCGTCGTGCCCGCCGTGGTCGCCGTCGGCGCTACCGTTGGCGACGATGGGCGGCGGCGTCTTCTCCATGGCCGCCGGATCGGCCTGAAGCTCGAGCGGCAAGGTCGTCCGCCGCGGACGCTCTTTCTTGCGGGTGAGGAGGATCGGCGGTCCACCCGCGGCGCCGGGGCTGGGGCCGTCGTTCCGCACCTGGGGCGTTCCGGCCGGCGGGACAATCGTGCCCGCGACCTGCGCGTTGGTCCTCTTCACCGGCGCCGCCGCCTCGGCGGCGCTCCGCTCGATCGATCGGCGATAGCGGACCGACCCGTAACACCGCTGCAGCTCCTCGTGCAGCTCCTCCATCGACTGCTGACGCCGCAGCGGATCCTTCGACAGCGCCTTCATGATCAGCTGCTCGGCCTCGGGGGTGATCTCGGCGCCCGGCGCGCGGTCACGCGGCGGCGTCACCGGCTCCGAGACCACCTTCAACATGACGTCGACGGCGGTGTCTCCGGCGAAGGGAATGGTGCCGGTGAGCATCTCGTAGAAGATCACCCCCAGCGCGTAGATGTCCGTGCGGGGATCGGAGACGCCGATGCGCGCGGTCTCCGGGGCCATGTACTCCGGCGTCCCGAACACCACGCCCTGCTGGGTGACGCGCGCTTCGCTGACGTTGGGGTCGCGCACCTTGGCCACGCCGAAGTCGAGGATCTTCACGAAGTCGAACGCCTTCTCGCGCTCGGTGACGGTGTGCAGCCCCGACCCGTCGCTGATCTGACGGATCAGCTCGCGCCGACCTTCGCGCTTGGTCAGCATGACGTTCTCGGGCTTGAGGTCGCGGTGAACGATCCCCTTGGCGTGCGCGGCGCCCAGCGCCCCGGCGATCTGGTTGACGATGGTGATGGCGCGGATCAGCTCCAGCCGCCGCTCCCGCTGCATGAGCGCGTCCAGCGGCTCGCCGTGCAGGAACTCCATCACGAAGAAGACCGTCCCGTCGTTCGACTTCCCGAAGTCGGTGATGTCGACGATGTTGGGGTGGTTGATGAGGCTGGCCGCGCGCGCCTCGCGCAGGAACCGCTTGATCGACTCCTCGCGGCCGCCGTAGCCGTCGTGGAGGATCTTCACGGCGACCTCTTTGCCGATGTAGACGTGCTCGCCGCGGTAGACGACGCCCATCCCGCCGCGTCCGACAATCTCGTGCAGCTTGTACTTGCCCACCGTGGTACCGGCTCGGGCGTCGGCAGGAATGACTCTGTTCAAATTCGGCTCGCGCGTCGAATTGGAGCTGTCGCGGGTGGTCCTTTTAGCAGGACCGACCGGGAAGATCTTCAGGATTAAGCATGCCTTTACAGAGCGGCTATTCCTAGGTTTTTCACGCCTGCGCACACCTGCTGCGCGTGCACGACATGTGCGCGTTTGGAAACCTGACGCCCCCACGGATCAGCGGGTGGTCGGGCGGGATTTTTGCAAACGGCTTTTGCGAACCGTCGCTCGCCGCTTGACGTAAAGTACGCGCCCCATGCGACCTGACGGACGACGAACGGACGAGCTGCGACCCATCACCATCACGCCGGACTTCAACCGCTACGCGGAAGGGTCGGCGCTGATCGCGTTCGGCGAGACGCAGGTGATCTGCACGGCCTCGGTCGAGGAGAAGGTCCCGGGCTTTCTCGAGGGGAAGGGGAAAGGGTGGGTGACCGCCGAGTACGCCATGCTCCCCCGCGCCACGCACACCCGGTCGGGGCGCTCCGGCGGCGGCCGCGGGCAGGAGATCCAGCGCCTCATCGGCCGGTCACTGCGAGCGGCGATCGATCCGCGCGCCCTCGGACCGCGTCAGATCATCATCGACTGCGACGTCATCCAGGCCGACGGTGGCACCCGGACGGCCGCCATCACCGGCGGCTACGTGGCGCTGGCGCTGGCCGTGCGGCGGCTCCAGAAGGCCGGCAAACTGGGCAAGGAGCCCGGCAAGGAGCCCCTTCGCCAGCCGGTGGCGGCCATCTCCGCCGGGATCATCGACGGCGAGGCGCGCGTCGATCTGCCGTATGTCGAGGACTCGCAGGCCGAGGTCGACTGCAACTTCGTGATGACCGGCGACGGCCGATTCGTCGAGATCCAGGCCACCGCCGAGAAGGGGTCGTTCTCCGCCGACCAGTACGGCTCGCTGGTGGCGCTGGCGGCGGAGGCGATGAAGACGCTGTTTGCGCGCCAGCGCGAGGCCATCGAGCGCGCGCGCCCGTGAAGGTCGTCGTCGCCACCCGCAACAAGGGCAAGCTGCGGGAGATCATTCCCCTGCTCGCCGGGACGCCGCTGGTCGCTCCCCTGGCGCTCGACCTGTGCACCATCGACGACCTGGCACCCGACGCGGAGCTGCGGGAGGACGGCGTGACCTTCGTGGAGAACGCGCTGGCCAAGGCCCGCCAGGCCGCGCGCGCCACGGGCCTCCCCGCCATCGCCGACGATTCGGGGCTGGAGGTCGACGCGCTCGGCGGGGCGCCGGGCGTCTACTCGGCCCGCTACGCCGGACCGGGGGCCGACGACGCCCAGAACAACGCCAAGCTGCTGGAGGCGCTGCGGGGCGTCCCGCCGGCCCAGCGCACGGCGCGGTTCCGGTGCGTGGCGGTCTTCGTCGATCCGTCGCGCGCGCTGGAGATCGTGCGGGATGGTGCCTGTGAGGGGGTGGTCCTCGAGGCGCCCCGGGGGGAGGACGGCTTCGGCTACGACCCGCTGTTTTTCGTCCCGGCGGTCGGCCGGACGATGGCCGAATTGCCGCTGGAGGAGAAGAACCGGCTGTCGCACCGGGCCGCGGCGTTCCGCGCGCTCGCCGGCCCGCTGGTCACCGCGACTACGAGCGGGTGAGAACCAGGTAGAAGATCAGCGTCAGGCCGCCCACGAGGGCCGCCGAGATCGCCAGACCGACGCGCTCGCGGACCCGGCGGCGCCGCTTCTCTTCACGGAGCTGCCGACCGCCGCCTGCGGCGCGCCGCCGCCGGGAGGCTTGCTTGTAGTAGTTGTCCCAGGCAGCCCACGAATTGGAGAGCGCAGACGCCTGCGCGTCGGTGGCGGAAGTGCTCGGCGCCTGCTCCATGGCGCGCCTACCATAGCGCCGCGCTGGCGGTTTGCCAACGAGCTTCGGACGAGCTTTGCCGCGCCGCGCGGAGACGGCTGCCCGTGTGCGTGGCCGTTCGGTTCGGGGCTCCTACCGACCGATGTCCGGATGCCCGGCGCGACGACCGAGGACGACCGACGTGACGAACGGGATCGCCAGCAGCAGGACGGCAATGAGGGCTCGGGTCATGAGATCTGCATCGACGGGCCCCGGCGGGACTTGAGCGCCCCCGGGCCGCTTGACAGCGGAGCCCGGGCGGCAGGAGATCGCGGCATGAGCTTGAAAGACCAACTCCCCGATCGCCTGCCCCTCCTGGCCGACCTGCTCATGGACGCCGCCTATGCGGACGACCACCTCGAAGGCGAGGAGAAGATGGCGGTCAAGCGCCTCCTGCGCGAGATCCTGGATGTTCAGACGCTGCCGATGGACCTCGACTTCCGGATCGACGAGTTCGAGCCCCAGAAGTTCGATCGGGGCAAGACCCTGGGCGCCTTCGCCAAGGACTCGAAGGATCTGAAGAAGCGGCTCATCGAGCTGGTGGCCGCGGTCCACGCCTCGGACGGCGAGATCGACTTCGCCGAGGACGCGCAGCTGCGCTCGGTCGGCGAGGGGCTCGGTCTGCCGCCCGAGGAGTTCCAGGAGCTGGTGGTGGACGTCGTCGAGGAGATCGATCTCGGCGAAGATCTGGAGCGCCTCCGGTACGGCGAGTAGCGCTTCACCATTTGGCGTTGCGGGCCATCTCCAGCGCTTTTTGAGGCCACCAGTTGCCGGCGGCCGGGCCATGGTTGCAGCGGCCGTCTGATTCGCCCGGCGGCTTGAGCCAGTAGAACGCGTCGCACAGCGGATCGCCGGTGTTGGTGGTGGGGGGCGTGCCGAGCGCGCGCCCGTCGGGGTTGCACCAGGCGCGCTCGTCGTCGCCGGAGACCCCCTGCGGCGGGCCGTTGCCGTTGCGGCCGGTGTCGATGATGAAGTGCTTGCCACCGAGCAGCGCCGACAGCTGGTGCCCGTACTTCAGGAGATCGGGCGTCGCCTGGTAGTTCGAGACGTTGAGCGAGAAGCCGTCGGCCAGCTCGATCCCGGCCGCCTTCAGGCGGGGCGCCATGTCGGCCGCCGGCACCCAGGCCGAGTGGCCGGCGTCGATGTAGACGGCGGTTCCCGGCAGCGAGGTCAGCTTTTCGACGGCGTAGTGAATCATCGCCAGCCGCTCCTGCTGCTTGTCGGGCTTGAGGCACTTGGTCAAGAGCGGCAGGCCGTCGGGCTCGAGCACGAACACGGCGCGGCGCGACCCGACCCCGGCCGCGACGTTGTCGATCCACTTGCGATAGCCGGCCGCGGAGCCGGCGCCCCCGGCCGAGTACCCGCCGCAGTCGCGGAAGGGGAGGTTGTAGAGGATCATCACCGGCAGGCCACCGCCGCGGTTGCGGCTCCAGACGTAGGTCTTCACCGCCATCTCGATCTGCGGGAACCAGTTCCCCATCCAGGCCGCCGACGGCTGGCCGGCGATCTTGTCCATCGCCGCCGCGTCGTCGGGCCGGGAAGTTCGCCACTGAGCGGCCTGGCGGCGGGCGTTCGACTCGGCGTCGAGCACCCAGTACGCGTCCTTGAACGGGTTCTCCCCCTTGACGCGCGGCCCGGTCACGCTGGCGTGCGGCTGCCCGGCGAGGCCGGAGGCGGGGAGGGTCGCCGGCCCCGGCGGAATCACGCAGGCGACGAACGAAAGGGCGACGACGGCGATGGAAGCAAAGCCACGCATCCTTCCGGGATATCACGTCGGCGGCGGCAGGTGGCGCCTGAAGGCGGCCGAAGAGGCTCAGCGCTCGTCGCGGATCCGATCGAGCGCGCGCCGGTTGCGTCGGTCCGCCCGCCGCTCGTCGCGCAGCGCCCGCCGTTCCTGGCGAGACTCGATCTTCTGGCGGCGATGCGCCTGACGGTCGCTCTCGCCGGCGAGCCGCATGGTGATGTCGACGCCGCCCATGAGCGCGAGGCCGTGAATGCGCAGGAGCGGCGCATCCGGATCGGGGTGAGCGGGGGCGCGGTTCACGTTCTGAAAGCCGCCCATGATGGCCGTGCCCTGCACCTCGACCGCCAACCCGGGCGGCACGATGATCTGCACGCCGCCGAAGACCGCCTTCACCTCCAGGTCGATGACGCCGGTCGGAAAGCGCGCCTCGCGCAGATCGAGCTGCGCGCCGCCGAACGCGGCGACCACCCGCCAGCGCCGCGGCACGTTCCAGGTCCCGCGCCGATCGACGCCGCCGAAAATCGCGTAGATGGTCTCGGGCGCGCCGCGATCGTCGGGCGCGGCGGGCGCCAGGGCGACGGTCGCCTTGGCGAGCGCGGTGGTGGACGCCGGCAGATCGGAGGTGAGCGCGGCGATCTGCTGGGGCGACTCGGAGGTGTGCGCCAGCGTCACCCGCCGCTCGAACTCGTCGACGTCGAGCGCGTCGTTGGCGAAGCCCTCGGACAGCACCGCGATCGCCCGCTCGCGCGCGTCGTGCACCCGGGCCAGGGCAGCGCGGTCGGGACGCGCAAGGCCGGTCGGGCGATCGTCGTCGGATGGCATGGGGGCGAAGTCTAACCTCGATTTTCGCAGCGTGATCGGGCGATCGGCTCCCGGTGAGCCGGCTGTTTTCACGCCGACGAGGAGGAGAGAAGCCTGGAACGATCTGAGCTGGATCCGGATCGCGTGGCCGGTTCGCTATCCGGTCGCCGGCGGCAGCTCGATCGTGAAGAGGCTCCCCTGGCCGGCGTCGCTTTGGAGGGTGAGGCGGGCGCCGTGGGCCATGGTGATCTCCTTGGCGATGTAGAGGCCGAGGCCGGCGCCGCCCGAGCTGCTCCCCGGCATGCGGAAGAACTTGTCGAACACGGCGGTCTGGTACTGCTTGGGGATTCCCGGGCCCGTGTCCCTCACCTCCAGAATTGTCCCGGTGTCGGTGGGGCGCGCCCGCACGAAGACCGTTCCCCCAGCCGGCGTGTAGCGGATGGCGTTGCCGATCAGGTTGGCCAGCACCAGCTGCATCCGCTCGGTGTCGACGTCGATCTCGCCCAGCCCCGGAAAGAGCTCGGTCTTGAGGGTGACGTTCTTGTCGCGCGCCGCGGCGGTGAAGGGGAGCACCGCCTCGCGCACCAGCGACTCGGCGCTGACGTGGCGGCGGTGCAGCTCCATCCGTCCCGACTGGATGCGCGACAGATCGAGCAGGTCGTCGACGATCTGTTGCAGCCGCTCGGTGTCCTGCCGGGCCGCCTGCATCAGATCGAGCTGCTTGTCGTTGAGCGGGCCCACGCTCTCCTCGGCGCACAGGTGCACCGCCATGCGCAAGGATGTGAGCGGCGTCCGGAACTCGTGCGCGACGGTGGCGACCAGGTTGTTCTTCAGCTCGTCGAAGCGGAGCACGCGGGTCACGTCCTGCAGGATGATGGTGACGCCCACCAGCCCCCCCTGCTCGGTGGTGACGCGCGAGGCGCGCGGCAAGAGAAACAGGTCGTTCCCTTCGCTGCTCGAGACGGAGACCCGCACCGCCTCGTCGAAGCCAGCCGGCGCGTAGCCGGCCTCGTCAGCCAGGGCCTTGCCCCGCACCCGGTCGACCACCGCTCTGATCTGGGGCTCGGCGCGGGCCAGGGGCTCGCCCGTCGACTCCTCGACGGTGACGTGCAGGATGCGCTCGGCGGCGCGGTTGCCGCTGAGGAGGCGCCCCTCGAGATCGAAGATCAGCACCGGGTCGGGGAGGCTGTCGATCGCCGCCTGCGCCTGTTGCTGCGCCTGCAGCAGCTCCCCGAGCGAGCTGTGGCGGTACTGGGCCAGGCGATCGGCCATCAAGTTGAAGTCGCTGGCCAGGGCGCCGATCTCGTCCTGGCGGCTCACCTTGGCGCGCACCTCCATGTCCCCCTCACCGAGGCGCCTCGCGGCCTGCCCGAGCACCGAGAGCGGGCGCAAGATTCGGTTCGTCAACACCGTCGACGCGAGGAGGCCGATGAGCGAAGCGAGCAGCGCGGTGGCGATCATGAGGGCGTTGGAGCGCTCGGCGGCGCGGCGCGCCTGATCGCGCTTGCGCACCATGGCGTCCTGGTTGAGGTTCAGGATCCGGTTCGCCGCGTCCTTGGTGGCGACGAACAGCGGGTTCATCGTCTTGAAGTAGCCGGCCTCCAGCGCCGCATGGTCGGTCCCGGTGACGAAGCGGGTGTAGGCCGCGCGGTAGTCGGTCCAGGCACGGTGCAGCACGGCGGTGGCCTCCGGCTCGCCGCGCTCGGTGAGGTTGCTCTGCTGCACCGCCAGCTGCTGCTCGAAGCGGGCGATGCTCAGGTCGGCCTGCGCGAGTCCGCGCGTCCGCTCGCCCGCGACGATGAACATGGCGGCGCTGTCGATCCGCTCCAGCGCCTCCTTCATCTGTTCAGCGGCCAGCACGCTGCGGTAGTTGTCCTGCAGGATCGAGGCGGCGCTGTGCCCGAGCGTCGCGCTGGTGAACGCCGACAGGATTGCGATGAGGAGGAGCGCACCGGCGAGCGGCGTTTGCGCCAGGAGGATCTTCGCGCGCAGGGTCATGGTCGCGAGCCCCGCGCGCCGCTCCGCTCGGCGATGTCCGTCGCGGCGGCGGTGGGCGCCGGCTCCCTGAGCGGTCCGGGGCTGGGACGGGCCGGCTCCTCATCGATGGAGGCGATCAAGATGTCGAGGCCGTCCGCTTCCTTGACCAATCTCATGGCGATGGTCCGGCCCAGCAGCTGCCGCCACCAGGGGGCCCGCGAGCGGCCGACGATGATCTGCCCGACGCCGTGCGAGCGCGCGAAGTCGAGCAGGGCGGGGACCGGGTCATCGGCCTTGAGGTGAACGACCTCGGCCCCGAGCTCGCGCGCGCTCTCGGCGTTGGCCAGCAGGTGGCGCTGCGCCTCGGCGTCGATGAGGTGGGGCGCCTCGCGCGGCGTCTCGACGTAGACCACGAACCAGTCGGTGTTGAGCCGGCCGGCGAAGCGCGAGCCCCGGCGCAGAAGGGCGCTGGCGCGAGTGGGGAACGACGACATGCAGACCATCACCCGCCCGAGGCCGCCGCCCGAGGCGCCGCGCGCCGACTCTCCGTGGGCCCGTTCCGCTTCCTCGTTCCGGCGGCGGTCACCGCGGTCGAGGCTCTCGGCCACCTCGCGCAGCGCCAGCTCCCGCAGCGTCGCCAGGTGGCGGTCGGTGAAGAAGTGCTCCAGCGCCCAGGGGATCTTGTCGGCGGCGTAGATCTTTCCCGACTGCAGCCGTTCGATCAGATCCTCGACCGCCAGGTCCAGGTTCACCACCTGGTCGGCGCGCTTGAGGAAGCTGTCCGGGACGGTTTCCCGGATGGCCACGCCGGTCACGCGCTGGACGACGTCGTTCAGGCTCTCGAGGTGCTGGATGTTGAAGGCGCCGATGACGTTGATCCCGGCGTCGAGCAGCGCCAGCACGTCCTGGTAGCGGCGGCGGTTGCGGCTCCCGGGGACGTTGGTGTGCGCGATCTCGTCGACGACGGTGATCTCCGGGTGGCGTTCGATCAACCCATCTAGGTCCATCTCTTCGAGAGCGACACCGCGGTATTGGGTCACCTTTCGGGGCACCTCGGGGAGCCCCTCTATCAGCGCATGGGTGTCGGCGCGGCCGTGCGTCTCCACGAACCCCAGCACCACGTCGACGCCGCGACGCTTGAGCGCGTGCGCCTCCTCCAGCATCCGGTAGGTCTTGCCGACGCCGGCGGCGAACCCGATGTAGAGCTTGAGCCGGCCGCGCTTGGCGCGCCGGAGCATCTCCAGGAAGTCCTCCGGGCGATTGTTGAGGCGATTGAGGTCGCCCGGTCGGCTCACGGCCTAGGTCCCTTCGTACTTCTTGCGTTTTCGCCAGAGCGTCGAGGCGTCGATTCCCAGCAGGGCCGCCGCGTCCTCGACCTTGGGGACCCGCTCCAGCACCGACTGGATGTGCTCGCGCTCGACGTCGTCGACGGTGAAGTCGCCACCGACCGTGGGCCGGCGCTGGGCCGCGCGCGGCACCCGGTTCGGCAAGGCCTCCGGTTCGATGACCGAGGTCGGCCAGAGGATGGCGATCCGCTCGATGGTGTTGCGCAGCTCGCGGACGTTGCCGGGCCAGTCGTGCTGTTCGAGCGCCATCGCGGTGGCCGCCGAGATCTCCGGCGCCACCGGGCGGGTGGCCCGGGTGAAGCTGCTCAGAAAGGCGCGCGCCAGCGGCAGGATGTCCTCGCGCCGCTCGCGCAAGGGCGGCATCCGCACCTCCACCACGTTCAAACGATAAAAGAGGTCCTCCCGGAAACGTCCGGCTTTGACGTCGGCCTCGAGGTCGCGGTTGGTGGCGGCGATGATGCGCACGTTGCCGTGACGGGTGCGCGTCTCACCGACCCGCTCGAAGTCCTTCTCCTGGAGAAAACGCAGCAGCTTGCTCTGCAGCGCCGGCGGGATCTCCCCGATCTCGTCGAGGAACAGCGTCCCCCCTTCGGCCACCTCGACGCGACCGGCCTGATCGCGGACGGCGCCGGTGAACGCCCCCCGCACGTGGCCGAAGAGCTCGCTGGCCAGCAGCTCTTCCGACAGCGTCGGGCAGTTGGTGACGACGAAGGGTGCGGCGGCGCGCGGGCTCTGGCGGTGGATGGCGCGCGCCAGGATGCTCTTGCCGGTCCCGTTCTCCCCGGTGATCAGCACCGGAGCGTCGGTGGCGGCGACCCGCGCCGCCATGTCGAGCACGGCGTGCATGGCGGCCGACCGGCTGGCGATCTCGACGTCGGGGACCTCCTCGGCCAACCGCCGCTCGAGCTCCGCGACCCTGGCGGTCAGGTGGCGTTGCGTCTTGAACTTCTCGATCAGGTGGCGAATCTGTGCCGGCGTGAACGGCTTCGGCAGATAGTCCCAGGCGCCCCGCCGCATCGCCTCGACGGCCGTCTCGATCGTGCCGTAGGCGGTGATGAGGACGATGGCCAGATTGGCCTCCTCGCCGAGCAGCTTGGGGAGGAGATCGAGGCCGCTCTCGGTCCCCAGCGCCAGGTCGACGAAGGCGAGGTCATAGGGTTGCCGGCCGATCGCCGCCAGCGCGGCGTCGCCGGTGCCGACGGCCAGCGCCTCGGCCCCGAGCCCTTCCACGCAGACCGCCAGCGTGGCCCGGATGTTTTTCTCGTCGTCGACGATCAGAATCCGCAGACCGCCGGCGACCGAGCTGGAATCAGCGCCCCTCATGAACGTGCGGAATCCTACCTCGTTCCGACGGCCGCGGCGGCAGGCTGGGGCAGGGGGCGGCCGAATTGCTGATCCAGCGCCAGATTCAGCTCGAGGACGTTGACCCGCGGCTCGCCCAGGAAGCCGAGATCGCGCCCCTGGGCGCGGCTCTCGATGACCGCACGGACGCGGTCCTCGGCCACGCTGCGGGCGCGGGCGATGCGCCGCGCCTGCCAGAGCGCGGCCTCGGGCGGCAGGTCGGGATCGAGGCCGCTGGCCGAGGCGGTCACCAGCGCGTCCGGGATCGGGAGCGGCGCGCTTGGGTTCTCCTTCTCGAGGCGGGCCACGTCGGCGACGGCGCGGTCGCGCAGCTTCTTCGAGGTGGTCCCGAGGTTCGAGCCCGAGGAGGCGGTCGCGTCGTAGCCGTTGCCGGCCGCCGAGGGGCGCCCCTGAACGTAGGCCGGCAACGCAAAGGTCTGGCCGATCAGCTCGGAGCCGACCACCTGGCCCGATTCATTGTGGGCCAGGCTGCCGTCGGCGCGGTCGCCGAACAGGACCGCGGCGGCGCCGGTGGTGGCGAGCGGGTAGAGGATCCCCGTCAGGACGAGGGTGACGAGCGTGGCGCGGAGAGCGATCAGGATTTCTTTTCGCATGGTGAGCCTCAGACCAGGTGGAGCGCCTCGAGGGCGAGATCGATGAGCTTGATGCCGGCGAACGGCGCGATGACGCCACCGACGCCGTAGATGAGCAGCGAGCGGCGCAGGATGGTGGCCGCGCCGAGCGGCCGGTAGCGCACCCCGCGCAGCGCCAGCGGGATGAGCGCGATGATGATGATGGCGTTGAAGATGACCGCCGAGAGGATCGCAGAGTAGGGCGACGCCAGGTGCATCACGTTGAGCGGCGCGATCTCCGGGAACACGACCATGAACAGTGCCGGGAGGATGGCGAAGTACTTGGCCACGTCGTTGGCGATGGAGAAGGTGGTCAGCGTCCCGCGCGTCATCAGCAGCTGCTTGCCGACCTCGACGATCTCCAGCAGCTTGGTCGGGTTCGAGTCGAGGTCGACCATGTTGCCGGCCTCCTTGGCGGCCTGGGTGCCACTGTTCATCGCCACCCCGACGTCGGCCTGCGCCAGGGCGGGCGCGTCGTTGGTGCCGTCGCCGGTCATCGCCACCAGCTTCCCCTTGGCCTGCTCGGCCTTGATGAGGCCCATCTTGGCCTCGGGCGTCGCCTCGGCCAGGAAGTCGTCGACGCCGGCCTCGCGGGCGATGGCGGCGGCGGTGCGCGGGTTGTCGCCGGTGATCATGACGGTGCGGATCCCCATCGCGCGGAAGCGCTGGAACCGCTCGCGGATGCCCGCCTTCACCACGTCCTTGAGGTGAATGACGCCCAGGATCACCTCGCCGTCGGCGACGGCCAGCGGCGTGCCGCCTCCGTCGCCGATGCGGGCCGCGATCTCATTGAGCTCGGCCGAGGACTTGCCACCGGCGGCCACGACGTACTTACCGACCGAGTCGACGGCCCCTTTGCGAATCTGTCGCCCGGCGAGATCGAGCCCGCTCATGCGCGTCTGGGCGGTGAACGGCACGAAGGTCCCCTGCTCCGCGACGGTGGTGGCCACGGCCGCCGAGGAATACTTCTCGTGCGCCAGCGTCACGATTGACCGCCCTTCGGGCGTTTCGTCGGCCAGGCTGGCCAACAGCGCCGCCTCGGCCAGCGCCTCGAGGCGCACGCCCGCCAGCGGCAGGAACTCGGTCGCCATCCGGTTGCCGTGGGTGATGGTGCCGGTCTTGTCGAGCAGCAGCGTGTCGACGTCGCCGGCCGCCTCGACCGCGCGACCGCTGGTGGCGATGACGTTCTTCTTGAGCAGCCGGTCCATCCCGGCGATCCCGATCGCCGACAGCAGGCCGCCGATGGTGGTCGGAATCAGGCAGACCAAGAGCGCGACGATCGCCGTCGCCGAGAGCGCCAGGCTGGAGTACTTGGCCAGCGGCACCAGCGTCACGCAGGCGAGCAGAAAGACGATGGTGAGGCCGACCAGCAGGATGTGGAGCGCGATCTCGTTGGGCGTCTTCTGGCGGGCGGCCCCTTCGACGAGCGAGATCATGCGATCGAGAAAGGACTCGCCGGGATCGCTGACGATCCGGACCACGATCCGATCGGAGAGTACCTTGGTGCCGCCGGTGACCGCGGAGCGATCGCCGCCGCTCTCGCGGACGACGGGCGCCGACTCGCCGGTGATGGCCGACTCGTCGACGGAAGCGATCCCCTCGACGATCTCGCCGTCACCGGGGACCAGCTGATTCGCCTCGACGACGACCAGGTCGCCCTTCCTGAGCGACGACGACGGCACGGCTTCTTCCCGTTTGCCCCCGTCGAGCAGCCGTCGCGCCATGGTCTCCTTGCGCATCTTGCGGAGCGTGTCGGCCTGGGCGCGACCGCGCCCCTCGGCGATCGCCTCGGCGAAGTTGGCGAACAGCACCGTGAACCAGAGCCAGATCGCGACCGAGCCGGTGAACCAGAGGGGCGGATGGTCGGCCGCACGGACGACCAGGTCGCGGAGGACCAGCAAGGTGGTCAGCGCGCTGCCGACCTCGACCACGAACATGACCGGGTTCTTGGCCACCATCCGCGGGGAGAGCTTGCGGAAGCTCTCCCCCACCGCCTGGCGGAGGATCGCGCGATCGAAGAGGCCAACCGGTTTCGCTTTGGAGGACATGGCTAGAAGACCTTTCCGTGAACGGACTGGAAGTGCTCGACAATCGGGCCCAGCGAGAGCGCGGGGAAGAACGTGAGCGCTCCGACGATCACCACCACCATCACCAGCAGGAAGGTGAACAGCGGGCCGTTGGTGGGGAACGTTCCCAAAGAGGGGGGCACCACCTTCTTGTCGACCATGAGCCCGGCGATGCCGAGCGCCGGGATGATCATCAGGAAGCGCCCGGCCAGCATGGCCAGCCCGAGCGTGACGTTCCAGAACGGCGTGTTGGCGTTGAGGCCGGCGAAGGCCGAGCCGTTGTTCCCGGCGCCGCTCGAATAGGCGTAGAGGATCTCTGACAGGCCGTGCGCCCCGTTGTTGTTCAGGGAGGACACTCCGAGCGGGGAGACCGCCGCCCAGGCGGAGAAGCCGAGGATGATGATCGGGAAGACCAGCACGTAGAACATCCCCAGCTGGATCTCGCGCGCCTCGATCTTCTTGCCGAGGTACTCGGGCGTGCGCCCCACCATCAGGCCGGCGATGAAGACGGCCAGGACGACGAAGACCAGGATGCCGTAGAGGCCCGCGCCCACGCCGCCGAAGATCACCTCGCCGAGCTGGATGTTCACCAGCGGCACCAGGCCCCCGAGCGGCGTGAAGCTGTCATGCATGGCGTTCACCGCGCCGCAGGAGGCGTCGGTGGTGACCGTCGCGTAGAGCGTGGAGGCGGCGACGCCGAAGCGCGTCTCCTTCCCTTCCATGTTGCCGAGCGCCTGGTGGATGGGCAGCCCCGCAAACGCGCTGTTTCCGGCGGTCTCGGCGTGATAGCAGGCGGCGACGCCGGCGAAGAAGAGCACGCTCATCGCGGCCAGCAGCGCCCAACCCTGCTTGGAATCCCTGGCCATCCGGCCGTAGGTGTAGGTCAACCCCGCCGGGATCGTGAAGATCAGAAACAGCGAGATGAGGTTGGTGAACGGCGTCGGGTTCTCGAACGGATGGGACGCGTTGGCGTTGAAGAACCCGCCCCCGTTGGTGCCGAGTTGCTTGATCGCCTCCTGGGAGGCGACCGGACCGAGGGCCAGCGTCTGCTTGCCGCCTTCCAGCGTGGTGACGTCGAGGTACGGTTTGAGGTTCTGGATCACCCCCTGCGAGACCAGCACCAGCGCGAAAATGAAGCTGAGCGGCAGGAGCACGTAGAGGATCCCGCGGTTGAGATCGACCCAGAAGTTCCCCAGTTGCTTGCCGCCGCCGGGGCCGCCGCGCCTGGTGAAGCCGCGCGCGACCGCCAGGGCGACGCAGATGCCGGCCGCGGCCGAGGTGAAGTTGTGCCAGGCCAGACCCGCCATCTGGGTCAGGTAGCTCATCGTCGACTCGCCGCCGTAGGCCTGCCAGTTGGTGTTGGTGGTGAAGCTGGCCGCGGTGTTGAAGGCGAGATCGGGCGACACGCCGGCGAAGTGCTGCGGGTTGAAGGGGAGGTGCCCCTGCAGCCGCTCGATCGCGTAAGTCACGATCACGCCGAAGGTGCTGAACGCCAGCAGCGCGAACGTGTACCCCTTCCAATCCTGCTCCCGCCGCGGATCGACGCCGAACAGGCGATAGCAGGCGTTCTCGATGCGGCCGAGCCCGCGGCCGAGGGGCGCGTCGCCCCCTTCGAAGACGCGAAACATGTAAGCGCCGATCGGCTTGGTGACCGCCAGGATCAGCCCGAAGAAGACGAGAACCTGAATCCACCCAACGAACGTCATGTTCCGATCCCTTTCGCGCGGTCAGAAGCGTTCCGGACGCACGAGCGCGTAGAACAGGTAGCCGGTCAGCACGAGCGCCAAGACCGCGCCCAATCCGTAGTCGAACGACATCGTGAGCCTCCCTAGAGCCGCTCGGCGGCCCTGACGTAAATCCATGACAGCGCGAAGAACCCGACGGTCACCGCGACGAAGAGCAAGTCCTTCATGCCGAGCGGTAGTTCACGAATCGTGCCCGCCGTCGGCGCCGGTTTCCCGGGCCCTGGCTCAGCCGCTCCTTGCAACTCGCACGGCGTCGGCGCCGGTGGCCGTCGCGAAACGCACATTCGGGGGAAGCGCGACCGAAAGACGGCATTCTTTGCGCGCTTCTTGGCCCCGCCTCGACACCAGGTGCGCGGCGCGTGGTTGGGCCATGCTAGTGTCCGCCGATGTCCATCGACGGCGCGGGCGCCATTCCCCCGGCGCGCGTCTGCGCCGAGCTGGGGCCGCTGCTCCTCGACGAGCGCCGGCAGCGCATCGACGAGGCGGCCCGGAGCCGCCTGGGCGGCCTGCGGATCGTCATCGAGAACCTGCACGACCCGCACAACGGCGCGGCGGTGCTGCGCAGCGCGGAGGCGTTCGGCATCCAGCGCGTCGAGGTCATCGAGAGCGTCGAGCCGTTCCGCTACTCGAGCACGGTCACCCAGGGGTGCGAGAAGTGGCTGGACGTCATCCGGCACAAGACGCTGGCCGCGGCGGTGGCCGGGCTGCGCGCGGACGGGTTCGCCCTCTACGCCGCCGTCCCGGGCGCCCCGGTCGCCCTGGACGAGCTCGATTTTTCGCGCCCGGCGGCGGTCATGGTCGGCAACGAGCACGACGGGCTCACGGCCGAGGCGATCGCGGCCGCCGACGTCCGGTTCGGGATCCCGATGCACGGGCTGACCCAGAGCCTCAACCTTTCTGTCGCAACAGCGCTCATCGCCGCGCGGGCCTCGACGCTTCGTCGCAGCGCGCTCGGCAGCCCGACCGATCTCCACGACGCGGCGATCTTGGCCCTGCGCGCCCGGTTCTATGCGGCGTCGGTCCGGGGGGCCGACGTCATTTTGGCGCGCGCGGCGGCGGTTTCTTGAACCGCTCCCGGCGGGGGATAGACTGACCGGGATGGCGGCCGGCCCCTCGCTCGACGATCGCGATCCGCGCCGCTCCTCCGGCAAGCGGGGGACGCCGAAGCCCCGGGCGCGCTCGCTCCGCCCGGGCGGCGGGCGCGGCGGCGGCCGGTCGTCCTGGCGGCGCGCGCTGCGGATCGGCGCCGTCGTCGCCACGCTGGGGCTGTTCGCCGGGATCGCCGCGGTGGTCGGCCTCTTCAGCTACTACGGCAGCGATCCCAAGCTCCCCAACCTGTCGCGGCTCGACACCTATCGTCCGAAGCAGCTCACGCGGATCCTCGATCGCAACGGCGCGCCGATCGGCGAGCTTGGCAGCGAGAAGCGGACCGTCGTCCCCTACGACGCGATCCCCAAGGTGCTGGTCAACGCCGTCGTCTCCGCCGAGGACGCCGACTACTTCCAGCACGGCGGGCTCAACTACCGGGGGATGGTGCGCGCTCTTCTCGAGGACGTGCTGCGCGGGCGGCGGGCGCAGGGGGGCTCGTCGATCACCCAGCAGGTGGTGAAGAACCTGGTCCTCTCGCCGGAGCGGACGATGCGCCGCAAGGTGCAGGAGATCATCCTGGCGCGGCAGCTGTCGGAGAAGCTCTCGAAGGAGGAGGTGCTCGCCCTCTACCTCAATCAGATCTACTACGGCCACGGGCGCTACGGCTGCGAGGAGGCGGCGCGCTACTTCTTCGGCAAGTCGGTGCGCGACATCAACGTGGCCGAGGCGGCGCTGCTGGCGGGGCTGCCCCAGAGCCCGGAGCGCCTCTCGCCGCGCAAGCACCCCGACGCCGCCAAGACGCGGCAACGTTACGTGCTCGGGCAGATGGCGGCCCACGGCTACATCGACCAGGCGACCGCCGATCGGCTGGCGGCGGAGCCGATCCGTCTGGCGCGCGAGCCGGCCTCGGCGCGCGGCATCGCGGCGGAGGCGGTCGACGTCGTGGGCGGCGTGCTGGCCGAGCGCCTCGGTGAGCAGGCCGCCGTCGAGAGCGGCCTCACCGTCACCACCACCCTGGACGGGCATCTGCAGGAGCTGGCGCGTGCCGCGGTGGAGCGAGGGCTCGAGGAGCTCGACGCCCGCCAGGGCTTTCGGGGGCCGTCGGGGCATCTGGCCGGGCCGGCGCTCGACAAGAAGCGCGTCGAGCTGGTGAAGGCGCACGCCACCGGCCTCAACGACGTCGAGATCGTCGAAGGGATCGTCACCCGGGTCGAGCCCGAGGCTGGCAACGTGAAGCTCGGCCACCTCTACGTCGACGTCGGCGTGCGGGAGAAGGGGAACGAGGCGCGCGCGGCCGTGAGGGCGCCCAGCGCGGCGCAGCAGGTCCAGGGCACGAAGTCCAAGTCCGACAAGGGCGCGCGTAAACGTGGCGCCGTTCGGAAGGGGGTCTCCGACGAGGCGCTCGAGGCGGCGAAGGTGGGCGTCAAGGAGGGTGTCGTCGATTTCGCCTACGAGCCCCGCTACAGCAAGGGGCCGAAGTCGCTGGGCGAGCGGTTCAAGCCGGGCGATCTGGTCCGCGTGAGGCTCGCCTCCGATCGGCCGCACGCGGAGGGGCGGCCGTTCCCGCTGGCGCTGGAGCTCGGGCCGCAGGCGGCCATGGTGGTGATGGATCCGGCGACGCACGAGATCCTGGCGCTGGTCGGCGGCTACGACTTTCATGCGGGCAGCTTCGATCGCAGCCTGCGGGCGATGCGGCAGCCGGGCTCGGCCTTCAAGCCGATCATCTACGCGGCGGCGATCGAGGCGCGCAAGATCACCCCCGCCACGATCATCAACGACGCGCCCGAGGTCTACCAACTCTGGAAGCCTCAAAACTACGAGAAGGAAGAGTTCCGCGGCCCGGTCCGGGTCCGCACGGCGCTGGCCGAATCGATCAACACGGTCGCCATCAAGGTGTTGTCGGACGTCGGTCTCGACCAGGCGCGCGCGGTCGCCGCGCGGGTCGGGATCACCTCGCCGATCGCGCCCGATATCGGGCTCTCGCTGGCGCTCGGATCGCTGACGGTGACGCCGCTCGAGCTGGCCAACGTCTACGCCACCTTCGCCGACGGCGGGCTGGCCGCGAAGGTCGACAAGTCGTCCCTGGTGAGCGCGGTCGGCGATCAGAAGATCGCGCCGCCGCAGCTGGTTCCCGGGCTGCCGCCCGAGGTCGCCTACGTGATGGTGTCGCTCATGCGCAGCGTGATCGACGAGGGGACGGCGCGCGCGGCGGTCGCCGGCAAGCTGCACCGTCCGGTGGCGGGCAAGACAGGCACCTCGAACGGCCAGCGCGACGCCTGGTTCGTCGGCTTCACGCCCGATCTCCTGGCCGCCGTGTGGGTCGGCTTCGACGACATGAAGAAGCTCGGGCGCGGCGAGGCGGGCGGCAGGACCGCGGCGCCGATCTGGGCCGACTTCATGGTGAAGGCGACCGCCGGCAAACCGACCAAGGATTTCGTCCAGCCGCCCGGCGTCGTGGTCCAGCGCATCGACAAGGCGACCGGCCTGCTCGCCTCGCCGGGCCAGGAGACCGGCACCCTCGACGAGGTCTTCCTGGACGGCACCGCGCCGACGCAGCAGGCCCCCGCCGCCGGCCAGGAGACCAGCCCCGACAAGCTGCTCCTGCAGTGAAGAGCGCGGGAGGGGGTACCCCTCCCGCGGACCCACCCCCAGATGAGTCGAACCCAGAAGCTCCTCGACGGGCGGTGTCTCCGGCGGGCAAAGCCCGCCTCCGATCCAGAGGGAGAGAGCGCGCTATTCGCGGATGGGCGTGGCGCGAAGCGCCGCCTTGCCGTCCTTGACGTAGACGGAGAAGCGGACCGTGCGGCAGGCGTGCTTGGCGACCAGGGCAGACTTGTTGTCGCGCAGCTTCTGGAGAAACTTCGCCTGGGTGAGGCCGGCGGTCGGCTCGCCGCAGGAGCGCTTGGTCTCGACGAAGTCGTCGAAGACGTGCCGGAAGTGCGCGTCTTCCTCTTCCCGAAGATCGTAGGGAACGACGCGGGTCGCTTCCCCCTCCGGCATCTGGCGATCGGCGTCCGCCTCGGCGTCGGACTTTGCCTCGTCGATGGCGTCGGCCGGCAACTGCTGGGCCCAAGGCGCCGGCTTGATCGCCGGGGGGAGAGATGAGGAGCTGCCGCCGAGCCCGGCGGCCGAGAACGGCTGCGGCAGAGACGGCGCCGAGAACGACGGCGCGGGCGGCGGACTGAACGACGGCAGCGGCGGCGGCGCAAAGCCCCCGGGCGGGGGAGCCGGCGGGAACGCCGGGGCGGCCGGTGGGAAGGCCGGCGGCGCCGGCGGGTTGAACGCCGACGCCGGCGTTGCCCCCGAAAAGGCCGAGCCGGCCGACGGCAGATCGAAGGTGCTTCCGCCCGAGGGGCCGAGGATGGCGTTCAGGTCCTTGCCGGCCATCTCCGAGCGGGCGCTCGGCGCGTGGGTGAAGCGCTCGACCGCCGCGTTCACGTCCCGAGCCAGGCCGCCATACTTGCCGCCGTACTTGTGGTCGTCGATCTTGTGGATGTCGCCGGCGGCCAGCTTCTGCAGCTCCCGCCGCAGCCGGCCCAGCGGCGCCTCGACCTCCACCCGCTGCAGAACGAGGCCGATGGCGATCATGGCGAACGTGACCAGGGTGAGCGGCACCCAGGGAAAGTTCCCCCACTTGAGATCGTTGGAGCTGACGTTGGAGAGCAGCGCCCCCAGGTCGGTCTTCGCCGGCTGCTTCCCGAGCAGCGCGTAGTAGGCCTCCTGCTCGCCCGCTTGGCCGGGGAACGGGGCGGCGACGGCGAGCAGCTTGTCCTGCCCGACGGTGAGCGGCAGCGCGGGCGTCCGCTTGAGCTCGGCGATCTCCGCCGAGTGCTGGGTGACCATCTCGGGAAGCGCGTCCAGCTCGCCGGCCGGGCGGGAGCTGGCGATCACCTTGCCCCGCAGGAGCAACGCCACGTCGACGTCGAGGTTCTTCTTGAGGCGCTCGACCAGGCCGGGCCCCGTCTCGGCGCCGATGTAGAGCGCGCCCACGATCCGATCCTTGCCCTTCGAGAGCACCGGAGCGCCGGCGACCCGTTCGAGCCGGCCGCCCACGCCCCAGACGTCGTCGGAGAGGTAGCCTCGGAGCGCGTCGGCCACCACCTCGACGCCGCCGATGTAGTCGCCGTACTCCTTCTCGTTGTCGCCGCCTACCCGGGCGATGACCCGCCCCTTGTTGTCGAGCGCCACGATCTCGTCGATGCCGCCCGTCGCCAGATCGGGGATCAGCGTCCGAAAGCGATCCTGGATGGTGCGATGAATGACCGTGTACTCGCCCGAGCCGCGGGAGGCGGCGTCGAGCGACTCCGAGAGGATGGCGTCCCGTCCGAGCTTGGAGACGCGATCGATCCACTTGTGCGCGTCGACCTTGAACATCTGCTCGGCCGCGTACTGCGCGCGATCGAGCCGCTGTCCCTCCAGCGCGGCCAGCTTCTGCACGGCGGGGCGGGGCGCGACCAGCGCGAACGTCCCGGCCACCGCGGCGACGAGGGCGATCAGGATGAACCAGATCTTCGAGAGGAACATCTACTCCGCCGCTTCTTTTTCGGCTTCTTTTTCGGCCCCTTTTTGGCCTGGAGGTGCCACCTTCACGATGACCTCTTCCTTCGAGGCGGCGTCGACCTCCTGCTCGGCCGCCCACCTTCCCCGGGCCCAGACCTTCAGATGAACCTTGGCGTCGGGGACACCGGCGATCGAGAAGCTCCCCTTTTCGTCGGCGGTCGCGAAGAACGGCGAGTCGACGATGATCACCGAGATCATGATGTGCGGGTACTCGGAGTCGTGGATGGCGTAGCCGCCGATCGCGTCGAACTTGGCGCGCCGGGTGGCGCCCGGCGGCAGCTGCTCGAGCGGCATCACCGACGGCGTCTCCGGGGTCGAAAGGTCGAGCCGGACCTTGCCGGTGTTCTTGATCTCGATGACCGAGCCGGGGCCGGTGATCACCATCCGCGGATGGGCGTCGAGCCCGCCGATCTCGACCGTGACGGTCCGGGCCGGCGGCGGGTGGGCGCCGTTGACGTTCTCCAGCACCACGGCGGTCTCCAGCTTGACCCCGCCGCCGTTCTGGACCGGAACGTTCCCGTTTTCGAGGCGCCAGTAGCCCTGGTAGAGCCGGCTCGAGCGGGCGGACTCAGGCAGCTTGACCGTCCCCTTCAGCGTCCCCGCTGACGCGGAGGCGCCGCCGGCGAACGCCAGCGCGAACGCCAGGGCGGCACCGACAGCGGGGAAAGAGACGCGCGAGGGGCTCCGCAGGGTCATCATCCAACAGCTGAAAAAAGCGAAACGAGGCAGCACGTTATCTTGGCTGTCTTCTTCCTGTCAACGAGTCAAATCCATCGATTTACGCCGGGGTCGAGCCGGAAACCGGCGGCCCCGACGTCCCGTTGGGCCCCGTTTCGCCCGCGGAGGAGGAGCCGTCGCGGATCAGGCGGGCCGGCACACCCAGCACGATCCCCTCGCGCCGCAGGCGCGCCAGCAGACGCTTGCGAAGCTCGTGTCCCGCCGGCCCTTGCGCCTCGACATCGCCGACCTGGACCCCGGAGCTCCAGACTTGCCCGGCGTCGGTCACGTCGATGAGGCGCGCGACCGGCTTCCCCCGAATCAGTGAGGGCAGCTCGGCGGCCGCGCGGGCCAGCTCGTCGTTGAGGCACGCCTCGACGGCCGACGGCTCCGACCCCGGGGCCACGACGAGGTTGACCGCCATCCCCACCGGAGCGGCGGGCAGATGAAAGTTGGTGAGGGTCGCCTGCGACAGCTTCTGGTTCGGCACGATGACGGTGTTGTTCTTCAGCGTGCGAAGCCGCGACGAGCGCCAGCCGATCGATTCGACGTACCCCTCTTCCCCCTGGGCGTCGTTGATCTTGATGTAGTCGCCGGGCCGCACGGGGCGATCGGCCAGCAGGTAGAGGCCGGCGAAGAAGTTGGCCAGCGTCTCCTGCAGCGCCAGCGCGACCGCCAGCGATCCGACGCCGAGGGTGGTCACCAGCGGAGCGACCGGCACCCCCAGCGTCTCCAGCGCCGTGATGATTGCCAGCGCACCGACCAGCAACCGGACCGAGACGCGGGCCACGCCAAGCGCGGGGCTCATCGAGGGGTTGCGCGTCGCGTACTCCGTCACCGCGGCGACGGCCACGCGTGAGACCACCAGGGCGCAGGCCAGCACGAACCCGATGTCGAGCCCTCCGTGCAGCCAGCGCGCGAGGCGTCCCGGCAGACCGAGGTCGGGAATCCAGAGGATGCCGCCGATCAAGACCGCGCAGGCGACCGGGATCGACACCGCCGGCTTGCTGGAGAGCCAGCGCGACGTCACCCCGCGCGCCAGCCGGGCCGCCAGCCCGGCCAGCAGGACCAGCGCCAGCAGCAAGATCGCGAGGATCAGCCCGGGCGCCGCGTCGACGTCGATTCCCGCGAGCCGCATGGTCCGCTGTTTCGTATATCCTTTTTCGACTGATGACCACCAGGCCCACCAAGACACTCGAGACCTTCCCCAACCCGAACCCGGAGCGCGACTACGAGATCCGCTTCGAGTGCCCGGAGTTCACCTGCCTTTGCCCGAAGACCGGCCAGCCAGATTTCGCGGTGATCCACGTCGACTACGTCCCGGACGCGCTGTGCGTCGAGCTCAAATCCTGGAAGCTCTACCTCTGGTCCTACCGGGACGAAGGCGCGTTCCACGAGGCCGTGACCAACCGGATCTTGAATGACCTGGTGGCCGCCATCAAGCCGCGGCGGGCCCGGGTGACGGGGGTGTTCAACGTGCGCGGCGGGATCACGACCACGGTGGTGGTCACCCATCCCAACCCCGGCTCCCGCTAATCCCAAACCGGCCCCTTGTCGCACGGGCCCCGGGTCGTGCTCACCTTTCGTCGTGCCGGGGCTCGTGCTTCGTCGCGCCGGCCGCTCGTGCTTCGTCGTGCCGGGGCTCGTGCTTCGTCGTGCCGGGGCTCGTGCTTCGTCGCACCGCCGAGTGAGGTCGAGGTAAACCCCGGGCCGTGCGGTATCGGAGGTCGCCCGCACGCTCCCGCGCTCGCCTCCGCACGGAACTTTTTTCCGGCCGCGAGGAGCGCGAGCTCAAATCGCAGGGTGCGCTCCTCGCGGCCGGAAAAAAGTCTCGCGCGGAAGCTCGCGTGACAGCGAGCGGCGGTCCCCGATTCCGCGCGACGCGGGGTTCACGTCGACCTCACTCGGCGGCGCGACGAAGCACGAACGGCACCCCCCGATTCCGCACGGCCGAAGCCCCCGAGGGACTGGAAGGGTCCCGGGAGCGCCTAGGAGGCGCCTAGTGGTGCTTCTTCTTCCCGCCACGCTTCGCGGCCTTGGCCTTCTTCCCGCCCTTGCCCTTGCCCGCGGCGGACGGCATGTCGGCGGAGGCGTCCGCGACGGTCGCAGCCGCGGTGGCCGCGGGGGCCAGATCGCCGGCGCCCTGGTTCTGGATGATCGCTTCCGTCACCCGGGTCTCGCCGAGCAGGTCGCGCGCGCCGGGGAGGCGGACCGCCTTCTCGTCGCGGGCGATCTGCGGCGTCGAGCTTCTCGACGCACTCCTTGCAGTCCTTCGTCCCGAGGCGCGCCAGACCGAACAGGATCGCCTGGTGCACCGGGTAACGATCCTGGGCCATCGTGGTGATCGGCTTCATCGCCGCCAGCAGCAGCGGCAGCGCCTGCTTGGGTTTGCCCGAGAAGGCGAGGGCGAAGGCGGCCTTCTCCGCGCGGGTCCAGGAGGGGTCGTTCAGCGTCTTGCCGTAGCAGGCGAGGTCGTCGCCGCACTCCTTGGCCACCTGCATGCGGTCGAGCGCCATGCCGAAGACGCCCTGGGCGGCGGTCTCGTTGTCGACCAGCGCCTTGAAGGCGTCGTAGCTCTCCTTGCCGGCGATCCGGGCCAGCGCGATGGCGGCGCTGGCGCGCAGATCGGCCGCCGTCTCGCCTTCGCTGTTCTTGACGTTGCCGTTCTTGGCCACGTCCATCAGCACCGGCACCGCGCGCCGATCGCCCGACAGGTAGAGCGCGTCGGCGGCCGAGGCGCGCTCGGAGGGGTCGACCTTGGCGTCCTTCAGGTCCGCCAGGATGGCGTCCACGGCGGCCGGCGTGGCGATGTAGCCGAGCGAGATGAGGGCGGCGCGCCGCTCGTCGCCGCGCGCCTTCTTGTGGAGGAGCGCGGTCAGCGCCGGCACCGCCTTCTTGGCCCGCAGGTCGCCGAGGATGATGGCGCCCTTCTTGGGGACGACGCCTGGCGTGTACTCCTCGAACTTGAGCCGGGTCGCCATCTCCTGAATCTCGGGGTTCTTCTCCTGCATGAGCAGGATGACCGGGTCGACGGCCGGCGCGCCGATCCGCACCAGCGCCAGCCGGCACTCCTGGAAGATGTCCGTCCCGCGGCCGGTCATGAAGAGTCCCTTGATGAGGGCCGGGATCGCCTGCGGGTCGCGGAACTCCGCCAGGGCCAGCGCGGCGCGCTGGTTGAGCAGGAAGTCCTGCTCGTCGGCCGAGGTCGTCAGGATCTTCATCAGCGTCGGGACGGCGCGCTTGTCGCCGATCTTCACCAGGGCCCGCATGGCGGCGATGCGCGTGCTGTTGGCGCGCGACTTGATGGGCAGCGGCTTTTCCACCGCGGCGATCAGCGGGGCGACCGCCTCGGTCGCCTTCATCTCGCCGAGCACGCCGGCGGCGATGGTGGCGCGATCGAAGTCGTCGTCGTTGTAGTCGAGCGCCTCGATCATGATCTGCTTGGTGCGCGGATCCTGATACCGGGCCAGCGCCTCGAGGAACTCGGGCCGCTTGGCGTCGTTGTAAAGATCGATGAGGGCCGGCACGGCCGGGCGCGCCTTCTCGACGTCCATGTTGGCCAGGTGATCGAGCGCTTCCTTCTGGACGCGCAGGTCTTTGAGCTGCTTGGCCCAGGTCATCGGGTCATTGGGGTCTCCCTGGCAGGCGAGACCTCCGAAAACCAAAGTCACGGCGAGGGCGGCGGTGAGCTGGGTGCGCATGGCATCTCCTTGGAGGCGGGAACTACGGGGCGGCGAACCGCGAATTACGGAACCGAGAGCAGGGAGCGTAACTCACTGCGAGATTGTTCGAAAGCGCGGCCATCTACTAGGTCGGGGGACGTCGCGCGCTTTGCGCGCTTTGGTCCCCCGTGCCCCCGGCTCGCTCCGGGTGGCGAAGCCACCCTGCGCTCGTAGCTCGGCCGGAGGTAGTCCGAAAACACAAACGGCCGGCTCTCGCGAGAGAGCCGGCCGGCTGTGTTTGTCCTTTGTTCGGTGGGACGAGCGAAGAAGGCTAGGGCGCGGGCGCCGCGGCGCCGCCCTTGGCCTTGGGGGTTACGGCGAAGTTGACGTTCTGATAACCGGCCACGGCGCACGAGTACATGATCTTTTTGAGCATCTTGAACTCGACGTTCTTGTCCGATTGGATGATGGCGATCCCGTTGAAGTCCTCGCTCGGGTGAAGGAGCTTGTAGTTGTTCTTCAGGGTCACCAGCTTGTCGTGCAGATCGGCGATCTTGAAGTCGCCGGTCGACGAGTCTTTCATGAGCTCGTCGGCGGTGGCGACCTGAGAACCGTCGAGCGTCACGACGTCCTTGCTGACGCCGATGACCGGCGCGCGCTCGAGGTCCGTCCAGTTCTGGGCGTCCGGGAGCACGATGTTCTTCTGCACGAACAGGATCTCGCCCGTCGCGGAGAAGGACATCAGCAGGAAGATGACGAGCATCGTCATCATGTCGATGTACGCCACCAGGTTGAGCGGTGCGTACAGGCTCTTGCGACCGGCGTGCCCGAGCTTGGCTTTCGCCACCTCGAGGTTGACCGAGTTGTAGAGGTGCGCGTGTGGAGGATGGATAGGCATGTTCCCTTTCGCGCTCCGGTTAGATTCCGGCGCCGCCAGAGTCAATCAGTGAGATGTCGGGAAACCGCGCCGAAAGCGCCGCATCCATCGTCTTGACCAACACCTCGAACTTAATCGAGTCGTCGGACGCGACCTGGATGTCGGTCTTGTCGGCGTGCGTGTCCTTGATCTTCTTCAGCTCGCTGCCGAGCTTTTCGATGTCGTAAGAGCCGTCCCCCTTCTTGGGGATCGGCTGCTGATCTTGATCGGCGACCAGGTTGTAGCCGCTGTCGTTGACCAGCACGACGAGCTTGAAGACCTTCTCGGGAGGCGTGTCCTCACCCGCTTGGCCCTGCCCCTTCTGGTGCGCTTCGAGACGCGCCAGCTGGGACCAGACCGCCGTGATGAGGAGGAACGCCACCATGCAGGTCAGAAGGTCGATGTAAGGAACCAGGTTCAGGTCGGCATTGACGGATTTCTTTCCGCCCTTGCCTCCGGTATCGACTGAGACGCCCATGTGGTGATGATCCTGGTGGGCGGGTTAGTACTGTTGATGCTGCTGTTCGCCACCGGTGCGGCCGGCGACGACCAGGTTCAGCGTCTCGACCGTGGCCTGGTTGATGCCGTCGAGCACGGACTGGGTCAGGCCGTTGAGCCAGGCGAAGGTCGCCAGACCCAAGATACCGGTGAAGAGGCCGAAGGCGGTGCAGTTCATCGCCTCCGAGATACCCTTCGAGAGCATCGTCGCCTTCATCGAGGGGTCGACGCCGGCGACGCCGGCGAACGCCTTGATGAGACCGGTGATGGTGCCGAGGAGGCCGGCCAGCGTCGCCAGGTTCCCCAGCATCGCCAGGTAGCCGGTCCGCTTCTCCAGCTTCGGCAGCTCACGGAGCGCCTCTTCGTCCATGCCCTGCTGGACGTCGTGCTCGGTGCCACCCGCGCGGCGCAGGCCGGCGGCGATGATCTTGGTGACGGGGGCGGGGCTCGCCTGGCAGGTGTTGATCGCGCCCTGAATGTTCCCCGAGACGATCTGCGACTTCAAAAGCGACATCAGCTTGTCGACGTCGACCTTGCTCTTCGTGACGTACAGCTGACGATCGATCCAGATGTAGACGGTGATCCCGAGCAGGACGACGATCGGCCACATGCCCCAGCCGCCTTCTTGAAAGTGCTCCATCAAAAACATTTTTCGTTCTCCTTATCGTGGGTCGTTTGGATGAAAGTTTTTTGGGAGGCGGGGTTACCCGTGGAGGGCGGCCTTCGCCTGGAACAACAGGTTCGAGATGTTCTTCTTGACCTCGGCGATGTCGTCGAGCGCGTTCTGGGTGCGGCCGTTGAGCCAGGCGAAGGCCGCCAGACCGATGATGCCGGTGGTGAGGCCGAAGGCGGTGCAGTTCATCGCCTCCGAGATCCCCTTCGAGAGCAGGGTCGCCTTCTGCGAGGGGTCGACGCCGGCGACGCCGGCGAACGCCTTGATGAGGCCGGTGATGGTCCCGAGGAGGCCGGCGAGGGTCGCCAGGTTCCCCAGCATCGCCAGGTAGCCGGTCCGCTTCTCGAGCAGCGGGAGCTCGCGGAGACCGGCCTCTTCCATGGCCGAGTTGATCTCCTCATCCGAACGGTTGGCGCGCATCAGGCCCGACTGCACGATCCGCGTGAGCGGCGTCGAGTTGCCGGAGCAGACCTTGATCGCCCCCTGGATGTTGCCCGCGGAGATCTGCGAGCGGAGAAGAGCGACCAGCTTCTCCTTGTCGATGACGGCGCGGCGCAGGAACACCGCGCGCTCGATGACGATCGAAAGCGTGATCATCAACAGGAACAGAATCGGCCACATCCCCCATCCGCCTTCGTGGAATGCGTCGGCCAACATCTTGAGAACGATCATCCGGCTCCTCCTTCAATCCTTCTGGGTTCAACAGCGTTCGGCAGTGTTCGGACGGCGGGCTTTGCTTGTGGGGGGTCTATCCTGACGACTGTCGCAAACCGCCCCGGCCCCGAGAAATCCAAGAGTGGCTGTAGCACTTGTGGTGCCATTCGGTTTCATCGAGGTTTCGCCACGGTTTCGCATGACCAGCTGTAGCGTTTTTCCCCAGTCGGGGTTTTTATCCCCGCCGGGCCAAAATGGCGGCAAGGAGGGACGGCGCGGCCAGCATGGCGACGATCTCATCGGAGACCCCTCGCTTTCGTCCCGGAGACACGCTAGACATGGCACCGTCGCCATGGGTATCACCCGTATCCTCGATCTGATCGTCATCATTTTATTGGCGACGATTCTCCTCATGCCTCGCCCCGACGCGACGGTGAAGCCAGCGTTGAATGTCGACGGTGAGCGGCGCGAGCGGGTCGCCGAGCTGCAGTCGATCTTGATCGGCCACCCCGACGACGTCGCCGCCAGCCTCGAGGTGGCGAACATCTATCTCGACGGCCATCGGCCGGATTGGGCGCTGGCTGCGGTGACCAGCGCGCTCCGTTTTCACCCCCGCGACTATCGGCTCGAGCACGTTCGGGCCATCGCCTACGCCGACCGCTTCGAGGGTGAGCCGGCCTTCGAGGCCGCCCAGCAGGCGATGTCGCTCTGCGACCAGACGCCGCAGCCGGCCGGCGTCCCGCCCTGCGACGGCGCCGTCCGGGGCCGGATCTCGCTGCTGGAGACGACGCTGCGGGCGATCGCCCACGTCGACATGAAGAACGCGCCGTACCTGGCGAAGGAGAAGATCTTCCACGAGCTGCACCCGGCATTTCTCCCGCGGCCGCGGGTGAACAAGAAGCCGGCGGGCAAGTCGGCGCCAGCTCCCTCTTCGCCCGGCGCCGCCGCTCACCCTTGACGGCCAGCGGGCGCATCGGCAACATCCGCGTCAGCTTTGCGCCCGTAGCTCAACTGGATAGAGCATCGGCCTTCGAAGCCGAGGGTTAGGTGTTCGACTCACCTCGGGCGCGCAGGGTCGTCGGCCACCGGAATCGGTTGACGAGTGGGGCGGGGATGGCGTAAGTACCCGTCTCTTCGGGGCGCATAGCTCAACTGGCAGAGCAGCGGACTCTTAATCCGTTTGTTGAAAGTTCGATTCTTTCTGCGCCCACTCGACATGGAGAGCCTGCATCGCTGCCGCGATGAGGCCCTCCAAACCTCCCTCGCTCCGCGTGGCGAAGCCACGCTCCGCTCGCCTGGTCGAAGAAGGTGATCCTTCGAAGGCGGGGTGAGTGTAGGGTTGGCACCAGGTGGGGGCACGTGCCCGCCGGGCGAGGGCGTAGGTCCCTTCTGTGGGGCGCGGTCCCTTGAAGTCACGAAGGCTCAATGAGGAGCGGACGGATGGCCAAAGAAGATCTCAGTCGGCGGCAGATGTTGGGTATCACGGCCGGCGGCGTGGCGCTGGCGAGCGCGGCGCACGCGGCGAGCAAGAGCGGCGCGGTCAAGGGGCACGCCGGCGGACCGTTCCCGAAGGACTTCGCCTGGGGCGTGGCGACGGCCAGCTATCAGGTCGAGGGGGCCGCGAATGAAGACGGCAAAGGGCTGTCGGTGTGGGACGTGTTCTGCAAGCGAAAGGGCGCGATCTTCGACGGCGACACGGGCGACGTCGCCTGCGACCACTACCACCGCTTCAAAGAGGACATCGCCCTCATCAAGACGCTGGGCGCCAAGTCTTATCGGTTCAGCATCTCCTGGCCGCGCGTGCTGCCGAACGGGATCGGCGCCTCCAACCCCAAGGGGCTGGACTTCTACAGCCGCGTCATCGACGAGCTCGGCACGCACGGGATCGAACCGTTCGTCACGATCTTCCACTGGGACTACCCGCAGGCGCTTTACAAGAAGGGCGGCTGGCTGAACCGCGATTCGGCCGACTGGTTCGCCGAGTACACCAGCCTGCTCGCCGACAAGTTCTCGGACCGGGTCAAGGTCTGGGCCACGCAGAACGAGCCCCAGTGTTTCATCGGCTCCGGCCTCCTCGATGGGACCCACGCGCCCGGCGACAAGCTGACCGCCACCCAGTACCTGACCGCCGCGCACAACGCCATGCGGGCGCACGCCAAGTCGGTGCAGGTGCTGCGCGCCCGCGCCAAGGACGCCAAGGGGACCAAGGTCGGCTACGTGCTCTCCACGCAGGTTACCCAGCCGGCCAGCGACAAGCCCGAGGACGTCGAGGCGGCGCGCACCGCGACCTTCGCGGTCGGCAACCGCAGTCAGTGGAACAACAGCTGGTTCACCGACCCGGTGCTGCTCGGCAAATATCCCGAGGATGGAGTGAAGGTGTTCGGCAAGGACCTGCCGGCGTTCAAGCCGTCGGACCTCGACGAGATGAAGCAGCCGATCGACTTCCTCGGTCTCAATCTCTACAAGGCCGAGACCGCGCGGCGCGGCGCCGACGGGAAGCCGGAGCAGGTTCCGCTGCGCCCGGGGTATCCGCGCGCTGGCTCCGACTGGCAGTCGATCACGCCGGGCTGCATGTACTGGGGGCCGCGGTATTTCTATGACCGTTACAAGCTTCCGGTTTCCGTGACCGAGAACGGCCTGGCGACGCGCGATCAGGTCTTCCTCGACGGCAAGGTGCACGATCCGCAGCGGATCGACTTCATGCACCGCTACCTCGGCGAGCTCGCCCGCGCCATCAAGGACGGCGTCCCGATCACCGGATACTACGCCTGGTCGCTGCTCGACAACTTCGAGTGGGCCGACGGCTACAAGCAGCGCTTCGGCCTGGTCTACGTCGACTTCGAAAACCAGAAGCGTGTGCCGAAGGACTCTTTCGACTGGTTCAAGAAGGTGATCGCCGGCAACGGCCGCACGCTCACCGAAAGAACGGCGCTGCCGCTCACGCAGGTCACGCCTACCTAACTAAAGCAGCTGGTGTTGATCGGGCGGCGGCCCATCTGCGCCTTTCCCGTTTGCGGGAGAGGCCGGCGCCGAAGGCGCGGGTGAGGGGGCATCGCCGTCGGCTCCGGGCGCGAGCCTGGGTCGTTCTCCGACCCCGCTCATCTCATCAGTGGATGGCTTGGGCGGCTGCTGGGGGAGGGGCGGGCGACGCCGTGAGGGGCGCGGGCCGGGCGGGTGCGGGGGTGGCGCTGGCCGTCTCGGTCGGCGGCGCGGCGGGTGCGTGCATGAGCCACTCGGTCATTGCTTCGGCCTGGGCCGAGGGTTGCAGCTTGGTCCCGTAGGCGATGAACCAGTCGGCCGCCAGATCGGGCTCGCCGCGGATGAGGCGTGCGCGGTAGACCCAGATGCCGAGCGCCGGGTCGGCGCTCGCCGATCGCAAAAGGGCGTCGTCGGCGACCACCATCGCGCGGCCGCGCAGCGGCATCGTGGTGTTCGGCTCGAGATAGGGCTTGAGCACCCCGTAGCTGTCGCGCACGCCGCGCCGGAAGAGGATGTCGGTGGCGAGCTTGGCCACCTCCAGCTGCGGTCGCCGCACCAGCCGGGCCACCAGCTTGGTCGATTCCTCGGTCTGCAGTCGCTCCAGCTCGTGCAGCGCCGCCAGGGCCGGACGGGCGTCGCTGTCCTTGAACAGCACGTAGAGGTCGGCCAGGTTCGTGTCGCCGCCGGCGCGCACCACGCCCGCCGCCGCGGCCGCCCGCAGGTCGGGGGCGGGATCCCGCAGGTAGACCTCCATGGCGATCACCGCGCGACGGCCGGCGCCCGGCCGGATCTGCGCCAGCATCGCCGCGCCGTGAACGGTTGGGTTGCTGTCCTTGGTCGCCTCGGCGAGCGCCTTTCTGGCCGCCGGATCGTCGATGTTGCCGAGCGCGACCGCCGCGGCCGCGCGCGCCTGGGGATGCGCCTTGGCGTTGCCGAGCAGCTTGGCCAACCCTGGCACGCAGGCCGTCTCGCCGGCGGTGGCCAGTGCCACGGCCGCCGGTTGGTGGTCGGCCCAGTTCTGGCTGTCGAAGGCGTTCTTCACCAGGGGGCAGACGGGGATCTTGAGCGCCGTCAAGGCAGCGCCCGCATCGGCTGCCAGGTCGGGCCGCAAAACGGCCAGCTTGAGCCAGGCGACGGCATCGGCGTCGCCGCGCGCGCCGAGAATGCGCGCCATCGCCACCGTCGCGTACGGTTGGTGCAGGGCGGCCTTGATCCAGTCGAGCGCCAGCAGCGTGAACTGCGGCGCGACGTGCACGCCGCTGCCGCGCGCCAGGGCCACCCGTCGGAGCGCCTCGGCGCGGCGCCCCTGGTGCAACAGCTTCGGCAGGGCCGTCTCGACGGGATCGTAGGAGCGCGTCACCACCACGCCCGAGCAGCGCCGTTGATCGCGCGCGAAGGTCCAGTGGAGGCGGAGGTTGTCGTCGTCGGACCGAACCTCGGCCGGCGGTTTGGGGTAAGGGACGGCGTCGCGCAGAATCTCGATGATGGCGTCGTCGAACCCGGGGAACCCGGACGGGCGGGTGATGGTCGTCGACAGGAGCTGGCCGTCGCCCGAGATCACCAGGTCGACCTCAGCCGTGCGGTCCGCGACGTTGAGCGGGTTGTTGAGCTCGAGCTTCTCCCCGATGAGGCGCAAGAAATTGTCCGACCAGCTGCGGTGGATGTGGGCGTGCAGCTTCGCCAGATAGGTCGCCTCCGGACCGGGCGGGGGCAGGGCCAGCGGAGACTCGGGGAGCTTGTCAGCCGGAATCGTCGCTGCCACGGCGGCGGGGCCGAGGGCGATGCAGAGGACCAGCGCGCTCAAAAAGGCGATCGGGCGATTCATGGCTCCTGCTTCAGTGGGCTCGGTCAAAGTTCCGAGAATCGTGGCAGTCATTCTCGTCGGCAGTGCGCCATGGAAGCTTAATTCCTTTTCTCATTTCGTGGTATGCGGGGCGGATGCGCACGGCCCTGGCTCGAAGTTTCGTCGTCGTTTCCTGCGGCCTCGCCGCCGTTCTCGGGTCCGGTTGTGGGTTGAAGCTGCAGATGGTGGACGCCTCGGTGCGGAAACCGTCCAACGTCGCCGTTTACTTTACGGTCGACACGCACAATGGCCAGCCCGTCGCCAATCTGACGCCGCAGGATTTCCGGATCTATGAAGATAAGCAGCCGGTCTCGATCCTGGAGAGCAAGCAGACCATCCTCCAGCCCGAGGTCGCCGCGATTCACTACACCTTGCTGCTCGTCGACATGAGCGGCAGCGTGATCGACTCCGGGGACATGCCGAGCCTGATCGAGGCCGCCTCGTCGTTCGGCGAGCGGGTCGGGCCCTACCAGAAGGTGGCCGTCTACAGCTTCGACGGCAGCCCGCGCCTGACCCCCGTCGTCCCGTTCGGCGGCAACGTCCGCGGCGGCGTCGCCTCGCTGGCGATGAAGCGCCCCCGCGATCCGTCGACCAACTTGAACGGCGCCGTCATCGAAGGGGTGCGCCTCCTGACCCAGCAGATGGAGCGCGCGCCCGTGCCGCTGCGCTTCGGGACGCTGGTGGTGTTCACCGACGGCACCGACCGGGCCCACCGCGCCAGCCCCGAGGACGTCGACCACGCGCTCGACAGCGCCGGCTTCGAGACCTACGTCATCGGCGCCGGGCAGGAGGTCGATCGCAGCCAGCTCTCGCGCATCGGCCGGTCCGGTACGTTTGCGTCGCAGAACCCCGCCGACGTCAAGAAGGGGTTCGACGAGATCGGCGCCCGGATCGAGGCGGCGTCGCGGCGATTTTACCTGCTTTCGTACTGCTCTCCGTCGCGCGCGGGAGAGCACGAGGTGGAGATCGAGGCGAACGGCGCCGGCGCCAGCGGGCGGCTGTCCTACCAGTTCAACGCCAACGGGTTCGGCCCGAACTGCGATCCCAAGCAGAAACCGGCCTTCGACGTTCACCACCCGCATTCGGCGCCGCCCCCCAAGGTGAGCGAGCGCGCCGAGGCGCCGCCGCCCGCCAAGGGCGCTGGGCAAGGTGGCTCGTCGGCCGGCCCCCCGGGCACCAGCTGGACTCCCAAGCGCTGACGGCTGGAGCGGTCGCGAAGCGTCCCGTCATTTGCGCGAGACTGCCAGCCCCGCGAAGGACTGCGCGACCGGCATCAGCTCGATGGAGTTGATGTTGACCCGCGGTGGCAGCGTCGCCACCCAGTGAATCGTCTCGGCGACGTCCTCCGGGAGCAGCGGCTCGGTCCGCTCGTACACGTTCGCCGCGCGCGTGTCGTCGCCATGAAAGCGGATCGACGAGAACTCCGTGCCGCCGGCCATCCCTGGGGCGACGACCGTGACCCGCACCTTCGTCCCCAGCAGATCGGCCCGCAAGTTCAGCGAGAACTGGTGCACGAACGCCTTCGTGGCGCCGTAGACGTTCGCGCCGAGGTAGGGCCAGTGACCCGCCGTCGAGCCGATGTTGACGACGTGCCCCCGATCGCGGGCCACCATCCCGGGCAGCACCGCGCGGGTCATGGTCATCAGCCCCTTGACGTTGGTGTCGACCATCTCCTCCCAGTCGTCGAGGTCGGCGCGCTGGGCCGGCTCGAGACCGCGCGCCAACCCGGCGTTGTTGACCAGCAAATCGACGGCGGACAGCTCCGGCGGAAGCGCGGCGACCACCTGCTCGACCGCCGCCCGGTCGCGCAGGTCGAGCGGCAGCGTCAGCGCGACCGCGTCTCCCAGCTCGGCCGCCAGCGCCGCGAGGCGTTCGACGCGACGACCGGTCGCGATGATGCGGTGGCCGTCGCGCGCGAAGCGGCGGGCAATCGCCGCACCGAATCCGGAGGTGGCGCCTGTGACGAGGACGATCATGAGGCGCTCCTTTGACTAGCGGACCAGCGTGTCGACGAGCGTGGCGATGAAGAACGCCACCGAGACGTAGCCGTTGAGATTGAAGAAGGCGACGCCGAGGCGCGACAGATCGCTGGGGCGAACGATGGCGTGCTCATAGACGAGCAGCGCGATCACCACCACCACGCCGGTCAGGTAAGGGGCGCCCAGATGCGCAACGGACCAGAGCGCCACCAGGGCGACGGCGGTCACCAGATGGAAGAGCGCCGAGATCGCCAGCGCGCCGCCGACGCCGAAGCGGGCCGGGATCGAATGAAGGCCGGCGGTGCGATCGAAGTCGCGGTCGGCCAGCGCGTAGAGGACGTCGAAGCCGGCGATCCAGGCCCCGACGGCGATCATCAGCAGGCCGGGCGCCCAGCCGAAGTCGCCGCGCACGGCGATCCAGGCGCCCGCCGGACCGGACGCGATCGCCAGCCCGAGGAACAGGTGACAGAGCGCCGTGAACCGCTTGGTCAGCGAGTAGCCGTACAGGAAGAACAGCGCCACCGGCGAGAGCGCGAGGCACAGCGGGCCGAGGGCGGCGGCGGCGCCCACGAACACCGCCGTCGCCACCAGGGTCATCGTCCAGGCGGCGCGCACCGAGATGGCGCCGGCGGGGAGCTCGCGGTTGGCGGTGCGCGGGTTCTTGGCGTCGATGTGGCGATCGACGATGCGGTTGAACCCCATGGCCGCGGTGCGGGCGCCGGCCATGGCGATGACGATGCCGGCCAGGCGCGCGACCGAGAGGCCGTGGCCGCGGGCGGCGATGGCCGCGGCGGCCAGCGCGAACGGCAGCGCGAACAGCGTGTGCTCGAACTTGATCATCCGCCCGAACTTCACGACGCTCTGGTCAGCGCGCCGGCGCGGGTGTCGGTCGGGGGCGAGCGGCGGTGGTCATGCGTGGGCCACCCAGCGCAGGGTTGGGTTTGGGTCGCGGACCAGCGATTCGATGGGCGCGGTCGAAATCGTCGACCGGCACGTCGAGGAGGCCCGGGCGCTGGCCGGGGGCCAGGGTGCCGTGGGCGCCGAAGCGCCAGCGCCTGGGCGCCGCCGCGGGTGGCGGCCTCCAGCCAACGTGCGGCCGGTACCGACGGAAAGTGCTGGCGCCAGCGTCGCCATCTCGCCCCAGAGCGAGAGGTCGGGGGTCGAGGCGAGGCTGTCGGTGCCGAGCGCGAGCGCGACGCCGTCGTCGAGCAGCGCCGGGACGTCGGCCAGGCGCCCGCCGATGTGCAGGTTCGAGCGCGGGCAGAGCACGACGGTGGCGCCGGCTTCGCGCGCGATCCGGCGATCCTCGGCGCCGGCGCAGACCATGTGGACCAGCAGCGGCGGCGCTGGACCGTCGAACGCCCCCAGCGACGCCAGGTAGTCGACCGGCGATTTCCCGGGCGCGCGGGTGGCGGCGTCGATGCCCATGGCCGCCAGCATGGCCGGCCAGGCGCCGCTGCCGTCGCGGAGCAAGGCGACCTCGTCCTCGTCCTCGGCGACGTGGATCGAGGTGGCGCGCTTCTCGGCGCGACGCCGCGGCGAAGATGCGTCGCAGGAGGTCGGGACCGACGGAGTAGGGGGCGTGGGGCGCGCGCACGTAGCCGAGGTCGGCCGGCCAGGTGGCGGCGGCCTCCGCGCGCTCGCGGGCGGCGTCGGCGAGCGCGTCGCCGGTCTTCGCCTCGCGCGAGCCGAGCAGCTCGTGAAACAGAACACCGCCCAGTCCCGCGTCGCCGATTGCCGGCGCGGCGTCGAGCGTGTTGCCGACGTCGCCGATGGCCGCGGTGCCGAGGCGCGCGGCAGCGGCCGCCGCTTCCCCGGCCGCCGCCCGGCGGGATTCGCGCGGGGTCTCGCCGACCTTCTTCAGGAACCGCTGGGCCCAGTTGATGAACCCGCCGCCGCCCGGAACCACCTCGGCCAGCGCCGACAGCTCCAGGTGGCAGTGGGCGTTCACCAGCCCCGGAAGCAGGACCCCCTCGGCGCGCTCCTCGGGCGCGCTCGGAAAACTCGGCGCGGAGGGCGGCCCGGGTTCCGAGCATCCGCACGGTGCCGTCGCCGCTCGAGCGCGATCGCACCGTCGGGGATCGGCGGGCGATCGATCGGGACGACCCAGCGCGCGCTGACGATCCGCATCGGGTGAGCCTCAGGCGGCGGCGAGCCGTTCGTAGCGCATGTTGCGACGGCGCGGCTCGAACCCGGCCGCGCGGATGTACCGTTCGATGTCCTCGGCGGACAGCTTGAAGACGGCGCCCGCCTGCGAGACGACGTTCTCCTCGATCATGGCCGAGCCGAAGTCGTTGCCGCCGAAGCGCAGGCCGACCTGACCGACCTCGGGTCCCATCGTCGGCCAGGAGACCTGCAGCCCAGGGAAGTTGTCGAGGTAGAGGCGCGACAGCGCGAACGACGCGCAGGTAGCGCATCGCCGTGGTGTCGTCGCGCAGCTTGAGGCGGGTCCCCTCGGCCTGGAACGGCCAGCAGATGAAGGCGGTGAAGCCCGCCGTCTGGTCCTGCAGCTCGCGCAGCCGTTCGAGGTGGCCGACCAGGTGGCGCGGCTCTTCGCCGAAGCCGAACACCATCGTCGCCGTGGTGCGCAGCCCGAGCGCGTGCGCCTGGCGCATCACCTCCATCCAGGTGTCGGTGGTGCACTTGAGCGGCGAGATGGCGTGGCGGATCTCGTCGTCGAGGATCTCGGCGCCGCCGCCGGGGATCGAATCGAGCCCTGCTGCGACGAGGCGCTCGATCACGGTGCGGATCGACATCCCTTCGAGCTCGGCGATGTAGCGGATCTCCTCCGGCGACAGGCCATGGATGGCCAGCGGGAAGTTGGCCTTCATCCAGCGGAAGAGCTCTTCGTACCAGGTGATCGGCAGGTTGGGGTTGAGGCCCCCCTGCAGCAGGATCTGCACGCCGCCCAGGTCGACCGTCTCCTGGAACTTCTTGCCGAGCTCGTCGCGCGACAGGACGTAGCCCTCGGTCTTGTTGGTGGGCGGGCGGTAGAAGTTGCAGAACTTGCAGCGCGTGACGCAGACGTTCGTGTAGTTGACGTTGCGATCGATGATGTAGGTGACGACGCCCTCCGGGTGGAGCATCCGGCGCCGGGCGTCGGCGGCGGCGCCCAGCTCCAGCACCGGCGCCTCGGCGTAAAGGCGCATCGCCTCCTCGGGCGAAGGCGCCCGCCGGCGGCGGCGTCGGCTCAAGAGCGCGTCGATCGATCGCGACCGGGCGGCGTTGGCCACGGGCGCGCTCGCCGCCGCAGCCTCGTAGAGGCGGGCCCGCGGCGTTCCTTCGACCAGCCCGGCGGCCTGGGCGCGCGCAAAGAAGGCCGCCATGCCGGACAGCTCCTCGGCCCCCAGGCGATAGCGGATGTTCTGCGAGAGGTACGACTCGTAGGTGGCCGGATCGCCGCCGTGCGCCTCGGCGTGCGCGCGCGCGATCACCGGGCGGGCGGCGAGCCCGTCAGCGAGGCTCTTCTGGAGCTCTGCGACCGCCGCCGCGTCGACGGCGCCGGGCCGACCGGCCCACACGGCGTAAACGAAGGGGAGCCCGGTCAGCGCGTGCCAGGCCTCGCCCAGATCCTGAACGTGCGGGAAGCGCGCCTCGGCCTCGAACCCGGCGTCGCCGATCACCAGCGCGCCGGTCGTGCCTTGCGCGGCGGCCAGCACCTCGTCGTGGGTCACCTCGCGGAACTGCGGCCGGAGGCCTCGCTCGTGGCAGAGCAGCTTGAGCAGCATCGCCGAGCTGCGCGAGGCGCCGTCGAGCGCGATCACCTTCATCTCCTCCCACGGCACCTCGCCGACCAGCAGCACGGTGCGCACGGGGCCGTGGCTGGCGATGGCGATGCCGGGGACGATGCGCAGCTCTTGGGGGCTGGCGGCGTAGGCGCCGACGGGGATCAGCCCCAGGTCGGCGTCCCCCTCGGCCAGCCGCTCGGCGCAGCGGGACGGCAGATCGAACGACGAGGTCGAAACGATCGCCGGCCTGGCCCAGCGCCTGCTCGAGCCCGTAGGTGATGGGCCGGGCGTTGAGGAACGAGACGGCGGAGATGCGGAGCTTGGCACTGTCTGTCTGGGCGCTCACGAGACGACCTCCAGGCTGCGGCGGACTTCGCGGCGGAACGGCTTGTCGGAGATCAGCGCCGCCCCCTCGGCGACGACGTTGTAGAGCGTGTCGCGCTCGACCGGGGTCCGGCCGGCGTTCTGGATGAGGCGGATGATCTCCGTCGGGTGCATCACCTGCGGCGTCGCCGCGCCCGCCATGTGATAGATGCGCTCTTCTTGCACCGTGCCGTCGAGATCGTCGGCGCCGAACCAGAGCGCGGTCTGCGCGGTCTTGATCCCCAGCATGATCCAGTAGGCCTTGAGGTGCGGGATGTTGTGGAGCAGCAGCCGCGCGACCGCATAGGTGCGCAGGTCCTCGACGCCGGTCGGTCCGGGAAGCTTCATGAGGGCGTTGTTGTCGGGGTGAAACGCCAGCGGGATGAACGTCTGAAAGCCGCCGGTCTCGTCCTGCAGCGCGCGCAGGCGCAGCATGTGATCGACGCGCTCCTCGGCGGTCTCGATGTGGCCGTAGAGCATGGTGCAGTTCGAGCGCAGCCCCATCTTGTGGGCCACCCGGTGCACCTCCAGCCACTCGTCGGCGTCGCTCTTGTCGTCGCAGATCTTCTTCCGCACGCGCGGCCGCGAAGATCTCGGCGCCGCCGCCCGGGGAGCGAATCGAGCCCCGCCGCCCGCAGCGCCAGCAGCACCGCCTCGATCGACATCCCGAACTTCTTGGCGAAGTAGAAGATCTCCACCGCCGTGAAGGCCTTGAGGTGGATGCCCGGCTGGATGCGCTTCAGGCCAGCGAGCAGCTCGGTGTAGTAGTCGAACGACAGGCCGGGGTGCAGGCCGTTGACGATGTGGATCTCGGTGATCGGATCATTCGCCGCGACGCGCGCGCGCAGCCTCCCCCAGGCCTCCTCCAGCGTCATCGTGTAGGCGGCCGGATCGCCCGGCTGCAGGCGCGCGAACGAGCAGAACCGGCAGCTCGCCTCGCAGACGTTGGTGGCGTTGATGTGCAGGTTGCGGTTGAAGTAGGTGCGGTCGCCGTGCAGCCGCTCGCGGACCTCGTTGGCCAGCGCCCCCAGCTCCATGAGGTTCGGGTGCTGGTAGAGCGCGACGCCGTCCTCGAACGACAAGCGACTCGGCCGCGCGCACCTTGTCGCGGATCTGAGCGAAGGTGGTCAAAGGGATACCTCCTCGATCGTGCCGTCGCCGAAGCGCTCGCAGGGGGCCAGGCCCGCGCCGCGGATCAACGTGGCGGCCTCCTTGCGGGTCAGCGCCGGGTTGTGGGCGTTGGCTCCGAGGCGCAGCGCGCGCTCGGCGACGATCGGCGCGAAGAGCTCGTCGGCGCCGAAGCCCAGCGCCATCTGAGCCAGGCGCGGACCGAGCGCGCCCACGTCGGCCAGCAGGTGCGGAACGCGCGGCAGCGCCAGCCGGCAGAGCGCGAACAGGCGCAGGGTGTCGAGGCCGTAGGACTCGCCGACCGGCGCCGGCATGACGCCCCAGACGTCATACGGCGCCTGATCGATCGCGGCCAGGCGGTCGAGACGTTCGCCATCGTCCTCGCCCAGGCGGTAAGGGACGCGCAGGAGGATGCGCAGCCCCGCCTCGGCCGCGGCCCGGGCCTGCGACGAATCGGCGGGCGCGACGAGGAGATCGATCCCCGCGGCGCGCGAGGGCCGGCAGACCGCCGACGGCGGCCAGGTCCGCCTCGTCGACGAGCGACTCGGCGGCGTCGCGCGGTCCCCGCCAACCGCCGCTCGCCAGAAGCTGCCGCGCGCGAACGAACGTCCCCCGCCGCCCGAGCTTCCCGTCGCGCGCCGCCGCGGCCTGGCGGCCGACGCGAACAGGTCGAGCGCGGCCAATGATGCGGGCGACTCGGACGCCGGCTCGGGCATGGGAAGGCTTCGCGCCTCGACGCTCATGGCGATTCTCCTTTGGATTCGTCCGCGCCCCAGCGGGGCATCAACTTGTTGGGGAGCCCCAGCTGGTCGAGGACGCGGCCGACCACCGTGTCCAGCACCGCCTCGATCGTCTCCGGCCTGGAGTAGAACGAAGGCGCGGCCGGCAGGACGACGGCGCCGGCGCGGGTGACCGCCAGCATGTTCTCGAGGTGGATCGTCGAGAGCGGCGTCTCCCGCACCACCAGCACCAGCTTGCGGCGCTCCTTCATCATCACGTCGGCGGCGCGACCCACCAGATCGTCGGAGATCCCGTGGGCGATCCGGGCCAGGCCGCCGGTCGAGCAGGGGATCACCACCATGGCGTCCCAGCCCGCCGAGCCCGAGGCGAACGGCGCGCGAAAGTCGCGCAGGCCATAACGCTTGAAAGGGTATCTCGCGTGAGGGAGGCCGGGCTTCGCCCGGCCGAGCTCGTCGCGGGAGGGTTCGGGAACCCCTGGCGGGTCCCCGAGAAACGTCGGGACTTCCCCGATCTCGTGCTTCCAGACTTCACTGCCCGAATGGGTGAAGACGACACCAACCTCCAGCCCAGAGGCCAGCGGCACCAAGGTGTCCAGCAGGCGTTTGGCGTAGATCGATCCCGAAGCTCCGCCGACGGCGACGACCAGCTTCACGACGCCACCACCATCGTGGCGACGCCCGAAGGAAACAGCGCCTTGGTCTCCACCGAAGTGAACCCGACCTCCGTCATGAGCGCCGAGAATTCCGCGGTCGAGCGAAAGGCGGCGATCGAATCGGGCAGGTAGCGGTAGGCCTCGCGATCGCCGGTCACGGCTCTTCCGATGAGCGGCAGCACGTGCGGGTTCCAGATCCGATCGAAGAAGAAGCGCGGCTTGTCGGGGCGCAGGAATTCGAGGATCACCGCGCGTCCGCCCGGCCGCACCACCCGGCGCAGCTCACGGAGCCCGCGCGGCAGATCGCGCAGGTTGCGCACGCAGAAGGCGGAAAATGCCCCGTCGAACGCCGCATCCCGAAACGGCAGGTCGTGTCCGTCGGCGGCGTAGGTGGCGATGCGCTGGCTGCCGGCGACCCGGTCCAGCTTGGAGCGCCCGGCGCGCAGCATCTCGCGCGCGAAGTCGGCCGCCGCGACCCGGGCCCCCGGCGATCGCCGGGCGAGCTCCAGCGCGCCGTCCAGCGTGCCGGCGCCGAGATCCAGAATGCGCGGCGTCTCGCCCAGCCCGTCGAGCAGGCGGGTGATGGCCTTCTTGCGCCAGACCACGTCGATCCCCCCCGACATGATCCGGTTGGCGGCGTCGTAGCGGCGGGCCACGCGGTTGAACATCCCTTGGACGTCCGCGCCCCCTTCGGCGAGGCTCGCCGACGCGCTCACAGCCCCAGCTCCTTCCAGAGCGCGCCCATCCGCGCCTCGACGCCGGCGTCCATCTTCAGGACCTCGGGCCACTCGCGGGTGAACCCTTCGTCCTTCCACTTGCGGGTGGCGTCGACGCCCAGCTTGCCGCCGAAGCCGAAGGCGCTCGACGCGTGGTCGAGCACGTCGATCGGCCCCTCGGCGAAGAAGACGTCCCGCTTGGCGTCGATGTTGTTGAGCGCGCGCCAGGCCACCTCGCGCACGTCCTGAACGTTGACGTCCTCGTCGACGACGATGATGCACTTGGCGAACATCATCTGCCCCATCCCCCACAGCGAATGGCAGATCTTGCGCGCGTGGTGGGGGTACTCCTTCTTGATCGACACGATGCAGAGGTTGTGAAAGACGCCCTCGATCGGCAGGTTCATGTCGATGATCTCGGGGAAGGTCATCTGCAAGAGCGGCAGAAACAGCCGCTCGGTCGCCTTGCCCAGCCAGGCGTCCTCCTGCGGCGGCGGACCGACGACCGTCGTCGCGTAGATGGGCGACTCGCGGCGGGTGATCGCCGTGAGATGAAAGACCGGATAGTCGTCGGCCAGCGAGTAGTAGCCGGTGTGGTCGCCGAAGGGGCCCTCGCGGCGCAGCTCGTCGACGTCGACGTAGCCTTCGAGCACGAAGTCCGCCGAGGCCGGGACCTCGAGGTCGATGGTCTTGCACTGCACCATCTCGACCGGCTTGCGGCGCAGGAAGCCGGCGAACAGAAACTCGTCGATCCCGTCGGGCAGCGGCGCGGTCGCCGCATAGGGGAGCACCGGATCGCCGCCCAGGGCGACCGCCACCGGCATGCGGGTCTGCCCCAGCTCCTTGTAACGCCGCATGTGCCGGCGCCCGGTCTTGTGCAGCTGCCAGTGCATGCCGGTCGTGCGCTCGTCGTAGACCTGCATCCGGTAGCAGCCGACGTTGCGCGTCCCCTTGTCGGGATCGCGGGTGATCACCATCGGCAGCGTGATGTACGGGCCGCCGTCCTCCGGCCAGGTGGTCAAGATCGGCAGCTTCCCGAGGTCGACGTCGGTCTCCACCACCTCCTGGCAGGGGGCGTTGCGGACCGTCTTGGGCGTGGCGGCGGCGATGCGCGCCAGCTTGGGGAGCATGCGCACCTTGTCCATCAGACCGACGGGCGGCTGCGACCTCACCAGATCGAAGATGGCGCGCGCGTGCTCGTCGAGATCGGGGACCCCCAGCGCCCACGAGACCCGCCGGCGCGTCGCGTAGCTGTTGATGAGCAGCGGATAGCGAGACCCCTTCACCCGCTCGAACAGCAGCGCCGGCCCTTCCGCTCGCACGGCCCGCTGCGCCAGCGCCGAAACCTCCAGCACCGGATCGATCTCCTGCGTGATGCGCCGGAGCTCCCCCCGCTGTTCGAGGTAGCGGACGAACATGCCGAGATCGTCCCAGTGGGAGGGGACCGATTCGGTCGGCCCTCGGTCGGCGGACGACGAGGGCGTTGTCGTTTGGGGGGCCTTGGCCGCGGCGCTCGACATCAGGAGCTCCTGTCGGCCGAGGCGTGGGCCAGCGCGACCAGCCCGTCGCGGTAGCGCGAGGCGGGCAGCTCACCGAGCGCGGCGACCGCCTCGTTGGCCAGCGAGGCCGCCTTCTGGCGGGCGCGCTCGACGCCGCCCGCGGCGCGGACGTCGGTCAGGATGCTCGCGACGATCTCGGCCGGCACCCCCTGCTCACCCAGGTGCTCGCGCACGCGCCGGGCCAGCGCCGGGTCGGCCTCGCAGGCCAGCAGCACCGGGAGCGTCAGCTTCCCCTCCTGAAGATCGTGACCGACCGACTTGCCGGCGGTCGCCTCGTCGATGGCGCTGTCGAGCACGTCGTCGGCGATCTGAAACGCCCGCCCGAGCGCGCGGCCGTACCGCTCGAGCGGCCCGCCCAGCGCCTCGCCCACCGAACCGCCGACCCGCGCGCACCAGGCGATGAGCGACGCGGTCTTGCGATCGATGACCCGGAAGTATTCGTCGACCGAGGCGTCCGGGTTCCCGGCCCGCTCCAGCTGCGCCACTTCGCCCTCGGCCATCTCCGTCACCGTCGAGGCCAGCGAGCGCACCATCGGCAGCGAGCCGGTCAGCGCGACGGTCTCCAGGGCGCGCGCCAGGCAGAAGTCGCCCACCAGCACCACCAGGCCGTTGCCGAACACCATCCGCGCGGCCGGCCGCCCGCGCCGCACCCGCCCGTCGTCGACCACGTCGTCGTGGTACAGGGTGGCGGTGTGAATCAGCTCGGCGGCGCAACCGACGGCGACGCCGTGCTCGAGCGGCGCGCCGGTCGCCCGCGCGGCCAGCACCGACAGCAGCGGCCGCAGCCGCTTGCCGCCCGCGCCCAGAAGGTGCGCGCCGATCTCGGGGATCGCGCCCACCGGGCTCTCCAGCCGCTCCCGCAGGCGCGCCTCGACCGCCCGCATCTCCTCCTCGACCAGCGCGACGGCGGACGCGATGGTGCCCACCGGCTTCGAGGAGTCGGTCGACGAGGCGGATGGGGAGACGGCGACGGTGGTCAAGGCGCCGATATTCGTCACAGACCCGGCCGTGGTCACGATGTTTCTAAATATTCAAAAATAATTGAAAGTTGCAAGGGAAACCGCTGGACGGCGACCTCAGGGGAGGGTGTTCAGATCCCGGACGCCGACGTACGGCTTGAAGCCGTGCGCGGCCGCCGCGCTCTCCGCCCAATGCGCGAGCGCGAAGTCGCCCACGTCGGCGTAATCGATGGTGAAGATCGGATGGCGGGCGATCGCCAGGGCGTCGGCGATCCGGGCCAGCTTCCAGTCCCGTTCCTGTTTCGTCGTCTCCCGGTAAAGCCGTCGGCCGAAGTCGTAGGTCGCGAAGACACCCTCGATCACGAAGCCGTCCACGAACGGCGCGACGTCGGCGAGGGCGGTGGTGCCGTTGGCGATCAGCGGCGCGCGCGGGAAGCGGCTCCGGAGCCGCTCCAGAAAATCGCGGAGCGCCTGGCGCGAGCCCGGGAAGCGCGCCGGGTCTTTCGCCTCCAGGTAGGGCGCCGTATCGATCGTGTCGAGCATCAGCCCATCGAACCCTTGAGCGAGGAGCCGCGGGATCTCTCGCGTCAGCAGGAGCTCTTGCCAGTTGCGATCGCGCAGATCGACCCGGACGTTGTCGGGCCAGCTGGGATCGGGCTCGACCAGGAAGGGGGCGCCACGCACCTCGCTCCAGTAGGGGCGGCGGGGATCCGCCTCGCCGACGCTCAGATAGCCGAGGCGAATGGTGTCGCGCGGGAATTTGCGGGGCGAGATCTGCGGATCGCCCCCCAGCACCACCATCTGCGTGTCGCGCGCCGCCTGCTGCCAGTCGACCCCCTCGAGGACGGGGGAGGCGCCGATCAAGATCCACCAGCGACGCACGCGGGTCAGATCCGCGCCGCTCGCCGAACGCGAGTGACCACACGCGGCGAACATCGGCAGCAGGGCCAACAGAAGCGTGAACAGCAACGGCGAGGCGGTGAGGCCCCGCCGATCGCTGCGAAAGCTCACGCGACCTGGAGGCTGGCGCTCACTTCGCTCCGGCAGGAGCGCCGGTCTCCCAGCCGAGGGCCGAGTAAACCTCGTCCGCGGAGGTGTACGTCTTGTCGGGCAGCGTCTGGTCGAACCACTTCTTGTCGTCGGCCTTGATCCCCTTGACGTGCGACACGATGGTCGACTTGGCCGCCGGGTATCTGACCTTCTTGATCTCGGAGCGGAGCTTGTTGTGCTCCTTCAGCTTCTCCTGCTCCTCCTTGGACATGCCGGCCGGCGCCGAGTCGTCGGTGGTGGCCGCCGCGGTCTTCGCCACCGCCGATCGCGTCGCCATGAAGCTGGGAACCGCGAGCGCCAACGCCAACACGAACATTCCACCCTGGTGCAACTTGCGCATGTTCTATCTCCTCGGTTGAGTCAAACGTTTTGCAACTTAGGGTCGACCGCTTTGCTGTCAAGTTGCGGCAGCCCGCGGCCAGCGGGGCGTTACTCCGCCGTAATCGACGGTGTCGAAGCGTGCACATACCCCGAGGTAAGCGCCGTCAAACGCAGGCATGACGGTTGCACCGTTCTCGCCCGTGGCGGCCGCCGGCAGAGGGGGGACAGCGTGGGTGAGTCGTGCCGCGGCCGCCGCTTTCATCGCCGGATTGCTTTACCTGGTCTTGATTTCAGGCGCCGCCGCACAGGAGGACAACGGATTTTCTGCTGTCAAGCCCCTGCCTCCGGAGGAGGCGCAGCGGGTCGAACAGGAACGGAAGGAGGCGACCGAGACGCTGGCGCGCGGCGATCTCGATCGCGCGCGGCGCGAGTTCGAAGAGGTGTTGAAGGCGCTTCCGCACGACGGTCCGGCCGAGCGCGACGCCGGGCGGGCCGCCTCCGCCGCCGGCGAGTTCGAGTACGCCGCCGAGGCGCTGGAGAAGGCGCACCACTTCGAGGGGCACAAGCGCGATCCGGAGCTGCACTACCTGCGCGGCGAGGCGCTCTTCACCTTGGGTCGCGACGCGGAGGCCTTTCGCGAGCATCGCATCGCGGAGCTGGAGATCGGCCCCCATCCCCAGGAGCGGATGAAGAAGCTCTGGTTGGCGCGCATCTACGCCCGGCGTGGCTACGTGGTCCTCGCCGATCGCGTCTACGAGACGATGCAGCCGCCCCCGCCCAAGTTCGACGAGGAGGTCTCGTTGAACCAGGCCGACGCTCACCTCCTCAACAAGGACTGGCAGGGGGGGGCCCGCGTCCTGCGTCGGTATCTGGCGCTCGATCCCAAGAACCTGCGCGGCCGGCAGATGCTGGCCTGGGCGCTGGAGGCCGACGGCGATCTCGACGGCGAGCTGGCGGTGCGCCGCAGCCTCGTCGAAGACCATCCGACCGCCGAGACCCAGCGCGACTATGGACGAGCGCTCGAGCGCGCCACCAGCTACCGCGCCGCCAGCCTGCAGTACCACGCCGCGCTGGCCGACGGGGACGGGGCCGACAACACCCTGGTCACCTCCTACGATCGCATGCACTTCCGCGTGACGCCGGAGCTGTCGACCGGCGGCTGGGTCCGTTCCGATCCCCAGGCCTGGGACTGGCGAATCCAGGCGGGCGCCGCGCTGCCGTTCGGGAAGCGACATCAGGCGGGCCTGCTCTTCTGGCGTGACACCTCGACCGACTGGTCCGCCAACCAGGTCGTCGGCTCGAACGTCTTGCGCGAGACCGGCTCGGTCACGGGGCTCGGGGGCTACGCCATGTTCGGCCGGCGTTCGGGCGCGTCGCTGCTCCTCGGGGCCGACAGCCGGTTCGCCACCACCACCGGCGAGGATTCCGCCGGAGCCCAGCTCTATGGTCCGGCCCGGCAGCTCTCCTTCGGCGGACAGGGCGAGCTCGACGCGCCGGTCTCGCGCTACGTGCACGTCAACCTGCACCTCGACGTGAACGAGCAGTGGAACGACGCGCCGGTGACCATTCACGAAGGCGGCAGGCAGACCGGCGCCATCGGCCATCTGTATCTGTTTCCGATCAGCCGGGTGGTGCTGGTCGACAGCGGCGCCCTGGTCCGGCGGCTCAGCCTCCGCCCGCTCGAAGACGGTGATCCGACGCCGACCGCCAACCAGCTCATGGCCTGGGCGGGGATCGACTTCAACCTCTGGTCCGATTCGACGCGCGTCCTGCGCGGCGAGACGCTCGACGAGAAGATGGTCCGTCGCACCGCCCTCAACGACGCGGGCGTGCTGGCCTACCGCCACTACGAGAACTTCGCCAACCTCTCACCCAATTTTCGCATCGCCCTCTACCCGCGCGACTCGATCGACAACGGCACCTTCATTCTTCGCAAGGCGCTCTGGGGGGGGCGCACCGGGATCGAGCTGCGCGGCGGGATCGGCTACGACAACGTGCAGAACCAGCTGCTGGCGCAGGCCGGCGGCTCGGTCGTCGTCGCCTCGTCGTGGTCGACCCGGTTGACGGTCAGCTACGACTACACACACCAGAGCGCCACGACCGGGATTCCCGGCACGCTCCAGATCGGATGGGTCGCCTTCCATGCAGATCTCTAGCTCGGCGCCATCGAAGGATCCCGCGGGCCCCCCGGCGGGCTCGCGCGGGCCAGGTCGTCTCCCGCTCACGCGATCGAGTCGCCTGGTCATCGAGGCGGTCGTCGCGACGACGCTGGTGCTGGCGGCGGTCGCCGTGGCCGCGCCGGCGCCCTACCTCGGGTGGGGCATCCTGCGCCCGCATCCCGTCTGGCTGGTGGTTCTGGCGCTGGCCGCCCGCTACGGCGCGCGGGGCCTGGTGTTGTCGACGCCGATCGCCTGGGGGGCGCTGGCGCTGCTGGCGCTCTCCTGGCGGGCGCTGCCGGGGCACGTGTTGACCGAGCTGGCGCGTCCCGCCGAGCTGGGGGCGCTGGCGGCCGCCCTGTTGGTGAGCTGGATCGCCTCGGTGCACGAACGACGCGTGCAGGATCTGGACGAGCAGCGCGAGCTCCTCGCCGGAAAGGTCAGTCACGATGCGGCCGCGCTGGGGGAGCTTCGGCGGGCCGCGCTGGCCCTGCGCGCCCGCAACGATCGCCTCGACCTGGCGCTCACTTTTCTGCGGGACGTGGCGCGGCGGATCGAGGGGGGCGACCTGACCACCGCCTCCGAGGCGGCGCTGGCGCTGGTCGTGGCCCGGCTGGGGGCGCGCGCCGGGGCGGTCCAGGCTCCGCCGGCGGCGGGCGGGGCGACCGACGTGCGGGGCGGCGCCCTGACTCTCGTCGCCACCACCGGCCCCTGGGCCGCGCCGGGGCCGGGGGAGAGCGACGCGACGGTGGCCGAAGCCCTGCGCAGCGGCGAGCCGGTGCGGGCGGTCGATCTGGCGGGGGCCGGCCCGGGCGACAGCGATCTGGCGGCGCCCATCATCGTCGACGACAGCACCGTCGGCGTGCTCACGGTGCGCGGCGTGGCGCGGGTCGGCGCGGCAGCGCTGCGCGATCTGGCGGTGGTCGCCGAGTGGCTGGCCACGGCGTTCGCGCGGGCCGCCGGCCGCCGCGGCGCTGAACGGAGCGATCGCTCCAGTGGGTCGTCGGCCAATGTCTAGCCGTCGGGGAGCGAACGGCGCCGGCGGGGGCGTCACGGTGGTCGATGCGCCGGTCGTGCGCAGCCGGCCGCTGCCGGTGATCCCCTGGGTCTCGGCCGTGCTCATCGATCTGACGGCGGTGCTGCTGCTCTTCGGTCACACGCCGACGTCGGTCCTCCTGCTGGCGGCCGCCCTGCACCTGGCGGCGCTGGTTCCCATCGTCGTCGCGCCGGCGCTGCCGGTAAGCGAGCGACTGCTGGGCGCGGCGTACGCCTTCGCCATTCCGGTGTTCGGGGCGCCGCTGGCGGCGATCTCGCTGGGGACGGCGGGGCAGGGGGAGCTGGTCGAGGCCGATCCCGACGGCGGTGGCGGCAGCCGCCGAGGCGCCCCGCGCGGAGGAGCTGCGCAGCCTCGGGGAGGCGCTCCCCACCTGCGAAGCGCTGCTGGCCGGGACGCCCCGACGAGCGGCGGGCCATCATCGCCACGCTGGCCTTGCGCGCCGACGCCGGCTCGGTGGCGCTGTTGCGCTGGGCGCTCGGCGCCGCCAACCCCGAGCTGGCGGTGGAGTCGGCGCTGGCGATCGAGGAGATGACGGCGTCGTTCGAGGCGCGGATGGACGAGCACCGCAAAGCGCTGGCCGAGACGCCGGCGCGCCCCGGCGAGGCGCTGGCGGCTGCCGAGCTGGCCACCGACGCCATCGAGGCGGGGCTGGCGGAGACGGCGCTTCTCCCCACGCTCGCGCACGAAGCGCGCGGGTACTTCTCCGCCGCGCTGGCCGCCGATCCCACCCGGGCGGCGGCCGTCGCCATCGGCCGGGCCCGGCTGGAGCTGGCCACGTTGCATCCCGACGCCGCGCTGGAGGCGATCGACGAGGTGGTCCTGGCCGAGGGGGACGGTGAGACCGAGCCGGTGCTGGCCGCCCGGTCCGTCGAGAAGATCGCGCCGGCGGAGATGGAGATGTTGCTCGCCTTGCGCGACGAGGCGGTGATGGCGACGCACGCGCTGCCGTGGGAGAGCGCCTCCGCGCTGGCCAGCTATCACCCGGCGTCGCCGCCTCCGCTCATCAGGCGCCGCCTGTCGGCCGCCCGGCGCCTCTCCGGGTTGCACGCGCGCGGTGCGACCGGCGGCGCCGTCACCGTCGGTGTCGTGCAAGTCCCCCCACCCGCCAGCACCCGCGAGGTCCCGGTTGAAAAGCCCTGAAGCCGACGTCTGCTTGCTGGTGGAAGGGACCTACCCCTTCGTCTCGGGGGGCGTGTCGTCCTGGGTGCACGACATCATCCTCGGCCATCCCGAGCTGCGCTTCGCCGTGCTGAACGTCGGGTCGCACCCGGGCGCTTACGGCGAGCCGCGCTTTCAGCTTCCCGACAACGTGGTCGGCCTGCACCGCGTCTTCTGCCAGGAGACCGCCCGCCCGCCGCTCGACGGGGCGGCGCGCGCCGATCTGCGCGAACAGATCCGGAGCCTGCGCACCACCGTCGACACCCGCGCGCAGCCGTCGCGCGTCCTGGCCGGCCTGCGGCGCATGCACCTCGACGAAGCCGGCGATGCGGAGACGCAGCAGAGCATCCTCGAGGATCTGGCCACCAACGATCTCACGCTCGACGAGCTGCTCTACGGACGCGCCAGCTTCGATCTGCTGACGGAGCTGGCCGAGCAAGCGGCGGCGGAGGCGCCGTTCCTCGATCTCTTCTGGCACTTCCGCGCCATCCACGTCCCGATGCTGCGCCTCCTGAACGCGCCGGTCGTGCCGGCCGCCTGCTACCACGCGATCGCCACCGGGTACGCGGGCCTGCTGGCCGCGGTCTGGAGCCGCCGGTCGCGGCGCCCGCTGGCGCTGACCGAGCACGGCATCTACGCCCGGGAGCGGGAGATGGAGCTGGCGCGGGCCGACTGGATCCGCGAAGCGGCCGAGACCGACGACGGCGGTTTCGGGCTGCGCACGGCCACCTGGGCCCCGCACGTCTCGCCGCTGCGCAAGATCTGGTCGGGATTCTTCCGCGCGCTGTCGCGCCTGGCGTACGCGCAGGCGGGGCGAATCGTGACGCTCTCCGAGGTCAACCGGAGCAAGCAGATCGCCGACGGCGCTCTCGCGGCCAAGATCGACATCGTTCCCAACGGCGTCGATCTCCCCGCCGATGCGCCGGTGCTGGCGGCGCCGACCGACGACGAGGCGCCGGGCTCCGATGACGACCTCATCGCGCTCCGCCCGGCGCCGCTGCGCGTGGGGTTCGTCGGTCGCGTGGTGCCGATCAAGGACCTCATCACCTTCATCCGCGCCTGCGATCTGGCGCTGCACGCGGTCGACCTCCAGGTGCGCGTCATCGGTCCGATGGACGAAGACGCCGCTTATGCGGCGCGCTGCCGCGCTCTCGTCGCGCGGCTCGGTCGCGACGCGCAGATCGCCTTCGTCGGCCCGATGCCGCCGGCGGCGATCTACGGCGACCTCGACGTCGTCGTGCTGACCAGCTTCAGCGAGGGACAGCCGCTGGTGATCCTGGAGGCCTACGCCCGCGGCGTGCCGGTGATCGCCAGCGACGTCGGCGCCTGTCGGGAGATGGTCGAAGGGCGTCAGGGCGCCGATCGCCAGCTCGGCCCCTCCGGGTTCGTCACCCGGGTCGCCTCTCCCAAGGAGACGGCCGCGGCGCTGGTCCGGTTGGCGCGCGATCCGAAGCTGCGCCGCCGAATGGGCCAGGCCGGGCAGCGCCGGGTGGCCGCCTACTACCAGCGGCGCGACATGCTGGCCTCCTACCGGGCGCTCTATGCGGCGATGCGCGCCGGCGCTCCGGCCATCGAGGGTCCGGCGATCGAAGAGGAAACCGTCGCGCGACAGCAGAGGGGAGCGGGGACCCTCTAGGGTTCCCGAGGTGAACATGGCGGGCATCGGATGGAAATTGCAGCGGCTCATCGATCGCGGATCGCTGGCCGGGACCATCGGCGCGTATCTGACGGGCGTGGCCGTCACCAGCGCTCCCTGGTTGTTGACGACCGCGGTGCTCACCAGCCTGCGCATCGTCGCCCGGCGCAGCGGCACCGACTTCGCCGTCGTCGAGCGGTTCCTGACCCTCGTCTATGCCTTCACCGTCATCCTGTCGGCGCCGATCCACGTCGTGGTGTCGCGCTACACCGCCGACCGCCTTTACGACCACCACATCGAGAAGATCGGCGCGCCCCTGCGCCGCGCGACGGCGTTGATCCTGGTCGGGTTCGCGCTCATGGGGGCCGTGCTGGTGGTCGTCATGAAGCTGCCGCTGGCGCTGGCGGTGGTGGGGGCGCCCTTGACGGCGATCATCGGCGCGCAGTGGTTGATGCTGTCGGTCGGCGGCGGGATGACCTCCCCGATGATCGTGATGCGCGCGTTCGGGATCGGCGCGCCGCTCGGCCTGGTCTCGGCCTGGGTGCTGGACACCGCCTCCGGCTTCGGCGCGGCCGGATACCTCTACGGCTTCGCCGCCGGCCAGCTCGCCACGCTGGCGATCCTGGTCCAGGGGGTCGCCCGTGCCGTTCCCGGCGACGCCGACGAGGCGGCGCGTCTCGCCCCGGCCTTTCGCGAATACCGGCTCCTGGCGCTGTCGGCGCTCGCCTACTACGTGTCGATCTGGGCGGACAAGATCGTCGTCTACCTGGTGGCCGGAGGGAACGCGGCCACCTTCTACGCCGCCATCGCCGCGGTGGCCTGGTTCTCGGTCATCCCGGCCTTCGCCTGGATCTACGTCCAGATCGAGACGTCGTTCTATCGCCGGTTTCGCGCGTTCTACGCCGACATCGAGATCGGCGCGCCGCTGCGGCGGCTGCAGCACGGGGCCGAGGAGATCTCCGCCGAGGCGCGCCGCATCTTGCGCGGCGCCGGCGTCGTGCAGGCCTCGGCGAGCGGCATCGCCATCGCCGCGGCGCCCTTCCTGGTGCACGCGGTCGGGCTGTCGCCCAACGCCACGCCGCTGTTCCGGCTCAACGCCATCGGCGCGGCGGCGCAGATGATCACGCTGCTCGAGGTGTTGCTCCTCTATTACTTCGATCTGCGGCGCGACGCGCTGGTGATCTCGGCCGGGCTCCTCTGCAGCACGGTGGCGCTCACGCTCCTGGCGCTCGCCCTCGGGCGGCAACCGGTGCTCGGCTACCTGCTGGCCTGCCTGGCGACGTCGATCTTCGGCGCCGTCCTGGTCCGCCGCCGCTTGAGCACGCTGGTGCTCGATACCTTCCAGTCGCAGCCCTTCGGCGTCTCGTGACCCCGGCGCGCTGCTTAGCGCCCGGACGAGGCGAGCTGTCCGCCGAGGCCCATCACCGCGTGAAGCGCGCGCAGATCGATGGGGGCGTTGTAGAGGTAGACGCCGACCAGCGCGGCGGCCAGCAACCAGCCACACAGATGGTAGAGGCCCCGCCGTCGCGCCGCCTCGTCTGACAGGGTCGCGCCTCCTCGCTCGTAGGGCAGGCGGGCCGCGATGGCGCGCCACACCTCGGGTGAGGGGCGCTGGGGAATCAACGCCGCGCCCATCCGCGCCGCCAGCATCTCCGCCGAGGCGACCGCTTCACGGCAGCCCCGGTGCGAACCGGTCGCCAGGTGATCGGCGCAGGCCGAGCGCTCGTCCTCGTCCAGCGCGATGAGCGCGTACGCCGGCGCCATTTCCTTGAACTCGTCGCAGGTCATGCGGCCTGGCGCGATCACGAGAAGTCGTCTTTGAGGAGCGTCTTCAATTTTCCGACCGCCAACTTAACGCGCATCTTGACCGTGCCAAGGGGGCTCCCGGTCTTGGCGGCGATCTCGGTCTGCGACAGGCCGTCGAAGTAGGCGAGCTGAATCGTCTGGCGCTGCTCGGCCGGCAGGGCGGCCAGCGCTTCGGCCACCTTCGACTCGGTCAACCGGCGCTCGGTGTGTTCGACCGGCGACGGCGGGCCCGACGGGTGCACGTCAGGCGTGGCGATCACCTCGTCGATGGTCCGTCCGGCCGTGCTCGACGAGCGGAGCCAATCGATGGCCCGGCTGCGGGCGATGGTGACGATCCAGGCGACGAGGCCGCCCCGGCGCCCGTCGAACTGAGGCGCCCGCCGCCACAGCTCGAGGAACGTCTCCTGGACGATGTCCTCCGCCTCTTCCACGTTGCGCAGGATGCGACGGGCGATCGCCATCGCCCGCGGCGCGTGGTCGTTGTAGACGAGCCGCAAGGCCGCCACGTCCCCGGCTGCGACCCGGCCGAGCAGCGCGCGATCCGAAGTCGCCGAAGTTGCCGAAGTCTTTTCTGGCGCCCCCGCGACGGTCGGGTGCAGCGCCGATGCTGCTGCTGACTTTACCAACGGGCGTTCAGTATTCGGGACCAGCTCAGGTTCGGCACGCCAAAACGCCGGAAAAATCCATGCTTGAGCGCTCATTTCTCTATGGATGAACTACGGATGCCCACGTTCCGCGGACGTGCGGCTCGGGCGTGCCGCGCGAAAAGTTTGACATACGGCACATTTGTTCCGTACGCTACGCATGTTCAGTGGAAGAACAGATCGCCAAGGCGAAATGGGATGGAGGGACACATGGGCTCGTTGACTCTGGTTCGCGACGATTCGCGCGGTGTCCTCACGGACCGGCAGCGCGAGATCCTCGACTTCATCACCCAGTCGATTCGCGAACGCGGCTACCCGCCGACCTTGCGCGAGATCGGCCTGCACTTCGGCATCCGCTCCACCAATGGCGTGAACGATCACCTTCGGGCGCTGGAGAAGAAGGGGCACCTCATGCGCGAGGACCTCAAGTCCCGCGCCTTGCGGCCGGTCGGCCCCCGCGGCGCCCCGGTCCGCTCCCACTCCCGCGACGAGGACATGGTCGAGATCCCGCTGGTCGGCCGGGTCGCCGCCGGCGTGCCGCTCCTGGCCGTCGAGAACGTGGAGGACACGGTCAAGGTCGATCGCTTCTTCATCGGCCAGACCCGCGAGGTGTTCGCGCTGCGGGTGAAGGGGGACTCGATGATCGAGGACGGGATCTTCGACGGCGACTACATCTTCGTCCGCAAACAGCTGCAGGCGAGCCGCGGCGACATCGTGGTCGCCATGATCAACGACGAGGCCACGGTGAAGCGCTATTACCCCGAAGGGGACAGCATCCGCTTCCAGCCGGCCAACGCGGCGATGCAGCCGATCATCGTGCGCAAGCGCGACTTCAAGACCGTCAACATCATCGGCCTCGTCGTCGGCGTCTACCGCAAGATGCGCGCCTGACGGATGAGCGGCGGCGGCCGCCGACGTCGACCAGCAGGCCCGGCAAGCCCGGCGAGTAAGCTGAAGCTGCAATTGCTGTGAGCTGAAGCACGATGAGGTGCAGCGCTTGAAGGCGGGCGCTTGTGGTGCGTGTTACGCTGACGAACTCTCATGCGGCGGCGGTTGTCCACACGCGCACGCGGAAATCTTTCCCGCGGCGCGCTGATCTCGCTGCTGCTTCACCTGAACGTGGTCGCCCCGGTGGTGATCGCGGCCTGGATCTACGGCGGGCGGGAAGAGGCCCAGCGCGCCGAGGAGGTGGACGTCGCGTTTCAGGCGGCCGACCAGACCGAGCTGCCGCCCGATCTGCCGCCGATCGAACCGTCGCCGGAGACGCTGGAGCCCGAGGCCAAAAAGGCGCCCAAGCCCGACAAGAAGCGGCCCGAGCTGGTGAAGGTTCCCAAGCCGGACGCGCGGAAGAAGCCGGAGCCGGCCAAGAAAGAGAAGCCCGAGCCCGAGGTGGTCGCCCCGCCCATGCCGCCGATGCCCCCCCCGCCGCCGCCGGAGCGGAAGGGGCACGAGAAGATGGTCGACCTCGACAACGACAAGGATGTTCCGCCGCCGCCCGACGCGAAGTTCCTGGCGCAGAAGAACAACCGCGCCGCGGTGGAGACGCGCGCCGAGGAGACCAACATGGTCAAGGCGCAAAAGGGCCAGGCGGAGGCCTCGTCGAAGTCCGAACGCGACGACAAGCAGGTCGGCGGTGACAAGGCGAAGATCGCGCAGCTCGAGGAAGAGAAGTCGAAGCTGGGGCGAAGCGCGCCCGACGTGACGCCGCACCAGAGCCCCGAGCTCTCCCAGCCCAAGGACCAGCCCGAGCACCGGGACCGATCGCTGCTGGCGCTGCGTGACCCGACGCCGAAACAGCACGAGCTGACGCCCGAGACGGCCGACCTCTCGCTGCCGCACGCGGCCGACGGCGAGATGCCGCTCCCGTCGCACGCCGCGCGCGGAACGAAGAGCGATCCATCGCATCTGGACCACGCCAAGCGCGTGAAGCTGGCGTTCACCGCCAAGGATTACGAGTACCTGTTCGGCGCCGACGCCGCCGCCGATCGGAGGCTGGCGCAGCAGACCCGATCGACCCGGCAGGGGAAGTTCCAGAAGCGCCTGGCCCGCGTGCAGTCGGCGGTCGAGAACTTCATCCCCGAGGTCAAGCCGGGCAACCAGACCGCGCTCAACACGCGCGCCGCGCCGTTCGCGGCTTACATCGCCCGGATGCACCGGAGCATCCACGAGCTGTGGGGCTTCGGACAGCTCGAGGAGTGGGACGAGAAGCCCGGCTCGAGCCCCTACAACAATCGAAACCTGGTCACCGAGCTGGAGTTCGTGCTGAACGGAGACGGGACGGTCGATCGGATCGGGGTGGTGAAATCTTCGGGCCTGCTCGAGTACGACGTCGCCGCCGTCGACGTCGCCTACACCGCCGGGCCGTTCCCCGATCCGCCGCGGGAGATCCGCTCGGCCAACGGAAAGATCTACGTCCACTGGCATTTCTTCCGCGACGAGCGCCAGTGCGCGACCTCGGGCGCCGATCCGTACATCCTCGAGAACGCCTCGGCCGGCGCCGACAAGGCGACGACGATGCTCGATCTGCCTCGACCCCGCGCCGCGGCCGCGCCGGGGGCTGGCGCGCCAGCCGGTGCAACGACGGCGGGCGGACCGCGGCGACTGCAGCGATTCGACGACAACGACCCCGCGCACCGCGCGAAACGGATGGCGCTCGACGGCGAGGTGGCCGCCGCCGAGGGGTCGGAAGGGCGCTCACCCGAATCGCAGCCGTCTCACCCGTCGGCGCCGGCGGCCGCGCCGCCGAACGCCGCCGACCCCGGCGCGCAGGCCGCGGCGCTGCGCTGGTTCACCGCGCTGGCCGCCGGGGACACCGCGCACCTGCTGCAGATGGCCGCGCTCCCGTTCAAGACCAGCGCCAAGGAGGTCAGGGCGAAGGACGAGCTCTCCTCGATGCTCGCCGACCTGGCGAGCGAAGGGATCCGCCGCCCGCAGTCGGTCCGGCTGGTCACGGCGGCCGGGCTGCGCGCAGCGATCGGCAAGCTCCCCCCCAGCCTGGACGACACCGGCAGCGGCCAGCTCTATTCGGCGGTGGAGCTGGGCTCCGACCAGATGCTGATCCTGATCCTCGGCCAGCGCACCGGCTCCTGGCGTCCCGTCGGCATGGTCAGGCGTTAGGCCGCCTTCGGACGGCACGTCGGCGGGCAATGTCCGTCGTTCGCTTCGCTCACCGTTGCCCTTTCGGCAACGCCTCAGCGCAGCTCGACCGCGGCGACGTGTCGCAAGTTGAGAAAGTTGATCAGGAAGTGCGCCAGCACCGGCCCGGTGAGATCCCCGGTCCAGATGAACATCCCGCCGAACAGCAGCCCGGCGCCGAACGAGCTGACCGTCCAGGGGAGGTGGCGGGCCTTCGGGCCGATGTGGAGCAGCGCGAAGAGCGCGCTCGACGCCAGCACCCCGACCACGGGCAGGAGCGCGCCACGGAAGAACATCTCTTCACCGACCGAAGAGGCCGCCGCCAACACCACGATCTCGGCGTCGGCGAGGGGGAACAGCATGTGACGCAGCTCACGGTGGAGCGCGCGGGCCCAGTCGAATCGGTAGAGGGCCATCCGGGAGGCGAACACCAGCAGCAGCCCGGCCGCGAGCCCCCCCAGGATCCCCGCGAAAGTCATTGATAACACAGGCTCTTGGCCGCCGAGGTGCCAGACGTTCGGGTGCCCGCGCAGGGTTCCCCAGGCCAGCGCCACCGCGCCGAGCGCCAGGTACGCGGTCATCACCAGGACCGGACGCGACCAGCTAGACCCGCGAGAGGACACGGTTTCCTTCAAAGTCCATGGCGCGCTTGGTTGTCATATTACGGCATTTGGCAGGGGTGATTCTGCGAACTTCTAAAGCCGGGGCGGCCGCCAAAATAACACAATAATATCAAGCGGATGTGCACGGTCGGGCCGGGAATATTTTTCCCCGGGATTTGCCGGGATTGCCCCGCGGCGCCATGGTAAACGAGTCGACGCAATGGCGGTCGCGGCACTTCGCACCCGGCACCGATCGTCGCGCAGCGTTCCGCTGTTGCCGACGGCCGTCATCCGTGAGGTCGGCCAGCAGAACTTGCTGGCCACCCGCATCTGCGATCTGGAGTTGCGTCCGGAGGGGACGCTCGCCGAGTGCGTCGAGCAGGTGATCGGCGAGCTGCACGACAAAGGGATCACCTTCGTCCCCGCCTACTACCTCGGCGATGACGACTTCTGGACGGCTGACCGCGCGGTCAGCGTGAACATTCCCTGGTACCTGTCGAACCCGCAGCTCTGGGGGTTGGTGAACGATCACCTGTTCGAGTACACGCGCGAAGAGGTGCTCATGTACCTCCGCCATGAGGCGGGGCACGCCATCAACTACGCGTTCGAGCTGTGGCGGCGGCGCGACTGGACGCAGACCTTCGGCGACTTCCGCCGCCCCTACCGCGACGTCTACAACCCGAATCCCTGGAGCCGCGACTACGTTCGCTACCTGCACCGCGCGGGCATGTACCACTACGCGCAGAAGCACCCCGACGAGGACTGGGCCGAGACGTTCGCCGTCTGGCTGGAGGGCGGGCCGTGGCGCCGCCGCCACCGCAACTGGCAGGTCGCGCTGGCCAAGCTGGAGTACGTCGATCGCGTCGTCGGCATCGAGCGCGCCTGCCGCGGCAACCCCCCCAACGTCCGCCTCGGAACGCGCGTGCCGTACACGGAGATCAAGGAGACGGTCGCCGAGTACTTCGACATCGGCGACACGCTCGATCTCGACCTGCTCGAGTACCGCCGGGACGTGGTCGAGATCTTCGGCCGTCGGCCTCCGCGCGCGCGGGCCATCGCCATGCGCGGGTTGACCTCACGGACCGCGAGCGCCCAGTCGGCGGCCCGCTTCATCCAGCAGCACCAGACCATCCTGGTCGATCGCATCAGCCGCTGGATCGGCGACTCCGACAAGCGGGTGATCCTGCGTTACCTCCGCCAGCTGCAGGCGCTCTGCACCGCCGAGCACATGGTCGTCCCCGACAGCCGCCGCACCGAGAAGCTCGTCGAGCTGACGGTCGTCGCCACCTGGCACGTCGTCGACGGCATACATCGATTGTCATAGGGACCCCGGGAAGGGTCCCTGAAACCCCCCGCGATGGGCTCCGACGAGCAAAGCTCGTCTGCGCCCGACGCGATTGTCATAGGGACCCCCGGAAGGGTCCCTAAAACCCCCCGCGATGGGCTCCGACGAGCAAAGCTCGTCTGCGCCCGACGCGATTGTCATAGGGACCCCCGGAAGGGTCCCTATGGCTCCCGCGCGGGAGGCGACGCCGCGGGGGCCGCGACGACCTTGGGCGACAGCGGTTGCCACCAGCCGTCGCCGCGGGCGCAGCGCCAGACCCAGCGCGCCCAGGTGAGCGCGGCCAGCGCTAGCCACAGCGACCAGGCGAGCATCGCGCCGCGGTAGACCATGAGCGGCGCCGAAAACATCCACGGGCGCGGCAGGAGCTGGCCCGAGCGGTCCTGATACCAGCGTAGGAGCGCGGACGAGGAGTCGTTCCCGACGACGCGCATGTCGGGGAGCGAGACCAGCCCTTGCTCGATCGCGCCGAAGAGGACCGTTACCGAGGCGACCGCCAGGAGCGCGATGGCCAGCTGGCTCAGGTCGTAGACCCACGGGCGAGCGATTATCGGGTGCCGTGCGCGCCAGCCGATGCCCAGCAGAAAAGCCGCCACCACGCCCGCCGCCGGGAGCGGCATCTGAGAGAGCCCCAGGCCTAGAAGCGCCCAGTCCCACCAGCGGAGCGGCGTCAGCCGCGTGCGGCCGAGGACGATCGCGAGCAGCAAGAGGACCAGGACCACGCTCCAGAACTGCACCGCCGGCCCCAGACGCGGCCCGCCGGCCCAGAGCACCCAGCGCGGCGCCGAAGCCAAATCGATCTGCACCTCGATGTTGGTGGCGGGGACGCCGAGATCGAGGGCCGGCGCACGGTAGAGCGCCGAGAGCGATGCCGGCTCATGCCATGCGAGCGTGAAGCTGTGCTTGCCGGGGAGGATGGGGAGCACCACCCGCCGGTGGTCGCTCTCCAACCGGATGGGCTGCGAGACGCCATCGAGCTCCACCGACTCGAGCTCCACGCCGTCGCCGAGCATGAGGGTGTGCTGCGCGCCGCGGCTCGAACGGACGTCCAGGGTCAGCGTGGCGCGGGTGGCGCGCACGCTGGGCGCCAGCACCAGCCGCGCGCCGTCGATGGTCAGCGTCTGCCCGCCGGCGCCGGCCGGCTTGCTGACGGCGATTCGCACCTCCTCGCCGGGCCAGGGGCGCCAGGTGGGAACGCGCGGGCCGTCCTCGTCGACCCGGTGGACGGCAGGAATCCCGGTGACCTCCGCATGCCAGGTCGGCCCCAGGTCGAGCCGCCAGGTCTCGGCCCAACGCGTGGCGGAGGACGGCTCGGCGCGCAGCCGCACGGCGGTCGACTCGGCCAGCGTCGAGTGCCAGCGGACCTCGTCGTCGTCGGGCCCCAGGCTCAGGCTGGCGGCGGACTTCCCCTTGGCCAAGCGGATGCCCGGGGTGGTGATCGCCTCGCCCGGCAAGAGCGGAATCTCGCTGACCACCGGGGTCCCCGTCGGCGTCTCGCGCCGGACGACGGTGTCGACCTCCCAGCGGAGCCCAAGGTACAGCGTGCGCTCGACGCGCAGGAAGGCGGGAAGGGTGGGGGCGGCATCGTCTTCGCCGTCGACCTCTCTCGTGCCTGGTTTGCTCTGGCGTGAGAGCTTGAGGCTGTCCTCGACGGCGCCGTCCTCGTGAAGGCCGTCGATTGTCCAACCGCGCGAAGTCGCCGTCACGTAGCGCGGCGGCAGGGGGAGTGCGAGCTGGACGCTGTCGCGCGTGGGGAGCGGCCCGGAGAGCTCGACGCGGGCGATGCCCGCCGGCAAAGCCAACCAGAGGATCCCGTCACCCGTGCGGCTGAGCGCCGCGGCCGGCTTGCCGTCGACGCGCACGATGGTCGGCGACCAGTCCTTGCCGCCGCTCGGCAGCGGGATGGCGACCGGGGCGGCCGCCGAGGTCTCCAACACGAGGCGCAGCTCGCCCGGCGCGGCCTCCAGCGCCATCCGCGCAATGGCGCCGCAATCGGGCGCGCAGGCTGGCGCCTCGAGGAGCCTCTTCTTCAGCTCCTCGAGCATCTCCGACGATGGGAGCGCCGCCTCCGCCGCGCGGGCGGCGGGCGCAAGACAGCATCACCACCACCCCCAGCGTCGCCGCGCCGACGAGCGCGCGCCCGCCGCGCCAGCCGCCGCCGAGCCGGAGCGGCCGCCGCAGGATTGAGAGCGCCAGCGCCACCAACAGCGCCACGCGCGTCAGCGACAGCAGGAGGTTCAACCACGGGGGCGCGAGATAGAGATGGATTCCCTGACCCTGGCGAACCGGCCCGTTGAAGACGAACGAGGCCATGTCCCAGCTCCAGCTCGGCAGGCCCGGCCGGTCTGAACGATGGCGTTCGGATCGTAGACCTCGCGGTTCTGGGCCAGCTTGTCCCTGTCTTTGTCGGCGACTTCGTATTTGCCGGCCAGTCCGCGCAGCACGCTCGCCGACTTCAGCTCCCCCGCGAGCTTCGCTTTCTCCTCTCTGGCGGTTCCCTTCTTCCTGGCGCCGAGCCCGCCGACGCCGACGAACCCCTCACCGGTCGCGCTGTCCTGGCCGACAATCCCCGCGATGTCGTTTGCAGCAGTCGGCGCGGGGCTGCGGCCGGCGCCGCCGGTGCGTCCATCCCTTGGTTCACGGTCAAGAACTGGGCGGATCGCTCCGAACCCGGCTCGTGCTCGGTCGCCGGATGAACGCCCCGCCGGATCTCCGAGACGGCATAAGGGAGCAACAGCCCGGTGAGGAGCGTCCAGACGACGACGCGATAGAGGCGGGCCGCGGTCGCCAGATTTCCGCCGCGCAGCGCGCGGGCGATCGCCTCACCGACCAGCACGGCGAGCCAGATCGCCGCGGGCGCCCCCGTCTCCGTGATGGTGAGGCCGATGGCGACCAGCGCCAGCAGGCCGAGGCGCCAGCCGTAGAGTCGCTGCACGGCCAGCGCAGTGACCAACAGCAGGAAGAAATCGAGCAGAGACCATCGGTCGATCCAGGTGCCGGTCACCTTGTCAGCGCCGCTGGCGTGGATGAGGCGCCAGCCGGGCGGGATGGCCAGCGTCGCCGAGAGGCCATCGAAGTCGTGCGCGAAGCCGGTCGCCGGCAGCACGCGCGGGCTCCCCTCGATCCGGCTGTCGGCGCTGATGTCGGCGCGGCCACTCCGGATCTCGATGCCGTCGCGCCCGTCGGCGCCCACGCGGGTAATGAACTGATCGCGGCCGTCGATCGAGACGCGGCCGAGGTGGGTGCGGGGGGCTGCCTCCAGTCGCCAGCCGGCGGCGAACCGCCCGCGGATGCTATCGCTGGCCGTGTAACCGCCGCCGTCGAAGTCGAGCCAGAGGCGCCGGGCGAGCTGCAGCTGATCGCGCGCGCTGTCGCCGTCCCCGCGGCGCCGCTCGACCAGCGTCAGCGTGGCACCGGGCGCCATCGCGTACGCGGGCAGTGCCTTCCAGTCGTCGGGCAGGGTCGTCTGCGCCGGGTCGATCGCCTGCGGCCCCTGCACGTCGCAAAGCCGCAAGTCCGGCCGCGCCTCGAACACCCAGACCTCCTCGCCCTCCTTCCAGGGTCCGCCCGGCGGGGGACGCACGACCGCGCTGCCGACGGTCACCCGGCGCGCCGTCACCGTGATCGTCCAGCTTCCCGGACGGACCTGCAGACGCAGCCGGCCGTCGGGATCGAAGCGGAGCGGCAGCTCGCTCTCGACCGCCTGCGCCTCGAACCCGTCCGGCAGGGCGCGACCGAGTAGGACCTCGCGGCTCTTGCCGGAAACCGCGAGCACCAGGCGCGTCGTCAACAAGAGCGGGTTGTCGTCGGTCAGCTTGCGGAAGACGGAGATATCCATGCTGTCGGTCTCGGCGGGCGCCTCCTTGCGTCCGAGAAAGACACGCCCCTCGTCGTCACGTTGAGGGAAATCAATCCGGCGCCCGCGGATGACGAGGCTCAAAATCCCCGTCTCCGCCGGCGCGGCGAGCGCGTCGGGCAGCGTCTCCCACGCGAACGTCCCGCTCACCAGGTGGTGTCCGGGAGACAGCATCACCATCGGCTTGTCGTCATCCGCGACCACCGCCGCCGCCTTGCCGTCGACGCGCACCGACTGCGGCCAGTGCTCCTCGTCGCCCGGCAGTCCCGCCTGGCCCTTGTTCCAGACCTGCCACTCCTGGCTGAAGGTGCCGCCACGCTCGCCGAGCGTCAGCGTCAGCCGCGCCGGCCAGGCGCAGACGCGTTTGTCATCCTCGCCGGCGAGCTGCGGGCAGCGCGCCTCTTCCCCCTCGCCGTGGAGCACCCACGGGATCCACGGCTTGAGCTGCTCGGGCACCTCCACCGCCTTGGTGCTCCCGGAATCCTCGGCCGGGGGCCGTGCCCAGGCGGGCACCGCCCAGACCAGCGCCGACACCATGACCGAGAATCCGATCGAGATCGACGTTCCTCTCACGCGCTGCTCCTTGGAATGAAGGTCGCCGTGCGCCCGCCCGGGGCACATTCTATCGACCTATCGGACAATGCACCTATCGACGCAGCGACCGAAGAAAAGATCTGCACGACCGCCGCTGAGTCAGACACCGCCGGGCCGCGCTCGTTCCGAGGCCCTCAGGAGCCCGCCGCATCGGACGAACGCTTGAAACTAAAGCCAGCAAGCCCGGGATGTCCACGACGGTGGTGCCGTTCTCCCGTGGACAGCACCAGGATCGATGCCGCCGAGCGAGCGGTCCCCGTCGATCCTCTCGGAATCACTGCGGGAACTTTTCGCCACCCGATCGAGTTCCCGGAACGAATTACTGTTTGACGAGTGCCCCTAAGTCCGCTAAAGACGGGCCCTTCCATCGCGAGGATGGCGGAACTGGTAGACGCACTAGCTTGAGGTGCTAGCGGTTAACAGCCATCGGGGTTCAAGTCCCCGTCCTCGCACAGCTCAGAATCTCCAGTCTTTCCGCCGGTGGACCTCGCCGGCCTTCTTTCAGCCGCCTTGCCCGTGGGAATGCGACCGGAATGCGACCGGAATGGGTGAGCAGCGGCCGCTTGGAGCCCTTCGGCGGCAGCCTGTTCCTCATGGCAGATGCTGTCGAACGCTGTTCGGCGGCGTCGCTCAGACGAAGCTCGCGGCCGTAGCGGTTCTTGTTAACCTCGTCGCGGATCAGCAGCCTCGCACTGCCGCGGACGGGTAATCGTCGGGCGCCCGAAGCGGGACCCTCGCGCTGGGCGTCTTCAATCCGCCGAACCCGCCGAATCCGTTCTGGCTCGGCGCGGTGCAGCTGTACCTCTCGTGCCCGTCGGCCAACTTCAACAACCAGTACGTCGGCCAGGTCGAGTTGACGGAGCGTCCGCTGAACAAGTTCTCGACGCTGAACTACTCGATCCCCGGGCCGATCCTTTCGAATCCTTCAGGGGTCACATCCGGACTGCTTCTTCTCTATCGCCGTCAACTCGGCCCCGACGCCCACGCCGCCCGTCCTCGACAACCTGCGGTTCAAATAAAGACGCAGCGTAGAGCGCGCGGCGGTCGCCGCGCGGCAGCTCGGGCCCTCGTCGCGACTACGGGACTGGCGTATCGTGACGAGGGCCAAGGAATCCGTCGCCGCAAGATGCGCGCTACCGTTCGTCTGCTGACGCTGCTGCCGGTGGCGCTGATTGGCGCCGCCGGCGGAGTCGCGCGAGCAGAAATCGTCGCCGACGCGACGCCTGCGGCGACGGGGTCTACGGGTCTCCACCGAATGTCGACCGTGGACGGCGTCGGGGCGCCGGCGATCCGTCTCGCGGCTTTCGGACAGTTCAGCCGGTCGACCAACCTCCTCGTTCTCAATGACGTCGATACCCGCGTCATCACGCGCCTCGCCGCGGCGGCGGACATCGGTCGGCGCGCCGAGCTGTTCGCGTCGTTGTCCCTCTCGTACAACCGCGATGAGCAGCCCGTCCCTGACGCGACGGACATCGTTCAGACCGCATCCGTGCCGGACCTGTTTCTGGGCGCGAAGGCGGTCGCCTGGCGGAACGATGTCTTCGCGATCGGGGGCGAGTTGGGCGCGCGCGTGCCGCTCAGCGGGTCTGCTCTGCCGGGAGCGATCTCGGGGTGGCTCGACGTTCTCGCGTCTGCGCGATTGTGGTCGGACGGGCGCTCGACTCTGCGGGCTCACGCGAGCGTCGGCTACTACCTCGACAATGAGCAGAATCTCCTCGATATCAAGAATCCTTCGGGATCGGATATCGAGGTGTTCATGTTCGAGCATGCGGCCGGCACCGACCGGTTTCGTTACGCGCTGGGATTGGAAGGAGCATTTCAGGGGCAAAGGTCGCCGCGGCTCCGGCCGTTCGTCGAGTACCACCGGGAGGTCGCGCAGGGCTCGCCCAATGACCGCCTCGTGACCGAAACCTTGCTGAAGAACTTCCAGCAATGGATGACGTTTGGTCTGAAGGTCGGGATGTGGGCGCGTCTCACCATCGAGGCCGGCGCCGATGTGGCAATCGAGTCGCCCGGACTTGCGTACGGGCCCCCGTTACCGCCCTTTGATCTGTGGGCTGGCGTCACGGTGCCGTTTCAGACGACGGGGGGCGGACCGCCATGAGCGACGGGGACGCCAGACCATCCGGTCGTCCTTGGCGATGGTTGGTCGTCGGCGCCTTCGCCGTCGGGACGTGGGCATGCCAGCCACCTCCATCCTGCCCTAATGTGTATTCGAACGTGGCGGTCTCCGTCCCGGCCGGGACCTTCGCACCGAACGTGCCCTCGTTCCGTGCAATCAACGCGGCGACCACGGCCGCCCCGACGGGAACGACGGTGTCGATCGTCAGCAATCACGGAACGGTCAGCTTCGGCGGGCGGGGGCCTTTCGAGGCATTTGTGTACAACAGGGTGCCGTTTCCCGCCGTCGGAGCCATTACCTATGGCGGCCTCGGCGTGGAGAACGGCACCTGGTTTCCGTTCGTCCTTTACTGCTCTGGAGACGGACGCCTCACAAAGGTGTTCGGCGAGAGCACGGACCAGGACGTCGCCGTCTTCGATGACGTGGATGGGACCTGCACAGACCAGGGCGTCGCTTCCATGGCGCCGGTGTCTCTCGCCGCCAACACGCTCTCGCCTGTGGCTCTGACGTGTGGTTTTTCGGTGCACAACCCTGCGCCGGCTCTCGTCGACGGTGGCGGAAGTCGGATTGCTCACGCCGCGACCAGTTCCGGCGTGAGCCAGCCTGAGTTGGCGTCCGCGAGCGGCTCTGGGTGAGGCGCGCGGCCCGGGACTATCAGGAGGCTGCTGATGGCGTCGACGAGCACGACGCAGGCAGCAATCGCCGCGGCCAGGTGGCCTGGAGGCCTCGTGGTGTCCCCACGCCGAAGCGCTTCCGCATCAGCAGGCCGAGATTGAAGCCCGCGACGTGGATCAGCATTCGCTTGGCGATGTTGTAGTGGAAGCGCAGGTGCGTGCGTCGCATGCCGCCCGTTTCCAGCGTGTGCGCGAAGCTGCGCTCGATCAGCTCGCCGCGCTTCTTCATCAAGCGCTGGCCGCGCGCTCCGTTCTTCCGTCGACGATTCGCGTACACCGCGTCCTGCTCGGCGGCCTGGTCTTCCCAGTGCTGCCGCGGACGCAGCGGTTCGGAGATGTAGCTGCGCCGCTCGGCGAGGGCCAGCGACAGCATCACGGCCTTGCTGTGGTAGCCCTTGTCGCCGACGGTCTCCTCGGACTTCTCTTTCGTCTTGCTCTTGTCGCCCAGCTTGCGGGCCTTCTTCAGGTTCTTGTCCGCGGCGTCGAGCGTCTTCTCGATCGTCGACGTATCTCCCTCGACGCCACCGTGTAGCGTCACCGCCACTACGGCACCCGACTCCATGTCGACGGCGTGCTCCTGCTTGTGGCTCAGGTGCGTGCTGCCGTCCTTCATCTTCGTGATCTGTGCGTCCGGATCGTGCGGGTTCACCCACTCCGAGTTCGAGCCCTTTCTTCGCTTGCGATCGATGCGCGCCAAATCCTCTCGCGTCGGCGTCGGGATCCCGGATGCCTGCGCGAGGTCCGTCAGAAACTGCTGGTAGCCCCGGAAATCGTCGCGCCGCATGATCGAGCGCAATGCCGCATTCGCCTCCAACGTCGTCCCGTCGACGCCGATCGTCTTGCCCTTGAGCAGGTCCTCCTTGCTCAGCAGCCCAAGCACCCACGCGAAGATCTCCGCGCGTCTCCCCGTCGATCAGCCGACGCGTGCGCGAGATCGTCGAATGGTCCGGCGGCGCCTTGTCAGACGGAAGCCCAAGAAAATTGCGCAGGCTCAGCGAGTCCGCCAGGCGCCACGCGATCCCACGTTCGCTGTCGATGCCCTCGAAGTAGCCGACAAGCAGCGCTCGAAAACAGTTTCTGGGCGCCAGACCAGGTCGCCCCATCACCGGGTGGTAGAAGCGCGCGCACAGCGTCTCGGCGTACCGATCGAACCCGTGCTCGCGCAACACGCCATCGAGCGCCCGGTAGAACGGATGCCCAGCTGACCGCATCTGAGAGACGGCACGAACAGCTCGTGCTGCTGCTCGCCCTTCTTGCCCATCGCCATGAATCCACTCTGCACGAGCCGAGATCGATGGTCGATCTTGATCAGGCGTTCAGGTCCTTGCGCAGCGACTTCCGCACTAGAGGGCTCCCAGAATGGCCGCATCGCGTTCTTCGCGGGTGAGGCGATCGCGCTGCCGTTTCATACCGTCGACTGCCGGGCGGGCTGCGGTACGCCCGGTTGGTACGAGCTGCACACGATCGTATGGAATCAGGCCCGACAGGAGGTCGGCTTCGAGATCATCTATCTGAACGAAGACGGCAGCGTGAGCACGTTCAATGGGATCCAGTTTTCCCGACGGCACCCCAACTGCTACCGGTCCTTTCCCGGGGGCGACATGGTCCCTCTCCCGATGAAGGGCGCGAGTCGGAGAGGCAGTCCCATCACTTTTGTGATGCGACCGTGCCTGTTTCTGACGCTGGCCCTCGGAATGCTCGCTTTCGCCGCGGCCGCCTGCCGGCAGGGCAGAAGAACGGCGGAGGAAGCGCGGGGCGGCGAGTCGTCGCCGGTCGTCGCCAAGGTTGGCGACGCGGTCATCACCGTCGCCGACCTTCAGAAACGGATCGACAAGCTGCCGCCCTTCGCGCGCGCCCGCCGTGCCTACGCCGAGGCGCAGGCGCTCCCCAAAGGCCCGGCGAATCTGGAGGAGCAGCAAGAGCGCTTTCGGGAGCTGGTGGCTCGGGACTCGGACGATCGGGAATCGCAGTCTCGCGCGGGGGAGCTCCTGTCCTTCTCCGACGACTCTATACTGGTTCCCAGGCCGATCGTCGACGCCGCGTTCAAGCTCAAAATGGTCGGCGACCTGGCGCCCCCGATCAAGACGGACCACGGCTGGGCGGTCATTCTCCTCACGCAGAAGCGGCCCGGAATCAACCATTCGCTACCGGAGGTCAAGCGGCAGATCCAGCAGCGGCTGTTCCGCGACCTGCACGCGAAGGCGGTGGCGGCCTTCGTCGCGGATGTGAGGAAGAAGAGCAACATCACCATCAACGATGCCAACCTCTCGAAGGTTGTCGTCGAGGCAGGGACCGGCCCGACGGCGGCATACAGCCTTCCGGGCGCTCTGGGGCCGCCCATCAATGCGCCTGCACTGGCACCTGCACCGGCAGCGGCGCCCAAGATGGAGGGCGAGCGTGGCGCCCGTCCATAGGGTCCCCTTCGCCGTGCTCGTGGCCGCTTCGCTCGGCGAGGCCCGCCGTAAAGCAACGGCCTGGCGTTCGCTCCTGAGGCGGCGTGCAGAGGACGCCGCATCCGAACCGCCAAATCGGCGCGACGCAATCGAGGCCGGCAAGAATTTCGCGCGTCCCGCCGAGGTCCTGCCAACGGCTGCGTACCATCGCGAGCCGCTCGTCGGCCAATCGCCGCCGGCCGCCCCCAGTGCCCGATCGCGCCCGGCCCTGCGGCCTACCCGCCCAGCCGGCGGATGTCCTTGCTGGTGCCCGCGCCGGCGGCGCTTCACGCGGTCATGGAGCGCAAGCAGCTGCGAACGATCAAACATCACGCGGAGCAGTTGCACGCCGCGTGACCGCGTGACTGGCGCGGCCGGAAGGGGCGGCGCAAGGATCGGGAGCAGCCCATCCGGAGCGACGTTCGCCCCGCGGCTCATCGCCTCCGGCGACTCGGGCGGCGTTTCGCGACCGTCCGGGGCGCGCGGCGCTGGCCGCGCTCGGCGAGGTACTCTCGAAGGACCAGCGCGCCGTTGTGCTCCGTGTCGTGCGCGCTGTAGAGCAGTGTCACCGGACCGCGCCTCGCCGCGTCCAGGATCGGCGCCCACACCTCCGGGCTGGCGGCCAGCTCATCTCGGTATCGCCGCCGAAATTCTTCCCAGCGCTCGGCCGGTGCCCGAACCACTGTCTCAGCTCCGTGCTCGGCGCAACGTCCTTCACCCATGCGTCCGCCGCCAGCGCCTCTTTCTTCACGCCGCGCGGCCAGAGGCGCTCGACCAGCAGCCGCCGTCCGTCGGCCGGCTCGGGCGGTTCGTAGGCGCGTTTGATCTTCAGCATCGGGGCTCCTGCCATGTTGCGCATCGACCCACCAATCGCAATCATCACCTCACCAAGGGCGAGAATCGTGGTTGGTGGGCGCGAGCGGACCCGCCTCCGAGGTGCCTCTATCCCCGGCGGCTCCGGCGGAGGCGGGCGAGCGCCCGTGATGCCGACGCGCGCATCCGCGGGCTCTTGGCCGACTCCACACAGCGGTCGAGGAGTGGTTCTGCGCCCGCCCCGAGGCGATCGAGGAGCTCCGCCATGCCGGCTTCCTGCCAGGCGTCATCGAGCATGAAGCAGAGATACGCGCCGAACTGCGGGTCGAGCCGGAGCTCGGGATCTTGGGCCAGGGCCAGCTTCCACTGTCGGACGGAGTCGCCCCGCCAGTACTTTCGATAGTAGAGGACGCCGAGCGCGAACCGAGGCCACGCCGCGTCGGGAGCTCGAGCGACGAGCGGTTTGAGGCGCGTCGCGCCCTCGTCCAGCCGTCCGCTCTCGAGCAACGACCAGATCTCGCTCCGCTCATCACGGGACGGCTCCCCGGAGGCTGTTGTTGCGATCGGGGGCACGCGCGCCGACCGAGCCTCGGCCGCGGGCTCTGGCGCGGGTTCGGTCGGCCGCGCGGCCATCGGGGCCGGCGGAAACGCTGGAGGCGCGACGGCGGCTTTCGCCGGGGGACTCCGGGGCTGCGCCGCCTCGGCGGACGCCGATACACGCGGCCCGTGGCCGCCGCTGCTGCGCAACGCCCCGGCGCCCAGAACGGCAACGACGGCGAACGCGGCGGCGACCATCGCCGTCCGTCCGGGTGGCCGCTGGCCTGCCCGCCGCTTCGGGTTGCCGAGGTGGGCGCCCACCGATTGCAGGGCGGCCAGGAGCTCGTCAGCGGTCTCGAAGCGGAGCCCCGGCGACGGGGCCACGGCCCGCAGAATCACGCGCTCGAGCTCCTTGCTGATCGCGCGCTCCGGACTGACCGCGCGCGGCGCCGGAACGGGTGCCCCGCTGGCAATCGCGGCCACCGCGTCCGCGGCCGGCTCGCGCCCCGTGCACATCACGTAGAGCAGCATGCCCGCGGCGTAAAGGTCCGCCCGACGGTCGGGCTTGCCAGCCGAGCGCTCGGGCGGCAGAAAGAGCCGTCGCCGGGTCGCCTCGGGCGCCGCGGTCGTGTGACCGATACGTGGCGGGCCCATCTTCAGCCGGCCGCCCGCCGGCGTCTCGGTGGCCCAAACGTTTTCAGGCAGCAGCGCGCGGTGAGCGACGCCGTGCCGGTGCAGGTGGCGGAGCCCCTCGCACAGTTGCAATCCCAGCGCGAGAGCGGCGGCCACCGTCAGCTCGGGATTGCCGAGCTCGTCGCGCAGCGATTTGCCGTCCGGCAGCTCCGAGACCAGAAACGGGCAGCCCTCGTGCGCTCCGAACGCGACGATCGACAGGCAGCGCTCGTGCCGCAGGCGGCTCAGGGTCCGCGCCTCGCGCTCGAACCTGGCCAGCTCCCCCCGGCCCTCGACGTGGCGCCGGTCCCAAAGCTCCAGTCGGGCCAGCCGCTCGTCCTCGAGCGTCTCGACCCGAAAGGCGGCCTGATCCGCGGTGGCCTCGACGACCTCGAGCACCCGCCAGCGCCCCCCGACGACCTGATGGAGGAAGGTGTCGGGGCCACGATGCATTACAGATCTTTCATCGCCTGACGCGACCCGCAGCTTGAACGGCCGCGGCGGCAACGGCGGATGCCTCTTCTGCCGCCGCCGGCGGTCTGGCGCGCGCTGACCGAACCGGCGCTGCTGGCGCGGTGGTTGATGGAAAACGACATCCGGCCCGAGGTGGGCCACCGCTTCACCTTCCGCGCGCCGCCCGTCGCCGGGTGGGACGGGGTCGTGCACTGCGAAGTTCTCGAGGTCGACGCCCCCCGCCGCCTTCGTTACACCTGGCGCGGCGGCGCGGACGACATCCAGGGATACGGCACGCGCATCGACACCGTCGTCACCTGGACGCTGACGTTCTGTCACGCGCTTGGCGGGTGGGGATCTTCCGGTCATGCTGGGCCCGGCATGGGAAGACCCGGCGTGAACAAGGGCATTGTCGCCAGAGCCCTCGCCGCGGGCGCGCTGGTGGTCACGGCGCTGGTCGCCGTCGCCGGCGCCAGCCCGAACGGCGGCGCTGGGCAGGCGACGGCGCATCCGGCGAAGGCGGCCAAGGCGCCCAACGACGGTCTGACGCCGCTCGACCCAACCAGCCTCCGCCAGGCGATGCGGAAGGCCAAGGGCAGCGACCTCTTTGTTCACCTGTGGGCCAGCTGGTGCGGCCCCTGTCTGGAAGAGCTGCCCGACATCGATCGCCTCGCCCGCCAGGCGCGGGCCCGCGGCGCCACCTTCCTGTCGGTGTCGCTCGACGATCCCCGGCGTGGCGCGCACGTGCTGGACGTCCTGCACCGGCGGGCGCCCAACTTGACGCGCTTCGTGGCGAGGTTGGACGATCCCGACAAGCTCGCCGAGCTCTTCGCGGGCGAATGGGACGGCTCGATCCCCGCGCTGTTCGTCTATGACCGCGCGGGTCATCTGCGCGCCAGCTTCGTCGGCCAGCTGGAGAACGCCGACATCCGCCGCATGCTGGCCGACATCACCGTCGCGCCGCCCGGCCCACGCGCGCATTAGGAAAGAAACCTAAATAATAAAGCAAAACTCGCGACGTTCGGACAGTTAGCTGCGGGGGAAGTCATGACTCGAACTGCCAGAACGACCCGTTGCGCGCGTTTCATCACCTCGATGTCGGCGGCGACGGTCGTCGGGTGCCTCCTCGTTTCTCGGGCGGCGCCGGCCGCCAGCTCCGTCGAGAAGCTGCAGGAGTTCACCCTCGACCAGGTCCAGGTGACCGACCCCTACTACCAGAATCTGTTCTCGAAGGACCTCGACTATCTGGTGACGACGCTGAACTACGATCGCCTGCTGGCGCCGTTCAAGGCGGTCGGGCAGGGCAAGGATCCCACGACGGCGTCGGGCCTCAATCTCTACGGCGGCTGGGAGACGGCCTCCAGCCTGATCAAGGGGCACTCGCTCGGCCACCACATGTCCGCGCTGGCGCACGGGTATCAGCAGGCGCTGGGCAGCGACGCGACGCTGGCCGCGCAGATCAAGACGAAGATCGACTACATCGTCACCCAGCTGCAATCGGCCCAGGCCTCGAACGGGTACCTGTTCGCGACGACCACCAACCAGTTCGACGTCGTGGAAGGCAAGGCGACCGGCAACCAGTGGGTCCCCTGGTACACCATGCACAAGATCCTCGCCGGCCTGGTGGACATCTACAAGTTCGAGGGGAACGCCACGGCGCTGTCGGTGGCCAGCAAGCTGGGGGACTGGATCTACGCGCGCGCCTCGGGCTGGGATTCGGCGACGCGATCGCGGGTGCTGGGCGTCGAGTACGGCGGCATGAACGACTGCCTGTACGAGCTTTACAAGTACACGAACGTCGCCAACCACCTCACGGCGGCGCACATCTTCGACGAGACGACGCTGTTCACCAGCATCGCTTCGGGCAACGACACGCTCAACGGCGTGCATGCGAACATGACGATCCCCAAGTTCATCGGCGCGCTGAATCGCTATCAGACGCTGGGGTCGTCCGAGATGTCGTACTTCACCGCGGCCGACCAGTTCCTGACCATGGTGCTGAACAACCACACCTACGTGACGGGCGGTAACAGCCAGGACGAGCACTTCCGCGCGCCCGGCAAGCTGGACGCGACCCGCGACAACCTGAACAACGAGTCGTGCAACGCCTACAACATGGCCAAGCTGGGGCGCGAGCTGTTCAAGGTCACGGGCGACGTCAAGTACGCCGACTTCTACGAGCGGGTCCACATCAACGAGGTGCTGTCGGCGATGAACCCGTCGACGGGCATGACCACCTACTTCAAGCCGATGGGGACCGGGTACTTCAAGGCCTACGGCACCGCCGACTCCACGTTCTGGTGCTGCAACGGCACCGGCACCGAGAACTACACCAAGCTCGGAGACAGCCTCTATTTCCACGACGCCACCGACCTCTACGTGATCGGCTACGTCAGCTCGACGCTCAATTGGAAAGATCGCGGCCTCGCGCTGACGCAGACGACGGACCTGCCGCTGACGAACAAGGTGACGTTCGCTGTCACCGCCGCGCCGGCCGGCGCCGTCAACATCAAGTTTCGCATCCCCTACTGGCTGGCGTCGTGTCAGTCGATCTCGATCACCGTGAACGGCCAGGCGGTCACGCCGGTGAAGTCGGGCGGCTTCCTGGGCGTCAGCCAGGTGTGGAAGGCGGGCGACCAGATCCAGGTCACGCTGCCGATGGAGGTGCAGGTCTCGCGGCTGCCCGACAACCAGAACGCGGTGGCGTTCACCTACGGGCCGATCGTCCTCAGCGCCGGGCTGGGCACGGCCCAGATGGTCACCGCGGGCCACGCCGCGACGATCATGGCGACCATCCCCTCGGGCGTGACGGTGCAGGACACCATCACCATCAACAGCGGCACCACCATCAACAGCTGGCTGGCCAACATCCAGACGAACCTGGTTCAGACGCCCGGGAAGCTGGAGTTCACCCTCAAGAACACCGACTCGGACGGCAAGCTCACCTTCACGCCGCAGTACCAGCGGTATCAGGATCGGTACGGGATCTACTTCAAGCTGGCCGGCACCACGGGCTCGACGGTCACGCCGCCGGCCTGCCCGGCCGGTACGGGCGGGACGTCGGGCTCGGGCGGCGTCTCGGGCTCGGGCGGACTGTCCGGCGGTGCGGGGACCAGCGGCGTCGGCGGCCGCGGCGGCGCGGGCGGAACGGTGGTCTCCGGCAGCGGCGGCGCTGCGGGAGGCAACGGCGGCCGGGCGGGCAGCGGCGGCGCGGCTTCGGGCGGCAGCCCGGGTTCCGGCGGCACGACCGGCTCGGGCGGCGCGCTGGGTTCCGGGGGGGCGCCCGGCTCGGGTGGCGCGCAGGCTTCCGGCGGGAGCGTCGGCTCCGGTGGCAAGGGGAGCGGCGGCGCCAGCCAGTCCGGGGGCAGCAGCGGCTCGGCGGGCGCTCCCGGCGAAACGGGCGGCGGCAAGGCTGGTTGTGCCTGCGATCTGTCAGGGACCACCGGCGGATCGGGCCCGCTCGGCCTTTTGCTGGGATTGGGCGCCGTCGCAAAGCGCCGCCGGCGGCGGCGCCAGTAGTCGAGACAGGCTCGAGCCTCTCGCGCGGCCGCGTGGGGACAGCTCCCGGTTGTTCCCCAGAGCGTTCGCTTTTCGGGCCTACTTGTTGGACTTGCCCATCAGGTAGGACTTGAGGAGCGCCTTGTCCTCCGGCGTCAGCTTGGCGTCGGGGTGCATCGGCAGCACGTAGAACCAGGGCGGCATCTCGCCCGATTCGATCTGCTCCCAGGCATTCTCGCGATCGGTCTGGCGCTCGTCCTCGTCGGCGTCGCCCCACTTGGAGAAGTTCAGGTGATTGCGGCCCTTGTGGACGTCGCGCGCCATGAGCCACGAGCCGGGCGCGATACGCGCGTAAAGCGGCCAGCGCGTCTCGTTGGTGTGACAATCGAAGCACGCCCGCCGCATGATGCGCTCGACCTCGGGCGGGCCGTCGAACGCGAAACGCTCCGGTGGATTGGTTCCGATCTCCTCGGTCGGGATGCCGAAGCGCTTCGCCGGAAAGATCTGCAGCAGGCCGGCAGCGACGAGCGCCGCGAGGACGAGGCGCTTGACGACCTTCATCAGTTTGGGGACGGGCAGGGGCATGGGAGGATGATAGAGGAATATGCAGGGCTGAGAACTCCCGAAGCTCCGTCTGTTAAACTAGAATCTCCGCCATGCAGAAGAAGACGACGCCGGCGGGGCTTCGCAGCGCGCCCATCCCCGCGGGCGACGAGCTCGGTGCCGCCGAGCTGGCCGGCCGGGTAGCGGAGAACCTGCGCGCCCAGCGCAAAAGGCGGGCGATGTCGCTCGACGAGCTGGCCCAGCTCACCGGGGTGAGCCGGGCGGCGCTCTCCCAGATCGAGACGCGCAAGACCAACCCCACGATCAGCGTCTTGTGGAAGATCGCCTCGGGGCTGGGGATCGCCTTCGCCGATCTGATCGGAGAGACCCGGGCCGAGCTGGCGGTGTTGCGCCGCGGAGAAGCCCAGCCCCTGCGCTCGATGGATGGAAAGTTCGAGAGCCGGCCGCTCATGCCGGCCTCGGGCATCCCGCAGGTCGAGATGTACGAGCTGCGGCTGGCGGCCCGGGCGCGCCACGCCTCCGAACCGCACGGTCCCGGAACCCGCGAGATTGTGGTCGTTCTGAGCGGCGCGATGAGGATGACCGTCGGCGACCACAGCGACGATCTCGGCCCGGGGGACTCGGTGGTCTTCGACGCCAACAAGCCCCACGTCTACGAGAATTCCGGCGGCTCGGAAGCTCGCTATCATAACGTCATCGTTTATGGTCGTTAGGTGGGTCTTCTCGGTTTGACGTGCCAATCTTGGAAATTAACTTTTTGTGTAAGCCGGCCCCGTGTAACTTCCCCCCATGAGCCACGGGCCTCCACCCGACCGTAGAGTCGTGAAGGAGCCACCCGCTGCTTTTCCGCCCAGATCGCCCGACAGCGGGCCGATCGAAGCGGCCTTCGGTCTCAGCGACGCAGACCTCCGCCTGGTCCTCGACGCCGGCGAGATCGGCGGCTGGGAGTGGGACATCGGAACGGGCGTGGTGCGGTGGTCGGACAATCTGGAGCGGATTCACGGGCTCGCGCCCGGCAGCTTCGGCAACACGTTCGAGTCCTACCAGGCGATGGTCCATCCCGGCGATCGCGAGCGGGTGAGCGTCGCGCTGCGCGGCTGCATCGAGGGGCGAACCAACTACGAGATCGAGTTTCGCCTGGCGGAGTCCGCCGGCGGGGTGCGCTGGACGCACGCCAAGGGGCGCGTGCTGTCGGGCGAAAAGGGCGAGCCTTACCGGATGATTGGCGTCTGCTGGGACATCACCAAGCGCAAGCGCGCCGAGGAGGCCGTTGCCGAGACCAGCCGGCGCAAGGATGAATTCCTGGCCATGGTGTGCCACGAGCTGCGCAACCCTCTGGGCGTCATCATGAACGCCTCGACGCTGATCAAGCACCTGGCCGGCGGCGACGACGATCTGTCGAAGGCCAGCGCCGCCATCCGGCGCCAGACCGATCAGCTGACCCGCATCGTCGACGATCTGATGGACGTCTCGCGGGTCTCCGCCGGCAAGCTGACGCTGGAGCGGAACAACGTCGACCTGGTGGCGCTGGTTCACCGGTGCGTCCACGACTTCGTGGATCGCCGGCTCCTCGATCACCACCGGCATGAGCTCCGCTGCGCCGGGACGCATGTGAACGGGGACGCCCCCCGCCTGGAACAGATCGTCACCAATCTGTTGATGAACGCGATCAAATACACGCCGGCGGGCGGGCGGATCATCATCGAGGTGGAGCCCGAGGGCGGCGATGCCGTCCTGCGGGTCAAGGACACCGGCGTCGGGATCTCCCCTGCCCTCCTCCCCCGTATCTTCGATCTGTTCGTGCAGAGCGAGCGTGGCGTGGAGCGGCGCGACGGCGGGCTCGGCCTGGGGCTGGCGATCGCGCGCAGTCTGGTCGAAGCGCACGGCGGGCGAATCGACGTCTGGAGCCCGGGCCTCAACAGCGGCACGGAGTTCGCGGTGCGCCTCCCTCTGGCGGCCTCGCTCTCGTCAGGCGACCCGCGGGGTGGAGTGGCCGCGCGACGCAGGATCCTGGTCGTCGACGACAACATCGACGCGCGCCAGGCTCTGGCCAGGCTGCTGGAGATCGCCGGCCACGAGGTCTACCAGGCGGGCGACGGACCAGGGGCGCTGGAAGAGGCGTCTCGTTCGCGTCCGGAGGTGGCGATCGTGGACATCGGGCTTCCTGGAATGAATGGCTTCGAGGTCGCCCGTCGTTTGAAGGCGGGCGCTCCGAATTTGCGGCTCATCGCCCTCACCGGGTATGGTCAAGGCGATCACCGCCGGCTGGGCGATGAGGTCGGTTTCGAAATGTTTCTGATCAAGCCGGTTGCTTTCGAAACGTTGCAACGGGCGCTGGCCAACAACTGACGCACCAACGACCGACGTCAGCACTGGTAAAAATTAACGCAGGCCGCCCGAAGGCGCATTACCATGTCGAGCGCATGGGTGAACGGATGGGGGAGCCCTCGGTGGGACCGCTTGGCGATCTCGAGCGCCGGTACTTCGATGTTCTCGACGGCGTGAGCGACCCGATCGTCGCCCTCGACGGCGAGTGGCGTCTCGTCTACATCAACCGGGCGGCGGAGAGGCACTTGGGGGCGCGGCGGGATCAGGTGTTGGGGAGGACCGGCTGGGAGCTCCTCCCCGAGACCGCGGAGCCATCCGTCCGGCGAGAAATACGAGGAAGCGGTCGCGCTGATGACGCCAGTCGAGCTGGAGACGATCTCGCCGGTCACCAAGCGGATCGTCAAGCAGCGCCTCCACCCATCCGCGTCGGGGTTGACGATCATCCTCCGCGACTCGTCCGACGAACGCCAGACCGCCGAGCGGGCGCAGCGGGCCATGAGCCTCCTGGCCGACGCCGGCGAGGAGCTCTCCCTGTCGCTCGAGCGGGACGAGATCATTCGGAGGCTGACCTCGCTGGTCGTTCCCAACGTCGCCGACGTCTGCATCGTCGATCTGCTGCTGGGCGAAACCCTGACCCGGGCGGCGGTCAAGCACCAGGAAGAGCTCACCGCCCGGGCGTTCATGCAGGTCGGGACCGGGCGGGTCGTTCAGACCGCGGCGTCCGAGATGTTGAGCTCGGTTCGCGATGACGCCGACGGGCTCGGGGCCCTGGGCGTTCGTTCGGCGCTGCGGGTCCCGCTGCTGGTGCGGGGAAGGCCGACCGGGGTCCTCTCTCTGCTGAGCACCAGCGACGGGCGGCGCTTCGTGGCGGACGACCTTCCGACCATCGAAGCGCTGGCCGATCGAGCGGCCCTGGCGCTGGAGAATGCTCGTCTTTACGAGATGGCCGTCAGCGCCAAGCGAACCCGGGACCAGATGATGAGCATGGTGTCTCACGATCTGCGCAACTCGCTGAACGCGATCGGGTTCATCGCGACCGAGCTGGCCAGGCAGAACGGCAGCCCCCTGGCGACCCAGATCCGCAGCGCGGCCACGCTGGCCGATCGTCTGCTCGCCGATCTGGGAGCGATGGTCATGATCGAAGCGGGTGAGCTGGTGCTCGGTCGGGTCATGGAATCGATCGATTCGATCATGAGCGAGGTCGCCGATCTGTTCCGTCCGCTGGCCGAAGCCCGGGCCGTCCGCCTCCGGGCGGTCACGGAGAAGAAGGGGCTGACGGCGTTCGTCGACCGGTACCGGATGGTGCAGGCGGTCAGCAACGTGGTCGCCAACGCGGTGGAGATCAGCCAGGACGGCGGACAGGTCGACCTGGCCGTCAAACAGGTGGGAGACCAGGTCGAGGTGGCCGTCTCCGACACCGGTCCCGGGATCGCGCCCGAGGAGATCGAGCAGATCTTCGATCGGCAGCGCTGGGGGACCAACGGGCGCCGCCGGGCGAGCGTCGGCCTTGGTCTCGTCATCTCGAAGGAGTACGTGGAGGCGCACGGCGGGCGCATTCGCGTTCAGAGCCGGCCGGGGAGCGGGTCGACCTTCATCATCGCCATCCCCATGCAGCCGCGGGGCGTCCCCCTCGACATGCCGCTGCCAAAGCGCCGCGCCCCCAGCCCGATCCGCTCCCGGTAGGGCGAACGCGGCATCGGACGTGGTGGGCCTGGCCCCAATGCCAGTTACCTTGTCGCCATGGTGCGCGTGATCCGTCCTTCACGTCCGCGGCTGGGAGGCGGCGGCCGGGGCGCCGCGGTCGTCACCGTGGCGTTGGCGTGCCTCTGGGGATCGAGGGCGCGGGCCGACGAAGATGCCCTGCGGTACGACTGGCGCGTCGACGGTGCGGTGACCGCCGCGGCGTTCGCCGTCTGGGGCGGGACGCAGCTGTTCGAAAGCCGCCTGGCCGCCTCCGAGTGCCGCTGGTGCGACCCGGGCAGCCTCGACAGCGCCATGCGCGACACCCTGCGCTGGAACGACACCAGTGCCGCCAACCTGGCCAGCAACCTCGGAGCCTACGTCTTCGTTCCCCTCTCCAGCCTCGGTTTGCTGGCGCTCGACACGCGCAGCGAGGGGCGCCTCGACGAGCTGCCGGGCGACGGGTTGGTGATCGCCGAAGCGGTCGCGCTCAACGGCGCCCTCACCCAGATCGTGAAGTTCACGGTCGGCCGCGAGCGTCCCTTCGTCCATGCGCTGCCGGCCGCCGAAAAGCCGCTCACCGCCCATCCCGCCGACAACAACGTCTCTTTCTATTCGAGCCACACCAGCTTCGCGTTCTCCCTCGCGGTGTCGACCGCCACCGTCGCCTCGATGCGGCACTATCGCTGGGCCCCGGTGATCTGGGGGGTGGGGTTGGTGGGCGCGGCCGCGGTCGGCTACCTGCGCATCGCCGCCGACCAACACTATTTCACCGACGTGCTGGTGGGCGCCGCGGCCGGATCGGCGATCGGATTCGCGGTCCCTTACGGTCTTCATCGTGGCGCCGGCGCGCTTGCCGTCAGTCCGATTCCGGGCGGCGGCGCCCTGCTGACGGTCACGGCCCGCCTGTAGTCCTCCTTCAGCTTGGGTCGGCGCCTGCCCGGCTCGCTCGAGGTTGCTGGATGCCCGAGGCGTGGTCCGCGGGTGGTCTTTCCCTTGCACCGACGCCGAGTCGTACCCATTCCTCTTGGCGGACACACCCAATGCGAATAGGCATTGTCACCGAGTACTACTACCCGACGCTGGGCGGGATTCAGGAGCATGTCCACCACTTCGCGCGGGCCGCCCGGCGCCTCGGTCACGACGTTCGAATCGTGACACCGGTGGTGAGCGACGACCTCGCCTCCGAGAGCGGGGCGCCATCCCCGGAGGCCGCCCGGCGCGCCGACGACGACAACGGCGTCATCCGGATCGGCGTGTCGGTCCCCGTTCTCTCGGGCGGATCGATCGCCCGGATGTCGACCGGCGCCGGCCTCGCGACCCGCATGCGCGAGGTGATGCGCGCGGAGAAGTTCGACGTCGTCCACGTCCACTCGCCGCTGATGCCGACGCTGCCCCTGCTGGCGTTGCGCTGCTCGGACGGCGTCAACGTCGGCACGTTCCACAGCGCGTTCGATCGCAGCCTGCTGCTCGCGCTCCTCAGGGGGCGCCTGCAGCCTTACGTCGATCGGCTGCACGCCGCGATCGGCGTCTCCGAAACGGCGCTCACCGGCGTCCGTCGCTATTTCCGGGCGCCCTGGCACGTCATCCCGAACGGGGTGGACGTGGCGGCTTTCTCCTCGGGGCGGCGGCGGCCGGAGCTCGACGACGGCCGGTTGAACGTGCTGCACGTGGGACGGTTCGATCCGCGCAACGGCGTCGACCGGGTGATCCGCGCCTGGGTCGGCGTGCGGCGGCTCGGGACGGACGCCCGCCTGATCGTCGTCGGCGACGGTCCGCTGCGGCCGCGGTACGAGGCGATGGTTCCGGCGGACCTCCGCGCCGACGTGCACTTCGTGGGGTTCGTCCCCGGCCCGGAGCGCGGGTCGTATTACGCCTCGGCCGATCTGCTGCTCTGTCCGGCGGTCGGCGGGACCTTCGGGATCATCGTGCTCGAGGCGATGGCCGCGGGGTGCGCGGTCGTCGCCGCGGACACGCCCGGCTTCCGCAACGTCATGCGGGACGGCGTCGAGGGGGCGCTGGTGGACGTCTCGGCCGACCCCACATCGACGGAGCTGGCAGCGTTCGGTGAATCGGCTGCTGGTCGACGAGGCCGCGCGGCGCCGCTGCGCCGAGGCTGGGCGCCGAACGGCGGCGCGGTTCGACTGGCCGGTCGTCACCGACCGGGTGCTCGCGCTTTACGCTCAGCTCCGCGCCGGCGGGAGCGAGCCCCAGTCGACGGTCCGGTCCGCGTGACCGGTCCGCGGCCTGGCCAGCCGGGACGGTCAGGTGCTCATCCGGATGGCGGGACACATTCCAGGACGTTGGACTGCGCGAACAGCGTCGAAGACGCGGTCCAGGCGTCAGCCATTGGACGATTCGTCCGAATGCTCACGGCCCTGCGCTCCCTGTCACCGCCGATCTCCGGGGAATCCGTAGCTGTTCGGCGGAGGGTCGTCCGGCGCCTCGCCGACCTGCACCGCGGTGCTGAGCTTCCATCTGGCGGCTGTGACCCAGATGGTTAATTCAATCAATAGGGCAGCGACGTTGCAAAGCCAACTCGTGTTTCTTGGGCGCCTTGGTCAACTGACCCTCGTGGCCTACCTGAAATTGTTGCGGGTCGTGATCGCGGAACGATTGTGGTCGGTCGACGACATCCCGCCGCCAAAGGAGACCTCGCTGTGATTCTTCACCTATCGCCGGGGGCTATGGACGTCGCATTCCTGGTCGTGTTCGCCTCGTTCTTCTCGCTCGCGCTGGTGACCTACGCGGTGCGCGTGCGGCTGGGGCTGTCGACCTTGCCGCCGCTCCGGCCTCGGGGGGCTGGGCGTCGGCTGCTTCCGGGGCTGCTGGTCGGATACTTCTACTGGCTGACGAAGCCCATCTGTCGGCTCGCCATCCGCAGCGGACAGTCGGCCAGCTTCTTCACGGTGCTGGGCCTGGTCGTGGCCTTCGCGACGGCGATCGCCGTCGGCAGCGGGCACTTCGCCCTCGGGTCCGTCCTCTTGATCACGACCGGTGCGCTCGACGTGATGGACGGCGAGGTCGCGCGCGCCTTGCATTCGACGAGCCCGCGCGGGGCGTTCTTCGACTCGACCATCGATCGGGTGGCCGACGGCCTGATGTTCGGCGGATGCGTCGTCTATTACGCGGGCACGGTGGTCATGTACGCGGCGCTGGTCGCGCTGGTCATGTCCTTCGTCATCAGCTACGCCCGCTCTCGCGCCGAGACGCTGGGCCTCACCGGCGCAGAAGGGCTCATGCAGCGGGCCGACCGGATCACGCTGCTCTCGATCGCGCTGGCCTTCTCGCCGCTGGTGGGACACCAGGTCGAGGGCTTCGTTCCTCACCCGATCTATTCGGTCACCGCGGTGGCGCTGTTCCTCATGGCGCTGCTCAACACCGGGACCGCGATCGCGCGAATCGTCTGGACGATGAAGCAGCTCGGCGATCCGGCGCTGGTCTCCGCGCAGGCGCGGCAGAGCGAGGCGGCGCACGTCGAACGTCTGGTGCCGGTCGAGCCGCCCGCGTCCAGCGCGGCGGCCGCCGCGGCCTTGCGCGGGCGTTCGCATCAGATCGGGTAGGGCGATGCCGACGCCGCGGCGTCGGGTGCTCATGGCGCTGGCCCGCGCGCTGGTGGGGATCGCGGCCGTCGCCTTCGTCGCCCACCATCTGAGCTGGCGCGAGGTGTGGGGGTCGCTGCGCCGGGCCAAGGTGGCGCTGCTCCTCGCGGTGGTGGCGATCAACGGTCTGATGTTGGTGATCCGCGCGGCGCGGCTGCAGGTCCTGCTCTCTCCGGCGCGCGCGTCGCTGGCCAGCCTGTTTCGGGCGGTGTTGACCTCCTCGGCCATCAACAACGTGTTTCCGCTGCGGGCAGGCGACGTCGCCCGGCTCTACATGCTGGAGAGCTGCGCCGGGATCGGGAAATCGGCGGCGATGGCGATCGCCGTCGTCGAGAAGCTGCTGGAGGTGGTGGTCCTGGCGGGCCTCGCCCTGGTGGCGACCTGCTTGGCCCCCGAGCAGCCCTGGGTGCTGGGGACCGGCGCTGCGGCCCTGGGCGTGGCGGTGGCGGCGCTGGTCATCCTGCGGAGGATGGCCGAGGGCGGCCCGGGGCGGATCCCGCGATTCCTGCGGGCCGCCGCGGCACGAATCGCGCCCGGCATGTCCGTTCTGCGGAGCTCCGAGGCGACCGCCGAAACGCTGGGCGCATCCCTCGCCGCCTGGTCGTGCGAGATCGCCATGATCATCCTTTGCGCCCGCGCCATCGGCCTGCATGTCGCGCCGGTGCTGGCGGTGGTCGTGCTTCTGGGAATCAACCTGGCCATGGCGGTCCCGGCGCTGCCGGCCAACGCCGGGACCTTCGAGAGCGCCGCCGCGGTCGTTCTGGTGTTCGCCAAGGTGGGCAAGCCGACGGCGGTCGCCTTCGCGCTCCTTTACCATCTGGTGCAGGTGGTCCCCGTGACGCTGGCCGGCCTGGGCGTCCTGGCGCGGAGCGGGCTGCGGTTCGGTCCCCCGCAGTCGCCTTAGTCTATGCGATGGCCAGACCGAGCTGGCGCCGGACCGCGAAGTAGTCGTCGCTGACGGAGAAGGCCACCAGGTCGGCCATTCGCCGGTGGGCGGGGATCGTGGAGAGCGGGATCGGCTCGCTGGAGATCACCCGGAAGGCCGCCGCCAGCTCGCCGGTGAGGGCGAGCGCGAGCCGCGCGGCCGAGAGCTCCGTCGCGGCGATCCATCTCTCGACGTCGATCGGCTCTCCTTCGGCGCCCAGCTCGCGGGTGGCTTCGGCGAGCCTGGCCAGCGCGGCGGGCGGCATCGTCCGGGCGAGGTGGGCCTTCAGCTGACCGGCCTCGCCCTCGAGCGTTGGGCCGCCGTTCGGCGTCCCCAGCGCCCGCAAGACGCCGAGGACGCCCTGCAGGATGGGCGGCGTCCGCAACGCCACCTTGGGGAACCGCTCGGGCCGCAAGAACGAGAAGTGAGGCGCCAGATCGAAGACCAGGTCGAAGCTGTTCCGCCGCATCGTCGGGGGCCCGAGCAGCAGCGTCGGTCGCGGGCCGTTGCGGTGGCGGACGTTCACCAAGGTGGTCTGGCCGGCCTCGCCGTCCATCGTGTAGACGTCGGGAAGGGGGAGCGCCAGCGTTCCGGCCAGCTCGACGAGCGTGCGGGCCCAGAGGCTGCCGTCCTGCTGGAGGTCGACCTGACTGCGCTTCTTGAGCCCGACCTGCGCCGGATCGTAGGCGGCGGTGACGGCCAAGAAGGGCGAGGCGATGGCGAAGGTGTCGGCGATTCGCGCGTCCTCGTCGGGGTGGCGCACGCGGCGCCAGGTCTCTTCGGTGAACGGGCGCAGCGCCGCGCGGGCGCGCGGTGGGCGGTGGCGGTGGAACAGCTCGTCGAGCGCCGGGGTGTTCTTCTTCAGGTACCAGAGCGTGGCGGCGACGCACCAGCGCTTGTCGGTCTCGCCGGTCTCGCCGTACAGCTTGGCCAGCGCCAGGTACGAATCGGTCCGGTGGGGATCGCGGGCGATCAGCTTCTGATGGGCGGCGATGGCCCTCTCGCGCGCCTCGGGACCCACCATCTGGTAGACGTGGGCCAGCATCTCCTGCTTGGCGTGATCGCCCGGATCGAGCGCCACCGCCTCCTCGTAGGCCGTCATGGCCAGCTTGCGGTCGCGAAGCTGGCGCATCGCCACGCTGGCGATCCGGGTCCACAGGCGCAGTCGGAGCGGGCGGGGCGCGTCGGGGGGCAGCCGCTCGAGCATGGCGCGGTGGCTGGCGCAGAGGCCGGTCCAGTCCATGGCGTCCTCACGCAGGCGGCTGAGCTCGTCGAAGGCGTCGATCATCTCGGGGGCGTCGTCGAGGGCGCGCTCGAGCAGCTCGATCGCCTCCAGCGGGCGGTTCACCTTGTCGAGCAGCAGCCGCGCCGCCTCGCGCCGCAGCTTGGCGCGCGCCGCCGCTGACGGTTCGACCTTGGCCAGCGCCGCCAGCATCTCGACCGCCGCCTCGAACCGGCCCTCTTCCTGGTAGATGGCCAGCAGCTTCTCGATCGGCGGTCGTCGATCGGGCTCCGCCTCGAACGCCTTGCGGTAGGCGGCTTCCGCGCGCGCCCGGTCGCCGAGGCGCGCGGCCCAGGCGTCGCCGATCTCCTCCCAGAGGGAGGCCTGCTCGGGCTCGGCCACGATCGCCGCCAGCGCCTCTCGTTCGGCGATCCAGCCGGCCCAGTCTCCTTTCGCCGCCAAGAGCGGGGCGAGAGCCTCGCGGGCGGCCCGCGCGCTGCCGACGGGCGCCTCGGTCTGCGGGGTGGCGGACGCCAGCGCCGCGGCCTCACGGTAGGCGACGATCGCTCCGTCCGGATCGCCGAGCGCCGCCTTGTCATTCCCGATCCGCAAGTAGAGATCCGGGATCTCCTGGAACGGCAGCGCCGCCCGGTGGAGCGCGAGCAGCGATTCGTACAGCGCGATCGCCTCTTTCCATTCGCCCCGTCCATGCCGGAAATCGGCGAAGGTGCGCAGCATCGGCAGCAGCTCGGGACGAAGCCGGTGGGCGCTCTCCAGGCAGCCGAGCGTCTTGTCGGCCTTCCCCAGCGCCAGGGCGGCGCGGGCCAGCTGCGTCTGCAGGGCGGCCAGGCGATCAGCGTCGGGCTGCGACTCGGCCTCCGCGCTCTGCAACTCCCGGTCGAGCAGCGCCTCGACCTCGGCCCATTGCTCGCGGCGGCTGTAGACGTCGACCAGCCGCTCGTTGGCGTCGCGGTGGCCCGGATCGGCGGCCAGGGCGCGCACCAGCAGATCGGCGGCCCGGTCCTCGTCTTGGCCATGCTCCATCAGCACCACGGCGGCGCGAGTCAGCAGCGCCGACTGCTCGCTGCGATCGGGCTCCTGGCCGGCCGCTCGTTCGTAAAGAGCGACGGCCTGGTCGTGGCTGGCCTCCTCTTCGCGCACCCGGCCGAGGATGGCGAGCGCCCGCGGGTGCTCCGGCGCCAGCGCCGCCGCTCGCTCCAGCACCGCCTCGGCGGCGGGGCCGTCGTGCAGGTGCTCGACGAAGACGCCCGCCGCCTGGACCAGAATCTCCGCGCGCAGCTCCGGCTCCGTGGCGGCGTCGGCCCAGGCCCCGAGCGCCTCCGCGCACAGCGCCCAGCGGCCGAGGCGCTCGGCCAGGCGCGCCGTCGCCTCGTGGATCTCCTCTCGTCGATCGCCGGCGCTCCGCGCCGCCAGGTAAGCGTCGAGCGCCTTCTCCGGGTCGGCGAGCTCGCTCCTCGGCGATCTGGGCCAGCGACACCAACAGCTCGCGCTTCGCCTCCGCCGTCTCGGTCACCTCCAGCCGGCGGGACAGCGTCTCGGCCAGCGCCGCGAAGCGCCCCTCGGCCCGACAGAGGCGGGTGAGCGCCTCGAACGCGGCACCGTCGCGCGGGTCGAGGCGCAAGATCTCGTCCAGCGCGTCGATCGCCTGCTCCGTCCCGTCGGGGAGCGCCTCCGCCTCGGCGGCCAGCCGGCGCAGCGCGGTGATCCGCTCCGGCTGACTCCCGGCGGCATCCGCCAGCCGGCGGAGGACCTGGAGGTAGTCGTCGTGCCGCGCGGCGCGCCGGTAGATCTCCTCCAGCTTGACGAGCGCCCCGCGGTCGCCTTCGGCCGCCAGCTCTTCCAGCTGCTCCGCCGCCTGGCCGAGCGCATCGAGGTGGTCGACCAGGATCTCGACGCGCCGGTGGCGCAGCGCCGCGGCCTCGCTCGCCGGGAGCCGGTCGGCGCGTCGCTCGAGCAGCGCCGCCAGATCGGCCCAGCGCTGCTCGCGGGCGTAGAGCCGCTCGAGGGCGACCACGGCCTGCTGGCGATCGGGGGCGATCGCCAGGGTCGCTTCGTAAGCCTCGGCGGCGCCGACCGGATCGTGGGCCGGGCCTTCGAGAATCTCGGCAGTCTCCAGCAGGCCGGCGATCGCCTGCTCCGGCTCGTCGGTCTCGGCCGCCGCCGCTCTCAGCGCGGCCACCACCTCGGACCAGCGGCCGAGCGCGCGGAGCAGCGCGACCTGCTCGGCGCGCGCTTCGCGGTGGCCGGGCGTCGCCAGCAGCGCCTGCTCGAGGGAGGCCAGCGCGTCGGCCGGGCGGTCCAGCTCCTCGCGCTCGACGCGGGCGATCTCGCGCCAGATCCGCGTCGCCGCCGGGGTGGCCCCGGCCATCTCGGCGACCCAGCGCGCCTCGGTGGCCAGGGCGCTCCAGGCGTTGCCCGCCCGCGCGTCGGCCCGGAGCCGCTCCCAGAGATCGTCGTCGGTGGGCAGGAGGCGCAGCATGACGATCTCGGCCTTGAGCGCTCGCTCGGGCGCGTCGAGCCGATCGCGAAACAGGCGCGCCACCTCGCCCAGCGCCGCGATCTGCTGGCGCGGCTCGTCTTGCAGATCGAGCCGTCGCAGCAGCAGCTCGACCAGCCGATCCCAGCGCTCCTCGTCGCGCAGCGCGGCCTCGGCGCGGGCCAGGATCCGGCGCGGCTCGGGATCGCCGGGGTTGCGGGCCCAGCGGTCGAGCAGCGCCGCCAGATCGACGTCGCCGTCCGACGACGGCAGCTGCCCTCCGATCGAGCCGGCGATCTTCGCCAGGCGGGCCATCGCTTCGGCGGTCCCGCCGGGACAGGGGAGGATCGTGAGGCCGGTGCGCAGCTCCCAGACCATCGCTTCGCGATCCGGATCGGCCTCCTCCGAAAGATCGAGGAAGAGATAGTGAGGTCCCCCGGCCGCCGGATGCGCGGCCAGCCAGGACGAGAGCCAGACCAGATCGGGATCGCTGGGGCGAAACCCGATCAGCACCAGGGACCGGCGGCGGCGCAGCTGATCGAGCCAGGCCATCCCGGCGGACGGGAGCAGGCGCAGCCGCGCGTCGGCAGGGCCCAGACAGAGGCTCTTCGGCAGCGCGCGGCGGCCGCACAGGTGCAGCAGTGGCGTGTCGGGCCCGCCGAACTGCGCGCGCGCCGAGGCGTCGATGCCGACCAGGACGCGCAGGGGATCGCGGCGCCCGGCGGCGGTGGCCAGCGCGCGGGCCCACTGGTCGTCGAAGGCGGTGGTCACCACCGCGCGCCAGGGAAAATCGGCGGTCTGGCGGACGCTGTCGGGCAGGGGGGCCCCGTCGGCGAAGGCCTGAGCGATCGCCTCCTCGACCTGCGCCGGCGGGAGAAGATCGCGGATCAACGCCAGCGCGTCGCCCAGCCGCCCGGCGGCGGTGAGGCCGGCGATCTGCGCGCGCACGTCCGAGAACACCGGACGATCGGCGAGCGACGCGATGAAGGTTTTCCAGCTCGCGGCGCCCGCGAGCTCGCTGCAACCAAGACCCGTGACCAGAACGACCTGACGCGCCTTGAGCCTCTCGACGAGAGAGTCGGGAATCTCGACCATCGGAACACCTCGGCCGGATTTTCATTGTTCATAGCGCGGAATCGCCCGCCGTCATAGCTCGCCGGCAAAGGGGCGCGGGAGCGTGCGTCGCGGCTTCCACCGCGCAAGGCCGACGAGCCGACGTTCGGCTACTTGCTCTGGTGCTCGGCCGCCGTCCGGTCGAGGAGCGCCAGCATGCGGCGCGCCTCGGCGTTGCGGGGATCGAGGCGCGCGGCGGTGGCCAGCTCGGGCTCCGCCGCGGCGTAATTCTTCATGTTGATGAGCAGCGCGCCGAGCAGCACGTGCGCGGGCGCGCCGGCACCGGCCGCCACCGCCTGGCGGGCCAGGGCGTAGGCAGCGGGGGTGTTTCCGCGTTCCCACAGATCGTTGGCCTGCCGAAGCAACTCGTCCGCCGGCGCGTCGTGCGGCGTCCGGTCGATCGCAGGACGTGCATGGGGCACGGACGGTGAATCGGGCACACGCTCGGCGACCCGGCGTGCGTCGTCGGTTGGCGGAACGCGCGCGCCGAGCACCGCCGACTTGGCGACGGGCGCGACGGGCGAGTGGGGCAAGGGCGGCGCCACGGGCCACTCGGGCTCCGGCGCGGGCATCGCGGAGAGCGCCGGCACGGCGGGTGGCGGCGCCACGACCACCGACGCCGCCGAGGCGCGCGTCCTTGCCGCCCGGCCATGCGTGCGAAGCAGCCCGATCCCGGAGGTCGCCACGATGGCGGCCACCCCGGCGGCGAGCCACGGCCCGGGGCTGGCGCGACGCTTGGTCGCCGTCGGGATCGGCACCGTCGCCGCGACCGGCCTCGCCGCCGGCACCGCCGTCCGGGCGCGCGCCGACGGCTCGACGGGCGCGTCCGCCATTCCCCCCGACGTCGCAGGCCAGGCAGTCACCACGGCCTTCAAGAGCGGCTTCTCCGGCTCGAGCGTCGGCGCCGTCTCCTCGGCGGGCGGGGGAAAGATCGGGTCAGTCACCGACGCCGGTGCACGCACCACGTTTTGATCGCGAAGGAACTGCTTGGCCCCCGCGATGTCCTCCGCCAGGAGCTGCTTTTGAAGCGTGACGTTGAAGCAGAGCCCCAGCAGATCGCTGAGGTCCCGCCGCGGGTCGGCTTCCGGAGGAATGAACGCCGCCAGCGCCGCCACGACCTCGTCCGCCGACTGGTAGCGATCTTCGGGCGCCGGCGCCATCGCGCGCGAGACGACCTGGCCCAGCAACAGCGTCACCTCGGGGTTCAGCGTCGACGGGTCGGGCAGCGAGGGCTCCGGCGACTCCTCGGCGCGGCGCCCGGTCAGCACCTCCCAGAGCACCACGCCCAGCGCGAACACGTCGGCCCGCTGATCGACCTTCTCGCCTTCCCAGGCCTCGGGCGGCACGTAGCTGCGCCGCCCGACGACCACGCCGGTGTCCGTCACCCGCCCGTCGACCGACGAGCGCGCGGTCCCGAAGTCGATCAGCTTCACGTCGCCGGCGAACGACAGCATGACGTTCTCCGGCGTCACGTCGCGGTGGACGATCCCCATCCGTCCGAACCCGTGCGCATACGCGAGCGCCCGGGCGACCGCGCTCACCACGTGAACCGCGACGACGATGGGGAGCGGCCGCACCCCCAGCTGCCGCATCACCTTCCCCAGGTTCACCCCCTCGATGAACTCCTGCACGATGCACAGCTCACCGTCGATCTTCTCGACCCGCAGCGTGCGCGCGATGTTCTCGTGCTCCAGCCGCGCCGCGATCTGACCCTCCCTCCGGAACCGCGCCTCCTTCTCCTCGTCGTGCAGCGCCCCGTGCAGCCGCTTGATCACGCAGACGTCGGGATCCTTCTCGTCGACCCGCAACGCCACCTCCACCCGCCCCATCCCGCCCGCGCCCGAAAGGCGCACGACCAGGTAGGGACCGAACTGGACGTAGTCGCGGGGGTCAGTCATGCATCACCGTCCTAAGGCGAAACGAATTGATCAGCTCCGCAGTCGATGAGGGGGACTCTCGCTTGCCCATCGATGTCGTAGAGTGGGAACGGCGGGGTCGGCTGCATTGCGCACGGGGCGGCCCCAGCGAGGTGGTACGGGTTCGTCGCGCTGAGCGGGGGGGCCGTCGTGGAAGAGGTCGGCGTCGGACAGTTCGTGGTGGTTCCGACGACGATCGAGTAGTTGAGCGGAACCGGATGACTGAAGTCGGAGATCGCGGCCGTCGGGTTATCCATGACGGTGTTGAAAATGAACTGAGTATTGGCCCCCGGCGCGTTGAACTGGACGCCGTAGCCGGTCGTCCCGCCGTTCGCAGCGATGATTGTGTTCTGAATCGTGGCAGTTGCCCCGTTCACCAGGATTCCGCCGACCGAGTTGTTCTCGACGTAACACTGGTCGACGGTGAGCAACGCGCCGCTCTCCGCGTCGACTCCCAGCCCCTTGAGACCGAGAGCCACTGTGACCCGACGGAGGGTGAGGTTCGTCGAGGCGCCGCTGACGACCACCCCTTTGCTCGACGAGCCAGACCCAAGGTTCACCGTCAGGTCACGAATCAGGACAGTGTCCGAGTTGACCGAAATGGCGGTCCCGGCGTTGGCGGGAATGCTCCCGACGTCGCCGTTCGAATTCTTTCGGCCGATGATCACCGGCGCGACGCCGGTGGTCGCCAGCGTGAGCTGCTCGTTGGTCCCCCCGAGAATCACGATGACATTCTTCCCGGCAGCCAGCTTGGGCACCGTCGTGGGAAGCGAACAGTAAGGGCTCGCCGAGGTGCCCATTCCGGTGCAGGTGACACTCTCGTCGACGAACATGACTTCAGCGGCGGTCGCGCAGTGGCCGTCGAGCATGCAGACGCCGGCGCCGATGTCCTTGCAGTCGGCGTCGGTTCCGCAGGCGGCGCAGCTGTTCGTGGAGAGGTCGCAGATCGGCTTCGTCTTGGTGCCCCCGCAGTCCGCGTTGGTCAGGCAGCCGACGCAAGTGCCTTTCGCTGGACCGGCCGCTGCGTCGGTGGCCGTCACGCAAACGGGTTTCATGCTGTCGAGATCTTTGCAGGCGCTGGCTGCCTGTGTGTCGCAGCCTTTGCAACTCCCCGTATCGGAGCTGCAGATGGGCGTCGTCGCCGTGCCCGAGCAATCCGTGCTCGTGAGGCAGGAGACGCAGGACCCTTTCGCCGGGCCAGTCGCTGCGTCGGTGGCCGTCACGCAGAAGGGCTTGGTGCTGTCGAGGTCTTTGCAGGCGCTGGCCACTTGTGTGTCGCAGCCCTTGCAGCTGGCGGCCGCCATGTCGCAGATGGGCGTGGGGTTCGCGCAATTGATGTCGGCACAAGCGAACGGCTTGCCGCCAGCGCCTCCGACGCCGCCCAGGCCTCCCATCCCACCCGCGCCGCCGGCCGCTCCCCCCATGGAGCGCTCCGTGCCCGCGTCGTTGATAGAGCAGAGGTGGGTTGGCAGACACATTCCGCCGTTGCACTGGTCGCTGCTGTCGCAGTAAGGCCTGTTCAGCTTCTTGCAGGCCGAGCGTCGCGAGCGTCGCTCCGATGAGGACCCAGGTCGAGAGCCGAGCGCTCACAGCCGACCGCCGATCGCGACGCCGAATGGTTGAATCGTCAGAGCCACGTCGCCCCGATGTTCGCGGGCGCGATACAGGTAAAAAGCTCCACCGATGATTGCGGCAGCAGAGGCGCCCAAGATGATGGAGGCGGGGACGACGTTGTCCCAGTGATAGATGCAGGGAGTGTTGGCGGCAGAGCCCGTGCACTGCGTGTTGTTGCCGTCGATCGCGAACAGGTAGGCGCTGACTGCACCGCCGGCGACGACCGGCGCCTACGAGCGTCCAGCCGATCCAGCGCTGCGGGTTCTTGACCTCGGCGGTGGGCGCGGCGACGAGAGGAACGGCGGCCGGCAAAGGCGGCACCACGGCCGCAGGTACCGCGTTGGCGGCAAGGTTGGCGTGCAGGGTCGGGACGCGGTCGAGCAGGGGGTCGGCGGCGGCCTGGACGTTATCGACCATCTGCTGGGCTGCGCAGATGTTGCACTCGGCGACGGCGTTGTCCTCGCGGTCGCTGGCGACGTTCCAGATTCGCAGCACGACGTGGTAGCCGCGCATGTCGTTGCGGCCGCCGGTGGCGACCAGGACGTCACTGGCGCCCGCGCTCACCGCAGCCACCTTCAGGCATTCGCGATCGGCGCAGGACCCGGCCTCGGGCGCCAGGTCGTAACCGTGCTTGGTGACCGCGTCGTTCAACGTCGTGCGCAGCTGCGCGCGGATGTCGGCCAGGCTGTCCGGCAGATCGACCGCGTTCACCACCACCACCCGCGGCCGCGCCGCTTCTCCCGGCGCCGCGAGACCCGCGGCCGGCACGAATGCCGCCGCGAGGGTCGCCGCGCAGAGCATCCCAAGGCCCCGCATCGATGTCATGTTTGGCCCTAGACGCTACATCCACTCGCGGCCGATCTTCCACTTCGTGGCTCATTTCGCCCGTCTTCGGCCCGGTTCCGGAAAAGGTGCGCTCCCAGGACTGGCGATATTCGCGCGCGGCCGGCGGGCTCGCGGCGATCCGTGCTGGTCTACCGGCGCGGCCGCCGGCGGCCCAGGAGGACGACGCCGGTCAGCGCGGCGATCAGGGAGAGAGGCGAGCTGGTGGGGCCGGGCGGCAGGGCGCAGTGGCCGCAGCCGGCGCCCGAGGTCGTGCCGCCCGCCCCGTCGGCGGTCCCGGCGTCGGGGGCTGACTTCCCGCCCGTGCCTGAGCCGCTGGTTCCGCCCTTTCCCGCCGCGCCGCCCGTGCCGGAGGATGCGCCGCCCCCGTCGAGCGGCTCGGGCATGACCGCCGCCGAGCAGACGTCCGGGGAGAAGAGGTCCGCGCTCGAGCGGGTGTCGCAGTCGGGCTGGCAGAAGGACATCACGCAGGTCTGGATTGCCTGGATGGAGCCGGTGGCGCCGCCGTCGACGTCCTTGTTGAAGCGCATCAAGCGGCCGCCAGGTCATCCCCTCGTCGGCGGAGGTCTCGATGGCGAAGGCGTCCGTCATGTTGTCGAGGGCGGCGTAGAGGGTCGTCCCCCGCGCCGACATCGCCTTGAACGTGAACGGCACCGCCGGCAGCGGCGCGAACGAGGCGCCGCCGTCGGTCGAGCGGTATCCGACGCTGGTGGTCCCGACGACGCCGCCGGCAATGAGCGAGCCGCTGGGCATGCGCGCGAACGCGGTGAAGACGCCGCCGGGGAAGGTGAGCGGCGTGGCGGCGGAGGCGCCGCTGTCGGTGCTCGTCGCCAGCGATTCGCCCGCCCCGCTGCCGACGCGGAGGAGCAGCCTCTCCGGGTGGCTCGGATCGACCGAGACCAGCCGGATGCTGTAGGCGCCGGCCGGCAGGCTGCCGCTCAGATCGTGCAGCGTCCAGCTGGCGCCGCCGTTGCTGGTCACCGCGACCTTCGGCAGGTACGTGGGGCCGCTGGTGAGCGTCAGGTAGACCGTCTGCGGATCCGAGCGGGCGATCTCGACGCCCGTGACGTTGTCGCCGGCCGCGGCGGTGTAGCGGAGCTGGGGGAAGGTGGTGCCGGCGTCCGCGGATTCGACGACCGTGTAGACGTTGCCGGCGTCGCCGCTCTTCCCGATGACCGCCAGCACGCGGTTCGGGTTGGTCGGGTCGACGAAGGCGTCGACCGCGCCGCTGGCCGAGGCCCGCCAGCTGCAGGAGCTGTCGTCGGTGGTGATGAGGCTGGTCGGCGAGACGGCGTAGACGCGGTTGAGCGGCGGCGGACCCATCTGGTACAGCGTCGCGAAGCTGTTCAGCGGCTGCTCGCAAGACCAGATCCAGGTCTGATCGTGGTCGAAGGACATGACCAGGCCGAAGTTGGTCGCCAAGAGCGTCTCGTTCGGCAGCTGCTCGGGCGTCAGGATGCTGAGCGCGTTGGGAAACGCGCCGTCGGCGCGGGCCGCGCCCGACCAACAGAGCGCCGGCCCCAGGGTGCCGAGCAACGCCAGGCCCAGGGCACGCTGGCGGCGCAGCGACGTCCGGATGGTGAGCGCCAGACATGCGGTCATGGTGCAGCTGCCTATCGTACTGCTGTCGGTCGTGCCGCGGTGCCCGGCGTGGTGGGGCTCAGACGCGCTGGCGTGGGCGCCGCGCGCGGACCAGGCCGACGAGGCCGAGCGCCAACCAGAGTCCGGAGCCCGAGCCTGCCGGGTGAGAGGGATCGAAGCTGCAAGAGCAGCCTCCCGTCACGCTGGCGGTCTCGCCAGACCCCGAGCCGCCCGCGCCTGGAGCGGTTCCCGAGCCGCCGGTTCCGGCGCCCGTCGCGCCCCCGGTTCCGTTGCTGGTCCCGCCGGCGCCCGTCGTCGCGCCGCCCGTTCCCGTCACCGTCGTCGCGCCGCCGGTTCCCGTCGCCCCGCCTTTGCCCGAGCCGCCCGCGGTGCCGGTGGTGGTCGCGCCGCCCGTGCCTCTCGCTCCGGCGGCGCCCGTGGTTCCGCCCGTGCCTCGCGCGCCGGCCGCGCCGGTGGCCGTGCTGCCCCCGGTGCCCTTCGCGCCCGCAGCGCCGGTCGTGCCGCCGGTGGCCGTGCTGCCCCCGCTGCCGGTGGCCGTGCTGCCGCCGGTGCCGGTCGTCCCCCCCGTGCCCGTGCTCGAGGCGCCGCAGCTCGTCGGTCCCGGCGCCGTCAGGGCCGTGCCGTCGATGCAGGTGGGCGAGCCGGAGCCGCCGTTCGGGTAGCTGACCGTCACGGTGGCGCCGGTCGCGCTGATCGAGGTGAGGGTGATCGTCGGGCCCCCCGCAGGGTCGACGAAGCTCTGTCCGGCCGTGGTCAGCCCGGCGAAGGCGTTCGTCCCCGGGTTCATGTTGAGCAGCTCGGTCCAGACGCTGTTCTGCTGGCTGACGGTGCCGCGCGAGTTGGTGGTCGGCACCCGCACGTTGTCGCTGGCGTAGATGAAGACGGTCGGAGCGGTGAAGACGACGCCCGAGGTCGGGACGCGCGTCGCGTAGGCGTCGAAGGTGCCGCCGGCGGCGCGCAGCTCGACGTAGTAGTTGTTGAGGTTGACGGCGGTGTTCGTCGATTGCGGATCGCTGACCGTTAGCGTCGCCGGGAAGGGGACCTGCAGCACCTGGATGCCGGTGCCGCCCGAGCAGTTGGTCTCGAGGGGCAGCAGGTTGAAGGTGCCATTGGCCGGCGTCTTGACGCCATTGCAGCCGGAGAGCCAGTTCATGTACCAGCGCTCGTAGGCGTTGAACTGCTTGCAGCCGCCGCCCATCGTCGACATCGAGCTGCCGTACTCGGTGATCGTGCACGACGACGGATTCGCCGAGAAGCTGCTGGTCCCGCACTTCATGGTGTTGGCGTGCATGAGGCCGAGGTTGTGCCCCGGCTCCTGCATCAGGACCACGCAGCTGAGCGAGCCATTCATCCAGGTCCGCTTGGCCGGCTTGAGGGCCGAGCCCTCTTCCCCGAGCCCGCCGAAGTCACAGAGGTTGGTGGCGGTGAAGTAATAGATGAGGTGGTTGTACGTGCCGGTGATCATCTTCTCGACGGCCGTGGCCATTCCGCTGGTGTCACAGGTGGTCATCGAGAACGGGTAGGGGCCGATGACCGTGCCGGTCACCTGGTACTTCCCGTACGAGACCTCATTGTAGTAAGCGGCAAAAGACTTGTCGGTCGGCGTCATGTTGGCCAGATACGGCATCGCCTGGGCCGCGGTGAGGTCGACCCCCTTTCCGAGGTCGACGAGCACCAGCGCGTAGCTGTCCGGCGACGTCGCCGGGTAGGTGGTCGGCGGCGGCTCCCCTTCGGCCGCGATCTGGGCCGCCGGGAGCTCTTCCATCGCGGCGACGTGCATGCGGGCCCCGGCCAGGTCGCCGTGAACGCGAACCTGCGTTCCGGTCGCCGTCAGCGAGGGCGTGTCGAAGTCGAGCCGGACCTCGCGTCCGTCGGACGTGCGGACCGCGTGCCACCACTCGGTCGTGCCGTCTCGCTTGTCGGCGATGTAGGTCACGAACTCGCCGGTCACCGCGTGCGGATCGCTGTCGACCACGCCGATGTCCAGATTGCTCGCGTCCGGTGAGCTCGGGGCACAGGCTGCAATGAAAGTCGCCAATGCCAGCGCGACGGAGCCCGCACCCAATCCTCGGTACAAGGGGCGCACCATATGAGTAAGTGACGAATCCCCCGTGAACGGGCTCAAAAAAGTGAGGATATTTTCGGCCGCTCGCGCAAATCACCGAAATGACAGAGATCAGCCTTCGGAGGGCGGGGGCTCGGCGGCCGGCAACGGGACCGCGTGCAAGCGCCGGACCCGCCGATCCCGGACGTCGAGGACGGTGAAATGAAATCCCACGGTCGAGATCTCGTCACCCGGCACCGGGAGCTCGGGGAGCTGCGTGATGATGAAGCCGCCCAGCGTCTCCACCTCCGGGGGGACCTTGGGGAAGATGAGGCCGAGCTCGCGGGCGGCGACGTCCAGCGTGAGGCGGCCGTCGACGTCGAAGCTTCCGTCGGCGTTGCGCCGAATGGGGGGAATCTCCTCGGCGTCCTGCTCGTCTTGAATCTCGCCGACCACCTCCTCGACGAGATCTTCGAGCGTGACGATCCCCGTGAAGGTGTGGCCGGGGCCGAGGATGATGGCGATGTGCACGCGGCGCCGCTGGAACTCGCGCCTCAGCCACTCGAGCCGCGTGTCCTCCGAGGCGTAGATCGGCTCGCGCACCAGCTCCCGCATCTGGGTCGGTCGCGTGTCGGAGGCCAGCGCGCTCACGATGTCCTTGAGGTGGACGTAGCCGACCACCCGGTCGGTGGCAGGCTCGACCAGAGGGTAACGCGTGTACTGGTTGGCGACGGCGATCCGCAGGTTGTCCTCGAACGGCCTTCCCGCCTCCAGCGTGACCACGTCGCGGCGCAGAGTCATCACGTGGCGGGCCAGCCGGTGCGTGTAGTCGAAGACGCGATCGATGAGGCGGCGGGCGCCCGGATCGAGGTGAACGTGCTGCAGGACCAGGCGCAGCTCGTCCGGTGAGTGGACCATCTCCGCCTCGGAGACCGGCGGCAGCCGCAGGATCTTGAGCACCAGCGCCGCCGCCCCCTTGAGCGTCCAGATGATGGGGAAGGTGAGCACGTAGAACGCGCGGAACGGCAGCACGGCCCACAGCGCAATCGGCTCGGTGAGCTGGATGGCCAGCGCCTTGGGCGCCAGCTCCCCCAGCACGGTGTGCAGGAAGGTGATGACGATCAGGCTGACGGTGGCGGCCAGCGTGTGCACGGTGCCTTCGGACATCGGGCCGGCCCGGTGGAGCACCGGCCGGAGCAGCGAGGCGAAGGCCGGCTCGCCCAGCCAGCCGAGCGTCAGCGACGCCACCGTGATGCCGAGCTGGCTGGCCGACAGATAGGCCGGAAGCTGCTGGGTGATGGTCAGCAGGAGGCGGGCCCGCCGGCGTCCCTCCTTGGCGAGCTGCTGCAGCCGCGTCGGGCGGATCTTGACGAACGCGAACTCGGCCGCCACGAAGAAGGCGTTGGCCAGGACCATCACCGCCGTCAACAGCAGCGCCAGACTCGGGTGCATGAAGCCGCCAAGAATCGCACATGAGATTCGACACAGGAACCCCAAGAGGAACCCGAAGAGGAACCCGAAGACGGTTCGACCGTCCGTCTCGGCATATTCCTGGCCGCCCGGCCCCCCCAACCCCGAGCGCGAGCGTACCCCCCCTCGAGCCTGCGGCGAGCCACACCCCGGGAGATACTTTGGTGGTAATGTCGCCCGGCTGTGATCTCCCGTAAATTAAGCTTGGGTTTGGCGTTCGGGCTGGCCGTGCTGGCATCGGGCAATGCCCGCGCGCAGGCGCTGCAATCGTCGAGCGCGTGCACCACCGACAACCTGATCGCGCACAAGGTCCCCGTCTGGCGCCAGGACATCCGCGGCGATCTCAACTTGCCGACGAACGAGGCGGTGGCGCCCGAGGGGGCGCAGTGGGACGCGCCGGTCGGGGTGATTCTCGAGACACCCGCCGGGTCGTTGACCTACGACCTCGGATCGATCCGTCCGGTCTCGTCGTTCCTGCTCCAGGCCGACGCCAACGACACCTACAAGATCTTCGGCGCCGACGTGAACAAGCCGGAGGCGTTCAAGCTTCTGGTCGAGATCGACAACGTCGTCGCCACGCAGGGGCACGGGTTCCGCACGCGCACCGCCACCATCGACGCGACGCCGGTGCGCTTCTTGAAGGTCGGCGAGCCGGTCGGCGACGGCGCCTACTCGATCGCCGAGTTTCAGGCCTACTGCCGGGCTCCCACGCCGTTCCCGCCCAAGCTGGCCATCACCAACGCGCCGGCCGCGATCGTCGTCGAGCCGGGGTTCTGGAAGTTCGCCTGGTGGGAGAACGACGCCAGCTCGCGGTTCGAGATGTGCCTGGCGCTGGCGGCGATGGCGCTCGTCGGCTGGGGGATCTGGCTGGCCAAGAAGGGGCGCCCCGATTGGAAGCGCCGGCTGCGCGATCGGCTGCTGATCGTGGTCGGCGTGCTGTCGTTCTGCGCCTACTGGAACTTCTTCAGCTTCCACTTCGGGAACTACGTCCATATGTGGGACACGTTCCACTACTACATCGGCTCGAAGTACTTCAAAGAGCTGTCGTACGACCGTCTCTACGAGTGCGTCGCGGTCGCTGATTCCGAGGAGCCGGGGCTCAAGCGCCGGGTCGAGCTGCGCAAGATCATGAACCTGCGCACCAACATGATGGTCGATACCAAGGACGTCATGGCCGACCCCAACGGGACCTGCAAGGTCCACTTCACGCCCGAGCGCTGGGCCGACTTCAAGCACGACGTCGCGTACTTCCGGAACCACCACGACATCAAGCGCTGGGAGGAGGCCCAGACCGACCACGGCTACAACGGCTCGCCGGTCTGGAACATCGTCGGGACGACGCTGACCAACCTGGCGCCCATCAGCGACGCTCAGGTCAGCTTCCTCACCAAGATCGATCCGTTCTTCATCTTCGGGATCATCCTCATGTCCTGGTGGGCGTTCGGCTGGCGGACGATGTGCGTCGCGCTGGCGGTGTTCGCCACCAACTTCCCCTCACGGTTCTATTGGACAGGGGGCTCGCTCCTGCGCTGGGACTGGCTGTTCTACCTGGTGGGCGGCGTCTGCCTGGTGAAGAAGGAACGGCCGCTGCTGGGGGGATTCTTCCTCGGCTATTCGACGCTGCTGCGCATCTTCCCGCTCTTCATCTTTTCGGGGCCGATCCTGGTCATCGTCAGGCAGCTCTGGGGGAAGGTGGGCGAGTGGCCCAAGCCCGCTCCCGAGGATGGCGCTGCCGCGCCGGCGGCTCCTGCCAGCGACGAGCCGCCGCCGCGTCCCTGGTGGAAGCCGGAGCCCTGGGACTCGTGGCGCGCGCTGGTGGCCCGCGTCGATCGCCGCTTCGTTTCGATCCTGGCCGGCGCGGCGCTCGCGGCCGCCATCCTCGTTCCCATCAGCCTGGTGACGAGCAGCGGCATCGCCGGATACCGCGCCTTCATCTTCAACACCAACAAGCACAAGGAGACGCCGCTCACCAACTACATGGGGCTCCGCACCGTCGTCGCCTACAGCCCGTCGGAAGCGGGCCGGGTGATGAAGGACGATCGGCAGGAGGATCCCTGGGGGCCCTGGAAGCGCCAGAAGATCAAGACGTTCCATGCGCGCTTCCCGATCTACCTCTTGCTGGCGAGCGGATTCGTGGTGCTGCTCTACCAGGCGTTGCGGGACGCCGAGCCGTGGGTGGCCTGCTCGATGGGCGCGATGATGATGGCCGTGGGCGTCGAGCTCACCTGTTACTACTACTCGTTCCTCTTCGCGATCACGCTGCTCTATCACAAGCGGAAGGAGGCCGGCCTCATCCTGCTGGGCATCACGGCGACGACCGGTCTCATCGACTGGTCGCCGACCCGTTACATCCCCGACGTGAAGCCCTGGATGGGGCTGAAATGGTCGCAGTGGCTGGACGAGCAGTACATGGCGATGTCGATCGCGACGCTGCTCGGGTTCGTCTGGATTCTCTACCGCTTCGCCTACCATCCGCCGCTGGACGCGAGCTCGGCGGCGGTCGTCGTCGCCGACGCTGCGGCCGCGGCCCCGGTCAATCGCCGCAAGCCCTCGCGGCGCTCCGGCGGCGGCGGCGGGAGCCGGCGTCGTGGCGGCGGCGGTCGACGCGGGCGCGGTCGTTAGCCCGGTTCGACTGACGACGAACCGTCGCCAATGAAAAAGGCCGCCGGCACGAATGCCCGGCGGCCTTTGGTTCGTCGTTGGTCCGACTGCCTATTGGCTGACCAACGGATCCGTTGCTGACGCGGGTCGGAGCTTTCTAGCGTCGGCCTTTCTTTTTGGCCGGCTTCTTGGCTGCCTTGCTTGCCGACTTCTTGGCTGACTTCTTGGCCGGCATCTTCTTGGCGGCGACCTTCTTCTTCGCGCCGCCTTTCTTCTTGGCGGCCGCTTTCTTGGCCGCCGGCTTTCTCCTGGCGGCGGCCTTCTTCGACCCGCCGGCGCCCGCCTTCTTCTTTCGCTTCTGCCCGCCGACGGCGCGTTTGGCGCGCGCAACGTCGCCGTCGCGATCCACGAAGTAGATGTAGTTGGTATCTACCTGGAAACCGCCGTCGGCGACCTTCTCCGGGCGTCCTTTGGGCACACCGGGTTGCTTTCGCTGAACCTTCCAGACCTCGCCGTCCTTCACGTAGTACATGAAGTCCTTCTCACGTTCGACACCCAGCTTTGCGACTTTCTCCGCCATTTCGGAGGCCCTCCGTCAGAAAGTTTGCGAAAAAATCAGCTGCAAAAGGTCACGTGCATCGTATCGGGGGGCGTAGGGCTGTCAAGGGGGATTCCCGGCGCCGCTCCCCGTGTTCATTGCTCGTTTTGGCTCGTTTTGCCTTTATTTCGAAGCCACGCGGCGCGTCGTCGCCTTCTTCGTCGTCCTGTCGGTCGCCTTGGTGGTCGTCCGGTTGGTCGTCCTTTGTGGCCGGTGCTCGCTGCGTGCCAGGTAGACGTGTTGCTCGCTGCTTTCGTCGGCGGGGTCGAGCGGGCGGCCGTCAAATGAGCCCCAGCTGGCGATGAGGGTGAGCCCGGCGCGGGCCAGCAGCGCTTCGATTTCGCCGGGTCGAATCAGACGGTGGCGCAGGGAAACCGAACGGGCGCGTTTGGCCGCGGCGACGGGCTGATAACGAAAGGTCATCGCCAGGACGCGGACCGTCGAGGAGGTGGCTTTCCGTGTAGAGCGTCGCGCGGCCGCTCCGCGGATCGCGAAAGCGCGTCGGCGCCGACGGCCCGCGGCGCTCGACGAAGCGGCGGGTGGGGGCGAACGTGTCGAAGGCCAGCCATCCGCCGGGCGCCAGCGCGGCGGCTGCGCCCCGGAAGAACTGCAGCAGCTCGGCGTCCGATTCGCAGTGCTGGATGGTATGAAAGGCCGCCACCGCGAAGGAAAACCGGCGCTGTCCGAAAGGGAGCGCCCGCAGATCGCCGCGGACCAGCAGCGCCCGCCGTCGCAGCTCGGCCCGCAGGCGCGCCACCCGGGCCGCGGCCCGGGTCAGCATCGGCCGCGCGCGATCGACGCCGACGACGACGTGGCCGTCGCGGAGCAGCGGCAGCATGAGGCGCCCGGTCCCGCAGCCGAGATCCAGCACCGGTCCTCCGCGCTCGCCGGCCAGCGTGCGGTAGAAGCGGACGTCGTCGCGCCGGCGGCGGTACTCCCAGTCGTAGAGAAGAGGGTCGTCGAAGGGGCTCTGCACGGGAGGATTGTACGCGCGCCGGATCGGCGGTGGCGCGGCCCCGTCGGCCTTCCTTCCGGGAAGTCGGCGGCGCTTGACTCGACGGTGTCGGCTGCGGGAGTTTGGGCCTCTCATGGACGCCATCGTTCTTCTGTCAGGTGGAATCGATTCGACCACGGCCCTGGCCATGACCCGCGCGGCCGGGCGTCGCTGTCACGCGCTCTCTTTTCGGTACGGGCAGCGCCACGCCGTCGAGCTCGAGGCGGCGGCCCGCGTGGCCCGGGCCCTGGGGGCCACCCGCCACGACGTCATGACGCTCGACCTGCGGGCGATCGGCGGCTCGGCGCTGACCGACGAGATCGCGGTCCCCAAGGGACGCGACGAGGCGGCGATCGGCAGCGGCATCCCGGTCACGTACGTGCCGGCGCGCAACACCATCTTCCTCTCGTACGCCATCGCCCTGGCCGAAGTGCGCGAGGCCTCGGAGATCGTCGTCGGGGTGAACGTGCTCGATTCGTCCGGCTATCCCGACTGCCGCCCCGAGTGGCTGGCGGCGATGCAGGAGGTGGCGCGGCTCGGGACCAAGAGCGGTGTCGAGCGGCGGCCGGTCACGATTCGCGCGCCGCTCATCAAGATGTCGAAGGCCGAGATCATCCGCGCCGGGATCAAGCTGGGGATCGACTACGGCCTCACCCACTCCTGCTATGACCCCTCGCCGTCGGGCGCGGCCTGCGGCAGCTGCGATTCCTGCCAGCTGCGCCGCCGCGGGTTCGAGAACGCGGGCGTCGAAGATCCGACGCGCTACGCCTGAGGAGCTACTCGGCGCGGCTCCAGGGGCCGCCGAAGGGCCCGGCGCCCAGGAAGGTCGGCCGGAGCTCGGGGGAGAGGAGCGCGCGGGCCGCCGCGGCCAGCGCGGCGAGGTTCATGGGAGGCGACGCGGACACGGCGGACGGCGGCAGGGGCGGGCGGGGCGCCTGCGCGGGCCCGCGCCCGCGGTCGAGCCCCCGATCTTGACCCCGATCGCGGCCGCGATCGCGACCGCGGTGCCGATCGTCGTCGACGTAGATGATCTCGGGCTCTTCTTCTTCACCACCCGCGGCGGCCTCGCCTGGGCCTGCCTCGCCGAGGACGGTCCCCTCGAGCAGGATGGGGCGGCCGGCCAGCGTCGGGTCGACCGACTCGGCGTCGAGGACGATCTCGGCGAGCCGCCGGGCTTCGCCGGCAAACTCTCCGTTCACCTTTGTCTTCCGCCGGCGGGGATTCTTCGACGGGAGCAGGTGGCGAAGCGCCAGGAGAATCTGGCGCGCGAGCTCGCTGTCGCGGCGCGAGGGGCGCAGGTGCTCGAGCGCGGGCGCGATCGCCTGGGCCACCAGCTGTCCCACGTCGCGCACGCCGTTGCTGTCGGGATCCAGCGAGTCGCGCAGCGGCGGCAGCAGCAGCGCCGCCAGGATGAGGGCGTTCGACGGCGCCACCGGACGGGCCGCGGTCGAGCGATCGAGCGCCGCCAGGTAGCCCCACAGGCGCGCCCGCCGCAGGATCGCCTCGTCGTCGGCCGGCTCGCCCTTGAGGCCGCGGGCCAGCTCGGGGACCAGGAGCTCGAGGAGGTCCATCTCGACCAGCAGCTCCAGCGACCGCTTGGCGGCCCCGCCGCGGAGCAGTCGATAAAACTCCTCGGAGACGCGCGCCTGAGCGCACTTGGCGATCTCCTGGCGGTGCTCCATCATCCGCCGGTAGGTCTCGGGCTCGATCGTCAGGTTGCATCGCGCGGCGAACTTCACCGCGCGCAGGATCCGGATCGGATCCTCGCGAAACCGGATGTCGGGATCTCCGATGGTGCGCACCAGCCGCGTCTCGAGATCGGGCAGTCCCTGGACGTGGTCGATCACCTGCTTGGTCTCGATGTCGTAAAAGAGGCCGTTGATGGTGAAGTCGCGCCGGCGGGCATCCTGCTCGGGCGTGCCGAAGACGTTGTCGCGCCGGATCAGCAGGTCGCCGCTCTCGGGCGCGGCGCCGTCGTTGTCGTCGTCCTCCATCTCCCGCGGGTTGGCGCGGAAGGTCGACGTCTCGATGATCTTCGGGCCGAAGAAGACGTGGGCCAGCCGAAAGCGGCGGCCGATGATCCGGGAGTTGTGAAAGCGGCGTTTGATCTCTTGCGGGGTGGCGCTGGTGACGACGTCGAAGTCCTTCGGCTTGAGGCCGAGCAGGAGATCGCGCACGCAGCCGCCCACCAGGTACGCGGCGTGCCCGGAGTCTTTCAATCTCCGGACGACGTTGGCCGCGTCGGGATCGATTCGATCCAGGGCGATGTTCATTGCGCCTAGGGGTAACACGGCGGTCTGACCGCGGCAATCGGATGAGCGATCACTCGATCGTCGGCGCCATGGTGCCGTCGGGATCTTCCTCGATCGGTCGCTTCGTCCTGCTCGGCTTGGCGGGCCGGTCGGGTTTCGGCGCCTCGTCCGTCGTGGTGGGGCCCGTCGGCGCCGTCTCCGAGGAGGCCGGCGGGTGGTGCCGATCGGAGTGCGCCGATGACCCGTGGGGGTGCCGCGCCGTCGGCTCAGCCGAGCTCGACGGTCGGGTCGATTTCGCCTCCGCCGGAGCGGCGAGGTCGCGCTCGGGCGATGGCGCGTTCCGCGCATGCGCGACTGGCGCCGGCACGACCGGCGCCGGCACGACCGGCTGCGGGGCGGGCGCCGTCGGCAAAGGCGCCGGCGTGGCAGCGATCGGCTGAACTTGCAGCGCCTTCGGCGTCCGTGGCACGGGGAGCGCCACCGCGGAGCGGGCGTTGAGCTCGGCCTCGTCGGTCGAGCGGACCCAGAGCAGGGCCGCCCCCGCGATCGCGGCGATGGCGGCCCCTGCCGCCGCGATCCGGATGATGAGTTGCTTGCGCGGCAAGACCGTGCGCAGCGCGATGGGAGTCTCCGGGGCGTGAGCTCGATTCGACCACGGATAGGGCTCTTCCGCGCGCGGGATCTCCTCCTGCTGCGGATACGTGCCCGGCTGGAAAACGGTGATCTCGTTGGTGGTCGGAACGCCACGCTCGACGACGGCGAGCGCCTTCGAGGTCTCGACCAGCATCGCGCGCCGCGCCTCCTCGAGATCGGGCAGGTGAACGCCGTGGCCGAACATCGTTCCCCGCAGCGCGCGATCATCGAACGGCTGGGTGGTCTGCTGGCCGACGACCGGGCCGCTGACGCTGCGCCCGACGGCGGTTCCGCGGCCGGGATCGATGGTAATCTGCGGCATCAGGAGATCGGCCGGGACCGGCACCGGCGGCGTGGCGCGGGCCTGATCGGCGAGGGCGTCGACGATCGCCTGGTCGATCCCGTCCAGGGGCACCAGCGGCGCGTCGAGCGAGCGGAGCTTCTTCAGCCCCTGCTCGACCTTGGCGTCGTCGACCACGGTGGGGCCCGAATAGTCAGAGAGCGAGCTGTCGCTGTCCGCCGCGTCGGCCGGATCTAGCGGGGGCACCTCATCCTCCAGGTCGCCGATCCCGGGAAAGGTCTTACCCGCCATTGCCCCGGAATCTTAGCGGATGTCGGCATAAAGACCCAGCGGAGAGGCGGTTCGGCGGGCTATAGTTTCGATCTCGGCCTCATGCGCCTCTGCTTCGTCGTCAACAGCGTCCGGACGCAAAGAGCGACCTATACGACGCTGCACCTGGCGTTCGCCGCCTACCGGCGCGGGCACGACGTCGCCTTCGCCTCCGTCGACGCGTTCTCGCAGGGGGAGGGGGCCGATATCGTGGCCGAGGTGGTCCGCCCCAGGCCCGGCCGGCTGCGCGACGCCGTCGCCTATGCCAAGGCGCTGACCGCCGCGGAGGCCCCGCGCGAGGACGCGCGGCTCGTCGATTTCGACGTGATCTTCCTGCGCAACAACCCGAATGCGGGCAGCGAAGAGGGCGACCGCTTCAACCCGGCGCTCGACTTCGGGCGGCGGCTCAAGCAACTCGGCGTGCTGGTGCTCAACGATCCCGACGGACTGTCCCGCGCCGGGTCGAAGATGTATCTCGCCGGATTTCCGGTCGAGCTGCGCCCAAAGACGCTGGTCACCCGCTCGATGGAGCGCGCGCGAGCCTTCCTGCGTGAGCTCGACGGCCCGGCGATCATCAAGCCGCTGGCGGGATTCGGCGGCAAGAACGTCTTCTACGTCGCGCGCGGGCAGAACGCGAACCTGCCCCAGATGATCTCGACCGTGCGCCGCGCCGGGTACGTGATCGTCCAGGAGTATCTCCCCGCCGTCGCCAAGGGGGACAAGCGCGTGCTCCTCCTGGGCGGCGTGCCGCTGGAGGTGGGCGGCGTCGTGGCGGCGTACAAACGGATGCGTCCCAAGGACGACATCCGAAACAACATCCACGTCGGCGGCTCACGCAAGCGCACCGACTTCTCCGAGGCCGAGCGGCGAATCTGCGATCTGCTGCGCCCGCGCCTGGTGGCCGACGGCCTCTACTTCGTTGGCGTCGATCTGGTGGGAGACAAGATCCTCGAGATCAACGTCTTCGCCCCGGGCGGAATCGCCAACATCAACGACCTCTACGAGATCGATGCGGCCACGGCCGTCATCCGCGACCTCGAGCGCAAGGTCGAGCTCCGCTCGGTGTACCCCGAGCCAATCCCGCCGCACGTCTTCATGCGCGCTTGAACCGTCTCCATCCAGTTCCCGCCAGTCGCATTGCGGCGCCGATGCTTCGTCCCGACGCCCAGGGCCCGGCTGCCACGGTTGGGACCTCGCGACTGCGACCTCGCGTCAGGACCTCGCGACTGCGACCTCGCGTCAGGGCCTCGCGGAATCCACCGCCGCCGCTCGCCCCTACGCGACCCTCCGCTCGGAGCTTTTTCCGGCGCGTGGTCTGCAACAACATCAACGGCAGACCACGCGCCGGAAAAAGCCACGTGCGGAGGCGAGCGGTGGTTCCGGGGGTGGTGACTCGATTCCGCACGTAACGTCGGCGGGCGGCGTTTATGGGCGTCGGCGGGCGGCGTTCATGGGCGTCTGCGGCGGCGTTCATGGGTGCGCGAGGCGGCGTTCATGGGCGCGTGAGGGGGCGTTCAGGGGCGCGCGGTGCGGCCGGCGTTCATGGGGCGAGTGCGGGCGCTCATGGCGCGCGTGAGGGGGGCGCTCATGGCGCGCGCGAGGGGGCGCTCATGGGGCGAGTGGGGGCGCTCATGGCACGCGTGAGTGGGGGCGCTCATGGCGCGCGTGAGTGGGGCGGCGCTCATAGCGCGCGTGGGGCGGCGTTCATGGGCCCGTGCGGCGGCGTTCAAGGGGTTGGTCCCCGGATGAGCCAGAGGCGCAGCGACGTCAGGCGGTCGAGCAGCCAGACCAGCGCCCCCATGCGCCACGGGTAGGTCACCAGGGCCGGGCGTCGTTCGAGGCAGCGCAGGACGACGCCGGCGGCGCGCTCCGTGGTGAGCATGAAGGGCCGCACCGGGTGCTTCGCCAGCTTGGTGTCGACGAAGCCGAACCTGACGTTCGTGACCTGGACGCCGAGCGGGCGCAGCGCCAGCGAGAGGCCGTCCAGGTACGAAGACATCCCCGCCTTCGAGGCGGCGTAGCTGGGCGCCGCTGCTGAGATGCCGTCGCCGATGCTGGAGAGACCGACGAGGTGGCCGCGCCCGGCCGCGATCATCGGCGGCAGGACGAGCGAGGCAGTCTCGATGGCGCCGACCAGATTGACCCGCACGACCTCCGCGTCCCGCGCCAGGTTGGCCGGGTCGAACAGGTCCCCGATGCCGGCGCAGTAGACGCAAGCGTCGAACGGCGGCTCGGAGCCGAGGAGGGCCTGCAGGACCGTTCGGTAGTCGGGCGCGGCCACGTCAGCGACGACGTGGCGATAGCCGGCCGCCTCGACCGGCGACCGGCGCCGCGAAAGGCCGACGACCGTGGACCCTTCCGCCAGGAGGCGCCCGGTCAGCGCCAGCCCGATCCCGTCGCTGTTGCCGACGACCAGCACGCGGCGGCCGGGGAGCATCGCCCGGCCTCAGAGCTGAATGTGCAGCGGCAGCCCCTTCTCGATCGACTCGGTCGCGCCGTCGGCGACCAGGTGCCAGATGTGCCGCAGCTGCGCCTCGATGACGGTCCCTTCGTCCTCTTCTTCTTCCTCGTCTTCCTCTTCGTCCTCGTCCGGCTCCTCGGTGTCGACCGAGAGCTCTTCGCGCATCTCCTCCAGGACGTCGAGCAGCGCCTGCGATGATGCGACGCGGAAGTCACCGACGACCACCCGCCCCTCGAACTCGACCGGCATGTAGATCTCGGCGCCCAGGTCGTGGGCGTCCAGCCGATCCAGAAACTCGGTCAGGGCCTCCTCGGACAGGCGGGCGGCGATGGTGTGGGAGGCGTGCTCGTCTCCTTTTTCGCCCTGGGACGCGCCCGCTTCGGTCAACAGCTTGGCGAGCGTCCGCGCCTCGTCTTCGTCCAGGCGATGCGACAGCGGCGCCAGCTCGATCTCGGCCATGGGGATAACCGTGCCGCACGCACCGACGGACGTCAAATGCCTCCAGGCGGATTCTGGTAGTGTGTGGCCTCGATGACGTTGGATATCGTGCGGGCATTTTCGGAGGCTCGCGAGCGTGCCTCGGCGGCGGTGCGCGCCGGCGGAAACGGGATCGAGGTGGCCAGGGCCCTTTCCGGCGACGTCGACGCCATCGTCATCGAGGCGGCGGGCCGGGAGGTGGCCAAGTGCAAGACGCCGGTGGCGGTCTTCGCGACCGGCGGGTTCGGCCGCCGCGAGCTGGCGCCCTACTCCGATCTCGACCTCCTCGTGTTGTGCCCCAAGACGCCCGGGCCGGACGTCCAGACCCTGGCCGAGGCGATTCTTTACCCGCTGTGGGACGCCAAGGTCGACGCCGGGCATGCCGTCCGATCGTACGATCAGGCGCTCTCCCTGCCGGCCAGCGACCTGGCGGCCGCCACCGCGCTGCTCGACGCGCGCTTCCTGACCGGGGACGAGGCGCTGGGGCGCCGCTTCCTGGAGGCGTTTCGCAAGCGGGTGGCCAAGACGGCCGCCGAGGACTTCGTGGCCCGACTGCGCGCCGAGCAGACGCGCGCGCCACAGCCGGTTCGGCGACACGATCTTCCTCCTCGAGCCCGACCTCAAGAACGGCCCGGGCGGCATGCGCGATCTGTGCGTCGGCCGCTGGGCGGCGATGGCCCGCTTCGGGACCTCCGACCCCAAGGAGCTCCTGGCCAAGGGGGTGATGACCGGGCGCCTGGCGCAGGCGTTCATCAACGCCACCGAGTGGTTGTTGCGCGTTCGCATCGCCATGCACGCCGCGGCCGGGCGCCGGATGGATCACCTGCGCTTCGCGCTGCAGGAGGCGATGGCGCCCGTGCTCTGCCCCGACGCGCGCGATCTCGGGCGGCGTCATCCGCCCGGCGGTTCACCCGGCGGTCGAGGCGCTGATGCACCAGTATCACGCGCACGCCAAGCTGATTCGCAACGAGACCGAGCGGCTGCTCCAGCGGGCGACGGCGCGCGACGAGCCCCGCCGTCCCAGCCAGCCGGTGCCGACGCTCGACGGCGGCGCCGTCGACGAGAGCTTCGTCGTCCGCGAGGGGGCGCTGGAGGGGAAGGACGGGTCGGTCTTCGAGAAGAAGCCGTCGGAGATGCTCCGCATCTTCCAGGTGGCGATCGCCTTCGACATCCCGCTGTCGCTGCGGACGCTGGAGATGCTCGGCGAGCTGGCGGCCACCCGCGGCGAGGCGCTGCGCGCCGATCCCGACTCCGGCCGCTGCTTCATGGAGATCCTCTGCGACGGGCGCGACAAGGCCAACCCCTCGCGCCTCGAGCAGATGCAGGACCTCGGCCTACTCGCCGCGCTGATGCCCGAGTGGGAGCCGTCGACGGGGCGCGTGCAGCACGACATCTATCACGTCTACACCGTCGACCAGCACGCGCTGTACGCGGTCGGGCGGCTGCACGCGCTCGGCCGCGGCGATCACGCCGACCAGTTCCCGATGCCGACCGAGACGGTGCGCGCCGTCGATCCGCCCGGTGGCGCTGGCGGCGGGCACGCTGCTCCACGACGTCGGCAAGCCGTACGGCAGCCCGCACAGCGAGATCGGCGCCGGGCTGGCGGTGACCATCTGCCGGCGCCTCGGCATCGACGAGGAGGACATCCGGCGGGTCGAGTTTCTGGTCCGCCAGCACCTGGTGATGGGGCAGATGTCGCAGCGGCGCGACCTCGACGACATGGGCATGATCTCCGACTTCGCGGCCCTCTGCGGCGACGAGGAGAACCTGCACGAGCTCTACCTGCTCACCTTCTGCGACCTCGCCTCGGTGGCGCCCGACGCGATGTCGAGCTGGAAGGAGACGCTGCTCGGCGAGCTTTACACCCGGACGCTCAAGTTCCTGCGCCGCGGGCCGGATCTGCTGGGCGCCGAGCGCGCGGAGATCGTCGAGCGGCGGCAAAAGCGGGCGGCGGCGCATTCTGCGAGGAGCCGGAGAAGAACCCGGCGCTCACCACGCTGTTCGGCGGCTTCCCCGACCGCTACTTCGCCGAGAACTCCGCCCTGCGGATCGCCAAGCACGTCCGCCTCATCCGCGAGCGGCGCCGGTCGCAGAAGAGCGCGCTGGTCGAGGTTTCGCACGAGCCGCGCCTGGGGATGACCGAGATGGTGCTGGCCGCCCGCGACATCCCGGGCCTTCTGGCCGAGGTGGCGGGGGTCCTCTTCGCCAACCGGATCGAGGTCGTCGACGCCGCCATCTACTCGCGCCAGCCGGTCGACGCCGGCGAGGAGGCGGAGGCGCTGGACGTCTTCCGCGTGCGCGACGGCATGCGCCGCCCGGTCATGGACGAGGGGCGCTGGAAGAAGGTCCGCGAGGATCTGGAGGCGGTGCTGACCGGGAAGGTGACCGGGGAGGCGCTGGTGGCGGCGCGCCCGCGCGGCGACTCGATCGCCGCCTGGCGGACGCCCGCCGTGCCCACCGAGCTCAAGCTGGACAACGACGTCAGCCGCGACTTCACGGTCCTGGAGGTGATCACCGAGGACCGGCCCGGCGTGCTCTACGCGATCACCCGCACCCTGTTCAACGAGGGGCTCGACATCCACCGCTCGAAGATCGCCACCGAGGCCAACCGCGCCATCGACGTCTTCTACGTGCGCGACAAGGCGAACCTGGTGAAGATCACCGACCCCGAGCGGATGGTGCGGCTGAGGACCAGGCTTCTGGACCTGCTCACCGAAAGGTAGACTGCGCGCGATGAACGCGCTGCCGCTGCTGTTGGTGCTCCTGGCTCAAGAGACGGGCGGCGGCGCCGCCCCGCTGCTGGACAAAGGAGAACGGCTGTTTCGCCAGGGCGACACGGCCGGCGCGCTGGCCGCCTTTCAGGAAGCGGCCAGGGCCGACCCGCGCGACGCCCGGCCGCAGTACCTCCTCGGGCGTCGCGCTCGAAAAGAAGGGGGACGCGCTCGGCGCGACGGCCGCCTACCGCAAGGCGATCGGCCTCAAGAGCAGACTTCCCCGAGGCGCACAACAACCTGGGCGCGCTGCTGATCGCGCGGGGCGACGCGGCCGGCGCCGTGACCGGAGCTCGAGGCGGCGGTGCGGAGCAAGCCCGACTACGCCGAAGCCGAATACAACCTGGGCGTGGCGCGCGACGCGCTCGGCAAGAACGGGGAGGCGGTGGCCGCCTACCGCGCCGCCGTTCGCCTCAAGCCCTCCGACGCCGGCTACCGCCTGAACCTGGGCGCCGCGCTCCGCCGCACCGGCGACCTGCCGGGCGCGGTGGCGGCGCTCAAGGACGCCACCCGGCTGGCCCCGCGCGATCCGGTCGCCTGGGCCGATCTGGGGATGGTGCTCTCCGACCAGAAGGACCTCGACGGCGCGCAGGCGGCGCTCGACAAGGCGACCAAGCTCAAGCCCGACTTCGCGCTGGCCTGGAACCGCCTCGGCCGCGTCGAGCTGAAACGCGGGCAGGTCCCGGCCGCGGTCGCCGCCCAGGAGCGGGCCCGCAAGCTGGACGGCAAGAGCGCCGCCATCGCCGCCGATCTCTGCCGCGCGCTCCTCGAACAGAAGGACGCCGCCCGCGCCGCCGGCCAGTGCCGCGCCGCCGTCGAGCTCGACCCGAAGAGCCCGCTCGCGCACTACGAGCTGATGAAGGTCTTGGTCGCCAAGGGGGACTGCCCCGGCGCCAGGGGCGAGCTCGGCAAGTTCAAGGGGCTTCCCGGCGTCAAGCCCGAGGCGCAGAAGCAGGCCGACGCCATCGTCGCCACCTGCACGAAGCACGGCGCCCACTGAGACGCGCGGGATCTCCCCAGAAACCGGGGCAGATGGCCTTGCCGCAGCGGAGGTCGTTCGGCTAATCTCCCGAGATGCTGCCGGACGGTCACCTTCGGGAAGCGCTCACCTTCGATGACGTGCTGTTGGTTCCCGCCGACAGCGACGTGATCCCGAAGGACGTCGAGGTGCGGACGCAGCTGACGCCGGGGATCAGCCTGGCCATCCCGATCGTCTCGTCGGCGATGGACACGGTCACCGAGGCGGCCACCGCCATCTGCATGGCGCGCGAGGGCGGCATCGGCATCGTCCACAAGAACTACACGATCCCCCAGCAGGCGCTGGAGGTCACCAAGGTCAAGAAGGCGGAGAGCGGCGTGGTGGTCAACCCCGTCACCGTCGGCCCCGACCAGAAGCTGGCGGTCGCGCTCGAGCTGATGAAGCGGCACGAGATCTCCGGCCTGCCGGTGGTCGCCTCCGACGGGCGGCCGGTGGGGATCCTCACCAACCGGGACATCCGGTTCGAGCGGAACCTCGAGCAGCCGATCAGCGCGATGATGACCAAGAAGCTCATCACCATCGCCGAGGGGACCAGCGTCGAGAGCGCCAAGGAGCTCTTGCACAGGAACCGGATCGAGAAGCTGCTGGTGATCGACGGCGGCGGCTTCCTCAAGGGGCTGGTCACCATCAAGGACATCGAGAAGGCGCAGGCCCACCCGTTCGCCGCCAAGGACGACTTCGGCCGCCTGCGCGTCGGCGGGGCCGTCGGCGTGGGGCCCGACCGGGACGAGCGGGTCGACGCGCTCCTCAAGGCGGGGGCCGACGTCATCTGCATCGACACCGCCCACGGCCATTCGCGCGCGGTGGTCCAGGCGGTCGCCGACGTGCGCAAGAACTTCCCCAAGGCGCAGATCATCGCCGGCAACGTGGCGACGGGGGAGGCGGCGCTGGCGCTGGCCAAGGCCGGGCGCCGACGCGGTCAAGGTCGGGATCGGTCCCGGCTCGATCTGCACGACGCGCGTGGTGGCGGGCGTCGGCGTCCCGCAGATCACCGCCATCAACGACTGCGCCAAGGCGGTCGCCTCGATGAACGTCACCATCGTCGCGGACGGCGGCATCAAGTACTCGGGCGACGTGGCCAAGGCCATCGCCGCCGGCGCCCACACCGTCATGATCGGCAGCCTCTTCGCCGGCACCGACGAGGCGCCGGGCGAGATCATCTTGTACCAGGGGCGCAGCTACAAGGTTTACCGGGGCATGGGGTCGCTCGGCGCCATGCGCGCCGGCAGCCGCGATCGCTACTTCCAGGCCGAGGTGACGAGCGACGCCAAGCTGGTCCCCGAGGGGATCGAGGGGCGGGTGCCGTACCGCGGGCCGCTGTCGCAGTCGCTCTACCAGCTGATCGGCGGCGTGAAATCGGGGATGGGCTACACCGGCTGCCGCACCATCGACGATCTGCGGACCAAGGCGCGCTTCGTGCGCGCGACGGCGATGGGCCTGCGCGAGTCGCACGTCCACGACGTCATCATCACCAAAGAAGCGCCCAACTACCGCGTCGAGCAGTAAGGTCGCCCTCCGACAATGACCGAACGCCGCGACCTGATCCTGATCCTCGACTTCGGTGGCCAGTACACGCAGCTCATCGCGCGGCGGGTGCGCGAGCAGAACGTCTACTCGGAGATCCACCCGTTCAACGTGCCGCTGGCGAAGATCCGCGAGCTGGCGCCGCGGGGGATCATTCTTTCGGGCGGGCCCGGCCTCCTGCCTACGCGGCGGGCGCGCCCCGCGATCAGCAACGAAGCTCTACGACCTGGGCGTGCCGATCCTGGGGATCTGCTACGGCATGCAGCTGACCGCCCTGCTGCTCGGCGGCAAGGTGGTCGCCGCCGCGCGGCGCGAGTACGGCCGCGCGACGGTGAAGGTGACGGAGCCGGGCGAGCTGTTCCACGGCTTCGCCGCCGGCGAGGAGATCCCCGTCTGGATGAGCCACGGCGATCGCGTCGAGTCGCTGCCCGGCCGGCTTCGCGGTGGTCGGTGAGAGCGCCAACTGCCCGGCGGCCGCAGTGGCGGCGCCGGGGCGAAAGTTCTGGGGCGTGCAGTTTCACCCGGAGGTGGTCCACACCCCGCGGGGGACCGAGATCCTGGCCAACTTCCTGTTCCGGATCTGCCACTGCCGAGCCGAGCTGGACGATGGCCGGCTTCGCGGGCGAGGCGGTGGCGGCGGTGGCGGCCAAGGTCGGGACGTCAGGGCGCGCTGTCTGTGGCCTGTCGGGCGGCGTCGATTCGTCGGTGGCCGCGGCGCTGGTGCTCAAGGCAATGGACACCCGCCTCACCTGCATCTTCGTCGACACCGGCCTGCAGCGGGCGGGCGAGGCGGCGCAGGTCGAGTCGCTCTTCCGCGACGCCTTCAAGGCCAACCTGCGCGTCGTCGACGCCAGCGAGCGGTTCCTCTCCAAGCTGGCGGGCGTCACCGACCCCGAGCAGAAGCGGAAGATCATCGGCCGCGAGTTCATCGCCGTCTTCGAGGAAGAGGCGAAGAAACTGGAAGGACAGGTGGGCGACGCCGAGTTCCTGGTGCAGGGGACGCTCTACCCGGACGTGATCGAGTCGGTCTCGTTCAAGGGGCCCTCGGCGACCATCAAGTCGCACCACAACGTGGGCGGCCTGCCCGAGCGCATGCACCTCAAGCTGGTCGAGCCGCTGCGCGAGCTGTTCAAGGACGAGGTGCGCGCGCTCGGCGCCGAGCTGGGGCTGCCACAGCATGTTCTGTGGCGCCAGCCGTTCCCGGGGCCGGGCCTGGCCGTGCGCATCCTCGGCGAGGTGACCCGCGAGCGTTGCGACGTGCTGCGCGCCGCCGACGTCATCATCGAGGAGGAGATTCGCGCCGCCGGCCTCTACGAATCGATCTGGCAGTCGTTCGGCGTCCTGCTGCCGGTGCGGACCGTCGGGGTCATGGGCGACGAGCGGACCTACGCCGACGTGCTCGCGCTGCGTGCCGTGCACTCCCGCGACGGCATGACCGCCGACTGGGTGCCGCTGCCCTACGACCTGCTCGCCACCCTCTCGTCGCGCATCGTCAACGAGGTCAAAGGGGTGAACCGCGTCGTCTATGACATCTCTTCGAAGCCTCCCGCCACGATCGAGTGGGAGTAGGGCCGCGCTGGTCTTCGCGTCGATCGCCTGCGCGGCGGTCGCCGTCGCGGAGCCCGCCCCGCAGGCGCCCCATTCCGCCGAGCTGGTCGACACCCGCGAGGGCGTGACCGTCGACTGGCGCGCCGGCACGCTCTCCGCCGCCGGGGGCGCCGCGGCCGACCTGCGGATGCCCAGCGTCGATCTGGCGCGCCCGGGCGCCGAGCGGCGGGCGCGCGCGGCGGCCACGGCCAAGCTGCGGAGCGCGCTCGGGACCCTCCCGGCCGGCGGCGGGCACAAGCTCGATCCCGATCGGATCGACCGCGCGCTCAACCGGGCGCGCGCCGTCGACGTGCAGTACCAGTCGAACGGAGGGGCGGTCGTTCGCATGGAGGTCCGGTTCGCCGACTGGCTCGAGGGGGCCGAGGCGCCCACCACCACGGCGCTGTCGGTTCGCGAGGCTCACCTGGCGGCGGCTCCGAAGGCGATCGTCGGTGGCCGGGAGATCGCCCTGGGGGCGGCGACCTACCGGGTCGGCTCCCCGCCCGCCGACGCCGGCGCGCGCGCCGCCCGGGTCGATCATGCGGGGCGGCTGGTCATCGACGGCGGGGGCGAGCTGGCGGCAAAGCTCGCCCGCGGCGTGGCTCTGATCTACGTTCAGAAGGTGCTGCGGTGAGGAGAGCCTTCACGTCGATGTCGGGCGCGCTCGGCCTGGCGCTCGCGCTGTCGGCCACGGCCTCGGCCCAGACGCCGCCGCCCGCGGGACCGGTCGCTCAGCCGCCCATCCCGGCGGCCGACGCGATGGTGGATCCCAACAGTCGGATCACCACCGGGCAGGCGCCCGTCGTGGGCGGAAATGCCGCCGGCGCGCGGGAGCGGGCGCTCGAGGACGCCATCCGGCAGGCGGTCGATCTGACCATCAACGATCTCGTCGTCGATCCCCAGGCGCGGGCGGCGCAGGGCAAGACGATCCGCGCGCTCGAGGCCAAGGCGCACAGCTTCATCGGGCGTTACCGGACGCTGGAAGAGGGGGAGGCGAACGGCGTCTACACGATGCGCGTGCAGGTCGAGGTCGATCGCGCCGCCATCCAGCGCAAGCTCGATCGCGGGTCGGCGCCGGCCTCGTCGCCCACGCCGTCTCGGGCGGCTGCGCCGGCGATCGTCGTGCTGCCGGGCGACCGGACCCCTCCTGTTTTGGTGGCGAACGTGGTCGCGGGGCTGTTGTCGGCCGGCCTGCGCGCCCGGGCCGGCGATCCGCTGGCCAGGGCGCCTGCCTCGGTGGCCGCCACCGTGACAGCCGAGAGCGTCGACGAGGGCGCCCTGCGCGGCACCGGCCGGGTCTCGGTGGCCTGCCGGGCGACGGCCCGGTTCACCGGCATCTCGCTCCCCGATCGCGCGGCGAGCGCCCGGGCGTTCGCTGGCGGCGCCGACGCCGGTCGCACCGACTGCCTCGGCCGTGTCGCCAGCGCGTTGGCGGGGGAGATCTCCTCGGCGCTCACGGCTGCCACGGCGCCGACGGCCGATCTGCCGCTCCTCACCATCGATGCCGACGTCGTCGAACCGGCGGTCGTCCCCGCGCTGCTCAAGAGCGTCCGCTCGGTGGGGGCGGTCTCGTCCGCCGATCTGGTCCGGGTCGGCGGCGGCCACGCCGAGATCCGGGCGCGCACCCGCTCGGGTCCCGCGCTGGTGGCCGCCGCCCTCTCGCGTGACGCCGACGCGATGATCAGCTTGAGCGACGTGCAGGCCTCGGGCGCGGTCATCAAGCTGCGCGCCCGCCTTCGTCCCCCGGCCACACCGGAGACCGTGAACACTCCATGACCACCCCTCCCCGCGTCCCCCCTCTCTTCCGTTCGCTCCGCGCACTGGTCGTCGTCGTGTTCCTCCTGGGCGCGGCCGCGGTCGCGGGATGCGCCCACACGCTGGGCGCCGACGCGGCCGGCGTTCGGGTCGAGTGCAACGTCCCCGACGCCAGCGTCTGGATCGACGATCTCCTGGCCGGCAGCGCCCGGGAATGGAAGAGCGAAGGGCACCAGATCCGGGCCGGCTTCCACCGGATCGAGATCCGCCACCCCGGCTACTACTCGTTCTTCCAGGAGGTCGACCTGCCGCCCGGCAGCCGAACCGTCGTCAACGTCAAGCTTCGCGAGCTGCTCGACTAGGCTGGACGCCGTCCGCCAGCGAGCGAGCTCAGATGACTTCGCAGAACTCGATCTGACGCGGGACCTTGTAGGGCGCCAGGTTGCGGGCGCAGTGGTCGATGATGTCCTCGGCGCGGCAGACACCGGCGCGAACGACGCGCGCCACGACCATCGGACCGCCCAGATCGTCGGTGACCACGCGCGCCTGGGCCGCCTTCACCTTGGGGAACGCCTCCAGGCACCCCTCGACCTCGCCGAGCGCCAGGCGCTTGCCGTCGACCTTGACCAGATCGTCTTCGCGGCCGGTGATCATCATCCGTCCGGCTTTGTCCTGCTGACCGAGGTCGCCGGTGCGCAGCCAGCCGTCCTCGACCCCGCCGATGGGGATGCCGTCACTGCGCTTGGGGAGATGGATCTTCGGCACGGAGATCGTCGACAGCGCCCGCGAACGGACCCAGATCGGACCCGCTTCGTTGGCGGCAAGCCGATCGCCCTTCGGGCCGGCGACGCGCAGCTCGACCCCGTCGAACGAGCGTCCGACGCTCTCCGGGTCCTTGCCGGCCCGGTCGATCGCCAGCGGCCCGGCCTGCGTGCTGTGGTAGCAGGAGAGCAGGCGCACGCCGAACCGCTCCTGGAACGCCTCGGCGATGCTCGCCGGCAGCGCCGAGCCGGAGCTGAGGAAGCGCGCGGCGCCGTTCTTGAGCGGCTTGACCGTCGGGACCCGCACCAGCGATCCGAACAGCGCGGGCGTCCCGGCGAACAGATCGATCCGTTGCTCGCGCAGCAGCTTGGCGATTCTCTTCGGCGAGACCTCGTCCTCCAGGAACAGCGTGGCTCCGGTGGCCAGCGAGGTCAGGAGGCCGAAGTCGAAGCCGTAGCTCCCGTGCAGCGGCAGCGAGCAGAGGATGCGATCGGCCGCGGTGGCGTCGAGCGTCTTGCGGATCGCCTCGGCCGAGGCCTCGAGGTTGGCCGACGTCTTGATGACGCCCTTGGGGTCGCCGCCCACGCTGGCCGTGAGCTGAACGACGTCCGGCTCGCCCGGTCCCGGCGTGAGGTTGGTGAGCGTCGCGCGCTTGTAGAGCCCGCAGGTGAGCAGCGTCCCCTGCAGCCGGCGCCGTGACTCGGGGATGAACTTCGACGGAGGTCCGGCGGGCGGTCGCGGGACGACCGGACCGGCGTAGTAGGGGAGCCCGCGCCGCCTGTCCCCCTTCGCCGCCCCGCGGTCGGGTGATGAGCGCGCGCAACGGCGCCGCTTCCAGCACCATCTCCAGCTCGCGGTTTCCGGTCGTCGGATCCAGCGGGACGAGCACCGCCTCGATCTTCGACAGCGCCAACGCCAGGATGACGAAGTCAGGGACGTTGCCGAGCATCAGCCCGACCCAGGCGCCCGGCCCGATCCCGAGAGCGTGCAGCTCCTGTGCGCGCCGGTCGACCCGGTGGAGCAGGCCGCGCCACGACAGGTACGTATCGCGATAGACCAGAGCCTTTTCACTGCTCCGGTGGGAGGCGACGCTCGAAAGCCATTCGTAAAGCTGCATGCGGCGGGCGGCGGGCCTTTCGAAAGCGCCGCTCAGTTTATACGCCGACGGTCACCGCCCACAAGTCCCGTCGGGGTTCACCCCCAAAGGCGGGAGCCGCTAGCGGGCCGCGACGAGGTGCGTCCCCGCGCGCTCGCTCTTCTCGTTCAGGTACTCGGTCACGATGTGGCGGCCGACGTAGGTCGCCTTGATGCGCCACTTGGGGGCATTGCCGAGCACGACGGCGAAGGCGATCGTGGGGTGCTCCGCCGGGGCGTACCCGACGAACCAGCTGTAGCCGAGGGGGCCGTGGTCGGTCTCGGCGTTCAACGTTCCCGTCTTGCCGGCGACCTCGATGGGCAGGTAGCGCTGGCCGCGTTTGTTGCGAAACGTCCCCTTGGCGGTGCCGATCCGCGTGGTCAGCTCCATCATCCGTCCGACCTCGGAGGCGGTGGCGCCGGCGGCGACATGACGGGGCGCGGCGACGGGGAGCCGTTCGACGCGGCCGCTGCTGTCGACCGCCCGTTCGATCAGCGTCGGCGCGGGCATTTCGCCGGCGTTGGCGATCGTCGCCGCCAGCAGCGCGCCGTGCATCGGCGACAGCGTCGAATGCCAGAAGCCGGCCGAGGCGCGGGCCATCTCCAGCTTGTTGTTCGCCGGCACGTCCAGGTGCGACGGCTCGATCGGGAGCTCGAAGGGGATCGCCTCACCGAAGCCGAAGCGGCGCCCCTCGCGGGCGAGATCGCCGGCGGTCAGGTGCGTGGTGACCAGCTTGGCGACGATGGCGTTCTGGGACTTTCCGATCCCGTAAGCCAGCGTGGCGCAGCTGCGGTCGATGGACGGGATGTCGACCAGGTTGTCGGGGAGGATCGACGAGACGCCGCCGTGGTAGCAGACGCGCGTCGCACCCGAGACGCCGCGCTCGACCAGCGCCGTCGCCGAGACGACCTTGAACACGGAGGCCGACGGAGCCCAGGGGTGCAGCGCCAGGTCGGCCGGGCCGAGCCGCGGATCGGCGGCGGAGCGCCCCACCATCGCCAGCACGCGGCCGTCGGGGATGGAGATGACGACGGCGCCCGCGTAGGGGATCTGGAAGGTGCGCAGAACATCGTCGGTGCTGGTCTGCAGCCGCGGATCCAGCGTCAGGTCGGCATGTCCCCCATCGGTCAGATCCGCGACGTAATGGCGTCCGGCGAGGCGAATTGAATCGGGTTTCAGAGAGGGCGACTGGCCCCGCGCGGGCAACGAAACGAAAAGAAGAGCGGCGACCGTTGCGATCCGGTGGGTATGTGCCATAATGACACCGTCTTACATGTAGGTATAGGTGTCAAATTATCCTCCTCTTGCCCCCTTCGTGGCTTTGACCTAGCCTGCTTCGCCGGACCCCGTGGCGCGCCATCCCCGTGATCCCAACGACACCTCCGAATCGGACCACGTCCGAGCGAAGACGGTCGTCACCAGCATCAGCCGCATCACCGAGCGGCCGGCCGGCAATGAAGCGTGCTTGGTGGTGATTTACGGCTCCGAGCTGGGGAAGAAATACAACCTCAACGCGGCGTCGATGATCATTGGCCGCTCTTCGAAGTGCGACATTCAGATCGATCAGGAATCGATCTCCCGCAATCACTCGAAGATTGTGAACACCGGCAAATCAATCCTGGTGCGCGATCTCGGATCGACCAACGGGACGTACGTCAACGACGAGCCGGTCGACGAGTACGTCATGCGCGACGGCGATTTGATCAAGATCGGCCGGACGATCTTCAAGTTCCTCACCGGCGGCAACATCGAGAACGCTTACCACGAGGAGATCTATCGCCTCACGACCGTCGACGGCCTCACGCAGATCTTCAACAAGCGCTACTTTCTCGACACGCTGGAGCGGGAGGTGGCGCGCGCGCATCGCTACCGGCGCCCGCTGTCGCTGGTGATGTTCGACATCGACCACTTCAAGAAGGTGAACGACGGCTTCGGCCACCTGGCCGGCGATTACGTGCTCAAGCACCTGGCCCAGACGGTGCGCGCCAAGATTCGCCGCGAGGACTGCTTCGCTCGTTACGGCGGCGAAGAGTTCGCCATCGTGCTGCCGGAGATCGACGGCGGCAGCTGCCTGCCCTTCGCCGAGAAGATCCGACAGATCGTCGAGAAGACCGACTTCAAGTTCGAGAACGTTCGCATCCCCGTGACCATCTCGATGGGGATCGCGACGATAGAGCCCGAGCTCACCGAGGGCTCGGCGATCATCAAGCGCGCCGACGAGCGCCTGTATGAAGCCAAGGCCAGCGGCCGCAACCGCGTCTGCGCCTGAACGGGCCCTCCCACGGCCCAGCGCCGGAGGGCCGCTGGTTCTCGAGAACGAGCGGAGGCGGTGTTCTAGCGGATGCTGGGCTCGAGGACGCCGTCTTCATCCTCTTTCGGAGGATGCTGCTGCTGTTGCGTCTGCGCAGCGGCAGCGGCGGCCGCCGCGCGCGAGCGACGCGAGCGGGACGGCGGCGCCGGCACGCCCGTCGATCCGCCCGCGCCCTCGACCGCCGCCGGTTCGATGTCCGCCCGCCGCAGCGTCGCGAACAGCGGGGAGGGGAGGTTGGGGACGATGTACATCGTCTTGGGCTCGTAGCCCTGCTTCTTGAACTGGAACTCGACCGCCGAGTCGCTGTAGGCGACCTCGATCGACAGCGGCGTCAGGCCCAGGGTCTTGCCGTCGGGGCGCAGCACGACGGCGCCGTCGGGGTCGGAGTTGAAGTTCACGCGCACGGTCGCCGGGTGGAGCGGCATGCTGGCGGACGGGAGCGGGCGGTGCGTGTCGTGGCGTCCGAACACAGCGAACAGCGCGACCGCCGCCGACCCCAGCCCCAGCAGCAGGACCAGGCGGCTCCCGGAGCGGGTCCGGATCAGGTTGTCGATGTTGTCGATCAGCTCGCCGCGGCCTGACGGCGTTCCGCCGGGCGGGGGCGGCGTGAGGATCTGCGAGGGGTGGCCGAGCGCCGAGCGCAGCTCCAGCTCGGCGCGAGCCATCGGCGCCGCGGCGCGGACGACGCCGGAGAGGTCGTCGGGAATGCCGATCGCTGGGGCGGAGCTGGCGTAGCGCTCGGGGTCGAGCAGCGCCTCGCGCAGATCGGCCATGGTCTGGAACCGTTGGTCGCGATCCTTGGCCAGCACCCGGTACATGATCGGGTCCATGAACTCGGGCAGCTCGGGGACGACGCTGCGGACCGACGGCGGCGGCATCGTCACGTGCTTGACGATGATCTCGCCATAACCTTCGCCGCCGAAGGGGACCTTGCCGGTCAGCATCTCGAAGATCAGCACGCCCAGCGAATAGATGTCGGCGCGGTAGTCGATCTCCGTCTTCCCCTCGCACTGCTCGGGGGACATGTAATACGGCGTGCCCATCACTGAGCCGGTGCGGGTCTTGTGGGTCACCTTCTGGTCGTTCTGGGTCAGCTTGGCCAGCCCGAAGTCGAGCACCTTGACGAACTCCCGGTTGGCGCCGCGGTGGCAGAGAAAGATGTTCTCGGGCTTGAGGTCGCGGTGGATGATCCCCTGCTGGTGCGAGGCATTGAGCGCGTCGGCGATCTGCGCGCCGATCGACATCGCCTGCCCGAGTGGAATTCGTTTTTCTCGCTTGAGGCGGTCGGACAGAGATTCGCCCTGCAGGTACTCCATCACGAAGTAGAACTCGCCCTCCGGCGTGTTGCCGAAGTCGGCGATGTCCACGATGTGCTCGTGACCGATCTGGTTGACCGCCTTGGCCTCGGTGATGAAACGCGAGACGACGTCGGAATTCTTGGAGAGCTCCGGGTGGATCGCCTTCATGGCGACCTTCTTCCCGATGACCGGATGCTCCGCCAGGTACACCACCCCCATGCCCCCCTCGCCGAGCTTGGCGGTAACCTTGTAGTTTCCGATCGTGTGCCCGATATCGATCATGAAGCCGGGGCTAAGTCCTCATTTTATAACTGAACTGTATAGTGCCGCACGAATATAACGTACGAGAAGACAAACGTTTCCCGCCCATCAATCGGATCATCCGAAAAGAATCGAACGTCTCTGAACCAGCAAATCGGCGATCATTCCGTCGATTGTCGTTCGGACCGCCTCGGCGACCCGCGCGGTCCCGGGGCCGTCTCCTGGCGCAGGCGGTGCAATGGGGGCGCCTATCTGGATTGTCCATTTGGTGGGGACCGGGAGCAGGCCGAGTGGCCCAAGCCATGGAAAGGTAGGAGTTATTGGGATGTAGGGGAGGCCCAGCGGTTCCGCCAGGGAGGTGATCTTTCCGATGACCGGGTGAATCTCTTCCGCGCCGACGATCGCCACGGGCAGGAGCGGCACCTGGGCCTCGCTCGACAGACGGACGAACCCGCCCCGGCCGAAACGAGCCATTCTGTAGCGCTCTCGGTAGAGTTTCCCGACCCCGCGCAGACCTTCCGGAAACACGGCGATCAGCTCGCCGCGGGCCAGGAGGGGCAACGCCGTCTCGCGTGAGGCCCGGACACCGCCGATGCGCGAAATGACGTTGGCCATCCAGCCTTGACGAAAGGCGAAGTTGGCCACCAGCGGGCGCACCCGCCGGTGGCTGGGATGGTCGCGGTGGATGCCGTGCAGCAAGAGCGCGCCGTCGTAGGGGATGCCGCCCGAGTGATTGCCGACCAGCATCGCCGCGCCGGTCGCCGGCACGTTCTCGACGCCGAGCAGGCGCACCCGAAAGTAGCGAGACCAGAGGAACTCCAGCAGGGGCGCCGTCCGATCGAGAAAAGTCGGGTCGTGTCCGCCGTCGGGCAGCTCGGCTGCATTCTGGGCGGCCGGTCCGTAGGCCGAGCGGATCGCCTCCATCACGGCGGCGAGCGCCGACCTGATGGTGGGGTCAGAGCCGGCAGTCGGCACGGGAGCCTCCCAGCGATTCGATGACGGTCAGGAAATCTTCCGGCGGCGCGGCCTGCAGGTTGATGGGCGCGCCGGTCACCGGGTGCGGGAAGCCGAGCAGCGCCGCGTGCAGCATCAGGCGCGGCGCGGGGAGCGGCTGGCGGCCCTCCCGCAACAGGTCGCGGATGTAGACGGTCTCACCAACCAGCGGGATGGCCGCGTTCGGAGAGGTGGATGCGGATCTGATGCGTCCGTCCGGTCTCGAGTCGCACGCGGCAAAGTGTAGCGACGATCGACCCCGCTCGCCCGGCCGGCCCGGTCGATTTGCGGGCGTAGTGCCTGAGTGGTTCGACGTAGGTGATGGCGCAGCTGGCCTTGGTGTGCATGGCGCGTCGAGCCGCGGATGCCGTCGCCGCGGTCGGCGACCAGCTGCGATTCGATGCGCGCGGCCGCCACGTCGCCTTCGGCGACGGCCAGGTAGGCGCGGGCGGCGGTGTGGCGCTGGAAGACCTCGTGCAGCGCGCGCTCGGCCAGCTTCGTCTTGGCGAACGCCAGGAGACCGGAGGTGTCCTTGTCGATCCGGTGGACCGTATAGAGCGGCGTCACCGTGGCGCGCTTCCCGGCCCGCTTCCAGCTGGCCCGAATGAGATCGAGCGCGGTGCCGGTCTCCTTGCGCTCGTAGGGGACGCTGGTGATGCCGGACGGCTTTTCGATCACCACCAGGTGCGCGTCTTCGAAGGCGATCCGGAATCCGGCGGGAGCGGTGTGCGGCTTCGGGGCGTTCGGGCGCAGCTCGATCCGTTGGCCGGCTTTCATGCGGCCGGCGGGATCGAGCGCCCGCTCGCCGTCGACGGTGACCTTGCCGGTCGTACAGAGCGCGCGCACGTCGCTCCAGCTCTCTCCGGCCAGGCGCCGGCGCAGCGCGGCCGCCAGCGTGACACCGGTGTCGGTCGCGTCGAGCTCGAAGCTCTGCGCAGCGCGCTTTTCAGCCACGAACGAGATCGAAGACTTTCGCCAGCGCCGCGTCGAGCGCGGCCGGATCGGAGCCGCCCCCCTGGGCCATGTCGGGCCGGCCGCCCCCCTTGCCGCCGACGGCCTTGGCCACCTCGCCGACGATCTTGCCGGCGTGGTGCTTGCCGACCAGATCGGGCGAGACCATCGAGACGAGCGCGATCTTGTCCCCCTCGACGCCGGCCAGCACAATGACGGAAGACCCGAGCTTGTCGCGCAGCTGGTCGGCGACCTCGCGCAGCGCCTTGGGATCGGCGACGTCGGCGCGGGTGGCCAGGACGCGCACGCCGTTGACGTCGCGGGCCTCGGCGACCAGGTCGCGTCCGCCGCCCGAGGCGAGCTTGCGGCGGAGCTTGTCGAGCTCCTTCTCCAGCGCGCGCTGGTCGGCCTGCAGCTTGCCGATTCGGGCGGCGATCTCGAACTCGCCGGCGCGCAGCAGGCGCCCCGATTCGAGCAGCTCGCCCTCCATCTTGCGCACGTAGGCCAGGGCCCCCGCGCCGGTGGCGGCCTCGATGCGCCGGACGCCCTGGGCGACGCCGGTCTCCTCGGTCAGCTTGAAGAAGGCGATGTCGCCGGTGCGCGCCACGTGGGTGCCGCCGCAGAACTCCTTCGACTCGCCCATGGTCACCACCCGCACCGTGTCGCCGTACTTCTCGCCGAAGAAGGCGATGGCGCCGGCCTGCCTGGCGTCGGCGATGGCCAGCACGGCGGTGTCGGTGGCGACGTTCTTGCGGATCCGCGCGTTCACGAGATCTTCGACCTTCTGCTTCTCCTCGTCGGTGAGCGGGGCCGTGTGCGAAAAGTCGAAGCGGAGGCGATCGGGCGCCACCAGCGAGCCCTTCTGGGTCACGTGCGTCCCGAGCACGTGGCGGAGCGCCCAGTGCAAGAGGTGCGTCGCCGAGTGGTTGCGCCGGATGTCGTCGCGTCGCTCGACGTCGACGGTCAGCTCGACGCTGTCGCCGACGCGCAGCTCGCCGCTGCCGACCTCGGCGAAGTGGACCCAGAGCGTCGAGACCGGACGCTTGCAGTCGCGCACGGCGAGGCGCGCCTTCGCCGAAGTGATCGTCCCCGCGTCGCCCATCTGCCCGCCTTGCTCGCCGTAAAACGGCGTCTCGGCGACGATCACCGCGACATCCTTGGAGTATGGGCCGACGACGTCGACCTCTTTCCCTTCGGCCAGCAACGCCACGACCTTGGACGAGGCCGAGGTGGTGTCGTAGCCCAGGAACTTGGTGGCCCCGACGCGGTCGGCGATCTGCTGGAACACGGCCGCCACGGCCACCTCGCCCGAGCCGTGGAAGTCGCTGCGCCGGCGCTGCTCGTTCATCGCCGTCTCGAAGCCGGCCTCGTCGACCGACGAGCGGTGCTGCTCGGCGATCACGCGCGTCAGATCGAGCGGGAAGCCGTAGGTGTCGTAGAGCATGAAGGCCGTCGCGCCGGGGACCTCCTTGACGCCGCCGGCGGCGAAGACCTTCTCGTCGAGCAGCCGCACGCCGCGCTCGAGGGTCTCGCGAAAGCGCGTCTCCTCCTCGCGGGTGATCTTGGCGATCAGGGTCTGCCGTTCGACCAGCTCGGGATAGACGCCGCCCATCTTCGTGACGACGTCGGCCGCCAGCGCGTCGAGGAACGGCTCTTTGATGCCCAGCAACCAGCCGTGATAGACGGCCCGCCGCATGATCCGGCGCAGCACGTACTCGCGCCCGGTCTTGTCGGGGAAGACGCCGTCGGCGATCAGGAAGGCCGCCGCGCGCGCGTGGTCGGCGATGGCCCGCAGCGAGACGCTCTGCCCCGCGTAGTCGCCGGGGACGAACTTCTTCTTCGACAGGTCAGCGACGTGATCGATGAGCGGGCGCAGCAGATCCGTCTCGTAGTTGGACCGCACCCCCTGCAGCACGGCGCACAGGCGCTCGAGCCCCATGCCGGTGTCGACCGACGGCTTCGGCAGCGGGCGGCGATCGCCGGGCGCCACCTGCTCGAACTGCATGAACACCAGGTTCCAGATCTCGACCCAGCGATCGCAATCGCAGGCGGGGCCCTGGCATTTGTGGCCCTTGGCCTCCTCGGCGCAGGGGACATCATCCCCTTGGAAATAGTGGATCTCGCTGCAGGGGCCGCAGGGGCCGGTCTCGCCCATGGCCCAGAAGTTGTCCTTGTCGCCGAGGCCGATGACGCGATCGTCACCGACGCCGGCGATCTTCTTCCAGAGCGCCCGCGCCTCGTCGTCGGACTCGTGAACGGTGTAGACCAGCCGGTCGGGCTTGATGGCGTAGGTCTTGGTCAAGAGCTCGTGGGCGAAGGCGATGGCGTCGGGCTTGAAGTAGTCGCCGAACGAGAAGTTCCCCAGCATCTCGAAGAACGTCTGGTGCCGCGCGGTGCGGCCCACGTTCTCCAGGTCGTTGTGCTTGCCCCCGGCCCGCACGCACTTCTGCGAGCTGGTGGCGCGCGAAAAGGTCGTCTTGGCCTTGCCGGTGAAGAAGTCCTTGAACTGGTTCATCCCGGCGTTGGTGAACAGCAGCGTCGGATCGTTGAGCGGGACCAGCGACGCGCTCGGCGTCTCCTGATGACCGCGCTTGGCGAAATAGTCCAGGAAGGCCCGACGAGCGTCGAGCGACAGCGAGGGCAAGGCTGAGGGGACGGAAGGCTGTGAGGACATATCCGCGCGAAGACTAGGAGGGCGTTGCCGCAAAGGCAACGGTGAGCGAAGCGAACGATGGACACTGGCCCGACGACGTGCCGCCCGGAAGCGGCCTAGTCGCCCGCGGCCTCGTCCTCAACAGCCGTGCGCGTCTCGTCCGCTCGCCGCTTGCGGGACGGCTCGGTCGGGGGCGCGAAGGGCACGCTGCCGGCAAGCTCGGGCGGCGCGTCTCGGTGGACGAGCTGGGCCCGTGTCTCGGCGGTGACCCGCAACAAGGTTCCGGCGGGGCCCCGGCGCTTTCCCGTGGCATCAGGGACGAGCCGCTGAAAGAGGATGCCTCGCAGGCTGGCCGCGATCCGCGCGCGCGTCAGCGGCGCCTCGCCTTCGGGCGTTTCGGTCAACCGTTCGACCGCCTGCGGGACGCCTGCGGCCAGCAGCCCGGCGAGCACCAGCCGGCCCGTCTCGACCGCCTCGACGGCCAGCCGCGCCGCCGCCGGGTCGCCCAGATCACCGACGAGGAGGACCTCGACGTCTTGCCGGCTCACCGAGCGGAGCGCCGCGGCCGCCGAGGGGACGTCCGTTCCGACCTCCCGCTGGACCACCACCCCCCGCCGATCCTTCAACAGATATTCGACCGGTTCCTCGATGGTCAAGGCCCGGCAGGGGCGTCGCGCGGTGAGGTCGTCGACCAGTGCCGCCAGCGTCGTGGTCTTCCCTTGACCAGGGCCGCCGGCCACGATCACCAAGCCGGCGCCCGGCTCGGTCAGCTCGCGCACCTCGGCGGGCAACCCGAGCGTGTCGAGCGCCGGGACCTCGGGCGGGATCAACCGAAGCGCCAGGCTGAGGCCCCCGCGATGGTGGAACAGGTGAGCGCGCTGGCGGCCGCCGTTGCTGGTGGCCAGCCCGACGATCACGTCACCGGTCCGCTCCAGCGTCTCGCGCCGCCGATCGTTGAGCAGCGAAAGCCCCAGGCTGTGCAGGAACTCGCGCGACAGCGGGGGGATGTCGCTGAGCGTGCGCAGCTCCCCGGCGATCCGGAGAATCGGCGACAGCCCCGGTTTGAAGTGAACATCGGAGGCGCCCAAGCGGCGCGCCGCCAGCAGCGTCCTGTCGAAAAAGGAGTCCATGTCCGAGGCCCTCGCTATGCCCAAGCTTGTCCAAGAGTACCAGCTCGCGCGGCAGGTTCTCTTGATGCTTGACCAAGCGCCGGGTAAGTTCATCCGCACCGTGGACAATCAACCCGCCGCCGGGCAAGAGGTCCTGGTCGTCGACGCCGATGACCAGGTCATCAAGGGGCTCGACCGGCTGCTGACCAAGGCGGGGCTGATCGTCACCGGGACACCCGATCCGGTCCGGGCCCGGGACCAGCTGCTGAACAAGTTCTATGCGGTCGCGCTGGTCGACGCCGACACGCCGACCCCCGGCGGCGGGATCGAGCTCCTGCAGTTCGCGCGCGACAAGTCGCCGCTGACCTCGGTGGTGATCATGACGGCCCGCAAGTCGTACGAGACAGCGGTGAAGGCGTTCCGTGCGGGCGCGGCTGACGTCGTGCTGAAGGAGCCAGACGTCGTTCCCTACCTTCGCGAGCGGGTGATCGAGGCCGCGGGCGAGATCAAGGCGACCGCCGATCGCAACAGCCTCCTCGAAGAGGTCGCCGAAACGCACGAGGGATTCCTGCGGCGACTGCGCGAGGTCTCGCACGAGCTGCTCGACCACGAGGACCGCGCGTCGGGCCGGGCGTCCGACGATGCGACCACCTCGGCGGCGGTGAGCGTCGTCCTGGTCGACGACGATCCCGCGGCGCTCGAGAAGCTGGAGCAGGTGTTGACGGCGGCGGAGGGCTGGCACTTCCGGGCGGCGCTCTCCGGCGGCGAGGCGCTGGACGTCGTGACCCAGATGCGTCCCCAGATCGTCATCGTCAAGGAGGACCTGCCCGATCTGCCAGGGAGCATGGTGGTCACCACCGTCAAGGCCAGCGCCCCGGAGGTCCTGACGCTGCTCTACAGTCCCCCCGATCAGAACGGGCGCACGGGCGAGGTGAAGATGGTCGACGCCGGACGGGTGATGACCCTCGTTGGCAGCTACAGCGAGACCGGACAGCTGGTGGGCCCCCTCGGAGAGATCCGCGAGGCCCTCAAGCAAAAGGCGCACGAGCGCCGCTACCTGCAGGCCTTCCGGCAGAGGCACTTCGAGTTCCTGCAGCGCTACAACGGCATCAAGAACCGCCTCAAAGAAGAGCTCGACCGCCGCAAGAAGAACCGCCTCGGGTCGTGAGCTCGGGTCCTTCGGCCCTTTGGCCATCGGCCCATCGGCCATCGGCCCATCGGCCCGGAACCTCCGCCCCGGAGCTTCGCCCCGAGCCAACGCGACCCTGGTTACGTGCGGATCGAAGGCCGCCGCTCGGGCAACCGCATCTTTCCGCACGTGGGCTTTTTCCGGCGCGTGGTCTGCGCTCACGTTTTGAAAGGGCAGACCACGCGCCGGAAAAAGCTTCGTGCGGAGGCGGGCGGTGGGAGTGGCGGCCAGGTTCGATTCCGCACGAAACAACGGGTCGCGTTGCTCCCGGGGTAGATCCGGAACCCACGCCCGGAGCGAAGGCGACCCTCGTTACGTGCGGATCTGCTCCGGGTGCGATCCGGGGACGGTTCTGGGAGCGGGGTGTTGGGGCGACGCGAGCCTATTCCTCGAGCGCGCAGATCCCCGGCAGGTTGCGGTAGAGCTGCCGCCCGTCGAGGCCGTACCCCACCACGAAGGCGTCGGGCGCCGGAAAGCCCACGAAGTCGAGCGGCACCTCTTTATATGAGGGCTTGGCGAGCAACGCGCAGACATAGACCCCGGCCGGTCCCCGCGCGCGCAGGAGGTCGAGCAGATAGCGGAGCGTCAGGCCGGTGTCGACGATGTCCTCGACCAGCAGCACCTGGCGGCCGGCGATCGGCGCCCCCAAATCGCTGGTGATCTCGACGACGCCCGACGACACGGTCGCGTCTCCATAGCTGCGTACGCCGAGAAAGTCGCAGGTCAGCTCCCGGGGGATGGCCCGGACCAGGTCGGCCATGAAGACGAAGGCCCCCCGCAGGACCCCGACCACGGTCAGCGGCCCGGGGGGCAGGCGGGCGTCGATCTCGGCCCCCAGCTCGGCCACCCGCCTGGCAATTGCTGCGGCGGGGATCAGCTCGCGAACCGGCATGTCCCCACGGTGCCCGACCGGATGCCGGGGATCAACGTCAATGAAACGGTCCAAGGATCCGATTGAACCTGCCGATGCGAACCTGCCGTCGGGAACCTGGCACCCGGAGACGTTGTCCTTAAGACTGACGAGAGGGGCTTGCACGATGACGAAACGACTCTGGGTGGTTCCCCTGACGCTCCTGGCGGCCTGCGCCGGCAAGGGGAAGAACGATGTAACCGTGGTTCCGCCGGGGGTGCCGGTGGAGGAGATCGAGATGGATCCCATCAAGATCGCCGCCGTGAAGGGACCGGACGGCACCCACCTCGAGACCTACGATGTGACGGAGCTGTTCGAGCGGGCGGGGGCGGCGCTGTCGGCCAAGCGCTTCGCCGACGCCGCGCGCGACTACGATCAGCTCCTCAAGGAGTTTCCAGACACGCGCTTCACCAAGGCGGCGCTCTACAACGCCGGGCTGGCCTACGAGGGGACCAAGGACTGGCAGACCGCCGTCGCCCGGTTCCAGCGGCTGGCGACCGAGCACGCCGACAGCTCGGACGCCAAGGACGCCCAGTTTCAGATCGGCGCCTGTTACGCGGAAATGGGGAACTGGCCGGCCTCGGCGACGCTGTTCGCCGAGATCCTCGAGCGCAAGGACCTGAACGCGGACGACAAGATCGAGGCGATGGCGCGGCGGGGGTTCGCCCAGTTTCAGCTGAAGGACCTGGACACCGCCGAGCGGACCTTTCAGTCAGCGCTCTACTTTTACAACAGCATCGCCAGCGAAGAGCGGCTGGACACGGACTTTTACCTCGGTCTCGTGCGGTACCACCTGGGGGAGATCCCGCACGAGCGCTTCCGGGCCATCCCGCTGCGGCTGCCGGAAAAGCAGATGGCGATCGACATGGAGGACAAGGCGCGCCTCCTGCTGGCGGCCCAGCGCCAGTACATCGAGACGATCAAGCTCGGCAACCCGCAGTGGGCGGCGGCGTCCGGATACCAGATCGGGGCCCTGTACGAAGAATTCTATGACGCGTTCATCCACGCGCCGATCCCGGACGAGCTTCTCGGCGATGCCAACCAGGAGAAGCGGGAGGTCTACTACGACGAGCTGCGGAAGAAGATCCGCATCCTGCTCGAGAAGTCGATCCGCACCCACGAGCAGAACTTGATGATGATGGAGCGGCTGGGGGTGCAGAACGAGTGGCGGGACAAGTCCAAGCTGGCCTTCGCCAAGCTCCAGAAGCTGCTCGACCCGAGCTACAAGTTCGAGTTCGCGGACCCGGCCGCGTCGGGAAGCGACGGCCCCGGGGCCGCACCGCCTCCACCGCCCGCTCCGACCCCGCCCGCCGGTCGAGGTGGGGGCCCGGAAGAGGGCCCTTCGATCCGGGATCCCAAGGATCAGGCTCCGGCGGCGACCGGGCCGGCCCGCCAGATTCTCTAGCAAGAACGCCAGCAAGCGCGCTAGAAAGGCCGCTGGCCGACGCGGCGAGCCAGCACCGACCTGGCAAGAACCCGGCCAGCCTGCTCATTGTCGCTTGACACTGTGGCGCGATCGAACTATACGTTCGCGCTCTGCGCGCCGGCCTGGGATACCTATGTCGATGCGGGAACAAAGTCAAAGTCATCAGAATCACACGACAATGGACAGGGATAGATACCGGCGCTGGCGTAGCTCAATGGTAGAGCAGCTGATTTGTAATCAGCAGGTTGCGGGTTCGAGTCCCATCGCCAGCTCCGCTGAAAATTTTGGCCCGATCGCGTGGGCGCAGGCGGGCTTTGCCCGCCGGAGCCCGTCGCGGGAGAGTTTGAGAACCCTCCCAGGGTTCTCATTGAAATGTCCGGACGGGTTCCCGAGTGGCCAAAGGGAACAGACTGTAAATCTGTCGTCTCTGACTTCGAAGGTTCGAATCCTTCCCCGTCCACCAAAGAGCCAACCGAGCAACAGGACAAGCAATCGGAAGAGACGCACCGCTTTCATGATCAGTCGGAGATACGCGGGAGTAGCTCAGTTGGTAGAGCTCCAGCCTTCCAAGCTGGACGTCGCGGGTTCGAGACCCGTCTCCCGCTCTGGCAATGACGCCCACGTAGCTCAGTTGGCAGAGCACGTCCTTGGTAAGGACGAGGTCACCCGTTCAATCCGGGTCGTGGGCTCGAGAACCTAGGCAAGACAGAAGACAAGTCGAGGACAAGTCGATGGCAAAAGAAAAATTCATCCGGAACAAGCCCCACCTGAACATCGGGACGATCGGTCACGTCGACCACGGCAAGACGACGCTGACGGCGGCGATCACCAAGGTGCTGACGAAGAAGGGCTTCGCCAAGTTCCTGGCGTACGACCAGATCGACAAGGCACCTGAAGAGCGGGAGCGCGGCATCACCATCGCGATCGCGCACGTCGAGTACGAGACGGACAACCGCCACTACGCGCACGTCGACTGCCCCGGACACGCCGACTACATCAAGAACATGATCACCGGCGCGGCGCAGATGGACGGCGCGATCCTGGTGGTCTCGGCGCCCGACGGCCCGATGCCGCAGACGCGCGAGCACATCCTGCTGGGGCGCCAGGTCGGCATCCCCGCCATCGTCGTGTACCTGAACAAGGTGGACATGATCGCCAAGGAGGACGCCGAGTTGCTGGACCTCGTCGACATGGAGCTCCGCGAGCTCTTGTCGAAGTACCAGTACCCGGGCGACGACACGCCCATCATCCGCGGCAGCGCACTGAAGGCGCTGGAAGGCGATCCGGGCGAGCTGGGTGAGCCGTCGGTGCTCAAGCTGCTGGAGGCGTGCGACACCTTCATCAAGGAGCCGAAGCGGGAGATCGACAAGCCGTTCCTGATGCCGGTGGAGGACGTGTTCACGATCTCCGGACGCGGCACGGTGGTCACCGGGCGCGTGGAGCGCGGCATCGTCAAGGTTGGCGAGGAGATCGAGATCGTCGGATTCAAGGACACCGTGAAGACGGTGGTCACCGGCGTCGAGATGTTCCGCAAGCTGCTGGACGAAGGTCGCGCTGGCGACAACATCGGGGCGCTGCTCCGCGGGACCAAGCGCGAGGACATCGAGCGGGGACAGGTGCTGTCGAAGCCCGGCAGCATCACGCCGCACAAGAACTTCATGGGCGAGGTCTACATCCTCAAGAAAGAGGAGGGTGGTCGCCACACGCCGTTCTTCAAGGGCTACCGGCCGCAGTTCTACTTCCGCACGACGGACGTGACCGGGCTGGTGACGTTGCCCGAGGGGGCGGAGATGGTGATGCCGGGGGACAACGTGAGCCTGAAGATCGAGCTCATCACGCCGATCGCCTGCGAGGAAGGTCTGCGCTTCGCGATTCGCGAGGGTGGCAAGACCGTCGGCGCCGGCGTCGTCACCAAGATCCTGCCCGACGACGTCAAAGCCAAGTAGAACACCAAGAGACCGGAGTAGGACATGGCAGCCCAACGCGTAATCATCACCCTCGAATGCAAGGATTGTCGGGAGCGCAACTACTCCACGACGAAGAACAAGCGCGCCAACGCGGAGAAGCTCGAGCTGTCGAAGTTCTGCTCGCGTTGCCGGAAGCACACCAGTCACAAAGAAACCAAGTAAGTCACCAAGAAACCAAGTAGAGGAATCCAGGTAACGGAAACATTTAGGGCAGTAGCTCTAATGGTAGAGCAGCGGTCTCCAAATCCGCGGGATGGGGGTTCGAGTCCCTCCTGCCCTGCCAGGCCAAGACGATCAAAACGACGACGACCAGAACATGGGACCTAACAAATTCGTACATTTGACGTTCGCGCTCGCCGGGCTTCTGGCGGCGTTCGTTCTGTCGCGCGCGACGGATTGGGCCTGGAGCTATTTCGCCAAGCCCAACGATCTGGTCGTCAACGGCTTGGCCATTCTGATCGCGGGCACCGCGGCGATCGTCACCTACCGCAACGAGAAGGTTTACGCGTCGGTCGTCGACATCACGCGGGAGCTGGAGAAGGTCACTTGGCCAACCCGGAAGGAAACGTCGGCAGCGACCATCGTCGTCATCGTGACGGTGTTGATCGCGGCCGCCATCTTGAGCAGCTTCGATGCACTCTGGTCATTTTTCACAAACTGGTTCCTCCGATAATCGACTCGAGGGTCGCCTTATGCCGATGAAGTGGTACGTCGTACACACCTATTCGGGCCACGAGAACAAGGCCAAGCTCTCGCTGCTCGATCGCGTCCGCCAGGCTTCTCTCAACGAGAAGTTCGGGGACATCCTCATCCCGACCGACACCGTCGTCGAGCTGGTGAAGGGACAGAAGCGCTCGACCACCCGCAAGTTTTTCCCCGGCTACATGTTCGTGCAGATGGATCTCGACCAGGAGACGTTCCACCTGGTCAAGAACACGCCGAAGATCACCGGGTTCCTGGGCGGCACCAACCCTCAGCCGGTCAAGGAGACGGAGATCCAGAACATCAACGTCGCCATGACCGAGGGCGCCACCCGCCCGAAGCCGCGCATCTCGTTCGAGATCAACGAGACGGTGCGGGTGATCGACGGCCCGTTCGCCAACTTCACCGGGACGGTCGTCGAGGTGAAAGGCGAGAAGCAAAAGCTCCGCGTCAACGTCTCCATCTTCGGCCGCGCCACGCCGGTCGAGCTGGACTTCGCGCAAGTCGAAAAGTCGTAAGGCAAAAGGAAGTAAGGGACTCGACCTATGAAGAAGGTATCCGGATTCATCAAGCTCCAGGTTCCCGCCGGGAAGGCCAACCCCTCGCCGCCCATCGGGCCGGCGCTCGGTCAGCACGGCGTGAACATCATGGAGTTCTGCAAGCAGTTCAACGCCCGCACCCAGGCGCAGGCGAAGGACGACGTCACGATCCCGGTCGAGATCACCGTCTACTCCGACCGTTCGTTCACGTTCATCACCAAGACGCCGCCCGCGCCGATTCTGATCAAGAAGGCCGCTGGGCTGGCGACGCAGAAGAAGCCAGGCTCGGGCTCCAAGGAGCCCAACAAGGTCAAGGTCGGCAAGATCTCGCAGAAGCAGCTGCGGGACATCGCCACCACGAAGATGCCGGACCTCAACACCACCGACGTCGAGGCAGCGATGCGAACCATCGCCGGCACGGCGCGATCCATGGGTATCGAGGTGGAAGGCCTTTAGGCCGCCAGTAGGTCCGCGAGGAAACAGACCATGTCGCAGCACGGAAAGAAGTTCAGAAACGCGTTCGCCAAGGTCGAGCGGGGGAAGCGCTACCCGATCGACGAGGCTTGCAAGCTGATCCCCGACACCAAGGTGGCGAAGTTCGACGAGAGCGTCGACATCGCGGTCCGTCTGGGTGTCGACCCCAAGCACGCCGACCAGATGGTCCGCGGCGCGGTCGTGCTCCCGCACGGCACGGGCAAGAGCCAGCGGGTCGTCGTCGTGGCCAAGGGTGACAAGGCCAACGAGGCGCGGGCCGCCGGCGCCGACGCCGTGGGCGCCGAGGACCTGGTCGAGAAGATCCAGAAGGAGAACTGGACCGACTTCGACTCGATGGTCGCCACGCCCGACGTCATGGGTCTGGTCGGCCGGCTCGGCCGCGTGCTCGGTCCCAAGGGCCTCATGCCGAACCCGAAGGTCGGGACGGTGACCAACGACGTGGCCAAGGCGGTGCGCGAGCTCAAGGCTGGCCGCGTGGAGTTCCGCGTCGAGAAGGCGGGCGTCGTCCAGGCCCGCATCGGCAAGGTGTCGTTCGGCGGCGACAAGCTGCGCGACAACGCCCGGGCCATGGTCGATACGCTCTTGCGTCTCAAGCCGCCGTCGGCCAAGGGGACTTACATGAAGTCGGTGACGATCTCCACGACGATGGGTCCTGGAATCAAGATCGACCACCTGCCTCTCGTGGCTGACTTCGAGACCAAGTAATGACAACAACGCATGAAACCCTCGTGAGCGCAGCGTGGCTTTGCCACGCGGAGCGAACGCGCGCCGTCTTCGGCGCGGCTCCCCCCCTTAAGGGGGGGCGGGGGGGAGGATACTAATGGAAAAGGCTGTCAAAGAAGAGAATATCAGCGCGCTCAAGGCGTCGCTGGCCAAGGCGACGAGCCTGGTGCTGGCCGACTTCCGCGGCATCACGGTCAAGAGCGACACCAGCCTGCGGCGGGAATTCCGCGGCAGCGGCTGCCACTACCAGGTCGTCAAGAACACGCTGCTCGGCATCGCCGTCAAGGGGACGCCGATGGAGGGGATGGAGAAGCTCTTCGTGGGGCCGACCGCCATCGCCTACTCCTTCGAGGACCCGGCGGCGCCGGCCAAGGTCGCCACCAAGGTGGCCAAGGCCGAGGAGAAGTTCATCATCAAGGGGGGCTACGTCGACGGCAAGGCGCTGGACGTCAAGGGCGTCGTGGCGCTGTCGAACCTCCCCGGCAAGGATGAGCTGCGGGCGACTTTCCTTGCAACTTTGCTGGCCGTGCCTCAGAACTTCGTCCGGCTGACCATCGCCGCGCAGCAGAACTTTGCCTTCCTGCTGGCTGCGCGCGAAAGCGCTCTGTCCGGAGAAGGGCCGGAGTAAGCCCGGAAGTAGTTCCAACGTAGCCAGCCGATCGGCTGGCGCATCTTTGTTTTCTTTTCAACATCAGAAATAACTCACCCGAAGGAGCGATTGAAATGGCCGACGTGACGAAGGAGCAGGTTGTTGATTTTCTTTCCCAGATGTCCGTTCTTGATCTGGCAGCTCTGACCAAGGAGCTCGAGGACAAGTGGGGCGTCAAGGCGGCTCCGGTGGCCGTGGCCGCGGCTCCGGGTGCGGCTGCAGCTGGAGCGGCTCCGGCCGCCGAGCAGACCGAGTTCACGATCGTGCTGACCGACGCCGGCGCCAACAAGATCGGCGTCATCAAGGCGGTCCGCGAGGTCACGAACCTCGGCCTCAAAGAGGCGAAGGACCTCGTTGACGGCGCGCCGAAGACCGTCAAGGAAGGCGTCAACAAGGCGGACGCCGAGACGATCAAGAAGAAGCTGACCGAGGCTGGCGCGAAGGTCGACGTCAAGTAAGACTTGGGGTCGATCGCGTTTGGGACCCCCAGCTTTGCTGCCGGTCCCAAGCCCCCCGCGATGAGGTCGGCCGAGCGGAGCTCGTCCGCCCTCGACGCGATCCAGTCCGAGGATAGTGGATAGCTCGGGCAGGTTTCCGACAGTACGACCAGTAGAGAAGTCAGATCCGGTAGTTGGTTCAGCAGGCCGTTACGGACATTCAAACGCATAGTACGTTGAAATTTTCGAGTCGCAGGTTCCCCGCCATGGGCGGCACGGGATACCTGCGCGTCGGCCGTTCTGCAGTGAGAAAGCAAGGAGTCTAGATGGCGTCTCCGGTGATCCAGAACAACTTCAGGGCGCGTAAGACCTTCGCGAAGATCGCGAAGATCATCGACATCCCGAACCTGATCGACATCCAGAAGCAGAGCTACGAGAAGTTCCTGCAGAAGGACATCGGCCTCGACAAGCGCGAGGACCTGGGCCTTCAGGGGGTCTTCAAGAGCGTGTTTCCGATCAAGGACTTCTCGGAGACGTCGTCCCTGGAGTTCGTGTCGTACACGCTCGACAAGCCGAAGTACGACGTCGACGAGTGCCGCCAGCGCGGCATGACCTTCGCGGCGCCGATCAAGGTCATCGTCCGCCTGGTCGTCTGGGACACCAACGAAGAGACCGGCTCGCAGTCGATCCGTGACGTCAAGGAGCAGGAGGTCTTCTTCGGAGAGATCCCGCTCATGACCGACAACGGGACCTTCATCATCAACGGCACCGAGCGGGTCGTCGTCAGCCAGCTGCACCGCAGCCCGGGCGTCTTCTACGATCACGACAAGGGGAAGACCCACTCGTCGGGCAAGCTGCTCTACAGCGCCCGCATCATTCCCTACCGCGGCTCCTGGCTCGACTTCGAGTTCGATCCCAAGGACCTGCTCTACGTCCGCATCGATCGCCGCCGCAAGCTGCACGCCACGGTGCTGCTGCGCGCCCTCGGCTACTCGACCGAGGAGCTGCTCAACTACTACTACGACACCGAGACGATCTACCTCGAGCCGAACAAGAAGTACGCCAAGTCGGTCGAGTACGATCTGCTCCCCGGGCAGCGCGCCAGCCGCGACATCCGTCACCCGGATTCGCGCGAGATCCTGGTCAAGAAGAACCGCAAGTTCACCAAGCTCGCCATCAAGAAGCTGAAGGACTCGAACGTCGAGCGCCTGGCGGTCGAGGTCTCGGACCTGGTCGGCAAGGTGGCCGCCGGCGACGTCATCGACGAGGCGACGGGCGAGGTGGTCCTCCAGTGCAACGAGGAGGTCACCGAGTCGAAGCTCGACGAGCTGCGCGATCACGGCATCAACGAGCTCAAGGTTCTCTTCATCGACAACCTGAACGTCGGGTCGTACCTGCGCGACACGCTCATCGCCGACAAGCTGCAGACCTCCGACGAGGCGATCATGGAGATCTACCGGCGCCTCCGCCCGGGGGATCCACCCACGCTGGAGACCGCGCAGAACCTGTTCAACAACCTGTTCTTCAATCCGGAGCGCTACGACCTTTCCAAGGTCGGTCGCCTCAAGCTGAACTACAAGTTCAAGCTGGACGAGCCGCTCGACAACACGGTCCTCACCAAGCGCGACATCCTGGAGACGATCCGCTACCTCATCGATCTCAAGAACGGCAAGGGGTCGATCGACGATATCGATCACCTCGGTAACCGCCGCGTCCGCGCGGTCGGCGAGCTGATGGAGAACCAGTACCGCATCGGCCTGGTTCGCATGGAGCGCGCCATCAAAGAGCGCATGAGCATGTCTCAGGAGATCGAGACGCTGATGCCGCACGACCTCATCAACGCCAAGCCGGTCTCGGCGGTGGTGAAGGAGTACTTCGGGTCCTCGCAGCTCTCGCAGTTCATGGACCAGACCAACCCGCTCTCCGAAGTGACGCACAAGCGGCGCCTCTCGGCCCTCGGGCCGGGCGGTCTCACCCGCGAGCGCGCCGGCTTCGAGGTGCGCGACGTCCACGGCACGCACTACGGCCGCATCTGCCCGATCGAGACGCCGGAAGGTCCGAACATCGGCCTCATCGCGTCGCTCTCGACCTACGCCCGGGTCAACGAGTTCGGCTTCATCGAGACGCCGTACCGCAAGGTCGACGGCGGCAGCGTGACCGACAAGGTCGAGTTCTACTCGGCGCTGCAGGAGGAGGGGCACTACATCGCCCAGTCCAACACCGCCATCGACAAGAAGGGGAAGTTCGCCGACGACTTCATCTCCTGCCGCCACAACACGGAGTTCGTGATGGCCAAGCCGGAGGAGGTCACGTTGATGGACGTGTCCCCGAACCAGCTGGTCTCGGTGGCCGCCTCGCTCATCCCGTTCCTCGAGAACGACGACGCCAACCGGGCGCTCATGGGTTCGAACATGCAGCGCCAGGCGGTGCCGCTCATCCGCACCCGCTCGCCGCTCATCGGCACCGGGATCGAGGGCATCGTGGCCCGCGACTCGGGCGTCACCATGGTGGCGCGGCGCGACGGCGTGGTCGACTCGGTCGACGCCACCCGCATCGTCGTGCGTCCGACCCAGGAGAGCGAGACCGATCCGCTGTCGGCCAAGCCCGACATCTACAACCTGACCAAGTTCCAGCGGTCGAACCAGAACACCTGCATCAACCAGAAGCCGATCATCGAGCGTGGCGATCACGTCAAGATGGGCGACGTCCTGGCCGACGGTCCGGCCACCGAGCGCGGTGAGCTGGCGCTGGGCGAGAACATCCTGGTCGCCTTCATGCCCTGGGGTGGCTACAACTTCGAGGACTCGATCCTCGTCTCCGAGCGGCTGACCCGCAACGACCACTTCACCTCGATCCACATCGAGGAGTTCGAGTGCGTCGCGCGCGACACCAAGCTCGGCAAGGAAGAGATCACCTGCGACATCCCGAACGTCGGCGAGGAGGCCCTCAAGGACCTCGACGAGTCGGGGATCGTGCGCATCGGCGCCGAGGTCAAGCCGCAGGACATCCTGGTCGGCAAGATCACGCCCAAGGGCGAGACCCAGCTCTCGCCTGAAGAGAAGCTGCTGCGCGCGATCTTCGGCGAGAAGGCCGGCGACGTGCGCGACAGCTCGCTGCGCGTCCCGCCGGGCGTGCAGGGGATCGTCATCAGCGCCAAGGTCTTCTCGCGCAAAGGCACGGAGAAGGACGAGCGCGCCAAGGACATCGAGGACGCCGAGAAGGAGAAGCTTCTCGCCGATCAGCGCGACGAGGTGAAGATCGTCTCGTGAGTCGTACTACGCCAAGATGCGCAAGCTGCTGGTCGGCAAGACCACGGCCGTGCGTCTGGTCGACGACAAGGGCAAGGTCCTCTGCGCCAAGGGGCAGAAGATCGAGAGCGCCACCCTCGACGAGATTCCGGCGCGCTACTGGTCCGAGCTGCAGGTCGAGGAGGGCGGCAAGGGCGACGACAAGCTGGAGCAGCTTGCCGGCGCGCCTGGCCGAGGACGTGGCCGCCATCGAGGCGCTCTACCGCGACAAGATCTCCAAGCTCACCAAGGGCGACGAGCTCCCGCCGGGCGTCATCAAGATGGTCAAGGTCTACGTGGCCATCAAGCGCAAGCTGTCGGTCGGCGACAAGATGGCCGGCCGTCACGGCAACAAGGGCGTCGTCTCTCGCGTGCTGCCGGAGGAGGACATGCCGTTCCTCGCCGACGGGACGCCGGTCGACATCGTCCTCAACCCGCTGGGCGTGCCCTCGCGTATGAACGTCGGGCAGATCCTCGAGACCCACCTCGGTGGGGCGGCGCTCTACCTGGGCAAGCAGGTCGACGAGATGATTCAGCGCGAGTGGACGGGCGACGCCCTTCGCTCGCGGCTGAAGAAGATCTTCACCGATCCGCACCATGTCGAGATGCTCGACGCGCTCGACGACAAGGGCCTGCTGCGCTTCGCGCAGACGGTCCGTGAGGGCGTCCACCTGGCGACCCCCGTCTTCGACGGCGCCAAGGAGGTCGACATCAAGAGCCTGCTGGCGTTGGCCAACCTCGCTTCCAACGGACAAGCGACGCTGTTCGACGGCAAGAGCGGCGACGCGTTCGATCACGACGTCACCGTCGGGGTCATGTACATGCTGAAGCTCCACCACCTGGTCGACGACAAGATTCACGCGCGTTCGATCGGTCCCTACTCGCTCGTCACCCAGCAGCCGCTGGGCGGCAAGGCGCAGTTCGGCGGGCAGCGGCTCGGAGAGATGGAGGTCTGGGCGATGGAGGCGTACGGAGCGGCTTACGGTCTGCAGGAGTTCCTGACCGTGAAGTCGGACGACGTCATCGGCCGAACCCGCATGTACGAGGCGATCGTCAAGGGGGAGCACGTCCTCGAGTCCGGCTTGCCGGAGTCGTTCAACGTGCTCTTGAAGGAGCTGCAGTCGCTCTGCCTCAACGTCGAGCTCATCGAGGATCCCAACGCCCCGCGCAAGCAGGAGTCGACCCTCGAGCTGATGGCGCGCGAGGTGGCCGCCAAGGCCAGCGCGGCATCCGCCTCTGCCTCAGCTCCGCCGGCGGCCACCGCCAGCGAGCTGGGCGGCGAGTAGTGGCGGCAAAGATTTTGGAAAAGTCTTACGCACAAACGGTCCGCACCAACACAGAGGCAAGATGAAAGACATCTTCAATTTCTTCGAGAAGCCGAAAGATCCGCTGTCTTTTTCGGCGATCCGCATCTCGCTGGCGTCACCGGAGAAGATCCGGGAGTGGTCGCACGGCGAGGTGAAGAAGCCGGAGACGATCAACTACCGGACCTTCAAGCCGGAGCGGGACGGCCTCTTCTGCGCCAAGATCTTTGGCCCAGTGAAGGACTACGAGTGCAACTGCGGCAAGTACAAGCGCATGAAGCACCGCGGGATCGTCTGCGAGAAGTGCGGCGTCGAGGTCATCCAGTCCAAGGTGCGTCGTGAGCGGCTCGGCCACATCAACCTGGCCACGCCGGTCGCCCACATCTGGTTCCTGAAGTCGCTGCCGTCGCGCATCGGCAACCTGCTGGACATCACGCTCAAGGACCTGGAGAAGATCCTCTACTGCGAGTCGTATGTCGTCACCGACCCCAAGGAGACGGGTCTCGTCCGCGGGGAGCTCCTCACCGAGGAGCGCTACATGAAGGCCGTCGAGGAGTTCGGCGACGAGGCCTTCGCCGCCGGCATGGGCGCCGAGGCCATCCGCGACCTACTCAAGTACATCGACATCCACTCGCTCTCCGAGCAGCTCCGCGCCGAGATGAAGGAAGCGACCAGCGAGGCCAAGCGCAAGAAGCTGTCCAAGCGCCTCAAGGTCGTCGACGCCTTCCGTGAATCGGGCAACAAGCCCGAGTGGATGATGCTGGACGTGATCCCGGTGATCCCGCCGGATCTGCGTCCGCTGGTCCCCCTGGACGGTGGCCGCTTCGCGACCTCCGATCTCAACGACCTCTACCGCCGGGTGATCAACCGGAACAACCGGCTCAAGCGGCTCCAGGAGCTCAACGCTCCGGAGATCATCATCCGCAACGAGAAGCGGATGCTGCAGGAGGCGGTCGACGCCCTGTTCGACAACGGGCGGCGCGGCAAGACCATCACCGGCCCCAACAAGCGGCCGCTGAAGTCGCTCTCAGCGACATGCTGAAGGGCAAGCAGGGGCGGTTCCGTCAGAACCTCCTCGGCAAGCGCGTCGACTACTCGGGCCGTTCGGTCATCGTGGTGGGCCCCGAGCTCAAGCTGCACCAGTGCGGGCTCCCCAAGAAGATGGCGCTCGAGCTGTTCAAGCCGTTCATCTACAACAAGCTCGAGGAGCGCGGCCTCGTCACGACCATCAAGAGCGCCAAGAAGCTGGTGGAGAAGGAGCGTCCCGAGGTCTGGGACATCCTCGAAGAGGTCATCAAGGAGCACCCGATCCTCTTGAATCGCGCTCCGACGCTGCACCGCCTGGGCATCCAGGCCTTCGAGCCGCTGCTCATCGAGGGCAAGGCCATCCAGCTGCACCCGCTGGTCTGCGCGGCGTTCAACGCCGACTTCGACGGCGATCAGATGGCGGTCCACGTGCCGCTGTCGCTGGAGGCGCAGATGGAGGCGCGCGTGCTCATGATGAGCACGAACAACATCCTCTCGCCCGCCAACGGACGACCGATCATCCTGCCCTCGCAGGACATCGTGCTCGGCCTCTACTACATGACGCGCGAGCGGACGTTCGCCAAGGGGGAGTACCCCCACGGCAAGCCCGAGGACGCCAAGAAGTCCGACAAGGGCGACGTCAAGGCGGAGAAGATCCCCGCCAACAAGCTGCAGGGCGTCTTCTCCTCGCCGGAGGAGGTGCGCCTGGCGTACGACCACGGCGAGCTCGACCTGCAGGCGGCCATCCGGGTCCGCTTCGACGGCGAGATCGTGGCCAGCACCACCGGCCGCGTCCTGCTGTACGAAATCGTCCCCAAGCAGCTGCCGTTCAAGATCGTCAACCGCGTGATGGGCAAGAAGCAGCTCGGTGATCTCATCGACAGCTGCTACCGGGCCTGCGGCCAGAAGGAGACCGTTCTCCTGGCCGACAAGCTGCGGTCGCTCGGCTACGCCCACTCGACCAAGGCGGGCGTCTCCATCTGCGTCGACGATCTCCAGATCCCGGCGCGCAAGATCCCGCTCCTGGAGTCGGCGCAGAAGGACGTCCAGGAGATCGAGGAGCAGTACACCGAGGGCCTCATCACCGACGGCGAGCGCTACAACAAGGTCGTCGACATCTGGGCCCAGGTCTCCGAGCAGATTGCCGAGGAGATGATGGGCGAGATCAGCACCGAGGAGGTCACCAACGACGAGACCGGGGAGAAGCGGCGCAGCCCCTCCTTCAACCCGATCTACATCATGGCCGACTCGGGCGCGCGTGGCTCGGCTCAGCAGATCCGGCAGCTGGCCGGGATGCGCGGCCTCATGGCCAAGCCCTCGGGCGAGATCATCGAGACCCCGATCACCACCAACTTCCGCGAGGGGTTGTCGGTGCTCCAGTACTTCATCTCGACCCACGGGGCCCGCAAGGGTCTCGCCGATACGGCGCTCAAGACGGCCAACTCCGGGTATCTGACCCGGCGCCTCGTCGACGTGGCGCAGGACTGCATCATCGCCGAGTACGACTGCGGCACCATCGACGGGATCGAGCTGGGCGCACTGGTCGAAGGCGGCGAGATCATCGAGAAGCTCGGGGATCGCATCCTCGGCCGCGTCGCCGTCGAAGACATCTTCGACCCGTACACCGGCGAGGTGCTGGTCGCCTCGGGCGACGAGATCACCGAGGAGAAGGTCAAGGTCGTCGAGGACGCGGGCATCGACCACGTCAAGATCCGCTCGGTGCTCACCTGCGAGAGCCGGCGCGGCATCTGCGTGCTCTGCTACGGCCGCGATCTGGCCCGCGGGCACATGGTCAACATCGGCGAGGCGGTCGGCGTCATCGCCGCCCAGTCGATCGGCGAGCCCGGCACGCAGCTGACGATGCGGACGTTCCACATCGGCGGCGTCGGTCAGGTCCGCACCGAGCAGTCACAGCTGGAGGCGCGCTACGACGGCGTCGTCAAGCTGGAGAACACCGACGTGGTCAAGCGCGACAAGGTCTACATCGTCATGAACCGTCACGGCGAGATCGTGATCCAGGACGAGACGGGCCGCGAGCGCGAGCGCTACGGGCTGACCTACGGCGCGCGCCTCCACTTCGGCAACGGCGATCGCATCAAGGCGGGCCAGCTCCTCTCGGAGTGGGATCCGTTCTCGGTGCCGATCCTCACCGAGGTCACCGGCATCGTGAAGTTCGGCGACGTCATCGAAGGGGTGACGATGACCGAGCAGCTCGACGAGGTCACGGGCCTGTCGCGCAAGAGCATCACCGAGTCGAAGGACGCCGACCTGCGCCCGCGCATCTCACTCAAGGACGCGCACGGCAAGACCCTCAAGATCCCGAGCGGCGAGAACGACGCCCGGTACTTCTTGCCGGTCGGGTCGACCATCGCGGCGAACGAAGGGGACTCCATCCAGGCCGGCGACGTCATCGCGCGTATCCCGCGCGAGACGACGAAGACCAAGGACATCACGGGCGGTCTGCCGCGCGTGGCGGAGCTCTTCGAGTCGCGCAAGCCGAAGGAGCACGCGGTCATCGCCGAGATCGACGGCGTGGTCAGCTTCGGCAAGGACACCAAGGGGAAGCGCAAGGTCCTCATCACGCCGGAGCGGGGCGACGCCAAGGAGTACCTCATCTCCAAGGGCAAGCACCTGGCCGTCCGCGAGGGCGACAAGATCCGGGCCGGCGAGCCGCTCATGGACGGCGCCGCCAACCCGCACGACATCCTCAAGGTGCTCGGCGAGAAGGCGCTGGCCAAGTACCTGGTCGACGAGGTCCAGGAGGTCTACCGGCTCCAGGGCGTCAAGATCAACGACAAGCACATCGAGACCATCGTGCGGCAGATGCTCCGCCGCATCCGGGTCATCGACGTGGGCGACACCGGCTTCCTCGTCGACGAGCACGTCGAGAAGTACCTGTTCGAAGAGGAGAACGAGCGGGTGATGGGGAAGGGCGCCAAGCCGGCCCAGGGGGAGCCGCTCCTCCTCGGCATCACCAAGGCGTCGCTCTCGACGGAGAGCTTCATCTCGGCCTCGTCGTTCCAGGAGACCACCAAGGTGCTCACCGAAGCCGCCGTCCAGGGCAAGGTCGACTACCTGCGCGGCCTCAAGGAGAACGTCATCATGGGACGTCTCATCCCGGCCGGGACGGGGCTCGGCGCCTACAAGCGCCTCTCCATCCACGTCGAGGACACTGGCGCCGAGGACCTGCCGACCCCGCCGCTGGCGGCCGCCGCGACGGCCTCGCTTCCCGCTACGCTCGAGGACTAGCCGAATCGCCGAAGGTTGTGGCCGGTTTACCCCGGCCACAACCAGGCTGCGCCTCGGACGCCGCTGGCGTCGCCGTGGGCAGCATGGACCAGTTTCGTGCGTAGGCCTTGGGCGACGGTGTGGCGTTCCATGAGCTTGGGAACGTTGGTGAAGATGCGCGCGTTGTTGGAGACGCCGCCTCCGAGGACGATCACCCGGGGGTCGATCAGGTTGATCACCGAGGCGAGGGCGCGGGCCAGCCGGTCCTCGTAGAGCGCGAAGGCGCGCCCGGCGATGTCGTCGCCGGCGTCCGCGCGCTGACCGATTGTCTCGCCCCGCAGCGCGCCGCCGCCCAGCGCGCGATAGGTCCCCTCGAGGCCGCGCCCCGAGATGAACGATTCGATGCAGCGCGGATGACCGCAGACGCAAGGGTAGGGGGACGTCTCGTCGGGGCTGCTGAAGGGGAGCGTCGTATGGCTCCACTCGGTCGCGGAGCCGTTCTCGCCGGTGAGCACGCGTCCGTCGACGACGATCCCGCCCCCCACGCCCGTCCCCAGCGTCGCCCCGAAGACGACGTCGGGTCGTGAGCGGTCCAGCTCGGCGGGTGGCGCCGCCGCGCCATCGACGGCCTCGGAGAGCACGAAGCACTTGGCGTCATTGGCCAGCCGAACCGGGCGCCCGAGCGTCTGCTGGAGATCCCTGTCCAGCGGTCGATCATTGAGGCAAACGAGGTTCGCGTTCCGGATGAGGCCACGACCCGGCTGCAGGAACCCCGGCGTGCCGACGCCGACGGTGACGGAACTTCCGGATGCATGTCCGGAGAGCCCCTGCACGAGCTCGGCGACCGCCGCCAGCACCGCGCGGTATTCGGTGGGTGTGGCGACGCGCAAGCGCGCGACCTCCCGCCCGTCATCCGCCAGGAGGAGGCCTTCGATCTTCGTGCCGCCAACGTCGATGCCGATTCGCACGGAACCACGATGTCACCCTGCAGCGGGGCTTGGCAAATGCGCCAGTGATGCGCTTGCGCGGTCCGGGTGGTCGAGGCCACAATAGAGGCCTATTGCGTCCCCTTCGCCTGGCTTTTTTCGCCCCTTTGCCCCTGCTGGCGCTGATCGCGCTCGGTCCTGCCACCGCGCGCGCCCAGTCGTGCACGACCCTCCGCTATTCGTTCCAGCCGGACTGTTACCGGCCGGACACGAGCTCGGCCTGCGTGCAGTCGGTGACTCACATGGATCTGGGTCCGCAGATCGCCGTCTGGCTCCAAGATTCAACCGGCGCGTTCATCGATACATTGATGGTCACCAACGCCACCGCGGTGCGCGGGATCGGTAACCGTCCTGGGCGCTCGGACTTTCTCTCCGGTCCGCTCTTCCCCTACGGCAAGCGCATCATGGCGCTGCCGATCTGGGCGCACGCCCGCGGAAAGACCTACAGCACGCTCTTCATGCAGGAGGAGGTCTGCGCCGTCGGGGGGCCGACCGAGAGCTGCCTCGGCTGGCACGAGTCGTATTCGTCGACGGAGTTCTACTACTGCCGCCCGCTCCAGCAGACCGAGGCGCAGGCGGCCCTCGGCGCGGAGGTCAACGACGCCATCACCTGCGCGAGTCAGTTCCACAGCGAGAAGGGGCGGTTCGATCCCACGATGCCGTCCTATTACCCGCCGCGGAGCGACCTCACGACGTTCACCTCTGTCGACGGAAGCGATCCGCCGACGTTCGCGGCAATCAACGATCTCGACGCGGTGGCGGCGGCGACCCCGTTTTACGGCTCGGTCTACAACGGGACCTGGTCGGTCCCCAGCACGCTGCCGCCGGGCGATTACAGCCTGATGGTCGAGGTGAACAAGGAGTACGACTCGAACGCCTCGCACCTGCACCCCGACTTCGACGACAGCCACCTGCCGGGCTACGGCACCGACGGGAACTTCGGACAGCCGTCGGTTGTCTATCAGGTCCCGATCCACATCGACCCGACCTCCGAAACGACCGACGCCCAGTCGACGTCTCAGATTGTTGGCTACGGCGACTGGACAGGGCAGACGGGCGTCATCAATCCGCGCGACGCCACCATCTCCACGAACAGTCCGGGATCGGGCGAGGCGCGGCTGCTGGTGATCAACGACAGCAGCAGCGGGCTCAGCGGTCGGGTGGTGGCGCGGATCGAGAACAGCACTGCGTCGACGACTGAGCCCCCGAGCGCAGTCACGGACCTGGCGGTGCCAGCCGGGGGACTCACGGCTGTTTCGGCCACCCTGCAGTTCACCCGGCTTCCGTCGGACGGGGGGCCGGTCCCGCAATATGAGGTCCGCTACCAGACAGGAGCTGCCATCACAGAGGCGCAGTTCGGCTCTGCCGCGGTCGCGCCTCAAGTGCAGCCGGGCAGCCCGGGCACCCTCGCATCGGTCACCATCGGACCCCTGAAACCGGGCACGCAGTATGCGGTGGCCGTGCGAGCCGTCGAACCGTGCAAGCCGGCCTCGCCGATCGCCTCGGTGACGTTCAAGACGCCCTCCATGAAGTTCACGCAGCTGTCCGGCTGCTTCGTGGCCACGGCGGCCTGGGGCTCGGCGCTGGCGCCCGACGTGGACGCCATGCGGAAGGTGCGCGATCGACTGCGCGCGCGGAGCACGATGTTCGCCGTCGCCACCGACCTTTACTACCGCTCCGGACCGGCGGCGGCCGAGGTTCTTCGCCGGAGCGACACCGCCCGCGCCCTGGTTCGCCGCCTCCTCGGCCCGGTCGGCGCCGCGTCAAAGGCCGCCGTCGCACTGGCCTCCGCCCGCTCGCCCCATCCGTGACTGACCCCGCAGTCGAGCCCTGGGGTGGTCCAATGTCGTTGACAAGGCACCTGCGATCCCTATAATCCCTGCCTTCTTGGCGCCCGTGGTTTGCGCGTGCGCCATGAATTCCAGCGAAATTCAAACGACGACAGCGCCAAACACCGAGGTTTTTGCCCCAGATGCCCACCATCAATCAGCTGGTTAAGTTCGGCCGCCAGGCTCAGCGACGCAAGACCGCATCGCCGGCGCTCATGGCTTGCCCGCAGCGGCGCGGCGTCTGCGTGCGCGTCTACACCACCACCCCGAAGAAGCCGAACTCGGCGCTCCGCAAGGTGGCGCGCGTTCGTCTCACCAACGGAATGGAAGTGACGACGTACATCCCGGGCGAGGGGCACAACCTTCAGGAGCACTCGGTGGTGATGATCCGTGGCGGCCGCGTCAAGGACCTCCCGGGCGTTCGCTACCACATCATTCGCGGCACGCTCGACACCTCGGGCGTCACCAACCGTCGGCAAGGGCGTTCGAAGTACGGCGCCAAGCGGCCCGTAAGTAACTTCGCCCCAATAACTTCGAAGGACCAAGACCATGCCCCGCAAAGGTGAAGTTCCCAAGCGCAAGCCGCTTCCCGATCCGAAGTTCACGGATCAGCCCGTCGATATGCGCCGCAAGGTGACCAAGTTCGTGAACACCATCATGAGCTCGGGCAAGAAGGCGGTCGCCGAGCAGATCGTCTACCGCGCGTTCGACATCATCGCCGAGAAGGCGAAGGACGATCCGGTCAAGGTCTGGGATCGCGCGCTCGGAAACGTGCAGCCCAAGGTCGAGGTGAAGTCCCGCCGCGTCGGTGGCGCGACCTATCAGGTCCCCGTCGACGTCCGCCCGGAGCGCGCTCTGGCGCTCGGGATGCGCTGGATCATCTCGGCGGCCCGCGACCGCTCGGACGGGCGCACCATGCAGGAGAAGCTGGCGGGCGAGCTGCTCGACGCGTCGTCCAACAAGGGCAACGCCGTCAAGAAGCGGGAAGACACGCACAAGATGGCGGACGCCAACAAGGCGTTCGCGCATTACCGCTGGTAATTTTTTAGTTATCACCTAGATTTCGCGGCGGTTTTCACTCCAAACACACAGCGCAAACGACGGACCTGACGGTTCGCGTTCGCCGGATAAGCCGGCGACGCGGATCGGCTGAGCGTCGGAAAGGCAACTCGGTAGTCGTGGCTCGGACACTTCCCATAGCGCAGATCCGGAACATCGGGATCATGGCGCACATCGACGCGGGGAAGACCACGACCACCGAGCGGATCCTCTTCTACACGGGCGTCTCGCGGAAGATGGGCGAGGTCCATGAGGGGACCACCCAGATGGACTGGATGGAGCAGGAGCAGGAGCGCGGCATCACCATCACCGCCGCCTCGACCACCTGCTTCTGGCGCGAGCACCGGATCAACATCATCGACACGCCCGGCCACGTCGACTTCACCGTCGAGGTCGAGCGCAGCCTGCGCGTGCTCGACGGCGCGGTGGCGGTGTTCGACGCCGTGGGCGGCGTCGAGCCGCAGTCGGAGACGGTCTGGCGGCAGGCCGACAAGTACCGCGTTCCGCGGCTCGCCTTCATCAACAAGTGCGACCGCGTCGGCGCCGATCCCGATCGCTGCGTGCGGGAGATCCGCGAGCGGCTCAAGGGGACGCCGGTCGTCATCCAGATCCCCAACGCGCTCGAGGACGGCTTCTCCGGCGTCGTCGACCTCATCGAGATGAAGCTGGTCGACTGGGAGGACGACACCGTCGGCGCCGAGCCGGTCGTGAAGGCGATCCCCGACGAGCTGCGGGAGGCCGCCGAGACCGCCCGCGCCACGATGATCGAGGCCGTCGCCGAAGCCGACGACGAGGTGATGCGGCCTTTACCTCGAGGAGAGCGCGCTGTCGCCGCGAGCTCCTTCGGGCCGCGCTCCGGCGCGCGACCGTCGCCGGGCACGCGGTGCCGGTGCTCTGTGGCGCCGCCTTCCGCAACAAGGGCGTGCAGCCGCTGCTCGACGCCGTGGTCGACTTTCTTCCGGCGCCGAACGACATCCCGCCGGTGGTGGGCAAGGATCCGGACGGCAAGCGCACCGAGCGGCGCGCGACCGATGCCGAGCCGTTCTCGGCGCTGGCGTTCAAGATCATGAACGACCCGTTCGTCGGGCTCGCTGACCTACTTCCGGGTCTACTCGGGCAAGGTCACCGCCGGGTCGACGGTCTACAACGCCGGCAAGGGGAAGCGGGAGCGGATCGGGCGCCTCCTGCACATGCACGCCAACAAGCGCGAGGACGTCGAGGAGGTCACCTGCGGCAACATCGCCGCGGCGGCCGGTCTGCGCGCCACCGCCACCGGCGACACGCTCTGCGACGAGAAGAACCCGGTCGTGCTGGAGGTGATGGAGTTCCCGGCGCCGGTCATCTCCATCGCCATCGAGCCGAAGACGCAGGCCAACCAGGACAAGATCGGGCAGGCGCTGGCCAAGCTGGCCATCGAGGACCCTTCGTTTCGGGTGCGCACGGACGCCGAGACCGGGCAGACGATCATCTCGGGGATGGGCGAGCTGCACCTGGAGATCATCGTCGACAGGCTGGTGCGCGAGTTCAAGATCGAGGCCTATGTCGGGCGGCCCCAGGTGGCCTACCGCGAGACGATCACCCGCGAGGCCGACGCCGAGGGGAAGTACATCCGGCAGACCGGCGGGCGGGGCCAGTACGGGCACGTCACGCTGCACGTCGAGCCGGCCGAGGGCAAAGGGATCGTGTTCGAGGACGCCACCGCGGGCGGCGTCGTCCCGCGCGAGTTCGTGCCGGCGGTCGAGCGGGGCGTGCGCGAGTCGCTGGCCCGCGGCGTCCTGGGCGGCTACCCGGTCATCGACGTCGCCGTGAAGCTCACCGGCGGCAGCTACCACGAGCTCGACTCGAGCGAGATGGCCTTCCAGATCGCCGGATCCATGGGCGCGACGGCGGCGGCCCGCGAGGCCGGCGCCGGTCCTGCTCGAGCCGGTCATGGAGGTCGAGGTGCTGACCCCCGACGAGTTCATGGGCGAGGTGACCGGCAATCTGTCCGCGCGCCGCGGCCGGGTTTCTGGTATGGAAGCCCGGGGCTCGGCGCAGGCAATCAGCGCCGAAGTACCCCTGGCCAGTATGTTTGGCTATTCCACTGACGTCCGTTCCATGACACAAGGACGGGCGACGTACACCATGCAGTTCGCGCGTTACGCGCCGGTGCCGACGCGCGTGACCGAATCGATCGTCGAACGCCGCGGAGCCTGAGGACGCGGAGCCGAAGAGGACCGTAGAGGAGAGGAACAGAGCGATGGCGAAAGAAAAATTCATCCGGAACAAGCCCCACCTGAACATCGGGACGATCGGTCACGTCGACCACGGCAAGACGACGCTGACGGCGGCGATCACCAAGGTGCTGACGAAGAAGGGCTTCGCGAAGTTCCTGGCGTACGACCAGATCGACAAGGCGCCTGAAGAGCGAGAGCGCGGCATCACCATCGCGATCGCGCACGTGGAGTACGAGACGGAGAAGCGGCACTACGCGCACGTCGACTGCCCCGGCCACGCGGACTACATCAAGAACATGATCACCGGCGCGGCGCAGATGGACGGCGCGATCCTGGTGGTGTCGGCGCCGGACGGTCCGATGCCGCAGACGCGCGAGCACATCCTCCTCGGGCGTCAGGTCGGCGTGCCGGCGATCGTCGTGTTCCTGAACAAGGTGGACATGATCGCCAAGGAGGACGCCGAGCTCTTGGACCTGGTCGACCTCGAGCTGCGCGAGCTGTTGTCGAAGTACCAGTACCCGGGCGACACGACGCCGATCATCCGCGGGAGCGCGCTCAAGGCGCTGGAAGGCGATCCGGGCGAGCTGGGCGAGCCGTCGGTGCTGAAGCTGCTGGACGCCTGCGACTCGTTCATCCCGGAGCCGAAGCGCGAGATCGACAAGCCGTTCCTGATGCCGGTGGAGGACGTGTTCACGATCTCCGGCCGCGGCACGGTGGTCACCGGCCGCGTGGAGCGCGGCATCGTGAAGGTCGGCGAGGAGATCGAGATCGTCGGGTTCAAGGACACCGTCAAGACGGTGGTCACCGGCGTCGAGATGTTCCGCAAGCTGCTGGACGAGGGTCGGGCGGGCGACAACATCGGGGCGCTGCTCCGCGGGACCAAGCGCGAGGAGATCGAGCGCGGTCAGGTGCTGTCGAAGCCCGGGAGCATCACGCCGCACAAGAACTTCATGGGCGAGGTCTACATCCTCAAGAAAGAGGAGGGTGGTCGCCACACGCCGTTCTTCAAGGGCTACCGGCCGCAGTTCTACTTCCGCACGACGGACGTGACGGGTCTGGTGACGTTGCCCGAGGGGGCGGAGATGGTGATGCCCGGAGACAACGTGAGCCTGAAGATCGAGCTCATCACGCCGATCGCCTGCGAGGAAGGTCTGCGCTTCGCGATTCGCGAGGGCGGCAAGACCGTCGGCGCCGGCGTCGTCACCAAGATTCTTCCTGACGAGGTCAAAGCGAAGTGACTCCCAAGATCCGAATTCGTCTCAAGGCCTACGATCACCGCCTGCTCGACCAGTCGGCCGGCGAGATCGTGGACACGGCCAAGCGGACCGGCGCCAGCGTCGCCGGCCCGGTTCCGCTGCCCACCAAGATCAACAAGTTCACCGTGCTGCGCTCGCCGCACGTCGACAAGAAGTCGCGCGAGCAGTTCGAGATCCGCACCCACAAGCGGCTGCTCGACATCCTCGAGCCGACCCAGCAGACGCTGGACGCGCTCATGAAGCTCGACCTGTCGGCGGGCGTCGACGTCGAAATCAAGACCTAGCGACAAGACCCAAAGAAGCGAGCGCGAAGGCATCACCATGCAGATCGACATCGTCAATATCGAAGGCAAGAAGGTCGGGTCGGCCGACCTCGCCGACGCCGTGTTCGGCGCCAAGGTGAAGGACTATCTCCTCTGGGAGATGGTCAAGGCGCAGAAGGCCGCCAAGCGGGCCGGAACGCACGACACCAAGACCCGCGACGAGGTTCGCGGCGGCGGCAAGAAGCCGTACAAGCAGAAGGGGACCGGCAACGCCCGCCAGGGTTCGAGCCGCGCCCCCAACCACGTCGGCGGCGGCAAGGTCTTCGGGCCGCACCCGCGCGACTATTCGTACACCGTGCCCAAGAAGGTGAAGCGGGCGGCGCTGGTCTCCGCGCTGTCGCTGCGGGCCAAGGAGAAGAAGCTGGTCGTCGTCGACAAGCTTCCGTTCGAGGCCCCCAAGACCAAGCGGCTGGCCGGCATCCTCAAGGTGCTGGGCGTCGAGTCGGCGGTGGTGGTCGACGGCAAGGAGAACGCCAACCTCTCGAAGTCGGCGCGCAACCTCCCCAAGTCGAAGTACCTCGCGCCCGAAGGGCTCAACGTCTACGACATCCTCAACCACCCCGGCCTGGTGATCGCCGCTGACGCCGTCAAGCTGATCGAAGCGCGCGTCACCGTGGCCCCCAAGGCGAAGGCGTAAGGTCATGCGTTCACCCGAAGAGATCATCAAGCGGCCCCTCCTCACCGAGAAGGGGACGCTGCTCAAGGAGACCGGCGGCCAGGCTGACGGCGAGGTCGATCCCGAGACGCTGAAGTCGCAGCTGCTGTTCGAGGTGGCCCGCGACGCCAACAAGATCGAGATCCGCCACGCGGTCGAGAAGCTCTGGAACGTCGACGTGCTGTCGGTCCGCACCGCGGTCGTGCGCGGCAAGGAGAAGCGGATGGGGCGCTACATCGGCCGCCGCTCGAACTGGAAGAAGGCCGTGGTGACGATCGCGCCGGGCCAGAACATCGAATTCTTCGAAGGGGTCTAAGGAGTCGCCATGGGTCTTCGTCCACACAACGCCACCACCCCCGGCAGCCGCGGCCGCGTCGCTCCCGACTTCGCCGAGCTGTCGCAAGGGCAACAAGCCGGAGAAGTCGCTCACCGAGCGGATGTCCCGGTCCGGTGGCCGCAACAACAACGGCCGCATCACCTCGCGGTTCCGCGGCGGTGGCCACAAGCGCCGTTTCCGCGTCATCGACTTCCGTCGCAACAAGGTCGGCGTCCCGGCGACCGTCGCCACCGTCGAGTACGATCCGAACCGCACCGCGCGGATCGCGCTCCTGCACTACGTCGACGGCGAGAAGCGCTACATCCTCTGCCCCGACGGGCTCAAGGTCGGCGACTCCGTGGTCTCCTCGCGCAACGCCGACATCAAGCCGGGGAACAACCTGCCGCTGCGGTTCATCCCGCTCGGCACGACGATTCACAACATCGAGCTCAAGATCTCGGGCGGCGCGCAGATGTGCCGCTCGGCGGGCGTCGGCGCCCAGGTCATGGCCAAGGAGGGCGACTGGGGTCAGATCCGGCTGCCGTCCGGCGAGACCCGCCGCGTCCACCTCGACTGCCGGGCCACCATCGGCCAGGTCGGCAACATCGAGCACGCCTCGGTGCACGTCGGCAAGGCCGGCCGCACCCGCTGGAAGGGCCGGCGTCCGCACAACCGCGGCGTCACCATGAACCCGGTCGATCACCCGATGGGCGGCGGCGAAGGTCGTTCGTCCGGCGGCCGTCACCCCTGCTCGCCGTGGGGTCAGCTCTCGAAGGGGCTGAAGACCCGCCAGAACAAGCGCACCGACGCGATGATCATCAAACACCGCGGCAAGAAAGCCTAAGAGGACGACTAGACATGGCTCGTTCAGTCAAAAAGGGTCCGTTCATCGACGCCAGCCTGATGAAGAAGGTCGTCGACATGCAGCGCCAGAAGTCGAAGAAGGTCCTCAAGACCTGGTCGCGGCGCTCCACGATCATCCCGGAGATGCTGGGGTTGACCTTCGCCGTTCACAACGGGCGGAAGTTCGTCCCGGTGTTCACGACGGAGAACATGGTCGGCCACAAGCTGGGCGAGTTCGCGCCGACCCGCACGTTCCACGGCCACTCCGGCGAGCGCAAGGCTGCGGCTGGCCCCGGCCGGCGAAGAAATAGGACCAGGAGAGAATCATGGCACGCGCAATTTTGAGACGGTTCCGCGAGTCGCCCCGCAAGGTGCGCGCGGTGGCGGACATGATCCGCGGACGTTCGGTGGACGACGCGATGTCGATCCTGCGCCTCCAGCAGCGCAAGGCGGCTCACATGCTGACGAAGGTGCTCGGTTCGGCCATCGCCAACGCGACCGAGAACGAGAAGGCCGACGCCGACAAGCTGTTCGTCACCAACGTCTTCATCGACGGCGGTCCGGTGACGCGGCGCTGGATGGCGCGTTCCATGGGTCGAGCCAACCGGCTGGTCGGTCGCACGTCGCACGTGACGATCGAGGTCGACGTTCCCGAGAGCAAGTAGCAGGCGAGAGCAAGTAAAGAGAAAGAAAAAGGTCATCTAGATGGGTCAGAAAACACATCCGGTAGGTTTCCGCCTCGGCGTCATCCGCGGCTGGAGCTCGAAGTGGTATTCGGAGAAGGACTTCTCCAAGTGGCTGCACGAGGACCTGCGGCTCAAGAAGTTCGTCAAGTCGAAGCTGAGCCACGCGGGCGTTTCGGCCGTCGAGGTCGAGCGCGCGGCGAACAAGGTGAAGATCAACATCTTCACGGCGCGGCCGGGGATCGTGATCGGCAAGCGCGGCGCCGGCGTCGAGACGCTGAAGAAAGAGGTCCAGGCGCTCACCTCCAACGAGGTGTTCCTGAACATTCAAGAGGTCCGCAAGGCCGAGACCAACGCCCAGCTGGTGGCCGAGAACGTCGCCACCCAGCTCGAGCGCCGGGTCGCCTTCCGCCGGGCCATGAAGAAGTCGGTCCAGACGGCGATGAAGTTCGGCGCCAAGGGGATTCGCCTGGCCTGCGCCGGCCGCCTGGGCGGCGCCGAGATGGCCCGCTACGAGTGGTACCACGAGGGTCGGGTGCCGCTGCACACGCTGCGCGCCGACATCGAGTACGGCACCACCGAGGCTCACACCACGTACGGCGCCATCGGCGTCAAGTGCTGGATCTTCAAGGGCGAGGTTCTGCCCCAACGGAACTCGCGGCTCGCGTAGGAATGTAAGTAGGAGACCAAGACGATGCTCGCTCCCAAAAAAGTCAAATGGCGCAAACAGCAGAAGGGTCGGATGACCGGCCTTTCGAAGGGCGCGACCGACGTCGCGTTCGGCGAGTACGCGCTGCAGGCCCTGTCGTGCGGGTTCGTCACCTCACGCCAGATCGAGGCGGCCCGTATCGCCATCTCCCGCCACGTCAAGCGCGGCGGCAAGCTCTACATCCGGATCTTCCCGGACAAGCCGATCTCCAAGAAGCCGGCCGAGACCCGCATGGGTCACGGCAAGGGGAACCCCGAGGAGTGGGTGGCGGTCGTGCGGCCCGGGCGCGTGATGTACGAGCTCGAAGGCGTCGACGAGAAGCTGGCCCGCGAGGCCTTCCACCTCGCCGAGCACAAGCTGGCGGTCCAGACGCGCTTTCTGTCGCGGGAGGATCGGCTGTGAGCCTGGAAGCAAAGGACCTGCGCGGGAACGATCCGGAGGAGCTGCGCCGCACGGTGCGCAAGCTGGAAGAGGATCTGTTCAAGCACAAGCTGAAGAAGACGACCAACCAGCTCGAGAACACGATGCTGATCCGCAGCACGCGGCGGGACATCGCCCGCGTGAACACCGTCCTCGCCGAGCGTCTGCGCGGCGCGCCGGTGGCCCCGGCGGCGGAGCCGGCGGTCGCTCTCGAGGCGGCAGAAGCCCCGGCCGAGAAGCTCGTCCAAGGCTCGCCGCCCCCAAGGCGACCAAGCCCAAGGCAGCCGCGAAGACGACCGCCAAAGGTACCCAGAAGAAGACAGCGAAGGAGACCTAGACGTGGCCGGACACAAAATTCACAAGCGCCGCATGATCGGCGTCGTCACCAGCGACAAGATGAACAAGACGCGGGTGGTCACGGTCGAGCGCCGCGTGGCCGACCGCAAGTACGGCAAGTACTTGACCAGCCGGACCAAGTACAAGGCCCACGACGAGAAGAACGAGTTCAAGTCGGGCGATCGGGTCCAGATCGTCGAGAGCCGGCCGCTGTCGCGAGACAAGCGCTGGCGGGTCGAGAAGCTCATCGAGCGCGCGCCAGAGGCTTAAAGAACCATGGTCCAGACAACCACCACTCTCGACGTCGCCGACAACTCGGGCGCCAAGAAGGTCATGTGCATCCGGGTCCTCGGCGGCACCAGGCGCAAGTACGCCTCGCTGGGCGACATCATCGTCGTCTCCATCAAAGAGGCGATCCCCAACGCCAAGGTGAAGAAGGGCGAGGTCGCCAAGGCCGTCATCGTGCGCACCAAGAAAGAGGTGTCGCGCCAGGACGGGTCCTACATCCGCTTCGACACCAACTCGGCGGTGCTCGTCGACAAGGACAACGAGCCGGTCGGGACGCGCATCTTCGGCCCGGTCGCTCGCGAGCTGCGCGCCAAGCGGTTCATGAAGATCATCTCGCTCGCGCCGGAGGTTCTGTAGTCATGCACGTTCGCAAGGGTGATCAGGTCGTCGTCATCGCCGGCAAGGAGAAGGGCAAACGCGGCCGCGTGCTGCGCCTGCTGACCGAGAAGGAGCGCGTCGTCATCGAGCGCCTCAACATGGTCAAGCGCCACACCAAGCCGACGCAGCGCAACCCGCGGGGCGGCATCCTTGAAAAGGAGGGCTCGATCAACGTCTCGAACGTCGCGCTCTGGTGCGGCAAGTGCGTCGCCCCGCGCCGCGGGAAGCACGAGCACAACGAGGGTCAGCCCAAGCGCCGCGTCTGCGTCAAGTGCAGCACGCCATTCGAGACGGCCTAGGGATTGAGACGCAGCGCACTTATGCAGACGCAGGGGATCTAGACGATGGCTCAAGACGAAAAAGAAGAAAAAGGCGGCAAGGGCGGCAAGCCCGCGCTGACGCCCGAGCAAGAGGCCGAGGTGGCCGCCAAGAAGGCGGCCCGCGCCGAGGCCAAGGCCAAGGGCGGCGCCAAGGGTGCCGGCAAGGGCGGGAAGGGAAAGGGAGGCGCTTCGTCCACGCTGGAGGTCGCCTCCGAGCGGGTCAAGCGCACCTCGCCGGCCCGCCTCCGCAAGCTCTACGACGCCGAGATCCGCGCAGAAGCTGATCTCGGAGTTCAAGCTGCAGAACCCGATGGAGGCGCCCCGCCTCACCAAGATCACCATCAACATGGGCCTCGGTGAAGCGGTCACCAACCCGAAGATCCTCGACACCGCGGTCGACGAGCTGGGAGCCATCACCGGCCAGCGCCCGGTGGTGACCAAGGCCAAGAAGTCGATCGCCGTCTTCAAGCTTCGCGCCGGCCAGAAGATCGGCGCCATGGTGACCCTGCGGCGGGACCAGATGTACGAGTTCCTCGACCGCCTGGTCAACTTCGCGCTCCCCCGGGTGCGTGACTTCAAGGGGGTCTCCCCGAAGTCGTTCGACGGGCGCGGCAATTACACGCTCGGCATCCGGGAGGAGATCATCTTCCCGGAGATCAACTACGAACGAATCGACAAGCCGAAGGGGATGAACATCACCTTCAACACCACCGCCGCCGACGACGATCAGGGGCGTGCGCTCCTCCGTCACTTCGGCATGCCCTTCAGGAACTGACCATGGCAAAGACCGTCGATCTCCCCGCCAACAAGAAGACGCCGAAGTGGCGTGTTCGTCATCGCAACCGGTGCCACAACTGTGGGCGTTCGCGCGCGTTTCTGCGCAAGTTCAAGATGTGCCGGATCTGCTTCCGGAACCTCGCGCTGCGCGGCGACATCCCTGGCGTCATCAAATCGAGCTGGTAGGTGATTGAATGTCTATGACCGATCCAATTTCTGACTTCCTGGCCCGGATTCGCAACGGAATCCTGGCGCGCCACGCCGACGTGCTGGCTCCCTCGTCCAAGCTCAAGCAGCGTCTGTGCGAGCTGCTCAAGGACGAGGGGTACATCGCGGGTTACGACGTGCGTGACTCCGAGGACATCGCCGGCGCGTCCGAGATCGTCGTGCGCCTGCGCTGGGCCGATCCGCGCACCAACGCGATCACCGGCCTGCGCCGGCGCTCGCGCCCGGGGCAGCGGATGTACGTCCGACACGGCACCATCCCCAAGGTCCGCTCTGGCCTGGGCATCGCCATCCTGTCGACGTCGAAGGGCCTCATGACCGACCGCGCCGCCCGCAAAGAGGGGCTCGGCGGCGAGCTCCTCTGCGAAGTCTGGTAAAGGAGACTGGGTAATGTCACGTATCGGACGAAAAGTGCTGCCCCTCCCCAAGGGGGTGACGCTGTCGCAAAAGCCGGGGACCATGAGCGTCAAGGGCCCGAAGGGCGAGCTGTCCAAGCCGCTCCCCGCCGGCATCTCGATCAAGGCCGAGGCGGACAAGCTTCAGGTCCTGCGCGCCGACGACTCGCGTGAGAACCGCGCCAAGCACGGCCTCATCCGCGCGCACCTGGCCAACATGGTCAAGGGCGTCACGCGAGGGCTGGAACCGGGAGCTGGAGATCAACGGCGTCGGTTACCGCGCCGAGGTCGCCGGCGACACCATCAACATGGCGCTCGGCTACTCCCACCCCATCGCCTTCAAGCTGCCGAAGGGCGTCACCGCCAAGGTCGACAAGAACCGCGTCACGCTCTCCAGCGCCGATCGCGATCTGGTCGGTCAGACGGCCGCCAAGGTGCGCGAGCTGCGCCCCCCCGAGCCCTACAAGGGCAAGGGCGTCAAGTACGTCGAGGAAGTGATCAAGCGTAAGGTCGGCAAGGCCGGCGCCACCAGCGGCAGCTAGAGCGGAGCGGTTCATCATGCTCATCAACAACTACAAAAAAGAGAGCCGCGAGAAGCGGCACCGTTCCCTCCGCAAGCGGATCGAAGGGACCGCCGAGCGCCCGCGCCTGGCGATCTTCCGCAGCTCGCGGCACATCTACGCCCAGGTCATCAACGATCTCGAGAACAAGACGCTGGTCGGGACCTCGGACCTGGCGCTGGACGCCGCCAAGGATGCCAAGGACGAGGGCGGCAAGAAGACGGCCGCCAAGAAGGTCGGCGCGGCAATCGCCAAGAAGTGCCTCGAAAAGGGGATCGACAAGGTCGTGTTCGATCGGGCCGGCTTCAAGTACCACGGACGCGTCTCGGCGCTGGCCGAGGGCGCGCGCGAAGCGGGCCTGAAGTTCTAGGCAGTCGAGGAAAAGGATCGATTTAGATGGCTATCAATTACGAAGCAGTCGGCGAGCTGGTTGACAGCGTCGTCTTCATCAACCGCGTCGCCAAGGTCGTCAAGGGCGGCCGCCGCTTCTCGTTCTCGGCGCTCGTCGTCGTCGGCGATCAGCGCGGCTACGTCGGGGCCGGCCTGGGCAAGGCCAACGAGGTCCCGGAGGCGATCCGCAAGGGGACCGAGCAGGCCAAGAAGAACCTCTTCCTGATCCCGCTGGTCGGCGGCACCATCCCGCACGAGGTGCAGGGGCACTTCGGCGCGGGCGCGGTGCTGCTGCGGCCGGCCAGCGCCGGAACCGGCGTCATCGCCGGCGGCGCCGTTCGCCCGGTGCTGGAAGTGGCCGGAGTCCAGGACATCCTCACCAAGTGCATCGGGACGTCGAACCCGCACAACGTCATCCACGCGACGATCGACGCCCTCCAACAACTTCGGAGCGCTGACGCGGCCGCCGGGCTGCGTGGCAAGCGCCTCGACGAGATCCGGGAGTAGGTCATGGCCAAGTCGCTGCGCGTGACGCTGATTCGGAGCGGCATCAACCGCCCCGAGACACCACAAGCGGACCATCCGCGGGCTCGGTCTCTCCAAGCTCGGTGTCTCCAGAACGTTGCCTGACAATGTCGTCCGTGCGTGGCATGATTCGCGCCGTTTCGCACCTGGTTCGGGTCGAAAAGGCCGAGTAGAAGGCTGGAATCCAAGGACAACTCATGGGAACCACGCTTCACACATTGAAGGCCCCGAAGGGCGCCACCCGCAACCGCAAGCGCATCGGCCGCGGGCCGGGCTCGGGCACGGGCGAGCAGTCGGGCAAGGGCGTCAAGGGGCAGAAGGCCCGCACCGGCCACCACGGCGCGCGCCTCGGCTTCGAGGGCGGTCAGATGCCGATGCAGCGGCGCTTCCCCAAGAAGGGCTTCAAGAACCCCTTCCGCAAGGAGATCTTCGCGGTCAACCTGGGCGCGCTCGACAAGCGCTTCCCGGCCGGCACCGTCGACCTGGCGGCGCTGCAGGGGGCCGGCATGGTCCCGCGCAGCTCGAAGGTCGTGAAGATCCTGGGTGAGGGCGACCTGACCAAGAAGTTCACCATCAAGGCCACTGCGTTCTCGGCGTCCGCCAAGGAGAAGATCGAAAAGGCGGGCGGCACGGCCGAGGTCGTGGCCGGCTAACAGCCATGGCGAGCGGCTTTCAGAATATCGGCAAGATCCCGGAGCTGCGCCGGCGGATCCTGTTTACGGTCGCGCTGCTGGCGGTTTATCGCATCGGCGCCTTCGTGACGACCCCGGGCGTCAACCGCGCCATCATGGGGAAGATCGTGACCCAGGGCCAGGGGTCGTTCCTGGGCCTGTTCAACATGTTCTCGGGCGGCGCGCTCGAGCAGATGTCGATCTTCGCGCTCGGCATCATGCCGTACATCAGCGCGTCCATCATCCTGCAGCTGCTCACCGTCGTCGTCCCCAAGCTGGAGCAGATCCAGAAAGAAGGGGAGATGGGGCAGCGGAAGATCAACCAGTACACGCGCTACGGCTGCGTGATCCTGTCGTTGATCCAGTCGTTCTTCATCGCCCGCTGGCTGGAGTCGAACAACCGTTCGTACGCCCAGTTCGGCCAGGTGGTCACCGATCCAGGTTGGGGCTTCCGCATGATGACCATGCTGTCGCTGACCACCGGAACGTCGTTCATCATGTGGCTTGGCGAGCAGATCACCGAGCGCGGGATCGGCAACGGCATCTCGCTGGTCATCTTCGCCGGGATCATCACGGGAATTCCCTCCGCCGCCGTCCGAATGGTCGAGAAGGCCAAGATGGGGGACATCACCGCCTTCGACCTGGCGGTCATCGGCATTTTGATCGTCCTGGTCGTCGGGGTGATCATCTTCTTCGAACGGGGGCAGAGACGAATCCCGGTCCAGTACGCCAAGCGGATCGTCGGGCAGAAGATCTACGGCGGCCAGTCGACCCACCTGCCGCTCAAGGTGAACACGGCGGGCGTCATCCCGCCCATCTTCGCCTCGTCGATCCTGATGTTCCCGCAGCAGATCGCCTCGTTCGTGCAGACTCCCTGGATGCAGCGGATCTCCGAGGCGCTGCGCCCGGGCGACTGGCGCTACAACACGGTCTACGTCGCCCTGATTGTCTTCTTCTGTTACTTCTACACCGCCGTCACCTTCAACCCGGTCGACGTGGCCGACAACATGAAGAAGTACGGCGGCTTCATCCCCGGCATCCGCCCGGGCAAGGCCACGGCCGCCTACATCGACAAGGTGCTGACCCGCATCACCTTCGGCGGCGCCGTCTACATCTCGGTCATCTGCGTGCTTCCGTCGCTGCTGCACGAGCAGATGAAGGTGCCGTTCTACTTCGGCGGCACCGGCCTGATGATCGTCGTCGGCGTCGCGCTCGACACGGTCCAGCAGATCGAGTCCCACCTCATCACGCGCAACTACGAGGGGTTCACGGGGCCCCGCGGACCGAGGATCCGCGGTCGTGGAGCGCGCGGCGCCAGCGGAGCCGCCGGCGGCCGCTAGCCGGTTCCACTTCCGTGAAGAAGCCGGGCGTTGAGTGAGAACCTCCTGCTGTTTGGACCTCCGGGCGTCGGCAAAGGGACGCAGGCGGCGCGGCTCTCCAAGGTCTTCGGGATCCCGCACGTCGCGACCGGCGACATGCTGCGGGCCGCGATTCAGTCGTACACGCCCCTCGGCCAGCGGGCCAAGGGCTTCATCGACCAGGGCCAGCTGGTCCCGGACGAGCTCGTCCTCGAGCTGCTCGGCGAACGGTTGCAGCAGGCCGGACACGGCGCGCGGCTTCCTGCTCGACGGGTTCCCCCGCACGGTCCCCAGGCCGAGGTGCTCGGTCGCATGCTGACCGGCTACGGCAAGGCGATGGATCGGGTGATCGTGCTCGATGCCCCCGAGGAGGAGCTGGTCAAGCGCATCTCCGGCCGCCGCACCTGCGAGAGCTGCCAGGCGAGCTACCACGCCGTGGCCAAGCCGCCGCGCGTCGCCGGGATCTGCGACCGCTGTGGCGGCGTGCTCAAACAGCGCAGCGACGACTCCGAGGAGATCATCCGCAACCGGCTGCGCGAGTTCACCGCCAAGACCAAGCCGGTGGTCGACTACTTCGTGGCCAACGCCTGGCCGGTGCGGAAGATCAACGCCGACGGCAACATGGATCAAATCTTCGGGCGGATTTACGCCGCCGTTCTTCTCTCGTAGGGATCGCGCAGATGGCCATCCAGCTCAAGAGCCCGTCGGAGATCGCCAAGCTGCGCGAGGCCAACCTGATCGTGGCCGAGGTGCTCGACGCGCTGGAAGCCGCGTCGAAGCCGGGCGTCGCGACCTGGGAGCTCAACGAGATCGCCGCCGCCAAGCTGAAGCAGCTCAGGGCCGAGCCCGGCGTTTCTCAACTACGGTCACCCGCCGTACCCGGCCGTCGTCTGCACCTCGGTCAATCAGGTCGTCGTGCACGGCGTCCCGCGCCGGGACGTGGTGCTCAAGGAGGGGGACATCCTCTCCATCGACTTCGGCGCCTTCAAAGACGGCTGGTGCGGCGACTCGGCCCGCACCCTGCCCATCGGCCCGGTGAGCCCGGCCGCCCAGGCGCTCATGGACGCCACCCGGGAGTCGCTCGAGCGGGCGATCGCCGCCTGCCTGCCCGGGCAACCGTCTGGGCGACATCGGCTGGGCGGTGCAGTCGCACGTCGAGAAGCGGGGGTATTCGGTGGTCCGCCAGTTCGTGGGGCACGGCATCGGCCGGGCCATGCACGAGGAGCCGCACGTCCCGAACTACGGGGACGCCGGCAAGGGGCGGCGGCTCTCGGCCGGTCTGGTGGTCGCCATCGAGCCGATGGTCAACGCCGGAAGCCCCGAGGTGGCCATCGAAAATGACGGGTGGACGGCTGTAACCAAAGATGGTAGCCTCTCCGCCCATTTTGAGCATTCGGTCGCCATCACCGATGACGGCCCGATCGTGCTCTCGAGGGCGTGAGCGTCCAAATGATGGGGTTGTTCGAGTATTTCTGGCAAATCCGTGCTATCGGGAGCGTCCGATGAAGGTCAGGGCTTCGGTCAAAAAGGTATGCGACAAATGCAAGGTCATCCGCCGGCGCGGTGTCGTGCGCGTGATCTGTGAGAATCAACGGCACAAGCAGAGGCAAGGTTAAGCATGGCGCGTTTGGCAGGCGTCGATCTTCCGCGCAACAAGCGGATGGAAATCGCGCTCACATACATCTACGGAATCGGCAAGGCGCTCTCGCGCGACATCTTGAAGGCGGCGGACGTCTCGCTCAGCAAGCGAACCGACGATCTCGACGACAACGAGACCCGTCGCATCCGCGAGGTGATCGAGCAGCGCCAGCTGAAGGTCGAGGGCGATCTGCGGCGTGAGGTCGGCATGAACATCAAGCGCCTCATGGACCTCGGTTGCTTCCGGGGCCTGCGCCACCGCAAGAGCCTGCCGGTTCGCGGCCAGCGCACGCATACGAACGCGCGCACGCGCAAGGGACCGCGCAAGGGTCAGGCGATCAAACGGAAGACGGAAGGGACGGGCGCTTAACCCATGGCCGGATCAGCAGAGACGACCAACAAGCCGAAGTCGAAGGCCAAGAAGGCCAAGAAGAACATCCAGAGCGGCATCGCCCACATCACGGCGTCGTTCAACAACACCATCGTCACGATCACCGACGTGTCCGGCAACGTGCTCGCCTGGTCGTCGTCGGGCGTGAAGGGGTTCAAGGGTTCGCGCAAGTCGACGCCGTTCGCGGCGCAGCTCGCCGCCGAGGACGCCGCGCACAAGGCGATGGAGCACGGGATGCGCTCGCTCTCCGTGTTCGTGAAGGGCCCCGGCTCGGGGCGCGAGTCGGCGCTGCGCGCGCTCGCCTCGACTGGCTTCAAGATCACGCTCATTCGCGACCTCACCCCCATCCCCCACAACGGCTGCCGCCCGCCCAAGCGGCGCCGCGTCTGATCCGTTCGAACTGTCCGACACTGGCGCTCAAAAGGAACCTCTTATAGATGGCGAATTACTCCGGACCTGTTTGTCGGCTCTGCCGGCGCGAAGACATGAAGCTGTTCCTCAAGGGGGACCGCTGCTACACCGACAAGTGCGGCTACGAGCGGCGCGCCTACGCCCCCGGCCAGCATGGCCAGGCCCGGCGGCGCAAGCTGTCGAACTACGGGTCGCAGCTCCGCGAGAAGCAGAAGGTGAAGCGCCTCTACGGCCTGGCCGAGCGGCAGTTCCGCGGCTACTACCACAAGGCGATCCGCATGAAGGGCGTGGCGGGCGAGAACCTGCTGCAGCTCCTCGAGCGGCGCCTCGACAACGTGATCTACCGGCTGGGGTTCGCCTCGGACCACGCGGAGGCGCGGCAGCTGGTGCGCCACGGCCACTTCCTGATCAACGGCCACCGGGTCGACATCCCGTCGTTCCTTTGCAAGGCCAACGACCAGATCGAGGTCAAGGACGGCTCCAAGAAGATCACCCGCATCCTGGAGAGCCTGGGCGCCGTCGACCGGCGTGGGGTTCCCAAGTGGCTGGAGCTGGAGAAGGACAATTTCAAGGGGAAGCTCACCGCGCTCCCTGCTCGGGAAGATTTGACGTTGCCAATTCGTGAGCAACTCATCGTCGAGCTCTACTCACGCTGATTCGAGGAGAAGGAAATGGCGACAGCAATGGCAAGCACCGGACAAAACAGCTTCATCGCGCGCAACTGGCGTGACCTCATCCGCCCGCGCAACCTGGAGGTCGATGTCGAATCGCTGACGCCGACCTACGGGAAGTTCACCTGCGAGCCGCTCGAGCGCGGCTTCGGGACGACGCTGGGCAACAGCCTGCGCCGCATCCTCCTGTCGTCGCTGCAGGGCGCGGCGATCACGGCGGTGAAGATCGAGGGGCGCTGCACGAGTTCACCACCATCCCCGACGTCGTCGAGGACGTGACCGACATCGTGCTGAACCTCAAAGAGGTGCTGCTGAAGGCGGTCGACTCCAAGCCGCGCGTGCTGCGGATCGAGAAGGACGGCGAGGGGCGCGTCAACGCCGGCGACATCCACCTCACCGACGGGATCGAGGTGCTCAACCCCGACCACAAGATCCTGACCTGCTCGAAGGGCGCCAAGCTCCGCATGGAGCTGACCGTCGGCTCGGGCCGCGGCTACGTCCCCTCGGAGCGGAACAAGGGCGCGCAGGTTCCGGTCGGCGTCATCCCGATCGACTCGCTGTTCTCGCCGATCCGCAAGGTGAACTTCCAGGTCACCAACGCGCGCGTCGGACAGCAGACCGACTACGATCGTCTGAGCCTCGAGGTCTGGACCAACGGCGCCGTCAAGCCGGACGACGCGGTGGCCTTCGCCGCCAAGATCCTCAAGGATCAGCTCTCCATCTTCATCAACTTCGAAGAGGGGAGCGAGCCGGCCCACGACTCGCACGTCTCCGAGGAGCAGGCGAAGCTGAACGAGAACCTCTGGAAGTCGGTCGACGAGCTGGAGCTGTCGGTCCGCTCGGCGAACTGCCTCCAGAACGCCAACATCCGCTACATCGGCGAGCTGGTTCAGCGCACCGAGTCCGAGATGCTGAAGACCAAGAACTTCGGCCGCAAGTCGCTGAAGGAGATCAAGGAGATCCTGGCCGAGATGGGCCTCTCCCTCGGCATGAAGCTGGAAGGCTGGCCCGGCGACGGGCCGCCCAAGAAGGCCTAAGACGCGCGGGAGGGGCTTCGCCCCTCCCACGGGCCCACCCCGACGCGACGAGAGCCGGGCCCGGATCTGGCTCGGCATGTAAGTCTCCGGCGGGCAGAGCCCGCCTCCGATCAAGAGAATGCAGAAGAACAGAACGTAGAAGATTAGAGAGAAGAGAAAATGCGACATCGTCGAGCTGGAGTTCATCTTTCGCGCACTTCCGCGCATCGCCAGGCGCTGTTTTCCAACCTGGTGGCGGCGTTGTTCACCAACGAGCGCATCCGCACGACGGACGCCAAGGCGAAGGAGACGCGGCGGTTGGCTGAGCGCACCATCACCTGGGCGCGGCGGGTCGGCGACGTCCTGACCAAGAAGCCGGACCGGCGGTCCACCGAGGAATCCGCTCGCGTGGTTCACGCGGTGCGCATGGCTCGGCGCGTGGTGCGCGACCGCGGTGCGGTGATGAAGCTGTTCGACGAGCTGGCGCCCCGGTTCGCCGGCCGCGCCGGCGGGTACACCCGGATCGTGAAGCTGGATCAGCGCCCCGGCGATGCGGCCTCGATGTCGCTGCTCGAGCTGATGCCCGAGGACGGCGCCTCGGCTCCCAAGCCGGAGTCCTCCAAGGACGCCGCCAAGGGCAAGGGCGCGGCCAAGGGTGAGGCCAAGGCCGGCAAGGCTGACGCCAAGGGCACCAAGGCTTCGAAGCCGGCCGCTGAAGCTGGCAAGAAGCCGGCGGCGCCCAAGGCCAAGTCCAAGGCAGCCGACAAGTAGATTTTCGTCCAGGTCCTCGTCCGGGCGCGCTACAGTTTGACGTAGCTCCTGTCGAACCGTCTAAGAGCGAGGCCGACCCGGTCTCGCGGACGCGACGAAGGAGCGAACGCATGGACACCGGCACGGGGGCCAAAGTGGCGCAGAACCAGCAGCACGTCCGGGCCGCGGAGCGATTCGATCTCGAGGTGAAGGTCGACCTCGAGAGCGATCACAACTTCTACACCGGCCTCACCCAGAACATCAGTTCCGGCGGCGTCTTCATCGCGACCAACGCGATCCGGAAGATCGGCGACCGGATCACTTTGAAGTTCTCGTTGCCGGGGACGACCGAGACGCTGGCGGTCGAGACGGAGGTCCGCTGGATCCGCGAGAACAGCGCGCTTCACAAGGTCGACGGCGCCACGGGCATGGGCGTCAGGTTCGTCAACCTGTCGCCCGCCGCCGCCGCGATGATCCAGAAGTTCGTCGAGAGCCGCGACTCGCTCTACTACGACGACGAATGAGGCGGCGGGGGGACATGCCCCCCACCGGCTTGGGCGGGGGGACAAGTCCCCCCACCGGCCCCCCTTCCTTCTGAGGTGAGCCGGCGCGGCGAAGCCGCGCCTCCCGGGTGGAAGACTCGCTCGCGATGCTCGCTCTGGCGCTGCGACCAAAAGCGGCGCGGCACGGAACTTCCAAGGTGTTCCGTTGAGCGTTGACAGGGCGGCCATGGGGCTGACGTATAAGCGCTCGGATGGATGCCGGGCAGGTGCCGGGGGTGGGGTGGTCGTCGGTGATGTTGTCGCTGGCGTCGTTGGGGGTGGTTTGCTTGGTGGCCTGGGGGGCTCTGAGGCTGCTGGCGGGGCGCGGGGTGGGGAAGGTTTCGGGCGCCGTGCGGGTGATTGCGCGCTGTCCGTTGGAGCCGCGCCGGTCGGTTTACGTCATCGAGGCGGCCGGGCGGTCGTTCTTGATTGGCGTCGGCGAGGGGCCGATGACGGTCCTGGCGGAGCTCGATGGCGAGAAGCTGAAGAGCGCGCGGGAGGCGAGCGTTGCGGCTCCGGGGTTCGCGGAGGTGCTGGCGCGCGCGTTGGGGCGCCGCACCGAGGCTCCGAAGCACGAAGTGCCTGCCGTTGTCTCGGAGGAGCGGACGTGACCGCGGCCTCCGCAAGATCGTCGCGCGCGGCGACGAAGCGATCGGCGGGGTGGTCGGCGGCCTGGGTGACCGGCGTGGCGGTGTGGCTGGCGCCGGCTTTGGCCGGGGCGGCCCCTGCCGCGCACGCCCACGACGGCGGGATGGCATCGCGGCCGCTGGTCCTGATCCTGGCGATGGCGGCGCTGTCGCTGATTCCGTTCGCCTTCCTGATGGTGACGTCGTTCGTGCGGATCTCGGTGGTGCTGTCGATCCTGCGCAGCGCGATCGGCACGCCCTCGGTCCCCCCCACGCAGGTTTTGACCGGGCTGGCGCTGGTGCTGACCATCGCGGTGATGGCCCCGACGGGCGAGCGGATGTACGCCGCCATCGCGCCCACGCTGGGGATGGCGGCCGGCGCCGACCTGACCAGCGGCGAGACGATCGTGGCGCTGGAGACCGCCGCCGATCGGGGCAAGGAGCCGCTGCGCGACTTTCTGCTCAAGCACACCGGGCCCGGTGATCGCGCGTCCTTCTTCGCACTGGCGCTCAAGATGCGCCCGCCTGCCGAACGTGCCGGGGTCACCGATCGCGACTTCGCCGTGATGGTCCCTGCCTTCATCACCTGCGAGCTCCGGCGCGCCTTCCAGATCGGCTTTCTGCTCTTCATCCCGTTTCTGGTGGTGGACATGGTGATCGCCAACCTGCTCCTCGCGCTGGGGATGCACATGCTGTCGCCGACCACGGTGTCGCTCCCGTTCAAGTTGCTGCTGTTCGTGCTGTGCGACGGCTGGAACCTGGTCATCCGGGGCCTCCTGGAGAGCTACCTGTGAGCGGCGCCGCCACCGAGCTCGTGCTGCGCGCCATCCGCGAGGGGCTCATCCTGGTGCTGCTGCTCTCGGCCCCGCCCCTCATCGCCAGCGTGGTGGTCGGCTTCGTCGTCGGCCTCCTGCAGGCGGCGACGCAGCTTCAAGATCAGACGCTCTCCTTCGTCCCCAAGCTGGTGATCGTGATGGGCGTGCTGGCGGCGATGGGGCCGGTGCTGGGGGCGTCGCTGGTCCGGTTCACGCAGGCGCTGTTCCTGGCGATCCCCGCGGTGCGCTGAAGCTCATGCTCGGCGCCGAAGATCGCCTGGCGACGCTCCTCCTGGGGATCGCGCTCGGGGCGGCGCGGGCGACGCCGATCGTCTGGATGGTGGCGCCGCTCGGCGGACCGCGGCTGCCGGCCCCCGCCCGGGTGGGGCTGGCCCTGCTGCTGGCCGCGCTGGCCTCTCCGATCCTGGTCGCGTCGGCCGGGGCGGCGGCACTGGCCCAGGCGTCGGCGCCCAGGCTGGCCTTGCTGTTCGCGCGCGAGGTGCTGGTCGGGCTCTGCCTGGGGTTCGTCGCCGAGGCCGCCTTTCGCGCCGCCGAGATCGCCGGGCGCCTCTCCGACACCCTGCGGGGCGCCAACATCGCCGAGGTGCTGGTGCCGACGGCCGAGGAGCGCTCGAGCCCGCTCGGCGTGCTGTACCTCTTGCTGGCGACGATCGTCTTTCTGCAGATCGGAGGGGTCCCGCGCCTCTGCGACGCGCTCCTCGACAGCTACCGCGTGCTGCCCGTCGGTGGAGGGCTCGACGCCGGCTCGGCGCGACAGGCGGCGGCCATCGTCACCGCCGCGTCGGCGCGCCTCATCGCCTCGGGCGTGGCGCTGGCGGCGCCGGTCATCGTGGCGCTCTGGTTGACCGACCTGGCGCTCGGCCTGGTGGCCCGCGCGGCGCCCCAGGTGCCGGTCTACTTCATCGGCCTGCCGCTCAAGGGGCTCATGGCGATCGGCCTCGTCCTCCTCAGCCTGGGGGTGCTCGAGGGGGTGCTGGCCGGCGATTTCGCCGCCTGGCTCCGCCTGGTCGAGCGAACGACGGCCGCGTTCCGCCGATGACCGGTTCCGTTCGCTTCCGGGTTCGCCCGATGGACGGCGCTCGGGACGTCGCCTATGCTCCGCCGCATGCACCGCTCCCCACGTCTGCTGGCCCTCGTTTTCGTCGCCGCGATCCTCGCAGTTCCGATCGTTTCTCCGACGGTGGCGTCGGCGCAGATGACCCAGGGGCCGCCCACGCCGATGGCGACCGATCTCTCCAAGATCACCGTGGGGAGCTGGGCCAAGTACAACATGACCATGGGGACCATGCCGCCCATGACCATGAAGATGGCGCTGGTGAACCGCTCGGCGGCGGGCAACAGCCTGGAGATGTCGGTGGAAGGCGGGATGGCGGCCCGCGCCGGGAACGTCGTCACCCAGATGACGCTGGCCCCCGGCTCGACCGGCAACGTTCAGAAGCTGGTGCTGCAGGTCGGGGCCAACGATCCGATGGAGATGCCGGTCCAGGGAGCGCAGGCACACCAGTTCGCCAAGCCCGATCCGAAGACGCTGGTGAAGGAAGAGACCATCAAGGTCGCCGCCGGCTCGTACAAGACGAAGCACTACCACGACAAGACGCCGCAGGGTGACACCGTCGACTTCTGGGTGACCCAGACCGTGGCGCCGATCGGCCTCGTCAAGATCGAGATGACCCAGAAGAGCAACCCGATGATCAACGGCCCCATCAAGATGGAGCTGGCGTCCGTCGGCAAGGACGCCAAGACGATCATCACCAAGAAGGCCAAGCCGTTCGACCAGTCGGCCCTCATGAAAGAGATGATGGCCGGCGCCGGCGCTCCCGCTGGCGGCGGCGCACCCGCGGGCAAGTAGGCGCCCGGCGGGTAACGGGTAGGCAGAGTCCGGCTCGGCCAGAAGGAAGGCGCGTCGCGTGGCCGCATCCGGGGAGCCGACCGAGGAGCCGACCCAGAAGCGAATCGACGACGCGCGCGGGCGCGGAGAGATCGCGTACAGCCGCGATCTCGGTGTCTGCGGCGGCCATGACGGCGGCGCTGCTGGCGCTCATCGCCGGCGGTCCGGAGAGTGTCGCCCGGCTGCTCGCCTACTGGCGGGGCGCGCTGGCGGCGGCGCCGGCGGGGGGAGCACCTTCGGGGGCGCTGCTGGCCGGCACCAGCGTGCTGGGGCAGGTCCTGGCCGTTCCGCTGGCGGCGGCCTGCCTGCTCGCGCTCGGCGCCGGGTTGTTGCAGACCCGCGGCCTGCTGGCGCTGGGGGCCATCAAGCCGGACCTCGGCCGCCTCTCGCCGGCCGCGGGGTTGAAACGGGCGTTTGGCGGCCAGGCGGCGCTCCAGGTCGGCAAGGGCCTCCTGAAGGTGACGCTGGTCGCCGTGCTGGTCTGGGTCACCGTGCAGCCGCTCCTGGGCGGCGTCGCCGCGCTGGCGGGGATGCAGGCCGGTCGTACCCTGCAGGTGCTGGGCCTGCTGGCGTCCCGCCTGGCCGAGCGCGTGACCCTGGTGGCGCTGGCGCTGGGTCTGGCCGACTACCTCTTCGCTTACCGCCGCCACCGGCGCGGCTTGATGATGACCCGCGACGAGGTGAAGCGGGAGAGCAAGGAGTCCGAGGGCGATCCCAGCCACCGCGCCGAGCGCCAGCGGCTCCATCGTGAGCTGATGGAGCAACGAATGGTGGCCGAGGTCCGAAAAGCGGACTTCGTGGTGGTCAATCCCGATCATATCGCGGTGGCGCTGCGCTACGACCGTGACGGCGACGCGGCGCCGGTCGTCATCGCCAGCGGTGAGCGCCTGCTGGCCGAGCGGATCAAGCAGGTGGCCCGGGAGGCCGGCGTGCCGATCTTCCGCGACGTGACGCTGGCGCGCTCGCTGCGCGGGCTGCCCGAGGGAGAAGAGATCCCGGCCGCCCTTTACGAGGCGGTCGCCGAGGTGTTGCGGATGGTGTACGACGATCGTCTCGGGGACCCTGAGAGGTCCCCGATCCCCCCGCGACGGACTTCGCCGAGCAAAATCCACCCCGCGCAGGCGGACCTGCGCAGGACCCCGGGCTCGGCTCCGTCCACGCGATCGAACCGAAGGCTACATCCGCCGTTCCCGGTGGCGCCGGCTGGAAGCGGGCTTAATATGTCGGGCCTCATGAGCGCAAAAGTTCGCAAAGCGGTGCTGCCGGTGGCGGGGCTCGGAACGCGGTTCTTGCCGGCGACCAAGGCGATGCCGAAAGAGATGCTGCCGCTGGTCGACGTCCCCAGCATCCAGATCATCGTCGAGGAGTGCGTGGCGGCCGGGATCGAGGAGATCATCTTCGTCACCGCGCGCGGCAAGTCGCCCCTCGAGGACCACTTCGATCGCGCGCCCGAGCTGGAGGCGATGCTCGAGCGGCGCGGGAAGAAGGACGATCTCGCCCGCGTGCGCAAGCCGGCGGAGCTGGCCCGGTTCTCCTCGGTGCGGCAGGGCGAGCCGCGGGGCCTCGGGCACGCGGTGCTCTGCGCGCGCTCGGCGGTCGGCAACGAGCCGTTCGCCGTGCTGCTCGGCGACGACCTGCTCGACGCCAAGGTCCCCGGCATCGGCCAGCTCATCGACGCCTACCAGCGGCTCGGCACCGGGGTCATCGCGCTCAAGGAGGTCCCGGCCGACCAGGCGCACATGTACGGGATCGCCGATGGTGAGCGCGACGGCGCGCGCGGTCTCAAGATCAGCAAGCTGGTCGAAAAGCCCGCGCCCGGGACGACCAGCCTCGCGCTCGGCGGTGATCGGGCGCTACGTGTTGCCGCCGGAGATCTTCCAGATCCTGGCCGACACGCCGCCCGGCCGCGGCGGCGAGATTCAGCTCACCGACGGCCTGGCCACGCTGTGCGCGCAGAGCGGGCTTTACGGGCTGGAGGTCGAAGGCGATCGTTTCGACGTCGGCGATCGCGCCGGCTACGTGGTGGCGATGGTCCACTACGCGCTCAAGCGCGACGACATCCGCGACGACGTGCGCGCGGGGATCGAGAAGCTGCTCCGGACGTGACGGACGCGGACCTCCCGGGCGCGTTGCTGGAGGTGGCGGTGGCGCTGCCGGTGCCCGGGACCTTCACCTACCGCGATCCGCGTCCGGGCGCGGCGGCGGTGGGCGCGCAGGTGGTGGTGCCGTTCGGCGCGCGCACCGTCACCGGATTCGTCGTCGGGCACGCCGGGGCGGGGCGCGATCCGGCCATCGAGCCGCGCGACATCGAGGAGGTGGTCGGGGGGGAGCCGGCGTTCGACGAGGCGATGATCGCCTTTTGCCGCTGGACCGCCGACTACTACCAGGCCCCCCTCGGCGAGGTGCTGCGCGCGGCGCTGCCGCAGGGGGAGCAGGCCAGCGCCAAGCGCGCGGTCCGGTTGACCGAGCTGGGACGGCGGGCGCTGGATCGGCAGGGATCGCTGCTGGCGGACACGCCCAGCGATCCGGTGCTGGGGGCGCTGGCGGCTGCCGGGGGCGAGCTGCCGCTGGCCCGGCTCTTCCGGCTGGCGCCCCGGGCGCGCAACGCCCTGCCGCGGATGGCCGAGGCGGGGCTGGTCGAGATGGGCGACGAGGTCGAGCGCCGCCGGCCGGTGCCGACGCTGGCGGTGGCCCTCGCGACGGCGGGCGACTGGGACCAGGCGCTGCCCAAGCGGGCGGCGGTCCGGCGTTCGACCATCGCCAAGATCGTCTCGGCCGGCGACGACGGCCTGCCGGTGGCGTCGCTGACCGCCACCGAGCGGACCCACCTGCGGGCGCTGTCGATGGCCGGGCTGGCGCGGGTCGAGCATCGGCCGCTCCGCCCGACGGACGCCCCGGCCGCGCCCACCATCGTCCCGGCGGCTCTCTCGCTGAACGCGGCCCAGACCACGGCGGTGGCCGCCCTCCGCGCCGCGCTGGGGGGCGGGTTCGCCAGCTTCCTCCTGCACGGCGTGACCGGCTCCGGGAAGACGGAGGTCTACCTGCAGGTCATCGCGGCGGCGCGCGCGGCCGGGCAGGGCGCCCTGGTGCTGGTGCCGGAGATTGCGCTCACGCCCCAGCTGGCGTCGCGGTTTCGGGCGCGCTTCGGCGAGGACGTGGCGGTGCTGCACAGCGGGCTGCCGCCCCGCGATCGGCTGGCCGCCTGGCGGAGGCTGCGGGCGGGCGAGGTCGGCATCGCGCTGGGCGCGCGGTCGGCGGTCTTCGCGCCGGTGCGGGCGCTCGGCGTGGTGGTCGTCGACGAGGAGCACGATCCCTCCTTCAAGCAGGAAGAGGGGGTGCGCTATCACGGGCGCGATCTGGCGGTGGTGCGCGCGCAGCAGGCCGGCGCGCTGGCCATCCTCGGCTCGGCGACGCCGTCGCTGGAGAGCGCGCACAACGTCGCGCGGGGCCGGTTCGTGCGCCTGTCGCTCCCCGACCGGGCGACGCCGCGGCCGCTGCCGGAGGTGACCATCGTCGACCTGCGGCGCCATCCGCCCGGCCCCGACGGCCTGCTGTCGGCGCCGCTTTCGGACGCGCTCGGCGCGGCGCTGGCCGCCGGCGAGCAGAGCATCCTGTTCCTCAACCGGCGGGGTTTCTCGACGGTGATGCTCTGTCGGGCCTGCGGTCAGGTCGTCCGCTGCGCGAACTGCGTCGTCTCGATGACCTACCACCGGGGGCGGGAGCGCCTCTGCTGCCACTACTGCGGCGGAACGACGCCGGTGCCGGTGCACTGCCCGTCCTGCAACTCGCCGCGGATCGAGCGGCTCGGCACCGGGACCGAGCGGGTGGAGGCGATCGTGCGCGAGCGCTTCCCGGACGCGCGCGTGGCCCGCCTCGACCGCGACACGGCCGGCAGCGGCGCCGCCCGCGATCTCGACGCGATCCTGCGGCGGATGCAGGCGCGGGAGATCGATCTGCTCGTCGGGACGCAGATGGTGACCAAGGGGCACGACTTCCCCGGCGTCACGCTGGTCGGGGTGCTGCAGCCCGACCAGGGGATGGATCTGCCCGACTTTCGCGCCACCGAGCGGACGTTCCAGCTGCTCGAGCAGGTCTCGGGGCGCGCCGGCCGCGGCGATCGCCCGGGGCGGGTGATCATCCAGACCTACCGGCCCGAGCACGCCGCCATCACCGCGGTGGTCCAGCACGACTACGAGGGGTTCGTCCGCAACGAGCTCGACGAGCGGCGCCTGACCGGCTATCCGCCCTTCACCCGCATGATCGCGCTGAGGCTGGACGCGCGGGATCCGGCCCACGCCAAGGCCGGTGCCGCGGCGGCGGCGGCGGCGGCCGGCGCCGCCGGAGGGCCGGCGGTGCGGGTGAGAGGCCCCGCGGAAGCCCCGCTCGGCCGGCTGCGGGGCCGGGCCCGCTGGCAGGTCTGGCTGTCGTCGCAGGAGCGGGCCCCGCTGGCGGCGGCGGCGCGCGCGGCCGCCCGCACCGCCAAGCCCGGGACCGACCTGCGCCTCTCCGTGGACGTCGACCCGCAGAGCGTTCTTTGACGTAGGCCTTCCCGGGGCACCGCCCGTCCGTAACGCCCGCCCGGTGGGGCAGGTCTGGTAGATTGGACCGGCTTGATGAAGCTGCTCATCATCGCAGGGCCGTACGAGGCGGATCGGATCCGCAAGGCAGCGCTGTCGGCGGGGTTCGAGACCGTGGCGGTCGAACCGGGCGAGAGCCTCTCCGGCTGGATCACCGCCTCACGCCCCGAGCTGATCGTCATGGCGCCGCAGATCGTCCATGCCGATCCCGCGCTGGCGCTGGCCAAGGTACGCGCCGTGCCGCGGGGGCGGGTTCCCATCTTTCTGGTCGGGGACGCCGCGGACGAGACGCGGCTGCGGGATCTGGCCGACGGGTTCTTCGTCCGGCCGATCGCGCCCGAGCTGCTGCTCGAGCGGGCGCGCGCCATCCTGACGCCGCCGCTCGGGGCGCCGCGCCGGCGCAAGGACAGCAGCCTCGATCCTCGAGCGCACAGAGATGGGGCTCGGTCCGGCCCCGCCGATCCCCGTCCCCATGAGCCGCCCCAAGAGCGGGCCCCAGCCGGCGCGTCCGGCGGGCAGCACGCTGAGACCGCTGGTCGCGGCGGCGCTCGGCGGAGCGCCCATCGCGCCGGTGCGCGTGGCGGGCGACGCCGCCGCGCTGCTGGCCGAGCTGGGGGCCGGGATCGACGCGCTCCTCGACGCCGAGCTGGATGCGGCCGTGGCGATCGCGCCCAGGAGCTCCCGGGCGGCCAAGCCCGTCAGGCCGGACGCAAAGCCGAGACTGCCGCCCCACCCGGAGGTGGTCGCCCGGGCCGAGTTCGCGGGCGAGACCACGAAGAAGGTCGAGCCGTCGCAGCTGGGCGTGGTGGCCCGGGCACCCGAAAGCGCCCGCGCGCGCCTGCTGGCCCGCTACGCGCCCGTCGAGAACGGCGACTACTTCGCGGTGCTGGACGTCCCCCACGACGCCGGCGTCGCGGACCTGCGGCGCGCGCACGAAAGGATCCTCCGGGAGACGGCCGCCGACTCGGTCGATCCGGCGGTGGCCGGCGAGCTGGCCGCGCAGATTGAAGCGATCCGCACGGTCGTGGCCGAGGCTCTGCGGGTGCTCGGCGACGCGAGTCTCCGTTCGCGCTACGCGAGCCACATGCCGAAATGACGGCCGCGGCGGCCCGATCTGGCGTGCGCCCGCGCGCGGTCTTCTTCGGATCGCCGGCCTTCGCCGTCCCTTGCCTGCGGGCCGTCGCCGCCGAGACCGAGCTCGTGGCCGTGGTCAGTCAGCCGGATCGTCCGGCGGGGCGGGGGCAGGCGCCGGCCGCGCCGGCGGTCAAGCGCGAGGCCGAGGCGCTGGGAGTGCCCGTTCTCCAGCCGGAGAAGATCCGCACGCCCGAGACGCACGCGGCGCTGGCCGCGCTCGGCGCCGATCTGTTCGTGGTGGTCGCCTACGGGCGGATCCTGCCGCAGGCGTTGCTGGATCTGCCGCGCCTCGGGCCCTTCAACGTGCACGCTTCTCTGCTCCCCAAGCTGCGGGGCGCCGCGCCGATCCAATGGGCGATCATCCGGGGCGAGCGCGAGACCGGCGTGTCGATCATGCGAATGGAGGCGGGGCTCGACACCGGGCCCGTCGCTGCCGTGCGGGCGCTGGAGATCGCCGACGACGACACGACCGGGACGCTGTCGGTGAAGCTGGCGGAGCTCGGCGCCAAGCTGCTGGTCGACACCCTGCCGGCGATCGTCGACGGCAGCGTCACGTTCCAGCGACAGGACGACGGCGCGGCGACGCTGGCGCCCCTGCTGGCCAAGGCCGACGGGATCTTGAATTTCGCGCAGCCGGCGCGCCTGGTGTCGGCGCAGGCGCGCGGCGTCGATCCCTGGCCGGGAGCGACGACGACGCTCGGCGGCGAGTCGCTGAAGCTGTTCGCGCCGCGGGTCATCGAGCGCCCGATCGTCGGCATCCTCCCCCAGCTCTTCGCGCCCGGCCTGATTCGCGACGTGACGTCAGACGGGTTGCTCGTCTCGTGCGGCGAGGGCGGCGAGCAGCTGATCGCGTTCGCCGAGCTCCAGTTCCCGGGCAAGCGCCGGATGCCGGCGGCGCTGGCCCGGGATCGTCTACCTCCCGGAACGCGGCTCGGCTCGTGACGGCCGCGAAGGGGCCCGGCAAGGGGACCGCGCAGGGAACGACCGCGGGGCTCGAGCCGCAGTCCGCGCGCGCCCTGGCCCGCGGCGTGCTCGCCCGCGTCGAGCGCGACGGCGCCTATGCCGGGCGGGCGCTGGCGGCGGCGCTCGATCGCGGGCGCGGGCTGTCGCCCGAGGATCGCGCGCTCGCCACCGAGCTCGTTTACGGCGTGTTGCGCCGGCGGTCGCGGCTCGATCGGGCCATCGACGCGCTCGCCAGGACGGGAACCGGCAGCCTCGATCCCGCCGTCCGGATCGCGCTGCGCATGGCGGCCTACCAGATCCTGTTCCTCGATCGCATCCCCGCCTACGCGGCGGTGAGCGAAGCGGTCGAGGCCTGCAAGGCGATCGGCGGGCGCGGCGTGGCCGGCTTCGCGAACGCGCTGCTGCGGAAGCTGGCACGCACCGGCGAGCCGCCGCTCCCCGACGGGGCTGTCGATCCGGCCGGCTACCTGGAGGCGGCGGTCGGATTTCCGGGCTGGCTGGCGCGGCTGCTTCTGGCCGAGCTGCCGCCGGCGGCGGCGATCGCGTTCGGTGACGCGTCGATGACCCCGGCTCCGGTCACCTTGCGGGCGAACGCCGGCCGCATCGCGCGGGACGCGTTGCTGGCGCGCCTGGCGGCCGAGCGCCCCGGCGCCGCGCTCGTTGCCGTCGGCGATCGCGCCCGACGCCATCCTGGCCCGGCGCTTCGACGCCCCCGCCACGACGGCCGCCTGGCGCGAGGGGCTGTTCGCCGTCCAGGACGCCGGGGCGCAGGTGGTGGCCGAGCTCTGCGGCGCCGCGCCCGGGGAACGCATCCTCGACGCCTGCGCCGGCGGCGGCGGCAAGACCGCGCACCTGCTGGCGCTGGCCGGGCGGGAGGCGCAGGTCGACGCCGTCGACAACGCGCCCGCCAAGCTGCACGATGCCCGCCGGACGCTGCAGCGCCTCGGGCTGACGTCGGCGCGGACGATCGCGGCCGACTTGACGCGACCGTTGGACAGCGCCCTGGCGACGGCCGGCTATCACCGCATCCTGCTCGACGCCCCCTGCAGCGGGCTGGGCGTGCTGCGCCGCCATCCCGAGGCGCTGATTCGCCGCTCGCCCGACGATCTGACCGCGCTGGCGGCGCAGCAACTGGCGATGCTGGCGACCGTGGCGCCGGCGCTGCGACCGGGCGGCCTCATCACCTACGCCGTCTGCACCTTCGAGCGCCAGGAGTGCGAGGAGGTCGTCGCGGCCTTCCTGCGCGCCCACCCGACATTTCGCATCGAGCCGGCCACCGCGGCCGGGGGGCGCGTCCCCTGGGACCAGCTGATGGAGCCCTCGGGCGCCGTGCGCACCTGGCCCCAGCGCGACGACGCCGACGCCTTCTTCGCCGTCCGGCTGCGCGCCCAGGGGTAGCCCGAAGAATGGCCCTCACCGCCTCGGGGCGATGGGTAATATAGGTGGCGATGGGCATGTCAGCCGAGGGATCGGGGCGGTAGTGCGGCCGTTGCGGATCGCGCCGTCGATCCTGGCGTCGGACTTCTCGCGCCTCGGGGAAGAGGTGCGCGCCGTCGAGGCGGCGGGCGCCGATCTCATCCACCTCGACGTGATGGACGGGCGCTTCGTCCCCAACATCACCATCGGCCCGATGGTCGTCGCGGCGATCCGCAAGGTGACCAAGCTGCCGCTCGACGTGCACCTGATGATCGTCGAGCCGGAGCGCTACATCGACGAGTTCGCCCGCGCCGGCGCCGATCGGATCAGCGTCCACCTGGAAGCCACGCCGCACCTGCACCGGCTGGTCGAGCAGATCCGCGCCGCCGGCAAGAAGGCGGCGGTGGCGGTCAATCCCCATTCGCCCCTCGACGGCCTCGACGTCGTGCTCCCCGAGCTCGACATGGTCCTCCTGATGACGGTCAACCCCGGCTTCGGCGGCCAGAAGTTCATCGAGGCGGTGGTCCCGAAGGTGAGCGCGCTGCGCGCCGAGATCGACCGGCGCGGCCTGGACGTCGACATCGAGGTCGACGGCGGCATCGAGCCCCGACACGGCCCCGACCGTGGTGGCCGCCGGCGCGACCGTCCTGGTGGCCGGCTCGGCGGTGTTCCACGCCAAGGGCGGGGACTACCGGGGGGCGATCGCGGCGCTGCGGGGATCGGTCGGAGCGTGAGGTTGCGCGCCCGTTGATCATTCGTACTCTTCGTCCGGGTCGCGGGCGAACGGCCTCGCCCTCGGACGGCGGCCAGATCAAAACCTCGCCGCGAACGGATAGAGCACGGGTCGTGAGGTGCTCGAATCCGGTGAGCGTGACGAACAGGCTCTCCGGCTCGCTCCCGCGCTTTCCCATGGCCACGCCCACATCTTGCACAACCTGCGATCGGGCGTCGATCTTGATCAGGCGTTCAGGTCACGCCTCCGAATGACACCCATTCGCGGGCTGCTAGGGCCCGACGGGCGAGAAGATGCGCGCTCCGGCGTCGATTGGGCAGACCTGGATCGCCGTCGCGTTCGGGCACTTGGCGTCGACTCCCGAGGGTGGCCCGGCAACGCAGCTGAGGAGGGTATTGTCCAAGGCGTACGAGGCGACCAGCGCGCCGGTGGTTGCGTCGTAGAAGTAGGTCTCGACGGTGTCGACGTGCTGCACCTGGCTGACGTGGTAGCCGTTGCAGTCGAAGCGCACCTCGTAGGAGTGGTCTATCGTGCCCGGCTCGCAGACCGGATTCGCGAGGACGTCCGTCCAGGTTGCTCGACAGCTTGCCGGGTGCGGCGCTGAACAGTCGGCGGGCCCGACCTCATGGGGGCAGATGATTCCGGTGTCGGGGCCATTCCCCGCGGTCCCACCGTTTCCGGCGGTCCCACCAACGCCGGCGGCCCCACCACGACCGGCGGTTCCGCCGTCGGCCGTCCCGCCCGACCCGGCGGTCCCACCATCGCCGGCGGTTCCGCCGCCGCCGGCTCCCGTGGTTCCCGCTGCTCCGGTCGCTTGGGGTGGCGACGAGCAGGCGAAGAGCGGAAGCAAGAACAATAAACCAAGCTTCGTCACGCAATCGATTGGACCCATATCAACCCTCTCCCCTAAGCAATGCGTTGCGACTCCAGAATGGACGAATTCGCCGGCCACGTCGAGCGCGTCGTATATGAACGTCGCCACAGTGACCAGACGTGGCGGGTCACGGTCGATGTCGGGCTCGAGACGAAGCACCACCGGATGTCGCGGCGGCGGGCCCGCGGGGCCGCCTCGAGCTCGTTGATGCGGCACTGAGCGCCCGGGCGGTGGTCACGCATCCTGCACAACGTGCGATCGGGCGTCGATCTTCGACTGGCGTTCAGGTCACCGCCCCCGAATGACTTCCACTACGGGGCTGCTAAACTAGAGATCGTACTTCTACCTCGAACCAGCAGCACCTTCTACGGATGCACCGACAACGCACCTAGCTGACCGTAACGCAGCCGTATCCCGCGCGTAGTAGCTGCAAAAGCCTCACCCGGGATCGTTGCTGATCGTATGTCCTCGGCCCACTTCATCAGGCACGCCGGGCGATGAACAGCATCTCGCCCGGGAGCCGGAGCGTGATGACCGGCTTCACCTTGAACACCAGATTGGTGACCGCCGAGAGCACGCCGTGGAGCGGGTACCGTCGGAGCGAGTTGGAGATGGTGGAGGCGGTGGCGGCGAACGGGTAGAGCTCGGTCGTGACGTGCGCGAACCCCGCGAGCTCGGCGACACGCTGGAGGCTGGCGTGCGTGAAGTACTGGATGTGCTGGCCCTGCCAGTACCACCAGCGGCGCCCGAGGAGGCGCGGCAGCCAGGCGCTGGCGTCGCCGGTCCAGATCACGACCAGGCCGCCGGGGCGGAGGAGCTTGGCGATGTTCTCCATCTCGGCGCGGGGGGCGGGGAAGTGTTCGATCACGCCGATGAGCGACACGACGTCGAAGCGCTGGCCCGCCTGCTTCGCGAAGGTCGCCAGCGGGACGTCATGGACGGTGAAACCGCGGTCGCGGGCGATCGCGCACGACCAGGCCGAGAGCTCGACGCCCTCCACTGCGAACCCGGACTGGCGGCCCGCCTCGAGGAAGTCACCGGTCGCGCAACCGACGTCGAGCAGGCTTCGCCCGGCGGTGTGCCTGGCGACCGTGCGCAAGACCAGCTCGGCCGCGAGCCGTCGCGACTCGGCATGCTTGAGGTATTCCTCGTCGACGACGTCGTGATAGCTCTCGGTGACCCGCTCCGGAAGGGGCGCGCAGAACAGGTGCGTGCAGGTCGCGCACCGCACGACGCGAAAGGTCCGCGTGTGCTCCGGCTGGAAGGAATAGGAAAAAGAAACCTGTTCCAGATGTTCGATTTCGGCCGGCCGGACCTCTTCGATCGCGGTCCCGCCGCAGATGACGCAGGGCATGGGCGCCCCCTTCTAGATCAAGTGGCCCGAAAAAGCGCGCCGTCTTCCCTGGCTGGCCCGGATTTGGGCGGTCGTGGTACAAACCCACTCGAACGCCATGTCGCCCAAGACGTTGATCTTCATTCCCACGTACAACGAACGGGAGAACGTCGGCCCGATGTGCGAGCAGATCCTGGCGCTGGGGCTGGACGCCGACTTTTGTTCATGGACGACGGCTCCCCCGATGGGACGGGGCAGCTGCTCGACGAGTTGGCTGCCAAACACCCGCGGGTTCGGGTCGTTCACCGGGCCGGCAAGGCGGGCATCGGCAGCGCCCACAAGGCCGGGATCAGGCTCGCCTATGACGAGGGCTATGAGCGGCTGGTGACGCTGGACTGCGACTTCACGCACCGCCCGGAGATGATCCCTCAGTTCCTCGACCGCAGCGACACGGCCGACGCCGTGGTCGGTTCGCGCTACCTCGAGACGGGGAGCCTTCCCGGCTGGACGGCGCTGCGCAAGTCGCTCACGACGCTGGGCCACGTTCTCACCAAGAACATGCTCGGGATCTCCCAGGACGCGACCGGGGCTTTCCGCGCTCTACAACCTGACGACGATTCGGCGCGATCTCTTCGACCTGGTTCAGTCGAACGGCTACGCGTTCTTCTTCGAGAGCATGCTGGTGCTCCAGCGCAACGGCCTGGCCATCGCGGAGATCCCCATTACGCTGCCGGCCCGTACGTACGGCAGCTCGAAGATGACGGTCGATGAGGTGCGGCGGAGCGTCGCGACGCTGATGACGCTGTTTATTCAGGACCAAACGAACCCGGGTCGTTTCCGGCCGGGCAGAAAGTCTGTGGTTCTCGATCCGGCGCTCGTCGATCCGCAGAACTGGAACGAGTACTGGGACGCCAAGTCCGCCAAGGCGGCGGCCGTGTACGACCTCGCCGCCGCGCTTTATCGCAATGCGATCCTCAAACCTCGGCTCGAGTCGGCCATCTCCAGCGAGTTCCAGCCGGGCGCGCGCCTCCTGCACGCGGGCTGCGGGGGCGGCCCTGTCGACGCCAACCTGCACCAGCAGGTCCGGATCACGGCGGTCGACATCTCTCCGTCGGCGCTCGACTTCTATCGGCGCAGCAACCCCGAAGCCGAGGAGATTCGGCACGCGGACATCATGGACCTGCCGTTCCCCAACGGCACTTTCGACGGCGCCTACAACCTGGGCGTCGTCGAGCACTTCGATCGGATCCCAGCTCACCAAAGTCTTCTCGGAGCTGCGGCGCGTACTCAAGCCGAACGGGAAGCTCGTCGTCTTCTGGCCGCACGCGCACGGGACGAGCGTCACCGCTCTCGGGGCCGCGCACTGGCTGCTCAACGACGTCCTGCGCCAGAACGTGCGCTTTCATCCGCCCGAGGTCTCGCTGGTGCACTCGGCGCGCGAGGCGGCGCAGCTCCTAGCGTCCGGCGGCTTCGACCTGAAGTCGTACGAGTTCGGTCCCAAAGATTTCTTCGTGCAGGCGAAGATCGTCGCCACCTGCCAGTAGGAACTCCCGCGCTACGGTCGTTGAAACCTTGTCGCAGTCGCTCGTTGCTCCACCGATAGAGACGGTGTCTCACGCGGTTCCGCGAGGCTGGCGGCGTATCGCGGCGGTGCTGAGCCGAGCCGGCTGGCGGCCTTGGCACTACCTGCTCTTGCTGCTGGTGAACTCGCCCCTCATCGCGTCCGGGACGAAGGCCGCTGCCGAGGACTGGCAGATCGTCTTCTATCCCTGGGCCGAGGCGCTACGGTACTCCATTCTGCGTTACGGCCAGTTCCCCTGGTGGAATCCCTGGGCTCTCGGCGGCCAGCCTTTCCTGACCGATCCCCGGTGCAGTCCGTGCTGATGCCCGACACTTGGCCATCGTCATGTTCGGGTCGGTCATCGGGTTCAAGGTCCTGATCGTCCTCTACCAGTTCGTCGGTTACGAGGGATCGCGCCGCCTCTGTCGTCACCTGTTCGGTGATCGGTCGTTTGTCCAGGCAGTCAGCGTCATTCCGGTGATCCTTCCCGCGTTGGCGCTGCACTTTTACCCCGGCCACGTGGTCTTCTTGCCGGTCTATCTGTTTCCGTGGCTGCTCTATTACGGGCTCACCTGGTATCGAGAGCACCGGCCGCGCGCTGGGGCTGGGAATCGTCGTGGCGCTCCACCTGCTGGGAAACATCCATTACGCGCTCATCATGGCGTTCACAATCATCGCCTTCGTGGTGCTCTGGTCGTTGGTGCGTCACGGGCGGTCCCGGGAGGTCTGGCTGCGTGCTCGCGCTGGCCGTCTGCGCCGCCTTCGGTCTCAGTTTCTTCCGGACGGTGGCGACGTTCGCCCTGGCAATGCGATTTCCGCGGCACGAGATCTTCTTCTACCCACTGGTCGGCTCGCTCGACGTCGTCTTCCGCTCCCTGGTCGATGCCGTTTCAGGACCCCCACACGCCGGGGCTCTATGGCCTCATGTGGTGGGAGCTCGGCGGCTACGTCGGCTTGCTGGGGCTGCTGCTGGCCTATGAGGGGGTGCGCGGCGGCGCTCGCCGGCTCTGGCCGATCCACGCGGGGGCGATCGCCTGCCTGATCCTCGCCTGGAACAACCGCGATCCACTGTTCCCCAGCACCTACCTCCACGTCATTCCGCCGTGGAGCAGCATGCTCGTCATCATCCGCTGGCAGCTGTTTTCCTGTTTCTTCTTTCTGCTGGGCGCGGTGCAGGGGCTGCTGGTCGTGCACGACAGCGGCCGGCGCAAGCTGGCGGCCGGGCTGGCCCTGCTGCTCGTCGGCGATCTCGGCTTTCACTTCGGGTACGCCTCGCGGGACACGTTCCAGACTACGGCCCCGCCCATAGTGCGCGGCACCGACCCGCCGCTCAGCGTCTACACCGCGAACGATCGCTCGCACACGTGGGAGCACGTCCGCGCCAACGAGGTGGCCCTGGAATCGGAGTGTTCCCTGATCGGATGGGGCTATCGGCCGACGACGCGCGCTCACGTCGGGACGCCCGGCTACACGGGAGACTTTACCCTGTCGCCCGACCTGACGCTGGACGAGTGGACGCCTAACCGGATCCGCATGCACGGCAAGCCCGGCGCGGAAGTCTCCATCAACATCAACCCATCGAGCTACTGGCTGCTGAATGGGAAGCAGCTCTTCCCGGACTATCGGCCCATCGAGCCCGATCTGCCGTTCAAGTTCCGCGTGCCGGACAGCGGCCGGGTCGAGCTGGTCCCGCGCCCGCCGCACATGGCGGCGTTGCTGGCCGCCCAGGCGCTGTTCGCCCTGGCGGCAGGGGCGCTCTACCTCGGTCTCGGCCGGAGCGCTCGGCGCCGGAGCGCTACGCCCATCGCCTGACGTCGACGTCGCGCGGGCAGACGAGTTGAGGACGAACGCGCTGGTTGCGTGCGGGTGCGGCGACAACATCGGCGGCATGCCCCAGGCTTCAGCTGTGCAGGCCGGAACGCCCGGTTGACCCGCTCCGGTCGAGTTGCGCGACGACGTCACGACCCTGGGCCCTTGATGGCCGCAACGTATTGAGGCAATGTCTCCGCTCGCGTTGTCGGACGAGCAGTCAGAAGTGCCTCGCGGACCCATGGCTCGGCAGCGATTGCGGCGCTCTCTCGAGCATCTGCTGGAGGCCGCCGAGGCGCTGTTCGCCCGATTGCAGTCACATTTCGGTGGCTGGGGGACGTTGCGGGCCATCTCTGTCGTGATCCTCCCGCTGGCCGTCTCGCCCTGGCTGCTGACGGAGTTGCAAAAGGAGGTGCAGAGCCCGCTGTTCCGCGATGCGGCGCAGTGCCAGTACAGCGGCTGGTGCTTGCTGCACGGCGTTCGTCTCTACAAGGACGTGGGTGCGCCCGACGGGCCGCTCATCCATTTCCTCCACGCGCTCATGCAGCTGTTCGCCGGATCGAGCGATCACGGCTGCCGGGTGGCCGATCTTGTCATCCAGATCGGCGTGTCGGGTGTCATGGGTGCCGTTCTGGCGCCGCGCTCGTCAGAGACCCGCCTGGGCGGCGCCATGTCACGGATCGCCTGGGGCGCGCTGGGCGCCGCCCTGTGGCTGACCTGGTACTTCGCGCAGGGGTGGAGCATGACCGTCCAGCGCGACGGGTACTTCGCCCTGTTTGGCTACTGCGGGCTGGTGCTGGTCTACGTCAGCGCCGATTTCTCGGACCGGGGGGCCAAGATCGCGGCCGCGGCGGGCGGCGTGCTGTGCATGCTCCAGATATTCGGCCGGCACTCCGGGATCACCTACCCGGCCAGCGCTCTGCTCGCGATCTGGTTCGCCGATGACCCGACGCGTGAGCGGCGCTGGCTGCGCCTGCGCGCCGCGCTGTGGGGGGCGGCGGGGGCCGTCGTCGGGATCTTCTTGCTGCTGGCGATCTTCGGCAGCATCCGCGGCCTGTGGTTCTGGTACTTCGAGTTCCCGTTCACCTTCTACCGCTTCCTGGCCAAGCAGAACGCCTGGAGCCTCTTCACGGGGGCGTACGCGTATGCCGGAGAGATCGCCGCGCTGGTGCTGGTCGGGGTGGTGGTGGCGGTCGCGGTGCGGGCTGTTCCGGCGCGGGCCATCTCCTTCGCCTTCGCCCCGATGCTGATGCTGATCGCCGCTTGCATCGAGGGGAAGGGCTGGTCCAACCACGTCCAGCAGACGACAGCGGCCGTCGTGCCGATGCAACTGCTTGTGCTGTCGGAGATCTGGGGCCGCCGCCCTTCGCCGGTCCCCTGGACGCTGGCCCGCAGCGTGGCCGCTGTCGTGGTCCTGGTGTTCTTCGCCAACAAGACCAACGAAGCCATCCACGCCAGCGGCTACATGCACATGGCGATGCCGCAGACCGTGGACTCCGACATCGTAGAGGCCAAGCGAGTCGGCGATTTCCTGAAGGCGAAAACCAAGCCGACCGACACCGTGTTTCTTTACGGTCATGAGGCGCACGTACTGCTCAACGCCGAGCGCCGGCCGGCGGTTCCCTTCTATGTAAACATGGTGCTGAACATCAAAGTGCTCTACGAACACGCGCCGGCGTCGCCGGGTGAGGGGCCCGACGCCAAGCAGTTGCAGGCGATCACCAAGTTGGAAACGCGGATCAATTCCGAGGTTTGCCACCGCCTGACGACGTCACCGCCAGGCGCAATGGTGTTCCTGGACAACTCGCTGGGGCTGTTCATCGACGCGCGCGCCGAGGTCTACGAGCTCTGCCCGCCTATCCAGGCGATGCTGAAGGCCCGGTACGACGAGACGCCGATCGCAGGTATCAGCGACTACCACGTCTACCTCCGGAAGGATGACGTGAGGCGCACACCGGTCGGCGGGCGATAGCTGCCGGCCTCAGCCCGTCATCATCATCGCGGCGAGCTCGTCGAAGCCGACGCGGGGGCGCCACCCGAGTCCGAGCAAACGCGCAGGGCGCGAGACCAGCCTCGGATACTCCGCCCGGAAGCCGCTCTTGACCCGCACGTGATCGCGCCAATGGAGGCTCGCGCGCGCAAAGCAGGTCTCCAGCCACTCCTCGACGGAGTGTCCGTCGCCCGTGCCGATGACGGCCTCGAACACCTCGTCCTGGCTCGGTGAGCGTCACCACGGCCTCCATGGCGTCGCCCGCGAACGTCCACTCCTTGACCACCGATCGGATCGCCGATCTCCAGCGTCTCACCGCTGCCGCTGGCGATCCGCCGGGCGGCCTGCGCGATCAGCTGCGGACAGGTGCCCGGGGCCGCGGCGCGGGCTCTCGTGGTGGAACAGGTACCCGACGTACGCCTTGACGCCCACCGAGCGAAAGTAACGGGCCGCGTACACGGATTGGATGCGCGCCACCGCGTAGGCGCTGCTGGCCTCGAAGGGGGCGTCCTCGTCGATGGGCTCTCCAACGTTGCGGAACTGAACGGCTGAGCCGGCGATGAAGACCCGCGCCGCGGGCGCGTGCGCGCGCACCGCCTCGAGAACGTTGAGGGCGACCCGTGGAGATCGCCGCGTGGTTGTCGAACAGCGCCTCGTGGCGGGTCGAGCGACCGCGCCGCGAGCTGGAAGATGTAGTCGGGCCGCGCGCTGGCGACGAGCGGACGCGACGGCCTCTCGATTGGCGACGTCGAGGCGGGACCAGGGACCCGAGCGCGAAAAACCGCTCGCCTCCACCCCTCGGCTGCGCAGCGCCTCGATGAGGTAGGGGCCGTCCTGGCCATTGGCGCCGAACACGAGCGCTTTCACGTGACGCTATCTCTTGGCGGCGCCCTGAACGATTTCGATGGTCGGCAGCGGGAAGATCATGCCGACGCCCGAGGCGAGCAGCGCCTTCTCACGTTCGACGAACTCGTCGCGAAAGTGCCAGGGCAGCACCAGGTAGTAGTCCGGCTTGGCCTTGCGAGACTCCTCCTCGCTGACGATGGGAATGTCCGAGCCGAGCGTGCGCGCGCCGAACTTGTCCGGGTTGCGTTCGGCCGCGACGTCGACGAGCCGGCTGTCGATTCCGCACCACTGGAGGATGGTGTTGCCCTTGGTCGAGGCGCCGTAAGCGTGGATGCGCTTGCCCTCGGCGCGCAGCCTCTCGCAGCAGCGAGAGGAGCTCCTGCTTGTGAACGTTCACGCGCTCCTGGAAATTGCCGGTACGGCTTGTCGGTGTCGAGCTCGAGATCGAACTCTTCCTGCCGCAGGCGCTTGATGTTGGAGGCGAACTCGTCACGCCGGTAGCGCAGGTTGTCCGCGTGGGTGGCGTAGCAGCGGATCGAGCCGCCGTTGCTGGCGTTGAGGGAGACGTTGACGAGCCGCAGGTCGGCCTGCCGCATGATGTGCTCGAGCACGGCGAGGCTGTAGTACTCGAGGTGCTCGTGGCAGATGGTGTCGTAGCTGGTCATGCGGAGCATGGTCGGCATGTACGACATCTCGACGCACCAGAGCCCGTCGGGCGACAGCACGCGCTTGATGGCGCGCGCGAACGCGATCGGATCCTCGAGGTCGTAGAACATCGCAATCGACGTCACGATGTCGCAGAGCTTCCCGTCGAGAGCCTGATACAGCTCATCCGACGGGAACAGGTCGTGGACGACGGTGATGCCGGCCGGCACCTCGTTGGCGAGATCGGAGGGGTCGACCCCGAACTTCGCGAAGGTCGCCGGATAGGACTTGAGCAGCGTGCCATCGTTGCACCCGATGTCGAGCACGCGCGCGGCGGGCTTGCCGTACAGGGCCGTCGCCTCCTGGGCCAGAGCACCGAGATGGTTCGTCATCGTCGCGTTCGTGCCCGATCGGTACCAGTAGACGGAGTAGAGAACCTCCGGGCGGAACCGTATGCTCCGTCTGCAAAAGGCCGCAGGCCTTCTCGTCGAGCTCGGGATTGCATCGCACGAGCGACGTCGGGCACCCGTCGCATCGGCGGGACCTGCCGGCCGGGCTTGAGGAACGAACCCTGAAGGTGTTGCTCACCCAAATCGATTACCTTGGTCAACGACGACGATTTGCAGACTCGGCAGGTGGTTCGGTGCGTGAGATGCATGGGGCGGTAACCTATCTCGTTTTCGCATCCGGAGGTATCGCTTCGTGCTTGCCCGGGCGGCGGGGCGTCCGGGCCCCGGAAAAAACGTGATTTTCTGACAAAACCGGCTCCGCTTCTCGGCTGGCCCGAAGGGTGCTGCGTGATCAAGTTCAGAGCGCGGGCATGGGAGATCTTCTGAGGCAGAGGCGGTTGGGGGGCCGATGGACTGGCGGTGGTGGCGACGGCGATGGGGGCAGTGGCCGTCGGGGCCTTCGCGGTCGGCGCGTTGACGATTCGTTGGTTGGCGGTCGGGCGGGTGGAGGTCGGGAACGCGAAGGTCGTCGCTCTCGAGGTCCAGGATCTCGCCGTCTCCCGACTGCGGGTCGGCGACGTCGTGGTGACCGGCTCGCTGGGGCTGCCGGAGCTCGACGACCCGCCCAAAATAACCTCGTGACGGTTGCGGACGAATCGTCGACCGGCTGCTTGGCGGAGGCCTCATGAATCTGGGATTGCAGGGCAAGGTGGCGGTGGTGACCGGGGCCAGCAAAGGGATCGGCCTCGCCGTCACGAAGATGTTCGTCGAGGAGGGCGCCAAGGTCGTGGCCGGCGCGCGGACCGCCGATGGTCTGGCTGGGCTGCCGGGCGTCACTGCGCGCCAGCTCGATCTGGCTGCCCCGGACGGGCCCGCCCAGCTGGTCGCGGCCGCGCTCGACGAGCACGGGCGCCTCGACGTGCTGGTCAACAACCTGGGCGCCGTCCGGCTGCGGCTGGGCGGTTTTCTGGGGACCAGCGACGAGGAGTTCGAGTGGTCGATGCGGATGAACTTCTTCGCCGCCGTCCGCGCGACGCGGGCCGCGCTCGGGCCGATGCTCGAGGCAGGCGGAGGGGCGATCGTCAACGTCGCCTCGGTGAACGCGTTCTTCGAGCCCGACTCCGGCGTGCTCGACTACGGCGCCGCCAAGGCCGCCCTGGTGAACTTCACCAAGTCGATCGCCATGGAGCTCGGTCCGCGCGGCGTTCGGGTCAACGCGGTCTCGCCTGGCCCGGTCAGCACCGACCTCTGGCTGGGCAAGGGCGGCGTCGCCGACACCGTCGCGCAGGCGACCGGGACCGACGCCCAGCAGGCGCGCGAGAAGATCGTGGCCGGGATGGGCGGCTTCGCGACCGGGCGGTTCTCGACGCCCGAAGACGTCGCCACGCTGGTCGTGCTGCTGGCGTCCGAGCGGACGAAGAACGTCACCGGCTCCAACTACGTCATCGATGGTGGCCTCATCAAGACGACCTGAGGTGGGCGAATGAGTGACGCCGCTGGCGCTGGGAGATCTGCTGATCGCGGATTGCCAACCTCAGGGTTCGCCTTAGCTTTGCGGCGCGTGTTCGCCAACTGCCGCCATCGAGCGTCGTGACGGAGCCGGAGCACGAACCGGACGAGCGCGGCGCCGGCCGCAGGGTCGTTCATCGCGTCGAGATCTCCTACCGGACCATCGCCGCCGTCGCGCTGACGGTGGGGGGGATCTGGTTGCTGGGGGAGCTGCTGCCGATCCTGGTGGTCGTCGTCGTCGCCTTGATCCTGGTCGGGACCCTCAGCCCTGCGGTCAGCTGGCTCCAGCGGCATCGGCTGAATCGGGCCGTGTCGATCGCCGTCGTGTTTTCTGTCTGCGGGATCGTCCTCGTGGGGGCGGCTCTCGTCACGATCCCGGCCCTGGTCGCCGAGGTCAGCCACACGATCGAGCACCTGCCCGAGATCCAAGAGCACCTGGCGCGGACGCTCGAGGCTCATCAGCTGACCGAGCCGCTCGCCGACGCGATCCGCAGCTTCAACCTCGAGGACCGTCTGCGGAACCTGAACGTGACCACCGCGCTGACCACCTCGCTGGGGGTCGTCGAGGCGATCGGGTACGTCGCCACCTGCGCGGTGCTGGCGATCTACTTCATCGCCGACGCCGAACGCTCCCGGGCAGCCCTCTACGCGCTGGTTCCGCGCCGTTTTCATGTCCGGCTGGCGCGGATCCTCCTGAACCTGGCGACGATCGTGGGCGGCTATCTCCGCGGCCAGCTCATCACCTCGGTCGCCATCGGTCTGTTCACGTTCGCGCTGCTGGAGAGCACGCGCGTTCCCAATGCGCTCGCGCTGGCCACGTTCGCCGCGCTCACCGACGTGATTCCGTTCGTCGGTGGACTGCTGGCGACCACGCCGGCGGTCCTGGTGGCGCTCTCGCGCGGTACGGCGGTGGCGACGATCGTCTTGATCGCGATGATCGGCTACCAGGAGCTGGAGAGCCGGGTGCTCGTCCCGAGGGTCTACGGTCAAGCGTTGCGGCTGTCGTCGGCGGTGGTGGTGATCGCGCTGCTGGTGGGCGGCAAGGTCGGGGGGATGATCGGGGCGCTGCTGGCGCTGCCCATCGCCGCGGCGCTGCGGATGCTGGCCGAAGAGCTGCGCCTCGACCTTCCCGGTGACGACACCGACGATCCCCACTTGCGCGCCCGCGATGCCCGGGCCGAGCGGGCCTACGCCCGCGAGGCGGCCGGAGCGTCGCCGGCCGAGGCCGCGGCGGTGGCGACCGAGATCGCCCATGAGATTCGACAGGCCGACGCCGCCGAAGGGAAAAATCCGGCCGAGACTCCGCTCACCCCCGGCAACGAGGAGTGAGGGGACCGGTCGTCAGAGCCGGCGCGTCCCGCTCGAACGAATGAGCCTCAGAACGATGAGCAGGGCGAGGGCGCCGATGAAGGCCACGAAGATCGTGCCGGCCAATCCTCCGATCGGCGAATGGACGTGCAGCCCCCGGAAGATGAGGCCGCCCAGGAACGATCCCACGATTCCGACGACGATGTCCCCGATCACCCCGTATCCCCCGCCGACGACTGCGGACGCCAGCCAGCCGGAGATGAGCCCGATCGCGATCCAGATGAGCACGGTTTCCAACGACATGGTGTTGTCTCCTAGGTCGAAAACCTAATCACGCTCGAGGTGCTCGCAAGGCTGGCGGGCGATCCTGGAGGTTCTCTCGGCGGGCCGGCGCGGCCGCGAAGCGCTGGCGGTAGGCGGTCGGCGTGACGCCGAGACGCTGCGTGAAGGCGCGCCACATCGTGCTGACATCGCCGAACCCGGTCCGTGAGGTGATGTCCTTCAACGGAAGCGGCGTCTCCTCGAGGAGACGTCGGGCCTCGTCCATTCGGAGCCGGCGCACCAGCTCGGCGGGCGATTCGTCGAAGTGGGTGCGGCACCAGCGGCTGAGCGTGCGGGGGCTCATCCCGCTCCGCGCCGCCACCCGGGCCACGGGCAGCGCCTCGTCGACGTGCTCGATGACGAACGACGAAATATCACGCAGCTGGGACGGCTCCTTTTCCTGCCGCTGCAGGGCGGAGCTGAACTGCGCCTGATTCCCCGAGCGCCGCAGGAACAGCACCAGCCGCTTGGCGACGGCCATCGCGACGGCGTGCCCGTGATCCGCTTCGACCAGCGCGAGGGTGAGATCGATTCCCGCCGTGAGCCCCCCCGAGGTCCAGACGCCGCCGTCCCGCACGAAGATCCCCTCGTCGACCACACGCGCCGCGGGAAACCGGCCTCTGAGGTCGGCCAGATGAAGCCAGTGCGTCGTGGCCCGGCGTCCGTCGAGGAGCCCTGCTTCCCCCAGGACGAAGGCGCCGGTGCAGATCGAGATCACCGAAGGGATCCGCCGGTGATTCCGGCGCAGCCAGGCGGTGAGGCGCGCTTCTCCGTCGGGCAGGGGGAGCCGCGGCGACCCTCCCGCCACGATGGCGATCTCCGGGAGGCGGCCGCCGGTCCGGGGGAGGGGGCGAACGCCGGCCACGACGAGGCCGTACCGGGTCCGCACGGCCGGCGCCCGCGGCCCGACCAGCTCGAGGTCGTACGCCATCCGGCCGAGCACGTCGTTGGCGTGTCCCAGCACCTCCCAGGGGCCGGCGATGTCCAGCACGCCCGTGCCCGGGGCGACCAGAAACCAGACCCGCTGTGGCCGGCGACGCACGATGAAAGATTGTCCGCCCGTGGCCTGAAATGCAATGTCATTGTCCTTCGGGACATCGCCGGCCCGCGCTATCGATGAGGGATGATCAAGATCGGCATCAACGGATTCGGCCGCATCGGCCGGGTGGCGTTTCGCGCCGCGATGGAGCGCGACGACGTCGAGATCGTGGCGGTCAACGATCTCCTCGAGCTTCCCCACCTGGCGTATCTCCTCCGGCACGACTCGGTCCACGGCCGCTTCCGGCATTCGCTGGCGGTCGAGGATCGCTTCCTGGTGGTGGACGGCCGGCCCATCCGCGCCACCGCCGTGAAGGATCCGGCGGGGTCGGCCTGGGGCGACGTGGGCGTCGACGTGGTGATCGAGTCGACCGGAATCTTCCTGACCAGGGAGAAGACCGAGGGTCACCTGCGGGCAGGCGCCAAGCGGGTCATCATGTCGGCGCCGTCCAAGGACGACACGCCGATCTTCGTCTACGGCGTCAACACCGACGCCTACGCGGGCCAGCCGATCATCTCGGCCGCGTCGTGCACCACCAACTGCCTGGCCCCGGTCGCCAAGGTGCTGGACGACACCTTCGGCCTCGAGCGCGGCCTGATGACCACCGTGCACGCCACCACCGCCACGCAGAAGGTCGTCGACGGGATCTCCGGCAAGGACTGGCGCTTCGGGCGCGGGATTCTGGACAACATCATCCCCGCCTCGACGGGGGCCGCGGAGGCGGTCACCCGGGTGCTCCCGGCGCTGAAGGGGAAGCTGACCGGGATGTCGTTCCGCGTCCCGACGTCGGACGTCTCCGTCGTCGATCTGACCTGCGAGCTCGGGCGCAAGGCGAGCTACCGGGAGATCTGCGCGGCGATGAGAGAGGCCTCCCAAGGGGCGCTGAAGGGCGTCCTCGGGTACACGGACGAGGAGGTGGTGTCGACCGACCTGCGCGGCGAATCGTGCACGTCCGTCTTCGACGCCAAGGCGGGGCTCCAGCTCGATCCCACGTTCGTCAAGCTGATCGCCTGGTACGACAACGAGTGGGGCTACTCGAGCAAGCTCCTCGATCTCGCCGTCCGCATGACGAGCTAGATCCTTCTCACCCTTTGCGGCGACGCGGCGGATCGTAGGGGCCGCGCTGGCCGCGCCGGGGCCCGCGGCCCGGCGAATCGTCCGGTTTCCGGGCCTGCTTCTGATAGCCGGCCCACAGCTCCGCGGACAGCCGGCCCGTTTCCAGCGCCTCGCGGATGGCGCACCCCGGCTCGGTCGCATGCCGGCAGTCGCCGAAGCGACAGGAAGCTGCGATGGCGACGATGTCCTCGAACCCCTGGCCGTCGCTCTCTTGGGCCTTGCCGACCTCCGTCTCCCAGACCCCGAGCTCGCGCATGCCGGGCGTGTCGATGAGGAGCGCGCCGCTCTGCATGACGATCAGCTCGCGGTGGGTCGTCGTGTGGCGGCCCCGGGCGTCGCCCTCGCGCACCTCGCCGGTGCGCTGCGTGGCGTGGCCGACCAGCGCGTTGACCAGCGTCGATTTGCCCACGCCCGACATGCCGACCAGGGCCAGCGTCTTGCCGGGCGGGAGCCAGGGACCGAGCCCGTCGAGCCCCAGTCCGGTGAGGGCGCTGGTGAGGACGACCGGGATCCCGGGGAACGTCTGGGCGAACGGATCGGTCACCGCCCGGGGATCGGCGCTGAGATCGACCTTGTTGACGATCAGGAGCGGCTGCGCGCGGCTCTGCTCGGCGATCGCCAGGTAGCGCCGGACGCGCGGCTCGTTGATGAGCCGCCGCTCGCGCGCGCTCTTCCCCTCGCCAAACGCGCTGACGATCCCCACCACGTCGACGTTGGCGGCGATGACCTGCGGCTCGGGGCGCTTTCCGGACGCCTGCCGGATGAGGCAGGTGCGACGCTCGAGGAGGTGGGCGACCAGGAAGGCGTCGAGGGACTCCGAGAAGCTCCCCGCGACCCAGTCTCCGACCTGGGGCCGATCGATGGCCGATTTCCATTTGGTGGCGCGGCTCCCCAGGACCGCCTTGCAGGCGCCACGCGCGGTCCAGGCGATGTAGCTCTCGCCGTGGGCGATGGCGATCCGCGCGGGGACGAGGTCGCCGCCCAGCGCGGCGAGCCGGCCTTCGAAGTGCGCGTCGAATCCGATCGCTTCCAGGGTGGGGATGGGTTCCGCCATGAGCCGCTGCGCCCCAGACGCTCGCGGAAAACCGGCGCGGCGTCCACCGGTTCGTGCGCTCGCTTGACAGGCCCGGCGCGCGGTGGTTGAAGCAGGCGTCGTCTGAAAACTGAATAGGTGCCTTCGGTGCCCAGCTGGGCATAACAGGGAAGCCGGTCCAAGCCGGCGCGGTCCCGCCACTGTAGGTGGACGCCGCCCTCACGAACCCACTCGACGCAAGGTCGGGGAAGGGGAGGGTGGCTGCAAATCGCGAAGTCCGCGAGTTGCGTTCCACGAGCCAGGAGACCTACCGAAGGCTGAAGCTTTTTTCTCCGCGCGGACGGAGAGCGGCCGCCGGTCCTTTGCTCCCCAGAGGCCGGCAACCGTCCCCTCGTTCGTGCCCGAGCGAGGGGTTTTTTGCGTTCCGCCTTCAACGTTTCCCAAAGGAGCAATTCGATGCGTCGTCTGTTTGGTCTCGGGGTGATCCTTTCGAGCGGCCTCATCGCCGCGTGCGGCGACCAGTCACCGGGCGGCTCCGCCCGGACTTGCCTCGATCCGTCGGCGTTCGCCGATGCCTTCACCATCGCCGACCCGACGTTCTGCGCGGTCGCCGTCTACACCGCGCCGGAGTCGATTGGCTATCAGGCACCGACCTGGGGCTCGCACGGCGGACCGCTGGTCGTTCAGGCCGCCGCAACCGGCACCGGCGTGACGCTGGAGCGGTGGACGGCGCCCGCCGGAACGACCGGGGCGATGACCGTCGAGACGACAGCGGTCGCGGACGCGCTTCCGGCCAGCACCTTTCTCGGCGCGCAAGCCCTCGACCTCCCCTTCTTCGGGTGGACCGCGCTGTCGTGGACGAACCCGTTCCCCGACAGCAGCGGCCAGGTCGAGCTGGTGGCGAGCGGCGCCGTCGCGACGAGCGACACCGTGAACGGACCGTACGGCATGGCCGCCGTTCCCGCCGACGCGTCGCTGGGCCGACTCCTCTACACCGGCCTTTCACCGTTGGGCACGCCGACGACGAGCGTGGCCGGTCTGTACGCGGCGGACGCCTGCTCATCGCCGGCGCAGGCGCTCGGGGCAGGGACCGGTTGCTCGGCCTCGGCCCTGGTCGCCGCCTGGGGAGACAATCCCGGGCCGGCGGTGACGGATTCGAACGGCGACGCCTTCGCGGTGATGACTTCGTACGCCGACGGGACGCAAGAGGCGCGCGGATTCGCCGCCAGCTCGGTGGGGCGCGGGGCGACGGCCACCCCCGGCGTCACGCTCTTCTCGATGGCCGGCTTCGCGGGCGGCCTGGCTGCCCTGGCGCCAAATGGGTCCTCCCCGGGCCTGGTGGTCTTCCAATCATTCGATTCGACGAGCTTCGAGGCGCTGGACGTCATCGAGCAGGGGTTCACGACCACCGGCGGTCTGGCGGCGATGGGCACGCCCTCCACGCTCTTGACGGTGCCGTCGGCGCAGATGCAGGGGCTGGCGCTCTTCGTCGACGGGTCGCAGCGCCTCTGGGTGGCGGTGAATGGATCATCGAGCACCCAGTACGTCGTGCTCGCCCGCCAGGCGCAGCGCTGAAGGTGGAGGTCTTCATGCCCGACGGAGGAAAATGTCGAATCGGCCGGACCGCGGTGGCGGCGCTCCTGAGCCTGGGCGTTGCCGCCATTGGTTGTGGAAGCAGCTCGTCGCTTCCTTCGGCCGGGGACGGTTCCGCCGGTCGCGACGCCGCGGCGGAGAGCGACGCCGCGGCGAGAAATGACGCCGCGACGGCACCCGATGCGACCTCGCCCGTCCCGGACGCGGGCTTGCTCGACGCCACCGTCAGCTTCGACGGCGGCCCCTGTCCCGTTCCGCTCGCGCCCGATCTCTCGGTCATCGCCGACGACGAAGTGCTGAAGTTCGTCGCGCCCGGCGGTCTCCCCGTCGAAGTGGCCGTGCTGCCGGCGAACGCACCGGCTTCCACGGCGGCGTTTCAACCGGCGAGCTCGCTGAGCCTCGCCGGACTTTCGGGGCCCACCCGGGTGTTGGCCCAAACGATGGCGGCCGGCTGCGTCCCGACGCCGTTCGAAGCGGTCTACGACGTCCGCACCACCTACGCGCCGGCCCCGCCCGATCCGACCACCACCGCGATCGCCTACGACGACGCGCGGATCGTCAACTGGGCGCAGGGGGTCGCCAGCTACCTCCCCGGGACCGGGGTGACCGACCCCCAGTGGATGATGCCCAGCCAGGCGTTCGGTCCGGCCGGAACCGACACCACCGCCGTCGTCGTGCTGGGCAACGCCGGCACGATCACGCTCACCTTCGCTTCTGCCATCACCGACGGGGACGGGCTGGGACTTCGCCGTCTTCGAGAACAGCTTCGCCAGCGACATCTTCCTCGAGCTGGGCTTCGTCGAGGTCTCCAGCGACGGCAGCCACTTCGCCAGGTTCGACTCGGCGTTCCGGGGCCCGACGGCGCCCTGCGGCTCGTGCTCGGGCACCGCTGCGCAGATCGGCGGCCTCGCCGGCAGCTACATGGTCGGCTACGGAACGCCGTTCGATCTGGCGGCGCTCCGCAACGCTCCCCTGGTGCGCGCCGGCTCCGTCGATCTGACCGACATCAAGTACGTCCGCATCGTCGACATCGTCGGCGACGGCACGACCTTCGATTCCTTCGGCCGCGCGATCATCGATCCGATCTCCAGCGGACCGACCGCCGGCTTCGATCTCGACGGCATCGCCGTCCTCAATCAGCGGATGTGACGATGCCCGACGCGGATGAGCCGCCGAGCGTCGACGATCCCGGTCGGCGTCCGCATGCCGAGAGCCTCTGCTGGCGCTGCTCTCACCATCGGGCGGTCCAGACGGCGCGCTCCTCGTTCGTGATGTGCCGCGTCTTGCCGGTGAAGTACCCGCGGCAGCCCGTATCGGGCTGTCCAGCGTTCGTTCGCTCCCCTGTCGGGTCCAAGACGCCGCCGATTCCCTTCCGCGACCAAGATCCGGCAGACTAGCGGGATGAGCACCAAGGGGTATCGCAGCCGCACCTCCACCCAGGGCCGAAACATGGCGGGGGCGCGCTCGCTCTGGCGCGCGACCGGGATGACCGACGCCGACTTCGAAAAGCCGATCGTCGCCATCGCCAACAGCTTCACCCAGTTCGTCCCCGGGCACGTGCACCTTCACGACGTCGGGCAGAAGGTGAAGACGGTGATCGACGCGGCCGGGCGGCTGGGGCGTCGAGTTCAACACCATCGCCATCGACGACGGCATCGCCATGGGGCACGGCGGGATGCTCTATTCGCTGCCGAGCCGCGACCTCATCGCCGACAGCGTCGAGTACATGGTGAACGCGCACTGCGCCGACGCGCTGGTCTGCATCTCCAACTGCGACAAGATCACGCCCGGGATGCTGATGGCGGCGATGCGCCTCAACATCCCGACCATCTTCGTGTCGGGCGGCCCGATGGAGGCCGGGAAGATGGCCGGCACGCACGGCCGCGACGGCAAGCCGATCGTCCGCAAGCTGGACCTCATCGACTCGATGATCGCGGCCAGCGACGCGAAGGTGTCAGCGACGCGGAGCTGGGCGAGATGGAGCGCTCGGCCTGCCCGACCTGCGGCTCCTGCTCGGGGATGTTCACGGCCAACAGCATGAACTGCCTCAACGAGGCGCTCGGGCTGGCGCTCCCCGGCAACGGCACGCTGCTGGCGACCCACGCGCGGCGCTGGGAGCTGTTCGAGGCGGCCGGGAAGCGCATCGTCGCGCTGGCCAACCAGCACTACGTCGACGGCGACGACTCGATCCTCCCGCGCGGCGTCGCGACGTTCGAGGCGTTCGAGAACGCCATGGCGCTGGACATCGCCATGGGCGGCTCGACCAACACGGTGCTGCACATCCTGGCCATCGCCCACGAGGCGGGCGTGCGCTTCACGATGGCCGACATCGATCGCCTCTCGCGCCGGGTGCCCAACATCTGCAAGGTCGCCCCCTCGTCGCACTACCACGTCGAGGACGTGCACCGCGCCGGCGGCATCTTCACCATCCTGGGCGAGCTCGATCGGGCCGGGCTCATTCACCGCGAGGCGAGGACCGTGCACGCGCCGACGATCGGCGCCGCGCTCGACAGCGACGACATCCGGCGCCCGACCGCGACCGCCGAGGCGCGCCAGCGGGCCCTCGCCGCGCCGGGCGGCGTGCCGACGAAGGTCGCCTTCTCGCAGGACAAGTACTTCGCCGACCGCCGACAACGACGTCGCGAAGCGGCTGCATCCGCGACGTCGCGCACGCCTACAGCAAGGAGGGCGGGCTGGCCGTGCTCTACGGCAACATCGCCGAGGACGGCTGCATCGTGAAGACCGCGGGCGTCGACGAGTCGATCTGGAAGTTCGAGGGGCCGGCGCGCGTCTTCCACTCGCAGGAGGCGGCCTGCGACGCCATCACCGGCGATCAAGATCCGCGCCGGAGACGTGGTGGTGATCGTCTACGAAGGACCGAAGGGCGGGCCGGGGATGCAGGAGATGCTGTACCCGACCTCGTTCCTCAAGGGGAAGGGCCTCGGCAAGGCCTGCGCGCTCATCACCGACGGGCGCTTCTCGGGCGGAACCTCCGGGCTCAGCATCGGACACGTCTCGCCCGAGGCGGGCGAGGGGGGCACCATCGGGCTGGTCGAGGAGGGCGATCGCATCCGCATCGACATCCCCGGGCGCCGCATCGACGTGGTGGTCGACGCCGCCACGCTCGCCAAGCGGCGGGCGGCGATGGAGGCGCGCGGCGCCGACGCCTGGCGTCCCAACCGCGACCGCTCGGTCTCCGAGGCGCTCCGCGGGTACGCCCTCATGACCACCAGCGCCGCCCGCGGCGCGGTCCGCGACCTGACCCAGCTCAAGAGCGTCAGCCAGCGGCGGTAGCCCGGGGGGGATCACCGAAATCGGAGAGACCCTCCGAATCTCGGAGAGCCTCGTTCGTCCCGACTGCGCGGTCAGCCTCCTCAGAGCAGTGATCTCGCCGACTTGAACGTCGCTCTGCGAGAGGTGCGGTGGCGCACGGCTTGCTTTGGGCCGGGCCATGTCTAGACGTCTGGTCCGCGCCTTGATCCTGACAGCGCTCGGCACCACCGCGACGCTGAGCTCGGGCTGTTCGACCAACAGCGACCCCGCATCGAAATCGGACGTCGGTTCGAATCGGGCTGCAGCTCGCCTCCGGTGCGACGTTGAATTCCCTCTCGTACACGATCACGGGGCCCAGCGGCTTCTCCCGCGCCGGCACGGTCGACACGAGCCACAGCACGATCGTCTCGACCGTCATCGGCGGCCTCCCCTCGGGCGGCGGCTTTTCGATGCCCTCGACGGGATGTCGGCGGATGGCGGCACCCACTGCGCGGGGGCAACGACGTTCAATGTGGTGGCCGGCGCGACGACGCCGGTCTCGGTGCACCTCACCTGTGTCGAGGCGCCCCACACGGGTTCGGTGCTGGTGAACGGCACGATCAACGTGTGCCCCACGGTGGACGGCCTCTCCGCGACGCCGGCGGAGGTCTTTGTCGGCTCGTCGCTCGGGCTCGCCGCGGCCGCGCACGACAGCGACGGCGCACCCGCCCGGCTCGCCTACCACTGGACGACGACGGGCGGCACGCTCGGCGCGGCCGACGTCCAGAACCCTTTGCTGACTTGCACGGCGCCCGGCGTCTTCACGGTGTCCTTCACCGCGACGGACGGCGACTGCTCCGGCATCGCCTCGGTGACGGTGACCTGCACGGCGGTCAGCGGCGGCATTCGCTCGATGGACCTCTCGCGGTATGTCCGGGTGGGGCGCTACGACCTGCCCGAGCCGACCCGCACCACGCCGCCCGACGGCGTCAGCCTGCTGGCGCAGGAAGCGTCCGCGGTGACCTATGACTGGGACACCGACACGCTGTTCGTCGTGGGCGACGGCGGGACGTCGGTCGTCCAGGTCTCCAAGACCGGCGCCCTGATCGACTCGATGACGCTGGCCCCCGGGAGCAGCCCGCAGGGCACCGAGTTCTACGACACCGAGGGCGTCTCCTACGTCGGCGGCGGGAAGTTCGCGCTGAACGAGGAGCGGTACCGGCAGGTCAATCTCTTCACCTACGTCCCGGGCGCCACCTTGCACCGCGCCGACGTCCAGACGGTCAAGCTCGGCACCACCATCGGCAACATCGGCCTCGAGGGCGTCACCTACGACCCGGAGACCGGCAACTTCATCTTCGTGAAGGAGAAGGAGCCCGAGGGCATCTTCCTCACGAGCATCGACTGGGCCGCCGGCACGGCGAGCAACGGCTCGCCGACCACCGACGAGTCGGTCAACCTCTTCGACCCGTCGCTGCTCGGCACGCTCGACTTCTCCGACGTCTACGCGTTGTCGAACCTCCCCTCCCTCGCCGGCGATCCCACGTATGACCAGCTGCTGATCATCAGCCAGGAGTCGGGGCAGATCGTGCAGGTCGACCGCGCCGGCAACGTCAAGCACAGGCTGGCCATCGTGGCCGACCCGGGCGACACCATCCCGGTTCCCGACATGACCATGGAAGGCATCACCATGGATCGCGATGGCATCCTTTACGTGGCCAACGAGGACGGCGGGGGAGACGTGAACCACCCGCAGCTCTGGGTCTACGCGCCGTCCACGGCGGCGAACCTGGCCCCGACGGCCGTCTCGCTCACCGGCGCCGTCACGTCGATCCCCGAGAACACCAACACCGCGGGCGCGGTCATGCTGGCGAACATCTTCGTCGCCGACGACGGCCTCGGTGACAACACCCTCTCCCTGTCGGGACCGGACGCCGGGTCGTTCCAGATCATCGGGACCGCGCTGTTCCTCCGGGCGGGGACCGCGCTGAACGCGGCGGTTCAGGCCAGCTACCACGTCACGGTCAACGTCGACGACGCGACGGTCGGCGCGACGCCCGATGCCAGCGCGGCGTACACGCTGGCGGTCACGCCGGCCTCCACCGGCGCGATCAACCTCGCGATCACCGAGGCGGCGCCCTGGTCCAGCGGAAACAGCCCGGTCGCCGCCGACTGGTTCGAGGTGACGAACTTCGGCACGTCGTCGGTCAGCCTGATTGGCTGGACGATGGACGACAACTCGAACTCCTTCGCCGTCTCCGTGCCGCTCAACGGCATCACCTCCATCGCCCCCGGCGAGTCGGTGATCTTCATCGAGACGAGCAGCTCATCGGGGCTGGCCGCCGCGGCGCAGGCGTTCGTCAACGTCTGGTTCGGCGGAATCGCGCCGGCCGGCCTCCAGATTGGCAGCTACTCCGGCTCGGGTGTCGGCCTCTCCACCGGTGGTGACGCCGTCAACCTGTTCGACATCGGGGGGACACTGCGCGCGGCCATCTCCTTCGGCGTCTCTCCGAGCGGAACGCCGCTGCCCACGTTCGACAATTCGGCCGGGCTCGACAACGCCGTCATCTCGACCGTGAGCGTGGTCGGCCAGAACGGTGCGTTCGTCGCCGCGACCGACGTCAATGAGATTGGTTCGCCCGGGACCGTCGGCGGGGGAGCGACCCCCATCGTCGGCATCACCGCGGTCGACGGCCTGGCGTCGGAGACCGGCAGCGATCCGGGCCTCTTCCGATTCACCCGCAGCGGCAGCACCGCCTCGCCGTTGACGATCATCTACAGCATCGCCACCGGCGCCGGCCAGGCGACGTCGGACGACTACACGCCGGCGCTCACCGGCTCGCAGATCATCCCGGCGGGCGCCGCTTCGGTCGACGTGACCATCACCCCCGTCGACGACACTCTGGCCGAAGGGACCGAGACGTTGACGCTGACGCTGTCCGACACCGGCAGCTACGACGTGGGCCCGGCTTCCAGCGCGACCATCACCATCCAGGACAACGACGCCGCCAATCAGGCGCCGACCGCGGTCACGCTGCTCAACACGGTGCCCGCGATCTCCGATGGGGCCGACGTCTCCAGCGGCGTGCGCCTGGCGGACATCTCGGTGGCGGACGACGGCCAGGGCACGAACAACCTGAGCGTGAGCGGGGCCGACGCCGCGTCCTTCGAGATTGTCGGCGCGTCGCTCTACCTCAAGGCCGGCACTTCCTTGAGCCACGCCTCGAAACCCACGCTGAGCGTGACCGTCGCCGTCGACGACCCGACCGTCGGCGCGTCACCGGATGCCACCGTCGACTTTACCCTCACGGTGACGGCGGCCGTGGCGCCCGGCGCCGTGGTGATCTGGGAGATCGCTCCCTGGTCCAGCTCGAACAGCCCGCTGGCGGCCGACTGGTTCGAGGTGACCAACACCAGCACCTCCGCCGTCGACCTCACCGGCTGGAAGATGGACGACAACTCGCACGCCTTCGCCAACGCCGTCGCCCTCGGCGGCGTCACCTCCATCGCCCCCGGCGAGGCGGTCATCTTCATCGAGACCGCCGACCTGGCCACCGCGGCCGCGGCGTTCCGCAGTCTCTGGTTCGGGGCGAACCCGCCGCGGGTGACCCAGATCGGCAGCTACTCGGGCTCGGGCGTGGGCCTGAGCAGCAACGGTGACGAGGTCGCCCTCTTCGACGGCGCCGGCAACCTGGTGACCGGCGTCGGCTTCGGCGCCGCGCCGCTGACCGCGCCGTTCGCCACCTTCGACAACCACGCCGGCGCCGGCAGCAACGCGCTGCCGTTTCCCGTGGTTTCGACGCTCAGCGCGACGGGCGTCAATGGCGCCTCCGCCGCGGCCGGCGACGCCGCCAACGAGATTGGCTCGCCGGGCATCGGCAACGTCGGCAAGCTGATCGTCACCGAGGTGGCGCCCTGGGGCAGCAGCACCCCGCCGTACTCCGCCGATTGGTTCGAGATCACCAACATCGGCGGCGCCGCTGTCGACATCACTGGCTGGAAGATGGACGACAACTCGAACGCCTTCGCGTCGGCCGTCCCGATTGTGGGTGTCGGGAGCATCGCGCCCGGTCAGTCGGCGGTTCTCATCGAGGGGACCGCCGCGACGGCCAGCACCTTCATGACGACCTGGTTCGGCGCCACCCCGCCCGCCGGGTTCCTGATTGGCAGCTACACCGGCTCGGGCGTGGGGCTCAGCGCCACCGCCGATGCGGTCAACCTGTTCGATCCGGCGGGCGTCCACGTCACCGGGGTCCAGTTCGGCGCCGCCACCACCGGCCTCACCTTCGACAACACGGCCGGCCTGGCCACCCTCACGACCTTGAGCGCCGTCGGCGTCAACGGTGCGTTCCTCGCTCCGGACGGCCTCGAGACCGGCTCGCCCGGCACGACCCGCTAGGAGTCCGCCAGGAGGGCGTCGCCGAAAGGGCGACGGTCAGCGAAGCGAACGACGGACATTGGCCCGACGACCTGCGCCCGAAGGCGGCCTGGGCCGCGCCGGCTGCTGGAACCCCGGTGGCGCGGTGTGCGCACGACATGACGGCTGTCAGGGTCGGCGGGGGCGGGGCCGTGCAACATGGCGGGTGGAGGTTGTCTCGCGTTGCCCAGAGCCGGCCACTGGAACGGAACGCTCCCCGCCGCCGTGGCGATTGTCGTCCTGGCGGCGGGCTGCGCCGGAATTCGCCGTCCGGAAGGCGCGCCCGGGGCCGCGGGCAGCGGTCCGCCACCGCCCTGCATCGATCTCGACGGGGACGGCTACGGCCCGAACTGCCCGCTGGGGCCGGACTGCAACGATCACGATTCGACCTCCCACAGCTGCAGCGGGACGATCATCATCGATCCCGGCTGGGTGCCGACCCACGACGCGGGCGCCCCGGACGTGTTCGTGCCGCCCGCCACCGAGACGCCCACCTGCGCGGCGGGGACCCGCCGGATCCACGTCAAGGACCTCTGGTCGAAGGACGTCTCTCCGACGCTGGGGCTGTTCGACACCGCGCCGCTGGCCGTCGTCATCTCCGACGTGACGCACAACTGGCTGGTCCACAACGCCCGCCGGGACGCCTCCGGGTGCGCCTGGTACTCCGACTGCCTGCCGACGACGACCAGCACGATCACCGTCGCGCCCATCGATCCGACCAGCGGCTGCGTCGCCAATCCGACGTCCGGCAACATCGACCTCAGTCCGTTCCCGAGCACCGGCGAGCTCTACGTCGACTATGCCGGCGCGAGCGCGACGCTGCCGGCGGACTACAACCGGGGGGCCTTGCGGGTGACCGACGATCCGGGCGCCTCCGGCCTCGCAGTGTGCGCGCCGGGGCAACCCGACACCACGACGCCGGCCGGCTTCACCAAGATCCACCTCCGCTGGCCCTGGGGCGATCCCACCAAGACGGGCTTCCCCGGCAGCGCGTGCGACGCGCTCAAGGGGACCGCGACGCCGCCCTATCCGAGCAGCCTGGCCGTCAACGCCGGCGGCGGCGTCTGCGTGCAGCCGCTGCTCGAGTTCCAGGACGCCCACTGCCCCTGGTACGCGATCCTGATTCCGAACAGCAAGTGGGTGACGGGCGCGACCTTCCAGGTCGCCTATCCCGACTTCACCGGGCTGCAGAGCGCCGCCCTGAAGCTGCCCGCCCGCACCGCCGACGAATTTTGGGTCGGCTACGCGGGGCCCCCCGATACGCCCGCCTGCACGAGCTACTCGACGCGACCCGACTCCTACCGCTGGTACAGCAAGAACCCCGGGCCGGGGCTACGCGGGCTGCGGCGGAGACGGCACCGTGCCGATCGATCCGTGCAACCCGGAGCCGCCCGCCGGGACCTCCGTCGTCCACTTCCGGTACATCTGGGCGGGCCAAAAGACGTTCACCTTCTTTCCCAAACCCGAGCTCATGCCCCTCTGGATCATCCTGGAGGTCACCAACACCACCACCACCGAGGACGTGACCTGCTGGCGGGAAGCCGACCGGCCGTGGTTCAACTGCCCGGTCCCGAACGCGTTCTTCGGCCCCGGCTGCACCTGGCGCGCCGTCGACAAGACGCGCACGCCCACCGAGTGGAATACGGTCACTCCCCGCCCGATGCCGGCCGCCCCCGCCGAGTACTGGCTGCGCTGGTATTACGGCAAACCCGACACGCCCGTTCCGACGGGATTCAAGGGCGCCTCCAAGCAGAGCGACCAGTTCCAGTTCTTCGACTACTACCCGGACGGAACCAACGGCGACTGGTCGGCCACCGGGAGCTGGCACGACGGCAGCTGCGCCCCCAAGCCGCCGCCGGTGGCGCCCCAGGTCGGCTTCGGCGGCTGGTTCCCCTACGATCGCACCGGCTACTCCTATCCCTTCGGGACCTCGCTGGCGCGGACCTATTCCGACGCGGCGACGGTGCAGACCCTGCTCAACGCGCTCGTCTTCGAGCGGTACAACATCTGGAAGCACAACTACGTCACCACCGACGATCACGTCTGCGGGGCGGGGACGGCGCGGGTCACGACCGACCCGCCGGACACGGTCAGCGAAGGGCAGGGCTACGGCATCGCGATGTCGGCGGCGATCGGCGACAAGGAGCTGTTCGCCGAGCTGTGGAACTTCGTGCGGCACAACCTCTCCCAGAGCGCGAAGAAGTATTGCGGGGGCCTCATGGGCTGGATGTGGGACGACGCCGCGACCTGCCGGGCCCTCGACGTCGCCTGCGATCCCGACACCGGGTGCAGCGGCAACGGCGACAGCGCCTTCGACGGCGACGTCGACATCGGGATCGGGTTGGTGTTCGCGGCGCGGCAGTGGCCGGAGTACACCGCCGCCGCCGTCGACTGGTTGCTCAAGATGGAGTGCGAGGTCAACTCGGCTTACGACGGCAAGTGGAACTACCCGGCGCCGGGCGACACCTTCGACAAGAACTGCGCGGGGTACCCCGGGCAGGCCTGCTCGTACACGCCCGGGTTCAAGGGCCGGGTGAACATGTCTTATTATCCGCCCGGCTATTTCCGCGCGTTCGGGGACTTCCTGGCCGCCTCTCTCGATCCGGCCTCGTACAGCGCCACCAGCCGGACCTGGCACCACGACTTCTGGTACAAGACCGCCGAGACGGTCTGGGAGATGGCCGAGCGCTGCTACGACCAGCCCTCCGTCAACCCGGCGCTGTTCACCGACTGGGGCCACTACGACACCCCCTGCGACGCCAACGCCGACAATTACAACTGGTCGCGCGCGCTCTGGCGCGTCTCCGTCGACGCCGCCTGGTTCGGCGATCGCGCCGACCTGCCCGAGGACGCCCCGGGGTCGTCGGCGCACGTCGCCGGCAAGACCCGGATGCAGGCCCGAATCGACCACATCCAGGACTTCTACGCGAACTTCCAGCGGAACAATCCCGTGGAGGTGAACGCGAACCGCTTCTCCTCGATCTGCCAGAACCTGCAACCGGACGGCGCCGTGACCGGCTGCGATCCGGCCTACGGGCACAACTCGTACTTCGTCAACACGGCGATGTGCTCGTACGCGAATCTCTGGGACGACCGCCAGGCGACCACCCCGGAGATCCGCCGCGAAGCGATCGAGGAGGCGGTGTCCACCACCATCGAGAACGACCGCTACTACCAGGAGTCGATCGGGGTCTACACGCTGATGTTCTTGACCGGCAACTTCCCGAACCCGATGGCGGTTCCCCGTTAGGCGCGAGGCGGGGCGGACGTCCGGGCATCGCCGCTCTCCCCCGCGATGAGCTCCAGGGCGGCCCGATCGTTCAGCACCACGCCGCGGCGGGCCGGCGTGACCAGACCCTCTTGCCGAAGGCCGCTCATCACCCGGATGGTGGTCTCCATGGTCGTGCCCACCAGCGCCGCCAGCTCTTGCCGCGAGAGCGCCAGAGGCACCACGATGCGTCCCCCCTCCTCCCGGCCGACCCAGTCTCCGAGCCGGACGAGGAAACGCGCCAGGCGCTGCCGGACCCGGAAGATCGACAGATCCTCGACGCGCTGGTGGGCGCGCAAGAGGCTCTCGTGCAGGAGCGCCAGCACGTTGCGGACGGCGCCCGGGTTGGCGGCGACGAAGCTCTGCGCCGCCTCGCGCCCGATCGCCAGCGCGGTCGAGGGATGCACGCAGATGGCGCTGGCGTCGTAAAGCGCGGCGTCGGTCAGCGCCGCCTCGCCGATCACGTCGCCGTGGCCGACCAGCTCGATGATCACGTCGCGGCCGCCTTCCAGCGAGCGGACCAGCTTGACGACGCCGCGGGTAAGCAAGAAGAGCCCCTCCGCCGGCGCTCCCTCGGTGCAGAAGGACTCGCCCCGGGCGCGCTCGACGAGGGTGGCGAACCGCGCCAGCTCCTTGACCGTCCCGAGGTCGATGCCGTGGCAGAGGGGGCTGCGGGCCAGCAACTCCGCCTTTTCGTCGTGGACGCCGGGACCGTTCATGCCTCGAGCATCAGCAAGGAACGTACCGTGCGCTCTCCCTGATGGTTGTCATGTTCAACCGCTCCGAGACGCGCAATTCTTGCCGACATGAACAGCGGTCCAACGGCGACACCCGAACAGGTCCTCGGAACCTGCCTGCGCCTCGAGCTCGAGGCGGCGGCCCTGTACCAGCGCTTCCAGGCGGCGGCGCCGGATCCCGAGCTGGCCGCCCTGTGGGAGACGATGGCCCGCGCGGAGACGCACCACGCCATCACCATCGATCAGATCTCCAGCCGGCACCGGGTCGAGGTGCCCGCCGTGTCGCGGGAGATCCTGACCGCGGTCGTCGAGAGGGCGGACGCGATTCGAAAGGAGGCGGACGTCGGCGATCTCACCGCCGATCGCATGCTGTCGATCGCCGCCGCGCTCGAGTTCTCGGAGATGGACGATCTCTTCACGGCCATCTGCCGATCGGCCGGCGTCTCTCCCGACGCGGGGCGCGCGGATCACCTCGCCCCTCTGGTGCAGGTGGTCCTGGCCCGCAAGCAGGGAGACGGCGTGCTGCGCCACCTGCTGGCGGCGATGATCCGGCTGCGCCGGCGCTCGGGCTCGCCCGAGCTCGGGGCGCAGCCGGCAGCAAGCGACGGCTGAGAGGCGAGGCGGCCGCTTTCAGCTCGCCGGCTGCCCGAGCAGCCGCGCGACGACGTCGGCGGCGCTGTAAGAGCTGCCCGCGGCGTCGGAGAACCGGACGATCGTCTCCAGATCTTTTCCGGCCGTGAGGAGAGGGGGCTCGTCGTAGCCGGAGGCGTGCCGCTGGCCGAGGCCCACCGTCGACAGGAGGCCGTTGCAGAGGCACATGCGGCTCGTCGTGTCGCTGGCCTCGCCGCCCTTGGCCTGGTAGTCGCGCTCCGGCTCGGCGGGGCAGCGGTACCCGACGCGGCCGTCGGCGGTCCGGAACGGTCGGCGCAGATAGCCGACGTCGCAGCGGCGGACGCGCCGCGCGTAGACCGCCTCGTCCGCCAGCGTCCCGGGAAGCCCGACCACCTTGAACGGCATGCCGGTCGGCGAGGCGCGGGGATCCGTCCGGACGGCGACGCCGCCCCGGGCCGACAGGCGCAACAGCGCGGCCTTCAGCTCGTCGCGGACCCCCGACTCGCGGCAGAGGGCGAAGGCCGTCCCCACCTGGACCCCGTGCGCGCCCAGCCCGCGCGCCTCCGCCAGCCGTTCGGTCGTGGCATAGGATCCGGCCAACCAGAACGGCAAGCCGAGCGCGCGGATTCGCCCCAGATCGGGAAGATCACGGGCGCCGTAGATCGGCTCTCCCGTCGCATCGAGCGCGTCGGTCGTCCGTGGCGGCGCGTTGTGTCCTCCGGCGGTCGGGCTCTCGACGACGAAACCGTCCACCCGACCCGACGATTTGCGGGCCAGCACGGTCGCCAGCACGTCGGACGACACGATGGCGAGAAAGTGGGGCCGGCGCAGCGGCGCCATCCGGCGGCCCGAGGCCAGCGCGCCTGGATCGAACGTGACGACCTCGCCGTCGCCGCCCACCACCGGGATGGCCAGGGTCGATGGTCGATGATCGGCCAAGCGATCCAGCACCGCCGGAATGGCGCGCGGGACGCCGGCGCCCATGAGCACGTAGTCGACCCCGGCGAGCATCGCGCCGTACAGAGACGGCAGATTGGGGAGGGCCACCTTCTCCAGGAGGTTGAGCCCGACCAGGCCGTCGTGGTCCCGCTTGGCCAGCGCGACCTCGACGAAGTTCGCCAGCACGGTGAGCTCCGCCAGGTGCCTCGGCGCCGAGAGCGAATACATCGGGATGGTGGAGAACCGCCGACGGCCCGCCCGGCGACGGCGCTGGTAGCGGCTCCGGACGCGCTCGACGACGTCGGGGAAGGGAAACCAGGCCATCGCGCGCTCCAGCGCCGCGTCCGGCTGGTCGGCCTGCAGCCGGCGGACGAGGACGTGCGCCAGCGCCGTCCCCGACACCACGCCCAGCTGGCCGGTCAAGGACACCGCCCGCGCCAGCGGCCATCCGGAGACGCCGATGCCCATTCCACCTTGGATGATCACCGGATGGCCGGTCGTGGGGAGAAGCAAGAGGCGCCAACCATGCACTCCCCGGTGCGCCTTGGACATGACGCCCGTCAGGCGGCGCTCGGCCGCCGGCGGGAGGCGCGATTCAATCGATGACGATCGGATCCAAGATCGCGAAGCAGCTGGCGTCGGGCAGCGCCCAGTGAATGACGTTGTACCAGAACTGCGGCACGTCGTAGAGCTCCGCGGCGGTGTGCCCGTTGCAGTCGGCGCCGTGGGTGCTCATGCCTCCCCACTGGCTCGTGTACGTGACCCACTCGTCGGACCAGACGAACACCCGTCCCTTGCCCACCTGCTTGGCGACGCCGACGGGACCCGCTTGCGGGTCGCTGGCCACCACCTGGCAGGGGCCGTCCGCCGGCGTTTCGACGCAGCTCAACGGCCGGCCGTGGAAGACGCCGACCGCGCCGGTCCCGCCATTGGGCGCGGTCAGGTGAGCCCCCAAAAAGGCGCCGGGGGTCCAGCCCGTAAACGGGATCGACGAGTCGGTGCAGTAGCAGAAGTTGTCGGGACAGGAGGCGAACGAATCTCCCTTGCCGTAGGAGATCCCCGCGAACGCCAGGAGCTGATTGGCGGGGTCGACCTCGTCGGGATTTCCGCCGTAGCCGGTGAGAACGATGAGCGCGTTGCCGGCCCGCACCCAGTCGGCGAGCGCGCTCACTTCGTCCGGTCCGTAGCTCCAGAAGCCGATGTACTCGCTGTCCTCCAGCGCCTGCAGGAGCACCACGTCGTAGCTCGCCAGCAGCTCGGCGGTGATCGTGGTCCTGGTCGGCAGCAACGTCATGCGGGCATTGCTCTTGGTGTTCAGGTACGCCTGAAACGCGTCGGTGGAATCGCTGTTCGCGCCGTAGTGGGCCACCCGGCCCAGCGACGCGATGTTCATGCACGCGCATACCCCGGCGTCGTCGCAGCGGTCGGCGCGGGCGTCCGGCGCCGCCCACGATCCGCCCGCGCCGACCGTGCCGCCTCGGCCGTAGAGGCCGTTCGTCCCCCCCTCCGCCTGGAGGCCCGCTTTCGCTCCTTGGCCGCCCGCCCCGACGGCAGCGCTCTCCTCCGGCCGGATGCCGGCACAACCCAGCGTCGACAGCAACCAGGCGCCTCCCAGCCCGACCAGGATCGGGCTCAATCGCCGCGAGTCGGTCATTTCCGTTCAGTTAACCGCGCGCTCCGCAGAACGCCCATGACGGGCGTCAGCCCCCGAGCATCGCCACGTCGAACGCCAGCTTTCCAGTTGCAGGCGCGCACCCGCCGTCGACGCTTTTGTCGACGAGGCGACGGTCGGGAAGACGACGCGAGCGCGACATGACGGCCGTCAGGGACGGACCGCGCCGCTCGTCCTATTTTCTGAGGTGGTGAAGACCCTGACGAACGGACGTCGCGGGCCCGACGCCCGTGGCCTCGCCCTGCTGGCCCTCGGAACCCTCCTGGCGCTCGCCTGCGCGGGGGTCCACCCCCAGGAGGCCGGCGGCGCCGGCGGGCGAGGGGGAGCCGTCGGCGGGCTGCCCGGCGCGGGGGGCGGCGGCGTGAACCCGGGTACGGGCGGCGTCCCGCTCGCTCCGCCGGCCAACTGCGGGGACGGCGTGCTGGACGACGACGAGATCTGCGACGACGGCAACACCGCCGGCGGCGACGGCTGCGCGGCCAACTGTCTGGAGGTCGAGCCCGGTTATTCGTGCACCCCCGCCGGCAAGCCCTGCCACCTGGTGGCGCGCTGCGGGGATGGCGTGGTGGTTCGGCCCGAGCTGTGCGACGACGGCAACAGGACCGACGGCGACGGTTGCTCCGGCACCTGCAAGGTGGAGCTCGGCTTCAAGTGCTCGGGCAGCCCCAGCACCTGCACGCACACCGTGTGTGGCGACGGCGTCATCGAGGGCGCCGAGAGCTGCGACGACGGCAACGCCCGGCCCTGGGACGGCTGCTCGTCCGACTGCCAGAGCGAGCCCTCCTGCACCGCCGCCGGCTGCACGTCCCGTTGCGGCGACGGGATCGTGCTCGGCGAGGCCTGCGACGACGGCAACAACCTGGACGGCGACGGCTGCTCCGCCCACTGCCAGGTCGAGCCGGGCTACACCTGCGCGCAGCCGCCGCTGGGCGACAAGATCACCGTCCCGGCGGTGTTTCGCGACTTCCGCTTCCACGGCCCCTCCGACTTCGAACCCGGCGCCACCGGGCGCGACAGCGCGCTCACCGGCATGGTGAAGACCAGCCTCGATGCCGACGGGAAACCGGTGTTCACCGGCGTCGCTGACAGCCTGGTCGGGAGCGCCGCCACCTTCGCCGAGTGGTACCGCGACGTCCCGGGAACGAACCACGCGGACGTCGGCAAGCTGACGTTGTGGAACAACGGCGACGGCACCTACGTCAACCGCTACGGCCCGAACGGCGAGCGGTGGCAGCAGACCACGACCGCGTATTGGTGCGGCACCGTCGGGCAGGAGCAGAACGGCGTCCCCTGCACGTTCATGTACGGCCCCACCGACTGCCAGACTCAGACCTTGCCGATGCTCAGCTGTTACGTCGACGGCACCACCTACAAGGGGACCTTCCTGGTCGCGGAGATGGACGGCACGCCGCTCTTCTTCCCCGTCGACGGCGATCCGTTCACGCCGGCCTCCGAGCTGACCTCGGCCTCGATCGCGCCGCTTTACGCCGGGAACTGGGCGAACGAGCCGGGCAAGCCGCTGCACAACTTCAGCTTCACCAGCGAGGTGCGCTCCTGGTTCCAGTACGACGCCAGCAAGACTTACCGGCTGGACTTCATCGGCGACGACGACGTCTGGTTCTTCATCAACGGCAAGCTGGCCGTCGATCTGGGCGGTATCCACACGCCGGTCGAAGGAGCGATCGCGCTGTCGGCCGCCAACGCGGCCCAGTTCGGCCTGGTCGACGGCAAGGTGTACCAGATCGCCGGGTTCCACGCCGAGCGACAGACCAACGGGTCGTCGTTCAAGCTGACGCTGAGCGGGTTCAACGCCATGCCCAGCGTCTGCAGGCCGAGGTGCGGCGACGGCATCGTCGGCATCGGCGAGGAGTGCGACGACGGCGTCAACGCCGGCGGCTACGGCCAGTGCGGCGCCGACTGCAAGATCGACGAGTACTGCGGCGACGGCGTCGTCCAGAAGCCGTACGAGGACTGCGACGGCGTGCAAGCAGACGGCACGGCGTGCCCGAGCACCTGCCGGCTCATCAGCCTCGGTTGAGCGCGGGAACCCGTTCACGCCGGCGGCGCCGGGCCGAAGGGTCAAGATCTAGAAGGGGGCCAGCTCGGATCCAGGTCGACACCGAGCCGGCGGGGTCGCCGGAGTCGCGGTTCAGCTTCCGCTCGCGTACCCGTAGCAGGAGGACATGGCGAACGCGGAGGAGCCGGGCGGGTAGCTCATGATCGGATGCGTGCCGTGGACCATGATCCGCTCTATCTGGCAGGTCCCTCCGGCTCCGAAGGTGCCGGTTCCCTGGACGAGGTCGCGCTCGTAAGACTGGCTGGCGTCGCTCGCGAGCTGGACAAAGAGGGCGTGGTAATCGGCGGTGGACGAGGCCGCCAATGTTTCGACGGTGAGCAGGTCGGCTCCCGGCGAGACGGTGCCGACGGACGTGCAGGAGGTCGGGCCGGCCGCCGTCATCAGACAGCGTTGCACGACCACGTCTTCGTGGAGCAGGTTGGTCACCGTGATCTCGTCCGTCGCCGGGTCCGAGTCCTGCATCGCGGGATCGATGGTCCACGAGCCGACCTGGTCGCCGAAATGGGCGAAAATCACGGCCGGAAGCTGGCCCGACGGGGGGGTCGCCAAGTTGAAGGGGACGGCCGCGGGGACGGGCAGCGGTGCCGATTTGCCCCAGCTCGCGCCGGTGTCGTCGAGGAGCTCGACGACGTAGGTGCCGGCCGGAACCCCCTGGAGCGACTGACTCCAGCCCCCCGTCCACCCATTCAGGTAGATATCGGAGTAGTCGTAGAAACCCTCATCGGAGGTGAGGATCACCGTGCCCTGGTCGTTGAGCCGGGGCCGAAATATCTGCTCCCCTGGGGGCAGGTCGAAGATCGGCCATATCGCGAGCGAGGGCCCCTCGCTTTGGTTGAGGAGGATCCCCGGCGGCGGACTGTCGTACCCGGAGAGCGGCTTCCTCTGGGTCTGGCAGGCGGCGATGGCCAGCAACGGCAACAACAGCAAAGGGCGAAGGCGGGTCATGGTGGCTCCGATGGCGAAATGCTCCCCCTTGTGAGACGACGGTGGCCCCGATCGGGGAAAAGATCGATGTCGGTTTTCCCTCCGCGCCTGTGCGATCGTCCAAAGACACTGAGCGACCCACCATGATGAAAGCGTCGATCCACAACATCCTCCTCGGCGGCGTGCTCGCTGGCCTGACGGCAATGATCTCGGTTGCCAGGGCGGCGGAGCCGGTCGACGTCCATCAAGCCCCGGGGGTGGACTTGCCGCCGCAGCTGGCCGCCGACGTTCGCGCCGCGATCGAGGACGTCCTGGCGGGGCGCGCGCAGCCAGCAGTCCCGATCGACGTCACGCTGGAGGCGGGCGGAGCGGTCGTTCGGGTCGGTTCCCTGTCGCGCCGGATCGCGATCGTCGGCTGGGACTACCCGTCCGTGAGGACGGTGGCCCTCCACGTGCTCGATCTGCTGCAGCCGGGGCCGGAGGTGCCGGAGGTGCCGGTGGTATCGGCTGCGGCGGGGAGTCCGATGCCGGATCCGGACCCGGCTGCGGGGGTCGGGGAGGAGGTGCGCGTCACCGGGGGTTCCTCCGCGCAGACAGCGGAGCTCGACGGCCCGCTGAGCGTTTACGGCGCGCTGGCCGGGGCCCGTGGCGCCCAGGGCTCAGATCCCTGGATGGTCTCCGGCACCATTGGCGCCGCCTGGACTCGCAATTGGCTGCGGATCGGCCTGGAGGTCGGCTGGGATCACGGGCTGGTGCGCAACCCGCACACCATTCCAGGCACCCCCGTGGCAGTCAACTACGATGCCACGCCGCTGCGGCTGGTGCTGGCGGTCCAGAACAGGGTCGTGATGGCCGGCGTCCGCGGCGGCGTCGCCGTGTATCGCGTCACCACCCAGCAGACGTACACTGAAGTGACGCCCCTCGTGGGTCCCTTCCTGGCCGCGAAGTTTCCGATCGCCGGCCGGTTTCGCGGCTTGCTGGTGGGGGGATTCGATTACTTCGGCCGGCGCACGGAGCTGTCGACGGGGAACTTCGACAAAGCCTATTCGACTCCGCAGCTGGCGCCCTACGTCGCCGTCGTCGCCGAGGCGGTGTTGGCGCCGTGAGGATCCGTGGCCGCTTGGCTCCGGCGAGGGGCGTGAGCCCTCACCTTGGCTCGGAAACCGACGACGCCACGCTGATGTCCGCTGCCCGCCGCGGCGACGGCGCCGCGTTCGCCCGCCTGTTCCGCCGCCACGCGGACGCGGTGAGAACGCGCATCACGCGCCTGGTGGGCCCGGTCGCCGAGCGCGACGATTTGGTCCAGAAGGTCTTCATTGCGCTCCACCGCGGGCTGCACACCTATCGCAGCGAGGCGAAGCTCTCGACCTACCTTCATCGTATCGCGGTCAACGCCGCTTACGATCACCTGCGCGGGCGCCACCGGGCAGCCGAAAACGAGGGCCCGCTCGACGCTGCGGCGCTGGTCGAGCAGCTCGGGCCCGCGCTGGAGGATCAGGTCGCCGCGCGCGCGGATCTGGCCCGGCTGCTCGCGCTTCTGGACCAGCTGTCGCCGAAGAAGCGGATCGCCTTCGTCCTGGTCGCCGTCGAGGGCTGCTCACTGGCCGAAGCCGCGGAGCTGATCGGCGACCGGCAAGGAGCGGTCAAGCAACGGGCGCTGTACGCTCGTCGCGAACTGCTGGCCCGCCTGGCCGCGGAGTCGCGAGAGGTACCGCCGGTGGAGGGGACCTCGTGATCCGGCGGCGAGCCCCCGAGGCCGGCGCCGTCGAGGCCGAGGAGCTGGACAGGCTCTGCGACGGGCTCGCGCGCTTCGAAGCGCCTTTCGACGAGATCACACGGTCGCGGGCCGAGGCGAGCCTCAGCGCCGCGCTCGAGCGCCAGCCCGGGCGGGGCAACAGGCGCGCGCTCCGGCGAGTGGCCGCGCTGCTGGCGGTGGGGGCCGCGGCGGGCGCCGCGCTGACTGTGCGCACCGTCGTGAGGGCGGGCCGGTCGCGCGTCGCGGGCAGCCCAGAGTCGGCGCTCCGGTTCGAACCCTACGTCGTCGCGCCGACGGCGGGCGCGGCAGCCGCCACCGTCCCGGAGCTCCTGGAGCAACCGGCCTCGAGCCTCGACGTGCCGTCGGGGTGGCAGGTGCGCGCGTCGCTGGGCGATGCCATCGCGATCACCTTGACGGGGCCGGCACGCGCGTGGTCCGAGCGCGCGGCCGGCAGCGGTCAAACGGTGGTCCACCTGGATCGAGGGCGGCTGCTGGCGTCACTGGAAGGCGGCACCGGCCGTCGGCTGCAGATCGTGTCGCCGGGCGCCGTCACCGACGTCGTCGGAACGCTGTTTTCCGTCGAGGTGGTTGGCGGCGCCAGCCGCGTGGCGGTCGCGCACGGACGGGTGCGGGTGGGGATCCCCGCCGGCCCCGCGGGCGCCCCGCCACGCGCGTTCCGCGAGATCGCGGCCGGCCAGAGCTGGCTGACGACGCTGCCGGAGCCGGACGAGATCGAGCCCCCACTCGCCGAGGCGCTGTTTGAACACGAGCGGACGCCGCCGCCGCGCGGGGCCACGGTCCCCTTGTCCGTCGTCGAGGCGCCGGCCGGGTCCGGCGTTTGGGTCGGGAAGCGGCGAATCGCGTCGGCGCCGGCGTGGGTGCTCGTCGCGTCGCACGTCGCCGTTCGGCTGTCGGCACCGGCTAGGCCTGCGGCGCCGCCGGCGGAGCCAATCCCGCTCCCGGCGACGGAGCCGGCGCAGAAGCCGGCCTGGCCGAGGTCTGCGCCGCCGGCGCGCGCCACAGCTCCGGCCGGTCCCGCCGCCCGCTACGCTCAGGCGCCGAGGTGACCGAGCCCCCCGCGTTCGCCCCGCCCGAGGAAATGACCGCGCAAACCCTGTTCCGTGAGGCGGATGCAGCACGGGCGGCGGGCGACACGGGTCTCGCGCTGCGTACGCTGCGGACCGTGGTGGAGCGGTTCCCGCGCGAGACCGCAACGGCGGCCGCGCGATACGAGCTGGGTCTCATGGAAGAGACAGCCGGCTACGAGGACGCGGCGCTGCGCGACCTGGCGGGGGTCGACGCTCCGTCTCTGGAAGAGCCCACGGATTATTTGCGATGCCGAGTGCTGGCCAAGCGGGCCGCCACGGAGGCGGAGCGGTGTCTGGCCGATTTCCGCCGCCGGTTCCCGGGCTCGGCGCACGATGCCGACGCGCTGGGGGCCGAGACCGCACTGGCGATGGTGCGCGGAGGGTGCCCGGCGGCGCAGGCCCTGCTGACGGAGCTCGAGCGGCGCTATCCGGAGCACGGCTCGGCGGTCCGGTTGCGCGCCGCGTGCGGCAGCAAGCCGTAACGGGCACCGCGCCCCGCGGCGCCGTGAAATGAGAATGACCTTTCGCAGGGGCTGGCGGTGCCAGAACTCCCGGCTATGGTCGTACCAGGCGCGGTGCGACGCCGGACACCCTCGAACGCGCGTCGTTCGCGCTGGTGGAACTACCACCTCCACCAGGTGCATGATGCGCGAGATCGTCGATCGGCTTCGAGCGCGGAGTGTGGTGTCTGGCGCGCACTTGGGTCTCAGCCGGGGATAAATCCCGAGCGTCCCGGGACGAGCGTCGGGCCGACGCGTCGGATGGCCGGCGCCTTTGTCTTCTCGCGTCTACCCGGATATCCTTGGCAAGGCTTCGCCGGCCGAGGCCGGCGTCCAGTCGAAGATGTCCAGAGCCGCTCACGCCCATCCGTCCGCGACAGCAGCGGACCTGCTCGCCATCCCCGAGGCGCGCCGCTTCCACGAGGTTGTCGGCGGCGAGCTGGTCGAGAAGGCCGCGCCCAGCGGCGAGCACGGCACGACCCAGGCCGCCGTGGCCGGAAGTCTCTTCGGACCCTTCTCGCGACCGCCGGGCGGAGGTGTCCCCGGCGGTTGGTGGTTCGGGACCGAGGTCGAGATCGAGCTCGAGACCCACGAGATTTATCGACCCGACGTCGCCGGCTGGCGCCGCGAGCGCGCGCCCCAGCGCCCGACCGGCATCCCGGTCCGGCTACGCCCCGACTGGATCTGCGAGATCCTCTCGCCTTCGACGGCGAGGAACGATCAGATCACGAAGCTCGAAACCTACCGCCGTTGCGGCGTCCCGCACTACTGGATCATCGACCCTCAGCAGCTCACGCTGCTTGTCTATCGGCTGACCCCGGACGGCTACCTGCTCGCGCTGACCGCCGACACGAACAGCGGGCGCATACGCGCCGAGCCGTTCGAGGCGATCGAGATCGAGGTGGCGGTGTTGTTGGGGGGGGATGGGGAAGACCGTTAGTTGATGGGTTCGCGCAGGGCCTCGAAGAGTCCCAGCCCGTCAAGGTCGCCGAGGTGGCGGAGCACCTCGGCGTGTCGAACGCGACGGTCTACGGGCTCTGCGAGCGCGGCGAGCTGTGACGGTCACTGAGAAGCCTCGCCGGCACAGGCGGAAGTCGAGCTAGGGCGTCCGTCCCTTCGAATTCTCGCGCACGCAGAACTCAGCCCCGAACCGTACGGGCTTTCCGGGCACTGCCGCTCGGCCCGTGGCTAGTCTCCCGCGGCAGAAGCACCAAGTCGGCCGCTTCCTCTGCGTCCCTGAGAAGCGTCTTGCGCGGCGTGCCCATCTGCGCGCGCATCGTCAGACCACGGGAAAGGTCGATGACCTGGCTCGCGCGCGCGGCTACGGGAAAGTCAGACGGGATTTCTCCCGCGCTGATCCCGTCCCGGAAACGACGTTCCACCAGCGCCACGGCGCCAGCCGCTGCGTTCTGTAGGAACTGCCGGACCTCTGCGTCGTCCACGAGCGGCGCGACGCACACGAGAAGACAACCCACGGCCGAGCCTTCCTCGGTCGCACTCTCGACGGCGTGCCTCAGGAAGCTGGCGAGCGAGTCGCGAAGAGCCTGCGGCGAGAGGAGTGCCTTCGCAGCGCGAGCGCCCTTCTTCTCTGCGTACGCCCTGAGGACGCGCAGGAACAACGTCCGCTTGTCCCCGAAGACGGCATACAGGCTCGGCCGACCCACACCCATCCCGGCGACGAGATCGTCGATCGTCACTCCGTCGTAGCCCTTCGACCAGAACACCTGGGTCGCCTTTTCCAGCGCTTCCAGCTCGTCGAAGCTGCGCGGTCGCCCACGCGGCTTCGTGGCATTTTGAATCATTTAGTTCAAAACTCCTTGCGCCTGACCATCCGCCCCATTACCGTACCGAACAGTTCGAAATTGGCAAGGCGACCCTGATCGTCGCGAGGAAACCACCCATGAGACATTCGATCGCTCTCGTCACCGGCACCACCTCCGGGCTCGGTTATGCGGCAGCCAGCATGCTCGCCGCCGAGGGCTGCCGCCAGGTCATCGTCACCGGCCGCAGCCTGGCCCGGGTCCAGGAAACGGCCGCTCAGCTCGCGGCTGAGACCAAGACCCAGGTCTTCACGCCGCTGGAGCTGGATCTGGACACGCCGTCCAGCGTCCAGTCCGCGCTCGCCGAGCTCGTCAAGCGAGGTCGGCCGATCGATTTCCTGCTGCTCAATGCAGGGATGGTCCCAGGTAAGAAGCGCGTGATCACTGCGGCGGGCGTCGAGGCTTCTCAGGCCCCGCTCATCGGCCATCATCAACTGACTGTCGGGTTGCTCCGCGCCAACCTGCTGAGCCCCAACGCGCGGATTGTTATCGCCGGCGCGGAACCTGCCCGAGGGGGCGTGCCCATGTTCAGCTACACCGACGTGCCAGCCTTCGCGGCCAAATACCACCAGGGTGACCGAACCGCCGCTGTTGAAGCCCTGATTCGCAACGGGCCGAACGTGAAGTACGTGCCCAACAATGCGTATGCCGACGCGAAGCTCATCATCGCTTGGTGGGTCGCGGCGCTGGCGCGCCGGCTACCCTCCGGCATGGCCGTGTACGCCGTCTCGCCCGGTGGGGCGACCGACACCAAGGTGGTGCGAAACGCTGGCCCGGCGTTGAAGTATCTGTTTATCCCAATCGTGAACCTCATTCCCGGCATGAATCAGACGCCGGAGACCGCGGCCCGTCGGTACCTCCAGGCGTCGGAGTTCGGAACCGACGTCTCAGGGCAATTCTTCGCCTCGGCCCAAGGGAAGTTCTCAGGCCCAATTGAGGCGCAGCGCCAGCCACACCTCCACGATCGCGCCAGCCAGGAAGCCGCGTGGCAGGCCGTCGTCAAGGTCTCCGGCGTCGACTTCTCCTCCGCAGCAGCACCCTTGAGCGCGGTGTCCTGAGCAAGTCCACGCGGCCCCGGGTATTTCAGGAGAGCCCGGCGGCCGCTGACGCCGCTGCGTCGAGACTTAAGTTACTGCAGAGCGAACCGGTGTCATCGCGGTCATGCGGCCTCACCTGACCTGCGCGCGTTCTGCTCGCCGTGATCGATCGCGATCCGTTGTCCGTCCTGAAGGCACTGCGGATTGGCCCGAAGGGAGCGCCGACGAGGCGCCGGCGGGCGGCCCGACAGGACTTCGGCCGTGGCATCGTCGCGCTCGGCGTCATCGAGCGCCGGTCGGCAGCGGGAGTGCCTGATGTCAGTCGTGGACCGGCTCGACCTGCAGCTTGTTCCAATCGGTGAAGGCTGTGGCGGCGGCCCCGCCGAGGTATGCGCCGACACCGACCCCGGTGGCCGCGACCCTCCCTCCGCTGCCCAGCGATGAAAGGAGCATTCCCAACCCGAACCCAGCCCCGGACCCCAGCACGCCGAACAACCCGCCGGCGAAGATTTCCTCCCACTCGCAGAGGATGCCCTGGCAGGGGTGTGCGAGCGCGAAGCCGAGGGCAAACCCGCCGCGGGCACCTCCAGCTGTAGCAGTTAGGACAGACACGGCTCTCAAGTCCGGATCATTGCGCGTAAGTACGCCGGCCGTCATGGCCCCGGCCGCGATCGCCGCGTTGATGCCGAGAACGAGCACCCGCCGGCGTTTTTGGGGTTCCAGCTCCCATCGGGTCTCAAAACCCGACCGTCATCGAGGCGCACCAACGCCAGCCGAGAACGCGCTTCTCGCAACGGCGCTTGTGAGGACCAGCGCTTGGTCTCTGCGGAAAACCGATCGCATTGCCTTCCTGCTCCACCGCCACAAACCAGGGCGTCCCCCCCGTCGAGCTCGACCGCAGCGCCGTCTTCATGCGAATTCGCTAGCACGCCGGTCGGCATTGCAAGGGGGCGCTGGTCGTCCTCGCCCGCGTGGGCGGAGAAGCTCACCGTCCCGACGATCGCACCGATCGCCAGCAGAATCCCGGTTCTGCCGCTTCTCCCGTGCACGACCGATGCGATCGTACCACGCACAGTGGGCCGACCTCGGTCCGGCGCCTCCGGCGCTCGGACCCGGGAATTTCACCCGGGTCCGCCGACCGACGGTTTCGGCAAGATCATTGGGAGAGTGGAGGCGCCGGGAGTCGAACCTTAAGAGGCCGAAACCAGAGACCCAAAACGGGACGCGACCTTGGCCGGTAAGTCCGCGACGGTGGCTGGGAAGTCGGAGACGGTTGGTGACGGTTCGAGACGGGGCGATCGGGCCGCGCTGCATGGTGACGGCACCGTGGCGGCACGGCGGTCGGGGCGGGGGACTCGTCCCGGCGCCCAGGGTGGATCGGGTCGGCACGGCACGGATGACGGCACGGCGGGCGAGGCGCATGGGAGACCGCCCGTGCGCCCAGCGGCGTGCCGCTGTCGTGCCGTAGGTGGTGCCGCTCTTGCGCGTGTGCGCGCCGCAATGGACGATCAGGCCGAGCCCGACGGGCGAATAATCCGAGTGAGAACATCGATCGGAAAGTCCGTGTGCTGTCCGGGCGCCAGTGCCCCCATGGGGGTCCGGTTCAGCAGGCGATTGAGCGCGCCCACGTCAGCGACCTTCAGTCCGCCATCGTGCTCGATGTACCAGCGGCTGTTCTGGACGTGATCGTTCATCGACCCGGTCACGGGGCGGCTGTTCGTCTTCGCGAAGTGATGACCGCGCGTCGGAAGCAAACGCTCGATCTCGGTTGTCTGGAATCCGTCGGCAGTCAACGTGGCAATCATGTGGTGACGAAACAGTTCCTCGAATCGGAGCAGGTCGGGCTTCCGAACGGCGACCGCCCAAAAGCTGTAGAGCGTCACCTTGTGCGTGAAGAGCAGGCACCTGTGGCGTTCGATCGTGGCGACGTCCACGAACCATTCGACGAAATCCTCCTGTGCTTCGTCGGAGAGGTCGCGATCGCTCAGTCCCAACAGGTCACGAGCCTTCTGCGTGCAGCGGAACGTAAGCATCTCCGGCTTCGCCAGGTCGCTCATGTCTTTCCGAGCCAGTGACGGTACGCTTCGATCCACTCGCTGCCGTCGGGTCTTGGCGACGGTAGGGGAAGGTCAACGATCGAGATCGCCTGGCGGTCTCGGCCGCGTGTGCAGATGGCGCTGATCCGGTCGTCGTTACCAAGGGCGATTTCGTAACGGTGACGGCGGTCCCGAGTACTTGCGTCTCGAAGGGAAGGGCGAGGTTCTGCTCGATCATCGTGAACCAACCGGTGGCTTGCTCCGACTCGCCATAGGCGTCGACCGTGGCCTCTTCGACCATTTCCGCGAGGCTGGTCTTGCTGAGTCGTCTCGGCGTTTGAGGAGCCGGGCTCTTCGCGCGTGCTCGTACCACGTCGGCGAGGGTATGTGATTAGCGACGTTGATTTCAATGGCGCCAGCCGAGATCTCCATCGAGATTCTAGTGGTCGGGCGGTGAAACGTCCTTCCCGCTCCGCGGTCCGGTCGATCGGACAAGCGGTGATAGACTTGGCAGCGACCAGGAGATCGGGTGTCAGACGTGCAGGCCTATTCGAAGCCGTCGACCTTCGACCGCATCGAAGCGTTTAAGAACACGCTGGTGTCGGCCGCCACGGGTGACCTGGCGGCAGTGCAGCGGATCATGCGGCACCAGGACCCACGCATCACGACCGAGGTCTACGGCACCTCCAGACGACCTACCTGAAGTCGCAGATCGAGCGCCTCAGTTTCGGGCCCGAGCCGGCGGACCTAAGCGGCGGGGGACCTTCTCAGACGGTCGACGAGCAGCAGAGCCGGCTCGCGGCGGGTGGCGCTTCGGAGTCGCCGCTACCCGCCGACACGCGCGCGCCGCTGCGCCTCGCGACTCCGTTTGTTACCCATTTGGTACCCACCCCCTCGATCGCCCATCCACCGTCGATCCGCCGCCGAAGAACTGGGAAGGATTCTCGCGGGTTTAAGTTGTCGGGGCGAGAGGATTTGAACCTCCGACCTTTCGGTCCCGAACCGAACGCGCTACCAGGCTGCGCCACGCCCCGAAAAAGTGTGAACGGGGTTCATGCCAAAATTACCGTCGAGAGTCAATGGTCGGCGCCGGCTCGGGGAGGCGGATCCGCCGGAGCGCCACGTCCGCGACGAACAGCGCCAGCGTGATGAGGAGGACCGGCGTGCGCAGCGGCTGTTCGGTCTCGCGGCCGTCGCCCGCCGGATTCGAGGGCGTCGACCGCGTCGCGGACGACGCGCCCTCCGCTGGCCGCCGCTGCCCGGGCGAGGGCGGCCGCACCTTCCGTCGACGTCGGCGGCCTCGGTGTCAGCTCGGCGGCGAAGGGGAGGGTGAGGCGGCCGTTCGCGTCAGCGACCAGCGCGCCGTTCGGGCCCGGCGCGCGGAGGGTGGCGGCGAACAGCAGCGCCCCGGCGTCGATGTCGGGGCGGAAGCTGGTCTCGTAGCGACCGGGCGCGGTCTCGGGGAGCGGCAGCGATCGCGTGGGCGGCGCCTCGCCATCTGCCCCCACGGCGGTGATCTCGACGCGACCTTCGAGGCCGGTCAGGAAGCCGTCGTCCGCACCGATGGCGTCGACCGCCACCGAGACGCGATCGCCGTCGCGTTCGCTGCGGATCGCGAAGTGGCTCGCCGCCCCCTTCCGCATGGTGGCGCGGGCGAGCTGGGCCCACAGCTTGTCGAACGGCGGCCAGCGCGCCCAGGCCGCCCCCCAGCGCGCGCCGAGATCGCTGGTCCAGGCGGTCACCTGACCGAGGCCGAGCTGCCAGCGGGCCAGCAGCGGCGCGCCGTCGGCGGTCGCCAGCACGGTTTCAGCGTCGGGGCGCGGCCGGGTCACGACGTATCCGCCGAGCGGCGGCGCGCGCGTCAGATCGACGCCGGCCAAAGCGGCGATCCGCTTGGCGACGCGAACCGAGGTCGGCCGCTGGACGATCAGCTGATCGTCGAGGTCGGAGGTCTCGCGCGAGAAGATGCGGGGGATGCTGCCCGGATCGCGCGTCTGGTAAAAGCGCCCGCCGCCGCGCTCGGCGATCATCTTGAGCATCGTCTGATCGGCGCCGTCGCCCACGCCGATCGCGGAGATGGTGATCCGCGCGGCGCTGGCCGCATCGACCAGATCGGGGATCTCGTCGTAGGGCGACTGTCCGTCGGAGAGAAGAATGATGTGCTTCTTGCGCGCCCGCGCCGGCAAGAGCTCATCGACCGCCTCGCGGAGCCCGGCCAGGATGTTGGTCCCGCCGCTGGCCTGGATGCGGCCGATGTCGCCGGCGATCCGCTGGCGGTTCTCCGCGCGCTGAAGCTGCACCACGGCCTGCGACTGACTGTCGAACACCACCACCGCGAGCTGATCGGAGGGGGGCAGCGCCTCGGCGGTCGCGCGGGCGGCCTGCTTGGTGAGGTCCATCTTCTCGCCGGACATCGAGCCCGACTTGTCGATCACCAGGGCCAGGGCCAGCGACGCCTCCTCTTGCCGATCGGGGACGTCGAGGCGGAGCGGGAGGAGCGTGGCCAGGCGGGTCCCGAGATATCCGCCGGGGCCAAAGCTCTGGGTGCCGCCCGCCACGAGCAGCCCGCCGCCGGCGCGCACGAACGATTCGAGCGCGGCGAGCGCGGCGCCGGAAAGGGCGGCGCGCGGCACGTCGGCCAGCACCACCAGATCGTAACGACCGAGGTCGCCGCCGCCGGCGGCCCTGGCCGGGCGGACGTCGGACGCGATCGCCTGGGCGGCCAGCGCGTTGGCGAACGAGGCCGCGCCGCCGGGCGTGCCTTCGAGGCAGAGGACGCGGTGCGGATCGCGGTCGGTGGCGATCGCCAGGACGCCCTGGTCGTTCTCTGGATGGCGATCGGATAGCGCCTGGAGGTGGGCTCGCACGATCGTCGTTCCCGGCTCCGTGACGCGGACCTGGTAGCTGACGATCGTCGCGCCGGCCGACAGGGCGATCGCCCGCTCCGGATCGTCGATCGTCGTGCCGTGGTCACCTTCGAGGCGGAGGTGCGCCTCGGTCGCGCGGTCGGCGAGGACCCGCACGTCGACGCGGAAGGGAACCCGCGGGCGGACGTCGACGGGCGCCGAGAGCTCGGCCACGGCGGCGTCGCCGGTGGCCGGCGCGGGAAGGCGGAGCACGAAGAGGGGGAGCGCGCGCCGGCCGAGGCGGGCGGCCGCGCGGTCGAGATCACCGTGGGTGGCGAGCCCGTCCGAAAGGAGCAACAGCCTCGGCACGGCGGTGGCGTCGACCAGCCCGGCGCCCAGGCCGACCGCCAAGGCCGGGTCGGTCTCCGCACCGCCCGGCGGCGGGAATCGCGACAGCGCGACGCCGGTCGGAGCACCAGCGAGGACCTCTTCCGGGCGGGCGGCGAAGCGGACGATCCGTGGCGGCGGGTCGCCGCGCGCGGCCGCGCCCCGCGCCAGTGCCGAAAGGCTGGCCCGCTCGAACGCGAGCGCGTCGTCGGAGACGCTGTTCGAGACGTCGGCCAGCGCCACCACGGAGACCGCGCGGGCCGGCCGCCGCAGTTGGGGTCCGGCCAGCGCCGCGGCCACGCCGGCGAGGACCAGCGTCCGCAACGCGGCCTGGAGCGCCCGCTGCCCGCGCGAGAAGTCGGCCAGCGATCGGCGGAGCAGCACGAACAGGACCGGGGTCGCCAGCAGCAGGAGGAACCAGGCTGGGCGCTCGAAGACCACGCGCGCCCCGGAGACGACGGCGCTCATGTGGTCCACCGTCGGTGGTAGCTCAGCCAGTCGAAGAGCAGGAGCGCCGCCGCCAGCATCAGCGGCCAGCTGCCGAGGCGCGCGCGAGAAGGCCCAGCCGGCGGAGCGGGCGGCGCCAGCGTGCGCCCGCCGAGCGCCAGCGTGGGGGCGGGCGCCGTGTCCGACTCGCGCGCGTCGCGCACCGTGGCGGCTGAAGCGAGGCCGGGCGCGGCATCGTCGCGGGCCGCCCAGGCGAGCGCGTTGGCGACGAGCAGCGGGAACGCCGGGCGCATCGGCAGGTCGGAGCGGCGGGGCTCGAAGGCCAGCGCCGCGATGCGCAGGCCCGGGCGCTCGCGCACGACGATCAACGGGACGTCGAAGCGAGGCGGCCAGCGCCACGTCGCCGGGGGCCAGCGCCAACCGGTGCGCCTCGGCGACGTTGACGTCGGCGAGATCGAGCTGGCGCAAGAGCGGATGCTCGCGGTGGAGCGACGCCGGATCGAGGACCGGATCGCGCACCGGCCGCGCGTCTCTGGCGGCGGCGAACGGGCTGCCGGGACCCTGCGGGTCGAAGTAGAGGAAGCGTCCGGCCCGGGGCGCCGCCGAAGGGGTCACGCCGTCGAAGACGACCAGATCGTAGTCGTCCGCGCGGGCGGCGGCGCGATCGGCGTCGGCCCCCGGGAGACGATCGACGTGCACGGTGCGCCCGAGCCCGAGCAGCGCGCCGTCGAGGTAGAGATCGGCGCCGCCAACCCGCAGGATTCGCCGGCGCGGCAGCGGCGGAATGGTCGCCCGCGCCTGATCGTCGCCGGCCAGATCATCGGTCCCCGTCAGGCGCGCCTCGAGGCGCGCGCCGGGCGCGAACAGGTTGGGGAGCGTCAGTCGCTGCCGTTCGCCGGCGGCCAGCGTCAGCTCGAGCTTTTCGATGACCGTGCCGTCGCTGGCGATTTCGATCCCCACGGTGCTGGTCGCCGGCCGAAAGCTCTGCACGACGAGGGCAGTCTCGACGGCGCCCGGATCGGCGGGGATCCGCCGCGCCGCCAGCGACAGGATGCCGACGTTGTCGGCGCGCCGCCCGACGGGCGCGTAGCGGACGTCGAGCGTCCGGCCGTCGGGATCGACGGGCGCGCTCCGGCGCGCGTCGTCGGTGAAGCCGCCGTCGCTCACCAGGACCACGGTCGGTCGGGGACGGCCGCGCAGGATCGCGGCGGCGAACGCCAGCGCCCGCTGAAGATCGCCCGGCTCGTCGCTGGCGGCCACCCCGGCGATGGCCCGCGCGAGCCGGCGCGGATCGGATTCGAAGCCGCTCTCCGCGATGGTGTCGGCAGCGAACGACGCCACCAGGGCGCTGTCGGTGGAGGCCAGGCCACCGACGATCTCCTTCGCCCGTCGCCGCGCGGCCGCCAGCCGTGATCCCGGCTCGTCGGTCGCCGCCATCGACGCCGAGCGATCGATCAGCACCACCACGCTGCGCCCACCGCGATCGGCCGCGCCCGGGCCGAGCGCTCCCCGCGGTCGATCGACCGCGCCGAGCAGGATCGCCCCAAAGAGACCGAGCGCCAGCGCGAGAGACAGCCAGTGGCGCAACCGCCGCGTGCGGCGGGCGGCCCGATCGGCGCCCGCGGTCCCCAGCCAGAGCGGCGCGAAGGCGACCACCACCCGCCGCCGGCGCAGCCGCAACAGATAGAGCGCCGTGATCGCCGCGGCGCCGGCGACGCCGATGACGGCCGCCGCCGTCGTCGAGAGCGCGCCCGACGCGCCGTCGATGACCTGTGCGAGGCCGGGCAGCTCCATGGGCCCGTCCCTCAGCCGAGGAGCCCGCCGGTCCGGAACATCCGCAGCACGACGGCGTCGAACGGCTGGTCCGAGCTCAACGTGAAGCAGGGGATGGCCCGCTCCCGGCAATACCCGGCGAGCTCGCGCAGCAGGGCCGCGTGTCGTTGCTCGTACGCAGCCAAGGCCCGCGGGGAGACGGTCAGATCGAGCAGCTCGCCGGTCTCGGCGTCACAGAGCTGCAGGTCGCCACGCAGCTGGGGCGCCAGCTCGTCGGGCGCGGAGATCTGGACGGCGATCGCTTCGAGCCGGTTGCGCCGGACGAGCTCCAGCGCGGCGCGCGCGCCGGCCGGGTCGTAAAAGTCGGAGACCAGCGCCACCAGCCCGCGCCGCCGGCCGCGCCGCCGCGACAGGAGCTCGCGCACGTCGGCCGCCAGCGACGCCCGTGCGCCCGGCGCCGCCGGCGGTCGTGGGCGGACGGTGTCGAGATGACGGAGGATCGGCAGGATGCGCGCCTTGCCGCGTCCCGGGGGCGGTCCGGCCGCCTCGGCGCCCAGCGCCGACACTGCCACCCGATCGAGGTTGCTCAGGCCGACGTAGGCGAGGGCGGCGCCGATCTGCAACGCCAGGTCGAGCTTGGGCGGTCGCCCCAGGGCCATCGAGGCGCTGGCGTCGACCAGCACGTCGATCGACAGATCCTCGTCCTCCTCGTAGAGCCGCAGGGCCCGCCGCTCGAGCCGGCCGTAGAGGTTCCAGTCGAGGTGGCGCAGATCGTCGCCGGGCACGTAGTCGCGGTGGTCGGCGAATTCCAGTCCGGCGCCCACCCGGCGGCTGCGCCGCATCCCGTGCAATCGCCCGGCTGCCGTGCGTCGAATCGTCAGCGCCAGCGACTCGAGCTTGCGCAGGAAGCGGTCGTCGAAGCGGCTCCCGATCCGTCCGTCGGCGCCGCGTTCCGGTGCGGATTCGCCGCCGACGGCCGCGCTCACGGCATCTCCGGCAGCGCCGACAGCAGCTTCTCGACGAGCGCGTCGGCGGTGATCCCTTCGGCCTCACCGTCGAAGTTCAGCAACACCCGGTGCCGCAGCGCCGGGATGGCCACCCGGCGGACGTCGGCGAAGGAGGGCGCGAACCGGCCCGCCCGCAGCGCCTCGATCTTCGCGCCCAGGATGAGCGCCTGTGCGCCGCGGGGCGAGCTGCCGTAGCGGACGAACCGCGCAATCTCGCTGACGGACGAGCGCGACGGGTCCGTCGCCTCCACGAGTCGCACCACGAAGTCCTGGATCGGCCGCGCCACCGGCACCTGCCGGACCAGGGCGCGCATCTCGAGCAGGCGCTCTCGCCCGAGCACGGCCCGGGTCGGCTCCTCCGGGGCGCCGGTGGTGCGATCGAGGATCTGGTGCAGCTCGGCGCCGCTCGGGGGCAGGGCCCGCAATTTGAAGAGGAAGCGATCGAGCTGCGCCTCGGGGAGCGGATAGGTCCCCTCCATCTCGATCGGGTTCTGCGTGGCGAGGACGAAGAACGGCGGCGGCAGCGCGTACGTCTGCTTGCCGACGGTGACCGACTGCTCTTGCATCGCCTCCAGCAGCGCCGACTGCGTCTTGGGCGTGGCGCGGTTGATCTCGTCGGCCAGCACGACGTGCGCGAAGATCGGCCCCTTTTGAAACTCGAACCGCCGCCCCCCGCCGTCCTCGACGATCAGGTTGGTCCCGATGACGTCGGCGGGCATGAGATCGGGCGTGAACTGGACGCGCGAAAAAGTCAGGTCCATGGCCGCCGCGGCGGTGCGCACCAGCAGCGTCTTGCCGAGACCCGGGACGCCTTCGACCAGCACGTGCCCGCCGGCCAGCATCGCCGAGGCCACCGCGCCGACGACGTCTGTCTGGCCCACCAGCCGGCGGCCAATCTCGGCCAGCAGTCGGTCGAGGTCCGTCCGGAAGGCCGCGACGGCGGCCGTGACGGCTTCTGCCTGGGCGAGCTCGTCGGGGCGCGGGCCGTTCACCGGGGGCTCCCCGTCCGCGGGCGGATCAGAATCGAAGTAGCGGCGCACCAGATAGCGCTTTCCTTCGGGAACGGCCGTCGCCCCGAGCGCGTCTTCGACCGCCGCCGCATAGTCGTTGAACGCGCGCGCGTAGCCGGGGCTGGCAAAGCCGCGCCCCGCGGCCATGCCGATCACCTCGGCGCGTCCGGGCCCGGCGCCGTCGGCGATCGGGACCTCGGCCTCGCTTCCCGCCGCCGCGTTCGCCTCGCCGTGGCGCGCGCCGAGCGGCGCTCCGCCTGGCTGGTGTCCGATCCCGTTGCCATTGCCGGACCGGTCTCGAGTAGCGCCGCCGCCCTCTGCCGCCATCGCCGCCGACGCCGCGCCGGTCTCCGCGCCAGGCATGCCTTCTCGCGGATGGGCACCCTCGCCGGCAGCGCCTTCGCGATTCGGTCCGGCCCCTTTTTGCTCCCCCGCGGCAGCTTCGGCGGCCTGGTCGTCGGCAATGCCTCCGGGCGTGGCCCCCTTGCCGTTCGCTGCGCGCTCCAAGCTGCCCCTGCTCTCCGCGCCGCCGGAAGCTGCGCTCCGGAAGCTGCGCATGGCCTGCGCGTCGCCCTCGCCCAGCTCTCCGCGACCGACGCGGGCGCGGAGCTCCTCGGCGGAGCGCTGGAGACGTTGCAGCGAATCTCCCGCCGCGCCGCGCCGGCCGAGCTGCGCCAGCTCGCGCCCCCGCTCCTCGGCGCGTTGCCGACAGCGGGGATCGCCCGAGCGACAGGCCGAGGCGGCATCATCCAGCTCGCGCCGGAGCTGTTCCAGGCGGCGGGATTCGGGATCGCTCGGCTCGCCGGCGCTCTGGGGGGGCGAAGACCCGGCGCTCGAATCGTCGCGGGAAAGACGGCGCCGCCCGTCCTTTCCGTCGGCCGCGGCGCCGCTCTCGCCCGCCGGGCTCGCCAGACCCGCAGCGGCCGATGCCAGCGCGCGCGCCGTTTCTGCCGGGTGAGCCGCCGCGCTGGCGCCGAGCGCGGCGGAAGCCCGCTCGTCATCGGCGCTGTCGGCCGCCGCTCGGGCGAGCGCCGTTCCAGCCGCGCGGGTCTCGGCGCTCGCCTGCAGGGCCCCCGCAGCGGCCTTGGCCGCCCGAGCGTCTCGGGTGGCGGCCCGGGCCGCCTCGGCCGCCCGCGCCTCCAGGTCACGCAGGAGACCGAGCGCCGCCGGATCGCTCAGCGTGCCGGCGGCGAGCCGGCGCAGCGCCCGAGCGAAATCGGCCGCGAGCGCCGCCAGCCGCGCGTCGCCGAGCCGGGCGGCCGTCTCGGCCGCCGTCCGCGCCACCTCGCGCTCGGCGTCGAGCGCCCCGGCGGGGAGCGCCGCCGAGTGCGCTGTCTTCGGTGCCGCCGGCACGCCGCGGGCGGCGTGCGAGGAGGCGGGAAACAACGCCGCGCCGCCCAGCGCCAGCGCCGCGATCGCCAGGGCCGGGAGCCCGGAGGGACGACGGGCGGGGACCGCGGCCTTCGGCAACACCGCCGCCGCTCGCCGAACGGCGTCCGCCACCAGCGCCCGCGCAAACGGAGACGGCTCGCGCGTGTCCAGGCAGAGCGCCGACAGCAGCCGATCTTGGCCGTCCAGCGCGGCATCCGCGAGCCGGGCGCAGCGCGCCAGCGGGATCCGCCGGACGCCGCGCGCGATCGCCCCCGCGGCCGCGGCGAGGAGAATCGAGCCGGCCACCACCTCGGCCGGGGGCGCGCCGCCTCGTCCGCGGGCGAGCGCCACCCCGACCGCCAGCGCCAGCATCGCCAGCGCGGCCCCGGCGATCGCCCCTTCGAGCGCCGCGAGGCACCGCAGCCGCCGTCGAATCTGCCCGAGCCGCACCGTCAGAAGACCGCCCGTGGCCACGGCGAAATCTTAGCAGAGCCGGTGAATTCAGCGGCGCGCGGTCAACGGCGGCATCGCGACCTCGACGGTGGCACCGGGGGGCAAGACCGCCGTCGGCGCGCCCAGGATGGCGTCGGGTCGGAGGGGGAGGGCGGCGTCGGCGGCGCTCTCCGCGTAAAGACGCACGGTCGCTTCGGTCTCCGTCGGATTGCGCAACGCCACCACCAACCGGCCGGCGAGACGCTCTTTCACCCGCGCGTCGACGTGATCGAAGGCGAACACGAACCCCGCGTCGGTTTGCGCGTAGACGCTGGGCAGCTCGGTGTAGGTGAGCAGGGCGATCCCGTCGTAGAGCCCGGCGGCCGGCAGCACGCTCCCGTTGTCGACGAGCCAGTCGGAGCTGTCGGCGCGAGAGCAGTCGCCGAGGTCGCGCCTCCCGGCGCTCGCCGGCCGGCCGGCACCCTCGGCGAGGGGAAGGTATTGCGCCAGGTTGCGGGCGGTGTCGCGCAGGAGCTCGAGCAGCGCCACCTCGCCGGTGGCCCGGTAGAGGCGAAGCAGCGCGGACCCCGACGACAGGACGTACCCCGGCGCGCCGTTGCGGTTCTGGGCGTCGGTGAACACGGCTCCGGTCGCGCGGATCGCCCCGGGCGGCGGGCAGCCGCGGCCGGGCGGCGGGGCGTCGTACGAGATGACCCAGCTCGCGAGCAGATGCGCCGCCGCCCGGGCGCGCGCGATCCAGGCCGGATCGCGCGTCGCTTCGTAAAGCGTGACGAACGACTCCAGCAGCGCGGCCGCCGATTCGCTGTCGGGACACTGGAGCGCGTCGCCCGGGCCGCCACAGGTGAGGCCCACCTGCACGAACCGTTCGAAGTAGTGCAGCGCCGACTCCTCCGCGGTCTGCAGGTAGCGTGGCTCTTTGAAGTACGCGGCGGCGTGCGCCAGGGCGGCGGGCGCCATCCCCGCCGACGACGAGCCGCCCACGATCAGATCGCCGCTGGCGATGTCGACGAATTGCCCGAACTGCCGGTGCCGGGTCCACAGGCGCACCAGCGCCTCGGCGCAGCTCCGGGCCGAGGTCCCCCAGGCCGGATCGACGGGCGGCGGCTCGTCGGTGCCACCCGCGGAAGGCGTCAGCGCCTGGCGATCCAAGAGGGCGAGCTGCTTGACCAGCAGCGCGAGCGCGTCGGCGCTGCGCCGGACCAGGTGCCAGCGCGGATGATGATAGGGGGGCGCGCGCGGCGGCCAGGCACCGGCGGGCGCAGGCGGCAGGGGCGCCGTGAAGCCGTCGTCGTACCAGGTCTTGCCGTCGGAGACGCCGTGAAAGAAACCGGACGGCGCCTGGCCTGCCGCGACGACGAAAGCGATCGTCTGCCGCGCGCGCTCCCGCGACTGCTTTCCGCCCGCGGCGAGCAGCGGGAGCGTCTGCCCGAGGCCGCCGCCCCATCCGGTCTGCCAGGTCGAATAGGCGCTGTCGCGCGGGCCGAGCGCGTAGAAGCCCGGCTTGGCGACGAAGCGCGCGTTGACGCGGGCCTCGTGCGCCGCGAACGCCGCGGAAAATGGCAGCGTGTGCGCGCGGGCGGTGGGGCCGGTGAGCGACTTGCGCACGGCGAACAGCCGCTCGGTGAGCTGCTCGATCTCCTCGCAGTCGAAGGCATGCAGCCGCGCGCGCAGGGTGATCGACGCGCCCGGCCTGGACGGGGCCGGTCGCTCGCGCGGCCCGGCCGGCCCGTCGGTGCGTCGCTCCTCGTGCACGAAGGGCGTCGAGGCGGCGATCGACGCATGCGCCCGATCGTCGCTCTCCGCGACGGAGAGGCCGGTCCGTCCGACGGAGGTCGCCGGATCCACCAGCAGGATGAGGCCGAGCTTCTCGGCCGGAAGGAAGACCGTCGCCGCCGGCGTCGCCAGATCGGCGGCGGCGATGTCCAGACGTGAAGGTCCCTGGTGCAGGTTCAACCGCGGGATGTCGGTGACGATCGGCGGCACGTGCGGGCCGATGTCGGCTGGTTCGGTCAGCAGAGGCGGGTAGCCGGCGAAGCGCGACGCGAACCGGTTCCCGGCGTAGCAGGCGCCCGGCAGCATCACGTAGTTTTCGGGCGACCAGCCATCGAGCTCGAGCACCAAGCTGATGCCGCCCGCTGCGGCGTGGGGCCTGGCGCGAAACGTGGCGAAGAGCTCGATGGCGTCGCGGCTGCCGGCAACGGGCCCGGCGCGCAGCGCGAGCGTGCCGGCCCCGAGCTCGCGGCGCGCAGAGACGGCGCGCCCCAGCGTCAGCTCGCCGAGACCGGCGCCGTCCGGGGACGCCACGCGCGCCCCCACGGCGATGCGCGCCTGCTTGAGGCGATCGAGCGCGCGATCGAGCGAACCTGGACGCGACGCCTCGGCCGCACGCCAGAGGCGCGAAGCGAACGCCGCTCCACCCGCCGCGCTGGCCCCACGCAAGAACGCCCGTCGCTTCATCCGGCCCCGAGACTACAACCATGGCATGGAATCAGGCACGCAGCTTTGAGAGCGGGTCGGCAGCCGCGCGCGTCCCGATATTGATGGTAACCTCCTGCCGCTCGTGAGATCCGTGTCGCTCGCTCACGCGGCGCTCCCCTTCGCGTCGTTGCTCTTCGTGGTTCCTCTCGGGGGTTGCCGCTCGCTCGGGGGCGCCGGAAAACCCGGTCAGCTCGCCGGCGCCGCGGGCGCCCCGAACCCGATTCCCGTGACCATGGGGGGGCCCGGAACCCGCGCCGAGGCGCGGCTCGACAACGGCGTGCGGGTCGTCGTCGAGGAGAACCACGCCGCGCCGGTCGTCGCCGTGCAGGTCTGGGTCGCCTCGGGGGCGGCGGACGATCCCCCCGCGCTGGCCGGCGCCGCGCACCTCTACGAGCACCTGGTCTTTCGCGGGACGCACCGGCGCGCGCCGGGGGCGGGCGAGCGCGAGATCGAGGCGGCGGGCGGCACCGTCGGCGCCTGGACCGGGCTCGACGAGACCGTCTACCAGGCGACGCTGGCGGCGCCGGCCCTCGACCTCGGCCTCGACGTCCTGGCCGATGCGCTCACGGCGCCGACCTTCGACGCGGCCGAGCTCGCGCGGGTGAAGAAGGAGGCGGCCGCCGAGATCGCCCGCGACGCCATCGATCCGGCCCGGGCGGCGAGCGAGATGTTGCGCGCCGGCGCCTTTGCCGGCGATGCCTACGGGCGTCCGCTGCTCGGCAAGGCGGAAGCCGTGGCGGCGTTCACCCGAGAGGCGCTGGCCGCTCACTTCGCCGAGACGTACGTGGGGGCGAACATGACGGTCGTCGTGGTGGGAGACGTCGACGCGCGCGCCGCGCGCGATGCCGTGGCGCGGGCGTTCGCGGCCGTTCCGCGCGGGCGTCCGCCGGCGCACGCGGTGGCCGCGTCCGCCCCGTCGTCGGCACCGCGCGCGCTCGTGTCGACAGCCTCCGGCCTCGAGGCCCAGGTGGCGATCGGATTCAGGGCTCCGCCGCCCCGGCCCGCGGATGCGGCCGCGCTCGATCTGATCGCCGCGTTGCTGACCCGCGGCAGCGAGGCACGCCTCGCCCGCGAGCTCGCCGAGAACCGACAGGTCGTCACCGCCGTGCACGGCCTGACGTTTCGATCGCGCGGCGGCGCTCTGCTCGAGCTGATGCTGGCGCCCGCGCCCCAGCGGCTCGAAGTGGCCACCCAGGAGGCGATCGATCAGGCGCTGCGGCTCGGGCGCGACGAGGTCCCGGCCGACGAGCTCGGCCGCGTGCGGCGCCTCCTGCAGAGCGATCTCGGCCGGGCCGGCGAGGGCGTCGAGGGGCGGGCGCGGCGGCTCGGTTTCGCCACCGCCATCGCCGACGATGACGGCTACGACCGGCGCTACCGCCAGAGCCTGGAAGCGATCGATCCGCCGGCGCTGCGCGCGGCCGCGACCAGGCTGCTGCGGCCGGAGGCCCTCACGCTGGCCGTGCTCGATCCGGGGGCCGCGCACGCCGCTGCCTCGGCCGAGACGGCCCGGCTGGAGGCGATCGTCGCCGGCGCGGCGGCGCGAAACGACAAGCCTCCCGCGCGGGTCGCGGTGGCCCTGGGCGCCGGGGGGGGCGATGTCGTCCGCGCCGTCACTCCGTCGGGCGTGCGCCTCCTCGTGCTGCGCGATCGCGCCGCGCCGATGGTGGCGGTCGAGGCGGCCTGGGCCGGCGGCGCCCGGGCGGAGGATGCCGCCTCCAACGGCGCCGGTGCGCTCATCGCGGCGCTCCTCGATCGCGGGACCCGCACGCGCGCGGCGCCGCAGATCGCGGCCGAGGTGCAGGCGCTCGGGGGGGCGCTGGCCGGCTTCTCCGACCGCAGTCACTTCGGGCTGCGGGGCCAGTTCTTGCCCAGCGCCTGGTCGCGGGGCCTGGCGCTGCTTGCCGACTGTCTGTTGCGCCCGAGCTTCCCTGCGGGTGAGGTCGACGGCAGCCGGCGCGTCGTCGTCGCTCGGGCGCGCGCGGCCGACGGCGATCCGGCGGGGGCGGCCCGGCGCCTCTTTCGCGAAGCGCTCTGGCCCGGCCATCCCTTTCGCCTCGATCCGCTGGGGAGCGCTGCTTCGCTGGCGGCGCTCGGGCGCGTTCGCCTCCTCGATCACTATCGCCGTCACTATCCGGTTTCGCACCTGGTCGTCTCGGTCGTCGGCGACGTCGATCCGCGGGAGGTGGTGGCGACGTTGACGGCGCTGTTCGCCGACGCCGTCGCCGTCCCGCCGCCGCCGGCCCCAGCGCCCGAGCCGCCCCACACCGAGCCGGTGGCCCTGTTTCGCGCCACGAAGACGGACGTCGCCCAGCTCGTGCTCGGCTATCCCGGCGCTCCGGTGGGCGATCCCGATCGGGCCGCGCTCGAGGTTCTTGCCGAGGTGTTGAGCGCGCGCGGCGGTCCGCTGGAACGCGGCTTGGCCGCCACACCGAACGTCTACCGAATCCGGGCCTCCGCGGCGACGGGCGTCGAGCCGGGCGAGCTGTCGGTCAGCCTCGCCTGCGCCCCGGCCAGTCTCGACGCCGCCGTGGCCGCGCTTCGGGCCGTGCTGGCCGAGGTGGCGGCCAACGGCGTCGCCGCCGTCGAGGTGGAGCGCGCGGCGCGCCGCCTGGGCGGCCTGCGCGCGCTCGCGTTGCGTGGCCAGGCGGCGATCGCTGATGCGCTCGCGACCGACGAGGCGTACGGTCTTCCGCTGATGACGTACCGTCAACTCCCCGCCGCGCTGGCGCGGGTGACCGCCACCGACGTCGCGCGCGCCGCCCGCCGTTTCATCGATCCGAAGCGCGAGACGATCGCGGCGGTGCGGCCCGATGCTCCGACAATCTCCACGGTGGCGCGCGCGGCCCGGCCCGACAAGGGGGCGCGCTAGATGGCGGCCTGTGTCGGCTGCTCCGGCGAGGTTCTGCTGGAAGACACCTTCTGCGCCCGCTGCGGCGCCCCGGTGACCGATCCCTTCATCGGCACCATCGTCGGCGAGCGCTACCGGATCGTGAGCCGGATCGGGGTCGGCGGGATGGGGGCCGTCTACCGCGCCGAGCACACCATGATGCGCCGCGATCTGGCGATCAAGGTCCTGCTTCCGGAGCTGTCGGGCAAGGAGGAGTTCGCCCGCCGGTTCGAGCGCGAGGCCGAATCAGCCAGCCGGCTCGACCACCCCAACATCATCACCACCACCGACTTCGGCCGCACCGGCGACGGATCGCTGTTCTTGGCCATGGAGTTCCTGGCCGGGACCTCGCTGGGGGCGGCGATCGCCGCCGGTCCCATGCGCATCGACCGCGCGCTGGCGATCGAGCGGCAGATCCTGCGCGGGCTCGACCACGCGCACGCGGCCGGCGTCGTCCACCGCGACCTCAAGCCGGAGAACATCATGCTGATCGAGCGCGACGGCCAGCGCGACGTGGTCAAGATCCTCGACTTCGGGATCGCCAAGATCACCGAACCGCAAAGCGGCGGGCAGGCGCTGACCCAGGCCGGCGTCATCTTCGGCACGCCCGAGTACCTCTCCCCAGAGCAGGCGCTCGGCGAGGCGGTCGATGCCCGCGCCGACATCTACGCCGCCGGGGTGATCCTTTACGAGATGCTGGCGGGCCGGCGGCCGTTCGAGTCCGAGGACAAGGTCAAGATCATCTCCATGCACCTGGCGCACGCGCCCCCCCGCGTGCGCGACGTGAACGCGGCCGTCGATCTCCCGGTTCCGCTCGAGCAGGCGGTGCTGCAGGCGATGGAGAAGTCGCGTGACAACCGGTTCGCGACGGCCGCGGCGTTCATGCAGGCGCTCGACGACGCCGAGGTCGAGAGTCAGCGCGACGACCAGCTCGGGACCGGCGCGACGATCCCGGCGATGGATCTGCCGCTGCGGGCCCGGCGGCCGCGCGCGCTGCCGGTCGCGATCGCGCTGGTGGTGGTCGGGATCGGGGGGCTCGCCATCAAGCGCCGGACGGCCCACCACCGGCCCGCCCCGCTGGCGGTTCGGCCGGTGGCACCGGCGCCGCCGCCGCCCGATCTGGCCGCCCAGATGAAGAAGGTCGAGGCCTGGCTCGAGGACGACAACACCACCGCCGCCCGGGTCGCGCTGGAGGCGATGCTCACCTCGCGGCCCAAGGACGCGCGCGTGCGCTATATGTTGGGGCGCGTGTCCTACGCGCAGGACAAACATCAGGAGGCCCTCGACGACTACGCGGCGGCCATCGCGCTCGACCCCGGGTTTCGGGGCGATCCCGTGCTGCTCGGTCACGTGGACGCGATGCTGGCCGATCCCAAGCTGGGAGACGCCGCGCTCACTCTGCTCATCGACCACGTCGGCGCTCCGGCGGCCGACCTCCTCGGCAAGGCGGCCAACGAGGGGAGCGATCTGCCGCGCCGTCGCCGGGCAGCCGCCGCTCTTGTCGATCTGGACGAAGAGAAGCGGGTCGACCGCGTCTCGCTCGACATGCTCGAGCTGCGCAAGGCGGCGACCTGCGAAGAGAAGAAGGACTGGGTCGAAAAGTTGCGCAAGCTGGGCGACGCGCGGGCCCTCCCGGCATTGCGGGGGTTGCGCGTGCGACGGATGGGCCCCATCACCTGGGGGGGACCAACATCAGCTGCATGAAGCAAGAGCTCACCGACACCATCGCCGCGCTGGACAAGAAGTCGGGCCATCCCGCTGAGCGGCACACGAGGCGCGGTCGATGAGGGCGGTCACGCGGAAGGGGACAGCCAAGCCTCGGCGCAGCATCGGGGGGAAGACGGCGCACGATCCCCGGAACTTGCTCACCAGCCTGGTGCTGGTGTTCCCGCTGTTCCTCGTCTACCAGATAGGCGTCCTGTTCACGCTGCCGGTCCTCAACGGCGTCGACTTCCTGACGGTGTTCCTCTTCCGGAACCTGGGCCTGTCGACCGGGAGCTACCTCGCCTACACCTTCGCCGTCACGGTGGGGTTCGCCATCGCGGTGGCGGTGCTTCGCCACAAGCAGCGTTTCGATCCGCAGCTCATCGTCCCGGTGCTGGTCGAGAGCGCGATCTACGCGCTCACCATGGGGTCGCTCATCGTGTTCGTGATGACGCGGGCGCTCGGGATCTCACCGCAGCTCGCCGGTGGGGGCGGGGGCTTCGTCGCGCAACAGGGGCTCGGCACGCGCATCGTGATGTCGCTGGGCGCGGGCGTCTACGAGGAGACGGTCTTCCGCCTCGGCATCCTGTCGGGACTGGTGGTGCTGTTCGACCGGGTGCTCGGCCTGCGGCGCTGGCTCGCGTTCGTGCTCGCGCTGTTGCTTTCGGCCGGGCTCTTCTCGGCGATGCACCACATTCCGCCCTACGGCGACCCCCTGCACGCCGGGATCTTCATCTTCCGCGTGCTGGCGGGCATCTGCTTCGGCCTGCTGTTCTGGTACCGCGGCTTCGCCATAGCCGTGTACACCCACGCTCTTTACGACCTCTACGTGTTTCTGCTCAGGTAGCAGGTAGCCCAAGCAGCCCGCACCGGCCGGCTGCCCGGTGGTGCGGCCGCAGGGCGTCGGCGGCGCTTACTTCTTGCCGCGCTTGGCGGCCTTGGCGGGGCGCTTGGCGGCGGCGCGCGGGCGGGGGGCCGCCGTCCTGACCGGACGGGCGGGCTTGGTCGTGCGCTTGGCGGCCTTGGCGGCCGGCGCAGTCTTGACGGCGGCCTTCGGCGCCCGGGCCGGGGGTGCCGGCTTGGCCGCCTTGGCGGGCTTGGCCGGCGGGATCGGCGGCGGCGCCTTGCGGTCCTCCTTGGGAGGGGCTGCGGCCTTGCCAGCCGGCTTGCCGGCCAGCTTGCCGGTCAGCTTGCCGGTCTTGGTGACCTTCGTGTCCGAGGGGTGTCCGTCGCCTTCCGCGGCGAGCGGCAGCCCGGGCATGTCCTTCCGGTTGTGAACCAGCACGCGCCGAGAGTCCTTGAACGTCACCTCGGCCTTGCTGTCGGACAGGATCTCCGAGATGAACCCCTTGCCGAACTTGGGGTGCGTCACGATCACGTTCTCGTGATAGTGCTCGCGAAACTCGTAAGGCTTCGCGTTCTTGTCGCTGTGCTTGGCGAAGAACTCCTCGAAGGTGAGCTTCTTCATCATCGCCCGCTTCTTGGCGGCGATCGGCTCGGGCACATCATCCTCCACGTCGCCTCGCGGCTTGCGGAACGAGTGGACGTCTCCACATGGGTTGCATTGCACCCTGCGGATCTCGTCCTCGTACTTCGAGATGACGACGTGCGTGGTATCGCCCTTGCACTTGGGGCAATATGCCTCGACGTCCGACCCGACTTCGTCGACCTCGTCTTCGAACATGAAGTCCATTGGCGGCGCCCCTTTAGAGTTCGGTCACTAACACAGGTCTTTGGGCCCTGCAAGAATAAGAGGGCAATTTCAGCCAGTTCGAGGTAGAAAGACGTCCCCAGAGCACGTGCGTTACTTCCAGGCAAAAATCTCGCAAAATCGGGGACTTGGAGGCGGTTACTTCGTTTTGCAGCTCGACGGCTGCGAATCGCTCGCCTCGGCCAGGCCAGGACAATTCGTAATGATTCGGGGTGCTTGGGGTCGTGACCCGCTTCTACCCCGAGCGTTCTCTTTGATGTCGGTCGGTCCCGGCGGTCGAGCCGAGATCTTGGCCAAAACCGTCGGCCGGGGGACCGCTCTGCTCGAGCGCGCGCTGCCGGGCGCAGAAATCGACATCCTGGGTCCGCTTGGGACCAGCTTCCCCGAGCCCCGGGCCGATACCATCGACCTGCTGGTCGCCGGCGGCGTCGGTCTCCCCCCGATGTTCATGCAGGCGGCGCTGGCGGCGGAGCGCGGGCACGTTGACCGCTCGGAAATGATCTACGGTGGCCGTGGCGCGCCCGATCTGGTTCTCCTCCGCGAGATGGAAACGATGCGGCTGCCTCTCTTCCTGACGACCGAGGATGGTGCCGTCGGCGACAAGGGGCTGGTCACGCGCGCGCTCGAGGCGCGCCTCGCCCACCACCGGGGCAAGTCCTTGCGGGTGATGGGCTGCGGTCCCAACGGGATGCTGTGGGCGATCGCCAGGTTGGCGCGCGAGCAGAACCTCCCCTGCTTCATCTCGCTCGAGGAGCAGATGGCCTGTGGGATTGGCGTCTGTCTGGGATGTGCGATTCCGGCGCGGTCGCGCCCGTACCGGTACGTCTGCAGCAACGGCCCGGTGTTCGACGCCGCCGACGTGCTCGACGTCGCCGCGGGTGACACGCCGCCGGTCGCTCCTCCGGCTTGCCTCGCATGAGCACCGACGTCAAGCTCGGGGACCCTCAGAAGGTCCCCGCTCCCCCCCGCCAAGGACGGAGCCAGGCGGAGCCCGGCTCCGTCCACGCGAACCTGGCGATTGAGACGGGCGGAATCGCCTTTCGTAATCCGGTGTTGACCGCTTCGGGCACGTTCGGCTACGGCAAGGAGTTCGAGCAGCTGACCGACCTCGCGGCGCTGGGCGGGCTCGTCACCAAGGGGATCTCGCCGAAGCCCCGGTTCGGCAACGCCACCCCGCGGATCTGCGAGACGGCCTCCGGCATGCTCAACTCGATCGGCCTCGAGAACGTCGGGGTCGAGGGGTTCGAGCGCGAGAAGCTCCCCTACCTGCGTGGCTGCGGGACCCGCGTGCTGGTGAACTTCTTCGGCACCACCTTCGACGAGTACGTCGACTGCGGGGCGCGGCTCGACCGCCTCGACGGCGTCGACGGGCTGGAGATGAACGTCTCCTGCCCCAACATCAAGGCGGGCGGGATCGAGTTCGGGACCGATCCGCGCGTGCTGCGCGATCTCGTGCGCGCCTGCCGCGAGGTGGTCAAAAAGCCGCTCTGGATCAAGCTGACGCCCAACACCTCGGACATCGTCGCGCTGGCCAAGGCCTGCGCCGACGGCGGCGCCGACGGCCTGTCGATCATCAATACCATCACCGGGATGGCCATCGACGCCCGCACGCGGAAGCCGAAGATCGCGACCATCTTTGGCGGGCTGTCGGGGCCGGCCATCAAGCCGATCGCGCTGCGGATGGTCTATCAGGTGAAGCGGGCGGGGGTGCCGCTGCCGATCTCCGGCATCGGCGGAATCCAGGACGCCACGGACGCCATCGAATTCTTCCTGGCCGGGGCCAGCACCGTACAGATCGGCACGCAAAGCTTCGTCGACCCGGACGCTTCGGGGCACATCGTCCGCGATCTCGCCGACCGCCTGCGGCGCCGACGGAATCAGCGACGTGCGCGAGCTCGTCGGCGCCCTGCGCGTCGGGTGAAAACCAGCCGCCGCGAGCGCAACCTTTCCGCTTGACTGCCCAGGGTTACGACGATTTAACTGTTGCGAAACTGGTTCGAAACATTGACGCGTTAGCGTGAACAAATGAAGAAGATCGAGGCCATCATCAAGCCGTTCAAGCTGGACGATGTGAAGGATCGTCTTCGCGAGGTCGGCGTGCAGGGAATGACGGTTTACGAGGTCAAGGGCTTCGGCCGGACCGGCGGTAAAAAAGAGGTCTACCGCGGCTCGGCTTACGTCGTAGATTTCGTCCCCAAGGTTCGCATCGAGATCGTCGTCAAGGACGACATCGTCCGCGACGTCGTCGAAGCGATCATGTCGGTGGCCCGCACGGGCCGCATCGGTGACGGCAAGATTTTCGTGACTCCAGTGGAAGAAGCCATTCGTATCCGCACCGGTGAACGGGGCGAGGATGCCCTGTAAAAGCGCGCGGTAAAAGCCGCTAAAACAGGCGCTGCTCGCGCGCTTCGTCGAAGCCAGAGAATTTTCGGGAACCACCAACCAACACCACGGAACAGGGGAACTGAAATGACTCCAGCTGACGCACTGAAATTGGCCGAGCAGAGCGGCGCCAAGATGGTCGACTTCAAGTTCGTCGACCTCCTGGGGATCTGGCAGCACACCACGATGCCGATCTCCAAGCTCAGCGCCGAGGTCTTCAAGGACGGCTACTTCTTCGACGGCAGCTCGATCCGCGGCTGGCAGCCCATTCACGCCTCCGACATGATCTTCATCCCCGACGCCGGCTCGGCGGTGATGGACCCCTTCTTCAAGCTGTCGACGCTGTCGCTCACCTGCGACATCGTCGACGCGATCACCAAGCAGCCCTACTCGCGCGATCCGCGCACGATCGCGGCCAAGGCCGAGGCGTACCTGAAGTCGACCGGCATCGGTGACACCTCGTACTTCGGCCCCGAGCCGGAGTTCTTCGTGTTCGACGAGGTCCGCTACTCCGAGGGCCCGAACCGCTCCAGCTACATGGTCGATTCGATCGAGGGGCGCTGGAACACCGATCGCGAGGAGGGGCCGAACCTCGGCTACAAGCCGCCGCACAAGGGGGGCTACTTCCCGGTTCCGCCGACGGACACGCTGCACGATCTGCGCGCCGACATGGCGATGACGCTGGAGGCGGTTGGGATCCCCGTCGAGGTGTTCCACCACGAGGTCGCGACCGGCGGCCAGTGCGAGCTGTCGATGAAGTTCAACAGCCTCAAGAAGATGGCTGACTGGACCATGTGGTACAAGTACGTGGTCAAGAACGTCGCGCGCGCCAACGGGCGGACCGCGACCTTCATGCCGAAGCCGATCTTCGGGGACAACGGCTCGGGCATGCACTGCCACCAGTCGATCTGGAAGGAAGAGAAGAACCTCTTCGCCGGCGACAAGTACGCGGGCCTGTCGGACATGGCGCTCTACTACATCGGCGGCATCCTCAAGCACGCTCCGGCCCTCTGCGCGATCACCAACCCGGGCACCAACAGCTACAAGCGGCTGGTGCCGGGCTACGAGGCGCCGGTCAACCTGGCCTACTCGTCCCGCAACCGGTCGGCGTCGGTCCGTATCCCCATCGGCGGCAGCTCGCCGAAGGCCAAGCGGCTCGAGTTTCGCTGCCCCGACCCGACCGCCAACCCGTACATCGCCTTCGCGGCCATGCTGATGGCCGGGCTCGACGGCATCCAGAACAAGATCGATCCGGGCAAGCCGCTCGACAAGGACATCTACGCGCTGTCTCCGGAGGAGTCGAAGGACGTTCCCAAGGCCCCCGGCTCGTTGGACGAGGCGCTTCGGGCGCTCGAAAAGGATCACGCCTTCCTGCTCAAGGGTGACGTCTTCACGCCGGACGTCATCTCGACGTGGCTCGACTACAAGCGCGAGAACGAAGTGGACGCCATGCGCCTCCGCCCGCACCCGTACGAGTTCGCCCTCTATTTCGACAACTAGGGACGATCGGCTCGTCCGACGTAAGTGGGGCTTTCCGACGCAGCTCCGAGAGACAAGGCGCCGTTCCTGAAATGGGAGCGGCCCCTTAGCCTTTGACGGGGAACTGACGCTGCCCTAAGATTCGAAGTCCGCGGAAGCCCCCAACGCTCCGCAAATCCCATGGGTGGGCTCTCTTTCAGCGACCGAGCCAGGCGCTCGATGTGGCGGATCGTCCCCAAACGCGCCGTGTCGAAAGCTATTGGCTGGGGCGCGAGCCGCGGCCTGCCGCCGAGCCTGCGCGGCAAGATGCTGTCGCGGTTCGCGCGGGCCTACGGGATGGATCTGGGCGAGGCGGAGAAGCCGCTCAACGATTACGCCGACTTCGACGAGCTCTTCACCCGCCGCCTGCGCGCCGGCGCCCGCCCGATCGCCGACGAACCGGGGGGGATCGTCTCGCCGGCCGACGGAATCGTGGTGGAGTGCGGCCTGGCCACCTCCGGAAAGCTGATTCAAGCGAAGGGAACGCTTTTCGACCTGGCCGAGTTGCTGAGCGACAGGGAGATCGCCGCGCGGCTGCTGGGAGGCGCGTACCTCATCACCTATCTGTCGCCGAAGGACTACCACCGGGTGCATTCGCCTGTCGGAGGGCGCGTCATCGGGTGGCGCCACATTCCTGGCAGCCTCTTCTCCGTGGGCGCCAAGAGCGTCGCCTCGGAGCCGGGCCTCTTCGTCCGCAACGAGCGCTTCGTGACGCTCATCGAGATGGACGACGGCGGGCTCTGCGCGGTCGTCATGGTGGCGGCAATCGGCGTCGGGCACGTGACGGTGTCGTATGATGAAGATGTGGCCACGCACCGGCGGCGATTCTCGCGGGCGGCCGTCCGCCACCGTCACTACGATGTCCCGAAGACCATTCGACGCGGCGAAGAGCTGGGAGTTTTTCATCTCGGCTCGACGACGATCCTGGTCTTCGAGCCCGGCCGGGTAGAGCTCGGCAGCTTCGCCCCCGGCGAGGCCATGAAGATGGGCATCGCCATCGGGCGTTCCCGCGCGATGAACGCCGTTCCCGCGGTACCGCGAGGCTGATGGCCGTGTCCAAAGCCCACGACGAGAACTCCCGGCCCAGCGTTTCGCCTGACGATCAGGCGACGCCCGCGCCGGTCGCCGAGGACCTGCAGAGCGCCAAGCTTGCGATAACCTCCGGTGCCGCTCGCCGTCCGCGCGTGGGGTCGGCCGTTTCGCGTGAGCGCAGCGGGCCGATCGGGATCGCCAGCGGGGACTTTTCGACGCCGTCGGTGCGGCGGCGGACCATCACCCAGCCGCGCGGAACACCGGCGGTGGGCGTCCCTCTCTCCTTGCCCATTGTCGCCGAGCCTGAACCGGCCGAGCCTGAACCGGCCGAGCCCGAACCCGCCAAGCCCCAATCCGCCGAGCCCGCTCTGCTCGAACCTGCGACAGCCACGGCGCCGCTGCCGGTCCAGCACCCGTCGCCGGCGGAAACTCCACCTCCGGTGGGCGCCACGCCTGTCGATCTCGTCGACGGTGGTATTTCTGGCCAGGCTTCGGGAGCGGCACCGCCGGCGGCCGACAGCCCGTTCGGCGCGACGCCGGTGGACGGAGAGGCCTCTGCCCTGGCGGCCGAGGCGGCCGCTGTTCGTGCCCTCGATTCGGGTCCGCTCACCCCGCCGCCCGAGCTCGTTCATGCCGACCCGACTCCGCCGCCCCGCCCGAAGGACGGGGCGCCCGCCCAGTTCCCCAAGACCGTACCGACACCGCGGCCCGAGGAGTCGCAACCGACTCCCCCTCCGGTGATCGTCTCCGCGGTCACCGCGGCACCTCCGCCTCCACCTCCGGAGCCGCTGGAAGCGCCGGCCGTCGACGTGGAGGGCGCGCTTCCGGTGCGGGCCATGGCAAGCGACGGCAGCGTCGCGTCGTCGGATCTGGCCAACCCGATCGGAGCGCCCACTCCGCTGCCCGCTCCTGAGAACGAGGTCGATCTCCAGGGCCCCGATGAGCTGGAGGTCGACGAGGGCGCCGAGGCTACCCTGCTGGCCGATGCCGAGCCGACGCCGCCTCCCACGCCCCGTTCCGCCGTAACGCCGGCCCCGACGCCGCCGCCCATTCCCGGGCTGTTCCTCAAGACGCCCGGCCTCGAGAAGACGCCCGGCCCCGAGCTGAAGCCCGCCACGCCACCTCCGGTCGAGGAGCCCCACGGGCCACTCCTTCCGGCGCTTCCGATCCTTCCCGAGGCGCTCTCGCAGCGGCCGCGTCGACCGAAGCGATCGAAGCCCTGGTTCGAGGAGGTCTTCGACGAGGATTACCTTCGCACGCTCCCGTTCATGCGCGCCGATCAGACGCTGCGTGAGGTGGAGTTCATCGCGGACGCGTTGGCCGCGGCACCGGGCTCGGAGATCCTCGACGTCGCCTGCGGCTATGGCCGGCACGCCATCGAGCTGGTCCAGCGCGGCTTCAACGTCACCGGTCTCGATCTCTCGCTACCGCTCCTGATCCGGGCGGCCGACGAGGCCCAGCGGCGCGCGCTGTCGGTGAACTTCGTCCACGCCGATATGCGCGAGATGGCGTTCGAAAAGCAGTTCGACAGCGCCTACTCGATGTTGACGTCCTTCGGCTATTTCGACGAGGAGACGAACCTGCGCGTCGCCGAGCGGATCGGGCGCGCCCTCAAGCCCGGGGGCCGTTTTCTGCTCGACATCTTGAATCGCGACTATGTGGTCGCGGATCTGCCGGTCCGCGTCTGGTGGGAGGGGACCGGGTGCGTGGTTCTGGAGGAGGTCGACTTCAACTTCCACACCAGCCGAATCAACACCCACCGCTCGATCGTGTTCGAGGATGGTCGGCAGCTGGAGCAGGAGCTCTCGGTCCGGGCCTACAGCCTGCACGAGATCGGGCGGCTCTTGCGTCAAGCCGGCTTCCGCGTGATTGACGTCTCAGGCGGTTTGGCGACGCGGGGCGACTTCTTTGGCAGCGCTTCCCGCAACCTGCTGATCGTGGCCGAAAAGCGCGAAGACGAAGGCTGATCTTCCGCCTCTCTGACGCGTCGCGCCGGTACCTCCAAAATCCCGTTGCGCGGCCATTGTGCTTGTGTCAGCGCTCCCCATCTTCCCGGGCGTGCGCACCTTGCAACCAAAGCGTCGGCGCAAGCATCAGAGTCTACGAGGCGTGGAGCGGTCTGACCCGGAATATTTTTCAACCCAGGTCCGTATATCCCTTACAGGTCCGAAGGTGTCTGGATCGCGACGCGGCTCGATGGAGATGAGCACAATGAGCGCACGAGGAATCAAAGTGAAACTGGCCCGCAAGGGTCGTCCGTCCGAGGCGGGCCGTAAACCGGCGTCGACATTGGGACGTCGTCCGGCGCGGGACGCCAAGGCCAAGGTTCCCGCGACGCGACCGGTCCCCGCCAACGATACGCTGCCGCTGTCGGCCGAGGCGATGGGCCTGCCTGCCGGTGACCCCTCGGTGGAGGAGATCGAGGTCGAAGGCGTCCTCGGCGCGACCCCAGGCGTCGAGATCGAGACCGACGAGACCGACGAGGTGGCCAGCGACGTCCGCGTCGCGGCGGCCGCCGACGAGGAGAGCGAATCCGAAGAGGACGACGAGGAGGACGCGGAGGAGGAGGATGCGGCCCCCGAGGTCACCGCCAAGAAGAAGGTCCGCGGCGACGAAGAGCCCGCCAGCTTCCTGGCGATGTACTTCCGCGACATGGCGGAGCTGGACGTCTTGCGTCCCGAGCAGGAGTTCGAGACGGCGCGAAACATCGAGGAGATGGAGCTCCAGCTCTGGAAGACCATTCTGGGGTTCGCGCCGGGGACCGACTGGATCCTCGACGTGGTCGAGCGCGAGGTCGGCAAGCCGCTTCCCGAGGCGAAGCTCCACCGGGCGGCCGCGGCGCGGGCGCGGCACAAATCATCGATCCCCGAGCGCGCCCGGTTCGAAAAGACGGCGACTGCGCTGGCGACGAAGCTCCGGGTGCTGGACATCGATCGGATCTTCCTCGACGCGGCGTTGACCGAGATTCAGCGTGTCGGTCGCGGGGTGCAGGGCCTTCCTTTCGAAGGGACGGTGCCGTTCTCGACCTCGACGAAGGCGTTCTCGCGACTTCGTGAAGGCGGTCGGGGGCAAGGCGTTTCGTCTCAAGGCGGCGAAGAACGAGTTCGTCAAGGCGAACCTCCGGCTGGTCGTGTCCATCGCCCGGCGGTTCAACCACGGTCGCCTGCCGCTCGCCGACCTCATTCAGGAGGGGAACATCGGTCTCATGAAGGCGGTCGAGCGGTACGACTACCGCCGCGGCTTCCGCTTCTCGACGTATGCGAGCTGGTGGATTCGTCACGCGATCAGCCGCGCCCTGGCCGACAAGGGGCGGGCGGTTCGGCTGCCGGTCCACATGATCGACGCCTATCACCGCATCGCGAAGTCGCAGCGCGAGCTGCAGTCGAAGCTCGAACGGGTGCCGAGCACGCAGGAGATTGCTGCCGCCACCGGAATCGAGGCCGAAAAGCTGGAGAAGATGAAGACGTTCTTGTCGGAGACGCCCGTGTCGCTCGACCGGCCAATCTCGGACGAGGACGGACGGCGCCTCATCGACGTGCTCGTCGATCCGAACGAGGGACCGGCGGTGCCTGACCAGATGGCGTCGACGGAGACACAGAGCGAGATGCTCAAGTTCCTCTCTTCGCTCAAGCCGATCGAGGCCGACATCCTGCGCAAGCGCTTCGGCCTGGTGAATGACCGCGAGCGGACGCTCAAGGAGATCGGCGACGAATACCGACTGTCGCGCGAGCGCGTCCGGCAACTCCAGGAGCAGGCGCTGGTCAAGATGCGCCGCGCGATGGCCAAGCGCGAGTCTGTTTAAGTTCGGGACCCTGAGAGGGTCCCGGGCCCCCCGCGATGAGGTCGGACGAGCAAAAGCTCGCCCGCCCTCGACGGGATCAAGTTCGGGACCCTGAGAGGGTCCCGGGCCCCCCGCGATGAGGTCGGACGAGCAAAAGCTCGCCCGCCCTCGACGGGATCAAGTTCGGGACCCTGAGAGGGTCCCGGGCCCCCCGCGATGAGGTCGGATTCGGGAGGTTGCCGGGGGGACCTTCGTGGAAGCTCGTCCGCGATCGCGGGCGGCCTGCCTTGATGATCTGTTGACCGACCTGGCGTCGGGGGCTATGGTCGCTTTCTTCTCTCTCGGAGGCGAACACACGATGAAGCGTGTCCTCGGTCTTGCCCTTTCCATGGCTGCGTTCGTTACGATTGCGGCGTGTACGCAGAGTGGCGGGCCGCTCAAAGTCGAGTCGGTCGAACCGGCGCAGGGGACCACTGCGGGTGGTGAGGAGATCTCCATCAATGGCGGAGGCTTCCAGCCGGGGAAGACTCAGGCCGAGGTGAAGTTCGGACACAAGAAGTCGGAGATCGTCACCATCGCCTCGAACAGCAAGATCCGCGTCGTGACGCCGCCGAACGAGAAGGGCCCCGTCGACGTCACCGTGATGTTCGACGACGGGAGCACCTTCAAGATTCCCAATGCCTTCCGCTACGTCGAGCCCGCTTCCGGCGACAACACCCGCCAGGCGTTCTTCGGCGGCCAGAAGACCCCCGCCGGCGGCAAGATCGAAGTCGAGAAGAAGCAGTAACGCCCGTGCGGTGGCTCAGCCACCGACCCCTTCCGCACGAAGCAAGCGACCGTCCGCCAGACGAGTGAGCAGGCGGGTTGCACCAGCCGGGTCAGGCGAGGGACGCCTGGCGAACTAACGGTACTCGAGCCGGAAGAGCTGCTGGCCCATCAGCATGAAGGCTCCGGTGGGCACCGTGCGCTCGTGGCGCAGGCGCAGGAACGTTCCGTTCGATGAGCCGAGGTCGGACAGGTAGACGTGCTCGTCGTGGAGCGCGATCCGCGAGTGCGTTCCGGAGACGTAGCCGTCCTCGGGAAACAGGATGTCGCCTCGCTCGCGGCCGAGCACGATCGACTCGCCAAACAGCGGAAACGCCGAGCCGTCGACATCGCGCCCGACGATGACCGAGAGCCGGCCCCAGAATCCCGGGTTCGGCGTCCCCATGATCTCGGTCCCGTCTTCGAGCGGCTGCGGTGGGGAGATCACCTCGAACCGCAGCAGCTCCTGCCCGATCCGGAAGATGTCGCCCGACTCAAGTGCCTCTTCGTCCGAGATCTTCAGGAAGATGCCATTGAGGCTCTGCAGATCGCGGATGGTCACGCCCTCTGGTCCCACCGAAAGCTCGGCGTGTCGCGGAGAGAGGTAGGCGTCGGCATCGAACAGGGGCGCCTGCCCGCGACCGATGGTGTTTTCGCCCTCATGCAAGGGATGGGCGCCTCCTTCGGAGCCGTCCGGGCGAATCAGGATCAGCCGCCCGCGAGGGACGGCGGCGGGAGCGGCGGCAGCGCTGGCTGACCCGGCCATGAACATGGTCCGGGGCCCGGTCGCAGCTCCGACGCTCGAGGGTTGCCGCCCGATGCGGCCGCCGCAAGCACCGCAGAAGGCAAAGCCTGCCTGGACCATCTTGCCGCAGTTGGGGCAGGGGATTTCAGCACCCGCGGGGGCAGGGGAGGCGGCCGGCGCCGGTCCCCCCGTCACGCGCATGGGCGCGGGGGTCGCCCCGGCCGGAATACCGACCGCGCCGCCGTTCGCTCCCGAGGTGACGCGCGGGGGCGGCGTCGCGGCCGCCAGCGGGTTGGGAGGCAGATGGAAGGGGATGGGCGCCGGCATCTTCGGCGAGTCGCCCCAGGGAATGCCGCCCCGCCCCCGTGGAACAGCTGGGGAGGCGCTGCGGAGCTCTCCCGCGACGGCCGCACCCATCGGCGCGGGGGGGAGCACGGTGCGATCGAGCGCCGGATCGCGGCCGTCGGTCGCCTGGGCCGGCGAAGCGACGGGAGTGGGCGAGGGCGCGTTGCCGGGAGCGGCGGCCACCGGCTTGGCCAGCTCGCTGCCGCAGCCGAGGCAAAACTTGTAGTGGTCCTGGTTTTCTTTGCCGCAGCGGTTGCAGGTAATCACAGAGACCCCCGGTAAGCCTATCGCAACTAACATGGCGGACGGCCATCGTCAATTCGTCCTGCGGGCGTCGCGAGCGCCTGTTAGCCGGAAATCCGGCTCATCCAGAGACGTGTCGGCCGGTTCAGCTGATCTCCACCCGGAGGAGCTGCTGTCCCAGGAAGACATGGTCGCCGTGGTCGAGCGTCAGCTCGTCGGTGATCCGGACGAAGGTTCCGTTCTTCGAGCCGAGATCGGTGAGGGTGATCTGACCTTCGGCGTTCATCGTGATCTGGGCGTGCTTGCCCGAGATGAAGGGATCGTCGAGGAAGTTGACGTCGTTCCCTTCGCGGCCAATCGAGATCGTGTCGTTGCGCGAACGATAGATCATGCCGATCTCGCCGCCCCGAAGCCGCTGGATCAGCTTCATCTTCGATGGGCGCTTGGGGCTGGCGTAGAAGTAGGTCCCCTCGGCGTCCGGCTGGGGTCCGAGATCGGGCGGCGACGGCTCGATCTGCAGCAGCTGCTCGCCGATGAGGAACAGCGCGCCGGGGACGAGATCGACCGGCGCCTTGATGCGGATGAAGACGCCGTTGACGGAGCCCTCGTCGACGACGTGCAGCTTGCCGTCGCGATAGATGAAGCTGCAATGCCGCGGCGACAGCAGCGAGTCTTCCGGGAACATGATTGCGCCCTCGAGCCGGCCGGCCAGGTGTTCGTTGGCGTTCAGCAGGTAGGTGACGCCGTCGGTCCCCTCGCCCTTGATGACGGTCAGCTTGGCCCGCCCGGGGGCCTGCTGGGTGGCGCCGAAGAACATGGTCTTGGCGGGCGCGGGCGCGACGTCGATCTTGTTGCCGCAACTCCCGCAAAATCGATTGCCGGTCGGGACTTCGGCGCCGCAGTTCGGACAGAGCATCCCGGCATTTTCGGCCCCACGGCCCACAAGTCAAGCGGGGCCGGGCTGGCGCGCCTGGGACAGAGAACCGCCGGCCGTCAACCGGGCGGTGGTCTGGGGCCACCCGGTCGGGCCCGGCTGACGGCCTCCAGCGCCGCCGCCCGCACCAGCGCATTGCGGTCGTTGACCGCGCGATCGAGCGGCGGCAGACCGGGCGGCCCCAGCAGGGCCAGGAGCTGCACCGCTGCGAGCCGGCAGCTCCAGGAGCCCGCCGCGCCGCCGGCCGAGACGAGCGGGGCCACCGCGCCGGCGATCGACACCGCCAGGCCGGGACGGGTCCCGGACCAGGATCCGGGCGGCCGACAGGGCGGCGTCGGCCAGCACGGGCGCGCCGTCGGCGAGGGCGTCGGCGAGTCGGGCGGGCGTCAGCCGTTCGTCGCCGAGCTTGGCAAGGACCCGCAGGGCGAGGGCACGGGTCGGGCGATCCGGATCGTCGAGCGCGGGCGCGATCCCGTCGGCCAGCGGCCAGGCAATCTCGCGGGCGGCGACGGCCGTCTCCGGCTCGACCTCGGCGTCGCCCGTCGGGGCGAGGGCGCCCAAGGCCAGGGCCATCGTCCCGGGCATCGAGCGCCTCCAGCGCCGCTCGCCGGGCGCTTCCGCCCCGCGCGAGAGCGTCGGAGAGAATCGTGTCGATCTCGCCGGTGTGGGCCCGCCAAAGTGGCGTGAGATCGCGCGCCGGCGCCGCGTCCAGCGAGCGCGGTCAACAGCGCCGGGAGCGAGAGGTCGTTCCCGACAAACGAACGAGCCTCGTCGGGTGGTGGTCCGCCCGCCTGCCAAACAGCGAGCGCGACGAGCGGAGCTTCGGCGTCGGCAAGGGCGAACTCGGCGGGAAGCAGCGCGCGCGCCAGGAGCGCCGGGACGGCGCGTGGGTCGCGCGTCCAGGCCAACGCCAACGCAGCCGCGCGGGAGAGCTGGGGATCGCCGCGGTCGAGAATGGCGACCAGCGCGCCAGCCGCCTGCGGGCCAGCCGCGCGCCCGAGCGCCAGCGTGGCCGCGATTCGGAGCTCGCCCGGTCGCGCCGCATCGGCGCCGAGGCGCGCCAGCAGTGCGACGCTCCGCGCGCTCGGCGTGGCGGCCGAGCCCCAGGCAGGCCAACGCCTGGATCTCCGGGCTGCGATCTTCGGTGGCCCGTTCCAAAATCGGCGACACACGCGGGTCGGCGATCCGTCCGATGGCCCAGATGGCCGCGGCGCGAATCGCCACGGCTCCCGCTGCCGCAGCCTCCTCCAGCGCCGCGAGCCCGCGTGGATCGCCAAGCCGCCCGAGAGCCACGAGCGCCGCGGCCCGGGCGTCGAGCGCGGCGCCCGAGGCTGCTGCCAGCGCCCCCAGCGCGGCTGGCCGCCCGTCGGGCGGAAGTTGTCCGCCGCCCCTCGCGATGCGCGCCAGCACCGGCGCCGCGTCCGAGCTCCCCAGCATGCCGAGCAGCTCGACCACTTTTCGGGGCGGCACGTCGGCCGTGAGCACCAGATCGAGGAGCGGCCGCAGCGCCAGACGGCCCAGCCGCGCGCGCGCCTCGTCCGCGGCCGGGTCGCGGTAGAGCGGCGGGGAGCACGCGCTCGAGCACGTCCACCAGGGCCTGACGATGAGCCGGGGTCGGTTTCGGGCCGTCGCCGTCACCGAGCGAGCGATTCCGCGAGCTCGGGGAGCCGGTCGAGCGCCTCATCGAGCTCCAGCGCGCGCCGTGCGGCATCGGTCACCGACGCGTCATCGGAAGAGTTGCGCAAGAGCGCCTCGACCGCGCGGGCGGCCCCGGACGCGTCCCCCTGCCGCTCGAGGACGCGCGCCAGCGCCAGCGCGGCCGTCGGCGCCGCTCCGCCGGCGATGGCCTTGCGATAGGTCGCCGCGGCCAGCGTGTCGTCGCCGGCGCGCTCGCGGATTTCCGCAATGCGGATCAGCTGATGAGGGTCGGCCCCGTTTTCCGCGCGGGCAGCGTGCGTGAGCGCGCCCGGAAGGTCGTAACGCAACGAGCGCGATGTCGGCGATTTGCAGCTCCGCTTCCGCGGCACGAGCCGGGGAGAGCTGCGCCAGGTCGCCGAGGTGCGCTGCGGCTGCGGCGAGCTGCCCACTCTGCTTCAGCAGGCGCACCAGCGCGAACCCCGCCTCGACGCCGGTCTCGCGCACGCGCCGGTCGGTCGCGACGGCAGCGCGGGCGACGATCTCCTGCAACGTGGCCGTCGCGGCCGCATTGTCGCCCAGACGCTGCTCCGCCTCCGCCAGGAACATCGCTGTCTCGATGTCGTCGGGGTGAGCGCTCTGTTCGGCACGCAGGCGATGGACCTCGGCGTCGAGCTTGCCGCGCCCTTGCCGGCCCAGGACGGCCAGGAGACGCGTCCGGGCCTCGCGCCTCAGCCCCGGTGCCTCGGGGAGCGGGCGCGTGCGCCAGCGTCAGGACCTGGCGCCACTCGGCCGCCGCGTCGTCGAGCTTGCGCTGGCGCTCGTCGATCTGGGCGAGGAGACGATGCGGCCCGGCGTCCGCGGGATCGGCCGCCTCCGCGCGCTTCGCCTCTTCGATCGCGTCGTTCAAGAGGTCGTGATCGAACAGCAGCTCGCCCAGGCGCAGGTGCCCCTTCGCCGGGGAGGCGGCCCGCCGCAGCACGGCGGCCCAGGTCCGGCGGGCGTCGTCGCGCTTGCCCGACTGGAACTGCGCTTCGCCGAGCCCGACGACGGCGACCTCGCTGGTCGGGTCGACGCGAACCAGTCGCGTCCAGGCGGCGAGCGCCCGTTTGTCGTCGCCCAGGCGCGCGGCGGTCTCGGCCAGGGTTTGCAGCGCGGGCGGTTGGCGCGAGAACCTCGCCAGCGCGCGATCGAAGCTGGCGTCCGCCGCCGCGCGATCTCCGTGGCGCCACTGTCGCTCGCACAGGCCGACGGAAAATCCGATCTCGGATGGGAATCGGCGCGCCAGATCTCCAGCCGCGAGGATCGCCTCCTCGTCCCGGCCGAGACGATCGAGGAGCCGCAGCAGGCGCTCGCCGAGCGCGGCGTCGCGCGGCGCCAGCGCCGCGGCCTTTTGCGTGGCGGCGAGCGCGCCGTCCAGATCGCCGAGCTCTTCGCGGACCTGGCCCAGCAGATCCCACTCGACGGGACCGGGCGCCGCGGCGAGGGTCTCGGCGAGCGCCCCCAGGGTGCCCCGCGCCCGCGCCACCTCCCGCGCGCAGGCCCAGGCCGCGCGGCGACTCTCCGTCGCGTCGCGCGGGAGCTCCCGCAGCAACGCGCTCACCCTCTCCGCGGCACGCGCCGCATCCGATGGGTCGCCATCGGCGAGACGAAGGCGCGCCGCCCGAAGAACGAGCGGAGCCTTCGCGCGCAGCTGTCGTGGGGAGATTCGCCGCTCGAGGACGGCCGCTGCCTCTGCCGGTCGCCCGGCGCGCGCCAGCGCATCGGCCAGCTGTTCGGCGGCGCGATCGCTCTCAGGTTCCAGGCGCGCCAGCTCGCGCCGAAGGCGGACGATCCGCTCGGGCCGGTCGCTCGGCCCGTCGGCGGTGGTCGCCGTCGGCGGCTGCCTCGGTGGCAAGCAGAGCCAGCTCCGCTTCGATCAGCCGGCGGCGCGCCGGGGGCCGAACCTCCCGTTCGATCGCCGCTTCGTAGGCGCCGACCGCCTCCAAGGATCCGGCCAGCGCCAGCGCCCGCGCCCGTCCGGCCAGCGCCGCCGGCGCGCCCGGCGAGAGGTGCAACGCTTCGCCGAAGGCCGCCGCCGCCGCCGGACCGTCTCGCAGCGCGAGAAGCAGCTGCGCGTAGGCGGCCACTGGCCCATAGCTGGCCGACGTCGCGGCGCGGGCTCGAAACCGCTCGCGCAGTCCGGCGGCATGCTGGCGTCCCGCGAGCTGGACCAGCCGCCGCGCCAGCGCATCGTCGTCCGGCCGATCGCGCAGCGCCTGCTCGGCTCTGTCGACGAGCGCCCGCGAGCCGTCGCGGTGGACCTGCCAGTCAGCGCGCGCCGCTCCGGCGGCGAGCACCGCCCCGACGAGGACGCCCGCGAATGCCAGCCGACGTCTCACCACCTCAAAGGTAGCAAGGATCCCTAAAAAAACGGCCTCCGGCGCTGCACCATTGCCGCGCCGGAGGCCGACCGAGGAGAATGAAGAAAGCTAAGCGAAACGGCTGACGATACGGGGGCGGGGAGAGAACAGGCGGGCCAGGCGCTCGCGCCGTTCGCGGAGATAGTCGCGAATCAGGCGTTCGTGCTTGCGCGCCATCGAGACGAAGCGCAGCCCGGAGATCTGGTAGTCGGGGTTGAGCGAATCGAACCGGGGCTGGGCGCTGGCCCAGATCGTCTCGTTCGTTCCCGGCAGCTCGACTTCCAGCGTGACGACCTCGACGGGCCGGGCCGCCTTCTCGGGGAGCTTCACCAGCGACAGCCCGGTTTCGCTCACGTCCCGGACGATCGCCTGGCAGGGGTCGTCGCCCACGTACTCGTTCAGGAACACCCGCATCCGGAGACGCTGGGCGAGTCGACGATTGTCGGAGCCAAGTGAGAGCGTGTCGTACATGTAGGACAGAGTAGTCGTAAAACTACATCTGTCAAAAAACGCCAGCATCCCCACCACCTCACTTCAGGAAGGGATCGGGTTCGCCGTCGCGGACGGCCGCAATCGCCGGTCCGCTACCGGTCGCGGCGCGATTGCAAGAAGCTGCGGATCGACTCGCGCACGGACGACGGGATCTTCGCCGCCAGGGCCTCGCGCGTCAGCTCCGGCGTCTTTCGGTAGGTCTCGAAGAAGGTCACGCAGTCCGGACATCGCGACAGGTGCTGACGAAAACCGACCTGTTCATCGTCGGGCAACATGCCCTCGATGTAGTCAAAACAGAACTCGAGCAGCTCCTGACAGTTCATCGCGGCCCTGATCTCGTCATGCAGCGCCCGGCGCCTCTCATCTACCTATTCGATGGCCCCGTTGGGCCTCGGTTTCGCGGAATCATACCCCAACAACACCGATTCACGCGCAACCTGCTGCAGCCTCGGGTCGATAACCGAGCCGTGCAGGTAAGTGAATTGACCACCAGTGGCGGGGCCGCGGCGTCCCGAACGGATGAGTCGGCCGGTTCCAAGAGGACCGCCGTCGGCGAACGCGCGCGGCCGAACAAGCGGTTTCGCGACGCGTTCAAACATGCCCACGCCAGCGCGTCTGCGGTGGCAGCGGCGAGCCTCTCGGGTGGTCCAGCGTGGTCCAAGCTCGAGCCGATCCGGGTGGGGCCGCCACCGTCGAAGATCGCTTCCGCGCCTCCGGCGAAGATCGATCGGGTCCTGATTGGCAGCACGGGCGGCGAGGCCGAAGCGCGCATTCGCATCGCGGGCGGCGCGCTGGCGGGCGCCGAGATCCGGTTGACGGCCACGGCCGGTTCGCAGGCGGTCACGGCTCAGCTCTTGACACCGACGGCGGGTTCGCGGCAGACGCTCTTCGTGGCCATGGAGGAGATCAGGCTTCGGTTGCGCGACAAAGGGATCGCCCTCGCGTCGGCGGTCGGTCGCAGCCGGCCGGAGAGCGAGGTCTCCGGCGACGGCCGGCGCGACGGCGAATCGGGTCAGCGAAACGGATCGGGCGACAGGTGGCAGGCCGATCGTTGACCACGGCGCCGTTCGACCTCCGTGCCTGCCCGCCCGTGCGGGCAGCCGAGGCGCGGGCCACGCGCGCGATTGCCGGGAAGCTGGCCGCGCTTCCCCGATCGTGGCAGGCGGAGCTGCCTCCCTTTGGATCGGCGAAGCTGGCCGTCGCGGGGATCGATCGCGCGCCATCTGCCGGCGGAGGCGGCTGTCCTGACGATTCGCCGGGGAAATCTCCGGGGGTGTTTGTCGTTGGCGCAGCCGTTCGCGGCGCGGCTGGTCGACGCCGCGCTCGGCGGCCGCGGTGTGTTTTCGGCCGCGCGTGCCCTCGGGCCGGCCGAGCGCGGTGTGCTGGTGGGCTTGCTGGCGCCGCTGCTCGACGCGACCGGGTGGTCGACCGACCTCTCTCCGGCGCCCGAATCGAATCTGGGAAGCTCGGGATACGCGATCGCCGTGAACCTGGAGGGCTCGTTCGGCGCCGGGGTCCTGTGGCTCGATCTTCCGGCGAACGACAGCACCGCCGGCCCGGCGGCGGGGGCGGCCTCGGTGCTCTGGCGGCAGCGGGCTTCGGGGCTGCCCGTCGAGGCGCGTCTGGAGCTCGCGACGACGCACCTGTTGATGGCGGAGCTGGCGCGGCTCGCCATGGGGGACGCGCTGGTGTTCGACGGCGTGGCCTTCGGCCCGTTCGCGCCGGATGCCGAGTGGGCGGCGCGACTGACGATCGGCGGGCACGCCGCGCCGGTGCGGATCGATCGGCAGGGCGCGCTGGTTCTCACCGGAGATTTTCAATTGACCGATGCGGCCGACGGACGGAACGTCGGTCTCCTCACGGAGGGCAAGGAGAAACCGATGGACGTGACGGGGCCTACCGAGATGGCGACCGCGGCGCTGGCGGCCGCACCGATCGAGATCGTCGCCGAGCTGGCGCGGATCACCCTGCGGGGTGAAGAGGTGTTGGGGCTCGCGCCAGGGGTCGTGCTGACCATGCCGGTCGATCGGACGCGCGCGGTCGTGTTGCGCGCGGGCGGCGAGATATGGGCAGAAGGAGAGCTCTGCAACGTCGACGGGGAGCTGGGCGTGCGGGTGACCAGGCTGCTCCGGCCTTAGCGGACGCTCAGCGGCTCGCGTCGCGCCAGCGAGCCGGCTACGGCACGGGAGAGATCGTCTCTTCGACGATCTCGGCGAGCGCGGAGGCGGTGGCCGACCAGCGGGGTGCGCCGTCCATCAGCGACTTCACCAGCGGTCCCCAGACGTCGCCGTCGGCCCGCAGGGTCAACGCGCGCCGGACGCCGCTTTCGATCTCGAACGGCGTGTCGGCGCTGTAGAGGATCGCCTCACCGGTGCGGGAGGCCGGATCGTAGTCGACCAGATAGTCGTGGTTGGCGCCGACGTCGGGGACGATGGGGAGCGTCCCATAGAGCAGGGCCAGGCCGGCCGAACGCCCGATCCGATCGTGGTCGTCGCCGAGGAGAATGGCGTCGGCGGCGCCTCGCACGAAGCGCTCGTCCGCGGGCTCGCTCCCGGACAGGAGAGCGACCCGGCCCGGCTGGCGCAGCGCCAGCAGACGGGCACGCTCGATTCCCTCAGGCTCACCGCGCGGCACGATGACGGTGACGAGGTCGAACGGCGCGAGTCGCTCGATGGCCGCCAGGATCGCCTCCGTTCCCGCGTCGCGGCCGAGCGGACCGGTGGTGAGCAGGAGCGTGCGAGGTCCGACGGCCAGTGAGCAGCGCCGGGCGAGCGCGCGGCGGCAGTCCGCCTTCTGCGAGAGCTTGCTGGCGTTGAAGGGGGCCGGCAGCGCCGGATCGGTGGCCGGATCGTTCGGAGGATCGTCGCAGCCGAACCTCACGCTGAGGAACGGTTCGTCGGAGGGCCGGGAGGCGAGGCCAGGATCGGACTCCGTGGCCCGCGCCGCGCTGGGGCTGGGAGCGATGATGGCGTGGGCGGCCAGCGAACCGAGCGCGACCAGCGAGTGCGACGCCGAGTCATCGCCGAGCAGCAGCGGCCCCAGGATCGCCGCTTCGTCGGGACCGAGCGGCGCGCCGGTGCGGCCGGTCGGCAACACGAACAGACGGACCGCCGCCGAGGTCGCGGAGAGGGCGGCCGCGGACGACTCACCCCAGCCGATGGCCACCTCGGGCGCGATCAGCTTGTCGGCGGCCAGAGCACGCGTCGCGCCGGCCAAGATTGCCGCCGCCTCCGCGCGTGCCGGCAGGGTCGGCGCCGCCAGCACCAAGAGCTGGGCGTCGCTCAGCGGGGCGCGCCCCTCGTAGAAGGCGAGCTCTCGCGTCTCGGTGCCGACGGTGGCGGTCACCGTTCGCAGTCGTCTGGCCAGCCCGGGCACGCGGCTCGCGGCCTCGACGCTGGCCAGCGTCAGGACCGTCGCGCGGTTGCCGAGGGCCGCGAGCGCTCGACTGAGCCCGCTTGCCCCGACAGCCGACACCCCTTCGCCGAGCGGAGCCACCGCATCGGCTATCAACAGAAAGTCTCGTCCGGCCAAAATTACTCGGTCGCGCCCCGCTCGTCCTCTTCGCCCGGAAATTCATTCACGGACGGGTACTTCATGATCTCCTTGCGAGAGATCTTCCAGGCTTTCTGGACGATCCAGGACAGCGACCGGTCTTGCCGGGTGGCTTCATCCTGGATCTCTTTCAACATCTCTTCGGGAAAGTACAGGCTTTGCTTGCGCTTGTCGGAACCGCCCATGGTGGTGACGAAGCCTCCAGTGTGGGAACGTGGCTGGTGGAGCTGAGCAACGTGCAAGGGGTGCGAGTGCGTGACGAGTGGGAGAGTGTAAGTTGGCGTATCGTCGGGTGTCAAGACCGGCCTCTATCTTGACGATTGTCGTCCGCCGGACTATCCTACCGGGCCATTTCGCCGCCTACCTCCAACAACGGCGCGGGGACGGAGTTCATGGAAGGGACCGGGCTCAAGAAGAAGGACCTCAAGCGGTTTCGCGACATTCTTCTCGCGAAGAAGAAAGAGATCCTGCGGAACGCGCAACGGACGCTGAACGAGGACATGACCCTCGACTCGGATGATCTCCCCGACGAGATGGATCTGGCGTCGTCCGAGTACCTGCACTCCTTCACGTTCCGGCTTCGCGGCCGGGAGAAGGTGTTCCTGCAGAAGATCGATCACGCGCTGGAGAAGATCAAAGACGGGAGCTTCGGGGTGTGCGAGCAGTGCGACGAACCGATCTCCATCAAACGTCTGGAGGCGCGACTCGAGACCACGCTCTGCATCCGTTGCAAGGAAGATCAAGAACGGATCGAAAAGGCGTACGGATAAGAGAGCGTCGCCGTAACGCGACGGCGCGCACAGCGAACCATGCCCGACGACGTGGCGCCCGCAGGCTCGCGCGTGCGTGACCGGCTGGCCGGTCCGTCCGGCCCTGGTGCACCTCGGCCGCGCCGGCTCCGCGCTCTGCGTGCGGCCGCGCTCTTCAGTCCGTTCGGGCCACTGTTGTTCTTCACCCCGGTCTTCGCCCCGGTCCTGGCCGGCTGCGCTGGACCGCTGGCGATGGATTTTTCGAGCGCGTCGCTGGGAACCAGCGGCGACGGCACGCTCCGCCACCCGGCGGAGCTTCCCTTCGAAGGTGACGGCTACGCCGTACCGGCGCCCTGGCGAACGCGGCACGCGAACTACGGAACCGAGTCACTGGTGGGGGCGGTGGCGCGCGCTGCGCGAATGGTCGAACGGGAGGCGCCCGGAGGCAGCGCGGCGATCGGGGATCTGTCGCATCGTTCGGGCGGCGGGTCTGCCCAGCACCGATCGCATCAGGACGGCCGCGACGTCGACATCTTCTACTATGCCGTCGACGGGGCAGGGCGACCGGCCCGGCTGACCGACGCCATGTTGCACTTCGCTCCGGATGGGCGCGCCGTTCGCTGGTCGCCGCCGCAGGGGATGCGCGCGCCGGCCCGCCCGGTTCCCGGCTACCGGTTCGATGCCCGCCGAAACTGGGCCTTCGTGCGCGCGCTGCTGACCGATCCCGACAGCGAGGTGCAGTGGATCTTCATGCAGCGGAGCCTGGGGGCCGGGCTATTGCGCGAGGCGGCGGCAGCCGGCGACGATCCGGCGCTGCTGGAACGGGCGGCCTACATCATCCACGAGCCGAGCGACTCGGAGCCGCACGACGATCACATGCACGTGCGGTTCTACTGCGATCCCGGAGACCGGCGGCTCGGCTGCGCGGACCGCGGTCCCGTTCGATGGTGGAAGAAGATGTGGAAGTACATGCAGGCCCCTTACGGCCGTCCCCCGGCCGACCGGCTCGGCGCTGACGGGATCGCGGCGGTCGGTCGTCTCATCCGCGACGAGCTTCCCGTGCTGTTCGGCAGCGCCAAGCTGACCAGTTAGGCGCGCGAGGATCCGCTCAGGCCCCCGCGTCGGGATGGTCGGGGTGGTCGTCGAGGCGGACCGGGACCTGCGAGATCGAGCCGGGCGATCACCCAATCGAGGGCGGCGCCCGCCGTGGCGAGGTCGGCGGGCGTGGTGGTCAAGGTGAGCACGATGGCCTGCCGCCAGGCCGGGGTCCCCTCGAGGGCGCGGACCAGGTAGAGCTGGCGAAGCGCCTGCTTGCGTCGGGGCACACGCGCGTCGACGACGACCCCGCCCCGCGGTCCGGGCGCAACGCCGGTGATCTCGATCCCCTGGGCGACGAGCCCGGAGCGGCTCTGTTCGGCCAGGGCGGCGGCGTCCCCGGCCGAGCCGGCGGCGTCGGCGGCCAGCGAGATCCGGCTCCCGCTCGGGTGAACGAGCAAGCAGAGGATGTTGGGGTAGCCGGTGTGAGCCGACAGGCTCCAGCCGGGCGGCGCCTCCAGCCCGACGCCGGCCCGGGCGCTGTAGAAACGCCGCTCGCGATTGCTGGTCGCGCCGTCGCTGCGCGCGGCGATCGAGAGCGCCGCGGCCAGCGCGAGGGCGGCGACGATGCGGGCGGCTTTCATCTGCCGCGAAGTATAGGCGCAGCCATAGGGCGGAGAAAAAGACTCGGAGGAAGGGTCTTAAGCGGCCCTCCCGCCGGTGAGGGAACAGTCGCCGTCGGCGGATGCGAGCATGAGCTGAACAGATTCACAGTCGTTTTTCTATTGAGGAGATTCTATTCAATAGATTAGCTTGAACATCCTACAATGAAGCGCTCACTCACGTCGACTTCTCCCGCGCTGCGCGGACTGCTCGACGAGCGGGAGATCGAGGAGATCGAGCGGGCCTGGCCCAACGGCCTCACCTCCCGCCAGATCGTCGACGTCTTCGAGACGCGCGGGATCCGCTTCTCCGAGGCGACGCTGCGCAAGTACGTGCAGCTGGGCCTCCTGCCCCGCTCGGTGCGGGTGGGGCGCAAAGGGAAGCACCGCGGGTCGTGCGGGCTCTACCCGGCGCACGTCGTTCGACGGGTGAACGTCGTCAAGGGGATGATGGCCGCGGACCGGACCATCGAGGAGATCCAGCGCTCGTTCGTCCGTTTCAAGGACGAGATCGAGACGGTGGAGAACGACCTGCGCGATCTCATCGCCGGGTTCGAGCGGGAGGCCAAGGCGCCCGCCGTCCATCCCGACGGCCGCCGCGAGCTGGAGCGCGAGATCATCGAGGCCAAGCGGGCCGCCGGAGATCTGGTGCGCCGGATCAGCAGTCTCGAACGAAGAATTTCGGCACAAGCCGCCGAGTCGCCCACGGGCGGAGCGTCGGCCGCCGGGAGTGACCTCTATTGACCCGTGGCCAAGCCGACCGACCGAGGAGGAGCCCATGGATGAATTGGAATTGGACGACAGCGACGATCTGAACACCAAGCACGCTGGCGCCGTCGAAGACGAGGACGCGCCGCAACCGGAGGTGGCCCGGATTCGCCGCAAGGTGCACTCCGCCGGGCGCGACGGGCGGGTGCGCTCGAAGACCATCGCCCCGAAACGGCTGACGCGTGACGAGCGCCGGCTGTCGGAGTTGCTGGTCTATCCCGACGACGTCGACCGCCCGAAGATGCGCGAGCACTGCAGCCAGATGGCGCGTCCCTGCCCGTTCGTCTCCTGCTCGCACCACCTCTATCTCGACGTCAACCCGGAGACGGGGGCCATCAAGCTGAACTTCCCGCACCTGGAGGTCTGGGAGATGGCGGAGACCTGCTCGCTGGACGTCGCCGATCGCGGCGGCATCACGCTGGAAGAGGTGGGGGCGATCCTGAACCTCACCCGCGAGCGGATCCGCCAGGTCGAAGTGCGCGGGCTCTGCAAGATCAAGAACGACGACACCGGCGGCGAGCTCGGCGTTCCGCCGGAGCGCTACTAAGTGAAGGACCCTCAAAGGGTCCTTTGAATCCCCCGCGGGCGAGCGCCGCCGGGCGGAGCCCGTCGACGCTCACGCGATTGACCGGGTCCCACGAAGGGCGGCTCCCGACGCGGTAGGCCGCCTATCGGGCGGCACGTCGTCGGGCATGGTTCGCTTCGCTCACCGTCGCCTCTTCGGCGAGCCCTCCTAGCCGCCGGCGCGCGAATCCGCGATACTCACCGCCGTGGAGCTGCGCGCGCTCACCTTCCTCGATGTCCTTCAACCGCAGCTGGCGGGGTTTCTGCAGACGGTCTCGCAAGGCCTCTTGCCCCTCGACGGCCAGTCCTCGCTGGTCGTCGAGATCGCGCCCGGGATCGCCATCAACGCGCTCACCGACGTGGCGCTCAAGCGGGCCCGGGTGACCCCGGGGATGCAGATCGTCGAGCGCGCCTACGGGCTGCTCGAGCTGCACGCCTTCGATCAGGGGGAGGTGCGGGCGGCGGCCGCCGCCATCCTGGGCAAGCTCGGGGTCACCGAGAACGAGCGGCTGGCGCCGCGGATCCTGTCGCGTGAAATCATCACTGGCATCGACGGGCACCAGTCGGCCATGATCAACCGAATGCGCCACGGAGAGATGTTGCTCGACGGACAGACGCTCTATACGCTCGAGGTTTCGCCGGCCGGCTACGCCGCCTTCGCCGCCAACGAGGCGGAGAAGCGCGCCGAGATCGGCGTCCTCGAGGTGGTCACCTTCGGCGCGGTCGGGCGGGTCTGGCTGGGCGGGCGCGAAGAGGAGATCCGCCAGGCGTCGGCCGCCGTCGACGCCGCCCTGACCGCGCTGCCGGGGCGGGTCTCGGAGAAGCGCTCATGATCCTCGACGCCATCGACGCCGCCCTGGCGGAGCGTCTGCTGGCCGCGGCGCTCGGCTCGGGGGGCGACTACGCCGATCTCTACTTCGAGCACCGCTCGGGGGCCGACTTCGTCCTCGAGGATGGGCGGGTGCGGACGGTCGGGCGGGGCGTGACGCTGGGGCTCGGCGTCCGCGTGCTGCGCGGCGACGCCACCGGCTACGCCTACACCGAGGAGCTGGCCGAGGATCGCATGCTGGAGGCCGCCCGCACGGCGGCCCAGATCGCTTCCAGCGGCGCCGCGCCCGGCCCGATCCCGATCCGGCCGGTGGAGCTGGCCGATCGCTACCCGGTCAGCGAGCCGACCGAGGGGCGCGCGGGCGCCGACAAGATCGCGCTCCTGCGCCGGGCCGACGCGGCGGCGCGGGCCTTCGATCCGCGCATCGTTCGCGTCGAGGCGTCGCTGGCCGAGGAGCAGCGGGAGATGCTGGTGGTCACCTCCGACGGTCACCTGGCGCGCGACAGCCAGCCGATGATCCGCTTCGGCGTCAGCGCCGTCGCCGAGGAGGGCGAAGGGCCCGGCCGGCAGCGGCAGGTCGGGCGGTCGGGCGGCGCCGGACGCTTCGGCCTGGAGTTCTTCGCGCGCCCGGGGCAGAGCCCCGAGGAGCAGGGGCGCGAGGCGGCCCGCCTGGCCATCGGGATGTTGCACGCGGTGGAGGCGCCGGCTGGACCGATGGAGGTGGTGCTGGGGGCGGGCGAGTCGGGGATCCTGCTGCACGAGGCGGTGGGCCACGGCCTCGAGGCTGACTTCGCGCGCAAGCGGACCTCGAACTACGCCGATCGGGTCGGGCAGTCGGTCGCCTCGGCGCTCTGCACGGTCGTGGACGACGGCACCGTCGACAACGCGCGCGGTTCGATCAACGTCGACGACGAGGGGAACCCGGGACGGCGCAACGTCCTCATCGAGAACGGGGTGCTGGTCGGCTACATGCAGGACCGCCTGTCGTCGAAGCACTTCGGGTTGGCGCCGTCGGGGAACGGCCGCCGGCAGAGCTTCCGGCACGAGCCGCTGCCGCGGATGACCAACACCTTCCTGGCGCCCGGGCAGGACGATCCCGAGGAGATCATCAAATCGGTCGCTCGCGGCGTCTACGCCAAGCGGTTCGCGGGCGGTCAGGTCAACATCTCGAACGGCGACTTCGTCTTCGCGTTGACCGAGAGCTACCTCATCGAGGACGGCAAGCTGACGGCGCCGCTCAAGGGGACGAACCTGATCGGAAACGGGCCGGAGGTGCTGCGCAACGTGACGATGCTGGGCGCCGACTTCGAGCTGTCGCAGGGGACCTGGACCTGCGGCAAGGACGGGCAGTCGGTGCCGGTCGGCATCGGCACGCCGACCATGAAGATCGCCGAGATCACCGTCGGTGGGACCAAAACCCGATGAGCGCCGCGCGCGTGGAACCGGCCGGACGGCGGCTGCCCGATCCCAAGGCCTGCCAGCGGCTGGCCGAGCAGATGCTGGCGCTGACCCTCAAGGCCGGCGCGGACGGCGCGGAGGTGCTGGTGCGCGACGGCACCGAGCTGGAGGTCAAGGTCCGGCTCGGCGAGACGGAGCTGATCAAGGAGGCGGGCAGCCGGGCGCTGGGGCTGCGCGTGCTCAAGGACGCGCGCTCGGCGGTCACCTACACCTCCGACTTCACGCCGGCGGAGATGGAGCGGTTCGCGCGGGAGAGCGTCGAGCTGGCCGGTCTCTCGGAGCCCGATCCCGCCGGCGAGCTGCCGGCGCGCGAGGAGCTGGCCCGCGAGCTCCCCGAGCTCGATCTGTGGGACGAGGCGGTGCTCTCGCTGGACGTCGCCGAGGGGCTGCGGCGCGCCCGCGCCGGCGAGGCCGCGGCGATGAAGCTGCGACAAGCGGATCACCAACTCCGACGGCGCCGTCTTCGGGCGCAGCGTCGGCGCCTCGGCGTTCGCCACCTCGGCGGGGTTCTCGGGCTCGGCGCGCGGGACGCACGTGTCGTTCGCCGTCGAGCCGATCTGCGACGACGCCGACGGGAAGAAGCGCAACGGCGTCTACTGGAGCGCCTCGCGCTTCGCCGGCGGCCTCGGCGATCCGGAGGCGATCGGTCTCGAGGCGGCCCGGCGCACGCTGGCCAAGCTGGGTGCCCGCAAGATCCCGACCGGCACGTCGCCGGTGGTCTTCTCTCCGGAGGCGGGACGGGGGCTGGTCGGCCAGCTGGCCGGCGTGCTCTCCGGCGGCGCGCTCTGGCGGCGCAGCACCTATCTCGCCGGCCGAGAGGGGACCGCGGTCGCCTCGCCGCTCTGCGAGCTGGTCGACGATCCGCTGATCCGGCGCGGCCCCGGCTCGCGCGCCTACGACGGCGAGGGGCTGCCGAGCCGGACCAACGTGCTCATCTCCGAAGGGATCCTGCGGACGTTCCTCTGCGACGTCTACGCCGCCCGCAAGCTCGGGCGCCGCTCGACCGGCTCGGCGACCCGCGCCATCGGCGGCGGGCCGCACGTCGGCGTCTCCAACCTGATCCTGCGGGCGGGCCGCACGCCCGCCGCCGAGCTGGAACGCCTCGAGCGCGGCCTCTACGTCACCGATCTGATGGGCTTCGGCTTCAACGCCGCCACCGGCGACTACTCGCAGGGCGCGGGCGGCTTCTGGATCGAGCGCGGCGAGCGTGCCTTCCCGGTCACCGAGATCACCGTCTCGGCCAGCTTCGACGACCTGTGGAAGCGGGTCGACGCCGTGGGCGACAATCTCGACACCCGCTCGTCGGTCCAGTGCCCGACCTTCCGCGTCTCCGAGATGATGATCGCCGGAAGTTAGGACACCAGCGTCAGTCCGTCGTCTGGACCAGCGGGGCCAGCGTCTCGATCACGAAGGGGTGGAGCGGGCCGTTCGAGGCGACGATGCCGCGAGGGTTGTACAGCTGTTCGCGGTCGTAGACGAGCGGCGCGCCGTCGACGTCGGTCATGTTGCCGCCAGCGGCCCGCAGGATCGCCTCCGGCGCGCAGGTGTCCCAGATCTTCGTGCGACCGCCGGTGTAGATGTAGAGATCGCGGACCGCCTCGCTGACGAGGCCGATCTTGAGCCCGACGCTGCCGACGTTCATCTCGTCCTCGATCTGCAGCGCCCGCTTGATCCGATCGATGCGCGGCGTCCGGTGGGTCTTCGACGCCACCAGCCGGATGCCGGGGGCGCGCGCGATCGTCGACGTGTGCAGCGGACGTCCGCGCCCCGGTGCTCTCCTCGACCCAGGCGCCGCTGCCGACGATCCCGCCATAGACCTTTTCGGACAGCGGATGCGCCACCGCGCCCACCGCCGGCCGGCCGTCGATCACCAGGCCGATCATCACCACGAACCCGGTGTCGCCCAGGATGAAGTCGCTGGTCCCGTCGATCGGATCGACCATCCAGATGCGGCGCCGGCCGAGCCGCGCGCGGGTGTCGGGCACCTCCTCGGAGAGGATCGTGTCGTCGGGAAAGGCCGCCGTGAGTCGCTGGAGGATCAGCGTGTTGGCGGCCTTGTCGGCCTCGGTCACCGGCTCGTTGCCCGCCTTGCTCTCGATGTGAAGGCGCTTGCCGCGATAGCTGCGCACCAGCACGGCCGCCTCGCGGGCGATCTTCGCCGCCGTCTCCAGCTCGGTTACGAAGTCGCTCATCGGGCGCCGCTCCGGGCCAGATCGCGCGTCAGCGCCGAGCGCCCCGCCAGCAGCACCAGGCCTGCGAGAAAGGGGAGCGTCACCGTGATGAGCACCGGCAGCTTGAGGCCGATCTCGTCGGAGGCGAAGCCGATGACCGTCGGCGAGGCCGCGTCACCGAGGAGGTGAATGGCCATCGTGTTCATGGCGAAGCCCCACCCGCGCAGCTGCGCCGGCAAGACGTTGGCCATGGCCGCGTTGAGGGGGCCGGTGTTGAGGAACAGGAGGGTGAGCGCCACGAACATCGCGGGCCAGAAGATAGCAGGGGACGGGGCGACGATCCCCACGACGGCGAAGGGAACCGACAGGAGCAACGAGACCCCCGCCAGCAGGAAGTGGCCCGACGGGTGGCGCGCGGCCATCCGATCGCCCAGCCGCCCTCCGATGAGCGTCCCCACCAGGCCGGCCGCCGCCAGCACGCCGCCGAACATCAGGTCGGCCGAGGCGAGCGGCAGGTGGCGCACGCGCACGAAGTAGGTCGGCATCCAGGTCGCCAGGCCCCCGACCACGAAGGTGTAGATGATCTGCGCCGCCGTGTTGTAGAGGAAGCTGGGGATGCGGAGCAACGCGCCCGAAGACGGCGGCGGAAGGGTCGCCGTCGCAGGCGAGGCCAGCCCGGGGGACAGCGCGGGGCCGCCGCCCGGAGCTTCGGCGACGTCCAGCGCGCCGCGCGGCGGATCGCGCAGGAAGAGCAGCGTCAACGCCAGCGCCGCGCCGGGCGCCCCCGCCAGGAAGAAGGCCCACCGCCAGCCGAAGCGCGCGTTGATGGCGCCGCCGAGGACGTAACCGAGCGCCGAGCCGACGGGGATCGCCGCGTAGAAGATGGCCAGCGCGCGACCGCGGCGGTCCGGGCGGTAGTAGTCGGAGACGAGCGACGGCGTGATGACCACGTAGCTCGCTTCTCCGACGCCGGTCAGCGCGCGCGCCACCACCAGCGCCAGGAACGTCTGGGCCAACCCCGAGCCAAAGGTCGCCACGCTCCAGACCAAGACACCCAGGGCGGCCAGCTGGAAGCGCGGCCTGCGATCGGCCAACCAGCCGGCCACCGGCGAGATCAGCGAGTAGGAGAGGATGAAAAGCGTCGACAGCGATCCGGCCTGCGAGTCCTTGAGGTGGAGCGCCGCGATGATCGAAGGCATCACCGCCGCCGGGATGAAGCGATCGACGTAGTTGAGGAAGTTCAGCCCCGTCAGGATCGCCAGCGCGGCGCGCGGAGAGGGGAGAATCCGGCGGGGCATTCCCTTGCGTACCACGTCGCCCGGACGTGGTGTAGATTCCCCGCCATGCCGAACCTGAACGACATTTTGTTGGTGCCCGGGAACCGCCCCAAGGTGGTCGCCGACTGCGTCAAGCTGATCGAGGAAGAGGTCGACTCGAAGGGGGGCCTGTCCGGCTTCGCGGTCAAGGCCGCGTTCGCCGTCGTCAAGGCGGTCAAGCCCGGCTTCATCGGCGAGGCGGTCGATCACATGCTCGACGACTTCGTGAACCGGCTCGAGCCGTTCTGGGCCGACGCCCAGGCCAAGAACGAGCCGATCGGCGCCCTCATGAACGCGCGCGCCGGCCAGGTCGCCGACGCGCTCCTCACCATCAGCGACGAGCGCGCCGCCCGCTCGACCAACGGCACGCTCAAGAAGACCTACGAGAAGCTGCGCCCCACCGGCAAGAAGCACGTCGAGGCCGCCGTGCCGCGCATCGGCCGCCTCATCGCCAAGTACACCAGCGCCGCTCCGGCGGCGTAGCTCGGTCGGGTCGCCCGAGGTTGCTCGCGCGACCCGATTCCTCGGTGCCTTGTCCCGCTAGATGTTGCTCTTGGCGACCGTGGGGCAGCCGCCGATCCGCGTGGGCGCGACCACCACGTCGTCGTACCAGACCTGGCGCGCCGGGCCGTGGTACGCGTCGAAACCGAACTTGAAATAGGTGAGCGCCTCGGTCGCGGTCGGGTAGCCGGTGGCGTCGATCAGCTGAACGTTGTTGATGAACAGTTGCTGCTCGCGGCCGGTGCCGTTGTACGAGATCTCGACACACTCCCAGGTCATGGCCGGCAAGGTGTAGGGGATCGTCCCGCCGCCCGTGGTGCGTCCGTACCCCGTCGGCCACTGATCGGAGTCCGAGGTGTTGAACGCGATGCCGACATCCTCGGCGAACTCGATCATCGAGATCGTTGGGGCCGCTGCCGATCGAGCCGCCGGCAAAGGCGTTGTGGTCGGTGCCGCCGATCGGCATGTCGCTCTGGATCCAGAAACGCACCCAGAACGCGCCCGCCGTTCCTGGGACCGCCAACATCCGGTACGCGCTCCCGGAGCTGCCCGAGGCGCTCTGGTTCTTGACGAGGAGTGAAGAAGCGCCGGCGTGGTGCTGGGTCGTGTCGATGGCGAAGTCGCGGCTCCAGTCGCCGGGTGCCGCGTTGACCATGTAGACCGATCCGGTCGGTTGGCCCGCCGTCTCGAAGCCTGAACAGAAGGTGGCGTTCGAGGGGCAGCCGCTGGTCCCGGCGGTGCCGGTCGTTCCCCCGGAGCCGGTCGCGCCGCCGGTGCTTGCCCCGCCCGAACCGGTCGTACCGCCCGTGCCTTTGGATCCCGCCGTGCCGCCAGTGCCGGTGTTGCTGCCGCCTGTGCCGGTCGCGCCGCCTGTGCCTTTGGATCCCGCCGCGCCGCCCGAGCCCGTCAGCGCCGCCGGTGCCGGTCGCGCCGCCGGTGCCGGTGTTGTTGCCGCCCGTGCCGCCAATCGTGCCGCCGGTGCCGGTGTTGCTGCCGCCGGTGCCGGTCGTACCGCCGGTGCTGGTGGCGCCGCCGGTGCCGGTGTTGCTGCCGCCGGTGCCGGTCGTGCCGCCGGTGTTCGTCATGCCGCCCGAGCCGGTCGTCCCTCCGGTGCCTCCCCCGCAGCCGACGGTCGCCATTGCCAGGGTCAGGAGGACGACAGAGCGTGAACCGAATCTCCGGTCGCGGGGGCGTGCGTTCATCGAAAGCTTCTCCAGGCTAGAGAGAGGGGGACGGTCATCTTACCCGAGCGGCCGCGGCTTGAGTACGCCGCCGCTCGCGGACGCGCCGCGCTACGGGCAGGAGAGGGGGCTGGCCGAGATCACCACGTCGTCGTACCAGACGGTGGCGCCGTTGGGGTTGTAGGCGAAGTAGCCGAACGAGAATGAATTGAAGGCCTCCGTGGCCGGCGCCCAGGCGGCGGCGTTGATGATCTGGGTCGCGCCCGAGAACACGCGGACGTTGCCCGTCGTGCCGTCGAACTCGGTCGTCATGCAGTGCCAGCTGTTCGCCGCCAGGGCGCTGTTGGCGCCGCAGGTCGTGCCCGTCGGGAAGAGCATGCCGCTCTTGTTCAGCAGCACGCAGCCGAACTGCTCCGACAGCTCGACGTAGTTGCCCATCGTGTAGGCGGGATCGGTCCCCGCCCCGAAGAACGAGTTGTGGTTCGGCTGGCCGATGGCCATGTCGCTCTTGATGTAGAGCCGAACCCAGAAGGTCGCCGGGACCGAGACCACCAGAGTACGCACGCTGACGCTGCTCGACGGAGCGATCCGCAGCGACTGCTTTCCGTCGAACGGACTGTCCCCGGCGTCGAGGTCCATGACCGCCGCCGTGCCGCCAAACGTCGCCCCCGCTTCATTCGGATCCTCGAACGTCGCGGTCCCCACCGGATTGCCGGCCGGAGCGCCGCTGGCCTCTTCGAAGTCGGCGCAGAAGATCGCGCCTGGCGGGCAGAAGCCGCCGCTCGCTCCGCCGCCGGTTCCCGTCCCGCCGCCGGTTCCCGTCCCGCCGCCGGTCGCCGTCCCGCCGCCGAATCCCGTTCCGGACGAGCCACCAGATCCCTTCGCGCCGGCGGAGCCGCTCGTCGACGCTCCGCCGGCACCGCCCGCGTTGCCGGCTGCGCCGCCCGCGCCCGTCGAGCCGCCCGCGCCGCTGGTGGTGAAGCCGCCCGATCCCTTGTTGCCGCCGGATCCGCCGCTGGTGGCGCCACCGGCGCCGGTGGCGGTCGTCCCGCCGGTGCCGAGCCCGCCGCCGGTGCCGGTCCCCGACGCGCCACCGGTGCCGGGGAACCCGCCCGAGGCCGATGACCCGTCCGGCGACCTGGTCCCGGCGTCCTGGGCGATGGCACCGCCGGTTCCGTTGGCGTCGCCCGCTCCGGTCGCGCCCCCTTCCGCCGTCGTTCCGCCGCTTGATCCCGTTGCCGAGCACCCGGCCCCGAGCACCCAGACGGCGATCGCCATCCACGTAAGAGAGCCCGGACCGATTCGTCGGTCACTGCGAACTGCATGCATCAAATCTCTGTCCAGTCTAAGCGTCAGCCGGGAAAACATCGATTTTAGCCGAGCGGGAGGCCCTGCGGGCCGCGTTCTGCTTCTGAGGGCCAAAATGGTGCGGCTCAGCCGCGCCGCGGAGGCGCATCGCGGCACCCGGGCCCACTTCTGTCACCTTCCGTCCAGCGGCAATCCGAGGAGGACCACGATGTCCCACAAGAGGTGGGCCAAAAGGCTCGGAAAGAGGCTACCGCTGGCCGCGCGCAGCGTCCCCCAGGCCAATCCACAGAGCAGCGCCACGGCGACGAGGAGGGGTGAGCCGAGCGGCGCATGCGCGAGCGCGTAGGCGAGCGCAGCCAGGGTGACGCCTCTCCACGGTCCGAGGCGCCGCGCGAGCTCCGTTTGAACCACGCCACGCCAGACCAGCTCCTCTCCGGTGATCACCGGCAACAGCGCCAGCGACGCGATGACCGGCGGCAGCGCGCGAAACGACGCATACAGGCGGGCGGTGTCGGTCGCGATCAGAGGCGAGAGTCGCGCCAGCAGCGGATAGAGGACGTAGGTCGCGGCGGCCATCGCGCACCCGGCGCCGGCACCGAGGAGAACCAGGCGCGGGCTTGGCGCAAGGGAGCGGCGGGCCGCCGCGGGATCGAGCAGCAGCACGGCGCTCCCCAGCCCGACGGCCGCACCGCCGATGGCCAGCCAGATCCCGAGCGCCCCCGCGCCGGCGGCGGCCGCCAGCCACAAAACGAAGCAGGCGAGCGCCAGCGCCGTGTTGCCGGGCTTCGCGGGAGCGCCCGGGCGCGCGCGAGCGTTCAAGCCTGGCGCTCTCGAAGACCCCGAACGTGCTCGATGGCGCCCCAGGGTCCCATTCACCCGCTGCACCCGCTGCTCGGCCGAGAGGGCAATCCGCGCCGCCTCGGCGAACGTCAGGCGGTTCGGATGCTCGATGAGCCGCCAGAACTGGTCATCGCGGGCCAGCAGGTCGTCGACCAGGCCGACGACGACCTCGCGCGCCACCGACCACTTCGCGCGCGTCACGAACCGGACCCACAGCGACGAGAGCCGCGGCGTCAACAGCGGCACGGCGATCATGCGCGGGTGCGGGAAGCCCCATCACCCGGGCGGTCTCCTCGAGGATTTCCTTACCGGAGAGCGCCGCCGGTCCGGGGAGATCGAAAGAGGCGCTGGTCGCGCTCGGCAGGTCGAGCGCCCGCACCAGGGCGACGACGACGTCGTCGATGGCCACCGGCTCCGTGCGCGACTTCAGCCATTGCGGCAACACCATCACCGGCAGCCGGGCCGCCAGATCGCGGACGATCAGCCAGCTGAGGCTGCCGTGCCCGACGATCATGCTCGCGCGCAGCTCGATCGTCGTGACGGGGCCGGCCCGCAGCGTCTGACCGACCTCCAGCCGGCTGCGCAGGTGCTCCGACCCCGAGCGCGCGGGGGCGACGCCGCCCAGATAGACGATCCGATCGACCCCGGCGGCGCCCGCCGCCTGGCAGAAGGTCCCCGCCGCCGCCACCTCGCGCCGGTGGTAGTCGGCGCCCTCGCCGATCCCGTGCACCAGGTAGAGCGCCGCCTGGCAGCCGTCGAGCGCGCGGGCACACGAGAAGGCATCCGCCACGTTGCCCTCCACCCAGTCGAGGGCGGGCTGCCGCCGGCGCGCCCGGGCCGCGTCTCTCGTCAGACAGCGGACCTGCCACCCCGCGGCGGCCAGCGCGGGCCTGACCGCGCCGCCCACGAAGCCGGTGGCGCCGGTCAACAGCATCGTTCGGCGAGCCGCGTTCATGACGCCTGGATCGTTCGCGCAAGCCGCGAGGTCTCGTAACCCTGGGACTGCAAGCGCGCCAGGATTCGCCGGTAGATGTCGTCGCTCATCGTCGGCGTGCGGCTCAGGATCCACAGGTAGTCGCGCCCGGGGTGGCCGACGACGGCGTACGCGTAGTCCGGCGCGAGGTCGATGATCCAGTACGCGCCCCAGAAGGGGCGGAAGAAGCTCACCTCCAGCTTGGCATTCGTGGCTCGGTCGACGATCCGCGCGCGCCCGTGCGCCTCTTTCAGCTTTCCTTGCGGGGAGCCGAGCCGGCAGCGATTGACGACGTCGAGCTGACCGTCGTCGCGCAGGCTGTAGGTCGCGGTCGTGGCCGTGCAGCCCCGTTCGAATCGCTGCGGAAAACTGGCGATCTCGTACCAGGTCCCGAGGTAGCGGGCGAGGTCGACGTGCGGCACGGTCTCGAGCGTGGGCAGATGCATCCGCGTCGTCGTGCTGGCACAGCCCCCCGCCCACAGCATGCCGATCAAGCCAGCCACCCGTCTCATTCGACCTCCTTGGCGCGTCGCTGAAAACACCGTCTCCCCTTCGGTCCGGTCAGGCTTCCGGAATACCGTTGGGGTACAGCAGATGCCCCGAGCGCTGCGCCTTGGTTTCAAGGTAAGCGTGATTCAGCGGGCCGGGGCCGATGACGTGTGGAATGCGCGCCAGCACCGGGATCCCTGCTTGCCTGAGCTGGGCGATCTTGTCCGGGTTGTTCGTCATGAGCGACACGGAGCGCACGCCGAGCCTTCGCAGCATGGTCGCGGCGAAGCTGTAGTCGCGGCTGTCGTCTGGAAGGCCGAGCGCCAGATTGGCGTCGACGGTGTCGAGGCCCATTTCCTGCTGCAAGCGGTAGGCGCGGATCTTGTTCGCCAGTCCGATCCCGCGCCCCTCTTGCCGGAGATAGAGAAGGATTCCGCAGGGACGGGCCGCCAGGCGCTCGAGGCCCCGGTCCAGTTGTTCGCGGCAGTCGCAGCGCAACGAGGCGAACGCGTCGCCGGTCAGGCACTCCGAATGGATGCGGGTGGCCACCCGTTCCTGCCCGAAGACCTCTCCCGACACCAGCGCGACGTGGTCGAGGCCGGTCGAACCGTCGGTGAAGACGTGGATGCGGAACAGCCCGTGCCGGGTCGGCAACTCGGCGACGGGCGCGACCTCGCCGCCCCGTTCAGCGTCGTTGGCGGGCATGTTCGGGAACAGGGACGAGAGCGACATGAGAGCTCCTTTCGAGACACGGTCCGGTCGGGCCGCCGCGCCTCACGGACCAGGAACGCGCCAGGCGGTCGAGCGGTTACAGGCCGAGCCCCGCGGCCGCGGCGCAACCGTCGCGATCGTCGACGGCGTAACCAGAAGGGGGCCTGGCGCGTTCCATCAGCGGAGGCGCTGCATGGCTGACTTCGAGGTCGAGGTGTTCTACGACGGTGCGTGTCTGCTCTGCATGCGCGAGATCCACATGTTGCGCCGGCGCGACCACCGCGCGCGCATTCGCTTCACCGACATCGCCGACGAGAGCTTCGACGCGGCGGCCGTGGGGGTGACCTGGGAAGCTCTCATGAATCGGATTCACGGCCGTCTGCCTGACGGGACCCTCATAGAGGGGGTGGAGGTCTTCCGCCGGCTGTACGCCGCGGTCGGATTCAGAGCGCTCGCGAAGCTGTCGCGAGCTCCCGCCATCTCGCGGCTGCTGGACCTCGCCTATCACCTATTCGCCAAGAATCGCCTCCGGCTGACGGGACGGTGCGAGGAGGGAGCCTGCGAGCTACACCGACCCCGCCCAAACGTCCCTTCGCCGACGGAATCACGCCCGATCGCGCTTGACGGCATGCGGCCGATGGGGCAAGGTTCCCCCGCCTTAGCGCTCCCGCCCAAAGCCGGTCAAACGGCCGAATCGGGCGCCTGAGGCGGTACGCAAGTGCCTGACATCTTGATGCGGGGTGGAGCAGCCTGGTAGCTCGTCGGGCTCATAACCCGAAGGTCGCGTGTTCAAATCACGCCCCCGCTACTCGAATTTTCAGAGACTCGGGCCGCGGAGCGCGGGCCGAGTCGCTGAGGCGGAGGCCGATAGGGCGCCCGAGAGCTGCCAGCCGTCCGTCCGCCCGGGGTGATGATGAAGGGTTCGAGATGCCGGTGAGGACCGTCGCGGGCGCGGGTTCGGTCGCCGTCGAGGATGGCCAGCGAGGTTCCGCAGATAGCCCTCGATCGACCTTCGGGTGCGGGAGGGTCTTTGGGCGCGCGTCGGCCGAGGTCGCATCCGCCGCGGCCGCGTAGGGTCGTGAGTCGTTCTTCCTCCTCCTTGACGCCGTGCGGCCAGGCTTTCGGACCAACCCGGTCTTGGCCAGACGCATCTCGGACATGTTCCGGACCCTCTGCTCGGCCTCGCGGATCTGTTTCGACCCAGCTCGGCGGCAGGCGCAGTTTTCTCGAACTCCCGCGTAGTGCTGCTCGAACGGCGTTGATAAACGCTGGCCACCAGCGCCGGAGAGGCGAGCCGTCTCCCGGAGGAGGCCCAGCACCGCATCGCGGACCTTCTTCTCGGAGAGGGTCTTGTTGTTCGAGCAGATCGCCGCGCCCCGGCTGCGATAGACGTAGGCACCCGAGGTTTTGGTACGATGGTGCCGTTCTTCTTCACACGGCTCACGATGGCAATCGAGCCGCCGCACATGCCGCACTTGAGAAGTCCTCCAAGTAGCGAGGGCTCTCGGGTGGACCCGTGCGGGCGACCGAGCCTCTTGGCCATCGTTCGCCGGAACCTCTGCTGGGCCGCGTTCCACAGATCGGCAGGAACGATCCGCAGGGTCGGGAATGTCCTTCGGTGATGTGCTCGGTCTCGGGACGGTCGACGGCACGGCGCGACCTCTTGCCGGGCACCCGGACCCACTTGCGTTGATTCCAGGTCCAGCGCCCGACATAGCGGTCGATTGAGGAGCATCGACCGAATCGTCGTGTGGCCCCACCCGCGGCTGTGCTTGTGTCCCTTGCCTCCGTCGTGAGGAGCCGGGACCCCTTCCTCGTTCAAAGCGAAAGCGATCTGGCTGACAGCTCTGGCCCTCGACGAACTGCCGGAAAACGCGCCTCACGATCTCGGCCTCGGCCGCGTCGATGACAGGGACCTTGCGCGGGTGCTCCGTGTCTGGCGGGTTCTCCTCGACGACGGAGGTGTATCCGAAGCATTTTCCGCCGGTGGCGAAGCCCGGGAGCGCGCGACCCTCAAGCCCCCGGTGAGTCTCCGTTCTTCACGAGTTGGAGAAAGGTGTCGTTCACCAGAGCGAGAGCTCCGAAGGTCACGCGCGCGCCCTCAGCGTCGGAAGACATTCCGGTGGTGACATCAATGACCTTCGTTCCGACCGATGCGAGATCCTCGAAGACGATCCGCCAGGTGTCGCCGAGGTCGCGGGACAAGCGGCTAAGGTCATCGACCAGAACCGATCGGAATGATCCGCGACGGGCATCAGAGATGAGCCGCTGGAGGTTCACGCGATCCATATGCGATCCCGAAACGGCAGCGTCGGCGTACTCGGCTGTGATCGAGAATCCGCGGGTGTCTGCGAGCGCCCTGCACCGACGCATCTGATCGTCGATAGAGCGGGCGTCCTGCCGGTCGGTCGAATAGCGGGCGTAGATGGCGACATCTGCGGTGTTCGTCTTCATGGCTTTATTAGACGCCACGGCGCCCCTTCTTGTCCGCGCTGTCTGTCATTTCCGCGGCGTTTTCGGGAGGGAGTCGACCGGCGGCAAACAGCTCCGCGGCAAGCGCCGCGAGGTCGTCCACCAGCGCCAGGACCGCCGCATGATGGTGGCCCACGTCGTTCGCTGGGCGCGAAGGAATGAAGACCGGCCGGCCGATGCCCTTCGACTGGACACCGGCGGCCGGGCTCTTGGGCGCTCGGGTGGTGGTGACGCGCTTCAGTGCGATTACCTCGCGGCCAGTCCTGCCGCGCTCCGTTGAAGCGACGGCGTACCTGGCGTTCAGATTGGTCGGCCGGACGGGGGGACGGTGGTTCCGGCCGATCGGCACCGTGGAGACGGTCCCGCTCTGGGTACTCGCATGATCTTCGCAAATCGTTCGTTATCGTTGCCATCACGAGAGGCCTCATCGCGGCACGGGCGGCGTACCAGGCGCCGTTGCTCAGCATCCGAACCCATGCCCGCCGGGTCGGGGACCACCGAAACCCGTATGCCTTGAGTCGGGCGCGAACCTCAGGCACCGGGATAGCCTCGAAGCGGATGGCGACCCGGTTCTCGTCGCGGTCCTCCTCGATGACGCACCCGTCCCCCTGCACCGGCTCGCGTCCGGGGGCCTGCTGGGCGGCCTCCAGGGCTTCGATCCTGGCGCGGACGCGGCGGATCTCGGCGCCGTTGTTCTTGAGGGCGTAGTCCGGGAAGCCCACGCGGCCGGCAAAGTCCGGCGTCAGCGCCTTCGCTGCATTCGTCTCCTTGAGGCCGAGCTTGACCAGCCCGGCAATCTTCTCGGCATCGGTCAGCTTCCGATCGCGAACGATCGTATTGCCGGCCTTCATGCGGCTCTGGAGGCTCTCCAGGGAAATCAGCTTGGCCCGGAGCTTGTCGATCGCCTCGGGGTCGTCACTCGACACGCCGGCCGTTCCGACGTTGGCGGCGCGCTGGCGGAATTGCGCGGCCTGGGACTGCGCCTCGAAGCTCCGTCGGTACGTCTCGTGAATCCGACCGCGGTAACGGCGATCTCGCCCCTCGGAGTGATGCCCGACCAGGATCGGTTGACCGAGCGGGATGACGCTGGCCATCCTCGTCGCGCGCGTCGTGGACGCTGCTCGGCCTCTGTTGCTGCGCGCGTGCTGGCCGCGAGCAGCCATTCCCGCCGCGCCTCCTGCTTCGCCTCGTAGGGGTTCATCGGGCGCACTGCCCGCCGACCTCCGTCTCCTCCTGCGCCTACTGCGGCGGATGAGGGGCGGGTCGGTGAACGCCCCCCATCGGGGGGCGAGAGGGCCGGAACAGGCCCTCGGGGCTCCGATGACTCGCGGCTGATGGTGGTCGGGTCGGTGATCGGGGAAAGGATTCGGGTCGTTGGTTTCCATCGGGTTCCTCTGCGTCTGGAATCGGGGCACCCGATCACGGACGCGCCGCGGCTCCCCTCGGCCGAGCGCTGCATTTTTGGGGGGCACCCACGTCCGCGTGGGGGGAGCCAAAAAAAGCAGAAGCGCGAGCCCGCTTGCGGGTCTGCCGAGGGGCGCCGCATCGGCGCGAACGGGGTGCCCGATTCAGACGCAGAGGAGAACAAGGAAGCGAGCTACGAGGTGAGACGCGACCACTGGCACCGTCACATGCCCGCCGGATTGATTGGTCGGCGCCGCTACTGGTGACGAATCGGCCCGATAGAGTAGCCGGCTGACCGAGTTGGCGACCGGGCACCACGGTCGGCAGTCGTCGCGATTGTGAAAAACCCGCGGACCATTTTCATGCGCGTCGCCGAGAAGTCCGGTGAAAGGACCACCCGTCATCCGCAGCAAGGATTGACATTGATGGCGTCGGTAGCTGTTCGCGAACGGTGAACAGCTCCGAACGGCTCGCGAAACGACCTCGGCAGGTGGGTCCACGCAAAATCGCGGATTTCGCGCCGGCATGCCTCTTGCGGTTCCCCATCTCGGTATGCCCGCCGGCTGCGCCGGAGCGGGGTGAAGAAAAGTTCGTCGCTATCAACGGTCGTTGCCCAAAAGCCCGACCGGAAAGGACCCGCCTCATCATGAAAAGGCCATCTCATCGAGTGCTCGGCCCTTCTCGGAAATCTTGGGCACGAGACGAGGCCATCAAGAGTTATTTGCCCCTCGTCAAGTCGCTGGCCGCACGGCTGCGGGTCAGGTACGGACTCTACACACCGTTCGAGGATCTCTTTGCCGCTGGGGTCGTCGGCCTGGTCGAAGCCGCGGAGCGTTTCGATCCGGACCGCGGCGTGGCGTTCACTACCTTCGCTTACCGTCGAATCCGCGGCGCCATTCTCGACTCGCAGCGGGCGGAGGGTGTTGGTGGCGCGGAGACATGGGCAGCCGAGATCGAATTCTCAGACCTGATGAAGAAGTCTCCGGCGAACACCAACGCGCTCCCGAACCCCGATCCAGATAGCCGAAGCGCAAGTTGGGCGGTCGCGAGCAAGGGGGGCGTCCAGCTCGCCTCTATCGAGGATAGTGACGGATCGGCGCGCGCTCCCGATGAAGAGGTCGACCGTCGGCGACACTCACATCGCTTGCGCGAAGCACTCGCGGCGTTGCCGAATCCCGAGCGACGTATCCTCGAACTCTACTATTTCGAAGGTGAAAGCTTTAGCGGCATCGGCGCCCGATTGGGAATCTGTAAGCCGTGGGCTTTTCGGCTTCGTGCCCGTGCGTTGGAGCGGCTCCGAGAAGCACTGGATATCGATCGCGGGGCCTGGGCCTCCGGCAGGAACGTTAGCGGGAGAGTCCTTTCAAAGGCCCGCCCAGTTTCCTAAGCTAAGCAGATCGAGCTCGTCCTGGCGGCCTTCGAGGCGGAGCAATTTCTGCTCTTGGCCGGCGAGGCGCTCTCGCATCTCGCGGCCGGGCGGGCTGAACGCGAAGTCGGCCGCGCGGCGGGCATAGGTGTCCCAATCCCGAGTTCGTCGGGCGGCCCGCGCGCGCACCGTCCCTGATCGCGTTCACGATCTGTTCGCGCGAGTGGCCGGTGACGGCCAACCGGACGGCGACCTCTGCGTCGAGGCGCGACGGATCCGCCCGCCGCTCCGGCTGCTCCCGGACGACGGCGGCCAAGTGGCGACTGGTAGATCGCTGCGGGCGTCATCGACTCCGGGCGGCGGTCGGCAGGCGGTCGGGCGTCGGCCTCTGATGGTTCGGAGTCGCTCGCGCTCGGCGGCGATGGCCTGCTGGAGCTCCGGATTGGTGATCTTGAAGCCGTGCTCGGCGGCCAGCTCGACGCAGATTCGCTTGAACTGCGCGTCGCCGCGGATCCAAAACTCTCCCCACTTCTGCGCGCTCAACTGAAGCGCGGCCAGGACGGCTTCGCGGCTGCGGCCGTCGTGGATGTCGATGGTCTTGCCGCGATCGGTGAAGGCGGGCGACCTGCGGGAGCCTGGCAGGTGGTAGTGGACTCTGCCGCCGTCCAGCACGGCGGTCACCGCGCGGATGTCGCGCGGGGTCGGCTGGTCGAACGGTCGAGCCCTCGATCGTGGCGGGGCGCCGCGTCCGGTGGCGCCACTTGTCTGCCGCGTCGCGGTCGAAGCGGGCGAGCCATTCTTCGTACGAGGGGAACCGCTCCCGGTCGCGACGCCACGGCCGCTCGTTCGAGCTTCTGGCGGTCGCGGAGGTCGGCCTTCTCCTGCGCCTGGCGCGCGGCGGTGAGGCTGCGCAGGGCGTTGAGGGCGTCGCCCTTCCCCTTCCACGAGCCGCGGAAGATGTCGGCGCGCTCCTTCCGATGCCGGTCGGCGAGCTGGCGCCATTCGTCGCGCTGGCGGTCCACGCGCTCTCCCTGCTCGGCGCGCTCTTCGTAGTGCTTGCGGCGCTGCTCCAGGTAGGCCGCCAGCAAGGGCGCCGCCGGGTCGAGCGGTCGGGGCGGGGCGGCCTTCTGCTGGGCGGCGGGAGGGCGGGTGCAGGCGCCGGCTCGAAGTCGCCAAGCCTCTTCGGAGCGCGGACATGGAGCAGTCGCGGCCGGCGACGCTGGCCTTGACCGGCTGGTCGCCGATCCAGAGGAGCGCGCCCGAGCCCTTCTTCTCGAACCGCATCCCGGCCTTGCGCGAGCGCCTCGTGCAGCTCGCGCCAGCTCCCGGCGCGGCGGATGATGGGTGCCGCCTCCTCGATGGCGATGCGCTCGGCGCTGCGCGCCCCGACGCGCTCCTCGAACGCCATCGCACGCGCGGAGGGCTGGCGCTCGGCTCTCGCGGCGCTTGACGAGCTTGATCTCGCCGTCGACGTCGGGCGCGTAGAGCGCCCTGCGCCTCGGGCTCCCAGCCCTGGCGCAGCTCGATCCTGGCGATGGCGCGGTGGGCGACCTTGTGGTCGTAGCCCTTGTTGACGGTGACGAGCTTCTCCGACTCGGGATGCACGCGGTTGACGGCGAGGTGGAGGTGCCAGTTGTGGGTGTCGCTGTGAAGCGCGTAGATGGCCTGGTGGTCTGCCAGGCCCATCTCGCCGAGGAACATCCTGACCGCCTCGTCGGCCTGAGCGGCGCGTGGGCTGCTCGCCCTCCCGCCAGCTCAAGATCCAGTGCTGGACGGGCTTGGCGTCGCGGCGGGCGACCTCGGCGAGATCGATCATCTCCTGGACCTGGCCGTCGTGGTCGATCGGCGAGGAAGTTGAGCCCGCCGCGGTGCTCGACCTTCTCGCCGTCGCCGCCCGCGCGCGGGACCGGCGATGTAGTCGGCCAGGTCGCGGACATTCGCGGCGAGGCTCTTGGGCGCGCGCCAGCTTCGAGGCGGCACCTTCTTGACAATCACGGCGCGCCTCCGTCGCCGGCCGCGAGACGGGCGATGGCGGCGCGCAGGTCGGCGAGGGCGGCGGCGGTCTGCGGCGCTGATAGGCGCCGCCGCTGTCGAGGTGGACCTTCTTGAGCAGGCCGCCGAGGCGCCGCAGCTCGCGGATGGTCGTCGCGTCGGTGCGCGGCACGACCGGCCGGCCGAGCGCCCGCGCCCTGACCAGCTCCGCGACGGGGACGCCGGCAACGGCGGCCATGCCGCGGAGCCGCGCCTTCTCGGCGGGCGCCACGCGCACGTCGAGGCGCTCCGTGAGCCCGGCGGCGCCCTTCTTAGCGAACGGCATCGGCGGCGCCTCCGGTCTGGTGGCTGCGAGAAGCGATAGCGCCGAGCAGCTCCGGCGTCTGGGGACGCCTCGCACGAGAGAAGCGGAGCGCCGAGCGGGCGGGGCGTCGGGGGCCTTGGGAGGACACGTGCGGCGCCAGCCGCATGTGTCCGGACAAGGCCCCATCCTGCTACGCCTCCAATCCACACTAGATCGAGAGCGACTCAGGGAAGCGAGGTTCCACGACATCGGTTCTCGGACGAATCCCCGACGTCGTTCGTCTCGGGAGCGCCACCGAACGAATCGTCTTTTCCTGCGAGAACCAATGCAGAGCGAGCTGATGTCGTCGCTTGCGAGGACACCAGCCCAGCCAGTCGAACGATGACAGCGGGTCGCGGCGGGCACATCACCCTGGAGTTATCGGCCGGCGAGAGCGATTTGTTGCCAGGCAGAGGCAACGAATGCGCCTGAAAACGCGAAAACCAATGTGAGCGGCTGGGTTCGTCCGCCAGGACGGAACCAGCGGACCCCGCCGGCCGACCAGGACGAGGAGCAATCGATGGTCGATGCACGCGTGAACAGATTGAAGAGCTGCAGGACGAGCGCTGACGCAGGCGCCAGAGCCACCTGCAGACAGCGTCAACACCACGAAGCAGGAAACCGTGCGGTCAACTCGTCGGGGAGATTCAGGCGCTCCAGCGGCGGGGCTACACCCTGGAACAGGTCGCGGAGCATGTTCCAGGGCAGAGGGATCCTGCTGACGACGCCCACCCTGAAGAACTACCTGGCGCGCGCAAAGGCGCCTCGGAAACGGGAGAGCTGGGAAGAAAGCGAAGGCGGGGGGAGGCGCGAAAGCGCCTGCCCCTGCCGCGGCTGCGCTGGGCGTAAGCGCCGCCGGACACCGGCGGTGGGGAGAAGAAGCGAAGCGACGGCGGCGACGCGCGCCGGCAGCGCGCGGACCAGGCCCGGCGTCGCGGAAGCGAGGGCCGCAGGCGGAGGGAGCCTCTCCGGAGGCGCCCGACGGCAGCAAGCTCCGCAGCGGCAAGGACGCATTCCTGATCAAGGACAAGGACAACTACTAACAAGGAGAGTCGATCATGGAGAAACCAATCTTTCTCGTCGGCGGTGGCAAGGGCGGCGTCGGCAAGTCACTGCTGTCGATCGCGCTCGTCGACTACGTGGACGCGACGGACGGGCGACCGTTCCTGGTCGAAACGGACACCTCGGTCCCCGACGTCTACAAGACGTACAGGCGGCGAGATCGGCGCCGAGCTGGTGAACCTCGACGAGCGCGAGGGATGGATCGAGCTGCTGAACCTGGTCGAGAGCCAGGCCGGAGAGACACGATCGTCATCAACACGGGGGCGCGGAACCAGACCGGCATCAGCAACTTCGGCAAGACGCTGCGGAAGGCGCTGCCGCAGCTCAAGCGGAAGCTGGTCGTGTTCTGGCTGATCGACCGGAAGCGGGAGAGCCTGGAGCTGCTCTCGGACTTCATCGAGACGCTGCCGGAGGCAGAGATCAACGTCGTCCGGAACATGTACCTCGGGCACCGAGCGGAAGTTCGAGCTGTACAACGGATCGAAGATGCGCGCGTCGATCGAGCAGACCGGCGGCCGGTCACTGAACTTCCCCGAGCTGGCGGATCGGGTGACCGACGCCATGAACAAGGGACGGTTGACGGTCGCGAAGGCGATCGAGGAGCTGTCCTTCGGCGATCGGATGGAGATCGAAGCGATGGCGGGACGAGTGCAAGGAGATGTTCGCCGAGGTGATCCGTGAGTGATCTGGAGGACGCGCTTCGCGCGACTCGCTCGGGCATCAACCGACGCGACAAGGAGCGGCAACGTCTCTATCGCGTTCGCGACGCGCTGAAGTTGAAGGCCACGGACGCGCGTCTGGCTCCTGCTGATGGCGCTCCAGCATTACGAGACGCTGTACGAAAAGATCCCGGCACGCATCGCCGAGGAGGTGGAGCGCGCGACGAAAGACGACTCGCCTTACGGCGGAGGCGCAGGCGAAGAGCCGCACAGGAGGAGACGAAGAAGGCGCTCATGGGAGCGGTGGAGCAGGCGGCCGTCGCGTCGAGGCGGGATGGTGCCAGAGCGGAACTGGTGAAACGCGTCGGCGTTCTGGCGGGAGGTGTCATCGCTGGAGGCCTGATCATCTTCCTTCTCGCCTTTCATGCGGGGCACGTCAAAGGAGAGGCCACAGCCCGGGATCAATCCCGGTCAGAGTACGGGTACATGGCGGCGGCGGCCTCGTGGGCGAACACACCGGAGGGACGTGTCGCTTTCGAATCTGGCCAGTGCCGGTAGCCTGCGGGACCTGGCGACCTGTTCCCGTCCCGGTTGGGAAATCAAGAACGGTCAGTGCTTCGTACGGCCGGCAAAAGGATCCACCTACGGTTGGAGTCTTCCACGGACAGACGGAGAAAGACACTGAGAGGCGCGGGCTCGAGGGCCCTTCTCGCGCCTCTGAGCCACCCCGCGTGGCCCCTCGAGGAGGGATGTCCACGGGCCGCTGGCGCTGGATGTCGCGGCCGCTGCCGACGGAAGCCTTCATCGACGGCGAGTGGAAGGCGGCTTGCGTGAACATCGACTACCGACGTCGAGGTCGAGCCATCACTACTACTCGGTGCCGCACGCCCCCCTGCACCAGAAGATCGAGCTGCGGATCGGCGCAGGGACCGTCCAGAGCTTTCACCGCGGACGGCACGTGACGTCGCACACGCGGAGCTTCCCCGCGGGCGTCACACGACGGTGGCCGCGCACACGTCGTGCGCGCACCAGGCGCACCTCGAGTGGTCGCCGAAGCGGCTCATTTCCTGGGTGGCCACAGTCGGCAGGCAGACCGAAGCGCCGGTGACGTCCATCCTGAGCGAGCGCCCACATCCGGAGCAGGGCTACCGCTCGTGCCTCGACATCCTGCGGCTCGGCAAGCGCTTCGGTCGTGAATGGCTCGAGGCACAACCGCGATTTGGGTGCGGGTCAGGCTGGCACCGCGAGCGTCTCGCCGTGTCGGACGACGAGGTGGGGGACTGTTTCGGAAGCCCGACACATCCGCGACGGTAACGATAATCCGCGGCGATTTGCTAGTGCGGGGAGCCCGGCATCCTGATCCCTCGAAAGCGAACGGACGACCCTCTTACCACGCTGGCCGTCGGAGCGGCGCCGTCGCCCGTTCCGCCGCAGAGAGTACAAACGCCCCCGGTGCAGGCAGCACCGATTGCGCACAGGTCGGAAGTAGTACAGACCGCTCCCAGGTTGAGGGGCCCGCTACACACGTTGCCCGCGTCAGGGCTTGTGGAACACCCGCCGCCGTCCGGCAGGGTGAACGCCTCACACGTCAAGCTCGTCGCGTCGCAAAGGGCGGCGGGCTGCGTCGGATCGCAGTAAATGACCGAGTTCGGGGCGCACGGCTGGCCGACAGAGGGAAGCTTGGCGCAGACATTGGTAGTCGGGTCGCAATAGCCGTCGGCCGGGCAGAGCGTCGTGTCGACGCAACCGCCGCCCATCGCCACGGCCTCGGTGCAGACGGTCGTAGTCCCACTGGTCGGGGTTCGCGCACAGAGGAGACCGTTGGCGCAGGTGCTTCCTAGCAGGTCATCGGATTCGCAGGCTTGATTGAGAGGACTACTCGCTACGCAGGTTCCGCAGCTGCCGGAATTCGTCAGGCTGTTCCCGAAACAGCTCCCGCTCGCGCATTGCCAGGAGGTTCCGCAGGAGCCGCCGTTCGGAATCGTTCCCCCGCGCGGCAGGCACGCGCTAGAGATGGGCATCCCCGAGAGAAATGCGGCACAGCTCGTCGCCGCGATCGCCTCACCGCACTGCTGTGCCAGCGATGACGTCAGGCCCGTCTGCGGCGCGACGAGCTCCGCGTTGCACTGAGCGACATAGTAGGCTTTGCAGCTCGCGCCGTCCGGAAAACCCAAGAGCGCCATCCAACCCGGCTCGCAGGCTTCGACGCGATCGCAATAGGCGCCCAAGGCGGCGCATCCTGCTCCGCTGCCGCCGCCGTCGGTCTTGCTCACGTTGGAGCCGCAGGCAACCGCCATCCCGCCCGAGAGGCCGACCACGCAGATGACCCTGCCCCAACGCCTACTCATGCGCGCGACGATATCCGCTTTCTGCGCGAGTGGTCAAGAAACGGACCCCGTACCAAGCGCGATGGTGTGGACGAATTCGGCGGCGGCCATTTCTCTGGCTAACAGCCCTGGCCTCAGTGGCTCCGCCGCTCAGGAGCTGCCTTGAGCGGTCGCGAGAGGCGGAGCTAATTACGCCACGGGTCGCCAGACTCATGGCCGGATCGCGAAATTCATGGGTTCTTCGGCGCGCGAGCGACGTAGCCGTCTCCGATGCTTCCGAAGATCCAGTAGACGTACTGGTCGTCGACGGCGATAGATTCGAATGAGCCCTCTCCCGAGACGATCGCAATCGCGGGGCCGCCGCCCTTAGGCGCCTTCATGATGTGGCCCGAAAGGTGATCGCCCCAATAGACGAACGTATCGTCGAGCGCGACGGCGAGAGGTTGGGCTTGGTTACTGGCGATGACGGTCGTCGGCACTGGCGGCACGCCCAACTTGCCGAGGCTCAGGATTGCTCCGTTGAGCGTGCCGTTGGTCACATTCGCGTGGGCGCCTAGTCCCACGAATAGGCTGCTAGCGTCGACCGCGATGCCGTACGGCGAGTCGACTCCGGCAACCAACGTTGCGACCGGCCCACTCCCGTCGCACGGAACTCTGTAAACGTTCCCGGAGGTCGCTCCCAAGTCGCCGTAGTCGGTCCAATATGCATATTGGGCGTCGACCGCGAGATGTCCGCCGTCCAAATAGACGGCGGGTGTCAATGGCTGCGCGGTTCCTCCGCTGACTGGTATGCGCACAATCCCGCCCGGATTGCTCGGGTCAGAGCCCGTGATCCAGTAAACGAATCCGTTGACGACTCTGACTCGCCTCGCGGCGAACTGCTGTGGGGCAAGCGTGGTGATTTGGCCTCCAGCTTTCGGGATGCTACCCACAAAGGTGTTCGCTCCCTTGTCGGCGGTGAAGTAGACGGATGTGTCGTCGACGTCCAACGTCGGAAGCCCGCCCGTTGGAATCTGGGTAAGCAACTGCGGAGATCCACCCACCTTCGAGGCCCGCTGGATCGTGCCGGAATTGTAACTCGTCCAGTAGACGTAGTTTTGGTCCAATGCGAAATCCGTCGGAGCGCCCGGGTCCAGCGCGAGGAGCACCCGTGTGCTGGCATCAGTCGCGTCGGCGCCGTTGGTCGCATCCAACCGGTGGTCCAACGATGCGACATCGCGGCGGGCGTCGAGGCCGGCATCAGGTCCAGGCCCGATCCTGGTGGAACGGCATCCCGAACATCCGGTGGCTGTCAACGCACTCGCGACGGCTAGGACCGTCCACAACGATCTGCCATTTCGGAATTGACACCCACTCTCTGCCCACGGTACACATCTCATCCGACGGAGGTTACCATGTCGAGATGGTCGGTCGTGCGTTTTGTCGGGGGTCTCGCCTTCGCTTGTTGTTTGCTGGGCGGCGAGCTGGTCGCAAGGGCTCAGGTGGTTAATGCTTGGCCACACGACCCTAACTACTTGGCGGAGCTCAATTCCTACATTTCTGATGTCTTTCCTTCCGGTGAACCACATCCGCTCCTTCAAATCGTGCGGACGATCAACGTCGAAGGCTTTTCCTCGACGGTGGCAGCCACCAGCCAGGTCATGAGCTTTGGTCCGTTCCGAGCCCGGAACGATCAAGCACTGAATGGCGTCGAACCCGGTCCTGGCCTCCCGGGCAACGGGGCCGGCCAGGCAGAGACGTTCGCTGTCGCCATCATGGCCCGTTCCCCGCAAAGCCCCAACTTCACCCCCGCTCTTACAGAGATAGGGCGTGAGGAGTTCACGTTGCAAGCGGGTCAAGAGAAGACCTTCACCATCACGGTGAATATGCCCGGAGCACTCAGCGCCGTAGATATTCGGGCCGAGGTCGCCGACTCTGTAATTCCGATTCCAGACCCTATCCCTGCAGACTTCACCCAGGGGACCTTCCAGATCAGCAAGTCGATTTCGCCCGATTGCGCAGTCGCTGATGCGTCCTGTCTTCAAGTGGGCATCGATCCCCTTGGGATAGAGCTCGCATTGGCACCCGTCACGATCCTCTACGAGCCGCCGGGAAACTGTAGCTCCGCGAGCTTCAGCGCCAACGCGTTGCAGGGGACATCGCTCGCCTTCGACCAAGCGAACGCGGTAGGCAACGGCACGCTGACGACCATTCCAGATCCTTCGGGGAGTTCGACGACCAGTAGCGTCACGGCAACAAAGACGGACGACACCTCCAAGTCGATTCAAGTCCAGGTGGCGCTCGGAGCGACCTTCTTCACACAGGAGTCGACGACGAACTGTAACCAGCCGCCGACGAGCTGCTCGAGTCGGACCACGGGGGGGCCAGGACACGGCGATGTCTTCGTGCTTCTCGACAATGCCCCTATCGTCTACTGGAACACCGGCAACCTCTCGAATGCACGCTTTGCAGGTGAGGGTGAACCTATTCCACCGGGGCAGCTGCCGTCCGCGCATATAAGCTTCACCGCGGACGATGTGAAGAACATTCCTGCGCAGCTTCCCGGCACGATGGCTGTTCGCACTCAGGCGGATCGCAATGCTGTCCTCTCTCTGGACCCGTTGGTGGCCCTCGCGCAGGCGAGCTCGGGTGGGGCGGCGACGACCGCGCCTGTACTGTCGCTGCCGTTGCCGCGTTACGTTCCGTTGAATCTCGGGGTTGGCCCGGGTCCGAACGAATCTCAGCAGATCGTTGAATCGGTGACCGATACTCAGGCGACCACTGGGGTTATCAAAACCGCAATCGACCAGGTGAACTCGTCGATGACGGCGGCGAACGGCGCGACCACCGTGCTCGAGAAAATCGACCTCGACGCGATCGGTTCAAACGGAATCGCGGGGTCAGCCGCAAAGAAGCTCGCCGCCTCCGGCAACCCGGCATTCGGCTTCATCGGATCCGAGATTGACTCTCTCCTGGGCACGTTGACCGCCCAACCGACCACGAAGACGACGATGCAGACGACTCTGACCAACTCGACGACGGTTGGTTCGGCTAACATCGGCGGGTCGGTGCAGAACGCCTGTTTTAGGGATTCGACCCGATCGCTGAACGTACAACTCTACTGGGATCAGCTGTTCGGTACGTTCGCGTACCAGGAGATCCCGGCGGCAATGGGAACACTCGCGCTCGACGTACAGGCAGCGGCCGCGGCGGTGATGAAGCCACTGGCGAACGTGGGTTGGGTGAAGACCATCATTACCGCAGAGAGCACGGTGGCGTCGTTCCCCCAGAGCATCGCCGAGCAGCTATCGGCGGTTGCCGGCGGCGGCAGCTTCACCTTGCAGCCGGTTCCGTCTGGCAGCTTCCAGGTGCACTCAGGATTCCTGGCGGGCGTGCCGAATGGAGTCAGCATTGGTGTTGCGGGGTTGACCGGGACCACGAGCGCCGATCCAGGGGTCTACCAGCAGGCGTTCTTCATCGTCGACCCGGCCGGAAACAACGACGGCGTGTTCTGGCAGACGATCGCCGTGGCCGCGTCGAACGCTTCGGCGAACGCGATGTGCAGCAGCGAGCCGAACGATGCCGCTCCTGGCACCGAGATCGTCACCTGCTGCTCGCTCGCAGGCATCTGTGACAGTTTCGTCGCCTCCGGGGCGGGGCTCAAGATCCATCTCGAGGCGGAGAACAACAGTGCGAGCAGCGGTACGACGGCCTCGGCCACCGCGGTGACGGGGAACGCGGATGGAGCGTACATCGAGTTCGCGGGCGTCGACCTGGGACCTCTCGATGGGCTTATCGCTTCGTTCACCGGCCGGGCGCTACCGAGCGCCGCCGGGCAGACGGTCACACTCTGGGTCGACGGTCCGACCGCCGCCGGCGGAGGCACAGAACTGGCGCCCCTGGCATTCGATGCAACGTCACAGAATTGTACGGGTTCTTGGGCCGATCAACATCAAACCCGCACCACGGTCGTGAACGGAGCGCCCTCGGGCACACACAACATCTTCGTGGTCTACAACGGCCCACCGGGCGACAGTCTCGACTGGATCGAACTCTCGTTCGAAGCCATTTCCCCGGTGGGTCCGCGCGTCCAGTATCGAGTCGGGGACGTCGGTCAGCCTCACGATAACCAGATTCAGCCATGGGTCAGTGTCGCGAACGACGGGACGACGGACATGACGCTCAAGAACCTGGTACTGCGGTATTGGTACACGATCGACAGCGGGGCGCCGCAGGCGCTGAACGTCGACTATGCGCCGTTCGGCTCCCAGAACGTCGCGGGGACCTTCGAGGCCCAGTTGGCGCCGAAGCAGGGCGCGGACTATGCGCTCGCGGTGTCGTTCCCGAATGCGACGTGCTTTGTACCGCCCGCGGGCTCGACGGGAGAGATCCATCTCCGTGTCAACAAGACGGATTGGTCGAACTACGACGAGACCAATGACTATTCCTACGATGCGACCAAGACGACCTTCGCGGATAGCAGCGTTATAACCGCCTACGTGAACGGTACTCTCATGTGGGGGAACGAGCCCGCCGCGATTCCTGGATCGGAGACGGCTTCCTCGGGGACGAACTTCCATGTCCAGTACCGAGTGGGCGATCCGGGGCAGCCGACCGACAACGCGATCAAGGCGCAGTTCAACATTGTGAACGACAACACCGTCAGCGTGCCGCTCCAGCAGCTGAAGCTGCGGTATTGGTTCACCGGGGAGTCAACCGTCGCCGACCAGTTCTGGTGCGATTACGCGCGGCTCGGTAACTCCAACGTGACCGGCACCGTCATCAAGCTGGCCACGCCTCGCCCGAGCGCTGATCGCTACATCGAGGTCTCGTTTACCCAAGGGGCTGGTGCGCTGTTCCCACTGGGATCTACCGGGGAGGTCCAGACTCGCGTTAGCCCGGTTGACTGGTCGAACTACAACGAGCTGAACGACTACTCGTACAACCCGAACGATATGGTCTACGTCAACTCGTCGCAGGTGACATTGTACCGGAACGGGACGCTCGTCTGGGGAACGGAACCCTGAAAGGGTGGCCGGCGGCGCTGGGCGCACTGGCGCTCGGCGCCATTTGCGTCCTTGCTTGGAAACTAGCTCGGCGGGGTGAGACTTCTGGGGCAGGTCCAGCCTCGCAGCGACCGGCACCGACTTCCGTGTGGCGGGCGCATGGCACACCGGTGGCGATAAATCGTCGGTTCCCGTCGATGCGCGAGTGTCTACACGCGAAGTCCTGCGGACCCGGCACCGTCTGCTGGCTAAGAGCCGGCCAAGTGGAGTGCGTGGAATCTGATTGCAGCATGGACGGCGCCGGATGTCCCCCGGACGAAACTTGCAGGCCGATTTCACTCTCTCAGAAGGTGTTCCGGTGTGTTCATGCTGGTAAGGCGGTCGAAGAGGCGGCATGCGCCGACGTGCTTCCTGTCCGAGATGAGCTCGGTTGCGCGGCGGGGCTGAGCTGCTGGCACGGCCGCTGTCGCCGCCGATGCGGAACGGACCATGAGTGCGCCCATGAAGGACGCTGCGTTGCGAAGTCGCCGGTGGAGAGCGTGTGCGCTACGGACGTGTGTCTGACCGATAAGGACTGCCCAGTAGGTCGCCCGGCCTGCATCGAAATGAAAGACGGGGCGTCCAGCAGTTGCGTGCGCGTGGCGGACAAGAGCTGTCGACCGGGCCGGTGCGGCGCTGGGCAGGCATGTGATGCGCAACTCGACGGTGATCAGCTAATCGGCCAGTGCCGGAAGGTCTGCGATGCCGTCCATTCTTCCTGTCGCGTTGACGAGGTGTGCCGGCCTCCCGCGGGCGCTGCCGTGGATAACGTCGCGCTGCCAGCCGGATTCTGTTATCGGCGCTGCTCATTCAAAGCGCCGGGCGGCTGCGGCTCGGGTGAGACCTGCGGCACTCTAGGAGGCGACTCCTCCCTGACTGTCTGCCGGCCCATGATAGCGGGGGTGTTGGTGAGATGAAGCGATTGAGCGCAGAATCCAGGCGGTCCTTCAGTCGCGTAACTGACGGGAGCCTGGCTGCGGCGGAGCTGCAGCGTAGCGGCGGCGTGGTTGTCGGAACGTGAAGCGCGGACGACGAGAGGAGTGGCAGCGGCTGCTTGCGGGCGCGCGTGCGGAGAGCGCGGTGGGCGTGGCCGGTCGCCTTGGTTGCCATCCGAGGACGGCGTACCGCTGGAGGCGCCGCCGAGCGCGGGAGCCCGCGCGCGACGGCACTGGCGAGGATCGTCGAGGTGCGGCCCGCGCGGTTGCTGGCGGACGATCAATCGACGTGCGGCTCGCCGGTAAGGCGGGAGCATCAGGGGTCCGGTCATCGTTCGTCGAGGCGCTGGGTTGGCTACCCGCGGGTGTGCAGGAAGCGTCGCGGCCAGAGCGGCGCGTGCTTCCGGCAGGGCACCGGAGAGCCCGAGAATAAGCAGCGGATTACTTAACGCAGCGTCCTAATGTCGGTCAACCGCGTAAACACCATTCCCGGAACGCTGTGCTTTCTCGTCGTAGGGCGTCGTCTCCAAGGAAGAGCACGGCGCACGCGGTCAGCTTAAACTTAGGGGACCTGCGATAGCAGCGCCGGCTGACCTGGCTTGAGGTTGATCGGGAAAACGAGAGTATGTGATAAGTCCGGTTGCGGGCCCCCGCTACTAGATTTTCAGAGACTCCGGGGCTCACGACAGCCGAAAGGTCGAGGGCCCCGGAGATTCTGTATCTGCTGCCGTCGGGGGTGACGGTGAAGCGGCGTAGGACGCGCATCGGTGTCGAGCGTCGTCAGCAGAGCGCCGAGGGCCTTCGAGCCGGGCAGGGTGACGAGCGCGGCCATGGCCGCGTCGATCTGCTGCCGCTGCCGGGCGACCCTGGCGCCACTCAGACGCCGCACGTCCGGCGAACCTATGCGCCCGCGCTGCGAGAGCGTGCGGGGTGTTCGTTCCCGCTCTCCGCGCTTCGACCGGTGTGGCGCAGCAAGAACGCGACGTCGGGCGTTGACTCCGCGACGACGTAGATTTGGTAAGAGAACAGGGTCTTCGACACCCCGATCGCCAGGAGATTCAGGCGCAAAAGAGCACGGCTCAGAGGGCCGTCGCCGATCGCTTTGGGGAAGGGAGCCGGAATCCCGCGGACTTCCTTCACCTTGAATCCGGCGTCGCGCAAGAGGCGGTTGAGGCCCCGGAACGTGAAGAGCCGACGATGGGTGAAGTCGAGAATTCCGGTGTGGTTGTAGTTGAACTGCCCGAGCGCGAGCTGCACGCGCTGAATCAGGAAGGCGATGTTGGGCGTCGTCAGGACCAGCGTCTTCGGTTCGTAGGTGAACTGCGTCCGCAGGCGATCGAGAAAGGCCTCTGGCTCGACCAGGTGCTCGATGATGTCGAGCATCAGCAGGTACGAGTACCCCTCGACCGAGGGGACCGTGCCGTCCAGATCACAAACTTGATAGCTGATCCCCGGTTCCTTTCGGCCCGGCTGGCTGGCGTCCACGACGCAGACCTCGCAGTCTTTCCGGACGAGCTCCCTGGCGACGTCGCCCGTGCCACCTCCGATATCGATCACCTTGGAGCCTGGTGGCACCGCATCGATCGCGTAGGTGTGGCTGCTCGCGTAGTTGAGCTTGAGATCGTAGCGGGTCCCACCGACCTGCGTGTCGAAGCGACGCTGGTAGAGGATACCGGCCCGGTGGGCGGCGTTTCGCAGAGTCGCGGCCACCACGTCGCGCGCGTACTTCATCCCGTTGACCCGGCAGATCTCGTCGCCGTAGTAGGTCGGGATCGGCAGCTCGACGATCCGGGCGCCCACGTTCAGGAACTGGATGATGATCTCGGTATCGAAGTGAAAGTCGTTCGAGTTGAGCCGAAACGGAACCTTCTTCAGCGCGGACACCGAGTAGACGCGGTAGCCGCTGTGGAACTCCGAGAGCCGGGTCCCGAGCACGAAGTTTTGGAACTCGGTGAGGATCCTGTTGCCGACGTATTTGTAGAGCGGCATGCCGCCCTTGAGCGCCGCCCCGGAGACCATCATGCGGCTGCCAAACACCGCGTCGGCATGGCCGGCTGCGATGGGGGCTGTCAGCTTGGGAAGCTCCTCCGGTGCGTACTGGGCGTCGCCATGCAGCAAGGCGACCAGGTCGAATCCCTTCGCGACGGCGTAGGCATAGCCGATCTTCTGATTGCCGCCGTATCCCTGGTTGAACTCGTTTCGCAGCACGGTGAGCGCGACGTCTGGATGCTCACGCTTGTACTCTCGGCCGATCGCGAAGGTCCGATCGGTCGACGCGTCGTCGATGACCAGGATCTCGCAGTCATAGCTCTCGAAGAGCTCGGCGGGGATGCGCCCCAAGACAGCCGTCAGCGTCGATTCGGCGTGGTACGCCACCACGAAAACCAGCAGGCGCTTTTTCGGCTCGGGGGATGACTTCATGACGTCGACTCGAAGACCTCGAGCGCAGGATCGCCACCGAGCAGCATATACGCGATAGCGCCATCCTCGACGTAAAAGTGGTCGGGGATGAAAGTGCCGTCGGACCGGATGACCGGGCGTTGCCCGCGCAGCACGGAGGGTTCTGCCACTGGAGTTGACCCGGTTTGATGGACGGTTTCGCTACGCTGCTGCTCAGGCTGCCGGCCTGCGGCGCACAGAGAGAGTCTCACTGTCCCAGTAATCTCCCTTCCGGCTCCTGCTGCACTCGAGTCCTGTGGCGTCTGAGGTCAACGCTCTCGGCCACAACGCCCCGGGTCGAAAAAATCGCCTTGCTGACCTCAGGTCGGCCGCGCGGCGGGTCCTCAGAGCTTGGTCCAATCCAAAACAAGGACGCGCGTTTCCGACGTGAGCCCGAAGGCCGCGTAGAGGCGCGGGCCACGCGCCGCCAGGGCGATATTCGCACCCCAATTCCCGGTCACTGCGGGGTACGAGAAGCTCCAGCGGCTGGAAGGGGCCACCGAACCATCCGGCGTCACCCGAACCAGCACGATCTCCTCGGTGCTTCGATTGTTGATCACCGTCGTCTGGCAGTTGGCCTGGGGATCGGGGAGCGTCGCCTTCAGATCCTCGTCGTAGTGCCAGACGTCGTGGGCCACCCAGAACGCGCCGTCGGAGGTCGACGCGATGGCGAAGTTCCTGAATTGGTCGACCTTGCACGTGAAGTCCTGACACACACCGCCCGGCGGGGTGGCGCAGGTGGGGAATCCGTCGAACGGCGCTGCTGCGATCGGGATGAGCTGGGTATTGGTCACCTGGCTGCCGTTGGAGTAGCTCACGGAGATTCCGCCGGCGGCGCCGAGCACCACGCCGAGATGCCCGGAGGCGTCAGACGCGATTGCGATCCTCCCGGTGAGCGAATTGTCCTCGGGGTAGTCGGTGACGACGTTCCCGTCGATCCACTCCTCGAGCGTGCCGGTTCCCAGGATCACGTAGACGATGTGGGTGCGTCCGAGCGGATCCAGGAGCATCCTCGCTGCGTTCTCGAGCCCCGCGTTTCCGGAGAGCTCCGTCGAGGACCAAGCGCCCGAGCTCGACTGGTCGGCGAGGAAGGATCTGTTCGACGGGCCGCCCTGGTACATGACCCGTGCCCGACCTGCGCTTCCGAAGCCGGCGCCCACGGCGACATAAGAGTCGTACCCGGTGCCCGCGGGGATCGGAGAGATGAGCTGTCCGGCCCAGGCGGGCTTGGCCGGTACGTACCAGCCGACGACGTGCTCATCGGCGGTCCCGATCACGAGGGACGGCGCGTCGGTGCTGTCCACCAAAGGAACCAAGCTGTACCCCGCGATGCCCGTGTCGTCGACGGATACCCCCCTGGGCGACACGGTCGCGAGCTGGACGTGGTCGTGACCTTGCGCAGACGGGTAGGCAACGAACGCGGTGTTCAGCTCGGACGTCGGGGCGACGGTGATGTTGTAGCCCGTGCCACAGCCGAGCCTCGCTGCCAGCGTCACCGGAGCGGTCGCGGCGAGGAGCTCCCCGGAGCATCCGACGGTGGGCGTCCCGCCGGCTCCGGCGGCCGCGCTGCCTGCGAGGCCCCCGCCACCGCTCGCACCTGAGGCAGCCCCGGCCGCGCCGAGTGCTCCGCCTCCGGCCCCGGCTCTGCCTCCGCCTCCGGCCCCGCCTCCGCCCCCGCCAGGTCCTCCGGCGGTCCCGCCGGACGACACGCCCCCACCCCCACCCCCAGACTTCGCCGGGGCACCGGCGCCGCACGCCGCCAGCAAGAAGAGGCAGGAGCCCCAGCAAACCAATCCCCAGGATGGCTGTTTCATTGTCATCGATTCATTGAGGGTTTCAGAGCTTCGTCGCGTCCGCGACGAAAACGCCGACCGCGTCATGATTGGGGATTGCCAGGAAGAGGCGCGAGCCGCGGGCCGCCACTCATCTCAGGTTGCGCGAGAGGGTGAAACGGGTCAATGGACCCGGACGGGGCTCGCACCCACGATCCGGGTTTCGGAGGTCTTCGAGCCTTGCTCCTCCGTGACGACATCGAGGCCGGCATTCGTTTTTGTTCGGCGACGGGGTGCGGATCCATGCGGCCGGGACCGCCTCAAGGCGCGGTTCAGCCTCCGGCCCAAGACGCCGGAGGGCCGAAGCGGGCGGACCCGGCCGATGCGGGGCCGACGAGCGCATCCGATGCGCTCAGCGATGGCGGGCACGCCGGCCGTCCTGGGAACCGAGCTCGCCTTCGTCGACGTCACGGGCCAGGTGCGGGTGAGCACGGTCGACCAGGTCCGCGCCGCGCTGGCCCGGGCGGCCTCGCGATAACCCCGACGTCAGGCGGCGTTCGCGTCCAGCGTTTCCGGCAGGGCCCGCATTGGGAGCGGCCTCGCCATTGCTGCTTGCCTCGGCCGTCGCTACGCTGGCCGGCCGGTGGTGGCAGACAAAGGGTTGTTCATCGGTTCGTGCTCGGTCACGACCACGCGGCGGCGGCGATTCATGTGGGTCGCCTGGTGGACCGCGCCGCCGGCCCGCGCGCCCTTTCGTAAGCCCGACGCGTTTTCCGGCGGCGCGCACAGCCAGGAAGAAGCGCTGGCGCAGGCGCGCCGCGCCGCGGGCGTGCCGCTGGTCGAGATCGAGCCGCACTGGGCGCGGGCCTGGGCGCGGGTGCTCATCGGTCGACCGCCGTGGGGCGTCCGCGCGGAGGGGCCCACCGCCAGCAGCGCCCACAGCCGGGCCAGCTGCCGCTCGACGACGGCGACGACGGATGGCGGGAGGGCCGGGACGACGTCGATCTGGGAGACGCTCGGCATCACCGCCCGCGCGACGGCGGACGAACTGAAGCGCGCATTTCGGCAGCGGGCTCTCGCGACCCACCCCGATCGCGGCGGCGATGCGGAAGCTTTCCGCCAGGTGCAGCGCGCGTTCAAGGAGGCCCAGCGGCGGATCGCCCGCCGCCTACCGCGCACCCGGGCGCGGTGACGGTGCGCGCGCCGGTGCCACGCCTGCGGCGGATGGCTTGGGGGCATTGGGCGGCGGCGGTCTAAGATGTTCCGGGACAGGAGCCGCCCATGCAAGAGACCGAAACTTTTCTCCACAAACCTTTGATCCACCTCGCCGGCGGCGTGATTACGCCGGGTGCCCTGCTGGTCGGGGTGGTGGTCGTCCTCGGCTTCTTGGTGACGTCGGCCGTCGTGGGCCGCGCCCTGCGCCGGATGCTCGCGCGGCGTGGACTCTCTCCGGGCGCCCAGTTCGCCTCGGTCAGGATCGTTCGCTACCTCCTGAATCTGATCGGGGTGATCGTCGCGATCGACTCGGTCGGGCTGAACCTCTCTGCGGTGCTGGCCGCCTCGACGGTTCTGCTGGTCGGGATCGGCTTCGGCCTCCAGAACATCGCCCAGAATTTCATTTCCGGCATCATCGTGCTGTTCGAGCAACCGATTCGACCGGGGGACTTCATCAGGGTCGGCGACGCCTACGGGGTCGTGGCTCACATCGGGCTGCGGGCCACACGGGTCGTCACCCGCGATCAGGTCACGATCATCGTCCCCAACAGCGAGCTGGTCAGCACCCAGGTCATCAATCACAGCATCCCGACGCCAAACTTGCGGATCGCGATCTCCGTCGGCGTGGCCTACGGCAGTGACGCGGAGCAGGTCCGCAAGACGTTGCTGGATGCACCGGGGGGGCATCCCCGGGTCCTCGGCGATCCGGGCCCCGAGGTGAGGTTCGAAGGGTTCGGCGACTCGAGCCTGGATTTCTCGCTTCTGGTCTGGATCTCCGACCCCGGAGAGGACCGCCGCGTCTCGTCCGATCTCCGGTTCGAGATCGAACGCCGGCTTCGGTCGGCCGGCATCGAGATCCCGTTTCCGCAGCGCGACGTTCACGTCCGATCGTTGCCCGCGGCCGGTCCGTCGGAGCCCCCACCGGCGCCGCGGGGCGACCGCCCCTTTCCGACCGGCCCCTGAGGCGCAGACTCTCGCCCGCTCGAGCCCTGTCGGACCGCCATCTTTACGTGGCGTTGACAAACCGGGGCTCATCGTCTTTGTCGGCTGATCAACCTTTCGTTCTGGGCGATGAGGTCCGATCGAGCAGCGCGCAAGCGGAGGAGCAAGAACGTCGAGCGGAATCTACGGGCGCATTTGAGGAATGTCTCGCGATGGTTATCGCGATGGTTATCGCGATGGTTATCGCGATGGTTATTGCGATGATCGTTGCGATGGTCGTTGCCAATAAAGACAGAGACTTGTGAATTTGCGATCTTTTCTCTTCAAACAATTCGAATTCTGGTCGATACTCAGCGCGCAAACGAAATATCCGTCGTGGGGAGGGGGCCTCGCGCCGGCGGAATCCTCGGCCGTTTCGGTCGAGAAACGCTGTGCCAATCGTCCCAGGAGGTCCCCTTGCGCGTGATACGGCTCCTCTCCGTCTGTTCTCTCGCGGTTTTCGCGGTTGCGTCGTGCGGTGGCGGTGGCGGTGGCACCGAGACCGGGACTGGAGGGGGCGCGGCCGCCTCGGGCGGCAAAGGTGGCGGCGCAGCAGGCGGAACGAGCGGAACCGGTGGCGCGGCCGGCAAGGGTGGCCTGGCAGGCGCCGCCGGCACGGGCGGTTCGGCCGGTACGGCAGGTGGAGCTGGCGCGGAAGGCGCTGCGGGCGCCACCGGCGGGGGTGGCGCGAGCACGGACGGTGGGACGCAGACCGACGGGGCGGTCACGGCCTGTGCGGTGTCGAACGGTGGCTGCGATCCGCTGGTGACCTGCACCATCGGTGCGACCGGCGTGGTCTGCGGCGCCTGCCCGGCGGGATACGCAGGGACGGGGGCGACGGCCTGCACCGACATCGACGAGTGCGCGACCAACAACGGCGGCTGCGACGCGCTCACGACCTGCACCAACACGCCGGGCTCGCGGACCTGCGGCGCCTGCCCGTCGGGATACACGGGGACGGGGGCGACGGCCTGTGTGGACATCAACGAATGCGCGACGAACAACGGTGGCTGCGACCCGCTCGCCCCCTGCACGAACACGCCCGGGGGGTTCACCTGCGGCAACTGCCCGGCCGGTTACACCGGCGGCGGCTCTTCCGGCTGCGTGGACATCGACGAGTGCGCGACCAACAACGGCGGCTGCGACCCGCTCACGACCTGCACCAACACGGCAGGGTCGCGGACCTGCAGCGCCTGCCCGTCGGGATACACCGGGACAGGGGCAGCGGGGTGCGTGGACGTCAACGAATGCGCGACCAACAACGGCGGCTGCGACTCGCTCGCCGCCTGCACGAACACGCCCGGCGGGTTCACCTGCGGCACCTGCCCGACCGGCTACACCGGCAACGGCTCGACCGGTTGCACCGACGTCAACGAATGCGCGGCGAACAACGGCGGCTGCGATCCGCTCACCGCCTGTACCAACACCGCCGGCAGCTTCACCTGCGGCAATTGTCCGGCCGGTTACACCGGCGGCGGCTCCTCCGGCTGCACGGACATCGACGAATGCGCGACCAACAACGGCGGCTGCGACCCGCTCACGATCTGCACCAACACGCCCGGGTCACGCACTTGCAGCGCCTGTCCGGCGGGATACACGGGGACCGGCGCGGCCGGCTGCACCGACATCAACGAGTGCGCGACGAACAACGGCGGCTGCGACCCGCTCACGACCTGCGCCAACACGCCCGGCGGGTTCACCTGCGGCGGTTGCCCGGCCGGCTACACCGGCAGCGGCGCGACGGGCTGCACCGACGTCGACGAGTGCGCGGCGAACAACGGCGGCTGTGACGGGCTCACCACCTGCATGAACGTGCCCGGCAGCTTCAGCTGCGGCAACTGTCCCTCTGGCTACGCGGGTAACGGTGCGACCGGCTGCACGGACATCGACGAGTGCGCGACCAACAACGGCGGCTGCGACCCGCTCACCGCCTGCACCAACCTGCCCGGTGGTTTCACTTGCGGCGGCTGCCCGATGGGATACGTGGGCGGCGGCGCCACCGGGTGCGTCGACATCGACGAGTGCGCGACCAACAACGGCGGCTGCGACCCGCTCACGGTCTGCACCAACACCGTCGGCAGCTTCAGCTGCGGCGCTTGCCCCGCGGGGTACAGCGGGACGGGCGCAGCGGGGTGCACGGACATCAACGAGTGCGCGACGAACAACGGCGGCTGCGATGCGCTCACCACCTGCGCCAACACACCGGGGAGCTTCAGCTGCGGCGCCTGCCCGGCCGGCTACAGCGGCGACGGGATGACGGGCTGCGTGAACATCGACGACTGCGCGTCCCACCCTTGCCTGAACGGCGGCACCTGCACCGACGGCGTGAATTCGTTCACCTGCGCCTGCGCGTCTGGCTATGGCGGGGCGACCTGCGCCACCAATCTCACCGTCGGCACGGGCGCCGACGGCGCGGTGTCGCTCACCTCGGGGACGACGAACCTCAGCACCACCAATGTGGCGGCCGGCCGTGCCTGCGCCGACGGCGGGGACGCTGTCTCCTACTCGGTCACTGCGCTCACCAGCACCACGGCCACGCTGGTGGTCAGCCCCTCGACCGGTTGCCTGGCGGCCAACGACGAGGTGCTGCTCATCAATCTGCAAGGGACGGCGACCGCAAACGGCAACGTCGGAAACTATGAGACGCTGCACGTTCTCTCGGTGACCGGATCGACTGTCACGTTCACCAGCGCCAAGAGCAACAATTACGGCAGCGGCGCCGCGGACGACGCCAACCTGGGCACGGCGGCCACCAACCAGCGCGTCGTGCTGGTGCGCGTGCCGAACTTCTCTTCGGTCAATATCGGCGCCGGCGCGGCGTTGACCGTGAACGCCTGGGACGGAACGAAGGGGGGCGTCCTCTACCTGCGCGCCTCGGGCGCCGTCACCATCGCCGGATCGCTCACGCTCGATGGTCTCGGCTATCGCGGCGGAGCGCGCCCCACGAACACCTTCTCGGCCGGCGTCCAGGGTGAGTCGTACGGTGGCCTCGGGTCCTTCTTGCAGGCGGCGCTCCTGGGTGGGGGCGGTGGTGGCCTCGGCGACGCCTGCGCGACCGAGGGCGTGGGCGGCGGCGGCGCTGGTTATGGGACGGTCGGGTCGAACGGATTGGGCATCAACCCGACCGCCACCGGCTGTACGGGGCGGGGGGCGGCGGTGTACGGCAACGCGACGCTGACCAAGCTGTTCTTCGGTTCGGGCGGCGGATCGGGCGGGAATGACAACGTCCTCACCGACAATCCGCAGGGTGGACTCGGCGGTGGGGGGGGCGGCATCCTGGTGCTCAAGGCCTCCAGCATCACGGTGACGGGCAACCTCTCGTCGCGCGGCACCGTCGGTCAGGGCGACGCCGCTGCCGGCTGCTTCGGGAGCTCCACCACCAACTGCTGGGACTACTCGGGCCCGGGCGGCGGTGGGGCGGGTGGCTCGAATCTACCTTTCGGGGGGGCAGCTCGCCGTCGGGACCTCGCTGGTCACCGCGGTGGCGGGCGGCGGGGGCTTGGGGGGCTCGTCCAACGGAGGCGCCGGCGGCGTCGGTCGCATCGCGCTCCGGTACGCCACCTCGATCACCGGCGTCAGCACCCCGGCGGGCGACGTGGCAGTCGGGCAGTAGACGAGGCTCCGCCGTGATCCGTTCGCACCCATGCGGCGAGGTGACCTTGCCTGCCTGGGTCGGGCGGATCGCGGGAGCAACCGCCGGTTCGAAGGTCGCGCAGGGCGTTCGGTACGTGCCTTGCAAATGTCAGGCTAGGTCAAGTCAAGTCAGGTCAGGTCAGGTGAGTCGGTCGAGTCATCGGCGCTAAACGCCGGAGCGGCAATGCCCACTTCTCTGGGAGGGTCAGCGATTCGGGTTGGTGGCACGACCGTGTCGTCGGGTGCGTCGAGGAGGAGTCACTATGTCGGAAGTCGTCAAAATCGATGTCGTCAGGGGGATCGTCCAAAGATGCGAGGAAACGGGTGGCGGAGGAGCTCAAGGGAACGTCGGAGCACGAACCAGGCGTCTGGCACAAAGAATTTGGGAAGCGTTTGCCCGACACCGACTGACGACGTCGAAGGTTGCTCTTCCTTCCTGGGAGGCAATCGACGAAGAGCAGCGAGCGGACATGCTCTCCCTCGCGGCCGAGGCGTTGGGATTGATGAAGACGAGCTGACGGCCGCTCTTGGCCCTGCTCCGGCTGCGGCAGTCGTTGGCTCTCGCAAACCAAACGAAGTGTCGATTGAAGGGCGCGGGGGGAATAATGGAGACGGGACATGAGACCAAGGGCAACGAGCCGCGAGTGGGCTAGCTATTACGAGCGGGCGGATCGAGCGCGCAGGCAATTTGGCGACCCCTTCCCTCGTCTGATCGAACGTCGGGCCCGTCGGGAGCGGCGCTTTCGAGTCGTCGTCCTCCTCTTCACGCTGGGCACAGGCGCAGCTCTGCTGTTTCTGTTGCTTTGGCTCGCCGGCAACGGTGGCTCTCAGTCATTCTTCGACGAGGTGCTTGGACAGACCTCCGCGGGTGGCTGAGCCCACCTGGCTGGCCCTTGCAACGTTGGTCGGGTGTTGCACGTGGTGGCGCGATTCGGTTTCAAAACTCCAGCTCGTTCGTTGCGAAGAGTTTCGAAACCCTGCTCCGCATAACGGTGAGTGCCCAGGGCGAGCGAACCCCGTCGTTCTTGTGCCGGCGAGAGGTTCGTGAAACAGTGAGAAACCTGGGGGACGGGGTTGACGACCTCCGTGAGCTCTAGTCGGAGGAACGTGGAACGATGGCGTTGCGCGGAAGGGCGAGACGGAACGGACAACGTGGGGTGGCGCCGTGTCCGGGACGCGAGGCGGAGCGGGTCTTCTACGTTGATGTCGACGCCGATCTGGCGCTGATGTACTTCGACCCCATGGGCCGCGCCACCGACGGGCTTCGAGATGGCCGCGCGGCGGGGACGGACCTCGTCCAAAGCCAACCTGGCGATCGCGAGGAGGGGCCTCAATCGAACGGTGAGCGCGAGCAACGCGCATCATGTCGCATAGCGCTGGGGGTCGAGGTCGACGTCGAATGCGGAGAGGACGCGCACACCGCTCTCGTCGCAAACATCAGCGCCGGAGGCGTCTTCGTGGCAACCGAGCGCCTCCGGAAGGTTGGCGACCGGGTCAAACTGCGCTTTCGGCTTCCCAAATACAGGCGGCCGCTGGCGGTCGACGCCGAGGTCCGGTGGACGCGGGGAGACAACGACGGGAGCGGACGCAGGAGCGGCGCTGGAATGGGCCTTCAGTTTGTGGCGCTGCCCGCCCGAGCGGCGGCGTCGGTCAATCGGTTTCTGGAAGCGCGCACGGTTTCCTGACGGGGCTGGGTGAGCCGTCCAGCTTGGCCGCCGACCTTGCACGGATCGGATCTTCACGCGCGCGGCTACGCAGGGGAAAGGACCGCTCTCGTTGGTCCTCTCCGCCCAAAGGCTGTGGTACCGTCAGGCGAAGAGGCGAGAATGCGGGCAGTCGCGGCGACAGCGCTGAGTGTGATGCTTCTCTCGACGGCGGTCCCGTCGGCGGAGGCGGCGCCGACCTGCGGCGCCAGCCTGAAGTACTACGGCGGGCCGATCCTGCAGAACGTCAAAATCTACGGCGTCATGTGGAGCGCCAACGTCACCACGGGCGTCGCCACCACGATGCCGGCGTTCTACCAGGCGATCGTGCAGAGCCCCTACCTCGACTGGCTCTCCGAGTACGACACCGTCGGGGTCAACGGTCAGGACGGGCAGCCTGGATCGAATCAGGGGATCTCGCGCGGCACGTACGGCGGGACGTTCACCCTCACCCCCAGCGTCTGCGCGGGAACGACCGCCTGCACCGTGACCGACGCGCAGATTCAGCAGGAGCTGACCAGCCAGATCGCCGCCGGTCACCTGCCGGCGCCGACCGTCGGGTGCGACGGTCAGAACGATACGATCTACCTGATTCACTTTCCGGCCAACGTCACCGAGACCACCGCGGACGGTTCGAAGAGCTGCCAGGTCTTCTGTTACTACCAAGGTGGCGCAACGATCGGCGGAAAGACCCTGTTGTACGCCGTGCTGCCCGACGTCACTTCCGGGGCATGCGCTGGCGGATGCGGAAATGCGACGCAGCCGATCGACAACCAGACCGCCTGGGGCGGCTACGCGCTGCTCGATGCGATCACGGATCCCGAAATCGGATTGGCGACTGGCTCCGGCGTCGGTCGGCCGCTCGGCTGGTACGCCGACGCGTGCGGCGGGATCGCGGACGTCTGTCTGGGCCAGCAGGCGACGATCACGACCGGCACGATGACCTGGACGGTGGCCCTCGGGTGGAGCCGCGCGGCCAGCGCTTGCGTCGTCTCGCGCACGACCCTCCCGCCGATCTGCGCCGGCCCCGGCACACCGACCGGGTGCCGCGCCTGCACCTGCGCCGACGATCACCAGGGCGCGGTGGGCCAGGTCGGCTGCGCCGGCGCGACAGCCGTCTGCGACACGGGCACGCAGATGTGCGTGGCAGGCGCGCCCGATGGCGGCGCTGGCGCGGGTGGTCATGGGGGCGCGGGCGGGGCGGGCGCAGGCGGCAACAGCGGCGGCGCGGGCGGCGGAGGGGCGGCGGGCGGCAACAGCGGCGCCGCGGGCGGCGGCGGTGCCGCGGGCGGCGCGTCCGGTTCGGGCGCGGCGGGCGCGACGGGGCACGCCACCGGGACCGAGGGCGGCGCCTGCTATGGCAACGGCACGTGCAACGCCGGATTGATCTGCCTGTCTCAGCTCTGCGTGATGCCGCCCGACGCCGGCACCAGCAGTGGGAAGAGCGGCGGCGGCTGTGGTTGCGCCGTCGCGCCGACCGCGCGCGGTCTGGCCGCGCTGCCGCTGCTGATCCTCATCCTTCTCGCCGGCCGCCGCCGCCCGTTGACGCGCTGGCCGATCAGAGCGAATCGAGATAGGCGATGAGGTCGGAGAGCTGCTCTGGGGTGAGCGTGGACGTGACGCCGTGCAGGTCGCCGCCGCCGCATGAGCCGAAGCGATCGGCCAGCGTCGCGGCGCAGCCGTCGTGCAGGTAAGGGGCGGTGTAGGCCAGCCCGACGAGCGACGGGACCTTGAACGTTCCGCCGGTTCCGACGTCCAGGTTGCTCCTGTCGGTCGTCAACTGGGGCCCGCTGTGACAGAGCGCGCAGCCGTGCAGGCTGTCGGTGAACAACGACTGGCCGCGCGCGACAGCCTCGGGATCGCTGACCACGCCGGGCAGACGCGGGATGGCGTTCATCCACGACTGGGCGGCGGCGACCTGGTCCGGCAACAAAGACGGGCCACCCATGCGCTGGTTGTAGACGGTGGTCACGAGATCGCCGAACGACGCGAGCCCGCCGTCCCAGTGGTAGGGCGCCCGTCCGCTGATACCGCCGGCGACCGTCATCGTGCGGCGGGGGCCTTCGGTGTCGAAGTTCCAGGTGCGCCCGTCCTCCTGCCCTTCCATGTGGCACGAGGCGCAAGCGATCCCGTCGCCGGTGTTGGAGTGGAAGATCTCGTGACCGAGGTCGGCGCGGCTGACGTCAGAGAGCGAGATGACCACGCCGGCCTCCGGGACCTGGATGGTCGCCGGCTCGCGGGTCTGGACGACGATCCGGTTCGCACCGTCGAAGCCGACCGCCTCGGCTTCGCCCATCGGCTGAGGACACGGCCGTGGGGGGACCGGCTGAAACTGGCAGCCGGGGTCGAGCATCGTGCGGACCGCGTTCGGCCCGTGGACTCCGTCGGGACAACAGGTGAGGTGGCTGTGGTCGGTGAGGTCCGAGTAGTTCGAGACGAACAGCGACTGGACGACCGCGTTGTGGGCGTTGCCCGCGGCCACCACCGCCACCGTGCTGCCGTCGCTGGAGATCGCGAAGTCGACCGGAAGCACCATCCCTGGGATGGGCGGCGTCGTGGGCGATGACGTGCCCGGCGTGATCGGCGTCAGCGCGGGATGGATCAGGGCCGCGCAGGGATTGCTCGATCCGTAACCACTCGAGCCCCCGCTGGCCCCTCCGACCCCGGGGATCCCCTTGTCGCCGACCGTCACCGTGCCGGTGGTGCCGCGCTGGTGCAGAAGGATCGCGCCGCCGCCCGGTTGCGCGCGCATTCGCCAGGCCGCCGAAGGCGTGAACGTGTCACCGAGCCGTGCCGAGGGGTCGCCGTAGGCCGGGGGAACGACCGTCGCGGTGATCTCACCGCTGCCGTCGATGACCAGGACCTGGGCCGACCGAAACTGGCTCACCAGCAGCGTGTCGCCGTCGACCACGACGTCCCGCAGGTCGCGCGGCAGCTGCAGCGTCCGCGTGGCGTCCCCGCCCGCCGCCGGGAACGAGACCAGCTCGCCCCCCATGCAGGCCACGTGCACGAGATCGGTCGCCGGATCGTAAGCCACCCCGCGCGGGATCGGGCAGGCGGCCCGGCGCGCCAGGACCGTCCCCGCCACGGGATCGATCGTGACCAGCGCGCCCCCGCGGCGAAGGATGACGTGAACGTGCCCGGCGGCGTCGGCGACCAATCGGCCCGGCTCGTCGTGCGGCAGCAACGGGATGTTCGCCGTCAGCGCGTGGTTCGTGAGATTGACGACGGCGATCGTGTCGCGATCGGGATCGGCGGCCACCGCGGTGACGCCGTCCGGAAGGATCACCAGAGTTCCCCCGCTGATGGCCGGCGGCGGATCGGCGACGGAGGCATTGGTGTCGAAGATCAGTGGGTTGAGCGACACGTTTCCGAAGGCGCCCCCGTCGGCGCCGACCGGCGGGCCCGACGGCCCCTCTCCGGGAGTGGGGGTGGTGCGCGCGCAGGACGCGGCCGCCAGGCCGAGGACCAGGGCCGCGATCAGGCGGCGAACTTCAGGAGGCGAAGCGAAGGTCGTGGTGGCCATGGGGAAGCTCCTTGCAAGGAACGTAGCGTCGGCTTCTCAGTGTCGCCGGGGGGGGAAACCTGGTCATCTCTTTGCCAATCCGTGGGACTTCCGGTGCTGTCTTCGTCGTTGCTCGTACGGCGGACGATCGTTGATGTTCGAAGGAACGTTGCGGCATCGCCCATGTGCTGGTGTCCGGCGGCGAGGATATCCGTCACGAAGAATGCTCCGGATTCCACGCCCGCCTGACGACGAGGCGAACGGCGATGCTCGACTACCGCTCGCTTCGGCGGCCGAGCGCCACCAGGCGGGCTCCCAGCGCGAAGAGACCGACGCCCGCCACACCGAACGCCGCTTCGGTGAAGAGCATGACGCGAGGCCCCCAGCGTTGGGCGGCCACCCCCAGCAACAGCCCGAGCCACCAGAGCGGAAAGTTGGAGAGGGAGGCGAAGACGTTGTATTTGGTCGCCGCCGATCCTGCGCCCATGGCGTCGAGCACCAGCGCCGTGAAGGCCGCGTAGGCCAGGCCCACGGTGAAGGCGTAGCTCAGGTTCCAGCCGACGTACATGCTCACGGTCGCCGGGCAGGCGCCCATGGCGGCCGCGACGGCGGCCAGCGCCAGGCCGATGCCGGCGTAGGCGGTCCGCGGACGGACGCGCTGGCAAAGATAGCCGCCCAGGAAACAGCCCGCCGCGGTCACCAGGCCGGAGATGAAACCCTGCACCAGCGCGACCTCGGCCGCCCCCGCGCCCCACGCCGCCGCGACCTTCGCCTGGGTGAGCGGACCTTGCGCGGCGCCCGTGGCGATGGGCAGCACACAGAGCATGGCAGCCAGCAGGCCCCCCTTGGTCTTGAGCATCGCCACCAGATCGCGGGCCACCCGCCTGGTGGCGCCGAGCGCGCCAGCGACATCGGCCTCCGCGCGCCTGGTGGCGGCCACGGGAACGAAGCGCAGGGCCAGACAGCAGAGCAGGAACAGGGCGCCGATGGTGGCGCCCGACATCCACGGCTCGGGGAGGCGCGTGGCGAGCCACAGCCCGAGGCCGCCGCCGATCCCCGCGCCCCCGAGGTTGCCGGCCTGGAACCAGCCGCTCACGCGTCCGATCTGCTCGGCGGGCGTCGCGCGGGCGATCATCGCCTCCACGCTCATGCCGACGACCGAGTTGACGAGGCTCGCCACCGCGATCACCGCGAGGAGGAGCGTGAGGGTGCCGGGTCCGAGGGGAATGGCCGCCATCGCCACCACGCCGATCGCCGACAGGGCCGTCGACATGACGTACCACCGGCGCGGCGACAGCGTGACGTCGACGACCGGCGCCCAGAGCCACTTGAGCCACTGGGTGAAGAGCTGCGCGCCGTTGAGGAGCGCGCCCTCCGCGATCGAGAGCCCGCGCTGGGTGGCAAGGAACGTCAGCGCGACGCCCACGAACCCACCGAGGGCGCCGAAGGGCAGGTAGAGGACCGTCCAGACGAAAGGATGAGGCGCGCGCGACGCGGCCGGAGGCATGCGGCGTACGTCATCATCGTCTGTTCCGTCCGGCGGCGCGACCAGTTTCGGCTCTTGCCGGCCGGTGCGCTGCGGCCCGGCGTGGTGGGGGAACCGGCAACCGGGCCCTCTGGCGGCGCGGCAGCCTCGTGCCCAACATCAGTTTCAAAGGCCCGGTCCGAGTCGGGGCCGGGGTCGTCGGGCGGAGATTCGATACTTCGGGCGGGAAGGAAGGTGAATCGATGTCTCATCTCAACAAGCGACTGACGGTGGTCGCGGTGCTCGCGTTCGGGGTGCTGGCCTTCGGCCGGATGAGCCGGGCCGACAGCTCCAACATGGTGGCCAACGCGCAGCGGACGCTGGCGCTGTACCAGAAGGCTGACCCGGGCATCCAGAAGTTCATCGACGGCTCGGCCGGATACGCCGTGTTTCCGGGCGTTGCCAAAGGGGCGGTCGGGATCGGCGGCGCCCACGGCACGGGCGTGCTGTTCCAGCACCAGGCGCCGATCGGCAAGGTGACGCTCAGCCAGGTGAGCGTCGGCGCACAGCTCGGCGGGCAGGAGTACTCCGAGGTGATCTTCTTCGAGACGCCGGCGGCGCTGTCCGACTTCAAGCACGAGAAGACCTCGCTCTCGGCTCAGGTGAGCGCGGTCGCGCTCAAGTCGGGCGCCTCGGCCAACGCCAAGTACAGGGATGGCGTCGCCATCTTCACCGCGACGAAAGGTGGGCTGATGGCCGAGGCCAGCGTCGGCGGCCAGAAATTCGGCTTCGAGCCTTTCTAGCCCGCGTCAGTCGGTGCCCGCGTCGACCGCTGCCGCGTCCCCTGATGGGCTCGCGAACGTGAAGCTCACGGGGGTCCGTCTAGGGCACGAAACGAGCCAAGCTCAGGGCCGCATCAGGGTTGGCGACCGAGACGCAGCAATGCGCCAGATCGCGACACCGATGTCACGGCATGGCTGCTGCGCGCAGTTCCGGCCGGGCCCCCGCGGATCAGGGCCGGGGCGTACGTCGCGCCGTGTTCGTCGTCGTGTCGTCCGTCGGAGAAATCCGTCCTTAAAATCAATTCATCGGAGGGACGGTTGAGGAGACGGTGGAGGTGGATCGCGGCGGTCGTCGTGATCGTGGCGGGAGCTCTTCCGGCCTGCGCGGAGGCGCCGCCGGTCGTCAGGGGTCGCCACGCGGCCGAGATGGTTCTGCCCGACGAACCAGATGCCCTCATCCAGATGCGGAGGCAGGGCTGCGCAGATGCGCCGTGCCCCGTTTATGCCGTTTCAATCTTTCCCGACGGCACCGCCGTCTACGACGGGCGGGCCAACGTCGGCGTGATCGGACGCCGGAAAGCGCGGCTGGCGCCCAGAGACCTGAGCGCGCTCATCAGCGCCATCGACGCCATGGATTTTCTCGACAGCGCCGACAACTGTTGCGTATGCCCGGACGCGGCGGACCCGAGCTTGGTCGTCCTCGACTATCGTCCCGGATCGGTCACCAAGACCGTGCAGCATGATCAGCGCTGTCCGAAAGCTCCGCCCGCCTTCGCGGCGCTGGAGAGGCAGATCGACCTGACCACGGGCGCCGGGCATCTGACATCTTCGCCGCCCCGCCGGGACATCGCCCTCGGAAGCGCGACCCGGCCTTCGAGACGGTGAGGAGCCGCGACATGCTCCCGGGTCGGCCCATTGTCTTTCAGGCGTGTCCCGATCCCGTCGCGAAGACCGAGTCGCCGCCGACTGCCGCGCGCTCAGAAGAGGGCCAGCCCGACCAGGATCGACGCCGCGTTGGCGATGGCGGAGACGCCCAGGGCGCGGGCCGACGAGAGGCCGGGCAGGACCACCATGTAGAACGCCGCCTCGCCGAGCCAGGCCCACAGCTCCGAGAGGGCCAGCGACGAGCGGCCGGTGAGGCCCACCAGGCGGGGGAAGACGAACCAGACCAGCGGATGCGTGACCAGCTGGGCGAAGACGGCGATCAGCGCCCGGCGCCAGGCCGGCATCGGATGGCCGCGGGTCAGCGTCACGACGACGGGCGCCTCGATGGCGGCCGTCACCAGGAAGGCGATCAGCCAGGCGTGCGGGGTCGGCATCGCCGCCCTACCTGCCTCGCACGAACAGGAAGGCGCCGGCCGCCAGCTCGAGGTAGCCGTGGAAGGACGAGAGCGACAGATAAAGCTGGCGGGTGCGGTGGGCATCGGCGAACGACGCCGCCAGCACGGCGCAGGCGATGAGGGCGATGACGCCCAGCCAGACGGGCCCGAGATCGCGCAGCAACGAGCGCAGCGACATCCGAAACGAGAGCGTCCCTTCGCCGCGCAGGTCCTCCTGGGGAATCCAGGCCAGCCAGACGCTGTAGTGGACGGCCTGAAGCATCACGAAGGCCAGCCCCAGCCCGAGCGCGGTGCGCTGGGGCATCCAGCCCGGCCAGGCGAACACCATCTCGTCGACGAAGCGGGCCGCGCCCGGGCCGCCAAAGTTGACCGCCGGGAGCGCGCCGCCCGAGACGCAGAGCGCGACGGCCAGCGCCAGCAGCGCGACCGCCGGGAACGCGAACCGCCGGCGCCGGCGAAACAGCAGCAGCCAGAGGGCGATTGCGACCAGGTTGTGAAGGTGCGCGAACAGGAGACGCGCCAGGTTGGGGCGCGCCAGCCCGGCGACCAGCGCCAGGAGGATGGCCGGGGTCACCAGCAGCCCGCGACGAATCGAGCCCGACGACGGTGACGCGGCGGCCGCGGCCCACACGCCGCAGAGCGCCCAGCTCCAGCCGAGCCCGACCTCCGTTGCGGCGAAGGGCCAGCGCCCGGGGAAGGTCGCTTCCAGCGCACGCGAGGCGAAGAGCGCCAGGCAGCCGGCGACGAGAGCGACGACCCACCAGCGCGGCAGCTCTCGCCGGAGCACCAGGTAACGGACGTCGCTGGCCACGTGCGCGACGCCGAACAGCGCCGGTCCGACGATGAACAGCACGCCGGGGGCGAGCAGCGTGAGCGCGAAGGCGAGGCTGACGCCGAGCAACGCCTGCGCGCGAACGCGCTGATCGCGCTGGGTCACGATCGGACCCGCGAGCGGCGAGCGCGAGAGCCCGACCAGCAGCGCCCGCCGCATTCGATCGAACGGGGCCAGCGCGCGGTCGATCGCGGTGGCGCCCGCGCCCGACACGACGGTTGCTGGTGAGACGGCGCTGGCCGGCATCGGGGTCAGCGCCGACGTCTGCGGCGTCGATCGTGGAGGAGCGCGAGGGCTCCTACCGCCAGCAGACCAAGCGCGATGGCGGCCGGACCGGTCGCGCGTGGCGCGACGTCGCAACCGCCGCTGCTCCCGCAAGACTGACAGGCGGCGCCCGCACCGGCCGCGCCGACGTTGCCGCCCAAGGCGCCGTTGCCGCCCGACGCGCTGGTGGCGCCTGCGCCGCCGTTGCCGCCCGACGCGCTGGTGGCGCCTGCGCCGCCGTTGCCGCCCGTGGCGCTGGTGGCGCCTGCGCCGCCGTTGCCGCCCGACGCGCTGGTGGCGCCTGCGCCGCCGTTGCCGCCCGTGGCGCCCGCGCCGCCCGCTCCCCCTTCACCCGCCGGTGGTCCGGTCGGCTTGGGCGGCGTCGGCCCGGCGCAGACATATTTGGTCGACGAGCTGTTGCAGTAGGCCTGCGTCGACGAGCACATGCCGCCGTCGCCGCAGGCCGTCCCGAACTTGCTCGGCTCGCAGCCCGCGTCGGGGGCCGCCAGGATGGCCGGACAGGCGTCGCACTTGTAGACGGTCATGCCGGTGCCGCACGAGACCGCGTAACACTGGCCGCCGCCCTGGCAAGCCTTCCCGACGTCCTTGGCGTCGCAGGTGATGAGCGCGTCGAAGGCGCCGCAGGTCGGCGCGACATCGGCCCGAGAGGGGAGCGCCCATCCGGTCGCGATCGACACGACGAGGACGCTGAGCAATTTCAGGTTGGACGTCTTTTCCATCTGCCTCCTCAAAGCATCGCCCATGCCACACCTAAGTAGCTCAGATCGCGACTCGCTGGGCGCGCCGACGCATCAGATATTCGATGCCGAATGACATGGATGCCCCGCGGCCACCGGAACACTAACGGCGGTGAAGCACGTTCTGCGCGTCCCGCAGCCACGTCGAGATCGGCGGCTGGCCGCGCAACATCCAGCCGGCGCCCCCCAGGATGATCAGGGCGGCGATGAGCGCGACTCCGGCTCGGACGGAAGCTCGGGATCCTCGTTTCTCGACGTCGACCCGCGGGGCCTCGCGGGCGGGACGCTCGGGAGCCTCGACGGCCACCGAGCGAAGCGGGGTGTGGGGCGTGCCGCGCCCCGCGGCCACGCCGTCGCGCGCCGGCGACGCCGCGGCCTCGAACGCCCGGGCGAAGGCCCGGATCGTGGGGAATCGGTCGGCGCGCTCCCTGGACAGCGCCCGTCGCAGCACCTTGTCGACCTCGGCGGGGAGCTGCGGGGCGGCGGGGCCGGGGGGCGTGGGAACGGCCGAGATCACCTGGTTCAAGATGGCGTTGACGTCCGGGCCGGTGAACGGCAGGCAGGCCGTCGCCGCGAACCAGGCCAGGCAGGCCAGCGACCACTGATCGCTGCGGTGATCGATGGCGTCCTGGCGCCCCTCGGCCTGCTCGGGCGCCATGAACTCGGGCGTGCCGAACACGGCGCGCGCGACGGTGAGCTTGGTGGCCGACGTCTTCAACACCTTCGAGAGGCCGAAGTCGACGACCTTGGCCAGCACGCCGCCGTCGGGGGCGCGCACCAGGAAGACGTTGTCGGTCTTCAGATCGCGGTGAACGACGCCCGCCGCGTGGGCCTCGGCCAGGGCCGACGCCACCTGGTTGACGATCTGCACGACCGTCTCCATCGGGAGCGGCCCGACGCGCTCGAGGCGCGTCTGCAGATCCTCGCCGTCCAGCAGCTCCATGACCAGGTAGGGCTGCCCCGCCGGCGTGGTGCCGAAGCCGTAGACGCTGACGATGTTGGGGTGCGCCAGCTCGCTGGTCACCTTCGCCTCCCGGCGGAAGCGCATGGCCAGCTCCGGATAGGCCAGCAGCTCGCGGTGCATGACCTTGACCGCGAGGCGCTTGCCGGCGCTGGTGTGGTGGCCTTCGTAGACCGTCCCCATCGCCCCCTGGCCGAGCAGGCGGGTGAGACGGTACGTGCCGTCGAGGACGGTGCCGGCGGGCAAGCTGTCGCGAGGCTCGGTCATGCGCGACGGACAATGAGACGTCGCGCTTCAGAAATATTCAAGCTTCTCTCGGCGTCCGAGATGGATAGCCTTCCGCGGGCATGTCTTTGACGTTCCCGCTCTGGTTGGCCCAGCAACACCCGCAATTTGCGCAACCGGGCGCGCAGGCCGGCGCGCACGCCGTGCTCGCGCTGGCGGAGGGGGGCGCCACCGTGCCGTTCATCGCCCGCTACCGCAAGGAGCAGACGGGGAACTTGGACGAGGTCGCGATTCGCCAGGTGCTCGACACCAAGGAGCGCTGGGACGACCTGATCAAGCGGCAGAGCTTCATCGTCGAGGAGATCGGCGCGGCAGGGGAAGCTGACCCCCGAGCTGGAGGCGCAGCATTCGCGGGCACGTTCGAGACGGTCGCGCTGGAAGACCTCTACCTTCCCTACAAGCAAAAGCGAAAGACCAAGGCCGAGACGGCGCGGGAGGCGGGGCTGGGGCCGCTGGCGGAATGGCTCTGGAGCTGCGGCGCACGGGGCGAATGCCGGCGCGGCGAGACGCCCGAGGCGCGCGCGCGCGCCTTCGTCGACGCGGAGAAGGGAGTCGCCGACGCCGCGGCCGCGCTGGCGGGCGCGTCCGACATCATCGTCGAGCGGCTGTCGGAGGACGTGGGCCTGCGCCAGCAGGTGCGCAGCGCCTACTTCGAGCGCGGCTGCGCGCGCACGCGCAAGGGGGACAAGGCCAAGACCCCCAGCCGGTTCGAGAACTACTTCTCGTATCAAGAGCCGGTGAAGGAGCTGCTCAAGCCGGCCAGCTCGCACCGCTACCTGGCGATGCGGCGCGGGTGGATGGAGGAGGAGCTGGTGCTGACGCTGGGCGGGCGCCTCGGCGACGACGGCACCACCGATCCGCTGATGGACGAGCTGCTGGCGGCGTTCGAGGCGGCCGCCTGCCCGCCGGCGTCTGCGTCGGGCGCTGGATTTTCGGGCGCGCCGCTGCTCAAGCGCGCGGCGCGGCTGGCGCTGCGCGTTCACGTGGCGATGTCGATCGACACCGAGGTGCACAAGGCGCTGCGCGAGGTGGCCGACGCCGCCGCCATCACGGTGTTCGCCGAGAACGTCCGCAAGCTGTTGCTGGCGGCGCCGTTCGGACCGAAGCCGGTGCTGGGCGTCGATCCCGGGGCTGCGGACCGGCTGCAAGCTGGCGGTCATCGATGCCACCGGGCGCTATCTCGGGTCGGGGCTCATGCACCTGGAGACGCCGGGCGGCAAGGCCGCCGCCGCGCCGATCCTCGCCGACCTGGTGAAGAAGGGGGGCATCTCCGCGGTGGCGGTCGGCAACGGCACCGCCGGGCGCGAGACCGAGACCTTCGTGCGCGAGGCGCTGCGCCACTTCGCGCTGGACGTCCCGGTGGTGATGGTCAGCGAGGCGGGCGCCAGCGTCTACAGCGCCAGCGACGCCGCCCGCGAGGAGTTCCCCGAGCTGGACGTCACCATCCGCGGCGCCATCTCCATCGCCCGCCGGCTGCAGGATCCCCTGGCCGAGCTGGTGAAGATCGATCCCAAGAGCATCGGCGTCGGGCAGTACCAGCACGACGTCTCGGAGACCGGCCTGCGGCGCAGCCTGGAGGCGGTCGTCGATTCGTGCGTGAACCAGGTGGGCGTCAACGTGAACACCGCCTCGTATCACCTGCTGGCCCACGTGTCGGGGATCGGCCCCGGCCTGGCGCGGGCCATCGTCGAGCATCGCGTCCAAGGCGGGGCTGTTCAAGTCGCGCGACGGTCTGCTGGAGGTGCCGCGCTTTTCGAAGAAGGTCTACGAGCAGGCGGCCGGGTTCCTGCGCGTGCCCGACGCCGCCCACCCGCTCGACAACACCGGCGTCCACCCGGAGCGTTACGCCGCGCTCGACAAGCTGGCCGCGGAGCTGGGGGTGAACACCGCGGCGCTGCTGGGCGCGGGCGTCAAGCTGGTCAAGCAGGCTCGCGGCTTCAAAGAGGAGGTGGGCGCCTTCACCTACGACGATCTGATCCGCGAGCTGGAGAAGCCGGGACGCGATCCGCGCGACGGCTTCGTGCCGTTCTCGTTCCGCGCCGACATCCACGAGCTGAAGGATCTGCAGCCCGACATGGTCTGCCCGGGGATCGTCACCAACGTGACCAACTTCGGCGCCTTCGTCGACATCGGCGTCCACCAGGACGGTCTGGTCCACATCTCGCAGCTGGCCGACAAGTTCGTCAAGGATCCGCGCGAGGTGGTCAGCGCCGGCGATCGCGTCACCGTGCGGGTCCTGGAGGTGAAGCTGGACAAAAAGCAGATCGCGCTGACCATGAAGTCCGAACGGGCCCCGTCGGCGTCCGCGCCGCGGACGTCGAGCGACGAACGGCCTCGAACGAGCGATCGGGGGCCACGCCCCGCGCCCTCCGCGCCGCCCAAGCCGGCTCCCTTCAACAACCCGTTCGCCGCCGCTCTCGCCAACAAGACCAAGCGGCAGTAGCCCTCCCCGCGCGAGCTGGGCAGCGCCACCGGGTGTCGGCGGGCGGTGGTGATCGCGGGGATGCCCGGCAGCAGTCTCAACGGCGCTTGGTCATCGCCTTGGCGGCGGCCAGCCGCTGCTCGAGCTGGCGCACGGTGGCCATCCCGATCCGTTTGATGCCGACCTTGCGATTGAGCGCGGCGTTGATGTCGGCGTGGGTGCGGCCGGTCAGGTGGACGAGATCGATGACCGCCTCGCTGTTCTGCTCGCGCAGCTGCCGGCGGCGCGCCAGGGCGCCGCTCTTGGCGGGGGCGACGGGGAGCGGATCGGCGGCCGGCGGGGGAACTCGGCCGAGCCCGGGCGAGGGGCGCAACAGCATGGGGCGCGTCCCGGCGGCGATCTCGGCCCCGCCGACGAAGTCGGGGATCTCGCCGTTCGGATCGCCGTCGCCGTCGGCGTCAGCCTGGTAGATGCGGGGCTCCTCCAGCGGGCGTCCGTGCTCGTCGAGCGGGGTGGCCGAGATCGGCGCGAACAGCGAGAGCTGTTCGGAGAGATCCCGCTCGGTCTCGGTCTTCTTGGCGGGCGCCTCGTCGTCGCGCTCCCCTTCGTAGCCGTCGTCCGTTCGTGATTCCTTGCGCAGCGAGTGCCGGCGCTGCTCGGCGATGGCGGCGCCGAACTTCCGCAGCCGCACGTCGTCGGGGATGAACATGTACGCGGCCTGTTTTGCGAGCCGCGCGTTCCAGCGGACCAGGCGTCCCACCGCCTGGCGAAAGAACAGCTCGGTCACCGTGTTGGTGGCGTAGACGCCGACGCGCAGGCGCGGGATGTCGACCCCCTCCGAGACCATCCGCACCGCGACGATCCAGGGCGCGATGCCGTCGGCGAACCGGCTGATCTTCTCGGAGGCGGCGGGGTCGTCGGAGGTGGTGACCATCGGCGAGACGCCGAGGCGCTCCTCCATGATCGTGGCGATGGCCTTGGCGTGCTCCTGATCGATGGTGATCGCCAGGCCGGCCGCCTTGGGATCCCGCTCCCGGAGGTGCATCAGCTGGGCGTGGGCCTGCGCCAGCACGGTGGGCATCCAGTCGCCGGCCACGTCGAGCGCGGTGCGCAGCCGTTGGCTGGCCAGCTCGCGCGCCAGCCGATCGTCGAAGGTCGCCTCGTAGGAGACGCCGTCGGGCGCGGTCCACTCCATCCGCCCGTTGATGCGCGGAAAATAGACCGGCCGCACGACCTTGCGGTCCTTCAGCGCGTCGCCGTATCCGTACTCGAAGTCGGGCTGGGCCAGCTCGCCGACGTAATTCATGAAGGGGATCGTCCGCTGGTCCGAGCGAAACGGCGTGCCCGAGAGGCTGAGGCGCCGCCAGGCCGGGTCGAACGCCTGGCGAATCGCGTCGCCCCACGAGCGGCTGTCCCCGGCGTGGTGGATCTCGTCCAGCACCACCAGCGCCTGTCGCACCATCGGCCGGAACGCCGTCGGGGCCATCGCGACCTGCTGGTAGGTGACGACGACGCCGTGCGCGTCGGAGGGGAGGCCGCCGTACCCGACGCTCCACTCGGGATCGAGGTGGATGTCCAGCCGCTCGGCGGCTTGCGCCCACTGGTACTTGAGGTGCTGCGTGGGGACCACCACCACCACCCGCCGGATCGCCTTCGACACCAGCGCGCGCCGGCCGGCCGTCAGCGCGAAGGTGGTCTTGCCGGCGCCGGGCGTCGCCACCGCTAGAAAGTTCGGCGAAGCGCTGGCCTCGAACTGGGCCAGGGCGTCGTACTGCCAGGGACGCAGCGGCACCGGGCCAGGTTCCGCCGCCCGCGCGGCGTACTCCCCGGAAGCGATGCGCTCGGCGGCATCGGCGGCGGCGGAGTCGGGTGTGTCGAAGAGAGACAAGGTCGGTGGCCGGCGAGGAAGGTACGGGAGTCTGAACGCCCGCGCGCCACAGCAACAGCTAGACATTCTCGTCCGTGCTGGCCTCGCCTCCGCGCGGGCGAGGGTCTACCGGCTGGGAACGAAGAGCGCCTTCAACTTCCCGAGACCGGCTTCTGCGCCCAGGCCCGCCAGGTAGGCGACGGCGATCGTCGCCAGGCAGGTCAGCGTCGCGCGGGGGGGACCGCCCAGCCCGACCTCCATCATGACCGCGGTGATCGGCAGACGGTAACCGCCCGCGATGCCGCCCGCCGCGCCGGCCGCCCCGGCCAGATCGTTCCCCACGCCGAGCCCCGGAGCGAACACCCGGCCGGCGAGATCGCCGACGGCCAGGAACGGCACGAACACGCCGCCGCAGCCGCCGGCCGCGACCGCGGCAATCGTGGCCACCGCCCGCAAGAGGCAAACGGCGAGAAGGGTCAGGGGGAGCGCGTTGACGCGCTCGGCCCAGAGGACGGCGCCGCCGCCTGGGCCGGAAGCGGCCGCCGGGCCCGCGATCCTGACGAGCGTCAGAGCGGCCACGACGGTCGCGGCTCCGCCGATCGCCAGCCGGACGACAGGAGAGGTCTTCCACTTCTTGGCGCCATAGACGGCTATTCCGGCGCTCGAGCTGATGGCGCCCGCCGCCGTCCCGATGAACAGCGCGGTGAGCAGGGCCTGGACCACGCTGACCGGCGGCTCCTTCGGGACGACCAGGCGGATCAAGTTGAGGTGGAACGTCATGTTGATCGTCCAGCCGATGAATCCCCCGATCAGCGCGGCTGTCACCCGCTCCGCGCTCAACGGCGCCCGCCGGCGTCGGCCGAGCTCCAGCATGAAGGCGGTCCCGACCAGGGGGATGGCCATGAGCGCCGCCACCCCCGCGGCGCCGCCGGCCAGGGCGGCCGGTCGAATGAACCGACGCCACCGGCGGCCGCGATCGGCGAGGCAGTCGCCGGCCGCCAAGCCCAGGTACGCGGCGGGCGCCTCCGTCCCCATCGCGGCGCCCGAGCAGACGGTGGCGAGGATTGCGATCGCCCGAATTGGCGCCAGCCGCCAAGGAAATCGCTCCTCTTCGCCCGCGCAGTTCACGACGTCGGCGCTGATGTCCGCCCGGGCCACCTCGGGATGAAAAGTCCGCCAGGAGTTCTTTGGGAGGCCATCGGCAGCCGGCTCCGCGTCGAGGCCGTATCCGTGCAGAACCCAAACCGACAGGGCCAATCCCAGGACCGGCACGACCAGGACGTACCAAGTGTCCTGGACGGACGCGAAGTCGATCCCCGCCTTCAGCACCGAAGTGAACCCGACGACCAGGAACCCACCGACCAATCCGCCGAGCAGCGCCCCCAGGCAGGCGGTGCCGATGCGCGACAGGCGTGCGCTCGCGTTCGCCGCCGACCGCCCCGCGCCGGGCGGCGCGCCGGCTAGGTGGCTATCGCGGGAGCGCGAGCGCATCGGCCCGACCCAGCTGGGCGCGACTGCCCAGCGTGATGATGGTGTCTCCGGCGGCGACGGGGGCGTCGTCAGCGGGGTTGAAGGCCAGCTGCCCGTCCCGGCGCTTGATGGCGACGAGAATGAGCCCGGACCGTGCACGAAGGCCGCTGGTCCCGACGGTCCGGCCGTCGAGCGGACTGCCCGGCCCGACGAGCTGCTCTTCCATCTGCAGGTCGGTGTGGCCCTTCCAGGTCGCCTCCTCGATGAAGTCGAGCACCGCCGGGCGCAGCACCGCCTGCGCCATCAGCCCGCCGGCGATGGCGTGCGGCGAAACGATGCGGTTGGCCCCCGCGCGCGCCAGCTTCTGCACGGTCCCTTCGTCTTCCGCGCGCGAGATGATCGGCAACGCCGGGCAGAGCAGGCGGGCGGTCATGGTGATGAGGACGTTGTCGGAGTCGGCGCCCGCCACCGCGACCAGCGCGCGGGCACGCCCGATGCCGGCGCGATTCAGCGTCGCGTCGGCGGTGGCGTCGCCGAGCACCAGATGAGCCGCGGCGTCGCCGGCGGTGAGCGCGGCCTCCAGGCGATCGATCACCACCACCACAGCTCCCGCGGCCAGGAGATCCGCGCAGACGTGCCGGCCGACGTGGCCATGGCCGCAGACGATCACGTGGTGCTGGAGCGCCTCGATCCGCTTTCGCATCCGCCAGTTCCCCAAGAAGTCACGCAGCTCGCCGGTGATGATGGTGCTCAGCAGCTCGGTCGCGGCGATGGCGACGGTGAAGATCCCCCCCAGCGCCAGGGCCATCGTGAACAGATGGCCGGACGTCGACAGGTAGCCGGTATCGCTGTGGCCGATCGACGTCAGGGTAATGACAGCGACGAAGAACGAGTTGAACCACGACCACCCCTCCAGATACCGGTAGCCCGCCGTGCCGATGCCGATCAGCACCGCCGGCACGCTGCCAAATACGAGCAAGCGCAGAGGAGGCGGAAGCTTTCGCGGCGGCGGGATCGCCACATGAACTAGGTGGGTCCGGGCAGGTGGCTGTCAATGTCGCCGGCGGCCGCGTGCCTCCGATGCAGGGCGGCTCCTTACGTTCGTCGGGGACTGGCGCTCCAGGCGGAACATCCTCAGCTTCATCCAGGATTGATGGCGGGCGCGGCGAACGGGTCGGGCGAAGGGCGGTGGCGGGGGGCGGGAGGCCGGCCGGCCCGACTCGGCTGGGCCGCTCGCATCGCGGCCGGCATCGCGCTCGCCGCCACGCTGTTGGGCGCGCGTGCCATCGAGGCGTCGCTCTCTCCGGCTCCGCCCCCGCTGCTTGCGGTTCCGCTGGTGTCGCAGTCTCGTCCCTGGAGCTGCGGTGCGGCCGCTCTCATGGCCGCGCTGCTCTACTTCCGGGTGTACGACGATCCGGAGTCGCTCCTGGACACGGAGCTGGGCGTCACCCCGGAGGCGGGGACGCGCGTCGACAGCATCGTCGCGGAGGCCCGCCGATACGGTCTGCAGGCGGAAGCCCGGGTCGGGCTCGGCTTCGACGATCTCGAGCGCAGCTTGTCGCGCGGGGACGCGGTGATCGTGGCCGTGCAGGCCTGGGCGTCCCAGCCGGTCGCGGACTGGCGAGCCGACTGGGAGGACGGTCATTACGTCGTGGTCGTGGGTCTCTCCCGCGATCGGGTCTACGTCATGGACCCTTCGGTTCGCACCGGGTACGCCTATCTGCCGCGCGACCAGTTCCTGGCGCGCTGGCACGACTACGACCTCGACCACGGGCAGAGGACCACGTTCGATCGGCTCGGCATCGTGCTCCGGGGCGATTCACACCTGGCCCGCTACCCGGCCGAGCCAACTCCCGTCGAGTGACGCGCGCCAGGGCCGGACGCGTGTTAGATCGGGGCCCGAGGCCGTCCTTGGACAAGCTCACCCGGGAACAGATGATTGCGGAGTTCGGAGAGACGGGGGTGCAGAACCCCGCGGTCGTCGATCTCATCACCCTCGACAAGGCCTCGGACACGGTCACCCTGGTCATGATCGAACGCCGCCCCTGGGACGCCTCGCGCGAGCAGTTCAAGCAGATCGAAGAAAAGCTCAACCGGTACATGGGCTACGTGCTGGACGGATTCCTGGCCGAGCAGTACCCGCAATACACCGGCAAGGCGGTGGCCATCCGTCTCGACTGCGCCGAGGCACCCCAGGGCGACGCCGTCCGCTTCGTCGAGGCGATGGCCCACGCGTGCGAGAGCCACGGCCTGCACTTCTCGAGCGCCGTCCGGCCGCCGCTGGCCTAGGTAGGAGGCGTCGCCGAAAAAGGCGACGATAGGCGGCCTAGGGTTCCGGCGGAGGCGCGGGCGTCAGTTCAGCCGATCGCGCCGCTGCCGCGATCCCCAGATCGCGTCCCAACCGGAGCGGTAGGAATCGCTGGCCACCTGAGCGGGCCCGTTGGTCGCCCGGTCGGCCGCAGCGGCCGGGGCCTCGAATTCGGTTTTGGCGTCGAACAGAAATGGCAGATCCTTGCGCCGCCGCATCGAGATCACCTCGCCCGTGACGGGACGTCCCTCGGCGAGCGGCTGAACCACGGCGGCCTCGATGGGAGCGTCCTCGGAACGTCGCCGGAGGATGTGAAGCCCGTGCTCGTCCTTCCCGCAAACGATCGCCACGTCACCGAGCGCTCGGATGGGGTGCCGCTTCGAGGCCACTCCTCAGTGTGCCACCGATTTTGGGGGGAAGCTAAGGGAGCGTTGGTCGCGCCAGCGCTTCCGCAGGTGGGGGCGCCGACGCCAGTGACTCGAGGAACGCCACCAGGGCGGCCTGCCTCGAAACGTTGCCCAGGCGGGGGCGGTGGGCGTCCTCGGGCGCCGGTGAGCCGACCATTGATAACCGCCGCGAGCCCGTTCAGAGGCGGGCCAGCGCGATCGTCTCGCCGCCGGCTGCCCAGGGCCGCCGATCGAAGCCGCCGAAGAACTGGAGCTCGCCGAAGCCGGCCCGCGCGAGCAGGTGCTCCATCTCGAAGCGATAGAACCAGCGCATCTGGATTTCGCCGGTGCCGCAGAGCTCGGCCACCTCGGACGCGAAGCGCACCCCGATGGTCATCAGCTGGCGGGTCGGATCGCGCCTCACCGTGTCCCAGCGCTGGACCTGGCGGCCGGCGTCGTGAAACGTGGCGGCCAGATGCTCGGCCTCTTCCGGGCGCGCGATGTGGGCGAGCTTGGGATCGAAGACGTCGAGCGCGAAGGTTCCGCCGGGCTCCAGATGCCGGCGCACGGCGGCCAGCGCCGCCAGCTGGGTCTCCACGTCGAGCAGGTGCGAGAAGGCCCGAAAAGGGCAGGTCACCAGCCGAAAGCGGCGCTCCGGCAACTCCAACCGTTCCATGCGGCCCTCGATCAGCTCGAGGTTCGGGGGCGGTGATTTCTGGCGCAGCACGGCCAGCATCGCCGGTGAGGCGTCGACGCCGACGCAGTCGATGCCCGCCTGGGCAATCGGCAACAGGGTGCGTCCGGTCCCGCAGCCGAGCTCGAGGACGGGACCGCCCGCCGCGCGCGCCAGCTCGCCGTAGAAGGCGACGTCGCCCGAGGGGCCGCGCATGACGGCGTAGAGCTCGTCGTAGTGGCGGGCGATGATGCTCTCGTAGCTGTCGCCACGGTCGTCGATCGAGGGCACGGAGGTGAGCGTATGCGATCCGTTCTCGTCGGGCGAACGGCGGGGCTGTGGAGCGAGTTGACCAGAGGACCTTGGCGCCCTAAATGAGCACGAGCCATGGCGATCAGAAGGGGTCCGTCCGAGGCCGACAACCAGGATCGTGGGCGATGCAGTCGCGCTTCTTGATGACCTTGGAGGTTGCGGTCGCCGGCCCGCAAAAGATCGGGGCAGTCCCCCACGGGACGCGCGTCACCGCACCCATCGTCAGCGGCCACTTCCAGGGGCCCCGGCTGCGCGGGACGGTGCTGCCGGGCGGCGGCGACTGGACGCTCTCGCGAGGGGACGGCGTCCTCGAGCTCGACCTGCGCGTCACGCTGGCGACCGACGACGGCGCGCTCATCTACCTGGCGTCGTTCGGGCTTCGGCACGGGCCACCGGAGGTCATCGCGGCGCTGGCGCGTGGGGAGACCGTCGACCCGGCGACCTACTACTTCCGGACCACGCCTCGGTTCGAGACCGCCCACCCGAAGTACGCCTTCTTGAATCGTCTCCTCGCGGTATCGACCGGCGATCGGCGCGCCGCGGGACCGATCTACACGATCGACGAGCTTCTATGAGCAGCGTAGTAAAATCTCGTCCCCTGATGACCCTCCGTCTGAGCACGGTTCACCTGCTGGAAGAGCTCCTGTGAATCGCCCCCTCCGCGTCCTCGTTCCGAACGAGGAGGGTGTTCGGGCGCTGGCCGGCTCGCCCGATCTCCTGGCGATCCGCTACGACGCGCGGCAGGCGCCCTCGGCCGAGCAGCAGCAGGCGGCGGTGATGGTGACCGGCGCGTCGGCGGTCGAGCCGGAGGTGGCCTTCATGCGCGCGCTCCCGAAGTTGAGGCTGCTGCAGATCCTCAACGCCGGATTCGAGCAATGGGTCGGTCACCTGCCGGCCGGCGTGGCGCTGTCGAACGCCCGCGGGGCGCACGGGCGATCGACCGCCGAATGGGCGGTGGCGGCCCTGCTCGCGCACTACCGCGAGCTCACGCGGTTCGCGGCGGCACAGAGTCAGCGCCGGTGGGAGCACCACACCACCGCGTCGCTCGACGGCAAGCTGGTCGCCATCCTCGGCGCCGGGGACATCGGGACGCACCTCCAGCGAATGCTGGCCCCCTTCGGTTGTCGCCTGATGCTGGTCGGGCGCCGCCGCCGGGACGACGTGGTCACGATGGACGAGTTTCGCGCGGCCGCGGCCGAGCAGGACGTCGTCATCCTGGTGGTGCCGGTGACGAAGGAGACGCGTGGCCTCGTCGACGCCAGCTTCCTGAGAGGCCTGAAGGACGGCGCCGTTCTGGTCAACCCGGGGCGGGGATCCCTGGTGGTGACCGACGCTTTGCTCAGGGAGACGCAGTCGGGCCGCCTGCGCGCCATCCTCGACGTGACCGACCCCGAGCCGCTGCCGGCGGACCATCCGTTGTGGGCTTCGCCCGGCGTGACCATCACCCCGCACGTCGCGGGAGACACGGCGGGCGCCATGCAGCGCGCCTGGACGGTGGCCGTCCAGCAGCTTGGCATGTACGCCCACGGTCAGGCCCCCAGCAATCTCGTCCTCGTGCCGGCGGGATGGTCGATCGCCGGGTAGGTCAGCGCGAGCGCGTGGACGCGCTCCACATTGGGCGCTGGTCCCGGTAGGTTGGCGCGATGGGTGAGCTGAACGAAGAGGCGCTCGATCGGTTGATCACGGCCGGCTGCGACAGCTGCGGCGGCACGACCTTGACCTTCGAGACCTACGTCGACGGCGTGATTCCGTTCCTCGGCGGCGAGCCGGTCGGGCGGGTGACCTGGGCCTACGACGGCGAAAAGTTCGTGGACGGCGTCTACGCCGTCACCTGCGCGGGATGCCGTCAGGCGCTCTTCGCCAGCGACGTCTGCCCGCGCTGCCATGCCCCGGGAGGCCTCGCCCGCGCGCTCGCCACCCCGAATCAGTCGCCGGTCCCGACGGCGTGCCCCGACCCGGCCTGCGGCTGCGAGGAGCTCCGCTACCTGGCGTTTCTCCCGGCCCGCGTCTCCTATCAGGGAAAGCGCGCCGAAAAGGCCCGGAGCTCGATCGAGCCGCACGACGACGGCTTCCACGGTGTTCGCGCGGAGTGCCGCGCTTGCCGGCAGACCGCGACAGCTCCGACGGACGGCTGTCCGCTGTGCGCAGCCCCGGGGCCGCTGCGCGTCCGCCCAGGTTGATTCACTGCCCCGGCGGGTCGTAGTGGCGGGTGGCGCGCTCGCCGGGGCGGGCGGGGAGCTCCTCGACGAACAGGTCGTCGGGGTAGCAGTAGCCCCACTCTTCGCCCGGCTCGTACGAGCGGATCACCGGGTGGTGCGAGTGACGAAAGTGCTTGGTCGCGTGCCGGTTCGGCGAGTTGTCGCAGCAGCCCACGTGGCCGCAGGAAAGACAGAGCCGCAGGTGGACCCAGACGCCTCCGGTGGCCAGGCACTCCTTGCAGCCGTGGCCGCTCGGCTTGGCGCCGTCGGCGCGCTTCGAGGCTTCCTCCAGGTGATCACACGAATCGGGCATCTCAGGACCTCGTTGTCGTTGCGGTTGTCGATGCGGTGGTCGCCGCACCTGTGGCTGATGGAGGAGCGTTGCCGGCCCCCCTCGTCGTGACATCGTTTCGTTCGAGCCGCGCGCGATCCCACTTCGCGAGATCGGCGGCCGCCTCGTAGGTGCTCTGCAGGAAATCGAGGACCGCCGCCGACGGATCCGGCGCGCTGCGGACGGCGGCGTAAGGGAGCACGAACTCGCCCAGGGTCGGGTTGAACCGGGCGGCGGCGGGACGAACGGCCGCCTCGGCGAAGCCCGCCGGCGCCGGATAGGCGTAGGCGTAGAAGGCCGCCTCGGGAAAGCGGGCGTCCCCCGCCCAGAAACCGGCGCTGCTCACCTCCTGCGAGTACGCCTCCCGCATGACCGCGTCGCTGACGTGGGGGATCCCCCCGGGGTGCGGCGGGGCAGGGCGCCCCGAAAAGCGCGTCGCCGCCAGATCGCACGCGCCCCAGAAGAAGTGGACCGGGCTGGCCTTTCCCACGAATCGCCCCCGAAACTCCTTGAGCAGGCGATCGGCCTGGATGAGCGCCCGAAAAAATCGATTGGCCCAGTCGCCGTCGTAGCGGCAGAGGCGCGCGTCGTCGTCCAGGCGCACCTGCTCCGGGATCTCCACCACCAGGGGCGAGATCTCGACCTTCACCCCGAGCTTCCCGAGCAGGCGCATGTATTCGGCGTAGAAGGCCGACAGCGGCTGGTCGCAGAGGCTCATCGACTCGATGCCACCGTCGCTGGTCCGCGCGACCAGGCGGTGGTCGACGAGATCGAGCTCGACGTCCAGCACGCGGTCGTCGACCGGCATGGGCGTGGTCGTCAGGCCCCGGGCGGTCAGCCTGAGCGAAACTTGCCACCAGTGGTTGACCATCGGGGAGAGCGCCAGCCGCGTCTTCCCCAGGATCTGGGTCCAAAAGAGCAGCGACTGGTTGGTGTCGGCGCCGCCGCCGGTGTCGAGCCGCGGCCAGGGATCCTGGTCCTGGCGCCGGGCGGAGGCAGGGGAGCTGGACGTGGACATGGCGCTCAATCTAGGTCCAGTCCCCCTCGAGGGGCAGCCCCGCCGTCTCCCAGTCGATGAGGCCACCGGCGTAGTGGCGCACGTTCCGGTAACCGTGCGCGCGCAGTTTCTGGATCGTCGCCAGGCTGGCGTGACAGTCGAGGTTCGAGCAATAGACGACGATCTCCTCGTCCTTGCCGAGCGCGGCGAACATCTCCTCCGGGCTCTTGAAGTGGATCGACCCGGGGAGATGCTTGGCCCGAAACGCCCAGTCGCTGGAGGCCATGACCAGCTTCAACGGAGCCTTGCCCGCCAGCTTGGCTTGCAGTTGCTCGCGATCGAGCTCGGTGGCGGCTGGCGCGGCGGCGGACATCCCCGTGACTTAGCAGGCCGGCCCCCGGCCGTCGACCGTCGAGCTAGGGGTCGTCAGTCTTTGAGGAAGCCGAGCAGCTCCTCGTTGACCTGGTGCTTGTGCGTCGTGCACATGCCGTGCGGCGCGCCCTTGTAGATCTTGAGCGTCGCGTTCTTGATCAACTTCGACGAGAGCAGGGCGGAGGCGCCGATGGGGACGATCTGATCGTCGTCGCCGTGAAGGACCAGCGTCGGCACGTCGAACTTCTTCAGATCCTCGGTCAGGTCGGTCTCCGAGAAGGCCTTGATGCAGAAGTAAGAGGCGGGGAAGCCGGCCAGCATGCTCTGCAGGACGAACGATTCGCGCACCCCCTCCGAGATCTTCGCGCCGGGGCGGTTGTAGCCGTAAAACGGCAAGCTGAGCTCCTTCCAGAACTGCGGGCGATCGGCGACCACCGAGGCCCGCAGCTGATCGAAGACCTCCAGGGGCGACCCGGCCGGGTTGGCCGGCGTCTTCAACATGAGGGGCGGGATGGCGCTGACCAGGACCGCCTTCTTCACCCGTTTCGTTCCGTGGCGGCCGATGTAGCGGGCGACCTCCCCGCCGCCGGTCGAGTGGCCGACGTGGATCGCGCCTTTCAGGTCGAGCGCCTCGGTCAGCGCCGCCGAGATCGTCGGCGTAGGTGTCGAGATCGTTGCCGCCCCAGGGCTGACTCGACCGGCCGTGCCCCCGGCGATCGTGGGCGATGCAGCGGAAGCCGCGCGAGCAGAGGAAGAACATCTGGTCCTCGAACGCGTCCGCGCTGAGCGGCCAGCCGTGGCTGAAGACGACCGGGCGGGCCGCTCCCCCAGTCCTTGAAGTAGATCTGCGTGCCGTCCTTGGTGGTGATCGTTCCCATGGACGGAGATGTGTGGCGGCGTCGGGGGCCCTGGTAATCCGGCAGATCCCTGGTTCCGATGACCTCGACCGCCCCGCCGATGGCAGTCCGGCGACAATCGTGCTACAAGCCTGCCTGTCCTTTTTTGTCCGGGTTTTCGTCTCTGCGTCGGAGCTTCGCCTGCCGTTCGTTCGAGGTCGATCGTCGGCACGCTTGAGGCTCTGGACGACGGCAGCTTCCGTCGGATTCAACGCAGGAGATCGAACACATGGGTAGACGTCTTTATGTTGGCAACCTCTCGTACAACACCACCGAGCTCGAGCTGAGGGAGGTCTTCGGGACCATCGGCACGGTGGCCGAGGCCAAGGTCGTGACGGAGCGGGAGACCGGCCGTCCGCGCGGCTTCGCGTTCGTCGAGATGAGCACCGAGCAGGAGGCCAAGGCGGCGGTCGAGCAGCTGAGCGGGCGCGAGCTCGGTGGCCGCACGATCAACGTCAACGAGGCGCAGGAGCGCTCGGGTGGCGGCGGCAGCCGGGGTGGTGGCGGCGGTGGCGGTGGCGGTGGCGGCCGAGGCCGCTGGTAGTCGCGCGCAGGCATCAATAGCCTGCGCCTGATGGGCGCCGAGACGAACGCGGTTGAACCGCGTGACGCTCCGGCGCCCATCTTCGTTTTGGGCGCCTGGCGCGCAGCTCCGCCTCTACCGGAGGGCGGCGCGCAGTCCCTTGGGGACGAGGAGCCGCTCCAGCAGATCGAAGAGACCCTGAACGATCAACGCCAGCGCTGACGCCGGGATGGCGCCCTCGAGGATCATCGACACGTCGTCCAGGCGAATCCCGGCGAAGATCGGTTGCCCGAACCCTCCCGCGCCGACCAGCGCGCCCAGGGTGGCGGTGCCGATGTTGATGACGGCCGCGCTCTGGATCCCGGCCAGGATGGTCCCCAGCGCCAACGGCAGCTCGATGCGCCAGAGGATGGCGCGGCGCGGGAGCCCCAGCGCCTCCGCCGACTCGAGGAGCGGGCCGGGGATCGAAGTCAGGCCGGCGTAGGTGTTGCGCACGATCGGAAGCAGGCTGTAGAGAAACAGCGCCGCGGTCGCCGGCCAGGCGCCGATCCCGAGCAGCGGGATCATGAAGACCAGCAGCGCCAGCGAGGGGATCGTCTGGACGACCCCCACCGCGGCCAGCACAATCTCGCCGAGGCGCGGGCGGCGCGCGGCCAGGACGCCGAGCGGCAGCGCGCAGAGCAGGGCCGCCAGCAGCGAGACGGAGACCAGCGCCAGGTGCTCGCGGGCCCGACGCCAGAGCGCCGGCCAGCGCCCCTCCTCGCTGCGGGCCGGCCGGACGCCAAACCGTTCGGCGACGAAGTCGGCGGCGACGGTCCGCTCCGGGACCTTGTCCAGCTTCACGCGGGCGTTGAGGCGCATCATCGTCGCGTCGTCGATCTGCCCGGAGATCCGAGCGAGCGCCGCGAACGCCGCCGGCCAGCGCGCCTCGGCGTCGCGGCGGTAAAGCAGAATCGCCTGGTAGCGGGGGAAGAAGCCGCGATCGTCGGCCAGGACGCGGAGCCCGTCGCGCGCGATCTCGGCGTCGGTCGAATAGACGTCGGTCACGTCGAGCGCCCCGGCCACGAGTCCGCGGATCGCCAGCTCGTGGTCCAGCCCCTGGACCCGATCGTTGGGGAGCGCATAGCGCGCCGCCAGGCCGGGCCAGCCGTCGCGCCGGCGCAGGAACTCGTTGCTGAGATCGATGCGCAGCTCGGGATGCCGCGCCAGATCGGAGATCGCGCGGATGCCGAGGCGCGCCGCCGTCTCTTCCCGCATCGCCAGCGCGTAACGGTTGTCGAACCCCAGCGGTCCGACGAAGCCGAGCCCCCGCGCCGCCAGCGTGGCGCGCAGCCCGGCGAGGTCGCCGGTGGTCTCGTCGGCCGTGGGATCGCCCGCGAGGATCTCCTCGCGCAACGTGCCGGTGTACTCGGGGTAGACGTCGAGCGCGCCGCCGACCAGCGCGTCCCAGCAGAGGCGCGTCCCGCCGAGCGCCCGCCGTTCTTCCACCGGCGCGCCGGCGGCCGCGGCAACCAGACCGGCGGCCTCGCCCAGGATCACCGATTCGGCGAAGGCCTTCGAACCCACGCGGAGCGGCGGCGTGGTCCCGGCGCGGCAGGCGCCCAGCGCGACGATGAGCGGCAGCGCCCACGCGGCCGAACGCCTTCATGGCGGCCCGCCAGCGCGGGTGACGGTGAGGCGCCGCTGGGCCTCGACGAAGTGGGTGACGAACGGTTCGGCCGGATCGCGCAACAGGGCCTCGATCGAGCCCTGCTGGACGATGCGCCCCTGCCGCAACAGCACCAGCCGGCGGGCGAAGAACGCCGCCTCGGCGAGATCGTGGGTCACGACGATGACCGCCTTGTCGAGCCGCGCGAAGATGGCCGACAGATCGTCCTGCAGCTCGGCCCGCACCAGCGGATCGATGGCGCCCAGAGGTTCGTCGAGCAGCAGCAGCGCCGGGTCGAGGAAGAGCGCGCGCATGAGGCCGACGCGCTGGCGCTGTCCGCCGGAGAGCTGCGCCGGGTAACGGTCGAGGGCGTCGGCCGGGAAGCGGGTCAGCTCGACGAGCTCGCGGCGACGCGCCCCGATGCGAGCGGCGTCCCACCGGAGGTGGCGCGCCATCAGCTCGATGTTCTCGGCGGCCGTGAGATGGGGGAACAGGCCGCCGTCCTGCACGACGTAGCCCATCTGCCGCCGGGCGGCCAACACGTTCGACCGCTCGAGCGCCGCGCCCCGAAATCGGACCACGCCCGCGTCTGGCGTCAGGAGGCCGAGCGCCAGCCGCAGGATCGTCGTCTTGCCCGAGCCGCTCGGCCCGATGAGGCCGACGGTCTCGCCGCGGGCGATCTGCAGATCCAGCGGCGCCAGCGCGGTCTTGCCGTCGTAGGACTTGGTCGCCCCCGAGAGCTCCAGGGTTGGTGGAGCCATCGCAGCGCCCGGCGCTCGGCCGTCGGCGGAGGTCTCGGGGACTTCGGAAGCTGGCGAGTGGTCAGGCATGCCGCGCGGGTCGCGGCGCCAGCTTAAACCACCAGGCGCCTCGCCTGGGCACCCCGGGAGCAGGCCCCACACACATCGGCGGGCGGCGAACAGAATTGCTGACCCATCGAGCGATCAAGGTCGTCGACCCGCCCGAAGCTCGTCGCGCTTCAGGCGGGCCTCGAGGCGCGGCTCGCGCCGGCCCGCTCAGACCACCAGGAGCCCGGCCGCGCCGGCCAGCATGGCGAGCAGGGCGCTGGCCAACATGAGCGTCCGGAAGGCCGCGACGTAGGCGGCCGAGAACGCCGCGTGCAGGAGGGGGCGCAGCGCGGGCGCCAGGCTGGAAAAATCGGCGCCGCCGAGACGGACGCGCTGGGCGTCGACGACCTGGGCGGTTTGCGCGTCGAGCGAGAGGGGGGCGAGCGCGCCGTCCAGCGTCTGGTTGAACCGGTGGACGAGCAGCAACCCCAGCGCGGCGACCGCCAGCAGCCCGGCGGTCCGCGCCACCGCGTTGTTGATGCCAGAGGCGACGCCGGCGTGTCGGGGATCGACGGCCCCCATCACCGTCGCGGTCAGCGGCGCGACGGCGAAACCCATCCCGAGGCCCAGCGTCAGGACGCCCGGAAAGAACGTGGTCCAGTAGCTGCCGCCCACGCCGGGGCGGGCCAGCAGCACGAACGCCAGGGCGACCACCAGCGGCCCGCCACAGAGAAAAGCGCGCGGACCGATCCTCGCCGCCAGCGCGCCGGCCCAGCGGCTCATCGTCGAGACCAACAGCACGAAGGGGAGCAGCGCCGCCCCGGCGGCGGCCGGAGAGTACCCCTGCACCTGGATCAAGTTGAACGGCACGAAGAAGAGCGCGCCCCCGAGCGCGGCGTAGAGCAGCAGCGTCAGCAGGTTCGTCCCGGCGAAGGTCCGCGACCGGAACAGGGCCAGCGGAACCATCGGAGACGTCCCCCGCGCTTCGACGACGACGAAGGCGACCAGCGCCGCCCCGCCGAGGACCAGCAGCGCGAGGGCGCGCGGCGAGCTGACGCCCGTCGGCCCGGCGTCGATGAGCGCGTAGACCACCAGGCCAAGCCCAAACGTCGCCAGCGCCGCGCCGGCCAGATCGAGCCGTGCGGACGCCTCGGGATCGCGCGTCTCGGTGATCCGGCGCGTCGCCAGCGCCACGACCACCGTCGCGACCGGGACGTTGAAGAAGAAGAGCCAGCGCCAGGAGGCGTGTGAAGCGACCCACCCGCCGGCCACCGGCCCGACCGCGGCGGTGATGGCGCTCCAGGCCGACCAGGTGCCGATGGCGGCGCCCCGCTTTTCGGCCGGAAAGCTGGCGGTGATGAGCGCGAGGCTCCCCGGGACCAGGAGCGCGGCGCCCGCGCCTTGAACGGCCCGCGCGGCGATGAGCAGGCCGATCCCCGGCGCGGCGCCGCAGGCGGCCGAGGCGAGCGCGAACATCACCACGCCCGTCGAGAAGACCGCCCGCCGCCCCAGCCGATCGCCGAGCGCGCCGCCGACCAGCACCAGCGAGGCGAGCAAGAGCGCGTAGGCCTCGACGACCCACTGCAGCTGACCGACCGTCGCGCCGAGGCTGCGCTGCATGACCGGGAGCGCGACGTTGACGACCGTGCTGTCGAGGAACGCCATGCCCGATCCCAGGATCGCCACCACCAGCGCCCAGCGCGGATCGTGGGCCGCGGGGGGCGCCGCGCTGGGCGCCCCTGACGGGACCGGGACCACCGCGTCGGGCATGGCGAGCGTAGGATAGTCGACCCGCCAGGGACTGGTCCCCTGCGGCGGGGCGGACTTAGTCTTTGCGCGGAGGTTCCACATGCTCGGAGACAGCGATGCCATCGCCACCATCGCGGTGAAGGATCTGCCGAACGCGAGGAAGTTTTACGAAGGGACGCTCGGTCTCGAGCTCACCCGCGCCACCGGGACGGAGGCCCTGGCCTTCAGGACCGGTCGTTCCGAGCTGATCGTTTATCGATCGCACTACGCCGGCACCAACAAGGCGACGGCCGTGAGCTGGCGGGTGGGGAACGAGATCGATGCGATCGTCAAGGCGCTGGCCGCCAGAGGGGTCGCCTTCGAGCACTACGACCTGCCCGGCCTGACCCAGAAGGGCGACGTCCACGCGTTCGGCGAGCTCAAGTCGGCCTGGTTCAAGGACCCCGACGGCAACATCATCGCCCTGATGAACCTGTAGCTCGCTGCTACTTCGTTTGAGGGTCACGGCCCAGGGTCCACGACGGCGGGTCGCTGGCCGGGAAGGTCTCCTCGCCCGCTTCGTCGACGATTCCCGTCGCCGTCACGCGCGTGTCGATGGCGATCGGGTGCTGCAGCGTGCGGGCGACGGGACAGTGTCCGGCGGCCTGCTCCAGGGTGGCCCTTTGCGCGTCGTCGAGATCGCCGCGCAGCTCGATCGCCATCCGAAACAGATGGCCACCCGAGCCGCGCGACTGGGTGACGCGCACATCCAGTCCGGCGAGCGGGATCTCGTGCTTCTCGGCCGACCAGGCGAGGGTCATGGCGGTGCTGGAGCCGAGCGCCGCCGCCAGCAGATCGTAAGGGCTGGGCCCGGCGTCGGCACCGCCTTCGAGGGGAGGCAGATCGGACAGCAACCGGTGTGGCCCGATCGAGAGCGCCTGCCGGTGACGGTCTCCGGTCGCTTCGACCCGCACCTCTCGGAACAGCTGGTGCTCGATCCGATCCTGACGGGCGGCGCCGTCGATGGCGGCGGGCAGCGCGCTCGGGGCGTCCTCGAATCGGACGCCGTTGATGAAGAAGGTGGGCGTCGACAGCACGTGGCTGTGCCATCCAGAGACCTCCTGGGCCTTGACCGTGGCCCGGTGGGTCCCGCTGTCGAGCTCGCGATCGAAGCGCGCCAGATCGAGGTGCAGCGTCGCCGCAAGCCGCGAGATCTGGGGGCGCGACAGGGTGGCCTGGTTTTCGAACAGCAGGTCGTGCATCTCCCAGAACTTGCCCTGCGCGCCCGCCGCCTCGGCCGCCTCCGCGGCCAGCTCGGCATGGGGGAACAGGTGGCTGCGCGGATTGGCCCGGAAGACGAAGCGGAGATCGGGCCGGCGCGCCAGCAGCGACTTGACGAGCCCGTATGATTCCCCGCACGAGGGGCAGGCGAAGTCGCCGAACTCGACCAGCGTGACCGTGGCCGAACTGGGGTCGGCGGGGCCGCGGACATGGTCGGCCGCGCTGACCGGTTCGGCCAGGAACGTCGGGTGGTCGCGATCGAAGTAGGCCATGGTGCCCGTTACGAGGCGCGGCCGCGCGCGCGCCGCGGCGGCACGCGCGCCAGGAAGAGGCCGAACCAGCCGCGCGGGTCGTGCCACTTCGCCTCCGGGCTCGAAGCCGGCGTCGACGAGCAGCCGGCGCAGCGCCGAGCGCGTGAGCTTGTAGCTCGACTCGGTGTGGATGCGCTCGCCCCGGGCGAAGGGGATCTTGGCGCCGAGCGCGCGGATCGGCACCGTCTGGGCGACCAGTGCTCTCGACGTAGAGCTCCATTCGCGAGGCGGCGGCGTTCCACTTCACGACGTGCCGGAAGCGCTGGAGGTCGAAGGCCGCCCCGAGCTCGCGGTTGAGACGCGTCAGCACGTTGAGGTTGAAGCGCGCGGTGACGCCGGCGGCGTCGTCGTAGGCGGGGCGGAGCAGCCGCGGCGACTTGGCCAGATCGGCGCCCAGCAGGAAGGCATCTCCGGGCTCCAGGCGAGCGCGCACACCCGCCAGCAGCGCCCGCGCCTCGGACGGGTCGTAGTTGCCGATGTTGGAGCCGAGAAAGACGACCAGCCGGCGCTCGGACGATCGCTCTGGCAGCACCAGATCCTCGGGATAGCGCGCCAGCATCGGCCGCACCTGCAGGCTTCGAAAACGTCGCAGCCCGGCGACCGCCAGCCGCAGCGCGGTCGGTGAGACGTCGACCGGCGTGTAGACCGCGGTCGCCTGCCGGGCCAACAGCGCCTCGAGCAAGAGAGAGGTCTTGGTCGCCGAACCGGCGCCCAGCTCGACGATCTCCAGCGGCAGTCCCGCAGCGCGGACAATCTCGTCCGACGACGCCTGAAGAATGGCCCGCTCGGTGCGCGTCAGGTAGTACTCCGGCAGTCCGGTGATCTCTTCGAAGAGCGCCGAGCCGGTCTCGTCGTAGAGCAGCCAGGGGGGGAGGCTCTTGCGGGGCTTGGCGAAGCCCGCGCGGACGGCCGCAGCCACCGCCGCCAAGGTATCGGAGGCGTCGGGCGCGGCAATGACATCGACGCCCGCGCTTTCCATCGCTTCGCTCGTCCCTTCGTCCGTCGCCGTGGTCGTCAAGTTGCCTCTCATAGATCGCGCGCCAGGCGGATGCCACTCATCTGCCACCGCGTCGCCGGCGGGAAGAAGTTGCGGTAGGTGGCGCGGACGTGACCGGCCGGCGTCAGGCAGGACCCGCCGCGGAGCACCATCTGGTTGCTCATGAACTTGCCGTTGTACTCCCCGATGGCCCCTTCGGGAACCCGGTAGCCGGGATAGCCACCGTAGGCGCTCCGGGTCCATTGCCAGACGTCGCCGAACATTCCCTGCGCTTTGCCTTCTGCTCCTCCGATGCGCCGTCCGGTGCCCACGACCGCTGGGTGCAGCCGTCCCCGCGTCGGCGAAGTGACCGGCCGGCTCGCCGCCTGCAGCGGTGGCCGCGTGCTCCCACTCCTCCTCGGTCGGCAGGCGCGCGCCGGCCCACCGCGCGTAGGCGTCCGCCTCGTAGTAGCTCACGTGAGCGACAATCTCGTCGGCGTCGACGGCGCGGCGGCCGGCCAGCGTGTAGATGAGCCATCCGGTCTCGCCGCCTTCGCCGCCGGGACCCTCCTGCCAGTAGAGCGGCGCCCGCCACCGCTCGCTCTCGACCGTCCGCCACCCGTCGGAGAGCCACAGCTCCGGCCGCGCGTAGCCGCCGTCGCGCATGAAGGCCAGGTACTCGCCGCAGGTCACCGGGCGGCCGGCGATCGCGAACGGGTCGAGGAAGCAACGGTGGCGGGGCCCCTCGTTGTCGAACGCGAACGCCGGGCCCTCGTGACCAATCCAGACGACGCCCCCCTCGAACGATTGAAACGCGAGCGCGGGCGTCGCTGTCGGCGACGGGGGGACCGGCGGCGCAGCGCGATAGCTGGGCTGCAGCGGGTGCGATCCGAAGGCGTGCTTGATGTCGGTGAGCAGCAGCTCCTGGTGCTGCTGTTCGTGGTGCAGGCCGAGGGTGATCGTCGACGAGATGTGGGTCGCGACTGCGCCCGCTTCCAGCAGCCGGCCAATCGCCTGGTCGACGTGGCGGCGATAGGCGTGCACCTCGTCGAGGGACGGGCGGGAGAGGCCGCCGCGACGCGCCCAATCGTGCTGCGGTCCGACCGCCTCGTAGTAGGAGTTGAACAGAAACTTGAAGGCCGGGTCGAACGGCCGATGGTCCGGGACGTGCGGCAGGAGCACGAACGTCTCGAAGAACCAGGTCGTGTGGGCGAGGTGCCACTTGGTGGGGCTGGCGTCCGGCATCGACTGGACCCCTTGGTCCTCGGGCGAAAGCGGCGCCGCCAGCTGGAGGGTGCGCGCGCGAACCGCCCGGTATTCGTCGAGGAGCTTCATCTCCGCACGCCCGAACGGGAGCATAGTAATGATAGCGCCCGTCGGCCAGAGCGGTGAGGAGAGCGCCGACGTTCCCCGGGGACGGCGCCGAGAGTCCCGTCCGGTCGTTCAGAGGTCGTTACAGCTCTTGCAGCGCGCGGTGCACCAGCTGCACGCAGATCGAGCCCTCGCCGACGGCCGAGGCCACGCGCTTGACGCTGTTGGCGCGCGCGTCGCCGACGCAGAACACGCCGGGGATGCTGGTCTCCATCAGGTACGGTCGCCGCGGCAGCCGCCACCCGGCCGTCGTCAGGTCGTCGGGCAAGAGGTCGACGCCGGTCTTCACGAACTTCTTTTCGTCCAGCAAGAGACAGCCTGCCAGCCACCCCGTGTTGGGATCGGCGCCTGTCATGGAGAAGACGTTCCGGATGGGGCGGGTCTCTTGCTCGCCCGTGTCCAGGTCGCGCCAGCGCACGCTTTGCAGATGGTCGTCCCCCTGCAGATCGTCGAGCGCGTGGCGGGTCCGCAGGGTGATGTTGGGGCTCGAATCGATGCGCTGGATGAGATAGCGCGACATGCTCTCGGCGAGGCCGGGGCCGCGCACCAGCACGTGGACGTGCGAGGCGAGCTGCGAGAGGAACACGGCGGCCTGCCCGGCCGAGTTGCCGCCGCCGACCACCACCACCTCTTCGCCCTGACAGAGCTGCCCCTCGAGGTGGGTGGCGCTGTAGAAGATGCCCGCCCCCTCGAACCGCGCCAGCATCGGCAGATCGAGCCTCCGGTACTGCACGCCGGTGGCGATCACGATGGCCCGCGTGCGGAGCTCCTGCCCGTCGGTGAGGAAGAGCCGGTAGGGGCGGCTGTCGCAGTCGAGGCGGGCGACGTGGCGGCCGACCGCCACCTCGGCCCCGAATTTTTCGGCCTGGGTTCGCGCCCGTCCGGCCAGCGCCTCGCCGGAGATGCCGGTGGGAAAGCCCAGGTAGTTCTCGATGCGCGAGCTGGTGCCCGCCTGTCCGCCGGCCGCCGTGCTGTCGAGGACCAGGACGTCGAGACCTTCGGACGCGCCGTAGACGGCGGCCGCCAGGCCGGCCGGGCCGGCGCCCACGATGACGACGTCGCGCACCTCCTTCGCGTCGAGCGTGCCGGCGAGGCCCAGCGAGGTGGCCAGCTCCTCCAGCGACGGGTTCTTGAGGACGTGTCCGCCGCCGCAGACGATCACCGGCACCTCGGCGACGCCGACGTGGAAGCTGTCGAGCAACGCCTGCACGCTGGGGTCGGTCTCCACGTCCTGGTAGACGAAGGGCTGACCGTTGCGGCTCAGAAACTCCCGGATGCGGAGCGTGCTCGCCGAGTGCTGCGAGCCGAGGAGGATCAGGTCCGAACTCTCGGCCAGCAGCGCCACCCGCCGCAGGATGAAGGCGCGCAGGAGGAGCTCGCTCAACTCGGAGTCGCGCTGGACCAGCAGGCGGAGGTCGTGGCGATCGACGGCGAGGACCGCGCCCGCCTCCTTGACCCGGCCGCGGACCAGGCTCCGGCGCGCGGAGAGCATGTTGATCTCGCCCGAGAACTGCCGCCGCCCGTGCACGACGATCGGCTGCTCGCGATCGGCCAGCGGCAGCACCACCTCGATCGCGCCCTCCAGCACCACGAAGAAGGGCGTGTTCTGCTCACCGAGGTCGAAGAGCACCTCGCCCGGCGCGATCTCGCGACGCTTGCCGATCGCCGCCACGCGGGCGATCTGCGCGTCGGTCAGCTCGGGGAACATCTGCGCGGCGCGCGCCATGACAGGGTTGGCCATCGGCCGGAGGATAGCCGAGTCGATCGCGCCGTGCCCGCCGCCTGGAGCGTGGCCGGGGGGTTCCCCGAACCGTTCCCGTGCCTAATTTGCCTCGAGCAAACGGGCGCGACCGGTGTGCCCGCGCGCTTTGCCCCAAGGCTCATCGTCCAATGAGAGATCGTGATCCGTGGAAACGCGGGACTGCCGTCCTGATCGTGGCGGCAGCCGTGGCGATCGCCGCCGCGGTGCTGACCAGCCGGCTGAGCGTGAAGAGCGATCTCTCGTACCTTCTGCCCGAGTCGACCCCCTCGGTGCGCCAGCTGCGGGCGCTCGAGAAGCGGGCCCGCGTCGCCGCCACCTTCATGCTCGGCGTGGAGAGCACGGATGTCGCCGCGCGCGCCCGCGCGGGCCAGGTGCTGCTGCGGCGGATCCGGGCGCTCGACGCCAAGGCGCTGGGCATCGGCGGCGTCACCTCCGACGACGGCGTCTTTCGCCGCTACACCTGGAACAACCGGTTCCTGTTCGCGGACCTGGCCGACCTCGCCGCGGCGCGCGACGCCCTGCGCGACCGCATGATGAAGGCCAACCCCCTCTACGTCCCTCTCGACGAGCCCGACGACGCGTCCGCCGGCGATCACCGAGGAAGCGGGGGCGATCGCCTGGCCCGGCTTCGCCACAAACTGGACGAGGCCCGGGAGAAGGCCGCCCATCCGAAGGCGCTGGTCTCCAGCGACGGCCACCTCCAGTTGATCATCGTTCGCGCCAACTTCAACGGCGGCGATCTCGACAGCGGCGCCCGGCTGGCGAACGCGCTCCAGCGGCAGATCGACGCCACCACCGCCGAGATCTCCGCCGCCACCGGCGCCCGCGTCACCGTGGGGATGACCGGCGACGTCATCCGCGGCCTGGCCGAGCAGCATGGCCTCGTCACCGGCATGGCCATCGCCACGCTGCTCACCCTGGCGGCGGTGCTGGCGGCGCTGCTCCTCTATTTTCGTTCGCTGGCGGGGGTGCTCGCGCTCGGCTGGTCGCTCACGGTCGGGGCGCTGGTCGCCTTCGCCTTCACCGAGCTCACCATCGGCCACCTCAACATCGCCAGCGCGTTTCTCTCCTCGATCGTCATCGGCAACGGGATCAACTTCGGGATCATCTATCTCGGCCGGTATTTCGAGGAACGTCGGCATGGCCATCCCGTCGAGCGTTCGCTGGAGATCGCCAGGTCCGGGACCATGCGGGCGACGGCGGCCGCGGCGCTGGCGGCCGGCACCGCCTATCTCTCCCTCGCCGTGACGCCGTTTCGTGGCTTTCGGGACTTCGGGATCATCGGCGGCATGGGGATGGCGTTCTGCTGGATCTCGGCCTACACCGTGCTTCCGGCCGCCCTCGCGCTGGTCGAGCGCCGGGGATGGCTTCGCGTTCGCCCCGAGCCGAGGGCCATCGGGTGGTTCGAGCGCGCCTTGCCGGCCCGCCGCGGCCCGGTCCTCGCCGTGGCGGCGCTGCTCTTCGTCGGTTCCGCGCTGGGGGCCTGGCGCTATCTCACCCACCAGCCGCTCGAGACCGACCTGCGAAACCTGACCAGCACCAACGCCGAGCTCGATCGCGGCGTCGCGCTGATGGACAAGTTCGACCGGGCCTTCGGCCACGGGATCTCCGGCGGATTCGCGCTGGCCGTCAAGCGCCGCGACGAGGTGGCCCCCCTCGTTCGCAAGCTGCGGGCCGCGGACGAGGGGAAGCCGGAGCGCCAGCGGCTGTTCAGCCGAATCAGCACGCTCGACGATCGACTCCCGGCCGAGCAGCCGGAGAAGCTGGAGATCCTGGGCGAGCTCCGGCGTCTCGTCGACCGCCAGCTGCGCCATCCCGACGCGCTCAGCGAGGAAGAACGCAAGACCCTGCAGGAGTCCCGCCCCCCGGACGGCCTGCGCGCGCTGGGCGACGCCGACGTCCCGCTCGAGCTCGCCTGGCCGTATGTCGAGCGGGACGGCACGCGGGGGCGGATCGTCCTCGCCAACACCGGCCTGGGGATCGATTCCTGGGACACCCGCGATCTGCGGCGGTTCGCCGCCGCCGTGAGGGGCCTTGGCCTCGGGCCCGGACGTGCTGGTCGGCGGCTCGGCGTTCGTCTTCTCCGACATGTTCGACGCCATGGTGCGCGACGGCCCGCGGGCGACCGCCATCGCCGCGCTCGGCGCCATCGTGGTGGTCGTCGCGCTGCTCGGACCGGGGCTGGCCGCGTCGGCCACGCTGTTTTGCGGGGCCTTCGGGACGCTGGCGCTGATCGCCCTGGCCGGGGTCTTCGGCCTCAAGGTGAACTTCCTCGACTTCGTGGCGCTGCCGATCACCATCGGGATCGGCATCGACTACTCGGTCAACATCGTCAGCCGCGCCCGCAGCGAGCCCGACACGGCGCAAGGCCGGAGCGAGAGCGCCCGAACCGCGTCGGCGGTGGCGCTCTGCTCTTACACGACCGTGGTCGGTTACGGGTCGCTCTGGTTCTCGTCCAACAAGGGGATCCGCAGCTTCGGGTTCGCCGCCATGCTGGGCGAGCTCACCTGCCTGAGCGCGGCGCTGCTGATCGCGCCCGCCATGGCGCGAATGCTCGGGACCGGTCGCCCGCGAGGCGATCGCCGTCAGCGCGAGACGACCGCGGCGCGCACCCGCGGCCAGGCCGTGCGCAGTCTGGGCGCCAGCGTCGAGGAGGCCAGGCCCAGCAGCAATCCGGCCGCGATGTCCGGCACCCAGTGATGGCGCAGGTAGATCGTCGACAGCCACAGGGAGATGACCAGCGGCAGACAGATCCAGAAGTAGAGCCGCGGGCGCCTGGGAAAGAGCGCGTCGCCGAAGCGCCAGGCATAGAAGAGCGTCAGCAGCGCGATCGAGCAGTGAAGCGAAGGGAACGCCGACCGGATGCGCAGCGGGTCCACCGTGTCGAAGGCGCTCTGCTGGAGCTCGTAGAGGCCGGTCAGGGAGTGCAGGTGCGCCGGCGAGAAGCCGCCGTTCACGAGGGGCGCGTAGAAGCGCGGCGGTCCCGCCGGGAACAGCAGGAAGAGCACGAAGCCCATTCCCATCTGCAGGATCACCGCCGTCGACAGCTCGCGCAGATCATGCCGCCGGCCCCGCAGCGACAGCGCGCTGGCGACGATCATCGGCAGGATGAAATAGAGGCCGTAGGTGAGCGACATCCAGTCGGTCAGCAGCGGACGACTGAGGCGGCCCACCCAGACGGTCGGCTCGACGCCGAACAGGCGAAGATCCATCCGGTAGAGCACCTCGTCGATCCCGGTCTTCCGGATGACGCCGGTGTACGTCTCCATGCTTTCGAACGCCCACATGATGATGGTGAAGGGGGCCCAGTCGCGGACGATCCGGCGCGCAGCGGCGCCGAAGTCGCGCCACGCACCGGGAGCGCCGAGGACGATGGCGGGCGTCCGGCGAACGAAGGCCACGACCACCAACAGGACCAGGATGCCCCCGGCCACCAGGATGGGGCCCTTGTTCCAGACGAACGAGGCGCCGAACGCGGCGACCAGCGTCGAGAGCACCGCAAGAAAGATCAGCGCCATCCCGAAGTCCGGGCCCAGCGCGGCGGCGATCCGAAAGCGCCCGGCGCCCGCGGGGTGCGGCCAGCGGGTCGAGGGCGAGGCGGGGGCCGGCGCGAGAGGCGAACCTTCCGTCGGTCGGCTCCGGGTTGCTGGATGCGGGCGATGGCGACGCGACGGTGGCGTGGGTGGGGATCGGCACAACCGTAAAGGGGCTGCCGCGGTCGGCGTCTGTCAACCGCCGCCAAGACGAGAAAGTGCGGCGCCTTCGTCGGAGGCGCGCGCCATCCCAGATCGCGGAAGCGGGCGCCCCAGACGAAGTCGGGGTTTACGGGACCCCGATGCGCACGCCGGCAGCTAATGGGGGCGCGGGGGCGCCTCGGTCGCGGCGGGCTCCTCCTCGTCGGAACATTCGGTCAACGTATAGACCAGCGCTCCATCCTCGCAGACGTCGGTGATGCTCTCGTGGCGGAACTCGAAGTCCCTCGGAAAAAACTTGTCGCCCTCGACCAAGAACGCTTCGTCTCCGTCGTGGTGAATGATCATTCCGATGGTCTCTCCCCTGGTGGTGACGACGAGCAGTGTTTCGTGAGCCATGGCCGGCCTCCCCTCGCTCCTGCGCCTAAATCTGCCACCGCCCCGTGGAATTGCAGGCTCAACGCCGTTCGATTGAGCCCAGCAGTGAGGGCGGGCTGGCTCAGGAGCTGCAGGAGAGCATCGAGCAGCCGGCGCGATGGCGGGCCCAGTCCGGGCGCTTGGCGGCGAAGCGCTCGCGCTCGGGTTGCTCGTCGTGAGGGTGCCTCAGCAGGTCGAGCAGCTCGAGGACCAGCGAGGCGTCGCCCTTCTCGGCGGCGTCGATGGCCTGCTGGGCCAGGCAGTTGCGGAGGATGTACTTCGGATTGACGGCGTCCATGCGCTGCTTGCGGACGGCGGCCGTCGCTCCTGCTGCTCGGACGCAGGCGCCGTAGCGACGGAGCCAGGCGAGCGTTCGTGCGCGGGCGTCGCCGGTGAGGGCGTCGGGCGCGTAATGGGCGCCGGCCAGCGGTGCCAGCAACGCTTCATCCGATGCCTCGTCGGGCTCGACGTGCACCGGAACGTTCGCCAGGCCCCGAAAGAACAGGGTCATGTCGGTCTCCACCAGCGCCAGCACCTGGAACAGCTCGTCGACGAGAGACTTGTCGGGCCTGGTCCAGCCCCAGCTTGGCGGCGAAGTGGCGGCTCTCTTCTGCTTCGTACGTCTCCGTATAAGCGACCAGCGCCTCTTCGAGGGGCGGGATGCTGCCGATCAGCGGGTGGAGCGCCTCCGCCAGCTTGATCAGGTTCCACTTGGCGACGCGCGGCTGATTGGAAAAGCGATAGCGGCGCTCGCCGGCGTCGGTGGTGTTGGGGGTGAAGTCGGGGTCGTAGCTGTCGAGGAAACCGAACGGCCCGTAGTCGATGGTCAGCCCCAGGATCGACATGTTGTCGGTGTTCATCACGCCGTGAACGAAGCCGACCCGCATCCAGTGCGCCATGAGCCGTGCCGTGCGACGGCAGATCTCCGTCAGCCAGACGGCGTAGGTCTCGGGCGACGGCTCGCCGAGCTCGGGAAAGTGATGCCGGAGGGTGTAGTCGGCCAGCCGCTTCAGAAGCGTCCACCTCGCCGCGCGCCGCGAAGAGCTCGAAGTTGCCGAAGCGCAGGAACGATGGGGCGACCCGGCAGACGATGGCGCCCGGCTCGGCCCGCGGATGACCGTCGTAGAACATGTCGCGCACCACCTCTTCGCCGGTCGCGACCAGACTGAGCGCGCGTGTCGTCGGAACGCCGAGATGCGCCATCGCCTCGCTGCAGAGAAACTCGCGGATCGACGAACGCAGAACGGCGCGTCCGTCGGCCGAGCGGGAGTAGGGCGTCGCCCCGGCGCCCTTGAGCTGCAGCTCCCAGCGCCGGCCGGCGGCGTTCACGACCTCGGCGAGGCTGATGGCCCGCCCGTCGCCGAGCTGGCCGGCCCAGGAGCCGAACTGATGCCCGCCGTAGCAGGCGGCGTAGGGCTCCATGCCCGCCAGCAGGGCGTTGCCCGCGAAGACCTGCAGGAACGCGTCGGACGCGCACGCCGCCTCGGACAGAGCGAGCGAGCGGGCAACCTCGGGCGAGGCGGCCACCAGCCGGGGCGCGCTCACCGGAACCGGCGCGATCGGCGAGAAGCAGGCGCCGCGCACGCCGCGCACCGCCCGCATCGTCTCGGCCTCACCGGGCAGCTCGCGCACGAAGCTGTTGTCGAAGCGGAGCGAACGAAATGCTTCGTCGGGTTCCAGCCAGACAGGCGCTGGCAGGGCAGCTCGAGGGTTGGGCAGGCTCACAGGCGTCGTCTACGAATCATCGAGATCCTCGGCGGCCAGCGCGTCGATGTCGGCGAGAAGCGCCGTCACGCTGGACGCGCCGAGCGGCGCGCCGTCCACCGTCGCCATGGCGAAGCCGAGCTCGCACTTCTGGCAGCGGTTGAGACAGTCCTTCACCACCGGCGTGTGCTCGCGTTCCCTCAGCTCCGAGAGCAAATGCGCGAGCGGCGCGCCCAGCCGCTCGAAAGATTTTCGGCACAGCTCGACTTGCACGATGGTCGTTACCCTACACGCTGCCAGCAGTCGAACAAGCTTCTCACCAGCGGTCGAATAACCGGGCGCTCACCAGCGCCCTTGCACGTCCTTCATGAACGCGTAGGGATATCCGAGGTCGAACCGCGAGGCCTCCTCGAGGCGCGCCACCTGCTCGGCGCTGAGCGCCACGTCGCTGGCCTTCACGTTCTCTTCCAGCTGGGCCAGCGAGCGGGCCCCGAAGATGCACGAGGAGACCTGGGGCTGGGCCAGCAGCCAGGCCAGCGACACACCGACCGGCGTGGCGCCCGTCTCCGCCGCAACGGCGCGGACGGCGGCCAGGATCTTCCAGTTGCGGTCGTTGTTGAACCCCGCCATCCGATCCTTCCACTTTTCCAGGCGGGCCCCGGCCGGCGGCGGCTGGTCCTTGTCGTACTTTCCGCTCAGAAAGCCGGCCGCCAGCGGCGACCAGCAGAGCACGCCCAGCCCCTGCGCCCGACAGAGCGGCAGGTGCTCGCGTTCCAGCTCGCGCACGACCAGGCTGTACTGCGCCTGCAGCGTGACGAACGCCGACAGGTGCCTGGTGCGGCTGATCCACAGGGCGTCCATCAGCCGGTAGGCGGCGTAGTTCGAGCAGCCGGCGTAGAGGACCTTCCCCTGGGTCACGAGATCGTCGAGCGCGCGGAGGAGCTCCTCCTCCGGCGTGTCCAGGTCCTGCATGTGGATCTGGTAAAGGTCGATGTGATCGGTGCGGAGCCGCTTCAGGCTGTGCTCCACGCAGCGCATGATCCGGTAGCGCGAGGCGCCGGTCCGGTTGGGTCCGTCGCCCATGGTGAAGCGGAACTTGGTGGCGAGGACGATCTCGTTGCGCCGCTGATCGCGTTCGAGCCAGGCGCCGATGATCCGCTCGCTGAGGCCGTCCTGACCGTAGACGTCGGCTGTGTCGACGAAGTTCACGCCCAGCTCCAGCGCGCGGTTGAGGATGGCGAACGACGTCTTCTCGTCGGTGCCGACCTTGTGCATGAACGACTTCTCGTCGGCTTCCCCGAAGGTCATCGCCCCCAAGCAGAGCTCCGACACCTTGACCCCCGAGGCTCCCAGCTTCCTGTATTTCATGATCTCGTCTCCACACCTTTCGAGCCCCGTCGGGCCTGCGGCGCGGAAGCATACACGCCGCGCGTCGTGCAGGACGTCGGGCAGTTCCCCGCGGCGCGCGGCCACCACCGAGGAGGCGGCGAAACCGCGTTCAGGCGCCCCATTGGGGCTCGGGCAGCTCCTTGAACGCGGCCCGGACCCCTTCGCTCCACTTCTTGCTGAGCGCCGCGAAGTAGGGGTCGCCCTGCTCGAAGCGGCGGCGCTTTCCCACCGCCAGCGCGTCGCGCTCGTAGCAGAGCAGGTCGATGGGCATCCCGACCGACAGGTTGCTGCGCATGGTGGAATCGAAGGAGACCAGCACGCACTTGGTCGCGTCGCTCAGGCTGGTGGAGGGGGTGATGACGCGATCGATGATCGGCTTGCCGTACTTGGCTTCGCCCGTCTGGAAGAACGGCGTGTCGGTGCCGGCCTCGATGAAGTTCCCCGCGGCGTAGATGCGAAACAGGCGCATCGGCTCCCCCTTGATCTGGCCGCCCAGGATGAACGAGGCGTTGAAGGAGAGCTCGTGCTTCTCCAGGTGCTCGCTGTCGCGCCGGTCGATGGCGCGCATCGCGTCCGAGACGACGCGCGCCACGTCGAACATCGTCCGGGCGCTCCGGATGGTGACTGCCCCGTCGGCCGCGGCCGGCGCGTCGGCCTCCTGGCGCAGCAAGCTGATGACGGCCTGGGTTCCGGCCAGGCTTCCGGAGCTGAGCAGGACCAGCACGCGCTCGCCGGCCTCCTCGAAGACGGTCATCTTGCAGAACGAGGCGAAGTCGTCGACACCCGCGTGGGTGCGCGAGTCCGAGCCGAGGACGATCCCGTCCTCCAGCAGGACCCCCACACAGTAGGTCAAGCCGTCACTTCGTCAGTCCAGACGCGAAACGTCTCCAGCGTGTTGGGTCCGAAGGTGGTGGAGATCGCCACGTCGGCGGCGTCGCGGCCGCGCGCGATGAGGACGCGTCCGATGCGCGGGACGTGGTTGCGCGGATCGAACGTGTACCAGGTCGACCCCAGGTAGGCCTCGAACCACCCCGCGAAGTCCATGGGCGCCGGATCCTTCGGGACGCCGATGTCGCCCAGGTAGCCGGTGCAGTAGCGGGCCGGGATGTTCATGCAGCGGCAGAGGGTGATGGCCAGGTGGGCGAAGTCGCGGCAGACGCCCCTTGCGCTCGTTGAACGCCTCCCAGGCGGTCTTGGTCGGGCGGGCGAACTGGTAGCCGAACTGGATGTGCTGGTGAACGAAGTCGCAGATCGCCTGCACGCGCCCCCAGCCGAGCGGGGCGCTGGAGAACTTGTCCCAGGCGAACTGGGACATCTTGTCGGTCTCGCAGTAGCGGCTCCCCAGCAGGAACAGCAACGTCTCCTCGGGCAGCTGTTGCACGGGGTGCTGAATGGCGGAGGGCACGACCGGATCGGGCGCGCCGTCGTCGTTGATGGTCGCGTCGCTGGTCACCCGAAAACGTCCCGCCGGGGCCACCAGGCGGGTGCACCAGTTGCCGAACTTGTCGCGGTAGGCGGCCGTCGGCACCGACGGCGTCGTCTTCATGTGGTCCGGATGCACGAGGTCCGAGACCCGGCTGTGGTGCACGTTGAGCGTCAAGATCATCGGCGTGGGCTGGGGGAGTTGGTAATTGAGCTCGTAGCCGACGCGGATCTGCATGTGGTCTCTCATTCTGGTGGCGCGGTTGGTTGCGGTGGTGTGAACGTTTCTGAGATGACGAGCGGCAGCAGGCGCGCCAGCCGCTGGGCCCACGCGTCCTGCCCTCGCTCGTCGGCGATGAGGTCCTGGCGGATCTCGAGCTCGACGTGGGGGAGTCCGCGCCGCTCGCCATGATGTGACGACCGAGTAGTCGGTCAGATCGCCGACGGCGTAGGGCTGGTTGTCGCCGACGACGAGGTCGCCTTCGCCCCCCAGCGCCTGCAACAGCGGCCGCGCCACGCGTGAGTCGCGGTTGTAGAGCACGCCGACGTGCCAGGGGCGGGGAACATCCAGGAACACGGGCGTGAAGCTGTGCATCGCGAGGAGCACCGTCAAGCGTCCTTCGTCCCGCCGCCGGTCGAGCGCCGTTCGAATCTCGTCGTGGTAGGGGTGAAAGATCGCGCGCGCCCGCGCTTCGGCGGCGGCGGGGGCGACGTTCTGGTTCCCCGGGATCACCGTCTGCTCGCTGCGGCGGGCAATTGAGTCGGGCACGTCAAGAGGACGGTTGCAGTCGATCACCAGCCGCGAGTAGCGCTGCCACACCGTGTGGGCGCCCAGCGCCGCCCCCAGCCGGCGCGCCACGCCGGCCGCGCCGATGTCCCAGGCGATGTGCCGTTCGAGGTCGGCGGCCGGCAGCCCCAGGGTCCCCAGCGCGCGGGGAATCAGCCTCCCGGCGTGATCGCAGATGATGAAGAAGGGCGAGGGCCCGTCAGGTCCCTGGACCTCCAGCGGAGCGACTTCATCCTCGAAGAGCAGCACGGCCCCATCATGGCCGAACGGGGGCGGATGCGGGGCGCGATTGCGGCAGAGGCCAGATCTTCGAGATCCCCCAGGTGACCGTCAGGCCCACGAGGCAGCCGAAGAGGACCTCCGCCACGCGACGCAGGCCGATCTCGATCGAGACCTCCCGCGTGTGCCGCTCCAGCCCCGAGGCGACCACGATCGCCGCGGTGATCGGCGCCTGCCTCCACATGACCGGCACCCGGACGATGTAGCTGGAGAGGAACGCCGTGGCCGCCAGCGCCATGGGCAGTTTCCAGTCACGCGAGCCACCGAGGATCAGGAACGCCAGACCGGTGGCGCAGCCGAGCGTCGCGTTGATGACCCGCCCGCGCACGCTCTTGAGCGCGTCGCCGACGTGCGGATCGCTGGAGGCGAGCATGGCGCTGATCGCCCAGATCGGATTGAGCCCCGCCCACTTCCGGATCACCACCCAGAGCAGACTGGTGGCGACGAACACGTTCAGCGCCAGGTGGACGCCGCGGAGGTCGGCCGCGATGCGCCGTCGGATCGGGCCCATGACGACGCTCGCGCGCTACTCGTGGGCGGTGGGCGGGTTGCCTTTGAGGCGGTAGACGGTGCCGGTCTTGGTGGTCCCGAGGGAGAGCCAGTCGCTGGCCGTCTCCTGCAGCATGATGAAGAGCTGCTCCGCCCGCTTCATCGCCACCGCCTGCCGCTCGTCCTCGCGCTCGAACTTGCACTGGTAGGCGAACTCGCCGACCAGCTGCTTCTCGTCGCCGCGGGTGCGCCAGACCGCCACGTTGGCCTTGGCCTCCACCCCCTTGCCGAAGTCGAGCAGGCCGATGTCCAGCAGGACCTCCTCGATCGCGGTGTGGTTCACGAGCTCGATCCGCTCGTTCGGGTTCGTCTTGAGGTCCCGCAGCGGCGGGAGCAGCCGCACCAGGGTGGCCATCGCCGTCTTGTCCGGCGCGTGGACGTGGCTCTGCGGGAACTGGACGTTGTGCGAGTAGAGCATGCGCACCCCGCCGATCTCATCCTTGAGCGGCAACGCCTCCGCCTTGAACTTGATCCGGTGGTCGCCGGCGATCTGCGGGCGGACGTCGATGTCAGCCGCCTTCTGCAGGTCGGGATGGCGGAACTTGAAGACGATCTCCGGATCGCCCACGGCGAACCCGTCGACGTAGTCGGTCCGCCGGCGCAGGATGAAGGCGTTGTTGTAGAGCCGGAAGTCGGCGGTATCGAGGAAGAGGACCTCCCGGATGCGCGGCTTGGCGCCCTTGAAGGGCTTCCGCGAGAAGTCCACCCCCGCCTCCTTGGCGGTTCGTTTCACCAGCCGGGCGAAGTCATCGAAGCTCTCGACCGACGTGAAGCGCTCACCCTTGAGGATGATCTTGGATTCGACGTACTGGACATGATCCAGCGGATGCCCGTCGCTGTACCGCCGCTTGTTCTGCGTCGGTCGCGTTCGTGGCGTGGCGTCGCTCGTCGATACCGTCATGCCGCACCCCCGGGCCGAAAGGTAACCACCGGCGGGTATGGCGCCCTGGCGACGGTCGAGATCGCCTGTGCGGCAGCGCCTGAAAACGACCGGCGCGGCCACCTGCCGCCAGCTTGCCATCCGGCCTGGGCGTGGTATTCGGCTGGAATGAAGCGATTCGGTTGGTCGATCCCGTTCGTTCTCGCCGTGGCCGGCGCATCGGTGGCCGCGTCCGTTTCCGCCGGTCCGATCGAGCCGCTGCCGTCGGCGCCGCCGCCGGCCGCGCCCGCCGCGCCCGCCGACGTGGCGGCGCCGCCCGCCAGCGCCAAGAAGACTGCCAGCGGCCTGGCCTCGAAGGTGCTCTTCAAGGGCAAGGGGAGCGCCCATCCGGGGCCGCACGACAAGGTGACCGTGCAGTACACCGGCTGGACCACCGACGGGAAGATGTTCGACAGCTCGATCCCGACCGGCGAGCCGGCCAAGTTTCCGCTCGACGCGGTGATCAAAGGGTGGGGCGAGGGGCTGCAGTTGATGGTCAAGGGGGAGAAGCGGCGCTTCTGGATCCCGGCCGACCTCGCCTACGGTGATTCGCCGAGCCGCCCGGGCACGCCGGCCGGGATGCTGGTCTTCGACGTGGAGCTGCTCGACTTCGTGAAGGTCGCTCCGCCGCCCGAGACGCCGGCCGACGTGGCGGCGGCGCCCAAGGACGCGAAGAAGACCGCCTCCGGCCTCGCCTACAAGATCCTCAAGCACGGCAAGGGGAAGGAGCACCCCACGGCCGACAGCACCGTCCAGGTTCACTACAGCGGCTGGACCGCCGACGGGAAGCTGTTCGACAGCTCGGTCGTGCGTGGCGAGCCGGCGACCTTCCCGCTCGGCGGCGTCATCAAGGGCTGGACCGAGGGATTGCAGCTGATGGTCGTCGGCGACAAGGCCCGCTTCTGGATCCCCGGCAACCTCGCCTACGGCGACACGCCGACCCGGCCGGGCGCCCCGGCGGGTACGCTGGTGTTCGACGTCGACCTGCTGTCCATCAAGTAGCTTGGCCCGCGTCGCTGCCCGCGAGCAGCAGGGCGGGCGTCGCGCGCCGAAACGGCGTCCGCCTTGCCGAGCGGCCGGTCGGACTTACGAGTCATTGTCATGGAAGCAACAGGCAGTGAATCGCCCTCCGGGCTCTCGGCGAGCCAGCTCTCCCTGCTGCGCGAACGCCTCGAACGCGCGCGGAACGAGCTGCGGGATCGCATGCGGCACGATCAGGCCGCGGCGCTGCAGTCCGAGAGCCTCCCCGAGCCGCTGGACGCGGCCGAGCAGACCCGGGAGCAGGACGACGCGATCCTCTTCACGCAGCGGGACGTCAACCTGCTGCACGACATCGAGGATGCGCTGGCCAAGCTGGACACCGGCCGCTACGGCCTGAGCGAGGTCTCCGGTCAGCCGCTCGGGTTTCGGCGGCTGCAGGCCATCCCGTGGGCCCGCACCGCCGCCGACGAAGACGACGGATCAGACGAAGGATAGGGCGAAGGACGACCGAGTCGCGGCCGAGCACCGCAAACGGTCGGCAAACGCTCCCGCCGCCCGATTGACACCAGCTACCTGGCTCACGCCTGGTCGGCGCGGGGGGCTTCGACCCTCGGCAGTCGGAGGATGAACGTCGACCCGCGCCCGAGCTCGGTCTTGAGGGACAGGGACCCGCCGCTCGCCTGGACGACCCGATTGACGATCGACAATCCCAGGCCCGTCCCTGGAAGGTCGCGGGTTTGCGGCGAACGATAGAATGGCTCGAAGGCGCGGCCGGCATCCTCGGTCGACATCCCCAGGCCGTTGTCGGAGACGCGCAGATCGTACCGATCGTCGACCGCCTCCCCCGAGATCTCGACCTCCGGGGTCGCGTCGGGGCGCTGGTACTTCATGGCGTTCTCGGTCAGGTTGGACAGCACCTGGTGAAGCAGCCCCTCGCTGCACGCCACGGCCGCCTGCTTCACGGCCACCCGCAGCTTGCCCTTCACCCCCTCGAAGCGCGGCGCGAACTCCTCCTGGATCTGAGCCGCCACCGTCGCCGGATCGCAGGTGCCGCGCACCCGCCCCTCGACCCGCGAGAGCGTCAGCAGGTCGTCGACGAGCGTCTCCATGCGACGGACGCCGCGTCCGAGGAGCTTCGCCGGCCGTGCGTGCTCGGGAACCAGGACCGAGAGCTGGTCGGCCGCCAGGCGGATGACCATCAGGGGGTTGCGAATGTCGTGCGCCACCCGCCCCGCAAACGCGTCGAGCTCGCGGTTCCGCTCTTCCAGCAACCGGGCGCCGCGCGCCGCTTCCTCTTCGTGATGGGCCACCCGCCGCGCGGCCCAGCTTCCCACCGCCACGATCCCGCCGATGGCGAGCAGACCGGTCGCCAGGAGCGTGATCATCAGGCGCCGCCGGATGGCGGACACCGCGGCCAAGCTCCGCGTCGCGCCCGTGTCGTTGATGGCGATCAGCCGGTCGAGGTCTTGGCTCACCCGGGCGAACAGGCCGGCGGCCAGGTCCATCTCCCAGCGCGCCTCGGTGTCGAGGTCTTCGCGCGAAAAGGCGACGACGCGGGCAATCGGACCGTCGAGATCCTTCGAGATCCTTCTGTGCTTGATTCCAGGCGGCGCGCTCGCCGGGGAGGTCGGCCCAGGGCGCGTAGGCGTTCATGGTCGCGGCGATCTGCGCCTCGACGGCGGCGATCCGGGTCTCGAGGCGCGCCCTGGCCGTCGCCTCGGTGGCGAGGATGTGCTCGTTGACCAGGATCTGCTTCGTCTTGACCTCGCTCTCCAGCTCGCCCACCAGGCGGACGCTGGTCAACATGTTCTGCACGATCTCCCGGGCGCTCTTTTCCAGGCCCCGCACCTGCGCCAGGGCGAAGACCGTCACGACGAGCACGAGCGTCGCGACCAGAGCGAATGCGGCGCGCACCAGCTGGCGGCTCGTCCTCACGTCCAGTCCTGGCCTCCCCCCTGCGGTCAACCGTTCGTCCGCTGCCCCGAGCACGGCCAACTTTAAGTGCGGCGTTCGTCCGTTTCAATCTGCGAGGGCGCACGCGCGCCGGGTATAGTCCGGCCATGGCGACAGCGGGGGGAGGCTACGAGCTCTTCTACTGGCCCTCAATCCAGGGGCGCGGGGAGTTCGTGCGGCTGGCGCTGGAGGCGGCGGCCGCGCCGTACGTCGACGTGGCGCGCCTGCCGGCTGAGCAGGGCGGTGGCGCGAAGGTGCTGGCGGCGCTGCTTGCCGAGACCGCGGGCGGCGGGCCGTTCTTCGCGCCGCCGATCCTGCGGCACGGCGACGTGACGCTTTCGCAGACCGGCGCCATCCTGCAATACCTGGGGCCCCGCCTCGGCCTCGTCCCCGAGGACGAGGCGAGCCGCCTGAAGGCCAATCACCTTCAGCTCACGATTTCGGACTTCGTGGTCGAGGCGCACGACGCGCATCATCCGATCGCCTCCAGCCTCTATTACGACGAGCAGAAACCGGAGGCTTCGCGCCGGGCGGAGCTCTTCGTGAAGAACCGCGTTCCGAAGTTCCTCGGGTATTTCGAGCGGGTGCTCGGGACCAACGCCGCGGCGGGCGGCCGCCACGCGGTCGGCGCCGCGCTGTCGTACGTGGATCTTTCGCTGTTTCAAATCGTGGCCGGCGTCGGCTACGCCTTCCCCCGCGCGCTCGAGCGAATGGCCGGCAAGCTGCCGCGCCTCCTCGCGCTTCGCGACGACGTCTCCGTTCTCCCGGCCGTGGCCGCCTACCTCGCTTCGCCGCGCCGGATCCCTTTCAACGAGCACGGCATCTTCCGGCACTACCCCGAGCTCGATCCGTAGCCGTTCCAACGTACGGTCTCGACCTCATCCACGCCGCACGGGAATCCCACCATTCTAGATCGTAGAATGGCCGCAACACCGTGAGCACTGAAACCACGATCGAACGGAAGGGCCATTCGGCCGAGCGCGCCAAGGTCCTGATGATGACGGCGCTGCGCGGGCGAGACGCCAAGCTGACTCGCGCCGACGCCGTCGTCGCCTCCGGGCTCTCCGACGAGGAGGCAGGGGAGGCGCTCACCTCGCTGTTGAAGGAATACCGCAGCCACCTCAGCGCCACCGAGAGCGGTGAGCTCCTCTACGAATTCGATCCGAGCTTCGAACGGCGCGATGCCCTGTCCTGGCGTGAGCGGGCAGCCGCCGTGGGGAGCCGGCTCTGGAAGGGCTTCACGCTGCTGTTCAAGGTGGCGATCGTGACCACGCTGATCAGCTATTTCGTGGCCTTCGTGGCCATGATGGTGGCGATGATCTTCGCTCGCAACGGCTCGTCCGATCGCGACGACGACGGCGGGTTCGGCTTCGACGGCCTGCTCTGGTTCTGGGGGTGGGACATGGGGTCGAACGGCTATGGCCGCCCGCGGGCCCGCTTCGCGCGCCCGCGGCGCGAGCCGCTTTACAAGCGGGTCTTCGCCTTCGTCTTCGGGCCGCCGACGCCGGCGACGGATCCCCTGGCCGACGAAAAGCAGATCGTGGGCTACATCCGCGCGCAGCGCGGGCGGATTGCGGCCGTCGATCTGGTCCGCCTGATGGGGTGGTCCTTCCCGCGCGCCGAGCAGGAGGTGACCCGGCTGATGATCGACTACGGCGGCGAGCCGGAGGTCACCGAGGACGGCGTCGTCCTCTACACGTTCAAGGCGGTGCGCAAGACGGCCGGCGGCGCCGGCGAGATGAGCTCGCCGCGGTGGGCCTCCGAGCGGCTGGAGACGGCGGCGCCGCTCACCGGGAACGAGCCGGGGACCGACGCCATGATCGCCGCCTTCAACGGCTTCAACCTGCTGGCGCCGTTCTGGATCGTGCCGGCGTTCGAGGCCCGCCTTCATGTCTCGCTGGCCAGCTGGCACTTCCTGTTGTGGGACTTCCCGCTGGCGTTCTCGGCGCTGTTCTTCGCAGTCCCCGCCGGGCGCTGGCTCAAGGCCCGCGCCGAGGAACGGCGGCGCCGCGTCCGGAACGACCGCCGTCGCCTGCTGGGGCGAATCTTCGCGGGCGCCGGGCCTCGTCCTCGCGAAGAGCTGGCCCCCACGCCGGAGCTGGGAGTCCTTCTCGACCGCGAGCTGGTGTCTTTGGGTGGCGACATCGCCTCCGAGCCCGACCAGCGCGGCCGCGTTCTCTACACCTTCCCGCGCATCGCCGAGGAGGCCGCCGCAGTGGCGCGGGCGCGGGCCGCCGCTCCCAGCGTCGAGCAGGACGCCGGCCTGGTCGTCTTTTCTTCGGCGGACTGATCAGCCAGGGAATTCGGTGGTGTCGGTCCCGCGATGCGCGCCGACGAAGACGGTGGGCTCTGCCTTGGCGTCGTCCGAGGGCGCGGGCAAGTTTTGGGCGGCCGGATCGTCCTTCAGCAGCGGCTGGCCCCGGGCGGCGCCCCCGCGCGGCCCCAGCGCCTCCCGCCACATGATGGCGCGAACGGTCTGCAAGCTCTGCCGCCCCGGCGCCGACTCGACGATGTCGGCCAGGTCGAGCACCCCGGCCAGCTTCTCCGTGGCGTCGATGATCACCAGGCGGGCCTTCCGCTCGGCGGCCATCAGCGCCTCCGCCTCGCTCACCTCGGCGCTGTCGAGGAAGGTGATGGCCGGCGAGGTCATGACCAGCGCCGCGGACGTGGTGTCCGGATCGATCTTCTTCGCCAGCACCCGCGTCGTGAGATCGCGATCGGTGACCACCCCGATCACCCGTCGCTCCGCGTCGCAGATGGGCAGGAACCCGACCCCCGCCTCTGCCATCACCGACGCAGCCTTGCGGACGCTGTCCGTCTCGGACAACCACTCGACGTTCTTGTTCATGATATCGGAGCACTTCATGGGGCACCTCCAGAGGTCCCAAGATGATGGCCACGATTCGCCGCCGCACAATCGGCAGCACCCAGGGATCTGCAGCCGAGCGTCGCAAACCCTCAGAACCAATAGGCCAACTGCACGCGTGCTTGCGGCCCCCAGTAATGGCTCACGTCACGGAAGAACTCCGGCGCGCAGCCATCGGGCGGCAGGCAGATCTGTCCTCCGCCCAAACCACCGGTGACACCCAGTGACGATGAGAGGGCGATTCCGTTGTCGAAGTGATGCTCGTAGCCAACGGCGTCGACATTGAGCCAGATCGGATGTCCGCTCACGTACTGGCTGTCCACCAGGAAGGCCACCGACGCGCCTGCGCCGCTGACGAAGTGATCGCGCCCCTCGCCGAGCACCACCTTGGGCATGACGGAGAGCTGCAACCCCGAAAGCCCGAATCCGGCCCCGGCCTCCAGCCGCAGGTGACCTCCGAGCTGGCGGGCCAGCGTCACGCCTGCGAACCCGACCGCCGAGGCGATCCCCAGATCGACCCCCACGGCGGTGCGGGCGCTCGTTTGTACGGTGGGCAGCGGCGGATCGGCGGCGGCGGCGATCGCCGGCAGCAGCGAGAGGGAGACGAGCAGACCGCGGGAGAGGAGCGAACGCATTTGGCATCGCAAAGAGCAAGGACGATGCCCGCCCGCAATTGCTGAAGATGCGGGCCCGCGGTGACGAACGGTCGACCGATTCCACCGTCAGGCGTTCAGAGTCTGACAGTCCAGCGCCGGGACGGTCGAACCTTTGGCCCGCCGGGGTCAACGGGCGAGGCGGGCGGCCAGCTCCTCCATCGAATGGGCGAGCTTGACGTCGAGCGCGGTGATCCCTCCGGCGTCGTGGGTGCTGAGGTCGACGCGCACCGTGTTCCAGACGTTGAACCACTCCGGGTGGTGATCCATCCGCTGGGCGACCAGCGCAGCGCCGGTCATGAACCCAAAAGCGGCCACGAAGTCGGCGAACTTGTAGTCGCGGTGGAGCTTGCCCCCCTCCAGCTTCCACGCGGGCAGCTTCGACAGGGCGGTCGCGATCTCGGTCTCGGTGAGCTTCACGGGGCTGGGCGTCGGCATTTGCTCTCCTCGCCGCAAGTCTAACCATCGTGCCGCGCCGCGCGTGTTGTGGTGTGATTCCAGGTGGTTGGAGAAAGATCGCCGGCCGTGTCGATCGCGGCGCGGGCGGTTCGTCGTGTCAGCAGGGGCCGAACAGCGGGTCGGCCCCGGACCACTTCGAATCGGAGGATCGTCATGGAAAACGTGCTCACCCCAACCACCCAGCTCGAAACCCGGAGCCCGAGCGCTGCCCGAGCGCCCCGGAGAGCGGCCCTCTGGATCGGCCGCGTCCTCACCGGGCTCTGCGCCGCCTTCCTGCTGGTCGACGCGGCCGGCAAGCTGCTCATGCTGGCGCCCTACGTCGAGGGAACCCGCCAGGTCGGTTACGCCATCGGAGTCCTGCGGCCGCTCGGCGTGGTGCTGGCGGTCTCGACGCTGCTGCACCTTCTGCCGCGCACGCAGCTCCTCGGTGCGCTTCTCCTGACCGCCTACCTCGGCGGCGCCACGGCCACCCACGTGCGGATGGGCCAGCCATTCTGGTTCCCGGTGGCGATGGGCGTGATCCTCTGGATCGCCTACGCTCTGCGAAGCCCCAGCCTACGCGCGTTCATCCTCTCGTCGCCAAAGACACGCTGAGAAACCCACCCACCTCAAGGAGACGACCATGCGCTTCATGATCATGCACAAGAACGATCCCCACACCGAGGCCGGCGAGAAGCCCCCGATGGAGCTCATTCAGAAGATGGGCGAGTTCATCGGTGGCCACGCCAAGGCGGGCACCCTGATCGACGGCGCGGGCCTCGGTCGCAGCGCCACGCGCACGCGCCTCACCTTCCGCGACGGCGCCTGCACGGTGAAGCAGGGCCCCTACCGCGGCGAGCACGAGCTGCCGTCGACGATGCTGCTGTTGAAGGTCAAGACGCGCGACGAGGCGCTCGGCTGGGCCGAACGCTACGGAAAGATCCTGGGCACCGGCGAGCTCGAGCTCGGCAAGGTGAACGAGCCCTGGGACATCGGCCTCATGCCGGCCCCGGAGAACCCGCCGTTGCAGATCCTGCTGATCGAGAAGGCCGGCCAGGCGTCCGAGGCCGGCACCCGCAGCTCGAAGCAGAAAGCCGAGCTCACCCGCCTCCGCACCGAGATGACCAAGGCCGGCGTCCTGGTCCGCACGACCGAGCTGCAGCCGAGCGCCAAGGCCAAGCGCCTGCTGTTCAAGAACAACGACCTGCGGGTGGTCGACGGGCCCTTCTCCGAATCGAAGGAGCTGATCGGCGGGTTCGCGGTGCTGGAGCTCTCCGGGATGGACGAGGCGATCGCCATGTGCCGCACCTACGCGGCGATCCTGGGCGGGACGCTGGAGATCGACATCCGTCCTCTGGCGCAGGTCGAGGCGGCGGAGGGCGCCTCGTAAGCGCGCGTCGTGTCTACTTGGCGCCGTTGCCGGGGCGCGGGCCGGGGGCCGGCGTGGCGGAGCTGCCGTCGCCGTCGCGGAAATTCCTTCCCGTGACGATCTGGGCCGCCATCAGGGTCTGTACGACCCGCAGGACGTCGCTCGAGCCGGTGGTGACGGCGCCCCGTTCGTTGGTGTCGCCGCCGCCGCCGAAGTTGACGAACTGGCTGTTGGAGAGCGCGCTGGCGACCTGCGCGGTCAGCTCGGGCGCCATCTCCAGCCGCCGCAGATCGAGGTAGGCGCCGCCCGCCTCCATGAGCGCCTGCGCCTTGATGCGAATGGCCTCCGCCTCGGCCTGGGCGATGGCCCGGATGCGGGCCGCCTGGGCCCGCCCCTCGGCTTCCTGGTTGATGACGTTTTGCTCGGCGTCGGCCCGGGCCTGGGTGATCTGGCTGGCGTTCAGCTCCGCCTCGCGTTGCTGGCGCACGGCGGCCTGCTTCTCGGCCTCGGCCTTGGCGATCGACGCGCCGTTGGAGGCGATCTGCATGTTGAGCGCCCGTTCCTGATCGTTGATCTTCTGCGCCGCCTCGAGCTGAGCGATCCGCGCCCGCTGCTCTTCCTTGGCCTGCACCACGTCGGCGTCGGCCTTGGCGCGGGCGCCCGACTCGCGGCGGCGGGCCTCCGCCACCTCGCTCAAGACCGCCTTGATGTTGAGGCTGTTGAACGAGAGGCCGATGTCCATCAGCTCGCGTGAGCAGGCGTCCTTGATGATCACCGCCAGCTCGTCGTCCTCGGCGCGCTGTTGCGCCAGCGCGAGCGCGTTGGGCGCCGCCGGGGCCAGCGCCGTGGTGGCGGCGGCGGCCGGCAGGCCCGTTCGAACACTGAACAGCTGATCGTGCTTGAGAAGGTTGATGGCCCGCCGCCCGGCCGAGGAGAGCACGTCCGTCAGGGTGGAGAGCTGCTCGCTGACCGACTTCGAGAAGAACTTGTTGGCGGCGGTGTTCACCATCGCCTCGTCCTCGCCGACGCTCACGATTGCCGAGGCCCGGACCGTGACCTTGACCGGCGCCGAGCGTCCGTTGACGTCGACGTCGGCCGTCTGATCGGTGATCTCGATGTCGACGTTGATGGCCTGGGCCGGGATGACGCGGGTCTGGGTGATGATCGGGACGATGAGCGCCTTGCAGGGGCCGCGGTAGATCTGCAAATTTCGGCCGCGGCTGGCGAGCAAGATCTCGCCCGCGTCGACGCTGCGCAGGAACGTGGTGATGATGATCGACGTGAGGAAGATGACCCCGACGACGACCGCGCCGACGAGGATGAGGGACGGTTCGATCATGATGGCTCCTTAATGCGCCGAGCTTCCGGCTGGGTTGTCGTTCGAGATCAGGGAGACCGTCACGCGTTCGCGGCGCCCGTCGACGTCCTCGATGCGGAGCCGCTGGCCGACCTTCACGGGCAGGGCTGCCTGGCGGTGCGAGAGGCGCGCCTCGAGCTGAACGCGCCGTCCGTCGCGCACCGTGGCGACGATCCCCTTGCCGTTGCGGAACGGCACGACGGCCTCGGCCTCGCCCATGATCAGCGCCTCCAGTGGGGCGCTGGGCTGGCCCTGAAATCGAAACAGCAGGTTCCAGATTGGCCGGATCAGAAGCCACTCCATCAGCAGTGCCGGCACGATCGCGATGACCGCGGCGCGTGCGGTGGCCAGATGCGCGGCGCGCACCAGGGCGTTGCCGAACGCGCCGTAAAAGGCAGCCACGCTGAAGAGGGCGCGCGGCGACGGGAGAAATCTCAGACCTTCGCGCGGGGCGGGCGCGTGCGTCTGCCCGGCGGGCTGCGCGAGGCTGCTGCCAGGCGCGCGGACGGGTCCGTGCGTCCGGATGTGGCCGAGGTGGCGGTGCCCGCCCAGGGCAGGGACGGCCATCGTCACCAGGCCGACCAGGCCGACCACCATCACGGTCAAGAACACGCTCGACGCTCCTTTTTCGCGCGGGGTCGCACCGACACCCCTCGCTCGGCTGACTACTATGGCCCGAGCACCGTATTTGTCGAGCGGGGGGCGAGGGAGCGGCCCGCAACGAGCGCCGCTGCGCGGCGCTCGGGCGAGCGCTTGTTCACGAACGCGACGACGCCGGCGTGGCCGCCCGGCGGGTGGGCACGCGTCTTCTAGTTCACGAACGCGACGCCGCGATAGGCGGTGCCATAGGTCGGTCCCATGATCGTGCGGAAGGACTCCGCCGCCACGGCGGATGTCGCTGTGGTCGCCGACAGTTGATCGGTGATCACCACGACCTTGTTCGGATCGGCGCCGTTGTCGCCGGAGGTGCTGGAGGTCGAGGTCGTCGCCCACAGGGTGACCTGGTCGCCGTTGACGACGCCGGTCAGGTTCCGGAGGCCGACTGTGGTGACGGTCGGGATAGGTGCCGTCCGGGCCGGTCAGGCCGCTGTCGACCACGCCGATGAGCCCCTGGGTCAGCTCGTAGTCGAGCTGCCAGGTGCCGCCGAGCAGGCTCCATTTCTCGAGGCCGGCGTGGGTCGACTTGTCCGTCGAATTGCCCGACCCTTCGTCGCTGACGTACATCGTCGTCGCGTTGGCGAAGAAGACGGCGAACGGCGTGAAGTTGCCGCCGGTCGCCTTGGCCGAGTCGGTCGGGAAGCCGGGGACGACGCTGATGGTGGCCGCGGCCGCGCCGGCGACGGTGGGCAGCGAGGAGACGGTGTAGACGGTCTGCATGCCGTTGCTGCCGCTCCCCTTGGTGAAGTAGAGCGCGCCGCCGAACTCGGTCACGCCGCGGTAGTTGTTGTCCTTGCCGGGCTTGTCGGCCTTGGGCGGGCTGCCGAAGCTGTACTGGAGCAGCGGGATTCGACCTCCGCCGAGTTCCCGGCCGGGATGGCCACGTTCGACGTCACCGCGTCGATGGGCGAGACGACCTCGAGGCCGGTGGTCTCGGTGACGTCGGGGCTGGTGCCGTTCGTGGGGCCGAAGGCCGCGGCGTTGCCGTTGTTGGCGTTGCCCACCGAGTAGTAGAGCCCGTTCGAGCCGAGCAGCGCCGAGCGGCCGTTGTTCCCACCGTAGTTGACGGTCGGCGTGTACGAGAAGTGGCCGCTGCCGTCCATCGAGACGATGGTGCGGGCGAACGCGTAGCTCGAGCCGAAGGCGAAGCTGACCGGGTTGGTCGGATCCTGCCCGGGGACGGCGTCGGAGTTCGAGACGTCGAGCGCGCCGACGCCGGCGCCGGCATAGCCGACGAACACCAGGTGCGCCCCGCTGCCGTCGGTGCTGACGTGGAGGCCGAGCTCGGACTTCGAGGGAAAGCTGGTGACGACCTGATTGGTCGGCACCGTGACCTTGCTGAGGACGGTGTCGCTGGTCGGATCGACGTCGGTCAGCTGGATCGCCGAGGTCACACCGAAGCTGGCGTCCGCGGACTCGTTGTTCCAGACGCTGAGATAGTCGTTGCCGGCGATCGCGCTGGTGGTTGCGGTCGCCGAGTTGGCCAGCTGCGTGGTCCCGACCGTCAGTGAGGCCACGGCCCCCTGGGTTCGATCGTAGCTGGTGCTGCTGATGATCAGCGAGTTGTGCGCCAGCAGCGAGCTCGGCTCGCAGGTCACGACGACCGACATGGTGGCCGCGCAGGCCGCCGCCGGGTCACCGTCGGAGACGGTGGCCGTCAGCGTGACCGGGCCGGGGGCGTTGCAGACGAACGTCGGCGCCGCCGAGGTGGCGCTGCTGAACGTTCCCGACGGCGCGGTCCAGGCGTACGTGAGCGGCGACGGGCCGTTGTCCGGATCGTGGGCGGCGATCGCCAGCGCGACGGGGAAGCCGACCGCCACGTCCGACGGGTTCGCCGACAGGCCGTCCGCCACGGGGCAGACGTTGATCGTGCCGTTGACGGACACGCTGCCGGTCTGTGCCAGTTGGTGGCAGTCGAGCGTGACGGCGACAGCGGCGACGGCGCCGGCCGTCACGTTGAAGGTTCCGCTGCCGCCACAGGTGGTGCTCCCATCCGTGCCGGTCGCGCTGAGCGTGATGGTGTATCCGTTACCGGCCGGGAGGCCGCCGATGACCGCAGAGATCGAGCTGCTCGCGGCGACGTTGATCGTGCCGGTCGATGAGAAACCGTTCGGGCCGTTGATCGTGTAGGCGACGGTCGTCAGCGTGACGCCTCCCTGCGCGACGGCGATGTCGACGGAGCCGAGCCCGGCGCTGTTCGCGGTCGAGGGGGACCCTTCGCTGCAACCTCCGACGGCGAACGCCGCGGACGACAGGACGGCAAGGACGGACAGTCTGCGGATCGTCTGGAACAAGGTCGCCTCCGAGTTGGTGAAGTCGGGGCGTCCTCATACAAACGTCGCGCCAACGCGCCAGCGTGGCGCATCGTCGCTAACTCGGCGCGATTTCTGGGGGCCTGACGGGCGAGCCAACGCACAAATGAACGCGGGTCACCGAAATCCGGAGAGATGCGCTCCGATTTTCGGTGACCCTCGCTGCCCGCGCGCACCGCGCGCCCGGGCTACTGGCCGTGGTGGTCGCCGTGGTCGTCGTGGCCGTGGTCGCCCCGGCCTTGATCGCCGCGGTCGTGGTCCGGGCCGTGATCACCGTGGTCGCGGTCGCCGTGGTGGTCGCCGTGGTCGAAGTCGCGGGCGTCGCGATCGCCGTGGTCGAAGTCGCCGTGGCCGTGGTCGCTCGCGATCGCGGTCGCCGTGCTCCCAGCCGCCCGGATGCCAAGCCTGCCGGCCGCCGTCGCGATCCCAGTGGCCGGCCCTCCAGGTGTCGCCCGGCCGCTCATGTTCCCAGCGACCCTCGATCCAGACGTACCGCCCATCTCGCCACTCGTGCGCGCCCGCGATCCAGACGAATCCCGGCCGCGGAGGTGGCGGCGCCACGACCTGCGGGGGCGGCGGGGGCGGGGCCGGGTTGTCGACGTACATCGACGGGGCCGGGACATACGCGTCGCCTTCGCCCCAGGCGCCCGTGATCCAGCCGTAATGATCGCCTTGCCACTCCCAGCGACCTCCGTGCCACTGCCGCCCGGGCCGCTCGCGCTCCCAATGCCCGCGGCGCGGGACATAGCGGCCTCGTCTCCAGTCGTACCCTCCCTCGACCCACACAAACCCCCGCCGCGGACGGACACGCTCGACGGGCGGCGGCGGAGGGGGCGGCTGATTCTGTCGCCAGCCGCCGGCCTGGGCCAGCCTGGTCTGGGCGGCGACCGGGGTGCAACGACGAGGCCCCCGGTGTCGGCGGCGTCGCCATGGCGAACATCAGGATCAGATCGGTCATGAGCATCGATGCACTCCCGGTGAGAGTTCGTAAAGCGAGCCCGCGCGGCCTTCCGGTGACCCGCAGGCCCGCGGCGCCCGACTTCCAGGCGACCAACGCGGTTAGACCAGAACCCAGTCTTTCGACCGAAACGCGGAGATCTTGAACGCCTCGGCGGTGTGCCTGCCGGGCGGGCTGGATCGTCGAGCTTCTTCTTCTATGCTCGGGGCCTGACCATTCGACGCATGGACAACGTCAGCATTGTCGTTGACGATCTGCCCGCGGCCATCACGTTCTTCCTCGAGCTGGGGCTGGAGCTGGAGGGCGAGTCGCCCGTCGAGGGGCGCTCGGTCGACCGCCTCGTCGGACTGGAAGGCGTCCAGGCCGACATCGCGATGATGCGGACCCCGGACGGCCACGGCCGGGTCGAGCTGACCAGATTCCGCACGCCGGCCGCGATCAGCGCCGAGCCGAATCACGCGCCGGTCAACACGCTGGGCATCCGTCGCATCATGTTCGCCGTCGAGGACATCGACGACGTCGTGGCCCGCCTGCGCGCCCACGGCGCCGAGCTGGTGGGCGAGGTGACGAAGTACGAGGACGTCTACCGCCTCTGTTACCTCCGCGGCCCCGAGGGGATCCTCATCGCGCTGGCCGAGGAGCTGAGCTGAAGCGACCGGCGGGACGCCGTCGTCAGGCGGCGAGGCTCTCTTTCAACAACGCGAGCCCGAAGGCCCACTGGCCGTCCGCGGTGCCGATCTTCAGCTTGCCGGCCCGCAAGCGCTGATAAAACTCGGCGAGTGAGGGCGTGGAGGCCAGCGTCTCGGCGCCCGTGGCGCCCGGGTGCTTCATCTGGCGCGCGACAAAGAGCTGCATCGCGCCGGCGAGCGCCGCCGCCAGCCGCCGGCTGTAGGTGAACCTGTCCGGCAACTCCGTCGCCGCCGCGGGGGCGCCGTCATAGACGGAGAGCAGGCCGAGACAGGTGGCCTCGTCCATCCGCAGAAACACCGCCAGGACCGCGAGATCGTAAAACGCGTCCATCGGCCCCGCGGCGGCCCAGTCGAGGACCAGGATCCGCTCGCCGTCGTAGATGAAGTTGGTGGGGTTGAGATCGTTGTGCCCGAGGACCAGGGGGCCTCGGGCCGGCGGCGGATCTTCGGCGAGCACGCGGTCGATGGCGGCGGCCGCGAACGCCGGGAGGGCAAAGCCGGGCGCCCGGAGGGCGGCCGAGAGCTGGGTGACGAACGTGCGGGGGTCACGGAGGCGCGCCCCGGCAGGAACGGGCAGTGCATGGATCCGGCGCACCGTCCGACCGAGCAGCGTCAGCGCCGCCGCGCGGGTCCCCGGGTCGAGATAGAGCGCGGCGAACGAACGATCGACGACGAACGCGGTCAGCACCGCGCGCCGCGCTTCGTCGACGTGAACGATGCCGGGCGCCAGCCCCGCGTCCGCGGCGAGCCGCTCAATCTCCAGCGCGCTCCGCCAGTCCCCGCCATCCTCGGTTTCGGCGGCAACCTTGAGCACGAACACCCGCCCGTCCCGCTCGACCCGGTACAGCCCCGCGCCCGAGAGCCCCGCGGCGATCGGGGCAATCGTTGTGGTTGGGCCTCGGAGATCGGAGGGAAGGCAGTTTTCGAGAGTCATCGTGAGCGCCGGATCCGTGGAGTCTGCCATTGATCGGCATCGCGGCGAGATGCCGTTCAGACACCCGTCAGTACAATCTTCCCCTCGAGCGACCCCGTGCTCAGCATCTCCATCGCCCGCCGCGCCTCACCGAGGGGCAGCGTTGCGCTCACCAGCGGGTCGAGCTTCTTCTCGGCGATGAGCGCGAAGATCTTCGGCAGGTCCTCGCGGAGCGGCTTGGGGTTCTTCCGGTACAGCATCGTGATGCCGTAGAAGGCGCCCCGCCGTCTCCGCAGCCGGGCGCCGACCAGCAGGTTCCCGAACATCAGCAGCGTGGCGGCTGTTCCTTTGACGCCCATGAAGCCGTAGCCGACGACGGTGCCGCCGCGCCTGGTCGCCCGGATGCACAGGCCGATGTTGGCGCCGCCGATGGCGTCGAAGGCGCAGTCGACGCCGCGCGGTTCGAGCTCACGCACCATCCGATCGAGGCGCCCCGCGCGGTAGTCGATGGGGATCGCGCCCAGGTGGCGCACCGTCTCGTGCTTCTTCGCCGAGGCCGCCCCGTAGGTCTTCACGCCGGCGAGGCGCAGGAGCTGCAGCGCCGCCGTGCCGACGCCGCCGGCGGCGCCGGTGACCAGGGCGGTGCCCCCCGCCTGCACCTTGGCCACGCGGTGGATCATCTGCCAGGCGGTGACGTAGTTGAGGATCGCGGCGGCCGCCTGGACGTCGGAGACGCCGTCGGGGATGGGCAGGAAGTGCTCGGCCTCGCGCACCAGCAGCTCGGCGAAGCCGCCGTAAACGGTGAGCGCCGCGACCCGCTGGCCGACGGTGAAGCCGGTGACGCCGGGGCCGATGGCGTCGACGGTGCCGGCGATCTCGTAACCGGGGACGACCGGGAGCTTCGGCGCGTAGCGGTACTTGCCGGCCAGGAGCATCAGATCGGTCGCGCCCACGCCGGCCGCCCGCACCCGCACCCGCAGCTGCCCGGCGCGCGGCGCTTCGACCGGCAGCTCGACGGGCGTGAGCGCCTCTGGGCCGCCGGCCTTGGTCACCATCATCGCTCGGTACAGTGCCGTCATCCGTCCTGAGCATGACCTTGACCGGGCGCGCGTGAAATCCTAAACGTCCGAACCGATGCGCCAGCTGATCCTGCAGATGCAGGTCTCGATCGATGGATTCGTCGGTGCCCCCGACGGACAGCTCGACTGGATCTCCGACGCGGCTGGCGCTCGCCGAGGCGATCGCGTTCGAGTCGGGCGCCGTCGCCAAGTTGTATCGCGCCGGCGGGTAGTCGCTCAGCGCGCGTGTCGGTGAAAGGCCGGCAACGGGAGGTCGCTCTCCGGCGGGACGAAGCCGGCGACTGTCCCGTGCGCGGGCAGTTGCAGCGGCCATTGAGCCATCAGCGCCGTCGGGTCCCAGTAGACCTCCGGGAATTCGCTCGAGGGGTGCACCGAGAGCGCGAAGTGGAGGTAGCGGCCGGGGTGCTCGGTGCCGGCGTCGCCGACCAGGCCGATGAGATCGCCGGCCTTGACCGGGGCGCCGCGCAGGATGCGGCGCGGGACGGCCGCCAGATGGTCGTAGTGGGTGAAGACCATGCCGCCGAAGTGGGCCAGCCGGAGGTAGACGTCGCCGCGATCGTCGCCGGCGCCGTGCTGCACGCGATCGACGACGCCGTCGTGCGCCGCGTAGACGTGCTCGCCCCACAACTGGCCGCCCAGATCGACGCCGCACTTGCCCGGGACGCGACAGACGGGGCCGGGGCCGCGTGCGGACGGGTGGGCGGTCGGGATGTGGTCGTCGGCTTCGGGGGCGCGGCGGGCCGGGCCGGGCAGGGGGTAGATCCAGGCGGTGTGGGCGAAGGCCGCCTGCCAGTCCTCGTCGGTGGGCGGCCAGGCCGGGCCGAACATGGGGGGCTCGGGGCGCGGCTCGCGCGGGGGCCGAAATTCCGGCGGATCGAACGAGAGCGAGACCGATTGCGGCAGTCGAATTCGGTGCCAGAGCTTCGGTGCGCCGATGACGATCAGGGCGACGGCCGTCGCCCGCAGCAGCCATCGCCGGCGGGTGGCGGCGCGGGCGAGGCGCCGGCGTTCCACGTTGGCCACCAGACAGATCTGCGAGCAATGCGCCTCTTCGCGCCGTCCCACGAGCAGAAGGAACCGCTCGCCCTCGCCGGCCCCGCCGCCATCGCTACCGCCGATCGGAGTCCTGCAAACGATGCACGCGAGCAGGGCCATCGGTTACTCGTCCCCCGTCGTCGGGGGCGCGGCCTCGGTGCCGTGGTCGGCCGGCGCCGCGTCGCCGTCGCCGCTCGGCTCCTCGGAGGATTCGCCGTCGCCGCTGGCGGCGCTGTCGTCGACGGCTGCGCCGGCGAGGTGAGGCCCGCCATGTTTCAGCTTGGCGAGCCGGGCCGCCTTGCGCTTCTTCGCCGACGAGGAGAGGAGCAGCGCCGAGCCGAGCGGCATCCCCGGCCGGGCCAGCGTGGTGACCAGGCCCTCCTCGCCGCCGTCGACGGGGACCCGCACCGGCCACAGCGCGATGAGCGGCTCGGGATCGAGGTAGCGCTCCGGACCGTCCTTCCAGGGCCGCACCGAGATGGCGAAGTGAAGATGCGGCGCCGATTCCTTCACGCCGGTGTCGCCCAGGAGGCCGATCACCTCGCCGCTCTTGACGTGCACGCCGCGCTCGAGCCCGTTGGGGATCGCCGCCAGGTGGAAGTACTGCGTGAACACGGTTCCGTCCCGGTGGGAGAGGCGGACGAACTCGCCGCCGCGATCCGGGTTGGCGTGTCTCTGCACGAAGTCGACGACCCCTTCGTGGACGGCGTGGACCTGCTCGCCCCAGATCTCGCCCCCGAGATCGACGCCGCAGTGGCCGTTGCGGCACTCCGCCGGTCGGTCGCCCGGCCGCGCGGCGCCGAACACCCGCGAATCGGCGCGCGGCATCCGGCGCACGGGACCGGACAGCGGATGAATCCAGGCATCCTGCCCCAGCGCCGCCAGGAAGGTGGTCTCGGTCGGTGGCCAGTCCGGGCCGAACCAGCCGGGCGGCAGCGCTGGACGGCCGAGCGGCCGCGGCGGAGCCAGCGGCGCCGCCGCCACGTGCGCGCTCCGCCAGTGCCCGGGCGGCCCCCCGTGCGGCGTCACGAAGACGCTGGTCAGGATGATGACCAGGGCGGCCTCGGCCGCCCGCCGCCGCCGCTCCGCCCAGCGGGCCCGCCGGGCCTCGCGCGCGATCTGCCGAAAGCAGGCCGCCGAGCAGAGCACGACGACCGACCGCGCATCGACATGGACGAAGCGCGCGGGCGGCAGCGAGCCGTCGCAAACGCCACAGCTGGCGGTGCCCTGTGGCACGTCTGAAAGCGCCTCTTCGGGATCGATCATGGCGGGACTCACAGCGCCGCAGCGCCGAACGCCGACGAGCCGCCTATGGTAGCAAGTTCCGGCCCGCGCGGGCGCGCCGCGATCGTCGAACTTCTATCGGCCAATTATTTGTAACCTCGACCAGAACAAGGCATCGATGCGTGATGCATCGCCGACTTTCATCGATCCTCGTCACCGCGACCGCGACTCTCGTGCTCCTTCTGATTCCGTCGGGCGTTCGCCCCGCCTCGGGAAAGACCGTCGGACCGCCGGAGGTCGCCTGGAAGGACCTGTCCTTCGCGCAAAAGAAAGACTACATGAAGGCCGCCGTCATGCCGGCGATGAAGCCCCTCTTCCGGAGCTTCGACGCCAAGGAGTTCAAGTCCTTCACCTGCGCCACCTGCCACGGCCAGGACGCCGCCGACCGCAAGTTCAAGATGCCGAGCAACGACATCCATCCGCTGCCCAATACGCCGGAGGCCTTTCAGGCCAAGCTGAAGGCGGAGCCGAGCTGGCCCAAGTGGACGGACTTCATGGCCCACAAGGTCGAGCCCACGATGGGCAAGCTGCTCGACCTCCCCGTCTTCGATCCGAAGAATCCGGTGAAGGGCGCGTTCAGTTGCGGCAACTGCCACAGGCTGGAAGCGGCAAAGCCATGACGGTTCAGCGCATGGTCGGCATCGAGCGAGACGCGCGTGCCCCGGCGCCCGTCGTCGCCTAGGATTGCGGCGCCCAACGAAGGAGATCCCATGCGAGCCGCCGTTCTCACCGAGTTCAACAAAGACTGGCAACTGCAGACCCTCCCCGATCCGCGCCCGGCGCCGGGACAGGTGCTGATTCGCATTCACGCCAGCGGCATGTGCGGGACCGATCTGCACGCGCACCACGGACACCTGGGGGCGAAGCCGCCCATCGTGCTCGGGCACGAGCCGGCCGGTGAGATCGTCGAGCTCGGCGCCGGGGTGCTGGATCTGAAGGTGGGCGATCGGGTGGGCGTGTTCTGGAATCAGAAGGGGGACGGGCGCTGCGCCGTCTGCCAGGCCGGGCGGCCGGAGCACTGCCCGAACGCGCAGAGCTGGATGAACCTGGGAGGCGCCAATTCAGAGCTGATGCTCGCCTGGGCGTCGGGCTGCGCGCTGATCCCCGACGGGCTCTCCTTCGAGCTGGCGGCGCCGCTGTTTTGCGGCGGCTACACGGTGATGAGCGGCCTGCGCAACGGCGATCCCAAACCGGGTGAGCGGGTGGCGGTGCTGGGGCTGGGAGGGCTCGGGCACCTGGCCCTGCAGCTCGCCAAGGCGGTCGGACTGGAGACGTTCGCCGTCACCGGCCAGGCCGACAAGAAGGCGGAGCTGAAGGAATTCGGCGCCGACGAGGTGTTGCTCTCCGGCGACGATCCCGGCAAGGCGTTGCAGGCGGCGGGAGGCGCGGACCTGATTCTGTCGACCACCAACTCGGCCAAGCAGATCTCGGCGGCCTTCGCCGGTCTGCGCCCCGGCGGCCGCTTCGTGAACATGGGCGTGCCCGATGGGCCGCTCATCATCAACCCCAACGTGCTCATGTGGGGACAGCGCCAGCTGCGCGGCAGCTCGCAGGACGAACGGTCGGACCTGTTCGAGACGCTGACCCTGGCCGCCGCCGGCAAGGTCAAACCGAAGCTCGAGCTCTATCCACTGGCCCGCGCCAACGAGGTCCGCGAGCGCTTGCGAGGCCGGCAAGGTCCGCTACCGGGCGGTCCTGCAGCTCGCCGGCTGAACGGCGGCTCCGGTGCCGCGGTCGCCTTTGCCGTTTCCGTTTGCGCCGACTGCACCCGAGGCCCGCGATCGTGATATGGCGGTTGACCGATGGACACCGGGGCGCACTGGAATCCGTGGTTTTACCTCCTGGCCGCGGGCATCTGCGAGATGGGCTTCACGTCGTTCATGAAGCTGTCGAACGGCTTTCAGAGCTGGGGCTACAACATCGGCTTCGCCGTCTGCGCGCTCCTCAGCTTCGGCCTGTTGAACATGTCGACCCGCGATCTGTCGCTCGGTACGGCGTACGCCGTCTGGACCGGGATCGGGGCGTTCGGAACGGCGGCCATCGGCATTGTCGTGTTCAAGGATCCGGCGACGTTCTGGCGGGTGCTGTTCTTGACGACGCTGATCGGCTCCATCATCGGGCTCCGGTTCGTCTCGTAGCGCCTCCGGCGTCAGTCGCTGGCCCGCTCGATCCAGTGCACGCGATCCTCGACGTAGAACCCGACCCGGAAGGCGGTGTCCTTCTGGTTGTAGTTGAGCAGGTACTCGCCGTACCCGTAGAAGAACTGGGCGTAGAAGTAGGGGGTGAAGCGCCAGAACGAGCCGCCATCGCGGTACGCCGGCCGCCACTGGGCGAACAGCTCGGTCCCCTGGCGCCCCCACGCTGCGCTCCGGCCGTGGAAGTAGGTGACGCCGACGTCTCCGCCCCCCCACCAGGCCGGACTGGCGGGATCGTAGCCGAGCACCGCCGTCCCCTCGCCGTAGCCGAGATAGTCGACGATGTCGCTGTTGTACTCGTCGACCACGAAGGGGGGCAGCCACCCCTTGAGCGCCAGCGTCGCGTAGACGTTGGTGCCGAAGTATGCACCGGCGTTCACGTAGCCGTAGACACGATTCCAGCCGCGCGAGGCGTCGCCGTCGCGGCCGTTGGATTCGTGTTCGAGCCCGGCCCGCGCGCTGTCGATGAACAGCGACAGCCGCCCGGGGGCCCAAACGACGTCCCCGTACCGCTTGAAGTACCCGTAGAAGATCTCCGGGTTGTAGTTGGAATCGACGAACGGGCTGGAGGTGTCGTAGAGGTTCCAGAGCGACTTCTGCGTGTAGCCGAAATAAACGGAGTGGTTGGTGTGGTTCGGCCACAGGTCGATCTTCAGGCTGAACTGGAACTTCACCTGCGACGTCGGGGTGAAGCCGCTGATGATGTAGTTGTCCTTGTAGCCGGTGAGGATGATCCGGTAGTCGATCTTCCAGGCCTTGCCGCCGGGGGTCTGCGCCAGCGCGGCGGCGGCCTCGTCGGGCATCGGCTTCGACTGGAGGGCCGAGATCGGCGGCCGCGACGCCGGCGGGGCGCCGATCGACTGCGCAGCCGCGGTCCTCGCGTCAATGGCTGACCAGGCGAGCGCGACCGTCAGCGCGAGCGCCCACGACCAAGATCCCAGTCCGACCGTTCGCTGCGCCTCCATTCGAGGAGGCGTTTCTATCCTCCGGCGGACGGGGCATCAAATTGTTGGCCCGGTTCCGGTTCCGCCCAGGCAGCGCACATTGTATGGTCGCGTGGAGAACTGACATGTCTACAAAGCTGCAAAAGCGCCCGGCCTGGTCGGCTCTGTCCGCACACCACGAGAAAATCGCGTCCCTGCACCTGCGCGAGCTCTTCGCCAACGATCCGGGGCGCGGGGAGCGCCTCACCGTCGAGGCGGCGGGGATCTTCCTCGACTACTCGAAGAACCGCGTCACCGACGAGACGCTGGCGCTGCTGGGGCAGCTGGCCGACGAATCGGAGCTGCGCCGCCAGATCGACGCCATGTTCCGTGGCGACAAGATCAACGTCACCGAGAACCGCGCGGCGCTGCACGTCGCGTTGCGGGCGCCCCGGGGGGCCTCGATCGTCGTCGACGGCGAGAACGTGGTGCCGCACGTGCACGCCGTCCTCGACAAGATGAGCGACTTCGCCGGTCGGGTCCGCAGCGGCGCCTTCACCGGACACACCGGCAAGCGCCTCAAGAACATCGTCAACGTCGGCATCGGCGGCTCGGACCTGGGGCCGGTCATGGCCTACGAGGCGCTCCGCCACTACGCCGATCGGGCGCTGACCTTCCGCTTCGTCTCCAACGTCGACGGCACCGACTTCGCCGAGGCGACCTGGGATCTCGATCCGGCCGAGACCCTCTTCGTCATTTCGTCGAAGACCTTCACCACGCTGGAGACGATGACCAACGCCCAGACCGCCCGCGCCTGGTCGCTGGCGGGCCTGGGCGGCGACGCGCGCGCGGTGGCCAAGCACTTCGTCGCGGTGTCGACCAACGCCGAGAAGGTCGCCGCGTTCGGCATCGACACCGCCAACATGTTCGGCTTCTGGGACTGGGTCGGCGGCCGCTACTCGATGGATTCGGCCATTGGCCTCTCGACCATGCTGGCCATCGGCCCCGAGGGGTTCCGGGCGATGCTGGCCGGCTTTCACGAGATGGACGAGCACTTCCGGACGGCGCCGTTCGGCAAGAACTTGCCCGTATTGAAGGCGCTGCTGTCGCTCTGGTACAACGACTTCTTCGGCGCCCAGACCGTCGCCGTGCTGCCGTACGAGCAGTACCTCAAGCGGTTTCCCGCCTACCTGCAGCAGCTGACCATGGAGAGCCTCGGCAAGCACGTCGGCCTCGACGGCGCGCGCGTCGAGGTCGACACCGGCCCGATCTACTGGGGCGAGCCCGGCACCAACGGCCAACATTCTTTTTACCAGCTGATTCACCAGGGGACGCGCCTGGTGCCGGTCGACTTCATCGCCTTCGGCCAGACGCTGAACCCGCTCGGCAACCACCACGATCTGCTGGTCGCCAACGTGTTCGCGCAGGCCGAGGCGCTGGCGTTCGGAAAGACCGTCGCCGAGGTGTCGGCGGAGGGGACCCCCGCCGCGCTGGCGCCGCACCGGGCGTTCGAGGGGAACCGCCCCACCAACGTGATGCTGCTCGACCGGCTGACCCCCGCGGCGCTGGGGAAGCTGGTGGCCCTCTACGAGCACGACGTGTTCACGCAATCGGCGATCTGGGGCATCGACCCGTTCGACCAGTGGGGCGTCGAGCTGGGCAAGGTGCTGGCGCAGCGGATCATCCCCGAGCTGACCAGCGCCGGCGAGCCGCCGCTGTCACACGACACGTCGACCAATGCGCTCATCCGCCGCTTCAGAAAGATGAAGCGCAGTTGAGAATCGAACACATCTCCGTGGGGGCCGATCCCCCCAACGAGGTCAACGTGATCGTCGAGGTGCCGGTGGGCGGCGAGCCGATCAAGTACGAGATGGACAAGCACGCCGGCACCCTGGTGGTCGATCGCTTTCTCTACACGTCGATGCGCTACCCGGGAAACTACGGGTTCATCCCCCACACGCTGTCGGGCGACGGCGATCCGCTGGACGTCCTCATCGCCAACCAGCGGGCCATCGTCCCCGGCGCCCTCATCGCCGTCCGCCCCATCGGCGTCCTGCGCATGCATGACGAGGCCGGCATCGACGAGAAGGTGATCGCCGTGCCCGTCTCCCGGCTCACCCGCCGCTACGATCAGGTCGGCGACTACACCCAGCTCCCCGAGATCACCGTCAAGCAGATCCAGCACTTCTTCGAGCACTACAAGGATCTCGAGGACAACAAGTGGGTGAAGCTGATCGGCTGGGGCGACGCCGCCGAGGCGAAGGCGGTGATTCTCGAGAGCATCACCCGCGCCAAGGCCGACGAGCAGCGCCGGGCCTGACGGACGCGACGGCCTGCTGGGGACGATCGGAACGCGCACACGGGTGCCCAATTCCCCGGATGCCGGCGCCTGCGCCTGCTGGGAGCTCCTAGGAGCGCCCTAAGCGCTTCACGCCGCCGCAGATTTGGCCCCCTCGATCATCGTCGCCGCGAGCAGCTCGTAGACCGCCGTCCAGGCGTCCTTGACCTCGGGCGTGAAGGCGGCGCCCAGCCCCTGCTCCAGCGTCCAGAGCAGCGCGCCGCCGACGGTCGCGTAGTCCTCCTCCTCGACGCCGTACCCCGCGTGTTTGCGCCCCAGCTCCTTGACCGCCGGGACCAGCTCGTCGAGCGCGTCGAGCTTGCCGACGCAATAGCCGAGCATCTGCATCAGCTTTCTCCCTTGCTCGCGAATCTCGGTCCGGAACAGCGGCCGGAGCGACGGATCCATCTCGAACAGGCGGCCATAGAACAGCGCCGCCGCGGTCTCGGCGATGGGAACGACCCGGGCGAAAGTTTCCTTCACCAGCGAGTTTTGGTTCGTCGTCATGGGGACTCCTTTTCCGATTTGAAGACCCCAGTGTCGGTGCGAACGGCCCCGATGGGTGGTTTCCGATCTGCGCGATTGCGGTTGCCGGTCTCCGCAGGTCCGGTATCCGGAACCCGGGCTTCGTTTCGCCCGCGCCCCGGCGCTCTAGTGATGCTGCGGCGGCGGCGCCGCTGCCGGCAGCAGGCCAGGCGCGGTGACGACCGGATACTTCGCCTGCTGCCAGGCGAAGATCCCCTCGTCGATGACGGCCGTGTGCTTGTACCCGCGCTTGCGCAGCTCGGCGACGACCTGGCCCGAGACATGGTGGGGACAGGCGCAGTAGGCCAGGACCCAGGTGCCGTCGTTGGGGATATCGTCGAGCGCGCGCGGCTCGTAGTACGGCGTCGAGATCGCCCCCGTGATGTGCAGGTTCAGCCAGTCCGAGGGGGTGCGCGCGTCCGCGATGATGAGCCGCCGCTTTTGGTCGAGCGCCTTTTTCACCTGAGCGATGGGGACGTAGAGGTCTTCCTTGAGGACGAACTCGGGCGGCTTGCCCCTGGGGTTGAGCACGATCGGTCCCTGGCGCGGCGGCAGCGGCGCGGACGGCCTGGCCACGGCGGACGGCAGCGCCGGGATCCCCGGCGGCACCGCCATCGAACGGACGAAGGCGACCACGTCGTCGATCTGCGCGGGGGTGAGCGCGCCTTTCCAGGGGACCATCGACGTGGGCGGCCGGCCCCTCTCGACGGCCCAGTGCAGGAAGGCGTCGGTCGCGGTCGCCAGGAAGACCGGATTGGCCAAATGCACCGCGCTGCTCCGCTGGGTCGTCGTCCCATGGCAGCGCGCGCAGTTGCCGTCGTAGACCAGCTTGCCGCGCTTGGCGTCGCCGACGACGGGGCCCTCGGGCAGCGCGCGCAGGGCCGGCCCGCCGACGCGCAGGAAGGCGATGATCGCGTCGACATCGGCGGGCTCGAGTGGGCCGCCGAGGATGGTGGCGAAGGCGGCCATCGCCGTGCCGGGACGCCCGCGGCTGATCGCGGCGCGGATGAAGTCGTCCGACGCGGACTCGAGGAAGGTGACCGCGCGCAGCGAGGGCGCGTTGTCGGCCACGTAGCCACCGGCGGTCGGGCCGTGACAGGTGGCGCAGTACTTGGCGTAGGCCTGCCGGCCCTTTTCAACGACCGGCGAGGGCGCCGGCGCGGGCTTGCGGGCGCAGCTGGCGCCGGGAGCCAAGGCCGTGAGGACCGCGAAGGCGAGGGCGACGGGGCAGCGCATGCGCGCTTCCGTTCTACCCCGACCTGGGCGAAGATCCGCGGCTGATCGTCAGCCGCCTGGAACGGTCGGCACGTGCGGTGCCGCGCCTGAGCAAACCAGCCTCAGGCGCGCGGCACCTCGGTGCCGAGATCAGACGAGCTTGACGCCGCTGGCCTGGGGGCCCTTCTTGCCCTCGACCACCTCGAACTCGACCTTCGAGCCCTCCTGAAGGATGGCGCCGCCGGTGTCATTGGCGTGAACGAACACGTCCTTGCCGCCGCCCTCTGGCGTGATGAACCCGAACCCCTTAGCCGTGTTGAAGAACTTGACCGTACCTTTTTGCATTTTCTCTTTTCCTTTTTCGTCCCCAGTTTCCTGGAGGCGAAAGCGTTTTTTGCCGCACGGCCCCGAAGTGGAGCCGGGCGGTTGGGTGACCGTATACCACGATAGCTATCGGCAACCTTGCAGGGAGGGCACCGGCCGTGAGAATCAGGACTTTGCTGGGCTGTTTTCAGGGTCCTATCAGCGCCTCGATCCGTAGGATCTTCTCCATCGACGACGCGGCCTGGGCGTGGTCCATGGCGGCAAAGACGTGGGACTGCTCGAGCGTGAATCGGTCGGGATGGCGTTCCAGGAGCCGCACGTAGTAATCGAAGTAGCGCGCCTCGGACACGGTGCCTTTGCTCGACAGCGAGTAGCGCACCACCGCGTGCAGCGCGAAACGGTCGGGCAGCGGTTCTTGAATCAGCCGCCACCGCCGCAGCCAGGCCAGCGCCGCCGATCCCGCGCGGCCGGCCCCGGCCAGCGTGAAGAGCGCGCGCGCGTCCAGGTGGTCGCCCAGGCAGTGGGCCAGCACGATCAGCATCCGCTGGGCGGCGCGCGGCAGCCGGCGCCAGGCCCACTCCACCAGCAGCTGGACCTCGACCACGTCGTCCTCGTGGGCCATGACCCGCACCCGGGAGATCCCCTCGGCGGCCAGCCACGCGCCGAGCTCGTCGACGGTGCAGGCGCCCGCGCCGACCAGCGCATCGGCGATGTCGAGCGCCAGCGGATTCCAGCGCAACGGGCTGGTCAGCGCGGCGACGGCCGGGAAGGCGTTCCGCCGCGCCTGCACCAGCGGCGCGATCACCGGGAAGATCGACACGCCCGACAGGAGGCAGCGCCGCGCGGTCAGCAACCAGGTCACCGGCACGCCCTCCAGTGCATCCAGGAAGCGGGCCATCGCCTTGTCGTTTTCGTGGTTGTCGAGGACCACCAGCATCGGCCCGCGCGCCGTCAATCCGCTCCGGACGCTGTCAACCAGCGGATCGCGCGGCACCGAGAGCTGCAGCGCCAGCATCTGGAGCAACGTGCGGTGATCCCAGCCGCCGACGCGGAGCCAGGCGGCGCCGCCCGGATATCGCTTGCGCAGCCGGTGCGCCAGCGCGGCGGCGATGACCGACTTGCCGCTGCCGCCTCCGCCGACGAGCGCCAGGCGCGAAACGCGGCCGCTGGTGACGGCCCCGGTCAAGGTTGCCAGCTCCGTTCGCCGCCCCTTGAGCGGGATGGGCGAGGGGAGGGGGAGCGAAAATCGAGACGATCGATCGGGACGGGCGGGCACGGGCCGATCTAGCCGGCCAAGCCGCGCCAGGCAAGGATGAGCGAACGGCGGATCCGCCCAGGGCTCGGATCGCCGCCCAGCAAGGACCGCCCATCGCCCCCAAAAGGTCGTACGTTACCGGGACCGGCGATGAAGCTCTTCACCTGTCCCACCTGCCAGCAGCCGCTTCATTTTGAAAACTGGCAGTGCACGAAGTGCGGCCATGAGCTGGCGTACGTGCCCGAGCACGCCACGTTGACCGCGGTCGAGCCGGTGGCCGACGCCCCGGGGCTCTTCGTGGCGCTTGGTTTGAGGGATGCGGGGGCGCGCTACCGGGCGTGCGGCAACCGGATCGATCATCAGGCCTGCAACTGGACGGTGCTCGAAGGCGACGACCAGCGGTTCTGCCTGTCCTGTCGCCTCAACGAGATCATCCCCAACCTGGCCGATCCCGCGGCCAAGGAGGCGTGGATCAAGCTGGAGCGGAGCAAGCGCCGGCTGATCTACACGCTGATGGCGCTGGGGCTGCCGATCGAGCCGCGGTCGGTCCGTCCGGGCGGGCTGGCCTTCGCGTTCAAGCAGGATGTCCCGGGCGAGCAGCCGGTGATGATCGGCCATGACGAAGGGCTCATCACGATCAACATCGCCGAGGCCGACTCCCCCTTTCGCGAGAAGACGCGCAAGGAGATGGGCGAGGCCTACCGGACGTTGATCGGGCACTTCAGGCACGAGATCGGGCACTACTACTGGGATCGGTTGGTGGCGCGCTCTCCGTCGCTGGAGCCGTTTCGCCGCCTCTTCGGCGACGAGCGCGCCTCGTATGAGGAGGCGCTCGAGAACCATTACCGCAACGGCGCGCCGCCGGACTGGCCGACCCGGTTCGTGAGCTCGTACGCCTCGATGCACCCCTGGGAAGACTGGGCGGAGAGCTGGGCGCACTACCTGCACATGATCGACACGCTCGACACCGCTCGCAGCTTCGGGCTGGCGTTGCGCCCGGAGATCCCGAGCAGCGGGAAGCTCCAGGTCGGCGCCCGGCGCCTGGACTTCGCCGACTTCGACGGTCTGGCGCGCGCCTGGTTCCCGGTGACGGTGGCGCTGAACGGCCTCAATCGCAGCATGGGCCTGCCCGATCTGTACCCCTTCGTGCTGTCGGAGCCGGCGCTGGAGAAGATTCGGTTCGTTCACGAGGTGGTCGAAGCGGAGAGTCGCGCTAGACTGCCGCACCCCGATGACCGACGAGCGCAAGATTCCAGCACCGGATGAAGACTTCGCCGCGATGTTCGCGGCCTCCGAACCGCAGGGCAAGCAGGGCCGCCGCCCCGGATTGGCGATCGGCGACAAGGTCCGCGGCAAGGTGGTCTCGGTCGGGCAGGAGGTGACGGTGATCGACCTCGGCGGCGGCGGCGAGGGGACCCTGGAGACGCTGGAGCTGCGCGACGCGGATGGCCAGCTCACCGTGGCCGCCGGCGACGTCATCGAGGCGCGGGTGGTCGCGCACGGAGATCGCCCGGGGTTCGTCTCCCTGCGCCGGGGCGCCGGGCACGGCGCCAGCGGCCGCACCAGCCTCGAGGAGGCGGCCGCCGCCGGTCTGCCGGTCGAGGGGGTGGTCACCGCCGTCAACAAGGGGGGCGTGGAGGTCGACGTGGCCGGCACGCGCGCCTTCTGTCCGCTGTCGCAGCTGGAGTTGCGGCAGGTGGTCGATCCGGCCGCCTACGTCGGCCAGCGGCTCGAGTTCCGGGTGACCCGCTACGAGGACGATCGGCGGGGCGCCAACGTCGTGCTGTCGCGGCGCGCGCTGCTCGAAGAGGCGATGCAGTCGCGCGCCGTGGAGACGCGCAGCAAGCTGGTGGTGGGCGCGGTGCTCCCCGGCGTGGTCACGGCGCTCAAGGACTTCGGGGCCTTCGTCGACGTCGGCGGGATCGAGGGGCTCTTGCCCGCCTCCGAGATCGGCTTTCAGCGCAACACCCGCCCGGCGGACGTGTTGAGCGTAGGGCAGCCGATCACGGTGGCCGTCATGCGCGTCGAGAAGCGCGACGATCCACGGCGGCCGGAGCAGGTCTCGTTCTCGCTCAAATCGCTGGAGCGCGATCCCTGGCAGGACGCGGCCGCCGAGCTTCCCGCCGGGACGCTGACCCGCGGTCAGGTCACCCGGGTCGAGCAGTTCGGCGCCTTCGTCGAGCTGCGCCCCGGCGTCGAGGGGCTGTTGCATATCAGCGAGCTCGGCGCCGGAAAGCAGCTGCGCCATGCGCGGGACGCGGCCAAGCCGGGCGACGTCCTCGAGGTCACCGTGCTCTCCATCGATCTCGAGAAGCGCCGCATCTCGCTGGGGCTCGGCGCGCGCGAGGAGGGCGTCGACGACGAGGGGCGCGCCGCGGCCGCGCGCGTCTCGGGCAAGGGCGGGGGGATGGGGACGTTCGGCGATCTGCTGAAGGGCAAGCTGCAGAATCGTTGACGACCGCTGATGCGGGTCGAACGCCGCGCGATTGCGGCCGACCATCAGGCGCGTCCGTCGACGATGCGGACGTCCGTGCTGGACGTCCGCGGACGGCTGCCCCGCCGGCCGCGCCGAGCGAACTGGGAGCGATCCGCGGCTGACCAGCTGGCGCGCGCCTTGCTCATGGGCGGGGCGGAGGCCCCATGCGCATCACGACGTCCGCAATCCTTCTGATCGTCTCGCTCTCCGTCTCGCTGGTCCCCGCCGCGGCCGGGGCCGAAACAGCGATGACGGTCGGCTCTTCCAGGCCGGCGGGAAAGAACATGCTCTGGAACGGGACGTTCGACAGCGAGACGCTGCGTCCCTGGAGCGTCGGCCTCGCTTCGTCCGACAGCGGACGGGCGTCGCTCACCAACCACGAGCTCTGCGTCCAGATCGACCGTCCGGGAGCGAGCGCCGCCAGCGTCGCCATCCGCCAGCGGCCGCTGGCTCTCGCGCGCGGGCACCACTATCAGCTGCGATTTTCGGCGCACGCCACCAAGGCGACGCGCCTGCGGGTCCGGCTGAGCAAGATCGACGCGCCCTACACCGAGCTGTGGGCGGCGACGGCCGAGGCGGCGCCGGAGGCGCGCAGCTACGCGGCCAACTTCGACGGCACCGTCGATGAGGAGAACGCCGAGCTGGCCGTCGATCTGGGCGGCGCGCTGGCGGGCGCCGTGCCGCTGACCGTTTGCCTCGACGACGTCGAGCTCAACGATCCGCAGGCGGAGCTTCCGGTCGAGCGTCTGCATCCGCGCGCCATCCCCAAGGTCCGCGTCAACCAGGTCGGTTACCTGCCGGGGCTGCCCAAGATCGCGACCGTCGCCACGGGCGCAGACGCGCCGCTCGACTGGCAGCTCGTCGACGGCCACGGCCGCGTGCGCGCCAGCGGCAAGACGCGCCCCTTCGGCGAGGATCGCTCCTCGGGCGAGCGCGTCCAGCAGATCGACCTTTCGCCGATCACCGAGACGGGCGAGGGGTTCAAGCTGCGGGTGGGCGGCGACGAGAGCGTGCCGTTCGCCATCGGCGCCGACGTCTACCGGCGCCTGAAATACGACGCGCTGGCCTTCTTCTACCTGCAGCGCAGCGGGATCCCGATCAAGATGCCGTACGCGGGCAGCCCCGCCTTCGAGCGCCCGGCCGGCCACCCCGGCGACAAGAGCGTCGCCTGCGCGCCCGAGAGCCCCTGCAACTATTCCGTCGACGCCAGCGGCGGCTGGTACGACGCCGGCGATCACGGCAAGTACGTCGTCAACGGTGGGTTCTCCGTCTGGCTGCTGCAGAACCAGTACGAGACCCTGTCACGCTTCGGCACCACCGCGGCCGCGTTCGGCGACGGGAAGATGAAGATCCCCGAGTCGAAGAACGGGCGCCCCGATCTGCTCGACGAGGCCCGCTGGGGGCTCGATCTCTTCCTCCGCTTGCAGGTGCCGGCCGGGCAGCGGATGGCCGGGATGGTTCACCAGAAGGTCCATGGCGACAAGTGGTCCAACATCCCCACCTCGCCCGCGCACGACGACATCAAGCGCTACGTGCGGCCCGTCAGCACCGCCGCGACGCTGAATCTGGCCGCGGCGGCTGCCCAGGCGGCGCGCCTGTGGCGAAAGCTGGATCCCGCCTTCTCGGCGCGCTGCCTGACCGCCGCGGAGATCGCCTTCGCCGCCGCCAAGCGCCACCCCGCCGTGCTCGCCGAGCACGCCACGCCGGGGGGCGGCGCCTACGGCGACGGCGAGCTGGCGGACGAGTTCTACTGGGCCGCGGCGGAGCTCTTCATCACCACCGGCAAGCCCGAGTACCGCGGCGAGCTCGTCCAGTCGCGCTTTCACGCGCCGAAGGCCGGCGCGGCGGTGATGGCCGGAACCGTCGGCTGGGATCACGTCGCGCCGCTCGGAAAGATCAGCCTGGTCGTCGCGCCCAACAGCCTCGGGGAAGAGGCCCTCGCCGAGCAGCGAAGCCAGCTGGTCGCCGCCGCCGATCACCTGCTGGGCCTCATCGCCACCCGCGGCTACCGCGTCCCGATGCCGTCGGAGAGCGTCTACATCTGGGGCTCGAACGGCAACGTCCTCGACGCCGCGGTCGTCCTCGGCGTGGCCTACGACCTGACCCGCGATCGCAAGTACGCCGCCGGCGTCGCCGACTGCATGGACTACATCCTCGGGCGCAACCCGCTGGCCCAGAGCTACGTCTCCGGCTACGGCACCTACGCGATGCACAACCCGCATCACCGCGTCTGGGCGCACCAGAAGGACCCGGCGCTCCCCGGGGCGCCGCCCGGCGCGGTGGCGGGCGGTCCCAACTCCGCGCTGCAGGATCCCTACATCCGGAAGCTGGGCCTCGGCGGCTGCCCGCCCGAGACCTGCTACGTCGACAACATCGAGTCGTACTCGACCAACGAGGTGGCGATCAACTGGAACGCCGCGCTCGCCTGGACCTCCGCCTTTCTCGACGACGTGGGCCACGAGGCCGGCAAGGCGCGACAGACGTCCGCGCGCCGCTGACGCTAGACCGGGCGATCGGGCGCCGCAACCGCGGCGTGGCGCCGATCACCTGCGATTTGGCGGCTTTGGCGCCGGGCGAGTAGGCTCTCGCGCATGGCTGCCTGCGAACGCTGCTCGGCGAGCTTCGATCCCGGCGCGCGCTTCTGCGGCAGCTGCGGGGCGCCGGCCGATGGCGAGCTGGGCGGCGCGCCCGCCGACGGCGATCCCTGGATCGGGCGGGTGGTCGATCGCCGCTACCGGGTGGTGATGCGCCTCGGCTCGGGCGGCATGGGCGTCGTCTACCAGGTCGAGCACCTCCACCTCGGCAAGAAGGCCGCCATGAAGGTCCTCACCCCCGACGGCGCGGCACAGCCGGACATGGTGCGGCGGTTTCGTAACGAGGCGCAGGCGGTCAGCAAGCTCGACCACCCGAACATCGTGCAGACCTTCGACTTCGGCCAGTGCGACGGCGCCCTCTACCTGGTGATGGAGTACATCAACGGCGACGATCTCTCGACGCTCATCCGGCGCGAGGGGCCCTGGAGCTTCGCCCGGGCGGCGCGCCTCTTCGTCCAGGTCTGCGCCGGCCTCGTCGAGGCGCACGAGGTGGGGATCGTGCACCGCGATCTCAAGCCCGAGAACCTGATGGTGGTGAAGCGGCGCGACGGCTCGGAGCACGTCAAGATCCTCGACTTCGGTCTGGCCAAGCTGCGCGAGCGGCCGGCGGACTCCGATCGCTCGTCGGTCAGCTCGGGCGGCCAGGTGATCGGGACGCCGTACTACATGGCTCCCGAGCAGGTGCGGGGCGAGCCGCTCGACGCCCGCGCCGATCTCTACAGCGTCGGCGCCACGCTTTACCGCGTGCTGACGGGGGTGACGCCGTTCGACGCGCCGTCGCCGATGAGCGTGCTCGCCAAGCACCTCACCGACGACATCGTCCCTCCCCGGACGCGCGCGCCCGAGCGGGCGCTCCCCCCGGAGGCCGATCGGATCGTGCTGCGCGCGATGGAGAAGGCGGTCGCGGACCGTTACGCGTCGGCGCTGGAGATGCGCGACGATCTCGAGCGCGCGCTGGGCGACCTCCGCGCGGCCGGCGCCCCCGCGTCGGCGCTGTCCGGCGGCCCGTCGCTCCCTGCCCCGTCGTCGTCGGGGACGCCGCCGCCGGCCGAGCTCGGCCCGATTCCCGTCAGCCGCGCCGACGCGTTGACGGTCCCCATCGACGACTCCGACATCGTCGGGTTCGGCGATCGGCTCCGGCGCTCCGACGTGGACGACTACGAGTGGGGGCTGCGGCGCCGCCGTCTCATGACCCGCCTCCTGCTTCCGCTGGCCGCGGTGGCCGCGCTCGGCGGCGCGGTGGCGCTGTGGGCCCGCTTCGGCGGGGAGCGGGCCGAGCTGGTCGAGCGCGAGCCCAACAACACCCCGGGGTACGCCAACCTGCTTCCGATGGGCGCCCCGCTGCGCGGAACGATCGGAAAGCTGAACGCCGACGGCCACGGAGACGTCGACTACTTTCGCGTCCCGGCCGGCAAGGGCCCCCGGGCGGTCGACGCGCGGCTGGAAGGGATCCCCGACGTCGATCTGGTGCTCGAGCTCTACGATCCCGAGGGGCGCCGGATCGCCAAGAGCGACGAGCACGGCCGTGGCTGGGGGGAGTGGTTGCAGCCGATCACCGTCGGACCGGGAGAGGCCTACCTGGCCGTCCGCGAGGTCTGGATCCAGGGGGTGAAGCCGACCGAGGAGGCCGCCGATCCGTACACCCTCACGGTGCGCTGGGGGCCGCCGCAGGACGGCTGGGAGAGCGAACCCAATGACTGGCCGGCGGCCGCCACGCCCCTGCGGGCGCCGGGGCGCGTGCGTGGCTACCTGGGGCGCGCCGACGATCGCGACTGGTTCGCGATCACCGTCGACCACGACGCTCCCCTGACCGGCTCGGTGAGCGCGGCGGCCGGCGTCGACCTGGTGTTGATGCGCGATCCGGAGGGGAAGCGGCCCATCGACCAGCACGGCGCGGGCGGGACCGAGGAGTTCGCCGTCGAGGCCCACGCCGGAACGCCGGTCTTGATCGGGGTTGCCCGCAAGCTCCCGCCGGGCGCCGACGTCAAGGCGCAGCCGCTGCAAGGCCTCGACGATCCCTATGAGCTGAAGGTCGACGTCGGTCCATGACCGGTCCGCGGGTCGCGGTCATCGTCAGCCTGATGGTCGGCGCCGGCGGATGCGGGAGCGCGCCGAGAGCGACCGACGCCGGGTCGCGCGACGCCCGGCCGGACGTTCCGCCCGTCGCCGATCCCCGCGCCGCGCTCTGCGCCGGGCGAGAAGGCGGAACGTCGGTCGTCGGTTACGACGTCATCCAGGCGGTGTTCAACCAGAACTGCGTCATCTGCCACAGCGCCGGAAACGACCTCAATCTTCAGGCGGGCGTCTCCTTTGGCAACCTGGTGAACCAGGCGGCCCCCACTTCCGAGGCTTGCGGCGGAACGCTGGTGGTCCCCGGAAGTCCCAGCGCCAGCTACCTCTACCAGAAGCTCACCGAGGCCGCGCCCTGCTCCGGCTCTCAGATGCCCCGCACGGACGTCTGGGCCGATCCGCTCCCCGCCTGCGTCACGGCGCTGGTCTCCTCCTGGATCGCGGAGGGGGCGTCCGGGCCCCTCACCGACGGCGGCGCCGAGCAATAGACGGCGAACGCCTGGTGCTTATGAGGGACGGGTGGGACACGACGACGCATCTGTGGTCACTGCTTGCAGCGCGTGCGGCAGCCTGAACCGGATCTTGCGCGCGCGGCTGGGTGACGATCCGACCTGTGGTCGCTGCAAGGCGAAGATCTTCGCGCGCCGCCCGGTCACGGTCACCGACGCGAGCTGGAAGAAGGAGGTCGAGGAGTCGCCGCTCCCCGTGCTGGTCGATTTTTGGGCCCCCTGGTGCGGCCCCTGCCGCGCGGTCGCCCCGGTGCTGGAGACGCTGGCGGCAGAGCGGGCGGGCAAGGTGAAGATCGCCAAGCTCAACGTCGACGAGAATCCCCAGGCCGCGTCGCGCTTCGCCGTGCAGGCGATCCCCACCATGATTCTCTTTCGCGGACCGCTGATCGTCGACCAGATTCGCGGCGCGGTCCCCAAGCAGACCATCGAGGCGCACCTCGACCGCGTCAGCTGACGGACGGAGCGGCCGAGACCTCAGAGCAAGACGGTCTTCACGACCCGCACCAGCATCTCGTTCAAGGGCACGCCGGCGAGCAGGGCAGGGACTGCCGGAGCCAGGCAGACCACCAGCAACAGGACCAGCGAGAGGCGTCCGATCGGCAAGGGGCGCATGCGCCCGATCGACGCGTAGCTGCTGCTGAGATCGGCGAGCGACGAGAACGAGGCGTCGCCCAGCGGCTCGGGCGCGTTGCTGCCCAACCAGCGCTGGCCGAACAGCCGATTGTGGCGGCTGGCCAGCTGCGCCGTACATGAGCTCGCCGCGCCGCTTGGTCCGGAGCAGCTTGCGGGAGAAGAGCGCCAGCGGTCCCAGCACGACGGCCACGGTGATGATGGTGAAGCCGGCGATCTCCTGGCGAACCGGTAGCAGCTTGACCGCCAGTCGACCGGCGATCACGGCCCCCGTCGCCACCTGCAGGCAGAGGAACGAGATCGCCGCCTGCTCGAGGAATCCCAGCCCACCGGCCAGGTCGGGGTGGGCCGGCTCGAGCTCCAGCTCGAGGAGCGAGGTCCGGGCCATCAGGATGGCCCACACCACCCAGCGCCAGACCCACTGCAAGAGCACGATCCGAAACAGCGGAAGACTCAGAAACCTGACCCACCATTCGATGGCCGCCGTCTGGGCGTTCGTCGAGGCCGGCTGGCCCGCCGCCATGTGGGGCGCCAAGCCCCCCAGGGCATCGAGACCGGAGATCCCGAAGGCGATGGCGACGATGGCGACCGCCATCCGGACCGAATGATGGAGCCGCTCGGTGTCTGCCACGATCGACTGGAAGCGAGGGAGGTCGGCCGGCTTGACCAGCCCGCGCGCGGTGAAGCTGGCCACCGCGCCCCGGACGCGGCTGTCGACGAAGCCCTCGGCCCAGAGCATCACCGGGATGGCGAGCAAGAAGCGGGTGTGAAGCGGAACGAGCGCGCCCCGTGGCGCGCCGAAGCCCAGCGCCAGAACGAGCGGCGGCACGTACCCGATCAACGCGAGCGTCAGGGCCCGCGGCAGGACCGGGTGGCGGCCGCCGGCCAGGTGGGCGGCGCGCTGCAGCTCGAACAGCGGATCGCCGTCGATCAGCGAGAAACGGTCCCGGTCCGGCGGCTGGGCGCCCGCGAAGACGGGTCGTTTCATCCCGCACAACCTGACGCTCACGCCGTGGCGAGATCCCTAGGGCTGGGCCTGAATTCCCTCCCCAGCTCCAGGAACCCCGTCGCGCCGACCGGCGGCGCTCAGACGACGAGCGTGCGCTCGGGACGCATGCCGACGAGCAGTCCGGCGAGCACCAGCGCCGCGCCGCCCAGGTTGGCGGGCGCCGGTCGTTCGTGGCGCACGAGGGCCCCGAGCGCCAGCGCGATCACCGGGACGATCACCGTGACGTAGGCGGTGCGGCTGACCGACCAGTGGTTCAGAAGCCAGGACATGAGCACGTAGGCGCCGAGCGAGCCGGCGACGGTCAGGTAGAGGAGCGGCCAGGCAGCCCCGAAGGTCGCGGGGATGGCGTGGGACTCTCCCAGCGCGAAGCTGATCGCGGCGGCGATCGGCGCGCCGATCGCGCACCCGACCGCGTTCGCCGCAAACGGATCCTGGCGCGGCCCTCGCTTGAGCAAGACCGTCCCCAGGCTGGCGGCCGTCGCACCGACGAAGATGGCCCCCAGCCCGACAGGCGCGGCGTGGGCCTCCAGCGTCGACGAGAAGAGCACCGCGACGCCCCCGAACGCCACCGCCGCGCCCAGGAGCTTGGGCGGCGTGAGGCGCTCGAGCCCCAGCGCGCGCGCCATGACGGCGGTCGTGAGCGGGATGGTCGCGTAGACGACGGCCGAGAGGCCGGAGGGCACCAGCTTCTCACCCCAGTAGAGGAGCGGCAGGTTGAGGCCGAACTGCGCGACGCCGTAGCCGAGCGCCGCCCGCAACGCCGCGCCCCGGGGGAACGACCGCCCGCGCGCGCGGGTCCAGCCGGCCAGCAGCAGCGCCGCCAGGGTGAGACGGAGGGTGGCCGCCCAGACGGGCGCCAGCGCGTCGTTGCCGATGCTGATGACCAGGAACGTGCTCCCCCAGATGGCGCCGCAGGCGGCGAACGCCATCCAGGGCTGGGCGGCCCGGGGTTTCACAGCTGCTGCGGGCAGACGCTAATTCCGAGTGCCTGCGTCGCCGATGCCGGAAAGCGGGGTGCAGGAACCAAGCGCCTGGGTGGGGCAGTCGCGGTCCGAGGTGCAGATTATTGCGTTGCTCGCTCCCTGGCACACCGGGGCCGGCTGGCAAGCGACCGTGCCCGGCGGCGTACTCGAGGCAGCAGACCGCTCCGCCGGTCGCAGTCCGTGGGCATCGCGCAGCCCGGGGCGTCATGTCCGGCGGCTTCTCGCATTTGTCCTGGACGAAGTCTGATCCACCGGTGACGCAGCTGAAGTATGGGCTGACCTTCTGGGCGCAGCAGACGGTCGGCGTTTGGCAGATCCCCGCCGTTCCGCACATCATGGGCCCGTCGCTTCCCCCATCTTTCTGACTATCCAGCGGCGTAAAGTCGCACTTGTGGGAGTGGGCGCCTCCGCAGCAGCCGGCCAGCGCGCTCGAGAGGGCCAGCGCCACGAGCAGCCCCGCCAACCTCGAGCGCGACATTCTGATCATGCTTTCACAAATTTGAGAGACAATCATCAACCGTAGCCGTTCCACTAGTGCCGCGCAGTGGTGCTTCTCTGAGCACGAATATTGCCTGACTGGCGCCGGGGGCAATCAACCAACCTGTCATGCTCGCCCCTCAACCCATCACACAGCAAGGATCACGCCAGTTGAATTGCGGGCCGCGCCATCCCCGTGAGGCCTCCCGCTGCCGCGCATTGGCCGCATCTGTGCTTCTGGCCGTGAGCGTGCTTTCCGTTGGTTGCGGCGACGTGCTGTTCGTTCCGTCGCCCTATACCCCCCAGAAAGTCGACCTGATTTACAGCCCTCAGGAGGACATCTCCATCGTGCGCTGGAGAATCTCCTCGCCCGCGGGGCTCGGGGACGACCTGCACTTTCAGCTCCTTGGCGACGACGGCTACAGCGACATCGATTTTTCGCAGTCGCTGTTTCCGGGGGGCGCCTCGACCTGCGCCGATGCCGACGGAGGGTCCTGCTTTCAGTATGTCGTGCGGGGCCAGTACGCCCTGAGGGATTTCCCCGTCCGGTTCGCGCCGTTCACGCCACCTACGGCACCCTTCCAGGGGAGCTGGCCCACCCGAGAACCGAGGACCAGACCCTCGGCGTCGACCCGTTTTTTCAGCCTCACCAACGACCAGGTCTACGTCAGCCTGACCGACACGGTGGCCTTCGAGCCGCCGTACGTCTACCCGCGGTCCTATGACCGGACCATGTGGCCGACCCAGGGGCTCTGCGTGGCGGAGGTGTTGCCGACGGGCGTCAGTTTTTCACCGCTCGATGCCAAGACCTACGGATTTCCGCCCGATCTTCCGCTCAGCGACAGCGGAATTTATTGCGTCGGGATCCGGCCTGTTCCGTCGGATGCGGGCGCGGCGATCGTGGCGCAGGGGCGCGTCGCGACGGTGCCCCAGGTGACGAACATGCAGCAGACCTTCGTCCCTCCCGTCGAGCAGTCGCCGGTCATCTACCAGATCGTTCTCGACCTCGAGATCCCGACCGCCGATCGTTGCGCGTCGGCGCTGCAGACCATCGAGTCGCTCGTCGACAAGTACATGCACAAGACCACGGTGCCCGTACGGAAGCTGCCGACCATCAACCTCGCCATCAACCCCGATGCCACCGGTGGCTCGGCCAACTGCGCGCAGGTCGACGGGCGGACGCTGCCGGCGACGGACATGGCCGATGCCGTCTTGCAGGTGGTGTCGAGCTTCCCCCAGACGCACCAGCAGTTTCACTTCCTCTACTTCAACAACCAGAACTTCCCGCTGCCGCAGACGCTGACCGATTCGTTGCAGGCTTTGTTCGATGATCTGACGGCTCCGGCGCCTTACGATCTGGAGACGCTTTCCTGGCTCTTCAATCCGCCCCCGTTTCTGGCCGCCGCGATGGGGCCCAGTTGGTCGATGTCGACGGCCTGGCAACAAGCAGACGATCCGACCTTCGAAGCCGCGCTGGCCATGTACGTCGCCCAGCACCTTCCCTATACCAGCCAGACCTACGATCAGAGCGTGCCAGTGCCGTTGTTGTCGGCGGCCGATGCCGCCGCCTATGACGGCGGGTTTTTCAAGATTTGCACCTCCAGCCCACGCGTCCAGGCGGCGGACACCTCGCCGGCCGAGCTTCTGCCCGGCTCCGGCTACGGCTCTGGCTACGGGCCCTGGGCCTGGCCGATCATGGCATCCGACCCACCCGGCTATTTCGTCAACCTCCCGCAGGTGACGTCGGCGCCGGGCCCCTCGTTCACGGCGGCGAGCGCGTCGGTTCGCTTCCAGCTCTGCACCGCGTATTGCGACCACCCGTTCGAGTCGACCAACGGAACCGGCGCGACGTCCTGGATGGCGAGCCCCCTTTGCGCGGAGTTGCCATGAGCTCCTGGGTCGGTGCGACGGCGCTCGTCCTGTTCGGTCTTTCGCGGGCGGAAGAGCTCTCGCCGCGGACGTTGCTCAACCGGGAGCTGCGCCGCCGGTGGCGCCCAGCTCATTGCGCCCCGCGCCGATCACCGCCGGGCCGGCCAGCGGGATCAACGAACCGGCTCCGCGGCCGGCGGCGGCGGTCCGCGTTCAGCAGCGGTTCGCGGTGAAGGCCAAGCAGGTGGAGATCTACGGCGGGTTCGAATACCTCTCGCGGGGCGACTTCTACAACAGCCCCGGCTTGCGCGTCGGCGCCACCTATTACGTCCTCGAGCCGCTCGGCCTCGAGGCGCAGGTGGCGCACGACTGGAGCTCTCTCGACTCCACCGCCCAGCGGGTCGAGGCCGAAAACGGTCTTCTCCCCGACAGCCACCCGCCCGGCTGGCGCGCCCTGATCGGCGCGCGCTACTCGATCGGCTACGGCAAGCTTCTGGTGGGGGGCCTCGGCGGCGTGGTCCACTTCGAGCCGCAGGCGTTTCTCCACGCAGGGATCCACGACAACGGCGGCGAGATCGGTCCCTCCTCCGACGCCGGGCTCGGCTTCCTCGTCTTTCTCACGCCGAGGTTCTTCGCGCGGATCGACGCCGCCGTCACCCTCGACTTCGAGTCTCGCTCGGGTACCACCATCGGCGTCTGGGGCGGGTTGCCGTCGATCAGCGCCGGGGGGACGCTGTGAAGGTCCCGCGCAAGATCTCTCGCCTCTCGACCGTGGGCCTCGCCGCAGCCTTTGCCTCGGGCGCCGCGTGCTCGGGGCACGCCGGGGAGCCTCTGGCCGCGCCGGCCGCGCTCTGGGTGGGGGCGGCGATTCCGGCGCCCGTCTCGCGCGAACGTCTCCTCACCGAGACGGGGGAGGCAGTCTGGCACGGCGATCTGGCGAAGGCCGAAGTGGCGCTCACCGCGCTTGCCGATCGAGAGCGCGGCAAGCCGGACAGCGCGCTCGACTTCTGGTCGGAGATGCTGGCGCTCCTGCGCTGCGAGCCGCTGGCGCGCGTTCCGCACCTCTCTCCTGCCGATCGTCCGCTGCGTGATCCGTGGGACCAGCTCCGCCGGCTGGTGCAGATCGAACGGGTGCGGCTTTCGCGTGCGCTGCCCGAGCTTCCCCAGGTCGCGCGGCCGTTACCCCGGCCGCTGGCGCGGTCCGCCGGGCGGGCGAATGGTCCCGGCGCGTCCCTCGAGGTCACCTGGCCCATCGAGCGCGAGCACTGGAACGACGAGGTCGCGGTTCCCGCGCTCGTGACCCGTTGCCCTGCGACGTCTTCCGGGATCCCCGCCGCGGCCTCCTTGGGCCAGACGTCCGCGCCGGCAGCCGAGGCGGAGATCGCGCTCGTCACCCGGACCGCCGGCATGTTGCCGCTCGAGCACCCGGCGACGCTCCCGCTGCTGTTGCAGGCGGCGGTGCTGGAGATGGCGCACGGTCGCGCCGCCCCGGCGGTCGCCGCGCTGGCCCGGTTCGACGCGGCCGGAGGCGCGCGCGACGACGTGCTCGCGCTCCGCGAACGGTCGGACGCCATCTTCACCGACGCGCTGGCGGCGATCGCCGATCCGGCGGTCGCGCCTGCGCTGGCGATCGAAAAGTCGCGGGCGGCGTTCCGCCTCGATCGGCCGCCGATCGTCCGTCGTTCGCTGGCGCTGCTCCTCGCCGATCGGCTGGTGGCGGCCAAGCGCCCGGACGACGCGGCCGCTATCCTGGGCGCGCCGCCCCACGGCGACGACGACGTCGGCCGCTACATCGCCTTCCGTCAGGTCGAGGCGCACGCGCGCGCCGGCCGCCGCGCCGAGCTCTTCGCCGAGGCGCGCGAGGCGCTGCACCGGCACGGCCGGGCCGACGTCGACGCCGATCCGGCGCTCGGCGCCATCATGGACATGGCGCTTCGCACCCTCGAAGCCTCCCCGGTCTCATCCGAGACGATGGAGATGCTGGAGTCGCTGGGGCCGCCGCGCGAGCGGCTCTCCCGCGCCCAGGCGTTCGCCGAGCTGGCGCTGGGGGCCGGCGCGCACGCCTCGGCGATGGCGACCTTCGCCTGGCTGTACGACAACGACACCGACCCCGAGCGGCGGTTGCAGCACCTGGCTCACGAGTCGGTGGCGGCCGCGCGCGCCGGCGCGCGGGCCGAGTTCGCGCGGACCTTCCTGCTGCTGGCCGGCCAGGAGGAGCCCGCCGGGCGGCCGTCGGCCGGCAAGACGAAAGGCAGCGCCAAGCCGAAAGGCACGACGACGACGGCGGGCGAGGGCGGCCTCATCGCCTCGGCCGAGGCGGAGGGGCACCGGTCGAAGGTGCGGGCCGAGCGCTCGGTCGACTGGCAACGCGCGCTGCTGGTGGTGGCGCGCGACGCGCTGCCGGCGCTGGTCGACAACGACGATCAGACCGATCTGGCGACGCTGGTGGCGACGCTCAAGCGGCACCTGGACGAGGCGGGGCGTGGTCCCGTCGACGAGGAGCTGACCACGCTTTACCGGGCGGCCAGCGCCCACCTCCGGTCGGGGGCGCGGGCCTACGCCGAGACGGTCGGGTCGGCGCGGCGCCCGATCTTGCTGGGCGAGATCCTGATCGGCCGCAGCTATGACGTGCGCGCGCCGGCCATCGACCTGACGTCGGCGCTGGAGGAGGTGGGGCCGCTGGTGTTCGTCCCCCGCCACGGCGCCGATCCGACGCCCGCGTCGCTGCGGCGCTGGCCGGGCAGCTTTCGGATCGCCTGGACGGGAGGCGGCTCGTGACCCGCTGGGTGTTGTTGGTGGCGCTGCCGCTGGCGTTCCTCCTCGAGACCGTCGGCGCTGCCACGGCCCGCGCGCAGTCGCTCGTCGATCAGCGGCCGGAAGATCCTTGCGAGGCGGCGCGGGCGCTCGACTTCGCCGACACCACGCCCGCCGCGGAGAACCTCCGCCGGGCTTGCCGCCTCGAACGGTTCGAGGACCGCCTGGCCGCCGACCGGAGCAAGCAGGTCGCCACCCAGGAGCTGACGCGGGCGGCGCGCATCCAGCAGTGGATCGACGCCACCCAGCCTTGGCGGGTCACCCGCCCCCTGGCGTTCGAGGGGTTCTTCGGGTCGGGGCTGGCGAGCTACGGCATCAGCTTCTCCTGGGATTTTCTCCGCAAGGCCGAGCTGGGGGTCTGGCTCGGATGGCGGCCGATCGACTGTCAGGACGGGAACGGGATCTCGACATCAGCCTGCGGACGGACTGCGTACGGACTGCGCGGCCGATGGTATTGGCTCGATCGTGACTTGACCCCGTTCGTCGACACGGGGCTCTCCTTCATGAGCTCCGACCTCGCGCTGTTCGTCCCCAATCCGGGCGGCAACGGATCGACGCACGCCAGCGGATCCGGGCGCGCCAACAGCGTCGTCGCCGGGGCAGGACTCGCGTTCGGGTTCCGATCCTTCCGGATGAGCATTGAATACGTGTTCGAATACGCGTTCTACACGGGAGCGAGCTTGAACGACGACAAGAAGACGCCCAGTCCGGAGCTGGACACGGCGCTGAGCAGCAGCCTCAAGGCCGACCGAAACGGCGTCCGGTTCCAGGCGGGTTATGCGTTCTAGTCGCGCCAGGCTGGTCTGCCTGGGCGCCATCGCCGTGGCGGCGCTGCAGGTCCCCGCGAGCCCCGCCCGGGCGGAGGATCCCGCACCCCCGAACGACGGGAACGCGCCGGCCGCGCCCGGCACCTACTCGCAGACGGAGATCGAGAGCGCGACCGCGCACGCACCGGCCACCGGCCGCCGCTCGGGCCACGACGCCGCGCGATTCGGCCTCGGACGCCCAGACGCAGACCGGCGAGGTCCCGCAGCGGGTCGACCCGGAGTACCCGCGGGGCCGTCCGGCCGCTTACGATCCCGACGCGCCGCCGCCGGTGCCGCCGCCGGTCCGGGCGCCGCCGCCGGTCCGCCGGCCCGCCCCGGTCCTCTCGAGCTCGGGCCCGTCGGCGGGCGCCGCCCGCGTGGCAGCGGAACCGCCGCGTGCGGCGCCCAAGCCGGCCACGCCGAGCCAGATGGAACAGCTGATCCAGCGCTCCAGCGACAACATCGACTTCTTCGAGCTGGTCGACGACATCATCGACGAGATCGCGCGGAAGCTCGCGCTCGAGGACCCCAATCTGCTGTCGCCGATGGCGATTCGCCTGGTGCGCGTCTCGGCCAACCTCCGCCCCGAGTTCGCGCACACGCTGGAGGCGCGGCTGACCGCGCGCCTGCTCAACGCGACGGCGGTGAAGATCAACCTGTGCGTCGAGTGCGAAGCGCTGCGGTCCCGGGTCGAGAACGGCAGCTGGGTCATCACCCTCGGCGCGGTCAAGCAGGAGGACCTGCGGCGGGTCGGCGAGACCACCGGCATCAAGACCTTCATGGACGTGGACTTCACCTTCAGCCCCGACCAGAACGTCATCTGGATGGAGGCCAGCGTGTTTCGGGCCTCGGACGGCAACGTGGTCTGGAGCGACGCCTATCGCTCGGACGGGACGATGACGGCGCTCTTGCGTACGGGCCAGCACATCCCGACGCGGGCCGAGCGGGCCGCCGAGCTGGAACAGAAGATCGCCGGCCGCCCCAGCTACGGATACGCGGCGTCGCTGGGAATGTTGCAGATGGGCTATCAAGGGCCGACGGGCAACATCGTCGGCGCCAACGTTTCGCTGCGGTTTCATGAAAAGTTCGGCGAGAACCAGGGGAGCCTGTTCGGCATCAGCGCCGGCATCTTCACCACCGGCCCGCCCAGCACCACCAAGCAGCCGCAGGCGCTGAACTCGATCCTGCTCGGGGCCTACTACTCGCACGATCTGTCGGCGCCCAACCTGAACAAACCCGAGCTGTGGGCCTACGGCGAGGCGGGCGGGATGTTCACCGGCAACGAGGGGAACACGTTCTACCTGGAGAGCGGCCTCGACTTGCACCTCAAGTACCGTCTCTCCTTCGAAGGTGGGCTGATGTACGTCTTCCCCACCACGTATTCGAGCTACGATCTGGGAGGCCTGGGGTTTCGACTCCGGGTGGCGCTCAATTGGTGAAAGGCATGTCGAAAACAGGTCTCGATTGTCTGTACGGCGCGCTGGTTTTCGGGGCTCTGACCCTCACGACGGCGGGCGGGTGCGCCAGCGGCGGCCCCGTGCCGGCGGACGTGCGCGTGCCGCCCGATCTGCTGCGCGGCTCCCCATACACCGCCTCGGGCGAGTCGGGCCGCAGCCGCTACGTGGTGCGGATGACCGACGGCGTGCGCGACTGGGAGATTCAGCTCCCGGAGATCGCGACCGCCTACGAGGTGAAGGTGCCGCTCAGCGGCAAACCGGCGGCGCCGATGTCCATCGACATGGCGGCGGCGACCGCCGCCGATCGCGAGATCATGGCCGAGAACCGGGCGACCGCCGAGCGCGCCAAGACCGACGCGCCCGGCCCGGATGACGCCGTCGACGAGGGGGCGGCCCATCCGACCGATCGCGACGGAACCGACTCGCAAGGTCGCGCGGCCGTCCGACAAGGTTGGCGGCGCGGGTGGCCCGCCCGCCGCCCCCAAGGCCAGCTACCTCCTGACGCTGGCGCGGGTGAAGGATCTCTATCGCACGCGGCACTACGAGCTGGGCCTGGTGGAGCTGGTCGATCTCGAGAAGCAGTACCCCGACGACGAGCACATCCTGTCGATGAAGGGCTCTCTCTACGAGCGCCTCGGCAACAAGAACCTGGCGCGGGAAGCCTGGCAGGAGGCCCTGCGGCTGAACCCGTTCAACCTCGCGGTGCTGGAGGCGCTCCAGCGCCTCGGAAAGTAGAAGCGAAGATGCACATCATCATCGGGCTGGCCGGGCTATGGGCGACGCTGGTCGCCACCCGCAGCCACATGCCGAACGGGTTCACCGGCTTCTTTCACCCCGCGGCTCTCATCCTGTTGCTGGGCGCGCCGCCGTCGATCCTGCTGGTGGGACACGACGTGCGCGAGATCTGGCGCGGCATCGTGACCCTGACCCAGGCCCTCCGCTACCACGCGCGCCGGGCGGAGTCGCGCATGATCGCCGATCTCTACCGATTCGGTCGCGAGCTCAAGCAGGGGCGGACGGTGGAGGCGTCCAAGGTGCTGGCCGACGCCGAGGATCCGCTGCTGCGCGAGGTCGGTCCGCTGCTGCTCCAGCCGGGCGGCGGCTCCGACGCGCGCGAGACGGTGCTGACCCTGTCGTACGCGCGCCTGTCGCAGGTCAAGGAGGCCGAGGAGGTGTTCCGGTTCCTGGCCCGCACGACGCCGGCCGTCGGCCTGATGGGGACCATCGTTGGCCTCGTGAACATGCTCATCAACCTGAAGAACTTCGAGCAGCTCGGGCCGGCGATGGCGGTCGCGCAGCTGGCCACGTTCTACGGCCTCATCCTGGCGTACGCGATCTGGTCGCCGTTCGCCAAGCGGATCGAGAACTACGGACGCAACCTGTCGGTGTCGGCGCGCCTGCTCGAGCGCGGGCTCACCAGCATCGCCGAGGGGCGATCGCTGTACGATCTGCGCCTGCTGGCCGGCGCGGGCGGCACCGCCCCCCCCACCGCGGAGGCCGCATGATCGGGCTGGAACCGGGCGCGGGCGCCGGCGGCAAGGCCTCGGCCAAGGCGAGCCGGAGTCGGGGACCCGATCCCAACGATCTGCTCGCCTATGGCGAGGAGGACGACACCTCGTGGCTCATCCCCTACGTCGACGTCGTCAGCCTGCTGCTCGCGTTTTTGATCCTGGCGCTGGCGATGTCGAAGGTGAACCTGCGCAGGTTCGAGATGGTCTCGGCGGCGATCTCTCATCAGGCGCCCCCGCCGTCGCTCGACGCGCTGAAGGAGAAGATCGACGCGGTGATTGCGGCGCAGGGTCTGACCCAGCAGGTGAAGACCGTCGTCGACGAGGACGGCCTGCGCATGGAGCTGAAGAACGCGCTGCTTTTCGACAGCGGCCAGGCCGACATCACGCCGACCGGACACACCGCCATCGACCGGGTCGGCAAGCTGCTCCCCACCATCGACAACCGGTATCAGATCGCCATCGAGGGGCACACCGACGATGTCCCGATCCACACCGGCCGTTTCGACTCGAACTGGGAGCTGTCGTCGGCGCGGGCCATCAACGTGCTCAAGGCCTTCACCGCGGCCGGGGTGAGCCCGCAGCGACTTTCCGCTCAGGGGTACGCCGACACGCGGCCGGCCACGCCCGTTCAGGGCGACGCCGCCGCGCAGACGCGCGCCCGCGCCGAAAATCGCAGGGTCGTGATTAGGGTCCACTAGCTGGGAGTGGTTTCATGAAGCGCATCATCGACAACAAGCGAACCGGGATGGGGGCGGCCGCCGTGGCGCTCGTGACGTTGCTGGCCGCGGGCACCGCGCGGGCGGATCGCCGGCCGCCGTTCGGGAACGACGCGCAGCTGCTGGAGGCGAACGTGCGCGATCAGGTCCAGCGGCGCGTGGCCCCGGTGCTCGAGGAGATGGCGCCCGGCCAGGCCGAGCTCAAGTACATCGACGTCCGGGTCAATCGCCCCACGGCGTTGCCGCCGGGCGCGGCCCCGGGTTTCGAGGATCTGACGCCCGGGACGGAGTTCGTGGCGGAGCGGGTCGAGGTGGCGCTGACGCTCGATTCGAAGCTGCCGGTGCAGTTTCGCAAGGACCTCAAGAATCTGCTGAAGAGCAAGCTCGACGTGCTCGACGTGCCGGTGGATATCACCGACAGCGTGATCGCCTTTCCGACCCCGCGGCCGCAGCCGCAACAGCGGGAGATGTCCCCCTACGGCTATCCGCCGCCGATGCCGCCGCCGCAACCGGCGCCGCAGCGCGAGCGCGAGCAGCCCGCGCCGCCTCCCCGACCGGTCGTCCCGCCCCCGGCGGCGACCGCTGACACCACCCTGCATGGAATTCCCTGGGTGGTGGCCATCGCGCTCGGCATCCTGGGCCTGCTGATCGGCGCGCTGACCTTTGCCCTCTTGAGCGCGCTCGCCGACCGCCGCGCCAGGCGCAACATCCAGCAAGGGACCGCCCCCGATCGGCGCAGCGAGGCGTCCGGGGGCGGTGGGCAGCCGGCCGCGCCCGATCACCTCCCCGAGGTGCGGCGCGCGCTGCGCGAGGATCGGGTGCTCGCCCGCCGGGTGATGGGGGAGCTGCTGCGCGAGAACCAGATCGAGAAGGTCGCCGTGGCGGTGGAGCTGATCGGCCCCGGCGTCGTCGAGGATCTGCGGGGCGATCCGGCCTGCGCCTCGGCGCTGCGCGAGGCGGCGGCGCTGCTCGTCGACGCCCGGCCCCGCTCCGACACGCGCGAGATCGTCGACCAGCTCCACCGGCGCATCCTCAAACACCGGATGGTCGGCGCCGACGATCCGGTCGAGCGGGAGTTCGCCTTCCTGCTGGGGGTGTCGCCGGCCCGGCTGGCCGCGGTGCTCGATCCCGAGCCGCCCAGCGTCCGGGCGGCGGCGCTCCGCTACGCTCCGGCGCACCTGCGGTCGACGTACCTCGAGACGCGCTCGACCGGCGAGCGGGCGGCGCTGGCGGCGGCGATCGCTTCGCCGAAGTCGCTTTCGAAGGAGCACCTGCTCGACGTGGCGGCGACGTTGCGGGCGCGGGCCATCGAGCAGGCCCACCTCGACGCGGGCCAGACCGGCGACCTCGATCTGGCGGTCGAGCTGGTCGAGGAGCGGCCGGCGGACGAGCAGGCCGAGATCCTCGATGCCATGCGGCGCGCCGATCCGGCCAAGGCCCGCGCGGTGGAGGGCGCGCTCATCACCGAGCGGTCATTCGAGCTGGTCTCCGAGGAGGTGCTGGGGGCCGCCGTGGTCGGCGTTCCGACGGAGCTCCTGGCCCGCTTCCTGCGCACCGCCTCGCCGGCGGTCGCCTCCCGCGCGATGGCGGCGCTCCCCCGGACGGTGGCGGCGGCGCTGGAGGAGGATCTGTCGCTGGTCGTCGCGCCGACCCCGCGCGAGACGGCCGAGGCGCGCCGCGCGCTCTTCGCGGCGCTGCGACAGACGCTGCGCGCCCGCGGCCTGCAGGCGCCCCAGACCTCTCAGACAGACGGTGGCAACTCCGGCAATGGGTCCGCAACGTCGAAGGACAAGGGAAAGATGGTGGCACTATGAAAACCCGAACGCTTCTTCTGGTTCTGTTGACGACGACGGCGCCGGCCGGTTGCACGATCATCACGCCCCCCAGCCCGGACGGTGGGATGACCCGGAAGATCTTCGTCCCGGTCCCGTTCCCCGTCCGCCCCGACGCCTTGCCGCAGCCGCCTCCGTTGACGGCCAGCGTCCTCTTCGTCGCCAACCTGGCGCGCTCGTCGGTGAACCTCTCGGGGCAGTACGCCGCCATCATGACGGGCCTGCTGGGGTACCTCACGCAGCGGGGGCTCTCCATCGCCAACATGGGGCTCATCCCGACCTACGGCGACCAGTACGGGCCGCGGCTCCTGCTCGGCCGCTCGAGCGCGAGCGGGCCGCCCCCTTCTTCACTGGCGCTGCTCGGCCTGCTGGCGGCGGAAGCGGACGCCGGCGTGAAGGACTACCAGACCCTGCTGCCGCTCATCGCGCCGACGCTGGGGAACATCGACGACGCCGACCTGCAGCCCGCGCTGCAGCTTCTGGCCGGGTCGGGGAACTTCGACGGGGACAATCAGCACTGTGAGGCGCAGAACCTGATCGCCTTCGGCCAGGGGCTCGATTCGGCCGCGCTGCCGCCGTCCCTGGGCGGGATCAATCGCAGCGCCTTCTTCGACAGCCCGCGCGATCTGTTCATCATCGTCTACCTGCAGCCGCTGGCGCGGCGCTGCGCGCTGCCGAGCGACGCTTGCAACGTCAACGGCCGCTCGCCCACCGACATCTTCCTCGACGCCGACGGCTCCGGCGGCGTCACCTGGCTGTCCTTCTCGAGCGGCACCACCATCTCGCCGTCGCAGGTGGTGCAGGTGGCGATCGCCACCGCCGAGGGGGAGAGCCAGACCGACTTCGAAACCAAGTGCAAAGCCGTCACGGGCTTCCCGCTCAACGTGCTCGACGACATCGGCCCGTCGCCCAACGCCTATTTCACGCCGCTGATGGCCGCGCTCAACGCCGCCCATCCCGGCACCGGGCAGAGCGCCGACTTCTGCCAGCTCATCGGGTCGATGCCCACCGCCGCCATCCAGAAGCTGGGGAGCAGCGTCGCCGCCCTGGCGACGAGCCACTGAGCGGGGAGGGTCGACGCCCATGGCATCCTCCGCCAATCTCCCCGCCTGGTTGCGCCATTCCGGCGGTGGCGCGCCCAGAGGGCGGGGCGGTGGTCGTGGTGGTGGCGGGCGGGGGCCGGCGCTGGCGGCGCTGGCGCTCGCGCTCTTCGCAGGGGGCGGGGGGGCCGGCTATCTCCTGGCGCTCCGGCGCGCCGTCCCGCCGGTCCCGGCACCGCCGCCCGTCTGTCCGCCGGCCGCGGCCTGCGTGGCGGCGCCCGCGACGGCCGGCGGTGGCGGCGCGAGCGGCGTGGCGCACGTCGCGCGCCACGCCAAGCCCGGGCGCGTCGCACCCGTGGCGCTGCTGCCGTTGCCCGCCGGCAAACCCCTGGAAGAAGGGGAGCGCACGAAGGCGTTGCGCGCCTTTGCCGCCGACCGGGCACCCGAGCTGCGGGAGTGCCTCGACGATCCTGACCGCGGCCCGCCGCTCGAGCTCGGCGCCGCCTTCGAGATCGGCGCCAACGGCGCCGTCGAGCTGGTGCAGATCCTGGGCGCCGACGGCGTTCCCCGCGAGGTTCGCCACTGCTACAGCAGCCATCTCAAGAAGTGGCGGTTCCCGACGGAGCTCCTGCGCGGCGAGGAGAAGCTGCTGGTCAACTTCGTTCTGTGAGGTTGGTTTTACGGGGGGTGGCTCGCTGCCGCTCGCACCCCCCGGTTCCCCCTCGCTCCGCGTGGCAAAGCCACGCTGCGCTCGCCCGGTTAATTGTGCGAGTGGCTCGCCGGCTCGCCGCCGCTCGGCAGCGGGTGCCGGCCCCCCGGCGCGCTACTTCGTTGCGTTGTAGAGCTGCATCACCGCGGTCGGCGAGAGGACGTGGTTGTACATCCGGACGTCGTCGATGAGGCCGACGAAGTAGTTGGCGCTGAAGCGGCCGCTGGCGGCGTAGCCAATCCAGTACTCCGCGGCCCAGTCGAAGCCGCTGCATCCTTCGCCGCAATTGGTGGTCGGCGTGGTGGAGCTGGCGTCGGGGGTTCCGTCGACATAGGTGAAGAAGCCGTTGGACTCGTCGAGCACGTAGGTCATGAGGTGCCAGTTGCCGTCGTTGACGGTCGCAACCCCTGACATGTTGACCTCGTTCCAGACGTTGTACTGCAGCGTCGAGCCGGTTCCGTTGCCCACGATGCGATCGTAGCCCGTGCCCCAGGTGGCGTTCCCCTCGACCGCCTGCAGGCCGCCCAGAGTGCTGGCGCTGGTCTTGAACCACATCGAGAAGGTCAGGTTGCCTTGCGGGATGGCGATGCCGGTCCCCTGGTTCTTGGCGTTGTTGGGGAAGGGGACGCGGATGTAGCCGTTGCCCGCCAGCGAGATCGCGCCGGAGCCCTGCTTGCCGGCGGTGGGAAGGAAGGTGACGCTCCCTTGCACGAAGCCGGGGAGGTTGTTGGGCCCGCTGTCGGCGGCCTTGGTCGACCCCGCGGCGTCGTCCATCTTCCAGTAGCCGATGAGGCCTTGCGACAAGTTGGCGGTGCAGACCGCGGCGACACAGGACTCACCGAGCGCGCAGGACTTCCCACACGCGCCGCAGTTGGCGGCGTCGCTGTTGGTGTTGGTCTCGCAGCCGTCCGACTGGGCATGGTTGCAGTCCGCGTACCCTGGGTTGCAGGCGGTCAAGAAGCAGCCTCCGCCGGCGCAAGCCGCCGACCCCTGCGCGAACCCGCAGCTGTTGCCGCAGACGCCGCAGTTGCTGGGGTCGAACGAGGTGTTGGTGCACATCCCCGAGCAGACCGTCTCGTTCCCCGAGCAGTTCGCGGTGCAGACGCCGCTCATGCAGGACTGGCCCGCGCCGCAGGCGTTGCCGCAGGCGCCGCAGTTGGCCGCGTCGGTCCCGAAGTTCGCGCAGTAGGGGGCGCCGCTCGCGGGCGTGCACTTGGACAGCGCCCCGCAGGTGAGGGTGCAGGCGCCGTTGCTGCAGACCTGGCCCGACCCGCAGCTGTTGCCGCAGGTGCCGCAGTTGGCGTTGTCGGTGGAGAGGTTGGCGCAGTAGGGGGCGCCGGTCGACGGCGTGCAGGTCGAGAGCGCTCCGCAGGCGATGGTGCAGACGCCGTTGGCGCAGACGTCGGCGCCGGTGCAGGCGTTGCCGCAGGTGCCGCAGTTGGCGTTGTCGGTCAGCGTGTTGGCGCAGTAGGGGGCGCCGCTGGTGGGGGCGCAGGTGGTGAGCGCGCCACAGGTGAGCGTGCAGACGCCGTTCGAGCAGACGTTGGCGCCGGTGCAGGCGTTGCCGCAGGCGCCGCAGTTGGCGTTGTCGGTCGTCGTGTTGGCGCAGTAGGGGGCGCCCGTCGACGGCGAGCACTTGCTGAGCGCGCCGCACGAGAGGGTGCAGACGCCGGCGCTGCAGACCTGCCCGGTGCCGCAGACGTTGCCGCAGGCGCCGCAGTTCTCGCTGTCGGTCGCGGTGTTGGCGCAGTAGTCGCTTCCCGTCGACGGCGAGCACTTGGTGAGCGCGCCGCAGGTGAGCGCGCAAGCGCCGTTGGTGCAGACCTCACCCGTGCCGCAGGCGTGTCCGCACGCCCCACAGTTGATGTTGTCGGTCGCCGTGTTGGCGCAGTAAGGCGAGGCGTTGCTCGGCGTGCACTTGGCAAAGGCGCCGCAGGTGAGCGTGCAGGTGCTCCCCTGAGCGGTCATGGCCAGCGCGATCTGCGTGTTGTCGGCGCCGGCGGCGTTGGTGGTGACGGTCAGCGCCCCGGTGAGGACGGCGCCCGCGGCGCTGGTGGTGGGGATGATTCCGGCCACGATGGTCAGCTGAGCGGTCGCGCTGGGGGCGAGGTCAGCGGTGACCGAGCCGTCGGCCGCGGCGCCCTGCAGCGAGAAGATGCCGCCGAGATCGATCGCGGCGCGATAGTGCAGCGTCGCCGTCCCGGTGTTGGTGAAGGACAAAGGAAGGGTCCCTCCCGCCGCGCCGCAGTCGACCAGTCCGAAGTCGATTGGCGTCGTGGGGATGGTCGTTGCGGGCGCCGGAGGGGGAGGCGGAGGCGGGACGTCCACTCCCGCGTCGGTGGCGCCGGAGTCCGCCGGCGTCGCCGCGTCCGTGGTTTCCCCACCAACGCCGCCGGTCGCGCTGCCCGCCGCGCCACCAACGCCGCCGGTCGCGCTGCCCGCCGCGCCACCAATGCCGCCGGTCGCGCTGCCCGCCGCGCCACCATGCCGCCGGTCGCGCTTCCCGCCGCGCCCCCGCTGCTGCCGCCGGTCGCGTCTCCGGTCCCGCCGGTCGTAACGTCTCCACCGGTTCCGAGGCCCCCCGTGCCGACGTTCCCCCCGGTGGCGCCGCCCGAGCCCTGGCCGGCTGAGCCGCCGCTCCCCTTGCCACCCGCGCCGCCCGTCTGCGCGCCGCCGGCACCCGCCTCGCCGGTGGCCCCGGGCGACGAGTCGCCGCAGGCGACGAGAAACATTCCGCTCATCGCCAGCAGGGCGAGACCCTTCGTGAGACCAGGATTGATGCGCATCTGTTCGAGGTGCATCGACGGAGCGACGCGTCTTCTGAAGCGCGTCGACTCGACTACATGCAGGTGCCGGAGACGCACTGCTGGGTGCCCGTGCAGGGGCTGCCGCAGGCGCCGCAGGCGGTGTTCTGGCAGACGCCGCCGCCGCAGCTGGTGGTTCCGGCGGGACAGCCGCTGCAGGTCGAGGCCGTACAGACCTGTCGGGCGTTGTAGAGCAGGGCGATCTCGCCGGCGGAGAGCACGCGGGTGTAGGCGCGCAGCTCGTCGATGGTGCCGTTCAAGATGTTGTTGGTGACGGCGCTCGGCTTGGCGCCCTGGATCTGCGTCGTCAGATAGTCGGTGCACGCCCGAGGGCATGTAGGTGCCGGTCCCCGACGAGGTGGCCACGCCGTCGACGTAGAAGATCTCCATGCCGACGCCCGCGCCGCCGCCGTTCGGATCGTAGGTGATGGTCAGGAGGTGCCAGGCGTTCAGGGTGACCGTCGCGGACGAGCGGCGTGTTGCCGTTGACCTGCCAGAGCCAGCCGATACGACCGTCGAGCCGGCGATGCTCAGGAACGGCATGTCCCAACCCGTTCCGGGAAGCGTGCTCGGTGACGCCGAAGATCGGTCCGTTCGGTCGTCGACGGTCGCGTAGACCCAGGCGCTGGCGGACATGGTGTTGTTGGCGCCCCACCAGGTCCCGAGAGGCGCCGTCAGGTAGCTGGTGCCGTTGAAGGTGAGGCCGTCGCCGGATTCGCCGGTCACCCAGGCCGGGCTGCTGTTCAGCGTCGCGGTGCGGCCGTTGCCCGACGAATCGGCCGAGGTCGCCCCCGTGCCTTCGTCGAGGTGCCAGAGACCCGACATGCCGCTGTCCGCAGGAGGCGCAGGTGACGGCGCCGCAGGGCGTGCCGCAGCCGCCGCAGTTGTTCTGGTCGCGTCGTGGTGTCGATGCAGACGCTGCTGCAGTCGGTGCCGCTGGCGCAGCCGCAGCTGCTGGCGATGCAGCTCTCGCCGCCCGACGTGTTGCAGGTGGTGCCGCAGGCGCCGCAGTTGCTGGTCGTCGATGGTCTTGTCGGTGCAGTCGCCGCCGCAGAGCGATTCGCCGCCGGTGCAGCCGCCGCAGGTCGACGACGAGCAGGTCTGGCGGGCGTTGTAGAGGATCGAGATCTCGGCGGCGCTGAGCGCGCGGCTGTAGGCGCGCACCTCGTCGACCTTGCCGTTGAGGAAGCTGTTGGTGACGGCGGTCGGCTTGGCGCCCGGGATGGTAGGTCGACCAGGTGTCGACCAGCCCGACGGCTGAGTAGGCGCCGGTCGCGGTGCCGGCCAGCGCGCCGTCGACGTAGAACTTCTCCGTTCCCGACGCTCCCGACGGGGTGTAGGTGATGGCCAGGAAGTGCCAGGCGTTGAGGCTGACGGTGGCGGCGAGCGGGCTGGTGGCGGTGTTGGTCCCCGGCACGCCCCACAGCCAACCGTAGGCGGTCGCGCCGGCGATGCTGAGGAACGGCATGTTCCATCCGCCGCCCGCCGGGATGCGAGGTCACGCCGAACACCGGGCCGTTGGTCGTCGACGGTGGCGTAGACCCAGGCACTGGCGGTCAGCGCGTTGTTCGTCGCCGAACGCAGGTCCCGAGGTTGGCGCTGACGTAGCTGGAGGTGCCGTTGCCCGTGACGGCGTAGCCGGAGTAGCCGGTGGTCCAGGTCGCGCCGGAGAGCGTCGCCGTGTTGCCGGTTCCCGATGAATCGGCCGAGGTGGTGCCCGACCCTTCGTCGAGCTTCCAGTGCCCGAGCAGCCCGCTGTCGATCGCGGCGCCGGTCGGCATCCCGCAGGCGATGTTGCAGCCGCCGCAGTTGTTCGGATCGGTGGTGGTGTCCACGCAAGTTCCGCTGCAGTCGGTGCCGGACGTGCAGGTGCAGGCTCCGGCCACGCAGGTCTCGCCGCCGGCGGTGTTGCAGGCGTGCCCGCAGCTGCCGCAGTTGTTGACGTCGGTCGCGGTGGCGGTGCAACTGCCGCTGCAGGCGGTCTGGCCGCCCGAGCAGGCGGCGCAGCTGCTGGCGCTGCAGGTGAGCCGCCCGCCGTAAAGCGCGGTGACGTCGGCGGCGCTCAACGTCCGGTTGTAGGCGCGGACCTCGTCGACCTTGCCGAGGAGATAGCTGTTCGGTCGACCGCCGTCGGCTTGGCGCCGCCGATCTGGGTCGTGAAGACGTCGGTCGTCCCAGACGGACTGATAGGTTCCGGTGGCCGAGCCGGACGGCGGCGCCGTCGACGTAGAAGATCTCCTTGCCGACGCCCGCCCCGCCGCCGTTGGGGTCGTAGGTGATGGCCAGGAAGTGCCAGGCGTCGAGGCTGACGGTGGCCGACAGGGGGCTCGTGCTGCTGTTGGTGCCCGGCACGCCCCACAGCCAGCCGTAGACGGTCGAGCCCTTCACGCTGAGGAACGGCATGTTCCAGCCGCCGCTGGTCCCGGCGATTCCGACGACCGGGCCGTTGGCGTTGGCGTTCACGTACGTCCAGGCGGAGACCGACAGCGTGTTGTTCGAGCCGAACCAGGTCCCGATGGTGGCCTGCACGTAGCTGTTGGTGCCGTTCCCCTCGACGGCAGTCGCCGGAGTAGCCCGTGGTCCAGCTTGGACTGTTGAGGAGCGAGGCGGTGTTGCCGTTCCCCGAGGAATCGGCGGAGGTGTTGCCGCTCCCCTCGTCGAAGCGCCAGAGGCCGAGCAGCCCGGTGCTGAGCGAAGCTCCCACGTCCTGCGCGCAGGTGGCGCCGCAGGCGCCGCAGTTGCCCGCGTCGGTGGCGGTGTTGTCGCAGGTGATCGGGACGACCACGCCCACGACCAAGAGGCCGTTCGCGCCGGCTCCCATGGTGTGGGAGAAGGTCAAGCCGCTGGCGCCGGTGCCGGTGGCGCTGGCGTCGATGGAGACGCCGCCCGCCCCGGCGGCGGTCCGGGAGACGAGGAGGCCGGTCCCGGCGACCGCCAGCGCATAGAGGACGACGAGCGCGGCGAGTCGCTTCTTCCGGCGCACGCCGGCGACGAGACCGAGCGCCAGGACCAGCTGCAGGAACGTGCCGCGCGGATCGCGCGCGGCGAGGGTGCAACCGCCTTCCCCCGCCGCTTCCGCCGGGGCCTGTCCGCCGGCGCCGGTCCAGCCGCCGCCCAGGGCGCCCCCCACGGAGGTCGCGGGCGCGCCGCCGGTGGCGCCCTCGGGCCGCGGATTGACCGGGCCATACCAGGTCGTCGACCCGTCGAGGCCGACGTCTTCGACCCAGTACGAGACAGCTTCATTCCACCCGGACGATGCGTCCTTCCAGGAGAACGACGAGGCGCCGGCGCCAAGCGCGCCGCCTGAAATGACCGAGCCGTTGAGCTGGACGCGGCCTCCGGCTCCGTCGCTGCGGTAGACATAGAACCCCAGCGACGAAGGCTCGTAGCCGTCGCTCCACTGCACGAGGACCCCGTCCGGTTCCAGCGTGGCGGTCAGCTCGGTCACCGTCACGTCGGTGAGAGCGGTCGAAGCCTTGATGGGGACCGCGATCTCGGCCCAGTCGGCGCTGGGGATCGTCCACGACATGGTGATCGACGTGGCGCCCAGGCCAGGCGCGGTGCTGGAGCCGATCACGACGTGGTCGAGACCGCTGGCGGTGGTGTTGGTCTGGCGGACGGTCTGCTTCGGGCCGGCCACCGTCGGCGCGGTGGTCCCGACGGCCCCCACCACGTCGAACAGCGGCTCGCCGACCGCGCTGGTGGTGGTGACCGACGGCGCCGTGCTGGTGCCGATCGCCGACACCTGGGTGCCGAGTGGCGTCGTCTGGTTCACGCCGGTGAACGACATCGAGGTGGCGGTGACGGCGCCGGCGTTCGGGGCGGTGACCACCACGTTGTGGGTCCCGCTGGGGGGCGCGACGAGGTACCAGATCTCGCTGCGCACCGTCCCGTTCGTCGAGGCGCCGGCCAGGGTCAACGCCGTGCCGTTGTAGGTCACGCTGCTGGCGGAGCCGCACGCGGTGGTGCCGCAGGCGGCGGCCTGAACCGCGGCTGGCCAGGCGATCGCGAGCGCCAGGGCTCCCGCGAAGACGCCACACAAAGCTCTCCTCCGGATCATGTCCCCTGCGAATCGGTCGACCCGGTGCCGGGCCTTAGGCTCGTCGCCCGGAATTTGCATCTTCAGTCCGCGAGGGGACTCCCGATGAGGGGAGCGCATGGCGCGGTGGCTCATCGTCGTGGCCGGTGCGATCGCCGGCCTCGGTCTGCCGGGCGGGCCCGCCGCCCGAGCGGCGCCGGCGGCCGCCCCCAGCCAGCTGGAGCTGGCGGCGATGCCCGCCGTCAAGCTGGTCGTCACCTCGGCGGGGTGGCAACACGTCTCGCAGCCGGCGCTGGTGGCGGCCGGCCTCGACCCGGCGATCGACCCGGCCCAGCTGCAGCTGTTCGCCGACGGCGTCGAGCAGTCGCTGTCGATCACCGGCAACGGCGACGCGGTCTTCGACAGCGGGGAGGCGCTGGAGTTCTACGGCCAGGGGCGCGATACGCTCTGGACGGGGGCGCGAACCTACTGGCTGGTCGCGGGGGCAGTCGGAAGGCGAGTGCCCCTGGTGGTCTATCCGGCCAGCGGTCCGCCGCCGGAGAGCTTTCCCACCGCCGCGGTGCTTCGCCCGCGAGCCAACTATTTCGCGGCGCTGAAGAACGGCGACGCCAGCAACTTCTTCGGCGAGGTCGTCGGCCCGGGCGGCGTGACCGAGTCGGTGACGGTCACCCACCTCGATTCGTCGCAGCCGGCCACGCTGCAAGTCGTCTTGCAGGGGGTCACGGCGGGTAACCACCAGGTGGCGATCGCCCTCGACGGACAGCCGGTGGGGAGCTGCGCGTTCGCCGGTCAGGCGTTGCAGACCTGCACCATCTCGGCGGTCAGCGTGAGCGACGGGGCGAACGACGTTCTGCTGGTGGGGCAGGGGGATTCGCCCGACACGTCGCTGGTGGCCAGCGTGGAGATCGACTACCAGCACCTCTTCGTCGCCGACGGCGATGCGCTCGATCTGACGGCGCCGCCGGCCACGCCGATCGCCATCGCCGGGTTCTCCTCGCCGGACGTGCGGGTGATGGACGTGACCGACCCGACCCGCCCGATCGAGCTGGTCACCAGCGTGGCAGCCGCGGGAGCGAGCTACACGGTCACGGTGAACACGCCGGGCGAGACCTCCTGGCCGGCGCTCCACGCCTTCACCGGTGCCGCCGTCGGCGCGCCCGCATCGGTGGCGCCCGGCCGCCCCTCCCGCTGGACGGAGCCGCGGGCCGGCGAGATGGTCATCCTTTCGAACGCGCTCTTCGTCGACGCGCTGGCGCCGCTGGTGGCGGCGCGGCGGCAACAGGGCTGGTCGGTGCAGCTCGTCGACCTGCAGGACGTCTATGACGAGTACGGCGGCGGCGACAAGACGCCCTTCGCGGTGCGCGACTTTCTGCAGGCGATTCATGGCAGCTGGGCGCCGGCACCGCGGTTCGTGCTGCTGGTCGGCGACGCCTCGTTCGATCCGCGAAACTTCCTGGGGCAGGGTGACTTCGACTTCGCCCCCACCAAGCTCATCGACACCCAGCAGATGGAGACCGCGTCCGACGACTGGTTCGTCGACTGGAACGCCGACGGGATCCCGGAGGTCGCGATCGGGCGGCTCCCGGTCCGCACCGCGTCCGAGGCGGTGACGGTGGTGGGAAAGATCCTGAGCTACGGCGGGGCGGCCAACCTGCCGCGGGGCGGCCTCTTCATCGCGGACGCCGACGAGCCGGGCCTCTCGTTCGAGGAGGACAGCCGGGCCGGGGCCGCGGCCGTCGCCGGCCTGATGCCCACCACCGATTTCTTCCTGAGCCAATCGACCTCGACGGAGGCGGCCCTGCTGCCGCTGCTCGACGACGGACCCTTCCTGGTCAACTACCTGGGCCACGGATCGGTCTCGGTGTGGGACGGCCTCTTTTCGGGCAGTGACGCCGCGGCGCTGACGAACCCGCGCCTCTCGATCTACGTGGCCATGAATTGCCTGAACGGATTCTTTCACGACGTCTACACCGAGAGCCTGGCCGAGACGCTCATCAAGGCGCCCAACGGTGGCGCGGTGGCCGTCTGGGCCTCCTCCACGCTCACCTCGTTCGAACAGCAGGGGGTCCTCGACAGCACCTTCGTCGAGCGCCTGACCCGCACCTCGCTGGGCGAGGCGGCCATCGCGGCCAAGCGGGCAATCACCGACGTCGACGCGCAGCGGACCTGGATCCTCTTCGGTGATCCGACGCTGTTCGGGGCCCCAACCCCGACCGCCTCGGCGGACGGGGGCGCCGGCGCCGACAGCGGCGGCCCCGACGCCGCGCCTCCGGACGCGGCCGACGGGGCCGCGGTGGGCGAGGCTGGAACGACCGCCGACGCCGCCGCTCCGGTGGACGGCGGAACGTCCGACGCCGGCCCCGGCGATGCCGGCGCCGACGCCACCACCATGCCGCCGCTCGCCGGCGACGGATGCGGCTGTGCGCTCTCGGGGCGGGGCGCGACCAGCCAGCTTGGCCTGTTCGCGCTCCTGGCGCTCGGCGGATGGTGGGGGGGCCGCCGGCGTCCGTGCCGTCGCAGGACCGCGGATCGTGGCCGTCCGGCTCAAGATTCAGCCGGGGACAGCTGATAGTATGTGCGTGTTGAGCGCCGATCCCACCTCGTCTGCCCGCCTCCCTCGCCGGGCCGATGGCTTCGTCAGCCGGACCATCGCCGACGACGTCATCATCGTGCCGGTGCGCGGCGGGGTGGGAGATCTCGAGTCGATCTTCACTCTGAACGCGGTCGGCGCCTCGATCTGGAAGCTGCTCGACGGGCGCACCCCGGTGCAGGCGCTGGCGGCGGCGCTGGCGCGTGAGTACGAGGTCAGCGAGGCCGCGGCGGCCGCGGACGTCCAGGAGTTCCTGGCGTTGCTGCTGGCCAAGGGGCTCGTCAGCGAGGTCACGCCATGAACGTCGCGCTTCGCAGCTACGGTGACTTCAGCGCCCAGATCTACCGGCGGGCGCGCGGGGGGCGCCTGCCCACCAACGGCACCATCGAGCTCACCCATCGCTGTCCGCTCGCCTGCGCCCACTGCTACAACAACCTGCCGGTCGGCGACGCCGGCGCGCGGGCGCGCGAGCTGTCGACCGCCGAGGTCTGCCGGATCATCGACGAGATGGCCGAGGCGGGCTGCCTCTGGCTGCTCCTGACCGGCGGTGAGGTCCTGGCGCGCCGGGACTTCGTCGAGATCTACCAGCACGCGAAGAGCCGCGGCCTGCTGGTCACGCTCTTCACCAACGGCACCCAGCTCACCGCGGAGATCGCCGACATGCTGGCCGAGTGGCGCCCCTTCGCCGTCGAGATCACCCTCTACGGCCGTACGCGCGAGACGTACGAACGGCTCACCGGCGTGCCCGGCTCGTTCGATCGCTGCATGCGCGGCATCCGCCTGCTCGTCGAGCGCGGTCTGCCGCTCAAGCTCAAGACCGTGGCGGTGAGCATCAACCGCCACGAGGTTCCCGCGATGCAGCAGTTCGCCGAGGAGCTGGGGGTGGAGTTCAAGTTCGACGGGATGATCAACGCCCGCATCGATTGCTCGCACAGCCCGCTCGAGGTGCGGCTCAGCCCGGCGGAGATGGTCGAGCTCGACGTCCTCGATCCGGCGCGCCGCGCGGAGTGGGCCTCGCTGGCCGAGCGGGCCCGCCCGGTGGGCGACACCCGGAGCGACGTCTACCAGTGCGGCGGCGGGATCAACTCCTTCGCCGTCGATCCGGAAGGGAAGATGAGCATCTGCGTGCTGTCGCACAGCGACCAGTTCGATCTGCGCCAGGGGAGCTTCAAGGAGGGGTGGGAAGGGTTCCTGGCCAAGGTGCGCGGCAAGAAGACCACCCGCCCGACGAAGTGCACCGACTGCCACATCCGCGCGTTCTGCTCGGCCTGCGCCGCCACCAGCGAGCTGGAGCACGGGGATCCGGAGGCGCCCGTCGAGTTCTTCTGCGAGGTGGCCCACCTGCGCGCGCACGTCGTGGGGCTGACGCCGCCAGCTCACGGGCCCTGTGCGTTCTGTGAGGGGGGCGCGCATCACCCGCGCCTCCTCCGCGACGCCGAGACGGTGCGAGCGGGCCAGGGGGGGCCGCTGCGGCGCTCGGCGAGGGCCAGCTCTCTGAAGGTGTTGAGCGCTGCTTCCTCCTCCTCTTGTTCGAGCGGTGGGTGCGGCGCCTGTGGCGCCCCGGAAGGGACCTAGGATCAATCAGATGACCGCAGAATCTTCACCGGCCGACAACGGGCCCAAGCGCAAACCCTACGAAAAGCCGACGCTGTCGCAGGTGGCCTTGCGGCCCGACGAGGCGGTGCTCGGCAACTGCAAGACGATGAGCGTCGCCGGGCCCGCGAACTCCGACTGCGTTTCGCTCGGCTGCATGACCCAGGGCTCATGACCCCGGGCTTCGCCCTCGACATCGGCGGCATCAAGATTGCGCTCTCGTCCGGCGCGGACGATCTGCCGATCGCCGCCGTGGGCTCGGCCGCCAAGTTCCTCTCCGACGTCGAGCGGCCCGAGGTGCGAATTCGGTCCAGCTGGGGCGATCCGCGCGAGCCCGACGCGCGCGAGTTGGTGTTCGATTCGGGCAAGGGCCTGTGGCGCCTCTACCGCGGCGGCTTGGGCCTGCAGTTCGTCTTCACCTCGAGCACGCTCGGGACGCTCCCCTACCAGATGGCATCGTTCACGGAGGACTTCACGGAAGGCGAGGTCTGCCTGCGCCGGGAGGTCTTCGCCGGCCGGCTGCCGCTCTATCCCTTGCAATATCCGCTCGACGAGCTGGTGATGGTGCACCTGCTCGCGCGGGGCAGGGGCGTGGCGATCCACGGCAGCGGCGTGGTCGACGCCGACGGGCGGGCGACGCTCTTCGCCGGACAGTCCGGCGCCGGCAAGACGACCATGGCCCGGCTCTGGCTGCCGGAGCCGGGCGTCAAGATTCTGAGCGACGAGCGGGTGATCCTGCGCCAGGAGGGCGATGTCGTCTGGATGTACGGCACGCCCTGGCACGGGGACGGACGGATCTCCAACCAGGGCCGGGCGCCGCTCGATCGGATCTGCTTTCTGCGCCACGCGCCCCGCAACCAGATGACCGCGCTGGGGCCGACCGAGTCGATCGCGCGTCTCTTCTCCTGCTGCTTCCCGCCGTTTTACGACGCCGCCGGCCTGGACGACGTGCTCGGCTCCCTCGAGCGCATCGCGGCTCGCTGCCGTTCGGTCGAGCTGGGGTTCGTCCCCGATGCGGCCGCGCCGGCTTTCGTCCGTCGCAACTGAGCGCATCGCCCCGGGGCGTGTCTGCGCGGTGGGAGAGGCGCGTCTGGAAACTGACGCGCGCGCGTCAGATCTCCGTCCGGAGAAAACGGCGGAATCGCCGGGGAAAACGTCAATTTTCTCAGCGAAGCGTCCGATGTCTTGAACCGTGACATCGAGTCGTGGCGGCCATTGCCTCCGTCGAGGCGCGTTCGATTCGGTGGTCGAAGGCTTGCTTTCCGAAGGGATCGGCGTGCGCTTCCGGGCCGGCGGCCGCAGCATGACGCCGACCATCGATGACGGAGAGATCCTGATCGTCGCGCCAGCCGCCGCGCACGAGATCGGCGTCGCCGACGTCGTCTTCTGTCGGACGCGATCGCGTTCGGTGGCGCATCGAGTTCTCTCCGTCAGCGGAGCTGCCGACGGCGCGCGGTTCACGTTGTGCGGAGACGCGTCGCTGGAGAATGATCGCCCCGTCACCGCCGCCGAGGTCCGTGGCCGCGTGATCGCCGTCGAGCGCGCCGGCCGGTGCCGCGACGTTCAGGTGAAGGGGGGCCTCTTCGCCCGGCTGGCGATCGTCACTGCGTTCGAGCTGCGCCGCTCGCTCCGCCGCTGGCGCGCGCGCGCCTGGCTCGGCACGCCGGCGCCCACCCGCGCGGGCTAGGCCGCCTATCGGGCGGCACGTCGTCGGGCCAATGTCCGTCGTTCGCTTCGCTCACCGTCGCCTTTTCGGCGACGCCGCTCCTAGGGCGGCGGACCGGGGTAGAGGGTCGAGGTGAGGCCGGCGTCGGCGCCGCAGACGATCGACTCGAGGACGCGGACAGTCTGCAGGGCACCCACCAAGAACGGCGGGCTGGAGGCCCCGCAAGCGACGTCTCCGTTTACCGTCGCGATGACCTCGACCGTGTAGGGGCCGCCGGCCGCGACGTCGTCGAGGGCCAGGTTGATCTGCCCGGACGGGTGGGTGAGCAGCAACGTCACCGTCCTTGGGGCGTGCCCTTCGGACCAGAGCCGAACGGTTAGCGAACCGACGCTGGCGACTTGACCGGTCGACGTGTCGATCGGCAGCCCTATGGTGAGCGCGATCTTCCCGCTCTCCGCGGCCGGCGCCGCGTCGGTCGCTTCCAGGGTGATCTGACCGTCGGCGAAAGAAGCTCGGCTCGGCGTCGGGGCCTTCGTCGCGGCGTCGGGGAAGCCCTGACTCACCACGGAGGGCAGATCGCCGTTCAGGCATCCCCCGATCCCGACCGAGCACGCGGTCGCGAACAGGCAGGCCAGCGTGGACGACCCGGAACCGTGGCGCGGACGCATGCTCGCCGCGAGCTTAGGTCATCCGTCCGGACGCCATCTGCCAGGTCGGTGTCAGATCCGTTACGGCGAAGGGTCAGGTCTCGGCGTGGGCGGCCAGCCGGCGCTCGAGGCGGCGGGCGAAGCGCGTGAACGGGATAGCCGAGCGCGAAGTAGAGCCCAGCGCAGAGCGCGCCCGGGACGATCCAGCCGCGGTTGTCGACGGCGGTGATGGTCATCCTCTTGGTCAGCTCCACCACCGTGAGCACCGAGACCAACGAGCTGTCCTTGAGCAGCGAGATGAAGTCGTTGGTCACCCCGGGAAGGGCCAGCCGAAAGGCCTGCGGCAGGATGATCTGCCGGAACGCGGCCCGGCGGGGCGCGCCGATGGCCAGCGCCGCCTCCCATTGCGCGCGCGGCACCGACAAGATGGCGGCCCGGTAGATCTCCGATTCATAGGCCGCGTAGTTGAGACCGAGGCCGAGCACGGCCGCGGTCCAGGGGCCGAGCGGCAGGATCCCCGCCAGGCCGTAGTAGAGGAGATAGAGCTGCAGCAGCACCGGGGTTCCGCGCACGAGCTCGACGTAGATCGTCGCCACGGGCGCCAGGCGCGGGCTCTCGAGCCGGACCAGCGCCAGCGCCAGCCCGAACGGGGCCGCCAGCGCCATGGCCGCCAGGGAGATCAGCAGCGTCACCATCGCCCCCTCGGCGAACAGCAGGAGCTGCGGGAGCGTGAGCGGCAGCGCCGACGCAGCGCCCGTGCCGGCGACGAGGCCGAGCGACGGAGAGGCGCCGCCCCCGGCGGCCAACGCCTGCTCGCGATCGCCGTCGAGGCCCCAGCGGGCCAGCGTTCGTCGCCAGGCGCCCGAGGCGATCATCTCGCCGAGCGCGCGGTCCAGCGCCGCGCGCAGCTCGACGTCGGCCGGGCGGAGCGCGATGGCGTATTGCCCCTGGGCGACGTCGGCGACGGCGGCCAGCGACGGATGTCGCCCGATGTAGCGGGTGACGATGATGTCGTCGAGCAGCACGGCGTCCGTCCGACCGTGCTCGAGATCGACGAACTGTTCGTCGACGCCGTCGTACGGGATGGGGACGGCGCCCGTCTGGCGCAGCAGCTCCCAGGCCTGCGTGTTGGCCAGCGTTCCCACCCGCAGCCCGCGCACCGACGCCAGCCCGCGGACGCGCGGATCGCCCCGGCGGGCGACCAGCCGCTCGGCGAAGACGTAGTACGGGCGCGTGAAGCTGACCTGGGCGGTCCGCGCCGGCGTCACCTCGATGCCGTTGAGGGCGACGTCGAAGGTGCCCCGCTCCAGCGACGGGATCAACGTCGGCCAGTCATTCTGGACCATGCGCGCGCGAACCCCGAGCGAGCGCGCCAGCGCGTCGGCCAGATCGACCTCGAAGCCGCTCAGCGCCCCGCCGCGCGCCGGATCCTCGAACGCGAACGGCTCGCCACCCTGTTCGTCGGCGCCCCAGAGGAGCTCGCCCCGCGCCGTGATGCGGGCCAGGGTTCGGCCGTCCGTCCGGTTCTGGGCCGGTGCGCAGGCGCCCGCTGCGCAGACCAGCACCGCCGCGCCCGCGACGGCGAACGCGGGCACCCGCCGTGATTCCGATTTTCGTAACAGCTCGACCAGGCGAACGTTACGAGACTTTCTTAGGCGGGGGAACATTTTCGGGCGGAACCGGCCGGTTATGGCCGGCCGGCGATCTGGCACGAGGGTTGAAGACGTTGGGGGCGGCATGGACGACAACTCGAGACACACAGGACTCTCCGCCGCCGCAGCGGCATGGTCGAAGGGGCGGCGGGTGGAGAACGGATTGTTTGCGGCGGCTACCGGGGAAGCGGGGGTCGGGGAAGGCGTCAGGCAAGAGGGAGTGGGGGAAGAGCTGAGCGGCGGGGAGTCCTGCGTGCCCCGGGTCGGCGACCTGCCGATCGAGACCGTTCCGGTGATTCCCGCCCATCTGTCGATGGCCGGGGCGCGGAAGATCGCCGAGCTGAAGCGGGCGGGCGTCCTGTTCGTCGAGCGCGACGGCCGGTTGATGGGGACCCTGGACGAAAACGCCTTGATCGAGGCGCCCGACGACGTCGAGGTGGCCCGTTGCCTGCGAACGATCGAGCTGTGCCTCGGTCCGACCACCACGGCGGAGCGCGCCCATGAGCTGTTCGTAAGGTCGCGCACGACGGCGTTACCGGTGGCGGCCGGAGCCTTCCTGCTGGGCGCCGTCTCTCGCGCGGATGTCGAACGCGCGCTGCGAAGCCGCCGCGCGCCGAAGCGCCGCGAGCGCTTCGCCTCGATGCGCGCGACGGCCTGACACCTCCATTTGGGGTCTGTTGCTCAAAGAGCAAGAGATTCACCCAACGAAAGTCGTCGCGGTTTTGTACAACACGCTCGACGCTTCTTCTCGGGCGTGATCGCCCCGGGGGCGAGATGGTATATCTCCACGCTTCCTGGACCTGGGAGCGAGCGATCATGGCGTACACCAATGAAGGCTTGGAGGGTTTGGAGCCGGCGCCCGCGGGGGCGTTGGTGGGAAACGGCGACCGCGCGGCGGTGAGGTCATTTGCCCAGGAGCTTCTGGCGGCGCTGATTCGTTACCGCGACGGCGATTTCAGCGCGCGCATGCCCTCCGACGTGCTGGGCGTCGAGGGGAAGATCGCCGACGTCTTCAACGGCATCCTGGCCGTCAGCGCGCGCCGCACCTCGGAGACGGTGCGGCGTCTGCCGCGAGGTCGGCAAGAAGGGGAAGCTCAAGGAGCGGATGCAGGTCCCGGGCGCGGTCGGCGGCTGGGCCGACGACATCACCGCGCTCAACACGCTGATCGACGATCTGGTCTGGCCGACCACCGAGGTGACGCGCGCCGTGGGCGCGGTGGCCAAGGGCGATCTCTCGCAGGCGATGGCGCTGGACGTCGACGGCCGGCCGCTGGAGGGGGAGTTCCTCCGCTCGGCGCGCCTGGTGAACAAGATGATCGATCAGCTCTCGGTCTTCTCGTCGGAGGTGACCCGCGTGGCCCGCGAGGTCGGCACCGAAGGGAAGCTGGGCGGCCAGGCGCAGGTGCAAGGGCGTCTCGGGCGTCTGGAAGGATCTGACCGACAGTCGGTCAACTCAGATGGCCGGCAACCTGACCGCCCAGGTCCGCAACATCGCCGACGTGACCATCGCCGTCGCCAACGGCGATCTCTCGAAGAAGATCACCGTCGACGTGCGCGGCGAGATCCTGCAGCTGAAGGAGGCCATCAACACGATGGTCGATCAGCTCGACTCCTTCGCCTCCGAGGTGACCCGCGTGGCGCGCGAGGTCGGCACCGAAGGGCAAGCTGGGCGGCCAGGCCGTCGTGCCGGGCGTGGCCGGCACCTGGAAGGACCTGACCGACAACGTCAACGCCATGGCCTCGAACCTGACCGGCCAGGTGCGCAACATCGCCGAGGTGACGACGGCGGTCGCGCGCGGCGACCTGTCGCGCAAGATCACCGTCGACGTCAAGGGCGAGATCCTCGAGCTGAAGAACACCATCAACACGATGGTCGATCAGCTCAACGGCTTCGCCTCCGAGGTGAGCCGCGTGGCGCGCGAGGTCGGCACCGAAGGGAAGCTGGGCGGCCAGGCCCAGGTGCCGGGCGTGGCCGGCACCTGGAAGGATCTGACCGACAACGTCAACTCGATGGCGTCGAACCTGACCGACCAGGTGCGCAACATCGCCGAGGTGACGACGGCGGTCGCCAACGGCGACCTGTCGCGCAAGATCACCGTCGACGTGCGCGGCGAGATCTCTCGAGCTGAAGAACACCATCAACACGATGGTCGATCAGCTGAACGGCTTCGCCTCCGAGGTGAGCCGCGTGGCGCGCGAGGTCGGCACCGAAGGGCAAGCTCGGCGGCCAGGCGCAGGTGCCGGGCGTGGCCGGCACCTGGAAGGACCTCACCGACAACGTCAACTCGATGGCGTCGAACCTGACCGCCCAGGTGCGCAACATCGCCGAGGTGACCACCGCGGTCGCCAGCGGCGACCTCTCGCGCAAGATCACCGTCGACGTCAAGGGCGAGATCCTGCGAGCTGAAGAACACCATCAACACGATGGTCGATCAGCTGAACGCCTTCGCCTCCGAGGTGACCCGCGTGGCGCGCGAGGTCGGCACCGAGGGCAAGCTGGGCGGCCAGGCCGCAGGTGCCCGGCGTCGCCGGCACCTGGAAGGACCTGACCGACAACGTCAACTCGATGGCCTCGCAACCTGACCGGCCAGGTGCGCAACATCGCCGACGTGGCCACCGCGGTCGCCAACGGCGACCTCTCGCGCAAGATCACCGTCGACGTCAAGGGCGAGATTCTGCGAGCTGAAGAACACCATCAACACGATGGTCGATCAGCTGAACGCGCTTCGCCTCGGAGGTGACGCGCGTGGCGCGCGAGGTCGGCACCGAGGGCAAGCTGGGCGGCCAGGCGCAGGTGCCGGGCGTCGCCGGCACCTGGAAGGACCTGACCGACAACGTCAACTCGATGGCGTCGAACCTGACCGACCAGGTGCGCAACATCGCCGAGGTGACGATCGCCGTCGCCAACGGCGACCTCTCGCGCAAGATCACGGTCGACGTGCGCGGCGAGATCCTGCAGCTCAAGGACACCATCAACACGATGGTCGACCAGCTGAACGCTCGTTCGCGTCGGAGGTGACGCCGCGTGGCGCGCGAGGTCGGCACCGAAGGGAGGCTGGGCGTGCAGGCCAGTCGTGCCGGGCGTGGCCGGCACCTGGAAGGACCTCACCGACTCCGTCAACACGATGGCCTCGCAACCTGACCGGCCCAGGTGCGCAACATCGCCGAGGTGACCACGGCCGTCGCGCGCGGCGACCTGTCGCGCAAGATCACCGTCGACGTCGAAGGGCGAGATCCTCGAGCTGAAGAACACCATCAACACGATGGTCGATCAGCTCAACGCGCTTCGCCTCCGAGGTGACGCGCGTGGCGCGCGAGGTCGGCACCGAGGGCAAGCTCGGCGGCCAGGCCAGGTCCCCGGCGTGGCCGGCACCTGGAAGGACCTCACCGACACCGTCAACTTCATGGCCGCCAACCTGACCGACCAGGTGCGCGGCATCGTCAAGGTGGTGACCGCCGTCGCCAACGGCAACCTGCGCCAGAAGCTGACCGTCGAGGCCAAGGGCGAGGTCGCCGCGCTGGCCGAGACGATCAACAACATGACCGACACGCTGGCGACCTTCGCCGAGCAGGTGACCAACGTCGCCCGCGAGGTCGGCGTCGAAGGGCGGCTGGGCGGCCAGGCCAACGTCCCGGCGCGGCCGGGACCTGGAAGGACCTCACCGACAACGTGAACCTGCTGGCCGCCAACCTGACCACCCAGGTGCGCGCCATCGCCGAGGTCGCCACGGCCGTCACCAAGGGCGACCTGACCCGCTCGATCCAGGTCGAGCGCGCGGCGAAGTGGCCGAGCTGAAGGACAACATCAACACGATGATCGCCAACCTGCGCGGCGACCACCGAGCGCAACAAGGAGCAGGACTGGCTGAAGACCAACCTCGCCAAGTTCACCAGCATGCTGCAGGGCCAGCGCGACCTCGTCACCGTCGGCAAGATGCTGCTCTCCGAGCTGGCGCCGCTGGTCGACGCCCAGCAGGGCGACGATCTACCAGATGGAGCGCAGCGAGCCGGGCGAGCGCGAGCCGCGCCGCGGATGCTGCAGCTGCTGGCCGGCGTACGCGCAGCGGCAGGATCAGCCGGAGCGCATCCCGCTCGGCGACGGCCTCGTCGGCCAGCGCGCCGCCGAGAAGCAGCGCATCCTGCTCAACGACGTCCCGCCCGACTACACGCCAGATCCACTCGAGCCTGGGCGACGGCGCCGCCGCAGAGCATCGTCGTGCTCCCGGTGCTGTTCGAGGGCGAGACCAAGGCGGTGATCGAGCTGGCCTCGCTGCGCGCCGTTCACCGACACGCACCTGACCTTCCTCGACCAGCTCACGCAGTCCATCGGCGTCGTGCTCAACACGATCGAAGCGACGATGCGCACCGAGGACCTGCTCATGCAGTCGCAGCAGCTGACCGTCGAGCTGCAGACGCGGCAGAGCGAGCTGCAGCAGACCAACGAGGAGCTGGCCACCAAGGCCAAGCAGCTGGCCGAGCAGAACGACGAGGTCGAGCGCAAGAACAAGGAGGTCGAGCAGGCCCGCCGCGCGCTCGAGGAAAAGGCCGCCGAGCTGGCGCTCACCTCGCAAGTACAAGTCCGAGTTCCTGGCCAACATGTCGCACGAGCTGCGCACGCCGCTCAACTCGATCCTCATCCTCGGCCAGCAGCTGGCCGAGAACGTCGGGCGGCAACCTGACCGCCAAGCAGATCGACTTCGCCCGGAACATCCACTCGTCGGGCTCCGATCTGCTCACTCTCATCAACGACATCCTCGATCTGTCGAAGATCGAGTCGGGCACGGTCACCGTCGAACCCGAGGAAATCACCTTCAACTCGCTGCGCGAGAGCGTCCACCGCAACTTCCACCACGTCGCCGAGACCAAGGACCTCGCCGTTCAACGTCGACATCGATCCGGCGTCTGCCGCGCGTCGCTCATGAGCGACTCCGAAGCGCCTGCAGCAGATCCTCAAGAATCTGCTCTCCAACGCCTTCAAGTTCACGGCGCAGGGCGCATGTCGCGATGAGCGTGCGGCTCGTGACCTCCGGCTGGATCGCCCGATCATCCGGTCCTCAGCTCGGCCGGCGCGGCGGTCGCCTTCGCCGTCAACGACACCGGGATCGGCATCGCGCCCGAGAAGCAGCGGCTCATCTTCGAGGCCTTCCAGCAGGCCGACGCCGGCACCAGCCGCAAGTACGGCGGCACCGGCCTCGGCCTGGCCATCAGCCGCGAGCTGGCGAAGCTGCTCGGCGGCGAAATCCGCCTCACCAGCAGCCCGGGCGAGGGCAGCACGTTCACCCTCTACCTGCCGCTTCGTCTACACGGGGCCGCGCGCGCAGCGCTCGCCGTCGGCGAGCGGCCACGGCGGCGCGCGAGCGCCGATGCCCGTGCTCTCGGTCGTCAAGCCCGAGGAGACCGATCCCCGACGACCGCGACGACGATCCGCGAGGGCGACTCCGTCCTGCTGATCATCGAGGACGATCCGCACTACGCGCGCATCCTGCTGGGCCTGGCGCGCGACAAGGGCTTCAAGGGCATCGTCGCCCAGCGCGGGCAGCTGGCGCTGTCGCTGGCGCGCCAGTACCGCCCGACCGCCATCACGCTCGACATCTTCCTGCCCGACATGCTCGGCTGGACGGTGCTCAACAACCTCAAGCTCGACCCGGCGACGCGGCACATCCCGGTGCAGATCATCACGGTCGACGAGGAGCGGCAGCACGGCCTGTCGCACGGCGCCTTCTCCTACCTGGTCAAGCCGGCCACCACCGACGAGCTGGAAGCGGCGTTCGACCGGCTCAAGGTCTATCGTCGCGCCGCACACCAAGCGGCTGCTGGTGATCGAAGACAACGACATCGAGCGGCGAGCATCGTCGAGCTGCTCGGCCACGACGACATCGAGATCGAGGCGGTCGGCACCGGCGCCGAGGCGCTGGCGGCGCTGCGCGAGCGCGCCTTCGACTGCTGCGTCCTCGATCTGCGCCTGCCGGACATGAGCGGCTTCGAGCTGCTCGAGCAGCTGCAGGCCGAGCCGGCGCTGCGCGACATGCCGGTCGTCGTCTTCACCGGCAAGGAGCTGTCGCGGCGAAGAAGAAGCGCGGCTCAAGACGGTGGCCAAGAGCATCGTGCTCAAGGACGTGCAGTCGCCCGAGCGGCTGCTCGACGAGACCGCGCTGTTCCTGCACCGCGTCGATCGCCGATCTGCCCCGAGGCGAAGCAGCAGATGCTCGAACGGCTGCACGGGTCGAACGAGGTCGCTGCGCGGCCGCAAGGTGCTGGTCGTCGACGACGACGCCCGCAACATCTTCGCCCTGACCACGCGTGCTCGAGAACCAGGACATGGAAGTCATCAGCGCCACCAACGGCCGCCAGGCGATCGAGCTCATCAAGGCCACGCCCGACCTCAGCATGGTGCTGATGGACATCATGATGCCCGAGATGGACGGCTACCAGACGATGCGCGAAATCCGCAAGGACCCGCAGTTCCGCACCCTGCCGATCCTGGCGCTCACCGCCAAGGCGATGAAGGGCGACCGCGAGAAGTGCCTGGAGGCCGGCGCGTCCGATTACATCGCCAAGCCGGTGAACACCGACCAGCTGCTCTCGCTGCTGCGGGTGTGGCTCTACCGCTAGAATGTCGACGCCGCCATCGACATGCTTGCTCGTCGACGACGAGCCGCGCAACCTCGACGCGCTCGAGGCGATCCTCGACGAGCCCGGGCTACCGGCTGCTGGCGCGCCGAGGACGCCGAGCGGGCGCTGCGCCTGCTGCTCGAGAACGACGTCGCGGCGATCGTCCTCGACATCAAGATGCCGCACGTGAGACGGCATCGAGCTGGCGCAGATGATCAAGAAGCACGAAGCGGTTTCGGCAGATCCCGATCGTGTTCTTGACCGCGCACATGATCGAGGACTCGGACGTGATCGCCGGCTACGGCGCGGGCGCGGTCGACTACCTGACCAAGCCGGTGAACCCGCAGATCCTCCGGCACAAGATCGCGGTGTTCGCCGAGCTGTTCCGCAAGACGCGCGCGCTCGCCGAGCTGAACGAGAAGCTCGAGGAGCGCGTCAAGGAGCGCACCGCCGAGCTCGAACGATCCGAGGCGGCGCTGCGCGCGGCCGCCCGGCAGAAGGACGAGTTCCTGGCGGTGCTCGCCCACGAGCTGCGCAACCCGCTCGGCGCCGCTGCGCAGGGGCCTCGACCTGCTGCTGCGGCGGCAGCACGGCGAGCGCGGTGATCGCGCCGCACGCTGGGCACGATGAACCGCCAGCTCGACCACATGGTGCGGCTGATCGACGACCTGCTCGACGTCTCGCGGATCAGCCGGGGCGTGCTCGAGCTCAAGAAGGAGCCGCGCCGACCTCGGGCGAGCTCGTCGCGGGCGACGGTCGAGACGTTCCGACGGCTGTTCGAACGCCGCCGCCAGAAGCTCGATTTGCGCGAGCGACGCGACGGGCCGACGGCGGTGGTCGACAAGACGCGCGTGGCGCAGATCGTGACCAACCTGCTCACCAACGCCTCCAAGTTCACGCCGGAGCACGGGCGGATCACGGTCGAGCTGCGGCGCGACGGCGAGCGCGCGACTGATCGAGGTGAACGACACCGGCGCCTGGGATCCCGGCCGACCAGCTCGAGCGCGTGTTCGGGATGTTCGCCCGGATCGAGCGGGGCGACGGCGACGGGCCCGGCCGGGCTGGGCATCGGGCTGGCGCTGGCGCGGCGGCTGGCCGAGATGCACGGCGGCTCGCTGAGCGTCGCCAGCGGCGGCGAGAAGGCGGGGAGCACCTTGACGCTGACGCTGCCAGCGTTGCCGAGGGCGTCACCGGCGGTCGCGCCGGCGCCGCCGGAGAGAAGCCGCCGGTCGGTGCGGCGACGGCTGCGCATCGTGATCATCGAGGACAACCAGGACGTCGCCGAGTCGCTCAAGGACCTCCTCGAGGACACGGGCCATCGGGTCTGGGCCGCCCTCCCCGGATCCGACGGAATCAACCTGGTTCAGCAGGTCCGTCCCAACGTCGTGCTGTGCGATCTCGGTCTGCCCCAGATGGGCGGCGTCGAGATCTGCCAGCGGATTCGCGCGCTGCCGATCGAGGTCCGTCCCCTGATGGTGGCGATCACCGGTTGGGGGCGCGAGGAGGATCACCGCCGCACGCGCGCGGCGGGGTTCGACCATCACCTGGTCAAGCCCGTGGCGGTCGACAGCCTGGACAAGGTTTTGCGCAGCGTCACCGCCTGAAACCGTCCGGCGGCGCCCTACGAAAACAGAGTGCGGGGGACGGCCTTGACCAGCGCCTCCTTGAGCAGGCCGATCCGGTTGCGCGCCGCCAGCAGTTGCTGGCGAAGCGCGTCCGTCTTGCGGTGAAGGTCGTCGAAGTCGGCGCCGCGCGCGTCGTTGGCCAGCCCTTCGCTGGTGGTGACGACGCCCGCCATCCGCTCCTCGATCTCACCGAGCTCCGACAAGAGCGACGAGACGTCCCCTTCGCTCAATCCTTGAGCAGCGATCTTCCGCTGCGACGCCAGCCGCTGGGTGACCGTGTTGAGCTCGGCGGCCTCGACCCCGATCGCCTCGAATCGTCCCAGGAGCGCCGCGTACTCTCCGCTCCGTGTCTGGATCTCCAGGGCCCGCTGGCGGACCAGCTCTGACTGGGCTTCCTGGGACTGTCGGGCCGCGGTCAGCGCGGCGATGAGCGTCCTCGCCTGAGCCTGCAGATCCTCTTCGCAGTCGGCGACCTCCTTCAGGGCGTCCGCGGCGCGCCCGAGACCGTGGCTGGAATCGAGCGAGACGCTTCGCAGGCCTTCCGCCAGCGCGGCGAAGCGTCGCAACGATTCGTCGAACGCCTCCGCCGCGGCGACCAGCGCTGACGTCTCGGGCGGCCTCTTGTGGGGCATGATCTCTCCTGTCGGCGCGGCGGGTTGGCGGGCGGGCCCTACGGCGTCCGGCCTTAACCGTGTGCCGGCATGCCCGCCAGGGTCTCGGGGCACCAGCCGGGCGGCCTATTTGGCGCCCTTCTTGTGACTCTTCGGCGGGTGGGAGGGGGCCGGCGGAGCGCTGCCGGATGGCTCCCCCGTCGAACCCTCCCCGTGGAGCTTCTGGCACTCCTCGAGCTCGGCGAGATCTTTCGTCGGAATGATCACCGCGACGGTCTTGTTGTAGCGGGTCAGCTTGATCCGTTCGCCCGCGGCTGAGTCGCGAAGCACGTTCGCGAACTCCTTGCGAGCCTGTGCGGTCGGCAATCGCTGGGTCATCTCTCCTCTCCTTTCGGCGACCAGAGAACTGCAGGTTTGCAATGCACGGTTCATGCCCGAGCTGGACCGTGGCGGCTCTGCGCCTTTGCCCTAAACGTGACACCGTTTGGTAATACCGGCGGAAACAGATTCGTAACGGGAAGGCGAACCCGTCAGGCGGCATACGTCTGTCGGCGGGCGGCACCCGTAGATCCGGCATGCCATCCCACGTGCGAAAAATCTCCTGGTTGTCGATCGCCCCGCCCGTCGTTGCTCTCTGCCTCGTGACCGGCGGGTGTGAGTTTGCCGGACGGTCCCGGGCGGTCTCTCAAGGGCCGGGCACCGGTGGCAGCGATACAGGAGTCTCGACCGGGCTCGGCGGCGCGGCGGGCCGCGGCGGGTGGCTCCGGCGCGACCGGCGGCTCGAGAGTCGACGCGGGCGCGCCGATGCCGACCTTCAGCGACTTTCCCGCCACGCCGGTCGTCGATCCGTCGGCGCCGCCGAACGCGGCCGCGCTGTTCGACGGCAGCGCCCCCCGCAGCGACGGCGCGCCCTGCATCACCGCGCCCATCGCCGGGACGTTGATGCCGCGCAACTGGCTGCGGCCGCGCTTCGAGCTCGCCGCCGCCGCCGGCGAGAACCTGTTCGAGATCGATCTCTCCGTGTCCGGGTTCGCCCACACCCTCCGCATCTTCACCGCGAACCCGACCTATGCGCTCGACGCGAAGACCTGGGACGGGCTGCGCGCGGCGGTCAACGGCCTGCCGATCGCCGTGACCATGCGGGCGCTGACCGTCGGCGCCGGCGGAACGGTTCAGCTGGCCCCCTCGGCGCCCGCGACCTCCTCCTTCACGATCGCGCCGGTCGACGCGCCCGGAAAGATCGTCTACTGGGCGCTGGCCAACGACATGGGGACGAAGGTCGGATCACTGAAAGGGTTCGGCATCGGCGAAGAATCGGTGGAGACCGTGCTGGTCCCCAGCCAGGTGCAGACGCGGGCGTCGAACGACACCTGCATCGGCTGTCACGCGGCCACGCCCGACGGTAACTCCGTCGGGTTCACCATGGGACTCGCAAGAACTACTTCAACCAGCTGGCCAACGTGACCTCCGGCGCCGTGGGGACCACGCCGTCCTACGCGACGCCGGCCGCGCTGGCGACCATGCAGACCCTGCACGGGATCCCCACCTACTCGGCGGCGCACTGGAGCGACGGCGATCGGGTCGCGCTGCTCAGCGACACCGGGACGTTGCACTGGGTTCAGGTGGACGGCAACGCCAGCGGGACGGTGGCCCGCACCGGCGACCCCAACAAGGCGACCGAGCCCTCCTTCAGCCACGACGGGAAGAACGTGGTCTATGCGTCGGCGACCGCGATCATCGACGGGCGCCTCGACACCGGCCCGGCCGATCTGTTCGCGGTTCCCTACCAGAACCGGGCCGGCGGGACGGCCAAGCCGCTGCCCGGCGCGTCCGAGCCCAACTTCACCGAGTACTACCCGGCATTTTCGCCCGACGACAACTTCGTGGCCTTCACCCGGGTGCCCGGCGCCGAGTCGGCGTACAGCAATCCTCACGCGGAGGTCTACCTGTTGCCGTTCAACGGCGGCGTGGGCGGCACGGCGCATCCGCCTGGCGGCCAACGACGCGGCCGCCTGCCAGACGGCGACGGTCAGCCCCGGGCTCACCAACGACTGGCCCAAGTGGTCGCCGCGGCCGACCACCGCCGGCGGCAAGACCTACTACTGGCTGACCTTTTCGTCGAAGCGGGCCGGCACGGGCAACGCCCAGCTCTACATCACCGCCGTGGTGGTCGACGAGGTCGGGCAGATCAGCACCTACCCGGCGCTGTATCTGTGGAATCAGCCGTCGAGCGAGGGCAACCACACGCCGTCCTGGGACGACTTCGCGATCCCTCCGATCGGCTGACCGGCCGCGCTCCGCGGCGACCAAGGCCCGGCGGCCTGGGACGCTATCGGTTCTCGCCGAAGCCGAGCCCGAACAGAACGTAACCGCCCGTCAGGCCCGCCGCCGTGGCGTCGTTGACGCTGGCGTCGACGCCGCGAATGATCGCGCCGGCTTCGACGAGCGCGCGCAGGTGGCTCACGTTGGCGGCGGTCGGAAGGAGATCCCCAGCCGGCCGCCCGCGCTGGCGAACGGCGCCGAGCCCGAGCCCGCGACGGCATTCGCGCCGCTGGGGCGCCCGGTCATCCAGGCCCAGCCGAAACGACCGCAGGCCGCCACGTCGACGATCAGGCGCCCCAGCGAGAGCCGCGGACCCGCCGCCAGCGTGCCCGCCAGGAGGCGCGTGCTGACGTCTCCGAGAGGGACCGAAGGATCGCCGGCCATGGCGTCGACATCGAGCGCCACCTGCCAGGGGCCGCGCGCCACCGCCAGCGACGGGCGGACGCCCCACAGGGTCATGTTGTTTCCTGGGTGGGTTTCGAGCTCGACGATCCCGGAGATGAAGATCCAGGGCGCGCGCGGGCCGGCGCCCGCCGGAATCGCCGGCGCCGGGCCGCGCAGCGCCTGCCGGCCCCGGCGCCGTCGCGGCGGGCGCGGGCGATGAAGCTGTCGCCGAGTGCACGAGCTCCGCAACCGCCAGGGCCAGCGCCCGCGGTCGCGCTTCGACGGGGATGTCGCCCAGGCCGACCCGCCGTTCGGAATCGGTGGGGTGGGCCGGGTCGTGCACGCGGACGTCGACCGAGGTCGCGCTCCCGTCGCAGGGGTCGATCGAGAGGGTCACGCGAAGGCCCGGCGACGCGTCGCTGCCGGGCGGCAGTGGGCCCTGCTCGAGGAGGCAGCAGGCGGGCACCCGACCGGCCAGCTCCACGGCCAGCGAGCCGAGGAACGCCTCGACGGAGAAAGGCGCGGGCGAACAGAGCGGCACCGACACCCGGATCGGCGGCGCGTCGGCGGCGCTGGCGGTCTCACCGGCGAGCGCGAGGGCGATTGCCAGGGCGGCCGCCGAGATCCGAGACGCAAAAGCCCACAGCCCCATCGGGGCCAGTTATCGCATTTGTGACTCGAAGACCTCAGTCGTCCCGGCGCGCGCAGGCAGTCGAATCCGGTCCCCACCACCTCGACCGTCGCCAGCCCGCACTCGATCTGCCAGCGTCGCGGCCCGCCCGGGCGGACCTCGAAGTGCGCGCTCCCCCGCTCGAGCACCGCCACGAACGAGGTCCCGGTCGACTCGAGCGGCGCGAGCTGGGCGCCTCCCGCGAGATCGACGCGCGACCCGTCGGACATCGACAGCACCGCGCCGTCCGGCGGCGCCTCCACCGCCCCGAGCGGGCGGCCGTCCGCGAACCGGAGCGGTCCGCGATCGCGCTGCTCGAACGTCGCCAAGACGATCGCCACCGCGGCCGCAGTGACCACCTCGAAGGGTCCTTTAGATCCCCCGTGGGCGAGCATCGCCGGGCCAAGCCCGTCGACGCTCACGCGATTGGGTGAGCCACCGGAATCTTCAGCGGAACCGATCCCAACTGCTGTCGGAAGCCGGGCGAGACGTGCAACACCGCCGCCGAGTGCTGCGGCCTGTCGCCCTGCGTTCCCGACTCGACCGGCACGCTGCGCTGCCTGACGACGACGCCCAACGACGGCGGCATCGTCTGCGTCTCCAAGGGGGGAACCTGCACGGCGACCGGCGACTGCTGCACCGGCTTCGTCTGCAACATCGCCGGCGGAGGGACCGGGACCTGCGGCCCGCCGCCCACGCCGCCGCCCGCCGACGCCGGCGTCTGTGCCCTCTACGGCCAGGCCTGCAACGCCGCGACCCCCTGCTGCAACGGTGTCCAGTGCACCTATTCGCCGACCAACGCCGCCTGCAGCGGCCAGCAGGGCTGCACCTGTTACGACCCGATCGCGATCGGCGCCGTCACCCCCTGAGCAAATCAGCCGTCCCGTTCGGGCCGTGACTATGATGTGGGCATGTCGATGCCGGCTTCTCTCATCGTGCACGGCGGGGCGGGCGACTGGTCGGCCGAAGACGGCGACGGCGAGGAGCTGGTCGCCGCCTGCCGGGCCGCCGCCCGCGCCGGGTTCGAGATCCTCCGCGCGGGCGGCTCGGCGCTCGACGCGGCGACGGCGGCCGTCGTCGTCCTCGAGGACGATCCCCGTTTCAACGCCGGCACCGGCTCGGCGCTGACCGCCGGGGGCGAGGTCGAGTGCGACGCCTCCGTCATGTGCGGCGACGGGCGCGCGGGAGCGGTGGGCGCGCTCCGCGACGTCAAGAACCCGATCCGGTTGGCGCGGCTGGTGATGGAGAGGACGCCCCACGTCCTGCTGGTCGGCGCGGGCGCCGCCGCCTTCGCCGTCGAATGCGGGCTGCCGCCGCTGCCTCCGGACGCGCTGGTGACCGAGCGGATGCGCGACAAGTGGCGCGCGGCCCTGGCGCGCGCGACGGCCGCGCCCTCCGGCGGCACCGTCGGCTGCGTGGCCCGCGACGCCGCCGGTCACGTCGCCGCCGCGACCTCGACCGGCGGCACGATGCTCAAGCGGCAGGGGCGGGTGGGGGACTCGGCGGTGATCGGCGCCGGCACCTACGCCGACGACGGCGCCGGCGCGGTCTCGTGCACCGGCGTCGGCGAGGCGTTCATCAAGGCCGCCGCCGCCAAGCAGGCCGTTGAAGCGCTGCGCGCCGGCCGGTCGCCCGAAGAGGCGGCGCGCGAGTTGCTGCCCGCCGTCCGCCGGCACGGCGGCTCGGGCGGGCTCATCTGCGTCGACGCCGCCGGCCGGGTCGGCCTCGCCTTCGACACGCCCCGCATGGCCCACGCCTGGATCGACGCCGACGGGCGCGAGGGCGGCGGTTTTCGCGGCAAGTGACCGCCGGCCGCCCGGTTTGTCCGCTCGCGGGATCTGCGAGAGACTCTGAGCACGATGGATCGTCGAGACTTCGTGAAGAGGCTGCGCGACGGCGTGAGCGGCAGCTTCTGGTGGGGGGCTCGGCGGTGCGATGTGGGCGGCGGCTCGGTCGGGCTTGGCGCCAACGAGCGCTGGGAGCGTCGGAGCTCTCCTACGCGCAGCAGGGAGAGGACCTCGTGGTTCAAAACTTCGACATGGTGCCTCACGGGCGATCACCTACTCGACATCGGCGCCTACGATCCCATCTTCGACAGCAACAGCTACGCCTTCTACTCGCCGGCGGTCACGGTGTTCTGGTCGAGCTCAACCCCGCCGAAGGTCGATCGGCTGCGAACGGTGCGTCCCCGCGACAAGACGCTCAACGTCGGGGTGGGCCTCTGGCCGGACCGACGACGGCGACTATTACGTGATGGCGGGACCAGCGGGGGCCTCCTCAACACGTTCTCGAAGGAGGACGCCGAGGAGCGTCCAGGCCAAGAGCCACGGCGACGCAGTTCATCGAGAAGGTGCTGAAGATGCCGCTCGTCAACATCAACACCCTCATGCAGGAGCAGCTGGGCGGCGCGCCGAATTTTCTCTCCATCGACACCGAGGGCCTCGACCTCGGCATCCTCAAGACCATGGACTTCGATCGCTACCGCCCCGACGTCATCTGCGTCGAGACGCTGGAGGTGGGCGGCGACGCAGTGAGCACCGACATCCTCCGCCTGCTCGAGAGCAAGCGCTATCGGCGCGCGGCGCGACGTTCGTCAACACGATCTTCGTCGACGATCGCCACCTCTCCAGCCGGGCCCGTTGACCGCCCCGTTGCGATCGAAGACCTAGCGTCGCTGGCCGATGGAGCGTCGCAGGCTCGGCAAGCTCGGATTACCGTCCGGCGTCGGACTGGTGGTGAGCAACGTGATTGGCGTCGGCGTTCTCACCAACACCGGCTACATGGCGGTGCACCTCGGTCCGCGGGCCATCCTGCTCGCCTGGGCGGTCGGTGGCGCGATGGCCATGGCCGGCGCCTGCTGCTACGGGGCGCTGGCGCGGGCGATTCCCCGCTCGGGCGGGGAGTACCGCTACCTGTCGGATCTGCTGCACCCCTTCTTCGGGACGCTGGCCGGCTGGACCTCGTTGCTGCTGGGATTCTCCGCGCCGGTCGCGCTGGCGGCCTCGACGGCGGGACCGTTCTTCGCCACCGATCGTTCCGCAGGCGCCGCCAATGGTGACCGGGGCGGTGCTGATCGTTCTGGCGACCTCCTCGCAAGCCTTCGACGCGCGGTGGTCGAAGGGGACCCAGGACGCGCTGGCGATGCTGAAGGGGGTGCTCATCGTGGGCTTCATCGTCGTCGGGGTTGGTGCTGGGGGCTCACGCGGTCCCTTCCTGGCGCGCGCCCGAGGCGCCGCCCACGCCCCCGGTGAGGCCTTTCGCCGTGTCGCTGGTCTACATCGCCTTCGCGTTTTCCGGGTGGAACGCGGTCGTCTACGCCGCCGAGGAGTTTCGCGATCCGGGGCGCACGGTGCCGCGCGCCATGCTCTGGGGGACGGCCCTGGTGACGGTCGTCTATCTCGTCGGTCAACGCGATCTTCGTCGCCAACCTGTCGGGAGACCGCCTGGCCGGTTGGCTGGGGCAGGACACCGCGCGGATCACCCTGGCGCATCTGTTGATGGAGAAGCTGGCAGGCTCGGGTGCGGCTCGCGCGACGTCGCTCTGCGTGGTGCTCTCGCTGACGTCGTCGGTGATCGCGATGACGATGGCCGGCCCGCGTGTCGCCGCCGCGATGGCGGCGGAGGGGTTCCTGCCGCGGGCGCTCGCCGGTCGCGAGGGTCGCCCGCCCGTCTGGTCGGTGCTGCTGCAGAGCAGCCTGGCGCTCGTCCTGCTGGCGACGAACAGCTTCGAGGCGCTGCTCCGTTCGGTGGGTGTGCTCCTGACCCTGGTCTCGGCGCTGACGGTGGCTCTGGTGTTGCGCCTGCGCTTCGGCCGGACCCCCTTTCCCCGTCCGTCGCCGAGCGGTGGTCGCCGCGGCGATCGTCTATCTGGCCGGCTCGGCCTGGATGCTCTGGTATACGCTCAGCCGAGGATCCGCGCGCGTTGCTCTGGCTGGCGGTGGTGGCGGTCGCGGCGGCGATCGCCTACGGCAGCATGGCGCGGCGTCGGCCCGGCGGTCTGACCAGCCGCAAACTGCTCGAACGGACCGCGCGCGCTAACTTAGGGCGATTCCATGGATGCTTCGCGAGCCCAACGTCACCGCCAGCGGCTGCTGGCCATCAAGGCCGAGATCCTGGCTGCGGGGGACATCGAGCCGGAGGCGGCGCGTGAGGACGAGACGGCCGTCGGCAATGACGAGGACGCGCAACCGCTGGCGGAGATGTCGCAGTCGATCGCGTCGTCGCGCAACCGCAACCGGGCGGGCGTGCTGGCCCGGGTGCGGGCCGCGCTGGCCCGCCTCGACGACGATCCGGACGGCTTCGGCGACTGCGCCGAATGCGAGGAGCCGATCGCCGCCAAGCGGCTCGAGCTGATGCCGTACGTCGAGCTCTGCGTCGACTGCCAGCAGGCGAAGGATGGGCCGCGCAATCAGGGTGGTCGCCGCCACCTGAGGGATTTCCGGTCGTAGAGAAATTCGCTTCGCGTTCACGGTGGGTGAAGGTAGGCAGGTACGCAGGTCCCGTACGTCGGTGCCAATGTAGGTGGGCGCGGGACAGGTGGTCGCAACTGGGGAATCGACCGCGATTCCCGTCGGTGACGCGCACCCGGCGATTGACCTCGAGCATTGTCGGCGTTAGCGTTATGGACCGCTTAGCGGCCTCTCTGCCTCCCGCTTTTGCCCCCTCGGAGGTCTGATGCAACGGTTCTCTCTCTTTGTAATTTCTTCCACCGTGTTGGTTTTCGCCGGTGGTTGTGCCGGCCGTGGTGGTCAGAACTACATCACCGGATCGGGGGGAGACAACGCGGGCGGGAGCACCGGCACGGGCGGCGGCTCTGAGGGCGGCAGCAGCAGCACCGGCACCGGCGGCAGCAGCACCGGTACCGGCGGTGGAGTCAGCACCGGCACCGGCGGCGAAATCAGCACCGGCACCGGCGGCGGGACGTCGACGGGGACGGGAGGCGCGAACGCCGCCGACGGCGGTGTTCAGATCCTGCCGAGCGCGCTGGCGGACCCCGACCCTTGCACCAGCAACGCTCCGGGACCGCGCAAGGTCTGGCGGCTGTCGGCCCCGGAGTTCGCGGCCAGCATCCACAGCATCTTCGGTGACACCTCCAACGCCGCGCCGGTGGCCACGGTGTTCAGCGACACGGCGGTGCTCGGGTTCTCGATCGACGCCAACAGTTTGCTGGTTCAGGGCCTCAACGCCTCCCAGCTCGAGGACAACGCGGAGGCGATCGCCGCCTGGGCGGCGTCCGCCGGCAAGCTGGCGCAGTTCGCCAGCTGCGCGGCGACGTCGACGGGCGCGCCGGCGTCCTCTTGCGCCACCTCGTTCATCCAGGCGTTCGGCCGGGCAGCGTTCCGCACCACCCTGGCCAGCGGGGACGCGCGTCTCACCACGTACAGCAAGCTGTTCATGGCGGGGAGCTCGAACTCGGACGGCGCCCAGGCGGTGATCTCGGCGATGCTGCAGTCGCCGTACTTCGTCTATCGCCTCGAGCTCGGCAAGCAGAGCGGGAACACGTTCGCGCTGACGCCCTACGAGGTCGCCACCGAGCTGGCCTACACGCTGACCGGCACGGCGCCCGACAGCACGCTGCTGACCGCGGCCGATTCGGTGAACTCGGGGAGCATGTCGATGTCCGCGATGATCGACGCGCAGGCGGCGCGGCTGGTGGCCTCGGGATCGGCCAGCAATTCCGTCGCGGTGATGGGCTTCATGAACGGCTGGCTCGGGCTGCCGCGGCTCTTCACGACGGCCAAGGACACCACCGTCTACGCGATCTCCACGACCACCCAGAACGAGATGCAGACGGAGTCGCAGGACCTGATCATGGAGGCGTTCAACGGCAGCGGGACCATGGGTTCGGTGCTGACCGCCGACCACTCGTTCTTGAACAAGGATCTGGCGACGTTCTACGGGTTCCCGTCCAGCGTGACCAACAGCCTGGGAACGTCGTTCACCAGCGTGAAGTACACGGCGCCGATCACCCGCGATCCGGGGCTGCTGGCGACGGGGACGATCCTGAACGGCTACGCGCGCCCCAACACCGACTCGCCCACCCAGCGCGGCCACATGATTCGCACGCGGATGCTCTGCCAGGACATCTCGCCGCCGCCGCCAGGGCTCAACACGACCTTCACGCCGGCGGCGACCGTCGAGACGACCCGCGATCACTTCATCAACGAGCACGAGCAGCCGAACTGCATCGGCTGCCACCGGCTGATGGACTGGATCGGCTTCGCCTTCGAGAACTACGACGGCTGGGGGCGCTACCGCACCACCGACAACGGGCTGCCGACCGTCGACACCGCCACCATCTACGCCGCGCCCGACGACATGAAGGACGACAGCGTGACCGGCCTCTCCGGCTCCGGGAGCCTGTCGGCCTACCTGGCGCAGAGCAACGAGATGACCCACTGCATGGAGAGGTACTGGACCTACTACACGTACGGCTCCAGCTCCTGGGCGCAGGACGGCTGCACCTACGACGCGATCTACAACGAGTCGAAGACCAACGGGTTTTCTCTGAAGAGCGTGTTGATGGCGGTCCTCCACGCACCGAACTTCACGACCCGCGTCAAGGATCAATAAGGAGAACGACGAGACATGCCTAGCCGTAGACAGTTCGTGGGCAGCGTCGGCGCCGGTCTCTTGCTGGCGCCGTTCATCAACCTGGGGTTGCGCCGGGAGGCGCAGGCCGCCACCCGGCAGTCCAAGCGCCTGCTGATCTTCGCCACCATGGGGACCTACCCGCCGCTCTGGACGCCGACGGTCTCGGGCGAGACGATCACCTCCTGGAGCGCGATGACCCAGCCGCTGTCGGCGGTGGCGAGCAACCTGGTCCTCGTCGAGGGGATGCCGAGCGGCAACGTCAGCGACAACCACGGCAGCTCCGACAGCCTCACCGGCCAGGGATTCGGCTATTACGCCGTGAACAACGTCCCGGTCATCAAGATCTCCGTCGATCAATTCGTGGCCAAGAACCTGGCCGCGGCGGGGATCAACCGCCCGATCGGCTCGCTGCTGCTCGGGGCCAACGCCAACGAGAGCGGCGGGCTCTCCCAGTTCTACGGCGGCTCCAACGGCGGCAACCTCCCGACGATCAGCTCGCCCCTTTCGGCCTTCAACACGGTGTTCGGGACGGCGCTGCCGACGGGGACCTCGGCCTCGGCGCTGCTCACCCGCCGGATGAGCATCCTCGACACCGTCTCGGCCGAGATCAAATCGCTCGAGGGAACCCTGGGCAGCAACGAGAAGGCCAAGCTCGACGCCCACCTCGACTCGATCTCCGCAGCTCGAAAAGAAGTTGAACGCCAGCACCTCGTCCTCCGGAGGCGCCTGCACCAAGCCGGCGACGCCAGGGGCCGACAGCAGCTATCAGGTGATGAACGACCTCGACGCGCTGGCCGCTAACCTGATCCACCAGCAGATCATCGCCAACGCGTTCGCCTGCGACATCACGCGGGTGGCCTGCCTCGAGTACGGCAACGATCAGAAGCTGATGGTCAACGCGCCGTCCAGTTACAACCTCCCCTACGACGATCAGCACGGCGGCTACATCCACAGCGGCGCCGCGTCGAACTACGCGAACCTGGTGAAGTTCGAGGCGTACCTGGCGACCCAGTTCGTCAACCTCATCAACGCGCTGAAGGCGATGAAAGACCCGCTCGATTCCACCGGTCAAGCGACGCTGTTCGACAACACACTCGTGGTCTGGGCGCGCGACATGGGCGACGCGCAGAACCACAATCAGCAATCAATGCGCTTCGTTCTGGCCAGCGGCAACTCCGGTTACCTCAAGCTCGCCAGCGGCGGCCGCTACGTCAAGTCGACCGAGCGGCACGAGCGCATCCTGCTCAACATCTGCGACGCCTTCGGGATCACCAACTTCACCGGCTTCGGCGATCCGGTCCTCCCGAACAAGACGCCGCTTCCCAACATCGCGGCGTAGCCGACGTACCGGCGCGCCCCGCAACGAAGAAAGGGGCGGTCGACCAGGAATTGGTACCGGCCCGGCGCGTTTTTGTGGAACTCGTTTTATCGTCCAAGTGGGCTTTCGGACGGAGTATTCTCCGGCGCATGACGCCCCTCGTTCGGTCGTGGATCAGGATTGGCATCGTTGTTCTGAGCGGGCTCGCGCCGCTGTCGGCGAAGGCCGCCAACACGTACTACGTCGCTCCGACCGGCAGCGATTCGAACGCGGGGACCATGGCCGCTCCGTTTGCGACCCTGCAGAAGGCCAACGACACGGCCGCGGCGGGGGACACCATCTTGCTGCGAGGGGGAAAGTACGACTGCACCGGGCAAATCACGCTTTCGAAGAGCGGGACCTCGGACACCAATCGCACCAAGATCTGGGCGTATCCGGGTGAGGTGCCCGTCCTCGACTTCTCGAACTTCTCATTGGCCAGTCAGACCTCGGATCATCCGGCCATCACGGTGACCGGAAGCTGGATGCACCTCAAGGGGCTGGAGATCGCCAATGGCAAGGTGGGAACCAGCGGCTCTCATTCGTATTCGTTGCTGCGCACCAAGAACGCCAGCAACAACACGTTCGAGCTGCTCAACATCCACCACGGCTTCGGGCCGGGGCTGTTCATCGACACCGGCACCGGCGGCAACCTGATCCTGAACTGCGACTCGCACGACAACTACGACGTCAACGGCAGCCAGGGGGACGGCCAGAACGCCGACGGGTTCGGCGTTCACTATCAAAAGACCGGCCCCAGCACCATCATCCGGGGGTGCCGGGCGTGGAACGACTCCGACGACGGGTACGACCTCATCTCGCAGGAGGTGCCGGTGACCGTCGAGAACAGCTGGGCTTTCAAGAACGGCCACGGTGCGGACGGCAACGGCAACGGCTTCAAGATGGGGAGCAGCCAGACCGGCATCAGGCACCTGGTGCAACAGAACGTGTCCTGGAGCAACAAGGCGTCCGGCTTTTATGCCAATCACTCGACCGGCGGCAACACCTGGTACAACAACACGTCGTACAACAACGGAACTCAGTACGACATGCTGGCGAGCAGCTTTGATTCCTCCGGCAACGTGACCGGGACAATCACCCTGAGCGGCTCGCTGGCCCACATCATGAAGAACAACATCGGCTACCCCAACAAGAATTCCAACATGACCGGGGTCAATACGTCGTTCAACACCTGGGACCTGGGCATCACCCCGGCGTCCAGCGACTTCACCAGCATCTCCGACACCGGCTGCGACGGACCGCGCGCCGCCGACGGCAGCATGCCGGCCGCCTGCGCCTTCATGCACCTGTCGGCCGGCAGCCGGATGATCGACAAGGGAACGAACGTGAGTCTCCCCTACGTCGGCGCGGCGCCCGATCTCGGCGCCTACGAATACGGGGCGACCGGCGGGACGACCGGAACCGGCGGAACCACCGGCACCGGCGGAACGACCGGGACCGGGGGCGCCGCGGGCGGAAGCGGCGGAACGGCGGGCAAGGGCGGAGCGACCGGCACCGGCGGGACGACCGGCGCCGGTGGGATGGCCGGCAAGGGCGGGACCGCCGGCAGCGGCGGGACCACGGGCGCGGGCGGGACGACCGCCACCGGAGGGGCGACGGGCACCGGCGGCTCGGGTCGGACCGCGGAACCGGCGGCTCGACGACGGGCGCCGGCGGAACGAGCGCCACGGGCACCGGCGGGACGAACACGGCCACCGGCACCGGCGGAGCGGGCGCGTCGACGGGAGGCGAGGTCGGTACGACCGGCAGCGGCGGCTCGACGACCGGCACCGGCGGAACGCCCGGCGACACGGGCGGCGCGAGCAGCGGCTGCTCGTGCGAAGCGGCGCCCGGCGGTCAGGGCGGCCTCCTTGGACTCTCATTGCTGACGCTGATGATCGTCGCCGGCCGCCGCAAACCGGCGGCGGCGCGTCCACGGCGGTAGCTGGCCGCATCGGCAACCAGCCCCGACCAACGATCTTCGTCGCGCCGATTGTCAATCGGTGGGAGCCCCATAATGTCGATTGACTAGGTGGCGCCGAATTCGATACAAGTCCCGAAGGTGCCCCAAAGGGGACTGACAAATATCCTCGGAGCTCTGGGGGGAGAATTCCGGTGGAGGGGCAATGTCGCGGGGCCATCGGTCTGTCCTCCTCTGTGCCTTCTAGGGAACTTTAGTCGCAATCATTCCGGCCGCTTGTCAGAGGGCGACCGCGCCATGGAGGACCAGTCCATGCTTCTGGGCCGCCCACGCGGGGCAGTACCAGAACGCATTGGTCGTTTCGGGGGCCGGACGCAGGAAGAAGCGCGCTCAGAGCAGGGCCGCGTAAACATGTAGGTCCGAGTCTCGAAGACCCGTCGAGGTCGCATTCCTCGTATTTCGGTCGTTCCAGCCAGACCAGTTTCCGAAGACAACCCCCGGTTGGGGCCTTCCTGATGGTCTCGGGCTCTGGACGCAGGAAGAGGCGGCGCTCAGAGCATCGCCGCGTAGACAATAGGTCCGATTCCCAAAGACCGGTCGGGGCCGCATTGCTCGAATGTCGGTCGATCGGCCGGACGAGTTTCCGAAAACAACCCGCGGTCGGGGCGTTCTGAAGGGTAGAGTTTAACTGTGCACCGGGCATCGACTGTAGCGGCAGGCGTGGCCGTGATTGTCATCCTGGTCGTGGACTACCTGGTCTTCGCGAAGCTGCCGAAGTTGCGCCAGTCGCCGGCATGGGTCTTCTGGTACGGTTTGTCAACGTCCATCGCAACCGGTGTCGCCGCGACCTTTCTATCGTCGGACAACTAAGGCGCGCCCGAAGCCCCCGCTGATCGTCGCCCAGGTTGATCACGTCGGGGCGCCTGCCACTACGCCGTCTCTCCCCAGTCGATCCGGGCGAACAGCGCGGCGAGGCGACCCGCGCTCGCAGGATTGATCGACCTGACCCAGCTGATCCTGCCTTCGAGGTACCGCCGGAAGTCGGGTCGACCCTCCCGGTTCTGACTGCCTGGACCGAGCCTACCCGCGTTGAAGAGCATGGCCCTGAGACGGTCTCGTTCCTGGCGTGGGACGTTGGGGTGGTCGTTGACGACGAGACCGCAGAGTTGTTGCCGGTTGCCGCTGCGCATGACGCGCGTCTTGCGGTGGTTGACGCGGAACCCTTCTTCCAGTGCGATGGCGGCGGCGCGCGGCAGGAAGAAGGGGAGGGCGAGCGCGAATCGGGTGTCGCCGGCAAACGCCAGGTCGTCCGCATATCGGGTCATCGTGGCGCCGAACCCTCGGGCCAGACCGGCGAGACGGCGGTCGAGACGCCAGGCTGCCAGGTTGCTGAGCGCGGGCGACGTCGGCGCGCCCTGCGGAAGGTGAGGATCACGCAGGCGCTGGTTCATCAGGAATCGCTGCGACAGATCCGTTCCTTCGCGCGGGTGCGCGGCCAACACCTGGTGAGGGGTTGCCGCCGTGCACAGCCCAGCGAGGCACAAGGCGACGGCCCTGGGGTAACCGACGCGACGAAACAGCGCCACGATCCTCGAACGGCCGACTGAAGCGAAGAAGTCTTCCAGATCCAGTCGCACGACCACCGCTTGGCGTGCGTGGGGAGCGACAAATGAGCGCACGCTTCGACCGGGTACGAATCCGTGCGCGTTGGGGGTCACGGGGATGGCGGCGAGGACGTGCCGCAGGACCCAGCGTTGCATGCGCTTCAGGCGAGCCTTGGGCGCCTCGAGCAGTCTATGGCCGCCTCGCGTCTTCGGGACCCAACGATAGTGGTAGTGAAACAGCGACGTCGCCCGAGCCTTGGCGTTCATTCCCCGTTGATCGGCGAACCACTCGAGCTCGCTGATGCTCAGCCCCAGGTGTTTGGCGACAATGTCGAGAGAGGGGAGGGGGAGGGCCGCGAAGCCGGCGGGTGGTCCTCCCACCGGGACCATCTCCGTCGTGGGGAGCAGCCAGCGCCGGATTCGCGAGCCCTTGGCCGCTCCTCGGCGAAACCCTTCGTCATCTCGAAGAATCGCCGCGAGCTCGTTGTGCCGGTCGACCGGCGCCGCCGGGAAATGCCCCAGCACCCGGCGCACGAGCGGTCGGAGCCAAGGTGGACGGTCCCCGAGCGTCTCGGCCCCACGTGCGAGCAACTCTTCGTTGGTCCACGGGCCGGCCAGGAACGCCACTGCCAGACCCTTGCTGATGTGACGAAGCATCTACGCCGGGGAAATGATGGCGACCGAGCCTCCGACTGTTCTGGTCTAGCGCGGGGGGTCGTACAGCGAACTGTACAGGACCCCGTGCGGTGGAGTGGCTAACGTCTCGATTGGTCCCTGGGGTTCACCCCAGGGAGACGGTGATGAACCGTCGACTCGGAGGCTCGGCGCCATCGCCTTCAACGGTACTTGCCGCGGCCGCCCAACGTCAAACGGCAGCCTGGGCCTCGGTGCGTAGACACAGGCAGGCCCGAACGGGAGACTAGCGGCGTCGCACCTGGCGTGACCTTCGCGGTCTCGCCGCGCCGATCGCCGCCAGGATGAGGAGCGCGAGCCCCCCGGTCTGGTCGCGGCCGCCTCCGGCCGTGGTGCACGAGCACCCCGCGCTCGAATCTGCGCCCGGTGAAGACGTGCCGCCGGTCCCGGAGCCGCCCGCGCTGGTCCCGCCGCTTCCCGGGGCCGGACCGCCGGTCCCGCCGGTGCTCCCAGGGCTGCCGCCCGTGGAGGCGGTGGCGCCGCCGGTCCCGCCCGAGGCGCCGCCCGTTTGTCCTGCTCCACTGGCGCCGCCGGTGCTCGCCACCGCGCCGCCGTGGCCGCCCGAGCTCGCGCCCGCCGATCCCCGGCGCCTCCGGTTCCGAACGTCGTGCCGCCGCTCCCGCCGGCGCCGGTTCCTGTCGTGCCCCCGGCCGCTCCGGCGTGACCCGACTGGCCGCCGCTCGCCGCGCCGCCGGGTGCCCGCGCCGCCGCTCCCCGAGCCGCCGCCCGCCGCGCCGCCCGTGCCGGTGGGCGCCGCGCCGGTCCAGGCGTTTTGCAGCTGCGCCAAACCCGACTGGTTGGGAACGGAAAGGACGGTGTTGGAACCGGTTCCGCTCCGGGTGGTCATGCTGTACCAGTCTCCATCCTTGAGACCGACCCAGTAGAAGCTGCCCATGTTCCAGGCGCGCAGCTGGCTGCTCATCCCGCGGATGTAGGCCTCGAAGTAGTTCGTCGGAGACTTGCTGTAGTCGAGGGAGCCGTAGCTGACGCCGTTCTTGCTGCCGGGGCTCATCGGGCCGCCCCATTCGGTGCACACCGTCCGGTCGGAGTAATTGCCGACCTCACCCTTGAACTGGCTCACCCACTGGGACTCGCTGGTCCAGGTGTCCGAGCCGAAGAAGCTGTAGTCGTGGACGGCCAGAAGGCAGCCGCTCAGAGCGGTCGACGGCGCCGATGTTGGGAACGTTCTGGGCGTCACCGGTCCCGTCGAGAATGACCCTGCTCTGCGGAATGGTCGGAAATTGCGCCAGCCAGCTGCTGTACAGCGAGATGAGATCCGTCGTGCTGTACATGTTCGGTTCGTTGAAAATCTCGAAGTAGGCGTTGGGGTTGCCGCCGTACTTGTCGGTCACCGTCTTCCACATGGCCCAAAACGCGTTCATGTCCGGCGGCTTGTTGGTCTTGGCGCTGTCCCAGTAGCAGAGGATGACGCTGCCCTTGGCGAGGACCGCGTCGATCGCGCCCGTGTAGGTGCTCCAGTACCCGGAGACGGTCGCCTCGTTGATGGGCATCCGGACGGCGTTGGCGCCCAGCTTCGACACGAACTGGCTCATGACGGCGGTTCCCGTCGCCAGCGCCGAGCTGTAGGTGTCGGATGAGGAGAGCCCCGAAATGTGAAGGACGCCCGACTGGAAATTGTCTCCCGGGTCGGCCCAGTTCACGCCGCGGAACTGGTTGGTCGCCGCCCAGGCGCTTGTCGCGCCGAAGGAGATCGCGATCGACAGTAGGGCGCCTGCTCTGGACATGATTCCACGGTCTCCTGGTCAGTGGTCGCAGTGAGAGTCCCCGCGGCGCACGACGTCACGTCGCTGTGGCGGGGAACCGCTCGACTACTACTGTCCTCGAGCCCACGCTCGTGCAGTGAAAAGGAGATCCTTCGTCATCTCAGCGCCTTATGGCCCTCCCCAGGGACGCCGTTTGGCGCGGGTGAGCGAAAGGCCAAGCCCGTTTTCCTAGTCGCCGGCAGCCCCGACGAGCAGCTCCCGGAAGGCCGCCAGCGCCGGATCGCGGTCCGTCCGCTCGTGCCAGAGCAGGTTGATCGTCGAGGCCAGGGGGGCCAGCGGCGTGGCCAGCGGCCGGAGGGCGTGGCGGGGGCCCAGCACGCCCACCAGGCTGGAGGGGAGGGACGCCACCAGGTCGGTCGCGGCGACCACGGCGGCGGCGGCGGTGAAGGTGGGGACGACGACCGCGACGTTGCGGGGGATGCGCTGTTCGACGTAACGGGCGGCGAGGCGTTGGTTGCCGCGGCCGGGGGCGACCTGGATCTCGACGTGACGGAGGGCGGCCAGGCGGGCCTTGGTGAGGCGGCCGCGGAGGGCGGGGTGGCCGGCGCGGGCGACCAGCTCGATTCGTTCCTGGTAGACGGGGCGGGCGCGGACGCCGGGGCCCTTTTCGCCGGCGCCGAGCACGACGTCGACCTCGGTGCCGGCGAGGCCGCCCGACGCGAACAGGCCGTCGATGCTGAGCACGCGCAGGCGGGCGCGGGGCATCTTCGTGGCGAGGGCGGCGACGATCGCCGGCAGCTTCACGATCTGGACGACGTCGGCCATGGCCAGGGTCAGCTCGCGATCGGTCGTCGCGGGGTCGAAGGCGTCGCCGTGGATCGCCTGGTCGAGGTCGGCGAGGGCGCGGGCGATCGCGGGGGCCAGGGCGGCGGCGCGCGGGGTGGGGACGACGCCGCGGCCGCTGCGCACGAGGAGCGGGTCATTCAGCGCCGCGCGCAGGCGGGCGAGGGCGTTGCTGACCGCCGACGGCGTCACGTGCAGGTGGCGGGCGGCGCGGACCACGCTGCGCTCGGCGAGGACGCTGTCGAGGACCAGGAGGAGGTTCAGATCGAGGGCAGCAAGGCTCACGGATGGTGATGATACACATCATGAAGCATCACTGGTGGTGAAACGTGGCGGGGCCTAGCTTGGTCTCCATGACACGCACCCCGATTCGAAACGTCACCGGCCACGCGCTCGCGGCGCTCGTCGCGGGCGCGTGCGCCCACCCGTCAACGACAAGGAGCACCGCCATGCCCGACCAGGAGTTCCAGATCCGAGAGCAGAACAAGCAGAGCGTTCAAAGGCTATTCGAGACCTTCAACCACGGCGACCTCAGCCCGATCGACACGCTGGTCGGCCCCGAGTACCTCGGCGCCCAGGGGGACCGGGGCCCCGCCGGGTTCAAGGCGGTGGTCGTCGGGCTGCGGACCGCCTTCCCTGACCTCCACTACACGCTGGACGACGTCATGGCCGAAGGGGATCAGGTGGCCGTCCGCTGGCATTGGACCGGAACGCACCAGGCGGCGTTCCGGGCCTTCCCCGCCACCGGCAAGGCCGTGACCAACACGGGCGCGGGAATCTTCCGGCTCAGGGACGGCCAGATCGTCGCGGCAGTGCTCGAGACCGACCGGCTCGGTTTTCTCGAGCAGATCGGAGCGGTCGCCGAAGGCGTCGGCCGCGGGCCCCGGGCGCCAGCACCGGCAGCTCTCCACCCGTGAGCGGCAGGAATCGCCGCCGGCGCTCCCCGTGCGCCGTGCGGCGGCGTTCCGGACACTCACGGACGCATGCTCCTACTCGAACGCCGCCGCCAGCCGTCGGGTCATGTCGCGCAGGGCCTCGTCGACGTCGGCGCCGCGCTGCGGGGAATAGGGGCAGGTCGGGCCGCAGGTGGGATCGGGGGAGAGGCCCTCCAGCGCGAAGCCGCAGGAGCCGCTCCGGGGCGCCCGCTCCGTGAGCCAGACGCCGATCCCCCAGCCGAGGCTGGCGGTGCGGGTCGACGTCGTGTGCCGGGGCGGGCTGACACGGGGGGTGTAAAAGACGTTGGGGCCGAGCACGTTGCTCATGCGGACGTACGAGGCGTCGAAGAAGACGCGATCGGCCGTGCGTGCGCAGTCGAGGCTGGTGGCCGCCGTTTGAACGGTGAGGTGCAACGGCGTGGACTCGTAGCAGGCGGTCGGCGAGAGCCCCGCCACGATCAGCGCCAGCGGGGCGGCGACGCGCGGGAGCGCCTTCGCTGCGCGCCGGAGCGCGGGGTGAAACAACGAACCCGAGCGCGACTTCCGTTCGTGCACAGCTCATTTTATCCGAACTGACCGCGTGTTTGGGAACACGCGTAGCCATCGCGCGCAGCGGCAAGCCAATGGCCGAGCTTCGCGGCGTTCGGTCGCCGCGCGTCAGGTCGGTGGCGGCAAGCTGGGGGGGCGAGGGCCGGGGGCGCCTTCGGGCGCCACGCCGTCGGCTAGACGCGGGGCGTGAACTTGCTGAGGTCGTGGATTCCCAGCGCCTTCTCGAGATCGCCCACCTCGGCGAGCGATCCCTCGAAGCCGCCGCTGCCCAGCAACTTGTGCTCCTGGGATTCGAAGCGATCTCCCAGGCGGTCGAGCTCCGCTTCGGTGTAGAGCAGGCGAAACGCGGGGAAGAGCTCGGTGTCCTCCCAGGCCGCGTGCGGGGCGTACATGCGGATGAAGGACTGCATGCTCGCCGTCAGCGACTGTCGCCGTTCCGCCCCGAGCGACTTTTGCCGCGTCGACGCGAGGATCGCGTCGGTCACCTTCCGCCCCGCGGCGTGCTGGATGCGCAGCACCTGCGTCAGGTCGACCAGCTTGCCGGCCTTCTCCATCCTGGGGAAGACGAAGTCCTCTTCCAGCTTCTCGTGATAGCCCTCGACGAACCGGTGCACGATGTTCGCGGCACCGGCGATCACGTCGACCACGGCCGCATCACCCGACGCCAGCTTCCGGATCGCCTCCTCGTAGACGAGCAGGATCCGGCGGAGCACGCCGTGCTCGCGCATCAGATCCTCGGTCGGCGGAACATCGCCTCCGCCGCCCTTCTTCCTCTCGCCCTCGGCGTGCGCCGCCGCCGAGGAGAGCAGCACCGCGCTCGCGCCCGCGACGCCCGTCAGGAACTCCCGTCGCCCTTTGCCAGCATGCCTCATGCAGCACGAGTATAGACACGCTTGCGCCGAGGGCGACGTCCCCGGCGACGCTCGAATCCTGGATGCCGGCGCGCTCAGCCTTCGTGGGGGCGACCGTTGGACTCGTCGGTCCAGAGGCGGTACCCGCCCTTGATGGCGTCGGCGTTGTCACAGCTGCGGGCCCCTTTGGGAAGCTCCTTCAGGTGCTTGGAGTTGCCCCCGCCGAGGACCAGATCCTCGGCCCCCAGCGCGAGCGACAGGCGGGCGACCACGTCGGCGACGTCCCGCCGCCATCTCTTCTTCCCGTTGCGTTCGAGGCCGCGCAGCCCGACGAAGTCCTCGTAGCTGCGGTTCTTCTTGTAGGGGAGGTGCGCCAGCTCCATCGGGATGATGACGCCGTCGGCGATCATCGCCGAGCCGAGGCCCGTGCCGAGGCCGAGGAAGAGCATTCGTCCGCCCCGGTAAGCGCCCAGCGCCTGCATGGCCGCGTCGTTGATCACCTTCACCGGTCGCTCGAACGCGCGGCTGAAATCGAACCTGATCCACCCGCGCCCCAGGTTGGCCGGCTCGGCGGTGATGCGGCCGCGAAGCACGCGGGCGGGAACACCGATGGACACGACGTCGTATTGCCAATCGCCGATGAGATCGCTCACCTCCCGCACCATCAGGCGGGGCGTCATCCCCGGTCCGGACGGCAGCCTGCGCCGCAGGTGTTGACCGCTGGCCTGGACCTTGACGTGGGAGCCGCCGACGTCGATGACGAGGATCTTCATGTCTGGTCGCCCGAGGAGAGAATACGGCAGCGGCGCGCCCGTGCCCATGCCCCTCGGACGGCCCAGGAGGGCGTCGCCGAAAAGGCGACGGTGAGCGCAGCGAACCATGCCCGACGACGTGCCGCCCGATAGGCGGCCTAGGAGGGCGTCGCCGAAAAGGCGACGGTGAGCGCAGCGAACCATGCCCGACGACGTGCCGCCCGATAGGCGGCCTAGGCAGCGCCGGCGAGACTAGCGCGAGCTCAGTGGAATTTTGCCCGGCCGTATGGTGGCGATGTTGGGGGAGTTGGCGTGCCCGTTCGCGCCGACGACGTCCTGGTGCCCGTCGCGCGCCTCGACGTAGTAGTGCAACACCTTCCCCGCGATCTTGCCGCCGGGGATGAGCGCCGTGTACCACCCCTTCTTCGACCGGTCCATCGTGCTGACGTTGTAGAGCACGCCGCCGCCCGAGCGGTAGTAGAGCGCGACCACCTTGGCGTCGATGCCGGGCCGCGGGACGCAGTGGACGAAGAGGTCGGCGCCCAGCGCCACCTCGTCGGGGATGGTGCAGGAGATTTGCTCGGAGACGTGCGGCGGCAGCGGGGGCCCCTCGGCCAGCTTCTCGCGCGCCATTCGCTCTTGCATCTCTTTGTTCTTGCGCTCGGCCTCGCGGGCGTCGGCCTCGCGGCGCGCCTCGGCCAGCTTCTCCTTGGCCTCGCGCTCTTTCTTGGCGTCGTCGCGGGCGGCGGCGAGCTGCCGGTCGGTGTCGGCCTTCTGCTTGGTCAGCTCCAGCAGGCTGCGCTTCGCCTCGGCGAGCTGCTTGTCCGCCTCCGTCTTGAGCTGCTCGACCTTCTCCTTGGCCTCGCGCTCTTTCTTGGCATCGTCGCGGGCGGCGGCGAGCTGCCGGTCGGTGTCGGCCTTCTGCTTGGTCAGCTCCAGCAGGCTGCGCTTCGCCTCGGCGAGCTGCTTGTCGCTCTCCGACTTGTCGTGGGCCAGCTTGTTGCCGAGCTCGCGTTCCTTCTTTTCACTGGCCTGGCTGGCGACGAGCTGCTTGTCCGCCTCCTGAGTTTCCTTGGTGAGCTGCTGGAGGCGCGCCTTGGCGTCGGCGAGCTGCTTGTCCGCCTCCTGCTTCTCCTTGGCCAGCTGCTGGGCCTGCCCCTTGGTGCTGGCCAGCTCCTTGTCCTCTTCCTGCTTCTCCTTCTGCAGGCGGTTCTTCTCCGACTGCTGCACGCTCTCGCTCACCTTGGCGGCGGCCAGCTCGTCGATCAGCTTCTCGCTGGCGGGAGCGGTTCGCGGTGACTCGCTCCGCGGCGGCGGCTCCGACTTCGCCGTTCGGGCGGGCTTCGCCGGCCCGGCGGGTTTGAGCAGGGCCTCTTCGGTCGCGTCGGAAACGGCCGGCTCCCTGGGCGCGTCCGCCGTCTCGTCCTCCTGATTCTCGGCCCGGTCGAACGCCGCCAGCACCGCCTTGGAGGCCATCGTGGGCGGCACCTGGATGGCGGGGCTGATGTCCAGCGCCTTGGCGAAGAACTTCACCCCCTTTTCTGTCTCCCTCAGCCCGGCGACCTGCAGCACCCCGTAAAGGATGTAGACCTGGGCCACCAGCTTCTGGGAACTGACGCCGTTGTCGTCCGCCACCTTCAGCGCCTGCTGCAGCTGCGCCTCGGTCTTGGCGAGATCGCCGTCGTCGTACGCGGCCGCGGCCGACTGATAATGCGCCTTGATCTTGGCCAGCGCCGCCTTCTGATCGGCGGCCTCGACCAAGTGGGGGACGGTGACGGCGCCGCCGACGACGGCGCAGGCCAGCGCCAGCCGTGACAACGCCGCAAACGTGACTGTTCTGTGCGTCGGAGGGGGCATGCGGATCCGGCGACCTCGAACGGGCAACCGGATAGACTGTGAGTGCATCGTCTATGCAGTTGCTCGTCGAACTGAAACGGGCTCGCGAAAATGATGGTAGTCTGCGTCGGACGCCGCGGCCTTGCCGGGGCGGGCTTTGCGCATTGGCGCCGCGGCTGATCGCCGAGCTCAGCGGGGCGGCGGCGGGCGGCGCAGATCGAGGGTGAGCGGGAAGTCGGGGTTGCGCTCTTCGGGCGGCGCCTCTTGCGCGCCGGGCGTGTGGCCGAAGGGGGTGAAGCGGGCGATGCGCCGCCCCTCGGCCTCGAGCGCGTTGGTCGGCAGGCGCTCGTGCGACAGGCCGCCCGGGTGGGCCACGAAGTAGGTGCAGCCGGCGATGGCCCGCCCGGTCCAGCTGTCAATCAGATCGAACACCAGCGGCGCGTGCACGCCGATGGTCGGGTGCAGCGCCGACGGCGGCTGCCAGGCGCGATAGCGCACGCCGGCCACCGCCTCGCCCGGCGTCCCGGTCGGGTGCAGGGGGACCCGGCGGCCATTGCAGGCGACGACGTGGCGCGAATCGATCAACCCGCGCGTCTTGAGCTCGAGCCGCTCGACCGACGAGTCGACGTACCGGGCGGTCCCTCCGGCGCCCGGCTCCTCGCCGAGCACGTGCCACGGCTCGATCGCTTGACGCAGATCCAGGGTGACGCCGTCGGCGGCGATGCTGCCCGCCAGCGGGAAGCGAAAGTCGCGGTGGGCGCGGAACCAGTCGGTGGCGAACGGGTACCCGGCGCCCCGCAGATCGTCGAGCACGTCTTCGAAGTCCTGCTCCACGAAGTGGGGGAGGGTGAAACGATCGACGAGGCCGGTTCCCCAGCGCACCGGACGCTTCTGGTAGGGCGCGCGCCAGAACCAGGCCACCATCGACCGGAGCAGGAGCTGCTGGGTGAGGCTCATCTGCGCGTGGGGCGGCATCTCGAAGGCGCGCAGCTCGACCAGCCCGAGGCGCCCGCTGGCGGTGTCGGGGCTGTAGAGCTTGTCGATGCAGATCTCGGTGCGGTGGGTGTTGCCGGTGACGTCGACCAGCAGGTGCCGGAAGATCCGATCGACCAGCCAGGGGGGCGTGGCCCCTTCTTTCCGGATCTCACCGAATGCCACCTCCAGCTCGTGCACGCTGTCCTGACGGGCCTCGTCGACGCGCGGCGCCTGGCTGGTCGGCCCCACGAACATCCCGGAGAAGAGGTAGGAGAGCGACGGGTGATTGACGAAGTAGCCGACCAGGCTGCGCAGCAGATCGGGCCGTCGGAGGAAGGGGCTGTCGGCGGGGGTCGCGCCGCCGAGGACGATGTGGTTGCCGCCGCCGGTTCCGGTGTGGCGCCCGTCGAGCATGAACTTTTCGGTGCCCAGCCGACAGAGACGCGCCTCTTCGTACAGCGCCTCGGTCATCTCGGTGAGATCGCTCCAGCTGCGCGTGGGATGGACGTTCACCTCGATGACGCCGGGATCGGGCGTCACCGACAGACGATCCAGTCGGTGGTCGGTCGGCGGGTGGTAGCCCTCGATCCGCACCGGCTGCTGGCGGGCGTGGGCGACGTCCTCGACGGCGGTGACCAGCTCCAGGTACTCCTCGAGCAGCTCCACCGGCGGCATGAAGATGTGCAACATCCCCTCGCGCGGCTCGACGCAGAGGGCGGTCCGGACCACGCTGCCGGGCACCGGCTCCTTGGCCTCGGCGGACGGCGGCTTGGCCGGCTTCGGTCCGGGCGCGCGGCGGATGATCGTCCCCAGCGGCGGCCGGGCGGCCAGCGGATCGCGCGCGTGGATCTGCATCCGCTCCCCCTCCGACTCCCAGGGGAGGCCGTCGAGCGGCAGCCGGTAACCCATCGGCGAGTCGCCCGGCAAGAGGAAGAGGTGACCCTCGCGCAGCGACCAGCGGCCGCTCTCCCAGAGCACCAGATCGTCGGACGTCCGTGGCCGTAGCGGCAGGATGTACCCGGCCACCTCGCCGAGGCCGGCCCCGAACACCCGCGCCAGGCGGGCCCGCTCGATCGGATCCTCGAGCTTGCTCTCCAGCACGTTGACGTTGACGGGGAGGCGCCGCTCGCGCCACAGGTAGTAAAAGGCGTCCTCGTACGCGGGCTGGGCCAGCTCCTCGCCGAGCCCCAGCCGGTTGGCCAGCGCCGAGACGAACCCGTGCGCGGCGGTCCGGTCGGCCCGGCTGACGGCCCGGCTCGGCTCCGGTTCCTGGGCGAACAGCGACGGATCGTTCCAGACCGGCACGCCGTCGCGGCGGAAGTAGACGGCGTAGGCCCAGCGGGGGAGCGGCTCTCCCGGGTACCACTTCCCCTGGCCGTGGTGCATGAGACCGCCCGGCGCGAACCGCGCGCGCAGCCGCCGCGCCAGCTTGTCGGCCAGCCGCCGCTTGCCGTCCCCCAGCGCGGCGATGTTCCATTCAGGCGCGTCGCGATCGTCGATCGAGACGAAGGTCGGCTCGCCCCCCATCGTCAGGCGGACGTCGAACCGCTGGAGATCCTCGTCGACGCGCGCGCCCAGTGCGTTGATCGCGGTCCACTGGTCGTCGCGGTAGGGCTTGGTGACCCGCGCCGTCTCGACAACCCGCTGGACGCGCATGGCGAAGGTCGCCTTTTCGTCGACCCGGTCCTCCTCCGACTTGGCGTCGAAGGCGAACGACCCGCTGATCGCCGCCGCGGTCGACGGCCAGGCGGTGGCGGCCAGCGGGATGTGCCCCTCGCCGGCCAGAAGGCCGCTGGTGGCGTCGAGGCCGATCCAGCCGGCGCCGGGGAGATAGACCTCCACCCAGGCGTGCAGATCGGCGATGTCCTCGGCGACGCCGGCCGGGCCGCCGTCCAGCGGTTTGACGTCGGGCTTGAGCTGGATCGAGTAGCCCGAGACGAAGCGCGCCGCGTAGCCGAGGCGACGGAGCAGCTCCACCTCCAGCCAGGCGAAGTCGCGGCACGAGCCGTGGCCGCGCACCAGCGTCTCCTCGGGCTCGAACACGCCCGGCTCCATCCGCAGGTCGTAGCGAAGCCGCTGCGAGATGTCGCGGTTGATGTCGACCAGCACGTCGATGTTGCGGCGCCCCGGGCGAGCGTACTTGCCGTGCACCTCTTCGATGAGCGCGCCGAACCGGGCGTCGGGCGCCGACTGGACGCTATACGGCGCCAGCTCCCGGGCCAGCGAGGCCTCGTACCGGAACCCGTAGTTCTCGGCGTACTCCTCGACGAAGAAGTCGAAGGGGTTGATGGCGATCATCTCGGCGACCAGATCGACCTCGACGCTCAGCTCGCGCGCCGGCTTGTTGAACACCAGCCGCGCCTGGTAGTTGCCGAAGGGATCTTGCTGCCAGTTGAGGAAGTGATCCTCGGGCGTGACGCGCATCGAGTAGGCGAGAATGGGCGTCCGGCAATGCGGGGCGGGGCGCAGGCGCACGACGTGCGGCTGCAGCGTGACCTCGCGGTCGTAGCGGTACCGGGAGGTGTGGGTGAGAGCGACGCGGATGGCCATGGAGGTGCGCGACCTTACCAGGCCCTAGGGACGTTCGCCGAGCAGCCCAAAATCCGTCTTCACCGGGGAGAGTCCCCAGATTTCCGAGGCGTACTGCCGAATGGTCGCGTCGCTGGAGAAGCGGCTCGACCCCGCGATGTTGAAGAGCGCGCGCCGCGACCATTCGCGCGCGTCGCGATAGACCTGGGCGGCCGCGGCCTCCTGGGCCACGTAGCCGTCGTAGTCGCAGCAGACCATGTACGGATCGGAGTAGCGCAGCCCATCGAGAATTGGCCGGTAGCGATCGCGCTCGCCCAGGCTGAAGAACCCCGATTCGATCAGCTCCATCGCCTCGGCCAGCGGCGGGGTGCGGGCGATGAAGTACCGCGGGTCGTAGCCGTGAGCCCGGGTCGTCACCACCTCGTCGGCGGTGAGGCCGAACAGGAAGAAGTTCTCGTGCCCGACGGCGTCGCGGATCTCGATGTTGGCGCCGTCGAGGGTGCCGAGGGTGAGCGCGCCGTTGAGCGCGAACTTCATGTTGCTGGTGCCGGAGGCCTCCTTGCCGGCCGTCGAGATCTGCACCGACAGATCGGCCGCCGGGATGATCGCTTGCGCCAGCGACACGCCGTAGTTCGGGACGAAGGCCATGGCCAGCCGGCCGCGCATGGCGGGATCGGCGTTGATCACCGCCGCCACGTCGTTGAGCAGCCGGATGTGCAGCTTGGCCATCACGTAGCCGGGGGCGGCCTTGCCGGCGAAGAGGTAGGCGCGCGGCACCGCCGGCTCGCCCGGGTTGCGCTTGAGCGCCAGGTAGTGCGCCACGATCTGCAGGCAGGCCAGCAGCTGGCGCTTGTACTCGTGGATCCGCTTGACCTGCACCACGAACATCGCCTCCGCCGGCAGCTCGACGCCGGTGCGGCGCCGCACCAGCTCGACGACGTCGCGCTTGTTGGCCTGCTTGACGGCGCGGAGCGCGTCCAGGAGATCCTCGTCGTCGGCGAACGACCGCAGCGCCTCCAGGCGCGACAGCTCCGGCTGATCGATCCAGCCCGAGCCGAGCTTGCTGGCGAGCAGCCGCGTGAGGCGCGGGTTGGCGTGCAGGACCCAGCGGCGCGGCGTCACGCCGTTGGTCTTGTTGTTGAACCTCTCGGGCCACAGCTCGTAGAAGTCGTGCAGCAGGTCGGCCTTCACCAGATCGGAGTGCAGCTTGGCGACGCCGTTGACGCTGTGGGCGCCGACGGTGGCCAGGTGGGCCATCCGCACCTGCTTGCCGTGCGACTCCTCGATGATCGACATCCGGGCGATCCGGTCGTTGTCCCCGGGCCAGCGGATCTGCACCTCGTGCAAGAACCGATGGTTGATCTCGTAGATGATCTGCAGGTGGCGCGGCAGCAGGCGCTGGAACAGCGCCACCGGCCAGCGCTCCAGCGCCTCGGGCAGGAGCGTGTGGTTGGTGTAGCCGATGGTCTTGGTGGTGATGGCCCAGGCGGCATCCCAGTCGAGCCCCTCCTCGTCGAGGAGCACGCGCATCAGCTCGGCGACGGCGATCGACGGGTGGGTGTCGTTGAGCTGGATGGCGAACTTGTCGGCGAAGGCGTCGAACGTCTGGTGGTTCAACTTGTAGCGGCGAACGATGTCGGCGATCGAGCAGGCGACGAAGAAGTACTGCTGCTTGAGCCGCAGCGCCTTGCCCTCTTCGCTCTGGTCGTTGGGGTAGAGCACCTTGGAGATGTTCTCCGTGTCGATCTTCTCCTCGACGGCGCGCCGGAAGTCCCCTTCGTTGAAGAACTGCAGGTCGAAGTCGCGGGTCGCGCGGGCCGCCCAGAGGCGCAGCGTGTTGGCGGTGTCGGTCCGGTGTCCGACGATGAACGAGTCGTAGGGGAGGCCGATCACCGCCCGGGTCTCGACCCAGCTGGCGCGCGTCCGCCCCTCGCGGTCCTGGTAGAAGACGACGTGGCCGCCGAAGCGGACCGTCTGCGCCTCCTCGTGGCGCGGCAGCTCCCAGGTGTTGCCCAGCTGCAGCCAGTTGTCGTGCTGCTCGACCTGGCGCCCGCCGTCGATCTTCTGCTCGAACATCCCGAAGTCGTAGCGAATGCCGTAGCCGATGGCCGGCAGCTCCAGCGTCGCCAGCGAATCCATGAAGCAGGCCGCCAGGCGCCCGAGGCCGCCGTTGCCGAGCCCGGGATCCCCCTCGCACTCCAGCACCTGCCCCAGCTCGAGGCCATAGTCGGCCGCCACCTCCACCGCCGCGTCGTAGAGGTTCATGTTCATCAGGCAGAGGCCGAGGCTGCGCCCGGTCAGGAACTCCGACGAGAAGTAGCAGACGCGTTTGACGTCCTTCTCGATGTAGGTCCGCTGGGTGGCCAGCCAGCGGTGGACCAGACGATCGCGGACGGTGTGCGCGAAGGCGTTATAGAAGTCGAGAGCGGAGGCGTCGCGCAGCTCCTTGGCGCCGGTGTGCACGACGTGATCGAGCACGGCAGCGCGAAAGTCGGCCGCCAGGAGGCTGGCCCGGCGCCCCGGCACCGCCCGCCCGCGCGGGTCCGCTTCTTCCTCGCGACGCGGTTGAATTCCTGCGCTCATCGTCGGTCATCTCAGCACGCGGGGGGGCACGTCCGGGTTTCGGTTCTGTCTGGATTTGATGAACGACGCGGGGCGCTGCCCCCCCTGTGTCAAAAATCGAACGTTCGTGGCCGAAGACTGACGGCCCGGAGGCGCCGCCGCTCCGGTCGACCGCGGAATGACGGGGACTTCGCGGCCCCTGCCCGAAATTTGCGTTGTGGCCCAGAATTGCAAGGCTGTGGCTCGGGGGCGAGCCATGAGAGCAAGTCGAGCGGAGTTCGGGAGAATTGTTTCGGGCGCGGTCGGCGCCGGGCTGGTCGCCGTCGCCGCGGCGATGGGCGGACTGTCCGGCTGCGGCAACGTCAGCGGGATCCCGGTCGACCAGACCGCCACCCGGATCGCCAACGCCGTCTGCCCCAAGGCCTGGATGTGCTGCACGGCCAACCAGCTGTCGAGCAACTCCGCGGCCGGAACCAGCGAGCAGGACTGCATCACCCAGACGACCTCCAGCTACAAGCTCCAGCTCTCCACGTTGCAGGCCTCGGTCGATCAGAAGCGCGCCAGCTATCAGTCGTCGAAGGTCGACGCCTGTCTGAACGAGATTCAGACCTCGGACTGCGCCACCCTGAACGTCACCAACCACATCGCCGGGATCCCCGGGTGCGAATCGTTCACCACGCCGCTGGTCGCGGTGGGGGGGGCCTGCTCGGAGGACTACGAGTGCATCGACGGCTGGTGCAACGTGCCGGCCAGCTCGAACAACGGGGACGGCGTCTGCGCCGCGTTCCTGGCCGCCGGCCAGTCGTGCGCGACGGGGGGCGGCTCCAGCTGCGGCCCCCACGCCGTCTGCGACGTCGAGGGGACGCCGTACGACAGCTCGGACGATCTCTGCGCGGCGGTCTCCGACATCGGGGGGACCTGCGCCGACGACCTTCAGTGCACCAGCCTCAACTGCACGACCAGCGGCGGCAGCGGAATGATGTGCGCGGCCGCCAGCACGCCGCCGCCCGCGATGTGCTTTTACAGCAGCGGCTGCTCGGAGGCGGGCGGACGCCCGGGGACGGGCACGCTGCTGCTCTTCGCCGCGTTCGCGGCGATCGCCTTTCTGCGGGCCGGTCGGGCACGGCGCAACCGCTGATTCGGTCTCCGTCCCCCGGCGGCGGTTCGGGTATGCTCGGGCCAATGCCCGATGCCGCCGATCGTGACGTAAAGCGTGACGTCAAAGCCCAGCCGGCGCCGCCCGCCTGCGCCATCGATCCCGACACGGAGTGCCCGGTCTGCGCCGGGCGGGGCCAGCGGGTCAAGATGCTGCCGGTCAAGGCGCACTACCAGTGCCCGGAGTGCCGCTACTTCGATTCCTGCTGCATGTAAAAAAACGGCGCGCTGTCGATCGCGAGGCCCCACGTTCGTCGTCTGGGTGAGGGCAGTTCAAAGGCCCTCGCCAAACAAGGAGACAGGCCATGCGCTACATGATGATCGTCAAGGGATCGCCGAAGACCGAGGCGGGGGTGCTGCCGACCGAGGGGGAGATGGCGGCCATGGGGAAGTACAACGAAGAGCTGCAAAAGGCCGGGGTGCTGCTCGACCTGTCGGGTTTGAAGCCGACGTCGAAGGCGGTGAAGGTCCGGTTCTCGGGGGGCAAGCGCACCGTCATCGAAGGTCCGTTCACCGAGTCCAAGGAGATGATCGCCGGCTACTGGATCATCCAGGTGAAGTCGCGCGAGGAGGCCATCGAGTGGGCCAAGCGCATCCCGGCCGAAGCCGTGGACATGGCCGAGGTCGAGCTGCGCCCCTTCTACGAGCTGGAGGACTTCGCCCCCGGTCCGGCCATCGACGCGGGCAAGGAGCTGGGCAAGAAGCTCCCCGGCGCCGCCAAGAGGGAGTAGACGTCCGCCGGTGACCGCCACCGCGGAGGAGACGCGGCGCCGGATCGAGGCGCTGTGGCGGATCGAGTCGCCCAAGCTGTACGCGGCGCTGGCGCGGCTGGTGCGCGACGTCGGCCTGGCCGAGGAGCTGGCCCAGGACGCGCTGGTGGCGGCGCTCGAGCGGTGGCCGGAGTCGGGCGTCCCGGACAACCCGGGCGCCTGGCTGATGACCACCGCCAAGCACCGCGCCATCGACGAGCTCCGGCGCGACAAGCTGCTGGCCGGCAAGCACGAGGAGCTGGCGCGCGACATGGCGTCGGGGCAGGAGGAGCGGTCGGCCGAGCTCGAGGCGCGCCTCGAGCGCGACCTCGACGAGGAGAACCTGGGAGACGACTTGCTGCGCCTCATCTTCACCGCCTGCCATCCGGTGCTCTCGCCCGAGGCGCGGGTGGCGATGACGCTGCGCCTCTTGGGCGGTCTGACCACCGCCGAGATCGCGCGCGCCTTTCTGGTCTCGGAGGCGACCATCGCCCAGCGGATCGTCCGCGCCAAGAAGACGCTCGGCGAGGCGCACGTCCCCTTCGAGGTCCCGCGCGGCGGCGAGCGGGCGGGGCGGCTGGCCTCGGTGCTGGAGGTCATCTACCTCATCTTCAACGAGGGCTACGCGGCGACCGCCGGCGACGACTGGATGCGCCCCGAGCTGTGCGAGGACGCGCTCCGCCTGGGGCGCGTGCTGGCGGGGCTGGCGCCCGGCGAGCCGGAGGTGCACGGCCTGGTCGCGCTGATGGAGATCCAGGCCTCGCGCGCGGGCGCCCGGCGCGGGCCGGCGGGCGAGCCGATCCTGCTGTTGGAGCAAGACCGCTCGCGCTGGGATCAGCTCCTCATCCGGCGGGGCCTGGCGGCGCTGGAACGGGCGGAGGCGCTGGGCGGCGCCCGCGGCCCGTACGCGCTGCAGGCCGCGCTGGCCGCTTGTCATGCCCGCGCCCGGACCGCAGCGGAGACCGACTGGGCCCGCATCGCCGGCCTCTACGGCGCGCTCGGCGAGGTGGCCCCGTCGCCGATCGTCGAGCTCAATCGGGCCATCGCGCTGGCCATGCTGTTCGGACCGGAAGCCGGCCTCAAGCTGGTCGACACCCTCAAGGACGATCCGGCGCTGGCCAGCTACCACCTCCTGCCCAGCGTGCGCGGCGACTTCCTCACCAAGCTGGGCCGCTTCGACGAGGCCCGCGCCGAGCTGAAACGCGCCGCCGCCCTCACCCAGAACGCCCGCGAACGGGCGCTGCTGCTGGCCCGCGCGGCGGCCTGCGGAGACCCGGCTGGGCCCTCGAGGCGCTGACGGTCCCGACGGCCTGATCGCAGGTGACCCCAACCTCGGAGCCCCAGTCGAGCGTCAGTGCTGCCCGTCGCTCTCCTCCATCTTGCGGAGCACGGTCGCGATGGTCGCCGCGTCGACGTCGGCTCGCTTCATCAGCGCCGTGGCCCGCTCCACGTCGTCGGAGTCCACAGCGTCGAAGAAGTCGTCGACCTTCCCGATGGCCGCCAGCTGCTCGAGGACGAGCGTCCCTTCGAAGTCCGTGTCGTCCATGGTCACCTCGGCCCGGGAACGAGAGTTTTTTCGTAAGGAAAGCAGACCAGCCTGCCAAATTCGGGGACGCACCGGCCTGACGACGCGTACCCGTGGTGCTCGTAGAAGGCGCGCGCGTCCTTCGTGCTGTTGAGGCTCATCTTGTCGAGGCCCCACGTTCTCGCCTGCGTCTCCAGCGCGGCCAGCAGCGCCGCTCCCATGCCGAGGCGTTGCCTGCCGGGCGCCACGTAGCAAAGCCGGACCTCGCCGCTTCGATGAAGGCAAGCCACGCCGCCGATCGCCGAATCGAGCTCGGCGACGACGAGATGGTTGTCCGGGTCGTCGATCCAGCGCGCAAAGTTCTCCGCCGTCTTGTTCCGGAGCCAGGGCTCGAGGGTGAGCGGATCGTTCTGGTGGTCGGCGACGCAGAGCCGGGTGATCGATTCACGCACGATCGCGATGACGACCTCGGCGTCATCGGGCGTCGCGCGGCGCACGGAAACATCCGTCATCGGTGCTCCCAGCATACCGAGTATTCGCGCCCCGGCGGGAGGCCAGCCTCGTGAGTGCGCGTGTCGCCGGGACGTCTCGGCAGGTGTTTGGCCCGGGGCGCGACTAGAATGCCTGGCGATGAAGGTCATTCTTACCGGCGCAACGGGCATGGTCGGCGAAGGCGTGTTGCTCGAGTGCCTGGAGAACCCGCTGGTCGAGCGGGTGTTGTCGGTCTCACGGCGCACCTCCGGGCGAACGCACCCGAAGCTGAGCGAGCTCCTGGTTCCGGACTTTCGAGACGTGAGCGCGGTGGAGTCGGCGCTCACCGGCTACGACGCGTGCTTCTATTGCGCCGGGATCAGCTCGGTCGGCATGAGCGAAGCGAACTACACCGTCGTCACTTACGATACGCCGGTCGCCTTCGCGACGACCTTGGCGCGCCTCAACCCCGGGATGGTCCTGGTGCACGTCTCGGGCGCCCACACCGACGCCACGGAGCAGGGCAAGGTGAGGTGGGCGCGCGTGAAGGGCAGGGCGGAAAACGCGCTCGGCCGTCTGCCGTTCAAGGGCGTCTACAACTTCAGGCCGTCGTTGATGAAGCCGACGCCCGGCCAGACGAACGTCAAGGGCGGCTACCTGCTGGTGGTGCTCTATCCGCTGCTGAAGCTCTTCTTCCCGGCCATGCGGCTCTCCGACGTCGCGCGCGCCATGATCAACGCCGTTCGCTTCGGCGCCCCCAAGCCGGTGCTCGAAGTCGCCGACATCAGGCGACTTGCCGCCCTGTAGGGATCCGTCCACAGCGGGCGACAGGGAACTCAGCGACTGAGGCTGGCCCGCCCATCAGCGACTGAGTTGACGCTTGTCCGGCGAAGGCACCCAGGGTTCGATGCGCAGGCAGGGTTCGTTCTTCTCGACCCTTTTCAGGACGAGGCCAATGCGGGTCTTGACCGTCGCTTCGACAGCCGCCTGTCGCGCCTTCGGCGCCTCGATGTAGGCGAGGAGGTCCTCCGTTACTCCGACGACCTCGTGCAGGAGGGTCCCCTGCTCCGGAGAGTGTGTAGAGGCGCTGCGGCCGTCGTGCCAGAAATGATACGTCGTTCCGTCCAGCGAGATCGTTGCGATGCTCGCGCCATCCGGAGCCGTGAGGACTTCATTCGCGTACTGGGTCCGGGCGAGCACGTTCGTCCAGAGCGCCACCAACTGATTCGCGAGGCCGCCGTCGGCCGTCACAGTCAGAGTCTCGGTCGCCGTCGACACCTTCTCCAGCGCTCGTCGCTGTTCGCTCTGTCCCAATTTGATGACGCTGCCTTGCTGTCGCTGCATCTCCTGCATCATTTCTGCCCACAGATTCTTCTTCGCCCGAACGAGCCGCAGTTGCTGCTTTTCTCCTGCTCGCGTCCTCTGGAGGCTGATGGAGAAGGGAGTCGCGAACGACGGCTCGACAACCACCTGGAGGATCGTCTCGAGGTCGCTCTCCGGAAGGAGCGCATTTCGCACGGCGAGCTCGAAGGCGCCAAATCCGCGGGGCTCGAAGAGTCCATCCTCCGGATGGGGACAGATCTCGGCATCCACCAGGTACGAGAATCCCTGGGTCGTGACAGGCGGATTTGCAGGCGGCTCGGATGCTCGCGCGGCGGCAAGCGGAGCCACTCCAGCGCAAAGTGTGAAGGCCCAATGCAGGAGCTTCCTCATCGAGGAATAGACATCTGCGGGAAGGCTGGGTTCCGCCCCAACTCCACCCATTGAGCATAAGGCGAGAGCAGCGCCTTTCTTCGGACGAACGTCGTTGGACGTTACACGAACCGCGCCCACCCCGTTCTGTGCGCCGCCTTGTAGCCGCGGTACCAGCGGCAAACTGGGTAGAGCACCGCGATGACGGTGGCGGCGCCCAGGTAGGCGGCGCCGAGGCCCAGCTTCGCTTGGACGCCGAGCAAACTCGCGCTCTGAATGAGCAGTGGGAAATGGAGCAGGTAGAAGAACATCGGGGTTTGGCCGAGGACCATCAGGAGGCTGTTCGGGTTGGGCGTGCGGATCCGCGGCCAGGCGGAACATGGCGGCCAAGATCAGCGCCATGAGGCCCAGCTCCAGCGCGTCGTAGGTGATCGACGGGGGGTACTTGCTGACGTGCAGCCACTGCAGCGGCGCCAGGGAGTCGCGATAGAGGTGCATGTTGCCGTAGCCGTCTATCCCGCGGAGGACCGCGAAGAGGACCAGGGCGGCCAGGCCGGCGCGGGCGAGGTCTCGTCCGGCGGTGGCGCGCACCGACGGTGCCGAGACGAGGCGGCGGCCCCATGACCAGCCGAGCAGGAGGATGGCCAGCCAGGGGATTGTCGGGTAAGCGATGAACAGCCGTCCGGACGAGCCTCCCGTCAGCAACAGCTTTGCCACCAACGACGTCGGCGGGCCGTTGCGCATCGCCAGAACGACCATCACCTCGCTGGTGGCGATCAACGCCAACGCCACCACCGGCGCCACGCGATCCGGCAGCCGCCGCAGCGGCACCATCAGCACGTAGGCGGAGCCGATCCCGTAGAGCACCTGGAAGATGAATCGTCCGTGGCCCATCACGAAGAACGAGACCCACAGCTCGAAGGCGGCGATGACCACGCCGCGCACGAAGATGTAGCGGTCGGTGGCCCCCGGCGCGTCGCCATCGGCCTGCTGGCGCGACACGGTGAACGCCAGGCTGGTGCCGGCCAGGAAGAGGAACGTCGGGGCGCAGATGTGCGTGATCCACCGGGTCAGGAACTGCGCCGCGGGCAGCGGGGCGCCCGGGTGCCACAAGAAGACGGCGTCGGTGAACATGTGGCCGGCGTTGAAGGCGTCGGAGCTGTGGTCGATGGCCATCAGCACCATCACCAGCCCGCGCATCCAGTCGAGCGCGGGGAGGCGCGAAGCGGCCCGGGCGCGCGTGGCCTCGGAGACAGTCGTCGCCATGCTGGCGGTCGCCGTCATGGGGGCGGTCACGGCTTGTGCTCGGGCGGGGGCGGGGGCGAGACCGGCCAGCGCGTCGGCCGGTCGGCCACCACGTAGGCCATGGTGGCCATCGCCGCGACGTTGCGGCCCAGCGCCGCCGGATCGATCTTCTCCAGCGTGTCGGCGACCGAGTGGTGGACGTCGAAGTAGTGCGTCGGGTCGGAGTAGAGGCCCAGGAGCGGAACCCCAGCCGGCCGCATGGCGTTGATGTCGGAGCCGGAGAACCCTTCATCGATGAGGGTGGCGCCGAGCGGGGCCAGCAGCGTGACCAGCAGGTGGGCGTCGCTGACGGCCTGCGGCCCGGCGTCGATCCGGAAGCCGAGCGGCGTCCCGGCGCCGATGTCGGTCTCGAAGGCGGCGACGTGGCGGGGCAGCTCCCGGGCGTGCGCCTCGGCGTACGCCTTGCCGCCGACCGCCTCCTCTTCTTCCGAGGTGTAGAGCACCGCGCGGAGCGTGCGGCGCGGGACCAGGTTCAGCCGGCGCAGCGTCGCCAGCGACTCCATGACAATCGCGCAGCCGGCGCCGTCGTCCTGCGCCCCTTCGCCGACGTCCCACGAATCGATGTGCGCGCCGATGACGACGATCTCCTCGGGGTGCTCGCGGCCGGGCAGCTCGGCGAGCACGTTGAACGACGGCCCGTCGGGGCGGGGCCCGTCTTCCAGGACCAGGTGGACCGTGACCGGGCCGCGCGCGGCCAGGCGCGCCAGCAGCTGGGCGTCCTCGACCGACAGCGCCGCCGTCGGGATCTTCGGTCCGGGGCCGTAGTGCATCTGGCCGGTGTGCGGCGCGCCGAGGCTGGCCGAGGCCAGCGAGCGCACCAGGGCGGCCACCGCGCCGAACGCCGCCGCGCGCGTCGCCCCTTCGGTCCGGTAGGCGATCGACTTTCCGTAGCCGGCGGCGGGGTTCCCCGCCGGGAAGGGGTGGTCGAAGAGGACGATCTTGCCGCTCACCGACGACCCGAGCCGGGCCAGATCGTCGAATGACGAGACGACCGCCACCTCGGCGGTCAGGCCGCCGGGCGGCGTGGCGACGGTGCCGCCGAGGCCGAGCAGCGCCAGCCGCCGCGGCGCCGGGGTGACGATCTCCGCCGACTCGTTGCCGCGCTGCCAGAGCGGCACCCGCACCGGATCGAGCGCGACGTTCTCTTGCCCGTCGGCGACGAAGGCGTCGTGCGCCCAGACGATCGCCCGCTCCAGCGCGGGAGACCCCGTCATGCGCGGTCCGAACAGGTCGGTCAGCGCCGCCACCCGCCGGTAGGCGCCCTCACCGGTGACGTTGGCGGCGGCGATTCGCTTGGCGGCCTCGCGGTAGACCGCGACGTCCCCGGCCGCCGTCGTCGGGCGCCCGTGGCAGCCCAGCGCCCCGGCAGCGATCGAGGCGACAGCCAGCCAGGTGCCGCAGCGCGAGACGAGGTTCACGATGGGAGAACCATACGGGCGATCGAGGCCGGCTGAAAGATGCGGCGACGCGCGGGTCGGGAGAAATGTTGCCGGCAAGAGATCCGACTTGATCCGACGATCCCGGCGAGGGCACCATTGCGTCATGACTTCGACAGCATCTCGAGGGGGGGCCGCCGCGGCGGCGTTTGGTCTGTGCGCGCTGGCGGTGGCGGCTTGCGCTCCGTCGATCGATCCGGCGGCCAAGGCCGACATCGATGGGCGTTTGGCGGCGCTCCAGTCGGCCGGCGGAACCATCCCGGCGCCGCCCTCGTACGAGCCGCTGCCGCTCGCCGCCGGGCAGTGGTCGCAGTACAAGATGATCGACGACAAGGGGCAGCCGTCATTCCTCACCTACAAGGTGGTGGGCGAAGAGGGCGGGGCGTTCTGGATCGAGACGCTGCACGAGTCGTACTTCGGGCGCACGGCGCAGAAGATGTTGCTCGCCTTCGGCAGCCGGAGCGATCCCAGCCAGATCGAGATCCGCGCCGTCGTCACGCTCGACCGGCGCGGCAACATCAACCCCATGCCGCCGGAGATGATGCCGATGCTGCAGTCGATGTTCCGGGGCGCCGTCTCCGCGCTGGTGATCAACTGGCAGGGGCTGCCCCAGGAGTCGGCGATCGTGCCGGCCGGCCGTTTCGACGGCTGCGTCCGCGCCCGGAGCGAGGCGCAGTGGGGCCCCTGGAAGAGCACCGCCGAATCCTGGCGCCACCCGGCGGTCCCGCTCTCCGGCCTGGTCCGCAGCCAGGGGATCGACCACCCGTTCACGATGGAGCTGGTCGCCTTCGGGTCGAGCGGCGCCACGGCTGATTTCTAGTTCGGGACCCTGGGAGGGTCCCGCGCCCCCCGCGACGAGGGCGGTCGAGCAAAGCTCGTCCGCCGACTTCTAGTTCGGGACCCTGGGAGGGTCCCGCGCCCCCCGCGACGAGGGCGGTCGAGCAAAGCTCGTCCGCCGACTTCTAGTTCGGGACCCTGGGAGGGTCCCGCGCCCCCCGCGACGAGGTCGGTCGAGCAAAGCTCGTCCGCCGACTTCTAGTTCGGGACCCTGGGAGGGTCCCGCGCCCCCCGCGACGAGGTCGGTCGAGCAAAGCTCGTCCGCCGACTTCTAGTTCGGGACCCTGGGAGGGTCCCGCGCCCCCCGCGACGAGGGCGGTCGAGCAAAGCTCGTCCGCCCTCACGCGATCGAGATAAAACGCGAGCGCGAGCGGCGTCGCATGAGCTGCACTTTCCCGACCCGTTCGCGGCGTCGCCGAGTATTCTTCGCGGCCTCGTGATTCGCCTCGATCAGATCAGCAAGCAGCACGGACCGCAGATCCTCTTCGTCGACGCCTCGGCGGCGCTGTTCCGGGGCGAGAAGATCGGCCTGGTCGGGCCGAACGGCGCCGGCAAGTCGACCATCTTCCGGATGATCATGCGGGAAGAGACGCCCGACGAGGGGCAGGTCTCGGTCGAGAAGAACATCAGCATCGGGTACTTCAGCCAGGACGTCGGCGAGATGAAGGGGCGGCCGGTGGTGGCCGAGGTGATGGCGGGCGCTGGCGCCGTGTCGGAGGTGGCGGCCGAGCTGACGACGCTGGAGGAGGCGCTGGCCGATCCGGCGCGCCAAAGCCGGATTGACGAGATGGACAAGCTCCTGGCCCGGTTCGGCGAGGTGCAGGCCCGCTTCGACGAGCTGGGCGGCTACGCCCTCGAGGCGCGGGCGCGGGAGATCCTGGACGGGCTCGGCTTTTCGCAAGAGGTCATGGACGGCGACGTCGGGCAACCTCTCGGGCGGCTGGAAGATGCGCGTCGCCCTGGCGCGCATCCTGCTCATGCGGCCGGACGCCATGCTGCTCGACGAGCCTTCGAACCACCTCGATCTCGAGTCGCTGATCTGGCTGGAGGGCTTTCTGAAGGCCTACGAAGGCGCGCTGCTGATGACCTCGCACGATCGCGAGTTCCTCAACCGCATCGTCGGACGGATCATCGAGATCGACGGCGGCGTGCTGACCAGCTACTCGGGCAACCACGATTTCTACGAGAAGCAGCGGGCGCAGAACGAGGTGCAGGCCCAGGCGGCCTACGATCGGCAGCAGTCGATGCTGGCCAAGGAGATGCGCTTCATCGAGCGCTTCAAGGCCCAGGCCGCCAAGGCGTCGCAGGTGCAGTCGCGGGTGAAGAAGCTCGACAAGATCGAGAAGGTCGAGCCGCCCAAGCGGCGCAAGACGCTGGCGTTCGAGTTCCCCCCCTGCGCGCGCTCGGGCGAGGACGTCGTCAAGATCGCCGGCATGCACAAGCGCTACGGCTCGCGCGTCGTCTACGAGGGGCTCGACCTGGCCATCCGCCGCAAGGAGCGCTGGGCGGTCATGGGCGTCAACGGCGCCGGCAAGTCGACGCTGCTCAAGCTGGTCGCCGGCGAGACCGCGCCCGACGACGGAACCGTCTCCGTCGGGCCCAGCGTCAAGCTCGGCTACTTCGCGCAGCACGCGATGGACATCCTCGACCCCGAAAAGACCGTCTACGCCTCGCTGGAGGAGGCGTTCCCGCTGGCCAGCGTCGGCGCGCTGAAGACGCTGGCCGGCTGCTTCGGGTTTTCGGGCGACGACGTCGACAAGACCTGCCGCATCCTCTCGGGCGGCGAGAAGGCGCGCCTGGTGCTGGCGCGCATTCTCTATGCGCGGCCGAACTTCCTGGTGCTCGACGAGCCGACCAACCACCTCGACATCGCCACCAAGGACATGATCGTCCGCTCGCTGCGGCGACTACGACGGCACGATGCTGTTCGTCTCGCACGATCGCCAGTTCCTGGCGAAGCTCTCCAACCGCGTGCTGGAGCTGGGCCCCGACGGGCCCAACGTTGTACGGCGGCGGCTACCTCGAGTACGTGGCCCGCAGCGGCCACGAAGCGCCCGGGCTTCACTGATCGATCCGCGTCGCGCGTCGGACTATTCTTCGGCGATGCCGCTCACCGCCGTCGCCCCCGAGCTCTGGTCGCACGTCCACCGCCAGCGACTTCCGGGCGGCGGAATCATGCAGGCGCGGATGAACATCGTCCGCCTTGCCGACGGCACCTTGCTGGTCCATTCACCGACCCCGGTCGACGATTCGTTGGCCGCCGAGATCGCGGCGCTGGGTGCGGTGGCGTACGTCGTCGCGCCGAACTGCTTTCACCACCTGCACGTCACGTCGTTCCTGACGCGCTTCCCGGGCGCCAAGGTCTACGGCGCGGCGGGGCTGGCGCAGAAGCGCCCGGATCTGCCGCTGGCGGGCACGCTGGACGACGGGGCCGCGGCGCCCTGGTCGGGTGTCCTCGACCAGATCGCCCTCGGGGGCGCGCCCAAGCTGAACGAGGTGGTCTTCCTGCACCGGGCCTCGCGCTCTCTGCTGGTGGCCGATCTCCTTTTCAACATGACCGCGCCTGACAACTGGGCGACCGGGCTGGTCCTGCGGATGATGGGGACCTACAAGCGCCTCGGCCCCAGCCGCCTCCTGCGGTGGTGGTTGACCAAGGATCGGCGCGCGCTGAAGGCCAGCGTCGAACGGATGTTGGCCTGGGACTTCGTGCGGGTGCTTCCGGGACACGGCGATGTGTTCGAGTCACCCGATGCGCGCGAGCGAGCACGGGCCTCCCTCGGCTGGGTCCTCGCCTGATGGCCCTCCCGGTCCCGCCACCGGTCCTGCCGATGCTCTCCAAGCGGATCGCCGCCTTGCCCGAGGGTGAAGGGTGGATCTTCGAGCCGAAGTGGGACGGCTTCCGGGCGCTTGTCTTCCGCGACGGCGATGCGCTGACCATCCAGAGCCGCGACGAAAAGCCGCTCAACCGCTATTTCCCGGAGCTGGTGGAGGCGCTGAAGGCGGGGCTGGCCGAGCGCTGCGTGCTGGACGGCGAGATCGTCCTGGTGCGTGGCTCGGGGCTCGACTTCGAGATGCTGCAGCAGCGCATCCACCCCGCGGCGTCGCGCGTGAAGATGCTGGCCGCGGAGATCCCCGTCTCGATCGTCTTCTTCGATCTGCTTTGCGACGGCGAGCGCGACCTGCGGGGCGTGCCGTTCCGCGAGCGGCGGGCGCTGCTGGAGGCGCGCCTGGGGGACGCCCAGCCGCCGATTCACGTCACGCCGGCCACCACCGATCGGGCGCTGGCCGCCGACTGGTTCAAGCGGTTCGAGGGGGCCGGGCTGGACGGCGTGATGGCCAAGCCGGTGGCCGGCGTCTACGAGCCCAACAAGCGGGTGATGTTCAAGGTCAAGCACGAGCGCGAATGCGACTGCGTGGTGGCCGGCTTTCGCTGGCACGCCCGCGGCGAGAAGACCGCCGTCGGCTCGTTGCTGCTGGGCCTCTACGACGACGCCGGAAAGTTGCAGCACGTGGGCGTCGCCGCCAGCTTCACCGCCCAAAAGCGGGTCGAGCTGGTCGAGCTGCTGGCGCCGTATCGCGAAAACGCGCTCGTCGATCACCCGTGGCAAGAGTGGGCCTCCGCGCAGGCGCTCGATGAGGCGGGCCACCGCGTCCCCGGCGTCAAGAGCCGCTGGAGTCAGGGGAAGGATCTGTCGTGGGAGCCGCTGCGCCCCGAGCTGGTCGTCGAGGTTGCTTACGAGCACATGCAGGGCTCACGCTTCCGCCACACCGCGCACTTCCGTCGGTGGCGGCCCGACAAGAACCCACATGACTGCACCTATGAGCAGCTGGAGACCGTCGCCCCACACGAGTTGGCCGCGATCTTCGCGGCGGGCCGCTGATTTCCGGGCCGACGCAAAAATTATTAACCAAATTCGCGTTTGGTGGCACTAACCAGCTGCGAGCATGGAAGACACCAGCGGAGCCGTCCTCAAAGCGCCCTTCGGCAAGCTCATCAGCGACTGGTTGGACGAGGGTGATCGTCTGAGCGCGAGCGCGGCGGCCGCCCCGGCGCCGGCGTCCGCCACCGAGAGCCGACTCCGCCACGTCATCCGGCGGCTGAGTCCCGTGATCGAGCGCCATCGGTTGTCCGTTCTGGTTGGGATGGGCCTTCTGCCGCTGGCGCTGGTCCTCTGCCTGCACCGAGCTGCGCCGGCGTCGATCGCGCTCAGCTCCGCCGCCGCGCTCCCCGACCCAGCTGGGGACCCCGTCGCGAACCCCGCTGTCGACCCGATCGTGCCCGTCGGCTCGCACGGCGAAGGTCTGATGTCGCGGGGCGCGGAATTGACTCTAATGTCCAGCGCCGGAACGCACGCTGCGCCGGCGATGACCGCGCCCACTCTGGCGCCCACGCCCCCGCGTGCAGCGCTCGCCAGCGCTCGGTCGGCCGCGCCACACCGCCACCATCATCATCACCATACCCATCCGCACGCGGCGACCGCGACGGCCAAGACCGTTGCCTCCTCGGGGCGCGCCGCCCGTCGCTGAGCGGTCAGAGCTTCTCGACCAATTCGGGCATGGCCTCGGTGCTGTATCCCTCCATCCCCATCTCGGGGACGTCGAGCCCAAGCTGTTCCGTCTCGCGCGAGACGCGGTTGCCGGCCAGCGCGTCGGTGATCTTGAGCGCCACGAACGTGATGGCCCCGACCCACAAGACGTTCGCCAGCAGGCCCAGGCACTCGGCCAGGAACTGACCCGCGTCGCCGTAGAAGAGCCCCCGCACCGTCCCGGGGACGCCGTTCCACCCGTCGCCGTAGCGGCCGTCGGCGAACAGGCCCAGCGAAAGGATTCCCCACGCGCCGCACACGCCGTGCACCGACGACGCGCCCACCGGATCGTCGATCTTGAGCACCGTCTCGATGAACATCGCGGAGACGACGACCAGGACCCCCGCCACCAGGCCGATGAAGATCGAGATCGGCGCCGTCACGAAGGCGCAGGGCGCGGTGATGGCGACCAGCCCGGCCAGCATCCCGTTGCAGAGCATGCTGACGTCGGGCGTCCCGAATCGAAACACCATGTAGAGATAGGCGCCGAACGCTCCGGAGGCCGACGCCAGCATCGTGTTCACGGCGATGACGGCGATGTGCGTGTCGGTCCCCGCCAGCGTCGAGCCCGGGTTGAACCCGAACCAGCCGAAGGCCAGGATGAAAGTTCCCAGCACGGCCATCGGGATGTTGTGGCCGGGAATGGGGACGGCCCTTCCGTCGGCGGTGTACTTGCCGACGCGCGGACCGATCATCTTGGCGCCGACCAGCGCCGCCACGCCCCCCACCATGTGGACCACGGAGCTCCCGGCGAAGTCGACGTGTCCGTGGCCGAGCCCGAAATTCTGTCCGAGCTGGGCCAGCCAGCCGCCGCCCCAGACCCAGTTGGCGTAGATGGGATAGATGATGGTGGAGAGGATGAAGCTGAAGATCACGAACGAGGTGAACTTCCAGCGCTCGGCCATCGCGCCGGTCGGGATGGTGGCGGTGGTGTCCATGAACACCATCTGGAACAGGAAGAGGGCCGCCACCGGCGCGGTGAAGACGGCGGGCGAGAGGAAGAAGCCCCGCATCCCGAACAGACCGAACGCCTTGCCGCCGATGTGGATCACCAGCTCGCTGGACAGCGTGGCGTCGTTGCCGAAGGTCGGCAGGGCCCCGACCCCTCCCATCTGGAGGGCGAAGCCCAGGGCCCAAAAACCGATGATCCCGATGGCGTAGACGAGGAAGTTCATCCCCATCGTGTGGGCGACGTTCTTGGCCCGCGTCAGCCCGGTTTCGACCAGCGCGAATCCCGCCTGCATGAACATGACGAGGAAGCCCGTCACCAGCGTCCAGACGATGTTCAGCGCGGTCTGGCCGGACAGCACCAGCTCACGGGTCTCGGCGAGGCTCTTGGCGAGATCAGCGACGTTTGCGTCCACGCCCGACCACCCTCTCAGATCTCCGGTCAAGGACCGGTTTCCAGGTGGTTCTTGTTGCGTTGCCTCGCTACTCGCCCTGGCTGTCCGGCGGGGTGGCCCGGTGCGCCTGGCGCGAGAGGCGGCGCCATTCGCGCGTCGGATCGTCGTCGGGATCGGGCGTCTCCTGAGGCGGGCGGAGCGCTTCGGGGACATGGCGCAGGTTGATCCGGATGCGCGTCCAGGTGGACGAGCGGCCGCGCATCGAATCGACCAGCACGTCGTCCACCGCCAGCTGCTGCGCCGCTTCGGCGTGCCTGGCCTTCCAGCGTTCGAGGCCAGCCAGCGCGGCATTCTTGTCGGGCGAGTTGGCGACGGTGATGAGCGGCATCTTCGAGGCGCGGGTGCCCGGGGTGGCGCTCTTTTTGGCAGCGCCGCGCGCCCGGGACGGCGCGACCCGCGGCGCCTCGCCGTCGGCCTTGCGGAAGTGGGGCGGCCACGGCGCGTCGCCCAGCCCGGCCGCGTCGTCACGCGCCGCCAGCTCCAGCAGCCCGTCCAGAGTTCCCGGCGCGGCGTCCATGCCGGCGTGGGGATCGGGACCGGAAGCAAAGCGCGCCGGCATCGTGGCCACGGTGAAGTCGGCCGGGTTGCAGTCGGCGACCTCGCTCCAGTCGAGCGGCGCCGACACGCGCGCGTCGGGGAGCGGGCGGATCGAATAGGCCGAGCAGGTGGTCCGGTCCTTGGCGTTCTGGTTGTAGTCGAGGAAGACGCCGCGCCGCTCTTCCTTCCACCACTTGGAGGTGGCCAGCGCGGGCGCGCGCCGCTCGATCTCGCGCGACAGCGCCAGCGCCGCCCGGCGCACGTCGCCGAAGCTCCAGCGCGGGTGGAGGCGGGCGTTGACGTGCATCCCGCGCGAGCCGCTGGTCTTCGGCCAACCGCGCAGGCCCAGCTCCTCGAGCAGCGCCTTCACCTCCAGCGCGACGCGCCGCACGTCGTCCCAGCCGACGCCCGGCCCCGGATCGAGATCGACCCGCAGCTCGTCCGGGTGGTCGAGATCGCCGGCCCGCACCGCGTGCGGGTGCAGCTCGATGCAGCCGAGGTTCACGATGAAGGCCAGGCCGGCCGCGTCGTCGACGACGAGCTCCTCGGCCGTCCGCCCGGAGGGAAACGACAGCGTCACCGTGCGCAGCCAGTCGGGACGCTTGTCGGGCGCGCGCTTCTGATAGAACGCCTGGCCCTCGGCGCCGTCGACGAAGCGCTTGAGGACGATGGGGCGATCGCGAATGCCGCCGAGCGCGCCGTCGGCGACGGCGAGGTAATAGCGGACCACGTCCAGCTTGCTGAGCTTGGCCTCGCGCGTGAAGTAGGGCTTGCCCGGGTTGGTGACCCGCACCTGCCGTCCGGCGACGGTCAGCGTCTCCGCGGCGTCCTCTTTATTCTTCCCTTGGCCCACGGGGACGAGGCTACAACATGAGCCATGGCCGACAGCAAACAAGACGTCCTCGACATGCTGCGCGAGCTGGCCGAGCTCACCATGCTCGACGAGGGGGACCCGCAGTCCTTCCGCGTCCGCGCCTACGAGAGCGCGGCCCAGGCGATCTCGGCGCAGGCCAGCGATCTGGGGCGGCTGACCGCGCGCGAGCTGCAGCAGATCGAGGGGATCGGCAAGAGCACCGCCGAGAAGATCCGGGAGCTTCTCGAAAAAGGGAAGGTCGAGAAGCTGGAGGGCCTCCGGCAAAAGCACCCGCGCAGCGTGGTGGAGCTGCTGCGCATCCAGGGGCTGGGCCCCAAGGCGCTCAAGCGGCTGCGCGCCGAGCTCGACGTGGAGTCGATCGACGATCTGCGGCGCGTGCTGGCCGAGAAGAAGCTGCGCGGGCTGTCGGGGTTCGGCCAGAAATCAGAGGAGAAGCTGGCCCAGGCGCTGGCGCGCCTCGAGGCGCAAGGACCGATGGAGCGGACCCCGATCTCCGTGGCGCTGCCGCTGGCCGAGCGGATCGTGGCCCACATGCGGGAGCTCCCCGGCGTCACCCACGCCTCGACCTGCGGATCGCTGCGGCGCTTCTCCGAGACGGTCGGCGACGTCGACATCATGGTCGTCGTCGGCGGCGGCCGAGCCGGTGATGGAGGCGCTCTGCTCGATGAGCCTGGTCGACCGGGTGCTCGGCCGCGGGGAAGCGAAGACCAGCGTCGTCACCCGCCGCGGCACGCAGATCGATCTGCGGGTGGTGGCGGAAGAGCAGCTCGGCGCGGCGCTGCTCTACTTCACCGGCTCGAAGGGGCACAACATCAAGCTGCGGATGCGGGCGCTGGCGCGCGGGCTCACGCTCAACGAATACGCGCTGTCGGAGATCGAAGGGCGGCCGCGTCGTCGCCAGCGAGACCGAGGAGGAGATCTACCGGGCCCTCGAGCTCCCCTTCATCCCGCCGGTGCTGCGCGAGGACGCCGGCGAGATCGAGGCCGCCGAGAAGGGCGCGCTGCCGGCCCGGATGCCGCCGGTGATCGGCGACTTCCACGTCCACACCACCGTCTCGGGCGACGGCCGCTCGCCGCTCGAGGAGGTGGTCGCCGCCGCGAAGGCGCGCGGCTACCGGGTCCTGGCCATCACCGACCACGCCGAGGGGACGCTGTCGGGCGTCAGCCGCGACAGGCTCCTCGAGCAGCGCCAGCGCTTTCGGGCGATGCAAGCCGAGCTGGGCGATTCGCTGCGCCTGCTCCACGGCGTCGAGCTGAACATCGGCCCCCACGGCGAGCTGGACTACGACCTCGAGTTCCGGCGCGGGTTCGACTGGTGCCTCGCCTCGGTGCACGACCACTTCGAGCTCGATCGCGCCGCCCAGACCCACCGGGTCGTCACGGCGATGCGCGATCCGGCGGTGCGCATGATCGGCCACCTCTCGGCGCGCATGATCGGCGGCCGGCCGCCCATCGACCTCGACATCGACGCCATCGCAAGCGCCGCCGAGGAGACCGGCACCGCGCTGGAGGTGAACGGGGCGCTGCCGCGGCTCGATCTTTCCGTCGAGGCGCTCCGCCACGCGCGCTCGCGCGACGTGACCTTCCTGCTCACCAGCGACGCCCACCGCGCCGAGGAGCTGGACCGCGCCCGCTTCGCCTCGCTCAACGCCGAGCGCGCCTGGGTCGACCCGGCGAAGGTCGCCAACACCTGGGCGCCGGAGCGGCTCCTGAAGTGGATCGACGACGGTCGACCGAACGCGGGCTAAATCGCCGCGACTACCGTCCGCGCTTGGCGTCGATGCTCCACGGCCCGGCGCCGGCGGCCGAGATGTAGAGCCAGATGAAGCAGTAGAGCGCGGCCGAGACGCCGCCGTTGGCGACCGGCCAGAAGCCCCTCGGGAGATGGAACTGGAAGTAGGCGACGGCCATCTCGCCGGCCAGCAGGAAGGCGACCGGGCGGGTGAAGAGGCCAATCAGAAGCAGCGCGCCGCCGATCAGCTCCAGCGTGCCGCCGAGCCCCGCCTGGGAGGCCAGGGCGACGGTCTTGCCGCCCGGGAGGATGGCGGCCGGAAACGCGAAGAGCTTCGCCGCGCCGGCCTGCATGAACATGAAGGCCGCCACGATGCGGAGCACGCTGCGCAGCTCGGGCGAGCGATCGGCCCACTTCTCGGAGAGGCTGTTCTTGCTCATCTGGGCTGCAGCATGCATCTCGGACGTCGCCGACGCCACGGCGCCGGTCAGCGCCGGCGGGCCCGAGCCGGCAGGCCCGGCGGCGCGCAGCGCCCGCTCGCCCAGCTTGCGCAGGTGCGCGCGCGCCTCCGGGGGATCGCGGATCTCGAACTCCACCCCCAGCGTCGACATCCAGACGGCGAGCCCGTCGAGCGAAGGCGCGCCGGCGAGCAGCAGGCACGCGCGCGCGCCGACGCTCTCCAGCGTCCCGGTCGCCGGGGAGATTCGCTTCGCCATCTCGGCGATGGGCGCGTGCAAGAGGACGCGCGCGCGGACCGGGTAGGGGCCGAGCGACACCGAGCGCGCGACGTACGCGGCGAGGCCGCCTTCGGGCGGGCTGCGCGGAAAGAAGCGCGCGCCGGTCGTCACCTTCGCCTCGATCCGGTCGACGCGAAAGGTCCGCCAGTCGGCGCGGGTCAGATCCCAGGCGACGAGATACCAGCGCCACCCGGTGTGAACCAGGCCGGCCGGCTCGACCTGCCGGCTGGTGCGCGCGCCGTCGTTGCCGCGGTAGCCGAAGTCCAGCCGCGCGTGCTCGCTGGAGGCCGCGGCCAGCGTCGCCAACGTGCGCGCGTCGACCGTCGGGCCGCTGCGGGCGAGCGGAACGATCGCCGCGTGCAGCGCCGCGAGCCGGCGGCGCAGGCGCGCCGGCAGCACCTGGTCCAGCTTGGTGAGCGCGCGCAGGGCGACCTCTTCCATGCCGGTGACGCTGCCGGCGGCGGCGGTCCGCAGGCCGAGCGACACGGCCAGCGCCTCCTCGTCGTCGAGCAGCAGGGGCGGCAGCTCGGTCCCGGCGCCGAGGCGATAGCCGCCCGCCACGCCCGAGGTGGAGTGCACGGGGTAGCCGAGGCTGCGCAGCCGATCGACGTCGCGGCGGAGCGTGCGCGAGGTGATCTCCAGCCGCCCGCAGAGCTCGCCCCCGGTCCAGGAGCGGCGCGACTGGAGCAGCGTGAGCGAGCCGGAGCAGGCGCGCGGAGGTTCCGACCATGACGAAAGGATCGCATCCTATCGAGGACCGAATCTGTCCTCAATGGAGCGTAGCTTGTCTGGTGTCGGATCGGCACGAAGCCAGTGCCCACACCACGAGGAGCGACCATGCAAACCAGCCAGGAACTGACCAACGGAGCGACGAACGAGGGCACCCGCGAAGCGCCCAAGCCCAACGGCAACACCAGGACCTACGCCGGGAGCTGCCACTGCGGCGCGGTCCAGTTTCGGGTCACCGCCGATCTCGCCGCCGGGGCGGGGCGGTGCAACTGCTCGATCTGCGCCAAGGTCGCGCAGACGGGCGGGATCGTGAAGCCGGAGGCGTTCCAGCTCGTCTCCAGCGAGGAGGCCCTGTCGTCGTACGAGTGGGGCGGGCGGACGGCCAAGCGGTTCTTCTGCAAGACCTGCGGGATCCACTGCTTCGCGCGCGGCAGCCTGCCCGAGCTGGGCGGCGCCTACGTCTCGGTCAACTACAACTGCCTCGACGGCGTCGAGCTCGGCGAGCTGAACGTCATCTACTGGGACGGCCGCCACAACAACTGGCACGCCGGCCCGCGAGACCGGCCGTGGAACATCCTGGCCGCCTCCGCCGCGTAGCTCACCGCTTCCGCTTCTTGGCCTTGTTCTTGTTGGGCGCATGCAGCTTGGGCAGCTTGGGATGGCTGACCAGGAACTCGCCCACCCGCGCCAGCATCGCCGGCGTCGCCACCTGATGCCCGCCGCCGCGCACCGTCCACAGCTCGACGCTGCCGAGCGGACAGTCGGCGTAGCTCTCGATCTTCGTCTCGGCGCCGGGGAGACGGGGATCGAGATCGACCGCCGTCGTCCTTGGTTTGGTCTCGGCCTTCCCTGGGCGCAGGCAGCCGAGGCGCTCGGCCCAGTCGTGGAATGTTTCGGGCGCCGACGGGTGCGGGTCGGCGGCGCGGTTGTCGAGCACGTGCCCGCCGCCGTAGCGGACGACCGGATCGGCGTCGCCGTGGATCTCCAGCACGGCGATCTTCGACACCGGCGCGCAGGCCTCCTCGGGCGCCCGCCCGGCGCCGCCGATGCTGACGATCGCCGCCAGCCGATCGTCCATGTAGCAGGCCAGCCGGTGGGCCATGAACCCGCCGTTCGAGAACCCGACGACGTAGACCCGGGCCGGATCGATCTCCGGACGCTGCGTCCAGTGGTAGATGAGCTCCTCCAGCCGGGCGACGTCGTTGACCGCCTTGCCGTCGAAGTTGCAGCAGGCGCCGCCGGCGTTCCAGAAGCGCCGCCCCTCGCGATCGAGATTGCCGTCGGGGGCGACCAGGACCATCCGGTGGCGCTGGGCCAGCGCGCGAATCTGGGGGCTGGTCAGCGCCTCGCTGCCCGAGCCGCCGAGGCCGTGCAGGTAGAGCAGCAGCGGCAGCCGCTCGTTCGGGGCGCGGTCGGCCACCGGCAGCACGTGAACCTCGGGATCGGCGGCGGCCGCCCGCGCCCAGACGGCCAGCGACAGCAGGATGAGCAGCCCCCGGGTCATCGCGGTCGGTGGAGCATCGCACCGTTTTCGCGATAGCCTCCGCGAAATGAGCGTGGCGCGCCTTCACCTGGTCGACGGGACCTACGAGCTCTACCGGGCGCACTTTTCGCCGCGCCCCGGCCACCTGGATCCGACCGGCGCCGACCGCAAGGCGACGGTGGGGCTGGTGGCCTCGCTGCTCGTCGCTGCTGTCCGAGGCGGAGGAGGCGGTCACCCACCTGGCCGTGGCGTTCGACAACCCGATCCGTTCGTTCCGCAACGACCTGTTTCCCGAGTACAAGAGCGACGAGGGCGTCCCCCCCGAGCTGCGCGCCCAGTTCGATCCCGTCGAGGAGGCGGTCCGCGCGCTGGGCGTGACCGTCTGGTCGATGAACGAGCACGAGGCCGACGACGCGCTGGCCTCCGGCGCGCGGCGGTTCGCCGAGGAGGTCGGCCAGGTGCGCATCATGACGCCGGACAAGGATCTCGCGCAGTGTCTCCGCGGCGATCGCGTGGTCCAGGTCGATCGCCGGCAGCGCAAGGTCACCGACGAGGCGACCTTTCGCGCGGCGCGCGGCTTCGGCCCCGCCAGCGTGCCCGACTTCCTGGCGCTGACCGGCGACACCGCCGACGGGATCCCCGGGCTCCCCGGGTTCGGCGAGAAGGGCGCCTCGCTGCTGATCGGCGCCTACGCCCACCTCGAGGCCATCCCCGACCAGCCGATGCGCTGGACGGTCAAGCCGCGCGGGGCCCTGCAGCTGGCGGCGACGCTGGCCGCCCAGCGCGAGGAGGCGCTCTTCTACCGCCGGTTGGCGACGCTGGTCGACACGGTGCCGCTCGCCGAGTCGCTCGACGATCTCCGCTTCCGCGGCGTCCCGCGCCGGCGGTTCGAGGCCTGGTGCGACGCGGTCGGCGCCAACACGCTCCGCACCGTGCCCAGACGCTGGGCCGACGAATAGTCGCAACGGCAACGGGATGGTCCGCTCCGCTTAGCTCTTCGGTGGGGCCCCGTCCGCCCCCGCTTGAACCGAGCGTAGCGGAGCGACCTCCAGCGTTAGTTTCCGACCGGGGCGGTCGAGGGGACGCGGCTCGGCATCAGCGACGCGACGCCGTCGCCGAGCGTGACGCTGTTGCCGGAGCCGGAGAGATCGACCGAGCTGCCACCGTTGATCGCGTCGTCGAAGGTCCAGTAGGCGACCAGCCCCGTCTGCGCGCCGGCCGGCGTGTGGGCCCGGTCGGCGGCGATCTGGGCGGCGGTGCGGGTCACCGCCCAGACGCGCACTTCGTCCATCAGCCCCTTGAACTGGTTGCCCGACCCGTCCGTCCCCAGCCAGGCGGACGTCGGCGTCCGATCGTCCGCCGCGACCGTCTGGGAATCGACCTGCGGCGCCGTCCAGGTACAGCAGGTGGGTGGTGCCGTCATAGCTGTAGGCGACGTGATGCCAGGTGCCGGCGGGCGGCGTGGTCGGCGCTTGCACCAGGACGCGGTCGGCGTAGACCCGCCAGGCGGCGAGGGCGCCGTCGTGAAGCCCCAGCTGCACGCCGCTCTGGAAGTCGGTGCGCAGGACCAGGAAGTCCTGCGTGCCGGTGGCGGCCGCGTAGTTGATCCACATCTCCAGCGTCTGCGGTCCGCCGACGAAGCCGAACCCGGCGTCGCCTGCCGTCGCGTACTCGTTGTCGCCGTCGAAGCTGAGCGCGTATCCGGCGGCGCTGCCGTCGACGATCGGCGGGATGTCGAAGACGAGGCCGTCGCGCGGCGGCGGGCCTCCGTCGGAGGCCGGTGACCGCTGCTGCGCGCCGCAGGCGGCCAGCAGCGCGGCGCCGGCAGCGACCGCCGCGACCATCGAGCGAGCTCGCCTCGGGGGCACGGGCGCGATCGTACGAGGACGGCGCGCGGCGGACAAGGCGACCGTGCCGCCGGCTCAGAGCGCCGGCCGGGCCAGAACCCGCTCGGCGGCCGAGCGGAAGCGGCCTTGCGGGTACTCTCTCAAGTAACGCCCGGCGAACCTGGCGGCCGCCGGGCTGTGCCGCGCGTCGGCCGCTTCGATCGAGAGCGCGACCGCCTCTTCGGCGAGCGCGCCGCGGGGATGGGTTCGCAGGTAGGCAGCCAGCAGCCGGCTGGCACGCTCCGGATCGCGATCCTGGCGCAGCGCCTGGATGGCCGAGACGACCAGCGACGGATCCTCGGACTTCGCGGCCCGGGCGCGGTGGATCGGAGGCGGCACGATCACCGGCTGGCCCGTCGGCTCCGCCGTGGGCTCCAATTCGGTGATCGGCGCGAGCTCGGCGCGGGCGCGGGGAGCGCGGTGCGCCGCTGGGACAGGCGCCAGCAGCGATCGGCGCGGGCCGGCGAACCGGAATCTTCCAGCGGACGCCGAAGACCGCGGCGGTCGCCGCGCCCGCGACCAACAACATGCCAGCCGCCATCGCCGCCCGGAGCCCGAGCCGGACGGTCCGCCGCCGTTCGTGGTGACGGCTGTAGACGGCGCTCAGCGACTGCCGCTTGCGCGCCTCCGAGATCACCACCGGCTCGCACGCCTGGACCAGCTGAGCCAGCTCCGCCTCCGCCTCCGTGCACGCCCCCTGGCTCTCAATCAATCGCTCCACCGTCAACGCCCTCCGCCGAGCTTGCTGTTGTGCTGGCCGTCGGCTTTGCTCGCCGACGCGAGCAGCGCCGTCATCTTCTTGCGCGCGCGATGGATGCGCGCCCGAACCGTGTTGGTGGGCACCGACTGCATCTCGCTGATCTCTTCGGCGGTGTAGCCCTCGATCTCGAACAGCACGAAGGCGGCGCGCAGCGGATCGCTCAGCTTCGACAGCAGCAGTTCGAGGCTCCGTTGACGCTCGCGCGTCTCCAGCATCATCACCGGTGTCGGCCTGGCCGAGGGGACCTCGGACGAAAGGGCGATGCTTCGCCGGAAGATGTACTTGATCCAGACCAGGCGCCGGTAATCCCGCACCTGGTGCGCGGTGATGCGGTAGAGCCATCCGGCCAGGTTGCGGCCGTCGAAGTCGTGCAGCCGCCGGTAGACGACCACGAAGACGTCTTGAATGAGATCGTCCTGATCGGCGGCGGGCCCGCCCAGCGCGCGGATCCAGCGGGCCACCTCGGCGTAGTAGGCGTCATAGATCGCCTGGAAGCTGTGGACGTCGATCGCGGCCCGTTGCGGATGCGCCGCCGGCGTCGCGGCCGCCTCGCCAGGCAGCGGGCTGCGCCGGGATTGTCCGTGTCTGCGTCTGCTTGAACGTCATGGCCAGCTGCGACGGCGAGAGAGCATCAGCTTACCTGAGCGGATCGGGCGAGTCATCCGCCGTCGAACGTCGGGAGGGCGGCGCGTGGCTCTTCGCGGCGTGAAGAAGCGAAAAGAGCGCGGCACCAATTCCCGGATCCGGCCCCCTACGTCACAGGGTCCCGGTCGGGGTGACGCGCGTCAGGCTCACCGCGGCATCGTCGATGTAGATGACCGACTCGGCGGGTGAGAGCCCGTAGGTCTTGCTGGCGACCGTCCAGTAGACCGTGCTGTTCGGGCCGAAGGGACGGTGAATGTCGTAGTCGAGCTGACCGTCGAGCCAGACCGTGAGCTGTCCGCTGTCGTCGTTCACGTTGCGATAGAACGTCTCGATCTGGAACCACCGGCCGACGGGGACCAGGATGGCCGGATCGGGCGTCGGCGAGCGCAAATAGGCGGCCCGGTGATCGTAGACGCTCAAGATCAGATCGCCGTTGGGGAGGCTGCGCAGATCGATGTCGAGCAGCTGGCCGATGACTCCCGCGTCGCCGCTGGGCGGGACCTGGAACTGGACGATCGACCAGTCGGCGGTCGTCTGGTAGGCGCGCGGCAGATAGAACCAGACGCTGTAGTACGCCTCGGCGGGATAGTCGTCCTGGCGCCACAGATGGACGCGTCTCGCTGGTCGAGACGGCGCCGTTGGTCAGCTTCACCGAGTACCGGCCGGTGTGCGCGACGTCGGTCGAGACGGCCAGCGACGTGTCCGGCAGGTCCGCCGCGGTGCCCCCTTTGCCGCCGGCGGTCCATTCGCTGAGATCGCCGGTCTCGTGCCGCGCCGACCAGAGGATGCTGTTTCCCAGGTTGAGGTGCGGATCGCAGGCCGGCAGCGCCAGCAAGGCCACCAGCGCCAGTGGGATCAGGGCGCTGCTTGCGGCGGGCGGCCATTCGTCTCGCGGCGATCATGGCTGAACCGCCAGTCCCAGCGTCGCGCCGACCCAGAACGCGGGCGTGTGCCCCACCGTCCCTTGCGGCATGAGCGTGACGTCGTAAGGCCTCGGGAAGACCTCCGCGTGAACGCCGGCGAGGCCGAGCAGCCGATCGCTCAGCCGTCCCGCGTGCGCCACCACGCCGGCGCGCAGCCCGAGATCGAGCCGCGTCCCCGACTGCGGATCGGTCGTGTTCGTTCCCCGGTCGCGAAAGACGGCGCCCGCCGACGCCGAGGTCGGCGACCAGATCGAACGCGGTCCGGGTCACCAGCGGAAATCGAATGCCGAGGTCGAAGGGGACCCGAAGCTCCGTCGCGCTCACGCTGCCGAAGTCGATCGACCCCGCCGCGATCCCGACCGCTCCGACGGGCCCGACGCGCTTCGGTCCGGGCGCGACGCGGAGCTCGCCGCCGAGCGCGACCGCCAGCGGCGATCCGGGGCGCGGCGCCAAATCGATGAGGAAGGCGAGCTCCAGGCGGACCGGCCTCCGGGCCACCACGGGCGCGGCAGTCACGACAGCTGGGGGCGGCGGGGCCGGTGGGGCTGGTGGAGGCGGCGGCGGTGGTGGCGGCCGCGCGTCGAGCAGGACGTCGGGCGGCATCAACGTCAAGACGATGAAGACCGCGGCGAAACGGGCGCGGTGATCGCAGTCGTGCGCGAGGTCGCGATAGACCCGCAGCCGATCGATCCCGTTGGCGTTCACCGACACGCGGTAGGTGTCGCCCAGATCGGAGACTTCGACCTTCGCGGTCGAGGCGAAGCGATCGAGATCCCCGGCCGGGACGATCGAGGCGATCGCCTTCCAGATCGCGTCGCTGTCGGGGCACGCTCCGCTGACGGTGACCGCCACCGGGGCAACCGGCGTGGCTGGCTCGGGTACCGGCGCCGGCTGCGCTCCCTCCGGCGGCGACGCCCAGGCCGGCTTCTCGCCCGGTGCGAACGGGGCCGCGGCGACGGCCAGCAGGAGAAGCGTCCAGCGACGCGCGGCCAGGGCGCGGGCGAGCGCGCGCCAGTCGGGCCGCTTCAAAGGCCGAGCACCCGCCTGGCCTCGGCGGTCGGGTCGGCGTTGGTGCGGGCCCCCAGCGTGTAGCGCACGCGCAGGGAGGCGCTCTGGCCGATCCGCAGGTCGCGGAGCGGCGAGAGGAGCTCCAGCTCGACGTAGGGGAGCGCCTCGTCGGAGCTGGTGTAGATCTGGGCGTGCGCGCCGTCCGGCCATTCGTCCGCGGGGTCATGCGCGTCGGCGACTGTTTCGATCAGGAGATGCGCCGCGCCGCCGAGCCAGAGCAGCGCGTCGCCGTCGCTCACCACCATCGTCTTGGCGGCGGGATCGCGGGACAGCGAGAGAAGCCGGCCTTCGACGCTCAGGTCCTTCGGCCGGGTGGGGAGGCGCTGCGCGAAGCCGCCGGCGAAGGTCGAATGCGCCGGAAGCCGCATGAAGATGCGCTCGGGTGAGACCAGCTGGGTGATGGTCCAGACGCCGGCGCGGAGCGGCTGGCCGGCCAACTTCTCGTACGAGGTCTCGACGGTCACGATCGGCTTGTCCGGAGCGAGCGCGATGGTCCTTCGTACCCGCAGGCCGTACGCGGGATCGACGGGGGAGAGCAGCTCGACCGTGTCGCCGACGATCCGGCCCTCGTATGGCGAGGCGTCGAACGTCTTGGGCGGCGGCCACCCCTTGCCCGCGATCTCTTCCCAGCGCGACTGCGGCGCCGGCCAGGCCTTGTCGCCCCCCAGGTTGATCCAGCCGTTCTCGTCGCCGCCCAGGGCGGGGCCGATCCCGGGGTGGCTCCAGAGGGGGCCGGACGCGGCGTCCGAACCGGCTCCGCCGAGCAGCGCGAACTGCATGATCCGACCGATGCCCGGGACGACCGTCACCTCGGCGACGCGGTTGCGCAGGACCAGCGCCTCCCAGCCGTGGAAGGAACGCTTGGTGACGACCACGGTGGCGGGAGCCGCCGGCGACCGCGCCGCGGGCGATCGCCCGCCGCACGCCGCCAGGCCGACGGCCACCAGAATCAGCCCGACCACCAGGACAAGAGAGAGAGGCATGCAGTGCTTCCGGAAGGGAGACATCATCGTCGCCGCCGCGCGCGGATGGCAAGCACGGCGGGGAAGGGGGGCTCGGTCGCCGACATCGCGTCGCGCACTTCTTCGATCTCCAACCCAGCCGCCTGACAGGCCGACTGGTGCGCGCCGTAGAGATGGACGTGGTGCTCGACCAGGAAGGCATGGCCGTTCGCCGAGAAAGAGCGGGCGCGACCTTGCAGCGCTGCGAAGGGATGGAAGTCCGAGTAGACCAGCGCGCCCCCGGGGCGGAGCACGCGCCCCAGCTCGGCGAGCGCAACGGCGAGCGCCGCCACGTGACCGACCGCCAGGCCGCAGACGACCAGATCGAACCGCGCATTCGCAACCGGAAGGGCGCGCAGATCGCCGCGCGCGATCGCCCCCAGCCCGCGAGCCTTTCGCAGCATCTCCGACGATGCGTCGACGCCGACCGCCACCGCCGCCCCCCGCGCGCGCAGGAGCTCCAGATACCGTCCGGTGCCGCAGGCCACGTCGAGCGCCTTCTTCCCCACGACGTCGGGCAGGAGCTCCAGCAGGGTTGCCTGCTCGAGGCGCATGAACGGGTTGTGCGCGTCGGCGGAATACGAGTGGGCCAGCCGCGCGTAAGCCTCCTGGACGCCGATCGTCGGCGGGGAAACCTTCCCGTCCGGGTCGCGCATGCGGCGCCAGGCCTGGCGGAGGACCTGTCTGACGGAGAAGGGCATCGCGGCGGGTCGTCCACTTTACCTCGATGCGGCGGGGGCGGTACGGTGGCCCGTCGTGCCGAACGCGCGCTTCGACCGGGCCGCCTGGCCGTTCGGCGTCGCCCTCCTGATCGCGGGCGTCACGCGGCTCTCGTTCCCGTTCGACGGCCTCTACGGGCAGGACGCGTTCGCCTATTTCCGGTTCGCCCGGGCGATCGGGCCGCATCTGTGGCACGGGACGCCGTTGCCGGCGCTGTTCTGGCCGCGCGGCTATCCAGCCGCGGTGGCGGCGCTGCTGCCCCTCGCCGGCGGCGGCCCGTTCGCCGGGCAGCTGGTCAGCGCGCTCGCCACCGCCTGGGCCGCGGCGGCCACGTTCCTGCTGGTGCGCGAGCTCGACCGCAGCGGCGGCCTCCCGGACAATCCGACGGCGCGCGTCGCCGCCGGGATGTGCGTCGCCGCTTCGGGAATCGTCTTGCGCACCGGACAGGTGGTCATGGCCGACGGTCTCGCCATCGGCCTCGCCGCCACGGTCCTCTGGTGCTTCGCGCGCTTTCTGCGCGAGCGGAGCGGCCCCTGGCTGATCGCGTGCGCGCTCGCCCTCGCCGCGGGCGCGGTGACGCGCTGGCAGCTCGGTCTGCTGGCGCTCCCGCTGGGCGCGGCGGCGCTGAGCGACAGGCGTGCGCGCGGGACGTCCGCGCGGTGGGGGTGGTGGGCGGCCGCGGTGGCCGCCGGGCTGGCCGTGCTGATCCCCCAGCTGGTGGCGGCGCATCAGGTTCCCCGCGCCCTCGAACAGCACGAGTGGCTCCAGCGCTGGAACCTGCTGAACGCGCTCAGGCGCGATTTTCACGACAGCGAAGCGCACTTTCGCTACCGCCTCCCCGTCGGGATCTTCTACCTCGCGCGGCTCGGCTGGCCCGACGCCCTGTTTCCGACGGTGACGGCGCTCGCCGCGGTGGGCGCCTGGTCGATCGTTCGGGCGCGCCGCCGCGTCGAGCTCGCCCTGCTGATCGGGTGGGTGGCGGTCACCGTCGTGTTCGTCTCGGGGATCCCCTACGAGAACCCGCGCTTCCTGTGGCCGACGCTCCCCGCGCTCGGTGCGCTGGCGGGCATCGGTTGTCGCGCCGTGCGGGAGCGTCTGCCGGAACGGGGGCGGTCGCTGCTGACGCTGGGGCTGGCTGCTTCCCTGGCGGCGGGGGTCGCCTTCGGGGCGCGCGAGCACGCGCGCACGGTGGCGCGCAAGAACGCCGACCGGGCGCTGGTCGACTGGATCGACGCCCAGGTGCCGGCCGGGACGACGCTGTTGATGTCGGGCGGGACGCTGATGGCCGAGCACTACGGGACGGCGCGCCTTCGCGACACCTATCTCTTGTCCCCCGCCGAGGTGCCGTCGCTCCTCGCCCGCGACTGCCCCTGCCTCTATCTGGAGGATCCCACGGAGATCGAAGGGAGACAGAGCGGGCTTGCGCCGCAGCAGGTCTTCGAGACGCTTCGTCGAACCGCGGGGCTCACGCCGATCGCGACGCGTCCGCCGTTGATCCTGTTTCGGGTCGGGCCGCCGCGGTGAGGGCGCGCGCGGTCAGCGCGGGCTGAGCGCGAGGCCGGGCTCGAGCGCGACGGCGTCCTTTCGGGCGTAGGCCCGGGCGAGCAGCTTCGGCTGTCCGTCGAGGGTCACGGAGACGACCTCGACCCCCGCCGCCGCGAACCAGCCGGCGAGATCCGGATCCCCGATCGCCGGCCGGCCGTCGCGGACGACCGCCCGGAGCTCGGCGCGGCGGGCGGCGACCAGGCGCGCGGCGGGATCACGGCCGTCGTCTCGGAGGATCACCGCGTCGGCGCGCTGTCCCGGCGCCAGGCCGCCGACGTCCGGCATGCGCAGCATCCGGGCCGCGTCGGCCGTCGCCAGCCGCACCAGCTCGGCGGCGGTCAGCTCGCCGCGCGCCGCGGCGCCTGCCAGCTCGTCGAGGAGATCGCGCGCGCCGCTCAGGCGCGAGTCGGTCCCGAGGGCGAGGCGCCCGGCCTCGAACAGCCGGCGCGGCGCCAGCGTGGCGCCCAGCAGCGCCAGGTTGCTGGACGGACACCAGACGACGCCCGCGCCCCTGGTGACGACGCGCCCGAGATCGTCGGGCGAAAGTCCCACGCCGTGAACGAGGACCGTGTTGGCGGCGAGGCAACCGACGGCTTCGAGGCGGGCGAGCTCGCCGCGCGCGATCGCGTCGGTCCCCTCGGCGAGGTGAATCACGAAGGGGGCGTCGGACGGCGTCGCCTTGAAAGCCGCGACGACCGGCGGGCCGAATGGCGCGCTGCCGCCCGCCAGCCGGGCCAGCCGGCCGAGCAGCCTGCCGGGCAGCCCTTCGCGCGGCGCTTGACCGAGCGAGTGACACCAGCCGAAGCGGCGCAGCAAGCGCACCGGAAAATTCGCGTCGTCGAGCGCCGCGTCCCAGGGATCGTGGTGCGCGACCGTGGTCGCCCCGGCCAGCAGGTTCTTGAGCCCCCCTTGCCAGCAGCGGGTCGCCGCGGGCACCGCCAGCGCGGCCGCCACCTCCGGCGCCCGAAAATGCGCCCCGAACGCCGCGGCCCAGGCGTAGCTGTTCGGGAACGGCGCGCCCGACGGCAGCGGGGGGACGGCGTTGACCTGAAGATGATCGTGCGCGTTGACCAGGCCGGGGAAGAGCAGGTGCCCGGTCAGATCGACCTGCGCCGCGCCCTCCGGCGGCGCCGCGGCAATCGTGTCGCCGGCGAAGTGCAGCGGCGCGCGCGCCGGGCCGTCGGCCTGCATGACGACGGCGCCTCGCAAGCTGGCGCCGATCATCGGACCTCGACGGCCGACGGTTCCAGCGGGGCGGCGCCGCGACCGGCGCGATAGGGATTGCGCCCGGTGACGATCCGCGCGAACGCGCGCAGCATGGCGCGCGACGCCGTTCGATTGCCCGACGCCGCGTGCAGGATCGCGGCGCCGATCAGCGACCACAGGAGGTGCGCGGGCCGGACGTCGGCCAGCTCGCGGCGGGTCCGGACGAAGTAGTCGAGGGCCAGCACGCGCCGTTCCTGGGCGATGCCGTCGGCGAGCCGGTTGGCCTCGGCGCGGTGGTGGTAGACGGGCGCGTCGTTGAGGACGTGGATCCCCTCGGCGGGAAATCCGATCGCCACGCCGTAGTTGTCGCCGAGGCCGTGGCTGTCGAGCGATTCGTCGAACGGCGACGCCAGCAGCCAGTCGCGCCGCACCAGCGCGGCACCCAGCGAGTAGACCGGCGTCCGGAAGAACGCGCCGGCCATCTCGGTGATCACCGGCCAGCCCGAGCGGGCGAGGTGATTGCCCCGCGCGCGACATCGTCCGGCGACGGCGCGCGCCAGCGGGTCGCGGCCGTGGATCGGCCCCCACATCCCCAGCTCGAACAAGAACTTCCAGGCGACGACCAGCGAGGACGTCTCGGGAAACTGTCCCGACCAGGCGCCGCCCCGCTTTTCGAGAAACAGCCCCGACACGGCGCCGCAGGCCGGGTGCGCCACCAGGTGCGCCGCCAATCGGGTCAGATGGTCGGCCGGGATCTCCATGTCGTCGTCGCAGAGAAAGACCCACGGCGCGGAGGCCGCCCGGATGCCGGCGTTTCGCTGCACGCAGACCGAGCGCGCGGCGGACAGATGAACGACGCGCAGCTTGTCGAGACCGGCGAAGGCCTCGGGACCGAGCCTCTCGTCGCTGGAGTCGACGACCAGCACCTCCCGCAGCGGGTGGGTCGACCGGTTCAGGTTCCCCAGCAGCGACAGCAGCCGGTCGGGGCGATTGCAGGTCGGGATGACGACGCTGATCTCCATCAGGGCGCCCGCAGTCCCTCCAGGATTCCGCTCAGGCGATCGACGGTCCAGGCCATGTCGTGCGATTCCGCCCAGCCGCGAGCGGCCCGCACGCGACGCCTCCAGCCGTCGGCGTCGCCCGCGATGCTGACGATGCGGTCGGCGATTTGCCGCGGGTCGCCGGCCGGTACCACCACCGCCACCGTCTCGCCCAGATCGGCGATGTGCCCCACCGGCGTGCTCACCTGAAGAACCCCGCACATCGCCGCCTCGGTCAGGGAACGGTTCTGCCCCTCGGAGAGCGAGGTCAGCACGAACATGTTGGCCCAGCGATAGTGGTCCAGCATGGAGCCGAAGGGGACCGCACCGGTGAGCTCGACGGCGTCGGCGATCCGCAGCTCCCGGCAGAGGGCGTCGAGCTCGCCGCGCAGCGATCCCTCGCCGACGATGCGCAGCCGCGCGTCGAGCGCGCGCGGCAGCAGCGCGAAAGCTCGCAGCAACGTCGCTTGATCCTTCACCGCGGTCAGGTTGCCGACGTTCAGGATCCTGAGCGGCGCGCGCCGCTTGACCTCGAATGGGAACAGGGGCGCCTCGGCGCCGATCGGCACCAGATGATCGTCGGGCCGCGAGAAGCCGCGCCCGGCCAGCGCGTCCAGCTGCGCCTGCGCGACCGCCACCAGCGCGTCCGTTCGCCGGCAGGTCTCGATCACCAGCCGCCGCGTGAGCGGCCGCCCGAGGTGGCCGTAGCCGATCGCCGGAACATCGGCCGTCTCGGCGCCCAGCAACATCACGGCGACCGGCACCCGACAGGCCCGCCCGAGACCGACCACGAATGCGCCCATGGGGTAGCCCCAAAAAGAGAGCAGCCGATCGTAGCGGGAGGCGAGGTGGTCGGCGAGGAATTGCCGCATCATCTCCCCCCAGCGCAATCCTTTGAGGTTCACGGCGTCCACCGCAGCGGACGGCGCGCGTAGGCGGTAGGCGGAGGGGGCCGCAAACCCGCTGTTGACGGGAGCGAGCGAGTAATAGGTCACCTCGAACCGCTCCGCCAGCGAGGCGACGAGCGACCCGATGGCCGGCTGCCCCTGCGCGAACGCGCCCCCGCCAATTCCGCCCGGCGAAAAGATCGCCAGCCGCTTGCGGATCATGACCGGGCACGCAGCGCGCGGATTCTCATCGAATCCGGCATCCTACGCCGGCGCTCCCGGATGGGCACCCGTCGGCTGACGTTGGCGTTGACGGGGACGTCGGGCAATATCGACGGTGCCGCGATGTCTGCCGCTCCCCAGTCGCCCGCCACCCCGCGCCCGCTGCGGCGCCTCCTCGCCACGCGCTACGTGACCGCGCTGCGCGAAGGCGGGTCGGTCCCGGCGGTGGTGGAGGCCGATGACGGCGCGCTGTACGTGGCCAAGTTCCGGGCCGCCGCGCAGGGGGGACGGGCGCTGGCGGCCGAGCTGATCGTCGGCGAGCTGGCGCGCGCCGCAGGGCTGCGCCTTCCGGAGCTGGCGCTCATCGAGATCGACGCCGCGCTCGGCCGCAGCGAGCCACACCAGGAGATCCAGGAGCTGTTGATCGGCAGCGCCGGGCTCAACCTGGCGATGGGCTATCTCGCCGGCGCGGTCGGCTACGACGTGGCGGCGCGGCGGCCGATCGACGGCGCGCTCGCCTCACGAATCGTCGCGCTGGACGTCTTCGCGGTCAACGTCGACCGCACCGCGCGCAACCCGAACCTGCTCTGGCAGGGGGGCGAGCTCTGGCTCATCGATCACGGGGCCGCGCTCTACTGGCACCACGGCTGGGAGGGCAAGAACGAGAACGAAGAGAGCGAGCTGGCCGTCTCGGCGGCGCGCCCGTTCGCGCGGGTCGGCGAGCACGTGCTGCTGCCGTTCGCCGACCAGCTGCCGGCCGCGGGCGCCGCGCTGGCGGCGGCGTTCGACGACCAGCGGATCGCCCGCGCGGTCGACGGCCGTCCCCGACCTTTGGCTCGAGGGCCCGGGCCACGACAGGCTGCGGGCGGCCTACGAAACGTGGCTGCGCGCGCGTCGCGCGGCGTTGCCGAAGCTCCTCGACGAGGCGAACCGTGTCCGAGCGTCGCGCGTTTGATTACGTGATCGTGCAGGTCGTGCCGCGTGTCGATCGCGACGAGCGGCTCAACGTCGGGGTGATCCTGTTCTGCCCGACCGCCGCCTACCTCGGTTGCCGGATCGCGCTCGACGAGCGGCGGCTGCGCGCGCTGGCGCCGGACGTCGATCTGGCGGCGCTGGCAGGCCAGCTGGACGCCGTCCGCGCGGTTGCCGCCGGCGAGGCGACCGCCGGCCCGATCGCCGGCCTTCCGCCGTCGGAGCGGTTTCACTGGCTCTCCGCCCCCCGCAGCACGATCGTGCAGCCGTCGTCGCCGCACGCCGGTCTCTGCGACGATCCCGCCGCCACCCTCGAGCACCTCTTCCAGATGACCGTCGGCTGAAGTCGCAGGAAGCCTTGGGGGTCGTATTCGCGTGAGGGCGGACGAGCCTGAGGCTCGGCCGACCTCGTCGCGGGAGGTCGCAGGAACCCTTGGGGGTTCGTATCGCGTGAGGGCGGACGAGCCTGAGGCTCGGCCGACCTCGTCGCGGGAGGTCGCAGGAACCCTCCCAGGGTTCCTGTTCTAAAGATATTCGCAGAGGTAGGCGGTCGCCGTCTTGGCGCGCACGTCGAACCCCGCGCGGCCCGCGATCTCGAAGGCGGTGCCGGCCGGGTAGGGCGTCCATTCGGTGCCGCCGTCGGGCTTGACCGCCAGCTCGCCGCTGATGACCGTCATCCGCTCGGGGGTCTCGGTGCCGAAGTGATAGCTGCCGGGAGCGATCACCCCGATCGTGGCCCGCCGACCGTTCCGTTCGAAGCCGACGCTCTGCACGTTCCCGTCGAAGTAGCTGTTGTGTTTCAGCGCTGCAGTGGACATGGCGGCGGACTATAGCGGATGTCGGCGCCCCCAGGCCGAGATCATCGGCGGCTGCGCCAGATCGAGCCGGCCGGCCGCCACGCTGTCGAGATGCCGGTCGATCTCCTCGGCGGTGGCGATCCCCTTGCCGAGCAACTGGTCGCGCAGAAAGGTCACCGTCGCCAGCTCCAGCGCCGCGCAGGCGGGCAGGGTGACCGGAAAGTAGGCGTCGGCCGCCACGTCGGCCAGCCCCGCCGCCCGCAGGAGCCGCGGCAGCTTGCGCCCGTACCCGAGGTCGACGCCCCGCTCGGCGAGCAGCGCCCGGAACCCGGCCCGCAGCTTGTTGGCCAGCGCGTCCTCGGCGGTGACCGGATCGAGCACGCTCAGCGGCTGCAGCGCCGGATCGGCGTCCTCGACCAGCAGCCAGCCGCCGGGGCGCAGGGCGCCGATCATCGACCGCAGCGCGCGCTGGCGATCGGGCAGGTGCACCAGCACCAGCCGCGCGTGCACCAGATCGAACAGCTCGTCGGGGGGCGGATCGCGCGCGACGTCGTGACGCCGCACCTCGACGGGCCCGCCGGCAGCCGCCCCCGCCCAGGCGAGCTCGATGTCGGTCGCCAGCACGCGCCCCTCGGCGCCCACCCGCGCCGCCAACCCGCGCGGCACCGACGGTCCCCCGGCCCCCACCTCCCAGCAGCGCCACCCGGGCGCGATGCCCAGCGCGTCGACGTGCCGAAACGTGCTCGGGTCGAAGAGCGCCGCCAGCGCCGCGATTCGCGCGCCCGCTTCGACGACGCGGTTGTCGAGGAGGTAGTCGTTGGTGCCCACGCGGCTCGGGTGAATCTTACCCGGGAGCGTGGGCCTCCGCCGAGCACTCGCACTGGTAACATCCGTGGGTGGCGCAGGTGCCGCAGCTCTGCTCGACGCGCACCCGCAGCGCCTGGCGCGCGCGGAACAGCCGCACGGCGGCGTTGCCGCGGGTGATGCCGGCGGCCGTCGCGAAGCTCTGCAGCGATTCCCCGCCGAGATCGACGCGCTGGATGGCCCTGGCGTAGTCCGGCTTCAAGGTGTCGACCAGGCTGCCCACGCAGGCGCAGATGGTGTCGACCAGCTCTTGATCGGGCTCGGCGTCAGCGCCCGCGGCCTCCTCGCGGGCGAGCGCCGCGCGCCCCCGCTCTTCGGCCGACTGACGGCGCAGGTGGTCGATCATCACGTTCCGCAACAGGCGGTAGAACCAGGCCACCACCGACTCGTCATCGCGCAACGTCCGCCCGCGGGCGATGCCCCGGACGAACGCCTCTTGCAACAGCTCCTCGGCCAGGTCCGGCCGCCGCACCCGCCGCTCGAGAAATCCCAGGAACCGGCGGTGATTCGCCGTCAGCACGCGGAGCACCGCGGGCGACAGCCCGCCCTCGGCTTCAGGGCCGTCGGCGCGCTCGTCGCCACGCGGTGACACCGGGAGGGACATCTTCCTCAAGGATGGTGTCAGCTCACCCGCACGGGCAACCGGGCGGGCAGTCGCCGTCGCAAGGGTTGCAGGGGCAGTGGTCGTCGGTCTTGGTCGTCGTCATGGCGCCTCCTTGGTTGGGCCGCTCACGTGCGGCTCTCTCTCTTGCTGACGGAGGAGCGGGCCCAGGATTACAGTCGCACCGCCCATTCTGATTGGACGAACGGGTCAGTCCTCAGTCCTCTTGGGGCAGGTCGTCGAGCGCCGCCATCTCGGCGTCGGTCAGCACGATGCGCGCGGCGGCCACGTTCTCCTCCAGGTGATCGACGCGGGAGGTCCCGGGGATCGGCAGCATCACCGGGCTCTTGCGGAGCGTCCAGGCGAGCACGATCTGGCTGGCGGTGCCGCCGTGGCGCCGGGCGATCTTGTCGACGGTCGAGCCGGCCTGGGTGAGCTTTCCCGCGCCCAGCGGGAACCACGGAATGAACCCGATCCCCCGCCGCTCGCAGTGCGCCAGCACCTCCTCGCTCGACCTGTCGGCCAGGTTGTAACGGTTCTGCACCGTCGCCACCGGGAAATATTTCGACGCCGCCTCGATCTCCTCGACGCTCACTTCGCTGAGACCGGCGTGGCGGATGACCCCGGCGTCCAGCAGCGCGGCGACCGCCCCGAACTGCTCGTCGCGCGGGACCTTGGGGTCGATGCGGTGGAGCTGCCACAGATCGATCCGCTCGACGCCGAGCTGGCGCAGGCTCCGGTGCGCCTGCTGGATCAGGTACTCGGGACGCCCGAGCGGGACCCAGCGATCGGGTCCCGGGCGCGCCAGCCCAGCCTTGGTGGCGACGCGGATGTCGCCGTAGGGGTGCAGCGCTTCACGGATCAGCCGCTCCGAGACGTCCGGCCCGTAGGAATCGGCGGTGTCGATGAAGTCGATCCCCAAGTCGCGCGCGCGCCGGAGCGTCCGGAGCGCCTCCGCCGGGTCCGCCGGCTCGCCCCAGATCCCGGGCCCCGTCAGGCGCATGGCGCCAAAGCCGAGGCGGTGGATCGGCATCTCGCCGCCGATGCGGAAAGTCCAGCTCTTCGAAGGTTGGGTCTCGCTCATGCCATTGAAAGGATGGACACGGGATCGCCCTTTTGCCCGGCTCGTCCGCTCGACTGCTTGACTTGGCTGGGCAAATATCTCATTTTTGGCGTTGTTCTCGCATTTCTGGCGGATCGGGGGTGCTTGCCGATGGGGGCCGACCTTTCCGGGAATATGAAGATCTGCTCACTGTGACGCGGCGGCGACGCGTGGACTGGCCGATCATTCTCGGGCCGACGGCACCGGTCCCGAAAGTGGTCGATCGATCTGCCCGCGGCAAGCTGGCGTCGTTGCTGGCGGCGTTCGACGAGATCCACGCGCTCGACGAGCCCGACCAGATCCTGCGGCGCGCCGTCGAGCTCACCCGCCAGCGGATCGGTCTCATGCGCGCCGGGATCTTCCTGCTGGATCGCTCCCGCAATCTGATGCTCGGAACCTGGGGAATGGACCTCGGAGGTGCCCTCGTCGACGAGCACCACATCATGTACGACCTCAGCGACACCGACCGGGAGGCGTTCCGGCGCTCGGAAGTGGAGGCCGCGCACTTCACGGTGTTCGAGAACTGCCCCATCGTCGAGCACCACCGGGGCGAGACGCGGATCGCCGGCCGCGGCTGGGTCGCCTGCACGCCGATCCGCTCGACGCGCGCGCCGATCGGCATGATGTTCAACGACGCGGCTCTCACCGGTGCGCCTGTCGACGAGGCCAAGCAGGCGCACGCGGCGATCCTCTGTTCGCTCCTCGGGACGGTGCTCGATCCGGTTCGCGGCTCGCTGGGGCGGGGGTCGAGCTCACCCGGTGACTCGCCAGGCCACCGGCTGGTCGCGTCGACGGTCGGGATGCTGTCGAAGGATCCGGCGATGGGTGGCAAGGAGATCGCGGCGGCGCTGGACATCAGCCTCAGCCGTCTGGCGCGGGTGTTCAAGTCGGAGATGGGGATGTCGCTGGTCGAGTACCGCAACCGGCTGCGGCTCGACCGGTTCTCGGTGCTGCTCGACCGCGGGCGCACGAACCTGCTGGAGGCGGCCCTGGCGGCGGGCTTCGGCAGCTACGCGCAGTTCCATCGCGTCTTTCGCGCGCTTCGCCACGTGACGCCGCGCGAATACCTGCGCCGGCAGTCCTGAGCGCGCCCGAATCATGCGATCATGGAGGCGATGGTCGCCCCCCTGACCAACGGCTCGCCGCCCCTTGCGCGATCGTCCGCGCGGCGGGTGGCCATTTGGGCGTTGCTGTTCGCCGCCGGCTGCGCGACGCCCAAGAGCGGCGGCGCGGACGCCGGTGCGGGACAAGGTGGTGGGGGCCCCGGGAGCGGAGGGGCGGGGATGAGCGGCGCATCCGGCTCGGGAGCCCCGGCCGGCACTGGCGGGAGCGGCAGCCGGCGGGGGCGGCGAAAGCGGGAGTGCCGGGCACGCCGGTGGTGGCGGCAACACCGGTACTGCCGGCAACAGCGGCGGCGCCGGCGGGCGCGGAGGCGCAGCGGGGGCCACCGGAGGTGGCGCGGGCTCGGCAGGCTCGGCGGGAACAGCAGGCTCGGCGGGAACAGCAGGCTCGGCGGGAACGGCAGGAAGCGGCGGTGGCGGCGGGAATGGCGGCGCCGCGGGGAGCAGCAGCCCCTTCACGCCCGCGCCGGTCTGGGGCTGGACGGGCGTCGTCGGCACCGGACAGAGCCTGGCCGTCGGCGGTCACGGCAACGCGCCGGCCATGACGATCGGCGCCACCACCCAGCCGTTCCACAACCTGAAGCTGTCGCTGGGCAACGCGACGGTGCCGCCGTTCACGCCGACCAACGCCGCGCTCTCGATGGTGCCGCTGGTCGAGCCGCTGCGCACCATCACCACCACCTACCCGAGCCCGTACCCCGCCAACATCTACGGCGAGACGTTTCACACCGCCATGAGCGACGAGCTCACCTCGCTGGCGATGTCGGCCGGCAAGTCCGACTTCGTGAGCACGCAGACGGAGGTCGGCGAGGCGGGGCAGGCGATCAGCGTCATCCAGAAGGGCGCGACCGACACCGGCACCACCGGGCGCGCGTACGCCGCGTCGCTGTTCGAGGTGGCGGCGATCGCCCGGCTGGCCAAGGCCCAGGGGAAGAGCTACGGCGTCGGCGCGATCATTCTGACCCACGGTGAATCGGACGCCGGCAGCAGCACGTACGAGAGCGACATGCTGGCGCTCTGGAGCAACTACAACCAGGACCTGCCGCCGCTGACCGGGCAGACGTTCGCCATCCCCATGCTGCTGTCACAGCAGCACTCGAATCCGATGACGGCGGGGTCGACCTCGTCGGCGACGCAGGCGCAGTGGAGGATTGGCGTCGATCACCCGGGCCAGATCATCTGCACGGGGCCGAAGTACCAGTACTCTTACGTCAGCGACTACACCCACCTCGTCAACAAGGACTACGAGCGCCTGGGCGAGAAAATCGGCGCAGGTGTTCTATCAGCGGGTCGTCCTCGGCAACGACTGGCAGCCGCTGCAGCCCGCCGCCGTGTCGCGCAGCGGCCGGGTGATCACGGTCAGCTTCGACGTGCCGGTGCCGCCGCTGGTCTGGGACACGTCGCTGCCGGCGCCCCACGCGAGCATCACCGCCTGGGCGCAAGGCAAGGGCTTCGAGGTGGCGAACGGCGGCACGGCCGTCACCATCAGCAGCGTCGCCATCGCCGGCAACACCGTTCAGCTCACCGTGGCCAGCGATCTGCCCGCGTCGGGCGTGACGGTCGCTTACGCCTTCACCGCCGATGCGGCGCCGCGCGCGAACGGGACCGTCCGCTGGGGGCTGCTGCACGACTCGGATCCGTTCGTGGGATACCTGACGGGAATGCCGGGACAGAACTACGCCGTCGCGTTCCAGATGAACGTCCCCTGATCGCGGACGCCGCGCTGGGCGCGCGCGTTCCGCGTGCTCACGGCAGGGTGAGGCCCGCGCTCGAGCTGAGCAGGATCGACGGCGCGCCGGTGCCGCCGGCAACGACTCCGTCGATGAGCACCAGCATGTTGGGCTGGGTCACAAACGCCGCGGCCTCGGCGGCGACGTAGAAACGGTCGCGGAAGCGCCAGGTGAGACCGAAGCTCACGCCGAACAGCGGCACCCAGGCGGAGGTGTTGGAGGGAATGGAATCGACCACCTGGTTGGTGGGGATGTTGGCCTTCAGATAGTTGACGCCGGTGAGCACGGAGGTGAACGGTTCGAGCGGACCGACGCGCAGGACGCGGAAGCGGAGCTCCAGCGTGGCCAGCGCCTGAAGCAGCGCCGCGCTCCGCAGGTTGATGGGGCCCAGCGACGAATCGAACGGTCCGGCCAGACTGGCGATGATGCTCAGGCTCGGTCCGGCGATGACGCCCGCGGCGATCGTCGGTCCGAACGCCGGACCGACGCCCGGCTGGTCGCCCCTGGGCGACGCGAGCAGAGCGACGCCGGCCGAGAGGTGCCAGCGCGGAGGGACGGGGGGCGGCGGCGGCAGCTTGGGGTCCTCGTCATCCCAGGCGGGATCCGTGGGGCGGCGGCGGACCGGGCGCTGGCCCGTGAGCCGAAGATCGCGCAGGAGCTCGACGGCGCGCACGGCGAGGACAGCGGGATCCTCTCCCCCGTCGGGCGCCAGGACGCGGACGTGCCGGCTCAGCTCCAGCCCGTCTGGCAGGACGGTGCGCACGCCGATCTCGACGACGCCGTCGTCACGGGTGAGCGAGATCGTCGCCGGCGCCGCGGCGTCAGGACAGGGGCCCAGATCGCCGGTGGCGTTCGGAAGACAATCGACGAACCGCCCTTCGAGCCCCATCGCGCTCAGCTCGGACCGCAGGCGCGAGCCCGCCTCGTCGAGCACGGCGTCGCCGGGCGGCGGTCGTCGCACCGCCACGATTGTGCGGATCGACGGCGCGATCTCGGCGGGCGTCGGCGTCCTCGGAGGAGGAGGCGCCAGCGGCGCCGGCTCGCCGGCGGCGGCCGTCAGCAGCCCGATCCAAAGGACGCCCGCGGCAGGAGCGATCACGGAGCAATCACGGGGATTGCAGAATAGCCCGGGCGTGCAGCAGATAGGTGCCGTCCGGGAACCGCTCGAGGTACTCGCGCGCCAGCTCTCGCGCCGCCGGTCGTCCGGAGAGGCGGGCCACCCCGATCATCTCCCGTCCGAGCGCCTCGGCCGCATAGGGGCCGCGCGGCTCCTCGGCCAGGTAGCGCCGGTACCAGTCGAGCCCGTCCGCGGCGGCGCCGCGATCGTCGGCCAGGCGACCGAGGAAGAAGGCCGCCGCGCCCGCCGCGGCCGTGCCCGGGAACCGCGTTCGCTGGGCGCGCAGCACCCGCTCGGCCAGGTAGGTCCGGCCCGCGTAGCGAGCGGCGTCGGCCAGCGCCACCAGCTCGGCGGCATCGGCATCGCTGACGGCAGCGTCGATTCCATGGGCCACCGCCTCGGCGACCACCCCCTTGGCATCACCCGCCGACACGCGGTCGGACCAGCGCTGCGGCGCCCAGTCCTCCTGGGCCCGCGGCTCGACGGAGGCCATCCTGCGGGCCGGCTTCTCTATCGCGCGCGGCCCGGCAAGAGCAGGCGCCACCGGCCGGGGACGCGCGGCCGCCGCCGGCGGCGCCTCGGCGGATGGCCGCGCCTGCCCGGGCGCCGGTGCGGGCGGCGCGAGCTCCTCAGGCGCTGTGGCGTCGGGCGCGGCCACCTTTTCGGGCGGCGGAGAATCCCCCGGCGGCGGGACGGAGAGAGTGGGAGCCGCCGCTCCGCCGCCGTTCTCGTCGATTCGCAGCTCGCGCGTCGCCAGGTGCGCCGTCAGATGTTGCCCCGGCCGCAGCGTCGCGTGCTCGGTGAGCATCGGGCCGCTCACCCGCACCGACCCCGACTGCAGCCGGACCTCGACAATCTCCTCCGCGCTCGACCAGCGGACGTCGAACACGGTCCCCGTGACCTCGACGACGTAAGGCCCGGCCTCGACGCTCCAGGCGGCGTGCGGCAGGTGCTTGACCGAGAAGTGCGCCGCGCCCTCCTCGACCCGCAGCCGCGCGCCGTGCGGGCCCGGCGCCACCACCGACATCCGCGCCCCCGCCGCCAGATCGATCCGCGTCCCGTCGGAGAATTGAACCGGGGCCCTCGCATGGGCCGCGCCGCGGATGTAGCCGTTCTCGACGATCGCGCCGCCACCGACGTCGAACGTGAGCGCCCGGCCCGACCGCCAGCCGTGCAGGCCGAAGACCACGACCGCCGCGGCCGCGGGCCAGCCCGGCGGTCCACCAGCGGGCCCGCCGCCGGGTGGGCCGGGCCCTGCGCTGCTCGAGCCGATGCCAGGCGCCCGGCCGGGGGAGCTCCGCGGCGTCGGCGTCCGCCTGCCGGCGCGCCTCCTCGGAGAGCGCCGCGACGATGCGCGCGTCCGCGTCGTCGACGCGGCTCACGATTCGTCTCCACCGGAGAAGCGCATCAGCGCGGGATCGCTCCGCACCAGCGCCGCGACGCGCTTGGTGGCCCGCGCCAGCCGCCGCTGCGCCGTCGAGATCGACACCTCGTGCGCCTCGGCCACCTCGGCCAGCGTCAGCTTCTCGATCGTTCGGGCCACGAAGATGGATCGCTCGTTCGCGCTCAACCGCTCGAGCAGCGCGTAGTAGCGGGCGATGGCGTCGCGCGCCTCGACGTCGGGGCCGGGGACCGCCGCATCGGGCGGCTCGCCGGTCGTCGTCAGGCGCAGCCAGCGCCGGCGGTGGCGGCCGACCAGCTCGCCTTGCACGACCCGCACGCAGATCCCGAAAAGGAACCCCCGGACCGCCGCCGGCTCGCGCAGCGTCCGAATGCGTTTGTAGAAGCGGAGAAAGACCTCCTGGAGGAGATCCTCGCGATCAGGGCCGGGGCCGAGCAGGCGCCGCAGGGTCTGGGCCGCGCCGGGCGAGAAGCGGTTCCAGGCCTCGAGCTCCGCGGGACGTTCGCCGCGCCGGAGGGACTCCGCGATCTGGGCGTCGGTCGGTTCGCCGTTCGGCGCACCGGGCGCGGTACCGCGAATGACGCGAAAGGAGGGCGGGGCCATCGTCTGCTCCCCATAGTGCGACGGGGCGCCAAAAGTTGGTCAAAGATCCTCCCGTCTCGGGTTAAACCCGACCGATGGGGAGAAAGGCCGGGGCGGCGCGCATCGCCGGGGTCGGGACGTCGATCTTCACCGAGATCACCGCCCTGGCGGTCGAGCACGGCGCGGCCAACCTGGGGCAGGGCTTCCCGGACTTCGCCGCGCCCGAATTCGTCAAGCTGGCCGCGGCGCGGCACATCCGGGAGGACCGAAACCAGTACGCGGCCAGCGCCGGGGTGCCCCGGCTCCGGCGGGCGCTGGCGGACGATTACCGGCGGCGCTGGCCGGATGGTCCCAACGTCGATCCGGACGCCGAGGTGACCGTGGCGAGCGGGGCGACCGAGCTGCTGCACGACGCCATCCTGGCGGTCATCGACCCGGGCGACGAGGTGCTCGTGTTCGAGCCGGCCTACGACGCCTACGGGCCCGACGTGGCGATGGCGGGCGGGGTGGTCCGGGCGGTGCCCCTCGCGCCGCCCCACTGGCGCTTCGATCCCGACCGGCTGGAGGCGGCGCTCGGTCCCCGCACGCGCGCGCTCATCCTGAACTCGCCCCACAACCCGACCGGCAAGGCGTTCGGGCGGCAGGAGCTGGAGGCGATCGCCGCGCTCTGTCTCCGCCACGATCTCCTGGTGATTGCCGACGAGGTCTACTCGGAGATCGTCTTCGGCGCGCCGCACCTGTCGATCGCCACGCTGCCCGGGATGTACGAACGGACGATCACCATCGACAGCATGGGAAAGACCTTCAGCGTGACCGGCTGGAAGGTCGGCTGGGCGATCGCGCCGCCGCCGCTGACGGCCGGGCTGCGCGCGGTCCACCAGTTCGTCACCTTCACCAACGCGACGCCGTTTCAGGAGGCGCTGGCCGATGTCTTGCCGATCGCCGCCCGCGACGGCTACTACGCCGGCCTCCGCGCCGACTACGCGCGCCGCCGCGACGTCCTGGCGACGGCGCTCCGGGCGGCGCAGCTCGATCCGCTGCCGATCGACGGCGCGTATTTTCTTCTGGCCGATCTTCGCCCGCGCGGCGTCACCGACGACGTGGCTTTCTGCCGGCGCCTCATCGCGGAGGTCGGGGTGGCGGCCATTCCGACGTCCGTGTTCCATGCCGATCCGGCCGCCGCCCCACCGTTCGTGCGGTTCTGCTTTGCCAAGAGCGACGAGACGCTGCAAACGGCGGCGGCGCGTCTCGGTGCTCGCCGGTTGCCGGCGGCGTGACCTCCGGGCCGACGGACGACGAGCGCCTGCGCGGACGCGCGGCCACCGGCGGGCGTCAGCTGATGCGCCAGGTCTGGCGGCACCTCGGCTTTCTGCACTGGCCAATCGCCGGCGCCGCCATCGCCCCGCTGTTGCCGCCGGGGTTGGAGGTCGACACCTTCGACGGCGTCGCCTATCTCGGCGTCGTTCCTTTCACCATCCCGCTGTCGCGCACGCCGCGGCTCGGATTGCCGGTCGCGCCCGCCTTCCACGAGCTGAACCTGCGCACCTACGTGCATCGCGACGGCCGAGATGCCGGCGTCTGGTTCTTCAGCCTGGACGCCGCCAGCCGGCTGGCCGTGGCGGGCGCGCGCCTCGGCTATCACCTGCCGTACTTTCCTGCCCGGATCTCGATGGAGCTCTCCGGGCCGTCGATCGCGTATCGGTCCCGGCGTCTCACGGCGGGGGCGGCGGCCGAGTTTTCCGCGCGCTACGGCCCGACTGGCCCGGCCGCGCCGGCGGCGATCGGATCGCTGGAGTTCTTCCTGGCCGAACGCTATCTCCTCTACGCCTGGAACGGACGGAGGCTGTCGACCGCGCGGGTCCACCATGCGCCGTACCCGCTGCAGCCAGCCGCCGCGTCCGACGTGCGGCAGTCCCTGACCGGCGCCGCCGGGCTCCCGCCGATCGTCACGCCGCCCCCGCTCGTTCACTACGCGCGCGAGGTCGACGTCCGCATCGAGGGCCCCCGCCGCGTTCCGACGTGACCGCCGGCCTCGCCGGCGTCCTTCGCGTCAGCGCGCCAGATCGACGGCCAGCTTGACCACCACCGCCACGACGACGACGAGGACCACCGCCCGCACCAGCCGGTCGCCGTTGCGCACCGCCAGACGGGCGCCCGCCGCCGAGCCGATCACGCTGGCGATGGCCATGGGGACCGAGATCCGCCAGATCACCGTTCCGCGCGCGGCGAAGAGGGAGAAGGCCGCCAGGTTCGACGCGAAGTTCACCACCTTGGCGTTGCCGGAGGCGCGGGTGAGGTTGTCGCCGAAGATTCCCGTGAACGCCACCACCAACAGCGAGCCGGTTCCGGGGCCGAAGAACCCGTCGTAGGCGCCGAGAGCGAGCCCGATGGTGACGAGGGCCAGGCGGGTGAGCAGCGGCGAGAGCTTGCGCGGGCGCGGCTCGACGTTGCGTCCGGCCAGCAGAAATGCCGCCGCTGCCAGCAGCAGCACCATCACGATGGCGCGCAGCGGCCCCACGGGGACGGTCAGCAGCACGCGGGCCCCGATCGAGGAGCCCACGAACCCGGCCGCGAACCCGAGCGCCGCCCGCTCGCGATCGAGCGACTCGTGGTGCCAGTAGGAGGCCACCGAGGTGAAGGCGCCGAAGACCGCCTGCGCCTTGTTGGTGCCGATCGCGATCTGCGGCGGGAGCCCGGCCGCCAGCAGCGCCGGCAGGGTCACCAGGCCCCCACCGCCGGCGATCGCGTTCACGAAACCGCCGACCGCCGCGACGACGGACAGGAGGGCGATGGCCACCGGGGAGAGCAAGACGGACGGCAACACGGGCAGCAAGACGGGCAGCGAGAATACCCGTCCTCAGCCGTTGTCACGAACGCGGTTTGCGCGGGGCTTGTCCCGTCATTTCGTCGTTGCCATGGGCCGTCCGAACCCTACGTTGAGAACATGTCCACCAGGAGATCATCGCGGCGCGCGCCGGCTGACCCGGTGCGGTTTGCCGTCATCGGCCAGGGGTACTTCGCCCAGTCCGCGACCAAGCGCGTTCACGCCGGTGGTCCGCTGCGCGACGTGGGGATCTATTGCATCAATGCGGCCCGTTACCTGTTCCAGGACGAGCCGACGGAGGCGATCGCGCTCAGCGCCAGGAAGGCGGGCGACGCCCGGTTCCGGGAGATCGACGAGCAGGTGGCGGCGCTCCTGCGCTTCCCCGGCGACCGGCTGGCGCAGCTGACGTGCAGCTTCGGCGCCTACGGACAGTCGGCGTTCACGGTGGTCGGGACCAAGGGGATCTGCGGCTCAGCCCGGCGTTCAACATGTCGGACCTGGTGCTGGAGGTCGAGGTCGACGGCAAGACCAAGCAGAAGAAGTTCAAGAAGCGCGATCAGGTCGCGCCCGAGCTGGACGAGCTGGCGGCCTGCATCCGCGAGGACCGCGACCCCGAGCCGTCAGGCCGCGAGGGGCTGGCCGACTTGCGCGTGATCGAGGCGATCGAAGCGTCGGCGCGCAACCGCGGGCGCATCGAGGTGAGCCGCGTGTTCCCCGAGCGGCGGCCGTCGATCGGGCAGGCGCGGCGCCGGCCGCCGCACGGGCGGGCCGAGACGATCAACGTCCGGAGCCCGAGCCAACAAAGAAGTTCCTGACCGCCATCCGCTTGCCGTCCGGCCCGAACAGCTCGACGGTGTAGGCGCCGACCTCCAGCCGGTGCTGCGACCAGGTTCGCCACTGCCGGTCGTCGCCGATCGGCATGTAGTGGCGCGCCACCTCGACGCCGTCGTGGGTCCAGACGTGCTCGATGAAGCCGGCGCCGTGTCCCGACACCTCGCTGTGGGCGTAGACCTCCTCGCCGGGCGCGAAGCTCTCGCCGGCGCGCGCGGCGGCGGCCAGCTCGCGGTTGATGATCCGGCGGCCGATCTCCAGCGTCGCGGCGGGAAAGGCGAACCGTTCGCCCGGAAAGGCCCGGGCGGCCATGATGAACTCGAGTCCGGTCATGGCCGAGGGGGAGTGCAGCTCTCGTGCCGGATGGAGCGTTCCGGCCCGGGCGGGCGGGGCCCGGTTCGCGGCACCGTCGTCTATGTTTTGAATATCGATTCTACATAAACGATAAGCCCTGGGCTACAGCTTCACGGTCTTCCAGCGGCCCCGGCGGAACAGCGTGATCGAGACGACGGCCACGGCGGAGAAGGCGGCCGTGATCGCCACGTAGATCCCGGTCGGGCCGAGCGAGAGGCCGCGGGCCAGCAGCAGCGCCAGCGGGATCTCCCCCAGCCAGAAGCAGCCGAGGTTGATGGCCGTCGGCGTGCGGGTGTCCCCGGCGCCGTTGAACGCCTGCGTGACGACCATCCCGTAGGCGTAAAACGCGAAGCCGGACGCGACGATGCGCAGGCAGCGGCCCCCCTGGGCCACGACGGCCGGATCGGGCGTGAACAGGCGGACCACCATGTCGCCGAACAGCACCAGCAAGAGGCCGACGATGCCGAGAAAGACGAAGTTGTAGAACGCCGCTCTCCAGACGGCCGATTCGGCCCGCGCCGGGTTCCCCGCGCCGAGGTTCTGTCCCACCAGCGTCGCCGCCGCGTTGCCGAGCCCCCAGGACGGCAAGAGCATGAACATCACCACCCGCATGGCGATCGTGTAGCCGGCCAGCGGCACACTGCCGAAGGCGGCCAGAATCTTCACCAGGCCGATCCAGCTGGTGAACCCGATCAGCGTCTGGACGATGCCGTTCTTGGCCAGCCGGAAGATCGTTCGCATCGTTTCGGGATCGATGCGCAGCTGCGCGCGCCGCACCCGGAGGCGCCCCTGGCCGCGGGCGAGCGCCCGCAACAGGAAGAGCACGCCGATGCTGCGGCCGATGGTGGTCGCCACCGCCGCGCCGGTGACGCCGAGCCGCGGGAACGGCCCCAGGCCGAACACGAACAGAGGCCCGAGCAGGATGTTGATCCCGTTCGCCAGCCAGAGCGCGCGCATGGTGATGGCGGCGTCGCCGGCGCCGCGGAAGCTGGCGTTGATCAGGAAGAGCAACAGGACGGTGACGTCGCCGGCCAGCATGAGGCGCGCGTACCCGGAGCCGACCGCCATCACCGCCGGCGACGCGCCCATCGCCGCCAGCAGGGCCGGCGCGAAGAGCCCGCCCAGGAGGCCGACCACCGCCGCCAGCCCGAGGCCGATGAAGATCGCCTGCGCGGCGGCCCGCCCGGCGCCCTCGTGATCCTTGGCGCCGATCCGGCGTGACACCACGGCGCCGACGCCCATCGCCATCCCCATGCCGACGGCGTAGAGGATGGTCAGCAACGTCTCCGTCAGGCCGACGGCCGCGACGGCGTCGGCCCCCAGCTTGGAGACCCAGAAGATGTCGGCGATGGCGAACACCGACTCCATCACCATCTCCAGCACCATCGGGACGGCCAGCAGGACGATGGCGCGCGAAAGCGGCATCGCGGTCAGATCGCGACGCGAGCCGCCCAGCGCCTCGCGCACGAGCGGCCAGAGCCGCTCTTCTTGGGCGACGGCGCCGGCGGCATCCAATTCGGACTGTTCGATCTGCGTGCTGGTCATCGGGCTCTCTCCGGTGCTGCGCCGGCGGGAGGAGCCACAGATCGTCAGCGACGGACTTTGACGATCCCTGGCCCATCCGGCCGGGGTCGTCGTCCGCGAGTGCTACCCGCGCAGGACCCGGCCGGCGCCGTCGACGACGGCGCGCGGGAACGGAATGATGGCGGGGTGCTTGCTCATGGCTGAAGGAGAAAAATACGCGGCTGACCCGCGGATGACAACCGGCAACTTCGCGGGCTCATCCGGCGCCGGCGGTGACGTCACCTGGCACCAGGTCGAGCGCCACCGCCGCCCCGTGGACGACCGCGGCGATCCGGACGGCGTCGTGGACCTGATCCTCCGAGAGCCCCCCGCCGAGGACCACCTTCTCGTGCGACTTCAGGCAGCTCTCGCAGCCGTTGATCGCGCTCACCGCCAGGCAGAACAGCTCGAAGTCGACCTTGCTGGCGGCCGGCTTGGCGATGCGGTTCATTCGCAGGCGGGCCGGCTTCTCCGAGTAGACGTCGCGCCCGATGAGGTGGCGGAACCGGTAGTAGACGTTGTTCATCCCCATCAGCGCGGCGGCGGCGATGGCGTCGTCGACCACGGCCGGTTCGACGCTGCCGCGGGCGTCGGTCAGGACCGCGTTTCGCAGGAGGGGGTTGCGCGAAGCGACGGCTGCGGCGACGGCCGTCCCCCAGCGCTGGGCCGGCGACAGGCTGCTCTCGGCCAGCACCGATTGCAGGTTCAGCTTCAGGTCGCGGGCGGCGTCCGGGATGGCGTCCCGCAGCTCGTCGAGCGCGGACATGGTCAGACCACCTGCAGCGTCGGCTGGCCCTTTTGCCAGTTGCAGGGGCAGAGCTCGTCGGTCTGGAGGGCGTCGAGCACGCGCACCACCTCGTCGACGTTGCGGCCGACGTCGAGGTCGGTGACCGACACGAAGCGGATCACGTTCTCCGGATCGACGATGAAGGTGGCCCGCATCGCGACCCCCTCGGTCGGGTGCAGGATGCCGAGCGCGTTCGACAGATCGTGCTTGATGTCCGAGAGCATGGGGAACGGCAGGTCCTTGAGATCGGGGTGGCTCTTGCGCCAGGCCACGTGCACGAACTCGTTGTCGGTGCTGACGCCCAGCACCTGCGCGTCGCGGTCCAGGAAGTCGCGGTTCTTCTTCCCGAACGCGGCGATCTCCGTCGGACAGACGAAGGTGAAGTCCTTGGGCCAGAAGAAGACGACCTTCCACTTGCCCGGGTACTCGTCGCTGGTGACGTCCTGGAACTCCTTGCCCTTCTCCAGGCTGACGGCCGCCTTCAGTTTGAACGCTGGGAACTTGTCTCCGATGGTCAACATGTGTGTGCCTCCTTGGTCCCTACCTTGGGGCCCGGTGGCTGATAGAGCCAAGACAAGCTTTGTATCCATGTCATAGTCTTTGCCTATGGCGGCGAAGCGCCTGGCCCCGCACCCCTTCAGCATCCGGCAGCTGCAATATGCGGTCGCGGTGGCGGACGCGCGCAGCTTTCGCAAGGCGGCCGCGCTGTGCGGGGTGTCGCAGCCGTCGCTGAGCGCGCAGCTGGCCCAGCTGGAGTCGGCGCTGGGCGTGCGCCTCTTCGAGCGCGACCGGCGCCGCGTGCTGCCGACCCCGGCGGGCGACGAGGTGGTCGCCCGCGCCCGGCGCCTGCTGGCGGAGACCGACGATCTGGCGGACGCGGCCCGACGTCTCGGCGACCCACGCACGGCCCGGTTGCGCCTCGGCGTCATCCCCACGATCTCTCCCTATCTGTTGCCGCGCATCGTGCCGGCGCTCCGCCGGGCCCAGCCGGGGCTGGTCGTCCGCTGGACGGAAGAGAAGACCGACGTCCTCGTGCGGGCGGTCGAGGAGGGGGCGCTCGAGGGGGCGCTGCTGGCGCTGGAGGCGGACCTCGGCGATCTGGCCCGCGAGCCGGTGGGGCGCGATCCGTTCATGCTGGCGACCCCGCGCGCCCACCCGCTCGGGCGGTCGACGTCGCCGGCCGAGATGAGCGAGCTCCGCGGCGCCGACGTGCTGCTGCTCGACGACGGGCACTGTCTGCGCGATCAGGCGCTGGCCGTCTGTGCCCACGCCCGCACGCACGAGCTCGACTTCCGGGCCACCAGCCTCACGACGCTGGCGCAGATGGTCGCGGCCGGCGCCGGTGTCACGCTGCTGCCCCGGCTGGCGGTGGCCACCGAGAGCCGGCACGCCGCGCTGGCCATCCGGCCCCTGGCCGACGCGCGGGCCTTCCGGACGCTCGGGCTCTGCTGGCGCCGGTCCTCGCCGTTCGCGCCCATGCTGAGCCAGATCGCCGCGCTGATTCGGGAGCTCCCGGGAGAGCCGTCCCCGGCGGGGGTGAAGCCGCGCCGTCGCGGCCGGGCCCGAGCCCGGGATGGGCGCGTCGACCTGGATCAGCGCGGGTGATCTGCCGAGGGCGAGCGGGGCGGATTCGCGCCGGCCGCCGAGGGAGCCCCGGTCGGGGGCGTACCGCCGGCCGCGGTCTCACTGTCGCTCTCGCCGACGTCGGCGCGCTTGGCGGCGCCGGGGGGCATGGCGGTCGGACGTTGGTCCGGCGGCGGCGGCGCCTCATCCGCCGCGCGGGCCCCGGAGGCCTTCCCCTCGTCGGAGGCGGCCTCCAAGATGGCGTTGATCTCGCCGCCCATCATGAAGATGAACCCGGTGATGTAGAACCAGGTCATCAGCAGGATGACGCCGCCGATCGATCCGAAGGTGACGTTGTAGCGGCCGAAGTGGCCGGCATATTCGGTGAACCCCCAGGTCCCGAAAAGCCAGAACAGCGTCCCGATGACCGAGCCCGGCGTGATGAACCTGAACTTCTGCTCGACGTCGGGGAGCAGGTAGTAGCCGACGGCGGCGCACGACATGATGAGTAGCGCCGTCACCGGCCAGCGCAGCCAACGCCAAATGAAGATGTAGACCGGCGCGATGTCCAGCTTGCCCGCCAGCCAGAGCCCGACGTCGCCGCCGGCGATGAGGCCGGCGATCCCGAACAGGACCAGCGCCGCGCCGCCGATGGTCAGCCCGAAGGCCAGCAGCTCGGTCCTCCACAACGGCCGGGATTCCTTGACGTCATAGGCGAGGTTGAGGCCCTTGCGCACGGCGTCCACGCCGCGTGACGCGGAGTAGAGGGTGGCCGCCAACCCGATGGTCAGCAGGCGCGGGCGCGGCTGCCCCAAGAGGGCGTGCAGGTTCTTCTCGATGATGTCCATCGCCTGCGCCGGCAGGAGCGCATGCGCCCGCGACAGCAAGGTCTGCACGGAGACCTGAACCTTCGGAATGTAGGCGGCCAGCGTGGTGAGGAAGAAGAGAAACGGGAAGAGCGAATAGACGAAGTAGTAGCCGAGCACGGCGGCCGTGTCGGCGACGTTGTCGTTGTTGTACTCGCGGTAGATCTTCTTGAAGAAGTCCTTCCAACTGAGCCGGCCGTGCCAGAAAGATGCCCGCATCGCTTTCGCCATTGAACGTAGTGGCCGAGATCGGGCCGGCAAGCGTCGGAACGCCGCAGCTCGGCCGTTTCAGGGGGCCCGGGCGAGCACGACGTGATCGCTGAACGGCCGTTCGACGGCCCGGACGACGCGCCACCCGCAGCGGGCCGCCAGCGCCCGGAAGGCGGTCAACCCGCGGGGGCGGGTGGCCGCGCGGCTGGTCTCCCGGAGGCGCCGGATCGGTTCGTCGGCCCGGGTCACCGACCCGACCATGACGAAGTGAGACGGCGCCTCGTCCCGCAGACAGTCGAGGTTGGCCTCGATCTCGGCGTCCGTCCCGTACTCGAACAGCGCCCCCTCCGATGAACCGGCGACCACCGCGGTGCCGATGCGCGCCGCCCGGAGGAGATCGCGCAGCGGGCCGGTCTCCGTCCAGTCGGTGCGGACGTGGCGGAGCTGGACGTCGAGCCCGTGCAGCGGGCCGCCCTCGGCGCGCAGCGCGGCGACGGCCCGCGCGCCGAAGGCCGGACCGTCGGCGTCCCGATCGAGCACGTCGATCTGGATGCGGCGGCCGTCGAGGACGTGAGGCCGATCGCGCCGCAGGACCAGGAGCGCGTTCAGGCTGTCCATCGCCGGGCCGCCCCCGATGTTCACCAGGCGCAGCGGGTGGCGCGGGCGCGCCTCCAGCGTGGGCGCGAGCGCGTCGGCCAGCAGCGTGGCCATGTCTGCCAGGCGCAGCCGGACGGCCATCACCGGCAGGGCGGCGGCGATGCGGCGATCGATGGGACGCGCGTAGGCGGCGCCGAGATTGTCGGGGCCCAGCTTCAGCAGATAGGTGCTCATGCCGCTGAGGAAGCTCCCCTCCGCACCCTGGATCCCGCGCGCCAGCACCGAGCCGCGCAGCATGAAGCGCAGCAGCGGTCGCCGCAGGAAGCGCGGCAGGCCGGCCAGCGGCGGCGGCTCTTTGACGAACCGCGCGACCTCGGCGGACAGCTCGGCGTCGGTCGGGGCCAGCGCGAAGGCCGGGTGGGTCACGTCGACGACCGCCAGCTCGAGCTCGTCTTTGGCGCCGCCGCCGGTTCGCCTCCCGTGGCCGGATTGGCCAAGGTGCCCGAGGGCGTACGAGACGCCGGGCTTCTTGTCTTTCTCCCGTCGGATGCTCACTCAGGATCAATACACACGAACGCGCGCGGCGTCTGTCGCTCGGCTTACAATGACGAGCGATGCGAAGCCGGCCGCTCGCCTTGGTCGTTGCGTGCGTGCTCGCCGCCGGCGGCGGCTGCGTGTCGGGGCGCACCACCTGTCCGCTCGGGACGGCGCTGGCGCGGCAGATCTTTTCGGGCGGCGCCGAGGCGGAGTGGTGCCGGCGCCCCGACGGCGCGCGACAGGGGCCGGAGACCCGCTTCTACGAGAGCGGCGCCGAGCTGGCGAGCGGCGGCTACGTCGACGGCGCGCAGAGCGGCGTCTGGCGCTATCGCTTCAACGACGGCCGCAACTGGCGCGCCGAGCGGTGGGACGACGGCGAGCTCATTCAGTGGACCGTCGATCCCGCCGTCGCCCGCCTCGGCCCCGGCGAGCTGGAGGCGCTCGGCCCGACCAGCTCCGGCATCATCAAGCTCGCCTCGCACGATCCGATCCCCGGCCGGGAGACGCGCGAGGCGCGCGAGACGACGTTCGTTTCGCGGTTTCCCGGCGGGCGCCCGCAGGTGGCCGGGAGCTATGACGCCGCCGGGCTTCGCACGGGCGTCTGGCGGTTCTGGTTCGAGGACGGGCGTCCGGCTCGCGAGCTCGAGTTCCTCGACGGCGTGCGCGAGCGCGCCGCGCGCGCCTGGCACCCGAACGGGTCGCCGGCGGCCGACGGGAATTATGTCGCTGGTCGGCGCGAGGGACGCTGGCAGTTCTGGGACCAGCGCGGCCAGCTCACCGGGGAGATCTTCTACCGGGATGGCGTGCGTGTCTCGGCGGGGAGCGCCGGTGGTATGCTGCCGCACGAGCCATGAAGCATTCGGTGACGGTGCAGATCGCGGGTGTCCGGTACGCGCTCAAGACCGACGAGGACGATCGGTGGGTGAAGGCGGTGGCGGCGCTGGTCGACGAGCGCTTCCGCGACGTCCAGAAGAAGACGCGCACGCCCGACACCCAGGCGGTGGCCATGCTGACCGCGCTCCAGATCGCCGAGGAGCTTTTTCGTGAACGGCGCGAGACCAGTGAACTGCGGAAGAAGATTCGTGAAAAGAGTCAGTCGCTGCTTGACTGCCTGACGCACGAAGCGCGAGTATGAACCCCGATTGATCGTTCCGGTCTGCCGCGTCCAGCGTCTATAAATAGAGTACCGGGACCCATCACTCGACGATGGCTCCCCTCCCGAGTTCAGATCTCTCCGAGCAGAAACGCGCGCTCCGTCGCGAGATGAGCGCTGCGCGCACCGCTCTGCCCGAAAGCGAGCGCTCCGCGCGCAGCCAGGCGGCGTGCGCGGGGCTGCTGGCCCTCCCCGAGCTGGCGTCCGCCGTCGGTGCCGGCGCAAAGGCGCTGGCCGGCTACGTCGCGGCCCGGGGGGAGATTGACCCCGCGCCCGTGCTGACGGCGGCGGCTGCCGGCGGCGCCACCGTCGCCTTGCCGCGGGTGGCGACCGAGGCGCCGCGACTCCGGTTTCACCGCGCCGCCGCCGGGCCGCTGGTGCCGGGCCGCTTCGGTCTTCTCGAGCCGGCCCCGACGGCGCCGGAGATCCCGCTTGCCGAGCTGGACGTCGTCATCGTGCCGGGGTTGGCGTTCGACGCCGAGGGGCGGCGGCTCGGATTCGGCGGCGGCTATTACGACGAGGCGTTCGGCGCGTCGGGCAAGCGCCCGGCCTTGATCGGCGTCTGCTACGACTTCCAGATCGTCGCGCAATGTCCGGCCGGCGAGGGGGACGTGCCGGTCGACGTCGTGGTGACCGACGCCCGGGTGCTGCGGCCGGCAGGGACCAGGCCATGATCGCCTTGCCGGTCGCCATCTCGGTGCTGCTCGTCGTGCTGGTGGTCGCCTTCTTCGCGGGGCGCACGGTGCGTCCGGCCGGACTGCCGCACTCGGAGGAGGAGAAGCGGCGCCTCATCGCCGCGGCGGAGGTGGAGGCGGACTCGCTCAAGAGGCAGGCGGCGCTGGAGGCCAAGGAGCTGGCCCAACAGGCGCGCGCCGAGGTCGACGTCGAGCTCAAGGGGCGCCAGGCGGACCTGGAGAAGCAGGCGCGGGAGACCGGTGAGCGGGAGCGCGAGGTCGAGCGGCAGGAGCGGGAGCTGAAGCAGCGGCTGGACGAGGCGGCCCGCAGCGAGAAGCAGCTGGCCGGGCGCGAGGCGGCGGCCGAGGCCGCGGCCCGCACGGCGGCCGCGCAGGCCGTCGAGGCCAGGGCGCGGCTGGAGAAGATCGCCGGGCTGTCGACGGCGGAAGCCAAGGCCCGCCTTTACGACGAGGTGCGCGAGGAGGCGCGCCGCGCGGCGGCCGAAGAGGTGCGGAAGATCGAAGAGTCGGCGCGCGCCGAGGCGGTCGAGAAATCGCGGATGGTGATCTCGGCGGCGGTGCAGCGCTACGCGAGCGAGTACGTCGCCGAGCGGACCGTGGCCACCGTCCCGTTGCCGTCCGACGAGATGAAGGGGCGGATCATCGGGCGCGAGGGGCGCAACGTGCGCGCGCTCGAGGCCGCGACGGGCGTCGACCTCATCATCGACGACACGCCCGAGGCGGTGGTGATCTCCTGCTTCAATCCGGTGCGGCGCGAGATCGCGCGACTGGCGCTCACCCGCCTCATCGCCGACGGGCGCATCCACCCGACGCGCATCGAGGAGATGGTCGAGAAGGCCACCTCGGAGATTCAGCAGCAGTGCAAGGATGCGGGCGAGCAGGCGGCCTTCGATCTGGGGCTGCCGCGGCTGCACCCGGAGCTGACCCGCCTGGTCGGAACGCTCAAGTTCCGCTCGAGCAACGCCCAGAATCTGCTGCAGCACTCGATCGAGGTCGGGTTCCTGGCCGGCGCCATGGCGGCCGAGCTGGACCTGCCGGTCAAGACCGCCCGCCGCGCCGGCCTCCTCCACGACATCGGCAAGGCGATCGAGCAAGAGGTCGAGGGCTCGCACGCCGCCGTCGGCGCCGCCACCGCCCGCAAGTACGGCGAGCCTCCCCGCGTCGTCCAGGCCATCGCCGCCCACCACGGCGAGGTGCCGCCGGTCGACGTTCTCGATCACCTGGTCGACGCCGCCAACGTGCTGTCGGGCCAGCGTCCGGGCGCCCGTCGCGAGATGCTGGAGTCGTACGTGCAGCGCCTCTCCGATCTCGAGCAGGTGGCCTGCAGCTTCCCCGGGGTCGAGCGGGCGTTCGCCATTCAAGCCGGCCGCGAGGTCCGCGTCGTCGTCGAGAACTCGCGCGTCTCCGATCAAGAGGCGCGCCTCCTGTCGAAGGACATCGCGCGCAAGGTCGAGGCCGAGCTCGCCTACCCGGGGCAGGTCCGCGTCTCGGTGATCCGCGAGACCCGGGCCACGGACTACGCGAAGTAGAGCGAGGAGTCGGCTTCAATGACCGAGAAGCGCACGGTGAGGTTCGGTGTGGGGCTGGCCCTGGTGCTCGGTCTGCACGGGGCGGCGGCGCTGGGCGCGCCGGCCGGCGCCGAGCGGGCGCCCGGCGCCGGGAACGCCGCGGCGGCCGAGACGGCGTCGTCGTCGGCGCTGATCGCCTCGGCGCGCAAGGTGCTCTCCGGCCGGATCGCGAAGCTCACCGAGCCTGCGCTGGCGGCGACTCTGCGCGATCTCCTGGAGAACCCGTCGGTCTGCGTGCGGCATCGCGCGAACCAGACGGTCGCCGCGAAGCAGGCGGCCGTCGCGGCCCTCAACGCCGCCGGGCTGTACGCGCTCGCCGACGCGGCGGGTTTTCCGGGCGGGATCTTCGCGGGGGTGTTCCCGCCGGTCCTCGACGCCGGATCCGCCTGTCCCCATTTGCCGCAGCCCTTTTTCGCGGCGCCCGGGGGCGGGGCCGGGGGGCATCACGCCTACCCGGGAGGTCTCGTCCTGCACGAGACCGTCAACGAGCTCAGCTACGCCGGCCTGGCCTCCGTCTATCGCCGCGCCTACGGGCACGCCGGCCCGGGTGGTCTGCCCGTGGTCGGGCCCGAGGAACGCGAAGCCGGCGACAAGCCGGACGGGGTGATTGACGAGGAGATCATCATCGCCGCGCCGCTGCTGCACGACTGGGCCAAGACCTTGGTGCTCCAGTGGAATGCCGACGGGACGGAATTCGCCGAGCTCAGCTTCGGTGGCAACGGCGCGACCGACAACTACGGGGCGCCGGGCGACTCCCGAACCGGGGCGCACCACATCATCGGCCTCGCCGAGTCGATGGCCCGCGACCTTCCGCCCAAGCTCGTCGTCACCCAGGCCTGCGCGCACGGCAGCCCCATCGACGGCGAGTACCGGGTCGTCAACTGGCTGCGCGCCGCCGCGATCCTGGCGGGGGTCGATCCCGTCGCCAAGGGCTACCTGCGCGCCGACAAGGCGGGGCGGCTCCGGCTGCCGGTCCTCGACCAGGCGGCCGCCTTCGACGTGGACGCGCCGGTCGAGTACCAGTTGCACCACCTCTCCGACGGCGACTACACGCAGTCCGTGCCGGCGATGGCGGTGGCGGAGAAGCTCCTGTCGAAGCTGGCGCGGGAGTACGGCTACGATCCGGCCGACACCGCCCGTTACCACACGAAGTACCGGAACCGGGCCCTCGCGCATTTATCGGCGGAGCGGCTCTACATGCTCTACACGAGCGGCGGCCTCGACGCCGTCCGCCGCCAGCTGGGCAAGCTGCGCGCCCAGAAGATCATCTAGCGTCACAGCGATTCTAGAAAGGCGACGAGGTCGGCCTTCTCGGCGGCGGTGAGCGCGGTGCCGAAGTCGTGTCCCTGGTTGCCGTTGCCGGGCAGGCGGGTGTCGAAGACGAAGCCGGCCTTGCCGAGCGGGAAGGTGACGGGGCGCCTCGAGGGCGGGTCGAGCAGCGCCCGCAGCGACGGCACCGACCCGTTGTGGAGATAGGGCGCGCTGGCGGCCAGGCCCACCAGCGGCGCGGCGCGCACCCAGGCGGCGCCGATGCGCGCCTGGCCGACGTGGCCGGCGCGGGCCGGATCGGAGATCGTCGGGACGTCGATGGCGAACGGCCACTCGGGGCGGGGAACGTCGAAGGCCAGCCAGGGATCGGTGCCGATCCCGCCGGCTCTCCGATCGGCCGCCGGGTTCCGCTGCGCGTCGCCGTCGCCATCGGCGTCGAACGGGAAGAGGCGGCCCGACGAATAGACGAGCGGCCCGAAATCGCGGTGCTGGCTGTGGCACCCCTCGCAGAAGGCGAGCTCGTCGGCGGGCTGGCGGCCGAGCGGGAGCGCCGAGACGGGCACCAGGGCCGGCTCGAGCGACGGCGCGCGGATCGCCGCCCACTCTTCGACGCGGGTGTGCGCCAGGTGGCAATGCGAGCAGCGTCCGAGCGGCGGCGGGTTGGCGGCGAGGGGGAGCTTCTTCTCTAGCGGCGCGCCGGCGTGACAATCGGCGCAGCGGACCGCCAGCTTGGCTCCGAGCGGCTTGGTGGGATCGATCGGCGCCAGGATCGGTCCCGCCAGCTTGGCGGCCGCGTAGGCGGGCGGGGGGAGCTTCAGGATCTGGCGGTTGGCGATCGCGCCGACGATGCGCTCGCTGAAGATGGCGCGCCCGCGGACGATCGCCGCGGCGTCCCCGGGCGGGCGAGCGAACCCTTCGGCGAGCACGGCGCGCACCGACGGTGCAGCGTACAGCCTGGGGATCTCGCCGAGCGCCGCCGGCGACAGCGTGGCGTGTCCATAGATGGCGTCGGCCCACAGCAGCCCGGCGAAGGAATCCTGCTGCAGCCCCAGCGTCCCGAGGTTGCGCAGGTCGAAGAGCAGGGCGCGCCGAACGGCCCCGCGATCGGCCGTCATCGGGAGGGGCGCCGAGCCGCCGAGCGCCAGCAGCCGCTCGAGCCAGGGGGCGTCGGCCGCCTCGGAGCCGGACCAGTTCTCGAGCGCCAGGCCCGGCGCGGCCAGGATGGTCGGCACGCTGATGGGGTTGACGAGGCCGCGGGTCCGCTGCCGCACGCGCGCCGTCCCCGGGTAGCGCGCCGAGTGATAGCCGGGCACCGTCACGTCGAGCCCGAACTCGCCCGTCAGATCCTGCCGCCCGGGGCCGGCCAGCAGGAGGCGCGCGCGCACCGCGCGGCCGGGTGGGAACCCGCGCGCCGCCCGGTAGGCGACCGCGGCCGCGTTGCCGTCGTCGAGGACCGTCGCCGTCGCCAGCAAGAGGCCGTAGTCGAACGCCACGCCGGGGAGCCCCAGGACGATCCCGCCGCCGGCGGGGTTGGCCTCGCCGTGGCAGAGCCAGCAGGTCATCCCGATCTGACCGGTCGGCTTGCCGTCGGGGCCGAGCGGCTCCCGCAGACCGAGCACGCCCGTCGAGGCCGACAGGCGCCCCAACCGCCCACGCGGATCGTCGGGCGTCCGGGTCAGACCGAACAGCTCGGGGTTGGCGAGGATTCCCCCCTTGGCGTGGATGTGCCGGGTGACGGTGGTGTCCGGCTTGCCGTCGCCGTCGAGGTCGACCGGCTCGCGATCGAAGTCGATGTCCACGTCGCGGTCCCAGGCGATTCCGGCCAGCCTCGTCCAGTAGTCGGCGTTGGTGTTCACCAGCGCCGACGCCGGATCGCCGGGACGCGCCCGCTCGAAGGGCCCGATGTCCTCGATCGCCCGCTGGCGATCCCGCGCGCGTTGATCGACCGGAGCCTTGCCGCGCGCCCAGCTGGCCGGACCGACCACGTCGGCCAGCAGCGCCTCCGGGCCCGTGGGACGGAGCTCGACCGGCCGAGGCGGTGGCGGCGCGCGTCGGCAAGCGCCGGCTCCCCACGCAACGGCGACGATTCCGGCCAGCGCGATGCTATTCTCCCGGGCCCGCATGCGCATCGGCGACATCGAGCTTAACCCCGGCGCTCTCCTGGCGCCGATGGAAGCGGTCACGGATCTGCCGTTCCGCACCATCTGCGAAGAGCTGGGCGCCGCGCTCACCTTCACCGAGTTCCTCTCGGCCGAGGCGCTCACCCGGGGCGCGGCCAAGGCGCTCGGGCGCATGTGGCCGAGCTTGGAGGGGCGGCGCTTCGCGGTCCAGATCTTCGGCCGCGAGCCGGAAGCGCTGGCGCGGGCCGCCGGAATGGCCGTCGACGTCGGCGCCTCGATCGTCGACATCAACATGGGCTGCCCCGCCAAGAAGGTGACCGCGGGGGCCTGCGGCTCGGCGCTCATGCGCGAGCCGGCGCTGGCGGCGGCGCTGGTGGCGGCCGTGCGCCGGGCGGTGCCGCCCCACATCCCGGTGACCGTCAAGCACCGGGCCGGCTGGGACGAGCAGAGCCTCAACGCCGCGACGTTCGCCCGCAGCCTGGTCGACGCCGGCGCCGCGATGATCACCGTCCACGGCCGCACCCGCGCGCAGGGATTCTCCGGCCAGGCGCAGATGGCGCCCATCGCCGCCGTGCGCGCCGCGCTGCCGCCGGAGATCCCGGTGGTCGGCAACGGCGACGTGAAGGACGTCGCCGCCTACACCCGCATGAAGAATGAAACCGGCTGCGACGCGGTGATGGTCGGGCGGGGCGCGATGGGCAACCCCTGGTTCTTCCGCTCGCTGGCCGCGCTGGAGCGGGGCGCGCCCGATCCGGGCCCCCCGACGCTGGCCGAGCGCGCGCGCGTCTGGCGCCGCCACGCCGAGCTGGTCCTCGTCCACAGCCCCGAGAAGATGCGCGTGCACGAGCTGCGCAAGACGCTGGCCTGGTACTCGCGCGGCCTTTACGGCGGCTCGTCGCTGCGCCAGCGCGCCTCCTCCATCGACGATCCGGCGGCGATGCTCGGACTCGGCGAGGCCTTCTTCGCCGACCTGGAGGCGGCCGAGGCGGCGGGATCGCCCCGGCCGATGATCGCGCCGGCCGATCCGGTCGCCAAGTCGATGGCCCGGCACGGCCGCCGCGGCGGCGAGCACACCGAGGCGGACGAGGCATGCGTCGCCGCCTCCTGATCGCGGCGCTGGCGGGCCTGGCCCTCTGCGCCGCCTGCGAGGACGGCTCGCACAGCGACATCGCCGACGAGATCAACATCCTCGTCCGCCGCAACGATCAGCTGGTGCCGCCGGCGACGGAGCGCCTGGCCGCCTACAAGCGCGCCGCCATCCCGCAGATCGAGACGGCGCTGCACACCGCGGCGCCCACCGGCCGGTTGCACCTCATCACCGCGATGGCCCGCATCGGCGACGGCGAGGCGGTGCCGATCCTCCGCCACACGTCGCTCTACGACATCACGCCCGACGTGCGCGCCGCCGCCGAGGCCGTGCTCACCCGCTGGGCCGCCGCAAACGACGCGCGCGGCGCCCGGGCGCGCGCCGCCATCGCCGAGATCGCCCGCAAGCGGGCCGCCGGCGAGGGCCCGCTGCTCTTCGGCGACGGCGGAATCCCCGGCGCGCCGTCGACGGTCGGCGCGCCCGATCTGGTCGGCGCCGGGCCGACGCCTTAGCGAACGGCCGAACCCGCTCTGCTCAGGCAGGAACCAACACCGAGAACCCTTCCCGCCGCGCCGCGTCCGCGAGGTTCGCGTCCCGGGTGAGGAAGACCCGGCTGCGTGGCCGGCCATCGAACAGCGTGAGCGCGGCGCCGAGCTGAAGCGCGTCGGCAGCCCGCAGGGGATGAGTGCCGAGCAGACGTTCGGCGCGCTCTCGCACGGGATCGAGCGCCTCGACCTCCGTCCACCGTTCGGCTCGAGCTTCGATACGGGCGAGCGAAATGTCGACGCCGGCGGCGTCGAGCTCGCCGGCTCGCTCACGGCGGCGGATCGCCGACACAATCTCGGTCCGAGTGAGGGCCCAGACCGCCATGGCGGGATCGAGGCGCAAGGCGCGCCGACATCCTCCGCTGGCCCGCTCCTCGAGCACGAGCGGGATGATCGCGGAGCTGTCCCAAAATCTCACCGGCTGGACCGACGTTCTTCGATCAGCAGCTCCGACGCCGCCCTCCCGCGCGGACGCGGGCCCGGTTTGAGGATCCCCGGCTCGATTCCGCCGCGGCCCCGGCGGATGATTCCGCGGCGCTCGAGGTCGACGAGTCGCGCGTCCTCGTGGCGGTCGCTTTCTCGGGCGTTTTCCTGGACAGGGCCGATCTCCGCGACCGGAACGCCCCGCACGAGGATCCGGATCCGCTCTCCCTGGCGGGCGCGCGCGACATACCGGGAAAGGTCGTTTTTCACATCCGAAAGCTTGGCCACCGCCATCTGGCTATTATAGCCATATCATTGAGGCTAACAAGGGCGCCTGCCTGACGACCCGCCGCCCGTCCGGCCCAGCTCCGGCCCGACGCCCTAATTCGGCGGCGGTCCGATGGGAAAATCGACGCCCGGGATCGGCGTCGGCGGCGGCGGCGTCGTGTCCATTGGCGGAGAGGAATCGGGTGACGCGACGGCGGACGGGGCGACGGTGAGCGGGCGATCGGGATGCTGCTGGTTCCAGGCGTTGAGCAAGTCGATCGGATCTTCGGCAGATGCCATGATCGCCAGCGCGACGATTCCTCCGACCAGCAGCACGCCCCCGGCAACGTAGCCGAACGTGAAGTTCGGGGCTTGTTGACAGAGCTGGTTCGATCCCGAACCGACGCATTCGGTGTTTGTGGAGACCAGCGCCAACGGTGCGATCAGCATCGACGCAATCCCGGCCCCGGCCCCGATGCCGATGGCGACCTTACGGCTATGAATCAGATCTCGCGCGCGCGGCCCGAGGAGCGCATCGTCCTTCATCAGCTCGGGGAGCTGATCGAGATCTTTTACGATGAAGAGCGAATGCGCCGTCGAGAGCGGCTGGACGGGCGCCGGCGCGGCCTCTAAACGGACATCGTCGTCGCGAATGAAACCGATCTGTTTTTCGGGCAGCGCGATCTGCCGGAAGCCGGCCGTGACCTCGGGCGACACGAAGACCTTCTCACCCGCCGAGTAGGTTCTCACGACAGATGCCGTTTCGGCGGGTCGGACGCGCGCCTGGGCGCCCGGCGCCACGATGACCGCCGAAGCCGCCCGGACGATCGGCGCCCAGGCCAGAACCAGCACCGCGTTTGTCGCGATGAACCTCGCGCTCTTGGATCGCATCATCATGGACGACCCACGTCGAAGGGTCCCGTTCCGTCTCTTCGCCGAGTAGGCGTCGTTCCGGTAATTGTGAGCTTTTGTCGAACGGCTTTCCACTCTGTTGCGCAGGTCATTCCACTGGCCACGTGGGCTGATTTCGGTGTAACCAGTGGGGTGTTAGGCTCCTAGACCTGCCATCCAGGATGGCGGGTGAGGCAGCCCCACTCGTAGTAAGGAGAAGCCTATTTTTCATGTCGTACCGTAGCTTTTCTTCGCTTCTGTCCGTCTGCCTGCTGTCGGTCGCCGTGTCGTTCGGTTGCAAGGCGCCGGCGCGAAACGGCGGTTCCGGCGGCTCCGGGACGGGGAGCGGGGGGAGTGGATACGGCACCGGCGGCGGGAATGCAGCGGCACGGGCGGCAGCACCGGCACGTGGTGGTGGAGGGGCGAAATCGTCATCCTGACCGGCTCCGGCGGGAGTGGCACGGGCGGCGCCTCGGTCGCGCGGCGGTCGGGACGGCGAGCAACGGCGGGAGCGGCGGGCGCGGGTCCGGCACGGGCGGGGTCGTCGGGAAGATGGCCTGCGGGTCGTCGGCGACCTGACCCGTTGCCCTACACCGCGGGCTACACGCCTGACCCGACGGACCGCTCGAACGCCATGTCGATGGCGACTCGGGCGATGTCCAACAACGATCGCGCGCAGCAGATGAGCGGCGTTCAGCAGAACGGAACCGCCAACTACAATGTCTTCAGTCAGGAGGACAACTCGACGCTGAGCATCCGCGGGTGGCGCTTCCGCGACGGACCGCGCGGCGTGAACCTCAACGCCAACGGCGACGGCAAGAGCGACTTCTCGACGGCTTTCCCGGTGGCGATCGCGCGCGGGGCCGCCTTCGACGTCGACCTGGAGTACAAGGTCGGGCAGGCGATCGGCGACGAGATGCTCGCCTCCGGCAACACGATGATGCTGGCGCCGACGGTCAACATCCTGCGACACCCCGCCTGGGGGCGCTCGCAGGAGACCTACGGCGAGGACAGCTTCCTCCTCGGCCGCCTCGGCAGCGCGTTCGTCATGGGCCTGCAGAACTACGTCGCCGCCTGCGTGAAGCACTACGCCGCCAACAACATCGAGGACGGCCGCGGGACGCGCCAACGCGATCGATCGACGCGCAGACCCTGCGCGAGAAGTACGGGCGTCACTACGAGATGATCGTCGACGAGGGCGGCGCCGCGTCGGTGATGGCGGCCTACAACCAGGTCAACAGCACCGCACTCGACCCAGAACAGCGTGCTTCTGACCGACATGCTGCGCACCGAGTTCGGCTTTCAGGGGTTCGTCCTCACCGACTGGTGGGCGATGAACGGGAGCAGCGCCCCGGGCTGCTGCAACCCGGGCAGCGCCGCCGACTCACTGGTCAAGCAGTCGGTCAACGCGGGGCTCGATATGGAGCTCCCCTGGCGATACAACTTCCTCGAGCTGCCGAACCTGGTGACGTCGGGCAGGCCTGCAGGCCTCGCAGCTCGTCACCTCGACGGCGCGGATCCTCGAGCAGAAGTACCGGTTCCACGCCGACAAGCTCAGCGGCTTCGGCCTCAAGCCGGCGTTCACGACGTTCGACTCCAACGGCAGTCAATCCAGAAGAATGACCAGACCGACCCCGCCATCGGCCTCAGCCACACCCAGCTCGCCGAGCTGGCCGCCGAGGAGGGGATGGTGCTGCTCAAGAACGACAGCAACACGCTGCCGCTCGATCGGGCGACCGTTCACAAGATCGCGGTCATCGGCGCGACGGTGAGCTATTCGTTGCAGCAGACGAGCAGCCAGGACTGCGCCCGGCAACGGCGGCTCCGGGTGCTCGATCGACTTCACGACGAACGTCCGGACCGGTGACGCCGGCTCCAGCCGGGTCTTTTCCGATCCGTTGAAGAGCGCCGGCCCGCTGCGCCGGGATCATGGACGCCGCGAACGGGGCCATCGTGAAGCACTACAGCAGCGCCGCCGCCGCTCAGGCCGACGGCTTCGACGTCGCCATCGTGATCGCGGGCCTCACGCCCGCCGACGAGGGGGAGGAGTATACCGGGGCCGGCGACCGCACGAGCGGCGGGATCACCTCGACCAGCCACAGCGTGGTCAACTGAGCCTGGATCCCAAGGTAGACCGCGGGGACGCAGGACACCCTCATCAAGCAGGTCGCGGCGATGGGAAAGCCGACCATCGTCGTGCTCGAGGCGGGGGGCATCGTCGACATGTCGCAGTGGTACGCCAACGCCAAGGCGGTGGTGATGGCCTGGTACCCGGGCATGCTCGGGGGCATCGCGCTCGGCCGATTGCTCTTCGGGGACGCCAACTTCAGCGGCAAGCTGCCGGTCACCTGGGACACCAACGTCAGCCACTGGCCGACGTTCGCCAACTCGAGCGGCAGCACGACGATGGAGTACTGGGTCGGCTACCAGTACTTCGACCACAACGGCACGACGCTGACGCCGTCGCAGGGCTCGTTCCCGTTCGGATACGGCCTGTCGTATACGACGTTCAGCTACGAGAACCTTCAGGTGCCGTGCTCGACGGTCAAGCCGGACGGCGAGGTCGCCGTCACCGTCGACGTTTACAACCAGAGCGCCGTCGCCGGGACGGAGACGGTCTTCCTGTTCGTGCAGTATCCCGGCTCCGTCGGTCACCAACCGGGCCGGCCCGAGCTACAAGGAGCTGAAGGGCTTCTATCGCGTTTCGCTGGCCGGCAAGGGGAGCATGGGCGAGGCGAAGCGCATCACGATTCCGCTGCGCGTGAAGGACCTGAAGTACTGGGACACCACCCAGAACAAATGGGCCATCGAGCCCGGAGCGGTGAAGGTCGATCGTCGCGCCGAACGCCAACGCGGCGACGACCTTGTGCACGAACGGCGCGGGCGTGGGTTGCGGGCTCTCCGACACGTTCATGGTGGCTCAATAACCAGACGGGACCGAATGAACGAACGATCACTCGATCACAGCATCCGTTTACTCGAACCTCGGCCCGGCGATCCTCGCGGGCCTCGTCGCCTTTGCGTGGATGGGATGGCGCGCGCCAGCGACGCCGACCCGTTCGCCGCTGAAGACGCAGCACCGAGCGTCACCGCGGAGGGTGCGGCGCCGGCCGCCGTGCCGTCCAAGTCGAAGGTTCCGCCGGCGCCTGCCTCGTCGCCGCCCGAGTCGGCCGCGGCGATCGCGCCCGGGATCGTCGAGCAGCTTCCGGCGTCGGCCTATCCCGAGCCCGTCACGCGCGGTCTCTACGGTGGGCCGCTCTGGCTCGACATGCAGGGGTTGCAGTGGCCCTACATGCCCCGGATCGGGCGTCGGGATCTCGGGCTATGGCTGGATCGACGGCAACTATCGGCTGATTCGCAGCGGCAACCCGAGCCATCTCGCCAAAGTTCACCGAGCTGATTCGATCAGGGGCGGTTTTTGCTGCGGGTCACGCCGACCTACACCAACGGGACCTGGTTCGTGCAGGCCCAGGCGGAGATCGTCGCCAACACCGACCAGTACAACGTTCAGCCGGCCCCCGGCGTGGTCGCCGCCGACGACGTCTGGGTGCGCACCGGCGAGCTTCAGCAGTGGGACGTCACCCTCGGCCGGTTCCAGGCCTTCGACGTCTATCCGCTCGGGATGGGGCTCGATCTCAACACCTACGAGCGACTGGGCGCCTTCGATCCCGCGTTCACCGGCAGCCCCAACGGGTACAACGCCGTGCCAGCCCTTTACGGCGCGGACTATCATGCTCTACCGCCCCTCCGCGCCCAAGGTCGGGGACGTCGCGCTGCACCTTTACCCAGATGCGGCCTCTGCGCTTCGAGCTCCTGGGGCAGTTCGGCAGCGACGGCACCGAGAACTATCTCGGCGCGCGGCCGGCCGCGATCTTCGACTTCGGCTGGTTGAAGCTCGCGGGGCGCCTTCGAGTACCAGTACAAGTTTGCCGAGGACCGGCGGCGACGCGCCAAGAACACCATCAAGAATCGCGGTGGCGCGGGGTCGGTGCAGTTCGTGTTCGCGCCGTACGTCGAAGCCGGCCTGAATGTCGGTTATGCGGTGCTCGACGTCGCCGACGCGCAGCACCCGACGGGGATGGCGGAACATCGCCCGATGTCGGGCAATCGACTCAGCTACGGCGGCTTCGTCGAACGTCGTGCCGATGCCGGCGGCCCTGCCAAACCTCATGCTCGGCGGCGGGCGGCAACTATCGCCAGCTTCCACAACCTCCTCATCGATCCGACGCACGAGAGAGAACGAGAAATCGACGAACACGCAGGTCTACCTGGCCGTCCAGTATCTGTTCTACAGACAGCTCTATTTGAAGGTCGTGGGTGGCTATGCCAAGTCGCACTTCCAGAACCTGAACACCGGCGACTCCCTACGACGACGACATGTTCAGCGTCCGACTCCGCGTGATGTACCTCTACTAATCTCGACGCGCCGTTAACCTGCTCCCCGCCGTTCCGTTACGCCGGCGAAACGCGCGGCGCGCTATCTGTCGACGATGAGCACCGCGGCCGCCGAGACCTGCGCGACCTGCTACGGGCAGGGGGAGATCGTCACCGATCAGGGGCCGCTCGTCTGCCGGGACTGCATGGGGCACGGCAAGCTGGCGGGGCGGCTGGAGCTGTTCGAGTGGCGGCTGCGGGAGCTCGAACGGGGACATCTCGGCAGCGCCCACGGGTGCGAGGACGACATCCGCTGGCTGGCTGCCGAGGTCCGGCGCAGCCGGGACGCGCTCTTGCAGATTCTGGCCCGCTGCCAGGACGCCGCTGACAGCGACGCGCTGGCCGCCGAGGTCCGCCACCTGGCGAACGGCTGCCTCGGGCTCTACGCGCTCGTCCCAGGCGGAATCACCAAGCCGTAGCGGTCGATCACAGTCCCATCGATTTCAGTCCTTCCTGCCAGGGCAGGACGTCGACGCCGTCGACACGGCGGGGATTGTCTCCGAGGTAGAGGATGAGCGGACGGTGCGCCTTTCCGTAGAACGCCGCGAACGAGCGGAGGCCTTGAAAGCTCGTGCGGGAGACGTTGCGCGTGGCTTTGAGCTCCAGCGCCCAGACGTCGCCGCCGAGCTCGACGACGAAGTCGACCTCCGCGCCATGCTCGGTCCGGTAAGACGAGATCCGGATCTCCGCGTCTTGCGCGGCCGCGGCGGCGGCGAGCTGCGAGTAGACGAGCTGTTCGAACAACGCGCCGACCCGATCGGCGGATGCCTGGAAGGCACCGAGCAGGCCGTTGCGGACGCCGACGTCGAAGAAAAAGAATTTCGGATGCATCACAAGCCGCCGCGAGAGGCTCTTGGTGAAGGGCTCCGTGCGCCGAACGATGAGGGTGTCCTCCAGGATTTCGAAGTAGCGTACGGCCGATTGACGAGGGACCTGGGCGGCCTGCGCCAGCTTGGACAGATCGAGGTGATGCCCCGCCCATTCTCCGGCGATCGTGAGGAACCGGGCGAACCCTTCTAGGTTGCGGGTCAGTGCCTCGGCTTGGACCTCCTCCTTGAGGTATGTGGCGGCGTACGAGCGCAACGTCTTCTCGCGGGTGGCCCGATCCGGCTCCGTGGTCACGCCCGGCAAGGTTCCTGTGCCGAGGGCCTGGCGGGTGTCGAGCGCATAGCCGAGCTCACCGCAAGCGACCGGGCCGAGGTGATAGGTGTGGATTCGTCCCGGGAGCAGGTTCGCGTGGCCTCGCCGCAGTTTTCGTGCGCTCGATCCGGTGAGGTAAAGCTTGAGTCGGGCCCCTTCCCGATCGAGCAAAACTTGTAAGGTGTCGAGGAGGCTCGGCAACCGCTGCACCTCGTCGACGAGGATCGTGAGCGGCCGGATTTTTGCCAGAAGCGGCGCGATCCGCTCCTCCATCTCGCGCGGGTTGCGGGCGAAGTCGAGGTAGGTCGGCTCGTGCGCGAGGTTTACGGTCAGCGATGGGTCGAGCGTCGCGATCAGAGTCGATTTCCCGGTTTGACGTGGGCCGAGAAGGAGCACGCTCTTCTTCGAGGTGCGCAGCCGGTCAGTGAGGCGCCTGGCAATCATGCGGTTATATTACCGCGTAATTTAACCACGTAATGGTTTTTGCCTGGGCTCGGGTTCAGGCCCGCGCCGTCACGCACCAGGAGCTGGTCGGCATGAAGACGCCGTTCGGCGTCTGGAAACGCGCCAGCGATCCGCGCAGCTCCTCGATGATGACCGGGCGCTTCTCTTCCCCGAGCGCGCCCGCCTCGCGCACGATCTCCCCGGCCGGTCCGATGGCCACCTGAAAGGCCAGCGCGTCCTCGACGCTGTCACCCATCCAGATGTCGGCGTCGACCCGCTCGAACGCGATCGCGGACCACCCGGCCGATTTCAGGATCGCGCCGACCGTCTGGGAATCGGCCATCGAGAACGGACCCGGGCCGCAGCTCGGCGCCTCGTCGGCCGGCGGCGGCAGATGCTTGCGAGCGATCTGCTTGGCCATCCAGAAGGGGGCATTGTCCTCGATGCGCCGCCAGACGATCATCAGGAGGCGCCCGCCCGGCCGGATCGCGCGGCGCAGGTTGGCCATCGCCGCCGCCGGGTTGCTGAAGAACATCGTCCCGAACCGCGCGAAGCAGACGTCGAACGGCTGCGCGAACTTCACCGTCTGCCCGTCGGCGAGCTCGAACGCGGCGCCCGCGACGCCGGCGCGCGCGGCGTCGGCCCGGCCGATCGCCAGGAAGGGCTCGCAGCAGTCGATCCCCACCGCGCGGCCGGTCGCGCGGGCCAGCTCGATGGTGGTCTCGCCGAAGCCACAGCCGACGTCCAGCACCCGCTCGCCCGGGTGGACGGGGTGCAGCTGCAGGGCGCGCTGGCCGTGGACGGCGAATCCGTCGGCCAGGACCCGCCGGAAGCGGGTGAACTTCGGCACCAGGACCTCGTTCCAGACCCCGATCGCCTCCGCGTTCGGCGCGCTCGTCTCCGCCACATATCCAGAATACCGCCGCACCTACATTGCGCACAAAGAAACACAACGAATTACAATTCAATGACAATTGCCGCTCTAAAGTGGCGCCATGACGATTTCGGGTTTGGTGGTCGGGACTTACCTGGCCGTCCTCCTGGTGCTGGCGATGTATGGCTTTCACCGCAGCTCGCTGGTCTGGCTCTATTACCGAAATCGCCACCGGCGGCCGCGCCCCCTCGGGCAGTTCGCCGAGCTGCCGGCGGTCACCGTGCAGCTGCCGCTCTTCAACGAGATGTACGTCGTCGAGCGGCTGCTCGACGCCGTGGCGGGCATCCGCTACCCGCGCGATCGCTTCCAGATCCAGGTGCTCGACGACAGCACCGACGAGACGCAGGAGATCTGCAGGCGCAAGGTCGCCGATCTGGCGCGGCGCTTCCCCGAGCTGGAGGTCGAGTACATCCACCGCGTCGATCGCGGCGGCTTCAAGGCGGGCGCGCTTCAAAACGGCCTGCGGACCGCCAAGGGCGAGTTCGTCCTCATCTTCGACGCCGACTTCCTGCCGCTGCCCGACATCCTCGAGCGGGCGATCCACCACTTCAGCGACCCGCGGGTGGCGGTGGTGCAGTGCCGCTGGGAGCACGTCAACCGTGACTTCTCCGCGCTGACCGAGGTGGAGGCCCTCATGCTCGACGGGCACTTCATCATGGAGCACGCCGGCCGCAACTGGTCGGGGCGCTTCTTCAACTTCAACGGGACGGCCGGGATCTGGCGGCGGGCGGCCATCGCCGACGCAGGCGACTGGCAGCACGACACGCTCACCGAGGATATGGACCTCTCCTACCGCGCCCAGCTGCGCGGCTGGAAGTTCGTCTATCTCCCCGAGATCGCCGCGCCGGCCGAGCTGCCGGTCGAGATGTCGGCCTTCAAGTCGCAGCAGTTCCGCTGGGCCAAGGGGTCGGTGCAGGTGGCGAAGAAGCTCCTGCCGACCATCCTGCGTTCGAACGCCACGTTCGCGCAGAAGACGGAGGCGTTCTTCCACCTCACCAACAACCTCGCCTACCCGCTCTTGCTGGTGCTTTCGATCCTCCTGCTGCCGAACCTGGCGCTGCGCGTCGCACCACGGCTGGCGCGAGGTGCTGATGATCGACCTGCCGCTCTTCTTCGGCACCACCGCCTCGGTGGCGTCGTTCTACCTGGCCTCCCAGCGCGAGATCGCCCGGATGCGCGGCGCCGGGCGAGCGGCCGCGCTCCATCTGGTCGGCGGTGCGCGCGGCTGCCGCTGGTGATGTCGATCGGCATCGGCCTGTGCGTCAACCAGACGCGCGCCGTGCTGGAGGCGCTCATGGGGCGCGAGACGGAGTTCGTGCGGACGCCGAAGCACGGCATCCGCGGCAAGCTCGAGAGCTGGTCGGGGAAGAAGTACCGTTCGGCCAAGTCGCTCACGCCGTTCATCGAGCTGGCGATGGCCGCCTACTTCGTGGTCGCCATCGGCGTGGCGATCGATCACCGGCCACTACATCTCGATCCCGTTCCTCTGCCTGTTCCTCTGCGGCTTCGGCTACGTCGGCTGGGGCTCGGTCTGGCAGGGGGGCCTCGGCGCCGGGCTGCGGGGCCTCTTCGGACGCCGCGGCGCCTCCGGCGTCACCGTGGTGGCGCCGCCCAGCCTTTCCGGTCGTGGCCGCGCGCTCGACCGATCTCTCCGGTGACCTGGTCGTCGCCGACGCCGCCCTGGTTCCGGGCGGCGCCCGCGCTGACGCCTGAACGCGGCTGACGCCTGGTCCTTGGCGCGCGGGGAACGGGGACCCTCTCAGGGGCCCCGCCTTGCTACAGCGCTTTTTTGATCAGGTCTTCGATCTTGGCGCGAGGGACGGCGCCGACGACCTGACCGACGACCTTCCCGTCCTTGAAGACCAGCAGGGTCGGGATGCTGCGGATGTCGTACTGGGTGGCGACCGCCGAGTTCGAATCGATGTCGCACTTTCCGACGCGGAGCTTGCCGTCGTACTCCTTGGCCAGCGCCTCGACGTGCGGCGCGATGGCGCGGCACGGGGAGCACCAGACCGCCCAGAAATCGACCAGCACGGGGACCTTGGAGGCCAGGATCTCGGTTTGAAAGTTCGAGTCGGTGACCTCGACGATGTTCTCGCTTGCCATGCGCCATGGCTTAGCACGCCACACCGGCCCGTCCAAGCATGAGTCGCCAGAACCCATCCACGGACTTCGCTTGCCCCCCTCGCACGACAGCTGAACGCGCGCCAGCTTGGGCCCGAGCGTGGTAGATGTACGGCGTGGCGACCTTGACGGCGCTGGTGATCGGAGCGTACGCGCTCGCGGCGCACCATCTACCTTGGCTACCTGCTGGGGCGCTCCATGACCGGTGGCGCCGTGGCGGAGCGCGCGCGCGCCGTGGGTGTGGCCCACGCGATGTTGGCGGCCGGCGTGGGCCTCCACCTCTGCGACATCGGCGCCCGCTGCATCCACGGGGTGAGCCCGATCTCGTCGACGCCGGAGGCGATGTCGCTGGTCGCCTTCCTGATCGCGGCCGGATACTTCCTGGCCTCGTTGCGCTACCGGCTGGCGGCGGCGGGGGCGTTCGCCGTGCCAGCGGCGCTGGCGACGCTGGTGCTGGCGCGGGTGGTCCCCGCCGAGACCGACGCCCCGCACATGGGCTCGCTCGGGCAGGTGCACATCCTGCTGGCGGTCATCGGCGTGGCGGTGTTCGCGCTGGCGGCCGTGCTGGCGCTCCTCTATCTGTTCGAGGACCGGCAGCTCAGGCGCAAGCACTTCGAGCGGATGATGGGCCGGGCGACGCCGCTCGAGACCCTCGACCGCCTGGCGCTCCGCTGCGTGTCGGTCGGGTTCCCGGTGTTCACGGTGGCCATCGTGACCGGGGCGATCTGGGTGGCGCGACTCGGCCTCCTGCGGCAGGCGGCCGCGCTGCGCCCGGAGTACCTCTTCGCGCTGGCGACCTGGGCCGCCTTCGGCGTCCTGCTGATCGCGCGGGTCGGCGCCGGCTGGCGCGGGCGGCGCGCCGCCTGGCTGACGCTGGGCGGCTTCGGCGGCGCGATGCTGGTGTTGCTGACCTACTTTCTGCGCCACGCAGCCTGATCCATGGCCGGCGCGACCATCGATTTCCTCGTGCTCGGCGTCTCGCACAAAACGGCGCCTGTCGGCGTCCGCGAGCGCTTGGCGGTGGTGCCGGAGGCCATGGAGAGCGTTCTCGGCGAGCTGGTGGCGCTCCCCTCGGTGCGGGAGGCGGCGCTGCTGTCGACGTGCAACCGGGTCGAGATCTATGTCGCGACCGACAGGGACAGCGGTCGGGCCGCGCAGGGCCTGACGGAGGCGCTGGCCCGTCGCGCCGGCGTGACCTCGCTGGAGCTGGGCGCGCACCTTTATGAACGGCGCGACGCCGAGGCGGTGGCGCATCTCTTCCGGGTGGCCTGCAGCCTCGATTCGCTGGTCCTGGGCGAGCCGCAGATCCTGGGGCAGACCAAGCAGGCGCACGAGAGCGCCCTCCGCCACGGCAGCGCCGGGGTCATCCTCAACGCCTGCTTTCAGGGCGCGTTCCGGGTGGCGCGGCGGGTCCGGCGCGAAACGGCGATCGCCCGCAATCCGGTCTCGGTCAGCTCGGTGGCCATCGAGCTCGTGCGGCAGGTGTTCGGCGGCTTCGACAAGCGCCAGGTGCTGGTGGTCGGGGCGGGGAAGATGTCGGAGCTGGCGGCCCGCACGCTGCGCGGTTACGGCGCGACGCTGACCGTCACCAACCGGACGCGCGCGCGCGCGGACGAGATGGCCGCCCGCTTCGGCGCCGCCGTCAGCGACTGGAGCGCGCTGCCCGCCGCGCTCGGCGTGGCCGACATCGTGATCGCCTCGACCGGTGCCCAGCGACCGGTGTTGACGCTGGAGATGTTGCGGCAGGTCCAGCGCGCGCGCCGCGGCCGCCCGCTGTTCCTGCTCGACATCGCGGTGCCGCGCGACGTGGAGCCGGAGGCGGGCTCGCTGGACGGCGTCTACCTGGCCGACATCGACGATCTGCAGAAGGTCGCCGCCGAGCACCGCGACGAGCGCAAGAGCGAGGCGGCCGACGCCGAGGCGATCGTCGCCCAGGAGCTGGACCGATTCCTCAAGGCCTGGCGGGGGCGCCAGCTCGCCCCGACCGTGACCGCCCTGCGCGCGCATGTGCTCGGCGTGGCCCAGGCCGAGGCGGCGCGGACCATCGCGGCGATGCCCGGGCTCGGTGAGCGCGAGCGGCGGGCGATCGCCGATCTGGCCGAGTCGCTGGCCAAGAAGCTGCTCCACGCGCCGCAGATGGCGCTGCGCAACGACGACGCCGACGACGGCGTCTCGCTGGTGGTGGCGGTGCAGCGGCTGTTCGCGCTGGAGATTGCCGCCGCGGCTCCCGGTCGAGGCAGTGGAACGGGACGCCGAGCGCCCGGGGGCGCGCGGCCGCGGCCGCCGTCGCCGTTCCAGACAAGAAAGCGACCGGGAGTTGAGGTCGCCGTCGGGCTCGGGGACGCTGATCATCGGCACGCGAGGCAGCGCGCTGGCGCGCTGGCAGGCCGGCGAGGTCGGCCGCGCTGCTGCGGGCGGCGCACCCGGGGCTCGAGGTTCGCGAGAAGATCATCGTCACCGCCGGCGATCGCGCGCAGGCGGGGCCGCCGGCTCTGCTCGAGGGAAAAGGCGCCTGGGTCGAGGAGATCGAGTCGGCGCTCTCGGCGGGCGAGATCGACGTGGCGGTGCACAGCCTGAAGGACGTCCCCGCCGAGCTCGCGGCCGGCCTCGCCATCGTGGCCGTGCCGACGCGGGCCGATCCGCGCGACGCGATCGTCAGCCGCTCGGGCGCCGGCCTCGACGCGCTCCCCGCCGGAAGCCGCGTCGGAACCTCGAGCCTGCGCCGCGTCTGCCAGCTGCGCGCCCTGCGCGGCGATCTGACGCATCGAGCATCCTGCGCGGCAACGTCGACACCCGGCTGCGCAAGATCGCCGAGGGGGTGGTCGACGCGGGCGTGCTGGCCTCCGCCGGCCTCGACCGCCTGGGCTTCTCCGATCGCATCGCCGAGCGGATCGATCCGGCGCGCATGCTGCCGGCGATCGGGCAGGGGGCGCTGGCGCTGGAGGCGCGCGCCGGCGACGCGCGCGTCACGCAGCTCTGCCGGCGCGCTCTCGGACCCGGCCGCCGAGGTGACCGTCGCCGCGGAGCGCGCGCTGCTCGCCGGCCTCGGGCGTCGGCTGCCGCACGCCGGTGGCCGGTCACGCCACCCTGGCCGGCGAGCGCCTCACGCTCCGTGGGCCTGGTCGGTCGCCCCGACGCCTCGGAGATGATCCACGAAGTGCTCGACGGGCGCTCCCGCCGATGCGACCGCTCTCGGCGCCGAGGTGGCCCGGCGCTTGATCGCCCGCGGCGCCGGGGCAATTCTGCGCGAGCTCGAGGGGCGGTAGCGTCCAATTTTTCGGTACGTCGGCCGAGCCCATCCAGTCCGTCCGGGGAACCCCGCCGGCGTAAGTGCGCGTAATTACATGGGCTCTGTCCGGGTTGCTTGACCGCGCCGCCGAGCGGAGCTATCTGCAACGGCTCCGATGACGGGTCCTTCGAGGCACAACCGGGGCGACGACGAGCCGACAAGACCGGCGTTGTTCCGGCCGGCTGACCCCCTCGAACTACGTGTTGCCGCGGCGGCGGACGCCGACTTCCCGGAGGTTTTGCGGCGGATCGCGCAGCCGGTCGCGGCGCTCTGGTACCGCGGGCGGCTCCCCGATCCGGCCTGTCGGCTGCTGGCGGTGGTCGGTGCCCGGGCCGCGAGCCGGGCCGGCTGCCGCCGCACCCAAGAGCTGGCCGCGACGGCGTCCGGACGCGGCCACACTATCATTTCTGGCGGCGCGCTCGGCATCGATGCCGCCGCGCACCGGGGCGCGCTCGATGCAGGCGCGCCGACCTTCGCGGTCCTCGGCTGCGGGGCCGACGTCGTCTATCCGGACCGGCACGCGGCGCTGTTCTCGGAGATCGCCGCCACCGGAGGCCTCCTGTCCGAGTTTCCGCCGGGCACGCCTCCGCGCGGCAGGCAGTTTCCCTCGCGCAACCGGATCGTCGCGGCGCTGGCCGAGGCGGTCGCTGGTGGTCGAGGCGCAGGCGATCTCGGGTGCGCTCGTCACGGCCCGGCTGGCGATTCGGATTGGTCGCCCGCTTGCTGGCCGTTCCGGGAAGCGCGGGAACGGACGGTTTGATCGCCACGGGCAAGGCGCGTCCCGTGCGCGACGGCGCGGAGCTGCTCGCGGCGCTGGCAGGCGAAGCGCGGCCGGTGACGCCCGTTCCGCCCCCGCTTGCTTCCTTTGCTGGGAGCTCTGCGCGGGGGCGCCTCGGCGGTCGAGGTTGCCCGCCGGCTGGCCTTGTCGCTGCCCGCGGCGCTGGCGCTCCTGTCGGAGGCTGAGCTCGCGGGATGGATCTCGAAGGGGCCCGGCGGCGTCTTTACACCAACAGAGGTCACGCGTGCCAACTAAGAAGAAGACGACCGCCGCAGCTCAGCCGATCGAGACGGCAGACCAGACGATGGCGAAGACGATCAAGAAGACGACGACCAAGGACACGACGACCAAGACGACGACGACGGCGACCGAGGCAACGGAGACCAAGGCGCCGGCCAGGTCGAAGGCGCCCCCAAGAAGGCCGTCGACAAGACCGTCGCAAAGGCCGCGGCTCCCGCCCGCAAGGCCAAGGTCGCCACCAAGGCCGCGCCCGAGCTCGAAGCCGAGACGGGGGACGCTGCCGCGCGCCCGACGCGGGCTCGCCGCAGCAACGACGCGCTGGTGATCGTCGAGTCGCCCGCCAAGGCGAAGACGATCAAGAAGTACCTCGGCGCCGGCTACGTCGTGAAGGCCTCGGTCGGCCACGTGAAGGATCTGCCCAAGAAGAAGATGGGGATCGACATCGAGCACGGCTTTCAGCCCGAGTACGTGGTCATCGACGGCGAAGAAGAAGGTGCTGGCGGAGATCATGGAGGCGGCGCGGAACGCCCAGCGGGTGCTGCTGGCGCCCGACCCCGATCGCGAAGGGGAGGCCATCGCCTGGCACATCGCCGAGGAGGTGCGCCCGGCGAACCCCAACATCCAGCGCGTGCTCTTCAACGAGATCACCAAGAAGGCGATCAACGAGGCGATCGGCAAGCCGATGGAGCTCGACGTCAGGAAGTTCGAGTCGCAGCAGGCGCGTCGCGTGCTGGACCGCCTGGTCGGCTACCAGATCAGCCCGGTGCTCTGGACGAAGGTGCGGCGGGGCCTGTCGGCGGGGCGCGTGCAGTCGGTCGCCGTGCGGCTGGTCGTCGAGCGCGAGGCGGAGATCACCGCCTTTCGGCCCGAGGAGTACTGGACCGTCGAGGCGCGTGGTCGAGGGGAGCGCGCCGCCGCCGTTCACCGCCAAGTTCGCCAAGCTCGACGGCAAGCGGGCCGAGCTGACCAACGAGGGCAGTGCCCGCGAGGTGGTCGACATCATCAAGAGCGCGTCGCTGGTGGTCGCCGGCGTCGAGCGCAAGGAGCGGCGCAAGAACCCGCCGCCGCCGTTCATCACCTCGAAGCTGCAGCAGGAGGCCTCGAGCAAGCTGCGCTTCTCGCCCAAGCGGACCATGGGGCTCGCCCAGCGGCTCTACGAAGGCGTCGAGGTCGGCGACGACGGCCTGGTCGGTCTCATCACCTACATGCGCACCGACTCGGTCCGCATCTCGGACGACGCCGCCGCGGAGACGCGCGCGCTTCATCGGCGAGCGCTACGGCGCCACGTTCCTGCCCGCCGAGCCGGTCGTCTACAAGAGCAAGAAGGGGGCGCAGGACGCGCACGAGGCGATCCGGCCGACCAGTCTCAAGTACGATCCGGAGACCGTGCGGGCCGCCTGGGCCGGCGGCAAGGGCGGCGGGCGCGACGAGCGCGAGAGCGACGATCTCCTGCGGCTCTACACGCTGATCTGGAACCGCTTCGTCGCCTGCCAGATGGTGGCGGCGATCTTCGATCAGACGTCGATTCGACATCGGCGCCGGCCGGGTCGAGCTGCGGGCCAGCGGTCAGGTGATGAAGTTCCCCGGCTTCCTCTCGGTCTACGCCGAGACGGTCGAGGACGCCGCCAACGAGGACGAGACGGGCGCCGCGCTGCCGGACGTGAAGGAGGGGGAGGCGATCCGCCTGCTCGAGACCAAGCCGGAGCAGCACTTCACCCAGCCGCCGCCGCGCTTCTCCGAGGCGACGCTGGTCAAGGAGCTGGAAGAGAAGGGAATCGGCCGCCCGTCCACCTACGCGGCGATCCTCTCGACCGTCCAGGACCGCGGCTACGTCGAGAAGCGCGAGGGGCGCCTCCACCCGACGGAGCTCGGGGTGATGGTCAACGGCCTGCTGGTCAAGAGCTTCCCCGGCATCGTCAGCACCGACTTCACGGCGCAGATGGAAGAGCAGCTCGATCAGGTCGAGGACGGCACCGCCGACTGGGTCAAGCTGCTGGACGGCTTCTACGCGCCGTTCAAGCTCGATCTCGAGAAGGCCAAGATCGAGATGCGCGACGTGAAGCGCGGAGGAGGAGGCCACCGCCGAGGTTTGCGAGAAGTGCGGCAAGCCGATGGTCATCAAGTGGGGGCGCAACGGCCACTTCCTGGCCTGCTCCGGCTACCCCGACTGCCGCAACACCAAGGAGTTCACCCGCAAGGCCGACGGCAGCCTCACCATCGTGTCGACCACCCGCCCGTCGGATCAGATCTGCCCGACCTGCGGCTCGTCGATGGTGATCAAGCGCGGCCGGTTCGGCGAGTTCATCGCCTGCTCGCGCTATCCCGAGTGCAAGACCACCAGCCCCATCTCGCTGGGCGTCGCCTGTCCGAAGGAAGGGCTGCGGCGGCTACCTGACCGAGAAGCGGTCGAAGCGCGGCAAGGTCTTCTTCGGCTGCTCGAACTACTCCAAGACCCAGTGCGACTTCGTGTCCTGGGATCGCCCGCTGCCCCAGCCCTGCCCCAAGTGCGGCGCCAAGTTCGTGGTCCAGAAGATCTCCAAGGCCGGCACGCGCATCCGCTGTCTGAAGGAAGACTGCGGCTACGTGGCCGACGCCGAGAGCCCCGAGGCCAACGAAGCCCCGGCCCCCGCCCCGACCGGCACGGGGTAGGGCGCGCCTCGGCGCCGCGCGCCGGCACCGCGGAGACTCAGGCGTCGCGGGCCAGCGTCGCCACGCACTCGACGTGGCGGGTCTGCGGGAACATGTCGAACGGCTGCAGGCCGAGGCAGCGATAGCCGGCCGCGCGCAGCACCGCCAGGTCGGGGGCCTGCGTCTCCGGATTGCACGAGACGTAGACGATCGTGCGCGGCGCGAACGCGGCCAGCTGGCGCAGGAAATCGGCGCCGCACCCCTTGCGCGGCGGATCGACGATGACCGCCGTGTCGGCGGCGGGGAAGGGGACGGCGGCGAACACGGCGCTGGCGTCGGCGGCCAGGAACTCGCAGTTGGCGCGGCCGTTGCGGGCGGCGTTGGCGCGCGCCCAGCCGACGGCGCTCGGGCTGACCTCGACGCCCAGCACCCGCTCGAATCCCGGTGCGGCCGCCAGCCCCAACAGGCCGCTGCCGCAGTAAGCGTCGACGAGAAACCGCGCCCCGCCCGACGTCGCCTGGGCGGCGACGTGCGCGGCCAGCTGCGGCAGCAGGAACGGGTTGTTCTGGAAGAAGTCGCCGGCCAAGAACTGCAACGACAGCTCGCCGACCTCTTCGGTGATCACCGCGCGCGGATCGACCGTGACGCCGGAGGCGGCCTCGCGCACCAGCAGCGTCGCGCCGCGCCGGTAGCTCTCCCACCGGGCGTGCACCTCGGCGCGCAGCTCGGTGAGGCGGGCGTTCACCGCCGGCATCGCGATGGGGCAGGTCGGGACGTCGAGCGTCCGGCGCGGCAGGCCGACTTCGAGGAACCCGATCGCCCGCGGGCGATCGGCGCGCGGGCGCGGAAAGTGCGGCGTCAACTTCGAGCGATAGCCGTACGGGCGCGGCGAGGGCAGGCAGGCGGCGACAGCCTCCGCGGGGAAGAGCGCCCGAATTCCCTCGGTCTTGAGCCGGAGTTGCTCGTCATAGGCGAGGTTCTGCAGCTGACAGCCGCCGCAGCGCCCGAACAGCGGACAGGCGGGGACGGCGGACCCGGACGTCTCGACGGCTGGGGTGGAGCTCGGGAGGGAGGCGGGCGCAGACACGCCCGCAAAGACTATCCGATCTCGATCCGCCGATTCGCGCGCTGCCCGTCGCTGCGCTACGATCCGCGGCGATGGAGCAAGCGCTGGCGGCGTTTCGCCAATTCCTCACCGCCGAGAAGCGGGCCTCGGAGCACACCGTGCGTGCCTACCTGCACGATCTCGATGAGCTCCGGGCACACGCCGTGGCGACGCTGGGCCGCGCCCCGGCGCTCGACGAGCTTGACGTCATCATGTGCCGCTCCTACCTTGCGTCGCTGCATGGGAAGAACGACGCCGTGACGATCGGTCGCAAGCTCTCCTCGCTGCGCGCGTTCTTTCGCCTCGCCGTGCGGCGTCGCCTCTGCAAGTCCAGCCCGGTGGCGGCGCTGCGGGCGCCAAAGCGCGCCAAGCGGCTGCCTTCATTTCTGGGCAAGGAAGACGTCGGCCGCCTGCTCGACGGCGGCGGGCGCGCCGACGATGTCGGGAGCGACGCCTGCGGGCGCGCCCTCGAGCTGGCGCTGTTCGAGGTGATCTACGGTGCCGGGCTGCGCGTCTCGGAGGCCTGCAACCTCGATGTCGGCGATCTGGAGGCGGACGGCTCCGGCGCGATGGTGCGCGTGCGTCAGGGCAAAGGACGCAAGGATCGCATCGTGCCGATCGGGGCGAAGGCCCGGCACGCCACCGACGCCTATCTCCAGCGACGCGCCGATCGCCTGGCGGAGACGCCGGCTGCCGATCGCCAGGCGCTGTTCCTGAGTGGACGCGGGCGGCGGCTGGGGCCGCGCGCCGTGCGCCGGCTGCTGGCCCGCCGTGAGCTCGTGGCGGGGACGCCGCGCGTCTCCCCGCACGCGCTCCGCCACAGCTTCGCCACCCACCTGCTGGGGGAGGGGGCCGACCTGCGCGCCATCCAGGAGATGCTCGGCCACGCCAGCCTCCGCACCACGCAGCGCTATGCGCACGTCGACATCGATCACCTGATGGCCGTCTACGACAAGAGCCACCCGCGCGCCAAGCTCCGACCATGAACCCCGAAACGAGGACCCGACCGTGAAACGACCCCGCATTCGCTCGACGACAGTTTTGGCGGTGCGCCGCGGCGGCCAGGTCGTGCTGGCCGGCGACGGTCAGGTGACGATGGGAAACACCGTCGTCAAGTCGTCGGCCCGCAAGATTCGACGCCTGCACGACGGACGGATCGTGGCCGGGTTCGCCGGCTCCGCGGCCGACGGCATCACCCTGTTCGAGAAGTTCGAGGCGCGCCTCAAGGAGTACGGCGGGAATCTCACCCGCGCCGCCGTCGAGCTGGCCAAGGACTGGCGGACCGATCGGGTGCTCCGCCGGCTGGAGGCGCTCTTGCTGGTGGCCGACCACCAAAAGACGCTGATGCTTTCGGGGACCGGCGACGTGATCGAGCCCGACGGTGACGCGGCGGCCATCGGTTCGGGCGGCGCCTACGCGCTGGCCGCGGCGCGCGCGCTCCTGGGCGCGACCACGCTGTCGGCGCGCGAGATCGCCGAGCAGGCGTTGACCATCGCCGGCGACATCTGCATCTACACCAACGCCTCGCGCACCTTCGAGGAGCTGTGACCATGCCGCACGCGCCGCATTCGCCAGGCAACCCGGCAAGCGGGTCCACCGCGCTCGCGTCGGGCAAGCGCATGCAGGATCTCACGCCGCGCGCCATCGTCGAGGAGCTCGATCGCTACATCGTCGGCCAGAAGGCCGCCAAGCGGGCGGTGGCGGTGGCGCTGCGCAACCGCTGGCGGCGCCAGCAGGTGCCGCCGCCGATGCGCGACGAGATCGCGCCCAAGAACATCATGCTCATCGGGCCGACCGGCGTCGGCAAGACGGAGATCGCCCGCCGGCTGGCCCGTCTGGCCGGGGCGCCGTTCGTCAAGGTCGAGGCCTCGAAGTTCACCGAGGTCGGCTACGTCGGCCGCGACGTCGACTCGATGGTCCGCGATCTCGCCGAGACCGCCGTCTCCATGCTGCGCGACGAAGAGCGCGAGCGGCTCCGCCCCCGGGCGCGGGAGAACGCCGAAGAGCGTCTCCTCGACGTGCTCCTGCCGCCGACGCCGCGGGCCCGGCCCGCCGCCGGCGCCGCCAGCTCGACGATGCCGGCCTCACTGCCCGCGCCGGCGCCAGAAGCCCCGGCCGACAACGCCACCCGCGAGAGCCTCCGCAAGCTGATGCGCGAGGGGAAGCTCGACGACAAGATGGTGGAGATCGACACCTCCGATTCGCCGGCCTCCTTCGTCGACGTGTTTTCCGGGACCGGGATGGAAGAGATGGTCCTCAACCTCCGCGACATGATGCCGCAGGGGGCGCGCAAGACGAAGCGGCGGCGGCTGCCGCTGCCGGAGGCGTTGGAGGTGCTCACCGAGGAGGAGGCCAACAAGCTGATCGACGTCGAGCGGCTGCAGAAGGACGCCATCCGTCGCGCCGAGCAGGCGGGGATCATCTTCATCGACGAGATCGACAAGGTGGCCGGGCGCGAGGGGGGGCAGGGGGCGGCCCCGACGTCTCGCGCGAGGGCGTCCAGCGCGATCTCCTCCCCATCGTCGAGGGGTCGACCGTCTCGACCAAGTACGGTCCGCTCAAGACCGACCACGTCCTGTTCATCGCGGCGGGCGCGTTCCACGTCTCGAAGCCGAAGGACATGATTCCCGAGCTGCAGGGGCGGTTCCCCATCCGCGTCGAGCTGGAGTCGCTCACCGACGACGACTTCGTGCGCATCCTGACCGAGCCCGAGAACGCGCTCACCAAGCAGTACATCGCGCTGCTGGCCACCGAGAAGGTGACGCTGGAAATTCACGACGACGCCGTCGCCGAGATCGCCCGCATCGCCACCTCCGTCAACTCGCGGATGGAGAACATCGGGGCGCGCCGCCTGCACACAATCATGGAGCGGGTGCTCGACGATCTCGCCTTCGAGGCGCCGTCTCTCGGTCAGACGACCATCCCCATCACCGCCGCCTACGTGCGCGAGCGACTCGACGGGATCCTCAAGGACGAGGACCTGTCGCAGTACATTCTTTAGTCACTCGCGCGGGGACCGGACCGGCGCTCAGTGGTGCACGCGGCCGCCACCACCGCCGCCGCGTGCGGGCGCAGAGCGGGCCGCGGGCGCCGCGTGAAACGCCGGCCCGGGCGCCGCGCGAAACCCCGGCGCCCCTCCCCGAGCCGCCGGCGGCGCTCCGCGGAACCCCGGGTTGCCGCCGCGCATCGGCTCGGCCCCACGCCCCGGCGCGCCGCGCCAAGCCGTCGCGCCGGGCGTGCGCCGCCAGCCTTCGTTGTGCTGGGCCCGCCAGGCGCCTGGCGCCACGGAGGGCCGCGCACGCCACCCGCCCACGGGGGCCCGGCCACGATATCCGTAGCCGTAGGCCCGGTAGCCACCGGGGCCCTGCCAGTAGGGGCGGTAGAAGACGGGCCGCCCGTCGACGAACAGGAAGCGCGGGCCGACGAACAGGTAGGCCTGGTCCGCTGGCGCCCAGTAGCCGGTGTCCCAGGTCCACTCGCTGCCGGTCCAGTCCCAGTAGCCGTTGACCCAGGCATAGCCGTAGCCGGGCGCAGAGGGCTGATATTCGGGAATTGGGTCGGGGGGCGGCGTCGTCGGGTAGACGGTGCCGTCCGCCGCGACGGGGCCCGACGAGTCGACATAGGCCGGAGGCGGCGGTTGCGGGCCCACGTAACAGCCGGACGCCGCCGCGGCAACGCCCAGCGACAGACTACAGACCAACCAAAGCCCTCGATTCATTCACATTCTCCTGTTGGGATTCATGCCCTACTGAATGCTACCTAAGCCACGATCATCTCGTAAGCAAGCGCGGGGCCGATCGATACCCCCCATCGGCGCGGGGACGGATGTTCTTGACCCCGCGCGGTGTGACGTCTAAACAACGCCAGACCATGGAGATTGTTTTCTCCGGGATTCAGCCCTCGGGCGAGCTGCACCTCGGCAACTACCTCGGCGCGATCCGGACCTGGGTGACCCTCCAGGAGTCGTACCGCTGCTTCTATTGCATCGTCGACTACCACGCGATCACGCAGCCGTACGAACCGGCCGAGATGCCGGGACGCGCCCGGTCGATGGCCATCGAGATCTTGGCCTGCGGCGTCGATCCGGACAAGGCGACGCTGTTCATCCAGTCGGAGGTGCCCGAGCACACCGAGCTCTGCTGGGTGCTGGCGTCGGTGGCGCCGCACGGTGAGCTCGAGCGGATGACGCAGTTCAAGGACAAGTCCCTTCACCAGCCTCACAACGTCAACCTCGGCCTGCTGGCTTATCCGGTGCTGCAGGCGGCGGACATCCTGCTCTACGGCGCGACGCGGGTTCCCGTCGGCGAGGATCAGCGCCAGCACCTCGAGCTGGCGCGCGAGATCGTCCGTCGCTTCAACGCCCGCTTCGGCGAGACGTTCGTCGAGCCCCAGCCGCTGTTCTCGACCACGCCGAAGATCTTGGGCCTCGATGGCCAGGCCAAGATGTCGAAGAGCGTCGGCAACACCATCGCCCTCTCCGAACCCGACAGCGCGATCTGGGACAAGCTGCGCGGCGCCGCCACCGATCCGGCGCGCGTCAAGCGGACCGATCCGGGGACGCCGGAGAAGTGCAACATCTACACGCTGCACAAGTTCTTCTCCGACGAGGCCAAGCAAGCCTACGTGCACGCCGGGTGCACCTCGGCCGGGATCGGCTGCATCGACTGCAAGAAGATCCTGTTCGAAGGCATGAAGAACGAGCTCGGGCAGATTCGCGGGCGCGCGGAGGCGTTGCGGGCCGATCCGGCGCGCGTCGACGCCATCCTGGCGCGCGGCGCGGCCGAAGCCCGCAAGGTGGCCGCCGAGACCATGAAGCGCGTGCGCGCACGGCTGGGGCTCCACACGGCCCGCGCATGAAGCCCGCGATGCTCCGGAAGCTGGCCGGGCTGGCGTTGGCCGCATCGCTGGCGGTGGGCTGCGGGGCGCGCGACGACGGCTCCAGCCCGGAGGCGGCCGTGCGGTCGCTCATCGCCACTGCCCGGGCCGGCGATCGCGCTGCTGTCTACGACCGCCTCGGCCCGCGCACGCGGGCCCACATCGAGGCGCTGCTGGTCGCCACCCACCGCACCGGCAGCGCCCGGATGCTGGCCCCTTCGGATCTGGTCGCCGTGGGGTGGCTGCCGCCGGCCTGGGAGCCGGCCGGCACCCGCGTGCTCCATCGCGAGGGGGCCGCCGCGGACGTCGAGGTCTACTCGGCGACCGGAGACCGGCAGACGGTGCACACCGTCCGCGAGGGGAAGAGCTGGAAGGTGGAGCTACCTCTCCGCTGAGTTGTCGCCGGCCGAGCTTGAAGCGAGGCCGGGCGGGGTCGGACGGACCTGGGTCTGATCGCCCTCCGCCAGATCGGCGTCGCCGAGCTCGATGATCGCGTCGTCCAGGTTCACGTCATCGATCTTGATGCGCGGATCCGTGTCGGCGAAGGCGTCGCGCATCGGGCCGCGCCGCTCGCCCACCCGCCGCTCGCGGGGGAAGATTCGCTGGTCGACCTTGCCGGCGCCACGTCGATCGTCGTCCCGCCGGTCGCGGCGCAAGGCCTGCCGGAGCTCCTCGACGGTGACGGGCACCTCCGGCAGTCGCATCACCTGCGCCGCACAGCCGTGGCAAAACGGGAGGCTGCGTCCCTGCAGCTCGACCAGCTTCAGCTGGGCCCGCCGCTTTTCGCCACAAACCGTGCAAGAAGCCCCCCGGCCGACCGGTCGCGACTCCGCCCAGCGCATGTAGCACCCCCAGCAGCGTCCGCGACGCAGCTCGGTCACGCCCGCCCCGCAGACACCGCACGGCAATGTCGCGCGTTCTACTTCAACGCTCATGCCGCCAGTAGAACGCCGGACGCCGGGCGGCGCAAAAAATTTACTCCTTCTGTCCGGAGGTCAGGCCGACGCCGCGTACACGGCGGGGCGGGGCTGCTCGGCGAACGCGCGGACCGACGGCCGTGCCCACTCGGTCTCGGCGTAGCGGCGCAGCTTGTCTGGCAGCGGGAAGTCGGTCCGCCAGAGCCGCCAGAGCATCATCGCCAGGTCGGTGTCGGCGATGCACCAGGCCCCAAAGAGGGGTCCTCCGCTCTCGGGGATCAGCCGGCTCGCGACGCGGACCACCTTTTCAGCGGCGGCCTGGCCGGCGGGCGACAGCGGCGCCGGCGGCTTCAGCCGGTCGCGCGGGAAAAAGACGTATTCGGACGACCGCTCCTCCCGGAGCGCGCCCAGATTGCTGCGCACCCAGGCCATCACCTGACGCGCCCGTGCCCGCGCGCGCAGGTCGCTCGGCAAGAGGCGCGGATAGGCGGGGGGTGGGTAGGCCTCCTCGAGATACTCGATGATGGCGCTCGACTCCGACAGCGCCAGGTCTCCATCTTCGAGGACCGGGACGCGCGCGGTGAGAGAGGTCGCGACGAACGCCGGTTCGTGCTGGGCGCCGCGTTCGAGGGCGACGGCACGTGTCTCGAACGGCAGCCCCTTTTCGCGCAACGCCACGAAGCAGGCGAGCACGTAGGGGCTGTTCCCCATTTCGCTGCCATGAAGCACCAGGCTCATGCGGACAGCATACGCGGCGGCGGCGAGGCACAAAACAGGCTTTCCCGACCGGTCCTTCCGACCCGGCTTTCCAGCCGGCTTCCTACCTTCATGGCCCGCCATCGATCGGTTAGGATCTGCAGGCCCATGTCACCCCCGTCCGCGCCCGAGGCGCCCATTTTCTTGATCGGGTTCATGGGCTCCGGAAAGACCACCGTCGGAGCGTTGCTCGCCCGGCGTCTCGGCTGGTCGTTCGCCGATCTCGACGATCTGATCGTGCGGTCGGCGGGCCTCAGCGTCGCGGAGATCTTCGCTCGCGAAGGGGAAGATGGCTTTCGGCGGCGCGAGACCGAAGCGGTCCGGGCGGCGGCGGCCGGGCGGCAGTCGGTGGTCGCGACCGGCGGCGGCGCGGCCTGCCGGGAGGAGAACCTGACGCTCATGCTGACCTCGGGGCGGGTCGTCGCGCTCGCGGTGTCGCCGGCCGAGGCGGTGCGGCGGACCGGGAGCCGGTCGGGGCGGCCGCTCCTCGACGGCAGCGCCGATCCGCTGGCGGCCGCGACGGCGCTGCTCTCGACCCGCCAGCCGTTCTATGCGCGCGCGCATCTCCAGGTGGAGACGGATCGCCGAACAGCCGACGAGGCGGTGAGCGCCATCGTTGGCGGTCTCGAGCTCGATCCGACCGCATCGGAAGAACGAAGCCAGAACCACGAGGAGAGCGCGTGAGCGATACGATCATTCCTGTCGAGCTGGGTCCGCGGCGCTACGAGGTGCGGATTGGAGATTGCGCGCCCGAGACGATCGTCAACGTGCTTTCGGCGGCGTTCGGGCCGTCGACGACGGGCGTGGCGCTCCTGGTCGACGGCGGCCTGGCCGGCCACACGCGCACGCAGGCGCTGGTGGCGGCGCTCGTCGCCCGGTTGCCGAACGTCAGCCGCCTCGACCTGCGCGCCGGCGAGGCCTGCAAGAGCCTGGCGGAGATCGAGAAGACGGCCGAATGGCTGGCCGGCCGGGGCTACGATCGCCGCGCCGCGATCGTCGGCATCGGCGGCGGCGCCACCACCGACCACGCCGGGTTCGCCGCGGCCGTCTATCTGCGCGGCGTCCAGTTCGCCACCGTCCCGACGACCTTGCTGGCCATGGTGGACGCGTCGGTGGGGGGCAAGACCGGCGTCGATCTGGCGGCCGGCAAGAACCTGGTCGGCGCCTTCCACCAGCCGAAGGCGGTGGTCGCCGATCTCGGATTTCTCGACACGCTGCCGCTGCGCGAGCGGGCGGCGGGGCTGGCGGAGGTCGTCAAGTGCGGGTTCATCGCCGATCCCACGATCCTCGATCTGGTCGAGAAGAACGCGCCCGATCTCTCGCCCGGGCTGGTGCGTGAGCTGGTGGCGCGGGCCGTGCGCGTGAAGGCCGAGGTGGTGGCCGAGGACGAGACCGAATCGGGGCGGCGCGCCATCCTGAACTTCGGCCACACCGTCGGCCACGCGCTGGAATCGGCGTCGAACTATGGTCTGCTGCACGGGGAGGCGGTGGCGCTGGGGATGGTCGCGGCGCTGGAGCTGGGGGCCACCCTGGGGGTGGGGCCGCGGGCGCTGGCGCAGCGGGCGGTGGCGCTCCTGGCGCGGCTGTCGCTGCCGGTCGATGTGGCGCGCCGCCTCGACGCCGACGTCATGGCGCGCGTCACCGTTGACAAGAAGCGGCGCGGCAGCACGATCCGCTTCGTCCTTTGCCCCAAACCGGGGGAGACCGTGCTGCGCGACTTGACCCCGACGGAGATCGCGGCAGGGTTGGGCGCCCCGGAAGCTTGACCCCCGAATCCCGAGCGAGTACAAGCCCAAGGCGACCATGGCGAGCCCTTTTCGCGAAAGCATCGAGAAGCTTCTGAACGGGATCGAAGGCGCGGTCTCCTGCGCGCTCATGGGGTTCGACGGCATCACCGTCGACATCTCCTCGAAGGAAGCAGCGGCCGGGGGCGCCGACATCCAGACGCTGTCGATGGAGTTCGCCCACCTCATCGCCCAGGCCCGGCGCACGCTGGAATCGGTCGACGCCGGGGCCCTGGAAGAGTTCACGCTGCGCACCGACAAGCTGACGCTGGTGGTGCGCCTGCTGACGCCGGAGTACTTCCTGGCGTGCGCCATCCTGCCGACCGGCAACCTGGGGCGGGCGCGATATTTGATGCGCCTTTCGGCTCCGGCACTTCGCGCCGATCTGTAACGCGCGCCGATTCCTTAGAGGACGCAGACCGTTCATGGCCAAAAAAGAGACCAAAGAGAAGACAGGGGCGCGGACGCTCAAGGTGGTGGGCGGCCAGGGCAAAAAAGACAACGGCGACGGCGACGTCGTCGACTTCGCGTCGGTGAGGGCGCTGGCGCGGATCGCGACGGAGTTCGATCTCGAGGAGATCGAGGTCAACGGCGCGGGGCACCTGCGGGTGCGGCGGGCCGTGGTTCGCGAGGCCGGCGGGAGCGGCTCGGGGGCCTCGTCGGGGCCGCCGTCCAGCCCGCGTCCCATCGCGCTGACCCCGCCGGTCGATGCGAAGGGCGACGCGGGGACGTTCGTCACCTCCCCGTTCGTCGGGACCTTTTACCGGGCGCCGTCGCCGGAGGCGCCCTCGTTCGTCGAGGTCGGCCAGACGGTGCGCAAGGGGCAGGTGGTCTGCATCGTCGAAGCGATGAAGCTGATGAACGAGATCGAATCCGAATCCGACGGGCGCGTGGAGGAGATCCTCGTCAAGAACGGCGAGCACGTGGAGTACGGCCAGCACCTCATCCGCGTTTCCAAGTCCTGATCTCGCGTGTTTAAAAAGGTCCTCATAGCCAACCGCGGCGAGATTGCGCTGCGGGTGATCCGTGCCTGTCGCGAGATGGGGATCCGCTCGGTGGCGGTCCATTCGACGGCCGACGCCGACGCGCTCCACGTCCGGTTCGCCGACGAGAAGGTCTGCATCGGACCGCCGGCGGCGCGGCAAAGCTACCTGTCGATCCCCGCCATCATCAGCGCGGCGGAGGTCTCCCGGGCCGACGCGGTCCACCCCGGCTACGGCTTCCTGGCCGAGAACGCCCACTTCGCCGAGGTGGTGAAGAAGTGCGGCCTCCACTGGATCGGGCCGCAGCCGGAGATCATGCGCCTCATGGGTGACAAGGTCTCCGCCCGGGCGGCCATGGAGAAGGCGGGCGTGCCGATCCTCCCCGGAACGGGCGTCATCGAGAACGATCGCGACGCCGAGGAGGCGGTCGAGCGGATCGGCCTGCCGGTCATCATCAAGGCCTCGGCGGGCGGCGGCGGGCGGGGGATGAAGATCGTCGAGAGCAAGGCCCGGCTCTCGGCGCAGCTCTCCGCCGCGCGCAGCGAGGCCCAGGCCGGCTTCAGCAACCCCGACGTCTACCTCGAGCGCTACGTCGGCCGCCCGCGCCACGTCGAGGTCCAGGTGCTGGGGGACGGCCAGCGGGCGGTCTCGCTGGGCGAGCGCGAGTGCTCGATCCAGCGCCGCCACCAGAAGCTGGTCGAGGAGGCGCCCAGCGTCGCCCTCGACGACGAGCGGCGCGGCAAGCTGCTCGGGATCGCCCGCAAGGCGACCGAGAGCCTCGGCTACCAGACCGTCGGCACGCTGGAGTTCCTGCTCGACGAGGACAAGCGCTACTACTTCATGGAGATGAACACCCGCATCCAGGTGGAGCACACCGTCACCGAGGAGGTGTTCGGCGTCGACCTGGTGCGCGAGCAGATGAAGCTGGCGGCGGGCGAGCCGCTCAAGCTCCCGCAGGACATCCGCCCCCGCGGCCACGCCATCGAGTTCCGGATCAACGCCGAGGACCCCAACACCTTCGCGCCGTCGCCGGGGCGGATCACCGCGCTCAACCTGCCGGGCGGCCTGGGGGTCCGGATCGACACCCACATCTACAACCAGTACATGGTCCCCCCCTTCTATGATTCCTTGCTGGCCAAGCTGATCGTCCGGGCCGAAAATCGGCCGGCGGCGCTGGCCCGGATGCGGCGGGCGATCGCCGAATTCGTGGTCGAGGGGTGCAAGACCAACCTCGACTTCTTCCGGCGCCTCCTGGCCAATCCCGACTACGTGGCTGGCAAGATGGATACGCACCTCGTCGAGCGGATGTAGACTTAGCCGGCCGGTGCTGACGAAGAAAGACAAGCATCTCGCCGCAGCACAGAAATTCTTGGAGCGGGGCCACGACCACCGCGCTCTCGAGGAGTTTGCGCGCGTGGTCCAGGAGGACGCGGCCGACACCCGCACCTGGCTGAAGATGGCCGAGATCCACGTGCGCCACGGCGCGCTGGCCGAGGCGCGCGAGATCTACCTGCGGACCGCGGAGATCTACCTCGGCCAGGGCTTCCTGCCCAAGGCGATCACCGTCTACAAGAGCGTCCTCAAGCTGACGCCGGGGCTGCCCCACGTGCGGATCGCGCTGTCGGAGGCCTACCGCCGTCTGGGGATGGTGGCGGACGCGCTGCACGAGCTGGAGCTGGCGGTCGCCGAGCTGCAGCAGTCGAGCCGGCCGGCGGACGCGCTGCCGGCGCTGCGCAAGATGGTCGAGCTGCACCCGGACAACGTCGTCTCGCGCATCCGGCTGGCGGAGGCGGCGTCGCAGGCCGGGCGGACCGAGGAGGCGATTCGCGAGTTCGGACAGGCCAGCGACCAGCTGAAGATGGAGGGGCGGGCCGGCGAGTACGTGCGGGTGGCGGAGCGGCTGCTGTTTCATCGCCCCGACAACTACGCGGTGGCGCGCGATCTGGCGGCCGCGTACATCGCCCGCAAGAACCCGCGGCTGGCGCTGGCCAAGTTGCAGGGTGCGCTCAAGGCGGCGCCGCGCGATCCGCAGAACGTCACGCTGCTGGCCGAGGCGATGGTCGAGCTGGATCCGCGCAAGGCCATTCCGGTGTGGCGCGAGCTGGCCGAGATCCACGCCGAGGCGCACCGGGAGGACGCGCGCGACGCCGCGGTGCGCGCGGCGCTGGCGCTCGATCCCACCGACGGGGAGACGCGGGAGATGGCGGCCCGATGGGGGCTGACGCTCGGCGCGGCGGCGGCGCGGATTCGCCACCCTCCGCCCAAGGTTCCCTCCGGCACGATCTCTTCGGTGGTGACCAGCGTGCAGGCGGTGCCGCCGGAGTTCGCGCCGCAAGATCGTTCGGGCGCCAGCTCCGGGAGCGGCTCGGCGGTGCCGCCGGGGCTGTCGCGGCCCGGTGCTTCCGGGCTGACGCCGATGAGCGACGTGGCCCGCATCCTGTCGGAGGCCGACGTCTTCGTGAAGTACGGACTGGCCGAGCGGGCCGTCGATCACCTGCGCCGGATCTTCGCGCTCGAGCCGGAGCACCGGGAAGCGCGCGAGCGGCTGGCCGCGGTCCTGGTCCAGACCGGACGAAAGCGCGAGGCGGCGGTGGAGCTGGCCACGCTGGCCGGGCAGCTCCGGGCGGCCGGCGACGGCGCCGCCCCCAAGGTCGCCGAGCGGGCGCTGGCGCTGGATCCAGCCTGCGCCGAGGCGGCCCGTCTGCTCGGCCGCCGCGCCGCCGCCCCCGTGCCCCGAGCCGAAGGCGACCGACGACGAGCTGGTCACCGAGCTCGAGCAGCTGGATTTTTTCGCGCAGCAGTCGCTGCACGACGAGGCCCGCGCGGTGCTCGTCGATCTGGAGCAGCGCTTCCCCGGACATCCGCTGCTGGCCGAGCGGCGGCGCGCCTACGCCTCGGCGGGTCAGGGCGCCATCCCCGGCGGCGGCCCCCCTCCGGCGCCGAGCGGACCGAGGGCCAAGCTGTCTGACTCCGAGAACGCCGATCCAGCGACCCATGGCGATCTCGGGATCGCCTACAAGCAGATGGGCCTCCACGATGCCGCCATCGAGGAGTTCAAGCAGCTGGCGGCCGACAAGACGCGCGCGGTCTTCGCCTACACGATGATCGGCGAGTGCGTCGAGGCGAAGGGGGAGCTCGGCGAGGCCGTGAAGCGCTACAAGGAGGCGCTCAACTTGCCGCAAGCGACCGCCCAGGAGTCGGTCGAGCTCTATTACCTGCTGGGGTCGGTGTTCGAGCAGCTGGGCGACGTTCGCGAGGCGCTGTACTTCTTCGAGAACGTCGGCAAGCGCGATCCGGGCTTCCGCGACGTCAAGAGGCGGATCGTGACGCTGAAGACGCCCAGCGGCGTGAGGAGCTGAGGAGCCGATGTCCAATCTGCCGCCGATAGCGGAGCGCGCCCGCGAGTTCTTCCTCGGGCTGCAGGAGCGCATCACGTCGGCGCTCGAGGCCGTGGACGGGGAAGCCCGGTTTCGGGAGGACGCCTGGACGCGGCCGGGCGGCGGCGGCGGCCGCACGCGGCTGCTGGCCGGCGGCGCGCTGTTCGAAAAGGCGGGCGTGGGGTTCTCCGACGTCCAGGGGGCGCTGCGGCCCGAGATGGCCCGGGCGCTGCCGGGCGAGGGGCTCGACTTTCGCGCCACGGGTGTCTCGCTCATCTTTCACCCGCGCAGCCCGCGGGTCCCGACCGTGCACGCCAACGTCAGGCACATCCAGCGGGGCGGTCGTTCGTGGTTCGGCGGCGGGCTCGATCTGACGCCGTATTACGTCGTTCCCGAGGACGCCATCTCGTTCCACCGGACGCTGCGCGACTGCTGCGCGCGGCACGACGCCAGCTTCTATCCGCGCTTCAAGCGCTGGTGCGACGACTACTTCTTCCTGCCGCACCGGAACGAGCCCCGCGGCGTGGGGGGCCTCTTCTTCGACTACCTGGGCGCCGGCGCCGAGGCGACGGCGGGGCAGGCCGCGCCCGAGCCCCCGTCGCCGCGCGAGGCGGACGCCGAGGCGATGTTCGCCTTCGTGCGCGACGTCGGGGAGAGCGTGCTCGCCGCTTACCTGCCGATCGTCGAACGGCGGCGCGGCGAGCCCTGGGGAGAGCGCGAGCGCGACTGGCAGCTCCAGCGCCGCGGGCGTTACGTCGAGTTCAACCTGCTCTACGATCGCGGCACGGTGTTCGGCCTGCGCACCGACGGGCGGGTCGAATCGATCCTGATGTCTCTGCCGCCCGAGGTGCGCTGGGCGTACGGGTATGCGCCCGAGCCGGGCAGCCCCGAGGCGGCGTCGCTGGCGGCGATCTGCGCGCGGCGCGACTGGGCAGCGGTGCCGTCTCTCTAGCTGTCGTCCAGCGTCCGTCGACCGTCTAGCGCCGGCGGCGCTGGGCCCGGGCGGCAACGGGTGCTGAGGGCTCGCTGGCGGGGGCGGCCGTGGCGCCGGGCGGGACCTTGAACGCGTCCCGGAACCGGCCGACGTCGAGGGTGAGCTGCCCGAGCAACATGTCGAGCATCGTCTCGCCGAGGCGGCAGATGTCGCCCAGGCGGACGACCCGCTCGACGACGAAGTCGGCCTCGGCCTTGGCGCGCCGGGAGGCGGTCGGTCCGGCCAGCGCGGCCTGGGCCGCCCGGGCGGACGTTTCGGCTCGCCCCACCACCTCGACGGCGGCGCCGATCTCGCGTCGCTCCCGCTCGTTGAGCACTCCCGAGATCATCTTCCAGAAGTCGGTCTCGGCCTGGTAGTGCTCGCGGCGCTGTCCGCGCACCCAGATCTTGTGGACGACGCCCCAGCGCCCCAGCGCGGCCAGCGTCATCGAGGCGCTCCCGACGGAGATGCCCAGACGCCGCTGCAGCTCCGCCTGCGGCAGCGGCTCACGCGACAGATAGAGCAGGCCGAAGGCGCGGCCCATCGTGCGGGTGAATCCCCAGAACTCGGCGATGCGGCCGCAGGCGTCGATTGCCAGATCGCGCGCGGCGGTCAGCTCGTCGTCGATCGCCATGGCCGGATGGTTGCCAGGCCCCCTGCGGGCGTCACCCGCGTGGACGAAGCCGCGCTTTGCGCGGCGGAGTCCGACGCGGGGGCGCGGGGACCCTCCAGGGTCCCCGCATCGATTGTCCGTGCGGCGAGCTGGCCGCAGGCGGCGTCGATGTCGTCGCCGCGGGGCGAGCGGATGTAGACGGCCACGCCGGCCGCGCGGAGGCGCTCCTGGAAGGTCCGGATGCGCTCGGCCGGGGGACGCACGAACTCGGGTCCTTCAAACCCGTTCCAGGGGATGAGGTTCACCTTGGAGGGGATCCCGCGCAGGAGGCCCGGCAGGCGATCCGCGTCGGCGTCGCTGTCGTTCACGCCGCCGAGCATCACGTACTCGAACGTCACCCGGCGGCCGTGGCACAGTGGAAAGCGCCGCGCGGCCTCCAGCAGCGCCGCGATCGGCCAGCGCTTGTTGATCGGCATGATCCGGTCACGCACCTCGTCGGTGGTGGCGTTGAGCGAGATGGCCAGGTTGGGGGCCGAGCCCTGGCCGGCGACCGACTTGGCCGCCGCCAGCTTGTCGATCCCCGAGACCAGCCCCGCCGTCGAGACGGTGATCCGGCGCGGCGAGAAGGCGGCCCCCCAGGGGTGCTCGAGCAGCGCCAACGCGCGCGTCAGGTTGTCGTAGTTGTGCAGCGGCTCGCCCATCCCCATGAACACCAGGTTGGTCGGCCGCCGGCCGGCCAGCGCGGCGGCGCGGTAGATCTGCTCGACGATCTCGTCGGCGCCGAGGTGGCGGCCGAACCCCAGGGTGGCGGTGGCGCAGAAGCGGCAGTCGATCGCGCAGCCGACCTGCGACGAGACGCAGAGGGTCAGCCGGTTGCGGTCGGCGTCGTCGTCGGGGATGAGGACCGACTCGATGGCGCGCCCGTCGTGCGTTCGCCAGCGCAGCTTGCGCGTGCCGTCGCGGGCGGTCTGGAGGACGTCCATGGTCAGGGGCCGCAGCGGGTGCGCGCCGGCGAGCGCCTGTCGCAGGGCGGGGGGCACGTTGACCATCTGCTCGACGTTCTCGACCGTCTGCCCGTGCAGCCAGCGGAAGATCTGCTCGGCGCGGTAGGCCGGGGCGCCGGCTGCGGCGGCCCAGGCGGCAAGCTCTGCCGGGAGGAGGCCGCGCAGAGGCGCGCCTGCGCCCGCAGGCAGGACGTCGCGCGGGGCTGGCAGGGCTGCGGCGGTCACGGCGGCGGAGGATAACGCCGCCCGGGGGGCGTGGCCAGCGGGGTCCGCGCTCCTCGTCTCGCTCAGCTTGGCCCCACTCAGCTTCGCCGGCGCCGTCGCGCGACGACGAGGCCGAGGCCGAGCAGCAACCCCATCCAGCCCGGGGCGCCAGATCCCGCCGCCCACGGCGCAGCTACAGCCGGCCTCACCGCCGCCGCGCTGGCCGACGTTGGTGACCGCCGAAGAGCAGACAGGGTCCCCGTTCGAGTTTGTCTTGGGCGTGCAGCTGCCCAGTCCATCGGCCGTGACGGTGCAGCTCCAGCAGGGACTGGGGCAGTTGATGGTGGCGCAGGGATCGGGCTCGCAGCTGTTGGTCGGTCGAGACGCAGGCCTCGCCGGCCGGGCACTGGGTGGCGAGGCAGTGGTTCGGCTCGCAGGCGCCGGTGGTCGGGTTGCAGAACTGGTTGGGGCAGAACATGTTGCCGCAGGGATCGGGGAGGCAGTTGCCGTTGACGCAGCGCTGGCCGGCGAGGCACTTGGTCGCGTCACAGAGATCGACGCAGGCCCCGTTCGAGCAATACTGAGTTCCGCTGCAGGTGACGCCCAGGCACGGGATCGGGCTTGCAGAGGCCGTCCAGGCAGAGCTGCCCGGCCTGGCAGGCGAAGTCGGCGTCGTAGCAGTTGACGCAGCGGCCGTCGACGCAGGTCTGGTTGGGGCCCGAGCAGGTGATCCCGGCGCAGTCGTCGACGCAGGACCCCGTCGCCTCGTCGCACATCTGACCGGCCGGGCAGGGGGGCACGTTGGCGCACCGCTGCGGGATGCAGTAGTTGTTCGAGCACTTGTAGCCGAGCGGGCAGGGGAACTCGCCCCCCTTGCACTGGAGCGAGCAGGCGCCGTCCTTGCACCCGTAACCGTTCGGGCAGTTGCCGGTCGTGTCCGTCACGCCGTCGCAGTTGTTGTCCTTGCCGTTGCAGATCTCGCCCGCCGCGGGGAGCACGCAGCCGACGCAGACGAACCCGAGCGCGCCCATGCACTGCAGGTGGCCGGCCTGGCAGATCCCCACGCCGACCTGGGCCTGGGTCAGGCCGGGGCAGAGGCAGGGCTGGCCGGTCTCCGGGAAGTTGCCGTCGTCGACGATGCCGTCGCAGTCGTTGTCGATCCCGTCGCACACCTCCGGCTGGGGCGTGCTGGTCACGTTGCACTGCAGCTTGCCGTTCTTGCAGACGATGGTCCCCGACTGGCAGGCCCCCAGGCCGTTGCCGCAGGACTCGCCCACGCCGGGGAGCATGCTGCCCGCGCGGAGGATTGTCGATCTGGCCGTCGCAGTTGTCGTCGAGGCCGTTGCAGACCTCCTGCTGCGCCGTCACGGTCGGCGCGCTGCAGACGGTGTCGGTGCCGGCGGCGTTGCAGACCAGGATCCCGTCGCGGTTGCAGGCGCCCGTGAGGCCGTTGTTGCACTTGGCGCCCACCGGACCGGTCGGCCAGGGGGCGTTGTCGATGATGCCGTCGCAGTTGTCGTCGAGCCCGTTGCACGTCTCGGCCGGGACGGCGCAGCCGCAGGGTCCGCCGCAGGCGTTGACCTTCAGCCCTTCGTCGACTTTCCCGTTGCAGTTATCGTCGAGGCAGTTGCAGGTCTCGACCGCGCAGTGCTTGGCGGCCGCGCCCAGGAGGTTGTCGGGGTCGGCTGGGCTGTTGGGGTTGATGACGAAGCTGCCGCAGTTGGGGTTGGTGTTTCCCGGCGTGCAGGTGAGGCACTGGTTGGAGACGCCCTCGTCGATCTGGCCGTTGCAGTTGTCGTCCTTGCCGTTGCAGATCTCCGCCGGCGGAACGTTCTGCGCGATGATCCCGACGATGGCGCTCTTGGCGGCGTTCGGATCGTTCAGCGAGACGCGGATGGAGGCGTTGGTGCCGCCGGCGGCCGCGATGGCGTCGTTGGCGTTGTCGGCGGTCGTGTCGGTGATGACGTAGACCTTGACCCCGGCCTTGGCCAGCTGACAAGCCTGACTGATCGGGTTGAAGACGTCGTAGTTGCCGCCGCCCGAGCAGTCGGAGAGCTTGAAGGTGTTGTCGGGTGCGGTCGCCTCGTCACAGGTGTCGTCACCGTCGGTGGCGACCACGACCACGTTGTGCCGGCACGACCCTCGGGGATCGTTGGGGATGATCTCGTTCTGGAAATAGAGGTTCGCGTAGAAGAGCGAACGGCCGAGCGGCGTGTACTCGTTGGGGTGGAGCTCGGGATCCGTGACCGCCCCGTTGCTGGTCGGCGCCTCGACGTTGTCGATCCACTTGTAGATCGACGCCATCTGCGTGGCGCCGGGTGGGTCGAACTGAGAGCCGGTGGGCGCCGTTCCCACCGGGGCCGCGGTCACGCCGACGTGGAACACCTCGGAGGCGCCGCTCGTGAACCAGGAGCCGTAGGTCGTCTGGCTGGCCGAGTTGTTCGTCGACATCAGGCAGCCGGTCGGGTAGGTGGTGGCGTTGTGGTAGCCGGTGCCGGCCCGGTTCGGCACGGTCATCGTCTGCTGCGGGCTGGCCGTGTAGTGTCCGATCGTATACTGCGTCACGTTGGTGCACTGATTGGCCGACAGCGTCGTGTAGGTGTTCTGAACCTGCTCCGGGAACGACATGAGGCCGAAGTTTGCTTCGTCGGTCCCCACCTGCTGGAGCGCCGCACGGAGGCCGCTCTTGAGGCTGTAAATCCGGCTGGTCGTGCTCTGCGGGCAGACGGTCGTGCCGTCGGCCCGGTTCGTGCCGTTCGAGTCCTCGTGCATCGAGCCCGAGGTGTCGACCAGGAACATGATGTTCGGGCGGAGCGACTGCGCGCGCGCGGGCGTCGCTGCCACGGCGACGGTGGCCGTGGCGAGAACCAGCGTGAGTCGGTGGCTCATGGGGCGCCTCCGCTTCCTCTCTGTGACGGTGCTGCGGGTCATGTTGCGAGTCATGGCGGCAACTGTCCCGGCAAGCAGCAGCGGAAGCCGACCGAGGGGAGACGGACGTCGATGCCCGTGGTGGTCGTTCCGCTGGTGGAGTAGGGCGCCGCCACGGAGGCGTTGCACTGCAATCCTGGCGCGGTCGTCGTCCCGCCGACGCTGAAGGCGGAGATGTCGTAGGCGCCGCCCCGCATCTCGAACAGGCAGGGGGGCGTGGTGCAGCTCGGGTTGCTGGGCGGCTTGGTGGTCGTGAGGTCGGTCGCCGTCCACTCCTTGACGTTGCCGCTCATGTCGAAAATCTTCAGACTCGGCGTCGGCGGAGATGACCGAGGCGCAGGCCGACGCGCTCCCGGCGGGAATGGGCGCGGGGGTCTTCCCCATGCCGGTGAGGTAGTCGTTGCCGTTGCAGGCACCGGCGACGTAGCTGTTGCCGTAGGGGAATGTCGTGGCGAGGTGGTGGGGAGCCCACCGCAAGCCATCTGCCATTCGGCCGAGGTGCAGACGCGCCAGCTTGGGGCCGATCAGCGCGCAGGCCGCTTCGGCCTCGCCCATGGTGACATTCGACCAGGGGAGCTTGCCGGGGACGGTGCAGGGCCGGCGGGTGGAGTCGAACCCGTTGCTGCTGTCCGTCCGCGTCGTAGCGGCTCGCCTCGTAAGCGAACATCGTGACGTCCACCGCGCCCGACGCGAAGTGAACGAGCACGTCGTCGGTCGTCCGGTTCGAGGCCGAGTCGAGCTCGTCGACCAGGCCGTCACAGTCGTTGTCGATGCCGTCGCAGATCTCGACGCCGGGCGGCTTCATCGATCCCATGCACCGGTGGTTGCCGGCCATGCTGTTGTCGCAGACCCAGGTGCCGGTCCCCGCGCAGGGGCCGGTGCCGTAAATGCAGGACTTGCCGATCTGGAACGGTTCGTCGGTCAGGCCGTTGCAGTCGTTGTCGAGGGTGTCGCAGCCGAACTTGGTGTCCTCGATCGCCTCGTACGTCGACGGGTAGTTGCAGACCCAGCCGTTCTGGCCGGAGCAGGTCGGCTGCGTTCCCGCGCAGACGCCCTTGGTGAGGCAGGCGACGGTCGGCGCGCCCAGATGGTCGTCGACGATGCCGTCGCAATCATTGTCGAGGCCGTCGCAGATCTCGACGCCGCCGTTGGTCTTGATGCACTCGGTCTCGCAGCCCGGCACGGTGGGATCGCGGTCGTAGAAGTTCGGCAGGCAGGCGCCCTGCGTGCAGACCCCGCTCACGCAGCTGGCGCTCGCGAACGGGAACGCGCACTGGTGATTGCACCCGCCGCAGTTGCTCACGTCGCCGAGGAAGTCGAAGCCGTCGTCGATGGCGCCGTTGCAGTCGTTGTCGAGGCCGTCGCAGATCTCGACGCCGCCGTTGGTCTTGGTGCACTCGCAGCCGTTGGCCGGATCCTTGTCGGCGTCGAAGAAGCCGGGCTGGCAAGCGTACTGGCACATCCCGGCCACGCACGACGGCGTCGCGTTCGGGACGATGCACTGGTGAAAGCAGGTGCCGCAGTTCGCGGTGTCGGTCTGCAACTCGGGCGAATTCGGGTTGCAGGTCGCGATACCGCCCGTTCCGGTCGCCCCGGCCCTGCCGCCGGTGCCCGCCGATGCCGCCGGTCCCACCGTCGCGGCCGCCGGTCCCGCCGGTCGCGACGTGCAGGTCAGGGTTGCCGACTGACCCGTCGGTGCGGCCTCGCGCATCGATCACCCCGCCGTCGCCCTCGGCGATCATCCGGAACGGATAGAGATGGTCATGACAGCCGGTCGCGGCGGCCGAAACCGCCACGAGGAAAAGCCCCAATTTCACCAAGCTAACCGACCGCCCCAGAGTCATTTTGTTGCGCAACCACTATAGCCCGGATCGAAGTAAGGATAAATACCGCGTTGTGAGCGCTGCGCGCCAAAAATCGCGCAGCGCTCGTGCCCCTCTCGCGTCACTCGATCCCGGCACCGCGACCCGAGCTCAGGCGAGGTCGAGCCCGGCGAAGAAGAAGGCCAGCTCGCCACGCGCCGTGTCGGGGCCGTCGCTGCCATGGACCGCGTTCTTCTCGATGTCGGTCCCGTACTTCTGCCGGATGGTTCCGGCGGGCGCCTTCTTCGAGTCGGTCGGGCCCATCACCTCGCGGTAGCGGGCGACGGCGTTCTCGCCTTCGATGGCCATCACGACGGCCGGGCCGGAGGTCATGAACTGGACCAACCCGTTGAAGAACGGCCGCTCCTTGTGGACCGCGTAGAACGCGCGGGCCTGCGCGTCCGAGAGCTGCACCAGCCGCAGGCCGACGATCTTGAGGCCGGTCTTCTCGACCATCTCGATGACGCCGCCGATGGCGTTCTTGGCGACGGCGTCAGGCTTCACGATTCCGAAAGTACGTTCGATGGACATGGGTCTTTCTCTAGAGGGGTGGGCGCTCGCGTGGTCATGAAACAAACTTGGCGATGGTCTTGCCGAGCTCGGCGGGCGTGGCGGCGATGGCGATGTTGGCCTCGCGGAGCGCGGCGATCTTCTCGGCCGCCGTCCCCTTGCCGCCGCTGATGATGGCGCCGGCGTGCCCCATCCGCTTGCCGGGGGGCGCGGTCTGGCCGGCGATGAAGGCCGCCACCGGCTTCTTCATGTTGGCCTTCACGAAGCGGGCGGCCTCCTCCTCGGAGGTGCCGCCGATCTCGCCGATCATCAGCACGGCCTTGGTCTGCGGATCGCGCTCGAACATCGCCAGGCAGTCGACGAAGTCGATCCCCTTGACCGGATCGCCGCCGATGCCGATGGCCGTCGACTGGCCGAGACCGAGCGCGGTCAGCTGGTGCGCCGCCTCGTAGGTGAGCGTCCCCGAGCGCGACACCACGCCGACCTTGCCGGGCTTGTGGATGTAGCCCGGCATGATCCCGATCTTGCACTCGCCCGGCGTGATGATGCCGGGACAGTTCGGGCCGATCGAAACGGGACCCTGGGAGGCTCCCGGTCCTTTCTCCAGCGCCCGCTTGGCCCGCACCATGTCCAGCGTGGGGATCCCCTCGGTGATGCAGACGATGACCGCGATGCCGGCCTGCGCCGCTTCGAGGATCGCGTCGGCCGCGCCGGGCGGCGGGACGTAGATGACCGTGGCGTTGGCGCCGGTCTTCTTGACCGCCTCGGCGACGGTGTCGAACACGGTGAACCCTTCGTGGACCGAGCCGCCCTTTCCGGGCGTGACGCCGCCCGACGACGTTGGTGCCGTACTCGCGCATCTGCTTGGCGTGGAACGTCCCGGCCGAGCCGGTGATCCCCTGGACGATCAGCTTGGTCTCTTTTCCGACGAGGACCGACATGACTAGGCTGCCTTTCCGGCTGCGAGGGCGACGACCTGCTTGGCGCCGTCGGCCATGTCGCCGGCGGTGGTCAGGGCCAGGCCCGACTCGGCCAGCATCTTCTTGCCGAGCTCGACGTTGGTCCCTTCCAGCCGCACGACCAGCGGCACCTTGAGGCCGACCTGCTTGACGGCGGCGATGACGCCGGCCGCGATGGTGTCGCACTTCATGATGCCGCCGAAGATGTTGACGAAGATGCCGCGCACGCCGGGATCGGCGGTGATGATCTTGAACGCCGCCGTCACCCGCTCCTCGGTGGCGCTGCCGCCGACGTCGAGGAAGTTCGCCGGCTGGCCGCCGAAGTGCTTGATGGTGTCCATCGTCGCCATGGCCAGGCCGGCGCCGTTGACCATGCAGCCGATGCTGCCGTCGAGCTTGATGAAGCGACAGGTCGTGGCGCTTGGCCTCGGTCTCGGCCGGATCCTCCTCGTCGAGATCGCGCAGCGCCTCCAGGTCCTTCTGGCGGTAAAGGGCGTTGTCGTCGAAGGTCACCTTGGCGTCGAGCGCCAGCACGCGCCCGTCGGTGAGCACGACCAGCGGGTTGATTTCGATCATCGAGGCGTCGGTCGCGGCGAAGGCCTTGTAGACCAGCAGGATCAGCTCCGCCGCGTTCTTGGCCGCCGCGCCGTGCAGGCCCAGCCCGTAGGCCAGGTTGCGCGCCTGGTAGGCGGCCAGCCCGACGGTCGGGTCGACGACCTCCTTGATGATCTTCTCGGGGTGGCTGGCGGCCACCTCTTCGATCTCCACGCCGCCCTCCGACGACGCCATCACGACGACCCGGCCCGAAGCCGCGGTCGACGACCACGCCGAGGTAGAGCTCGCGCGCGATGTCGACCGCCTGCTCGATGAGCAGGCGCTTGACGATCTTGCCGCCCGGCCCGGTCTGGTGCGTGACCAGGTTCATGCCCAGGATCTTCTGCGCGGTCTCGCGCGCGGCGGCGGCCCCCTTGACCACCTTCACGCCGCCGCCTTTGCCGCGCCCGCCGGCGTGGATCTGCGCCTTGACGACCACGAACTCGTTGTCGGTCTCGGCGATGAGCGCCTTCGCGGCCGCCTCGGCCTCGTCGATGCTGAACACCGGCCGACCCTTGGGGATCGGCACGCCGAACTTCTTCAGGATCTCTTTCGCCTGGTACTCGTGGATCTTCACGGCGGGCCTTTCTTTATTACAGCTTGCGCGAGGCTTCGAGCACTTCGCGCACGGCCGCCGCCGATTTGTCGAGCACCGCTTTTTCGTCGGCGGCCAGCTCGAGCGCGACGATCTTCTCGACGCCGCCGGCGCCGATGACGATGGGGACGCCCACGTAGAGATCCTTGTAGCCGTACTCGCCGTCGAGGTACGCCGCGCAGGCGAGGAGGCGCTTCTGATCCTTCAGGTAGGCCGTCGGCCATGGCGATGGCCGACGACGCCGGCGCCGCGAAGGCGCTGGTCCCCATCAGCTTGACGATCTCGCCGCCGCCGTTGCGCGTGCGGTCGACGATGGCGGCCAGCTTGTCGGCGGCGACCAGCTGCTTGACCGGGATGCCGTTGATGGTGCGTCGCGCTGAGGATCGGGCACCATCGTGTCGCCGTGGCCGCCCAGCACCATGGCGCGGACGTCCTTGACGGAGACGCCGGCCTCCTGGGCCAGGAAGAGCTGGAAGCGGCCGGAGTCGAGGACGCCGGCCATGCCGACCACCTTCTTGGCCGAGAAGCCCGGTCACGCGCTTGAGCTCGTACACCATGACGTCGAGCGGGTTCGACACCACGATCACGAACGCGTTCGGGCAGTGCTGCTTCAGATTCTCGGCGACGTTGCGGATGATCTTCAGGTTCACCGACAACAGATCGTCGCGCGACATGCCCGGCTTGCGCGGCACGCCCGCGGTGATGATGACGACGTCGGCACCGGCGCAGTCGGCCCAGTTCGAGCTGCCGGTGATCTTGGCGTCGTGACCGAGGACGGCGTTGTTCTGCTCGAGGTCCAGCGCCTTCCCCTTGGCGACCCCCTCCTTCTCGGGGATGTCGAACAGCACGACGTCGCCGAGCTCGGCGCGCGCCGCCAGCGAGGCCAGTTCACCGCCGATGTTGCCGGCACCAATGAGGGCAATCTTCTTCCGACCGGGCATGTCTGGGGCTCCTTGATGTGGCGTCGACGCGAAAGGGAGGGCGAGCTTAGCTCGCCCGGCTCGTTCGCGAGAGGGTCTGGGAACCCTCAGGGGGTTACGATGTTTGCGATGATCGCGTCGCCGAAGGCGGAGCAGCTGACTTCCTTCGCACCCTCCATGAGGCGCGCGAAATCATACGTGACGGTCTTCTGCGCGATGGTCTTCTCCAGCGCGGCGACGGTGCGCGCCGCGGCGCCGGTCCAGCCGAGGTGCTCGAGCAGCATGACGCCCGAGAGGATCACCGAACCTGGATTGACCTTGTCGAGGTTGGCGTACTTGGGCGCCGTGCCGTGCGTCGCCTCGAACACCGCGTGGCCGGTCACGTAGTTGATGTTGCCGCCCGGCGCGATGCCGATGCCGCCCACCTGCGCGGCCAGCGCGTCCGACAGGTAGTCGCCGTTCAGGTTCAGCGTGGCGATCACGTCGAACTCGTCGGGGCGGGTGAGGACCTGCTGCAGGGTGATGTCGGCGATGGAGTCCTTGACGAGAACCTGGCCGGCCGGCGGCTTGCCGCCGCAGTCGTCCCAGCCGACGGCGCGCCCCTCGTACTCGCGCTTCACGAGCGCGTAGCCCCAGTCGCGGAAGGCCCCCTCGGTGAACTTCATGATGTTCCCCTTGTGGACCAGGGTGACGCTCTTTCGCTTGTGCTTGATGGCGTAGTCGAGCGCCGCGCGGATCAGCCGCTCGGTCCCCTCGCGCGAGACCGGCTTGATGCCGATGCCGGAGCGTGTTGGGGAAGCGGATGTTCTTCACGCCCATCTCGTTCTGCAGGAAGGCGATCACCTTCTTGGCCTCGGGCGACTCGGCGGCCCACTCGATGCCGGCGTAGATGTCCTCGGTGTTCTCGCGGAAGATCACCATGTTGACCTTCTCGGGCGCCTTCACCGGCGAGGGGACGCCCTTGAAGTACTGCACCGGGCGCAGGCAGACGTAGAGGTCGAGCATCTGGCGGATGGCCACGTTGAGCGACCGGATGCCGCCGCCGACCGGCGTGGTCAGCGGCCCCTTGATGCCGACGTAGTACTTCTTGAAGGCCTCCAGCGTCTCGTCGGGGAGCCAGCTGTCGAACAGCTCTTTCGACTTCCCGCCGGCGTAGACCTCGGCCCAGGCGATCTTCTTCTTGCCGCCGAACTCCTTGGCGACCGCCGCGTCGAGCACGCGGACGCTGGCGCGCCAGATGTCCGGCCCGGTGCCGTCGCCTTCGATGAACGGGAATGATCGGGTGATCCGGCACCTCCAGGTGCCCGGCGGCGTGGACGGTGATCGGATCGGCACCTGACGGAATGACGGGTTTTGCGCTCGGCATGGCAGGGCTGATTAGCCTCGACCGGGGGTCCTCAACGCAAGAGAAAAAGTGAGAACCTGCGCCGGATTTTCACCGTTCCGGCGTTCGAAGCTCCTGGGCGGGCCGGGCGCTCAGGCGGCGGAGAGCAGATCGAGCAGCGGCGCGTCCGGTGACGCCGGGTTGACCCGCAGCTCCCGCGACTTCGGATCGACCAGCAGGTCCAGCTCCTCGAGCGGGATCTGCCCCAGGAGCGGCGTCGTCCCCTCGGCCTCGACGAGCGCGTTGGTGACCGTCTCCCGCCCGAGGATCGTGATCCGGATTCCGCTGACCCAGGGGATCTCCTTCACACGGCCATCGGCGTAGCGGACCTTGCGATAGCCATCGGGGAGTAAACCGAGTGCGGAGACGACGTCGGAAGGAAGCATCAGCATCGTCGCACCCGTGTCCACCAGTGCCTCGATCTCGAGGGTGCGGACCTTGTCGCTGGTGATTCGACCCCTCGAAACATCTTCCTCGTCGTGACTGTTCGCCAACGTGATCTTCTGCATGACTCTCCCCATGCGCCGATCTTCGGCGCGTTCGCCCTGGTGGTTGCCCACGGACTGAGGATAGCACCGCTCCCTCAGCGGACTCGGGTGCCGGGGGGAACGTCGCGGTCGAGGGCGGAGAGGCCGAGCACGTCGGCGTCGCCGGCGGCCAGGATCATCCCCTGCGACAGGACGCCGCGGATCTTGCGGGGGGCCAGATTCGACAGATAGATGACGGTGCGGCCGACCATTGTTTCGGGTGTGTAGGCAGGCGCGATTCCCGAAACCACGGTGCGGGTCTCACCGGCGCCGACGTCGAGGGTCAGCTTGAGCAGCTTGTCGGCCTTGGGTACCCGCTCGGCGGTGAGGACCTTGGCGGCGCGCAGATCGATCTTGGCGAAGTCGTCGATCGAGACGTCGGCGGCGCGGTGGCGGTCCCGCTGCCGTGCGTGCGCGCGTGGCCGGCGTCGACGCTGGCCGGCGCACTCGGCGCGGCGCTGCCTCGGCGGGGACCCACTTGGCATCGAGCTCCGCTTGTCGTCGGGGTCGATGCGCGGGAAGACCGGCTTCGGCTCCGCGAGCGTGCCGCCGGGCCAGCCGAACGTCGTCGGCCATGTGCCTTCGTCGGCGGAGCGACCGAGCTGGCGCAGGATCTCGCGCGACGACTCGGGCATCGCGGGCGCGACCATCAGCGCGGCCCAGCGCAGCGCCTCGCAGCAGCCGGCCAGACACGTCGAGCAACTGTCTCCTGCTCGCCGGCCTTGTGCAAGCACCCAGGGTTTCGCCTGGTCGATCTTCTGGTTGTACGAGCGCGCACAAGCCGCCAGGTCGCTTCCAGCGCGCCTGACGGGTCGAACGCCGTCCCACCAGGCCGTCTGCGGTCGCAGGCCAGCAGCTCTGCGGCGATCGCCGTCTGAGATCGACCGCGCGCGCAGGCAAGTCGGGCGCCGACGTAGCGGTGCACCATCGACAGCGTCCGGTTCAGCAGGTTGCCGAGGTCGTTCCCCAGGTCCGACTGGTGCCGCTGGAACAGGGCCTCGTAGGTGAAGTCGCCGTCGCCGCCGAAGGTGTACTCGCGCAGGACGAAGTAGCGGAGCGGATCGACGCCTTCCCAGCCTCGGATCCCGGCGATCGCCATGGGATCGACGCGGGTGGCGGGCATCGACTTGGAGATCTTCTGCCCCTTCACGGTCAGGTAGCCGTGGCAGAAGATCTGCTTCGGCGGCTGGCAGCTCCGCGCCCATCAGCAACGCCGGCCAGTAGACGGCGTGGAGGCGGAGGATGTCCTTGGCGATGAGGTGGTGGGCGTCGGCCCAGAAGGCGCCGCGCCCCTCGCCGCGCGCGACGGCCTCGGGTCCGCCCAGCGCCGTCAGGTAGTTGGTGAGGGCGTCGATCCAGACGTAGATGGTGTGGCTCGGGATCGCCGGGGACGGGGAGCCCCCACTTGACCGCCGTTCGCGAGATCGACAGGTCGCGCAGGCCGCCCTTGACGAACGAGCGCACCTCGTTGAGGCGCGACTCGGGACGGACCGGGATGCCGTGTCGTACCAGGCGAGCAGCTGGTCGGCGTAGGCCGACAGCCGGAAGAAGTAGTTCTTCTCCTTGACCCTCTCGACGGGCGTCAGATGGATCTTGCAGAGCTTGCGCTCGCCGTCGACGACGACGTCGTCCTCGGTCTTCGAGTCCTCGCAGCCGACGCAGTACATGCCGTCGTATTCGGCCGCGAAGATGTTGGGCTCGCCGTTGGGCGCCTTTCTGGCGGCGATCCGTTCCCACATCTCGGCCACGGCCGCCGGGTGGTTCTCGATGACCTGGTGGTCGCGCGTCTCGGCGTTGCGGGTGGTGCGGACGAACGCGTCGTTGGAGATCCCGATCTCGCGCCAGGTCTGCTGGAACTTCTCGGCGATGCCGTCGCAGTAGGCCTGCGGGTCCATGCCCCGCTCGCGGGCGATCCGTTCGATCTTCTGCCCGTGCTCGTCGAGGCCGGTCAGGAAGAAGACGCTCTGCGCGGGATCTTCGCCGCGCGATCTGGCGCGCGCGCGGTGGTAGCGGGCCAGCGCGTCGGCGACGACGGTCGTGTAGAACGTGCCGAGGTGGGGGAGGGCGTTGACGTAATAGATCGGGGTCGTGACGTAGAAGCGGGACATGATCCTATCGCTCGGGTCGGTGGAGTGGGGTGGGGGTGAGGCCGGAGGGGAGGCGCGGGCTGCAGCTCGTCGGCGGTGAAGGTCTTGGGAGGCTGGCCGTCGAAGTAGACGCGCACCCGGCCGCGCAGCACGTCGAGGTCGCCGACGCGGCCGACACCGTCGGGGGTGGCGACGCGCTTGCCCATCTTGGGGAGCGCCGCCGCCGCCTCGACGTAGGTGGCGTCCTCGTAGACCAGGCAGCACTTGAGGCGGCCGCACTGCCCCGACACCTTGGTCGGCGCCATCGCCAGGTTCTGGTGCTTGGCCATCTTGATCGACACCGGGGCGAACTTCGGCAGGAAGGTCGTGCAGCAGAGCTCGCGGCCGCACGACCCGATGCCGCCCACCATCTTGGCCTCGTCGCGCACGCCGACCTGCCGCAGCTCGATGCGCGTGTGGTAGCGGGCGGCCAGATCGCGGACCAGGTCCCGGAAGTCGATGCGCGACTCGGAGGCGAAATAGAAGACGGCGCGTCCGCCGCGCTGGAACTCGACGCGGAAGATCTTGATCCCCAGCTTTTGCAGCGGCGGCGCGCTCGCGGGCGAACGCCCGCGCCTCGGCCGCGCGCTCGATCGCCGCGCGCACCCGATCGAGATCGCCCGGCTCGGCGCGGCGCAGGATCCGCGGCAGCGCCGCCGGCCTCCCCCGATCCGTCGGCCCGCCGCGCGGAGGCCACGGCCACGGTTCCGACCTCGGTCTCCCGGCCGTCGTCGATGACCACCTGCTCGCCGTGGCGCAGCTCCAGCTCGCCGGCGTCGCAGGCCAGCACGCGGCCGCGGGGATCCAGCTTCACGCCGGCGATGTTGATCGTCCGGGCGCCCTGATCGCTCACGGGCGCGCCTCGGGCCGTTGCGGCTGCCGGTCTGGCTGTCGTTCCTGCCGCTTGAGCGCGATGAGCAGCCGCTCGAGCGCCAGGGTCGGATTGACGTTGACCTGCAGCGCCAGCTGGACGTCGACGATGGCCGTGACCGCCCGGCCCAGCCGGTCGAGGCCCAGCGCGGCGAGCGCCTGCGGATCCCCGACCCGCGCCAGAGTCGCCAGCTCGGGCGCCCCGGCCGCCACCGCCATCGCGTCGCGATAGAGGCCCCCGAGCAGCGCCACCAGCCGGGGGAGATCCGCCTTGCTCTCCTTTTCAGCCGTGAGCGCCTGGACGGCGTCGAACAGCTGGCCGGCGCCCGGCGTCGACACCGCGCGCCGCAGCTCGCCCAGCGCCTGGCCGAGCCCGATGCTCTCGCCCTCGACCGCGGCGTCGTCTCCGTCGCGGCTGGGCGCTCCGGCCGCCTCCAGCATGCGCGCCGCCGAGCCGTCGGCGAGCGCGATCGCGATCTCGGCGCGTGCCTCGGGCAGGCCCCGCGCCCGCGCAATCGCCCCCAGCGCCGCCGGGCCGAGGGCGCGAAACCGGATGCGCTGGGCGCGCGAGCGGACCGTGGGCAACAACCGATCGGGCGCGCCCGTGCAGAGGACCAGGTGATTGCCGGGCAGCGGCTCCTCCAGCGTCTTGAGCAGCCCGTTGGCCGAGCTGGGATTCATCGCGTCGGCGTCGTCGACCACGATCACCCGGGCCGGCGCCTCGTGCGGCCGCGTGCGGGTGAGGGCGAGGATGGCGCGGATGTCGTCGATGACGATCTGGCCGCCGGGACCGGTCGGACCGAAGCTCGCCACGTCGGGGTGCAGGCCCGCCTCGATGCGGCGGCAGACCTCGCAGGCGCCGCAGCCGGTCCCCGGCGCGACGGGACAGTCGAGCGCCATCGCCAGCCCGAGCGCCGCGCTCCGCTTGCCGACGCCCGGGGGGCCCTCGAAGACGTAAGCGTGCGCCACCCGCCCGCCGGCCAGCGCGCGCTCGAGCGCAGCCCGCGCCAGATCCTGGCCGATGAGGTCCGCGAGTCGCACCGGCGAAACCTAACACATGGGATTGCGCGCATCGGGGGTGCTAATCTTGGTTCGCGATGGGCATCCTCGGCAGGCTCTCCACCCTGATCAAGTCCAACGTCAACGACGTCATCGACTCCATGCAGGATCCGGGCAAGGAGATCGATCAGATGGTCCGCGACATGGAGGACTACGCCCGCCAGGCTCGGGCCGAGGTCGCTCGCTGCATCGCCGACGAGCGGCTGCTGGAGCGGCGGCAGCAGGCGATCGAGGCCGAGGTTGCCGACTGGCAGAAGAAGGCCGAGATGGCGCTCCGCGACCGGCGACGACGCGCTGGCCAAGGAGGCACTCGTCCGCAAGGGGGAGAAAGAGACCGAGCGCGACGACACCAAGAAGGCCTTGCAGCAGCAGGGCGTCTACGGCGATCAGCTGACCGCGGCGCTCAAGGCGCTCGAGGCCCGGCTCAAGGACATCAAGCTGCGGCAGGGGAGCCTGAAGGCCAAGGCGCGTTCGAACCGCCAGGGGACGATGACCGCCAAGACCTCCGCGTTCGGCGAATTCGAGCGGATGTCGAGCCGCATCGACGCCACCGAGGCCGAGGCGGGGCTGGATGACGAGCTCGCCGGGAGGACGACCGCCAGCATCGCCGCCGAGCGCCGCCTCGACAAGATGGCCAGCGACAGCGCGGCGGACGACGCCCTGGCCGAGCTGAAGCGCAAGCTCGGCAAGTGACCGAGCCGAGGCGGGATGCGGCCGGTCGGCGCCGGTGTGGTAAAGTCCGCGAGCTATGGGCAATCGGCAGTCTGCGCCAGCCGGTATTCGGGCGAATGTCCATGAAGACACCGCGCGCATGGTGATGCACAAGACCGCACTCCCCGGATGGTTCTGGGGGATGCTCGGCTGCCTGAGCGTCCTCGGGGTTGGATTCGGCGTTCTGATTGTGGTCGCCAGGCATGGTCTCCTGGATGGCGGGGCGGTCGGACCGGCTGCCGCGGCGGTCGCCACCGCTGCTGCGCCGGCGGCGGCGACGCCCGAGCCGGCCGCCGCGCCGCCCCAACCTCAGATCGAACAGCTCGCGCCAGCTCCTCCCGCTCCGCTGGCGCGCGTCGCCGAGCCGAAGCCGCGGAGGCAACCGCACGCCATCAAGCTGGCGCGCTCGGTGGGGCACTCGGCCGACAAGCCAGCTGCCGACAAGCCAGCTGCCGACAAGCCGGCTGACAAGCCGGCCAGCGACAACGGGAGCGTTGCAAAGGCCGGCGGGGACGACAAGTCGGCCGCCGTTGCCGATGAGGCAGCGCCCGCCAAGAAGCCGGCCGACAAGGCCGCTGCTGACGACGATCAGGTGGTCCGCCACCACAGGACCGCCGCATCCGACGAAGACGACGACGACGACGATAACTGAGGGCGCTAGGCCGCCTTCGAGCGGCACACGTCGTCGGGCCAATGTCCATCGTTCGCTTCGCTCACCGTCGCCTTTTCGGCGCCGCCCTCCTAAGGCTGCGGCGCCGCCGGCCCCGGGAGACGGGCGCCTTCGTCCCCGGCTGCGCGCTCGAGCGCGGCCAGCCGCCGGGCGGTGACGAGGAGGAGCGTCGCCAGAAGGGCCAGCACCAGGAGCACCGCCACCACGGCGCCGATCAGCAGCGGTCGCGTGCCGGGCGATAGGCGCAACGGGCCGAGCGGGGCGAGGGCCGCCGGCGCCTCTTCGGCGGGCGGCGGCGGCGGTGACCACCACGCTGACGGCGGTCGCGTCGAGGCCGGCCACGCTCCCCGCCACCAGCTTCTGGACGTCGGGCGCGGCAATCGGAGCGGCGCCGGGGCGGGCCTTCAGCAGGACGGCGGCCCGCGCGGAGCTCTTGGGTTTGGCATCGACCGCCAGGGGATCGGTCTCCTCCAGGACCAGGTGGACCCGCGCGCTCACGACGCCGTCGACGGTCTCGAGCGTCCGCTCGATTTCGCCGGCCGTGGCGTCCAGATAGCGGGCGCGCTCCTCGGAGGGCGTGGGGATCAGGCTCGGCTGACCGTAGGTCTCGGCGAAGCCGCGGCGCTTGTCCCGCGGCAGACCGAGCGCCGTCAGCAGGTCGACCGCCCGGGTCCCATCACCGCGCGCGACCCGGATCGTGTAGCTCGCCCCGCTGCCCGCCGCCGTCCCCTCGTCGGGAACCTTCTCGGCGCCGATCCCGGCACGTTCCAGCGCGGCGGTCGCGTCGTTGGCAGAGCGCTCGTCGATCCCGTGCAGGATGTTGGTCGAACAGGCGGCGGTCGTCGCGATGACCGCCACCAACAACCACCCCACCCCGAACGCCGCCGCTTCATGGGCGCGTCATAACACGAAATACCGGGACGAGGACCGGTCAGGATGCCGTCAGACCTGGGTCCCCATCGTCTGTTTCACGGCGCCGACCAGCCGATCGGCCACGCGCGAGACCACCTCGACCGTCTGCGAATATCTGGCCACCGTCGCCTGCATCGCCAGGAGCTGCGCCGGCGTGAAAGTCTTGCCCCGGGCGGCGGCTTCCAGGAGGGCGTCGACCTGCTTTTCGGCGCCGACCGTTCGCTCGAACATGGTCCGCACTGGGCTGGCCGCCGGGGCGGTTCGGGTGACCACCGCGGGCGGGGTCGGGGGCCTGGATTTGGTGACCGCCGGCGCTCGGGTCGAGGGAGCGCCGGATGATCGCTCGTCGAGCACCGCCGTGAACTTCTTGCCGGGCGCCGAGGTTCGGGGCGCCGGCGGAGCGGGAGACCTTCCGGGCGAGGCGGGAGCGATGCGCATGGCCTGTCATCGGCCGCCCACCGTCGCGGTTGCTAGGGCGTCGCCCAAAGGGCGACGGTGAGCGTAGTGACGCATGCCCGACGACGTGCCGCTCGAAGGCGGCCTACCGGTCGTCCTTTTCTTTCGCGTCCTCTTCGTCGGCCATCGCGTCGCGGAGCAGATCGACGGCCCGGGCGTGCAGCCGGCAGGCCCACGACTTCGAGAGGCCCAGCTCGGCGCCGGCCTCCTCCAGGTTCTTGTCGGCGAAGTAGTAGAGCTCCATCAGGCGCCGCTCCTTGTCGGGGAGCCCGGCCACCGCCTGGCGAACCCGATGCGACAACCGGTGGTTGTCCACCGCCACGTCGGCCGCCGGCAGGCTCTCGTCGGGGACCGACGACGCGGCCTCCAGCGACGTGATGTGCACGGTGGCGACGCTCGACAGGATCTCGTGAACCTCGGCCAGCGTGGCGGCCTCGCTGGCGCTCGGCGGACTGGCGCCGGCGGCCCCCCCTTGCGCCTGACCCGCCCCCTCGCGGTCGGCGCGGTTGCGCAGGTACTCGTTGGCGCGCTCCTCGGCGCGGTAGCGGGCGTAGTCGGCGCGCGAGTACCAGCCCATGGCCCGCAGCCCGTCGTAGATGGCGCCCCGGATCCGGTAATAGGCGAACGTCGTGAAGGCCACGCCGTGGCGCGCGTCGAAGCGCTCCGCCGCCTCCACCAGACCCTTCGCGCCATAACCGACCAGATCGTCGAGCTCGATCGACGCGTTCAGCGTCTTTTTCACCTTGCGCGCGATCGCCTGCACCAGCGAGAGGTGCTTTTCGACCAGCTGATTGACGTCCGACGCCGCCATCCGTTGCGACTAGACCAAGGGTTGCGTCGCGCCGTCAAGTCCGCATAGTCTTCGCCGGTCGATGCGCAGGTACGTCGAAGCATCCGCAACCCACCAAAACGCCGCCCGCACCGAGCGCCTGCTCGCGCGGATCATCCCCGATCCCAGGCTGCACGCGCGGTTCGTCAACACCCTGGCCCGCCTCGAATACGTGGGGGTCCGCAAGATCCTGAAGAGCCGCCGCGCCGAGCGGCTCGACCTCGACGGGATCCAGCACATGCTCGACGAGGCGGTGCACACGCTGCGGCTCAAGAAGGCGGCGGCCGCGCTCGGTCAGGCCAGCGGCGTCGACGTCGGGACTTTCGCGGCGGCCGCGACGCTGGCCGGCGACGCCGGGGAGAACTACCTGCAGGCGCTCGATCACCGCGCCGAGGAGGCGCTGGGCGATCTTCCGGCCGCCGAGCGGGCCGAGGCGAATTACCTCCTCACCAGCGCGGCGGTCGAGGTTCGGGCCCAGGTCTTCTACCCGGTGTACGACCGGTTGCTGAAGCAGCACGACGCGGGATTCTCGGTCGCGGCGATCACCAAGGACGAGGACCGCCACCTCGACGAGATGGCGGCGGGCCTCGGCGCCAGCCTCGCCGACTGGGAGCGCCGGCTCGAGCCGCTGCTGGCCGCGGAGGAGGCGCTCTTCGCGCGGTTTCTGGGCGCGATGGAAGACGCCGTCGCGCACGCCGCGCATGGCTGAGTGGCGGCGGCTCAGCGCGGCCGACGTTCGCGCCATCCTGCGCGACTTCGGCGTCGACGGCTACCGGGCGCACCAGCCGATCCCGGTCGGCACCATCAACACCAACGTCCGCGTCGAGACGGACGGCGGGGCGTTCTTCCTGCGGATCAACGAAGGAAAGTCGCTGGACGACGTCGCCCGCGAGGCGGCGATCGTCGCCCACGTGGCCGCCCGCGGCGTCCCGACGCCGGCGCCCCTCACCTCGGCGAGCGGTCAGCCGTTCCTGCTCTGGCAGGCTCAGATCGTCTCGCTGTTCCCCTGGGTCCCCGGGCGGACGCTCGACCGCGACGAGCTGACGCCGGCGCACGCGACGGCGGTCGGCGCCGCTCTCGCCGCCCTCCACCGAGCGGGCGCCGATTTCTCCGACCGCCGGCCCGGCCGCTACGAGCCGGACGAGATCGACCGCCGGCTGGCGCGGCATCGTGGCAGCTCGCCCGTCCCGAGCTCGTTCCGGCGACGACGGTGCTGACGGTCCGAGCTCGGCCAGCCTGGCGACCGAGCGTGCGCCGGGCTTGCCGAGCGGCCTCATCCACGGCGATCTCTTCGTCGACAACGTCCTCTATCTGCCGACCGGCGACGCGCTCTCGGCCCTGCTCGACTTCGAGCAGGCGTCCTGGGGACGGCTGGCCTACGACCTGGCGGTGACCGTGCTGGCGTTCGGCTTCGGCCGCGACGACTTCCGTCCCGAGCTCACCCGGGCGCTGATCGACGCCTACGTCGGGGGCACGCCGACCCGACGCCGACGAGCGGGCCGCCTTCGGCGCCGAGCTTCGCTTCGCCGCCTGCCGCTTCGCCGTCACCCGCATCACCGACGTCCACCTCAAGCAGGGCGCCGGGGCCGCCCCCGGCAAGCGGTTCCAGCGCTACCTCGCCCGCCTGGCCAGCGTGCGCGCCCACCTCGACGCCGCCGACGGCCTGTCCCTCAAGGCTCTCCGTCCCGCTGAGCACCAAGTGTGTCGCTCAGGGGTGGCCTGCTTCTGCCTGGAGGCGGGCTTTGACTTTGCCGAGATCGGGCCCCTCTCGTCGTGGGCCCGGAGGGCGCAGCCCTCCGCGCTCTCGCAGCCCCTCCGCGCTCTTCGCGCTACTTCTGACCATGTTGATGTACTTGCGGAGCGTGTCCTTGCGCTCCTCGTCGAGGTCGACGTAGCGGATCCCCATGTCCATCGGGGGCTCGCGGTTGGCCCAGACGACCTCGCCGGTCACGGCGATGGAGGCGTCGAGCTCCGGGAAGTTGAGCACCAGGTCGACCATCGTTCCGACCTCCTCGACCCCGGAGGTCTGGATGCAGACCCCCCCGAGCGAGATGTTCTGGATGCGGTGGAAGAGCAGCACCTCGTTCCCGGTGTAGTCGACGTAGGCGTTGACCTCGAACCGGGGAAACTCACGCGCGTGCTCAGGGAGATCGCCCATGGTCGTCACACGTCACTATCGCAGATCCCGGTTACGGTCAAAGGGCTAGGAGGGCGTTGCCGTAAGGCAACGGTGAGCGAAGCGAACCATGCCCGACGACGTGCCGCCCGGTAGGCGGCCTAGGCCACGTCGGGCTTGCCAAACTGGCACGGCCTTCCTGGAACGCGCGACGAAGCGGCAGCGCGGGGCGGGAGCAGCCGCGACAATTGGGGCTCAAGCGCTGGAACGTTTCGTGCAACCTGCCAGCGGGCTCATGATCAGTCGACAGCGCGCACTCTCTCGATCGGCGATGGCGGTGGTGGCGATCGCCCTGGGCGCGAGCTTGGCGGCGGGCTGCGCGCACCGCGAATACTTCCCCGGCACCGAGATCGTCCGCAGCGAGGAGAACCGGAAGATCATCGAGACCGTCGAGGAGTACCGGCGGCGGCTCATGCAGCGGAACGTCGTCGGACTCCTGGCGCTCGCCTCGCCGAAGTACTTCGAGGATTCAGGGACGCCCCGCTCCGACGACGACTATGGCTACGACGGGCTCAAGCGGGTGCTCGAAACCCAGCTGCCGCGGGTCAAGTCGCTGCGCTACGACATCGAGTACCGCAACATCCGGGTGACCGGCACCGAGGCGGAGGTCGAGGTCTTCGTCGACGGATCGTTCGAGATCGCTGCCCCCGAGGCCGGCGATCGCTACCGGCGGGTCAACGACTACCATCGCTTCCTGCTCGACAGAGAAGGCGACGAGTGGAAGTTCCTCGGCGGGATGTAGGCCGGCGCCAAAGAAGACGCCCGCGGTCCGGGCCTCAGTTGCAGTAGCGCTGGACCGCTTCGAACAGGCGATTGAGATCGAGCGGCTTCATCACCAGCTCGGCGGCGTCGACCAGAACCGGCCGCTTGCCCGTGGCGGTGATGACCACCAGCGGGATGTCGGCGATGTCCGGGTGTTGCTTCTGCTCCTTGCGGAACTGCCACCCGTCCATGACCGGCATCATCAGGTCGAGGAGGATCACGCACGGGCGGGGCGAGGCCGCCTTGAGATGATCGAGCGCCTCCTGCCCGTTGCCGACGCAGGAGACGTCGTACCCCTCGTCCTCCAGCACCTCTCGCAGGGAGTCGCGAATGTCGGGATCGTCGTCGACGACCAAGATCCCACCGCAGTGTGCTTTTTCGGTCACGAGGCGAGTTTCCGGGGGGCAGACGCCCTTGTCAAACAGGTTGGATCACCTAAACATGTGAGGCATTGACCCATTTGCCGCACGCAGGCCCGGCCAGAAGCATCGCGTTGCTCGTGCTGGCGGCCGGCGTCGCGGTCGGGCCGCCTGCGCGCGCCGAGATCCGCCCCTCGGGCCCGCTCGACGCCGCGGTCCTGATCGCCACCCACTACCGGGTCGAGCCGAACCTGCTCTACCTGTCGGTCGGCGGCTGGAACGGGAAGCTCGATCTCTATCTGCCGCGCCGCCCGCGCGATCCGATGCCCGTCGCTCTGCTCTTTCACGGCGGCGGCTGGGTGAGCGGCGACAAGGACCAGATCGCGCTCGACGTGCTCCCGTACCTGGCGATGGGCTTCGCGGTGGCGAACGTCGACTACCGGCTGGCACGGGTCGCCACCGCGCCGGCCGCCGTGGAGGACAGCCGCTGCGCGCTCCGCTGGGTCATCCGCCACGCCAAGCAGTACGGGCTGGACGTCGACCGGTTGATCCTGGTCGGCAGCTCGGCCGGGGCGCACCTGGCGCTCATGGCGGCGCTGGCGCCGGCGACGGCCGGCTTCGACAGTCTCTGCCCGGGCGACGAGCCGCTCAAGGTGGCGGCGGTGATCAACTTCTTCGGCGTCGTCGACGTCGGCGCGCTGCTGGTGCCGCCGACCGCCCGCGATTTCGCCGTCGGCTGGATCGGCAACGCCCCCGGTGCAGCGGCGCTGGCGCGGCGGGTCTCGCCGATCACCTACGTGCACAAGGGGGCGCCGCCGATCTTCACCGCCCACGGCGAGGCCGATCCGGTGGTGCCGTTCGCTCAGGCCCGCCGCCTGCACGAGGCGCTGGACGGCGCGGGTGTTCCCAACCAGCTCTTCCCGTTGCCGAAGGGCGGCCACGGCCAGTTCGACGGCGCCGACGTTCTGCGGGTCAACCGCGCCGTGCGCGACTTCCTGCTCAAGCACGGCGTCCTCCGCAAGGGGCAGTCGGAGCTCCTGCAGTAGCGACCGCGCTCGCCGCACCTCGGATCGCGGGATCGCGCGCCGCACTTCCCGCCAGGTCCACGCCCCGGCGGGTCCGTGATACGCTGGGCGGCGGTGGACGTCGAACCTCCTTCGCCGCCCGATCCCCGCGTCGGCAACGTGCTGCAGGGTCGGTACCGGATCCTCGCCAAGATCGCGTCCGGCGCGATGGGCATCGTCTATCAGGGCGAGCGCGTCCAGCTGGGGCGGCCGGTGGCGGTGAAGTTCCTGCACCCCTGGATCGCCGCCCAGAAGGCGTTTCTCTCCCGCTTCGAGAACGAGGCCAAGGCGATGAGCCGCCTGGCGCACCCCCACTGCGTCTCGGTGATCGACTTCGGCATCGAGGGGGCGCCTTACCTGGTGATGGACTTCGTCACCGGGCGGACGCTGCGCGAGGTGATGCTGTCGGGCCCGCTCGCGCTGCCGCGGGTCTTCAAGATCGCGGCCCAGCTGCTGGCGGGGCTGGCGCACGCGCACGCGCAGGGGATCGTTCACCGCGACCTCAAACCGGAGAACCTGATCCTGAGCGGCGAGGGCGGGCTCGAGGAGCATCTCCGGATCCTCGACTTCGGTCTGGCCAAGCTGCGCGACGGGCCGGCCATGACCGCCGGCATGGCCGTCGGGACGCCGAGCTACATGTCGCCGGAACAGTCGGGCGGGGCCGGCACCGTCGACGCCCGGACCGATCTCGTACGCGGTCGGCGTGCTGCTGTTCGAGATCTTCGCGGGCCGCAAACCGTTCCAGTCGGAGAACGTCGGTGAGCTGATCTTCATGCACCGCGAGTCGCCGCCGCCGCTGCTGCGGCAGGTCGCGCCCGCGGCGGGATACTCCGAGGCGCTGGAGTCGCTGCTCGGCAAGGCGCTGTCGAAGCTTCCCCAGGATCGGTTCCAGTCGGCGGGCGAGTTCGCCGCCGCGCTCGCCGCGACGCCCGAGGCCCACGGCGCGCGCCCACCCGGATTCGGCCCGGTCGCCCGCGGCGGCGCCTCCTCGGGCGCCGGCCGCGCGGGTCCCCGCCAAGACCACCGTCGACACGGTCTCGGCCGTCCGTCGCCGGCTGGGCGCGGGGGCCCCGGCTTCGGCCAGCCCCGCGCCGAGCGCGCGCCTGGCCTGGATGGTTCTCGGGGGCTTCGTGCTGGTGGTGATGCTGGGGATCTCGGTCGGCCTCGGGCTGCGGCGCAAGGTCGGCGGGCCCGCCGCATCGGCCAGCGCGGCCGGGTCGCACGCCGCGGGCCCGGGCGCGGCCGAGCCAGCCGGGGGGCCGTCACCGTCCGCCGAGGCGCACGCCCCGGCCAGCGTCGCGCCGTCCGCTCCTCGGGCGCCGGCGGCCGAGGACCCACGGATCGAACAGGCGCGCCAGCTGGTGGCGGCCGGGCAATCTCCCCAGGCCATCGAGCTTCTCGACCAGCTTCACGCCGAAAAGCCCGCCGACGCCGACGCCCCCTACCTGCTGGCGACGATCTATTTCGATCAACGCCGGTGGTCGGAGGGGCTGGGGGCCGCGCAGACGGCGGTCCGATTGAATCCCGAGCTCAAGACGGACGGCGATCTCATCCGCGGCGTGCTTCGCTCGCTCGCCAGCGACCGCGGCTACGAGCGCTCGCAGAGCTTCCTGCGGGGCCTGGGCGCCGCGGCCGTTCCCTTCATCAAGGAGGCGGCCCGCCGGGATCCGAATCCGCGCGTTCGCCAGCGGGCCGCGGAGCTCCTGGACGGAGGTCGCGGCTCGAGCTGGAGCGGCGGCGGACATCAGGCGAGCTCGAGCTTGTTCAGACGGTAACTCGCAAAGTTTTTGGAACTCTTTGGGAGGATAGAAAAGTAACTTTCCTTGCTTTCTTGGCGGCTGATATTCTGCAGTGCGTGAGGGAGCTTCGGCGCGCCGAATGGAGGAGGGGCCGTTGGCGACGGTGAGGACCGCGGATTTGGTCGTGGCGCGCCTGGAAGAGCAGGTGCGCGAGCTGCGGGCCGCGCTGGAGGACGCCGCGGAGGGGATCTGCCGCATCGACCTCGACGGCCGGGTGCTCTCCGTCAATCGCGCGTTCACGCGTCTCGTGGGGACACCCGCCGAACAGGCGATCGGACGGCGGTGGGAGACGCTCATCGCCGCCGAGGATCGGGCGGCGCTGGGGGCGGACCTGCGCGCCATCGGAGAGAAGATCGAGCGAGAGGTGCGCGGCGTTCGCGCCGACGGGTCGACGTTCGAGATGCAGCTGTCGATCCTTCCGGTGCTGGAGCCGAACGCGATCCGTCCCATTCTCAAGGGGCACTTCTTCTTCATCCGCGATCTCTCGGACCGCAAGCGGATGGAGAATCAGCTCATCTTCGCCGGGCGGATGGCGGCCGTGGGGACGCTGGCGGCGGGGGTGGCGCACGAGATCAACAACCCGCTCGCCTACATCGTGGCGAACATCGACTTCGCCCGCCACCAGATCACCACCGTGGCGTCGCGCCTCTCCCGGAGCGCGGCCGGGGGAGGCCCGGCGCACGTGCTCGACGAGACCGGCGAGGCGCTCACCGAGGCGCGGCAGGGGGCCGAGCGGGTCCGCAACATCGTGCGCGATCTGCGGGTCTTCGCCCGCGGCGACGAGGATCAGAGCGGTCCGGTCGCCATCCGACGGGTGCTCGATTCGTCGATCAACATCGCCTGGAACGAGATCCGGCACCGGGCCCGGCTGGTGAAAGATTACGGCGACACGCCGATGGTGGAGGGGAACGAGTCGCGGCTCGGCCAGGTCTTCTTGAACCTCCTGCTCAACGCGGCCCACGCCATCCCGGAGGGGGAGACGGAGCGCAACGAGATCCGGGTGACGACGCGGACCGACGGAAGCGGCCGCGCCGTGGTCGAGGTGCGGGACAGCGGGATGGGAATCCCGGCCGAGATCCGGGAGCGGATCTTCGATCCCTTCTTCACCACCAAGCCGGCCAGCGAGGGGACCGGCCTCGGGCTCTGGATTTGCAGCGGGATCCTGAGCGCGCTCGGCGGTGAGGTGCGCGTCGACAGCGAGATCGGCCGCGGCAGCACCTTTCGGGTCACGCTGCCGCCGGCCGTCATGGACTCGGCGAGCGAGCTGGTCAACGCGCCGGCGGCCGTGGTCGAGGCGCAGGGGGGACGCCTCTTGGTCATCGACGACGAGCCGATGATCCTGGGGGCCCTGCGGCGGTCGCTCTCGGCGGAGTACAACGTCACCTGCGTCGGCGACGGGCGCAAGGCGCTGGAGCGGCTGCGGGCCGGCGAGCGTTACGGGCTGATCCTGTGCGACTTGATGATGCCGGAGATGACGGGGATGGATCTGTTTGCCGAGCTCGAGAAGGTGGCGCCGGATCAGGCTTCGCGGATGGTGTTCGTGAGCGGGGGCGCCTTCACGCCGCGGGCGCGTGAGTTCCTGGAGCGCATTCCGAATGCGCGGGTTGAAAAGCCGATCGATCTGCAGAACCTGCGGCTGCTTCTCCGCAATCTCGTGCGCTGAGCGGTCACGCTCGGGGTCGGGGTCGGGGTCGGGGTTGCTCGCTCGGGATCACTTCGCTCCGCTCGGCTCTTCCGGCGGGGGGCGGAGGGGGCGTGGTGTCTCCCCGCCGCTCGCGCGAAGGAGTCCTCGGCCGCGAACGATCAGAGCGGCCTGCGGGCTCGCGGCGGAGAGCCACCACGCCCCCTCCGCCTCCTTTGGGGCGAGCCTCGGCTCCGCTGCCGCTCTCCGGGGCGGAGCTGCTGTGCGGGGCGGGCTCGGCTAATCGGCGGGGGGCGGAGGGGGCGTGGTGTCTCCCCGCCGCTCGCGCGAAGGAGTCCTCGGCCGCGAACGATCGAGCGGCCTGCGGGCTCGCGGCGGAGAGCCACCACGCCCCCTCCGCCTCCTTGGGGCGAGCCTCGGCTCCGCTGCGCTCACCAGGGGAGTGGGCGGGCTGGCTAATGGGAGCGGGCGGGCTGGCCAATGGGAGCGGGCGGGCTGGCCAATGGGAGCGGCGTGGGTGGCCACCGGGAGGGGTTGGGGGTGGCGATTGGATGCGGGGAGTGGTGACAATTGGCCGCGGAGTAGCGGCTACAGGCAGCCGGCGAGGGTGCCGTCGCACATGTTCGTCGGACACGTGGTGACGACCTGGGACGCCGCTGCAGGCTCCGGAGTCGCAGTAGGTCTGGGTGAATGTGGAGTTGTCGGGGGCGCACGAGCTTGCGCAGAGGGTGGTGCTGGGGAGCGCGGTGCACAAGCCGCTGGCGCCGCAGGCTTGGCAGGTGGGGCAGGCGGAGACGTCGCAGCAGAATCCGTTCGTGCAGTTGCCGGTGGAGCATTGACTGCCGCTCGTGCAGCTGCCGGTCGTCTGCTGCGAGACGCAGGTTCCGCTGCTGCAGTAGTTTCCGCTCACGCAGTCGGCGTCGGCGGCGCAGCTGGCCGGGCAGCCGCTGCCAGTGCACTTGAGGGTTCCGCCTCCGCAGGTGGTGGGGCTGGGGGTGACGCAGCTCCCGCTGCCGTTGCAGGTGGGCGCGGCCGTGAACTGGGAGGAGTCGGCCGGGCATGAAGCGCTGCCGCAGCTCGTCCCGCTCGCCCGCTGCTGACACCCGCTGGCGCCGTCGCAGAGGCCGGTGTTGCCGCAGGTGGATCCGACGGCGCACTGGCCGGAGGGCGCGGCCTGGCCCGCTGCGATGGGCGCGCAGGTGCCGTTGGCGCTGAGGCTGCACGACTCGCAGGTCCCGCAGGCGCTCTTGTTGCAGCAGACCCCGTCGGTGCAGAAGCCGCTGGCGCACTCGTCGCTCACCCCGCAGGTCTTGCCCAGCGCTTTTCTCGCCGTGCAGACCCCGGTCGCGGTGCAATAGTCGCCGGCGACGCAGTCGGCGTCGGCGGTGCAGCTGGTCTTGCAGCTCGTCGATGCCGCAGTTGTAGTCGCCGCACAGGGCGGTCGTCGCGGCCGGGCAGCTCCCCGCGCCCGAGCAGAACGAAGCCAAGGTGGCGACGCCCAGGCTGCACGACGGCCCGCTGCACATCACGGTGGTCGGCTGTTGCTGGCAGGCGCCGCTGCCGTTGCAGGACGCCGGTGTTGCCGCAGGTTCCGCCGGGCGTGCAGCGGGCGTGCGGGTCGGTGGCGTTGTTGGCGACGTTGGCGCAGGAGCCGAGGCTCCCGGCAACGTTGCAGGCCATGCACGTTCCGCAGCTGTTGCTCGCGCAGCAGACGCCGTCGACGCAGAAGTTGCTGCCGCACTCGTGATTGGAGAGGCAGGCGACGCCGTTCGCCTTCACCGGCAGGCAGCTGCCGTTGGTGGCCGTGCAGTAGTTGTGGCTGCTGGTCGTGTTGACGCAATCGGTGTCGGCGTTGCACGCGTTGCCGCAGGTCGCTCCGCTGCAGAGGTAGGGGGAACAGCTGGAGGTCGAGGGGGCAGAGCAGGCTCCGGCCCCGTTGCAGAACGCAACGGGTGTGAAGGTGGTCCCGCTGCACGACGCCGGCGCGCAGGTGACGCTGGTTCCGGCCTGCGTGCAGGCGCCGGCGCCGTTGCAGACGCCGGTGTTGCCGCAGGTCCCGTTGGCGCCGCAGCGGGCGTGCGGCTCGGTGATGGCGTTGGCCACGTTGGCGCAGGTGCCCAGGCTGCCGGCGACGTTGCAGGCCATGCAGGTCCCGCAGCTCGCGGTGCTGCAGCAGACGCCGTCGACGCAGTTGCCGCTGCCGCACTCGTGGTTCGACAGGCAGGCCACGCCGAGTGACTTGACCGGCAGGCAGCTGCCGTTGGTCCCCGTGCAATAGGTGTTGTTGCCGCCGCTCGGCACGCACTGGGCGTCGCTGCTGCACGAATTGTTGCAGCTCGTGCTGCCGCAGATGTACGGCGCGCAGCTGGTGTTCGTCGGCGTGGAGCAGGTGCCGCTGCCCGAGCAGAACGCCGCCGGGGTGAAGGTGGTGCCGCTGCACGACGCGGCGGCGCAGGTCACGCTGCTGGCCGCTTGCGTGCAGGCCCCGCTGCCGTTGCAGACCCCCGTGTTGCCGCAGGTGCCGTTGGCGCCGCAGCGGCCGTGCGGCTCGGTGACGGTGCTGGCCACGTTGGCGCAGGTCCCGGCGCTGCCGCTGACGTTGCAGGACTGGCAGGTCGGGCAGCTCGCGGTGCCGCAGCAGACGCCGTCGACGCAGTTCGCGCTGCTGCATTCGTGGTTGGAGAAGCAGGCGACGCCGTTCGCCTTTACCGGCAGGCAGGCCCCGCCGGTGCCGGTGCAGTAGCTGCCGTTGCCGCCGGCGGCGACGCAGTCGCCGTCGACGTTGCAGGTGGTCTTGCAGCTCGTGCCGCCGCAGACGTAGGGGGCGCAGCTGGACGTCGTCGCGGCGGCGCAGGTGCCGCCGCCGGAACAGAACGCAGTCGCCGTGAACGTGGTGCCAGTGCAGGACGCGGCCGCGCAGCTCACCGTGGTGGCGGCCTGCGCGCAGGCGCCGCCGCCGTTGCAGGCGCCGGTGTTGCCGCAGGTCCCGTTGGCGAGGCACTGACCGGTGGGGGCCGCCGTCCCTGACGGGATCGCCGCGCAGCTCCCGGCGCCGTTCACGTTGCAGGCCTTGCAGGTGCCGCAGGGGCCGCTGCCGCAGCAGACGCCGTCGGTGCAGAAGCCGCTGATGCACTGGCTTGCCGAGGCGCACGTCTGACCGTTGGGCTTGAGGGCGCAGCTCTTGGTCGAGCCGGTGCCCTGGCAGGTGAGCGGGGCGACGCAGTCGGTGTCGACCGTGCAGGCCGTCTTGCAGGTCGCGCTGGTCGAGTCGCAGACGAAGCCACCGGGGCAGGTCGAGGAGACCGGCGCGGCGCAGGCCCCCGTGCCGTTGCAGTGCGAGACCGGGGTGAAGGTCGAGCCGGTGCAGGTCGCCGTCCCGCACGAGACGCCGGTCCCGCCGAGCTGGCACTTGCCGGCTCCGTCGCAGGCGCCCGTGTTGCCGCAGGGCGGGCTCGTCGCGCACAGGCCGTGCGGTTCCAGGCTGCTGGCCGGCACGTTCGCGCAATTTCCGGCGCTGCCGGCGATGTTGCAGGCCTGGCAGGTCGAGCAGGCAGTGGCGCTGCAGCAGACGCCGTCGACGCAGCTGTTTCCCGTCAGGCAGTCGGACGACGCCGTGCAGGCCTGGCCGAGCCGGTGCTTGGTGCCGCAGAGACCCGTCTTCGGATCGCAGATGTCGGGCGACTGGCAGTCGGCGTCGACCGCGCAGGCCGCCTTGCAGGCGGTGCTGCCGTTGCAGACGTAGGGGGCGCAGGCGATCGTCGAGGCAGCCTGGCAGGTCCCCTGTCCGTCGCAGGTGCGGCCCGAGGTCAACGTCGTGCCGCCGGCCGGGCAGGAGGGGGCCGCGCAAGACGTGCCGCCGGCGTACTTCCGGCAGGCGCCGCTGCCGTCGCAGAAACCATCGGTCCCGCAGGTGATGTTCCCCTGATCGTGGCAGGTCCCCTGCGGATCGGCCGTCCCGTTGGGAACGTTGCTGCAGGTGCCGGGCGCGGTGGTGAGCGCGCAGGACTGACAGGCGCCGGTGCAGGCGGTCGCGCAGCAGACCGACTGCGAGCAGAAGCCGGACGAGCACTCGGCGGCCGTCACGCAGGCCTGTCCGGGCGGCTTGAGGCCGCAGGAGCCGTTGATGCAGACGGCCGGGGAGGCGCAGTCCGAGTTGGCGGTGCAGGAGTTCTTGCAGACGTTCGTGCCGCACTGATAGGGGAAGCAGGGGGCGGCGTTCGGCGTGACGCACTTGCCGGCGCCGTCGCAGGTCGAGGTGCCGGTGAAGGTCGAGGTCCCGCCGGGGCAGGTCGACCCGAGGCAGGTCGTTCCTTGCACGTAGAGCTGACAGCTGCCGTTGCCGTCGCACTTGCCGTTGGTGTTGCAGGAGGCGGCCAGCTTGTCCACGCACTGCCCGGTCGGATCGACCTGGTTGACCGGAACGTTGGTGCAGGTTCCGAGCGTGTTCGGCAGCGCGCACGACTGGCAGGCCCCGCCGCAGGGCGAGTTGCAGCAGTACCCCTGGGCGCAGGAGAGGCCGGTCTGGCACTCGTCCGTGTTGGCGCAGACGGCGCCCGGACCCTTGAGCCCGCACGAGTTCATCCCGTTGCAGGTGTTGGGCGCTTTGCACTGGTCGCTCGTCGCGCAGACGTTGAAGCACTGCGAGCCGTTGCAGACATACGGGGCACAGGGGCGCGAGTCGGGGGCGACGCACTGGCCGGTCGTGTTGCAGGTCGAAGCCGCCGTGTAGACGCCGCTCGCGCAGGTCTCGGCGGCGCAGATGGTTCCCTTGGCGTACGTCTCGCAAGTGCCGGCGCCGTCGCACTTGCCATTGGTTCCGCAGGACGCGGCGCCCTTGTCCTGACAGAGACCCCGCGGATCGACGTTGTCGGCCGCGACGGTCATGCAGAAGCCGGGCGAGGTCGGCAGCGCGCAGTACTGGCAGGTCCCGCCGCACGAGCTCTCGCAGCAGACGCCGTCGACGCAGAAGTTGCTGGAGCATTCACTGGCGCCCTGGCAGCTGGCGCCGAGCGGCTTCGGCCCGCAGGTCATCGTGCCGGACGTTCCGGGCAGGCAAGCGGTTCCCTGATCGCAATCGTCCACCGTCTGGCACGACTTCGTGCAGGCGCCGTCGACGCAGCGGAAGGGATGGCAGTCCTGCACGCCCGGCGCGCGGCAGGTGCCGAGACCGTTGCAGGTCCCCGCCGTGTTGAGGCGATTGCCGGTGCACGACGGCTCGAGGCACTGGGTGTCCCGGGCGTAGTTGGCGCAGCCGCCCACGCCGTCGCAGGTCCCGTTGTGACCGCAGCTGGCCGCCCCCTGGTCCCTGCAAACGCCCCGCGGGTCGGGCTTTCCGGAGTCGATCGCCGAGCAGGCGCCGAGCCGGCCGGGCAGGTTGCACGCGACGCAGGCGCCCTTGCAGGCGATGTTGCAGCAGACGCTGTCGGCGCAGTTGCCCGAGATGCAGTCGGCGTCGCCCTTGCAGTGCGCGCCGATCCCGACCTTGCCGCAGCTCCCGGTGCTGAGGTCGCACGAGTGCTGTGGGTCGCACTGCCCCCCCTGAGATGAGGTGCAGGACGTGAAGCAGGTTCCGGTCGCCGCGTCGCAGTTGTACGGGAGGCAGAGCATCTGCGTGACACCCGCCTTGCACACGCCGGTGCCGTCGCAGGCGAAGGCCCCGAGCACCGAGTCACCGCTGCAGGTGCCCCCGACGCAGGTGTTGCCGAGGTAGTAGCGGCAGGCGCCCGCGCCATCGCACGTCCCGTCCATCCCGCAGCTGGCGGGCGAGTCGGTCGGGCAGTCGGAGGCCTTGCGTGGCGCGGCCTTGGCCGGGCGCGCCAGGCAGGTGCCCGGCGCACTGGCCGCCGTGCAGGTCTGGCAGCCGCCGGAGCAGGCGCTGTTGCAGCAGACCCCCTCGACGCAGTGACCGCTTCCGCACTCGGCGTCGCAGCCACAGGTGTCGCCGAGGGCCAGCGTCGGGCCATTCGCCCCGCAGGTGTTGACGATCGACGCGTCACCGGCGTCGCCGGCGTCGGGCCCGCCGTCGGGGTGGGGCGTCACCTTCATCATGTCGGGCCGGTCGTTCGGCCCGCCGTCGGTGTGCGGGGCGGGACCTCCGCCACCGCCACATCCGGTCAATACGCCCAATAGAAAAACTGCCGCCGCGGTCGTAAGAAAAGACTTCATTAGAAAAGCTAAGCCACCGTCCCCCGTTAGGAAGCACCCAAAATAACACGAGCGAAACCTGAGAAGCCATCGCGAACGGAGCGCGCGCGGGGCCGCCGGGACGGCTGCGGGCCGCACGGGGCGGGAATCTCCCGAGGGCTCTGACCGAGTGCGGCAGGGACACGCGCCCGGCGGTGAGTCGGTCCGACGTCGGCCCCGGCCCGCCGGCGCCTGACCCCACGACCTTGGCGGCGGGCTCGTGGTAATGTAAATGCTTTTCCAGGAGGCTCCGTGAATCACTTCGCTTATTGTTGGCGCGCACTTGGGCGCGCACTTGCGCCGATTCTGGTCGCCGGTTGCGGCGCGGCGCTGCTCGGCGCGTTCGGTTGCAAGGCGGGCGTGTCGGCGAGCCTCGCCGGCAGCGGCGGCAGCGGCAACACGGTCGGCCAGGGCGGCTCCGGCGGCAGCAAGGGCACCGGCGGCAGCATCACGATCACCGGCAACGGCGGCAGCAGCGGCGACATCGTGATTACCGGAGATGCGGGTCCGTCGGACGCCGCCGGATGTCAGCAGAAGGACGTCATGTTCACGCCCACCAACCCCACGGTCTACCTGCTCGTCGATCGGTCGGGGAGCATGTTCCACTGCCTGACTGCGAAGGCCGGTGAGAGCACCGGCGATGCGGTTTGCACGAACACCATGACCAACACCGTCGATACGATGAATACGTCTTGGTACAACCTCAAGACCGCCATCGAGCAGGTCCTTCCGCAGCTCGACTCGCAGGTCCGGTTCGGCTTCAGCACCGTCTACGGATCGAATCCGGTCGGCGGCGGGATGTGCCCCTCGCTGCAGGGGATGCTCACCAACAACGTACCCCCGGCGCTCAACAACGCGGCCGCCATCGCGACGCTCTACGACGGTCTTCCTTTTCCACCCAACAGCACCCAACAGGGGATCAAGTTCGAGTCGCCCATCAGCGAGTCGATCGGCAACGTCACCACGGCGCTGATGGCCGATGCCGATCCGGGCAGCAAGTACATCCTCCTCATCACCGACGGGCAGCCGGACTATTGCGACGACTCGAACTCGCTCTGCGCGCCCGACTCGGTGGTCGGGAAGCTGCAAGCTGCCAACGCGGCCGGCATCCCGACGATCGTGTTCGGGATCCAGACGGCGCTCTTCGACCTTGCGCCGGGCGTGCTGCAGTCGTTCGCCAACGCGGGCGCCGGTGAGCCGACGCTGGCGCCGGTGAAGACGGGCGGCACCGCGTCCGACTTCTACGACCAGTGCTCCGGTGTGGCTGGCTGGGCCGCCGACCTGACGGCATCGGGCCAGACGCCTGCACGGGGCGTCACGCTCGGCACCTACTCGACGACCATGGGCCCGACCGTTCCGTATACGCCGAATGCGTCCGACGTGAGCATGCTGGTCGCGCAACTTTCGAAGGCGCTGTCCGGGGTGCGGAGCTGCGTCTTCGATCTGTCGACGTTCACGATCGACACCACCAAGCTCGACGAGGCGCAGGTCTATCTGGTCGATGGCTCGGGCGCCAAGACGGTCCTGAAGCTCGATTCGGGAAAGACCAACGGCTGGTACATGGACGACATCACCACCAACAGCCAGGGGATGATGACGGCCACGACGCTGGAGCTCTTCGGTCCCGCCTGCGATCAGCTCAAGAGCCCGAACACCGTCGACATCAAGTTCAACTTCCCCTGCGACCTGGTCATCACCATCGACAAGCCGTAGGCCGCTCTCTTCGGGCGGCGGCGCGCTCGCGCGGGTAGTCTTCCCAGCGCGCATGATGACCGAATCTCGTTTTCTCGAAGTCCTCGACTGGGCCGAGCTGCTGAGGCGTTTGGCTGCGGAAGCGCAGTCGGCCGCGGGGCGGGCGCTTTGCCTCGAGCTTTCTCTGGCCAGCGACGCCGGCGAGGCCGCGCGGCGGATGGCCGCGGTGGCGGAGCTGGCCGGGCTCTTGCGGTCCGGCGATCCGCTCCCTTCGCTGGCGGCGCCGGAGATTGAGGCGGCCCTGGGGTCGGCGGAGAAGGGGATCGTGCTCGGGGCGGACGAGCTTCGCCCGGTGGCGGTGCTGACGGACATCGCCGACGGGGCGCGACGGGCGTTTGTTGCGACAGCCGGCGTCGGCGGAATGCGCGCGCCGATGCCGGAGATTGCGGCCCTCGCTTCGAAGCTCGATCCGCCGCGAGGCCTGGCGCGGACGATTGCCTCGACGTTCGATGCCTCGGGGGAGATCAGCGACGCCGCTTCTCCCGAGCTGGCCCGGCTGCGTGAGGAGCGCAAGGGGCTGGCGGAGAACGCGCGCGGGGCGATCGAGAAGCTGATGCGCTCGGAGGAGTACGTCTCCGTCTTGCAGGACCAGTTCTTCACCGTGCGCGCCGAGCGGTTCGTGTTGCCGCTCAAGGCCTCGGCCAAGTCGCTGGGGCTGGGGATCGTCCACGACACGTCGCGCACCGGGGAGACCGTGTTCGTCGAGCCGACGGCGCTGTGTCGCCGCCAACAACCGGCTGAAGGTGGTGGAGCTGGACATCCGGCGGGAGTCGCGGCGGATTCTGGAGGCGCTGACCGCCGACGTGGCGGCGGTTGCGCCCATGCTCGCGCAAGAGCGGCGGCCGTGCTGGCCGAGCTCGATGCGCTGGCGGCGGCTGCGCGGCTGGGGGTCGCGTACGGTGGCACCGCGATTTCGATCGTCGAAGAGCCGATCGTCGATCTGAAGGAGGCCCGCCACCCTCTGCTGGCGCTGGCCCACGCCGAAGCGGGCGCCAAGGGCGCGGTCGTCGCCAACGACGTCGCGCTGGGCGGTCCCGCGGCACGCGTCCTGATCGTCAGCGGCCCGAACGCGGGCGGCAAGACCGTGCTCATGAAGACGGTCGGGCTCGCTGCGCTGATGGCGCGGGCGGGGCTCCTGGTGGCGGCGGCGCCGGGGAGTCGGATCGGCTTTTTCGACGCCGTGCGGGCCGACATCGGGGATCGGCAGTCGGTGCTCGGCGATCTGTCGACCTTCTCGGGCCACCTGGCCAACGTCGCCGAGATCCTGAATGCCCCCGAGACAGGCTCGGCGCTGGTGCTGCTCGACGAGCTGATGGCGGGGACCAACCCGGATCAGGGCGCGGCGCTGGCGCGGGCGACGGCCGAGACGCTGGTGGAGCGGCCGGTGCTGGCGGTGATCACCACCCACTACGACAGCCTGAAGGCGCTGGGCGAGAGCGATCCGCGCTTCGCCAACGCCGGGATGGAGTACGACCTCGAGCGGCTGCGGCCGACGTTCCGGCTGGCGGTCGGCGCGCCGGGGCGGGCGTACGCCTTCGACATCGCGGCGCGGATGGGGCTTCCGGAGGCGCTGCTCGACCGGGCCCGGACCCTGGCGGGCGGCTCCAGCGTCGGGCTGGAGTCGGCCATCGCCCGGCTCGAGGCGCGCGAGGCGGCGCTCGGACGCGACGCCGAGCGGCTCGCCGAAGCAGAGGCTGCCGCCCGCGCCACGGCCGACGCGCAGCGCGACGCCGCGGAGGCGCTGGCTCGCCGCGAGCGCGACCTCGGCCACAAGTCACGCGAGGCGGTCGAGGCGGCCATCGCCGAGGCGCGCGAGGAGATCCGGGGCGTGGTCCGCCGCGCGCAGGAGGGAGGGACCGCGCGCGCCGCCGAGGCCGGGCGTGAAGAGCTGGCCCGCGTCGGAGCCGAGGCGCTGGCCAAGCTGCCGCGGCCGGACGCGCCGGCCGTCGTCGAGGCCCCGGCGCTGGAGCTGGGGGCCCGCGTGCGCGTCGAGCGCCTGGGCGCGAACGGCGTCGTCGCGCAGCTTCCCGACGCCCGCGGGCGGGCCAAGGTGACCGTCGGCAAGATGACCGTGGAGGTCGGGGCCGACGAGCTGCGGCCGATCGCCGGTCCGCCGCGCCAGGCCGCGCGCGCCGCCGCCGCCCTCGCCGTCGCCAAAGGACCGGCGACGCGGGGGCCCGAGTCGCGTGCCTCCGAGGATGCGCTGGCGCTCGTCTCCCAGGGGAGCTCGCCGACGGCAGACCTGCGCGGGCAGACCGGCGACGACGCGCTGGCCGCCGTCGAGGCGGCGCTCGATCGCGCCGCGCTGTCGGGGCAGGGCCACCTGGTCGTCATCCACGGTCACGGCACCGGCGCCCTGCGCAAGCGAATCCGCGCCTATCTCGACGAGTCGCCCTACGTCTCCCGCTGGGCTCCCGGCACCTCGCGCCAGGGCGGCGACGGCGTCAGCATCGTCGAGCTGAGGTGACTTGAACGCGTCGAGCGCAGGCCGGCTTCGCCGGCCGGAGCTCATCGCCGGCGGCTCGGAACCCTCTCAGGGTTCCGAACTCAATTGAACACGCCGACCGCCAGGTTGATCGCCGTCGCCAGTATCGCCGTGTTGTAGAGGAACGACAGCAGGCCGTGGCCTAGGACGGCGCGCCGGATCTGGCGGCTCGGAACCGAGACGTCCGAGACCTGGAAGCACATCCCGATGGTGAAGGCGAAGTAGGCGAAGTCGAGGTAGCAGGGGGCGGCGTCGCCCGGAAAGGTGAGGCCCCCGACCCCTTCGTGGTCGTCGCGATAGTAGAGGTGCGCGTACCGCAAGGCATAGACGGTGTGGGTGAGCACCCAGGCGCTGGCGACCGCCAGGATGCAGAGCACGACGAAGAGGTCGCGGACCTCGGGCGGCTGGGCGCGGGCCTGGCGGAGGACGACGGCCGTGGCCAGCAGCGACACGCAGCTGGTCAGAATCACCAGGATATTGACCGCGCGGCGGCCGGGATCGTGGGTGCCGGCGTGGGTGTGGGTCTCGTGGGGCCCCGCGCGCAAGATGATCATCCAGGCGAAGCTGGACATCGCCAGGGCGGCGACGTCCCAGGCGGCGAGGAGCCGCAGCGCCGTCCCCAGCCGCGCCGGAAGCAGGAACGCGACGGCGACGCCCAGCGCCCCCGCCGTCAACAGGCGCCCGTGGGCGTGAGGCGGAACGTGACGCGGGAACGCAGGCGGCCCCTTGCTCACCCGGGCAGCTTCGCCCAGCCGCCGATTCGCGTCCAGCTTGCGGGGCGCAGGCGGGCGGCGGGCGGCGAATGAACCGCCTACGCGTCGCGGGTCCATCGTCGCGGGGAGCCCCTCGCGACGCTGCCCCGACCTCTTCGAGGTTCCTGGGCTCACCGCCGACCATGTGATTCGGCCAGCCCGGCATTATTCTCCTGGAATGAGCTGGCAACTCGACCGGGGCGCCACCGTCGCCCCCGACGGTGCGGTCACGTTCTCGATCTGGGCGCCGCGCGCCGAGAGTCTGACGGTCCGTCTTCTCGCGCCCGGCAGCGGCGAGATCCGCGCCGAGCTGCCGATGGCGCGCGCAACGAACGGTGTCTTCACCGCATGCGCCCCCGCCGGGCTGGCCCCGGTCGGCAGCGACTACGTCTATCTCTTACCCGGCGTCGGTCCCCGCCCCGATCCGGTCTCCCGCCGCCAACCCGCCGGCGTGCACGGACCGTCGCGCATCGTCGCCGGCGGCGACTTTCGGTGGACCGACGGCGGCTGGCGCGGTCTGCCGCTGCCCGACCTCATCTTTTACGAGCTGCACGTGGGGACGTTTTCGCCCGAAGGAACCTTCGCCGGCGTCGCCGCGAAGCTCCCTTACCTGCGCGACCTCGGCATCACTGCCGTCGAGCTGATGCCGGTGGTGACCTTCCCCGGCGCTCGCAACTGGGGCTATGACGGCGCGTCTCTGTTCGCTCCGCACGAGGCGTACGGAGGGCCGGCGGGGTTGCGCCAGCTGGTCGATGCCTGTCACGCGCATGGCCTGGCCCTGTTTCTCGACGTCGTCTACAACCACCTCGGGCCGGAGGGGAACTACCTCCAGGACTTCGGCCCTTACTTCACCGATCGCTACGAGACGCCCTGGGGCGCCGCGCTCAACTTCGACGGGCCCGACAGCGACGAGGTGCGCCGGTTCTTCGTCGACAACGCGCTTCACTGGCTGGCCGACTATCACGTCGACGGGCTGCGCCTCGACGCCATTCACGGCATCTTCGACTTCGGCGCGCGGCACATCCTCGCCGAGCTCTCCGACGCGTTTCACGCCGAGGCGGCCCGCCTCGGTCGCCGCGCCTGGCTGGTCGCCGAGAGCGATCTGAACGATCCGCGCGTCATCCAGCCGACCGCCGCCGGTGGGTTGGGCCTCGACGCGCAGTGGAGCGACGACTTTCATCACGCGCAGCACGTGCTCGCCACCGGGAACCGGCGCGGCTACTTCGTCGACTTCGGCCGCGCCGCCGATCTGGCCAAGGCGATCTCGGAGGGCTTCGTCTACGACGGGCAGCCGTCGGCGTTTCGCCGGCGCCGCCATGGGGCGCCCGCGGTCGGCGCGCCCGGCGAGCGCTTCGTGGCGTTCAACCAGAATCACGATCAGGTCGCCAACGCCTGCCAGGGGCGGCGCCTCGCTCAGGTCGTCGGCCTGGAACGGCAGAAGGTGGCCGCGATGGTGCTGTTCTCGACGCCCGCGCTGCCGCTCCTGTTTCACGGCGAGGAGTACGCCGAGGAGGCTCCCTTCGACTACTTCACCAGCCACAGCGATCCGGCCCTGGCCGAGGCCGTCCGCCAGGGGAGACATCAGGAATATCTCCACCTCCTGGAAGAGGGGAGCGAGGTCGCGAGCTGGGCCGATCCACAGGCGGAGGAGACGTTCCAGCGCGCCAAGCTGCGCTGGGAATCGATCGCCCAGCCGCCGCACGCCGAGATGCTGGCGTTCTACCGCGCGTTGATCGCGCTGCGGCGCCGGCTGGCGCCGCTTCACAACGGGCGCAAGGATCTCACGCGCGTGACCTCCGACGAGGCCGCCCGCTCGGTGACCATCGAGCGCGGCGATCCCAGCGGCGCGGCGACGTTCACCGCCGCCAACTTCGGCGCCCAGGACGTTTCGATTCGACTGCCGGGCGGCGGCGCCCGCTGGGAGCTGGCGCTGGCCACGTCTTCGATGGCGCTTGTGCGGGGCGATGGAGCCGGGGGCTCGCTCTCGTTGCCGCCCGATACGGCGGCAATCTTCGCGCGCGGTCCCCGCTGAAGTTCCGCGAGGCCGCGTTTGGACGGCACGTCGTCGGGCGTGGTTCGCTTCGCTACCGTTGCTTTTTCGGCAACGCTCTCCTACCGACAGAGCTGCTGCCTGCTGGCGGTGCTGTTCACCGTCCCACCCGAGGCGCCGGCGCCGACGCCCGAGGCCCCGCAGGTGCCGCAGGTGACGTACGAGCCTGACTGGCCGCAGGCGATTGTCGCGCTGAACCCGGCATGGTCATCGCAGCCGCAGCAGGCGGTCTTGATGATGATCGGCGGACCGACGATCGTCGTCGCGGCCGGCACCACGCTCATCAAGGTCTGGGCCTGGGTCGGCTGGATCGTCGACAGGCAAATGCCCCCCTCGAGGGGACACGCCAGCGACGCCTGAGCTCCCGTGGCGCTGCAGGTGGTGGCTCCCGTCCCGCAGCCGGTGGAGCAGGAGGGGCAGAACGTGCAGCTCGCGCCGGGGTACTCCGCGAACTCCTTGGTGAGGGTGCCGTCGCAGTCGTAGTCGAAGGTGCCGGTCCCCTTGCTGACGGTGCCGAAGTAGCCCGTCTGTCCAGGATGGACGTTGGCGTCCTTGTCATCGCAGTCGCTGTTGTCGGCCACGAACCCGGCCGGTGCCGCTCCGGCGCACCCCGCCTTGGCGGTCCCGGCGGTGAGCGTTCCCGTCCGGTCGCCATACCCGTCGACGTCGGAGTCCGCATAGAAGATCTGGCAGGCGACCCCGGCGGCACAGGTGACGCCCGGGCACTGGCACTTGCCGGCAGAGCCGGAGTTGTTGCAGCTGTTGGGCGAATCGCAGGCGGTGTTGCAGCAGACGCCCGTTCCGTTGGCGACGACGCAGTGGCTGCTCGTGCACTCGGCGTCGGTCGCGCAGGTGAGCCCGTCGGCCTTGGTGGCGGCGCAGGCGTTCGTGTTGCCGTTGCAGTAGTAGCCGGACAGGCAGTCGACGTTGGCGCTGCAGCTGGTGCGGCAGTCCTTGCCCTGGAAGTCGCAGGCGTAGCCGTTCGCGCAGTTCTCCAGGCCGACGCCGCAGCTCCCCTTGCCGTCGCAGACGAGGTTCGCCAAATCCTTGCGCGTGTTGCAGAACGGCTTTCCGCAGGTGGTTCCCGGCGAGGCAAAGGCGCAGGCCTTCATGCCGTTGCAGGTCCCGCCGCAGCTGCTGGCGGTGGCCATGATGCCGCCGTCGGGGGCGTTGATCGGCTCGGCGTCGCTGGTGGACGCGTCCATCGCGGCCCCGGCGTCGGCCTTGGCGCCCCCCGCGCCCCCGCGCCGCCGGCGCCCCCTTGCCGGCGCTGCCTCCGGTGCCGGTGGCCATCGAGAACCCCGCGCACTCGTTCTCGGGATCGGTATTGGCTGCGTAGGCGGCGCAGAGACCCTTGGTGTTCGTCAGGGCGCAGGAGGCGCAGGTGTCCTTGCACGCCTCCTGGCAGCAGACGCCGTCGGTGCAGAAACCGCTGCCGCAGTCGCGTGGCGGCCGTGCAGGTCGCGCCCAGTCCCTTCGAGGTGCCGGGGCTCTTGGTCAGCGTGATGGTGACCGAAACCGCGCCGGCGGCCAACGTGACGGGGCCCGCCTTGCCGGTGCCGTAGACCAGACCCGTGTCGCCGAGCGCATCGAACTCGAAGCTCAACATGGCCGCGCTGGCCGTGCCGGCCTTGGGCAGATACTGGAACGTGAGCTGGCCGCTCGAGATCTGAGGGACCACGCTGAAGCGCTGCACCTGCAGCTCGTCGCCGGTCACGATGAGCGATCCGAACTTGATCATCCCGAGCTGGGCGCCGGAGAGCGCCTTGGCGTCCACGGTGATGTTGACGCCGCGGTCGGTGGGGGCGGTCGGTGAGGACTTGCTGCACCCGAGGGCGCCCATCGCAGCGACCGCCAGCTGTGGCAGCGAGCTTCGTCAGAGGAGTCGAGCCCAGCTTCATCAGCGCACCAGTCCTGCTTGAACGGGGGGAAGATTGTTCCAGGCTCCGGCGCTCCCGCCCGACGAGAGCGCGATGGCCGTGATGGCCGCTCCGGCCGCGACGACGCCGACGGCCGTCCAGAACCACCAGCGCGTGTAGAGCGGACGGGCCTCGCCGGTGGCCGGCGGCGGCGCGGCGAGACGAGGGTCGCCGAGGCGCCGGGCGCGGGGGCGGCGGGCGCGATCGCGGGCGGCGGCGCGACGACCACCGGAGCCGGGGGCGGAATCGGGGCGACCGGCGCGGCCGTGGCCGCGGGGGGCGCGGTCGTCGTCGCCGGCGCGGCCTGCGACAGCTTCTCGATCCGCTCCCTGGAATCCTTCGCGTACTGTGTGCTCGGGTAGAGCTTGATGATGTTGTTGTAGAGGAGCAGCGCCTTCTGGTTGTCGCCCGCCAGCCGGAAGGCCTGCGCGGCGTTGAACAGGATGGCTGGATCCTGCTTCAGCTTGAACGCCTCTTCGTACTCAACGGCCGCGTCGTGATATTCGCCGACGGCGAAGTGCGCGGTCGCCTTCTGGTAGTGGGCCTTGGCGTCGTCCGCCGCGACGGCGGTCGCCGACGCCAGCAGGAACAGAGTTGCCGGAATGCAGACAACCCACCTCGACCGTGGGCCCAACGAGCTCTTCGACAAGGGCATCTCCGAAATTGGGATGCCGAACTGTATCCGAAAACGGATGGGCTAGAAAGTGCGCCAGATCGGCCGGACCGGCGATGCCACCGCCGCCCGCATTCACCCACATTCACCCAATTTCTGGGTGAGGGCGCGGCCGCCGCTCTCTTTTGGTGGCGTGTTTAGTGGGCGTGCTTCTTGAGAACGCCCCAGCGTCCGCTGCGGGCACGCGGGGCGTCCGCGGCGGCAACCTCGTGCCGCTGGGCAACGTCCCACTTGGACGGCAACTTGGACGGCAACTTGGACGTCTCCCTGGAAGCTGCCTCCGCCTTCTGCGGCGCGCGGGTCGCAACAATCGCCCGGGAACGAGCAGGAACCCGTGGCTCGCTCTCCGTGAACGGATCCTTCCACTTGGGCGGCTTGGCGGCCGGAGCGGCCCGCCGGGTCCCGCCGGTCGACTTGGCGTTCTTGAACGAATCGCCGTCGTTGTCCGCGTCGCGGGTTCCGCGCCGCGGCGCCGCCGCCGGATGTCGCCGGTTCACGGGGATGTCGCCGTCGAGGTCGTCGGCGCCGCTGTCGTCCCGGTGGCGCTCGCGCGCCGCAACCGTCTTCTTCGGCGCGGCGGCAAAGGGATCGTTCCAGTCCGCGGCGGGCGCGGCTTGCCGTCGCCCGGCCTGGGAGCGGGTCGCGACCGAGTTGGAGCGTGCCGGCGGCGGCGGCGCCACCGTGCGCGGTGAGGCGGCAACCGGGCGTCCCCCGGTCGCAGCACCCTGGACGACGTGAATGATTCCGTCGTCGCGCTTGGGCTGCGGGCGGACCGGCAGCGGCGCCTGCACGGGCGTCGACGCGATCTCCGGCTTGGCCCACTCGGGGGTCTCGTGCCTGACGTGCGTCTCCGGCATGGGGGGCGCCTTGTCCGCCGACAGCAGCAGGCTGTCGACGTCGTCCTTCCGGCCTTTGCCCTTCGCCGCGGGCTTCGGCTTGTCGACCGCCAGCAACTCGTCGAGCGCCTTGTCGTCGCTCGCCGAGGCCTTGTGCTTCTTGCTCCCGGGTTCGTCCTTCAGCAGCTTGTCGATGAACTTGTCGTCGCCGTGCTTGACCGGCGGCGGGGGGGTGGCCGCGGCGGCCGTCTCGAGCTTCGGCGAGATCCCGCTCGACTTGCCTTTGCCGCTCTTTCCCGACGAGTCCTCGTCGGGCAGCGTCGGCAGCGCGACCTCACCGCCGCGCTTGCTGGTCTGCGGCTTCGGCGCGGCGGCTTCCCTGGCGGCCTGTGCGTCGGCCTTCTCTTTCTCTTTCGCCGCCTTCTCGGCGGCGGCCTTGTTGATCGCCTGCGCGCGGGCGATCTTGTCCAACTCGGCCCGTTTGTCGTCGGGCCCCATCACGGAGTCCTCCCACTGCATCTGTTTGCTGATGACCTTGTCGTCGCTGAGCGAATCGCCCGATTTGGCCTTCTTTTCCTTGGCGCCCTTGGCGCCTCTGCCCTTGGGATCGGCAGCCCGAGCCACGGGTGACCAGGTAGCGAAAGCACAGGTGCCGACGAGCGCGGCGCAGAGCAATAACTTGGACCGCATCGGAAACGACCTCCACGTGGGGGGTGGGGGGATACGAGCCTCTATTATCGGCGCTTGTCGTTATTTGACAAGCGTCTTTCTCGCAGTTTCACCCTCACTATCCGACGTCGACCACCATTGGACCCTGCTGGGACCCTGCTGGGACCCTGCTGGGCGCCATTGATGCGAACGTACATCGTGGGAAGCCCTTAGAACCCAACGTGGTGACACGTAGGTACATGCGGGGGAATGTATTCAGGGGTGGACGAGAACCCCGGACGCCACGACTTTGACGGTGTCGCCGGTGATGGCGACCTCGATGGCCATTTCGCCTTCCGCGCGAACCCTGGCCAGCCCGAGGCGCGACACGGATCCGACGCGGGCATTGCGGCGCATCAGACTGAAATAGTGAGCCATGGCGTCGGTCTCGGCGTTCATCTCGGCGTAGCAGGTGCCCAGGTGATCGATGTGCTCGCGGCTGGAGTTGTTGGTGACGACGACCCGGATGATGGCGTCGTCGCCGCGCGGCGAGACGTCGACCTCGAGGCGCGCCTTCCCGTCGGAGGCGTACTTGGCCGCGTTCTCGAGGAGCTCGTGCGCGGTCATCGCCACCCTGAACACGGCGTCCTCGTCGTCCAGCACCGGCGCCAGCTTCGCCTCCAGGAGGCGGCGCGTGGGCGAAACGATGGCGGGCGAGACCGTGAGGGGGAGATCGAGGTGCAGCGGAGTCACGGACGAATACTCTTGAGTAACATCAGCTGGGCTCCTTGGCGAGACGTAGCGTCGCATTGTCTGCGCCCAGGCTCAAATCTTGGCCTCAAATCGGGCCCGCGATCCGTCGATGTACGAGCCCCGAAGGCCCGAAAATTGTCGACGGAAGCCCCGCCCAGCCCACCTGCCGAACATCCCGGGGCGCCGCTCACCCGGGGGGCGACGATCGGGCGCTACGTCGTGCTCGGCCTGGTCGGCCGGGGCGGGATGGGGGAGGTCTACGCGGCTTACGATCCGGAGCTGGACCGCAAGGTCGCGGTCAAGCTCCTGCGGGTCAAGCCGGGCAACGGCGTCTCCCTGAACGAAGGGCGGCAGCGGACGTTGCGCGAGGCGCAGGCCATCGCCCGGCTCTCGCACCCCAACGTCGTCGTGGTCTACGACGTGGGGACCTTTCGCGATCAGGTCTTCATCGCGATGGAATTCGTCGAGGGGAACACCGTCACCTACTGGCTGGCGGCGCAGTCCCGCAGCTGGCAGGAGGTGCTGCGGGTCTTCCGCGCGGCCGGGCGCGGCCTGACGGCGGCGCATGAAAAGGGACTCGTCCACCGGGACTTCAAGCCCGACAACGTCATGGTGGGCCGCGACGGCGAGGTCCGGGTCATGGACTTCGGCCTGGCGCGCCAGGTGGGCGAGAAGCCGGCGGTCGACAAGACGTCGTCGACGAGGCCGATCCCCGTCATGATCGCCGAGCACGGCCCCGGCGCGGTTCCCGACGATCAGATGACGACCATCTTGCTGAACGGGCCGCCCACCGGCCCGCCGACGCCCGCGATCGGGATCGATTCGAAGGTCCCCTCCGGAATGTTCGAGCTCCAGCTCACCCGCACGGGCGCCATGATGGGGACGCCGGCGTACATGGCGCCCGAGCAGTTTCTCGGGACGGAGACCGACGCGCGGACCGATCAGTTCAGCTTTTGCGTGGCGCTCTACGAGGCGCTCTACGGGGAGCGGCCCTTCTCGGGCAACACCATGTTCGCGCTGACCACCGCGGTGGTGCAGGGGCAGGTCCGGGACGCGCCGCAGAGCTCGAAGGTGCCGTTGTGGGTACGCAAGGTGTTGCTGCGCGGGCTGCGGGCCCAGGCGGAAGATCGCTATCCGTCGATGCACGATCTGATCGACGCCCTCGGGAAGAACCCGAACGCGGCGCGGAGGCGGTTCCTCGCGGTGGCCGCCGTGATGCTGGTGCCGGTGGCGCTCACGGTGGGCGTCCATCGCAGCCTGGCCAACCACGAGTCGATCTGCGGCGCCGGCCCGGCGCGCCTGGCGGGCGTCTGGGATCTGACGCGGGCAGGGGCGCCCGAGCCAGCGCGGCAGGCGGCCATCCACGCGGCGTTCCTGCACACCGGCAAGAGCTACGCCAGCGAGGTTTACGCCACCGTCAATCGGATCCTCTCCGGCTACTCCCAGAGCTGGGCCAACATGTACCGCGAGGCATGCGAGGCGACGAACGCGCGCGGCGACCAGTCGGCGGAGGTGCTCGACCTGCGGATGACTTGCCTGCAGGAGCGGCTCGGCGGGTTGCGCGCGCTCACCGACGTGTTCAAGGATGCGAACGGGCAGGTCGTCGAGAACGCGGTCAGCGCGGCCAACAACCTCGGATCGCTCGATCGCTGCGCCGATGTCCCGCTCTTGCGCTCGGTGGTGCGTCCGCCGGAGGACCCGGCCACGAGGGCGCGGGTGGCGAAGCTTCGGCATCAGCTCGCCGGCATGAAGGCGCTCTACGACTCGGGACGCTACCGCGAAGGGCTGAAGGCTTCACCCCGGCTGCTCGACGAGGTGCGGGCCCTCGGCTACCAGCCCCTCATCGCCGAGACGCTGGAGGCGATCGGGATGATGTACTGCAAGTCGAACGACGTCACCTCGGCGGAGAAGACGCTGGTCGATTCCTACCTGGCCGCCGACGCCTCCCGCGACGACGAGGTGCGGGCCGAGGACGCCACCAATCTCGTCTGGGTGGTCGGCTACCAGGAGGGGCGCTATGCCGATGCCCAGAGATGGGCGAAGTACGCCGACGCAATCCTCCAGCGTCTCGGCGGGCACGTCCTGCTGCAGGCCTGGCTGCTCAACAACCTCGGCGGCCTGTACGAGATCCGGGGCGAGCGGGAGGCGGCGCTGCGCATGCAGCAGGAGGGTCTGGCGCTCAAGGAGGGGGCGCTCGGACGCGATCACCCGGACGTGGGGATCTCGGAAGGGAACGTGGCGGTGGTCCTGACCGCTCTCGGCCGCAACCAGGAGGCGCTCGAGCACGTCGATCGTTCAATCGAGATCCTGGAGAACGGCCTCGGCGCCGGTCACCCGGATCTGGCGACCCAGCTCAACAACCGGGGCGAGATCCTCAACGCCCTCGGTCGCTCGCGCGACGCCCGCGCGTCGTTCGAGAAGGCGCGCATCATCTGGGAGCGCGAGCTCGGGCTCGACAATCGGAACCTGGCGTATGCGCTGACCGGGATCGGGGTGAGCTACCTTTCGGAGGGAGATGCGCCGAACGCCGTCGTTCCGCTCGAGCGGGCCTTCAAGATTCGCGAGGCCCACGAGACGGATCCTTCGCGCCGCGCCGAGACGGGCTTCGCCCTGGCGCGGGCTCTCTGGGAGTCCGGCCGCGATCGCCTTCGGGCGCGTTCGCTCGCCCAGCAGGCGCACGACAGCTATGCCAAGGCAGAGCTCAAGGCCAACGTCGCCGAGGTGGACGGCTGGCTTCGGCTGCACGGGACGTCCTAGGCCGCCTATCGGGCGGCACGTCGTCGGGCATGGTTCGCTTCGCTCACCGTCGCCTTTACGGCGACGCCCTCCTAGGCCGCCGCCTGCCGAGCGGCGCCGAGAATCGCCGCGACTACTTGGCGCCTGCGTTCCCGGGGCGCCGCACCGTCACCCGGAGGTAGTCGTCCTTGATCTCGACGTCCGGGCCGCCGGGGTCGGTGAGGCTGATCTTGAGCTCGGTGCCGTCCTCCGGATTGGCGTCCTTTTCGGCCTGGTTGATCCGGACGAGCCGGAATCCTTCGCGGTCGATTCGGTAAAGCCGCATGGTGATCATCGAAGCGGCGTGGGGGAGCTTGACCACCACGGCGTGCGGACGGTTGGTCACGTGGAACGTCGCACCCCGGCTGGAGCCCTTGAGAGGGATCAGCAGCGTCGCGCGCGGCCCGTCGACGCTGAGGTCGGGGAGGTTGCGTCGCCAGGCCTCGCGCGCGACGTCCTTGTCGGACGGCTTCTCGCCGTTCTTGTCGGCCGTGGCATGCGGGCCGGAAGGCGGCGCGGCGTCCGCGGTCGCCTGGGCGGTCCGTTCACCCGCAAGCTTCGCGGCGTCGATCGCCGGCCCGATGTTGGCATCGAGCAGGCGAGCGGCGTCGGCGCTGCCGACCGCATCGGCCCCGCCTCCGGCGTCGGGGGCGATGGCCGGGCTGCCGTCGTGGGGGGCGTCGATCGCGGCGTCGACGGCCGTCGCCGGCAACGGGGCCCGGGCGGGGACGGCGGGCGGCGGCGGGAGCGCGGGCGCCTGGCGCTGCGGGAGCAGCTGTTGGCCCACGAAGAAGACGGCCGCCGCGGTCAGGGCCGCTGCGAAGAGGCCGCCCAGGCGCCCCACCCCCGCCTGCGGGTTGCGTTTGGCGCGGCCGGCCAGCCAGGCGCCCACCGGGCCGAGGATGCGATCGCGCAGGTCGGCGTCCATTTGCATCCGTTCCAGGGTTTGTGCCGTCGCCTGCTTGGCGCCGTCGATCGGATGCGTGGCCAGAAAGGTCCGCACCTCTTCCAGGTGGCGGCGCTCCGGGAGGGTGGCCATCGACTCGACGAGCCGGCGGAGGATCATCGGCGAATCGGCCTTGGCGCGCGTCTCCGTCCAGCGCTCGCCGATCAAACGGAAGGCGGCCTCCCGGGTGGCGCGGTTGCCGAGCAGCACGCCGAGGTAGGACGAAAAATCCTGCATCGGGACCTCGGGGCCGAGCGCCAGCTCCACCGCGCGCGCCGTCAGCGCGGGCGACTCGACCCGCGCCAGCGCGTGCAGGTAGCGGCGCTTGGCGGCCGGATCGGCGTCGCCCCGGGCGCGGGCCCGCAGCTCGTCGAAGCGCGCCCCGTCGGCGGCGCGCGCCGCGGCGGTGACGACGATGTCCAGCAGGTTGGGATCCAGCTTGGCGCCGGCACCGCCCCCGTCGCGGGCGGTGCCCCCTTCGAACGACGGGAGACGATTCGCCGCTTCGGCCACGGCCCCCGGCTCGCGGGCCAGCAGCACCAGCGCGCGGAGCAGGACCGCCCGCCGCAGCCGGACCTCGTCGTCCTCGGACGCGCCGGAGGTCGGGGCCCACCCCAGCCCCGCGGCCTGCGCGCCGAACAGCTCGGCGACGAAGGCGCCGAAGTTCTCTCGATCGGCGTCGGCGAGAAAACGATGCTCGATCACCGACAGCTTTCCGACCAGCTCGTCGAGCACCACGTGATCGGTCTCGTGGCGCAAGCTGGCGACGAGCTCGAGAAAGGACTCGATCGTGGCCTCGCCCGCGCGCACCAGCGCCCAGGCGTCGGAGACCAGCGCCACCCGCTCGGCCGGACGCAGCTCGCTCACCGCCGGGAGAAGGCGCGCGTGCGTCTCGGGGGCGTAGGCGGTGCGGTAAAAGCCGCGCGATTCGGCGTTGCCGAGGCACCAGACCACCTCGCCCTCGGCCGCCAACTGCACGCGCGCCGACTCCTCGGCGAGCAGCACCGGCTGCTCCTTGACGCCGGCGGCGTCGCGGAAGCGCAGCACCACCGGGACCAGCCAGCGCGTGTCCGACCCGCGGGCGGCGGCCCCCGGCTCGGCGAAGAACCGTCGCTGCCGCAGGTTGACGAACGTACCGGCGGCGTCGCGCTCCAGCGACAGGCTCACCAGCGGATAGCCGGTCTGGCGGATCCAGCCGTTGGCCATGGCCAGGATCGGCTGCCCCGACGCCTCGCCGAGCGCGCTCCAGAGATCGTCGGCGGTGGCGTTCCCTTCGCGGTGCCGCCGCATGTAGAGGCGGATCCCGTCGCGAAAGCGATCGGCGCCCAGGAACCCCTCCAGCATGCGCAGGACGGCGCCGCCCTTTTCGTAGGTGATGGCGTCGAACGACTCGCCGGCCTCCTCGGCGTTCTTGATCTCGGCGCGGATCGGGTGCGCGGAGACCAGCGCGTCGAGCGCCAGCGCCGCCCCTTTGCCCGCCTCGAAGTCCATCCAGATGCGCCACGACGGCCGCCAGTCGTCGACGATCTTGTAGGCCATCCAGGTGGCGAACGCCTCGTTGAGCCACAGGTCGTCCCACCAGGCCATCGTCACCAGGTTGCCGAACCACTGGTGCGCCAGCTCGTGGGTGATCACCTCCGCGACCCGCTTCTGCACCGCCAGCGGGGCGCGTGGCGGGATCGGCCAGCAGCGCCACCTCGCGGAAGGTGACGGCGCCCGCGTTCTCCATCGCGCCGGCCTCGAAGTCGGGGACGCCGATCTGATCGAGCTTGCCGAACGGGTAGGGGAGGCCGAAGTAGTCCTCGAGCCGCGGCAGGACGGCGGACGCCGTCTCCTGGCCGAAGGAGGTCAGGTGGCGTTTCTCGGCGGTGGTCCAGGTGCAGATCGGAATGTCGCGGACCCGGGCCACGGCGCTCGGCACGATGGGACCGACGACGAGCGCGATGAGGTACGACGAAAGCGGCGGCGTCGGCGCGAAGGTGACCCGCCGGCCGCCGCGCCCGTCGCTCTCGTCGCGCAGGGCGACCCCGTTCGACAGCGCGACCGCGTCGCTCGGGACGCCCGCCACCGCGACCCGCCAGATCGCCTTGAAGGCCGGCTCGTCGAAGCAGGGGAAGACGCGGCGGGCGTCGGCGGCCTCGAACTGGGTGACCGCCAGCGGGCCGGCCCGGTAGAGCCCGCGCAACCCGGGGCTGAAGGCCCCCTCGTAACCGAGCGTCAGCTTGGCATCGCCGGCCGGCAGCGTGTCGCCGAAGGTCAGCGTCACCGTCTCGCTGACAGCGTCGGCCGTCGCGCCGGCCGACAGGCGTCGCCCATCGGCCAGCTCGGCGGTCGCCGCCGTCACCTCCAGCCCGACGGCGTGCAGGGTCAGCTCGTTCCGGGCCGACGCGATCTGCAGGGCGATGGTCAGCGTCCCTTCGAACCGCCCGGCGGGCAGATCGAGGCGCAGATCGGCGTCGTAACTCTTTGGTTTTACCTCCGGAGGGAGGCGAAAGTCTTTTCCGAGCGTCGTCACGCGGGCCTTGGGTGTGGTGGAGGGATCGCCTTTGTACCGTACTCTAGGGACGGATGTCTCAAGCGCCTGTCGTTCCCGTTCCGCACGATCCTTACGCCCCGCTTCGCCTGCTGAATTTCCGGTGGTTCGTGGCCAGCATTTTGGCGATGGCGATGGGCGCCCAGATCCAGGGGGTGGTCGTCGCCTGGCAAATGTACGCCATCACGCACGATCCCCTGGCGCTGGGGATGGTCGGCCTGGCGGAGGCGGCGCCGTTCATCGCCTTCGCGCTCTTTGCCGGGCACGTGGCCGACGTCCGCGATCGCAAGCGGATCGCGCTCTGGGCGCTCTTGGTCCTGTTTCTATGCGCGAGCGCGCTGGCGCTGGCGAGCCGGCTCTTCCTGGCGCGCGGACAGTCGGGCGGATGGATCCGCTGGACCATCTACGCGGTGATCGTCGTCTGCGGCGGGGCGCGCAGCTTCCTGCTGCCCGCGCGCAATGCGCTGGGCGCCGATCTGGTGCCGCGCGCGCTGTTCCCGAGCGCCGTCGCCTGGCGAACCGGCATCTGGCAGGTCGCGGCGGTCACCGGTCCGGCGATGGGCGGCGTGCTTTACGCCTGGGTCGGCCCGACGTCGTCGTACGGGATCGCCGCGGGGCTGATGGCGATCTCTCTCGTCACCGTGGCGCGCATCGACGCACCCCTGCGCCAGCAGGCGGCGCGCGCCGAGTCGCTGGTGGCGAGCGTGCGGGCCGGGCTGACGTTTCTCTTCTCCCGCCCCGTCTTCCTGGGGGCGATGACGCTCGATCTGCTGGCCGTGCTGTTCGGCGGCGCGGTGGCCATTCTGCCGATTTTCGCCGAGGAGATCCTGCACGTCGGCCCGCAGGGGCTCGGCGCGCTGCGGGCGGCGCCGGCCGTCGGGGCGGTGCTGATGTCGAGCCTGCTGGCGCTGCGCCCGCCGCCCGGGCGGGCGGGGCGGCTGTTTCTCTCGGCCGTCGCGCTGTTCGGCGTCTTCATGATCGCGTTCGCGCTGTCGCGGTCGCTCTGGTTGTCGCTGCTGCTGCTCGCCGCCAGCGGCGCCGCCGACATGCTGAGCGTCTACTTTCGCAGCACGCTGACCCAGGTGCTGGTCCCGTCCGGCATGCTGGGGCGCGTGTCGGCCGTCAACCAGATCTTCATCGGATCGTCGAACGAGATCGGCGCGTTCGAGTCGGGCGTCGCGGCCAAGCTGCTCGGCACCGTCTCCTCGGTGGTGGTGGGCGGCGTCGTCACCGTGGTGGTCGCGCTGGTGACCGCCTGGCGCGTCCCCGAGCTGGCCCGGCTCGATCGCCTGGAAGAGCAGCAGCCCGGATAGCGTCGGCGCTCCGGCCGTCACCTGTTTAGGTGGCGAGTCCGGTCATGCGGACGGTCTTCACGTTGACGAACTCGCGCATCCCGTAGACGGAGAGCTCGCGGCCGTATCCAGAGCGCTTGACGCCCCCGAACGGGAATCGGACGTCGGAGGCGACCATCCCGTTGATGAAGACGCTGCCCGCCTCGAGCTCCCGCGCCAGCCGGTCGGCTTCCTGGCGCTCGCGCGTGAAGGCCGCGGCCCCCAGGCCGAACGGCGTGGAATTGGCGACGGCGATCGCCTCGTCGAGGCCGGCGACCCGGAAGAGCGCGGCGACCGGACCGAACACCTCCTCGCGCGCTGCGGCCGCCGCAGGTGGGACGTCGCCGAGGACCGTCGGCGCGTAGTAGTAGCCGGGGCCGTCGATGATGCGCCCGCCGGTGAGCACGCGCGCGCCCGCGGCCACCGAGCGCGCGACCTGGTCGGCGACGCCGTCGCGGATGGCGGCGGTGGCGAGCGGGCCGATCTGCGTCCGAGGATCGAGCGGATCGCCCACCACCAGCGCGCCGATCGCGGCGGTGAAGGCCGTCGCGAAGCGATCGTAGACGGCGTCGGCCACGATGAAGCGCTTGGCGGCGATGCAGGACTGGCCGGTGTTGACCATGCGCGCCTTCACGGCGGTGGCGACCGCCCGGTCGAGATCGGCGCTGGGCAGCACCAGGAACGGATCGCTGCCGCCCAGCTCGAGCACGCTCTTCTTCAAATGAGCGCCGGCGGCGGCAGCGACGGCGCGCCCGGCCGCGTCGCTGCCGGTGACCGTCACCGCGGCGACGCGATCGTCGGCGATGAGCGCGGCCACCGGCCCGGAGCCGATGAGCAGCGCCTGGAAGACGCCCTCCGGCGCGCCCGCCCGCCGAAACAGATCCTCGAGCGCCAGGGCGCATTGCGGGACGTTGGAGGCGTGCTTGAGCAGGCCCACGTTGCCGGCCACCAGCGCCGGCGCGGCGAAGCGGATCACCTGCCAGAAGGGGAAATTCCAGGGCATGACCGCCAGCACCACGCCGAGCGGCTGGAACCAGATCTCGTCGCGCGCCTCTGCCGAGGCGGCTGACGATCTCCGGGCGCATGAACTCCGCCCCGTGCTCGGCGTAGTACCGACACGCCGTCGCGCACTTGCCCGCCTCGTCCGTCGCGGTGCCGAGCAGCTTCCCCATCTCGAGCGTCATGAGCCGGCCGAACGCCTGCGCGCTCGCTCTCCAGGATTTGCCCCGCCCGCCCCACGATCGCCGCCCGCTCGCTCAACGGGCGGCGGCTCCAGCCCTCGAACGCCGTGGCCGCCCGGGCCAGCTTGGCCTCGACCGCTGCCCCGCTCTCCGGCTCGAACCCGCGCGATCGCTCGCCGGTGGCCGGATTGACGCTCTCGATCCGCATGCGTCTAGTGTAATGCACCGCCGGCCGCTCCCTGCCGAGAGCCGAAAGTCTTCGTTCGTCAGCGGTCCGTCGTCACCCGCCTTGGACCAGCACGACGGCGAACGCCACGGCCGACAGCGTGAACGACAGGACGATCGCCGTCGCGTCCAGCCAGCGCGGCACGGGGCGCCGCACCGCCACGCGGATGAGCCCGATGGCCACCCCGGCGCACAGGCCGCCGATGTGCGCGGCGTTGTCGACCAGGCTGATCCCCCGCGCCGAGAGCGACAGCCCGACGCCCAGCACGAACAGGATATTGAACGCCAGCACCTTGGCGGCCGCTCGCTGCCCGGTGCGCCAGGCAAAGGTCGCCGCCATCCCGATGAGCCCCATGATGGCGCCGGAGGCGCCGACCGCGACCGTCATCTGCGGGTGACCGGCCGCCCGCACGCTCGACAGCACGTTGCCGATGACGCCGGTGACCACGTACCCGGCGGCGTAAAGCCCACGGCCGAGCGCCCGTTCCGACAGCACGCCAATCTGGCCCAGCACCCAGAGGTTCATCGCGATGTGCAAGAGGTTGGCGTGGATGAACGCCGCGGTGAGCCACCGCCAGTGCGACGCGTCGGCGCCGCCGCCGGAGACGGACGCCCCCGCCGCGATCAGCGTCGTGCCGTCGAACGACCAGTGCCACCCCGACGCCGCCAGCATGATCAGATAGACCAGCAAATTGGCGGCGATCAGCGCGCAAGTCACAGGCGCTTCACGGAGACGGAGCAACCACTTCATGGGGACCTGTAGGAATGTTTCACTGTGCAGGTCCGGTTATCCAGCGTGTTGCGCCGATTCGCAAAAATGCTCTGCCGGGCGGGCATCCCGCGCGGCTTGACAGCTCATCCAACTCGATACAAAGGAACGCTATGAACCGGACCCGTCTTCGCCTCGTTCTTTGCTTGGCGGTGCTCGGCACCGCGGTCGGCCTCGGTGCCCGTACGCCGACCTCGATCTTCGCTCCCGCCACGGCCCAGGCCGCGGGTCCGGCGGTCACGCCGAAGACCGAGGCGCCCAACGAGGCTCGCGCTCTTTCGCACGCGTTCTCCAACGTGGCGAAGGCGGTCGGCCCATCGGTGGTCCGGATCGAGGTCGAGATCGGCGGTGGGCGCGGGATGGGTCCGCACGGGCGACCGCAGCAGATGCCCAACGACGACGGGGACGATGACGACGGCGACAACCAGGTGCCGCCGTTCTTCCGGCACTTCTTTCAGTTCGGTCCCGGCGGCGGTGGCCGGATGCCGATGCCCGGCCCCACGCACGGCGTCGGCTCGGGCTTCATCATCGACACCAACGGCGACGTGGTCACCAACCGGCACGTGGTGCAGGGCGCGACCAAGGTGACCGTCACCATGAATGACGACAAGGAATTCAGCGCCCACGTCGTCGGCAAGGACGCGCAGACGGACGTCGCGGTCGTTCGCATCGATCATCCGCCGTCCAACCTGGTGGTCGCCCGCCTCGGTGACTCCGACAAGCTGGACGTGGGCGAGTGGGTGGTCGCGGTCGGCAGCCCGCTCGGTCTCGAGCAGACCGTGACGGCCGGGATCGTGAGCGGCAAGGGCCGTCCCGGGCGCCACGTTCAGATGTCCGGCCGGCGCGTGCGGGGTTACATCCAGACCGACGCCAAGATCAACCCCGGCAACTCGGGCGGGCCGCTGGTCAACCTCGAGGGAGAGGTGGTCGGCGTCAACACGCTCATCCAGGTCGGCGCGGGGGGCGCCTACGGCTTTGCCATCCCGGTCAACGAAGTGCGGCGGGTGGCCCAGGCGCTGGTCAAGGACGGGCGCGTTCGTTACGCCTACCTCGGCCTCATGCTCACCGACGTCAAAGATCTCGACGACGCGCAGAAGGCCAAGCTCGGCAAGGCGGTGCCGCAGTCGGGGGCGTTCGTCGCGGAGACGACGCCGGGCGGCCCGGCGGGCAAGGCCGGGATGCGACCCGGCGACGTCATCACCGAGGTGAACGGCCAGAAGATCGTCGGCGCGGGCGACGTGGTCGACTACGTGTCGAACCAGCCGATCGGCGCCCGCGTGCTTCTGCACTACGTGCGCGACGGGCGCCCCACCCAGACGCAGGTCGCGCTCGGAGAGCTTCCCGACGAGGACCAGCGGCAGAGCGCCGACGTGCAAGGGCAGGGGAAGATCGGCCTCGCGCTGCAGACGCTGACGCCCGACGTGGCGGCCTCCCTCGGGCTCGATCGCGCCATCAGGGGCGTGGTCATCACCGACGTCGTCACGGGCAGCCCGGCCGAGCAGGCGGGCCTGCGCCCCGGCGACGTGATCGTCGAGGTCGATCGGCGGCCGGTCGCGTCGGCCGATGAGGCCGTCGCCGCGCTTCATGGAGCCTCGCGCAGCGGTGGGCACCTGCTGCGGGTGCGCGGCCCGAACGGAACCCGGTTCGTCACCGTCAAGTGACGGCCGCCGCGGGGCGCGGCCTCCGTTCGTAACAGAGCGCCCGGCGCGCCCAGCCGTCGGGCGCGCCAATCCGCGCTCCCCCAGGGGGCACGTCTGATGCTTTGTCTGCCGGCGAGGATCGCCGATGCGAGCATCGTGGTTGTGCGCAGTCGCGCTCGTGGTTCTGGACGGCTCGACCGCCCGGCCGGCCTGCGGCCGGGAGACGTCGCCGGCCTCGGAGCCCCCCGCGCACGCGCTCTCCCGGGCGTTCGCCTCGGTCGCCCAGGCGATCGGACCGTCGGTGGTCCGTCTGGAGGTGAGCGGGGACCGGGAGGACTCGACCGCTTCGGGGGTCATCATCGACACCCGCGGCAACGTCGTCACCAGCAGTCATCTGTTCGACGGGTGGACGCCGCCCGTCGGCGGAGAAGCGGACGCGATCGCCGTCGTGCTCATGGACGGGCGGAGGCTCGCGGCGGAGCTGGTCGGGTCGGACGCCACGAGTGACGTGGCGGTCGTGCGGATGCGGCGGCCCCCGCGCGATCTGACCGCGGCGCGCTTCGGCGATTCGGACGAGGCGACGGTCGGGGAATGGGTCCTCGCCGTCGGCAGCCCGCTGGGGCTCGACCAGACCATCACCGCCGGGATCATCAGCAGCCGCCCGCGGATGGACGAACCCCCCAGCGAGGCCCAGCGCCGTTATCTGCTGACCGACGCCAACGTCAACCCCGGAGATTCGGGCGGGCCGCTGGTCGATCTCGACGGCGAGGTGGTCGGCCTGACGACCGCGATCAGCGCCGGGCCGGGCGGCGGTTATGGATACGCCATCCCCATCAACCGCGTCCGTCGCGTGGCCGGTTCATTGATTAAAGACGGGCACGCGCTGCACCCTTACATCGGCGTGGGCCTGCGCGATCTGCGGGATCTCGACGCCGGCGAGCGGCGAATGCTGGGCGCGATCCCGGGCGGCGGCGCTCTGGTGAGCCGGGTCTGGCATGACGCCCCGGCGGGACGCGCGGGGCTGCGCCGGGGAGACGTCATCACCTCGGTCAATGCTCAGGAGGTGCCGACGCCGGCCGATCTGGTCGAGCTCATCGCCGCGCAGGAGGTCGGGGCCCGGGTGGTCATCGGCTTCATTCGCGGGGGCGCCAACCGGACCGTTCCGCTGTCCATCGCCGACCTTCCAGTGGTTGGGCGTGCCACGGGACCTGCGGCGCGGCGCCCGCTCGGCCGGTCGCCGACGGATCAGCCGAGCGCCGTCCCCGCGCCGCCCGCTCTCCAGCCGAATCTCGGTGATCTCGGCCGGCGCGCCGAGCCGCATGGGCGGCCCCCAGTAACCGGTGCCACGGCTCACGTAGATCTGACCGGCTTCCCCGGCGATGAAGCCCCGCAACGAACGGTTGCTGCAGTCCCACCACGAAATTGAACGGCCACATCTGTCCGCCGTGGGTGTGTCCGGAGAGCTGGAGACCGACCCCGAAGGGCTCGGCGTCCAGCATCGTCCGAGGCTGGTGGGCCAGCAAGACCAGCTCTCGGCTGGCGTCGCGATCGCGGAGGGCGCGCCCGAGCGCCTCCTCGGGCGAGAGCCCACCGTAATGAACGGCGGAGCGGTCGTCGACCCCGGCCAGATCGAATCCAACGGGACCGTTGTCAATTCGCACCCGCTCGTTGCGCAACACCCGAATGCCGAGTCGATTGAGCTCGCTCAACCAGGCTTCCGCACCAGAAAAATATTCATGGTTGCCGGTCACGAAAAACACGCCGTGCGGTGCCCGGAGCGTGGCCAGCGGCGCGATGGCGGCCGCGAGCTCTGCGACCGTCCCGTCAACGAGATCGCCGGTGATCGCGACGAGGTCGGGCGCGAGCGCATTGGCCTGCCCGACGATCTCCTCGACGAAGGCTCGACCGATGGTGGGACCGACGTGGAGGTCGGTGAGCTGGACGATTCGAAATCCGTCCTGGTCGGGAGACAACCGGTCGAGTCGAACGCTCACCCGGCGCACCTCGACCGGTTTACGCACCGCTCGAAGGGCGGCCCCCGCCAGTCCGGAGGCCAGGGCTCCGGTCACGCCCGCGGTCAGCCGGGCGAGCAGCGTCCGACGCCCGAGATCGAGAGGTCGCGCCGCCGCGACGCGCCGTGCGATCGCCGCCAACAGTCTCAACAGGTCGGTCGAAACGAGGACCGTGAACAACAGAAACATGACCCCGAGCCAGACGTAACCTCCCCAAACGAATCCTCGGCGCACAGCCCCCTGTCCGCGTCCGAGAATCAAAGAGAGGGGAATGCTTGCCGCGAGCAATGAGAGAAGCGTGCCACCGACGGTGTTCCAGCGGGTTCCCCAGCGTGGATCGCGTATCAGTCGTGCCCACAAATAGTAATGAATGCCGGCGAGCAAGCCGAGCGCGACGGCAATGAACGCAAAGAAGCGACCCACCCGCTCCTTTTGACACGATCCGAGGGCGAATCAAGGCTTTTACCTTTGCATCCCCGATCGTTCGCAGCTAGTCTGCGCGCGCAACCAAGGGGGAAATAGAAGATGGCTAGAACGACCGATATTCAGGACCTCGTACAGCAGTTCGTCGATAATTTGTCGTCATTGATCGAGCAAGACACCGTGTCGCGCGCGCGCGATGCCGTATTGACCGCCTTCGGCGGTCAGGCGCCGGCCGGTTTGATCCGCGGCGCCGGCAAGCTCGCCGGCAGTGGCCGCAAGCGGCGCAAGGGACCGATTCAGCTCTGTCCCGTGCCCGGCTGCTCCAACCGCGCCGCCCCGGTGTTCGGCATGGTCTGCTCCAAGCACAAAGATCTGCCCAAAGCGGAGATCAAGAAGTTCCGGGAGCAGCGGCGCGCCCAGAAGGCCAAGAGCAAGAAAGCCGCCTGATCGGGCGGAGCCTCGGGGGCCGACTGGCCCCGCGGAGGCCCCGGTTTTTTCACGGCCGGTGTGGCGAGCGCGCCACGTCACACCGCGCCGGGGCTGGGTCCCCGGCAGAATCCTCAATGATGTCGATGCTGTGGCGTTGGCACCGCCGTTGCGAAGGAGATGCGGCCGAAGCCTGAGGAGGCGCGCATGGCCATCGCACCAGCAACACTCGATTTCGATTCGTTCGGCAAGTTGATGAGACCGGCCGTCCCGGCCGACGCACCCATCATGGAGGCGCTCAAGGCGTGTCCGCAGCTCGAGCGGGCACCGGCGGAGGTGCTCGGGGTGCTCGCCCGGGACGCCACGCTGCGCTCCATGGGACGGGGCACGAACATCGCAGCCCAAGGGGGGCGGCTCGACTTCGCCTTCGCCGTGGTGCGCGGGAGAATTCGTGCTGTCTGCCGGGCCGTCAACGGACGCGAGATCTCGATGGAGATCTTTCGCGCCGGCGATCTGATTGCCGACGGCGCGCTGGCGCCGCAGAATCCGTTGGCCCACGACTGGGAGGCGGTCGAGCCATCGATGCTCCTCATCATTCCCCGCGAGACCTTGCTGTCTTGCCTACGCACCACCCCCGACTTGGCGCTGGCCCTGGGGGCAGAGCTGGTGGCCCGGCTCGAGCGCTCGAAGCAGCTCGCCACCGGGCTGGCGCTGGCCGGCGTGCAGGAGCGCGTCGTCTCGCGCCTGGTCGCCCTCGGCCGTCAAGACGGGACGGCCGGACCGGATGGTCTCCTGATCCGGCACCGACCCACTCAACAAGAGCTGGCCAACCAGATCGGCGCCTGTCGCGAGACGGTCTCGCGCACGGTCTCCGAGCTGGTCCGCCAAGGATTGCTCACGCCGCGCGGACGGTCACTGTTGGTGAGCAGGCGCCTCGTCGAAAACGCAGCCTGACCGCCTCGGTCGCGCTGGGCACCTGGCCGAGACGCAAACGTACGCCAAGAATTGACGCTGCGTCGAGCGCGGGTGAAACTTTGCAGGGATTGGCCAGCCAACCCAAATTCGGTGGGGCTGCGGCGGAAGGGATACGCGTCCCGTTCGCCGCAGTCGACATCCGAACATCCATTCGCCCCACGGTCGCCGAGATCGATCTCGGTGCCGTGCAGCGGAACCTGGCGCGCGTGCGGCAGCTGGTCGGGCCAGGGGTCCGTCTGTTTGGGGTCGTCAAGGCGGACGCCTACGGACACGGGGCCGTGCCGGTGGCCCGGGCGCTCGAGCCGCTCTGCAACGCGCTGGCGGTCTCCCTGGTCGAGGAAGGCCTCGAGCTGCGCGCCGCGGGAATCCGCGCCCCCGTCCTGGTGCTCGGCGCCTACTACAACCGCCATCAAGACGAAGTCCTGGCCGAGCGCCTGACGCCCGTCGTCTACGATCGCGGGGACCTGGAGAAGTTCGCCGCGGCAGCCGCGCGCCGCGGGCGCCCGGCCGACGTACACGTCAAGGTGGACACCGGAATGAGCCGGTTGGGGATCGCCCCGGCCGATCTCGAACCGATGCTGGCGCGTCTCAGCGAGCTTCCTTCGCTGCGCCTGGCGGGGATCTGCACCCATTTTGCGTCGGCCGATCTGGCCGACCCCAGCGTCACGGAGGCGGCCCTGGCCCAGTTCGGCAAGGGGCTCGAACGGGCCGCCGCAGCTCGGATTTGCCGGTCTCGTCAACCACGCGGCCAACAGCGCGGCGGCGGTCCGGTTTCCCGCCGCGCGGCTCGATGCGGTCAGGCCCGGACTGGCGCTCTACGGCGCGATGCCGTCACAGATCGTGGCGGTGCCGGCCCTCGAGGCCGCGCTGGCCTTGCGCACGCGGGTCATGGCGGTGCGCGACGTGGCGGTCGGCGCCGGTGTCAGCTACGGGGGAATCTGGCGCGCCGCGCGTCCGTCCCGGGTGGCGACGCTGCCGGTCGGGTATGCGGATGGCTATCCGCGCCACGTCCGCGACGCCCAGGTCCTGCTGGGGGGCCGGCGCGTTCCCGTCGTCGGCGCGGTCTGCATGGATATGATGATGATCGACGTGACCGATCTTCCCGGCTCCGCGCTGGAGGGGCCGGTGACGTTGATCGGCCGTGACGGGCCGGAGGAGATCACCGTCGACGACCTCGCCCGCTGGGCCGGGACGGTGAGTTACGAGATCCTGTGCGGGATCTCCAAGCGGGTCCCGCGCGTCCTCCGAGACGCCGCCGTGGCCCTGTCCCCCGGACCGACCCGGCCGTCGACGGGCGGCGCATGACCGCCCCTCCCCGCGCGGACGGCGCCCCAGACGACAGCGGGGAGACTCGTCCCACGATCGCCGCGTCCCTGCTCGACGCTGCGGTCACGCCGATTCGCGCGGTGCTGACCTACGCCGGTGATCGGACGCTGTTGCTCTCCGACGCGCTGGCGGGCCTGTTTCGCAAGCCGTTCCGGCTGCGCCTGTTTCTCGAGCAGATGGACTTCGTCGGTGTGGGGTCGCTCCCCATCATCTGCCTGGTCGGACTGTTTTCGGGGGCGGTCTCCGCGCAGCAAGCGATCGCCGCGCTGCGCATCTTCAATCAGGAGCGGTTCGTTGGGGCGACGGTGGGCATCTCCCTGGCGCAGGAGCTGGCGCCGGTGTTCACTGCGCTCATGATCACCGCGCGCGCCGGGTCGGGCATGGCGACCGAGCTCGGCTCGATGCGCATCACCGAGCAGATCGACGCGCTCACCACCTTCGCCGTCGATCCGATTCAGTACCTCGTGACGCCGCGGATCGTGGCAACCATCCTGATGATGCCGGTCATGACGATGGTGTTCAACATCGTCGGCCTGCTGGGCGCTTACGGCTACTCGATCTACTTCGAGCACATCGATCTCGGACAGTTCATCGAACAGTTCACCTACTGGACCGACCCGAAGGACTACATCATCGGCGCGACCAAGGCCGCCGTCTTCGGTATCACGCTCTCGGTGGCCGCTTGCTATCAGGGGTTCCACGTCCGCGGCGGCGCCAAGGAGGTGGGGCTTGCCACGACGAGGGCTGTGGTTGCAGGCTCCGTCTCGGTCCTCGTCACCGACTATTTCCTCATCGATATCTTTCACATCCTTTGGCCGTACCAGTCTTGAGTCCGCAAAACGCGAATCCGCCCGCCGTCTACGATCCCAGTGCCGGGGGCGGTGACCTCGCGCGGCGCGATGAGCGCTGGCAGATCCGCGTGCGCGGCCTGCACAAGAGCTTTCCCCCGCAGCACGTGCTCCGCGGCATCGACCTCGACATCGAGCGCGGCCGCACGAACATCATCATCGGCGGCTCGGGGCAGGGCAAGTCGGTGCTGATGAAGCACCTCATGGGACTGCTCAAGCCCGACGCCGGCCAGATCTGGGTCGACGGGGTGGACGTCGTGCCCTTCAAGGATCAAGAGATGGGCAAGCTGCGCCGGAAGTACGGCATGGTATTCCAGTACGCGGCGCTCTTCGACTCGATGAACGTCGTGGAGAACATCGCCTTCCCTTTGCTCGAGCGCTACCACCTGCCGAAGTCGGAAGTGATGGAGCGCGTGCGCGATCTTCTCAAGCGGCTCGATCTGGAGAACGTTGGCGGCATCGAGCAGAAGTTTCCCCCCGAGCTGTCGGGCGGGCAGCGCAAGCGGGTCGGCCTGGCGCGCGCGCTCATCGACCGCCCGGAGATCCTGCTCTACGACGAGCCGACCACCGGCCTCGATCCGGTGGCCACCAAGAACGTCGACGAGATGATCCGCCGGACCGCCGACGACTTCGGCGTCACCTCGGTGGTGATCTCGCACGACATGGCGTCCACCTTCCGGATCGGCGATCGCATCTCGATGCTCGCCGGCGGCAAGATCATCGTCAGCGGCACGCCCGAGGAGGTGCTGCGGAGCCAGCTCCCGCCGTTGCGCGAGTTCGTCGAGATGTCGGGTCTCGTCCGGACCCGGCAACCCGGGCCCGGGAGCGCCGGCATGAGGCGAAGCTGGGCGTCCGTGACGGTCGGTCTGCTGGTGCTGCTGGTGGCCGGGGTCAGCTACTTCCTCATCCGCTCGACCTCCGAGCACAACTCGTCGGGGCAAGGCGTCGTCGTCTATGCGCTTGTTCCGCGACGCCTCGGGGCTGTTCGAGAAGTCGCGCGTGCAGACCGCCGGCATCTCGGTCGGCCAGATCGAGAAGCGCGAGCTGGATCAAGCCACGGCGAAGGCCAAGATCACGATCCGGATGCTCCCCAGCATCCCGCTCTACGAGAACGCCGTGGTCTCGAAGAAGTCGGCCTCGCTGCTCGGCGAGTACTACCTGGAGATCGATCCGGGCACCCCCGTCGGCCTCGACCACGGACAGCGGCGAGAGATGCGCAAGCTCAAGGACGGCGACCAGATCCTGCGCGTCATCGAACCGACCCAGATGGGCGACATGTTGAACGACGTCGCCACGCTGCTGCCGATCCTGCACGACATCCTGGAGGACGTCCGTAAGCTGACCTCCGGGACGATCACCGACATCGCCGACAACATCAACAAGCTGATCGAGAGCAACTCCGACACGCTGGGGCAGCTGCTGCGGCGGGTCGACAACATCGCCGCCAACGTGGAGGGGGTGACGACCTCCGAGGCGGGCGACGTCAAGGAATCGATCAAGAACGTCCGCGAGATCACCGAGTCGATCAAGTCGCTGGTCGGGACGACCCAGGGGCAGATCGCCGGGACCGGCAACAAGATGCAGGGCTCGATCGATCGGCTTCAGAACACGCTCGACAACCTCGACAAGTCGATGAAGAACATCGAGGCGATCACCGAACGGGTCGACAAGGGCGAGGGGACGGTGGGTCACCTCCTCAACGACGACACCATCGCGCGCAACGTCGAGGACATCACGGAGAACGCCGGCGGCTTCATCCGCAGCGTCACCAAGCTGCAGACCATCGTGGGGCTGCGCAGCGAGTACAACATCCTGGCCAACACGCTGAAGAACTACCTTTCGGTTCAGATCATGCCGCGGCCGGACAAGTTCTATTTGATCGAGCTCATCGAGGATCCGCGCGGCTATTCGAACACCGTCCTCACCGCGACGCAGAGCTCGATGAATGGGTTCGTCACCACCAAGTCGACCACCACCTCGGATCAGCTCCGGCTCTCGTTGATGTTCGGAAAACGAATCGGCTTCGGCAGCGCGACCCTGGCCGGGCGCTTCGGAATCAAGGAATCGACCGGCGGCGTGGGCGGGGATCTCTACCTGTTCGACGACAGGCTCGAGCTGTCGGTCGACGTGTTCGGTTTCGCGCAGTCGACCGTCGGACAGAACTTCCGCGTGAAGACCACCGTCGCGGGGGAGGTCTGGAACAAGACCCTCTTCCTCGTCGCTGGCGCAGACGATCTGCTCAACTACCATCGCGGAGAGGCCGGGACCGGCGGCGGCTTCGACTGGTTCCTCGGCTTGCAGCTCCGATTCAACGACGAGGATTTGAAGTCGCTGCTGCTCGTCGGTGGGGGGGCCGCCGCGGGGTCCGCCTCCAAGAACTAAGAAGGAGAAGTGAGCTGGGCTCTGGGCTGGCCGCGTTGCGCCGAGCCGCTCGGCTTGACTCCGGGGGCCTCCTTCCTATAGTAACTCACCTTTTCGACCCACCTTCGGGCGGCGAGTCGGTTAAAAATGCGGTTTAAAATCAACGAGATCGGAGCTGAAGGGCTCCCTCTGAACGTGCCGGTGACCTCCGAGTGGATGGCTGCCGCGTGCCCCGATCTCGACGCTCATCCAGGAGCGAAGGGGTTGGCCCTGCGCGGGCGGCTGGAAAAGATGGGCGAGGACTATCTGCTGCGGGCCAGCCTGCAGGGGCAGGTCGAGACCACCTGCGCGCGCTGCCTGGAGCCGGCCCAGGTCGGCCTCAACGTGCCGCTGGTGGTCACCTTCGTTTCGGCCGAGGCCAACAAGACCGGGGACGACGAGGACCCCGACGTGATCTCCTTCCTGGGCAACGAGATCGACGTCGGCGACGAGATCCGCGACGAGATCCTGCTGGCGCTGCCCATCAACCCGCTGTGCAAGGAATCTTGCCGCGGTCTCTGCACCGTCTGCGGCGGCAACCGCAACGTCACCGCCTGCGGCTGCAAGACCGACGTCGCGCCGGGCGGGACATTCGCCGCGCTCGGCAAGCTGAAACTTTCCAACTCCCAGTAGGCACATTAAGAAAGGTTTCGACCCATGGCCGTTCCGAAGAGAAGACAGTCCAAATCCCGCTCCGCAATCCGGCGCGCGCAGGTGATGAAGAAACCCGTGCCGAACTTCGTTCCCTGCCCGCGTTGCGGGGAGCCGAAGCGCACGCACCGGATGTGCGCCGGGTGCGGCTACTACCGCGACCGGCTGGTGATTGCGCCGAAGGAAGAAGAGCAGGCGTGAAAAGCGCGTGGACGGAGCTCGGCGTCGCCGAGCGGAGTCCGTCGCGGGAGGGTGCGGGAACCCCGTCAGGGTTCCCGCGTCCAGCGCCGGCGAGCCGCCGCGTTCGATAAGGCCGCTCGGGCCGCGAACATGCCACGTATTGCCGTCGACGCCATGGGCTCCGACGCCGCGCCTCGTGTCGAGGTCGAGGGCGTCGTGGCCGCCGTGCGCGCGCGGGGAATCGAGGTCGTGCTCGTCGGCGACGAGGCGCGGCTGCGCGCCGAGCTCAAGGCGCTCGGCGCCGAGGGGGCGCCCATCACCGTGCGCCACGCCCCCGAGGTGATCACCATGCACGACGCACCGTCGATGGCGGTGAAGCAGAAGAAGAAGTCCTCGATGCGGGTCTGCTTCGATCTGGTCAAGACCGGCGAGGCCGACGCGGTCATCTCGGCCGGCAACTCGGGCGCGATGATGGCCTGCGGCCTGTTCGTGCTGGGGCGCCTGCCGGGCGTCGAACGGCCGGCCATCGTCACCACCTTCCCCACCCGGGCCGGCGAGTGCGCGCTGCTGGACATGGGGGCCAACGTCGATCCCAAGCCGGCGGTGCTGGCGCAGTTCGGCGTGCTGGGCTCGGTCTACGCGCGGCTCCTGCACGGCAAGGCGCGACCCAAGGTCGGCCTCCTGTCGAACGGTTCCGAAGAGCACAAGGGGACGCCGCTCACCCGCGAGGCGCACCAGATCCTGGCCCGCATACCCGCCAACAACCCCGACTTCAGTTACGTCGGCTACGTCGAGGGGCGCGACATCTTCGAGGGGCAGGTCGACGTGGTCGTGACCGACGGGTTCACCGGCAACGTCCTGCTCAAGTGCGTCGAGGGGGCCGCGGAGACGATGCTGGGGATCGTCAAGGAAGAGGTTTCGCGCTCGGGGCTTCTGGCCAAGCTGGGCGCGGCGCTGATGACCGGCGCGCTCAAGCGGCTCCGCAAGCGCACCGACTACGCCGAGCACGGAGGCGCGCCGCTCCTCGGTGTCGACGGGATCGCGCTCATCTGTCACGGAGGCTCGAACGCAACCGCCATGCAGAACGCCGTCTATGTCGCCGATCGCTTCGCGCAGATCGGCCTCGGCAAGGAGCTCTCGGCGGCCGTCGCCCGTCACGCCTTCCTGGCGGAAGCGGCCGCCCCCGCGTCGTCAGGCGCGGAGGCCATCTCGTGATCCGCAGCCGCATCATCGGGACCGGTCGCGCGGTTCCCCCCAAGATCCTGACCAACGAGGATCTGTCGCGCATGGTCGACACCTCCGACGCCTGGATCGTGGAGCGAACCGGCATCCGCGAGCGCCACATCCTGGATCCCTCTCAGGCGGCCAGCGATCTGGCGACCGAGGCGGCGCGGCAGGCCTGCCGCAAGGCGGGGGTCGAGCCTTCCGCCGTCGACTGCATCATCGTGGGAACTGTCACCGGCGACTGCCCGTTTCCTGCCACCGCGACCTTCGTGCAGAAGAAGCTGGGCGCCCGGTCCGGCAGCTGCGCCTTCGACCTCTCGGCGGCCTGCGCCGGCTTTCTCTACGGGGTGTCGATCGCCGACGCCTTCATCCGGTGCGGGCAGTTCAAGAACGTTTTGGTGATCGGGGTCGAGGTGCTCTCGCGCATCGTCGACTGGACCGATCGCTCGACCTGCGTTCTGTTCGGCGACGCCGCCGGCGCCGTCCTCCTGACCGCCGGCGACGACCAGAGCCCCGGGCGGCTGCTCTCGACGCACCTCTACGCCGACGGGAGCCTGGCCGAGATCCTGTGGCAGCCGGTCGGCGGCAGCCGCGAGCCGGCCACGCCGGAGTCGCTCGCCGCCAGGCGCCAGTACGTGCAGATGAATGGGCGCGAGGTCTACAAGCACGCCGTGCGCAACATGGCGGCCTGCGCGCGCACGGCGCTGGAGGTCAACGGCTACTCCGCGGACGACGTCGCCTGGGTGATCGCGCACCAGGCGAACCTCCGGATCCTCGAGGGGGTCTCCGAACGGATCGGCATCCCGATGTCGCGCTTCTTCACCAACGTCGATCGCTACGGCAACACCTCCTCGGCGTCGGTGCCGATGTCGCTCGACGAGGCGATCGAGCAGGGCAAGCTCAAGCGGGACGATCTGCTGATCTTCGCGGCGCTGGGCGGCGGTCTCGCCTGGGCCTCGGCGGCGGTCCGGTGGTGAGCCCGGCCTCGTCGCCGGGGGTCGCGCTGCTCTTTCCCGGCCAAGGTTCGCAGAAGGTGGGGATGGGCCGCGCGCTCCACGACGCGGACGCCGGGGTGCGGGCCCTGTTTGCCGAGGCCGACGCGGTGCTCGGCTATCCGCTGTCCAAGATCTGCTTCGAGGGGCCCGAGGAGGAGCTGACGTCGACGGCGAACGCCCAGCCGGCGATCTTGACCGTCAGCATCGCCGCGCTGGGCTTCCTGCGCGCCCGCACGGCGGTGACCCCGACGGCGGTGGCCGGTCATTCGCTCGGCGAGTACAGCGCGCTGGTGGCCGCGGGGGCGCTGCGGTTCGCCGACGCCGTTCGCCTGGTTCATCTGCGCGGGAAATTCATGCAAGAGGCGGTTCCCGCCGGGGTGGGCGCGATGGCCGCGATCCTGGGGCTGGGGGCCGACGAGGTGGCGGCCGCCTGTCGCGAGGCGGCCGGCGCCGAGGTGGTGAGCCCTGCCAACCTGAACGGAGGCGGTCAGGTGGTGATCGCCGGCCACAAGGCCGCCGTCGAGCGCGCCTGCGCGGCGGCCAAGGCACGCGGCGCCAAGCGCGCCATGCCGCTGGCGGTGAGCGCCCCCTTCCATTGCGCGCTCATGCAGCCGGCCGCCGACCGGCTGGCGGCGGAGCTGGGGCGCATCGAGATCGCCGCGCCGGAGGTGCCGGTGGTGACCAACGTCGACGCCGCGCCCAACCAGGATCCGGCGCGCGTGCGTGACCTCCTCACCCGGCAGGTGACGGCTCCCGTCCGCTGGGAAGAGTCGGTCGAGTGCCTCGCGGTCGATGGGCGTGACACGCGCCATCGAGGTTGGCGCGGGGAACGTGCTCGCGGGGCTGGTCCGCCGGATCGCGCCGGCCATCACAACAGCATCGGCAGGCGATCCGGACGCCATTGTGGCGCTGGCGACAGATGCGGGGGAGGATCGTGCAAATGCGTGAAATCGAGGGGAAGATCGCAGTCGTCACCGGCGGTTCCCGCGGCATCGGGCGTGCCATCGCCGTCGCGCTGGGGCGCGCGGGCGCCAAGGTGATCGTCAACTACACGTCCAACGAGACGGCCGCCGCCGAAGCCGTGGCCGCCGTCGTTGCGGCGGGCGGAACGGCAGCGGCCAAGCGGTTCGACGTGGCCGACTCCGCCGCGGTCGACGCCGCGTTCAAGGAAATCGTCGCCGCCGAGGGGGCGCTGCACATCCTCGTCAACAACGCGGGCATCGCCGTCAACGGTCTGGTCCTCGGGGGCAAGGACGCCGACTGGAAGCGGTCGCTCGACGTGAATCTGAGCGGCACCTACCATTGCTGCCGGGCGGCGCTGCGCGCCTTGATGAAGGCGCGTGAAGCCGGCCGCATCATCAACATCACCTCCATCACGGGCGAGGGCGGCTCGGCCGGCCAGGCCCCCTACGTGGCGGCCAAGGCCGGGATCATCGGCCTGACCAAGACGCTGGCCAAGGAGTACGCCTCGCGCGGCGTCACCTGCAATGCCGTGTCGCCGGGTTACATCGAGACCGACATGACCGCGAGCGAGTTGCCGGCCGCCCGCCGCGAGGAGCTGATGAAGACGATTCCGCTGGGTCGGGTCGGGACGCCCGAGGATGTGGCGGCCGCGGTCGCCTACCTGGCGGGCCCCGGCGCCGGGTATGTCACGGGGCAAGTCTTACGGGTCAACGGCGGACTTTTAATGTAAGGTACGCGCCTTTCCGAAACCCGGGTTGCGAATCCGGATTGCGAAACCAGAAACACGTCATCGAGAGGACAAGAAACAACATGGCAGACGACATCGCAGAGAGGGTCAAAAAGATCATCATCGAGCAGCTCGAGGTGGCACCCGACAAGATCAAGCCCGAGGCTTCGTTCGCCGAGGACCTGAAGGCGGACTCGCTGGCGGTGGTCGAGCTGGTGTTGGCGCTCGAGGAGCAGTTCAAGCTCGAGATCCCGGACGAGGACACCGAGAAGATCAAGACCGTCGGGGACGCCATCAACTACATCAAGTCGCACGCCAAGTAGGCAGCGAGCGTCAGCGCAGCGCGCCGACCAGGCGCGCCAAGCAGAGGCACGGACAGGCAAGGAAAGAGGAAGCGAAAAAAATGGCACGTAGGGTCGTCGTCACCGGAATCGGGCTCGTCACGCCGATCGCCGTCGGCACCGAAGAGACGTGGCAAGGGCTCCTGGCTGGAAAGTCGGGCATCGGGCCCATCACGCACTTCGATCACACCGCCTTCGCCACGCACTTCGCCGGCGAGGTGAAGGACTTCGATCCTCTGCGCTGGATGACGGCGCGTGAGGTGAAGACGCTCGATCCGTTCGTGCGCTACGCGGTGGCGGCCGGCTCGCTGGCGGTTGCCGACTCCGGCCTGGAGATCTCGGGGGAATTCGCCGAGCGGGTCGGCTGCTTCGTCGGCGCGGGCCTGGGCGGCGTGACCACCATCGAGGCAACCTGCAAGACGCTCTGGGAGAAGGGGCCGCGGCACGGCTTCTCGCCGTTCTTCGTGCCGATGATCATCGTGAACCTGGCTTCCGGGAACCTCTCGATCCGGTTCGGCGCCAAGGGACCGAACCTGTCGCAGGTCTCGGCCTGCTCGACCGGCACGCACGCCATCGGCGACGCAGCCCGGGTGATCGAGCGGGGCGACGCCGACGCCATGATCTGCGGCGGCACCGAGGCGACCATCACCCCGCTCGGTGTGGGCGGATTCAATGCGATGCGGGCGCTCTCCACGCACAACGAGGCGCCGCAACAGGCCTCCCGCCCCTTCGACAAGGAGCGCGACGGGTTCGTGATCGCGGAGGGGGCCGGCATCCTGGTGCTGGAGGAGATGGAGCACGCCAAGGCGCGCGGCGCGAAAATCTATGCCGAGGTGAGCGGCTACGCCGCCAACGCCGATGCCCACCACATCACCTCGCCGGCACCTGGTGGGGAGGGCGCCCAGCGCTGCATGCGGCTCGCGCTCAAGGACGCCAAGCTGGCGCCCGCGGACATCGGCTACATCAACGCGCACGGAACGTCGACGGAGATCAACGACGCGACCGAGACGCTTGCGATCAAGCAGGTGTTCGGCGACCACGCGCGCAAGCTGATGGTCAGCTCGACCAAGTCGATGACCGGCCACATGCTGGGCGCGGCCGGCGGCGTGGAGAGCGCCGTCTGCGCGCTGGTGCTTTCGCGCGGGGCGATCCCGCCGACCATCAACTACACCACGCCCGATCCCGCCTGCGACCTGGACTACGTGCCGAACACCGCGCGCGAGGCGCGGGTGCAGCACGTGCTCTCGAACAGCTTCGGCTTCGGCGGCACCAATGCCTGCCTGGTCCTCAGCCGCTTCGGCTGAGGACGAATTGGCTGGTGCGCGCCGGCGGGCGCACCAGCCGTGATCGCCAGCTACCCGCCGAGGAGCTCGGCTTCGGCGCGTGCCCAGTCTTCCTCGGCGCGGCCGTGCTCGCCGCCGCGCTCGAGAAAGAGCTCGTAAGAGCGCTTGGCGATCTCTTCATAGGTCGGCGCTGCCTTGGTCGGCGCTGCCTTGGTCGCGCTCGAGCTGGTGGTCTTTCCCGTCCCAGCCTTCGCGGCCTTGGGTGCCGACGTCTTCTCCCCTTTGACTGTCTTCCGCCCGGTGGTCTTCATGGGATCGATCATATAAAACCACCTGGAGAGCAGCGCAAAAAAAACCTGCTCCCTTGACACAAACGTTACTCAATCGGCGCCGATCTCCATGCTTCCAGATCGTCGCCGTGGAGCATCTCGCTCTCTTCTTCGAGCTCGTCCGCGATGGCCACGACGAGACCGGTCGCCAGATCGCGCGGTCGCGAGAGGGTTCCCGTCATGATCTCGGCGAGCGTGAACGACCAGCGGCGATCGGCCTTGGCCCAGTCGAGGATCTCGTGCGGCGCCTCGATGCGCCGGCGGGCCAGCTCGTAGAGCTGCGCGCGGGGGCACCGATCGGGCCTACGCAACTCGGCCCGCAGATCGCGGATGAGGCCGGGCAGCTTCTGCGGCTGAAACTTCTCCACAGGGACCTCCTGGAATTTGGCAACGAGGCCGGAGATCGCAAGGGACTCACCCAATGCTTCTCAGAGCCTAGATTGACGAGAAAGCGAGGCGAGGCGGCGTTCAGCTCAGGCGACGGGTCTCGGGAACCGGGGGAGGGAGATCAGATGCTCGGACGTGCGGTGGGTATGTGGCTGCGACCTGCGATCTTCTTCAGCGCCGTTTTCGGGGGCGCCGTCATCTGTTCGGGCTCCGCGTCGGCGCAGAACGAAGGGCGGGAGTCCATCTCAGCACTTCCGGGTCCGAGCGGTCCAGAGGAATCGACTCCCGCCGCAGACTATGTGAGAAAGCCGACGGACCCGCCGCCGTTCAATCCAGGAAGCGCGCAGGCGACGGCGGCACGCAAGCGCGAGGCCGCCGCTCGGCGTGTCGCGGAGGTTCCGACCACGGACGGAACCACGGTCGCGGCCCCTCCCGGCAGCGCCAAGGTCATGACGTCGCAGCTCCCGGTGGCGGCGGCCCAGCCGGCCATCCCGATTCCCTCCACGGCCACGCCGCCGTTTGCCCCCGGGCCCGCCGCCCGGCCGAGCGGCGCCGGCACACCGGTGACCGCGACCCCGTTCGCTCCGCCCCCGACCGCCACGCCGTTCGCCGCGCCGGTCACCGCGACGCCGTCCGCTCCGCCCGCGACCGCCACGCCGTTCGCCGCGCCGGTCACCGCGACGCCGCCCGCCGAGCCGACGCCCGAGACGCCGGCCAACGCGCCGTTGACCGCCCCGCCGGTCAATCCGTCAGCAGCGCCGCCGCCGGCGGCCGGATCGTCGGGTCCCACGGTGGTGCCACTTTATGCGACCCCAGTTCCTGCCACCCCGCCCGAGCCGGCGGCGGCGCCCGAGCCGGCCACGCCGCCGGGTGAGGCCACTCCACCCGGCGGGGCGACGCCTGCCGCTGAGGCGCCCTCGGCCGCCGCACCGCCCGGCGCTCCGGTGGCGGCACCGGGATCCCCGTCGGAAGCGCCCCAGGCGCCCGTCGGCGGACAGCGCCCCAACGTCGTGGGCGTCGACTCGTACGGTCGGACGAGCGCGCCGGCACAACCGCCGTCTCAACCGACGGGCCAGCCTGCTCAGGCCGCCCCGACGACCGCGCCCAACCCGGCGGCCCCTGCCGCCCCGCCACCGCCGCCGACCACCCTGCCGCCGTCGGACATGCCGCCGTTGGACATGCCGTCGCAGAGCGCGCCCGCGAATCCGTAGCGGTCGCCGTCTCGTCGAGCGCGGTTACGCCGGAGGGCGGCCGATGGCCCCTTCGACGTCGGCGATCGATTTGGGGATCGCCTCGGTCAGGACCTGGCGTCCGGTGTCGGTCACGAGGACGTCGTCTTCGATCCGGATCCCCCGGACGTCCGCGAAGGCGGCCAGCTTCTTGCGGTCGAGTCGATCGCCCGCCACGCGGGTCAGCGCCGGGTCCTGGAGAATCGATGCGACCTGATAGAGGCCGGGCTCGATCGTGATTGCCATCCCCGGTGCGAGATCGCGGTCGAGGCGAAGCGAGCGCAGGCCGAACTCCTTCGACCGCTCTCGTCCGGGCGCATAGCCGGCGCGATCGCCCAGATCTTCCATGTCGTGAACGTCGAGGCCCAGCAGGTGGCCGACGCCGTGCGGAAAGAGCAGCGCGACCACGCCCTCGGCCGCCAGGGCGATGGGATCCCCGCGCAAGATGCCGAGATCGATCAAGCCCGACGCCAGCGTCTGGCAGGCGATCACGTGGACGTTGCGATAGCGCGTCCCAGGGCCGACCGCCGCGATGGCGCGCCGCTGCGCCTCGAGCACCAGCTGGTAAAAATCGCGCTGGGTGGGGGAGAAGCGGCCAGAGACCGGCCAGGTGCGGGTGACGTCGCCCGCCCAGCCACCGGCCGTCTCGGCGCCCACGTCGGCCAGCAGGAGATCGCCGTCGCGCAGCTCGTGATCGTAGCGCTCGCTGTGCAGGATCTCGCCGTGCGGTGTGACGATCGACGGGTACGCGCAGCCCATCCCGCGCGCGATGAGCGCCGCCTCCATCGCGGCGCGGATGGCGGCCGCCGTGCGGCCCGGGCGGGTGGCCGCCATGCCGGCGCGATGAGCCGCGGCGGTCGCCTCCGCGGCGCGGCGCAGCTCGGCCACCGCCGCCTCGTCGTGCTGGAGGCGCAGGGTGATCATCGCGTCGGCCAGCGGCGCGTCGAGCACGTCGATGACGCCGGGGCGAATCTCGCGATTGAGCAGCCGACTCTGTTCGAGACAGGTCTCGACGTCGGGCGCGGCCAGCGTGGCGACGGCGCGCCCGCGCACGCTGGCGGCCAGGCGCGCGAGCGGCCGCACCGGGCAGGCGGTCGCGGCGGCGAGCTCGTCGAACGTCGGCGCCGGCCCCTCCCAGAGCGCCTGTTCGGGGTGCGGCTCGGGCAGGTACAGCGTGAAGGCGGAGCCGTCATAAACCGCGATGGCGCCCCGCAGCTGAAGTCCGAACAGATAGAGGAAGTGGCTGCTGGCCCGGTACGGGTAGAGGTTGGCGGCGTAATTGCGCGGGCGCGGAAGGCCGGCCGCGATCAACGCCGGGCGGTTGCCGAGCAGCTTGGCGAGACGCCCGCGCCGTTGCTCGCAGGCCCGGCGCTGCAGATCGGCCCGTTCGGGATCGCGAGGCGGCATCGTTCGGAGTATATGCGGCCCGGGAGGGCGTTGCCGAGAAGGCGATGGTGAGCGAAGCGAACGACGGACATTGGCCCGACGACGTGCCGGCCGAAGGCGGCCTAGCGGCGTCTGGTCGAAGTGGGAGCGGGCGGACGCGCGGTGGCGCCGTCCTCGGGCCAGGCGTGCCGCGGGTAGCGGCGCCCGAGCTCGCGACGCAGGGCGGGGTAGTGCTGGGTCCAGAAGCCGGCCAGATCGCGGGTCACCTGGACGGCGCGTCCGTTGGGCGCCAGCAGGTGGACGGTGAGGGGTACGCGGCCCCCGCCGATGGCCGGGGCGGCGCGGGTCCCGAAGAAATCCTGCAGCCGCGATTCGATCCAGGGCGGGCTGGTCGGATCGTAGTGGACCGGCACCGTACGTCCGCCCGAGAGGGTGACGTGGGTCGGCGCCAGCGTGTCGAGCGCCCGGCGGGCGTCGTGGGGAAGCGCGGCCAGCACCGCGGCTCCCAGCTCGGCTCCCGGGGTGGCCAGCTCGGCGAAGCTGTTTCGCCCCACGCAGGCCAGCCGCACCAGCTCGCTGACTGCGTCGGCGCCCAGCGTCGGGAGCGGTGCCTCGGGCGCCGCCTCCCGGGCGAACGTGATCCGTTGCAGCAGCGCGGGGATCGCCTCGCCGCCGGGGAGCCTGTCGATCCCGCGCGCCAGCGCCGCGATCGAGAGCAGCCGCGCGGTCTCCTCGTCGGGCGGCGCCGGCTCGGTGCGCGCGTCGAGCGCCAGCGCGCCGAAGGCGAGGCCGGTGGTGCGCTCCACCCGTTCGGTGCGGGGGTCGAATGCGCGACGATCGATCTCGACGACGCGCTCGGGGAAGAGGTCCAGCACCCAGTCGGGCTCGATGCGCGAGCTGAGACGGACGACCGGGGCGCGTCCGGACAGGCCGGTTCGTCCCGGCTTGCGATCTTCGACGACGTCGACCGCCACCAGCCAGTCACCGGTCTGCTCGAGCCCCAGCTCGGCGCTGCCGCCCGCCGCCAGCAGCGCGGCCTTGCCGCCCGCTTCTCGCCGGCGCGCCACGCGATCGGGGAACGCGGCGAGAATCGCCAGCCGCAGCGCCTGCGTTTCCGCCGCGGCGCCGGCCCGCGCGCGGCGACCGTCGAGAGCCGCGCCGAGCTGCCGGCGAACCCGCCCCACCTCCTCGACGGCGCGGGCGTCCAGCTCCAACCGGCGCAGCAGGTCGGGGCGAAAGCGTCCCGCCTCCGCCTCGCGATACAGATCGACCAGATCGGCCACGTCGGCGCCGCGATCGAGCCGCGGGCCGGCGGCGCCTCCGAACGACGCGCGGGCGCTGGCCCGGATGTCGCGCTCACCGATCAGCGCCGCCGCCAGCGCGGCCGCCTCGCCCGCGCCGCGCGTCTCCCCTTCGACCACCAGTCGCGCCAATCGAGGATGGGTGGGAAAGCGGAGCATGCGCTGCCCGACGTCGGTGAGATGCCCCGGCCCGCTTACCGCGCCCAGCCGACGGAGAAGCTCGCGCGCAGCTCCCCAGGACGCTGCCGGCGGCGGCTCCAGCCAGCTGAGCGCGTCGGCGTCGGCGACGCCGAGCGCCGCCAGGGTCATCGCCAGGTCGGTCAGATCGGCGCGGGCGAGCTCGGGCGGATCGTAGGCCGGGCGCTGATCGAAGTCGTGCTGGGTGTAGAGCCGCAGCGCGCGTCCGGGGCGCGTCCGTCCGGCCCGTCCGGCGCGCTGGTCAGCGGCGGCCCGGCTGATCTTGGCCAGCGCCAGCGTCGGCAGGCCCGTCCAGGGCGAGTGCGCGGCCATGCGCGCCAGCCCCGAATCGACCACCGCCACCACGCCGTCGATCGTCACCGACGATTCGGCGACGTTCGTGGCCAGGACCACCTTGCGTCGCCCGGCCGGCCGCACGGCGCGGGTCTGCTCCTCGAGCGGCATCTCGCCATGCAGGGGAAGGATGGCCAGCTCGGCGGCCTGGGGAAGCTCGGCGAGCGCGGCCTGCGCGCGCCGGATCTCGCCGGCCCCCGGAAGAAAGACCAGCAGATCGCCGTCGGGCTCCTCGCGCAGGAGCTGCCGGACCGCGCCGGCGATCCGGCGCTCGAGCGGTCGGTCGTCGCTCGCCTGCGCCAGCGCCAGGTGCTCGACGGCCACGTCGAATCTGCGCCCCTCGCTGCGAACGGTGGTCGCCCGGCGGGTGTCGCCGGCCAGAAATGCCCGCACCGGCTCGGCCTCCAGCGTCGCCGACATGGCGACGACCGCCAGATCAGGGCGCACGCCTTCGCGCAGGCGCCGCAGCCAGGCGAGCGCCAGATCGGTCGCCACGTGCCGCTCGTGCAGCTCGTCGAGCACGACGGCGGAGACGCCCCGGAGCTCCGGATCGGCGAGGAGGCGCCGCACGAACAGCCCCTCGGTCATGAACCTGCAGCCGGGTGCGCGGGCCGCCGGCCTCGTCGAAGCGGACGCTGTAGCCGACGGTGTCGCCGACCCGCTCGCCGCGCTCGGCGGCCACCCGGGCGGCGGCCAGGCGCGCCGGCAGCCGCCGCGGCTCGAGGACCCAGAGCTCGCCCGCACTGCCCAGGCGTGCGCCGAGCAGCGCGCTCGGCACCCGGGTGGTCTTTCCGGCGCCCGGCGGGGCCTCGACGACCACGGCACCGTCGCTCTCCACGGCCTCGACGATGGCCGGGATGGCCGCGTCGATGGGCAAAGGCGTCAAGCCGGGGGCTCCGCCCGTCGATGGAGATGCCACGTGGAGAGGACGAGCCTCGCACAACATCCGCCGAGGTGGGTAAAGGGGTGATGATCGGGTTAAAAAGAGGGGCGAAATGATTCGCTGCCCGACCTGCGGCCGACGTTTGCGCGACGGGGCGCCGGCCTGTGCCGTCCACGGAACGCCACCGCCCGCGGTCGCCGAGCAACCCGACGACACCACCCCCTTCGTGGTGCCGACGCCCAACCTGCCGGTCTTCCGGGTGCGGCGCACGCTGGGGCAGGGGGGCTTCGGCGCCGTCTTCCTGGCCGAGCGGATCTCCGACGGACAGACGGTCGCCATCAAGGTCGCCCGGGCCGACAACGTCTCGGCCGGCGAGAGCTTGATGCGCGAGGCCTACGCGCTCTCCGCGGTCGGCGTTCCGCACGTCCCGGCGGTGTACGAGCGCGGCGTCCTCGACGACGGCTCGGTCTACGTGGTGATGGAGTTCGTCCAGGCGCCGCTGCTGGCCGAGCGACTGACCACCCTGTCCGGTCCGATGCCGCTCGACGAGTTCGCGCGCGACGCGCTGGCGATCCTGGCGGCCGTCGAGACGGCGCACGGCCGCGACTTCGTCCACTGCGACCTCAAACCCGAAAATCTCTTCGTCGACGAAACGGGCGTCAAGCTGTTCGACTTCGGCCTGGTCCGCAGCGTCGGCGCGGGCGGCGATCGCGTCGAATCGACCAAGGAAGAGGCGCCGGCCGGGACGCCCGAGTACATGTCGCCCGAGCAGTGCGAAGGGCGGACGGAGATCGATGCCCGCAGCGACATCTACGCGCTGGGCGTGATCTTCTACGAGATGCTGGCGGGCGCGCCGCCGTTCTGGGGAAATTCGGCGGAGGTGCAGCAGAACCACCGCAGCCGGCGCCCCCCGGCGCTGTCGCGGCGGGCGGAGATCGGGGTCGCGCTCGAGGACGCCATCATGCGCTGCCTGGCCAAGGATCCCGCGCGGCGGCCGGCCAACATCGCCGAGCTCCGGCGGGCGCTGCAGGCGGGGATCGTGGCGGAGCGGGCGCGCCGTGAGGCGCCGCAGCCTGCGGCGGAGGCACAGACGGCCGGTCCCACGGACGCCAAGACGGAAGGAAGGACCGACGCCAAGGCTGTCGCCAAGCCGGCCGCCCGTGAACGGCGGGCCGTCGCGCTGCTCTTCTTCGAGAGCAAGAGCAGCGTGGCCGCCGTGCGCGAGGCGATGTCCAGCGTCGGCGCGCAGCTGGCCCACGCGGCGGGCGCGCAGTACGTGCTCGCCTTCGGCCACGAGGTGGGCGACAACCCCACGCGGGCGGCCGCCGGCGCCGGGGAGATGATCGTCGCGCGGGGCCTCGCCAGACGGGCGCTGGTCGACCTGGCCTCCGTCTCGATCCAGGCGCGGCCCGACGGCACCCGCCGCTACCAGAGCCCGCTGTTCGCCAAGAAGGAACAGTATCCGGGCGAGTCCGATCCCGAGGGGGTCTTGCTGTCGCCCGCGGCGCTGGAGGTGTTGCCCGATCTTCCGGTCGAGCCGGTGCCCGGCCGGCCGGGGACGTCGCGGCTGCAGAAGGCGGCCCAGGCCGCCGAGCGGACCACCACCCGGATGGGCGTGGCGCCGCTGGTGGGCCGCGACGACCTCCTCCGCACGTTGCTCGAGTCGGCGCGCGCGGCGGCCAGCGGTTCGACGCCGACCATCGTCACCCTGCTCGGCGCGCCTGGCTACGGAAAGACCCACCTGGCGCAGATGCTGGTGCAGCACCTCGAGATCGTGCCGGCCTTTCAGATGCTGTTCGTGCGCGCCAAGGAGGTGCTGGGCGGCGTCGAAGAACAGACCACCCGCGAGCTGCTTCGTTCGACGCTGTCGCTGCCCGACGCGGCGCCGGCGGATCTTGGACGGGCGCTCCTGGCCGAGCGGCTGGGCGCGGAGATCGCCAAGGAGGTCTGGGCCGGCGTGGCCATCACCATGGGGTGGGCCCCGCCGGAGCATCCCGAGCTGCGGGCGCTGACGGCCGCGCCGGGCGCGATCCGTTCGGCCGCCGCGCGCGCCGCCGGTGAGGCGCTGCGCGCCAAGGCCCGCAAGCGGGCGCTGGCGCTGGTGCTCGAGGACGCGCAGTTCGTCGACGAGACGGCGCTCGACGCGCTGGAGTACGCGGCGCTGGCCGAGGAGGGCTGTCCGATCTGGATCTGCGTGGTCGCTCGGCCCAGCTTCGGGCGCGGGCGCACCGACTGGGCGGGTCGCGCGGCGGCCCGCCGGGAGATCACGCTCCCCGCGCTGGAGCCGCCGGCGGCCGCCGAGCTGGCCCGGCGGCTGTTGTCGCCGGCCGAAAACGTGCCAGCGACGGCCCTGGCGCTGCTCGCCGCCCGCACCGAGGGGATTCCGCTCTTGCTGGTCGAGCTGGTTCGGGGGCTCAAGCGGGATGGCCTGGTGCGCAAGTCGGGCAAGGGGCAGAGCTGGACGCTGGCCACCGACGAGCTGGATCGCCTGCCCGATCTTCCGCTCGTCCAATGGCTGGCCAGCCGCGAGACCGAGTCGCTGCCCCCCGATCTGATGGCGCACGCGCGGCTGGCGTCGGTGCTGGGTGCCGAATTCAGCAGCGAGGAGATCGAGGGGGTGCTGCAGGAGCTGGAGCGCGGCGGCGTCTCGGCGGAGACGCAGCTCGACGCGGGGATCGGCGTCCGCCGCCTGATCGAAAGCGGAATTCTCTCCAGTCATCGCGGGGGACGGGCTGGCTTTCGCCACGCGCTGCTGCGCGACACTGTCTACCAATCGGTGCCGGCGCCGCAGCGGGAGGCGATCCACCGCGCCGCCTACGATTATTACCGCCGGCAGGATCGGCTGCCCGAGGGGGCGCGCCTGCCGCCGATGGCGTTTCACGCCGCCCGCAGCGGGCTCAAGGTCGAGGCGGGTCGGCTCTACCTGGACCTGGCCGGCCGCGCCCGCGCGCGCCACGGGTACCTGGACGCGGAGCTGCTCTTCAAAAATGCGCTGGAGAACATTCCGGCCGAAGATCAGTCGGGCCAGATCGCGGCCGCGCAGGGGCGGGCGCAGATGCGGTACCGGCTGGGGCGCCCCGAGGACGCGCTGGCCGACTACGGCGCGGCGCTGACGCGGGCGCGCGAGGCCGGCTTCAAGCCGGCGCAGATCGACGTGCTGCTCGACGAGGGGATCGTCCTCGACTACGTGCGAGATCTGCCGCGCGCCGCCGCCGTCACCGAGGAGGCGGCCGCGCTCGTCGAGTCCGACCCTGCATTGGCCACCCCGGTGGTGACGGCCCGGCTGGTGATGTCCCAGGCGCGCGGTCTTTGGCGGGGCGACAAGCCGGTGGAGGCGATCGCGGCGTTCAAGCGCGCCATCGAGATGGGGGAACCGCTCGGCGACGACGCCTACGAGGCCTACACCACCAGCATGTCGCTGGGGAGCTCGGCCGCCGCGGCGGTGGGGCAGTTCGCGCTCTCCGAGGCCTGGAGCGATCGCATCCTGCGCGTCTGCGAGGAGCACGGTGACATCGTCGGCGTCTGCTACGCGCTCATCAACCGCAGCGTCCTCTCGTTTCTGACCGACCAGATCGATCGGCTGCTGGTCGACCTCGAGCGGGCGGTGCAGATCAGCCGCGAGTTCGGGATGCCGCTGGCCGAGAGCATGTGCGTGCGCGATCTGGGCGAGATCTACCTGTCGCTCGGCAAGCCGGTCGAGGGTGAGCCGTACATCCGGCGGGCCCACGCCATGTACACCCAGGCGTTCGGCGAGATGGCGGCGCGGTCAATCAACTGCGAGGTGCAGCTGGCGCGTCTCAAGTGGTGGAGCGGCGACGTCGCCGCGGCCGAGGAGATCTTTCGCAAGGTGACGGCGCAGCAGGCGGCCGCGCTGGCCGCGGGCCAGAGCGACTCGATCCTGACCGGCAGCGAGCGGCTGGCGCTGGACCAGGTCGGCACGGCGCTGGGCACCGGATCGCCGGCCGAGTTCGACGCGCTCATCGCCCGCGGGCACGAGCTGGCGCTGCAGCCGCAGGACATCGTCGAGCTCGTCGAGTGGAAGGGGCTGGCCGCCCTGCGGGCCGGACGCCGGCAGGAGGCGATTCCGCTGTTCGAGCAGGCGCTGGCGCTGGCGGAGAAGAGCGCCCGGCTGGTGAGCGACCGCGTGCGCCGCCAGCTGATCGCGGCGACGGGCGAGCCGCCGGCTCCGGTCAGCATGGAGGGGTGACAGACGGACTGATGGTCGGCGATCTCGGTCGCGGAGCTCGGTCGCGGAGCTCGGTCGGGGGCTCGGTCGCGAGCCTGGAGCGCCGTCCGCCGTTCGCCGAGGCCCGTGAATCGGCAGGGTCGATCGGTTAACCTCGCCCCGGATGGACCTTTCGACGGAGCAGATTCAGCGGGCGGTGCTGACGCTCATCGCGTTCGTGGTCTCCGTGTCGGTTCACGAGTTCGGACACGCCTTCGTCGCCGATCGACTGGGTGATCGGCTGCCGCGCATGCAGGGGCGGGTGACGCTCTCGCCGCTGGCCCACATCGACCTTTTGGGGACGATCATCTTGCCGCTGGCGGGGGCGCTGCTTCCCGGGGGATATCCGCTCATCGCCTGGGGCAAGCCTGTGCAGACCAGCCCGCGCAATTACACGGCGCGGATGTCGCCGCGGGTCGGGCACATGCTCGTGTCGCTGGCCGGGCCGTTCATGAACCTCGTCCTGGCGGTCGGGGTGTCGATCGTCTTCATCTTGCTGGGGAAGACCGGCCACCTCTCACCGACGGTGGAGGACGTGCTCGTTCGGTATTTCCTTGCGCTCAACATCGCCCTCATGTTCTTCAATCTGATCCCGCTGCCGCCTCTCGACGGGGCGGCTGTGCTGTCCGGATTTCTGCCCGACGCACTCCAGTTCATTCCCCGCACACTCCAGCGCTACGGTACGATACTGTTCTTCGTCCTCTTGCTTTCGGGATTCCTGGGAGTCGTCATGCGTCCGGCCTATCACCTCGTTCACCTCTGGGCCGATACGTTGCAGCGGATCGCGGTGCCGCGAGTGGCTCCGTGAGCGCGGACGCCGGTCCCTACCGCATCGCGCTGCCCGAGTTCGAGGGACCCCTCGACCTGCTGCTGCACCTCTGCAAGACGCACGAGATCGACATCGTCACGCTTCCGGTTGCCTTCATCACCGAGAAGTACCTGGAGTACCTCGACCTCATGCAGTCGATGCCGTTCGACGTGGCGGCGGACTACCTGGTGATGGCGGCGACGCTCGCCTATCTGAAGTCGCGCGAGCTGGTCCCCACGCCCGAGCCGATCGACGTGGGGGCGGAGGAGGAGGGGGAGGTGCTCGACCCCCGCGAAGAGCTCATCCGCCGGCTGCTCGAGTACCAAAAATACAAGGACGCGGCCGAGCGATTGGGGGGGCGCCCCATCGAGGGACGAAACGTGTTCGGTCGCGGCATGTCGCTCTCGAACGACGCTCCCGATGCCCCCTTCGCCGAACAGTCGGTCTGGAAGCTGATCGCGGCGTTCGGGCGGATCCTGGAGAAGGCGGGCGGCACCAAGAAGACGCACGAGGTGGCGATCGATCGGGTGTCGATCGGCGATCGCATGGGACAGCTCCTCGACCGGATCGAAAAGGGGAGCGGCTCGTTCCAGTTCGAGGCGTGCTTCGATCTGTCGCTGCCCGAGGTGGAGCTGCGCAACCAGGTGGTGGTGACGCTGCTGGCGATCCTGGAGCTGGCGCGCCTCAAGGTGGTGCGGGTGCTTCAGTCTCCCGACGGCGAGACGCTGTTCATCACCCAGGCGGCCGGGGTGACGATCGAGAGCGCGCGCCAGGCGGCGATGACCGCCGGCGAGACGAAGCAATTTGCCGTCGAGGACAAGGTCGAGGGGGAGGCCGACGAGGTCGCCGGCGGGACGCGCGCCGATGACGCCGAGGAGACCGTCGCCGAAGGCTCCGACGAGACGCTCGAGGAGATCCTCGCCGAGCTGCCCGACGAGATGCTCGCCGACGAGGCCGCCGAGCGGCCCGAGGAGATAGTCGCCGACAAGCCGAACGAGACCGTCGAGGAGCAGCCCGAAGAGATGCTCGAGGAAAAGAATGAGCAAACGTAAGAAGACGACGCAACCGAACGGCGAGGGCGTCGTCAGCGTTCCCGTCGAAGGCGATTTGACGAGCCCCGATCTGGCGCCGGTCGGTGAGACGCCGGGCGAGCCCGGGTTTGACGGTCCCGAGCCCGATACGCAAGTCGGGCCGGCGCCGTCCGGCGACAGCTGGGACGGGCCGACCAACGTCGGGACAGAGGACGAGCTGGTGAAGCTGGCGGCCGCCTCGATCACCAGCGTCGAAAGCGTCGAAGAACAGACCGTCCTGGCCGATGAGGCGGCGCTGACGGCAGGCGACGCCGCGCCGCCGGAGGGTGAAGCAGTCCAGACCGACGCCGGGGGGACGCCGGCCGAGGGCGAAGCGCCGCCGGTCGAAGGTGAGCCGTTGCCGGAGGTGGCGCCGGGGCGCCTGGCCAGCATCATCGAGAGTCTGCTGTTCGCCAGCGATCACCCGCTCACGCTGGGCGAGCTCAAGCGGCTGGTCGGCGAGCGTGATGGCGGCAAGCTCACCGCCGCCCTCGACGAGCTGCGGGCGCGTCGGGAGGAGAGCGGCGTGCAGCTGATGCAGGCGGCGGGCGGCTGGCACCTGCGGACCAACCCGGAGAACGTCGCCTGGGTCTCGCGCATCCTGGCCGGCAAGCCGCCGCGCCTGTCGCGCGCGCTGCTGGAGACGCTGGCCATCGTCGCCTACCGGCAGCCGATCACCCGCCCTGAAATCGACGAGATCCGGGGCGTCGACTGCGGGCCGGTCCTGAAGACGCTGCTCGAGCGTAGCCTCGTCCGGATGATCGGCAAGAAGGAGGAGGTCGGCCGTCCGATCCTCTACGGCACGACGCCGGAGTTCCTGCGCACCTTCAGCCTGCGCGATCTGAGCGAGCTGCCGACCTTGCGCGAGTTCCACGAGCTCGGCGAGGCCGAACTGGCCAAGGTCGCCGCCGTCGCGCCGGCCCCGGCGCCGGCCGCCGAGGCGCCTCCGAAACCGGCGGCGATCCGCGCGCCGGATCCCGCGGAGGAGGACGCGCTCTTGAACGAGCTCGATCGGGCGACGGCTGCGGCGTCGCAGGCGGCGGTGGTTCCGGCGGAGACGCCGGTGGTCGCCGAAGACGAAACGGTCGGGTAGCGCGTGCGCCTGCAAAGATTCCTGGCCCAGGCCGGCGTGTCGTCCCGCCGGCGCGCGGAGGCGTTGATCGCCAGCGGCGCCGTGCGGGTGAACGGCGAGGTGGTGAGCGCGCTCGGCTCGAACGTCAATCCGTCGAAGGACCGCGTGGAGGTCGACGGGCGGCGGGTGCACGCCGAGTCGCCCGTCTACCGGCTGGTGTTGAAGCCGCGCGCCTGCCTGGCCACGCTGACCGCCAGCGGCGCGCGCCCCACGCTGAAGCGCTACCTGCGCGACGCCGAGCCCGGGTGGCAGGTGGTCGCGCCGCTCGATTTCCCCGCCGAGGGGGTGGTGCTGGTGACCAACGACGGCGCGCTCGGACAGGCGCTGGCCAAGTCACGCGTGCCGATGACCTATCACGTCAAGCTGCAGGGGATGATCAGCGACAACGACGTCGAGCGGCTGGCGCGCGGCTGGCGCTGGGAGGGCAAGCCGGTCAAGCCGGCCTCGGTCGAGCGGCTGGCGGTCACCGAGAAGAACAGCTGGGTCGAGATGGTCGTCGGCGAGACCCGACCGCGCGCGCTGAAGGCGGCCGGCGATCTCATCCGCCACTCGGTGCTGAAGATCGCGCGCGTGCGGCTGGGCGGCCTGTCGTTCGAGGGGTTGAAGATGGGCGGGTGGCGCGACCTGACCAAGGTCGAGGCCGCCGATCTGCGCAAGCGGGCGGGGCTGGAAGGGGCCGGCGTGGCCGGGCCGGGAGGCGCCACGCCAGGATCGAGTAAAGGGTCGTAAAGAGGCCGCGCGAAGCTCGCCCTCCCTCACCCGAGAAGTGATAGAAACCCGCTCGTGGCAAGCACGAAGCTGGCGAAGATTTCTCGGGCGCTGATCTCGGTCTCGGACAAGGCAGGCGTGGTCGACTTCGCGCGCCGGCTGTCGAGCGCCGGTCTCGAGATCCTGTCGACGGGCGGCACGGCCCGCGCGCTTGGCGAGGCGGGGGTTCCGGTGCGCGAGGTGAGCGACTTCACCGGCGCGCCCGAGATCCTCGACGGCCGGGTCAAGACGCTGCACCCGCGCGTCCACGGCGGGATCCTGGGGCGGCCGACGCCCAAGCACCGCGCCGAGATGCAGAAGGCCGGGCTCGACGCGATCGATCTGGTGGTCGTGAACCTTTATCCCTTCCGGGAGACCGTCGCGCGCGGCGCGCCGTTCGACGAGGTCATCGAGAACATCGACATCGGCGGCCCGGCCATGATCCGCTCGGCGGCCAAGAACCACGAGCGGGTGGCGGTGATCGTCGATCCGGCCGACTACGCGCCGGTGCTGGCGGAGATCGACCGCGACGGCGAGATCTCGCCGTCGACGCGGTTCCGGCTGGCCAAGAAGGCCTTCGCCCACACGGCCGCCTACGACGGCGCGATCGCGTCGCACCTCGGACGGATCTCGACGCCGGAGGCGCCGCTCGCCGATTTCCCGGAGGCGCTGGTGATCTCCGGAACGCTGGCCCGCGCGCTTCGCTACGGCGAAAACCCCCACCAGAAGGCCGCCTTCTACGCGGTCGAGGCCGCGGGACCGTCGCTGGCCCGGGCCGAGGTGCTGCAGGGCAAGGAGCTGTCGTACAACAACCTGCTCGATCTCGACGCGGCGATGCGCCTCTGCGCCGAGTTCTCCGAGCCGGCGGCGTCGATCATCAAGCACAACACGCCATGCGGCGCCGCCATCAGCCAGGCCGGCGTCGCCGAGGCTTACCGGCGGGCGCGCGACACCGATCCGGTCTCCGCCTTCGGCGGGATCGTGGCGGTCAATCGCCCCGTCGACGGAGAGCTGGCGCGCGAGCTGTCGGAGACCTTCCTCGAGTGCGTCATCGCTCCGGCCTTTGCGCCCGAGGCGCTGTCGCTGCTGGCGGCCAAGAAGAACCTGCGCTTGCTGGCGGCCGAGATCGGCCGCGACGCGCCCGGCGCCGTCGAGCTGCGCAGCGTGGCGGGGGGCTTCCTGGTCCAGACACGCGATCGCGACACGGCGACGGCCGCCGACGGAAAGATCGCCTCTCAACGGCAGCCGACCGCCGCGGAGCTGCGCGATCTCGACTTCGCCTGGCGCGTCTGCAAGCACGTCAAGTCGAACGCCATCGTGTTCGCCGCCGACGGGCGCACGCTGGGCATCGGCGCCGGTCAGATGTCGCGCGTCGACTCGGTCCGGATCGCCGTCTCCAAGGCGCGGGTGCCGCTGGCCGGCTCGGCCGTGGCGTCGGACGCCTACTTCCCCTTCCGGGACGGCGTCGACGAGGCGGCCAAGGCCGGCGCGCTCTCGGTCATCCAGCCGGGCGGCTCGATGCGCGACGCCGAATCGATCGCCGCCGCCGACGAGCACGGGATGGCGATGGTGATGATCGGCGAGAGGCACTTCCGGCACTAGGCCGACATGCGCGTCTTTCTAGTCGGATCGGGCGGACGCGAGCACGCGCTGGCCTGGAGGATCGCGGCCAGCCCGCTCTGCGAGCGGCTGGTGGTCGCGCCGGGCAACCCCGGAATCGCCGGTGAGCCGAAGGTCACCTGTATCCCGATCGCCGCCGACGCCATCGGCGAGCTGACCGCCGCCGCGGTGGCCGAGCGCGCCGACTTGGTCGTCTGCGGCCCCGAGGTGGCGCTGTGCGCCGGTCTCGGCGATGCGATGCGGGCCGCGGGGTTGTCCTTCTTCGGGCCGTCGAAGGGCGCCGCGGAGATCGAGGGATCGAAGGCGTTCGCCAAGCGGCTGATGGCCGAGGCCGGCGTCGCCACCGCCGCGTTCGGCGTGTTCGATGACGTCTCCGCCGCGGAGGCCTTCATCGATGCGCAGCGCGGAAACGTGGTGATCAAGGCCGACGGGCTGGCTGCCGGCAAGGGCGTGGTGGTCGCCGACGACAAGCCGCAGGCCAAGGCCGCCGTGCGCCGCATGCTGAGCGAGGGGGCGTTCGGCGCCGCCGGAGCGCGCGTCGTCATCGAGGAGCGACTCACTGGTCGCGAGGTGTCGATGATGGCGCTCTGCGATGGACAAAGGCTGGCGCTGCTGCCGTCGTCGGAGGACCATAAGACGGTTCGCGACGGCGACCAGGGGCCCAACACCGGCGGCATGGGGACCTACTCGCCGTCGCCGCTGGTCGACGCGGCCTCGGCGCAGCGGATCGTCGAGACGCTCTTCGTCCCCACGGTGCGGGCGCTGGCGGCGGCCGGGCGGCCGTTCCGTGGGCTCCTCTACGGCGGGCTCATGCTGACGCCAGACCGGGGGCCGATGGTCATCGAATGGAACTGCCGCTTCGGCGATCCAGAGACGCAGTCGGTGCTGATGCGGCTCGATGAGGATCTGCTGCCGTGGCTGGCGGGCGCCGCCGCCGGGGCGCTGCCGGCCGGCGCGCCCCGCGCGCGTCCCGGCGTCGCGACCTGCGTGGTGCTGGCGGCGGCGCGCTATCCGGAGTCGCCGCGCCTCGGCGACGCGATCACCGGTCTGCCGCCCGCGGCCGACGATCTCCGCGCGTTCCACGCCGGCACCCGCCTCGACGGCGGCCAGCTGGTGACGGCCGGCGGGCGCGTCCTGGGCGTCACCGCGTTCGGCGCCGACCTGGCGGCCGCGCGGGCCCGCGCCTACGGCGCCATCGAGAAGGTTCAGTTCGACGGGATGCACTTTCGCCGAGACATCGGCCTGCGAGGGAAAACGAACGCATGAGCAACGACAAGATCGACGTGGCAGTGATGATGGGATCGAAGTCGGATCTCGAGACCATGAAGCCGGCGGCCAAGATCTGCCAGAAGCTGGGACTGGCGGTGGAGGTGCGCGTGCTGTCGGCGCACCGGACGCCCGAGGAGACCGCGGCGTTCGTCAAGGACGCCGTCCGGCGGGGCGTGAAAGCCTTCATCTGCGGCGCCGGCGGTGCGGCGCACCTGGCGGGCGCCGTCTCGGCGCACACCACCCGCCCGGTGATCGGCGTGCCGATCGCCAACGGCGCGCTCAGCGGCTTCGATTCGCTGCTGTCGACGGTGCAGATGCCGCCGGGGATGCCGGTGGCCACCGTCGCCGTCAACGGCGCCGAGAACGCTGGGTTGCTGGCGGCGCAGATCGCCGCCGTCGCCGACCCGGCGCTGGCGTCGAAGGTCGAGGACGAGCGGGCCTCACGCCGCAAGAAGGTTCTCGAGAGCGACGCGGAAGTTCAAAAAGAGATGAAGGCCTGACCCGCGACGGCGACATCGAGGCGGCCGTCGCTGCGCTTGGGCGCGGCGAGGTGGTCGCCTACCCGACGGAGACCTTTTATGGCCTGGGCGTCGACGCCTTCAGCGAGGCGGCGCTGGAACGCCTGCGCGGGCTCAAAGGGCGGGGCGAAAAGGCGATCTCGGTCCTCATCGACGGCGACGCCATGCTGGCGCGCCTGTGCGCCGAGGTCCCTCCGCTGGCCGCCGAGCTGATGCGGCGCCACTGGCCGGGCGCCCTGACCATCGCCCTGCCGGCGCGCGCGGGATTGCCGGCGGCGCTGGTCTCCGACGGGTTCGTGGCAGTCCGCCAGTCGCCGCACCCGCTGGCCCGCGCGATGGTGACCCGCTTCGGGGGTCCCGTCACCACCACCAGCGCCAACCGCGCGGGCGAGCCGCCCGCCACCACCGCCGCGGCGGTCACCGCGGCGCTCGGCAGCGGCTGTCACCTGTTTGACGGTGGGGCGACCACCGGGGGCGCGCCGAGCACGCTGGTGCGCGTGCGCGGCGACGCCGTCGAGATCCTCCGACCCGGGGCGGTCGACCTGGCGCTGGACCGCGCGCCGGCTTAGTTCGGCTCAGTTGCGCCAGCTGTACGGGCCGGCCATCGTCACGTCGGTGGTGTTGGTCGCCGCCTTGATCGTGCTGTCGACGAAGCCGTAGAACGTCCCGGCCGTCTCGGTGAAGCCGACGCCGCGGAGCTCGACGTCGCCGACCAGCGACGCGCTGCCGCTCAGCGACTGGCCGCTCTCGAAGAAGCCGAGCGGCATGAAGGTGGTCTTCACCGTCGCCGAACCGCTGACGTTGAAGCCGTTGGCCGGCGTCGTGGTCAGGCCGACGAGGCTGAGCGCGCCGATGGTTCCCCCCGAGACCGTCCCCTTCACGATCGTCGCGTGGTCCTCGACGCGCGCGTTGCCGCTGACGGTGGCGGTCGACAGCACCGTCGCGTACGGGCCGACGAAGACAGTCGACGGCAGGCCCGACGGACCGCAGCCGCCCCCGTTCGCCACCCGCACCAGACCGGACGGGCAGGCCGCCTGCGTCCCCCCCTGCCAGCCGTCCGGCCAGGCATTGGCCAGCTGCACCATGTAGGGGTACCGGTAGATGGTGTTGTAGAGCTGATCCCAGACGAGGTGCTGCTGCACCGACGGCGTGGCGACCACCACCAGGAACAGCGACTCGTTGGGGTTCACGCAAAAGGTGAGCGCGCCGTCGGTCCCCTTTTGGACCTGGCTGTAGCGCGGGGTGGTGATCCCTGCGTCGGTGGCGACCAGGCCCCAGCGGAAGTCGGGGTTGGCGGCGCTCTGGATGACGCCGCGGAAGGTGACGGTCACGCTGGTGGCGCCGGCGTCCGGGTAGAGGCGGACGATGTTGTAGCCCCAGCGCTGGGGCGCCCACCCGTCGGGGACGACGAAGCGACGGTTGGTCGCGGTGCTGGTGTCGAGCGGGTCCAGCGTCACCGTGCGGATGCGGCGATCGGTCTTCGATTTGTCGGTGATGAGGCCGTAGTTCTTGCGGAAGAGCCCGCCCTGGTTGCCGCCGGCGGTGCTCTCGGGGGCAGGGTCGACGTAGTCCCAGGTCACGTTGTGCATGGCCCACTCGCCGAAGAAGTCGTTCAGCTGGCTGAGGTTCCAGCCGCGCGAGCTCATGATGTTGTTGAACGGATCGTTGCTGGCGGGCGAGTTGAGCCAGATGCTGTTGACCGCCGAATAGCAGTACTTGTCCTTGAGGTACTCCATGAACTGCCAGTCGCAGTAGCGAACGCGCGTCGAGCCGGCGTAAAGGTGCGGCGCGTTCGCCGACAGCTCCGAGCAGTGGACGTTGGAGGTGTGATACTCGGGCTGCTGTTGCGCGGCCCAGTTGGCGTGGCTCTCGTAGATCCAGCCGCAGGTGTTGGCGCCGCTGCCGCAGTTGAGGCCGGTGCCGACGCTGCACTGGACCGAGTGCATGAACTCGTGGGCCAGGCCCCAGTGGTCGGCGGTGGCGCCGGGGCCGATCCAGAAGCCGGGCAGGCCGTTGCCCCAGCAGCCGCCGGTGAGGCCGTAGTCGCTGTGGATGACGACGCTGACCTTCGACTTGGTGGCCGACTTGCAGAACGGCTCCGGCAGGTACATCGGGCTGCCGAAGTAGAGCGGCCACACGACGTTTTCGAGCTGATCGGTCGCGGCCGTGCATTGCGCCGCGGTGATGGTCCCGGCGGGCGAGTGCACCGCGAAGTGCGCCGACTGGCAGACCAGCGGATCGTTGGTGGTCGAGCCCGGATCGGTCCAGGTGCCGCTCACGCAAGCCGCGGTCGAGGCGGTGGCGCAGCCGGTGGCCCAGGTCGTGGTCGTCGTCCCGAGATCGCAGGTCCCGGGCGTCCCGCCGGTGCCCGGCGTTCCACCGGTGCCGGGCGTGCCACCGGTTCCGAGGGTGCCACCGGTGCTGGTCGTGCCACCCGTCCCCGTCGCGCCGCCAGTGCCTGCCGTCCCTCCGGTCCCTCTCGTCCCACCGGTGCTGGTCGAGCCACCGGTGCCGGTGGCGCCGCCCGTTCCGATCGTGCCGCCCGTTGCGCTCGCGCCGCCTGTTCCTGTCGCGCCGCCCGTTGCGTTCGCGCCACCCGTTCCTGTCGCGCCACCCGTGCTCGTCGTGCCGCCCGTGCTCGTCGTCCCGCCGGTCGCGCTGGCGCCGCCGCTGCCGGCGCCGGTCGTCGACTCGCTGTTCGCACACCCGAGCGTCGCCGCGACCACTGACGCTCCGAGCCAACAGCAAAGGGAAGACGCTGATTTGCGCATTGCTGCCAGAGAGGTCCCCGGGAGGCGCGCCCGCGGTCCAAAAATCCACCGCGCCGAAATCCGCCGCGGATCGTGAGACAATCGCCGCGGCGCCATGGCTGACATCGTTCCATTCTCCGGGATCCGCTACGATCCGGCGCGGGTGGGCGAGCTCTCCCGCGTGCTGGCGCCGCCGTATGACGTCATCGGCGAGGCGGAGCGCGCCGCGCTGGAGGGGCGGCACCCCCAGAACGTGGTGCGCATCGAGCTGCCGCGCGGCGAGGGGGACGCGCGCTACGCCGAGGCGGCGCGCCTCTTCGGCGACTGGGTGGCCGGAGGGATCCTGCGCGCCGACGCCAAGCCGGCGTTCTACGTCTACGAGCAGCAGTTCACGCTGCCGCAGGCGGCCGGCCGGATCTACACGCGCCGCGGATTCTTCGCCGCCGTTCGCCTCGAGCCGTACGAACGCCGCACCATCCTGCCGCACGAGAAGACGCTGGCGGGGCCGAAGGAGGATCGCCTCAAGCTGATGCGCGCCCTCCGCACGCAGACCTCGCCGGTCTTTGGGCTCTTCCGCGACGGCGACGGAGGCGCCCGCGAGATCATCGACGGCGCGACGGCGGCGACCGCGGTCCTCGACGCCACGACCGCCGACGGGATCCGGCACCGGCTCTGGCGTCTCGGCGAGCCGGCGGCGATCGCCGGCCTGGTGCGCCTCCTCTCCGACAAGCAGATCCTGATCGCCGACGGCCACCACCGGTACGAGACGCTGCTGGCGCTCGGCCCCGAGCTGCGCGCGCTCGACTACGCGGCGGGGGGCGCCGCCGCCGACTTCGGCATGATGTTCCTGGCGCGCGCCGAGGATCCGGGCCTCCTGGTTCTTCCGACGCATCGGCTGGTCCGCGATCTGCCCGACTTCGACTTCCCGGCGCTGTGCGCGGGGGCGGGGGCGGCCTTCGACATCGTCGCCGGCGACGAGGAGACGGCCCCGGCGATCGAGGAGCGGCTCGGCCGCGAGGGGACGGCGGGCGTCGTGTTCGCGGCGCGCGTGCCGGGACAGGACGGAACGACCTGGTTCACGCTGAAGTCGTTCGTCGATCTCTCCGCCCTGGGGCCGCCGGCGTTGCGCAAGCTGGACGTGACCGTCCTGCACGGGGTCATTCTGGCGCCGCTTCTGGGGATCGACGCCGCGGCGCTGGAGAGCCAGGCGTACCTCGGCGTACACGCATGACACCGCCGAGGCGATGGCGCGCGTCGCCGCCGGCCAGGCGCAGGTGGCCTTCTTCATGAACCCCACCAAGGTCGAGGAGATCTTGAGCGTCTGCGAAGCGGGCTTCGTGCTGCCGCAGAAGTCGACCTACTTCCACCCCAAGCTGGCGACCGGCCTGGTCATGTATGGCCTCGACGGCCCGGCGCCCCGGTAGGCGGGTGGCCGACGGGTCGACTTCGAGCCACGGCCGCATGACGAACGACGACGCGATCACCACCGACGCGCTCCTGCGCGGGCGGGTGCGCCTCTACCAGCCGGCGCGCGGCGCACGCATGAGCCTGGACCCGGTGTTGCTGGCCGGCTTCATCGCGCCGCCGTTCGGACGGTTCCTCGACATCGGGTGCGGGAGCGGACCTCTTTCATTCTTGCTGCTGGCGCGCGATCCGGCGGCGGCCGGGGTCGGCGTCGAGCTTCAGCCGCGGTTGGCGGCCCTGGCCGTGCGCGGGCGCGCCGACAACGGCTGGGACACCCGGCTCGAAATCATCGAGGGCGACGTCCGGGCGCTCGGCGACCGGCTGGGGGACGCGTCGTTCGATCTGGTCGCCACCAACCCGCCGTACCGGACGCTCGACTCGAGCCCGCCGTCGCCGAACAGGGAGCGGGCCCTGTCGCATCACGAGATCGCGCTTCGTCTGTCCGAGTGGGTGGCCATCGCCGCGCGGGTCGTCCGCCCTGGTGGACGGGTCGCCGCGGTCCTCCCCGTCCAGCGGGCGAGGGAGCTCGGCGAAGCGCTCGCCGCGAACGACCTCCTGCCCGCGCGCACCCGAAACGTGCATCCCCACGCCGGACCAGCCCGCCTCGCGCTTGCTGGTCGAAGCGCGGCGCCGTCTGGAAGCTCCCGTCGTCGTCGAGCCGCCGCTCGTCATTCACGAGCGGGCAGGGGGCTTCACACCCGAGGTCCGCCAGATGCTGGGCGAGACCGTCGAGCGGGGCGAGACCAGCGTGGCGATCGACGAGACCGGCCGCCTCACGAAATAGGCGTCAGCACGAAGGCGCGATAGCCGAGCTCACCTTTGCGGAGCGCGGCGTTGAGCTCGCTGCCGTGCAGGGCGGCGAACTGGCCGAAGATCCCGGCCAGCGGCCGGTCGATGAGGCGGGCGATGAGATCGCGCTTCCCCAGATCGTCGGCGTCCAGCGCCGCCACGACGCCCGGGCGGAGATCGCGCTCGGCGCGGAGGGTGAAGCCGGCGCGGAGGAGGCTGGCGCGCCATCCGTCGAGTTCACTGCTCGGACGAAAGTCGGCGTACAAAAAGTGCCCGTCCGCCCGCAGCACCCTGCGGACCTCGCCCAGGAACGCCTCGAAGCTCCCGTAGCAGTGCGAGGACTCGACGTTGAGCACGACGTCGAAGCTGGCGCTCGCGAACGGCAGTCGCTCGGCGTCGCCGACCTCGAACGAGAGGCGCGGGTTGGCGAAACGGCGGCGGCAGAGGGCGACGGCGCGGGGGGAGAGATCGACGGCCACCACCCTGCGCGGGTCGAGCTTGCGCGCGACGTAGTCGGCGCCGCCGCCGCGTCCGCACCCAACCTCCAGGAGCATCACGCCCCGCGACCGGCGCGCCCCGCGCCACCAGATCGTAGAGCTGGATGCACGAGCGATTGTCCTCGTCGGCGGGCTCGAGCGCGAGGGGCGGTTGGGCGGCGGCCGCCTCGGGGGCCCGGTAGCCGTAGTTCATGAACGTCCAGCGCGGGTCGGGGTAACGCAGGGCCAGGAACTGGTACCAGGCCCGCCACAGCAAGCGCTTGCCGCGCGCGGTGCGGTGAGCGAACGCCACGAAATCCGCGAGCAGCATCGAATGGAAGATCCGGACGGCGCTTACGAAGGCGGCGCGGCCGGTGCGTTGGGCGCCGCCGGGGCCCCCGCCGCCGGTGCCGCGGGCGCGTCACCCTTGAGCGCGTCGTCGATCGGCGGCAGGTCGTCGAGGTTCGGCACCAAGGTGATCTCGATGCGCCGGTTCTTGGCCATGTCCTCGGGCGAGTCGTTGGGGGCGACCGGCGACTGATCGGCGTAGCCGGCGGCCGAGAGGCGCTTCGGCTCCATGCCGGCGCCGATCATGAAGTTGGTGACCTCCACCGCGCGCGCGGTCGAGAGATCCCAGTTGGAACGAAAGCGCCGCGACTTGATCGGCACGTTGTCGGTGTGGCCGGCGACCTGGAAGTTGCGGTTGGGCAGCGACTTCAGCACCGCCGTCACCTGGGTGAGCGCGTCTTTTCCTTCGGGCTTGAGATCGGTCTTGCCGGGGTCGAACAGGATCTTGTCGCCCAGGCGGACGATCATCCGGTTCTCGCGGATCTCGACCTGCAGCTTGCCGGCGTCGGTGAGCGCCTTGAACTGCGACACCAGCTTGCGGAACTGCGCCGCGCGCGCCTCGGCCTGGGCCTGCGCCTTCCTCATCTCCTCCATCCGCTTCTGCGCCTGGGCCAGCTCGCCGTTCAGGCCTCCCCGTTCCGTCTCCAGGCGCGACACGTCCTGGCCCAGCGAGGTGAGCTTGTCGGAGAGCATCAAGACCCGGGCGTCGCGGGCGGCGACGTCCTTCTTGTGCTGCGCCTTCTCCGCGTCGAGCGCTGACTGCGTGGCGGTCAGCTTCTCCTTCTGGGCGTCGCGGTCCTTGACCGTCGAATTGTAGAGGTCTTCGTTCACGCCGCAGCCGGCGGCGGCGAGCGTGGTGGTCAGCAACAGGGCGCGGGCGATCATCTTCTTCATCGGGGGCCTCCTTTGGCGCGGGGGACGGTCTTGCCGTTGGGGGACGTGCCAAACACGCGATCGAGAATGCCGTCGACATCCTTGTCGTCGAGCGGTCGGGCGGCCGGCGCGAAATCCCAGTCGAGGTTGGCGAGCAGCCGCAGGCGCGTCTGGTCCCGCCCGTGTCCGAGCCGCCCCAGCAGCGCGGCCCGCTCCTCGATCTCGGTCCGGTACATGGCCGCCCGTCCCGCCGCCTCGATGGGCGGGCGGTTCGGATTCCGTCGCGGCTCCATCCAGTCGAACGGCTTGGCGGGCGGCTTCGGCAGCGTCGGCATGGCCGCTACTTTAACCCCATCCCGGCCTTTTCCGCGCGTTTCGCCGACTCCCAGAGCCGCTCCTGCTCGTCGGCAGACGCGTCGGCGACGGCGCGCCCCTCGGCGGCCAGCGCTTTTTCGACGTGGCCGAACCGGCTGGCGAAGCGGTCGGTCGCGTCCGCGCAGCGCCTGCTCGGCGTCGAGGCCCAGCTTGCGCGCCAGGTTGACCGTCGCGAACAGCAGGTCGCCGAGCTCGCGCTGCATCTCGGCGCGGTCGCCGCCCCGCCGAGCGTCGTCGAATTCGCGCAGCTCCTCGTCGACCTTGGCGCGCGGCCCGTCGGCGTCCGGCCAGTCGAAGCCCACCGCGCCCGCCTTCTCGCCGGTGCGGGTGGCGCGCAGCAGCGCCGGCGCGCTCTTGGGGACGCCGTCGAGCGCGCCGTGCTTCCCCTTCTCGGCCTTCTCGACGGCCTTCAGCTTGGCCCAGTTGGCGAGGACCGCGCCGGCGTCCTTGGCGACCACGTCGCCAAACACGTGCGGGTGGCGCCGCACCAGCTTGGCGACGATGCCGCGCGCGACGTCGTCGATGCCGAACTTCCCCTCGGCGAAGCGCAGCTCGGACTGAAAGACGATCTGCAGCAGCAGATCGCCCAGCTCCTCGCGGTGATCGTCGGCGTCGCCGTCGGCCAGCGCGTCGACCACCTCGTAGGTCTCCTCGACGAGGTACGGAACCAGCGTCTCCAGCGTCTGCTCGCGGTCCCAGGGGCAGCCGTCGGGAGCCAGCAGACGCTGCATGAGGCCGACCAGCTTGGTCACTTCGGCGCCGGTCTGTTTGCCCGGCAGCGGTGTAAGATCCGGGAGCTTCTCTTCAGCCACGGGCGCAGCATAACGCGTTGAAGACGGCCGGCGCGCGTGCTATCTGCAACAGGTTGAGCGAGCCCGTCACCAAGGCGCCGGTCACCGAACGCCTGACCTTGGAGGACAACCGGGTGGCCGTGGCCCTCTTTGGCGAGCGGAACGGCGAACCTCAAGCTCATCGAGCGCGAGACCGGCGCGCAGCTCCACAGCCGCGGCAATGATCTGACCATCGTCGGCGCCGGCGCCGACGTCATCGTGGCGCGCAGCCTGGTCGAGCAGCTCTACGGCATGGCCCGCAGCGGCGCCGCCATCAGCCCGGAAGACATCGGGCGCGCGGCCGTCGCGCTGCGGGCCGACGGGGGCGTCGATCTGCGCGACGTCTTCCACGACACGATCCTGGTCGCCGGCCGGGCCCGGCCCATCGCCCCCAAGGGGCTGGCGCAGAAGCGCTACGTCGACGCCATCCGCGAGCACGACATCGTGTTCGGCATCGGGCCGGCGGGGACCGGCAAGACCTACCTGGCGATGGCGCTGGCGGTCCGCGCCCTGATGGAGAAGCAGGTCAAGCGCATCGTCCTCACCCGCCCGGCCGTCGAGGCGGGCGAGCGGCTGGGATTTCTCCCCGGCAGCCTGGAGGAGAAGGTCTCGCCCTACCTGCGGCCGCTCTACGACGCGCTCCACGACATGATGGACTTCGAGAAGGCCGACCAGCTGGTCGCGCGCGGCCTCATCGAGGTGGCGCCGATCGCCTTCATGCGCGGCCGCACGCTGAACGACGCCTTCGTCATCCTCGACGAGGCGCAGAACACGACGCCCGAGCAGATGAAGATGTTCCTCACCCGCCTCGGCTTCGAGTCGAAGGCGGTCATCACCGGCGACGTCACGCAGATCGATCTCCCCGACAACCGCCGCTCCGGGCTGAACGAGGCGATTGGCATCCTCTCCGACATCCCGGGGATCGCCTTCCGCTACTTCACCGAGGTGGACGTGGTGCGGCACCCGCTGGTCCAGCAGATCATCAAGGCCTACGACGCCCAGCGCGTCGAACGCGGCAAGTAACGCATCAACCGGCTCTGCCGGTCCGACGAGGTCAGTTTCGGTCTCGTCTTTTTGCGCGCGCGACGGCGGTCGTCGCGAAGAGAAACAGGAACGAGACGGCCTCGAGGCTCCGCCAGCCGCGTGGCGAGAGTAAGTGTCCATACGCCGCCAGAGCCGGCGACCGGGGGTGAGTCAGCACGAGGCCGAACACGACGGTCATTGCCAAGAGCGAGACCGACATGAGCACCAAGTTGGCGCGTGGCACGCGCGGGCGAGGCAATTCGTCTCGCAGGCGGTGCAGTACGTCGGGCGGTGTCGTCATCTGAACCTCCGGGTGCAGTGAGACAGGATAGCAGAGGCGCTCACTTCGAGGTTGCCGGCCGCGAACTGAGGTAATCTGGCGGGCGTGAGCGACCCGGAGGCGCAGGCCGCGGCCGACCAATCAACTTACGTTTTGGCCCAGATGGTGGCCACCTCCCGCGCGCTCGCTTCTGAGCGGGACATCGGCAAGCTGCTGGAGATGATCCTGGAGAGCTGCCGGCAGGTGACGGGCGCCGACGCGGGCAGCGTCTACGTCATCGAGGACGAAGACGAAGGCGGCGCTCCGGTGCCCAAGCGGCTGCGCTTCATGCTGTCGCAGAACGACTCGATCAAGATCGACTTCAAGGCGTTCACGCTCCCCGTCGACGACAAGTCGATCGTCGGGCAGGCGGCGCTCACCGGCCAGCCGATCAACATCTCCGACCTCGGGCGCGCGCCGGAGGTCGGCCGGACGCCGACCTACCGCCACAACCGCAGCTTCGACGACAAGACCGGCTACCGCGCCCGCTCGATGCTGACCGTGCCGATGCTCTCGGCGATGGGCGAGGTGATCGGCGTCGTCCAGCTGATCAACAAGAAGCGCGAGCCGGGCAGGCCGCTGGCGCTGGACCACTTCGATCGGGACGTGCGTCCCCTTCGACCAGCGGGCCGAGGAGCTGGCGGCCGCCTGGGCGGCGCAGGCCGGTGTGTCGCTGGAGAACGCGCTCCTCTACAAGGAGATCCACGGCCTGTTCGACGGCTTCGTCGAGGCCTCCGTCAAAGCGATCGAGTCGCGCGATCCGACCACGTCCGGTCACTCGCGCCGGGTGGCGACGCTTGTCGCTCGATCTGGCCAAGAAGATCGACGGGCTCTCCGACGGGCCGTTCGCGGTCGAGAAGTTCGACGCCAACCGGCTGCAGCAGATCGAGTACGCGGCCGTGCTGCACGACTTCGGCAAGGTCGGCGTGCGCGAGCGCGTGCTGGTCAAGGCCAAGAAGCTCTACGAAGAAGATCGCCGGTTGATGGGCCTGCGCTTTTCGTACATCAAGAAGGCGCTGGAGGTCGAGCACGCCGAGCGCAAGCTGCGGGTGGCGCTGGAGCTGGCCAAAGAGGATCTGCCGGGGCGCTTCGCCGAGATCGACGCCGAGCTCGGACGGCGGATGGACGAGGTCGACGAGGCCTGGGCCTTCGTCAACCGGGCCAACGAGCCGACCGTCCTGGATCAGGGCGGCTTCGAGCGGCTGGTGGAGATCGCCCGCCTCGTCTACATGGCCTCCGACGGCGAGCTGCGCCCCTACCTCGAGCGCGATGAGGTCGCCGCCCTGCAAGTCCGTCGGGGCAGCCTCACCGACGTCGAGCGCGTCGAGATCGAGCACCACGTCGTGCACACCTGGAACTTTTTGCGCACCATCCCCTGGGGGAAGCGCTACGCCGACGTGCCGCGCATCGCCGCCGCCCACCACGAATACCTGAACGGCACCGGCTACCCCAACCACCTCGGCTCGCCGCAGATCCCCATCGAGTCGCGCATCATGACCATCGCCGACATCTTCGACGCGCTCACCGCCTCCGACCGCCCCTACAAGAAGGCCGTCCCCGTCGATCGGGCGCTGGGGATCATCGAGTCCGAGGTGAAGGCCGGCAAGTGCGACCCCGCGCTCTTCCGCGTCTTCGTCGAGGCCGAGGTCTACAAGAAGGTCCTCTGAGGCTCTGCTCGTTGTGTCCGACCGCCGCCGGCGCTAACCTTGACGGGTGCGGCCCGAGACGATTGCCCATTTGCTCACTGCCGAAGAGGCGTTCTGGCTCAACCCAGCCGAGCACTGGGAGCTGGTCGACGGGAGGATCGTGGAGGTGAGCCCGGTCAAGAAGCGGCACGGCAGGATTTTGGCCCGGCTCGGCCGCCGCATCGAAGAGCACGTCGAGGCCCACCGGCTGGGCGAGGTGTATGTGGGCGACGTGGGGTTCATTCTGCGACGAGATCCGGACACGGTGCGCGCGCCCGATCTCGCTTTCATCAGCAGCGCCCGACTACCGGAGGTCGAGGAGGAGACCTTCTCCTCGGTGGTTCCCGATCTCGCGGTCGAGATTCTCTCCCCGTCGGATCGATGGGCCGACGTCGAGCGAAAGATCGCCGAATACCTGCAGTCTGGGGTGGCATCGGTCTGGGTTCTCGACCCGAGCCGCAATGAGGTGCGGACCTTTCGTCGGGGCGCGCCCGCGCGCATCCTCGGCGCGGATGAGCAGCTCTCCGATCCGGATGTGCTTCCCGGTCTTGCGCTGAACATCGCCTCTCTGTTCTCTGTCTAGTGTCCGTCGACACCCTCGTCCGCGGCCGCGCCCGAAACGCGCTCGATCCCGAGGTGCGCCGGCGAGTGGCGGCGCGCGTGCGGGTCGCGCTTCGGGCGCTCGGCCGGTCGCGCTCGTCGGCGACGCTGGTCTTCACCGACGACGACGAGATCCGCGTGCTCAATCGCGACTTCCGGAAGCACGATCGCGCCACCGACGTGCTCAGCTTCCACCTTCAAGAGCTGGAGGGGGAGGGCGATCCGGCCGGCGACGGCATCGCGCTCGGCGACATCGTCATCTCCGTCGAGACCGCCCGCCGCCGCGCCCACGGCCGCCGGCTGGGCGCCGAGCTGGAACGCCTGGCCATCCACGGTCTTTGCCACCTGTTCGGCCACGACCACCAGAAGAAGTCGGAGGCGACGGTGATGTTCGCGCTGGAGCGGCGCCTGCGGCGGCTGCCGCTCCCCCGAACCGTCTGAGCGTTCCCGACGGTGCGCTTTGGCCTTATCTCCTTGATGGAATCAGGGCGCGATTGTCACAGACGAAACACGGACGGCCCGTAAGCCGTGATACCTTCCGCCCTTCACAAAAACCAAGAGGAGATAGCGCGCGATGTCGAGAAAAACAGTTTCCGCGGTGATCGGGTCGTTTCTGGTGGCGGGCTTCGCGCTCGGCGCGGTGCAGGGCTGCGGGTCGAGCTCGTCGTCGTCGACCGACTACACCGCCCTTTGTACGCAAGCCTGCGTGAAGGATGAGATGTGCGCCTTTGACGCGGGTCCGCAGACGACGATGTCTCTTTGCATGTCGAGTTGCGCGACGAGCGTCGGCAAGATGACCTCCTGCACGAACGAAAGCCAGATCGCCCAGATGGTTCAGAGCTGCCTCAACATGCCGGCCTGCTCGGACTTCGAGCTTTGCTTTGCAGGTGTCTCGACGACTTGCGTAACGGGTTCGGCAGGCTCCAGCGGAACGGGGACCGGCGGCGCGACCGGCGCCGGCGGCAGCAACGGAACGGGGACCGGCGGGACGACCGGCACCGGCGGCACCACCGGCGCAGCGGGCGGCCCGGGTACCGCTGCGGATTGCTCGGTCTGCGAAAGGCCGAGACCTGCTGCGCGGCCATCGCCGCCCTCGCGGGGCAACCGTCCACGGCGTGTTCGTCGTACTCGGCCGCGAGCTGCAACGCGGCGACAGGCGCGACCCAACCGGGCCTGATTCAGACCTGTCAGGCGCTCCTGACCGGCGGCGCATCGCTCCCCGCCTGCCAGTAGTCCTCCGTCCCCAGTGTCAGCGACGGTCAGCTGCGACCGCCGCTCGACTCGAGGCGGGTGTATTCTGCGGTTTGCGGCGACGCCCGCTCAGAAACGCATGCCGCGTTTGGCGCGGTAGTGGAACCACTTCCAGGTCAGGTATCCGGCGCCGGCTGCCGCCGGGACGATGAAGAAGGTGCTGGCGCCGGCCACGCCCAGAAGGACGGTCCCGCCCCAGGCCGCCGCGGCGAACGTCCCCTTCTTCTTGGCCACCACCTTGTCGCGCTCGATCAGGCTCTCCATGCGCACGGCCCTCCGTCGGATAAGATGCCACTCGATCGGCCGGCGCGCCACGGGCCGCGCCGCCAGTCCGTCAAATACGTCAATTCAGCAGCTGCGGCTGCGTGAGGGCGAACGGGGCGATCTCGGCGTCGAAGCGCTCTCCGTCCCGCGTGACCATCTGATAGCTCCCCTGCATCGTCCCGGTCGGCGTGGCGATCACACACCAGCTGGTGTACTCGAACGATTCCCCCGGGCGCAGGACCGGCTGCGCGCCGACCACCCCCTCGCCGCGCACCTCCTGCACCGCGCCGAACGAATCGGTGATGATCCAGTGCCGGCTCTTGAGCTCGGCCGTCACGGTGCCCTGGTTGGCGATGTTGACCTTGTAGGCGAAGGCGTACTGGCGGGCGTTCGTCGACGAGCGTTCGGGGATGTACTCGCTCCGAACCGTGACCAGAATTCCTCGTGTCAGTGTGGACGACATCGACGTTTGCGCGACAACCGTGCCAAAATCGGGCGATGGGTTCAAGAGCGGTCTCTCGGAGATGACATGCAGCTGACGAACAAGCGGAAAGAGGAGCTCAGGGAGAAGCACTGTGTCCCGTGCGAAGGCGGCGTCCCGGCGCTGGACGAGGCGACGTCGAAGCTGCTGCTCGACGAGGTCGCGGGCTGGACGCTGCGGGCCCAAGGCGAGCAGCCGGGGCAGCCGGCTCAGATTGCCAAGCGGTTCGAGTTCGGCGACTTCCTGGGGGCGATGGCCTTCGTCGACAAGATGGCGGCCCTGGCCGAGCAGGAGGGGCATCACCCCGACTTCTGCGTCCACGGGAGCCGCGTCGACGTGACGCTCTGGACGCACGCGGCGCGGGGCCTGTCGGAGAACGACTTCATTCTGGCGTCCAAGCTGGACGCGATCGTCTCGTGATGGGCACCCGCGAAGCCGCAGGCGCAGTCGCAATCACCGGGGCGACCGGGCTCGTCGGGACGGCGCTGGCTGCCTCCTGCGCGCGGGACGGGATCAAGGTCGCGGCGCTGGTCCGCGATACCAGGGCGGGCGCGGAGCGGTTGCCCTCGGCAAAGCTTCACGCCTGGGACGCCACCGGCGCGCCGCCGCCGGAAGCGGCGTTCGAAGGGGTCGACGTGGTCGTCAACCTGGTCGGCGAGTCGATCTCCAGCGGACGCTGGACCGAGGCCCGCAAGAAGCGGCTGCGCGACAGTCGGGTGGTCGGGACGCGCGCGCTGGTCGACGTTCTGCGCGGTCTGCCGAAGCGACCGAGCGTGCTCATCTCGGCGTCGGGCGTCGGGTACTACGGCGATCGTGGCGACGAGATCCTGACGGAGACGTCGTCGCTGGGGAAGGGGTTCATCGCCGAGCTCGGACGCGACTGGGAGGCCGAGGCGATGAAGGCGGCCGAGATCGGGATGCGGGTGGTGCTCCTGCGCAGCGGTCTCGTGCTGGCGCGCGACGGGGGAATCCTCCGCAAGATCCTGCCGCCGTTTCGTCTGGGCCTGGGCGGCAAGATCGGCAGCGGGGCGCAGTGGATGCCCTGGATCCACCTGGACGACGAGATCGGCCTCATCCGTCACGCCATGTCGCACGAAGCGGTGCAGGGGCCGCTCAATCTGGTGGCGCCCGAGCCGGTGACCAATGGTGAATTCGTCCGCACGCTGGGGGAGACGCTGGGGCGGCCCACGGCGCTGAAGGCGCCGGCGTTCGCGCTGCGCCTGGCGTTCGGCGCCATGACCGACGAGCTCCTGCTGGCCAGCCAGCGGGCGATGCCGGTGCGCACGATGGAGACGGGGTATCTGTTTCGCCATCCTCTGTTGCGTGAGGCGCTGGGCGAGATTCTCGACAAGCGGCGCAGCGGCCAGCCGGCGACCGCGCCCAGCTCGCCCTGAGGAGGCAGATGCGGGATCGGCACAAAAGCCCGCCGCAACCGCCCGCGCCGGCGGAGAGCATCGAGGCCCGCGTCGCCGAGCGGACCCGGGAGCTCGAGGCGGCGCGCGCCGAGCTGGAGGCGAAGTCCCGCCAGATCGAGGAGGTCGATCGGCTCAAGAACGCCTTCATCGCCAACATGAGCCACGAGATCCGGACGCCGCTCAATTCGGTGCTGGCGCTGACACAGCTCATGCGGGAAGGCGTCGCCGGGCCGCTCACCGTCGATCAGCGCAAGTACCTGCAGGTCATCGAGCGCAACGGGCGGGGGCTCCTGCACCTCATCAACGACGTCCTCGACCTGTCACGCATCGAGGCTGGTCATCTGGAGATGGACACCGAGGATCTCGACCTCGCCCCGCACATCGAATCGGTGGTCGAAGCGCTGGCGCCGCTGGCCGCGGCCAAGAACCTCGATCTGGCCGTGAACCTCCCGCCGGAGATGCCGGCGGCGCGCGGAGATCCCGATCGCTTCCGGCAGATCCTGACCAATCTGCTCGGCAACGCCATCAAGTTCACCGACAACGGCGGCCAGGTGATCGTGGCGGCCGAGGCGCACCCGGAGACGGTCGGCGTGGTGGTGACCGACACCGGTGTCGGGATCCCCGATCCTTATCGCGAAAAGATCTTCCAGGAGTTCTATCAGGTCGATCAGACGCTGGTCCGGCGGCAGGGGGGCACCGGGCTCGGTCTGGCGATTGCGCGCCGGCTCGCTCGGCTCATGGGCGGCGACATCAAGGTCGAGAGCGTGGTCAGCCGCGGCTCGCGGTTCTCGCTCACCTTGCCGCGGGCGTCGGGCGTGCGCGCGGGCAGGCCCGCGACGGATGCCTCCGACGCCTCCTTCGCGACGGCGCCCGGCCAGCCCGAGGCACCGCCCAGCGTCGGGTCGGCCGAGGCGCCGGCCCTGCCGCCGACGGTGCTCGTCGTCGAGGACAACGAAGACAACCTGTTCACCTTGCGACAGATCCTGGCGCGCCGGCACCTGGAGATCGTGACCGCGACCAACGGGCGGCAGGCGATCGAGCGGTGCCGCCGGCAGCCGCCGCCCGATCTCGTGATCATGGACGTGCAGATGCCGGGCATGACCGGGCTGCAGGCGACCGGCGCGATCCGTGCGCTGCCGGGCGGCGGTGACATCCCCATCGTCGCGCTCACCGCGCAGGCGATGCGGGGTGACCGCGAACGGATCCTCGCCGCCGGCTGCAACGAATACGTCGCCAAGCCGGTGCAGCCGAACGAGCTCATCTCGGTCGTCGACAGGCTCTTGCGCCCCGCCGGTCAGGATGCGACGATCTCCCAGCGCGCGGCGCCTCCCGCCGGGCCGCCTTCCGACAACCCGACCGCTGAACCAGCCGATGGCGCGCATACTCCTCGTCGATGATCCCCCGGGCTCCGCGCAGGCGGCGGCGGAGGTCCTGGGCGCTGGCGCCGAGTCCCAGGTTCTCGACGGCCGGCGCCACGAAACTGACACGGTGGGGTCGGCCTCCGAGGCGCTGACGAGGCTCGGGGAGCGCGGCTACGACTTCGTGGTGTTGCACCCCGAGCGGATGGGATCGACACCCCTTTCGGGCGGATTGGGGGCGGGGAGCGAGGTCCTCCGCGAGACGTTCGACGTGTTCGAGGACGGCGTCTGCCTGGTCTCCCCCGACGGGGCCCTGGAGATCGCCAACGCCATCGGCGGGCGGCTCTACGGCGGCGGGCTGCGGGGGGAGCTGCAGGCGGCGGCGCGCGAGGCGATCTCCACGGGCGCCAGCGCCGATCGGGCCCTCTCCGATGGAGGGCGGGCCTTCGCCGTGCGCGCCTATCCGCTGCCGGGGCGGGGAGCCGTCCTCTACGTGCGCGACGCGACGGACGAGCGCGAGCGCGAGATCGGCCGCTTGCAGGCCGAGAAGCTGGCGTCGATCGGTCTTCTGGCCGCTGGCGTGGCCCACGAGATCAACAACCCCGCCGCGTTCGTGCTGGCGAACATCGAGGCGCTGACCGGGCACCTCCGCCTCGTCGAGGAGCGGCTGCGCGATCCCGACGTCGAGGCGGCGCGGCGCGGGATCGCCGACCTCTTGTTCGAGGCCAACGTCATCCTCCAGGAGTCGAAGGAGGGGATGGCCCGCATCCATCGCATCGTGCGCGATCTCGGCTCGTTCTCGCACACCGACGAAGAGGCGATCGCGCCGATGAACGTCAACCTGGCGATTGACTCTGCGCTGGGGATGCTGCGCAACGAGCTCAAGTACCGGGCGCGCGTCGAGCGCGATCTGCGGGCCAAGCGGCTGGTGCGGGCCAGCGCGGCGCGCCTCGGACAGGTCTTCTTGAACCTGATCCTGAACGCCGCACAGGCGCTCGACGAGGCGGGCTCCCGGCGCAACCTGGTGATCGTGCGCAGCTTCGACGACGGTCCCGAGGTGGTCGTCGAGATCTCCGACAACGGCCCGGGGATCGCGGCCGAGATCCTGCCGCGGATCTTCGAGTCCTTCTTCACCACCAAGCCGCGCGGGATGGGGACGGGCCTCGGCCTGCCGATCTCGCTGGGGATCGTGCGGACGCTGGGCGGCGAGCTCATCGTCGACAGCCGCGCCGGCGAGGGGGCGACCTTCCGCGTGCGGCTCCCCGCCGACGAGAGCAGCGCCCCGGCCCGACCCTCGACGCCGGCGCCGGTGCCCGTGCACGGCTACCCGCGCCGCCGGGTGCTGGCGGTCGACGACGAGGCGCTGCTGCTCAAGGCCTACCGGCGCATGCTCGGCGACGCGCACGAGCTGACGACCGCTCTGGGAGGGACGGAGGCGCTGCGCATCCTCGAGCGCGACGAGGCGTTCGAGGTCGTGCTGTGCGACCTGCAGATGCCGGAGATCTCGGGGATGGAGCTCTACGCCGCCGTGCGCACGCGGTTCCCGTCGCTCGCCGATCGGTTCGTGTTCGTCACCGGAGGCGCCTTCTCCAGCGACGCCCGCAAGTTCCTGGAGGACGCGGTGGCGGTGGTCATCCAGAAGCCGTTTCGGCTGGAGGACATGCTGGCGCTCATCGATCGCACGGCGCGCGGCGCGAGCACGCCGGCGGCCTCGGGCCCCGGTCGACCCGCGCCGCGCGTGAGCTGACCGGCGATGCGCGCTCGCAAGCTGGTGGTGGCCGCGCTGGTGCGCGACGGGGCGCGCATCCTGGTGTCGCGCCGGCGGGCCGATCAGCCGATGCCCGGGCTGTGGGAGTTCCCCGGCGGCAAGGTGGAGCCGGGCGAGTCGCCGACCGACGCGCTGGCGCGCGAGGTGCGTGAGGAGCTCGGCTGCGACGTCGAGGTCGGTCGCATTCACGAGGTGGTGTTCCACGCCTACCCCGACTTCGACCTCTACATGCTGGTCTACGGGGCGACGATCGCCCGCGGCACGCCCCGCGCGCTCGAGGTCGCCGAGATCGCCTGGGTCGAGGCCAACCGCTTGCCGGAGCTGGATCTGCTCCCCGCCGACTACCCGCTGGCCCGCGCGCTCGCGGCCGGCTGATCGGTCGGCCCGTCAGCTCGCGTCGGGAGAAACCGCTGCTGACGGCGCCGGCGACGGCTCGGCCGGGGCGTCGGATGCGGGCGCGGCGGCCGGGGCGTCGGGAGACGTCTCGGGTGCGGCCTCGGCGTGTGGGGCACCGGGTTGGGCGGCCGTGACGGCCGCGCGCAGCGCCTCACGCTCGATGGTGCGCGCCGCCTCGATCGCGTCGCGCTTGCAGGCGCCGCACAGCGCCGGGGCGGCCCAGGCGCCGAGGTGGGTCTGCAGCTGGCTCTCGGGCGGCCAGTAGATCGGCGTCCCGCAGGTCTTGCACGGGATCTCCATCGTCTTCTTGTCCTTCAAAAAGTCGCTGCAGGACTGGCAAACACGCTCGGGCGGACGGATCTCGCGCCGCCGCTTCTTCTTGTTGCGGCTCCGCTTGCCCCCCGCTCGGTCGCCCCCGACCTTGGCGGCGGCAATCGCCGGCACCTCGGGATTGGTCGGCGCCGAGGCGTCTGCCGCCTGCTCGGCGCCTTCCACGGCCGGGATTCCAGCGCTCTCGGTGGCGACCGTCTCGTTCGCCTTTTCGCCGATCTTGTCTCCGACGTTCTCTGCGAGCTTGTCTTCGACCTTCTCTTCGACGTTCTCTGCGAGCTTGTCTTCGACCTTCTCTTCGACCTTGGGCTCCGGCCGGACGCCGGCGGCCAGCTGGGCCTGCTTGGTCCAGGTCCAGGTCCCCTCGCAGTTCTCGGTCTTGCAGGGGATCTGGCGATCCTCGAGATCGCCCATCTCCTTCGCGCAGATCTCGCAGTACTGCGGATACGGATCGCCGGTCTTGCCGCGCACGGCGCGGGCCAGCTGGCCGCCCCGCTTGTCGGTCCAGGTCCGCTTGCAGCCGCTGCGGCGGCAGGGACGCTCCACGTCTCTCAGCGACTGGTAGATCCCGATGCAGCTCTCGCACATCCGGTGCGGCGCCTTGGGCGCGGGCTTGCGGGCGACGCAGGCGTCGAGCTGATCGCTGCGATTCCAGACCCAGGTCTTCTTGCAGCCCGACGTCCGGCAGCGGACCTCGCGATCGGCGATGGCCCCGAAGTCGGCCTTGCAGGCCTCGCACATCCGCCGCGGCGGATCGTTGGAGAGGCCGCTGGCGTAGGCCTGGATCTGCTCGTCGGCGCTCCAGCTCCACTTCTGCTTGCAGCCGTTGATGCCGCAGTTGACGGCGCGATCCTTCAGCTTGCGGTAGACGCTCTCGCACTGAACGCAGCGGAGGGCCGGCGCCTCCAGCTCGAGCTCCGGGCGCGCCCGCCAGAAGCTGCGCCCGTCTGGTGAAGACGGCCGAGCGCGTGCAGCCGGGGACGATGCAGGGGAGCTGCTTGTCCTGCAGCGCGGCCAGCTTCCCCTCGCAACCGGCGCACATCCCGCGCGGCGCCTGCCGGTTGGTGGCGAACGCCTCCAGCTGGTCCTTCACGCTCCAGGTCCAGGTTCCGTCGCAGCCCGGCCGGTCGCACGGGCGCTGGGCGTCCGTGAGACGCGCGAACTTCTCGCGGCAGGGATCGCACATCGACGAGGCGGGATCGGTCGGATCGGCCGCGCCGCGACCGCCCAGCTTGGCGCCCTTTCCCCCGGCGATCGAAATCCAGGTGCGCGTGCACCCATGGACGGAACACGGGGACGACTTGGCCCCCAATCGATCAGCGAGCGTGAATCCGGCGAGACCCATGATGAAGGGACGTATGCTGACCGAAACCCCCGAGGGCGTGCAAGGCGAAATCGTGTCACAGATCGGGTGGACGGAGCCGGGCTCTGCCCGGCGCAGTCCCCGGCGGGAGGGCGCGGGAACCCTCCCGGGGTTCCCAGGACCGATGTCCGCCAGGCTTGCGCCAGGGGGAAGGCGAGGGTAGACAAGGCGCCTTTCCATGCAGATCACGATTGAAGACCTGTCGCCGGTAGAGAAAAAGGTCGAGTTCGAGCTCCCCTGGGCGGACGTCGCGCCCAAACTGGACAAGGCCTACGACTCCTTGCGCCGTGGCGTGAAGCTGCCCGGCTTCCGGCCGGGCAAGGTCCCGCGGGCCATCCTCGAGCGGATGTACCGCCGTCAGGTCGAGGACGAGGTGGCCCGCGAGCTGGTCGAGCGCTCGCTCGGCCAGGCCATCCAGGAGAACCAGATCCAGCCGGTCGCGCCGCCCGCCGTGGCCGAGATCGAGATCAAGAACGGCGCGCCGTTCAAGTTTTCCGCCCGCGTCGAGGTCCGCTCGCAGGTGACCCCCAAGGACTACTCGGGGATCCCCCTCAACCGCCGGCCGCCCCACGTCACCGACGAGCAGATCGCCGAGGCGCTGGAGGGCTACCGCCGCCGCATGACGCAGTTCAAGCCGGTCGACGGCCGTCAGGAGACGGGCGAGACCGATCTGGTCCGCGCCGAGGTCTCCGGCAAGGTCGGCGAGCACAAGATCAAGAAGCGCGAGCTGATGGTCGATCTGGGGGACGACGCCGGCGGGCCGTTGCCCGGCCTCGCCAGCCGGCTGCGCGGCAAGCCGATCGGCGGCGAGGCGCCAATCGAGGTCGACTACACGCTCCCCGCCGAGGGCGTTCCCGCCGAGATGTCCGGGCGCCACGTCCACCTGCACGTGAGCATCAAGGAGGTGCGCGAAAAGCAGGTCCCTGCGCTCGACGACGAGCTGGCCAAGGACACCGGCGAGGCGGAGACGCTGGACGGGCTGCGCGCCAAGGTGCGCGAGAAGCTGGCCGAGACCGACGGGACCCGGATCAAGCGGGAGATGGAGCGGGCGCTCATCAAGGAGCTGGTGGCGCGCAATGCGTTCCCCATCGCCCCGGCGCTGGTCGACCGGTATGCGCAGGCGATCGTCAACCGCGCCAAGAGCCAGCTCATGATGATGGGCGTCGACGTCGAGTCGGTCGACGACGGCAAGATGCGCGGCGAGGTGAAGACCGAGGCCGAAGAAGAGGCGCGGGGCGCGATCCTGCTGCAGGCGATCGGCGAGCGCGAGGGGATCACCGCCGGCGACGCCGACGTGCAAAAGCGGATCGCCGAGCTGGCCGCCGCCCGCAACGAGAACCCGAAGCAGCTGCGCGCCGAGCTGGAGAAGGACCACCGCATTCACCAGCTGCAGACGCAGATCCGCGAGCAGAAGACGCTTGATCTGCTGATCTCGCAGGCTAAGATCACCGACGGCGAGGCGGCGCCTTCTCTGATCGTCACGCCGGAGCAGGCCCGCCAGGAAACTGCTGCCGCCGGAAAAGCCAAAAAAACTCCGTCCGCGAAGAAGCCGTAGCGTCTCCGCAGCGTCCTAAGGAAGGGACCAATCCATGAGCAGCCCGTTCGACGCCCCGCCGCCCGCCATCAAGAACTTCATCATCCCGACGGTCATCGAGCAGACCCACCGGGGGGAGCGCGGCTGGGACATCTTCTCGCGCCTGCTCAAGGACCGGATCATCTTCCTCGGGACCGCGGTCGACGATCAGGTCGCGAACATCATCATCGCCCAGCTCCTCTTCCTCGAGAGCGAGGATCCGGACAAGGACATCATGCTGTACATCAACTCGCCGGGCGGGATGGTGACGGCGGGCCTGGCGATCTACGACACCATGCAGTACGTGCGCCCCGACGTGGCGACGTTCTGCATGGGGCAGGCGGCCTCGATGGGGTCGTTCCTGCTGGCCGCCGGGACCAAGGGGAAGCGCTACTCGCTCCCGCACTCCAGCGTCCTCATCCACCAGCCGCTGGGCGGCTTCTCCGGCCAGGCGACCGACATCGACATCCACGCCCGCGAGATCCTGCGGACCCGCGATCGGCTCAACGAGCTGCTGGTCAAGCACACCGGCCAGCCGATCGAGCGGATCAAGCTGGACACCGAGCGCGACTACTTCATGAGCGCGATGGAGGCCAAGGAGTACGGCATCATCGACGACGTGCTCATTCAGAAGCCCTCCGTCGTCGCCAAGTAGCCGTCTCCCCGGCTCCCCGGCCCCCGCTCACTCGGGGTCCCCGGGGCCTCCGCTCACTTACGGTCTCCCCTCTCCCGAGCTCCGCTCACTTACGGTTGGGGGCCCTGGGTCTGGGGTTCCCTCCCGTGCTCAAACAGTCCTCGCGATTCGAGCGCCCGGTGCTCGGCCGACGCTGTGGTCGCTGCGGAACTGCGCGCGGGAGGGAACCCCAGACCCAGGGCGGCTCCCAACCTAGCGTTCGCTCCGCCTTGAGCGCATCCGGTTTCTGGCGCAGGCCGCGTTCAAGGCGGCGAACGGCCAGGTCGACGGGCCGGCGCTGTGGTCGCTGCGGAACTGTAGGAGGGAGCCCCAGACCCAGGGCGGCTCCCACCCGGCGTTGCTCCGCCTTGCGCGCATCCGGACTCTGGCGCGGGCAGCGTTCAAGGCGGAGCGAACGGTAGGTTGACGGCGGCCGAGACGGTGGGTGTCCCCTCCGCGCGCAGTTCCGCAGCGACCACCGCGTCGGCCGAGCACCCGGGCGCTCGATCGCGAGGACTGTTTGAGCACGGAGGGGACACCCACCGTCTCGGCCCTCAACCGCAAGTGAGCGGAGCCGGTCTGAGCGGAGCCGGTCTGGGCGGAGCCCGGCAGTGAGCGGACCTGGACGGCGGATCGCGTGAGGTCCGGGGCGGCTCCGCCGGCCGGGCCTCTCGCGGGAGGGGATGGGAACACTCTTAGGGTTCCCATCTCGACGTTGTGCTACATTTTTCTAGGTGCCGCCCGAGCGTAAGCGCGACGATCACGGGAACCTCTCTTGCTCCTTCTGCGGGAAGAGCCAGAAAGAGGTCAAGAAGCTCATCGCAGGTCCCACCGTCTACATCTGCGACGAGTGCATCGGTCTCTGCAACGACATCATCGCCGAGGAGATCGAGAAAGAGTCGGAGAGCTTCGGCCTGGCGCCGGTGCCCAAGCCGGCCGAGATCAAGACCGTCCTCGACGACTACGTGATCGGGCAGGAGCGGGCCAAGAAGATCCTGGCCGTCGCCATCCACAACCACTACAAGCGGATCGACGCCAAGGTCGGCGCCGAGGACGTCGAGCTCGGCAAGTCGAACATCCTCTTGCTCGGGCCCACCGGCTGCGGCAAGACGCTGATGGCCCAGACGCTGGCCAAGATCCTCAACGTCCCGTTCGCCATCGCCGACGCCACGAATTTGACGGAGGCCGGCTACGTCGGCGAGGACGTCGAGAACATCATCGTCAACCTGCTGCAGAACGCCGACCACGACATCGAGAAGGCGCAGCGGGGGATCGTCTACATCGACGAGATCGACAAGATCGCCCGCAAGGGAGAGAACCCCAGCATCACCCGCGACGTCTCGGGCGAGGGGGTCCAGCAGGCGCTCCTGAAGATCCTCGAAGGGACGGTGTGCAACGTGCCGCCCAAGGGGGGGCGCAAGCACCCGCAGCAGGAGTTCCTGCAGGTCGACACCACCCACATCCTCTTCATCTGCGGCGGCGCGTTCGTGGGCCTCGAGGACATCATCGAGCAGCGCATCGGCCAAAAGCAGATCGGCTTCGGCGCCAAGATTCAGTCCAAGAAGGAGCGGCGGGTGTGGGATCTGCTGCGCGAGGTCCAGCCGGAGGACCTCCTCAAGTACGGCATGATCCCCGAGTTCGTCGGGCGCTTGCCGGTGATCGCGCCGCTGCACGAGCTGGACGAGACGGCGCTCATCGACATCCTCACCAAGCCCAAGAACGCGCTCGTGCGCCAGTACCAGAAGCTGTTCGAGATGGACGGCGTCAAGCTGCGCTTCACCAAGGGGGCCCTGCAGGCCGTCGCCTCGGACGCCCAGAAGCACAAGTCGGGCGCGCGGGGCTTGCGGGCCATCCTCGAGCAGGCGATGCTGGACATCATGTTCGAGGTCCCGACCAACGGCACCCCGGTCCGCGAGGTCGTGATCAACGAGGAGACGATTCAGAAAGGGCCAGCAGCCGCTCTTCATGTACCAGAAGGGGCAGGCGGCGGCCGGAGCAGCTGGAGAACGTTCGGCGTCTTGACCTTCACGCACCACGGAGGAATTCGCATGCACGAAGAGAGGGAGCGATTTTCAACCTCGCCCGCCGGCACCCCGCAACCGACCCGGTGGGTCGCCTGGATGCCGCTCTTGTTCGTGGCGGCTTTTCTCTACTGGAGTGTCGCGCTGGGGCTGGGGGGGATTTCGCTGATGGCCGCCAGCGCCATGTCCGGCGACCTCGACGAGGGGCCCGCTCTGGTGCCGTCCGTGATGGAGCCCGCCCCGGGGCACTCCTCGATTGAGCCGATCGTCATCCGCCTCGAGGAGTCTGCCGAGCCGGAGGACGTCAACGACAACGCCGGTGCGGCGATGCCCAGCGACCAGGCCGACAGCCAGGGCGACGTGCAAGCCGATACCCAAGCCGATACCGACGACGGGACGGGCCGGCTCCCGGGCCAGACCGTTCAGCGCCGCAACTAAGGGCGTACGCGTCGCGGCGCCGGCTTCCCGGCCCGCCCGATCGAGCGGCCCGGGCCAGCCCGGCCGTGAATATCGCCTCACCTCAGGCACGTTCGAATTTGGCTTCCGCCACCGGGCGGCGCTACGATTGCGATGCGCATGTCCGAACGCCACGACGAGAAAAAGGGGCCCCGTCGCGTACCACTGCTGCCGCTGCGGGACATCGTCGTGTTCCCGCACATGGTGGTGCCGCTCTTCGTCGGTCGTGAAAAATCGATCGGCGCGCTCGAAGAGGCGATGGGGAAAGGGGGTGCTTCGGGAACAGCCGGCGGCAAGGAAATCTTCCTTTCCGCGCAGCGCAAGGCGAAGACCAACGAGCCGATCCCCGAGGACATCTTCACCATCGGGACGATCGGCACGATCATCCAGCTCTTGCGCCTGCCCGACGGGACCGTGAAGGTCCTGGTGGAAGGGAAGCGCCGCGCGCAGATCCGCCGCTTCACCCAGACCGACGGCTTCTTCACCGTGGAGATCGAGGAGATCCCGGAGGTGCAGGAGCGCTCGGTGGAGCTGGACGCGCTGGTGCGCGAGGTCCACGCCACCTTCGAGACCTACGTCAAACTGAACAAGCGGATCGCGCCGGAGATCCTGATCTCCGTGCAGACGATCGAGGATCCCGGCCAGCTGGCCGACACGATGGTCGGGCAGCTGCAGCTCAAGCTGGCCGACAAGCAGGCGATCCTGGAGATCGACTCGCCGTCGAAGCGCCTCTCGCGGCTCTACGAGCTGATCAAGGCGGAGATCGAGATCCTGCAGGTGGAGAGGAAGATCCGGACGCGCGTCAAGAAGCAGATGGAGAAGACGCAGAAGGAGTACTACCTCAACGAGCAGATGCAGGCGATCCAGAAGGAGCTCGGTGATCGCGACGAGTTCAAGAACGAGCTGACCGAGCTGGAAGAGCGCGCCAAGCAGAAGGACCTCTCGAAAGAGGCGCAGCTGAAGGTCAAGAAGGAGCTCAAGAAGCTGCGCATGATGGCTCCGATGTCGGCCGAGGCGGCCGTCGTCCGCAACTACGTCGACTGGGTGCTGGGGCTCCCCTGGGGCGAGAAGACCGAGGAGAAGCTGGACGTCATCGACGCCGAGCGGATCCTCGACGAGGACCACTACGGCCTCAAGAAGGTCAAGGAGCGCATCCTCGAGTACCTGGCCGTGCAGGCGCTGGTGAAGAAGCTCAAAGGGCCGATCCTCTGCCTGGTCGGGCCGCCCGGCGTCGGCAAGACCTCGCTGGCCCGCTCGATCGCCAAGGCGACCGGACGCAACTTCGTGCGGCTGTCGCTGGGCGGCGTGCGCGACGAGGCGGAGATCCGCGGCCACCGCCGCACCTACATCGGCGCGCTCCCCGGCAAGATCATCCAGTCGATCAAGAAGGCCGGCACGCAGAACCCGGTGTTTCTCCTCGACGAGATCGACAAGATGTCGACCGACTTCCGCGGCGATCCGTCGGCGGCGCTGCTCGAGGTGCTGGACCCCGAACAGAACGGCACCTTCAACGATCACTACCTCGATCTCGACTACGACCTTTCGGACGTCATGTTCATCACGACGGCCAACTACCTGCACGGGATCCCCATCCCGCTGCAGGACCGCATGGAGATCATCCAGCTCCCCGGCTACACGGAGTTCGAGAAGGTCTCCATCGCCGAGCGCTACCTGATCCCCAAGCAGAAGCGGGACAACGGCATCGCCGACGTCCCGGTCGAGTTCCCCGAGGAATCGGTCCGCGACGTCATCCACTACTACACGAAAGAGGCGGGCGTCCGGAACCTGGAGCGGGAGCTGGCCACCGTCTGCCGGAAGATCGCCCGCGCCGTGGTGGCCAAGAAGGCCCCCGTGCGCATGCTCGACGACGGCCCGACCCCCGGCTGGCGGATCACCCCCAAGCGCTTGACCCGTTACCTCGGCCCCCACCGCTTCCGCTACGGCCGGCAAGAGGGGGCGGACGAGATCGGCCTGGTGATGGGCCTGGCCGTCACCATGCACGGCGGCGAGCTGCTGGCCACCGAGGTGTCGATCGTCGCCGGCAAGGGCAAGCTGGTGCTGACCGGCAAGCTGGGCGACGTCATGCAGGAGTCGGCGCAGGCGGCCATCAGCTACGTGCGCGCGCGCGCGCCGTCGCTGGGGCTCGACCGCGACTTCTACAGCCGCGCCGACATCCACGTTCACCTCCCGGAGGGGGCCATCCCCAAGGACGGCCCGTCGGCCGGGATCACCATGTGCACGGGGCTGGTCTCGGCGCTGCTGCGCGTGCCGGTCCGGCGCGACCTGGCGATGACCGGCGAGATCACGCTGCGGGGGCGGGTGCTGCCGATCGGCGGCCTCAAGGAGAAGATCCTGGCCGCCCACCGCTCGGGGATCACCACGGTGATCATGCCCAAGGAGAACGCCAAGGATCTGCGCGACATCCCCAAGCGGGTCCTGAAGACCTTGAAGGTCATCCCGGTCGACCACATGGACGAGGTCCTGCGCCACGCGCTGGTGCTGCCGGATCCCGCCAACTTCCTGACCTCACCGTCGGTCCCCGTCGACTGGCGCCAGCCGCAGGACCGGCGCGACGATCGCCGCGACAAGGAGCGGCGCGACGACTCCTCACGGATGCCGGTCGCCAGCGCCGTCCCGCCGCCGTCGGCGGTCGACGAACCTCACGGCGACTCGGGCGGCGACGGCCATCAGCCGCCGCCGGGCGCCAACGACGGGCCGGGCTCGAGCCCCGACACCACCGCCCGCCCATTCGCCGTCCCGGCGCTGCAAGAGCACGAGTAGCGGGCGCCGACGGGCGCGTCGCTATTCGCGGGGCGCCGGGGTTGTCTCGCGGTAGAGCGCCTGCACCGACTCGCGCGCCAGCACGATGATGGTGAAGACGCCGAGCGCGGTGCCGAGCGGGAACCAGAAGCAGTTCACGATCGCCACGCCGATGGTGAAGAGGCGGTTCTTCCTGGCGCGGAGCCAGCGCGCCGCGAGGAAGTTCAAGACGCCCGTCCCGGCAACGAGCGTCGCGCCGAACCCGTACATCCACCGCATCGGCGCGAACATCTCCGGCGGCGGCGGCGCGGCGGCCCCCTTCCAGAGATTCGGATTGGCGATCATCCGGCTGAAGAAGGTGTAGTGCCCGTAGAGCATCAGCAGGCCGAGAGCAGCCAGCCCCACGCCCACGAAGTGGAACACCGAGAGGACCTTGACCTGCTCGAGATCCGTCCGGCGTCGCTCCGAGTCCCGCGGCGACAGATCATCCATGAACAGAATGATACGCCGGGGCGGGGCGGCTGTTTGCAAATGCAGCGCCCGGCGGGGCCAGGACGCCTATGGACCACGCAGGATTTCAACACCTTTGACCACCTCGTGCGCAGGCGTTCCGGATGCGCTCGGTGGCGGCGGCGGCGCCTGACGCCGCCCCGGCGATCTCCCCGGCGGGGGATCGCCCAGGAGCTCGCGTAACCAGCGCAGGAAGATGGGGGCCGACCGGTCTCCCCAGCCATGGTGAGCCCGGCGAACGATCCCCTGGCGGTCCATCATGAAGAAGCTGGGGAAGGAATGGACGCCCCAGTCGTGTCGAACCTGGCCCGAGACGTCGGTTCCGATGATGGCCCCGGGCGGCGGCGGATTGGCCGCCAGGAAGAGTCTGACCTCGTCGGGCGGCTCACCCGCCTCGACCAGCACCATCTGCACCCGCCCGCCGAGCGCCTGCTGCATGACGGCCAGCTCGGGGAACGCGCGGTGGCAGGGCTTGCACCACGTCGCGAAGAAGACGACCAGGGTGACGTGACCGCCGAGGTCGCCGGCACCCGCCACCGGCGGCGCCTGTCCACCGACGTCGATCGTCGCCAGCGCCGCCAGGAGTAACACCGCCGTCACCGACAGAGTGTATTAGAATCGCGCCCCGCGGAGGAGTGGCCGAGTGGTCGAAGGCGACAGTCTTGAAAACTGTAGGGCGAAAGCTCCGGGGGTTCGAATCCCTCCTCCTCCTCAAACTACCTGACGGCGCCGGCCGACGCGTTCGGGCCGCCCGCTTCAGTAGGTCGCGGACCAGGTCAGGCTGAAGGCGCAGTCCGCGGTGCTCATGCAGTCGATGACGAAGTCATAGGCGTCGGCGATGACCGCGATCTGGCCGCTCTGGGATCCGACCGGGCTGATGTCGAGTCGGGGCTCGTCAGCTGGAAAGTCGCACTTGATCGCGCCGGAATCGAGGGGGGCGGAATAGAAAGAGTCGGAGATGATCACCGCGCGCATCGTGGTCCCGGCGTCGAGGCCATCGATCGCGTAGCTCATCGAGCCGTTCCCGACGGTGACGGGGCCTTCGTTGAGCGCGGTGCAGAACCCGGCGGGCACGGTGACCGGGTGGTCGAACAGGACGTAGGTGACCGGCGCGCCGCTCTCATTGTTTCCCCCGCACCCGACGGCGCCCAGCAGGGCCGCCGCGAGCGGGAGCATCCTCATGAATTTAGTCGTCACCGAAAAACCGCGCTGCGGAGAGGGAGGGATTCGAACCCTCGATACAGCTTTTGGGCCGTATAACGGTTTAGCAAACCGCCGCCTTCGGCCTCTCGGCCACCTCTCCAGTGCCGTTTTGGAACACGGCATCGCGCAAGATAGAGGAAGGGGTCCGCCGGCGCAAGAGACGAGAGCGAGGCGTCGGCAAGCCCCCTGGGCGAGCCCCTGAGCCCCAGCGCCAGGTGAACGACGGGCATCTCTTCTACTTGACGTCCGCGCGCCCGCACGGCATACGTGTCCCTCCGCAAGCACCAATTGCAGGTCTGCGGCTGTAGCTCATCTGGATAGAGCACCGGCCTACGAAGCCGGGGGTAGCAAGTTCGAATCTTGCCAGCCGCACCAGGGTAACTAGTCGAGGTTCAACTGGTTTCTCGGTGGTGCGGTCGCGTCTCGGACCTATTGGCCCGTCGCTGGCCCGGCGTAGACGAGACGCCGAGATCTCCCGCTGGTCTGGGCCGACAGCGCCGCATTGAGCGCGTCCAGGTCGGGCCCGGTCGATGGTGCCCAGGTCGATCCCAGCCAGGGGGAGTTGGAGGCCCGCAGAATCTGCGTCGCTGGGGTGCGAGGCGCAGGAGCTGCCGTGGCCATTTGATGTCTCGGACCGCTCACGTCTCGTTCGCGCGGGCCAGTTCCGGCGCGACTGTTGCTGTTGGAGTCCGCTCAGGAGGAACAATCATGACGCGATTCACCCGAGGGGGAGGGGGACGTTGATCGAGCTCGTGACGATCGGCGCGGCGCGGACGGTCACCGGCTCGAAGCACCTCCTGCGGACGTCGCGGGCGCAGGTGCTGCTCGACTGCGGGCTCTTCCAGGGGCGACGCCGCGAGTCCCTCGAGAAGAACCGTCACATGCCGCTCGACACCAGCCAGTTGAACGCGGTCGTGCTCTCCCACGCGCACATCGACCACTCCGGGGCGTTGCCGCTGCTTCACCGCGCCGGCTTTCGGGGGCCCATCTACACCACGCCGGCCACGCGCGATCTGGCCGCGCCGATGCTGATGGACACGGCGATGATCCAGGCGTCCGACGCCCGCCATATCGCCAAGCTGATCGCGCGTGGTGAGACCGGACTCGAACCGGTCGAGCCGCTTTATACCGAAGACGACGTCATCGCCACGCTCGGGCAGATTCTCGGGGTCCCCTATCACCGTCGGGAGGTCGTCGCTCCAGGGGTCGCGCTGGAGCTGTTGGACGCCGGCCACGTCCTCGGCAGCGCCATCGTCGTGCTCGACGTCGAGGACGAGGGGCGCACCATGCGCATCGCGTTCACCGGCGACCTGGGACGTCACCACCTGCCCATCCTGCGCGATCCCGAGGTTCCGGCGCGCGTAGACTGCCTCATCACGGAGAGCACGTACGGCGACCGGCTCCATCCCGCCATCGAGCAGATGGGCGACGAGCTGGCCGCGGTGGTGGGCCGCACCGTGGCCCGCGGCGGGAAGATCGTGATCCCGTCGTTCGCCCTGGAGCGCGCTCAGGAGATCGTCTACGAGCTCAAAACCCTGACGCAGGCTGGCCGCATCCCCCCGTTCCCGTCTACGTCGATTCTCCGCTCACCGTGAAGCTCACCGACGTCTTTCGGCTGCACCCGGAGTGCTATGACGCCGACGCCAGGGCGCTCCTTCAGGGGAACGACTCGCCGTTCGAGTTCGAGGGACTGCGCTACGTCTCGGATCCGGAGGAGTCGAAGGAGATCGATCAGAGTGAACGTCCGGCGATCATCATCGCGGCGAACGGGATGTGCGAGGGCGGGCGCGTGCTCCATCATCTGAGGGCCACGATCGGGGACTCCAAGAACGCCGTGATCATCGTGGGGTTCCAGGCGCCGCACACGCTCGGCCGGAGGCTGGTCGAACGGCGCAAGGAGGTGCGGATCTTCGGCCTCGCGCACCCGCGGCGCGCCGAGATCGTCGTGCTGAACGGCTTTTCTGCGCACGCCGATCAAGCCGGGCTCGTCGCCTTCGCCGAGGGCGTTCGAGCGAACGGCACGCTCGGACGGGTGGTGCTCGTTCACGGTGAGCCGGCCGCGCAGGAGTCCTTGGCCCGCGAGCTGGCTGCCCGTGGCTTTCCGGAGGTGACGGCGCCCGGGCCGGGCGACCGCTTGCAACTCTGAGCGCGCCGAGGAGGCGGCGGTCAGGCCTCGGCAAGGCCGAAAGCGGGAGACACAACGTCGGCGCAGCTTTTGCGTGGTTCCATCGTTCGGCGGAGCGCGAAGGTACGGACGGTGCGGGCACAGCGCTTGCTTTTCTGTCGGGATGGCGATGTCCCCCGAGCGAACGATTTCCGTCGAGCGGTTGCAGGAGGCCGTCGCGGAGGTTCCTCCGCCCGTCGGGTACGCGCCCTCTCCCACGTTGATCGCGGGATCGGCGGGCTATCCAATCCCGGTGCGCAGCTTCGGCGTCGGCGGAGAGCGGCGTCCCGTCGTGATGTTGCACGGGCTGGAGAGCCATTCGGGCTGGTTCGTCCAGTCTGCGCGCCACATCGCCGACCTTGGTCTGCCTGTCCACGCCTTCGATCGCTGTGGCTCTGGGGTGAGCGCGGGCGAAACGGAGCTCGGGTCTCGGCTGGAAGGACTTCTGGCCGAGGTGGATGCGGTGTCCGAGCACGCCCTGGCCGGTACTCGTCACGAATCCGTCCACCTGGTTGGTCACTGCTTCGGAGCGCTCGTCGCCCTGCTGTACGCGGCGCTGCATCGGCCCGCCCGGGTCGCGAGCTTGGTCCTCGCCACGCCGGCGCTCTACACGCTGACCGACCTGCCCCTTCGGGACAAGACTCGGGTCCTCTGGAGCGTGCTCACCGCTCGCCCGACTCATGTGCCGGTGCCTCTGTCGCCGGAGGAGTTCAGCGAGCTGGCGCCGTTCGTGGAGTTCGTCCGCCGCGATCCTTTGGCGCTGCGGACGGCGCCCGCGCGCCTGTTCTACGAGGTGCATCGCGCGCGGACCCGGCTCGCGAAGGCGGTCCGCGCCCTGCGGGCTCCGCTGTTGGTGGCGATGGCGGGCGATGATCGGATCTGCGACAACCGGCGGAACCGGCGCCTCTTCGAGCGGGTGACGGCGCCGGCCGAAGTTCGGGAGTACCCCGGGGCGCGACACATCCTGGAGTTCAGCGGTCAGCGCGAGACGTTCTTCCGCGACCTCGCCGCTTGGTTCGAACGGCGGGAGGCGGCTTGATGCCCCGGATCGCCGGCGTCGAGCTGTTCGAGCTCGACCTCCCGTTTCGCCAGGCGTTTCGACACGCGGCCGCCGAGCGGTTCTGCTCGTCGAGCCTGTTCGTTCGCTGCTTCACCGACCGCGGCCATTGCGGGTACGGCGAGACGTTGCCGCGCCCGTACGTGACGGGCGAGGAGAGGGGCGCCACGTTCGATCTGCTCGCCGAGCGGATCCTCCCACGCCTGGTCGGGATGGAGTTCGCGACGTTCCGGGACGTTTGCGATTTCCTGGTCCGCTGCGATGGGAAGGCGCCCCCGGCGTGGGTCGCTCCCGGGATCGCGCAGACAGCCGCCTGGTGCGCCGTCGACCTGGCGCTCCTCGACACCTTCGGCCGGGCCTTTGATACGGCGGTGCATGGGGCGCTTCCGGAGGAAATGGGAGCGGCGCGCGCGGCCTCCTGGCCCGAGGGACTCCGTTTCAGCCTGGTCCTCTCCGGCGCCCCCGGTTGGCGAACGGTGACCACGCTGCTCAAGGCGCGCCTCTACGGTCTTCGCGCCGCGAAGGTGAAGGTCGATGGCCAGGCCCTCGGGGCGGTCCGCCTGGCACGGGGCCTCCTCGGCCGACGGGCCCATCTTCGCGTCGACAGCAACATGTCGTGGAGCCACGGCGAGGCGCGGGCGGCGATGACGCGCTTGAGCCGCTGCGGCGTGGAGAGCTACGAGCAGCCGCTGGCGGCCAACGACCTCGCGGGAATGGCGGGCCTCCGCGCCGAGACAGGCCGGGCGGTGATCGCCGACGAGAGCTTCCACGACGCCGCTTCGCTCGAGCGATTGATCGCCGCCCGCGCCTGCTCCGGCGTCAACGTCAGGATCGCCAAGTGCGGGGGACTCATCGCCGCCCTCGCGCGCTCGCGGCGCGCCCTCGAGGCGGGGCTGACGCTCCAGATCGGTTGCCAGGTGGGAGAGACCTCGCAGCTGTCGGCCGCCCAGCTGGTTCTGGTCCGCGCGGTCGGGCAGGGGGTGAGCACCCTCGAAGGCTGCTTCGGCGAGCTGCTGCTCGAGACCGATCCGGTGCGACCGCTGCTGCAGTTTGGCTGGGGAGGTCGCCCGCCCCAGGCCCCGCAGGGAGCTGGATTCGGGACGGAGGTCGACCTGGCCACCCTCGAGCGCCACGCCGGGCGCCGGTGCTCCCTGGGCTCGTGCGCTCGCCCCACCGCGCAGGCGCTCCGATGACGATCAAAGCGAAACTGTTGTTCGATCTCATCGGGCCGCCAACGCTCGCCCGCTTCGATGCCCGTTGCGAGCACCCGATGGCCGGGCAGGAGCGGCTCTTGCGGGGGTTGCTGCGGGAGAACGCCGACACCGAGCTCGGCCGCCGGCACGACTTCGCATCGGTCGAGTCATTCAGCGGCTTTCAGAAGCAGGTCCCGCTCATGGAGTATGAGGAGATCGAGCCCTACATCGAAGCCTCGCGCCGGGGCCTCCCCGGGCAGCTCACCCGCGCGCGGCCGGTCTTCTACGCGATGACCAGCGGCACGACCGGCCCGTCCAAGTACATCCCGGTCACGGAGGCCAGCCGCCACGCCAAGGCGGGCCTGATGCGCCTCTGGCTGTCGGCGCTGCTCAGGGACCATCCCTCGATCGTCGACGGCGCGGTGTTGCAGCCCGCCAGCCCCGAGGTCGAGGAGCACGCGGCCGACGGCACCCCCTGCGGGGCCGAGGCGGGGCACGCCTACCGCAACATGCCCAAGGTGTTGCGCGGCCTTTACCCGGTGCCTTATGAGGTCAGCGAGATCCCCGACTACGACGCCCGCTACTACGCCATGCTGCGGGTGGCGGTCATGCACCCGGTGCGGGTCATCGGCACACCGAACCCCAGCACCATCCTGCTCTTGGCCCGGATGCTGGGCGCGCAGACCGAGCGGCTGGTGCGGGACGTCCGGGACGGGACGCTCGACGCGAAGATGGTGCTGCCCCCGGAGATCCGGCGATTGCTCGAAGGCGGTCTCCGCCCGGATCCGGCGCGCGCGGCGCTGCTCGAGCGGGCCGCGGCGGCGGGCGACGGGCGCCTCCTCCCGCGGCACGTCTGGCCCGACATGGCGGCGCTGGCCTGCTGGAAAGGGGGAACGGTCGGCCCGTACCTCGACCAGCTCGCTGCCTACTTCCCCGAAGGGCTGCCGGTGCGAGACCTCGGCTGGTTGGCCAGCGAGTGCCGGGGATCGGTTCCGCTCTCCGACGAAGGCGACAGCGGCCCGCTCGCCATCGCCACGAACGTCTACGAGTTCTTCCCGGCGGACGTCGACACCAAGCCGCAGCCGACCGATCTGCTCACGGTCGACCAGCTGCAGGTGGGCGGGCGCTACCTCGTGTACCTCACCACCGCCGGCGGCCTGGTCCGCTATGCGATGCACGACATCCTCGAGGTGACGGGTTTCCACCGGCGCACCCCCTCGGTGCGCTTTCTTCAAAAGGAGAAGGGGATCGTCAGCTTCACGGGGGAGAAGCTGACCGAGACCCAGGTGCTGGCGGCGGTCGACGACACGCTCGAGCATGGCAGGACGGATCGCTGCTTCATCGCCGCGGTCGGGCTCTCGCCGCGGATCGACCGAGATCCGTCCTATCTGTTTTTGGTCGAGTTCGATGCCCCACCGGACGCGGCGGAAGGGGCCCGGGCCGCCCGGGCGCTCGACCGGGCTCTCTGCCGGCACAACATCGAATACGCCAGCAAACGGAAGTCGGGACGTCTGCAGCCCGCGGTGCTGCGGGTCCTCGAGCCGGGCCAGTTCGACGCCTACCAGCGAAGGGCGCACCAGGCCGGCGCCCCGGACGGGCAGTTCAAGATCCTGCGCATCACCTCCGACGAGTCCTTCGCCCAGCACTTTCCGCGCGTCGTGCGCGACTACAGCGGGGCCTGATGAGGGTCCACGATCCGCGGCGGCACATCGGTCCCGACGATCTCTTCGCCGAGGAGGACGTCCCCACTGCGCCGCGGATTGCCCGCTTCGTCGCTGGCGACGGCGCGCCGCGGATCGGGCTCGTGCTGCAGTCGAGCGCGGGGTTGCCGCGGCGGCTCCTCGATCTCACGGCGCGCCATGGCCTGGGCCCGGGGCTGTTGGCGCTCTTCGAGGCCGGCGGCTTCGCGGTGGCCGAGCGCGAGGCCGCGCGCTTCGACCCCCGGCAGCAGAGCGTCGACGAGGTGACGCTCGCCCCGGAGGAGCTGCCCGGCCGTCTGCTGTCGTCCGTCGACATCGACGCGGCCGAGCTCGCGAGCGGCGCGCGCTTGATCGTCGGCTTCGGACTGACCTTCGAGAGGCACCGCGACGAGACCGGGAGCGCGCGGCCATTCGTCTTTCCCAAGCCGGCGGTGCCCACGGGAGCCTGCGCGCCCGTGTCGGCGTCGGACGGCGACGCGGGCGGGGAGCCGCTCCTGGACTACGAGCTCGAGCTCGGCTGCGTCGCGCTCCGCGACATCGATCTCGACCGCCTCGATGAGGTCGATCCCGCCGCCCACTTCGGCTACACGGTCGTCAACGACGTCACGGCGCGGGAGCCGATCCTCCGCCGCCGCCGCACCGGCTACGCGCAGGCCAAGGGTCGGCCCACGTTCCTGCCGTGCGGCCCGTGGGTCGTCCCCGGCGCGCACTTCACGCGCGACGCGCCCGCGCTGCGGCGCCTCGTGCTCACGGTGACGGAGGCGAACGCCTATCGCGGCCGCGGCCATGGCGGGCATGGCCCCCATACGCTGCGCCAGGACGCCCGGCTCGAGGAGCTGACCCTCGGCCTCCGCGAGCTGCTCGGCCTCGTTTCGCGCAACCGCACGCTGACCATGGCGGGGCCGGACGGCCGGCGCTGGCCAATCAGCGTCGCCCGCGGCGGCCGCCGCATCCTCCCCGCCGGCAGCCTGCTCCTCACCGGTACGCCCGGCGGCACGGCGATCCGCGCGCCAGGCCTTCGCGACAAGCTGTCCCTCCTGGCGCGCAGCGTCCGCTTTCTCCGCTGGCCCTCGGAGGACTACCGGCGGCACCTCCACGAGCACCGCCACGCCTTCGGCTTCCTCTCGCCGGGCGATCGCGTGAGCGGATGGATCACCGGGCTCGGCCGGCAGGAGTGGGAGGTTCGCTAAGGGGTCGCTAGGGCGGCGCCGCCCTGAGGCGACGGCGAACGTGGCCCGACCCCTTGGCCGGGCGACCTGGCGCCCGAAGGCGCCGGGACCGCCGCCTCACCTCAATTCCTTCAGCACCTCGGGCAGCAGCGCGGCGCCCATGAGCTTGGCCCTGCGCTCCTCGGGCGCGTCGTAGCGGCCGACGGGGGCCGCCGCCACTTCGTCGAGGAGCCGCTTCGCCTCGGCCGCCTGATCCTGGTGGAGCAGCGTCTCGGCCAGGAACACGCGCGCCCGCAAGCTGGCCGGGTTGTACTGGGTGAGCGTGCGGCGGAGGTTCTCCACCGCCTTCTTCCGGTCGCGCTTCGGCCACGGCAGCCGTTCGTAGAAGCGTCCCCACGCCACGCCCACGCCGCCCCGCTCGAACCCCGGCGAGAGCTGCTCCGCACGCCCCAGCCGCTCCCTGAACTTGCCCTCGATGCCCATCGACAGCGCCTTGAGGACGCCGATCCCGAGGGCGTAGGTCCCCATTCCCACGGCCGCCCAGTAATATCCCGCCGGATCGGCCGGCCGCAGCGGGATCGCCCGCTCGGCCAGCTCCCAGGCCTTCTTCCCCAGGCGCGAGCGCTGGTCGGTCTCCGCGCGCGGATCGTCACCCATCCAGGCGTAGAGACGGGCTGCCCGCCAGAGCACGTCGTAGTCGCCCCCCATGGTCGCGACCGCCTGGTCGACGCTCCGGCGCTCCTCGGCGAGCGTCCGAGGATCGTCGCGCCGCTGATGGAGCTCGTCGATGCGCGCGACCGTCTCGGCGACGCCCGGCGACGGGGCCGCGACGGCTGCGCCCGCCCAAGTGACCAGCACTGGAATGACGATCAGCTTCGCGACGCGGGTTCTGAGCATGGTCATTCGCCCCCGACGAGACCGGGTAGGGCGCCCTCCTGGCGGGGGGCCGCCGCCGGGGTAATTTGCGCCGGGGTGATTTGCGCCGGGGCTATTTGAAGAAACGCGGCGACGTTCTTCGGATTGTAGCCGAGCTCCTGGCGTCGCTTCTCCGTGCAGGGGGCGAGGCGCTCGTTGCCCCCGGGATTCATCTTGCCGATCGCGCGCGTGCCGTCTCCGAGCAGTCGATACCCGAGGGTCATCGACTCGTGCGTCTCGGCGGTACAGGAGGCCCCCAGGCCGTCGAGGCCGGTGAACGCCAGCCCGGCGCGCTGCGCGCCGTCGATCATCCACAGGAGCGATGCGTCCGACAGCCCCGCGTCCGGGTAGCCGCCGCCGATGTCGCCGTGCACGCCGGGGAACCAGGCCTGCTCGAGGACCTGGTGCGACGCCTTGGAAGGATCGTCTCGCTTCCAGAGCGAGGGTTCGAAGGGTTTGCGCTTCTCGTCGATGGCCAGGGCGTGATAGGCGAAGTCGACGCGGCCGCTCAGCTCGACGTCGTGAAACTGGTGCCTTCTCCGGGAGAGCATCCGCAGAGGCGTCGCCGGGATCCCCAGCGTGCCGATCGTTTCCCACGCGCCGATGAAGCGGATGCGCGGCTCGTGCGCGTACTGCGCGCGAAACGCCTCGGCGGTCGCCGAGCACGGGTGGGCCACCTCTCCGCGACGTCGATAGAGCTCATAGGCCCGATCGTACAGGGGGGCGTGCTCCCGCCGGAGCAAGCCCACGTTCCGGATGAGTCCGGCGACGCTTCGCACGATGAACGCGCCGCGGGAGAAGCCGAAGAACCAGAGCTCGTCGCCGACCTCGTAGTTGTCGACCAGGAACAGGTAAAGGTCGCGAATGTGCTCGACGACCCCCGCGCCGAACACGGCGCTGGCGAGCCTCTTCGAGAAGCTGGGGCTCACGCCAATCCCTTCGTGGTAACGGACAAACTGCCGGTGTCCGTGGCTGTCCGCGGGCGCGATCCGCTGCGCGAGCTTGACGACGTTCGTCGGGTACGGCTGCGTGCGCGCGTGCCAGGTCCCGTCGGCGGCGACGATGAGGCGCTTCATGGCGTCTGCACCGAGATGATGGGCACCAGCGCCGGTGCCGAGGGCTTCCTCACGAGCACTTCGGCGCTGCGGCGACGGTGCTCCCGCCCAATCAGCAGCACGAATCCGATCCAACCGATTGAAAGGCCGACGTTGATCACGGCAAAGACGCGCAGCGACCAACCGAGGTGGGTTCCGGCGTAGACCATCAGGGCCGAGACGATCGCGCCCAGCCGGACTGCGACGGTGTCCACCGAGGTCTTGCCGACGAACTTTTCCAGGCGAGTGCCGACGAGGAACAGCGCGTGCCGGCTGGTGTCCTGGACGGAATATTGAAGCGCGTTCTCGCCGATCTTGACGACCCGCATGACCGCGAGCACCGGAAGGAAGGCCGCCGCGCCGTAGGCCAGGGCCGCGAACGTCGGCATCACCAGCAGGGTCCGTCGAATCCCAATCAGGTGAAGGATGCGCGAGACCGCCAGGAGCTGGAGGCCGACGCCGATCGAGTTGTACCAAACGTAATAGTCGGCTTTGAACGATCCGATGAAGGTGCCCGCCGCCACGCCGTGGGTGGCCGCGTCTTTGGCCGCGACCAGGAGGGTCCGATCGAGAAGGTACTCGCCGGAGCTGTTCACCCAGTTGAGAAGGATGACCATTCCCACGATGAACCAGAGGTATTTGTCGTGGGCCAGCAGTCGCCAGGCCCCTTCTTGGGCAACCGGCTCCTGGCTCGCTGTCAGATCGGTCGCTCGGGAGCGCCGTTCGACCACGATGATCAGGCCGACGCACACCAGCAGGATGCCGACCGCCGCCATCATGAGAACGTGGGGACCGAATGGAACCAGCGATCGCGCGAAGAGGCCGCCCGCCACCGCGCCGACCGAGCTCCCCCCGCCGATGATCGGGAACAGCCGTTTGCCTTGCTCGGCGTCGTACACGTCCGCGGCGAGCGCCCAGAACTGCGCCACCACGGTGTAACTGAACACGCCGACCCACAAGAAGAACGGTAGACCGATGGACAATTTGGTCCGCGCCAGGACGGCGAACACGATGAGGTTCGCGGTGAAGAACAGGAACACGATGACCAGGAGCTTGAGGCGCCCGACCCGGCGCGCGAGGCCGCCGTAGACGCGAACGACGCCCACCATCAGGACGGCCTGTGCGGCCCGCGCGTAGAGCTTCACCTCCGCCCCGCCCTGCAAGAGGATCAGCGGCTCTCGAACCGTCTTCAGCAGATAGTAAGCCGTCAGCAGCAGAAAGGCGGCCAGGGTCATCAGGGCGACGGTCGCCGCTTCTTCGGGATGAACCTTGGTGAACGGGCGAAAGACCCGAGCGAGGACGCTGGCGAGTTGGTGGCCCATGGGTCGCGTCCGCTCTAAGGCTCACCGCCGCCGAAGGGCGATACGGGCGGGCGAACGCGACAGCTGGTGGGGGAGCGATCGTTGACCACCACCAGCCCCGATTGCAGGCCAAATCCGCGGATCTCGACCAGGTCCGCCGACAGGACGCCAATCTGGACGCTCCGCCTCACGGGCTGCCCGTCAGGACCCGTGAACCAAACGAACGGGGCTTCCGCCGCCGGTTGCGCTCCACTCATGAATCGCGCGAAGCCCGACGGCGAGTCGAACCCGATCGCGCCTTCCGGGACAAAGAGGGCGTCTCGCGGCGTCCTCACGGGAATGTCGATGGTGGCCGTCATGCCGGCGTGCAAGCTGCCGTCGACGTTCGGCACCGACAGGACGACCGTGTAACCCGCCGGGCTGCGTATGGCGTCGGCGAGCGGAAGGATTTCGAGGACCGACGCCGAGAGCTCGTCGCTCCCGTGGGCGGGCGTCGTGAACGTCACCGTATCGGGCTCCACGGAATTGATGTAGCTCTCGTCGACCTCCAGGTTGATCCGCAGCTCCTTCGGATCGGACCCGATCACGAACAGGGGCGGCCCCGGCGGGCTGGCGGAGATGGACTCGCCGGGCGCGACGGAGCGGGCCAGCACGACGCCCGTCATCGGCGAGCGAATCGTCCGTTTCGCCAACAGCGTCCTGGCCAGCCTGAGGGCCGCCGCCTGTTTGCGCACCTGGGCGTCCGCGTGAATGAGCTCGAGCTCCGCGTCGCCGGCGGCTCCTTCGGGAAGCTCGTCGGGGGCAATCTCCTGCGGGATGAGGTCGACCAGGTTGCCGAGCTCCCGTCTGGCGCGCAGATGAAGGGAGAGGGCCGAGGCAACCTGGGCGGCGGCTCCCTCGGCTGCCGCGCTCTCCTCGGCGCTGTCGAGGCGCGCGAGAACCTGTCCCTCGACCACGCGGTCGCCGGGCGACGCGGTCACCGCGACGACCCTTCCGGGTCGCCCGGAGCCGACGCGGGCCGAGCTCGCGGGCCGCAGCGTGCCGGGCAGGCGCAAGATGCCGTCGAGAGGGCCACGGGTGACGATCGCGGTCTGGCACGGACGCGGGGTGGGCAGCTCGGTCTTCCGGGCCCCGCGCAGAGCGACGCCCGCCGCCAGGGCGAGCAACGCAGCCAACCCGGTGAGCGCCGGACGCACCCAGGATCGCGACCCGCCTGGCGGGACCGGCCTGATCGGCGTCGGGCTCGGGTGCCAGTGAGGCTGCCGCTGGCTGATCCTCCTGTTCAGCACGGCCTCTGGATCTTCACGTCTCGTGCCAACGAGCGACCCGCCACAACCCGGCGGTGAGCCCGCATGAATTACGCGTTGGCGACCGGATTCGGCAGATCGTGCGTGCGCTCGGGGCTCTCTCGCTCAGAACGCGGTCATCGAAAGGATGACGCGGAGGCCGTTGTCCGGCGCGTAGGCGAACTGGATTTCATCGCGAGCGATCGCGTCCCAATACGGGCCGTCAGTCTTGAACAGCCGAAATCCGATCCCGAACGTCGGAAACCAACGGTCCCAATCGATCCCGGTGAACCGCCGTCCAGCCACGGTTCCGACGTCGGTGAACAGCTTGGCATCCAGGTAGGAGGCGATGTACCAGCGGTACTCGGCGGTTCCGACCAGCCCGCTGTCACCCCGAAAGCGGCCGTCGGGAAACCCCCGCATGCCGTTGTCTCCAGAGGGCGAGATCAGCTCCTCGAAGGGAATCGGCGCATCACCGAGGGGCTCGACCATGGCGGCGCGACCCCGGAGGACCAGCGAACGATTGGCGCCCCCCACCGCGACCACCCCGTCAGCGGAGAACGTCGCGTGGTGGCTCGGATCGCCGGCTACGCCCTGGGCGACGTTGGTATCGAAGATCAAGCTGGCGCCGTGCCGTTCGCGGCCTGGCGCGCGCAACCCGAGACCGAGCCCTGCCCCCGCATGGACGACGCGCAATCCCTGGTAGAAGCCTGGGAGCTGCCCGGGGTCGACACACGGGCCCGGCTGGCCGAGCGCCGCGCAGGCCGCCGGTGAAAGGCCATACAGCTCGGTGACGGACGGGCCGCCGCTGACCGCGTTCGCCTCGTAGTCGCGCCATTGAAGATCTCCATGTGCGTAGGCGACCAAGGACCGGGGGAGCGGTCGCGTCCACCGCACCGCCGCCCCATACCGGTCAGAGCCGTATCGTGCGCTGCTCTCTCCGGCCGCTTGCAGGTCCGACACGCTGTTCGGACCGCTTCCCGCGAACAGATAGTCATCGCGGCGACTCCAGGTGGCCGAGAACGCCAGGCCGATCCGGCGGGAGGTCCTCAAATCGAGCTCGGCGAACAGAACCTGCGGGCCGGCGGTCTGAAACTGTCCGGCGATCTCGCTGCCTGCACCAGGCAGCCGATCGTAGAAGAAACGGGCGCCTCCCGAGGGGAGAAAGCTGGTCGAGTAGTGAATGATCGGGCGCACGCCGACCAGCCCATCGTCCGTCGTGAGGATGGCGTCCATCCAGTCGATGAGCTGGTAGTGTTCCACGACGTCGCTGGTCTCGACGACCGGCCAGAAGAAGGCCTGCGTCGCCAGCCTCGGCACAGCCAACGCCGCCCGCGTGACGGTGAGCGGCGGGTCCTCCGGGATGCGGCCGTCGAGCGCTTCTCCGCATCGGGGATCGGGCGCGCGCTCACGGGCCGGCCCGGTGCAAGGCTGCGCGTCGGCGGCGGAGTCGGGGGCCGCGCTCGGCAGGCCCGAGCCCAAGCCGGGGTCAGCCAGCAAGGGCCAGGCGAGAAGGAGGGGCGAGAGCAGCGTCATTCGTCGCGTTCCAGCCCGACGACCACGAAACGTTGCTCGGCGTCGCGCCAACGGAGGTGGACTCGGGCCGCCTTGCCGATCGTCGTGGCGCTCTGGCCCACCTGTTTAGAAAGCCGCTCTCGGATGCTGACGACGCGATAGCCGCTGCCGGGCGCCCCGCCGCCGAGCGAGACGCACGTCCGCGGGCCGCTGGCCGCTTGCTCGAAAGAGGCCAACGACGCGCCGTTTCCGTCGAAGATGTCGACCAGATCGCGCGCCTCGAGCGCGCTCACGTAGCCGCGATCGATGGCCAGATCGTCGAAACAGAGACTCTTTCCATCGGCCGACACGACCGGGTTCTCGACGGCGGCCACCGCCCGCAGGTAGCGCCGGCCAATGATTTCCCGTCGCACGCGGAGAGCGTGCTCGAGGTAAGCGGCCTCTGGCCCGGGGAGACCGGCGGTCGCGACCACCGCATGCAGCTGATTGTCCGAAAAGGCGGTCACAATCTTGGCCCCCCAGTAGGCGTCCCGCGCTGTCATCCGCATGTGCGGCGGGACCCTCCGGTTCGCGCGGTAGCTGTCGGGATCGAAGCTCTCTGCGGGGAAATACCCGATCGACGGGTACTGCACGTTGAGCTTCTGCCATTCCTCGCGCTGCTCCTTCGCTTGAAATGGCCGTTGATAGAAGCCCAAGGAGAACAGCGCCCGCAGCGTCCGTCCGACCTCCAGCAGGTACTCCCCGTCCTGTTGCGGTCCCTGGACGTAGGCGGTGGCCGAGCCGAAGGCACAGCTGAAGTCGAAGAGGTAGTGGCGGACGAAGTGCCGCCCGGCTTCCTCGACGTAGCTGTCGAGCGTGTTGATCGGGCCCGGATCGAGAACGGAGAGCCAGGCGAAGAGCACCCAGCTGGCCCGCAACGACCGGCGGTTCTCATGCAGGATCCGGTCGTTCGGATCGGTCCCGCGCCGGCCGATGGTGTCGAATGACCCGAGAACCTGACCGCCGATCCACGGGATGGCGACGCCCCGGAACTGGCCGCTGGGAAGCCGAGGGATCGCCGCCAGCTGGGAGGTCACCCGTGCCTCGGTGACGGGACGCTTTTCGACGTTGAAGAGCTTGAACGTCGCGCTGGGGGAGACCTTCAGATCGGACCGGCTGAATTCCACCAGGTGTGCGCCCGGAACGTTGTAGCCGGCGGCATGAAACAGGCGCTGTCCGATCATCTCGGCCGCGCTCACCAGGCCGAGATGCCCGGCGGGGTCCAGCTTGAACATGAACTTCCGGCCCCTGGCGTCGACCACGACGAATCCCACCGCCGCGCCCTCGTCCTTCCCCTTGGTGACCGTGAACGGCAACACCGGCGCCGGCGAGACGGGCCCGCGGGCAATCTCGTCGAGGGTCATCGGGCGGAGGTGATTGCGGGGACAGAACCAGGTGGAACAAGCGACCTCGTCCGCCGCGTTCACGTCCTGGGCGGGGACCGCGCCTTGGGCCGCCAGGATTCGATCGGCTTCGTTCGCGAGGCTGTCGCGGATGGTGACGGTGAACGGCTCATCTTGCAGGTCGTTCGTCTCCGGGGGCTTGGGGACATCTCCGTCGTCGTGCTCGCTCCAGGCGACCGGGCGATCAGCAAACCAGCGAAACGCGTTCGAGCGGCCGGCGGCGACGCTGGCGGCGCCGACGACGGCCACGGCCAGAATCGCAGCCACGGGCCGTTCGAGGCGACCCCTGTGAGCGCCATTTGCCATCGTCATCGCTCCCCATCCGTGCCAGTCCCGTGCCGGGTCTCAGAACCGTCCTCCCAGCGTCAACGCGCCGCTCCCAGTGGCGTTCGGCGTGTACCCGATCAAGAGGGTCGGCGCTTCCAACTCGGGGCCGTGATAATGAGCCCGCCTGTGAAGATGGGGGACCAGGACGCCGATCGCGGCGCCCGCCATGGATCCCATGATGACGTCGGTGGGGAAATGCTCGCCCGACCGGACCCGTTCGTAGCTGACGAACGTCGTAACCAGCGTACCCACCGCCAGCGTGATCCAGGGGCGGGGCGAATGCCATCCGCTTCGCACGAAGGCCAGGTAGGTCGCCGTCGCGGCGATGGTCCCGGTGGTGGCCGCATGCCCGGAGAAGAACGAAAGCTGCAGGTCGGTGTTGCTCGAGCAGTCGGTGCCTGTGACTGCTCCCGGCGAACAGTTTATGTAATCGATGGGACGCGGCCGCCGCACGCCGATCTTGGTCGCGTCGGTGAAGGCCTTCGTGATGGCGATCGACTCTCCGTAGAGCAGCGCGTCGACCAGGAACGCGCGGCGGCCGTCTCGTACGCCCGACAGGATCGGATCGAGCACCGCGTACCCATACGCGGCGTAGAGCCCGACGTCAGAGTACGTGCTCGCGTGGGGATCGATCGTCTGGGTGATCGCGACGCGGTCGATCGCCAGTAGGTCGTTCGGGTCTCCGGGGAGCGTCGGTTTGATTTCGCCCGTGGAGAGGATGAGGCTGAGCAGCTCCGCGAACCCGGCGCCCCCGACGATGATGACTCCGTCGACCACGGGATCGATTGTGAAATGCTGGCTCGGATCGAGGTGGGGGAGGGGCGCGGATTCGTCGGCCCGTGCCCCACGGCCAAGGCCGCCCGCGACGAGGACGACGCAGGTCAGCAAGACGTTCGTGCCGGGGACCCAATGAGATCGGGTGGCCATCACAAGCGCTCCTTCGCGGCCAGCTGGCTCTCGCTCGGAGATCCCCGTCAGCGGAGTGAGTGTCGAGTCACGCGCATCGACAAAGAGGCTTCGCAAGAGTCATGCCTCCGTCCGGGCCCGCTCGTACGCGAGCGCTTCGATCCTGCCGCGCAAATCGCGCGCGGCGCTCTCCTGTGGCCGGCAATCGTTGCGCCGGGAGGCGCTGCGGGTGCTCAGGCCAACTCGCGGACGGGGGGGACGACCGCCAGCGTGACCCGCGCGAGCGCGACGGCCGGCACCAACGCCAGTTGCCGGCGCCGCAGCAGGAGCGACAGCCAGAGCCAGAGCGCGCCGGCCACGACGTTGGCGATCGCGAAGCCGATGACGTGGAGGCCGACGTAACTGCCCCCGGCGATGAGGGCGGTGGCGCCGAGGTCGCCGAGGCGTTTGGAAACCGTGTCGATGGCGGACTTGGCTTTGTACTTGGCGTCGACGGACGTCGGAAGGAACAGCGCCTGCTGAATCGTGTTCTGCAGGGAATAGTCGGTCGTCCCTTCGGTGACCTTCACGGCGGTGGCCGTCGCCAGCAACGGCAACAGAGCAAACAGGCCGTATCCCGCGACGACGATGAGCGGCATGAAGAACAGCGCGCCCCCAATGCCCACGGCCTTGAACGCGCGCGCCACAAAGAGGATCTGCACCACGGTGGTCAGAACCGTCACCCAGGTTTGCAAGTTGCCGTAGAACGCGCCGATGAAGTGGCCGCGGAGCGCTGGCGCGAGGGATTGGGCCTCGGTGTTCACCATCTGGGCGACAATGAAGTCGCCCGTCGCCGTGATGAGGTTGACCACGATGACCGAGAGGCCGATGAGCAAGAGGTAACGATCGCCGAGGACCAGGGTGAAGCCGCCACGACGGTCCCGTTCTGGGCGAGGTTGGTCTTGGACCCGTTCGCGGTGGCCTCGTCCCACCCGGTGGCCGACCTCGGTGAGCGCCATGCAGATCATGAGGAGGCCGGCCGCGACCAACATCATCTGATTGGGTGTGAGCCGTTCGATCCCTCGCGCGGCGAACTGCGCGCCGACGATGCCGCCCAGCGTTCCGCCCACCGCCACCAGCGGAAACAGCCGCTTCCCCTCGGCCTCGGTCATGTGGTCGTTGGCAAGCGACCAGAACTGGGCAATCGAGAGGGTGCTGAAGATGCCGAGCCACACGAAGAAGGGGAAGCCGATCGGCAGGCTGGTTCGACCGGCGGCGAAGAAGGCCACCAGGCTGAGCACGAAGACCGCCATGATCCATTTCACCAGGTGCGCTGGGTCGACCCGATTCGCCAAGGCGCTGTACGCCGGGATGATGACGATGAGGAGGCCAGCCTGGAGCCCTCGCGCATAGCTGCGCCGAACGGCGCTCCCTGCGAGAAGAATCAACGGCTCTCGGATCACCTTCAGGATGTAGTAGGCGGTCAGGAGCAAAAAGAGGTTGAAGAAGAACAGGAGCACCAACTTCCACTCGCCGTCGTGGACGTCGGCGCCAATGAGGCGCTCAGCTCCGCGCGCGAAACTGTGCATTCGGCCCGGTGAGCGCGTGGCCATCGTTGTCATCGAGAGAGCAAAGGCCGAACCAATCGACGGCATTTCTGGCGGACCCGCACCACCTTCCGGCCGGGACGTGGCGTGATGTGCGGCGCAAGAAATGCGCTCGCGTCGACGGGGTGTGCACTTGTTGCGCGGTCATTCAGCGGCGGCGCGCAATGCTCGCCGGCAACGAGTCGAACGCGCGATCGCTTGACGGAGAGAGATCGGTGTCGACCGTACGCGCATGCGAAACACCTCATCGGTCCTGTTCGTTGGTCTCGCCGCCCTCGCGGGTGTGGCGAGCTGCGGCCCCAATACCTCCGGGAGCACCGACGTCCAATGTCGGGCGCTGACTCCGGCGCCGGCCGTCCGCCCGACGGCGTGGACCGGCACCGTCTTCACCATCGTGATGGAGAACCACAGTCGCGGCGACATCATCGGAAACGCCGCGGCGCCGTTCATCAATGGCCTGGCCCGGGAGGGAGCGGAGGCGGTCGGGTACCACGATTCGTTCGTCCACCCGAGCGAGCCGAACTACGTCTGGATGGTGGCGGGGGAGAACTTCGGATATCTGACCGACGACGATCCCAGCGGCAGCAACACGATCGCGTCCACGTCTCATCTGGCCGACCAGATCGAAAACGGTGGCCTCACCTGGAAGACTTACCAGGAGAACATGGGCGAGCCGTGCGGTTTGACCTCGCACGGGAGCTACGCCGCAAAGCACAACCCCTTCATCTTCTTCAACGACGTCAACGGGTGGGACGGCCAATCGTTTCATCCCGCCGGCCGGTGCACGGAGCACGTCGTCGACTTCAGCCAGCTCGACGTCGATCTCGCAGGCACCCAGATGCCGGATTACGCCTTCATTACGCCCAATCTCGTCAACGACATGCACGACGGGTCGGTCGCCCAGGGCGACGCGTGGCTGGCGGCCGAGGTGCCGAAGATCATGGCGTCGGACCGGTACAAGAACGGCGGCGCTCTCTTTGTCCTGTGGGACGAGGGGAGCAGCCAGGGCGACGATCCGCCCTTCATCGCTATTTCGCCCAACGTCAAGCCGGGATACGTCTCTCAGACGAACTACGACACCAGCGCGTTCCTCAAGACGGTCCAGGCGATGCTGGGCGTGGAGGCTCTCCCCTGCGCGGCGCAGCCGGCGGCGGTGCCCGTCATGAGCGACCTCTTCAGCGCTTCGCTGGAGCAGCCGGCCGGTACGCCCTGAGGCGCTCTGGGCGCGCCTCCGTTGGCCTCAGCGCGCTTCGCCGGAGACCGGCGCGACGCGCGCCCGGTCCTTGATCCGATCTCCCGGGTGAACGGCGACCGGGACGTCGGGGGGGAGCCCGGAGAGAATCTCGACCTCGGTCTCGCCGCGGTGCCCGATTGCGACCGGCACCAGCGCGGCTACCACCCCGGCGCTCTTCTGAAACACGCGGAAGACGCGCCCGGAGACCGGCGTCAGGACCTCGACGTGGCAATCGCACGTCGACCTCGCCCATCCGGTAGATCTTTCGGAGATCAGTGCAGCTCAAGAGCGAGGCCGCAGCTCTTGCCGTTTCGGGGGACCGAACGGCCGCGGCGTGGCAGGTGCCTTCGACGTCGTCGCTCATCGTCCGAAGGTCAGGCGGTCACTCTCCCGGCGCCGACTTTCCGGGGCGTACAGAATCGCCGCCAGCGTGGCCGCGATCTCCTGCGCGCCCAGGTCCCGGTTCTTGCGGCCGACCTCCCGCTCGGCGAGCAGAGCGAGATCGTTCAACGAGACGATGCCGACCAGAGAGCCGTCGGAATCGATCACCGGCAGCCGGCGCACCTGGCCAGACCGCATGACCTCTTCCGCCTCCACCAGCGTGGCTTTCGGCGAGCATGACAGGACCTCCTTCGCCATCGCCACCGAGACGGGGATGTCGTGCAATGGCTGGCGGCGGGTCAGCGCAGCCATGCAGATGTCGCGATCGGTGACCATCCCGACGACCTGGCCGCCACCGTCCACCACCGGGAGACACCCGAGGTCGCAATCCCACATGCGGCTCGCCGCCGCGGCCAGGTTGTCATCGAGAGCGCAGACTTCGACATCCGCCTTCATGATTTGCGAGATCTTCATGGCGTTCTCCTTTGGTTGTCGATTGCGCACCGAGGCGCCGACCGTCGAACCCCTTTGAGCAAGAGGCGTTCCAGCAAGAAGACCGCAAGACATCCACCCCGGCGGGCGCAGTTCCTGCGCAAGAAGCGCTCGCGCCCGCAGGCTGTGCGTGAGCCAATACGCCCCCTTGTGGGCGGCCGCTCTGGCGCTTACTTGCTGTCGACGCGCCGGTGCGCCACGCGCCAGAGCGTGGCCGCCATGGCCGCGAAGCATCCGAGCCCCAGGAGCTGGTAACCGCCGGCGCCCAGCGCGCGCACGAGCCCGTGTTCGATCGACAGCGCGTCGACGACCCGCGCCCCGCTGTCGGTGACCGTCGCCAGCGCGATGGCCACGCCGGCGACCGCGCCGCCCGCGACGAGACCGGTGGCGAAGAGGTTCCCCGGGCCGAGCTCCGCTTCCGTGGCGGCCACGGCTTCCCCGCGCTTGCGCGCCGCCCGATCGACCAGCGCGCGGACCAGGCCCCCGACGGCGATCGGCGAGGTGGTGGAGAGCGGCAGGTAGGCGCCGACCGCGAACGACAGGGAGCCGACGCCGCAGAGCTCGACGGTGGCGGCCAGCGCGACGCCGACCATCACGAACTGCCAGTCGAGGTTGAACGAGAGCAGCCCCTTGATGAGCGTCGCCATCAGCGTGGCCTGGGGGGCGGGGTAGAGGTCGGAGCCGATCAGGTGGTGCGGCGGCCGGTCGAGCACCCGGATGGTGAAGCCGACCACCAGCGTGGCGGTCACCACCCCGATGAGCAGGCCAATCTGCTGGGCGCGCGGCGTGGCGCCGACCAGGAACCCGGTCTTGAGGTCCTGCGACGTCCCTCCGGCGTTGGCGGCGGCGATGCAGACCATCGCCCCCACGCAGAGCGCCATCGGCTGGTAGACGTCGGCCGTCCAGCGCAGGCCCACGAACACCAGACAGGTCCCCATCAGCGTCGCGATGGTCATCCCCGAGATCGGATTCGACGACGAGCCGATGAGGCCGACGATCCGGCTGGCGACGGTGACGAAGAAGAACCCGAACACGACGATCAGCAGCCCGAGCAGCAGCTTGCTGCCGATCCCCGCGCCCGGAACGAACGGCAGCAGGGCCATCACCAGCACCAGGATCACCGCGCCGACCAGCACGACGGTGATCGGCAGATCGCGCTCGGTGCGGGCGTCGACGCGCTCGTGACGATCGCGCAGCGACGCCACGCTCTCCTTGAACGACGAGACGATCGTCGGCAGCGTCTTCAGGAGCGTGATGAACCCGCCCGCGGCGACGGCGCCGGCGCCGATCTGGCGGACGTAGGCGCGGTAGACGGCCGCCGCCGTGTCGGCGAAGGCGTGCGTCGCCGGGTTCCAGCCGCCGGGGCCGCCGGACGTCGACAGGCTCCCCAGGTAGCCGAGCTTCACCAGCTGGGCGGCGATCGTGTCGGCCGGCGTCACCACCGTCAGCAGCGGGATGAGCCCCAGCCAGGCGAGCACGCCGCCCGCCACCAGCACCCCGGCGATCCGCGGTCCGATGATGTAGCCGACGCCCAGGTACTCGGGCGTGATGTCGCCGCTCAGGACCGCCGCCGGCAGGTAACGGTTGGTCGCCCGGATGGCCAGCGTCGGCGTCTCGGCGACGAAGCGAAAGACCTTCTGCAGGAAAGCGTAGACCACCGCGAAGCCGAGCCCCTGAAAGGCGGTGCGGGCCAGATCGCCCCCCCGCTCGCCGGCGATGAGCACCGACGCGCAGGCGGTGCCTTCCGGGTAGGGGAGGGTGGCGTGCTCCTTGACGATGAGCGAGCGGCGGAGCGGGATCATCATCAGGACGCCCAGCACGCCGCCGATCATCGCCAGCGTCAGGATCGTCCAGTAGGAGAAGTACGGCTCGCCGACGCTGACGCCGGTGGCGGGATCGCGGCTGAGGAAGAGAAACCCCGGCAGCGTGAACACCACCCCGGCGGCGATCGACTCGCCGGCCGAGCCGATGGTCTGGACGATGTTGTTCTCGAGGATCGTCGACGATCCGAAGCGCTTGAACACCGAGATCGCCAGCACCGCGATGGGGATCGACGCCGAGACCGTCAGCCCCGCCTTGAGCGCCAGGTAGACGGTGGCGGCGCCGAAGATCACCCCGAACACCATCCCCAGCGCGATGGCCCGCGCCGACAGCTCCGCCAGGTTCGCTTCGGCCGGCACGTAGGGGGCGGGGGCGGCGCCGCCGGCGGCCGGGTGCTCGTTCGTTGTCGGGGGCGGCCCCGAGCTCAAAACAGATCGCCCCAGCGGCAGAGGGTGACCTGGCGCTGCTCCAGCGCCCGCCGAACCTTGGCCGAGGTGAGCGACGCCAGCTCGGCGGTGCGCTGGTAGCGGGGCGACTGCCCGCGTGTGTCGCCCTCGCCGGCCGCCTCGCCGGGATGGCAGATGAGCTCGTGAGGGCCGGGCCCGAGGCGCCCGATGATCTCCAGGATCCGGATCTCGTCGAGGTGTCCCGCCTCCACGTACCCCCAGCTCTGCGGTCCGTGGCGGCGCGCCCCGAGCTGTCGGCGCGTCAGCCAGGCCGACGCGGTGATCATGCCGGCCTCGAGGCCGCGCAGCGGATCGGTGACCCAGGCCAGGGTGGGGCGCTCGACCGCGCTGCGGATCCCGGCGATGCCGTGCCGCCGCGCCACCTCCTCCATCGCCCGTCCAACCACCGGGAGAAAGCCGAGGTGGTGGTGGGTGTCGAGGTGGTCGATGGCGATTCCGGCGTCCCGCGCCCGCGTCACCTGGGCGTCCAGCTCCCGCTCGACCTCGGCCGGCAGGACCCGCCCCTTCATCCAGGCGGCGATGAAGTCCTGACCGCGCGGCCAGAAGCCGCCGTCGGGGGCCAGCAGCGAGCGGACGCTGTCGGCGGCCGCGACCGGACCGCCGCCGCAGAGGGCCAGGTGGACGCCCACGCCCAGGTTGGGCGCCTCGCTCAACATCGCTTTGGCGGCTGCCAGGTCGGGGGCGTTACCGAGCAGGGAGGTGCTGGTGACGATCCCCTCCCGGTGGGCCCGGAGAATCCCGCGCGAAATGGCCGCCGACATGCCGAAATCGTCGGCGTTGACGACCAGACGGATCTCCCCGGCGCTCACGATCGGCGCATCATGCCTCATTCGGGCCTGCGCGCCCGCATTGACCACCTATGGCGTTGATGATATTTCCTGGTGAACATGGCGAAACGTATCCTGATCGCCGACGACAGCTTGACGATCCAGAAGGCCTTCGCCATGACGTTCGCGGGCGAAGACGTCTCGATTGCCACGGCACGGTCGGCGGACGAGGGGTTGACGCTGGCGCGACAGGCTCGCCCTGACCTGATCATCGCCGACGGAGCGATGCCGGGTCGGACCGGGTACGACTTCTGCGCGCAGGTGCGCGCCGATGCGACCCTGAGCGGGGTCCCCGTCTACATCCTGGCGTCCGCTCAGCAGCCCTACGATGTGGCGCGCGGGACCAGCGCGGGGGCGGACGGGCACCTGCTCAAGCCCTGGGACACCACGGCGTTCCTGGAGAAGGTGTATGCCGCTGCAGGAGCCGCCTCCTCGCACGCTGCCGTGCCCGCTGGGCCTCCCCCGCGCGCCAGCGCGGCCTCGCTCCCCGCCTCGGCGATCGAGGACGACTACGGCGAGATCAGCATCGATTCCTCCGGCCCGGCGACGCCGCTGCCGGTCACCACCGGCGCCCCGGCCGTGGCCGCCGCACCCCGCCCCAGCCCTTCGTCGCCGCCCATCGTCGGGGGGCACCCGGGCGTGCCCGCGATGCGACCTTCTCTCATCCCCGGCATGCGGCCCGGCGCCATGACCCCCGGACGCCCCGGCACGCTGCCGGTCCGCCCGTTGGGAGGACCACCCGCGCCGATCCCCGGCCTCCCTCCGAGGCCGGCCGCGCCGGCGGTGGGGCGGACGATGATCGGCCTTCCGGCGGCTGGCGTCCCGATCCCCGGGGTGCCACGCCCGGGACCGAGCGCACCGCCGATGGCGCCGCTTGCGCCCGCGATGCGGGTTCCAACCGCCCCGATCGCGCCGCTTGCGTCGCCCGCATCCCCGGCCATGCCCTTCAGCCAGCCCCGCCCACGGGCGATGACCCCGATGCCTCCGCCGGACCTGGGCCCTCCGCGCCCCCGCGCGCCGACGCCTGCGTCACAGGCGCGCACCCGCGAAATCACGCCGCCGCCTCCGCCGGCACGTCCGCACGACGCGACCCCGGCGGCGCCCCCTGCGATGGTGAGCGCGGCCGTCGATCAGAAGCTGGCGGCCATCAGCGCCAAGGGCCCCGAGTACGAAGCGATCGCCAAGCTTTCGCGGGAGATCATCGAGCAGATCGTGTGGGAAGTCGTGCCCGAGCTCGCCGAGGCGATCATCCGCGAGCGGCTCGATCGACAGAACACGAGCAACTAGCTCCGGCGCTCGGGCGGCGTTCCGGAGCGAACGGGTCTACGAGGCCGTGACTTCGTTGCCCGCGTAAACCACCAGGCAGGTGACGTTGTCGTCACCGCCGCGCTGGTTGGCCAGGTCGACGAAGACCTTGGCCACGTCGCGGTAGAAGTGGCCGGTCAGGACCTGGCCCAGCTCGTCGATGGTCAGGTAGTTCGAGAGGCCATCCGAGCAGAGGACGAAGCAGTCGCCCGCCTGGAGCGCGATTCCGGCGAGGTCGGGCTCGACGCTCGGCTCGAAGCCGACCGAGCGGGTGATGATGTTGCGGAAGCGCGACTCCTTGGCCTCTTCGGGCGAGATGAGCCCGGCGCGCACCTGCTCCTGAATCCAGGAGTGGTCCTCGGTCAGCTGGCGGGCGCGACCGTCGCGGTAGAGATACGCACGCGAGTCACCGACGTGGCTGAGGTGGACGTAGCCCTCCGAGAAGAGCAGGGCCGTCAGGGTCGTCCCCATTCCCGTGAGCTCGGGGTTGGCCATTGCCGCCTCGTAGATGTGGCGATCCGCCTCGACGACCGCGCGGCGCAGGAGGGCGTTCACCGGGTGCGAGGCCCCGGTGGTCACGGTCTCGGCGGGGACCGCCAGCAGGCCGGCCCGGCGGACCTCTTCGATCTCGCGTTCGAGGATCTCGACCGCCATGCTGCTGGCGCGCTCACCGCCGAGGTGTCCCCCCATTCCGTCCGCGACGGCGTAGAGGCGCAGGTCGTTGTTGCAGAGGAGGCTGTCCTCGTTGTGGGCGCGCTTCCGTCCCACGTCCGACGCGCCCCAGCCGACGATTCGCATCAGGTCTTGCCGGGGGCGGCTGCTCCGGGCGCAGGCGGCGGCGTGGCCGGCGGGGCCGGTGGCGGCGGCGACGGACTGGCCGGTTTGCCGGCGGGCGCCGGCTTCGGCGGCTCACCGATCGTCACCTGGAAGTCGATCTTCGCGACGCCGGCGCCTTGCCCGACCGCCTCGATCCGGCCTCCGTCGACCCCTCTTTCGATCAGGAAGTCGCGCACGATGTCGGCGCGCTTTTGCGTCTCCGCCTTCGGAACGCCAGGCGCATAGACCTCGATCCGCAGCTTGGCGATCTCGGGGTGGCCCTTCATCACCAGCGCGACATCGTTCACCACCTTCGCGGAGGTGTCGCGCAGCGTGAGCTTGCCCGCGTGGCTGACGAAGCCGATCTTCTCGTCGACGTCGATCTTCCCCGCGCCCAGCCGAACCCATTCGGGCCCGGGATCCGGGCAGCCGTCGTCGTCCTTGATCCCGTTCAGCGTCTCGGGCTGCAACGGGCACTTGTCGGTGGCGTCGGGGATGCCGTCCTTGTCGTTGTCGGGATCGGGGCAGCCGTCCTCGTCCTGGAACCCGTCGGTGTCCTCGGCCGCGTTCGGGCAATTGTCGAAGTTGTCGGGGATGCCGTCGCCGTCGTTGTCGGGATCGGGGCAGCCGTCCGCGTCCTCGAAGCCGTCCTTGTCCTCGGCCTCGTCGGGGCACTTGTCGACGCCGTCGGGGATGCCGTCGTTGTCGCTGTCCTCGGTGCTCGACGGGCAGCCGTCGTTCGGGAACTTCCCCTTGTGGTCTTCGGCGGCGTTCGGGCAGGCGTCGTTGATGTCGGGGATGCCGTCCTTGTCGTTGTCGGGATCGGGGCAGCCGTCCTCGTCCTGATACGAGTCGACGTCCTCAGCCTCGTTGGGGCACCTGTCCTTGACGTCGGGGATGCCGTCGTTGTCGTTGTCCGGGTCGGGGCAGCCATCCGCGTCCTGGAAGCCGTCGCGATCTTCCGGCTGATCGGGGCACTTGTCGTTGATGTCGTAGATGCCGTCGTGGTCGCGATCGCGGAAGTCGGGGTTGAAGCCGGCCATCGCGAACAGCCGCAGGTCGGGCGCCCCGATGCCGTTGCCGAGCCCGCGCCCCACGCCCGCGGTCACCGACCACATGCCCTTGATGGCCCGCCGCCCCGCGACGTCGATCTCGAACGGGTTCACGTCGTTGTAGAACGAGGCGAACTGGTTGAGGCCGCTGCGGCCGGCCAGCTCGAGAATGACGTCGGTCTTGTCGTCGATGGAGTAGTCGGCCGCGGCGCCGTACAGCAACTGCGGCCCGAGCTCGGTGGCGAAGCTGTGGGAGGTCTCGCGGATCAGGATCCCCAGGTTCCCGCCGGCGTGCACCGGCCCGAAGTCGATGGTGCCGATGGCGACGATCCGGCCGGTCACCGTCTTGTCGCCCAGGTAGGCGCGACCCTGCGTGTCCCCGGTGGGGAGCGTCAGGCCGGCGGAGAGCCCGAGCTCGTACTGGTCGTCGTCGCCCAGCGTCGCCAGGTGGGCCTTCCCCTGGAGCCGGATGTCGCCGATGCCGGTCTCGACGAGGTGGAGGTTGGCCGGCATTCCCATCCCGTTCACCTCGTCGCCGTCGAGGTAGAGCGTGAACGGGATGCCGATGCCGACCTGGAACCGGCCGAACAGGCCGATGGCCGCGTCGAGCTCGCTGGTGAGCTGATCGGCGACGACGTGCGTCTCACCCGAGCTGTTCGGGGTCTGGGTGAAGATGGTGTACGGCCGCTGCTGATAGTTGAGCGTCAGGCCGAAGCTGAGTCGCTTGTGCTCGGGGACGTCGGCGCCTTCGACGGTCAGGAAGTTCTGCGGGCCGATCGCCGGCTGGAACAGCTGCGGATCGATGCTGGTGTCCTGCGGCGCGACGCTGGTCTGCGCGCGCGCCGTTCGAGCCGGCGCGAGCAGGACCAAGGCGAGATAGGAAAAGATGATCGCCGCGAGGCGCGCGTGCGACCTAGTCGGGCGTGTCATTCAGAAGAGGTCCCGGCCAGGAGCATATCGCCGAACGCCACTCAAAGTCCAAGTCTGAGATGCTGGATTGAGGGGTTATTCGAGGGACGTTCGCCGGGCCTGCAGGGTCGTTTCAGGGGTCGCTCGGGGACGAGGGGGGCTGGGGCGCGCCGGGGTCGACGTCGAGGGCGAAGCGGCGGACGCCGGCGCGCTTGACGACGTCGATGAGATGCACGACGTCGCCGTGGGGGACGGCCCGATCGGCGGCGATCACCGCCTGGAGCTCCGGATTGCGCGGCAGCTCGGCGCCGATGAAGCGCACCAGGGCGTCGTCGCTGGATGCCGCGCCGTTCAGATAGAGGGCGCCGTCCCGGGTCAGGGTCAACCTCAGGGCGCTCCGTGGCTGCTCCGTCCCCGACCCCGCCTTCGGCAGGTCGACGCGGATCGCCGGGCTGACGATGTACGACGCCGTCACCATGAAGATGATCAGCAACACCAGGGTGATGTCGACCAGCGGCGTCACGTTGATGTTGACGATCATCGGCCCGGGGTCGTCGTCCCCGCTGCCGAAGTTGTTGGCGCGCGCCATGGTGAACGTCAGCTCCCGATTCGCGGCTGGTTCGATGCGCCGGGCGGGATCGTCGAGAGCACGAGGTGGGCGATGGCGTCGATCTCGGCCATCGCCTTCCTGACCCGCCCCTGGAAGATGTTGAAGGCGATGACGGCGGGGATGGCGACCAGCAGCCCGACGGCGGTCGCCACCAGCGCCTCGGAGATGCCCGACATCACCGCCCCCGCGCCGCTGGCCTGGTTGCGCGACAGATCGGAGAACGCCTTGATGATGCCGAGGACAGTGCCGAAGAGGCCGATGAAGGGGGCGTTGTTGCCCAGCGTGCCGAGGATGCCGAGGTGACGTTCCAGCTCGACGCGCAGGCGCGCCTTCGCGCCGGCCATCGTTTCGGAGACGGCGTCGGCGCCCCGAGGGAGCTCGGCGATCCCGGCCGCGGCGACGGCGGCGGCGGGGGCCCGGTGTCCCTCGACCAGACGCCTGGCGCCGGCGGGGTCCGAGGCCAGCAGCCGTTCGACCATCTGCCGCCCCAGCGCGGCGCTGCTGGCGCCGGTCCCGCCAAAGCAGATCGCGCGTTCGACCATCACCGCGACGGAGAGGATCGACAGCGCGATGAGCACCCAGAGGACCCACTCCGAGCCGAGCAGCGTGAAGCCGAGGATCCGTTGGGTCAGGTGCATGCGCTCTCCACGTCGGCCCCGGAAAACGCTATCACAATCATTCCTGCAATCATTCCTGGAGGAGCGCGTCGACGAAGACCGTGGCGTAGCCGCCGGACGGCAGCGAGAAGCGGAAGCGAACCGCGGCGTCGGCGGTCGTGGGGAGCTCGAGCACCGGATCGCCCGCCTTGAGCAGCACCGCCCGGCGCGCGCCGGGGAGCTCGCGTCCGGCGCGCGAAAAGTCCTCGCGGGTGGCGCCGACGGAGGCGATCGCCTCGTCGTCGATGGCGCGCGCCGGCGTGTCGGGGGAGGCTCGATCTCGCGGCCGCCGGGGAGCGGCCCAGTGGGGATCACCTCGCCGCGATCGACCCGCGGCTGATCGATCGCCGGATCGGTCGTCACGAAGAGCCCGCCGCTGTCCGTCTTCTGCAGGACGTCGCCGCCGCGCACCTCGGCGAGGCCGCCCGAGGCGGCGCGCAGCTCGAGCGCGCGGTTGAAGACCGCCGACTGCAGCGCGGAGAGCAGGAGGCGCCGCCGCCGCTTGTCGCGCTCGCGGCGCTCGCCCCGCAGCAGCGCCAGCCCGACCGCCGCGTTGTCGCCGCCGGCGCCGAAGCGCTGCGCGCCGAAGCGGTTGGGGACCCCGGAGGCCGCCAGCGCTTCGAATCGGGCGCGGAACGCCTCCCGCTCGGCCTCGCTGGCCGTTCCGGTCAGCGTCACCTCGAAGCGATTGCCGCGCAGGTGGCCGATCCGCAGCTTGTGCGGGTGCGGGATCGCCTGCAGCACCTTGAGGTCGGCGTCCGCGATCTCCAGCGCCCGCTCCGCCGGCACGCCGGGCAGGCTCAGCCACTGCCGGGTCAGCGCGTGGCGATCCTTCAGTCCCGCGTAGCCGATGTCCCGGGGCGCGAGGCCGAACGCCCGCGCGATCCGGGCGATGGCGTCGTACGTCGTCAGGCCGCGCTTTTCGATCCAGAGGAAGAGGTGGGTCCCTTCGCCGCTGGGGGCGTAGGCCGGGATCTCCTCGACGGTGAACGTGTCGGGCGTGGAGGTGAAGGTCAGCACGGCGGTCGGCGCGTCAGCTTGAGGATGTGCGAGCTCGAGGCTGTCGGCTTCACTCGGTGGGCTCGCCCGTCGGGGCGGTTGCGCCGGGTGCGGCGCGCGTTGCCGTCGAGCATCGCCAGGTACATCCGCGCCGAGGCGTTGGTCGGGTCGGCTTCCAGCACCGCCCGCCACTGCGCCGCCGCGTCCTCGTGACGGCCGGCGGCGTGGTAGCTGAGCCCGAGGTGGACGCCGCCCCGGCGCGTAGCGCGGCTGCTCGGCGCGGACCAGCTCCAGCTCGCGGATGGAGGTCGGCAGCTCGCCCATCTCGCGCAACGTCTTGCCGAGCTCGGTCCGGAGGTCGGCGAACGTCGGGCAGAGCGCCAGCGCCCGCTCGTACTCGTGGACCGCCTCGCCGAAGGCCCCGACCGCGCGGTAGGTGGCGCCAACCTCGGCGTGCATGTTGGCGATCTTGCCCTTGACGAAGGGATCGAGCTCGCGGGGGGCGCGCTGGACGGCGGCCATCGCCTGTTCGTAGATCGTCTTCGCCTCGCCGTACTTGCCGAGGTCGTTGCAGGTGACCACCAGGTTCAGCGCCGCCTCCGTGTACGCCGGGTTGAGGCGCAGCGCGGTGCGGAACATCTCCTCGGCCTCGGCCAGTCGGCCCTCGTGGTGATAGATGACCCCCAGCATGTCGTAGACGTCGGCGTAGGCCGCCTTGCCCCGCAGGACCTCCGTCAGGCAGGCGACGGCCTCGGCATACTCGCCCGCGGCGTAGTGGGCGCGGCCGCGCGCGGCCAGGGCGCGCACGTTGCCGGCGTCCGACGCTGGACCGGCCTCAGCCATGGGCCGCCGCGGGCGCGTCGGCGGTCGGCTTGGGCTGCGGGTTCGGGCCGAAGCGCCGGGCGATGTACTCGAGGTACAGCTCCGACCGGCGCGCCTGCGGCGCCGACGCCGTAGTCGGTGACCACGCGGGTGAAGGTCTCCTTGGCGCGCAGCGGATCGTCCATGTGCAGGTAGGTCTCGCCCAGCGAGTAGAGCAGCTCGGGCTCGCGCCCCGAGCCCGGGTAGCGCTTGATCGCCCCCTCGATGCGGATCGCCGCCGCCTTGGGGTGATCGTTCTTGAGATAGAAGCGGGCCACGTAGACCTCGTGGTCGACGAGACGCTTCATGACCTCCTTGCGCATCTCGGCCACCTTCTTGCCGTAAGGCGAGTCGGGGAACTTCTTGTTGAACTCCGCGAGCTCCCGGGCGGCGTCGTTCACCGCCGACTGATCCTTCTCGTACGACGGCGGCATGATCCAGATGTCGTCGGGCATGTCCTTGAAGTAGCCCTCGCAGATCCGGAACGCGACGTAGCCGTCTTCGACCTTCTCGTGCGTCGGGTGCAGCCGGGCGAAGCTCTTGTAGCTGTCGATCGACTCGGTGTAGTTGCCCTGGGCGAACTGGGTGTCGGCGATGGCCAGCTCGGCCATGACCGCGTACTTGGAAAACGGGAACTTCTGCTTGACGAACTGGAAGTACTTCTTCGCTTCGCCGTAGCTTTCGTCCTTCAGCTCGGCCACGCCTTTCTCGTAATTTTGCTTGGCGGTGAGAGAGTACGTGACAGGGCGGGTGTCGTCGTCCGACTCGGCGCAGCCCAGGCCGACCGGGGCGGCCAGCGAACAGACGATGATCAGAGCGAACAGCTGTCGAAAGCGAGGTGACATGAACGATCTATGGTACGTAAGCGAGGTGTCGGCGTCCACCACCGTCACCGCGCTCAGTCGTCGCCATTGGACTCCGCTCTTCGGTGCGGCGTTGCTCTCGCTCGTCTGCGGCTTCGGGTGCGCCGGAGCATCGGCGTCCGGCGGCGCCGGTGGACCGGCGGCCGCGGCGATCGAGAGCGCCGGGCGCGCGGGACGCCAACCTGGCGGGCGCGCGTTGCAGCGGCGGTCCCGGCGCCCCCTGCGCCTGCCGCCAGAGGAACGGCGACGTCGCCGAGACGCGCCCGCCCGACGCCGACCACAAGCGGTTCGAGCTCCGCCTCGGCGCGACGCGGCGGCGCCGCCACGCTCGATTCGCCCACGCTGGGGCATTTCTCGGCCGGCTCCGACGAGACCTGCTACTACATCGACGTCTTGCCGGGGACGACGCAGCAGGTGACCTTCACGGCCCGGGCCGACACCAAGGACGGCGGCGTCTCGCCGCGTTTCGATCTCGCCGAGTACGGGCCGAAGGGGCCCTGGTGGTACGACGTCCTCTCCGTGCGCTGCAGCGGCCCGGGCGATCGGTGCAACCGCGACGCGGCGGAGGCCTGGGGCGCCGAGGCCAAGACCCGCAAGCGGGGACGCATCGATCCGTGCGGCTCGACGGTGATCTCGCACCTGCGCTGGGACACCTCGGGCGGCAGCGGCGATCGCGAGCTGGGGCTGTTCCGCGACTTCACCGTCGACTTCACGATGGAGGTGAAGCGCTTCGCGACCGAGTTCCACCCCGGCGCGACGGAGTGCGTGCCCAAATGATATCGGTCAACGCCAAGCTGGAGGCGGGCTTTGCCCGCCGGAAGCTTGCCGATCGGAGGTTTGGAACCCTCCCAGGGTTCCGAGGATAATCGTGAAAGTTCACCTGATCGGGATCTGCGGGACGGGGATGGGATCGCTGGCCGGGCTGCTCAAGGCGGCCGGTCACGACGTGCGGGGCTCGGACGAACACGTCTATCCGCCGATGTCGACCCAGCTCGCCGAGCAGCAGATTCCGGTGTTCGAGGGGTTCGCGCCCGGCCAACCTCGACTGGGCGCCCGACGCGCGTCGTGGTCGGCAACGTCTGTCGCAAGGACCACGTCGAGGTCCTGGCCGCCCAGGAGCGGAAGATCCCGCTCGAGTCGTTCCCCTCGCTGTTCGGCAAGCTGTTCCTCGACGGCGGGGGGCCGGACGCGCGGCGGTCGTTGGTGGTGGCGGGGACCCACGGCAAGACGACCACCTCGTCGCTGCTGGCGCACGTGCTGCAGGACGCCGGGCGGGACCCGTCGTTCCTGATCGGCGGCGTTCCGCTGAACTTCCGGCAGTCCTGGCGCCTCGGCGCGGGGGGCGAGTTCGTCGTCGAGGGCGACGAGTACGACACGGCGTTCTTCGACAAGGGATCGAAGTTCCTGCACTACCGCCCGCGGATCGCGCTGCTCACCTCGGTCGAGTTCGACCACGCCGACATCTTCCGCGACGAAGAGGCGGTCCACGCCGCGTTCCGAAAGTTCGTGGCGCTCATCCCCGAGGACGGCCTCCTGGTCGCCTGCGCGGCCTCGCCCGGGGCGATGGAGGTGGCGCGCGTCGCCCGCTGCCAGGTGATCACCTACGGGCGTCCCGGCTCGGGCGCCGACTGGACGTTCGAGGTCGTCGCGCGCGCCCTGGGCGGACGGACCACGCTGGCGCTGGCGCGCCGGGGCGAGCGGGTGGGGTCGGTCGAGACGAACCTCCCCGGGATCTACAACCACGAGAACCTGATCGGCGTGGTGGCGGTCGCCTCCAGCCTGGGGATCGAGCTGCCGGCGATCGGCCGCGGCGTGCGGCGGTTCCTGGGCGTGCGGCGGCGACAGGAGGTGCGGGGCGTCGCGCGCGGCGTGACGGTGGTCGACGACTTCGCCCACCACCCGACGGCCATCCGGGAGACCGTCCTGGCCCTCAAGGGGCGCTTCGGACCGGGCAAGCTGATCGCCGCCTTCGAGCCGCGGTCGGCCACCAGCCGCCGCAACATCTTCCAGAACGAGCTCGCCGACGCGCTGTCGGTCGCCGACGAGGTGGTGCTGGCGCCGCTCTACGCGCCGGAGAAGGTCCCGGAGGGGGAACGGCTCGACGTCGAGCGGGTGGCGGCCGATCTGCGGCGCGAGGACGTCCCGGCGCGCGTCATCGCAACCGTCAAGGAAACGGTGGCCCACATCGCGGAGCGGGCCTCGCCGGGCGACACCGTGCTGGTGATGTCCTCGGGCGATTACGGTGGGCTGCACGACCGCCTGCTGCAGGCGCTCGGCGATCCGGTGATGCCGGCGCGGCTCGAGCACAGGGTCCTCATCGGCAACCTGCTCGATCGGGTGGGGATCGCGCATCCGGTGCTGGACAAGTTCTGGCCGGCGTACCTGGTGATCCCGGGGGAGGACGCCGCGGCGCCGCTGGTCGGCTGCGTGGCCATCGAGCTGTCCGGCGAGGTGGCGCTCTTGCGCATGCTGGCGGTCGCTCCCGAGCGCCGGGGCGAGGGGCTCGGCTTCGTCCTGGTCGAGGCGGCGACCGCGCGCGCGCACCTGTTCGGCGTGCGGCAGCTCTACCTCGTGACCGACGGCGCGCAGGGCTACTTCGGCGAGAGGCTCGGCTTTCAGGCGGTCGACCGCAAGGACGTCGCCGCCGAGATCGCCGCCACCGCCGAGTACGCGCTGGCCCGTTCCAAGAACGCCACCTGGATGCGAAAGGACCTCTAGCGACGATGGCCGCAACGGTGCTGCCGGGGGCCCCGCCCCGCGATCCGCTGGAAGGGGCGCGCAAGATCGCCGCCGAGATCGCGCGCGACGCGGGAAAGATCCTGATGCAGGGGCTCGGCACGCGCCCCGCCGTCGGCTTCAAGTCCGAGGACATCAACCTCGTCACCGAGTACGACAAGCGGTCGGAGGCGTTGATCGTCGAGCGGCTGCAGAAGGCCTTCCCGGCCGATCGCATCGTGGCCGAGGAGGGGACCAACGCCGCCGGCGAGGCGGGCGCCACCCGGGTCTGGTACGTCGATCCGCTCGACGGCACGACGAACTTCGCGCACGGGATGCCGATCTTCTCGGTGTCGATCGGCCTTTGCATCAACCGGCGGCCGGTGCTGGGGATCGTCGAGGCGCCGGCGCTCGGCTGGTCGTTCGCCGGCACCATCAGCGGCGGCGGCTCGACGTTGAACGGCAAGCCGATCGCGCCGTCGCGCACCGATCGCCTGGGGGCGGCGCTGCTGGTGACCGGGTTCCCCTACACGCGCAATCCCGTGCAGACCAACCTCCCCGAGTGGACCGCGTTCACGGCGGCGGCGCAGGGGACGCGGCGGTTTGGCTCGGCGGCGCTCGATCTCTGCTTCGTCGCCGCCGGCTGGCTCGACGGCTACTGGGAGCGGGCGCTGCACCCCTGGGATCTGGTGGCGGGCGCGGCGATCGTCCACGGCGCCGGCGGGCGGGCGACCGATCTCGACGGGACGCCGTTCGACGGCGAGACCGGGCGGGTGCTGGCCAGCAACGGGCCGCTGCACGAACAGATGACCCGGGTCCTGCAGGGCGTCGCCCGCCGGGCCAGCGCCCCCTGGCCATAGCGATGGGGAGCGTCGCCGCCGCCATCATCGCCGGCGGCCCGGCCCGTCGGCTGGGGGGCGCGACCAAGCCGCTGCTCGAGCTCGCCGGGCGGACCGTCGCCGATCGGCAGCTGGCGGTCCTGCGGCCGCTGTTTGCGCGCCTGCTGGTGGTGGCCAACGATCCGGCCCCGTGGCGCGCCCGCGGTGTCGAGGTCGTCGGGGACCGCGTGGCCGGCGCCGGGCCGCTGGCGGGGATCTCCGCGGCGCTGGCGGCGGCGGGGGACGCGGAGGCGGTGGTCTGCCTGGCCGGCGATCTGCCGTTCCTGTCGCCGGCGCTGTTGACGGCGCTGCGCGATGGCGCGCCCGGGGCCGAGGCCCTGGCGCCGCGGCCGGCCGGGCACGCCGAGCCGCTCTGCGCGCGCTACGCCGTTGCCGCGCGCGCCGTCGTCGACGCGCGTCTCGCCGCCGGCCGGCTGGCGCTGCACGCGCTGCTGGCGGAGCTGGCGACGGTCTGGCTCGACGACCAGGCGCTGGCCGCGCTGGATCCCGAGGGGCTGAGCTTCGTGAATCTCAACACCCCGGACGACCTTCGCCGCGCCGAAGAGATTGCCCGCGGCGCGCCGTGACGCGCGATCGTCGGGCCGCGCTCCTCGGGTTGACGGCAGCGGGACTCGTCGCCGCGGTGCCGTTCTTCGTCTCGACGACCTTCTTCGGCGACGATCACCTCTTCCTGGCGTTTGCCCGCCACGTCCGCAATCCCTTCCTGCCGTTCGTCCACGACCTGCACGGCGGCGAGTACTACCGGCCACTCTGGATGCTGCTCTGGTGGCTGGTCGCCCGGGCCGGGATGGGCGGCCTCTTGCCCTTTGCGCTGGCGGCGCTGGCGCTGCATGCGGCCGCGGCCCTGCTTTTGGCTGCTCTCCTGCGGGAGCTCGGGCGGCCACCGACCGTCGCGGCGAGCGCGGGCGTCCTGATGTTCCTGGCGCCTCAGAATCTGGCTGCCGCGCTCTGGTTTTCGGCGACCACCAATCTCCTGGCCACCGTCTTGGTCCTCGGCTCGCTGGTGGCGCTGGTGCGGGGCCGCCGTCTCGTCGCCGCGCTGGCGGCGCTGGCGGCGTTCCTCTCCAAGGAGTCTGCGTTCATCCTGCCGCTGCTCTCGGCGCTGGCGCTGCTGTTCCGCGCGGGGACCGTTTCGGATGCTTCGGGCCGACGGCGTCGCTCTCTCGGACGAGAGCTGGCGCCGCAGCTCATCCTCCTCGCCGCCGTCTGCCTCGCCCGCCACGCCGTCCTGCAGGGGTGGGGGGGAGCGGCGACCCGCGGGCGGGCGTCGTCGGAACGATGCTGCAGATCTTCAGCGGGCTCGCCCAGACCTTCACCGGTGAGGCGGTTTTCCCGCCGCCGCTTGCCTTGGCCGTCGGGACGACGATCCTGGCGCTGACCGTCTTTGCGATCGCGCGGCGGGGCAGGGGGACGGGGCTCGGACCGTGGACGCCGCTCGGGTTCGCGGTCGCTGCGGCGGCGCCCCTGTTCGCGGCCGGCTGGGCGGTCGGCGCGCGCTACTACTATTTGCCGTCGGTCGGGCTTTGCTGGGCGGTCGCCGAGGCCCTGGAAGGGGTCGGCGTCGGACCCGCCGCGCGGGTGACCTTGGCGGCGGTCCTGCTGGCGGTGGGGGCGGGGCAGGCGGCCGAGCGGCGGCAGGAGGTCGTCTCTTACGACGCCCGCGTGGCGGCCGCGCGTCGGGCCGTGGCCGCCGGTTTGAAGGGCGGACACCACGTCTTCCATGTCGACGGCGGGATCAAGGACCTCGATCTGGCGGTCAAGGAGGACGCGGCCCTCGAGGCCGGCGGCGTGCTCGTGCTCGGCGACGTGCCCGCGTCGTTCGCCCTGGTGCCGCCCGGGTTGGAACCGGCGGCGGCGACGCTGCTGGCGGCGCCGCCGCTGCCGCCGAGCGGCGCCTATCGCTTCGGCGACGTGCGGATCGTCGGGCTGGCCCGCCGGGGCGACGAGCCGGACCTCGAGGAGACGCTCGCGCTGTTTCCGGACCTGCGCTTCATCAGGCTGAGGTCCATCCAGGGCGGCCGGGTGATCGCCCGCGACATGACGGCGGAAATCAAGCGACGACTCGACGGAAGCGGCGGCGACAGGCAAGATTGATCGGCTTCGTGGAACCACCCGTCCTGCAATGCCCCTGTCGCGCGCGCCCCGCCTGGTCGCGCGTCGAGGACGACAGTGTGATGCAGTGGCCGGTGGTCGAGCTCGCCGAGTGGGAGGAGCTGCGCCAGTGCCCCGGCTGCAATCGGTTCTGGCTGGCGGCCTGGCCCGAGGAGGTGGAGGGGGGAATGATCCTCTGCAGCCTGGTGCCGCCCTCGGCGCGCCGTCTCAAGGAGATCGATCGGGCCGCCACGCTGCGCGCCTACTGCCTGGCGCGCCTCGAGGAGCACCTCGGACCGCTGCGTGAGCGAAAGATGGAGTGCCGCAAGGCGGGGTGCGCCCGCAAGCGGCTCGAGCGCTCGAACTACTGCATCGAGCACCTGATCGCCGACCGATTCGGACGCCACCTGGCCCGGCTCGACCGCGATTAGTCGCGAGGAGGTCGGTTAAAGGACGTTGGAGGCGAGCTCGGCCAGTGGCGAGCGCTCCCCCTTCGAGAGCGTCACGTGTCCGGCCATCGGCTCGCCCTTGAACTTTTCGACGACCGTGGTGAGGCCGTTCGACGTGGCGTCGACGTAGGGGTTGTCGATCTGGTAAGGGTCGCCGGTCAGCACCACCTTGGTCGCCTCGCCGACGCGGGTGATGATCGTCTTCACCTCGTGCGGCGTCAGGTTCTGCGCCTCATCGACGATGATGTACTGGTTGGGGATCGACCGGCCGCGGATGTAGGTCAGCGGCTCGATCTCGATGTACCCGAGATCGATCAGCTCTTGATAGCTGCGTCCGTTCTTGCGCTCGGTCTTGGACAGGCCCATCAGGAACTCGACGTTGTCGTAGATCGGCTGCATCCAGGGATTCAGCTTCTCTTCGATGTCGCCCGGCAGGTAGCCGACATCGCGCCCCAGCGGGAAGATCGGGCGCGAGACCAGCAACTTGGAATAGACCTGCTCCTCGACCACCTTCTGCAGGCCCGTGGCCAGCGCCAGCATCGTCTTGCCGGTGCCGGCCTTGCCGACGAGCGTGACCAGCTTGATGTCGTCGCAGAGCAACAGATCCAGCGCGCAGTGCTGTTCTTTGTTGCGCGGGCGGATTCCCCAGATGCCGTCCCGCAGCTTGCGCAGGGCGACCAGCTGCTTGCCGGCGGGGTCGTAGCGGCCGAGCGCGCTGTGCGACGGGTTGTCGCGATCGCGCAGCAGGACGTACTGGTTGGCCTTGAACGTCGCGTCCGGGAGGGGAAGCGTGTTCTGCGCGTAGAACGTGTCGACGTCGGCGCCGCTGGTGACGAGCTCGGTCATCCCCGAGTAGAGCTCGTCGATGTCGATCCGCTCCCCCTCGAAGTCCATCGAGGTGAGCCCGAGCGAGTCGGCGCGGATGCGGAGGTTGACGTCCTTGGTGACGAAGATCGTGGGCTCGCCCTTGTTGTAGTCGCGGACGTCGAGCGCCACCATCAGGATCAGGTGGTCGGCGATCTGGCTCTCGCGCAGCGTGGTCGGCACCGCCCGCGCCGCCGAGGCGACCCGCAGCCGGCCGCCCGAGGGGAGGGGAGCCCCGTCCGAAAGACGCGCCCCCTCGGCGCGCAGCCCGTCGAGCATGCGCGCCACCTCCCGGGCGTTGCGCCCACGCTCCGAGGCCTCCTTCTTGAACTGATCGATCTCCTCGATGACGAAGATCGGGACGACCACCTCGTTGTCGGCGAACGAGAGGATGGCGCGCGGATCGTGGATGAGAACGTTCGTGTCGAGAACGAAGTGTTTCATTTGAATCGGGGGACGTCGGGCGCTAAGCGCCCTTTGGTCCCCCGCGCCCCCTGCTCGCTCCGGGCTGGCAAAGCCACCCTTCGCTCGCGGCTGATTGTTTCGTGATCATGTGAGCTGGCTGCGGCTACTTGGCCTTGGCCTTCTTCCCGCGGGAGATGATGACCTTCTTGATCACGACGTCCTTGACCGGCTTGTCGCGCGGTCCGCGCTCGACGCCGGTGATCTTGCTGACCAGCGAGAGCGGCTCGCAGTGACCGAAGATGGTGTGGTGGCCGGTGAGGTGCTCGGGCGTCCCCTCGGTGATGAAGAACTGAGAGCCGTTGGTGCCCGGGCCGGCGTTGGCCATGGCCAAGAGGCCCGGCTTGTCGAACTTGAGATCGGGCGAGAACTCGTCCTCGAAGCGGTAGCCCGGGTTGCCGGTTCCGGTCCCCAGCGGATCGCCGCCCTGGATCATGAAGCCGGGGATGACGCGGTGGAAAATGAGGCCGTCGTAGAAGGGCTTCTTCACCCACTTGCCGCTCTTGGGGTCCTTCCAGGGGCGCAGCCCCCGGGCCAGGCCGACGAAGTTCGCCACCGTGACGGGCGCCTGCTTGTCGTAGAGCTCGCAGGTGAAAGCCCCCAGCGTGGTCTCGATCTTGGCGGTGAGCGGACCCGAGCCGGAGAGGCCCTTGGTCGCTTCTTCCAGCGTGAAATGCCCCTTGGCCGGATCGTCGTCGTCCGCGTGCGCAGCGGCGATTCCAACCAACGAGAGCGCGAGCAGCACCGACAATGAAATTTTCGAACGCATGAACGGTCTCCTAGGTGGGTTGACGGCGCTACTCTTACCACAAGGCGATCGAGAATTTCGTCACGACGATTGCGACCCTGCGCGCGTTCCAGCGCGGCCTGCAGATCGATCCCCGGCGCCTCGCGCAAACCGGCCCACAGATCGCCCACCTCGGCGAGGCGCGCCGGCAGCGTCTGGATGGTGAAGGCCCGGGGGTCGAGCTGGTCGTCGAGCTCGTCCCAGGCGAGCGGCGTCGACGCTCCGGCGTAGTCGCTGGCGCGGGCGCTGTAGGCGCAGGCCAGCGTCTTGCCGATGATGTTCTGCAGGCAGTCGATGTAGACGGTCCGGGGATCGCGCTTGTTGACGGTCCGCTCGACCGTCGCCGCCTCGGGGTGCTGGTGGACCACGAAGGAGGCGACGATCTGACAGAACAGCATCCCCGACTCGTACGAGGTGCCGGGGCGCAGCGGCAGGAAGATGTGCAGCCCGCGCGAGCCGGAGGTCTTCAACCAGCCCGGGATCCCCAGCGCGTCCAGCTCGTCGCGCACCCAGCGCGCCACGTCGCGCACCCGCGAGAAGGGCGCCTCGGCCATCGGATCGAGATCGATGGCCGCGAAGTCCATCTCCTGCGGCGACTGTGCCCGCGAGAACCAGGGGTCCTGGGAGATCACCGCCAGCTGCACCATGTGCAGCAGCGTCGCCAGCTCGCCGCCGACGAGGCGCGCCGGGACGTCGTCGCCGATGTCGACCCGCTCGCTGCGGACGCCGCGCGGGACCGGCTCGGGCGCGCGCTGCTGATAGAAAGCGTTGCCGGCGATCCCGTCGGGGAAGCGCTTCATGACCAGCGGCCGGTCGCGCACCACCGGCAACAAGAACGGCGAGACGGCCAGGTAGTAGCGGAAGAGATCGCCCTTGGTGAAGCCCAGCGCCGGCCAGAGCGGCTTGCCCAGGTTGCCGAGCTCGAGCACGGCGCCGCCGGGCAGCTCGAGCTTGCCGCTCCCCCGCGCGGCCAGCGCCTCGAAGGCGGCGGCGACCTTCACGACCTCCGCGTTCCCCGCGGCGTTCGGGATGACACCGCGCTTGCCGACCTTGGACCCGCGCTTGGACGGTTCGCCATCGTTCGCGGCCGCCTTGGCCTTCGATGACATCCGCGACGAACCTTTCGACGAGGCCCGGGGCGAGGGCGGCGGCGAGGGCGGCTTCACCTCGATGTTCAGGGCGCCGGGGACCAGATCGTCGCGCAACCCGAGGTAGACCGGCTGTCGCAGATAACCTTCGGTCGTCCACTCGGCGAATTGCACCTCGGCGACCAGCTCGGGGCGGACCCAGTGCGGCTTCGTCGTTGGCCGGCAGCGGCCCGTCGAACGGCGACGTCGACGTCTGCCGCGCCGCCAGCTGGCGGGCCACGTGCGCCAGCTCCTTTTCGGTGAAGCCGCCGCCGACATGCCCGGCGTAGCGCAGCCGCCCGCTCGCGGTCGGCAGCCCCAGCAGCAACGCTCCGAAGTGCGCGCGCGCCCCGCGCGGCTCGGTGAAGCCGCCGACCACCAGCTCCTGGCGCTTGACCAGCTTCAGCTTCCGCCACTCGAGCGTGCGGCGCCCCGGCTTGTACGTCGAGCGCGCGTCCTTGGCGACAATCCCCTCCCAGCTGTGGCGGCGCGCCTCGTCCATCAGCGCGGTCCCGTCGCCGCGCACCTGGCGCGCCAGCCGGAGCGTGCCGTCCACCTCGTCGCCCAGCGCGGCCTCGAGCCGGCTGCGTCGGTCGGCGAGCGGCAGACCGATCAGGTCGGCGCCGTCGTCGTGCAGCAGATCGAAGGCGACGAAGGCCACCGGCCGCTCGCCCGCCAGCCGGCGCCACCTCGCGGGCGGAGGTCTGATGGATCCGCTCCTGCAGCCGCTCGAAGCCGACCGGCTCGCCGCGCGCGTCCAGCGCCACGATCTCGCCGTCGAGGAGGGCGGGCCGCTTGCGCTTTCGGCCCCAGCGAGTGAGCGCCGCGACGACCTCGGGGAACTGCTTGGTCTTCTCGTTCCCCCGCCGCGAGGCGATGGTCACCTCGACGGACTGACCGCGCGGCACCACCGAGATCAGCGCCCGGATCCCGTCGTACTTCGGCTCGTAGACCAGGTTGGGATCGACGAGGGGCGCTTCGGCCAGGGTCGCCAGCATCGGCTCCATCTGCCCTCGATTCGAAGTCGCTTCCCGATCGCGCCGGCTACGGTGCGGGAGAGGGGACGTTCTGGAATTCGACCGGCTCGCCCCGGTGGATCCCGAGCTTGGCCGAAAGGCCGCCGCCGATCTCCAGCACGTATTGCGACGGCGCGCCGACCATCCGCTCCGTCTCCGTCTCGGGCGCGGCGTTCTCGACCACCCCCACGATCTTCCGGTCCTTCCCGATGAAGATCATGTCCAGCGGAATGAGCGTGTTCTTCATCCAGAACCGCTGGATCGACGGCTCTTCGAACACGAACACCATCCCCGCGTCGTCGGCCAGCTTCGACCGGTACATGAGCCCGCGGGCGTGCTCCTCCGGGGTCACCGCGACCTCGACCCGAAACAGCACCTTGCGCCCGCCGGTGTCGATGGCGACGCTCGAGACGGACGCGGGCGCCGAGCTGGTCCCCGCGCGCTGGCCGCCGCTCTTGCACGCCGGCAACGCGGCCAGCGCCGTCGTGAGGAGCAGAGCTCGAAGAATCCCGCGCACCACCCCGTCACGGTATCATCGAACCGTGCCAGGAATCCGCCCAGGAGGCGCTCTCCCGCTCGCAGGCTGGCGCGTGCTGGTCACCCGGCCCTCCGGCCAGGCCGGACCCTTGCTGACGGCGCTGCGCGAGGCTGGTGCGGTCCCGCTCGCCTACCCGACGGTCGAGGTGAAGCCGCCCCCCGACTGGGCGCCGTTCGACCGGGCGTTCGCCGCGGGGGCCGCCGGGGCCTGGGTGGTGTTCACCAGTCCCTCGGCCGTGCGCCTGGCGCTGGCGCGGCTGCGTGAAACGGCGGGGGAGGGGGCGCTCGCCGAGGCGACCATCGCCGCCGTGGGACCGGGCACCGCCCGGGCGCTTGCCGCCGAGGGGCTTCGCGCCGCGGTCGTCCCGCCCGCGCACGCGCAGCGCCAGGAGGGGCTGGCGGCGGCGCTCGCCGATCTGCCGGCGACGGCGCGCGTGCTCTTTCCGCGGGCGCTCGACGGCCGCGATCATCTGCGCGCCGCGCTGGCCGCCCGCGGAATCGCGGTCGACGTCCTCCCCGTGTCGCAGACGGTCGCGGTCGCCCCGCTGCCGGAGCTGCCGGCCTTCGACGCGGCGCTGTTCGCCAGCCCGTCGGCCCTGCGGGCCTTCGTCGCCCGCTGGACCGCTGCGCCTCTCTCCCGGGCGGCGGTCGCCGTCATCGGGCCGACCACCGCCCGCGAGGCGTCAGACTCCGGTGTCGTCGTCGGCGCGATCGCCGACAGCCCGACACCGGAGGCACTGATCGCGGCGCTCACACGCCTGCGCCGCGAGGGAGCTCAGCGTCCCGGGGACTGAACGTCCTGGGAAGGTCCGCTCGAAGATTCGTCTGGCCGGGGCTCGGCCGGGGCGGCCCCTGCGTTGCCGGGCGACCGCGTTGCCGACGCGGCGACCAGCGCGCGCCGGCTCGAGTCGTCGTAGAGCTGGCTCATCTCACTCACCAGCCCGAGCAGTGCCGGCTCCCGCGCCGCCGTCGAGGTGAGCATGTCCGACTCTGCCGACTGCGCCTGGGCGACGGTCACCCAGAAATCGCGATCGAAGGCGGTGCCCCGCGCGCCGGCCAGTCGGCCGAAGATCGTCCGCCTCCTTCTTCAGCGCGACCACGTTCTCCCCGGCCGCCACCGCCGAGAGCTTCGCCTCGTCGATTCCGGCCGATGCCGCGGTCGCCACGATCCGCTGGTCGACCTTGCGGAAATCAGCGGCAAGCTGCGTCCCGTACGCCCGGGTCGCGGGCGACGA
>CAWIGZ010000001.1:1002500-2333010 GCA_963835825.1 uncultured Pseudomonadota bacterium
TCCTTTAAAGAAAGCGTAATAGCTCACTGGTCAAGAGAGCCTGCGCCAAAAATGTAACGGGGCTAAAGCATGACACCGAAGCTGCGGGTTCAAAGAATCTTCGGATTCATTGAGCGGTAGGCGAGCATTCCAAGGGCTGTGAAGTCAGACCGTAAGGACTGGTGGAGCGCTTGGAAGAGATAATGCAGGCTTGAGTAGCGATAAAACGAGTGAAAAACTCGTTCGCCGTAAGCCCAAGGGTTCCTGGGTAAAGTTAATCTTCCCAGGGTTAGTCGGATCCTAAGGCGAGGCCGAAAGGCGTAGCTGATGGCAAGCAGGTTAATATTCCTGCACCACCACGGATGGTTTTCGTAGGAGGGACGGAGAAAGGTAGCTCAGCCCCAGATTGGATTGTGGGGTTCAAACCCGTAGGAGGTTTTCATAGGACCCAACAGGGACAAACGTGAAAACACGACTCCGAGAGGTCATGAGGAGAGCGCTTTGCGCTCACGAACTGAGTGATCCTACGCTCCCGAGAAAAGCTCCGACGGAGTTAACCGCTGTGGTGTCCGTACCGCAAACCGACTCAGGTGGGCGGGAAGAATATTCCAAGGCGCTTGAGAGAACCCATCCTAAGGAACTCGGCAAAATTCTACCGTAACTTCGGGAGAAGGTAGGCCGGCGTTTGTTAGGAGCCACGCGCTCCAAAGCGAACGTTGGTTGCAGAGAAATGGGGGTAGCGACTGTTTACCAAAAACACAGGACTCTGCTAAGTCGGAAGACGACGTATAGGGTCTGATGCCTGCCCGGTGCCGGAAGGTTAAGGGGAGAAGTCAGCAGCAATGCGAAGCTTCGAACCGAAGCCCCGGTAAACGGCGGCCGTAACTATAACGGTCCTAAGGTAGCGAAATTCCTTGTCGGGTAAGTTCCGACCTGCACGAATGGCATAACGACTTCCCCACTGTCTCGGGATGGGACTCAGCGAAGTAGCACTAGGGGTGAAGATACCCTTTACGCGCGGCAAGACGGAAAGACCCCATGAACCTTTACTGCAACTTGACACTGATTTTCGGGCTTAATTGCGTAGGATAGGTGGGAGGCTTTGAACCGGGGCTTTCGGGCTCTGGGGAGCCAATGGTGAAATACCACCCTGTTGATTCTGGAAATCTAACCCACGCCCGTGATCCGGGCGGGGAACAATGTCTGGTGGGCAGTTTGACTGGGGCGGTCGCCTCCAAAAGAGTAACGGAGGCGCGCGAAGGTTCCCTCAGGCTGATTGGAAACCAGCCGTAGAGTGTAATGGCACAAGGGAGCTTGACTGCGAGACTGACAGGTCGAGCAGGTACGAAAGTAGGTCATAGTGATCCGGTGGTACCGAATGGAAGGGCCATCGCTCATCGGATAAAAGGTACTCTGGGGATAACAGGCTGATCACGCCCAAGAGTTCACATCGACGGCGTGGTTTGGCACCTCGATGTCGGCTCATCGCATCCTGGGGCTGAAGTAGGTCCCAAGGGTTTGGCTGTTCGCCAATTAAAGCGGTACGCGAGCTGGGTTCAGAACGTCGTGAGACAGTTCGGTCCCTATCTGCCGTGTGCGCAGGATTCTTGCGAGGACCTGCCCGTAGTACGAGAGGACCCGGGTGGACGGACCGCTGGTGTTCCGGTTGTCATGCCAATGGCATCGCCGGGTAGCTATGTCCGGAACAGATAACCGCTGAAAGCATCTAAGCGGGAAGCTGACCTCCAGATTAGGAATCCCGAGGCGTAAGCCTCCTAAAGACCCCTCGTAGACGACGAGGTTGATAGGCTGGGTGTGGAAACGCTGTAAGGCGTGGAGCTAACCAGTACTAATCGGTCGTGCGGCTTGGTCACCATTATTTCTTTCTTTGATCGCGATTCACCGTTTATGAGGTCGAGTCGCTTGATTGCGACACTCAAGACACCTCGAAAGATTGTCACTCCCGCAAGGCGCGGACTCGTCATTCAAGAGATGGCGATCGCGTGAGCGGGAGGTCTGGAACCCCCTCGGGGTTCCAGAGACAGCGATTTTCCGGCGGTCTTACCGGAGGGGCCACACCCGATCCCATCTCGAACTCGGAAGTTAAGACCTTCAGGGCCGATGGTACTGCAGGGGAAACTCTGTGGGAGAGTAGGTCGCCGCCGGGAATTATTCTTAGCCTCGAGCCAACGAATCAAATCGTTGGCTCGGGGCTTTTTTTTTGCCCCGACGGCGCCGCCTGAGCTGGTCAGCGCGAGCGAATGGGGGATCGCGCAGGTCGCGCTGTGGGCTGGGTGCGGAGTCGCGGGCGCTACCCGCCGGTGGGGACCGCCCTTACCTTTGCCTTCATGGCGGCCCTGCGGGCGCTGCTGACCTCGAGCGGAAGATCGGGCGGGGAAGTCCTCGACTCCGCGCTCGGCTGGGAAAGGAGATGACGACCCATGTTGACCCACCGGGAACCAACGGACGGCGAAGCCAAGGAGCACCTCGGCACGGGAGTGCTGGTGAGGCAAATCGTGTCTCAGGCGGAGCTGCTGGCCAAGAAGGAGCTGGAGCTCGCGAAGACGGAGCTGCGGGTCGACCTGCGCTCGGAGGCCGCGGTGGCGGCCGGGCTGGGTGTCGCGGCCCTGGCCGGCCTCGTCACCATCAATTTATTGCTGGTTACGGCGGCGCTGGCCTTGGCGGTCGTGCTGCCGGCCTGGGCGGCAGGGCTGATCGTCAGCGGGGTCATGTTGGTCGTGGCGGTGTCGTTCGCGATGGTGAGCTGGCGCCGACGTCTGCGGGAGCCGATGGCCCATACCCGCCGCACATTGAACGACGGCGTCAAGTGGACGAAGGAGCGGTTCGCGTGAGCGTCGGGGGCAAGGAGGCGGGGCCGGCCGCCACCAGCGAGAGGGTGGAGGCGCTCCAGCGGGAGGTCGAGTCCATCCGGGTGGGCCTCGACGGAATGGTCAACGAGCTCGATCGTCGGCGGCATCGGCTGTTTGACCTCCGCGGCCAGCTCCACCGCCACGCCGTCCCTCTCATTGCGGTGGGAGCGGCGTTGCTCGGCATCGCAGCGGGTGGGATCGCGCTGGGCGTCGCCCACCGACGGCGGCGAGCACGGCTGCGCGCGCGTCTCGCTCGGTTTCAGGAGGCGCTCGGGAGGATGATCGACAAGCCGGCTCGCGTCGCGAATATGCCGACGGTCGGCCGAAAGATTGTCGGCGCGGGCGGGGCGGCGGCCGCCTCGGTGATCGCCAAAACGCTGGCGGGCAAGCTGTTGCATGAGGCCTGGGCGCGCGGACCTTCGTGAGGCGCACGTCGTTGCGTCACGCGACGGAGTGCGCAGATTCGGCTCATGACGGTGAAGGCGCTGCCCGCTTCGAACGACGTCCGGGTCGTCGGCGCCGAGGTTCGCTGCCTGACCGGTGGCGGCGTCGTCGGGTGAGGAGGTGACCGTGGGCCCGCGGAAGCTGGAAAACAAGGTCGTCGTCGTCACCGGGGCCTCGAGCGGCGTGGGCCGGGCGATCACCCGACGATTCGGGGCGGAGGGGGCCAAGGTCGCGCTCATCGCCCGCGATCTGGTCGGGCTGGAAGACGCGGCGTCGGAGATCCGGATCATGGGCGGCCAGGCAATGGTGCTCCCTCTCGACGTCTCCGACGCGGCGGCGGTGGAGAGAGCCGCCGATCGGGTCGCCTCCCTGTGGGGAAAGATCGACGTCTGGGTGAACGACGCGATGGTTTCGGTGTTCGCGCCGGTGAACCAGACCACCCCCGAGGAGTACCGGCGGGTGATGGAGGTGAACTACCTCGGCTACGTCCACGGCACGTTGGCGGCGCTCAAGCACATGCGCGCCGCCAATGCCGGGGTGATCGTGCAAATCGGCTCGGCCGTCGGGTATCGGTCGATCCCGCTGCAGAGCGCCTACAGCGCCTCCAAGGCCGCCGTCCGTGGGTTCACCGACGCTCTCCGGAGCGAGCTCCTTCGGCAGGGGAGCCGAATTCAGGTCACCCATCTCCAGTTGCCCGCCGTCAACACGCCGCAGTTCGACGTCGTGCGAAACAAGTTGCCGTCGCACCCGCACCCGGTCCCGCCGATCTACCAGCCGGAGGCCATCGCGGGCGCCGCCTTGCGCGCGGTGCTGCGTCCCCGGCGCGAAATCTGGATCGGATGGAGCACCATCAAGGCCATCGTCGGACAGAGGCTCATTCCGCGTTTTCTGGATCGCTATCTGGCGCGCAAGGCGTGGGAGTCGCAGGAGACGCGCCGGTTGCCGCCGGGACATCCGCTCAAGCACGGGGACAATCTGTACGCGCCCCGGCCGGGGCCGCGCGGGGCGCACGGGCCGTTCGACGCGGAGGCTCTCACCGTCGGTGGCGCGCGCGGCGTGGTGACGCGTGGCCTCGTCGCCGGCGCGGCCGGCACGCTGGCCCTCGCGCTCTCCGATCTGCTGGAGCGGGCGGTCATACGAGGGCGCCCCGTCTACGCGCCGTCGGCCCTGGCGCGGCGCCTGTTCGGGACGCTGGCCCGCACGCCCGGGCGGGCGGCGGCAATCGGGACCGCCATGCGCTGGATCTACGGCCCGCTCATCGGGGTGGCCTATGCGGCCACGCTCGGGCGGGCGCTCCGGCGGCGGTGGCCGGCCAGTCGCCTCTGGCCTGCTGGGCTCGCGCTCGGCGGCGCTGTCTATCTGTTCGAGTTGATCTTCCTGCCGCTGGTGGGCGCCACGCGCCGGCTTGCTCGCTGGCCGGCCCGCGACAAGCTGCTGCTGGCGGGACACACCGGGCTCTTCGGACTGGCCACCGACGGGACCTTCCGATCGCTCGAACCCGCCTGAGACTCCCCGGCCGCCGCCCGAACAGTTCAATTCGAGGGGCGCGGACTTAGGTTCGCCGTAAGGGGGGAGCCATGAGCAGAACGATCGGACGCTTCGTGTGGGTGATTCCCGAAGGCTACATCCCTTCGGAGAGCCACGGACCTCAGCCGGAGATGACCAGCCACGAGACGGCGTGCCTGCTCAACGCGGGGGACACGCCCGCGCACGTGCGGATCACCATTTTCTATTCGGACCGCGACCCGATTCGCCCCTACGAGGTGGTGGTGCCGCCGCGGCGGACCGTTCACTTGCGGTTCAACGACCTCGACGATCCGGCGCCCATCCCGCGCGACACGAACTACTCGAGCGTGATCGAGTCCGACGTTCCGATCGTCGTTCAGCACACGCGCCTCGACTCGCGGCAGGAGGCAGAGGCGCTGCTCTCGACGGTGGCCTATTCACAGTAGGGGGACCCATGAAGAAGCGTAAGTCGACACGGGGCCGTAAGTAGGGAAGCGGGGCCAAGCGCTCGGTGGCCAGCGCCACACGGCGGGCGAAGCGCGGAACGCTCAAGGCCGGGAAGGGGCGGCATCCGCGCGCCAAGAGCCGGAAGCAGGCGATCGCCATCGGGCTCTCCGAGGCGCGGAAGAAGAAGACCATCTCGAAGCTCCCCAAGGCGACGCGGACGGCGCTCGCCAGACAGGCGAACAAGGTCAAACGTCGACGGGCGCACTGATCGCGGGGGCATCGCCGGCCAGGCGCGCCGCCAGCCGAAGCGCGTCGTGGGGGGCGTGCCCCTCGGCGTCGTTGTCGAAATAGACGTAGACGTCGTCGCCGGTGGCGGTCCAGCCCTCGATCCGCGCGGCCCAGCCGTCGAGCTCGCGGTCGGTGTACCGGCTGGCGTAGAGCGAGGTCGCCCCGTGAAGGCGGGCGTAGGAGAAGTCGGCGGTTCGTTCGAACGCGAGCGGGTGGCGGCCCGCGGTGTCGGCCGCGACCAGCGCGATGTTCATCTCGCGGAGCACGCCCAGCGCGGCGTCCGAGAGCCAGGAGGGATGCCGGATCTCGATGGCGTGGCGGATGCGACTCTCCCGTCCGTCCGGCGCCCGCAGCGCCGCGCGACCGGTGGTTCGCTGGTCATGTTTTCGGGCCCAGCGCTCGGCAGCGGCGACGTCGCGCGGGAGGGCGTCGAAGAAGGCCCGGGCGCGCGCTTCGTCCCAGGGAAGCTGCGGCGGGAGCTGCCAGAGAATCGGTCCCAGCGACGCCCCCAGCAGCAGGAGCCCGGAGGCGAAGAAGTTGGCCAGGGGATGGTCGAAGTTTCGGAGCTTCAGCATGTGCGTGATGTACCGACTCCCCTTGACCGCGAAGACGAACCCGTGGGGAACCGAGTTTCGCCAGGCGGTGCAGCTCTCTGGACGCGTCAGCGAATAGAAGGTCCCGTTCACCTCGACCGTCGCCAGCCGCTCGGCCAGGTAGGCCAGCTCCAGCCGGTGGGGGAGCTTTCGGGGGTAGAACTTGCCGCGCCAGTGCGGGTACAGCCACCCGCTGGTCCCTACGCGTGCCAGGCCGCGCACCACCGACCGCGGGCGTTGGCGATCGCCGTTTCGTCTCCTGTCGATCACCGCCGCGTCCTGCCTCTTCCCGAAAGGTAGGGTCGGGCGGCTTGGATTGAACCTGTGCGGCTCTGTCAGCTCGCGGCCGGCGGCCTCGATCGAGCTCTACCGAGGGTCGCTCAGGACGCCGCGGCAGGCGCCGGCGCGGCCGTGCTCTTCCGATAGCGCACGAGGTAGCTCTCGGTCACCCGGTGGGCGTCCATCCGGAGCGCCCGCGCGTACTCCATCACGTACCCGCGCACGTAGACGGCCGCCGGCATGTCGGAGAAGCGCTCCTCCTCGATGGCCCGCAGGTAGCGCTCGCTGATCTTCGTTCGCTGCGAGATGTCGCCCAGCTCGATGCCGCGGGTCTGGCGGACCTTGCGGAGATACTCGCCGGTCACCTCGGCGTCGGGATCGAGCGCGGTGTCGGAGGTCTCGATGCGCTCTTCCGCGGCGCTGAGCGGCGCGGCGGGACGCCGGCCGCCGCTGGCCGCCGCCCGCACCGCCCGCGCCAGATCCGCCTCGGGGAGCGCCAGGTCGTAAAGGCGCCGCCGATCCGGCGCGAAGAGCGTGTCGTGCGCGGCGTTGACGCGGGCGTGCAGCTCCGCCAGCTCGTGCTCTTCGTAGAGGCCCGAGATCACCAGCGAGCCCGATGCGTAGATGTCCTTGATCGCCCGGTAGGCGCGGCGGACCTCCTCGTCGCTGACGCCGGGCTCGGTCTCCAGGATCTCGTAGTAGGTCTGCTCTTCTTCCAGCCGCAGCGGGGTCGTCGCCGGGCGATCGCGCTCGTTCTCCAGCGACAGCAGGCGCCGCCCCAGGCGCTCGATGTTCTTCGAGGCCTTCCCCTCGGGATACTCGGCGACCAGCGAGCGGTGGCGCCGGGCGGCCAGCCAGACCGTCTCGTCCGACTCGACGTGACCGAGATATTCGAAGGCGTGGCCGAGGCGCCGCCGCGCCGCCGAGGAGATCCAGGTGCCGACCTTGAGGTCCTGCACCGTGCGGGTCTGGTTGACGACGAACATCGGCCGGTAACGCCGGATCTCGTGCTCCAGCTTCTCGGTGGGGCCGCCCGCCTGCCGGATCGCCCGGTAGAGATCGAGCGCGGCCGGGGGCGGGCCGATGGCGTTGCTCACCAGTCGATCGAGGCCGCGCACGCTGCGCAGGCGCCGCACGAACGCGCTCTTGGCGAACCGATAGATGGAATCGATCGACGCCGGATCGGGGAGGGTGACCAGCACCGGGACGTCGGCCCCCAGCCACAGGTCGATCGTCAACGTGGAGTCGGCCGGCCCGAGGTCGACGATCACGTAGTCGACGTCGAGCGCGGCGATGGCCGCCAGCGTCCCCTTGGCCGTCTGCTTGGGCCGCGAGGCGCCGAAGGTGCTCCCCTCGCCGCCGATGAGGCCGACGCCGGCGATGGGGGTGTCGACGATCAGCTCGGTGAGGCTGGGCGCCTTGCCGCGCAGGAACTCGCCGAACCCGCGCGCCGGACGCGCGGCCCCGAGCAGCTGGTGGAGCGGTCCGCCGGCCGGATCGGCGTCGATGGCGACGACCTTCTTCGCCGCCTGCGCCAGGTAGACGGCCACGTTGGCCGCCAGCAGCGAGCGCCCCGTTCCCCCGCGTCCTGAAGCGAAGGCAATGAGACGCACGCGGGAGTGGGGCCGGGGACCGGTGGCCTCGGCGGCCGGATCGGCGGAAAGATCTGCGACGGGCTCGCTCGGGGGTTCGGCGAACATTTCCACGACCGGCTCCGCGATCGCGTCGCCGACCGGTTCACCCACCGGGTCGCTGATGGGGTCCGGGGTCGGTTCGCCCGGAGCCGCCTCGACCTCCTCGATTCCGTCGATGGTCGGGGGTGTCTCCTCGATGTCGACGGTGGGTTCTCCGTCCTCGTCGTCCTCGACCGCCATTGGCTAGTCTTCGAGCTCGACGTTCCAGTACGACGCGTCGGCCAGGCCCAGGAAAGGCAGCCACTCGCGGTAGCGGATCTTGCCGCCGTTGGTGCGGAAGGTCGGCGTCCAGCGAGGGCGCACCGGCGTCTTCAAGCAGCTTGAGCCCCGCCTGGTCGGGCGTGCGCGCCCCCTTGGACAGGTTGCAGTCGATGCAGCAGCAGACGACGTTCTCCCAGGTGGTGCGGCCGCCCTGGGCGCGCGGAACGACGTGGTCGAGGTTCAGCTCGGCCCGCGGCAGCTCCTCGCCGCAGTACTGGCAGGTGTTGCCGTCGCGCATGTAGATGTTGTGGCGCGAAAACCGCACCTTGGTCTTGGGGATGCGGTCGTAGAGCTGCAGCACGATGACCCGCGGGATCCGGATGGCGCGGTTGACGGTGCGGATCACGTCGCCGTCGTGGACCCCCGCCGACAGCTCCGCCCAGCTGGCGAAGTCGAAGGTCTTGAACTCCGGGTCGACGACGCGCGCGACGCCCAGATAAAGGAGCGAGAACGCGCGCCGGACGTTGGTGACGTGAATCGGCTGGTAATGCCGATTGAGCACCAGGACCGCTGCATTGGTCACCCCTGCAACATAGCAGGCCGCCTCGGGTGCGGCAAAATGGCGGTTTCAGGAGCAGGGGAACCGCGAACGGTTCCCGCCCCCTCCCGCGACGGACCGCGCCGGGCAGGGCCGGAGCTGCGGCCGCGCTCCGCCCTGCGTTGCGGCGTCGATCTAGGCTAAAATCCGCGACAGTTTGAGCATTCAACCGGTCTCCGCGCTGGTCGCGGCCATCGTCACCTTCGCGCTCGGGGGCTCGGTCCTCCTGCGGGAGCCGCGCCGCGGCGCCCACGTGCTGTTCGCCACGTTCGCCTTCAACATCGCGATTTACTGCGCGCTGTCGTTCGTCGCCAAGCGGTTCGAGTCTCCGCTGTGGGACTGGGCGGCGCTGCTGGCGGCCGTCTCGCTGCCGGCCACCGCGCAGCGGTTCTTCCAGGCCTTCCTGGGCGACGAGGCGGGGCCGCCGCCGCTCAGTCGATCGACCGTGTTCGGCGCGGCGGTCTTCTACAGCATCCTGCTGTTTTCCCGCTTCATCGAGCCGGTGCACACGACGCTGTCCTTCCACGTCGCGTTCATGGCCTACGTGTTCGCCGGCCTCTATCTGTCGGTCTTCTATCTCTACCGGCGCTACCGGGCGACGCCGTCGCGGGTGGAGAAGAAGCGGCTGCTCTATCTGCTGGTGGGCGGCTTCGCCACCGTCACCGCCTCGGTCGCCGAGGCGGTCCCGCACGGGCCGAGCTTCGGCAACATCTTCATCATCGTCTACGTCTATTTCCTCTCCCAGAACCTCGTCCGTTACCGGCTGCTCGATCTGAACGAGCTGCTCGGGCGCATGGTGGTGCTGGGGACGCTGGTCTTCATCCTGGCCTTCATCTACGGCGTGATGGTCCGCTGGGTCGGCACCGACGAGCCGGGCCTCTTCTTCTTCAACACGCTGCTGGCGTCGGCCACGATCGTCATCCTGATCGAGCCGCTGCGCACCCGCGTCGAGGGGGGGATCAGCCGCTGGATGTTCCAGGAGAAGTTCGAGCTGTCGCGGCGGATCGAGGCCTTGCGGGGCGAGCTGGCCAACGTCATCGACATGCGGGTGCTGGTGCCGCGGGTGCTGGGCGCGCTCGAGGATTCGCGCCGGATCACCCATGCCTCCGTCTACCTGGCCGATCCCGACGGGTCCGGCTACGAGCTCGGCGGTCACGTGGGGCCCAAGCCGGAGGGGCGCTTCGACGCCATCACCCACCGCGCCTTCTTCGAGCGCCTGCGCCGCACCGGCGTGATCACGCTGGAGGGGATCGAGCGCGAGGTGGCGGCGCACCGCCCGGTCTCGACCGAGGAGCAGGAGAGCCTGCAGCTCATGCTGCGCACGCTCGAGCAGATGTACGGCTCGGTGGCGCTGGGGTTCTCCAGCGAAGACCAGCTCCTCGGCGCGCTGGTCATCCGCGACGACCGCCTGCGCGAGGCCTACTCCACCGACGAGATCGAGATCTTCCGCGGCGTGGCGACCACCATCGGCATCACCCTGCAGAACTCGCAGGTCTACGAGCGGATGAAGGAGCGCGACCGCCTGGCGGCGCTGGGCCAGATGGCCGCCGGTCTGGCGCACGAGATCCGCAATCCGCTCGGGTCGATCAAGGGGGCCGCGCAGTTCCTGCAGCCGGCCCAGGACGGAGCAAAAGACGGAACCCGCGAGTCGGCGGGGACCCGCGAAGGGACCCGGGAATTCCTGGACATCATCGTCGAGGAGGTGAACCGCCTCAACAAGATCGTCTCGCAGTTCCTCGACTACGCGCGCCCCTACCGCGGCGAGCAACGGCCCCTGGACGTCGCCGACGTGCTGAAGAAGACCCTGTCGCTGCTCCCCAAGGACAAGGAGACCCCGGAGCAGGGCACGGTCGAGATCGTCACCACCTTCGCCGACCGGATGCCGCCCGTGCGCGCCGACGCCGAGCAGCTGCTGCAGGTCTTCCTCAACCTGTCGCTCAACGCGATCCAGGCTGTCGCGCCGGGAGGGCCGGGCAAGCTGTTCATCTCGACGGCGCTCCGGCGGGCGACCCGGCGCGGGGCGACGGCCGCCTTTCTCGAGGTGCGTTTCCGCGACACCGGCGTGGGCATCCCGGCCGGAGATCTCAAGAACCTGTTCATTCCGTTCTTCACCACCAAGGAGAAGGGGACGGGCCTGGGGCTGCCCATCAGCCAGCGCATCATCGAGAACCACGGCGGGACCATCGAGGTGCGCTCGCAGCCGGGGGAGGGGGCGACCTTCACGGTGCTGCTGCCGATCGAGGCGGATGCCTACGCGGCGTATCTGGACGCGACGCGCGAGGGACCGCGCCGGACCCCGGCCACCCCGCCGCCGTTTCCCCCGCCGCAACCGCCGCCTGTCAGGCAACCGCCGCCATTGCCACCGACCTCACGCCGGACCCCGTCGGCGCCGGCGACCGACGCAGCGACCCGCGACGGGGGCCCGGTCCCCCCCACGAAGGACGCCGCTGGGCAAAGCCCAACCACCTCCGCGCGATCGCGGTAAGCTCCCGCGCCGTGACCGCCGCAGCTGCTCTCGATGTCAAACGGGTGCTCGTCGCCGACGACGAGCTGAACATGCGCCGCGTGCTGGAGGCGATGCTGCGCCGGGAAGGCTACGAGGTCATCACCGCCGCCAACGGCGTCGAGGCGCATGGGGGGCATGGCGACCAAGGGCGGGGTCCACACCGTCATCACCGATCTCAAGATGCCTGGGCTCGACGGGATGGGCCTGCTCAAGCGGCTGTCGGCCGAGTACCCGGACGTTCCGGTCGTGATGATCACCGCGCACGGCTCCGTCGAGAGCGCCGTCGAGGCGGTCAAGCTGGGCGCCTTCGACTATCTGGAGAAGCCGTTCGAGCAGGAGCAGATCCGGCAGGTGGTGGCCAAGGCGCTCAACACCTATGCGCTGGCCCGGCGGGACGCGCGGCCCGAGGAGCCCTCCGGCCAGGGGCGCTTCCGCCTGGTCGGTCAGTCGCCCGCCATCCGGACGATTTACGGCGTCGTCGAGAAGGTGGCCAACACCCCCTCGACGGTCCTCATCAGCGGCGAGTCGGGGACCGGCAAGGAGCTGATCGCGCGCGCGCTGCACGAGAACTCCTCGCGGCACGGAGGGCCGTTCATCAAGATCAACTGCGCCGCCATCCCCAAGACGCTGATGGAGTCCGAGCTGTTCGGCTACGACAAGGGGGCCTTCACCGGCGCGGTCGGGGCCAAGCCGGGGCGGTTCGAGCTGGCGCACGGCGGGACGCTGTTCCTCGACGAGATCGGCGAGATCCCGGTCGAGATGCAGGTGAAGCTGCTGCGCGTCCTGCAGGAGTCGGAGTTCGAGCGGGTGGGGGGGATCAAGACCATCAAGGTCGACGTCCGCCTGGTCACGGCCACCAACCGCGATCTGCTGGCCGAGGTGGGGGCGGGGGCCTTCCGGGAGGACCTCTTTTACCGCCTCAACGTGGTCCCGATTCACATCCCGCCGCTGCGGGAACGGCGCGAAGATATTCCTTTGCTGGCGGACCATTTCATCGCGAAGTTCAACGATCGCTTGAAGAAAGAGATCGCCGCCATCACTCCCGAAGCAGTCGAGCGTCTGGTCGCCTACCAATGGCCGGGCAACATCCGCGAGCTCGAGAACCTGATGGAGCGGACGGTGCTGTTCTGCGAGGGACCCGAGATCCGCGTTTCCGATCTGCCGCCCGAGGTGGCCGGTGCGGCGGCCCCCACGGTCGCGGCCGCGGTGCATGCCCCCGGCGACGAGTCGCTGCGCCCGGCCCCCGAATCGCTCAAGGAGGCGGTCCGGGCCGAGACCGAGCGGGTCGAGCGCGAGCTCATTCAGCGGGCGCTCGACGCCACGGGCGGCAACGTCACCCAGGCGGCGCGCAAGCTCAAGATCTCGCGCAAGAGCCTCCAGACCAAGATGAAGGAGCTGGGCCTGCGCGAAAAGTGACGGCTATAGCCGAGCTTCGTCCACGCGTGTTATCGTCGCCGCCTCCCTTGAGCGCCGCCACTTTCAGCAGGAAGTCCCGGGCGATCCTCGGCGCGCTGACGCTGCTCGGCGTCTCCGCCGGCGCCGCGCGCGCGGCCGAGGTGACCCGCGTCGTCACGGCGCTCGACGAGAACGACACCTTCGACTTCAACCTGACCGCCTCCTGGTTCCACGACGCCCGCAGCGCCGCCATCAACCGCGAGTACCAGGACAGCAGCGGCATCCAGGTGGTCCGCGACCTCAAGTACGCGCAGACCACGGACCTCCTCGACCTGCGCACCGACTTCGGCATCCTCTGGGACGTCGGCCTGCACGTCGACCTCCCCATCGTCCTCGGCCAGTCGAACAACCTGACGTTCGACCAGGGGATCAACGCCGGCAACTCGACCTTCGTGCGCGACGGGATCTACCCCGCCTATAACGGGACGTCGTCGACCGTCTTCCAGAGCCCGACCCGCAGCGGCCTGCAGTACCTGGGGCTGGGGATCCAGTGGGCCCCCTTCAATCAGAAGCGCGACGACACCAAGCCGACCTGGACGCTGGGGTTCGACGCCGATCTCGACGTCTTCAAGGACATGCGCTTCGACCCGGCCAACCCGAACGGCAACACGGCCGTCGGCCTGGGCTATCACCAGCTCATCTGGTCGACCTGGGTCTCGAAGCGCTTCCGCCACTTCGATCCCTACTTCGGCGCCACGTACATGCTGCCGATCCGGACCAACGGCAGCATCTACCAGGATCTGGGCGGCGGGCAGACGTCGGTGAATCCCCAGCAGCTGGCCGCGGTGATCATCGGCGTCGAGCAGGTGGCCTGGGAGAATCCCAGGGGCGACCAGCGGGTCACCGTCGAGCTGCAGGCGCACGCGGCCGAGCACTTCGCCGGGCGCGGCACCAGCGAGCTGTGGGAGCCGCTCACTGGGCACCCCGGCTGCACGCTCACCGGAGGGACGGTGACCGAGACGTGCCGCCCCAGCCTCGACGTCACCACCGACGCGTCGGGCAATCCCCACGCCGCCCCTTATCCGGGCGTGACCGACATCGACTCCTACGGTTCGTTCGGCGGCGAGGCGGGCCTCAACATCCAGGTCGGCAAGTACATCCGCTTCCGAAGCCTGTTCGGCATGACTTTCGACGCGCCCCACTTCATCACCAACGCCAGCGCCGGCGTCGACACCAACCACGACGGCCGCGTCGACTCGACCGATCCGAAAGAGGCGAACCCCACCTACCGCGAGTCGATCGACATCCCCGGGCGTCGCTTCCGGGTCGAGGACAGCAAGGACTGGCACCTGTTCGTCCAGGGCTCGCTGATGTTCTGACGGCCAGTACGCTTGCCTCGGGTCCAGGAGCCAACCGCTCATCTTCCTGGGCTCGGCTCCGGGCGGCAGACGCCCATGTTTGTGGGCCCGGCTCCAGGCGGCAGACGCCCATCTTCGTGGTCTCGGCTCCGGTTACGCGCGGCTCGGACGCTGCCTTCCGACCGGGCTCTTCTGGCCGCGCGTGGGCTTTTTCCGGCGCGTGGTCTGCAACAACTTCAACGGCAGACCACGCGCCGGAAAAAGCTTCGTGCGGCCCTCGGCGGTCGGCGAGAGGCAGCGCGTCGATCCGCACGAAAAATGAGTCGAGGCTTCAGCCAGGGCGATCAGGGTCGAGATCAGGCTGGAGAGATCAGGACTTGGAGATCAGATTGTAGATCTCGCGCCGGGGGCGGCCGGTGATCTCGGCCAGCGCGCGCGCCGCGTCGCCGGTGGAGCTTCCGCTCCCGGTCAGCTCGGCGGCACGCGCACGGATCTCGTCGTCATCTAGCTCCTCGGTGGCGGCGTCTTCCGGCGCTCCTTCGACCACCAGCGTCACCTCGCCGAGCGGGCGATCGGTCTCGTAGCGGGCGGCCAGCGCGGCCAGCGTGTCGCGCACCAGCTCCTCGTGAGGCTTGGTCAGCTCGCGCGCGAGGCAGGCCCGCCGCCCGGCGCCCAGCACGGCCGCCAGATCGGCCAGCGTCGCCGCGGCCCGCATCGGTGACTCGTAGAGCACGAGCGTGTAGGGGAGGGCGCGGACGCTCTCGAAAAGCCGCCGCCGTCCCCCCTGCTTGCGCGGCGGGAACCCGAGGAACAGGAACCGATCGGTCGGCAGCCCCGCCCCGACGAGCGCCGCCAGCACGGCCGACGGGCCGGGGACCGGGACGATGCGCGCGCCGGCGGCGATGGCGGCCGCCACGATCCGGTACCCGGGGTCCGAGACCAGCGGCGTCCCCGCCTCGGAGATCAGCACCACCCGCGCGCCGTCGGCCAGCCGCTCGGCGACCTCGGTCGCGCGCGCCGCCTCATTGGCGTCGAAGCAGGAGATGACCGTCTTGCGCTCGGCGCCGATCTCACCCAGCAGGCGCCGCGCGCTGCGGGTGTCCTCGGCGACCACCAGATCCGCCTCGCGCAGCGACTCAGCCGCACGCGGCGACAGATCGCGGGCGTCCCCCAGCGGCGTGGCAACGATCGCCAGCGTGCCCGGCGTCTTCACGACTCAGACCCTGAGACGACGGATTCCACCCCGCGCGGGGGGCCGTCGGGCCCGGCTCCATCCACGCGTCGGTCCATGAGAGAATGACACTATATCGCGATCTAACCGTGCAGCCGCCGTGAGGGCTGGCTATCATAAAAAAATTCATGGATCTCATCGACGGACCGTCCTCGGATCCCTCGTCGTCTCCCCCCTCCCCCTTGCCCCCGGAGTCGCGCATGCGGCGGTTCAGTAAGATTCTGGCGTTTTCGGCCGCCTGCAGCGCGGCCCTGGTCCTCACCGTCCGCCACGGGGGCGACGGCATCCGCGTCGGCGCCGACAGCCAGCTGCGCGCCGCCACCCGCCCGGCGGCCGGAAAGTACGATCTGGCGCTCTTGCCGATCTTCTCGAAGACGCTCTTCTACGTCCGCGAGAACTACTTCGACAAGAACCGGCTCGATCCCAAGCGGATGCTGGTCGGCGCGCTCGATTTCGTCCAGCGCGACGTCCCGGAGATCTTGATCGACCGCTGGCCCGAGCACGACCCCAAGCAGGTGACGGTGCGGGTCAACGGCCAGCAGAAGAGCTTCTCGATCGAGAAGGTGGACGCGCCCTGGAGCCTGCGCAGCAAGCTGCAGGAGATCTTCCAGTTCGTGCAGCCGAACCTGCAGCCCGTGCCCGAGAAGGAAGAGGCGCGGCGGCTGGTGGAGATCGAGATGGCGGCCACCAACGGGATGCTCTACACGCTCGATCCGCACTCGGTCCTGCTCGACGTCGAGACCTACAAGGACATGCGCACCCAGACCCAGGGGAAGTTCGGCGGCCTGGGGATCGTGATCGAGATGGACAAGAAGAACCGCATCACGGTCAAGCGTCCGATGCCCGACACGCCCGCCATCCGGGTCGGCATGAAGCCCAAGGATCACATCGTCCGCATCAACAACGAATCGACGGTGAACATGACGCTCACCGAGGCGGTCGACCGGCTGCGGGGCGACGTCGACACGAACGTCGACGTGTACGTCGAGCGCGACGGCGTCGCCGGGGTGAAGAAGTTCACCATCACCCGGGCCTTCATCCGCCCGCCGTCGATCGATCCCGCGGCCCGCATCCTCTCGACCTCGTCGGGTCCTGGGCAGTCGCCCGCCAAGGTCGGCTACTTCCACATGCAGCACTTCTCGGCCAACAGCGCCGGCGATCTGGCCGACGCGCTGGCGCTGTTCGAGCGCGAGCACGTCAAGGGGATCATCATGGACCTGCGCGGCGATCCGGGCGGGCTCTACGAGCAGGCGCAGAAGGTGGCGGACGCCTTCGTCAAGTCGGGGACGCTCGTCTCGATGGTCGGGGTCGGCGGCGCGCAGCGCAAGGACGAGACGGCGACCGACAGCGGGCACGAGCCGACGGTCCCGCTGGCCGTCCTCGTGAACCAGAACTCGGCCAGCGCCTCGGAGATCGTGGCCGGGCGCGATGAAGAACCTCGACCGCGGCGTGGTGATCGGCGAGGAGACCTTCGGCAAGGGCTCGGTCCAGGTGCTGTTCGACATCCCGTCGCCCATCTCGTTCGGAGAGGGGTCCGACGACGACAAGCTGGGGCTCAAGCTGACGACCGCCCAGTACCTCACGCCGGGCGACATCTCGATCCAGGGGGTCGGGGTCGTGCCGGACATCGAGACGGACGCCTTGCTCGTCCAGAAGGACGGCGATCGGTCCTGGATTCGGCTGCAGCCGTCGGCGCATCACCGGCGCGAGTCCGACTACGAATGGCACCTCGAGCACCCGAGCGCGCGGCATGGTGAAAAGCCGGAAGAGACGGTGAGGTACCTCTTCCAGCCGAAGCCGAACGACAAGGCCAAGGCTCACGACGACGACGACATGGACGACGACGACTCCGACGATCAGGCGGACAGCGACGACAGCCAGAAGACCGACTTCCTGATGGACTTCGCGCGCGATCTGCTGGCTCAGGCGAAGACCAGCAAGCGGCGCGATCTGGTGCAGCAGTCCAAGCTGTTCCTGGACAAGGTTCGGGCGACCGAGGACAAGAAGCTCTCCCAGGCGCTGGAGAAGCTGGGCGTCGATTGGGGCGCCGGGCCGGCCACCGGCGCCGATCCGGAGCTCCAGCTGGCGCTGCAGACGGTCGGCGACGCGAAGATCGAAGCCGGGACGACCGCCCACCTCAAGGGCGTGGTCAAGAACGTCGGCCATACGCCCGCTTACCGGGTGCGGGCGGTGTTCGACAGCGACAACCCGCTTTTCGACGAGAACGAGATGGTCTTCGGCAAGATCGCGCCGGGCGAATCGAAGAGCTACGACCTGTCGGTCAAGGTGCCGACCTCGACCTTCACCCGCACCGACGAGATCAAGGCGACGCTCTACACCCAGCGCGGGGTGACCAAGGCCAGCGCCGCCGACCTGCTGGTCAACATCGAGGGGAAGCTGCGGCCGATGTTCGCCTACAGCTATCAGACCATCGACGATCAGAAGGGCGCCAACCACGACGGGCTGGTCCAGCGCGGCGAGCAGGTGCGCACCCTGGTCACGGTGAAGAACATCGGACAGGGGCGCGCCATGCACACCGAGGCGGTGCTCCGCAACGGGACGGGGCAGGAGGGGATCCTGATCAGCGCGGGTCGGTTCGAGGCCAAGGATCTCGGCCCCGGCGAGTCGAAGACCTTCTCGTTCGTCTACGAGGTCCGCCCCGAGTACAAGGGGGACGACTACCAGCTCGAGCTGTCGGTGGGGGACACCACGCTGGGCGAATCGGTCTCCGACAAGATCAAGGTCAAGATCGCGCCGACCGGTCCGGCGCCCCAGGCCCAGACGGGCACGGCGACCGTCGTGCGTGACGAGGTTCCGCTGCGCGAGACCGCCGGCGGACGGTTCGCTGGTGGTCGGTCACGCGGGCAAGGGGACGGCGTTCAAGGTGACCGGCAAGCTGGGAGCGTTCACGCGGGTCGACGTCGACGCAACCCGATCGGCCTTCATCAGCAGCGCCGACCTGAAGTCGGGCGGCGCCGTCCACGGGACCTTCAAGCCGGACTGGGAGGTGACGCCGCCGCTTCTGACCGTCACCGCGCCGACGGTCGCCGCCGGCGACACCGTGCACGTCAAGGGGCACGCCACCGACGACCGCGTCGTGCGGGACGTCTACATCCGGGTCTGGAACCGCAACGCCAAGATTCCGGTGAAGAAGGCCTTTTACCAGCCGAACCGGTTGGTCGGCGATCGCACCAAGATGGACTTCGACGCCGAGATCCCGATTGGAGCGGGCAGCAACCTGGTCCAGGTGTTCGCGCGCGAGTCCAACGAAGTGCAGTCGCTGCAGACGGTGGTCGTGCTCAAGCGGACGGGCGCCAATCTGGTGGCCCAGCCATCGGCCGGGCCGTTCCCGGCGGCGTCCGCCAAGAAGTAACGGCCTCGACCCTCTCGGCGCGGCGGCCTCAGCCGCCCCGGCGCCGGGATGGCGACTCATCAGGGCGCCCCCTTGGGCTTCCGCGCTGCGGGGCCGAGACCTCGCCGTCGCGGGCGCGCGCGCCGTGGTAGCTTGCTGCGCGGGATGGCTGACCACCCCCGCTCGAAGATCGGCCTCGGCGCGCTCGCGGGCGCGCTCGGTGGAGCGGCGGTCGGAATGGCCGACGGCGTCCGCGTCGCGCTGCTGGTCGGGGCCGGCGTGCGGATCGCGCTCGGGACGGCGCTCCTGGCGGCCTCCGTCGACGCGCTCGCCGGGTTCGGGGCCGGCGCCGTCGCCGAGGTGACCTGTCGCATGGCCGTCTGGGGTCGGCGCACGCGCGCGCCGCTCTGGGCCCGGGCACTCGCCTACCTCGTCGTGGGCGCCGGCGCGGCCGCCGCCGCGGCCGCCGTCGTGGCGGCGACGGCGCTGCGGCGCAACCGATTTCTCGCCGCGGGGCTGACCGCGCTGGCGGGTGTGGTCGCGGCGCTGGCCGGGGCTATCCTGGCGCCGGCGCTGGCGCGCCTTCTGAGTCTCCTCGGACCGAAGCGAGCTCTCCCCGTCGATTCACGGGCATTTGTCCGGTCTGTTCCGGCGGACCTGCCTGGCCCGCCGAAGCCGGCTCTGGTGCTGCTCGGTCCCCTGCTGATCGCCGTGGCCGGCGGCGTCGTCTTCGTCGCCCTCGGGCGGACGCACGCGCCCCTACGCGGCGACGCGCTGGTCGAGCGCAGCTTCTGGTCGGCCGGCGCCGCGTTCCTGTTGCCGCTCGGACTGGCGTGGGCGTCGGCGCTCCGCCTGCCGATCCGCTGGCGGGCGGCCGGGGTCCTCGCCGGAGGGATTTACGGTTCGCTGGCCCTCATCGGGCTCGGCGTCTTCTGGGGCGACAATCTCCGCTTCGCGCCCTGGGCCGACATCCTCGGCGGGCTGGCGATCGCCACGGCGGGGATCGGCGCGGCGCTCTGGCTGCGCCGGCGCCTCCCCCATCGGAACGGCGCCTTCATGGGTTGGGCGGCTGCGCGTGGTCGTGGTGGCGGCGCTGTTGCTCCTGCGGGTGTCACAGTCGGAGCCGGCGCGCAAGGCTGGCAGCGCGCATGCGGCGCTGGTCGGCCCGGCGCTGGAGGCGGGCAGGGGGATGCTCGACTTCGACGGGGACGGCTACGCCCGGGCGCTCGGCGGTGGCGACTGCGACGACAGCGATCCGGATGTCCATCCCGGCGCGCTCGATCTCCCCGGCGACGGCATCGACGCCGACTGCGACGGCCAGGACGCGACCGACCCGCTGCCGCCGCCGGCGACGATGGCCGAGCTGCCCGCGTCGGTCCCCCGCGATCTCAACCTGCTGCTGGTCACCGTCGACACGCTGCGCGCCGACCACCTTGGCTGCTACGGTTACGGGCGCCCGACCTCGCCGGCGATCGACGCGCTGGCCGCGGAGGGGACCCTGTTCGAGAACGGCTGGGCACACGCACCGTCGACGCGCTATTCGATGCCGGCCATCGCCACCGGTCGCTGGCCGTCGGCGATCACCTGGGACGAGTCGATCTGGTGGCCGCGCCTGGGGCGCAACATGCGCACCACCGCCGAGGCGCTGCACGACGACGGCTACTTCACGGCCGGGATGTTCAGCTTCAGCTACTTCGCCATCGCCGACCATCGCGGCTTCGAACGCGGGATGGATCTCTACCGCTCCGATCGCGCCGTGCTGCACGTGTCGGTCAACGGGCCGATGGAGTCGCGCGGCTCGTCGTCGCGCGAGATGACCGACGACGCGATCGCCTTCATCGACGCCCACAAGGATCGCAAGTTCTTCCTCTGGTTGCACTACTACGATCCGCACCTGTCGTACGAGCCGCACCCCGAGCTCCCCTCGTTCGGGACCACCCGCGTCGACCTCTACGACGGCGAGATCCGCTTCACCGATCTGCACTTCGGGCGCCTGCTCGCCCACCTGCGGGAGGCGGGCCTCTGGGACAAGACGGCGGTGATCGTCACCGGCGATCACGGCGAGGGGTTCGGCGAGCACGGCGTCACCGAGCACGGGTTCGACCTCTACACGGCGCAGACGCGGGTGCCGTTCATCGTGCGCGTCCCGGGGCTGGCGCCCGCGGCGGGTGCAGGCGCCGGCCGGACATATCGACATCGCGCCCACGCTGATCAACCTGGCGCGCGGGCGGGCCGAGCCGAGCTTCATCGGCCGTTCGTTGATCCCCGACCTCGTCGGGCCACCCGCCGCCGATACCGACACGCGCGCCGTCTTCCAGGAGGTGACGTCCGAGCGCGGGAAGAAGCGCGCCTTCGTGACGACCCGCCGCCACCTCATCTGGAACGAGACCCCCAGCGACACCACCGAGTGCTACGACCGGACCCGCGATCCGACGGAGTCGCGCGACATCTGGGACGTGGCGGGCGATCCCGCTGTGCGCCGCGCTCTCGCGGGACCTGAAGCGGATGGTGGCCGGTCTGGCGTTTCCGCCGGGCGCTGCGGCCAGGATGGCGGCCGACGTCACGCCGCCGGGCGGGACGGCCCCCGCGCCGGCGCACCGGCTCGACGCGGCACTCGGCGATGCCATCGTCGTGCGCGGTTACGATCTGTCCGCCGCCCAGATGCGCCCGGGAGATTCGGTCGAAGCGACGGTCCACTTCGCCGTCAAGCAGCGTCTGCCGAAAGGGTGGCGGCTGTTCTTCCACCTGGAGGGCCCGTCCGGCGGCACGCGTAACCTGGACCATGTGCCGATCGGCGGACTGATGCCGCTCGAGCGCTGGCACCCCGGCCAGCAGCTCCGCGATCGCTTCCAGATCGCGCTCCCGGTGGGGACGCCCCCCGGCCCCTACACGCTCTACCTCGGCGCCTTCCGCGCCAATCAGCGGCTGCCGGTGACGCCGGCGGCGCTGGCCGCCGCCGGAGATCGGCTGCGTCTCCTTCAGCTCACGGTGCGGCCGTGACGATCGGCGCGGCTCGCCGCCACCTGATGCTGGGCGCGGCGGTGGTCGTTTCGCTGCTGGCCGTCGTGGAGACGACCGTGGCGCTGGTGGCGCCGTCGCGCGCGCCGACCGACGCCGACTGGGCCGCCGCGGCGGCCGCGGTCCGCGCCGGGTTTCGCCCGGGCGATCTGATCGTCGCGGCGCCCGCCTGGGCCGACCCGATCCTGCGCGTGCAGCTCGGCGATCTCGATCCCGCCCGAGATCGCCGCGCGGATGGACGACGATCGCTTCGCGCGCGTCTGGGAGGTGAGCCAGCGCGGGGCCGAGGCCGCGGCGGCGCGAGGTGGGACCACCGCGCTCGATGAGCGGTTCGGCCGGTTGCGGGTGCGCCTCATCGAGCGCCCGGCCGAGATCGTCACCTACGACTTCGTCGCCCACTGGGCCGATGCCCAGGTCACCCGGCGCGACGCCCGGGGCGCCGTGGTGCCCTGCACGCGCACGGGCGATCGCTTCGTCTGTCCCGGGCCGGGCAACAACACCCTGCATCGTCAGCTGGTGGAGGTGGACCAGAAGCTGCGCGAGGCGCTGCTCACCGAGCCGGTCTCCGGCGCGGCGGTGGTGATCGAGTTTCCCGCCGTGCCGCTCGGCCGGTCGCTGGTGATCGCCACGGGTCTCCACGATACGTGGATGCGCAAGGCGGCGCGCGGCACGGTCGAGGCGCGGCTCACCGTCGGAGAGCAGACGACCGAGCTCCCGGCGACCACCGACGACAGCGGCTGGACCCGAACCCGCATCGACACCCGGGCGCGCGCCGGTCAGACTGTCCCCGTACGGTTGGAGATCACCTCGGCCGCTCCGTTCGATCGCTTCTTCGCCTTCGCCGCCGAGGCGCGCCGATGATCCGTCTCAGCCCCCGCCGTGCGGACCGGCTGATCACGGCGCTGCTCGCGCTCGGAACGGTGCTCTGGTTGCTGGGCGTCGAGGGGCGGCAGGGGATCGGGCGCGACGAGGCGCAGTACATGCGCGCGGGCGAGCGCTACTGGGGCTGGTTCAGCGAGCTCGGAGACAACCTCGCGCACGGCCACCCGGGGCGGTCGTTCACCCCCTCGGACATCGATCGCTACTGGAGCGACAACGCGCCCGATCACCCGGTCATCATGAAGACGCTCTACGGGCTCTCCTGGCGCGCGTTTCACACCTGCAGGTGCATGGGGCCGACCCACGGCTACCACCCGGTCCCGGTCGCCGCCCGCCACACGACGCTGCCGCTGTTCTCGCGCGACTCGACCGCCTTTCGGTTCCCGGCCATCCTGTTCGCGGCGCTGCTGGTCGGGCTCGTCTACCGCTTCGCCCGCGGGTGGCTGTCGCGCGCGCCGTCGGCGGTGGCGGCGGTGCTGACGCTGGCGCAGCCGCACTTCTTCTTCCATGCGCAGATCGCCTGCTTCGACGCGCCGATCGCGACCATGGCCTTCGCGGTCGGGTTCGCCTACTGGAAGTCGCTGCGCGATCGGCGCTGGGGGATCGCCACCGGCGTGCTGTTCGGCCTCGCGCTGGGGGTCAAGCACAACGCCTGGCTGATTCCGTTCTTTCTGGTGGCGCACTACGTCTGGATGAGGCGGGGCGATCTGCGGGCGCGCCGGCTGACGCCGATGCCGCTGGCGTTCGTCTCCATGCTGGTGCTGGGGCCGCTCATCTTCTTCGCGCACTGGCCCTGGCTGTGGGTGGCGCCGGCGGCGCGTTCGCGCGCCTACGTGCTGCGCCACCTCGACCACGAGCACTACAACTTCGAGTACCTCGGCTACAACTTCAACCAGCCGCCGACCACCACGGCGATGAAGTGGCTGCGTGCCAGCGCCCCCTTCGTCGAGACCGGCTTCACCGTCCCGGTCACCACGCTGGCGCTCGCCGCCGTCGGCGCGCTGGTTCTGGCGCGCCGCCGGCGTGGGGCGCCCGTCGATCCCGAAAGCGAGCAGCCGGAGGCCCCGACGGCCGAGCGCCCCAGCTGGCTGCGTCCGGGCGCCGACGTCGACCGCGCGCCCGGCGCCTTCGTCCTGTTCCAGACGCTGGGGCCGCTGGCGGTGCTGGCCGTCCCCTCGACCCCCATCTTCGGCGGCGTGAAGCACTTTCTGGCGGCGATGCCCTACCTGGCGCTGCTGGCCGGGATCGGCCTGGCCGCCCTCTGTCGCGCGCTGCGCGATTCGCTGCCGGAGGCGCGGGGACGCTGGCGTCCCGCCGCCGTCCTGCCGGCCGCCCTGGCGCTGCTCTGCTGCCTTCCCGCGCTGGTCGAGACGCGCCGCTCGCACCCCGATGGCCTCGGCCACTACAACCTCCTGGCCGGCGGTTTCGCCGGCGGCGCGTCACTCGGCATGAACCGTCAGTTCTGGGGCTATTCGGTGCTCCCGATGCTGCCCGACCTCGACCGCCGCGTCCCCGAGAACCGCCGGCTCTACTGGCACGACACGCTCTCCGACGCGATCTCGATGTACAAACGGGACGGTCGACTCTCGCTGGAGGTCGGGGACACCGGCTTCGGCGAGGAAGGCATCAAGCGCTCGGAGCTCGGAATTCTCTTCTACGAAAAACATTGGGCCAAGTACGAGGCCTGGTTCTGGCAGTACTACGGGACGACCCGCCCGATCGCCGTTCGCGCGCGCGAGGGCGTCCCGATGGTGACGCTGTACCAGCGGGGGGCACGGTGACGGCGTCGTCCAGCATCGAGCCCGCCGCGCGGACGCCCGCCGAGACTCCCGCGCCGGCCGGCTCCGCCACGTCGTCGCCGTGGCTGTCGCGGCTCCTCCGCGGCTGGCGCGGCGCGCTGGTCGTCTACGTGGTGTTCACCGGCGCCTATCTCGGAGCGTCGGGTGGCCGCCTGCGCGCGCACTCGCAGTACAACCACTACGTCTATCTTGCCGACGGCTGGCTGCACGGCCGGCTGACGCTCGCCGGACCGCCGCCCAACGAGAACGACTGGGCGAAGATCGACGTCCTCAAGCTGAAGGACGGCCGCGAGGTGCGGGGGATCTATGGCGGTCGCATCGGCGGCCCGGCCGACCGCCTGTACCCGCTGCGCGGCGAGCCTTTCACGGTGCCCGTCGCCGACATCGCTTCGCGCTCGACGATCCGGCTGGTCTCGTTCCCCCCCTTCCCGGCGATCCCCATGCTCCCCTTCGTGGCCGTCTGGGGGCTCCACTTCAACGACGTGCTCTTCACGGCGCTGTGGGCGGGATTGAACCCGATGCTGCTGTTCCTGCTGCTCCGCGCGCTGCGGGCCCGCGGGCTCTCGCGCCGGAGCGAGGTGGACGATCTGTGGCTGACCGCGATGTTCGGCGTCGGCTCGGTCTACTACTTCTGCGCGGTCGTCGGCGAGGTCTGGTTCACCGCCCAGATCATCGCCGTGACGCTGTCGATCGGCTACGTCTGGGCGTCGATCGAGGCGCGCCGGCCGGTGCTGGCGGGGCTCTTCGTCGCGCTGGGGGTCGCGACCCGGCCGCCCTGGGTGGTGCTGCCTCTCTTCCTGTTCGAGGCCGTGCGCGTCGTCGGCGGCCGCGAGGGCCTGCGCGATCCGAGGTCGCGCCGCGCGCTGCTCTGGTCGCTGCTCAAGTTCGCGGCGCCGATCGCCGTCGGAGGCGCGGCCCTGGCCGTCTACAACTACGCCCGGTTCCAGAACCCGTTCGAGTTCGGACACCGGTTCATGCCGGTGCAGTGGCAGGATCGGATGTTCCGCTTCGGCCTTTTCAACTATCACTTCCTGTCGCGCAACCTGGCCGCCGCGCTGGTGCTTCTGCCGCGCATCATGACCCGGTATCCCTACGTCCAGGTGAGCCAGCACGGGATGAGCCTGCTCGTCACCTCGCCCAATCTCGCGTACACGGTGATGCCGCAGGAGCGGAGCCCGCTCACGAAGGCGCTCTGGTTCACCATCCTGACGACGGCGCTCCCGTCGCTGCTGTATCAGAACTCCGGCTACGTGCAGTGGGGCTACCGGTTCAGCCTCGACTACATGATCTATTTCATGATTCTGCTGGCCGTCGGCAACCGACCGCTCACCAAGCTGTTCCGCGCCCTCGTCGTCGTCGCCTTCGCGATCAACCTTTTCCTGGCGATCGGCTTCGACCGCTATACCGAGTTCTCCTACTCCGACAGCTTCTTCCCCCACGGGAACAACTGAACGTTCGCCTGCGGGAACGACCGAGACCGGTCTTTCGGCTTGCGCCCAGGCGACCGAAGCCACCCGCCTCGGGACCGGGGCGACCCCGGTCAGCGCCCGTGCATGTGGAAGCCGCCGCCGCTGTGAAACCCGCCGCCGCCGTGGAAGCCACCGCCGCCGCGGAAGCCACCGCCGCCGTGGAAGGCACCACCGCCGCCGACGCGCGGAGCGGAGTAGGGGACTGCGGCGCCGCCGTGCCAGCCGCCGCCGGGCGCGCCGCCGCGGTAGGCGCCCGCACCGGCCGCCGGCGCGCCCCGCCAACCGCCGCCGACCCCGCCACCGCGATAGCCCCCGGCGACTGCCGGGCGACCGCGCCAGCCGGCTCCGACTGAGGCCGGCACCCGCGCGATTGGCTGGGGCGGCGCGGAACCCGCCCCGGAAGTAGCGTCCGCCGGCGTAAAAGCTCGGGTAGTAGCTGCGGTAGTAGTACGAGTAGAACGGCCAGTAGGCCCAGAAGAAGGGATCGTAGGGGCCCTGCCAGTAGTACCAGGGGCCGACCGTCGTGAAGTAGGGGGACCAGGGCCGCCACCAGTGGGAGTGCGGGCCGACCATGAAGCACCAGCCGCCCCCGTACTCGTCGGCGATGGGGTGCGCGCCGTAGTAGCTGTAGGACTGCCCGGTATACCCGAAGTCACGCGGGTCGCCGATGAAGTAGTAGCAGCCGTTGTGGTACGAAAAGAGGCGCAGATCGAAGGGCGCGTAGTCGTGCACGTGCGGATTCGGCGAGGCCTCCCATCCGCCCCCCGGCGCCGGGTGTGGGCCGCCGAAGCAATAGCCGCCGCCCTGGACAGGAACGGCCGCCCCCTGCACGTTCGGCGGGATAGGGTAGTCCTGCTGCGGCGCGCCCTGGTCGGCGGCTGGCACCTGCACCTGCGTCTGCTCTGGTCCCGGTGGCGGTGCCGGCGCCGCCTCTTGCGCAGGGGCCGGGGGAGGGGCGGCCTCCGCCTGAGCGTGGGCCGCGCCGCCCGCGGCGAAGCCGAGGCCGACCATTCCAACGAGCGCCGATAGTGAGCTCTTGAGACGCATGACCACCCTCGAAGAAGCAAGCGGCGCGCCCACCAGGGGCGGCGCGAACACCCCCGCAATATAGCACTCAAAGGTCGGGCTGGGCCCCAAGCGTGCCTCTCGTTCACAGCGTGCGGTTGCGGGGCTGCCGATTTCAGCCTAGCTTCCCCGGTCATGCCGATCGACGTCCAGCTCAACGAGCTTCTCAAAGAGGCGATGCGCGCCAAGGACAGTCGCACCAGCGACTGCATCCGGATGATCAAGACCAAGCACATGGAGCGCCGCACCGCGGCCGGGTTCAAGGGCCCGCTCGACGACACGCTCTGGCTGGACGTGATCGCCGCCTATCAGAAGCAGCTGCGCAAGTCGCGCGAGGAGTACGTGGCGATCGGCGCGCGCGGCGCCGAGGCCATTCCGCAGATCGACTTCGAGATCGGTTTTTGCGCGCGCTTTCTCCCCAAGGCCGCCTCGGACGACGAGACGCGCGCGATTGTTCGCGAGGCCGTCGTGCGGCTGGGGGTCTCCGACCCGAAGGCGGCCGGGCGCGTCGTCGGCGAGATCATGAAGGCCAACAAGGGGAAGCTCGACCCCTCGGCCGTCAAGCGAATCGTCGACGAAGAGCTGGCGCCTCCGCAGAGCTGACCGCGAGGTCTGGCGGCCAGGCCCCGGATCCTGGGCGCCCGCCCCGGGCCGCGCTCAACGCCGCGGGTCCCGGTCGGCGCTGGACGCCCGAGGCCGGCCCAGCGCTCTCCGTCGGGGAACCGGTGCTGGACCGTCCTCACAATCGCGGCCAGCTGGATGGCGGCCTCCGCGGCGATGTCATCGAGATGCGGCGCAGGTGTCAGCGCTCGCCAGTGACGTGACCGCCGCGATCGAGCGGCGGACCACCTTGGCGTCGGCGTGCGCGAGCACGTCGGTCAGCGCCGCCAGCTCGGCCCGTCGCCGTTCGAGGCAGTTCATGCGGGGCCCGGCGCCGTCCCCCGCGCGGCTGGCCGTCTCGCAGCGTCCGGCGCCAGTCAGCTCGACCATGCGTCGGCGTATCTGTCGAGGAGCTGGCTGACGCGCTCGAAACGCGCGCGGGCGTCGGGGACATCGTGGGCGATGCTCAGAGAAGGCGGCTCCGCATCTCGAGGCGCGTCGGTCCGTCGGGCGCCGCCTGCCAGATGGTCGCCAGCTTCGGGCCGTTGAATCGCAAGCGGCTCGCTTTGCGGGCCAGGGCGCGCCAGATGATGCCGCCGCCCGAGCGAGACCCGCCAGCGTCGATGCCCAGGGCCACGCCGACGGCGGCGGTGCGCGTCGGCGTCCGCGCTCGGGGCGGCGGTGAGCTCGTCGAGGAGCGAGCTCATGTCCGGGAAACGGCGCGTCGCGATCGACGGAGAGCCCGCGCAGGAGCGCGGCCTGGATCCGCCGGGGGACGCGGAGTGCGCAACGGGCCAGAGCGCGGTCGCCCGGCCCAGCACGTCGTCGCGCAGCTCGAGCACCGTGGAACCTTCGAACGGCCGCGCGCCGTGCAGCGCCTCCCAGAGCGACACGCAGAAGCTGAACTGATCGGCGCGTGGATCGACCGGCTGGCCGACCATCTGTTCGGGCGACATGTAAAGCGGCGTCCCCAGGATGGTCGCCCGCCTTGGTCAGGCGGACTTGTGGTGGGTCTGCCCGGGCCCGCCGCCGGCGGCGGCCAGGCCGAAGTCCATCACGCGGGCGCTGCCGTCGCGCGCCACCATCACGTTCTGTGGCTTGAAGTCGCGGTGGACGATCCCGGCGCGATGCGCCGCCGCAGAGGCCGCGACCGGCCATCGAGAACATGGCGAGACGATCTCGCGGGTCGTCCGGGTGCTCGCGGGCCAGCCACGCTGCGAGCGTCTCCCCCTCGACCAGCTCCATCGCCAGGAACATCCGTCCGGCCGAGCGAGCCGACGTCGTAGATCGCCACGACGTTCGGGTGCGACAGCTGGGCGACCGCCTGCGCCTCGCGGGCGAGGCGCGCCGCCTCGATGGTGTCGTGGGCACGGGCGTCGGCGCGCAGGATCTTGATGGCGACCCTTCGATTCGAGCTGGGGATCGTGGGCAGCGTAGACCTCGCCCATGCCGCCGCGGCCGACCAGGCGCAAGAGGCGGTAACGCCCAACGGTCAGCTCGGGCGCCCGCGAGCCGTGGCTGACCGCTCGACGCGCGGCGGGAGGAGCGGCCACCGCGACCAGCGTCGCGCAGGCAGGGCAATCGACCAGATGGCGCTCGACGGCGGCGAGCGCGGGGCCGCGCAACGCGCCGTTCACAAAGGCAACGACGGTCTCTTCGTCGAGACAGTCCATGGCGATCGCGGCGCGAGTATCGCAGAGACTGCCGGTCGGGACGCGAGCGCTGCGCCTTGCCTGGCGACTCTCTGGTAACTTTGGCGGACTTCATGGCCGACGCTGGACGAGCTGGACTTGGCGGAGAGTCTACGCCCGGGCGTGCCCGTCCGTACGCCGGCCGGCCGACCTGGAGGCGCGTCTGCGGGCGATGGTCGCGCGGGTCGGGCGGGCCTGGCCCGATCTGACGATCGCCCCGGCGCGCGATTCGTCGAGGCCATCGCGCGCGCCGCCGGCGACGACGTCGAGGCGGGCCTCGCCGCGCTCTGTACGTCGAGGACCTGGCGCTCGCCGTGGCCTGCGCGGACGGGCTGCCGCGAGGCGCTCGCCCACTGTGAGCGGCTGTGTGCCGGCGCGATCGCCGCCGCCGTGGCGCGCGTCGACCGGAGCGCCGACCTTCGCGACGAGGTTCGCCAGATCCTCTGGCAGCGGATCTTCGTGGGGACGGCGGGAAAATCCCCGCGCATCCAGTTCGTACGTGGGACGGGGACCGCTGGCCGGCCTGGGTGGCGGTCGCCGCTCAGCGGGTGGCGCTCGATCTCCGCCGGTCGGAGGCGCGGACGACCGGCATGGATCCGCAGCGCCGACGAGATCCTCCCGGCCAATCAGCACCCGGAGATCGACTACCTGCGGACCAAGCTACAAGGCGGAGTTCGAGGCGGCGGTGCGCGAGGCGCTGGCCGGTCTGCCCGATCGCGATCGCCTGCTGCTCAAGCTGACGATCGTGAGCGGCCTGTCGCACGAGCAGCTGGCCAACATCTACAGCGTCAACCAGTCGACGATCACGCGCTGGATCGCCCGCGCCCGCGAACGGGTGCTCGAGGCGACCGAGCGCGAGGTCTGCGCCAAGCTGGGGATGCCGCCCGGCGAATTTCGCTCGCTGGCGGGGCTCCTGGTCAGTCGCCTGGATCTCAGCATCTCGCGCGTTCTCGACACCCCGGCACGGACTGACCCGTCTAATTTTCCAGCTTGTCGATGTAGTCGACCAGGTCGGGGGGGAGCGGGCTCTCGACGGTGAGGGGCTGCTTCGTCTTCGGGTGAGGGAAGGTCAGGCGGTGGGCATGCAGCGCATGGCGGGGAAGGTCGTCGAACAGCGCGAGGAGCTCGGGCGTGACGCCTTCATCGCAGGCGCGCATGAAGAGCGCCTCGCTGGCGCCGTAGAGCTTGTCGCCCACGATGGGGTGTCCGATCGACTGGAAGTGAACGCGGATCTGGTGCTGCCGGCCGCTCTCCGGGTGCGCCTCGCAGAGGGCGTGGGCGGCGAACCTCCGCACGACGCGGTACCGGGTGACCGCCGTGAGCCCGTCGGCGGCCGTCCCCATCATCACGTGCGAGGGCGAGTCGAGCAGCTTGAGCGGGCGGTCGATTCGCCCCTCGTCGGGCGGCTGTCCTTTCACCAGCGCCAGGTAGGTCTTCTCCACGGCCCGGCGGGCGAAGGCCTGGGTGAGGAAGCTGGCCACCTCGTGGCCGCGCGCGATCACCAGGACCCCCGACGTCTCCCGATCGATCCGGTGAGCGACCTCCATCTGCTCGTCGGGGTAGCGTTCCCGCAGCAGCGCCGTCAGCGTGTTGCGCCAGAACTTGGCGGTGGTGTGCATCGGCAGGCCGGCCGGCTTGTCGATCACCAGCACGCTCGCGTCCTCGTAGAGGATCTCGAAGTGGCGCGGGACCTCCGGCTCGATGGGGGCCGGGCGGCGGAGCAGGATCGTCTCGCCGGCGTGCACCGAGGCGGCCGGCCGCACCGAGCGCCCGTCGGAGAAGAAGATCTGCGTGCGGAGGATCGACTGGATGCGCGTGCGCGACAGCCGGCCGATCCGCCGCTTGAGGAAATGATCGAGCCGCCAGCCGTCGCACTCTTGCGGGACGACGATGCTGAGCTCGATGATCTCCCGCGCGCCGGGGTCCGTGGTCTCGACCTGCAAGGCCGTCAGATCTTGCCCTCGATCGTACCCTGGCGGCGATCTTCGTTGGCCTCGTCGACCCGGCGCGCCGCCTCGAGCAGCAGGAAGGTGGTCGAGGACTGGATGTCGTCGACGCCGCCGATGTCACCCGTCAGGAAGTCGAACGCGCCGGTGCGCCAGGAGAGCGCCTCGTACACCGCGGCGGCGCCCGAGAGGCGCGGCTCGTCGCAATCGGCCCGGACGATTCGCCCCTTGCGCAGAAAGAGCCGCGCCACCCCCGTGTCGCGCTCGCACAGGAGAATGCCGCTCTTGCGCTCCATCTCCAGCACCGTCAGGACGCTGTCCAACCCCAGCTGATCGAGGGCGCCCCGCAACGCCGAGAGCGGCCGGTGCCCGGCCGACGGTTTGGCCTCGGTCGGCTCGGCCAACGCCGTCGATTGACCCACGAGGGTGTTCACTTTCCGGGTCCCGAGAGCTGTAACGACCGCCCGCTCGAGATCTTCCATCCGGAACGGCTTGCGCAGCTGCTGATCGCGCGCGCCGGCGCCCGCAATGGACGTCGACTCGTCGACGTCGGAGAGCAGGAAGATGATCGGCGCGTCGGCGCAGGCCGGCAGGGTGCGCAGGCGCTCCCACCAGGCCCAGCCTTCGATCGCCGGCAACGAGACCGCGGTCAGGATCAGATCGGGCTTGATCTTGGAGGCGACCACGAAGGCGCCGGTCGCTTCCCCGGCCAGGCTCACCTGGTGGCCGCGCTGTCCGAGCGCACGGGCGACGATCCGTTGAATCCACGGGTCATCGTCGACAACCAAAATCCGCCCCGGCGTCACGTGCGCGCCCTCGAGGCATTATCGCACTTTTCGGGCGAGCACGCGCGGGGCGGCGTCGGGGCGCGGGTGGCGCCCCGGCGGCCTGCTACTCGTCGTCCTTGCCGTCCCAGCGCCAGTTGCCCCGCTCGCGCTCCTCGGGCTTGGGGCGGGTCGATCGTTTCTTTTCGGGACGCTCGCGCCGGGGCGGCCCCTCGGTGGGGCGTGCCCCCGGGGCTGCGCCGAAGCCGCCGGGCCGGAAACCGCCCGGGCCGCGCGGTGGACCGAAGTCCCGGGGTGGGCCGCCTGGACCGCCGCCGGGGCGAGGAGCCCCGCCAAAGCCCCCGGGACCTCCGGGACCTCGCGGCGGGCCGCCCGGCCCGGCTCCCGGTGGCCGGGGGCCACCAAAGCCGCCGCCGCCCGGGCGAGGCGGACCAGCGCCATAGCCGCCGGCAGGGCGGGGCCCGGCCGGTTTGGCTTGCGCCTCCTCGACGATGATCGGACGCCCCTGCAGGATGCGCCCCGAGAGCTTCTCGATCGAAGCCTTGGCGCCCTCGTCGGTGGCGGTCTCCACGAAGGCGAACCCTCGTGGACGACCCGTTTCGCGATCGAGCGCGACGCGAACACTGCGCAGCTCGATCTGTTCTCCGGTGAACGCCTCCCGCAACTCCTGCTCGGTGACGTTGTACGAAAGATTACCAATGAAAAGTCGGGTACCCATCTCGTCTTGTGCTGTCTGCTTGTGCTGTCTGCTTGCTTGCTTGGTGCGTGGACAATCTGGCCTGGAGCTCAGGCGGGGCGGTTGACCTTGTCCCGGAGCTCCTTGCCTGCCTTGAATGTGGGCACGCGACGGGCGGCGATCTCGATCGGCGCGCCAGTCTGGGGATTGCGCCCGGTGCGGGCCGCAGACTCGCGCACCGCGAAGGCGCCGAAGCCGCGCAGGTCGATCCGCTCGCCTTTGGAAAGACCGTCGGCGATGGCATCGATGAGTGCGTCGATGGTGATCTCTACCTGCTGCCTCTGTAGATTCTTCTGCTGCGCCACGACGTCGACCAGATCAGCCTTCTTCATGAGCTTCGTTTTCTCCTGGGTTGTTTTTCTGACTGTTGCCGGAACCGCGAACTGCGCAGCTTCAAAACCCGCTAAAGATAGTGCCTTGTCTTCCGCGAGGTCAAGGCACCCGGCAGGGGCGGGCGCTGGGCCCCATGGAGTAGTGTACGGTCGACCGAGATGAAAGGTTTTTTCGCAGGCCCCCTCGTCGCGGCTCTGGCGTGACCCGGGGCCGCCGTCAGTTTGGCTCGAGCAGGCGACGGGCGTGGTTGAGGATGGTGCGGGCGGCCTGGGCGGGGCCGAGGTCGGGCTTGCCGAGAGTGACCAGGGCGGGCGGCGCGGCGGGGGTATCGCGCAGGCGCTGGGCCGCCGCGCGAACGTCGTCGGGGGCGGTGGCGTCGCCGGCCAGCGCGACCACGTGCTCCATGTAGCTGCGCCCGGAGCGCTCGTCGGGGTGGACGGTGAGGACGGCGTTCCAGGCCATGCCCGCGGCCCGGCGGGCGTGGGTGACGCCCGGACGCGCCGCCCGCCGCGCGAGCGCCGCCTCGGCGTGGGCGAGCTCGGTGTCCGCCGCCGCCAACCACTCTTCCGCGGTCAGCCGGTGCAGCCAGTGGGCAGGATCAGGACCGGGCATCTGGGAGCCAATCTAGGTGCGGACCAGGGACAGGTCAGGTCAGCTTCGGTCAGGTCCAGGACCGGAGCGTCTCTTCGGCCCGCGCCAGATCCTCTTCCGTGTCGATCTCGCGCCAGAGCCCGTCGATGAAGAGCGGCCTCAGCGCCACGCCGCGGGCGGTGAGCGCGTTCAGCCCGTCGCTGAGGTAGGCCTGGTCGAGGGTGGCGGCCGCGCCGAAGGGGCTCTTGCGGCCGGCGGCGCTCGCCTCGCGCCAGACGTCGCTGAGGGCCTCGGCCCCCTCGGCCGAAAAGCGCGCCAGGCCGATGAACTCGCCGGCGGCCTCTTCGGCGGCGACCAACCGCTTGCCGACGCGGGTGACGGAGGCGGCGGCGCCGGCCCCCGCGACGCGGGCCAGCTCGGCCTCGCTCACCGGGTGGAGCGTGCGCCCCTCGTAGGCGTCGCGCCAGCGCCGATCGATCACCAGCGCCACCGGCCCCGGCGCCTCGGCCAGCCGGCGGGCGTGCTCGGGCGCGAAGACGATGTCCGAGTAGGAGAACAGGAACCCCTCCTTCATCTCGCGCTCGGCGTAGAGCAGCGAGGTGAGGATGTTGTTCTCCGCCCAGTCCGGGTTCTCGACGAAGCGGAGCGGTGGACCGCCCGGCGGCGGCGCGATCTTGTCGCCACGATAGCCGCGCACGATCACCACGTCGTCCACGCCGGCGGCGGCCAGCGCGTCGAGCTGCCGGTGCAGGATGGCCCGCCCGGCGACTTCGACCATGCACTTGGGGATCTCCTCGGTCTCCTGCCCGAGGCGCCGGCCGCGTCCGGCAGCCACGATGATCGCCTTCATTTTTCGCCGGGGACCCTGGAAGGGTCCCCGCTCCCCCCGCGACGGACTCCGCCGGGCGAAGCCCGGCTGCGTCCACGCGATCTTCCTTCTTCCTTCGCCCGAGCGAACGTCCGATGGTCAGCAGCGCGCGCGCCGCGTAGGCGGCGTTCATCGCCAGGTAGGCATGGAGAAACAGGTCCATCCGGTTGGCGAGCGCCACGAAGACAATGTAGCTCGGGTAGTGGACGATCAGGCGTCCCACCGCCTCGACGAGGGCCAGCGGCGAACGGCGGGTGGGCGCCGCGGCGGCGAACCCCTCGCCGTAATCACCGGCCCCCTTGGCGACGGCAGCCCCGGTGGCGGCGCCGTATTCGGGCCGGCGCATGAACGTCGTGAGGCTGATGGCCCCCGCCACGATGACGAGTCCCCCGAGCCCTTCCAGCAGCCAGCGCCCTTCATGGGACGGCCCCCAGAGGCGGACCGCCACCGCGGCGACGAGGACGAAGGCCTTGAGCTCGTCCATCAGGAAGTCGAGGTGGGCGCCGACGGGAGACGACGTGCCCCTCAGGCGGGCCAGCTGTCCGTCGGCGCAGTCGAGCACGTAGGAGAGCTCGATGATGGCGACGCCGGCGCAGAGCATCCCCCAGCTGGGGAGGAAGGCCATCACCGCCGCGCCCGCCAGAAAGACCGGCAGCGTGGCCAGCGTGATCTGGTTCGGCGTCACCCTGGTCCGCGCCAGCGGGACGATCACCACCGCGGCCAGCGGCCGGGCGACGAGCTTGTTCCAGAGAATGTCCTTCGGCTTCCGTGTCCGCCGGTAGGCGTCGACGACGGCGTTCAGCACGTTGCCGGTCCGCTCAATGGGCCAGCAGACCGTAGAGCTGGTAGATGCCGAGGAGCAGGAGGCCGAACGCGAAGCCGACGCCGATGTAGGTCCAGATCTGCGTCTGCTGGCCGGACTGCCTTTCGGTGGGGGCGACCGCGCCCGTCTCGGGCCGCTTCCGCACGGCGCCACGGGGATCGAAGCCCGGCGTCGTCGTCGGTTGACGGTCGCTCGCCTCTGCCACGGGAGCTCCGACCGGCGCGGCCGCGGCGCGGGGCGGGGCAGCCGCCGCCGGGGTCGAGGCCGGCGCGGGCGCCACGACGGCGGGCGCCGGGACGTCGACCTTGCGCGCCCCCGTCTTGCGATCGACCTTGGCGGTCTCCGTGCGTGCCGAATCGGCGTCGGTGGACATGGCGGGAGCGCCCGGCTGCCCGCGTTGCGGCGCGGCCGCCACCCCCTCGGGCGGGCGCGGTGCCGGCACGCCGAAGATGGTCTTGGTGGAGCTGTCGCGCGAAACGGTCATGGGCGCGGGCGTCGCGCTCGGGGCCACGCTGGGCGCGACGGCGCGGGGGGCGACCGGCGCCGGCGCCACGACGGGCGCCGGCGTCGCCACGCGTGGCGACGCCGGCTGGCTGGCCGGCCGCGCCGCTTCTGCGGGGGGCTTGGCCGCCTCTTTCGCGGCCTCCGCGGCCGCGCGCGCCTTCGCGACCTCGGCGACGGGCATTCCGAAGATGGTCTTGGTCGAGCTGGCGTTCCGTGCCGCCTGCGCCGACGGCGCGGGGGCCGGCACCGGCGCCGGGGTGGCGGAGGCCGACTTCGCGCGCCTGGGCGCGGTGGCCGGCAGCTTGAACTCGGGCACCACCAGCCGGTAGTTGCCGGAGGACCACTGCATCACCTCGGCGAGCCGCTCGGGGGCGTCGATGCCGCCCACGGTGACGCCGCTGATCTCGCCCCGCTTGTACTCCACGCGCGCCGTCTCGTTGCCGCGCCACACGTCGATGGCGCAGCTGATGACGTAGTCCTCGCAGTAGCGCATGAGGTGCGCCAGTGCGCGGCCGTCGAGCGTCCCGGTCTCCGGACCCGGCTCGCTCAGGTTTCCATCCATCGGGTTGGGGAGCCGCTGCTCGACGCGGAATCGGGTCGGCTTGTCCTCCCGCAGCCAATCGAGCGCGTCGTCGGTCGCCTTGCCTTGGTAGATCGAGTCGGAGACGCCGCCGGCCAGCAGGTGAACCTCGCCGATGGCCGCGTCGCCGGTCGCGCCCAGAACCTCGACCCGCGCCGAAACGGCCGGCGCGCTCAGGATGGCGATCAGATCGTCGAGATCGCCGCCGGCCCATTCCTGCGCCGTCTTCCTGCCGCTGTCGGCCTCGCTCTCGGTTCCAGGAGCGGCCTGCGATCGCAGCGGGCCGCGGCAGATCGGACAGACCAGGCCCGTCGCTCCCTCGGGCGCATCGAAGCTGAGCTGGCACGTGGCGCAAACGACCTGCATCGGTTCCTCTACGATCTTTTTTCGACCAAATTGCGGCTGATGTCCATGCCCTTCATGACCCGGCGCCGGCCGCTCCGCTGTTTCCGGCGGCGCCGTCGGCGCCGGTCTGTCCCGCCGCGCCGCCGCCGGTGCCGGCCGTGCCGCCGGTGCCCGCGCCGTCGACGGACGCCTCCGGCGTCACGTTCGTGTCTCCGACAGAGCCGGCGTCGGTGATGGGTGCTCGGAAGTCGGCGCCGACGTCGGTCCCGAAGTTCTTGTCCACCGGTGGTGAGCTGCCGCAGCCTCCGCCCAACGCAGCGGCGAGCAGGGCAGCGGCGGCGCTGCAGACCAGTCGGGCTCGCACCAATCGCGACATCGCGCCGACGGTAGCAAGCGTCGCCTCTCCCCGCAACCTCGCGCGCTCAAAAACGCTAGGGGCGTGGCCTGCCTGCGGTTATCGTCCCGGGATGCTCGAGCGCGCGCGAGGGGGTGTGGTCCTGTTGTGTCTGGTGGCGACGGCCTGCGCGACGGCGCCGCCCCCCAAGACGCCGGCCGCCGCCGCGCCGGGCGCGGTGGTGGTGGTGCCGCCCGCCGGACCGACCGTCATTCCGCCCGTCGCTCTGTTGCCCGCCGCGGCGGCGCTCACCTATCAGATGGCCACGGTCTCGGTCGGCTCCTTCGAGCGCCTGCTGACGAACGGCGTGAAGCTGGTCGGCGCGGCGGTGCCCCTGCCGATGACCCCCGATGGCGTCCGAGACATGCTGCTGTCGGAGGCGGGCCTGGCCCCCGAGGTGGCGGCCAACCTCGATCTCGCGAGCCCCTGCGGGGCCGTGGTGGTCGCCCTCGACGACAAGGGGCGCAGCGGCGTCGTCCTGGCGATCCCGGCGCGCGGGCCGGCCGAGGCCGAAAAGTTGATCGCGGCGCTGGGCAAGCCGGTCATGATCAGCGGGCCGTTGACCAAGCTGGCCGATCCCTCCGGCAAGACGCAGGGCTGGGTCTACCGCGCCGGATCGGTGGTGGTCATGGGCGACGAGATCGACGCCATGGCCCGCGGGACGATGCTGGCCCTGGAGGCGCGCCATCCGAGCGCGGACGACGCCACGACGACGATCTATCCCGAGGCGATAGCCCGCGCGCACGGGACCGACGTCAAGAGCGCCATCGCCGCCTTCCTCGAGCAGATGCGGCAGCTCCAGGCGGCGCAGACGTCGTTCATGACGCCGGACAGCTCCGTCTACGAGACCGTCGGGACGATGCTGGGGCTCGTCGGAGACGCCGAGCGGATCGAAATCGGGCTGGCGCTCGATCCGGCGCGCGGGCTCATCTTGCGGGCGCGCCTCATGGCCCGCCCCGGGACGATGCTCGAGGCGACGGCGCGCGAGGTGCGTCCGTTCGAGATCGACCGGGCGGTCCTGGGGGCCCCGGGCGCGCCGGTGATGATCGGCGCCATGAGCATCGGGACCTTCTGGAAGCAGACGCTCGGGCACTACCGCGACCGGCTGGCGGCGGACAAGACCAAGGCCGCGGCCGCGGCGCTGGCGTACTACGACGCCTTCCTGGCGGGCATGGCCGGCGAACAGTCCGGGATGGTGGCGATCTCCAAGGAGGCGCCGTACTTCACGGGCGCGTTCTCGACACCGCTCAGGGATGCGGCGGCCGCGGGCAAGGTCGGTGGGGCGCTTGGACGGATGGACGGCGCGGCGATGTCCGCGCTCATCCGGGCGCAGCTCGGGAGCGCGGCGGCGATGTTCGACTGGACGGCCAAGCGAGAGAGCGTCGGCCAGGCCAAGGCGATGCACTACCGGATGACGATCAAGAAGGGCAGCGCGTTCGACAGCGCCGGGGTCCGCAAGTGGTTCGGACCGGGCTTCGACCTTTACCAGGCCGCGGCGGGGACCCGGGTGGTGGTCACCTTCGGCCGGGATGCGCGCGCGCGGCTCGCGGCGATTGCCTCGGGCAAGGCGGCGGTGCCTGCCAAGAGCGCGGCGTTCACCGAGGCCGAGACGGGGGCCAAGGGGCGAGACGCGTTCTACTACTTCGACCTGGCGCCGGCGCTGGGGCTCGTCGGGACCCTGGGGGCCAGCCCGCGGCTGGCGGCTGTCGCCCACGGCGGCAGCGGGCCGATCCCGCTGGTCTTCACCGCGGGCGGCGACGGCGTCGGCAAGAGCTGGACGATGGATCTCACCTTGCCGCTGACCGCCTTCACCTCGATCGGCGCGCTCGTCACCGCCGGCGCGATGAATTCGCAGTAGGCGCTCGCCGGAGCGCCTGGACTACAGACTCTCCAGGAGCGCCCGGACTTCGGCCTGGGCGGGCTTGCCGCGGGGGGTGTAGCTGGTGGTGGCGGGGCCGCCGTAGCCGTACCAGTTCCAGATGTAGACGCCGTCGAGGATCGGCGATCCGGTCCAGGCGCGGCGGAAGGCAGCGAAGCCGCGGCGTTGCTCGTCCGGATCGGGCACGCCGCCGGGGCCTTCGTCCCAGGGCGCTGCGGTGGCGCCGGCCCGCGAGCGGTAGCCGAGCTCCGTGAAGATGAAGGGGGCCGAGCGCCCAACCCGCCAGGCCTCGAGCTCTTGCCGCACCCGCCGCCAGCCGGCCTCCGCCGTCGCGTCGTCGTCGGGGGCCTTGGCGTCGCGCAGGTTGAAGTAGCCCGAGATCCCGTCCTCGTCGACCAGATCGAAGAGGGGGGCGTTCTTGTAATGGTCCCAGTTGGCCGAGTAGACCAGCTTGCCTCCGAAGACGGCCCGCACCTTTTCGATGACCGGTCGCCAGCGATCGAGATCGCCGTCCAGCGTCGACAGCTCGCTGCCGACGACCAGTCGCTTGGCGCCGGTCATCGCGGCGATGCCGGCCAGATCGCCGAGCTTGTCGCCGTAGCTGAGAAACCAGGCGTCGCGGTCGCGCGGCGCCAGGGTGCCGCGCCACTCACCCGGGCGCGGCGCCGAGAGCCGAACGATGGGGAAGATCGTGACCTCGAGGCCGTCGCGCTTTGCCGCGCGGGCCGTCTCGGCGACGGTCTCGAGGGTCGGCGACAGGCGGGTGTCGAGGCCGAGCTCCACGCTGGCCCCGTCGGTCTGATAGAGCGGAACGACCAGCGCCACGTGGGTGGCGCCGAGCGCGACGATCTCGGCCAGCAGTGGCCCGTACGAGAAGCTGACGTCCTCGGCGAACAGGCCCAGCGCCACCCCCCGCTCTGTCTCGGCGGGCGGCCGGGGGGGCGGGGGAACCGCGATGGGCGGCAAAGTCGTCGTTCCGGGGAGGTGGGGGGGAGGGGGGGCGCCGTTGAGCGCGGCGAGGACCAGCCCGAGGGCCGGCGCGAAGCGGGGGGCGATCACCGCCCGCAGTCCCGGCCTGCGTTGCGCTTGGCCAGCACGTCGACCAGCGGCTGATAGAAAGCCATCATGGCCCGCGGCGAGATCGGCTCGCCGGTCGCTTCCTTGATGACCGCCCGCCAGTCACGCGTCGCGCCCAGCGAGAGGATTCCCTTCAAGAACGCGCCGACCTCTTTGCTGCCCGAGTAGTCGCAGGCCCGCACGTCCTGCTTGAGGATCTTGCTGCAGATGTGATCGTGCAGCTGGAATTTGATCATCGTCGCCAGCGCGTAGTCGTAGTACTGGGCGGGATCGTCGTTGATGTGCGTCTTGGTGCAGGCGTCGCAGAGGTCCCCGTCGCGGCTCCCCGGCGGGACCACGCCCTGAAACGTCGCGACGTCGTCCCACCACCGCTGTTGCCACTCGCTGGGCGGCAGCTCGTCCTCGTAGAGATCGTGCTCGAAGTGGCTCATCGTCCCGGCGGAGAAGGGGAGAAAGACGATCGAGTCGAGCGCCGACTGGAGCAGCCATTCCGTCGGATCCGGTTGCTTGCCCGGGGGCATCACCCCGACCTTCACCAGGTACGGGGTCTGCTGGCTGGCCAGCTTGGCCAGCTCGCCGACCGCTTCGTGAAAGGCGCGGTTGGCCCCGTCGCGCAGCAGGTAGGGGACCTCCGGCCGGTCGTAGGAGAGGTAATAATAGATGTGGCCGAGCTCGTGGTGGGCGGCCTCGAACCATTCGGTGTTCGGCTCGACGTTCATGAGCGAGCGAACGTCGCCGGCGCGATCGATGTCCCAGGCCGAGGCGTGGGTGTTCTTCTTGCGCGGGAGGCCCGGCGGCACGGGGTAGAGATCCGAGCGCTCCCAGAACGTCGCGGGGAGCTTGGGGAAGCCGAGCGACAGATAGAAGTTCTCCGCGCTCTTGACGATGCTCTCGGCCGTCGCCCCCTTGAACAGGGGGTCGAGGTTGGCCGCTGGGATCAGTCCAGGCCAGGTCTGGGCCCAGCGATTTCCCAGCCAGTGCGCCGGAATGAGGCGCGGCGGCGGGCGCTTGAACCGGGCCGCCAGCTCGTAGCGGGCGAAGCACTGGAGCCCGTCGTAGAGCGGCTTGGTCGTCTCGATGGCGTCGTCGAGCAGCTTCATCATCTCGTCGACGGTCATGCCGTAGTCGGCGACCTGGAGCGCGAAGTACGAGTGGTACCCCATCTCGCGCGCCACCTGGTTGCGCAGCTTGACCAGCTCGACCAGGCCGGGTTTGAGCGGGCGTCCGATCTCCTTCGACGCCGTCCAGACGCGCAGCCGCTCGGGCAGATCGCGCGACTTGCGGAGGATGTCGTCGATCTGGTTGGCCGTCAGCGGGTGGGCGCAGGCGCGTCCTCTTCCCGGCGGCGACCCGCAAAACGTGTAGCCGTCGAGGATGCTCGCCTGGTGGGCCTCCGCCTCGACCCGCTTGGCCACCACCTCCGGGATCGTCCCCGGGTCCTCGGCAGCGGCCAGGAGAAGCTTTTCCAGCTGCCGGACCGTCTGCTCGTCGAGCAGCTTGCGGCTCTTCAGGAGCGCCTTGGTCTTCTCGATGATGAGCTTCGACCCAGCCAGCGCGGCCAGCGCCTTGTCCGCTCCGGTCCGCTGGCCGGTGTGCTCCGGCGTCACGTCGGTCAGCGAGGTCCAGTCGGCCAGGTTGGCGCTCACCGCGACGGGAGCGAGCAGGCTGGTGACGGTGGCCAGGAACGCCCGAGCCTCCTTTTCGGGCCCCGACGCCGACGACTTCCGGGAAGGCCTGGCCGGCTTGGAACCATCGGCAGCCTGGGCCGAAGGCTTCGGGGCCGCCTCGGCGCGGATGCTCGTGACGACGACCGCCGCGCCGACCGAGGCAACCAGGGGGAGGGCCCACCGCATCGAAGGACGCATGCCTGAAACGTACCTCAAGGTATCGGCCATAGACAGTCAGGTGGGTGCGTGGTAACTGAGCGGCTTTCCATGCGTCGGATCTCTTTTCGTCTTCGCTCGATTTTGGTCGCGTCTTTTTTTGCCGGCCTGGCCGGGCTTGCCTGCACGCAGGGGCTGGGCGGTCGCTGCGTGCAAAATAGCGACTGCGCCAGCGGCATGTGCTCGGCAACTGGAGAGACGACGGAAGGGGGACGTTGCGTCGCGCCGGGAACCACTGTCACGCCTGGCACCGGCGGAACGGCCGCGGGCGGCGCGGGCGTCGCCGGCATGACCGGCGCGGCGGGCGAGGGCGGCGCGGCCGGTGACACCGCAGCGGGCGGAGCGGGCGGAGCGCCGGCAGTGGGCGGCGCGGGCGGAGCGCCGGCAGTGGGCGGCGCGGGCGGAGCGCCGGCAGCGGGCGGAGCGGGCGGGACGCCCGGGGTGGGCGGCGCGGCCGGGACGCCCGGAGCGGGCGGAGCGGCCGGCGCGGGCGCCACGGGTGGCCAGGGCGGGGCGACCGCGGGCGCCGCGGGCAGCGGCGGCCACGGCGGCGGAACGGCCGACGCCGGCGTCGATCGCTGAGCGAGCGCTTCGCGCGATCTTTCTCGTCGAGCGTCTGCGTCGAGCGCTCTGCTTCGATCAGGTCGCGGCGATGAACCGAACGTCGGAGATCTCGTACTCGCGGGTTCCCTTGCCGGTCTTCAGCGTCACCGACTCGCCGCGCTCGCGGCCGATCATGGCGCGCGCCAGCGGCGCGGAGACGGCGATCCGCCCGGCCTTGATGTCGGCCTCGTGGTCACCGACGACCATGTAGGTCACCTCTTCGCCGCTGTCGACGTCGGTCAGCTTCACCGTGGCGCCGAACACCACCTTGCTGCCGGACAGCTTGGCCGGATCGATCACCTCGGCCTGCGCCAGGATCGACTCGATGTCGCGCGACCTGCCCTCGATGAAGCCCTGGCGCTCCTTGGCGGCGTGGTACTCGGCGTTCTCTTTCAGATCGCCGTGGGCGCGGGCCTCTTCGATGTCGAGCACGTTCTTGGGGCGCTCGACCTCCCGCAGCCGCTTGAGCTCTTCGCGCAGGGCCTGCTGCCCGCGCGGTGTCATCGGGAACTTGGCCATGACTACGAACCTACCTTCCTATTTCCCTCGGCGTCTGCCACGGACTCTGCCTGCGCCTGGTACTCCTGCAGCGACCGCACCCGCATCTTGCCGGCGCGCAGCTCGGCGATGGCCCCCACCGCGGCGCGCGCGGCGGACATCGTCGTGTAGTAGGGGATGCCCTTCAGCAGGGCGTTGCGGCGGATGGGGAACGAATCCTTGATCGCCTCGGCGCCGGCGGTCGTGTTGATGACCAGGTGAATGCCGCCGTCGAGGATGCGGTCGACGCAGTGGGGGCGCCCCTCGCGCACCTTGTTGATGCGGTCGACGGCGATCCCCTGGGCGCGGAGGAAGTCGTGCGTGCCGCGGGTGGCCAGCACCTCGAAGCCGAGATCGATGAGCCCCTTGGCGACCGCGACGGCGTTCGCCTTGTCGCTGTTCTGCACCGAGAGGAACGCGGTCCCCCGCATGGGCAGCCGCGTCCCGGCGCCGATCTGGCTCTTGCCGAAGGCGGCCGCGAAGCTGGTGTCGATCCCCATCACCTCGCCGGTCGAGCGCATCTCGGGGCCGAGCAGCGTGTCGACGCCGGCGAACTTGGCGAAAGGGAACACCGCCTCCTTGACGGCGATGTGCCGGGGCGTCACCTCGCGGATGCCCATCTCCTTGAGCGTGCGCCCGACAGCGATGCGCGCCGCCACCTTGGCCAGCGGCACGCCGGTCACCTTGGAGACGAACGGCACCGTGCGCGAGGCGCGGGGGTTCACCTCGAGGATGAAGATGCCGCGCCCGTCGCGGGGGACGGCGAACTGGACGTTCATCAGGCCGCGCACGCCCAGCTCGCGGGCCAGGGCCCGGGCCTGCGTCTTGATGGCCTCGACCGTCTCGGCGGCGAGCGAGTGGGGCGGCAGGCAGCAGGCCGAGTCGCCCGAGTGGATGCCGGCCTCCTCGATGTGCTCCATCACGCCGCCGACCACCACGTCGGTGCCGTCGGCGACCACGTCGACGTCGACCTCGATGGCGTCGGGCAGGAACTGATCGATCAGGATCGGCGCCTCTTTCTCGTCGGCGCGCGACTTGAGGCTCTCGCGGCGCGAGGCCTCCATCGCGGTGAGCACGAACTTCTCCAGGCCCGATTCGTCGTGGACGATCTCCATCGCCCGGCCGCCGAGGACGTACGACGGGCGCACCATCACCGGGTAGCCGATCTCGCGCGCGGCCTCGTAGGCCTCGCCGAGGCCGTAGGCGGTCTTCCAGGCGGGGACGCGGAGGCCCAGCTTGCGGATCAGCTCGCCGAAGCGCTGGCGATCCTCGGCGCGGTCGATGGCGTCGGCGCTGGTGCCGAGCAGCTTCACGCCCGCGTTCATGAGCGGCACCGCCAGGCGCAGCGGGGTCTGCCCGCCGAACTGGACGATGACGCCGTCGGGCTTCTCGGCGTCGACGATCTCCAGCACGTCTTCGCGAGTCAGCGGCTCGAAGAACAGCCGGTCGGAGGTGTCGTAGTCGGTCGAGACCGTCTCCGGGTTGCAGTTGACCATGATGGTCTCGTAGCCGTCCTCGCGCAGCGCCTGCACCGCGTGGACGCAGCAGTAGTCGAACTCGATCCCCTGGCCGATCCGGTTGGGGCCGCCGCCCAGGATGACGATCTTCTTCTTCGCCGTGGGCCGCCCCTCATTTTCAACGGTGACCCTGGGAGGGGCCCCGGCCCCCCCGCGACGGGCTCGATCGGGCGAAGCCCGACCTCCCCCACGCGATCCACTGACTCCTCGAAGCTGTTCTCGTACGTCGAATAGAGATAGGGCGTCTGGGCCTCGAACTCGGCGGCGCAGGTGTCGACCCGCTTGAAGACCGGGCGGACGCCGTGCTTGATGCGCGCCTGCCGGACCTCTTCTTCCGACACGCCGGCCAGCTTCATGAGGCGCCGGTCGGAGATGCCGTGCTGCTTGAGCCGCAGCAGGCCGGCCGCATCGTCGAGCAGGGCGGCGCCCTTGGTCGCGCCCGCGATCCGGGCCCCCTCGTCGGCCGCGACCATCTGCCCGAGGTGGCGGAGGAACCAGGGGTCGATCTTCGTCAGCTGAAACGCCTCCGCCTCCGACAGGCCCGCGCGCAGCGCCTCGGCGAGCTGCCAGAGACGATCGGGCCCCGGGCGGACGATCCGGCGGCGCAGCTCCTCGAGCGACGGCGGGCTCTCGAGATCGAACCCGGCCCGCCCGATCTCCATCGAGCGCAGCGCCTTGCCGAAGCTCTCCTTGAACGTCCGCCCGATGGCCATCACCTCGCCGACCGACTTCATCTGCGGGCCGAGCTCGTCGTCGGCGCCGGGGAACTTCTCGAAGGCGAAGCGCGGGATCTTGGTCACCACGTAGTCGATGGTCGGCTCGAAGCAGGCCGGCGTCTCGCGGGTGATGTCGTTGGGGACCTCGTCGAGCGTGTAGCCGACGGCCAGCTTGGTGGCGATCTTGGCGATGGGGAACCCGGTCGCCTTCGAGGCCAGCGCGCTCGAGCGCGAGACGCGCGGGTTCATCTCGATCACGATCATCCGCCCGTTCTCCGGGTTGACCGCGAACTGGATGTTCGAGCCGCCGGTCTCCACGCCGATCTCGCGGATCACGGCCAGCGCCGCGTCCCGCATGATCTGGTACTCCTTGTCGGTGAGGGTCATGGCCGGCGCGATGGTGATCGAGTCGCCGGTGTGCACGCCCATCGGATCGAAGTTCTCGATCGAGCAGATGATGACCGCGTTGTCCTTGGTGTCGCGCATCACCTCCAGCTCGTATTCCTTCCAGCCGAGCACCGACTGCTCGACCAGCACCTCGCCGCGCGGGCTCTGCGGTCAGGCCCCAGGAGACCTTGGAGTCGAACTCCTCGGCGTTCCAGACGATGGCGGCGCCCGAGCCGCCCAGCGTGAACGACGGCCGCAGCAGCACCGGGTAGGCGACGCCGGTCTCGGCCGCCATCTGGGCCTGGATGGTCCGCGCCTCTTCCAGGCTGTGGGCGTAGCCGGAGAGCGGCACGTCGAGGCCGATCTTCGGCCATCGCTTCTTTGAAGAGCTGGCGGTCCTCCGCCTTCTCGATCGCCTCGACCTGCGCGCCGATCAGCTTGACGCCGTAGGCGGCGAGCACGCCGGCCTTGTGCAGCTCCAGCGCCAGGTTGAGCGCCGTCTGTCCGCCCAGCGTCGGCAGGAGCGCGTCCGGGCGCTCGCGCTCGATGACGCTGGTGAGCACCTCGACGGTCAGCGGCTCGACGTAGGTGCGATCGGCGATCTCCGGGTCGGTCATGATCGTCGCCGGGTTCGAGTTCACCAGCACGACCCGGTAGCCCTCTTCCTTGAGCGCCTTGACCCCCTGGGTTCCGGAGTAGTCGAACTCGCAGGCCTGCCCGATCACGATCGGGCCCGACCCGATCAGCATGACGGTCTTGATGTCGGTCCGTTTCGGCACGTCTGGTCCTTACTCTTTCTTATTCCTTGGGGGCCGGCTTCTTCTTGATGCGTGCCGGCTCTTTGCCGCGCGCTTCGATCGTGTACGCGTCGGGGAGGCGCTTCTCGACCTCGGCGCGCTTGTCGCCCAGCGGCCATCCGAGCTCGGCGAAACCGTCCGCGATGCGGATGCGAAGGCGGAGGCTCTCTTCTTGATCGGACACGAAGACGTTCAGCAGCGGCTCGCTGGCCGCCGCCGCGTCTTCCTGCGCGAGCAACGCCTCGGCGGCGGCGTAGCGCACGCCGGTGTCCATGTCGGCGAGGTAGGGGGCCACCAGAGGCGCCACGCGCGGGCTCTTGACGCCGGCCAGGTGGGTGAGGAGCTGGATCTTCTTGGTGGGATCGCGCTCGTATCCGGGCTCGTGGCGCTGCATCACCTCGGCCAGCACGTCGACGACCTCGTCCTTCGTCGCCACGACCTTGTCGAGCACGCGCAGCGGCCAGGAGATCGATTCAGCGGCCAGCAGGTACTTCTTGAGCGGCCCCAGGACCACGCCGCCCTTTTCGACCAGGCTGTCGAAGAGGTACTCCTTCTCCTGCTCGTCGTCGATCGTCTTGTCGTAGAGCATGCCGAAGCGGCGCATCACCGCGTAGAGCGCCTCGGGCGAGCCGTCTTCCAGCAGCGTCTGCATCGCCTTCAGGCGGTCGGGCGACTGGGCATATTTGTTGATGACGCGGCTGGCGGTTCGCTCGCGCGATCGCTCCTTCGAGAACATGTCGAAAACGCCCATGGTTGCTTCCGCGCGGGAGTCTATACGGGAGCCGGGCCGGCTCCACGCGAAAAGCGCTCCAGCTCTACTGCCCGGAGGTCGCGTCCGAGGTGGCGTCCGTCGTCGTCGGCGCGTCGGTCGCCGCGTCGGTCTGGATGGCACAGGTTCCCTGACCGTCGTCCCGGTGACAGATGAGGTCGGTGCCGCAGCTGTAGCCGGAGGGACACAGTCCGTCGCCGGCGCAGGAGAAGGCGCAGCCGGGCTGCGCCGGGTTGAAGCAGGCCGTCAGGCGCGCCACGGCGAGGAGCAGCAGGGCCAGGCGGAGCACCGTCCAGAGCGTCTTGTCGCGGGTCTTCAGAATCGCCATGAGCAAGCTCCCTGGGCGCCGAATCCATTGCCCGACGGCGCGAGCGAGACGGAGACGGCCGGCAGAGCGGGCGCGGCGGGCGCCGGCTCGGACGGCGGCCGGAGGGCGTCGAGGACGAAGAAGACCGCGGCGACGACCCCGGTTCCGGCGGCCGCGAGCAACAGGATCCTGGACGTGTGGGCGTCGCTTCGCCCGTCAGCCAGGTCGCTGGTGTAGGTCGCCGCCACCGACGAGTATCGCGGCGGCGGGAAGCGGAAGGTGATCAGCCGGTTGACGTCGCCCTCCTTCGAGCTGGCCTCGGCGCCGTAGAACGCGGCCGTGCCGAGGAGCGCGAGCGTGACGCCCGAGGCGATGACGGCGGTGGTGTTGTAGCGGTTCCATCCGGAGTCCTCTTGCTCCTTGCCGGCGGGGACCCTCGGTGTCGACGTGGGGCGCGGTCGGACCGGGCGAGGCCACGGAGGAGGCCACGGAGGAGGCGGCGACGGGCGGCGCCGCGCTCGGGGCCGGTGGGCTCGCCGGCGGTGTGCCGCCGAACTCGCCGGGGGTCTCCACCTTCGGCGCCGGGGCGGGCGCCGGCGCCGCCGGTGCGAGGCGCGCCAGCCGCTGCTCGATGTCGGCGCGGTCGGAGGCGTCGGGGACCTCGCGCAGGTAGCGGCGGTAGCTGTCGATCGCCGCGGTCGTCTGGCCGGCCTTCTCCTCGGCCTCGCCGAGGTGAACCAGGAAGGCCGGATCGTGGGCGATCTCGTAGCCCGCCCGCCAGGCCTTCTCGGCGGCGGCCGCGTCGCCGGCCGCGAGGGCGTGCGTCCCTTCGTCGAAGAGGCGCAGCTCGTCGGGCGTGGGCGTGCGCTGCGGCGACCCGCCGAGGGCGACGAGCGCGGCCAGGATCTGAAACCCCTTCACGGCCTGGAACACGGCGATTGACACGCTCAGCCCCCGATCCGGCCGGCGAAGTCGTCGAACAGCGTCCGTCCGAGCCCGACCGGCGTGCAGCCGCCGTGGCCCGTGCAGACCGCCTCGAGCTCGGCACCGGTCAGCTGCTGCTTGAGCGCCGTCACCGACGCCTTCACCTGCTCGCTGTTGCTGTCGAAGAGGCCCGGCCCGCGGTCGAGCCGCCCCTGCTTGAAGATCGCCGTGTCTCCGGTGAACAGCACGCCGTCGTACAGGAAGACGTACGAGCCGGGGGTGTGCCCGGGCACCGGGATCGCCTTCACGACCTTCCCACCGCCGAGATCGACGACCTGCACGCCGTCGATGGGGTTGCTGACGTTGATCGACGGAGCTCCCATTCCCTTGCTCATCACCCGGAGCAGCAGGCTGTCCCAGGGGGCGCGACCTTCGGCGTAGGGGACGTCCCCCTGACCCGAGATGCACGTGCGCGCCGGTCAGGCCGCTGGCGCCGGCCGTGTGATCGCCGTGGGCGTGGGTGAGGAAGATGTCGGAGACGTCGCCCCGCCCGGCATGCAGGGCCGAAAGCGCGATGTCGACCGGATTGCCGGCCGGGTCAGCGCCGCTGTCGAACAGCACCACGTGCTGTCCGGCGCGCGCAGCGTAGAGGTAGGCGCCGGCGGAGCTGACGGCGATGAGGTCCGGCTTGATCTGCTCGGGCGTCGACGGCCTCTGCCGGGCGATCCGAAACGCCACCAGCGCGCCACCGCCCAGGACGACGACGATCACGAGCAATGCGAAGAGATTTCTGAGCGCGCGCATGTGGACCTCCTCGGGACGAAGGATCGGGCCGCCCGGTCCGAGAATCAAGCTCCGATGTCACGAACGAGCGCGGTCGCGGCGGCGACGCAGGCGCTGACCCCGACGCCGCGCAGGGCGTGCCCGATCACCGACAGGCCGGGGAGGCGCGCCAGAGCGTCGTCGACGACGCGGGTGCGGGCGAGCTGCGCCCGGTCGTACTGGGGGATGCCGGGGCGCGCGCGCCAGATCTGGACCAGGTCGGGATCGCGGCGGAGCCCGGCGGCGCGGCGGAGATCGCCGAGCACGGTTGCCGCGATGGTGGCGTCATCGGCGTCGACCAGCTGCGGATCGAAGGCTCCGCCGCAGAGCGCGCGCAGGAGCACGCCGCCCGCCGGCGCGCGGCCCGGGAAGGCCGACGAGTCGTACTGGCAGCCGAGGAGGGAGATCCCCTCGCCGCGCGCCACGACGAATCCGTAGCTGTCGAGATCCATTCCCAGCGCCCCGGCGTCCGCGGCGCGGAACCCGAGGCAGACGACCGCCACCGGCGCGTGCGGGATGGCCCGCAGCGCTTCGGCGGCCGGGGGCGCGTGGGGCGCGAGCAGCGCGGCCGTCACCGCCGCCGGAGTGGCCAGGACGAGACGCTCGGCCTCGAGCGGCGCGCCGCCGTCGAGGGCGATCGTCCAGCCGCCGGCGCGCCGCTCGATTCCCGTCGCCCGCGCCACCCGTCGCCGCGTCCCCAGCGCCGCACCGAGCGCGCGCGGCAGCTCGGCGAGGCCTTCGGGGAACGTGATCGGCCGGCCAAGCCGGCTCTTGCCCCGGGAGCGAAACAGGCCGCGCAAGACGCTGCCGTGCTCGCGCTCGAGCGCGGCGAGCCGGGGCAGCGCCGCGCGCACCGACAGCGCCGCGGCGTCGCCGGCAAAGATGCCGATGAGCGCGGGCGCCGCCGCGCGCCGGGCCGCCTCGGCGCCGAACCGCCGCGCCACGAAGTCGTACACCGATTCCTCGGCGTCGTCGTTCGCTCGCCGACGGATGAACGGCTCGCGCAGCAGCCTCAGCTTGCCGCGCGCGCTGAGGAGGTCCGTCTTCAGCAGCGCGGGCGGGCTGGCGGGGAACGGCCGCAGCTGGCCCCCGACGTAGACCGAGCGGCGCCGCGAGGCGGGCAGGGCGCGCACGATGCGGGCCTCGAGACCGGCGCCGGCGATCAGCGCCCGGACCTCGTCCGAGCCGTCGAGCATCGCCTGCGGTCCGCGCTCGCACAGAAATCCGTCGACCCGCGCGCCGGCCATCAGTCCACCCGGCTCGGCCGCGTCGTCGGCCAGCGTCACGTCGTGTCCGGCGGCGACCAGCAGGTGCGCGGCCGTGAGCCCGGAGATGCCGCCGCCGATGATCGCGATCCGCACGCTAGATCCAGCCACGCTCTCGGGCGGCGGCCTCCGCCAGATCCGCCAGCGCCGCGATGAACGACGGGTGGGTGCCGACGGTGCGGGCGCGGGCGAAGTGGACGATCCCGGCCTTCTCGGCCCGCTCCCGGAAGAGGATGTCGATCTCTTGCAGCGTCTCGATGTGCTCGCCGGTGAAGGCGATGGGGACGACGACGACGGCGCGCTCGCCGGCCGCGGCCATCTCGTCGAGCACCGTCTCGGTCGAGGGGCCCAGCCAGCGCATGCGTCCGACCTTGCTCTGGAAGCTGAGGCGGGCGCGCGGGCCTAGGTTCATCCGTCGCGACACGGCCTCCACCGTGATCCGGATGTCGTCGAGGTAGGGATCGCCCTTGCGGATGTAAGCCTCGGGGAGGCCGTGCGCGGAGAACAGCACGGGCGCGGTCGCCACGTGCTCGGGGGGAAGCGTGGCGATCGCCTCCTCGATCCGCGCCACCACCGCTTGCAGGTAGCCCTCGGCGTCCGGGTAGCGCCGCACCGCCGCGATCTCCATCCCCGGCGTGAGCGCGCGGGCGGCCTCGATCTGGTTGAGCGACGAGTCGGTCGTCGTGCGCGACTCCTGCGGGTAGAGGGGCAGGGCGATCACCCGCCGGACGCCGCGGGCCGCCAGCGTCGCCAGGGTCTCCTCGGCCAGCGGGTGCCAGGCCGCCATGGCCACCGCCGGGACGGCGTCGATCCCGCGGGCAGCCAGCGCGTCGGTCACCGCCTGGGCCTGGGCCGTCGTCTCGGCGAGGATCGGCGAGCGCCCGCCAATCTGAGCGTAGGCCTGGCGCGAGTACGACGCGCGCTTGCGGGCGATCGACCAGGCGACGTACTTCCGCAGCGGGCTCCAGCGGATCTGGAGGACCTCCGGATCGGCGAACAGGCGCTGCAGGAACGGGCGCACGTCGTCGAGCGATCCGGGACCGCCCAGGTTGAGCGCGACCAGGCCGATCGGCGCCCGCGCCGCCGCGGTCGTCTCCGCTGCCGGCATCAGGCGCTCCGGACGGCGGCCACCAGCGCGGTCACCGACTCGATCGGCACGTCCGGCGTGATCCCGTGTCCCAGGTTGAAGACGTGGCCGCGCTTGCCGCCGCGCCGGACGATGTCGCGCGCGCGCCGCTCGATCTCGGCGGGCGGGCCCAGCAGCACCGCCGGGTCGAGGTTCCCCTGCACCGCGCGCGCGCCGCCCAGCCGGGCGCGCCCTTCGTCGATCGGCAGGCGCCAGTCGAGGCCGTAGACGTCGGCACCGACGCGCGCCACGCGATCGAGGATCGACGCCGCGCCGTTGGCGAAATAGATCACCGGCACGCCGGTGGCCCGCAGGGCGGAGATCAGCGCCAGCGTGGGGGGGAGCGCGAACGTCTCGAAGTCCTCCGCCGACAGCACGCCGACCCACGAGTCGAAGAGCTGCACCGCCGCCGCGCCGGCCTTGATCTGCGCCAGCAGATAGTCGCGCGTCGCCTCGCCGATCAACGACAGCAGCCGGTGCGCGTCGGCGGGGCGCTGATAGAAGAGGCGCTTGGTCTCGGAGAAGCTCTTCGAGGTCTTCCCCTCGACCGCATAGGTGGCGACGGTGAACGGCGCGCCGGCGAACCCGATCACCGGCGTCTCCGGCCCCAGCGCGGCGGTGACCGCCTCGATGGTCTCCATGACGAACGGCGTGCGGGCCGCCGGATCGAAGGACCCCATCCGCCCGAGGTCCGCGGCGGTCCGCACCGGCGCCGGCAGCCGTGGCCCCTCGTCGGTGAATTCGACGGCCAGGCCCATCGCCTCCAGCGGCACCAGCAGATCGGAGAAGAGAATCGCCGCGTCGAAGCCGAACCGGCGGATCGGCTGCAGCGTCACCTCCGCCGCCAGCTTGGGCGTCTTGCAGAGCTCGAGGAAGCTGACGCCGGAGCGCACCTGCCGGTACTCCGGCAGATAACGCCCCGCCTGTCGCATCAGCCAGAGCGGCGCGCGCTCAGTGGTTTCACCGCGACAGGCACGTAAGAAGAGCGGGGCAGTCACGGCGCGTACTTTACCCGAGTCGCGTGACGAGCGCCTATGAGAGCGTTGCCGTGAGGCGACGGTGAGCGAAGCGAAACCCCGCCCGACGACGTGCCGCCCGGAGGCGCTCAGTTGGCCTTCTGGTACACGCGGACGTAGTCGACCTGGTACGTGATGGGGAACGTGGTGTTGCTGGGGTCGCCGCCGTTGGCGCCGATGGCCAGGTTGACCAGGACGTAGAACTTCTTGTGGTCGTAGGGGTTGCTGGTCCCGGTGCCGGCGGTGGAGACGGCGTAGGTGTTCACCAGCTTGTCGTCGAGATAAAGGTTGATGGTGGTGGCGTCCCACTCCATCGCCCAGACGTGGAAGTTGTCGCCCCAGGTGCTCCCCAGCGACGCCGGCGACTGGTTGGTGCTGTCCCAGGTGCAGTTGCTGCCGGCGGGCGTGCAGACGTTGGCCAGCACCTTGTTGGCGTAGTACTCCATGATGTCGACCTCGCCCGAGGCGGGCCAGGAGGTGCCGCTGCCGAGGATCCAGAAGGCCGGCCAGCTCCCCTGGCGGATGTCGATCTTGGCGCGCATCTCGAACCGGCCGTACTGCCAGTCGTGCTTTCCCGAGGTCGTCATCGAGGTCGACGTGTAGTCGTAGTACTGGCGGTTGGTCTTCCAGTCGCTGCTGCCGGCGACGTAGTTCGGATTCAGGACGTGGACCTTCTGCGCGGCGATCGTCAGCAGGCCGTTGGCGACGGTGGCGTTGTCGGGCTGGTACCACTGCAGCTCCGAGTTGCGGACGAACCCTTTTTCGTAGCCCCAGTTCGAGGGATCGGGGGCGCCGCTGCCGTTGAACTCGTCGGACCAGGCCAGGTTCCAGGTGCCGCCCGCGGTCGTGATCGTCTGCGGGGGCGCGCCGCCGTCCGGGGCGCTGCCGCCGCTGCCGGTGCTTCCTCCGGTGGCGTGGCCGCCCGCGCCGCCGGCCAGGTGCCCCGCCGCGCCGCCGTTTCCGGTGCCCACGCCGCCGGTCGCGTGTCCACCGGCGCCGCCGGTTCCTCCACCACCGGCGCCGGTGGCGTGACCGCCGGCGCCGCCCGCGTGTCCGCCGCCGCCCGCCGCGCCATGGCCAGCGCTGCCGCCGGTTGCGCCGACACCCCCGGTGCCCGGTGAGCCGCCGTCGCCGATCGCCGAATTGCCGCCGCTGGCCGGGTTGCCGCCGGTCCCTGAGCTCCCGCCGCTCCCCGAATTGCCGCCGGTCGCCGGGCTGCCGCCCTGGCCGGAGGTGTCACTCGAGCCGCCGCCACAGCCATAGAAGACAGCCAAAGGCGCAACGACCAACAACGAGACGAGCGCGCGGGGGACACGCATCAACAGCCTCCTCGGGGGAAGCCGGAAGTCTCGGCGCCGGCCCGAGGACTGTCAACCACGCCGGCGGCTCTCATCATTCGTCACATTCTGTAGAACGACCGTGGCTCCGTTCAAAGCGAGGTCGCCTTCGACGCGCCCGCTCGCCTCAACAGCCGCCGATTCAAATCGGGCGGTCTCAGGGGCGCGGCCGGGTGTTCGTCGAGCCGCAGCGGCCCTCCCGCGCGGCGCCAGCCGACCCGCGCCATCCAGGTGCCGGGTGGAACGGTGGCCGGAGCAACATCCGTGGCCATCGGGGTGGCCTGCCACCCTGAAAAATGCTGCCCCGAGCTCCGCGGATCAATGCACGCAGGGGCCCGGAGATGCTTCCGGAAGTTGAGCAGCACGTACACCATGCTCGTCCGCGTCTGTCGCGGCGTCGTCAGTGCTCGAGCGTGGTACCGATCGCCGACGACCTTTCCCCTGCGTCCCAGGACGCGACTGACGGCGAGTGCCAATCGAATCGCGAGCCCGTGAACGCCACCGCGGGCGCGGCGCGCCTCGTCCCCCTCGGAGGTCAGGGCGGCTCCGGGCTCCACATTCTCGGGGCAAGTGATCGGATCCTTCGCTGCGTTCAGGCGACCCTCTTAGTCGGTTGCCGCGTCCGGACAGGGGGCGCAGGTCCAGAGGCCTTTGACGCAGACGCCGCACTGCAGACCACAGTCATGGCCGGTCACCCACGGGCCGCAGGCCAGCGCGGCGGACCAGCCGCTCGACGGGCAGGAGACGGCCGGGATCGTCGAGTTGTCGCAGCTGTAAACGCCGGCGGAACAGGTGGCCGCCGTCGATTCCGTGGTGTCGGACTCGCCGCAGGTGTGAACGCAGGCGGTGAAGGACGCGCTGTCGCAGACGTTGCCGGTCGTGGTGCTTCCCGGCGGCAGATAGCAACACTTGGAGTCGGCGCACGAAAGGCCGACACCGGTGGCGACGAGGACAGCGACAACCACCAAAGAAACGAGGACGGGCGACCCACGCATCGAAGACCTCCCGAAAGTTAGACCTCCAGTCTCGACGCGCCCTCCGGCCCTGTCAACACGGGCTCAGCCGGCGGGGTAGCGACCGACCTCGACGTAGCGGCGCGCCGCTGCGTCCCAGGCGAACTGCGCGGCGCCGCCGACGCGATCCTTCTGGACGTCGATGACGATGTACTCGACGGGGTAGGAGGGCTCGCCGTCCATCACCGCCGCAGCCTGATCGGTGTCGCTGAAGTAGGCGCCCACGTCGACGTGCGAGTGGTAGATGATCTTGGCCGGCTCTTCGCCGCGCAGGCTCTTGCCCAGCTTGAACAGATCGCCCGCGCCCAGGTTGTAGGCGGTGCGGGCGTCGCGCACGTGCGTCGCCGGATCCTGCGCGTGCAGCTCGTTCTGCGTGTTGACGGAGGCGACGGCGCGATCGGCGACCGGCGCTCCCTTCGGGCCGAACACGATGCCGCAGCATTCGTTGGGGTAGTCGCGCCGCGCGTGGGCGTACATCGCCGCCAGCGCCTCGGCGGAGGCGGTGGGGTGGGGCGGCGGCATCTCGCCAACGTCGATGCCGCTCACGGCGCCGGCTTCTCTGTCGTCGCGGCCTTGGGGATCACCGGCGCCTCGAAGTAGCGCTCGGCGCGATCCGGGAACAGCGTGACGATCACGCCCGGCTTGCCGGCGGCGACCAGCCGCTTGGCGATGCGCAAGCCCCCCGCCAGCGACGCGCCGGACGAGTGGCCGACCAGCAGCCCCTCTTCCCGCGCCAGCCGATCGGAGACGTCCCAGGCCTCGTCGGTGTCCATGGCCAGGACGCCGTCGAGCTCTTCGGGGTGGTAGATGGCGGGGACCAGCGAGCTCTCCATGTGCTTCAACCCCTCGAGGCCGTGCAGCGCGTCCGCCGGCTCCACGGCCCAGACCTCGATGTCGCGGCGATACTCCTTGAGGCGCCGCCCCGTTCCCATCACCGTGCCGGTCGTGCCGATGCCGGTCACGAAGTGGGTGACGCGCCCCTCGGTCTGCTCCCAGATTTCGCGCCCGGTGGTGTTGTAGTGGCCGAGCGGGTTCGACAGGTTCGAATACTGGTCGGGGTAGAAGTAGCGGCCGGGGTTCTCGTCGACCATCTTGCGGCACAGACGAATCGCGCCGTCGGACCCCTCCATCGGATCGGAGAAGACCAGCGTGGTGCCGAAGGCCTCGGTGATCTTGCGCCGCGCCCAGGAGACGTTGCCCGGCATCACCAGCGTGACGGGGAAGCCCATCGCGCCGCCGATCAGCGAATAGGCGACGCCGGTGTTGCCGCTGGTCGAGTCGATGATGGTCTGACCGGGCTTGAGCGCGCCGGTGCGGATGGCGTCGCGGATCATCTGGTAGGCGGCGCGATCCTTGACCGACCCGCCCGGGTTCAGGAACTCGCACTTGGCCCACAGCTCGACGCCGGGCGTGTCGCGTTCGAACTTGTGCAGCCGCACGATGGGCGTGTCGCCGATGAGGTCGGTGATGCGCTCGGCGACCCGCAGGCGCGCCCGGTGGACGGGATCCAGCTGCGCGCTCACGCGCCCAGCTCCTGGGCCAGCGGCGCGCCGCCGTCGAGGGGCAGGCGAAGGTGGCGGATGCGGCCGATGTCACCATCGACGCGCGCGATTCGCACGAGCGCCTCGGCCGCGGCCAGTGTCCCGGCGACCACGTCGGCTGCGCTCGACGCCGACGACTCGGCGGCTTGCGGCGGGACCTCCAGCGATGCGTCCGGAGCGGGCGCGCGGCGCGGAAACGAGATGACGTCGATCTGCGCCGGCGTGGCCCGCGCCACGATCACCGGCAGGCCGAGGCGCTTGGCCGCCCCCAGCATGGCGTCGTCGTCGAAGCCGGCGCGCACGACCAGGTCGATCTCCGCCAGCGCCTCCAGCCAGTCGTCGCCATCGGACGGTGGGACGTCCCGCGCGATCACCTGGCCGACGCCCGCCGCCGTCAAATACGACATCGCGGTGTCGGCCACCAGGCCGCCGCCGGTCACCAGCACCCGCGCGGCGCCGATCCGCGTCTGTCCGTCGGGGCCGACCTCGGGGAGCGCGATCTGCCGCGCGAAGCGTTGGACCTCTGCGACGTTCATCCGCCGGCGATCGCCGGGACGATCGAGATCTCGTCGCTGTCCTTGACGGTCGTCTCGAGATTCTTGAGGAAGCGGATGTCCTCGTCGTTGGCGAAGATGTTCACGAAGCGCCGCACCTGGCCGCTCTCGTCGCAGATTCGCTCCTTGATGCCCGGGTACTGCGTCTCCAGGCTGGCGATCAGCGCGCCGATCGTGTTGCCGGTCGCGGTGACCTCTTCCTTGCCCTGCGTGAGCTTGCGAAGCGGCGTCGGTATACGGATGGTGGCCATGGCTATCGTCTCCTTAGGTCCAGGTCGCTTGCAGTTCGTCGAAATCGCCGAGGCGCGGGCCGATGAGCGCCGGGGTCGGCAGCTTTCCGACCAGCGGGTCCTGCGTCTTCATCCCGTTGCCGGTGATGCAGATGACCACCGGGCCGTCGTCCTTGCCGATCTGGCCGCCGGCGATCAGCTTGAGCGCCGCGCCCAGCGTCACGCCGCCTGCGGTCTCGGTGAAGATGCCTTCGGTCTCGGCAAGCAGCCGCATGGCGGCCACGATCTCGTCGTCGTTCGGCTTGGCCGCCCAGCCGCCCGATCCGATGATCGTCTGGCGCGCGTAGAAGCCGTCGGCCGGGTTGCCGATGGCCAGCGACTTGGCGATGCTGGTCGGCGTCTTGACCGGCCGCACGTGATCGCGGTTCTCCAGCACCATGTCGATGATCGGCGCGCAGCCTTCGGCCTGGGCGCCGTGGATGCGGGTCTTGCGCGCGGGCGCCGGGACCAGGCCCAGCTTCTCGAACTCGCCGAACGCCTTGCCGACCTTGGTCACCAGCGAGCCGCCGGCCATCGGGACGACGACGTGCGCCGGCAGCCGCCAGCCGAGCTGCTCGGCGATCTCGTAGGCGTAGCTCTTCGACCCCTCGGCATAGAACGGGCGGAGGTTCACGTTGACGAACCCCCAGCCGTACTTGCCGGCGATCTCCGAGCAGAGGCGGTTGACGTCGTCGTAGGTCCCTTTGACGCCGACGACGCGCGCGCCGTAGATGCTGGTGCCGAGGATCTTGGCCGGCTCGAGATCGTAGGGGACCAGCACGACCGCGGGAAGACCGGCGGCGGCCGCCTGGGCGGCGGTGGCGTTGGCCAGGTTCCCGGTCGAGGCGCAGGCGATGGTGCCGATGCCGAACTCCAGCGCCTTCGACACGGCGACGGAGACCACGCGATCCTTGAACGACAGCGTCGGGTAGCTGACGGCGTCGTTCTTGACCCAGACCTCCTTGAGGCCGAGGCGCTTGGCCAGCCGGTCGGCGCGCACCAGCGGCGTCATCCCGCTCTGCTGGCCCACGGCGGGCGGCCCGTCGAGCGGCAGCAGCTCGGCGTAGCGCCACATCGAATGCGGTCGGGCCTCGATGGCCGCGCGGGTCAGCACCTTGCCGATGCGGGCGTAGTCGTAGGCGACCTCCAGCGGGCCGAAGCACATCTCGCAGACGTGGATCGGCGCCTTGTCATAGGCAGATCCGCACTCGCGGCAGCGCAGGCCTTCGATGTAGGAGGGGACCTTGTTGTTGCTCGACATGGGGGCGGTGCTCATAGCGGGTTGCAATCAGCAGCAGGGTAGTCGGCTGCGGCGAGCGCGTGGATTCGCGCTCCGGGGGCGCAGACGGCGCACTGCGGGTTGGGGTTGAAGCGGACGGCCCGGACCGACATGGAACGCGAATCATACTGGACCAGGCGCCCGACGAAAGCGGGAGTTTCACCTTTGGCCAGGCGGGCGGCCTCCGCCCCCAAGAGGGCCCCGATGACGCCCGGCACCGGCCCCAGGACCCCCGCCTCGGCGCAGGAGGGGCCGACGCCCGCGGCGGGCGGTTCCTCGAACAGGCACCGATAGCAAGGTCGGCCGCCGATTGTATGCTGCGGGAACCCTGGGAGGGTTCCCGCGCCCTCCCGCGAAGGACTCCGCCCGGCAGAGCCCGGCTCCGTCCACGCGCCTGGGACCGTCAACAGCTGGCCGCCCAGCCCGACCGCGGCGCCGTGGACCAGCGGTTTGCCGGCCAGCACGGCCGCGTCGTTGGCCAGGAACTTGGCGGCGAAGTTGTCGGTCCCGTCGACGATGACGTCGTACGCGGCGACCAGCGCCTCGGCGCTGGCGACGTCGAAGCGGGCCGCGTGCGGCTCGACGCGCAGGGCGGGGTAGCGGCGGGCGAGGGCGCGCGCGAAGGCGGTCACCTTCAGCTCGCCGACGTCGGCGTCAGCGAACAGGATCTGTCGGTGCAGGTTGCTGGCGTCGACGCGATCGTCGTCGACGATGCCGATCCGGGTGACGCCGGCCGCGCCCAGCGCCAGCGCCGCCGGACAGCCCAGCCCGCCGGCGCCCAGAATCAGCACGCTCCCCGTTGCCGGCGCCACGCTCATTCAAAGTAGGCGTCCGACGAGAAGTATCGCTCGCCGGTGTCGCAGAGGATGGTCACGACGGTCTTTCCGGGGCCGAGCTCGCGCGCGATGTCGAGCGCGATCTTCACCGAGGCGCCCGCCGAGATGCCGACCAGCAGCCCCTCGCGCCGCGCCAGCGCCAGCTTGGTCCGCTGGGCGTCACCCTCGGAGATCGTCCGCACCTCCGAGAGCACGGAGCGATCGAGGATCGCCGGCACGAACCCGGCGCCGATCCCGTCGATGCGGTGCTCGCCCGCCGGGCCGCCCGAAAGGACGGCGCTCTTCTCCGGCTCGACCGCCACGATGCGCACGTCGGGGCGCAGCTCGCGCAGGACGTGCCCGACGCCGGTGATCGTCCCGCCGGTCCCCACGCCGTGCACGAAGGCGTCCGGGCTGCGGTTCCCGAGCTGGGCGACGATCTCGGGGCCGGTGGTCCGTTGGTGCGCGGCGACGTTGGCCGGGTTGTTGAACTGCTGCGGCATGAAGGCGTGCGGGTTGTCGCGCGCCAGCTCGGCCGCGCGCTCGACGGCGCCGCGCATGACGGCCGCCGCCGGCGTGAGATGCAGCTCGGCGCCGTAGGCCTTGAGGAGGGCGCGCCGCTCCAGCGACATGTTGTCGGGCATGGTCAGGATCAGGCGATAGCGCTTGGCCGCCGACACCAGCGCCAGCCCGACGCCCGTGTTGCCGGAGGTCGGCTCGATGATCACCGACTCGCCCGGGGTGAGCTTTCCGTCGCGCTCGCCCGCCTCGATCATCGAGAGGGCCACCCGATCCTTGAGCGAGCCGCCCGGGTTGAACTGCTCGCACTTGCAGAACACGTCGGCCATTCCCGGCTCGACGAGATGGCGCAACCTCACCAGCGGCGTCCCGCCGATGAGATCGAGCATGCTGTTGACCGCGTAAGCCGGCATGGAGGCGCGGCAGTCTAGCACCGCGGCGGGGAGCCCAAGAGAGTTCCCGCAGGTGGCCCCGACGGGACGCCTAAGGCCGCTCGCCGATCTCGATGATCGAGCAGGCCAGGATCGGCTCGAGGCCCAGGGCCTCCGCCCGGGCGATGAGCGCGTCGCTCTCGGAGCCGGGGTTGAGATAGACCTCCTTCGGCTGCTTGGACTTGATCGCCTCCAGCAGCGTGATCCCCACCGACGGCGGCACGTAGAGCGAGAAGCGCTCGATGCCCACCGGCAGGTCGGCCACCGAGGCATAGACCGGCAGCCCCTCGATCGTCTTTTCCTGGGGGTTCACCGGGTAGACCGTCCAGCCCTGGCGCAGATAGGCGCGGACCGCCTTGTTGCCGAACTTGTGCGGCGCGCTCGAGGCTCCGACGACCGCGACGCTGGGCACACTACTCCGCTCTCCGCCCGCAGGTGCCGCAGACGCCGTCGGCGCCCACGACCCCGACGCAGCTGCCGTCGTCGCACAGGCGGCGGTTCGGATCGAAGCCGGAGGTCACCCCCTCGCCCGCCACGGCGGAACGCGCATCGCCGGCGTCTCCGTCCTCGACACGGTCCGCACGGGCCTCGGCCCGTGCTTCGCGGGATGCTTCGGCACTCGAATCGCCAGTCTCTCCCGCCGAACGCCGACAGACGCTGCAGCGGCCGTCGGGGCCGAGGACGCCCACGCAGCTGCCGTCGGGGCAGAGCCGCCTTTTGGGATTGAACGCAGTCTCTTCCATGTGGCGCAAGTCTAGCGCTTCGCGAGGCCGACCTGGTGAATCTCGGACAGCGGCGCGACAGAGATTCGTCCCGGCCGGGCTCTCCCCTCGGCCCAGTCGCGACGGGGCGCGACCGAGCGGGTGGCATCCCGCCTGCATCGCTTGGTCAGGTGGCTCACCGAAGGTTCAGGATTTCGTCGCGGCTGGCGCTCGTGCTCGCTCTCGTCGAGATCGCTGCCGCCGGGGCCGCGGGCGCCGCTCATGCCCAGGGTGTTCCCGCGGAGGAGCCGCCGCCGGCCTTCTCCGCGCGGGCGCTGGTGGGTTTCGGCAGCGGCCTCGCCGCCGACGCCTGGAGCCCAGGGCGCCGCGTGCGGGTCGACCTCGACGTCGAGACCGCCGTGCCGGCCGAGTTCGATTGGGCGGGCGTGGCTGTCATCGTCCCCGTCGCGGGCACGGCACGGAGATTCGTCGGTCTGCGAGCGGGCGACCAGCTCGAATACACCGCGACCCGGGCGGGGTGGAGGAGCGGGAGCCACTTCGCCAACGCGCCCGACGCCGGCGTCGTGGGTCACCTCGAATCGGCGGCCGGCAGCACGCTGGAAGCGCAATTCGGCGTGGAGACCGTGCTCCGCGAGCAGGCGATCCTCTGTTGCGACAGCGCGGGCCTGCCGACCTCCAGCGTCGGTGTCCGGATCGCGCTGCGCGGCGAGCTGGCCCTCTCCGACGTGTGGGCGCTGGTCGGGGAGGCCGGCCTCCGCACCGCGGACCACCTCTGGAGATCAAGGTACTCCCGACCGTCGCCGTGGGCGTCCGGGTCCAATTCTGACGAGCTGGCGAGAGGACGAAGTTGCTCCAGGTCGGCGCCCGGTCGGACGATGCTCGGATCGGCTGGTGCGGGATGACGATCCGGAGCGTGTTTTTGGCGTGGGCTGCCCTGAGCGTGGGGATGCGGCCGGCTCGCGCCGAGCAGCTCGGAGATCCAGAGACCCCGCACTTTCATCGCGCTCCACCGGTCGAGACCGATCTGCCTCCACCCCGGGCGAATGCGATCTATTCCATCTTCGGTTTCGGCACGCCGGTCGGCATCTTCGGTCTCGAAGCCGTTCATCGCTTCGGAGCGATGGAGCTCGCGCTCGGCCTCGGGCTCGGGTTGGCAGCGAGCGGGTCGGAGCCGACGCCGTCCGTGGGCCACGAGCTTCAATGGGCGGTGATGCCGCGCTTTCGCATCGCGGGAGACGATTATTTCGCCCTCACCTTCGGCGAAGGGTTGTCGGGTGGCCAATACGGAAGCGGCGTTCTCAGCTTTTGCGAGGAACCGCCTTGCCATTACCCCACCAGCTACGTCGTCTGGGCCAACACGGAGCTGGCGCTCGAGACGTTTTGGTCGCGGGTTTCCTCTCGCTATTTTCTGGGCCTCGCCGTCGGCTGCGAGGTGACCGCGTGCGCGGCGACCCTGCAAGAACGACGAGACGTGATTCCGTACCTGGGCATTGGCCTCGGCTACGCGTTCTGAAACAGGCCGCCTTCACGGTCCGGGAGGCGCTGTGCCAGCGGCCGGCGCGCTCGCTTCGCGGCGGTGCATCTCCTCGATGACGAGATCGATCTCGTTGCCGACCTCGCCCAGATCGACGTCGGCCTTCTTGTCGGTGGTGCGGGGGCGGAAGACCATGTTGAGGACGGCGGTGACCGGCGCGTCGCTGCGGGCGGCCCGCGGGACCTCGATCTCGAAGGCGCTCTCTCGCAGGCAGCGCTCGATGTCCGGGTTGCCGAGCGTCGACGATTCGATCTTCACGCCGCCCACCTCGCCGCGGGCCAGGTCGATGGCCAGCCGCACCTTGCCCGTCAGATCGCGGAGCGCGGGCGTGGCGGCCGTGCGGTTCAAGTAGCAGGCCCGCGCCCGCGGCATGTAGGCCAGCGACAGCACGTTGCGGATCACCATCCGATCCATCGAGCCTTTGACGCCGGTCCCGGAGGCGGCGGCCCCTGAGGAAGGCGCGACATGCGGAACCGGCTCGACCAGCGCCACCACCGACGGCACGCTCAGCAAGCGGGTGGGATTGGCGGAGACGGCCGCGGAAGCGACCCAGGGGCGCAGCCACTCGGGCCCGACGCGGCTCGGGACCGGCGCGACGGTGATCCGCTGTCCGCGGGCGATGGCCTCGACGCGCACCGCCCGCGGCGGTCGCCCCTTCCACGGAATGACGCCGGCCAGAAGCCCGCCCGGCGTCAGGCTCTCCGAGATCCGCCGCTCCACGCCGTCGGCGACCAGGCGGATCGCGCCCAGATCGCCGCCGTGCTGCAGGTCGGCCAGCGCGGCCGCGACCCCGTCGGTGATCTCGCTGGCGCGCAGCTCCCGGGCCACGCCGCCGCGGGCGGCCGCCAGCACCCGCAGGGCGTCCCGGGCCCGGGCGCCGGCCGGCTCGTCGTCGACCGCGCGGATGGTGAGGGCGGCAACCCCGACGTCGGGCGACGCTCCGGCCGGATGGCCGGGAGGGTTGCCGAGCCCGCCGCCGAGCGCCCGGTCGAGCGCCGCGCCGTCCTCGTCGCCGAGCGCGCCGTCGGTGACCAAGACCAGCAAGGCGCGGGGACCGAACGTCGTCGCCTCGCGGCGCAGGAGCGCGCCCGCCTCGCGCAGCGCGCCCGGCAGATCGGTGCCGTTCTGCAGCCGATCGGGGACCATCTCGGCCTCGAAGGTGGCGATCGATTCCTTCGTGGCCGGGCGGCTCATCGGGAAGAGACGCTTCGTCCCCCGATCGAAGAAGAGCGCGTCGAACCGCGTGCTGGGCGGCAGCGCGTCGATGAGGGCGCTGACCAGATCCCGCTCGGCGGACAGACCCGGTAGCCCGACGCTGCGCGAGCGATCGACGAGGAACAGGACGCTGCCGGGCAGGCCGCTCGGCGGGCCCGGACGCCGGCGCGTCAGGAAGGCCAGCGCCGTCTGTTGCGGGCCGAGGGGGGCCAGCGCGACGCGGGCCTCCAGCGGGGCCGCGCCTGGCCCGGCCGGATCGCGCGGCGTCCAGAAGATCTCCCAGGCGCCGCGGGTCGAGGCGCGCCCGGTGACGGTGTCCGAGCCGGCGGCGAGGGGCACCCGAACGCCGGCGATGTCGGCGTCGGCGGCCCCGGCGAGGCGCAGCGCCACCTCGGCCGCGGGCGGGAGCCGCTCGGTCGCCGCCGGAAACCGGATGCGCACCCGGCCGTTGACGGCCTCCGGAAGGACGGAGAAGCGATAGCGCACCAGGAAGGGGGCGGTGGTCGCTCCGGCGCCGTGGCGGGCGCTGCGCAGGAGGCGCAGGCGCTGCGTGGTGCTCTCGTCGTAGGGCTCGCTGGCCGGCGTCACGCCGCGGGCGGCGCTCTCGGCCCGGTAGATCTCCGCGGCGCGCGCGCCCCCCTCGGCGGCCGGGTCGATCGCCCGCCAGCGGCCGCCGTCGCGCACCTCGACGGAGACCAGCGCGCTGGCGTCGGGGAGGGCCAGATCGAGCAGCGCCTCGCTGCCGCCGCTCCCCTCGGCCGGCTCGGGGACCACCGGGCGCGTCACCTCGACCAGCGCCACCGGCCCGCGCGCGTCGATGGTGATCTTCTGCGGCGCGGGGACGGTCGCCGCCAGCGCCGCCGGGGCGTGGACGGCGCCAAGCAACAGCGCGGCGAGGGCGAACGCGGCCAGCTTCATCGGCGTCCCGCGCGGAAGTCTACGCGAAGCCCTTGCCCGCCAGGTAGATCTCGGTGCTCTCCGCGCGCGAGCCGTCCGGCTTGACCGTGCGGACGTCGGAGAAGCGCGTCGCCATCCGCTTGCGAATCACCTCGACGTCGGGCCCCTGGAAGATCTTGGCCACGAAGGCGCCGCCCGGCGCCAGCAGGCGCTCGGCGCGCCCCAGCGCCTCTTCGACCAGGGCGGCCGACCGTGCCTGATCGGTCGCCCGGATCCCGGTCGTATTGGGCGCCATGTCCGATAGGACAACGTCGAACGCCTTCAGTTCCCCCAGAAGCTCACCGTCGGCGACGGTCAGCAGATCGGCGCAGAGGACGCGCGCGCCGGCGATGGGCTGGGGGAGGGGATCGCGATCGATCCCCACCACCGCCCCCTGGGGCCCGACGACCTTGAGCGCGTACTGCAGCCACGAGCCCGGCCGGCAGCCGAGGTCGAGCACGCGGTGCCCCGGGCGCAGGAGCCGCAGCTTGCGGTCGATCTCCTCCAGCTTGTAGACGGAACGGGCGACGAACCCCGCGCCGCGCGCCTTCTTGAAGAAGGCGTCGTGGCGGTGGCGAGGATCGCCGAGCTTCGACAAGAAAGCGCCTCGTCGATCCGAGACCGGGCGGCGGGCGCCGCCTTACTTCTTCTTGGCCGCGGCCGCTGCCGGGGCGCCCTTCTTGGAGGCCTTCATCGGGTTCTTCGACTCGATCTCTTTGATCTGGCGGGGGACGACGTACTTGCGGACGTCCTTGACGCTCCCCTTGACGAGGACCACGCCGTTGGCCGGTCCGGGGACCGGGCCCTTGATGAGGACGAGATCCTTGTCGTCGAGCACGCTCACCACGACCAGGTCGGAGGCGGTGTTCTTGACGTTCCCCATGAGGCCCGACATCCGCTTGCCCTTGTGGACGCGGCCGGGGGTGAGGCGGCAGCCGATCGAGCCGCCGTGCCGGAAGAACTCGTGCGTTCCGTGGGTCGCCGAGTCGCCCGCCATGCGGTGCTTCTTCATGACGCCCTGGTAGCCCTTGCCCTTGGTGGTGCCGACCACGTCGATGACGTCGCCCGCCTTGAACACCTCGGAGGCGCGAATGACCTTGCCGACCTCGTACTTCTCCAGCTCCTTCGGCTCGAGGCGGACCTCGCGCAGGTGGCGCAGGGGCTTTTCGATGGCGGCCTTCTTGAAGAAGCCGCGCTCGGGCGCCGCCATCCGCGGCAGCTGGGAGCGCGGGTTCACCGCCACCTCCTCGAAGCCGAGCTGGACCGCCGAGTAGCCGTGCTTCTCGACCGTACGTTTGCCGACGACGACGCAGGGGCCGACGGAGACGACGGTGACGCCCAAGGCGGACCCGTCGTCGTGAAATGCCTGGGTCATTCCGATCTTACGGCCCAAAAGGCCCATCTTGAGAGACATGGCGAGCGGCGGTTTATAGTCCCGCCCCCTCGCAATGTCAACGCGCGCGAAAAGACGTTGACAACGGTACCACCTCCGGGAGGAATTGAGGCGGAGTTGGACTCGGATTTGGACAGGGCAGATTCGTCCAGCCTCGGCGTCCCGGCCAGGGTCTCCGCGCCTTCCGGCGACGGTCCGCCGCAGGCTCAAAGAGCTCAACTAGAATCGCTCCCGACCTCCGGCGCGGCGCCGGCTCCCAAGCGCCGCCGCCTCGAGGCCGTCGACTGGCTGCGCGGGCTGGCCGTCCTCCTGATGATCCAGACGCACCTTTACGACTCCTGGTGCAACAAGGCGGCGAAGGCGACCGTGGCCTACTCCTGGACCCGGTTCATCGGGGGGATCCCGTCGCGCCTCTTCTTGCTGCTGGTGGGCGTGTCGATGGCGATCCGGTTCGAGAGCCAGCTCGCCGCCAAGGTCGACCGGGCGACCATGGTGCGCACGGCGGCCAAGCGTGGGCTCGAGGTGATCGCGCTCGGCTACCTGTTTCGCCTGCAGGAGTACGTCCTCGGCGGCTTCTGGGACTGGCACGATCTCTATCGCGTCGACATCCTCAACTGCATCGGCGCGTCGATGGTGGTGGGGGCCTTCATCACCGCGCCCAGGCGGGGCCGGCCGGCGATCGTTCCGACGGTGCTGGCGGCGGTGGCGGTGATCGCGCTGGGGCCGATCGTCGGGCCCATGCACTTCCCCTCCTTCCTGCCGCGGCCGCTCACCTCGTACCTCGGCGGCGAGCGCCCGATGGCCTGGTTCCCGCTGTTCCCGTCGCTGGCCTGGCCGCTGGTGGGCGTCCTGGTCGGCCATTACTGGGTGCGGTCGAGCCGCGACGCGCGCAAGCAGGCGGTCGCCTTCGTCGTCACCGGCGTGGTGGGATTTCTCCTCATGCGGGTGGTGGGGATGATCCGCGCCTACAACCCGTACATCATTCGTTATCCGTCGGACCTGGTGCAGCAGATGGGGCCGGGGACCTTCTTCTACCGGCTGGGGCAGATCGGTCCGCTGGCGCTGCTGGCCTACCTGGTGACGCGGACCTTCCCCCGAAACTGGTTCTCGGTGATGCGGCTCTTCGGGCAGACGTCGCTGCTGGTCTACTGGGTTCACGTCGAGCTGGTCTACGGCCTCTTGCTTGGACGCCTGCACCACCGGCTGAGCATGGGGGGGGCCACCGTCGGCCTCATCCTGATGACGGCGGCGATGGCCGTGCTGAGCAAACTGCGGCTCAAGTACTGGCACGGCTGGCGAAGAATCTCGGCCCCCAACCCGGCGGGGAACTTGCCCGCGCCGCTCGGTCCTTTATAACTGTTGAGGTGATGCGGCGCTTGCAACGGCCTGCCGGGAAATCCGCCTGCATGTTGGCCGCCGCGCTGACCGCTGCTCTTGCGGCCGAGCTCGTGAGCGGAGCTGCCTTTGCCCGGCATCGCCCGGTCAAGCGCCACAAGCACGTCGAGCGCGAGCGTCCGGTGGCCTCCACGCGCGGGGGCCTGCCCAACGTCCAGGCGCAAGCGGCGCTGGTGGTCGACGAAGGGGGACGCACCATCTTCGCCAAGAACGCCGACAAGGAGCGGCCGATCGCCTCGATCTCCAAGCTGGCGGCGACCCTGGTGGTGGCCGACAAGGGGGTCGAGCTCGAGGGGCTGTCGACGATCAACAAGGGCGACATCGAGGTGGCCAAGGGGGGGGCGCGCTCGCGGCTGTTCGAGGGGATGACCCTCTCCAACCGCGATCTCCTGCACTCGGCGCTGATGGGCTCGGACAACCGGGCCATCCCGGCGCTGGGGCGCGCGGTGAAGCTGACCCCGGCGCAGCTGACCACGGCGATGAACGCCAAGGCGCGCGCGCTCGGCCTCAAGAACACGCGCTTCCACGAGCCGACGGGCCTGTCGACCGGGAACGTGTCGACCCCGCGCGAGATCATCACCATGCTGCGGGCGGTGATGGCCAACCAGATCCTGGCCCCCATCACCCGCCGCGCCGAGTACGACGCGCACCCGGTCGGCAAGCCGCCCATCCACTACAACAACACCAACCACCCGGCGGCCCGCGGCAACGTCCAGGTGCTGGGCGGCAAGACCGGCTACAACGACGAGGCCCGCTACTGTCTGGTGGTGGCGACCAAGATTGACGGCCGCACCTACTACATGGCCTTCCTGGGCGACGACGGGAAGATGACCCGCTTCGGCGACGTCGCGCGCGTCGCCGACTGGATCGTCAGCCATCCGCAGAAGCTGCCGCCGCCGCTCAAGCCGGCGCCGCCGGTGCCGTTCGCGCCGCCGGCCGAGCAAGAGCCCGTCGCCGCCGCCGCGCCGCGCCGCTCCGGCTGCGCTGCCGGTTCCGGTCGTCCCGCGCTCCGCGCAGGAGCCGATCGCCGCCGGCCCCACCACGCCGCCGCCGTCGCTGCCGGTCGACGTCGCCGCGCCGCCGTCCCCGGCTGCCGCGCCCCAGTCTCCGCTCGCCGCGACGCCGTCGGCGGTCGCGACGCCCTGACGCGGCTGTCCGGGTTCACCGGGGGGCGACGCGGAGCGGTTGGGTCCAGGCCTTGTGGCCGGCGGCGTCGGTGACGACGGCGCGGAGGTAGCCCGCGCGCAGACGCGCCAGCGGGAAGCTGGCCGCGCGACCGTCCGAGGTGCCGACGATCCGGCCGCCGGTGCCGATGAAGGTGAAGTGGTGGCGGCCGGGCGAGCGGGGGTCGACCTCGACGGTGAGCGCGCGGGCGTCGTGCTCGACCCGGGCCAGCAGCACGCCGGTCGAGGCGTAGAAATCGCCGCGCGCCAGCGCGTCGCGGATCGTCGGTCGGGTCCTTGCGCGCCCGCACCATCACGAAGCCGAGGTCGCCGGGGAACACCGGCTCGCCGCGGGCCGCCACGGCGCGCGCGTCGAAGTAGTGGTGGGCGTCGTCGGTGGCGGTCCCGTAGATCGTCGCCCCCGCGGTCAGCGCCGCGTCCCAGATCGCCTCGGACGTCGGGCGTCCCTTCTCGTCGGGTGTGTCGTTGGAGTCCCACGATTGGTTGGCGATCTCCAGCAGCGTCAGGCCGTCACGCGCCAGCGCCGCGACCAGCGGCCCGTCCGCGCCGTAGTGGAAGTTGGGGTGGTTGAGCTGGGCCAGGCCGCCCAGGCGCCGGGCGGTCAGGATCGCTCGCCGGTAGATCTCGGCGCGGCTCGAGGACGCGGGCAATCCCCACGGAATCAGGCCGAGCACGGGCGGCGTCACGAAGAGCGCGTTGACGTGGAGGAGGCACCTGCGCCCGGGCGGCGGGGCCGGCGTGCAGCGGTTGCTGTTCTGGGTCAGCTCCACGCCGGGAATGACCAGCATCGACGACGTCGAGGGGGCGGTGGTGACGCGGTTGTGGTCGGTGAAGACGATGAAGTCGTAGCCGCGGGCGGCGTACCAGCGGACGACGTCGCCGGGCGGGCGTGTCGCTGTCGCCCGAGCGGTTCGAGTGGAGATGGAGCTGGCCCTTGAGGTAACGGACGGGAGGTCCTGCGGCGCGGCCCGCCCGCTTCCAGCGTCGGCCGCCAGCAGCGCGGCCAGTACCAGCCAGACCGTCATCCCTCCGCAGGGTAGCACCGCCCGGGCGGGCCGAATCGAGCCGGGCGGGCGGTTTGCACCGGCCGGCGGTGCGGTAAGATCGGCGCATGCTCACGCTCGGTGATGCGCGGTTGACCTCGCTCGAGGGCGGCAGCTTCCGGCTCGACGGTGGCGCCATGCACGGGGTGGTGCCGAAGACGCTCTGGTCCAAGCTGGTCTCCTGCGACGCGCTCAACCGTTGCGCGTACAGCACGCGTTGCCTGCTGGTCGAGGTCGGTGGCCGGCGCCTCCTCATCGAGACCGGCAACGGCGACAAGTTCTCGCCCAAGCTGAAGGAGATCTACGGCATCGACCACGACCGCGCGATTGGCGTGGCGTTGAAGGAGGTCGGTCTCGCGCCCGACGACATCGACACGGTGGTGATGACCCACCTTCACTTCGACCACAGCGGCGGGACGACGCGCCGGACGGCCTCGGGCGGCGTCGAGCCGCTGTTTCGCCGGGCCCGCCACGTCGTGCAGCGGCGCGAGTGGCAAGACGCCACCCACCCGCACGAGCGCAACCGCGCCAGCTATCTACAAGAGAACGTCGGTCCGCTCGACGAGGCGGGGTTGCTCCAGCTCGTCGACGGCGAGACCGAGATCGCGCCCGGCGTGCGGGTCATCCCGACGCCCGGCCACACCGCCGGCCACCAGTCGATCCTCATCGGCTCGCCGGACGGACCGAAGGCGCTGTTCCTGGGGGACGCCGTGCCGACGGCCGTGCACGTCCGACTGCCCTGGGTGATGGCCTACGATCTGGATCCGGCGCGCAACGTCGAGACCAAGCGATCGCTGTTCACGCGGGCGCTGGCCGAGGACTGGCTGCTGGTCTGGGGCCACGACCACGACCACGCCGCCGGCCGCCTCGGCGTCGACAAGGACGGCGCCTTCGTGGTCCGCGAGCTGGTCAGCATCTAGATCGGAACCCTCAAAGGGTTCCGCGCCTCCCGCGATGGGCTCAGGCCAGCGAAGCTGGCCTTCCCCCGACGCGATCGATCCGCAGTTGATCGGACGCCAACGCGGGGCGAGCTACTCGGTCGGCGGGCGCTCGCCGGAGGGGACCGCCTCGGCGAAGCGCTTGGCGAAGTGCTCGGCGGGGCGGGCGTCGGCGGGGTCGAGGTTGAAGTCGGGGACGGCCGCCGAGGGCGCCAGCTTGGCGAAGAGCTCGTCGATCTCGCGCTTGGAGAGGTTCCGCTCGCCGAGCGCAGCGCGATCGAGCCGGCCGCTCACGGACGCGAGGCCGTCGTTCTCCACCTTGACCAGCGCCCGCAGCGACTCGAGCTCGCCGCGCGAGACGTGCGTCCCGCAGACGTCGTAGTCGATCCAGGCCTCGTACGACAGCGGCGCGACCCGCTTGAGCATCCCGGCCATCACCCGACCGTACTCCTGGATCTCCCACTGCGCGTGCGCGTCCACGCGCAAGGTCAGGAAGTGCAGCAGGTTGTGCAGATCGATCTTCCAGTACCACTGGGTGTACGTCGACAGCGGCAGATCGATGCGGGCCAGCTCGCGCGCCACCTCGTTCCCGGTCAGCCAGGAGTAGGCCTCGGTGCTCTCGCGGCGGATCGACTCCCAGCGCCGGAGCGCCTCGGCGTGGACGCCGGCGTCGACCGCCTGTCCGCTGCGCCCCTGGTTGTTCTGGCGGCTCTGCGTCTGCAGCTGCGCGGCGTCCGGCGTGTAGAACAGCATCGGCATCAGCGAATAGCGCCCCGAGTATTCGTTCACGTTGGCCGTGCGATGGCGGATCCACTGCCGGGCGATGAACATGGGCATGCAGCAGTGGAACTTCAGCTCCACCATCTCGCTGGGCGTGGTGTGCTTGTGGCGCCGCAGGTAGCGCAAGAGCCCGCGCGTGGCGCTGCGCTGCCGCGTGCCGTAGCCGTAGCTGACGCGCGCCGCCCGCTCGACGCACTCGTCGGTCCCCATGTAGTCGACCAGCGACACGAAGCCGTGATCGAGCACGGGAAAATAGAGCCCCAGGATCTCTTCCGCAGCCGGGCTGGTCGGTCGCTTGGTTTCCGTCACGGCGGGACGTTAACACCTGGGAGACGGCGCTTGCACCCAGACTCTTGCCGAAGACTTGCGGGCGCCGCGCGAGCCGCTAAGGTGGACGGATGGGTGAGCGCGTTCCGCTCGGTTTTCTGGTCCCGCTGCGGCTCCTCTGCGGCCTGATCCTGCTCATCGAAGGGTGGGGGAAGCTGCAGCACGGCTGGCTGCACGGCACGCCGCTCCTCGTCACGCTCGACGGCTGGGCGGAGGCGCACAAGACCTACGCGTTCTTCGTCCCGGTGGTCCAGTCGGCGCGCGCGCACCCCAAGATCTTCGGCGCGCTCATCACCCTCGGCGAGCTGTCGATCGGGGTCTCGATGCTGCTCGGCCTGCTCACCCGGCTGTTCGCCTTTCTCGGCGCGCTGATGCTGTTTTCATTCGCCTTCGGGGCAGGGCAGGGGCTGGCGCCTCCGGGCAACGCGCTCCTCATGGGGGCCATCTTCGTCATCTTCATGCTGGCGCCGCCGGGACGGGCGCTGGGCCTCGACGCCGGCGCTGCGGGCCCGGTTTCCGCGCTGGATGGCCTAGCGGCCACCGCTTCGGTCCGAGCCGGCGGCCGACTCGTCCTGGCGAGCGCTTATACTGAAAGTGTGAACCTGCAGCCCGGCTGGATCGTCGCGTCGCTGATCGTCTCGTCGGTCGGGTTCATCCTGCTGAATTACGGCCGCAAGTTCGCCCGCGTCCCCCAGATCGTCGTCGGGCTGGCGATGCTGATCTATCCGTACTTCATCCCCGGCGTCCTGGCGAACGTCGCTGGTGGCGGCCGGGCTCCTGGCGCTGCTCTGGGTCGCCGTCCGGTTCGGCTGGTAATCGCGCGGCGCGCTCTGTCCTCGGCGCGGGCGGGCGGCGTTACCGGCAGAAGACCAAGAAGCGGCTGGGACGTCCGGCGTCGGCGAAGCAGCGCCGCCAGCCGAGGAACATCAGCGGGCCATGGGCGTCGGAGGCGCCCGAGAGCTTGGTGCGATAACGCGGGAGATCCTTGTCTGCCATGTCGATGAAGATCTTGCGGATGGGCCTGGGCGGCCCGTCCCAGCGCGGCTCGATCGACAGCGGCTCCGCCTCGGCGATCGCCGCCAGAATCTCCGGCGCCTCCTGGGCGTAGTTGTACGGCCATCGGGCGTCGGGATCGGGCGTCGGTTGATCCCAGGTCGAGTAGAGGCTGCTGTAAGGGAAGGCGTAGCGCTCGCCGGGTTCCAGGTGATGGGCGAACCAGGTCGACGTCTCGGCCCAGTCACCCGGGATGTCGAAGGCGCGGCGCGGGTTTGCCGTCAGACCTCGGCCGTAGGCGAGGAGCTTGATCCCGAGCAGGAACGCCAGGAACGCGATGGCGTAGCTCGGCCGCACCCGCGGCCAGACGTGCGTGACCAGGGCAGACGCCGCGAAGGGGACGTAGAGGACCACGAGGGGCAACACGAATCGGGTGGCGACGCCGCCCACCCCTTGTCCGCCCAGCGCGAAGGCGAGCAGCAGCCAGCCGGTGACGTGCAGTACGGCGACGACCTCGGTGCGGTGACCACCGCGATGTCGATCGGCAAGGCCGCGGGCAGCCAGCGCCACCACCGCCACGCCCGTGACGATCCTGATGATCGCGGCGGGGATGCTGGGGGATAGCTGCGCCGGGGTCCCTGCGGTGAGCCCCAGTCCCGAGGTGTAGAAGAGCGAGCCCAGGGTCTGTCCCAGCCCCCGCACGACGCGCCAGGCGAGTCCGAAGACCGAGTGACGCTGGAGATACCAACCCAGTCCGATACGGTGCCAGTCCGGCGTGCGCATCAGCCGCCAGGTGTCCTGCCATGCGTCGAGCCAGATCGATCGATCGTTCATGTTGTGGAACGGATTGCCGCCGTAATCGATGACGTTCCTCCACAAGAGGAAGAAGGTCACCGCGACGAATCCTGCCAGCGCTGCGTACGGGCGCGGCGTCGCAAAGATCCGCAGGCCGTGGAGGGTGACGGCGGCGGTCATGAACCCGAGGAGCGCGAGGTGTGCGTTCCCCTTGGTCAGATAGGCGATGCCCACCAGCGCGCCGGCGCCGAGCCAGGAGGTGGTGCCGTGGTCGAGTGCGAAGGCAATCGCGCGCACGGCAACGAGCAGCGCGCAGGCGTAAAGGACATCCGCCAGGATGCCGCTGGCGATCTCGTCGAGCGTCGGCATGAGCGCCAGCAGGAGGATGGAGGCGACACCGGCGGCCGGACCGAAGGCCCGCGAGGTCAGCAGTCCCATTGTCGCCAACAGCAACAGCGCCGTGGCAAACGTGATGAGCTTGGCGTCGGCGAAGAACTCCGGCCGATTGTGGGCGAACGCCTGCAGAATCAAGGCGAAGGCCGGGAACCGGTTGTCTTCGCGGCAGAGGCCATCGAGATGGCAGTGGACCACCTCGGGCAGCCCGCCCATCCGGTGGTAGTCGCGTGCCAGCGACAGGTAGGCGACCTCGTCGTAGCGGGGTTGACGCCGGAGGGCCCCCAAGCTCAACGTCTCGGCGGCGAAAGCGGCCACGGCCAGGACAACGAGCGCGATCACGAGGCCCCGGTGCGGCGTGGGCCGAGGCGACGAGGGAAACCGCGCGTCGATTCGAGCGAGGAGACTCAAGAAGCGACCGACCGTACCACGGGGCCGGCCTTGGAAAACTCAATCGTTCATCCCTTGCCCCCACAGGGATCGCCGGCGGGACACTTCCCTTAGTCTACGGGGACCTCGTCCATCTCACGCCGAAGGGGAAGCGTCGCACCCAAGTGAAGCTGTCGATCATCGTCCCGGTGTTCAACGAAGCACGCACCATCGCCGAACTGCTGCAGGCGGTGAGGGCCGTCGATCTCGGCGGCCTCGGCCCCGAGCGGGAGATCCTGGTCGTGAGCGACGGCTCCACCGACGACAGTGCGGCGATCGCGAGCGCGCAGGCGGGGGTTGCGGTCCACGAATATCACCTCAACCGCGGCAAGGGCGCGGCCGTCCGCCAGGGCATCGCGCGGGCCAGCGGGGACCTCATCCTGATCCAGGACGCCGACCTCGAGTACGACCCGCAGGATTACCTGGCGCTGTTGCCGCCGCTCTGCGACGGGCGTGCGCGCATCGTCTACGGATCGCGGTTGCTCGGATACGAAAAGCAGTTCGGAAAGGGCACGGTCCGCCGCCACCCGGGGGCCTACCGCAGCGCCTATCTGGGCGGCCGCCTGATCACGCGAGTTCGCCAACCTGCTCTACGGCGCGCGCCTCACCGACGCGCCGACCTGTTACAAGTGCTTCCACGCGGACGTGCTCCGCGCGATCCCCATCGAGCACGATCGATTCGACTGGGAAGGGGAGGTCACGGCCAAGATCCTGCGCAGCGGGATCGAGATCCTCGAGGTGCCGATCAGCTACCGGCCGCGCTCGTTCGCAGAAGGCAAGAAGATCGGGGTGCGCGACGGCCTGGCTGCGCTGTGGACGCTGGCGCGCTATCGAGGCTGGCGCCCACCAAGAGAGGAACGGCGATGACCGGCCTCTGACCGGCCGTGACGGGCGGCGCCGCATCGTCCGGGGCACGACGCGCTTGACCAACGGTCGGCGCGCGGTCTATCTCCTCTAGTCGTGGCGGCGAAGCGGACGGCCGAAGCGATGAGCCTCCTGCGGGCGGGGGACGTGCGGGGGCTTCTGTCGCGTTACGCCGATCTGGCGCTGGCGGGGCTGGTCGTGGCCATCGTCGGGATGATGATCGTCCCGCTGCCGACGCCGCTGCTCGACCTGCTCATTTCGGTCAACATCGCGGCGGCGGTGACGCTGCTGCTGGTGGCGATCTACGTCAGCGACGCCCTGAAGATCGCGACGTTCCCGACGCTGCTGTTGCTGACGACGTTGTTTCGCCTGGCCCTGGAGGTGTCGGCCACGCGCCTCATCTTGCTGCGCGCCGACGGCGGCGAGGTCATCCGCGCCTTCGGCAACTTCGTCGTCGCCGGCAATCTGGTCGTCGGCGCGGTGATCTTCCTGATCCTGACGATGATCCAGTTCCTGGTCGTCTCCAAGGGCTCGGAGCGCGTCGCCGAGGTGGCGGCCCGCTTCACGCTCGACGCCATGCCAGGCAAGCAGATGTCGATCGACGCCGAGCTGCGCGCCGGCCACATCGACCACAACGAGGCGCGGCGCCGCCGCGCGGCGCTGGCCCGCGAGTCGCAGCTGTTCGGGTCGATGGACGGCGCCATGAAGTTCGTCAAGGGGGACGCCATCGCCGGCATCGTCGTGCTGGCGGTCAACATCGTGGGCGGCCTGGTCATCGGCATCGTCCAGCGCGGGATGGACGCCGGGACGGCCGCGCACACGTACACGGTGCTCACCATCGGCGAGGGGCTGGTGGCGCAGATCCCGGCGCTCATCATCTCGACGTCGGCGGGCATCATCGTCACGCGGGTGGCGTCGGAGGAGGAGGGGGGACACCTCGGGCGGGACATCGGCTTGCAGATCATCGCCCAGCCGAAGGCGCTGGCGATCGCCGCGGGGCTGCTGGCGCTGCTGGCGATCGTCCCGGGGCTGCCGACGGTGCCGTTCCTGACGCTGGCGGTGATCCTGGGCGCCGTGGCCTGGAAGCTGCTGCGCAGCCCGGCGCCGGTGGCCGAGACGCTCGCCGCGGCGGTGGGCGGGGCCTCCGCCGTTCGGGGCGGGGCGCCGCGCGGGTCGGCCCCCGACGAGGCCATGCTGTCGCCGCTCTTGACCCCGATCGCGGTCGAGGTGTCGGCCGAGCTCGGCGCTTACCTCGACGGCTTCGCGACCGAGGTGGTGCCGCGCCTGCGCGAGCGGCTGTTCGCCGAGCTCGGCTTGCCGCTGCCGGCGGTGCGCCTGCGCGTGGGCGCCCGTGGCCTGGTCGGCGGCGGGTTCCTCATCCGCCTCAACGAGGTGCCGCTGGCGCGCGGCGAGCTCGCCCGCGACGTCTGGGGGGTGGCCGGCGCGCGCCTCGGCGACGAGGTCCTGGCGCTCTTGCACCGCTACGGTCACGAGCTGTTCGGGCTGGAGGAGGCGCAGGCGCTGCTCGACGCCCTCGAGCGGACCCACCCGGCCCTGGTCCGCGAGGTCGTCCCCAAGCTGGTCTCGCTGGTGCTCTTCACCGACATCGCGCGCCGCCTGGTCGAGGAGGGGATCTCGCTGCGCAACCTGCGCGACATCCTGGGCGCGCTGGCCGAGTGGGCCCCGCACGATCGCGATCCGGTGGCGCTCACCGAGCACGTGCGCGCCGCGCTCCGCCGCGTGATCACCCACCGCTACGCCGGCGACGGCGGCGCGCTGGCGGCCTATCTCCTCGATCCGATGATCGAGGACGCCATCCGCGACTCGGTCCAGAAGACCGCCACCGGCAGCTACCTGGCGCTCGAGCCGCAGCTCTCGCACGACATCGTCGCCGCCGTCGGGCGCGCCGTCGGTCCGGGCGCCACCGGCGGCGCCGTGTTGCTCACCGGCGCGGAGATCCGCCGCTACGTCCGCCGCCTGATCGAGACCGAGCATCCCAACCTGCCGGTCCTCTCGTTCCAGGAGCTGGCGCCCGAGGCGCAGATCCGCCCCATCGCGCGGATCAGCGTGTAACGGACGCCGCGCCGTCATCGCGAAGCATTCCCGCGGCCGGCGCGGTCACGTTGACGGCGGCGGCCCAACGGGATATTGGGCCTTCATGTCCTTGGACACGGCTTCGGGCAGCCCCCCTCCCGCTGAGGTCGATGGGCCGCCTCGACCCTCACGCTGCAACGCCCTGCTGCTCTCGTTCCTGGCGTTCGTGGGGATCGCGTTCGGGGTGTGGGTCGTCTCTGCCGGCAAGCGCTACCGCCAGGAGTATGCGCAAGGGCAGGGGACGGAAGGCTGGACCGTCGGCAGCACGCAATCCGTCGAGCTGACCCTGGTGCGGGAGGACAAGCGCAACCTGGCGTGTGCGTCCGAGCAGAGCATCGCCGGGCTGCACTGCGCCTACCGGGGCGACCGGAGCGCGGCCGGCACGGCGGGGCCGGACGACCCCCAGATCCTTCAGCCGTACAACACGGTGGGGAGCGAGCTTCTGCTGGGGGCCGGCCTGTGGGCCTCCGCCGATATGAAGAAGCCGCTTCCGGCGGCGCGGTTCACCGTGAGCTGCAACTATCACATCGAGGGCGTCGCGAAGTCGGCGTCGATTCGCTTCGATCCGGCGGCCCCCTTCACTCCGGCCGGAAAGAGCCTGACGGGGGGAACTCTCTCCGATTGCACGCTCTCCCGATGAGCTCCGACGTCTCGCCCGGCCGTCTCGGCCGCCTGGCCGCCTCGGGGTGGAAGGCGGTGGTCGCGCGGGCGCCCCGCATGTCCCATCCGGCAACCGGCGTCCTGCTCGTGCTCATGATCGTCGCCGGCGTGGTGCTGCGCATCCAGAACGTCGGCTACCCGTTTCACTATTCATTCGACGAGGACCAGTTCGTCGGCGCCGCGCACCAGTTCCTGATCGGCGTTCCCGACAAGGCTGAGTGCTGCCACCCGCCGCTCGCCAAGCTCCTGATCGGCGTGGGCATGCTGCTGCTCGGGAACAACCCGATGGGGTGGCGGTTCGCGCCCCTCTGCTTCGGGCTCCAGATCATCGTGCTCGTGTATCTGATCGCCAGCTCACTGTTCGAAGATCGGCGGGCAGGGTGGTTGGCGGCGGCATTCGTGGCGGTCGACGGGTTCTATCTCTCCTATTCGCGGCTGGCGTTCCCCGAGGGGATGCTGACCTGCCTCAACCTGTGGTGCATCTTCGCCGCCGTCAGCGCCCGCGGGTGGGGGGGCGTGCTGGCCGCTGCCCTGCTGTGCGGCTTGGCGGCGTCGATCAAGTGGGTTGGCCTGCTGGTCGGGCTGCCTGCCTGTTTCGCCATCTTGTTGCTGAGGCGTGCGCCCTGGTACACGATCGTCGCATTCGCGATCGTGCCCTTCGTTCACCTGGGGGTCTGGATGATCGGACTCGGGTTGATTGGGCATCCGAACGATCCGATGTCGGTTTGGGCCGCGATACGCGAACGCGCGAATCTCCACCTGGGGTTCACCCATCACATCAATCCGGCGGAGTCGGCCTGGTACACCTGGCCCTTCCTCTACCATCCCCTCATCATCAAGAGCTCGCAGGTGGGAACCAAGGTCCGACTGGCGTCGGGCATCGGCAACCCGCTGCTCTGGATCGCCGCGCACGTCTGCTTCGTGGTGCTCATCGTGACGGGCACCGCCGCCGCGGTGAGCCGCCGCTGGCGTGAGCGTTGGAGACGTTGGTTCGATGTCCGCTTCACCAAGGCCTTCGCGATCCTGGCCGTCTGCTGGGTCTGCATGATGGCTCTCTGGATCAGTGGGCGCATCGTGACCTACTGGTATCACTACCTGACGTCCTGGGGCTTTACGTTGCTCCTGCTGGCGGGCGTGACGGCGCGCCTGGAACGCCGCCACGCCAAACCGGTGCTGATGTTCATCGCGCTGGTGCTGGTGGTCTTCGTCTACTTCGCGCCGGTGTGGGCCGAGATCCCGATCTCGCTGGCGGCCGCGCACCGTCGACTGATCTTCCCGCTCTGGCAGTAGATTCGGCACGCGCGGGGAGGCAACGCGACCCCGGAGGACCTGGTCCCTGACGCGATTGTGACGATCTCGTGGCGGACTTGCGCCGACCGGGGTGCAAGCTTTCTGGATGTCGTCGGCTGCAGCTCATCCACTGTCCGAATCGCTCGATTGTCAGGCCCTCAAGGATCTCCACGCTCGCCTCGATGAGCGCGGGCTCTTCGAACCCTCGCGCTTCTGGACCCGCAAGCTCTTGCTCTGGGTTCCCACGTTCTTCCTTTCGTACCTCGGCCTTTTGCTGCTGCCGTTCGGCGTGATCTGGGCGCTGCTGGCCATCGTCGCCTCGGTGGGCCTGCTGACGATGGGATACGTGGGCCACGACGCCGGGCATTTCGCGCTGTCGAGGTCCCGGCGGGTGAACAACTTTTGGGGCCAGTTCGGGATGACGTTCCTTTGCGGGATGAGCTTCGGGTTCTGGCGGTCGCGGCACAACACCCACCACGTCCATTGCCAGGAGGTCGGCGGCGATCCCGACATGCACTTCGGCGTGCTGTTCTCCGTCTATCCCGACTCGGACAACTGGCACACGGGGCTGGGGCGCTTCTTCCTGCGGATCCAGAAGTGGGCGTTCTGGCCGCTCTCGGCCTTCTACTGGGTGACGCTCCGCTACGACGCGATTCGCGATCTGTTCCAGCGACCGAAGGAGACGAAGATCGATCGCTTCTTGATGCCGCTGCACTGGATCGTGCTGCTGGTCGTTCCGGGATTGGTGTTCGGCTGGCCGACCGCGCTCTTCGCCTACGTCACCGTCTCCTGCCTCTCGTCCTTGATGACGGCGTCGGTCTTCATTCCGAACCACATGGGAATGCGTCGGCTCGACGAGGGCCACGAGATCGGCTACCTCGAGCAGCAGGTCACCACCAGCCGGAACATCGCCAACCCGGCGCTGCTCGACTTCTATTACGGCGGGCTCAACTCCCAGATCGAGCACCACCTCTTCCCGCGGGTGGCGCACAACCGTTATCGCCAGATGCGCCCCCTGGTCCGCGAGTTTTGCGCGGAGCGCGGCATCGCCTATCGCGAGGACACGCTCTACGGTGCGCTCGCCTCGGTCGGCAACCACCTCGGCGACATGACGGCGGCCTACCTCAAAGAGGCGCGGGCGGCTGCAGCTTCGCCAGGAGCTCTGGCATTGAAATGACGGCCACACCGACGGCGGCGTCCGAGAGCCCGTAGGGGAGCACCAGGTTGCGCCCGTGCAGCAGCGCGCCGCACGAGTAGACGACGTTGGGGACGTACCCTTCCCGCTCCGACGCCTCGGGCGCCAGCAGCGGCTCCCGCAGCTCCCCCAGCACGCGCCGGGGATCGTCGAGATCCAGCAGCAGCGCGCCGATCGCGTACCGCCGCATCGGCCCCACGCCGTGGGTGATCACCAGCCAGCCGGCCTCCGTCTCGATGGGCGAGCCGCAGTTGCCGATCTGCAGCAGCTCCCAGGGGTGGCGCGGCCGATGAAGCTCGGTGACGTCGGCCCAGTGCCCGACCCGGGTCGAGGTGGCCAGGTGGAGGTTCTCGCGATCGCGGCGCGACAGCATCACATAGTTTCCTCCGACCTTCCGCGGGAAGAGCGCCATCCCCTTGTTCTGCGCGGCGACCCCGTTGAGGGTGGCGATGCGGAAGGTGAGGAAGTCGTCGGTCTGAATGAGCTGCGGAACGATCTCGTAGCCGTCGAAGGCGGTGTAGGTCGCGTAATAGGTGCGGCGGCCATCGTCTTCGGTGAAGAGGACGAAGCGGGCGTCCTCCATCCCGTGGGTCTCGTGGGGGCCGGCGGGGAAGATCACCCGCTCCGACAGCACCGAGTCGGTCGGGAAGGTGGTCACGTAGCTCGACGAGGCGAGCACTCGGATGATCTTGGCGGTCTCGTAGCTGATGGCGTGCGGCGGCCCGTGGCGGTCGAGCCCGGCGAGCGCCTGCTCGAGCTCGGCGGCGGTGAACGGCTCGGGCAGCGGATCGATCACCCCCCAGGCGAGGTCGTTGCCCGCGCCGAGCTCGGCCAGCTTGGCGCGAAACTGGGCCTTGTCGTAGCTGGCGGGCGGCGCGCGCGTGCCGGTGACCAGCTGAGGGCCGAGCGGATCGAAGGTCAGGTCGCCGGCGGCGTCGATGACACCGGAGCGAAATTCGATCGACGAGATGTGACCTTCGCCGACGGCCCGCAGGCTCATCACGAATCGCAGCTCGCCGGGCCGCGCGCCCGTCTGATCGGGAGCCGGCACCAGGGACGGGTTGAAGAGAGCCGCGCCCTCGACGGAGTACTCGTTGGTGAAGTAGGCGCCGATGAGGAGCCGGCGCGCCCGCGAGAGCGCGACGCCCCCGACCCGATGGGCGACCAGACTGAAATGCCGTTCGAGGAGCTCTTCGAACCGGCGGTGCCGGGCGCCGAAGCGGACCATCGTATCCTGCAGGATCGCCAACACCTCGTCCTCGGGCACAGCCAGAATCCGTGCCATCAAGAGGTCGGCGCGGTGGTTGGAGTCCGCGGAGATCTCCTCGCCCGGCAGGTAGGGCTTGGCGATGACCCGGGCCGGGTCGTGCAGCAATCGGTGGGGGGTGCGTCGGACCATGGGGTTCGGTTTCTCCATCACGAGACGGCGGGGGCTTCGTCGCCGTACTCCAGGCCTTCGCCCGCCAGCTCCAGCATCTCGATCAGCGCCAGCAGGAAGGAGACGGTGCTCTCCGCCCCCTGGTTCAAGTTGGCCGCGTTCCGTCCGAGGCCGTCGCGACAACCGGCGGTGGCCGAGTCGTAGAGCGAGACGCCCAGCCGATTGGACCCCAGGAACCAGGCGAACGATTCGCGCATCCTGCCGAGGTAGCGGCGATCCCCGGTCGCCAGGTACGCGCCGCGGAAGGCCAGCACGAACGCCGCGGCGTCGGTCGGCTGCTCGTCGGAATCGGCGCCGCTCTTTTGGCGCGTGTGCCAGCCGGCGTTGCCGACCAGCGCCAGCCGGTCCTCCCGAAAGCAGACCGTCTCGAGGAAGGCGAGCGCCTCGGTGGCGATTTTCAGGCTCGCCGGCGCCTTGGTCAGGCGGTAGGCGCGCAGCAGCGCCAGCGGCACCAGCGCGTTGTCATAAGTCAGCGCCGGTTCGAACCAACGCCAGTCCGCGTCGGCTTCGTCGTTGAACCGGCGGCAAAGTCGCTCCGCCAGCGCGGCGAGCCGGTCGGCCACCGGGCCCACCTCGGGGTGCGCCGTCAGGAAGGCCGTCATTCCCAGCATCGTCAAGGCGGTCCCGCGCGGCCCCAGCTCTTCGGCGGTCACCAGGCCCCGCTCGAACATCTGCCGCGCCAGCATCCGCTGCCCTTGATCGCGCGCCAGGTGGGTCGCCACCCCCAGCGCCCAGAGCGTGCGTCCGGTGCAGTCCTCCGACACGGGCTCGCCGAGGTAGGCGCGGCCGTAGCTGAGCAGATTGCGGAACCGCCCGTCCGCCGTCTGCGCCGCGTGAAGGAACGCCAGGTAGGTTGAGACCAGACGCTTGGTTTCGGGCGAGCCGATCAGCCGATCGGCGTGCAGGGCGACGATCAGGGCCCGCGCGTTGTCGTCGGCGCAGTAGCCGCTGTCGCGCGACGGCACGCTGAAGGTGGCGTGCTGAATGATTCCGGTGTCGTCGGTCATCCGCACCAGGTGATCGAGGCGCAGCTCCGGGAGGCTGCTGGCCCGAGGCGGCGCCGCGCGCCGGACACGCCCGGGCCTGGGCCCGACCAGGGTCGCGCCGAGCTTCAGGTACTGGGCGCCGACCCGCGGCCAGGTGAAGGCGCGGGTGAACTCGTAGGCCCGGCTTCGGACCCGGGCCAGCTCTTCGGGGCCGTTCAGGATCGAGGTGATACGATCGGCCAGGGCGGCGCTGTCGCCGAAGGGGAACAGGGCGCCGCGCCCGTCGGCCAGCAGCTCCTGGGCATGCCAGTAGGGCGTCGAGACCACCGCCGCGCCGGCGCCCATCGCGTAGGAGAGGGCGCCGCTCGTCACCTGGGCCTGGCTGAGATAGGGGCTGACGAAGAGATCGGTCGCCTGCAGGTACGTGCAGAGCTCCTCCGTCGTGACGTACTGGTCGCGGAAGACCACGTGATCGCGCACGCCGAGCCGCTCCGCCTCGCGCTCGAGGGTGGTGCGGTAGGCCTCGCCGTTCTCGCGCAGGATGGCGGGGTGGGTGGCGCCCACGACGAAGTAGGTCAGATCGGGACAGGCGGCGATGGCCGCCGGCAGCGCGCGGATCACCGTCTCGATCCCTTTGTTCGGCCCGAGTAGACCGAAGGTCAGCATCATGCGGCGGCCGGCCACGCCGAAGCGGGCCTTCAGCTTCTCCTGATCGACCGGCGCCATGTCCGGGATGCCGTGCGGGATCATGTGGACGCGCGCGCCGCCCAGGTCGTAGCGGCGGGCCAGAAGATCGACGGCCACCTGGCTCATCACCACCAGGTTCGCCACCTTGGCCATCTTCTGCACGATGGTCCGCTGCGACTCCGACGGTCTGTCGAGGACCGTGTGCAAGGTGACGACCGCGGGGACCCGCAGGGCGTCGATGAAGTCGAGGATGTAGGCGCCGTCGTCGCCTCCGAAGATGCCGTACTCGTGCTGGACGGAGACCCAGCGCACGTCCTTGTAGTTGACCAGCTCGGCGGCCCGGGCGTAGTCGCCCTTGGTCCCCTGGCGAACCTCGTACTCGACCTCGCGGGGGTACTCGTACTCGCCCCCCGCGTCGGTGACCGCCACCGCCAGGGGGGCCGTGCGCGGATCGGCCGCCTTCACGCCGGCGGCCAGATCGCGGGTGAAGGTCGCGATCCCGCAGCGCCGGGGCGGATACGTCCCGACGAAGCCGATCCGGAGATCCGAATCGTTCACGGTTATTCGGACGGGACCAGCTTGCGCCGGCAGGACGGGCAAGTGGTCGCGGTCGGCGTGACCACCTGTCGACAGAACGAACAGCGAACCTGCGCGGGCGCCACGGCGACCTCGCGGGGCTGGGAGATCCCCACCAGAATACGCGCACCCTCCATCACCGCATCGATCTGTTGCTTGATGGCGGCGCGGAGGTCGTCGAGGCGCTTCATGGGCGTGCGGCGGACTACGCGCCGATGGAAACGGTGGTGTCCGGTTTCTCGTCGCTGACCGGCGGTGATGCCTTCACCTCATCGCCCGCTGGGCTGGGCGCGTCGGCGCTGGCCCGGGTGGGCTTCGGTCCATAGTGGTTGAGATCCTTGATTCCTTGTTTGGTCAGTTTCGGCTTGGTGTCCATGTCTCTCCACGATGGACCGGGAACCAGAAGTAGGCCAGACCGAAGTTTCAGCGCCTGGTATCGAAAAAACCGATATATCGTCTCAAAGCGATGGAATGGCTGAATTATCACCACCTTCAGTACTTCTGGACGGTGGCCCGGACGGGCAGCATCGTCCGGGCCAGCGACGAGCTTCGGCTGGCCCACCCGACCATCAGCGGCCAGATTCACAAGCTGGAAGAGGTCCTGGGCGAAAAGCTCTTCGCCCGTCGAGGACGCAACCTGATCCTCACCGAGGCGGGTCGGGTGGCGTTTCGTTACGCCGACGAGATCTTCTCGTTGGGACGGGAGTTCGTCGACACCCTGAAGGGGCGGGCCAGCGGGCACCCGCTCCGGCTGGTGGTGGGGATCGCCGACGTTCTTCCGGCTTCGCTGGTGCGCCGGTTCCTGGAGCCGGCCTTCCGGCTCGGCCAGCCCGTGCGCGTGGTCTGCCGGGCGGACAAGTCGGTCGAGGAGTTCGTCGCCGAGCTGGCGCTCCATCGCGTCGACGTGGTGATCGCCGACGGCCCGTGCAGCTCGGCAGTGCCCGTCCGTGCCTTCAGCCACCTGCTCGGCGAGTGCGGGACCTCGTTCTTCGCGGCGCCCAAGCTGGCGTCGGCGATGAAGCGGCGGCGGTTTCCGCGCTCGCTGGACGGGGTCCCATTCCTGCTGCCGGGCGCCCCCTCGACGGTCCGCCGCTCGCTCGAACAATGGTTCCTCGTGGAGGACGTCCACCCGACGATCGTCGCCGAGTTCGACGACAGCGCCCTGGCCAAGTCGTTCGGGATGGAGGGGATGGGCGTCTTCGCCGCCCCCACGGTCATCGAGCGCGAGGTCTTGCACCAGTACGCGGTGCGCGTCGTCGGCCGCTCGAGCACCGTGCTTCAGCAGTTCTACGCGCTCTCGGTCGAGCGGAAGATCAAACACCCCGCGGTGGTGGCCATCTGCAAATCGGCCCGTCAGGACATCTTCGGCCAGACCTGAGCGGGCCGTCGCAGACGGCTCGGCGTCGACTATCGCGCCGGGGTGGTGATCTGGCGATCGCGGTGGCGGCGGGTGGTGCCGGCCAGCTTGTTGACGCGATCGACCTCCTTGCGCTCCGCCACGAAGGTGCGGATGGTGGCGTCGACGTTCTCCTTGAATCGCACCTTGCCCGCGCCGACCTCGCGGAGCGCGGCCACGGCCGACTTGTTGGTGCACTCGACCAGCCGCGGCGCACCGACGGCGATCTGCCGGGCCCGGCCGGCCGCCAGGATCACCAGCGCGAAGTGATTGTTGACCCGCTCCAGACAGTCTTCGACCGTTACTCTTGCCACCTGCGCGCCTCCTTTGAATATGGGGCGTCTTTCCCGCGAACGGGGGTTGGTGGACTTCCGCTCGCGCCACGGCGCCGAAGCCGCCTGGCAGCAGTCGCGCCAGGCGGCATGGAGCATGGCACGGCGTCGGTGGCGGCGCGCGGATTAAATGCGATCCCGCCGAACGATGTGGCTGTTTGGGCCGCTATTTCGCCGGTCGCGTGACCTGCTGGACCGGGCGGGCGACGAGTCTTGGGTGTATGCTCCCCGAAAGGCGGTGGCCGGTCATGGGGAAAGCGGAAGATAAGCGGGCGGCCATCGTGGCCGCACAGGCGGCGCGAGAGGCAGGGGAGCGGGCGGCGCGAGGCGCCTCGACCTCGGCGCGACCTGCCCGCAAAGAGAGGCCCAAGTGGGCCATGCGGCGGGGACGGCCTCCGAAACCGCAAGAGTGACGCTGACGCCCCTCGGCGGGCCCGGGGTCACTGCCCCGGGTTACTGAAGGATCCGACGGTCGGGTCCGGCCGGCGTGGAGAGCTCGAGGTGGTCGAGGTGGTTCTTGGCGCTCACCGCCCGGAGCAGGAGCGCCAGGAGTCCCGGCGACGCCAGCGCCTCTTCCCCGTCGAGCTCGGGAACGGCCGCCACGGCCTCGTCGAGATCGGCGCGCGCGATTGAGAGAGCCCGTCGCGCTGCGACGACGTCTGCGGCGAGGTCGTTCGACATCTGATCGTATATAAGTGCCGCCGCAGGGGCCCGCCACGTGTTTGAGGTGGCCCCCACGCGCGGCACGATTGTGCTGGCGCCCCGGACCGACACGCGCATGCTTGCCCGCGTCGGGGAATGGTCGCCGGGAGACACTTCAAAGGGATCGCGGCCTCGGGCGGCGTGGCCATTGGCCCGGCGCATCTGCTGGTCAGTCGGGCGGCGGTGGCCGAGCGGCGGATCCTGCGCGCCGATCGCGAGGCGGAGCTGGCGCGCCTCACGACCGCGTTGCGCGCGGCGGACGAGCAGCTGGACGGCCTGCGGCAGTTCTTGGAGGGGCGCAGCGCCGACGGAGAGGCGCTGATCGAGGTCCAGCGCCTGATGCTCCGAAGCCCGGAGATCGAAGGGGAGACCCGGCGGATGATCGGGGACGAGGCGCTGGCCGCCGAATGGGCGGTCACCCGGGCCATGGAACACGTCCGCGTCACGTTCGCCGCGTTGCCCGATCCGTTCTTTCGCGCGCGCGGCGCCGACTTCGAGGCGGTCGGTGAGCGCCTGGTGCGGGTGTTGCTGGGGCTGCCCGAGATCCGCCCCGGCGCGGGCGCGCGAAAAGGCTCGATCGCGGTCTGCTTCGAGCTGACGCCGCTCGATCCCTACCAGCTCGACCGAGCCGGCGTCATCGGGATCGTCAGCGAGCGCGGCGGCAAGACCTCCCACGCCGCTCTCGTCGCGCGGGATCTGGGGATCCCTTACGTCGCGGGCATCAAGAACCTGGGGGCTCACGTCCCTCCCGACGCGACACTGATCGTCGACGGAACGCACGGCGAGCTGGTCTTCGACCCGGACGCGGAGACGCTCGCCCATTATCAGTCGAGCATGGCGGTCGGACGCCAGCGTTCCCTGGCCCTGACCTCGTTGCGCGATCTGCCGTCGGTGACGCTCGACGACGTGCGCGTCCATCTGGCGGCCAACGTCGAATCGGTCGCCGGCATCGTGGCCGCGCGGGGCGCCGGGGCCGAATCGATCGGCCTCATGCGCACGGAGTTCCTCTATCTCGATCGCACCGACTTGCCGAGCGAGGAGGAGCAATACGCGGACGCCGTCTCGGCTCTCCGCGCCGCCGACGGCATCCCGGTGACCTTCCGAACGCTCGACCTCGGGGGGGACAAGCTCCCGGCCTCGCTCCGGATCGCGACCGGCGCCAACCCGGCGCTCGGCATGCGATCGACGCGCTTTTCGCTCGAGCGGCCCGACATCTTTCGCACCCAGCTCCGCGCCCTCTATCGCGCCTCGGCGCACGCTCCGATGCGGCTGATGTTGCCGCTGGTCTCGGGCGTGACCGAGCTCGAACGCGCCATCGCGATCTCCGACGACGTGGCCTCGGCGTTGGGGCGGAAGGGGAACGTCACCATCGGCCAGGGCGCTCCTGTCCCGCTCGGCGTCATGATCGAGACACCCAGCGCCGCGTTGACGGCGGACCATCTGGCCCGTCGGTGCGCCTTCCTCAGCCTGGGGACCAATGACCTCATGCAGTACGCGTTCGCGGCCGATCGCGACAACGACGACGTCGCCTATCTTTACCAGCCGCTGCACCCCGCCATGCTGCGGCTCCTGAAGACGGTCGTCGACGCGGCCCATCTCGTCGGGGTTCCCCTGTCGATCTGCGGCGACATGGCCTCGGACCCCCTGCTGACCTGGATCCTCATCGGACTCGGGCTGCGCGAGCTGTCGATGGACTCCTCCTCGATCCCGCTGGTCAAGTCGGTGGTTCGCGGATTGCGAATTTCCGAGGCGGAGGCGCTGGCGGCCGAGGCGCTGACCCTCGAGAGCGAGATTCAGGTCGGGGAGCTGGTCGGGCGCCGGATGGCGGAGCGGCTCCCCTCAGAGGTCCTGGCCTCGGCGTCCCTCTGACACCCTCATGACCGAAACATGACCGGGCTCTGACAGGCGAAAAGGCATATTGGAAGCGTGTCCGCTACCAACGCCGAGTGGTCCGTCACCCCCGCATTAACCCCCGCCGTCGAAGGCGCCCGTGCGCCGGCCGCGCCAGCAACGTGGCGCAGCTACTTTCGGGTGACGACGGTTTCCTTCACGATGGTGCACATCGCGGCCATCGTGGGCGCCATCTGGTTCTGGTCCTGGGGGGGGCTGGCGCTGGCGATCGGCTCCTACTTCGTCCGGATGGTGGTGGTGACCGCCGCCTACCACCGGTATTTTTCGCACAAGGCTTTCAAGACCTCGCGGCCCTTCCAGTTCATCCTCGCGGTCCTGGCCCAGACGGCCGGGATGAAGGGGGTGATCTGGTGGGCCAGTCATCACCGCTGGCACCACAAGTACTCCGACACCCCCAAGGACGTTCACTCCGTGCGCCAGCGTGGTTTCTGGTACTCGCACGTCGGCTGGGTGCTCAGCAGCAACTGGAACGAGACCGATCCCGCCCAGGTGAAAGATCTGACGCGTTTTCCAGAGCTCCGTTTCCTCGACCGCGACAACATGGCCATCGTGCCGATGGTGGCGCTCGCCCTGGTCTTGCTGCTCGCCGGCGGCATGCACACTTTCGTCTGGGGCTTCTTGGTGTCGTCGGTGCTGGTGTGGCACGGGTCGTTCTCCATCAATTCACTGGCCCACCTGATCGGGCGGCGCCGCTACGAGACCACCGACGACTCGCGCAACAGCTTCCTGCTGGCGGTCGCCACCACGGGCGAGGGGTGGCACAACAACCACCACCGTTATCCGAGCTCGGCCAGGCAGGGGTTTCGCTGGTGGGAGATCGACGTGACATACTACGTGCTGTGGATGCTCGCGCGGTTCGGCATCGTCTGGGATCTGCGACGGCCGCCCCAGGGGGCGTAAGCCGGGGCGCGAAACGAAAGGGCGTCAAACACCGCCCACCGACCACGGTCTTTCTGCACCGCGCCCGCGTCACCTTCATGCTGGCGGCGCTGGTTCCCACCGTCCTCATCACGGCGATCGGAATCATCCTGGTCGCCTCGGGCGGGTCGAAGTCCCTCTCCATCGTGGGGGGGATTCTGGTGCTGGCCTTCTGCGCGACGGCTCTGGCGGGCTACACGATGGGGAGCATCTTCGTCACCCGCGGGGCGAACCTGGCCTCCATCCAGAACGAGTTCCTCTCGTCGGTCTCGCATGAGATCCGGACGCCGCTCACCTCGATTCTCATGTTCATCGAGACGCTGCGGGCCGACCGGATCGAGTCTCCCGCCGAGCGGCAGCGCTGCCTGGCGATCGTTCACCAGGAGCTGACCCGCCTCGACGGACTGGTCGGCAAGCTCATCGAGCTGTCGAAGATTGAATCACGCCCGACCGCCTTCGAGCGCCACCCGGTGCGGGTGGCCGATTTCGTGGGAGACGCGCTGACCGCCTTCGAGGCGATGAAGATTGGCGGAGAGGCCGAAGCGGCCGACGTCCGCGCCGATCTCGAGCCCGACCTGCTGGTCCTCGGCGACCGGTCGGCGCTGGCCCAGGCGCTGGGAAACCTGCTCAGCAACGCCTGGAAGTACACCCGCCCCAACGACAAGAAGATCGAGGTGCGCGCCCGCGGCGACCGCGAAACCGTCTCCATCGCCGTGAGCGACAACGGGGTGGGGATTCCCCGGCTCGAGCAGGCGGCGATCTTCGAGAAGTTCGAGCGGGGCTCGGGGGCGGTCGAGGGCGGTGCGGCCGGCTCGGGGCTGGGGCTGGCGATCGTGCGGGCGGTGGTGGAGGCACATCGCGGGCGGGTCGAGGTTCGATCGCAGGTCGATCACGGCGCGCGATTCTGCATCGTGCTCCCCCGCTACCGGGCGGCCACATGAGCGAGGAAGCCGGCCCCAGGCGCCCTGGTGGCGATCGTCGAGGACGACGCCGCCATCGCCGAAGGGCTGGCGCTCAACCTGAAGCTTCTCGGCTATCGGACCGAGACGATCGGCGACGGCGGGCGCGCTCTCGCGCGGATCGAGGAGAGTCGGCCCGACCTCGTCTTGCTGGACATCACCTTGCCCGTGCAGAGCGGGCTGTGGGTGCTGGAAAAGCTGCGCGGGAAAGCAGAACCAGGTGCCGATCATCGTGCTCTCCGCCCGCCAGGACGAGTTCGACAAGGTGGCGGCGCTCGGGCTGGGCGCGGACGACTACATCACGAAGCCGTTCGCCCTGGCCGAGCTGCTGGCGCGGGTCGCGGCCGTGCTCCGCCGGGCGCGCCTGAACGACGCGGGGCGGGGCGCGCCGGCGCCCGACAGCCCCGGTCCGGCGGCTCAGCCCGATCAGGTGCTGCGTTTTGGGGACATCACCGTCGACCTCGCGGAGCGGACCGTGAGCCGCGCCGGCGCGCCGGTCAAGCTCACGCACCTCGAGTTCCAGTTGCTGAGCTTCCTGTGCAACAACAGCGGCCGCGTCCACTCGCGCGAGGAGCTGCTGCGCCAGGTGTGGGGCTTTCAGCAGGGCCAGGCTCGGACGGTCGACAACTTCGTGGCCCAGCTCCGGGCCAAGCTCGAGCGCGATCCCGATCAGCCCCGCCACCTGTTGACGGTGCGGGGCAGCGGCTACCGCTTCTCGGCGGCCTGATCAGCGGGCGGCCGGCCCGCCCGTTCGGCCGTGCCAGCGCGCCGCGTGCGCCACGATGGTGTCGAGCTCCGGATAGCGCGGCTTCCAGCCGAGCTGCGCGCCGGCCTGGCGCGCGTCCGCCACCAGCACCGGCGGATTGCCGGCCCGCCGCCCGACCTCCCGGACCGGCACCTCGCGGCCGGTCGCCTTCTCCACCGAGGTGATCACCTCCCGCACCGAGCTCCCCCGCCCGGTGCCGAGATTCAGGTGGAGGCTGGTCGTCTTCTCCGTCGACGTCTTTGTCTGGGCGAGCGCGGCCAGGGCCAGGAGGTGAGCCTCGCCGAGATCGAGGACGTGGATGTAGTCCCGCACGGCGGTGCCGTCGGGCGTCGGGTAGTCGGTTCCGAAGATCGAGAGCGGCGCGCCGCGACCGTGCGCCGCCGCGATCGCCAGCGGGATGAGGTGCGTCTCGGGGGAATGGTCCTCGCCGATTCCATCGTCGGGATCGGCGCCGGCGGCGTTGAAGTAGCGCAGCGCCGCATAGCGAAGCCCGTGGGCCTGACCGTACCAGCGCAACATCCGCTCGACGGCCAGCTTGGTCTCGCCGTAGGCGTTGACCGGGTTCTGGGGATGGCTCTCGGAGATCGGCACCTCCCGCGGCTCGCCGTAGGTCGCGCAGGTCGAGGAGAAGACCAGATCGCGCACGCCGGCGGCGACCATCGCGTCGAGGAGGTTGATCGTGCCGGCGACATTGTTGCGGAAGTACTTCCCCGGATCGGTCATCGACTCGCCCACGTAGGCGTAGGCGGCGAAGTGGATCACCGCCTCGACGGCGTGCTCGGTCAGCGCCCGGCGGATGGCTTCGGGGTCGGCGAGATCGCCCTCGACGAGCGGTCCCCACTTCACCGCCTCCCGGTGGCCGTAGACGAGGTTGTCGAAGACGACGGGGCGCTGGCCCGAGGCGGCGACCAGCTTGGCGGTGTGGCTGCCGATGTAGCCGGCGCCGCCGACGATCAGGATGGACATGGGGGAATCCTATTCACCGTCGCCGCGGAAGGCCATCTCGGTCGCCTTCTTCCAGGCCGGCCGCGCCCACATGCGCTCCAGCCAGTCACGCACGTTTGGCGTGGAGCTGAAATCGAACTCGGCTTCGGCCAGCGCCGCGAAGTGCGGCGCGTAGGCGATGTCGGCCAGCGAGAAGTCACCCTCCAGCCAGTCGCGGCCGGCCAGCGCCTGCTCCAGCACCGGGAGGTAGCGCCCTAGCTCCTTCTTGGCGGCCTCGACCGCCCGCGGATCGACGTCGGTCTTCCAGAAGGCCCGGATCCGCTGGTTGGTCCTCCGAAAGATGGTGGTCGAGGCCGGCGAGACGTGGCCCGCCTGGAACATGAGCCAGCGCTGGACCGAGGCCCGCCCGGCCACCGTCGGCGGAAGCAGGCGCGTCTCGGGGTGCTTCTCGGCGACGTACCAGTTGATGGCGTTGGACTCCCAGAGACGCACGTCGCCGTCGATCAGCGCCGGGACCTTCCCCATCGGGTTCAGCGCCAGGTAAGGGGCCTGGCGATTTTCGCCGTGCGGCGTGCCGACGGGGTGGGGCGTGAACGGGACGTTCGCCTCGCAGAGCGCGAACGCGCTGCGGGTGGAGTTGCCGGAGAGCCGTCCAAAGTAAAAATCCATTGGCTCGACTTTAACGCGCGGGTCACAACCGCGCGTAGCTGGCGTCGCGATCGCTGCGAATTTCTCGGACGAGCGCGTCGAGCGCGGCCGGCGTGCGGGTGCTGACCGCGGCGAAGTTGGCGCGCGCGATCTCGCCCGAGAGATCGCGCCCGTCGCGCGCGAGACCATCGAGCAGGCTGGCGCGCACGAGCTGGAGGGTCGGGTCGGGCGTGCGGCGGAGGAACGACACCAGCGCGCCGGGATTGCCGGCCGCCGCGGCGCTGCCGCCGCTGCCGGGATGGAAAGCGGCCAGCAGGAACGGAGGCGCGGCGTCCGGCGCGCGGCGGGCGCGGTCGGCGCGGCGAACGCGCTCGGCGAACGTTCCCCAGGCTGCCTCCGTCTGCGCGGCGCGCGGGAAGATCGCCAGGCCGATCGAGGTGGCGGGATGGGAGGCGATCTCGTCGATGAAGGCGAGCACGCCGTCGATGTCGGGACCCTGGTCGACCGCCGGCCCGACGAGCACGCGGCGGGCCACGGCGCCGTCGCGCCAGGCCTGCGCCGCCCAGGGGCAGAGGCCCCAGCCGATCACCACCTCTTCGACGTAGCGGGCGTTGACCCGCAGCGCCTCGGTGCAGAGGGCCGCCGCTGCCCCGCTCACGCCGGGGCGGCCGCCTTGTCGCCCGATTCGACGAACGCACCCATGTGGCGGAACTTGGCGTAGCGATCGGCCCGCAGCGCCTCGGGCGACATGGCCGACAGCTCGGCCAGGTGGCGCCGCAGCGTCTCGCCCAGGTTGCGGGCCGTCAGATCGTGGTCGCGGTGCGCGCCGCCCAGCGCCTCGGGGATCACCTCGTCGACGATCCCCAGCCGCTGCAGATCGGTGGCGGTCATCTTCATGGCCGCCGCCGCGTCGGGCTTGCGGTTGTCGTCGCGCCAGAGGATCGACGCGCACCCTTCGGGCGAGATCACCGAGTAGGTCGCGTACTCCATCATCAGGATCCGGTTCCCCACGCCGAGCGCCAGCGCGCCGCCGGAGCCCCCCTCGCCGATGACCGCGCAGATGATCGGCACCGGCAGGCCGGCCATCACCTCCAGGTTCTTGGCGATCGCCTCGGCCTGGCCGCGCTCCTCGGCGTCGACGCCGGGATACGCCCCCTGCGTGTCGATCAGGCAGAGGATGGGGCGCCTCATCCGGGCGGCCAGATCCATCAGCCGCAGCGCCTTGCGGTAGCCCTCGGGCTTCGGCTGGCCGAAGTTGCGCTGCACCTTCTCCTTCGTGCTGCGCCCCTTCTGGTGGCCGAGCACCAGCACCGGCATCCCGTCGAAGTTCCCGAAGCCGCCGACCACCGCGGGATCGTCGGCGAAGCGGCGATCGCCGTGCAGCTCGACGAAGTCGGTCACCAGCCGTTCGATGTAGTCGAGCGTGTAGGGGCGGGCCGGGTGTCGGGAGAGCTGGACCTTTTGCCAGGGGGTCAGCTCGGCGAAGATCTTCTGTTGCAGCTCCCGCGCGCGCCTTTCCAGCAGCGCGATCTGCGGGCGCAGCTCGGAGGCGCCGCCGCTGACCCGGATCAGCTCCTCGATCTTTCGTTCCAGATCGACCACCGGGCGCTCGAAGTCGAGCATGGGGGTCTCGTTCACGCGGGCGGCGGACGCTGTTGCGGGTTCGGCCATCGGGTCTATTTATTCCTCTAATCGAGAAATGCGCGCAAGAGGACCTGACCCTGCGTCGCGGCAGCGGGGGTCGGCTGGGGGACGCCGCCCACCGGCGTGCCCGCCGCCCAGGTCCCCTGTGCGACGTCGGTGGCCGTCGCCGCGCCCAGGGCATAGAGGATCGTGGCCGGGAGATCGGCGGGGGTGGCCGGCTGGCCGGTGACGACGCCGCTGCGCACGCCGGGGCCGATGATGATGAGCGGCACGTGCCGGGAGGAGCCCGGCCCGTAAAAGTCCGATCCCGGATCATCGATCGTCGTGGCGCCGCGGCTGGTGATGATCACCAGCGCGCCGGGGACGCCCTGGGCGGCATCTTGCGCGGCGGCGGCCAGCGCGGCGAGCTCGTCTTGGGCCTGGCTGCTGTGGCGGTTCGGCGGTCCGCGGGCCGCCGAGCGCGACGACGGCCAGCAGGCCGCCCGGATTGGCGGCCGCCAGCGCGCCGAGCTGCGCACCGAGCCCGACCCGTCGCGGCGGCGTCGACGGTCGTGGTCGGAGGGTTGACGTGCAGGAGGTGAAAGTCGTCGGTCCCGATGAAGGCGGTCGCCAGGCCGCGGGCCGCGGCCGCGTCGAACAGGCTGCCGCCGGCGAAGAGGGCCGAAGCGCGCCAGGCCGCAGAGCCGTCCGGGCTGGCGACGTGGTTCGCGGGGGGCGGCATGGCCAGGAGGCCCTGTCCCGGTGGGAAGGTCACCGTCGGATCGTCTTCGGCCGCGGCGACGAACGGCGCCACCGGGTAGCCGCCGGCCAGCATCTGGTACTCGGTCACCGGCCAGTCGCGGCTGGCGGTCCAGCAGTCTTCGAACCGCGTGCCCGTCGCCGCCAGCGCGCGAAAGCCGGCGGCGGCCGCGGCGGTCACGTCGTCGGCGAACAGCTCGTCGTCATAGAGCCCGGCGACGTCGAGGACGATCACGTTGGTCGCCGTCGCCGTCGGTGCCGGCGGCGTCCCGGCGAAGCCGCTGCCCGCCAGGACCAGCGCGCGCGCGCCGTCGGGCGGGTCGGGGAGGCTGATCGTCTCGCCGGGATCGCCGGCCAGCGCCGCCTGGATGGCACCGCGCGCGGCGGTGCGCAGGGCGACCGGCTGGCCGCCCACCTTGCCAAGCGCGGCCAGCGCGGTCGGCGCCACCTCCGGGTGCAGCACGGGGTGGGGGAGCATCACGCCGCTCTTGAAGGCGGGGCCGGCCATGATGAGCGGGACGTAAAGCTCGTCGGCAGAGAAGCCCCCGTGCCGGCCGTAGGGGTATTGCGTGTGCTCCTGGAACGGCCCGGGCGTCGTGTTGCTGGCGTCGACCTGGTTCAGCGTCCAGTCGTCCTTGGGAAAAACTACGATGTCGGCCTGGTGGGGGCTGGTGGCGCGGAAGTCGTGGAAGCTGCGCGTGCCGAGCGCGCCGTCCGCGGTGAGCGTGCGCGTCGTGTCGAGCCCGGTGATGGCGCCCGACTGGATCAACGTGAGCAGCTTGTGGGTGACGTCGGCCTGCGCCGCGGCGCCGCCCGCGGTGCCGGCACCGGGAACGACAGCGTAGATCTGCGCGTCGCCATCCTCGTTGAGCAGCGCGTAGCTGGAGGTGTCGAGCCCCATCGCCGCGCCTTGCGACGTCACCAGCGCGGCCAGCTGGCCGTCGGCGTCGGCGCCCCCGTGCGTGCCGAGGACCACCTGGTTGTGCGTGTCGACCTTGCCGTGATCGAGCGTGAAGAGGATGTTGGTGCTGTCGAGCAGGTTCTTGTCGGTGAGCGCGGTGAGGAGCTCGCCGAGGCCGGCGTCGTAGTCCTCGATGATCTGGGCGAGCTGCGCGCCGTCGGCGCCGTAAGCGCTGGTGGCGTCGGCGTTCAGCGCCACGAAGTCCCAGACGAACATGAAGGCCGGCATCGGGTGGTTCCGGACGTAGTCGGCGGCGGCGCGGAGGGTGAACCTGGTCTGCGTCTCCCCGCTGTCGGGCGGGCCGTCGTAGCTGTAGCCGTTGGCGACGCTCGACGGATAGCCGAGCGAATTGGTGAGGAGGTTCTTCGCCGTGGTCGCGTCGACGGTCAGCGTCCCCAGCGGCGTGTCGAACATGGTGCCGACGATCGAAAGATGGACGTCGTCGGCGCCCGCCTCGAACGGCGGCAGCTCGCCGACGTAGGCCGAGCGGCCGCCGGCCGCGTGCGTGGCACCGTAGACGCTGTCGCCGCGGACGCGCAGCGGGTTCTTGTCCCACAGGGCGTAGTCGCCCACGTTCAGGTCGCCGCCGACCGAGACCGGCGAGACGAAGCCGTTGTCGCGCCCCAGCCAGTCGTTGGCCGGCACGTCGTTGCCGTCCGGGTACTGCCCGGTCAGCAGGGCGACGTTGTTCTGGTTGCTGTGCGTGGGGACGACGACGCGGGAGAACGCCAGCGTGCCGCGGGCGATGAGCCCCTTGAGGTTGGGGGCGTTGGCCATCCAGAGACCGGCCAGGCCGTGATCGTCGATGTCGATCTCGATGACGTGGCCGCTCGGACCGGCGTGGCTTCCGCTGCTCCCGCCGCAGCCGAGGGCCGTCACCGCCAGAGACAACGCCGCCAGGCGCGCAGCCCGGCCCGTCGGCAACGTCGTCATGAGCGAATGTTAGCTGAAAACGGGCACGTTTCTCGAGCGCTGTCAGATCCTAAGTCTGGCAGTCGGGGCAATAGAACGTCGCGCGGCCGGCCTGGACGATGCGGACGATGGCGCCCTTCGATTTATGGCCCGGGCAGCGCTCGCCGGCGCGGCCGTAGACCAGGAACGGGTTCGGGATGGCGCGCTCCTCGACGTAGCCGATGTCGGCGGCGCCGCCGTCGGCGCCGACGTCGGCGAACGTCTTCAGCGTGAAGGCGATCGATTTGCGGATGGCGGTCGCCAGCCGCTTCACCTCCGCGGTCGAGAGCGAGCGCGCCGGGCGTCGCGGATCGATCCCTGCGCGGAACAGGGACTCGCTGGCCTGGATGTTTCCCACGCCGGCCAGGAGCGTCTGATCGAGGAGCGCCACCTTGATGGGCAGCTTGAGGCGCGCCAGCCGCTTGGCGAAGGACGAGACGTCGATCCCGTCGTTGAGAGGGTCTGGACCGAGAGCTCCGATCTCGGGGAGGGACTCGAAACGCGCGCCGGGGACCAGCCGGAAGCGCCCGAACATCCGCTGGTCGACGTAGCAGAGGCGCACGCCGCCGGCGAGATCGAGCTCGACGCGCGTGGCGGCGGGGGCCGGAGCCTTGCCCGTGCGCCGCAGCCACTTTCCCGTCATCCCGAGGTGCGACCAGACTCCGAGGGGCGGAGCACCCCGACCGCGGGGGACGAAGGTCAGAAGGAGGTTCTTCCCGGTCCGCCGCACCTCGGCGCAGCGCGCGCCGGCCAGGGCCTCGATCGCCTTGGCGGTCGCCGGGCGAAAGATGCGCGCCGCCTTGGGGTCGCCCCGAACGGCGCGGATGGTCTTCTTTTCCGCCCAGCGCCGCAGGTTGCGGGCCGCGACCTCGACCTCGGGGAGCTCGGGCACGTCAGACCGCCGCGCCAATCCGGGCCGCGAAGTCGTCGCGCTCCCCGTCGCTGGCGTACGGGGCGCGCGGCCAGAAGAACCCGCGCAGGCCGTCCTTGCGGCGGCGCGGGACGACGTGGGTGTGGAGGTGCGGCACGCTCTGCGAGACCTTGTTGTTCATGGCCACGAAGGTCCCGTCCGCCTGCAGGCCGACCTCGACGGCGCGCGCCAGCCGCTGGACGGCGGCGAAGTAGGGCCCGAGGGCGCCGGCCGGCAGATCGGTGAGCGTGGCGACGTGGTCGCGCGGGACCACCAGGACGTGCCCCTTGAAGACCGGGCGCGCGTCGAGGAAGGCCACCGCAGCGTCGTCGCTGGCGACGACGGCCGCCGGGCGCGTGCCGGCGATGATCTCGCAGAAGACGCAGCCGGCGACGCTCATCGGGTGGTCTCTTGGTCGGCGGGGGCCAGGGGCTCGGCGGGGGGCGGGGTTGGCGGTGCACCGCTGGCGATCACCTCCAGCGCCGTCTCGACGGACGGAAGGGTCGCGAACCGCGCGCTGGCGGCCTCCTTCTTGAACCAGGTTCGCTGGCGGCGCGCGTAGGCGTTCGTGGCCCCCACCGTCTCCGCCACGGCGTCGGCCAGCGTCGTCGTTCCGTCGACCACGGCGCCGAGCTGCCGGTAGCCGAGCGCCTGCATCGGCTTCAACCCGGCGCCGTAGCCGGCGGCGCGCAGCGCGCGCACCTCGTCGAGAAATCCGTCGGCGAGCATCGCCTGGAGGCGGGCCTCGATGCGCGCCCGCAGCTCCTCCTGCGAGGGCTCGAGCACCAGCGTGGTCGGCTGGAGATCGCGCGGGCGGGGCGCCTGGCGGCGCAGCGTGGTGATGGCGATCCCCGTCTGCTCGTAGACCTCCAGCGCGCGGCTGGTCCGCACGAAGTCGCGCGGCGCGATCCCGGCGGCCGCCTCGGGGTCGACCTGCAGGAGGCGCAGGCGCAGCGGCTCGTTCCCCTCGCTCTCGTAGATCGCGCGGTGGCGCGCGCGGAGGGCCGCATCGGGCGGGGGCGCCTCGAACAGGCCGGCCGTCAACGCCCGGTAGTAGAGCCCGGTGCCGCCCACCACGATGGGAAGCCGGCCGCGGGCCGCGATGCTCTTGCAGGCCGCGCGGGCCAGCGCCGCCCAGCGCGCCGCGTGAAACGGCTCGTCGGGGTGGCAGAGGTCGAGGCCGTGGTGCGGGACGCGGCGGCGCTCCTCGCGCGTCGGCTTCCCGGTGCCGATGTCCATCCCGATGTAGACCTGCTGCGAGTCGCAGGCGACGATCTCGCCGTCGAGACGTTCGGCCAGCGCCAGGCCCAGCGCGCTCTTGCCCGCCGCCGTCGGTCCAAGGATGGCCAGGATGCGGATCGCCTCTGGCTCAGACACGGCCGAAGCGCCTCTCGATTTCGCTGACCGGCATCCGCAGCATGACCGGCCGGCCGTGGGGGCAGTGGGAACGGAGATCGACCTCGTCGAGCTGCGCGAGGAGCGCCAGCGCCGCCGGCCGGCCGAGCGCGTCTCCCGCGCGGACGACGCTGTGGCAGGCGACGGTCGCCAGCAGATGGTCGACCCGCTCGAGATCGCCGCCCGCCAGCGGCGTCCCTTCGGCCAGCTCCGCCAGCACCTCGCGCAGGAGCGGCTTGGGATCGGCGTCCTTGAGCGGCTCGGGCAGCGCGTGCAGCATCACCACGCCCGGCCCGTGCGGCGTCACCTCGAACCCCAGCGCCTCCAGGACCTCGTGCGAGGCGGCGGCGGCCGCCGCTTCGCCGACCTCGATGGGGATCGGAAACAGCAGGCGCTGCCGGGGAATCTGCCGCCGCTCGTGGGCCGCCTTCAGCCGCCCGTAGACGACCCGCTCGTGCGCGGCGTGCTGATCGACGAGGACCAGCGCGTCGTCCGCCTCGCACACCAGATAGGTCCGGTGAATCTGCCCCACGTAGTTCAGCGCGCCGAAGAACCCAGGCGATTCCCCGGCGCCCCGCGCGCCTGGCTCGACGTCCATGTCGCGCGCGCGCAAGGCCATCGGGAGTTGACCCTGGAAGGTCCCAGCCGCTCGTCCAGAGAGGGCAAGCGGCGCCCGGTTCGGCCGCGCGGAATAGGCCGGCCCGGGGGCGCCGAGCGGCAGCGAGCCGGCCCCCGTGTAATCGGGCGGCTCCGTGAACGTACGCACCGCGCCGTCTCCCGCCCGCAGCCAGGGCGCGCGGGCGATCGCCGCGCCGACCACGTGGCGCACGGCCGCGTAGACCTCCTGCGCGCGCGCGAAGCGGACCTCCATCTTCTGGGGATGGACGTTGACGTCGACCTCGTGCCCCGGCAGGTCGAGGAACAGCGCCGCCAGCGGATAGCGCCCCTTTTCGAGCAGCGGCCCATAGCCCAGCGCCAGCGCGTGCAGCAGCGAGCGGTCCCGCACGAACCGGCCGCCGACGAACAGGAACGTCGAGCGCGCGGTGGCGGACACCTCTTCCGGCCCGGCAAGAAACGCCCGGACCTGGTTCCCCCCCTCGTCGCCGGCCGCTTCGTGCAGCGCGCTCGCCCCGCGCCGGGCCAGCGCCGCGCGCACCCGCTCGGCCAGATCGCGGTGGACCGGCAGATCCAGCGCCACCCGCCCCCCGACCCGCAGCCGCAGATGCACCGACGGGTGGGCCAGCCCCAGGCGCAGCATCGCCTCCGACACGTTGGCCGTCTCGGTCGCTTCGGCCTTGAGGAACTTCCCGCGCGCCGGCGTGTTGAAGAAGAGATCGCGCACCGTCACCTGGGTGCCCGGCGGCATTCCGATCTCTTTGGCGCTGGTCTCGACGCCGGCCTCCACGGTCAGCTCGAACCCCGCCTCCGCCTCGGGCGGGCGGGTCGCCAGCGTCAGGCGGGAGACCGCCGCGATCGAGGGGAGCGCCTCGCCGCGAAACCCGAAGGTGGTCAGCCCCCACAGATCGTCGGCGGCCGCGATCTTCGAGGTCGCGTGCCGGCGCAGGGCCAGGCGGGCGTCGTCGGGCATCATGCCGGAGCCGTCGTCGACGACCCGGCAGAGCCGCCGTCCGCCCGCCTCGATCTCCACGTCGATCCGGCGCGCGCCGGCGTCGATGGCGTTCTCCACCAGCTCCTTCACCACGGAGGCGGGGCGTTCGACCACCTCGCCGGCCGCGATCTGGTCGGCCAGCGCCGCCGGCAGCACGCGAACCTTCGCTCGCACCGCGGTGGTCGCGCCGTCCATGACGACGAACACTACTCAAAAAAGGTGCCCTCCGACGGGATCTTTTGCGCCCGCGCGGATCGGTCGCCGGGCGGGGCAGGGGCGGCGATTACTGTCGCGGCAGCTTGCTCACCAGATCTTCACTCGCGCCGCGGACGGCCGCCTCCAGCGCCTCCAGCTCCATGCTCGGCCGCAGCTGCGGGCGCCACTGCCGCTTCGGTTTCTGCACGGTCGCCTGGCCGTTGGTCAGCATGAATACGCCCCCCGACGGTTGCCGGCTGATGACCAGCTGGACCGCGCAGCTCACCTCCACGTTCCGCCCTGTCGTCGCGAGCGACAGCGACTTGATGACACCGTCGATGGCGTAGGTCCCGCGCCGCTGCCCCGGATCGACGTCCCCGAACGGGCGCAGCTGATCGATCAGGAAGTCACGCATGTGGCTCTGCAGGACAGGGCCGGCTCGATGCCCGGGGTCGCCGATCGGGTTGACCTCGAACGAGGTGGTCGGCGCGGCGTGCCGCCGGATGTCCGGCTCGCCCGGGGCGCGCGCCCCTTCATCGCCCCCCAGCCGTCGCAAGGCGGTGCGGGCCGCGCGTCGGACCGCCGGCTCGGAATCTGTCAGCGAGCCGGCCAGCGCCTCCCGCGGGAGGATCGACCCGATCTCCCCGAGGGACTCCGCCGCCGCGGCGCGCACCCCCGGCTCGCGATCGCGGAGCGCGCCGACCAGCGCAGGGATCGAGCGCACCTGGTGAAGCCGGCCCAGGATGAGCGCCGCCTCGACCCTCACCTTGAACGACGAGTCGCGCGACAGCGACTCCTCGACGTCCTCGATCTTCACCGCGCGCCCGGCGTGGACCGCGGTCTCGCCCAGGACCAGGAGGGCGAGGACGGCCAGCGTCTTGCCGAGCAGCGCGACGGATCTGCGGAACGCTTGGGCGGGGGAAGACAGTCGCACCGCTCGTTCAGCATCACCGATCGCGGCGGCGTCGGTCAATCGACTTCGGTCTTGTATATGATGCGCCACGAACATGTCAGCCGAGGCCAATTCGATTCCGCCGATCTCCCTGGCCTATTCGGTCGACGCCGATGATGCCTTTATGTTTCACGCGCTGCGCGCCGCGGCGATCGACACGGATGGGCTGACCTTCACCCACCACCGCGACCACACCGCGGCGCTCAATCGGCTGGCGCTCGGCGGCGCCACGGACGTGGTCGCCGTCTCCCTGGGCGCCTACCCGGCCATCGCGGCCGGATATCAGCTGCTGCCGCACGGTGCGTCCGTGGGGCGGGGCTACGGTCCGGTGGTGGTCGCGCCGCGCCCGCTTGCGGCAGCCGACCTGGCCGGGCTGCGGGTCGGGATTCCGGGCACGAGCACCACGGCCTGGTTGGTGCTGCGCCTCATCGCGCCGCGGGCGATCGGGGTCGAGATCCCGATTGCCCCGTTCAACCGGATCTTCGACGCGCTGGCAGCCGGCGAGGTCGACGCGGCCTTGTTGATTCACGAGGGGCGGCTGCTCTATCCGGCCCGCGGTCTCCACCTGGTGACCGATCTCGGCGTCTACTGGCAGGAGAAGACCGGGCTGCCGCTCCCCCTCGGCGTCAACGTCATCCGGCGCGGGCTCGGCGCGCCGCTGGTGGCGCGGGTGTCACGCGTTCTGCGGGCCAGCATCGCCTGGGCGCTCGCCCACCGGCCGGAGATGATCGCGCTCATCGCCGCCGAAGATCGCGGGGACAAGGCCCTGTCGGATAAGGGGCTTATCGACCACTACTTAAACCTTTACGCGAATAGTGACACGGCGGCGCTCGCCGACGATGCGCGCCACGCGGTCGACGTCCTGTTCGCCGAGGGCCGCGCCGCCGGCCTGCTCTCCGACGACACGCCGATCGACTGGGCGCCCTAGGCCGCCTTCGGGCGGCACGTCGTCGGGCATGGTTCGCTTCGCTCACCGTCGCCTTTTCGGCGACGCCCTTCTAGCTCACTCGTCGAACGGGTCGACCCACTTCTCTCACTGGTCGAACGGGTCGACCCACTTCTTCTTGGTGGGGGCGGGCATCGCGGGCTCCGCGTCCGGGGCGGCCTCGGTCGCCGTCGCCGAGGAGTCGCCGGGAGCCGTCGCCCTCGTTCGTTTGTGGGAGGCCGCCGTGGCAGGGGTCCGAACTGGCCCGGCGGCGCTCGGGCGGGCGACGCGGGAAGCGACCGGCGCCAGGCGGGCGACGGCCTTCCCCGCGGCCCTTTCGGCGGCCTTTTCGGCGGCCGGGGGGAGCTGGACGACCACCGCTTCGGCCGCCGGAGCGGGGTTCGCGGGCGGCTCGATCGGCGTCGTCCGCAGCACGATCGGGTCCGGGTCGCGGGAGGCCGGAGCTTCGCTCGCCCGGGCATGTAAACGGTCGATCGCCAGGGTCGTCAGGATGCCGCAGGCGAAGGTCGTCAGGCAGAGCCCGAGCAACACGTTCCGGGAGATCACGATCTTGTCGGTCGCCGCCGGCAGCGTCGAGAACCTCGACGAGCGAACCCGGGGACGCGTCCGTTCGGTGAGCATGTTCGCCGGCATCGTCACGGGTGCTTTTTCAAGCGGCGCGACGGTGGCGGGCGTCAGCGGCGGCGTCAAGCTCCGTCTGACCCTGAATTTTCGACTCCCGATCGACAAGAACCCACCCTCCGGTGACTGCAACACGAGACGTCTCCTTTTCCGGTTGGACCATATGCCGGAAACGGTCAAGACGCTGTGTCAATCGAGCGGATGTCTCGTGAAGAGTCACACCGTGCAAACGTCGGCGGGACGCGGATCTTTCTCGAAATCGATTGCTCGTCTGCGTGCTGCGGTTCAGGTTCGCGACGGGTGGTCGCGGTCCAGGGCGACGTCCAGGAAGCGCGCGATCAGCTCGCAGGCGGCGCGGGAGGCGGCCCGGTGGTGGCGCTGCCACTCCTCGTGGCCGGTCGGACCGACGCGGTTCGCGACCCCCAGGACCGCGGCGAAGGGGACACCGGCCGCCGCGGCCGCGCGCGCCACGGCGAAGGCCTCCAGGTTCTCCAGCGTCGCGCCGGTCGCCGTCCGCGATTCGCCGTCCAAGCGCGGCCGACCGGGTGATGGCCAGCGGACAGGCGACGTCTCGCGGCGGAGCGGCTCGCCCGCCCGCGAGCGCCGCCTGCAGGCTGCGTGACGTCGGCACCTGCACGACCATGGGCCCCGGCAGGTACGCCTCCCCCTTGAGCACGGCCGTCGACATGCACAGCACCTCGGCCGCCACGACGGCTGTTCCGATCGCCCGCCGCGCTTCCTTCTGGCCTCCGTAGATCCCCGCCGTGCCGACGAAGAGGACGCGATCGGCGCGGGCCCGGGCAATGGCGCGCGTCGCGCCAACGGCCGCGTCGACCGCGCCGATCCCGACCGGTTGGAGCACGATCCCGCGGCGGCCGCGCAGCAGGGGGCGAAGCGGCGCGAGCTCCGGCTCGAAAGCCGAAACGATCAGCGTGCGGGCCACCTCAGGCCCGCATCGCCTGGAGTCGCCGGATGCGCTCCTCGATCGGGGGGTGGGTCGACAGCAGGTTCATGAACGTCGCGGCCGCGCCGCGCAGCGGGTTGACGATGAAGAGGTGCGCGGTCGCCGGGCCGGCGAACTCGTAGGGGCGCATCTGCTGAGCTTGCTCGAGCCGGGCCAGCGCGCCAGCGAGATGCTCCGGGTGACCGCAGAGGGAGGCGCCCGACGCGTCCGCGCCGAGCTCGCGCGAGCGGCTGATGGCCAGCTGGATCAGCAGCGCCATGATCGGCGCGACGATGATCCAGGCGAGCGCGGCCAGGCCGCCGCCCCGTCTGTCATCGCCGCCGCCGCGCATCCCGCCGAGCATCAAGCCCCATTGCATCACATACCCGATGGTCGACACCAGGCCGGCCACCGCCGCCGCGATGGTGGCGATCAGGATGTCGCGGTTCTTCACGTGCGAGAGCTCGTGGGCCAGCACCGCCTCGAGCTGGGGCTCGCTGAGGATGTCCAGGATCCCCTCGGTGACCGCAACCGCCGCGTGGCTGGGGTTCCGCCCGGTGGCGAAGGCGTTGGCCGCCGCCGACGGGATCAGGTAGACGCGTGGCATCGGCATGCCGGCCCGCCGGGTCAGCCGCTCGACGATGTCGTAGATCGTCGGTGCCTCCGCGCGCGAAACCGGCCGGGCGCGGTGGGCGGCCAGCGCGATGCGATCGGAGAACCAGTACATGAAGAAGTTCGTGACCAGACCGAGGCCGCCGAACAACAGCATCCCCTCGGTCCCGCCGAGCGCGTGGCCCCCGATGGCCAGCAGAGCGACCAGGCCGCCCATCAACAGCGCCGTCCGCAGATAGCCGGCGAAGAAGTGGGGCCGCGGCTGGGGTCTCTTCACGAAGGGCACGATCCGACCCTAAACACGCGCCACCCGTGGTCAAATCGGCCGGGCGCCCGGCGCTCTCCGGCTGGGCCGGCGGCCGCTCAGCCTCGGCGACTGTTCAGCTTGGACAGCAGCCGCAGGATCTCGAGGTAGAGCCACACGAGGGTGACCAGGATGCCGAAGGCGCCGTACCACTCCATGAACTTCGGCGCCCCCTGCCGGGCCCCCTGCTCGATGAGGTCGAAGTCGAGCACCAGGTTCAGCGCGGCCACGATGACCACCAGCAAGCTGATGCCGATGCCGAGCGGGCCCGACGAGTAGATGAAGCCCATGTGCACGCCGAAGAGGCTCAGCACCATCGAGAGCAGATAGACGAGGACGATGGCCCCGGTTGCGGCGACGACGCCGAGCTTGAACCCCTCGGTCGCCTTGATCGCCTTCGTCTTGTACGCCACCAGCATGACCCCCAGCGTGCCGAACGTCAGCGCCATCGCCTGGAACGCGATGCCGTGATAGCGGACCTCGAACAGCGCCGAGATGCTGCCGAGCGCGAGCCCCTCGCAGGCCGCATAGATCGGCGCGGAGACCGGCGCCCAGCGCTTCTTGAAGATGGTCGCCATGGCGGTGATCAACCCGCCCAGCGAACCGATGAGCAGCCAGGGCATGACCATCCCCGGATCGCGCGATTCGAACAGCAGCCGCCACGGCCAGATGGCGGCGAAGATGGTGATCGCCAACAGGATCGCCGTCTTGTCGACCGTCCCCTGGATCGTCATCGCGCGCCCGTCCGTTCGAGACGCCGCGCTCGGCGAGCCAGGCGAGCTCGGATCGACGGCCACGAAGCCGCCAAACGACTTGGACGAAAGCGCCGGATTGGAGCTGCGGAAGGCGGTTCTCATGGCCATGGCGGCAATTCTAGCACCGGCGTTCGCAGCGCGACCACGCGGGAAATATTCCCTGCCCCACGAGTAAGATCTCCCAACTGGCGCAGGTCCATGACATGAAACTCCACAGAATCGGACGCCGGGGCCCGGCGCGATCGTTGCTCGATTCATGATCACTTTGAAGAGCGCAAGCCTGGTGGCGGCGATGGTCGCCGCGGTCGCTGCCGTGGCGGTGGTCGCGTCGTGGGACGCCGATCGTGAGGCGGTGCGGGCCCTCGGCGACTTCGCGGCCGAGCAGGCGACGCTGGCACGCGCGCTCGGAGCGGTGGTGCGCGTCTCGGCCGCGGCGGATGCGCGGCAGGCAATCGTGGCGCTGAACGCGGTGCCGCGTCCCGCCGAAACGGTCGTGCTCGTGCGGCGGGCCGGCGCCGTCCGCTTCCTCACTTCCGACGGGCGCGAGGTCGAGGCCGGGGCCCTCGCCGAGGCGTTCGCCCGCGGCCAGACGGTGGCGCGCCTCTCCCGGTCGGAGGCGGCGCAGCTCGGGCTGCCGACCCGCACCGCCTGGGCGGGCCTGGCGCGCGTCGATGCGGGCGCGGCGGGCAGCTGGGAGATCGCCGCGGTCGCCAGCGCCCAGCGGCAGCGCGATCGCGAGCGCGCGGCGGCGCGGCGGCTGGTCGGCAGCGTGGCGGTCGCCGCCGTGCTGGTGCTGGCGTTCGGCGGCTTCGCGATGCGACAGCAGCGCAAGGAGCTGCTGCTCGAGCGCGAGCTGGCGGTCGCCTCCCTCCAGCAACGGGGCGACGAGCGGCTGCAGCGCGCCTCTCGGATGGCGGCGCTGGGAACGCTGGCCATCGGCGTGGCGCACGAGATCGCCACGCCGCTCGGCGTGATCGCCGGGCGGGCGGAGCAGCTCGTCCCCCGGACTGACGACGACCGCACCCGGCGCGGGCTCCAGGCGATCCTCGAACAGGTGAAACGAATCGACGAGGTGATCCGCGGTCTGCTGGGCCTGGCGCGTGGCGCCGCGCCGGCGGGGGACCAGGTGGATCCGAAGGTGGCGGTCGACGCCGCCGTGGCGCTGGTCGAGCACCGCTTCAAGAAGGCCGGGGTGCCGCTGACGCGCGACGTGGCGCCGGCGCTCCCCGCCATCAACGGCGACGCGCGCCTCATCGAGCACGCGCTGGTCAACCTGCTGCTCAACGCCTGCGATGCCTGTCGCGCCGGCGGGGAGGTGGTGGTCCGCGCCGGCGTCCGCCACGATCGGCCGCAACGGCAGGTCGTCTTCACCGTCGCCGACACCGGCGCCGGCATCTCCGAGGCCGATCTCTCTCGCGTCGTCGAGCCGCTCTTCACCACCAAACCGGTGGGGGAGGGGACCGGTCTTGGCCTGGCCATCGCGCGCGAGATCGTCAGCAGCCACCGCGGCGAGCTGGCGCTCGGGCCCGGCCCCTCGGGCGGAACGGTGGTCACCGTCTGGTTGCCGGCGGCGGCGGAAGCTGCCGCCGAGAAGGAGAACCTTGGCTGAACGCGCCTGTGTCCTCGTCGTCGACGACAACCTGGAGATGGCCCGCACGCTCTGCGACGGGCTCGGTGACCACGGCTATCGGGCGCTGGCCGTCAGCGCCGGGGCCGAGGCGATCGCGCGGCTGGAGGCCGGCGGCGTCGACGCGGTGGTGACCGATCTGCGAATGCCGAACGTCGACGGACTGGCGGTGCTGGAGAGCTCACGCCGGCTCGAGCCAGGGCGCCCGGTCATCATCATGACGGCCTTTTCGGCCATCGACAGCGCGGTCGAATCGATCCGCCGCGGCGCCAGCCACTATCTGACCAAGCCCTTCAAGCAGGACGAGCTGCTCATCTTCCTCGAGCGCGCCCTGGGAGAGGTCCGCCTGCGGCGCGAGACGGCGGCGCTCAAGCGGGAGCTGGGCGGACGGCTGGTGGCGCGGGCCATCGTCGGCGACAGCCCGCCGATCCGCGCGTTGCGCGAGCTGGTGGCGCGCGTCGCCGACGCGCCGGCGCCGATCCTGATCCAGGGGGAGACGGGCACGGGGAAGGGGTTGGTGGCCCGCGCCCTGCACGGCGAGAGTGGCCGCGCGGCCGGGCCGTTCGTCTCCGTCAACTGCGCGGCCATCCCCGAAGGGCTGCTGGAGAGCGAGCTTTTCGGATATGTGCGCGGCGCGTTCACCGGCGCGGCCCACGATCGCGCCGGCCTGTTCGCGGAGGCCTCCGGCGGGACGCTGTTCCTCGACGAGATCGGCGAGATGCCGATCGCCCTTCAGGCCAAGCTGCTGCACGTGATCGAGGCCGCGAGCGTCCGGCCGGTCGGCGGGACGCGCGAGGTCGCCGTCGACGCGCGGATCGTCGCCGCCACGAACCGCAACCTGGCCACCGCCGTCAAGGAGGGGAAGTTCCGCGAGGATCTGCTCTACCGGCTGGATGTCGTGGCGCTGGCGCTGCCGGCGCTGCGCGACCGGCGCGAGGATCTGCCGCAGCTCGCGGCGCACCTCATCGCCACACTGCGCGAACGCTATCCGGCCTCACCGGTCGAACGGCTGGGTCTCGACGCGCTCGCCGTCATGGCGCGCCACGCCTGGCCGGGGAACGTTCGCGAGCTGTCGCACGTGCTGGAACGGATCGTGCTGCTCGGGCGCAACGCCGAGATCGGCGTCGACGATCTGCCGCCCGCGGTGCGCGATCCGGCCGCCGCCGATCCGCTCGAGTTCCGCGGCGAGATCCTCCCCATCCGGGAGCTGCAGCGGCGCTACGCCGCCTGGGCGCTCACCCAGGTCGGCGGTCACCGGGCCCGCGCCGCCGAGAAGCTCGGCATCGACGTGAAGACGCTGCGAACCTGGCTGGAGTGATTCGCGGAGCGGTCAAGGGTTGGGAATCAGATCGTCGACCAGGAGCGAGACGTTCATGTTGGCCAGCGACGGATCGGTGGTCTTCTTTCCGAAGGTGAGCGTCTTCGACGTCCCGGGGGTTCCATCGAGCAGCTGGTCGGCATCGGCCACGTAGCCGACGCTGACCAGCGAGGTGCCGTCGACGGCGACCAGCTGGTCGTTGACGGTGACGTTCTTGGCGGCCGCGTCGCTGTTCGGGTAGACGGACGACACCACGAAGTTGCTCCCCGTGGCGTCGAGCCCGATGGTGATTCCCACCCGCCGAAACTCGTCGGCGATCGGCGGCGTCACGTAGGGCTGCAGGTGCAGCTGACCGTTCGGGTAGTCGATCGTCACCAGGAAGTTGCGCAGGAAGCTGCCGCCGAGGAGCCCGTCGATCTGCATGCCCAGCTCGTTGCTGATGCCGTTGAGCAGCTGGTCCGACGGGGTGCTCATGATGGTCATCACCGGGACGTCGGCGACGGTCGAATCGCCCACGGTCATCGTCTTGGCGCGGGTGAGCGACGCGTTCGAAGCCCCGGCGATGGTCATGATGGCGATGCCGCTCACCAGCTGGGCGCGGCCGTCGGAGACCAGCTGGTCGTAGACCGTCGAGCGCACCGACACCTCCGTCGCTCCGGTGTCCACGATGAAGGGATGGTCGGTTCCGTCGATCGTGACGGTCACCGGGATTCGCGTCGGCGGGATGTTCACGACGGGGCTGTTGATGGGGTTCCCCTGGCTGTCGGTGCCGAGGGTGACCGGCGAGTGGCCGCCCCCCTTGAGGGTGAACGGCACGGCGCCGCCGGGCAGCTGCACGTCGGTGCGGTCGGTGCTGGCCGTGCAGCCGAGGCAGAAGCCCTCCATCATCGGCGCCGCGTAGTCGAGCTGAACCGAGAACTGGCGCATCACGTTGCCGCCCAGGATTCCGCCGAACCCCAGCGCGTCCATCATCGCGTTCGAGACTTGAAGGACCGGGGCGTTGTCGATGACGACCACCGGCTGTCCGGCGGCGTCGAGCAGCCCGAGGTTGACCGTCGTCGAGATCTGCGCGGCCTTGGTCGGCGGCGGCGTGTTGAACAGCGACGGATCGATCAGGACGACCGGCGACCCGCTGTCGATCAACATCCCGAAGGATCCAGGATCCTGGGCCATCATGTTCATCGACGCGTTGACGAAGATCAGGTTGCCGGCGATGAGCGCCGTGGACGGTTGCCCGAGGGTCCCCATCGTGGTGATCCCCGAATCTGGCGGGCTGCCCGAGCCGCCGCCGCCGCACGAGACCGTCGTCGTCGCCACGAGGGCACAAGTCATCAAGCCAAGCTTCATGGACAAGATCTTCGACCTAACCCCGATTGAACGCAATCGGTAGAGTGTGAACAGTCGGTTTCAAATCCTGTGCTACTGTTCCGCCGCACATCAAAGGAGAATGAAATGAGTTTGGTCACGAAGAAGGCTCCCGATTTCACGTTGGACGCGGTCGTCGGCGACGGCGACTTCAAGAAGGTTTCGCTCTCGGACTACAAAGGGAAGTACGTGGTCCTGTTTTTTTACCCGGCGGACTTCACTTTCATCTGTCCGACGGAGATCCAGGAGTTCTCGCGCCGGCATGAGGAGTTCCGGGCCGCCAACTGCGAGATCCTGGGCGCCTCGACCGACTCCAAGCACTCGCACAAGGCGTGGGTGAAGGGCGGCCTCGGCAAGCTCAATCACCCGCTCCTCGCCGACTTCAACAAGACGGTCGCCCGCGACTACGGCGCGCTGATGGAAGACAACGGCATGGCGCTGCGCGCGACGTTCATCATCGATCCGAACGGCATCGTGCAGCACGCCTCGTACAACGCCGACCTGCTCGGTCGCTCGGTCTCGGAGACGCTGCGGCTCGTCCAGGCGCTGCAGACCGGCGAGCGCTGCCCCGTCGAGTGGAAGCCGGGCGCCAAGACGCTCGGAAAACCGGCGTAGGTCATCGTCCTCTGAGCTCGGGAGGGCCGACCAGCCCTCCCGGTCTTTTGCGTCGACCCGGCGCGGGCGCTTATGCTCGTGCGCGTGGGGTCGTGTTCCGCGTCGCTGCCGTCGCCGCTGATCGCGCTTGGCGGCTGTTCGCAGGCCCCGGCGCCGCCGCCCGCGGCGAAGCTCTTCACGCTGTTCGACGTGCAGTCGCGGTATGCGACCGGTGCGGGCACGAGGACCGAGGCGCTCGCGGCCGACGACGGGCTTCCGGGGGGAATTCCGCTCCGGCCTGATCTTGCGAGTCCGCCGGCGTCCGATGGGACGTCGATCCTCGCCGCGCGCACCGCCTGGTCCAACAGCGACCTGGTGGCCTTCCTGACCACCGAGGTCTGGGCCAATTACCCGGAAGTCTGGATGCAGCCGGCTTACGTCCCGATCACGGGCTGGGTGAACGGGAAGCCGCAGCTCCTCGGCGGCACGTCCTTGCAGCCGATCTTCAGTGTCGGCGCGTCGAGCGGGTTCTATGGCCCGTTCTGGCAGATCGTCTACGCAGAGGTTCCACCTGACACTGCACCGGGCGCGCTGACCTCGGCCCGGCAGATCCTCGACGGAGGCTTTGTGCTTACCCCGGGAGAAGGGCGCACCATGCCCCTCGTCCCGCCGAAGGTCGGTTCCCCTTCCAGCGTGGACCTCCCCACCAAGGTCGTGGCGCAGCTCCCCAGCGTCCTCGAGGGCAGGGGCTTTTTTGCCGGGACGCCGGTCTCGTACCTCGACTTCGGCCCGTCGCTGTTCACCTGGGACTCGAACACCAACGTGGTGCAGGAGGCGCCGATCTACGTGTTGACGTTCGTCGACTCCGACGGATCGGTGCTCGCATCGCCGAGCATTCCGACCGATTCTCGGCGCCGGCCCGCCCGGGTCCGGCGTGACGTTGCCCGGCGGCGCCCAGCGCAACTCGGCTTACTAGCGCGTCCACACCGTCGTGGTGCCGAGGACGGCGCGTGTGTTTGCGCAACCGGGCAGCGCCTTGTACGACAGCCTGCCCTACGGCCTTCGGGCGTTGACCGGCTTTGCTGCGGGCGCCTCGGCCGCCCAGATCGCCACATTCTCGGGACGGGTCGCCTTGAACCCTGGTGATTCCGCCCAGGGCGTCAGCGGGTGCTTCGACAATCCGACGCTCCTCGCTCACACGGCCGATCCGACGACCTGCACCTGGCTCGGCTCCGAGGCTGCGCTGCAGGCGAACCTGGATCTGTCGACCGAGGAGACGACCGCCATCACCGTCACCTGGGAGGTCACCGACCTCGTCGACGTGAACCGGACGGCTCCGTCACGGCGGTGCCTGAACTGGTGGAGCCTCTGTGAAGCGGGTCGCCGTCGCGGTCGGCCTTCTCTTTCTCGGCGCGCGCGCGTTCGCGCAAGTGTCCCGCGCCGCTGGTCACGCCACCGCTCGAACCCGAGCCCGAGCCGATCAACGACAGCGACGGCTACACGCCGGCGGTCGAAGGGGCGGGGGCGCCGTCGCCGCTGTCCATCAACGGGTATATCGACGTCGGCTTCGCCAAGGCGCAGGGGAACGGGACCAGCTTCGCACCCGACGACCAGAGCGTTCCGGCCGACTACGGCGTCGACACCTTCGCGCCGGCGGTGAACTCGCGCGGCGACGTGGCGTCGACCAACTCGAACGGTCGGTTCGTCAACGGGTTCCTTCCGCGGTCGGTGGGGATCGGCGGGAACGCGTCGTTCCTGCTCAACACGCTCGACGTCGATCTCAAGTACGCGCCGGCGTCGGCGCCGCTGATGGTCTTCTCCCGCGTGCAGGTTCTCCCGCGCTTCACCGGAAGCGGCGACGACACGCGGGTCTACGTCGAGCAGGCGTTCGGGCGGCTGGTGCCGTTCGACAGCCAGGAGCTCGCGGTCAGCGTCGGCAAGTTCGACTCGGTGTTCGGGATCGAGTACCTCGACAACGAGGCCAACATCCGCACCGGGGTGACGCCGTCGCTGGTGGCCCGCTACACCAGCGGCCAGTCGATCGGCGCCAAGCTGTTCTACCGGATGCAGCTCCAGCCGTTGCAGTCGGCGGTGAGCCTCAACGTCGCCGCCACCAACAGCGGCAACTTCGTGGAGTCGCTGCAGCCGCCCGACGCCAGCCTGACCGGCGCTCCGGTGGGGTCCGGGCGGCTCGGCTACGAGCTGAACACGCGGGGCATCCAGGCCAAGCTGGGCGTCTCCGGCATGATCGGCCCGCGCAACGATCAGGCCTATCAGGCGGCGCACCAGAAGGCGTACGGCTTCGATGCCCGCGTCGCCTGGGCCGGCGTCTACCTCAACGCCGAGTACGTCCACGTCGACGAAGGGGAGGGGGGCCCGAAGACGACGTCGCTGGGCAACTTCCCGATCTCGTCGGCGTTCGGCATGCACGGCGGGTATGTGCAGCTCGCCTACGCGCTGCCGTTCGCGCTGGGGGCCCTCCACAAGCTGACGGTCTACGGACGTTACGGTCGCCGGCACGCCTGGTTCGAGGGGTTCACCGCGATCACCGTCGACAGGTTCACCGGTGGGGTGCGGGCCGATCTCTGGGAGGCGATCGTCCTCAAGGCCGAGTACCTCGACAACCGCGAGCTGGCCGGCGCGCCGACGGTCGCCAACAACGTCTTCACCTCATCGCTGGTGTATAGCTGGTGACGATGCGGTCGGTGCACATCGCAGGCGCAGCGTTGCTGGCGGGGGCGCTGTTCGCGGTGCCGGCGGCCGCCGCACCACCGTCCGCGGAGGCGCGGCGCTGGCTGGGCGAGGAGCTGCCGCTGCCGCTCGCGGTGCGCACGCCGCAGGACCTGGCGGTGAAGGCGGCGGCCGAGAAGCAGTACCTGATCTTCAACCTGCTGGCCGGCGGCAAGCTCGCCTGGGACGGCGGCGATTTTGCGACCGCCGCGACGAAGTGGGAGGCGCTGTTGCGCCTTCACCCGCTCGATCCCGAGCTGGAGAAGGCCATCAGGCCCCTGGCGGACGAGGCCCGCAGCCGCGCCGCCGGTCGGCCCGCCGCCGAGGCGTCGCAGTCCGAGCCGTCATTGCCGGGGACGCCGCCTTCCCCGAACGTCGCCGCGTCCGCTCCCGCCGCGCCCGTCACCCCGACCGCCAGCGTGAGCGGAACGGTCTCCGGCGGCGGTCCCGCAGGGGCCGGGCGGCGCGGTCATCTGGCTGAAGAGGGCCAACGGCGAGACGCCGCGCCCCGCGCCGGCGCACGGCAAGGTGATCAGCCAGCGCGGCAAGATGTTCGTGCCGCACGTGCTGGTGGTCCCCGTCGGCACCAGGGTCGCCTTTCGCAACGACGATCCGATCTTCCACAACATCTTCTCGCTCACCAAACCGAACGAGTTCGACACCGGGCTCTACAAGCAGGGGGCGATCTACACCGAGACGTTCCGGCATCCGGGCGCCGTGCAGCTCCTGTGCAACATCCACGCGTCGATGTTCGGATACGTCGTCGTCGTCGACACGCCTTACTACGCCGAGGCCGACGCCAGCGGCGCCTTCAACATCAAGGGCGTCCCGCCGGGCGAGTACGAGCTGCGGATCTGGCACGAGGCGGCGGCCAAGCCGACCGTCGAGCGCCTCACCGTCGGCGCGGGCGGCGTCCATGGCCTGGCGTTGCGGGTCGGCGGCGGCAAGCGCCCGCCCCAGTTCCTGCCCGACAAGTCGGGAAAGCCCCGCCAGACCCAGCTCGGCTATTAGGGGCGCAGCACCTCAGAAGGCCCCTCGAGGTAGGCGACCGCCTGGCGGGCGGCGGCCTCGAACGGGTCGAGCCGGCCCGGAAAGAGGTGCGTCGCGCCGTCGACGATCCAGAGGCGCTTCGGCTCGGCCATCTTGCCGACGGCCTCTTCGATCGCCTCGCGCGCTCCGTACTCGTCCTCCGAGGCTTGGATGATCGCCTTGGGTTTGGTGGACGAGGCCAGGAATCCGTAGTCGAACATCTTCAGCGCCAGCCCTACGCCGATGAGCTTTTCCACCCGCGTGTCGCGCGCGCCGACGGACAGGCCGACCCGCGCGCCGAACGAGAATCCCGCCATCCAGAGCGGGAGCGTCGGATGGCGCGCCCGCAGGTAGTCGAGCGCGTCGCGAGCGTCGTCCTCTTCACCAGGCCCTCCGTCGTGCGTGCCGGTCGACGCGCCGACACCGCGGAAGTTGAACCGCAGCGTCGCCACGCCCCCGTCGACGAGCGCCTTGGCCAGCCGGTAGACGACGTTGTTGTTCATCGTCCCGCCGCCCCGCGGATGCGGGTGGCAGACCACAGCCGCGGCCACCGGCGCCGGCGGCTCGCGGACGATCGCTTCCAGCTGTCCGTGCCCGACCGGAATGACGGCGCGACCCGACGGCGAAAGCGGCTCCGGCATTTGCGGCCGAACTTAGCATCGCCGGCCATCTCCGTCGCACCCGGGTCCTTCCGCGTCGCCCGCGCGGACGGATGTGCCCCCGTGTCGAGCCGTAACCGCGTACGCGCCTGTGGTGATGGGCGGGCAAACCCGCAGCATTGACCAGGGTGGGGCGATGGTCAGGTTTCTAACCGGGGAGGGCCCACATATGAACGACGACCTCAAGCGTGAGATCAAGGGCAAGGTTGACAACATCAAGGGGCGGGTCAAGGAAGCGATCGGCTCGCTCAGCGGAAACAAGCGGACTCAGGCGGAGGGGACGGTGGAGCGGGCCGCTGGCGCGGCGAACGAAAAGGTGGGGGAGGCCGAGGGGAAGATCGACAGGGCCCTCGGCCACGAAAAAGAAAAGGGCGCCGGTCCGGAAGAAGCCGACGACGAGTGAGCGCGGGCCGGCCAAGGCCGGTCCCCGTCATCTCGGCGCGCAGTAGGCGAGCCCCGGATCGCCCGCAGTGAGCGTCAGACCGCCGTCGACCCCGGCATCGGCATTCGTCGCCACGGTACAGCCGAGCGACGGATCGCCGGTGCAGGGGGTCGTCGCGGAGCAGGCGGGCAGACAGACCGCGGCCGCCGGGAGGCGAGCGCACGCCGCGCCGCTGGGGCAGGGGTGTCGGGCGTCGCAGGCGGCGGTGCAGAGCCCGAGCGCGCCGACGTCGGCGCAAAACCCGGTGGTACAGCCGTCGCCGGCGAGCGCGCCGTTCGCGTCGCGACAGGACGAGCCGAAATCGCTGGCCGCCCCCAGGGGGAGGCAGCCATGAATCCAGGGGCCGGCGCCGCCGCCCCCCGGGAATCTGCTGGCAGACGAACCCCGGCGGGCAGGCTGCGCCGCCCGAGCAGTCGGCGAGGCAGGTCGGGGCGGCCGCGCCTGCGTCGGAGGTGACGCCCCCGTCGCCTCCGCGTCGACGGACCCAAGGCGAAGGCGGCGCAGACCGCGCCCGCGCCACAAAATCCGGTCGGACACGCGGTCGAGCAGATCCCGCGCGAGAACGCCGGGCCGCAGCCCGAGCCGGAATGGCAGAGACAGCGCAGTCCGCTTCCGCACTGGGCATCGACGTCGCATGCCGCTCCGGTGGTCAGGGGCTCGACGGAGATCAGCTGGTGGCGGACCTGGGACAGGCTTCCGACGGTGCTCCCCTGCCCGGTGACGCCGACGTCGTATTTTCCAGGGAGCGCATAGGTATGCGAGGGCGCGCGCTCGGACGAGGACGGGGTCCCGTCGCCGAACGTCCACAGAAAGGTGGTCAACGCGGGCGAGCCGACCGGGGCGAACGAGACGGTCAGCGGCGCGGCTCCGCTGCAGACCACCTGCACGACGTCGAACGACGGGCAGCCGGTGACGGAGATGTCCAGCGTCAGCGGCGCGAAGAGATCGCCGGCGGCGTCGCTGATTCCGCCGTCACGGGGCGGGGCCCCACCGGCGGCCTGACGGCACCCGAGCGAAAGGGCCAAGCAGAGAGGCAGCAGCCAGAACCCGCGCCAAGGCTCGACGCCGGCGGCGCTTGGTGACGGCTGGCGGCGACCAGGCAAGGTCGGGTCAGCCTCCCGCGCTCCGCTGCGTCGGTCAAGGCGTGGCGAGCCGCGCGCGCGCGGCTGCCACGATCCGCGTCGTCGCGGCGCCAGGACGGACGAAGCCGAAGCCGACCCGGTTGAGAGAAGGGACGACGTTCTTCACGATCACCTCGACGGAGAGACGATCGTCGAGCTGATAGAAGTGGAGCGTCCCCACGTCGCCGGCCCGCAATGCCAGCGTCGATTCGACGGCGGCGCCGCTCTCGGACACGTCGCGCACGCGGACGGCGTTCGGCTCGCCGGCGATCTCGAAGGTCGCGGCCCAGTCGACCGGGAAGCGCGGGTTCTTCCGCTGGTAGCGGCCGAAGTCGGCGGGGAGGCGCGCCGGCGCCGCGATGGAAGGGGCATCGCCGTCGAGCGGGCAGTCCGCCGTCGGGTCCGTGCGGTCAGCGACGACCAGCTCGGCGATCTGATGAAACGCCCGCACCTCGTCGTCGATCCCCCGCCGGGCACACAGCGGCTTCTTCGCCGCGATCGATTGAACGATCCGCGCGCTCTCGCGCAGACATCCGAGCGGGGTGAGCGGGATTCCCAGCTCCCCGCGCACGAGGCGCGCGAAGGCGTGGAAGGACTCCGCCTCGACCGCGGCCGGGGCGACGTTTCCCACCAGGCCTCCCGCGAATCGCGCCAGCACCTCCCGCGCGCGGGTGCCGTGCCGCCGCTCGGCGCGGACGGCGGCTTCATGCAAGAAGGTGTAGGTCGCCTCCAGCGCCGGGCGATCGCCGGTCGAGACCAGCAGGCGCTCGGCTCCGGCGCCGAAGAAGTTCCACAGATCGTCGCGGTGTGCGTCGGCGAGGTCGACGATGACGACGTCGGCGTCCAGCTGGCCGAGCCCGTCGATGACGGCTCGCCGGGACTGGGCGTCGGTGGCGCTTTCGAGCGGCGCCGCCGCCGGCCAGAGGCGCACGTTGCGCACGCCGGTCTGGCCGCTCGACGCCCTTTGCCGCCTCGACCCCGAACAGAGCGTGCTGGCGGGGCGCGCCGAGATCCAGATCGACGATGACCACCTGCCGGCCGAGGCCCGCGATGGCGACGGCCAGGTTCGAGGCGATGACGCTCTTGCCGACGCCGGGGAGAGCGGCACCGACGGCGATCACCCGGGGCGCGCGGCGGCCGGTCAGGGGCGTCTGCCCGAGCGGCGGTCGCCATCGGCCCGTCGACAGCATCCGTACGCGCTCCACCGGGCGCGGCGCCGTCGACGACAGGCGCGACGACCGCGCAAAGCGTGACTGTCGCTCGGACATCGGCGTTCCCCCTGCCTCTCTTCTCGACGGTTCGAAGCGGCAGCTAAAGATGAAGCCACGACTGGTCGATGGTGGGCGCATGACCTCTCGTGACGGGGCAGGGAATGCAGCCTGGGCCCAGCTCCCAGTAGAATCGACGGATCTGGCAACAGAAGCGACGACGCCCGCGCCGGCCGTCACCCTGCCTGTCGACCTCCCGGTCCTGTTGCGCGCTCTCGAGGACGCCTACATCCAGGCGGCCCTCCAGCAGACGCACAGCAACAAGAAGGAGGCGGCCAAGCTGCTCGGCCTCGGCCGGACGACCCTGGTCGAAAAGCTCCGCCGGCGGAACCTGGCCGCCGTCCGCTCGTCCACCTGAGCGCCGGCGCGCCCGACGTCATCGCGAGACGTCCGACGAGAGACGTCCGAGCGACGGCTGGATGATATAGATCCCCGGCGTGAATCCGATCGAGACCGCTGTGGCGCCATGAAGAAGGTGGCGATCCTGGGCGCCACCAAGGGGATGGGGCGGTCGCTGGCCCGCCAGCTGGCCGGGCGGGGCGCCGAGCTGTTTCTGCTCGGTCGCGACGCCGACGAGCTCGCGCGGAGCGCCCGCGATCTGGAGGCGCGCGCCGGTCGCGCCGCGGGGACGATCGGGGTCGCGCCTTGCGACCTCGAACAGCCGGAGCAGTTCGCCGCCGCGCTCGACGCGGCCGAGGGGCGGCTGGGGGGCTCGATGGCGTGGTGGTCACCGCGGGTCTGTTCGCCACCCAAGAGCAGCTGGAGGCGGATCCCGCGCTCACCCGCCGCCTGCTGACCGTCGACTTCGCCAACACGGTGGTCTTCTGTGAAGAGGCGCGCCGGCGACTGCTGGCGCGGGGCGGCGGGACGCTCTGCGTGTTCAGCTCCGTCGCGGGTGAGCGGGGGCGCAAACCGGTCGTCCTTTACGGCGCCGCCAAGGCGGGACTTTCGCGCTATCTCGAGGGACTCGATCACAAGTTCCGGGCCCAGGGTTTGCGCACCATTTGCGTAAAGCCCGGGTTCGTTCGCACCGGAATGACCGAGGGGCTGAAGGCGCCTCCGTTCGCGGGCGAGCCCGACGCGGTGGCCGCGCAGGTGCTCCATGCCATGGATAAGGGCCGGCCGATCGTCTACGCGCCGGGGATCTGGGCGCTCATCATGCTGGTGATCCGTTTATTACCCCGGTTCGTAATGCGCAAAATTGGTTTCTGATCGACGGAGATGCGCAAAGGTTGCGCGTGACCGTCGGGTCCAGCCTGCTATTCGGGACGCTCGTCTTTTTGGTCGAATACTTCTCTTGACGCGACCCCCAAGCTCGGCATAAATGCTCGCCGAACGAGGATGGGTCCTCTCTTTAGACCGAAGCACAACACGCTCGCGCAGATCTCTCTGTTCGTGGTGGCGGCGGGGGCGGTGGGGGTACCGGGAGGCCTGATGCTGTACGCCCGCACGCCCTACGCGCGCGGGATGCAGGAGCCGATCGAGCAGCCGCTGCAGTTCGACCACCGACACCACACGCGTGACGAGGGGATCGACTGCCGCTATTGCCACAACACGGTGGACAAGTCGCCGTCCGCCAGCATTCCGCCCACGCAGCTCTGTCTCAACTGCCACTCGCAGGTCTGGAACAAGAGCCCGCTCCTCGAGCCGGTGCGCCAGAGCTTCTTCCAGAACAAGCCGCTCGAATGGCGGCGGGTCTACAAGGTTCCCGAGTTCGTCTACTTCAACCACGCCATTCACGTGAACAAGGGCGTCGGCTGCGTCAGCTGCCACGGGCGCGTCGACAAGATGGCGGCGGTCGTCAAGGACACCACGCTGACCATGGGGTTCTGCCTCGCTTGCCACCGACACCCGGAGGCGAACCTCCGTCCGGTCTCCGAGGTCGCCAACATGGACTGGAAGCCCGAGGGGGATCCGGTCGAGTCCGGCAAGCTGCTGGCGGCGCAGAACGACGTCCACACGCGAACCAGCTGCACCACCTGTCACCGATGAGGGATTTCATCTCATGAGCTGCGACGACAACCACGAAGCCCGCGCCAACGATCGCGTGCGGCGTTCGCTGCCCGTCGTCGGTTCGGGATCCGGGGGCGCGCCGGGCAACCCGTCGGCCCCGCCGCAAGCTCTGGCGCTCGATCGAAGAGCGCTCGCGCGGGGCCACGCCCGGCGCGGCCAACGAATTTCCCGGCGGCGCCGCCGAGCTCGAGGGGACCTCGCGCCGCGGTTTCATGCAGCTGCTCGGCGTGTCGACCGCGGTCGCCACGGTCGGCGCGGCGTGCAGCAAGCCCAACGAGAAGATCATTCCCTTCGTGCGGCGCCCGGAGGAGCTGACTCCCGGCAACGCGCTCCACTTCGCGACCGGCTATGCGCTCGAGGGGTACACGAGCGGCCTCCTGGTCGAGAGCCACGAGGGACACCCGACCAAGGTCGAGGGGAACCCGGCGCACCCCGAGACCCTGGGCGCGACCACCGCCGATCGAGCAGGCGCTGATCCTCGGCCTCTACGATGACGATCGCGCCAAGCAGCTGCGCCGCGGCAACAGCCCGATCGCCTGGGCGACCTTCCTCGCGGATCTGAAGTCGCGGTCGGCCTCGCTGGCGGCGACGGGCGGCGCCGGGCTGCGCTTCCTGACCGGCCCGACCACTTCGCCGCTGCTGGCCGACCTGCGCCGGCGGATCCTCGAGCGCTTCCCGCGCGCGAAGTTCGTCAGCTACTCGTCCGTGGCCGCCGACGGCGCCGTCGAGGGGACCAAGCTGGCCTTCGGTCGCCCGCTCGATGCCGCGCCACCACCTCGGGGCGGCGTCGGTGATTCTCTCGCTCGACGCCGACTTCCTCAACGACGGTCCCGAGCAGACGCGTCTGGCGCGCGAATACTCCGCCCGCCGCGAGCCCTCGCGCGACATGAACCGCCTCTACGTCGTCGAGCCGGCCATGACCGTCACCGGCGCGATGGCCGATCACCGGATGCGCCTGCGCGGGGGCGACATCGCCGCGTTCGCCGCCGGCCTGTGCGCGATGCTCTCCGGGCGGGGGCTTTCGGCGCTCGGTCCCGTCGGCTCCCTGGGCCACGGCGCCGGCCTGTGGGACTCGAAGTGGCTGGTCGCCCTGGCGGCCGATCTGGAGAAGAACCGCGGTCGCTCGCTGGTGATCGCCGGTCGCCGGCAGCCCGCGGTGGTGCACGCGCTGGCCGCGGCCCTCAATTCGGCGCTGGGCAACGTCGGCGCCACCGTCGAGTACGGCGTGCCGCTGACCACCGACGCCACCACGGGCGTCGAGCCGCTTGCGCGCGCTGGTCGAGGAGATCGCCGGCGGCGGGGTGGACACGCTGGTGGTCACCGCCGAGAACCCGGCCTACGGCGGGCCGGTCGATTTCAAGCTGGGGCAGCTCCTGAAGCGCGTCCCCAACGTCATCTACCACAGCCTCTACGAGGACGAGACGGCGCAGAGCTGCCAGTACCTGGTCCCGGCCGCGCACCCGCTCGAGTCGTGGGGCGACGGGCGGGCCACCGACGGCGTGGTCTCGATCGTTCAGCCGCTCGATCGCGCCGCTGTGGGGCGGGAGGACCGAGGCCGAGTTGCTGGCGGCGTTCGTCGGCTGACGGCGAGGTCGGAACCCACCAGCTCCTCCGGAAGTACTGGAGCAGCATGTCCAAGCTTCCCGGCAACCTGGTCGGCTCGTTCGACGGGGTCTGGGAGCGCTGGCTGGCCGACGGCATCGTCCCCGACACCGGCGCCAGCTCCGAGTCGGGGCTGGCCGTCGACGCCCAGGCCCTGGCCCAGGCGGCCGCGCCGTTGCTGGCTCGCCAGGCCGCGCCCGCCGGAGCGGGTGCGCTGGAGATCGCCTTCGCGCCCGATCCCAAGGTCTTCGACGGTCGCTTCGCCAACAACGCCTGGCTGCAGGAGCTGCCGCACCCGATCAGCAAGCTGACCTGGGACAACGCGGCCATTCTCTCGCAGGCGACCGCCGACCGGCTCGGCGTCGAGACCGGCGACATTGTGGAGATCAGCTCGCGAGAGCGAACGCTCGAGGCGCCGGCGATGATCGTCCCGGGTCACGCCGACGACGCGGTGACGCTGCCGCTCGGTTATGGGCGGCTGCACACCGGGCACGTCGGGCTGGCCGTCGGCTTCAACGCCGGCGAGCTGCGGGCCAGCGAAGCCCCCTGGTTCGATCGCGGCGCCACCGTGACCAACACGGGCCGGCACCACCGGCTGGCGATCACCCAGGACCACTGGACGATGTCCCCCGACGGCCGCGACATTCCGCCGCCCGCGGTCGAGGCGCCCCTCGCCGAGGTGCTGAACTCCGGCTCGATGTTCCACGAGAGCTCGAAGAGCGCCGCGGGAAGCTGCCCGATGATCTTCAAGCCGCACGACTACAGCGGCGAGCAGTACAAGTGGGCGATGGCGATCGACCTCAACAAGTGCACGGGCTGCAACGCCTGCGTGGTCGCCTGCCAGTCGGAGAACAACATCCCCGTCGTCGGCAAGGACAACGTCTGGCGCGGGCGCGAGATGCACTGGCTGCGCATCGACCGCTACTTCAGCGGGCCGGTCGACGACCCGCAGATGATCAACCAGCCGCTCGCCTGCGTGCAGTGCGAGACGGCGCCCTGCGAGTACGTCTGCCCGGTCAACGCCACCGTCCACAGCGACGAGGGGCTGAACGAGATGGTCTACAACCGCTGCATCGGCACCCGCTACTGCAGCAACAACTGCCCGTACAAGGTGCGGCGGTTCAACTTCCTCGACTACACCGGCGACATCAGCCCGGCCGCGCGAGCTGGGGATGAACCCCGACGTCACGGTCCGCACCCGCGGCGTGATGGAGAAGTGCACCTACTGCGTGCAGCGGATCGAGCGCAAGCGGATCGCCACCCGCATCGAGGGGCGGACCATCGCCGACGGCGAGCTCGAGACGGCCTGCCAGCAGGGCTGCCCGACGCAGGCGATCATCTTCGGGTCGCTCAACGATGCGAGCGCCAAGGTCACCAAGCTTCACGCCGACCCGCGTCGCTACGATCTGCTGCACGAGCTCGGCACCCGCCCGCGCACGGCGTACCTCGCGCGCGTGCGCAACCCCAACCCCGACCTCGTGAAGGTGGACTAGGCGATGGCCGCTCCCAATCTGTCGCGCGACCCGCTCGAGCCGCTTCCGCTCCTCGAAGGGCAGCACACCGACAAGACCATCAACGACAGCCTGCTCGACCACGTCTGGCGTGGCGCGGGCAAGGGGTGGTGGGCGCTCTTCGGCTGCGCGCTCTCGGCGCTGGGCCTGCTGGTCATCGCCATCAGCTGGACCCTCTACAAGGGCATCGGCGTCTGGGGAAACAACATCCCGGTCGGCTGGGCGTTCGGCATCATCAACTTCGTCTGGTGGATCGGCATCGGCCACGCCGGCACGCTGATCTCCGCCATCCTGCTGCTGTTCCAGCAGAAGTGGCGCACCTCGATCAACCGCTTCGCCGAGGCGATGACGCTGTTCGCGGTCATCTGCGCGCTTGCTCTTCCCGTTGCTCCACACCGGGCGCCCCTGGTTCGCCGCGTACTGGCTGATGCCGTACCCGTCGGTGCAGCGGATCTGGCCGCAGTTCAAGAGCCCGCTCACCTGGGACGTCTTCGCGGTCTCGACCTACTTCACGATCTCGCTGCTGTTCTGGTTCCTGGGCCTGGTCCCCGACCTGGCGGCGCTGCGCGACTCGTCGAAGAGCAAGACCAAGCGGATGATCTACGGCATCTTCGCGCTGGGCTGGCGCGGCTCGGGGCGGCACTGGGCCGAGTACAAGTGGGCCTACCTGCTGCTCGCCGGCCTCTCGACGCCGCTGGTGCTCTCGGTCCACACCATCGTGTCGCTTCGACTTCGCCGTGTCGGTGCTCCCCGGCTGGCACACGACGATCTTCCCGCCGTACTTCGTCGCCGGCGCCGTCTTCTCCGGCTTCGCGATGGTCATGACCTGGATGCTGCCGGCCCGCGAGTTCCTGGGCCTCAAGCACGTCGTCACCATGAAGCACCTCGAGAACATGGACAAGGTCATGCTGGTCACCGGGATGATGGTGACCTACGGCTACGTGATGGAGCACTTCATCGCCTGGTACAGCGGCAACCCCTACGAGTTCTCGGAGTTCTTCCGCGTCCGCCAGCACGGCCCGATGGCGCCGATCTACTGGCTGATGATGTTCTGCAACTGCGTCGTCCCGCAGATCTTCTGGTCGAAGCGGGCGCGCACGAACATCCTGGTCCTCTGGTTCGCCTCGATCCTGATCAACGTCGGCATGTGGTGCGAGCGCTTCACCATCGTCATCACCTCGCTCCACCGCGACTTCCTCCCTTCGAGCTGGGAGAACTACTCGCCGACCTGGGTCGACATCAGCCTCTTCATCGGCACGATCGGCCTCTTCTCGACGCTGTTCCTGCTGTTCCTCAAGTTCGTGCCGGCCGTGGCGGTCACCGAGATCAAGGAGCTGCGGCACGAGCTCGATCACGACCCGCACCGCCGAGACCGCGGGAGTGACGCACTGATGTCAGCCGGTCACGAAGACTCCGGGTTCGTCGCGCGCCGGTTCGTGCTGGCCGAGTTCGCCACGCCCGAGGCGCTCCTGGTGGGGACGCGCAAGGTGCGCGAGGCGGGCTACAAGAACCTCGACACGCACACGCCGATGCCGGTCCACGGGCTCGAGGAGGCGCTGGGCCTCGGGCGCCCGAAGATCCCCTTCATCGTCCTGTGCGGGGCGATCGCCGGGGCGTGCATCGCGTACTCGATGATCTACTTCTGCAACGTGATCGACTTCCCGATCAACGTCGGCGGCCGCCCGCTGCACGGCCCGCCCGCGAACATTCCGATCACCTTCGAGCTGGCCATCCTGCTGGCGGGCGGCTCGTCCTTCTTCGGGTTCTTCACGCTGGCGCAAGCTGCCGCAACCCTATCACCCGGTGTTCGAGTCCGAGGACTTTGCCCGCGCCGCCGTCGATGCCTACTTCCTGTCGGTGGAGCTGCCGCCGGAGGGGGAAGCCGAGAAGGTCTTCGCCGAGGTGCAGACCGCGGGCGCCCTGTCGGCCGAGCTGGTGACGGAGTCCGAGCGATGAACGTTCGCACCCACAACTTCCTGGCCCTTCAGGCGCTCTCGCTCCTGGTTGGCTTCACCGCGATCGGCTCGCTCGGCTGCGACGAGAACATCCTCGACCCGATGGCCGACCGGCAGCAGAAGTCGATCCGCTACAAAGAGAGCCCGTTCTACGCGGACGGGCTGTCGATGCGCGCCGGCCCCCGAAGGGACGGTGCCTCGCGAGCGCATCACGCTGAACCCCCGTCTGACCACGGGGCGCGACCCGGACGGGCCGATGCAGTCCAACGCGGAGCCGCTGCCCAACTACGTGGCCACCGTGCCGCTCCCGATCTCGCGCAAGCTGCTCGAACTCGGTCGCAAGCGATTCGACATCACCTGCGCGACCTGTCACGGTCCGCTCGCCGACGGCAAGAGCATCGTGGCGACGCAGATGGCGCTGCGCCCGCCGCCGTCGCTCCAGGCGCCGAAGTACGTGGCCAAGCCGGCCGGCTACATCTATGAGGTCATCAGCAAGGGATTCGGCATGATGGCATCCTACGCCGCCGAGCTTTCGGTCGAAGAGCGCTGGGCGGTGGTCGCCTACCTGCGCGCCCTGCAGCTCAGCCAGAACACGCCGGTCGGCGCGCTGCCGCCAGAAATCCGGCAGCAGCTGGAGGCGTTGCCGGCGAACATGGATGCGCCTGCACCCGCAGCGCCGCCGACTCCGGCCCAAGGGCAAGAGCAAGGGCAAGAGGAGAAACGGTGAGCGCCGCAACATCACAGGCCGAACACGGCCACGACGAGCCGGTCTCCGGTGGCAAGACGCTGGCCCTGGGCCCCTTTACGGGGGGCGGTCGCTGGATCTTCGCAGGCGGCGGGCTCGGTCTGCTGTTCCTGATCCTGACGTTCGTCGGGATGGCGATGAACCCGAAGGACGCCGGCTTCTCGTACCTGATGGCCTTCACCTACTGGGGCGGCATCTCGCTCTCGTCGGTCATCCTGTTGATGATCTTCCACGCCACCCACGCGCGCTGGGTGACGGTCCTGCGCCGGCCGATCGAGGCGATGTCGGCCTCGGTGCTGATCTTCCTGTTCCTGTTCGTCCCGCTCATCTTCGTGATGAAGTACGTCTACGTCTGGGTCGATCCGCCGGACAGCCTGGGACGCGAAGCGCTGAAGCTGATCGCCGGCAAGGCCGCCTACCTGAACGTCAAGGGATTCGTCGTCCGGACGGTGATCTACTTCATCCTGGCGATCTTCATCTCCCAGCGGCTCTACGGCTGGTCGCTCAAGCAGGACGCGACGGGCGACGTCATGCTGCTGCAGAAGCAGCGCAACCTCTCGGCGGGCGGGCTGCCGTTCATCGCTCTGGCGCTGACGTTCGCGGCGTTCGACTGGTTGATGAGCCTGAACCCGACCTGGTTCTCGACGGTGTTCGGCGTCTACTACTTCGGGGGAAGCTTCGTCTCGGCGCTCTCCCTGCTGGCGGTCGTCACCAATCGGGCGCGGGCGGCCAAGGTGTTCGGCGGGAACATGAACGACGAGCACACGCACAACATCGGAAAGCTGATGCTGGCGTTTACCTGCTTTTGGACCTACATCGCCTTCTCGCAGCTCTTGCTGATCTGGATCGCCGGCATCCCCGACGAGACGCCGTTCTACATCACCCGCTTCAGTCGTGGCTGGGCCGGGGTGGGCATCCTCCTCATCATCGGCCACTTCTTCATCCCGTTCGGCGCGCTCCTGTCGCGTTCACTCAAGCGCAGCCCGACCAAGCTGGCCTGGGTGGCCCGCTGGATCCTGTTCATTCACCTGGTCGACATCGTCTGGCTGGTGATGCCGAGCCGCGACCCCGAGGGGTTCGCGGTGCGCTGGACCGACATCACCGCCTTCCTGGGCGTGGGTCTGGTCGGGATCGCCTACGGCGTCTGGCGCCTGCGCGGCAAGCTTCCGGTTCCGGTCAGGGATCCCTACATCGCTGAATCCATTCGGTACAGGCAGCCATGAGCAGTAGCCACAGCCAAGACAACCACGCCCCCGGACACAAGTCCGAGGACCAGATCGACTTCGGCAAGGTGATCGCGGTCGGGGTCGTCTCTCTCATCGTGTTCGCGCTCGGTACGATCTGGGCGATCGCGATCCTCCACCACGAAACGGCGAAGACTCAGGCCGCGACGGGCGTGACGCGGTACCCCGATCTCGGCAAGGCGGAGGTCGGGATCGTCGACCAGGTCCTGTTCGAGGGAGACCACCGGCTGGCCACCTGGCGCGCCGAGCGGACCGCGCGCCTCAACGGATATGGGTGGAGCGACCGCAGCAAGGGCATCGCCCACATCCCGATCGAGCGCGCACTGGAAGAGGTGGCCTCCGGCGCGCTGCCCGAAGGAGCGCCCAAGTGAACCTCCGCGGAGGCGCCTTCCTGGCGCTCGGTGCGCTGCTGCTCGGCGGCGCCGACCGCGCACGCGGAGCCGCAGGTGGTCTTGCCGCAGGGGAGCACCGAGCCGCTGGCCGCGCTGCAGGACATCGACGTCGTCGAGCACCTCGGCGAACGGGTCCCGCGGGGCCTCACCTTCACGGACGTGACCGGCGCACCGATGTCGCTGGATTCGCTGCTCGGCCACGGTCGCCCGGTGGTGGTCACGCTGGGGTATCACCGCTGCCCGATGCTGTGCGGGCTGGTTCTCGACGGCCTCGCCAAGGCGGCGAAGACCGTCGGGCTGGCCCTGGGGAAGGACTACACGGCGGTCGACATCAGCATCGATCCTGGCGAGGACACGAAGCTGCTGCAGCAGAATCAACACCGCGTCCTCGAGCAGGCCGGCCAGGGCCTCAGCAAGCCGCTCACCCGCGCCGACTGGCCGTTCTGGCTCTCCTCGGCGGATCGCGGCGCGGCGGCCCGTAAGCTCGCCGATGCGGTCGGGTTCCGCTACAAGTACGATCCCAAGTCGAAGCTGTTCGCCCACGAAGCGGTCGCCTTCGTGTTGACCCCCGACGGCGTGATCTCTCGCTACCTCTACGGCGTCGACTATCCCCCGCGCGACCTGCGCATGGCGCTCGTGGAGGCCAGCGGCGGCAAGGTGGGGACGTCGCTCGATAAGGTGATTCTCTCCTGCTACCGGTACGATCCGGTGTCCCGGCGCTACGGGCCGTTCATCTTCGGATTCATGCGGATCGGCGCCGGCTTGGTGTTCCTCGCCCTGGGCGGTCTGATGATCGTCCTGTGGCGCAAGGAGCTCGCGATGAAAAAGCGCCAGGTCGCCGCCACCGCGACCGGCGGGAGAACGCTATGACCGCCATCGAAGATCTGATGCGTCGCCTGCTGTGGCTGCCGGAGGCACGCTCGACGTTCGCGGTTCCGGTCGATCGCCTGCACTTCTTCGTCATCACGGTGACGATGATCGCCTCGGTCCTCACCGGCCTGCTGGCGTTCTACTTCTTCTTCAAGTACCGCGAACGGCGTCCGGGCCAGTCGACGCCGCTCGTCATCCCGAGCGTGAAGTTCGAGATCATGGTCATCAGCGTGCCGCTGTTCTTCTTCCTGCTCTGGTTCGTGCAGGGCTACAAGGACTACGTCTGGTACACGACGCCGCCCGAGAACGCGATGGACGTGTACGTGATGGCCAAGAAGTGGATGTGGAAGTTCTCCTACGGCGCCGACGGGCCGAACGCCATCGCCACGTTGCACGTTCCCGCCAACCGGCCGGTTCGCTTGCTGATGACCAGCCGCGACGTCATCCACTCGTTCTTCGTCCCCGACTTCCGCATCAAGCAGGACGTCATCCCGGGCCGCTACACGGAGACCTGGTTCGAGGCGACCAAGCCGGGGCGCTATCAGATCTTCTGCTCGCAGTACTGCGGCACCTGGCACTCGCAGATGTGGGGCGAGGTCGTGGTGATGGAAGGTCCGGAGTTCGACAAGTGGCTGCTGGAGCAGCGCAAGGGACAGCTTTCGGGGCGGGTCGATTCGGGCGGCGACGACGGTCCCGCCTTCCATGGATCGATCGTCGATTATGGAAAGCAGGTCGCCCTGGTTCAGGGGTGCGTGAAGTGCCACTCCCTCGACGGAGAGCCGCACATCGGCCCCACCTGGCTCGACCTCTATGACAAGAAGGAGGACCTCGAGAACGGCGAGACGGTGATCGCCGACGAGGCCTATCTGACCGATTCGATGATCGACCCGCGTGGGAAGATCGTGAAGGGCTTCAAGCCCGTGATGCCGACCTACAAGGGCCGGCTGACGGCCCCGGAAGCAGCCGCTCTGGTCGAGTTTATCAAGTCGTTGCGAACGCCGGGACTCGAGGCCGTCCCCTCGAAGGAAGCGATTTATGAGCCAGTCAAGCCAGCTCAGCACTGAACACGCTGACAAACCGGTCATCCCGGCCGTCAATTACCTGAACGCCGATCGGGGCGTCTGGTCGTGGCTCACCACGATCGATCACAAGCGCATCGGCATCATGTACCTGGTCTCGGTGCTGATCGCGTTCCTGCTGGGCGGGATCTTCGCGATGGCTCTGCGGCTCGAGCTGTTGACGCCGGGCCCGACCATCATGGGCGCCAACACCTACAACCGGATGTTCACGCTGCACGGCGTGGTCATGATCTTCCTGTTCATGATTCCGGCCATCCCCGGCGTGTTCGGCAACTTCATGTTGCCGCTCATGCTGGGGGCGAAGGACGTCGCCTTCCCGCAGGCTGAACCTGCTGTCGCTCTACCTCTACTGGACGGGCGCGACCCTGGCGCTCGCCGGGATGATCATGGGCGGCACCGACACCGGCTGGACCTTCTACGCGCCCTACAGCACGACGACCCCGATGACGCTGTTTCCGGTCTTGCTGGGCGTGTTCATCCTCGGCTTCTCGTCGATCCTCACCGGCCTCAACTTCATCGTCACCGTTCACACGCTGCGCGCGCCGGGCATGGGCTGGATGCGGCTGCAGCTGTTCGTCTGGGCCATCTACGCGACCAGCATCATCCAGGTGCTGGCGACGCCGGTCATCGGCCTCACCGTCATGCTGGTCGGGATCGAGAAGGTCGGACACTTCGGCTTTTTCGATCCAAGCCAGGGCGGCGATCCGGTCCTGTTCCAGCACATGTTCTGGTTCTACTCGCACCCGGCGGTCTACATCATGGTGCTGCCCGCCATGGGCGTGGTCTCGGATGCCATCGCGGCCTTCGCCCGCAAGAACGTGTTCGGCTACAAGATGATCGCCTACTCCTCGCTGGGGATCGCCTTCGTCGGGCTTCTTCGCCTGGGGGCACCACATGTTCGTGTCGGGGCAGTCGTCGCTCGACAACGGCGCCTTCGCCGCCATCTCCATGCTGGTCGGCGTCTTCACCGCCATCAAGGTCTTCAACTGGGTGGCCACGCTCTACAAGGGCTCCATCGCGGTCAAGACGCCGCTCATCTACATCTGCGGCTTCCTCTTCTTCATGGTGTTCGGCGGGATGACGGGCATCGCGGTGGCGACGGTGTCCCTGGACGTGCACTGGCACGACACCTACTTCGTCATCGCCCACTTCCACTTCATCATGGTCGGCGCCGTGATCATGGCGTTCCTGATCGCGCTGCACTACTGGTTCCCGAAGATGTTCGGGCGCATGTACCACGAGGGGTGGGGGATGGCCGCCGCGGCGCTCATCGTGCTCGGCTTCAACGCCACCTTCATCCCGCAGTTCCTGCTGGGGAACGCCGGGATGCCGCGCCGCTATTACATCTACCCGGAGCGCTACCAGGCGCTCAACGTGGCCTCGACGGCGGGCGCGTCGCTGCTGGCGTTCGGCTTCCTCATCGTCCTCATCTATCTGATCTACGCGCTGGTCCGAGGGCCGATCGCCGGCGACAACCCCTGGGGCTCGCGTGGGCTACGAGTGGATGACGACCTCGCCGCCCCCCAAGCACAACTTCGATGTCACCCCCGTGATCACGCAGGACTCGCACTCGTACCAGGAGCCGGGAGAGGAGGTGGAGCATGTCGTCATCTGAGGGCGCCCACGCCAATCCGCACCTGGCGCATCACTTCTCGACCATCGAGAAGCAGGATTACGCCGTCCGCCTCGGGATGTGGCTGTTCCTCGGCACCGAGGTGCTGCTCTTCGCCGGCCTGTTCCTCGGCTACACGGTCTACCGCCACTTCTATCATGAGGCCTTCCACGAGGCCTCCCGGCACCTGGATCTCTGGGCGGGGACGACCAACACGGTCGTCCTCATCACCAGCAGCTTGTCGGTCGCGCTGGCCTATCACGCGATCAGGCAGAACAAGACGAAGCAGTGCGCCGGACTGCTCATCTTCACCATCGTCTGCGCCGTCGCCTTCTTGGGCATCAAGGCGATCGAGTACCACCACAAGTTTCAAGAGGGCGCGCTGCCGGGCGATTTCTACCACTACGCGGAAGTGACGGCGCCGGGCGCGAATCTCTACTACACGATCTACTTCCTCACGACCGGCCTGCACGCCATTCCACGTCATCGTGGGGATGTCGATCCTGATCTGGATCCTGGCGCGCGTGCTCAAGGGAGAGTTTTCGTCGACCCACTACGTGCCGGTCGAGCTGGGCGGGCTCTACTGGCACCTCGTCGACCTGGTCTGGATCTTTCTGTTCCCGCTGCTCTACCTGATCTAGCGTACCGGAGACTCAATCGTGGCCCACGAAGCGAACCAAACCGAATCCGGAACCGCCGAGCACCAAGGCCATGGGGTGGCGCGCTACTTCATCGTCTGGATCCTGTTGCTGGTCTTCACGGCGCTCACGGTCTACACGGGCCACTATCACCCCAACATCGTTCTGGCGCTGGTGATTGCCACGACCAAGGCGGCGCTGGTCGTGCTGTTCTTCATGCACATGACCGAGGCGCCAGGGGCCACCCGGCTGGTGTTTTTGGTCTCGATCGTTTTCATGCTGGTCATGATGACCGGCGTTTTCGGCGATCTGCTGACGCGCAATCCGATGTCGCTCCCGACGGGCGCCCCGCCGCCGTCCGAGGTTCAGGCCCCGTAGTTCGCTCGCTCTCACTGGCGTGGGCGGAGGCGGCAGGGATCTCTCCCCGCCGCTCACGAGAAGGAATCCTCGGCCGCGAACGATCAGAGCGGCCTGCGGGTTCGCGGCGGGGAGAGATCCCTGCCGCCTCCGCTTCGCGCGTTCGGCTTCGCTTCCGGGCCGGAGGGCTACCTAGGCGCTGGCGACCTAGTCGTTGAAGCCGTGCATGCGGAGCTTCTCCCAGAGGTTCTTGCGGGAGATGCCGAGGATCTCGGCGGCGACCGTGCGCTTTCCGTCCGCCTGCGCCAGCGCCCGCTGCAGGTACTCGCGCTCGAACTCCTTGAGCGCGGTGCCGAGCGGCCGGGGCGGTGACGTGGTCCCCTCGGCAACCTCGCCGGCTCGAGCGATATCCCGCGGGAGATGGCGGACATCGATGTCCCCGCCGTCCGCCAGCACGGCAGCATGCTCAATGGCGTGGCCAAGCTCGCGGACGTTGCCCGGGAAGGTGAACTGCGAAAGCGCGGTCCAGGCCGCCGGTGAGACGCTGGGGAGCTGCCGCCCCGGGCGGGTGAACTTCTTCAAGAAGTACTGGACCAGGAGCGGCAGATCACCCCGGCGGTCCCGCAACGGCGGGATGTCGACGTCGAGGACGTTGAGGCGATAGTAAAGGTCCTCCCGGAACCTGCCGTCGCCGATCCGCTCCTTGAGGTCACGGTGGGTCGCCGATATGACGCGCACGTCGACGCGCAGCGACTCATTCGTGCCCAGAGGCTCGACGGTCCCCTCCTGCAGCACGCGCAGCAGCTTGGCCTGCGCCGGCAGAGACATCTCGGCGACCTCGTCGAGCAACAGCGTCCCGCTGTGCGCCGCCCGAAATCGCCCCTCCCGGCGCCGGACGGCACCGGTGAACGCGCCACGCTCATGGCCGAAGAGCTCCGCCTCCAGCAGCGTGTCGGGAAACGCCGCGCAGTTGACGGCGACGAAGGCGTTTCCGCGGCGGGGGCCCCGCTCGTGCAGGGCGCGTGCGACCAGCTCCTTCCCCGTGCCGCTCTCGCCTCGGATCAGGACTGGCGCGTGGCTGGTGGCGATGGTGTTGACCCGATCCATCAGCCTCAACATCTGGGTGGAGCGGCCGATCACCGTCTCGTCCGCATTGTGCTCCGCCAGCTGGGCGCGCGCGTCGTCCAGCTCCCGCAGGAGCGCCCGGTGCTCCGCGATGCGGCGGACCCGCAAGGTGATCTCCTCGATGTCGAACGGTTTGGTCAGGTAATCGTGCGCCCCCTCTTTGACCGCGGCCACCGCGTCCTGAACGGCGGCGAACGCGGTCATCAGGATCACCTCGGTCTCGGGCGACTCCTGCCGCGTCCGCCGAAACAGCGTCAACCCGTCGATTCCGGGGAGTCGGACATCGCAGATCATCACGTCGTAGAGCTGCTTGCCGACCAGGTCCAGTGCTTGCGCGCCGGTGGTGGCGACGCTTACTGTGTGTCCGGCATCACGCAATGCCTCGCTGGCGGCCAGACCAATGTCTGGCTCGTCGTCCACCAGCAGAACATTGAGCGTGCCCGATCCGACCGCGAGAGGTACCGTCGATGACTTCAAAGAAACGTCTGCGTTCACGCCGACCCCTTAGAAACCTTTAAGTTTCAGTGGGGGACCAGGCAAGAGCGGGCCAACCCCCCATTTGTCGCTCCGTCCCCGAGCGGTAACCTCGGCCGGGACCCCGTCACCAGAGCGGAACAGCCGGCAGCCGTCGGCGTCGTAAGGGCTTGAAATTGCGCCGAAGGCCGGACGAGCACTTTGGCGTCCCGCCTGCATTGCTCGCTGCGAGCGGAGGGCCAAGATGCGATCACTGTTGTTACGTTGGGGGGTGGCAGTCGTCGTCGGTACTCTCTGGGGCGCGGTCGTTTCGCCGAGGCCCCCCCGTGGGACCCACGGGGCGAAGGCCAGGTCCCTGGTCTCCGACGCCGCGCACGCCGCGCCGTCGATGAAGGCCGTTCACTGGCTCGCATCGTCCCCAGACAATCGGATGAGCCTCTGAAGTTTTTTTGATAACGCCCCCCCGGGCGTCGCACATATCCCACCAGTTAACAATCATCCCCGGGGGGATACCTCATGACGCGCTTGATCAAGTCCCAGAAGTTGCTATTGGCCGTCGGCGGCTGTGCGATGCTCGCTTTGACATTCCTGGCGCCAGGCTGCGGTGGTTCTGACTCCGGAGGGACCGGCGGAACGACCGGCACCGGGGGCAGCAACACCTCCGGCACAGGCGGAACTCACACCGGCGGTGTGACCGGGACTGGTGGCGTCGGCCCCGGAACCGGCGGCTTCGGTCCTGGAACCGGCGGCTTCGGTCCTGGAACCGGCGGCTTCGGTCCTGGAACCGGCGGCTTCGGCCCCGGGACCGGCGGCGCGGGTGGCCGGAACGCAACCGGCGGCGCGGGCGGCGCCGGGACCACGTGCGGGGCGGGTAGGGCGTGCACGGGGACGGAGACGTGCACGGAGACAAACGGCACGACCTGCACCTGCGGCACGAACATGCGCTACACCTGCGGCGGCGGCGGCGGCGGCGCGAACGGCGGCGGCGGCGCTACCGGGACCACGTGCGGGGCGGGTAGGGCGTGCACGGGGACGGAGACGTGCACGGAGACGAACGGCACGACCTGCACCTGCGGCACGAACATGCGCTACACCTGCGGCGGCGGCGGCGGCGGCGCGAACGGCGGCGGCGGCGCTGGCGGTGCCAGTGCCGTGACAACGCGACGTGCACGGGCACGGAGACGTGCACGACGCCGGCGGGCGCAGACCTGCACCTGCGGCACGAATGTGCGCTACGCCTGCACCGGCGGCGGCGGCGGCGGCGCCTTCGGCGGTGGCGGGGCCTGCGGCGGCGGCGGCGCTGGCGGTGCCATGGCCGTAACAACGCGACGTGCACGGGCACGGAGACGTGCACGACCCCGGCGGGCGCGGACTGCACCTGCGGCACCAACGGCCGCTACACCTGCACCGGCGGTGGCGTGGGCGGCGCGAACGGCGGCGGCTGGCGGAGCTGGGCGGCGCCGGTTAACGGCCAGCGCACTTAATTCCCAGGACGGCGGCGGCGAGCAATCGCTGCCGCCGTTTTGCGGTTCTGCTAGACAGCATGGACGTCGGAGGCGTGGGCCTGGTCGGCTCGGCCACGCTCCGACGGCTCGTTCGCCGCGAGCAGCTCGCGCAGCTCGTCGCCGGTGATGGTCTCCTTGGCCAGCAGGACCTGCGCCGCGCGCAGCAGGACCTCGTGGTACCGGGAGAGGATCTCGGTGGCCCGGTCGCGCTGCTCGTCGATGATGCGGCGGACCTCGTCGTCGATCGCGCGGGCGGTCTGCTCGCTATAGTCACCGCGGAGCTGGGGCTCTCCGGCACCCTGCAGCATCAACGAGCGGCGATCCTTCTCGAAGCTGACCTGGCCGACCCGCGGGCTCATCCCGAAGGTCTTCACCATGCTGCGGGCGATGTCGGTCGCCTTGCTCAGATCGTCGTGCGCCCCGGTCGAGACCTCGTCGTAGATGAGCTCCTCCGCGGCGCGGCCGCCCAGCAACGTGGCGACCTTGCTCTTGAGCTCGCTCTCGGTCATGAGGAAACGATCCTCCGTCGGTGCCTGCAGGGTGTAGCCGAGCGCCGAAATCCCACGGGGGATGATCGAGATTTTGTGGACGCCTTCGCCGTTGGGGAAGGAGAGCGCCACCAGCGCGTGCCCCAGCTCGTGGTGGGCGACGCGCTTCTTCTCGGACGGGGAGAGCACCCGGTTCTTCTTCTCCAGACCGGCCACGATTCGCTCGACCGCCTCCTGCAGCTCGGACATGCCGACGCGCTCGCGGTCTCGACGTACCCCCAATAAGGCCGCCTCGTTGATGATGTTGGCCAGGTCCGCGCCCACGAAGCCGGCGGTCATGGCGGCGATCATCTCCAGATCGTGCGGCGACTCGATGGGGACCTTGGCGGCGTGCAGCTTGAGGATCTCGAGACGCGCGGTGCGGTCCGGTCGGTCGACCAGGACGTGGCGATCGAATCGGCCGGCCCGCAGCAGCGCCGGGTCGAGGATCTCCGGCCGGTTGGTGGCGGCCATCAGGATGACGCCCACCCGGGTGTCGAACCCGTCCAGCTCGACCAGCAGCTGGTTGAGCGTCTGCTCGCGCTCCTCGTGGGTGACGGGGCCAATGCCCCGCGCCTTGCCGAGCGCGTCGAGCTCGTCGACGAAGATGATACAGGGGGCCTTCTGCTTCGCCTGCTCGAAGAGATCGCGCACCCGCGCGGCCCCCACGCCCACGAACATCTCGACGAAGTCGGAGCCGCTGATCGAGAAGAAGGGGACTCCGGCCTCCCCCGCGACCGCCCGGGCCAGCAGCGTCTTTCCGGTTCCCGGCGGTCCCACCAGCAGCACCCCCTTCGGCAGCTTGGCGCCCAGGCGTCCGAAACGCGCTGGCGTCTTCAGGAAGTCGATCACCTCGACGAGCTCCTCCTTGGCCTCGTCGGCGCCGGCGACGTCGGAGAAGCGGACGTGAACGTCCTTCTCCATGTAGACCTTGGCTTTGTTTCGACCGACGGCGAGAAATCCGTTCTGCCCGACCTGACCGACGCGCCGGAGGACGAACATCCAGATGAAGCCGAGGATGACCAGCGGGATCAGCCAGCCGGCCGCGTCCTTCCAGAAGTTGCTCTCGACGACGCCGGTCACCTTCACGCCATGGCTGGAGAGGTCGCGCATGAGATCGGCGTCGTCGACACGCACCGTCTCGAAGGGAGTGAGCTGTGCCGCTTGATTCTGCAACTCCTGTCGCGACGGCTGTCCCTTCCGCTGCTCGGCCTGCGGCTCGTGAGGGGTCTGTTGTGGCTTCGCCTCTGGCTGCCGCACCTGCTGCGATTGGGACGTTGCCTGACCCGTTTGCGCCGCTGCGCTCTTCGCCTCGGCCTCGGCGGGCGCCGCGGGTTTCATGTGCCCGCGGATGATTGAGTGCCCGATTGCCACGTCGGTGACCCGACCGGCGCTGACAGCGGCTTTGAAGTCGCTGTAAGACATGCGGGTCGGCTGCAGATAGGCACTGAACACCTGCTGCAGCAGCAGGACAGCCCAAAACGCGATGATGAGGTAGCCGATGGAGAACTTCAGCTTCTTCTTTTCGCCATCCATTTACCCTTGAAGCTAAGGCCCAGATCGCGCGCGGCACGCGTGGGAGGCCTGGTCACGACGCCGTAACTCCAGGCGGTCCGCCGTTACGGTCCTCGCTGCCGTCGCGCTGAAACGGGCACGAAGTCCCAGCGCCCGGCCTGGCGGAGGCTTGGCACGACTCTTGAGATGCTCTCCGCCCGAGACGCTCTCCAGGTGAATTGGGGGGCTCGGGGGACGAGCGGGGGATCTGATCGGAGGCACGGCCGTGCTGTTGGAACGACTGTTGGGCAAGACACCTTGGTTGACCCGCGCCCGGCGCCGCATCGAAGGGGCGCAGATGCTTGGGCATTACGAGCTTCTGCATCCGCTCGGTGCGGGGGGGATGGCCGAGGTGTTCAAGGCACGCGCCATCGGTCCAGCCGGTTTCGAGCGGGACGTGGTCGTCAAGCGGATCCTGCCGGCCTACGGTCGCGACGAGGACTTCGTCCGCATGTTCACCGATGAGGCGCGGATCCTTGGTCTCATCCATCACCCGAATGTCGTGCAGGCGTTCGACTTCGGCGAGGACGAGGGCACGCTGTTCCTGGCCCTCGAGTACGTGGAGGGCCCGTCGCTGTCGCGCATCCTGCGGGCGCTGCGCGCGGCCAACCGGCGGATGCCGCCGGCGATCGCGGCGTACATCGGGCGGGAGATCTGCCGCGCGCTCGACTGCGTTCATCGGTTGCAAGGCGAAGACGGCGAACGGCTGGAGGTGGTGCATCGGGACGTGACCCCGTCCAACGTCATCGTCACGCCGTGGGGCGGGGTGAAGCTGCTCGATTTCGGGGTCGCCAAGTTCGCCAGCGCGGCGAGATCGACGCGGGCAGGGACCGTGAAAGGGAAGCCGGCCTATCTGGCGCCCGAGCAACTGGAGGGCAAGCCGATCGACGGGCGGGTCGATCTGTTCGCGCTCGGCATCGTGATGCACGAGATGCTCTCGCTGCAGCACCTCTTCGCCGGCGAGAGCGATCTGCACACCGCGAAGAAGATCATGGAGATGAAGATCCCGGGGCTCACCGCCCACCGCCCCGACGTCCCCGAGGAACTGGAGCGGATCGTGATGCGCGCGCTCGAGCGCGATCGCCGCCTTCGCTACGCGACGGCGGCCGAGATGGGGCGGGCCCTCGATGATTTCGTGGTCGGATCGCAGCAGCACCTCGATGAAGTGGCGGCCTTCGTTCGGGAGATCGAGGCGATCTCACCGCTGGCCCGGCCGGCGGCGCTCGAGAGCGCCCACGCCAACCAGGTCAACGGCGAGCGCGCCACGCCCGATCCCGAGGAGGCGCCCACCGTCAAGGATCGGTCCCTGCCTGTTCGCATGTGGCGATTCCGTCCCGTCGGGCCGCGGCTGGCGGCCGCCATCGGGCTGTCGCTCGCGGCGCTGGGCCTCGGGACGGCGGTGGGGCTGCGGATGACCACCGCGGCCGCATCGGAGCGGCCCGCCGCCGCAGTTCGGGGTTCCGGCGGACGCTAGGCCGCCTATCGGGTGGCACGTCGTCGGGCATGGTTCGCTGCGCTCACCGTCGCCTCACGGCAAGGCAACGCCATCCTTAGGCGCCCGCAGTCAGTTCAGGGCGACCGCTGAGCAGGTCCCGCCGGCGAGGATCTCCGAACAGAGCTTCTTGTAACGAGGTTCGAGCGGCCGATCGACCGTGCGTTCACGCTTGCCCGGATCGTGGATGGTGATCCGTCCGGCCGTCAGCTCCGGCGCCGGCGTATTCATCACCGTCGCGAACGCGTGATCGAGCACGGCGATCCTGTGCGGATAGTGCCGCGGATATCCCTTGGCGATGTAGCGCGGGCCGTGGTTGTAGTGCGCCCACCAGGCGTGCGTCTTGTGATCGCAGGGGACTTCTCTGGTGACGCGCTGGCGGTGACCTTCGGCGTCCAGCTTGACGATCGTCTTGGTCATCACGCCGCCGCCGTCGCGCCAATGCGCGAGCTCGCGAGCGCCGAGCTCGATGTTGTTCACCGGATCCATCAGATCCTTCCAGGCGACGCCGCGAACATTGCCGTTCGTGCAGCGCTCGCGATCGTCGAGGAGGCAACGGATCGCCATCAATCCGCCGTCCTTCGCGTAGACCTTCCCGTCACGCGTGTAGACCCGCGCCGACTTTTCGTTCATGTCGCTTTCGTTGACCATGATCGCCAGCAGCAGCGTGGGGCTCAGGTTGTGGCGCTTCGCCGAGGTGGCGACGGCGTCGGCGATTCGCCCGCATTGCGAGGGCGTCCAGGCAGGGGTTTGCCAGCGAATCTTCTCTTTCACCGAACAGATGGTCTGCGCCAGACAGGCGTTGGCATGGACCTCGCCGCCTGGGTCGGCGTCGCTGTGCGAGAGGGAAACCGCGGACGGGCGCGGCGGAGAAGCAGCCATCGCCAAGGATGGGGCGAGGGTGGCCAGGGCTGTTGCGGTACCAAAAGACAAAGATAGCTTTCGCAAATCGGCGAACACGGCTAATCCCCCTTTCGTTGAGAACGGTGCCGACTCTCGGTCGACAATCCGGGTTCTGGGGCCGTCGCGGCTTATCCGCGGTGTTGGGAGCAAAGGTTTGATCCGGACCACGGGTAAGGCAAGAGCCTTGTCGAAAAAAGCGTCGTCCCCGTGCGGCGTAAAGCGGAACGCAGATTACAAATAGTATCCGTGAAATTGAGGCCGGATTTGTGACTCGCGAACAATTCTCGCGATGTGCAAGCTCGCGGCCGCGCGCGGCGCAGTTCACAATACCGGCCATGTCGGGATCTCCAACGCCCTCGCTGGTCGCGCGATCGCTGTCCGGATCGCCGCTGGCCGCGCCCGCGATCGAAGCGATCTGGCGCGCGGCCGCGTCGGCGATCGGATTTTCGATCGCGCGCACCCGCGAGGCGTACGCCAGCAGCGACGGACGCGGGACAATCGCCATCGGCGCCGACGACATCCTCGATGCCGACGATGCGTTTGCCCAGCTGGTGTTTCACGAGCTCTGTCACGCGATCACCGAGGGAGAGGGCGCGGTGGCGACGCCGGACTGGGGTCTCGACAACGTCGACGAGCACGCCGTGCGCGAGCACGCCTGCTTGCGGTTCGGCGCGCATCTGGCCGAGCGCTTCGGGTTGCGCGCGGCGATGGCGCCCACCACCGACTACCGCGCGTATTACGACGCGCTGGCCGCCGATCCGCTGGCGCCCGACGGCGATCCGGCAACGCCCATCGCGAGCGCCGCGCGCGTTCGCTTCGACGCTTCGACGTGGCGGGCACCGATCGAGGAGGCGCTGGCGCGCACGGCGGTGCTGGCGGAGACGCGGCACCCGCTGGGATTTCCCTGGGGCCCGGCCGACGAGAGCTGCGGCGGCTGCGCCTGGCTCTATGTCGGCGGGCGCGGCACGCCGGTGGCGCGCTGCCGGCAAGCGGCGCCGACGGTGGGCGACGGAGCGCGGACCGAGCCGGGGCACCGTGCCTGCGCACGCTGGGAGCCGCCCGTCGACTGTCAGCTTTGCGGGGCCTGTTGCCGCGAGGCCTATCACTCCGTCACCGTCTCGATGCGCGATCCGGTCGTCTGGAAGGAGCCGGCGCTGATCGTGCGCGAGGGGCACCGCTTCGAGATCCGCCGCGACAAGGAGCGCTGCGCGGCGCTGGCGGTCGGCGCGCCGGGGGCGACGCCGCGTTACGCCTGCACCATCTACGACAATCGGCCGAACCCCTGTCGCGAGTTCGCGGCCGGCGGGCGGCACTGCCTCGATGCGCGCCGGCGGGTCGGGCTCTCCGCGAGAGCAGCCCAGGCCTCCGCAAAGAGCACGATGCACGATGGCTGAAACGATCGATCTCTTCGTCCCGCTCGGGGATCTCGGAGCAGCCGCTCGCTCCGCAGGTCGAACGCGCCCTCGGCTGGAGCGCCGGGAGCGCCGGCGAGCTGCGGGTCGTGCGGCGCTCGCTCGACGCGCGCAAGGGGCGGCCCCTCGGCGAGCGCCTCCGCATCCTGGCCGCCCGTCGCGGGGAGGCGCTCGCGCCGAGGACGCCGCCGTTGCCGCCGGCCCGCTGGCCGGCGGGGCGCCCAGCGCCGCGGGTGGTCGTCGTCGGCTCGGGACCGGCGGGGACCTGGGCGGCGTTGCGCCTCGCCGAGGCGGGGATTTCAGCGGTCATCCTCGAGCAGGGCAAGCCGGTCCAGCCGCGCCGCCGCGATCTGGCGCTCATCACGCGCGGCGAGCTGGTCGCCCGTTCGAATTACTGCTTCGGCGAAGGGGGCGCCGGGACGTACTCCGACGGCAAGCTCTACGCGCGGGCCAAGGATCGCGCCGGCGTCGCGGCGGTGATCGCGGATCTGATCCGCTTCGGCGCGCCCGCCGAGATCGAGGCCGACGCGCGCCCCCACGTCGGCTCGAACCGGTTGCCTCGCGTGCTCGGCGCCTTGCGCGAGCACCTGGCCGGGCTGGGCGTCGAGCATCGCTTCGAGACCGCGGCCACCGGGCTTCGCGTCGAGGCGGGCCGGGTCCGCGCCGTGCGCGTCGACGGCGGAGAGCTCCCCGCCGACGTGGTGGTGTTGGCGGTGGGGCACTCGGCGCGCGCCGTCTACGGCTGGGCCGCCGACGCCGGCATCGCGCTCGAGCGCAAGCCGATCGCGGTCGGCGTTCGCATCGAGCACCCGCAGCCGCTCATCGATCAGATCCAATATGGCGCCGCGGCCGGGCATCCGCAGCTTCCGCCCGCGTTCTACGAATTGACCGCCAACGTCGCCGAGCGCGGCGTCTACAGCTTCTGCATGTGCCCCGGCGGCTGGATCGTCCCGGCCGCCACCGAGCCCGACGGGGTGGTCGTCAACGGCATGAGCCTGTCGCGTCGCGATTCTCCTTTCGCCAACTCCGGGCTGATCGTCTCGGTGACGGCCGGCGACTTCGGCCCGGCCGGCGCCGGCCCGCTGGCCGGGGTCGAATTTCAGCGCGACATCGAGCGGGCGGCGTTCCGGGCCGGTGGCGGGCGCTTCCGGGCCCCGGCCCAGCGGCTGGGGGATTTTCTGGCCGGCCGCGCCGGCGACGCGCTCGGTCCCTCCAGCTACCGTCCGGGGCTGACCCCTGCCGACCTGGGGGCGGTGCTGCCGCGCTTCGTCTCGGAGGCGCTGCGGGCGGGGCTTCGCCAGATCGGGGCCCGGCTGCCGGCGTTCCTGCTGCCCGATGCGCTCCTCATCGCCGCCGAGACCCGGACCAGCGCGCCGGTCCGGTTCCTGCGCGATCCGTCGACGCTCGTCTCACCGTCGGCCGCGGGGCTCTATCCCTGTGGAGAAGGGGCGGGCTACGCCGGCGGCATCGTCAGCGCGGCGCTCGACGGGGCGCGCGTCGCCGAGAGGATCCTCGCCGGTTGATCGGGCCGTTCAGCGGCCGACGGGGCTGATCGCCGCCAGGACCTGGCGCAGCCAGGCCCGCTGGTCGTCGGTGATCACCTCGAAGCGGACGCCGGCGTTGTAGCGGTTGTCGTCCGTCTCGGCGCTCCAGGCGACGCGCGCCTTGACCCACAAGGGTGGGGTGTCGCTCTCGACGTCGTCGACGACCAGGAACAGCCCCAGCACGACCTCTTCCCCTTCTTCGAACGGACGGTCGGCGCTGAGGCCGGCGCCCCCCTCGGAGAGATCGCGCGTCGTCGCGGTGAACACCGTTCGCGCGGTGCGGACCTCGGCCGACATCCGCAGATCGACCCGCTGGTGTTGGCGGCGGCTCTGCGGTCGGAGCTGTGGCACGTGTTGCATGAGGTCGTCCTAGAAGGCGAAGGGATCGTCGGGATCGGCCGCCTGCGGTGGGCTGTAGCCGAGCTCGTCCGAGTCGCCGAGCATCCCGCCAGGCGCCAGGGTTCCGTCGAGGAACCCGACGAACATGTCGAGGTACCTGGTTCTCTCGTCATCCACCTTCACGAACTTGACCCCGATCTGATAGGCGCCGAAGAGAGCGGTGCACCAGGCAACGCGCCCCGTGATCTGGAGCGGCTCTGAGACGCCGTCATCGCCGAACGTCAGCACCAGCTCCAGCGAGACCTCGGTCTCCCGGGGGATCGGCTGGGTCGCCACCAGACAGAGCCCCGCCCTCGACATGTCCCGCGTATGCGCGTCGAGCTTCTCGTTGGCCACCGAGACGGCGACCTGTACGTCGACGTTGTAGCGTTGATGCTCGCGGCGGGAGGGGCGGGCGGATTCCGTCATGGCTCCGGCCGTGACTCTCCCTCGATCGGGCGGTGACGCGCAAGACGCGTGAAGACGCCGCCGGTCAGAGCATCGAGCTCCGCTTCGATCTCGGCGATGCGCAGCTCCCGCCTCGAACCTGGAAGCATGTCCAGGTCATCGGCTGTGCTTGACTCGGCCTTGAGGCGGCGGCGCTCGAAGTAGAGGCGGATGACCAGCGACTCGATCTCCCGACGGGTGTCGGCGGTGCGCAGCGCCTGAAACTGGGCGCCGATCTCGTCGGAGTTGAAGATCAGCTTGCTGAGGTCCCAGGTCGCCCGGGCCTGATAACGCACGTCGTTGTTGCTGTCGATGCCGACCGGCGCCAGCGCGGCGATGTCGGAGGGCGAGCCGAGGTCGACCGACTCCGTCCTCGCGAACCGCCGGTCGACCATGATTCGCAGCTCGGGGAGCCAGCCGGCGAAGCGGGCGCGTTCGACCAGCGATCGGGCGCGCTCCGGCTCGGCCAGCACCAGGGCCGTGGCTGCGGCGCGCAGCGCCTCGATGGGCGGATCCTCGAGGGCGAGCGCCCGCAACACGGCGGGGTCGAACGAGCGCGACCTCCGTGAGCGTCGCGGCTCTTCGGACGAAGAGCGGGGGTCGGCGCTGGCCGGGACCGGCGGGGGCGGGAGCGCGCGGGGGTGCGCGGGTTCGGCTCCGTCGCGGGCGCGACTTTCAGGGGCCGGCAGGGATTGGGACAGCAAGAGCGCGAGGAGGCTCGCGCCGAGCGAAGGCGTCATCGCAGGGCCTCTCTTTCTTGTCGGATCGAATCGAGGCGGGCCTGGCGCTCGCCGTCATCGAGCTCTTGGTCATCCGTATCGGCTGCGGCCGCGAGATCGACCTGTTCTCGCGCGAGCGCTTGGTCTCGGCGCGCGCTCTCGGTTGCCAACGCCGTCGGATCGCCACGCCGTCCGGGGGCGCGGCCCAGCGGAAACGTCAGCAGCATCATCACCTCCCAGCTGCGACGATCGGGGGTGCGCGCGATGCCGAACAGAGCGGTGACCTCGGGCCAGGGGAGGGCGGGAGGGACCAGACGCCGCGTCGGGAGCGGCGCAAGGCCGCCTCCAATCGCCGCACCCGCCCCGGTCGAGGCACTGGCCGAGACGTGGGCTGGCTCGTGCTCACCGGCGCTCGGATCGAACGCGACCAGCCCATCGTCGATCGCCAGCCAGACGCGCCCGCTCACGGTCGCGGCCCCCGCCACCTTTCGGCCCAGGGTCTCGGTCCGCTCGGTCCAGGTGATCCCGTCGGGCGACGTCCAGGTGCCGAGGCCACTGGCGATCCACCGCGCTCCGCCCGTCGGACCGCAAGCGATCCCCCGGACTGGGGGCCGGTTCGACGTTCGCAGCGGAGCGGCGCCGGGCGTCCAGCGATAGACACCGTCGTCGGACAGCGCCAGCGCAACGCCGCCGCAGACGGCCAATGCATCGGCCGGTCGGTCGAGGACGCGCGCCGTGGTCCCGTCGCCGCCGATCACCAGGATGCCGTCGTCGTCCGCGACGATCGCCGCACCGTCGCCGCCGAGAGCCAGCGCCCGCGGCCGCTCACTGAGGCCGGCGACGACGGTGAACGTCGCGCCGCCGCCGCCATCGCCGTCGCCGTGGTCGTTCTGGGGCGCTCGCATGAAGAGAAGGTCGTCGCTGGCCGCGACCACCGCGTCCCCCGCCGCCGCGACGAGCCGCAGGTCGCGGCCCTCGAGGCCGGCGGGGAGGCATCCGTTCTCGTTGCCGCGAAAGACTCCGGACGACGTGGCGACCCAGACCGCATCGGAGGTCTCGCTGGCCGCGAGGGCGTGCGGCAGGATGCCGCCGTCGGACCCTGGTTGCGGGCGCATGCGGCGCTTCGGTCCCAGCCCCTCGTCCTCCAGGGCATCCTCGGCCTCCGGGGTGCTGTCGTCGTCGGGGAGTCCGGCCACACGCAGCGCCTCCTCGGCGTCCGGTCCGCCGAGCGCTGTGGGCCTTACCTTTTGCGGAGGCGGCGCGAAGCCTGCGCAGCGTCCAAGCGTCTCGCCGTCGCCATCGAAGGTTCGCAGCTCGCCCCCGCTGAGCGCGAACAGCCGATGGGCTCCGCCGACGATCCGGTCGACCGGATGGCCCGTCATGACCTGGGGGGCTTCGAATGCTGCGGCTGTCCGCGGCGTGAACAGGTTGGTCGTCGTCGCGGCGACCAGAGTTGCCGTGGCGACCGTCGCGGATGCGCGTTGCCAGCGTTGCCCACGCCAGGAAGGTGAACCAGCGTTCATTGCAGCGACGTCTTCGCGCGAAAGCACCTCGCGGTTGCGCGCCTTCGCCGCCCACGCGCGTCCCGACCCTGGGCCATGCTATACGACCGGCGATGTCGGCCAAGATTCTGGACGGAAAGGCGCTTGCCGCGCGCATCAAAGACCAGCTGGCGAAGGAGGTCGGCGAGCTTCGCGCCCACGGGGTCGAGCCGGGGCTGGCGGTCATTCTGGTCGGCGAGGATCCCGCTTCGCAGATCTACGTCCGCAACAAGACCGCCTCCTGCGCGCAGGCGGGGATCCGCACCTTCGATCATCGTTTGCCGGCCACCACCTCGCAGGCCGAGTTGCTGGCGCTGGTCGCCAAGCTGAATGCCGATCCGGCCGTCGACGGGATCCTGATTCAGCTCCCGCTCCCCCGCGGGCTCGACCCGCGCGAAATCCTCCCCGCCGTCGACCCGCGCAAGGACGTCGACGGGATCCATCCCGACAATCTCGGTCATCTGGTCATGGGCGAGCCGCGCTTCGTCGCCTGCACGCCGTTCGGGGTCATGAAGCTCATCGAAGAGAGCGGGCTTGGATCCTTGGCCGGGGTGAACGCCGTGGTGGTCGGGCGCTCGAGCATGGTCGGCAAGCCGATGGCCGCGCTCCTCACCAACGCCGACGCCACGGTGACCGTCTGCCACTCGAAGACCCGCGATCTGGCGGCGATCGTCTCGCGCGCCGAGCTGGTGGTGGCGGCGGTGGGGCGTCCCGAGATGATCCGCGGCGAGTGGATCAAGCCCGGCGCGGTGGTGATCGACGTGGGCATCAACCGGCGCGACGACGGCAAGCTGCTGGGCGATGTCGAGTTTGCGCCGGCCGCCGCGCGGGCCTCGGCCATCACGCCGGTTCCGGGCGGCGTCGGTCCGATGACGATCGCGATGCTGCTGGTCAACACGGTGACCTCCGCCAAGCGGCGCGCGGCCGGCTAGAACGCGCGCCGGCCTCTGTCGGCTCCCTTTGCGCTAACGCAGCTTGGCGGCCATCGCCGCCGCTTCTTTTTTCACGGCCTTCTCTTCCGGCGCGTCGTAGCGCCCCAGCGGCGCGGCGGCGATCGCCGCCAGCAGCCGTCTGGCCACGTCGGGGTGATCCTCGTCGGCGGCGATGCGCGCCTGGTAGAGCCGCGCCCGCAAGTTCGCCGGGTTGATGGCCAGCGCGCGCCGGAGCTCCGCCGCGGCCTTGTCGCGATCGCGCTTGGGCCAGGGGAGCTCGAGATAGTAGGCGGCCCAGATCACCGGGATGCTGCCGTGGTCGTAGCTGACGTCGAGGGCGGTGGCGCGCTCGAGCGGGCGTTTGAACTTGCCTTCGATGCCGTTGGCGATGGCGCGCAGGACGCCCATCTTCTCGGCGTAGCGGCCGATGCTGAGCGCGGCCCAGTATTGCGCCGCCACGTCGTTGGGATTGAGGGCGATGGCGCGCTCGGCCAGATCGTAGGCTTCCAGGCCGAGCCGCGCGCGGTCGTCGTCGGAGAGTTGGGGGGCGTCGCTCGCGTCGAAGCGCTCGCGCGCCGCCCGCCAGAGCGCGCCGTAGGCGGCCGGCGCCTGAGCAAGGGCGGCATCGGCCAGGCGGTGGGCCTCGGTCCGCGCCGCCGTTTCGTCACGGTGCGCGTGGAGCGCATCAAGTCGCGCCAAGATCTCGGAGAGGGCGGGGGCGGGCCCCGCCCCGCGCGCCGTCGACGGCCTGAGGAGCGCTATGCCGAGGAGAAAGACGAACGGGAAGAACGGGTTTCTGCCGGGCAGGCGCAGTCGGCAGGGCATGGCGGCACCCGACCCGTCTAGACCGCCCGGACGGTGAGCGGCTTGCCGAGCGCGCGCAGCACCGAGTTCTGCAGATCGGCGAAGGCGGGCGGGTTGGAGAGGGCCTCGTCGAACCCGAGCGAGGCCGCGCGGACCCGGTCCCGTTCCAGCTGCGCGACCGCCAGCACCGGCGCCGACCCTGCCTCCGGGTGCTCGCGGAGCCGCGCGTAGAGCTCGTACCCGGCGGCGCCGGTCGAATCGAGATCGACGACGCCGAGGTCGACGTTGCAGATCGCCCCCGGTTCGTCCAGCCGCCGCTGGTCGATCTCGATCACCTCGCAGGTGACGATGGAGCGGAGGTAACGGATCAGCAGCGCGCGCGGCGCCGCCTGCGACGCGGCCACCAGGGCCTTCAGCCCCTTGAACCCGAAGGCCAGCCGGTCGACCGCGTCGCCGAACGCCTCGGCCCGGGAGGTGAGCGTCAGCCCCACCTCGTTCGGGTGGGCCGCGCCCGCGCCGCTCGCCCGGGCGACGACGCCGGCCAGGGCAATCGACGTCGAGGGGGCCACCAGCTGCAGCTGCACGTTGTCGCCGCTCGCCAGCTGCTCGGACGTGTCGAGCAGCAGCTGGCCGCGGGCGAGGTGGGTGGCGTAAGCGACGAGGAGCGCGGCGTCCGAGCGGTAGACCAGCTCCAGCGACGCCGCCGCGCTCACGACTGCATCAGCCTTTCCAGGAGCGCGTCGAGCTGATCGAGCGAGTGATAGTGGATGGCGATCTGGCCGCGCTCCTTGCCGACCTCGAGGACCTCGACCCGCGTGCCGAGGGTGCGGGTGAGGCGCATGGCCAGATCGCGCGCGCTGGCCGAGGGGGTGCGCGGGCCGGACGCCGCCGGTTCGGGCGCCTTGCCCTCGTCCCGGGACCGCCGGACGAGCTCCTCGACCCGCCGGACCGACAGCTCGCCGGCGACGATCTTGCGGGCCAGCTTCTCCATCGCGCCCGCCACTTCCAGCCCCAGGAGCGCCCGCGCATGCCCCATCGAGAGCCGCCCCTCGGCGAGGAGGCCCCGCACGCTCTCGGGCAGGCGGAGCAGGCGGAGCGAGTTCGCCACCGTGCTGCGATCCTTGCCGACCCGCCCGGAGAGCTGCTCCTGCGTGTAGCCGAACTCTTCGATGAGTCGCTGATAGCCGGCCGCTTCTTCCAGGGGGTTGAGATCCTCGCGCTGGAGGTTCTCGACCAGCGCCATCTCGAACGCCTGCGTCGGCGCGACGTCGCGCACCACGGCCGGGACCTCGTGAAGGCCGGCCCGTTGCGCGGCCCGCCAGCGCCGCTCGCCGGCGATCAGCTCGTAGCCGCCGCCGTTCTCCGGGGCGCGCGTGCGGACGATGAGCGGCTGGATGATTCCCTGGGTCTTGATCGACGCCGCCAGCTCGTCGAGGCGCGCGTCGTCGAACCGCGTCCGCGGCTGACCGGGGGAGGGGTGGATCTCCTCGACGGCGATGGTCCGGGTGCCGTCCGACGGGCGCCGGCTGGCGATCCCCGTCGTGGGCGGCGGGGCGCTGGGCGGCGGCGCGCCCGGAATGAGGGCCGCCAGCCCCCGGCCGAGGGCGTTGCGCCTGGGCGCGCTCATCGCGAGGCCGCCGTCGCCAAGGGCGTCGGTTCGTCAGCTTTGTCTTCGGGAGACTTGCCTTGCGGGTGGGTGCCGCCCGCGTGCCGCGCCAGGAGCTCGCGCGCCAGATCGAGGTAGCTCTTCGCCCCCTTCGACGCGATGTCGTAAAGGAGGATCGGCTTGCCGAACGAGGGGGCTTCCGACAGGCGCACGTTGCGCGGGATCGTCGTCGTGAACACCTTCCCCGCGAAGTGGGTGCGCACCTCGTTGGCGACCTGCTCGGTCAGGTTCTGGCGTGAATCGACCATGCAGAGGACGATCCCTTCGATGTCGAGCCCGGGGTTCAGGTTGTCGGCGACCAGGCGGATGGTCCGCTGCAGCGCCGTCAGCCCTTCGAGCGCGTAGTACTCGCACTGCAGCGGGACCAGGACGCTGTCGGCGGCGCAGAGCGCGTTCAACGTCAAGAGGCCCAGCGACGGCGGCGTGTCGATGAGGACGTAGTCGTACCGTTCGGCCGCGACGCGCAGCGGGCCGCGCAGCTGTCGTTCGCGCTCGGCCATCGGGACCAGCTCGATCTCCGCGCCGGCCAGATCCCCGTTGGCGGGGATGAGATCGAGGTGCCCGAGGTCGGTCTTGCGGATCACGTCGTCGAGGCGGGGCTGGCCGATGAGCAGATCGTAGACGCTGGGCTCGCCCGACGCTCCGGCGTTGCCCGACTCGCGCGCGTACCCGAGGCCCGAGCTGGCGTTCCCCTGCGGGTCCAGGTCGACCAGGAGCACCCGCTTTTCGGCCGCCGCCAGCGACGCGGCGAGGTTCACCGCCGTCGTGGTCTTCCCCACGCCCCCCTTCTGGTTCGCAATCGCAATGACCCTTCCCATGATGATGCGATCCAGGCGCCCCCGTAGATAAACACGGTGGGGCGCATCGGCCAAGCCCGCAAATTTGGCTAGAAAATTTGACGCCGTGTACGGCTAGGTATTCTCTATACCTACATGTCGGTGATTAACCGACGTGCCGCAATCAAGGAGAATGCCCATGAGCCGATTCGTCGACCAGAGGACCTACCAGACCTTCGAGGAGTTCGAGCGCGAGGAGCTTCGCCGCGACGGTTACTTCGAGTCCGTCGACTCGATGATCGATGACATGTTCGCCGGCGAGCTCGACTTCGAAGGCGGCGGCGGCAAGCGCGCCGGCGCGCGCGACAACGAAGACGAATAGCGTCGCGTGTTATAAGCGCCGCCATGGCGCAAGAAACGAATTCCCCGCGGCCGCCGGCTTGGACCGCGGCCATTTGGCCTCTGGTGACCGGGCTGGCCGTCGGTTTTCTGGTCGGACGCGAAACGGGAGGTCACGGCGCGAGCGGCGGCGCGTCGGCCGACTCCGCGTCCGATAAATCGGGCGAGGCGGTCGCGGCAGGCACCAAGATGCCCGCCAAGATCTACCACTCGGAGAGCGATTTCCCCGCGGGGTGGACCAAGTCGGCCGACCTGGCGTCGGTGACCGGCGTCAGCTTCGACGGGCTGACCGCCCAGCAGAAGGTGACGGCGCTCCAGGCCCTCAACGAGCGCGACTGCGAGTGCGGCTGCGGGATGGGGAAGATCGCCGGTTGCTTGAAGAAGGACCCGAACTGCCCGCGCAGCCCGAACCTGGCCCGGGTGGCCATCGACATGGCCAAGCAGGGCAAGGGCCTCGGCGCGATCCTGGCGGCCATCGACGAAAAGCAGAAGCCGACCGGCGGCTCGGCGCCCAGCGCCGGCGCGGCGCCTGAAGGCGGCTCGAAGAAGATCGTCCCCTTCGCCCACGATCAGCGGCGCGGCGCCAAGGCGACCAAGGTGACGATGGTCGAGTTCAGCGACTTCCAGTGCCCGTTCTGCAAGCGGGCCGAGCCGACGGTGAAGGCGGTGCTCGACAAGTACGGCAAGGACCTGGCGCTGGTCTGGATGAACCAGCCGCTCCCGTTCCACGACCACGCGATGGACGCGGCGACGGCGTTCCAGGCGGCCGCCCGGCAGGGGGCCGACAAGGCCTGGAAGCTTCACGACAAGATGTACGAGAACAACACCGCGCTCACCCGCGCCGACATCGAGAAGTACGCGGGCGAGGTGGGGCTCAACGTCGCCAGGTGGAAGAAGGACTGGGACGATCCGAAGATCAAGGACGAGGTGTCGCAGGACATGAAGGTCGGCACCGCCGCCGGGGCCAACGGCACGCCGACGTTCTTCATCAACGGCCGCCAGCTGGTGGGCGCCCAGCCGGCCGATGCGTTCGAGAAGATCATCGACGACGAGATCAAGGAGGCGGACGCGCTCCTCAAGAAGGGGACGCCGCTCAAGGACGTCTACACCAAGCGGATCGAGACGGCGTCTCTGGCGGCGCCGCCGGCAGGGGCGGGCGCGCCCGACGACCAGGGCGGCAAGTTCGACGTTCACGTGGGCGACGCTCCCGTCAAGGGCCCGGCCTCGGCGCCGGTCACCATCGTGGCCTGGAGCGACTTCCAGTGCCCGTTCTGCAGCCGCGCCGTCCCGACGGTCCGGCAGATCGAGGACGCCTACAAGGGGAAGGTGCGCATCGCCTTCAAGCAGTTCCCGCTGCCGTTCCACGACAAGGCCCACCTGGCGGCCGAGGCGGCGCTGGCCGCCAACGAGCAGGGGAAGTTCTGGCAGATGCACGACAAGCTGTTCGCCAACCAGCAGGCGCTGGATCGCCCGTCGCTGGAGAAGTACGCGCAGGAGCTCGGCCTCGACATGGCCAAGTTCAAGGCCGCGCTCGACTCCGGCAAGTTCAAGGACAAGGTCGACGCCGAGGACAAGGAAGGCGCCGCCTTCGGCGTGACCGGCACGCCGACCTTCTTCGTCAACGGCACCCGCCTCGTGGGGGCGCAGCCGTTCGAGGCCTTCAAGGCCGCCATCGACAAAGAGCTGAAAGCCTCGAAGGGCTAGGAGTCGGCCTAGAAGGGCGTCGCCGAAAAGGCGACGGTGAGCGAAGCGAACCATGCCCGACGACGTGCCGCCCGATAGGCGGCCTAGAAGGGCGTCGCCGAAAAGGCGACGGTGAGCGAAGCGAACCATGCCCGACGCGCCCGAAGGCGCCCTGGCCGGACTCAGAATCTCTGCGTGGGGACGTCGGGGCGCGGGCGGCGCAACACCTGGCCGCCGATGCCCCACACCAGCCGCAGCTCGTCCGCGGCGGCCTGCCCCTCGTAGGCGTCGAGGCGGCGCTTGCCGTTGTCGCAGGCGTTCGGGTTCAGCACCTCGAACGAGCTCTCGTAGATCATGATCCTGTTGCCCTGGACCTCGCCGCGAAACTGGTAGCGGGTGACGATCTGGAAGTCGAGGGCCATGCTGCAGCGGTAGGCCTGCCCGTCGGACGAGACCTGGTGGACGACGCGATCGTAGTAGCCGCTCAGCTTCGAGCCGTCCTGGGTGACGTGCCACTCCTCGCGCTCCTGCTTCTGGTCGCCGCCGGGGACGACGCCGCTGTGCTCCCAGACCCACATCCCGCTCACGTCGGCGGGCGGCAGAGACGTCAGGGCCGACGCGGACGCCGGCGCGTGGTCGGGGAAGCGCGGGTCCTCCGACACCGGCGGACGTGAGTCGTCAGGCTCGCTCACGTCGGCGAGCAGCGGCGCGGCCTCGGTGGCCTGTTCGGCGGCGTCTTCGGCCGGGTGACCGCTGGTCTGCTCCGGGTGGTGGATCCGATACAGCGTCTGGCGCTGGGCGCCGCTCATCAGCGTCATGACATCGCCTTCGAGCCGGCCGCTGTAGCGCGCCAGGCGTTTCTGGCCGGGATCGCAGCGGTTCCCTTTCTCCGCGGCCCGCTGCTCCTTCTCCTCGATCTCGATGCGTCCGTCTCGCACCTGGCCGGCCACGTTGAAGCGCTGGGTCGCCGAAAACTGCGGCAGCCGATTGCAGACATAGGGGCGGCCGTCACCCGAGACGAAGGTCAGCGCGGCGATGTAGTAACCGCTGATCGCGCTGCCCGCCTGCGAGAGATGCCACTCCTGCTTCTCGATGCGCGTGTCGCCGGCGCCGATCCCCTGACCGATCGTCGTCCGGCTGAGCGCGTCCCACACGCCGGAGATCTGGCCGGTGGGCGCCGTCTGGGCGGCGGCCACCGGGGGAGCATTCACGGGCGGCTCCGGACGTGTCGCGCAGCCGCCCGTTGCGACCGCGAACACGCAAACGACAAAACCGACGAACCGCATCCGGATACCTCCCGGAGAGAACCCCCCAAGTTTACACGATCAAAGTAGGACCCAAGGAGAGCGATGCAATGCTGCGGGGGTGAAACCAGCGGCCGACTACAGGATCAGAGCAGCTTCCCCATCGTCCGTCGGTTTCCAGATGGTCAATCGGAAGAATTCCGATCCGGGTTGAGCGCGGCCGCGCTGGCCGCTTCCCATTCGGCGATCCGCCGGGCGAGCAGGGCGTCGAGCTCGCGTTCGCGCTCAGCCAGAGCGTGCAGCTTCTGCCAGTCGCCGGCGTGATCGCCGACGAGATCGGCGCGGACGGCCGCCAGCTCTGCCTCCAGCTTGCTCACATCCGCCTCCAGTGTCTCCACGCGCCGCGCCAGCCGCCGCTGCTCGCGTTCACGCCGCTTGTCGCCGTCACGCGCCGCGGTCGCCGCCGACGGCGGCTTGGGCGCCAGCGGGACGGATGCGGACGGCTCCTTCGATCGCGTGGACGGAGCTCGGCTTTGCCGAGCCCGGGGTGGATTGGAGTCCTTCGCGGGGGGGCGCGGGGACCCTTCGAGGGTCCCCGAAAACAATTGTCGCTCGCGCCAGTCGCTGTAGTTGCCGACATGGGCCTCCACGTGCGTCCCCTCGATGACCAGGAGGCGGGTGCAGATGCGATCGAGGAAGTAGCGATCGTGGCTGACGGTGATGAGCGTTCCTTCGTAGGCGCCGAGCGCGTCTTCCAGCGTCTCGCGCGCGGGGATGTCGAGGTGGTTGGTCGGCTCGTCGAGCACCAGCACGTTGCGCGGGAAGAGCATGATCTTCGCCATCGCCAGCCGGCTGCGCTCGCCGCCCGAGAGGCCGCGCACCAGGCGGAAGGGGTCGTCGCCGAAGAACCGAAACTTGGCCAGGTACTGCCGGACCGCCTCGGGCGACAGATCGGCGCGCACCGAGCGGATCTCCTCGGTCAGCGTCAGCTGCTCGTCCAGCGTCCCCAGCTTCTGATCGAAGTAGCCGATGCGGACCCCGCTGCCGAATTCGACCTTGCCGCCCAGCGGCGCCAGCTCGCCGATCAGCGTCTTCAGCAGCGTCGACTTGCCGCTGCCGTTGGGGCCGACGACGCCCAGCTTGTCGCCGCGATAGACGTTGACGGTCACGCCGTCGAGGATCTTCGCGCCCGGGTAGCCGACCGTCAGGTTGGGCGCGCGGATGATCTCCTTGCCGCCGAGGTCGCCGCCGGTCTGGAAGGAGAGGCCGATCTTGCCGGCGTGCTCCCACTGGTCATCAGGGCGCTCCAGCCGCTCCAGCTTCTCCAGCATCTTGCGGCGGCTCTGCGCCTGCTTGGTCTTCTGCCCGGCCAGGTTGCGGCGGATGAAGTCCTCGGTCTTGTCGACGTGCTCCTTCTGCCGTTCGTACTCGGCCTGGGCCCGCTCGATGCGCGCGGCGCGCTCGACGACGTACTTGTCGTAGCGGAACGGGTAGCGGGTCAGCTTGCCGTTCTCCAGCTCGACGATCTCGTTGCAGACCGCGCGGATGAAGGCGCGGTCGTGGGAGACCAGGACGAACGCCCCCTCGTACTCGGCGAGGTAGGCCTCGAGCCGCTCGATGGCCGCCAGATCGAGGTGGTTGGTCGGCTCGTCCATCAAGAGCAGATCGGGCTGGCGCACCAGGACCTTGGCCAGCTCCAGCCGCCCGCGCTCGCCGCCCGACAGCGTGTCGACGCGCGCGGGCGAGATCGCTCTCGGAGAAGCCGACGTCGGCGGTGAGCCGCTTGACGCGCCCCTCGAGCTCGTAGCCGCCGCCGCGCTGGTAGCGCTCCTGCAGCTCGCCGTAGCGGGCGAGGTCGTCGGCCTTTCCGTCGGCGAGGCGCGCTTCGAGCGCCGCCATCTCGTCGTGCAGCTTCTGCAGATCGGCGAACGGCTCGAGCAGCGCCTCGAGCAGCGTGCCGCCGCCGCCGAGCTCCTGCGACTGGCGCAGGTAGGCGACCGAGGTGCGGCCGAGCACCCGCACGTCGCCGCTGTCGGCCTCCAGATCTCCGGCCAGGAGGCGCAGCGCCGTCGACTTGCCGGTGCCGTTCGGCCCGAGCAGCGCCAGCCGGTCGCCCGGACGGATCAGGAGCGAGGCGCCGACGAGGATGTCGTTGCCGGGATAACCGAAGCTGGCGTCAGCGAATTGGGCGAGGGACATCGGTGGATCTGCTGGTCAAGTTGTATTAGAACTCGGGCCGCCGCCACAGCCCAAAGACGCCCCAAAGGCACCAAGAGACGCATCATGAAGGAGTATCTCCTCACCGCCGGCCCGACCCCCGTTCCCGAGCGGGTCCTCCTGGCCATGGCCCGGCCGATGCTCTACCACCGGGCGCCCGCCTTCACCGAATGCCTGCGCGAGGTGCAGGAGGGGATGAAGTGGCTGATGCAGACCAAGCAGCAGCCGCTGCTGCTCACCGGGTCGGGGACGATCGCCATGGACGCCGCGGTCTGCAACTTCCTGCGCACCGGCGACAAGGCGGTGGTCATTCGCGGCGGCAAGTTCGGCGAGCGCTGGGGGAAGATCTGCGAGGCCTACGGCATCACCTGCGTCTACGTCGACGTCGAGTGGGGCAAGAGCGTCGACGCCAAGGCGGTGGCCGAGGCGATCGAGAAGAACCCGGGCGTGCGCGCGGTCTACGCCACCGCCTGCGAGACCTCGACCGCGACCAAGCACGACATCGAGGGGATCGCCAAGGTGGTGCGGGCGCACGACGACATCATCCTCTGCGTCGACGCCATCACCGCGATCGGCGTCTACGACGTGCCGGTCGACAAGTGGGGGCTCGACGTGGTGGCGGTCGGATCGCAGAAGGCGCTCATGCTGCCGCCGGGGCTGGCCGGCCATCTCCGTCTCGGAGAAGGCCTGGAAGGCCAACGAGCGGTCCAACCTGCCGCGCTTCTACCTGGACCTGGCGCGCGAGCGAAAGGCGCAGGAGAAGGGCGAGACCGCCTTCACGCCGGCCGTCTCGCTGATCGTCGGCCTGCGCGAGTCGCTGCGCATGTTGAAGGAAGAGACGCTGGACGGCGTGTTCAACCGCCACGAGCGCCTGGCCAAGGCGACGCGCGCCGCGGCCGGGGGCCTGGGGCTCGATCTCTTCTCCTCGGCGCCGGTGAACTCGGTCACCGCATTCCGCGTTCCGGCCGGCATCGACGGCACGGCGGTCATCATTCAGATGCGGTCGCGCTACGGCATCACCATCGCCGGCGGGCAGGATCACCTGAAGGGGAAGATCGTCCGCATCGCGCACGTCGGCTTCTACAGCCAGTTCGACATCATCACCGCCATCTCGGGTCTCGAGATGACGCTCTCCGATCTCGGCTTCGACATTCGGCCGGGAGCGGGCGTCGCCGCCGCGCAGGCGACGTTCGCCGAGACCCGACGCGCCTGATCATCCATCACCCGCCACCTGCACCCGCACGCCCACAGAGGAGCAACAGTCATGGCCGAGCCAATCAAGGTCCTCATCGCCGACGACATGTCCAAGAAGGCGGTCGAAGTTCTCAGCAAAGCGGGATTCACCGTCGAGGTCAAAACCGGCATGAAGCCGGAAGAGCTCGCCGCGGTGATCGGCGAGTACCACGGCATCGGCATCCGCTCGGCCAGCAAGATCACGGCGGCCACGCTGGAGAAGCCGGGCAAGCTGAAGATCATCGGCCGCGCCGGCGTCGGCGTCGACAACATCGACGTCAAGGCGGCGACCGCGCAAGGGCGTCCTCGTCATCAACACGCCGCAGGGGAACGCGGCGGCCGCGGCCGAGCTGGCCATCGGCCTCATGTTCGCGCTGGCGCGGAAGATCCCGCAGGCGGCGGCCAGCATGAAGGCGGGGATCTGGGAGAAGAAGAAGTACATGGGGACCGAGATCGCCGGCAAGACGCTGGGCGTGATCGGCCTCGGCAACATCGGTCGCCAGGCGGCCGAGCGCGCCGTCGGCCTCAAGATGAACGTCATCGGCTACGATCCGTTCCCCCCCAAGGAGCTCCCGGCCGGCGTCAAGCAGGTCACCCTCGACGAGCTGATCGCCCAATCGGACTACATCACGCTGCACGTCCCGGCCACGGCCGAGACCAAGGGCCTCTTCAGCGCGGCCACCATCGCCAAGATGAAGAAGGGCGCCTGCCTCATCAACTGCGCGCGCGGCGGCATCGTCGACGAGAACGCGGTGCTCGAGGCGCTCAAGTCCGGCCAGCTGGGCGGCGCGGCGCTCGACGTGTTCGCCAAGGAGCCGCCCGACCCGTCACCGCTCTTCGCCGAAGAGAACCTCATCGCCGTCCCGCACCTGGGGGCCTCGACCAAGGAGGCGCAGGAGAAGGTGGCGATCGAGATGGCCGAGGTGTTCGTCGGCTTCCTCAAGGACGGCGTCGTCCGCAACGCGGTCAAGTAGTCGGTGAGCAAGCGCGCGCCGCGCGGCGACTCCGCGACTGACCCTGCGCCGCGCGCCGCGCACCCGCCGACCCTCAGGCTCCCCACCGGGATGCGCGATCACGCGCCGGTGGCGGCGGCCGCGCGCCTGCGGGTCATCGAGACGCTGCTGGCCGAGTTCGCCCGCGCCGGCTTCGAGCGGGTCATCACCCCGGCCTTCGAATATGAAGAGGTGCTGGCGCTCGGCCTCGGCGCGGCGGCCCGCGCGGTCACCGTCCGCTTCGTCGAGCCGAGCTCGGGGCAGGTGGTGGCGCTGCGCCCCGACATCACGCCGCAGATTGCCCGCCTCATCGCCACCCGCTTTCGCGATCAGAAGGGGCCCGTGCGCCTCTGCTACGAAGGGACCGTCGTGCGGCTCGACCGCGCGGCGCGCGGGCAGCGCGAGCTGTCTCAAGCGGGCGTCGAGCTGGCCGGCGTGGCCGGTCCCGACGGCGACGCCGAGCTGATCGCGCTGGCCGTCGAGGTGCTGGCGGCGGTCGGTCTGCCGCGCCCGACGATCGATCTCGGCCACCTCGGCCTGGCGCGCGAGGTGCTCGCCTCGCTGGGGCTCCCCGAGCCGGCTCTGGAAGAGGCCCGGCGCCGCATCGCCAAGCGCGACGGCGCGGGGCTGGACCTGGTGCTGCGCGCGGCGCGGGGCGCGGGGCCGGCCGTCGACTTCGCCCGGCGCCTGCCCGCGCTGTCCGGAGCGCCCGACCTGCTGGCCGCCGCCGTCAAGCGGGCGCCCACCGCCGGCATCAAGCGCGCGCTCGGCGAGCTGGCGGCGATCGTGCGGGCCGTCGAGGCGCGCGGCATCGACGCCCGGCTGCACGTCGATCTGGGCGAGGTGCGGGGGTTCGACTACTACACCGGCGTGCGCTTTCAGGCGTTCGTCGACGGGGCGCCCGACGCCGTCCTGCGCGGCGGGCGCTACGATGATCTGCTCGCCCGCTACGGGCGGCCCAGCCCGGCGGTCGGCTTCGCCGTCGACGTCGAGGCGGTCGCGGTGGCGATGGAGAGCCGCGTTTCACCTTCAAAAAGGACCAAACAATCATGGCAGTCGTAATCGTCGTCGGAGTTCAGTGGGGCGACGAGGGCAAGGGGAAGATCGTCGACCTCCTCACCGAGAAGGCGCGCTTCGTCGTCCGCTGGGCCGGCGGCGCCAACGCCGGACACACCCTGGTCGTCGACGGAACGAAGTACGTGACCCGGCTGATCCCGTCGGGCGTCCTGCGCGACGGCGTCACCTGCGTCCTCGGCGAGGGGATGGTCATCGATCCGGCCGTGCTGGTCGACGAGATCCGGACCTTCCGCGGGCACGGCTTCATCAAGAGCGACAAGGATCTGGTGGTCGCCGAGCGCGCCCACCTGACCTTGCCGCACCACATGGAGATCGATCGGCTGCGCGAGGAGGGCCCGGGCAGCATCGGGACCACCAAGAAGGGGATCGGGCCGACCTACGAGAGCAAGGCGGCCCGCATCGGCCTGCGGGTCGGCGATCTGTTCCGGCCGGAGCGCTTCCGGGCGCGGCTCGAGCGGCACATCGCGGCCATCGGGCCCTACGTCCGCCTGCTGGGCGGCGCCGCGCCGGTCGCCGCGGAGATCACCGCCAAGTACATGGCGCTGGCCGAGGAGATTCGCCCGTTCGTCGGCGACGCCTCGCGCACCGTGCACGCCGCGGTGGTGCGCGGGGACAACGTCCTGTTCGAAGGGGCGCAGGGGGTCCTGCTCGACCTCGACCACGGGACCTATCCGTACGTGACGTCGTCGTCGACGACGGCCGGCGGGGCTTGCGCCGGGCTGGGCATCGGCCCGACCAAGATCGACACCGTGCTGGGGGTCGCCAAGGGATACGCCACGCGCGTCGGGGACGGACCTTTCCCGACCGAGCTCAACGAGAAGATCGGCGATCTGCTCCGCAAGCGCGGCAACGAGTTCGGCTCGGTCACCGGGCGGCCGCGCCGGTGCGGCTGGCTGGACATCCCGGCCGTGCGGCTGGCGGTCCGGCTTTCGGGGATCGAGTCGCTGGCGCTCACCAAGCTCGACGTCATGGCCGGCCTCGACCGCGTCAAGCTCTGCGTCGGTTACCGCCTGGCGGGGCGGATGATGGATGAGATGCCGGTCGACCTCGACGATCTCGGCGGCGGCCGAGCCGATCTTCGAGGAGCTCGACGGCTGGGCGGAGACCCCGTCCGACGCATCCGGCACGGCGGTTCCCGCCGCCGCCGCCGCCTTCGTCGAGCGCGTCAGCACGCTGGTCGGGGATTCCGGTCTGGGCCACCTCCTGGGGCGCCGGCCGTTTGCAGACCGTGGTTTCGAAAGATCCTTTCGCCGTCTAACTTCGTGGCCCGGCGCCGTTAGTGCTCGGAATTCGCTGGGAAACGCCCGCGGCTTCGCTTGCGCCCCGGCACGGGCTCAATATAATGGGGGCCTTTTCCAGTGCCCTTCTCCTGCCTTTCTCCCGGCCATCTCGGGCCTCGCTCGGGCCCACCCATTGTTCCCGGCGGGCCTTGGCCCGGCGCGGTCGCTTCGTGGAATTCTTCGTGGAGCGTTGCAGCCTGATCCCCCTGAATCGAGGCGTTGATGAAGATCGTTTGTGACTCGTGCGGGACCAAGTACTCGATTGCCGACGAAAAGGTTCGGGGCAAGGTCTTCAAGATCCGCTGCAAGAAGTGCAGCCACATCATCGTGGTGCGCGGTGGCGAGACCGGTGGACCCGAGGCGACGGCCGCTCCCGCCAGTGACGGCGGCTGGCACCTGGTGATCGACGGCGAGCAGGTCGGCCCTCTGGGCGACGCCGACGTTCGCACCAAGATCGAGCGTGGCGAGGTCAAGGCCGACACCTACACCTGGAAGGAGGGGTTCGCCGACTGGGTGAAGCTCTCCGCGGTTCCGGATTTCGCGGCGCTGGTGGCCGAAGACGTGGGGGGCGTCGCCGTCGCGGGAGGCGAGCTGTTCCCGTCCGGCCCCGTTTCGTCTGCGCCGGCGAACGGCGCCGATCGCGCGCGGCGGGCCTCGGGGGCAGGGCGATCGCTGTTCGGTGGCGGCGGCGGCCAGCGACGTCTTCGCGGCGCCGGCGGCGTCCGCGCGCGAGCGGTGGCGGCGACCTGTTCGGTTCGGCTGCCGCGGCGCCGGCCTCGGAAGAGTCACGCTGGCCCTCCTCGGGCGCGGCGGCGGCGGGCCATGACGGTGGTCGGGTGGAGAGCCTGACCGGCCAGCGGCACGAGAACTCGGTGCTGTTCTCCCTTTCCAACCTGCAGTCGCTGGCGATGCCGGCGGCCAAGCCCGCCTCGACGGCGTCGGCCGGCTCGGCGCTGACGGAGGGCTCGGGGCTGATCGACATCCGCCAGATGGCGGCGAGCACGCTCGGTGCTTCGAGCGGTGGCGGCGGCAGCCCCAGCTTCGGCGGCGGCGGCTCGGCGCGGCCGATGATCTTCCCGCGTTCGGGGCGTTCTCGCCGGCGGCGCCGGTGCTGCTTCCGCTGTCGTCGAACAGCGGTCCGCCGAAGTGGGTCTACCTGGCGCTGGTGCTGGGCCTGCTGGCCGTGGGCGGAATCGCCCTCATGGCGTACAAGGTTCTGACCACCAAGGCGCCCGTGCTGGTCGAGCAGGTGCAGCAGGTCCCGGCGCCCCAGGAGGCGGCCAAGCCTGCCCCGGCCGGAGCCGCGCGGCGGCAAGCCGACGACCATCGCCGACGAGAATTTGCCGCCGCGCGAGGGGAGCCCCGAAGCGAAGGGCGAGAAGGGCGAGAGCGCGCAGAGCCGAGCACGGCGAGCACGAGCATCACCACGGCAAGGCGGGGGAAGGGAAGCCGAAGGAAGGGAGGCGGAGGCGATGAGAAGAAGGGCGCCGCCGCCGCCGTCGCGGCCAGCGAGCCCGCCGAGAAGAAGCCGGCCAAGGGCTCGCTCGACGATCTGATCGACGGCGCCGTCAGCTCTCGCCGCGGTGGCTCCGGCCGCCCCAAGGTGTCGGACGACGACAAGCCCGCCGCTTCCTTGGGGCCGCTGTCGAAGAGCGCGGTCGTCGCCGGGATGAACTCGGTCAAGCCGAAGGTCGCCGCCTGCTACAACCAGTACAAGGTGCAGGGGATGGCGATGGTGAACATCGTCATCGGCAGGAGCGGCAAGGTCACGTCGGCCAAGGTCACCGGCAAGTTCGCCGGGACGCCGAGCGGGGCCTGCGTCGAGAAGGCGGTGAAGTCGGCCAGCTTCCCGCCGTCCGAAGGCCTTCAGACGCCGTACCCGTTCCAGCTCAAGTAGGAGCGCAACGACGTCGGGCGCTGGTTCATCCGCCGAGCTGCTGGCGGCGCTCAGCCCGTCCGCTGGGTGAGCTGGGCCTCAACGTCCTTCTCCCGCTGACGCGCGCGGCGTTCGACGCCGCGGCGGGCGCCGCTGGCGCTCGACGCGCTGCTGGAAGGCGCGGCCGGCGCGCTGCTCGTCGGCTCGGGCGGGCCGGCGTTTTTCGATCGCTTCGAGGCCGGCCCCGAGGCGGTCGACGGCGCGCCCGACCCGCTCGACCGGTACACCGAGCGGGTGGTCACCCGGGCCACGCGCGAGGCGCTCGAGCCGCGCGGCGCCGCCCACGCCGTGCACTTCCCCTTCGGCGCGCGGCCGCTGATCCCGTTTCAGCGGCTCGGTCGCGCCGCCGGTCTCGGCGGACCCGGGCCGCTCGGGCTGCAGATTCATCCCACCTTCGGGCCCTGGTGGGCCTACCGCGCGCTGATCGTGCTCGATCGGCCCCTGCCGCCCGGCGGCGCCACCCGGCGACGGCTGCGCGGGGTGCGACGCTCCCTGCGTCGCCGCCTGCCCGGCGGGCGCCGTGGCGCGCGGCGGATTCGAGATCGTCGCCTGTCAGACGCGCCGGCTCGCCGCCGAGCCGTGCCGGCTGTCGTGCCCGGCCAGAATCGCCTGTGTGCGCGGCCCCGAGCACCGCTATCGGGACGAGGAGCTGGCGTTTCACATGCGGGCCGCGATGCCGCGACGCCCGCCGGCGCCTTGACGGCGCGGCGGCCGCTTCCTACCCTGCTCGGCCATGGCGATCACCGTGAACGCGCACATCACCGGGACAGTCTGGAAGATCAACGTGAAGGTCGGCGACACGGTCGCCGAGGGGGAGACCGTCGCCATCCTCGAGTCGATGAAGATGGAGATGCCGGTCGAGTCTCCGGCGGCCGGGACGGTGGCGGCCGTTCTGGCGAAGGAGGGCGCGCCGATCGAAGAGGGGGCGCCGCTGCTCGAGCTGACGCCGGGCTTAGCTCGAGCTACGCCTCAACCCGCTCTTCGACCTCCGCCGCGTGGGTCGATTCGCGGACGGCATCTTTCAACGAGACGTGGACGCCCGCGCGCGAAAGCGCGGGCAGCGACAGCACCCGACGCTGATGTACCAGAGCGTCTGGATGCCGTGAAGCACGATGGCGTAAGCCATCCCGTTCGAGTTGACGACGGCGATGGGCACGTAGGCGGTGAGCCCCATCTTGATCGCGGCGTGAAACTGGCCGACCAGGCCCGGCGAGTTCGGCAAGGTCAGGACCACGCCGGTGAACGCCATGATCACGAACGCGGCGCCCAGCGAGATCGGCAAGTTCATGTGGCGCGCCAGGATCCACATCCCGACGCCGTTCGAACCCCAGTAGATCACCGACTGGACGAGGAAGATGGAGAAGTTCCGGCGATCGGCCAGGGCCCGGAAGCCGGAGATGAGCGCCCGCAGCCTCTCGTCGATCGCGGGCGCGCTGGGCCGGCGCCAGCCACTGCACCAGCGTCAGGCGCAGCGCGATGGCGATCGTGCGGTCGGTCCACAGCTGCGCCAGGATCAGGAACGTCGTCAGGCCGACGAAGCCCACCAGCGACAGCCAGGCCGCGGCGCGCAGCTGCGACGAGAACAGATCGCCCGCCGAGGCGAGGTAGGCGCCGAAGAACAGGATGGAGATCAACAGGCCGTCGACGATCCGCTCGACGGCGACGGCGCCGACCATGGTGCTCATGCGAACGTCGCGCTCGCGCGCCACGAGGTAAGGGCGCACGAACTCACCGAGGCGGACCGGCAGCGCCAGGATGGCCATGAAGCCGACCGACGAGATCGGCAGCAGCCGTCGGAACGGCAGCGAGGTCCCGAGCGCCCGCAGCAGGTACTCCCAGCGCAGCGTGCGGAAGAGGTGGGTCACCATCAATGGTCGCCGAGGTAGAGCGCCACCGCCGACGGGGCCAGCGCGCTTCAAGCGCGGCCAGCACCGCGTGCCCGTCCATTCCGTGCACGGCGTAGACGACGCAGACGGCGCCGACCACCAGCGAGAGAAACGCCTGGACGAAGAGACGCCGGCTCATCGGGGCAGGGGCGTTTCCGGCAGCTCGCCGGCCAGCATGCGGCGCGGGTTCTCGTCCAGCATCGTGGCGAGCGCGCCGTCGCCGAGCTGCTTGCGGATCCAGGCCATCCCCGCCGCCACCGAGGTCTGATCCTCGGGCCGGTGGATGTCGGAGGCGGCCGCCGTCGCCAGCCCTTCGAGCACCAGCTTGCGCGCGGTCTTCATCTCCTGCTTGCCGTGGGCCCCGTCGAGCGCGCCGAGATCCACCATCAGCGCGGCGTGCCGCGCCAGCCGCTCGGCCAGCGCCAGATCCCGCTGGACGGGCAGGTAGCGTTCGGGGTGGGCCATCACCGGCAGGTAGCCACCGACGCGCAGTTGAAACAGCTCGTTTTCGATCCCCGCCGGCATCATCTGCGTGCCGACCTCGAACAGGAACGCGGCGCCGCCGCCGTAGGAAGGGACCGCGCGCTGGCGCAGCCGATCGTGAAGGACGGTGTCCCAGAAGTTCTCGGCGCCGAGGCCCAGCGTCGCGCCGACGCCGGCGCTGGCCGCGTCCTGCTGCGCGGTCGTGAAGGCGGCGTCGATGGCCGCGCGGGCCGGCATGAACATCCCCGCCCGCTGGTGCGGCGTGGCATAGAGGTCGGAGAATCCAAGCGCGGCGATGGCCCGGACCATCTGCAGCGACATCTGTCGGTCGGTCGCGCCGTCGTCGAGGGCGGGAAGGTAGTGGGCGTGGAGATCGACGTAATGGGCCATCAGGCCGGCGTTCCTGCACCGGAAATTAGTCTGGAAGGCGGCCAACATAGCGCGCCGCCGCGGACGCGCAAAGTGCCGCGACGGCAGCCAGGCCGTTTTCCGCCTGCGCATGACCGGCGCGCCCGGTGGTCGTGAGGTGACAGGTGACCGCCAGGACCAAATGGGCTACCGCCGGCTCGATTGGCAGAAAGCTGAGCCGCCGGTAATCGGTTGCATGTGATTTTTCCACCACTTAGAATGAAATTCCCCCGGGACCGCAGTTTTGCTGGCGGTCCAGAAGAAGTCAAAGGAGCGGACTTGCGATGAGCGAGAAAGTGGTGCTTCCGAAATTCGACATCCCGTCGGAGAGCGCGCACCCCGTCGTCAAGGCGGTCGCGATCGTCGGTGCCCTGCTGCTGGTCTCGATGCTGATCCTCGGCGGCGCGATCTGGAAGCGGCGGGCCGCGCAGCTCGCGGCCGAGCAACGGCGTGACGCGCTCATCGCCGCGCGGGTCGCCGAGGCCAACGCTGCCATCGAGGCCGCCAAGGCACGCGTCGCCGAAGCGGCCGCCAAGGAGGCCGCGGCGAAGGCGGAGGCGGCCGCCAAGATCGAGGCGGCCAAGCTGGCGGCCGCCGCCAAGGCTCATCCGGCGGATGGCTCCAAGGCGGCGGTGGCCGAAGCCTCGGGCGGCCATCATCACAGCCACCACGGCAAGGGCGCCAAGCAGCAAGGGCAAGGGCGGTGATGCGGTGGCTGCCAAGGGCTCGGGCGACGACAAGAAGTCGCCGGCCAAGAGCGGTCGCGACAACGCCGCAATCGACAAGCTTCTGGCGCAGTTCAAGTAAACGCTCGGCGGCGCTTCCCGAACGCCGGCGTGGCAACGCGGGCCACCTGGATTGAAGCGCCCGGCAATTCGTGTTACCAGGAAGGGGCCTATGTCCGATCGACGTGAGAATTCGGTTCTGTTTTCGCTGAAGGAGCTGCGTCGGATCGAGGACGATCGCGTCCGTTTGGAGCAGGACGAGCTCGCCGCGCGCCGCGAGGCGGAGCGCGCCGCCAAGGAGGCGGCCGAGCGCGCCGCCCGCGAGGCGGAGGAGCGCCGCCAGCGGGACGAGGCCGAACGGATCCGACGCGCCGAAGAGGAGCAACAGGCGAAGGCGCGGGAAGATCAGATGCGCCTGCAAGAGGCCGAACGCCGGGCGCGGGTCGAAGGAGAGATGCGCATCCACGAGGAGCGGATGCGCCTCGAGGTGCACGCCAAGGCGCGCAGCTCGCCGGTCAAGGCGGTGGTCACGGTGGCGGTCATCCTCATCGCCGTCGGCGGGGGCCTCGGCTACAAGATGTACACCCAGCACCAGGCCGAGCAGGCCGTGGCGCAGGCGGAGCTGGAGGCCGCGCGGGCCGAGGCGAAGCGGATGCAGGCCGAGCTCGAGTCCCGGATGGCGGCCATCCAAAAGGAAATGAACGACAAGCTCGCCAACGCCAAGAGCGAAGAGGAGCGAGCGAAGATCCGGGCCGACGCTGCGATGGCACGGGCGCAGGCGCAGTCGCAAACGCAGTCGCGTTCTCGCGCGTCGCGCGGCGGCTCGAAGTCGGAGACGGCGACGACGAAGATCAAGAACCCGGGCAAGCGCGACGTCAGCAACGACCCGCTCGAAGGGCTCTAGGAGTCACCCTGATGTCGATCGGCGCGGAGCTCTTCGAGGAGAACCGGAAGCGGCTGCTCGCGCTCATGACGCGGCTTTCGTACGAGGAGCGCGAGGTCACGCTGGCCTCGGGAGCGAAGAGCAACTTCTACATCGACTGCAAGCAGTCGGTGCTGACCGCGGAGGGGCATTTCCTGGTCGGCAGCCTGTTCGGTCGGATCCTGGCCACCCGGGCGCCCGAGGTCGAGGCGATCGGCGGGGTGACGATGGGAGCGGATCCGCTCGCCTCCGCGGTCTCGACGCTCAGCTACCTGGCCGGGCGTCCGCTCCCTGCGTTCTACGTGCGCAAGGAGGCCAAGGGGCACGGCACCGCGGCCTGGATCGAGGGGACGAAGTCGCTTCGCCCCGGAATGCCGGTGGCGATCCTCGAGGACGTCGTCACCACCGGCGGTTCCGCGCTGAAGGCGATCGCGCGCGTCCGCGAGCACGGGCTCAAGGTGGCCGTGATCCTGGGCCTGGTCGATCGGGACGAGGGGGGGCGTGAGACTCTGGAAAAAGAGGCCCCGCTGATCACGCTGTTTCGCCGCCAAGATTTCCTGCGATGACGCGCGCGGGGCGTCGGCGGCCGCGCGAATGGGCGCGAAGCTGGTTCGCCGCTCTCGCGCTCGGCGTCGCGTTCGTGGGCGCCGGCTGCGCGACGCAGAAGCAGGTGCGCGTCGACTTCTCCGAGACGCCGCGCGACTACCTTCCCAACGACTACCACGACGGTCTACGATCGCTGGACCCGCCACGACTACGCCGAGCACGACGTCGACAAGGCGCTGGAGGTCTGGGCCACCTTCAAGAGCTGGGACTTTCGCGAGGCGTACATCGAGAAGTATGCCGCGATCTACAGTCTCTCGGATGCCAAGCGGAACGAGCTCCGCCAGGCCCAGCGTGAGGCCAGCCATCAGGCGTTCGAGTTCCACGTCACGGCCCAGAGCGCGAACTGGGACTGGAACGATCTTGAGAAGGCGAGCAGCCCGTGGCGGGTCACCTTGCTGGATGCGCTCGGGCACGAGCTCCCTTCGGAGCGGGTGCGGATCGAAAAGCTGCCCGACGCCTACGAGCGCGTGTTCTTTCCGGCCAAGACGCCCTTCTCCAAGACCTACAGCGTTCGCTTCGTGATGCCGGGCCCCAGCGTCGACTTCTCCGGCGTGAAGTCCGGCTCGCTGACGCTCAGGATCGCCAGTCCCCTCGGCCGCATCGATCTCATCTGGAAGAGCTGACGGCGCGCTATTTCTTTGACGGGCGGCGGCCCGGCAGGCCGGTGACGGAATCGAGATCGTCGAACGTCTCGAGCGCCTCGCGCTTGTAGAGATCCGCTTCGCGGGCGAAGAAGTCGGACTCGAGGGCGTCGAACTCGTCCGGGGCGATGGCGTGTCCATCGCTGCTGATCCGGCGCGGGCGCGGTGTCGTCCGGTCGCTCTTGGGCGGGGGCGCGTCGTCGAGCGAGGGCATGCGTCCGCTGCCACTGCGCGCCCGAACGGGCAGCGGCGCCGGATCGGCTGGTCTCGAATCGGCCTTGGATTCGGCCGTGGGGAAGGGCAGCGCGTCGTCGAGGGACGGGGCCCGTCCGCTGGCGCTCCGGGTACGGACGGGCAGCGGTGTCGGCTCGCTCTTGCGGGCGGGGGGCGCGTCCTCGAGGGGAGCGAACCGGCCGCTCGAATCGCGGGCCCGGATCGGGGGCGGCGTTCTCTGCGACGGGAACGACGCGGGATCGGACGGAACCAGCGGCTCGCCGACAGGCGTCCCGTTGGCGTCGAGCTGCACCTGGACCGTCGGCGCCACGGCCAGAAGGCTGGCCGACGCGGCGGCGGGCGTCGGCCTGCGCTTGGCGGTCGCGATCTCGCCCGTCGCGCTCGCCCCTTTCTTGGTCGTGAGCGGGATGCTGGCGCGGGGGCCTTGGCTTCGAGGGGGCGAAGCCGTCGGCTGGTGGTCCGGCGGTCGCCGACCACGCCGCGCTGATCGGGCACCATCGCCCACTCGGCGAGCATCGACTTCGGCGTTCCCGGCTTGTGCGTGATGTTGGCTTCCGGCGCCCGTGCGCGTGTCCCGGCGCTCCGGGCCCGGCTCGTCGGGACGAACGATGAGCACGCCGCCGTCGCGCAGCCGGCGGATCATGCGGACGGTGTCGAAGATGCGGAACGGGCTCTCCTCGATGACGTCGGCCAGCACCCGGCGCCCGTCGAAGAGACGAAGCAGCGGCGTCACCTGGCTCGGCGGCAGGCCCCGCAACTCCGGCACCGGGGCGGCGGCCGCCGCGTACACCGTCCGCGGCGAGCCGAGGTCACGGGCCGCGTGGGCGAAGTCGCGCAGGAACCGCTCGCACTCGTCCAGGATCTCCTGCGCCGATAGATGCAGTTGGCTGCGCTTGGGGATGGTCCGGTTGGTCAGCGAGAGGGCGGCCTCTTCCCACAGCAGGAGATGATGAAGCGCGGGGAGCCCCTGCATCGCCCCCACGCTGGCCGAGACGACGGTCCCTTCGTGGATCCGCAGCTCGGCCCGCCGGTTGCCGCGGGTCAGAGAAAGGATCCCCGACCGCCCCGAGGACGCCATGGCGCGCAGCAGATAGAAGAGGCCATAGTGTTCCGACAGACGCGTCTGCAGCTCGCCGGCGCCTTTGGGCGCGGGGCCCTTGCCGGCCTGGCTCCCGAGCATGGTCAGCTTCCCGACGCCGATCACGTCGCGCAGATACGTCGGAAGGGTCAGAAAGTCGGCCGCCCCCGCCCGGAGCGCCTCGGCCTTGCACCCCTGGGGTCCGAGCACCACGATCGGAAGCTCCTTGGCGATCGAGCGCAGCTCGCTGACCACCTCCAGCGATGACGGCTCGGGCTCACGGAGGGAGACCACGGCCACCTCCGCGCCGGTCGCACGGCTCAACACGGCCGCCCGCTTCAGGTCGGAGGTTCCGGTGACCTTGTAGCCCTCCCGCTCGAACCCGAACGTTAGAGTCTCGAGGCTGCGCTCGTCGGCGTCGACGACGAAAAGGCTGGACGGCTGAATCATGGAAGTTGGGCGGGGGCGCGGTGTCCCAGTATACGGCGGGAGGGTGAGCTCACCCAAAATCAGGAACCCCGGCTCGAAGTTAGGTCATCGAATAAGTGCCTGCGATGGGCCACCGCCGTCAATTTTATCCGGTGCTGCCCCCGGGCACGAGTCCTTTCCGCCACCCAGAGTCGGGGAACGGCACGCGATCGGAATTGACGATCGGGGGGGCGATGGCTAGCCTTCGCGTCCCTCCAATCTTCCGTTCGTCCTTCCCGTTCTTCCTGTCCTGCCCGTCCTGCCTGTCCTGCCCGTCCTGCCTGTCCTGCCCGTCCTGCCATCCTTCCGACTGTCCTTCGGGGCGGCTCCCATCCGCGCAGAACCGCCAACCTCATGTTTAGCCCCCAGTCTCCTCCGTCCGGCCCCTCGGCCGGGGCGCCGCTGTCGATCGAAGACCTGGTCGCCTACTTCCGGTCGGGCGCCAAGGACCGGACCAGCTTTCGAATCGGCATCGAGCAGGAAAAGATCGCCGTCCGCGACGATGGCCGCCCGGTCCCCTATGCCGGGGAGGGGGGGCTGGCCGAGCTGCTGGCCCGACTCGAGGGGCGGGGGTTCGAGGCGACGCGTGAGGACGGGCACATCATCGCGCTCGCGCGGAACGGCGACCGGATCACCGTTGAACCGGGCGGCCAGCTCGAGCTGTCGGGAGGCGCGCTCCTCACCGCCACCGACTGCGCGCTGGCGCTCGACACCCACGTGCGAGAGGTGGCCGAGGTGGCCCGCCCCCTCGGGATTCGTTTCATCGGCACCGGCGCGCGGCCGTTTGGGTCGCCCGACGACGTCGCCTGGCTGCCGAAGCGCCGCTATGCGGTGATGCGCGACTACTTCCCCCGGTTCGGCCGCGACAGCCGCCTGGCGCACCAGATGATGAAGATGACGGCGACGGTCCAGGCCAACTTCGACTTCACCAGCGAGGACGACGCCGCCGACATGATCCGGACCGCCTACGGCGTCAGCTCGATCGTCACCGCTCTCTTCGCCGCCTCGCCCATCGCCTTCGGACGGCCGAGCGGGTTCAAGAGCTATCGGGCCGCGATCTGGCTGGAGACCGACGCCGATCGTTGCGGCCTCCTCCCCTTCGCCTTCAAGCCCGACTTCCGCTTCCGCGACTACGTCGCGTGGGCGCTGGACGTGCCGATGTTCTTCGTCGTGCGCGACGGCGTCTACCTCCCCGCCGACAAGATGACCTTCCGGCGCTTCCTGACGGAAGGGTGGCGGGGACAGCGGGCGACGATCGCCGACTGGGAGGTCCACCTGACGACGCTCTTCCCCGAGGTGCGTCTCAAGCGCTACATCGAGGTGCGCGGCGCCGACGCCGGCCCGATGCCGATGGCCCGCGGTCTCGGCGCCCTGTGGCGCGGGATCCTCGAAGACCCCGAGGCGCGGCGGGCGGCTTACGCGCTGGTCGCCGATCACACGTTCGAGGAGCGCGACACCCTGCGCCGCGAGGTGCCCCGCGCGGCACTGGCGGCCAGCTTCGGGCGCCACTCCGTGCGAGATCTGGCGGTCGAGCTGTGCAAGGTCGCGGCGAGCGGCCTGGCGCGTCTGCCGGCTCCCTCGTCGGACGTCTCCCTCCTCGGTCCGTTGCTCGCGTACGCCACTGCCGGCCGGACGCCCGCGGACGACCTGCTCGACGACTTCAAGGCCACCTCCGGCGACCCGACCGCCCTCGTCCGCCGCTGGGAGCTCCAACCCTAGGCGCCCGCGCCCGGGGCTCGCTTCGCTTCGCTCGCTCGGCCGCGGGGCTCGCATCGCTTCGCTCGCCCGCGCCCGGAGCTCGCATCGCTTCGCTCGCTCGCGCCCGGGGCTCGCATCGCTCGCCCGCGCGCGGGGCTCGCATCGCTTCGCTCGCTCGCGCCCGGGGCTCGCATCGCTTCGCTCGCTCGCGCGCGGGGCTCGCATCGCTTCGCTCGCTCGCGCGCGGGCTCGCATCGCTTCGCTCGCTCGCCGGCCCGTGGCGCCGGGGGGTCGCATCGGCTACGCCTCGCTCGCGCGCCGAGGGTGAACCGCGAGCGGTGCGGGATCGAAGGTCGCCCGCTCGCGCCCGCGTCTCGGTCCGCACCGGGCTTTTTCCGGCGCGTGGGCTGCCATTTCAAAACGTGAGCGCAGCCCACGCGCCGGAAAAAGCTTCGTGCGGACCTCAAAGTGGGCGCGAGCGGGCGACGTCCGAGGCCGCACGAAACGTGGTTCACGCGCGCTGATCCTGTCCGAAGCGGCGCGCAAAGCGGGGGGCGAGCGAGCGAAGCGCCGGGAGCCCCGGGCAGGTGTGCGAGCGAGGCGAAGCCGATGCGAGCTCGGGCGGGAGCCCGGGCGGGTGTGCGAGCGAGGCGAAGCCGATGCGAGCTCTGGGCGAGAGCCCGGGCGGGTGTGCGAGCGAGCGAAGCGATGCGAGCTCGGGCGGGAGCCCGGGCGGGTGTGCGAGCGAGGCGAAGCCGATGCGAGCTCTAGGCGGGAGCCCCGGGCGGGTGGTGCGAGCGAGGCGAAGCCGATGCGAGCTCTGGGCGGGAGTCCCGAGCGAGCGAAGCGAAGCGAGCCCCGGCCCGCGCGGTTAGATGGCCGCAGCCGCGGCGGCCGCAGCCCCGCCGGCGGGCGGAGGCGACGTGGGTGCCCCCGTGCGCAGGTAGTGCGATGCCATGTCGAACTCGAAGAACGAGAACATCTGCGTTTCGACCACCTTCTGCCAGAGCTGATGCGCGTCGTCCGACTTTCCCTCTTCGAGGCGGTGCATCGCCTCGTAGAAGTAGATCTCGGCGCGCTTGCCCGGCGTGTCGGCGGCGGCCAGCGCCTGGTCGTAGCTGATCTTGCCGACGGCGTAGCGTCCGAGGAGGCGGGACCAGGCTGCGCCGCGATGGGGGCGCAGCTCACCGTGGCGCTGATCGAGGGTGCGCAGATAGGCCTCGGCCTTGGGATCGCCGACCTTGTTGGTCCGGCGGGTGAGGTCGAGGATCCAGAGCGAGGTGTAGACCTTCACGTACTCCGAGACGGAGTGCCCGGGGCGGGCGAGGGCGCGGTGGTAGACGCTGAGCGCGGCGTCGGTCTCGCCCGCCTGAACGAGGAAGGCGACGATGTCGATGTACGACTGGTCGCGATCGTCGTCGGCCTCGATGGCGTCGTCGAAGCGTTGCAGCGCCTCGCCGTGACGTCCGAGGAGGTAGAGCAGCTTGCCGACCTCGACGGTCGCCTCGGCCGCCTCGGGGACGTTCTTGCGGCGGAGGTGCTCGATCATCAGCCGTTCCCAGCCGATGAGCGAGCCGCGCCAGGCGGTCGCCGCCGCGTCGCGATCGCCGCCCGCGTCGAAGGTGTCGCCCAGCAGCCGGTCGAGGCGCGCGCGCCCCTCGACGGAGCCGATGGTGTCTTGCGCCGCTCCCTTGGCGCGCATGGCGTCCAGCCCCTCGCGGACGATGCGGGTGGCGCGCGCCGGATCGCCCTTCTTGAGCGCCAGATTGGCCAGCTCCACCGTCACCTCGGCCGTCGGCTCGCCTTCTTCGCGCGCGCGAAGAAACAGCGGCTCGGCCCGGTCGATGAGGCCCGCGTTGACGTAACTGCGCGCCAGCTCGAAGTCGATGTCGGCGTCGCGCACCTTCATTTCGGTGCCGGCGAACCGGCGCTTGGTGTCCGCGAAGCGGCGCTTGAGATCGTCGGCCTCCGCGTAGGCCGGCGCGTCGCGCTCCGGATCGAGGCGGAGCCGCAGCCGCACGAAGTAAAGCTCGATCAGCTCCGCCGAGATCTTCCCGTCCAGCTCGCGGGCCGACGGGTTGGTGTCGAGCACCGCCTCCGCCTCCTCGAGGCGACGGATGGCCAGGAAGTACGACGACAGCAGCCGCGCCACGTGGCCGTCGAGGATCAGCAGATCCGGATCGGAGGGGTGCGCGGCGAGGCCCGCCTCGAGGACCCGGAACGCCACCACCGGATCGGGGGCCTCGGTGGCGGTCCCCCCGAGGAAGTCGACGCGCGGCAGGAACCGGCGCGCCAGCGCCAGGTAGTCGGCCGCGGCGGCGTTCGGCTTGGCCGCGGCGACCAGCAGGGCGCGCAGATCGGGGTCGTCCCCGTCGCTGCCCGCCAGCTGGGTGGTCATCTGCGCCGTCCGGGTGGCCGCATCGGTGATCCGCCCGGCGCGCAGGTAGGCGCCGGCCATGCTGGTGACCGCCCGCTGCATCTCGTCGCCGTGGGCCAGCAGCAGCTCGCCCAGCGCCCGTCGGGCCGTGTCGCCCGAGTTGTGGTGGAGCGCGGAGGCGAATCGCTTCTGTCGCGCCAGGTACAGCTGGTCGAGGCGGAGGACCACCGCCGGGGCCGGCCAGTCGCCGAGCGCGCTCTCGAGCGCGTCGATGGCGCTGCCCCCCCGCGGTGCATACCGCCCCCTTCGTCGAAGGTGCTCTCCTCGTCGCTCCAGTGAACGACTTGATCCAGCCGTTCCTGCCACTCGTGCTCGGCCGGGGCGATCGTCGCCAGCGCCGCCAGCGCCAGCGTCGCCTGCAGATCGCCGCCGCGGGGGGAGTACAGGGCGACGACCAGCTCGGCCGCCGGCCGCAGGAGGCGGGCCTCCTCGGGCGTCACCCGGGCCGGCGACGACCACAGCTCGCTCGGATCGAAGAGCCCCAGCCCGTCGCGGAACGAGGAGAAGACCGACTCGTAGACGTCGTCGCTCTCGAGCTCGCGCGCCTCCCGCCGGACGTCGTCCACCTTGAGCGCGACGACCGGATCGAGGAGGTAGTGAAGGAGCTTCGCGCGCAACGCCACGCGCTCGGGCGCCGCCACGGGCAACGCCTGGAAGACCAGCCGGGCCTCCAGGAAGTCATCCTCGTAGGCGATGGCGCCGATGCGTGACGCCTCGCCGGCCAGCGCCTGTCCGGGCCCGGCTGGCGGCGCTTTGACGGTATGGGCACAGCCACCGGCCATGCCCCCCAGGAGAAATACCAAGGCGAGAGCCCCGGCCACGGCCGGGGATGCACGTCGCGACATTGGCCCTAGTTTAATGCGCCGCCACGCCGGTGGTACGCTTTTCGTGTGTGGCAGTTGCGCCGTCCCGGGGAGCGCCCGCTGGTCCTCGGACACCGCGGGGCCAGCGCGCGCGAGACAGAGAACACGGCCGCGGCGTTTCGGCGGGCCCGCGCCGACGGTGCGGACGGGGTCGAGCTGGACGTGCTGCTGTCGGCCACCGGCGAGGTGATGGTGTTTCACGACGATGATCTGGCGCGTCTGGCCGGGCGGCCAGAGCGGATCGCCGACCTGCCGTACCGGGCCCTGCGCGACATCCGGCTGCCCGGCGGGACGACCATCCCCACCCTCGAGGAGGCCCTCGAGGCCTGCGGTCCCGACCTCCTGGTCAACGTCGAGCTCAAGGCCAACCAGCTCGGCTTCGGCCCCATGGCGGCGTTGGTCGAGGCCGTGGCCGAGGTGATCGCGCGGACCGACAGCGCCGGCCGGGTCCTGGTGTCGTCGTTCAACCCGTGGGCCGTCCACCTCTGGACGCGTCGCGCTCCGGGCGTCCGGGCGGCGCTGCTGTTCGAACGCCAGTCGATGTTGCCGCTCCGGCGGGCCTGGCTGGCGCCGCTGTTGCGTCCCTTCGCCCTGCACCCCGAGCTGGTGCTCTGCACGCCGGCGCGGGTGGCCGCCTGGAAACGGCGCGGCTACATGGTGAACGTCTGGACCGTCGACGATCCCGCCGCGCTGGCCGCCTGCCGGCGCATGGGGGTCGACGGGATCATCACGAACGATCCGGCCCGGACGCGGGCGGCTCTGGCTTCCGCCTGAGGATGGCGTGGGTGGCCGTCGCGACGGCCACGACGGCCCCCTGCTCGTCGGTCGCCTCGGCCTCGACGACCGCCAGCCGCTTGCCGCACTTGCGGACCTTCGCGCGCGCGGTGATCCGTCCGGCGCGGATCGGCTCCAGGAAGTGAACGTTCATCTGAGCCGAGGCGTTGAAGGCCCCCTCGGGCGCGACCAGCGCCGCGACCGCCTGTCCCATCGCCGTGTCGAGCAGCGCCATCACGACGCCGCCGTGCAGGACGCCGTTCGGGTTGAAGTGCTCGCTCTTGACGTCGTACTCCCAGGTCGCCGTCCCCGGCCCGGAGGCGCGCTGGACGAACCCCAGCGGGCCGACCGGGGTTCCGGCGGGGGGCAGGGCGGTCACCCGGGTCGTCATGCGGGCAGGTGCGCGCCGGCCAGAAACAGGCCGGCGTAGATCTTGGGATCGACCGCCGTGCCGGCGGCGGCGCGGTCGGACAGGAAGCGGCGCAGCTCCGGCAGCGGCACCTCGTGGGTGGTGATCTCCTCGCTGGCGTCGCCGCCGCCGGCCCCGACGCGCCTGGGCGTGCGGGCACGAAAGAACGAGATGGTCTCGTCGCTCACGCCGACCGCGACGGGGCCCTCGGCCAGGGCCACCATCTCGCCCGCCGCGAACCCGGTCTCCTCGATCAGCTCGCGCTCGGCCGCCGCGCTCAGGCTCTCCTCCGCATCGACGTCCCCGACGAGGCCCGCCGGCAGCTCGATCACCTTGCGACCGACGGCCGGGCGGTGCTGCTCGACCAGCAACAGCTTGTCGTCGTCGGTGATCGCGACGATGACCACGACCCCCTTGATGTTGGGGCGGGTGACGTACTCCCAGCCGTTGTCGTCCAGCAACGTCAGGTAGCGCCCGCGCCCCAGGACGCGCGCGCGTCCTTCATTCATTGCCTGTCTGGCCCTCTCGGTCACGCCAGGAGGGTAGCACCGATTCTGAACGCCTCGCGCGTCGGGGCGGCGCGCTTCGCTTCAGAACCCGTCGTAGGGGACGACGTCGATGGCGCTCTCCTGAATCTTGGCGCCGGTGAGCAGCTTCTTCATCACCGGCGCGGAGGCGACCATGGTGATGGCCAGATCGCGGGCGTGGACATGGCGTTTGATCGCGGCGTTGACCTCGGCGGGGGTCACGGCCGCGACCCGCTCCGCGTAGGTGTCGACGAAGTCGGCCGGCAGCCCGGCGATCTCGGCGGAGACGCGCGCCGCCAGGCGCTGCTCCGGCACGTCCATGTCGGCGGCGTGGGAGCCGATGAGGAACCGCTGAAAGAAAGCGACGTCGGTGGGCGACAGCCCCTTGTCCATGAAGGTGACGTAGAGGTTCAGCACCAGCTTCAGCATGGCCACCGTCTTGTCGGTTCCCGAGAAGACCCAGCCCACGGCGGCGCCCGCGCCGCGCCGCTCTTCGAGGCTCAGGTAGGCGCCGTAGGCGAGGCCGCGCTTGCGGCGGACCTCGTCCATCAAGGTCGAGCTCATGGCCCGCCCGCCGAAGGCCGCCATGGCGATCTGCAGGGGGACGAAGTCGCTGTCGGAGGCGTGCAGGGTGGCGTGGCCGAACATGAGCTGCGTCTGCTGCCGGTCGGGCTTGTCGACCAGCTCGATGCGCCAGCCCTTGAGCGGCACCGGCGCGCGCAGCTCGAGCGGGTTCGGCGGCGGGGCGGGCGCCGCCGACAGGCCGCGGAAGGTCTTCGCCAGCGTGGCGTCGAGCGCCTCGGGAGCCACGTCGCCGGTGAAGGCGAAGATCAGGTTCCGTCCCCCGAAGTGGTGGCGGAAGTGCGCCGCGGTCTCGGAGGCCGTCGCTCCGTCGAGCGCGGCCGGCACGCCGTCGACCGGATGACCGTAGGGGTGCTCGCCGTAGACGTTGCGCAGGAAGAAGCGCTGGCAGAGCTGGCGATCGTCGTTGCGGTTCTCGGCGATCTGCCCCTCGATCTCCTGCCGCGTGCGGGCGAATTCCGTCGGGTCGAAGGTGGGGCGGATCAAGATGTCGGCGACCAGCGCCAGGTAGGCGTCGAGGTTGCGGGCCAGCACCTCGCCTTCGAAGCGGGTCATGTCCTGCTCGGTGCGGACCTCCAGCGTCCCGCCGAGCGCGTCGAACGCCTCGTCGAGCGCGGCGCGCGAGCGGCCGCCGGCGCCGTGCCGGGCCCACTCGGCGGCGAGGTTGGTGAGCCCCTCGCGGTGCCGCGGATCGGCCGCCGATCCCGACCGCGACGCGACGATGACATGCACGACGGGGACGCTGTGGTCGTCCTCGACGATCACCAGCGAGCCGGCCGGACCGGCGCGCCGGATCGCGCCCGGTGCCGGGCCGCCGGCCTGTGCGGCGGGCGGCGTCACGCCCACCATCAGCGCGGCCGAGACCAGGGCCCCCACGGCGCTCAAAGCTTCTCCGTCCCCGGCGGCGCCACCGGCTCGCCCGACGGACGCGCGATCACCACCGAGCGGGCCCCGGTGGCCAGGTACTCGGCGGCCGCCTTCTGCACGTCGGCGGCGGTCACGCGGGCGTACTCGGCGCCGCGGGCCAGCAGGCTGCGGAAGTCGCCGGCCGCGATCTCGAAGGCGCCCAGCGTCTCGGCGCGCCCGTGGCTCGACCCGAGCTGCTGCCAGAACTGGCTCTCCATCCGGGCCGCCGCCTTGCCCAGCTCGGCCGCGCCGACCGGACGCGCCGCCAGCTCGGCCACGGAGTCGACCACCAGCCGCTCGGCCTCCTCGGCGCTGTGCCCCTTCATCATCTGGATCCAGATCGCGTAGAGGCCGGGATCGCGGGTGGGGGCGATGTCGCCGTGGACCGACGAGGCCCACCGCTTGTCGACGACCAGCGCGCGGTTGAGCCGCGACGAGGGACCGCCGGCCAGGAGCTCGTTCAACACCTCGTACGCCGCCCGATCGGGCGCTCCCAGCGCCGGCGCCGGAAACCCGATCACCAGGCGATCGGCCGGGACCGGCCGGGCGATCGTCGTTCGGACCTCGGTTGCCGGCGCGCGCTCGGGCTTGATCTCGTCCTTGGGGAGCTTCTTCGACGGGGGGATGGCGCCGTAGGCTGTTGCGACAGCCGACAGCGTGGCTTGCTCGTCCAGCTTGCCGGCGATCACCAGGACGGCGTTGTTGGGCGCGTAGAACTTCTTGTAGAAGGCGGCCGCCTTGGCCTGGGTGATCGCCTTGATGTCCTTCATCGAGCCGATCACCGGCCAGCGATAGGGGTGCGTCTTGAAGGCCTGGCCGTACATCAGCTCTTCGAGCATCCCGTCGACGTTGTCCTCGACCGAGGCCAGCCGCTCCTCGGCCACGACGTCGCGCTCGTTGTCGACCTGCTTCTTGCGCAGATCGAGGTTGACCATCCGATCGGCCTCCAGCATGACCGCCACGTTCATCTCCGTCGGCGGGATGTCGTCGACGTAGGCGGTGAAGTCGTAATAGGTCATGGCGTTGGTGCTGCCGCCGACGGCGTCCATCTTGTTGTCGAAGGCGTTGGCGGCCGCGTTCTTGGTCTGCGTGAACATCAGGTGCTCGAAGAGGTGGGCCAGGCCCGTCTCGCCGGCCGCCGCGTCCTCGTTGCGCGAGCCGACGCGGAACCAGGTGGTGTAGCTGACCGACGTGGCGCGCGGATCGGGCAGCAGCACGATCTCCAGGCCATTGTCGAGCCGCCACTTGGTCACCGTTAGCGTCCCCAGCGGGGCGCGGGCGATCTCCGTCGGCGGCGGCGCGCCGTCGCCGGACGCGCCGCCTCCCGCGGAGGCCGCCGCCGTTCCGCGCCGCGCCGAGGTTGCCGCGCAGCCGAGCAGCGCCAGCGCGGAGATCGCCGCCGTGGATCCTGGGCTCAACATTTGAACTCTGGGGATCTCAAAGTCGAAAGGTGAAGGTGAGGCCGAAGTCCTGCGCGAAGCTGGTGTAAGTGCCGTTGGCGCTCGGGCGGGCGGTGCCATTCGCCCGAGCCTGGCAGGCCATGTTGTTGAGGTCGCCGCCGCTCATTGCGCAGGCGCTGGCGGCGTTCGGATCGAAGATCGAGTCGGTGACGGTCACGCTGGGCATGATGGTAATTCCGTAACCGGCGCCGAGCCAGAATCTCCGGCCCAGCCGCAGCTCGGCCAAGATGAGCGGCTCGACCTGAAATCCGTCGACGGCCGCGGCGTTGACGGCGTTGCTGTCGACGGCGCCGTTTTCCACCCGCAGCTCGCCGCCGACGCGCAGCCGCTCGCGCCACCAGTAGGCGATCCGGGCCCGGGTGTCGACCGACGTCGTGAAACCCCCGGTAAAGGACGATGTGCTGGGGGAGGTTCTGGGCCTCCAGCGTCGGTCCGACCAGGCGGATGTCGATCCGGTCGTGCTCGTGCGTCCAGAGCCAGCGGGCCATCACGTCGAGCTCCAGCCCGGGTCGCAGGTGCCAGGTGACGCCGGCGATGACCACGTCGGGCAGCCGGTAGGCGATGTCGCCGAAGACGCAACGGCTCGATTGACCGCCACCGCAGGTCACCGGGTTGCCCCCTCCGGGTTGGCCGGGCGGAGTTACCGTCGTCGCGTCACCAGCCACCTCGACCCCGCTCACCTGGCCGCCCAGCGGATGGCTCTGGTACGAAAGGCCGATCTCTAGATTCTTGTGGCGCCAGTAAATCCCGCCGCCCAGCGTGACCGAAAACTTGGCGTCGCCGATCCCCTGGCCCGAATCGATGTTGTAGCGGGCGTCGGTGGCCGGAGTCTGCGCGCCGCTCAGGTCCGCCTCGGCGAAGCTGAGGCTGCCGGTCGAAAACATGAACCCCGACGACAGGCCGATCCGGAGATCGCTGCCGAGCCGGATCGCCAGCGCCGGCACCAGCGCCAGGTTGCGCAGATCCATGCTCAGCATCTGATAGCGGGTCGGCTCGTTGCCCGTGGGCGAGACCGGAAAATGGATCTGTTCCAGGTACGGCATGTACGTGGCGAAGGCGAGCGTGAACCGATCGCTGCCGTACCCCAGCGCGACGTAGGCGCCGGGTCCGGGCGGCCACTGAAACGGCTGCCGGAAGTCGGTGGCGGTCGCCGAGCCGGCCGGCTGCCCCGGCGGCGTGCTCGACACGCCGACCGACGACCAGCGCGCCGTCCCGGCCACCATCAGCTGGAACCCGCGCATGAGGCCCAGCGCCGCCGGATTCCAATAAATGGCCCCCAGATCGCCCGACGTCGGTCCGCTGAACGACATTCCGGTCACGAACGGATCGTCGATCGGGGACGCCGCGGTCCTGCTCGCGACCGCCATCAGCGACGCTGCGGCCAGGACGGCGAGCACCCGCGCGTCCCGGCGCCCCCGGCGCTCACTGAAAGACATGAGGTGACGCGACGTTATCCGAAGGTCCCGGACGCGGCAATGCCTTGACGGTCCCAATGGGCCGTAGTTACATCCGGTCCATGGCCCGTACGCCGACGCGGCTGGGTCGCGGATCGCTCCCGCCCTCTTGCCCGCGCTCTCGACAACTGCTGTGGGCGCTCGCGGTGCTCGTCCTCGGCTGTTCGAGCCGCGTCTCCTCGGAGAACATCGCGCTCTGGAAGACGACCCAGAAGGGGCCGGAGCGGCTGCACGACGCGCTCGCCGATCATTCGGTCGCGCCGAAGCTGCGCGCCGAGGCGGCGGTCGCCCTCGTCGATCTCGGGCGCTCCAACGAGGTCGACACCATCCTGAGCGGCGCCTCGGCCGACGATCGCGCGGAGATCACCAAGACGCTCGAGCCGGCCTACGAGGCGGCGATGAAGGACCCGTCGCCCGACAAGGCCCTCGCCTACCGGGACGCGCTGTATTCGCTGCGGCAGGTGGCCGTCCCCGAGGACCAGAAGCGGATCGACGCCGCGCTCCTGCCGGTCCTGCAGGCCGAGCTCGAGGCCGGCAAGGTGCGGCAGGGGGAGCACTCGATCGAGAAGATGCTGACCGCCATCGGCCCCGACTCGACCTCGATGTTGATCCTGGTGCTCGCCGCCCCCGATCGACCTTACGGAATGGCCGCCGAGCTTCTGGCCAAGGTGGGCGACGAGACGGCGCGCAACCGCGGGGCCGGGGCGCTGATCGCCCGCGCGCCGCAGATCAAGGTCAAGGACAAGGACCACCCCGAGCTGCTGTACAAGGCGCTCGGGGCGCTGGGTGGTCCGGTGGCCGTCAAGTACCTCGAGGGTGAAGTGACGCGTGGCAAGCCGGAGGCGGCCCTGCTGGCGACCCGGGCGCTCGGCGAGCGGCGCGACCCGGCCGTCCTCCCCTTGGCGCTGAAGATCGCCAGCGACTCCAAGGCCGACAAGGCGGTCCGCGACGAGATGTTCGGCGTCATCGAAGGGATCGGGGGCCTCGAGGCCGAGAAGGGGTTGCTGGGGATCATCTCGTCGGACAAAGAGGAGATCGTGCGTTATCGCGCGTTCGAGTCGGAGCTGGCGGCCCGCAAGGCCGACGGGATCGTCCCCGGGCTGGAGGCGTTCCCCGCCAGCGCCAGCTACAAGAAGGTCGACGTCGACGATCTGCTGGTCAAGTTGATCGAGAAGATCGGCCAGCCGGCCCGCCCGGCCCTCTTGCAGGCGCTCGGCTCGCGGGTGCCGCTGGCCCGGATGACGGCGGCGATGGCGCTGGCGCAGATCGGGCATGCGCCCGACGCCCCGGCGTTGCAGAAGCTGGCGACGGACAGCTCGCCGGTGAAGGGTTTTCCCGCCGGTGATACGGTCGGCAAGGAGGCCGCCGCCGCGGCGGAGACGGTGAAGAAGAGAACCTGATGGCGCTCCCCGGACGCAAGAGCCTGCGACAGTTTCAGTGCAACGACACCCTCTGGGTCACGTTTCGGCGCATGGCCGAGGACCAGGAGAAGGAGGTCGACGACATGATCGCCGACGCGATGGAGGCGTACGCGCAGCTCTCCGGCTATCAGACCGGGATCAACGCGCTCGAGTCGGAGGGCCAGCTGACGCCGCCGCCGTCCAGCGCGCAGCACCGCCAGCGGCCGCCGGCGCCGGCGCCGGCCGTCGCGCCCCTGCCGCCGCCGCTCCCGCCGCCGCCGCCGGTCCCGCCGCCGCGCTCGCGGTTCGCCCAGCGAATGCCGCAACCGGGCGGCATGTCGATGTTCGACGCGCCGGCGACGCCGCCGCCCCATCCGCATGGCGGGCCGCAGATGATGGGGGCCGGGCTGGGCGCGGGGTTCACGGCAGGGTTCGACGGGACGCCCGCGGTCCAGCCGCAGGTCCCGGTCTACCTGGTCTTCGACAATCAAAAATACCGGATCGACAAGGACCAGTTCATCATTGGGCGCGGGACCAAGTCCTCCGATCTGCCGATCAAGGACGGCAACATCTCGCGCAAACATGCGGCGGTCATCCGAAGGAATGGAACGTATTTCATCAAGGACCTCGGATCGACCAACGGGATCGACTTCAAGGGGATGCGCATCGACAACAAGCGCATCGAAGAGGGGGACGTCTTCCACCTCTGTGACTACGAGCTCCGCTTCACCTTCAAGCGATAAGAGGGTCCGGCAGGGGCTTCGCTCCTTCGCCGGGCTCCGCCCGCCTCCGATCCCGGAGCTGGACCTTCCGATCTCGACCTTGCCCGGCGCGGGACCGGTGACCACGGCCCGGCTCGGGGAGCGGGGCGTGCGCACGGTCCGCGATCTGATGATGCGGCTGCCGCGCGGCTACGACGATCTCCGGCGGGCGACGCCGATCGCTGGTTTGCCCGAGGTGCCGGACGGGACGGTGGTCTTGGTGCGCGGGCGGGTCCGGCGGCTGCACGTTTTTCCCCGGCGGCTGCTCGACGTGTACGTCGAGGAGGGGGACGCGGTGCTGCGCGCGCGCTGGTTCCATATGCCGGCAGCGATGGCCAAGTCGTTCCCCAAAGGCAGTGAGATCGCACTGGCGGGCGCGCTCCGGACGGCCACCGACGGGACGCGCGAGCTGCTCCAGCCGTCGGTGGTGACGGCGGCGCTGGCGGCTCGGGGCGACGGAGGGCTGGGCCTGCGGCCCCGCTATGGTCTCGTGCCGGGGGTCAAGGGGCGGGTGCTCGAGCGGATGCGCGCGGCGGCGCTGGCCCGCCTCGGCGGCGGCGACAGCTTCGAGCTCGTCCCCACAGCGACGCGCCGGCGGCTCGCCCTGCCGACGCTGGCGGAGGCGCTCACCCGGGTGCATGCCCCGCCCGACGAGGACGCGGCCCGGCCCGAGGCGCTGGCGCATGCGCGTCGCCGGCTGGCCTTCGAGGCCGCCCTGGTGGCGCAGCTGGCGTTTCTCCTCCGGCGCGCGGCCTCGGCGCCGGCCGCGGTCGCCGTCGCGCCGGCCCTGGCCCCCACGATGCGGGCGCGCGCCGAAGCCGCGCTGGCGTTCGCGCTGACGGCGACGCAGGCGCGGGCCCTCGAGGAGATCGCCGGCGATCTGGCCGGGCCGCGGCCCATGCGGCGGCTGCTGGTGGGCGACGTCGGCTCGGGAAAGACGGCGGTGGCGTTCGGCGCCGCGGCGCTGGTCGCGGCGGCCGGCGCCGGGACGCTCATGATGGTCCCGACGGAGGTGCTGGCCGAACAGCAGCTGCGCGCCCTCGGGCCGGTCGGTGGGCGCCTGGGGCTGGGGATCGCCGCGCTGACCGGCGCGACCCCCGCCGCCGCGCGCGCCGCGATCCTCGACGACTGGGCGGGTGGACGCCTCCAGCTCCTCATCGGCACGCAGGCTCTGCTGGGCATCGCCGGCGAGCTGCCGCGTCTCGGCCTGGTGATCGTCGACGAGCAGCACCGCTTCGGCGTCGCCCAGCGCGGCGCGCTCGCTGTTCCGGGCGGGGCGCCGCACCTGCTCTCGATGTCGGCGACGCCGATTCCCCGCAGCCTGGCGCTGGCGCTGCACGGCGATCTCGACGCTTCGTTCCTGACCGAGCGTCCGGGCGGCCGGCCCCCGCCGGCGGCGATCGTCTGCGGCACCGACGACGAACGCCGGGCCGCGTACGCGCGGCTGCGCGACGCGCTGGCCGCGGGGAACCAGGCGTTCGTCGTCTGTCCGGTGCGGCAGGAGGCGCGGCGCGCGGGGGCGGTGACCGCCGTCGCCCAGCACGCGCGTCTCCGGCGGTCACTGGCGCCGGCGCGGGTGGGGCTCTTGCACGGGGCGCTCGACCCGGCGGCCAAGGAAGAGGCCCTGCGGGCGTTCGCCGACGGACGGACCGACGTGCTGGTGGCGACCACCGTGGTCGAGCTGGGGATCGACGTCCCGAACGCGACGGTGATGATCGTCGAGGAGGCCGAGCGGCTGGGGCTGGCCCAGCTCCACCAGCTGCGGGGGCGGGTCGGGCGCGGCGCGCGCCCCGGGATCTGCTTCCTGTTCGCCTCCGACGCTCTGCCCCCCGACGCGCCGGCCCGGGCGCGGCTGGGGCTCTGCGCGTCGCTGGACGACGGGTTCCGCCTGGCCGAGGCCGATCTGGCGGCGCGGGGGTTCGGCGAGCTGTGGGGGACGGCGCAGGCCGGGGAGGGTGAGGGGGACGGCGTGCTGGGGCGTGTCGGGGCTGGCCGAATTCGCCGAGCTGACCGCGCTGGCCCGTCAGGAGGCGGAAGCGGTGCTGGCCCACGATCCGGCGTTGGCAGCTCCGGCCCACGCGGAGCTGGCGCAAGCGGCGCGCGCGCGGACGGCGATGCTGTTTGCCGGCGAGGCAGGATGACCGATCCGCTGTCGCATGAAGCGGCGAAGCCCGCTGGTGCCGCATCGAACGTCGGCGGGGGGCGCGGCACGGCTTGGCTGAAGAGCGGCGTCGTCGGCGGCGCCTTGGCCGGCGCGTTGGATGCCGTCTGGTCGATCGCCGGCGGGATCGGCGGGCTCTCGGCGGACCACGCCGTTCGCCTCGTCGTGCTGGCCACCAGCCTGATGGCGGCCGCCGGCGCGATCGTCGGGGGGCTCATCGCCGCCGGCGGCTGGATCGCCCGGCGCACGAGCGCGCCCGCCCGAACGGCCGCCGCGTTCGCCGCGCTGGGCGCCGCGCCGCTGATCGTCTACGACGCCCTGTCCCTCTTCACGGGCCATCGCGCGGCCTCGTTGCCGGCGCACGGGGCGATCTCGGCGGGGATCGCGCTCGGCGCGCTCGTGGCCGTCGGTTGGGGCGCGCGGCGTCTACCGCCGGCGGCTGGCGCGCGGAGAGGCCGCAAAGACGGGGATCTTGATCGGGCCGGCGCCGCTCGTGCTGTGCGCGGTGGCCGCCGGCTGCCAGATGGCCAATCGACTGGTGCTGCCCCGCCTGTACCAGTGGTTCCACCTCTCCCTGGGGGCGGCGACGCTGCTCGCCTTCCTGCTGGCGGTCCGCTTGCTCCTTCGCCCCGGGCGCGCCGCGGGCGTCGCGCTCCTCACCACCGCGACGGCGCTGGCTTGCTTCATCTCGCTGGTCGGGCTCGGCCGCAGCCAGGGGCTGCGCTACGCGGCCTTCGAGCGGACCACGCTCACCGCGCTGGCGCTGCGGGCCCTGCCGGCCACCCGCGAGGCGCCCACCGCGGGCGCCGGCGGGCGCCGGGACGGCGAAGCCCGACTTCCGCCGCTCCCCGCCGGGCCGCGCCGCCCCCAGGCGGACGTCCTGCTCATCACGATCGATGCGCTCCGATACGATCACGTCGGCGCCTACGGGTACCCTCGCCACACGACGCCCCACATCGACCAGCTCGCCGCCGAGGGGACCCGCTTTTCACGCGTCTATTCCCAGGCGCCGCACACCTCGTTCTCCGTCTCCTCGATGCTGACCTCGAAGTACTTCCCGACGATGGCCCGCCTCGCCCCGGGCGAGCGGCACGAGACGATCGCTTCGGTGCTGCGCAACTACGGCTGGAAGACGGCGGCCTTCTATCCGCCGGCCGTCTTCTACATCGACTCGAACAAGCTGAAGACCTTCGCCGAGACGAACTTCGACTTCGAGTACGTCAAGTTCGAGTTCATCGACGCCCAGCGCCGCGTCGATCAGCTCCTCGCCTACTACGACACCGTCAAGCCCAGCCGGTCGTTCGTCTGGGTCCACTTCTTCGAGCCCCACGAGCCCTACGTCGCGCACGAGGGGTTTTCGTTCGGCTCGGGCGACATCGACCGCTACGACAGCGAGATCGCCTACACCGACGCCGCCGTCGGGCGGCTGGTGAAAGAGGTGCGGGCGCGCCGGCCGGGAACGATCGTGATCGTCGCGGCGGACCACGGCGAGGAGTTCGACGAGCACGGCGGCCGCTACCACGGCTCGTCGCTCTACGAGGAGCAGCTCCGCATTCCGCTCATCATCTCGATCCCCGGCGTGCCGCCCCACGTGGTCGACGGGCAGGTGGAGCTGTTCGACGTGACGCCGACGGTGCTGAACCTGCTCGACATCTCGGTCCCGGCGCGGATGCGGGGGACCGACCTCGGCCCCTGGCTGGCGACGCCGCCGGCGCCGGCCGCCCGCCTGCCGCCCGCCTTCGCGGAGCTCGAGGACAAGCGCATGGTGTCGGTGGCCGGCGAGAAGCTGATCTGCGACATGCGTCTCGGCTTCTGCGCGTACTACGACCTGACGACCGATCCCCACGAGCGGCACAACCTGGCCGAGGAGCGGCCCGACCGGGTCGCCTATCTCCACGGTCTGCTCGACCGATGGCTCGATGCCCACCTCCGGCTCGAGCCGTCGCAGCTCGAGCCGGCGACGGGGACGGCCGGTGCCGCGGTCGCCGTGCCCAAGGCCATCGAGCGCGGGCGGCTCGGGGATCTCGCCGCCGCGCCCGAGCTGGCCGCGCTGTTGAATTCCGCCGCGCCGGTGGCCCAGAGGCGAGAGGCCGCCGAGCTTCTCGTCGGCCTGCCGCCGCAGCCCGCGACGGCGGCGGCGCTGGCGCGCGCGGCGGGAGATCCCGACAGTGCGCTGGCCGCCTGGGCCGCCGTGGGGTCGGTGCGCCTCGGCGACGGAACCGACCGGTCACGGGTGGCTGCGCTGGTCGGCGATCCCACGACGGCGCCCGAGCTGCGGGTGCGGGCGGCGCTGGCGCTGGCGGCGGCGGGCGACGGCAGCGGGATCCCCGTGCTCGCCGGCGCGCTCGATCGCCACGACGACATCCTCCTCTGCCGGCTCATCGTCGTGACGCTGGGGAAGCTCGGCGACCGGCGGGCCGTCCCTATTCTGCTGGCGCACCTCCCCGAGGTGCAGAACCGGCGGGAGATGGTCGAGGCGCTCGGCGCGCTCGGCGATCCGGCGGCCGTCCCCGCGCTGGTCGAATCCCTGCGGCACGACGCCTACGTGCCGGTCCGCGCGGCGGCGGCGAAGGCGCTGGCCCAGATCGGTCAGAAGACCGGCGCGTCGGCCAGCGCCGCCCGGCGCCAGCTCGTCTCCGTGCTCACCGACGCCGCCCGCCAGGACACCGAGCCCATGGTGGTCTCGGCCGCGCGCGCCGCGGCCGAGAGCCTCAAGTTACCTGAGTGAACGACGACGCCGGGCGCTGGGGCTGCCGGCGTTCGGGCGCCTTCATTCCGAGCTCCTGACCGTGAAGTCGAGGGAGCCGTGCAGCCAGTCGATGTAGGCGCGGCTGCTGTCGTGGACGTTGAAGGCGAGGATCTCGGGGACGTCGTAGGGGTGCAGCTCGAGGATTCGATCGCGCAGGCGATCGAACAGGGCGGGGTGGGTCTTGACCAGGCAGAGCACCTCGTCCTCCTCGTGGACCTTGTCCTCGAAGCGGTAGATGGACCGGACGCCCGGCACGATGTTCACGCAGGCGGCCAGCTCTTCGTCGACCAGCGCCCGCGCCAGCTTCTGGGCCTGCTCGGCGTCGGGCATCGTCACGTGAATTTCCAGCGCGTCAGCCACGGCCGACGTTTACCACGTCGCGGCGATTTGATGTTCTTGACGGCGTGCCCCCGGAAGGGGAAATTGTCGCGCCTTGCTCATCGTCCAGAAATACGGCGGGACCTCGGTTGGCACCATCGACCGGATGCGCGCGGTGGCGCGCCGTTGCCTGGCCACGCAGCGCCAGGGGCACGACGTGGTGGTGATCGTCTCGGCGATGTCGGGCGAGACCAACCGGTTGCTGGCGCTGGCCAAGCAGATCAGCGAGGTCCCCGACGAGCGCGAGCTGGACGTCATCGCCTCGACCGGTGAGCAGGTGAGCGTCGGGCTGGTCGCGCTCTGCATCCAGGCCCAGGGGGGCAAGGCGGTCTCGCTGCTCGGGCACCAGGTCCGCGTGCTCACCGACAGCGCGTTCGCCCGGGCGCGCATCCAGGAGATCGACGCCCACGCCATCACCGACGCGCTCAAGGACGGCAAGATCGCGGTGGTGGCCGGCTTCCAGGGCGTCGATCGCAGCGGCAACATCACCACGCTCGGGCGGGGGGGCTCGGACACCTCGGGGGTCGCCATCGCCGCCGCGCTCAAGGCCGACGTCTGCGAGATCTACACCGACGTCGACGGCGTCTACACCGCCGACCCCAACGTCGTCCCCACCGCCCGCAAGGTGGCCCGCATCAGCTACGAGGAGATGCTGGAGCTGGCCTCGCTGGGGGCCAAGGTTCTGCAGATTCGCTCGGTCGAGTTCGGGATGAAGTTCGGCGTCCCGATTCACGTGCGGTCGAGCTTCAACGACAACGAAGGGACGTGGGTCGTGCCGGAAGAAAAAGCGATGGAATCGATCATGGTCTCCGGGGTCACCGCCACGCGCGACGAGGCCAAGATCACCCTGCACGGGATCTCCGACCAGCCGGGAATCCAGGCCATGGTGTTTCGCCCCCTGGCGGCCGCCGGGATCGTGGTCGACGTGATCGTGCAGGCCTTCGTCGAGAACGGCCGCACCAACCTGACCTTCACGCTGCCCTCCGCCGACATGGCCCGCGCCAGGGACCTCCTCGTCAAGCAGTGCGCGCACCTTTGCCCGGCCGATCAGATCAGGGCGGAGACGAACCTCTCGAAGGTCTCGGTGGTCGGCGTGGGGATGCGCTCGCACGCCGGCGTGGCGCTGAAGATGTTCGAGATCCTGGCGCGGGAGAACATCACGGTGCACCTGATCTCGACCTCCGAGATCAAGATCTCCTGCGTCATCGAGGCCAAGTACGCCGAGCTGGCCGTGCGCGCGTTGCACGACGGCTTCGATCTCGACAAGGCTTGAAGCCTTAGGGACTTCCCGTCCATCCCTGAAGTTTTACTTGAGGTCCGGACGGGGCTGCGCGCCCGGTCAGTCGAGGAGCTGGCGGATCTTCGATTCGAGCTCGCCCGCCGCCACCGTGAGCTGGGTCCCCTTGGCCGAGATCCTTGACCGTCAAGTTGCCCGAGGCGACCTCGTTGCCGCCGATGATGACGGCGGCCCGGGCCCGCAGCTTGTCGGCGCGCTTGAGCTGGGTTCCGACCTTGCCGCCCCGGTGCTCGACTTCGACGCTGATGCCGGCGGCCCGCAGACGCTGGGCCAGGGGCAGCGCGTAGGCCAGCGAGGCTTCGTCCATCGAGGCGAAGAAGGCGTTCACCGGGCGCTCGTAGCTCTCGGCCGGTTGGGTCAGGGCCAGCAGCGTCCGCTCGACCCCCAGCGCGAACCCGATGGCCGGCGTCTTCGGCCCCCCCAGCGAGGCGACCAGGCCGTCGTACCTGCCGCCGCCGCAGATGGTGTTCTGCGCCCCGAGCTGGCCGGCGGTCGTCTTGATCTCGAAGATCGTCGCCGTGTAGTAGTCGAGCCCACGCACGAGGCGCTGGTCGAGCGAATGGCGGACGCCCAGCGCCCCCAGCAGCTCGCGCACCTTGGCGAAGCGGGCCTGCGATCCGGCGCTGAGCGTCTCGAGCAGCACGGGCGCGCCGGCGTTGAGGGCGACGACCTCCGGGTTCTTCGAGTCGAGGATCCGCAGCGGGTTGGTCTCGAGGCGGCGGCGGGACTCCTCGTCGAGGACCTCGAGGTGGCCGCGGTAGAAGGCCACCAGCGCCTCCCGGTAGGCGGCCCGCTCTTCCGGCTCGCCGAGCGAGTTGAGGCTCACCTCCAGCGCGTCCCTGGGGATGCCGATCTCCTCGATCATCAACGTGAGCATGGCGATCGTCTCGGCGTCGGCCGACGGCTCGTTGACGCCGAACCACTCGGCGCCGATCTGGTGGAACTGGCGCAGCCGGCCGCGCTGGGCCCGTTCGTGCCGGAACATGGGCCCCAGATAGAACCAGCGGGTGACCGGCTCCTTGTTCCACTGCGCGTTCTCGATATAGGCGCGCACGGCGGAGGCGGTCCCCTCGGGGCGCAGGCTGACCGAGCGGCCGTCCCGATCGTCGAAGGTGTACATCTGCTTCTCGACGACGTCGGTCACCTCGCCGACCGAGCGGACGAAGAGCGGCGTGTACTCGAGGGCGGGCGTTCGCAGCTCGCGGTAGGCGAACGCCTCCAGCACGCCGCGCGCCTTCTCCTCGACGAACTGCCACTTCGAGACGTCCGGCGGCAGGACGTCGTTCATCCCTTTGACACCGGGGGGCGTGTGAGCGGAGCTGGGCTCTGCCCGGCGCAGCTCATCGCGGGGGGGAGCGGGGGCCCTTTGAGGGTCCCCGGGTTTAGCCGGCACGTCAGCCATGGCGGCTTTTACCACGCAGCCGGCGGGTCACTCGGTCTTTGCGACCGCGTCACCGAGGCGCCCGGCCAAGAACGCCAGCGCCCGATCGACGGCGGCCGGATCGCGCCCGTCGAGGGTGATCTTCACCCGGTAGTCGGCCGCGTCGAGGTGCGGGTACGAGCCGACCTCCACGCCCGCGGCGGCGAACCGGGCGACCGTCTCGTCGAGCGCGCCGGCGATCTCCCCTTCGCCCGCCCGCGAGTAGAGCGCGCGACCATGGATCGGCGGCGCCCGGAAGAGCTCGCGCACCGCCTCGAACTTGCGGCGGAAGATCGACGGCACGCCGGGGAGGATCCAGACGTTGCGGACCACCACCACCGGCCAGGTCGTGCTCTGGCCGCCGGGCCCGTGCTCGAGTCGGGCCCCGACCGGAACGTCGGCCATCCGCAGGTCGCGTTCCTGCAGCCGCGGCCCGTAGCCGCTGCGGAGCAGCCGCTCCAGCTCGGCGTTGCGGGCGATCGGCATGCCGAACGCCTCCCCCACCGCCTCCAGCGTCACGTCGTCGTGGGTCGGCCCCACGCCGCCCGAGGTGAACAGGTGGTCGACCGTGCCGGCGAGCGCGCGCACCCGCGCCGCGATCTCCCCGACCACGTCGGGGATGACCTCGATCCGGCGGAGCGAGACGCCCAGGCGGCGCAGCTCGCCGATCAGGTAGCGGGCGTTTTCGTCGGCGACCTTCCCGGACAGGATCTCGTTCCCGATGACCAGGATCGCGGCGGTGGGGTCGGCGAGCACGGCAGCTTCATCATTACACGGGAAGCTGGCATAATCGGCCCGCGACCTTATGAAGACCTTCTTGCTTTTCGTGCCGCTCGTCGCCTCGACGGCGGCGGTTTTCGGTTGTTCCAGCCCATCCGCCGGTTCCAGGCCCCACGACGCGGGCATGGACGTCTCGCCGCCCCACAAGGACGCGCAGCCGATGGACTACTACTGCGCCGCCGACGCCATGGGCGGCGGCGTCTGTCCCATCAATTTTTGCGGCACGCTCCAGACGACGGCCTCACTCCCCGCCAACGCCTACGGGCAGTCGGGCGCCGATTCGATCTGCAACAGCGGCCGCGTCTGCGTGGTCGGCGCGCCGGTGCCGGCGGGGAACGCCTTCCAGCTCACCTGCGTGGCGCCGGCGGCGGGCGCGCTGGCGTTCGGGGCCGCCTGCTCGACCACGACGGCGGGCATGCATTGCGCGGATGACTCGCTCTGCATCGCGTCGCCGGATTTCCCCGATCAGCCGTTCTGCAGCACCATGTGCCGCAACGACGCCGACTGCCCGGCCTCGTCAAGCTGCCTCGAGCACCTGACGGCGAAGGCCCCCGACGGCTCGACCGCCAAGGTCGGGTATTGCACGCCGTCGTCGAAGGTCGCCGCCGGCGCCTGCACGCACGAGGGCGCCTGCCCGGCCGGCCAGGGGTGCGTGCCGTACGGGACGCGCACGTCGCTGACGGTCTGCAAGGCTCCGGCGGCAGGCGGCACCAAGACGGTCGGACAGGCGTGCGCCGGCAATACCGACTGTGTCAGCGGCGCCTGCTTCGACCGCCAGTTCCGGCTGGCCAACGGGAGCAACAAGACGTTCTGCTCGGCGGTCTGCGCCGTCAACAGCGACTGCGGTCCGGATCAGATGTGCACGCGCCTCGTGCAGAACAACAACGGCACGCCGTCGGATCCGACCGACGACGTGGTGACCGGCGAGTGCCAGACGATGTTCGTCGGGGTGAGCGGCTGCGGGATCGACGCGGACTGCGTGGCGATGGCCAACGGCTCCGACACCTGCGACGCGACCCACGGGCTCTGTTACAACAAGACGGCCGTCCCCGGCTCGCCTTGCACGGCGGACGCCGGATGCATGCTGGGGGGCGTCTGCTCGGGGGGCGCGCGCTTCCCGGGCGGCTACTGCCAGACGTTCGGCTGCGCGCCGAACCCCAACGGGAGCACGCCCCGCCGTCGATCTCTGCGCCGGGGCCGGCAGCACCTGCGCCCAGCGGGGCGCCCCCGACGCTCCGATTCATGCCTGTTACGACGGCTGCCAGCTCGGGGCGGACGCCGGCGCCCTCATGTGCCTCCGTTCGGGGTTCGTCTGCTCGTCTCCGTCCGACGGCCAACCGGCGAGCATCTGCCTCGCGCAGACCGGAACGTAGCAGGCGTGCGCGCGAGGCGCCGGAGAATGAAAGCTTGGTGGGTGCGGCTCGGGTCGCTGGCGGCGCTGGTTCTCTGCGCGGCGCCGCTGCACGCGCAGCAAGCGGCGCCGCCCCCGGTCGCGGCTGCCCCGGCGCCGCCCCCGCCGGCGGCGGCTGTCGCTCCGGCGGAGCCAGTCGCTGCTCCGCCTTCGGCGCCGGCCTCGGCGCCGGCCGTCCCGCCAACCGCCGAGACCGGCGAGACCGCCGAGACCGTCGGGCCGATCCCCACCAGCGACGCGACGCCCGCCCCGTCCGATCACGACGCCGTGGTCGGTCACGTCGGCGTCGCCGCCCGCCGTCTCGATCCCGGGCCGCTGCCGCTGGCGCTGCGGCCGGGGCAGGGGTGCACCGCCGGCCTGGCCACCGCGTGCACGGTGACCCTCGGAGCGGTGGGGGTTCGCTACTGGATGAACCGCAACCTGGCGCTCAACGGGTACCTGGTGCTCGGCACGGGCGGCGGATCGGTGGGCGCGCAGGACCTCGACACCTATCTCGGCGTCGGTCCCATCCTGGGGATGACGCTGCTGCTCGCCAACTGGAAGCACCTGGCGATCGGCGCCAGCCCCGAGCTGGCGGTGGTCTGGTTCCGTCCCGCGGGGAGCGACTCCGACAGCACGACGCTGTTTCAGCTGCGCGCCGCCCTCGAGGGCGAGCTGCACTTCGGGTTCGTCGGCGTCCCGGCGCTGTCGATCGGTCTCGAGGCCGGTGCGCAAGTGCTGTACGAGCATGCGCCGGCCGGGCATCTCTGGTCGGTCGGCGTGATCGGCGCGGGGAGCATCTGGGACGCGCTCTCCACCCTCTACGTGCGGTATTACCTGTGACCAGCGTGAACAGGAAGCTTCTCCCATGAGCCCACGGTTACCCCCGCCCGACAGCGATCTCATCGAGCGCCGCGAGCTCCTCGACGCCGCCGGCCTCGGGCGCACGCTGCGGCGCATGGCGCTGGAGCTCGCCGAGCTGATCCCGCCGGAGGGGCGGCCGCTCTACCTGGTCGGCGTGCGGACGGGCGGCGCCTACCTGGCCCAGCGGCTCTGCGGCCTTCTGGCCCAGGCGGGCGAGCCGGCGCCGCTGCTGGGCGCGGTCGACATCTCTCTTTACCGCGACGACGTGTTTCGCGGCCTGCCCAAGCCGGAGATCGGCCCCACCGAGCTGCCCGAGCCGATCGACGGGCGGACGGTGGTGCTGGTCGACGACGTGCTCTTCACCGGCCGGACCATCCGCGCCGCGATGGACGTGCTGGCCGACTACGGGCGCCCGCGCGCCGTCAAGCTGGCGGCGCTGATCGATCGCGGCCGGCGCGAGCTGCCGATTCAACCCGACGTCGTCGGGGTGATCGTCGACACCACGGCCAGTGAGTCGGTGCGGGTGATGCTGTCCGAGCGGGGCGAGGGGGACCGGGTGGTCCTGCGGGAGCGACGGCCGTGACCGGCTTCGCGCACCGGCACCTGCTGGGGATGGAGTCGCTGGGCGCCGCGGAGATCGCGATGCTGCTCGATCTCGGCGACCGTTTCCTGGAGATCAACGAGCGGCCGATCAAAAAAGTGCCGACGCTGCGGGGCAAGACCGTCATCAACCTCTTCCTCGAGCCTTCGACCCGCACCCGGACGTCGTTCGAGATCGCCGCCAAGCGGCTGTCGGCCGACGCGGTGAACATCTCGGGCTCGGCGTCGTCGACGGTGAAGGGGGAGACGCTGTTGGACACGGCGCGGAACCTCGACGCCATGGCCCCCGACGTGGTCGTCGTCCGCCACGCCCAGGCGGGCGCCGCCGAGATGCTCTCTTCGCGGCTGCGGGCGGGCGTGGTCAACGCCGGCGACGGCGCCCACGAGCACCCGACGCAGGCGCTGCTCGACTGCTCGACCATCCGCAAGCACAAGGGGCGCCTCGACGGGTTGGAGATCGTCATCTGCGGCGACATCCGCCACAGCCGGGTGGCGCGCTCGAACATCTGGGCCTTCACCAAGATGGGCGCCCGCGTCCGCATCGTCGCGCCCCGCACGCTGCTGGCGCCCGGCCTGGAGGCGATGGGCACGCCGGGGAGCGTGTCGATCCACGAGCGGCTCGAGCCGGCGCTGGAGGGGGCCGACGTCGTCATGATGTTGCGCATCCAGAAGGAGCGCATCGGCGGCGCGCTCTTCCCCAACACCCGCGAGTACTCCCGCTACTTCGGCCTCAACGCCCGCCGCCTGGCCCTGGCCAAGCCCGACGCCATCGTCATGCACCCCGGCCCCATCAACCGCGGCATCGAGATCGATCCCTCCGTCGCCGACGGTCCGCGGGCCGTCATCCTCGACCAGGTCGCCCGCGGCGTCGCCATCCGCATGGCCGTGCTCTACCTGCTCGCCGGCGGCGACGCAGGTCCGTCCGAGTAGTCGCTCACCAGAGCGTCGGAACCGCGTACTGCCGAATGAGCGGGTCGGGCGTGACGAGCGTCAGGCCGCCCATGATCGCCTGGCAGATCAGCATGCGGTCGAACGGATCGCGGTGCAGGTCGGGGAGCTGTGCCACCGCCAGGGCCGCCGGCTCGTCGAGCGGCAACGGCTCTATCCGGTAACGCCCGCGCATCTCGGGCACGAGCAACATCGGCTGCTCGGGCAGCGGTAGCTTTCCGAGCGCGTGCTTGAGCGCAATTTCCCACGACGAAATGGCGCTCAGATAGACCTCGCTGGCCGGATCGACGAACGCCTCGCGGGCCGGGCGCGAGAGCGCGCGATCGCCGCGCGCGATCCAGAGGAAGGTGCAGGTGTCGAGGAGCAGCTTCATTCGCCGCGGAACGCCGCCTCGATCTCCGCCGGCAATGGCTCGAAGAAGCTGCGTGGGATCTTGAACTTCCCGCGGTGGAGGCCGATCGGGCGCGGCTCCTTGCGGAGGCGCGGCAGCGCGCGCAGCTCGGCCACGGGAACGTTGCGGTGGCAGATCACGACCGCCTCGCCCCGCCCGGCCGCCGCGATGTACTTCGAGAGGTTGGCCTTGGCCTCGTGAATGTTGACCTTCAACATGGTCATGATTATGGTCATGTACTGGTCCTTTGGCAAAGGCATCGAGCGGTCGAGCCCAGGTCCTGAAGGACGTTGTCGTCGAGCGGCCGCGGCTGTTGCTGGTGGGGATCAACCCGGGGCTGAGATCGGGCGCCGTGGGGCACCACTTCGCCGGCAACGGGAATCCGTTCTGGCGGCTGCTGCACGCGGCGGGGCTGACCCCGGTGCTGCTCGACCACACGGAGGACCAGCGCCTGGCCGAGCTCGGCATCGCGCTCACCAATCTGTGCCCACGCACGACCCGCACGGCCGCCGAGCTGACCCGCGCCGAGCTCGCCCGCGGTCACGTCGCGCTGGCGCGCAAGATCGCCGCCTGGCGGCCGGCGGTGGTGGCGTTCGTCGGCGTCAGCCTCTACCGGACCTACTTCGGCGCCGCCGCCGGGCCGGGGCCCGGGCCCAAGCGGCAGACGATCGCCGGGGCGCGGGTGTTCGTGGTCCCCAACCCCAGCGGCCTCAACGCCAGCTTCCCGGGGTTCGACGACAAGCTGCGCTGGTTCAAGCGGCTGCGGCTCTTCGTCGACAGAGTTGGACACCGATCGCGTGGACGGAGCGCGGCTTGGCCGCGCGGAGTCCTTCGCGGGAGGGCACGGGGACCCTCTCAGGGTCCCCGATAGGATAAATCGCGTGGATGGAGCGCGGCTTGGCCGCGCGGAGTCCTTCGCGGGAGGGCACGGGGACCCTCTCAGGGTCCCCGATAGATTGAAACTCGTTGACTGAGGCGCCCTAACCCCCTAACAAGGGGACCCGGCAAATGGATCTCTGTCTGCGCGGCGGCCGGGTGCTCGATCCTCGGCGGAGTTTTGACGCCCAGGCGGACGTCCTGTTGAAGGACGGGGTGGTGGCCGAGGTCGCCCCCGGAATCGCCGCTCGCCTCGGGACCAGCGTGCGCGTGATCGACGTGGGCGGGCAGTGGGTCATGCCCGGGCTCATCGATCTGCACACCCACCTGCGCGAGCCGGGGCAGGAGTACAAAGAGGACATCGCCACCGGGACGCGCGCGGCGGCGGCCGGCGGGTTCACGGCCGTCTGCGCGATGCCCAACACCACGCCGCCCAACGACAACCGCGCGGTGACCGAGCTGATCGTCAACCGGGCGCGCGAGGCCGGGGTGGTGCGGGTCTATCCGGTCGGCGCCATCACCAAGGGGCTCGCCGGCGAGCAGCTGGCCGAGATGGGCGAGCTGAAGGAGGCGGGCTGCGTGGCCGTCTCCGACGACGGCAAGCCGGTGATGAACGCCGAGCTGATGCGGCGGGCGATGGAGTACGCGCGCACGTTCGATCTGACCATCGTGCAGCACTGCGAGGATTCTCACGCTCTCGGCGGGGGGGGCCATGAACGAAGGGGCGGTCTCCACCCGGGCCGGCATTCGCGCCCAGCCGGTCTCGGCCGAGTCGGCGATGGTGGCCCGCGACATCGAGCTCTGCGCGCTGACCGGCGCGCGCTATCACGTCGCCCACGTCAGCAGCGCCGATTCGGTGCGGCTCGTGCGCGAGGCCAAGCGGCGCGGGCTGCCGGTCTCCTGCGAGGTGACCCCCCACCACCTGACGCTGACCGACGAGGCCTGCGCCCATTACGACACGCACGCCAAGTGCAACCCGCCGCTGCGGTCGGCGGGCGACGTGGAGGCGGTGCGGGCGGCGCTGGCCGACGGGACGATCGACGCCGTGGCCACCGACCACGCGCCGCACTCGGCGGTCGAAAAAGAGGTCGAGTTCGAGCAGGCGGCCTTCGGGATCATCGGCCTCGAGACGGCCGTGCCGCTGGTGCTGGAGCTGGTCCGGGCCAAGCTCCTGACGCCGATGGGCTTCGTGACCCGCCTCTCCACCACGCCGGCGTCGCTGTTCAAGCTGCCCGGCGGCTCGCTGGCCAGCGGGGTCCCCGCCGACGTCACGGTGGTCGATCCCGAGGCGGCCTGGACCTGCGAGCCGGCGGCGCTCCGCTCCCGGTCGCGGAACACCCCCTTCGCCGGCCGCGCGCTCGTAGGTCGGGCGGTGTTGACCATCGTCGGCGGTGCTATCGTCCACTCGGGGGAGAGAATCTCGTGACCGTCGAACCGCACCCTTCGTCATCATCCACGTCGTCCGATCTGCCGCCCGCGCTGCTGGCGATGGAGGACGGCACCGTCTACCGCGGCTTCGGCTTCGGCGCGGCGGACGGCCCCGACGTGCCGGGCGCCGGCGAGATCGTCTTCAACACGGCGATCACCGGCTATCAAGAGGTGCTGACCGACCCGTCGTACCGCGGGCAGATCGTCACCATGACGGCGCCCGAGATCGGCAACGTCGGCGTCAACCCCGTCGACTTCGAGTCGCGCCGCCCCTGGTGCGCCGGCTTCGTGGTGCGGGAGCTGTCGCCGGTCGTCTCCAACTGGCGCGCCTCGGGGTCGCTGCACGAGCTCCTGGCCGGCAACGGCGTCGCCGGCATCACCGGCATCGACACCCGGGCCGTCACCCGGCGGATTCGCCTCTCGGGCGCGCAGCGGGCGGTGATCACCCGGGCCGTCGGCGATCCGGCCGCCGCGGTGGCCCGCGCCCGCAAGCACCCCTCGCTGGAGGGGCGCGATCTGGTCCGCGAGGTCACCTCCGCGTCGCCCTACGAATGGGACGAGCCGCTCTGGCAGGGGCCGCGGGCCCCCAGCCGCGGTCCGGTGGTGGTCCCGCCCGTCCGGCACCACGTCGTCGCCTACGACTTCGGCATCAAGCGCGGCATCTTGCGCCACCTGCGCTCGTCGGGCTGCAAGGTGAGCGTCGTGCCGGCCGCCACGCCCGCGCGCGAGGTGCTGGCGATGAAGCCCGACGGCATCTTCCTCTCCAACGGCCCGGGCGATCCGGCGGCGGTCGATTACGCCGTCGAGGCGGCCCGCGAGCTCTGCGCCAGCAAGCTCCCCGTGTTCGGGATCTGCCTCGGCCATCAGATCCTGGGGCTGGCGCTGGGCGGCAAGACCTACAAGCTCAAGTTCGGCCACCACGGCGCCAACCACCCGGTGATGGATCTCGGCACGCGCAAGGTGGAGATCACCTCGCAGAACCACGGGTTCGCGGTGGACGTCGACTCGCTGGCCGGCAAGGCCGAGCTGTCGCACGTCAGCCTCAACGACAAGACGGTCGAGGGGATGCGCCACGCGACGCTCCCGGTGTTCAGCGTGCAGTACCACCCCGAGGCCTCGCCCGGGCCCAACGACGCCGGATACCTGTTCGAACGCTTCCGCGTCGCGATGGACGAGCGCCGCCGCCGCTGAGCATGACCTACGCTCTCCTCGATCGGCTGACGGAGCGCTACAGCGAGAACGAGCATCGGCTCGAGGCGATGCGCGCGCGCGAGGAGTACTTCGACCGCGCCGGCAAGGTCTTCGACGACGACGCCGAGCTGTTCGAGGGACGGATGGCGTCGTTCCTCGAGTGGTACGTGCTGGAGCGGCCGTCGACGGGCCTGGGCGGCAAGGTGCCGATCGCCCACGCCGTCGAGGCCGCCGCCAGGGCGCCGGCCGCGGAGCGCCGCGCGCTGGCCCACCTCGCCTCGACCCACCGGAGCCTGTTTCAGCTCGCGGCGTCGGCCGACCGCGTGCTGGAGATCGACGATCTCATCGGCGGCGCGCGCTTCTCGGTCGTCGAGCGCCGCAACACCGCCGGGGTCTCCGCGGGGGACGTGTTCGAGGCGCGGATCATCTGGGACGGCGAGCGGGCCATCTTCGGGCGGACCTTCCTGTTTCATCCCCCGGACGCCCGCGACGTCACGATCGAGTGGGTCGAGCGGGTCGTGGGGGAGGGGATGAGGCGCGACGAGATCCTCTTCCACCTGTCGCGGCAATATGTCCGCTGGCATCGCCTGGGGCACATCGGCGCGGCGAAGGTCTACCGCGATGCCGGCTGACCCGGCGAGCGCCAGACCGCGTCGCGGGGGGAGGTGGCTGGCGCTGGCCGCCGTGGTCGGGCTCGCCCTGGTGGGGGCGGCGAATGTCTACCTCATCGCCAGCAGCCGCGCGGCGGTGATCGCCGAGCTCAGCCGGACCCCGCCGCGCCCCTACGCCATGGTCCTCGGCAGCTATGTCTTCAAGAACGGGGTGCCGTCGCGCGAGCTGGCGGCGCGCCTGGAGACCGGACGCCGGCTCTATCAGGCGGGGCTGGCCCGCCGGATCATCGTCTCCGGGCTGGCCGAGCCGGGGTACGACGAGCCGGACGCGATGGCCGCCTGGCTGGAGCGCCGCGGGGTCGCGCCGGCCGACGTGGTGATCGATCGCGGCGGGCACCGCACGGCGGCCAGCATGGCCGACGCCGTCGCCGCCGGCGTGCAGTCGCTGCTGGTGGTGTCGCAGCGCTATCACCTGCCGCGCGCGCTCTATCTGGCGCGCCACGCCGGCCTGCAGGCGCTCGGCGTTCCGGCCGCCGACGTCGAACGGGCGCTCTCCGACCGGATCTACGGCTTCGTGCGCGAGACGACGGCGCGCGCCGAGGTCATCGTGGAGGTCGCCGCGCGCGGCGTGCGGGGCCTGCCGCCCGGGCAGATTCCGACCGCGCCGACCAGCTGAGCCGGGCGTCGCCGACCCGGCCCGACCGGCCTCGCCGCATTGCAAACGGCCGTTCGCTTGGTTAGAAACGGCCGCATGCGCAATCTGGCGATCCGGTTGGCGGTCGTGCCGATGTTGCTCGTGCTCGGGGCCTGCGTCGAGCAGCAGCCGGACAAGCCCTCCGCCGACGATCTGAAGATCGCCCAGCAGAATCTCCTGTCGTCGCCGCCGGCCCCCCGCTATCCGGTCAACGCCGATCTCGACGGGAAGGTGGTCTTCCTGGGGATGGACGTCGACCCGTTGCCGGCCGAGGGGGGCAAGGATCTGACGCTCACCCAGTACTGGAAGGTCGTGGCCGCGCCCGGCGACGGCTGGAAGACGTTCACCCACGTCGAGGGGCCGGGCAAGCAGAGCTACGTCAACGCCGACCATGTCCCCATCGACGGCAAGTACCCGGTGAGCGTCTGGAAGGCCGGGGACATCATCCGCGACGTCCACACCGTCAAGCTGCCCGACGCCTGGAGCTACCCGGTGGTCGAGGTCTACGTCGGCCTGTGGCGGGGCTCCACCCGGATGCCGGTCAAGACCGGCGCGCACGACAACGAGGGGCGGGTGCTGGCGGCGTCGATCCCGGTGAGGGCGGCTGCCGCCGAGACGCGCAAGCGCTACGTGGCCCGCTTCGTCGCCAAGGGCCCCAAGCTGGACGGGAAGCTCGACGACGCGGTCTGGACGGCGGCGGCGTCGACGGGGCCGTTCGTCAACACCATGACCGGCGCGCCGGTGCAGCCGATGATGCACACCGAGGCCAAGCTGCTGTGGGACAAGAAGAACCTCTACGTCGGGTTCGAGAACACCGACGACGACGTCTGGACCGACCTCGGCAAGCGCGACGACAAGCTGTGGACCGAGGAGGCCGACGAGCTGATGATCGACGCCGACGGCAACGGGCGCACGTACATCGAGCTGCAGGTGGCGCCCAACGGGAACATCTTCGACACCTACCTGCCGTCGCCCCGGCGCTACGAGGACACGGTCGATCCCAAGCTGAAGCCGTTCTCCTGGAACTCGAAGATGATCGCCAAGGTCCACGTCGACGGGACGCTCAACAAGCGCGACGACCAGGACAAGGGGTGGACGACCGAGCTGGCGCTCCCGCTCGAGGACGTCAAGGGGATGGACGACAAGTCGGCGGTGCGGCTGCCGCCCCAGCCGGGCGACGTCTGGCGCATCAACATGTACCGGATGGACCTGCCCAAGGGGAAGCCGCAGCAGGCCGCCGGATGGTCGCCGCCGATGGTCGGTGACTTCCACGCGCTGGCGCGCTTCGGCGAGCTGGTGTTCGCCGACGCCGACGGCAAGCCGGTGCCACCGCCGGTCGCGACCGCGGTCAAGGCGGCGACGCCCGGACCGGCCAAGGGCGCCGGTAAAGTCGGAAGCGCGCCCGGCCCGACGGCGGGGCCGGATCGCAAGCGGCCCGCGGCGGCCAAGGGCGGCGGCGACCACGGCAAGAAGTAGTCCCCTCGGCGCCGGGCGGTCCCGCGCCGGGAAAGAGTCGAAGTCAGCGTCGGCGTGCGGCCTGGCCGTCATGCTGGCGCTCGCCTCGCCGGCGCACGCGACGGGCGGAGCGCGCCCGGCCCCCGAGGCGCCGGTGGTCCCGGCCGCGCCGGCCGCCAAGGCCTACGCGGCGGCGCCGCCGACCCGCGGGGGACCGCCGCGGGATCCCTTGCGCGACGCGATCGTCGACGACGCCCGGGCGGCGGCCAGGCGCGCCGGGCGTCCTCTTCCGATCGCCGATCCGCGGCTCGACTGGGCGATGACGGATCTGGCGCGCCACCTCGGAGCCGACGAGCTGCCGGGGCTGGAGGCGGTCGCCTTTCTGCTCTCGCACTACGGCCTCGTCGAACCTTCGCCGCATTTCTTCTTCGCCCGGGCCAGCGCCGGCACCGACGCCGAGATCCGGGCCCGCGCCGGGGACGAATTCGCGGTGGCCCTGCGGGCCGGCGCCGTCGGCCGGATCGGCGTGGGGATCGATCGCAGCGGACCGGAGCTGCACGTGGTGGCCGGTTTTCAAGAGACGCCCCTGTCCTCGGGGCGGCGATTCCGCGCCGCCTCCGCCGGGGCGACGCGGCGCGGGTGGCGGCCCGCATCGACGCCGCTTACCGCGATCCCGCGCTGGTGATCACCTCACCCGACGGGCGGGTGCACGAGGCTCCGGCGGCTCACGGGCGCCAGCTCTCCGGCCAGCTTCGCTGCGACGCCGCCGGGCGCTACCAGGTCGAGATCGTCGCCACCGGCGCCGTCGGCCCCACCGTGCTGGCGAACTTCCCCGTCTTCTGCGGCGTTCCGGCGCCGGCCGCCTGGCAGGGTGGCGTCGGCATCCATCAGGGCTCCGCCGATCCGGTCGTCGCCGAGCAGCAGATCGTCGCGCTGGTCAACCGCGATCGGGCGCGCGCCGGCCTGCCGCCCGTCACCGCCGACGCGCGCCTGGCGGCGATCGCGCGCGCGCACTGCCACGACATGATCGACCACGACTTCGTCGGGCATCTGTCGCCCCGCACCGGCACCGCGATGGATCGCGTGCGGCGCGCCGGCCTCAACCCCGACATCGTGTTCGAGAACGTCGGCCGGGCCTACAGCCCCGACCAGGCGGAGAGCGGATTTCTCGGCAGCCCGGGCCACCGGGGCAACCTGCTCGATCCGCGCGCCCGGCGGATCGGCGTCGGCGTGGTGTTCGGCCCCGAGGTGACGGGGGCCCGTCCCCTGTTCGTCACCCAGCTGCTCACCAGCTGAGCGGGACGGGCGCCACCAGCAGCACCGGCCCGGCCGGCGTGCGCGCGAAGGCGCGGGTGCGCGCCGCGGGCAGGCGGGCGAGGGGACCGGCGACGGCCGCGCGCTCGGCGGCCGTCAGCGCGTCCAGCGGCTGCGGCTCCCCTTCGACGACCTCGTACCAGATCTCGCGGCGCTCGGCGTCGAGGCGGAGCAGGCGCTGGACCTGTGGCCCACCGGCGGCGGCGAGCTCGCGCAGCTCTTGCAGCGCCGCGCTGTCGATCGGGGAAGCGTGCTCCTCGATCAGCACCTCGCGCGCGGTGCGCGGATCGTGGCGCTGGACCAGACGCGCGTCGCCGGTGCGCCAGAGCTCCCGCTCGACCATCGGCGCGGGGCCCTCGGCGAGCGGCGTTGCGCGGACCGCGGGCAGCTCCGTCGACGAGTCCGGTGCCGCGGCCGCTCCGTCGGTCGGCCAGGCCCCGACCGCCTCGGCCATCTCCAGCGCCGAGGCGAAGCGCTCGCCGGGCGCCTTGGCCAGCGCGCGCATCAGCACCTCGTCGTGCAGCGGCGACAGGCCCGGCCTCCGCTCCGACGGCCGCGGAGGTGCCTCGCCGAGGTGCTGCGCGACGAGGTCCGGTCCGAAGAACGGCGGCCGCCCGGTGAGCGCCTCGACCAGCGTCGCGCCGAGCGCGTACAGATCGGCGGAGTAGCCGATCGGCGCGCCGGTGATCTGCTCGGGCGACATGTACGCGACGGTCCCGAAGAAGCCGCCGGTCTGGGTCTGTCCGAAGTCGGCCAGGTGGGCGCTGCCGAAGTCGCCCAGCTTGGCGTTCCCGGCGGCGTCGTAGAAGACGTTCGCCGGCTTGACGTCGCGGTGCACGATCCCCCGCTCGTGCGCGGCGCCGAGAGCCGCCAGAAGATCGAGCGCCAGCCGTCGCGCCCCCACCAGCGGCAGCGGCCCGCGGCTGACCAGGCGATCGGCCAGCGTTCCGCCCGTCATCAGCTCGAAGACGAACAGACCCGAGGCCGGCTGCGCGTCGGCCAGCGCGACGATGTTGGGATGGCGCAGCCGCCCGGCCGCCTCAGCCTCGCGCGCGTAGCGCAGGTAGGCCTGGCGCTCGGGATCGCCGCCGCCGCCGCCCCCGACCGCCAGCAGCTTGAGCGCCACCGGACTGCCCAGCAGGGAATCGAACGCCTCGTACACCCGGCCGACGGCGCCCGCGCCGATGAGGCGGCGGAGGTGATAGCGCCGCCCCACCTCGCCGGCTGGGGCGCCGTCGCGACCGGTCTCGGCGGCGGCTTCTTCCAGGAGGGCCAGCTCGCCGGGGGCGCGCGGCAGCGACTCGTCGGCGGCGTGCAGGCGGGCGGCGATCTCGGCGGCGGCGCCGGGCAGGCCCAGCGCCAGCAGCGGGCCGCAGAGCGCCCGCCAGGCCGACATCCGCAGGGCGGGGATCCGGGCGACGATCTGCAGATGGCGGACCGCCTCCTCGGCGCGGCCGAGGCGCGCCAGCAGCCGCCCGAGGGCGAGCCGGGCCGTGGTGGCCTCGTCGCTGGCCTTGCCGGCCGCTTCACCGCCTCGAGCGCCGGCCTGCCCGATCAGCCGCTCGTAGATGAGGCCCGCCTCGCGCAGCGCGCCGGCGCGGATCTCGGCGCGCGCCTCGTCGAGCGGCGCGCCCGCGCGGCGGTACCAGGCGGCGGCCCGCGCCCAGGCGCCCGCCCGCTCGGCCGCGCGCGCCGCCTCGAACGTCCGCCCGCGCGCGGCGAACGCCTCGGCGACCGCCAGCAGCCCCTCGGGCGGCGTCGCCGCGGCGATCTCGGTGGCCTGCGCGGGCGAGGTTGGCGTCCAGCGCCAGCCGCACCGCCAGCGCCCGGTCACCCAGCGCCAGCGCCAGCGGCCAGGCGTCGGCGAACCGCCAGACCCGCTCGTAAAGCGCGATGGCCCGCGCCAGCTCGCCGCGCCCGGCCGCCGCGCGCGCCGCCTCGGCGTAGGCGCCGTGCGCCACCAGATAGTCGACGAAGTCGCCGTCCGCCATGGCCGCCTGCATGCTCCCACAGCTTGCGGGCGCGTGTTAGAAGCATCGACTTCCAGGGCCAACCATGATCCTCGGCGTTCTCGGCGGCAGCGGACTTTACGACATCGACGGGCTCGTCCGACGCGCGGTCGGACGAGGTGTCGACGCCGTTCGGCGCGCCGTCGGGGCCGCTCCGCAGCGGGCGGCTCGGCGAGGCGCGGCTGGTGTTTCTCCCCAGGCACGGGGCCGGGCACCGGCTCTCCCCGTCGGAGATCAACTACCGCGCCAACGTCTACGCGCTCAAGGCGGCGGGGGCGACCCGGGTCCTGTCGGTCTCGGCGGTCGGCTCGCTGCGCGAGGGGATGCCGCCCGGCGACTTCGTGCTGGTCGATCAGTTCATCGACAAGACCTTCCGGCGGGCCTCCACCTTCTTCGGCGACGGCGCCGTCGGACACGTCTCCTTCGCCGAGCCGACCTGCGCCGCGTTCAGCGCGGCGGTGGCGGCGGCCGCCGCCGAGACCGGGCGTGCGCGAGGCGCCGGCCGACGCGCGGCTCGCGACCCGCGCCTGCCGGCGGCGGCAAGCGCCTGCACCGCGGCGGCACCTACGTCTGCATGGAGGGGCCGCAGTTCTCGACCCGCGCCGAGTCGCTGCTGCACCGGAGCTGGGGCGCCGATCTCGATCGGCATGACCGCGGTGACCGAGGCCAAGCTCTGCCGCGAGGCCGAGCTCTGCTTCGCGTCGCTGGCGCTGGTCACCGACTACGACTGCTGGCACGCCGAGGAGGCGGCGGTCACCGCCCAGGCGGTCATCGCCGTGCTGACCGCCAACGTCGCCGGCGCCAAGGAGATCGTGCGCCGCCTGCCGACGCACGCCTCGTATTCCGCGGACTGCGGTTGCGCCCGGGCCGCCGCTGCCGCCATCATCACCGCGCCGGAGGCGATCACGCCCGAGGCACGCCAACGCCTGCGGGCACTTCACGGGAGAGAGAGCTGAACATGTCGTCATCTGCATCGCCTCTGTTGGTCGTCGGCTCGGTCGGGCTCGACACGGTCGAGACGCGCGCCGGAAAGAAGACCGACGTGCTGGGCGGGGCCGCCTCGTACTTCTCGGTGGCGGCGTCGTTCCTGGCCCCGGTGCGCCTCACCGGCGTGGTCGGCACCGACTTCCCCGACGGGCACACCAAGCTGTTCGAGTCGCACGCCGTCGATCTGGCCGGGCTCGAGCGGGTCCCGGGCAAGACCTTCCGCTGGTCGGGCGTCTACGCCCCGGACTTCTCGACGCGCACCACGCTCGACACGCAGCTCAACGTCTTCTCCGACTTTCGTCCCAAGCTCCCCGGCGCCTGGGCCGACTCGCCGTACGTCTTTCTGGCCAACATCGATCCGGTGCTGCAGCTGAGCGTCCTCGAGCAGACGGAGAAGGCGGGCAAGTGGGTACAAGCCGAAGTTCGTGGCCTGCGACACCATGAACTTCTGGATCGAGGGCAAGCGCCCCGAGCTCTTGAACCTCCTCAAGCGGGTCGACATGCTGCTGCTCAACGACGAGGAGGCGCGCCAGCTCTCGGGGCAGGCCAACCTGCCGGCGGCGGCGCGGGCCATCCGCGCGCTCGGCCCGCGGGCGGTGGTCATCAAGCGCGGCGACGCCGGCGCGCTGCTGTTCCACGAGGGGGGCGTCTTCGCGGCGCCGGCCTTCCCGATCGAGAACGTCGTCGATCCGACCGGCGCCGGCGATTCGTTCGGCGGCGGCTTCATGGGGTGGATCGCCCGCGAGGGGGACACCAGCCCGGCCACCATCCGCACGGCGATGATCCTCGGGTCGGTGCTGGCGTCGTTCTCCGTCGAGGACTTCAGCCTCGACCGCTTCAAGCGCCTCGACCTCGGCGCAGATCCGCGAGCGCTTCGCCGCCTTCGCCGATCTGGTCCACTTCGAGAAGATCAAGCTCTGAGCTGCCCGCAGCGATGCCGGACGCGCTGACCCTCACCGCGACCACCGCCGCCGATCTGCAAGCGATCGGCGAGCGGCTGGGGCGCGCGCTGGCCGTCGGCGACGTCCTGGCGCTGGTCGGCCCGCTCGGCGCCGGCAAGACGACGTTCGTGCAGGGCGTGGCGCGCGGGGTGGAGGTCGCCCGCCGACCGCCACGTCGCCAGCCCCACCTTCGCGCTGGTCAACGAGCACCCCGGCCGCGTCCCGCTGGTCCACGCCGATCTCTACCGCATCAACGATCCGCGCGAGCTCGAGGAGCTGGGCCTCTCCGACGCCTTCGATCGCGCGGCGGTGGCCATCGAATGGCTCGACCGCTTCCCGGAAGCGGCGCCCGCCGAGCGGCTGACGATCGAGATCGCGATCGCCGCCGACGGGGCCCGCGTGCTCACCTTCCGCGCCAGCGGCACGCGGGCCGCGACCCTGGTCGCCGCCCTCGCCGGGCGCTGACCTGCCAGCTCACCTGCCAGCTCACCTGCCGCGGACGACGTCGAGCCCCTGCATGATCTGGGCGAAGTGTCTGGGCGTCAGCTTGCCGGCGCGCTGGGCGAGGAATTCGCGATCGATGGTCACGATCTGAGACGCGTTGGCGACCGAGTCCTTGGTCAGCCCGGCAGCCTTGGCCGGCAGCAGGGTGTTTCCGGGCGCGCTCGCCCAAACCAGATTGCTCGTCAGGGGAATGCACACCGCGGTGGCGATCCGGCTCCGATTGAGGTGGTCTCCCTGCACGATCACCACCGGCCGCCGGAATCCCGGTCCCGATCCGGCCGGCTCGGGGAGCTCCGCCCACCAGATCTCGCCCTGAGCGATCTCTACCAATCCGTCCGCTCCAGGATCCGGCGTCCCGCGCGCGCGACGAAGGGATCGGTGCGCTGCTCTCCGAGCTGCTCGACCACCCGATTCATCGCTTCGGTGACCTCTTCGGGAGCGTGCCGCGTCAGGTACTCGGCGAGCGCCTCGGCGTAGAGCTGGCTGCGTGACTTGTGCGCCCGTTTGGCGTGACGCTCGGCCGCCTGAAAGACCTGGTCGGGAAGCGACACCGCGGTTTTCATACCAAAAGTATAACCAGGCGTCCGGACCGGAACAAGGATCATGAGCCGGCCGGATTGTCGGTCGAGGCTGGCAATCGTTGCCAGGATTTCACCGGCGGAACTGCCGGATCCGACTACCGCAGCCGTGGCGGTCCAGCTAGACTGCGCGCCCAAATGAGTCAGCTTCCGGAATCCATTCTCTCTCAGGCGGCCACCATGGCGCGGGGTCTGGCGATCGATGCGGTCGTCGCGAGTCAGAGCGGGCACCTCGGCCTGCCGCTCGGGTGCGCCGAGCTCGGCGCCGTGCTCTACGGGCACGCGCTCAGCCACGATCCGGCCAGCCCGGGCTGGCTGAACCGCGACCGGTTCGTGCTGTCGGCCGGGCACGGCTCGATGTTCCTCTACGCCTGGCTGCACCTGAGCGGCTACCGCGACATGACGCTCGACGAGATCAAGCGCTTCCGGCAGCTCGGCTCGAAGACGCCCGGGCACCCGGAGCTGACCCACGCGCCGAGCGGCGTCGAGACCACCACCGGCCCGCTGGGGCAGGGGATCGGCAACGCGGTGGGGATGGCGGTCGGCGCCAAGATGGCCGAGGCCCGCTTCAACACCGCCGAGCACGTCATCTTCGATCACCACATCGTCTGCCTGGCGGGCGACGGCTGCATGCAGGAGGGCGTGGCCATGGAGGCGCTGGCCTTCGCCGGCCACCAGAAGCTCGACAACCTGATCCTCATCTACGACTCGAACGCCGTCACGCTGGACGCGATGGCCAAGGAGACGCAGAGCGAGGACACCGCCAAGCGGTTCGAGGCCATCGGGTTCGACGTGCAGACCGTCGACGGCCACGAGATGGAGGCGTTCTTCGCCGCCTTCGTGCGCGCCAAGAAGGCGGGCAGCGGCAAGCCGCAGCTGATCATCGCCAAGACGCTCATCGGCCGGGGGATCCCCGAGGTGGAGGGGACGCAGAAGGCGCACGGCGAGGGTGGCGCGAAGTTCGCCGAGGCGGCCCGCAAGGGTCTGGGGCTTCCGGCCGAGCCGTACTTCGTCTCGCCGGAGGTGCGCGCCTTCTTCGCGGCGCGCGAGAAGGAGCTGGGCGCCGCCCACGCCGCCTGGACCAAGCTGTTCGAGTTGTGGCAAGCGAAGAACCCCAAGCTGGCCGAGGAGCTGGCCGGCTCGCGGGCCGAGGTCCGCAACCTCCCCGAGGGGACGGCCCAGAAGACGCCCGACGCCGCGGCGCTGCTGGCCGCCATCCCCGAGTTCCCGGCGGCGACCAAGATCGCCACCCGCAAGGCCGGGCAGGACGTGCTGCAGCCGCTGGCCGCCAAGGTCCCGCTGCTCATCGGCGGCAGCGCCGATCTCTACGGCTCGACGCTGAACTACATCGGCGATCTCAAGGCGGGGAACGACGACTTCAATCCCGGGCATCGCACCGGGCGCAACATCCGCTTCGGGATCCGCGAGCACGGGATGTGCGCCATCCTGAACGGGATCGCGGTGCACGGGATCTTCCGCCCCAGCGGCGCGACGTTCCTGGTCTTCGCCGACTACTGCCGGGCCTCCATCCGGCTGGCGGCGCTCAGCCACCTGCCGGTCATCTACGTCTTCACCCACGACAGCGTGGGCGTCGGCGAGGACGGCCCCACCCACGAGCCGGTCGAGACCATCCCCGGGCTGCGGGTGATTCCGAACCTGGACGTGATCCGTCCCGCCGATCCCGAGGAGACCGCCGGCGCGTTCGTGGCCGCGCTCGACCGGACCGACGGGCCGACGATGCTGGCGCTCACCCGGCAGGCGGTCCCGCTGCTGGAGAAGATCCCGGTGAAGGCGCGGCGCGAGGGCGCGCTCAAGGGCGGCTACGTCGCCAGGAAGGAGAGCGCGCCGCTGGACCTGATTCTCCTGTCGGCCGGCAGCGAGCTGCAGCACGCGCTGGCCGCCGCGGAGACCCTCGGACCGGGGACCCGCGTGGTGAGCCTGCCGTGCTTCGAGCGCTTCGACCGCCAGCCGGCCGCCTACCGCGAGGAGGTGCTCCCCCGGTCCTGCCGGCGCCGCGTCGCCATCGAGGCGACGGTCACCTCGACCTGGGCGCCCTACGTCGGTCTCGACGGCGCCACCATCGGGATCGACCGCTTCGGGATTTCGGCGCCCGGCGCGGAGGTCATGAAGGAGCTGGGGATCACCGCGGCGCACGTGGTCAGCGTGGCCAAGGGCCTCGGCGCCAAGTAGCTCGGCGCTTTTCGGGCTGCCCCGCGCGCAGGCGCACGCAGCGCTCGCCTCGCGGCGACGCGGTGCTATGGTCTGCCGCGTGTCGAGCGGAGCTGTTTCATTCCTGGCGCTGAGCGCGCTCTTGGCGCAGGCCGCGCCGGCGGTGGCGCCGCCTGCGGCCGTGGCGCCGGCGGCCGCGGCGCGGGTGGTGGCCCAGACCTTCCCGGTGATGGGGACCGAGGTGACGTTCTCGGCGTACACGTCCGATGCCGGACCAGGCCGAGCACGCCTTCGCCGCGGCCTACGACGAGATCCGGCGGGTCGAGAAGCTGATGACGGACTGGGAGCGCCCCGGCGAGCCGCGAGAGCGACATCGTCCGCATCAACAAGGCGGCCGGGAAGAAGCCGGTCAAGGTCAGCGCCGAGACGCTGGCGGTGATCGAAGAGTCGCTCGAGATGTCGCCGCCGCTCGGACGGGGCGTTCGACATCACCTTCGCGGCGATGCACGGCCTGTGGAAGTTCGACGAGGACATGGACAGGACGATCCCGTCGCCCGCGCGAGATCGCAGAGCGGCGCAAGCTCATCAACTGGCGCGACGTCATCGTCAACGCCAAGGCGGGCACCGTCAAGCTGCGGCGGGCCGGCATGCGGATCGGGCCTGGGCGGCATCGCCAAGGGGTACGGCGTCGACCGCTGCTCGGCGGTGCTGCGCGCGGCGGGCCTGCAGAACTTCATGGTGCAGGCGGGCGGCGATCTCGTTCGTCGCCGGCCGCAAGGGGAACGTCAACTGGATGGTCGGCGTGCGCGATCCGCGCGGCGGCCCGCGCGACATCATCGCCCGCATGCCGATCCAGGACCACGCCTTCTCGACGGCGGGCGACTACGAGCGCGGCTTCGTGCTCAACGGCCGGCGCTACCACCACATCATCGATCCCAAGACCGGCTACCCGGCGACGGCCTCGCGCGAGGTGACGATCTTCGCGCCCACCGCCTTCCTGGCCGACGCGCTCGACGATCCGGTCGTTCATCCTGGGACCGAAGAAGGGGATCGCGCTGGTCGATTCGTTCCCCGGACTGCGCGACGCTGATCGTCGACGCGCAGAACAAGGTCTGGATGTCGAAGTCGCTCGAGGGCAAGCTGCAGCGCACGGCCGCCCCGACGGACGGGATCTGACGGACGAAAACCTGATGGCCAACCCCGACAACCGCGCGACCGACGTCGCCATCATCGGCGGCGGGCATCATGGGCTCGGCGATCGCGCTGCGGCTCTGCCAGCGCGGCATCGGCGTGACCGTGATCGAGCGCGGCATCCCCGGCGCCGAGGCGTCCAGCGCGGCGGCCGGCATCCTCGGCCCGCAGATGGAGGCCGACGGGACCCGGGCCGCTGCTCGAGCTCGGCCTCAAGAGCCGCGCGCTCTATCCCGGCGCTGGCGGCGGAGCTGCGCGAGCTGACCGGCATCGACGTCGGCTACTGACCGCTCGGGCGTGCTGGCGGTGGCGTTCGACGAGGCGGGCGAGGCGGCGCTCTCGGCCCGCCGCGCCTGGCAGCTGGCGCGCGGTCTGCGCGTCGACAGCCTGTCGGGCGAGGCGGCCGCGCGCGCGCGAGCCGGCGCTGGGCCCGGCGGTGCGCGCGGCGCTGGCCTTCAACGACGACGCCCAGGTGGTGGCGCGCGAGCTGGCCCGGGCGTTCTCCCAGGCGGCCGCCGGCGCGGGCGCGCGGTTTCTCACCGGACGCTACGTGCGCCGCGTCCTCGTCGAGGGCGGCTCGGTCACCGGGCGTCGAGCTCGACGGCGACGTCCTGCCGGCCGGCGCGGTGGTGGTCGCCGCCGGCAGCTGGTCGGGCCTGATCGACGGGGCCGGGGTGCCCGCCGCGGTCGTCCGCCCGGCGCGCGGCCAGCTCGTCGTCGATCGAGACCCGCCCGCCGCTGTTCCGCCACGTCGTCTCCGCGCCCGGCGGCTACCTGGTCCCGCGCCGCGACGGCACGGTCCTGGCCGGCAGCACCATCGAGATGGCCGGCTTCCGCAAGGAGGTCACCGTCGGCGGCCTGGCCGCGATCCTCACGCTGGCCCGCACGCGTCGATCCCCGCGCTGGCCGACGCGCCGGTCACCGGCTCGTGGTCGAACTTCCGCCCCTTCACCGAGGATCACCTGCCGGTGCTGGGCGCCGACCGCCGTGCGCGGCCTGGTCCTCGCCACCGGCCACTTTCAGCAACGGCATCCTGCTGGCGCCCGATCACTGCCCAGGCCATCGCCGAGCTCGATCGCCACCGGCAAAGCCCCCATCGATCTGGCCCCGTTCGCCGATCGACCGCTTCGCCATGCGCACCACCTGGGACTGACCCGGTCGCCGGCGGCCGTCATTTTTTGGGGCGGCCGAGCTCGTCGGGCGGGGGGGCGCGCAGCGTCGGATCGTCGCGGGTGCTGGCGGCGACGTCGCCGGTGGTGATGGCGGCGCGCGCCGAAGCGCTGGGTGATGGCGTCGAGCGCGCGGTTGAGCGTGTCGGCGGCGCGCGGCGGCGGCGCGAACAGGCCCAGCTGCGGCGCGGCCGCCGGCGACAGGTTCTGGGCCGACACGCCCGTCAGGCGGGTGGGGCGGGGCGGCTCGCGTTCCAGGAGGCGCGCGGCCTCGCGGTAGATCGTCTGCCCGTCGTCGGTCGCCTCGTCGCAGCGTCACCCGGCGGGTGACCAGCGTGAAGTCGCTGCGTTTGAGCTTGAGCTGCACCGTCCGGGCCCGCAGCCCCGCCCGCCGCAGCCGGTGCGCCACCCGCAGCGCCTGGGCGTGCACGCGCGGGCGCAGCGCCTCGACGCCCGTCGAGATCCTCGTCGAAGGTCTCCTCGGCGCCGACGCTCTTGGCGTCGCGATCGGCGATCACCGGGCGCGGATCGATCGCCTGCGGCCCGCTCCCACAGATCGCGGCCGCCGGGCCCGAACCTGCTGCTCGAGGAACGCCGCGCCCTTGCGCCGCCAGCTCGCCGACGGTGGCGATCCCCATGGCGTCGAAGATCTTCGCGCTCTTCGGGCCGATGCCGGGCAGGCGCGCCACCGGCAGCGGCGCCAGGAACGCCGCGCCGCCGTCGGGCGGGCACCTCGAGCTGGCCGTTCGGCTTGGCCAGGTCGGAGGCGATCTTGGCGACCAGCTTGCACGCCGCGATCCCGGCCGAGGCGGGCAGCCCCAGCTCGTCGGCGATGCGCCGCCGCAGCCCGCGCGCGATCTCGGCCGGCGCGCCGAACAGGCTGCGCGAGGCGGTGACGTCGAGGAAGGCCTCGTCGAGCGACAGCGGCTCGTAGAGCGGCGTCACCGTCTGCAGGATGTCGAACACGCGGCTGCTGACGTCGGCGTAGACGTCGAAGCGCGGCGCGCACCACCACGGCGTCGGGCGCCAGGCGCAGCGCGCGGGCCATCGGCATCGCGCTCCGCACGCCGAACGGGCGAACCTCGTACGAGGCCGCCAGCACCACGCCGCGGTGGGCGTGACCGCCGACGATGACCGGGCGCCCGCGCAGCTTGGGGTCGTCGCGCTGTTCGACGGACGCGTAGAACGCGTCCATGTCGAGGTGAATCAGGGCGCGCGCGGCCGCGCGACTGCCCCGCCCGCGGACGCCGGACGGCGCCGTCGGAGTCGGTGTCGTCGCCGCTCTTGTGGCCACCGCCCGAATCCGTCCCTTCCGAGCTGCTGTCGCCGCCGGACTCTTCGTCGGACGACTTGTGCGCGCGGGACTTGGGGCTGGGCGGCGGCGGTGCCTCCTCGGCGCCCCCTTCGGCCTTGGGGACGTTGCTGCCGCCGATGAGCATGGCGATGCGCCGCCGTGAAGGCGAACGACTGGTCGACCGCGCCGCCCGCCGGCGTAGGTGTCGCCGGGGACCGAGTGCATGGCGAACCAGTAGCGGCGCCACTCGAGCGCCGGCCCGCACCTCGAACATCGACGAGACGGCGTAGCGCGCCTCCAGCTCGGCGTCGGCGCCGGCCACGGTGGCGCGGGGGAAGAACTGCTGGAACTGCCCGCCGGCGTTGTTGAGGACGGCGCGATATCCGCCGGCCACCAAGACGCCCAGCCCGCCGCCGAGATCCAGGTGGAGACCGAGGCCGGGGCGAACGTAGCGGTAGATGGTGTCGGGGAGCTGGAGCAGGTTCGAGGGCGCTCCGTCCCGCGAATGTGAAGGCGTCCTCGCCGCCGGTCACCGAGACGTAGAAGTCGCTGGCGCTGCCGAACGTGAACCGGTAACGACCGCCGCCCGCGTAGTCGTGCACCACGTTGTTGTAGGTGTTCGTGCTGTTGCCCACCGTCAGCGTCGAGGAGATGGCGAAGCCCTGCTGGATCTCCCCCTCGAGCCCGATGTTGCCCAGCAGGCCGCCCACCAGCGGGTCGAGCGGAAACAGCACCACGTTGGCGACGGCGATCGGTCCCATCCCCAGCGTGTAAGAGAGCAGGTCGCGGTTGAGGTTCTGGTTGAACGTCAGGCCCCGGTTGTAGCCGCCAATCCCCAGCTCGAGGTCCAGCCAGGCGCGCCCCGAGGGGAGGGCCGGCGCCTCGGTACCTCCTCCATCTTCAGCTTCGATTTCTTCTTCTTCTTGCGGGCCGCCTCTTCGTCGGAGGCGGCCGCCTCTGCCGAGCCCGTCGACTCGTCCTTGGCCTTGGGAGCCGCGGCTTCGCCTTCGCCTTCGCCTTCCCCTTTGCCCGGCTCGGCGGCCGTCTCGTCCTCGGCCTCCGCGGCGCCGGACGGCTTCTTGGCCCCGGACGGGACATGTCCGCGGCCGACGTCGGGACCCAGCTTCTTCCAGAACGTCAGCCCCACCTCGGTCGCCAGCTTGCGCGGGTTGGCGCCGCTGAACGAGGCGTCACCCAGGACCGAGCCCTCGCCGCCGTCGTGGACGACGATCTTGGCCCGCTTGGGCCCGACCTCGCCGGTCACGATGGCCGTCAGCGACAGCTCCTTGGCCAGCATCTTGAGGCCGTCGTCGGAGTCGAGGTTGGCCCCGGTGCTGCTGACGGCACTGGCCATCGCGCGCGAGCCGACCACCTCGAAGCCGTGCGCCTTGAGCGACCTTCATCACGTCCCTGCGGACCAGCGCCTCCTGCTTCCCCTCGAACTTGGGGACGCCGACGCGCTTGCCGCCGGCCGCCTGGGCCGCCGCCGGCGAGAGCAGGAGGGCCAGAGGCAGCAACGAGAGCAGCAGGGAAACGCGCGCGGCCCCCCTCATCGGGCCGCCGCCCGGACGAGACCTTCGGGGGGCTGCTGGCGACCGACAGTGCGCTGCAAGGACCGGGTTCTGGAGACCATGGTGCCTTTCATCGAGATCATCACGGGGACGTCAGGGTCGTGGCCCACTGTATCAGGCAGGTCTTCTGGGTGGGAGACAGAGGCATCGGGGCGGCGAACGGCATCTGGGAGCCGCACGAGGGCTGGGACATCGTGACCTTGTCGATCAGCATGCCGGTCGCCGGGTTCGAGCCGGCGACGAGGTAAGGCGTCGGATCGTTCAGGCACTGCGAGCCGTTGCTGGAGGTCCCCGCCGACATCACGCCGACCAGCCGCGAGGCGATGTTGGCGTCGACGGTCAGGTCGAGACCGCCGCACGACCCGGCGTTCCCCGGGCCCGGGATGTGGCAGAAGCTGGTCGCGCAGTTGGACGTCACGATGGCGGCGCCGTCGTTGGCGCCGGTGCAGATGCCGGAGCTGCCGCCGGTGCCGCTCGTCCCGCTGCCGCCGGTGCCGCTCCCGCTGCCGCCGGTCCCGCTGCCGCCGGTCCCGTTGCTCCCCCCCGTTCCCGTCGTGTTGAACTGCGTCGGGTCGAGCGTGCCGGGGCATCCCGACAGCATCAAGATGGAGATCAGCGCGCCGGCGGTCCCGGCGAACCCCACCCATCCCGAAACCTGGCTGCGGAGTGGTGACTGCATACGATTGCTTCCTTTCGTCTTTTAAATGGGAGCTCGGACGAAAAATGAGCGCCGGGGACCGCGTTTTTTTCGGTCCCGCTCGTTCGGACTCAGTCCGTTAGTGCCCGGTCATCGACCGGGCGTCGAGAAGTCGCGCCAGCTCGTCGGCGGGGAGCACCTTTTTTTCCAGGCAGAGCTCCCGCACGGTCTTCCCGGTCTTCACCGACTCCTTGGCGATGGCCGCCGCCGCGTCATACCCGATGCGGGGGTTCAGCGCGGTCACCATGGCCAGGCTCTGCTCGATGAGCTCGTTGCAGCGCTTCTCGTTGGGCTCGATCCCCTCGACACAGCGCGAGGCGAACAGGCGGCAGCCGTTGGCCAGGATCCCGACGGAGTGCAGCAGGTTGTAGGCGATCACCGGGATCATCACGTTCAGCTCGAAGTTGCCCGCCGCGCCGCCCCACCCGACGGTGGCGTCGTTCCCGATGACCTGCGCGCAGATCATCAGCAGCATCTCCGACATCACCGGGTTCACCTTCCCCGGCATGATCGAGCTGCCCGGCTGCAGGTCCGGCAGGTGAATCTCCCCGATCCCGCAGCGCGGCCCCGACCCCAGCCAGCGGATGTCGTTGGCCACCTTGGTCAGGCTGACCGCCGCCGAGCGCAAGGCGCCCGACGCCTCGACGAGGCCATCGCGCGCCGACAGCGCCTCGCACAGGTTGGGCGCCTGCTTCAGATGGATGCCGATCTCCTTGGAGATGATCCCGATCACTTTCGGCGCGAACGACGGCTCGGACCCGAGGCCGGTGCCGACGGCGGTGCCGCCGAGCGCCAGCTCCGACGCCGCGCCGGTCGCCGCCTTCACGCGGCGGATGGTGTTGGTCAGCATCTGGGCGTAGCCGGCGAACTCCTGCCCCAGGCGGATCGGCACCGCGTCCATCAGGTGCGTCCGCCCGATCTTCACGATGTAGTCGAACGCGTTGGCCTTGGCGGTGCAGCGCGCCCTCCAGCGCCTCCAGCGACGGGAGCAGATCGCGCTCCATCGCCTCGACGGCGGCGATGTGGACCGCCGTCGGGAACACGTCGTTCGACGACTGCCCCATGTTGACGTGGTCGTTGGGGTGAACCGGCTTCTTGCTGCCGACCACGCCGCCCAAGATCTGGATGGCGCGGTTCGAGATCACCTCGTTCGTGTTCATGTTGCTGGAGGTGCCCGACCCGGTCTGGAAGATGTCGACCACGAAGTTGTCGTCGTGCTGGCCGGCCGCCACCTCGTGCGCCGCCTGGATGATGGCGTCGGCCAGCTTGGCGTCCAGCTTGCCGGTGTCGCGGTTCACCTCGGCGGCGGCCTTCTTCACCAGCGCCAGCGCGCGGATCACGCGGCGGGGGAGGCGCAGCCCGCTGACCGGGAAGTTCTGGTAGGCGCGCTGGGTCTGGGCGCCGTAAAGCGCGCCGGACGGAACCTCGACGTTACCGAGGGAATCGGTTTCGATACGGAACTGGTCGGCCATCGGTGGTCACTCCTCGAACATGATGTCGGCGGTCAAATCCTCTGCCCCCGCCTCGAGACGCGCCCCCGATAGCTCCGCCGTGGTCTTGCGCAGGCGCTCGGCCAGCACCTGGGTGAACGCCCAGAGCAACTTGGTCGACAGCTGCGGCTCCTTGCGAATGATCTCGTAAAAGTCCTTGCGGCTGAGCGATAGCACACGGGACCGCTCCTCGGCGGTCGCGCTGGCCGACCGGGGCTGGCGGCGATCGATGAGCGCCATCTCCCCGATGTGCGACCCCGGCTCGAGGTGGGTGATGAACGCGTCGTTCTTGTGCAGGCGAATCTTCCCCCGCAAAAGCACGAACATCTCGTCCCCGGTGGTCCCCTCCTTGAGAATCTCCTCGCCCGGCGCGTACTCGCGCACCTGGGTGACGTTGAGGACGCGCAGGATCTCCTTGTAAATCAGGTGCCGGAAGAGCGGCATCTTCCGCAGCACGTCGACCTTGCGCGCCAGCTCGGCCGCCCGATCGTCGGCCGGCGCCCCGGCGGCCGCCGGCGCGCCCTCGACGCGGATGACGATGGCCGTGATGTTGTCGTGGCCGCCCCCGGCGTTGGCCAGGTCGATGAACTTCTTGGGCAGCGCCTTGACGTCGTCGCCCTTCAGGGAATCGATGATCCGCTGATCATTCAGATAGGCGTGCAGGCCGTCCGAGCAGAGCAGGAACTGGTCGCCGGGGAGAATTTCCAGGTCGATGGTGTCGGGCTGCACGGTCTCGTAGACGCCTACTGCGCGAGTGACCGCGTTTTTGTACTGTTTGTACGGCGGAGGTCTCGAACCCCTCCTTGGTGACGCGGCCGCGCTTGATGAGCTCGTTCATCAGCGAGTGGTCCTCGGTCAGCTGGACCACTTGCCCGGCGCGCAGCATGTAGATCCGGCTGTCGCCGACGTGGGCGATGAAGGCGCGATCGCCGGCGATCAGCATGGCCGAGCAGGTGGTCCCCATCCCGCGCTTCTCGGGCTCGGCGACCCCCTTGTGATAGATGGCCTGCCCGGCGGTCTGGATGGCGTTCTCCAGCATCGACAGGATCTCGGGCGGGCGTGGCCTTGCCGTCCCCCTTGGCGTAGTGCTCGAGCAGCTCACGCCCCGCGTCAGCGGCGTTCCGGAACTCGTGCACGGCCAGCTGGGAGGCGACCTCGCCCGAGGCGTGGCCGCCCATCCCGTCGGCCACCACGAAGAGCGACAGCTTCTTGTCGACGAGGAAGTTGTCCTCGTTCGCCTCGCGCTTCTTCCCTACATCGGTGGCGGCCCAGAAGGATAGCTCCATGCGTTGGGTCTCTCCCGAGCCTTCAATCGCTACCATGAAACCGGGGATCCGCCAAACGGGAATCGTCGACGGATTTCGCGGGCTTGACAGGCGGGCCCCGCCTCTTTAGATATGTGCGTCCCGCCTTCCGGAGCGGCGGGGTAGCTCGATCGGGGATCGTCTAATGGCAGGACGCCACACTCTGGATGTGGCTATCAAGGTTCGAATCCTTGTCCCCGAACTCTGAAAACTGAATAGCGGCCCCATGGTCTAGCGGTTAGGACGTCGCCCTCTCACGGCGAAATCTCGGGTTCAATTCCCGATGGGGTCACAGTGTAGCGGCGCGTGGTGATTGGGGCTGTCGCCGTATTTCGTGTAGACCCGGCGCCGGGCAACTATGCGTCGGGCGCCGCCTTCGGCTGCGCGGCTCGAGAAGCTTGCCATCCTTGATAAGACAGGAGCAGGTTGTGCACGGAGGTGAGCGCGTAAAAGCGGCACACGAAGGCGTGGTCGTGCTCTGAATAGTTCACGTGCCCGCCCCACTCGCTTAACAGGCTGTAGTTGGCGCACAGCACGTTCTTCAGCTGCTTGTCGATCAGCCCCGACTTCACGAAGACGTCGGCCTTGTCGCCGAAGCTTCTGGTCTTGTGCTCGGCACTCGGCTTGAGCTTACGCAGGATCGCCTCGGCCACGGTCTCCATGGAGTCACGCACATGCTTGATGCTGTCGCCCCAGCGCTGGGCCACGTAGTGCTCGTCGGCGGTACTTAGGGACTTGGATAGGTCGTCAATCCTCTCCAACTCCAAGTCTTTGAACAGCGCTTGAAGAACCCCTTCGATCTCCTTCTTGTCGACGGCGGCCGCTTCGTGTTTTTGCAGCTTCCCGTTGCTGATGCGGTATCCGTCAAGCTCCAACTGCGCCTCCAGAGACCTCAGGCGCCATCCGTTGTGGGTGTCGATTTGCCGTCGATCGCTCGTCGAATGCTCGACGACATCCTCAATCATCTTCAGCTGAAGGTCCTCGCTCAGTTCGAGGACAAAGTATCTGATGACCCGGCGTCCGGCCACGAGGCGTCCAGCCTTCTCGAGTACCTGCGGGGGATACTCGTGCCAGTACAAGAACTCCCAGAACCAATCGGTCCGGTAGGTCATCGAGAACGGCTGGGTGTTGCCCATGTACTCAAAAAAGCTCTCGACAGCCTCGGCCAGGAGGAGCTTCGTCCGGTTTCGTAGCGGCATCCGTGATCCCTATTCTTCGAGGTTCCTGGCGCTCGGGTCCGGCGCATCTTCGCGATACCTGAGGCCGCCGAGGGCCCTACTCACGATTTAACTTTGCAAGAATAGCCCGCACTTGCTGCGCGGCCTCGCGGAGGTCCACGGGATCCAGCGTCTCGACCCCATGGACGACCATGTTTCGAAGGCGACGGAGACGATCGAACTGCATTTTGGTGCCTTCGTCGAGCTTCCAGTGAGAGTCGAGCAGTCGTGAGGTCGGAGCAAGCGGGGAAGCACGGACGCCAGCTTCTGCGGCCCTTCGTCGAATCGTGCGCTCCATCTCGGCCCACGCACTCATGAACTCGCCCACTGCCCGATGGAAGTCCGATGCAATGGGCTCCGCCGTGCCCAGCGGTCCGTCGGCAGCAGGATGCGCCGCCCGAAGTTCTTCGAACAACCGGTACCGATTCGGATCCTCCGCCAGAATCTGGTCCACGACCTGTTCGGCAATGGGGCGTCGCTCAAGGTCCGAGTGGATTGATTCGAGATACCGTCCGACCGCCTCAGGGGTCGGAGTTCCAATCCGAACGAGGAAGTCGAAGAGGAGGTCGACCCGGCCGAGACCGCTCTTCAGCGTGTCCGCATCCGCAAGCGTGCCGAGTGCACTCAAGAGATGGGCTGCGAGGTCATAGTGGTTGGCGAATCTTCGACCTTGGGCAGCAACGCGTACGGTGCCTGCACGCTGGAGCCGCTCAAGGGCAATTTCGCCTGCCATGACCATCCCATTGAGTTCGTCGAGAATGGCGTACTCGTCCTCCGATAGTCGCCCCTGGTACGGCTTGTAGACGAGATCGTGCTCGACCTCGGACCACGCGTGCATCAAAACCGAGGCAACCTGAACCTCGACTCGAGCTTCCGCGTAACGTTTTTGGGAGTCTACAAGTGCGGTTTCGCGGATGCGTACCCGGTAGTGTGTTGCGGAGTATCCGGTGAACCGCTTCTCATACTTGGGTGGCGAGGCAGGATCCGGGAAGACTTTGGTGTGCTCGACAGCAAACAGTTCGTTGAGTATCAGGCCGACTTGCTCACGCTGCCCAGGGAAGTAGAGCGCGACACGTGCACCCGCGAGGTCAGGAATGTCTGCATAGATATCGTCAACGCCGCCGTATGCTTTTCGAGTGCTTCGGTCGCGAACTTTGGGTCCGAGTCTCGTCACCGCCTTTGCTCGGGAAGTGACCATCGCGCGAATGCCCGCGGCTTGCAGGCGGACCTCCAGTTGCTGCGCGACCATCCGAGCAGCCTGATCGTAGAAGTCATATTCTTTCCTGTACCGTCCAATGAAGTCGTCGACGATGCTCATGGTCCTCGCAGCCTTCAGTTCTGCCCAACGCTCTCGCGTTCAGCGACGCCGCGCAAGCCGGGCGCCTGGAAGGCGCCGTTACGAAGACCTTCGGGTACAGCACGACCCCGAAGGGGACCGAGTGGCTGCTCGCGAACCGGCAAGTGTTGTCACTCCGGATCGGGGCGAATCCCTCCTCGGTGCCGGTGCCGGTGCCGGTGCACGACGACCCGGCGTTCTGACCCAAGCGGCGCAATTTCCTCGGCGCGCGGCCTCGCAAACACGCGCCGAGGGTTGCGGTCGCACGTCCTCTGGACCACGCCACACGCAGCGGTATCGGACCCGCCGCAGCCGTTGCAGAGCGCGCGTCCGCACCACCAGCACCACCACTCGACATCGGAAATTTCTCCGACCTCCCCGCCGCAGCGTCCGCACCGTTCCATGGCCGGACACCGTAGCGGCTTGACGGTAGCTGATCAACCGTTCAGTATGTCCACGTGGTGCGTCCGCCGCGATTCGAGCCGCCGCCATCGCGAAACGAGCCTTCGCCGATCGAGTGCGTTCACGCGCGCCGGTCGAGCGAGGACCGCGCGCTGTGCGGCGCGATGCCGGGGATTGGTGGGCGGACGACGCGGCGGAAGTTTGTCACGTGCCTCGGATGCTTGCGGAAAATCGCCGAGCGGCTCCGCAACCGATGATACATGTTGGAAATGACGAACATGATCGCCAAGGCGCGCGGGCGACTCGATGAAATGATCGAACGCGGGACCAAGGTCCTCGCGACACGACACTCCGGCAACATGGGCCCGGACTACCTTGGAGATCAGCCGGGCTACGACGAGTGGCGAGTTTCAGCAAAGACTGTCGTTCGCGCGTTGAATGCCGGTGGCCACCATGAAAAGGAATTCGAAACCGCTGACACAAGGTCCATCAGCATGGGATTTGGCTATGCAGATAGGTTGGAGCGTCAGTTGGCTGTCCTGAGATCGTTCCGTGAGGACTTCGACGGCGGCTTCTTGTCTGACATTCAGAATGCTGTTCGGGCTGAGGTCTTCGCGGATTTCATGGAGCAAGCGGAGTACCTTTTCGATCAAGGGTTTTGGCAGCCCGTGCCCGTGATCGTTGGCGCTGTCTTGGAGGATCACCTCCGAAAGCTCTGCGCAAAGTATTCGATCACCCTTCCGAAGAATCCAAAACTAGACGGGATGAACGCGGATCTGGCCAAGGCGGGCGAGTACGGAAAGCTGGAACAGAAGCAAATTACGGTCTGGGCTGATGTTCGAAACAAGGCGGCTCACGGGGAATGGGGCGCCTACAAGAAAGAACAGGTCGAGGCGATGCTCCGTGACGTTCCGCCGTTCCTGGTTGCCCACAAGCTCCCGTGACTGGGTCGCTCACGTCGCTATTCACCGTTTTCGGCGTCGACGGGCGCCGCATCATCGCGATCACGGCGTTGAGGCGGTCATAGGCGATGAAGACGGCCTCGGGGGCGTTGCCCAGCGGGTCCTCTTGCCGGATGACAACCCTGGCTGCCCGATTGGACGCGCCATCGTAGTCGGCTCGCCGCCCCGAGATCGAAAAGAGCAACCAAGTCGCGCTCGCTGACTACGTCTTGATCTCGGGTTTGCCGGCGGCCACGAGCTTCTTGTTCAGGTCGGCTAGCCGCCTCCTGCGAACCGCTGGCTTGACGAACACTTCGTCGAACATGGTGCGGAGCACCTGGAGTTGCCACTCCGCCTCACCTGTTTCTACGTCCGTTATTTCGCCAGTGTTTGTCGACTTGATCGGGTGAGCTCCAAAATTTCCGAATCGTGCGAATCGCGTGCAGCTCCGCCTGTACCTCTGACGGCAGGTGTTTGTCTTTGATCACTCGGTCGATCTCAGCGTTGAGATCTTTGTCCTTGACGTTCAGTTGCTCATGGAACAGTCGTTGAAGCAGGCGTCTGCTGAGTGCCGCACTCGACTTCGGGCTGTGGTTCTGAATCATGAATGCCTCCCAGAAATCCTTAGCAACATCCTTCGGAACTTCCTGGGGCAGCGGCTGCGCTCTTTTCCAGTTTGATCGGGTACAGATGCGTCGCCTTCTTTTTCAGTTCCGCTGGCCCCGCCACGTGGCCGAACGAGACGAGGATGTTCGGGGTGTCGCAACCGGGGCATTGCAGGGACCACAGCGAGAAGTGGCGCGTGACGGAGTGTTCCCTCGGCTCGTCTCGAAAGGCTACGCCACACTTATGGCAGGTGTACGCGATCGTGTCTTCCTTTGGCATGGGCCCCTTCTAACTGGACTTGCGAGTCGGACCCAGAGGGAAAGCAGAAGATGCTCTCCCCCGCGGACGACAAGGAGGGCTAGTGGAAGACGCCGCCGACACCCTGTGGCGTCGGCGGACCCGCAGCCGGAAATTTGGCTAGAATCTGCTCGTCCGTGGCGTCCTTGGGCGCAACGCAGTGATGGCGAGGGGGCACCCCGACCATGACGGGAAGCCAGTGGTCACCCATGACAAGTGGGACAAAGCCGTGAGTAGGGATAGTGCTGTCCGCTCTCCTACTGTCGTAGGTCATCCAACCGAGAATGGGGCGAGCGATTAGGGTCGTCTTCGTGTCATCGGCCCAGTAGACGGCTTTGAAGCCGAGAATCACCCTGGGAGATGGCGCTCCACTTCTCGATTAGTGGCATTGGGGCCGGGGTCGCTGGTTTTGGGGCGTCGGACATTGGTAACCTCCGCAAACGAGACTGCACCTAGATTTGTCCGCGGCCGCCAACTTTTTTGCCCAAATAACGTAAATATGGATAGGCCTTGGGTTTGTTCCTGTGGACAGTCTTTGCACTCAATCTGGTCCAACCAGCGATTCAACCAGTCGGGCTCGGGTTTCGAGGGCGGCGAGACGTCGACCAGGTCCCAAGCCACCCAGTCGTGAGGCGGTCCAGGCAACGACGCCGCCAGGAGGCCCGTCACCCGATCGCCGCCGCCCCCCGCATCTCCCCCACCAACACCCGCGGCGTCACCCCCGCGATCGCCCGAAACTCCGCAATGAGGTGCGCCTGGTCGTAGTACCCAGCCGCCGCCGCGATGCCCGCCCAGCCCGCACGCCCGTCCTCCCGCGCGGCGCCCAGCGCCCGATGGAAGCGCGCAATCCTGGCGAACGCCTTCGGGCTCACCCCAACCGTCTCCCGAAACACGCGCCGAAGGTGCCGCTCGCTCACCCCCAACTCCTCCGCGACCGCGTACACGCTCCCGCTCGCGCGAGTCAGCCTCTCCGCGGCAGCCACCGCGAGTTGCGCGCGGGCAGGGCGGCGCCCATTCCCATTCCCATTCGCGGTCGCGACCCGTTCCGCAATCGCGCTCTCCAAAACAGCAGCCGCACCCGCCGTATCGCGCGCCTCCGCCAGCCGAGCACACAACCGTCGCACCGCCACGTCGCCCCACAGATCCTCGAGCGCGACGATACGCCCGGCCATTTCGGACGCGGGCACGCCGAGCACCGCCTCCGGCGCGCCCAGCGCAAGGCGCGCCGTCACGCTCCGCTGGCCGCGGCGGATGAGCTTTCGGTGCACCCTCTGGCGGGCGCCGAAGGCGTGGACGTCGAGACCGTTTCGCGAGGACGGGCCGAAGCGAACGACCAGCTGGACCTCTGGACGGGGAATCACGACGCCGGGGCTGTCGCGGTCGCAGTCGTACGTGAACAGCGCCGACAGAGCGGACGCGGTCGACGCGCTCGGCGCGATGCGGGCGCGGTGAGCGGCGCTGGCCTGCACGGGACGAGTCTGATTGCGCGCGCGACGTCGCGCAACCATCCGGGCGCGCTTGTCCGATTTATCCAATCGGTTGCCGCCCGCCGGTGGCTATGTTCCGACACATGAAGATCCTCGTCACCGGAGCGACCGGGAAGGTCGGGAGCCGACTCGCCAAGCGACTTGCCCAGCGCGGCGACCAGGTGCGCGCCCTGGTGCGCGAGCCGGCGCGCGCCGCCGACCTGCGCGAAGCGGGGATTGCGCTCGCCGAGGGCGATCTGCTCAGACCGGAGTCGCTGCCACCCGCGGTGCGCGGCGTCGATGCGGTGGTCCACTGCGCGGCGTTCTTCCGGGGCGCGACGCCCGAGCAGGCGCAGGCGGTCAATGAGCTCGGGACGCAGCACCTGGCCAGCGCCGCCCGGGCCGCCTCGGTGAAGCGCTTCGTCTTCACCAGCACCGGCCTGGTCTACGGCTCGAACGGGGGCCGCCTGGCGCGCGAGGATGACCCCTGCGCGCCGACGGCGGCCTACCCGGTGAGCAAGCTCGGCGCCGAGCGCTTTCTCCTGGCGCTGGCGGACGAAGGTCTCGCGGACGCCAGTTTCGATGTCCGCGTGCTGCGGCTCCCTTTGTCTACGGCGACGGCGATGCGCACATCGCGGAGGCGATCCCGATGATGCGCGGCTTCTCGCCGACCCAGCGCATGTCGATCGGCCACCACGCCGACGTCGCCCAGGCCGTCGCCCGCCTGCTCGATGCCCCGTCGCCCGCGCATCGCATCTACAACGTGGTCGACGACGAGGCCCCCGACCTCGCCACCCTGTTCGCCTCCGTGGGGGCGCCGCCGCCGGACGGCTCGAACGCCGACGCCGCGCGCCCCTTCGACGCCCTCCTCGACGGCCGCCGCATCCGCGAAGACCTCGGCTTTAGGCCGCAGTTCCCCCGTCTGGCGGATGCGATGGCGGCGGGCGCGTAGAGGTTAGGGGCGCTCGCCGCTGACCAGGTGACGTCTGTCGCGGGCCGGCGCTATAGTCGCCGTCGGACGCACCGGCCGCGCACCATGGCCATTCCAGAGCTCGAACGTGAGCGCGCCGCGCGGGTGCTTCGTCGCCTGATCCGAGGAGGCACAAATGAGACTGCGGATTCTTCTCGTCACCCTGACGGTTGCCGCCTGTGCGTCAAGCCCGGGCTCGAAGGATCACGGCTCGTCGAGCGGCGGCGCCTCGGGAAGTGCAGGGGGAGGCGTGGGGGCCGGGGGCGCCGCCAACGGCGGCGCCGGTGGCAACGCGAGTGGCTCTCCGGGAACAGGCGCGAGTGCCATCGACGGGCGGACGAGGAGGCGTGGCTGGAGGCGCGAGCACAGGCGGAAACGCAGGCGGGGGCGGGGGCGCCAGCGCAGCGGGCGGAGGTGCGGGCGCGAGCGCAGGCGCGGGCGGTCAGGGAGGACTGGCGGTTCCGGGGCCCGGTGAGTGCGTCGTCGTCCGGCGCTTCGAGACGCGGGCGAGCTCAATCGTCAACGGCGCCACCCGCCTTTCGGACGGATTCGCGTCCGTGAGCAGCATGACGCCGTCTCATGTGGTGTGGTTGTTCGGAGACGAAGCCGGACAGTGGCGCGAGCTCGACATCACGACGCCGTTCTTGCCTTACCTGTCTCCCTTGAGCGTGGGGACCGTCCGCGATCCGCTCCTCATGCTGTTCGCGCGTACGACGGACACGGGCTCGGAAAAGAAGCTTCTTGCGCAGGCCCTGCGTGCCGATGGCACCGTCGTCGCGGCTGCCGCTCCGGTCCTGTCTGTCTTCGATAGCCCGACGGCGATCTATCCCTCGGCGGTCGCGCTCGACGGCGAGCGGGTGGCCGTCGGGAACGGGCAAAATGGGACGCGCGATCCTCACTTCGTTCTCATCGACAAGAACGGGCAGCCGGTGGGTGGCGAGGTCCGTCTGCTCGACACAGGCAACCAGCCTGTTCTCGACTGTTTCGTCCTCACGGGCACGCCACACGGGATCGTCGGCAGCGTGGCGGACATGACCACCAGGATCGTGCACGTCGTCGAGTTGAACGCCGCCGGAGAGATCGTCAATCAGGCGACCTCACCTTTTCCCGAGGGGTCAGCCAACTGCCCGCAGGTTTCGGCGGGAGAAACGGTCTACCTCGCCTTCCCGGCGCGGGACGGGTCGACGTCGCTCCGTCATCTCGCGTCCAACACCCTTTCCGAGGTGGCGATGCTTCCCCCACCGTCGAGCGGCGTCGGATACGCGTGGGTATCAGGCGGAGTCGAACCGCTGGTCGCCTTCGGAAGAAGCTACATCTCGTTTGGTCGTTTGAACGCGGGCGCGTTCTTTCCACTCACCAGCAAAGAGCTGTTTTCGGGCGTTCTCCTCGCCTCCGCGGACGGACGGGCCTTCGTCTCGGACGCGAGAACAGACATCTCGGTGACCCCGCCCGCGACCACGCTCAAGGTCATCGAGGTGAGCTGTGGGGGCTCCGGAGTCGGCGGCTCGAATCGCGAACCGTACCGACGCCGCTGAAGAACCGGACCACCTAGCCAAGACACAATTGGAGCTCGGATGGAACCAGAAGAACGAGGGGGAAGGCGGAGCACCAGCTATTCGGTGGTTCTTTCGCCCATCGGTCAGGCGTGCGATCCTGTTCACGTTCAATTGCGCCCCATCGATCTCCTCCGCGGTCTGCGCCTCGGCCTCTTTGCCTCCCAGATCCTCTTGGTCGGGGCGCTGGGTGGGCTTGGTCTGTTCGGGTGTTCCACCGGCGATCACTCTGGAGCGTTGTGCTATCCGAGCAATCAACCGGGGGTGACATGTGAGCCGTATCCGGTGCTCACGCAGGACGACCTACCCGAATGCCAGAAGAGGCTCACGTCGGCGGATGTCTCCTGCGCAACGAAGCTCTTCGCGCCGGTGGCCGGTCCTCCATGGCCGTTCGATAGTGGTCTCGTTGGGAAGGCGGTCACGCAGCTCAACGGTGGGGCGGGATCGTATGTCGCCGCCAACTGGCAACTGACCTGCGAACATGTGCTCAGCGCTGCCTGCACCTTTCCCACCGCTTATCAATACGCGAGCGACGGCGTCCCTTTCGACGAGGGTTCAGGCTGTGGCCCATTCCTGATGGTCGGGGGCAACCCTCGGACGACGACCTGCGCAGCCGAGCAGAACCGGGACTGCTGGGAGACGGTGCCGCTCGATGAGGTCTTCGACACCTGTCTGATCGGAGCAGGAGAGACATCCGCCGTGTATCTCCAGCCCGCTCCAAGCCCTCCGGCGGTGGGCGATCGCGTCTACGTCGTCGGAAACCCGGGGTTCAACTGGTCCGGCGAACAACGGATGCAGTATCCGCCGCCGCTGGTGTCCGTGGGCAACGTCGTTCAAGTACAGGGCCGCGCGTTGATCATGTCCGCGGCAGCCTTCAACGGTGATTCGGGCGGGGCGGTGCTGAACGCGGCGGGACAGATCGTGGGGGTGCTGTCCAGCCTGGTCGGTGATGTGCGGGAGCAGGGTGTCGTCACCCTGCCTTCGTCGCTTCCAGACTACTACTCGATCTGCACACTCATCGACGACCCGACTCGCGAGATCATTCTCACCGCTGCCGGGGTCGCAGGCCCGATCGACGGCGGTGTAGGTGCGGGCGGACGGGACTGACGCCGGGGCGCCGAGGCTCGTCCGTGCGGCGATTGCCGAGCATAATCACTGCCACCCGCGGTGGGCGGCGTCGATGCGGTGGTCCACTGCGCGGCGTTCTTCCGGGGCGCGACGCCCGAGCAGGCGCAGGCGGTCAATGAGCTCGGGACGCAGCACCTGGCCAGCGCCGCCCGGGCCGCCTCGGTGAAGCGCTTCGTCTTCACCAGCACCGGCCTGGTCTACGGCTCGAACGGGGGCCGCCTGGCGCGCGAGGATGACCCCTGCGCGCCGACGGCGGCCTACCCGGTGAGCAAGCTCGCCGCCGAGCGCTTTCTCCTGGCGCTGGCGAGCCGACAGTTTCGATGTCCGCGTGCTGCGGCTCCCTTTCGTCTACGGCGACGGCGATGCGCACATCGCGGAGGCGATCCCGATGATGCGCGGCTTCTCGCCGACCCAGCGCATGTCGATCGGCCACCACGCCGACGTCGCCCAGGCCGTCGCCCGCCTGCTCGATGCCCCGTCGCCCGCGCATCGCATCTACAACGTGGTCGACGACGAGGCCCCCGACCTGGCCACCCTGTTCGCCTCCGTGGGGGCGCCGCCGCCGGACGGCTCGAACGCCGCCGCCGCGCGCCCCTTCGACGCCCTCCTCGACGGCCGCCGCATCCGGGAAGACCCCGGCTTTCGCCCCCGGTTCCCCCGCCTGGCGGACGCGCTGGCCGCGTGCACATAGCGGGCGCGCTTCCACGACCTCTATCCGATGGGCGCCGGGCGGCGCCTCGACCTTCCAGCGCGTGCCAAGAAGTCTCTCTGGGGGGGAGGGCGCGAAGGAATAGGGTAACCGTGAGCGCCCACCTGTGGTCTCGGCGCCTCAGGTGCGGGTCCCGCGACGGAATCTCGTCGGGTTCCGGCCATCTGGCGTGGCATGACCGTTGCTGTGACGACGCTCATGGGAAATAGACCAATCGTTTCGGTCTTGCTCGCGGTGGTGGTTGCGTCGGTGCTCGGCTGCGCAACCGCGGCGCCGATTGTTCGGCTCGACCCGATCGCCAACGACGTGTTCTGGGTGTCGGGGCGGGCCGCGGTAAAGCAGGAGGAGAAAGGGGTGCGGGTGGCCGCCTCGTTCGATCGGGAGGTGGGGACGACGCTCGGCGTGCACGTCGAGATCCAGAACCAGACCGATCGGAAGCTGGATATCGATCCGGCGCAAGCGTTCAGCTTCATCTCGTGCAAGGGGACGGGCGAGAGCTCCTGCGCGAACGAGACGTTCGTGATCGATCCCGAGGAGATGATCGCGGGGCTCGACGAGAAAGCGTCGCGCGAGCGGGCACAGGCGGCCAACGACGAACGGGCCTTGGGGGGGCTGGTCTTGTTGAGCGCGATGACGGATACCGCGTCGCTGGCCGGCCCCGGTGGCAACGTCGCGCCGCTGCGCACGGAGGGCGCCGTCAGCGTGCAGCAGGGCACGGCGGGCTCACACGATCGTGCTTCCGGCGAGATCGAATCGCAGCGCGAGATGTGGTCGGACGAGGCCCTCCGCCACAACACACTTCTTCCGGGCGCGTCGGTCGGCGGTCAGGTCTTCATCCCGGCGGACAAAGGCATCCAGTACGTCTGGCTGAAGATCCGCGTCGGCAGCCGGACCTTCCCCTTCCACTTCCGGATGGTCGCGCAGGACGTAAGCAGCGCCGGATAGCTACTGCTTGAAACCTCCATTTCCTCAGAACAAAGCCTGACCGAGCTCACGCCGGCGAGACGAAACATCCCGGCCGGGGCCCGCCGGACCCCGCCGGTCCGTGGCGGTCTCTCACCGGCAGAAGACCGCGCCGTCGTTGCCGAACAGGCGCGTGCCATCGGCGGATGGGGTGACCGGGTGATCGGAGAAGCGCTGCAGGAGCGCGCCGGTGACCCCGTCGCGGACGGCGGTGTCGTAGTAGTCGCCGCCGAATTCGTGCCACACATGGTCGGTGCGAATGATGAGGGCGCCGTCGGTGGAGAGCCGCCGCCTACGAGGCCCTTGCAGAAGAACAGCTAACTCAGGCAGCGTAACGAAACCGTCCACCGAGTCGGGGCAGGATCAGATTGCGCGCGATGTCGCGCAACCGTCCGGGCGCGCTTGTCCGATTTATCCAATCGGTTGCCGCCCGCCGGTGGATATGTTCCGACGCATGAAGATCCTCGTCACCGGAGCGACCGGGAAGGTCGGGAGCCGGCTCGCCAGGCGACTTGCCCAGCGCGGCGACCAGGTGCGCGCCCTGGTGCGCGAGCCGGCGCGCGCCGCCGACCTGCGCCAACGTGGATTGTCGGGGATTGCGCTCGCCGAGGGCGATCTGCTCAGACCGGAGTCGCTGCCACCCGCGGTGCGCGGCGTCGATGCGGTGGTCCACTGCGCGGCGTTCTTCCGGGGCGCGACGCCCGAGCAGGCGCAGGCGGTCAATGAGCTCGGGACGCAGCACCTGGCCAGCGCCGCCCGGGCCGCCTCGGTGAAGCGCTTCGTCTTCACCAGCACCGGCCTGGTCTACGGCTCGAACGGGGGCCGCCTGGCGCGCGAGGATGACCCCTGCGCGCCGACGGCGGCCTACCCGGTGAGCAAGCTCGGCGCCGAGCGCTTTCTGCTGGCGCTGGCGGACGCCAGCTTCGATGTCCGCGTGCTGCGGCTCCCTTTCGTCTACGGCGACGGCGATGCGCACATCGCGGAGGCGATCCCGATGATGCGCGGTTTCTCGCCGACCCAGCGCATGTCGATCGGCCACCACGCCGACGTCGCCCAGGCCGTCGCCCGCCTGCTCGATGCCCCGTCGCCCGCGCACCGCATCTACAACGTGGTCGACGACGAGGCCCCCGACCTCGCCACCCTGTTCGCCTCCGTGGGGGCGCCGCCGCCGGACGGCTCGAACGCCGACGCCGCGCGCCCCTTCGACGCCCTCCTCGACGGCCGCCGCATCCGCGAAGACCTCGGCTTTCGGCCGAAGTTCCCTCGCCTGGCCGACGCGCTGGCCGCGGGCGCGTAGCGGCACGGGATGAAGTTCAAGCTCGACGAAAATCTGCCCGGGGAGGGCGTCCAGATTCTTCGCGCCGCCGGCCACGACGCGGTCACCGTGCTCGACCAGCGGTTGGACACCGCAGTCAGGGGCGGCCGCGCGAGCTTTCGGTGTGCCGCGAGATGGCGTCGATAGCCTCGGACGCCACCCTGCTGACACTCTTGCCACGGAGGCTGTGAGCGTCCGTGATGGGAGCCGTGTCTGTATCTCGGGCACGCTCCAAACAGGGAAGCGCACGTCTGTCGCCCAGTCGACCAAGAGCGCGTGCCACGTAGAAGCGCACATGGGGGTCTGGGTCGCCCATCGCGGCGATCAGCGCCCCCACTGCGCGCGTATCGCCCCACCTGCCGAGCACGGTTGCCAAGCTGCTGATCGGCCTCTTTGCGAACAGTCGAATCAACGGCTCGAGGGCGCGTTCGTCATGAAGCTTAGCCAGCGCCTCAATCGCCGCTCCGCCAACAAATGGCTCTTCCAGCGCCGCAAGGAGCGGTTCGACGCCGCGATCGTCACCAATCTCGCCCAAGGCGCGGGCCGCGTACTCTGCGTCGCCCCAAACGGTCTTGCAGTCTTTGAGCAGCTCGATCAGCCGCGGAACCGCCTGGCGCGCCCTGCGGTGCCCAAGCTCGGCAGCCGCTTCAATCCTTTCCCGACGGATTGGCGACTGGAGCTGTGCGATCAGCTCTTCGTCTCGACTCACCGCTGCAAGGCTACCACGGGGCTTCGTCCTGGCAGCCGCGCCTTCGCTCGATCGTGAGCGCGCCCGAGTCGAAGTAGAATGGCCGCCGGCGCGTAGAGGGTACGCGAAGCGGCGAGGGTGAGAATGACGTCGACGTGCCTAGCGACGGACGTGCCAATCACGGTTGACGCAGAGAAAGCGGGCAAGCGGCGTGCTTCGGCAACTCAAACCTCGCCGTAGTCCCGCAGGTTGCGGCTCACAGCGGCCCGATGTCTCCGCGATTTGCACGATCGTTGTCCCGATAGCCCGCCCGGATCGGCTCCCGGCGCCCGGGCACAGTCATTGCTGCTGGTGACGGGACATGAGGCACTGTGCAAGCTCAGGTGTCCAGCCGTGGTTCAGGTTGTGCGACATGCGACGAGAGAGCCGCTCGCAGCTGCTGCGCGCAAGATATGACGGAACTCGGCTGGCGGTATTCCGCCGAAGGCTCGCGGCCATTCTCGTCGCCCTAGGCACGCCTGTCGTCGTGTTTGAACGGTCCGGCGATCCTGGGATTCGCCGGCTACTTACCATCCTCGCGGTCGTCTGGTTGGCCATGTTTCTTCCGATGATCCGTCTACTGTGCCTGGAGTGGCAGAACCACCGTCTGATCGAAAGCCTGCAGGTTCTCGTCTACGGAGAGAGCTAGGAACCGGCTGCCTCCTCAAGCGGTCACTGGCCAACGTCCTTGGGTCTCCGGAAGCGCAGCACAGGGAACCTCGTTTTACGTTGATAGCCGTCCCTCCTCGACGGCCGCCGCATCCGCGAAGACCTCGGCTTTCGCCCCCAGTTCCCCCGCCTGGCGGATGCGGTGGCCGCCGGCGCGTAGAGGCGATGCCCGCGATCCGGGTCCACGAGCTCGACGCGTAGCCCAGCGGGAGACATTTGGGCTGTTCGGGTTCGACTACGCCAACACCGTCGGCGGTAGACTTCGCCCGGTGAGGCGCGCCAATCAATTGCTGGTCACGATCGCTCTTGTGGCTAGCGCCGTCGTCGGCGGCATCATCGTGACGCAGAAGCGAGGCAATCGGGCGGGCCCACGTCATGCGCCAGCCGCCGTGCCGGTGCCGCCTCCGCTCAAGGCGATTGGAACGCCGAAGGATCTTTGCTGCTGCCGAGACCCTGGTGAAGGCGAGACGAGCCTGAGCGAGGCGCTGGAGGGGTACGTAAAGGCGAAAAGCCGACGCGACCACCAGGATGCCTGCCTCAAAGCGAGTTGTCTGGTCGACGAGTACAACATGGCGGTCAACCGGGCCTTCCATCCGAGCCACGAAGATGTCGCGTACCTGGCACACTGGCGAGAGGTCGAGACGGCAGAGTGTGCCGCCGCTGGCTATCTGCCTCGGCAACACTGACAGGAGCCGCACCGCACCCGGCGCGGCGCATCCGGTTCGGCAACGCGGGCAATCCTCACCCGAGTCCGGTTGATAGGGCGGTCGCGTCCGGTTACGGTTCGCTCTTGCGAAGCTGCAAGAGAGTGGCGTCAGTTCTCGTTTTCGGCCTGTGTGCCGGTCTTGGGGCCTGCGGGAGCGGTTCGTCGGGCGGAGGAACCGGTGGCCTGGCGGGCGCGCCCGCGACCGGAGGTGCCGCGGGAGGAGCGGCAGGTGCGGGGAGTGGCCGAGGGGGAAATGGCGCGGCGGGTGCGGCGGGTGTGGCAGGGGGAGCTGCCGGCGCGGCTGGCGGGCCGTTCGTAGCGCCCGCGGGGACGGGGAGGAGTGGCGATGACGCCGGAACAAGCGGGGACCCTTGGGCGAAGAACTGCAACGCGGGCGGCCCAACACCGGCCGCGCTCATCACCAACTTCTCCGACGCAGTGGCAAGCACGACGAACGCAGGTAACTACACGTTCGGCTCGTCCGGCACAGCAGCCGGCATGGTGGGGGCCACCGCCCTCTACTCGAGCGGCAAGACCGGAACCCTCTCGGTCACCGGCGGCATGCTGACCTTCACGGGGACCGTCTCTGCACCGACCCCCGCCGTTCCGAATCCCTACAATGGGTTCGAGGTCTACGTGGCGGGCCCCTCCTGCGTCAGTGCGAATCTCTACTACGGCCTCAAGTTCAAGTACATGAGCTCAGGGCCCTGCCTCGTCACCATGGCCATCGTTGACACGGAGCACGTCACGCCGGGCAACGACCCGAATCGAGGTGGCTGCGTCGCGACCAACTGCTACCCCGCCCAGTTTTCGCCCGCGCAGTTTGATAACGGCTCTGGGACGATCAAGTTCGCGTTCAGCGGAGGGATACCCGCGACCTCAGGAATGCCGTACGACACGATCGACCAAGGCAGGTTCATCGGTGTCGAGTGGCAGCTCGAGCCCACCACGTCTGACGCGACCACCTCCTGTACCGGTACGATCACCGTCGACGACATATCGTTATATTAGGTCAACCGATGATGCGCGGTTTCTCGCCGACCCAACGCATGTCGATCGGCCACCACGCCGACGTCGCCCAGGCCGTCGCCCGCCTGCTCGATGCCTCGGTGGGAGCTCTGCCGATCAGCTGCGCTGATATTTTCGGGCGTAGAGCGCGTCCTTCGCGACCTCGCGCTGACTCAGGCTCGGTCCGTACTTCTTGAGGTAGGTGGCCTGCTTCGAGACCTCCACGAGACCGGGGTCAAAGGCCATTCCGACCGCTCGAGCGGCGCGGCCGAGTGAGTCGAGGGTCACGCCCGGGACGGTATGGTCGAGCAGGCGCTTCGCGGCGGTGCGGCTGGTCCTCATTCGGCGCGCAAACTCAGAGTGCGAGATCTTTCGGCGTCGCATGACCTCCATGAGCCGATCGGCGTAGATCCGCTTCGCGAGCCGTTCGTTCATCTCGTCCAGCTCGCCGAGCTCTTCGAACAACGAGTCCAGGGGCGAGCCGAAGTGCTTCTTGTCCATCATCGTTACTCTTTCTGCCTGCGTCGCGCGAGGGCGACGCCCGCCGACGGGGTCTTCTTCGTCTTCTTGATGAAGCCGTGCAAGAGACATCGCCGATGGCCTTGCGCGCCTCGGTGTCCATCTCCCTGAGCCATTCACCCACGGGTTCATTGCCCTGATCTGACTTCCAAAAAACGACCGGCACCTTCATCTGCGTCCTCTTCGGACGAAGATTGAGACGGGGTGCTAAGGCCGCCTCGATAGCGTCCGAATGAGCGCTCGGTCCAGCTGCCGGATAGCGTTGTCCTTCTGCCTGCTCTGGTCCAATTATAGCTCAGGTCCAAAGATGGTCCATGAGAACCCACATCCGGGACCAGCTCGAACATGACTTTCGGGTCGTCAGATCGGATATCGAGCTGTTCGAACGGCGACCGCACTACCTGGAGCGCGACCGGAAGGTTGACCACGTCGTGGCGAAGTTTCGATACAACGCCAGGCGTGGGTCTTGGACCCTGTACTGGTCCGACCGGAACCTTCGGTGGCATTCATACGAGGGACTCGAAGATCCTCGCGACTTCCTCGAGCTCCTTCGCGAGGTCGAGAAGGACCCGACGGCGATCTTCTGGGGCTAACCCTCGCTCACTGCTCGAACAGAGGGCGCGGAAGGCCAGATTGCCGGATGATCGAAAGGAGCGTCCCGATTCGGATCTCGGCGTGATCCGGCACCGGTACGGTCACCGTGGTCTCGGCCGAGCGCTTCTGCATGATCACGTGGCTCCCTCGTTGGCGGACCTGCGTGAATCCGTGCTGGGCCAGGAGAGCGCAAACCTGCTTGCCAGAGAAGGTCCTCAGCCTACCCAACCGCTACCTCAAGACGCGTCACGAACACCTCGGTGTGCAGGCGCGTCTTGATCTCGGACTCGGAGGCGGTCTCGAAGAAGAGCTCCAGAGCCTCTACCAGGTTCGCTCGCGCCTCGTCGACGGAGGCTCCCTGGCTGGCCACGTCCACGTCCGGGCAGAGGGCCACGTAACCGTCGCCTTCTCGTTCGATGATCGCGGTGAGCTGTACGGTCTTCATGACCTGCAGTCTAGCATCTCCCTTGCCTGCGCCCGGACGACATCCAATCCGTTGCCGCCCGCCGGTGGCCACCCGCGGTGGGCGGCGTCGATGCGGTGGTCCACTGCGCGGCGTTCTTCCGGGGCGCGACGCCCGAGCAGGCGCAGGCGGTCAATGAGCTCGGGACGCAGCACCTGGCCAGCGCCGCCCGGGCCGCCTCGGTGAAGCGCTTCGTCTTCACCAGCACCGGCCTGGTCTACGGCTCGAACGGGGGCCGCCTGGCGCGCGAGGATGACCCCTGCGCGCCGACGGCGGCCTACCCGGTGAGCAAGCTCGGCGCCGAGCGCTTTCTCCTGGCGCTGGCGGACGAAGGTCTCGCGGACGCCAGGTTCGATGTCCGCGTGCTGCGGCTCCCTTTTGTCTACGGCGACGGCGATCCGCACATCGCCGAGGCGATTCCGATGATGCGCGGTTTCTCGCCGACCCAGCGCATGTCGATCGGCCACCACGCCGACGTCGCCCAGGCCGTCGCCCGCCTGCTCGATGCCCCGTCGCCCGCGCATCGCATCTACAACGTGGTCGACGACGAGGCCCCCGACCTCGCCACCCTGTTCGCCTCCGTGGGGGCGCCGCCGCCGGACGGCTCGAACGCCGCCGCCGCGCGCCCCTTCGACGCCCTCCTCGACGGCCGCCGCATCCGCGAAGACCTCGGCTTTCGCCCCCAGTTCCCCCGCCTGGCGGACGCGATGGCCGCGGGCGCGTAGACCTGGAGCGGCCTCCGGGAGGGGATCAGACGATTGCCATCCGGACGCGACGAAGGGATACTGTCTGTAGTCGTTGAGGTGTTTATGGCACGCCCGTTGAGTCTCGCCGATCTTCCCGATGACGTCGCCCGCTTCGCCGAAGCGCAGCTAGCAAGCGGCCGGTTCTCGACCGTCGAGGAGGTGCTCCGGGCCGGGGCCGAGGCGCTGCGCCAGCGCGAGGACGAGGCCAAGCTGGCGGCCTTGCGCGCGGCGCTGGAAGAAGGCGAGCGGAGCGGCCGGTCGGATTACAGCCTGGAAAAGGTGCTGGCCGAGCTCGACGCTGAGACCGCGCACTGACGCCGCGTATGGCCGGGTTCTTTCTTTCGGGGAAAGCGAAGGCCGACGTCAAAGATATCGGCCGCTACACGCAGGAGCGCTGGGGAGTCGAGCAACGGAATCGCTACCTCGGCGACCTGGACGCCTGCTTTCAGAAGATCGGCGCCAATCCCACCCTGGGCAATTCCGCGGAAGCAATCCGGGCCGGCTACCGGCGCATTCGCGCGGGCAGCCACATGGTGTTCTTCCGGACGTCTGGAAACGAGATCGAGATCGTCCGCGTCCTGCACCAGCGGATGCTGCCCGGGAGGCATCTGCCGTAGTCAGCGCGCTCGGACCGGACCCTCGCAATCCTAGGAGACCCCGTCCAGCCGCGACCAGTTTTCGTGGTCTGCGCCGGGCCGAGGAGGACCACGCCGACGTCGCCCAGGCCGTCGCCCGCCCGCTCGATGCCCCGTCGCCCGCGCATCGCATCTACAACGTGGTCGACGACGAGGCCCCCGACCTGGCCACCCTGTTCGCCTCCGTGGGGGCGCCGCCGCCCGACGGCTCGAACGCCGACGCCGCACGCCCCTTCGACGCCCTCCTCGACGGCCGCCGCATCCGCGAAGACCTCGGCTTTCGGCCCAAGTTCCCCCGCCTGGCAGACGCGCTGGCGGCGGGCGCATAGCGGCACGGTCCCGCTGCCGGAGGTGGCCAGCGTCGCGTGGTATCCTGAAGGTGCGATGATCGACTGGCGCGACCGAGTTACGACGAGCCCTGACGTCTGTCACGGGGCGGCGTGTGTCCGGGGAACGCGGATTCCAGTCTCGGTCGTGCTCGACAATCTGGCCGATGGTCTTCCGGCTGAAGAGATCCTGGCCAGCTACCCGAGCCTGACGCTCGACGACATCCGGGCTGCGGTGGCTTACGGCGCGGAGCTGGCTCGGGAGCGCGTCCTGGATCTTCCGCGTCACGCTGCGGGATGAAGTTCAAGCTCGACGAGAATCTGCCCGGGGAGGGCGTCCAGATTCTTCGCGCCGCCGGCCACGACGCGGTCACCGTGCTCGACCAGCGGTTGGGCGGAAAGGCCGACCCAGAGATCTTCGCGGTCGTTCAAGCGGAGGGTCGTGCGCTCATCACGTTGGACGTCGGGTTCGGCAACATCCGAACGTACTCGCCCGGGAGCAGCGCGGGAATCGTCGTGCTGCGACCGGGGCGACAAGGTAAAGCCGTCGTGCTTGCCGCCATCGCCCAGGTCGCTGCAGCGGCGGTCGATGAACCCGTCACGGGCAAGCTTTGGATCGTCGAGGATGGCCGCCTTCGGATTCGCGGCTGAGGGCGTCCGGCCACCGCACCGACGTCGCCCAGGCCGTCGCCCGCTTGCCGGCGTCGTGCCGATGAGCAAGGACGTCTTACATTCCAGGGCATGACCGCGACAGGATCAGGGCAGTCGTCGGGGGCGGGCGTTCGTGTGGCGCTCGGACTGCTGGCGGCGCTCGCCGCTTGCGACGGGCTGGGTGGGCGCGAAGGGCTTTCGCCCGTGCCCGCGGGTGGTTCCATGTGGACGTCGGCCTCTGCCCCCGGGGGTAGCAGTCCCTCGCCGTCGGATGCGGGACCAGTGACCGCCATCATCGGGGAGCGACCTGACGCGGGCGCGTGGGACGCCGGCGCACGGGACGACCGCTGCGCGTCGGGCGACGGTGGCGGCGACGGAGCCGACGCCATGTCGGGTGACGACGCCGGCGATCCTTACCTGGTGATGTGTCGGCACTACTGCGACGCGCTCCGGGAGACTGCGGTCTACTTCTGCTTGGCGTCGGGTAGGGACGTCGCCACCTGCGCGCCGTCGGCTTCCGCCGAGCTCTGCTTCGACGATCGTTGCGCCACCCGCCTGCTCCCGCCGCCATTGTGCCTCACCCAGTGCGACGCGCTGGACCGGGATTACCGGGCCGCTTGCGGCGATGGCGGCACCGTCGCCGGCGATGCCACATTCTGCGCGCTGACGCCGGAGGCGCACGACGCCGCCTGCCGCGCCGGCTGCTGGCGCGCGTCTGGGGCCTGACCGAGACCGCGCCTAGTCTCGCCGGCCTCCTGCCGCGCACGCCTGCCGGACAGCCTGGTCGGTGCGCTCGGTGCCACGCGTGATGGCGGGCAGGTCCTCGGCGTCGAAGAACACGTAATGACCCGCGTCGGCGTCGAGCTGGTCCTGCGTGGGGGGCATGGTCACGAGCGCGCCGATGACCCCCACCAGACCGAGCGCCAGTCCGCCGATGCCGAAGACGGTCGCCGCCGCGTGGTTTCGATCGTTGAGCGCCGCCCCGGTTCCGAGGCCAACCGTCATGCCTCCAACGCCGACGCCCAGAATCCAGTAAAGCGATCGGTGAGTGGCGGCATCGGTACGCCGAATGCGTGCCATTCTGGCCTCAAGGGTGGGCTCCTGCAGGCGATCGACGACCCGCTCGAGATCCTCGGGGTGTGCCTGGCCCGGGCGGAACAGGCCGAAGCCTCCATAGACTAACGGGGGTCCCCATTGCCGAACCTCCGCGGGCGCCAGCTCGAGCCATCCCTCTTGCTCGCAGGCGTCCCTCGGATCGCCGATCGTCAGAGGGACCGCGGGGCCCATGCGGACCGCATGCGTACAGGCGCAGAGCGCCACCATGACGAGGGCGATCGGGCTCGAAACGACGACGGCGGTTCTGCGCATCGGATGCCCCACGTTCATTCTATCCGTGTGACGCCGCCGTTCGCGTGCCTGTCGGGTTCTTCCGAATAACACTCGGTCTTATCGGAGCCTCGTCGCTCCCAGTGCCAGCAAAGCCACCGGTGGGGCTGCGCGACGGCTGGCCGCGCCCAGGGCTTCGTCAAATGATATCGTCCCAGACGCCATGCGCACAGACCCTCGGCCAGCGACTGGGGCGCTCGTTGCGCTCGCTGCTTCATTCGTTCTCGTTGGTTGTACGCAAAGCCCCACGACGAACGCCCCTTCCGGTACCGGTGGGACGGGCGGCGCTTCGGCCGGCGCCGCAGGTCGCGCGGGAACTGGCGGGAACACGGCCGTCGCGGGTGATACCGGCGCGGCTGGTACCGGCACGTCGGTCGGCGGCACGACAGGTTCCGAGGGAGGGTCCGGCTCGCCGGCAAAGGGCGGCGCGGGCGGGGCGAGTGTCGGCAGCGGTGGCGGCGGCGGATTCGCGGGGGCGGCGGGATCGGCAGCTCACTCGGGAGGCAGCGCAGGCACACAAGGCGGCATCGGCGGAAAGGCCGGCGGCGGCGCCGGTGGCGGTTCATCGGCGACGGGCGGAGGCGCAGGCGGTGCCTCATCGTGCCCGGGGCTCATCTGCGAGGACTTCGAAACCGGCAGCATCGATCCCGCGAAATGGGATACGTCGTCGAAGGGCGGCACCCTGGATGTGCAAACGCAGCAGGTCGCGCACGGCAAGTATGCCTTACACCTGCAAGGGTTGGGCAGCGGCAGCGACGACTGGGCTACTCTCTTCGCGAAGAATGTTCCCGCGGCGTTGAAGTCCGCCACAACCTTCGGCCGGGCGAGCATGTATTTCTCCGCTGGGGCATCCGCCAGTCTTCACATTCAATTTCCGTTCGCCGGAAGCAATGGCACCGGTTCAGGGAGCGGCCCAGCGCCCTTGGCGCAGCTGCGCTACTTGGAGGTCGGCAGCTATGACGGCCAGTGGCAGCTGTCGTTCGACATCCACGACGTGACGCCCAACATTGAGGATTCTGCCTACGCGGGCGCGAACTTCCCGACCGGCAAGTGGGTTTGCATCGAGTGGGAATTCGAAGATCAGCCTGAGCGGATCACGTTGTGGGTCGGTGGGACTCAGGTCGGCGTGTTCGACAACATGCATGTCAATTACTCGAGCGACGGCACGAAGTCCGGCGGCACCTTCTACCAGGGCAAGACCGGCGGTCTCATCGGCGTGTTCGACACGTTCGGAATTGGTTTCCATGACTGGCATCCCACGAAGGCCTTCGACGTTTACTACGACGACGTCGTGCTCGACAGGACCCGTATCGGCTGTCCCGCCCTGTGACAACGGGCCATGAGCCGAGAAGCCCGTGGGATTCGAATTGTTCAATGCGATCGGCGGTCGCCTCTTCACCTCGGGGGTCCCGTGCTGGCTACCATGGTCATCGGCGCGAAACGACGCAGGAACTCCTTCGGAGATCCGCGTTGCTCGGCTACCCGGAACGTGGCGAAGTCGGAGATGAACTTCCTGCGGCGGGTCGTCGACTGGGTCCGGTCGAGAGCCAGCGTTGTCTACGGCGACGGCAATCCCCACATCGCGGAGGCGATCCCGATGATGCGCGGTTTCTCGCCGACCCAGCGCATGTCGATCGGCCACCACGCCGACGTCGGCCAGGCCGTCGCCCGCCTGCTCGACGCCCCGTCGCCCGTGCATCGCATCTACAACGTGGTCGACGACGAGGCCCCCGACCTGGCCACCCTGTTCGCCTCCGTGGGGGCGCCGCCGCCGGACGGCTCGAACGCCGCCGCCGCGCGCCCCTTCGACGCGCTCCTCGACGGCCGCCGCATCCGCGAGGACCTCGGCTTTCGCCCCCGGTTCCCCCGCCTGGGCTATGCGATGGCCGCCGGCGCCTAGCGGCTGTTCGCTGGTTCTACCCGCCCTGACCGGAGGGCGAACGTGAGTCGGTAGCTCTCGCGCGAATGCTTGTCGTTGAACGTCGCGGGTAGACGCGTCGCCCAGAGACCCTCCTCCATGCAACGCCGGGCGGGCTCGTCGCCGCCTTTGACTGTCACGTCCAAGATCTCCTGCTGATCGGTCTCGAGCTCGACCCGGAGCGTTCCGGCTGGGTCCGCGCTCAAAGCGCAACGATCGAGCAGGGGAGCTATCTCGGGGAGCAGGTCTTGCGGCACGGGCGGGCGGCCAGCGCCGGTACCGCCTCCGCCGGAACCCCCCAGACAGCCGGGGTCGGGGATGCCGCCGGAGCCGTACGGCTCTCGCCCGCCGCTGCCGGCCGCCCAGAACATGAGGCCGGGTACGGCGAAGCCCTGGGCCAGCGCGTCCTTCCGCTGGCGCGTCCCATCTTGGCACTCCATCAACATGTCTTCGGAGACGGCCAGGCGCGCCAGCAGCCGTTCGAAGGCCGGATCGCGGTGAATCGACATCCGCAGTTTCTTGCTCCAGATCCAGCCGGTGAGCTGGAGGCGATTCGGCGGCGCGATCGTCGATATGCCGGACCAGAGTCCCGTCTCCCCGACGGCGACTCGATCGACCGAATCCCCTGTCCGTTCGTGCGACCAGTCGGGCCAGTCGGGACGCGACGATCTGGACGGGTCGACGAGGCTGAGCGAGTCGAGAGCGTCGGGCCGAAACAGGGGACGCAATGTCTCCGGCCCCGGCGGACGAACGACGCCGTCGACCAGGGGCACGTTGACGGCGTAAGTCGCGCCTCCGAACGCCGCCGCCAGCGCGCCGAGCCCGTCGGGGGCGCGGTGACCGACCGAACCGGGCATCTTGCTCGCGCTCGGGTAGAGGAGGTGGACCAGGGTCCCCTCGGGCGCGCGCCGCAGCGCCGCGATGGTGGCGCGTCGATCGAAGCCGGAGCGCAGCGCGCCGTCGGTCAGCAGGATGATTCGCCCCGGCTTTCCGAGCTGGCGCAGCGTCTCGGCGGCCAGCGTCGCGCCGCGATCCAGAAAAGATCCGTTGCCGAGAGGCCGCTCCGGAAGGTCGGCCGGAAGCGCCTGCTTGAACGCCGAGGCGGGGACGAATCGCCCGAAGACGCGCGCGGCGGTCCGGCTCGTCATCACCAGCTCGACCTCGGCGCCCGGCACGTTCGCCAGAAACGCCTCGACAATCGCGAGCTGCGGTGCCAGGCCCCCCTGGCGTTCCTGGCTGCGCGAGGCGTCGAGGACGAATACGATCGGCGCGGCGTTGGCGGGCGAGGGGACCTCCGCCATCCGCTTGGGAACAGCGACCTCGAGGCGCCACCACCAGATGCCTGGCGCGAAGCGATAGACGCCGTAGCGCGCCGCGGGCGCCTTTCCGTCCGGCTCCGCCTTCTCGACGACGGTGCAGTCTCCGCGGTCTGGGTCCGGATGGGCGCTCAGCTCCGGATGGCCCGCGGGAAGCGAGACCTCGGCCGCGGGCTCCTGGTCCCCGCTCAGGTCGCTCTTTCCGCAATAGTCCCACCGGCGTCCGCCCGGCACGCTCTCCCCGCGCGCCCACAGGGTGTAACGGATCTGCAGCTTGCCGCCCGTCCGAATGGAGGCTGTCGAAATGGTGAACGATCGATAGCTCTCCGCCTCGAGCGAGGCCCACGGCCTGTTCGGGTTGCCAGCGTAGATTCGAGGCCTGTCACCCATGTCGCCTGGCACCGCGACGAGACGCCCCTTGCGCCAGGCGCCGTCGCTGTCGATCCCGAACGACGTGACGACCGATTCGTTCGGCAGCCGAAATTGTCGTTCGAGGCCTATCGGATCAGCCGGCGATCGGGCGGCGAACTCGCGCGTGACCGTGAAGACGGCCTCATCGGGCGCGATCAGCTCGAACGCAACCTGGTGGCGCGTCTCGTGCGTGTTCGCCAGTTCCCGCTCGGGATTGTCGTTCGCCAGCCCCGCCGCGAGAATCGCCCAGAGGACGAACATCACCCGTCATTCTAGGGGCGTCGTCCCATCGACGGTAGCGGCAACCCGGCGCTGTGGCCTCAGTTGCCACCCGCCGGTGGCTATGGTCCGACCCATGAAGCTCGACGTCCCGTCGCCCGCGCATCGCATCTACAACGTGGTCGACGACGAGGCCCCCGACCTCGCCACCCTGTTCGCCTCCGTGGGGGCGCCGCCGCCGGACGGGTCGAACGCCGCCGCCGCGCGCCCCTTCGACGCCCTCCTCGACGGCCGCCGCATCCGCGAAGACCTCGGCTTTCGGCCCCAGTTTCCCCGCCTGGCGGACGCGATGGCCGCGGGCGCGTAGACCTGGAGCAGCCTGCCGGCGCCGCGTATGGCCGGGTTCTTTCTTTCGGAGAAAGCGAAGGCCGACGTCAAAGATATCGGCCGCTACACGCAGGAGCGCTGGGGAGTCGAGCAACGGAATCGCTACCTCGGCGACCTGGACGCCTGCTTTCAGAAGATCGGAGCGAATCCCACCCCGGGCAATTCCGCGGAAGCAATCCGGGCGGGCTATCGGCGCATTCGCGCGGGCAGCCACTTGGTGTTCTTCCCAGGAGACCTTCCCGACCACCCCCCTGGTCTACGCGGCGAACTCGCGCTCGTTGGCGCTCGGCGACCTGAACGGCGACGGCCGGCCAGACGTCGTCGTTGCGGCCCACTCGAGCTCGGTCCTGCGAGGCACTGCCAGTAGGTCGTCGACGTCCACAGCGCCGTGAAGGTGTCGGCCCGCCACCGTCTGGCGAGCATCCGAGGTGTATGCTTGGCGCATAGCTTGGAGGTAGATCATGCGGCGATCCTTGGCTTTGGTAGGCGCGTTCGTCCCGTTCCTCACTCTGTCCCTGTCCGCCGGCCCCGCGCGGGCTCAGACCGGACCGGCGTCTCAAGCCACCGGCCCCGCGGCACCGGCCGACCGCCAGCCCGCCCCTCGTCCGCGCCGGACCGGGCTCCTCATCGGCGGATTGGCGACCCTGGGCATCAGCTACACGCTCAGCGCGGCGGCGGGGATCGACGCGCTCGAGTCCTGGCCCGGCGGCACCCTCTGCAACACCAACAACGGCACGTGCGTCGGCACCAGTAGCCCCGAAGGGCGAGCCCTCCTGATTCCCGTCGTGGGCCCGTGGCTCGCCATGAGGGACATTAGGGAGGTACCCATCCTGGCGGTTTTGGGAATTGCCCAGGCCACCGGCGTGGCGCTCACGATCGCCGGCATCGTGCGCTACTCCGCCGACGGCGCGGCCGCGGGGGCCCCCGGGGAAACCGCCGGGGCACGTCGGGGGCAGTCCCTGCCGAGCGGCTTCATCAGCCTCGGCGTGCTCCCCACCCGCGATGGCGCGTTCGGGTTCTTGTCCGGGCGGATGTGATGAACGTGCGCCGCAGGTCGTGTCCGCATCGTGCGCGCAGCTTGAGAGCGTCCAGGTCGAGGCGCAGCGCCTTCGGCGCCTCCTGCCTTGAGCGTCTCCCACGACATCTGCCCGCCCGACCTCGGTCGGCCCCTCCTATCGCTGGCACACGGATGAGGCGGAGAGGCATGCCTTTCCACTCGGGCAGTCCGCGGCCGTCGAGCACCCGCACTGCAACCAGCCGTCGTTGAAGAGGTTGACGCAGGAGTGCCCCTGCGGGTCGCCGGCGCAGTCGGCGGCGGTTGCACAGCCGCACTTCTTGAAGGTGCTTGTGTTGGAGACGCAGTACGGGCCCCCCGCGTGGCCGGCGCAGTCCGTGTCCGTGGTGCAGCCGCACTCGCCGACTCCAGGAGCGTGGAACAAGGGCTTTACGAAAGAGATCTGGGGGCGTACAAGACGATCCGTGGGGCGTGAGAAGGCGACAGGAGCCGGAACACTGCCCGGACGGGCTCTGGATGGAACAGGTGGCGAGGAACCTTCTCGACATGAGTGATGGGTTTCTGTCCGGCAAGCGGTACCTGATCTTGGACAGGGACCCGCTCTGCACGCGCGAGCTCCGAGCGGCGATGAAGCGGGGTGGGCTGGAAGTGCTCCGATTGCCGCCGAGCAGCCCGAACCTGAATGCGTACGCGGAGCGGTTCGCGCTCGGGTCAAGCGAGTGAGCGGCTCGGCAGAGTGCTCAGCTTCTACCACCGGGAGGCCGCGTGAACGCCGTCGGCGCGGTATCGGCACACGACGGGAAGCGCGCACTCGCAGATCCTCTGATAACGATCAGCCTCGAACATCAAACAGCCGTAGGACTCTTGTTCACCGGGACCGCTTGAGCGCGGAGGATATATGACGTGCAAGATTAATCACATTTGGCCACTCGCCCGAGCAGGAATCGCGCTTGCGGTCCTCGTCGCTGCCTGCTCGTCGAGTGGAACCAACGATACAAGTGGTGAGGGCGGGCGAACCGCCGGGGAAGGCGGCAGCACTTCCGCCACTGGAGGGAGCGCGGAGGGGGGGAGCTCGGGCACCACGGGGGGCACCACAGGTCGGGGGGGAGCGACAGGCGCAGGCGGAACCGGCGCCGCTGCGACGGGTGGTTCGATTGGCGGCGGGGGGGCCATGGGTCAGGCGGGGGGGACGGGCTCCGGCGGCGGGGCCGGAAACGGCACCGCGGGCGGCGGCGGAGCGATGACCGGAGGGCGAGGGGGAACCGGCGCAGCGGGCCAGGGAGGGACGGGGGGCGCTGGCGGTCACCCGACGGGAGCCGGAGGAAGCCCGTCACCGGACGCTGGCGCCGCTGACGGTGGGACGAATTTCGATCCTTGCCCCACGACGGCTGGAACCGCGTGTTCGATTCTTCCGCTCGGCGACTCGATCACGGAAGGCTGCTGCACGGCGCCGGAGGGTGGGTACAGGATCGAGCTCTTCACGAAGGCAGTGAACAGCAAACAAACGATCACGTTCGTCGGGGGCACCCTCAGCATCGGGGACGCGAAGCCAAACGGCCCGACGACCGTTGCCGGGAAAACATTTCCGCAGGGAAACGAAGGCAATGGCGGCTACACCATCGCCAATCCATCGTCGAAGGGGGGGATTGCCGGCGCAATCACGGATCAGTCGTTGTCGATGTACAAGCCGAACATCGTGCTCTTGATGATCGGTACGAACGACGTCCTGCAGAACATCGATCTTGCAAACGCGCCAACCAGGCTGGCGAGTCTCATCGATGAGATCATCACCGACGCGCCGAATGCGCTGCTCGTCGTGTCCTCTATTCCTCCTTGCTGCAACGACGCGAGCGTCCAGGCCTACAACGCAACCATCCCAGCGATGGTGAAGACCCGCGCCGCCGCCGGAAAGCACATCCTGTTCGTCGACGCTCACGCCGCGTTCGTCAAGGACGCGAACTACAAGACAGACTACATCTCCAGCGACGGCCTCCACCCGAGCACAAATGGGTATGCTGTCCTCGGCGATTTGTTCTACGGGGCCATCAGCCAGCTCCTACGCTGAGGCTCGAGCGCGAGAAGGATCTCCGCCGTGAATCGCGACGCCCGAGCAGGCGCAGGCGGTCAATGAGCTCGGGACGCAGCAGCTGGCCAGCGCCGCCCGGGCCGCCTCGGTGAAGCGCTTCGTCTTCACCAGCACCGGCCTGGTCTACGGCTCGAACGGGGGCCGCCCAGCGCGCGAGGATGACCCCTGCGCGCCGACGGCGGCCTACCCGGTGAGCAAGCTCGGCGCCGAGCGCTTTCTCCTGGCGCTGGCGAGCGACAGCTTCGATGTTCGCGTGCTGCGGCTCCCTTTTGTTTACGGCGACGGCGATGCGCACCTCGCGGAGGCGATCCCGATGATGCGCGGTTTCTCCCCGACCCAGCGAGCACGTTCCCGGCAGGGCCCGCAGGGCCCGGGATGTTTGGGGCGCCGGAGAATAGACGAAGGTCAGCTTGTTGGCGAAAGCCCCGCTCGAAACTCAGCAGGTGCCGCGGCCGACCCCTCAGGCGCGCTGGCTCTTTCGCGCGTAAAGCGCGTCCTTCGCGACCTCGCGCTGGCGCAGCTTCGGACCGTACTTCTTGAGGTAGGTGGCCTGCTTCGAGACCTCGATGAGGCCGGGGTCGAAGGCCATCCCGACCGCGCGCGCGGCGCGGCCGAGGGAGTCGAGGGTGACGCCCGGGACGGTGTGGTCGAGCAGGCGCTTCGCGGAGGTGCGGCTGGTCCTCATCCTTCGCGCGAACTCCGAGAGCGAGATCTTGCGGCGCCGCATGACCTCCATGAGCCGGTCGGCGTAGATCCGCTTCGCGAGTCGCTCGTTCATCTCGTCCAGCTCACCGAGCTCCTCGAAAAGCGAGTCGAGGGTCGATCCGAAGTGCTTCTTGTCCATCGTCGTCACTCCTTCTGCCGGCGCCGCGCGAGAGCGACGTCGGCCGGCGGGGTCCTCTTCGTCTTCTTGATGAGCCCGTGCAGGAGAACCATCGCGTCGTCCTCGATGCAGAAGAGGACCCGGAACTGCTTCTTGTCGTGTTTCGTCCTGACCTCGTAGAGCCCGTCCCCGAAACCGTCGACGTAGGGCTTCCCGACGCCCTCCGTCCACTTCTCCTGGACGTATCGGAGGTCATCTCCGATGGCCTTGCGGGTCTCGGCGTCCATCTTTCTGAGCCATTCGCGCACGGGTTCGTTGCCCTCATCTGACCTCCAAAAAACGACCGCCAGCTTCATGCGGATCCTCTTCGGACGAAGATCGAGACGGGGTGCTAAGACCGTCTTGATCGCCTCCGGATGAGCGCTCGGATCCAGCTGTCGGATACCGCTGTAGTTCTGTCTAGCTCATGGTCCAATTATAGCTCAGGTCCAGGAATGGGCCATGGGAGATGACGCGACGGCGTCCCTGAACAGCGTGGAGGTGAGGAAGGCGTCCGAGGCCACCGGCGGATCGAACAGGAAGCAGCGGTACTCGTCGAACTCGGCGAACTCACCTCCCTGGGCCACCGGGCGTGAAGAGGGGCGTCGCGACGTCGACCGCGTTCGCCAGCGCCGGCTGCGGCGGCTGCGCCGTCGACCAGCGCCTGCCAGCTCTGCTTCAACACTTTCGTTTAGAATCACGCGCATGCTCACCTCCGCAACACCGAGCCGCGCCGCTGCGTTCCTGGCGATGCATCGACCCGGCGCCGGTTTCATCCTGCCGAATGCCTGGGACGGTGGCTCGGCACGGATACTGGAACAGGCCGGGTTCGCCGCGATCGCCACCACCAGCGCCGGGATCGCCTTCAGCCGCGGTGCTGCGGACGGCACCATGGATAGGTCGGAGATGCTCGACTGCATCGCGCGGATTGTCTCGGCTGTCGCGTGCCCGGTGAGCGCCGACCTGGAGTCCGGCTACGGCGCGACCGCCGAGGAGGTTGGAGCAACGGTTGCGGCTGCGGTCAAGCTCGGGGTGGTCGGAGGCAATCTGGAGGACGTGACTCGGCCCGGGGAGCTGCTTCCCGTCGAGGCCGCCTGCGAACGTCTCGAGGCGGCGCGAACCGCCGCACCGGCCGGTTCGTTCGTGCTCAACGCGCGGACCGACGCCTACATGCTCAGGCACCCGGACGCCTTCGCCGAGACGGTGCGCCGGGCCGAGCGCTACCTGGCTGCCGGGGCCGACTGCATCTTCGTTCCCGGTGTCAGCGCTGCCGAGGAGATCGGCGGACTGACCGCCGCGATCGGCGCGCCGGTGAACGTCGTGGCCGGGTTGGTCGCGCCCGTGCTGGACGCTGCCACTCTGCGCTCCCTCGGCGTCGCCAGGATCAGCGTTGGCGGCACCCTCACCCGCGCCGTCCTCACCTTGATCGGGGAGGCCGCTCGAGAGATGGCGGAGCATGGCACCTTCGGTTTCGCCCGAGGCGCGATCCCGTACGCCGAGCTACAGCAGCGCTTCAGCCGCTGAGGGGGCTTCCTAGAGCACAACACCATCGGCTAGGCTCGCCCCCATGGGGGCGGAGGATTCAGGTCCTACGTTGGTGGGAGGAAGATGAGTAGCGATCCCGGGACCATCGAGGAGACGCTCAGGCGTGCGGAGACCGTTCTGTCGCTCTTGCCTGTCGCGGTCGCGCAGGGAAGCGCGTCGATGCGCTACCTCTGGGTCAGCGAGCGCTACGCCGAATGGCTCGGCCTGCCCAGCGACCAGATCGTCGGGCGTCCAATCGCAGAGGTTCTGGGCGCCGCGTGCCTCGAGTCGATGCGCCCTCACGTCGAGGCGGCGCTGGCCGGCCAGTCGATGGTCCGTGACGCCGAGGTCCACCACGCGACTCTCGGGACGAGGTGGGTCCACGTCGATTGCGTTCCCACCTTCGCTCCGTCCGGCGTCCCCGACGGCTGGATCGAGGCGATCACCGACGTGACCGAGCGGCGGCGCGTCGAGGGGCACCTGCGGGAGAATGAGATCGCCCTCCAGAGCTTCTACGACAGCTCGCCCTCGTACATGGGCCTGGTCGAGCTCGACGGCGACTCGTTGATCATGATTTACGCCAACCCGACGCTGCTGCGGGAGTTCGAGGTCCCCGGCTACCAGATCGATCTCGCGCACGCTCTGGAGCTCTTCACCACGCCCGACGAGCTTCGCCTCTGGGTGCAGAGCTACCGGCGCGCCAAGACCGAGGGCGCGCCGGTGACGTTCGAGTACGAGCATCCCATGCCGTCGGGCAGTCGGTGGCTGAGGGCGACGGTGGCGTTCGTCGGAGAGGGGACCCGCGGGCGACCGCGTTTCAGCTTCGTCGCGGAGGACGTCACCGAGCACAAGCGGGTCATCGACGCCCTGCGAAAGGCCAATCGCTCCAAGGACGAGTTCCTGGCCATGCTTGGCCACGAGCTCCGCAATCCCCTCTCCCCCATCGTGACCGCCCTCCACATCCTCAAACTTCAGGACGACGGTCGCTCCGCGAAGACGCTGGAGATCGTCGAACGCCAGGTGCAATACCTCATTCGGCTGGTGGACGACCTTCTCGACGTCTCCCGGGTCACGCGCGGCAACATCGAGATCAAGAAGCGGCTGCTGCGGTTTCAGGACGTGGTGGCGCAAGGGATCGAGATGGCCATGCCGCTCATCGAGCAGCGACGCCATCACCTCGAGGTTCGCCTCTCCACGGCCGATCTCCGCCTCAGCGGAGATGAGGGCAGGTTGGCCCAGGCCGTGGCCAACCTGCTGACCAACGCCGCGAAGTACACCGACCCCGGCGGGACGATCGTCGTCGAGGCCGGTCAGATCGGCAACGAGATCGTCCTCTCCGTGCAGGACACCGGCATCGGCATCAGCGCAGAGCTTCTCCCGCACGTGTTCGATCTCTTCACGCAGGAACGTCAAGCCGCGGATCGCGCCAGAGGGGGCCTCGGCATCGGGCTGACCATCGTACAGAACCTCGTCGAGCTGCACGGGGGCACGGTCCGCGCCGAGAGCGGCGGACACGGCCGCGGGAGCCTGTTCACCGTGCGGCTCCCGGCCACGGCCGAGGAACCTTCTGCGATCCAGCGCCCCCCGACGGCCACGGCGGCGCCGGCAGGAGCGCCGAGCCAGATCCTGATCGTCGACGACAACGAAGACGCCCTCAATCTTCTCGCCCAGCTGCTCCGCGCCGCGGGGCATCTGGTGAGGATCGCCAAAGACGGGCCGAGCGCTCTGGTGGCGTTGGAGACCTTCCATCCCGTCGTCGCGGTGCTCGACATCGGTCTGCCGGTGATGGATGGCTACGAGCTGGCCCATCGGATCCGCGAGCGGTTCGGCGACGCCGCGCCACGGTTGATTGCGCTCACCGGCTATGGGCAGGAGTCCGACCGTGAGCGCGCCCGAAAAGCAGGGTTCGCCCGACACCTCACCAAGCCCGTCGAGGTCGGCTCTCTTCTAGGCGCCATCGACCCGACCCGCTCGCGACAAGACGCCCGGCCGGCTCTATAGCCCGAGCGCTCGAGGGAGAGATCGACAGCTCGGACGCCTCGACCCTGCGATTGCGCGGCACCAACGGGAACCTCGTCGAGCTGAATCAGTCGGACGTCACCAACATCACCGTCTGGGGACGTTCTCGGTCGCGGGCGCACGCGTTCGCCGGCGCGCGCCCGTCCGATTGGGCGATCCCATCTGCGCTGCCCGGCCCTCCCATCCCGGTCGTTCCTCTTCCCGCCCGGCCCGCGCCGGACGACGAAGATCCGAGCGATGATCCGCCGTCCACGTTCCACCGCTGATGCGGCGCCGGTGCGTCCTGCAGGCGCTCTGAAGGACCGAACGCGACTTCGTCCGAAGCCTACTCGGACGACGTTCGCTTCGTGAAGTGGGGCTCGGTGGCCAGGCGCGCGAACGATTCGGCCAGGCCGATGGCGCCCGACTGCAGGTCGGTCACCTCGCTGGCGCCGATGCAGGACTCGTCGCTGCCGTACGCGTACGTGGCGAGATAGGCCTGGATGCACTGGTGAATGACCGGCTCACCCAGGACGTCGCTCATCAGGTCTTCCTCGCCGGTGAAGCTCAGGGTCGAGCCGTCGGGACCGGTCACGCTGGCGGTGGAGTCGACGGGATAGGTGTTCTCCTGCGTCCGGTAGCGGCCCCCCTCGTCGAAGTGCTCGAACCCGAAGCCGATCGGGTCGAACGCCAGGTGGCACGAATGGCAGGCGCCGGTGGCCCCTTGGGTGAGCTCGTGCACCTTCTCGTAGCGGTCGCGCGTCGTGTTCACGTCCGCCATCGGCGTGCTGGTGTCGAGCGGAGGAACGTTGGGCGGCGGCGTCAGCTTCGGCCCGCAGAACAGCTTGTAGAAGACGAACAGGCCGCGCTTGGTCGGCGAATCGTGATCCGCGGCGGCGTGCGTCGACAGGAACGACCCTTGCGCCAGCACGCCGACGCCGGTCCCCGCCGGGCGGGCGACCGACGCGTAGTCGGAGGATGGCGTGGGGAAGCCGGCGGTCGAGCCGTCCCCACCCGCGTAGTAGCTGGCCAGCGCCTTGGACGGATTGGTGGTCTGCGCCGACAGCAGCTCTTTGAGGCCGCCGCCCTTGGTCAGCACGACGTCGTTGATGAACGCGCGCGTCTCCTGCGCCATGTCCTGGCTGATCGATGCGAAGTTGCTGATGTTCGGCTTCTGCAGGGAGGTGACGCTGGCGTACTCCAGGTACTGCTCGAAGAAGTGCTGCACCGCCTGCTGCCCCTGGCTGGTCGACATCATCGTCCGGGCCTGGGCAGCCAGATCGCCCAGGCTGTCGTTCTTGGCGGCCGCCAGCAGATCGTCGCTGGGGCTGGTGCCGGTGTACGTGTAGGCGAGCTCGGCGGCGATCTCGTACGGGGTGAGCTGGCGCGTGCCGTCACCCTTGTCCGTGCCGATCTCGCTGCGGTTCAGGGTGTAGGGCGACTGGATGAGCGCGGCCGTCAACCACTTGAGCGCGGTCTTGAAGTCGGACTTCCCCAGCGAGGCGTCGAAGAAGCTCATGTAGCGGGTCTGCTCGTCGCTGGTGAGGGGCCGACGGAACAGCCGCTGCCCGTACTTGGTCAGGAACGTCTGCGCGCACGAGTCCTGGGTGGACTTGGTGGTCGCGTTGGCCGCGCAGGGAAGGACCGTGTTCAGCTTGCTGCCGGTGACGGCGGTTCCGACCGAGACACCCATGTCCAGCACGGCCCCCGCCAGCTGACCGCCGATGGTGGCCGAGGCGTCGTTGTCGAATCCATGCGCGGAGATCGTGTTGGACGGAAGCGAGGCCGTCCATTGCCCAACGACGTCGGGGAACGCGCTGTCGATGCTGCTCTGAAGCTCGGCCCGGGTCAGTAGGCGGAGCTGCGGGGTTCCCAGGTTCGCCGCCGAACAGGCCAGCGAGAAGTTCGGGTTGCCGCCGGTCCCCGTGCCGGCGCCGCTGCCGCCGGTCCCCGTCCCGCCGGTGCCAGTGCCGGCGCCGCTGCCGCCGGTCCCCGTGCCGCCGCTGCCACTGCCGCCGCTGCCACTGCCGCCGCTGCCCCCTGTCGGGGAACCGCCGCCGCGCCCCGCGCAGGCGGCAACCCCCGCCAGCAACACCGCGCCCATCGCCCGCCGCGCGCTCACGCCAGCACCTCGGAGAGGACGCCGGTGGTGTGCGGCATCGACACCGACCCCGCGCCCATCGCCTTGGCCAGCGTGATCAGCAGATCCGGGACCATTCGATTGACGCCCGCCGCTTTGGCGTTGGTGTCGATCGGGTAGCGCACGACCATGCCGGTCTTCAGCGCGCCGGCGCCGCCCCCGATGGTCACCAGGGGGATGCTGTCGGGCACCTGCGGGTAGAGGATCTCGCTGACGCGGTTGTGATCGTTCCCGTCGCCGATCTCACTCATCCAGAAGATGATCGTGTTGTCGAGCACCTTGGTCCCGGGCGCCGCCGGATCGTCGGTGGTCGCGAGCAGGCTGACCACCTTGTTCACCAGCTGCGTGGTGAACCACTTCTGCGCGGTGGCGAACGGGGTGCGGGCCGCCGCCTGCAGGTTGCTCACGCTGATGGGCGAGTTGTACTGCGCGCTCGGCGACGCCTGATACCCGCTGTGCGACAGGTCGCTGTGGTGCGAGCCCGGCGCGCCCGCGAAGCCGAAGTCGAAGTCGCAGGTCGCGTACATCGGCATGAGGCCGATGATGGGCGCGGCGTTGCAGATGAGCGCCTGGGCCACCACCTCGAGCTGCGCCTGCAACAGCAGCGGAAAGTTCGCCGCCTGATAGAAGTAGTCGTTGGCGCCGCTGGAATCGGGGTGGTTGTTCGCGCTCTGTGAGCGGACCATCTCCACCGTCGGCAGGGTGGGCTTGGTCGTGCAGCTGCTCTGAGGGGGCATCATCGAGCTGCTGGACTGCAGCGACTGGATGGCGGCCAGGTAGGTGTCCAGCTTGCTCTGCTCGCGCGTCAGGCCGGTCAGCGTGCCGCGCATCGTCTGGATCTCGGACGCCGTGAAGGCCAGCAGATCCGAGTGGAGCTGCACGTCGGCGCTGGGGGTGGTTGCGCCACCGGTCCCCGTGAACAGCGCGTCCGCCGCCGCCACCGGGCTCTTCTGCGGGTCGATGGGCGTCCCGTTCCAGAACAGCATGCCGTGGTTGTCCAGGCCGTAGGTCTGGTGGGAACAGGCGCCCAGGATCAGCGGCTTGATGTTGAGCGCCTTGCCGATCAATTGATCGATGGTCGTGCGCGGCGTCGTGGTGTCGGTCGACCCGGTTCCGTCGCTGTTGGTGAGCCCCGAAAGGCAGTCGACGACCCCCTCGTGCGTGGCGGCGCTCCCGGGATACTGAAACCCCTGGTAGACGTTCACCCACTGCTTGTATTGCTGCAGCGGGCCCAGGATGCTGACGTTGGTCTGATCCAGGTCGAACTGGTTGAACGTGACCGCCTTGGTCGGATCGTAGGTGTCGCCGGCGATCTTCGGGGCGTAGTGCTCGGGCGCCGTGCCGTGCGGCGTGTAGAACACGAAGAAGCGCTTCGGGGCCACGCTGGTGGCAGCCGTGGCGACGCGGGCCAGGCGCATGGCCACCGGCACCGACGCACCGAGCGCCATCGCTTTCAGGAACATGCGACGTTCGATCCGCCGCGCGGCGCGCGTGACGAACAGGTTCTTCGGCATGGCTGATGCTCCTTAAGAGTAGGTGACCCGCCCGAACCCCAGACCATCGAAAATACGCCGACAGCCCTGGGGCGCAAGTCCGGCCTTCGTCGGCCAGCGCGGCGAGAGGATTCTGGTCGACGCTGGGTCGCGTGAGCTCGGGGGCGCCGAGACGCCGGTACGGTTCGACTGGGGGCCGCCTGGCCCAGGAGGACGATTCCTGCGCGCCGACGGCCGCCTACCCGGTGAGCAAGCTGGCCGCCGAGCGCTTTCCCGCTTGGCGGACGCGATGGCGGCGGGTAGATCATTCCGATAGGAGGAGCTTCGGGGGCTAATTCCCAACCCCCAGGTGTCCCACTGACACCAGATTCGCTAGGACTGCTCTAAGGGAGCGGCCGGCCGTCGGAACCCGTTCAGGCCACGAGCTCGGTCGGTCCGGGGCGCCCCAGGGCGAGGCCCCGCAACGAACGCAAGGTCACGATCTCAGCCCGTGTGTCGAGCGAGCCGCCGCGGATGGCTTCGATGTGAGCCAGAATATCGATCGTCTCCCCGAGGAGGTGATCGTTGAGCCAGTCTGCGGCACCGCGTGGTCTCGCCAGTCCGAGCGCGTGGCGATCGACGCTCGCCTTCGCCGTGCAGGTGAACCTGGCAGCTCCGGAGCGATCGATTTCCAATCCGTTTGCCGTGAGATCGATCGAGATCTCCTTCCTCATCGAACGGAGCGCGAGCCATCCGACCAGCGTCATGCGATCGGATGAATCGACTTCCAGACGCTCGCTGTCGAATTCGAGCGCCGGCTCCCAGCGCTGGTCGAAGAGCTCGGTACGGAGGATCTCTTCGTCCCGACTGCGGGAACCAGTTTCGAGGCTCGACAGCTCCACCCAGATCCTCACGCCGGCCGTCCGGGGATTCACCGGATCGAGCTTGAGCTCACCGCCCCAGCAGCGAAACTCGCCCTTGATCTGACCAATTGCCGCGTGACGAAGGCTGAAGGCCAAAGTCGACCGTTCCACATCGATCTTCCAGCGCTCGAGGGTCTCCATCGGTGGATCTCTTTCTGGGGGCGATGCTTCGATGATGGATCGTGGGGTCCACTCCGGCATGCAGGAGGGGGGCCAGGCCCACATCGGCGAAGAAGGGAGCGTCGCTGTCGGTTCACGCCGTCGGCCGGGCGGCGAGCGCGAGCTCTCGCTCTGCGCAGGTCAGCAATTCGTGCGTCCGACGGAAGGCGCGGCCGCAAAAACTGCGCAGTTGCCACCTGGTTGCCACGCCGGCCCGGAAGAGGATGGTCTTCGAGGGCAGGGGCGGGGCAGCGCGGACAGCCCCCACGGCCCGAACCGCCCGAACCGCCTCAACATTCGATGCAAGCCCGCGTCGTGCGACGTCTTTGGTCGAAGAACCTCAGTCCAAGGAGTGCCAGCCACCAGACGGTGACCGGCGCGATGAGCAATCGAGAGCTCAGGCTCCCCTTTGGGACGAGGAGCCCATAGCCTTCGACTCGCGCAGAGCCTACTGCAACGCGAACGCCTCGCCGTCGTCCTCGAACAGCATTGTGCCGTTCTTGCTCGACTTCAGCACCAGCACTGCGGTGGTGCCGGAGGCGGGGGCGGTCACCGTGGCGGTGACGGTCGCGTGGCCGCCCAGGGGTATGTCGAGGTGCATGGTTCCCTGACCGGACATCGCGCCGGTGGCTGTGTCCTGGTGCATCTCCCAGGCGACGTCCACCCCTGTGCCGGACAGGGTGTCGTTGAACACCATCAGCTGCCGGCTGACCTGCGCGCCTTTGCTGATGGCCGGCTTCGAGATGGGCCACGCCCCGGACTTGTCGGACGCGTGATTGCTGTCCCAGTAGGCCGGGTCGATGACGGCGACCGGATTGAACGCCCGCTGAACGCGCGTGATGATCGGGTTCGACCAGGGCATGGGCAGGTTGTCCTCGGTGTACAGCGGCGGCCCACCCTGTTCGATGGTCATCATGTTCGACTTCAAGCCGGGCACGAAGCTGGCCCACGCCGAAAGCAGCGTGTAGGGGCGAATGTCCGATGGGTCCTTCTGGCGCAGCGTCACCGTCGACGTCGCGAACCACATCAAACCTTGCGCGCTATTGTCCGCCGGCCAGATGAACTCACCGTCGCCGTAGGGGCGCGTGGTGCTGACCGAGACGTCGTGGGTGTAGGCGCCGAACCCGCTCGGGTAGTGTTCGAAAACCGTGAAGTTCGCGGCCGTGACGCCGTAGGCGTTTATGATGTTCGGCCCCGACCCGCTGGGGTCGGCGCTGACCGGCCGGGTGTCGTCGGCCGCGACCACCGTCTGATAGAGCTGCTGCTGGAAAGCGCTCGAATTCGTGCTGTCGCCCTCGGGCTCGTTGCACTGGCTCCAGCGGATGACGCAAGGATGGTTCCGGTCGCGGTGCACGAGCGCGCTCAGGTGAGCGACCATGTTGGCGGAACCGGCCATGAAGTCCTGGTCGTTGTTGCTGCCGCGGATGGCGCTCTCGTCGATGACCATCATCCCCATCTCGTCCATGACGTCGAGCATGTAGGGGCTGACCGGCTCCTGGTGCAGGCGGGCCACGTTGAAGTTGAGGCGCTGCCAGTTATCCACGGCCTGCGGCCAGCCCGGATTGTTGGCCGACGGCGGCAAGAACCCTGGGAACAGGTCGTAGGCGTCCGAGTTGTCCTTGGCGCCGGCGGTCTTGATGCTGTCGTAGTCCGCGCCCTGGACGTTGTCGCCGCGGAACTTGATGGGGACGCCGTTCAGCTCGTAGTGTGCGGTGACCTGACGGATCTGACGGAAGCCGAAGCGAACCGGGATCGAGTGCGCGGCAGCCGCGCCGCCTCCGGCTGCGTCCGGAGTCACGGTCACGCGCGCCACGTGCAGCTTGGCCCGGTAGCCCTGCACGTAGGGGACGTTCGGCCACCAGTACGAGGTTGCGCCCAGCCCCCACGTGATCGGGCCCAGAGTCACCTTGACCGTCTGTCCCGCTGGGACGGAGACCGACTTCGAGGGAACCGACGGATAGGTCGTACCGTCGCAGGTCCAGCTCGAAAGCCCGACGTCGACGGTTCCGGTGGCGGCCGAGGCGCCGTCGTTCTTCACCCACACGTCGATGCTGAACTGGTCGGCCGCGACGTCGGTGCGCACCAGCGTCTCGAATACGTGCAGCGCCGGGACGACGTGCAGGACGGCGGACCGGAAGATCCCCTGCGCCACGTTGCCCGACCACCCGGCCGCGTCGGGCACCAACTTCTTGCCGCTCGACCCCTTGAGCGCGTTGCGCCCTTTGACGTCGACGGTGAAGGAGTGGCTCATCCCCGGCTTCACCACGCTCGTGACGTCCCAGACCGACGGCGTGAACGACGTCGTCTGCGTCCCCACCATCGTGCTATCCACGGTCAGCGTTGCCTGATGGTTGATGGCCCCGAACTCGAGGTAGGTGGCCTGCGCGCGCCCCAGGTCGGGGACCGTCGCCATGCGTTGATACTTCGCTTCATTGGTGCTCCGGAAGCCCTGGGCAACCCAGCCGCCGCCGGGGACCGTGATGGTCGTGGCCGCCGCGCCGGAGGGCGTGAAGGTCCAGGTCCCCGCGAGCGAGGTCACCATTTCCCCGGTGGCGGATGGCGCGGGGCAACCACCGCCCGCTCCGCCCGCTCCGCCCGCCACGCCCCCGGAGCCTCGTCCCGCTCCGCCCGCCACGCCCCCGGAGCCTCGTCCCGCTCCGCCCGCCGCGCCCGCACTCCCGCCAGCCGCGCCACCACTGGCTGCGAGGCCGCCGCTCCCCAGACTTCCGCCGCTGGCCGCGCCGCCCGTGCCCGAGCCGCCAGTTCCCCGTCCGCCCGCACCACCCCCACTGCCAGTCGCGCCGCCGCTGCCCGTCGAGCCGCCGGACCCGATCGCGCCGCCGCTTGAGGCGCCCCCCGCGCCGGTGCCCCCGGGCGAGCCATTCGGTGAGCAGCCCGTGCCTGAGGGGCCGAGGGCGGCGATCGTCGCCGCGAGGAGGATCCTGTGGCGGAGATATCTGGTCATACGTCCTACTGTCGGTGACCGGCCGGCTGTGCATAGAAGGCGAAGGGTGGGTGAATCCGCGTGAGTGCAAATGAATTTGTTTCGCTCCCGGGTTAGCCAAGTTTTGGGGAAGTGCCACCTGGCGGGAAATGGGAGTTCGCACGCGACGGTGGCAACCGGCGACGGCCCGACCACGGACTGCCGCTGCGCGGAAGGGCCGCGTGATCCCTTCCGATTCCGACGGATGGACGTAGTAGCCAGGACGGGGGGGGAGATCGAGCTGGTGATCGGTTAGCGTTCGGTTGCTTGGAGGAGCCATGAGCGACCAGAAGACGGCACTCGCAAACCCCGCGCTGAAGGAGCTGACGTCGCTGGCGGGATGCTGGGACGTCGAGCTCCGGTGGTCGCCGCAGGTGCACGCGCTGGTGGGCGGCCCGGCCGCCGTTCAGCTCGCCGCGCGCTTCGAATGGATCGAGGAGGGGAGCTTCCTGGTCCAGTACCAGGGCAGCGCCGCCGCTCCCCCGCAGGCACGCTGGCTGATCGGTCGGGACGAAACGTCGCCCCAGTACACCGTCCTCTACGCGGACGCACGCGGCGTCTCGCGCGTCTATCAGATGAGCCTGGAAGGGCGCGCCTGGAAGATTTTTCGGGACACCCCCGGATTCAGCCAGCGCTTCGAAGGCCGCCTCAGCCCCGACGGAGCGACCATCGACGGGCGCTGGGAGAAGTCGACCGACGGCGAGACCTGGGAGCACGACTTCGACCTCAGGTACACGAAGGTCGGGTAGCACGAACCCACCAGACAGGCCTCGCCTCGGACGAACCCGTGGGTCGGATCGGCGCCTCGTTGAGGCTCTATCACGTTCCCGAGTTGAGGCACTGACGTCCTCTGAGCGCTCCGATCCCTCCTGTCAATGAACGGTGAGCGTGGCGGACGCGGAGGGCAGCGTCCATCCACCCGGTGCCACCACCACCGCCACCTGGCCCGTGCCCGCGATCGCCGACGTGGGCACGGCGACCTCGAGGTGACAGGCACTGGTCGGAACACCGTTGAGGGGCAACCCGCCGACGGTGACGATGGCGTCGTCGCTGGGACCGGTCGCCAGATGATGGCCGAACACCGCCAAGGTGAAGGCAACGTTCGCCGCGGTCGAGCTCGGTGACAGGCAGGTGATCGCCGCGGTCACGTTGGCGTCCGGACGGTTGTCGTACCCTTCGCAGGACGCGGGCTCGCCACACGCGGCGGCCCCGCCGGCTCCATCCACCCCGCCGGCTCCCGCGCCGCCACCCGTGCCGGCGTGACCACCTGCCGCGCCGCCGCCGCTCCCAGCGCCTGCCGCGCCAGCGTGGCCGCCCGCCGCACCTGCCCCGCCGCCCGCAGCGCCGCCGGCACCGGCGCATCCGGTCGTGCAGGTGCTCGACGAGCCTCCGCACCCATGGCTCAGGACGACCGCGACCAACAAGCTGGACAGAACCGCTATCCGCATGACGCTCCGACGCCGACGGATGATTGCATCAGTCGGTGGCGCCGTCGACGACTGCCGCGTCCGCCGGCGGGCCGGCGAACGTGAAATTCACGGCCTCCTCGTTGTAGATGTTACCGCAGCAAGTCTGCTTGAGCAGCGTGACGGCAACGTCCCTCGATTGCTGGACGCCGCCCGCGCTGGCCGTCACGCTGCAGGTCCCGAGATGAATCAGCCGGACCCGGTACTCGTAGCAACCACCCACGACGTCCCGAGAGGGCCCGTCGCAAGAGGCGTCTTGGCAGGCGTCGCCCGATACGTCGAGCGCGGTGATCGGCGTATCGGAGGTGACGGTCAGCTCGTTGAACGCGCCGCCGCAATCACAGCAGCCCGACGACGGCAGGGCCAGCAGGCCGGGCAGCAGGAGCCCCGGCCGCCACCACACCCAGGTCAGGGCGAGGATCCCGGCGAGCTGGCGAAGGCGACGACGCATGCGGTCCCACTCCAGCACGAAACGCACCAAGCCCAAAACCTCGCGTGATACCTGGTTTCCGCCGACGTCGCGGTGCCCCCGATTGCGACAGCGATGTCGTGGTCGGACGCCTCCCGGCGTCGGCGACGAGGCGCTGGTGCTGACCTGGTTCCACCGCGCCGACCGGACCGTGCTGCAAACGCATCCCCGCTCCGACCCGCGCAACCCGCTGACCGGCGTGTTCGCCACCCGCTCGCCTGATCGCCCCAACCCGCTGGGTCTGCACCCGGTCACCGTGCGTGCGATCGAGGGCCACCGCCTCCGGGTTGGTCCCATCGAGGCCATCGACGGCACGCCCGTCCTCGACATCAAACCGGTGCTCAGGTAGCCCGGCCCGCAGGCGCGATTCTCGGCGGTCGGCGCTCAGTTCGCGGGCAGGCAGAGGTCGCCGGAGTCGGCCGCGACGCAGGCGCCACTGGTGCCCGGAGCAATGCAGGCGATCGTGCACGGTTGCCCCGTGCACCCGGCCGCCGTCCACTGCGCCTGGATCGGATCGAGCTGGGTAATGTCCTTGACCCAGGCCTGGCAGCCGCAGGTGAGGCTGGAAGCCACCAGGTGTATGCACTGCTGGGAGCTCTGCGCCGCGTTGCACATGCGCGCCTGCAGGAAGGCCGTCGCGTATTGAGTTGCGAGCTGGGTGCAAGTCGCGCCGTTTCCGCCCTGGCCGCCGCCGGCAGCGCTGCCGCCCACTCCACCGGCGTGCCCGCCCTGACCACCCTGTCGTCCGGCCGTTCCGCCACCACCACCCGCGCCGCCGTTGCTGCCGCCGGCCCCGGCCTTTCCGCCCTGGCCGCCGCTGCCCCCCGTACCAGTCGCGGGACAATACAGGTGCCAGTGACAGGTCTCCGCCACGCAGCTGCCGCATTGCCACTGAACGTCGTTCCCATCACAACAGGTCGCCCCCGTCCCTGGGCAAACCCCGCCCGTGACGACGCCCGCCGGACAGCTGGTGGTTTGGTCGCCGGCGGTGCACGCTCCGCACGTGCCGAGCCCGCCCGCCTGACCGCCGGTCCCCATTCCCGCGCCTGCGTGTCCGCCCGTGCCGACGCTGCCGCCGGCGCCGGTCCCTCCCGTGGCGCCAATCGTGCCGCCAGTGGCGGCCGCACCTGCCGCGCCGCCGGTCCCCACTCCCCCGGTGCCGAGGTGGCCTCCCGTCTCGCTCCCACCCGCCGCGCCGCCGGATCCGGTGCCTCCGCCATTGCCAGAGCCACACGCCAGACCGAGCACGGCCACTGCAAGAGCGACAAGCGACGCGGAACGCATGGCGGCCCTTCGAGCAAGCCCCGTACCGGAAGCCGGTCGAGATTGGCGAGGGTTTCTGGGCGCGGTCTCTCAGAACTCTGATGCTCGACAACGGATAGCTGATCGGGTTGTCACAGGCGGCGCGTCAGGACTGGCTCGCGTTCGCGTCCGGGTAGCCGCCGCGCCGCCGCAACGGCCGCGGCCGTTCGACGAACGCCGGAACGGTTCGCTACCGGGATCCCCCGGGCAGGCCCGCAGGGCCCGGGAAAAGCAGGGGGAGGGAGTTGACGGAGCCGCCCATCATCAGACAAACGCCCGCTTGAACGTCCTTCTATGGAAGGGGATGTCCAGGACGAGGATCGGCGGTCGCCCGGCTGGCTCGGGACGCGCACGAGGACATAGCCGCCAAGTTTGGTCTATAGACTCCTATCGGAGGGTCTATCGCTCGGCAGCTGTTCCGCCGCCCCCTTGAAGAGTTACTTGGTCAGCGCCTTCACCGACCCGCCCTCGGTGGTCCAATAAACGTGGGTGGCGTCCTGCGCGATGCCCTCCGGCTTCTCGACGTCGCACGAAATGGTGACGGCCGTGCCGCCCGTGACCGGAGCGCGCATCACCGCGAACCCGAAGTTGTTCGCCCAGTAGACGTTCTTTCCGTCGGATACGATGCCCGGCACTCCGTTGAACGCCGATGCGAAGGTCGCCACGGTGGCGGCTGTTCCGCCCGCCAGGGGGATGCTCAACACGGCGTCGACGCCCGCACCGGGGTTGGCGGGTACATAGACGCCCGTCGCGTCGACGGAGATCGGTTGCGAGCCGCCGAGAAAATCCCCCGGAGCGACCAGCGTCGTCAACACGGTCGCCGTCGCTCCCGAAAAGGGCATCGTGAGGACCTGTTGCATGTTGTTGGTCCAGTAGAGGTTCGCCGCATCGGCGGTGGCGTTGACGGCGTTCGTGGAGGAGGGGGTCAGCGTTCTTACGGCGGCGCCGGCCGTCGTGATGACGGTCAGCGTTGAACCATTGAAGTAATAAATGTTTCCATCAGCGACGACGAATTGTTGGAGCGCAATGTTGCTCGACACGAGAACGGCTGGCGCTCCGCCGTCGGCGGCAGCGGTCCCATCGAGAGGGGCCGACATGAGGATCGTGCCGTTCGGGAAGGTGCTGGCCTCGTCGGTCCAGTACGCATTGGTGGCGTCGATTGCGAGATAGCCGGGCTTGCGGAGACCGGTCGCCACCGGCACGGGTGTGCCGCCGGTCACGGAAACCTTCATCACGCTGTGCACCGTGCCGCTGTTCGTCCAGTACACGTTGGCGCCGTCGGTCACGATCGACGTGGGAGAAGATTGGCCGGACGCAAGGACCGTCGGGCTCACGGGGCAACCGGCATCGACGTTTCCGCCGCCGCCTTGTCCCCCCGTCGTTCCGGCGGCGCCGCCACCCGCGCCGGCCGTCCCGGTCCCACCTCCTCCTCCCGTCCCGCCTTTGTTCGCGGAGCTGCCGCAGCCGATCGATGCCAGACCAGCGACAGTCCCGAGGACACCAATCCAGCCCATGCGCTTATTCATTTTCTTCTTCTCTTACACGGAGACCCGCAAGCCCACAACCGCCTTCGGCGCGGTCGAGACCCCTTCGGTGGAACCGCCCACGAGAATGCGCGGCGTTTGGTGGGTCGAATGTCGGTCCCTCGATGGTCGCCGGACGCCTTCTCTCGGTGCCGCCACTTCTGGGCGTAGTCGCCCTTGAACCGGGACAGCCACTCCTCGCAGGAGGGAAAGCGACCCTTATCCCTTCGAAGGGCAGCCCGCCGGCGCCGCCTTCACGCTGCGCAAAACGCCCACGGCGCCCGACCGCTACACCCTCGACCCCGCTACCATCGCTGGAACCACCTTCCCATGATGCCGATCCTCACCAGGCCCACTTCAGCTTCACCGCCCTCGTCCTCATCAATGCCGGCACAACCGCCGTCGTCCTGCTGTTCGTTCCCGCGCTCCCCAGAGTGCTGGTCCTTCGCAAGGAAGGGGAGCGGATGGAACCGGCCGCCGATTGACCGAAGGATCGACGGTTGAACACGTTGCGCGTTGGGCGGTCTCTCTCTTGACACGTTTGCGATGTACAACGATCATGGTTGCTTGACCTTGCATTCATTTCGACGGGTCGCTTTGCTGGCAACGTTGGTTGGTCCGACCTTCGGGGCATGTGCGCTCACCACCGACACCATCGTTCCCGGGTATCAACCGCAACAGTGGGCGAGGAAGGTCAACGGCGCCGAGCAGGTCGCGCTCCGCGTGGTCGTGCGGGACATGCGGAGAGACCACGCGCGGGTCAGCGTGAAGAAGAACGGCTATGGAATGGAGATGGCCCCCATCGTCTCGGCGATGGACGTTGCCGGGTTCATTCGCGCGAACGTCGCGCTGGAGCTGGCCCGGCGCGGGTTCACGGTGGTGGACCAGGCGGCCCTGATCGTCAACGTCGACCTGCGCAAGTACTTCAACGACTTCAAGATCGGCTTCTTGAGCGGCGACGCGACGGCCGAGGTGATCTTCGACGTAACCGCGTTTCAGACGGGTCCCGGCGGCGAAGGGCCGCCCATTTTCCTCGGCCATTTCGAAGGCGCTGGGGAGAACAACGGAATCCAGCTGTGCAGTGGGGAGAACGCCAAGGTGGCGCTGGACGCCGCCCTCACGGACGCGATGCGCTTGATGTTTTCCGACCGGCGATTCTTTGCCGCGCTGATGCAAACGGGGACGGCGCCTCCCCCTGATGCCCCTCCCACGCCTCCTGTTTCGCAACCTGGCGCCGCAAAGGCAACGCCCAACCCCGTCTCGGTCCCCAAGTCCGGAGCCAACGCCGCACCGACCTCCTGACCAATGAGACGCCCCCTCGGGCGATGACGTCAGCGGACGCCCGGCTCGCGCGTCGCAACCGCCCGGAACTGAATCAACAGCGCAACGTCCCGGCAGGCCCGCAGGGCGGGGGAAGGCAGGGGGAGGGGTTGACAGAGCGCCCCATTATGAGACAGACCGGCGCTCGTTCCACTTATCCGCAGAGCCGCCTGCTCGTCCTGCCAGGCCGCCGGATTCCGATCGCTACCTTCCATCAACGGCTTCCTGCCACTACGGGCCGACGCATTCGACGCCCTACGAAACCGCGCGAGGCTTCGCCAGTGTGGGCGCATGGTCTAAGGGAGCGAGCGGCCGGCCCTCGGAACCCGTTCAGGCACGCCGTACCCACTCGGCGCCACGTGGGATGGGGCCGGCGTCAATCGTGCCTTGTTCTCGGAGCACGTCACCGCCCCAGGTTCTGTCGAGCGCATCCTGGGCCACCTGGGCGAGAGCGCCCATCCGCCGCCGGTCGCCGGTCCACGCGCGCCGCCGCACGACGGTGCGGAGGCCGAGCAACACCAGCCCGATATTTCCTCGACCTCGACCCCGGCGAAGACGCTTCGACATGAACGACGCCGACCGACTGTTCCGGCCGTTCCAGCGCCTGCACTCCGAGCGTGAGTTCTCCGGGACCGGCGTGGGCCTGGCCTCCGTGCAGAGAATCCTCGAGCGGCACGGCGCCCGCATCTGGGCGGAAGGCACGCCCGGCCGGGGTGCCAGGTTCTTCGTCGAGCTCCCTGGCTCCGCGCCGGGCGTCACCCCGGCGCGCCGAGATCTCGCCGCACCGGACGCGCGAGCTCGCGAACCCATGCCAATCCCTTCGTCATAGGTAGCGGTCGAGAGAGGAGCCGCTCGAGGCAAGGCTCCACGAAGAATCCTTGGGCTAAGGAGCCGGCGCCGCGGGAACAGGGATGGGGGGCGAAGGGGCGGAGGGGGGCGGGTTCGAGCTGGGCGGCGGGAACGACAGCGCCGGCGCGGGGAGCGCCGGCGGGGGCGGGGAGGTGGCGTCGGGGCGGGGAGCGAGCCCGGGCGGCGGCGGACGGAGCGGCTCGGCAAAGATGCGGGCCTTGAGCTCCTCCTTCGCGCGATCGCAGCGCGTCGCTTGGACGACGCCATAGAGCGCTGACCCGGCCAGCACCGTGGCGAGAGCAATCTCGACGCCCGCCGCGGCGTTCCGGCTGCCGCCGTTGTTCTTGTCGGCGTACTCCTGCTTGGACTGGGAGAGCGCCGTCCCCGCTCCGATGGCTCCGCTCAGCGCGATCAGACCGTCGGCCACCGACAACCCATAGGTCGAGGTGCAATCGAAGTACGCCAGCTTCTCGTGATCGGACGGCACACCTTCGACGAAAATGAACGAGCAGCCGGCATTGACGCTCACCAGCGCCAGGCCGCAAACGACAACGATGATTGGTCGGGCGAAGGTTCTCATCTTTGCTCCGCGCCCAGATGCGCTGCCAGCCACTTTACTCTCGCCGCGTGGGGATCGTCAGGGTAGCGCGAGAGAAACAGCGCGGCTCGCCGCGCGGTTTCAGTTCGGTCGCGCTTCGCGGCGACAGCCTCCAGGGCGACGACGTCGGCGTCGGGGGCCAGTGCTCCGTCGGGGAAGTCCCGGTGATATCGCCCGATCAACCAGATCGCTTCGTCATAGTCGCCGGCCGAATTGGCCGTCCGCGCCGCGTCGATCCGGGTGACCTCCTCGGCCAGGGTCGAAGTCGCGTCCTTTGGGCCGGCAACCTCCTGGCGGGCGAGGGCATGGCCTCGGTCGGCTTTTCGCGGATGCGTGACCGGCGCGGGGCTCGGCGTCCTGGCGATCGAAGCGGGGTCGACCTCTCGGGCGATCGTCCTCGAAGGCGTGGCGGTGGCGCCGGTCAGGTTCGCCGTCGCGGTCGGCGTCGGAACGACGGTGGAGGGCGCGCTGGTCGCTCCAGCTCGCATCATGACCGCCGCGGTCGCGGCGCTTCCAACGATCGCGCCCAACGACAACCACTTCATCGCGACCCGCCGGGCGCTTCCGGGCCCGATGGGGATGGGGGCGGCCGTCGGTCTGCCGCCGATCGGATTGTCTCCGGTCGGTGGCCTCCAGCCAATCGCGCCCAACCGGCCGGAGAACCGCACCCAGGCATTGCGCGCGTCGTCCGGCGGCGCGTCCCTGCGCGCCGACTGCAGAAGCATCCGTTCGAAATCGCCGTCGTTCATCCCGCGCGTCCTCCCTGCGACATCAATCCGGCGCGCACCCGTCTGGCGATGGCCGAGAATTCCTCGCGGGCGCGGCGCAGGCGAGAGCTGGCGGTGCCCACCGGGATCGCTTCGAGGTCCGCGATCTTTTGCACCTCGAGCTCTTCCAGTTCGAACAGGACGAAGACCGTACGCAGATCGCGCGGCATCCGGTTCAGCACGTCGTCCAGAAGCTCCCGGGCCTCTCGCGCGACGAGCTGCTCCTCGGCCGAGGGGCGATCGTCGACCATCGACGGCTCCTGCTCGATCTCGACGAGCGGCATTGCAGTTCTCTGTCGCCGCAACTCGCCCGCGGCGACCCGCAGGGCCACACCGTAAAGGAAGGGGCTCTCGCGTCCGGGCTCGATATCGGACAACCTGCGCGCGGTCACCCAGAAGACCTCTTGGGTCGCGTCGTCGAGCTGGCCGCTCGGCACGCCCAGGCGGCGGAGCAGACGCCAGACCGAGGGGTAGTGCTGCTCGAAGAGCACGCGCAACTCGAGGGCCTCCTCCTTCACGGCGATCTGTCGGACCGGATCGATGCGCTTGTTCACGTTCTCATCCGTCTTCTCGCCCGTCAGAAGTGTAGGCCGATCCCGCCGAGACCGTAGGCCGACCAATGCCACAGTCCGGTCGGCGAGCCGAAGATGGGGCTGCCGTCGGCGCCCTCGGCCGTGAAGTTCCCCAGGATCCCGCCCCCGCCCAGGGTCGCCTCGATGAAGAAGTGCGATCCGAAATTGTATTTGATTTCACCTTCGAGCGAGATTTCACCGAAGCCAACGTTCTTCGTCTGAATCTGCGCTCCGTCCGTTCCTTTCGTGACCAGGTTCATGAAGCCGCCGCCGTATTCACCACAGAACAAGAGCACCAGCCCGCCGGTGTCGTAGAAGGGAGACCCGCAGAGCCCCATCCCGAACGACGCGCCAAAGAGAGTCGTGGATGTGTTGGAAGAGCGATATGTCCCCTGGCCAAGCAGGCTCACGTGGACTTTGCTGATCACTCCATCGATTCGTTGTGCTCCGTCGGGCGCCGTGACGAAGTTGGCCGTAACGAGCGACAGGTCATAGCGGGGAATGACCAAAGAGGGGACCAGCCCCACGACCGCGCCGCCGGTAACCGCGTAACTCTGCTGCCGATCGAAGCGGAGCGTTCCCGGCCCCACCTTCACCTCTTGGGCGCGCGGTGGGAAGAAATGCGTATGTCCCCGCAAACGCCGCGGGGCCGGCGGCGTCGAGCCTTCCCCGCCTCGAGACGGGGCGGCGTCCGGCGGTGGCGCAGGCGGGGCGACGGCCACGACCGGGGCCGTGTCCGCATCCGCGTCAGATCGAAGAGCGATGGCGGTGACCACCGCCAGGGCATCGACGACCTCGCCGCAACTCTGGCCATGGACCTCTCTCTTGTTGGTGGCGGTCTCGGCGTCGCGCACCTGAAATGCTCCGAAAAAGCCGCCGGCGTCATGGCGGATCGCCACCACCATGATCCGGCGGGCTCCCGCGGATCCGGCCCTGGCGAAGTCCCCACCCCGCGCGGCCACCGCCGCCACGAAATCCCGTTGCGCGGGGCAGCCCTCCGGCGACTCGTAGGCCAGGCCGACCGAGCCTTCCGCCAGTGCCCGGGATGGCACCAGCGCCAGCATCAAGAGCGGGACCAGGGCGGCGAACGAAGCCAGTGCGCGGTTCACATGATGGTAATGGCGAGGTTGCACCCTCACGATCACGAAAAGCGACCCCCGACGGGGAGGCCGGCACCAGTCCCCATCTCGCAGTGGGTCGGACGCTCGAACGTGAACGGGTAGGTGACGATCACCCATCCGTCGCCCTCGGGAGCTGGAAACCGCCAGTTGAGCGCGCGCTCGAGGACGCAAGCGTCGACGGTGGGGGCTCCGAGCCAGCTCCGCTTCCTCGCCGAGCGCGTCCTTGCCTTCAACCCGTCGCGCCGTCGCGCCGTCGCGCCGTCGCGCCGTCGCGCGAGACCGTCCGCCGCATCATCATCCGGCGCCGCGATCTCGTCGTCGCCCTCGATCAGCAGCACCGCCGCAAACCGAAGCGTAACCCTCGACTCGTTTGTCGGTGCGATGTTCCAGTCCGAGCGGGCCCACCTCGACGCGTGTTGCGCGTTCGTGACGAGCGGGGGTCTTGTCGACGCGCTCCGGAAGCACGACTGGAAGACGTTCGCGCGGGGATACAACGGTCCCCATTGCGATAAGAAGAACTGCGATCTGAGAATCGAGGATGAATACAACCGAGCGAAGAGCGGAACTCGTGCACTCCGATTTTCCCGCTGGAAGGTCGATCCGATCCGTCCATCCCACCAATTGGACGGGTGGACGCCATACCACCGCCCATACCACCCGCCCGGGTCGCGCGTCGAGACGGATTCCTGGTACGCTGCAGGGCTGATGGCGGCTGGGGCGTGGCGGCGTCGTTTGTTGGTGGCGAGCTTGTTGGCCGGCGGCTGCGGTGGCGGCGGTCAGGCGACGAATGACGGTTCGACCGCCGGCACGCGTGGCGCCCAGGGCGGCGGCGGCGCTGGCGGCCGAGCCGGCTCGGACAGCGGCGGCGCCGGCGGGCAGGCCGGCGCTGGAGGCAGCGGCGGCGCGAGCGGGCACGGCGGCGGCGGCGGCAGCGGCGGCGCGAGCGGGCACGGCGGCGGCGGAGTCGGCGGCGGCGCGGGCGGGCACGGCGGCGGCGGAATCGGTGGCGGCGCGGCCGGGCACGGCGGCGGCGGCGCGGCGGGCGCGAGCGGTCGCGGCGGGGTCGGCGGCGCGAGTGGGACCGGTGGCACCACGCCCGACGCCGGCGCGCCCGACGGCGGCACGAGCGCGGCCGCGGGACTCTGCAGTACCGACGGATGGTGCTGGCAGAACCCGGTGCCGCAGGGGCAATACCTCGACGCCGTGTGGGTCTCACCGACCGGCGTGACGTGGGCGGTGGGCCAATGGGGCACCATCCTCCGCTACGCGGCGGGCACCTGGACGCGCGTGGCGAGCGGCACGCAGGATTCGTTGCTCGGCATCTGGGGAAGCGGTGACAGCGACATCTGGATCGTCGGCGGGGGCAGCGACAGCCTCATCCTTCACTACGACGGCACGTCCTGGAAGCCGGTCTCCTCGCCGACCTCGCAGCCGCTGTACGCGATCTGGGGTGCCGGCCCCGGCGACGCCTGGGCCTCCGGCTCCAAGGGGGCGATCGTGCGCCTGCAAGGAACCACCTGGTCGACCGTCACCGGCCAGGGCGCCATCACCGATACGTTGTTCGGCATCTGGGGTCGTTCCTCGACGGACGTCTGGTTCGTCGGCTCGTCGCTGCGCGTGCTGCACCTCTCCGGAAGCACCTGGTGGACCGGCACGGGCCCGGGCGGCACGGGCGCGCTGTTTTCGGCCTGGGCGCCGCCGGGAGCGACCTCGGTCTGGGTGGGCGGCCAGACCCAGATCGACACCGGGGCGGTCTATCAATCGAACGGCGCCGGCGTCTCCTACGCGACCTCCGGCTCGTTCACCGGTCTTCCCCTGCGCGCCATCTGGGGCGCGCCCGGCGCGGCGACCGGGTGGGCGGTGAACAACTCCGATCTGGTCGACACGACGACAATCTGGCAGGTCGGGGCCAGCTCGTTCTCGTCGGTCCTCTCGGGCGTGTCGGGGCGCTACCTGGCGCTCGGCGGGCAAAGCGCGTCGAACGTGTGGGCCGTGGGCGCTGCCGGGTCGGTCATCCGCTACGACGGCACAGGCTGGATGCCCGTGTCGTCAACGGTGGTGCAGGACATCTTTCTCTACGGCGCCTGGATGGCGGCGCCCGACAACGGATGGGCGGTGGGCAGCGCCGCGACGATCCTGCGCTGGAACGGCACGCGATGGTCGGTGACGACCAACCCAGGTTATTACGACTTCATCGCCGTTCGCGGCAGCGGCCCCACCGACGTCTACGCGGGCGGCGTCAAGGGCGAGCTCGTGCACTGGGACGGCACCTCCTGGAAGTACGCCACCGGCTTCTCCACCGGACAGGGCGTTCATGTCAGCGCCATCTGGGACGCGGCGCCGACCGACGTGTGGGTGGCGACGTCGGACTACAGCAACGCGGGCTTGCGGCACTGGAACGGCACGACCTGGGACATGCAGATCACGCTGCCCCTCATCGGGGGGAACGTCGACAACTTCTGGAGCCCGGGCGGAGGCGACGTCTGGGCCCTGTGCGGTAACGCCGTGTACCGGCGCGCGACGGCGGGCGGGTCGTTCTCGGCGGTGCCGATGGCGTCGGGCGGCTCCGGGCTGGCGATGTGGGGGACGAGCGCGAGTGACGCCTGGCTGGTCGGCGCCGGAGGCTCGATCCAGCACTGGAACGGGACCGCCTTCAGCGCGGTGACGAGCCCGACCACCCATGACCTGACGGCGATCGCCGGCGCGGCCGCGGGCGACGTGTACGCCACCGGCGTCAACGGGGCGATTCTCCACTGGGGCGGGAGCGCGTGGGCCGTCGAATCCGCCGACGTGGGCGTCGATTTCCGCGCCGTCGCGTACACCGCGCCGAATGACGTGCAGCTGTTCACCGACGGGACCGGCATCCTGAGGAAGCACCGGCCATGAGGGGCGCGCGGCACCGTGCCGAGGTCCCGTTCGCCGCCTGGTTGCTCGCGGCCGCGGCGAACGTCCCGGGCTGCGGGTCAGGCGCCGGCCACTCCGACGCCGGGTCGGGCGGGGCGGGTGGTCACGTCGCCTCCGGCGGAGCGGGCGGCGGCGCGGCCGCGGGCGGCGGTGGGACGATCGGCCGCGGCGGAGCGGGCGGCCAGGGCGCCCTCGGGGGAAGCGGCGGCTTCGCCGGCGCCGGGCTCCGCGACGGCGGCGCCACCGACGGGGGAGCCACCGGCGGCAGCGGGACCCGCGACGGCGGAGCGGCCGACCGCGCGCCCGCGAGCGACGGCGGCGGCCGCGACGTCCCGCCCGAGCCCGACGGCGGTCTCGCAATCGGCACCCCGAGCTTCTGCACCAGCGACGGGTGGTGCTGGGAGAACCCGCTGCCGCAGGGGATCGACCTCTACGACGTCTTCTCGCTGGCGCCCAACGACGTCTGGGCTGTGGGTGAAGCGGGCGTGATGCTGCACTTCGACGGCCGCGGCTGGCGCGATGTGGATCCCGGCGTGCCGTCGGGGGGGTGGCTGCAGCGGATCTACGGCTTCGCCTGGAACGACGTCTACGCGGGCGGCGGCAACGGCGTCATCCACTTCGACGGCGCCAGTTGGAGCCCGGTCGCCGCCGCCGGGGCCGCCCCGGTCACGGCCCTGGGCGGCAGCGGTCCGGACAATATCTGGGCGTCATTCGAGGGCTTCACTGGCGTCGAGCACTACGGCGGTCCCGCCGCCGGCTGGGGCAGCTACGCCCTCGACACCTCGATCGGGCCGCGCGACGTGTTCAGCTTCTCCGGCGACGACGCCTGGGTGGCCGGCGAATCGTCCTTGCTCGAGCACTTCGACGGAAAGACTTGGACCGCGGTGGCGGGCGCGCCGCCGAACAACTGGGCGGTGTGGGGGGCGGCGCCCGGCGACGTCTGGGTGGCGAGCGACCGCGGCTACTTCTACCATTGGGACGGGCAGCACCTGACCGGGGTGGGGACGGGCGACACCTGGAACTTCCAGCGCTTGTGGGGCAGCGGGCGGGACGACGTCTGGGCGCCCGCGGCGCGCGGCACTGCGGGCACCCCGACGGTGTCGCGCCTCTTCCACCTCGACGGCTTGGGGGCCTGGTCGGCGGTCGATCCCGGCGGCGGCGGCTACTTCGTGGCGGTGGGCGGCACGTCCCCCACCGACGTCTGGACCGTCGGCCAACGCGGCCTGATGCAACACTGGGACGGCGTGCACTGGTCGGCGCGCGGCAGCGTCGACAACGACACGCTGATGGGCGCCTGGGCAGCCAGCGCCACCGCCGCCTTTGCCGTCGACTCCGCCGGGCGCGCGCTGCGCTACGACGGCACGGCCTGGACGGCCACCCAGACCGCCGACACGATCCTGTGGGGCGTGGGAGGCACCGCGGCGAACGACGTGTGGACCGTCGGAACGAAGGTGAGCCACTTCGACGGCCAGACCTGGTCGACGGTCCTGGCCACCACCGGCTACGAGCAGTCGGCGGCCGTGTGGGCGAGCGCGGCGAACGACGTCTGGGTGACCGGCGACGACGGCGCCGCCTACCACTGGGACGGCACCTCATTCTCTTCTTCGAGCGGGCCGACGGGCGTGGGAGTGATGGCGCTGTGGGGCGCGGCGGCCAACGACGTATGGGCGCTGACCGGCCTCACCTGGCACTACGACGGCGGCAAGTGGACCCGCGTCGACTCGAGCGCCGCGGGCGCCAGCCTCTACGCGGTGTGGGGCACCGCGAGCACGAACGTCTGGGCCGTGGGAGCGACCGGGCACGTGGCGCGCTGGCAGGGCCTCGGCTGGGCCGCGGCGCCGGGGCCGCCGACGACCGACGATCTGCTGGCGATCTGGGGCGCGGGTCCGACGGCGATCTACGTGGCCTCGCGCACCGGCGCCATCTTCATGTGGAACGGCAGCAGCTGGCAGACCGAGCAGAGCGGCGCGAACAACCTCAGCACCAGCAACCAAATCAACGCGCTGGCCGGCGCGGGCAACCAGGTGTGGGCCTTCGGCGCGGCCGGGATGATCCTCGGCCACACCCGCTGATTGATCGGCGATCCCGACTCCCACCGAGCATCGCCGCCATGCCCAAGCCCCGCGACGCCATGATGGGAAGCTCGGACCAACTTGAGCGGGGGCGGGCGGCGTTCAACCGCGGCGACTACTTCAGTGCTCACGAACTCTGGGAGGAGGTGTGGCACGGGCTCATCGGCGACGAACGTATCGTCGTGCAGGGCCTCATCCAGATCGCCGCCGGGTTCCATCACCTACAGCAACATCGATCGCGACCGGCTGTGTCTCTGCTTCGCAAGGGGTTGGAGAAACTTTCACGAAGTACGCCGAGTCCGACGGTCACTCTGCGCATCGGTCCGCTGGCCGGCCATGTGAGGCGCCTGCTGGCAGAACTCGCGGCGCCGGGATCGAGGGTGCCCGCCGGCACGGCGTTCACGCTGTAGTAGCCGACAGTATGGGCGTCTCCCGGTGCGCCGACCCAAATCCTGCCGCTGTCGGGAACTTCGCGCCGATCTCTCGGCAGTCTACGAAATCTAGGGGGAGGGGTTAAATTAACGCTTCGAGATGCGGGGTAGATATCCAGGCCGAGAGCGAGAATGGGGATGAGCCGAATAATTCTCGCACGAGCGTGACAATGAGAGCGTGTTTTATACCATCGTGGCTCATTGCTACGATCGTCAGAAGAACCCACCCCCGGTTCCAAAGGGGACCGAGGAGTCGCTGTCGGTTGCTTGCGATCGTCGCTCGTTCTACTTTTATCCCCGCCCGCGGTGTCGTAGCATGAACGGAGTGCATGGCGACTGAACGAACGCGCGCCCTACGGAAACGAAGCAACGTCCTCTCCGTTCCTTTCCTTTGCCTGGCGATATGGTGTGGCGTTGGCAGCGGCTGCTCGGCGTTCTTCGTGGTTGGACCGCCGCCCGAGGATCAGCGCCGTGAAAATGTCGAGTGCACCACCTCGCATGCCTATCCCCTGGCGGACCTCGTGCTGGCGGGGCTGACGGTGGTCGGGATCGGGATGCTCGGCAGCTCCAGCGATCCTCAGACCCGCAAGCTGGCGGGCATCGGCGGAGCTCCCCTGCTGGGCGCTTTTATCGGTTCCAGCATCGGAGGGTTCTGGCGGGTCTCGAAGTGCAAGGACGCATTGGCCGGGCAAGAGTAGGAAGTCATCCGGATGGGTGGGCATATGTGACTGCATCGCCACCAACACTTGGATTCACCTGACCGCGGTCTTCGACGACGCGGCCGAGCAGCTCACCCTCTACCGGGACGGGACCTTCGTCGACCGGGCGAACATGCCGTCTCCGATTCTTGACGGGCGACACCACGCTCTACTTCGGCACCTGGAACATGCTCAATCGGTTCCTTTCGGGGTCGATCGACGACTTCGCGATTTGGAGTCGCGCGCTCTCACCGGCCGAGGTCGCGCTCCTGTCGATGCAGCCGGCGGGCGGCAGATGATCGAGCGCCCAGAAGTGCGGCGGAGCGACGTCGCGCCGGTGCTTCGTGGCGCTATCCAACAGAGGTGAGCCGTCACTTCGAGCGGCGAAGGCGAGCGAATCAACCCCGGGCTATCCTCGGCCCATTAACCCCAACCTCCGAGGTCACTTCCACTGTCCATCCCGGCGTCACTGGCCGGAACGCACTTGCAGGAATCTGGCGCCATGGCGTACCCAATCGCGCACGCACCTGTACAAACTCGACTTGTGCTTGAGCAGCCACTCATATTCCAGAAGACGGCGAACGACAGAAGACACAGTACCCTTTTCATTCTTCAACAGACTACATCGAGCCGCTCGTGCCACGATCGCGAAGATCGGGCTCTCGTCTCATTCTCACGTCCCTCCCCCCATCGCGTTCGCCGCCACCGCGGTTCAATGGGTCGCAGGACAAAGCGCCAACTCCGCGTCCGAGACTTCCCTGCCAACTGGAGCCGGAGTGACATCGCAGATGGCCGCGTCATCGAGATTGTAGTCATGCCCAAAGCGCTGAAGGAACGTGGCCCGGTCAATGAGCAAATGCGAGGCGGGGCAACTGCTCGCTTGAAACGATGTGTTGTAGGGGTCGTCACCGTGGTCCATGAAGAGACCTTCAGATGGAAACGAGGCTGGCGAGTGCCCGCACATCATCGGAATTTGAACGGGAATATTGATGGCTCTCAACACCGACTTCATGAAGGCGACCGTGCCCGGACAGCCGAACGTCCAGTGCTGCGGCTCTGTGTCCCCGGTGCGAACGGTTCCTTCGACGACGTCTTCGACAGTTGGCGGATACGGGTGGCCCCAGTGCTCAGTTGCGACCTCTCGCGTCTCGGCGCCGTAGAAGTGATACAGCCGCCTGGCCCAATCGATGAGAGACTCGATGCTCTGCAATCTCGTGGCCCCGACCAGGTTGTTCTTTAGAAGAAATGCGTAGGTGTAGCGAGGCCTTCCGGGGATCGTGCCACCGAGGTACTCCGAGAAAGGCAGGCCCAGGAAGTTGTTGTGGTAGGGCGTGTGGAAGCCGACCTCGAGGCCAGGAACATTGCGCCTCGTCATCATCTCGGCCGCGTTGAGGAGATTCCTCACCAGCGCCTCATCCTGGGACGCCAGCTCTCGGAGAGTCCACGGGAGCTCCCCCTTTCGATCGAGCGCAATGCTGTGCGCGACCCACTCGATATAAATCTGCCACCCGTCGGCGAGCGGCAAGAAGTACCGCGGCTGATCCGTCGGAGCCGACTGGTTGGCATCCGCCCCTCCGTTCGCAGTGACGGCGGCGTTCGGTTGCCCGCGAAAGTTCGTCAATCTGTCCGGGGCGTTGACCCACTGCCAGGCGTCATCGAGCGCAGCCCGAAACTGGGGTTTGTTGGGGATCGTAGCGGGATCCTCGCTCCACTGGTCATAGGGCGCCGTGAGGCTGTCGCTCGTCCGATCATAGGTCGCCTGCGTGATCTCGAAGCGCACATGCTTGCGCAGCGAGTCGTACGCGGCGCTCTCAAACTCGGCGACAATGGACGCGGGACACGGCGGGTTCTGGCACGCGGGCCCGCCGCTCCCCCCAATGGCTCCGCCTCCAGCGCCGCTGCTGCCGGACGAACCGCCGGCAGACTGGCTCCCACCCGCCGCGCTTCCGCCGGAGGAGTGGCCTCCAGCGCCCCCGCCGCTCCGGTCCCCGGCCTGGCCTCCCGAGCCAGGCGGACTGCCACCCGACGCGCCTGCCACGTGCCCGTCCGGCCCGTCGGAACCGGCTTGCGCTCCGCAGTTGACGACGCATAAGAGGGCAAGAAACCAAGGCGCAGAGCGAGCCAAGCGAAGGGAGAGATAAGGGTAGTTCATTAGTGAATGAAAGCGTGAACCTCATCCAAGAGGCCGTCAACTACCTCTTCCCGACCCTCGGGGGGCTCGACCCTTCGATCACGCACGCACGCACGCACGCACGCGCGCACGCGCGCGCGCACGCGGGCCGGGGGGGCGAGAGATCGGAACCCCGAAAAGCGCGACCCGCGCCGTCGACTGGCATGGCCTCAAGCAAGGCGTCGAGAGTCTCGTTACATTGGTTGCACTCAAAGGTCGCTCCATCGCGCCCGGTTCCCTCGGACCGACGGTGACCCGCAGTGCGCCCGCAGCCAACAAGAGTGCCGCTGCCACGACAGCCCCCGTCACGGACAAGGATGGCGTAAACAGGCGACCTCTCGGGCCTACTCGGACAAAAGCGGGCACCCTGGCAGGGTGAAGTGCGATGGAAAATCGATTTTCGGGAGCGCTGATGCTCGTCCTGGCGGGCCCCGCGCCAGCGGCGGTCGCGGCCGCGCGCTCGCTGACGGAGAAGAGTGGACCAGGCTGGGTCGACTACGGGTGCACGGGCGCCGGTGACCGCAGCCGGTCTGGCACCGTTGTACATCGTCGCGTTCAAGGGGACGTTCGAGTGAGCATTGCCGGCCAGTGAAACGCGCAGCCCTCCCGGAATTCGCGGGCGTTCACGGGACGGCGTTCGGATCGCAGGTCCCGACGAGCTGATGGCTGCCGCCATCATCGGCGCTCACGAAACTGGCGTCGACGCCGGGCGGGTAGGAAACGCCGCCACCATCGAGGTACGTCGGGAGCGTGTACGCGTAAGGCTCGCCGAAATCGTTGCGGCAGCCGGTGATGACCTTTCCGCTGCAGCTGCAGGCCCAGCCAAGGCAAGCGCCGCCCGCACCGCTTGGGCAGACGGGCGCCACGTTGCAGCCGGCGGAGAAATAGCGCGGGGACTGACAGCCCCCGGTGCCCCCGATCCCGCCGGCACCGCCGGACCCGGGCGGGGAGCCGCCGTCCCCGCCGAGTTGACCCCCGGACCCCGTGGAATCGCCCGCGCCGCCGGTTCCCCGGTCACCGGAATTCGACAGCGATTGACTGCACGAAATTGCGAACGCCAGCCCGAGCAAAACAACTAAGGTCGTCGTTCGCCTCATGGAAGAGGCGAAACGCAAGGGCAGTGCCGCCGCCCAAGACCGCGTCCTGCGCGGCTGAGGCGCCACCGCCCCGCGACAATTGTGTCGCGGTCACCGCTGGGGTGCTTTGCCCGGGCCGCTCTTGCTCTCGGCGGGCGGCTGGCCTTCGGCGCGGGCGCCGCGGCGGTGTGCTGCTCGCAGCGACGAGGTCCACCTGTCGGTCAAGTCGTTGATTTCACACGGCCGTTACGGGGAGCGATCGCTCAGCCACGGTCAGCGCCGCCGTCCGAGCGCAGTGCCGTCGCCCCCGGACACTTCGACGCGCACTGGTCATAGGGCGGCGGGAGCGCGGAAAAGTCAGGACAGGTGAACGCGTTATAGAGTCCCGAGACACAGGTCGCGCAGTCCGTAGTCAAACCAGCCGTGAAGGTTGCGCAGGCCGACTCGCAGGCTGTCTGAGCGTCCTGCCCGGAGCAGCCGCACAGGGCGCTGCAGAGGCTTCCGGCGCACGCCTGTGTGACGAGGCAGGGGGGCGAAGCCAAGTCGGTAAGCAGGTTGGCGCTGCAGGCATCAGCGTTCAGCTTGTTCGCGCAGGAGTTGGAATCACCTACCGTCGCCGGGCAAGTGGGGGACCACGTCAACGTCAGGCAGGTGTCGGGCGTGTCTACCATTGCCGTTGCGCCATTAGGGCATTTCACGAGGCCGGTTCCGTTCGCCGCCTCGTCTGCGCAAAGCTGCATCATCTGTGATGGCGTGAGGTCGACGAGCTTCGTCGAAGGATCAAGCCGGCTGCTGCTGCAGCCTGTCCACAGAAGCGTGCCCAGCACCATTAACGACCGCGCAGCTGCCGACCTGAGGTTCTTCACCGCACTGGATTCTATCGATTCATGGGTTGTCGACCATCCCCGTCTGCCAGCCCCGACACGACGAGTTTCTCGGGCCTCGATTAGCGCATGCAGCGAACCGAATAGCCCATCGGCAATTGGCTCTGACCGCCCGTCGAAGCCGCGTCGGTAGCAGACACGTCCCAGAACCAGGCGGTCGCCGGCAACGAGAGCAGCGTGTCGTCAGAGCACCACCAGAAGGCGTATCGACCCATGTAGACGAACGACCCGTCGAGAAAGCGAGCCCCTGCCGGGCGGGCCGAGAAGCCTGATTGGTTCGTGGCGCCGGCGTTGGGGGCCTGCCAGCGCGTCGTTCCCGGCTCTTTCATGCGCCCACCCGCCACGCCCTTGCCGCCCTCCGTGCTCACGAGGAGGGCCCAGTTGTCGCTGGACGGGATCGACCACCCCACGGGACAGAGCGTCTTCTTATCGACGGCGTTCCAGTTGTAGAGGGCACCGTAGATGTCCTTGTTGGCGATGTCGTTGTCAAACCAGCTGTACGCGTCCGACGACAGACTGGCCCAGGTGGACATGTCGGTCACGTTGGGTATCGGGGTCCCGTCGTTGTAGGTCGTCGTCTTCAGGTTCTCGACCATCCATTCCTGCTGACCGATGGTGATGGTCGGGTAAACGTTCCCCTCGACGTCGGTGATGCTCCCGGTGGGCATGGGAATCGGGGGCGGGGTGAGCGCCTGTTGGGCTCCGCAGGAGGTGCAGGCCGAGGCCAGCACCGCGGCGAGCATTCCCCTCGCCGGCCCTCGAAATATCGCGCGCGTCCGCATGGCTCAATCCGATCGCAGGTTGCCCCGGGGCCTACAGCTCCGGAGGACTATACGCCGCCCTCCACGGACCGCTCGGTCGCCTTGACCGCTCGGTCGCCTTAGGGAATGCCGCTTATTGGAACGAGGTTCCCGGTGCCCAGATTGCACGCCGAGGTGACGCATGTCGGGTCGATGGGCGACGGTGATCGCGGGGATGATTGGCCTCGGGCTCGGCTGCCGGGCAACGAGTCACGGTGAGGCGTCGCTGGCCGATCAGGATCCGCCCGACGCGGGTGGCGTGATGGCCGGCGGCGACGCCGGCGCCGGCGGCCCCTCCGGTGCGGGTGGCGCCGGTGGGTCGACGAGCGCAACGGCCTCCCCCTCGACGTTCCCGTCGCCCGCCACCGCGTTCGCACCCGGCAGCATCTGCGAGGCCAACGGCGACTGCTGGTACTCACCGCTGCCGACGGGCGATTTCTGGGAGGCGGTGGCCAGCGCCGGGCGCACCGATCTCTGGATCGGCGGGCAGAGCAGCAACGTCCTGCACCTCAACGGCGGACACTGGACCGCGGTGCAGACGCCGCTGGTCGAGACGACCGCCATCTGGGGGGCGGCGGCCAACGACGTCTGGTTCGGCGGCCGCTTCGGCCCTTCGTTCGTCGCGGCGCTCGCCCACTGGGATGGACAGGCGATCACCGTGACCACGCAGATCCCCTCCGACTTCGAGATCGCCGACCTCTGGGGGACCGACGCCAACAACGTCTACGCCGTCGGGTTCGGAAGCGCCCTGCACTGGGACGGACAGAGCTGGACCCCCATCGCCGGCGTCGTGGGATCCAGTGTCTCCGGCAGCGGACCTGACGACGTCTGGACGGGCGCCGACGATGGGCTGCGGCACTTCGACGGCACGACCTGGACCACGCTCCCGGACTTCAGCGGCGTGTTCGTCCAAGATCTGGTGGTCGCGGCCCGCAACGACGTCTTCGCGGTCGTCGTCAGCAACGGCATCACGGACATCGAGCACTTCGATGGCCAATCATGGTCGGTGAGCTTCGAGCTGCCGCCCCTGACGACGAGCAGCGCCACCGTGACCAGCATCGGCGCCAGTGGCCCGGGCGACGTCTGGGCCGGCGGGACCCGCTTCGATCCGACCAACGACCGCGGCTACCTCGTCCACTTCGACGGCGCCGCCTGGACGGTCGCGCCCGAGGCGCCCGAGCCGGTCCAGGACGTGGTGTTCGCGCCCGGGTTCGGCGACGTGGCGGTCGGCCAGCAGGGCGGCTTCGACCACCTGAGCGCCACGCCCGCCCTGGCCGTCACCGACGAGCGCAGTGGGCCGTCACAGAACCTGACCGGCGTCTGGGGGAGCTCACCGGCGGACATGTGGGCGGTGGGGCGCGCCGGCTCGGTCCTGCACTTCGACGGCACCGCGGTCGAGATCGCTCCCCAGCGGCGTCACCGAGGATCTGGTCGACGTCTGGGGCACCGCGCCCGACGACGTCTGGATCGTCGGCAACGCGGGAACGGCCCTCCACTTCGACGGCGCGGCGCTCACCAAGATCGCGACGGGCACGACGGCGAATCTGCTGGCCGTGTTCACGGCCGCGCGCGGCGACGTCTGGATGGGCGGTCAAGCGTCGACGTTGCTGCACGTCCAGGGTGGGGCGGCGACGCCGGTGGCGCTGGCCCAGTCCTCCGGGTCACCGCTGGCCGTCCTCGATCTCCACGGCCTGTCGGCGAGCGACGTCTGGCTCTCCGGCGGCGTCGACTCCGGGAACGGCTTCTTCCAGCCGCCGGGCTTCACCGCGCACTTCGACGGCACCAACTGGTCGCCGGTCGAGTTTCAGCCAACCTCGGGGTTCCCGTTTCACCGCATCTGGGAGCTGGCGCCCAACGACGTCTGGGTCCTCACCCAGGCGGTGTTTCGGGACATCGTCGACTACTGGCACTTCGACGGAACGGGCTGGACGGACCAGGCCATGCCTCCCTCGGCCGCGACGTTCATGTACCCCGAGCCGGGAGCCGCGCTCGGCAGCTTCGTGTTCGGACCGCACGACCGCTGGATCGTCGGCCTGCTCGGAACCTGGGAGCGCAACACCCAGTGAGGCCGTCGCGGCTCCGCGGGCTCTCGTGACCGGGACTCCGCGGCGACTCGCGCATTTCGTCGGGATGAGACAAGATTGGCCCCACGGATGGAGCTGGAGTCTCATCTCAAGACTATCGCCGAGGCGTTCGACGGTGGTCTCGATCCGGTCGTCGTCGTCCACGAGGGCTCCGTGCTCTACGCCAATGGGGCGGCCCGCCGTCGCTGGCCGGACCACCCTTCGATCGCCTCTCTCGCCCCACTGGGAGAACCGCTGGCCCGCGCGCTTTTGCCCGGCGAACCGGCACGATTCCAATGGGGCGACAGCTCTCCGGCCGGCGTCCGGTCCTGGTACGCATCGACCGTATCGCCCATCCGCGACGGGCAACGGGTCGTGGCCTGGCTGTGCGTCTCGACGGAAGTGACGGAGCTCAAGCGGAGCGAGGAGCGCTTGCTGCGCGCCGAAAAGCTGATGGTCGACACGCAGGGCGTCGCCCATCTCGGCACCTGGGAGTGGGATCTCGAGTGAGCCGCATGCGTTCTGGTCGGCGGAGCTCTTTCGCATCTACGGGCTGACCCCCGAGACCTACACGCCCAGTTACGACGCCTACCTCACGATGGTGCACCCGGACGATCGGCAGCGGGTCATGGACGCGACCAATCGCGTCTTCCACGAGCACATTCCGTACTCCCACGACGAGCGGATCTTCCGGCCGGACGGCTCGATGCGGTACCTGCACACCTGGGCCCATCCCATCGTCGACGACCAGGGCAAGTTGCGCCGCCTGGTGGGCGTCTGCCAGGACATCACCGAGCTCAAGGAGGTCGAGCAGAAGGTGCGGGAGATGAACGCCGACCTCGAGCGTCGGGTCGGCGAGCGCACCCGCCAGCTCGAAACCTCGATGCGAGACCTCGAATCGTTCAATGCCATGATCAGCCACGATCTCCGCGCGCCCCTCAACGTGATCGAATTGGCGGCCACGTCGATCGGCCGGCTCGAGCCTCATCGTCCGGAGGCGGACCGGGCGACAGAACGTATCCGGCGCGCCGTCGGACAGATGACGATGCTGATCGACGACCTTCTCGGTTTCGCTCGAATCGGCGAAGCGACCCTGGACTGGACCGCCCTCGACGTTACGGCGATGACGCGAGAGATTGTGGCGGATCTCAGGCGATCCTCGCCGGCACGCACCGTCCGCGTCGACATCGAGGACGGGATGACGTGCTTCGGCGACCCGGGTTTGATGCGGGCCGCCCTTCAGAACCTCCTCGACAATGCCTGGAAGTACACGTCTCGGGTCGAGAGTCCGAGGATCGCCGTCGCGACGACGAATGAGCACGGTCCGCGCGTGCTCATCGTGAGCGACAACGGGGCAGGGTTCGACATGAACGACGCCGACCGGCTGTTCCGGCCGTTCCAGCGCCTGCACTCCGAGCGTGAGTTCTCCGGGACCGGCGTGGGCCTGGCCTCCGTGCAGAGAATCCTCGAGCGGCACGGCGCCCGCATCTGGGCGGAAGGCACGCCCGGCCAGGGCGCCAGGTTCTTCGTCGAGCTCCCTGGCTCCCCGCCGGGCGTCACCCCGGCGCGCTGAGATCTCGCCGCGCCGGACGCGCGAGCTCGCGAACCCATGCCGATCCCTTCGTCATAGGTACAGGTCGAGAGAGGAGCCGCCTTCGCGACGACCCTGACCGCGGCGGCGTTTGTCGCGCGTTCAGTCGCCCCTCCGCCGATAGACGGTGAAGGTTCCGAAGCGGTCGGGCGGGGCGTAGTGGGCCCGCAGAGCTCGCGCCAGCACGGGGTACGTGTCAGCGGCGAACTCGGCACCGGCGCCATCGACGATCAGCGCCGGCGGCGACCGGGCCAGGTCGTGCAAAAAGAGGCGCCAGGCTTCCCGACTTTCGAAGGGCCGAGTGTCGGCGCGGGTCGTTCCCGGCAGGGCGTAGCGGGTCCCGAAGATCCGTCCGGTGAGGGAGTTGTTGAAGGCGAACCGGGTCGCGAAACGCCGGCCGCTCTGGAAGGCGAGCTCGGCCGGCGCCGACCAGAGGAGGATCTCCCGCGTCAGGGGTCGTCCCGGCCTCGACCGCCGCGAGCGTGGCCGCGAATCCGCCGGGCTCACGCCTCGTCCGCGCGCGCACGCTGTTGATCGCGGTGAACGTGAACAGCGTGAGGATCATCGCCGTGGGCACGAAGCGGAGCCATCGCCGGTCGCGCCGGGGCAGGTGCAGGAATCCCCACGCGGCCACCAGGGCGAGGAACGGTACGGCCTGCAGGAAATAATGTCCGTAGAAGCGGCTGCCGGTGCGGTAGGCCAGCAGCGCGGTCAAGAGCTGCAGGAAGACGAAGCGCAACCGGGTGCGGTGAGGCTCGCGCGTCGACCGCCACAGCAGGGCGACGCGTGTCCCGAGGATCAGGAGGGGAAACTGGGCGCCGACCACCAGCGCGATCCGCGCGAGCAGCCGGCAGCTCACCGTCGCCTCACCGATCCTGACGTAGCTCAGGTTGCCGCGCACGGCCCAGAGCCAGAGATCTCCCACCGTACCGCGCGCCCAAAAGTAGGCGGCGGCGATCGCCAGCGGTGCGGCGAACCCGGTGACCATCCGAAACGTCGCGCCGACCCGCTCGCGCCGCGGAAGAGGGCTCCGCCAGAGGAAGAGCAAGATCCCCAGCAGCGCGGCGGCGGCCGGGAGGCGGTAAAGGCTGGCGATCCCGATGAGGGTACCCGCCGCCCAGAAGGTGCCCCGGCGGGATCGCTCGAGATCGCGCGCCAAAAGCACGAGCGCGCCGAGGATGAAGGGGTTCGCGAAGATCTCGGTGTTCGGCGCCGCGAAGTCCTCGGCCAGACCGCACGTCGCGGCCAGCGAGAAGAACAGCCCGGCCACCATGCCCGTGCGGGCGCCGAAAAGGAGCCGGCCGAGGGCGGCGACGAGGACCGCGGACGTCAATTGCGCGACGATGGTGAGCGCCTTCATCGCGCCAGCTCCCATCGGTCCGAACATTCGAAACACGACGGCGAAGGTTGCGTAGATGAGCGGCGGCTTGTTGTCGACCGCGTCCCGGTAGAGCAGCGCGCCGGCGTTCAACTTCTGGGCGACGAGAACGTAAGTGGCGTCGTCGTTGACGAAGGCCTGGAGAAACGCCGGCGCGGTGCCGACAACGAGCGCGATCACGGCGAGCGCGACCAGGCGACGGCGCGACGATGGACGGGCAACGGTCGAGCGACGGCGAAACGCGAACATGGTGCTCTCCTGTGACCGGCGCGGTGCCGGGGCGGGGCGAGGTGGCGTGTCAGTCGCCCGAGAGGGGGCGATGACGGACGGCTAGGGATCTCGGAGGTGGGCGTCGGCGCCGCGGCGGAAGACCTCGATCAGCTGCAGCGCCTCCTGCCGGCGGTAGCCGCCCCGTTCGCCGTCGGCGAAGGGCCGGAGCGCGGCGATCGCCTCCTCGGGGCGCCCCAGGTGCCCGAGGGCGATTGCCCGGTTGTAGCGCGCTTCGAGGGCCAGTGGGCCGGGGCCCGCGGCGAGGTAGTGGTCCCAGGCCTCGAGCGCCGCCGCGTAGTCCCGCTCCACGAAGTGCAGCCGGTGGGCCTCGCGGTAGAGGGCGAGCAAGGCGTGCGTCTCGGCCACCCCTTCGGTGGCGGGCGCGGCAACGGCGGGGGAGTCTGCGTTCGGGGCATCCGCGCGGATGCTCGACTCCACGGGCCGCGGGCGCTCCGACGAGGGTGGTCTTCCATGGGAGGCACGGCGCGAGGGTGCGGTCGGCGGGGCGGACGCTGGCGCGACGGTCTTCGCCGCGACGGCGGTGGTCGCCGGCGCGGTCAGACGACGGCACGCCTCGCCGCCGACGTCACGCTTCGAGACCGGCGCCCGGCGCGGCGCCGGAGCCGCCTGCCGGGCGCGCGAGACCAGGCGTTTGACCGCTGCCACCGCCGCCCGGGCGGCGGGCTGCAGGCGACCGGTGGCAGCTCCCCACACCGTCGCGCCGCAAAGGCCGAGCGCCAGTTGCAGGGCGCCGATGGCCATCCACCGGCGAACGGCGCGTGCGCGGCGGACGCCGGTGGCGATGCGGAGCCAGGTGTGCTCGCGCCCCCACACGGCGTCGTCGCCGATTGGCGCGCCCGACGTCCCGGCGAGGACCTCCTCGCGTCGCCAGGCGCGGATCGAGCGTGCGAGCACGTCGTTTTCGGGGCCCGCCTTCACGTGGACTCTCCTTTCTCGTGCCAGGCCGCGAGCAGGCGCCGCAGGGTCCGGCGCGCTTTGAAGAGGCGCGCGCGGATGTTGGCGTCGGTGGTGCCGGCGATCCGGGCCGCCTCTGCGGACGAGCGATTCTCGATCTCGCACAGCACGAAGGCCACGCGCTGGTCGATGGGCAGCTCGTCCAGAGCCGCGACCAGCGCCCGGGCCAGGTGACGGCCTTCGACGGCGTCGCCCGGGCTGACGGAGGCCGAGCGTGGTTCGAGCATCAGGCGCTGCTGGACGCGACGCCGGCGCACCGCCGTGCGCAGGTGCAGCTTCACGTGATTGACGGCGATCGAGAACAGGAAGTGGCGCAGGGAGGCCTCCCCGCGGAACCGCCGGGCCGCGCGGGGGAGGGCGACGAACACTTCGTGCACCAGATCCTCGGCCGCCTCGCGCTCGCCGATCAGCCGCTGCGCGAACGCGCGGACGCCGTCGTGGTGCCGCAGGTAGACCTCACGGATTGCCGCTTCCTCGCCGGCGGCGAGGCGGGCCATCGAAAGCTGCTCGTCCGCGCGGCCCACCGGGGGTGGATCCTCGGCGTCAGCCGCGACGACGGCCGGCATCACCGGCTCGCGGAGGGCGGTGCTCACAGCCGCACCCCCGCGAAGAGCTCCAGCTGACTGTCGTTGATGGGGACGTGATAGAGGTGCGTCGTGAGCGCGTAGCCGCCGCCGGCGAACAGCGTGAGCCGCGGGCGGGGCGGAAACGCGATGTGCGCCCGCACGCGCGAGATGAGGCGATCCATCGTGTACCCGCTGGGGGGACCGCTCCCACCCACCAGGTAGGTGGTGCCGAGATTGACGCCGCACTCGAGTTGAAAACAGGCGCGCGCCGCGCCCAGGGCGAGCCCGGCCCCCGCCAGCGGCCCCCCGTTCTCGACGTGCGCAGAGAGGCTGGCGAGCGCATAGAGATGCCGCCCCGCCAGCCGCACGCCGACGTTCATCAGAGTGAGGTTGCTGGTCCATGCCTCGGTGTCGATTCGGGCCAGCGCCGGCGAAGCAAAATGGAACCAGCGGCTCAACAAGGTGGCGTCGGTCGGCGGCGCCGCGGGCGGCTCCCAGGTGCTCTCGGCGGCGAACGCCGGTGACGGCAGCGTCTCCCCGAGGAGCTCCGCGGCTTGATTGCGGGCCAGGTTCCCCGCCAGCAAGACGGCCAGCTCCGCCGCCTCACCCGACCTGGCCGGCGCCGCGACGGTGCGGGTCACCAGCGGACCCGCCGCCGGCGCATAGGCGACGCTCAGCGAGCCGTTGCCGGCATCGTACGCCATGCGGATGGCGCCGGCGTCGGCCGCGGAGCCGAGATTGGCATCGAGCACGACCGGCGCGCGCAGTTCCTTGGCCAGCCGTTCGCAGAGCGCACCCGGCTCGACGATCCGCCGCAGGTCGCCCAAGACCAGCAGGCGCAGCGGCGACGACGGCGCCGCCTGCGGGAGCGGCGCATCTGCCGGCCGGACGGTGGCCGCCGATCCGGTCAACGCCGCCAACGTTGTGGCGACACAAATAAAGGACCGGGCCGCCCGAGGCCCCGCGCCGATCCCGAAGTGAGTCGCCGACATTGCCCCTATGGTTGCCGGTGGGGCAGCGTTTGTGACCAGAATTCTCAATCCGCACCTCCGGCACCGGGATTCGTTCGCCATCGAGAAGCGCCATCTCCGCCAGGAGACCCTCTGTCACGATGCCCTGAACGGGTGGCCCTTCTCGGTAAAACGCCAGGGCCGGGGTATCCTGGAGGGCATGAACCACCGAGGGACGGTCTGGGCAATCGGCGTGGTTGCGGTTATCGCGGTGGGTTGCGGGTCGTCCTCGTCGGGCGCCGACGGTGGTGGCCACTGGTACACCACCTGCGGCGCTCCCGTCTGCCGGGTCTACGACGGTGGTGCGCCGGACTCCGGGGTGAGCGCCTGCACCACGGCGGAGCTGGCGGGTGCCTCGTGCAGCACGCAGGGGGCGACCTGTGATCCGGGGCAGGGGTGCGGCGTCCTCCTGCTCTGCGCCGACAAGGATCCCAAGGTCCAGACCGGCGGGTGTCCGATCTCTCGCCGGGCCGCCAAGCAGGACATTGCTTACCTCGACGACGCCGGCCTCGACGATCTGGCTGCCAAGCTCCGCGCGCTCCGGCTGGCGACCTACCGCTACAAGGACAATCCGGGGCAGCAACGGCTGGGATTCGTGATCGACGACGGCGCGGGCGCGCTGGCCGTCGACCAGCGACGCGACCAGATCGACCTGTACGCCTACATGAGCTGGGCGGTGGGCGCCCTGCAGTCGCAGATGAATCGCATCGACGCGCAGGATCGAGAAATCGCCGCGCTGAAGCGCAGCCTGGCCCATCCGGCGCCGCCGGCTCGTCATTCCGCGGGGACCGGCAGGGCCGCGGGAGCAGGTCGCCGGGAGTAGCCGGATCGCCGAGATCCTCGCGCTGTTCGACGGGCTCTACAAGCTCGGCGTTCATCCCAGTGAATCGACCCGTCCGCAAGGTGCGCCCGACGCTGGGCCTTGATACCGTCGGCCCCGCATGATCTCACGGTGGATGCGGACCCTCGCCCAGCCCTACCAAACTCGCGCCGCGCTGGCTGCCTGGATGTTGACCGTGGTGGCCTGCTCGCGGGCACAACCGAAGACCGAGCAAACCCACCTTCAAGGGTATCTGGACGATCGCTCGTTTCGGCGCGCAGCGCTGATCGATTCGCTGGTGAGCCAAGACAACGAGTACGCTCGATTGCGGCTGGCGCGGTACGCCACCGGCGACGCGCGCGATTGGGACGGCTTGCCCGTCTGGAACCCTCGCGTGGCGACGGTTCGCAGCGGTGACCTCGCCGGCGGACGCGCGTCCACCGATCCAGGCCGACGGGTCGTCGCCGATTCGGACCAACATCGGCTCCCTGACCGGGCGGCGCTGCGGGCCCTCGGCGAAGAAGCCTTCTTCACCTATCCGGTCCAGCTGGCCCCGTCGGTCGCCATCGATGCTGCAGCGGTCGAGCGATACGGGCTGTGGATCGATCGCGACCGCGGGGTGAGTGGCCTGGTCTGGGCCGAGATGCCGGATGGTCAGCGTCGGGTCGAGCTCACCTGCGCCAGCTGCCACGCGGACGTCATCGGCGGCCGGCTGGTTGTGGGCGCGCCCAACGGGCGCCTCGACCTCGGGCGGATGGTCGCCGATGCCGGTGCCCGGACCGGGAGGCCTCAACGTCACCTGCGCGCATGGGGGCCCGGGCGGGTGGATGTCACCACGAGCGACGGAAGCGTCCCCGAACGAATGGCCGATCTGCGTCCGATTCGGTGGGCGTCCCATCTTCACTACGACGCGACCCTGCGACAGCAGAGCGTGGTCGCGCTGGCGATCCGGATCGAGACGCTCATCATCACGTCCAAGGACCAGGCCCTCCGCCCGCCGCGGATTCTGGCGCTGGCGCTGGCGGAGTTCTTGTGGAGCCTGAGCGACACTCTGGGGCCCGTGCCGTCCGCCCCGTCAGCGGGATCCAATCTTTTCTCTCATCACTGCTCCGGGTGTCACACTGGACCCGATCTGGGCGGTGGTCCGGTGTCGCTTGCCATGGTGGGAACGGACCCGACCCTTGGTCGGTCACCCGAACGCGGGACCGGAAGCTATCGGATTCCCTCTCTGCGCGGCGTCGGAAGCCGCGCCACGTTGCTGCACGACGGCACGGTGGCGAGTCTGACGGCGCTACTCGATCCGCATCGTTTGGAAGCAACGTATGCCGGGGGCGCGCATGGTGCGGGCCCGGTGCCGGGGCATCGATTCGGACTGGACCTCGACGAGGCGCAACGGACCGCTCTTGTGGCTTACCTGGACGCCCTGTAAACTCGATCCCCAGCCTTTGTTCTTAGACTCGATTCTTAACCTTGGAGGATGGCAATGAACGTTTGTGGGAGTGCTGGCAGGTGTCTGGGCGCGATCATTGCCGTTTGTGCCTTCGGGTGTAAGCAGGATCTGGCGACCGGTCGGGGTGGAACCGGAGGGCAGTTCGGAACCACGGGCGCCGGAGGTGCGGTGTCCAGCACCGGCGGCAGGAGCATGGGCGGCGGCGGGGATGCCGGTTACGGGGGCGGGACGGGCGGCGTCGGGACGGGCGGCGTCGGTGGGGCGGGTGGCCTGGCTGGCGCGGGAGGACACCCGATAAGCGCCGTTCCGCCGTTGCATCGTCCAACTGCGGCCGTCTGCTCCGATGCCGGCGGGCCCCTTTCTGGGTACGATGGCGGCACGCGCTTCCCCGTCGCCGACGGCGGGGACATCCGGTGCACGACAGACAGTATGTGTCCCGCCTGTTCGAACGGCCTGCCTGATCGTTGCGTCTCTGTCGCCGTGTTGATCAACGGAGGCGTGGGCGGCGCAGCCGGTTCTCTTTGCGCTTGCGACCAGTGCACCGGCGACCAGGATTGCGGCTCGAAAGGCGTTTGTGCCTGTGGCACGCTCGGGGGCAACATCTGCCTGCCCGGCAACTGCCGGGTCGATAGCGATTGCGGGCCCGGGGGATACTGCTCGCCTTCGAGTCCGCGGGCTTGCGGAACAGGCGACCTGGGGTACTACTGCCATACCGCTCAGGATCAGTGCCGCGCTGACGCTGACTGCTCTGGCCTCGGATATTCGCCCTACTGCGCCTACTCGATCGAAGCGGCAATCTGGACGTGCGCAATGGGTCGCTGCGCAGGATAGCCGTCGCCCACCTCGCTTCCCCGATGGTGCCGCGCGCTGGAGCGTGAGGAGGAGGTCCGGTTGGCGTCGCTACTGTGCGTGATGTTCTTCTTCTCCGGGGCGGCGGGGCTGTTGTTCGAGACCCTGTGGTTTCGGGTCGCGGGGGTCGCGCTCGGCAACGGCCTTTGGGCCTCCAACATCGTGCTGGCGAGCTTCATGGCCGGGCTGGCCGTCGGCAACGCGATCGCCGCCCGTCACGGGCGCCTGCTTGCGACGTCCGGTGAGGCTCTATGCCGTCACCGAAGCGTCGTCGGTGTCGTCGGCGTCGCCGTCGTCTTCCTGCTGCCCGCCAGCAGCCCGACGCTGGGGCGGCTCTTCAGCCATCTCGTCGCCGCGGGGCTGGCTGGTGAACCTGCTGCGCGGCTCGGCGTGGCTTTTTCTCTGATGCTGGTTCCCGCCACGGCGATGGGTTTGACGTTGCCGCTGCTCGCCAAGGCCCTGACCGGCTTCGACGTCAATTTCGGACGCGTGCTGGGCCGCCTCTACGGGTGGAACACGCTCGGCGCCATGGCCGGAGCGCTCGGGGGCGAGCTCTGGCTGATCGAATGGCTTGGGCTCGGGGCCACGGCGCTGGTGGCCGGCGCGCTCAACCTCGCGGCCGCGGTTGCCGCGCTGACGCTGGCCGGACGTCGCAGTGAGCAGCTGCCGGCGACGCCTGTCGTTCGGGAGAGCACGTCGGCAGTGGGCGGCGGCCGCGCCAGGCGCCTGCTGGCGGCCGCGTTTCTGGCCGGCGCGACGCTGCTGGCGCTGGAGGTCGTCTGGTTTCGTTTCCTGCAGCTCTTCGTTTACGGGACCAGCTTCATCTTCGCGGCGATGCTGGCGGTGGTTCTGCTGGGCATCGGTGCCGGCGGCGTGATCGCCGCGCGCTGGCTGGGTCGGGATCCGCGGGCGCACCGCTTCGCCCCTCTGGTGGCGCTGGCGGCCGGGCTCGCCGTCGAGCTCTGCTACGCCGTGTTCGATCCCCACGTCGACGGCGTGGTGTTCACCACCGACGACAGGCTGGGGGCGGCGTCGCTGTTCTTGCGCCTGATGCTGCCGACCTCCGTCCTCTCCGGCCTCCTGTTCACGATGCTGGGGGCGGCGCAACGGGAGGAGTGCGGCGAGGCGGCCGAGACCGCCGGCAAGCTCACCCTCGCCAACACGCTCGGCGCCATGTCGGGCGCGCTGCTGGCCGGCTTCGTCTTGCTCCCCCGGCTGGGCGTCGAGAAGACCCTCTTCGGCTCGATGCTGGCGTACGGGTTGATCGCCGGCTTGGCCACGGTCGGTTCGGCCACCGCGGCGCCGGGGCTCCGCCGGCCGGTGCTGGTGGCTGCGTTGGGCCTGTCCGCGATCGGGTGCGGCGCTGTTTCCGTTCGGCCTGATGAGGGGGAAATTCGTGCCCCTGGTGGTGGAGCGCTACCAGTCCCCGGAGACCAAGCTGCTGGCGGTGCGCGAGGGGCTGACCGAGACGGTCATCTACTTGCGCAACTATTTCCGCGGGCGTCCGCTTCACGAGCGGTTGATGACCAACGGGTACTCGATGTCCGCGACCACCTTCCGCGGCCGCCGCTACATGAGCCTCTACGTGAACTGGAGCCTGGCGGTCAATCCGGGCGCGCGCAAGGCGCTGCTGATCAGCTACGGCATCGGCACGACGGCCAAGGCCCTCACCGACGCCCGGCAGCTCGAATCGATCGACGTGGTCGACATCTCGCGCGACATCCTCGAGCTCGGACCGCTGGCCTTTCCGGAGACGCCCCCGCCGCTCGCCGATCCGCGGGTGCGCGTGCACGTCGAGGACGGCCGCTTCTTCCTGCAGACGACCGACGAGACGTTCGACCTCATCACCGCGGAGCCGCCTCCGCTCCGCGGGGCCGGGATCACCAACCTCTACTCGCGCGAATATTTCCAGCTCGCCCACGATCGGCTGCGGGACGGCGGCGTGCTGACCTACTGGTTGCCCGTCAATCAGCTGTGGCTGGCGGAGACCAAGGCGATCATCCGCGGATTTTGCGACGCGTTCCCGGACTGCAGCCTCTGGAGCGGCGCCGGGCTGCAATGGATGCTGGCCGGCACGCGCGGCCTGCACGGTCCCCGGCCCGAGGAACAGTTCACCGCGCAATGGCGCGATCCGCGCGTCGCCCCGGAGCTGGCCGACCTGGGGTTCGAGCAGCCGGAGGCGCTGGGCGCCACCTTCCTGGCCGACGCGGCGACGCTGGCGGAGCGGACCCGGGGCGTGCCTCCGCTCGACGATGATCATCCGGGCCGCATCTCGGCCCGGTACCCACGCGACGAAAACGGGGATCCGAGCTACCGGACGTGGATGCAGCCCGGGAAGCTGCGCGAGCATTTCGAGTCGAGCGCGTTCATCCGCGACGTCTGGCCGCCCGCGCTGCGCCTGCGCACGGCGGACGCTTTCGCGCCGCAAGCCTTGCTCGACGACCTGAGCGTCTGGGGACATTTCAACCGGATCGCGTCGCTGCGCGGGGTCCTCACCCTGTCGTCGCTGCACACCTTGCCGCTGCTGTTGATGGGGACCGAGCCGGCCGTTCAGCGCATCGCCGTGCCGCTCTACGAAGCGGGCGCCCGCGACGCCGGCCTGGAGTTCGAGATGGGTGCGCGCGCCATCTCCGAGCGCGACTACCAGGCGGCGGCGCAACACCTGGCCCTCGTGACCGAGGGGCCCCGCACCAGGCAGGCGGCCGTGCTGAGGACGCTGGCGCTCGAGTTGCTGGGCGAGGGAGCGGCGGCGCGACGGTCTCCGTCGAGCGCCCAAGGTGCGCCGTGAGGACGCGGCGCGCGGTCAGCGGACCTTCCTGCCCTCAGTTCTCTAGGGCACCCGCCTGGATCCAGGCCCGGATGAGATCGATGTCCGCCGCCGCCATGTGAGGGCGCCCCTGCGGCATCGAGCCCGACTGCAGCACGGTGACCAGCTCCGACGAGTCGGGCGAGCCCGGCACCAGCCGGCGGCTGATGGTCGCGTAGCCCATCTGCGCGGTGGAGAGGTCGAGCCCCTTTTGGATCCCCGGATCGTGACAGGACGCCCCGGTGCAGTTCGAGGGGTTGCTCTGATTGACGAGCAGGTTCTGGTAGATGCCGCTCCAGGTGGCCACCGGGGCGGCGTCCATCCCGGCGCCGGGAGGGCCCGCGTCGGTCGGGTGCGCGTCGCGCGCGGTGCTGTTCGCGTCCCGCGTCGCGGCATCCCTCGTCGCCGCGTCCGTCGTCGCTGCATCCGTCGCGCTTCCGTCGTTGCCGCGTGACGCGACGACGTTTCCCGGGCTGCCGCTGTTCGCCCCGCCACATCCCGCGAACGCGATCAGCACCACCACTGCCAGGCGCAATGAGACCATCTCTCCACCTCCCAACCCCGAGCTCACCCAACCCCGACCTCTTCTCCCGACAGAACGTGGGTTCCGCCGGCCCAACGTCCATGATCGGCGATGAAATTACGGCCTGGACTGGTTCGTGCTCAGACTCACCCCGGGAGACCGGTTCGGCGGTCAGAACGCCGTGGTGAAGACGAGCGCGATCTTCTTCGGCGAACCGAACGTGCCCTCTCGGTAAGCGGCGAGGTCGTCGATGCTCGAGGTCGGCTGGGTGAAGATGATGGCCTCGCCGATCACCGCGCCCGAAACCGCATTGAAGCCGCCCGCCAGCCAGTGGTCGTAGCCGAGGCCCAGGAAGAGACCGACCCCCGCGTTCAGCGCGACATTGACCACGTGGTACCACCAGCGCCGGCCGTCGGCCTGGTTCTCGGCGTCGCGGACCAGCTTGGCTTCGGCGCTCGCCAGCAGGGGGCAGAGATCGGACCCTGGTCGCCAGGCCGTGAGCTCGGCGTGGAGAGCGCGGGAATCACCGACCACGTCGAGCGGGGCGATCAAGAGCGGCACGATCCCGACCACCGTGGTCGCCGCTCCCGCGTACCAGTCGATGCGATCCTCGGGCGGGACGAACGCCAGCGGCACCAGGTTCCCGATGGTGGCGACCACCAGTCCAGCCCCCCAGCCCCAGGTCCACAGCCGCGCGCGCTGGGCGGTGCGGGCCAGGTGGGCGTCGATCCAGCGCAGTCGCATTTCGGCGTCGACGGCGAGCAAGGCAGGGCTCCCCCCGAGCACGCTCGGGCATCGACCGGCGGTTTGCGCCCGCGCCGTCGAGGCGAAGAGGGATGACAGAGACAACAAACAGAAGACGGCTGCCGCACGAAGCCACCGCGCGGATCCCCGACGGGTCGGTCCAGGACCTGCGCCAAGACGCCTGCGAAGACCTGTGCTACGAAGCGGGTGAGCGATGTTCATGACCTCGTCAAAAAAGGCATCGCTCTTGCTCTCGATTCACGACGTCTCGCCGCTGACGCTATCAGAATGCGAGCAGGCGGTCGCGCTTTTGGCCGAGCTCGGCGTCGGCCCGTCGGCCCTCACGGTGCTGGCCATCCCTCAGCACGAGGGGCGCGCTCCGCTCGATGCCCATCCGCCGACGATCGCATTTCTGCGCGGCCTCGAGGCGGCGGGAGCCCGTCTGGTCATGCATGGACTCACCCATCGGATGAGCGGTCGGGCCTGGACTCCGCCGGGGTTCTTTCGGGCCCACCTGTTCGCGCGCGGGCAGGGGGAGTTTCACGCCAGCGACGCCGACGACGCGAACCGCAGGTTGGACGAGGGGACTGCGATTCTCCGCCGCGCGGGCCTGGAAGCGGCGGCCCGCTCGTTCGTCCCCCCGGCCTGGTTGCTGTCGCCGGCCGCCCGCGCCGTGGTGGCCGAGCGGGGATTCGAGCTCTACGAGCTCTTCAACGGGATCATCCACGACGGCAATCGATACGCGCGCCGGGTGATCGGCTGGGGCTCGCTGAACGCGATCGAAGCGGTCGCCACGTCGCTCTACGCCGACCTCCAGAGTGCGACCACCGACGGCGATGTGCGCGTGGCGATCCATCCGGCCGACATGCGGCGGCCCCGACAGCGGCGGGCCATCGGGCGCGCGGTGGCCCGCTTGCTGTCACGAATGCATCCTCAGAGCTACACCGCCTACCTGATGAACCAGCGGAACCTTGCCGCCCGCGACATCTGACTTACCCTTGGAAGAACAGCGCCGATGCACTCCGGGAACCTGACCGACGCCGACACCGACGGGGCCGCCGGCGCTTCGCGCGACGATGCCGGGAACGCGTCGACGTCGGGGCGGCTCGTTCTGGCTCCGGCGAACCCGAACGACGCCGCGCCCTTGCCGTTCGATCTGGTGCTCTGGGGCGCGGGCATCAACGTGGCGGTACGTTCCATCTTCCGGCGTCTGTTCGGGTGGAAGCGTTACCGCGGCGAGCCGCAAGAGATCTGCCGGCGGGTGGTCGAGTCCTGCTGGACGGGCGAGTTCTTCGCCGGCTCCGGCGGTCACTTCAAGCAGTTCTGGACCCGCGACCTGGCGATGTGCACCCCCGCGCTCTGCCGGATGGGACTTCGCGACAAGGTCGTCCAATCGCTCGCCTGGGGGCTCGCTCGCTTCGAGAAGGCCGGCCGCATCACGACCACCATCTTCAACGGCAGGTTCCCCCGCGACGTGTACGCCTACGGCAGCGATTCACTGCCGATGCTCTTGTTTGCGCTGCGCTCGGCGGAGGCCACTCATTTGATTGATCGGCATCGGGCGTTGTTGGCGCGCGAGATCGAAGGGTACGTGAAGACGGTCTTCGATCCGAAGCTGGGGATGGCGCGGGCGGACGGTTACTTTTCGGGACCGCGAGACTGCATGACCGGACGTTCGACCGTCTTCGCCAACACCATGCTCGGCCTTCTGGGCCGGCTGCTCGATGTCGACGACCGCCTCCCCAATCCGCTGGCGGGGCATGACATGGCGGAGGTGCTGGTCCGGCAATTCTGGATGGGGAGCCACTTCCGGGACTCGCTCTGCCGGCAGATTCCTTCGGGCGACGCCAACCTGTGGCCGTTCTTCTTCGAGGTGGTGACGGACACCGAGATGCAGCGGCGCGCCTGCGCGACGCTCGAAGAGCGCGGCTTCACCCAGCCCGTGCCGCTGCGCTACTTCGAGAAGCGCCTTCCGGAGGCGGAGCTGCCGGTGCCGAGGGCGTTCACGCCGAACTACCAGGGCGATCCGAGCTGGATGCAGCTCGCGCCGGCCTATCTCCACGTTCTGAAATCGATCGATCGCCCCCTGATGGAGGCTCACCGGGCCAGGATGGCCGCGCTGATCGTCCGCGATCAGAACTATCTCGAGCTCTACACGCCCGCCGCGAAGCCCTACCAGGGGAGGGCGTTCCTCTACTATGCCGACCAGGGGATGATCTGGGCGGCGATGTTTCTCGATCTCTATTCGTGAGCGCGGCGCGGAGCGCCAATCGGTCGCGCGTCGCCGCGCTGATTCAGTTGCCGCCCGCGAGGGCCGTGAGATTCGTCACAGTGACATGCGTCGCGGAAACGTCCGTTGCTGGCGTTGGTTGCCGCAGGTCGATGCTTCTCCGGCGTCGATCGGCAACGACCTCGGCCGGCGAATGACGATTATTTGATGCCCGCTGGTCCCTTTTCGGGGCCGGTTCAGCTGGACAGTTTGGAATTTCTCGGTAGTGTCGTCGTCCCCTGAGCGCCCCCGCCTCATTGACGACGCGCTGCGATCTGCACGTCCATTCGTCCGCTTCCACGGGAAATGACGAGTGGTACAGCCGCGTGTTTGGCTGCCCGGAGAGCTACGCCGCCCCCGCGCGACAGTACGAGCTCTGCAAGGCGCGTGGGATGTCTCTGGTGACGCTCACCGATCACGACACGCTGGCCGGCGGGCTGACGCTGCTCGATCGCCCGGACTTCTTCCTCTCGGAGGAGATCACCACCGTGTTTCCGGAGAACGGCTGTGTGATGCACGTGCTGGCCTGGAACATCACCGAGGGCCAGCACGAGCAGATCCAGGCGCGGCGGGGCAACATCTACGACCTTTGCGATTACCTCAACCGTGAAGCGATCGCGCATGGGCTCGCTCACCCGTTGCTGAGCCCCAACTGGCGGCTGGACAGCGAGCTGTTCGAGAAGGCGATCCTCCTGTTCCCGACCTTCGAAGGGATCAACGGCCTCACCGATCGGCGGATCCAACCCGATCTGTTCACCCTCCTCGACCGGCTGACCCCCGACGTGATCGCGTCGTTGTCGAAGAAGCATGGCATCGTGCCCAACGGCTGCTCTCCGGCCCGCAAGGCGCTGGTCGCCGGCTCGGACGATCACGTGCACAGGCGCTGCGGCACGATCTATTCCGAGGTCGCCGGGGAGCTGGCGCCGGAATCGTTTCTGGAGCGGTGCACGTCAGGGGGCGCTCGCTTGATCGGCGAGCAGGCTCACCTCAACGCGATGGCCGTCTGCATCAAGCACACGACCTACCACCACTTGAAGCAACGCTGCTCGGACCGCGCCGATTTTCGCGATCCGTTCGTCGACATGATGGACCTGCTCGCGGGCCGGGGAGCTGGGACCGCCGCCGAGCGATCGGGGGAGCCGGGCCAGGGATTCGTGGCCAGCCTTTGTGCCGGTCTGCGCGACGCCGCGATCGGCGCCGGCAAGGGGCTCGACATTCTGGAGATCCCCGAGCGCCCCACCGAGGCGGACGACGCCCGGATCGTCGAGGGGATCGCCCAGCTCTCGAACAAGGTGCTCGAGCGTTCGCTGAACGACCTGCTCGACGCGGTGAACGACTTCGATCTCTATCGGATCTTCGGCTCGCTGCGGGATCTCGCGGGCGCGCTGGTCACCGCCACCCCGGTGTTCTTCGCGGGCCATCATTTCGGAAGCCAGGAGCGCCAGGTCGCTTCGTTGTGGGAGAGCTGGACCGCCTTCGACCTCCCCAGGCGCGCCGATCGGCTGGCCGTCTTCAGCGATTCGCTCGATCAGGTGGACGGCGTGTCGACCTGGTGCACCCGCTTCGTCGACCGGGCGCGGGAGGCGCAGGAGGAGGTTCTCATTCCGCATTGCGGGCCGCTCCCGGGCCCGAACCCCGAAGGGCCGCTCCATCAGCTGCCCGCCATCACCTCGTTCGCGTTCCCGCTTTACGATCAGCTGAGGTTCTACGTCCCTTCGCTCATCGACACGCTGGTCTGGGCCTGGCGCGAACGGATCACGCATCTCGAGCTGGCCACCCCCGGTCCCATGGGGCTGGTCGGTCTCCTGGTCGCCAAGGTGCTCCAGCTCCCCGTCACCGCCAGCTATCACACCGAGGTGCCCGCGCTGATCAACCTCCTCGGGGGGCATCCGCTGTTGGAGCGGTTCGGGCGCCGTTACGTCGGCTGGTTTTACAATCAGGTGGATCGGGTCTTCGCGTTCTCGTCACGGTCGCGCGACGCCCTCTGCGAGATGGGCGTCCGGCCAGAGGCGATCCATCTGGTCCCTCAGGCGGTCGATCCGCGCGAGTTCTCGCCCAGCCACCGCTCGCCCGGCGTGTTCGACGAGGTGAACGTCGACGCGGAAGGGCGGCCGGTCATCCTGAGCGTCGGGAGGCTCTCCCACGAAAAGAACCTTCCGTTGATCATCGAGGCCGTCGGGCGGCTGCAGGGTCGGCCGAGACCACCGCTGCTGGTGGTGGTCGGCGACGGACCGGGTCGCCGGGAGCTGGAGGAGCTGCACGGCGACAAGGAATTCGTGCGCTTCGTGGGGATTCAGCGGGGCCAGCGGCTGAAGTCGCTGTACGCGTCGGCGAGCATGTTCGTGTTCGCCAGCCGCGTCGACACGCTCGGCCTCGTGAACATGGAGGCGATGTCGAGCGGCATTCCCGTGCTCGTGCCGGCGGATGCGTGCTTCGCCGAGTTCGTGGTCAAGGGGATCTCCGCCGAGTGTTACGAGTTCGGGACGGCGGGGCTGGTGGCCGCCATCGAGCGGGTGCTCGACGACCCATCGCGCGCGACGTGCATCGGCAACGAAGGGCGCAGGGCGATGATTGAACGCTGGGAAGACGCCTCGTTCCCGCGCATCTGGCGGTCGATGGTCGGGTCTCCCTGACGGTTGGGCTGCGACTCACGAACAGTGCGCGCCCGCAGCGCCTCCGCTGAAGCCTTCGTCCGCTCGAGCTGAGACTTACCGGCAAGGCCGCATTGGTGCGGGACCGCTTCAGTATCAGGTTGAGAGCGAGTCCAGCATGAAGCTCCCAGGGGCAGAGGTCGCGTCCCACGCCATGAGGCGGGGTGTCGAGGCATGCTCGAGCGACGTGCTGGTGATCGGCGCGGGGATGGCCGGCCTGACGGCGGCGCGCCAGCTCATACGCCAGGGCCTCTCGGTGACGGTGGTCGAGGGGCGCGACCGCACGGGGGGACGGGTGCACACGGTGCGCGACTTCGCCGGCCTGCCGGTGGAGGCCGGCGCGGAGTTCGTCCACACGGCCGACGCCGAGACCTGGCCGGAGATCCGCGCCGCCCACCTGGCCGTGCGCAAGTGCGCGCTCACCCGCCGCAGCATGTTCAACCTCGGCGGTCGGACACGGTGGCTGCCGTGGCTCCTCCTGCACCCGGAGTCCTGGGCGGTGTTCTCGATCATGCGTCAGCTGGCGCGGGCCAATTCACCGGAGATGTCGGCGCGCGACTTCATCGAGCGCCAGGGCTACCGCGGGCGGGCGCGGATGCTGGCAGAGATGGTCTTCACGGCCCACCTGCCCGGAATGGCCGACGAGATCGGCGTGCTGGGCCTGCTCGAGGATCGCGTCCTGCACCTGCTCAACGGATCTTTTCACCGCATCACCGACGGGTACGATCGCCTCGTCGACCACATCGCCCGCGGCCTGGACGTGCGCCGTCAGTTTCCGGTCGCCACCGTTGAGTGGGGGCCGGACGGCGTGACGGTCACCGCCGAGGACGGGCGAGCGCTCTCCGCGCGGGCGGCCATCACCACCCTGCCACCCGGCGTGCTGGCGTCGGGCGCCGTGCACTTCGAGCCGTCGCTGCCCGAGAGCAAGCGGCGGGCGTTTGCGGATCTGGTGATGGGGCCGGTCATGAAGCTGCTCCTCCATTTCAGCGAGCCGTTCTGGCCGGCGTGGCTGGCGAACCTGACCTGCGCCACCGGCCCGGTCACGCTTTACTGGCCGGCCGGTGACGGCGACCGGCACGCTCCGGCGGTGCTCACCGCCTACTGCACCGGCCCACGCGCCACCCGTCTCGCGCGGCTGCCGGAGGACGAGGCAGTGGCCGTCGCGCTCGCCGATCTGGCCCGCCTCTTCCCGAGAGCGGACCCCGGTCGCCTCTTGCTCGGGCACCGCCGCATCGACTGGACCGCGGACCCGTTCTCCCGCGGCGGCTACACGTTCACGCGGCCCGGGAGTCCGGGGGGCCCGGGGCCGCCTGGCGGCGCCCGATACGGCGGCGCTGTTCTGGGCCGGCGCCGCCACGGCCGTCTCGACGGTCGCCGACACGGTGCAGGCGGCGTACGCCAGCGGCCTGCGGGCGGCGTCGGAGGTGCTGAGCTTCCTGGCGATCGACAGCACCGACGCCGCCCTGGTCGTTTAGGGCGGAAGCGATTCGCGGAGCCGGGCCAGGCGCAGGGTCCCTTCGCGATCGCCTGCGCTGCTCTTCATCGCCTTTTCGACCGCGGGGAGCGCCTCGGCGCCGTAGATGTCGCGGATGGCGCGCGCGGCGGCGCGGGCGGCCACCGGGTGCGCGGCGGCCTTGAGCAGATCGGCCAGCATCTGCGGGTCGCCCCGGGAGGTCGAATCGACGTGGTCGGCCCGGACGTACCGCTCGACCGCGTCGCTGTACCAGTCGAGGTCGGCGTAGGCGTGCCCGAGCAGGAGCCAGGGGCGCGGGTCGCCCGGATTGCCGTGCGCGAACTCGTACACCGGGGCCAGCGCGCGCTGGGAGAGGTGAGCGCCCTTGTTGAGACGGTCGCGGATCGTGCGCAGGGCGCGCGGCACGGGCGCCTTCCACGGATTGCGGGCGCCCGGGCGGGCCCTCCGTTGTTTCTCCGGCTGCTCCGGCGGCTCCACCTGCGGTGGCGCTTCCTTTTGGGCGCGGGGCGGCTCCGCGGGCGGCGCGACCGGCGCGGCCGGCTTCGGTGGCGGCGGCGCGGTCGCCTCCGGGGACGGCGATGACTTCGCCGGGGAAGGCGCGGGGGGCGCGGGGGACGCCGCCGGTTTCGGCGCCGGCTCGGCGGGCGGCGGCGCTGCCTTGGACGGCGAGGACGCGGGCGGCGGCGCGGTGTCCACCGGGGTCGTCCGCTCATGCCACGCGTACGCCGCCACGGCACCCATCCCGGCCGCCAACGTCACCACCGCCAGCGCGCGGCGCCCCCAGCGCGCGCCCGTCGGCGATGCGACGGGGACGCCGTGCATCGGTGTGCCGCGCGGCGCGACGCCCCGCCCGAATCGCGGCCGCCACCTGCCGCTTGGCGAAGAGCGCCTCCAGTCCGGCCAGCAGCGCCCCCGCGTCCTCGAATCGGTCGGCCGGCTTCTTGGCCATCGCCCGCTCGATCAAGGTCTGGAACAGTCGCGCTGCCGGAATCTTGGGCCGCACCTTCGCCAGCGACGGAACCGGCTGGGTCAAGTGCGCGCCCAGGTAGCCCTCGTAGCTGTCGGCGAGGAACGGACGCCGCCCGGTCAGCAGCTCGAACAGCAGGATCCCGGCGGTGTAGACGTCGCTCCGCGCATCGACCGCGCCGGCTTTCACCTGCTCCGGGGACATGTAGGCCGGCGTTCCGAACACGATCCCGGCGCGCGTCAGGTTCTCGGGCACCGTGCGCGAGCCCGAGCCCTCGAGGAACTTCGCCATCCCGAAGTCCAGCAGCCGCACGTGATCCGCCTGGTCGGGCAGCTCCTGCAAAAAGACGTTGGCCGGTTTCAGATCGCGGTGGACGATCCCCTTGCCGTGCGCGAAGGCCAGCCCGCGCAGCGTCTGCCGGAAGATGTCCAGCGTCCGCCCGAGTGGCAGCGGCCCTTCCTTGATCAGCTCCTGCAGCGTCTTGCCCTGCAGCAGCTCCATGACCAGGAACGGCACGCCGCCGTCGATTCCGAAGTCGGTCACCGGGACGACGTTGGGATGCGCCAGCGCCGAGAGCGCCTTGGCCTCGCGCTCGAATCGCCGCCGCCACTCCGGGATGCCGGCCGCGTCCTGGTGCAGGACCTTGATCGCCACGAACCGTCCGAGGTGCGTCTGCCGGCCCCGGTAGACGACCCCCACGCCGCCCTCCCCGAGGCGCCCCAGCACCTCGTAACGCCCGTCCAGCGTCCTTCCGACGAGCGGATCTGTCTGCGGATCGGACTTGGACAGATCTACGCCCACGGGGCGAGACTATAACGCGGGTGAGGGGCCGTTCCGCCAGGGGGCCGGCCGACGCGGGCGGCCGACACGCCGACCGCCGCATTTGGCAGAAATCGGTTTATCATCCTGCCCTTGCTTCGGTCGTCTCTGCTCCTGTCGCTTCCGTTGGCGCTGGCCGTCTGGGTGATTCCTCTTGCGGGCGCCGCCGCGGCGCCGAAGGGTTCGCTCGCCAGCTGGACGAAGGCCAAGCACGGCAAGGTGCTGGTTCCCGCCAAGGCGCCGCCAGCCGACGAAGGCGCCGCCAGCCGCGAAGGCGTCGCCGGCCGCCAAGGCGTCGCCGGCCCGCAAGGCGTCGCGGTCCTCGAGGTCCGCGGTCGCCGGCGCCGGCTCGAAGGCGAAGTCGAAATCCGATGGGCCCAGCCTCGCCGGCAAGATCGCGGTGTTCGGGTTCACGGGCGAGGGCGCCGGGCGCGTCCAGCAGGTCGTCGTCAACACGCTGCGCACGCGGGGCCTGCAGGTCACGACGTCGCTGCGCCCCGTCGACAGCGCCGAGCAATACCGCGACATGGCCGCCACGCTGCAGCTCGCGGCCTACATCGACGGCTCGGTGGGCGGCGCCGGGTCACGCGGGCAGGCCACGGTACACCTGCGCAGCGGCGTCACGGGCCGCCGGATCGCGTCGATCCGGTTCTCCGCCGACCGCGCCGCGCTGGCGGACGACGTCGGCAACGGGCTGTGGCCGCGAACCGGCAACCAGCTCGCCCGCCTCTGCGCCGCGGCCGCCAAGCCACGCAAAGGTGGTCGCCGGGTGCTGCGCATCGACGCGGGCACCCCCCTCGAGACGGCGGCCGACCCCGACTCCGCGATCCCGGCGCACCTCCGCAACGACAAGGACCGGAACAAGGACGATCCGTGGGCCGACCAGGGGACGTAGACGAGCGCCTGCGCGGCCTCGTCGAGGGCCGCGGCAAACGCGTCGTGGTTCTCAGGTTTTTGAGGGACGGGGCCGAACCGGCCGGCGAATTCCCCGAAGACTTCGACGCGCAGTCCTGGTCCGCCGCTTGCTTCGACGGTCCGGCATGAGATCGCTCCTGCTGCTCTCGATCCTCCTCCCCCTGGCGGCGGCCTGCAGCCAGTCGCTGACCCCGGACATGACCGGAACCGGTGGAACGAAGACCGGCGCCGGTGGGACAGGGGGGAGCCCTCCGGGAACGGGCGGCTCCGGCGGGGACGTCGCGACTGCCTGCGACGTGCTGGTCGCCGAGTATCAGTCGGCCGTCACGGCCGCCGAGACCTGCCAGGTCGGCGCCAGCGGCCAGTGCCAGCAGCTCGTCACCGCGGCTCTGACCGGCTGCTCCTGCGCCACCTACGTCACGGACAGCGCGGCGCTCACCACCATCGAGGATGCCTGGCAGGCGGCCGGCTGCGCGGTGCCGCTGCCGCCCTGCAGGATCCTCTGCCCGGCCGCGCTCAACACCACCTGCGTCGCCACCGACGGCGGCAGCACCGGCTTCTGCTCGTACGTTCCGGGCACCGGGGGAGCAACCGGGGCGGGCGGCTCGGGCGGGACCGACGCGACCGGCGGCCGGGCCGGCACGGGCGGCGCCACCGGCGCGGGCGGCTCGCCGATGGACGGCGGCCTCAGCGAATGCGGCACGCTCGCCTCCGAGTACGCGGCGGTGTTGATCGGCGCCCGGAGCTGCACGGCGGGCGCCGCCGGTCAGTGCGCGCAGCAGGTCCCGTCTTCGCTCACGCCGTGCAACTCCGGTTGCACGCAGTACGTGACCGACCGGAGTGTCCTCGACGCCATTCGCAGCAAGTGGGACGCGGCTGGGTGCGGAAACGTCGCGGTCCTCTGCCCGGCCATCGCCTGCGCGCCAGCGACCGGCGCCGCGTGCGTGGCGAGCGACGCGGGCGGCTCCGTCTGCTCGACGATCTACGGAACGGTCGCGGGCAACTGAGCCGGGGGCGCTAACCGCGGAAGCCGCGCCGAAACAGCGTGTCGGCCGGCGTTCGCGCCAGCACGGCGAGCGCCCGCTCGTGCGTCACGCGCGAGGCAGCGAGCGTCGTCCGGAGCCCCTCCTCGCAGGTCTCGAGCACGGTCTGCAGCGCCTCGACCGGCCGCGGCCGTCGCCCCTCGTGGGCGCCGCCGGCGATCCAGACGTTCACCAGGTATCCGAGCTCCCGGGTGCGCTCCGAGAAGAGCGCCGGATCGCGCTGACGGAGATCGTTCATGGCCTGCTCGAAGAGCGGCGCCGCGAGGTGCGGTTTCGCCGCCGACCCGTCGGTCAGGGCCGCCCGCGGCTGCGTGGCGGTCGGCGCGATCACCTCCGCCTCCTGCAGGAGCGCCGCGAGATCGCGGACGTCGGCCTCGGCTTGGGGGGCGCGCGCGAGCGCGGGGGCGTCGTTGCGGCGCTGGTTTGACCTTGGTCCCTGCGGCCGTTCCTGCTTGCGGACCTTGTTCGGCTCCAGCGCCCGGAAGTAGGCGCGGGTGATCGGATCGCGCGCATCGTCGCCGCCGCTGCGCCTGGCCAGCGCCAGAAACGCCCGGGCGTCCGCCGGGCTGATGAACCCTTCGGCGACGCGCCGGTCGTCACGCGCCGCCGCGACGTCGCCGTCGAGCATCTCCTCCGCCGTCAGCACCTGATAGAGGCCCCCCTGGCCGGAGATGTACTCGGTGCTCATGGCGCAGCACGCCTCGAGGATCGCCCGCAGGCGCTCGTGGTGCTCGCGATCCAGCGACAGCAGCGCGCCCCACACGTCGTCCCAGACGTCCGGATCGCGGGCGATCAGCCGAAATTCCTCCCACTCCTCGACCATCGACGTGTCGAGCGCCCGCTCGAGCGCCTCGGCCTCTTCGTCGCCGGGCGCCAGCTGCTCGGCGACCACGTCCATGTCCAGCACCAGCACCAGCCGATGCACCGCCAGCGCCAGCAGCTCCTGGGGCAGCTCGCAGAGGCGCTGCGCCAGGCGGTCCTCGCCGGCGTCGAGCATCACCCGCAGCCACAGCGCGAACCGCTCCGGCCGAAACGTCTCGTCCCCTGCGGCCCGCTCGGCACGCCACAGATCGTCGTCGAACACGCGCTCGAGCTGCTCGGTGGTCGCCAGCGCCACCAGCTCGCCGGCGTCTTCGAGCCCCACGCGTTCGATGAGCTTGCCGAGCACGGCGCCCGGCAGCTCGCGCACGGCGGCCACCAGGGCAGGGCGCTCGAGGATCCGGAGGAGGAGCTCGGTCGAGGACGGAACGTTGGGACGGCTGAGCGACGTCATGGGTGCTCCTTTCGCGAAGCACCCATGGTCGCCAGCGGCCAAAAACCTTCTATCTGTTGATTTTCCCGGGAAATATGTAGTATTTAGTGGGTTCGTTGGGGCGGTCGGCCGAAGCGGCAATCGAAGCGGCGATCAACGACGGCCGCGAGGGGGGATGTCACCCGCCGGGCGTCGTCGGTTCCATCTCGCCCAGCACCGTCGGGAGCAGCTCCGAAACGGTGGGGTGGATGGGGACGGCGCGCCTGTACGTGTCGATGGTGGCGCGGGCGTTCATCATGTCGAGCACGCCGTGGATCGCCTCGTCGCCGCCCACGCCCAGGATCGCCGCGCCCAGGATCTGCCGGCTGTCCGCGTCGGCGATCACCTTCATGAACCCCTGCGTCTCCCCCTTCTCGACGGCGCGCCCCACGCGGGTCATCGGACGGCTGCCCACCAGCAACGGTCGTCCGGTCGCGCGCGCCTGGGTCTCGGTCAGGCCGACGCGTCCGAGCGGCGGGTCGATGAACAGCGCGTAGGCCGGGATGCGCTCGCTCACCCGCCGGCGTCCGCCGTCCAGCAGGTTGGCCGCCACGATCTCGAAGTCGTTGTACGCGGTGTGCGTGAAGGCGCCGCGCCCGTTGCAATCCCCCAGCGCCCAGATCCCGGGAACGTCGGTGGCCAGCGCGTCGTCGACGGTGATGAACCCGCGCGCGTCGACGGCGACGCCGGCGCGGTCCAGCCCCAGATCGTCGGTGTTGGGACGCCGCCCCACCGCCAGCAACAGGTCCGACCCGACCACCTCGGGTGGCCCCTCCGCGCAGTCGACGCGCACGACCACGCCGCGGTGGTGCGGGGCGACGCCGACGCACTTGGCGGCCGTCCGCACCGCGATCCCCTCGCCCCGCAGGATCTCCTCGACGGCCGTCGAGACGTCCGGATCCTCGCGCGCGATCAGGCGCGGCTGCATCTCGACGACGGTGACGGCGGCGCCGAACCGCCGGAACGTCTGCGCGAACTCCAGCCCGACGTACGACCCGCCCACCACCACCAGGTGCTCGGGCACCCGGTCCAGCGCCAGGATCGAGCTGTTGTCGAGATGCGCGACCTCGTCCACGCCCGGCATGCGCGGCACCGAAGCGCGTCCCCCCACATTGATGAAGATGCGCGGCGCCGACAGCACGTCGTCGCCCACCCGCACGCGCGTCGGCGATTCGAACGCCGCGTGCCCGCGCACCACCGTGCAGCCCGGCAGGTGCCGCAGCCAGTCCTCGAGGCCGTCCCGCGACGCGGCCACCACCGCCTGGGCCCGCGCCTTGACGCGCGCCAGATCCACGCTGACGGCCCCCTCGATCACGACGCCGTAGTCCCGGGCCCGCCGCGCCTGGTGCGCCGCCCGGGCGCTGGCGATCATCGTCTTCGTGGGCGTACACCCGGTGTTCACGCACGTCCCGCCGAACTGCGCCCGCTCGACCAGCGCCACCTTCATCCCGGCGCCGGTGAGCCGCCCGGCCAGCGGCGGCCCCGCTTGCCCGGCCCCAATGACGATCGCGTCGAAGGCAGCTTCGTTCATGGCATCTGTTCCAGCTCGCCCACCTGGGCCGCCGTAACGATGTCCACGCAATTTGGCGACGGAAGCTCCGCAGAGGGCAGGGCGCCGATTTCATGGCGTGGCGGGTGGTCGCGCGACCTTGACGCGCTCGGGAGCAGCGCCCAAATTCGCCGCGGGTGCCGGCGTGGTTCGTGCCCGGACAACCTGGAAGGGAGACCGCAGTCCATGCAAGACCAACAGCTCCGCGCGGCGGCGTGCCGCAGGCCATTGGCTCAGGCGCTCGCGCCGGGCGCGACATGACCCGCGCGCACCAGCCCGGGGAGGGCGTCTTCCGCGCGGTCCTGCCCGAGGAGATCGACTGGAAACCGTTCGCGGCGCTTCCACCCTCGGCGCGCATGGCGGTGGTCGTCGGCGATCCGTCGAAACCCGGCCCCTACCTGGTCCGGGTGAAGGTCCCGGCGGGCGTCAAGCTGATGCCCCACCGCCACCCCGAGGACCGCATCTACACGGTCATGTCCGGCGTCTTCTACATCGGCCTCGGCGAGCGGTTCGACGACGACCAGCTGCGCGCCTATCCGCCGGGCAGCGTGCTCGTGCTGCCCGGCGACACCTACCACTTCCACTGCGCGCAATCCGGCGAGTACATTACGCAGGTCACCGGCATGGGCCCGCTGGGGCTGGAATACCGGGACGCCCGCGACGATCCGCGCCGGGTCTGACCGGCGTTCGACGTCAGGGGATCGGGCTTCGTCAGGCCGGGGGCATCACGCAGCTGCCCAGGTGGTCGGCACAGCCCCCGTTGACGCAGAACCCGGAGTCGCAGTCGCAGTCGGTGGAGCAGGGCTTCGGGGTGCACCCACCAGCCGTCGCCGTGGCCTGGCAGACGAAGTTGGCCGGGCACCCCGTCTGGCTGCACGGCAGCGCCTGGCAGCCGTGCGCGTCGACCCCGAGCACGCCCACCGCGCACGCAAACCCCGTCGGGCAGGTGTACCCGGCGTTGCAGAGCACCGGCGCACACCCGTAGTCGTCGGCGCCCTTGGTCCCCAACGAACAGATCGTCCCCGCCACGCAGGTGACCCCGGCCGCGTTGCACGACAGATGGCAGGTGGTCGAGGTCTGGGTGCAACACCGGATCGGGCTGGTGATGCAGATGTCTCCGGTCGGGCAGTCGGTGTCGACGGTGCACTCGTGGACGGGCGTCGTCGCGCAGAACGGCGTCGCGCACGCCCCCAGAACGCCCGCCGGATCCAGCGAGCAGTAATAAGACACGTTCGGGCACTCGCCGACCGACCGGCATTGTCCGCTCGCCAGCTGCTGCGCCCCCGGACAGCCCGACCCGCTCCCCGCGCTGCCGCCGTTGGCACCCCCCGCACCGCGCCCGGCGGTGCCGCCGGTTCCCGCGCCGCCTCCGCCGGTCTTCCCCGCGGCGCCCGAGCCGGCCGTGCCCCCCTTACCACCGGCGCTCGTCCCGCCGGCTCCCGTCCCACCGGTTCCGGCTCCCGTCGTTCCGGCCGAACCGCCAGCGCCGCCGGCCTCCTGTCCGCCAGCACCACCGGTTCCAGTGTTCGTGCCGGCCCCGCCACCGCTCGAACAGGCTTGCGCGGCCAGCACGCATGCCGACAGCAACCAGATAAGCGACAACCTCTTCATAGGAACCTCCCGCAAATAAGACAAACCAGTTCCGGCAGTGACCGGAGCACGCGCGTCTCCGTCCCCGCTCGCTGGTTAGCTAAGAGCTCAGTATACAGATGGAGCCGGCCGGTTCCGAGCGATGCGGAAAACCATGTTGATCGGGCTTGCCGACGCGGGATGCCCCGGTTCGCGACTGCCCCGAACAACGAGACGCAGGTTTCGTTCCCGCGGCGTTGTTCGCAAATTCCGGTACGATGGTTCGCGAATGAAAATCAAGGTGGCGCGGAGGCACCCGGCGAGAGTGGCGTTACTCGTAGCCGTGCTCGCCGGTGCCTGCGTTTCACCGACCGTGGACGCGCCCCCTGCCGCCGTCGCCACGCCGGGGGGCGCCAGCGTCCAAGAGGCACCCCGACCCAACGTGACCCGGCATGCCCCCGCGGTCGTCACGCGTTGCCCACTGGTCGCTCTCAGCGGAAACGCCTCCGACCTTTCCCAGCTGCAGCTCTTCTCGAGGACTCTCTTCTACGTGCGGGAGAACCACCTTCAGGACGTTAGCCCTCGCGCGCGGGAGCTCCTGGTTGCGGCGCTGGAAGCTGTCGCCGCGCAGGACCACGAGATCGCGGTCGAGCGGGATCCCGATACGCCGCCCCGCTGGGTCACGGTCACGACAAACGAGCAACACTGCACGTTGAACATTGAACGGGTCGACGCGCCCTGGAGCCTGCGCTCGGAGCTGGCAGAGGCGTTGCGCTTCGTTCAGGGACACCTCGCGCCGGCTCCGCCCGTCGACAATGAGCAGCGCCTCATGGGAATCGAGATCGCCGCCACCAACGGCATGCTGTCGGCGCTCGATCAGCATTCTCGGCTTCTGGAGCCGGAGACCTACCGGAAGATCGACGCGCGGCTTCGACCGCCTTCCAGCCAGAAGCCCGCTGAAGCGAACACGCTTCGAGTGCAGGGCGCAACCATCGACATTGGTCCCTCCCGAGAACCCGCAGGTGTTTCCTTCCCGCGGGCGGTACGTGATGAAGCCGTCGGGTACCTGCGCCTTCAGAGTTTTCGGCCAGGCATCTCAGGCGAGGTCGAGCACGTATTGGCCGCGTCGACGGGTAAGTCGCTGAAGGGATTCATTCTCGACCTGCGCGACAACGGTGGTGGAGCTCTCGACGAGGCGGTCAAAGTGGCCGACGCCTTCATCAAAGAGGGAACTCTCGGCACAGTCGTGGGGAAGCGACAGCAGAAGGCCCTGGTCGCACACAGCGACGGTCACGAGCCGACGGGTGCCCTCGTCGTGCTGGTGAACCGCCGAACGGCGGCCGCATCGGAGGTTGTCGCCGCCGCTGTCAAGAACCTCGGACGGGGCATCGTCGTGGGGGAGTTGACGGCCGGGGCCGGTGGAATCGATGTCCTGTTCGAGATCCCGATAACGCGCCGCCGGCGCCCTCCAGAGGATCGAGATGTCGTTCAAAACCTCATCGATGGGGTCAAGCCGCCGCCCCCGGAGCGGGAGCCTCTCGGCGAACCGTTCGGTCTCCTTCTGACCACCGGGCGTTTGCTGGCAGCCGGCGGCGGCGAAATCGACCGGACCGGGGTGCGCCCAGACGTCGAGCTGGAATGGGCCGACGAGCAGTCGCGAACCGGCGAGGACTGTGTCCTCCGGTTTGCCGAGGCGTTGATCCTTCAGGCAAGCGATCCCCGGCGTTCGACTCTACTGTCGACCGCGAAGGGACTGCCTGCCCTGGGGAGATGCCGGCCTGAGGGCCCATCACGGCCGTGAGCGACGAAGCGACGGTCGTCCTCGGCATCCTGGGCATCATCGCGGCCATGATCGTCGCGCTCGTGCGGCAACAGCGCCGCAAGGAGGCGCGGCTCGCAGCGCTGACGGAGATCGAGATCCCGATCCAGTCCACGTGGCGGTCGGTCCTGATCATCCTCCCTTTGCTGGTGGTCGGACCGGTGCTGGGGGCGGTCGTTGGCGCGCTCACCAATCGCGGGCATCACCACGCGGTTGCCATGGTCCTGTCGTCGATTGGCCTCGGCGTCGTCGGGATGTTCGCCGCCATGCGCCTCTCCCGCCGCTACGCGCGCATCGGCCTGCTCCGCTACGCACCGCCCCTCCTCGAGTTACAAGTCGGCACCCAGCGCTGGCACGTCGACCTCGACCAGCCGTACGAGCTCGCCGAGGCGTCCGCATTCGGCCCGGGGAACATCCCGCTGCAGGTGCTGGCCGTCCGGCAGGGCGAGCGGGTGGTGGCGTTCTCTTACGGGCTGTCGATCGGGCGCAAGGCGTACCGGGAGGATGGGGTCGATCGGTATGTTGAACCGCTCGTGGATGGGGAGGCGCGGGTGGTTCACGACCGGTTGGGGCGGGGGGGTGAAACGCCTCGTTTAAAGGGCTGGCGATTTCAGCCGCGAGTTGACTCCCGGCGAGGCGCGGCGCGAGAGGTGGGACGTTCTCCTCTCAGGCGGCGTGCAGGGTGCGGATCCGAACCGCGAGATCGTGGCGAATCTTCGCGCATGTCGGCGCGGGCACGCCCTCCTCTTCAGCGATCACCAGTGCCTCGAGGAGCTCCCGAGCGCGCGCGGGCGAACCGTCATAGGCCGCGACCATTTGGCCCAGCTCGACCTCCATGTCCGCCAACATCTCGGCGACCACCTCCGCGTGCGGGATTCCCCCTTTGGCGCGCGCTTCAGCATCGCGCCTCGCCAGCTCGCGTGCCTCTTCCAGGCTGACCGTCCAGGGCTTCACAAGCTTTCTCCCGTCGTTCCAATCTTGAGGATAACTCGAAGGACCCGCACTGTCCCGCCATCGACTCGGTACAGCACCCGGTGGCGACCGACCCGAACCTCCCAGGTCGCCTCGGGCAAGGCCGAGAGCGGCTCGCGCAGCGGTTTGCGGTTGATCGTCTCCGTCACCGCCTGGTGCTGGAGCGCCGCGACGGCCTTCCGGATTGGCGGTCGGTCGAAGGCGCGCAGACCCTTGAGCTCGATCCTGGCCTGGGCCGTCCACTCGATTCGAAAGGCTCGGGTCACGCCGCGCGGTTGTCGGCCGCGTGGTCGGAGTGTTGCGTAGGGCCTCCGTGACGCCCGCCGAGACCACCGCCCGCCTTTCTGCTCGCGCCTGTGCGGGCGTGGCGCGCGGCGGCGTGGGACGAGGGGCGCGGTCGCGTGCCATCGCCGGCGCCGCCGTTCGGCCCGGCGTAGCGGACGTTCGCGTTGCCGCCCGACGGGTTCGCCGGCTTCGCCGAGCCCGACAACGTGAAGATCGTCTGGTCCGTCGGCCCGGCGTAACCGTCCGACCGGGGACGTCCCTTCCGGCGGGTCTCAGGTTTTTGATGGTCCGTCGGCGCGGCGTAACCGTCCGACCGGGGACGTCCCTTCCGGCGGGTCTCAGGTTTTTGAAAAGGCGAGGGCCCCTTCAGGCACCGTCCTGCACGCATCTGCCCGGCGGGTGTGCCTGGCGCGCCCGTTGCTACGATGTCCAACAAAATGACCACCGATAGACATCCCATCGCTTTTCTCGCAGCCCTGGTCGGCCTGATCGTCTTGGGCACTGCCTGCGGCAGTTCGTCGCTCACCGGCGGCACCGACGGCGCGACCTGCACCGACCTCATGAACCAGTACACGGTCGCCTACGCTCAGGCCAACGTATGCGACCCGACCGCAGCCAATCAGTGTCAGCAGCCGGTTCAGGGTCCGGACTGCCTCGGCAACTGCGGCGCGCTCGTCCAGGACCCGACTGCCGCCGACGCGATCGTGACGAAGATGATCAGCCTCGGCTGCGCCCATCCGCTCGCCTGCCCGTGCGCGCTGCCGCCGACATACAGCTGCGTGCCGGCCGATGGGGGCGGAGGGACCTGCGCGGGGACCTTCTCCACCCCTCAGTAAAAGAACTGACGAGCCGACGAGCCGCGCTCCGCACTACCACTTCTTCAACTGCGTCACCTGCACCAGATTCCCGCACCCATCGCGCAGGATCGCGATCGTCGCATACCCCACGTCCTTCGGCGGCTCGGTGAACTCGGCGCCGCTCGCTTTCATGCGGTCGTAGTCGGCCGGGAGGTTGTCGGTGAAGAACATGGCCGCGGGCTGGTTCTGCTGGAACTTGGACTGCTGGTAGGCCTTGTCGGATGGGTTGTTGTTGAGGGCCAGTTGCAGCTCGGTCCCGTCCGGCTCGTCGGCCGAGGCGACGGTCAGCCAGCGGTAGCCGCCGTTGGTGTAGTCCGCCTTCTTCACGAAGCCGAGCACGTCCGTGTAGAAGCGCAGCGCCTGGTCCTGGTCATCGACGTACACGCTCGTCAGTTTGATCTTCATGGCTCCCTCCTGGCTCGATGACGAAGCGTAACCCCAAAATGTGACCGCCGGCGTGCGCGCCGCCGGCCGAAAAAGCGAACGGCCGCCCTCGCGAGCGGCCGTGATTCTATTCAGCTGTCGCGGACTTAATGGAGCGAGTGCTTCAGCGTGCTCAGCGACTTGTGCGTGCGTTCCTGCGCCGGCAGGACCTCGGACTCGATCACCGAGCGGACCGTCGCATCGAGCTTGCCGATCTCGTTGCGATAGAGCTTGAGCCCGTGATCTTCCCCCTCTTCCAGCGCCGCGATGGCCGCCTTTTCGCCCAGGACCTTGGCGCTCCCCTCGACCAGCTTGGCGAACCCGCCCCAGGCGCCCGAGCCCTCTTCCGGCTTCCCGCCCAGACGCACCACCTCCCGCCGGAGCCGATCGACTCGCTCCTCGTGTGAGCGGCGGCATTGTTCCAGCTCCACGCGTGTTGGGCTGGTCTGCAGCTTGTCCAGGGCCTGGCGATAGGTCTCCACTGCGGAGATCTCTCCCCGCAGAAATCCATTCAGCGTGGCGACGGTCGACTCTTGTGTCGTGTTTTGCATCCGTTGTCCTCCTTGTCGCCGAACGTAGGCATGCTTAGCGGATGAGCAACCACAGCCGTGGGCGGTTGCCCAGCGGAGCGCGACTCCGGGGGCGCCGCCTGGGGCCCGTTTACCTGCGGTAAGCTCGCCGCCCCGAGGGCCACCGGTCGTGCGCATTCTTCTCCGCAGGGTGTCCGCCGAGCAGCACGAGCTGACGATCGTCCGTTCGGAGGGGCGTCCCGACGGGCGGCGCGAGAGCCTGCTCTGCGAGACGCGCAGCGTGCTGATGCACGACTTCATCCACTATGCGGTCGAGAGCGCGGCGGGGATCGAGAGCGGGTTTTGGGGGCTGCTCGCGCGCGGGCGGACGCTGGCGGAGATGAACGATCGGGCGGGGCTGCCGTCGGCCGAGGAGGCGGCGGAGATGGCGATCGTCGAGCGGTTCGTGGGGGCGCTGTCGGGGGCGGCGAAGGAGGTGCCGGCCGCCCAGCTGATCGCCGGGATCCGGCGCTATGCCGGCGCGATGGACGCCGACGTGCCGGTCTGGCTGACGGAGGCCGTGGTCGTGGGTGCGCAGGAGCGCCTGCGGCAGCTGGCCGGCGCGTGGCGCGCCGCCTCGTCGGGCGGAGCGGTGGAGCTCGAGTGGCCGCCAAACGCACCGCCGCACGTCACGTCATCGCGGTGAGCGCCGGGCGGCGACTCGTCCTGGAACAGCGGGCCCGCTAGAATGCCGAGAGCCCGCCGTTGACCGCCAGCTCCTCGCCGGTCATGAACGAGGCGTCCGCGCTGGCCAGGAACAACACCGCCGCCGCGATCTCCTCCGGCGCGGCCAGGCGGCGCTGGGGGACCAGGGCGGCCAGGTGGCGGCGCACCTCGGGGATGGCGGCCGCCGGGAGGCCCTGCTTGCCGTAGACCGGCGTGTCGGTGGGGCCGGGGCTGATGGCGTTGACCCGGATGTTTTGCGCGAGCAGCTCGGCGGCGGCCGTGCGGACCAGCGAGCGCAGCGCGGCCTTGGACGCCGCGTAGGCGCCGCCGCCCGGGATGCCGAGGCGGTTCGCCACCGAGGTGTTGACCACCACCGCGCCGCCGGCGCGCAGCAGCGGCGCGGCGTACTTGAGCGCCAGAAAGGCGCCGCGCAGGTTGACGCGTATGACCTCGTCGAAGACCGACTCGTCGAGCTCGGCGAGGCGGCCGTTGCGCACGATGCCAGCATTGACGAAGAGGACGTCGATGCCGCCGTGCTCGCGCCCGATCGCCTGAAAGAGGAGCTGGACGTCGGCGGCATCCCCGGCGTCGGAGCGGACCGCGTGGACCGCGGGGCCCAGCGCGTCGCGCGCCGCCGCCACGCTGGCGTCGCTGGTGCCGGTGACCACCACCGTCGCGCCCTCCTGGGCGAACCGCCGGGCGGTCGCCATGCCGATGCCGCTGGTCCCGCCGGTGATGACCGCGATCTTGCCCCGCAACTTGCCCGCCGCTTGCTCTTCCATCTGTTGCCTCCCGTGTTGGTGGTTGTCGTTGGTGGTTCGTGGTGTGTGCGTGTTGTTTTGGACTACATAGTCAAGAATGAGACGTGCGAAATCCGATGTCAGGGGAGGGCAGGGCGGCGGCCCCTCCGGCCTCAGTCGAGGACGCTCAGCGCGACGCTCACCACGTCGCGCAGCGCCGCCCTGTTGGGGTCGGCCTTGGCCATCACCCGCAATCCCTGCAGCGCGCTGACCAGGTAGCGGGCCAGCGCGCGCACGTCCCGCTCGGCCGACAGCTCGCCGCGCTCCTGGGCCAGCTCCAGGCCGCGCCGGAACAGACGCTCGCTGGCGCGCTGGTAGGCGACCACGATCCGGGCGGTCTCCGGATCGTGTGGGGCCAGCTCGACGGCGCTGTTGATGAGGAGGCAGCCCCGCCGCTGGTGAGCCTCGGGCTCGTCGACCACCTGCATGAACAGCCGCTGGAAGGCGGCCCTGACGGTGGGCGCGTCGGCCAGGCAGCCCCGCAGGTAGGCTTCGACCAACTCGCGGTACTGAAGCAGCGCCTCCATGAACAGCGCCCGCTTGTCGCCGAAGGTGTCGTAGAGGCTCTGGCGGCCGATCTTCATGGCGGCCAGCAGATCGTCCAGCGAGGTCGCCTCGTAGCCCTTGACCCAGAAGACCTGCATCGCGGCCTGCAAGGCCTCCGCGCGATCGAATGCCTTCGGCCGTGCCACGGCTGGAAGACTAGATGATTATGGACCGCACAGTCAATTACCCCCTCGGGCCGCGCGCGGCCTGCGCCACGATGACCTTAGTTGACTCCGTCAGCCGGACCTGGCAACGATCGAGATTGCCGTTGAGAGGGGGCTCGCCGGCGCTCGGGAGCCTATGTCAATCGACGTCGATATTTCCGCGGTGACGGTGATGCGCGCAGAGGCGCGAAATATAGGTCCGCATGCGTGAGTTCGCTGAGCGGCCGGCGCGCGCTCCCATCGAGATGCGCGTCGACCTGAAGACCGGCAACCAGTCGTTCACGGCGACGTCGAAGAACCTGGGGGTCGGTGGACTGTTCGTCGCCACCGACCGGCCGTTCCGGGTCGGCGACCAGGTGATGGTCGAGCTGTCACTGCCCGGCCACGTTCGCCCCATCGCCGTGGGCGCCGAGGTGCGCTGGATCCAGACGGCGGACGACCGACCCTTCGGGATGGGCCTCCGGTTCCTGAGGCCGTCGCTGGGCCTGACCGTCGCCATCCACGGGCTCCTGCAAGAACGTGGCGGGCTGCCGGGTCGGTGACGCCGGCGGCGGCGCCTGACGTCACAGCGGACCGGCGCGGCCCTGTTCGACCTTCCCCTCCAGCCTGAGCAGCCTCCCCTTGGCCGGCGCGACGACGGTGTAGCTTCGCCCGATGTCGAGGTCCAGCGTGTGGACCACGCTGCTGCCGCGCCGATCCTGCCAGGAGAGCACCACCAGGTTCGCCCGCGGCAGCACCGCCTGGTAGGGGAGCGTCTCGCGGAATCCGGCGTCTTCGCCATCGAGGATCTCCACCGTCAACTGGTGGTGAGCGTGGAACGTGATGCGCGGGGTGAAGGTCGGAAAGCGGATGACCAGCGTTCCCCCCTCGGGAAACGAGAACAGGTGCGTGAAGCCCGTCTCACTCATGGTCCCACGAACCTGGGCAGCACCCGCCCGACGTCAAGACGCGGGGCGGACGCTCCCGGGGGAGCGCTCCACTTTTCGCCGGCGGCCGCCGCGGATCGCGGCCGTCGTCATTGCGCCTGAAGATGCGGATCCCTTCGAGCTCGGTCTCGAGTCGATAGTCCGAGGCGAGCAGGCGGGCCAGCGCCGGGTACTGCTCGGGGGGAAACGGGTAGTCGTAGCGACCGGGCGAGGTGTCGAGGATGTAGGTGGGGCGGGTGCGCTGCAGATCGCCGAGCAGCATCGGCCAGGCCTCGGGAACCAGGTGGCCCCGGCTGGTCACGCCGGCTTGCGACCGCGCGCCCGACAGGAGGTGGGTGTAGACGAAGCGCGAGGCGGGGCAGCGATCCGCGTCGACGTAGAGCGCGGGGAACCACCCCCACACGAAGAGCCGGTCGTCCGGCTGCGTTCGCGCGCGGACGTAGGCGGAGGCCAGCCGGTAATCGGGGTTCAGCGTCAGCCAGCTGTCGGTCGCGCCCCGGAACAGCCAGGCGGCGGCGAGAAAGCCGCAGGCCATCGTCGCCACCAGCGCCGCCAGCCGGCGCCGCTGGCCGGTCGACGCGGCGGCCAGCCACTCGGCGCCGCCGACGCCGGCCAGGACCGACAGCGGGGGCACCGTCAGCAGAAAGTAGTGCCCGTACATCCGTCCGCCGATGAGGGCGGCGCCGGTCATGGCGGCCAGCCAGAGCCACACGACGAGGGCGCCCGCCCGCCCCCTCACGCGACCGCCGAGGAACAGGAGCGGCGACATTGCCAGGGCGAACGGGAGAAAACACTTGAACAGCCTGGCCACGAAGCCGCCCGACCCGGCGGCGGCGGGCAGGTAGTGCTGGAAGATGTACGTCCACGACCAGAACAGCGCGTCGCCCAGGATCCCCTGGCGCCAAAAGATCACCGCGACCCCGCCGGCGACGGCGACCACGCCGAGGCCCACCAGGGCGAGGTCGGTGACGGCGCGCCGCAGCTCCCGTCGCAGCGCGCCGCGAATCAGGCGGTCCGCCGCCAGCGCCACCAGCAACAGCCCGGCGACTTGCTTGAACAGCAACGCGCCGCCCGCGAGGACGCCGGTCGCGAAGAAGGCGGCCGGCCGCCCGCGCGCCCGCAGGTAGACGAGCACCGCCAGCGACGCCGGCAGCACCGCGAAGAGCTCCGTGTTCGCCGCCAGCAGCTTGGGCTCGTACGTCGTGGAGAAGACGGCGTAGAGGATCGCGGCCAGCCAGCGGGCGCGTCGGGCGGCGTCTTCGTCGGCGCCGCGGCGGCGGGCCAGATTCGCCGCGATGGCGCCGGCCCCGAGCGCCGTGCCGAGCGCGGCCAGGGCGGCGAAGGCGTGCACCGCCCGCATGTCGTAACGGCCGAACAGGCCGAACACGGCGGTGTAGAGATAGAAGATCGCCGGGAACTTGTTCTCGACCCCGTCACGGTAGGGGAGCCCGCCGGTCATCATCCGGCAGGCGATCGCGGCGTAGGACCCTTCGTCGATATCCATGATCGGGTAGACGAAGCTCGGCGCCCGCAAGACGACGGTCACCGCCGCCAGCGCCAGCAGCCCGGCCAGGTTGCTCTTCCATCTGGTCGAGCGCGGCGGGACCGGCCCGCTCACCGGGAGCTCCGCGGGGCGCGAGCCGGTCGGTCCCGCTTCGGTGAACGCCACCCGAAAGAACTAATGTCGCGATCGCGACGCGTCCACGGCCGTCGGGATCCAGGAACCCGAGAGTTCGCGAGCTATGGCGCGATCGCTTTTGGCTAGGCTAGCCGGGATCGGAGAGCCCTGACGCCTGGGTGATGGCGGCCGGACAGGCGATCTTCTGGTAGACGAAGTCGGGGTTGTTGGAGGCGCCGAACCAGGTCAGGAACCAGGTGCAGCCGGCCATGAGCTCGGGTTTGTTGCTGAAGGCGGCCTGGCACTTCTGCTGGACGCAGTTCGAGTCGTTGTTGCACTCGCTCAGCCAGCCGCCGTACTGGGTGCCGAGGTCGACGTTCGAGCCCCATTGGGTCGAGCAGGCGTTGAGAGCGCCCACGCCGCCGCCCGGGATCAAGAGATCGAACTGCGTGGCCTGGACCCCGCCGTTGTTGATGACCTGCACGATCATCGTCTTGCCGTTCACGCCCGGGGTGCCCTTCTTGTCGCCGTTGGTGTTGTTCGTGCCCGTGAACTGGAGTTGATAGCAGCGGCCGCAGGCGTAGTTGTTCCCCGACGCGGCCGCGTAGCCGTAAGCCAGCGTGTTGTCGACCGACCAGGGGATGCCGCTCCAGCACATGTACGCGGTTCCGCCGCCCTGGCAGGCGTTGACCGCGTCGTAGTTGCTACCGAGGCTGTTGTCGCTCATGTCGCAGCTCATCATCGGGTTGCCGCGGGAGACGTTCCCCTTCCAGCCGCAGGCCGGTTTGCAGCAGTCCCAGTAGCGCGACGCCCAGCCGCTCATTCCGTTGGTGATCGGCGGCGGGTGGTTGGCGCTCGAGCCGCCGGTGCCGTTCGTTCCGCCGGTGCTGTTGGAGCCGCCGGTTCCGTTGCCACCCCCGGTGGCCTTCGTGCCGCCGCTGCCGTTGGAGCCGCCGGTCGCGTTGGAGCCGCCGGTGCTGTTGGAGCCGCCGGTGCCGCTCTTGCCCGCGCCGCCACCGCCGCCGCCCTTGCCCGCGGCACCACCGGTGCCGTTGGAGCCGCCCGTTGCGCTCACCCCGCCGGTGCCATTCGTTCCGCCGGTGCTGTTGGAGCCGCCGCGGCCGCCGCTGCTGGTCGTTCCGCCGGTGCCGTTCGAGCCACCGGTGCTGTTCACGCCGCCGGTGCCGTTGAGGCCGCCGGTACCGTTCACGCCGCCGCTGGCGTTCGCACCTCCCGATCCCGTTGTTCCGTCACCGGTCTGCGGTGCCTGACAGGCGGCGATCGACAAAGAAACAGCACAACCCAGGCAGGCAAGAAAGGACCTGTACGACATCGGCATCACCTAAGGTAAAGGGGGGCGGCGACGGGGGGAGAAGCGACCGTAGCACGCTCGCGCGCGGGTCTGCGCGAAGGCCAGACAATGCCGTTGCGACTCGCCAAAAGAATTCCTGACATTCCGGGAGCCTCCGTTCGTCCGCGGCGACCGGGGACGACGGTCAGAGCCCTGGCCTGGCAGAAGGCCCGCTCAAACGGCGTCTGGGTCGCCGGCGACCTCGATGGCCGGGCTGCCGGGCGACGCGGAACCTCCTCAGCGTGAGCTGAGGGACGCCTGTCGCAGCGCGGCCTGCGCTTCGGCCTTGTGCCAGCCGCGCGGCGCGATCTCCAGATAGTGCTGGTAGGCCGCGCGGGCGTCGTCGTCGTGCCCGTTCTTGGCGTCGGCGCGGGCGATGATGACGTAAGCCTCCGCAGCGTTGGGGTCGAGTGCCAGCGCGCGCTTGGCCCACTGGGCGGCCTCGTCGAGGCGGGCGTGCGCGTGCTCGGCCTGAGCGACCGCCAGCGCCAGCGACGCGTTCTGCGGATCGGCTGCGAACGCCCGCGCGCACGCCTCCGGCGAGCGCCGCCAGAGCCCGCGCCGGGAGGACGTGTCGCACCCCTCGGCGGGGACGCCGTCGTCGCTCTCCTTCGCCTGGGCGGCAAGCGGCGCCATCGCCGGCGAAGCGACGGTCGGTCCGGGCGCCGGCAACGAACGGGCGGCGGGGCGCGCGGCGGCGGGCTGCGCGACGACCGGTCGAGCGGCGATGACCGGTCGAGCGGCGACGACCGGTCGAGCGGCGATGACCGCCTGAGCGGCGGACGGCGTCGCGGTCCCCACCACGGGTTCCGACGTGACGGGCGAGGTGCGCAACGAGGCTCGCAAGGGGGCGAGCGAGCTTCGCGCCGGCTTGGCCGCCGCGGCGGCGGCCTGCGCGCGAGACTGCCGCCAGTGGGTCAGGCGTGGTCCCCAGGACACCGCGCCGGCGGCGACCGCGCCTGCCAGCAGCGCAACGCCGATCCGCGCCTGTATCGTCTGCCGGCGGGCGCGCCGTTGGGCGCTCTCCTGGGCCACCCGCACGGCGGCCAGCGACGCGCGCGCCTCCTGCGAGAGCGCGAGCTTGAGCGACACGATCGCGACCCCGCGATTCTTCCCGGTCTCCGGCTGTTCGAGCATCAGGCGATTGAGCCACCGTCCGTGGCCGACCGCAAAAAAATGCCCTTGGCGACGGCGCAGCTCAACCGGTGGCGAGCATCGCCGCGCGCGCCTCCCGGCTGGCGACCAGCGCCTGGTGCAACGACCACTGTCCGCGCGCGCGGACCAGATTGTGCTCGCCGCGGCCGGAAAAGCGGGCGGCGTTCCATCCGAAGTACGACTCGGCGAGCGCGTCGGCGGCGAAGCGGGCGGCCAGCTCCAGGCTGACCCACTCGACGCCCAGCACGAGGGCCCGGCGCTCGTCGGCCCCGAGCGCGCGGCCCAGACCGGCGCGGTAGCCGTCGAACGACGCGCGCATGAGCTCGAGATCGAGCGCCGCGTCCGGATCGTCCTCGCCGGCGCGGTTGCACCACGATCGCCAGGCGTCGCCCAGCTCGTAGGCCAGCGGCAGCGGTCCCACCGTGTCGAGGTCGATGAGCGCCACCGCGCGCGCGTCGTCGGGCGGCTGCCTCCCCGCGAAGAGGATGTTGTTGAACTTCGAGATCGCCGTGGCAGATGCGCGGGGCGATCGCGGGGAGCGGGGGCAGGGCGCCGGCGCCGGCGAGGATCGCCCGTGCCAGCGGCTGGACCTGGGCGGCCAGGCGGTGCCCGGCGTGGTCGGCCACCGTCTCGGCGAGCCGGGCCAGGTGGCGGGGCGTGTCGTGCACCCCGGCGCGCAGGCCGGTGAACGCGTGTTCGAGTCCGTCGACGGCGGCGTGGAACCGGCCGACCAGCGCGCCGGCCGCCCGCGCCTGCGCGGCGCCGCCGACCACGTCGAACGCGACGCCGTCGACGTGCGTCTGCAACCGCCAGACTGTCCCGCCCGGCGCGATCAGATACGGCCGCCCGTCGCGCGCCGGCAGGAGTCGCGGCGTCACCAGGCCGGCGGCCGCCAGCCGCTCGGTCACCGCCACGATGTTGCCGTGGATCGCGGGCGAGAAGATGGGGCTCACCGCCTGCAGCACGGCGCGGCCGCCGTCCGCGCGCGACAGCAGATAGCTGCGGTTGATCAACCCGGCCCCGAGGCGCCCGATCGCCGAGCCCTCCCAGCCGGCGTAGCCGGGCAGCACGTCGGCAACGATCTCGGCGGCTTCGCTCGGGGTGAGCACCTCTGTCGCGGCTTCGTTCACCAACGTCATCGTGGTCCACCGAGCTCCAGCAGCCGCGATCCGCCCGCCCAGCGGAGCTCGAGGGTGACGGGGCCGCTGGCGGTTGCCTCGACGCGCGGCGGATCGCCCGGCCCGCGCCGGGCGGCGCAGCTCAGATCGATCGAGACGTCCGGTCCCAGCGGGTAGCGCCGGACGCCGTGCGCCTCGGTCAGCCGCACGTCCCACAAGAGGCGCCGCGCCGCCCCGTCAGGGCGGAGCCCGAAGACGTACTCCAGCAGCACCGCGATCGGCGGCAGGCCCGTCCACCCGACGAAGTCGGGCTTCGCCGGCACGCCCGGCGCGGCCGACTCGGGCGCGTAGTTTTCGTACAGCGTGCCGGTCTTCTCGAACACCGCGACGACGTGGTCCAGGTGGTTGCGACCGATCTCGTGCGCCAGCGCGTCGCGTCCCACCTCGGTCAGCCCGCGCAGCACCATGTACGTCGTCGGCGCCCAGACCGCGCCCCTCCAGTATCCACCGCGCGGATCGTAGCTCGGATCGTCCGCCGACAGCGACGGAACCCGGTGCGGTCGCTTGAACGTGCGCGGGTCCTCGAGGTGGGCCAGAAACGGCGCCAGCCGCGCCGGAGGCACGATCCCCGCCAGCAGCGCCCAGTATCCCCCGACGCTCTTGACCCGGGTGACCCCACCGCCGGCGAGCCGATCGCAATAGAAGCGCTCGGCGTCGTTCCAGAGATGATCGTTGGCGAAGCGGCCCAGGCGCGCGGCCTCCTCGCGCATGTCGGCGACCGCAGCCTCCGCCCCCAGCGTCTGTCCCATCCGGTCGAGGAGCCGCGCCGACAGGACCTGCTGCAGGGTCGCGTCGACCCAGGTCATGTGCCCGTGGTACCGCTCGGGATCGCCGTACGGCATGCCGGCGGGCAGGCGCGGCTGGTTGTCCATCCCGCAGCCCCACCCCGTCGACCAGGAGCTGCCGTCCGGCCAGGTCCGATAGGCGCGCAGCCACTGGTGGTAGGCGCGCAGGACGGGAAACACGCGGGCCAGCCGCTCGCGATCGCCGAAGTTGCGGTAGTGCTCCCACTCGGCCCAGGCCAGCACGTTCGGTCCCGTCGACGAGGGGTCGAACCGCGCAAAGCGATCGTCGCCCAGCGCCCGCCCGATCTCCCGGCAGATGAACCCGTCGGGGTGCTGCTTGGCGTAGAAGTTGTCGAGCGTCCGAATGAACGGAAACGCCCGCGCGCCGTACCGGCCGAACAGCGTCATGAAGCAGGAGTCCCAGAGGAAGACGCAGTCGTTGAACGCCGGGTCGATGAAGCGGGCCACGAACCCGCTGGCGGGCTCGGGCCGGCGCAGGTTGGCGAAGGCCAGCTTCCACGCCTCGACCGCGCAGGCGATCGCCGCGCCGTGCCCCTGCCAGAACGGCTCCGGCAAGTGTCGGCTCGCCTCGGCGAAGCTGGGGAGCGCCGCGGCGTCGGGCGAGCTCTGCAAGAACGTGTTGCGCGCGACCAGCGGGTTGCGCACGTAGGTGTCGTAGGGCGTCCGGATCCACGGCCCGCGGTGGACGACGGGCTCGCGCACGGGTTGGAATGGCGCGGGGAGGGGCCACGCCCGGGCGTCGCCGGCCGCCGCGGGGACCGCCGCCGCGACCGCCGCGGCAGGGGGCACCATCAACATGCGGCGGCGGGTCACCATGGCGCGCTCGAGGACGGCAACCTTACGACGGGAAGCGGCGCCCGGGTACACGGCAAATAGTTGACGGCTCGCGCCCGCGTCGGACAATCGGCGACCGTCATGCTCGACACCATGTTCGCCACCGAGACGATGGCCGAGCTCTCCGCGCGGCAAGGGCGCGTGGCGGACGCGGTGGCGATCTACCGGCATCTTTTGAGCGACGCCGCTGCCGGCGAGCTGGCCGACAAATGGAGACGCCGGTTGGCGGAGCTGCAGGCCGGCTCGACGGAGCCGAGCGGCGCGGTCTCGTCGGCGTCGCCCGGCGCTGTCCCGCAGGCGCGCGTCGCGCCCGAGCCCGTCCAGGCCGCCGCCGCGGCAGGGCCCCGACCGTCGCTGGTCATTCGCGAGCCGGTTCGTTCGGGCCAGGTGATCTACGCCGAGGGGCGCGACCTGATCGTGATTGGCCCGGTTCACTCCGGCGCGCAGTTGCTGGCCGACGGCAACATCCACGTGTACGGCCCCCTCAAGGGCCGCGCCGTGGCGGGCGCGCACGGTTTGCGGGAAGCGGAGCTCTTCTGCCTGGCGCTGGAAGCAGAGCTCGTCGGCGTCGACACGGGTTACCTGCTCAGCGAGGACATTCCCGCCGCGCTTCGGAGCGGGCCGGCGCGGGTCTTCCTGACGGCCGCTGGGACCTGCGCCGTCGCCGCGCTGCTGCCGGTGGGCAAAGGGTCGCGACCGCGCCGCCGACCCGTGCGCGGACGGCTCTTCGGCGATCGAGGGACCGCTCGATAAGGCTCGCGGCGCGAATTCTTGTCGCCGCGAGCCGCAGGTCGAACGGAAAACGGCCCCCCAAACGCCGGCCAGTGGCCGAAGGTATCAATCGGTCCTCTGCCGGGACCGGCTCAGTTTCTCCGGTGGTCTGCCGATTCGTAGGGCGCCCACCGTGCACCAAGCGCCGACGCTCGCCCCCACCGATCTCGCTGGAGAGGGAGAGGGCATCCTCCAGCGCGGGACAGCGATCGGGCGGTTCGTTGTGCTGGGCCTCCTCGGGAAGGGGGGCATGGGCGAGGTCTACGCGGCCCACGATCCGGAGCTCGATCGCGACGTCGCCATCAAGCTCCTGCGGGGTGGCGCCGCCAGTGAGTCTGCCGACGGGCGGATGCGCCTCATGCGGGAGGCGCAGGCGATCGCCCGGGTCTCGCACCCGAGCGTGGTGGTGGTCTACGACGTCGGCACGTTCGGCAACCGGGTGTTCATCGCCATGGAGCTGGTTGCGGGGCACACGCTCCGTTACTGGACGCACGAGCGGGCCCGGACCTGGCCCGAGGTGCTGGAGGTGTTCGCGGCGGCGGGGCGCGGGCTGGCGGCGGCGCACGAGCGCGAGCTGGTGCACCGCGATTTCAAGCCCGACAACGTCATGATCGCCGCCGATGGTCAGGTCCGGGTCATGGACTTCGGCCTGGTGCAGCTCGCGGTGGATCGAACCGGCGCCGCGCCCGCGCCTCCCCGCGCGAAGGTCGAGACGCCGCGCAGGGAACAGCTGACGGCTGACGATGAGGATCTCCTTTCCACCCGGGCGATCGGAGCCAAGAAGGCGGCGCCCGCAGCGGTGGGTCACGCGCTGAGCGTCGAGCTGACCAGGACCGGCGCCGCCCTGGGGACCCCCGCCTATATGTCGCCCGAGCAGTTCCGCAACGAGCGCACCGACGCCCGCACCGATCAGTTCAGCTTCTGCGTGGCCCTGTACGAGGCGCTCTACGACGAGCGGCCCTTCCGGGGGGCGAGCTTTCAAGAGCTGTCGGAGTCCGTCTGCAACGGAACGGTGTGCGAGGTGCCGGAGCGCGACGCAGGTGCCCGGGTGGATTCGCGAGGCCCTGCTCCGCGGTCTGCAACCCGAGCCGGACCGACGCTGGCCGTCGATGAAGGCGCTGCTCGCCGAGCTGGACAGGCAGCCGGCCATCAGCAGCCGCCGCCGCTTCATCGCCGCCGCCGCCGAAAAGCTGCAGGGGATCTGGGAAGCGCCGCGCGGGCAGACGCCGGTGGAGACGCCGGGCAAGGCGGCGATGCGCGCTGCTTTTCTGGCCAGCGGCAAGGCCTACGCGGCGAAGGCCTGGGAGGGCGCCAGCCAGATCCTCGATCGCTACGCCCGGCGATGGACCGAGCTCTACGTGGAGGCCTGCGAGGCCACTCACGTGCGAGGAGAGCAGTCGGCCGACGTGCTCGATCTGCGAATGGCCTGCCTGCGGGAGGGGCTCGAGGATCTCGGCGCGCTGGTGGAGATGTTCCGCCGCCCGACGGCCCAGGTGGTCGAAAACGCGGTCAGCGCCGCCAGCGCGCTCGGCAACCTCGAACGCTGCGAGAACATCGAGCTCCTCCGCGCGGTCGTGCGGCCGCCGCAGGATCCCGGCACGCGACAGGAGGTCGATCGGCTGCGCTCGCGCCTGGCGGAGGTCCGGGCGCTCTGCCGCGTCGGACGCATCCACGAAGGGCTGGCCGCGGCGGCCCCGCTTGGAGCGCGCGGCCCGCGAGCTGCAATATGGTCCGCTGCTGGCCGAGGTGCTTGGTGGCGATCTGCCGCCTGCCCGGAGGAGCAAGGCGACATGGAGGCTGCCGCCCGCATCTGCGAGGAGGCCCTGTTGACGGCCGTGGCGTGCCGGCACGAAGAGGTGGCCGCCGAAGCGGCGACCCTGCTGGCGGGGCACGCCGGTTACGATGTCGCCCGCCTCGACATCCGTACCGGCGAGGTCTGGTGCCGGTTGGCCGAGGCGCTGCTCCGACGGATCGGCGGGCACGACCTGCTGTGGGGTTGGCTCTTCACGAATCGCGCGGGGCTGCGGGCGAAACATGGACGGATCCTGGAAGCGCTCGACGATTCGCGGTTGTCGCTCGCGGCCAAGGAGAAGGCGCTCGGGCCCGATCAACCCGATGTCGGGCTCTCGCTTTGCAACGTCGCCGTCTACCTCGACGAGCTCGGCGACCTCTGCGCGGCGGTGGAGCAGGGCGGCCGCGCGCTGGAGATCGTCGAGCGTGGATTCGGCCCCGACCACCCGCGGACGGCCCTGGTCCTCTCAAACTACAGCGAGTATCTGGCGCGCGGTGGCCGCTGGGACGAGGCCTCGGATGCCGCCGCCCGGGCCCTGGCGGTCTTCGAGAGGGAGGCCAATCTGGAAGGGATCTTCGTCTTCGTCAGCCTGACGGCGCTCGGGACCGCCCTCCTCGGCGCCGGGCGGAGGGACGAGGCTCTGCCGATCCTCGAGCGCGCGAATCGAATCGCCGAGACGAGCGCCCCCACGGCCGCCTACGCCGGGCGCGCGCGCTTCGCGCTCGGGCGGGCGCTCTGGGAAATCGAGGCCGAGCGAGAACGCGCGCTGGCCCTCGCGAACGCCGCCCGACAGGACTACCGAAAGTCCCAGCCGACCCCCAGCACCGAGCGGGAGCTGGCGACCGTCGACGCCTGGCTGGATGCGCGTCGGGCCGTCGGTCCTACCGGGCCGTCGGACCAATGCGAATGAGGCGGCTTCGCCTCCCACTTTGAACGCGGCGGCGACCAGCATGAAGGGGCCGCCGGGACCGACGCGACAGCAGGGCCAGGGCGAGCAACGACCAGAAGGCCGTCGCCGGGCTGGCCGCAAACGGATCCCCGACGGCGCACGCGCATCCGCTCGATGTCCCGCTCCCTCCGGCGGTGCCCGTCGCGCCGTCGTGGCCGGCGCTTTCGGGCGCGCCGCCCGCTCCGCCAGCGCCCGCGTGACCGGCGCCCGCGCCGCCAGCCGCTCCGCCGCCGCCCGCATCGACCGCCGCTCGCTCCGCCGGCGCCGCGTCGTGCCGGCCCCGCCTGCGCCGGCCGTGCCGGCTCCGCCCGCGCCGCTGGCCGGGACGAAGATGAAATCGCGAATGACGATCTCGACGGGCTTGCCGTCGGAGGGCGGCGAATCGAAGCACCAGAGATTCATCCCCAGCGGAAGCGGCTGCTGGGGAATGTTGACCGTCGGATTGGCAGGCGCGTAGGTCCAGCTCTTGATGAGCCCCGTCGTTCCGTCGGGCGGTTGCAGCCCGCTCAAAAGTGCGTCCGCAATGCTGGCGGTCGACCAGACGAGCCGTGACGTCGACAGCGTGGCGGGCGCCAGCGAGAAGCTGTAGCTGAGCTCGCCGATGGTGGTGCCGGAGGCCGGGTAGTCGGTCCAGTCGCCGTTGGGTCCGCTCGCCTGTCCCCAGCGCGAGTATTCGATGTCGATCTCGTTGGTGCCGTCGGCCCCGATCCCGGCGGCCGGTCCGTATGGAAACAGCCCGAGCACCACGTTCTTGTCGTAGGTGTCAATCGGACCGTCGACCTGCCACTCATACGTGCCCGGACCGAGGCGATCGGTCGTGAACAGCTCCGAGGCGGTCCAGCCGGTCGTGCCGTCTGGAGATCCGGAGGTGCAAGTAGCCGCTCGCGTCCACCGTCACGTTCGTCGGATCGCCCTGGCACACGCCGGCCATCCCGCCCGACGTCAGCTGCCAGGTGTGTCCCTTCCATGCGAGCGTCGCTGCCTCTGCGCCGGCTCCGATGCAAAGCACCGTGGCGAGCACCGCCGTCTGGGTTCTTCGCATCGAGCGATGAGCGTAATGAACAAAGGAAAGCGTCGCAAACGGCGAGGTGGTGAAGTGGCCCACACCGCCACCCAGCGGCCCATACCGACCTACGATTCGCGCAGCTTCTCGACGGAAACCGGGGCCGTTGTGATCAGGAGCGCGCGCATCCGGGAATGGGTCACCATGAGCTATAGCCCCCTACGTCCCTTGGTGTCGTCGACTCGCGTCATCGTTTCCTGTCTCGCCGTGCTGGCCATCGGTGCCTGCGCGCAATCGACACCGGTGGGAGGTGAAACCGGAACCGGAGGGACGGGTCAGACCGGTGGATCCACCGGAACAGGCGGCGGAGAAACGGGCGGCACGACCGGGACCGGTGGAACGGGAACGGGCGGCGTGGTCGGCAGCGGGCGGGGGGCGGCGACGGGCGGCGTGGTCGGGACCGGCGGCGCCAAGGGCGGGACGACCGGGACCGGCGGTACGGGGACGGGCGGGACGGGAACGGGCGGGGTGATCGGGACTGGCGGCGCCAAGGGCGGGACGACCGGGACCGGCGGGAACGGAACCGGCGGCCTCACGGGAACGGGCGGGGTGATCGGGACCGGCGGCGCCAAGGGCGGGACGACCGGGACCGGCGGCGCCAAGGGCGGGACGACCGGAACCGGCGGCTCCAGCGCGACGGGCGGGACCAGCGGTGGAACCGACCCCTGCTCGGTGACGACGCTTCCGAGCGGCGGGACCCAGCACACCTCCTCGAATGCGTCGGGCACCGCGGGCGCCCTCAGCTGGACCATCTGGTCGAACGGCAGCGCGGGCTCCATCACCACCTTCAGCACGCCGGCGTTCGTCGCGAACTGGAACAACTCCGGCGATTACCTGGCGCGCATCGGCTTGCAATGGGGCAGCGGCAAGTCGGTCTCGTCGCTGGGAACCGTGGGCGCGGACTTCTCGGAGACGAAGTCGGGGAGCGCCGGCGGCTACTCGTACATCGGGATCTACGGATGGTCGGTCAACCCGTGCGTCGAGTGGTACATCGTGGACGACTCGTACGGCAACCTGCCGTTCAACCCGGGCGGCAGCCAGATCGGCACCCTGAACGTCGACGGCGGCACATACAACATCATCCAGCGCAGCACGACCGGGACTGGCGGCAACCGTTGTGGCAACGTCTCGAGCTGGAACCAGATCTACAGCATGCGCACGACGAAGCGCACCTGCGGTCACATCTCGATCAGCGACCATTGGGCGGCCTGGGCCAGCCACAACCAGACGCTGGGCAATCAGCTGGAAGCCAGCATCTTGGTCGAGGCGGGCGGCGGCACCGGCAGCGTTCAGTTCCCCGTCGCCAACGTGACCGCCCAGTGAGGTCGCCGGGCCGGTAGCTGCCCGCCCGTTCTCGCTCGCTGATCAGGGGCCCGCCGCTCGCCACACCGCTTCCAACTCCTCGCGGTGTGCGCCTTGGCAGTCGCGGGCGCCCGTTCGATGACGCCAAGGCGGCGGCCGAATCGGGCAGATTCAACAGTAATAACAGCATTTTACGGGATGGCGCGCATCGCCGTGAAATGCGTCGAAGAGGATGGCGGTATCAACTGCCGACGGGCGGCCCCTTTGGTCAGGAAATGCAGGGTCGCTCGAAATCGGCCGCCCGCTCATTTCCTCTCGGCGAACGCCCTCGCGGGTACTGACGGCGCAGGCAACGAACCGGCTCGGCAGCGAGGTTCGCGAGGGTCAGGTCGGAATAGTTGGCGTCAGGCCACGTTTGTCCCCAGGTGGGCCGGCTTGTTAAGAAACTCGTTCATTGCCCGCATCTGAGCGCATGCGAAAACCGGCGGTCGATTTTGGTGATCAAACGGTCATCTCACGGCAATAGGTAGGTGGACACAGCGAGGACAATGGAAAACGGGGTACCGGCGCGAGCCGAGGCGGCGGGCATAGCCGAGACAGCGGGCATACTGGAAGCGGGGACGCGGGTCGGAAGATACGAAATCCGACGCCTCATCGGGCTGGGCTCGATGAGCGCCGTCTACGAGGCGGCTCGCTCGGATACCGGACGGCCGGTGGCGCTGAAGGTCCTGAGCACCCAGCGCGCGGCCCTGCCGGAGGCGCGGGCGCGCTTTCTGACGGAAGCGAAGCTGACGGCGCGGGTCCGCCACCCGCACATCGTGGACGTGATCGAGGTCGGAGAGGACGGCGAACAGAGCTATCTCGCGATGGAGATGCTCGAGGGCGAAGACCTCGCTCGGAGGCTCCGGCATTCGACCTTCCTTTCCGTCGCGGAGACCGCCGACATTCTCGTGCCGGTGTGCGAGGCGGTGGCAGCGGCCCATGCGAGCGACATCGTTCACCGCGACCTCAAGCCGGCGAACATCTTCCTGGCTATCCGGGACGAGAAGCTCCATCCCGTGGTCCTCGATTTCGGCGTGGCGAACGACACCGCGGCCGATCCGGCTGCTCTTCCGGGCCCGCATCTGGTCTTCGGAACCCCGTACTACCTCTCGCCCGAGCAGGTGGCCGACCACCGAGCGGCCAGCCCGGCGAGTGATCAGTGGGCGCTCGGCGTCATCCTCTATGAGTGCCTGACCGGGACGCGCCCCTACGACGGGGACAGCCTCGAGGAGGTCTTCGCGGCGATTCGCGCTGCTCACGCCCCGAGGCCGACCGAGCGGCGGTCGGGAATCTCGCCCGAGCTCGGGCAGATCGTGATGCGGGCGATGAGCTTCGATCCCAAGGCGCGGTTCGCTTCGGTGGGCGAGCTGGCGCAAGCGCTGCGCCCGTTCCGATCGGCGCTGGGAGAGGGAAGGTCTCCGCGCCGGCGGGCGCCCTCGTCGCCGTCGATCGTGGCGGAGGCGTCGACGCAGAGCCCGTTCGTGCGGACGCTGACGCCGGAGCCGGATGTGATGGACGGGCTGTGGTTCGAGCCCGATCCGGCGGAGGAGAGTTCGGGTGACGTGAACCTTGCGCTGCCGGAGCTGCCGAGCGGGGCGGGGCCGGAGGCAGTGCCGATCGCCGACGCGCAGCGCCTCCCGACGCCGGGGGGCCGCTCGGCCTTCGCCGATCGCTGGGCGGCGAGATGGTCCTCGTTTTCGGGTTCAAGGCTTCTTGGTCGCGACCGGATCGCCGCCGCGGCCGGGGGCGCGGTGGCGGGCCTGGTCCTGGTGTTGCTCATCACGCATGGCCGCTCCGCCCACCGGGCCGGCGCGCACCAGTCGCCTGCGCTCACCAGTCAAACCGGCGTCCCGGGGGTGAAGGAGCCCACGCCGGCGCCGGAGGGCGCCGCCGCGCCCGAGACCACGCCTGCGAAGGCGCCGGTGACCGCGGAGGTACCGGCGCCGGCGACGGAGCCCTCCCGCCCGAAGGAAACAGCGACCACGCAGGAGCCCACGGCCGCGAAGGAGCCCGCGGTGGCGAAGGAGCTGACGATGGCGAAGGAGCCCGCGCCGGCGAAGGACCTGACGATGGCGAAGGAGCCGGTGGCGGCGAAGGCGCTCACGGGGATGAAGCGGTCCGCGCCGGTGGAGGAGCTCGCCGCGGCGACGCCGTCCGCCCCCATGAAGAGCTCGGTGGCGGTGAAGGATCGCCCGGGGCGGGACGAGATCGCGGCGAGGCCGGCGGCGAGCCGGTCGCCGAGACCAGAGCGGCATGGGCGCGGCGCGCCGGCGCCGAACGAGGCGCCGGCCGCGGCTGGAGCCGTCGCGCGCGACGCCGCGGAGAGGCCGCGTGCCCGCGCCAACCCCGAAGTGCGGATGCACAACGGTGTCCCCCTTCTCGATTGAAAGCCAGGCGGCAAAGGATCAAATGGTCTCGAAAGGCGAGCTAGAGAGATTCGCGATCGGCCCGGGCGCGCGGCGCCGGCCAGTCGCAGCGTGTTGGATCGTTCCCGCTGTCGTCGTCGTCCTTTTGGCGTTGGCCTCGGCGTCGCGCGCGGGGGCGGCGACGGAGGAGGAGCAGCAGGCCGAGGCGCTGATCCGGCAAGGCGTGCAGCTGCGCGGCCAGGACCAGACGGCGCGCGCGTTGCCTCTGTTCGAAAAGGCCTACCGGCTGGCGCGCACCCCGCGAACCGCCGGGCAGCTGGGGCTGTGCGAGCTCGAGCTGGGATTTTACGCCGAGGCGGAGCTGTATCTGTCGGAGGCGCTGGCGACGCCGAATCACCCGTGGATCGCCAAGAACCGAACGATCTTGAAGCGACAGCTGGACGTGGCCCGAGCAAACGTCGGCGAGCTCTCGCTGACCGTCTCGCCCTCGACGGCCGAGGTGCTGGTGGACAAGAAACCGGCGGACAAGGTCGGCCAGGGCGTGCCCATTCACCTTCGGAAAGGACCGGTGGAGCTCGAGATCAGCGCCCCGGGGTACGAGCCGGTCCGGCAGATCGTCACCATCGTCGCCGGACAGCGGACGGAGCATAGCTACACGCTGGTGCCGCAGCCGGTCGCGGCGGTCGCCCCGCCGGCGGAGTCTGTTCCTGCGGTCACGCTGGCGACGACCGAGCCACCCACCCACACGGGGGAGTCCGACCCCCGGCGAGTCGCCGCCTGGGTGACCGGGGGCGGGGCGTTGGTCGCGCTGACCTTGGGAACCGTGGAGGCCGCCAACGCGGTCAGCAAGCGCGACGACTTCAACAATCACACGAGCGTCGTCGGCGGGACCTCGCTGCCCGACTGCACGACGGTCAGCCTGGCGCCGCAGTGCAAGCCGCTCAAGGACGCCTACGATCGGGCGCTCACTCTTTCCGTCGTCGGCTTCGTCACCGCGGGGGCGCTGGCGGTCGCCTCTTCCGTCCTCTTCGTCCTCTCCTCGTCCGGTCACGTCGGCAACGGGGAGCGCGCCGGTCTGGCGCCGAGATTTGCCTGCGTGCCCGCCCTCGATGTTCGGGGGCTCGGCTGCAGCCTGCGGTTTTGAACAAACGGAGACGAGAGATGCTTCGAAGATGGGTTCTGGTGACGGTGGTTCTCGGGGGCTGGGGTCTGGCCTGTGGTCTTCGGGACCAGCCGCTGTCGTGGGACGGGTCCGTGCTCACGACGGGGGCAGGGGGGACGGCGGGCTCGGGAAACACCGGCGGCTCGACGAATATCGGTGGGCGAGGGGGCAACGGAGGGAAGGGGGGCGCGGCGGGGAAGGCGACGGACGGCGGGACGGACGTTGCCCGCCTGCACCCCCGGCGGCGGCTGCGCGCCGGCCAACCCTTGTCACGTCGGACAGACCGCCTGTTCGGAGGGCGTCGCCTCCTGCACCGACACCCAGCAGGCCCAGGCGAACGGCACCGTCTGCGGCGAGAACAAGGTTTGTAGCAACGGCGTCTGCGCCACCTGTACGGCGGGCGCCGTCTGCTCACCGGCAGGGAAGGCCTGTCGAACGGGGACGACCTCGTGCGCGACCGGCGCCCCCGTCTGCGCCGAATCCGGCGATCAGCCGAACGGAACCTCGTGCGGCGCCGGGATGGTCTGTCTCGCCGGGCAGTGCAGCGCCTGCGCGGACGGCGCGAGCTGCGTGCCGGCCAATCCCTGCCATCACGGGACCCTGACCTGCGCGACAGGGACACCGGCCTGTACCGACACCGGCACCCCCGTCGCCGCCGGGACCACCTGCGGGACGAACAAGGTCTGCGGGCCCACGGGGAGCTGCGTGAGCTGCACCACGGGCGCGAGTTGCAGCGTGAGCGGCAAGCCTTGCCGGACCGGCACCACCTCCTGCGATACCGGCGCCGCCGTTTGCTCCGAATCGGGAAACGTCGCCAACGGCACCTCTTGCGGGACCAACCTGGTGTGCAGCGGCGGAGCGTGCACCGCTTGCACGGTGGGACTCGCCTGTGCGCCGGCGAATCCTTGTCATGCGGGGCAGACGGTCTGCTCGCCGACCATCTCGTGCTCCGACACGGGGAACAACCTGGTCAACGGGACGGTGTGCGGGACGAACCTGGTGTGCAGCAGCGGAAAATGCACGGCCTGCACGGCCGGGGCCGCCTGCACCCCGGCCAACGCCTGCCGCACCGGCGCGACCTCCTGCGTGACGGGCGCGTCGGTTTGCGTCGAGACGGGGAACGTGGCGAACGGGACCTCGTGTGGGAGCAACAAGGTGTGCGGCGGTGGCCAGTGCGGCGACTGCGCGGTCGGGACCGCCTGCACGCCCAGCAGCGTCTGTCGGACCGGCGCGATCGCGTGCTCGAGCGGAGCCCCCGTTTGCGGCGAGACCGGCAACGTCGCCAACGGGACCTCGTGCGGGACGAACAAGGTCTGTCAGGCCGGGAGCTGCGTGCCCTGTACGACTGGTGTGACCTGCCAGCCTTCGAACATGTGCCGGACCGGAGCGACGTCGTGCGCGACGGGGACCTCCGTCTGCGCCGAGACCGGAAACGTCATGAACGGGACGATGTGCGGGTCGAACAAGGTGTGCAACACAGGGACGTGCGTCAGCTGCACGGCCGGAGGCAGCTGCATGCCGAGCGATCCCTGCCAGGAGGGCGCCTACAGCTGCCAGACCGGCACCGCCGTCTGTCAGGCAATGGGAACGGCTCCCGACGGAACGACGTGCGGGACGAATCGGGTGTGCAGCGGCGGGAGCTGCGTGGTCTGCAATTCGGGCGCGACCTGCGCGACGGGAGATGCCTGCAAACCGAGCGGGACGATCTCCTGCTCGACGGGGAGCCCCGTCTGCGTCGCGTCGGGCAACGCGCCCGCCGGGACGCTCTGCGGCGCGGCGCAGTCCTGTAAGGACGGCGAGGTGACGCCGGCCCAGATCTGCAGCGCGAACGGGAACTGCCGGACGCCGGCAGCGATCAGCTGCGACTCCGGGCTCTGCGACGGAACAGATTGCGCCCCGACGCCTGACGGTGGTTAGGCCAACCGCGCGGACGGAGCCGGGCTCGGCCCGAGCGCGCGGGTGGCGATCTCCGTCAGCTCGCCATCGGTGAGGGCGATCGGATTGCCCTTCATGCTGCTGGCGAGGCGGGCCTTGGCGACCAGCTCCGCGACGTCCGACGCGCGCATGCCGTAGCGGGCGAGGCCAGGAACGTCGAGGGCGCGACAGAGCGCGGCCACCCAGGCGAGCCCGTCTTCGATGCTCGCCGCCGGATCGCCGGTGACGAGGGCCGCCACCTCCTGATAACGGGCCAGCGCCGGACCGTCTGGATCGCGGGCGCGCAGCGCCGCCACGTTGAGCTGCATCACCGGTTCGAGCAGCGCGGCGCAGACCGCGCCGTGGGGAGCGTGGAAGATCCCTCCGATGGGCGCGGCGAAGCCGTGCACCGCGCCCAGGCCGGCGTTGGCCAGGCTGAGGCCGCCGAGGAGGCTCGCCAGCGCCAGCGCCTCGCGATCGGCCGGCGCGACGACGACGCCCATCCGAGCGGCCGTGTAGGCGCGGCGAAGCGCCGCCGCCGAGCGCCGGAGCCCTTCCCGGGCGAAGCCGTCGGTGAGGGGGTTGGCCCGAACGCAGACGAAGGGCTCGATGAGCTGCGACAGGGCATCGAGCCCGCTCGAGGCGATCACCTCGGCCGGCAGCCCGACGAGGAGCTCGGGATCGACGATCGCCACGCTCGGCAGCATCAGCGGGCTGCGCAGGCTGGCCTTCACGCGGCGCTCGCCGGAGCCGAGCACGGCGTTCTTGGTCACCTCCGAGCCCGTGCCTGCCGTCGTCGGCATCGCGATGAAAGGGAGCGAACGGCGGGTGAGCGGCTGGCCGCGGCCGACCACTTCCAGGTAGTCGAGGGGATCGCCGCCGTTGGCGACCAGCGCCGCGATCGCCTTGCCGGCGTCGATGGTGCTGCCGCCGCCGCAGGCGATCACCAGGTCGCAAGACGCGGCGCGCGCCGCCGCCATGCCCGCGCGTGCGGTCTCCACGGTCGGCTCGCCCGCGACGGAGAAGGTCGCCGACGGCACGCCGGCGGCCGCGAGCGCCTCCAGAACCACGCTGGCCCGGACGGCGCTCTTCCCGGTGACCACCAGGGCGCTCTGGCCGAGCCCGGCGGCGAGCGCGCCCCACCTCGCGCGCGGAGCCCGCGCCAAAGATGATCCGCGTCGGCGCGGCCAGCTCGAACGCCAGGCTTCGCGGCAGCGTCACCGGTCGGCCCCCGCTACCAGCCCTCGGCGCCGGGGAAGAGGGCGACGTAACGGGCGGAGGTGCGCGGCTCGGCCATCAGCTCGGCGACGGTGTCTCGCCAGCGCTGGTAGTGCGCGGTCTCCTTGTGGGCGGCCTGCGCTTCGGGCGAGCGGTACACCTCGACCAGCACGAATCGGGTCGGATCCTCGACCGACTGGACCACGTCGAACCGGGCGACGCCGGGCTCCTTCACGCTGTGGCGGGCGTTGTCGAGGACCGCCGCGCGGAACGGCTCCACCGCTTCGGGTTTGACGTGGACGTGGACGTGCACGATGACGAGCGACTCCGGCATGCCGAGAGTCTACCGAAAGATCACGGTGTCGATCCGGAGCTCCACGGTGCAGGTCCCCGTGCCGCTCGAGCCCGAGTTCACCTGCCACTGCACGCCGGTCACCTGGGTCGGCGTGGAGATGGTCGAGCTCGCCGGATTGGTGAAGAGCGTGAACGCCTCCCGGTAGGTGCTGGCCGTGGCCGTCGGGGCGGTCAGGCCGCTGACCGCCGGATAGCGGTAACAGGTGGTGGTCGTCGCGTCGCAGGTCCCGCCGCTCGGGTTGGTGGCGGCGGAGTCTCGCTGGTCTTGGGTCTGCAACTGCACCTGCCAGACGCAGCCGGTCAGGCTGCCGGCGGTGAGCGCGGCGGTGAACTGGACGGAGGTGAAGCCGGAGGCGTCCACGCAGGAGTCGAAGGTGATGCCGCCTCCGGCGTACCCCGTGGCGCCGACGGTGAGGTTCAGCTTGAGGTTCTGGGCGGTCGTGTCGACCGCGGCGGTGGCGGCCGAGGGCGTGGCCCCCGAATAGGAGAACACGGTCCCCGCGAGGCCGTTGGCATTGCACAACGTGCCGGTCGTGGCGTTCCACTCGGCCGGCGAGAAGTCGGCGATCTGCCCGTCGGCGACCTTGAGCGCGCCCGCGCTCGAGCAGTTGAGCGCACCGGTCTGCGTGCAGACGTTGGCGTTGCCGCCCGCGCCCGCGGCGCCGCCCATGCCTCCGGTGCCCGTCGCTCCGCCGTTACCCGCTTTCCCGCCGGTGCCTGTGACGCCGCCGGTGGCGACGATGCCGCCGGTGCCTGTGACGCCGCCGGTGGCGACGATGCCGCCGGTGCCTGTGACGCCGCCGGTGGCGACGATGCCGCCGGTGCCTGTGACGCCGCCGGTGGCGACGATGCCGCCGGTGCCTGTGACGCCGCCGGTGGCGACGATGCCGCCGGTGCCGGTGAGCCCGCCCGTGCCTGTCACGCCACCGGTGGCGACGATGCCGCCGGTGCCTGTGACGCCGCCGGTGGCGACGATGCCGCCGGTTCCGGTGACGCCGCCCGTGCCGATTCTCCCGCCGGTCGCGAGAGCGCCGCCGCTTCCGCCGCGGCCAGCCACAGCGGAGCCGCCGCTCCCCCCCGTCGTCGCGGAGCCGCCGGCGCCGTTTCCGCCGGTCTCAAAGCTGCCGCCGGCGCCCGTCTGGTCCGGCCCCGGCGCCTGCATTCCCCGGTTTGCGCACGCGCCCGCAATCAGCGTCACGAGACAGACCTGCAGCGCAAGTCGTACGGGACCGGCCGAGGGGGCATTCGCCATGCACTCTCATTGTATTGCAAAACGAGCCGGCGGGTTTGCGGCGCCTCGGCCCCGGTCGCGGAGCGCGGGCGGGACTCGCCCGGCCGATTATTCGAGGCCGCGGTGCATTCAGGCCAGCACGCAGACAGGCGATTCACGCCGCGCGTCGCGACCCGCTCCGGCGATCCAACCCGCGCTTTTCCTGACAACGTCCGACGGATCGCGACAAACGTCAGGTGGGCCACAAGTGAGTCATCTGCGCCTCGTTCCTCGATCGGCTCCGCACGTCACGCTCGACGACGCCTGCCTGGGTGCCTTTCAGCAAGAGCTGGCCTACGTCTATCGTTCTTTCCGGCGACTCGGGACTGCGCCTTCCGAGGTGGAAGATCTGGCGCAGGACCTGTTCCTGGCGCTCCGGCGCTCCTGGAGCGACTACGACCCCAAGCGCCCGCTGCGCCCCTACCTGTTTGGGTTCGCCTTCCGGATCGCGGCCGCCCACCAGCGCAAACGGAGGCGCGAGGTGGCGTTCGGGATCGTCGAAGTGGATGAGACGGGGCCGGGGCCGGAAGAGGCGCTGCTGTCGAAACAGGCCCGCGCGATGGTGCTGGTGGCGCTCAATCGGATTCCCCTACCGAGGCGCGCCGTCCTCGTGATGCACGAGCTCGACGACGTGCCGATGACCGAGGTGGCGTCGGTGCTCTCCATCCCGCTTTTCACCGCCTATTCCCGGCTGCGCAAGGCTCGGCGGGAGCTCCAGGCGGGGATCCGGCGACTCCTGCGGGAAGTGGGCCGCCCATGATCTGGTCGCCCGCCAAGCTGGCGCCGGACGTTCGTTTGCTCCTGGACTGCGAGCGACAGATTGCTGTCCTGCCCGCCGCCGCCCGTGCCCGGGCGCTCTCTCGTGCGCGCGCTGCGCTGGCCGCGGGGGTGGCCACGCGGCAGTGGCCGTCGAGGGCACCGTCGGCATTTAGATGGGCGGCGGCGGCGGGGCTAGCTTGCGTGGCCACGGTCGCAGCGGGCGCGGTGGCGTACAGCCTGGGGCTGCATGCACGGCCGGCGGCGCCGCCTGTCGCTGCGCCGCCGGCCACGGAATCCCGGGCCCCTCACTGGAGCGCGGGAGACGAGCCCTTCCGCGATCTCCTGGCCAGACCGGTGCTCCCGGAAGCGTCGCCGCGATCCGGCGGCGCCGCCCGGCTGGAGCTGACCCTTGTCGCGCAGGCGCGCGCGGCCGTCGCCCGGGAAGACTTCTCGCGGGCGTTGCAGCTGCTCGGCGAGCACGCACGTCGCTTCAAGAAGGGCCGGCTGGTGGAAGAGCGGGAAGCGCTGCGGGTCAAGGTGCTGGCGAGCCTCGGCCGCCGCGGCGAGGCGCGCCGCGCCGCCGCCCAGTTCGAAACGAGGTTTCCGCGCAGCCCGCTCCTGCCGGCGGTCACCGAGATGCCCGACCTGGCGCGCTGACGGCGCGGGCCCTCCCGAATACGCCACCGGCCGAGCTCGCCGGCGATCGATGTGAGCGGCACGCTCGTCGCCGACGCGCTCTGGGCCAGGGTGCAAGCGCGATGCATCGCTCGATGATCCGGGCCCATGGCCCTGGGTTTCGTCGTCGACGTCTCGCGTCGAGCGTTCGATGGGCCGGTTGGGGCCATTTCTGCGAGGTCTGTACCTTTTTCTGAGAAGACCTTTCCTGGGCGCGCACTTAGAATGAAAGGGTAGGCCGTGAGTCATCTGCGTTTACTTCCGACGCCCCCTCCGCAGGTGAGCCCAGACGAGGCTTGCCTGGAGGCTTTTCTTCGGGAGCTCGACTACGTCCACCGAACGTTGCGGCGGCTCGGGACCTCGCCGTCCGAGACCGAAGATCTGGCCCAGGAGGTCTTCCTCGTCCTTCGCAAATGCTGGACGACGTACGATCCGGAGCGGCCGCTGCGCCCTTATCTGTTCGGGATCGCCTTCCGCATCGCGGCGGCGCATCACCGCAAGCGCCACCGCGAGGTGACGTTCGAGGTCCTGGAGGTCAACGACACCGGCCCTGGACCCGACGACGCGCTTCAGACCAAGCAGGCGCGCGCGCTGGTGCTGGCCGCGCTGGAGCACATCCCGCTGCCGCGGCGCGCGGTGCTGCTCATGCACGATCTGGACGACGTCTCGGTCGAGGATGTCGCCTCCGCGCTCGGAATCCCGAGGTTCACCGTCTACTCGCGCTTGCGAAAAGCCCGTCGCGAGATGGAGACCGCCGTGCGCCGGCTGACGAAGGCAAGGACCCGATGACCATGCGCTCCCCGGTGTCGCCCGAAGTTCGCGCTCTGTTCGAGCAAGAGCGGGTCATCCCGTCCCTCTCGGCCGCGCAGCGCGCGCGCGCCATGGCCCGGGCGCGGGCGGCTCTGCAATCCTCCGTCGCCCCGGTGGTGGTCCCGGCCAGCGCGCCCCCCCGGACCCGCTGGCTGGCGGCGGTGGCGGCCGCCCTGGTGATCGGCGCGGCGGTCGGCGCGGCGGCGTACGAGATCCATGCCCGCTTGGCCCCCGCGGCCGTGGCGCATCGGGGGGCCGTCCCGGCCCCCCGGCCGATCGTGAGCGCGCCCATGCCTGCGGCGCCCGCCGCGGCGGTCCCGGAGCCGGCGCCCGCGCCCTCGCCCTCGCTGGCAGCGCCCGAGTCGTCGCCGGCCGAAGCCGCGCGTGCGGAGCTGCACCTCTTGCGGCAGGCGCGCGCCGCGGTCGCGCGCGACGACTTCGCGGCGGCGCTGTCGTCGATCGCCCAGCATACCCGCCGATTCAAGAACGGCCGCCTGGTCGAGGAGCGGGAGGCCTTGCGCGTGAAGGCGCTGGTGGGCCTCGGTCGAAACGACGAAGCGCGCCACGCGGCGGCGGCCTTCCAGGCGCGCTTCCCGCGCAGCGTCCTTCTGCCGACCGTCAGTCAGATGCCGGACTCCCGCCCGTGAGGGCGGCCGGGCCCGTCGGCCCGGGGCGAAACCTAGCGGACCACGAGGTGGAGCGCGAGGCTCAGGCCGGCTTTCGCGTCCGAGGCGATGTAGACCGCTCCGCCCAGCGCATCGGCGATCGCGCCTGCCAAGATGAGACGGGCGTCGCCGCGGAGCTCCGGAAGCGAGCTCGTGAGCAGGACGTCGAGGCGGCCCTCGCCGAAGGCGCCGAGGGCCCCGGCTTCGGCCGCCACGATCTCCACGATCACCGGTGAACCGGGCGAAGGCCACGCCGGCATTCCGCCTGCCCCGGCGTCGACAGGCCGCGGTCCATGGACGGTCAAGCTGACCGTCGCCGCCGGTGGGCTCGCCGCCAGCGCATGTTCGAGCAGGGAGGCGATGGCGGTCGTCAGCGCCGCCGCCGTTCCGGCGACGCGCAGATTGGCTGGAATCGACTCCGCGCGCAGCTGCTCGAGCGGTCGATCGATCTCGGCGCATGCATCGGCGCAGGCGTCGGCGAGGCGGGTGGCGGCGTCCGATGCCCCGGCGCTGGCCAGGGCGCGCAGCCGGCCGCCCAGCTTGCGCAGCTGCGCGAGGTCGTCCTCGACGAGGGCCGCCGTCTCGTCGGCGTCGGCGATCGTCGGGTCGGGCTCGCCCGCCAGCGTGCGGGCGCTCGACACACCCTGCACGAAGTTGTTGATGTCGTGGGCGACCGCGCCGGCGAGGAGTCCCGTCCAGCCCGCGCCTCGGGGGGAGGCGGTCATCGCGACCGGCGCTCAAGCACCGAGCGGCGCCTTGGGTTCGGCGATATCCATGAGGTTGTGGGCTATCGCGTAGCGAACGAGATCGGAGCGTCGGCTCAATCCCAGCTTCTGGGACAGCCGCGCTCGGTACGTTTCGACGCTCTTCACGCTCACGGCCAGACGTTCGGCGACCTCCTTGTTCGTGAACCCCAGCGTGAGGTCGCGAAGCACCCGGGTCTCGCGCGGGCTCAGCCGGTCGAGCGCCCCTTCGGGGCTCGACTGGGCCGGTGGGGACGGCCGCAGCACTTCGTTCAAGGTGACGCCCGCCAACGTCGGATCGACGTACATGCGCCCCTGAAGGACGGCCCGAATGGCCGTGACGACCTCTCGTCCGGCCGCGTGCTTCAACATGAAACCCGACGCCCCGGAGATCAGCGCGACGCGCAGATACTCCGGGTCGTCGTGCATCGTCAGGATCAGGGTCCGCGTGGCCAGACCCGCCTTGCGGATTTCGCGCAGGGCCGCGATCCCCCCGCCGCCCGGCATGGTGACGTCGAGCAGCAGGAGATCGGGGCGGTCCGCGGAGACCTGCTCGACGGTCGCGGCGACGTTCGCCGCTTCGCCGACGACCTCCAGGTCCGGCTCGGCTTCAATGGCACGCCGGAGCGCCTCACGCACCAGCGCGTGATCGTCGGCCAGGAAGATTCGTGCCCTTGGTTTCACGGTCGCCTCGTCAGGCCGTCAGGAAAACCCCGACAGCCGCTCGGGGTCAAGGGGATATTCCCCGATAGGCGCGGCGGTCTCAACTGGGCAGAGTCACCCCCGGAGGATTTGATGAACCAGCAGCCGAGCGGCGGGAAGGCGATCAACATGTTCACCGGCGTGAAGGTGTTTTCAGCGACCATGGCCCACGACCGAGAGATCCTGGGGGACAAGGTCATGGCCTGGATCCAGAAGAATCCACGCAGGCAAATCGTCCAGACGGTGGTCACCCAGTCTTCGGACCAGGCGTTTCACTGCCTGGCGATCACCGTCTTCTTTTCGGACAAGGGCGAAGAGACGCGGCCGGAAGCCGGCGCGCGCGGGTAGAACGAGGCCCCCGGGCCGCGGGTGAAACGCCCGCACTACCGGGCGCGGGGGCCGGCAGTCACTCCTCGGCGGCGTCGCCGAGGACGTCTCGCACCCGCCGCGCGAGCTGCTCGATGGAGTAGGGCTTGGCGAGGAACTCGATTCCCTTCTTCAGAACGCCGCGGTCGACGATGAAGTGTTCCGTGTAGCCCGAGACGAACAGGACGCGGATGGCGGGCACCAGGGCGGCGAGTCTTTCGGCCAGAACCCGCCCGTTCATCCCCGGCATGATCACATCGGTGATCAGAAGCTCGGGGCTGGCGAGCGACGCCAGCCCCCCGAGGGCGTCGGCCCCGCTCGCGAACGCGTGCACGTCGTATCCCAGCCTCGTGAGCGCGACGTGCGCCACCTTGCGCACGCGCGGGTCATCCTCGACCAGAACAATCGAGGCTCTGCGCACCCCGGCGGCCACGGCCGGTGGGGCTGAATCCCGCCGGGGGCGGCCTCCGGCTGCCGGCAGGTAGACCTTGAAGGTCGTTCCCCGGTTCACCTCCGAGGAGACCTCGATCCGCCCCCCGTTCTGCTGGACGGCGCCGTACACCATGGCCAACCCGAGACCGGTCCCTCGGCCAGGTTCCTTCGTCGTGAAGAAGGGCTCGAACAGGTGCTCCCGCACCTCTTCGCTCATGCCGGAGCCGGTGTCGGAGACGGTGAGCAGGACGTAGGCACCCGGACGCGCGTCGAGCAGGCTGGCGGCATGGCGGTCGTCGATCCGGACATTCGAGGTCTCGATCGTCAGCCGCCCGCCGTTCGGCATCGCGTCTCGGGCGTTGACGGCCAGGTTGACGATGATCTGCTCGACCTGCGCCGGATCGAAGCAGATGGGCGTCACCTCCTTGCCGCAGATCGTCCGCAGCTCGATGTCCTCTTCGATGAGGCGAAGGATCGTCCGTTCCGCGCGGCGGAGGATCTCGTTCAGGTCGAGGATCTGGGGGGCGATGATCTCCTTGCGGGAGAACGCGAGCAGGTGACGCGTCAGCCCCGCCGCCGACTGCGCGGCGTCCGCCACCTCCAGCAGGTGAGCCCGGCTCGAATGGTCGGGCGGCAACGCTGCCAGACCCAGCTCCAGACCGCCCGAGATGGCCGTGAGGAGATTGTTGAAATCGTGCGCGACACCGCCGGCCAGCCGCCCGATCGACTCCATCTTTTGAGCCTGGATCAGCTGGCCTTCGAGCTGTTTTCGGTTCGAGATGTCCGAGAAGGTCACCAGGACCTGCCTGAGGGCGCCGCCGCCGTCGCAGACGGCTTCCGCCGTGATCCCGAGATGAAAGCGCGCTCCGTCGACGCGCGTCGCAGGCGTTTCGACCTGCTGGATGCCGGTGTTGCGGATCCGCGCCAGCGCCGCGGCCGGCTCGTCGTCGGTCTTCCAGAGCTCGAACAGCGACCGCCCGATGAGGCTCTCCCGGTCCGAATAACCCCACAGTCGTTGCAGGGCGACGTTGGCGAAGGTCAGGGTTCCGTCGGGGGCGGCGATGGCAATCGCCTGCGTGCTGGAGCTCAGCACCGTGTCGAGGACGCGTGAGCGCTCCTCGGCGGCGCGCCGGGCGGTGACGTCCTGCACGGCGCCGATCGTGCGGGTCGGGCGCCGCTTGCCGGCCACGGCTCCGAAGTGGGTTCGCGAACGGGTGAGGACCCAGCGCAGGCGCCCGGCCCGATCGAAGATGCGGTGCTCGATGTCGAACGAGCCGTCCCCTGCGGGATCGTGGGCCCCGGCGGCCGCCTCCACGACCCGGGCGACGTCGTCGGGATGGACGTGCGAGACGATCTTGGGGAGCGTCGCCGGCTCGTCGGGATCCCAGCCGTACATCCGGCGCAGCTCCAACGACCAGAAGATCACGTCCGTCGCGTGGTCGTGCTCGAAGATCCCGAGGTTGCCGACCCGGATCGCCTGGCGGAGCCGCTCGTCGTCATCGGCCATGAGCGCACCCATCGAGGTCAGGGCGGCATCATACGCGGCCGGGACCGGACAGGAAACGGACGTCCGCGAACAGCGCCCGGACGTTCGGCGGCGCCGGCGGCGCGGTTGCTCTCCGGTGAACCGCAGGGTTATGCGCCGTTCCGGTTGGCCCCGAACCTGCTAGTTCCCGGTCGCGACCACCTTCACCATCACACCGGGTATCATCGAACCCCCAGAGCGGACGGCGAGCATGTTGACGAAGCTGACCAGGTTCGCGAGGAAATCGGCGTTGATGGCCGCGGGCGCGCTGGCGCTGGGGGCCTGCACCGGAAAGGCCGGCGGCGGCACCACGACGCAAAGTGCTCCGCTCTGCGCGGCCGATCCCGGTCCGGCCCCGCTCCGGCGCATCACCCGGTTCGAATACGGACGGACCATCGCCGGGCTGACGGGCGTCGATCCCTCCGTCGCTCAGACATTGCCGCCCGACGAGGAGACGCTGGACTTCGACGACATTGCCGCGGCGTACAGCGTCTCCAGCCTCCACGCCGATCGTTACCTCGAGGTGGCGGAGCAGGCCGCGGCGGCGTTGACGGCGGACGTCAGCCGCATGACCGTGCTCGCCGGCTGTGACCCGACGGGGGGCGACGCGGCCTGCGTCTCGGCGTTCGTGGCCGCCTTCGGCCGGCGCGCCTGGCGACGCCCGCTCACCGCCGACGAGCAGGCGGCGATGCTGCAGCTCTATGCCGACACCGCCGATCCCGGCCCCACCGACGGTCTCGGGGGGGTGGTCGCCGCCATGCTGCAGGCGCCGCAGTTTCTCTATCGGCCCGAGCCCGCCGTGGCGGGGACCGGGTCGCCCCAGCCGGTCGACGGTTACGCGCTGGCGACCCGGCTTTCGTATCTTCTCACCGGCGCGGGCCCGGACGAGACGCTGCTCGCCGCGGCCGAGGCGGGCCAGCTCGGCACCGAGGCGGGGCTGCTGGCCCAGACCGATCGCCTGCTCGCCGATCCGCGCGCCGCGGACCTGTTCGTTCACTTCGCCACGGAATGGTGGGAGATCGAGCCGGTCGCCACCATGGACAAGGACGAGTCGCTCTACCCGGCCTGGACCGACGCCACGCCGGCCGCGCTCACCGAGGAGACGACGCGCTTTCTCTCCGACGCCTGGAACAGCGGCGCCACGCTGGCCTCGCTGTTGACCGCGCCGGTCACCTTCGCCGACGCGTCGCTGGCCGCCTACTACGGGCTGCCGGCGCCGAGCGGCGACGGCTACCAGCGGGTGGCGCTGGATCCGGCGCGCGCCGCCGGCATGCTGACCCAGGGAGCGTTCCTGGCGGTTCACGCCAAGGCCAACCAGACCTCGCCGGTCCTGCGCGGCAAGTTCGTGCGCGCGCAGCTGCTCTGCACGCCGCCGCCGCCCCCGCCGCCGTCGATCGTGGTCAGTCCGCCGGTCGTCGATCCCCGACTTCCCACCCGTCAGCGCTTCGCGCAGCACACCGCCGACGCGTTCTGCGCCAACTGCCACACGCTCATGGATCCCATCGGCTTCGCCTTCGAAAACTACGATCCGATCGGGCGCTGGCGGGACACCGACGCCGACGTTCCGGTCGATGCGACCGGCGCCTTGACCGGGACCGATGTCGACGGAGCGCTCGACGGCGTCCCCAGCCTGGCGGCCAAGCTGGCCGGCAGCGCGGAGGTCGCGACCTGCGCCGCCACCCAGTGGTTCCGCTACGCCTTCGGCCGCAGCGAGCAGACCAGCGGCGATCTCTGCGCGATCAGCGCGCTGGCCAGCACGCTGACCGGACCGGGCGGCGACTTCAAGCAGATGGTGCGCCAGACGGTCCGGATGGCGGCCTTTCGCAACCTTCCCCCGGAGGCGCCATGAAACCGATCTCCCGACGAGCGATCCTGCGCGGCGCGGCCGGGGCGGCCATCGCGCTCCCCTTCCTGGAGGCGATGTCGCCGCGCCGGGCCCGGGCCGCCACGCCGCCCAGGCGGTTCATCGTGATGTTCTCGCCCAACGGCACGCTGCCCGACCAGTGGACGCCGACCGGGAGCGAGACCAGCTTCACGCTCTCGCCCATCCTGACGCCGCTGGGGCCGCACCAGGGTGACCTGGTGATCGTCGAGGGGCTGCTGCAGGAAGGGGGCGGCGGGGACGGGCACCAGAACGGCATCGGCGGCATGCTCACCGGCAGCCCGCTCAACCCGGGGCCGTTCGCCGGCGTCGGGGCGCCGCCCGCCGGCTGGGCGACGGGCCCGTCGATCGATCAGCGAATCGTGCAGGCGCTGGCGGCGCCGACCCCGTTCCAGTCGCTGGAGCTCGGGGTTCAGGTGGGCGCCGCCGACAACTGGGGGCGGATGATCTACCGGGCGGCGAACCAGCCGCTTCCGCCCACCGACGATCCGGCCCAGGTCTACGCCAGCGTGTTCTCCGACCTGCACACCGATCCGGTGGCGCTCGCCCACCTGCGGGCCCGCCACAAGTCGATCCTCGACGCGGTGGGGGCCGAGTACGCGCGCATCGGCAGCCAGCTCGGCAGCGCCGACAAGCAGCGCCTGGACGCCCATCTCGACGCCGTCCGGGAGATCGAGAAGCGCCTGACGACCAATCTGGTCGACAACAATCCCTCCTGCCACGACCCCGTCTTGTCGACGGTGGCCCCCCAGGCGAACGATTCGTTCCCCGCGGTCGGCGCCCTGCAGATGGATCTGCTCACCATGGCGCTCGCCTGCGACCTGACCCGGGTGGCGTCGATGCAGTGGTCGCGTTCGGTGTCCCAGGTGCGGTTCACCTGGCTCGGCATCCCCGACGGGCACCACGATCTGTCGCACCGGAGCGACACCGACAGCGACGCGGTCCACAAGCTGACGCTGATCAACACCTGGTATGCCCAACAGATGGCGGACCTCATCACGCGGCTCAAGAACACGCCCGACGGCGCCGGCGGCACCCTGTTCGACAACACGCTCATCCTCTGGAGCAACGAGCTGGCCAAGGGGAACACCCACAGCCGGCAAGACGCGCCCTACGTCCTGGCCGGCAACGCCGGCGGCGGGCTGCGGACTGGACGCTTCGTCAGCTACGAAGGGCAGGGGCTCCCGCACAACAACATGATGGTCTCGATCCTGAACGCGTTCGACATCCCCGACACGACCTTCGGCAAGGCCGACTGGTGCACGGGCCCTCTCGTCGGGCTGGTCTGATGAATTCTCCACCAAGGACAATGGACATGAAGACACCCGACACCCTGAACGCCCGGGCTCTGGCCAAACTGGCCGCGCTGACCTCCCTGGCCGCTCTCCTCGCGGTCGCCGGCTGCAGCTCGACCGCCGACTATTCGCCGCCCGCCAGCGGCGCCGGCGGGGGCCCTGGCGGCGCGGCCGGCGGCGGCAGCGGCGGTGCGGCCGGGGCGCCGGCGTCGAGCTGCGGCGACACCAGCGGGCCGGTCGATCCGACGGCGCTGATCGACGACATGGAGGCGACCGATCCGGCGATCCTCATGGAGGGCGGCCGCAACGGGGGCTGGTGGGCGGGCGGGGACACGACCTCGCCGGGCGCCGCGATCGACCCCAGCGGCGATGCGCCGTCCGAACCGATCCCCGGCGGCGGTCGCTGCGGAAGCTTGCACGCCATGCACGTCACCGGTCACGGGTTCACCGTCTGGTCGCAGCTGAGCGTGGCGATGCGCTATGGCTCCGTCGACGGCGGCGCCTCGGGCCTTCTCCCTTACGACGCGCACACCCGAACCGGGCTCACCTTCTGGGCCCGGATCGGCGACACCTCGGCCGCCCAGGTCCGCCTGTCGGTCACCGACAAGTACACGCGCCCGGAAGGGGGCGTCTGCGACGTCTCGACGGCCACTGGAGCGACCGCCTGCTACGACAACTTCGGCGTCGATCTCTCCCCGCTCGGCAAGACCTGGACGCAGTACCGGATCCCGTTCGCCGGCCTCGGACAGCGCAATTTCGGACTGCAGGAGCCGTCGGGGCTCGACACGGCCGCCATCTACACCATCGAGTTCGACTTCTACCCGAACGAGATCTTCGACTTCTGGGTGGACGACATCTCTTTCTACTAGGCCGTCCCGCCGGTATAGTCCGGCGATGAGCGAGACCGACAAGAGAAAACAGAGTCTCTACTTCCCGGAGGCGATGCTGAAAGAGATCAGCGCCGAGGCGACTCGTCAGGATCGCTCGCTCTCCTGGATCGTACAGAAGGCCTGGAAGGCGGCCCGCAAGGAGTTCAAGAACATCCCCTCCGTCGACGACGGTCCGGGCGGCGCAAGCGAAGGCCAAGACAAGCCAGACAACGGCGACAACAAGTAGCCGAGCCGCCGGGCTGCCGTCCGATCAGGACGCCGCCGCTGCCGGCTGGTGGCCCCTCAGCTCGTTCAGCAGCCGCAGGAACTCCTCGACGTTCACCGGCTTGACGAGGTGCTCGTCGAAGCCGGCCTCTCGCCGCGCGCCCGCTCGGCGGCCTGCCCGTAGCCGGTGAGGGCGATGAGGAACAGGCCGGCGTGGCGCGGGATCTGAGCGCAGCCGCGCGCGCCATCTCGAACCCGTCCATCCCGGGGAGCCCGACGTCGAGGATCGCGACGTCGGGCATGACCTCGTCAATCAGGGCGAGCCCTTCGGACCCGTTCTCGGCCGTTCGACAGGCGAATCCCTCCTGCGAGAGCAGCTCGCAGAGCGCCTCGCGGCTGTCGGCCTGATCCTCGACGACCACGATCGTGGCCCCCTCCCGCAGCGATCCTCGGACCGGACCGGGCGCGGCCTGGCGAGCGGCTCGTCGATCGTGTCCTTCGCCGGTCCGACAGGGGAAGTCGGACCACGAACTCGCAGCCCTTGCCTTCCCCGTCGCTGTGCACCTGGACGGTCCCGCCGTGCATGTTGACGAGCGAGCGCACCAGCGTGAGCCCCACGCCCAGCCCGCCGCCCGAGCGATCGAGCGTCCGCTTGGACTGGACGAAGAGCTCGAAGACCGACTCGGCCATCGTCGGGCGGGAGCCCGACGCCGTCGTCCTTGAGGCGAAACACCGCCGCGCCGTCCTCCTCGCCGACCCGCAAGCTGACGTGCCCGCCCTTGGGCGTGTACTTGGCGGCGTTGTTGAGAAGATTGACCTGGATCTGCTGCAGGCGAGACGGGATCGGCGTCGATCCAGAGCGGCTCGCCGTCGAGCTCGACCGTGAAGGCCAGCCCGCGCAGACTCGAACAGCCCGCGCGCCGAGTCGGCGGCCTCGCGCGCCGCGGCGCGCAGATCGATGGCGCGCCGCTTGAGCGCGATCTTGTTCTGGGTGACGCGGCTCGCCTCCAGGAGATCGTCGAGGAGGCGCGGCCATCTGCGCTGACTGCCGCTCGAGGATGCCGAGAAACCGCGGGGTGTTGGCGGCCGCGCGCGGCGACTTCAGCGAGCGCGGTGGCGGTCACGATGGCGCCGAGCGGGTTGCGCAGCTCGTGCGACAGCATGGCCAGGAACTGGTCGCGCCGCCGGACGCTGTCCTGGATCTTCACCTCGGCCAGCTTCTGCTCGGTGACGTCGCGGAAGATCGCCGGCCATGCCGACCAGGGCGTCCGGACCGATCGCGCAGCGGGAGCCTGGTCACCAGATCCCAGTCGCTCGCGGGCGCCGGGCGCCTGGCGGGCCGATCCGCTCCAGCTTGTAGTGGTGGGTCTCGCCCGTCCGGAGGACCGCCTCGTCCTTCCGGTGGAGCTCGCAGGGCCAGCTCCTGGTTGGGGCAGCTCCAGCGCCGTCTTGCCGACGGCGGCGGCGGGATCCGCGAGGCCCAGCCGGGTCGCCATCGGCGTCGTTGGCGCGAATCAGCCGCCCGCGCTGATCCTTGAAGTAGATGGCGTCCGGCGTGGAGGCGAGCAGGCTGTTGAGCAGATAGCGCTCGTGGAAGAGGGCGTCCTCGGCGGACTTGAGGCCGCTCACGTCGATGAGCGTGATGCACCACGCCGGCGATCGACCCCTTGGTGCGGTAGGGGAGGATCCGCGAATAGAAGGCCTTGCCGTCCACGTCGCCGCAGCTCGCGCTCGACCGGCTCGCCGGTCTGCGAGGACGCGGTGGAGATCCTCGACCAGCTCGGGGTGCTTCATCTGGTGCACGAAGGTCTCGATGCTCCGCCCCACGTCGTGCGGGACCAGGCTGAAGGCCTTGGCGATCTGGCGGCGTGAACTTCCGGATCTTGAGCTCTCGCGTCGAGGAAGATCGTCCCGATCTCCGTGCTGGCGAGGAGGTTGTCCATGTCGTTCGTCAGCTCGGTCAGCTCGCCGATCTTGCGCTGGTACTCGGCGTTGACCGTGTAGAGCTCCTCGTTGACGCTCTGGAGCTCCTCGTTCGTGCTCTGGAGCTCCTCGTTGCTCGTCTGGAGCTCCTCGTTGCGTGGCCTGCAGCTCCTCGTTGCTCGTCTCCAGCTCCTCGATCGCCGCCTGCAGATTCTCCTTGGTGTGCGCCAGCTCGGCCTCGAGCGCGCGCAGCCGGTCGCGCGAGACCTGGTCCGATCTCGACCTCGGTCTGCGGGCTGGCGTGGTGGCCGCCGGCGTCGGCTCCGTCTGCTCGAACGAGACCAGCAGGTGCGGCGCCGCCGCCGCCGCGGCTGCCGATGCGCTGGATCGTGACCTTGTAGACGCGCTCGGCGCTCCCGGTCGCGAGATCCGGACGTCCTCGGTAGACGATCGCCGCCGGCTCGACGATGGCGCGCTTGAGCGCCGCCGACCAGGACCATCTTCAGCTCCGGGCTCGACCAGCTCGAGGACGTCGAGCCCCTGGCGGCCGTCGCGATGCTGCAGGAAGCGCTCGGCGCCGCCGAAGGCGTGGACCAGCTCGGCGCGCTCGTTGACGAGCAGGCTCGGGCGGCATCGTCCGCTCGAGGAGCGCGTCGTAGGTGCCGAGGAGCTGGGAGAGCGAGTAGCGCCCCGCCGCGCCGGTTGAACGGGGGGCAGCGCCGTGCGGGTCACGCGGCGGCGGCTGCAAGCCGCGCGTCGACCGGGATGCGGGCGTCGCTGCGCTTGCGGTAGATGCGCCAGTGCTTGTCGAGCGTCTCGAAGCTCGTCGGCCAGCGGTCCCGACCGTCTCGCTCGGCCCCAGGAACAGGAAGCCGTCCCGGTTGAGCGCGAAGTGAAACAGCGAGAGCACCTTCTGCTGCGCCGGCCGGCTGCAGATAGATGAGCAGGTTGCGGCAGGTGATGAGATCGACGCGGGTGAAGGGCGCGTCCTTGATGACGTTGTGCTGCGCGAAGACGATCAGCTGCCGCAGCTCGGGGACGACCTGGTAGCGCTCGCCGATCCGTGGTGAAGTAGCGCGCCAGGCGCTCCTCGCGAGACGTCGGCCAGCGCCTCCTCGTCGTAGACGGCCGCGCGTGGCGTGCTCGAGCGAGCCGCGGTGCACGTCGGTGGCGAAGATCTTCACCGGCGCGGTCGCCCCGCGTCGGCCATCAGCTCCTCGAGCAGGATCGCCAGCGAATAGGCCTCTTCGCCCGTCGCGCAGCCGGCGACCCAGAGGCGCAGCGGCACCTCGCGCGGCTGGCGCGCCAGCAGCTCGGGGAGCACCTGGCTCTCCAGGACCTCGAAACGCCTGCTCGTCGCGGAAGAAGCGCGTCACGCCGATGAGGAGATCGCGATAGAGCACGTCGAGCTCGCCGCGCTCCGACTTCAAGCCGCTCGACGTATTCCTCGATGTCCGCCGAGCGGGCCAGGGCCAGGCGCCGTTCGATGCGGCGGGTGACGGTGCTCGGCTTGTAGTGGGTGAAGTCGATCCCGTACTCCTCCTGCAGCATCCGATAGACTTCGACGACCGTCGCGCTGCCGGCGCGGCGGCTCGCCGACGGGCCCCGCTTCGGCGCCGTCGGAGCGGCCGCGCCGCGTGCTCGAGCAGAGCCCGCGGCATGTCGGACGGCGCCAGCACCCAGTCGGCCACGCCGGCGTCGGCGCGCCGTCCGCGGCATGCCGTCGAACTGGGCGCTCTCGACGTCCTGCACGATGCACCAGCCCGCCGGCCGTCGTGGACGTCGCGGATGCCGCGCGAGCCGTCGCTGCCGCCGCCCGAGAGAACGATGGCCACGGCGCGCGGCGCCGCAGTCCTGGGCCAGCGAGCGGAAGAAGATGTCGATCGGCAGCGTTCAGCTCCTGATGCCGGATCGCTGCTCGCTGAGGAGCAGGCGCCCGCCGGAGATGATCATCTCCTTCTTGGGCGGGATCAGATAGACGTGGTCCGCCTCGACCGGCATCCCGTTCTCGACGAGGTGGATCGGCAGCTCGGTGTGCCGGGCGAGGAGCTCGTCCATCAGGCTCTTGAAGTCGGGCGAGAGGTGCTGGACGATCACGAACGCCATGCCCGGTCTCTTTCGGCAGATTGTCGAAGAAGCGCTCGATGCGCTTCGAGCCCGCCGGCGGAGGCGCCGATTCCCACGACGTGGGAGGGTGAGCGCCGAACAGGGGATCCGAAGGCCACATTCGTCCTCGGGCTGATCCATTTTCCGGGAGGTTAAGCATCGGGCTCATGCGGAGGGAATGGCCGGTCATGCTTGCTTGAGCGTTGAGGCTGGTTTGCCGGCGGGTGCCTCGACAATCGCGACAAAATCGCCGGCGGCGGACCGCGGTCCCCCTTGCGCGCTCACCAGGCGACGGAATTATTTTTGGTCGGCCCTGCTCTGTCGAACGTGGGCCGTCACGACGATGAACCCCCGAGATGAAGTCTCCCCCTAAGAACCGACACGCCGTCGCACTGGGGAGACTCGGTGGGGAGAAGGGTGGGCCCGGCGCGCGCCAAGGCGCTGAGCGCGCGGCAGCGCCGGGAGATCGCCACGCGTGCCGGGCTGGCGCGGGCCGGCTCGCTGACAGCCGCAGAACGCAAAGAGCTAGCGCGGCGAGCGGCGCTGGCGCGTTGGTCGCAGCGCGCCGGAAAACAAGGGCCGCCGGCGGACGAAGCCCGTGATCACGCGAGGTCCGGCGGGCTAGGTGGATGGGGCACGTTCAATCTTCGGAGCGGGCGTGCCGTCGAGGAGCTTGCGGAGAAGCTCCGGGTCGACGGGCTTGACCAGGTGATGATCGAACCCGGCGGCCAGGGCGGCGTTCCGATCTTCGACCTCGCTCGATCAGAGAGCGCCAGGAGCAACACCGCCGACGACTCGGGTCGGCGCGAATCCGGCGCGCCACCTCCAGCCCGTCCATCTGGGGCATCCTGACGTCCATGACGATCGCCGCGTGGTGGCCCGCGCGCGCGGCGGCGAGCGCGGCGGCGCCGTCCTCGGCGAGGGTGACCTCGAATCCCCATAGCTGCAGCACGATCTGCAGCGCCCGGCGCAGCACGCCGTTGTCGTCGGCCACCAGCACCCGGCGCTTGTCGATCCGCCTCGACGTCCATGCAGCGCGCAGCATGCCACGCGCACCTGACCGAGAGGAGCTACACTCTTTCCGACGATGCTCGGAGAAGGGGGCGACAGTCGCGCGGGCTACGAAAGCGCGCGGCTCGAGTTGGCCCGGCTCCGCCTGGCAGGGGGCGACGCGCGGGCAGCGGCCATGAAACAGGTGGCCCAGACCACCGCGCGGGCTCTCCGCGTCGAGCGGGTGGGAATCTGGGCCTTCAAGGGGAGCGGGGGAGGGCTGATGGGCGTCTGCCAGTTCGATCTCCCGTCGGAAAGCTTCCCTGCATCGGGACTTCCCGACGGGCTCGACCTGCCGATCCTGCTGGGGGAGATCCCAAACGACGGGTGATCGCCGTGGGAGAAGCCCGCGCGGCTCGCACCAGGGAGCTCCGGCAGGCTGATCTGGACGTCAACGGCATCGCGTCGTTGATGGCGGCGCCCGTGATCGCGACGGGAACGTGGTGGGCGTCATCTGCTGCGAGCAGGTGGGCGCGGTGCGCGCCTGGTCGCTGGCCGATTGCGACTTCGGGGCCTGCGCGGCCGACATGGCCGCGCTTTTCCTCGAGCAGGCCGACCGGCTGGGCTCGAGGCCTCCCTGCGCGCCCGCCGGGAGAGCGAGCTCGGCGACGAACGCATGGCCTCCCTCGGCCGGCTGGCCCGCTCGGTCGCCCACGACGTCAACAACGTGCTGGGGGCGCTCGATCTCCTCGGCGTCGCGCTGGAAGCGGATCCCAGAGACCGATGTCGCCGCCCACGGCGGAGAGCTCCGGCGGACGGTCGACTTCGGCTCGCGCCTCGTGGAGCAGCTCCTGCTGTTCGGCCGCGAGTCGGCGTTCAGCGGCGAGAGCGTCGATCTGGTGGTTTGCTGCAGCAGGCCCGGCCGGTGTTGGTTCGCCTCTTGCGCGGCGCGCGCCTCGAGCTCGACATCTCGGTTCGGGAGGCGGCGTTCGTCGCCGTCGATTGTTCCGAGCTCAAGCAGGTCGTGCTCAATCTGTGCGTCAACGCGGCCGAGGCGGTCTCCGCCGGCGGGCTGGTCCGCATCGAGCTGCGCGACCCTCGGCCCGACGAGCCGATTGGCCCGAGCTCCGTCCTGGCCGTCGTGGACAACGGACACGGCATGGACGCTCGGACGCAGGAGCACATCTTCGAGCCTTACTTTTCGACCAAGCCGGCCGGACACGGCATCGGCCTGGCGACCGTCTACGGGATGTCAAGCGGGCAGGCGGGACAATCCTGGTGGAGACCGGCGTCGGATCGGGAACGACGTTTCGCATCGTCCTCCCCCGCGTCGCCGGGCCGGCGTCACGCGATGGCCGGGCGTCGCGCGTCAGCTCTCGGCGCAATTGCGCTCGGGCGCGCGGCGGCGCAGAGGCGCTTGACCTTCTCGATGTTGGGCGGCTTGGCGAGGTGCTGGTCGAAGCCCGCGGCGCTCGCCTTGGCCAGATCCTCCGACTGGGCGTACCCGCTCAACGCGACGAGCACGGTGGAACGAAAGGTGCCGTCCGCCCGAAACGCTCGGGCGACCTCATAGCCGTTCATTCCCGGCAGCCCGATGTCGCAGAACACCACGTCGGGCTTGAAGACCCGCGCCGCGGACAGGGCCTCGGGCCCGTTGTGCACCACGGCGACGCGGTGGGTGTGGATCTCCAGCGCCGCCCGCAGCCCGTCGGCGACGTCGCGATCGTCGTCGATGATGAGGACCCGCCGGCCGGGCGCAGGCGGGCTCGGGTCGCGGGCCACCTTGGTTTCGGTCTCGCGCCCGGCGTGGAGCGGCAGTCGCACGGTGAACTCGGCCCCCTGATCGCGGCCGGCGCTGGACGCGGTCACCTCGCCCCCGTGCAACTCGACCAGGCCCTTCACCAGCGCCAGGCCCAGACCGAGCCCGCCGCTGTTCCGATCGAGCGTGTCGTCCCCCTGAATGAACGGCTCGAACAGCCGCGCGATCAGCTTGGGGTCGATTCCCGCCCCGGCGTCCGACACCCGCAGGACGGCCCGGGAGGAGGCCGGGTCGGCGGCAACCAAAACGGCGACCGCGCCTCCGGGGAGGCTGAACTTGATGGCGTTCGAAAGCAGGTTGGTGATCACCTGGGAGATCCGCGCCCCGTCGGCGTCGATCATCACCGGCGCATCCGGGACCCTGAGCTGCAGCCGCACGCCGCCGAGCTCGAGATGGGAGCGGTTGTCCTGGATTGTCTCGCGAACGATCTGGCCGAGATCGTGCGGGCGCCTCTGGAGCTGGATCTTGTTCCGCGTGATGCGGGTGACGTCGAGGAGATCGTCCACCATTCGCACGACGTGACCGACCTGGCGGTCGATCACCTCGCGTCCCTTGACCACCGCTTCGCTTCCGGGCGTCCCGTGTTCGAGGACGTAGAGCGTCGTGCGGATCGCCGCCAGGGGATTGCGCAGCTCGTGCGAGAGGACGGCGATGAAGTCGCTCTTGCGGCGATCCGCTTCCCGCAGCTCCTCGACCAGGCGCCGTTGCGCGGTGACGTCCTCGCTCATCACCAGCAACTGATCCACCTCTCCGTCCGAGCCGAACAGCGGAACGATGGTCCACTTCCGGACGAAGGCGGCGCCCCCCGGCAGCGCGTTGGCGAGCTCGTAGGTCTGCCTTTCGCCGGTCTGGATGGCAAGCTCGCCGTGCCGTCGCAGCGGCTCCCAGAGCGGCTCGGGCCACAGCTCATGGCCGAACTTCCCGATGAGCTCGGCCCTGGAAATGTTCAACTTGGCCGCGCACTGATGGGAGAGCGCGGGGTTGAGGTAGCGGAGGCGGAAGTCCCGATCGTAAAGCACCAGATTGATCGGAATGTTCTCGACCGTGGTCCGAAAGCGTTCCTCTGATTCGCGCAGCTTCTGGGCGTACTCCGCCCGCGCGTTCAAGGTCGCCGCCTCCTCGGCCCAGCGGGTCCGCTCGGTGACGTCGGAGAGCACCGCGGTCACGGTCCCCCGCCTGGAGGGAAAGGCCGACACCTTGAAGTGCTTCTTGACCTCTTCGAGGTACATCTCGGCGCGGCTCGCCTCGCCGGTGCGGGCCACCTTCCCCAGCAGCGCGAAGGCGGGGCTCTGCGGACCGAGGAACGTCGACAGGCGGTGGCCGACCCTCTCTGCCCTGGGCGTGCCGAGCATCTCTTCGTACGCCGGGTTGACGTCGAGGAAGATGTAGTCGACGGGCACCCCGGCGGCGTCGAAGACCACCTCCAGCAGCGCCGCGCCGTCGTTCAGTGATTCGAACAGGCGCTGGTAGTCCTCTTCGCTCGTTCGCAGCTCCCCACCCCGTGCTCCCGCGGTCATGAGGCGGGATACTAACCCCGTCTCGGCCTCAGGGAAGAAGGACGGCGGCCCCCTCGAGGCGCCCGTGTCGGAGATCCGCGAGGGCTTCGTTGGCGCTCGCCAGCGGATAGGCCGAGGTCTTCGTCCGGACCGGAACCCGAGGGGCCAGGGCCAGGAACTCCTCGGCGTCCTTTCGGGTCAGGTTGGCGACCGAGCGCAAGACGCGCTCCCCCCACAGCTCCGCGTAAGGAAACGACGGGATGTCGCTCATGTGGATCCCCGCGCAGACGACCGTTCCCCCTTTGGTCACCGCCCGCAGCGCGGCCGGCACCAGCTCACCGACAGGCGCGAAGATCAGGGCCGCGTCGAGCGGTTCGGGCGGCGCGATGTCGGAGCCGCCGGTCCAGGTCGCGCCTAGCCCGCGGGCGAACGCCGCCGTCGCCGCGTCGCCGGGACGGGTGAACGCGTAGATGGCGCGCCCCTCGAACACCGCCACCTGCGCGATGATGTGAGCGGCCGCGCCGAACCCGTAAAGGCCGAGCCGCTTGGCGTCGCCGGCTGCCCGCAACGCCCGATAGCCGATGAGACCGGCGCAGAGCAGCGGCGCCGCCTCGAGATCGCTGTAAAGCGCAGGCAGCGCGAAGCAGAAGCGGTGATCGGCCACGGTGAGCTCGGCGAAGCCGCCGTCGAGCTGATAGCCCGTGAAGCGGGCCCGGTCGCAGAGGTTCTCGCGCCCCGAGCGACAGAAGGCGCAGACGCCGCAGGTCCAGCCGAGCCAGGGGACGCCGACCCGATCGCCGATCGCGAACCGGTCGACCCGACTTCCTTTCTGGACCACGACGCCGACGATCTCGTGCCCCGGCACCAGCGCGCTCTTCGGGATGGGCAAGCTCGCCGTCGACGATGTGGAGATCCGTCCGGCAGACCGCGCAGGCGCTCACGCGGATGAGGAGCTGATCGTCCCCCGGCGTGGGCGGCGCGATCTCCCTCGCCGCCAGCGGACGGCCCGGACCCTCGAACACCATCGCTCGCATGCCGTCAACCTACGGACTCCGCTTGTGTTCGTCGAGCGCCCGGTGTAGCAAAAACGAGAAAGCTGGAGCTCCTCCACGGCTCGATCTTCGGTGATCTCTTGAGTCCGGGCTTCGGTGGCGCCAGCATCTCCGGGATGAAGCATTCAATCCGCAGCCTGCTCGAGGGGCTCTCCGGCTCGTTGCCCGAGACGGGGCGTCATTAGTGGCCCGCACCATCGGCGCGCGCGCCCACCTCGCCAAGCTGACCGCCCACCCGGGCATGTGGGGCCTGCGCAGCCGGCGCATCGTCGGTCCCGACGGGCGCGTCCGCCCGGGCACGGTGCTCATCGAGGAAGGGCGCATCCGCGCGCTGGTCTCCCGGCCGGCGACCGCCACCGTGCCGCCCGACATCCCGGTCGAGGATCTCGGCACCCGGGTCATCGCGCCGGGGCTGGTCGACTGTCACGTGCACCTCAACGAGCCCGGGCGCACCGACTGGGAGGGGTTCGCGACCGCCACGCGGGCGGCGGCCGCGGGCGGCGTCACCACGTTGGTCGACATGCCGCTCAGCTGCCCGCCGGTGACCACCACCCGCGCCGCCCTCGACGAGAAGCGGAACGCGGCGGACGGGCAGCTTCATGTCGACGTCGGTTTCTGGGGAGGGGTGATCCCGGGGAACAGCGGCGAGCTGGCCGAGCTCGCTGCCGGCGGCGTGCTCGGCTGCAAGGCGTTCCTCGTTTCCGCGGGCATCGAGGAGTTTCCCCGAGTGACCGAGGCCGATCTGCGCCTGGCCATGCCGCTTCTGCGCGACGCCGGGCTGCCGTTGCTGGTGCACGCCGAGCTGGATCCCGGCGGTCCCTCCCCAGTTGGCGGTGACCAGGGGGGTGACCCCCGCGCCTATGCCGGCTACCTGCGGTCGCGCCCGGCGGCCTGGGAGGATGCGGCGATCGCGCTCCTCATCAAGCTCGCGCGAGAGACCGGCTGCGCCGTGCACGTGCTGCACCTCTCGTCGGCGGCGTCACTGGAGCAGCTGGCCCGCGCCAAAGCCGACGGGGTGCGCCTGACGGTGGAGACCTGCCCCCACTACCTCTGCCTCGAGGCGGAGTCGGTGCCCGACGGCGCCACCGAGTACAAGTGCGCGCCGCCCATTCGCGATCATGAAAATCGCGAGGCCCTGTGGCGGGGGTTGAAAGACGGCGTCATCGATTTCGTGGTGAGCGATCACAACCCGTGCGCCCCGGCGCTCGAGGGGCGGGAGCCGGGTGACTTCGCGGCGGCCAGGGGCGGGATCGCCTCGCTGCAGCTCGGCTTGCCGGCGCTCTGGACGGAGGCGAGCCGGCGCGGCCACAGCCTGGGCGATCTCTCGGCCTGGATGAGCGCCCGCCCCGCCGCGCTGGCGGGCCTCGGACGCCGCAAAGGTCAGATCGCGCCCGGGTTCGACGCCGATCTGGTGATCTGGGATCCCGAGGCCGAGGTCTCCGTCGACACCAGCCAGCTCCCCGAGCTCTCCCCGTATCTGGGCCAGCGCCTCCTGGGGCGGGTCGAGGCGACGTTCCTCCGGGGCCGGCTCGCTTACGACGGCAACGGCCATCCGGCCGGGCCGGTCGGGCTCGCGGTCCTCGGGCGAGACACCCGCGCGTGACATGCGCGCGCGACTGCGCGCTCGACTGCGCGCCGACTGATCTTCCGCCCGGATTCGATTCGGTGAGCCTCAAAGGAGAGGCGCGTTTTTCCTTGTTCGACCGTCCCGGTGGAAGGTAGTCAGGAGAGGATCCGCGGGACTTGCCGAAAGGACGGTCGATGGAGACCACCGACAACGTGAGGGTGATTCAGGAGATCTACGAGGCGATCGGGCGGGGCGACGTCGCCGAGGTGCTGGCGCGCATGAAGGAGGACGCCCGGTGGGATTTCAACGTCGGGGCCAGCGACGTCCCCTGGCACGCGCCCGCCACCGGACCGGAAGAGATCCAGCGCTTCTTGGGCGGGTTCAGCGAGAACGTGATCCTCACGGCCTTCGAGCCGCGACGGTTCATCGCCTCGGGGGACGACGTCGTCGTCGACGTCCACCTGGCCTACACGGTCAAGCGGACCGGGAAGGTCGTCGACCTCGAGCAGCTTCACTGGTGGTCGCTCTCCGACTGGCGCGTGACCCGCCTTCGTCACTTCGAGGACACCGCGCAGGTCATGTCCGCCTGGAGCGATGGCTCTGGCTGAGGCGGCTCCCCTGGTCGCCGTCGTAACGGCGGGGGCGGTCGCCGCCGGGGCCGCGATCGTCTTCCTCTCCGTGCGTCTGCGCCGGGCGCTGGCCTCTCGCGCCGAGCTCGAGCGGCGCCACGCGGCGCTGCGGGAGAGCGAGCAGCAGTTCCGCCACATCGCCGACGTCACGCCCGCCCTCATCTCCTATGTCGGCCGCGATCGCCGGTACCGCTTCGTCAACAAGCTCTACGGCGCCTGGTTCCGGTGTTCGAGCGCCGACGTCGTCGGCAGGAAGATCGACGACGTCCTCGGGCCGGAGACGATGAAGTTCGCCGGCGAATACATCGACCGCGCCTTGCGCGGCGAGGAGGTCCACTTCCAGCCCGAGGTTCAGTATCCCGCCGGGCCGCGCTGGGTCGACGCCCACTACATCCCCGACTTCGACGCCGCCGGTCAGGTGGCCGGCTTCTGCGTGCTGGTCCTCGACGTCACCCAGCGAAAGCTGGCCGAGGACGCGCTTCGGCAGAGTGAGGCGCGCCTGTGGGCCATCCTCGACCACCTCTCCGTGGGCGTCGGGCTCGTCGACCGCGAGGGGCGGCTGGTGCTCAGCAACTCGACGATGCGCAGCTACGCGCCCGAGCGGATGCCCTCGCGCGATCCGGCCCGGATGGACCGCTGGCGCATCGACGGTGGTGCCGTCTCGCCCAGGGACTGGACCGCCGAGCGGGCGCTGCGCGGCGAGACGGTCCGTCCCGGGCTCGAGTTCTGTTACCGGGGCGACGATGGGCGCGACGTCTGGCTGCTGACGTCGGCGGTGCCGTTTCGCGGGGCGGACGGCGAGGTGCTGGGCGCGATCGTCGTTCTCCAGGACATCACCGCGCACAAGGAGGCGAACCAGGCTCTGCAGGCGGCGGACCGGCGCAAGGACGAGTTCCTCGCCACGCTGGCCCACGAGCTGCGCAACCCGCTGGCCGCCATCCGGAACGCCGCCGCCATCCTGAAGGCGATGGAGTCCGCCAATCCCGAGGTCCGCTGGGTCCCCGAGGTCATCGACCGGCAGCTGGCGCAGATGTCGCGGCTCCTCGAGGATCTGCTGGACGTCTCGCGCATCGCCCACGACAAGCTGGCCCTGCGCCGCCAGCGCGTCGAGCTGTCGGAGGTCATTCACAACGCCATCGAGACCTGCGGCTCGCAGCTGGACGCCGGCCGTCACTCGCTCAAGGTCTCGCTGCCGGACGGGCCCGCCGCCTTGCACGCCGACCCGGTGCGGTTGGAGCAGGTCTTCTCGAACCTCATCAGCAACGCCGCCAAGTACACGCCGCCCGGTGGCCACATTCGCATCACCGGTGAGCTTCGCGGCGACGAGGTCGCGGTCTCGGTGCGGGACGACGGCATCGGAATCTCGCCCGAGCTGCTGCCGCGGCTGTTCGAGATCTTCTCCCAGGGCGCGCGCGCTCTCGAACGTTCCCAAGGCGGCCTCGGCGTGGGGCTCTCGCTGGTGCGCGGCCTGCTGCAGCTTCACGGCGGACGGGTCGAGGCGAAGAGCGACGGGATCGGCAAGGGGAGCGAATTCACCGTTCACCTGCCGCTCATGCGCGAAGGCTGGTCCGAGTCGGTCGCGCCGCGGCCCCCGGCCGGCGAGATTCCCGTCGCCGCCAAGTGCCGGGTGTTGATCGCCGACGACGCCCGGGACAGCGCCGACAGCCTGGCCGTGATCCTGGCGATGAAGGGGCACCAGACGCACACTGCCTACGATGGCGAGGAAGCGATGGCGGTCGCCGCCCGGCTCCGTCCGGACGTGGTCATCCTGGACATCCGGATGCCCAAGGGAAACGGGCTGGAGGTCTGCCGCTGGATCCGCGAGCAGCCGTGGGGCAGGGGGATGGTGCTGATCGCGCTCAGCGGATGGGGGACCGAGGAGGATCGCCGCCGGACCGAGGAGGCTGGATTCGATCACCACCTCGTCAAACCGGTCGCCCCCGATGTTCTCTTCGCGCTGGTCGCGCCGCGGGCCGGGCAGCCGGACGAAGCGGCGTCGCGCTTGAGCCTCACCTGAGACCAGCCGAGCGATGGACGCCGCGATTCGGATCGAACGACTGGTGAAGAGGTACGGCGACTTCGTGGCCGTCGACGGGCTCGATCTCGAGGTTCGACGCGGCGAATGCTTCGGGCTCCTCGGTCCGAACGGCGCCGGGAAGACGACGACCATCGAGATCCTCGAGGGTCTGCTCTCGCCGACCGCCGGGACCGTCCAGGTGCTGGGGCGGCTGTGGGACCGCGACGCGGACGCGCTGCGGGCGCGCATAGGTGTCGCTCTGCAGGAGACGAAGCTGTTCGACCGGCTCACCGTCGAGGAGACGCTCCGGCTGTTCCGCTCGTTCTATTCGCCGGGGACGGCGCTTTCGGTCGACACCCTCCTCGACGAGATGCAGCTGGGCGAAAAGCGCGCCACCTGGGTGATGAAGCTCTCGGGCGGACAGCGGCAGCGGCTGGCGGTGGCGCTCGGCCTGGTCGGCGATCCGGAGGTGCTGTTCCTCGACGAGCCGACCACCGGGCTCGACCCGCAATCGCGGCGCGCCCTGTGGGACACGATCGCGGCGCTGCGGACGCGCGGCAAGACAGTCGTCCTGACCACCCACTACATGGACGAGGCGGAGCGCCTGTGCGATCGGGTGGCCATCGTCGATCGCGGAAAGGCGATCGCGCTGGGGACGCCGGCCGAGCTCATCGATCAAAATGGCGGGCAGCACCTGGTGGAGGTCAGCACCGCCCCCGCGCTGCCGCCCGAGGCGTTCGCCGGCCTCGCGGGGATGCGCTCCATCCGCGCCAAGGGTGACGGGCTCGCGCTCTCGATCGACGAGCCGCACGTCGCCTTGCCCGCGCTGGTCGCCCGCCTCGGCGAACGCGGCGTCGAGCCGACCCGCCTCGTCTCGCGCACCGCCACGCTGGACGACGTCTTTCTTTCGCTGACCGGCCGGACGTTGAGGGAGGACTAGAATGCTTGGAGGACCGCTCTGGGCGCTGAGCGCCGCGCGCATCAAGCAGTTCCTGCGCGAGCCGGGCTCGCTGTTCTGGACGTTCGGCTTTCCGCTGTTGATCACCGTCGCGCTCGGCACGGCCTTCCGCAACCAGGGCCCGAGCAAGAGCCACGTCGCCGTCGTCGCCGGACCGGGGAGCGCGCTCGCCGCGTCCACCCTGGCCGGCGACCGCGGGCTGGAGGCGGCCGTCGTCGACCCGGCCCGGGCCGCGCGCCAGCTCGGGACGGGGGAGGTCGTCCTGGTCGTCGTCCCGCCCGCCGCGCCGGGGCTGCCGTTCGTCTACCGGTACGATCCCACCCGCCCGGACGCCCCGGCCGTCCGCCGGCTGGTCGACGAGCGCTTGCAGCGCCAGGCCGGCCGCCGCGATCCCTTGCCCACCCGCGACGAGACGGCGGTGGCGCGGGGCGCTCGCTACGTCGACTGGCTGGTGCCGGGGCTGCTCGGCATGCAGCTGCTCAACGGGGCGATGTGGGGCGCCTCCTTCAACATCGTGAACGCGCGCCAGCGCAAGCTGCTCAAGCGCCTGGCCGCCACGCCCATGCGCCGGAGCCACTACCTGCTGTCGTTCCGGGTCTCGGGGCTCTTGTTCGTGCCGCTGCAGGTGTTCGTGCTGTTTGCGTTCGCTCGGATGGCCTTCGGCGTGGTCATCCACGGCTCGGCGGTCGCCGCGCTGGGGCTGGCGCTGCTCGGCTCCTGGTCCTTCGCCGGTCTGGGCCTCCTCTGCGCGTCGCGGGCCCAGAACAGCGAGACCGCCAACGGGCTCATCAACGTCGTCACTCTGCCGATGATGGTGCTCTCGGGGGTGTTCTTCTCGTCGAGCCGCTTTCCGCGGGTCATTCAGCCGGCCATTCGCCTGCTCCCCATGAGCGCCTTCAACGAGGCCCTCCGCAACGTCGTCAACGACGGCGCCTCCGTCTTCTCGCAGGGATATCCCATCGCGGTGCTGGCCGCCTGGGCGCTGGTCACCTCGTTCCTGGCCGTGCGCCTGTTCCGCTGGACCTGAGTTGACGGCGCGCGACCGGGCCGACATCCTTTCGCGCATGTCGCAAGCCCGTCGCCATCCGAACGTCGTCAATCACGACGAAGTGCAGCCGATGCCCATGAACAAGGGCAAACACCAGATGCTGCTCCGGCGGCTGGGCGCCCCGGCCGGCGGGCAGATGCTGGGTGCGAACTTGACCGAGGTCGCGCCGGGCGCCGTCTCGTTTCCGTTTCATTATCACTGCGCGACCGAGGAAGGGCTGTACGTGATCAGCGGCTCGGGAACCGCCCGCATCGGCCCCGAGCGCGTGGCCGTGCGCGCCGGTGACTGGGTCGCCTTTCCGGCCGGGCCCGAGCACCCGCATCAGATGATCAATGACGGCGCCGAGCCGCTGATCTACCTGACCGTCTCGGCGTCCGCGCAGAAGGTCGACATCGTCGGTTACCCCGACTCGAAGAAGGTGGCCGCCACCGCCGGGGCGTTCGAAAAGCCGCTCCATCGCTGGATCTCCCGGCAGGGGGAGAGCGTCGACTACTGGGACGGCGAGCCGGACGCCCAGTAGCCGGCGCCGGGATGCCGGGGCAGGGGACGCCGCCGGGAGCCCCTGTGGATAGTTGCGTGACCTGAACGTACGTATAGTATCGAGGGGTGCCGTCTCCCGCGAGCCCCGATCCGATTTGCGATCCGATCCTCGATCCGCTGAACCCCGCGCAGCGCCGCGCCGCCACGGCCGATGATGGGCCGCTGCTGATCGTGGCCGGGGCCGGGACCGGGAAGACCCAGACGCTGGCGCACCGGGTGGCGGCGCTCATCGCTCGCGGCGCGGATCCGCGGCGCATCCTCTTGCTGACGTTCTCCCGGCGGGCGGCGCAGGAGATGACCCGGCGGGCGGTGCGCCTGCTGGCGCGGCGCCCGGGGGCGGAGGCGGCCACCTTGCCCTGGGCGGGGACCTTCCACGCCATCGCCAATCGGCTCTTGCGGTATCACGCCGCGGAGGCGGGCCTCGATCCGGCGTTCACGCTCCTCGATCGGGAGGACGCCGCCGATCTCCTCGACCATCTTCGCCACGAGCAGGGGCTGTCGTCGCGCACCGACCGGCGGTTTCCCCGCAAGGGGACCTGCCTCGCCATCTATTCCAGCGTCGTCAACACGCAGGTGGATCTGCGCGCCTGTCTGGAGACGCGCTTCCCCTGGTGCCTCGAATGGGAGGAGGCGCTGCGCGCGCTTTACGCCGGCTACGTCGAGGCCAAGGCGTCGCGGGCGGTCCTCGACTACGACGATCTGTTGCTCTACTGGTTTCACCTCATGAGCGATCCGTCGCTGGCGGCGCGGATCGGGAGCCTCTTCGACCACGCGCTGGTCGACGAGTACCAGGACACCAACACGCTGCAGGCCGAGATCTTGCGGCGGCTCAAGCCCGACGGTCGGGGCGTGACCGTGGTCGGCGACGACGCGCAGGCGATCTACAGCTTCCGGGCGGCCTGCGTGGGGAACATCCTGGCGTTCCCGCGCCAGTACGACCCGCCCGCCGCGGTGGTCACCATCGAGCAAAACTACCGCTCGACGGCCCCCATCCTGGAGGCGGCCAACGACGTGCTGGCGCTGGCCACCGAGCGCTACGAAAAGCGCCTCTTCTCGGCGCGGGCGGGGGGCGCCCGGCCCGTCCTGGCCACCGTCCCCGACGAGCACGCCCAGGTGGAATACGTCATCACCGCCATCCTCGAACGGCGCGAGGCGGGCGTCCCCCTGCGGCAGCAGGCGGTCCTGTTCCGGGCGGCGCACCACAGCGACGCGCTGGAGGTCGAGCTCGGCCGGCGCAACATCCCCTTCGTGAAGTTCGGGGGGCTCCGGTTTCTCGAGGCCGCCCACGTCAAGGACGCGCTCTCCTGCCTGCGCTGGGCGGAGAACCCGCGCGACACGCTGGCGGCGTTCCGCCTGGCGCAGCTGCTGCCGGGGATGGGCCCGCGGCTGGCCGCGGCGCTGGTCGCGCACGTCGCCGCGGCCTCGTTTGCGCTCTCGCCGGCGCTGGCCAGCTTCGTCCCGCCCGCCGCCGCGCGCGAGGACTGGCCGGCGTTCACCGAGCTCTTTCACCAGCTGGGCGGCGCCGGCGCCGCCTGGGGGGCCCAGATGGGCCTCGTTCGCCGCTGGTACGAGCCGCACCTGCAGCGCCTCTACGACGACGCGCGGATTCGCCTCGGCGATCTGGAGCAGCTCGAACAGCTCGCCGCCGTCGCGCCGTCACGCGAATCATTCCTCTCCGATCTCACGCTCGATCCTCCGGGCGCCACCGGCGCCGAGGCGGGGCCGCCCCACCTCGACGAGGACTACCTGATCCTGTCGACGATCCACTCCGCCAAGGGGCAGGAGTGGGACAGCGTCTTCGTGCTCAACGCCGCCGACGGCTGCATCCCCTCCGACCTGGCCACCGGAACCCCCGCTGAGATCGAGGAAGAGCGGCGGCTGCTCTACGTCGCCATGACCCGGGCCAAAAACGCCCTCTCCCTGGTGCATCCCTTGCGCTTCTTCATTCGACAGCAGAGCCGCTTCGGCGATCGCCACGTCTTCACGCCCCGGACGCGCTTCATCCCCGACACGATCCTCGACAAGTTCGAGCGCGTGGCGCCGCGAGATCCGAGCCGACCCGACCCCGCGATCGGCGCGGCGCTGCCGCGCATCGACGTGGCCGCCCGCCTTCGCGCGACCTGGGCGACCCCCGCGCGTTGACCGGCGGGGCGTTCAGCCGATCGAGGAGAGAGGTCGACGGGCGGGGCCGGCCTCCGGCGGGCGCGGGGGCCTGGCTCGTTCGCTGCGCGCCATCTCGGCCTTGGCCAGCTTCCACGCGCGCTGCACGATCCAGGAGGTCGAGCGGTCGAGACGCGCCGCCTCTGCTTCGAGCTCCCCCGACATCCAGGCGGGGAAGCAGAAGCTGTGCTTGCGGCCGCTGCGCTTGACCATCTCTCGCCCTCTTGTTGCGGCGCCGCGCGCCGCTCGATGCTCACTTCGTGAAGAGCGACAGGTCGACCGAGTCGGCCATCTTCTGATAGCCCGCCGGGCTCGGGTGCAAGCCGTCCCCCGAGCCATCCGCCGAGGTCCAGGTGGCGTACTGCGACTGCAGCTTGGGGGGATTGCCGTTGTCCGTGACCGCGGCGTCGAAGTCGAGAACGCCGTCGAAGACCCCGCTCTTGATGTACGTGTTGACCTGCTGGCGCACCGACTCGTGCGCGGCGGTGTAGTACGAGTTGGCGCCGAAGGGGGTGATCGTCGCGCCGTAGATGAGCAGCCCCTTGGCGTGGGCCTGGCTGATCATGCTGTCGTACACCGGCTTCATGGAGGAGAACGACGCGCCTCCACCGATGTCGTTCACGCCGTCGAAGACGATCACGTACTTCACGCCGCTTTGCCCCAGCACGTCCCGGCTGAAGCGCGCTTGAGCCGCCGTGCCGCTTCCGACCAGATTGGTGGCGCCAATCCCTTGATTCAACATCCCCACCCCCGAGGTCGCGCCCATCGCCCGCAGCCGGGCGGAGAGATCGTCCGTCCATCGATTGTTCTTGTTGATGTCCACCCCCCGCCCGTCGGTGATCGAGTCGCCAATCGCGACGATGGCGCTGTCTGAAGCAGGCGCCATGACGTCGATCCCCGAGATGAAGTACCAGTGCTCGGTGGAGGTCGCCGAGCTCATGCTGGCCGCGTTCACGGTGCTGCTGCCGGTCTGAATGTAGGAGTTGGTCCTCGAGCCCGAGTGCCCGGTGACCTGGCTGGGAACGGTCCCGAAAGCGGTGGTGATGGTGACGTTGCCCAGCGGCGGGACGGTGAACGAAACCGGGTCGGACCAGACCTCCTTACCCTGCGCGATGGTGACCGTGTCGGTTCCCGAGAAGGCCAGCGCCGTGTCGGTCGACGTGTCGATGGTGCTGTCGACGAGGGGCGCGGCTTTGCACAGCGCGATGTGCGCCGACTTGATGGTGACCGAGCCGTTGCCGAACAGATTCGAGAACTGCACCCGGAGCTGGCTGCCGCCGATCGAGACGTGCGTGATCTGGCGGATCACGCCGTTCGACAGCGACGCCGGCGGCTGGTTGCCGGAGTCGTAATAGGGCGACGCGGCCCAGGTGCCGACCCAGTGGGTGGTGCCGCTGCCACCCGCGCTCCCGCCGGTGCCGTTGCTGCCGCCCGTGGCGGAGCTGCCCCCGTGACCGCCCCCGCTCGTTCCGCCCGCGCCGGCGGCGCCAGCCGCGCCGCCGGTGCCGTTACCGCCGGTGCCGGTCGTGCCGCCCGTTGCCTTGGTCCCACCGGTTCCCGTTCCGCCGGTGCCGGTGCCGCCGGTGCCGGTGCCGCCGGTCCCGGAGACGCCGCCGGTGTGGACGCCTCCGGTTCCCGGCGACCCGCCGGTCGACGACCCGCCGGTCGACGATCCGCCGGTCGACGAGCCGCCTGTGCCCGGAACGCCGCCGGTCGCGGAGGCGCCGCCCGAGCCGGAACCTCCACTTCCGTTGCCGCCCGAGCCGGTCGTCCCGTCACCCGTGCCCGAGCTCGCGCAGGCGCCGAGCAGGGCGATGCCACCGACGAAGCAAAGGAGGCGATGTTTCATCATTTGGGCGGATGGTTCCTGTCAGTTGAGCGTCGGTGTCGTCCAGTCGATGACGGCCTGATAGTTCAGGTCGAATCCACTCTTCGGCGGCTTGATGGCGATGGCGGTGGACGACGTCCCGCCCTTCAGGAACTTGTCGACGAAGGCGTTGACGCTGTTCTTCTGCGTGGTGGGGGGCTGGCAGTGTCCGTGTCCGGAGGTGAAATCGTAACCGATCCGGTCGGAGACGCCCATCGACTTGAACACCTCGATGGCGGCCATCGTCGCCTTGTAGCCGGACTCGTCCCCCAGCCAGTCGTAGTCGTCGTTCCCCAGGATGATCACCGGCCGCGGGGCGATCATGGCGATGAGCTCATGATGATCGTGGGGCAGCCGGTACGGATTCAGCTTCTGCATGCTGGTCATGAACCAGGCGTAGTTGGTGTTGTCGATCTTCTCGACGGAGGTGCTCGTGCGGTCGGTGAACTCCTGCGACATTCTCCAGCTGTCGATGCCGCCGCCGCCCGACTCCTCGACGACGGTCAGCGCCACGCGCTCGTCGAGCGCTCCGCCGAAGAGGGCCATCTTCCCGGCGTACGAGCAGCCATGCACGGCGATCTTGGTGACGTCGACCTTCAACTGGTCCTTCACCTGAATGATGCCGTCAATCAAGCGGCTGATCCCCCACGACCAGGCGCTGTAATTCCCGATCTGGTTCCAGAGCGAAGGGAACACCTTGTAGAAGGGGTCGCTCTGGTAGCGGTTGCTGTTTTGCATCATCTGCACGACCTGGTTGGACGTGAAGGGGATCTGCGTGCAACCGGTGACCATGCTGGAGTTTCCGTCCATCCCGATGACGACGCAGCTGCCGCTCCCCGAGACGGTCGAGGTCAGGGTGAGCGACCCCGAGCTGCTGGTGACGACCACGCTCAACTTGCTGCCGGAGAGGGTGGCGGCCACCGTGGTCGCGCTGGGATCCTGCTTGGGCCCGATCTCGTACTTCTCCAGATCGGCCTTCACCTCGGCGCGCCGGCATTCCCACTGTGCCTTGGTGGAGATGATGGTTCCGTCGTGCATGGCGAACGGATTGGGCAGCTTCTTGTTGTCCGCGGACAACAAGGCGCCCGCGGTCGCCTTGCAGTTGGCGCCACCGTTCTCGACCGTCCCGGACGTCGCGCCCCCGGTTCCCGTCGTTCCGCCGGTGCCGGTCGTTCCGCCGGTGGAGGCGCCGCCCGTTCCGTGGCCGGCGGCTCCGCCCGTCGCGCTGTTGCCGCCGGTGCCGGTCGTCCCGCCGGTGCTCCTGCTGCCGGCGGCTCCGCCCGTCGCGCTGTTGCCGCCGGTGCCGACGCCGCCGGTGCCGGTCGTCCCCCCGGTGCTCTTGGTGCCGCCGGTGCCGACGGTGCCGCCGGTGCCCGTGATGCCGCCGGTGCCCGTGATGCCGCCGGTGCTCGTCGTTCCGCCCGTGGCGCTGGAGCCGCCGGTGCTCGTGGCGCCGCCGGTGCCGGTATCGCCGCCGGTGCCGCCACCTTGATCTCCTTGAGCGCAAGAGAGGCAGAGCGCGGAGAACATTGCGAGCTTCAGCATTCGTTTCAGTAGCATGGGGGACTCCTTGGGCCGACGCGGAAGGGGCCGGTTCGCCGACGTGCGGCGAAGATCGGCGCGGATCACGTGCAAACGAATGGGTGCGGAGGCGGGAAACCTTCGCTCCTCGTTTGGCCGCTTTCCCGATTCGGCTCAGGGCGCCAAAAATGAGAACAACGCACGAAACATGAGAGCTGCTTTACGGTCGAGCTTCGAACGCCACGCCGACGGAGAGACCGACCTGCAGCGGCGCGGTCGTCCCAATATTCCCCAGCGGAGCGACGGCGATCTCGTAGGTGCGGGGAAAGTACTCGACGTGCAGGGTCGCAAAGGGCGCGAGGGCGGCGCCGGAGACCCGCAGCTCGAGCGCCAGTCGCGCCCCTGCGTCGAAGCGCGTGACGGGCCGGGCCGCGTCCAGCCCCTGTCCGCGCAGCGTGAACGGGGTGAGCGCCGCGCCGACGGCGGCGCCGAGCTCGAGATGCGCGCCAGCTCTCCTGCGAAACGAAGCGGAGAGGCTGCACGGAAACCGCTGCTGGGTGACCACGACCGACGCGAGTGTGTTCTGGGTCGGCGTCACCAGACCGGCGCTGGCCTCGATGCCAAACGAACCTCTTCCCAGGGCGACGTCGAGCTCGCCTCCGGCGGTGACGCCGCTCGTCGCATCACCGCCTCCGCCCAGCGCGCCGTCGACGCGAGCGGCCGCCCCGAGGGACAGCCAGGTCCTCGCCCGTTCCGGGGCCGGCGGCGGTGGCTGAATCGCCGGGGGCGGCGGTGGCGGCGGCGGTTCCTCGAGTGAAGGCGGGTTCATCGCCAGCGCGACGAAGACGGCGGCGACCCGCGCCCGCTCGGTGCAGTCACGGGCCGCGTCGGCGTAACGCTGCACCTGGCCGCCGGTGGTGACCTCGAAGGCGTCGCCGAGATCGGCGACGCGGAAGTCGGACGGCAACGGATCGCGGTTGGGTCGGATGTGGGCCAACGCCGGTGACAGCGCGGCCGCCACCGCTTCGCGGGTGGGACAGCGGCTGGTCTGCTCACCGTCGGGCCGCGGCGTGTCGCTCGGCGCGACCGTCGACGCGGGGGGAGCGTCGGTATGCGCGGCGGCGCCTGTCTCCGCGATCGAGGTGAAGACAATCATGGTGAAGAACAGGGCGATGTTCATCTGGGCTCTGTCGCGCCGCTCGCGATCGGCGCGGCCGACGGGTCGTCGCCTGCCTGGATGGCCTGCCGCGTGGCCGTATGGTATCCAGGATTCGATCGTGACCGCCAAGCAGATTGTTGCGCGCGTCCGATTGTCGGACGTCACGGCGACGGCGCTCCTGGCCTGTCTGCTCGCGGGTCCCGCGTGCGCCCGGCAGGCCGAACTGGGAAGCATCGGCGACGGGCCGGCGAGCGTGCTTTGGCGGGGGACCTTCGAGCCGGGAGATCTCTCGGAGTGGACCGGGGACGGAGAGGGGAACGTCTACACCCAGAACGTCGTCGCGACGGACAGGCCGGCGGCGACCCTGGCGATGGCGCACAGCGGCCGCTACGGCGGGATCTTCACCATCGCCCCCAAGGCGAGCATGGCGTCGACCAGCTACCTTTATCGCAATCAGCCGAGCCCGCTCCAGGGATACTACAGCGCCTGGTTCTACGTGCCGTCGACGATCACCGTCGGGTCCTGGCTCAGCCTCAGCCACTTCAGCGGCAGCGAAACCGGCGACGGGAAGAACCTCTTCGCGATCTGGGACGTCAATCTCTACCCCCTTCCGAGCGGGGGCCTGGCGGCGCAGCTCTACGACTACGCCAGCGGCGCCAACACCCGACAGCCGGTCCCCGCGCTTTTTCCGCTGGACGCCTGGACGCGGATCGACGTCTACCTTTCGAAGGCCACCGGCCCGACGGGCGAAGTCACCGTGTGGCAAAACGGGACCCAGATCTTGCAGGTCACGGACGTCACCACCGTCAGCAACGACTGGGTGCAGTGGGACGCGGGAGCGGCCGTGGACAGCGTCCTTCCGTCGCCGGCTTACGTCTACATGGACGATGCCGCGATCAGCCTGGCCCCGCTCTGACAGAGCTCTGACGCGCCGGCGCGAGTGGCGCCCCCGGACGCGGGCCCGGCGGGCGCGACGTCATCGTGCGTCGCGGGGCCGCCACGAAGTGAAGGTTTTGTTCCGTCGGACCCATGTACTCTTTAGAACCGGCATGCGTCCCGTGAATCTCCTCAGCCAGAGCCGCTCCGAGCCCCCGACCCTGCGGGTGGTGGGCGGCGGCGCCAAAGGGGGCGGCGAGGCGCGGACGGGGCGATCGTCCGCTCCGCCGCCGGGCGCCGATCCGAGCCGGGACGCTCAGTTTCGCGAGATCTACGAGCGGTGGTTCGACGACGTGATCGGCTGGCTCTATGCCCTCGGCGCACCGGGCGCGGACACCGAAGATCTCGCCCAGGAGATCTTCATCGTCGTCCGCCGGAATCTGGGGCGCTTCGACGGAGGGAACCTGGCCGGCTGGTTGTACCGGATCGCGCAGCTCACCGTTCGCGATCACCGGCGGCGCTCCTGGTTCAGGAACCTCGTGCTGCGGCGGCAGGAGGTGGATCTCAGCAAGATGCCGCATGAAGCGGACAGCCCGGCGCGAAATTTCGAGGACGCCGAGGCACGCCGGCAGTTCCAGCTCATGGTCACCAAGATGCACGGCAAGCTGGTGACGACCTTCATCCTGTTCGAGATCGAAGGCTATTCCGGGGAGGAGATCGCCCGCATTCAGGACATCCCCATCGGCACCGTCTGGACGCGATTGCACAAGGCCCGGAAGGAATTTTGGAAGCTGGTCAAAGACCAGCGCGAAGCTGACGAAGGAATCCGATGAACCGCCTCCGCGACGAATCCGGGCTCGATCCGATCTCCGAAAAGGGAATCGAGATGTTGCGTGCGGTGCGACCCACCGCCAGCTCGCCCTTGCTGAAGCGCAGGGTGTGGGCCGCCCTGCAAGAGTCGACGATCGCGACACCGGTCCGGCAGCGGTCGTCCATGCTGAGGGTGCTGGTGGTGGGCGTCGGGCTGGTGGCGTTCACGGCGACCGCCGCCGCCACGATCGGCGGCCGACGAATCGCGGCGCGGATCCAGAAGCTTCTGGGGACCCGCGTCGGCGTCGGCGCCGGCATCGACGCCCCGCGGGCCCGGTCCGAGCGGGTCAAGCCGGTTCGGGTGATTGCCGAGGCGCCGAGAGCTCCGGACCTGGGGACGCTCCCCGAGGTGGCCGCCCCCGAGGCGGCGGCCAAGGTCGAGCTCCGGGCCCCCGTCGCGGCGTCGGCCCCGCGTGGCGCGCCGAGGGCGTCGAGGGCCGTTCCGCCCGCCGTCGGAGATGACCCGAGAGCGCGCCCAGGTCTGGGAGGCGCTGGTTGCGCTCCGGCGCGATCACGATGCGAGCCGCGCGGCGGCGCTCCTCGACCACGAGCTCGAGTCCAACCCGCACGGCGTTCTCCGCCAGGAGGCCTTCGTGCTGGCGATCGAAGCGGCCGATGCCCGCGGCGATCGCCGTGGTGCCGAGAGCTTTGCGCGCGCCTACCAGCGGGAATTCCCGTCCGGGCGATTCAAACAATTGGCGCAACGCTATCTGGACGAGAAGGACGCGCGGGTACGGGCTCTCGCTCCGAATCCTTAGGCCGGCGCCGCCGGAAGGCGAGGGTGATCGCGGCGCGCAGCGACGACGGCGCGGGGTCGAAATTGAGGGCTGCCGGTCGATTTTGTGAGCCGATCTGCTCGTTGTCGGATTTCGTGCCTCGATGCACGCTTTGATCGAGCGGGCGGCGGCTCCGTCGGTATAACTGTCAATCAGGAGCGCAACCAACATGGGCAAGCGAGGTCGTCGACTATGTCCCTGAGCTCATCTGCAGCGTCTCGAAGCGGAGACCATCCAGATCCTCCGCGAGGTGGTGGCCGAGACGGAGAAGCCGGTGATGATGTATTCGATCGGCAAGGACAGCGCCGTGATGTTGCACATCGCGCGCAAGGCCTTCTTCCCGGCCGGTCTTCCGTTTCCGCTGCTTCACGTCGACACCACCTGGAAGTTCCGGGAGATGTACGCGCTGCGGGACAAGGTCGCCGCCACGCCGGGCACCGAGCTCATCGTGCACATCAACCCCGAGGCGGTCGCGCGCGGGATCAATCCCTTCACCCACGGCTCGGCCGTGCACACCGACATCTGGAAGACCCAGGGGCTCAAGCAGGCGCTGGACAAGTACGGCTTCGACGCGGCGCTGGGAGGAGCCCGACGGGACGAGGAGAAGTCGCGGGCCAAGGAGCGGGTGTTTTCGTTTCGCACCGCTGCGCACCGCTGGGATCCCAAGAACCAGCGCCCGGAGTTGTGGCGCCTCTACAACGCGCGCAAGCACAAAGGGGAGTCGATCCGCGTCTTTCCGCTGTCGAACTGGACGGAGCTCGACGTCTGGCGCTACATCGAGCTGGAGGGGATTGCGATTGTCCCCCTCTACCTCAGCCGTGAGCGGCCGGTGGTCGAGCGTGACGGGGTGCTGATCATGGTCGACGACGAGCGGATGCCGCTTCTGCCCGGGGAGAAGCCCAAGCTGCGCAAGGTGCGGTTTCGGACCCTCGGCTGCTACCCGCTGAGCGGCGCCGTCGAATCGACGGCCGCCACCATCCCCGAGATCATCGCGGAGATGGCCCGGGCGCGCACGTCGGAGCGCCAGGGGCGGCTCATCGATCAAGACGCGCCCGGCTCGATGGAGATCAAGAAGCAGGAGGGATACTTCTGATGAGCGCCGCTCCCGTGGATCTCGAAAAGGTCGGACAGGAGCCGACCGGCCTGCTGCGCTTCAACACCTGCGGCAGCGTCGACGACGGCAAGAGCACGCTCATCGGGCGCATGCTCTTCGAGGCCAAGGCGCTGTTCGACGATCAGCTCGCCGCCCTGGCCGTCGATTCCAAGAAGGTGGGCACCCGCCAGGGGCAGCTCGACTACGCGCTGCTGCTGGACGGGCTCTCTGCCGAGCGCGAGCAGGGGATCACCATCGACGTCGCCTACCGCTACTTCTCGACCGCGCGGAGGCACTTCATCGTCGCCGACACGCCCGGCCACGAGCAGTACACCCGCAACATGGTGACCGGAGCGTCGACCGCCGATCTGAGCGTCATCCTGATCGACGCCCGCAAGGGGGTGCTCACCCAGACCCGCCGCCACAGCTTCATCGTCTCGCTGCTCGGCATCCGGCACGTGGTCCTGGCCGTGAACAAGATGGATCTCGTCGGCTACTCGAAGGACGTCTTCACCAAGATCGAAGACGAGTACCGGCGGCTGGCCGCCGATCTCAAGCTGCCGGCGATCACCTGTATCCCGGTCTCGGCGGTGGAGGGGGACAACATCGTCGAGCGCTCGGTCGCCATGGGCTGGTACCGGGGACCGACCTTGATGGGCCTCCTCGAGAGCGTCGAGGTGGACGAATCGCGGGCGCGCGAGCAGCCGCTGCGGATGCCGGTCCAGTGGGTGAACCGCCCCCACCTGAACTTCCGGGGGTACGCCGGGATGATCGTGGCCGGCGCCGTGCGGACCGGCGACGCCGTTCGCGTCCAGCCCTCCGGTCGGGTGAGCCACGTCTCGCGGATCGTCACCGCCGACGGTGATCTGCCGCAGGCGACGGTCGGACAATCGATCACCCTCACGCTGGAAGACGAGATCGACATCTCGCGCGGCGATCTGATCGTGCAGGCGGACCAGCCCGCCGAGGTGGCCAATCAGTTCGAGGCGACCGTCGTCTGGATGCACGAGGCGCCGCTCCTGCCAGGGCGCACCTACTTCCTCAAGATCGGCACCCGCACGGTGACCGCCACCGTCACGTCGCTGAAGTACAAGATCAACGTCAACGACCTGCAGCACATGGCGGGGGCGACCCTCGAGCTCAACGAGATCGGCATGTGCAACCTCGAGCTCGATCGCCCGATCGCCTTCGATCCCTACGACGTCAACCGCGACACCGGCGGGTTCATCCTCATCGATCGCATCTCCAACGACACCGTCGGCGCCGGGATGCTGCGCTTCGCGCTCCGACGGGCCAAGAACGTCCAGTGGCAGGCGCTGGACGTCGACAAGAAGGCGCGCTCGGCGATGAAGCGACAGCGCGCCTGCGTGCTCTGGTACACCGGGCTCTCCGGGGCCGGCAAGTCGACCATCGCCAACCTCGTCGACAAGAAGCTGCACAGCACCGATCGCCACACCTACCTCCTCGACGGCGACAACATCCGCCACGGCCTCAACAAGGATCTCGGGTTCGCGGACGCCGACCGCGTGGAGAACGTTCGTCGGATTGCGGAGGTCGCCAAGCTGATGGTCGACGCCGGCCTCATCGTCGGCACGGCGTTCATCTCGCCGTTCCGCGCCGAGCGGGAGATGGCGCGGGCGCTGGTGGGCGACGGCGAATTCATCGAGATCTTCATCGACACGCCGCTCAACGTGGCCGAGGGGCGAGATCCGAAGGGCCTGTACAAGAAGGCGCGGCGGGGCGATCTGAAGAACTTCACCGGCATCGACTCGCCCTACGAGGCGCCCGAGAATCCGGATCTGCGGATCGACACCACCACCACGACCGCCGAAGAGGCAGCCGAGGCGATCGTCGCCTTTCTGCACCTCCGCGGCGTGACCAGCTGACGCTCCTGCACGGCTGACCGACGGTTGATCGCGACGCGCCGGCGTCGCGAATGTCAGCCGGCGCCCCAATCTGGTCGAAGGCTTCCGCCGATGGCTGCGGCCTGCTTGTGCCGCAGGCGCGGAACCCCAAGGTGACGGGGGAGGAAAAAACATGGCCACAAAAAAGCCCAATATCTTGGTTCTCTTTGGCGACGACATCGGCATGTGGAACATCAGCTATTTCAGCCGCGGTCAGATGGGGTACCGGACCCCGAACATCGACCGCGTCGCCAACGAAGGCGTGGCCTTCACCGACTACTACGGGCAGCAGAGCTGCACCGCCGGGCGAGCCGCCTTCATCACCGGCCAGAACCCCGTTCGCACCGGCCTCACCAAGGTCGGGATGCCGGGCGCCACGGTCGGGCTTCAGGCGGAGGATCCGACCATCGCCGAGATGCTCAAGCCGCTCGGATACGCCACCGGCCAGTTCGGAAAGAACCACCTCGGCGATCGGGACGAGTACCTGCCGACCGTGCACGGCTTCGACGAGTTCTTCGGCAACCTCTATCACCTCAACGCCGAGGAAGAACCCGAGCTGCCCGACTACCCCAAGGATCCGGCCTTCAAGAAGAAGTTCGGACCGCGCGGCGTGCTCCATTGCACCTCCGACGGCAAGGGTGGACAGAAGATCAAGGACACCGGCCCGCTGACCATCAAGCGGATGGAGACCATCGACGAGGAGATCACCGATCGCGCGCTCGTGTGGATGGAGAAGCAGGTCAAGGACGAGAAGCCGTTCTTCCTCTGGTACAACTCGACCGCGATGCACTTCCGGACCCACCTCGCCGAGAAGAACCGCGGCAAGAGCGGGCAGGACGACTACAGCGACCGGATGGTCACGCACGACGAGCAGATCGGCCAGATGCTCGACAAGCTCGACGAGCTGGGGATCGCCGACAACACGATCGTGATGTACTCGACCGACAACGGCCCCGAGAACGACACCTGGCCCGACGGCGCCAACACCGTGTTCCGCAGCCAGAAGGACACCAACTGGGAAGGGGGCTGGCGGGTGCCGGCGTTCATTCGCTGGCCGGGCAAGATCAAGCCGGGCTCGGTGCTGAACGGCATCGTGTCGCACCAGGACATGCTGCCGACCCTTCTGGCTATCGCGGGTGATCCCGACGTGAGCCAGAAGCTGCTCAAGGGTTACAAGGTCGGCGACAAGACCTTCAAGGTGCACATCGACGGCATCAACATGGTCCCCTACCTGACCGGCCAGGTGAAGGAGAGCCCGCGGACGGCCTTCTTCTACATGAGCGATGACGGCGAGGTGATGGCCGTCCGAAACGGGGACTGGAAGTTCGTGCTCGGAGAGCAGCGCGCCATGCAGCTGAAGGTCTGGATGGAGCCGCTCACAAGCTGCGCCTCCCGCTCATCTTCAATTTGCGACGCGACCCGTTCGAGCGGGCCCAGCACAACTCCAACACCTACTATGACTGGATGGCGTACCACGCCTTCATGCTGTACGAGATGCAGGCGCTGGTGGCGGCGCAGATCGAGGACTTCGTGAAGTATCCCGCCGCGCCAGAAGCCGGCCGCGTTCAACCTCGATGAGGTGATGCGGCAGGTGCAGGTCCACCATCAATAGGGCCGACGCCGCGGCTGTGACCGAGGGGGTGCGCGCCTTCTACGAGCGCCACCCCTATCCGCCTCCCGTCGACAGCCTGGAGAAGTACCGGCGTCTCTGGCAGGACCGCCAGAGACGCCGTGCGGATTACCACCTGTTCTGGCCGGGCCGGCCTTATCGCGAGGACCACGCCATCTTGCTCGCGGGCTGCGGGACCTCCCAGGCGGCCAAGCACGCCGTGCGCTGGCCGGCGGCGCGGGTGACGGGCATCGACTTCAGCGCCGCCAGCGTGAGCAAGACCGAGGAGCTTAAGCGAAAGCACGCCCTCGACAACCTTCAGGTTCGCCAGCTCTCTCTCACGGCGGCGGGGGAGCTGGGGGCGACCTTCGATCAGATCGTCTGCACCGGAGTGCTGCACCATCTCCCCGATCCGGACGCGGGGCTGCGGGCCCTGCGTGAGGTGCTGGCGCCGGGCGGGGCCATGCACCTGATGGTGTACGCGCCGTACGGACGGGTCGGGGTCTACATGCTGCAGGACTTCTGCCGGCGGCTCGGCGTGGAGGCCACCGACGACGGAATCCGTGAGCTCGTCGCCGCCCTCGCCGCGCTCCCCTCGGGACATCCGCTGGCGACGCTGCTGCGCGAGGCGCCCGACTTTCGGAACGAGGCGGCGCTGGCCGATGCGCTGCTCCACCCGCAGGACCGCGCCTACTCCGTGCCCGAGCTGTTCGCGTTCCTCGAACGGTGCGGCCTGCGGTTCGGCCGCTGGGTGAAGCAGGCGCCCTACAGCCCGCACTGCGGCCTGATGGCCCGGCTCCCGCAGACGGAGCGCCTGGCCCGCCTGCCGGAGGTGGACCAGCACGCCGCCGCCGAGCTGTTTCGGGGGACGATGGCCCGCCACAGCCTGGTGGCGTATCGGGACGACGAGCCGCGCGACGCCCACCACCTCAGGTTCAGCGGAGACGATTGGCCGCGCTACGTGCCGGTCCGGCTGCCCGACACCATCGCCGTCGAGGAGCGGCTGCCGCCCGGCGCGGCCGCGGTGCTCATCAACCGGAGCCACAGCCACACCGACCTCTATCTGCCCATCGACGCCGAGGAGAAGCGACTCCATGACGCCGTCGACGGCGCGCGCACCATCGGCGAGCTGGCCGGGGCGCATGGGCGGCTGGCGGCCGCCGGCCCGTTCTTTCAGCGGCTCGGCTGGCACGATCAGGTGGTGTTCGACGCCTCCGCCAGCGCGCGCCGAGCCCCGGAGCCATCCCTCGCTCGTCGTCGTTGACCGATCGCCCCAGGCTGTCGTTCGGCCGGCTCGGCTTCCAATGCGCCCTACTGATCGACGGCGGCGGCCTCCGGCGGATGCTGCCGGCGGACGATCTCGTTGAGGATGTTTCCCAGGTTGTCCTCCGTCATCGACCAGGCCTGGGGAAACTCGTCCTTCGTATAGACCTGCAGCGCGCCCCGGTAGGCGTCCACGGCCTGCGCCAGCAGTCGATTGCCGGACTCGTCGTCGCGACGGCGCCCCTGATCCTCGAGCACCGTGCCGAGGTTGTTCTGGATCATCGCCCAGTCGCGCGGGTGGGCCTGTCGCGTACAGATCTCGAGCGCGCTCTTGAACGCGCGCACCGCCTGGGCCAGCAGCTCGTCGCCGGGCGCCCCTTCGGCGCGCCGCGCCTGATCGGCGAGCACGGTGCCGAGGTTGTTCTCGGCCATCGCCCAGTCGCGCGGCGCGTCCGCCCGCGTGGAGACCTCGAGCACCTGCTGAAACGCCCCCGCCGATTCGGCGAGCAGCTTGTCTCCCGGCTCAACTTCGGTGCGCACCCCCAGATCGTCGAGCGCGGTCCCGAGGTTCGCCTCGGTCGACGCCCAGTCGCGCGGGGAGCTTCTCCCGCGTTCGGATCTGCAGGGCCAGCCTGTGGGCGTCGACGGCCTGGGCGAGCAGCGCGAGGCTCTTGTCGCCCTTGGCGCGCGTCCCCTGCTCGTCGAGCGCGCCGCCCAGGCTGTCTTCGGTGGCGGCCCATTCGTCGGGCGCCAGCTCGCGCGTACGGACCTGCAGCGCCTGCTGAAAAGCGTCGACAGCCTGCGCGAGCAGCTGGTCCCCATGGGCCTCGCTCGCCCGCTTTCCCTGCTCCTCGAGCACCGCGCCGAGCGCAACCTCCGTCGCGGCCCAGGCCCGCGGCGCTCGCTCGCGGGTCGACACCTTCAGCGCTGCCCGGAGCGCGTCCGCCCCCTGGGCCAGCAGCTCGTCCGCCTTGGCGCCGCTCGTCCGCTTGCCACGCTCGGCCAGCGCGCGGCCGAGCGCGCTCTCGGTCGCCGCCCAGTCGGTGGGAGCCCGTTCGCGGGTTCGAACCTTGAGCGCGAACCGGTACGCGTCGGCGGCGCGCGCCAAGAAATCGTCGCCCTTGTCTTCCGGCGCCCGCGCGGCCTGCGATTCCAGGATCGCCCCCAGCTCGACCTCGGTCGCCGCCCACTCGTCGGCAAATCGATCGGCCGTCCGCACTTCCAACGTCGACTTCAGCGTGTCGGCGGCGCGCGCCAGCAGCTCGTCCCCCTTGGTTCCCGGCGCCAGCTTCCCCTGATCGACCAGGACCCGACTGAGGTTCGTGGCGGTGGCGGCCCACGCCTCCGGGTGTCGCTCGCGGGTCGAAACCTCCAGCGCGAGCTGCAAGGCTGACGCTGCCTGGCCCAGGAGCTCGTTGGCCCGCTTTCCGCCGGCCAGCTTCCCTTCGTCGTCGAGGATGGCCCCGAGATCGCTCTCGGCTGAAGCCCATTCTTTGGGGAATTGTTCGCGCGTGTAGATCCGGAGCGCGTCACGGCAGGCCTCCGCTCCGCGCTCCAGATGGGGCAGCGCCGCCGGGCCTGGCTGCCCGGCGGCCAGCTGCTGCTCGGCGCGGGCCACGTCCATCGACGCCGCCGCCCAGCGGGCGGGATCGTCCTTCTTGTCGATCTGGGCCAGCACCCGCCGGTAGACGTCCAGCGCGCGTTCGAACTGCAAGCTCAAGAAATCGGCGTCCGCCTCCTGCTTCAAGAGCGCCCGCACGGCGTCGCCGTGGGCGCGCTTCCTGGCCGCGAGCGCCGCGGCCTCCTTGTCGAAGCCGGTCTCCTCGGCGAGGGCAGCCGCCACCGCGGCGTGCGAAAACCGGGCTGCGTCGGCCAGCTCATGTCGGACGAACGCCGCCTGGCTCTTCTGGGCCGGGGTGCTCTGGCGGCTGTTCTTCACCTTGGCCGCCCAGCTGTCGACCGCCGCTTTGACCTCCTTGACCGGAAGGCCGTACCGCGTCGCCCAGTCGCGCAGATAAGGATCGAGGCGGAGCTGCCCGGGGTGCGGAGCGTGGCCAATCTGCTCGCGCGCCCGCGCCATCATTCCCGAGACCAGCGCCTCGAGCGCCGGCGGCGAGAGGAACCGCTTGGAGCCCACCGGCACCAGCTGCAGCTCGAGGAGGTTCTTGTCGAGATCGGCCGGCAGCCGCGCCGCGCCGCCCGACGGTGGCCAGAGCCGGTAACCCTCCTTGTCGACGTCGATCGTCAGCGCGTCGCCCGGCTTCATCTCGGGCGGCAGGAGCAGCCAGAAGCGGCCGTCCTCGTCGGTCGACGGCGCATCCTTGACGCCGCGGACGTGCACGACGGCGTCGGCGATCGGGCGTGGCTTGCCGGACCGCTCGGGCGGCGCCACCACGAGCCCTTTCAGATAGCGCGCGTCGGCCGCGCGCGCCGGTTTCGCGGGGGGCAGGAGGACCGCCAGCGCCACCGCGCAGGCCACCGTCGACAGGGACCGACCCAAAGATAGTCGCTGGCGTTTTACGCTCAAGAGAACCCTCGCTGAAAACTCTGGCGCACGGGTCGGTGTTGTCCAGACCCAAGGTACGGGCGGTGATCGGAATCAGCGCGGGCTGCTTCCCAGATCACGGAGGCGGGGCGCCCGTCCGCCGTGCCGACGGCCGCGCCGCGCTCCGAAGGTGGCCCCCAAGGGCTGACCGGGCAGAGCGGGGCGGGGCGGGGCGGAGACGATCTGGCCGCGCGATCGGCGTAAAATGTGTTCTGCTGTTCGAAGACGTGGAGCGAGGTCAATGAGAGTCCGTGACATCGGGATCGCGCTGGCAGCTCTGCCGCTGGCGTTGAGCCTCGGATGCCAGCGCCAGCCCGGCGTGCAGATCGCCACCGACCGTCCGACCCATGACGCGGCGACGGACGGCGGAGCGGACCATGCTGCGGCCCGTAGCGATGCCGCCGGCGGCGATCGATCGAAGCCGGACGCGAGCCTCCCCGACGCCAATCGCCCCGACGCCAATCGCCCCGACGCCAATCGCCCCGACGCCAATCGCCCCGACGCCAGTCGGCCCGATGCGGCGGCCATCGACGCGGTGGCGGATGCGCAGGCCGGCGACGCGGCGCCCGCGGACGGCGGCGACGCCGCGGGCTCGGCGGCGTTCGAGCTCCTGGGAGCGCCGCTGGTCTTCGCGCCGACGCCGCGCAGCTTCGGTCTCAGCGTCGTGCTGCGCGCGGGCGATCCCACCGCGCTGCGGCTTCGGGTGCGCGACGAGGCGCTGTCGGCCTGGTCGATCCAGGGGCCACCGCTTTCACCGGCGGTCGACCTCGCGCAGTGGACGGTGGAGGGTCTGGTGCCCGGCCGCCGCTACGCCTACGAGGTCTCCGCCTGGCCCGCGTCCGGCGATGCCGGCTCGCCGGACGCATCTCTCCCGGTCGTTCTTTACGAGGGAAGCGCCGCCACGGCGCCGGCGCCGGGCACCCCCTTCAGCTTCGCCCTCATCGCCGATTCGCACATCGAGCCGCGCGATCCGGTCCCCCCGGGCGAGACCGTCGTCGACGACTTCTACGGGTCGATGGAGACCACGCTGCTCGCCGTCTCGGCCGAGATCGGCGCGGCCAAGCCCGACTTCGTGATCAACCTGGGCGACATGCTCGACTACCACCTGTTCGGGTTCAACGCGCCGCCGCCCGACGCCGCCTGGGCGCGCCTCGGCTACCTGAACTACCGCCGGCTGCTGGGCGACACCGTCGGCCACGCCGCGCACTTTCCGGTCATCGGCAACTGGGACGGCGAGAGCGGCTGCAACACGCCCGACGAGATCGCGCGCTCGATGAGCCAGCGCCTGCTTTATGCGCCCGGCCCGGGGCCCGACACCTACCCCGAAGGAGGGAGCGCCAACGGCGACTACTACGCGTTCACCTGGGGCGACGCCCTCTTCGTGGTGCTCAACGTCATGACCTACACGCCGACCTGCCACCTGCTCGGCAGTGGTCCCGGGCTGGCCGACGACTGGACGCTGGGGCCGGCGCAGCTCGGCGTGGCTCGAGCAGACCCTGGCCCACGCCAGCTCGAAGTGGCGCTTTCTCTTCATCCACCACACCGTCGGCGGCGCCGCCGGCGATCCGGACGACACGGCCTACGGGCGGGGCGGCGGACAGGCCGCCTACGTCGGTGAGCAGGCGACGATCCACGCCCTGATGTTGCAGTACGGCGTGCAGATCTTCTTCTACGCCCACGACCACGTCTTCACCGACATGGTCGTCGACGGGATTCACTACCTCTTGCCCGGGAGCGCCGGCGCGCCGTGGAAGTTCGATTCGTCCCAGACCGGTTACCTCCACTACTGGCCCGACTCGGGATATGCCCGCGTCTCGGTGGCGCCGGACAGCGCGGAGGTCGACCTGGTCTCGAGCGACGGCACCGTGCTGGAGGGCCTGACGCTGCCGTGAGCAGAGGTTCGATCGCCCTCGTCTGGTGCGGCGCTCTGGTGTGGGCGGGTCTCGGCTGCGGAGCGAGCGGCTCCGGCGGCAGCGGAGGGACGGGCGCTCCCGCGACAAGCGGGACCGGCGGGACCGGCGGGCCCGGCGGCACCGTCGTGATGACCCCGTTCGGCTCGGGAACGGGCGGCTGCACCTTCACCGGGACCTCCTCGTTGAGCCCGAAGATCTCCACCGTCGGGATCGTCACCTTCACGACCCTGCTCCCGAGCCCGACGGAGGCGCACATCGACTTCGGCCTCGACACCTCCTACGGCATGACCGCGCCCGTCGATCTCACCGCTCCGAGCTATCGCACCTTGCTGCTCGGCATGAAGCCTTCGAGGGAATACCACTTCCGGCTCTCGGCGACCGACAGCGGCGGCGACAGCTGCACCAGCGACGACTTCACCCTCACCACCGGCGCGGCGCCGAACGGATTGCCGAACCCGACGATCACGACCAACGACGCCGGCGCGCTCTACGGCGGATTTCTCGTCACCGGCCAGTACAGCCAGTCGCTGATCGCCGGCGGCTCGCCGGGGGCCCCGGCGTTCATCCTCGACAAGGACGGCACCTACGTCTGGTGGTACACGGTCGCCGGCAGCGACGCCACCGGCGTCACCATGAGCTACGACGGCAATTACATGTGGATCAACAGCGTCAACGTGCCGAGCCACGCCGCCAAGGTCCACCGGGTGTCGATGGACGGCCTCGTCGACGAGGACCACTCGGAGGAATTCGCCGGCCTCAGCCACCAGCTCACCGTGCTGCCGGACGAGACGGTGGCGTTCTACGCCTACGGCAGCAACGGCTGCGACGACATCAAGCTGCGGGCCCCCGACGGGACGGTGACCACGGTGGCCAACGCCCAGACCGCGCACGGCGGCACCGACGCCTGCCACCTCAACGCGATCTTCTACTCCCCGCTCGACGACACGCTGATCTTCGGCGACCTCGACAACAACTGCCTCACCAAGATCACCCGGAGCGGGGAGACCGTCTGGGTGTTGAACGGCGGCGTCGACAGCGGCCCGGCCAGCTCGTTCAACGGCGGTGCGCTCGTCTGGCAGGGCGGCCAGCACGGGTTCCACATTCTCGGGCTCGACGACTTCGTCATCTTCAACAACAACGCGAAGGTGCCCGCCGGCAGCAGGGTCAACTGGGGCTCGGCCGCCGGCGACGGAAGCGGCTCGCGGGCGCTCGAGATCAAGCTCGACCTCACCGCCATGACCGCGACGCAAAGCTGGTCCTACCAGGCGCCCGGGCTCAACGACAACGTCCTCGGCGACGTCCAGCGCCTCCCCAACGGCAACACGATGATCGACTTCTCGACGAAGGGCACGATCCAGGAGGTCGACGCCAGCGGCAACCTTCTGCAGGAGATCAAGACGGCGACCAATTTCGGTTACCTGCAGAAGCGCGCCACGCTGTATGGTCCACCCCCAAGGTAGTGGACCGAAGGTCGAATCGGCCCGTTGTCCAGCCCGGCGGCGGGTCGGCCTCTTGGGTGGCGCTTTTCGGGCGCGCCTTTCTGGAAGGATAGAAACGGAGAAGGCCCGTCGCACCGCGGCAGCGTCTGGGAGCCGACGCAAAAAAAGTGACGTTTTCCGAGCCGGTTTCCCTACAGACCGTCACTGCTTTCTAACACCAATGATGAATTGGAAAAGGGGTTCGTCTATGCGCGTGTCGACACCAGGCCTGTTGTTCGGATGTCTTCTCTTGGTTGGCTTCGGTTGCGCCAAGAGCGACGTGGTGGGGGGCACGGGCGGCTCCGGTGACACGGGCGGCTCCAGCGCGACGGGAGGCTCGTCCAGCGGCGGGAGCACCGGCACGGGCGGCAACAGCAACACCGGCGGGAGCACCGGGACCGGCGGCAACGGCACCGGCGGCACGTCGGCACCGGCGAGCACGGGCACCGGCGGCAGGGCGACGGGCGGCAGCACCGGGACGGGCGGCACGTCGTCGACCGGCGGCAGCACCGGCACCGGCGGCAGGGCCACGGGCGGCAGCACCGGGACGGGCGGCACGTCGGCGACGGGTGGCAGCACGGGAACGGGCGGCACCACCGCCAGCTGCACGCATCACCCCGACCGCCACGCCACAGCACGAAGATCCCGACCGTCGGCATCGTCGACCTTCTCGACGACACTCGTCGAGCCCGACGTCGGCGAGCATCAAGTTCGGCCTCGACACCAACTACGGCATGACGGCGCCGGTCGACCTCACCGCAGACGAACTACCGGACGCTGCTGCTCGGCATGAAGCCCTCGAAGACGTACCACTACCAGATCACCGTCACCAACAGCAGCGGCAGCTGCACCAGCGCCGACCAGACGATCACCACCGGCGCGCGCCCGAACGCGGGTCTCCCCACGCTTGACCATCACCACGAACAACAAGGCCGCGCTCTGGGGGGGATTCCTGGTCGTCGGGTCCTACCAGGGGGCGACCAATCAGTCGTTCATCCTCGACGCCGACGGCGACTTCGTCTGGTGGTACGCCGACGGCAGCGACGGCTGCGGGACCAAGATGAGCTACGACGGCCAGTACATGTGGATGAACAACGGCAACGTCCCGGCCACGAACGGCTCGACGCACGTGCATCGGGTGACGATGGACGGGATGACCGACACCGATCTTTCCACGCCGTTCAACAACATGAGCCACCAGGTGCTGCCGCTCCCCGACGGCAGCGTGGCCTTCTACGCCACCGGATCGAACGGCTGCGACGACATCAAGATCTTCCCGGCCAACGGCACCGCCAGCAGCACGGCGACGACGCTGGTCAACGCGCGGACGGCGCACGGCGGGACCGGCGCCTGCCACGTCAACAACATCGAGTACTCGCAGCCGGACGACACGCTGGTCTTCTCCGACCTCGACAACGACTGCCTGACCAAGGTGTCGAGGACCACCGGCGCGACGGTCTGGGTGCTCAACGGGAACACGGGCGGCATCACCAGCACCTTCACCGGCGATCTCTGGAGCGGCGGCGAGCACGGCTTCCACCTGATCTCCCCGACCGACATCCTCCTCTTCAACAACAACAACGGCGGGAGCAGCTCCCAGGCGCTCGAGCTGACGCTGGACACCTCCGCGAAGAAGTCGACCAAGAAGTGGTCGTACGCCCCGAGCCCGGGCATCAAGGTGATGGTGCTGGGCGACGTTCAGCGGATGAGCGGTCAACGGACCGAGCGGCGCCGGCGATGGCAACACCATCGTCGACTTCGGGACGGGGGATACGATTCAGGAGGTCTCCTCGAGCGGAACCCTGCTCCAGCAAATCAAGAGCCAGTATCCGTTCGGATTCATGGAAAAACGCGCCACGCTCTACGGACCGTCGACCAAGTAGCCGACGGGCCGAGCAAGCATGTAGAGTGCGGCCGACACCTTCTCTTTCCCGAGGTCCTTTGATGAGCCGAGCCCGATCGTTCCTGTCCGCCGCCGCCCTTGCCTGTTTGCCGTTGATGACGCTCGCCTGTGGGAGCAGCAGCACCCCGTCGATGCAGAGCGTGACCTGCACCGACGGGACGATGATCGCCAACGTGGCGAACGACTACACCTTCACCAGCTCGCTCAAGCTCCATCCGGTGAAGGTCAAGCCGATGTCCGACCTGACGTTCAACTGGGGTGGGGTCACGAAGGACTTCCTCGGTCAGTCGCTCAACGCCCAGACCGACCTGAACACGATCTTCCTGTTGTTGGTGAACCTGCCGTCGTCGACGTTCGAGATGCAGCTGAACAACGACACGTTTGCCACGTCGTCGATCGCCATCCCCGGGCCTCCCCCCAGCTATATCCCGAGCGGAGGCGTCACCATGGCCAGCCTGTACGGCAACTTTGCCGGGGCGTACACGGTCGACGCGTCGATGGCCGCGATGTACCTCGACGCAGCCACCTACACCCCTGCCAATTCCACGTTCGTCGTCGGGGCGCAGACCGGAACCAACGTCGGAACCAACATCCGGATGTTGCAGTCGTTCGAGCTCGACCCTTCGTCGAGCAACACGACGGTCACGCTGACCAACAGCTCCACCACGCTCACCTACTCGGCGGATCTGCACAGCCTCCACCCGACCGGCGTCCCCGCGATGACGCCGAACCTGACGCTCGACTGGAGCCAGATCCAGACCAACGCCCTCGGCCAGCCGTTCGAGCCGACGGCCATCGCCAACGCGATCGTCGGCCACTACACCGAGACGCCTTCCCAGCTCGAAGGCAAGTTCCTCGACCTGCAGACGATCGCCACCGATCTCTACAAGGCCGACATCCCGTACGGCTCGGTCCTCGATTTCACGACGCTGAAGGACGCCGCCGGCAACAGCTTCCCGGGCGTCGATTCGACGGGGACCTGGCTGGTGGCCCTCATCTGCACCAACTGCCGCAACCCCGCGCCCTATTACCTGACGATCCTCGAGCCCGCCACCCAGCCCTGCGCCGCCGCGCAGTAACGGGATAGCGCCGCCGCCCCTGGGCTGCCCGGGGGCCCGCGGCGCGGACGTCGAGCCGTCAGGCCACGTTGCGGCTCGCCGTCGGAGCGCCGGCGGCGGGCGTCTTCTGCCGGCGCAGGAAGCGGGGCGTGACCATCAGGAGCACGGCGGGCAGGAAGGCGACCGTGGCGGCGCTGCTGGTCACCATGGTGAGCGCGACCAGCACGCCGAGGAGGACGTGCACCTTGAAGAAGGAGAGCGTCAGGCAGAGGTAGCCGCCGGCCACGGCGCTGGCCACGTAGGCGATCGCCTTGCCCGAGGTGGTCAGCGCGGTGGCGGTCGCCTCGCGCAGATCGCCGGTGCGCTGGAACTCCTCGCGGACGCGGAAGATGAAGTAGACGGCGTAGTCGGCGCCGATGCCGACGGCCATGGCCGAGATGGCCGCCGTCCCCATCGACAGCAGGATCCCCGTCCAGCCCATGAGGCCCAGGTTGACCAGCGCCGCGGTGGCCAGCGGCAGCAGCACCAGGAAGCCGCCCGCCAGCGAGCGGAGCAAGATCGAGGTGATGACCACGACCAGGATCGAGATCTGGATGAGGTTGATGGTCTTGCCGTGGACCATCGTCTCGTTGAGGGCGATCACGTTGGTCACCCCGCCGCCCACCCGCGCGGTGACCGGCATTCCCGCGAACAGGCGGTCGGCCTCGGCCTGCGTGGCCACCGTCATCTTCTTCATGGCGCGGAAGTCGTCGGTCTTCAGATAGGCGGTGATGACCGCGTTCTGGAAGGGACGGTCGACGAAGTGGGCGAGATCCTCTTCGTCGCCGCCCATCGTGTAGAGCAGGAGGTACTGCGCGACCCCCTGGCTGGTGTCGGGCAATTTGCCACCGCCGCTGGCGTCGACGGCCAGGCTGATCTGTTTGAGCAGGTCGACGATCGACACCACCTTGCCGACCGGAAGCGGCTGGTGCTGGATGAACTGTCCGAGTTGGTCCATGCGCTTCAGGACCTCGGGGTTCTTGATGGCGTCGGGCGCCTCTCCCTTGATCAGCACCTGGATCACGCGCGTGCCGTCGAGCCGCTCGTCCGCCATACGAAAACCGTGGACGGGCGCGTTGTGCTCGAAGAACTGCGCGGCGAGGTTGTTGCCGGCCTCGAGGCGCGTGACGCCGATGACGGCCACCACGATGAGAGCCGTGAAGACCCAGACGATGGGCCGCTCTTTCCCGGTCCGCACCAGCGTCGCCAGTTTCTCGAGGATCGGGTCGAAGTACTCCTCGCGCTTCTCGCGCTCGGTCTGGCGCGCCGACGGCGGCGACATCAGGACGCGGATGGCCGGGATGAACGTCATCTCCACGGTCAGCGCGGCGATGATCCCGAACGCCGTGCAGAGGCCGAAGTTCTTGATGGTGGGGAGGCCGAACGTCGCCAGCGAGCCGAAGCTGAGCGCCGCGATGGTCCCGGCCGCCAGCATGACCAGGCCGACCTTGGTGGTCGCCTCGATGACCGCCAGCCGGTTGTGCTCCTGCGGCGACAGATCGGTGCGCGAGGCGTGGAGCCGGTTGTACTCCTCGTAATAGCGCTTGAGGATCTGGACCGAGTGGCCGGCGCCGATCGCCAGCAACAGGATCGGCGTCATGATGTTCCAGGGATCCATCGGCGCGTGGATGAGACCCATGAGACCGAGCGCCCAGACCACGCCCATGATCGCGGTGACGAGCGGGATGATCATCCCCTGCAGCGTCCGGAACGCGCGGTAGTGCAGGTAGCCGATCATCGCCAGCGCCAGGACGAAAAGGAGGGCGACCCGCCGGGTGTAGACGAGCAGCCAGTGGAGGATGGTCGGCGCGCCGGCGGCGACGATCTCCAGGCCGGGCACGCGCTCGGGCGCGAGGATCTTCTCCAGGCGATCGTAGAGGAACCGCGAGCCGCCCGCCTTCTCGAAGTCGTTGAAGTCGACCAGCACCGCCGTCGCGCGCCCGTCGTCGCTGACGAAGAGGCTGGTCAGGAAGCTGTTGGCCTTGACCCGCGCCCGAAACGCCGCCACCTCGGCGTCGGTCTGCGGCACCTTGTCGGCCAGCGGCGTGATCTCCAGCGAGTCGGTCGAGCTGTGGATGTCCTTCACCCGCGACGACATGAGCGAAAGGACGCTGCCCGGTTTGACGCCGGGGAGCTTCTCCAGCTTCTCGGTCACCCGCTTCACCCGGCCGAGGATGTCGGGCGTGTAGACGGTTCCGGACTCGGGATAAAACCCGATGACGGTCATGTACTTGCCGCCGAACAGCTTCTCGATCCGCTTGCCGGTGATCACCAGCGGATGTCCTGGGGGGATCTGCGCGTCCACGTCCAGGAGGACGTGCAGGCGGGTCATGGAGAACCCGAGCGTCAACGTCACCAGCGCGACCAGCGCGATGACGAGCTTGGGCCGGCCGACGATGGCGGTGACGTAACGGCGCAGCATGGTCAGCGCCTCTCCAGCAACGAGCGGATCAGGAGCTCGCGGGTGTCGCTCTTGGGGGCGAAGTAGCTGGCCATGACCACCCGGCGCGCCCCCGCTTCGTGGTCGCTCAGATCGAGGAGCACCTGCCCGGTGGCCGAGACCACCACCGTGCGCAGCGTGTCCGGCGTGATCGCGTAGATGAGCCGGTCATTCTTTTGATATCCGCGCTCCGCCAGCGGCGCGAACCACTGCGGGATCGCGTTGCTGACCTTCTGCTCGATGTCGCGGGTGATGAGGCCCGCCTCGCGCGCCAGCTCCAGGTTGTCGCGCACCACGCCGATCCAGCGGTTGAGCGGGACGTCGCGCACGAACTGCATCTGCACGACGGCGTGCGGCGCGGCGATGGCCGCCGACGCCAGCTGGGCGTCGAGCGGGTAGGAGTACTGCTGCCCGCGCGCCAGCTGGGCGAAGTGGGCCTGGGTCGGCTTGTCGACGCGCACGTCGACGGTGGCGACGTTGATCTTGAGGAGCGTCTTTTGCAGCAGCATGTGCATCGAGGAGTACGGACCCTGCGCCAGCTCCGGCGAGTCGAGCGAGGGGACGGCGCCCCCGGCCATCGACGCCGGCGCCAGCAAGACGGCCGTCAATCCGAGAGCGGCCGCGAGAGATCGGGGAGTGTTGCGGGACATGACTTCTCCTTACCTGCCAAACCTGTACAGGACAGCGAGGGAAACGAGGTGAGAGGTGGCGGCGTAGGTGCCGGCGTTGACGCTACAGACGTTCGGATCGGCGGCGGGAGGATTGCAGGAGCCGCCGGGTGTCTGCTGGTAGACGCGGGCGTCCGCCTCCGCGACGGTGAAGCTCGGTTGATACCGCAGCTGGTAGGTGAGGGCCACCTCCCACTGGTCCAGCAGCAGCGACGCGCCGAGCGCTCCGCCCAGTTGCGGCGCCGGCCGGGAAGTCGACGTTGGCGTACGCCGACGGTGCCGCGGCCGTCTCGTAGTAGCCGCCGGCGCGCAGCGTCCAGCGCTCGGGCACCAGGTTGAAGTCGCCGCCCAGCTTGACGCTGAGCACGTCGTTCCACTGCTTGGGGACGGTGATCGTCCCGATGTTCACGTGCTGGCTTCCGCCTCCAGCGGTGGCGACGAGCCCGTTGCTTTCGACGGTGAACGCGTTGGCGCGCGACCAGGTCTCGTACTCGACGTCCAGCTCGACGTCGAAGAGCTCGCGACCGGCGGCTTGGTGCCGGTAGCGGCCGCCTGCCCGCACCATCATCGGCAGCGGCAGCGTGACGGTCACGTCGTTCGCCGAGTTCGGCGCGCCGCCGTCCCGAGCCGTGGTGACGTCCCCGAGCACCGGCTTACCGTCGGGGCCCAGGGCGAGCCGCTGGAGACGAGCGTGCTGTGGGTGGCGATGTTCGCCGGGAGAATCTGCCCCGCCAGCCCGAATTCCCAGCGACGGCCTCGGGCGGAACCAGGCGCCCACGATGGCGTTGAAGGTGAGCCAGTCCGAGCCGCGCGTCTGCGCCAGGATGTCGTCCGCGCTCGACACGGGGTTGACGCGCGCCCGGGGCCGGGTTGGCGTTGATCACCAGCGAGTAGTCGAGCCGCGGGACCGTGATCCACTCCAGCGTCACCCCGACGCCGAAGAGGTCATGGAACTTCCAGGCGGCGCTGGCGGCGACGTCGAGGATGATCGCCTCCCGGTTCACCATCATGTAGCGCTGCCCGCCGTCTTGCGGGAACTGCTCCCGGCTGATCCCCGGCGGCGCGAAGCCGGCGAGCGCGAAGGCCCAGTCCCGAAGCCCGAGGTGGGACGACGCTCCGACGAAGGGAAGCAGCGCCTGCCAGGGGGTCCCGTTGTGAACCTTGGCGAAGGTGGTCGGCTGGGTGGGCGTGGGTGTCTGCCCGTAGTCGATCGTCGGCGCGCGCGTGTAGTCGTAGCCGTTGTACGCGAACTGGTTGCCGACCTCGATGACGGTGCCGTCGAGAGCGGCCAGCCCGGCCGGGTTGATGCTGACCGCCGTGACGTCGTCAGCCCGGGCGACGAACGCGCCCCCGCGTCCGGCGGCGCGGGCGCCCAGCGCACCCTGGTAGTAGCCGCCGTCGGCGAACGCCGGTGGAGCGACCGCCGCCGTCAGCAGCAGCGTCGCCAGTCCTGCGCGAGACTTCAAAGCCCTACACTATTGGGGCTGGAGAATGGAGAACACCACCGGCGCCGGGACCTGAGCACGTGGTGCAGAGGACGGCGACCGCCCAAGTTCCGGCGGTGCTGCCGAACCCCGGGAAGGTCCCGCCGCTCGTCGGCGTGCTCGTGAGGTCGACGTACTTCTGACCGGCCGGAACGGCGTAGGTGTAAAGCGACGTCGCGTCCTGCTCGACGTTCAAGAAGTCCGCCTGGATGTCAGAGGGCTGCTTGCCCTGGAAGAACCCGACCTCGACCTTGTCGAGGGTGGTCTGCGAGAAGTCGACCGTCTGGCCGAAGCTGTCCTTGGTGATCTGGCTCCAGTCGATCTTCCACGGGCCCGCCGTGGGAATCGAGACGGCCATGCTGCTCAGCGTTGGCGGTGAAGGAGAGGAAGTTGCCGCCGGTGCCGCAGGGGTTGGGCGCGGCGACGGTGGTGTTGACGGAGGTCGCCGACGGCGAGAGGAAGACCATCGACTGGGCGCCGACCCCCAACGTCACCCCGTGCGCGAAGAGCAGCAGGTACTGGGTGCCCGGGGGCGACCACATAGTCGGTCGTCGGGTCGAGCTTCGGTTGCCCGAACGACAGGGTCGACAGCATCGTCGACGTGGCGCCCGCGGTGTGGAATTCCCGGTAGGTGGTGACCTCGGTCGACGTCAGCTGCCCCCTGGCCAGCTTGTCCTCGACCTGCGCCTGGGTCATGTTGCCGATCCTCAGGAAGGCGACGTTGTCGATCGTTCCCGCCGTATGGCAGAGCAGATCCTGCGTGATGCCGTCCCAGGAGATCGACAGATCGCTCGCGGCTTTCGTCTCCACCACCGGGATCGTCAGGCTGCTCATCGACGAATAGTTGTTCGCGTCCTTGATGACGACGTTCCCGACGGCGCCGGTCCCCGTCGACGGGCCGGACGATCCGCAGGCGCCCACCGGCGCGGCGAGCGCCAGGGTAAGGAGGGCGACGACATGGTGAGAGGAGGTGCTCGGTTTCATGCGGCGAATTAAAACGTAAAGTGGCTGCGCCGTCGACCTGATCGGCATCCGGCCGACCGCAATTCGCGCTTTTCGAGATCGGCTCACGCAATCGACATGACCGTCGATTTTTTTTGTTTTTTGGAGGTCGCAAAAGCCGAGAAGCCGGAGTCGCGTCAATCGACCTTCTCGTTGTTGTTGAAGATCGGGTCGAATTCATGGCACGTGGCGCGAATGGAGTGCTGTTTGATCTCGAAGGGGGCGACGCGTGTGTGATAACGTGACTTTTCTCTCTCTCCCCCTGGATCCCGGTAGCTGTTCTTGAGCCTGCCTGAACTGTATCTGTCGAAGCCGGGCGTGGCGCTGCCCGCGACGGCCGTCGACAACGCCGAAGTCATCCGACGGGTGCGCGCGCGCTTCAAGGGAAGCGATGCGGAGTTCGCGGTCATCGCCTCGGCCATCGAGCACGTCTTCGGCCTGTGCAAGACGCGGGTGCGGTACCTCGAGCCGGACGAGCGGCAGGGCATCGTCGCCGACTACGCCGTCCGGGCGGCCAAGGACTGTCTCGAGGTCAACGGGGTCTCCCTCGACGAGGTCGACCTGGTGATCTGCGGCGGGATCGCCCGCCAGTACTTCGAACCGGCGACGGCGATGGAGGTCGCCGCCAAGCTCGGCCTCAAGAAGACGCACGCCTTCGACGTCACCGCCGCCTGCGTCGGCCACCTGGAGGCGATCCAGACGGCCGCGGGCTACCTGGCGCTTCATCCGAGCTATCGCACCGCGCTGGTCTGCACGGCGGAGCTGTCCGGGCCTTTCCTGAGCTACGACATTCAGACTGTCCGCGACCTGCAGATGAAGACCGCCGGGTTGACGATCGGCAACGCGGCCGCCTGCATGCTGGTGCGCCGAATTCCGTTTCCGGGAGGGGGAATCCGGTTGATGGCGGTCAACACCTTCACCGCCCCCGATCATTGGCACCTCTGTCAGGTGCCGATTGGCGGCACGTTGGTCTCTTCTTCGGTTGAGCTGATGAGGCTCGGCAAGTACATTCCCCCCTGGGTCACCGAACGGCTGGCCGCGCTGGGGCTCAGTCCCGGCGACATCGCCCACTACGTCTTTCATCAACCGAGTGAGATCATGGTGCGCAAGATCTTCGACGACATCGGGGTCGATCAGGACAAAGGCGTCTACACGCATGCCCGCTACGGCAACACCGCCAGCGCCAGCATCGGCGTGACGTACCGGACGCTGCTGGAAGAGCGGTCGTTGAAGCGCGGCGAGAAGATCGTTCTCGGCAGCGCCGCGGCCGGCTACTCGATGGTGATGGCGACGGGCGAGTGGACCGGGTCCGCGGGTTAGACGGTCGATGAAGCTCTTCGTCAGCCTGGCGTTGCTGCTCTGCTGCGCGGGGGCGCGCATGGCGCGGGCCGACAGCGACGGCGGCGCGCCTCCGGCGGCGCCACCCGCGCCCGGCGCCCAGCCGGCCGGACAGCCGGCCCCAGAGCCAAGCGAAGAACCGACCGTCGAGCCGTCCGTTGAATCGGGTGGGGCGGGCCTCTTCGAACAGAGCAGCGCCGCGGCGGCGCCGCCCAGCGCCAGCGCCGCGGCACCTGCGGCCGCCGCCGGGCCGTTCACCCTGACGGGATATGTCCGGGGCGACATGTTCGCCGGCAAGGTCTCGGGTGCCGACGCCGCCGAGATGAAGGCCGGCTACGGCGAGCTGGATCTGACGGTGCGAACTGCGAAGGAGACCTACGGCGACGGTTTTGCCGAGGCGCGCATCCGCTATGGCCTGCAGGCGGACGGTCTGCAGACGACGACCGTCGATCTGCGCGAAGCCTACGTCAACGCCTACCTCGGTCCGCTCGATCTGCGGCTCGGCCAGCAGATCATCGTCTGGGGACGCGCCGACGCGCTCAACCCCACCAACAACCTCACGCCGGTCGACTTCCGGATCCACTCTCCGCTCGAGGACGACATTCGCATCGGCAACGCCGGCGCGCGCGCCTCCCTGCGCTTCGCTCCCTTTCGGCTGGAAGGGGTCTGGATGCCGCTCTACCTGCCGACCGAGCTGCCGGCCGTTCAGCTGCCGCAGTACGTCTCCTATGGTGCACCGGCCTTCGCGTTGCAGCCGCCGACGAATCTGAAGAACGGAACCGAGGGGGCACGTTTGCACCTCGAGCTGCCGGCCTTAGACATGTCGGTTTCATACGTGCACGGCTTGGCACTCTTGCCGGGCCTCACGATGACCGGTGTGACCTTGACAGCTGACCCGACCACGGGGACGCCGAACCCGCTGATTCCGCCGTCGATCCTCATCTCGCGCACCCCCTACGAACAGCAGGTGTTGGGGTTCGACTTCTCGACGACGCTGGGTGAGTTCGGGACGCTGCGCGGCGAGGCAGCTTACCGGCGCCCCTACAACTGGGCGGGGCCGGCCGACCATCACATCGCCTACCCGGACCTCCAGTACACGGTCGGCGCCGACCACACCTTTGGCTCGCTGAGCATCATTGTGCAGTACATGGGGCGCTACGTGTTCGACTGGGTGAAGCAGAACGGGTCAATGATGCCGCTCGATCCTTCGGTGCTCCCCTCGCAGCGGATGCCGGCCGATTTGAGGAACGTCACCGACATCGTGACCGCGACGCTGGCCAAACAGAACCAGATCCTGTTCTCGCAAACCGCCCAGATTCAACACCTGGCCACGCTGCGCTTCGAGTGGCTGGCGCTGCACGAGACGCTGTCGATCTCGTCGCTCTGTCTCTACAACTTCACGACGCGCGAGTGGCTCGTCACGCCGCGGATCGGCTACCACCTGTCCGACGCGATCACGATGTACGCCGGCGCGCAGGTGTTCCACGGGCCGGCCGACACGCTGTTCGGCATCATCGACGCCCAGCTTTCGGCGGGCTACGCCGAGCTGCGCTATACCTTCTGACCTGACCACCAACGAGGACGCCACATGCACACCCGCCGCTTGCTGTTCGCGATGCTCGCCTTGCTGCTCTCCGGAACGGCGCAGGCCGAAAAGGGTCCCTCGGCCCGCGAGATCATGGACAAGGTGACCACCACCCGAAAGCTCGACGGCTCGGAGGCGGTCATCAAGATGACGGTGCTGGGCGAGGGCGGCCAGGCGCGCGAGCGCGAGATCTCGATGGCCACCAAGCTGTACGACGGCGGCAAGACGGAGAAGCGCATCTACCGCTTCCTGTCGCCGGCCGACGTCCAGGGGACGGGGATCCTGGTCTACGACTACGAGTCGAAGCCGGACGACGTCTGGATCTACCTGCCGGCGCTGCGCAAGACGCGGCGGGTGGTCAGCACCCAGCGGTCCCAGAGCTTCATGGGGAGCGAGTTCTCCTACGGCGATCTGAACATCCCGTCGCTCGACGACTTCAACTACACGCTGGTCAAGGAAGAGCCGATGGGGGGCGAGCCCTGCTACGTCATCGACCTGGCGCCGAAGACCAAGGAGATCGCCGACGCCGAGGGCTACTCGAAGAAGACCTACTGGGTGAGCAAGGCCAAGATGGCCGTCGTGCGGGGGCTCTACTACGACAAGGACGGCAAGCTGCTCAAGGAGCTCATCGCCCAGAACATCAAGCTGCTCGACCCGAAGAACAAGCGTTACCGGGCGATGCACATGGAGATGATCAACAAGCAGAACGGGCGCAAGTCGGTGTTCGACACCAAGAAGGTCGCCTTCTCGCCGAACACCAAGGACGAATACTTCACCACCGCCTACCTCGAACGCAGCTAACCCCTCTCCGCCGCGCTCCGCCCCCGCCCGCCCGGGGCTCCGCTCCGCTCAACCCCGGGGGCTCCGCTCCGCTCAACTCTTCGGCGGGGGCTCCGCTCCGCTCGGTTCACTTGGGGGCGGTGGGGGCCGGGTGACTCCTCGGCCTCCGCACCTAAAAGGTTGGAATCGTCGGGCGGAACAACAGAGCCGCCCTCCTCAGCTCCGGCCGAGGAGTCACCCGGCCCCCACCGCGCGCGCGTTTCACCTCGGCTCCACTGCGCCAGTCACGGCCCTGGTGCAGCTGCACCGGCCCGATGGCGCGGGCTCCACCGCGCCAGCCCGACGGCACTGCTCACCCGTATGGGCCCGGACGCCGCTGGTCCACCGCACGGTCCCCAAGGCACCCTCACGGCATGGGCTCGACCGGGGTCTCTCCGGGGCGGCTTTCGCGCGGAGTGTAGCGTTGCTCTTGGGCAAGCGAGAGGGACGGGTGTTCGGTCGGCCGGAGCTGAGTCGGGCGGCTCTGTTGTTCCGCCCGACGATTCCAACCTTTTAGGTGCGGAGGCCGACCGAATACCCGTCCCTCTCGCCCCCGCCGAAGAGTTGAGCGGAGCGGAGCGGCGGCGGAGCGGAGCGGCGGCGGAGCGGAGCGGCGGCGGAGCGGAGCGGCGGTGGGGGGAGCTAGTTGGCGGCGAAGGGGGGAGGGGGGCCGTACATGGTCGCGCGGTGCTCGGAGTAGCCGATGGCGGTGGTGGTGGTGACCTTGCGGAGGAGCGTTCCGGTCTTGGTGATCTCGTGGAAGACGCCGGTGTCGGAGAACGTCACGTAGAGGTTGCCGTTGGGCAGCTCCTTGACGTCGCCGAAGGTGCTGCAGGCGATCCCGGGGTTGTAGTCGAGCGTCTGCGTCGCGGTCTTGGCCGAGAGGTTGTACGAAAAGCCGAGGACGTGGGCGTTGCCGCTCTGGTTGTTGTTGAAGATCCAGATGTGGTCGGCGTGCACGTCGTGTCCGTGCTCCCAGTTCCAGCTCATGCCGCTGAAGTCCGACTGCGTGCCGCCGAAGGTCGCCAGGAGCTTGCCGGCCGGGTAGCTGACCACCGCGACCGTGTTCAGGAAGAGCATCGAGATCGTGACCGCGTTCATGTCGGGCGAGTACGTGATGTGGTTGGTGTGGGCCATCCCCATCCCCGAGCTGATCAACGTGCCGAAGTCGGTCGCCTCGTCGTAGATCTTGGTCGACGCGCCGGTGGACACGTTGAGCTCCATGACCTCCTCGGGCGACTTGGTGGTGTTGGCCATCATGTTGTCCATGGCGAAGTAGACGACGTTCCCGTTGGGGAGGAGCGCGAAGTCGTGGCTGCGGCCGGGGAGATTCCAGGTGGTCCCCGTCCCCATCCCGTCCATGCCGATCCGGTAGATGACGCCGTTGGTCGACGAGTTGGCGAAGTTGCCGGCGAACATGGACTGGCCGTCGTAGGACATGCGCGCGCGGGAACAGTTGCTCGCCGTCGTGTTGGTGAGATCGAGGGCCCAGACCAGCGCTCCGTCCTTGTCGAAGACGAAAGCGGTCGTCTTCCCCGTCGATCCGGGGATCCCCGGTGAGCCGGCCAGGCCGAAGCAGTTGACCGTGAAGCCGCCGCCGGCGTAGAGGGCTGACGCGTTGCTGTCGGTGACCGTGAACACCGGCAGGCCGTTCGGCAGGTACCCCGTCGTCACCATCTGGACGTTGCTGACGTAGGTCTTGCCGCCCCCTTGCGCCGTGATCCGGACGTAGTACTTGGTGTTCTGCTTCATCCCCAGCAGCAGCGTCCGGTAGTTGGCCTGCGTCAGGTCGACCGGCGCCTGGTATTCGAAGTTGGTCTGGTCGCGCCCGAAGTCGATCACGGCGCTGTCGATCGACACGTTGACCGACCAGGTCACGATCTCCACGGTGGCAATGGCCGTGCTCTGGGTGATGTTGATCGTGAACGTCGCCGTCCCGCTCGCTCCGCCGGTGCCGGGGGAGGCGCCCCCCGTGCCGGGCGCCGCTCCGCCGGTACCCTTCGAGCCGCCGGTAGCGCTCGAGCCGCCGGTGGCGCTCGAGCCGCCCGTTCCCGTCGAGCCGCCGGTGGCGTTCGAACCGCCTGTTCCGGTCGACCCGCCGGTGGGGTTCGAACCGCCTGTTCCCGTCGACCCGCCGGTGGCGCTCGCGCCGCCGCTGCCGTTCGAGCCGCCCGCGGCGCCGCCTGTGCCGTCGGAGCCGCCTGACGACTTGCAGGCGGGTGGCGACAATGCGACCAACAGGAGCACGAGCGGAACACAGATCGCGAGGGGGCGGCGTCGAAGTGAGGTCATGCGCTAAGTTCTCCTAGGTCAACGGGCGGCGGCGGGGGCCGGCGCCCGGGCGGAGGTCGGAAGCTTCAGCGGGGGAAGGAAGGTGTCGTAGAAGAAGGCGCAGTCACGCCGGATCTGCTCCTCGGTGAGGCCGAACTTCTCGAGGTCGTACTTGTGCTCCGACTCGTACTGGCGCTGCTTCTCGCCGCGCTTGGCGACGGTGGCGCGCAGCTTGGGCGTCATCTCGTGCCCGAGGAACTTGCACATGTCGTCCATCATCCCCTCGAAGTCGGCCATCATCCGGTCGTAGCGGACGATGAAGACGCGGTTCTTGTCGATGAGGCCGCCGGTCCAGTCCTCGTGGAACTTCTGCAGCAAGAGGACCCACGCCTTGTACATCCGGTCGAGCCAGCGCTTGCGCACCGGCTCGGGGAGCGACCAGAACCCCACCGCGCGATCGAGCACGCCGATGACCAGGCTCATCGAGCTGGGGATCACCGAGAGCGGATCGCGCGCCATGTACAGGATCTGCGCCTCCGGCACCTGCTCGAGGAACTGCGGCAGGCGGACCGCCAGCGAGAACAGCTTGGCGATGTTGCGCTCCGAGTTGTGGAGCACGAGGCTGCGGCGCCAGAGCGCGTCCAGCCAGGCGGCGTCGCGCTTCGAGGTGTCGCGGACGCGCGGGTCGAACCAGGAGAGGAGATCTTCGTCGTCGAACGACAGGAAGAACCCATAGAGAAAGAAGCCGTCGAGGTACCGGAACAGCACCCCGACGTCGTCGGTCTCGACCGAGCTGAGGCTGGTCTGATGGGCGTCGGTCGAGTGGTACTTGGCGGGGCTGATCTTCTCGAGCAGCGGGAGAAGGGGGCGCAACATCTTTTGCAACGTGAGCGACGGGTAGAGCATCAAGAACAGCTCCATCCCCGAGCCGAACCCCTCGTCGGCCAGGAAGCGCTGCAGGAACGTGGTCCCCGTTCGCGGGTTGCCGACCAGCACGATGGGTCGGTTGGCGCGCGTCTTCCGCAGGCGCGGGAAGAAGACGTTGTCGAGCGCCATCGCCAGCGCGACGAACGTCCGGACGCACCCAAAAAGCACCGCGATGAAGAGCGGCGCAACCTTGACGCCGAAGGTCCGCCGCAGCACGCGGTAGACCCGGCCCATTCGAGAAAAGATGCTGTTCATGTCCTGTCTCCACCTCGCCCCCAAACTACCTGGAGGGCCGGTCTAACGCAGTAGCAGAGGAGGGCTGAAAAGGGTCAGTCGATGTGCAGTATCGCTGCGAGCGGTCAAGCGCGCCGGAACTGCGTCTCGAAGGCGTCGGTGAATTTTTGGAGATCCTCGGGCGGCAGGTGGTTGATCCCGGCCGCCGTGCGGCGGCCGCCGCCCGTCGGGAAGCCGCGGCAGAACGCCTCCGCCGAAACGGATGAGTCGCGCGGCACGCGCACCGAGACCAGGTAGCCGCCGCTCGTCTTCGGGGAGACGATCGCCACCGCGTCGCCGGCGTACGAGCGGGCGAGGTCGTTGGCGAGCGTTCCGCTGGCGCGGCGCGCCCAGGCCGCGTCGGGCAGCGTGAAGCAGACGGCGCCCTTGATCCTCCGCGCGGGCTCGAGGCGGCGCGCCAGCTCCATGTCCTGGCGAAACCCGTCGGCGAGGCGGCGGCAGGCGGCGGACTGTTCGACGAACGCCAGCGGGTCGGCGAAGGGCGCCATCTCGGCGGCGAGATCGGCGGGGGGGACGTGCAAATCCTCGAGCGTCTCGCCGTAGGCGTTGTAGTTGATGGCGACGCCCAGCTCTTTCAAACGCTCGGTCGCCGCTGCGTCGAGTCCGGCGTCGGCCGCGGCCAACGCCCGGGCCTCGTCGCCGAGGCTGTCGCCGAAGAGTCCGACGATGGCCCAGCGGCGAAAGCGCCCCTCGAGAGCCCGGTCGACAAGGAGGCTGGTGCAGACGTTGGGGCTGAGGTCGAGGTGGGCCTCCAGCCCCGGGTGCTTGGGGACCTCGCCGGTGAAGTGATGGTCGAAGTAGCGGACCAGCACCCCCGCGTCGAGCAACGCCAGCAGCGCGGTCCGGTTCACGTCGAGCGAGATGTCGAGCACCGTGCAGCGATCGCCGCTTTGCGCGGCGCCGACGACCCGCGCGAGCAGCGCGATGTCGCGCTTGACCCCGGTGATGAGCGCGCCGGGAGGCGCCCCGTCGAGACGCAGTTGCTGGAGCGCGCAGAGACCGTCGGCGTCGCCGTTGAAGACGTAGCTGTGATTCAAGACAGAACCCCTCTCGCTTGCGAAGAGCCACGACCGCCGCGGGCTTCCAAGCGCTCTGGACGGCAGGTGCTCATCGTCGATGCAGCGCCAGGCTCGAAACGAGCGAAGCGGCCCGATGCTAGCGCGGGGCGCCGCGGCGGATCAATGGGCCATCGCGGCGTTCGTCGAGGGGAGCGGACGAACGCCCGGGGCCATTTCTGGAAGGTTACCAGCCGCCGGAGGGCTTGGCGGGCGCGGCCGCCGGAGCGGAAGCTGCTCCGGTCGCGCTCTGCTGGGTGTGGCAGGCGTAGCAGCCGAAGCCCTTCGGGTTGGCGGGCGTCCACTCGTCGAGGTTCAGGAGGTTGGCCATGGCGGGCTTCACCTCGGTCCCCATGAACTTCACGAACTCGGGCTTCTTCTGCTGGAGAGCCATGAACCCCTGCCGATCGGTCGGCGCCGGCAGCTTGGGGAGCTGGGGGTTCGGCATCTTGTACTTGTTCTCGGCGGCCTTTTCACCGTGGCAAGTCATGCAGGTCATGCTCTTGTACTTCTTGTCGAAGCCGACGAAGAGCTTCTTCATCGTCGGGGAGCACGCTGGTCTTCATGTACTTCTTGCGCTGGCTCTCGTTCATCTTCTCCCAGTCGATCTTCGCGCGGGCCGGGAGCTTGGCGTCGGCGGCCGGCTTGCCGGGCGCAGCGGCCGGTTGATTGGCGGCGGCGCCCACGCCGACGAAAGAGAACAGTCCCAAAGAAAGACCGAGGAGCGGAGCGAGCGTCGTCTTCATCGTCATGGCAGTCCTTTCCCGTTGAGCTGCTAGTGATGCCCCCGAGCGCGGCTCGTTACAAGTTTCTGGGTAACTGGGCCGACCGCGATCCGTCAGCGCGACGGCACATCGAGGAAGCTGGGGGTCTGGTGGCTTTCGCCGAAATCGACGCTCTCGAGCTCCACCGTCACCTTGGTGATCCGCTTCAACGGGTAGAGAAGGCGGCGATTTTCGAGGTCTATGCCCACCGTGGGGAGAGGCGGGAGCCGGAAGGCGGCCACCGTGACCCGGTAACAGGCCAGCGCCGGACGAACGTCGGGCGTCACCGGGCGCGCGGCCCCCGCCCTGTCGAAGGAATCGACCGCCAGCCGATCGAGCGCGGCGTTTCCCGACGATCGGCGCAGCGTCACGACGACGTCGTGATTCGGCGCGATGCCGAGACAGACTTCGGCGGCGCGTTGCTCGGCGCCTGACTCCGCCTGACGGGCGGCCTCGTGGTAGCCGCCGAGGACGTCGGGGCGCGGACCCAACGTGTCGTCGGGCGCCGGAGGCGGGGCGAACTGCCCGCTGGTGTGCGTCCGCCACCCCGCGCAGATAGCCACGCGCCCACCCCTTGGTCGTCTCGGCGGCGCCGAGCGGCAACGCCTCGGCGATGCGCGTCGCCTCCGGCGTCAGACGATCGCGCGCGCCGCGGAGAAGGTCGAACAGCAGAGGGTCGGCGCGGCCGGCCCGGACGTTGGCCACGGCCGCCGCGCGGCGATCGGCTCTCGGCGCGCAGCTCGCCCAGCGCTCTCCGCCCGCCGGGCCGCGCCGGCCGCTCGGGCGACGGGCGGAGGAGCTGGTCGAGCACCTCGCCAGGGGTAGAGGTCGCGGCCGCCCGTTCCTTGGCGCGTTCGCCGAGCGCCTCGAACGACAGATCGATCGGCGGCGCGGCAGGCAACGCCGGAGCGTCGACCGGCTTCGGTTGCGGCCCCCACTCGGCGCTCGGCGTAGGCCGGGTCGGGCCGCTCGCTTCTGGCTTGCGCGGTGCGCGGGCAGGCCGCGGCGGAGACGACGTCGGCCGGCGGTCGACTGGAGCGGGCGCCGATCGATCCTGGGGCTTGGAGCGCACGCGCTCGATCAGCGAAAGCGCGATCGCTCTCGGCGCTGATGCGGGGGGGCGTTCAGCAGGGCGCCGGCCGCTGATGTCGCGAACCAGCAGCAGCGCGGCCAGGAGGTGCAGCCCGGCGGAGAGCGCCAGCGCCGCCGCAGTTTGCCGTCGACGTCTCCTCGGCACCGGCCACCTGTTCGCTCTTCGACCACCGTTGGGTGGTGACAGGTTGCTCGGAGCTTCAGGTCCGGAGCGACGGCGGGGAAGGGGGCGTCGCGCGCGGCGACGGCCTCGCAGGGTCGCCGTCCGTCCGTTCGAAGGCCGGCGTCACCGCCGACCGGCCAGGCTGCGGCGGCCGCTCGGAGATGATGCGCGCGCTGTGGCTCGACATCACGTAGGCCCAGATCCAGTTCACGAAGACCACCAGGCGGTTGCGAAAGCCGACCAGGAACCAGAGGTGCACGATCGCCCACGACAGCCAGGCGACAAAGCCAGTCAGCCGCAGGCGCCCGAGCTGGGCGACGGCCCGCGCCTTGCCGATGGTGGCCATGAAACCCTTGTCGAAGTAATGAAACGGTTCGGTCGGCATGTCGGCCTTCGCGCGCAGGATGTTGCGGGCGGCGGCGCGCCCCTCCTGAATGGCCACCGGGCTGATCCCGGGCAGCGGCGCCGTGGCGCCGGCCGGGGTCAGCGCCGCCATGTCGCCGATGACGAAGACCTCGCGGTGACCGGGCACCGTGCAGTCGGGCTCGACGATGATGCGCCCCGCGCGGTCGCGCGGGGCCCCCAGGGCCGCCGCCAGCGGATTGGGACGGACGCCGGCCGCCCACAGGACGGTCCGGGCGGGGATCACCTCGCCCCCGACGAGGACGCCGTCGGCGTCGATGCGCTCGACGCGCACGCCGACCCGCACCTCGACCTTCAGCTCTTGCAGCTGCAGCCGCGCGCTCTCTGAAAGCTTCGGCGCGAAGGGCGTCAAGATGCGATCGGCCATCTCCACCAGCACGACGCGCGTCTCCGAGGGGCTCACCCGGCGAAAGTCCTCGTGCAGGATCTCGCGCGAGAGATCGGCGATCGCGCCGGCCAGCTCGACGCCCGTTGGACCGCCTCCCACCACCACGAAGGTGAGCAGGCGGCGTTTCTCCGCCGGATCGTCGGTGCGCTCGGCGGCCTCCAGCGCCGACAGCACGCGCCGTCGCACCTCGAACGCGTCCTCGAGATCCTTGAGACCCGGCGCGACCGGCGCCCAGTCCTCGTGGCCGAAGTAGCTGGTCTCGGCGCCGGCGGCGACGATCAAGTAGTCGTAGGCGAGCTCGATCCCGTCGGCGAGGCAGACCCGCCGGCGCGCCAGATCGATCTGTCGGACCTCGTCCAGCAGCACCTCGATGTTGGTGTGATGGCGCAGGATCCGGCGAATGGGATAGGCCACGTCGGTCGCCGACAGCGCGGCCAGCGCGACCTGATAAAGGAGCGGCTGGAACAGGTGATAGTTCAGGCGATCCACCACCGTCACCTCGAGGTCGGTTCCACCCAGCGCCTGCGCGGCGGCGAGGCCGCCGAATCCCGCACCGATGATCACCACCTTCGGTCTCCCCACCACGTCGCTCATGTCGTTGACCCTAGCAGGCGCGCCATGACGGATCGAACCTCAGCCCGGCGCGCATTCCGGATGTGCTGGCGCGCGGCGCAATCCCTTGTCTGCCGTTGCTGGGGCGCCAGGTTCGTTGGAGATGAAGGTTCGGCTGTTCGCGCTGGTCTGCCTTTGCCTCATGGTCGTGGCCGGCCGGGCTCGTGCAGCGAGCGATCTGGACTATGACGGGTCGAGCTCGTCCGCCGCGACCGTCAGGGTCGCGCCACCTGAGCCGTCGCCCGCACGACGGATGGGCTGGTTCGGCCTCGGTGCTCGCGTCGGCGTCACTCAGCTGCGGCTGACCGCCCCCAGCGGCGTGGTCAACGGTCTCGAACAGGTCACCGGCGGCACGGCGGGCGCGGATCAGTTCGCGCTGCGTTCGAACGTCACCACCGTCACCCCGACGCTTCACCTCGGCGGCAGCGGTTACTTCTTCAAGCTGGATCTGCCCATCAGCTTCGGCTCGAGCTTCTCGATGGTGGGGCTCGGCCTCTACCCGTTCAACCTCGGGATCTACTTCGATCGCCTGGCCATCTTCCCGTATCTGTCGTTCGGCGCCGTGGCCAACGTCGTGACGTCGCACGAGACGGCGGATCCCGGCACCTCGAACAAGCTGATCGGCGCCATCGTCCAGGCGCGGCTGGCGGCGGGCGTGAAGTTCTTTCCGCTCCGCGGCCTGGCCCTCTCCGGCGAGCTCGGCTACTCGCCCTGGACGGCCGGCGCCCTCGCCTTGCCGCCCGATTCGAGCTCTGGCTCCGACGCCACCCGCTTCGAGGGTGGCTTCGGCTCCGTCCTCGACTTCAGCTTCGGGATCGAGTGGCTCTGAGCGATTACGATCCGGCTACCGTGAGCGCGGGCGGGCGCCGGCGGTCTTCTTCTTGGGCGCGGCGCCCAGCAGCGGGACGCCGTTCTTTTCCTTGATGACCAGGTCGCCGCCGTCCTTGCAGACACCGCTGATCGTCTTGCCTTCGTCGCTGCGCCCCTGGACCTTGCCCGGCGCGATCGTGGTGGTGGCGCGGGCGGCGACCTTCTGGTTCGGGACGTTCCCCGATGCCACGGCGAAGGTGTAGCCGGTCTCGTTCTTGATCCGACAGCTCGCCGCCACGGGGCTGTCGAACAGCAGCAGAAGCTGGCCAAGGACGAGACAACCCCCGAAGACCAAGGCGCCGGTGGACCGCATACCAGGGTTAGTGGCAGGTCACCTCGATTTCGTCAGATCAGAATCCGCAGCGCTCGCGGCCGGCGTGGGTCTTTGTCGCGGCGCGGCGACGTTCCCGGTCTTCAGCTGCGGGCGCTGTAGAGCGCGACCAGCGCGGCGCCGATCGCCTGCGACAGCTCGCCGAGCGTCGACGGCAGGATCCGCAGGCGCTCGCGCTGCACCGGCCAGAGGTGCGGCCGCGCGGTCTCGCCGACGATGTTCAGGTAGCGCTCGCGGAAAGCCTCGGTGGTGCTCTCCGGATCCATGAGGCCGCCGCCGATCACCACGAACTCGGGATCGAGCGCCAGCACCAGGTTCGCGATGTGGTAGCCCATCGCGCGCGCCTGGAAGTCGAACAGCTCCACCGCCAGCGGATCGCCCGACTGCGCGAGACCGCGCAGCGCCAGCGCCTTCTTCTTGGGCGCGTCGGTCGAGCGGCGCAGCGGATGGTCGGGATAACCGGCCAGCTTCTCCTCGAGGAGGTAGGGCAGACCAGCCAGCGTGGTGTAGAGCTCGACGCAGCCCCAGCTGCGCCCGCAGCCGCACTGGTACGGCTTCGCGCCGAGCAGGTGCAGCGGCGCCGCCATGTGCGCCGTCTCCATCCCCGCCAGCGTGTCGCCCGACAGCGGCAGGCCGCGGGCGTCGATGTACGCCGAGCCGAGCCCCGAGCCCGGCGCCAGCATCACCACGCCGCCGGTGCCGGAGCCGCGCACCCGGTGCGCCTCGCCGACGCCGCCGAACGCGCCGTCATTTCCCACGGTGAGCGGCACCGCGCGTCCCGCCTTGACGGAGAGCGCCTGCGCGTAGTCGTTGTAGAAGTCCCAGCCTTCGAACTGGGGCGGCATGTTGGCCGAGTGTCCGAGGACGCCGTAGCGCTGGTAGGGCCCGGGGATCGCCAGGCCGACCCCGCTCACCTGATCCCAGACGAGGCCATTTTGCCCCAGATACTTGCCGACCGCTTCGATCCAGCCGGCGACCACGGCGTCGCTCCCCGCCTCGGAGCTGGTGGGGTGCTGGTAAAGCTTGGTGGAGACCGCCGTGCCGTCCGACCAGACCCCGCCCACCTTGGACATGGTGGCGCCGCAGTCGGTGCCGATGAAGACCTGCCGGAAATCGCTCATGGCCGGCAGTCTACAGCGGTTCGCCGGTGTTGTCCGAGCACGCGGCAGAGCGCCTCGGGCCCGCCGCTCAAGGTACCGGTCATTTCCGCCGATACGGAATCGGGGATAAAAGGGAGGGGCCAGTGCTCGGAAAGCAACCGACCAACGACGAGTGGCGGGTCTACTACGAACGCGCCGACGAGGTGAGGGCCGTGGTGGGGGATCCGTTCAAGCGGCACATCGTGCGCGAGGCCTTCCGCGAACGGATCCTGCTGCTCGGTTCGACGCTGTTCGTGATGGGTCTGGTGACCGTCTTCTTTTACCTGCTGACGACGCCGTGAGTCGGCCCTGGCCGCGGGCGCGCGGCGGCCGTTCGCAACCAGCCGCGGACGGCTGCTCCCGGGCGGCCTCGGGAAGGCTAGGCCGCCTATCGGGCAGCACGTCGTCGGGCATGGTTCGCTTCGCTCACCGTCGCCTTTTCGGCGACGCCCTCCTAGCGCTCGGCTTCCTTGCTCCCGACGACCGTCAGGTTCAAACCGATCTGGATCGATAGCGGCTTGCCGTCGACGGTGATGGTGGTTTTGCCGTTGTGGTACCAACCGAACGAGCCGGTGGAGAACTCGCGCTTGTCGGCGATGATCTCGGCGCCGCCGATGGTGATCTTGACGGCCTCGGCCTTTTCGAGGAACTGCGTCTTGGAGATGGGGCAGGGTGATTTCGCCATGGGCGGACGGTATCACGCCCGACGCGGTAGCATCTGGCGGTGAGCGCCCGGCCCCAGAACGTCACCGACCAGGCGATCGAAGACGTCGCCGCCGACGTCGTCCTCTTGGGGCGCATGGGCTACGCGCAGGAGCTGCGCCGCCGCATGGGCGCCTTTTCGAACTTCGCCATCGCCTTTTCCACGATCTGCATCCTGGCGGGCGGCATCACGTCCTTCCAGCTCGGGGTGAGCGCGGTCGGCGGTGCGGCGGCCGGGATCGTGTGGCCGCTGGGCGTCGCATTTTCTCTGGTCGTCGCGCTGTCGATGGCGCAGGTCGCCTCGGCATTCCCCACCGCCGGCGGCCTCTATCACTGGAGCGCGATTCTCGGCGGCAAGGGGTGGGGGTGGGCCACCGCCTGGTTCAACCTGGCGGGGCTGGTGTTCGTGACGGCCGCGGTCAACGTCGGCGCCTACAGCCTGTTCGTCGGCTTCATCGGGCCGATGCTGGGAATCGATCCCACGAAGCTGGGGCTCGGGCACCAGATCGCCGGGGTGGCCGTCATCTCGGCGTCGCACGCGTTGCTCAACCACTTCGGCATCCGGCTGACGACGCTGCTCACCGACTTCAGCGGCTATCTCATCCTCGCCGTGGCGGCGTTGCTGACGCTGGCGATGCTGTCGCACGCCTCGCACCCGGACCTGGCGCGGCTGTTTCGATTCGAGAACCTGAGCGGCGCGGCGGGGGGCGACGTCTGGCCGGCGCACGGCGGCCTTTTGACCATGACGTTGCTGGGGATCATGTGGCCCATCTACACCATCACCGGCTTCGACGCCTCGGCGCACACGTCGGAGGAGACCGTCAATGCGGCGGTGAACGTCCCGCGGGGGATGCTCCGTTCGGTGGCGGTGTCGGGGATGTTCGGATGGGTGATGGTGGCGGCGTTCGTCCTGGCGCTCCCCAGCGTCGCCGATGGCGCCCGGCAGGGCGGGAACGTCTTCCCCTGGCTGATGACGTCGGTGTTGCCCGGCGCGTTCGGCAAGGCGCTGTGGGTCGGGATCGTCCTGGCGAATTACCTCTGCGGCCTGGCCTGCGTGACCTCGACGTCGCGGATGATGTACGCCTTCGCGCGCGACGGCGGGCTGCCGGGCTCGCGCGCGCTCAGGCGCGTGTCGACCCGATGGAGGACACCCGTCGCCGCGATCTGGACGACGGTGGCGCTGGCCTTTGCCTCGACCCTCTACACGCCGGCCTACACCACGCTCACTGCCGCCTGCGTGATCTTCCTGTATCTCTCGTACGTCATGCCGGCCGCGGCGGGGCTCCGCGCCTACGGCCGGAGCTGGAGGCGGATGGGACCGTTCGATCTGGGCGGCCGGCTCTATCGCGTGGTGGCGGCCATCTCTTTGGCCGGCGTCGTGTTGCTGGTCTGGATCGGCGTGCAGCCACCGAATGAAAAGGCGCTCACCGTGACCCTGGCGGCGGTGGCGCTGCTGGCGGCGGGCTGGTGGCTCGGCGTGCGGCGCCGCTTCCGAGGGCCGCCCGCCGTGTCGGTCGACTGACCGGCTAGAGCTGGAGGCCCAACAAGAACCGCGGGTAGATCGATTCGAGCAGACGTTGGTGGCGACCCGCAGGAGCAGTCCGGCCGGCGTCTCGTCGCGCAGGCGCGCCTCGGCGCGCAAGATCGCCACGAAGACGTCGTGCATCGCGTCCTCCGCCTGCGCGTCGTTGCGCAGGAGCGTCCGGCAGCGGCGCAGGACCATCGGTCCGAAGCGCCGGTAATGCTCTTCGATGTCGAGCGCCAAGCTTGGGTGCCTCCCTCATGCACCCAAGAACACCGGGCGCCGGCGGAAGTGTCACCCCTCGGCGAAAGAAAATCAGCCACCGGCCGTCGGCAGCGCCGTCGGCCCCAGCTCGGCCGCGGGTCGATTACCCCGGACTCTTGATGAAGTACATCGCCCACTGGGCGATGTGATTCGAGGTCGTGATGTCCTGGAATGGCAGGCAGAAGGCGCTGTAGCTGGGATCCGTGCCGCCGACACCCGGATTGATCGCCACCATCCAGACCAGGGTTCCCAGCTTGGTCTCGTTGCTGTCGGCGCTCGAGGGGGGCGGCGCGCGCAGCCCGTACTGTCGGGTGGAGGAGAAGGTCAACCAGACCAGCTGTTGCTGCTCGTTGAGCTTCTCGATGAAGGGTGACCACTTGGGGAACGAGTTGGTGAGCGCGGTGGTCGCGCCGTCGGCCACGCCGCCCCGGTTGGCGTTGTCGAGCGCGATCGGGGTCCCGCCGCCGTTGATCTTGGTGAGGAACATCGTCGCCGTCGCATCCGTGTCGGCGTCGCAGGACAGGTCCGGCGCGGCGCCGGCGGTCGGTGTGCCGCTGCAGGTCGATTCGTCGTAGACGACCAGATTGCCGTCGGGCGCGATCGCCGGGTAGTAGCGGTTCTTCCCCAGCTCGGAGGGGACCAGGGTCTGGGGCGCTCCCCAGGCGGCGCCGTCGTACTGCACGAAATCGATGCCGCCGGTGGCGGGGCGCTGATCGCTGGTGGCCGCGGTGGGGTCCGCGGAGGTGAACACGATGGTGTTGGGGGCGTCGACGCTCTTGGACCAGTCGGGGTGATCGGCGCGCAGCCCCCCGAGCGCGATCGTCGAGGTTTTCATGCCGGTCATCCCATCGAAGATCATGAGGTCGACCGGCCCCGCCTTGGCAGGCCGGGTGGTGCTCTGGGCGTCGCCGTACACGCCGACGAACTGCGTCCCGTCGCTGTTCCAGGACTCGAACTGGCTCCGCTGGCTGAGCGGGTAGGGCTGCCGCGCCTTGTTGGTGGTGATGTCCCACAAGAGGAGGCGCCCGTCGCCCTGGCCGTTGGCGCTGACCACCATGGCGTCGCCGTTGGGGGCCAGCGCGTGGCAGCCGATGCAGGAGGTGACGCTGGTGTTGGCCGGGGTCAGGTAGGCCTGCGCCGACTGGGTGCTGCCAGAGAAGTCCCAGCGCATGATCGCGCTCTTGCCGCTGGTGGTCCAGTAGTAGAGCGCGCCGTCGATGTTGTCCTTCGAGAACTGCATGTGGAAGGGCGAGCTGTCACCGACGGAGGTGCCGGTGTCGTCGGTGCCGCGCACGACCAGCGACACGTCACCCTGGCCGGCGTTTCCGATGGAGATTGCCGACCAGAGCCCGGGATCGGGTTGGTAGATGCAGCCGGCGGTTCCCATCGCCACGCAGCGCACGAAGGCGTTGACCGTCGCGTACTTGCCCGTGAGGCTCACCTCGAACAGCGTGTTGTTGGCGCCCGGGGTGAAGTGGATCTCGATGCCGGTGATGTTGGGCGGGAACAGCACGCCGTCGTTCGGGTAGACGAGCCCCGGCGAGCGCGCCGTGTCGTTGTTGGTGGTGGTGAAGATCGACGACGGGTCGGTCGTGATGGTGTTCGCCATTCCCGGATCGGCCCCGGTGAAGGTGTAATAAACGGTCAGGGTGGCGGTGACGCTCACGGCGCCCGCGCTGGCGGTTATCGTCACCACGCCGCCCCTCGCCCCGGTGCTGGTCGCGAGGCCGTTCTGGTCGATCGTCACAACGCCGCTCGGTGAGGCCGTGTAGAGGACCTGGCCGGTCACATCCTGCGTCTGGCCGTTGACCTGTCCGGTCACCATGTACTGCTGGGTCTGGGCCCCGCTGGTGTTGGTGACCGTCATCGTGGCCGTCATGGGAGTGATGGACAGCGAGGTCGGTCCCACCTTTCCTGGCATTCCAGCATTTCCTCCGGTACCGGTGCCGGTGCCGCCGTCGATCGTCGTGCCTCCGGCCCCGGTGGTCGGGGAGGCCGCCGGCTTGAACCCGCAGCCGACCGCGGCCGAGACCGCGGTCACCGCCAACACCACACGAAGACTCTGCCGGAAATGGTCGATGCGCATCTGGGGGCCTCGCATTTCTACGCTTACGGGAAATACTATTCCCGGAGGCACCCAGACTGATCAGATTCGCGTCAGTTTCGCGCAGGTCTTGCGTCTGATCGGGGGGGGCGTCCCGCGAATGGGTGATTTTCTACCACCCGGACGGGGGTTCGCGTAAGGCGCTCGATGGCCCGGAGGGAGCTGCGCTCTTCGGCATCGCAAAATGAGAGGGCCACTCCGGAGGCGCCGGCCCGGGCCGTGCGGCCGATCCGGTGCACGTAGCTCTCCGGCTCGTTGGGGAGCTCGAAGTTGATGACGTGGGTGATCCCGTCGACGTCGACGCCCCGGGCGGCGATGTCGGTGGCGACCAGCACCCGGACCTGCCCCTGCTTGAAGGCGCCCAGCGCCCGCTGGCGGGCCGCCTGCGACTTGTTGCCGTGGATGGCCGCGGCGGTGACGCCCGAGCGATCGAGCTGCTCGGCGACCCGGTTGGCGCCGTGCTTGGTGCGGGTGAAGACGAGGACCCGGGTCATCGCCGGGTCTCGCAGGACCTCGGAGAGCAGCGCGCGCTTCTGGCTGCGCTCGACGTGCATGACCCACTGGGTGATGCCGTCGGCGGTGCTGGCCACCGGCGCGACGGAGAGTTGAACCGGGTCGACCAGGATCGAGGTGGCCAGCTTGAGGATCTCGGTCGGCATGGTGGCCGAGAACATCAACGTCTGACGCTTGCGCGGCAGCACCGCGATGATGCGCCGGATCGGATCGATGAAGCCCATGTCGAGCATCCGGTCGGCCTCGTCGAGGACCAGCGTCTCCAGCGCCTCGAACTTGGCATACCCCTGACCCATGAGGTCGATGAGGCGCCCGGGGGTGGCCACGATGACGTCGGTGTTGCGGCGGAAGGCCTCGACCTGCGGCCCCTGCCCGACGCCGCCGAACACCACTGCGGTGCTGAGCGACAGGTGACGGCCATAGGTCTGGAAGCTCTCGGCGATCTGCAGCGCCAGCTCGCGGGTGGGGGCGAGCACCAGCGCGCGGGGGCCGCGCTTTTCGGCCGCGCGCTTGGTGCGGGCCAGTCGGTCGAGGATGGGAAGCGCGAACGCGGCGGTCTTGCCGGTGCCGGTCTGGGCGCAGCCGAGCACGTCACGCCCGGCCAGCAGGTGCGGGATCGCCTTGAACTGGATGGGCGTCGGCGTCTCGTAGCCGGCGCCGCTCACGGCGCGGCGCAGAGGATCGATGAGCCCGAGGGAATCGAACGAGGCGATGGGAGCGGAGACGGAGTCGGTCAGAGGAGCGGTCGTGGACATTGGAGATGTGGCGTTTTCTTCGAAGCATCCGCCGCCGGATATGCGCCTCCGTCGTGTGATCGACGGGACCAAGCGGGGTCTTCGGTTTCGAGTGCGTGCTGTCCGTGCGAACCCGTTCAGACAGCGACGCCGCCTACCGGTCCCTGGCGCGCTCCGCAGAAATTCGCGGAGGCAGGACAAAACTCAATGTCGAGGAAGGTGACCGACGCGGCCGCAAAAGTCAAGGAATGCCGCCGAGCTGCCCGTGCGCGGCTGGGCGCGCGCGTCGGGCTCCCCGTGTCCGCCCCGTCGCCCAGCCAGGGGGCCGCCGGAGCCGCCAACGCCATAAATGAGAGCGGCAAGCCCACTGATGCAAAGACCTGGGCGCAGCGTGGGGTGCATGGTGGCCGCAGATGAAGGCTCGCTCGTCTGCCGCAGCGATCCCGTTCGACCAGCTCGGTGTCGCCGGTGGATCGGGGTGCGGGAGCTCGACGCCGGAACGGTCGCGCTCTTTCCCTTGACGAAACAAAACTGGAGGACCCCCATGACCCGATCTCGAAATCACGTCGTCGCGCTGCTGGCGATCGCCGCCGGACTGCTCACGGCCTCGCCGGCTTTCGCCGGGTCTTGGCAGAACAACTTCGCCTTCGGGGCGAGCCTCAACGGCGATCTCTACACACCGTCGAAGCTCGCCAGCCCGCCCGCGATCCTGGTGGTGATCCACATGTGCACCGGCCACTCGACGACGGTCCACGGTTGGTTCGACTCCTACGCGGACGCGAACGGCTTTTACCTCATCGCGCCGGACGCGGGAAAGAACTGCTTCGACGCCAGCGCCGCCCGGAGCGGCGACAAGGCCGCCGTCGTCACGATGGTCAATTACCTGATCACCAACAAGGGCGCCGACAAGACCAGGGTCTTCGCCGCCGGCATGTCCTCGGGCGGGTGCATGACCAACACGTTGCTCGCCGTTTACCCGGACGTCTTCGCCGGCGGCTCGGCGATGCCCGGGTTTCCCGCCGGAGGCTGGCCCGCCGGCGACACCAGCTGCACCAAATGTAGTTCGCAGCCGCCGAGCATGACGGGGGCCCAGTGGGCGGCGCTGGCGACCAACGTCTTCAAGTGGAGCGGGCAATATGGCTGCTCCCAGCAGTGGGTCGGCGGCGGGGACGAGTACAACTTCAACGGCTGGCTCCCGACGGTGGTCTTGCAGATGCAAACCCTCGGGAACCTCGGCTCCGCCACCTCGGAGGCGAGCTGGAGCGACCACTCGGGTTGGACGCGCACCGTTTACAAGGACAGCTCGGGAAACGTCAGGCTGGAGACGAACCTCGGTCCGTCCAGCCAGAAGCACGATCTCGAGACGGTCAACCCGACGCTTTACAAGGACGTCATCAGCTTCCTCGGCCTCGACAAGCCCAGCGGCGCCTGTGGGCTCAGCACGACCAGCACCACCGGCTCGGCCGGCGCCAGCGGCGGAACCGGCACCGGTGGCGCGGCGGGCGCGAAGGGCACCGGCGGCGCGACGGGCACGGGCGGCGCCGGCGGGGTGAAGGGGACCGGCGGCGCAACCGGCAGCGGCGGCGCCGCGGGGGCCAAGGGGACCGGCGGCGCGACCGGGACGGGCGGGGTGCCCGGCACCGGAGGCGCGACCGGCACCGGAGGCAACAAGGGGACCGGCGGCGCCACGGGGACCGGCGGCCAGACCGGCACCGGTGGCGCGGCGACCGGCGGCGCGACCGGCAGCGGCGGCTCGGCGACGGGCGGCGTCAGCGGGGAAGGGGGCGCTTCCAGTGGCGAGGGAGGCTCCTCGCAGACCGGCGGGACGACCGGCGGGGATTCTGCCGCGGGCTGCAGCTGCGCCCTCGACAGGGGCCCCACCCACGGCGCTCCGCTGGCGATCCTCCTCGGGATCGCGCTGGCGATCACCGGGCGGCGCCGGCGCCGGGCGCGGCGGTAGCTCCCTCCGCGCCGACGATCTGGCAATCTCGGCGCGCGCTGGCCTGCCATTCCTGCGACTGCGGTCGCCGGGGGAGCCTTCCCCCGCGGACGCGGGGGCTGGCACGGCATCTGCTGCCGAACACCAGGCATGGACCAGACGCTCCGGGGATCGCTCGTTGTGGCGGCGGCGGCGCTCCCGTACGTCATCGAGGTGTTGCGCCAGGTTCCCCTGCAGGCCCGGGTGATGGCGGCGATGCCACCCGAAACGCGCGCGGCGCTGCCGCCTCACCCGCGGCACCCCTGGCTGGCGGTCTTCGGCTCCGTCCGATTTTTCCTGGCGCTGCTTCGCTGGGCGCGGCGCGACGCGCCCGACGACGCGGGCGAGATCCTCGTGCTCAAGCGAAAGATGCGATGGAGCATCGTCCGAGAGGCGGTGTTCGCGCTTGGACTCGCGACCGTGCTGGTGCTGCTGGTCGAAACGGGCTGGCGGCCGTTGTGGCCCCATTGGGGCGCGTGAGCGAACGGCGCCGCCGGCGCCGAGCCTCGGCGTTCCTACCTCCGGCGGTACCGTTCGGCGCCGAGGCGATAGAGCACGTGACGTCGCATCGGACTTTGCGGCGGAAGGTTGGGGTGATCGAAATCGTCCGCGGCGTCGTGAGACATGCCGAGCTTCTCCATCACCCGGCGTGACGGGTGATTGTCGGTCGTGGTCATGGAGATGATCTCGCCGAGGCGCAGCGTATCGAAGCCGAACGCCAGCGCCGCCCGCGCTCCCTCGGTGGCGTAGCCGCGTCCCCAGGCGTCGTGCGCGAGTCGCCAGCCGATCTCCACGCAGGGGGTGAAGTGCGCCGAGAAGTTCGGCACGGCCAGGCCGACGAACCCGATGAACGGCGCGCCGCCGGCGATCTCGGCAGCCCAGAGGCCATAGCCCTGCTCGTCGAAGCCCTCGCGGATCCTCCGGGCCGAGGCATCGCTCTCGGTGCGCGACAGGCAGGAGGGAAAATGCGCGCGGACCCGGGGATCGGCGTTGAGGGCGGCGAACGGAGCGAGATCGTCGTCGCGCCACGGACGCAGGATGAGACGCTCGGTTCGCAGCACGACGGGCTCGCCCACGATGGGGAGCATACCGAACCGGTGACGGCGCGGCCGGCGCGTCGTCCCGCTATGTCCCTTGGGGGGCGCCGCCGCCGTCAGAGCGCGGCGGCCGGCGCGGTCTTCACGACCGGGCGTCCGCCAGCGCCACCGCGGCGGGAATGCTCTGGACGTCGTTGGGGCCGTGGCCGCCCCCGTCTTCGGGGTGATAGCCGGCCTCGCCGTGCTCGGTGTCATCGAGGCCGAGCTCTTCGGCGTCGACGCTGGGCCGCAGGCCCATCATGGCCTTGATCGCGAAAGCGATCACGGTGGTCGCCACGATTGACAGCACCACCGTCACGCCCATCGCCTTCAATTGCTCGAGCCAGAGGACCTTCGCCGTCAGATGTCCCAGGTTGGGATTGGCGTCGGAGCTGGCGAAGAACCCGGTGACCAGGGCGCCCAGCGTGCCGCCCACGCCGTGCACGCCGAAGGTGTCGAGCGCGTCGTCGTACCGGAAGAACGACTTGAGCTTGGTGCAGGCGACGAATGGGACGACGCCGGCCAGGACGCCGATGGCCATTGCGCCGCTCGGCGTGACGAACCCCGAGGCCGGGGTAATGACGACCAGCCCGGCGACCGCGCCGGAGCAGAACCCCAGCACGGTGGGCTTGCCGCGCGTCATCCACTCGAGCGCCGGCCAGATGGCGGCGGCGACCGCCGTCGCCAGCGTGGTCGCCGTGAAGGCGTTGGCGGCGATCCCGTCGGCGGCCAGCGCGCTGCCGGCGTTGAATCCGTACCAGCCGACCCAGAGCATGCCGGTGCCGACCATCGTCAGCACGACGCTGTGGGGAAGGAACGCGCGCCGCCCGAAGCCGCTGCGCCGGCCCAGGATCAGGCAGAGCACCAGCGCCGACCAGCCGGACGACATGTGCACGACCGTTCCGCCCGCGAAGTCGATCGCCTTGATCGCGGCGTTGGGATTGCCGAGGCCGTTCATGAGCCCGTCGACGCCCCAGATCATGTGCGCCAGCGGGAAGTAGACGACGAACATCCAGACGGCGATGAAGGTCATGACCGCGGCGTACTTCATCCGCTCGGCGATCGCGCCGATGATCAACGCCGGCGTGATGATCGCGAACATGAGCTGGTACATCGCGAACACGTTCTGCGAGATCCACGGGGCGTAGTCGCCGTTGGGGGCCGAGGTGACGCCGTGGAGCAGCGCCAGGCTCAGGCCGCCGATGACCGGCGAGCCTTTGCTGAACGCCAGGCTGTAGCCGCACAGCCACCAGAGGACGGTGACCAGCCCGGCGCAGCCGAGGCACTGCGCCATCACCGAGAGGATGTTCTTCCGGCGCACGAGGCCGCCGTAGAACAGCGCCAGGCCGGGCAGGGTCATGAACAGCACCAGCGCGGTCGACGTCATCATCCAGGCGTTGTGCCCGGGCCCGGGCGAGATCAGTGCTGTCGGCGTTCCGTTCCTCACGTAAGCCTCGAGATCGGCGACGCGCGTGGCGAGATCGACTGGAGCATCCATGGAGCGAAATTTCCGTCATTGGCGAGGTCGCGATCAAGCAAATTGACGTTCTGGACGTGGAATACCGACCTCAAAGACATGAGAACGAAACACGCCAGAAACAATCGAGGCGTGATCCTGGGAGCGAGCCGCCCCGGTGTGAGCTCAGCGTCTCGCTTCGCGCGCGCCGCTTGCGTCGGAGGGTGACCTCAAGAACGATGAAGGCGTGAAGTTCGGGCTCTTCGTCGATCAAGACACCACCCGCTACAGCGGCCTGCGCCTCCGTCGTCTCAAGGAGGCGCTCAAAGATCCCAGGGTCCCCGAAGCGGTCGTCGAGGAGCTCGGGGTCGCAGAGCCGTCCGGCAGCAACAAGATGGCGGCGATCGAGCGCCGGATCGAAGAGCTCCGGGGCATCAAGAGCTCTCTTTGGTACGAGGTGCCGGCCCCCGAGGTCCTGGCGGCGTCGATCTTCAGGGCCAGGAAGCTTCAGGGCCCGTTCGTCGACGGTCTGTTCAGGCGCGTGGCCCGCGTCCAGGACCTGGCCGCTCCGCTCACCACCTGGCTGGACCTGGCCGGACTGACCGCGTATCCCGGCAACGCGCCGGGCCTCGGCCGCGCAAACCTGATCGGCTATCGCGGGCGCAGCATGATCGGCGGCGGACACGTCGTGGGGATCGAGGCGGCCAACGACGTCGACGAGCTCGCTCGCGCGCTCGACGAGCCGAAGCGGGCACGCGACAGTCTGACGGCGTCCTACCTCGCCTGCACGCCCGCCCTGGTGGCCCAGCTCCTCTGGGCACGGACCGCCGTGGCCGCGCGCTGGGAGGCGGACGCGCTTCGCCAAAGGGCGCAGGCTGGTGGATTCGGCCTCCTGCTCGTCGAGGGCGACGCCGTCTGGCAGGTGCTCCCGCCGCAGGAGCGCAGCCTCGACCCCGCGAAGCTGGCCGCGATCACCAGCGCGCTCTACGCGAGCAGCTCCGGCCGCTGAGGCGGGGCGTGACCGCCGCGTTCAGCCGAGGTCGAAGACCAGAACTTCGGCCGCTTCGCTCGCCCTGAGCAGCACCTGCGCCTCGTCACTGATCGACGCGCCGTCGCCGGCGCCCAGCGACGTGCCGTTGACGTCGACCGCGCCCCGCGCCACCTGGACCCAGGCGTGGCGGCCGGCGCGCAGGGGATGCGCGACCTGCCGGCCCGCGTCCAGCCGCGACACGTAAATCTCGGCGTCCTGGTGCACGGTCAGCGCGTCGTCGCGGCCGTCCTGCGAAGCGATGAGGCGGAGCTGATTGTGCGTCGCCTCGGGCGCCAGCGTCTTCTGCTCGTAAGCGGGCTCGAGGCCGCGGCGGTCGGGCAGAATCCAGATCTGCAGGAAGTGCACGGGCTCGGTCTTCGAGTGGTTCCACTCGCTGTGGGTGACGCCGGTCCCGGCGCTCATGCGCTGGACGTCGCCGGGACGAATCACGGAGCCGGTCCCCATGCTGTCCTTGTGTCCGAGCTCGCCGGCCAGAACGTACGACACGATCTCCATGTCCCGGTGGGAGTGGGTGCCGAACCCGCTCTCGGGCTTCACGCGATCCTCGTTGATGACCCGCAGGGCGCGAAATCCCATGTGCTGCGGATCATGGTACTCGCCGAATGAAAACGTGTGCTGGGTGTCGAGCCAGCCGTAGTTCTCGTGTCCCCGCTCCCCCGCACGCCGAACGCTGAGCATGGCTATGTTCTATCGCAGCTTCCGGGCGGGTGCACCGCCTGAACACTCTGGCATGGGACCTCGACCGCGGGATATCATTTGCGCATTCGTCGTCTGTGGGCACTGAGCGTGGTCTGCATCGGTCTGGGCGCGTGCGGTGGCGACGCGCCTCCGCAGCCGGTCCTGCCGCAGGTGGTTGACGTCGGCGGGAGGTCTCTGGCGGCGCCCAAGGTCCAGCCCATCCTCTACGCCAGCGACGCGGGGGCCACCGACGTCCTCGCCTTTCTGCAGGAGCTGGCCACGACCAGCTACTGGGCGCAGACGACCTCCGAGTACGGCGTCGGCCCGCTGACGGTCCTTCCGCCCGTCATGCTGACCGATCCGGCGCCGACGTCGGTCACCGACGCGATGCTGGAGTCGAGCCTGGCCAGCAACACCTCGGGCGCGACCCCCGCCTGGGGCACCGCCGATCCAAACACCATCTACCTGTTCGTCCTCCCCGCGGGGACGATCGAGGCCGACGCCGAGGGGGCCTGCTGCACCGACTACGACGGGTATCACTTTCAGACCGACGTGACGGTGGGGTCGAAGGTGGTGACGGTGCCGTACGCGCTGTCGTGCGCCTGTCCGGGGTTCGACGGCCCCCGCATCACCGACCTGCAGGAGCGCACCGTCGACATGAGCCACGAGCTGGTGGAGACGGCGACCGACCCTTTCCCGGAGAGCGATCCGGCGTACACGCAGGAGGATGATGACGATCTCGTCTGGACGCTCGTGACCGACGGCGAGGTCGCGGACATGTGCGAGTTCAACGACGACGCCAACCTGATCCCGCCCGGCTCCACGTACATGGTTCAGCGGTCGTGGTCGAACGCGGCGGCGGCGCGCTTCGAGAACCCGTGCGTTCCGGTGCTCACCACGACGCCCTACTTCAACAGCTTCCCGCGGCTCGGCAGGATCAGCTACGACGGCGGACGGGTGATGACCCGGGGGATCCGGATCCCGCTGGGGCAGAGTCAAACGATCGACGTCTCGCTGACGAGCGGAGCGCCGGTGGCGAACCACTGGGGCGCCGCCGCCTACGACTACGACGACGTGATTCTGGGCACCAGCTCCGGGTCGACGCTCAGGCCTGCCTCGTTCAACGGCGGGAACGGCGACACCTACCGCCTGACCATCACGCCGACCGGCGCGGATTCTTATCTCGGCGGCGAGGCCTTCATCATCTGGTCGGACTACGGCAACCCGGGCGCTCCCGATTTCGAGAGCCAGCTGACGATGGGTCTCGTCACCAACTGACCTGCGAAGGAACGCGGTGCGAGCGAGCGTCGGTCAGGGGAGCCGCGAGATGACCAGGCGGTGGGCCTGGGCCCCGGCGCGTCGCCACACGGTGCCGGCCGTGCCGCGCGCGGCGGGCGAGAACCAGGCGAAGGCCAGCGCGCCGGCGAACGCCAGGAGCGCGAGCCGTCCGGGCATCCGTGGGACGTTCCACTTCGCCCGTCGGAGGTTCCGGTGCGTGAGGCGGCCGGCGGGGCCGACCGGCTCGCCGGCGGCGCGTTCCAGCGCGGTCGGCGCGTCGCACGCCACCAGACGGATGGGGGGCGGCTCATCGAGCGCGTCCACGTCGGAGGTCGGCGGGTGCTCGGCGGCCTCCCCGGCCTCGGTCAGCGTCAGCGGCACCCCCTCGATCGCCCGTCGGAGCGCGGCGGCGAAGTCCAGCACGCCGGCGAAGCGTTCGGTCGGTCGCTTGGCCAGCCCCCTCATGATGACCGCGTCGACCGCCGGGCCGAGCCGTGGGACCAGCGTCGCCGGCGGCGGCGGATCGGCGTGCACCACCTGGTAGAGCACCGCGATCGGATCGTCGGCGCGAAACGGCTCGCGCCCCGTGAGCAGCACGTAGGCCATGGCCGCCAGCGAGAACTGGTCGCTGCGCGGATCGATCTCCTCTCTGAGGCCGCGGGCCTGCTCGGGGGCCATGTACTGCGGCGTCCCGGCCACCTCGGCGCCGTTGGTCAGCCGCGGGCGCCAGCTCGCGCGCGAGATCCCGAAGTCGAGCACCTTGACGAAATCCTGCACGCCGTCGGCGGACAGGAGCATGACGTTGTCCGGCTTGAGATCGCGGTGGACGATTCCGCGGACGTGCGCGGCGTGCAGCGCCTGCGCGATCTGCTCGACGATGCGGACGGCGGCGGCAGGGGGGAGCGCCCCGCCTTCGTTGATCCGCGTGGACAGCGACTGCCCCTCCAGCATCTCCATCACCAGGTAGGGGTATCCCTGATCGGTGACATTGAAGTCGAGCACCTGCACGATGTGCGGATGTCGAAGGGTCGCGGTGATCTCCGCTTCCAGGCGGAAGCGCGAAAGCACCTCCGCATTTTGGTGCAACCCGCGGTGAAGGACCTTGATCGCGACCTGCCCGGGAAGGCGCGTGTGATCGGCCAGGAAGATCTCTCCGCATCCGCCTTCCGCGATCGGGCCGACGATTCGATACGTCCCCTGGAGAATCATTCCCGGCCGCGAATTCGGACAGCGCCATGTTTCGTTCGGTGTTCATCTCGCCGGGTTTGCCGGTGCAGCAGCCGTGCCGTGCGGCATCGCAGGGCTCCCGGCGTTCCTCGGCCGGCCAACGTTTCCGATATCGGAATCGCCCGCCGGTGGGAGGTCCGAGCTTTCGTAACATGGCCTGTTACCAACGGCTGAGAGCCTCGTGAGATCAGGCGGCGACTGACGTGGCACGGCGGTTGTATCCAGTCTGCCCAGGAGGCCACGCATGCTTTGGACAATCGCTCTCATCCTTCTGGTGCTCTGGGCGCTTGGCCTCGTCAGCTCGGTGACGATGGGCGGCTTCATTCATCTGCTGCTCGTCGCTGCGGTCGTGCTGGTCCTGGTGCGGCTCATTCAGGGCAGACGGGTCGTCTGACGGCGTCCGATTTTGGGCAACGGCGCGCGCCCCCACGTCACGAACGTGGGGAGCGCGCCGCTGACCCTCGTGCCATGACGGCCGAGCTCCAACAAATCACCAATTTTCAGAGAGGGGCCTAGCCTCTCTACGTCAAAGACCTACGTTTGGTCGCCGAAGCTCCCCCATGGGGATTCGTGCGCATGGCGGCAAACGACGATGATTCGAAAGCGGCGACCGGGATCGCCGGCTTGGATGAGGTGTTGCGTGGCGGCTTTCCCGCCAATCGCGTCTACCTGATCCAGGGCGATCCGGGATCCGGGAAGACGACCCTCGGTCTGCAGTTCCTGCTCGAGGGGGAGCGAACGGGCGAGGTCGGGATGTACGTCAGCCTGTCGGAGACCCGCCCGGAGATCTCGGCCGTGGCGCGCTCGCACGGCTGGTCGCTCGACGGCATCCGGCTGTTCGAGATGCAGGAGGTCGCGCCGCAGCTCTCCGACGAGGCCGAAAACACGCTGTTCGAGCCCTCGGAGGTCGAGCTGCGCGAGATCATGGACCGGCTCCTCGCGCGAGATCGACGAGTCCAAGGCCAGCAGGGTGGTGTTCGACTCGCTGTCGGAGCTGCGGCTCCTGGCCCAGCATCCGCTCCGCTACCGGCGTCAGATCCTGATGCTCAAGCAGTTCTTCGCCGGGCGGCGGTGCACCGTGCTCTTCCTCGACGATCGGACGGCGCCCGAGGACGACCGCCAGCTGCAGAGCATCGCCCACGGCGTGATCATGCTCGAGCAGCACGCCTCCGAGTACGGCAACGAGCGGCGGCGGCTCCGGGTGGTGAAGGTTCGGGGCCTCCATCCGCGCGGCGGCTATCACGAGCTGACGATCGTCAAGGGCGGGCTGCGGGTCTTCCCGCGCCTGGTGGCCTCGGAGCAGCCGACGAAGTTCGATCAGACGGTCCTGCCGAGCGGCGTTCCCGATCTGGACGCCCTCCTCGGCGGCGGCGTCGATCGGGGGACGGCGACGCTTGATCATCGGTCCCGCCGGATCGGGCAAGTCCACCCTGGCCCTCCGCTATGCGCTGTCGGCCGCCGCGCGTGGCGAGCACGTCTCGCTGTTCGCCTTCGACGAACGGATCCAGACGCTGCACCTGCGCGCCCGGGGCCTGGGGCTCGATCTCGAGGGGGCCATCGCCGGCGGACGCCTCTTCATCAAGCAGATCGATCCCTCGGAGATGGGGCCGGGGGAATTCGTCGCCTCGGTGAACGCGGCCGCGCTCCAGGCCAAGACGCGGGTCATCGTCATCGACAGCCTGAACGGCTATCTCAACGCGATGCCCGAAGAGCGCGCGCTGGCGTTGCAGCTGCACGAGCTGCTGACGGTCCTGGGCCAGCGCGGGGTCTCCACGTTCTTGCTGATGGCCCAGCACGGGATCCTCGGCCCGGCGATGGTGAGCCCGATCGACGTCAGCTACCTGGCCGACACGGTGGTGATGCTGCGCTACTTCGAGGCGGGGGGGGCGATCCGAAAGGCGATCTCGGTCGTCAAGAAGCGGAGCGGCGCCCACGAGGAGACCATCCGCGAATACCGCATGGGGCCGCCGGATGGGGTCAGCGTCGGGAAAACCGCTCACCGGGTTCCGGGGGGTGCTGAGCGGCGTCCCCAGCTACATTGGCAGCGCCCACGCGCTCGCTTCCGGAGAGCCTCGCTCAGGCGACAACGGGTGAGCACGGCAAGATCCCAGTCTCTGGCCGTCGCCCTCTACGCGCCGATTGGCCGCGACGCCGCGCTGGCGGCGCAGATGCTCTCTCGGGCGGAGATCGAGCCGCTCGCCTGTGCGACGTTCGAGAAGCTCGCCGAGGAGATCACCGCCGGCATCGGCGCGGTCCTGATCACCGAGGAGGAGTTGACGGCGGCCCGGGTCGCCAAGCTCGCCGACCTCCTGCGCGCGCAGCCGGCCTGGTCGGACCTGCCGATCGTGGTGTTCAGCTCGATGCCCGGCGAGCTTCGCCTGCAGGTGCTCGAGCGGCTGCAGGCCGTCGGCAACGTGTCGTTCGTCGATCGACCGGTGCAGCGAAGGACCTTCTTGGCCACGGTGCGGGGGGCCCTGCGGGCGCGCGCACGCCAGTACGAATCGCGGCGGGCCATCGAGGCCCGGGATCAGTTCCTGGCCATGCTCGGCCACGAGCTGCGGAACCCGCTGTCGGCCGTGCAGTTCGCGACCGATCTCATCATGCGGCGGAGCGTGACCGACAGCTGGGTCGTCAAGCACGCCGACACCATCGACCGCCAGACCGCGCACCTCAATCGGCTGGTCGACGATCTCCTCGACGTGTCGCGGGTGACCTCGGGGAAGGTGGTCCTGCGCAAGGAGACCACCGGGCTCGGACCTCTGGTTCAGCGCTGTGTCGAGTCGCTGCAGACGATGGCCGACGCGCACGGGCTGGCGCTCGAGCTGCACCGGGCGCCGGTCGAGATCTCGGTGGAAGGAGACGTCGTGCGGCTCGAGCAGGTGGTGATCAACCTGGTCACCAACGCCATCAAGTACACGCCGCGCGGCGGTCGCATCGACATCACGCTCGATCGGGAAGAGCCCGATGAGGAGAGGGAGGGCGGGGCGGTGCTGGTGGTTCGCGACACGGGCGTGGGAATTCCGTCCGACCACCTGGAGTCGATCTTCGATGTCTTCAGTCAGGCGCCGACGGGGCTCGACCGCGCCAAGGGCGGGCTCGGGCTCGGCCTGACCTTGGTGCGCGCGCTGGTCGGCGATGCACGGCGGCACGGTCGACGCCGCGCAGCGAGGGCGATGGGAAGGGGAGCGAGTTTCGCGTGCGGCTGCCCCTGGTCGGCGTCGGCCGCCGAGTCGGCGACGGGCGGGATCCGAGGCGACCGTGCCCGCCGTGAACGAGAGCGTTCGCATCGTCCTCGTCGAGGACAACGTCGACATCCGGGAGACGCTGACGGAGCTGCTGGTGCTCGACGGCTACTGGGTCGAAGGGGCCGCCGACGGCCCCCAGGGGCTGACCCGGATTCTGTCGGAGCTCCCCAGCGTGGCGCTCATCGACGTGGGGCTCCCGGGCTTCGACGGCTACGAGCTGGCGCGGCGCGCGCGTTCCCACCTCGGCGACGGGCCGGTCTTGATCGCCATGACCGGATACGGACAGCCCGACGACCGCGCGCGGGCCTTCGAGGCGGGGTTCGACGATCACGTCGTCAAGCCGGTCAGCGTGGAGGAGCTCTCGGCGGCGATCGAGCGGACGCGCAGCAAGAAGCTGGCTGCCCAGGGCGGCCCTCCCAATCACGCCGTGGGGCACTGAACGCGGGCAGACGCCTTTCCTGGGACTCGTTCGAGATCGCTCGCGCCCATCGATTGAGACGCCGCGCTGACTAGAACGCGACGCAGGCGCTGTCGCCGCTGCCGAGGGACGCGCAGTCTGTTCCGGCGCAGCAGCTGCGCGCGCCGGCGCCGCAGAGGTCGCCGGCCGCCGTGCAGGTGGGTCCCACCGTCGGTGAGGTGAGCTGGGTGCAGACGCGCGCGCCGGCGGGGCCCAGGCAGACCCCGGCGCAGCAGTCCTCCAGCGCGACGCAGGGGGCGCCGAACGGCGCGCAGCTGCTGGCGCAGGTCAGCGTGCCGGTGGTGTCGGGAAGGCAGCGCTGGCCGCAGCACTGCGTGGGGACGGCGCAGGGGAGCCCGTCCGGCAGGCAGGTGGCGCCGGCGGATGGCCCGAGGCATCGGAGCGTTCCGTTCGGGTCGGCGCGACAGCTGTCCGCGCCGCCGGCGCAGCAGTCGGGCGATTTCGCGCAGAGATCGCCGATGGCGCGGCACCCCTTCGGCATCGGGGGCCGGCGCCATCGGGCCGGGCGTGGGAGCGCAGCGGGCGATGCCGTCGGCCGCGGCCATGCAGGTCCCGGAGCAGCAGTTCTCGTCGGCCGCGCACCGCTCTTGATCCGGGCTGCAGCCGGAGCCGGCGGCGCAGCGCGCGGGGCCGGTCGGCGACGGCTGGCAGCGCCCCGAGCAGCAATCCTTGTCGGTGGCGCAGAGCTCGAAGGCCGGATGACAGCCGGGGAGGGCGTGGCAGCTGCTGGCGGCGTCGGGCCCACCCATGCAGGGGCCGCCGCAGCAGTCGGATGCCGAGCCGCAGGACTCCCCGGCGACCCGGCAAAAGGAAAGCAGCTGGCAGGTGGCCTGGCCGCTCTCGCTCGCGGCGACGCAGAGCTGGCCGCAGCAGTCGGCGTCGGCGGCGCACGCCTGGCCCGCGGGGCGGCAGCCGGCGGCGGCCGCGGCGCAGGCGCCGGCCATGCAGGCGCCTGCGCAACAGTCGCCGTCGACGAGGCAGCTGCCGCCGGCCGGCGCGCAGGTCGGTTCGCCGCAGATGCCGTTCACGCAGCCGAGCGAGCAACAATCACTCGGTCGCGCGCAAGGCTGCGCGTCGGACACGCAGCCGACCGGGTTGAGACAGACGAGATCGCCGCCGCCCGCCGGATTGATGCCGCACAGGAACGAGCAACAGTCGGCGTCGCGCAGGCAGGTGGACCCGTCGCCGTGGCACACCGTGAGCGGCGCGCAGCTTCCGGCGGGGCAGAGGCCCGAACAACAGTCGGCTGGACCGCTGCAGGCGCTGCCGTTGGCGGCGCAGTTGGCGATCGGACGGGGGAGCGGCGTCGTCAGCTCGACGTCCCGCCGGCAGCCGAGGAGCGACCCCGCCAGCGCGAGCAGGAGAACGATCCGGGGCCTGATCGCCGGCCTCAAGGCTGTGCGCCGGTGCCCGCCAGTCGGCGCGCCGTCGCGACGCGCAGGCCGCCGGGAAACGTCGCCAGATAGCGTCGCGCCAGCTGTCGCGCCCGCGCCGTGTCGCCCAGCGCCGCGGCGCTCTCCATCGAGCCGACCAGCGCCTCCTCGCGCAGGGCCCCTTCGGGCGCCGCGCCCAGCGCCTTTTCGAAGTCGCGGTGCGCCCGCCGCCGGTGTCCCTGTCGCTGCTCGATCTGCGCGGCGGCGTAGAGCGCGTTTTGCCGGGTGGCCGCCGGCGCGCCGCGCCGGTCGAGCTGGTGGTAGGCGGTGACGGCGGCGTCGAGCTCCCCCTGCTGACGAAACGCCTCGGCGCGCAGGTAGCGCAGCTCATCCTCGCAGCCGGCCAAGCTGGACGCGCAGGTGGCGTCCGAATCGTGCGCCTCGTGGCTGCGGGCGGCGATCAGACGCAAGGCGGCCGCGGCGTCACCGGAACGCATGCTCCCCCGCGCCGCCCGCCCCGCCTCCTCGCAGGCGCGCGCGATCGCGCCGCAGGTGGGACGCGCGTCGGCGGCCGTCCCCGGAATGGGAAGCGCCGGTGCCGGGATCGGCCGGTTCCGGCCAGGCCGCGCTCTCGCCGGCGGCCACGGGGCGCTCGCTCCCGTCGGCGAATCGCACGGCCACCCGGCCTTCGCTGACCCGCACCGACGAGCCGACCGGCGTGGCGACGACCGCGAACTTCGTCCCCCGAACCTCGACGCGCAGATGGGGCGTCGCCACCGCGAAGGTTTCGCCGGAAAGGCGATGCGCCACGGCGGCCTGGAGGCTCCCGGCGTCGAGCCGCACCTCCACGGCCCGCGCCGTCCCGCCCAGCCGGAGCCGCGCCGGCCCGTCGATTCGCAGCGTCGAGCCGCGAGCCAGGCTCAGCTCGGCCTCGGTCGCGGCCGCGAGCACGATCTCGCGATCGGCGGGCAGAGCGCGCATCGGCGGCCTGCGCCAAGCCACCGATGGTCAGCGCGCCCGTGACGCGGGTGAGCGTCGCGTATCCGGTCTGTTCGCCCCGCCCTGGTGCGACCGGATTCCGCGGAGCCCGCAGCGCCAGGAGGATCGCCGCCGCGCCGACGAGGGTCAGCGCCGCCGGCACGAAGAGACGCGGCCATCGCCAGGAGACCCGCGGCGGCGAGCTCGCCTGGTCCGCCCCGACCAGCCGTTCGATCTCGACCTGCATCCGCCGCACGCTCATGGCGTCCGGCGCGGGCGGCGGCAGGCCGCGCATCTTGGGGACCGCCGCGCGCCAGAACGCGGCGCGCATCCGGCAATCCGCGCACCCCTCGATGTGCGCGTGCAGCCGAACGGTGGCGGCCGGATCGAGCCTGCCGTCGACCACGTCGACCAGTCGCGATTCGACCTCGGTGCAGTTCACGGCGGCGCTCCCGGCCTCAGCCAGCCGGCCAGCTCCGGCCGGCGCTCGCACCGCCGCTCGATGTGGCGCCGGGCGTCGTGGACGCGAACCTTCACCGCGCTGACCGAGGCGTTGAGGATCGCCGCCACCTCCTCCATCGAATGCCCCTCGAGCACGTGGAGGACGAAGGCGGCCCGGCGCTTGGGGCGCATCTCGGCCAGCAGGCCTTCGACGAAGGCCATCTCCTCCCGCGCCGCCGCGATCCGCTCGGGATCGGGGTGGTCGTGGGCGCGCTCGGTCGTCTCGTCGAGGGACAACGCCCGCGGCGGCCGGCGGCGGGTGCCGTGCATGGCGACCCGCACGGTGATGCGGGTGAGCCAGGTGGAGAAGAGCGCGTCCCCGCGGAAGTCGGGCAGCGATCGGAACGCCTCGACGAAGGCGGCCTGAACGAAATCCTCGACGTCGGGCCCCGGCCCCGCCAGGCGGCGGACCACCCGGTGGACCAGGCCGACGTAGCAGTGGAACAGCTCGCGGAACGCCGCCGGATCGCGCCGTCGCGCGCGCTCGACGAGGATGGTGACGTCGGGAGCGGCTGATGGCAACGCGTCAGACACGGCCCTCACCTCATGGTCAGTGGACGGCGGCGCGGGGAAGGTTAGGAAAAAAGATTGGCTCATCGCAGCGCCACGCCAATCCCGGCGACCGCCGAGAGCTGGAACCGCGACGCGTCGATGATGGGGGTTCCCGACACGTCGTAGCGGTCGCCGAGCAAGACGCCCAGCGCGCTCACCCGCGCGAAGATCCAGGTCGTCTCCCAGGTCCGCCAGCGCCCTTCGGCATCGGCCCCCAGCCCGACGATGACGTCGTGCGTGGAGTGAAGGACCGGCAGCGTCGCGCTGTTCGGCGAGACCGAGCTGAACGCCAGCTCGGCGCTCGGCCCGAACAGCAGCTCGGTACGGCCTCGGGCCAACCGCAACAGCGCCGCCGCCGAGACGGGGATGACGGACATGACGGCGGCGACGCCGCCCCCCGCCGCGTGCACCGGCCCGAGCGCCGCCGAGCCGAGCGTCAGCTCCAGCCACGGCCGCGGCAGGACGACCCCGTTGACCTCCACCCCCTGAAAGACCAGGCCACCGACGGGGAACGCCACGATGGCGTAGCCCGTGGCCAGGGCCAGGCGGGGCGACGGGGGGGCCCGGCCAGCGGAGGGCTCGGAGGTGATCGATTCGGGAACCGTCACCGTGGCGGCCGCGCCGGGGGCCGCCAGCAGCCTGCTGACGGGCGATTCGGGCTGGAGATCGCCGCGCGCCTCCGAGAGCGTGGCGCGCAGGATGGCCTGCACCTTCAGCGCCAGCGTGCGATACAGGTCCTCGTCGCGCGCCGGGCGCCGCACGGACGCCACCAGCGCCTTGTCGGTCGCGAGATCGTAGAGCTCGACCTCGATCTCGCCGCGGGTCTCGCGCTCGGCGCGCACGACGGCGACGGCGCGCACCGATTCGCCGAGCTGGCGGGCGTCGTCGAGCTGCGTGCGCAGATCCCCGCCGGCGGTGGCGGGCGCGACCTGGACGCGGATCCCGAACTCGTCGAGGTAGGTGCGCAGGGCGTCGGCGAGGCGCTGGGAATCGAGCGGCGCCGCCGCCGTCACCACGACGCTGTCGGGCAGCTCGCCGTGCAGCACGGAAAGCAGCGACGCGACGGCCATCCACGCTCCCAGCACGGCTCCATTTTATGCCGGAGGGCCGGTGTATGATGCAGGAAAATGGCCGCGCGCCTCGGTGACGGACGGCATACGGACGGAGAACGCGGGAGAACCAATGAAGGATCGGGCCCCTTCGAATCGTCGCGGCGTTCCCGTCGGGCTCGCGCGCGGAGCCTGGTTGGGCGCGTTGTTGATCGTCGGCTGCGCCGGGAGCGGCACCGGCGGCTCATCGACGGGCGGCTCGGGCGGCAGCCTGGGCGCGACTGGCGGCAGCGCCAGCGGCGGCACGGCACGGCGGGCAGCGCCACCGGAGGCCAGAGCGGCAGCGGCGGTGACGGCGACGGCAGGCCGTCTCGGCTACCGGCGGCCACGGCACGGGCGGCAATCGTGCGGCAACGCCGGTTCGATCGGCAGCGGACCGGCCGGGCAGCGGCAGGCGGCGGTCTCGCGCGGGAGCAGCGGCAAGGGGGGCGCCGTCGGCAGCGGCGGGAGCTCGGGGGGCAACGCCGGCGGCGCAGGCGGTCACGCGGGCAGCGGCGGGGCCAGCCAAGGCGGGACCGGCGGCGGCGCCAGCGGCGCGAGCCGTTGCGGGGCACGTCCCGGGAATGGTCTTCTGCGACGACTTCGAGGCCGACGCGCCTGGCGCGCCGCCCGCGCCCTGGACGACGACGGAGGGACGGCCAGCCAGGTGACCGTCGACGGCACCAGCCCGGCGCAACAGCGGCAGCAAGTCGATCCACGTCCAGCCGAGCAGCAACGACTACGACACCTTCCTGGCGTTGCACGACCCGGCGGTCTCTGCCGGTCTCGGGCGGCAAGCTCTATCTCCGCTTCTTCATTCGCCTCGCCCAGCCGATGACGGCGGGGCACAACACGTTCGTTCGCGCCGATCTCTTCGCGGCGCCAGGGAAACGGGAACAACCTGCTCTTCAGCGAAGACAATCAGATGATCATGGAATCGATCGGCGGCGACGGGCAGAGCGCCATGTCCAACAACGCGTACTACAGCGACGGGAACATGATCGGCGCCCACTTCGATCAGGGGCAGTGGGCCTGCGTCGAGATCCTGCTCGATCACAACACGCCGGCGATCGACGTGTGGGTCGACGGCGTGGAGGTTCCCGATCTCCATTCGACCGCCTGGAAGATCGACGCCTACGACTATCTGCGGTTCGGCTTCGAGAAGTACGCCGGCCCGGCCTCCGACCTCTGGTACGACGACATCGCCTTCGGCACGCAGCCGATCGGCTGCAACTGACACCTCCTCCCCCCAAGGAGCTCCATGCGCAATCGTCCGACGCGCTCGACGATCTTCGTTGACACGGCCGTCTCGCTGACGTTGGCGGCGACCGCGTTGCTCGCCGGGGCCTGCGGCGGCGGGCGACCGTCACCACCGGCGGAACGGGCGGCGCGATCGTCGACCGGCGGAGCGCCGGGCACGGGTGGCGCCAGCGGCACGGGCGGCGACGACTGGAACGGGCGGCGCTCGCGGCAACTGGCGGCGCGAGCGGAACGGGGGCGCGAGCGGCACGGCGGGAAGCAACGGCGGCGCGAGCGGTCACGGGCAGGACAGGGGGGCAAGGGCGGCGCGTCGGGGACCGGCGGCCGGGCAGGCGCAGGGAGCGGGAGCGCCAGGCGGTGCGCCCGGCACGGGCGGGCCGCGGGCACCGGCGGGGCCGGCGGCGCGAGCGCGCGGCTGCGCAGTCGCCGGCGACCTACGATCAGACCGTCCTCTGCGATCAGCCGGTCGCCTACTGGGCGATGAAGGGGACGGCGGCGACCGAGCCCGATCTCGTCGGCAACAACACCGGCACGTACAAGGGCGCGGCGCCGACGGCGGCCACGCTGCCGAACGGCGACGCCGCCGCTCACTTCAACGGTTCAACCGGCTACCTGACCATCCCCTCGAATGCCGCCTTCTCGCTGCCGACGACGCACAAGCTGACCTGGGAAGGGTGGATCAACGCCGACACGTTGCAGTTCCCCAACGCCAGCAGCGACGGCTACGTCGACTGGATGGGAAAGTGCGCCGACTACTCGCCGACCTGCGAGTGGGAGGCGCGCATGTACAGCACGACCACCTCGGAGAGCCGCCCCAACCGGATGTCGGCCTACATCTTCAACAGCAGCGCCGGGCTCGGCTCCGCCGCCGACTGGCAGCCGGTCGACAATCTCATCAAGGCCGAGCACCTGGTACCACGTCGTCGGCGAGTACACGACGCTCAGCCAACCGTCCGATTGCACCGGCACGACGACGTACCCCGGCTCAATCAACGTGTGGGTCAACGGCGTCGAATGGGATCACGCGCAGCACGGTCAGACCGGCTGCATGAGCCAGTACAACGTCGTTCCGACCGCCAACGGCAGCCCGCTCAACATCGGGACCATGGCGGGCGACACCTGGTTCCCCGGCGCCATCGGCAAGGTCGCCATCTACGACAAGCTGCTCACGCCGGCCCAGATCAGCGCCCACTACCAGGCGATGACCGGCAAGAGCCCGACCGGCAGCTGCGCGGCGACCTGCAGCTTCTGACGAGCTCAGGCCTGCCCGTCAGGACGGAAGGCTTCGCCGCGGAAGGCGAAGGAGGTGCCCGGCGAGGCGAACGGCTCGGCGAAGGTCACCATCGTCCCGTTCTTGCGGTAGGGAAAGAACACATGGACGGCATAGCCGTCGTGGTGATCGAGGGAGATGCGCACGGCGTCGACGCTTCTCGGCCTGCCCCTGACCGGGGAACCGTCACCTGGGCCACGATGGCCGCCGCCCGGATTTCGCCGGTCAGCGCCCGCCGTCGAAACCCGTCCGAAAGGACGCTCACCAGATCCCTTCGCGAGGGCCGCTCTCCTCGGCCCCGGCGCCGAGGAGGATCATCTGCTCGTCCATCTTGATGAGGCCGCCGAAGGGGGGAAATTCGCCGTAGCTGCCGAGGAGGTGCTTCGCGAACGGAAGCATCTCGTCCATCAAGGACTCGCTCTCCTGTTTGGGGGTCACCTCGCGGTCACTCGGGTTTCGGCTCCGCCGTCGCCGCGCTAGCGGGTGGCCAGGCCAGTGACGCGCGCGACGCGATCGGCGAGCGGGCTGTCCGGGTGCGCGGCGATGAACCGCTGGGCCAGGGGCAGGGCCTGGGCGGTGCGACCGAGGTGAGCGAGCGCCTCGATGCGCAACGCCGCCGCCTCGGGGCGGAAGGTCCCCGGGCGATAGCTGGTGTCGTATCGATGCAGCAGGGCGAGAGCGCGGTCGTCGCCGCCGGTCGCGACGGCGGTGCGGGCGGCGTCGACGAGGGCGATCTCGGCGCGGAGATCGCTCGGCGTCGCGGACGGCCAGCGTGTGCCGGTGCGCGCGCGACGGGGCCGGAGGCAGCGCGCTCGACGACCGGCGCGGCCGGCGCTGCAGCCGGCGCCGCGACGGGCTCGAGGCCGGTCGCCGCCGGCCCGGGGACCTGGGTCGGCGGCGCGGCGCTCGCGGCCGCCGATCCGTTCGCCACGTGACGGCTGGCCGTCGAGTGGATGCCGACGATGGCGCCGGTCACGGCCAGCGCGAGCACTCCGACGGAGATGACCGGCCAGGCGAAGGCCGGCGCGCCGGCCGCGGCGGGGCCGGCCGATCTTCGCGGCCGCGGCGGTCATGGCGCTGGCGGCGATCGAGAGGCCCAGCGCCTGCTGCATCTTCCGCGTCAGCTCGACGGACGGCAGCTCGCGCGAGCCGGCGTCGAGCAGGCGGCGCTCGAGGTCGGTGGCGCCGACGACGCGCAGCTGCGTCGGGAGCTTGGGATCGGGGGGCGTCACGCCGTGTCCCTCTCGGCGCATCGTCAGCTCGAGACGGCTGACCACCACCCGGAACTGCTCGCGCGCCCGGCGCAGGCGAGAGGCGACCGTGCCGAGCGGGATCTCCAGCGACGCCGCGATCTCGGGCGACGACAGCCCCTCGAGCTCGAACATCACGAACACCTCGACGAGATCGGCATCGACCTTCGAGAGCGCCAGATCGCAAAGCTCGACGGCGGCCCGCTCGTCGCTCGTGCTGCGGGCGTCCGGCGACCCGCTGATCCATGTCCTCCTCGAGCTGCCAGCGGAGCAGTCTTGCGCCCGAGCGAATGCGCCACCCGCAGCGCGGTCCCGACCAGGAACGCGCGCTCGCTGTCGGGGTTGATGTCGCCGAGGCGCTCGGCGGCGACCAGGAAGGTCTGCTGGGTCACGTCGGCGGCGGCGTCGGGGGAGAGGCCGCGCCGGCGCATCGTGCGCCACACCATCGCGTGATGCGCGACGAACATCCGTCCCAGCCTCTCCTGATCGGGCTCGGCGCGCGGCGGCGTGGCGGGGGCCTGCCTCCCACCACCACTGCGTTCAACCAGCCGCAATCTCCCCAGCATCTGCTCCTCGATTATGCCTGTGGGGGTTCGCATCGATCACGGAAAGCGCACGCCCAATCCCAGGCCCGCCGCAATGGTGACAGCCGCGGTGCGGTGGAAGACGGCGGGCGTGAAGGCAAAGGAATCCCGGATCAATGACGCGCTGGCGCCAAGGCGTCCGGACAGCTCGAACGACCGCCCGAGCTCCAGGGAAAGGAGGAGCGCGCCGCCGGCCGCCGCGAACGGGCGGGCCGAGGTGGCGGGTGAGTAGGTGACGGACCCGGCGGCGCCGAGCCGACCGTAGAGGGCGGTTCCGCAGGCCCGCGCTTCGACGGGGGCGAGGTGCAGGCGGAACGGGCAAGCGTCCAGCGTGAGCGCGTCGAGCGTGAAGGCCGCCGTTCCGCCCGGTTCGGCCAGGCCGCTCGACCAGGCGTGCGTCCCGGCGATGACCACGGCGGGAGACCAGAGCGCCTCCCGATCGAGGGCGGCGCTCAGGTAGAAGCCGACGCCCGGCAGGGCTGCGGGGGCCAGACCGAAGATCACCTGGGCGGCGGCTCCGCCACGGAAGCGGCGCTGCGTGACGAGCGGCGGGGCAGGGGCGGCGGCGGCGGTCGGTTTCGCGATCGGCGGGCGGCGCAGGCGCTTCAGGCGCTCGCGCGGGAGCTGGCGAACCGGCAGCGACCGCCGCCGGTGAAGTGCGGAGCGGCTCGTTCCGGGGCGGACCCGGCGGTGCCGCCCCGCTCTGCCGCGCAGGGCTGGGCAGGGCGGTCACGCCCGGACCACCGGCTGATGCCGACATCGGATCGAGCGTCAGCGCGATGATGAGCGCGATGGCGTCGGTCGCTTCGGCGCACGACGAGGCCGAAAGGCGCCGGGACGAGCTCCTGCCATCGGGCTGCACGATGACGAGCTCGCCCACCGCGCGCCCCCGCGGCGTCGGGGCGATCACCACGCGGACGGTCGGTCCGGCGGCGGTCTCGCCGTCGAAATGGATCCGGCGCGAGCGGGCGGCGACGCGCGCGGCGAGCTCTTCGCGGGTGGTGCAATCGGGCAGGGCCTCGACCTCCAGCCGGGCGGAGGTGGCGGCCGGCGCGCCGGGGGCGGCGGTGGCATCGACGGCGGTGAGCAGCAGCAGCGCACCGAGAAGAGAGCTGACGCGTGCCGTGCGCACCCGTGGCGATGTTAGCATCGGGGCATGCGGCCGGTCGCCTTGATCGCTCTGGCGATCTGCACGCCGGCCTGCACGGCCGGCACGACCGTCAGCCTGGGAAGCATGTTCCCCGTGCCGTACCACTTCGGCGCGCCGGTCCTGGTGCCGGAGCTGGCCTCTTCTTCGCGCACCGACAACCCCACGCTGACCGGCGATCTCCTGGAGATCTACTTCACGACCGATCGGGTGAGCGGCAACGGCGACGTCTGGTTCGCCACGCGGGCGACGGCGGCGGCGCCGTTCGGGACGCCGGCGCCGGTGACCGCCGTGAACGGCGACTCGTTCGAGACCAGCTCGGCGATCTCGACCGACGGGTTGACCCTGTGGTTCGGCTCGGATCGCGCGGGCGGCGCCGGCGCCAATGACATCTGGGTCACCGAGCGGGCCACGCGCGCTTCCGCCTGGTCGACGCCGGTGAACGTCGTGGCGCTGAACTCGCCGGCCGACGACATCCCGCGCCCGCCGGGAGAGCACGCGCTGGTGATGCCGATGGCTTCGACGAAGGCGACGGGGACCAACCCGGCCTCCGGCGGCAACTACCAGACCTACCTCGCGGCCCGCCCCGCGGCCGGCGCGCCGTTCGGGGCGCCGGTGGCCATCCCTGCCCTCGACCAGGCCGACCGCAGCACGGTCGACGGCTTTCTGACCGACGACGGGCTGACGATGTTCTTCTCGTCGGCCCCGGTGCCGCAGCCGGCCGACGCGGCGCTGTCGCCGACCGACGGCGGCAAGGCGGCCGACGGCGGCGTGGCCGCCAACTCGGATCTGTTCGTCGCCTGGCGGCGTGTCGACGAGCGCGCCGTTCTCCCCGCCGCAGCCGCTCGCCGATCTCAACACAGCAGCCGACGAGCGCGATCCCTGGCTCACCCCCGACGGCAAGACGCTCTACTTCACCTCGGACCGGGGCGGCGTGCTCAGCATCTACACCGCCGCGGTTGCGCCGCGCTGAGGCTCAGGTCCCGGGCGGCTGCCAGCCGGCCAGCACCACGCTCGGCGTCCGCATCATCGTCGCTTCGGACGACGTGAGTCTGCATCGAGCCGGCCAGCCGCTTGCTGACGTCGATCGCCTTGCCGCTCGAATCGACGCTCTGGTACTCCCAGAAGCGCAGCGCCGAGGTGGCCGTGCCGCCGGTGAGCTGCCAGCCGGCGGCGGTGATCTCGCTCGACATCTGGCAGTTGACGTAGGCGACGTGGCTGGCCGGGTAGACGCTGGCGTCGATGCGCGCCAGCACGCCGCCCGTCAGTCCCGCGTCGGAGGTCAGCTTGCTGTCGACGAAGACGTAGCCATAGGTCGACGAGGGGTTGCGCGCCTGAACGATCGGTCCCGAGCGTCCGATGGTGCGGATCTCGCAAGCTGTCGAAGTAGACGGCGCCGGTCCCCCAGACGAAGTCGACGTTCCCTTCGATGAGATCGTTCTTGGCGTAGATCCGGCCGCTCCAGAGCAGCGTGTCTTGCAGGCTGATGATCGTGGCGTTGGTGACGACGCACTTGTCGCAGCCCTCGAGCCGCAGCGCCTCGGCCTGCGAGCCCCCCTGCGGCGTCAGGTTGTGGATGGTGAGGTTGTTGACGGTCAGCCCGTTGGTGCTGTCGCCGCCGATCAACGCCCGCCCCTTGGTGCTGGGGTTGAGGTTGTTGTTGTTCGTTCCTTCGAGGATGGTGCCCGACTCGCTGGCCCCCTGGATGCTCACGTTGCTCTTCGACTTTGAAGTAGACGATCTCGTGGTAGGTGCCGTTGGCGATGGAGACCGTCACGGCGGCCGTGTTGTTGGTGGGGACGAAATCCAGCGCGCCTTGCAGCGAGCAGAACGGCGCCGAGCCGTCGAGCGCCACCCCGACCGCGGCCTTGTTGGTCGGCGCGGCGGCGGCGGTGGTGAACCGCCAGGCGGTCGAACCGGTGACCACGAACGCCGCTCCCGACGAGCTCTTGATCGCGCCCGACGCCACGTTCACGTAGTAGGTCTGGTTGTAGGTGAGCGGCTTCGACGGCAGGTAGACCACCACCGTGTTGCCGTCGACGTAGACCGGCCGCTGGATGTTGAAGGTCATTCCGCCGTTGGTGGTGCTGTACGTGCTGGCGCCGACGTCGACCGAGGCCACCGCGGAGCCGCTGGAGTTGAAGACCTGGATGAGACCGGAAGAGCCGATGCTGGGCGCCCCGCCCGCGAACGTGATGCGGAGCTGCGGATCGGGACAGACGTTCGTGCCGTTCACCGGCGGATAGACCGAGCTGGCGTTGCCGGGAGCGTTTCCGCTGCCGCCGGTGCCGGTCGTGCCCCCCGTCCCGGTCGTGCCGCCGGTCGCGGTCGTGCCGCCGGTGCCTGGCTTGCCGGCCGATCCCCCTTGCCCGCCGGTTCCTGTGGTTCCGCCGGTCGCCGGTGCGCCGCCGCTGCCGCCCGCAGCGCCCGAGGTCCCGCCCTTGGCGCCGGCCCCGGCAGTGCCGCCGGTCGCCGTCGCGCCGCCCGTTCCCGCCTTGCCGCCGGAGCCGCCGGTGCCGCTCGTTCCGCCGGCGCCGACGCTGCCGCCCGTTCCCGTCGCGCCGCCGCTCGCGCTGCCGCCAGTCGCGGTGACGCCGCCGCTGCCGTTTCCGCCGCCCGCGGCGCTTCCGCCGCCGGTCGCGTTGCTCCCCCCGCTCGCCGCGCCGGCGTCGGTCGTCGTCTGGCTGTTGGCGCAGGCCGCCAGGGCGAGGGCAGCGCAGCCGAGCAGCACGAATCGAAGGTTCTTCACTGGGGTCCCGCCCCGGACTGGACGGCCGCCTGCACGCCGCTCGCCGCGTCCGCGCTGTACGAATAGGTCGGTGAGAAGCCGGTGCCGTTGGCCGTCGTCGTGCCGCTGGTGTTGGTGAAGATGTTGTTCTTGGCCAGCATGTCGCCGTTCGAGTCGGGCTGCAGCGGCGCCTTCACGCCGCTATAGACGTTGCTCTCGACCAGGAGGTGCGCTCCGTCGCCGGCGTTCGTGCAGTAGCTGTCGCCGGCCGCCGTGAACAGGTTGTTGAAGAGGTGAATCTTGCCGGCGCGCGTGCGCGGCATCCGCTGGTTGACGTTGTCGGCCCACCAGTCGTGGTGCCAGGTGACGTTGAGGTGGCCGACGTCGATGGAGAGACCGTCGGACGCGCCGATCAGGTTGGAGAACCGGTGGCCCTCGGCGCCCGTCGAATCACTGCCGCTGTTGTCCGCGCGGGAGGTGTAGTGGAACTTGGTCCACGACACGGTCACGAAGTCGGACCCGTTCGTGATGTCCAGATTTCCGTCGGTGCCGTCGGAGATGTCGCAGTGATCGAACCAGAGATGGTGGGAGGCGCCGTTGACCGTCACCGCGTCGTTGCCGGACGAGCAGCCGACAGAGGAGTCGTAGTCGGGATCGAGCGCGCAGTTGCCGACGCCATAGCCGACGATCTTGATGTTGCGGACGATGACGTTCGACGATCCGTTGAGACCGAGGTGGCCGTGAATCTCGGCGCCGCACAGCCCGACGATCGTCTTGTTCGAGCCGACGCTGATCTTCCCGGCCGACAGGACGCCCTTGACGTAGATGACGGCGGCGCCCGTTCCGCCGACCGCCGAGGCGAGCGCCGATTCGGTCGTCACGGTCTGCGGCGTGGCGTTTCCGCCGCCGGTCGTGGTGGTGACGCCCATCCCCGAGACGGCCGCCCACCCGACGAGCGCGCTGGCGGGCGTCGGCGTCGAGCAGCTCGCGCTCGCGCCACCGGCGCCGCCCGTGCCGCTGCGTCCGGCGGCCCCTCCGCCCGCCGCGCCACCTTTTCCGGCGACGCCGGTCGCGCCTGCCGCGCCGCCGGTGCCCGGGGATCCCCCGGTGGCCGACGCTCCTCCCTTGCCGCCGGTGCCCGACGCTCCACCATTGCCGCCCGTGGCCGACGCTCCACCGGTGCCGCCGGACCCGCCGGTGCCGCCCGAGCCACCCTTGCCGCCCGTGCTGGTCATCCCGCCCGTCCCGACGCTGCCGCCGCTCTGGGTGGCGCCGCCGGTGTTCGTCGCTGCGCCAGCCCCGCCTGTGCCGGTGATTCCGCCGGCCCCGGTCGTGCCTCCGCCCCCCCCGCCGTCGGCGCCCACCTCCGAGCCTTGACAGCCGCAGGCGAGCAAGAGGGCGAGCAGGGTCGCGCGGATGGGGTGACGCACGGGGACCTCCGACGATGGCACGAAATTGCGCCCGACCCTCAATGTCGCCCAGCCCCCGCGTCGATCACGAAATCGGGCCTGTGCCGCGGCGCCTCGTGAGCCGCCCGCGGCTCGCCCCAACACTGCTGTCGAGGCCTGTCCGGCAGCCGCCGATTTGGTGATCTGGCGGAGCAGGTCGCTGCATTCACCGCCGATGCGAGGATCGCCTCGCCGGTCCCACCGCGGAGGTCCCCCATGTCAGCGTCGCGCTCGTTTGCCGGTCCCCTGTTCACGAAGGTCTGCGCCTCAGGGGGGCTCGCGCTGTTCCTGATGGCGGGATGCGCCCAGGACAGTGGCGTCACCAGCAACACAGGCACCGGTGGCACGACCGCGACGGGCGGCGCGACGGCGACGGGCGGCACGGCGGCGACGGGCGGCACGACGGCGACCGGCGGCGCGACTGGAAGTGGGGGCACGACGGGTACAGGCGGGACACCGGCGACGGGAGGTGTGTCGGGAACCGGCGGCGCGCCGTCGACCGGCGGCACCACCGGGAAGGGCGGTGCGACCGGGACGGGCGGCGTGACGGGGACTGGCGGTGCCACCGCGACAGGCGGCGCGATCGGAACCGGCGGTTCCAAGGCGACGGGCGGCACGACGGGAACCGGCGGCACGCCAGCCACCGGCGGCGCGACGGGAACCGGCGGGACGACCAGCACCGGCGGCACCACCGGGACCTGCGGCGCGGGCGACAGCAACATGCCGCCCCAGCCGACGCTGCCGACCAGCCTCTGCGCGACGTTGACCGCGACCAAGAACGTCGCCACGAACGGCGTCCCCAGCGAATCGAACGCCGACACCTCGGCGCTCCAAGCGGCGCTCAGCGCCTGCGGCTCGGGCAAGGCCGTCAAACTGGTGACCAGCGGCTCGAACAATGCCTTTCTGATCGGGCCGATCACCGTCCCCTCCGGCGTCACGCTCTGGGTCGACACCGGCGTGACGCTGTACGGGACGCGCGATCCCAACGTCTACGGCTCGGCGGGCGCGCTCATCGCGGTGAAGGGGGCCAACGCCGGGATCATCGGCGGCGGGGTCATCGACGGGCAGGGGGGCGAGCCGAACGTCGGCTCCAGTCAATCGTGGTGGGACCAGAACGCCGGGAGCAGCGGCAACAGCCCGGCGCTCATCCAGGTCAGCAGCGCGACGAACTTCACGCTCTACCAGATCACGCTGCACAACTCGCCGAAGTTCCACGTCAAGCTCTCGGCGAACGGATTCGTCGTCTGGGGCGTGACGATCAAGACGCCCTCGAAGTCGACCAACAGCGCCGGGACCGCGCTCACCTACTCGAGCGCGCACAACACCGACGGGATCGATCCCGGCGAGTCGGCCAGCAACGGCTACATCGTCTGCAGCAACATCAGCGACGGTGACGACCACATTGCCATCAAGGGATCGAGCTCGACCGGGGTCACCAACCTCACCATCGCCCACAACCACTTCGAAGCGGGTCACGGCATGTCGATCGGCAGCGAGTTCACCGGCGGCGTCTCGGGGATCAAGGTCTACGACCTCTCGATCGACCAGATCGGGACGGGCACCAGCGGCGGAAGCTCGAACGGGCTGCGGATCAAATCCGATTCGAGCCGCGGCGGCCTGGTCAACGACGTGACCTACAGCGACATCTGCATGCGGGGCGTCGCGAACCCGATCTTCCTGACGCCGACCTATTCAACCAACACGGGCAGCTCCATCCCGCAGTACACGAACATCACCTTCTCGAACATCCACGTCCTCACCGGCGGGAATTCGCCGACGGTCACCCTCGACGGGTACAGCGCGTCGTACCTCAACAGCGTCACGCTCGACAACGTCATCTTCGACCCGACGCCCAAGCTGACGGCGTCGTACACCAAGGTCACGCTGGGGCCGGGAAACGTCAGCTTCACGCCCTCGGGAACGGGCGTGACCGTCACCAACAAGATCTCAGGCTCGTCGACGCCCAACCCCTGCACCAACAAATGGGTGACGTTCTAGACGGCCGGGGCGCGCCCGTCAGTCGCCGGCCGGCGCGAAGCTGAACGGATAGGAGACCATCGCCAGACCGCCGTGGTTGGGCGCCGGAAACTCCCAGCGCTTGACGGCGTTGACGACGCACGCCTCGACCTCGACCGCCCTCAGCGTCGAGCTCTGGATGAACGCCGCCAGCACCTGGCCGCTCGGCGCGATCGTGAACTGGGTGACCAGACGGCCTTCCAGCGTCGGACGCCGGGGGAGCGCCTGCTGGTAGCAGTACTTCACCTCGTTGAGGTGCCGTCGGACGACGCGCCGGATGATCGCCTTGTCCAGCGTCCCCTGGACATCCGCCTTGCCGATGACCGGATCGGGGACGATCCCCTTGTGTGCGTGGAGCGCGCCGACCCCGGTTCCGTAGCCAGGGCCCGAGCCCGACCCGCGGCCGAAGACTCCCATCGTGGGGAGCGGACCTCCGCCTCCGAGCATCCTCTCGTGCTCGCCGGCCGCGCCCGCGCCCGTGCCGGTTGTCCCCAGCCCCCCGAGACCGTAAGCGGCACCGGGGTTGGCGGCGATCAGGTTGCCGAGGACGCTCTCGGCGTCGGCGCCCATCGCCGGGCCGTCGTCGAGCACCGCGGTCAGGGCGCCGCCGCGCGGGCCGTCGAATACGGCGAGCAAGCTGTTCTGGTGGATGCGGTCCGCCAGCGCGCGGACGTCCTCGGGGCGCGCGGTTCCCTTGATCGCCAACCGATGATTGGTCTCGCGCGCGCGTTTGTCGCCGGCCTGGCCGGACGGCTTTGGCGCGGCCGGCGAGCCGCCGCCGCCGGCCGCTTGCGCGAGGGTGCGCACCTTGTCGATCTCGGGCGCCGTCACCTCCAGGGGGACCGTGAGGACGCGGGCCATGCGGCCCGAGGCGTCGAGCGTGTCCAGCGAGAGCGCGCGCGGATCGGAGGGAATGAGGTGCGCGATCGCCAGCAAGAGGCCGAGCACGATGGCCACCGCCAGCGGGTACTTCACGCCGGCCCGCCAGCCCGCCGGCAACCAGGGGCGGGGAATGGTCGCCGCCGGCTCCGCCAGTTGGAGTTCGAACGTCACCTCGCCGCAGGGGACCAGCAGGTGGCTGCCGGGCGGCAACTTGAGAGGCGCGTCGGCCCGCCCGAGATCCGGCCCGAGCGGCAGCGCCTGCAGCCCCGTCTGCAGGACCGCCCGCATTGCGGAGGTCAGGTTGAGAACGAAACCGCCGGGTGCCGGCTCGACCAGCAGATGCCGGCGCGGCGCCATCGGGTCCGGCATCTCGGGGAGCCAGGCCGGGTTCACCGGCGCGTCGGCGCCGCGCGCGTTGCCGATGGCGAAGGTGCGCGGCTCGTCGCTGCGCAAGAGGCGTGTCGCCAGCGTGATATCGCGGAAGCGGGCCGCGACGAGCAGCGCCGGGGCGGCCAGACGGAGCGGCGCCGAGACGATCGGCGTCGCGCGGACGTCGAGCGCGTCCGGATCGAACGGCGGGTCGCTGCCGGCGAGCGGGACGGGCGGTTGCGGCGCGGGGACGGGGCTTCGGGGTCTGCGTGGATCGACGGGGTGCATGGCGGCCTCCTCGATCGAAGGACACGCCGACGCGTCCGCAGTTCCGTAGGAACTTTTCGCGCCGAGCGCTGTCGCGCGCGGCTACTGAAGATCCTGCACGGCCTGATCGTCGACCCGCTGCTGCGGAGTCGCCGGCCGCGAGCGCCGGCGACTACCCTGGGTTTCCCGAGGCGTCGCAGGTGTAGTACTGCTTGTAGGTCGAGTCGGCGCCGGTGACGTTGCCCTTGTACGCGCAGGTGGGCCGGCAGCAGTCCTGCATCGTCGTCGTGGTGTAACCGGACGAGAAGCCCTTGCTCGACGCCGAGGCCATGTCGACCGCCGTCGCGTCGGCCGACGGCAACCCCTGCGAGTTGAGCTTGCAGCCGGTGACGCGCGTGAGGTTCGCCGGGCACTCGATCCGCTTGGCCATCACGTTCCAGTTGAGGTGATAGAGGTTCTCCGTCTGGCTCGTCTCCTCGCAGGAGACCTGCGTCGAGCTCTGCACGGACGCGTTGCTCGCCGTGATCATCTGACAGTCGCTGGCGATCGCGCTCTGGCAGGACATGGTGGCGATCGACGAAGAGCTCAACGCCCCTCCGGTTCCGGCGCACTGGCTGACGTTCTGCGCGCGGATGCCGCCGTTGTTCGGCTGGCCGATGGTCGGATACGCGGTGTATTGCTTGCTGCAGCCGGCGGTGTTGGCCCCCTCGCCGCCGGCCCCCATGTAGATGTCGAAGTTCTTGCCGCCGCCGGCGCCGGTGTTGAACGCCTGGACGATCATCGGCTTCGGCGTCGCCACCCCGCTCACCGGATCGCGCGGCGACGTGAAGACCAGCTGGTAGCACTGACAGCAGGCGTTGCTGCCGGACTCGGTGTCGAGGCCGCCCGAGTCCTTGTCGTGGCCGACGACGCCGTAGACGAACTGCGGGTTGGTCGGCGAGGCGAAGTCGTCCGCCTCGGCGACCTTGAGCTCCGGGCTGAACACCAGATCGCGCGCGCACATGAAGGCGGGCCCGCCGTTGCAGCCGCTCCCCACCGTGTCGCCGGTGTTCGGTCCGTTGATCTTGTAGTTGGGACAGGCGCCGCACGAGCCGCCGCAGTCGACGCCGGTCTCGCTGCCGTTCTGCATGTTGTCCATGCAGGACGACGGGCCCGAGCCGCCGGTCCCCGTGCTGCCGCCGCTCGCCCCGCCGCCGCTGCCGCTCGCGCCTGCCAGGCCCCCGCCGCCGCCACCGCTTCCGCCCTTGGCGCCGGTACCACCCGTGCCCGAGCCCGCGGCTCCCCCGGTCGCGCCGCCTGTGCCCGAGCCGCCGGTTCCAACTCCGCCGGTGCCGCTCCCGCCGCTTCCGCCTCTGGCGCCGCCGGTGCCGGTCCCGCCGGACCCGGTGCCTCCCGTTCCGATCCCGCCGGTGCCGGTGCTGCCGCCGGTGGCCGTGCCGCCTGTTCCGGAGCCGGTTTGTCCTCCGGTCGCGCCGGTGCTGCCGCCGTCGCCGGAGGTCGAGCAACCACTCGTGCCGACCGCGAACAGAGCTGCCGCGGCGAAACCAACTAAGCGAGTCCGATCTTTCATTTACTACACCTCGAGAAAAGCTGGGTGAGGGAGGGGCGAACCGAGTCTAGGCACATTCCCCCGAGGGCGCCAAGCTGGAAACCCGCGCCACGTTTCCGACGGAGCCGGGCCCCGCCGATGAGCCGTTTTCTCGCGGCCAGAAGACGTTTGGGAGAGGCCCCATGACCCTTCGCCCGCGAATTCGTCTCGTCGTTCTTCTCGTTTCCGTGTCGGGCGCGCTCGGCGCGGGAGCCTCCGGCTGCGGCACCAACCAAGGACCGACAATCACCGGCAGCGGCGGCGCCCCGAACGGCAGCGGCGGCGCAGGCGCGGGGGGCACGGCAACCGGCCGGAGCGCGGCAACGGACACGGGAGGCGGCGTTGCGGGCGCAGGTGACCTGGCTGGTCGCGCCGGCACGGGCGGGCAAGGTGGAACAGCCGGGGCGGCCACCGGCAATCCGTGCGCGACGATCGACGCCACACTTCCCGCGGAGCCGGTGCTCCCGCCCGCCTGCGCGACGCTCACGGCGAGCTTTGCCATCGTCGCCGGCACGCCGCCGGGCGAATCGAGCCTCGACACCGCGCGCATCCAGACGGCGCTCTCGGGGTGCGCGGCGGGGCAGGCGGTGCGGCTCACGACGAGCGGAGCGAGCAACGGCTTCATGACCGGCCCGCTGAGTCTTCCCAGCGGCGTCTCTCTCTGGGTCGACGGCGGCGTCACGCTGTTCGGCACGCGCGATCCGAGCGTCTACGGACAGGCAACGGCGCTCATCTCCGTGCGGGGCGCCAACTCCGGGATCGTCGGCATGGGCACGATCGACGGGCAGGGGGGCGAGCCGCAGCTCGGCGGCGCGATGTCGTGGTGGGACGTCAACGGCGCCGGCGGCGACAGCCCCGCGCTCATCCAGGTGCTGGGGGCGACCAACTTCACGCTCTACGAAATCACGCTGCACAACGCGCCCAAGTTTCACGTCAAGCTCGGCGCCGCCGGGTTCATCGTCTGGGGGATCACCATCAAGACGCCGTCGGCCGCCACCAACAGCGCGGGGACCAAGCTCACCCCGTCGAGCGCGCACAACACCGACGGCGTCGATCCCGGCGAGGCCGCCAGCAACGGGTTCATCGTCTACAACCAGATCAGCGTCGGCGACGACCACATCGCCATCAAGGGCGGGACCAGCGTCAAGAACCTCACCATCGCCCACAACCACTTCGAGGCGGGGCACGGCATGTCGATCGGCAGCGAGACCAACGGCGGCGTCTCCGACGTGACCGTCTGCGATCTCTCGATCGACGGCACCAACACCGGTCTTTCGGGCGGCAGCGCCAACGGCATCCGGATCAAGTCGGATTCCAGCCGCGGGGGCCTGGTGCAGAACATCTTCTACGGCGACGTCTGCGTCCGGGGGCTGACGAACCCGATCATCCTGACGCCGACGTACTCGAGCGCGACGGGGATCGAGTACCCGCACTACACGGGGATCACGATCCAGAACTTCCGGTCGGTGAGCACGTCGACGACGCCGAAGGTGACCCTGCTCGGCTACGACGCCACCCACATGCTCGGGCTGACGCTCGACAACGTGGTGGTCGACGACATCGTCCCGGGGAACGTCTCGTCGTCCTTCGCCGACCTCACGCTCGGGCCGGGCAGCGTGAACTTCGCCCCCTTGGGCTCGAGCGTCACCGCGACCAACTCGGTCACGGGCTCGTCGACGCCCAACCCCTGCGCGAACAAGTGGGTGACGTTCTAGCGCCGGCGTCGGCTCGCCCTCGCCAGATTGGCAATGAACCGCCGGGGTCGCGCAGCGGACCTTGGTTTTGCGGGCGAATCTCGGTCGGGGACGATGGCCCCCGCATTGCTGCATCCCTTGGCCAGGATGACGCCGAGATGAAGAGAACGGTCTCGGCGGGCATCGCCGTGGCGCTGGCCTTGGCTGCAACCGCGGCCATTCCGTCGCCCGCGGGCGCCGCCGCTCGCGCCGCTCGTCTCGATCGCGCCGGCGCGGTGCCCGGCGGTGGCAGCGGTTGCAGCAAGCTTCCGGCGGGGAAGCGGATCGTGAAGCTGAACCTCAAACCAGAGACGGAGGTCGCCGATCTGGTCGCCTGGATCTCGACGATCACCTGCAAGCAGTTCGTGCTCGGCGACCTGCCGGCCAGCCACGCGAAGGTGACCATCGTGGCGCCCAGCCTGATCACCCCGGGCGAGGCGTACCGGCTGTTCCTCGATGCGCTCGACTCGGTCGGGCTGACAGTTTACCCGTCCGGTTCATTCCTGCGCATCGTCGAGACCGCCAAGGTCAAGACCTGCCCCATTCCGGTCATCGGTCTCGAACCTCCGGCGCCGCTGGCTCCGTGAGCCGGCCGACGGGTCGGGCGCGCCGGCCCGATCAGCGGGTCAGGATGGTGTAGAAGACCACGACCAGCGCGACGAGCCCGCCGCCGGCCGCGATGGCGGCCGCCAGCTCGAGGAGGCGGTTCTTGCGGGCGCGGTTCCAGGCGAGCGTTTCTGCTTCCGACACTTGCGTTTCCCCCTCCCTTTGTCTCGGCGGGGCGGGCGCCGATCTTGAGAGCGAGGCACCAATGAAAAAGCCCCGGGAAATTCCTTCCCCGGGGCTTTTCGAACCGCGATCCGGGAGACCCGGACCAGCGGAATGAACTACTCGGCCTTCTTCTCTTCCTTCGGCTCGGCCGACTTCTTCGACTTCTTGGCCTTCTTCTCCTTCTTGGCGGGCGCGTCAGCGGCCGGGGCTTCCTCGGCCTTGGCAACGGTCCACGAGACGGGGAGAGCAAAGGCGAGAGCGATGAAAAGAACGCGGGTGAGCTTCATTGGTATCTCCTTGATTCGTTTGGGACGCTAAATCCGTCCGAGTGCGCCCGATGAAAGCAGGGGTCGTGCCAGGTCCGTCGGTCGTGCCCGGCCATCCAAGGGCCGCGGAATTCCTGGGGATCAGCGGCGCGAGCACCGCGGGCCAGGAGAGGAGTGTGGCGTTCTTGTCGGCGGCCCGTGGGGCGGTGTAGAACTTCACCCCACTGGCGCCGGCGGGGCAGGCGCCGGGGGGGCAGGCTCGGCCGTCAGGAAGTCGTTCGTCGCCAGGTCGGCACGTATCAGGTTGGCGTAGAGCCAGACGAAGGCGAAGAAGAGCAGCAGGGTCGAGTCCTGGAAGTGCCGATCGAGATCCGGATCGAGCGAGGCCCAGTAGCCGCCGATGCAGAGCGCGAGGAGCGGGGTGGCGACCCGGTTGAACGGCACCACCAGCGGGATCGCTGTGGTCGTCGCCGCGCCTGACGGGGCGGTCACCTGCCCCGCGCCGCCGCGGTCGGCGAGCAGCGCCAGCAAGAAGATGAAGTGGCTGTAGTAGTTCGACGGGTTGGAGATCACCAGGACCAGCGGCATCGCCAGGATCATCGCCTGATGGAGCGGGCGGCGCCGAGCCAGGAGCGCGACGCAGGCGATGCAGAGGATCTCGCAGCCGATGAAGATGACCAAGCGGGCCTGAAACACCGCGCCCGACATGTTGTCGGCGCCGGCGATCAGGGCGCGCAGGCTGATCTCGTTCACGCCGACGTCGCGGTTCAGCAGCGTGACCTTGTGGAACCAGCTGACCCAGGCGCTGGGGGAGTAGAGGATGGCGGTGAGCCCGACCATGAAGACGATGCAGGCGGCCGCGCTGAGGAGCACCTGCGCCGTCGCCCGCTGCTCGGCCAGCCACGGGCGCAGCGCCGGCCGCTTGCGGCTCTTGATCCATTGCTCGGCGAAGGCCCAGAGCGCCGGCAGCGCGACGCCCAGCAGCGCCACGACGGGAAAGAAGCGAATGAGCGCGGAGAGCGCCAGGGCAGATCCCCGCCCAGGTCCAGTGCTCGCGTTTGAGCGCGGCGGCGCCGAAGCCGAGCAGCGCCAGCCAGTCGTGCCGCAGGGTCGCGCCGGTCCAGTTGGTCCCGAACATGTAGAGGTCGTTGGCGCCGAACACGGTCATCGCCAGCAACATCGGCCAGAGGCCAAACGCCCGCCAGAGCGCCACCGCCATCAGCAGGAGCAGCAGCGCGTCCACGAGACCGGTCGCGATGAGCAGCCCCTCGGAGGCGGGCGCGTGCGCCATGAGCAGGCGGCCAAAGAAGACCCAAACCGGGGTGGCGTTCGCGCCGTGATCGGTGAGGGTGGAAAGGTATTCCGGGCCCATGACGTTCTGGAAGAAGTTCATGTCTTTCTTGAACTCTATCCAGCGCTCCGGGGTGAACCGGTCGCGCACCGAGCGGATCTCGTCCTCGATCTCGCGGACCCGCCGGATCCGGTGATCGCCGAGGCCGCGCAGCTCCTGCATCCCGAGCGAGTCGAGTGAGCCTCCCCGGTGGTCCTCGGCGTAGGCCAGCACGCTGGCCGTGTAGACGCCGTCGTAACCCAGTTCCTTGAAGTACTTGGCGAACGGCTGGTAGACGCGCAGGTCGTTGGTGTGGACGAACTCGGGGCGGTTCTGCTCGTGGTTCCAGAACTGCGGCCGCCCGAGGTTGTAGAAGGCCAGGAAGGCGACGATCGCGCTGGTGGCGAGGGCGGCCGTGACGACCCAGCGGTGCGCCGGCCAGCGCCTCCCGGGGATGGCGGCCCGCGCGGCGGCGAGGAGCGCAATGGCCGCGGCCGTCGCGCGCACGAAGGCCACCTCGCGGTTGACGAGCGGCCAGCCGGTGGAGATGGCGTCGACCACGAACCCCAGCGCGACGAGCGGCAGGAGCGCGGCCAGCGCGAGCACCCAGCGCCGCGAACGAACGTGCGTGACCGCCAAGAGCAGCCCGAACGCGGCGATCAGATAGAGGAGCGAAGAGCGGACGGCGGCCGCCTGGCTCTGGCCGGCCATCCGGTGCAGAAGCGGCGGCATCACCGCCGGGGGGTGCTCGAAGAGCTGCAGCTCCGCGACGGAGTAGGCCGAGTCGCCGCCGCGAACGCCGAGTCGAACCCAGCGCCCGTGCGCGGAGAGCTTGTCCGTCCAGCGCTGGCGGATGCCCGGCTCCGGGCGAGCCTCCGCGGTCCACAGCGGAACGAAGTTGGAGTGGTCCTCCGAGATCGACACCACGTACTCGTCATTGTTGTCTCCCTGGAGGTACCCGGCGGCGATGGGGACGCTGCGGCCGAGATCGTACTCCGCGTAGGCTCGCTCGGAGCTGAACTGCGCCGCGACCGAGCTGTTCCATTCATCCCCCTCGAAGGCCCCGACGCCGTCGGTGATCGCGCGGGCGTTGGAGACGCCCGACGAGGACGACGGGCGACGGCCCGCGAGGAGGTTGTCGTCGGCGCGCGCCGGGCGGGCGGCGCTCGTCGCCAGCAGCGCGACGGCGAGCGGAAGAAGCAGCGGAGCAACCCGCGGCAACAACCGGCGCGATCGGGGTGAATGTACGAGAATGTGGGTGATCGTCATTGGGGGCGTCCTCGTTGCGCCGCCGACTGGCTCGGCGCGCGGCGCCACTCTACCCCAGAGCGGCGTCGAGATTACGTTCCCAAAGGCGGGGCGCCAGGGCATTGGGGAGCCGTGTGGTAGCACACGTACCAGGCCTCACGCAGCCCAGCCGGAGCCAAGAAAACTTGCAGCAGCACCCGACAGGCGTGCTAATTTTTCGGGTGACTCCTTCGTCTCCGTCCTCGTGGACGCCGCCGGCAACTGGGCCGGGACGGCCTTCGGTGACCGGAATGTTTGAGGGTTCTGCAGACGGCAGCTCCGTCGGTCACTGAAGCAAACGAGGAAGAAATGGGAACGAGACTCTACGTTGGAAATCTGTCCTACAGCATCACCGAGCTGGATCTGCGCGAGCTGTTCGCGGGTCTCGGCACCGTCACGGACGCCAAGATCATCACCGATCGTGAGACGGGCCGCCCGCGCGGCTTCGGCTTCATCGAGATGGCGACCGAGGAGGAGGCCCGCAAGGCCATCGAGGAGCTGAACGGGCGTGACGTCCAGGGACGCCAGGTGGCCGTGAAGGAAGCGGAGGATCGCCGTGGCGGCGGCGGTGGCGGTGGCGGTGGTTACGGCGGCGGTGGTGGTGGCCGCGGCGGTGGCGGTGGCGGTGGTGGCTACGGCGGCGGTGGTGGCGGCGGTGGGCGTGGCGGCGGCGGCGGTGGGCGTGGCGGCGGCGGTGGCGGCGGACGTCAGCGCTGGTAGCCCAGACGTAGAGCCGCGCGAAGCTCGCTCTGGCTCGAAATTCCGACATCGAAATTCCGACATAAAAGCCCGCCCGCAAAGGCGGGCTTTTTTTTATCTGGGCCCCGACTTCCGGCGGCACCCCCGAAGCTGCCGGCGTGGCTGCCGCCGCCGAGCGAGCCGGCGGGCGCCGCCGCGGGCCGGGATGCAATTCCTGGCGTCGCACACGGCGGAGGATCGGCAAGGAACCGCCGGCGCGGTTGGGCCTTGCTTTCAAGACCCCCGGGGCGGATTCTCGAAACCCCCGAGCTGGAGCGCGCTTCGCACCTGCCCCGGCGGTCCTGGCTCCCCCAAGTTGCCCGAGGAGATTTTGGATGAAGCGTCACGTGCGTTGGTTGTTTTGGCGGCGGGACCTCGGCGCCATTCTGCCTCTGGCGGGCGCGCTGGTCGTGGCGCCCGGCGCCGCGCGGGCGCACATCAAGATGTCGTCACCCGGTCGGCGCGCCCCTCGATGACGGGCGACTGGCCGGAGACGTTGCTCCGGATGACCGTGGCCGTCGTGGCCTCGGGGCTGATCGGCTGGGATCGCGAGCGCAGTGGCCGGCCGGCTGGCCTGCGGACGCACATGCTGGTCGGCCTCGGCGCTGCGCTGGTGGTGTCAATGCCTGGCGGCGGAATGGCGGACGTGAGCCGCGCCGTTCAAGGCGTGGCGACCGGCATCGGGTTTCTCTGCGCGGGCGACATCCTTCATCAAATGCGCGACGGCGATGAGCGGGTCAAGGGGCTCACCTCCGCCGCCGCGCTCTGGGTCAGCGCCGCGATCGGGATGGTGGCGGCGCTCGGGGCCTGGCGGTACGTCGTCATCGGGACGCTGGGGACGCTGTTGATCTTGATTGGCATGCGTCCCGTGGAGCGGTTCCTCGTGAAAGATCAACCCCAGCCGCCGCCGTCGCCCACGAACGAGCGATAGGTGCGCCCCGCTGGCGCGCCGTCGCGCCGACGGTATGCTGCGCGCAATGTCGCCCGCGTCGATCAAGCGCTGCTTCTGGGCCGGTGATGATCCGCTGATGATCGCCTACCACGACGAGGAGTGGGGCGTTCCGATTCACGACGATCGGCGCTGGTACGAGAAGCTCCTGCTCGACGGGGCGCAGGCCGGTCTGTCCTGGTCGACCATCCTGCGCAAGCGAGAGGGGTACCGCAAGGCGTTCGCCGGATTCGATCCCGCCAAGGTCGCGCGTTTCACCGACAAGGACGTCACCCGCCTGATGGGTGACGCCGGGATCGTCCGCAACCGGCTGAAGATCCGCTCGGCCATCGGCAATGCCCGCGCTTTCCTTGCCCTGCAAGACGAGCACGGCTCGTTCGACGCCTGGATCTGGCGCTTTGTCGGCGGCAAGGCGCTCCGGGGCAACGTCCGGGGGCGGGGCGACATCCTCGCGCGCACGCCGCTGTCGGATGCGCTCTCGCGCGAGCTCCGTGCTCGCGGGTTCAACTTCGTCGGCTCGACGATCGTCTACGCCTTCATGCAGGCGGGGGGGCTGGTCAACGATCACACGATCGGCTGTTTCCGTCGCTCGCAAGTGGCGGCGCTCGCCGCGGTCAAACCAACGGCGTCGGCCGCCCCGCGGTGACCGTCGGCCGCCGCCGGGCGGCCGAGCGAGCGCCCGCCCAATCGCGGCGGCGAGCGGGACTCAGTGCATCAGCTTCGTCGACGAGCAGACGCCGGCGCTGCAGGCGGCCGGCTGGCAGTTCGGCACGGGCGCCGCGCAGACGCCGGCCGGGGCGGCGGGGCAGGCCCCGGCGTAGAGCTGAATCAGGTCGAAGTCAGCGGCGCCTCCGCCGAAGTTCTCGTTCTTGAGGACGATGTCGCCGGCCCCGGCTTCCACGGTGAACGACTTCGCATACCAGCCCCAGTTGCCGTCGGAGGTGACGGTCTTGACGACGTCGTTGTTGGGGTAGCCGGTGGTGTAGCCGTCGAGGCCGATCAGCCAGTGCTCCGACCCGGTGAGGTTGCCGGCCGCATCGGAGAGCTGAATCCCCATGAAGGGGATGGCGTCCGAGGTGCCGCGGATCCAGGCGGTCAGGCAATAAGACGCGCCGCTGTTCACCGAGATTCCCGCCGCCGTGAACACGCGGCCGCCCTGGGCGCTGACGCTCTCGCGTTCGAACAGGTCGCAGGCGGAGTTTTCCGACGCCAGGGTGACGGGCGCTCCGTTGGCGCGCCAGGCGCCGGTGCCGGACTCCCAATCTTCGGTGAAGGCGATCGCCGAGTCGCACGAGCTGGCGCAGACGTTCCCGCAGGCGCCGCAGTTGTCGACGCTGCCGTTCAGGTCCTGTTCGCAGCCGTTGGCGGCCTGACCGTCGCAGTCGGCGAAACCGCTGGCGCAGGTGGGCGAGCCACAGACGCCGCCCGCGCACGTCCCCGTGGCGTTGTCCAGGGCGCAGGAGGTCCCGGCCGGCGCGGGGGCCGTCTGGCAGCCGTTGACGGGATCGCAAATGCCGACCGAGCAGGGGCCGTTGCCGGGGCACACCGGCGCGGCGCCCGGGGTGCAGACGCCGGACTGGCAGGTCTCTGCGCCGTTGCACGCGTTGCCGTCCGAGCAGGAGGTGCCGTCCGGGGCCGCGGTCATTCCGCACGCGCCCGTCGAGGGATCGCACATGGTGGCGACGTGGCAGGCGTCGGGAGCCGCGCAGCTGGCGCCGTTGCCCGGGCAGGAGCAGACGTCCGGCTGCTGAAGCTTCACGTGGCCGTGGCAGTCGAGCTCCTGCGGATCGCAGTCACTGACCTTGTAGTTGCAGTGAGGCGGTGGGGGAGCGGTCGGTTTGGTGGCGACCGGCACCGGGACCGGCGGGTTGTAGATGGTGGGACAGTTGTCCTTCCAGTCGGGAACGCCGTCACCGTCCTGATCGGCCCCCCCGCGCTCGATGCGGAAGATGATGGGGAGGATCTCGCCCACCAGGACCGGCGTGAAGCGCGTGAGGTCGACGCCCTTGAGATCGGAGCCCTTCTTCACGACGGCGAGATCGACGGCGCCGAGCTCGTTGTCGTCCACGAGGACGCGCAGCCGGTAATGGTGGGCCGGGTCGAGCCCGCTGGTGTTGTAACGAGCGATGTAGAACTCGCGCCAGGGCTGGCGGCGGACCCCGCGGGTGTCGCCGGTCAGCGTCGCGACGTTGGCGATCGTCGAGCCGTTCGCCGGATCGATCTGGTCGATTCGAACGGTCGGCGAGAGATCGGGATCGAAGACACCGCCGAAGTGCGCCGGGATGGTCCAGGAGATCGGCGGCAGGAAGTAGAAGCCGAGCTTCGGGCCGCTCGTCTGCGAACGGTTGACCACCAGCGGCTCCGACGTGGTTTCGGTCGTCGTGTCGGCCGACGGGTTCATGCAGCCCGTCCAGACCATCGTCCCGATCGCGACTGCCAGCAGGGAACGAGAAGAAACACGCTTCATGGGCCTTCTCCTTGCTTGTTCCTCGGCTTCAAGAACGTTTGGCATCATACGTCCGAAGCACAGCAGTGAGAAGGAAAATGTAATAAAAATTACGTCTTACTGAGGCATACAACTTCCGACATGGGCGCCGAATTCACGACAGAACGGTGACGTTATCGGGGCGTGATGTTGCAATATCTTGATATTACGTGTGATTTTCCGTCGTTGCGGCTACCGGCCAGCGTCGAGCTTGGCAAGGAGCTCGGGGATGGGGATCCCGGCGGAATGACGGGCAGCGTTACGAGCGGTGGAAAACGTCCGCGACCTCATGCGGTCGATGTAGAGCGTCCCGCCGAGGTGATCGATCTCGTGCTGGAGGATGCGGGCGTACCAGCCGCGCGCCTCGATGGTGACCGGTTCACCGTGATGGTCGAGCGCTTCCACCTGGGCGGTTCGCGCGCGCGGCACGACGGCCTGGAACCCTTCGACGCTGAGGCAGCCCTCGAAGAAATCCACCATCTCTGGGCCGAGCGTCAGCCGCGGATTGACGATGACGTGGAACGGAACCGGCACGCGCTCGGTCGCTTCGACCTCGGCGACGTCCTCGATCACCGCGAGCTGGAGCGGCAGGCCGATCTGCGGCGCCGCCAATCCGACGCCGGGCGCGTCGCGCATCGTTTCGCGCATCAGCTCGATGAGCTGCTGAATCTCGGCGCTGGCGATCTCGGCGACGGTGAGCGGACGCGCCGGCTCCCGCAGAACGGGCTCGCCGGTCTGGACGATCTTGAGGTTCATCCGGCCAGTGTAGAGGATCGGGCGGGGCTCGGGACTGCCCGCGTCGGCGGGGCGCGAGCAGCGATTCAGCCGGCGGCAGCCAGCTTGGGCGGCGGGGCCTGCCGTGCCAGCAGCTGCGTGAGATCGCCGCGACACGAGCCGCACCCGGTCCCGGCCTTGGTCGCCTCGCCCAGCGCCTCGACGGTGCAGGCGCCGGCGCCGATCGCGTCGCAGAGGCGCGATTCGTTCACCTTGTGACAGGTGCAGACCAGGCGATCGGCCGCGCTCCCGGCGCCGAAGGCGGCACCCGGGCAGAGCGCCTCCAGGGGATCGTCGGGGAGCGTGTCGCCGCGATCGAAGAGCTGCACCAGGCTGGCGGCCGCCTCGGTGTTGCCGACGAAGAGGGCGCCGACCAGCTTCCCGTCGCGGACGATCATCTTGCGGTAGGCGCCGCGGCGGGTCTCGACGATCTGGATGACCTCGTCGCTCTCCAGCTCGGGCTCGACCCGTCCCATCGAGGCGACGTCGATGCCTGCCACCTTGAGTCGGGTGTACAGCTTCGAGCCGCGGTAACGGGCCTGGGGATTCGTGCCCGAGAGGATGTCGCCGAGGACGGCCGCCTGCTCCCAGGCAGGGGTGACGATGCCGTAGGTCTTGGCGGCGTGCTCGGCGCACTCGCCGATGGCGTAGACGCCCGGCGCCTCGGTGGCCAGCGCGTCGTTGACGATGATCCCCCGGTTGATGGGGATGCCGGAGGCGCGGGCGACCTCGACGCGGGGGCGGACGCCGCAGGCCAGCACCACCATGTCGGCGGCCAGCGTCTTGCCGTCGTCGAGCCGGACCCCTTCGACCGTCACGTCACCGACGATCGCCTCGAGGGTGCGCGCGGTGCGCACGAAGATTCCGCAGCGCTCGATCTCGCGCTCGAGCATCTCGCCCCCCAGCTCGTCGAGCTGCGCGTTCATCAGCGTCTTGCTGGCGTGGATGACGGTGACGTGCAGGCCCCGATCGGCCAGCACCTTGGCCGCCTCGAGCCCGAGCAGGCCGCCTCCCAGCACGATCGCCGTGTCGCCTGCGCGGGCGTGGGCGCGCATGCGGGCGCAGTCGTCCATCGTCCGGTAGACGAAGACGCCCGGCCGCAGCTCCCCGCCGGCGACCGTCATCCCGTCGAGGGGCGGCACCAGCGGCTGACTGCCGGTGGCGAGCACGGCAACGTCGTAGCGATGGAGCGCGCCGTCGGCCGTCTCGATCTGCTTGGCGGAGGTGTCGAGCCGCTTGACGACCGCGCCGTCCTGCAGGCGAATGCCGCGGGCCTCGTACCAGGCGCGCGGCTTGGTGACGATCGATTCCGGCGCGGCGCCGCCCAGCACCTTGCCGAGCAGGATCCGGTTGTAGGCGCCCCCTGCCTCCTCGCCATAGACGACGACCTCGTAGCGAAGGAGCGCCTTTCGTTCGACCAGCTCGTCGAGCAGGCGACAGGTCGCCATACCGTTGCCGATGAGGGCCAGGATCTTCTTGCGGGCGCTCAGCGTCCACCCTCGCGGTGAGGTGGTCGTGGCGGTCGGGCTCGTGCCCACCGCGCGGGAGGCGCGAACCGCGCAGACCTTGAACTCCGGCATCCGGCTCACCGGATCGAGGGCCGGGACGGTCAGCGTGTTGGCGGCGCTCCTGCCGCCCCAGTGAAACGGCGCGAAGACCGTGTCGGGACGGATGTCGGGGCTGACGGCGACGGAGAAGATCACCTCGCCGCGCCGGCTCTCGACGAGGATGTGGCCGCCGTCGGCCACGCCCAGCCGGGCGGCGAGGCGCGGGTGAACTTGCAGCCGCGGCACCGGCTGGACGTCGAGGAGGGCGGCCACGCGGCGGGTCTGGGCGCCCGAGTTGTAGTGCTCCTTGTAGCGGCCGGTCGTGAAGTAGAGCGGGTAGGCGGCGTCGGGGAGCTCGGCCGCCGGACGGTGGCGAACGGCAATGAAGCGGGCCCTTCCGTCGGGAAACGCGAAGCGCTCTGCAAAGAGCCGCGGCGTGCCCGGATGCTCGGCGGTGGGGCAGGGCCAAAAGACGCCGTCGTTGGCGCGGATCTTCTCGTAGCTGATCCCGCTGTAGTCGGCGCGGGCGCCGGCGGTGGCGCGGCCGAGCTCGGCGAAGACCGCTTCGCTGGACGGGAAGCGGAAGCGGGGGCCCTCGCCGAGGCGCTCGGCCAGCTCGGCCAGGATCTCGAGATCGGTCTTCACGCCGGCCGGGGGAGGGCGGACGCGGCGGCGCAGGATGACGCGCCCCTCGAGGTTGGTCATCGTCCCCTCCTCCTCGGCCCACTCGGTCACCGGCAGGATGACGTGCGCGGCGGCCGCGGTCTCGTTGACGAACGCGTCGCAGACCACCAGCAGCTCCAGCGCGGCGAGCCGCCGGTCGATGTGGCGCGCATTGGGCGAGGCGACGGCGACGTTCGAGCCGAACACCAGGAGCGCGCGGATGCCCCCCTCGGGGCCGAGCGCGTCGAGCAGCTCGTAGGCGCTCTTTCCTTTGCCGGGCAACGCCGCCGGGTCGACGTCCCAGACCCGCGCCACGGCGGCGCGGTCGTCGGCGTCTTCGATCAGCCGGTAGCCGGGGAGCTGATCGGCCTTCTGGCCGTGCTCGCGCCCCCCCTGTCCGTTGCCCTGACCGGTCAAGCAGCCGTAGCCGCTGTTCGGCTTGCCCACCTTGCCGAGCGCCAGCATCAAGTTGGTGAAGGCGACGACGGTGTCGGCTCCCTTCGACTGCTGCTCGGGACCGCGGCCGGAGAGCAGCATGCTGCTCTCGGCCTCCGCCAGCAGGTGGACCGCGCGCCGTTGCTTTTCGATCGAGACGCCCGTCAGCCGCTCGACATAAGCGGGATGGACGCCGAGGACCGCCTGCCGGACCTCGTCGAACCCGCTGGTGCGGCGGCCCACGTAGTCGAGATCGACGAGACCGTCTTCGAGCGCCAGGTGCAGAAGACCGTTGGCCAGCAAGAGGTCGCTGCCCGGCGTGAGCTGGAGGTGCAGCTCGGCGGCCCTCGCGGTGTCGGTGCGGCGCGGATCGACGACGATCAGCGCCCCCTGGGTGCGCTGCGCGGAGATCCACTGCATGAGCGGCGGCATCGTGTCGGCGACGTTCGAGCCCCAGAGGAGCAGCGTCTTGGTCTCGGCGATGTCGCTGACCGGAAACGGCAGCCCGCGATCGATGCCGAACGCCCGGTTCTGCCCGGCCGCCGCCGAGGACATGCAGTAGCGTCCGTTGTAGTCGATGTGGGGCGTGCGGAGCGCCAGGCGGGCGAACTTGCCCAGCAGGTAGGCCTTCTCGTTGGTGAGCGCCCCGCTGCCGAAAGCGGCCAGCGCCTGGGGGCCGTGCGCGGCGCGGATCGCCAGCAGCCGCTCGGCGATGAAATCGAGCGCCGCCTCCCAGGTGGCCGGCGCGAGGCGGCCATCGGCCCCGCGCAGGAGCGGCGTCGTCACCCGCTCGGCATGGTCGAGCAGGTCCCCCGAGGTGAAGCCCTTCGTGCACATCTGCCCGCGGTTGACGGGGAACGCTTCGTCGGGACGGATCTCCAGCGCTGGCGAGACGGTCATCCCGCACTGGAACGCGCAATACGGGCAGTGCGTGCGGGTCGGGAGCGTGGTGAGTGAACCGGACATCGAAGCGCCGCGAGGCGCCTCTTACTGATTAGACGGTCTCTCGTTTCGCCGACGTTTCGTGGTGCCCGTACTTCAGTTAACCGCCGGCGGAGAAACGGTGGGGTCCTCGCCCGCCAGCAGGCGCAGGAAGGCCGCCTCGTCGAGCGTTGCCACGCCCAGCTTGGTGGCCTTGTCCAGCTTCGATCCCGGGCTGTCGCCGACGACCAGATAGCTGGTCTTCTGCGACAGGCTGTTGGTCACCTTGCCCCCCTCCGCCTCGATGCGGGCCTTGGCCTCCTCGCGGGAGAGCGCCTCCAGGGTGCCGGTGATGACGAACGTCTGGCCCAGCAGCCGGCCGCCCCGCTGGGCGCGCTGCTCCTCCAGCTTCACGCCGGCGCGGCGCAGCTTCTCCAGCTCCTCGCGCGTCTCCGGGCGATCGAAGAAGGCTCGCACCGCCTCGGCGATCACCGTGCCCACGCCGTCGACCGCGGCGATCTCGTCGGCGGGCGCGTTGGCGATGCGATCGATCGAGCCGAACGCGTCGGCCAGCGCGCGCGCCGCCGAGGTGCCGACGTGGCGGATCCCGAACCCGCACAGCAGCCGGTCGATCGGGCGATCCTTGGCCGCCGCGATGGCCGCCGACAGGTTGGCGATCGATTTGTCCTTGAAGTTCGGCAGCTGGCCGAGCTGCGCCGGGGTCAGGGCGAAGATGTCCGCCGGGGTGGCGATCAGGTTCTGATCGAGGAGCTCGCCGGCCGTCTTCTCGCCGAGGTGCTCGATGTCCATCGCGCCGCGTCCCGCGAAGTGAACGATGCGCGCCAGCACCTGCGCGGGACATTGCAGGTTGGGGCAGCGGGCGACCGCCTCGTCCTCGGGGCGGACGATCCGGGTGCCGCAGACGGGACAGTCGACCGGCATGACGAACGGGCGCTCGCTTCCGTCGCGCAGGCTGGGGATGGGGGCGACCACCTCGGGGATCACCTCGCCGGCGCGCCGCACGACCACGGTGTCGCCGATGAGCACCCCCTTGCGCGCCACCTCCTGCGCGTTGTGCAACGTCGCCATGGAGATGGTGACGCCGCCGACGCGGACCGGCTCGAGGATGGCGAACGGCGTGACGGCGCCGGTGCGGCCGACCGACGCCTGGATGTCGCGCAGCTTCGTCGTTTGCTCCTCGGCCGGGAACTTGTAGGCGATCGCCCAGCGGGGAAACTTGGAGGTGGCGCCCAGCTCGTTGGCGTCGGCGGTCCGGTCGACCTTGATGACCGCGCCGTCGATCTCGTGCTCGAGCGCGTGCCTCCGGGCCGCCATGTCGGCCACGAACGCCCGGACGTCGTCGAGCGTGGCGCAGGGCATGGCCTCGGGGTGAGTGCGCAGGCCCAGCTCGCGCAGGTCGCTGAGCGTCTCCGAATAGCTCTGCGGCGCGCGCCCGTCGATGCGGATGAGCCCGTGGAAGTAGACGCTGAGCGGCTTGCTGGCCGTCACCGCCGGATCCTTCTGGCGCAGAAGCCCAGCCGTGGCGTTGCGCGGGTTGGCCAGCAGCGGCTTTCCGGCCGCGCCCAGCTCGTCGTTCAGCCGGTCGAAGTCCTCCAGGCGAAGGAAGACCTCGCCGCGGACCTCCAGCCAGGCGGGTGGATTGTCACCGCGCAGGCGGTGGGGCACGGCGCGGATGGTGCGGACGTTGGCGGTGACGTCCTCGCCGACGTCGCCGTCGCCGCGGGTGGCGCCGCGGACCAGCCGTCCCCGTTCGTAGGCGACGGCGATCGACACGCCGTCGATCTTCGGCTCGCCGACGTAGCTCGGCTCGCGGCCGAGCCCCTTGACCACGCGATCGCGCCAGGCGGTCAGCTCCTCGTCGTCGAACACGTTGTCGAGCGACAGGAGGCGGGCCGAGTGCTTCACCGGCGCGAACCGCGCGGCCGGTGCGCCGCCCACCCGCTGGGTGGGGGAGTCGGGCGTCAGAAGGTCGGGGTGCCGCTCCTCGAGCTCCCGCAGCTCGCGCAACAGAAGATCGAACTCGGCGTCCGAGATCTCGGGGGCGTCGAGGACGTAATAGCGATAGCTGTGGTGCTCGATGCGCGCCCGCAGCTCCTCGACGCGGCGCTTGGCTTCCGCCAGCTCGGCTTCGTTCGCGTCATGCATCGCCCGTTTCGTACCACGCGGGCGCCGCGCCCGTCAGCCGAAGCGGCGCAGATCGCGTTGCCGGCGCAGCGCCGTCGCGAAGGCCCACCCGAAGAGCGCCGACAGGATGTCGCCGATCGAATTCGCCAGCGTGTCCTGCGTCGGATAGGCGAATACCGAAGGGACGATGTTCTTCAAGACGTGCTCGACGATCTCCCAGGCGATCGTGATCCCGAACGTCGGCCAGAAGCCGAGCCCGATCAGCCCGGCGGCCACGCCCACCAGGCCGTGCATCGGCGAATATCGGTCGAAGGGGGCGAAGTTGATCTCCCCCGGGCGGGCGGTTCGCTCCGCGAACATACCCTTCAATCTGGGGCCGACTTGGCCCGGGCCTAGGAGGGCGTCGCCGAAAAGGCGACGGTGAGCGAAGCGAACGACGGACATTGGCCCGACGACGTGCCGCCCGATAGGCGGCCTAGTGGCCGAAGTGCAACGTGAGGATGGCCAGGGCCAGCGCCGCCACGACCGGCAACGCCACCCACCCGGCGCGCGACCACCAGGCGGACACCTGTAAGGTGGCCAGCCGCTCGGTGGCCACGGCGCGGGCGACGGGATTCACGGTCGCCATGACCGCCGCAGGGCGCAACGCCCAGGCGGGGGCGGCCTCCGGGCGCCGCGCGATGTGAGCGGTCCCCTGCATGCGCCGGCGCGGCGGCGGGGCCTCGGTCACCTGCTCGTCCCGGGTCAAGCTCGCCGCGACCACCACCGAGGGGAGCGGCTGGCCGCAGGGAGGGGGCAGATTGGTGGGCGGCATCCGGGGCGCCCGGCCTTCGCTGGAGCTTGGCGGGCGAGCTGCCTCGGTCGGGGACGCAGGGCCCTTTTCTCCGGGTCTGGGTGTCCCGTAGCGCTTGGTGCGAGCGCGCTTTTCCTGTTCGAGGGCCACGTCTGGCGCCAGCCGGGGGACGCCGTCGGTGGTCGACCCGTCGACGGAGATGGCGATCAGGTTGGCGATCACGGCCGCCACGGCCGGCTTGATCTCGCCGAAAGCGACCGCCAGCCTGAAGCCGCCGGGCGCCGCGGTGACGCGCACGATCTTTCCGGTGACCGAGCGAGGTCCGTGCGGCAGCAAGACGTCGCACTTGATCTCGGTCCCAATCGGGTACGATTCCGTCGACACCAGCGAGACGCCGCTGGCGCTCAGATTCAGCCCGCGCCCGTAGAGGCGTCCTTCTCCGTCGATCCGCGTGAGGCAGATCGCTTCGTCGTACGGGATCCGGGGAGAGTCTCGCCGGGTCTGGGTCATGCGGCCCCCTTCCCCTCGAATTGTGTCACGTGCCGTGCGCGAGAGAAGACGGATGCGCGCGCTCGTCGCATTTTGGGCGGATGTTCCGCGACACCGACGGACCAGTCGCGTGATCGGCGCCGACGTAGGGAACGGTGCTCCGTTCAGAATTTCAGGTGCCGATGGGGTCCTTCGCGGGAACGCGTCCGAGCTGTCAGAGCTGTCGCGGCTGACCTTCCCAGGGCGGAAGGGGCGGCAAGCCGAGCGCCTCGCGCACCAGGGCGAACGATCGGCGGTGCACCGGACAAGCGCCCAGCTTCTTGAGGGCGCTGGCGTGGGCGGCCACCGGATAGCCCTTGTGCTGCGCGAAGCCGTAACCCGGAAACTCGGCGTCGAGCGCGCGCATCCGCGCGTCGCGGGCGGTCTTGGCCAGGATCGACGCGGCGGCGATCGACAGGCTCTTGGCGTCGCCGCCGACGATCCGCTGTTGCGGCAGCGCGACGTCGGGGAGCTTGCGGCCGTCGATCAGGAGATGTTCGGCGGCGGGCGCCAGCGCCTGGATGGCCCGCCGCATGGCCGCCAGCCCGGCCCAGTAGATGTTGATGCGATCGATCTCCTCGACCTCGCAGAACGCCACCGCCCAGGCGACCGCTTGCCGTTTGATGATCGGCGCCAGCCGCTCGCGCGTCTCGACGTCGAGTTGCTTGGAGTCGTCGACCTCCGCGATCCGCGTCCCCCGGGCGAGGATGACGGCCGCGGCCGCCACCGGCCCGGCCAGCGGGCTCATGCCGGCCTCGTCGACCCCGGCGATTCGCGTGACACCGTTGCCCCAGAGCGCGGTCTCGAAGCGGAGCATGGTCCGCAGCCGCTGCCCCTCGGAGCGGTTGTCCCGTCGCCGTTTGGCGATCGCATCGAGAATGGCGCGGGCGCCCGCCCGCGGATCGGCCGCCAACGCGGCCTCCACGGAGGCGGGCAGGGGGCGACCTCCCTCGACATAGCGCGCCCGCAACTCGCCGAGCGACGCCGGGGGCGCGGGACGACGGCTCACGGCGGCAGGGTGGCCAGCGCGGCGCGCGCCTCTGCCGCGTGCGTGCCGAGCGGGGCCAACTCGAGGTAGTTGCGGTACGCGTCGCGCGAGGCCGGCAGCCGTCCCTCCTTGCGCTGGACCTTCCCGACCACGATGAACGCGTCCGCGAAGCGGGGATCGGAGCCGATCGCCAGGTTGGCGAGGTCGAGCGCCTCGGCTGAACGTCCCTGGGCGAGGGCAACCTCTGCGCGGCGGGTCAGCAGAGCCGCAGGCTCCGTGCTGGCGACCATGGGGCTGCTGACGGCGGCCCGGTTGCGGGCGGCCTCCCCGTGCAGCACGACCGCCACCACCAGGGCCACGATGGCGGCGCCGCCTATCAGGACGATGGTGCGCTTGCGACCGGCCACCGGCGCGCGCGGATCGTAGTGCGGCGCCGTGCCGGGACCATTGCCGACGGGTTCCACCGCCTGCTCGCCGTCGACCAGCCAGTGCAGCGTCGACTCGGAGAGGCCCATCTCCTGCTTGGGCTCGGCTGCGGCCGGCACAGAGGGCTCGGCGGCCTGGGCCGGCGGCGCCGCTTCGGGCTTGGTGAGAGGGGGCTCTTCCGCGGTGGGGGCCGGAGCCGTCGTCGCCGGGTCCGCGGGCTCAGCCGACGCGGCGGCCGTCTCCTCCGGCCGCGCTTCGGGCGGGGGCCAGGCCGGCTCGTCCGATGGGGGGCGTTCCGTCGCCGGCGCCTCCGGTGCGGGCCGGCTTTCGTCCTCGGACTCCGAGCTCGGCATGTCGTGAGGACGAAGACTAGTGCATTTTCACGGACGGCGCGTCTCGAAAATCGCCCTGCACGACTGTCGTTTTCCATCTGTTAACATGGGCGCGAATGGCGAAGCCCGTCGACGACACCACGTTGGAGCGTCAGCCCACCATCGAGCCGCCCGCGGCGCCGCGCGGGCCGAGCGCCTATCTGCTGGTGATCGCCGGGCCCAGCTTCGGCGAGATGCACCGGCTGCAGGGGAATCGGTCGGTGATTGGCCGAGTCGACACCGCCGCCATTCGGGTGCTCGACGACGGTATCTCCCGCGAGCACGCCGCGGTCGAGCGCGACGGCGGCAAGAACGTGCTCGTCGACTTGGGGTCGACCAACGGGACGTTTTGCAACGGAACGAAGGTCGCGCGCCAGGAGCTGGTCGACGGGGACAAGATCTCCGTCGGCGCGTCGACGATCCTGAAGTTCACCTATCAGGATCAGGTCGACGAGCGCTATCAGAAGCGCCTCTTCGAATCGTCGCTTCGCGACGGGCTGACCTCGACCTTCAACCGTCGCTACTTCGTCGATCGGCTCAACACCGAGATGCGCTTCGCCTCCCGGCACGACAAGTCGCTGGCGCTGCTGTTCATCGACGTCGATCACTTCAAGAAGATCAACGACGGCTTCGGCCACCAGGCGGGGGACTACGTGCTCGCGGCTGTCGCGCGCGAGATGATCGCCACCATCCGCGCCGAGGACGTCCTGGCCCGCTACGGCGGCGAGGAGTTCGCCGTCATCTGCCGGGAGATCGAGAAGGAGGGCGCGATGGCCCTGGGCGAACGGCTGCGGGTCGCCGTCGCGCGGGCCCGGTTCGAGCACGAAGGGCGGGTCATCCCGGTCACCATCAGCGTCGGCGCGGCGGTGGCGCGCAAGCCCCAGCAAGCCCAGCCGCTGATCGCCGCCGCCGATGCCGCCATGTACGAGGCCAAGCGGGCCGGCCGGAACCGGGTCTCATTTCATGAATAAATAGAGACAGCGGCGGGGTCATTGGTATGGTGAGGGCGGATGAGGGGACGTGCACGTCGCGGGCTCGCGCTGGCGGGCCTCATCGCGGTGCTGAGCTGCCGCGAATCGGCCGGTCTTCACGGCGAAGGTGCGCCCGCGAGCAACGCCGGGGCTCCGCCTCCGTCGGCCCGGGCCGAGGCGGGGACCAAGGCCGCGCGGCCGCACCTGGCGCCCGGATCGGTGTCGGAGGCCGAGGCCTTGAAGCCGCGCCCGGATCTCCCGCCGGCCGAGCGGGCGCTGGTGGTGCTCGGTGCCCCGCCGGCGCAGCCGGTTCAGCCGGGGCAGCCGGCCCAGCCAGCCCAGCCGCCGCATCCCCTCGAAGAGCGGTGGATCGACGCAGAGGCGGCCGAGGCGGCCGGCTACACGCTGGTCGATCTCTCCGACACCTGGACGCCTTACATCTTCGCCGAGCAGGCGGGGCCTGACGGAGAGCCGCTCCCCAACCGCTACCGGCGCATCTTCATCGGCCTCGCCAACGATCAGCTCGACGAGGACGGCGAGCCGCTGCCGCCGGGAGCGAAGAATTACCTCGAGCTCTACGGGATCTTCCCCTCGCTGTCGGTCCTGCGCGCGCGGTTTCTCGAGGACGCGCAGCACCCCTGCCAGGATCAGGAGAGCGCCGACGCGCTCGACGCCGTCGAGACCGTCACCTACGTGCCGCCGGCCGATTTGAAGAAGGACGAGCGCCACCTCTCCCGCATTCGCCAGGAGCTGGAAGAGGCGCGGCGGAAGGCGCACGTCGAGACGCTGGACGATCTGGCTGCGAAGCAGCCGGCCTACGCCGCCAAGGTGAAATTGCTCGCGAAGCGCGCCGCGGAGAAGCCGGCCATGGCCGCGGTCGAAAAGCGCCTCACCTGCGAGGGGCTGCTCGGGACCAGCGCCCGCACCGCCCACCACCAGCCGGGGATCTACGACGACGCCATGCGGATCGCCGTCCGGCGCTTCCAGCAGAAGCACATGATCTACGAGGCGAACTTCCTGCGCCGCAAGACGGTGGATGCGCTGTCGCGGACGCTGCTCGACAACGACTACGACGCGCTGGTGCGCGCGCTGCGGGAGCGGGTGGTCTCGGCGGCGGAGATCGTCGAGGACGGATCGACCTCCAAGGTGCGCAACCTGGTCGACGAGTACACCAAGGCGACGCTCGCTCAGCTCGGCCTGACGGACGGCGCCTCCGCGCTGGCCTTCTTCAAGCGCCACGACAAGAACGAGCTCAAGACGCTGCGGGTCGCCATCAAGCTGCCGCCCCGCCCCGACTACTACGGGCCCGACATGGACCTGTCGATCATCGTCGACCGCGGCGACGTCTGGTACGACGTCCCGTTCGACGACAAGGGGCATTACAAGCCGCAGCCGCGCAAGAAGTATCCTTCGCTCACGCTCTACGCCCGGGTGGGGGGCAAGCAGGTGGCGCTGGCGCGCTGGCGCACCACGATCGGCGGCTGGCGCGCCGACCAGGCCAGCAACGGCTACGAATATTTCCGCTACAAGGGCTCGGACGTCGGCCCGCGGGTGATTCGCCACATCGTCTCGGGGCCGGTCTGGATCGCGCCCACGTCGACGCCGATCCGCACGTTGGTGAAGGGGAAGCTGGTCAACGGGAAATGGATGGGCGTCGTCAACTACGACGAGCTCGGTCCGGGGTACCTGTCGGCGTACGGCCTCATCGCCGGCTACTTCGTGGTGCCGGGCCAGAACGGGCACAACGACTTCGACAACGGCGTCCGCGCCCACGGCTCGTCGGACTATCTGTCGATCTACAGCGCCAACGGTTACTCGCACGGTTGCCACCGGTTGCCCAACCACCTGGCGATCCGCCTCTACTCGTTCATCCTGCGGCACCGGCACATGAAGGTGGCCGGCGACCAGCCGATGGGTTTCACCCGGCAATTTCTCTGGAAGAACACCGTCTACGAGATGAAGATCCCATCTCGCGGTTACCTCTACGAGATGGACCCGCCGGTGCCGGTCAACGTGCTGGAAGGGAACATCATGGGCGACGTGAAGAAGCCGATCCTCGACTACGTCCCCGAGCCCTGGAACAAGTACCCGCCCGGCCCGCCGCCGCCGGCGCCCACCAGCGGCGACAAGGCCGGAGGAGGCAGCTGTTGCGGCGAGTAGTGGCCAGGACCGCAGGCGCGGCCATCATCGCCGGTCTGGTGATCTTCGCGCTGGCGCCGTTCGCCCTCCACGCCGCCTCGGACGCCGGCAGCGCGCCTCCGGCCGGCGTTGCGGCTCCGCCGCCGCCGGCCCCGCCATCGCCGACCGTGCGCATCGTCTTCACCGTCGTGCCCTCGAGCAAGAAGGCGATGGTCTTCTGGGGGAAGAAGCGGCTCGGCGTCATCGGGCCGCACGCGCCGCTGATCATCACCCGCCCGCGCGACTCCGGTCCGCTCGACGTCCTCGTGAAGTCCGAGGGCTACGTGACCGTCCAGACCCGCGCCTACACCTTCGCCGACAACAAGGTCGCCGTGAAGCTGACCGCGCTCGACGAGAAGAACACGCTGCTCGGGTATCGCGAAGAGCTCCCCCCCGACGGGGGCGCGCCGCCGGACGGCGGCCCCGACGCCGGGACGCCGTAGGCGAAGCGCCGGCCGGCTGATCGCGCTGGACTGTGTCGGCTACTACGGCCCGCCCGAGACCGGCCAGCCGCTGGCGTCCCAGGCGAGCTCGGAGATGCGCAGCGTGGCGGCGCCGCTCGAGCTCCCCTTGAGCGCGTGATAGATGTTGTAGGTCTTGTTGTTGTAGGTGATGACCGCGTTGTGCCCGGGGGCGACCCAGCTCGCGTCTCCCTGCACCAGCAGCGTCCCACCGCCCGACATCAACGAGGTGCCGGCCTTGTCGAGGTAGGGCCCGGTCACCGTCGTCGAGCGTCCAACGCGGATGTTGTAGTCGTAGGCGCCGCTGCAGCAGGAGCCCCACGACGAGAAGAGGTAGTAGTAGCCGCAACGCTTGAAGACCCAGCCCCCCTCGAGGCTCCCCTTGGAGTTGGCCCCGTTGGCGATCGAATAGAGCATCGTGTCGGCGCGCTGGCCGGTCGTGGCGTCGAGCTTGACCATCTTGAGGCCGCTCCAGAAGCTCCCGAACGCCAGCCACGGCGTCCCCGCGTCGTCGACGACGACGTTCGGATCGATGGCGTTCCAGTTGTCGGTCTCGCCCATGTTCGAGCAGAGCACCATCCCCTTGTCGGCCCAGCTGCCGGTGTCGAGCGCCGCCCGCGTCGCCTGGCCGATGCACGACTTGTTGCTGCCGAACGTCGAGGCTGCGTAATAGAGATGGTAGACGCCGCCGAAGTACGAGATGTCCGGCGCCCACAGGTTGGTGGCGCCGGTGGCCGTCGCTGCCCAGGAGGGGAGGGCCAGCGGCGTCGCGGCGTTGTTCCAGGTGGTGAGGTTGGTCGACGTCTTGCCGATGAGGCCGGTGGCCGCCAGGTAGATCGTGCTGCCGAGGACGTAGGCCGCCGGATCGTGCGCGCCCAGGCTCCCCGACAGCGTCAGCGCCTGCGGTGGATTGGCGGCGTCGTACGCCGAGCCCGGGCAGGACATTCCGCCGCCGCCCGTGCCCGGCGTTCCGCCCGTGCCGGTCGCGCCCGATGCGCCGCCTTGCCCCTTGCCGCCGGCTGCACCGCCAGCTCCCGTGGCGCCGCCGGTTGCGCGCGCGCCGGCCGTCCCGCCGGTCCCCCTTGTGGCCGCGCCGGCCGCGCCCCCTGTTCCCGTCGCGCCGCCCGTGGCATTCGTGCCGCCACTGCCGACTGCGCCGCCCGTGCCGGTGACGCCGCCCGTTCCCGTCTCACCGCCGGTCGCGGTCGTCCCGCCGCTTCCCGGCCCGCCGCCGGTGCCGGTTTCGCTGCCGGTCCCCGATTGCCCGCAGCCGAGGAGCGCGCTCATCGCGAGCAGGCCGATCGTTCTGGAGATCCTCATGATCCTGTCCTCACGAAGGTGAAGTCGTCGATGGTGACCGACTGGTTGGCGGCGGCCGTGGTGGTGACGCCGATCTGACAGCTCCCGTTCGTCACTGCGATGCCGGTGATCGAGACTTGCGTGAAGCCGGTCATCGCCTTGGCCAGCGAGGCGTCCTTCTCGCTGCCGCCGTACCCCTTGGCGTAGAGGTTGGCGGTGGTCTGGCTGCCGGTGCTCTTGGCCCAGACTGACAGCGTGTACGTTCCATTGGGCAGGTTCGCCATCGCCTGGTTCAGCGTCGCCTGGTAGGCGGCCGTGTCGGTGAGCTGCCAGCTCCAGTTGCCGGTGTGGCCGCCGGAGACGTTGGTGGAGGGGGTGATTCCGCCACCGCTCGTCGTGCTCGTCGTCCAGCCGGCCGGCTCGGTCATGGCCACGCGATCGGCCTCGAAGCTGGGGTTGAGCGCATAGTTGTTGTCGGGGCCGACCGACCAGGTGCCGGCGGCGGCGTTCAGCGACCACGCGGAGACCGACTGCATCGCCGGCGTCGTCCCGCTGAACGACAGCGGGCACCACTGGTTGTAGCCGAGCCCGTTGCCGGCGAAGTCGCTCCAGCGATCGCCTGCAAAGATGACCGTCGTCCCCGCCGTCCCTTTGACGGTGATGAAGAAGCCGGTCTGCGACACGTGGCTGAAGTCGGCGTCGGTGTTGCCGATGATCCCCTCGGCGCCGTAGGGGCCCATGATGTTGGTGGCGGCGATGTAGTAGCTGTGCGAGGCGTTCCAGCCGTGCAGATCCGACGAGCAGAAGTAATAGCTGCCGTTGTACTTGAACATCGTGTTTCCCTCCCGCCCCGCGCCTCCGAAGATGCGCGTGGCGGCGTCGATGCTCAACGAATCGGAGGCGTGGACCGGCGCGACGTAAAGGTTGCTGCGCCCGCTGCTCGACGAGCAGATGAGGTACGACTTGCCGTCGTCGTCGGTGAAGATGGTCTGGTCGCCGGTGGTCATGTTGGCGACGTTGGTGACCGCCGTCTGCACGTGATCCCAGGTGAACGTTCCGGTCGGCGACGCGCTGGTCAAGAACAGCTCGCCGGTGCCGGCTGGCCCGCTGTACTGGGTGATGAGCACGTACTTCTTGGTGGTGGCGTTGTAGACGACGCCCATCCGGCCGATCCAGGTCGACGAATTGACGTTGGCGCCCAGGCCGGCGGCCGTCATGACGTCGGCCTCGTGCTTCCAGGTGACGAGATCGGTCGACGAGTAGCAGGTCACCGCGGCGAAGCTGGTGTCGCTGTTCTTCTTGGTCGGGTTGGCGGCGTAGGTGACGGCGCCGTTGTACTTGATGCCGTACCAGTAATAGGTGCCGTTGAAGGTGAACACGCCGCCCCCTTGCGAGTAGATCGGCGTCCCGGAGGTGTCCTTCCAGAAGCTGTCGTTGTGAATCAACGCGCCGGTGCTCGTCGCCCCGCCGGTGCCGGTCGTCCCGCCGGTGCCGGGTGCGCCGCCGGTCGCCGACGCGCCGCCGGTGGCGGATGCGCCGCCGGTGCCCGCGTGCCCTCCGCTGCCGCTCGCGCCGGCGCGTCCTCCGCCAGCGCCGCCGTTCGCGTTCTCGCTGCCGCCTGTCCCGCCGGCTCCGGTGCCGCCGCCTGCCGCGCCTCCGGTGGAGGTTGCGCCACCTGTTCCGCCGCCCGAGCCAGTCGCGCCGCCGCTGGCCGGCGATCCGCCCGTCGCCTCGCTTCCGCCGCTTCCGCCGGTTTGGCCGGTCTGCCCGCCCGTGCCCGCGGTCGAGCCCGAGCCGGGGCTCCCGCACCCGATCGCCAGGAACGCCGTGCCCGTGGCGACGAACGCGACCAGCCGGCATCGCGAACCGAATCGGTGCGAAACGAGTCGGTCCCAGGCGGGAGGGCGGGTGCGCATGCGTGGTTCTTTCAGGAGTCGCGTGAGCCCGGTGGCGCTCGCCCACCGGGGATCCGCAGGGACCCTTTGAGGGGCCGTCACTACACACAAAGGGGCAGGCTGCGCGGATCTGTGCCTTTGAGACGCCCAAATCGATTCGTCATTTCGCCGCGGCGTGTTTCGGGGCGTGTCCAGGCGGTCAGGCGCTTTTGTCGACCGGCGGTGGTATCATTTCCGGACCATTCGTATGCGGAATGATTTGAACGGACAGGACGAATGAGAACCGGGCGGATTGTTCTTTGGGGCTTGTTGGGCAGCCTGGCGACCATCTGGGCTGCCTCGTGCCAGGGGCCACAGGAGTTCTTCCGCGAAAGCGCGATCAGCACGGGGACAGGCGGCGCCCCCGGTACGGGCGGTAACCTCACCGGCGCGGGCGGTTCGGGAACCGGAGGCCTGCCCGCGACCGGCGGCGCGCCGGCGACCGGCGGCGTGACGGGAACGGGCGGGCGGGCGACGGGCGGCGTGACGGGGACGGGCGGCATCGTGGCGACGGGCGGCGTGACGGGAACGGGCGGCATCGTGGCGACGGGCGGCGTGACGGGAACGGGCGGGCGGGCGACGGGCGGCGTGACGGGAACGGGCGGGCGGGCGACGGGCGGCGTGACGGGGACGGGCGGCATGGTGGCGACGGGCGGCGTGACGGGAACGGGCGGCATGGTGGCGACGGGCGGGGCGGGCGGCTCGGCGGCCAAGAACTGCGCGGATGCGATCAAGCTGGCCGGCTACGCGGCCGGAACCGCGGCCCCCTGCAGCGCCTGCAAGGAGAATGGCGCCGACAAGTCGATGAGCTGCATGAAGGTCATCGACTGCCTCGACACCAACTATCCCTGCGGCTCGGCGATGAACTGCGCGTTGAATTGCACCAACTCCGGTGGCGCAGACAGCGTCGTCTCCGCGTGCGTGACCGCGCTCCTGACCGCCGGCAACTGCGTTCAACCGTAGCGGCTCTGGCACGAACCGCCCCGAGTGGAGCGCTCGCGGCGCAGCATCACTCATCGTCGTGCAACCTTGCGCGCCGACAGCGGTGCTCGTAACGTTCCGCGCCATGAGAAAAATCTTTGCTCTGTCTGGTGCTACCGCGGTCGCGCTCTGCCTTGGCGGCGTGGCGCGCGCCGATCTCGATCTGCCGCGTCCGAGCCCGTTCGCCAAGGTGGTGCAGACGGTCGGGCTGACCGACATCACCGTCGATTACAGCAGCCCGGGGGTCAAGGGGCGGAAGATCTGGGGCGCCCTCGTCCCCTACGAACAGATGTGGCGGGCCGGCGCCAACGGCGCCACGAAGGTCACCTTCAGCCGCGACGTCAGCTTCGCCGGCCGGCCGGTGCCGGCCGGGACCTACGCGTTCTTCGTCATCCCGGCCAAGGGGGCCTGGACCGTCATCCTCAACAAGAAGGCCGACCAGGCGGGGACCGGGCGTGACTACAAGCCGGCGGACGATCTGCTGCGCGTGCAGGTGACGCCCAAGCCGGCCCCGTTCCGCGAGCGGCTCGCCTACGCGATCACCGACTTCACCGACGACAAGGCGACCCTGGAGCTCGAGTGGGAGAAGCTGCGGCTGCCGATCCCGATCGCCGTGCAGACCTCGGCGCAGGCGCTGGCGAACATCAACAGCGCGCTCGACGGCACCTGGCGCACCTACGCGAACGCCGCGCGCTACATGCTGGAGAGCAAGAAGGACTACGACACCGGCCTGAAGTACGTCGACCAGTCGCTGGCGCTCAAGGAGGACTGGTACAACGTCTGGATCAAGGCGGAGCTGCAGGCGGCGAAGGGGAACTACAAGGACGCGCGCGCCACCGGCGACCATGCCTACGAGCTGGGCAAGAAGAGCGAAATGTTCTTCCTCGAGGGTGAGGTCAAAAAGACGCTCGAGGTCTGGAAGAAGAAGGCCTAGTGTTCTAGGCCCGGGGACGGTCGGTCAGGACCCGGCGGTAGACGGCCACGTAGCGGTCGACCGCCGGCTCGACCCGGTAGCGGGTCTCGGCCAGCCGCCGGGCGGCGAGCGACAGGCGCCGGTGGAGCTCGGCGTCGTCGAGCAGCCGGCGCGCGGCCGCGGCCATGGCCTCGACGTCGCCGACCGGACAGAGAAAACCGACCTCGCCTTCGGGGAGCACCTCGGGGAGGCCTCCGACGGCGGAGGCGATCACCGGGACCCCGCAGGCCAGCGCCTCGAGGGCGGCCAGGCCGAAGCTCTCGGTTTCGCTGGGGAGGAGAAAGAGGTCGGCGTCGCCGAGGACGCCCGGAAGGTCGACCCGCTCGCCCAGAAAGTCGACGTCGGCGCCGAGGCCCAGGGCGGCGACCTGCGCGGCGATGCGGGGCCGCTCGGGACCGTCGCCCACCAGGCGAAGGCGGGCCGGGCGAACGGCGCGCAGGCGCGCGAAGACGTCGACGACGTCGTGAACCCGTTTGACGGGACGGAAGTTCGAGACGTGAACGACCACCGGCACTGCCGGCAACGGGCGACCGCCGGCGGTCGCCGGCTGGAAACGCTCGGCGTCGACGAAGTTGGGGATGATGTCGATCGCCACCGTGTCGGGGACGCCCAGCGTCTCGTGGGTGGCGCGCGCCAGCCAGGCGGACGGGGTGGTCACCGCGTCGCTGGCGACGATCGAGAACCGGGTCAGCGGCAGAAAGCTGGGATCGCTGCCGACCAGGGTGATGTCGGTGCCGTGCAGGGTGGTCACCAGCCTGGGGGCGGCGGCCCGTCCGCCGGCGTCGTCGGCCAGCACCTCGCGCGCCAGGTGGGCGCTCACCGCGTGGGGGATGGCGTAGTGGGCGTGCACGACGTCGAGCCGTTCGCGGCGCGAGATCTCGACGATCATCGAGGTGAGCGCCAGGGTGTAGAGCGAGTGCTTGAGCTGCGGGTAGGCGGCGGGCGCCACGCGGTGGAACGTGACGTTCGCCGAGGTCGGGTCGAGGCGGCCGGGGACCTCGTCGCTGAAGACGTGGACGGCGTGCCCCCGTCGGGCGAGCGAGGTGGCGATCTCCGCGGCCACCACGCCGCTGCCGCCGAAGGTGGAGAAGCAGACGATGCCGATCCGGAGGGGCCGGGTGGTGCGGGCGGCTGGGTCGCCGGTCTCGTTCGAATTGCCGGTCGGTCGGCTCATGGTTCGAGATCCTGCAGCGCCGTGGTGAACGGACCGGCCGCGTCGAGCCGATCGAACACCAGCGCCTTGAGCGCGCCGGGGCCGAGCCGACCGGCGAGCGACGGCCAGGCGTAGGCCCGCTCCTGCGGGACGCCGCCGGGGGCGAGCGCGTTTTGCACCCGGGCGAGCCGACCCAGAGCGACGCCGTCGCGCTCGGCCAGCTTGCGCGCGTAGCGTCCGGTCAGACGCGCCAGCGCGCGGGCGACGTGCGCGCGGGTGCGTTCGGCCGCCCGGGCGAGATTTCGATCCGCGGGATCGAGCGCGGCCGCGGCGGCGGCGATCTGCTCGACGATCGGCGCGATCTCGGCGGCCACCCGTGCGGTGAGCGCGGCGGCGCTGGGGAGCTCTTGCGACGCGGCCCTCGGCAGGCGGGCCAGGAGCTCCGACCGGGGACGGGTCAGGTCGTCGGCGCCGAGGCCGAGCTCCGCCAGCCGGCGCCGGGTGTGCGGGTCGAGGCAGCGAAAGCGCGCCCGGGGAACGATGAGCGGCATCGCCAACTGGAAATGTTCGTAAAGCGGTCCGGTCTGGGCGAAGTAGCTCACCTCCGCCGGGCCTCCGACGTAGGCGGCCGTGGGCAGCAGCGTGTCCTGCACGATCGGCCTCAGCAGGGCGGAGGTCGAGAACCGGAGGGGATCGCCTGACAGCGCCTCGGCGAGCTCGCGATCAGAAAGCGCGCTGTCCGCCCCGACCAGTCGCCACTCGCCGGCCGCATCGGACGAGCCCGGCGTTCCGGCCCGACGTTCCAGCCGGTAGCGAGGGCCGGTCGCGTCGCCGAGGTGACCGAACACCAGCGCGCAGTTCGATCGCAAGGGGATTTGCTGATCGAAACCGGCCGCCGCCAGCGCCGCGCCTCGCGCTTCGAGGCCCCGCCCGATGGGCGTGCAGGCGGCGAGGGCCTCCCGATAGATGGGCGCCGCCAGCGCGGCGACGCGCGCCTCACGGGGATCGAAGATCAGGAGGCCCTCGTCGGCGAACAGCTCGGCGAGAACGCCGGCGAACGCCTGCGCAATGGGGCGCCCCGCCGTGTAATGCGCCCGAAGGAGGGCCAGCGTCTCGAGGGCTGCCGGCCCGGCACCCAGCAGCTCGGCCAGGCGGTCGAGCAGCGGGCCGACCTCGGCCGGGAGGCGGCGGTGGGCGATCGAGACCCGCGCCTCGGCGGCGGTCTCGGCGGGAAGCGACAGCGCGACAGGCTCGCCGCCGCTGCCGGCGACGGTGGCCGAGGCGATCTCGGCGAAGTCGTGATCCTCCGTCTGCAGCCAGAAGAGCGGCACGCAGCGAACGCCCGACTCCGCCGCCAGCGCCCGCGCCACCGCGATGGCCGAGGCTGCCTTGTAAAACCCGTAGAGCGGTCCCAGAAAAAGCCCCACCTGCTGGCCCGTCGCCACCACCGCGGTGCCTCCGGCCGCCAGCGCCTCGAGGTTCATCGCCCGGGCGCGGCTGGCGGGGAGCGCGGCCTGCTGCTCGCGCAGCACGGCCAGGAGGGCAGGGCCGACCCTGCGCTCGGCCGCGGCGCGGGTGCGGGCGATCCGTTCGAAGCCCGACCGGAAGTCGAGCGGGATGAAGCTCCGGGCGATCTCCTCGCCGACAAGATAGGAGCTGGAGAATGACCGAGGCACGGAGCGCATCAACTATACTCGCTCGCGTCGCTGTCGCCCGATCGCGATCCTCCATGCACCAACGCGCCGCTCGCCTTATTCTCCCGGTTCTCCTGTCGCTCTTCATGTTTCGCCACGCCGTCCTGGCGGCCGGTCCTCCGCCGCAACCCAACGCCGCGCAGCTCGCCCTCGGGCTGCGCAAGCTGGGCGTCGCCGGCAGCGTCCTTTACGTGGCGGCGCACCCCGACGACGAGAACACGGCGCTGCTCGCCTACCTGGCCAACGGCGCGCTCTTGCGCACCGCCTACCTGTCGGTCACTCGCGGCGACGGCGGGCAGAACCTGATCGGCTCCGAGCAGGGCCCTGCGCTGGGCCTCATCCGGACGCAGGAGCTGCTGGCGGCGCGCCGCATAGACGGCGCCGAGCAGTTCTTCACCCGCGCGCGCGACTTCGGCTTTTCGAAGAGCCCCGACGAGACGCTGCGCATCTGGGGCAAGGACGCCGTGCTGGCCGACATGGTGGCCGTCATCCGGAAGTTTCGTCCCGACGTGATCGTCACCCGCTTTTCGCCCGAGCCGGCGGAGACCCACGGCCACCACACGGCCTCGGCCATTCTGGCCCTGGAGGCGTTCCACGCCGCCGCCGATCCCCAGTTTCACCCCGAGCAGCTGGTGGGCGGCGTCGGGGTCTGGCAGGCGCGGCGGATCTTCTGGAACCGATCGTCCTTCTTCCTCAAGCCGAGCGACGACGTGAGCGGCGACGTGAAGCTGGACGTCGACGGCTACAACCCGCTCCTCGGCGAGTCGTACGGTGAGATGGCGGCCGACAGCCGCAGCATGCACAAGAGCCAGGGGTTCGGCGTGGCGCGCAATCGTGCGCCGATCGTCGAGTACTTCAAGCTGCTGGCGTCGTCCGATCCGAAGGAGGCGGCGCGCGGCAAGCCGCTGGCGGGAATTCTCGACGGGGTCGACGTCACGCTGAAGCGCTTCGCGGGCGCGACCAGGCTGCGCGGGCTCGTCGACAGGGCCGTCGCCAGGTTCGATCCCGCCGCGCCGTATGCGTCGGTGCCGGGGCTGGCCGGCATCGACGCCGCGCTTTCCGCGATCTCCGACGCCGGCTGGCGTGCGGAGAAGAAGCGCGAGGTCAGCAGCCTGATCGTGGGATGCGCCGGGCTGTTCGTCGACGCCACGGCGGCCGACGACCGCGCCGCCCCCGGGACGACCCTGGAGGTGACGGCAATCGCCGTCGACCGCTCGCCGGTGGCGGTGACCCTCGACGAGGTGAGGTTCCCGTTCGCGGCGAGCGGCCACGACGTCGCGCGCAAGCTCGACACGCCGAAGCAGGACCGCCAGCGCATCCCCGGCGCCGCCGCCCCCTTCGAGCTCGAGGCGAGCGTGAAGCTGCCGGCCGATCTCCCCCCGACGACGCCGTACTGGCTGGAAGCGCCGCCGGACGCCGGCCTCTACCACGCCGCTCCCGCGCTCATCGGGCTGCCCGAACAGCCGTCGCCGTTGGAGGTGACGTTCGTCTTCACCATCGGCGGGCGCAAGCTCACCGTCGCGCGTACGGTCAGCTACAAGTGGACCGATCCGGTGATGGGCGAGCGGTATCGCCCCGTGGAGGTGACGCCGGCGGTCTCCGTGCGCCCGGACGCCAGCGTCCTGATGTTTCCCCGCGGGGCGGTTCAGCGGCTCACGGTGCGCCTGGTGGCGGGGGTGCCGTCGGCGGCGGGCGTGCTGCGCCCCGAAGCGCCCGCCGGCTGGACGGTCGAGCCGGCCGCGGCGCCGTTCGCGCTGGGCGCCGTCGGCAGCGAGCAGGCTCTGAGCTTTCAGGTGCGCGCGAATCCCGGCGTCGCGTCCGGCGCCGGCCCCGCGAAGTCGGCCGCCCCGGCGCTCCTGCGCGTCGTCGCCGACGTGGGCGGCGCGCGGCTCTCGCGCGGCGTGGTCCGCATCGAGCACGCGCACATCCCGATCCAGACCTACCTGGTGCCGGCGGACGTCCGGCTGGTCCCGGTGGACCTGGCCGTCGGGGGAAAGCGAATCGGCTACATCCCCGGTCCCGGCGACGAGGTCCCCGCCAGCCTGCGGCAGGTCGGTTACGACGTGACCGTTCTTGGCGACGAGACGCTGGCCGCTGGCGCGCCCGCGCTGGCGCGTCTCGACGCGATCGTCGTCGGCGTCCGCGCCTTCAACACCGACGAGCGGCTGCGGCTGGCGCACGCCGCGCTGATGGGCTACGTCAGCAACGGCGGGACGCTGGTGCTCCAGTACAACACCAACAACCGGCTGGCGCCGCTCACCATCCCGCTCGGGCCCTGGCCGTTCGGGATCGGCCAGAAGCGCGTCACCGACGAGACGGCGCCGGTCGCGGTCACGGCGCCCGGTCATCCCGCGCTCACCACCCCGAACGCGATCGGCCCCAGGGACTTCGACGGCTGGGTGCAAGAGCGCGGCCTCTACTTCGCCGACAAGTGGGACGGCCACTACCAGACGCCGCTGGCGATGCACGATCCCGGCGAGCCTCCGCAATCGGGGAGCCTGCTCTGGGCGCGCTACGGCAAGGGGACCTTCGTCTACACCGGGCTGGCGTTCTTCCGGCAGCTCCCGGCGGGCGTGCCCGGCGCGTACCGGCTGTTCGCCAACCTGCTCGCCGGCGGGCATCTGCGATCGCCGTGACCAAACCGCCCGCCGAACGCGCCGAGCTCGACGACGCACCGCCGTTCCTCACCTGGCGGGCGATCTATCTCATCGTCCTCGGCGCGCTGGCGGTGGAGGTGCTGCTCGGCGCGGCGTTGACCTTGGCTGCCTCGTGAGCGGCCTCGACTGGGCCGTCCTGTTCGGGACGCTGGCGGCCATCGTCGTCTACGGGATCTGGAAGACGCGCGGCCCGTCGAGCATGACCGACTACGTCCACGGCGGTTACCGCGATCGCTGGCTGACGATCGGCCTCGGCGTCATGGCCACCCAGGCCTCGGCCATCACCTTCCTCTCGATGCCCGGGCAGGCCTACGACGATGGCATGCGCTTCCTGCAGTTCTACTTCGGCCTGCCGCTGGCGATGGTGATCCTCTCCGTCGCCTTCATTCCGCGCTTCTACCGGCTGCGGGTCTTGACCGCGTACGAGTACCTGGAAGGGCGCTTCGATCTGAAGACGCGGCAGCTGGCGGCGTTTCTGTTTCTGCTCCAGCGGGGGCTCTCCGCCGGGATCACCATCTACGCTCCGGCCATCGTGCTCTCGAAGGTCCTCGGCTGGCCGCTGAACCTCACCTGCGTGGTGATCGGCGGACTGGTCATCCTCTACACGGTGGCGGGCGGCACCCGCGCGGTCAGTCAGACCCAGAAGCACCAGATGGTCGTCATGCTGGGCGGAATGGTGGTGGCCTTCGTGGTGATCGTCCACCGCCTGCCGGCCGACCTGTCGTTCCGGCACGCGGTGTCGCTGGCAGGGACGCTGGGGAAGATGAACGTCGTCGACTTCTCCTTCGCTCCCGGGAACCGCTACACCTTCTGGTCGGGCCTGGCGGGCGGCGGTTTCCTGGCGATGGCCTACTTCGGCACCGATCAGTCGCAGGTGCAGCGCTATCTGTCGGGGCGGTCGGTGACCGAGAGCCGGCTGGGGCTGCTGTTCAATGGCCTGCTCAAGGTCCCGATGCAGTTCCTCATCCTCTTCGTCGGGGTGATGGTCTTCGTCTTCTATCAATTCAACCAGCCGCCGCTGTTCTTCAACGAATCGGAGCTGGCGCGCGTGGCTAAGACGTCCCGGGCGCCCGAGATGAAGGCGCTGGAGGTCGAGCACCGGCTGGCGTTCGCCAGGAAGCGCGTCGAAGTCTCCCGGCTGGCGGCGGCGCTGGACGAGGGTGACGCGCCCGCGATCGCCGACGCCCAGGCGCGGGTGCGCGCGGCGGCCGCCGGAACGGAGGCGATCCGGGAGAGGGCACGGACGCTCATCGCGGCGGCGGTGCCGCGCCCCGAGATCCACGACGGCGACTACGTCTTCCTGTCGTTCGTGATGGCCAACCTGCCGCGCGGGCTCATCGGCCTGCTGCTGGCCGTCATCCTGTGCGCCGCCATGTCGTCCACGGCCAGCGAGCTGACGGCCCTGGGCGGGTGCACGGTGGTCGACTTTTATCGGCGCAGCTTTCGCAAGGACGCGACCGACGCCCACTACCTGCGGGTCGCCAAGATCGCGACCGGCGTCTGGGGCCTGTTGGCGGTGGCCTTCGCCGGATTCGCCTCGCTGGTCGACAACCTGATCCAGGCGGTCAACATCCTCGGCTCGCTGTTCTACGGCACCATCCTGGGGATCTTCCTGGCCGCCTTCTTCTTTCGCCGCCTGCGCGCCACGCCGGTGTTCGTGGCGGCGATCGCCTCGGAGGTGCTGGTCGTGGGGCTCTGGTTGGGGACGAAGATCGGATTCCTTTGGTTCAACGTGATCGGCTGCGGCGCCGTGCTGCTCTTGTCATCGCTCCTGAGTCGATCAGAATCCGCCAGTACCTCAACCCCGACCGCGGAGACTCCCTGATGAAACCCCGTTCCCGATTCCTGTTCCCCGTCCTCGCCACGCTCGCGGTCACGAACTTCGTCACTCGCGCCGAGGCCAAGAAGCCGGCGGCGGCCGCTCCGGCGACAGCCGCGGCGCCGGCGCGCGCGTTCCAGTCCGACTTTCTCGGGCTGCTCGACGACGCGCAGAAGAAGATCCTTTCGCTCGAGGAGGCCATCCCGCAGGACAAGTTCAAGTGGCGGCCGGCCTCCGGCGTCCGCTCGATCTCCGAGGCGTTCCTGCACATCGCTTATGGAAACTACCGCCTCACCAAGGCGGCCACCGGAAAGGTGCCACCGGCCGACATCGGCTGGGATGGAGACCGGGCGAAGTGGGACGTCAAGACGACGGACAAGGCCCAGATCAAACAGACGCTGGAGAAGTCGTTCGAGCACGTCCGCGCGGCGATGAAGGACATCGAGGACGCCGACCTCGACAAGAAGGTGAACGTGTTCGGCCACGAGGTGACCGAGCGCGCCGTGTTCATGCTGCTGCTCGGTCACCTCAACGAGCACCTGGGACAGGAGGTCGCCTACGCCCGCGCCAACGGCGTCGTTCCCCCCTGGAGCCTGGCCAAGGGCGGTTGACGGCGAACGTCCGGCCCTATCGAACGGCAAACTCCTCCTCGATGGTCATCTGATCGTCCGCCGTCTCGCCGACAAGATTGGCCCGGCAGGGCGGGTTGAGGCAGATCGGATCGGGATCGCCGAGCGGCGGAATCGAGACCGGCTCCTCGAGGTGCCACCCGGGGCCGGAGGCGACCAGAATCATGCCGGTCGGCCCGTCGGGCACGGGCAGCTCGAACCGGCACTCTTCGTCGACCTCCTCGCCGTCGTCGTCGAGGCTGCCGTCCTCCTCGCCGTCGTTCCCCTCGTCGTGGTGGTCGTCGTCGTCCCTGTTGCTCGACGACAGCGCGCTCGGCTCGTAGAGCGCCACCCGGGTGATCGGACAGTGGTCGCCGGCGGGGAACCCGACGGCGCCGCGCAGGATCGGGAGCGCGACGACCACCGCCGCCACGCCTTCCGCGGGCGCGGTCACCGACCGCAGCGTGGTCGTGCGCAGGCCGCTCCCCTCGAACGTGAGATCGTAGACGCCCCACGGGATCAGCTGCTCCAGCGTGAAATCGCCATCGTCGTCGGCCGCCGTGTCCTGCCGCTCTCGGTGTCCCGCCAGCGACGCCCGGACGGTGATCGCGAACCCGTCGGGCCCCTGAACATGCCCGCGGATGGAGGCCGGGGCTCCGAGCTGGATGGCCACCTCGCGTCCCCTGCCGGGCCGGGCGGCGACGCTCGGCACGGCCCCGACCCAGTCGCCGAGGGTCGCCGTGAGCGCGTACTGCCCCGCCGGAAGATGAATCGTGAAGCGGCCGTCGGGGAAGACTTGCGCCTCGATCCTCCGCGCGCCGCTGTCGGCGACGACGGTCAGAGCGTCGAACGAGGTCTCCTCACCCGGCGGCGGCAGCACCCGCCCGAACAGCTGGGCCACGGCTGAACGGGCCGGCGCAGCCCGCGACGGTTGCGGCGCCGCTGTCGACGGGCGGGCGGAGGAGGGCGTCGACTCGGCCGGTGCTGCGGGTTGGTCCGTCTCTTCGGTGTGCGTCGCCACGACGGTCCGGGCCCGCCGCGCTGCGACCTTCACCGTCGTCGCGATCAGCGCCGCCAGCACGAGCCCGAGCGCGAGACACCACCGCATCCTGATCCAGGGACACCCAGGACCAGCGAAGGTTCCTCTCGGCTTCGGGGGCGGTTAACGCGCCGTCCAGCCGCCGTCGATGAGCAGCGTCGTTCCCGTGATCATCGCGGCCGCCGGCGAGCAGAGGAAGACGACGGAGGCGGCCACGTCCGGCGGGTCACCGACGCGGCCGAGCGGGATGCGCGCCAGGAGGTCCTTGCGAAAGCTGTCGTCTTCCAGCCACTTCGCGGTGCCGGGGGTGCGGATGAAGGTCGGGGCGACGGCGTTGACGTTGATGCCGTGGGCGGCCCATTCGACGGCCAGGCACCTGGTCAGGTGGGCGATGGCCGCCTTGGTCATGCAGTAGACCGACTCGGTCGGCAGCGCCACGAAGCCGGCCTGCGAGCTCAGGTTGACGATGCGGCCGCCGCGCCCGGCGGCGATCATCGCCCGCCCGACGGCCTGGCTGACCAGGAATGTTCCCTTGAGATTGACCGCCACCGTCGCGTCGAAGTCGTCCTCGGTGACCGACTCGGCCGGATTCGGCGGACCGATGCCGGCATTGTTGACCAGGATGTCGAGTCGGCCGAAGTGAGCGACCGCCTGGGCGACGGCCGCCGAGATCTCCGCCGGCCGGGCCACGTCCATCTGCAGCGGCAGCGCGCGGCGCCCGAGCGCGCGGACGGCGTCGGCCACGTCGCCCACGGCGCGCAGATCGCGAAGTCCCAGCGCCACGTCGGCGCCGGCCTGGGCCAGCGCGATGGCGATCGCGCGGCCGATCCCGCGGGCAGCGCCGGTGACGAGCGCGATGCGGCCGGCGACGTCGAAGGGTGGCGCGGCGGCGGTCGTCGTCGATTTCGGCGTTTCGCTCATTCGACGAAGTTATCGCGTAACCGGCTTCCGCGGGCGACGTAGCACCGGGGAACGAGGACCGGGCCCCGATGGCCCTTCGACCAAAACCAGGAGAGAGACATGAGCATCAAGGGAGCAATGATCGCCGCTTCGGTGGCCGGGCTGTTCACGATGGGCGTCGCCGGCATGGCGTCGGCGAAGAAGGGGGACAACGTGATGTGCAGCGGCGTCAACGCCTGCAAGGGGCAGAGCGCCTGCAAGGGCGGGGACAACGCCTGCAAAGGGAAGAACGGGTGCAAGGGGCAGGGGAACATGAAGATGAGCAAGGCCGACTGCGACGCCAAGGGCGGAAAGGCCGTCAAGTAACGAGCCGACCCGGGCGAACGCGGGCCGGCGGCGCCCCACGCGCCGCCGGTCGTCCGCCCCTTGAAGACACGCCATGCCGACGAAACCAACAGCGCCGTTTTTTGCCAACCTGGGCCGCGGATTGGGATTGCGGCGCGAGCATTACCAGCACGTCGTCGAGAATCGCCCGGCGGTCGGCTGGTTCGAGGTGATCTCGGAGAACTTCATGGGTGCCGGCGGCAACCCCCGGCGCGTGCTGGAGGCGGTCCGGCGCGACTACCCGGTCGTCCTGCACGGCGTGTCGCTGTCGATCGGCTCGACCGATCCGCTCGACGCGCGCTACCTGGCCGAGCTGGGCGCGCTGGCGGAGGCCGTCGAGCCCGCCTGGATCTCGGACCACCTTTGCTGGGGAACGGCGCACGGGATCAACGCGCACGATCTGTTGCCGCTGCCGTACACCGAGGAGGCGCTGGCCCACGTGGCGCGCCGGGTGGAGATGGTGCAGGAGCGGCTGGGACGGAGAATCCTGCTGGAGAACCCCTCCAGCTACCTGGTGCTCGACGGCGACATGGCGGAGCACGAGTTCCTGGCCGAGCTGGCCCGCCGCGCCGATTGCGGCATCCTGCTCGACGTCAACAACGTCTTCGTGAGCGCCCACAACCATGGTTGGGATCCCCACGCCTACCTGGCCGCGATGCCCGCCGAGCGCGTCGGTCAGATTCATCTGGCCGGTCACTCCGAGGACGGCGCGCTGCTCATCGACACGCACGACGGATTTGTCGCCGACCGGGTCTGGCAGCTCTATGGCGAGGCGGTGGCGCTGTTCGGGGCGCGATCGACGATGATCGAGTGGGACGCCGACGTCCCGCCGTTCGGGGAGCTGGAAGCGGAGCTGGCCCGGGCGGCCCGCTGGGAGAAGACGGCGCTCGGGGAGCGGCGCGATGCGGCCTGAAGCGCGCGCGGCGGCCGCCGCTGGCGTCGGTGCAGGCGGCGCTGCTGTCGCGAATCACGGGCCAGAAGCTGACGGCCCCGGCGTTCGCGCCGGCGTCTTTGATTCGCGGCGATGCCCGGGGGAGCGCCGCGGAGCGGCTGGCGGTCTACGCGTTCATGTATCGCTCCCGCCTCGTCGAGGCGCTGGAGTCGCAGTTCCCGCGGCTGGCGCGCCTGTTGGGGGCCGATGCCTTCGCCGACCTCGCCGCCGACTACCTGGACGACCGGCCCTCGCGGCACCCGTCGCTGCGCGAGCTCGGTCGCGCGTTGCCGGGCTGGCTGGCGGCGCGAGGCCCCGGCGAACCCGCGCTGGCGCCGCTGGCGGCCCTCGAGTGGGCGCGCGCCGACGTCTACGATCTCGCCGACGAGCCGATCATGACGCTGGACGCGCCGCGCGCCTTTCCCCCCGACCGCTTCGGCGAGCTGCCGCTGAAGCTGCTCGCCGCCCACCGCTTCGTGGAGGTCGAGTCCCGGACCGAGGCCCTGTGGGACGCGCAGGCGCCCGACGCGCCCGCTCCGCCGGTCAGCCTCTCCGCGCCGCCAGCGGAGGCCCCGGGCGCCACGCTGCTCGTCTGGCGGCAAGAGATCGCCGTCTACCACCGCGCCGTCGAGGCGGAGGAGCGGGCGGCGCTGGCGCTGGTGTCGGCCGGCAGCCAGTTCGGCGTGATCTGCGACGGGCTCTCGGCGGCCCACGGCGTCGAAGCGGCCGCCGCCCGGGCGTTCGCCTGGCTGTCGAGCTGGATCGCCGACGGCCTGTTGACGGCGTGATTTTCTGACCCTTTCATCCAGCCGCCTCGCTCGCGTCGGCGCCGGAAAATGCCGTACAATCGGCAGACCACGGTGGTACCCGGCGACATCGAGTGGTGGTGGAACGGGCGGCGGAACCGTCATCGCCCGGCCGCGCGCGGCCGGACGGCCCGGCGGGCGGCGCTGTTCGTCGTCGCGGTGGTCGCGCTGGCCGCGCGGTCACCCGCGACCCGCGCCGGCGAGCTGTTCTCGTCCAGTCCGGCGGGTCCGTGGGAGACGCGATTCATGACCGCGCCGCCAGCGGAGGTGCTCGCCGCCGCGGCCAAGGTCAAGCCCCCGGCCGACACCCCGGCAATCATCCTGTTCGAGGAATCGGTTCACACCTACGAGGATGCGCACCGCAGCCGGCACCGCTACCGGCAGGTCTACAAGATCCTGACTTCGCCAGGCGTCGAGGGCTGGGACAGCCTGAGCGGCGGCTGGTCCCCCTGGTACGAGGACAAGCCGACGCTGCGCGCCCGCATCGTGGCGCCAGGTGGCCGCGTCTTCACGCTCGACCCCAAGACCGTCGAGACCAGCGGCATGTCGGGCGGGGACCAGGCGGTCTACAGCGATCGGCAGATGGTGCGCGCGCCGCTGCCGGGCGTGGCGGTGGGCGCGGTCGTCGAGGTGGAGATCACCTGGAGCGAGCGTGCCCCGCTGTTCGAGGCGGGGACGATGTACCGGTTCTTCTTCGGCGGGACGGTGCCGGTCCAGAAGGCGCGACTCGAAATCGACAAGCCGCTGTCGATGCGGGTGAACCACGTGGTGCGGCGGGTCTCGGCCATCACCCAGACGCTCACCATCAAGAACGACAGGTCCAGCGAGACGTACGAGAGCGGGCCGATCGCGCCCCTGCCGGAGGAAGTCCCGGGCCAGCCCCCCGATACGACGCTGCCCGGGTACGTCGCGTACACGACCGGCGCCTCCTGGGCGACAGTGGCGGCGGCGTACGCCGCGCTGGTCGACCGGCAGATCGGCAAACCCGATCTCACGACCTACGTGCGCGACGCCAGGAGAGGTCTGGAGCCCCGCCGCGATCGGGACGCGATCATCGCACGGCTGGTGGCGCGCCTCGGCGCCGACGTGAAGTACACGGGGATCGAGTTCGGCGAGGCGTCCATCGTCCCGCGCACGCCGGCGGAGGTGCTGGAGCGGCGCTACGGCGATTGCAAGGACAAGGCCCTCCTGCTGGCCGCGTTGTTGCGGGCGGCCGGCGTCCCCGCCCAGCTGGCGCTCCTCGATGCCGGCTTCGGCCCCGACGTCGATCCCGACGTTCCGGGGCTGGGCGGGTTCGATCATGCGATCGTCTACGTCCCCGGGCCGAGGCCGCTCTGGATCGACGCCACCGATCGGTTTTCGGCGCTGGGTGAGCTGCCGTTGGCGGACCAGGGGCGGCTGGCGCTGGTGGCGGCCCGCGGAACGACGGCGCTGGTGCAGATCCCGCGCGCGCCCGCCTCGGCCAACCTGTCGCGCGAGGACCGGACGATCAGCGTGGCGGAGGACGGCAAGGTGCGGGTCGTCGAGCTCTCCGCGCTGACCGGCTCGGCCGGTCGGTCCATGCGCTCCGACTACGCCCGCGCCGAGCGCAAAGAGATCGAGGAGCGTCTCGCCGGCTACGTGAGGTCGACCTACAAGGCCAAGACGCTGGCCCGCTGGCAGACCTCCGACTTTTACGACGTCGCCCGCCCGCTGCGGATCGAGCTCGAGACCGCCGACGCCGGCATCGGAACCGTCACCGACGACACGGTGACCGTGACGCTGCCTCTCTCCGAGCTGTTCGAGCGGCTGCCCGATTTCTTGCGCGATCCCGACGGCGCCGCGCACAAGCGGGCCGCCGCTTCCGTCGCGCGCACGGTCGACTACGTCTACGACGACCCGCACGCGCACGAGCTGCGGTACAAGATCCTCGCGCCGCACGGCTTCGCGCCCGATCCGCTCCCGGGCGACGAGGCGATCTCGCTGGGCCCGGCCCGCTACACGGCCGCCTACCACGCCGAGCGCGACGGCACGGTCAGCGCGACGTTCCGGTTCGACTCCGGCAAGCCCCGCTTCACGCCGGCCGAGCTGGGCGCGTTCCTGGGGGCGATGAAGAAGCTGGGGGAGAGCCGGGTGCCGACGGTGACCTTCCACCAGATCGGCGAGGCCGCGCTGGCGGCCGGGCGCGTGCGCGAGGCGCTGGCCGAGTTCCGGCGCCTCGACAGCCAGCACCCGCACGAGGCCCTGCACGCCGGCCAGGTCGCGCGCGCGTACCTCGAGGCGGGGCTGGGAGCGGCGGCGCGGGAGGAGGCGCGGCGCGCGGTCACCTTCGATCCGAAGTCGTCGCGCGCCGAGCGGACGCTGGGCTGGGCGCTGGAGAGCGATCTGGTCGGGCGGCGGCTCAAGCCAGGCTCGGACCCGAAGGGGGCCGAGGCGGCCTATCGCAAGGCGCTGGCGCTCGATCCCGACGATCAGGTCGCCCGCGCTTCGCTGGTGATCCTGCTCGAGCACGACGCCGACGGTGAGCACACGTTCCGCCCGGCGCCCGATCGCCTGGCGGAGGTCATCCGGCTTCACCGCGAGCTGCGCCAGGCGGACCGCGACGGCCTGCTCATCAACCAGCTGCTCGACCTGCTTTACGCGGAGCGGTTCAAGGAGATCCTGGCCGAAAAGGGGGCCATCGCGGGGAACACGACGGCGGTCGGGATCTACGTGGCGGCGATGGGGGCGACCGCCGGGCCGGCGGAGGCCGCCAGGGCGGCGCGCGCGCTCATCTCCGATCCCGAACAGGCGCACGAGGCGATGCGGGTGGGGGGCGCCGAGCTGATGGCGCTGCGGCGGTACAAGCCGGCGGCGGCGCTGTTCGACGAGGCGGCCCAGAGCCACGCGAACGCCGGAGGGATTCGCCTGCTCGCCGACCGGTTGCGCACCACGCAGCGGCGCGAGGAGCTGAAGCTCGACGATCGCAGCGCGGCCGGCGTGGCGCGGGTCTTCTACGCGAGCTTTTTTGGGCTGGTCGGCTCGTCCGATCCGGGCGGCCTCGACCGTCTCAAGTCGGTCATCACGCCGGCGTTCGCCGCTTCGATCGAGCTGGAGAACGGTCCGGCGCTGCGGCGGACGATCCGCGCGATGATCCGCAGCAACGCCGATCTCAAGGCGCTCCCGCCGGCGGTGATCGCGGACATGATCGCCTCTGCGGAGGCGACGGTCGAGGGGGAGCCGGGTGGGGTCGCGCGGGTGTTCTGGCCGGGCGCCGCCGGGGCGAAGGAGACCAGCGCCGTGCTGGTCAGCGCCGAGGGCGGACACTTCCGCGTGCTGTCGATGATGAGCGATCTGTCGCCGCTCGGGGGCGAGGCGTTGCGTCTGGCCGGTCTGTCCGACAAGGCAGGCCTCGAGCGCGCGCGCCGGCTGCTCGACTATGCCGCCAGCGACGCCAGCCTGGGGAGCGCCGACGAGCCGCTCTCGGCGTCGCCGCTGGTGGCGCTCTGGACCAAGGGGGCCGCGGCCCCCGCGCGGGACGTCCGCATCGCCGCCGCCGCGCTGCTCGCCGGCGCGCCCAGGCCGACCGAGGCGATCGCGCCGCTCCTCGACTGTCGCGCCCACCCCGCGAACGACCGCGCCGCGACCGCCTGCGCGGCGGCCCTGCTGACCGTCTACGGAAAGGTCGGCCGGACGGACGACGGGATCGCGCTGGGCGCGGAGTTGGTCAAGCGCTTCCCGCAGTCGAAGCGGGCTTTCTGGGCCGAGGCGTCGCTGATGGGGGCCGCGCACCGGAACGACGAGCTCCGGGCGCTGCTGGAGACGCGGGCGGCGCGCGATCCGGGCGATCACCAGGTGGCCAGCGCGCTCGCCAATCACCTGCTCGAGACGGGGGACTTCGCGCGCGGCGAGAAGGCGCTCGACGCGCTGGCCAGGGCCGGCGCGTTCCCGGCGATGGTCTACAACCTGCGGGCCTGGCTGCGCCTCCTGCGCGGACAGCTCGACGAGCAGACGTTGGCCGCCGCGCAGCGGGCGGTCGAATCGAGCCAGCGGCACGATGCCTCGATTCTCCACACGCTGGCGGCGACCGAGGCCGAGCTCGGCCGTCCAGAAGACGCCTACCACGTCCTTTTGGAGGAGATGGACCGCCGGGGCGACGACGGAAACATCACCGGTCCCGAATGGTTCGTGATCGGCCGGATCGCGGAGTGCTATGGCGCGTTCGACGCGGCCCGCGCGGCCTACGCCAAGGTGGAGCGCCCCAAGGAGCGTTCGCCGCTCGACACCTGGAACCTGGCCGACCGTCGCCTGCGCGCGCTCGCCGCAGCGCCCGGCCACTGACCGGGCTATAAAGCGGCATGGCGTTCTTCGATCCGCCGCCCGCGCCGACCGGAGGCCTGCACGCGGCCGCCACCGAGCGCAACCGGGAGCCCATCGTCGATGTCCTCCGTCGGGTCCTGCCGCCCGCAGGCCTGGTCCTGGAGATCGCCAGTGGAACCGGGCAGCACGCCGTGTACTTTGCGCGCGCGCTGCCGGCGCTCCGCTGGCAGCCGTCGGATCCGTCGCCCGCGCACCTCGACAGCATTCGCGCCTGGACGGCGACGTCGGGCGCGGACAACGTGGCGGGGCCCCTGTCTCTCGACGTCGAGCGCGGGCCCTGGCCGATCGCCCATTGCGACGCGATCTTGAACATCAACATGCTCCACATCGCGCCCTGGTCGGCCGCGGAGGCGCTGTTTCGGGGGGCGGCGCGCCTGTTGCCACCGGCCGGCGTTCTCTTCGTTTACGGCCCCTTCAAGCGCGAGGGACGCCACACCGCGGAGAGCAACGCCCGCTTCGACGACCGGCTGCGGGGCGAGGACCCGCGGTGGGGCGTGCGCGATCTCGACGACGTTCAGGCGCTCGCCGCCGCGGCCGGGTTCGACGCGCCGGAGGTGATCCCCATGCCGGCCAACAACCTCTCGCTGGTGTTTCGCCGGAGCACCGCCGCGCCCCCCGCGTCGAAAGGCTAAAGCCGGCTGGCGTAGGCCGCCTTCATCGGCGGGTAGAGCGCCAGGTCGGGTAGGGCGGTGTAGCTGTTCCCAGACCGTTGCCAGAGCGCATGGGTCGTCTGCGTCGGGTCGGACGGCTGGGCTTTGTTCCAGTCCCCCTGCGTCGTCGGCTCCCAGTCGAACGTCCCCAGCCCCTGGTTGTTGGGGAGACCGAACACGACATCGTTGATCTGCCGCTCCATCGGGCCGTACTCGGCGGCGAAGAAGCGGATCTTCGGGTAGTTCGCGGCCAGCTGCGAGAACGTCGTCTGCCAGCCGTTCTGCGTGGTGGTTTGACTGTTGATGTCCCCCTGATACTGCTGGTAGCAGGACTCGCCGAAGGTGTCGGGGGTGGCGCCCTGTTGGATCGCGCTGTCCAGCCAGCTCTTGCTCGTCGAGTACGCGTTGCCGCGATCGATGTGGAACGAGATCAGGATCGCGGGGTCGACGTCCTTGACGCCCTGGATGCCGGCCTTGAGCAGCATGCCCAGGTTCGGCCACCCCGCGCTCGAGGCCGCGCCGGTGACCTTGGGGGTCATCCCCTTGATCGGCTGCCCGCCCGAGTCGCAGAGGTGGAGCAGCATGCCGGGCGTCGTCTCGTTGCCGATCTGGACCATGTCCGGCCGCGCGCCGCCCGCGACGAGCGCGGCGATCGCGCTCTTCACGTAGTCGTGCAGCGCCGCCGAGAGGTCGGTGATGTTGCTGTACCCCTGCCAGGCGACCGGCATGCACTGCTTGCCCGGGTCGGCCCAGTTGTCGCTCATGTGGAAGTCGACCAGCAGCCCCATCCCGGCGTCCTTGACCAGCTTTCCGAACGCCACCGTGTGGGTGATGTCGTCGTAGCCGTTGGTCTTGTCGTACCCGTCCGACGCCTTCGGGTCGACGAAGGTCCGCAGCCGGACGAAGTTGAAGCCGTTGGTCTTCATCGAGGCGAGCAGGTTGTTGATGGCGGTCGCCCCGGCCGGCTCCTGATCGGTGACGTCCGCGCCGAGGAAGTAACTCGGCAGCGTCCCCGTGCCCGACCCGCCGGTCCCAGGCGCGCTGCCGCCGGTGCCGGTCGCGCCGCCGGTTCCCTTGGCGCCTGCCGCGCCGCCGGTCCCAGGCGCGCTGCCGCCGGTGCCGGTCGCGCCACCGGTTCCCTTGGCGCCTGCCGCGCCGCCGGTCCCCTTGGCGCCGGCCGCTCCGCCGGTGCCGGTCGTGCTACCGCCGGTTCCGTTGGCGCCGGCCGCCCCGCCGCCGCTCCCCGTGACGCCGCCGCTTCCCGCGCCTCCCGTGCCGCTGCCGGCTCCGCCCGTGGCGCTTCCCCCCTGTCCGTTGCTGCCGCCGCTCGCCGTCGCTCCGCCGGTGGCGGAGGTTCCTCCTTCGCCGGTGTCGCCGCTGCCTTGGCTGCTGGTGCAGCCGATGAAGGCTGCCGCGAGGACGAGGAGGCACATTGATTTGTACATGGGGGCTCCACCTTCCCAAGGGGCGGCGAACCAATTTCATTATCAGCTGGCAGAAATTTTTGCGCGCCACGTCAGCGGGAACGGCTGGCCGCCGTCAAAACGGACGCTCGCCAATCGGGCGAATCTCGTAACTTATGGAATTCCCAATAAAAAAATTATGACCCACCTGTCGTGATTCGTGTTGATTGAACCTACCAGCGGCGTAGATTGGCCGCTGATCGAGGTCGAGACGGGGGTATGGAAATGCGCAAGACAATTTTTTCCCTGGTGGCGGCGCTGGTTATCTCGGCGGGCGGATCGCCGGCCCACGCACGCAAGGCGATGTCCGAGGAGACGCAACGTCGTGCGTTGCTCAGCCAGCTGGCGGCGGCCTCGTCCGAGGTGGCGCCCGGGGAGCGCACCGACGCTGACCTCATGTACGAGGCGATGCGGCAGTGGCACGGTGAGCCGCGGGGAAGCGCCGCCGTGGATCGGGCGCTCGCGCAATCCAAGAAGGACATCCGCCTCGATCGCAAGCAGCTCGAAGAGAAGATCCACAAGATGTTCTGGAAGGATCCGTTCTCCGAGGAGGTGGTTCCCGTCGCGAAGTCGGACCGCGACCTGTTGAGGGCGCACGCCGCGCGGGAGTCGCGCGTGCGCGACGACGCGCGGGACGACGAGGTGGCGCGCCTGCGGGCGGAGGTCTCCGCGACACGTGCCGAGAACGCCCGGCTGAGGGCGGAGCTGGCCCGGGCCGACCAGGGCGCGGGCGGCAGCGAGACCCTGGTCGCGCAGACGGAGTGCGCGGTCCCGACCCGACGCCTGCACTCCGGCAATTCGGGCGGCGGGCATTCTCGCCGCGACGGCGGTGGTCAGCTGGAAGCCCTGAACGCGCCGGCGCACCACCGTCGCGCGGGGTCGTCCAAGGCGCGCGGGCAGACCGAGACGCCGAGCGCGGAGCCCGTCGTGGCGACGGCTCCCGCGGAAGCCGTCTCCGGGCCGCCGGCGGGCTGGCCCAGCAGCGATCCGCGCGGCATCCTCGTCGTGCCGATCACCGCCTCCATCCGCGCGCACTGACCGCCCCCGGCGGCTACGCGTCGCCGCCGGAGACCAGGCGCTTGACGAACGGCGTGGCGGGGGCTGCTGCCAGCTCTGCGAGCGGCCCGCGCTGGACGACGGCGCCGGCTTCGAGCACGACCACCTGGCCGTCGAGGGCCTCGGCGTCAGCGCGATCGTGCGTCACCACCACCGTCGGCAGAGACCAGGCGCGCAGGCGTTCGGCCAGCAGGCGCCGCATGTCGCGGCGAAGCGAGACGTCGAGCGCGGCGAGCGGCTCGTCGAGCAGGAGCGCGCGGGGGCGCGAGGCCAGCGCGCGGGCCAGGGCCACCCGCTGCGTCTCTCCTCCCGAGAGCTCGGCGGGACGCCGCGTCGCCAGCGCCTCGGCGTCGAGCTCGCGCAGGAGCTCGCGCGCCAGCCGCCGCCGCTCTTCCCGCGACGGCGCCGCGATCCCATAGCCGACGTTGGAGAGCACGTCGAGGTGGGGGAAGAGGGCGTAGCGCTGGGGGAGAAATCCGATCCGACGCTGCTCCACCGGAAGATCGAGGCCGCGCTCGCCGTCGAAGAGCGGCTGGCCGCCGAGGATCACGCGTCCCCGGCTCGGCCGGGCAGCGCCCAGGATCATCATCAGCGTCCGCGTCTTCCCCGCGCCGTTTGGTCCGACGAGGACGAGCGGCGTGGCCTCGGCGCGGAACGCGATCTCGATCGGCAGCGCCCCCGCCGTTCCCTGCAGCGCAACCTCGAGGACGCTCATCTGCGTGCCCCGGCGCGGACGGCGACCAGCAGGGAAAAGGCGACCGCCACCAGCAGGATCGACAGGCTCTGGGCGGTGCGCAGGTCCGATTCGAGCGCGGTGTAGATGGCCAGCGGCAGCGTCTGCGTGCGGCCGCTCATGTTGCCGGCGAACATCAACGTGGCGCCGAACTCTCCCAGGGCGCGGGCCCAGCTCATCGCGGCGCCGCCGGCCAGGCTGGGCCATGAAATCGGGATGGCGATGGTGAAGAGCAGGCGCGGGGGCCGCGCCCCCAGCGTGCGCGCCACCAGGAGCAGATCGGGATCGAGGCGGCGAAAGGCGGCGATCGCGGCCTGCAGGTAGAAGGGCGCGGCCACGAACGTCTGGGCCACGATCACCGCCGCGCGCGTGAACGGCAACCCGATCCCCACCGCCGCCAGCCCCGGGCCGAGCAGGCCCCGGCGCCCGAACGCCAGCAGCAGCGCCACGCCCGCCACCGCCGGCGGCAGCACCACCGGCAGCTCGACGAGTGTCTCCAGCAGGCGCCAGAGCCGGCGCGTTCGGCTGGCCTGGCCAGTCCGGCGCGCGATCAGCCACGCCAGTGGCGTGCCGCAGGTCAGGATCGCCAGCAGGCTGACCGTGGTGGTGAAGAGCGTCAGGCGGAGCGCCGGGATGACCAGCGGATCGGACAGCCCGGCGAGCAGCTGGCGGGGCGGCGCGGAGAACAGCAGCCCGGCCAGCGGGAGGGCCACGAGCAGGAGCAGCAGTCCCGAGAGAAGACCGATCGCCCCCGGCCAGGCGAGCGCCAGGAGCGTCCGTGGGGTCGGGCGTCGGACGCCGCTCACCGGCCCGGACAGGGGACGAACCCTGCCTCGCGCAGCACGGCCGCGCCCTCCGGCGAGCGCACGAGGTCGATGAACGCCCGCGCGAGGTCGGGGTGGGGCGCGGCCTTCAACGCGGCGATCGGGTAGCCGGCCAGAACGTTGATCTCGGGCGGAATTTCCACCACCGCGACCCTCCCGTGGGCGCCGATCGCGTCGCTGCGATAGACGATCCCCGCGTCGGCCTCCCCGAGCAGCACCTTGGCCAGCACCTGGCGGACGTTCAGCTCGCGCGAGACCACCTTCGCCTCGAGGCGCGCCGTGAAGTCGGCCCCCAGCTTCGCCGCCGCCTTCTGCCAGATCTGCGCGGTGTAGGCGCCGATGGGGACCTCGGGCGTGCCGATCACGATCCGCTCGGCCCGCGGGAGATCGCCGAAGGTCTTCAGCGAGGCGGCCAGCCCGGTGCGAACGACGACCACCGGCTCGTTGCAGGCGAAGAGGGTCGGCCCGACGACCAACCCCTGGCTGGCGAGCGCGCTCATCTGGCGCTGATCGGCAGCCGCAAACACGTCGGCGACGGCGCCGTGCTCGAGCTGAGCCCGAAGCTGCTGGCTGCCCGCCGTGTCCAGCAGCACGCGGGTGCCAGGGTGAGCCCTTTCGAGGCGCCTCGCCAGGTCGGCGAACGCCTCTTTCAACGACGCCGCCTCGAACACGACCAGGTCAGTCGCTGGTCTCGTGACCGCGGCGGCCCCGCCGCGATCGAAAGTCGTCGGGACGACGCCGGCCACGAGGACGGTGGCGATCGCCAAGGTGGTGGTCCCGTGCATGGTCCGGTTCTACCGCGGGGCGCCGGCAGCGGGCGCGTCGAGCTGGACCTCGACGGTGGTGCCGGAACCGGGCGCGGAGGTCAACTTGAACTGGCCGCCCCGGGCCCTGATCCGCTCGCGCATGCCCAGGACGCCGAGGTGGCCGTTCGCCGCGGCCTCGTCGAGCGTGCCGGGGTCGAAGCCCCGACCGTCGTCCCCGATCGACAGCGAGACGGCCGTCGCCGATCGGAGGATGCGGACGCTGATGTGCCGGGCCTCCGCATGGCGAAGAGCGTTGGTGATCGACTCTTGCACCACCCGGAAGCAAGCGATCTCCAGCTCGGACGGCAGGCGGGCGGGCGTTCTGGTTGCTGCTTCGTCCGCGTGCAGGTCGATCTCCAGACCCGAGAGCTCCGCCTGACTCTCCAGATAGACGCGGAGCGCGGAGACCAGCCCGACCTCGTCGAGCAGCGGCGGCCGGAGGTCGACGGAGATCTTGCGGACGCGAGAGATGAGGTCGTCGACCAGCGCGATCGGCTCCGTGCTCGGATTGGCGCCGCTGCCGGCGGCTCCGATCGCGCGCTCGCCGAGCTGCAGGCGCAGCTTGAGCGCGGTGAGCGTCTGTCCAAGCTCGTCGTGCAGCTCGCGCGAGAGGAACCGCCGCTCCTCCTCCTTGGTCGCCTCCAGCTTCTGGTGAAGCTGTCCCAACCTTTCGTAGGCCAGGCGCAAGGCGTGCTCCTGTTTCGCTTGCTCGGCCGTGGCGGCCTGCAGTCGAATCAGCGCCTCGCGCACGGCGCGGCCGTTGGATTCGACGTGACGGATGACGAAGTCGACGACCATCATGAGGAGCAGCGAGAGCAACGACGCCGTCGTCCCCATCCGGAGCCAGTTGCGAAAACGATAGGGATCCGTGTCCACTGCGGTCAGCGACAACAGGTGGCGCGACGCCAAGAAACCCACCCCGAGGTAGGCCAGCGCGGAGAGGGCGATGATCGTGAAGCCGGTCCGGCGGCTCGCTGAAACGAGGGCCAGGACCGAGAAGGTCGCCAGCGAGACGCTGAGGCCGGCCGTCAGGCCCATTCGCCCCAACAGGAAGATGCTGGCCGTGCAGACGGTCCCAAGCATCAGCAGAGAACGGGTCGCCAGCGAGCCGCGCATGAGCCGGTAAGCCGGCGGCAGAACGCCGGTCGCCAGCAGCACGCCGTCATCGAGCCACGAACGCTGCCCCAAGCGAAGAAACAGCGCCGAGGCGATCAGCGGCGGCGCGATGAGCGCTGCGACGGTCAACATCCCGAGCCGAACGCTCTCCCTCCAGGCCTCGGGCGCCGGCCAGCTCGGCGAGCTCGGCAAAGCCGGCGAGATCGAATTGTTCGCACCCATCTCTGCCGCGCCGACTCTATCCGAATCCCCCCTCCGAAAGCCGGCCGGATTTGGGTGTATGCTGAAACAGGTTTCGGGATGCGGGTGCTACTGGCGGACGATCATGCGTTGGTGCGGGCGGGGATTCGCGCGCTCCTGGCGGCGCTGCCCGAGGTCGAGAGCGTGACCGAGGCGGGCGACGGCCAGCAGGCGCTGGCGCTCCTCCTGGAGACGCGACCGGACGTGGCGCTCATCGATATTGGGATGCCGGGGCTCAACGGGCTCGAGCTGGTGACCCGCGTCGGGCGCGAGGCGCCGGGCACGCGGTTGGTGATCGTGTCGATGCACGGCACACCGGGCCACGTGGCCCAGGCGCTGCGGGCGGGCGTCAGCGGTTACGTGCTCAAGGATGCGGCGGCGGACGAATTGCCGCTGCTGCTGCGCGCGGTGATGCGCGGCGAGACCTACCTTTCGCCGGCCATCTCCAAGCAGGTGGTCGACGGGTACCTCGGCCGAACCCCCGCCGCCGGGACGGTCACGGCCGACGGGGAGACGCCGGAGGTCTTGACCTCGCGCCAGCGCGAGATCCTCCAGCTGGTGGCAGAGGGGAAGTCGACCAAGGAGATCGCCCAGCTGCTCGACCTCAGCGTCAAGACAGTCGAAACGCACCGGACCCAAATCATGGATCGCTTGGGAATCCGCGAGCTTGCGGGCCTGGTGCGTTACGCGATCCGGACCGGCCTCGTCTCCCCAGACCGCTAGGCGGCCTAGGAGGCGTCGCCGTAAGGCGACGGTGAGCGCAGCCAGCGCAAACCGGCCGGACGACGTGGCGGCCGAAGGCGCCCGAGCTTTCCTGGCTGATCTCGGGGTTCATACCGCCGGTTCTAGGGGAGGTCACCGATGGCCCAGGTGGGCCGCCCGGGCGAGTCTCATCTGGTGACCAGCGAAAGACCGGACCTGCAGCGCATCGTGGTGGTCGACGACTCGGACGGGTTTCGTTCGCTGCTGCAGTGGTTCCTGGGATCGCTGCCCGAAGTCCAGATCGTCGCCGAGGCGCGCGACGGCGTCGACGCCATCGAACAGGTGGACGCGCACCAAGCCCGACCTCGTGCTGATGGACGTCTGCATGCCGAAGCTCGATGGTCTGCAGACGACCCGCCGGCTCCGGACGGGCGGCGAGTCGGCGCGCATCGTCCTGCTCACCGCCTACGGCGACACCATTCCGCGCTGGCTGGCCGACGAGGTCGGGGCCGACGACGTGCTCGACAAGTCGAACCTCGGAGAGCGGCTCCGCGAGGCGGTCGTCGGCGGGGTCCGCCGGCTTCCCAAGTCCGAGGGAACGGGCGGCCAAGAGGGCAGGCCAGTGGGAGAGAAATGAATCACGGGGAACGACACCAGGCACTTTCACGCGTCCTCACCACCCTGGCGGGCGTGCCGCCATCGGCGGATGAGATCAGCGACGATCGGGTCTCGGCGATCGTGGCCACCGCGTTGCTGACGCTTCCGACCACGGCGATGGACGAGGTGATCCGTCATTCGCTGGCCGCCGTCGGTCTGCAGCGCGGCGTCGACCGCGCCTACTACTACCGCCTGGACGAGGCCGGCGGAACGATCGAGCTGACCCACGAGTGGCACGCGCCCGAGGTGGGAGCGCTCGGCGATACCCCGAAGTACGCGCGCATGTCGCTGGAGCTGCTCCCGGCCGCGTTCCTGGCCAATCTGAAGCGAGGCGGGATGTTGCGGCTGCCGAGCACCCGTCAGTTTCTGGGCGGGGCCGGTCGAGCAGCTGGTCGCGCCCGACGGAGATCGCGCGCTGGCCCTGGTCCCCGTTCTGGTGGACGGTCTCCTGGTCGGCGTCGCCGGGTTCGCCGCCGCACCCGGCACGCTCTGCGAGCAGAAGGACCTGGTGGTGTTGCAGGTGGTCGCGCAGGGGGTGGCCCGCGCGGTCGAGCGCGGTCGGATCGATCAGGCGCTGGCGGCCAGCGAGGCCCGCTTCCGCGCCACCTGCGAGGCCTCCCCATTCGGGATCTTCCTGGCCGGTCCCCGCGGCGAGTGCCTCTACGTCAATGCGGCGGGGCAGCGGATCCTGGGGCTCTCCGCGGCCGACGCCCAGGGGCGGGGATGGATGAGCGCGCTCCACCCGGAGGATCGCGAGCAGATCGTGTCGCGCTGGGGAACGACGGTCGAGGCCAGCGCGGGATACTCCACGCCGATCCACCGCTTCGTCCACGCCGACGGCATCGGTCCGGTTCGTCGAGGTTCGCGCGGTTCCGGTCACCGGCATGCGCGCCGACCGGAACTTCCTCGGCGTCCTCGAGGACGTCACCGGGCGGGTGGCCGCCGAGGAAGAGCGGCAGGAGCTGCTCGCCCGCGCGGAGACGGCGCGCATCGAGGCCGAGAGCGCGCGCAAGGAAGCGGAGAACGCCCGCGCCGAGGTCGCCAGCATCCTGTCGCGCATCTCCGACGCGTTCATCGCGCTCGATCTCGAGGGGCGCTACACCTACGCCAACGATCGGGCCATCGCCATGATGGGGCTGAGGCGCGAAAACCTGCTGGGCCAGGCGGCCTGGTCGCTCTTCCCCCACATTCAGGGGACGGCGTTTCAAGAGGCGTTCGAGCGGGCGGTGCGAGAGCAACGTCCGGTCGCCGTGGAGGGGCGGGGGACCAACGACAACCGCTGGTTCGACGTCCGCGTCTATCCCTCGCCGACCGGGGTGTCGGTCTTCTTCGAGGACGTCTCCGATCGCAAGCGGCACGAGGAGGAGCTGACCGCCGATCGCGACTACCTGCGCCAGGAGCTGGGCGGGCGCGGCGCCGATTCCGAGGTGGTCGGCCTCGATCCGGGCCTGCGGCGGGTGATGGAGACGGTCGAGCGGGTGGCCGCCACCAACACCAACGTCCTCATCACCGGCGAGACCGGGACCGGCAAGGAGCTGGTGGCGCGGGCGATTCACGACGCCAGCCCGCGGCGTGAGCGACTCCTCGTGAAGGTGAACTGCGCGGCGATCTCGGCGGGGCTCGTCGAGAGCGAGCTGTTCGGGCACGAGAAGGGGGCCTTCACCGGCGCCGTGCAGCGGCGCAAGGGGCGGTTCGAGCTGGCCCACGGCGGAACGCTGTTCCTCGACGAGGTCGGCGAGCTGCCGCCCGAGACGCAGGTCAAGCTGCTGCGCGTCCTGCAGGAGCGGGAGTTCGAGCGGGTCGGCGGCAGCGAGACCGTGCGCGTCGACGTGCGGCTCATCGCCGCGACCAACCGCAACCTGCGCGAGATGGTGGCGCGCGGGCGCTTCCGCGAGGATCTCTATTACCGGCTGGCGGTCTTCCCGGTCGCGCTGCCGCCGCTGCGCGAGCGGGTGGCCGACATCCCGCTCCTGGTGCGATCGTTCTTGCTGCGCTTCGCCCGCCAGGCCGGCCGGCCGATTCATGACGTGACGCCCGAGGCGATGGACGAGCTGGTGAGCTACCGCTGGCCGGGCAACGTCCGCGAGCTGCAGAACGTGATCGAGCGGTCGGTGATCCTGGCGCGCGGTCCGCTGGTGGATCTGGACGCGCTTCCCGATCTGTCGGACGGCGGCATGCATTCGTTCTCGAACGAGATCTCCAACGCCCAGACGCCGCCGGTCATACCGCTGCCTCTGCGGGCGGCGGCCCCGACGATCGACGAGCTCGAGCGCGGTTACGTCGCGGAGGTCCTGGCGGAGACGAGCTGGGTGATCGAAGGGGAGCGGGGCGCCGCGCGACGACTCGGGCTGCACCCCAATACGCTTCGCTCGCGGCTCAAGCGCTGGGGTTTGACGCGTCCGATCGAGCAGCTCGGCCGCTCGGCCTAGGCCGCCTTCGAGCGGCACGTCGTCGGGCCAATGTCCGTCGTTCGCTTCGCTCACCGTCGCCTTTAAGGCGACGCCCTCCTAGGCAACGCGGCGGCTTGGCGGGGCGCGCCGCTCGAGCGCCTGGCCACGATGCCTCGTGGTGGTTCGTGGCGGCTACGGTGGCTCGTGGCGGAATGGATCGGCGAGCAGTTATTTCGGCCAGGTTTCCGCGCCAATTGGCGATTCGACGATTGGTATGCGGGTTGCTCTCCGGTTCAGTTGAGCTCAATCGACGTGGTTGGGACGGGGAAATGACGAAGGAGGACGACATGTCGCCAGGTAGCCCTGCCGCGCAGGAGGATTCCGAGACGACCACCGTGGTCACGCACGAGGCTCTGGTGACGCTGCCGATCGAGACGGTCGCGCGCCTCGATCGCATGGCCACCGCCAGCATGCTGGCCACCGGGCTCGCCCACGAGATCGCCAACCCACTGAGCTGCTTGATCGCCGCGCTGGACGCCATCGAGGTCCGGGTCGGGTGGCTCCGCGAGCGGGAGCAGTCGTCGCAGAACGATCTCGAAGAGCTGGCGAGCGACGTCGAGCTGGCCTCGGTGAGCGGGAACGAGATCTTCGCTCAGGTGCGAGACTTCCAGCAGTACCTTCGCCCCCGCGAGCTGGAGACGTCGCCGGCCATCGATCTCAAACCGCCGATCCTGCGGGCCATCCGGATGGCGCGGACGCGGCTCGGCACCAAGACGCCGATCTCCGTCGCGCTCGGCGAGGCGCCGCCGGTGCGCGTGCCCGGGAACCGCGTCACCCAGATCGTGCTCAACCTGCTCCTCAACGCGGCCGACGCGATGGCCGACCGTTCCTTCGCCGCCAACCTGGTCGAGGTCAGGCTGTCGACCGTCGAGCACTGGGCGGTGATCGAGGTGAAGGACAACGGCCCCGGCATCGACGCCGCCACCCGGCAGCGCCTGTTCGAGCCGGGGGCCAGCGGCAAAGCGGGCGGGCGGTCGCTGGGGTTCGGACTGGCGATCTGCCGCGAGCTGGCCCGCGCCGCCGGGGGAGAGATCTCCGTCTCCTCGCCGCTGACCGGCTCGACGCTCTTCCGCGTCGCGTTGCCGCCCGCGGGAGCGTGACCGGCCGCCCTCTGCTCAGCGGCGGGGGAAGATCGTCGTCGAGCGGGCGGGCTCGGGCAGCACGCGATCGAGCCTTCCCTGCCACCACGCGTACGCGCCGTAGAGCAACAGCCCGAAGAAGAGCAGCGACTTCCAGGGGAAGGGCCTTTGCGCGTAGCGATCGCCAGCGTCGCGCCGCGAGCCGCGCGGCAGCTTGGCGACGCTGCTCAGGGTCGCGCCGAACGGCACGTTGATCTTGGCGCGGGTGTTCACCGCCCAGCCGTTGGCGTCGAGGATCGGGCCGAGGTTCCGCTTGCGCAGCTTGATGTACGCCAGCACCACCGAGGGCATGGAGATGAGCAGCATGATTCCGGCGAAGGCGCCCAAGGTGGCCAGGGGGCCCATCTTGAACAGCCCCGTCGCGTAGCCGATGAGCGCGGTGGCGAACGCCCCGATGGCGCCGACGGCCACGCCCAGCGCGGCGACCGTGCCGACGTCGATCTTCTTGGTCTCCGGCGGCTTGGTGTTGCCGATGTTGGCGGTCCCGGTCGCCGCCACGTGGAGCACGGTGTGCGACTCGGCGTCGGCCGCGGCGGCGCGCTTGGCCACCTGCTCCTCCAGCAACCGGACGAACTTCTTGTACGGCGCCCAGAAGGCCTGGCGAAGGCTGATCGGGTTGTCGACGATCTTGGTGATGGTCGCGTCCCAGTCGCGCCCCTGCCGATCGTAGAAGACGCCGTTGCGCCCGACCATCAGGTTGTCGCTCTCGCCGGCGGTGAACGCCGCGACGATCTGGACCTTCTCGCCGGCGGCGGGTCGGGTGCAGTCCAGGTAGGCGAGAAACGCGCCGGCCAGACCGGCCATCGTGGCGTGCTTGGCGGCGTCGGTCACGGGCAGGCAGAGGTGACAGGCGCGCTGATCGAGGTAGAGCGTGCCGTACTGAAAGATGGCCGGACGGCCGTCGTAGAAGTCTTCGAAGCTGACGAAGTTGGTGCAGAGGCGGGCCAGATCGCGGTGGTAGCGGACCAGGCGTTCGACCTGATCGATGCTCGTCGCTTCCGCCTCCAGCGCCTTGTCGCGGGCGATGAGGCCGGCGACCACGTCGGCGCCCTTCGACGCCAGAAGCTCGCGAACGCGGGCGACGCCGAGCTTCTCGACGCGGGTGCCCTCCTTGACCGCCAGCCAGGCGTCGTAGGCCGCGAGCTTGCCTGACAGCGCCAGCCAGTCGCTCTCGGTGAGCTCGGCGCGCGGGCCGAGCAGCGGCGCGACGGCGTCCTCCCGGAACGTGCGCAGGTCGGCGGCGTGGGCCGGATTGATCGCCCCCGTGAGCGGCAACGGGCGATCCGCCGCGGCCAGCGCCAGCGGGAACCCGGCGATCTCCTCGACGGAGAGGGTCAGAGTCGGCGGCGGCGATGGGGAGGTACTCCTCCGGGTTGCGGTTCAACGCCGGCAGCGCGCGCGGGTCGAACGCCGCCAGCCGGCAGCGTCCAAAGTAGTCGTCGATCTTGGCCTTGATGGCGCCCACGGCCGCGGCGGCGGAGGCCGTCCGCTCCGGACCGAGGGGAAGGACATTGGCCGGGCTCTCCTCGCCCCGGGCGTACCAGGCGCTGTAGGCCCGCGCCTCGGCGAAAAAGGCGTCGGTGATCGCGCCGTCGATGCCGGGCTTGCCGGAGCGGTCCGGCACCGTGCCGATGGTGTCGGCGATTTCCCGGATGAGACCGCGGGTGGCGTCGTCCTCGGCGGCCGTCTCGGTGATGACGCCGTCGCCGTTGAAGACGGTGTCGGCGAAGATGCGGGCCGGATCGCCGACGTCATCGAGGCTGATCGAGGTGAAGTCGGTCTTGCCGATGTCGGCCAGGATGCGCCGGGCCGAGGCCAACAGCGTCTGGCCTTCGGGGAGCGCGTCGTTGATGGCGGCCAGGGGCAGGGCGGCCTCGCCCTTGAACAGATCGTCCGGGTTCTTGAGATTGTTGCAGGCGAAGGTCGCGGCGGCGATCAGCTCGGGGGCCCGCACCCGTCCGTCCTTGTCGGTGTCGATGAGCGCCAGCGTTCGCGCGTCGATCTCGAGCCCGTTCGTCGGACAGGCCAGGGCGACCCAGAGCTTCTGATCGAGAGCGCCCAGATTCGCCAGATCGGCGCCCGAGGCGAGCTTGACCTGGTCGAAGTCGCCGGCGCGAAAAAATGTCCACCGGTGCGCGTCGCTCATCGCGCGTTTGTATCACGGCGGGGTATCGCCTTCCTCGATCGTTGACCATGGGGTTGTCGCTGACTAGATTCGCGCCCACATGAATCCACGCCCCCTGGTGCTCGCCGCCGCTCTCCTCTTTCTCGCCGCGACCGCCGTCGCGCAGACCACGCCGACGTTCACGTACGCCAAGCCCGACGCGGTGAAGCCCGCGGCGCCCGCCGCCGTGGCGCCCACGCCACCACCGCCCGTCGAATGGAAGGCGCAGGTCAAGGGCGGCTTCCTCATGACCTCGGGCAACTCCCAGACGACGGGCGCCTCGGTGACCGGGAACGTTTCGCGCAGGGAAGGAAACAACAGGCTCACCTTCGACGCGGGGGCCGCCTACGGGCGGTCGAACGTGGTCACGCCGGTCATCGTGACGGACATGACGGTGACGCCGCCCAGCAACACGATCGTGGGCATCGGCCGGACGAGCATCGAGACCAACAACAACTGGTCCACCAAGGGGCGCTACGATCGCTTCTTCACCGCCAACAACTCGGGCTACGTCAGCGCGCAAGCGGCCGGGCGATCAGGTGGCGGGCAAGTCCTTCTACGGCGGCGGCCAGATCGGCTACAGCCGCCAGGTCTACAAGAGTGACATGCACCTGCTCGTCGCCGAGCTCGGCTATGACCTCTCGTACGAACGGTACGTGCAGAACCCGGGGACGACGCACGATCCGGTGACCGTGCACTCGGCCCGCATCTTCGCCGGCGAGACGTTGACCCTGAGCAAGGCCACCGGCATCACCGCCAGCGTGGAGGCGCTCTTCAACTTGAACAGGGAAGGTTCCGCGCTCAATTACCCGAGCGGCACCGTCGGGGTCGACGCCTTCAACGACACCCGCGTGAACGGCAAGCTCGGTCTCACGACCACGCTCTACAAGCGGCTCGGCATCAGCTTTGGATTCCTGTTGAGGTACGACGAGAACCCGGCGCCGCTCCCCATCCCGTCGGGCTCGCCGGCGAACGCAGCCTTTGCGACGGGGTTCGTCCCTTTCGCCGACCGCGTCGATACCCAGACCTCGGCGACGCTGGTCTACACGTTCCTCTAGGCCGGCGAGCTCCCCGGTCACAAGATGCGCTGGTGGCGTGACGCCGAGCCGCTCACCGTCGGTCCGGATTGACGGGGACGCGACGGCGCGCCTAACATCCACGCCTGTTTCTTGGGCGGGATGGTGCATCGGTGACGATCAAATCGAACGAGCCGGCCGTTCGCGTGCTGGTCGTCGAGGGAGACGGTCTCGGCCAGGGGACGGTCGAGGGGATCCTGGGGACGACCGCCGCGGGCAAGGTGGTGCGGGCCGCCTCGGTCACGCACGCGCGCGAGCTCTGGCGCGGCGGTGGGTTCGATCTGGTCGTTGCGGCCGAGACGCGGTTTCGCGACGTCCTCGACGGGATCTTCGCCTTCGTGGGGCTGTTCTCGACCGACGGGATCGTCCTCGACACCAACCAGGCGCCCCTCAAGGCGGGCGGCCTCATTCGTGAGGAGGTGGTCGGTCACCGGTTCGTCGACCTGCCGTGGTTCAGTCACTCCGAGATCGAGCGCGCGCGGGTCAGTGAGGCCATCGCGCAGGCCGCGCGGGGTGAGGCGTCTCGCTTCGAGACGAGCGTCGTTTCGGCCAAGAACGGGCTCGTCCTACATCGACGCCGCATTCGCTCCCTTGCCCGGCGCCGACGGCGCGATCACCAGGGTGGTGGGGACCGGCGTCGACGTCACCGTTCGCCGCCAGGCGGAGAACGACGTCCGGCGAAGCCAGGAGCTGATCAGCGAGGTCCAGCGCCTGGCGCGCCTCGGGAGCTGGGAGTGGAACGTCGGCAAGAACCAGGTCACCTGGTCGCCGGAGCTGTTCAGGATCTACGCCCTCGACCCCGCACTCACGTCCCCAGCTACGAGTCGTTCCTGGCCATGGTGCACCCCGACGACCGCGAGCACACCTCGACCGTGCTGCGCCTGGCGCGGGAGAACGTCTCGGCGTTCGTCTACGATCATCGAATCGTCCGCGCCGACGGCAGCGTCCGGATGCTGCACACGCGCGGCGAGGTGATCCCCGATCGCGACGGCCGTGGCGCGCGCCTGGTGGGAAGCTGCTGGGACATCACCGATCGCTGGGAGGCCCTCCGCCGCGCGGAGGAGGCCCGGACGGAGGCCGAGGGTGCCCGACGCGAGATGGAGAACATTCTCGGACGTGTCGCCGACGGCTTCGTCGCCGTCGACCGCGAGTACCGATATCGCTACATCAACGAAAGCGCCCGCCGGGTCATGGGGCGGGACCCGGAGTCGTTGATCGGCAAGCGGATGTGGGACGAGTTCCCCGAGGTGCGCGGGCACGAGTTCCAGCGCGCCTGCGAACAGGCCCTGGCCGAGCAGCGGCTGGTCCAAGTCTGGAACTACTTTCAGCCCTGGGATCGTTGGTTCGAAGGTCGAATCCATCCGTCCCCGGAGGGGCTCTCGATCTTCTTCACCGACGTGACCGAACAGCAGAAGGCGCAAGAGAACCTGCGCGCCTCGGCGGAGCAGCTGAGGGCGCTGGCGGCGCGCCTCTCCGAGATCCGCGAAGAGGAACGCAAGTCGATCGCCCGCGAGCTGCACGATCAGGTGGGCCAGGCGCTGACCGCCCTGAAGCTGGATCTGGAATGGACCCGCGGCCAGATCCCCGGCGGCGCGCCGGCGGAGACGCGGGCCCGCCTCGCCGCGATGGACGCGCTGCTCGATCAGACGCTGGATACGACGCAGCGGATCTCGGCGACCCTCCGGCCGGCGATCCTGGACGATCTCGGGCTGCCGGCGGCGCTGCGCTGGCAGGCGGCCGAGTTCACCCAACGGACGGGCGTGGCCTGCCAGACGGGCCTGCCCGACGCCGACCCGCCGCTGGCGCCGGCCACCGCCCTGGCGCTCTTTCGGATCTTGCAAGAGGCGTTGACCAACGTCGCTCGACACTCCGGCGCGAAGAACGTTCGCGTTGGCCTGACGCGCGAGGGGTCGTCGGCGATCCTCACCGTCGCCGACGACGGGCGGGGGATCCCGCCGGAGGTGCTCGCCCGGCAGACCTCGCTCGGCCTGATGGGGATGCGGGAGCGGGTCCTCCCCTTCGGTGGGACGCTGGAGCTGTCGGCGGAGCCGGGCGGGGGGACGACGGTCGTCGTTCGCGTGCCGGTCGGGTCACCGCAGACGACATGAAGCGGATCCTCGTGGTCGACGACAGCGTCGCGCTGCGCGGCTCCGTCTGCGCGCTCCTGGCGGCGGAGTTCCCCGGCGCGACCGTCGGCGAAGCGGCGGCCGCCTTGCCGGCGTTTGCGATGGTCGCCGAGGAGCATTGGGATCTGGTCCTCCTCGATCTCTCGCTGCCGGATCGGGGGGGCATCGAGGCGCTGCGCGAGCTGCGAACGCTCCGCCCAGAGCTGCCGGTGGTGGTCATGAGCCTGCACGCCGAGGCGGAATACGGCCCCCCGATCCGCGCGGCCGGGGCCGCCGATTACATCTCCAAGGCAAGCTCGGCCAGCGCCATGGCGGCCACCATCCGCGCGGTTCTCGGCGACCGGTAGGCCGTCTCCGGCCGGCACGTCGTCGGGCATGGTTCGCTTCGCTCACCGTTGCCTTTTCGGCAACGCCCTCCTCGCGGTTCACGCGAGCTCGGTCAGGCGGCGCGGCGGGCGACCAGTGCGCGGAGCAGCTCGTCCCAGCGATCGTTGACGACCTTCTTCGAGAACTCGCGCTGGTAGACGGCGAAGGCGTTGGTCTGCCAGCGGCCAAGCTCGTCGGGTCGACCGACCAGCGCGTGCAGCCGGTCGACCACGGCGGCCAGTGTGTTGTCGCCGAGCGTGAGTCCGACGTCGTACGTCGCGATCCAGCGGGCGATCTCCGATTCGCCCGGTCCCGCGTAGAGCACCGGCCGCCCGACGGCCAGGGAGCCGAAGAACTTCGACGGCACCACGATGCCCGCCCACTCCGGTTGCAGGCTGACGAGATGCAGGTCGGCGGCCCCCAGTCGGGCCTGCAACGCCGCCTCGTCGGCGAAAGGGACCAGCGTGACGTTGGTGTCGGCGGGCGTGAGCGCCGCGCGCAGCTCGTCCTGCCGATTTCCGCGTGACGAGAAGCAGAAGGCGATGTCGTCGCCCGAGCGCGCCCGGCAGGCGCGGGCCAGCTCGAGGAAGGCCCGGTGATCGTGGGCCCGCCCCATCGTCCCCGAGTAGAGCAGCGCCAGCTTGGCGCGCGGGTAGAGCGCGCAGCGTATCCGGGCGTCGGTGACGGCGGGCCCCGGCGGCGCGGCCAGCGCCCAGGGGACCAGCGTGCGTTGCAGGGCGCTGGCGCCATATTCGGCCAGGCGCTCCTGCATGCGGGGACCGATGTCGACCAGCGCATCGTAGGCGCCGTAGCCCCACTTCATGAGCCGGCGGGCGGCGGGCACCAGCATGCGCACGGCGGCGTTGCCGCCTTCCGCCGCGATCGCCTCGGGGTAGAGGTCGAAGCACCAGTGCACGAGCGCCGCGTCCGGCAAGAGCTGGCGCAGGCCGCGGCCGAGCAGCGGCGAAAACGCCGGGTCCGAGCCGACCACCACCGCGTCGAACGGGCCGAGCTGCCTGATGCGGGCCAGCCAGCCCGCCGTCAACCAGCCGCTGTTGGCCAGCCGCTGGAACGGGCGCGACTGCGTCCAGGGCGGCCGGAAGACGCGGTGGATCGCCACGCCGTCCCAGTCCTCGAAGGCGTCGAAGCGGCGGGCGGGATCGAAGCAGGAGCGGTTGCTGGTGACGACGCTGACCTGCCAGCCTCGCCGCTGCTGCTCGACGGCGAAGTCGCTGAAGATGCGGGCGCTGACGACGTCGTCGGGATGAAAGAAGTGATACGCCAGCAGGAGCCGCGGCAACGCTCAGCCCCGGTCGATGGAAAAGGCGTCGACGACGGGGTGCCGGACCGGCGTGTGAAGGACGGTCATCGAGCGGCGCGCAGCGCGGGATAGAGCCGCTGAAACCGCGCGTAAGGCTCGTCGTAGGCGCGGTGCACGTCGGCGCGCGGCGCGACGGCCGGGCGGCGGCGGATCGTCTTGGCGGCGTCGACCACGCTGGCGAAGGCGCCGGCGCCGACGGCGGCCAGCAGCGCGGCGCCCAGCGCCGGGCCCTCGGGCTGATCGACCGGCACCACCGGCTTGCCGTAGACGTCGGCCTGGAGCTGCCGGACGAACGAGGCGTTGGCGCCGCCGCCGGTGATCAGCACCTCGGGCACCTCGACGCCCAGCGACTCGATGATGGCCAGGCTGTCGCGCAGGCCGAAGCAGATCCCTTCCAGCACCGCGCGCGTCAGATGCGCGCGGGAGTGCGCCCACGACAGACCGACGAACGCGCCGCGGGCGTCGGCGTCGCGATGGGGCGTCCGCTCGCCCTGCAGATAGGGCAGGAACGTCAACCCCAGCGCGCCCGGCGGGATCCGCGCCGCCTCCTTGTTGAGGAGCTCGGCGGCGTCCTTCTTCTTGGCCAGCTCCCGCGCCAGCTCGCGCTGGTGCCAGGCGAAGGCGCCGCCGGCGGTGAGCATCACGCCCATCACGTACCAGGTGTCGGGGGCGGCGTGGCAGAAGGTGTGGGCGCGCATCTTGGGATCGACCTTGGGCGCGGCCGTCGGGCAGACCACCGTCCCCGAGGTTCCCCAGCTGGCCACCACGGCGCCGGGCGCCACCGCGCCGACGCCGACGGCGCCGCAGGCGTTGTCGGCGCCGCCGCCCACGATGGGCGTGCCGGCGGAAAGGCCGGTCGCCGCCGCCGCGCGCGCCGAGACGGTGCCGAGGACCTCGGTCGAGCCGCCGACGTCGGGAAGCAGTGACGGCGCCAGCTCCATCGCGTCGAGCATCTCCCGGCTCCAGCGCCGGTTGGCCACGTCGAGGAGCAGCGTCCCCGCCGCGTCGGAGTACTCCGTCGCCAGCGTCCCCGAGAGCTGCAGCCGGATGTAGTCCTTGGGCAGCAGCACCTTGCTGAGGCGCGCGAACGCGGCCGGCTCGTTGTCGCGCAGCCAGAGGATCTTCGGCAGCGTGAACCCCTCCATCGGAGGGTTGGAGACCCAGGTTCGCAGCGACGCCTCGTCGACGCGCGCGGCGATGGCGCGGCACTGCGCGGTGGTCCGCCCGTCGCACCAGAGGAGGGCGGGGCGGATCACCTTGTTGGCGCTGTCGAGAAAGACCGACGAGTGCATCTGGCCCGAAAGGCCAACGGCGTCGATCTTCCGCCGCCCGACGGCGCGCTTGATCGCGCGCAGCCCCGCCTTCCACCAGTCGGCCGGGCTCTGCTCGGCCCAGCCCGGCTGTGGGACGCGCATCGCCAGCGGCTCGCTGGCGCGCGCGATCGTCTTTCCCCGTCCGTCGACGACCAACGCCTTGACGTTGGTCGTCCCGACATCGATGCCGAGAAAGAGGGACATTTACGGGCGGATCGTTACCTGACGCCGAGGAGGATCTCGGTCGTCAGCTGATCGAGCCGCTCGAACTCGAAGCCCTTCACCGCCATGGCCGGGGCGTCGAAGGCGTGTGCCTTGAGCGCCGCCGCCGTCTTCTTGTCGTACTTGAAGTGCGGGCCCAGGCCGCCGGTCAGCGTGGTGTTGCGCTTTTCTTGCGTCGCCAGGATCTCGCGGATCTCCGGGTCGGCGTGGAAGCGCGCCACCTTGTCCTTGAGGATGTTGTACGAGCGCATGCTGTAGTAGGCGAAGTCCCAGACGCCCTGCTCGTCCTCGGTGCGGTAGGCGTGGCTGTCGAAGTGGCGCATGCCGTCCCAGCGCGCGTCCTCGAGCAGCTTGACCAGGAAGAAGGCGCCTTTTTGATCCTCGCTGGCGAAGCGAAGGTCCTGATCGTAGCGGCCCGGCTTCTGGCCGTTGAGATCGATGTGGAACAGTTTTCCACACTCGATCGCCTGGCCGACGGCGTGGGAGAAGTCGAGCCCCGGCATCACCTCGTGCGCGACCTCGGGGTTCACGCCGACCATCTCGTGGTGATCGAGCGTGTAGATGAAGGCCAGCATGTGGCCGGTCGTCGGCAGGAAGATGTCGCCGCGCGGTTCGTTCGGCTTGGCCTCCAGCGCGAACTTCAGGTCGTAGCCGTTGTCGCGCACGTACTCGCAGAGGAAGTTGAGCGCCTCGCGGAAGCGTTTGACGGCGTCGCGCGGATCCTTGGCGGCGTTGGTCTCGAGCCCTTCGCGACCGCCCCAGAAGACGTAGACGCTGGCGCCGAGATCCACGCCCAGATCAATCGCGCGCATCGTCTTCGACAGCGCGAGCGCGCGGATGCCGGCGTCGTTGCTGGTGAAGGCACCCTCGCGGAAGACGGGCTGCGAAAACAAATTGGTCGTCGCCATCGGGACCTTCATTCCCGTCTCGGCGAGGGCGCCCTTGAACTCGCGGATGATCTTCTCGCGCTCGGCCGTCGAGGCGTCGAACGGAATGAGATCTTCGTCGTGCAAGTTGACGCCGTAAGCGCCGAGCTTGCTCAGCTCATGCACGATCTTCACCGGCGGCAGCACCTCACGCACGGCGTGGCCGAAGGGATCTCGACCGGTGTTGCCAACCGTCCAGAGACCGAACGTGAAGTGGTCCTCGGGGCGGGGATTGAACTTATCGTTTGGGTAACGCGAATGAGAAGATCGGTTCATGCGGCATAGGTTACTATCCTCGCCCATCATGACAAAGCATTCTGTGATCGGTCGCAGCGGAATCGCCGCTGCTTCTCTGGTTCTCACTTTTGTTCTCATTTGTGGCGCGTGCAACCGGAAGCCCGCCAGCGCCGGCGGAGCCGCCGCGCCGGCGCCCAGCTTCGTGAAGCTCGGGTTCGTCACCAACAACACCAGCGAGTTCTGGAAGATCGCGGCCGCGGGAATTCACAAGTACGAGAAGGAGGCGAAGGTGCAAGTCGACCTGAAGCTCCCCGCCAGCGGCACCGCCGAGAGCCAGAACCAGATCCTGCAGGATCTGGCCAGCCAGGGGTACGCCGCGATCGCCGTCAGCGCCATCGCGCCGAACGATCAGGTCCCGCTCCTCGACAAGATCGCCGAGAAGACCAACCTCATCACCTTCGACTCTGACGCGCCGAAGTCAAAGCGGCTGCTCTACATCGGCACCGACAACTACGAAGCGGGCAAGGTGCTGGGCGGGCGAATTGTCACGCTGCTTCCCAAGGGCGGCAAGATTGCGGTCTTCGTCGGGACGTTCGCGGCCGACAACGCGGCTCAGCGCTTCAAGGGGATCGCCGACGTGATCGCCGGACACAACATCGAGATCATCGACAAGCGCGAGGACAACACCGACCGCGCCAAGGCTCGCTCGAACGTCGAAGATCTGGTCAACGCGCATCACGACCTGGCGCTGGTGGTCGGGCTCTACAATTACAACGGGCCGGCCATCGCGGCGGCGCTCGAGGGGCTCGGCAAGAAGGGGAAGGTCCTGGCGGCGGTGTTCGACGAGGACGACGGGACGCTGGCCGGGATCGAGAGCGGCGCCATCCAGGCGACCGTCGTGCAGAAGCCGTTCATGTTCGGGTATCTCGCCTCGAAGTGGATGCATGAGCTTGCGACCAAGGGCGAAGCCGCGAAAGCCGCCATCCCCCCCAGTCACAGCATCGACACCGGCGTCGATTTGATCGATAAGAGCAATGTCGCCGGCTTCAAGGCGAAGCTGGCTGAGCTGAAGCGTTCGTAGCCGACCACCACCTCCGTGAGCACGACCGAGACCTCGACCGACACCGCGCCGCCGCGTCTGGAAATGCGGGGTATCGGCAAGCGCTTCGCCGGCGTGACGGCGTTGCGCGACGTGTCGCTCTTCGCCCGCGGCGGCGAGGTGCTGGCGCTGATGGGGGAGAACGGCGCCGGCAAGAGCACGCTCATGAAGATCCTGGGCGGCGTTCAGCCCCCCGACACGGGCGAGATCCGGATCGAGGGGACGCCGGTCGTCATCGACGGGGTCCGCTCGGCCAAGCGGCTGGGGATCGCGCTCATCCATCAGGAGCTGATGCTGGCGCCGAACCTGGACATCGCGGCCAACATCTTCCTCGGCAGCGAGGGGCCGTCGGTGATGCTGGCGCCGCTGCCCCGGGCGGCGATGAACAAGAAGGCGAGCGCGCTCCTGGCGCGGGTGGGGCTGGACCTCCCTCCGACCAAGCCGCTCGGCGATCTCACCGTCGGTCAGATGCAGATGGTGGAGATCGCGCGGGCGCTCTCGTCGGACGCCCGCATCCTGATCATGGACGAGCCCACGGCGTCGCTGTCGGCGAGCGAATCGGAGAAGCTGTTCGACGTGATCCGCAAGCTGCGCGCGGACGGCGTCTGCATCATCTACATCTCGCACCGCATGGAAGAGGTCCAGCTGCTGGCCGATCGGGTGACCGTCCTGCGAGACGGGCGCTTCGCCGGCAACCTCGACCGGGCCGAGGCGACGTCGGACAAGATCGTCGCGCTGATGGTGGGGCGCGAGCTGTCGGGCGCCTACTTCCCCGAGAAGAAGGATCGCACGGCCGGCGACGTGGTCCTGGAGGTGAAGGATCTGCTGGTGCCGGGCGCGCCGGCGGGCGTCAGCTTCGTCGCCCGGCGCGGCGAGATCCTGGGGTTCGCCGGGCTGGTCGGGGCCGGCCGCACCGAGCTGGTCACGACGATCTTCGGCGTCACGCCGGCGCATTCCGGCACCATGGTCCTCGATGGCGTGCCGTTCGCGCCGCGCAACCCGCGCGACGCCATTCAGCGCGGCGTCTACCTGGCGCCCGAGGATCGCAAGCACCACGGGCTGGTGTTGCCGATGTCGATCACCGAGAACACCACGCTCCCCGGTCTGCGGGCCTACAGCCGCTGGGGGCGCCTGGACGGCGCGGCCGAGCGCCGCACCGCCGAGGCGGAGGTGGCGCGCCTCGGGACCCGGACCCCCAGCGTCCGGCAAAAGGTCGTGACACTTTCCGGCGGCAACCAACAAAAGGTGGTGCTGGGAAAATGGCTGGCGATGAACCCGCGGGTGCTGATCCTCGACGAGCCGACGCGCGGAATCGACGTCGGCGCCCGGGCGGAGATCTACCGGCACATCGCCAAGCTGGCGGCCGACGGGATCGCCGTGGTGGTGGTCAGCTCAGATATGGAAGAAGTGATTGGACTTTGCGATCGGGTGCTGGTGATGCGTGAACGGCGCATGACCGGGCTGCTCACGGGCGGCGAGATTTCACAGGCGCGCATCGGCGCGCTCATGACGGGCGCCGCGCGCGCCGAGGCGGCAGCGTGAAGCGCGAACTGGGAATGGGCTCGGCCCTGGTGGTGATCTGCCTGGCGCTCTTCATTTCGAACAGCGACTTTCTCGGGCAGTCGAACGCGGTCAACACGATGCGCCAGATCTCGATGCTGGGGATCTACGCCATCGGCAGCGGCTTCGTGATCATCGCCGGCGGGATCGATCTCTCGGTCGGCTCGGTCGTCGGGCTGACCGGGGTCATCATCGCGCGCATCTCGTCGCACGCCACGGGGGGCGGCGGGCATTCGCTGCTGCTCGGCGTGGTGGTCGCGCTGGCGGTGGCGATGCTGGTGGGCCTCCTGCAGGGCTTGCTCATCACGCGGCTCAATCTCCAGCCCTTCATCGTGACCCTGGCGGGCATGCTGTTCATTCGCGGCGTGTCGCAGACGGTGGTGCAGGGCGGGACGCTCAGCCTCGGCTCTTCGCCGCTGCTCGGCCTGGCCAACGGCGGCCTCTTCATGCGGGGCGGCGATCCCTTGCTGCCGTATCCCCTCCTGATCTTCCTGGGCGTGATCGCCGTCGGCGGGTACCTGCTGCACGCGACGGTGCTCGGCCGCTATCTCTATGCCATCGGCGGCAACCGCGAGGCGGCGGCCTACTCGGGGATCCCGGTGAAGCGGATCGAGACGACCACCTACGTGATCTCGGCGGGCCTGGCCGGAGTGGCCGGCGTCTGTTACGCCGCCTACATCGGCCAGATGTCCCAGCAGGTCGGCGTGGCCTACGAGCTGTACGCGATCGCCGCCGTCGTCCTCGGCGGCTGCTCGCTGCGCGGCGGCGAGGGGACCGTCCTCGGCATCGTGATCGGCTCGGCGATGATGAAGGTCATCGACAACGGCATCAACATGTTCCAGGTCCGCTACCAGGACGCCGACGGCGTCCCGCGCCTCTGGCGGCTCGACGCCAACTGGACCTTCATCATCGTCGGCTCGGTCATCCTGATCGCCGTGGTGCTCGATCAGGTCGTGCACGTGGTGCAGGCCAAGCGCCGCCTGCGCCCGGTCGAGGCGACCCCCGCACCGGCCCCTTCAGTCCCCGCCGTCTGACGGCTCGGGGCTCTGCTGGTCGGGCTTTCGCGGCCGGACTGACCCGACATAGCCGGGCAGGCCGAGCTGACGCGAGGAGGCCGTCCGGGCCTCGAGCTCCAGGAGGAGACGCTTGCGCGGCAGGCCCCCGCCGTAGCCGGTCATCGAGCCGTCGGCGCCGATGACGCGGTGGCAGGGGATGACGATGGCGATGGGGTTCCGGTGATTGGCGCCGCCGACGGCGCGCGAGGCGTCGGGACGGCCGATCGCGCGGGCGATCTCGCCGTAGGTGGCGGTGGCACCGAACGGGATCTGGACCAGCGCGGCCCAGACCTTCTTTTGAAACGCGGTGCCGGACGGGACCAGCGAGAGCTCGAACCGGGTGCGGGTGCCGGCGAAGTATTCCTCCAGCTGAGCGATCGCGGGACGCAGTCGGCCGTCGTCTTTGACAGCGCCGGCGCGCGATCGTGGTCGCGAGCGGATCCTCGTCGAAGTAGAGCCCGACGAGGTCGTCTCCCTGGCCGACCAGGGTCAGCCGGCCAGCGGGGGTCGGCAGGGTGGTGAAGAAGGTGGCGCTCTTCATGGCTGACTTGCTCCTGCTGATCGGTTGTTCGCGCGGGTCCCGAGCGTCGCGGCTCGCTGGCTCCCAAGCTCGGTCCACAGATGCGTCGCGCCGTAGGCCCTCCAGGGCCGCCAGCTCTCTGCGAGGTCGCGCGCCTGCGGTCCCGAGATGCCGCCCAGCGCCTGGCGGAGGACGAGATCGTCTTCGGGGAAGGCGTCGGGCCAGCCGAGGCCGCGCATCGCCAGGCAGTGCGCGGTCCAGGGACCGACGCCGGGGAGCGCGACCAGCTGGGCCACCAGCTGTGCCGGCTCGCCTGTCGCGTCGAGGGAGAGCTCGCCGCGCGAGACCGCGCGGGCCAGCCCGCGCAAGCTCGACGCGCGACTGCCGGGGACGCCCAGCGCCGACAGATCGCGCGTGGTCGCCGCGGCGACGGCGTCCGCCCGGGGAAAAAGGTGGGTCAACGGGGCGTGGGGGGTGCAGATCGTCTCGCCGAGGCGCGCGGTGAGCCGCCCGGCGATCGTTCCCCCGGCTGCCACGCTCACCTGCTGTCCGAGCAGCGCGCGCGCCGCCGCCTCGAAGGGATCGAAGGCTCCCGCCACGCGCAGCCCGGGTCGAGCCCGCACGTGGGGGGCCAGACGCCGATCGCGCGCGAGATGCGCGGCGATGGCCGCGGGGCGCGCGTCGAGATCGAAGAGCCGCCGCAGCCGTGCCACCACGGACATCAGCGCGCCCGCGAGCGAGAGCGAGATCGTTGCTCTCAGCGCCGGACGCCGGGGATCGGGCGCGGGCGCGACCGACAGCCATCCCCGGTGCGCGCCGACGGCGGCGGTCCGCAGGTAGGCCCCGTCTCGCACCAGCTCGACGCCCGGGACGGCGTGCGCGGCGAGGTAGCCCAAGATCGCCGGCCAGTCGTAGGGCGGCCGGTAGGGGAGCCGCACGGTCACCGTCTCCCCCGGCGTTCCGCCGTCGGCCAGCGCTCGCTCGACGTCAGCGCGTCGCATCGTCGACGGCGACCGCCCATAGCGGGCCCGCACGGCGGCGTTGAAGCGCCGCACGCTCCGGAACCCGCTGGCGAAGGCGATCTCGGTCATCGGCAGCGCCGTGTCGACGATCAGCTGCCGCGCCAGCGCCAGCCGCCGCGACTCGGCCAGGGGGAGGGGGCCCACCCCCAGCTCGGCCTGCATCGCCCGGCGCAGGTGCCGGCCGGAGACGCCCAGCGCGGCGGCCAGCTCCTCGACCGTCGTGCCGTCGGAGAGGGCGCCGCCCTCGATCCGGCGCATCGCCGCGGCGACCAGGCGCGACAGCGCGTCGACGGGCGCGGCGCCGGGGGCCAGCTCGGGGCGGCAGCGAAAGCAGGAGCGGAACCCGGCCGCTTCCGCCTCGGCCGCGGTCCGAAAGAAGAGGCAGCGATCGCGTCCCGGCGTGCGGGCCGGGCAGATCGGCCGGCAGTAGATCCCGGTCGTCTTCACTGCGACGAAGAAGATTCCGTCGAAGCGGCCGTCCCGGGCGAGGAGCGCGCCGTAGCAGGCGTCGGGATCGAGAGGCGACACGGTCCTAACATGCCCCGTCCGAACCAAACGCGCTGGCCGTTTTCGGACCTGGCGACAACTCCGTTCAGTGTGCTCCCACGCCGTTCGAGCTCGTGGGACGCGGACGTGAGCGCAGGCTGACGATCATCCGCGCGCCCCCACCCGACAGCCACGACTCTTCACCATAGCCGTGGATCGCCGGACGGGGAGGCTGGTCCATCCCGGGCGCGGCCGCCGCAGGTCATCCGCAGCGCTGGACGGCGCCCGACTCGATCGGGTATCAAAGGAGGGCTTGAAGAAAGCACGCGTGCTCGTTCTCTTCGACACGGACGGCGAACCGTCCGCGTCGCAGGATTACAAAAAGCAGATCGAGTCGACCGACGAGGCGGAGTTCGACGTGGCCCGGGCCCTCATTTCCAAGGGGCACGAGGTCCGCCTGTTCGGGTTCCGCGACAACCTCGATCAGCTGGTGGCCGGCCTGCGGGCCGAGCCGGTCGACGTCGTCTTCAACCTGGCGGAGCGGTTCCGCGGCCAGTCGGGGCTCGACTACACGGTGGCCGCGGTGCTGGAGATGCTGGGATTTCCGTACACCGGCGCCTCGTCCGAAGGGTTGATGCTGGCGCGCGACAAGGCGCTCACCAAGAAGGTGTTCGCCTACCAGGGGATCCGGATCCCGCACTTCATGGTCTGCCGCCAGAAGACGCCCATGCAGCGCCCGAGCGACCTGCGCTTTCCGCTCATCGTCAAGCCGCTCGATGAGGACGCGTCGGTCGGGATCGCCCAGGCGTCGGTGGTGCGCGACGACGACGCCCTCGAGGAGCGGGTCAACTTCATTCACAAGCAGTTCAAGACCGCCGCCATCGTCGAGGAGTTCATCGCCGGGCGCGAGCTCTACATCGGCGTGATGGGGAACGATTCGCCGGTGGCGCTGCCGCCGATCGAGATGGTGTTCGGCAACGACACCACCGCCGAGAACCGCATCGCGACGTTCAAGGCCAAGTGGAGCGTTCGTTATCGAGAGGGGCGGGGGATCCAGAACGAGATCGCGCAGAACCTCTCCGTCGAAGTGCGGCAGCGGCTGGCCGAGGTGGCGCTGCGTGCCTACGAGGCGGCCGGGCTGCGCGACTACGGCCGCATCGACGTCCGCCTCGCCCACGACGACGCCATCTACATCGTCGAGGCGAACCCCAATCCCTACCTGGCCGACGGCGAGGATCTGGCCTGGGCGGCGGAGGAGGGCGGCAACCTCTATCCGGATTTCATCGAAAAAATCGCCGAGATGGCGATTGTCCGCGGCGTCTCCCGCCGTTGAGCGCGCTGCCCCGGACCGGCGCCTCGTCTGCGCCACCGCGGCGCTGACGCCTCCAGCCATGTCGTGTCTCGGGCGCGGGTGTAGACTGCAGCCCTATCCAATGGAGAAAATCATGCCCATGACGAAATCGTCCATCGCTCGCGTTTGCGGGGCCGCGGCCGCGCTCTTCCTGTTCGGTTGTGGCAGCTCGAGCTCCGGCGATCCGGCGGCGGCCTTCGCGGGCAACTGGACGTTCGGGTCGGGGTCGCTGCAGCCGCAGTGCACCCCTCTCATGGTTGCCCCTTTCGATCTGACGGGCGACACGATGACGATTGTCAGGGTCGACCCGACCCATGTCTCGACCATGCTGACCGGCTCGGGCGTCATGTGCGACGTCAACTTCACCGTCGCCGGCACGGTGGCCACCGCGGTCAGCGGACAGACCTGCAGCGTGATCGTCCCCGTCGGGGCGACGAGTACCACGGTGCTCATCCAAATCTCCTCCTGGACGTTGAACGTCTCGGGCGACACGCTGTCCATGTCGATGTCCGGCTCCGCGACCGCCTCGGTCCTCACCTGCTCGCCGACGGCCGACGGCACCGCCACCCGCCCGTCCAGCGGCGGCTAATAAATCTGAATCTCGGGGCGCAACACGGTGCTGAGGAGGGCCGCGCGGCCCTCCTGCGGCAGCGGCGCCAGGTCATGCAAGAGCTCGTCGAGGGCGCTGGTGTCGTCCTCGTCGAACAGGACGGCGAATCCCTTGTACGCCTGGGTTCGGACCACCCGCCCCGACGCCTGGCAGGTCTTGCCGCCGGTGGCCGAGAGGACCACCGAGATCCGCTTGTCGATGGCCATGTCGAGGTTCGACTTGAAGAAGCAGCCGCCGCGGGAGATGTCCTGCAGCTCGGCCTCGACCTGGCCGTTGCTGCCCTGGCCGCCGAATTGACCTCCCAGGAAGAGGAGCGTCACCGGGAGGCCCAGCCCCAGGCGTGGATACTGCCGCTGCTCTGACCACCCCATCCGTCCCAGCATGCCACAAACGGGGGGGCGTGGTATCACTCGCCGCTTCATGGCCGCTGCAGGTGAGGGCGTCGCTCGAGGTCGGGCAGTGAGTCGGGCCGGCTTCGTTCCCGTCTCGCCCGAGCTGGTGCCGCGTTCGCTGTTCGCCCGGCGCAAGCACTGGGCCGAGCGGTTCGGCACCGCCCCCGTGCTTCCCACGACGCGCGCGGAGATGGACGCGCTCGGCTGGGACAGCTGCGACGTGGTCCTGGTGACCGGGGACGCCTACGTCGATCACCCGAGCTTCGGCATGGCGCTGGTGGGCCGCCTGCTGGAGGCGCACGGGTTCCGGGTGGGGATCCTGTCGCAGCCCGACTGGCGCAGCGCCGAGCCGTTCGCGGCGCTGGGCCGCCCCACCGTCATGTGGGGCGTCACCGCCGGCAACATGGACTCGATGGTCAACCGCTACACCGCCGACCGGCGGCTGCGGCACGACGACGCCTACACGCCGGGCGGCCAGGGCGGGCGCCGCCCCGATCGCGCCGTGGTCGTCTACGCGCAGCGCTGCCGGGAGGCTTTCCCGCGACGTCCCGATCGTCCTCGGCGGCATCGAGGCCAGCCTGCGGCGGATCGCCCACTACGACTACTGGTCGGACAAGGTCCGGCGCTCGGTGCTGCTCGACGCCAAGGCCGACCTCCTCGTCTACGGCAACGGCGAGCGCGCCATCGTCGAGATCGCCCATCGCCTGGCCGCCGGCGAGGCGGCCGGCGAGCTCCGCGATCTGCGCGGGACGGCGTTCTCGCGACCGACCGGCCCGCCCCCGGAAGGCTGGACCGAGCTCGATTCGCGCGAGGTCGACACGCCCGGGCGCGCCGGCGCCGCGGATCGATCCCTACGCCGACACGACGCAAGGGCAGGGGCAAGACGGCGCCGCGTGTGAACCGGCGGCCCCCTCGGGCCAGCCCGCGCTGGTGCCGGCCGGGGCGTTGCTCGGGCGCGCCCGCAAGACCGACCGGGCCCACACCGTCGTTCGGCTCCCCGACGTCGACGCGGTCACGGCTGACCCGATCCTCTACGCCCACGCCTCGCGGCTCCTTCACGTCGAGTCGAACCCGGGGAACGCCCGCGCGCTGGTCCAGCGGCACGGCGACCGCGACGTCTGGCTGAACCCGCCGCCGCTGCCGCTGTCGACGCCCGAGATGGACCGGCTCTACGAGCTCCCCTACACACGGCGCCCGCACCCGTCGTACGGCGACGCCAAGATCCCCGCCTACGAGATGATCCGCTTCTCGGTGACCATCATGCGGGGCTGCTTCGGCGGCTGCACCTTCTGCTCGATCACCGAGCACGAGGGGCGGGTGATCCAGAACCGCTCGGAGGCGTCCGTCCTGCGCGAGATCGGCGCCGTGCGCGACACGGTCCCGGGGTTCACCGGCGTCATCTCCGACATCGGGGGCCCGACCGCCAACATGTACCGGCTGGCCTGCAAGAGCCCGGAGGTCGAGTCGGCCTGCCGGCTCCCGTCGTGCGTCTACCCGACCATCTGCCCCAACCTGGGCACCGACCACACGCCGCTCATCAATCTGTACCGGAAGGTTCGCGCGGTGCCGGGGGTGAAGAAGGTGCTGGTCGCCTCGGGCGTTCGCTACGACCTGGCGGCGACGTCGCCGGAGTACGTCCGCGAGCTGGCGACCCACCACGTCGGCGGCTACCTGAAGATCGCGCCCGAGCACACGGAAGAGGGGCCGCTCTCGAAGATGCTCAAGCCGGGGATCGCCAGCTTCGAGAAGTTCAAGCGTTTGTTTAACGAAGCGTCGGAGAAGGCCGGCAAGAAACAGTATCTGATCCCGTACTTCATCGCCTCTCACCCGGGGACGACCGACCGGGACATGCTGGCGCTGGCGCTCTGGCTGAAGAAGAACCGCTACCGCGCGGATCAGGTCCAGACGTTCCTGCCGTCGCCGCTGGCCACCGCGACCACCATGTATCACACGGGGCAGAACCCTCTCTCCAGGCTGCGGCGGCGCGGCGGCGAGACGGTCCCCATTCCCAAGGGCATCAAGGTGCGGCGGCTGCACAAGGCCTTCCTGCGCTACCACGATCCGGCCGGCTGGCCGCTCCTCCGCCAGGCGCTGCGCCAGATGGGACGCGCCGATCTGATCGGCAATGGCCCCCATCAGCTGGTGCCGCTGCGCCAGCCGGTCACCGGCGAGGCGCCCAAGGTCGACCGCAAGGCGCGCCCGTTCCGCACCCAGCACAGCCGCTGACGCGCCCCTCTCCCTCCCCGCTGGATTTCACGGGGGGCTCGCTGCCGTGCGGACCCCCGACTAAACCGCCAGGCTGACTTGCCAGCGGGCGAGCTCGGGGGCGACGGCGGCGGCCTCTTCGGCATCTGCGGCCACCAGCTCCTGGATGCGCGCCAGGATCAGGCGGGCGGCGGCGTCGGCGCCGTCGGGGCGCTCGGCGAGCAGGCGGCGGAGCTCGTAACGAAGGCGAACCAGTTCACGCGCGGCGGCGTAATCCATCTCCGTGTTGTCCTCCTGATTCCACGTTAGGGAGCCAGGCGAGCCGGTCAACTTTTTCGACGGATGAAGGCTGCGACGGCGGCCGACTCGGGGGCGAGGAGGTCGGGATGGTAGCTGCACCGCGCGAGGGTGAGCGTCGCGGCTCGGCCGGCGCCGTCGGTCAGGTGGGCGTCGAGCGACATCGGCAGGCCGCCCGAAGTCTTCCAGGCGTCCGGCGCGGCCTCGAGCTCGATCCAGAATCCGCCGCGGACCGTCGGGCGCGTCGGCCGCCACCCAGCGGGTCATCCCCTCGACGTAGCGCTCCCTCGACGCCTGGGGCAGGTAGTCGCGGACCACCGTCTGGTAGGCCAGCAACACGGCGTCGGGTGGCGCTGCCAGGGCGAGCCGCTCGAGGCGCGCCGGGACGTCCGTCAGGTCCGCGATCTCCAGGCGCGGCGGACTTGGTCCCGAGGCAGCTTCGCGAAAAGCCTCGACCGCGGCAGCCAGGCGGTCGAGGCGGGCGACTTCGCCCGGCCAGATGCAGGCGCGCAGCCAGTTGAGGTCGTCGGCGCGCTCGACGTCGAGCGGCTGAACGTCGAAGCCGTGCCGGGCGACGATGTTCGCGGCCGAGGCCACGGGCATGGGCGCGCCCGCAGGATCACGCCAGGGGGCCGGCAGGCGCTCGGCGGACAGGTTCAACCCGGCGCTGCAGCCGACGTCGAAGAGCGCCAGCGGACGTTGCCCATCCGCGCATCCCGCCAGGGCCGCCGGCCAGAGCCAGGCGACCGCGCGCGAGGTCTCGTTGGTCTGGACCCGCCGGGTGGCGAGCTCGGCGTAGAGCCGCGGCGGGGCGTCGGCCAGCGCGGCCGCCAGCGCCTCCCGCGTGGCCGCTTCCGGACGGACGTCGGCCGCGCCGACGGCCTCGAACAGCGGGTGGCGCGGGCCCGCCCGCAGCGCCTCCGCCCGCAGCGCGGCCATCAACAGCAGCGGCCGGTCATACCCGGCGGAGAGGCGCCGCTCGCGCCAGGCGGCCTCGACCCGGGCGCGCGCCGCCTCTTCCAGGCTTCCGGAGGGGTGGTCGAAGATGCCGGCCGCCGCGGCCAACAGGCGATCGTAAACGGGGGACCGGGCGCCGGCGGCCGCCCGCCAGGCGTCCGCATCCTCGTGGAAGGCATCGAGTCCCCGTCGCATCCGGGCAATATACCTCCCGCGCCGGGCTCCGATGGACGAAGCGCATCTCCGTCCCCCGCACATCTCCCTCGGGGGCGAACCGCGCAGATCGCGCGAAAAGGCGCTAGATTCGCTAGCCCTCATGCTGCATCCCACCGACGACCTGCGCATCGCCCGCATCCGGCCGCTGATCCCGCCCGAGATCCTCATGGAGAACCTGCCGCTGACCGAGCGGGCCTCGACCACGGTGGTCGAGAGTCGCGACGCCGCGGCGCGCATCCTGCGCGGCGACGACGACCGGCTGGTGGTCGTCGTCGGTCCCTGCTCGATCCACGACGTGACCGCCGCCCGCGAGTACGCCCGCGGGTTGCAGGCGGTCGCCGCCGAGCTGCGCGACGCGCTCTTCGTCATCATGCGCGTGTACTTCGAGAAGCCCCGCACCACCGTCGGGTGGAAGGGGCTCATCAACGATCCGAACCTCGACGGGACGTTCAAGGTCAACGAGGGGCTGGCCATCGCGCGCGGGCTCTTGCTGGACCTCGCCGAGATGGGGATGCCGGCCGGGTGCGAGTTCCTGGACATGATCACCCCGCAGTACCTGGCCGATCTGGTCAGCTGGGGGGCGATCGGGGCGCGCACCACCGAGAGCCAGACCCACCGCGAGCTGACGAGCGGGCTGTCGATGCCGGTCGGTTTCAAGAACGGCACCGACGGCAACACGCAGATCGCCATCGACGCCATCCAGGCGGCCGGCAACCCACACCATTTCCTGTCGGTCACCAAGCAGGGGCTGGCGGCCATCGTCGCCACGCGCGGCAACCCCGACTGCCACCTCATCCTGCGCGGCGCCGCCGGCGCGCCCAACTACGACGCCGACGCGGTCGCGCGCGCCGTCGCCTCGCTGGAGAAGGCCAAGCTGCGGCCGCGCCTGATGGTCGACTGCAGCCACGGCAACAGCCGCAAGGATCCCGAGCGCCAGCCGGCCGTGGCGCGCGATCTGGCGGCCCAGATCCGGGTCGACGGGCGCGCGCTGGGCGGCGTGATGATCGAGAGCCATCTGGTCGGCGGCCGCCAGGATCCCCGGCCTGGCCAGCCGCTCACCTACGGGCAGAGCATCACCGACGCCTGCCTCGGATGGAACGACACGGTCCCCGTGCTGCGCGAGCTGGCCGACGCCGTTCGCGCCAGGCGCGCCCGCAAGAAGTAGCGAAAAATTGCCTTTCGATCCCGGCGTGGTTCGATGGACCCCGAGGATCACGATGGACATCAGGACCATTTACCTGCCGTCGGGGGGACTGGCCGAGACGCACGGGAATCTGGTGCGCCTCACGACACCGTCCGGGGGGGCGCTGGCGGCGCTCCGCCGAATTCGCAGCGAGATTCAGGCGGCGACGGTGGCCGAGGCCGAAGCGGCAATCGGACGGCGTCTGGTCCCGGGGCTCTGGTGGCTGACCACCGGCGGCGCCAAGACCACCGCGGTCCCCGCCGTCGAGGGATGACCGGCGCGCCGCGCGCCGCGTCTCTCCCGCGACCGCGACGCTGCTGGTGAGCTGCCGCGATCGCACCGGCGCTGAGCCAGACGCGGACATCGCCAGCTGACCAGCGCCGCATGGTCACGCGGCGAACGGGCGAGCGGTGGCGTACTGTGCTGGAACTGCCGTGGCCAACCCGACCAGTAGTGCTCCGAACGGCTACAAGCCCTCGCAGATTAACCCGAGCACGTTCCTCGGAAATTGTGAGAAGCAGTTCGCGGATGCGCCGAAATGGAACAAGGCATCGGAGCCTGACGTGCTGTTCGTGCTCCGCAAGCTGGTCGCCGATCCACGCATAGATGATCTCCGGTACGTCGCGTACACCCTGGCGACAATCTTCATCGAGACCAGCCATCGCGCGGGTAGCAAGCGTGAGATGCTTTGGGGTCAAGGCCGGTGCGATCTGGTGTGTGCTGGCCGCCAGCGTTCCTACGAACGCGGCCGACGCGCCTAAACTCGAGAAACGGTGCGGATGGGTGTCGAACCCCACACCGGGTAACTGGAGCCTGATCGACAAGGACGGTGAGTGGGAGATCGCTGCCCAGGGGGAAGAAGGAGCTCTGGAGGGACTGCCGGAGGATCGTCCTTCGGGCAAACGATGGTGGGTGAGCACCAAGAGCGGCGAATACGGATACGGCTGCATGTCTTTGCGGGTTGCAGTCGACAAGCAGACCAGAACGGTCCTCAAAATCGAAGGTGGGACGTCGCTTCCTCTGAGCGCCTGCAGGAGAGACCGGGCGATCCGGAAGCGAGAGCCTCGCTGATTGTTCCCTCCACTGGCGTGTGCGCCGGCCTCCTCGGCCCCGGGGCTCCGGTGGCTGACCAACGGCGTCGCCAACTCCGCCGCGGTCGCGCCCTTCGACGGACGAGCGGCGCGCGCCGCGCGACGGGTTATTCTGAGACGAATGAGCTCGACGGTCCCGTCTGCAGAGGTGCCCGCGACCGCGACGCTGCTGGTGAGCTGCCGCGATCGCACCGGCCTGGTGGCCGCGCTGTCGGAGTTCGTGTTCAAGAACGACGGCAACATCCTCGACGCCGATCAGCACGCCGAGTCCGAGACCGGCCTCTTCTTCATGCGGCTGCGCTGGGATCTCGGCGGCGTTCAAGCTGTCGCGCGCCGAGATCGACTCAGCCATGCGGGACGCTGGCGGCGCGGTTCGATCTCGAATGGGAGCTGACGTACTCAGACGTCCGGCCGAGGGTGGCGGTGTTCGCCAGCAAGGCGCCGCACTGCCTCTACGATCTGCTGCTGGCGCATCAGCTGGGAGAGCTGCGGGGCGAGCTGGCCCTGGTGATCTCCAATCATCAGCTGCTGCAGCCGGTGGCCGGGCACTTCGGCGTTCGCGTTCGCAGCACGTGCCGGTCGATCCGGGCGATCGGGCGGCCGCCGAGGCGAGCGCAGGATGAGCTGCTGGCGGCGAGCGGCGTCGATCTGGTGGTGCTCGCCCGCTACATGCAGATCCTCTCGTCCGGGTTCGTCGCCCGCTGGCCGTCGCGGATCATCAACATCCACCACTCGTTCCTGCCCGCCTTCGTGGGGGCCAAGCCTTATCACCAGGCCAAGGCGCGCGGCGTGAAGGTGATCGGCGCGACCGCGCACTACGTGACCAGCGAGCTGGATCAGGGGCCGATCATCGAGCAGGACGTCTGCCGCGTCAGCCACCGCGACGACGTCGAAGAGCTCATGCGCAAGGGGGGCGAGCTCGAACGCCGCGTCCTCACCCACGCGGTCCGGATGCACCTCGAACGCCGCGTGCTGGTCTCGGGGAACCGGACGATCGTCTTCGGCTGACGCGCGTCTTCGGCTGACGCGCGTCTTCGGCTGACGCGCGTCTTCGGCTGACGCGCGTCTTCGGCTGACGCGCGTCTTCGGCTGACGCGCGTCCTCGGCTGACGCGCGTCCCACGTGCGCCGGTGGTCTTTGACTTGCACTACGGAAGCGCCATGGCCGCTCGTCTCGTCCTGGTCACCGCCGTTGCTCTCAGTATTGGGTGCGCACACGTGCGTCGCGTGGGTCGACCACCGTCACCAGAGGAGATCGAAGAGATCAACGGCTCAGCGAGCGGCGAGCCCGGGACCTTCACCATTCACTACTTCGATCCGACCAGGCCCTGTGACGGCGGAACCTGCACCGTCGAGGGACCGCGTCCGGTTTTCGACGTTCCACCGTCCGAAATCGAGCGGATCGTTTCGGCCGAAGCGGGGCAGCTGACCGTCGTGGCGCAGACGGGTGAGCTCTGGCACCTGGAACTTTCGAAGGTGGGTGGGGTGACGACGCATCACCGGGCCACGCTCTCGGGAGGGATCGTCGGGGGCGGCTTCGGGCTGGTGTTGGGCGGCCTGACGGCGTTGTTTGCCAGCGGTCCCCTCCCGGACGCGCCTTACCCTCAGAGCGCTCCGCCCTCGTCGGCGACACTGGTCGGGATCGTGGCGGTGTCCACCGTCGTGGGGGCAGTTGTCGGGGCGCTCGTCGGGCATGCCGTGTTTGCGCGGGACAGCTTCGAGATCGGTGATACGGGGCTTTCGTCCGAACCGTCGTCGGAGTTCGGTCGCTGAGGCCTGACGACACGCTTTCGCTTCAGCCGGTGAATGCGCTGGCCGGCAGCCAGCGGATGTCGCCGAAGCCGGCGATGAAGCGGGCCTCCTCGATGTCGAAGCGCCAGAACGAAAAGTCGTGGAGTGCGACGGTGTCGACGGTCCGCGGCCAGCGGGCGAGATAACGGGCGCGGGCGTCGGCTTCGTCCTCCGCGGAAACAGGTTCCGCGCGGCCCATCAGTGACAGCCGCGCGCCCGCCTGGGGATCGGCGGCGGCGGTGTGGTCCCCGACGAACAGGCCGGCGCGCGGATCCACCCGCAGGTTGTGGGTGTGCGCGGCGAGCGCCGAGAGCAGGAGGAGCGGCGCCCCACGGGCGGACAGCGCGTACGGCGTGAGAGAGCCGTACGGGGTGCCGGCGCGGCGGACGGAGATCGTCGAGAGCAGGCCGACCGACTCGGCCGCCAGCAGGGCCCGGGCGGCCGCGGCGGCTTTCTCGGTCTTGTCGTCGGCCACGGAAGTAGTTTAGCGCCGGGCGGCGTGATCGCGATAGAACTCGGCCGTGGAAGTCATCGTGGTCCCGACCGCCGACGCCGCCTGCCTGCGGGCGGCGCGGATCGTCGCGCGCCTGCTGCGCGCCAAGCCCGACGCCGCCCTGGCGCTCCCGACCGGGAGCACGCCGCGCGGGATCTACGCCGAGCTGGTGCGCCAGCACCGCGACGAGGGGCTCTCCTTCGCGCGCGCCACCGCGTTCCAACTCGACGAGTACGTCGGGCTCCCGCCCGAGCACCCGGGCAGTTTCCGGCGGGCGCTGCACGAGGCGCTCTACCGGCATGTCGATCTGCCGCCCGGGCGCGCGCACGCGCCCGACGGGCAGGCGGCGGATCTCGTCGCCGCCTGCGCGGCCTACGAGGCGGCGATCGCGACGGCCGGTGGCCTCGATCTCGCGCTGCTCGGGCTCGGCACCGACGGGCACGTCGCCTTCAACGAGCCGACCTCGTCGTTCGGATCGCGCACGCGCCTGAAGACGCTCACCGACGAGACGCGGGCCGCCAATCAAGCTGGCTTCGGCGCTTTGGCCGCCCCTGCCGGTTTTGGCGCCCAGGCGGTTCCCCACCACGCGCTCACCGTCGGCATCGCCACCATCCTCTCGGCGCGGCGCTGCCTGCTGGTGGCGTTCGGCGTCGCCAAGGCCGCCGCGGTGGCGAAGATGGTGGAAGGCCCGCTGGCGGCGCGTGGTCCCGGCCTCCGCGCTCCAGCTTCACCCGCACGCGACGGTGATCGTCGACGACGCGGCCGCCGAGGGGCTCACGCTGCGCCGCTACTACGACGGGGTCGCGGCCGCCAAGCCGGCCTGGCAGCGCGAGGACTGACCCGCGCGGCCAGGCCGACCACGTCCGCTTGACAGCCCCGGCGGGTGGTGGTTGAAGCGGGGGCGAAGTCTGAAAATTGAATAAGCGCCTTCGGTGCCCGTCCGGGCATAAAAGGGAAGCCGGTTGAAGTCCGGCGCGGTCCCGCCACTGTAAGTGGAGGCGGCCCTCGCGAACCCACTCGACCACGTCGGGGAAGGGGAGGGCAGCCGCGAACGCGAGAAGTCTTCGCGTTCGCGCTCCACGAGTCAGGAGACCTACCGAAGGCCGACGCATTTTTTCTCCGCGCGGACGGAGGGTGGTCGTCGGTCTCGTCGTTCGGGGCCGGCCCCGTCCCCTCGTTCGTGCCGAGCGAGGGGATTTTTCATGCCGTCCGAAACGGCGCCCGCCGCGGGGACCGAGACCCGCCGGGCGCCCGCCACCACCGTCGAGATCGAGAGCGCCCGGCGCACGGCCCTGCGCCGCGGCGCCCGGGCGCGCCTCGTCGTCGGGCTGGGGCTGGCGGTGGTGGTCGCCGCCGCGGTGGTGGTGGCGTTGCTGGTCGGGCCGACGCGGCTGTCGATCGGCGAGGTGGTGGGGGCGCTGGGGCGCCGGCTGGCGGGGCGCGAGGCGGCCTCCTGGCGAGACACCGTGGTGGTCTCGGTGCGGCTGCCGCGGGCGCTGGTCGCGCTCCTGGTCGGTGGCGGGTTCGCGGTGGCCGGCGCGTCGCTGCAGGGGCTCTTCCGCAATCCGCTGGCCGACCCGGGCGTGCTCGGCGTGTCGTCGGGGGCGTCGCTGGGCGCGGTGGTGGCGATCTCGGCCGGGATCGCCAGTCACGCGATCTGGACCCTGCCGCTGGCGGCCTTCGTCGGGGCCGCCGCCGACGTGCTGCTGGTGTTCGCCGTCGCCGCGCGGCGCGGGCGGGGGCGACTGTTTTCGGGGACGCTGCTGCTGGTGGGCGTGGCGGTCGGCGCGCTCAACGTGTCGCTGACGACGTTCGTGCTGTCGGCGGCGCTGGCCCGCTACGACGCCGGCCGGCAGATCGTCTACTGGCTGCTGGGCGCGCTCGAGGCGCGCACCTGGGATCACGTGCTGCTGGGCGCGCCGGCGGTGCTGGTCGGCGCGGCGATCATCAACGCCCACGCCCGCGAGCTCGACGCGCTCTTGCTGGGCGAGACGGGTGCGGCGTCGGTGGGCGTCGACGTGGCGCGCGTCCGCCTGCGCGTCGTGCTGGCCAGCGCGCTGATCGTCGGGGCCTCGGTGGCCGTGGCGGGGCCCATCGGGTTCGTGGGCCTGCTGGTTCCGCACCTCATCCGGCTGGTGGTGGGCTCGGCGCACCGCGCGCTCTTGCCGCTGGCCTTTGTGGGGGGCGGCCTCTTCTTGTTGCTCGCCGACGTGGTGGCGCGGACGCTGCCGGCGCGCGAGATCCCGGTCGGCGTCGTCACCGCGGCCATCGGCGCGCCGGCGTTCTTGATTCTGCTGTTGCGGCGGCGGACGGTGGAGACGGTCTCGTGACGGCGGCGGCGACGGTGCTGGTCGAGGCGGAGGGAATTGGCTTTTCGTACGGGACCCGGAAAATTCTCGCCGACGTCGCGCTGGCGATCCGGCCCGGGGAGCTGGTGGCGCTCTGCGGGCCGAACGGCGCCGGCAAGTCGACGCTGCTGCGCATCTTGCTGGGGCTGCACGCGCCGTCGGCGGGGCAGGTGCGGCTCGGCGGCGCGCCGGTCATGACGCTGTCGCGCCGCCAGATCGCGCGCCGGGCGGCTCTCCTGCCGCAGGACGCGCCGGTCGACCTGCCGCTCACCGTGCGCGAGGCGGTGGCGCTGGGCCGGCTGCCGCACCTCGATCGCTTCCAGCCCGAGGGCGCCGCCGATGTCCAGGCGGTCGAGCGGGCGCTGGAGGCGACCGACACGGCGTCGCTGTCTGCGCGGCCGGTCACGGAGCTCTCCGGTGGCGAACGGCAGCGCGTGCACCTGGCCCGGGCCCTGGCGCAGGAGGCGCCGCTCCTGCTGCTCGACGAGCCGATCGCCGGCCTCGATCTCGCCCACCAGCTCCAGACGCTGGAGCTCCTGCGGGCGATCGTCGACGCGGGGCGCGGGGCGCTGGTCGCGCTTCACGATCTGTCGCTGGCCGCGCGACGCTGCGACCGGATGATCCTCCTGGCGGATGGAAAGGTCCGCGCCGACGACGCGCCCGGCGTGGTGTTGACGCCCCAGATGCTGGCGCAGGTGTTTGGGGTTCGGGCGGAGGTCCGGCTCGACGGCGACGGGCGCCCGTTCGTCTTGCCGCGCGAGCCGCTGCGAGGCGGCCGGCCAGGGGAATCGGCGTCGTGAGGCGCCTTCTACGCGCGTGGCGGCGGGCTGGCGGCGTTGCTGGCGACCACGGCGGCGGCCCGCGCCCAGGAGGCAGCGGCGCCTGCGCCTGCCGGGTACACGACCACCGTCACGGCTCCTTTGCCGACGGCCGTCGACGCCACGCGAGGACTCCTCGGCGGCCGCTTCGGTGATCCTTCCGTCGGAGAGCCCACGGGCCCACGACGATCTGGGGACGCTCTTGCTGGAGGTTCCCGGGGTGGTGGTGGCGCGCACCGGCTCGACGACCGAGTTCGCCACCCTGGCCCTGCGCGGCTCCAACCCGGACGAGGTCCTGATCTACCTGGACGGCGTGCCGCTGAACATCGCGGAGGGCGGGGGCGTCGACATCTCGGCGCTGCCGCTCGGCGACGTCGAGCGGGTCGAGGTCTACCGGGGAACGACGCCCCTGGTCTTCGGCGAAGCCGCGCTGGGCGGCGTCGTGTCGATCACCACCCGCACCCCGGGCGTCACCCGCGCCCAGGCGCGGGCCGCCGTCGGCTCGTTCGGGACGCTGTTCGGCGATCTCTCGGCCGGGGGTCGCGCCGGCCGATTGCGGTTCTATATCGGTGGGCACGTCTATTCGTCGAAGGGTGACTATCCGTTCGTCTACGCCCCGCTGCCGGCGTTCCCGGCAGACGGAGGTGCGCGGCGTCCGGCAGAACAACGACGCGGTCGAGGGGAGCGGTGTCCTGCGGTTGGCCCTCCCGCTGAACGGGCGCCGCACGTTGAGCCTGGGCGCGATCGGGTTCGGGCGGGAGCAGGGGCTGCCGGCGCCCCAATCCCCGGTCGACATCTCGACGACGGCGCGATTTCACAGCGCGCGTGGTCTCGGGTACCTCCGTTACGAGTCGCGCGACGATCTCGGCCCCGGCGGACGGCTGTCGGCCCAGGCGTTCGTCAGCGTCGAGCGCGATCGGGTGATCGATCCGGCGGGCGATCTCTTCGGGCAGGGGGCGATGATCGCGCACGAAACGACCATCTCGACGGGCGCGACGGCGTACGCCACGCGGCCGTTCGGCGAATGGGGACGCGTCGCCGTCACCCTGGGGGCGCGCCGCGAGACCTACACCCCCCACAACGAGCTCGATCCGACGATGTCCGGGGCCCCCGCCAGGCGGCTGGCCGGGGTCGCCGGCGGGGAGCTCGACCTGCGCTGGCGGCGGCTGGATCTGCACGTCGTTCCTTCGGCCCGCGTCGAGCTGATGAGCGACGTCGTCACGGGGGTCGGGAGCGACGGCGTGGCCGTCCCCGCCGGCCCGGGCCTCTTCCGCGCGCTGCCGATCTACCGCCTCGGTCTGGTCCGTCCCTTGAGCGAGAGCGCGACGTTCAAGGCGAACATCGGCCGGTACGCGCGGGCGCCGTCGTTCCTCGAGCTCTACGGCAACGGGAACGGTCGTCTCCTGGGAGATCCCGGCCTGCTTGCCGAGCGGGGGACGAACGCGGATCTCGCGCTCTGGATCGATCGCGAGAGCCCGTGGGGAGCGCTGCTCAGCCGCACCACGGTCTTCGGCGCCCTGGCCGACGATCTCATCTACTGGTTGCGCAGCATGGGCGGTCCGTCGCGCGCCGTGAACCTGACCAGCGCGCGGATCTATGGTCTCGAGCAGGAGCTGCGCGCGACGCTGGGGCGCCATCTGCGCCTGGTGGGACAGGGGACGGTCACCGTGGCGGAAGACGAGAGCGAGCTGGCCGCCTCGCACGGCAAGCAGATCGCCCACTACCCTCGTTACATGGCCTACGGTCGTCCGGAGTTGACGCACGTCCCGCTGCCGGCCGGGCTCGATCTGGCGGCCTACGTCGACGCCGCCCTGTTCGCCGGGGCCTACGACGATCCGGCCAACGTGAGGCCCATTCCGTCGCAGCTGTTGCTCGGTGCGGGCGTGAGCCTGCTCTGGCCACGCGGCCGGCTGCGAGCCACCGTCAGCGCGCTCAACCTGGGCGACCTGGAGACGAGCTGGGTGATCGGCGGCTGGCCGCTCCCCGGGCGGACGCTGTTCCTGGCGCTCGCTTACGACGGGGCGCCGTCCGCCGAGCTCAGCGGCGATCAACCACCGTTCGCCGGCATTCCACAGGGGGAATGAAGGACGATGCGGCGTTCGGATCGGCTCTGGCTCACGGCTCTCGCGACGGCGCTGGCCGGTCTGGCGGCCGGCTGTTCGGGCGGTTCGCGGTCGGGCCGGCCGGCCGTCGATGCCACCGCCGACGGGACGGTGGGCGCGGACGTCGACGCCGGCACGCCACCGCTGGCGCCACCGGCAGGGATCGGTCTCGCCTCCGTCAACAACGACACCGGGTTTCAGGCCACCAGCGTCTCCATCCTCGATCCGAACGGCGGCGTCATTCACCCCGACTGCGTCGACTCGAACCCGCCGAACGGCGGCGTCATCCCGCTCATCTCCACGGACGTGGTGATGCCGTCGCAACCGCAGCGGGGCGGCAACCTGGTCCTCATCGACCGGGGAAACGGCCTGCTGACCACCGTGAATCCGACGACGTGCCAGGTGGTGGGGCAGATCGTCGTGCCGGGAGCCGGCGGCGCCAAGACGAACCCGCACGATCTGGTGACCGTCGGTGACCACAAGGCCTACGTGACGCGGTACCAGCCCAACGCCGGGGCGACCAGCCCGGCGCAAATGGGAAACGACGTCGCCGTGATCGATCCGACCACCGGCGCCTTCGTCTCGCGAATCTCCGTCGACGCCTACGCCTCGACGGTGGCCGGAGCGACGATCCTGGCGCGGCCCGATCGCGCGCTCATCGCAGGGGGGAAGGTCGTTGTCTCTCTCAACCAGGTGGATGCCAGCTACAAGACCTACGGCGACGGCGAGGTCATCGTGATTGATCCGTCCACCGACACCGTGGTCGGCAGTGTCACGCTGCCGGGGCTTCATGACTGTGAAGGGATGGACTACGTCGCGTCCACGCAGACGCTGCTGGTGGCTTGCGGGGGAACCTACCTGGCCGCGAACCAGCCGGCCCAGTCGGGGATCGCCGTGATCGATCTGGGCGCCGCTCCGCCGTCGGTGACGACGATCGTCACGGGCGCGGCGTTCGGAAACCAGCCGGTCAACTTCTCGTGGGTCCTGGCGGTCCCTCCGGCGGGGGGCGGAACGCGGGCCTTCGCGTCGACCAATGATCCAACCCTGCAGGCGCCCGACGTGCTGTTCGCGTTCGACTACGTCCTCGGAACGGCCACCCCGATCGCGACTTCGGCTCCCTTCACGATCGGTCCTTCGGGCGCGACGGGGGCGCTGCTGTTCGTCCCCGAATTTCTGGGCAGCACACCGAGGGTCCAGCTCTTCGACATCACCGGCACGCCGCAGCCGAGCTCTGCGTTCGCCCCCGACAGCGTCCACAACCTCTCGCCGGTGCAGGTCGCTTGGTATTGACCGATCGCGGACGGCGGCGGGCGCTGGCGACCTGCGTGGGCGCGCCGTTGTTGGCCGCGGCCATTGTGGCCGGGCGGCGGGTGCGGGCGTCGCTGATCGGCGTCGGCGCGCTCGGCGACGGCCGGGTCGACGTTCCGCGCGCGAGCGGCTTTCCGCGCCTCCTGCACGGGCCGGCCGGCGAGACCTGGACGCTTTCACGCCCGCCGCGCCGGATCGTCTCCACCTACCTGGCCGCCGACGAGATCCTGGCCGCGCTCGTCCCCGCGGAGCGCCTGGCCGCTGTCTCCATCTTCGCCGACGATCCGGCCATCTCCAGCGTGGCGGGTTTCTATCCCCGGACCGTGCCTCGCGTACGCGGCGAGGTCGAGGCGATCCTGGCGCTCGAGCCGGATCTCGTCTGCGTGGCCGGCTACTCCGACGGGGACGCCATGCGGTTGGCCGTCGGGGCCGGGCTTCCGATCCTCCGCTGGTCGCGGTTCGATACCTTCGCCGACGTGCTCGGCAACGTCCGAATGATCGGGGCGGCGGTGGGCGCCGACGACCGCGCCAGGGCCGTCGTGGACGCCGCCGAGGGGAAGCTGGCGGCGCTGGCGGCGCGCCTGGCCGGCGTCACGCCGGTGCGGGTCCTCTACCTCGACCTGCCGAACTTCACCGCCGGGCGCGACACGCTGATCGACGAGATGCTGACCCGCGCCGGCGGCCTCAATGTCGCGGCGGCGGCCGGGATCGCCGGGGCCGGACAGATCGCCGTCGAATCGGCGCTGGCGCTCGACGCCGAGGCGATCGTCGTGGCCACGGCGCCTGGGCTACGCCCGCCGCTCGAGGCGCTGCGCGTGACGCCGCTCTGGCGCGAGCTGCCGGCGGTCCGGGCAGGGCGCGTGTTTCCGATCGCGGCGGCGCTGCCCGGCGACGTCTCGCAGCGCGCCGCCGACGCCCCCGCCGCGATCGCGCGCCAGCTTCATCCGGAGCGCTGGGGCTGAGACCACGCTCGCGAGCCGGCTACTTGCCCGGGTCGTAGTTCAGGTTCGGCCCCAGCCAGCGCTCGATCTCGGGGACGGTCATCCCCTTGCGGGCCGCGTAGTCGCTCACCTGATCGCGGTCGATCTTCCCCAGCGAGAAGTACCGGGACTCGGGGTGGGCGAAGTAGAGCCCGCTGACGCTGGAGCCGGGCCACATGGCGAACGACTCGGTCAGCAGCATGCCGGTCTGCTTCTCCACGTCGAGCAGCCGCCACAGCGTCCCCTTCTCGGTGTGATCGGGGCAGGCGGGGTAGCCGGCCGCCGGGCGGATGCCGCGGTACTTTTCCATGATGAGCTGCTCCTTGGTGAGATCCTCCTGGCGGCCGTAGCCCCAGAGGTCGCGCACCACCTTGTGCAGGTACTCGGCGAAGGCCTCGGCCAGCCGATCGGCCAGCGCCTCGGCCATGATGGCGTTGTAGTCGTCGTTGTCGGCCCGGAAGCGCGCGCAGACCTCCGCCAATCCGATGCCGGTGGTGACCGCGAAGCCGCCCAGGTGATCGGGCAGGCCGACCGCGCGCGGGGCCACGAAATCGCCCAGGCAGCGCGCCGGCTCGCCGTCGTCCTTCGCCGTCTGCTGCCGCAGGAAGTGGAACCGCGCGCGGACTTCCTGGCGCCCCTCGTCGGTGTAGAGCTCGACGTCGTCGCCCACGCCGTTGGCCGGGAAGAGGCCGTACACCCCGCGGGCGGTGAGCAGCTTCTCGTCGATGATGGTGTCGAGCAGCGCGTTCCCCTCGGCGAAGATCTGGCGGGCCTGCTCGCCGTATTTCTCGTGCTCGAAGATGCGCGGGTAGACCCCCTTCAGCTCCCAGGTGTGGAAGAAGGGCGTCCAGTCGATGTACTCGCGCAGCGTCGCCAGCGGGACGTCGGGCAGCGCGCGCACGCCGATCGACTCGGGCGCCGGCACGTCCTCGGCGCGCCACGCGATCGGCGTCCGTTTGGCGCGGGCCGCCTCCAGCGACATCAGCTTGTGCCTCGGCGAGCCGTGAATCTTGCGCAGCTCTTCGTACTCGGCGCGGTGCTGGGCCACGAAGGCCGGCTTGCCCTCCGGGCTCAGCAGGCTGGTGGTGACCGGCACGGCGCGGCTGGCGTCGACGATGTGGACCACCGGCTCGCTGTAATGGGGCGCGATCTTGACGGCGGTGTGGGCGCGGCTGGTGGTGGCGCCGCCGATGAGCAGCGGCACCTTGAACGAAAGACGCTCCATCTCCCGCGCCACGTGGGCCATCTCGTCCAGCGACGGCGTGATGAGGCCCGACAGGCCGATGAGGTCGGCCTTCTCCGCCTTGGCGCGCTCGAGGATCTTCTCGCAGGAGACCATCACGCCCATGTCGATGACCTGGTAGTTGTTGCAGGCCAGCACGACGCCGACGATGTTCTTGCCGATGTCGTGGACGTCCCCCTTGACGGTGGCGAGCACGATCTTCCCCTGCGTCTTGGTGGCGATCCCGGCCGCCTCGTTGGCCGCCTTTTCGGCCTCCATGAAGGGCATCAGGTAGGCGACCGCCTTCTTCATCACCCGCGCCGACTTGACCACCTGGGGGAGGAACATCTTCCCGGCGCCGAACAGATCGCCGACCACGCCCATCCCGTCCATGAGCGGCCCCTCGATGACCGACAGCGGCCGGCCAAACTTGGCGCGGGCCTCTTCGGTGTCCGCGTCGATGTAGGCGTCGATGCCGCGCACCAGCGCATGCGAGAGGCGCGCCTCGACGGTCCCCTTGCGCCACTCGTCGTCCTTCTGCTGCTTCTGTTGCTTGTCGGCGCCGCTGTCGGCGGCCTTCAGCCGCTCGCCGAAGTCGACCAGCCGCTCCGTGGCGTCCGGGCGCCGGTTGAGGAGAACGTCCTCCACCATCTCCCGCAGCTCGGGATCGATCTCCTCGTAAACCTCCAGCATGCCGGCATTGACGATCCCCATGTCCATGCCTGCTTGTATGGCGTGGTAGAGGAAGGCCGAGTGCATCGCCTCGCGGACGCGGTTGTTGCCGCGGAAGCTGAACGAGATGTTGGAGACGCCGCCGCTCACCTTGGCGTGCGGCAGGTTGGCCTTGATCCACCGGGTGGCGTTGATGAAGTCGACCGCGTAGTTGTTGTGCTCCTCCATCCCGGTGGCGACGGTGAGGATGTTGGGATCGAAGATGATGTCCTCGGGCGGAAAGCCGACCTCGTCGACCAGGATCCGGTACGCCCGCTCGCAGATGCGGATCTTGTCCTCGTAGGTCGCCGCCTGCCCCTGCTCGTCGAATGCCATCACCACCACCGCGGCGCCGTACTTGAGCACCGTGCGGGCGTTCTGGCGAAACTTCTCCTCCCCCTCCTTCATGGAGATCGAGTTGACGATCCCCTTGCCTTGCAGGCACTTGATCCCCGCCTCGATCACCTCCCACTTGGAGGAGTCGACCATGAACGGCACCTTGGCCACCTCCGGCTCGCTGCCCAGCAGAGACAGGAAGCGCGACATCGCCGCGACGCCGTCGATCATCCCCTCGTCCATGCAGATGTCGATGATGTTGGCGCCGTTCTCGACCTGCTGGCGGGCGACGCTGACCGCCTCCTCGTACTTTCCCTCCTTGATCAGCTTGGCGAACTTGGGGGAGCCGGCCACGTTGGTCCGCTCGCCGATCATGATGTAGACGCCCGGCTGCTGGGTGAACGGCTGCGAGCCCGACAGGCGCAGCGGGCGAGGGGGCTCGGGGGCCGCCCTCGGGGCGGGAGGTCCGGCGGGAACGGCCACGCTCACGGCGGCCGGCGCTGCGTCGGGCGAATGTCCGGGCAATCCGCGGGGCGGCTTGCCCTCGAGGGCGCGCGCGATGGCGGCGATGTGCTCCGGCGTGTTGCCGCAGCAGCCGCCGGCGATGTTGATCAACCCCGATTGCGCGAACTGGCCCAGGAAGCGGGCCATGTCCGGCGGCTCGAGATCGAAGCCGGTCGGCGACAGCGGGTTGGGAAGGCCGGCGTTGGGATAGCAGGAGATCGCCGCCGTCGACTTTTGCGCCAGCTCCGCCAGAAACGGGTACATGAGGTCGGGCCCGAGCGAGCAGTTGAGCCCGACCGACAGAGGCCGAACGTGCTCGACCGCGTTCCAGAAGGCTTCCACCGTCTGCGCAGAGATCATCGTCTCCCCACCCCGGCCGACCGCCGCCGAGATCATCACCGGCAGCTCGAGGTGGTCCTCGGCGAAGACCTCCTGAATGGCCACCAGCGCCGCCTTGGCGTTCAGCGAGTCGAAGATGGTCTCGACCAGGAGGGCGTCGACGCCCCCGGCGACGAGGGCCCGCGTCTGGCGCAGGTAGGCCGCCTTGACCTGATCGAAGCTCACCACCCGGAACCCGGGATCCTCGGCGTCGGGCGAGTTCGAGAGCGACACCGTCAACGGCCCGATCGACCCGGCCACGAAGCGGCGCCGGCCGTCGGCGTTGGCCACGCGATCGGCCCACTGCCGGCACTGTCGCGCCGACTGTTCGTTGATCTCCCAGGCCAGGCCGTCGAGGAACGGGTCCTCGATGATCTTCTGGTAGAAGTCCGGGTCCTTCCGCCCCCCGTGCTCGCGCGGATCGTCGACGAAGAACTCGCTCTGCGAGATGCTGGTGGCGCCGAAGGTGTTGGTGCAGATGATGTCCGCGCCCGCCTCCAGAAAGCGCCGGTGGATGTCGCAGACCATCTCCGGCTGGGTGAGCGAGAAGAGATCGCCGTTGTTGAGCAGATCCTTCCTGGCGTCCTTGAACCGCTCGCCGCGGATGTCCGCCTCCTTCATCCCGTAGGTGCGGATGGTGGTCCCCATCGCGCCGTCGATGATGGCGATGCGGTGCTGGAGCAGCTCGTCGAGCGGGTGGGTCATCAGCTGGGTGTCCTCGTCCTGGTGGCGGGTTTGTCCGCGATGGCGCGGACGACCTGAAGGTGCGGCTTCTTGAGCTCGCGGGAGACCACCTCCGAGGAGCCGACCTCGAGCCCGGCCCGGGTGAGGAGGCCCCGCACGGTCCGCGGCGAGAATCCGGGGTGGCGCTCGCCATAGCGGGCGGTGACCTCGGACTGGTGGTGCTCGTCGAGGCACAGGAGGACGAAGCGTCCGCCCGGTCGCAGGACCCGGGCGCACTCGGCCACCGCCCGCCCCGGGTGCTCCGCGTAGGTCAGCGTGTGAAACATGATCACCGAATCGAACGCGGCGTCGCGAAAGGGCAGCGCATGCACGTCGGCCACCTGGGCCCGGATGTTGTCCTGCCCCAGCCGGCCCAGCCGCTCGCGCGCGGCGGCGATCAGCCGTTCGTTGGTGTCGATGCAGGTCAGCGAGCGGCAGTAGGGGGCGAGCACGCTGGCGGCCGCCCCGTCGCCTGAGCCGACGTCGAGCAGGTCGCCGAGCTGGAGCAGCGGCGCGATCCCGGCGGTGAGCGACTGCCAGGTGCGGCCGGGCGAGTAGTCGCGGTCGAGCTCGTCGACCAGCCGCTGGGGCACCTCGTCCCGGCGCTCGGCTTCCAGCTCCCGCAGTCGCTTCTGGTCCCCCTCCAGCGTCGGATCGCCCGAGCCGGCCGCCTCGTCCAGGCAGGCCCGCACCGCGGTCGGGCAGCCGTTGGACGCCAGCGCGTAGAACGACTGCGCCCCCTTGCGGCGATCGACCACGAACCCCGCCTCGCGCAGGCGCCCGAGGTGCGTCGAGACCCGCGACTGGGCCATTCCCGTGACGCGCACCAGGTCGGTCACGCAGAGCTCGCGATCGCGCAGCAACGCGCAGAGGCGAATGCGGTTCTCGTCACCGAGAAGGGCCAGCGTGTCGACGTACTGGGAGAGGCTCATAATCCTTATATCTCGATAGATAGATACATCGCGCCGGTCGGCCCGTCAATCGGCAGGCCCGGTGGGGGCAACAGGGCGATGGGCCCCCGCGCCGGCGGACTGACCGCTCATAATGAGCCGGCCAGGATGCGAGAGCTTGAGCTGCTTTTCGTCGACGCCGACGTGGTGATCGTGAACAAGCCGTCGGGGCTGCTGGTTCATCGCGGGTGGGCCAACGACGACGACGTGGCCATGTTTCGCGTCCGCGACATGCTCGGCGCGCACGTCTACCCGGTGCACCGCCTCGATCGGGGCACCAGCGGCGCGCTCTGCTTCGCGCGCACCCGCGAGGCGGCGGCCACCCTCAGCGAGAGCTTCGAGTCGCGGCAGGTCGACAAGCGCTACCTCGCCCTCGTGCGGGGCGAGCCGGCCGCCTCCGGGACGATCGATCACCCGCTCCCGAAGAGCGTCGGCGGCCCGCGGGTCCCCGCCGTGACCCGCTACGAGCTGGTCGCCCGGTCGACGGTCGACCGCTGCTCGCTGGTGCTGGCGATCCCCGAGACGGGGCGCGGGCATCAGGTGCGGCGGCACCTCCGTCACCTGGGCCACCCGCTGGTGGGCGACGTCAACTACGGGCGCGGCGAGATCAACCGCCGCTACCGGGCCGAGTACGGCCTGCACCGGCTGGCCCTGCACGCCCACAGCATCGCCTTCGCGCACCCCGTCACGCAGGCGCCTGTCGCGGTCACGGCGCCGATGCCGGACGATCTGGGTCTCCCCCTCGCACGGCTGGCGTTGCCCCGCTCCGTGTAGGGCGCCTTCGGCCGCCACGTCGTCGGGCCTGTTTGCGCTGGCTGCGCTCACCGTCGCCTTAGGGCGACGCCCTCCTCGCGCCGGGGCTCACTCGCTCGGGTTGGGATCTCCGTCGGTGGGGAGGCCCTGGTCGAGATCTTCTTCAGAGGCCGGAGATTCGATCTTGTAGCCGCCGTCCAGCCACTTGCCGAGATCGGCCAGCCGGCAGCGGGCCGAACAGAACGGACGAAACGGCCGGGCTTCCGCCGTCTCGGCGAGCGCCTTCCGGCAGGTGGGACATCTCGGTTTCACGCGCAGAAGATAGGACGATCGCCGCCGCCTTGCCAACGGAGCAACCGCGGAACAGCTGCGCATTCTGTACGGAAGTTATTCGGAACTTGCGAGTTCTCCGGTAAGAATCGGAACGTGGGCCAGCAACCGGAGCCCGCCGATCCCGAGTTGGGACGGCGGCCGATCACGCGGGCGCAGCTCACGCTGCAGGGGCTCCGCAAATTGCCGCGGGTGGTCTGGCTGCTGGGCCTGGCCAGTCTCCTCAACGACGTCTCCAGCGAGGCGATCTTTCCCCTGCTCCCCACCTTCCTGGCCGCGCTCGGCGCGCCGATGAGCTTCCTCGGCCTCATCGAGGGGAGCGCCGACGCGCTGGCCAGCGTCATCAAGATGGCGTCCGGGAAGCTCTCCGATCGCGGGCCCCGCCGCACGTTGGTGGCCAGCGGCTACGCCATGCCGGCGCTGGCCCGGGCCGGGATCGCCGCCGCGCTGGCGCCCTGGCAGGTGCTGGGGGCGCGGCTGTTCGATCGCGCCGGCAAGGGGATCCGCTCGGGCCCCCGCGACGCGCTCATCGCGGATTCGGTCGCGCCGTCCCAGCGGGGGCGGGCCTTCGGCCTCAACCGGTCGATGGATCACTTCGGCGCGGCGCTCGGTCCGCTCATCGCCTGGGCGCTCCTGTCGATGGGGGCCAGCCTGCGCACGACGTTCGCGGTTGCGTCGGTGTTCGGGCTCCTGGCCCCCGCGGTCCTCTTCTTCCGGTTGCGCGACGTGGAGCAGGTCCCCGATCGCAGCGGCCCGGTCGACGCGCGGCCCCGCGAGGGCGCGCTCCGCCGCGGCTTCGCGCCCTACATGGTCGCCTGCGTCCTGTTCGCGTTCGGAAACTCGTCGGACGCGTTCCTCCTGGTGCGGGCCCGCGAGGTCGGCTGGTCGGCCACCATGCTGCCGCTCCTGTGGACCTTCCACCACCTGGTGAAGTCGATGGCCGCGTTGCCGGGCGGGGCGCTGTCGGATCGACATTCGCGCGCGCTGGTCGTGACCGCCGGGTGGGCCGCCTACGCGCTCACCTACGTCGGGTTCGGCTTTGCCACCGCGCGCTGGCAGATCGTGGTGCTCTTCCTGGCATACGCGCTCTATCACGGCCTGGCCGAAGGGGCCGAGCGGGCGATCGTCGCCGACCTCGCCGAGCGCGGCGCGCGCGGGCGGGCGTTCGGCCTCTACCACGGCCTCACCGGCGTCGCGGCGCTGCCGGCCGGGATCGCCACCGGCTGGATCTGGGATCGCTGCGGCGCCGCCTGGGCGCTGGGGATCAACGCCAGCTGCGCCGCGCTGGGGGCCATGTTCCTGTTCGCGCTCAGCTTCGCCGGGCCGCTGCGGCGGGCGTAGCGCCCGGTTCAGGACTTACGTTCGAGGCGGAGCGTGAGTCGGGCCAGGGCCAGCGCGCCCAGCCCGAAGCCCAGCAGCACCACGGCGCTCGCCAGGGCGATGTAGAGCTTTGCGCCGTGCCCGGCGGCGACGATCCGGCCGAACAGCAGCAGAACGGTCAACCCCATCCCGACCATTCCTCCCATCATCGCGGAGACCTTGCAGGCATCGGAGAGGTCGTAGCGTCGGCCGCAGACCTTGCACGTCAGCTTGCGGTTCCGATCGTTGGAAGGCAGAAGGGTCCACAAGCTCAGACCGACAGGTTTCCCGCAGTGGGGACAGCTGTCCTTCGATGGAGCGACGGGTTGATCAGCCATGTTTTCTCGCCGGGAGCACGGTTGGACAGCACGGGATCATCGCACGCTCCGGGCCGGTCCGCCGCAAAGAAGGATCTGTCGGCCCATCGGGGTCAGAAGAAGATGTGGGAGACGACGCCGAACAGCGGAACGAGGATGGCGAACGACCAGAGCGTGTAGCCGAAGAAGCTGGGCATCCGGACGTGGTGCTGCTCGGCGATCGACTTGACGATGAAGTTCGGCCCATTGCCGATGTAGGTGATGGCGCCCATGAAGACGGCGCCGCAGGAGATGGCGGCCAGCAGATGCTGGCCCGTCGGATGAAACGCCAGCCCGCCCAGGTTCTCCACCGAGAGGGCCGCCCCTGCGCTGTTGGTGACGCCGACAGCCAGCGAGGCGAACGTCAAGTAGGTGGGGGCATTGTCGAGCACGCTGGACAGCGCGCCTGACGCCCAGAAGAACTGCCACGGCTTGGTGACGCCCAGCGAGGCGCCGCGCTCGCCCAGGAAGGCCAGGGCCGGGATCATGGTGACGAACACGCCGATGAAGACGACCGCCACCTCGACGATGGGGGCCCAGCTGAAGCGGTTCGCCTCGTGAATCTCGCGCTTCGTCGTGACCAGCGACAGGACGGCGCAGGTGACCATGCCCAGGATCTGGACCGCCGAGCGCAGGTAGGAGTCGCCGAACAGCGGCTTGCCGTAGGTCCCCATGATGAACACGACCGCCACGATGCCCAGCAGCCAGAGCAGGTTGATGGCGCCGTCGAGGTGGAGGGGCTCGGCGGGGGAGGTGCCGCGGGGGGCGGTCGACGACCGGCGGCGAGGGGCGCGGGTTTCGCGCGCCAGGATGACCCGATCGAAGATCGTGAACAGCGTCAGCAGGACGCCGTTGACCAGGGCCCAGGGCGCCGCCAGGCGCAGGGTCCAGGTGAAGGGGACGCCCCGCAAGAATCCGAGGAACAGCGGCGGATCACCGAGCGGGGTCAGGAGGCCGGCGGCGTTGGAGACGATGAAGATGAAGAACACCACGATGTGGGTGGTGTACGCGCGCCGCTCGTTGGCACGCAGCAATGGTCGGATCAGCAGGACCGAGGCGCCGGTCGTTCCGATGACGCTGCCGAGCAGGGCGCCGATGGCGAGGAACAGCGTGTTCGCGCCGGATGACCCGGCCAGCGATCCCCGCAGGTGGATGCCGCCCGAGATGGTGAAGAGGGCGCCGAGCAGAGCGATGAACGAGACGTAGTCGACGGCGGTCCGCAGGAGCTCTTCGCCTCCGCCGCCGTGGCCGCTGAACAGATAGACGAGCACCGGCGCCGAGACCACCGCCGCGACGATGAACTTGTTGCGGTTGTGCTCCCAGAAGGCGCCGAAGAACAGCGGCAGGGTCGCAATCAGCAAGAGGTAGAGGCCGAAAGGAGCGATCGCCCAGGTCGGAGTTGCGTAGGTCATCTAGTGCTGCAGATAGAGCGGAATTTCGGTCTGCTCGACCACGCCGCGGGTGACCGAGCCGGAGAAGAGCTGCCGCAGGCGCGAGCGGGTGAAGGCGCCCATGACCATCAGCCCGGCCTTCAGATCTTTGGCGAGCTTGAACAGCGCCTCGGTGTTCGAGAGGACCGACACGATGCTGTGGGCCTTGGCCGGGACGCCGGCCTCCAGCAGCAGCGCCGCTCCCCGCTCGGCCATCTCCATGCCGACGACGCCGTTGTCGTCGACGGTGGCGATGTGAACCTCGCGACCCTGGGCGATCCCGCTGCCGGCGAAGCTGGCGATGGCCCGCTTGGCGGCGCCGCTGCCGTCGTAGGCGACGAGCACGGTCTTGCCGAGCTCGCGCTCCGTCGTTTCGGGGACCAGCAGCACGGGGCGGGTGGCCTCGTGCAAGATCGTGTCGAGCGTCCTGAAATCGTGTTCTTCGGTCTCGAACCGAAAATTGGCGTCGCGTCCGATCACGGTCAGGTGGTGGGACTCCATCTCGGTGAGAATGCTTTCTGCCGGGCGGCCCACGACCTCCAGCGATCGCGCGGCCACGCCTGCTTGACGGCAACGTTGTTCGAACAGCGCCACCCAGTCGTCGGCGGCCTTCTTGGCGTCGGCGACCAGCGCGTCGTCCCGCTCGTGCTTGTAGCTCGCGCCGCCGATGCTGGTGGCGGTGCCCGCGCGAATGTCGGGCTCGTCGATGATGGCCAGGCCGGCCATCTGTGCGCTCAGGTCTCGCGAAAGGCCGATCGCGATGCGGGTCGCGGTCTCGGTGCTGGCCGAGCCCTCCAGGCAAACAAGGATGTCTTTGATCATGCGGTCATCATAAAGCTGGGGCTCGGCGGTATCGACGCCGAGCCCCAGCCAGAGAGTCTCCCTTTCGTCTTTTCTAGGTGCTGGTCGCCAGGGCCGGGACGGCGGCCTTGGCCTCGGCCACCTCGGCCGCGGCGACATCTTCCGGCGCCCGCTGCGGGATGAACTCCGGGTAGCCCGGCAGACCCATCTCCGGGACGTCGAGACCGGCGATCTCGACCGCCGCCGAGACGCGGTTGGAGCCCGAGCAGCTTGCCGATGACCCAGAAGGCGACCCCGCCGACGACGACGTTCCAGGCGATGCCGACGCCCGTCTCGATCAGCTGCGCGACCAGTTGCTTGGAGTCGCCGTAGAAGAGACCGGCGACGCCCTTGCCGGCCACGCCCAGGTAGTCGGTCGCGCCGACGCCGTTCCAGCCCTGGCCGTAGCTGCCGTCGGAGAAGAGACCGACCGCGATGAGCCCCCAGGCGCCGTTCACGCCGTGGACGCTGATCGCGCCGACCGGGTCGTCGATCTTGACCTTGTCGAAGAAGAACACGCTGACCGACGACCAGCACGCCGGCCACGGCGCCGATGATGAAGGCGCCCACGGGCGTGACGAACGCGCAGGGCGAGGTGATGGCCACCAGGCCGGCCAGCATGCTGTTGCACATCATGCTGGGATCCGGCTTCCCGTAGCGGAGCCACATGTAGAGGACGCCCCGACACCGTGGCCGCCATGCCCGCGATCATGGTGTTGGCCGCCACGATGCCGATGCGGCCGTCGCCGCCCGCCAGCGAGCTGCCGGCGTTGAAGCCGAACCAGCCGAAGGCGAGGATGAAGGTTCCGATCTGGACCATCGGGATGTCGTGCGGAAGGATGGCGTTGACCTTGCCGTCGGCGCCGTACTTGCCGATGCGCGGCCCGATCAGCAGGGCGGTGATGAAGGCGAGCGCGCCTCCCTGCAGGTGGACGACGCCGGAGCCGGCGTAGTCGACGGCGCCGTGGCCGAGGCCCAGGCGATAGCCGAGCTGGGCCAGCCAGCCGCCGCCCCAGACCCAGCAGCCGAAGACCGGGTAGATGAACGCGCCGATGACGATGCTGAAGAGGAAGAAGCTCTTGAAGCTCCAGCGCTCGGCGCAGGCGCCGGTGACGATGGTGGCCGTGGTGTCCATGAAGACCATCATGAAGAGGAACAGCACGACCGCTCCGGCGTCGTAGCCGTTTCCGGTCAGGAAGAACCCGGTGGTCCCGAGGAGGCCCCAGCCGTGGTCACCGTTGACCGCCGAGCCCACCGTGAGCATCGAGTGCAGCGTCGGCACGCCGCCCAGCGATGCGGGCCCGCCGATGGCGGTGCCGTTCAGCCCGCCGCACATGAAGGCGAAGCCGCAGATGAAGAAGCCCAGCATGCCGAGGCGCGTACACCATGAAGTTCATCGAGATGGTGTGCGACGCGTTCTTGGCCCGGATCAGGCCGGTCTCGACCATGGCGAATCCGGCCTGCATGAACATGACGAGGAAGCCGGCGATCAGCGTCCAGACGAAGTTGATCGAGAAGAGGCTGTGCGACGCGGATTGCGCCACCGCGTCGACCGCAGCGGCAACATCCTTCGGCGTCGCCTTGGCGGGATCGAGCTTGGTGTAGCCCGGAACCGTGTAGGCCGTCGGGGTGGTCTGGAACGCTCCGGTCTTGTCGGGGACCGGGTCGTCGGCCTTGGCCACCGTGGCGGACGTGCCGACCAGCGCCACGGCCAAGGCCATGATCGCGAGCCAGCGCTGCGAGCGAAGATTGCGGACCATCCTGAGCATGCGTTTCCCCTCTTTCTTGTGTGAAGTTGGACTCGATAAAGCGGACGACATCGGACCGGTGTGGTTCACCAGGACTGGAGCATCTTTCGGCGCAGGCGCTTGGCCCACGCAGCGCCAACCAGCGATCCTCCCTGCATCATCAGGAAAAAGACCGCCGTGACCGCGAGGCGGTGGCCGAGGCCGAAATAGATCCCGAACGAGGCGACCGCGATTGCGAACTGCATCGACCCGAACGTCTTCTTGTAGTGTTCCCACATGGCCAAGCTCTAAGAGCAAGGGCGATGCCGAAGTCGGGTGGTCACCCCACACTTGGTGACATTTCAGGACCTTGCGCCTCGCGGATCGCGGGCGGTCATCGGACGGACCTACGGCGGAAATAACCCCGAAACCTGTCGGCCACCGGCAGGAATCAAGCTCCCGGGGTGACCTGGCGATTTGCCAAGCCGTTTTCGCATTTTGCGAAAACCGGGTTCAGCCGCGCTTGTTGCGGCGGTAAACCGTCGACGGATCGACGCCGAGGATCTCGGCGGCTTTGACCTTGTTCCCGCCGACCATCTTGAGGACGCCGGCCAGGTAGCGCTCTTCCAGGTCCTGCATCGTCATCGGGTTCTGGAGGAGCCGCGGAATCGGATCGGAGGTCCAGGCGGGGCCGAGCGCGCGCTTGACGTCGGCGAGCTTCGCGACCGGCTGGGAGGCGGTGACCACCAGTCGCTCGATCAGATTTTCGAGCTGGCGAACGTTCCCCGGCCAGTCGCAGCCGGCCAGGAACTCCAGCGCCTCCGGTTCGAACGCGGCCAGCACCGACCGCGAGGACTTCTCCAGGCTCTGGCGCAGAAAGTGATCCACGAGGAGCGGGATGTCCTCGCCGCGCTCCCGCAACGGCGGAACCTGCACGCGGAGGACGTCGAGGCGGAAGAAGAGATCCTCCCGGAACTGCCCCCTTTCGACCAGCTGCGAGAGATCCTTGTGCGTGGCCGCGATGCAGCGGACGTTGACGGTGCGGGTCGTCTCGGTGCCGACCGGGCGAACCTCCCCCGACTGGAGGACCCGCAGCAGCTTCCCCTGCAGGGACGGCGGCAGATCGCCGATCTCGTCGAGGAAGATCGTTCCGTCCTGCGCCTCGACGAACAGTCCGCGCCGGCTGCTCGAGGCGCCGGTGAACGCGCCGCGCGCGTGGCCGAAGAGCTCGCTCTCCAGGAGATGCTCGGGCAGCGCCGCGCAGTTCACCGCGACGAACGACCGGTCGGCGCGCGGCCCGCTGGTGTGAATCGCCAGCGCCACCAGCTCCTTTCCGGTGCCGGTTTCGCCGGAGATGAGCACCGACGAGGTCGCGTCGGCGATCTGGGCGATGAGCGCCCGCAAGTGTCGCATCGGCAGGCTGCTGCCCAGGAGCTGGCGGGACGGCAGGTTGGAACGCAACGTCCGGCGCAGCTGCGCGTTTTCGCGGGCCAGCGTCCGCTCGCGGCAGGCGCGCTCGACCAGGGAGCGAAGCGTCTCCATGGCGAAGGGCTTGGTCACGTAGTGGTAGGCGCCGCGGCGCATCGCCTCCACCGCGCTCTCGATGGCGCCGAAGGCGGTCATGACGATCACCGGCGTGCTGGGATCCGCCTGTTTGACGGCGGCCAGCAGGTCGAGGCCGTCGCCGCCCTTCATCCGGAGATCGGTCACCACCACGTCTGCCGGCTGTTTGGCGAACATCTTCAGCGCCGCCGCGCCGTCGGCCGCCGTCTGGGTCTCGAAGCCCAGGCTGCCGAGGTCCTTGGCGATCGTGTGGGCCATGTCGGCCACGTCGTCGACGATGAGCGCGCGGAGCTTAGACATGCTCGCCTCCCGCGGGCGGGCCGGCTGGCCAGAGCACGGTCACGGTGGTGCCTTCCTCGGGGGCGCTGCGCAGCTCGATGCGGCCGGCGTGGTTGCGGACGATCCCGGCGGTGATCGAGAGCCCGAGCCCGGTCCCCTCACCGCGCGGCTTGGTCGTGAAGAAGGGATCGAACACGCTCTCCAGGTCCGCGGGCGCAATCCCCGTACCATGGTCGACGATCTCGATCAGAACCATGTCGTTCGGGGCTGGCCGGGCGGAAAGCGTCACTCGCCCCCCCGGCGGCGACGCGTCGCAAGCGTTGAGCAACAGGTTGACGAGGACCTGCTGAAGCTGGTCCGGATCGGCGGAGAGCATCGGCAGATCCTCGCTGAGAGAGACCGCCAGTTGCAAATGCCCCGCCTCGAGCTTCAGCTGCAACAGCTGCTGGGTTCGTTCGACGATCAGGTCGAGCGGCACCGCCCGCCTGTCGAGGGGCGCTCGCCGGGAGAAGTCGAGGAGCTGCCGGAGCGTCGAGGAGATCTGGTCGACCTGCCTGATGATCACCGCCAGGTCCTCGGCGGCCGCGCCGCCGTCGAGACTGCGACCGAGCTGCTCGGCCCTCCCGCGAACGACGGCCAGGGGGGTCCCGACCTCGTGGGCGATCTCGGTCGCCATCACCCCGACGGTGATCAACCGATCGGCGCGGATCAGCTGGTTCTCGAGGTCCTGGGCCTTGGCCCGCGCCCGGGTATAGCGGAGCTGATTCGCCAGCAGGGTGGCGCCCCGTTGCTGGCGAAGGACGAGCAGCCCCACCGCCGCCACCACGAGCGCGGTGGCGACGGCCGTGGTGACCAGCCTGGAGACGATCGACGGTCTGCGGCTCTCGATGGCCTGCGCGGAGACGATCCAGGTGACCACCCAGTCGCCGGTCGGTCGGCCGACCTTCTCGGAGACGCCGATCGCGGAGGCGGGGAAGAGTCCCAGCCGCCGGGCCTGCTGGGCGTCGAGGTGAAAGGACGGTCCGGCGGCCGCCCGCAGCTCGCTGGCAACAGCGCGGTCATCGACGAGCCGACAGCCGGCGGACGTTTCGCATCCGGACCAGAGCACGCCGGACGGATCGGTGACGAACAGGCGGGTGGCGGGAAACTCCGGCCAGGCGACGGAACGGAGCTGGTGGACGGAGTCGAGGCGGGACAGCGCCTCGGCCGAGGAATGAGCCTGCTGTCGGACCTCCGCGGTGAGCTCGGCGAGCAGGCGCTTCTCTTCGACGGTGGCGCCGGCGATGGACAGACCGACGATCGCCGACAGGGCCAGCAGCACGACGGCAATTCCCGCTGACGTCCGCACGGGCATCCATCCTAACCGGTTCGTGGGGGGGCCGCTCGGGGCCGGGGGGAGCTGGTCGGGTTAGGACGTGGCGGGTGGCCGGGCGATCTTGAGCTGATCGCGGCGATTCTGCAGGACCTCCCGAAGGATGATCTGCAGCGTCGCGACCACCGGCACCGCGGCGACCGCGCCCACCACGCCGGCGATCTCGCCGAGGAGCAGGATCGACAGCGTCGTGACCAGCGGGTTGACGTGTACGGTCCGGCGAAACACCAGCGGTCCGAGAACGTTCCCCTCGAGCTGACCGTAAATGACGAAGTAGATGCCTGCCGCGACGCCATGCCACGTCCCCTCGGTGACGAGCGCGATGAGCGAAATCGTGACGCCCACGACCGCGGGACCCGCGTAGGGGACCATGCTCGACATCCCGGAGAGGATTCCGAGGGGCAGGAAGAAGGGGACGCTGTCGATCGCCAGGAAGCCCGTGGTCAGCGTGGCGTTGACGGTGCAGATGAGCGCCAGGCCGCCCAGGTAGCCGCCGATCGATTGGTAGATCTTGCCGAGGATGGTCTCGTAGGAGGCCACGTGCTCGGGGCGCGCCTCGGCCAGCACGGCGCGCACCAGCCGCTCGCCGAAGATCAGCATGAACACGACCAGCACGGAGACGGTCACCGCGGCCCCGAGCGCGCTGAGCACGCCGCCGAGCGCGCTCAGGATCGGGGTCGCCGCCCCCTCCAGCAACTCGGGGAGCTTCTGCTCGGCCAGCGTGAGGCGGGCGTCCAGGTGTAAGCGCCCGTCGAGGCGGTGGAAGAGGCTGCTGGCCCGGGCCTGCCGGATGAACGAAGGCGCGTCGTGGATCAGTTGGCCCCCCTGTTCGACGGCCGGCGGGATCAGCGTGAACCCCAGCGCCACCACCAGCCCCAGCACCGAGAGCGAGATGATGGCGATGGCCAGCGAACGGTTGACCCCGCGGCGCTGGAGGAGGGCGACCGCGTGGTCGAGTGCGACCGCGATCATCACCGCGGTGCCGATCAGCGTCAGCGAGACGATCGCCCGCGCCGCACCCTCGACGATCGCCGCCACCAGCAGCACGCCGAAGCAGACCGTCATGACGGTCTTGAGCGTCACCTGCGAAGGACGAAACTCTGGGCTCGGTTCGGTCAATGGTCGCCTCTATTCATGCGGCGGTCGGTTTCGCCCAGGCCGGCCTGGGCGCGCGCCAGCTCGGAAAGGATGGCGGCGCGATCCTCGGCGCCGGCGACCAGCGGCTCGCGCGCCGAAGTCTCCTCGGTCCCGGGCGCCTCGGCCCAGAGCAGCGCGCGCTGCAGATGAGCCCGGGCCTGGTGAAAGCGCTTGAGCTCGACGTAAGCGCGCCCGACGAGGAAGTTGGTGAGCCCCAGGCCCGGATCGTCGCCCAGGCTGCGCTCGAGCAGGGCGACCGCCTTGTCCAGCCGGCCGTCGCGCCGGGCGATGGCGGCGAGGCGCGCGATCGGCAGCGCGAAGGCGCCGTTCTGCAGCGCCGCCTCTTCATAGTAGTGGATCGCCTCGGCCCCGCGGCCGGCGGCCTCGGCCAGCGCGCCGAGCCGCTCTTGAGGCGCCCCAAATCCGGGCGCGATCGCCCGCGCCCGCTCGAAGGCCGCCGTGGCCCCGGATTCGTCTCCCCGGCCGAGCAACCGGACGCCGCGCAGATAGGGCGCCTGGCAGGAGAGGGGGCAGCGCTCCTCGGCGCGACCCAGCGCCGCCAGGGCGATCGCGTCGTCGGTCGCCGTCATCCCCAGCAGCAGCGACGGAAGATGGCTGTCGGGCGCGAGCCGCTCGGCCTCCTCGAAGGCGCGGACGGCCGCGTCGCTCTCTCGTTCCGCTCGCTTCTGCCAGCCGTCACAGAGCAACCGATCGACCTTCCCGCCGCCGAGCGCCAGGTAACGCGAATCGGGGAAGGCGCGCGCCCCTTCGGAAGGCTTGGTCAGCTCGGGCGGTGGAAACGCGCCGCGGGCGCCGGCGGCGCCGAGGCGGATCCCCATCTGCGCCGCGACCGACAGATAGAATCCCAGCCGGTGCGCGGCGTGGGGCCGTTCCATCCGCTCGGCGGCCGTGCGCGCGGCGCGGGCCGGGATGGCGGCGCGCAGCTCCGCTTCGGCGAGCGCCCGTTCGAGCACGGTCTCGAGCTCGGCGGTGTCGCGAAACAGGAAGCCCGTCTGCCCGGGGCGCACGATCTCGCGGAAGGGCTCGAGCTCGGCGCAAACGGCCAGCACGCCATGCGCCGCGTACTCCAGGAATCGCACGTCGTCGCGGCAGCGGTTGTAGGCCGTCGGAGCGAGCGGCGCGATTCCGATGTCGATCTCGTCGAGAAAACGCTGCGCGCGTTCGAAGGATCCCGCGGGGATGAACGACACGCGGGCCGGGGGCAATTCCGCCAGCAGGGCCTGCAGCTCGGGATCGCCGAGGACCGCGACCCGCACCTCGGGATGGCGCTCGAGCACTCCGGCCAGGGCCGGGACCGCCAGCTCGAGGTCGGCGCGCTCCTCCCGCGTGCCGGCCCAGCCGATGACGACCCGATCGCCGGGGCGAGAACGGGGAGCGACCGGCGGGTCCCAGAGCTGGCTGGGGAAGATGGCGCGGCGGGGGTTGAGGCCGGCGAACTGGGCGTCGAGCGCCGCGGTGGCCAGCTGCAGGCAGTCGGCCTGACGCGCCAGCTGGGGCGGCAGGCTGCGGATGGCGAGATCCTCGCCCCCGGCCGGCGCGCCGTCCGAGGCCGCCCGCGCGAAGATGTGGTTGCCGATCTCGTAAACGGTGAGCCGGCCGTTGCGGCGGCGGGCGGCGATGACCGGCAGCAGATCGGGATCGGCGACGTCGCGAATCACCAGGACGTCGGCCCGCATCAGCAGGCCGGCGTCAGGCGCTCCGGCACCACCGTTGGAGAAGAGCGCGGGCGACAGGATCGATCCGCTGACCACCGTCACGTCGGGGAGCTCACCGAGCGCGCGGCAAGGCTGGATGGTCCGGTGGACGGCGGCCCCGCGATCGAGCGGCTCGGGCGGCCCGATCTGGACGATGAGCAGGGGCGGTCGTTCGGGCGCCGGAGGCTCGGTCGCGGCCGTGACGCTCACGATCGCCGGCTCTGCAGACCGGTCCCGCCGGTCGCGCTGTCGCGGCCTGCCGCCTCCGCGGCAGGGCGGCCGCGAAGCGCGCCTCCTCGGCGCGGAAGTCGTCAGCGAACAGCGTCGCCACCGTGGCCGCCGCGGCGGCCGCGCCGCCCGCCGTGTGCGGCGCCAGCGCGGCGGCGAACTCGGCGGCGGTCCGATAGCGCCGGTCGGGATCGACCTCCAGCGCCTTGGCGACGATGCCGGCGCACGGGGCGGGGAGGGCGGCGATGCGCGCCAACTCCTCGGGCCCGGGTCCGGTCGCGGCCTTCACCAGGAGCTCGTAGGTGGTGGCGCCGCGGTAGAGGACCTCGCCGGTCAGGCAGTAATAGATGACCAGCCCCAGAGAGAACAGATCGGCCCGTCCATCGATGCTGGTGCCGCGCGCCTGCTCGGGCGACATGAAGCTCACGTTCCCCTTGACCACCCCGTGCTCCGTCCGGGTCACCCGCCCCTCGGCCTTGACGATCCCGAAGTCGAACAGCTTCACCTCGCCGCGCGCCGACAGGAGGATGTTGCTCGGTGAGACGTCGCGGTGGACGATCCCCATCGGCCGCCCGCTGTCGCTCAGCTTCGAGTGGGCGTACTCCAGCGCCAGCAGCGTCTGCGCCGCCACGTAGAGGATCGTGGTGACCGAGGCCGGGCGCGCCAGCCGCTCCAGCGACCGGGTGGTGACGCGCCCCAGGTCGCGCCCGAGGATGTACTCCTGCGCCAGGTAGTACTCGTCGCCCACCTTGCCGAAGTCGAACACCGGGATGACGTTCGAGTGGACCAGCGTCGAGCCGAGCTTGGCCTCGTCGATGAACTGCGCCACCACCGCCGGATCCCGCGACAGCTCGGCGCGCAGCCGCTTGACGACGAAGGTGCGCCGGAATCCCTCGGCGCCGAAGGTCACGGCGGTGAACACCTGGGCCATCCCCCCTTCGCCCAGCAGATCGAGCAGCAGATAACGTCCAAAGCTGGTGGTCGAGGAGCGGGGGCTCGCGCCGGCCGCCCCGTGATAGTCCGTCGCGGCGTCGCCGAGCGCATCGCGGGTCCCGCGCCCCGTCGAGCCGGGAAGTTGCGCTTTCGGATCGCCGAGGCCCTGGTGCGTGCGTAAGAGAGGCGATCCCGATCCGGTGAGCGAGTGCCCGTCGCCGAGCTGGCGCTCACCTTCCGGGCCTTGCCCGGCGTCGCTGGTCGCCGGCTTCTCGCGCCGCAGCCCGAACACCAAGCCCCCGAGCGCGAGCAGGCCGGCCACCGACCAGATGGCGGCGGTGGTGACGACGGCGGTCCCCTCGGCGGCGTGCGCGGCGGCCGCGCCCCCGCCGAACGTCCAGAGCCAGAGCCCGGGAACGACCGGGCTGACCGCCGCCGCCCAGATCCCGCCCGAGGTCCCCTCGGCGGACTGGTAGATCGGTCCGCGCCTCTCCGCGCCGATCGCCGCATGCAACAGCTCCCGCTCGGGCTCGGCGCCGGCCTCGAACACGCGCGTGCGTCCCGTCGGACAGCAGGATCGGCGCGCCGGCCTTCTCGGCCAGCTTGCGAATCGTCGCGTCGTCGATCGGCTTGGCCAGCAGCAGCACGGCCGGGACCTCGCCTGCCCGGGAGATCGACCCCGGCTGCCGCCGCCGCGAACGGCCTGCCTTTGCCCATCACGATCCGGGCGACCACGTCGTGGTCCTGGCGGGCCTGTCGAATGAGCAGGTCGGAGGCGAACTCGGCGTTCTTCATCCCCTCGATCACGTCGAGCTTGTCCCCGGTCGAAGGCGACGGCGTAGACCTTGAAGGCGCTCCGGTAGGGCGCCCACCATTCCTCGGTGCGAAACAGATCCTGCAGCGTGGCCGCGTCGACGTTGCCCCGCAGCGCCGCCACCAGGCGGGGGTTGGAGGCGGCGTTCCGGGCCTCGAGCTTCAGCTCGCGCACCTGGGCGGTCAGCGCGTCGGTGGCCCGCAGGCCGTTCGACTCCGCGTCCCGCGCCGCCTCCTGTCGAACCGCCCGCGCCCGGCTGACGTCGACGGCGTGCGCGACGGCGAACCCCAGCGCCAGCACGGCGCCTGCAAAGAGCAGCGCGAGGGCTCTTTTCACCCGCCGATTCTTTCTCGCACCGGTCGCCGCGTCAACCCATGGTGGCGCCGGCGAGGGTCGCCAGGTCAGGGCGCGGCGAGCAACTTCTGGGCGTCGGCGACCAGCTGTCCGCCGTTGTGCAGCTTCATCCAGCCGGCGCTGTGCTCGGTGCGGGCATAGACGTCGCCGGACGAAGCCTCCGAGGAATCCTCGGAGATCCCCCCGGAGGCCTCCACGCGCGCCAGCTCCATGTAGCCGACGGAGCTCTTGCCGTCGAAGTAGTCGACCCGCAGGACGACGGTCGGCTTGCCGCCGGCCGGCTCCTCGCCGCGTCCCAGGAGCTCCGAGGGGAACGCGCGCCAGACGGCGTCGTGCCAGTTCTTGGCCATCTGATCGCGCTTGTCGGGCGTCTTGGCGGGCGCGAAGCCGGCCTTGGCGCGCGCCTCGCGATCGAGCTGCACGTATTCCTTCGATTTGCCTCCCGCGGCGAGCACCATCCGGTCGAAGTCCCCGGGCTCGAAGGCGTGCAGGCGGCGGTCGACGAGGTGATTGGGGTTCTGCAGGTCGGCGAGCAGTCCGCGCGGCATCAGGTAGACGTGTCCGTCTGCTGGTGTCGCGCAGGAAGGACTCACCGCCGGGCGCCTTTTGGGGCTGTCCGATGACGTAGTGGTGGACCTCGCCCTTGACCGTCACGTCGAGCTTGCGGGTCGGCGCGTCGAGCCCCAGCTCCTTCAGCTTGGCCGCGTCGAGCTGTCCGAACGCCCGTGGCGAGACGAGCGGCGCGAACTGGTCGAGCACCTTGGCCGCCTGCTCGGCGCCCACCAGATCGCGCGGCGGGGCGGGGGTCGGCGGCTCCTTGGGCTTGGCCTTCTTCTTGGTCGTTCTTGCTGATCGACGCTTTTGCGTCGGGGACCAGGTGGATCCAGACCGGCGGATCCTTGTCGCCGTGGCCGCGTTCGAAGTCGACCGCGTTGTGGTCGTCGGCGTAGTGGACGCGGGAGACGTCCATCTTGGCCGCGTCGAGCACGGTCACCGAGCCCGGCGCGTGCTCCGGCTGGCGCTGCGAGGTGAGCAGCGCGGCCAGGAGGCCGACGGCGGCCAGGCCGCCCTGCGTCGCAGCCGCGCGGCCGGTCATGGCGTCGCTCCTTGCGGCGTGGCGGGCGAGGTCGGTGCCCCGGGCGCGGTCGGGCGTTTCCTGCGGCGCGTCCTGCGGGTGACCATCACGCCAGCCAGCAGCACCAGCGCGGGACCGAGGAAGATCGTCCCGTAGAACCAGATCACGTCCTGCTTGCGCGTGTGCGAGACCGGGGCGTCGGCCTCGGTCGAGGTCTGCCCGGTGAAGGCCTCGTCGCCCATCAACCAGTGCGAGACGTCGATGGCCAGCAGCTGATTGGCGGCGACCGGCAGCGCCTCGTCGTCGAAGAGATCCGAATCGGCGAGGACGAACACGCGGGCGTCCTTCTTGACCGCCGTCGCGGCCACCTCCCAGGCGCGGCGCTCCTCGCCGGGGTCGGCCTGGAAGTTGCCGTTCTTGTCGGCGAACGTGGCGTGGTGCGCCTTGATCGGCGAATCGACGGTCACGCCGCTCTTGGCGGTCCGGTTGGCGTTGATCCAGCCGGCGCCCGGGAGAATGATGGGGGCGCGCACGCCGAGGTGCTGCAGCGTCGTCACCGACGGATGCGAGCTGTAGGTGACGGTCACCAGGTTGGTGCGATCGCTGTCCGGTGTGCGTGCGCCGGGCGAACGCCTGATCGTTGGCCAGCATCACGTCGTGGTACTCGAGATCGAGGGGCTTCAACACCTCCGGCATGGTGACGTGGTTCTCGGGATCGAGCGCGAGGAGCAGCCGCCCGCCGCGGTCGATGAAGCGGTTGAGCGCCGCCGACTCCTCGGGCAGGAACGGCTTCTGGGGTCCGATCACCATGACGACCGTGACGTCCTTGGGGACGTCCTGCATGAGGCCGTCGGCCGCGCCCAGGTAACGGAAGTCGTAGTTCTGGTCGGCCAGAATGTCGCGGAAGGTCTTGATGCCGGGGCGCTTGTCGGTGTCGTTGACCGGCCTCTCCCAGTTCCGCTCGCCGTGCCCCTGCGTGAAGGCGACCGTGCGGGGCGGCTTGACCATCAGCATGAGGCGCTGCTGCACCTCCTTGTCCAGCGTCCGGAGCGCGTTCTTGGCGCTCTCCAGCTCGCGCGGCAGGCCCAGCTGTTCGTGGCGGGGGCCGCGCACGAAGACGATCACGCCGTTGCTGGAGATGCCGTACTCCTTGGCCTTCAGCGGATCGATGTCGAAGTCGTAGTGGGTCAGCTTGAGCTGGCCCGACTCCCGCGCCAGATCCTGCATGTAGTTGTCGACCTCTTCGCGGACCTCGCTCCCCTCGGGGAAGAACTCGGCGACCTCGATCGGCTGGTCGAGGTTGCGCACGATCCGGCGCGACACCTCCCCCGGGCGGGTGGTGCGGAAGTACGCCAGGTCGAGCTTCTTGTCGCGCTCCGAAGCCACGTAGGCGGCGGTGAAGGCGAACACCAGGGCCGCCGCCAGGCCGAGGCCGGAGAACATCGCGTCGCGGACGCGGCCGACCTCGATCTTGGGGGCGCGGGCGATCTGCGCGTAGGCCATCTCGATGAGCGCGATGGGCCAGGCGGCGGCCAGCCAGATGGCCGGCCAGAGCGCCGCCAGCGCGGTGGCCAGCCGCGGCCAGCCGTGCTCGAGCGGCTTGCCCTTGCCCAGCACCGTCGGCAGATCCGACTGCGCGAAGTAGAGAGCCAGCGCCAGCAGGCCGAGCCCGTAGAGCCCCAGCAACATCCGCTCGACCCGCCGCCGATCGGGCGCGGCGCTCGCGGCGCGTCCGGCGCGGACGACCATCGCCGCGACGACCAGCAAGAGGCCGCCCACGGTCGCCACGGCGCGGGCCCCTCCGGCGCCGATCAGCCGCTCGCCAAAGAAGACGGCCAGCATGCCGGCGCCCCAGAGCGCCGACCAGCGCGCGGAAGGCTTGACGGTCCGGGTCGTTGCCGTCGTCATTTCCACCTTCGGCTCTCCATCACCCGGGTCGCCGAGAACAGCGCCACGTAGGTGACCATCAGGTAGTAGACGACGTCCCGCAGGTGAACCGCGCCCGATTGAAACGGCGGGAAGTGCTTGCCGTGCAGCGCCATCGCGACGAACAGGTCGTTGAGCGGCCGCTCGGTCACCTTGCCCAGCAGCCAGCAGACGATCAGCGCCACCACGATGCAGCCCGAGAAGATCGCCGCCAGCACCTGCGTCCGGGCGATGCGCCGACCCGAAGGTCCCCAGCGCCAGCGTGGCGCTGCCGAGCAGCAGCAGGCCCAGGTAGCCGGCCGCCATGTGGCCGAGGGAGATCTTCCCGTTCACGAAGATCAGCGCCGGCATGTAGACCGAGGCCAGCGTGATGAGCGCCAGGAAGACGAAGGCCGAGAGGAACTTGCCGAGGACGATCTCCCAGTCCTGCACCGGCGACGAGGTCAAGAGGACCAGCGTGCCGGTCTGGCGCTCCTCGGCGAGCAGGCGCATCGAGATGAAGACGCTGGCGATGATGGTCGTGCCGCTCGAGAAGTAGAAGAAGAGGCTGAGGACCTCGGCCGACAGCTTGTCCGGTCCTCCCAGCGCGAACGCGTTGAAGAGGAGCCCGTCGACGATCAGGACCGCCGCGGCGATGATGTAGCCGGTCATCGACCGCAGGTAGGCCGACAGCTCGCGGCGCGCGATGAGCAGGGTGGCTTTCATTGCGTCGGCGTCGCCTCCGGACCCTTGGTGAGCTTGAGGAAGATCGACTCGAGCCGGGCGGCCCCCTTGTCGATCCGGAGCAGATCGATGCCGTTGCCGATCAGCGCCCGCGCCACCTTGGGGCGCAGGTCAGGGGCGCCCTGCAGCGAGAGCAGCGCAACCCCGTCCCCCTCCCGGACGACAGTGCACTCGCCGATTCCGGTGACGGTGCGGGCCACCTCGATGGCCCGGGTGGCGGCGCCCACCACCTCGACCTCGATCGTTCCGCCGCCGCCCAGCTGGGTGGCCAGCTCCTGCTCGCTCCCCTGGGCGACGATCTCGCCGTTCTGGATGACCAGCAGGCGATCGCAGGTCTGGCTGATCTCCGAGAGGATGTGGCTCGACAACAAGATGGTGTGCTCGCCGCGCAGGACCTTGATCGTCGCGCGCATCTCGACGATCTGCACCGGGTCGAGCCCGCTGGTCGGCTCGTCGAGGATCAGCAGCTTGGGCTTGTGCACCAGCGCCTGGGCGACGCCCACCCGCTGCCGGTAGCCGTGCGACAGGCTGGAGATCAGCTGGTCGTGCACCTCGCGGGTGGCGGTCTTCTCTTCGGCCTCGGCCACCGCGCGCGCCGCCTCGCTCTTGGGGACGCCGCGCAGCTCGGCGGCGAACGTCAGGTAACGGCCGACCGTCATCTCGCCGTAGAGGGGCGGCGTGTCGGGCAGGAACCCGATGCGCCGCCGCACCGCGTGCGGATCGCGGGCGATGTCGATCCCGTCGACGGTCACCTCGCCCGCGGTCGGCAGCAGGACGCAGCCGAGAATCTTCAGCGTCGTGCGTCTTGCCGGCGCCGTTGAGCCCCAGAAAGCCGATGACCTCGCCGCGATCGATGGCGAAGTTCAGGTCGTGAATGGCGGCGTGCTCGCCGTAGTACTTGCGTCAGTCCTTTGACTTCGATCATGAGAGGAGAGGGGGGGCGAAGCGCGTGAGGTCGTCCAGCTCGGGGCCAGGATTATGCACCGAAGTCTTGCGAGCGTAAAATCCTGGAACGCGTCCTCTTATTCCCGTTCCACGTGTGCTAGGTTCCTCCCGCCATGTGTGGGGTGATCGGCGTCTTTGGACACCCGGAAGCGGCGAACCTGGCCTATCTCGGCCTGTACGCCCTCCAGCACCGTGGGCAGGAATCGGCGGGCATCGTGGCCACCGACGGCGAGAAGCTGCGCTCCGTCCGGGAGATGGGGCACGTCAACGACATCTTCACCGCCGATCGGCTGAAGGATCTGCCGGGTCACGCCGCCATCGGGCACGTGCGTTACTCGACCGCGGGCGACTCGTCCAAGCGGAACGCTCAGCCGATCGCGGTCGACTACGCCGGCGGCTCGGTGGCGGTCGGCCACAACGGCAACCTCGTCAACGCGGTCGAGCTGCGCGAGCGGCTGGAGGCCGACGGGTGCGATCTTCACGACGACCTCCGACACCGAGGTGATCGTCCACCTCATCGCGCGCTCGCGCGAGCGGACGCTCCCCGAGCGGGTGGCCGACGCGCTTCGCCAGGTCCGGGGCGCCTACTCGCTGGTGTTCCTGACCGAGGACTCGGTGGTCGCGGTGCGCGATCCGATGGGCTTCCGCCCGCTGGCGCTCGGCAAGGCCAAGGACGGCACCTGGATCGTCTCCTCCGAGACCTGCGCCTTCGAGCTGCTCGGGGCGGAGTTCGTCCGCGACATCGCCCCGGGCGAGATGGTGATCATCGATCGCAACGGCGTTCGCAGCGAGCACCCGTTCGGCACCGAGCAGAACCACCGCTGCGTGTTCGAGTGGGTCTACTTCGCGCGCCCCGACTCGAGCATCGACGGCCGGTCGGTCTACCGCGCGCGCGAGCGGATGGGGCGCCGCCTGTCGATCGAGCACGCCGTCCCCGCCGACGTGGTCATCCCGGTGCCCGACTCCGGGCGTGGCGGCCGCCATCGGCTACGCCCGGGAGAGCGGCATCCCCTACGACCAGGGGCTGATGCGCTCTCATTATATGGGGCGCACCTTCATCGAGCCGTCGCAGCAGATTCGCCACTTCGGCGTGAAGCTGAAGCTGTCGCCGGTGCGCGAGGTGCTGGCCGGCAAGCGGGTGGTGGTGGTCGACGACTCGATCGTGCGCGGGACGACCTCGCGCAAGATCGTCGGCATGATTCGCGGCGCCGGGCGCCAGCGAGGTGCACATGCGCATCAGCTCGCCGCCGACGGTCGGCCCCTGCCGCTACGGGATCGACACCCCGACCAGCGAGGAGCTCATCGCCTTCGCGCACACGACAGGAAGAGATCCGCAAGTACGTGGGCGCCGACTCGCTCGGGTACCTCTCGCTCGAGGGGCTGTTCGCGTCGGTGAACGGCGTCCGCCGGGACGGCCAGGACGGCTTCTGCGACGCCTGCTTCTCCAACAACCAGCCGATCAACATCCAGCAGCCGGCCCGCCTGCGGCAGCTCCGGCTCATCAGCGCCTAGGCGCAACCCAGGGAAGACGGGGAGCCCGGGCGTGGCGACGATCGCCGATTCGGTCGAGGTGGTCGCGGGGCCGTCGCCGGATGCCGAGGCGCTCGACGCCCGCGATCGAGGAGCTGCGCCGGCGGTTCCCCCGCGCGATCGTCGACCGCTACCTGGCGCTGTTGCCGTCCGCCGGGCGCGCGCGTCCTCATCGCGCCCGGCGCGGCGGTGGTCGGCGACGTGCGGCTCGCCGACGACGTCTCGGTCTGGTACGGCTGCGTGCTGCGCGGCGATCTGGCGCCCATCACCGTCGGGCGCGCGAACCAACGTGCAGGACGGGACGGTCCTCCACGTCGCCGACGACGGCCCGTGCGTCATCGGCGCCGACGTCATCGTCGGCCACCGCGCCATGCTGCACGCCTGCCGGGTCGACGACGCCTGCCTCATCGGCATGCAGGCGACGGTGCTGGACGACGCCGTCATCGGCGCCGGCTCGGTCGTCGGCGCGGGCGCGCTGGTCACCCAGCGGACGGTGATCCCGCCCCGCAGCCTGGTGCTGGGCGTCCCCGGCAAGGTGGTCAAGACCCTGACCGACGCCGAGGAGAAGTTTCACCGCGCCCACGCCGCCAAGTACGTCCGCCTCAAGGAGAACTACCTCCGCGACGCGCTCCGGGGGTCGAGGTGAGCGTAAGGGGTGGCCTGGCGGCTCAGGCCCACGGCTCGGCGCGAATCACGCAGCACGCCGACTTCGAGCCCATCGCCGAGCGCGAGCGCGCTCGGATCGGCTGAACCGGGGCACGCGACGTGGATTCGCTGACGCTCGCGGTGGCGACGCCGGTTCACGGCGGCGGTCTCGATCTGCTCACCGAGCTGGCGCTGATCATGTGCGTCGCCGCGGTCACGACGGCGCTGTTCCAGCGGCTCAAGCAGCCGGTGGTGCTCGGCTACCTGCTGGCGGGGATGCTGGTCGGGCCGCATCTGGCCATCCCGCTGTTCGCCGACGAGAGGTCGGCGCGGGAGCTCTCCGAGCTGGGCGTGGTGCTGCTGATGTTTTCGCTGGGCCTCGAGTTCAGCTTGCGGAAGTTGATTCGCGTCGCGCCGACCTCCGGCGTCGTCGCCGTCATCGAGTGCAGCTTGATGATCTCGGTCGGCTACCTGGTCGGCCGCGCCTTCGGCTGGAGCGTCTACGAGAGCCTCTTCGGCGGCGCCGCCATCGCCATCTCCAGCACGACCATCATCGTGAAGGCCTTCGCCGAGCAGAAGATCCCCCGCGCCCGCTCCGAGATCGTCTTCGGGATTCTGGTCGTCGAGGACCTGATCGCCATCCTTCTTCTCGCCTTCCTGACCGCCGCAGCTTCGGGGGCCCGCCTGGACGGAGCCGCCCTGGTGCGCACGGTCGGACGGCTGGCGGGATTCCTGGCGGCGCTCCTGGCGGCGGGGATGCTGATCGTTCCACGGCTGGTGCGCGCGGTCGTGCGGCTTCGTCGTTCCGAGACCACCGTGGTCGCCGCGGTGGGGCTCTGCTTCGCGTTCGCGCTCCTGGCCCGCAAGATGGGCTACTCGGTGGCGCTGGGGGCCTTCCTCTGCGGGGCGCTGGTGGCCGAGTCGGGGGCCGGCAAGCTCGTCGGGGAGCGCGTCGAGCCGGTGCGCGATCTGTTCGCCGCCGTCTTCTTCGTGTCGGTCGGGATGTTGATCGATCCCCGGCTCATCTGGGCGCACGCCGGGACCGTGCTGGCGCTGACCGCCGTCGTCGTCGTCGGCAAGCTGGTCGGTGTCAGCGTCGGGGCCTTCGTCGCCGGCTACGGGGTTCCGACGGCGGTGCAGACGGCGCTCTCCCTCGGGCAGATCGGGGAGTTCTCCTTCATCATCGCGGGCGTCGGCCTGTCACTGGGCGTGACGCGCAGTTTTCTCTACCCGGTCGCGGTCGCCGTCTCGGCGCTGACGACCTTGCTGACGCCGTTTCTGATCCGGGCCTCCGGACAGGTCGGCGCGCTCGTCGATCGCAAGCTGCCGCACACCCTGCAGACCTACGCGACGCTCTATGGCGCCTGGGTTCAGGGGCTTCGCTCCACCGCCGAGCGCCGGACCGTCTGGTCGCGCATTCGCCGGCGGGCGAAGCTGCTGGTTCTCGATGCGGCGCTCTGCGCGGCGATCGTGATCGCCGGATCGTTGTCGGCGCGGGGCCTGGGGCGGTGGGCCGCCCGGGTGGCGGGGATCGGCCCCGCGGTGGCCAGGGTGGCGCTGATCGCGGCGACGCTGGCGCTGCTGTTCCCGTTCGTGCTGGGAGCGGTGCGGATGGCGCGCGCCCTCGCTCTCGAGCTGGCGGCCGAGGCGCTGCCCGCGCCGAGCGGCAAGCAGACGCTCGATCTGGCGGCGGCGCCCCGCCGCGCGCTGGTGGTGACGCTGCAGATCGCGATCCTCCTCGTCGCCGGCGTGCCGCTGGTGGCGGTCACGCAGCCGTTCCTCCCTCGGTTCGAGGGGATGGCGCTCCTGCTGCTCTCGCTGGCGTTGCTGGTGGTGGCGCTCCTGCGCAGCGCCAGCGAGCTCCAGGGACACGTGCGGGCCGGCGCCCAGGTGTTCCTCGAGGCGCTGGCGGCCCAGAGCGGGCTCGACGCCAGTGACGCGGCGGCGCCCAATGGCGGTGATGGGCAATCGGTCGCCGCCGAGCTGCCGGGCCTGGGCAATGCGCGGGCGTTTCGCCTGAGCGCCGACTCCCGGGTCATCGGCCGCACGCTCCGCCAGCTCGACCTGCGCGGGCTGACGGGCGCGACGGTGATCGCCATCGATCGCGAGCCGGCGGACGTCGTCTATCCCACCGCCGACGAGATCCTGCGGCCGGGCGACACCCTGGTGGTCACCGGCGCCGCCGGCGCGGTCGAGGCGGCCCAGGAGCTGCTTCGCTGACGGGTGCGTCCGCCGATGGTGACTTCGCGGGCGGCGGTGCTATTCTCCGCGGCCATGGAAATCGGCCCCCTGCGAGAGCGCGTGTCGAAGCTTCAGAGCCGACTCGAGGTTCTCCGGGGGCATCTTTGACATCGACGGCAAAAAACGTCGGATAGCGGAGCTCGACGAGCAGACCGGGGCCGAAGGGTTCTGGAACGCCGCCGACAAGGCGCAGATCGTCCTGCGCGAGCAGGCGCGGCTCAAGTCCACGGTGGACGGCTTCGAGACGCAGAGCAAGACGCTCGAGGACGCGGGCGTGCTCATCGACATGGCCGACGAGGCCAAGGACGAGGCGACCGCGGTCGAGGCGGCCGGCACGCTGACCGGGATCGAGGAGGCCGTCTCCAAGATCGAGTTCGCGCGCATGCTGTCGGGACCCTACGACCGGCAGGGGGCGCTGGTCAGCGTCAACGCCGGCGCCGGCGGCACCGAGAGCCAGGACTGGGCCGAGATGCTGCTGCGCATGTACGCCCGCTGGGCCGAGCGCAAGGGGTTCAAGCTGGAGGAGCTGGACCGGCAGCCCGGCGACGAGGCGGGAATCAAGAGCGCCACCATCAGCGTCGACGGGGAGTGGGCCTACGGCTGGCTGCGCGCCGAGGCCGGCGTGCACCGGCTGGTGCGCATCTCGCCGTTCGACGGGCAGGCGCGGCGGCACACGTCGTTCGCCAGCGTCTTCATCTATCCGGACATCGACGAGACCATCAAGGTCGAGATCGACGACAAGGATCTGCGCATCGACGTCATGCGGTCGGGCGGCGCCGGCGGCCAGCACGTCAACAAGACGGAGTCGGCGGTGCGGGTCACGCACATCCCGACCGGGATCGCCGTGCACTCCGACGGCGAGCGCTCGCAGCACAAGAACAAGTCGACCGCCATGCGCATCCTGCGCTCGAAGCTGTTCGAGGTCGAACAGAAGAAGCAGGAGGAGAAGATGGGCAACATCCACGCCCAGAAGAAGGCGATCGAGTGGGGGAGCCAGATCCGATCGTACGTGCTGGCCCCCTACAAGCAGGCGAACGACCACCGGACGGGCCTGAAGGTCAGCAACGTGGACGCCGTGCTGGACGGCGATCTCGACCAGTTCATGGTGGCCATGCTGCTGGAGCTGGCCGGCGATCCGACGGCCCACGCCAAGGCCCCGCCGCCGGGTGAGGATGAGGTGTGATTCGCTCACACAGTTGAAACAAATCTGTGGATCTGTGGATTAACTTGGGAAACCGACGCAACTGCGCGATGTTAGCGAGCCGCGGGTTGTTGATAGCTCGTGGAGAGAAATGGCCGACGAACGAGAGCTGATCGAAGAACGCCAAAAAAAGGTCGCGGAAATTCGCGCCCTTGGTGGAAATCCGTACGCCAACGGCTTCGTTCCGACGCACACGGCGGCCGAGATCCTGGCCAAGTTTTCCGGCGTGACGCCGCCACCGCCCCCCGCCGGGGATGACGGAAAGTCGGGCCCGCCGCTGCTCAGCGACGATGACTTCGCGGTGGCCGGACGCATCGTGGATTTCCGCGTCGTTCGGGAAGATGGCCTTCGCCAAGCTCCTGGACCGCAGCGGGCAGATCCAGGTTCAGGTCCGGAAGGATCTGCTCGGCGAGGCCGAGTTCGCGCTCTGGAAGAAGGCGGAGCGCGGCGACTTCATCGGCGTCGTCGGCAGCCCGGCGATCATGAAGACCGGCGAGCTGACCATCGTGGCCGAGAGCGTGCGCATCCTGACCAAGGCGACCCGCCCGCTGCCCGAGAAATTCCACGGCCTGTCGGACACCGAGGTCCGCTACCGCCAGCGCTACGTCGACCTGGTGGCCAACCCCGAGGTGCGCGAGGTGTTCCGGAAGCGCAGCGCCATCGTGCGCAGCCTTCGCGGCTTTCTGGACGCCCGCGGCTTCCTCGAGGTGGAGACGCCGATGCTGCACGGGATCGTCGGCGGCGCCGCGGCCAAGCCGTTCAAGACGCACCACAACGCGCTCGACCTCGATCTCAACATGCGGATCGCGCCCGAGCTGCACCTCAAGCGGCTGGTCGTCGGCAGCTTCGAGCGGGTCTACGAGATCGGCCGCAACTTCCGCAACGAGGGGCTGTCGCGCCAGCACAACCCCGAGTTCACGATGCTGGAGTTCTACCAGGCCTACGCCACCTACGCCGACCTGATGGCGCTCACCGAGACGCTGTTCCGCGAGCTCTCCCGGGAGATCGCCGGCGGCGAGGAGATCGTCTATCAAGGCCAGAAGGTCAGCTTCGCCGGCGACTGGCCGCGGATTCCGATGAAGGACGCCATCGTCACCGCCTCGGGCGCTGGGCTGCTGCCGTCGGGGCTCGAGCGCGCGGTCCTCGACGACGGCGCGGCGCTGTCGAAGTGGCTGGGCGAAAGCGGGCTCACCGACGGCAAGAACGAGCTGGGCGCGGTGCTGCGCAAGGCGGAGTCGCACGGCGAGCGGGTCGGCGCGCTGTTCGACTACGCCGGTGAAAAGGCGCTCCCCGCCGATCGCCCCGCCTTCGTCACCGAGTACCCGGCGGAGACCTCGCCGCTGTCGCGCCGCAACGACGCCGATCCCTCGCGCGTCGATCGCTTCGAGCTCTTCATCGTCGGTCGCGAGCACGCCAACGCCTTCTCCGAGCTGAACGATCCCGCCGATCAGCGGGCGCGATTTCAGGCGCAGGTCGACGCCAAGGCGCTCGGGCGCGACGAGACGATGGACTACGACGAGGACTACTGCCGGGCGCTCGAGTACGGGCTGCCGCCGACGGCGGGGGAGGGGATCGGGATCGATCGCCTGGCCATGTTGCTCACCGATCAGCCGTCGATCCGCGACGTGATCCTGTTCCCCCTGCTCCGCCCAGAGCGGGACTAGGTCGCACCCGATGTTGCAGCCGGGGTTCGAGTGGTTCATCGCCTGGCGCCATCTCCGCGATCCGGAGCGCCGCTCGCGCCGCACGCTGGTGGTCGGGCTGGCGGCGCTCGCCGTCGGAGGGCTCTGCTTCCTGGCGGCCGCCCTGGTCCCGCGTTTCATGCACCTCCATGCGCGCGCGCCGGGCGAATGGATGGAGGTCCACCCGCTGCTGATCGTCGAGCGGCTGCGCACGACCGGCATGATCGCGGTGGCGGTCGGCCTCTTGCTGACGCTGCTGGGGGCGCTGTTCGCCACCTTCACGGTCTTCACGGCCGTCTCGATCTTCGGGGTGTTCCTCGGCACCGGCGCGCCCATCATCGCGCTCTCCGTGATGTCCGGGTTCGAGGCCGACCTCAAGGGGAAGATCCGCGCCACCAAGGCCGACGTGGTGATCGAGACCGGCGACGAGCGCCCCTTCACCCACTGGGAGGACGTCGACCGAAAGATCGCCGGCATCCCGAACGTCGTCGGGTCGATGCCGTACATCGAGACCGAGGTGATCATCAAGCACGCCACCAACCCGGCCGGGATGGGCATCATCCTGCGGGGGATCGATCCGGCGCGCGCCCCCTACGTCCTCGGGCTCGCGCGCACGATGCAGGAGGGGAAGATCTCCTATCTGCAGCACCCCGAGCAGATCCCCACCGACGACGGCGATTTCGACGGCGGGGGCGGCGACAGCAACGGCAACGGCCCGCTCCCGCCCGAGAAGACGCCCGGCGACGGCAGCGCCCTGCAGGGTCTGCCGAAGGGATTGTCACCGGGGGCCCCGGCCCAGTCGGCGAAGGAACGCGGGAAAGCCGGCGCCCCGGCGCCCTTGCCGCCCCGGCCGGTGGTCCCGGGCATCCTCCTCGGCGACGAGCTGTACCAGCACACGTTGCGCGTCTTCGTCGGCAGCGAGGTCGACATCGCCTGCCCGATGTGCGGCGTCGGGCCGATGGGGCCGATGCCCAAGCTGAAGCCGTTCCGCGTGGCCGGGCACTTCTACACCGGCATGTACGAGTTCGACTCCAAGCTGGCCTACGTCAACCTGCGCGACGCCCAGAAGTTCCTCGGCACGCCGGGGGAGGTGACCGGGATCGAGATTCGCACCACCACGCCCGAGGCGGCGCGCGACGTCGCCGACGAGATCGCCCGGCGCCTCGGCTCCGGCTACGAGGTCCGGACCTGGGAGGAGCTCAATCGCGGACTCTTCGCGGCGCTGAAGCTAGAGAAGGTGGCGATGTTCGTGGTGCTCACCTTCATCGCGCTGGTGGCGTCGTTCTCCATCGTCTCCAACCTGATCATGCTGGTGACCGAGAAGGCGCGGGAGGTGGCGATCCTCAAGTCGATGGGGGCGCGCGACGGCGCCATCCTGCGCGTCTTCTTCGCCGAGGGGCTCTACATCGGTCTGCTCGGCCTGGTGCTGGGGCTGGGCCTGGGCGTCGGGGGCTGCCTGCTGTTGTCGCACTACGGGCTGCCGCTCGATCCCGACGTCTATTACATCCAGAAGCTGCCGGTGGTCATGCGCGCCAGCGAGATCGCGGCGGTCAATCTGGCGGCGCTCGGCCTCTGCTGCCTGGCGACCCTCTATCCGGCGATGCTCGCCTCTCGCATGCGCCCGGTCGACGGCCTGCGATACGAATGACATGGGAACCCTGAGAGGGTTCCCAACCCCTCCCGCGATGGGCGAGAGCGAGCAAAGCTCGCTCTCGCCCGACGCGATCAACGTTTCGCGAGGCTTGGGGCAACCTCCGGCAAGTGCGCGGAGTCTCAGGAAATAAGGCCCATGGCGTCGTTGACACCCGAGGGGGCGCCGACTAATTTGGCGCACCCCATGACGACGACCATCTCGCCCGCTGCGTTCGAAGGGGACGCGCGTGGCGGGGCGCGGGTGCAGGTTCGCGGTCTGTCGAAGGTTTTCGAGCACGGCGGCCGGACGATTGATGTCCTGCGCGGGCTCGACTTCGATCTCGGCGCCCGGCGAGATGGCCTCGGTGGTCGGGGCCTCGGGCGTCGGCAAGTCGACGTTGCTCCAGGTGCTGGGGACGCTGGACGCGCCGTCGGCCGGCACGATCACCTTCGACGGCGTGGACGTGACGGCGATGAACGCCACCCGGCTGGCGGAGTTCCGCAACCGGGAGATCGGCTTCGTCTTCCAGTTCCATCACCTCCTGCCCGAGTTCACCGCGCTGGAGAACGCCATGATGCCGGGCCTCATCCTGCGCCAGCCCCGGCGGCTCTGCGCCGAGCGGGCGGCGGCGATGCTGGCGCGGATCGGCCTCGCCGACCGGCTCACGCACCGGCCGGGCGAGCTGTCGGGCGGCGAGCAGCAGCGGGTGGCGCTGGCGCGCGCCCTTCTGCTGCGGCCGCGGCTGCTCCTGGCCGACGAGCCGACGGGGAACCTCGACACCAAGACCGGACGCGAGATCCACGAGCTCTTCTTCGAGCTCAATCGTGAGCTCGGGACCACCATCCTCATCGTCACGCACAACGACGAGCTGGCGCAGAAGACGCCGCGTCGGCTGCGTATGGCCGACGGCCTGATCGTCGAACGGGAATAGCCGGCGCCCCGCCCAATGAGCCTCCGCCGTTTCACCGTCGCTGCCGCGATCCTGCTCGCCCTCCTCGGCCCGAGGGCCCGCGTCCAGGCCCAGGCGCAAGACAAATCGGACGACAAGTCGGACGAGAAGTCGGGCGACAAGTCGGACGACAACGCGGGCGAGAACGAAAAGCCGGCCGAGGTGAAGCCGGCCGCGCCGGCGCCGAACCTGAAGGTGGTGAAGGTCTCGTTCCGCGGCAACCGGAAGGTCGAGGACGACGCCATCAAGGTGAACCTCAAGACCGCCCCCGGCGTGACGTTGACGCAGGAGATGGTGCGCGACGACGTGCGCGCCATCTGGAAGATGGGCTACTTCGAGGACATCGAGGTGGAGGTCAGCGAGAGCAAGAACAGGGCGCAGCCGGGCAGCATCGTCACCTTCGTCCTCAAGGAAAAGCCGGCCATCAACAAGATCTACGTGGCCGGCAACGACGAGGTCTCGCTGTCGAAGATCAACGAGGTCCTCGACATCAAGAAGGACCAGATCCTCGACCTCGCCAAGATCAAGAAGAACGTCGAGAAGATCAAGGACGCCTACGTCGAAAAGGGCTTCTACATGGCGGAGGTCTCGTACGAGATCAAACGCGACGGCAGCGCGACGGTCGACGTCTGGTTCCACATCCGCGAGAACAGCAAGGTCGAGGTGCGGCGGGTGAACTTCGTCGGCAACCAGGCGATGTCCGACGACGAGCTGCGCGGGGTCATCTCGACGCAGGAGGGGAACATCCTCTCGATCCTCACCTCGGCCGGGACCTACCGCGAGGACGTCTTCCAGCGCGACCTCCTCCTCATCCAGGCGCACTACTGGGACCACGGCTACGTGCAGGTGAAGGTCGGCAACCCGCTCGTCGAGCTGTCGCCCGACAAGCAGTCGATGTACATCACCATCAACATCGACGAGGGGCCGCAGTACCGCCTCGGCAAGGTCGACGTCACCGGCGACCTGCTGATGCCGCGGGAGTTCTTCCTGTCGCGGGTCTCCGTCAAGCCCGGCGAGATCTTCAACCGCTCCAAGCTGTCGGACGACCTGCAGAAGCTGACCGACTACTACAAGGACCGCGGCTACGCCTACGTCAACGCCTCCCCCTCGACGCCGGTCAACGAGAAGACGCGCACGGTCGACGTCTTCTTCGAGATTCAAAAGGGTCGAGCTGGTCACCGTCAACCGGATCAACATCCGCGGCAACAACAAGACCCGCGACAAGGTGATCCGCCGCGAGCTGCGCCTCGCCGAGGGCGACATCTACAACCAGTCGCTGCTCGACTACTCGAAGAAGCGCGTCAACGCGCTCGGCTACTTCGAGAAGGTCGAGATGTCGACCAAGCGCGAGCAGTCCGACGACAAGCTGGACGTCAACTTCGAGGTCGCCGAGCGACCCACCGGGACGTTCCAGATCGGCGCCGGATTCTCGTCGGTCGAGAACTTCATCGCCCAGGCCCAGATCTCGCAGAACAACCTGTTCGGCCGCGGGCAGCTCCTCACGCTGCAGGCCCAGCTCTCCAGCCTCCGCCAGCTCTTCTTGCTGCAGTTCCAGGACCTCTACTTCCTCGACACCAACTGGACCTTCGGGTTCAACCTGTTCAAGCAGGACCAGTTCCTCTACTCGTTCATCCGCGTCTTCGAAGGGCGGCAGCCTCACCTGGGGCTACCTCCTGGCCGAGGACCTGCGGCTCCTGCTCACCTACAAGCTGGAGCAGGTCGGCATCGGGACCAACACCTTCGGGTTCGGCGGCGGCCTGTTCGGGACCCCGACCATCGGCGTCCCCATCACCACCAGCGGGATCGCCAACCTGTTCCGCTCGGGGATCACCTCGTCGATCCGCGTCGACGCTGTCGTACGACTCGCGCAACGACCGCATGTTCCCCAGCCGCGGCTGGTACAACACCATCTCCGCCGAGATCGCCGATCCCGACGTGACGTTCTCTCAGAACATCTTCACCCGCTATGAAGGGGTGACGCGCTTCTTCTATCCGCTCTGGGGGCCCGTTCGTCTTCCGCGCCAAGCTGGAAGGGGACCTCATCGCCAGCCGCGACCCGCGCGGCGTGCCGATCTTCGAGCGCTACTTCACGGGCGGCATCTACAACATCCGCGGGTTCTCTCCGCTGTCGCTGGGGCCGGTCATCCGGTCGCTGTCGTCGCAGGCCCCCGACGGCTCGCTGAACACCTTCCTGGTCGGCGGCAACGTCCAGGTCATCGCCAACGCCGAGATCGAGTTCCCCATCTTCGACAAGGTCGGGATCCGCGGCGTCGTGTTCGCCGACGCGGGGCAACGCCTTCAACCTGGAAGATCAGTACTGCAAGCTCACGCCGTTCAACGTCGACGACAGCAAGAACCCCTGCCTCGGCCCGCTCGACATCAACGCCTACCGCGCCAGCTGGGGGTTCGGTTTCCGCTGGTTCTCGCCCATCGGCCCGCTCCGGTTCGAGTGGGGCATCCCGTTCTGGACTCTCCCCGGCGAGCAGCCCATCGTCTTCGAATTCACAATCGGCAACTTTTTCTAGATGTACCCGAGGCAACCGTGCTGTCAAGCAAGCCGTGCCCCGGTGAAGGAGATCGCACAAATGTCAACGGCCGGTGATGCAAATGTCATCGTCCTTGCTGGTTCTGGTCCTCTTGCTCGGGTCGTCGGCGGCGTTCGCCGAGGAGTTCAAGATCGGGTTCGTCGACATGCAGCGCGCCCTCAACGAGACCGACGACGGCCGCAAGGCCAAGGCGGCGCTCAAGAAGGTGTTCGATCAGAAGCAAAAGGAGCTCGACGAGCAGCAGGCGGCGCTCAAGAAGGACATCGAGGACCTCGACAAGAAGCGGACGCTTCTGCCGCCCGATCAGGTGCGCCAGAAGGAGGGCGAGCTTCAGGTGCGGATGCAAAAGGTGCAGCAGACCTACCTGCGCCACCAGCAGGATCTCTCCGCCAAGGAGCAGGAGGCGACCGCCAAGATCTACGAGCGCATGAACAAGATCATCGCCAAGATCGCCGCCTCGGAGAACTTCTCGATGATCGCGGACAAGTCGGCGCTGGTGTTCGCCAAGCCGCACCTCGATCTCACCAGCGAGCTCATTCGCCGCTACAACAGCGGTGAGGGGGCCGAGGCGGGCGCCAAGGCACCGGCAGCGAAGAAGTAGGCCACGTGCTCGACATCCGCGCGATCGAGCGGATCCTTCCGCACCGCTATCCCTTCCTGCTCGTCGATCGGGTGGACGAGCTCGGGGAGGACAAGATCGTCGCCCGCAAGCTGGTCTCGCGCAACGAGCCGCACTTCAACGGCCACTTCCCAGGTCATCCGGTGATGCCCGGGGTGCTGATCATCGAGGCGCTGGCGCAGGCCGGCGCGCTCCTGGCCGCCCAGCTGGTGGGGTTCGATCCCGCGGCGCAGGTCATCTACTTCATGGCCATCGACAAGGCGCGTTTCAGGAAGCCGGTCGTCCCCGGGGATCTCCTGATGCTGGAGGTCGTTCCGCTGCGCAAGGGTGGGGCGATCTGGAAGCTGCGCGGCGAGGCGAAGGTCGACGGGGCGGTCGTGGCGGAGGCGGAGCTCCTCGCTTCCATCCAGCCGCGCGACGCCGCCGCCGCGTCCGAGGGCTAAGCTCGTGCGCGCGGGGCGCCGCTGGTTGCTCGCGCTCGCGGGGTGGGGTCTTCTGGGCGGGCTGCCATCGCGGGGCGACGCTGCCCCGCCCCGACGGCGCCGCGGTGGTCGTCGTCGCCGACACCCCCGATGACGGGATCGCCACGACGCCCGAGGTCGAGCCCAACAACACGCTGGCGACCGCCCAGCCGCTGGCGGTGACGGTGGCCTCGCCTGCGGCCGTGTCCGGCAGCCTCGTCCCACCGACGAGCGGGAAGCGCGACCTCGATCTCTTTCGCGTGGACGTGCCCGGCCCCGACGGCGGCCTGCCACCGTCCGTCGGAGACGCCGCCGCGGCGACGCCTCCCCCGCGGTTCTTGTTGCGCGCCGATCTGCGCCCGGCCGCACCGGCGACGGCCACCACCCTGGAGGTGCTCGACTCGGCGGGGCATGTCCTCCTGGCGTCCAATGGGCTGCCGGGAGAGGCGATCGCCATCCCCAACCTGGCGGTCCGTGCCGGCAGTTTCTACCTGCGCGTGCGGGCCGCCGGCACCGAGGCGCCGGCCGGCGGCTATCGGTTGGTCGTGCATCTCGGCCCCTTCGACGTGGGCGCCGAGATCGAGCCGAACGGCGATGCCGCGCACGCGACCGAGCTGGCGCCGGGGGGCGAGGCCGTCGGATACCTCGGCTGGCGTCGCGATCAGGACTGGTACCGACTGTCCACCGCCGGCCTCGCCGAGGGGAGCGTCCTCTCGGTCGATCTCGATCCGGTGCCCGAGGTTTCGGTGACGCTGCAGCTCTACGGCGCCGACGCCCACAAGCTGACCGAGGCGCGCGGGCGCAAAGGAGAGCGGGTCGTCCTGCGCAACGTGCGCATCAGCCCCGACCGACGCGTTCGTGTTCGTCGTGGTCCGCGCCGATTTCGGCTTCAGCGCGGACGCGCGCTACAACTTGCGCCCCCGCACCGACCTCCCCAAGGCCGGCACCGAGGCGGAGCCCAATGACGATCAGGCGCACGCTCAGGTGATCGGCGACGGCACGGTGGTCGGGTACCTCGCCCGCGGCGACGTCGACTTCTTTCGCTACACCAGCGACGCAATGGCGTTGCTCGATCTGGAGGTCACCCCGCCCGGGCGCGGCGGCGTCGAGGTCGAGCTCACCCGCGAGGACAACACGCTGCTCGCGCGGGCGACCAGCGGCCGGCACACCCCGGCGCGGATCATCGGCCAGGCGATCCCGGGGGGACCGATTCTGATCCGCGTCGTTCCGCGCCGCGGCCCGATCGACTCGGACGATCCCTATCGCCTCACGGTGACTTCGCGCCCCGCGCCGGCTGCGAGCGATCTGCCCCCCAAGGTGGAATAGTCGAGCGATGCGGCTGGTGGCGCTGGGCTTCATCGTCGCGCTCGGCCTGGCTGCCTGCGCGCATCGTCCGGAAGGGCCGGCCGCGACCGTGGCGTCGTTCGGTGCGGCGCTCGCACGCGGGGATCTGCGGGCAGCGTACCAGCTCACCTCGGCCGAGTTTCAACGCCGGATGCCCTTTGAGGCCTTCGCGGCCAGATGTGCCAGCGCGGGAGCCGAGCCGGTCGCGCTCGGCCAGCGGCTGGTCGCGGAGGCGGGCGGCGTGGCGCCGCGGGTCGACGTCACCCTCCAGCTGGGGGAACAGGTGCCGCTCGTCCTGGAAGATGGCCGCTGGCGGGTGGACGGGCCGGTGTACGAGGCGTGGGGACAGGCAACGCCGCGCGCGGCCTTGCGGAGCTTCATCCGGGCGCTCGACGCTCGCCGTTACGACATCGTGCTGCGGCTCGTTCCCGAGCGGTATCGCGCGGGCCTCTCGGCGGATCGGCTGCGCACGTTCTGGGAAACCGAAAACAGGGAGCAGCACCAGGCGATGCTCGCGCGGCTTCGCGCGGCCGCCCAGGCGCCGCTGTCGGAAGCGGGTGACGAGGCGCGGCTGCTGGTGGCGCCAGATCGCGTCGTGAAGCTGGTCCGTGAGGCCGGACTGTGGAAGATCGAAGATCCTGACGATTCCTGACCTATAACCTCTTGATGACCCTGTGGTTTTTGGCCGGCTCACGTTTGCCCCCAGAATTGCCGAACTTGACTAACAGGAAGAGATATTGCAGGCATTTAGCGTAGAGGTTCTCGTCAGTGCTCGAACCTTGGATCATCGAACAGATCCGTCGCCGCGAGGAAGAGGAGAGGCGGCGCCATGAGCGCCCGCGACTCGAGATTCCCCTGCGCGACGAACGCCGCCGCCCAGACTCGGCGGAGGACGAGGAACCGGAAGAGGACCGCGACGCACCTCAGCGGGGCGTCGTCATCATAGAGATGTAGCCGGAGCTCCTGGCACCGCCCCTACAGACTTTGACGTCGCCAGCGGTCGGGGCTACACAGGGGCGATGGAGACGGATAGGGCGGGTTTCGTGGGGCGTCGGGCCGAGCTCTCGGTGCTGGATGAGGCGCTCGGTCGGGCGGTCCGATTCAACGCGCCGCAGATGGTGACGGTGGTCGGCGCGGACGGGCTTGGCAAGAGCCGCCTCCTCGACGAGTGGCTCGCCGGTCACGACGGCGAGGATTTGAGAATCGTACGCGCGGCGGTCGGACCGGCCGTCGCCGCGTCCGCACCTCGCGGAGCCCTCATCGCCCATCTGTTGCGCGTCCGGTTCGGCCTGGCCGAGCTTGGGCCCGATGAGGCGCTGCTTCGATTTCGCGGCCAGCTCCAGGAGGTGTTCGGCGACCGGCGCATCTCCGAGCTGTCGACGCTGCTCGGGCGGTTCTTGGGATTCGATGTGCCGGACAGCCCCCTCGGCAGCGCATTGGCCGGGCGGCCGGAGCAGGGGGCGGAGCTGGCGCGCGCCGTCCTGCGACGCTTCTTCGAGCAGGACGCGGCCCTGCGCCCTCTGGTGATCATCGGCGAGAACCTGCAGGAGGCCGACGACGATTCACTCTCCGAGATCGAGAGCCTCGCGGCTGACCTGGCCGAGGCGCGTATCCTGATCGTCGCGACCGCCCGGCCCGAGCTCCTGGTGCGGCGCCCGGGCTGGGGGCACGGCGGCGGAAACCACACCCGGCTCGACCTGCAACCGCTCACCCGGATCGAGATCGACCTGCTGGTCGGGTCCTCGCTCGGGGGAGCGGGCGCGCTGCCGAACGGCCTTGCTGACGAGGTGGCGAACGCGTCGGGCGGCAACCCATCCCTCGTCCGGCAACTCCTGCGGATCTATCGAGAGCAGGGGATCCTCGTCGAGGTCGGCGGCGGCTGGCGCTTCGACCGGAAGCGCGCCGCCCGCCAGCATCCGACGGTGACGCGCGACGAGGTCGCGCACGCACGCATCACGGTGCTGACGCCCGCCGAGCGCGACGTCCTCGGTCGGGCGGCGATCTTCGGCGAGCGGTTCTGGACCGGCGGCGTGGTCGCGCTGGGGCGCCTCGTGGCCTCGCCCCCCGACGAGGCGGCGGTGTTCGCCCCCGATCCGACGATCACCGAGATTCAGCAGATCCTGGAGAATCTTCGGGAGCGCGGCTTCGTCGAGCGGGTGGAGACCTCGTCCATCCCCGAGGAGATCGCCTGGGTGTTCTGCCAGCCGCTCGAACGGCGGCTCTTGGAGACCGAGGGCGCCTCGGAGCTCGGCCGGCGCCGCAAGGCCTTCGCGGCGCAGTGGCTGGAGAGCCGGGGCGGCGACGCCCGCGAGCAGCGGCTCGAGTCGCTGGCGCGGCTCTACGAAGAGGCGGGCGACGGGCGCCGGGCCGCGTATTGCTACATCACCGCGGCGGGCCTGGCCCGCGACCACCTCTTGCTCGATCGGGCGCACGCGCTCTATCTGGCGGGGATCGGGCACCTCGAGCTCGACGATGCGGTGACCAAGATGGACGCGCTCTACGCCGCGGGCGACGTGGCGGCCCGGCTCGGCCGCACGCGCGAGTCGGTGGGGCTGTTTCAAGAGATGCTGCGGCTCGCCTGGCGGCTCGATCTGCCGGCCAAGGGGGGCGCGGCGCATGGGCGCATCGGGCGGCTCCTCAGCACGCTGGGGGAGAACTCCCGGGCGCTCGCCCATCTCGAGCTCGCGCAGAAGCTGTTCGAGGTGGCGGGGGACTGGCCGGGCGTGGCGGCGGCGCTCGACGACGTGGGGCGCATCCTTTTCCTCATGGGCGAGCCCGAGCGCTCGCTGGAACGGCACCGCTCGGCGCTCAGCGTGCGCGAGCAGCTGGGCGACGATCGCGGTCGCTCGCTGACGCTGTCGCGTCTCGGCCAGGTGCTGCGGGCAACGGGCGCGCTGGCGGCGGCCGGCCAGCACTTCCGGGCGGCGCTCGAGCTGCGGCGGAGGATCTCGGACCTTTCGGGGGTGGTCGCCTCGCTGCTCGATCTCGGGGCCCTGGAGCGCGATCTCGGGCGCCGGCCCGAGGCGCTGTCGCTGCTGGGCGAGGGGCGGGAGCTGGCGCGGGCCAGCGGCGAGAGGCTGCAGGAGTGTAGCCTCTCGATCGAGATCGGCGACTGCCACCTCGGCGACGGGCAGCCGCACGCGGCGCTCGGCGAGTTCCAGGCGGCCCGCGAGATCGCCCGGCAGTTCGGGGCGCGGGCCTTGCTGTCGGAGGCGACCCGCGGGATGGCCGAGGCGGAGCTGGCGCTGGGCGAGGCGACGCGCGCCCGTGACGACGCCCGGGCCGCCTTCGAGATCGCCGAGCGGGCAGGGGCGCCGCCGCTGGCGGGGGCCGCGCTGCGGGTGGCGGCCTCGGCCGTCGGCGCCGGGGCGCCCGGAGAATCCGAGCTGGGCGGCGCGCGCGAGATGTTCGATCGTGCGGTCGAGGTGCTCACCGGCGCCGGCGCCGAGCTGGAGCTGGCGCGGACGCTCGACGCCTACGCCGAGTTCGAGGATCGTTCCGGCCGCGACGAGACCGCCAGCGAGCTTCGCCGCCAGGCCGGGCTCATTCGCCACCGCGAGACACGGGAGGCGTCGCGCGCCGTCTGACGGGCGCGCGCCTCGCGGGGAAACGGCCCGGCTATTTCTTGGCGGTGACCTTGGCGGCGACCGGCTTGGCGGGCTTGGCCGGCTTGGCGGCAGGCGCGGCCGCGGTCGTGCCCGCCTTCTTGAGATCGTCGGGCTTGACCAGGATGCGGTCGACGGCCCACTTCGGCGCCAGGTAGACGTCGGGACCCTTGGCGGTGGCGACGGCGTAGCTCGCCTTGTCAGCGGTCTCGTCGCCGACGCGGACCACACAGGCGGAGGCGTTCGACTTCGGGGCCGCTTTGCTCTTGGTGGTGATGACCGCCTTCGGCTTGGCGAGGCCATTGCCCTTCGGCGACTGGTCGTCGGCGAAGCCCGTCGCCTTCCAGTCTTTGAAGGCTCCCGCAATCGGCGTCACCTTCGTCGCGTCGACCTCCAGCTTGGCCGGCTTGGTCGCCCTCCAGTCGTTGCCGTTCTTGACCAGCGTGTAGGACTTGTCGCCGGCGGCGACGGAGATCTCGGTGAGGTCGGCGGCGGCGAGGTCACAGAGCGTCTTGTCGCGGAACTCCATCGGTCGCTTGTCGATCCGCTCGAGGTTGAACTTCTTGACCAGGAAGATCTGGGGCGCGTCGGCCTTCTTGACGTAGGTGTCCTCGCTGGTCTTCTCCCCCTTCTTGTTGCCGATGAGCGCGGTGACGCTCTTGCCACCCTTGAGGCCGACGGTGACGGTCAGCGCCGGCGCGTCGAGGCCAGCCGCGGCGAGGGTCGCGCCGTCGGCGAAGTCGTTGGCCTTCCAGCTGGCCAGCGACGAGACGATCCCGTTCGGAACGCTGTTGTCGAGCTTCTCGATCTTCACCGAGCTCGAGACGACGTCCCACTTGTCCTCGCTCCCCTCCTTGGTGCCGGTCTTCTTGAGCGAGAGCTTCGCCCCGTCCTTGCCGGTCACGTCCAGCTTCTCCACGTCGGTCGTCTGGAAGGTGGTGATGCTCTTGTCGCGCCACTCGGCCGGTCCCTTGTCGACGGCGTACTTGCTGATGCCGCTCGCCCGCCAGATGTCCTTGGTGCCGGAGGGGCGAATCATGGTCCCCGCGCCGACGACCTTGCCGACGATCAAATCGGCCAAGATCTTGCCGTCGTGCTTGGCGACCAGGTGAATCCCGGACTTGTCGTCGACCTCGAACTCGGCCTGCTTCCCCTCCTGCTGGGTCACGAGGTCGGTGATGTCCATCTTGCCGAGCGCCTCGAACGCGCTCTTGGCGCTCGTCTGGTCGGCCGGGTAGGAGACCGGAGCGGTCACCTTGTAGATCCCACCCTCGTTCTGGATGGTCGTGGTGACGCCCCCCTTGGTCACGTCGAGCGTGGTGATCTCGACCGGGTTCAGCGCGGGGATCGGCCGCGGGTGATCGCTGGCCCGCTCCCCCTTTTCGGGCTGGCGGAGCGTGACGAGCGCGATGATTCCCAGGACCACGAAGGCCCCGAGGGCGGTGAGCGTTTTCTTGTTCATAGCTTCTGACCTCGCCGGCGAGCGCGCCGAACGACCATCCGCCCGACGCCGAAGGCGATGAAGAGGATGGCGACACCGAAGACGTTCCCCAGCTTCAACGCCAGGACCGCTCCATCCGAGCCGACGCTGATGGGCCGCGCCGCGACGGTCTTGCTGCGGACCGGCGTCAGCGCCTCGTCCTCCATCGTCCAGCTGATGCCGTTGAACAGCATCTGGGCGCCGCCCTGATAGAAGGGCAGGTAGCGGGCCACCTGGAGATACTCGTCAGAGGCGAAGTCCGAATCGCCCACCACCATCATCCGCACCGGCTTGCGCGATTCGGCCGCCGGCATGTTGTCCGGCACCGACATGCCGGGCGCGGCGCCGGGCGGCGGGTAGGCGCTCTTCAGAGATCCCCTGGTAGGCGTAGGCCAGCCCGAAGACGCCGTGGTCCTTGGGGTCCTTGGCCTCCTCGATGTCCGCCATGGGCGCGAAGAAGAAGAAGCCGCTCTGCTTCCAGGCATCGGGCGAGGTGGCGGCCAGCGTCCAGAGCTTGGCGCCGGGCGTCTGCGCCTTGCCGCTGGCCAGCGGCCCGACCAGCTCGACGGAGCTCGGGAAGGGGAAGACGACGGCGTTCACGCCGGCGAGGATCGAGTTGTCCTTGTCGGCCTGGATCGGTCTTGACGCCGACGAACACCGGCAGGTTCTTGAGCATCTTTCGCCCGCCGACGTCGACCGGGCCGGGGACGTTCTGGCGGTCGAAGACGAAGTCCTCGTCGATCTTGAACCCGTACTTCTCCAGCAGCTCGTTGAGGCCGGTCTGGTTGGCCTGGCCGACCTTGGGCTGGGCCGCCATCTGCGGCATCCCGCCGCGCGGCGACGACAGCGTCATGCCGTCGACCAGGAAGATCACGCCGCGCCCCTTCATGAGGAACCTGTCGATCTCGCGGCGCCCCTTGTCGTCGAACGCCTGCTTGGGCCCGCCGACCACCAGCGCGTCGACGTCGTCGCCGATCGCCGTCGACGACGGGTTCACGGTGGTCGAGTCGAACTCCTGGTCGACCACGTGCTTGAGGAAGGTGAAGCCCTGGGTGAGGTCCTGCTCGCCGTGGCCGGTGGTGAAGGCGACCTTCCGCTTCTTCTGCGTCATCCGCTTGATGATCGAGGAGATCTCGTACTCCAGCCCCTCGACCTGACCGATCTCCGGGATGGCGTCGTCCTTGCCCTGGTACTGGAAGCAGAGGCCGAGCCAGTAGGTCCCGACCTCGAACTTCTGCGAGCGCATCACCTGGATCTGCAGCTTCTGCACCTTGCAGGCGTTCGCCTCGTCCTCGATCTTCTTGTCCGACTCGGGATCGAACGCCTCGAAGCGGAGCTTCCCCTTCGAGTAGGTCTTGTAGTCGTCCATCAGATCGCGCACGTAGCGGCTGGTGTTGGACAGCTCCGGCGGCAGATCCTTGGAGATGTAGGCCTTGACCGTCAGGTAGTCGGGCAGGGCGCGGACGATCTCCTTGGAGGCGTTCGAGAGCGTGTAGACGTGGTTCTCCGTCAGGTCGAGGCGGCCGAAGACCCGCGTCCCGATGAGGTTCACCGCCACCACCGCGCCGATGACGAGCACCACGAAGCTGGTGGCGTTCGACGCCGAGAGCCGCTTGCGCCGGTTCATCGCCGGCCGGGAGCCGTTGTCGTTGTCTTCAGTTGCCATGGTTATTTCCACCGCCGCGACTCGAGAGAGAGGGTCGCGATGAGCAAGCAGACGACCATCACCGAGAAGTAGTAGATGACGTCGCGGGTGTCGATCACTCCGCGTCCGATGTTCTCGAAGTGGCCGTCGATGCTGAGGTAGGCCACCAACTTCTGCAGCGCCTGGGGCAGGAACTGGGTGAGGCGCCCCAGCAGGTAGAGCGCGAAGGAGATGGCGAACGCCACGATGAACGAGACGATCGAGTTGCGCGTCAGCGCCGAGGCCATCACGCCGATGGAGACGTAGGCGCCGCCCATGAGGACCAGGCCCAGGTAGCCGCCGATGGTCGGTCCGCGATCGAGCGGCCCCAGCGACTTGACGGTGATGGCGAAGACCAGCGTCAGGCCGATGGCCGTGCAGAGGAGCGCCATGGCCGCCAGGAACTTGCCGATGACGACCTCCGAGTCACGCACCGGCATGGTGATGAGCAGCTCCAGCGTCCCGGACGCCTTCTCGTCGGCCAGGAGCCGCATGGTGATGGCCGGGATCATGAACATGAACAGCAGCGGCATGATGTTGAAGAAGCCGCGCATGTCGGCCTGCTTCTCCAGGAACAGCTGCGTGAAGAACAGGTAGCCGGTGATGATCACGAAGACCGGGACGACGATGTACGCCACCGGCGAGTTGAAGTAGGTGCGGATTTCGCGCCGCGAGATCACGAGCGCCGGGGTCATGAGTGTCCTTTCTCGGTTTGAGTCAGGTTGCGGAACACGTCTTCCAGGCTGGCCGACTCGCGGAGGAGCTCGAGCAGCGTCCAGCGGTTGTCGACGGCGGCGCGGAAGATCGGCTTGCGCAGATCGGAGGCGGCCGCCGCGTCGAGCGCGAAGGCGTGCGAGCCCTCTTCGCCGGCGACCATCTCGCAGCGGGCCACGCCCGCCAGGGCCGCCAGGCGATCGCGGATCGCCTCCTTGGCGACGCCGTTCGATTCGACCACCACCCGGTAGCGGCCGCCTTTTTCGCGGGCGCGCAGCGAGTCGGGCGTGCCGTCGGCCACCAGCTTGCCGCCGCTGATGATCAGGATCCGGCTGCAGGTCGCCTGGACCTCCGGCAGGATGTGGGTCGACAGGATGACCGTCTTTTCCTGACCGATCTCCTTGATGAGCGACCGGATCTCGACGATCTGGTTGGGGTCGAGGCCGCTGGTCGGCTCGTCGAGGATCAGGATGTCGGGATCGTGCAGCATCGCCTGCGCCAGGCCGACGCGCTGCCGGAACCCCTTCGACAGCTCCCCGACCTCCTTGCCGGCGACGTCGGCCAGGCCGCAGCGGGTGCCGACCTCCTTGATTCGCTCGGCGCTGCGGCCGGGCTCCATGCCCCGCATGGCGGCCGCGAACTGCAGGTACTCGAGCACGGTCATGTCCCGGTAGATGGGCGTGTCCTCGGGCAGGTAGCCGATGCGACGGCGGACCTCCAGCGACTCGTCGAACACGTCGTGCCCCGCCACCTTGGCCCGCCCGTCGGTGGGCGACAGGAAGCAGGTGAGCATCTTCATGGTGGTCGATTTCCCGGCCCCGTTCGGCCCCAGGAATCCCAGCACCTCTCCTTGGCGGACCGAGAAGCTCACGTGATCGACGGCGCGCGTCAGTCCGTAATCCTTGGTGAGTCCGTCGACCTCAATCATCACGTCTGACATCGGCACCTCATCGTCATCGTCCGTGGTTCCCGCTTCCGGGGTGTTGGCATCGGTTGTCCGCGGCTAACTCCGGCCCGGGCCACCTTATTCCCGCACGCCGGCCATCTACGACGGCCTTCGAGCGGCTGTCAAGCGGTCAGCCCCTCGGACGCCCCTGCGGCCCGGCTTCAGCTCGGGCGTTTGGAATCCAATTACGTCCGGATGAGCAACACCCTCCGTACTGTTCCGCGGAGGTGAAATGCAAGGAACCAGAACCATGAGAACCGCACTCGCCCTGGCGGCGACGCTTGGAATCGTTGGAACCCTGGCCGCGGGCTGCGGCGGCCAATCAGCGGATGGATCGACCGGATCGCCGCAGAAGATCGCCGCTCCGCAAGATGGCGGCACGGGCGGCAGCACGATGATCGACAGCCTCGAGGGCGGCACCGCCGCGAGCTGGACCCCGTTCATGACGGGCGGATCCTCGCTCAGCAGCGCGAGCGCGCCGCTGCACGCCGATGGGGCGTCGACGTCGACCGAGCTCACCTACAACGTGGTGACCGGCGGCTCCGCCGGGCTCGAGCGTGATTTCTCGACGCCGCAGGACTGGTCGGGCAGCTCCGCCTTGACCCTCTGGGTCTATGGCCGGGGCACCGGGCACTCGTTCTTGGTTCAAATCTACGACGCCGGCCAGGAGCGATGGGAGGCCCGCTTCCCGGTCGACTTCACCGGCTGGCAGCAGATCTCGATTCCGTTCAGCGGCATGACCGCCGCCAGCTGGCAGCCGCCCACCGCGCGCGTCGACGGCGTTCGCGATTTCGGGGGCGTGACAGGGATGGCGCTCGCTCCTTCGGAAGGCGCCGGCGCGGGCACCGTCAACCTGGACACGCTCGCGCTCGGCACGGCCACCTCGACGTCGCCTTCCGGCGCCGGCGGAACGGCCGATCCGACGACCGGGCCAATGGTGCCGACCAGCACGCCACCGACGCCGCCGCGCCGACGCCGACGACCGACCGACGCCGACGCCGCGCCGACGCCGACGACCGCGCCGACGCCGACGCCGACGACCACGCCGACGCCGACGACCGCGCCGAGCGCCACACCGGCGACGCCCCCGACGGCGACGCCGGTGCCACAGCCGGTGGCGGCGCCGACGGCAGCTCCCGCTCCCGCACCAACGGCTGCACCCGCCACCCCGCCCGCGGCCACGCCGCCGGCGGCCGCCGGCGCTGCCGTCACCGGGACGATCATCCCCCTTTACACCCCGCCGACCGATCCCTCCTGGGGCGCTGTCGCGGCGGCCAAGGCGGCGCACCCCGCGGTGCCCGTCCTGGCGGTGGTCAACCCGGCCAACGGTCCGGGTGCCGCGCCGTCCGCTGACTACTCCGCCGGCATCGCCAGGCTGACCGCGGCCGGCGTGAAGGTCATCGGCTACGTCCACACGTTGTGGGGCGCGCGACCGACCGCCGAGCTGGAGGCCGAGATGGGCCAGTGGCAGAGCTGGTACCCCGGTGTCTCGGGCATCTTCTTCGACGAGATGGCCAACGCCGCCGGGCACGAATCGTACTACGCGGGCCTGACCGCCTCCGCCAAGGGGCGCGGCCTCGGCTTCACCATCGGCAACCCGGGCGCCGACTCCTCACCGAGCTACGTCGGCACGGAGGACGTCATCCTCATCTACGAGAACGGCGGCCTGCCGTCGGCGGCGGCGCTCGGCGGCTGGCACGCCGGCTACAACCGAAGCAACTTCGGCGTGATCCCCTACGCCGTCGGCAGCCTCGATACCTCCTTCGTCCAGTCGGCGAAGCAGTACGTCGGCTACATCTATCTGCAGAGCGACACCCTGCCGAACCCGTGGGACAGCGTCCCGCCGTATCTGTCGGACCTGGTCGGCTCGCTCGGCTGACGAAACGCGCCCGGGGCGGCGGACGTCAGCGTCAGCTCACGCCGTCTCGGGCGCCGTCCGTCGGGCACGGTTCGGGGGCGCTCACCGCCCGCTGGGCCACCTGTCGGGCGGCACGTCGTCGGGCCAATATCCGTCGTTCGCTTCGCTCACCGTCGCCTTTTCGGCGACGCCCTAGCAATCGCTGTCGTTCGCCGCGCGGCAGCTGCTCGGGCAGCAGCGATCGGAGGTTGCTCCCGAGCAGGTGGTGATGGGGACGTGGAGACAGGCGACGTTGCAGTGTTCGGGATCCCCGACCAGCAGCTCCGTGGTGCAGGGATCCCCGTCGTCCGGGCAGGTGGTGGGGCAGGTGGTGCTGGGATCGCAGGTCTCTCCGGCGCCGAGGTGCCCGTCGCCGCACGTCGCGGCGCAGTCGTCGTCATTGTCGACGCTGCAGCCGAGAGGACAGCAACCGTCGTCGTTCAGGCAGGCGGCGATGGGGGCGTGGGTGCAGCGACGCGTGCAGTTGGCGATCGAGCCGCTCGCCAGATCCGTCGTGCAGGCGTTCTGGTCGTCGCAGCTGCGGGCGCAGGCGCCGGGGAGCCCGGCGGTGATCGCGCGGTCGCAGGCCTCGCCGGGGTCGACGGCGCCGTCGCCGCAGACGGGGGTGCAATCGGGATCGCTGGCGGCGGTGCAACCGGCGGGACAGCAGCTGTCTCCCGAGGTGCAGGCCGTGATCGGGGCGGCGACGCAGGAGGCGGTGCAGCTGCTGGCCGAGCCGCGCAGGGTCACGGTCATGCAGGTCCCCTCGGAGGGGCAAGCCGCCGGGCAGGTGTCGGGCACGGCGCGGTCGCAGGTCTCGACCGGGCGCTCGACCACGCCGTCACCGCACACGGCGGCGCAGTCGGCGTCGACTGTCAGGTCGCCGCCGGGCGGGCAGCAGCCGTCGCCGGCCACGAACGCCGTCACCGGGAGGTGGACGCAGGCGGCCGCGCAGGTCCCGGCCGAGAGCAGGAGATCGCGGGTGCAAGGATCTCCGTCGTCGCAGGTCTTTTCACAGGCGCCGGGAGCGCCGGCGGCGATCGCCAGGTCGCAGGTCTCGTTCGGCTGGACCACGCCGTCGCCGCAGGTCGGCGAACAGTCGGGATCGGTGGCCGCCGTGCAGCCGGCGGGGCAGCAGCCGTCGCTGGCGGCGCTGCAGCTGGCGATGGGTGTCTCCGCGCAGCTGGCTGAACAGTCATCACTGCTCCCGGTCAGCTTCGCCTCAAGACAGGCCGAGAGCGACGGGGGACAACCGGCGGGACAGGCGCCGCTCCCGGTGGCGGCCTTGTCGCAGGTCTCACCCGGCTCGACGACGCCGTCTCCGCACCGGGCGGGGCAGTCGGTGTCGGTGGCGTGCGTCGCGCCCGACGGGCAGCAACCGTCGCCCGAGATCGGCGTGTCGATGGCGGCATGACCGCAAACGGCGTGGCAGCCGGCGCCCGACAGAAAGTCGGTGGTGCAGGGGAGGCCGTCGTCGCAGTCGAGCGGACAGCTCCCCGGAGCCGGTGGCGCGATGCCGGTGTCGCACGACTCGCTCCCCTGTCGGACGCCATCGCCACACACGGTGGGACAGTCCGTGTCGACGGCATTGGTGCCGCCGGCGGGGCAGCAGCCGTCGCCCGACCGTGGCAGGGTCACCTGGTAGTGCAGACAGATGGCCTGGCAGGTCCCCACCGAGACGAGCAGCGTGAGCGCGCAGGGATCGGCCACCGTGCATTCGCTCGGCGTCGGGCAGGCGCCAGGCTGGCCGGCGGCGATGGCGGTGTCGCAGGTCTCGCCGGCCTGGATGATGCCGTCGCCGCAAGTCGCGGAGCAGTCGGGGTCGGTGGACCTGGTGGCGCCGGACGGGCAGCAGCCGTCGCCGAGCCCGATTTCGGTGATCGGCGGGTGCGCGCAGGCGGCGGTGCAGGCGCTGCCGCTCGCGATGTCCCTCGTGCAGGCGATCCCGTCGTCGCAGCTCGACGGAGGGCAGGCGCCCTGATCGCCGGCGCGGATGGCGATGTCGCAGGTCTCGCCGGGGTCGACGCGCCCATTGCCGCAGCGGGGGCCGGGGCTCGTTCCAGCGTCCGGCGGGGGTCCGGTCCCCGCGTCGGCGGTGCAGGTCGGGCTGCCGCAGCTGAGCGGCACGTACACCGTCGGACGTCCGTTGGCGGCGACCGTCTGCATTCCGCTCTGTCCCGTGGCGATCGTCGCTCCCGCGAAGTCGAGCGCCGCCACGGTGACGTTGACGGTCCCGGTCGCCGAAGACGGCAGCTCGGCGCTGAGCGTGGTCGGAAAGGCGATCGCCTCCCCGTTCGGGCGGGTGTAGCTGGCATGTGAGGTGCCGACCGGGCTGCTGATCTGGACGTCGAGCACGCTGACCGGAGGAGGCGATCCGGTGACGGTCACGACGACAGAGATGATCGCGTCGCCGTCCTGGTGGCAGGCGGCAGCCGAAAGCGTCAGCGCCGCCAGGGAGCAGAGAGCGAGTCGGGACATCGTCACCTTCAAAAGAACTTCTTGTTCCCGAGATCGGTGGTGGGGATGGAGCCGTCGGAGCGCCCGGCCAGCGCCGCCGCGGTCACTCCGGCCGCCAGCACGGCCCCCACCGCGGTCCAGACCCACCACCGGCGCCACACGGGCGCCGGCCGCGCTGCGCCCGCGCCGGTGCCCGCCGCGGGGATGAGACCCGGCGGGGTCGCGGCGACGGCGGGATGGGCGCGCAGCCGCTCGAGCTCGTTCGCACGCTCTTCCGCGGCGTCGCGCTCGGGTCCCTCGGCCGCGCCGGCCAGGAATCGATCGTAGTAGAACAGCGCCTGCTCGGTGGCGCCGAGCTGCCGGTACGACTCGGCGATCTGGAAGAGGAACAGCGGATCGGCGCGCAGCTCGTAGGCGCGGCGGTACTCCCCGATGGCCTCCTGGTACCGTCCGAGCTGGTAGAGCCGGTGCCCCTGGGCGACGTGCTCGTCGATCTCGGCGTCAACCGCGGTCGCGGCAGGCGAGGCGGCGGTCGCCCCTGCCGGCTCGGCGCCGCGCGTGCGGCCGGCCGCCAGGAGCGTCAGCGCCAGCGCCCAGGCTGAAAGCAAGGCGCGAGCGCCAATCGAGGTGAGCAATCGTTGCCTAAGCAATGAAACACGTGGCCGTTTCGGGACGATTTTGCGCCCCCCCTCGCGCCGCCGTCAACGACGCGAGCTTGGGGACCCCTGGGGACGCCGGTGGCGCGGGTTTGGGCGCCTTCACTCACTTCTTGCGGCGCGGCTTCGACGGGGCGCTCACCAGCACCGGATCGAGAGGCGCCAGCGTGGCGAGCCAGCGGGTGGCGACGCTGTCCGCGGCGGCGGCGAGGGGGGCCGGCGCGGCCGCGATCAGGATGGCGCGGGCGTTCTTCTCGAGCGCGACCGGCAGCTTCGGGGCCTTGTCCTTGGAGCCGGGCGCCTTGGAAATCGACGCGAAGGCTTTGACCTGCTCGGGGGTGAGGGGGCGAAACGAGGCCGGCTGGGCCGCGCGTTTGGTCTCGCCGCCGCCGAGCAGCCGCGCCACCAGCGCCGTCCGCGCCAGCGTGCCGAGGTCGACCCCGGCGGCGTCCATGCCGGTCCCCGCCAGCGCCGGTCCGCCGGGCGCCACGTCCTCGGGGGTCACGCCGAGGCCCCGCACCATCGCCTGCGCCGCGGCGGCCTGCTCGATGGCGGCGGCCGCCCGCGCCAGGTCGACGAGGTGACGGAAGGGCCGCTCGCCCGAGGTGGGCGGGTCGTCGAGCAGGCGCGGGAACATCGGCCGCAGGCGGCTGACCGCCTCCAGGACCGTCGCGTCGTCGGTCTCGGCCAGGGTGAGTCCCTGCGCGCCGAACGGCCCTTCCCGGCGCAAGGTGACCGCCAGCCGCTTGACCTTCCCGCACAGGCTGACGCCCAGCCGAAACAGCCGCGCCAGCGGGACGGTGCGCAGCGCCGCCGCCCCGCGCTCGTCGTCCCCCTGGCCGAGGCGCTCGATGGCCAGATCGAGCGTGGCCACCAGCCGGTCGAGCACCGCCGACACCGCCTCGTCGTCGCCGGGGGCGATCCGATCGGCGGCCAGCACCCGGTTGGTGAGCGCGACCAGGGCGAAGCGGAGATCGTCGAGCTCGTCGCCGGCGGTCAGCTTCTGGGCGGCGCGCGAGAACGCCGAGCCGTCGGTGTCGCCGAGCCTCTCGGCCAGCGCGGTCGGGATGCGCAGCGCCGCTCCGTCGGCCGGCCGCGCGTCGACGATGGTGCGGGCCGCGCGACTGTTGTTGCCCGTCGATGCGGACGCTGGCCGGGTCGAGCTCGCGGTAGACCTCCAGCGCCTCGTAGTAATCGGCGAAGCCGAGATCGGCCATCCGCGCCTGACGCCAGCGATAGGCCGACTCTTCCAGCTCGGCGTCGAGCTCGCCGATGGCGCCGACGATGATCCGGCGGGCGAACTCGTTGTCGGTGCGGTAGAGCGCGTCGACCAGCGTGATCAGCGCCCGGGCTGGATCGGGGCCGTCATCGGCGACCGGGCTCACCCGCACGTCGAGCACGAAGAACCCGTCGGGCGTCGGGTAGAACGTCCCCTCCGGCTCGTCCGGCGGCGCCCCCTGCGTGAGGTCGTAGATGGCCGCCCCGCGCCGCAGGATGAGCCCCAGGAGCTCGCTGTCGATCCCCTTCATCCACCGGCCGATTCGCTCGAACGGCGCGGCCGCGATGGCGCTCAGCCACTCGCCGTAGGCGGCCGGGTTGATCTGATCGCGCTCCCAGATGGCGAAGTCGAGCATGACGGCGACCTGCTCGCTGGTGGCCCGGGCCAGGATCTCCGCCCCCTCGGCCAGGCCGATCTCGTGCAGCACGTAGTAGAGCTCGTCGCCCGGCAGGGCGCGCACGGCGGCCTCCAGATCCGGTGCCTCCAGCAGAGCGTCGGCGCGCCGGAGCTTGCGCCCGCGGCCGAGGCGCGCGCGGTACTGCGACAGGGCGACGACGTTGTTCGGGCGAGGCGGGCGAGGGGTCCCCATGTATCTTCATATACACCGATGTTGTCGACGGTTCTGCGGACCATCGCCACGCACGCGCTCTGCGAGCGCGGCGATCGGGTGATCGTCGCGGTCTCGGGCGGCCCCGACTCGATGGCGCTGCTCCACGTCCTGTGGGAGGCGCGCGAGCGGCTGGGGCTGACGCTGGAGGTGGCCGGCGTCGACCACGGCCTGCGACCGGCGGCGGCCGAGGAGCTGGCGCTCGTGCGCGCGCGGGCCGAGGCGCTCGGACTTCCGTTCGTGCGCCTGGCGGTCGACGTCGCTCGCCACCGGCGGGGCGCTGGGTTGCAGGAGGCGGCGCGCCGGGCGCGGCTCGACGCGCTGATGGCGCTGGCGGGCGCGCGCGGCGCACGCCGGGTGGCGCTCGGGCATCAGGCCGACGATCAGGCCGAGACGGTCCTTTTCCGCATCGTGCGCGGCACCGGGCTGGCCGGCCTGCAGGGGATCCCCTACCGCCGGGATCCGTTCGTGCGTCCCCTGCTCGATCTCTCGCGCCGGGAGATCGTCCGCTACCTGCGCCGACGGAGCATCCCCTTCATCGAGGATCCCTCCAACGCCGACCTGCGCTTCGCGCGGGCGCGGATCCGGCACCGCCACCTCCCCGCGCTGGCCGAAGAGAACCCGCGGGTGGCCGAGGCGCTGGTGGCGCTCGCCGCCGCGGCACGCGCCGCGAGGCCGGTGCCCGCCCCGGGCGACGCGCCGGCGGCCGGGCCTGCGCTGTCACGCCGGGTGGCGGCGGTCGTCGCCCGCCTGCGGGCGCGCGGCGGCACGGCCGAGGTCGACCTCGCCGGCGGCCGGCGGGTCGAAGTTTCGTACGGGGCCGTGCGGGTGGGGGCCCGGGCGGCGGCGCGGACGCCCGCGCCGAGCCGCCCGTTGCAGGTCGAACAGGCCGGGCACCTATCGTTGGGGTGCCGGCACGCTCGAATTCAAGGAAGCTGGCAGGCGGCGTACCAACGCTTCGGGCGACGGCACGGCTGAATTCGACGCCGAGCTGCTCGCGTGGCCGCTCACCGTGCGTGCCCGGAAATCCGGCGATCGCATGCGACCGCGCGGCGGGAGAGGAAGCCGCAAGCTGTCGGACCTGATGATCGACGCACGGATGGCGCGGGCGACGCGGGCCGCGCTGCCGATCGTGACCAGCGCGGGCGGCGAGCTGTTGTTCGTTCCTGGGCTGCGTCCGGCAGAGACGGCGCGCCCAAGCGTGCGTACGCGACGCCTCCTCATCATTGATTTCACGCCCGGCGCCCCCCGACTTTGAGGGAAAGGAGTGTTTGACGCTCCCCGGTTTGGCGGCAATACTTTTATGGCCCCAGCTCCGCTCCATCGAAAGGAACCCTGCGTGCGCCAAAGTCACAAGACTGTTCTGCTCTGGATCACTCTGATCTTCGCGTTCGTGGTGATCTGGCAGTTCCTGAACGGCCAGCGCGCCTCCGAGACCCACGTCCTGTTCTCGCAGTTCGTGCAAGAGGTCGATCAACATCCGGAGAAGTTCAAGCCCGGCGCGGCCATTCAGATCCGGAAGAACGCGGAGAGCGCCGAGATTCGCGGCACCTACGCCAACAACGAGAACTTCGTCACCACCGGGATCGCCGGCGACAAGCTGCTCGATAAGCTGGACAAGGCGCAAGCTCCCCTACGACGTGGTCAAGGAGAACGAGAACGGCTTCTGGCAGCAGGTGTTCGTGACCTGGTTACCGATGCTGGTGCTGGTGGTGCTGTTCCTCGTCTTCATGCGCCAGCTCCAGGTCGGCGGCGGCAAGGCGATGAGCTTCGGCAAATCGAAGGCCAAGCTGCTGTCCGAGAACCAGCGCAAGATGACCTTCGCCGACGTGGCGGGGATCGAAGAGGCCAAGGACGAGGTCGAGGAGATCATCGCCTTTCTCAAGGACCCCAAGAAGTTCACCCGCCTCGGCGGGCGCATCCCCAAGGGCGTCTTGATGATGGGCCCTCCGGGCACCGGCAAGACGCTGCTGGCGCGCGCCATCGCCGGCGAGGCGGGCGTGCCGTTCTTCTCCATCTCGGGGTCGGACTTCGTCGAGATGTTCGTGGGCGTCGGCGCCAGCCGCGTGCGCGATCTGTTCGAGCAGGGGAAGAAGAACGCCCCCTGCATCATCTTCATCGACGAGATCGACGCCGTCGGCCGTCACCGCGGCGCCGGCCTCGGCGGCGGGCACGACGAGCGCGAGCAGACGCTGAACCAGCTCCTGGTCGAGATGGACGGCTTCGAGTCCAACGACGGCGTCATCCTGGTCGCCGCCACCAACCGGCCCGACGTGCTCGATCCGGCGCTGCTGCGCCCCGGTCGCTTCGACCGCCGCATCGTCGTCCCGCGCCCCGACGTCAAGGGGCGCACCGGGATCCTGAACGTGCACACCAAGAAGACGCCGCTGGCCGGGGGCGTCGATCTCGACGTGATCGCCCGCGGGACGCCGGGGTTTTCGGGCGCCGACCTCGAGAACCTGGTCAACGAGGCGGCGCTGCTGGCGGCGCGCGCCGACAAGAGCGCAGCTCGACATGGGCGACTTCGAGATGGCCAAGGACAAGGTCCTCATGGGCCCCGAGCGCCGCTCGATGATCATCAGCGACAGCGACAAGCGCGTCACCGCCTATCACGAGGCGGGGCACGCGCTGGTCGGCAAGATGATGAAGGGGTCGGACCCCATCCACAAGGTCACGATCATCCCGCGCGGGCGGGCGCTGGGGCTCACCCAGCAGCTGCCGGCGGAGGATCGCCTGAACCTCTCCAAGGATCAGGCCAACGATCAGATCGCCGTGGCGATGGGCGGCCGCGTCGCCGAGGAGCTGATCTTCCATCAGCTGACGACCGGCGCCTCGAACGACATCCAGGTGGCGACCGATCTGGCCAAGAAGATGGTCTGCGACTGGGGGATGTCCGACAAGCTCGGGCCGCTCCACTTCGGCAAGCGCGAGGCGGAGGTGTTCCTGGGCCGCGACTTCGGCGACGCCGGCAAGGAGTACAGCGAGCAGACCGCGGTCGAGATCGACTCGGAGGTCCGCACCATCGTGACGGCCAACTACGACCGCGCCCGCAAGGCGGTCATGGACAACCTCGAGAAGCTCAAGGTGCTGGCCGAGGCGCTCCTCGAGTACGAGACCGTCGACGGCGTCGAGATCGACACCCTCTTTTCGGGCGGTCGGCTCAACCGAACCGTCGACGTCACCCGCGCCACGGCCGGGCAATCAGCGGTCGCGGCCCGGGCGGCTGCGGCGGCCGAGAAGGCGCCCCGGCCGAGCATCTTCGCCCCGCCGCGGCCCGCGCCAGACAAAGCCTGACCGCGCTCGCTTCGCTCGCTACGCGGGATGGGCTTCGCCCCTCCCGCAGGGCCGCACCCCGGCTCGCGACGAGAGCCGGGCCCGGATCTTGTTCGGCACATAAGTCTCCGGCGGGCGGAGCCCGCCTTCGATCCACTGGGGAGATCGGAGAAGATGGCGTCGTGCGCTGTTTGATCGTCGGGGTCTTGAACGTCACGCCGGACTCGTTTTCGGATGGGGGGCAGTTTGCCTCGGCGCGAGACGGCCATCGAGGCGGGGATGCGGATGGCGGGGGAGGGGGCGGACTGGATTGATGTCGGGGGGGAGTCGACGCGGCCGGGGGCGGCGGTGGTGAGTGAGGAAGAGGAGCAGGAGCGGGTGTTGCCGGTGATTGCGGGGTTGAAGGCGCGGCTGTCGGAGAAGGTGCGGATTTCGATCGATACGTACAAGGCGGGGACGGCGCGGGCGGCGGTGGCGGCGGGGGCGACGGTGGTGAACGACGTTTCGGGGGGAAGGCTGGATCCGGCGATTCTGAGCGTGGCGGCGGAGACCGGCGCGGCGATCGTGCTCGGTCACCTGCGCGGCGCGCCGGCGTCGATGATGGAGGGGATCGCGTTCGCGGACGTCGTCGCGGAGGTCGGGAGCGAGCTCGCCGAGCGGGTGGGCGGCGGCGCGCCGGGCGGGGTGCCGGGAGGTGTGGGCCGACCCCGGAATCGGATTCGGCAAGCGGATGGAACACAACCTGGCGCTGCTGCGGGCGCTGCCGGAGCTGCGGGCCCGCGTCGCTGTTCCGGTCATGGTCGGCGTCTCGCGGAAAGCGTTCATCGGTCAGCTGACGGGGAAGCCGGCGGCCGAGCGGCAGTTCGGGACTGCCGCGGCGGTGACGGCGGCGGTTCTGGGCGGCGCGGCGGCGGTGCGCGTTCACGATGTCGGTCCGACGCGGGACGTCTTGGCTGTCGCGGAGGCGCTCGTCCGTGATTAAACTTCGCGTAACCCCCATGGCGGACGAGACCAGGCATCTTTTCGGCACCGACGGAATCCGCGGCGTGGCCAATCGCGATCCGATGACGGCGGAGATGGCGCTCCGTCTCGGTCAGGCGGTGGCGCAGCGCTTTCGCCACCCGGAGCGCCCCGGGCGCATCGTGATCGGCAAGGACACGCGCCTTTCGGGGTACATGCTGGAGAGCGCGATGCAGGCGGGGATCGTCTCGGCCGGCGCCGACGTCATGCTGGTCGGTCCGCTTGCCGACCCCCGGGATCGCCTTCATCACCTGGTCGATGCGCGCCGACGCGGGCGTCGTGATCAGCGCGTCGCACAACCCGTATCAGGACAACGGCATCAAGATCTTCGCCGCCGACGGCTTCAAGCTGCCCGACGAGGTCGAGGCCGACATCGAGCGCCGCATGGAGGCGATCGGCGCCGGCAACGACGGCGCGCGCGCGGCGCCGGACGCCATCGGCAAGGCGGTGCGCATCGACGACGCCGTCGGCCGCTACGTGCAGTTCCTCAAGCAGACCTTCCCCAAGGAGCACACGCTCGACGGGATCAAGGTGGTCGTCGACTGCTCGAACGGCGCCGCCTACCAGGTGGCGCCGCAGGTCTTTCAAGAGCTGGGCGCCGAGGTGATCGAGCTGAACGTCTGGCCCGACGGGCGCAACATCAACGACGGCTGCGGCGCGCTTCACCCGGAGATGATGGCGGAGGAGGTGCGGCGGGCGGGCGCCGATCTCGGCGTGGCGCTCGACGGCGACGCCGATCGGCTGATCCTCGCCGACGAAAAGGGGACCATCGTCGACGGCGATCAGGTGATGGCCATCCTGGGGACGCGCATGCTCGAGCGCCGCCAGCTCCCCGAGCAGACCGTGGTGGCGACGGTGATGTCGAACCTCGGCCTCGAGCGGGCGCTCAGCGCCAAGGGGGGCAAGCTGCTGCGCACCGCGGTCGGGGACCGCTACGTCGTCGAGGCGATGCGCGAGCGCGGGCTGTCGCTGGGCGGCGAGCAGTCGGGGCACATCATCTTCCTCGACCACGCGACGACGGGCGACGGCATGGTCGCGGCGCTGCGCGTGCTGTCGGTGATGGTCGCCGAGCAGCGGCCGCTGTCGGAGCTCGCGCTGCGCGATGATCCGGTTCCCCCAGGTGTTGCTCAACTTCGCGGTCGCCAACAAGCGGCCGTTCGAGGAGATGCCGGCCGTGCAGCGGGTGATCGCGGCCGTCACCCGGGACCTCGGCGCCGACGGGCGCGTGGTGGTGCGCTACTCCGGAACCGAGTCGAAGGCGCGCGTGATGATCGAGGGGACGGACGAGGCGAGCATCCGCGCCCAGGCCGACGAGATCGCCAGCACGCTGCAGCGGGAGCTGGCCCGCGAATGATCCGCCTCTACGTCAACGTCGATCACGTCGCGACGCTGCGCCAGCAGCGCGGGACGCGGTACCCCGATCCGGTCGCCGCGGCGACGCTGTGCGAGCTGGCCGGTGCCGACGGCATCACCGTGCACCTGCGCGAGGACCGCCGCCACATCCAGGACCGGGACGTGCGGGTGCTCAAGGAGACGGTGCGCGGCGTCCTCAATCTGGAGATGGCGGCCACCGACGAGATGCTGCGGATCGCGCGCGAGGTGAAGCCCGACTTCTGCACGCTGGTCCCCGAGAAGCGCGAGGAGCGGACGACCGAGGGCGGCCTCTCGGTCGGTCCCGGCGGTCAGGTGGAGAGGGTCGCGCGGGGGCTGGCGGAGGCGGGGATCGGCGTCAGCCTGTTCATCGATCCCGACCCACGCGTCGTCGAGGCGTCGGCGCGGCTGGGCGTCGGCACCGTCGAGCTGCACACCGGCGACTACTGCCTGGCGCCGGCGCGCGGCGCGGAGATGGCCAGGCAGCTGCAGCGGCTGGAGCTGGCGGCGCGGGCGGCGGGTGACGCCGGGTTGCGGCTGGGCGCGGGGCACGGGCTCGACTACGCGAACCTGGCGCCGGTGGTGGCGCTGCCGGGGCTCGAGGAGCTGAACATCGGCCACGGCCTCGTTGCGCGGGCGGTGCTGATGGGGATGCGGGCCGCCGTCGAGGAGCTGCGCGCCGTGATCGCCGGCGGCGCCGGAGCGTAGCGTGGATTTTCCGCTGGTCCTCACGGCGGCGGAGATGCGGGCGGCCGACGCCGCGGTGGCGGGCGTGCTCGGCGTACCGACGTTGCGGCTCATGGAGACGGCGGGCCGGGGTGTCGCCGCCGTCGTCCGGCGCGAGCTTGGCGGCAGCGCGGACCGGGTGACGATCGTCTGCGGCGGCGGCTCGAACGGCGGCGATGGATTCGTCGCCGCCCGCCAGCTGGCGCTGGCCGGCCTCACCGTGCGCGTGCTGCTGGCGGCCCCGAAAGAGAAGATCAAGGGCGACGCCGCGGCGGCGCTGGCGGCGCTCGAGCAGGTGGGCAGCGTGTCGATCGAGGACGGCAGCGCCTGGACCGACGACGCGATCTGGCGGGCGCGCCTCGACGGCGCGGCTGCGATCGTCGACGCCATCTTCGGCACCGGCTTTCGGGGTGCCGTGCGCGACGTTCCGGCGGCGGCGCTGGCCGCGATGAACGCCGCCGGCGGACGCAAGATCGCCGTCGATCTCCCGTCGGGGCTCGACGCCGACAGCGGTCGGGCGGCGGGCGTCGTCTTTCGGGCCGACGTCACCGCCACCATGGGCGCCCGCAAGCTCGGCCTCGTCGTCGACGCCGCGGCGCCGGTGGGGCGGATCGAGATCGTCGATCTCGGCGTGCCGGTCGACGCCCGGATTGCCCCCGCGGCGCGCTGCCGTCTGCTCGAGGCGTCCGGTATCGCCGCCCGGGTCCCGCGCCGGAGCGCCGACGCCCACAAGGGGAGCTCGGGGCACCTGCTGGTCGTGGCGGGCTCGGCGGGCAAGACCGGCGCCGCGTTCCTGGCGGGGACGGCGGCCCTCCGCAGCGGCGCCGGGCTGGTCACGATCGCCTCCACCGCCGCTGGTCAGAGCGCGCTCGATGCCAAGGCGATCGAGCTCATGACCGCGCGTTACAGCGACGGGGAGGAGGTCGTCGCCTGCGGCCGCGCTCGCGGCGCTGCAGCCCCTCGCGGAGCGCGCCCAGGCGATGGCCATCGGTCCGGGCATCCCGACCGGCGGCGGGATGCGGGCCGTCGTGCATGACCTGGCTGCGCGGCTGCCGCTGCCGATGGTGATCGATGCCGACGCGCTCAACGCCCTCGGCACGGAGGCGCCCAAGATCCTGAGCGGCGCACCTGCCCCGCGCGTCTTGACGCCGCACCCGGGGGAGATGGGGCGCCTGCTCGGGCTCTCCATCGCGGAGGTGCAATCCGATCGGCTCGTCCACGCGCGCGCGCTGGCGGCCGCCACCGGGGCGATCGTCGTCCTCAAGGGGGCGCGCACGATCATCGCCGCGCCCGACGGAGAGGCGTTCATCAGCCCGATCGCTTGCAGCGCTCTGGCCACCGCGGGAAGCGGCGACGTTCTCACCGGCCTCACCGGCGCGCTGCTGGCCCGGCGGGTCGATGCGCTGACGGCGGCCCAGGTGGCCGTCTACGTGCACGGTGCCGCGGGCGAGACGCTGGCCCCGGAGCTCGGCGACGGCGTGATGGCCGGCGATCTGCCGCGGGCGATCGCCGGCGTCATGGCCCGCTTGGCGCGGCTCGTAGGCTGAGCCCGTCGGCGTGCCACGCGCCGGACGTGGCGCCGGAAAATCCAGCGACCCGCGCGACGCCGGTCTCGTCAGTCAGCACGGCGACGCTGACCCCGCCGCCCTCCAGCGTGACCCAGCGGCTGGCGAGCGGGGTCCCGTCGGGCGCGCGCAGCCGGAGCGTTCTGGTTCCGAAGTCTCGCGCCACGCCGCTCACCAGCGCGGCCCGCGCGTTGGTCGCCAGCGGTCCCTCGGGGCCGCGTGCGGCAACCACCAGCGCCGGGCGCACTTCTGCAAGCCCGCGCGCGCTCCAGGCCGCGGCGGCCCGAACCTCCGGCGGTTCGGCCGCGGACGCAATCAGCGATGCCAGCCAGCCTCCGCCATGCCGCGTGCGGGCGATCGCGGCGCACAGCCGCGCCCGGACCGCCGGAGCGGCGTCGGCGAAGGCGCCCGCGAGCGCGGCCTCTTCACCGTCGGAGAGTCGGGCGGTGGAGAGGAGATTGGCCGCGGCGCAGGCGTCCGCTCCGCCGGTGGCCAGGAGCGCCAGCGCCCGGGCGATGACGGCGTGGTCGGCGAGCGGTTCGGCGGCGTGCGCCACGGCGAGCCCGCGTGCCAGCGGCCATTGCAGGGGAGGTTCGGCCGTCAGGAAGGCCGCTTCGAGGCGTGCGCCGTCGGCGGCGGTCACGTTGGCCTCCAGCGCGTCGCCGATCGCCTCCAGCTCGGCTCGGTCGCGCGGCGCCCGTGTGGCGCTCGTCTTCTGGGCGAGGGCTGCCAAGATCCGGGGCAGCGGCGCGCCGCCGGTGAGGGCCAGGGCGCGAGCGGCCGCGGCGCGCACCGCCGAGTCGTCGTCCCCCAGCCGTTCGGCCAGCGTGGAGGCCACTTCGCGCGCGGCGAGCTCGCCGGCCAGGCGGGCGGCGCCGGCGCGGATCCGGGGATCGCGATCGGCGAGGCCGCCCTCGAGGACGGCGGCGCTCCGGGGATCGGCCAGCACCTCCAGCGCGGCGAAGGCTTGCAGGCGCACGTCGGCCTCGGGCGCCTCGGCGGCGCGCGCGAGCGCCGCAACCGCCGCCGGGTCCTTCAGACGTGCGAGCGCCGCGAGCGCCACCCGCACGACGACGGCGTTGCTTTCGGGTGCGGCGATTGCTCTCGTCAGGGCTTCGGTGGCCCGGCGATCGCCGAGCTCTCCGAGCAGCGCGGCGGCCAGCGCGGCGCTCGACGGCGTCCCGCGGGCCACCTCGCGCGCCAGCGCCTCGACCGCCGCCCGGCCCGCGTGAAGCAGCCCCTGCTTGGCCTCCTCGGAAACCGGCGGAACGCGGAGCGCCGCCACCAGCGCGGCGACCGCGGCCGGTGTCGCGATCTGGCCGAGCGCCAGAGCGGCGTGGCGGGCCAGCTCGTCGGCCGGTCGGTGCCGGGAAAGCCCGACCAACGTCGTCAGCGCCGCCCCGACGCCCATCTCCGGCGAGCCGAGCGCGTCGACCGCCGCCGCGCGGAGCTCGATCGTTTGCTCCGCGGTGAGCCGGACCAGCGCCGGGATGGCGCGCGGATCGCGCAGAGCGCCCAGCGTCCGGACCGCCGCCAACCGGACCAGCCGATCCGCGTCGTCCAGACGCTCGAGCAGGGGCAACGTCGCCAGCCTGACCGCCGCGGGATCGTCTGCGTGCTGCTGGGCCAGGGCGTCGACCACCAGCGCCGCCGCCAGGCGGACCTCGCGGCTGTCGTCGTCGAGGGTGCGCAGCACGACGGGGAGGGAGGGGAGGGGGTCGTGGCGCGCCAGCGCCGCCAGCGCGCGGAGCCGAACCGGAGCGTCCCGGTCGCGGATCGCCTGCTCGATCGCCCGCCGCGCCGGGGGCGTCAGCGTGGCCGCGTGCGACAGCAGGTCGAGGCCCAGCAGGCGATCGGCGGGCGGCCGGTCGGGCGTGGTCACCCAGGCGACGGCCGCGGCGAGCGCGGTCGGATCCCCGGCGCGCGCCAGCAGGCGCCCGACGTACGCGCGCACCTCCGGCTCGGGATCGGAGAGCAGCGGTCGGAGGTAGGCGCCGGCCGCCTCGATTCCGTGCCGCTCGATCAGGCGGTCGACCGCCGCCGCCCGCTCCGGCTCGGGGAGCGCGGTGAGCGCGCGCCCGTCGATCTCCAGCGCGCCGGGCCAGCTGAAGTGCCCGGCGACGAGACCGATGAGGGCGACCAAGAGGGCGCCGGTGTGCGCCGCGATCATCCGCGCAGTATAGCGGCGCAGACCGGCGGGGATCGATTACACTGCCGGCATGACGCGAGAGATCATCGTCAACATCCTGGAAGGCGAAGGGGCGGAAGGAAAAGGGGGCGCGTTCAAGATCCCCGAGGCGCGCGAGGCGACCTGCTTCATCTCCAACCCCGGCGAGCTCCTGGGGATCGCCCGCGTCGTGAAGATCGAGCTCAAGGATCAGTACCTGACGCTCTCGACGGCGAAGGACGAGCGGTTCGTGTTCGCGTACGGAGACGTGCTCGGATTCAAGCTGGCCGCCGCCGCCCAGGCCAAGGATCGCTCCGCCGGCTTCGGCCGCTAGAGACCGGTTCCCTTTGATTGGAGGGCGGCTTTGCCGCCCGGAGACTTATTCGCCGAGCAAGATCCGGAATCGGCTCTCGTCGCGTTCCGATCCGTGGGTGGGCCGGCGGGAGGGCTGGCCCTCCCGCCTCACCGCATCGACATCGACCAGCTGGCGATGGTCTTGCTGCCGTTGAACTTGGGGAAGGTCGGCATGCGCGAGAGCACGCAACTGGCGAAGCCCCCCTTTTGACCGTTCACCTTCACCGCGGAGACCCTGCCGTTGCCGCGCACGACGAAGTCGAGGCTCATCTGGGAGAGCCCCGGGTTGTGCTTGCGCTCGCTCATCAGGCAAGGGACCAGGGCGCGGTAGTGGTGCATCATCGTCTCTTCGATCACGCCGTCGTCCAGTGTCTCGTCGCCCGCGCTGGCGTACTTCGAGGCGTCGCCGAAGTTCGAGTCGTTGCTGAACTCGCCTTCCTCGGCCCTGGAGCCGGCGTGATGGCCGCCGCTGCCGCGCTTGGCGACGTGCGCGCCCTGGAAGCTGAGCTTGACGTCCTTGAGGAACGCGTCGATCTCGGCGTCCTCGCTGCGTGAGGCGAGCTTGGTCCCCTGGTCGGCCTTGCGGGTCAGGACGAAGAATCCCACCAGGCCCACCGCCGCCGCCAGGAAGACGATCGTGAAGAGGACGGTGACGGTCTTCTTCTTCTTGTCGACGCTCTCTTGCCGCTGCTCGGCCGCGGCGCGCCGGTTCTGCTCGCGGTGCCGCTCGGAGGTCTTCGTGAACTCGCTCAGCGCCGGGAAGTCCTTCACCTTCTTGCGGGCGCCGGTGTCGCTGTCGACGATCATGTGCTCGCCGATGATCTCGCCGCGCTGAATCTGCGCCCGAACTTGCGTCAGCGAAAATGGCCCGAAGTCGAGGCGGTCCTTCTGGATGAGCCAGCGTTCCTGGGCCTCGTCGATCGCCGCGCCCGCCGCCTCGGCGACGTTGAACGAACGGCCGAGCGAGCTGCGCGGCGGCGGCGCGGAAGGAGGTTCCACCTGGGCCGGCTGCATGGCGGCCTGCCGGGGCGCCGGGGCAGGCGGACTGGCAGCGGCGGGCCGGGGCCTGGGCGACGGCCGGCCCCAGGTTGGGCGTCCCACCGGCCAGGGCCGCGGCCAGCGCGTCGCGCAGGTCCATCGGCGAGGCGAACCGGGCGGCGGGATCACGCGCGAAGGCCCTGGCCAGGATGGCATCGGCCACCGGCGGGACGTCGGCCGCCGCCTGAGTCACCGGCTTGAACGGCGAAGACGGCAGCTGTCCGGTCACCACCTCGTAAAGCAGGACGCCGAGCGAATAGACGTCCGAGGCCGAGCTGGGTGGTGCGCCGGCCAGCACCTCGGGGGCGACGTAGATGGTGTCTGGGGCGCCCTCGGGGGCACCGCGGCGCGCCAGGGCCGGCACGGTCCGCCCGAGACCCAGCTCGCCGACCTTGACCCGCCCCGCCTTGTTCACCCAGATGGCCGTCGGGGTGAGCCCGCCGTGGGGCATGAAGCCGGCAGCCCGCTCGAGGCCATTGGCCACGTGGGTGATGAGGTTGCAGGCCCCCTTGAACGAGACGTTGCGCCCCTCGCTCTTCTTGTTGTCGATGAACTCCCGCAGCGTCTGTCCGTCGAGCAGCTCGGTGGCGATGAAGAACGAGTCGGCCTCGCGTCCGGCGCTCAGGACCTCGATGAGGTTCTTGTGGACGAGGGCGCTGGCGTTCTCCACGTCGGTGACCAGCTGCGCCGCCGACGGTCCGAGCGCCCGCATCGAGATGATGCGCACGGCTGCCGGCCCCCGCCGGTTGGCGTCGGTGGCGCGGTAGGTCTGACTGACCGCGTCCTGAGTCAGCAGTCCGTCGAGGCGGAAACGCCCCCCGACGACGGCACCGGGTTGAAATTGGCCTTGGGGGGCCGAGACGGCAAGCGAATCACGTCCGGGGGCCATGGGTAATCGCCGACTCTAACAAAAGTCCGGGACAAACCGAAGGCGCCGCGTGGGGAGGCTCACTATTTGCTCTCCACCACTTGCGGCAGCTTCTTGGCCTGGGCGATCCAGTCGGCGATCTGCGGCTCTGTGGGGAGCTTCTCCGAGATCTTGGTCGCCTTGTTGGCGGCTTCCATCGCGGCGGTCAGGGCCGCCGGGTCCTTGGTCGCCAGATCGGCCGTGCTCTTCACACCGGCCGCCTCGAACAGCAGCACCATCTCGGGGCCGACGCCCTTGATTCGCAGCAGGTCGCAGCGGCGGACCAGCGTGAGCAGCTCGGGGCCCGGCATTCCGGTGGCCTTGGCGAGCGCCTTGCGCTCCTTGCTGGTGGCTCCCTTGGTGAGGAGCTCCTCGGTGGTCTCGACCTTGCCCTTGTGGAGCTTCTGAACCTGCGCGGGCGTGATCAGGCGCGGGACGTCCGCGACCGCATAGTGGCTGGCGCGCGCCGCACCGGCCCAAACCATGAGCCCAAGCGACAACAGCCAAGGGAGCGTCTTTCGCATGTTCAGCCTCCGTCAGAGCGTCTTGAATCGACGAACCAGCTCGCGCAACCGGCGCGAGCCGCCGCCTTCCCGGTAGATGAATCGCACGCCGGTCTGATTGGCGCCTGCATGGTAGACGACGCGGCCAGAAAGGTCGAATGACGCTTCACTGCCGGGCGGGGTGATATCCAGGACCACGTCGGTGCCGATGGGCGGCTGGACCGGCCCCGACACCAGGCCCCCGCTGACGCTGATCTCGCGCAGCTCGGCGTCGACCGAATCGAGCCCGGCGGCCACCCGGATGCGGCACGGGATGCCGATGGGGATCCGGGTGTGCTTGCGGCGACGGGTCGCCGGCCGCTCGCCCCGGAGCGTCTCGATCATGAAGTCGCGCTTGGCGCTCTCGTCCGGTTGGAAGGCCACGGTGGCGCCGGCCCGGATGCGCATCCGCGGCAAGGCAGGACGCCACGCGGTGACGGTGCCGCGGATCAGGACCTTGTTGGGCAGCCCGTCGCAGGCCATCTCGACCACCACCGGCGTGCCGGGCGCCAGCTCGGTGGTCGTGGGGCAGAACACGCCCCCGGTCGGCAGCTCAAGCCGGTAGTGCTCTTCGAACTCTTCGAGGTTCCGACAACGGACACGCAGAATGTTCACGAGGGGGGCTCTCCAGGAGGACCAAAATAGCCGAGGCGCTTCGGATGTACTAGGGTTTGCCCCCAATGCCTATCCGCGTCCACATTGGTGGCTCAGTCTGCCCGCCCGAAGAAGCGAAGGTATCGGTTTTCGACAGAGGGTTTCTCTACGGAGACAGCGTCTACGAGACCATCGGGACAGCGTATGGTCGCCTCTTCGCCGCCCGCGACCACCTTCATCGCCTGGAGCGCTCGGCGGAGCGGATCGGCCTGCGGGCTCCGCCCCGCTCCGCCATCGAGCGGGCCATCGCCGAGACGATGGAGGCGGCGGGCTTTCCCGAGTCGCGCGTGCGGGTGATCCTGACCCGCGGCTCCGGCAAGCTGGATCTCGATCCGGCGTCGGTCGACGACACGCAGCTCATCGTCATCGTCTTCCCGCTCGGCGCCCCGACCCCCGAGATGTACGAAAAGGGGGTGGCGGTGGCCATCGTCTCGATCACGCGCAACAGTCCGATGGCCATCGATCCGGCGGTCAAATCGGGCAACTATCTGAACAACGTGCTGGCGCTCGGAGAGGCCCGCCGGCGCAACAAGGCCTACGAGGCGATCCTCTGCGGCGGCGACGGCAGCATCGCCGAGGGGTCGACCAGCAACATCTTCATGGTCAGCAGGGGCGAGGTGCGCACGCCGCCTCCCGAGGCCGGAATCCTGGACGGGATCACCCGCGCCAAGGTCATGGAGCTCTGCCGCGCCAACGCCATCCCGCTCGTCGAGCGGCGCATTTCGCCGGACGAGCTGCGCGGCGCCGACGAGGCCTTCATCACCAGCGCCACCCGCGGCGTCCTGCCGGTCACCACCATCGACGAAAAGCCGGTGGCGGCAGGGACGCCGGGACCGGTCACGCGCAAGCTGATCGGCCTTTACGACGCGCTCGCTCGTCGCGGCGTAGAATAGAAGGCGAGGGTGATCCAGTGAACGGCGCGGCCACGCTGCTTCCGAAGTTCTTCGTCATCTGCAGCGTCATCTTGATCCTGACCGGCGTGGCGCAGTACCTGGTGCGGCCACGCCGTCCGAAGGAGTCGCTGCCCGAGAAGATGGTCAACCGGGCCACCATCACCGCGCTCTTGTCGATCGCGGTCGGCGTCGCCGGCCTGCTGATCGGGCTGGGCGTGGTGGCGATGCCGCACTTCCGTTGACGGCCTCAGACCCGCTACCGCCGTTACCCCGTTAGGATTGAACTGAGCTCGAGCGAACGAGAACCGCGGCACGCGCGCGGCAAGAACGTCGCGTCTCGACCGGGCGCTGCTCGCCGCTTACGAGCTTTTTGCGGGGCGTAGCCTGCAATGACATCCAGGCAGGCTACGCCCCGCAAAAAGCCCACGTGCGGAAACGGAGGTAGATCAAGGCGCGCGGTTCGCGCCGCACGTAACGGAGGTCGCCTCTCGACCAGGACGGGATGCGCGGGGCCTAGCGGAGGGCCAGCGGGCGCGGAAGCGGTCAGCCCTTCTTGCCCTTGCCGCCCTTGCCGCCGCCGACGGCCTTGCTCAGCTTGGGGGAGACCATCACGCGATCCTTGGGCAGGAACGACAGCGCGGCCACGTACGTCTTGGTCTTCTGCTGCTCCTGGTCCTTCATCGCGCCTTTGTCGTCGGTCTTGTGCATGCCCAGCTTGGCGAAGGTGATCGCCGCGTAGGAAGCGATCGTCTCCTGCACGTTCGACAGGTGCTGGTCGAACTCCTGGCGGGTCACGGTGACCTTCAGGACCGGCTGATCGTCGAGGAGGCCGGTGTACGTCACCTGCTGCAGCTCGGGCGCCTTCAGGAACATGGCGGTCAGGAACTCGGCCCAGTAGGTCATCGCGCTGTTGAACGTCAGCGACTGGACGTACTCGTCCTTGCCGCTCTCGAGGTACGGGTAGGTCACCTCGACGGCCTTGTGGGGCTCGTCGACCGTCATGGTCGGCTTGTGTTTGAAGTTGTCGTCGACGCGGACGATCTTCTTCTTCTCGTTGAGGCGGCAGGTGTCCTCGAGATCCTCGGGCTCGGCGCGGCCCAGGCTGTAGGCGAACGACTTCTGCACCTCCTCGGGGAACTCGAGGCGGATGGCGTTCTCGCACTTCGGGCCCTTGTCGCCGTGCTCGCGCCAGATCTTGGCGACCGGGTTGCCGCCGGTCTGGGCGTCGCCCTCGGTGGCGTAGAAGGCGCCGAGGAACGTGGTCGGCTCGAAGGTGTTGCGGGTCATCGCGTATCTATAAAGGAACTGCAGGGCCCGGTAGATGTCGTCGCGCTTGGTCTTCTGCTTCAAGGCGACGTGAATCTTCACGTCCTGGCCGTCGGTGGGGCCGGAGACTTCATCGCGCACCACGGTGAACGCCGGGATGCCGGCCGGGATCTTCGGCTGGTCGCAGCAGGCCGTCGGCGCCGCCGGTTTGTCGGTCTGGCACGACGACAGCGAGAGCAGGGCGGCGACCGCCGCACCGACCAACGAGACCTGAAAGACCAGAGAGTGGGCCACAACGCTACGCGGCAGCTGGTGACGCATCCGAAGCCTCCGTGGACGAGAGGGGAGAACGGGAACGAACCCGGGGTGATGGGGTGACGAGAGGCGCACGCTACATCAACATGTCGCCCCGAGGGGTCTTTCTTTCCATCGGGGCCGAGGTAGGGTATTGTACGTCCGTCGAAGCTGAACCAGTTTCTTCAGCTTCGCCCTAACCCATAAAATGGCATCGATTGTCATGACGCGGCGACCTTGGGTTCTCGCGCTGGTTTTTTCGATGATGCTGCTCGCGTTCGGCACAAAGGAAGCGCGAGCGCAGCTGACGCCGCAGCAAAAGCAGGAAATCCACCTCCACTATCAGCAGGCGACGCGGGCCTACGATCTCGGTAAGTACCCCGAGGCCATCGAGGAGTATCAGAAGGTCTACGAGATCGACGGCGATCCGGTGATGCTCTACAACATCGCCCAGGCCTACCGGCTCAACGATCAGCCGCAGGAGTCGATTCACTTTTACCGCCGTTACCTGCAGCGCTCGCCCGAGGCGCGCAACAAGGAAGACGTCGAGCGCAAGATCACGGCGATGGAGAAGCTGATCGAGGATCGGCGCAAGGCCGCCGCCCTGGTCACACCACCGCCGACCAAGGCGGCGGTGAAGCCGGTGGCCGTCCCGCCGCCGCCACCTCCGCCCCCTGTGGTCGCTCCGCCCGTGGTCGTCGCGCCGCCGCCACCTCCGCCGCCGCCTCCAGCTTCGACGACTCGCCTGGTGGTCGGCTGGTCGATGGTCGGGGTAGGGGTGGCGTCGATCGCCGTGGCGATTGTCGAGGGGATCAAGGCCAAGAACCGCGGCGACCAGCTGACGCTGCTGTCGGACCCCAACAATCCAAAGCCGTGGACCTCGACGCAGGAATCAATTCAGTCGGAAGGCAAGACCGCGAACATCGTCGCCATCGTGTGCGGCATCGCCGGGACGGCGGTCGGTGTGGCGGGCGCCATCGTCCTCATCAGCAACGGCTCGTCGGCGCCGGATAGCGAGAGCGGCACGCCACCGGCGACCACCAACAACGTCAGCTTCGCTCCCTGGGTCGGGCCGGGACTCGTGGGTGGCGGCATGGGACTGAGGTTCTAGGCCGTGCGGTCGGCCCGGGTTCTGGCCGTCCGCGCGCTGATGCTGGGAACGCTCCTGGCGAGCGCTGCCTGTTTTCGCCCCAAGAACCTCGCCGGCGGCTTCTCCTGCCCCGAGGGCGGCCCCTGTCCTGACGGCCTGGTCTGCAACGCCGTCCACATCTGCGCTTCGTCCTACGATGCAGGCGTGATCGAGATGGGCGGAACCGGCGGCAACGGCGGAGCCGGCGGAACGGGCGGCCAGGGCGGAGCAGGCAATGTGGACGGCGGCCCAGATGATCGCCCGTGCACTGGTGCCGTCGCCAGCTGCCAGCCGACCGACGCGGGCCTATGCGATCCCGTCTGCAACACGGGCTGCGGCGAGTGCTACCAGAAGTGTTCGGTCAACACGAACGGAGCCTTGACGTGCAACGAGCCGCATAAGACCAGCGTGACGAACGGGGGGCTGTTGCAGCTCTGCTCGCAGTACGCCGTGGCGACAGATCCCACCACCCAGAGCGACGACTGCGGACCGGGGCAGGTGTGTGTCAACGCCAACAATTGCGGCGCCCGCTGCTATCAGTTCTGCCGGACGGATTCGGATTGCACGAACGGCGCAAGCTGCTCTCGCGACGCGGGCGGCGGATACATGACCTGCGACGTTCCGCCGGTCGACTGCGATCCGGTGATCGGTGCGGCCCGTTCGATGACGTCCTCGGGATGCCCGGGGATGACCGCCACTTCGCTCTTCGGTTGTTACCTGTCGGCCACCTCCCCGACCACCCTGTGTGACTGTCAGAACAGCAACGGCGGCGGCAAAGAGGGAAGCGGGTGCAGTCATTCGCGGGACTGCTTCGCCGGGTTGATGTGCATCGCCCCATCGAGCAGCCAGCCCAAGACCTGTCGCAGGGTCTGTCGGTTACCTGTGGACGGGGGGAGCGCGGCGGCGCCGGACGAGGGAGGGTGCCAAAGTGGTCCCGGCGCTTGCACCGTGATCGCGTTTCCCGACGGAACGACCGACCCGACATACGGCTTCTGCAACGATTAGGGACTTCAGCGGTGAGGAATCCGCGGCAGGTGGCACTGGCGATGCTGTTCAGCCTTCAGGCGTTCGCGCCTGCCTGTTACAGCCCGAATATTCCGCCCGGCGGCTTCGCCTGCGGGGACGGGGGCGCCTGCCCGGACAAGTTCCACTGCAACATCTCGAACCACCGGTGCTATCAGGAGGCCGATGCCGACATCGACCTGTCGCCGGCCTGCACGTGGGACGCGTCTGTGGCGCAGGTCTGTACCGCCGCTCCTGCGAGCGGTCAGGTCTGCAATCCTGGCTGTCAGACGGGCTGCAATGGCTGTAGCTGGTGTGGCGTCGTCAACGGGGCGACGAGATGCTTGACCGGGAAGCCAGGAACGAAGGAGGTGGGCGCCATCTGTACTCCTTCGTCGGATTCGGACTGTATGCCGGGGCTGTACTGCCAACCCGAGTGCGGCACGGGGCGCTGCCACCAGATCTGTGACAGCTCCGACAGGAGTGTCTGCGGGGCCGGATCCATGTGCAACGTGACTGTCAATTTGCAGGGCGACGCGGGAGCCTTTTCGTTCTCGCTCTGCAGCATCGTCTCGACCTGCGACGCGGTCGCGCAGACCGGCTGTCCCACCGCCTTGGCGTGTTACCCGACGATCCCGGCCGAGTGCGACTGTCCGGGATCGGTGGCCGACGGCCAAGCCTGCCAGCTCGCGGCGCAGTGCGGGCGCGGTTCCAGTTGCATCGGCCTGAGCGCGAGCATGTCGTTGTGCCTCCAGACCTGCAGGCGCGACGCCGACTGCACGACTGGAGCGTGCAAGAACGCAAATCCGTACGGCTACTGCATGTAGGCGCCTGCGCTCGTCGCGGGCGTGGTGCCGAAAGTCGAGTAGTCTTGGGCGCCATGCCGTCGCCCCCGTCCGTCACGTTGCCGCGGTTCGCGTTCCTGACGCCGCGGGTGCTGCCGCCGGCGTCGAAGATCGAGGGGCGGGTGGCGGTGCTGGACGTGGCGTTCGCCAGCGAGGGGGGCGGGGCGTCGTTCGAGAAGACGACGTTGCCGTTCATCCGCGGGTTGGGCGGGCGGCTGGCCGCCTGGGTCGATCATCACGACCACGAGCGGCACGCCGACTACGCCGGGGATCCGCGTTTCGTGCTGACGACCAAGGCCGAGCACGGCGCCTGCCCGGAGCTGGTGACGCCGGAGGTGGTGCGGGCGGCCGGTCCGGTCGACACGGTGGCCATGCACCTCGATCTCGACGGGCTCTATTCGGGGGCCAAGTGGGTCCTGGGCGGCCTCGAGCCGTACGAGGGGGCTGACGCCGACGCGCGCGCCATCGACACCCGGCGCGGCGAGCCGGGGCCGATCGCCAACCGGATCGATCGGGCGCTGCGGGCGCGCTTTCGCGACGAGACGTTGAAGCACCGGGTGATCCAGTACCTGCTGTCGCGCACGAAAGATCAGGTGCTGTGGGGCGAGATCGAGGAGGCCGCGCGCGAGATCGATCCGCTGCTCGACGAGAGCAAGCGCCTGGCCGACAAGTACGAGCTCATCGACGGCGTCGCCTTCGTCGAGGCGGCCGGGCGCCCCTATGACAAGACCGAGCTGTTGCTGATTGGACAGGAGAAGTCGCCGGTGGCGGTGGTGCGTGACTCGGGCTCGTTGACCATCGCCGCCGACTTCGAGTCGGGGCTCGACTTCGTCAAGATGTTCGACCTCGGCGGCGGCATGCCGACGCGCGTGACCGTGCCGGAGGCGCGCCGGGCGGAGGCCATGGCCAAGCTGGCGGCCGCGGTGGCCGCGCGCGCGCGACCGGCCGGCGGCGTGGTGTAAGATCCGGGAATGGCGATCCGGCGACAGCCGAAGAACCTCCCCACGCGAACCCACCTGACGCTCGCCGCGCGGGTGCTGTCGGCGGCCAACGGCCTGCGCGCCGGGCTGGCGTCCGAAGGGCCGTTGCCCTCGCGCACCGACATCCGCGTGCTGGTCGAAGAGCTGCTGGAGGTGCTGTTCCCGGAGTCGCATCGCCTGGGGACCAACGGCGGCAACCTGCGCGACCACGTGGCGGCGACGATCGGCACGCTGGAGGCGCACCTCGAGACGGCGATCTTCCTGGGGCTGCACCGCCTGTGCGGCGGCAAGGACCGCGGCGGCGGCAAGTGCGCCCGGCGGGCGCGCGCCATGACCAGCCAGCTGCTGGAGGAGCTGCCCGGGGTGCGGGCGGCGCTGGTCAAGGACGTCCTCGTCGCCTACGAGTGCGATCCGGCCGCCAGCGGCGTCGACGAGATCGTCGCCTGCTATCCGGGCCTCTTCGCCATCGCCATCTACCGGGTGGCGCACCTGCTGCTCGCCTACGGCGCGCAGGTGGTGCCGCGCATGCTGACCGAGCACGCCCACTCGCGCACCGGCATCGACATCCACCCGGGCGCCACCATCGGCGAGTCGTTCTTCATCGACCACGGCACGGGGATCGTCATCGGCGAGACCTGTCGGATCGGAGATCGCGTCCGCATCTACCAGGGGGTGACGCTGGGCGCGCTGTCGGTGAGGGATCGCGGCAAGAACGACGGGGCCGCGCACAGCAAGCAACGGCACCCGACCATCGAGGACGAGGTGACGATTTACGCGAACGCCACCATCCTGGGGGGGAGCACGGTGATCGGGCGGGGGGCCACCGTCGGTGGCAACGCCTGGATCACCTATTCGGTGCCGCCGGGGATCCGCGTCGGGGTGGGGACGTAGCGACGCTCTCGCCGCGCGTTGCCCAACTGCTTCGCGAGGTCTCGGCGCAGATCCTCGACGCCCAGCGGCCGATCCGGGTCTTGCGCCTGGTCAGCTGGAGCGAGGCGGTCGAGCGCGACTTCTTCGCCTCCGGCTGCCGCGAGCTGCCGCGCCCCGAATACCGCGTCTCGCCCGAGGTGGCCGAGGCGGGAGTCCGGTTCAAGGCGCTGAAGGCGCTCTGCCCCGGCGACGGCGCGATCGAGATCTTCCTGCGCGACACCTGCGACGCCTTCGCCACCGCCGCCCGCATGCTGGCCGCGGCGGGGACGCGCGACTTCTACCACCACTCGGTCGAGCTGTACGGAAGGCCGGCCAGCCTGACCGCCGACCGGCGCACGACCAACCTGGGCCTGGCGCAGCACTTTCGGGGGGTGGTCGACGGCGTGGCCGGACGCGCCCCCATCCCCAGCCCGCAGGACGAGCTCGTCTACAGCGCCGAGGAGGTGGTGCCGCTGCTGGCGGCCCGGTTCGCGGCCTTCTTCCCCGGGCAGCAGATCGGGGTCGAGCTGACCGACGGCATCCCGGCCAAGGCGGTGGCCGGCGTCGACGGCGTGCGGATCAAGCGCGGCGTTCGATTTTCGGCGCGGGATCTGTCGCAGCTCGAATTTCACGAGGGGCAGGTCCACGTGGCGACGGCGCTCAACGGGCGGGCCCAGCCGGTGGTGCCGTTCATCGGCTACCCGTCGCCCCGCACGACGGCCACGCAGGAGGGGCTGGCCGTCCTGACCGAGTTTCTGACCCAGTCGACCAGCATCGATCGGCTGCGGCGCCTCGCCGATCGCACGCTGGCGATCAAGCTCGCCGAGGAGGGGGCCGACTTCTGCGAGCTCTACCGCTTCTTCCTGGAACGCGGCAACGACGAGAACGCGGCGTTCGATGCCGCGCGCCGGGTCTGCCGGGGCGGCCTGTGCGGCGGCGGCGCGCCGTTCACCAAGGACGTCTGCTACCTGGACGGCCTCCTGCGGGTGACGAACTTCTTGCGCGTGGCGCTGGTGAAGGGGCACCTGGCCGACGTGTCGCTGTTCTTCGCGGGGAAGATCGCGGTCGAGGACGTGCCGCTGTTCGGACGCCTGCAGCGCGAGGGGCTGGTGCGCGCGCCCCGTTACTTGCCGGAGTGGGCGCGCGATCTGTCCTACCTGACCGCGTTCATGAGCTACTCGGCCTTCTTGGGCGAGTGCGATCTCGGCGCCGAGCGGCGGCGCTACGAAGATCTGCTCACGCGGGCCGAGGACGAGATGGAATGAGCCCCATGAGCTGCGCGCCCAGCACCATGGTGGCCAGGCAGGCCCACTGCGCGGGCGTCAGGCCGGCGTAGCGCTGGTCGGGCAGCGCGACGTCGGTCGCGCGCAGGAAGTCGAGGCCGAACCGGACCGGCGCGTACATCAGCGCAGCCAGACCGATGACGTGGCCGGGGGGACGCGGCTTCTTGGCGTACCTGAACAGCACCAACGTCATGACGATCGTGAACAGCAGCTCGTCGAGCCCGAGGTCGTGGCGCGGGCCGCCGGGATAGTTCACCGAGAGGAAGAACGAGGTGTGGCGCCCGGGGTGATCGTGCGCGGTGAAGCAGCCGGTGCGGCCGAAGATCCAGCCGACCGAGAGGCCCAGCGCCACCGCGTCGGCGTAGGGGAGGCGGGGGATCTTCTCCTTCTTCGTGTAGTAGAGAAACGCCAGGAGGGCCCCCAGAAAGCCCCCGAACGACGACAGCCCCGACCAGACGTTGAGAAGGACGAGCGGGTTCTCTTTGATTCGCTCGGGGAAGTAGAAGATGACCGAGACGAGGTGGGCCATGATGAACCCGCCGATCACGATGCGCGCGTTGAGGAAGCGGACGTCCTGCTCCTCGAGCCCGCGCTTCTTCCCCTCGGCCACGACGATCCGGTCGCCGACGATCACCCCGATCGCCAGCAGCACGCCGAACAGGTGGATCGGGATCGACCCGATGTCGAACAGGTGCCCGTTGAAGTAGGGGATCATTTGTCGTCGGGACCCTGAGAGGGTCCCGCGCCCCCCGCGACGGGCTCGCGCGAGCCCAGCTCGCGCTCCCTCGCGCGATCGTCGTCGGGACCCTGAGAGGGTCCCGCGCCCCCCGCGACGGGCTCGCGCTCCCCCACGCGAACGCGATCGCGATCGCGCAGCGCGAGGACGATGTCGCGCTGGCCGTCGGCGTGGTAGCTGGAGCGGACCATCGGGCCGGACTTCGACGTGCGGGAACCCGAGCGCGAGCGCCTCCGTCTTGAGCAGGTCGAACTCGGTCGGGTGGCACGAAGCGCGCGACCGCCAGGTGCTTGGGCGACGGTCGGAGGTACTGCCCGAGGGTCAGGATGTCGACGCCGATCTCGCGCAGCTCCCGGAGGACGGCGCGGACCTCGTCCAGCTCCTCGCCGAGGCCGAGCATGAGCCCCGTCTTGGTGATCGCCCCCGCCGCCTTGGCGTGGCGGAGGATGGCGTACGAGCGGTCGTAGCTGGCCTGGACGCGCACCTGCCGCGACAGGCGCGGCACCGTCTCCAGGTTGTGCGCGAAGACGTCGGGGCCGGCGTCCAGCACGGTGTCGACGGCGGCGGTGTCCCCCTTGAAGTCGCCGGTCAGGACCTCCAGCACCAGCTCGGGGCTGCGCCGCTTGACGGCGCGGATCGTCGCCGCCCAGTGCGCCGCGCCGCCGTCGGGCAGATCGTCGCGGTCGACGCAGGTGATGACGGTGTGCCGCAGGCCCAGCTCACCCAGCATGGTGGCGACGTGCTCGGGCTCGTCGGGATCGGGCGGCAGCGGGCGCCCGGTCGGCACGTCGCAGAACTGACAGGACCGGGTGCAGATCCCGCCCAGGATCATGATGGTGAGCGACTGCCGGTTCCAGCACTCGCCGATGTTCGGGCAGGACGCGCTCTCGCAGACGGTGTGCAGCCCCAGCTCGGCGACGCGCTGCTTGAGATCGAAGAAGACCTCGCCGCCTGGCAGCTTCATGCGGATCCAGTCGGGCTTCCGCTGCCGGCGGGAACGGGCGGCGCCGTGCTGCGGCACCTTTTCGCCGGACTCGTCTCCGGCATTCTCCCGGGAGGTGGCCTCCAGCTCGGCCTGGAGGACGCGCAGCTTGCGCGACCGGGTCTCGACGATCCGCTCTGACATTTCGGCTCGAATCTACTCGATCGGCGCCGGGCTGTCCGGGCGGGGTGGGGCTCGAACCTGGACGACCTTCCCTTCGGGGGTGACGGCCCGCGACATCTCGGTGAAGGTTGGAGGGGGTCCTCACCATATCAACCGGGGACGTGTGTCCTCGCGGGGCGCGCCGCCGCCCTGCGATTGTCGAAAAGAGCGAGGAGGAATTGATGTTCGTAGTTTCGAGGACCCAAAAGCTCATCCAGCCGGGCTGCGCGCTGGCCGCGCTGGTGGCGCTCGCGTGCACGAAGGAGGCGGCGACGACGCCGGCCACGCCGATCGTTTCGGCCGCCTGCAGCGATCCGACCGCCAGCGTCGTCATCACCGACCCCACCAACTACGCCCTGACGGACGCGTTCGACATGCAGGTGGCAACGCTCAAGGACAACACGGACCTGATCTTCGACTGGAGCAAGGTGACGGTGGACTTCTTCGGCAAGCCGGTCGATCCGGCGGCGGACATCGACACGGTCTTGATCTCGCTCTGGCAACTGACCCCTCAGGCGATCGAAGACGAGCTCAAGGCCGACGATCTTCCCCTGGCCGCCAACAAGGGGATCATCACCACCTATCCGGACGGGACCTATACCCAGCAAAATTTGCTCAGCTTCGACGAGCTGGGGAACCCTTTGCCGGCCGCGGATCTCTGGGCGCGCTTCAACACCGCCGATCCCAACTTCATGTACCCCCAGGACCAGTTCACGTTCCTGGCCATGGCGCAGACGGGGACCGAGCTCGGAAAGAACCCGCGGATGATCTCGCTTTTTCACATCGACCCAAACGCGACGCAGACGAAGCTCGAGTTCACCAACGACTCGACCAAGCTGTCGTACTCGGTCGACCTGCTGAAGGCGCACCCGATGGAGGTTCCGGCCGCCGTTCCCGGCCTCACGATCGACTGGAGCCAGATGACCACCAATTCGCTGGGGAACGTCTATACCTACAGCCAGATCACCACGGCGGCGGTGGCGCATTACAAGACCGAAACGCTGGCCCAGCTCCAGGCGAATTTTCTCAACCTGAAGGACATCGCCGACGGCTGGTGGTCTGGCGACGTGGTGGCCGGGGCCAGCATCGACCTCGGCGGGCTGACCGACGCCAGCGGCGGGGCCTTTCCGGGCATCGACGACACGGGCGTCTGGATGGCGGCGCTGTTCTGCGGCAACTGCAACAACCCGGCCCCCTGGTCGATCACGATCCTCGAGCCCTGCCAGTAGTCGCGGAAGTGCAGGGAGATCGGGTGCGTAGCGGTTCTTGACGCCGGCGTACCGGATTTGCTCAATCTCGAGCGCGTTCTGCCGATAGCCCGTGGACGAAATGGGCTCGCTTAGTGCATCCGGAGTGGTGGCCAACCAGGGATCCGACGGGGAGGGGGCGGTGCGCGGGCTGGTCCTCCTGGTCGACGATGAACAGTCGATCGCCCGCGCCTACGCGCGGACGCTGGGCGCCGCCGGGTTCGCGGTCGAGATCGCCTTCGACGGCCACGCGGCCGCCGCCGCGGCTCGCGAGCGAAGCTTCGACGTGATCGTCAGCGACATCGCGATGCCCGAGATGAACGGGCTCGAGCTCCTGCGGGCGGTGCGCGAGCACGACCTCGACGTGCCGTTCGTGCTCATGACCGGTGGCCCGGCGGTCGAAAGCGCCGTGCGCGCGGTGGAGTACGGCGCGCTCCGCTATCTGATCAAGCCGATCTCGACCGGGGAGCTGGAGGAGGTGGTGACCCGCGCCGTGCGGTTGCATCAGATGGCCCGCATCAAGCGCGAGGCGCTGGAGATGTTCCGCCTCGACGGCAAGCATCTCGGCGATCGCGCCGGGTTGGAGGCGCGCTTCGCCTCCGCGCTGGGGTCGCTCTGGATTGCTTATCAGCCGATCGTCTCGTGGTCGAAGCGCACGACCTTCGCCCACGAGGCGCTGGTCCGAAACGAGGAGCCGACCCTGCGCTCGCCGCCGGATCTGTTCGAGGCCGCCGAGCGGCTGGGGCGTCTCGAGGAGCTCGGGCGCACGGTGCGCGATCGCGTCGCTCAGACCCTGGACGCCAACCCGGTCGAGGGACTGCTGTTCATCAACCTGCACGCCATGGAGCTGGCCGACGACCGGCTGATCGATTCCGCGGCGCCCCTTTCACGCCACGCCGGTCGCGTCGTTCTGGAGGTCACCGAACGGGCGCCGCTGGAGCAGATCCGCGACGCCAGCAGCCGGGTGGCCCAGCTGCGCTCGCTCGGATACCGGATCGCCGTCGACGATCTGGGCGCCGGCTACGCCGGGCTCACCAGCTTCGCCCACCTCGAGCCGGACGTGGTCAAGGTCGACATGTCGCTGATTCGCGGGATCGACAGGTCGCCGATGAAGCAGAAGCTGCTGGGATCGATCGTCGGCCTCTGCCGCGACCTCGGGATCGAGATCATCGCCGAAGGGGTCGAGACGCCGGACGAGCGTGACGCCCTGGTCCGCGTCGGCGGCGATCTCTGCCAGGGGTACCTGTTCGCCCGTCCCGAGAAGCCCTGGGCCTCGATCGATTTCAGTAAGTAGCTCGTGATCGCGTGAACGTAGCTCGGCTTTGCCGAGCGGAGTCCGCCGCGGGAGGGATGGGAACCCTTCGAGGGTTCCCATATAATCGACGGGTGAACGTCGAGCTGGTCAAGGAGTACCGTTTCGAGGCGGCCCATTACCTGCCGCGGGTTCCCGCGGGGCACAAGTGCGCGCGCGTGCACGGCCACAGCTACAAGGTCGACGTCGCCATCGAGGGGCCGGTGAACCCGGAGACCGGCTGGCTGATCGACTTCGGCGTCATCGACGACGCCTGGGCGGTCTTGTTCGCTCGCTTCGATCACCACAACCTGAACGAGGTGCCGGGCCTCGAGAACTCGACCTGCGAGAACATCGCCATCTACGTGTGGCGCGAGCTTCGCGCCCAGATCAAGGAGCTCTCGGCGGTCACGGTCTGGGAGACCTACGACAGCAAGTGCACCTACCGGGGCGGCTGAGCGTGGTGGGCCCGGTGTGCGCCAGGTGTCGCACGTGTGTCGATGTGACGGGCGGCGTGGCGCGCTTCCTGACGCTGAACCTCTGGGGCGAAAACGGCCCCTGGGAGGCGCGGCTCGCGCTCGTCAACAAGCGGCTCGACGCCATCGCGCCCGACGTGATCGGTTTGCAAGAGGTGCGCGAGGTGCCGGAGCGGGTGCCGAATCAGGCGGCGCTGCTGGCGCGGGCGCGCGGCTGGCATCACGCCTTCGCGCCGACCTCCGTCTGGGGCGGCGGCCAAGAGGGGCTGGCCATCGTCTCGCGGTTTCCGATCGGCGCCCAGGAGTTCCGGCCGCTGCCGCACAGCACGGACGTCGAGGGGCGGGGGATCCTTTCGGCGCGGCTCGACGGCGAGGCGGGCGGGCTCTGGGTCCACACCACCCATCTCTCCTACCGCGAGCACGAGGGGCTCTGGCGCGAGGCGCAGGTGCAGTTCGTCGACGAGGTGGCAACCCGGCACGACAACGGCAACCCGCGGGTGGTCATGGGCGACTTCAACACCGTCCCCGACAGCGACGAGCTGCGCTGGTTGACCGGACAGCACACCCTGGGCGGCCGGCGCGTCGCCTATCAAGACGCCTGGGCGGCCGTTCGTCAGGATCACCCCGGGTACACCTGGACCCGCGCCAACGACTACACCGAGAAGATGCACTGGCTGCGGCGTGACCGCCGGCTCGACTACATCTTCGTGACCCCCGTGCGGCGCGATCGCCGGGCCACCGTCCGCGCGGCCAGCCTGGCCTTCGACGAGCCCGAGATTGGCCCCGACGGCGAGCGCATCTTCGCCTCCGACCACTTCGGCGTCACCGCCGACGTGCAGCTTCTGGCAGAGTCGTAACCCATGTTCCGCCTCGCGCACGTCACCGATCCCCACTTTCGCAGCGCCCGCGGCGGGCAGGGCATCCGCGCCGGCGAGCTGTGGGGCAAGCGGGCCGTCGGCTACGTGAACCTGGTGGTCAACCGCGTTCGCAAGCACAAGATGGAGCTGCTGGAAGACCTGCGGGTCGATCTGCGCGCCCAGGCCCCCGATCACCTGGCGGTGACCGGCGACCTGTCGAACATCGCCGTGACGGCCGAATGGCGTTCGGCGCTGGCCTGGCTGGACCTGTCGGGGGTGGCGCCCGACGCCATCTCCGTCATCCCGGGCAACCACGACGCCTACGTGCCCGAGGTGCTGGCCACGCGCGAGTTCGAGCGGCTCTTCGCCCCTTACCAGACGAGCGATCTCGACCGCCAAGGGGATGCCGAGAGCGCCCATTATCCCTTCGTCCAAATCCGCGAGCCGCTGGCGCTGATCGGCGTCTCGAGCGCCGTCGCCACCGGCGATCTCGGCGCCTGGGGGGCGATCGGCGAGGCGCAGCTCGCGCGGCTGGAGACGATCTTGAAAGCGCCGGAGCTGGCGTCCCTGACGCGCGTCGTGCTGGTGCACCACCCGCCGGTCCTCCACAAGGACGGGCGAGCACCGGAACCTGCGCGACCGGGCGGCCTTCGCCCAGGTCCTCGCCCGCGCCGGCGCCGACCTGGTGCTGCACGGCCACGATCACGAGGACCAGCGCGCCGAGCTGCCGGGACCCGACGGTCGGGCGATCCCCGTGATTGGCGCCGGCTCGGCGTCGTACGCGGGCGGGCCGGAGCGCCGGGCCCGCTACAGCGTGTACGAATTCGAAGGTCGGTCGATCACCTGGGTGAGCCGCGTTCACGACGAGGCGACCAGCTTCTTCCGCGAAGCCCGCCGCGAGAGACTCGCGCCCTAAAGCGGCAGGATCGTCGCCGCGCGCGGGACGTGGACTCCTTCGCCGTCACCGGGCCGAGGCCGGCCTGTCGCGCCAGCGTCGCCTTGGCGCTACGGAGTTTTTGCGCGCTGGAAACGACGCGTTGACCGAAATTCTGAGATCGTACCTCTGGGAGCGAGCCGGTAAGAATGCAAGCGCGGGGTAGAAATGACGGACGGGAGGGGGCGGGCGGTGCCGTGGGCGCCGCGGCGAGCCCTCGGGGATTCTCGGCGCAGCTTCGCGGCGCCAGCCTCTGGGACTTGATCCAGATGGAGTGCCTGACGCGCTCGCACCGGGTGGTGCAGGTGATCGGCGAAGGGGGCGTCGGCTACCTCTACTTCGATCGCGGACAGATCGTGCACGCGACCACCGCGCAACGGACGGGCGAAGCCGCGGCGCTGGAGATCCTCGACTGGACCAACGGATCGTTCCAGGGCTGCGAGCGTTCCTGGCCGACGCAGGCGACCATCCGAACGTCGCACGAAGGACTCATCTTGCAGGCCGCCCAGCTGCGCGATGAGAGGCGCGCATCGAACCTGGTGGCCTTCCCGGCCCGCGGCGCCGCGGGCGATGAGGTCGACAGATACGAGGAGCTGGAGCTGAGCGAGCTCGACGACGCGGACGAGGAGACGGCGGCGGCGCGAGAAGATGAAGGAGGCGAGATGACGAGCCCAGGGACGGACGAAGCGCTGGTGACGCCCAGGCCGGTGGCGAAAGGCGGCGACGGGGGGCGCTCCGAGCTGGGGCCGGTCGGCGACTTCGCGGTCATGATGCGGCTGGGTCCGAACGGCGCGGTGGTGAGCAACCGGGGCGGCAGCGAAGAGCTGGCCGAGACGGTCGCCTACGCGCACCGCCTCCTGCAGCTGACGGGCGAGCTCCTGGGCTTCGACGAATTCGCGGCGGTCGAGTGCGGATTCGTCGATGGGCGCTGCATCGTCTTCTCCGACGGCGACGGGCTCGTCACGCTGCGGCCCCGTCCGGAGGTCAACCTCCAGACCTTGCGCGAGAAGCTGGGACTGTGAACGCCGAGGCGGCCGCGACGCGCGGCGAAGGGGTGCGGACCAGCCTGGCCACGCTCAAGGACGTGGCCGGCATCGCCGGCAGCTTCGTCTGCACCGCCAGCGGCCGGCTGATCGCGCGGGAGATCCCGGCGCTGTTCGACGACGCGGTCCTCGCCGAGGCCGGCAGCCGGCTGCTGCGGATCAGCGAGACCTTCGCCGCCGGCGGCGACGCGCTGGAGTTCGCCGTGGTCCGCTACGGCGAAAACCGTCTCTACCTGAAGACGGTCGCCGGCGGGATGCTCTGCATCGTGGTCGTCGGCGAGGTCAACATGCCGGCCCTCCGCATGGCCGCCAATCTCGTCGGGCGGCGGATCGCCTCCGCGATCTCCCAGGCCGAGACGGAGCCGCCGCCGCCGGTGTCCCCCGCACCGTCGCCCCGTCCGATCCCGGCGACGCCGGCCGGGAGAAGGACGTCGCCGGCCGGCGCGCCCGCCTCGAGCAGCGCGCCGGGGCGCCGGTTTCGCGGACGGTCGCTCGACTAGAGCCACCGCTCGGCTATTTGGCGGGACGGTCCTTGACGATGGCCAGCGCGGCGCTGGCGTCGCGCGCCTCACGCGGCGCCGGATCCGGCTCGGGCACCACCGTCACGTCCGGCAGCAGATCGGCGATGGTCAGCCCGGCGATCCGCCGCTTGCGCTCCTCGTCGAGCTCAACCACCAGATCGCGCAGCACCGGGGAGGTGTTGCCGTGCGCGATCTCGACGTCGGTCGAGCGAAAGGCGGCCAGCACCTCCTCGAGCCGGATCGCCGTGGCCGAACGTCCCGGCACGTAGCCGTTGAGATCGCCGCGCACCTCGGCGATGAGGCCGCGGGCCTTCAGCCGGGCGACGAGCCGCTCGACGTTGTGCGGGGTGAGGCCGAAGTCGCTCACCAGGCGCTCCTTGGGATGACCGGCGCCGCCCGCCTGGTGGGTCGCCGCGACCGCCGCCAGGATCTGGGCGGCGACGAGCCCGTTGATCGGCTCGTCGTCGCGCTGCCGCCGGTCCTCCGCCTCGAGCAGCCGCAGGTTCTGCAGCGCGTGGGTGATCTCGGCGCCGAGCAGGATCAGCACCCAGGCGGCGTAGATCCAGACCAGCACCAGCGGCACGAGCCCGAGCGGACCGTACACGCTGTTGTAGCTCTTGAGCATGATCCGCTCGGCGAAGTGGACGAAGAGGTACTTGGTCACCTCCAGCAGGCAGGCCGTCGCCAGCGCCCCCGCCGTCGCCGCCGACCAATCGACGTTGGTGCGCGGCAGCAGCTTGTTCATGAGGATGAGGCCGGTCAGCTCGATCATGAACGGCGCGAAGAACCGCGTCATGCCGTCGGCCGAGATGAGCCGCCCCGACCAGTAGAGCGAGAACCCGGCCAGCGTCGGCAGCAGGGTGACCATGGCGTAGAAGGTCAGGAACTTGCCGATCAGGGTGCGGCGCTGCCCGACGCGCCAGATGTCGTTGAAGATCCGCTCGACGTAGCTGTAGAGCGAGTAGCAGGTGACGATGGTGAAGATGAGACCGCCGCCCCCGAGGGCGCCGATGCTGACCTTGCCGGCGAACGACTGGATCCGCTCGCTGACGTCGGACATCCGCGGGAAGACGTGCTCGGAGAAGAACTGCAGGAGGCGCGACTCGGCGTCCAGCGAGCCGACCCCCCGCAGGATCGAGAACGCGATCGCCGTGACCGGCACCAGCGACAGCGCCGTCTGAAAGGCCAGCGCCGCCGCCTGCTGCGGACACTTGTCGCGCGCCCACTGCGCCAGGATCCGGATCGACAGCCGGTAGACGAAGATCGCCGCCCGCGCCCGGCGCGACAGGCGCACGGTGGCGGCGGCCGTGTAGGGGTTCGTCTCCAGGAAGACCCGGAACTGCTTGAACGTCCGCCGCATCCCTGGGATCAGTAGAAACCCTGGCGGGGCATCCCGGCAAGCGAAGTTCCGCGCGAGGACCGCATTGGCGCGCGCTCAGCGCAGTGCGGCCAGAATGGCTTCGAAGGCGAGCCGCGTCCGGATCATGTCGCGGTGGCGGGTGACCGGGATCTTGACCACCTCGGGCTCGGCGCCGGCCCAGGCGTGCGCCGCCTCGACGGAGATGGTGCCGTCTCCGTCGGTCACCGCGGCCTGGGCGAGGCCGGCCAACCGCCCTTCGCCGGGCAGGCGGGCGCGCCCCTTCTCCACGACGATCCGGACCTGGGTCGGCAGCCCGGTTCCGCAGATGCAGATCAGCCGGCGCGGGGCCGCCGCCCCGTCGAGCACGCGGTAGAGCTCGCGCACGCCCGCCAGCCGCTTCCGCACCACCTCGGTCCAGACCGGGTCGTCGGGGTGGCGGCGAAAAACCGACATCCGCAGCCGGCGCCAGGTCTCGACGTCGTAGAGGTCGTAATCGGCGCCGGGGATGAACTGCGCGCTGCCCGGCTCGGGGATCGAATCGAGCCCTCCCGGGCAGGACATGAACTCCTCGGGGCTCACCCGCCGGCCGAGCGGCGCGAAACGAAAGCCGGCGTCGAGACAGGCGACCGTCTCGACCGTGCCGGCGTGGGCGCCGCCCGAGGTGACCACCCGCGCGACGGGAAGCGACCGATCGGCGGCATAGGCGGCCCGCACGATGGGACCCCCGTTCGACAGCCCGAGGATGTCGATCTCGTCGCCGCAAGCCGACGCGAGGCGCCGCACCTCGGCCGCCAGCGTGACCCCGAGGTCGACCACCGGACGCCGCCAGTCGTAGGCGAAGTAGTGCAGCGTCTGTCCGGGGCGGTACCCCCCCTCGCAGAGCGCCTTCTCTAGTGCGCCGACCAGATCGTACTTGAAGCCGAACAGCAGAGGGAGCCCGCGCAGGAGCTCCTTGGGCTGGCCCCGCAACCCCGCCAGCGTTCCAATCGGTGGCCCACCGTAGAGCTGTCCGAACCGGCCCCAGATATAGCCGAGCTCGTCGTCGTGAATCGCGGTGCAGAACAGCCCCGGGACCACCAGCAGCGGGCGCAAGGTCGTGACACGGTAGCAGAGGCGGGCCTCAGCCTCGAATTCTTCGTGTCACGCGGGACGGTTTTGAGGATCCGGGTGACTGTTGTATCCACAGGGAGGCGGATGCAGTCAGTCGAGAAGGCTCATGACACGGAGCCGGAGGAGGCCCCGGCCGGCAATGCTCCGCGGCGACACGCGGTGTTGTTGACCGCCTCGTTCGGCCACCGGCGCGAGGTCCGGTTGCCGAGTGAAGGTTCGCTGATCATCGGCCGCGGCCAGGAGGCGGCCGGCGGAGCGCTGTTCGACAATCGGCTCCTCTCGCGCGAGCATCTGCGAATCACCCGCACCGCGCGGGGGTACGAGATCGAGGACCTCGGCAGCACCAACGGGACCTTCCTCGACGGGCCGCGGCTCGAGCGGCCGACCCGGCTGGCGAGCGGTGCGCTCGTCCTGTTCGGAAACCAGGTCGCGGTGTTTCGGCTGGTGTCCGACGCCGAGCTGGCGGCCTTGCGGGAGGACGCCGCCACGCCCTTCGGTCCCGTGCCGACCTTCTCGCCGGCGCTGGCGCTGATCCATGCGCGTCTGCGCAAGCTGGCCCGCACCGACGCCGAGCTCCTTCTGGTCGGCGAGACGGGCGTGGGCAAGGAGATCTGCGCGCGGGCCGTCCACCGAGCCTCCGGGCGGAAGGGGCGATTCGTGGCGATCAACTGCACGGCGCTGCCGGCGGCCCTGGTGGAGAGCGAGCTGTTCGGGTATCGCGCCGGCGCCCATTCGACCGCCAGGGGCGCCAAGGCCGGCCTGGTGGAGGCCGCCGAGGGGGGGACCCTGCTGCTCGACGAGATTGGCGACATGGCTGCCGATCTCCAGATCAAGTTGTTCCGGTTCCTGCAGGACCGCAGCTTCAGCCCGCTCGGTTCGACCAAGGTTCGCCGGGTCGACGTCCGGGTGATCGCGGCGACGACGCGGCAGGTGATCGGCACGGGGCCGGGCGCGTTGCGCGTCGACCTGGTCGCACGCCTGGGAACGGAGCCGATCGGCATTCCGCCGCTGCGCAAGCGGCCGGAGGAGATCCTCTCGCTGGTGGCGCACTTCGCCGCCGGGACGCTGCGCGAGATCGAGCCGGCCGCGGTGCGGGCGTTGTGCCTCTACGGCTGGCCGCTCAACGTCCGCGAGCTGGAGAAGACCATCGCCCATGCGTTGGCCCTGACCACCGGCGTCCGTCTGCGGCTCGAACACCTGCCGGCCGCCGTCCGCGGTGCGCTCCAGCGAGGCGCCCCCATCGAAATCCGACGCCGCGACCCTCGGCCCGCCCCGGACGCCAACGAGCTCGAGCAGCTCTTGAAGCAGCACGACGGCAATGTGGCCAGCGTGGCGCGGGCGCTCGACCGCAAGTGGAACGTGGTTTGGCGGTGGGTGGTGAAGCACAAGCTGCAGCCGGGAAAGTTCCGTGGCTGAGGACGAGGACGAGAACGAGCCGACGGCGCGTCTGCCGGAAACCGAGGTCGAACGTCCAGCTCCGACGACGGCTTCGCCCTCCGTCCCGCTGCGCTCCGGAACGGTCCTCGGCGGGCGTTACGAGATCGGCAAGACCATCGGGCAGGGGGGCATGGGGGTGGTGGTCCAGGCCTTCGACAGGACGCTGGGGGTCGAGGTCGCGATCAAGATTGTCCGCGCGGAGTACGCCGGCGAGCGAGAGTGGAGCGAACGGCTGGCCCGCGAGGTGAAGCTGGCGCGGCAGATCCAGCACCCCAACGTCTGCCGCGTCTTCGACTACGCCCAGGCCGACGGGCGGGCCTTTCTGATCATGGAGCTGGCAACGGGCGGCGCGCTGCGCGACGAAATTCGTGCCGGGAAGGCCGCGGCGCGGCCCCTGGCCGCCCGGATCACCGACGCGCGCGCGATCGCCGCCGGCCTGGCTGCCATCCACGCGGCCGGGATCGTCCATCGAGACATCTCTCCCCAGAACGCGCTGCGGATGAGCGACGGGCGTCTGGTGCTGTCGGACTTCGGTCTGGCCACCGATTCGTTCGACGGCACGACGAGCATCCGGGGCGGCACGGTGGCGTACATGGCCCCCGAGGTGGTGCGCGGCGGTCGGGCCACCTTCGCGGCGGACATCTGGGCCCTCGGCGCCGTCATCCACGAGGCCGTCTTCGGACAGCGCCTGCGGTGGGACTCGGAGAGCGGGGCGATGCGCAGCCCGTCGGCGGCCGCCGGCTGAGCCGCGACGGAACGGAGTGTCCTCGAGATTCTGCCGCGCCTGCCTGGCCGCCGAAGCCCGCGCGCCGGCCGCGCGACGCCGGCGAGATCGCGGCGCGGCTCAGCGAGCGCGGGACTGGCGCGGTCGGCGGTCCTCTGGCGGCGTCGATGGATGGCGACGGCGACGGCGGCGGCCTTGGTGATCGCCGCCGTCATCGTCGGTGCGCGGCGGGTCAGGAGCGCACGAAGGCGCGCCGCAGACGGTGGCCGGCGCCGCGGGCCCCGTCGATCCGCTCATGATTGTCCCGGCCGGCGAGCCGGACGATTGGACCGGACAAGGCGAAGGTCCTGGCCGAAGTGCCGGAACGGATCCGTTGCATGGTCTCGCTCCCCGATCACCACACCGTCCGGTTCGTCTGGGGTTACCCTCCGCACGCCGAGGACGTCGACGTCCGCACCGGCAAGCGCAGCCCCTCGCCGCTGGTCGCGGAGCCTATGCTGAGGGCTGCCCGGATCTCTCCCCAGACGGCCGACGCCTCGTCTATACCGGCCACACGCCCGACGAGCGCGCCTATGCCTTCGTCTCCCTGCAGCCGGACGGCCGCGATGGGGTGCCGGAAGTCCCGACGGCCGAGCCGACGATGTCTTCGGATCCGGTCTGGCTGACCGGACAGCGAGACCTTCACGTACGACATCGACGGCTCCCACGTCGGGGTGTTTTCGCTGGCGACCAAACGCAGCGAGGTCGTACCCGCGACGGACGCGCCGATCTTCACCACCTACCATGCGGTCACCGGAGATCGAATCTTCGTGTCGTCCGTCCTGCAATCGATGGAGACGGACATCGGTGAATTCTCGCTTCCACGCCTGAAGCAGATGGTTCATTTCCGTTTGCCGATGCCGGTGTTGGATGTGACATCCCCGGGCAACGGCGAATACTACTGCTCGGCGATGCGCGGCGCCCACTGGGTCCTCGTCCAGATCGAGCCTGCCAGGCACCGCGGTCGTTTCGTCGGCGAGATCCCGGGCCAATCGTTTCGCACGCCGCTGTTCCTCGAACAGGGCGCCGCCTTTGTCAGCAGCGCGAGAAGCGAATACCTGGTCGTGCGGTCCGGGAAAACAGAATCCCGTGTGCCAGTGGGCGACGAGATCATTTGGGCGTCCCGGTGTGGCGACAGGATCATCGCCACCGAATCGAAGAAGGGAACCGCTCGAACAGTGTGGCTCGATCGGACAGGGAAGGTCGACGACACGTTGGCCGATAGCGAGAGGACGCTGACGCCGACATGCTCGTCCGACGGGGCGCTGATGTTCATGGGGACCTTCGGCCCCAAGTCGGGCCTGCGCCGTTGCGACCAGGGAGGTTGCCGACAGATCTTCGAGGGAAGCACGCGATGGGCGGCCGTGTCTCCCGACGACAGCCGCCTGGCGTTCTTGGAATCGGACAATCGAGGACACGTCATTCGCTGGATCGCAGCCGATGGTCGGGGCGGCGGTCGCGAGATCGTGGGCGTCGATACCGGGTGTGCAGCCCGGCTGGGCGAACGACAGGGCTCTCTGGGTCGCGGTACGCAAAGGGCGGAAGGTGATCTGGACGGAGTTCGATACCGACTCGGCGCTCCCGACCGGCCGTACGCTGGCCGGGAACCACCGACTGCTCAGATGGGGTTGCCGACCCCGCGTCACCCGTCAAGGCGGCGGTCGAGGATCGAGACCAGCTTCCGAGGCCAGCTCCGTTTCCTGCCGGAGAAATATCTTCCGGGCCGATCGCCGAGTCGATAGGCTGTCGCGCGGCGTCAAGATGAGCGATTCCGGATCGGGCTCCAAGGACAGCGTCACCGAGGTGGCGGAGGAGTCCTTCGTCCGCGAACGGCCGCCCGACATCGAGCGAGGGACGGTGCTGGCGGGCCGGTATCAGATCGAGGACGTCATCGGAAGGGGAGGGAGCGGGATCGTTCTGCGCGTCTTCGATCGGGCCGCCCAGAACGTCGTCGCGTTGAAGGTGCTCAAGGCGGAGCTCGCGCGGGACACCAAGTGGGAGAAGCGATTCTCGCGTGAGCTGCGGCTGGGGCGTCCCATCCAGCACCCCAACGTCTGTCGGATCTTCGACATCGGGGAGGCCGACGGCCACCGCTTCTTGACGATGGAGATCGCTCGCGGGGGCTCGCTGCGCGACGAACTGAAGCTCGGCGATGCTCTCGAGCGCCCGCTCGAGGCGAAGATGGCCGACGCCAGGGCGGTGATCGCCGGTCTGGCCGCCCTGCACGCCGCGGGCGTCGTCCACCGCGACTTCAAACCCGACAACCTGCTTCGGATGGAGGACGGCCGGCTGGTGCTCTCTGACTTTGGTCTGGCAACCGACGCCGCGACCGCGCCCGGCGCCACCGTCTTGATCGGCACGCCTCACTACATGGCCCCCGAGGTTCTGGCCGGGGAGCCGGCCACCAGTCGGTCGGATGTCTGGGCGCTGGGGGTCGTCCTCCACGAGATCTTCTTCGGCCGGCGTCCGGAGCGGCGGTCGGTCAGCTTCGACGGCGCGGGCAAGGGGCCCATCCGGCCGAGCTCGTCGGCGGAGCGCAGCATGTTGGCGCTGTGCGAGCGCTGTTTGGCGGACGCGCCGCTCGATCGACCGGCCGATGCAGGCGAGGTCGCGACCATGTTCGCAGCTTCACGGCTGTCACGTCCTGACCGCGGCGGACCTGAGAAGACCGGCAAGGTGGTGGGATACGCGCTGGTCTTCTTGGCGTTGGTGGTCGGCGGCGGAGTCGTCGCGAGGCACCGCAGGTCTGCACCGGCGTCCGCCGTCAGAGGTGCCGGTGGCACGATCGCACTTCGAGCGGCGACCCACCCGCCGGCAGATTGGACGAAGACCGCCCGGGTCATCACCGAGATTCCGGGGAGGGTGCACTGTTTTTCCGTCATCGATGAGCGAACTGCCCAGATCATTTGGGGAACGCCCCGCCGTGCTGAAGACGTCGACGTGTCGACCGGCCGGCGTCGGCCGTCGCCCCTCGTCCCGGAGGCCTATGCGGCCGGCTGCCCGGAGCTCTCCCCGTCCGGCTCGGCTCTGTTGTTCACCGCGCTGACGTCAGCGGGGGCGAAAGAGATCCGGTGGTCGCAGGCCCGCGACGGCGGGGCCGCGACCACGATGACGTCGGGCTCGGAGCCGATGTGGCTGGGCGGCAACGACGAATTCCTTTTCACGGTCGATCCGTCTCATGCGGCGGTCTTCTCTCTACCAACGATGACCTTCACCCTGCTTCCGGATCCCAAGGTCGAGGGGCATCGCCTCATTACCAACAAGGCCGTCGGCAAGGACGGCCGGGCGCTGGCCCTGCTGCTGTACGGAGACGACGCGACCTTCGTTCTCGACGTCTACAGCGGAAGAGCGTTCGAGACGCAGAAGGTCTTCTCGACACCGCGGGTGCAGCGTGTCCAGTTCGGGGAAGACGACGACGAGATAGTGGTTCCCTTCGGCTCGTCGGGACCGAACACCACTCTTGCTGCGATCGATTGGCAAAGAGAGACGATCAGCGAATTGGGACGCTACGCGGGGTTCGATCTTCTGGCGAAGAAGGAGATTGGCGGGATGGAAACGCTCCTCGGACGACAGATCTCGGGCGACGCTTGGTTGGTTGAGGGGACTCGTAGGACACGCTTAACGTCCGATGGACGGATAACTTCGGCGGCCAGGTCTTTGTCCGGAGATCTGTTGCTCGGCAAGCGAGAAGGCGGCCGAAGCGTCATCTGGTGGCAGGGATCGGACGGCACCTCGCGGAAACTGACCAATGGAGAGGAAGACGTCACTCCCGACTTTTCTCCCGACGGACGCTGGTGGGCCTACGCGGACTACACGCGCAAGAGCATCATTCTTTGTTCAGTCAGCGGCGGAACATGTCGCGTGCTTCGCAATGACGAGCTTCTGCCGTCGTGGCCGAAATTTTCTCCCGACGGCAAGAGCTTGGCGTACGCCACTCAGGTGGGATCCACCCAGGTCACGGTAATCTCCGCGGAGGACGGCCACTATCTAGTCTCCTGGGATGCCTTCCCTTTGTGCCCTCCGGTCTGGTCATCATGGGCGACGGTTTGGAGCCTGGAGATATTCGCCGGACGTTACGTCTGGTTTGAGCGCGATCTCACCGGAAAGAAGACGGGGAAGCGGTACGAAACGCAGCGGGAAGATGCCCCGACGGACGAATTCCACTGCTGGCCGAAGGCGCCTTCGCCCGACTCCCCGCCCCCTCAACAAATACGAGTCGAGAGGGCGGAGACCTCTCGGCTGCTGGCCTTGCCCCGCTCTGATTGAGGCGGAATGTCGCGCGCTGCGACAATCAGCACATGACGGGCGGACAGAATCCTTTCGGCGTCGTCGGCACCGGCACCTTCGTCGCCGAGTGGGCGAACACCGTAGCAGTGGCCGAAGCGGCGACGAATAACGCGACGAGCACAATCTTTTTGATCATGGGATCTCCTTGTGGTCTGGTCGTTGCGGGTCGGAAAACCGCGCCAGAAAGCGACGCGGCCTTTCGGCCTTCCAAGAGCAACTGCAGGACCACTTCGGAGAGCCCTGAACTCCGGGCTTTTTCGGCGGAAAACGGACGTTTTGGGGGCGCGGTTTTATATCCGTTTACGCAAGGGCAGTTACGCTTTATCGTTCGGCTAATCCCAAGTGATCACGCCCAACGAAAGCACCACGTTTGTTCCGCGCCACGAGGCGTCAGACGACCCCGTGAAGGTTCCTCTCGTATTGGTCGTGGGGGACAGCCGGGGGAACGTTCCGCAGGGGGCGGACCGGCTCGCGACGTTCACCGGGTCGTTGGTCGTCGGGCGCCGGCAGGCGACCCAGGGGGAGCCGGGGCAAGCTTCGTTGGTCCTGCCCGACCGGATGGTCTCGTCGCAGCACATGGCGATCACCCCTGCGCCCGAGGAGGGGGTCTACGAGCTGACCGACCTGTCGAGCACCAACGGGACGATCGTCGATGGCGAGCCGGTCGAGACGACTGTCCGGCTGCGGGACGGCTCGGTCATCTTCGTCGGGAGCCACGTGCTGGTCTTCCGGGTCACGACTGTCGCGCAGCGGACGGCGATCGAAGCCGAGGTCTCGAATCCGCTCGGTCCCGTGGCGACGGTCAATCCGGCCTTTGCCACGGTCTGTCAGAAGCTGCGAAAGCTGGCGGCCGCGGGCGAAGAGCTGCTGCTGACCGGCGAGACCGGCGTCGGCAAGGAGGTCTATGCCGAGGCGGTTCACCGGGCCAGCGGCCGGACGGGGCGGTTCGTGGCCATCAACTGCGCCGCCATTCCCCGCGAGCTGGTGGAGACGGAGCTCTTCGGCTATGCGCGGGGCGCGCACTCGCAGGCGGCGATGGCCAAGGGCGGGATCATCGAGGAGGCGGAGAACGGAACGCTGTTCCTGGACGAGATCGGCGAGATGGCGCCCGAGCTGCAAACGAAGCTGCTGCGCTTCACCCAGGATCGGATGCTGTCGCCGGTCGGCGGGCTGCGCGCGCGGCGGATCGAGACGCGCATCATCGCCGCCACCAGCCGCACCGCCGCGCCGTCGCAGTCGCAGTCGGGCGGCCTGGGCCTGCGCGTCGATCTGGCGGCCCGCCTCGGCGCTGAACCGATCCGGATCCCGCCGCTGCGCGACCGCGTGGAAGATCTGGGCGCCCTGGCCAGCCATCTGCTGGGTGCTCGGAAGAAGCCGATCGAGCTGACCGCCTTCCAGGCGCTCTGCCTTTACTCGTGGCCCGGCAACGTCCGCGAGCTCGGCAAGGTCATGGCCTCGGCCGAGGCGCTGGCGCGCGACACCGAGCGGATCGCGATCGAGCACCTGCCCGGGACGATCCTGTCGGCGCCGCGCATCAAGGGTTCGGCCGGTGGCCGCCGGAAGTCGCGTCCGCCGCCCGACGCCGCCGAGCTGGAGGCGTTGATCCGCCGGTTTCAGGGGAACATGATGCGCGTCTCCCGCGAGCTCGATCGGAAGCCGGCGCTGGTCTATCGCTGGGCCAAACGGTTCGGACTGAAAGCGGACGACTTTCGCGTTAAGAAAGAGGCCTGAAATCGAGCGGCGGCGGTTTCGGCGCGCGGTAATGAAACCCGAACAGTGCTTGCGCGCCCTGGTGTAACGAAATGGACGACCTCGCCCGATTCCTGCGTCCCGCCGGCGGCGGAATTCATACGGTGAGCACCGGGCGCGCGGCCCGCGAAGCGTTGCAGAAGGCGCTGTACGGCGCCCGCGACGAGGCCGAGATTCAGGACAAGTGGCGCGCCGCGCTGGCGTCCATCGGCATGGCGCGGGTGGCGATCCTGGGGATCCCCTCCGATTGCGGGGCGGGGCTGACGCGCGGCGCTGCCTTTGGGCCTGAAGCGGTGCGGTCAGCGCTGCTTCGGCAGGCGCCCGATTTTCCGGCCCGCGCGCTGGGCGCCGGGATCGTCGACGTCGGCGATCTCTTCGTCGTCCCGCAGCTCCTGACCGACGACATGTTGAGCGACGAGCAGCGGCGCCGGACGCGCGCGGTGCTCTACGGGCCCGCCGCCGCCGACGGCGATTGGCCGGTGGCGCCGCTGACCATTGCCGAACGCGTGGTCGATCAATTGCTGCGTGCGCGTCCTGGATTGCGAATCTTCATGCTCGGGGGAGATCACTCCGTTGCCTGGCCGGTGGTGGCGGCGCTCGCCCGCCACGTCTCCGAGCCCTGGGCCATCGTTCACGCGGACGCGCACACGGACCTGCTGCCCGAACGTCTGGGCATCCGGATCTGCTTCGCCACCTGGGCCTATCACGCCAACGAGCTGCTCGGGCGGGGTGGACGGCTGGTGCAGGTCGGTGTGCGGACGTCGTCGCGCACGAAAGAGCACTGGGAGTCGACGCTCGGCGTCCGGCAGTTCTGGGCCGACGAGGTCCAGGCGCGCGGCGGCGCGGTGATCGACGACGTCATCCGGCACCTGCAGGACCTGGGCATCCGGCGCGTCTATCTGTCGAACGACATCGACGCCACCGACAGCGCGGCGGCCCCTTCGACCGGCGCGCCCGAGCCGAACGGCCTGTCGCCCGACTTCGTGCGCGCGCTGGTCGCCCGGGTCGGCGCGGCGTTTCCGCTCCTCGGCGCCGACGTGGTCGAAGTGGCGCCCTCGATCGGGAGCGCCGAGGATGCCCGGCGGACCAGCGAGGTCGCGGCCTCGTACATGCGGGCGTCTCTGGCGGCGCTGGCGGACGCGCCGACGCTGATCTCGTAGGATAGGCCGATGACCAGCGAATCGGACGACGAGCAAGAGAACGAGGCGGCAGGCGAGGCGGGCGATCCGCGGATCGAGGCGGCCTGGGAGGCGCTGGAGACCGGCGACGTGGCCGAGGCGCGCCGGCAGGCCGAGGCGCTCGATCCGAAGTCGCCCGAGACGTTGCTGCTGCTCGGCGCCTGCTGCCGCGAGGAGGAGGACGACGCCCAGGCGATCGCCATCCTCAAGCGGGCCGCGGCGGCCGATCCCGACTGGGCGACGCCGGAGCTCTGGCTCGGCGAGATCCTGGCCGGCGATCCGGAGGCGACCGCCGAGGCGCTCCGGCACGCCACGCGCGCGCTCGATCTGACGGACGACGAGACCGAGTTCCTCTCGGCGGTCGCGCTCAAGGCCGGTCTCGAGACCGAGATGGGTGAGATCGAGGAGGCGAAGCGCACGCTGGAGGAGCTGCCGCCGCCCGAGGTTCGCCTGGAGGACCCCGACCTGGCGCTGGAGATCGCCGATCTGCAGCTGGCGCTCGGCGATGCCGAGGCGGCGCGGGATCGGCTGCGCCTCCTGTGCGAGGCGAACCCGACGATGGCCGACGCCTGGTATGCGCTGGGCTGCGCGGCCGAGCAGCTCGACGACGAGACCGAGATGCGGGCTGCCTGGAAGCGGACCTGGATGCTCGATGCGGCGCCCGGCGACGGCGCCCGCTCCGCGGGAGAGGCCGACAGCTTGCCGGAAGCGGAGGTCGCCGCGGTCGCCGAGGCGGCGCTGGAGGAGCTGCCCGCCCGGGCGCGGGTCCTCCTCGAGGGGATTCCGATCGTCATCGCCGAGCTGCCGGCCGAATCGGACGTGGCCACCGGCCTCGATCCGCGGCTGCTGGGCCTGTTCAGCGGGACGCCGCATGGGGAGGGGGCCACGGCGCTGGGCGGGCAGCCCGGGCTGACGCAGATCGTGCTGTTCCGGCGCAACCTCGAGCGGGCGGCCCGCGACGAGGATGAGCTTCGCGAGGAGATTCGCACCACCTTGCTGCACGAGACCGGACATTTCTTCGGGCTCGACGACGCGGCCCTGGAGGAGATGGGGCTGGCCTGAAGGCGCCGGTCGCCCCGTCCTTGACAATCCGCGGTGTGCTCCGCATGATGCGCGCCCAAACGAGCGAAGGAACAACGTGGCGAACATCAAGTCATCAGAGAAGGCGAACCGCCAGCGCGTGCGGCGAACGGCGCGCAACGTGGCCCAGACGACGGCGATGCGGACGGCGATCAAGAAGCTCCGCGCGGCGCTCGGCGCCCAGAGCAAGGGGGGGGCCAAGAATCTCGGTCCGCTGCTGAAGAGCGCGGTCCAGGCGATCGACAAGGCGGCCTCGAAGGGGGTCATCAAGAAGGGGACGGCCTCGCGGTCGGTGTCCCGCCTGACGGTCGCCGTCAGCAGCGCCGGCGCCGCCAAGTAGCTGCGTCAGCTTCGCGGACGCTCGGCCGAGCTTTCGGCGAGCGTCTGCACCAGGCGCGACAGCGCGATCTCCGGATCGAGCTTCGAGCTCTTGAGCTCGACGTCGGCCGTGTAGAGGCGCTCGAAGGCGCGCTCGAGCGAGGCGCGTGACATGCGGCGCGCCGGGACCAGCACGTCGTCGAGGAAGAAGGGGTTGATCCCGACGCCGGCGGCGATCTCGTTGCGTCCCGCCCCCGAGGCGAACAGCTCCTTGGCGCGCCAGACCTGCCGCAGGTGGCGCGCCAGCATGAACTGGATGCGCAGCGCCGGCTCGCGGTTGCGGAGCATGTTGGTGAGCAGCGCCAAGGCGCGCCCGACGTCGCCGGCCCCGATGGCCTTGGTCAGCTCGAAGACGCCGCGCTGGCGGGTCTCGGCGATCAGATCCTCGACGTCGTCGACGCCGATCCCCTTGTCCCCCGCGTAGAGGGCCAGCAGGTCGAGCGCCTGCGACAGCCGGCCCAGATCGGGCCCGGCGGCGGTGGCCAGCGCCTCGGCCGCGTCGGGCGCCAGCGTCAGCTTCCGCGCGCGCGCCTCCGTCCGCAGCCAGCCGGCGAGCGCCTGATCGCGCAGCGGCGCGAAGACGTGCAGGTAGCCGCGCTTTTTGAGCGTCTGGAACGCCTTGAACCGGACGTCGACCTTGTCGGCGATCAGCAGCAGGCAGGTCGACGGGTTCGGATCCGCGGCGTAGCCGGCCAGCGGTTCGAGATCCGCCGCCTTGACCTCGTCGACCGCCTTGCCGACGACCAGCCGTCGCTTGGCCAGCATCGGCAGCGTGCGCGCGGTGGCCAGCGCCGGCCCGAGCCCCTTCTCCTTGAGGTCGAAGACGTCCTGGTTGAAGGCGGCCGCGGCGCCTCCCTCGGCCACGACCGCGGCGCGAATGGCCGCGGCGGTGGCGTCGACCAGGTAGCGCTCGCCCGACAGGCAGTAGATGGGGTCGATCTCGCCGCGGGCCACGGCGGCGGCGATGTCGGGCGGCGGAGACGGCGGGGCCACGTCCCCGTTGTACTACACTGCCAGCCGAGCACGATGCCGATCGCTCCCTCTCTGCTCCGCTGGTACGACCGGACGAAGCGCGACCTGCCGTGGCGCCGCGCTCCCACGCCCTACAAGACGCTCGTCTCCGAGCTGATGCTTCAGCAGACCACCGTGGCGGCGGTGATCCCGTACTTCGAGCGCTTCATCGCGCGGTTCCCGACGCTGGCTTCGCTGGCGGCGGCCGGCGAGGAGGAGGTGACCGCGCTCTGGTCGGGGCTCGGCTATTACGCCCGCGCTCGCAATCTCCGCCGCGCCGCGGTCGCCGCCGTCGCCGAGCACGGCGGCGAGCTCCCGCGGACCGAGGCGGCGCTGGGCGAGCTGCCCGGGCTCGGCCCGTACACGGCGGCCGCGGTGGCGGCCATCGCCTTCGGCGCGCCGACGTTCGCTCTCGACGGCAACGGCGCGCGGGTCATGGCGCGGCTGGGCGGCGTCGCCGACTCGATCGATCTGCCCGCCACCCGCGTGCGCCTGCGGGCAGCCGGCGCGCGCGAGGTGCCGCGCGTGCGCCCCGGCGATTTCACCCAGGCCGTCATGGAGCTGGGCGCGACGGTCTGCACGCCGCGCAACCCCCGCTGCGATGCCTGCCCGCTGCGCGCCTCCTGCGCCGCGCGTGCCGCCGGGACCGTCGACGAGCTCCCCCGCCGCACCAAGCGGGTGGCGCGCCCGGTGGTGCGCGTCGCCTGCGCCTGCGTCACCGACGGTGCGCGCGTCTTGCTCATCAGGCGCGGGCGCGGGCTCCTGGCCGGGACCTGGTCGCTGCCGGAGGCGCCGGTCGCCTCGGAGCCCGCGCGCGCGGTGGTGCGCCGGGTGGCCGAGCAACTTGGCGTCGGCGCGCCCGCCGCAGCGGTGGTCCACCACGGCGCCGTCCGTCACGTCTTCACCCACCGCGACGTCACGGCGGAGGTGTTTCGCATCGACGTGCCCCGGGCCGGTCGCGCGCGCGCCGATCAGCGCTGGGTCGCGCCGGCTGGAATGCAGGAGCTGGGCGTCTCCAGCTTCACCCGCAAGACCGTGGCGGCGGGGCTGGGAACAAAACGGGACAACATGGCGCGGCGGTCGTAAAAGGAGACGTGGTGCGGCTGGGGATCTACCTGGTTCTGTTGTTCACCGCCTGCGCGGCTTCGGGGCAGGTCGCGCCCAGCCTGCCGGGGACGTACGGCTCGGGCGAGCCGCTGCCGGCGCCGGTCGTCCCCGAGCCCGGCAAACCAACGGCGGCGCTGAACGGGCCGGAGCTCTCGGGCGGCCCGACCGACGATCCGGGCGGCGACGCCGACTTCGCGGCCGCCAAGGCTCGCTTCGACGCGGGCGACGCCGCGGGTGCGCGGCCGCTGCTGCAGGCGTTCCACGACCACCACGCGCAGCACCCGGCGCGGCCGGCGGCCGATCTCATGCTGGCGCGCCTGGCGCTCGCGCGGGGCGACGCCGAGACGGCCCGGGGCCTGCTGTCGCCGCTGACCTCGCCGCCGCCCGACGAAGGGACGGGGGCCAGCGCCCGCTACTACCTCGGCCTGGCGGAGACGCGACTGGGGAACTTCGCGCACGCACGCGAGCTGCTGCTTGCCGTTCTTGCCGCCGGCCGGCGCCGCGGGACCGGGCGACGATTCGCTGGTCGAGCTGCGCGGCGCGCTGGCCGAGGCGACCGCCGGCGTCGGCGACGCGCCCGCGGCCATCGAGCTGTGGGACGCCTACGCGCGCGGCGGTCGGGAGCCGGAGAAGGCCTACGCGCGGGAGCGGATCACGGCGCTGGCCGGCCAGCTCTCGCCCGACGCGACGGTGCAGACCTACCGCGCGGCGCCCGAGAAGGGCCTGGCGCGCGCGCTGCTCGGGCGCGGCCGCGGCGTCGGCGCTGCGGGCCCGCGGCGACAGCTCGGGCGCGACGGAGATCCTGGCGGAGACGGCGTCGGCGCGCGCGGCGGCCGGGGATCGAACAGCCGGGCGAGCGCGCCACCTCTCCCGGCGATCCAGGGCGCCTCGGTCTGGAGCTGGCGCTGTCGGGGCGGTTTCAACCGGTCGGGGAGGCGGCCCTGCGCGCGGCCATGCTGGCGACCGGGGCGCCCGGGGCGGCGGGGCTTCAGCTCATCGTGCGCGACTCGGGCGGCAACCCCGAGCGGGTCGCCGGCGGCGTCGAGGAGCTGGCGCGCGGCGAAGCGGTGATCGGCGTGGTGGCGGCGCTCGATCCGAGGAACCTGGCCTTCGACGCGGACGGCCCGGCCCCGATGGACGGCCGAAGCGGCTTGCCCCTCCTGGTGCTCGACAGCGGCCCGGGCACGAGTCCGGTCGGGTCGACCTTCTATCTGGTCCACAACGCCTCGGCGCGCGCCCGCGCGCTGGCCGAGACCGCCCTGCGGTTCGGCGCGCGTGACTTCGCGATCATCGGTCCCGACACCGCCGCCGGCAAGGCCCTGCGGAACGCGTTCAGGAGCGACGTCGTCGCGGGGGGCGGCCGGATCGGGGCGGACGTGAGCTATCCGCCGGGAGCGACGTCGTTCACGACGGCGGTGGCCGCCATCAAGAGGTCGGCGCCGCAGGTGCGTGTTCGTGGCCGACGGCGCCGATCGGCTGGAGCTGATCGCGCCGGCGCTCGCCGCCGCGGATCTCTGGGCGGCGCCCTGGGGCGCGCCCCGGCCGGCCGGCATGCCGGGCAAGCCGCGGCCGCGCAACATCCTGTTGCTCTCGACCGCCGCCGATCTGTCACCGCGGCTGCTGCAGAGCGCGGGGCGCTACGTCCAGGGGACGCTGCTGGCGCCCGGCTTCTACGCGGGGGCCGCCGATCCGCGGGCGCGCGATTTCGTCGACGCCTACCACGCCGCCTATGGGCAGGACCCGCACGCCACCGAGGCCTACGCCTACGACGCGGTCAATACCATCCGGGCCGCCGTGGCGGCGGGCGCGCGGACCCGGACCGATCTGACGAATGCGCTCTCCACCGGCACGTTCGAGGGGCTGACCGGCGCGCTTCACTTCGGGGCCGATCACGGGCGGGCCGATTCGCCGCGCCTCTACGTGGTCGACGGGGACGAGATCAAGACTTACCGCTGACCGACTTCCTGACCGATTTGCGACGGCGCGGGCGGGGGCTGGCCCCGCAGGCGACGGTGATCCAGCCGGCTCGCGCGTCGTAGCGGGAATCGGCGGGGCGGGAGGTCATCCCGGGAATTCCCAGCCGGCAGGCCTCGCGGTGGAAATCGGCGCCGGCGCCTTCCAGGTGGTCGAGGTAGCGCAGGCAGGTGCGCTCGGCGACCTGGCGAATCAGCGCGTCGAGCAGCGCCTTGCGGCCGCGCGAGCGGCGACCCCGCGCAGGTCGTGACCGTCGAGATAGGGGAGATCGAAGAGGTAGTAGGTCAGGACGGCGGGCCCCTCGCCGGCCAGCGTGCGCGCCAGCGCCTTCGGATCGGCGTGGCCGTCGGGCGCGACCGCGGTGAGCACGCCGTCGACGAACAGGGTGGCCGCCGGGAGCAGGCGGACGGCGTCGGCCACCGCCCGGCGCTTGCGGGCGGCGGCCGACGGCAGCGGCGCGCCCGTGGGACCGAAGAGCCGCACGTCGCCGCCGTCGGCGCGGGCGATCAGCCGCTCGCCCGGGATGGCCATCTCGTGCAGCCAGCCGTCGCCCGCGGGCGGCGCTCGTCGGGCCGTGGCCCGGGGCGGCCGGAGCGAGGCAGGGAAGGGGGCCTCCTTGGCGCCGGGGATGCCGGTCATATCGACCTGCGAGCGGTTCGAGTGCCAGACGTGGGCGCGATCGGCCGCGATCTCCTCGAGCGTCCGCTGGGTGGCCACGCTCTCCGGATGCTCCTCGGTCACGATGCCGGCCGACTCGGGGCGGGTCTCGGCGTCCTTCTCCTTGATGAGCAGCCAGCTCCGGCCGTCGTCGGCGCCGGCCCGCCCCCCGCGGGGCTTGATCCGGACCAGAGCGAATCCGCCGTGCAGCTTCGTGCCCTTCAACAAAAACTTTAAGTTTCCCGCCGCGAACGCCTTGTGCGGGTCGGCGTCCTGCGGCTCCCAGGTCCCGCGATCCCACAGGAGCACCGTCCCGCCGCCGTACTCCCCCCGGGGGATGATCCCCTCGAAGTCGGCGTAGGCCATGGGGTGGTCCTCCGTCTGCATCGCCAGCCGCTTGACCGAGGGGTCGAGGCTCGGTCCTTTCGGGACCGACCAGCTCTTGAGGACCCCCTCCAGCTCGAGGCGGAAATCGTAGTGCAGGCGGGTGGCGGCGTGCTTCTGGATCACGAACGTTCGGGCGCGTCCGGCCCGCGCCTCGGGCGACGCCGCGCCTTCCGCTTCGCGCCCCGGCGGCTCGCGCGTGACCTTGAAGTTCCGCTTGCGGTTGTATTCGGCGAGGCCCATCTCGTCGTGGCGGTCCCTCCGCCCGTCCTATGTTAATAACGTCTCCCCATGCGGATGTCCCAGACTCTGATTCCCACGCTGAAAGAGGCCCCGTCCGAGGCGGAGGTCCCCTCTCACATTCTGATGGTCCGGGGCGGCTATCTCCGGAAGGTCGCGGCCGGCGTCTACTCGTTCCTGCCGCTCGGCTGGCGGGTGGTGAAGAAGGTCGAAAGGATCATCCGCGAGGAGCTGGACCGCGCCGGCTGCTCGGAGGTCTTCCTGCCGGCGGTCATCCCCGCCGAGCTGTGGCAGGAGTCGGGTCGCTGGGACAAGTACGGCGCGCAGCTCCTCCGCTTCAAGGACCGCAAGGGCGCCGACTTCGTCATCGGGCCGACGCACGAAGAGGTGATCTGCGCGCTGGTGCGCGACGACGTCCGCAGCTGGCGCCAGCTGCCGCTGAACCTCTACCAGATCCAGACCAAGTTCCGCGACGAGCTGCGCCCCCGCGCCGGCCTGATGCGCGGCCGCGAGTTCATCATGAAGGACGGGTACTCGTTCCACGTCAACGAGACCGACGCCGCCCGCGAGTACAAGAACATGTACGACACGTACTCGCGCATCTTCACCCGCTGCGGGCTGGCGTTCCGGGCGGTCGAGGCCGACACCGGCAACATCGGCGGCTCGTCGTCGCACGAGTTCCAGGTGCTGACCGAGACCGGCGAGGACGCCCTGGTCGCCTGCGACAGCTGCGACTACGCCGCCAACGTCGAGCAGGCGCGTCGCGCCGCGGCAGGTCGGCGGCCGACCGAGCCGCCGAAGGCCGGACCGCAGGCCCGGCGAAGAAGGTGGCGACGCCCGGCAAGCACACGATCGCCGAGGTCTCCGGCTTCTTCGGCGTCCCTGCCGAGAAGCTGGTCAAGACGCTGATCTATCTGGCCGACGGCAAGCCGATCGCGGTGATGGTCCGCGGCGATCGCGAGGTCAACGAGATCAAGCTGGCCAAGGCGCTGGGCGCCGACACGCTGGCGCTGGCCGGCGACGCGGCGGTCAAGGAGGTCACCGGCGCGCGGCGTCGGCTTCGCCGGCCCGGTTGGTCTCAAGACAGCCGTGCCGGTCTACGTCGACTTCGAGGTCGCGGTGTTGTCGGACTTCATCGTCGGCGCCAACGAGGACGACGCGCACCTGACCGGCGTCAACATCGAGCGCGATTTCAAGCCGGCCGCCGTCGCCGACTACCGAACCGCCGCGGCCGGTGACGCCTGCGCCCGCTGCGAAACCGGACACCTCAAGGCCTACCGGGGCATCGAGGTCGGCCAGGTCTTCGTCCTCGGCACCAAGTACTCGAAGCCGATGCGGGTGACCTTCCTCGACGCCGACGGACAGGAGAAGCCGGCGGTGATGGGGACGCTACGGCATCGGCGTCACCCGCATCGTGGCCTCCGCCATCGAACAGAGCCACGACAAGGACGGCATCATCTGGCCGGTGCCGCTGGCGCCCTTCGAGGCGACGGTGCTGGCGCTGCAACATGACGACCCGGCGGTCGTCGCCACCGCCAAGAAGCTGTACGACGAGCTGACGGCGGCCGGCATCGACGTGCTTTTCGACGATCGCGACGAGCGGCCGGGGGTCAAGTTCAAGGACGCCGACCTCATCGGGATCCCCTTCCGGCTGGCGATCGGCAAGAAGGGGGTGGCCGAGGGGATCGTCGAGGTCAAGCGGCGGAACGGCGCCGAAGTGCGCAAGCTGAAGATCGACGAGGCGGTGAAGATCGTCGTGGCCGAGATCCAGGCGGAGCGAAAGTGACGAGCCAGACCAAGCCTCCCGTGCAGCTCCCCGCCGCGCGAGCGGGTCATCGTCGCCCTCGACGTCCCGGACTGCGCGGCGCTGACCAAGCTCCTCGACCGCCTGGACGGGACGCCCCATCTTTTACAAGGTCGGGCTCGAGCTGTTCGTCGCCGAGGGGGAGCGGGCGGTGGAGCTGGTGCGGGCCCGGGGCGGGAAGGTCTTCCTCGACCTCAAGCTGCACGACATCCCGGAGACGGTGGCGCGCGCGGTCGCCTCGGCGGCACGCGTGCAGGCGGAGCTGCTGACGCTGCACACCTCGGGCGGCTACGAGATGCTGGCGCGCGCGGCCGACGCCGCCGCCGGGCGCGTGAAGCTGCTCGGCGTGACCGTGCTGACCAGCCTGGCCGAGGACGATCTGCGCGCCGAAGGGGTCGAGCAGACAATCCCCGAGATGGTGCGCGCCCGCGCCCGCATCGCGGCCCGCGCCGGCATCGCCGGCCTGGTCTGCTCGCCGCACGAGATCGAGGCGGCGCACGGCGCGGCCCCCGGGCTGCTGATCGTCGTCCCGGGAATTCGACCCGCCGGCGTGCCGGGCGCGGCGAAAAAAGAGGACCAGAAGCGGGTCGCCACCGCCGGCCAGGCGATCACCAAGGGGGCGGACTACCTGGTCGTCGGGCGGCCGGTGCGCGACGCCGCCGATCCGGCCGCGGCGTTCGACGAGCTGGTCCGAGAAGTCGAAGCCGGCGTGTGAGCGACGCCGAAGATAGCAAGGGCGAGCGAAGGGTGGCTTCGCCAGCCCGAAGCGAGCCGGGGGCCCAAGGGCGCGAAGCGCCCGAGGCCCCCCGATTAGATCGGATCGTCTTCGGCGTTCGGCCGGTCGACGAGCTGGTGCGCGCGCGTCCGCGCGAGGTGAGCGTCGTCTACGTCGCCGAGGGGACCCGTTCGCCCGAGGTCGAGCGGGTGGTCCAGGCGGCCAAGGAGCGCGGCGTTTCCGTCGAGATCCGGGCCCGCCGGCTCGTCGCCGAGATGGCGGGCGACGGCGTCCACCAGGGGTTGGTGGCCGTGACCGGCCGGTTTCGCTACGTCACCATCGACGACATCCTCGCCGCCGCCGACGCAGGCCAACGAGCCGCCGCTGGTGGTGCTGCTCGACGGGATCACCGATCCGCACAACCTGGGCGCCATCATCCGCAGCGCCGAGGTGCTGGGCGCGCACGGCGTGGTGATCCCGGCCAAGGGGGCGGCGCCGGTGACGGCGGGCGCGGTCAAGGCCTCGGCCGGCGCCACCGAGCGGGTGCGGATCGCCGAGGTCAACAACCTGATGCGCATCATCGACTACCTGCGCGAGCGCGGCCTGACCGTTCTGGCCGCCGGTGCGGGCGCCGGCGAGCGCCTCGACCGCCTCGACCTGACCGGCCCGATCGGTCTGGTCGTCGGCTCCGAAGGGAAGGGGACCCGGGAGGCGGTGGCGCGGCGCTGCAACGGGCGGTTCCACATTCCCCAGCGGGGGACCGTCTCGTCGCTCAACGCTTCCGTCGCGGCCGCCATCGCCCTCTACGAGGTCGCGCGCCAGCGGCAGCCCGGCTAAGACGCGGCCAGACCGCCGGCCAGACGCGTCGGAAAGCTCGGCCTCCGCTCACGGATCGCGGCATCGCGGCCGCTCATCTGATAGTGTTCGCGCCCCGGAGGCTCAGAAAAAGCAGATGTCGTCGTCACGTATCCCTGTTGCCGTGGTGGGTGCGACCGGTCTGGCCGGACAGCAGTTCCTGGCGTCCCTGGCTGGTCACCCGATGTTCGAGATTCGCAAGCTGGCGGCGTCGAGCCGCTCGGCCGGCAAGAAGTTCGCCGCCGCCGTGAAGGACGACAAGGGGGCGTCGAAGTGGTTCTGCTCGGAGCCGCTCTCCGACGAGCACGCCGGGATCACCGTCGAGGACTCGGCCAACATGACCACCGACGGCATCCGGCTGGTGTTCTCGGCCGTCGAGGCCGACGTCGCCAAGGTGATCGAGCCCCGGTGCGCCGCCGACATCCCGGTCATCTCCACCGCCAGCGCCTTCCGCTACGAGCCCGACGTGCCGGTGTTTCTCCCCGGCGTGAACTGGGACCACGCGGCGCTCATCGACGTTCAGCGCAAGAAGCGCGGCTGGAAGGGGTTCGTCTCGCCCGGCCCGAACTGCACCACCGTCGGCCTGGCCATGACGCTCAAGCCGCTCGACGACGCGTTCGGCGTGTCGCGGGTGATCATGACGTCGATGCAGGCGCTGTCGGGCGCTGGCCGCTCGCCGGGCGTCTCGGCGATGGACATCCTCGACAACATCGTCCCCTACATCCCCAAGGAAGAAGAGAAGGTCGAGACCGAGACCCACAAGATCCTGGGCAAGCTGGTGGGCGCCGCCATCGTGCCGGCGCCGGTGACGGTGTCGTGCACCTGCACGCGCGTCAACGTCATGGAGGGGCACACCGAGTCGGTGTTCGTCGAGCTGAAGAAGAAGGCGGGCCTCGACGAGGTCAAGGGGGCCTGGCGCGAGTTCGGCGCCGAGATGGCCGCCCTCAAGCTGCCGTCGGCGCCCAAGCACCTCATCTCGGTCAGCGACGATCCGTTCCGTCCGCAGGTCCGGCTCGATCGCGACGCCGAAGGGGGCATGTCCACGGTCGTCGGCCGCCTGCGGACCGACCCGGTGCTGGCCAACGGCATCAAGTACCTGCTCGTCTCGCACAACACCCGCATGGGCGCGGCCCGCGGCGCCATCCTGGTCGCCGAGTACCTGACGACCAAGGGCTACATCAAGTAACGGTCGCTGCTGGTCGCCGCCTATCGGGCGGCGCGTCGTCGGGCACGGTTCGCTTCGCTCACCGTCGCCTTTTCGGCCTAGGGCGCGTCGCCCCGCGCGGTCTGGCCGGCCTTCTCGCGGGCCAGGTCGCGGCGCTTGCGGGCGGAGGTGTCCGACGGATCGCGGGCCACGGCGGCGTTGTATTCGCGCAGCGCCTCCCGGTAGCGCTCCAGGTAAAAGTAGACGTCGCCGACCAGCAGGCGGCCGTTGATCTCGGCGCCCGCGGCGATCGCCTGCCGGCCTTGGCGGATCGCCTCCTGGTAGTCGCCGCGATCGAACGCCGTCTGGCCCCGCCCCAGGATCGCCGTCGTGTCGGCGAGCGTCGCGCGGGGCAGAGCCGAGGCGCTCGGCGCCGGCTTCGGGGCCCGGGCCTCGCTCGACGGATCGGCTGTCGAGCCCTCGGCGGCTGACGACACCGGATGGGCCGCGGGCGTCTTGCCGACCGACGGCGCCAGGTCGGTCGTCACCAGATGGCGCGCGGAGGCCACCAGCCTCTTCTGCGGCTCGGTCTCCGACGGTGCCGGGAGGGGCGGGCCGGCGGCGATCGCAGGCGGCGGGGTGGGCGGCCTGGCCGCGGATGGCGTTGCCGACCTGGCCGACGGCGTGACACCGACGGCGATGGTTTCGTCCGGCGCGAAGGGCGTCCCTTGCTCTCGCAACAGGCGGGTCACGACCAGCGCCAGCGCCGCGATCAACACCGCCGCCGCCAGGGCCGCGCCGCCCAGCCGGACCCGGCGAACGGGGGCCGAACGGGAAGAGGCCGGCGCGACGACCGTGTCGGTGCTCGCCGGCGGCATCCGCGGGGTGGTCAGCGCGCCGCTCGGCATCCGGGCCGGCGCCGGCGCCCCCTCGGCGGTCGTGAGACAGGCCATGACCTGCTCCTTGAGCGCGGCCATCGAGGGCTGGCGATCGCCCGGAGCGCGGGCGAGCGCGCGCATGATCAGCCTCTGCACGTCGCGCGGCAGCTCGGGGCGCAATTCACCGACCGGGCGCGGGTCCTCGCTGGCCTTGCGCTGCAGCACCTCGATGGCGTCGTCACCGGTGCACGGCTGCGTGGCGGTCAGCATCTCGTAGAGCAGCCCACCGACGGCGTAGACGTCGGTCAGCGCGTCGGCCGCCTTGCCCGCCGCCTGCTCGGGCGCCATGTAGGCGGGCGTGCCGATGGCGATGTCCGGGCGGGTGAGGGCGGCGCCGACCGCCAGATCGAGATCCTTCGAGATCCCGAAGTCGAGCACCTTCACGAAATCCGCCTCGTCGTTGCGGTTCACGAGCATGACGTTGGCCGGCTTGAGATCGCGGTGGATGACCTCGGCGGCGTGCGCCGCCTCGAGCGCGCGCGCGATCTGCGCCGCCACCAACAGGGCGCGCTCGACCGGCAGCGGTCCCGTCCGGAGGATCAGCTCCTCCAGGTTGACGCCGTCGAGGAACTCCATGACGAAGTAGAACGCGCCGTCGGGCGTGCTGCCCGAATCGGTCACGTCGACGATGTTCGGGTGCCCGATCTTCGAGGCAGCGCGCGCCTCGCGGCGGAACCGCTCGACCAGATCGGCGCTGTGGTGAAAGCGGGCGTGCAGGACCTTGATGGCCACCCGCCGGCCGATGTCGATGTGCTGGGCCTCGTAGACCCGCCCCATGGCCCCCTCGCCGCAGAGCCGCCGGATGTGGTAGCGCCCGCCCAGCGTGGTCCCGATCCGCGGGTCCTCGCCCTCTCGATGGGGCTCGTCGCGGAGCGACGTCGACGCAACGGTGTGCCCGGCCGAGGGGACGCCGTGGCCTGCGGCCGGCGCGCGGTGGCCCCCCGAGAGCATCGCGCGCGAGCCGGCGATCAGCCGATCGCGCTCGCGCTTCTCCTCGCGCACGTCGTCGGCGAACAGCGGACGGAGGAAGCTGGCCAGCCGATCGGCGTCGGTCTTGGGCGCCGTCTCGGCCAGGAACGCCGCCAGATCGGCCCGCAGGAGCTCGGCGCTCGGGTAGCGCTCTTCGCGCTCCACCGCCAGGGCCCGCATGACGATGCGGTCGAGCTCCGGCGGGACGCGATGGCTGATCGTCGAGGGCGGGACGACCTCGGGGTTGCGCGCCCGCGCCATGGCGTCGGGGTTCGGTTGATCGGCGGGGCTGGCGATCGGGAAGAGCTGCCGCCCGGTCAAGAGCTCCCAGAGCATGATCCCGGCCGCGTAGATGTCGACCCGGCCGTCGAGCGGCTGGCGGCGGGCCTGCTCGGGCGAGAGATAGGACAGCTTGCCGTAGACGATCCCCGGCGTGGTCCGCTCCATCTTGAGGATCGACATCGCCAGGCCGAAGTCGGTCAGCTTCACCTCGCCGGTGTAGGAGAGCAGCACGTTGGCCGGCGAGACGTCGCGATGGACCAGCTTGAGATCCTCGAAGGCGTGCGCGTAGACCAGCGCCCGCGTGATCTCCTTGACGATGTAGACCGAGATGTCGACCGGGAAGGGGACCCGCCTGTCGGCGCAGCGGTTCCAGATCGCCAGCAGGTCCTTGCCGTCGACGAACTCCATCGCCAGGAAGATCTGCCCCTCCTGCATGCCGGCGTCGAAGACGCTGACCATGTTCCCGTGCGCCAGCCGCAGCGCGACCAGCGCCTCGTCCCGGAACCGGCGCGAGTTCTCGGAGGCGGGGAGGTCGGGGATGACCTGCTTGATCACGCAGAGCTTCTCGAGCCCGGGCGTCCCCGTCAGCGCGAGGTGGAGCTGCCCCATCCCTCCTCGGGCGAGGGGCTTGAGGAGCACGTAATTGTCGAAGCGTCGTGGAAACCCGCCCAGTCCCGTCACGGCGGGGATTTTACATTGCGCCGCGTGCGAATGAGACGTGACATATTCGAGGGGCATGGACGATTCTCGGTCAGTTGGACTCGAGGCCACCCCGGCGACCACCTTGGCCGGACGGCGCATCGTCCTGGGAATCACCGGGGGGATCGCGGCCTACAAGGCGGCCGAGCTCTGCCGGCTGCTGGTCAAGGCGGGCGCGACCGTGCGGGTGGTGATGACCGAGGCCGCCACCGAGTTCATCACCCCGCTGACCATGCAGACGCTGTCGGGCGCCCCGGTCTCGCGGCAGCTGTTCGATCTCGCCGGGGAGGCCGAGATCGGGCACATCCGGCTGGCCGACGAGGCCGACCTCTTGATCGTGGCGCCGGCGACGGCGGATGCCATTGCCCGGCTGGCGGCGGGGATGGCCAACGATCTGCTGACGGCGGTCGTGCTGGCCTCGAAGGCGCCCCTGCTGCTGGCGCCGGCGATGAACGTGAACATGTGGGAGAACCCGCTGACCCAGGCCAACCTCGGCCGGCTGCTCGGCCCGGCCGGCGGAGGCCGCGTCTCGACGGTCGGCCCCGATAGCGGCGAGCTGGCCTGCGGGTGGATCGGCGCCGGCCGGCTGATCGAGCCGGCGGAGATCGTGGCGGCGGCGGCGCGCCTGCTGGCGCCGGCGGATCTCGGCCGGCCGGCGGGTGGTCGTCACGGCCGGCCCGACCCGCGAGCCCGTCGACGACGTTCGGTTCCTCGGCAACCGGTCGTCGGGGAAGATGGGCGCCGCGCTGGCGGCGGCGGCGGCGGCGCGCGGCGCCGAGGTGACGTTGCTGGCCGGGCCGGGGACGCCGAAGGTCCAGGGCGGCGCCGGCGGCCCGATCGCGCGCATCGACGTGGAGACGGCCGCCGATCTGGAGCGGGCGCTGGCCTCGGTCGCCCCCGGCGCCGACGCGGTGGTGATGGCCGCGGCGGTGGCTGATTTTCGGCCCCGGGCGCGGGCGGCGGGCAAGCTGTCGCGGCGCGACGCCGGCGGCGAGCTCACGCTGGAGCTCACCGCAGGTCCCCGATCTGCTGGCCGGTCTGGCGCAGGCCCGGCAGAACGGGCGACCGTTCCTGATCGGCTTCGCCGCCGAGCTCGGGGGCGGGGCGGCGCTGGAGGCGCGGGCCAGCGGCAAGCTGCGCGAAAAGGGGTGCGACGCCATCGTGGCCAACGACGTGAGCGCACCCGGCATCGGCTTCGATGCCGACGACAACGCGGTGACGGTGATGTTCGCCGACGGCAGCCGCGCCGACATCCCGCGCGCCTCCAAGCGCGCCGTGGCCGACCAGCTCTGGGGGCTGTTCGCCTCCCGGCTGCCGGCCCCGGGCGACGCCCAGCGCGAAGGGCAGGGGAAGAAGAAGGACGCGCGCCGGAGCGGAGATGCCTGATCCGCGTCTCAAGAGCTACGCGCCGCAAGCGGTGCGGCACCTGGCGGCGGCCGGCAGCGTGATGGTCGCGCGCCAGGCGATGGCCGGCGCGCACACGGGGCACGTCCCGCCGTGGCCGGGGGCGCCCGATCCCGACTTTCACGCCACCTTGGCGGCGGTCTGGATCTGGGCACGCCACCAGCGGCTGTCGGGGGTGGAGAAGTTCACCGTCGCCCGGACGGCCGCCTGGAATTTTCTGCTCGGGGCGGCGCCGCGCTTCGTTCCGGACGCCATCGACAGCGCCGCCGACGACGAGGCGGCCTTCGACTGCGCCATGGTCCTGTGGGCCGTCGCCGCCGAGCAGGGGCTGGGGCGGATGGACGCGCGCCGACAGGCGGTGGCCGATCGAGCGGCCCGCGTGCTCTCGACGCACCTCGGTGTCCTCGACGATCTGTCGGGGCGCGAGTTCCGCGATCCCGGGTTCCTGGCGCTGGCGCTCATCGAGTATGCGCGGGCGCTCGACGATCGGGGGCTCCTCGCCAGCGGGCGAAAGTTCGTGGAGCGGGCGTTCGGCATGAAGGCGCCGGCTCCCTTCGCGGCCGAGCCCGCGCCGACGGGTGGTTTGTTCGATTTTTCTTCCACCACGGCGACCCGGGTGCTGGCGGTGATCGCGGCGGAAGGAAAGACGCCGTTCGTCGGTGCCTGGCTGCGCGAACGGATCGCGGCGGGGGTTCCGCGGGCCTTCACCCCGCGCCGGCTGGACGAGAACAGCTGGAACAGCTGCGTCGCCTGGGCGCTCGGTCGCGCCTACGCCATCGCCACCGACGCCGGTGTTTCTGGAGGGCTACACCGCCATCGTCGACGAGATCGAGCGCCGGGACCGCGACCACGACGGCGCGCTGGGCCGAGACGCGACGGTCCGGGCGGCCGAGGTGATGCCGACGTTCTATTACGCCCTGGCCGTCGACGCGCTGGTCACGCCCGAAAACGCCAGCCTCGGACGGATCGAGGCGGGGAGCGCGCGTGGCCGCTGACGGCGAAGAGGTGACCGGCCAAACGACAGCGGAGACGCCAGGCGACCGCGAGGAGCTGCGCACGCTGGTCGCGCAGCTGCGGACCAACATCGCCGCGCGCGGGCGCTCCGGCCTGCTCGGCGTCCCGCTGACGGCAGTCGCGCCCCCCAAGGCGGCAAGCGGCGGCGGCGTCACCGCCCGCCGAGCCCCCCGCCACCACAAGCCGTGACCATGAAACCACTCGACCCCCAAGAAGAAGATCGGGACCCGGGCGCCCCGCGCGGCGCGGCCGGGCTGCAGCTGGTGCGCGAGGAGCTCGGCGACTGCCAGCGCTGCAAGCTCTGTTCGACCCGCACCAACATCGTGTTCGGCGTCGGCAACCCCGACGCCCACCTGGTGTTCGTCGGCGAGGCGCCGGGCGCCGACGAGGACGCGCAGGGGGAGCCGTTCGTCGGCAAGGCGGGGCAGCTCTTGACGAAGATGATCGAGGCGATGGGCTATGCCCGCGGCGACGTCTACATCTGCAACGTCCTCGGTGCCGCCCGCCCGGCAACCGCAACCCCGAGCCCGACGAGGTGGCCAGCTGCGAGCCGTTCTTGAAGAAGCAGCTGGGCGCGATCCGGCCGCGGATGATCGTGGCGCTGGGGAAGTTCGCGGTGCAGTGCCTGCTGCGCGACGATGCGCCGATCGGCCGGCTGCGCGGCAACCTCCGCTCTTACGAGGGGATCCCTCTCATGCCGACGTTCCATCCCGCTTATCTCCTGCGGGATCCCAGCAAGAAGAAGCTGGCCTGGGACGACCTCAAGGCGGTGAACGCCGCCCTGGCCAGCGTCGGGATCTCCCCCCCGCGTCCCCCCGCCCCCTGAACGCCGTAGCCCGTCGCGGGAGGGTGTGGGAACCCTCCCAGGGTTCCCATGGTGAACGCGTGGGCGGAGCCGAGCTCGGCTCGGCGGAGCCCGTCGCGGGAGGGTGTGGGAACCCTCCCAGGGTTCCCACGCTTGCTGTACCATTACGGCCGCCGTGCCCCCCACCATGGTTCGAGGCGTTGTGCTCCTGGCCCCGTTGGCGACGTTGCTGGCCCTCGGCTGTGGCGGCTCCGCCGAGGAGCTCTACGAGCGTGGTCAGGCCGCCTTCAAGCAGGGGAAGCTCGAGCCGGCGGCGTCGGCCCTGGAATCTTTCGTCGCCAAGAGCTGCGGCCCGACCGGCCTGCACGCCCACTGCCGGCAGGCGTACCTCACCCTCGGCCACGTCTACGAAAAACGCGAGGCGCCCGGCCAGGCCTGGGCGGCGTACGATTCCGCGCTGACCTTCGGCCCGCACAGCGCCGACGAGGCGCTCCAGAGCGATCGCGATCGGATGCGCGAGCTCCTCACGGCGCAGCAGCAGAAGGAGACGGCGCGCGCGCCGGTCATCATTCGCTTTCGAGACGAGGTGACCGAGGAGTACACGCCGCGCTCGGTGAACATCTGGCTCGACTTCCAGCCGGTCGTCACCAGGGACAAGGACGTCGCCGAGCTGCACAGCCCGGACTTTCGCCGGCTCTACAGCGGGTCGGTCCCGGCCGGCGAGCACGTCTTGGTGGTCGACATGGCGCACGACTGCGCGCCGGGGGGAGGCGCCCATTGCGCCCGCTCACGGGTTCACAAGGCCTGGCCGTTCAGCGCCCCCGCGCACACCCCGTCGACGATCGACATCCGCGCCTACGCCCAGAGCGGCGAGGGGGACAACCCGGCGCGCCCCGCGCTCGAGCTCGAGCTTCGGTAGCGGACCCTCGGCGGGCGGCCGGCGTTCAGCGTGCCGGGCGCGGACTGGTCCCGCCCGCGGGCTTCGCCTCGACGACCTGAACGGGGCCGCCGTCCTGGATGGTGTTGCCGAGATCGAGCGCGACGCGGGTGTTGGGCGCGACCCCGCTGACCAGCCGAACGATCTGGCCGTCGTCGCTGGCGACCACGACCGGGTTGTAATGGACGTGGCCGGTCTCGTCGACGACGGCCACCGCCGGCTTGTCGTTGCGCGTGACCAGCGCCTCGGCGGGGATCTCGAGCAGCGGCGGGACGCGCACCTCCAGGGTCACCTGGACGTAGCTGCCGGGGACGATCAGGTGGTCGTCGTTGCTGATGTCGACCTCGGTCAGCATGGTGCGCGTCCGCGGCGAAAGCTGGCCGCTGGTTCGCGCGACCTTGGCCTGCCGCGACCAGCCGGGACGCTCGGGGACGGTCACGACGGCGCCGTCCCCGGCGTGGACGAACGGCGCGCTCGACTGGTCGACGTAGACGTAGACGCGCAGCAGGTCCCCCTTCGACACCGACACGATGGGGACGGCGCCGCTCTGGGCGTTGGCGGCGCTCTGGATGAGCGTCCCCGGATCGGCGAAGCGCGCGCTGATGACGCCGTCGAAGGGCGCGCGGATCACCCGGTAGCCGCGCTGGGTGGCGAGGGCCGACTGGGTGGCGTCGGCCACGTCGGCGCTGGCCTGCCCGAGCTCCAGCTCCTGCGCCGAGACGACGCCGGCCGGGGCCAGCGCATCGAGGCGCTTGGCGTTCACCCGCTTGTTCCTGGCGTCGGCCACCGCCGCGCTGTACTGCGCGTCGAGCTCGGGCGCGGTGACCTTGGCGATGAGCTGCCCCTTCTTCACCCGATCACCCTTGTCGACCTTCAGGTCGCTGAGAAAGCCGGCCACCTTGGCGTAGAGCGTGACCTCGAAGAAGGGCCTGGCTTCCCCCTGCAGCGACAGGTGCCGGATGCTGGAGGCCTGCTTGACCGTCGCCACCCGGACCCGGGGGCCCAGCTTCACCTCGGCCTCGCGCGACTGCGTGTCGTCGCGCGCTTCCTGGTGGCGATACCGGCCGATCCCGACCACGCCCAACACGGTGGCGGCGAACGCGACGATCCCGACCAGATAAAAGACCGGGGAGCGCCGGGGCTCGGGTGGCCGGGGCCCGTCGGGGCCGCGCGCAGGCGGCAGCTCGTCGTCCAGCGGATCGATGGGTCGGGGCGACGACATCAGGCGCGGCTCCCGGAGGGGGCCGGAGCGGCGAGACCTTCCTCGGGCAGTCCTTCTCGCTCCTCGCTCAAGAACTTCTGCTCCATCACGTGCTTGCTCGGAAGCTTGATCCGCAAGGTGGCGTATACCACGGGGACCACGAACAGCGTCGCGACGGTGGCCATGGCCAGGCCGCCGATCACGGCGCGGCCGAGCGGCGCGTTCTGCTCGCCCGCCGTCGCCGAGGCCGAGCGCCATCGGGATCATGCCGATGATCATCGCCAGCGCGGTCATGATGACCGGCCGCAGGCGGGTCCGCCCGGCCTCCAGCGCCGCCTGGAGCGGCGTGACGCCCTCCCTCTCGACCCGCAGATCGTTGGCGAAGCTGACGAGCAGGATCGAGTTCGAGACCGCGATGCCGACCGCCATGATGGCGCCCATCAGCGACTCGACGTTGATGGTGGTGTGGGTCAGCACCAGCATCCAGAGGATGCCGACCAGCGCGCCCGGCACCGCCACCATGATGATGAACGGATCGAGCCACGACTGGAACAGGATGACCATCAGGCAGTAGACGAGCAACGCCGCCAGGATGAGGCCGAGCCCCAGCTTCCGGAACGACTGGTTCATCACCTGGTTCTGGCCGCGCAGCGTGATCCGCACGCCGGGCGGCAGCTTGCCGAGGGCGTCGATCTTCTTCTGGATGTCCGTCGCGACGCTGCCGAGATCGCGCCCCTCGACGTTGGCGCCGACGTCGATCACCCGCTGGACCGTGTAGTGGTTGATCTGCTCGGGGCTGCCGCCGGGGTGGACCTCGGCGATGCCGCTCAGCATCTGCGTGGGCGCCTCGGGGACCGCGGCCGGCCCCGGGCCGCCGCCGTTGTTGGTGAGCGGCGTCGCCGCGGTGAGCGGCGTGGCCATCACCTGGTCGACCGACGCCAGCTGCGGCAGCGGCGTCTTGACGACGACGAAGTAGTTCACGTTGTTGTGCGGGTTCAGGAAGTACGACGGCGCGACCAGGCCGCTCGACGACAGGGAGACCAGCAGGTTGTTGGCCACGTCGCGCTGGGCGATCCCCGCCTGCGCCGCGCGCAGCCGGTCGACGTCGACCTTCAGCGCCGGGTAGTCGATCACCTGGACGATGTGCGCGTCGGCGGTGCCGGAGACCTCGGCGACGCCGTCGCGCAGCCGCCGCGCCAGCTCGTACCCCTTCTGCAGGTCGGCGGATTCGACCTGCAGGTCGATCGGCGACGACAGCCCGAAGTTCAGCACCTGGCTGACGATGTCGGCCGGCTGGAAGTAGGCGCTGGCCCCGGGGAAGTCGTGGGTGAGCATGGCGCGGATCCGGCGCATGTAGCCGGCGGTCGGAGCGTGCTCGGGCTTGAGCGCGATCAGGATCTCCGCGTCCATGGCGCTGACGTTGTCGGTCTGGACGAAGGCCAGGTTGTAGGAGATCGGGATGCCGATCATGGCGTTGATGGTCTCGATCTCGGCCTTCGGGATGATGGCGCGGATGCCGCTCTCCACCTGCCCGACCAGCTCTTCGGTCCGCTCGATGCGCGAGCCGGTGGGCGCCCGGAAGTGCAGCTTCATCAGGCCGGCGTCGACCGAGGGGAAGAAGTCGGTGCCGACCACGAACACCAGCCCCAGGCTGGCCAGGCCGACGGCCGCGGCGGTGAGGATGGTGAAGCTGCGGTGGTGCAGGGCGACCTCCAGGACGGCGGCGTAGCGCTCCTGGAACCGCTCGAACTTTCGGTCGCGCCAGCGGTTGAAGCGGACGGCGATCCGCTTCCAGCCGCCCGCCGGCAGCGCCGCGCCCGGCGCGTCGTGGTGCTCGCCGTGCATCAGGAGGCGCGCCAGGGCCGGGACCAGCGTCCGGGACAGAAGGTACGAGGCCAGCATCGCCAGCACGACCGAGACGGCCAGCGGCGTGAACAGGAACCGCGCCGGCCCGACCAGCAGCACCACCGGAAAGAAGACGATGCAGATCGACAGCGTGGCCACGATGGCCGGGACGGCGATCTGGTGGGCGCCGTCGAGGATGGCGCGGGTCAGCGGCTTTCCCAGCGTGCGGTTGCGGTGGATGTTCTCGACCTCGACGGTGGCGTCGTCGACCAGCATGCCGATGGCCAGCGCCAGCCCTCCCAGCGTCATGATGTTGATGGTGTGGCCGTAGAGGTTCAGCCCCACGATGGCCGAGAAGATGGCCAGCGGGATCGAGGTGCTGACGATGACCATGCTCCGCCAGCTGCCGAGGAAGAGGCCGACCATCAGCGAGACCAGCAGCGAGGAGATGATCGCCTCGCGCACCACGCCGCCGATGGCGCCGCGCACGAACACCGACTGGTCGAAGTCGATCTTCAGCTCGAGGCCGTTGGGCGCCGCCGCCTTGATCTGCGGCAGGACGTCGCGCACGGCGTCCACCACGGCCAGGGTGGAGGCGTCGGCGTGCTTGAGGATGGCGAGGTACGTGGCCCGCCGGCCGTTGACGCGGACGATGTTGGTCTGGTCGGCGAAGGCGTCGGAGACCCGGGCGACGTCGCCCAACAGCACCGGCACGCCGTCGACGATCTTGACCGGGATGTTGGCGAACTCGGCCACCTCGCTGGGGCTCGAGTTCATGAGGACGTTGTACTCGCGGTTGCCGATGCGGGCGGTGCCGGCGGGGAGGATGACGTTCTCGCTGTTGAGCGCGCTGACCACGTCGTAAGGGGAGAGCCCCTTGGCGGCGAGCTTGCGCGGATCGATGTCGACGTTGATCTGCCGCTGCTTGCCGCCGAACGGGCGCCGGCGTCGAGAGGCCGGGGATGGTGAAGAGCTTCACCCGGATGAAGTTCAGCCCGTAGTCGAAGATCTGCTGCTCGGGGAGCGTCTCGCTGGAGATGGTGAGCTGCGCGACCGGCACGTTGGAGGCGTTGAACTGGATGATCGTCGGCGGCGTCATCCCGGGGGGCGCGATGCGCAGGATGGTGCTCGTGAGGGCGCCGATTTGTGCGATGGCGGCGCCTATATCGGTGCCAGGTTGAAAGTAAATTCTCAGGATCCCGATGCCCGGGATCGACTGCGATTCGATCCGCTCGATGCCGTTGACGGTCGTCGAGAAGGCGCGCTCGCTGATGAGGACGACCCGGCGCTCCATGTCCTGCGCGGAGAGGCCCGGATAGTTCCAGACCACCGCCACCACCGGGATGTCGATGGCCGGGAAGATGTCGACCACCATGCGGGTGAGCGACAGGATCCCCATCACCAGGATGAGGACGCACATCACGGCGACGGTGTACGGCCGCCGCAGCGCCAGCCGGACTATCCACATCTGACGTACAAGCTGCTCCGGAATCTATTCGACGAACGAGGTTCGTCAAGTGGACAGCGCCCGCCGGGCGCGCGGCCTATCTTCCGGACGTCGCGGTGGTGAAGAGGACGGGGGCGCCGGTGGCGGCGATGATCTGCTCGCGGGCGATTCCCTCGGCGCGGGCGACGCAGACGAAGCAGTCGCCGCCGACGTCGAAGACGCCGAGGTCGGTGATCACCCGGTTCACGCAGGCGAGCGCCGTCGCGGGGAGCGTCAGCCGGTTGACCAGCTTGGTGGCGCCGTCCTTCGACGTGTGGTTCTGCAGCACCACCAGCCGGCGGGCGCCGGCGGCCAGATCCATCGCGCCGCCCATCCCGGTGATGAGGCGGCCGGGGACGGTCCAGTTGGCCAGATCTCCGTTGCAGGCGACCTCCAGCCCCCCGAGGATGGCCAGGTCGATGTGGCCGCCGCGGATCATGGCGAACGACTGCGCCGAGTCGAACAGGCTGGCCCCGGGCAGCGCGGTCACCGTCTCCTTGCCGGCGTTGATGAGGCGGGCGTCGAGCTCGTCTTCGCGCGGGTAGGGGCCCATTCCGAGGAGGCCGTTTTCGGACTGCAGGGTCACGTTGGCCGTCGGATCGATGTAGTTCGCCACCTCGGTCGGCATCCCGATCCCCAGGTTGACGATCTGCCCGGGCCCCACCTCGGCGGCGGCGCGACGGACCATCTGCTCCTTGCGTCCAGCTCACGCGCGGACCTTCCTGGTTTCGGTCGCGCTCACGCGCGGACCATCCTTGTTTTGGTCGCGCTCACGCGCGCCCCCTGCGCGTCCGCGTCGCCTCGGTCAGCTTCTGCCCCGAGCCGCGCGTGGTGCGGTGCTCGATGACGTCGCGGTGTTCGGGGACCTCGACGATCCGCTTCACGTAGAGACCCGGCAGGTGGACGTCGTCGGGATCGATGACGCCGGTGGGGACCACCCGATCGGCCTCGACCACCGTCACCTTGGCCGCGGTGGCCATCAGCGGGTTGAAGTTGCGGGCCGTCCGGTAGAAGCGGAGGTTGCCGAACCGATCGGCGACTGCCGCCCTGACGATGGCCAGATCGGCGCGCAGCGGCCGCTCGAAGAGGTACTTGCGCCCGTCGATCTCCCGCACCTCCTTCCCTTCGGCGACGACGGTCCCCACGCCGGTCGGTGTGTAGAACCCGGCGAGGCCGGCGCCGCCGGCGCGGATCCGCTCGGCGAACGTCCCCTGGGGGACCAGCTCGACCTTCACCTTGCCGGAGAGGTACTGCTCGGCGAGATCGGGGTTGCCGCCCACGAAGCTGCAGATCACCTGGGCGACCTGGCGGTTCTGCAGCAGCACGGCCAGCCCTTGCCCCTGGTTGCCACAGTTGTTGCTGATGATGGTGAGGTTCTTGACGCCGCTGCCGGCAATGGCTTCGATGCAGGACTCGGCGTTGCCACAGAGGCCGAAGCCGCCCGACATGATCGTCATCCCGTCGCGCAGGAGGCCGGTCAGGGCCTCGCTCACGGTGCCGTAGAGCTTGTCGCCGGGGTTTCGGGAGTCGCTCATGCCAGCGCCTCGTCGAGGGCGCGGCCGAGCTCGAGGAGAGCCGTATCGAGCTCGGCTTCGCTGATCACCAGCGGGGGGGCCAGGTAGAGGAGGTTGTCGCGTCTGTGCATGTGGAGGTGGTGCTTTCGCAGGGAGGCGCTCAGCTTTCCCATGACGGCGGGGGGCAGCGGGACCTTCGACCGTTCGCCGCGCGGGCCCGGGACGCAGAGCTCGAAGGCCCACAGCAGACCGAGGCCGCGCGTCTCGGCGACGTACGGGCGGTCGCGGGCGAACGCCGCCAGACGGCCGCCCAGGAACGTCCCCAGCGCCGCCGCCCGCTCGACGAGCTTTTCGTCGCGCAGGGTCTCGATGGTGGCGACGATCGCCTCGCAGACCAGCGGATGGGCGTAGCTGGTGAGGCCGCAGACCAGCACGTGCTCGTCGAAGTGGCGCGCGATCTTCTCGCTGACGATGACGGCGCCGCCGGGCACGTAGCCGGCGGTGATCCCCTTGGCCATGGTGAGGAGATCGGGGGTGACGCCGTCGTGGTCGACGGCGAACCAGCGGCCGGTGCGACCGAACCCGGAGAGCACCTCGTCGGCGATGAGCAGGACGCCGTGGCGATCGCAGATCGCGCGAATCTTCTTCCAGTAGCCGGGCGGCGGCACGAAGACGCCGTTGGCCCCCACGATCCCCTCGAGGATCACGGCGGCGACGGTCTCCGGACCTTCGCGCAAGAGCGCCGTCTCCAGATCCTGCGGCGCACTCGTGGGCGCAGGAGGTCGGCTCCTTGCCGAACGGGCAGCGAAAGCAGTACGGATCGCCCATCCGCACCACGCCGGGCAGACCGGGCTCGAACGGCTCGCGCCGCGGATCACCCGAAAGCGAGAGCATGGCCAGCGTCGCGCCGTGGTAGCTGCGGGTGCGGGCGACGATCTTCTTCCGCCCCGTCACCAGGCGCGCCATCTTCACCGCGTTCTCGTTGGCCTCGGCGCCCGAGAGGCAGAAGAAGGTCTTTTCGAGGCCCGGCGGCGTCACCTCCGCCAGCAGCTCCGCCGCCCGCGCCTTGGCCGGGAACACCGCCGTCGGATAGACGAGCAGCCCGCGCCCGGCCGCCTCGGCCAGCGCCCTCTTCATCCGCGGGTGGCCGTGCCCGAGGGCGGCATTCCAGGTCATGCTGCCGAGGTCCCACCACGCGGCCCCGTCGGCGGTGGTGAAGCGCGCCCCTTCGCCGCCGACGATCTCGAGCGGCACCGCGCTCGCCTGGGCGGTCCAGGTGTAAAAGACGCGCGCCGCTTGCTCGTCGCTGAGTGCGCTCATGCCGCTCGGGTGGCCTGCGCGTCGGCGACCGCCTGGGCGAAGAGCTGGGTGGTCACCGCGGCTTGCGCCTCGGTCAGGATCAGCGGCGGCGACATCCGGATCGCCTTCTTGCCGCACTCGAGGACGACGAGGCCGCGCCGGAAGCAGAGCTGGGCGACCGCCTCGCTCAGAGCGTGCGACGCCAGCTCGATGCCGATCATGAGCCCGACGCCGCGCACCTCGACGACGCCCGGCACCTCGGCCAGGGCGTCGGTCAGCGTCTGCTTGAGCCGCGCGCCGACCCGCGCCGAATTGGCGCACCAGGCCCCCTTCGAGCAGGTCGATGGTCGCCAGGCCGGCGGCGATCGCCACCGGGTTGCCGGCGATCGTCGACCCGTGGCTGCCGGGCGGCCAGGTCATGATCTCGCGCGGCGCCATCATCGCGCCGAGCGGCATGCCGGAGGCGATCCCCTTGGCCACCAGCAGGATGTCGGGGACGACGCCGGTGTGCTCGGCGGCGAACATCTTGCCGGTGCGCCCCATGCCGCTCTGCACCTCGTCGAACACCAGCAGGATGCCGTGCAGATCGCACAGCGCCCGCAGCCGCGCCAGGAAGCCTTCAGGCGGGACGACGTAGCCCCCTTCGCCCAGCACCGGCTCGACGACGATGGCGGCGATGTCCTCGGCCGGCGCGACGGTGGCGAACAGCTCGACGACGCTCTCCAGATCGCCGTAGGCGGCGTGAAAGACGTTGGGCAGCAGCGGCCCGAAGCCCCGCCGGTACTTCGCCTTGCTGGCGGTGAGCGACAGCGACCCCAAGGTCCGGCCGTGAAAGCCGCCGCGAAAGGCGATGATGCCCGGGCCGTTGCGTGTGGTGCCGGGCCAGCTTCAGCGCCGCCTCGACCGCCTCGGTCCCCGAGTTGGTGAGGAACGTCTGCCAGTGGTGCGCGTTGGGGCCGATCCGCTGCGCCAGCGCGCCCAGCTTCTCGCAGATCTCGCCGTAGCCGGGATAGTGAAAGTCGGTGCCGCAGATGTGGATCAGCACCTCGGCCTGCGCGGCGATGGCCGCCGCCACCTCCGGGTGGCAGTGTCCCGTCGACGCCGTGGCCACGCCGGCCTCGACGTCGAGGTAGACGTTGCCGTCGACGTCCTCGACCATGCAGCCCGACGCCCGCCGCACCATCAGCGGATAGCAGTGGATGAGCGACGGCGACAGGTGGGGGAGCGCGCGGGCGATCATCTCCTTGGCCTCGGGCCCCGGCGGCTCGGTCACGATGGTGATCGGCTGCGCCGCCAGCGCGTCGAGCGCGGCCCGCGCCTAGCGACGGAAGCGTTCACTGGCACACCGTCCGGCTCTGCTCGCGCATGTAGCAGGGGACCGTGTAGAGGCCGCCGATGTTCTTCCCCGTCGAGCCGCTCCCTTTCCAGCCGCCGAACGGCTGCACGCCCGGCCAGGCGCCGGTGGTCGCGCCCGCCGCGCGGTTCACGTAGACGACGCCCGCCTCGATGCGGTCGAAGAAGGCGTCGATCTCCTTCTGCTCGCGCGAGAAGAGCCCCGCGGTGAGGCCGAACTTGGTGTCGTTGGCCAGCGCCAGCGCCTCGTCGAGGCTGTCGACCGTCTCGACGGCCACGATCGGCACGAACAGCTCGTCGCGCAGCAGTTGATGGTCGCGCGGCAGCCCGGCCAGCACCGTCGGGCGGACGAAGTAGCCGTGCGCCCGCTCGCCGTCGGTCAGCACGGCGCCGCCGGCCCGGACCACGTCACCCGCCTCCCGGGCCAGCGCCACGTAGCGCTGGTAATCGGCGTAGGACTGCTTGGTGGCGAGCGGTCCGACGAACACCCCCTTGTCGAGCGGATCGGCCGGGACCACGGCGTCGGCGGCCCGCGCCAGCCCGGCCAGGAGCTCGCCGGCCACGGCCCGGTGGACGTAGACCCGCGAGCAGGCGGAGCACTTGTGGCCGTTCATCCCAAAGGCGGATCGATAGATTCCCTGCACGGCTTGAGCGACGTCCGCGCTGGCCATCACCAGCGCCGGGTTCTTCCCGCCCATCTCGACGATGGCGGGCTTGGGAAACTCGCCCGCGAAGCGCTGGTACAGGCGCTTGAACCCCACATCGTACGACCCGGTGAAGGTCACGCCGGCGACGTCGGGGTGCTCGACCAGCCCGTCGCCGATGACCCGGCCGCTGCCGGGCAGGCAGGTGAGCGCCTCGGGCGGCACGCCCGCCGCGTGGAAGATCTCGGCCAGCTTCACCCCCGACAAGCGGCGTCTCCGACGACGGCTTGCAGACGACGGTGTTGCCGGCCAGCAGCGCCGCCGCCACCGGGCGCGCCGAGCAGCGCGTAGGGGAAGTTCCACGGCGCGATCACCGCCCAGACGCCGTAGGGGCGCAGCACGCTCACGTTGCGGTCGGTCGGCGCCAGGCGGTCCATCTCGTGGACGTACCCGCCGTTGGCGCGCATCTGGCCGGCGTAGTAGGCGAGCAGATCGGCGGTCTCCTCGATCTCCCCCAGCGCCTCGACGCGGTTCTTTCCCATCTCGAGGATCATCCAGACGCTGAGCTCGAACTTCCGCGCGCGGACCAGGTCGGCGGCGCGCTCGATCACGGCGACCCGCTCTGGCCAGGGGCGCCCGCTCCAGGCCGGGAAGGCGGCGCGCGCCGGCGGCGACGGCGTCGCGCAGCTCGCTCTCGCCGCCGCGTCGCCACCCGGGCCACCACCATGCGCGTGTCGGCCGGGTTGCGGCTCTCGATGGCGCCCCCGTCCACCCCGGCCCGCGTGGCGCCGGCCACGCGCAGCGGCGCGAGCGCGCCCGTCCCCGCTCGGGCGTCGGCGATGGCCGCGGTGAACCCGGCGTCGATGGCCGGATCGTCGGCCGAGAGGCTCACGTAGGTAACCTTGTTGGCGCTCATGACTCGGTCCTCACGTTTCGTTTCGGGACCATCAAGATCCCTTCGCGGCGCGGCGAAAATCGCACGCGAACCGCCTCATTAGAATAAACCAAGAACTGCCGCGCGACCGCGTTGACACCTCCATTTCGAATCCGTACTCTGGCCGCCCCCGTCAGGACGGGCCCGGGAGAGAGACGAATGACGAAGGCGGAGCTCATCGAGCGTGTGTATGCGGGCAAGCACCTGCCGCGCGAATTGACCAAGAAGACCGTCGCTCAGATCGTCGACGCCGTCTTCGTCGAGATGGGCGACTACTTCATCCGCACCCGCGTCAGCCGTACCCAGGGCCCCCGCCTGACCTATCCTGGATTCGGGACCTTCTCCAAGCGCCGCCGCCCGCCGCGGATGGTGAAGAACCCCAAGACCGGCGCGCCGATCACCATCCCGCAGCAAGAGACCGATCACCTTTTCGCCTGGCCAGGAGCTGCGCTCGCTGCTCAACCGAAACGGCAAGCCCGAGGGCAAGTCGGACGGCAAGTCTGACGGCAAGTCGTCCAGCGGCGCGGCGGCGACCGCCAAGAGCGCTTCAGCTGGCCGTTGAGCTCGTCTTCGCGAATACTATAAGCAGATAGATGCTCGATCCCAGCCTCGAGCTCTGCGATCTGCACATCCACGTCGGTGGCGCGGTCGCGCCGCACATCCTCTGGTCGATCGCCCACGAGCAGGGGTTCAAGCTCCCGGTGTCGACCTACTGGGAGTTTCGCGATCTGGTGACCGCCAAGCCGGACACCGTCTCGTCGCTCGACGAATATCTGGCGATCCTGCACCACTGGACCGAGAAGATTCAGTCGTCGCCGGCGGCGATCGAGCGCTCGGTCTACGAGATCATCGGCAAGGAGTTTCGCTCGAGCGGCGTGTCGCTGATCGAGCTGCGCTTCAACCCGATGAAGCGCAACCTGGGAGGTGAGCGCGATCTCGACCACATCATCCACGCGGCGCTGCGCGGGATGGACCGGGCCTGCCTGGAGTACGGCGTGCGGGCCGGGCTCGATCTTCTGCCTGGCGCGCGAGTTCTCGCTGGAGCTGAACGAGATCCTGGTGAAGAAGGCGGTGAAGTACAAGGCGCGCGGCGTGGTGGGGATCGATCTCGCCGGTCCGGAGTCGCACACGCTGGAGCTGGGCGCCGAGGTCTCCGGGTACCGCGATCTGTTCGCGCGGGCGCGCGCGGCGGCGCTCGGCACCACGGTGCACACCGGAGAGACGGCGCACACCGCCGTGCCGGGCGTGCTGGCGGTGCTCAAGGAGCTGGCCCCGGCGCGGATCGGCCACGGCATCGCCGCGGCGGCCAGCGAGGAGGCGACCCGCAAGCTGGCGGAGACGGGGACCGTGCTCGAGATCTGCCCGAGCTCGAACCTGCGCACGCGCGCGGTCGGCAGCCTCGCCGAGCTGGCGGGGGTGCTGCGCAAGTTCGAGAACGCCGGGGTCCGCTACACCATCAACACCGACGGCCCGTACCTCCTGAACACGCACCTTCGGCTGGAGTACGAGATGCTGATGGACAACGGCATCCTCTCCGAGGCCGAGGTGGAACGGAGCGTGGCCGTCTCCCGCGCGGCGAGCTTCCTGCGATAGACCCCGAGCTTCGTGTAGCTTAGGGCCGGCGTGAAGAACGGGGCTCCGAGCGGCGCGGCCGCGATCGCCGCTTTCGCCGCGAATCTGGCGGTGACCTTGGCGGTGGCCAGTCCGGCGCGGGCCGCCGACGACGCGTTCGCCTGGGCGCCCCCTCACGCGCCGGCCGTGGCCCGCGGCCGGCAGAGCGCGGCACGCTTCGGCCTGGTCGGACTCACCGAGGTCGAGGTGGAGGTCGACAATCTCTACGACGCCGCGAACCGGCAGGCGCTGGGGCTCGCGGAACAGCGGCTGGCAGCGGTTCCTGGCGTGCGTGCCGTCTTCGGGCCCGCCGGCCTGCTCGACGTCACCGTCGACGCCGGCGGCAAACCGAGCGCGCGGCCGGTTCTCGCCCGAGGACAAACTGAAAGCGCCTGGACGGAGCCGGGGTCGGCCCGCCGGAGCCCGTCGCGGGGGGGGGCGGGGACCTTCCCCGGGTCACCGAACGAGGGGGAGGCGGCCCGGCAAAGGATCGTTCGGCGTGCCGATGCGCTCGGCTGGTTCCTCACCGAAAACGGGCGGCGGGTGCGCTTTCTCGTCGACGCACCCGACTTCGAGCGGGTGCGGCCCGCGCTGGCCAAGGCGCTCACCGAATCCGGGCTGGGCGTCCTGCCGTCGCCCGGCGGGCTGGAAGCTCGGCCGCTCTGGCCCGATCCCCGGCGCCACGGCGCGCTCTTTCTTCCGCTCGGGTTGGCGGCGCTCTGGGCGTTGTTCGTGATGGTGGCGGCCCGACGGACGGGCTTTCCGCTTGGCCGTCGGCGGATCTCGCGCGCGCTGGCGGCGGCTGCCGCGGCGGGGGCGCCCTTCCTCCTGGTGCCGGTCTCCGGGGTCCGGCTGGCCGGGGCGCTGGCTGCGCTGGGCGCGGCGGCGATCGCGCTCGCCGGCTCGCGAGAGCGCGACGGGGCCAGCGGGCCGCGGCCTCGGTTCCTGCGACCGGTGCTCTGGAGCTCGGCGGCGCTGGCGCTGGCATTGGTCGCGCTCGCTCCGCGGCTGCGGGTCGGCACCCGGCAGTGGAGCGCCGCGCCGATGTTCTTCATCAGCGTCCACGGCGATCTCGACGAGCCGGTGGTCCTGCGCGAGGTGCGGCGCCTGGCCGACGATCTGCGCGGACAGCAGGGCGTCGCCAACGCCTGGTCGATCGCCGATCTCTTCCTGGGCGTCACCTTCGAGGGGCAGGAGGCGAACGGCATCCCCGACGATCCGGAGGAGCTGCGCCGAATCCTCGTTCAGGCGCGGACCGATCCGGCCGTGCGGCTGGAGCTGTCGGCCGATCGCCGGGAGGCGCTGATCGGCGTCCGCTTCGACGACGATCCGACGGTCGATCGCCTGGCGATCGTCGCGCATGCCGAGCGCTACATCCGGCGCGAGCTCCGGCATGCGCTGGCGCGGATCGATCTGTCGGCCAGTTCGACCTCGCCGGTGGCGAGGCTGGTGGGCGCCGGCATCCTGGCGGGCGACGCGCGAGATCGGGTGCTGCACATCTGCGCGCGCTCCGGCCGGACGCTCAACCAGGCCGAGGCGCTCTCCGTCGAGCGGGTGTCGCGGGCCGCCGCGCTCATCCCGGCGGCCGATCCGCCCCGCCTGGAGGCGGAGGTGGCCGATGTGGTGCGAAATTTCGCCGCGCACCACCCCTGGCCGCTGACGGCCCCCGAGGTCGAGCGGCTGATTCTCGGCGCCAATGCGCTGGCGGCCGACGCCACGCCTGACGACGTGCGCTCGCTGGTGGCGACCGTCTACGGCCCCCGCCTGACGGGATCGATGTTGACCGCGACCGCCGCCGCGCTGGCGCGTCGCATCGCCACCGTGCAGAAGCGGCACACCGCCCGGCTCGATTTCAAGGAGATGCTGTACGGCGCCGATCTCCCCACCGAAGGGGTCCTGGCCGACGAGGTGCGCAGCGCGACGCTCGAAGCGATGGGCCCGGTGGTGGGGATCCCGGTGGCCACCGACGTCGCCGACGCGTACAAGCTCGACGCCCAGCCGATTGGCGGGGCGCCCAACGATCAGGCGCTGTCACAGATCTGGAATCGAGCCCTGCGGGCGGGCCTCGTCTCCGCGGCGGCGCTGCTCGCCGTGCTGCTGCTGATGGTCGCGGGGGTGCCGGCGCTCGCGTCGTTGCCGCTGGCGTTCGCGCCGCTGGCGGTGGCCGTGGCTCCCTCGGCGATCTTGCGCGCGCCGATCGGTTTGCCGACGCTCTCTCTTTACGCCGGCACGCTGGTGGGCGGCGCATTGCTGGCGCTCATCGTCACGCCGTCGCGGCAGGAGCGGGCGCGGGGGCGCCGGGCGTGACGTCGCGGGCGGCGAGCCTCCTGGGCGCCTGCATGGTGGCCGGGGCGTGCAGCGCGCCACCGTGGCGGATCGGCAGGCCGCTCGACGGACACCCGTCGATTCCCCCCACCGAGGCGCGCCCGACGCCCGCCGAAGCGCGGCAGGCGGCGGCGCGCGCCCGCGCGGCGGGGGAGCCGGTGCTCGAGCTCGGGGCGCTGGCGGCGCTCGAGCGGTCCTGGCGGCTCGATGCCGTGCTGCGGGCTCAGCCGACCGCGGCGGAAGAAGCGCGCCTCGCCGAGCTGCTGTTCAGGCGGGGCGGCGATGTTTCACCTCCTCGGCCGCCCGATCCCCGAGAGCCGCGATCTGGAGGCGGCGGCGCGTCTCGATCCCGCGCGCGGCCGGGCGCTCGTCCCGGAGCGGGCCGCGGCGGCCGCCGCCGCCGGTGATCGCTGGAAGGCGATCGACGCCCCCGCGGAGGCGCGCGCTGCGTTCACGCTGGCGGCGCGGCTGGGCGGCGTCCCACCGGGCGCGCCGCCGCCCACCCCGGCGCCGCTGGTTCCAACCAACGTGCCGCTCGACATCGAGCGCTGGGTGCTCAGCGGTTCGACGCTGTCGGGGCGCCTCTTGCCTCTGGTGGCGGCGCGTCCGGCGGTCCTGGACGACCTCCCGCGCGCGCTCCGCTGGGCGGAGATCCTCCTCGACGAAGATCCGACCTCACCCGACGTCCTCGAGCTGGTGGCGCTGATCTTCGGCCGGGCGGGCCGCTTCGGTGGGACTGACCGCATGCTGACGGAGCTGGCGTTTCACACCCCCGATCGCGCCGCGGGCCTGGCGCGCGGGGCAGCCGTCTGGGACCGGCTGGGGCGCCCGCGCGAGGCCTGCGCGCAGTGGATCCGCGCCGCCCGCTGGCGCGACGAGCCGACCGACCCACTTTGGGAGAAGGCGATCTCCTGCGCCCGGAAGGATCCCGGCGCCGGAAGCTGGCAGGAGATCCGCGCCTACGTCCTCGGCCGCGCCCGCCCCGAGCAGCGTCAGACTCTGGCGGCGGCGCTCGACGGGCACCCTCTGCCCGTCGCCGTGGACGCGGCCGGAGTGGTCGACGCCGGTCCGGCCGGCGCGTCTGCGAGCGGCCCCGACGCCGGTCTGGACGGATCGCCGTGAGCGACCGGCCCTACCGGGGCCGCTCTTCGAAGGCGACGATCTTCGCCCGCAGCTCCTCGAACAGCTTGGCGTCGGCGGGGTTGGCGGCCAGGTTGGTCTTCTCGCCGGGATCGCGCTTGAGATCGTAGAGCTCCCAGCGCCGATCGCTGATGCGGTGGATGATCTTGTGGTCGCCGTCGACCATCATCGCCGCCTTGTGCGGCCAGGCGGTGGCCGGCATCTGCTCGGCGAAGATTGGCGCGGGCGGCAGCGCCTTGCCCTCGATGCGGGGCAGGAGGCTGCGGCCGCGCATGGCCGCCGGGATGGGAGCCCCCACCAGATCCAGCAGCGTCGGCGCCAGGTCGACCAGCTCGACCTCGTCGGTGATCACGCGCGGGGCCTGTCCGGGGATGGCGATGATGAGCGGGACCCGCATCTGCTCGTCGTACAGGTCGGTGCCGTGGAAGTACTCCTTGTGCTCTCCCCAGGCCTCGCCGTGGTCGGCGCAGACGACGATGGCCGTGGTCTTGTCGAGGCCCAGCGCCTTGACCTCGTCGAACAGCTTCTTCACCCACAGATCGGTGAAGGCGATCTCGTAGTCGTACTTCTCCATCAGCCCCGGGACGCCCGAGAGCGAGAGGGGGAACTCCTTGTGCGGCATGTACGAGGAGTGCGGCTCGAAGAGGTGCGTCCAGAGCACGAACCGCTCGTGCTTGGCGGCCGCCACCTTCAGACGCTCGATCACCCGCGGAACGATCCGCGGCGAGGCGCTGTCCTTGTTCGACTCGGCGATGGTGCCGGCGCCGTCGTCGGACCACTCGGCGAAGCCCCGGCTGATCCCGCGGTCGGCGGTGAAGTAGAAGTGCGAGAAGATCCCGATCGGCTTGAGACCGGTCGCCGCCAGGATCTGGAAGACCGTCTGGTTGGCCGGCAGGAGGTTGGGGTAGTTCACCGTCGGTTTGTCGAAGGCGATGTCGGTCGGATAGCGGCCGGTGATGATCGACGGGAAGGAACGCGGCGTGTTCGGAGCTTGCGACCAGACCCGCCGGAAGTAGGCTCCGCGCCGGGCCAGGGCATCGAGCGTCGGGGTCAGCGAATGGCCGGCCGGGCGCCCGTAGCCCGCCACCCCCAGCCGATCGCCGCGGAAGGCGTCGATGGTGACGAGGAGGATGTTCCCGTTCCAGGCATCGTCGCGCGGCTTGATCGGCGCCAGCGGCTCGCCGCCGCTGGCGGCCGGCTTCGCCGCGGCGGCGACCGCCCGGGCGTCTCCCCCTTCGCAGTCTTGATCGATCCCGTCGCCCGGGACGTCTTCGGCGCCCGGATACACGTCGGCGCGTGCGTCGTCGCAGTCGCCGCCGCCGAACCGCGCGGAGAAGCCGTCGCCGTCGTGGTCCGTCAGGTGGCGCGCCGTCGCCAGCAGGGCGCGCAGCCCCCAGGCGTGGTCGGCGACCGCCTCGAAGGCCGGTGACCCTTCGGGCAGTCCCGCGCCCGCCGCCAGGCCGATGGCCGCGGCGACGGCAACTCCGACCGGGAGCCCGAGACCGAGCGCGGCGGGGAGGCGCGCGCGCAGTGCCTTGCCCGGCGCGCGACCCGAACCAGAAGAGGCCATGGCCCAGGCCGAGCACGATCGCGGCGCCGAGGGCGTAGAGCGGTCCGAGGTCGAGCACCCGCCAGTCGGCGCGCGACAGCGCGAACACGAAGGCCAGCACCGCGGCGGCCCCCAGCCCCGCCAGCAGGAACCCGGTCGCGCCCAGCGCGCGCGGGCGGGGGAGGGCCTGGGCGAGCCTTCGCAGGAAGGGGAGCGCCGCGATCGCCACCACGGCACCCGGCAGGGCGCCGATCGCCACCAGCCCCGCGGCGGCGATGGTCGCCAGCTTCTGGCTGGCCATCTTGCCGACGAACATCTTTTGGCCGAGCGCCGCCACGATGGCCACCACCAGCACGGCCGCCAGGGCGGCCAGGACTCCCGCCGCCACGGCGCGGTCGCGCTGGGGCTCGTCGCGCAACGCCCCCCAGCCCGCGGGACGGGCCCCGGCGATGGCCTCGGCCACCAGCTCGGCGCCGAGGCCGCAGACGATGGCCGCCGCGCCGTAGAAACCGAGGGTCAGGGCCAGGACGCCGGTCGCCCCGCCGTGACCTGCGGTCAGCAACAGGTCGAGGAGGCCGGCGCCGCAGATCCCGGCCAGGACCGAAGCTCCGACAGGATGCCGCAGACTGGGGATCTTCATCCGGATCCTAGCGAGCTAGCACGCGCCGGCACCGCAGACAACTTAACCGCAGTTTGACCCCGCCGCGCGAACCGTCCTTGACGGCTGCTCGGGAATCGGGATATTGCGAGCGCATGGGACGACGGGACAATCGGAAGTCGATGAAGATGCGCCGCCGCACGCGACAGAAGAAGTTGAAGGGGCGTATCGCCAAGAAGAAGACGGCCGGCAAGGAGAAGGCCGCCGCCACCGCGAAGCCGGCCAAGAAGAAGGCCGCCGCGGCGAAGAAATAGCGACAGGAACAAGAAATAGGGGGCGGGTCGCGCACCCGCACACTCTTGCAAGCCGCTGCGCCCACCGCGCTGATGCGCCAGTACCTCGACGTCAAGTCGCGGTATCCGGACGCCATCGTGCTGTTCAGGTTGGGCGACTTCTACGAGATGTTCTATGACGACGCCGTCTACGCGGCTCGCGTCCTCGATCTGACCCTCACCACCCGCGACAAGGGGAAGGAAGATCCGGTCCCCATGTGCGGCGTCCCGCACCACGCCGTGCGGGGCTATCTCGGCAAGCTGACGGAGCTCGGCCATCGGGTCGCGCTCTGCGAGCAGCTCGAGGACCCGAAGGTGGCGCGCGGGATCGTCAAGCGCGACGTCGTCCGGGTCATCACGCCCGGCGTCGTCCTCGACGAGGAGTCGCTCGATCCGCGCGCGCCCAGCTACGTGGCGGCCGCGGTGGGCGACGCCCGCGGCGGGTACGGGTTCGCGTTTCTCGACGTGACCACCGGTGAGTTTCGGGCCACCGAGGCGCCCAGCGCCGACGTTCTCGCCGAGGAGATCGGCCGCGTCGCGCCCCGGGAGCTGGTGCTCGGTCGCGGCGACGCCGATCGCGCGCTCGGCGAGGTGGTCCGCCCGCTGTTCCCGCGGCTGCCGCGGGCCGCCGTCGACGACGGCGATCCGGGCGTCGAGCTGCCGCGCGCGTTCGGCGCCGCCTTCGATGTCACCATCCTGCAGCGCCTCCCCCGCGCCGCGGCCGCGGCGGCGGCGGTCCTGCGCTACGCCCGCGCCACCCAGCCGGGCGCAGAGTTGCCGCTCGTCGGCCTCCAGCTCTACGCCCGCACCGATTCGCTGATCATCGACGAGCAGGCGCGCGCCCACCTCGAGCTGGTGGAGTCGTTGCAAGAGCGCCGGCGCGCCGGCTCGCTCATCGATCTGCTCGACGAGACCCGGACGGCCATGGGGGGGCGCCTGCTGCGCCGCTGGCTGCTGTTTCCGTCGGTCGATCTGGCGACCATCCGCCGCCGCCACGACGCGGTCGAGCGGCTGGTCGGCGCCCACGCGGCCCGCGATCGGGCCCGCAAGCAGCTCGATGGGATCGCCGACATCGAACGCCTGGTGGGCCGGGCGCGGCTCGGCGTGGCGACCCCGCGCGATCTGGCGGTCCTGGGGCGGTCGCTGTCGGCGCTGCCGGCGCTGGCCGAGGGGCTGGCCGAGGCGCACGCCGGTGAGATCGGCGGCTCGCTGGCCGGCGAGCCCGATCTCCTGCGACTCCAGGACGCAGCCGACGACGGCGCCGGGCAGGGGGACGCGCTGGCCGCCACGCTGGCGGCCGAGCTCATCCGCGTCCTTCGCCCCGACGCGCCGGCGCTCACCAAGGACGGCGGCTACGTCAACCCGGGCGTCTCGGCGGAGCTCGACGAGCTCTGCGACATCGCCTCCGGCGGCCGCAGCCGGATCGCCGCCATCGAGGCGCGCGAGCGCGAGCGGACCGGCATCCCGTCGCTGAAGATCAAGTTCAACAACGTCTTTGGCTACTACATCGAGGTGACGCGCTCGAACCTCGCCGCGCGTGCCGGCCGACTATCGCCGCAAGCAGACCGTCGCCAACGCCGAGCGGTTCGTCACCACCGAGCTGGCGGAGTTCGAGGCGACCGTGCTCTCGGCCGACGAGCGGCGAATCGCGATGGAGCTGGCGCTGTTCACCGAGCTGCGCGCCCGGGTGGCCGGCCAGGCGGAGCGGCTGCTGGCGCTCGGCGCGCGCGTCGCCGCCGCCGACACGCTGGCGGCGCTGGCCGAGGTCGCCCACCGCAACGGCTACTGCCGGCCGTTGGTCGACGAGAGCGGCGTCATCGAGCTCGGCGACGCGCGCCACCCGGTCGTCGAGCGGCTGGCGGCGGCCGGCAGCTTCGTCCCCAACGACGTCCGCCTGGATCCGGCCGCCGAGCAGATCCTGATCGTCAGCGGACCCAACATGGCCGGCAAGTCGACGCTGATGCGGCAGGTCGCCCTGGCGGTGATCCAGGCGCAGATGGGCGGCTTCGTGGCCGCCCGCGCCGCGCGCATCGGGCTTTGCGATCGGGTCTTCACCCGCGTCGGCGCCGGCGACAACCTGGCCCGCGGCGAGTCGACCTTCATGGTCGAGATGCGCGAGACGGCGCAGATCCTCCGCCACGCCACGGCGCGGAGCTTGATCGTCCTCGACGAGATCGGGCGCGGCACGTCGACGTACGACGGCGTCTCCATCGCCTGGGCGGTGGCCGAGCAGATCCACGACCAGATCGGCGCCAAGACGCTGTTCGCCACCCACTATCACGAGCTGGCGGCGCTGGCCGCCCAGCACCCGCGGGTCCGCAACGTCAGCGTCGCCGCCCGCGAGTGGAAGGGGGAGGTGGTCTTCCTGCGCAAGCTGCAGGCGGGAGGGACCAGCCGGTCCTTCGGGGTGGAGGTGGCCAAGCTGGCCGGCCTTCCGCCCGCCGTCATCGCCCGCGCCCGCGCCATTCTTCGAACCCTGGAGGCCCCGGGGCTCGGGGTGGCGGCGGCCGATTTGCCGCGGCCCGTCGTTCCGGGCGCCGCCGAGTCGGGCGTGGGGCAGCTTGGTCTCTTCATGCCGACCGCCGAGCCGAATCCGGCGCGGACGCCTGAAAATGAGGCCTTTCGGGAGATCCTCGAGCAGCTGCGCGCCGTCGATCCGGACGAGCTGTCCCCCCGCGCGGCCCACGACCTCCTCTGCCAGCTGGTGAGAAAGTTGACTCGGCTGCCATAGCTCCCTTTTGATGAAATTCATGGCTTCGTCGCTCATGCTGAAAAGGGCGCTCGCCGCCAAACGCACGATGCTGAAGCTCGCCCGCCTCACGGTTCTCGCCACCCTGGCGCTTCTGGCGCTCGGTTCGACGCGCGCCCGGGCCACCGCGAAGAAGCCGCCGTCGCCCGTCCGGGCGACCCGCCCCGCGACCAAGACGGCCACCAGGACGACGAGGACAACCAAGAAGAACGCGAAGAAGGTCCCCAAGAACGCGCCGGTGGTCCTTTACCAAATCAACCGGCGCGAGGCGATGGCCTTGCGGCTACGCGACGGCAAAGGGCGCCCCGTCAGGGGGATGCAGCGCCGCTTCGATCATTTCCTGCGCTGCCACTACACCAACGTCGAGCACAAGATGGACCCGCGGCTCATGAAGCTCCTCTTCCAGACGGGGCACCACTGGCCCGGGCGGCGGCTGGAGGTGTTCTCCGGTTATCGGCATCCCGACGTGGCGAAGAACCCCCACAGCCCGCACATGAAGGGGCTGGCCTGCGACTTTCGCGTCGAGGGGGTGAAGACGGCCGAGCTGCGCGACTACCTGCGCCACGCCTTCGACAAGGTCGGCGTCGGCTATTACCCCAATTCGAGCTTCGTCCACCTCGACGTCCGCAAGGACCGGTCGGCGTTCTGGATCGACTACTCCGGGCCGGGCGAGCGGGCCATTTACGCGGCGAGGCCCGACCAGGATCTCAAAACCGGGCGGGCCGACAGCTATCACCCGACCAAGATCGACGGCTCGTGGGTGCAAGACGACTCGCAACAACCCGCGGCCCAAGGCCCCCCGCTGGACGGACGAGCTTCCGCTGCTCCCGACTCGGACAAAGAGCAAGAAACGCCGTGATTGAGCCCGGAAATTCTGTGATAACTTCCGGATTCCTCCGGCGGGCGCCGCCGGGTACGGTCACGAGGAGGCTCCGATGAGAATCACTGGTGCTTTTGTGCTGGCTCTGTCGCTCGGCGTGGTTGCCGTCGTCGCGGGCACGCCAAGTCCTGCCAACGCCAAAGGCAGCAAAGGCAGCAGAGGCAAGAAGAAGGGCGGGGAAGGGGGCGGCGCGCCGACTGCCAGCGCCAAGGAGGTCAACAAGCTGAAGGCGGTGCGGCTCGGCGATCCCGACGCCGGGACATTCAAGTGGGGGATGAAGCCCGAAGAGGTGATGGCGGCCGTGCGCCTCTCGGTGGAGGGGAAGTACAAGAAGCGCATCGCGGACGCGTCGCAAGATCCCGGCAAGCAGGTGCGGATTCGCGACGAGATGACCCGCGAGATCAACGCGGTCAAGAAGAGCTACACCAAGTTCGAAGGGCAAAAGAGCGGCTGGGACGTCTCCATCGTCGGCCCCGAGTTCCAGCAGGGGACCTCGGAGGCGGTGCTGGTGACCAAGGAAGATGCCTGGACCCGCTACTTCTTCTTCTTCGAGGACGGGCTCTACAAGATGTTCCTGGCGTTCAACAAGGACGCCCTGCAGGGCAAGTCGTTCGCCGACTTCGGAAAGAGCATGGAGGCGCGCTACGGCACCGCCAAGGCGGTCTACCGCGACGAGAAGACCAAGGGGGGCATCAACCACGTCCTCGATCACTTCGCCTGGAATGCTGGTCCCGACCGCCTGAAGCTGGTCGACCGGTCGGAGTTCTACGGCGTCTACTGCCTGGTTCTGTACGACCAGGCGACGCACGAGCGGGTCGTGGAGAGGCGCAAGGTCGTCAACCCCGGCAACGTCGAGAAGGACGAGCTGGTCGAATCGGTCGCCAACCGCGGCAAGGAAGGGAACGACGAGAACGACGACATCATCGATCGCGTCGTCGGCCACGAGACCAAGAAGCCGGGGACCGAGGAGCACGCCGACATCGTCGTGCCGTCGACCACGGGCAAGGCGGTCAGCCCCTCGGAGGTGAACTCGAAGAGCTCCTCGGAGGGCAGCAAGAAGAAGGCTTCCAAGAAGTCGAACGACAACCCGATGGACGGCCTCGAGCTCTAGTGATGTGACACGCGCGGCGATCGCGACAGCGGGTCTTTCCCTCCTTGCGGCGCTGCGCGGACCGGCGGCGTCCGCCGCCCCTTGCACCGTTCTCGCGTACACGTTCCAGCCCGACTGCTTTCGGTCCGCGGGCGACACGGCCTGCACCTTCGCGCCGGATCACCCGGACTTTGGGCCGCAGATTGCGGTCTGGCTGGAGAGCGCCGACGGGACCCGGTTCGTCGACACCCTGATGGTCACGAACGCCGTCGCCATCCACGGCATCGGCAACCGCCCCGGGACCTGGAACCTGCTCTCCGGACCGCGTTTTGCGTATGGCCGGCGGCAGATGGCGCTCCCGATCTGGGCGCATGCGCGGGGCCACCTCTACCCATTCGTAGCGATGAACGACGGGATGGAGGACGAGCTCGGGTACCACGAGAACATCTCGTCCCCCGAACCTTACTTCTGTCGACCGATGGCGCTCGCAGAGATCGTCGATGCCGTCACCTGTCCGAGCGGCCTGTTCCGCAGCGCCAAGGGTCTGCTCGACTCGACGCAGCCGGCGTCGTACTACCCGCCGCGCGCAGATCTCTTCAACTTTGGCGGCACCCCCTGCCTGGCGCGCATCGGCTACCCCGGCTCGTGCGATCCGGGCGATTCGGCGCAGTACTTCGCGCTCGACGACGTCGACGTGGTGGCGGCGGCGACGCCCCCCTACGGCGCTCCCTACACCGGCAGCTGGATCGTCCCCGGCGATTCTGGCGGCCGGCGACTACGCGCTGGACGTCGAGGTGGCCAAGGAGTTCGACACCAACGCCGCCCACGACCATCCGTCGGAGGTGAGCGCCCTGGACATGCAGTACTACGGCGCCGACGGGCAGCACGGGAACGTCGGTCAGCCGTCGGTCCTGTTTCGGGTCCCGGTGACCCTGGGAAGCGCCGCCGCCGGTGGTGCCTCCGCCAGCGACATCGTCGGTTATGGCGACTGGAGCGGGGCGACCGGGGACGTCATGCCGCCCGACGACACGATCAGCGGCGATCCCGGCAGCGGGGCGGGGCGGCTCCTGCTCTTCGACGACGGCGCGTACGGTCAGGCACGCGTTTCGGTCACGCTGGGGGCCTGTCCATCCGTCGACTGCGCGTCCACGCCGGCTCCCGTTCCGCTCCCCGTTTCCTTCAGCGCCACCGCGACGTCGACGGGGAGCGGCGTGACGCTGCAGGTGCTGCAGTCGAGCGAGAACGGAGGCCAGCCGGTGCTCGGCTACGACGTGCGTTACGCGATTCTTCCCAACACGGCGGCGATCGATCCAGCGGCGTTCTCCGCCTGGACGCCGGCCGGGGGGCTGACCGCGGCCACACCGGGAACCATGACCACCGTCCAGATCGACGGGCTGACGCCGCAGACCATCTACGGCGTGGGGATCAGCGCGCGGGGCGTCTGCGCCAGCTCGCCGCCGACCTTCCAGATCTTCAGCACGCCGGCGCCCCGCTTCACCAAGCTCTCCGGCTGCTTCATCGCCACGGCGGCCTTCGGCTCCGATCTCGTCCCCGAGGTGACCCTTCTGCGCGCGCTCCGCGACGCCGCCACCTCCCGCAGCTCGCTGGCGACGGCGGCCGTCGATCTCTACTACCGCTCGTCACCGCCGCTGGCGGCGGCGCTCGCTCGCTCGGAGGTCGGCCGCGCGCTGGTCCGGGCGGCGCTGCGCACGTTCACCCGCTGACCCCGGCTGTCTGATCGCCCGGTCGGGGGGGCTGCTCCGCTCGGTTCACGGCGGGGGCGGACGGGGACGGGGAGCTCCTCGGCCTCCGCACCCGAGGGGTTGGAATCGGCGGGCGGAACGACAGAGCCGCCCGCCTCAGCTCCGGCCGAGGAGCTCCCCGTCCCCGTCCGCACGCGCGTTTCACCTCGTCTCCGCACCGGGGGGCCCTGTTCAGGCCACTCTGAAAGTGATCAGGCCCGCTGCCATCTTCCGCATGGAGCCGGAGCGCTGCTCTTCGGCAGCGAGGGGGACGGGCGTTCGGTCGGCCGGAGCTGAGGCAGGCGGCTCTGTTGTTCCGCCTGCCGATTCCAACCCCTCGGGTGCGGAGGCCGACCGAATGCCCGTCCCCCTCGCCCGCGCCGAAGAGCAATAGCGGAGCGGAGACCACGATCGCGTGAGCGGAGGCGAGCTTTGCTCGCCGGAGCTCGTCGCGGGAGGTTGCAGGAACCCTCCCAGGGTTCCTGTGTTGCTAGAACACGGTGAAGATGTCGGGGCGGGCGGCGTCCTTGCTGACGCCCTCAATCAGCTCTTTCTGCATGACGGTGAGCTGGCTGACCAGGGTGCGGATGCTGGCGACCCGCTGCTTGTAGCTCTCCTGGCGGACCTCATCGGGCGAGCCGTTCATGACCGCGTCCATGAAAGCGTTTGGCCTGATGGGGACGACGTTGCCGCCGTCGAGCTTGGACCCGACGCCGCGGTCGACCCACGGTGCGCCCGAACCCGAGCGAATCTTGAAGCCGGTGATGTCCCCGCCGCAGTCCTTGCCGCTCTTGCCGCCCTTGCAGGTCGGATCGCCGACCTCGACGAGCGTCCCGATGGCGATTTTCCCCTGAGTGTCGAACACGATGCCGTAGTTCTTGGTGGCGTTCGCGGCCGTCTTCTCGGCGTAGGCCTTCAGCGACTCGGCGTCATTGTCGGTGCGGCGGACGTGGCGCTCGACCTCGTTATAGAGGGCGATGGTGTCGTAGTAGTAGTTGAACAGCTTGTCGACGTCCGCATCGGGGAGACGGAAGAAGTCGACCCGGAAGATGGTCGCCGTGTTGGGGCGGGGCTCCAGCTTGATCGCCTTCAGGTCGGCGACCAGCTGCGGGTCATAGGAGAGCGTGTCTCGCTTGGCGACAGACAGGCGTTGCTGGCTGCGAGCGACGGCGAGGCCGACGGCGCTCAACGTCTTCTGCATGTTCTCGAGCTCGCCCTTCACGGCCTTGGCGGCGTGATTGGCGGTGTTCATGTTGGCGCGGCCGACGCTGGCAATGCCGAGACCGCCGCCCAGCGCGAACGCCGCGGCGCCCACGATGACCGAGGCGATGAGGACCGTCTTGCTCTTGCTCGAACCGACGTTCTGCACCGGTGCGCCGTCATCGATCGTGCGCAGATCGAAACCCCCTTGCGGGGCGCGCATGTTCGCGTAGGGGTTCATCCCCGCGGGCTGGGGAGCCGCCGCGCGCGGAGCGGGGGCAGCCGGGGCGGGCGCCGGACCTGGCGCCCCGAAGCCCCGACCTGGCTGCTGCGGGAATGGCTGTCCCGGAGCGGGGCGTGCAGCGGCCGGGGGCATTCCGCCGGGCGCGGGGGCTCCAGCGGGGCTGCCGTCGGGGCGCTTCAGGCCGAGACGGGCCTTGAGGTCACTGATGTCCTTGGTCGGCGGGACGCCTGGCTTCCTATTCTGATCCACTGAGCTCCTCCGGTGGCGCGGTAAACATCACGCGCCGCTGCGTCTGATCGGCAATTAGCGGACAAAGCGAGCACAGAAACAACAGCGAGAGCGGACCATACTGACGGCCCCTGCACCTGTCAAGCGAACCGAGCGGAAACAAAGCAACGCCCTCGCGGAAGAGCTCAAGAACCTCTCGCGAGAGCGCGGCCCGGAAGTCTTTGCTGGTGACGCGGGTCTACCGCGCGAGGCCTAGGCGAAGCTCAAATAAGACTCGATGGCCCAGATCGCGTCGGGCGGAAGGTTGGTGAAGCGCACGCCCACCGTTCGTCCTTCGCGGGTCACCGTTTCGCCCGAGGCGGTCAGGATATCCTTGCTGTCGGGAAGCTGGAATTGCAGGCCCATATAGCGAGGCGCCCGGCTCTGGTCGGGCTCGATCATTGGAACGATCCGCGCGCCCGTTCGGCTCAAATCGACCATCCGACAGAGATAGGGCTGACCATCCAGGAAACGATTCATGTAAAGGTCGACGTTGACCCGCCGATTGGTCCGTCGGTCAGGTCCATGTGCCCGCCGCTGTCCGCGCCGATCCAAAATGCGATCCGAGGTCTTCTTCTTGAGCATGAGGCCCTCCTTGGGAGTTGTCCTACATGTAGGCCCAAGTGAGTGGTTGGTCAAATTTTTGGCCTTTTTTTCTAGTTTCTTCGCAGAGTTTGACTCGCGGCGCCGCGGTACCGATAATCCGGGCCGCTCAATCCTTTCGGGCGCCGCTGTTTCGTCGCCGAGCGCGCCAATTCGTTTCGTCTCCCACCCCGTTCCATCCCTCAAAGCCGAGCACAGGAGCCAGGCATGCACCGCATGAAGATCGGGCTTGTCGCCGCCATCGTTCTACTTGGGCTCACGGGCGGCATTTACGCCGTCGTGACCCGCGAGCTCAAAGAGTCGACCGTTCGCTCCGTCGAGGCCGACGTCTCGCGTGCGCAGCGCATGCATGGCGACATCGCGCGTCTCGAGGCGCTCGAATTCGCAAACCTGGTGGGGGGCCTCGCCCGCCGTCCGGCCGTCGTTGCGGTGTTCTCCAAGGCGGATGACAACGGGCGCCGCCAGGCCGCCTTCGAACAGTGCGAGAAGCTCAACGGATTCTTGCAGAACGGCGGCGCGCGCAAGGCCGACATCGTCGCCGTCATCGACGCGGAAGGAAAGGTCGTCGCCCGGGACCTCAACGTCAACGCAATGTTTGGCGAGGACCTCCGCTCCAAGTACCCGGCGGTTGGCAACGCATTGCGCGGCGAAGCGACCAAGGACGTCTGGACGCTGTCGGGCAGCATGACCCGCGTGGCGGTGGCTCCGGTGATCCAGCCCGACGGCACGATCCGCGGCGCGCTGCTGGTCGGGTACGCCGTCACGGCGCGCGACGCCCAAATCAAGCGCGACCTGCTGGGGACCGAGGTCGCCTACTTCCAGAACGGCAAGGTTCGGACCTCCAGCTTCGTTTCGGAAGGGACCGGCGACAGCGCCAAAGAGGACGGCAACAAGACCCAGGCGCTCAACCAGATCCTGTTCCAATCGCCCGAGGCGTGGGGACAGCAGGCGCTCGCCAAGGGGGCGCCTTCGCAGGTCTTCACCGTCACGCTGGACGGTCGCCAGTACGCGGCGGTCGCGGCGCCGCTGCACGGCAACGCATTCGACAAGACCAGCGGCGTCGTGACTCTGGAATCGATCTCCGATGCCATGGAGTCGGTGTCGTCGATCGGGATGAAGATCATCTTCTTCGGGATCCTGTCGATCCTGGCCATGCTGGCGGCGGTGATGCTGACGGCGCAGCGGTTCATCCGCCCGCTGGATAAGATCGAGCTCGGCGTTGCCGAGATCATCAACGGCAACATCGACTACCAGTTCAAGCCGGTCGGGCCCGATTTCGAGGGGCTGTCGAACGGCCTCAACGTGATGCTGGCCCGACTGCTCGGCCGCGAAGAGCCGAACGAGGACGAGCCGGAAGAGGAGCAGGACGAGACCTCGCGCTGGCGTTCCGATCAGATGCTGGTCGAAGAGGGCTCCGGCCCCACGACGGCGCCGTCGCCGGAATCGGCCGCGCTCGCGCAGGAAGGCGAGCCGGTCTATTACACCCGCATCTTCAACGAATATGTCGCCGCGCTGAAGAGCCAGGGGAAGCCGACCAAGGGGATCACGGTCCAGGCCTTCACCGCAAAGCTTCGCCTCATCGAGGGCGGGCTGAAGCAGAAGTGGAAGTGCCGCATGGTGCGCTTCAGGGTCAACACCCAGGGCGAACAGGCGACGTTGAAGCCGATTCCGATCAACTGACGCTGGCCTCCCTCGGTCCCGTGCTCGGGCCCTTCGGGCCCATCGCGGGGGCCCTCGCGGACTCGGCCCCAGGGATCCTGATCGTTACGGGCGGGCGTGAGCACCGACCGCGCGCGCTTCGAGGGTCGCCCGTTCGGTTCTGCTCCGCTCCGCGCGCGAACTTTTTCCGGCGCGTGGGCTGCGGTCACGAATTGAAATGGCAGCCCACGCGCCGGAAAATGTCCCGTGCGGAGGGTCGCGGGGGCTCGGGCGGTGGCGCCTGATTCCGCACGGCCCGGGGGTCGCCTGCGCTAGCGACCCGCGACGCGGTGGCGCCTGATTCCGCACGGCCCGGGGGTCGCGGTGTTTGGCGGACGGATCCGGGCGTGTTGGGTGCGTCGCGGGTAAGGCGCGAGTAAGGGTAAGGCGCGCGTAAGGGTGCGTCGCGCGTAAAGCGCGAGTAAGCGTCAGGCGCGCGTAAGGTCGCGAGTAGCGGGACCGATGCAGGAAACCACGAAAGTGGGTCGTGAGTTGGGCGTGGTGTAAGGTCAGTTGGTGACCGTAGAGAGCGGCCTCGACGTCCTCTGCAAAGACCGCCTGAGCCTGCTTCGTGGCCGGCGGGTGGGGGTCCTCTGCCACCCGGCCAGCGTTGCCTCCGATCTCACGCACGCGGTGGACCGGTTGATCGAAGCGGGGATCCGTCCTACCCGGCTCTACGGTCCGGAGCATGGCGTGCGGGGCGAAGCCCAGGACATGATCGGCGTGGACGACGATCGCGATCGCCGCACGGGAATCCCGGTCGTCAGTCTCTACGGCGAGACGTTCGAGTCGTTGGCGCCGTCGGCGGCCGATCTGGCGGACATCGACGTCTTGCTGATCGATCTGCAGGACGTGGGGAGCCGCTACTACACGTACATCTGGACGATGGTGCTGGCGATGGAGGCGGCGTTTCGGGCGGGCGTGGCGGTGATCGTGGTCGACCGCCCGAATCCGCTCGGCGGGCTGGCGATCGAAGGGGGGACGGTCGGCGACGGTTATGAGTCGTTCGTCGGGCTGGGGGCGGTGCCGGTCCGGCACGGGTTGACGATTGGAGAGGTGGCGCGGCTGCGGGTGCCGGGGATGCCGTGGGGTGGGGCGCGGTTCGCGCGGCCCCTCGACGGTGAGCTGACGGTGGTGCCGATGCGCGGCTGGCGGCGGGCGATGAACTTCGTCGAGGCGGGGCTCCCCTGGGTGATGCCGTCGCCGAACATGCCGACGCCGGCGACCGCGCTGGTCTATCCCGGGCAGTGTCTCTTCGAGGCGACGAACCTCTCCGAAGGGCGGGGCACCACGCGTCCGTTCGAGATCGTGGGCGCCCCGTTCCTCGACGGATACGACTGGGTGGCGGCCCTCGGCGAAATGTCGCGAAACGAGCTGCCGCTGCCGGGCGTCCGGTTTCGGCCGCTCTCGTTCCGGCCGACCTTTCACAAGTTCGCCGGCCGGTCGTGCGGTGGCCTGCAGCTGCACGTGACCGACCGGGCCGCCTTTCGCCCATACGCGACCGGCATCGCGCTCATCGCCAGCGCGCACCGGCTGGCACCCGCCGAGTTCCGCTGGCGGACCGAGCCCTACGAGTTCGTCGCCGATCCGCCGGCCATCGATCTGCTGACCGGCGGCGGCGACGTTCGCCGTACGGTCGACGCCGGCGCGTCGCTCGGCGCGCTGGTCGCCACCTTCACGCCGTTCGAGCGGGAGTTCGCCGAGCGGCGGCGCCCGGCGCTGCTCCCCGACTATATTTAGCTGGCGATGCGCGTCGCGATCTTCGGAGGGAGCTTCAATCCGCCGCACCTGGCCCATCAGATGGCGGCGCTCTACGTCCTCGAGACGACGGCCATCGACGAGCTCTGGATCGTGCCGGCGTTTCAGCATCCGTTCGGAAAGGCGCTGGCGCCGTTCGAGCACCGGCTGGCGATGTGTGAGCTGGCCGCCGCGGCGCTGGGGCCGCGGGTGAAGGTCAGCGCCGTCGAGCGCGATCTCGGCCTCGAGAGCCGCACCGTGCGCACGGTCCGGCGCCTCCAGCAGGATTTTCCGGGCCACGCGTTCTCCCTGGTCATCGGCGCCGATCTGCTGGCCGAGCTGCCGTCCTGGCACGACAGCGCCGAGCTGCGGCGGCTGGTGCCGTTTCTGGTGGTCGGCCGGGCCGGGTTCGAGACCGGTGATGGCCGCCTGGCGCTTCCGCGGGTCAGCTCGACCGCGGTGCGGGCGGCCCTGGCGGCAGGACGGCCGGTCGACGGGCTCGTGCCGCGCGCCGTCGTCGACTACATCTCGCGCCACGAGCTTTACAAGGAGAGCGCATGAGCTCGCCGGCGGTGCCCGAAGGGCCGGCCGAGCCGCCCCCTTCCGTGTTCATCATGGGGGCCGGTGTGGTCGGCACGGCGCTGGCCGCCCGCCTGGTTCGCGCAGGCGTGCCGGTGACCGGGCTGCACGGACGTCAGGTCGAGCTGACCGGCGCTGCCGGGGCGAGCTCAGGCGTGGTCCGATCGACCGGCGAGATCCCGCCGCGCCTCTCGGATTCGGACGCGGTGATCATCTCGGTGCGCGACGACCGCATCCCCGAGGTCGCCGCGCGATTGGCCGGCGAAGGGCGCCTTCGGCGCGGGCAGATCCTGCTCCACACCTCGGGGGCCAACCCGGCGCGCAGCATCCTGGCGGCCGCCGTGCCCCACGTGCGGGCCGTCGGAACGCTGCACCCGCTGCTCTCCTTCGCCGACCCGCGCCTGGCGGTCGAAGGGGAGGGCGAAATCGCCTTCGGGATCGAGGGGGACGCGCCGGCCCTCGCCGTCGCCCAGCGCCTCGTGCGGGCGCTCGGTGCGCAGTCGGTGATCCTGGAGGCCGAGAACCTGGCCCTCTATCACGCCGGCGCGGTGATCGCGTCGAACTACGTCGTCGCCATGGCCGACACGGCGCAGGCGCTCCTCGGCAAGGCGGGCGTCCCCGCCGAACAGGCGCTGGCGGTGTTGATTCCGCTGCTCGCCAGCGTGGTCCAGAACCTGGCCCAGATCGGGCTGCCCGGGGCGCTGACGGGACCGGTCGAGCGGGGCGACGTCGGCGTGGTCGAACGTCACCTCGGGGCGCTGGCGGCGCGGGCGCCCGAGCTGGTCGAGCTCTACCGGGTGGTCGGCCGCGACGTTCTCCGGCTCGCCCGGGAGAAGGCCCGCCTCGCTCCCGCCGACGCTGCCCGTCTCGAGGCCCTGCTCTCCGCGACGGCCCCGTCCGCGCCGCCCGGCGCCAGCGGCCGGCAGGCGCCGGGGTCCTGAGCCGAGAAACCGGACTTTTCCGAATTTTCCAGGTTCGCCCCTTTGGCCGGCTCGCCCGTTCGCGGTGTGACGAGCCTGGCATTTCGCCCGGCTCTTCGCCTAATATCGGGTCCCCTTTCAACGTTGCGCCGACGGCGCGGGAGCTCTGGAATGCACAAAGGATTTGCGCTCCGCTTTGGGACAGTGCTGGCCCTCTCGATCATGATGTTCGCGCGTCCGAGCGCGGCCGCCAAACCCGAGGACGTCTTCAAGGGGAAGATCATCATCACCAAGAACCGGCTGCCGATGCACTTCTCGTCGCCCGGCGGCTTCGTCAGCGCGCTCCAGAAGAACAAGATCGACAAGATTTGGCCGACCGAGGAGAAGGGCGACGACAAGGGGATCTGGAACCTCGAGTACCTGGCCTTCTTCGCCCAGCCGCTCGACGACAGCGAGATCGAGGTGAAGTTCTTCGACATCACCCACGGCGAGAAGAAGTACGTGGCCGGCGATCCGCAGTACACGCGCGAACGCGGCTCGCGCATCTTCGGCTCGAGCATCCAGCTGGCCAAGCCGGAGTTCGACGTGCGCAAGCACTACATGATGATCATCGAATCCAAGGGGCGCACCATCGCGACGACCACGTTCTGGCTGCTCGGCAAGGGCGCCAACTACAGCGGCAAGGTCGAGTTCTCCGACGCCGACACCCGCGCCAAGTAGACGAAGAAGGACGACGAAGAAGGACGCGGGAAACGACACGGTTGCCCCGCCAGCGCGGGGCGGGGTGACAACGTGAAAATGCCGACACGGTTCTGTCTTTGAAACGGGTAGGATTTTGGGTCGCGCTGCTGGCGGCGGGCGGTGTCGCGCCGGCGGCCGCGTCGGAGTCACCGTCGCAAACGCCGCCGGGCGACGCGGCGCAAGTCGGGCACCACGCCCACAAAAAGACGAGCCGGAGCAAGGCCGGCAAGTCCGCCGCCGCCGTCGCTGCGACACCCGTGCTGCCGGCGGATCGGCTCGAGACGTTGCGTCTGGCGCTGGTGGGCGCCGACGACGCCGCGGCGATCGAGGCGGCTGGCACCCTGGGTGCGTCGGGAGCGCCGGCCGCGGCCGAGCCCCTGTGCGAGGTGCTGGCGGCGGGGGCCGCCCCGGCGCGGCTGCAGGCGGTGCTCGACGCCCTTGGAAAGCTGGGCGCCGCCCACCTGCTGGGCGCCGACCAGACGACCCTCGACGCGCTGGAGCTCTACAGCGGGCACCGGTCGCCCGACATCCGCCGGCGCGCCATCAAGGCGCTCGGCACGATCAATGACCCGCGGGCGACGCCGGTCTTGCTCGACCGGCTGGGGGACGCCGCGTCGGACGTGCGCGCCGCGGCAGCCGAAGCGCTGGCGGCGCGCCACGACGCCAAGGCGACCCACCGGATGTTCGCGCTGCTGGCCATGGGCGACGCCGGGGTGGCCGGTCCGCTGGCGGAGCTGGCCACCCCCGACATGGTTCCACGGATCGCCGAGCTGAACGGGACCATCGAGGACGGAATCGTCGCCGACGCGCTGGGCGAGTACGTCAAGCGCCCTGACGTTCCCGACAGGCTGCGCATCGACGTGCTTCGCACCATCGGAAAGCTGTCGGGGGCGGTGGCCACGACGGCGCTGGTCGATTACATCGCCTCGATCCCCGCCAAGGACGACCGGGTCTCGAAGAAGGAAGCGCAGAAGCTGCTCGATCAGCGGGGGGCTTCGCAGTGAACGCGATTCAGCTCCGCCGCAACGGCGCGATGAGGCTGCTGGGCGCCGCGCTGGCGCTCGGCCTGGCGGCCTGCGCGACCAGTCCGTTCCAGCGGGCGGGCAACGCCGACGATGTGGCCGGCGCGGTCGCGCGCTCGCAGCCGCCGGCCGTCACCGGGCGCAGCCTGGCCTTTCTCGTGCTCGCCGGGGCCGGCGGCGCTCGGCTCGCCAAATACGATCTCGCCGCCTCCCGGGTCCTTTGGACCCAGCCGGCTGAGATCACCACCCGGGTGGTGGTCGGCGGCAGCGTGCTCGTTCACGGCAGCAAAGGGACGACCCCCAACGGCGAGCTGGTCGGGCGCGATCTGGCGACGGGCGCGGTGCTCTGGCAGCACCCGTTCCCCTCGTCGGAGCACCTCTACGGCTATGCCCTCGACGGTGACGCGCTCTTCGTCGTCACCCGGTCGACCGCGACCCCCAGCAAGGCCGCCGGCGTGCTGGCCGCCTACGACGGGCGCACCGGGGCCGCGCGCTGGCAGGTGACGCTCCCCTCGGTCCGGGTCGCCGGTCCCGCCGTCCGCGGCGGGGTGGTCGCGGTGCCGGTGGAGTCGCAGTACGTGCTGCTCTACGACGGCGCGACGGGGCTCGGGCTCGGCCAGGTCCTTTCGACCGAGGAGGCGGCCACCTTCGTGCGCGCCCTGCCGGAGGGGCTCTTCTATGGTTCGCGCGGCGTGTTCCTGCTCGGGCGGGACACCGCGCGCGGCTCGCGCCACGCGGCGGGGTACCTGGCGGCGCAGCTGCCGGCCTTCGTCCGGCCGACCTACGACTACGATCACTATCGTCCCGAGCAGGACGAGTACTCGGCGCTCGATCGCAACCGCGTCCTGTGGCGAGTCACCGTCGCCGATGGACGACCGCTGTTCCGCGACGGTCTGGCCTTCGTTCACGACTACCGGTTCTTCTTCGCCTTCGACGCCAAGACGGCCGCGCTCCGCTGGGCCTACGTCAGCCCCGACGACGCCGTGGCGTCGACGGATACGGGTCACGCGATCCTGTTCGCCACCGTGACCGGCGAGATCGCGGCCCTCGATCCGCTCACCGGGGCCCGCATCTACGACGCCGGGTTGGCCGGCGAGGTGGTGCGGGGCGCCACCTTCGACGCCGAGGGCTTCGCGCCGCCGGTCACCGCCGCCGCCGGCGCGCCACCCGATCTGCTCGGATCACTGACGACGATCATCGCCGATCCCGATCTTCGGTTTCCCGCGCTCAAGCTGTTCGCCATCGAAGAGCTCGGCCGCCAGCCGGGGCGGGAGGTGACGGCCAAGCTGCTTCAGATCCTGGAGGCCGAGAAGACGGCGCCGCTGGCCATTCAGAAGGCGGGTGAGATGCTGGTCGCGCGGCGCGATGCCGGCGCGCTGGATCTGCTGATCGCGGCGCTGCGCGCTCACGCCGACTACACCGTGAAGCGTGCGGCGCCCCCGGTGGAGGTCTTGGCGCGCGCGATCGGCGCGCTGGGGCCGCTGGCGCGCGCGGTGGCACCGGAGCTGGAGGTGCACCTGCGGTTGCCGGAGACCTCGCCGGCCGCGGCGGCGGAGATCGCCAACGCGCTGGTGCAGCTCGGCGCCCGGGAATCGGTCCCGGCCCTGCGCGACTTCCTGACCATGTACCGGGCCGACCCCGGCTACGAGCGCGATCCGACCGCTCTGGTGGCGGCGGCCGAGGCGCTCCTCAAGCTGGGCGGATCGGCCGATCGCGAGTTGCTGCTGTTCCTGTCCGAGGAGCCGCACACGGCGGCCGGACTTCGCGCGCACATCACGCGCGCGCTCGGCGAGACGGCGACCGCCACGGCGGCGAAATAGTGGCCGATTCGTCCTCGTGGTGACGGTGAAGTGAAGGTCAGCGTGGTCGTCTGCCGCGGACCGGTTTGCGGCGACAAGCGCGGATCGGCCGCGCTGACCGCACACCTGAACGCCACCCTGGCCGCCCGCAACCTGGCGGGAAGAGTCGAAGTCAGCGAGGAGATCTGCCTCGGCCACTGCCTGCGCGGCCCCAACGTCCTGGTCTCGGACGCCGAGGACCCGGCCGGTCCCGCCTCGCCGCACGCGGTCCTGTACAACCGGATGACCGTCGCCGATCTCGACCGGGTGATCGATCGCCACCTGGTCGGGGGGCTCGCCATTCGCGCGCTGACGAACCTCCCCGGGATTCGAGACCGCGACCGGTAGCGAGACGGCGAGGCGCCCCAGGCTTGCGCCGCTGGCCGGGGCCGCCCAGAATCGCGGTCTTTCGGATGAGCATCTACCTCGATCACAACGCGACCACGCCGGTGGCCCCGGAAGCCCTGGAGGCCATGGCCGCCGCGTTGCGCGATTTGCCGGGCAACCCGTCCAGCCCCCACGGGCCGGGACGCGCGGCGCGGGCGGCGGTCGAGAGGGCCCGCGCCGAGGTCGCCGTGCTCATCGGCGCGACGGCGGAGGAGGTGGTGTTCACCTCGGGCGGGACCGAAGGGAACGCGCTGGCCATCGGCGGTCTTCTGCGCGGCCGCCGGGCGATGCGCGGAGGCCCCGGGCGGCTCCACGTCGTGTCGTCACCGATCGAGCACCCCTCGGTGCTGGGCGCGCTCGCTCCTGCCGATGTCGAGCTGACGCTGCTGCCGGTGGCGGGCGATGGCACCCTCGCGGCGGAGGCGCTGCGCGCGGCCTTGCGGCCGGACACGGCGCTGGTGACGCTGGCGCTCGCCAACCACGAGCTCGGGAACGTCTATGACGTGGCGGCGCTGGCGGCCATCGCGCGCGAGGCCGGCGCGCTGTTTCACGCCGACGCCGTCCAGGCGGCCGGCAAGATCCCCGTCGACGTCGAGGCGCTGGGGATCGACGCGCTGACAATCTCGGCGCACAAGCTCCACGGGCCCAAGGGGGTCGGCGCGATCTTCCTCCGGCGGGGCGCGCCCTTCGAGCCGGCAGGACGGGGCGGCCACCAGGAGCGGGAGCGGCGCGCCGGCACCGAGAACGTCGCCGGCATCGTCGGCTTCGGCGTAGCGGCGCGCCTGGCGGCGATCGAGCTGGGGGCAGAGGGCGGGCGAATCGCCCAGTTGCGGGAGCGTCTCGAGGCGCGGCTGCTGGCCATCGCTGAATCGCGGCGCCACGGCGATCGGGCGCGCGCGCTGCCCGGGACGCTCAACGTCGGCTTCGCGGGCGCCCCCGGACAGCTGGTCGCGGCGGCGCTGGATCTGGAAGGGGTCGCCGTCTCGACCGGCGCCGCTTGCACGTCGGGATCGCTCGATCCCTCGCCGGTGCTGCTGGCGCTGGGGCTCTCGCGGCAGGAGGCCGCCTCCGCGCTCCGCTTCGGTCTCGGCCGCGGGACGACGGCGGAGGAGATCGATCGCGCCGCAGCCCTGGTCGCCGAGATCGTCGCGCGGGTCCGCCGGCGCGGACACGGAGACCGGCCTGCCGCCGCTGCCGGCGGGCGCGAGCGGATCGTCATCGCCATGTCCGGCGGCGTCGACTCCTCGACGGCCGCCGCCATGCTCGTCGACGCGGGCCACGACGTCGTCGGCGTCACCCTGCGCCTCTACGACGCCAGCGGCACGGCGGCCAGCATCGGCGGCCGCTGTTGCGGACCGCGCGACATCGAGGACGCGCGCGCGACGGCGGCCCACCTGGGGATCGCTCACCACGTGATCGACGAGAGCGCCGCCTTCTCCGCGGCGGTGGTCGACGACTTCGTGGCCGAGTATCGCGCCGGGCGGACCCCCAACCCCTGCGTCCGTTGCAACGAGCGGATCAAGTTCGGCCCGTTGCTGGCGTTCGTCGACGCGGTGGGAGCCAGCGCGCTGGCCACTGGCCACTACGCGCGCCTCGGCGCGGGCGGCGGCCAAGAGGGCGGCGTGGCGCTGAGCCGCGCGCGCGACACCGACAAGGATCAGTCCTACTTCCTGTTCGGCGTCCGTCCGGAGATCCTGGCGCGGGTGCGCTTCCCGCTGGGCGACAAGACGAAGGACGAGGTGCGCGCGCTGGCGCGCCGGTTCCGCCTCCCCAACGCAGACAAGGCCGACTCGCAGGAGATTCTGTTTCATCCCCGACGGCGACCACGTCGCCTTCCTCGACGCCCGCGGCGGCGGCGGCCCGGCCGGCGCGATCGTCGACGACGAGACCGGGGCGGCGATCGGCGGGCACGCCGGAACGCATGGCTTCACCGTCGGGCAGCGGCGCGGGCTGCCGGCGTCCAGCGCGCGCCGGTTCGTCCTGCGGATCGACGGGGCGACCGGGGAGGTGCGGGTGGGCCCCCGGGAGCGTCTGGGCCGCGATCGGCTGCGGGTCTCCGACGTCCGCTGGCTCGATCCACGCGCCGCGGAGGCGGCCCGGCGTTGCGCGGTGCAGATCCGCCACCGCGCGACGGCGGCGCCGGCCTGGATCGAACCGGCGGGCGACGGCGCGACGCTGGTGCGACTCGATCAGCCGGCCTTCGGCGTGGCGCCCGGCCAGGCGGCTGTGTTCTACGACAGTGACAATCGGGTGCTGGGCGGCGGCTGGATCGAGGCGGCCTAGCGGGCGCCGCAGCGACCGCTCAGCGGGCGCCAGATATCGCCGCGACGATCTCTTCCGGGCGGGTGTTGCGCTCGCGCTGGCGGACGGCCTCGACGGCCGCCTCCAGCTCGCCCTTGTCGAGGAAGATCCCCTGGCAGCGGCTGCAATAGTCGACGTGAACCGAGCCCAGCATCACCTCGGACAGGCTGCCCGGGCAGACGGGGCAGGGGGCAACCGACTCGGTCGGGATGGGCGGCGGTCCCGCCTTGGCGCTCAGCAGTCCCCGCAGGCGCGCCAGCTCGGCCTCGGGCAGCTTGGCCGCGCGGCTGATCTCGCCGCGATCCAACCAGAGACCACCGCACTTCGGGCAGAGGTCGACCTCGAGCCCCTGGAAGAGCGCCTTGTCCAGGATCGAGTTGCATTTTACGCAGCAGATGTTGGTTGCGTCGGACATGGGCGAGATACTAGCAGTCCTATGAACCGCGAGGAACAAGGGAAGGCAGATGGGGATTCGCTCGGCGACCTGGAGGCGCGTCTCGGTTACGTGTTTCGCGATCGGGCCCTCGCCGAGACGGCGCTGACGCACACCTCCTGGCGAAACGAGGCGCCGGCGCCGGGACGCACGGACAACGAGCGGCTGGAGTTTCTGGGGGACGCGGTGCTGGCGCTGGTGGTGAGCGATCTGCTGATGCGCCGCCTCCCCGACAGCGCGGAGGGCGACCTGACGCGGGCGCGCGCCGCGCTGGTGAGCGAAGGGGGGTTGGCCCGGGCGGCGGGCGCTCTCGAGCTCGGCCGCTTCCTGTTCGTCGGCCGCGGGGAGGAGCGGACCGGCGGGCGCGCCCGTCCGTCGATCCTGGCCGACGCGCTGGAGGCGTTGATGGGCGCCGTCTATCTGGACGGCGGCCTCGACGCCGTCGCCGCGGCGGTGGCCCGCCTGTTTCAGTCCGAGCTGGCCGACGTCGACGCGCACGCCCGGCTCGATTACAAGTCGCGGCTGCAGGAGCGGGCCCAGGCGCTCTGGCAGGCGGCGCCCGTCTATCAGGTGGTCGCCGAGAGCGGGCCCGACCACGACAAGCGCTTCGAGGTGGCGCTGTCGTTCGCCGGGCGGCACTGGGCCCGGGCCAGCGGTCGCTCGAAGAAAGAGGCGGAGCAGAGCGCGGCGGCCGTGGCGCTGGAGACGATCGAGCGCGAGCGGCGCCCCGGCTCCGACCCGGGCGTCACCCCCGACCCCGAGCTCGACAAGGGGCAGCCGTGAGCGACCTGTCCGCTCCGTCGCTGCAGGCGCTGCGCGCCGAGGTCCCTGCCGACGTGCTGGCGATCTGCCGGCGCCTGCGCGCCGCGGGCCACCAGGCGCACCTCGTCGGCGGCGGGGTCCGCGACATGCTGATCGGCCGCCCACCGACCGACTTCGATCTGGCGACCGACGCGCGCCCGGAGGCGGTCCTCGCGCTGTTCGGCACGACGTTCGCCATTCCGACCGGGCTCAAGCACGGCACGGTCACGGTCCTCACCGAATCGCGGCGGCCGGTCGAGGTGACGACGTTTCGGGGGGAGGGGGAATACCTCGACGGGCGCCGTCCGGCGTCGGTCACCTACGTCAACACCCTCGAGGAGGATCTCAGCCGGCGCGACTTCACGATGAACGCCGTCGCCTTCGATCCGCTGGACGGGCGGCTCTCCGATCCGTTCGACGGCCAGGGCGATCTCGGGCGCAGGTTGATCCGCGCCGTCGGCGATCCGCTGGGGCGATTCCGCGAAGACGGCCTACGCCCGCTGCGCGCCGTGCGGCAGGCGGCCCAGCTGGAGTTCGACATCGATCCGCCCACGCTGGCCGCGATCCCGGCGACGCTCGACGTCTTTCGCAAGGTCTCCGCCGAGCGGATCCGCGACGAGCTGTTCAAGACGTTGGCGTCGCGGCGACCCTCGCGCGGGCTCGAGCTGATGCGCCAGACGGGCCTGCTCGGCGAGGTGATCCCCGAGCTGCTGGAGGGGGTCGGCTGCACCCAGAATCGTTTTCACAAGCACGACGTCTTCGGCCACACGCTGTCGGTGGTCGACGCCACCCGGAGCGACCCGGTCGGGCGGCTGGGCGCGCTGCTGCACGACGTGGGCAAGCCGCGGGCCCGCCAGCCGCGCGAAGGTGCGCCCGGCGAGTACAGCTTCTTCAAGCACGAGTACGTCGGCGCCGAGATGGCCGACGCGATCTGCCGGCGCCTCAAGCTGGCCAACGCCGATCGCGACCGGGTGGTGGCGATGGTGAAGAACCACATGTTCTTCTACATGCCCGACTGGTCGGACGGCACCATCCGGCGCTTCGTCCGGCGGGTCGGCGGGCAAGACGGGTTGAAGGATCTGTTCGCGCTGCGCGAAGGGGACGTCAAAGGCCGGGGGTTCGGCGAGGATCCCGACGAGGAGCTGGGTGAGCTGCGCGGTCGGATCGCTCTCGTCGCCGACGCCGACGCGGCCTTGAAGGTGACCGACCTGGCCATCGACGGAAAGGACGTGATGCGGGCTCTGGGCATCGCCCCCGGCCGCGAGATCGGCGTGATCCTCGAGCGGCTCCTGGAGCGGGTCCTCGACGATCCGTCGCTCAACGACCGCGCCAAGCTGGAGGCGATGCTGCCAGAGCTCCGCGAGCCGCCCGACGGTAAAAAGAAGAACTAGCGCCGATCGAGCGCCGCGACCAGTGCCGCCGCGGAGGTCACCGTCTCGATGCCCCGCGAGGCTGGCTCGAGGCGGCCGAGCAGCTCGGTGCGGCGTCGGACGACGGTCGCCTCGGGATCGGAGAGCGGGATGACCTCGATCGCCGGCGCTGGCCCCGGGCGCGGCGGCCGGTGCCCCGGCTCGGGCGGGCCCGCGGCGATGGTCACCACGGCCGGGAGCTTCACGCGCAGGCGACGCCTTCGACCACCGCCGCGCGCGACCACGTCGACCGTCCCCGGCGAAACCAGGGCGAGCTCCTCGACCCCGGCGATGAAGTTGGCACCCAGGTGGCGGGCGATGGCGGCGGGGGCGGCGCCCAGCCCTTCGTCCTCCGAGCGCACGCCGGTGAGGACCAGATCGGCGCCGATCCGCCGCAGCGCGATGGCCAGCAGCTGTCCGATGGTATGGAAGTCGCTGCCGGCCATGTCGTCGGCCGCGACGCGCACCGCGCGGTCGATCCCGGCCGCCAGCGCCAGGCGCAGCGAGCTCGCCTCCAACGACGTCCCGCCGAGCAGCGCGGTCGTCGTCCGCTGATCGCCAGCGCCGAGGAGGAGGACATGGGCCAGCGCCAGGGCATCGGCGCCCGCCAGCGCGTCCGGCTGGGGACCCGGCGGCGGCGCCCGGAGACAGACGACCACGTTCACGACGGGCCCCGCGCGGCGAACGCCGACAACGCCTGGCCGATCTCGCTCCAGAGCTCGGCGCCGGCAGCCGTCGCCGGAAGGCGCCAGAGGACGTCGACCGCCCGGGGCGGCAGCGCGTCGTCGCCGAACAGGATGGCACCCAGACGGCCACGAGGGGTCGCCATCGCCGAGAGCTCGACGTCGCCGATGGCGATGACGATCTCCGGACAGCTGGCCGCGATGGCCGCCGCCGATCGCTCAGCGTCGACCACCGCCACGCCGGCCGGCGCAACGGCCGCGATCCGCGCCACGGCGTCGGGACCAAGCCTAGGATCGACCGCCACCAGCACGCGGGCCAGCGGAATGCGGGCGTCGTCATCCAGCTCGGACGAGAGCTCCGAGGTCGTGTTCCCTCGGGGGGGCGCGCAGGCGATCACGTCGACGTCGATCTCCTCGCCGCCCAGCTGCAGCGCCGCCGCGCCGGCAGCCACGATGGCGACCACCGGCCGCTCGATCTCCACCGGATCGAGGCGTCGATAACCGGCGCGTGCGCCACGCCAGCGGCGGAGCACGACGCGTCCGACGCCGTCGGGGAGCGGACCGGCGGCCTCCGTGGCCTCGAGATCGGCCGCGCCCGCAAACGCCGCACCGATGCGGGCGGCGAGGCTGGGACCGAGCGCCATTCCAGCGCCTCCGGCCGGGAAGAGGACCAGCAGCGGAGCGATCCGCTCGATCGCCGCCTGCAAGGCAGGACCGTGGGTGGCATCCAGCGCCGGCGCGGCCAGGCCCGGCCCCTCGCAGAGCAGCACCTTGTCGGCCCCCGCGCGCCCGAGCCGCGCCACCACCGCGCCATCGAGATCGGCGTCGCTCATCACGATCGCGTAGACGGTGGCCCCGGCCACGTGCGCGATGCGGCGACCCTCGCAGAGGGCGAACAGCGACGGGCCCGTGGGCTCGCCGTCGCGAAGATCGATGGGAACGAGCAGGTTCGGCAGGAAACGCCTCGCGGGTGCGCGCCTTCGAGGGACGCGGAACGCGGTCGACGGTGCGTATCATGCCAACAGCAACGAGAGCTGTCCATTTGACATGCTGATCGACCGGCCGTGATAATGCGGCTCCGGCACCCGCGGCATGCCCCCAGGAATCGACGGCGACGACGAAGAGCTGGTCGAGATCGATGTCGAGATCGACGAGCCACCGCCGCTTCCCAGGGCGGCGCCCGAGGCGACGCCCGAGGCGTTGCCCGAGACGTCGGCCGATGCCGGCGACACCGAGCCCAACCGTACCGTCTCGCCCGCCGAGGAACCGCCGCCCGAGCCGCCCGATATCCTGGAAATCTCGGACGTGGTGGAGCTGCAGCCGCCGATCGTCGAGGCGGCCGCGGACGAGCTACCCGCGACCCTGACCCTTTACGAAGCGGAGGCCGCCGCTGCCGACGGGGGGCGGCGGGGCGCCCTGCTGCTCGAGCTCGCTCGCCTCCGCGAGATCCAGGCCGGCGTCTCGGGCGACAACCGGGACGACGACCTGGGCGGCGCGAGCGCGGTGCTCGGCTCGGCCCGCGCCGCCTTCGCCGCCGACCCCGCTTCGCTGCCCGCTCTCTGGTTGGTGCGCCGGCTGCTGGCGCGCGCCGGCGCTTGGGAAGAGCTGGCGGCGATCTACGAACAGGCGATCCACGCTCTGTCGTCCGCCGCAGACCCCCGTCTGCGCGCCGAGTTGTTGATCGCCCGCGGGCGGTTGTTGGAGGATCGGCTCGCCCGCGCGGACGACGCGGTCGCCTGTTACCGGGAGGCGCTGGGGGCGGCGCCCGCGCACCCGGGCGCGCTGCTCTCTTTGTTGCTGGCGGGGGCGCAGCGGCAGGATTCCGCGATGTGCGCCGAGGCGCTGGGCGGGCTCGCCCGGAGGGCCGAGACGCCGACCGCCCGGGCGGCGCTGGTGATCGAAGAGGCGCTGGCCTGGCGGCGCTCCCAGGCGCCGCACGGCGCGGATCGCGCGCTCGTCGTTCTGGAAGAGGAGCTCGGCCGCGACGACGCCGGGGCGCCGCTCGGCGCGCTGCTGAGCGAGCTCGAGACGCTGGCGCGCGGCGACGTCCCCGCGGCGACCGCGGCCCGCGCGCTCGACGATCTGGCCAGGCGCATGGCCCGGGTCGACGCGGCGCTGGCTGTCGCGCTCTTGCGCGAGCGGGCGCGTCTCCTGCGGCAGAAGCTGACCGCGCCCGAAGCGGCGCTCGAGGCGCTCGACGAGGCGGCGCGCCTCGACCCGGCGCATCCGGTCGTGGCGGCCGAGCGGCTCGAGCTGGCGCTGGCCCTCGATCGCCGTGAGGCGGCCGGTGAGCTGGCGCGGGCGTTTCTCCGGGCGGCGGAGCGCGACGACGAGGCGGTCGACTTCGCCCTCATGTATGCGGAAGCGATCTTCGATCCCGCGCGCCCTGACGAGGCCGTGGAGCTCCTGCAGACGCCCCGGGTGCAGGCCTGCCGCCCGGCGCGGGCCGATCTGCGCGCGCTCGAGCTGGCGCTGGCCGTCGTCCGCCGGGACCCGGCGGCGCTGGCGGACGCCTTCGCCTCGGGCGCGGATGCCCAGACCCACGCCGACAGCGGGTCGAAGGCGGCCTCGCTCATCGCGGCGGGGGCGATACGGGCGGGAGCCCTCGGTGAGACCGACGTCGCCACCGATCTCTACCGGCGCGCCGTGGATGCTCCCGCGCCGCCGGCGCTGGTGCGGCCGGCCTTGCAAGCGCTCGTCTCGCTGCAGGCGGCCGCCGGTCGAATCGAGGAGGCGACGGCGCTCCTCGAATCGGCGCTGGCGGTCGCTTCTCCGTCCGGGGAAGGCGCGAGCGAAGCGGACGCCGCCTTCGAAACGTGGGCGCGCGAGTCGCTGGTGGCCTTCTACGCCGACGAGCTCGGCGTGCCGGGCCGCGCGCTGCCGCACCAGCGGCGCCTGGTGGCCATGCAGCCGCAGGACCGCGCGCGCCGGGTGCGGCTCTGCGATCTCGATCTCGGCAGCGGCCCGGACGGCTTGCAACCGCACGAGCGGGCCGACAATCTGCTCGCCCTCGCGGCGGACGCGATCGATCCGGCGGTGGAGGTCGCGCTGCGGGTCATGGGCGGGCGGGCGCTCGCCGATTCGCCGGAGCCGCAGGAGGTGGCCCGGGGGCTGGCCTTGCTGGGTGAGACAGCGGGTGTCGATCCCTCGGGGTTGGCGGCAGCCCGGCTGGAGCGGGCCGCGAGCTCGCCGGCCGCGCGCGCCGAGATCGTCGCGGCCGAGCTGAGCTCCGCCGCCGAGAGCGGCCCGGCGGAGCGCACCCGGGCGCTCCGGTTTCGTCTCGCGCACCACCGCGCGGCGGCGGGCGCGTTCGCCGAGGCGATCGCCGCATTGACGCCGCTTCGCTCCGAGGGAGATCCGTTGGCGCGCGCCTGGAGCTACGAGCTGGCCCGCCGGGCGGGTGACCCGTTCCTGGAGCTCGCCGTGCTCTCCGAGGAGACGCGCGCGCCCGACGGAACGCTGGGCGACGAGGCCGGGGTGCTGCTCGCGCACGGCGAGGCGTTGGCCGAAGCGGGGGATCCCCAGGGGGCCGCGGAATCACTGCGGCGCGCGCTCGCGCGTGCCCCCGACGGAGAGACGGCGGCCGATGCCGCGCTGGGGCTTTACCGTCTGGCCACGGTCGCCGCCACGAGCCCCGGCGGCGCGCGCGGAGCGGCCGCCTTGCCCGAGGCGCTGGAGGCGATGGCGGCGGCGGTCGCCGACACTCCCGCGCTGGCCGCGGCGGCGGCGCGCGAGGCGGCGCTCAGCGCGATTGCGGGCGGCGCGTCCGTCGGCCCGGGAGCGACGACGCAAGAGAAGCTCGGCGATACACCTTCCGCCGAGGCCGAGCTGACCTTGCTGCGCTTCATGACCGGCGTGCGCGCCGGCGACGCCAAGGCGGTGGCCGAATCGCTGATCGAGATCGCCCGTGGGCTCGCGGACGCCGGTGGCGCTGTTCCGGCCGAAGCGGTGCCGCTTCTGGCGCGAGCGGCGGCGCGGGCGCGGCTGGGGGGCGCCGACAGCGCGGAGGCGGTCGCCGTCGCCGTCTGGGAGACGGCGCATTCCCCCGCGCTGGCGCCGGCGCTCGCCGATCTGCCGGTCGCCGGCGCCGGCCCCTGGCCCTCCGCCCGACCGGATCCCCGGCGCTCGCGCGCCCGCCGGGCCGGAGGCCCACTGGGCATCGCGCTGCACCTGGAGGCGGCGCTGGACGCCGAACGACAGGGGGAGCTGGGCGCCGCGCTGGCGGCCTATGGCAGCGTCATCGCGCTCGACCCCGAGCGGCTGGAGGCCTGGACGGGGGTGCGACGGGTCGCGCGCGCCGGCGGTGATCTCCTGGGCGAGGCGCGGGCGCTGGCGCGGCTCGGGGTGCTGGTCCGCGATCCCCGGCGCGCCGCCGCGCTGCTCGCCGACGCCGCCGGCGCCTACGAGAGCGCCGGACGCGCCGACGACGCCATCGCGGTCCTTTCGCGCGCCGTCGAGCTCTGCCCAGACGACGACGGCCTCTACGTGCGGGTCCACGCGCTCCTCCGTCGGGATCTGGGAGCACCCGGCCGGGCGGCGACGTTCGACGGCCTTCTGTCGTACCGGCTGGCGGCGGGGACCGAGACGACAGGTGAGCGCATCGCGCTGCTGTTCGAGCGCGCCGAGCACCGGCTGGCGGTGCTCGCGGATCGCCAGGCCGCCTTTCGCGACTTCAAGCAGATCTTGAAGATCAGTCCGGAACACCTCGCGTCCCTGCACGAGCTGGCGCAGGGGGCACTGGGCGCTCAGGACCTCCCGGCGGCGGCGAAATGGCTCGAGCGCTACGTCAAGGCGGCCGGCGTCGACGAGCCGGAACGGGTCGCGGCGGCGAAGCTGGACCTGGCCGCCTGCCACGAGGCGCTCGGCGATCTGGGGCGGGCCATCGAGACGTTGCGGCTCGCGGCGCGGGCCCGACCGGCCGATCCGACGCCGCTCGAGCGCCTGGCGGACCTGCAGCTGCGGCGCCAGGATCCGCAGGCGGCGGTCGAGGCGCTCCGGGGTGCCGCCGCCCGGCTCGGCGACGCGCGCGCGCAGGCGGCGCTGACGCTGAAGATCGGCACCATCGAGCGGGACGTCGCGCGCGATCCGTCCGCGGCGGCTGCCGCTTTTCGTGAGGCGGCGGACCTCGATCCGCTCGGCGCGGGTGCGGCGACGCTGGTCGCTCTGCACGACGCCGCTTCCGACCCGGGGGGCGCGTTGCAGGTCGTCGAGCGGGAGATCGCCGACCTCAGGCGATCGCTGGCCGCCGATCCCCTCGACCTGCCGCGCCTGGAGCGCCTCGGGCGATGGTTGGCCGACGCGCGCCGCCGGGGCAGCGCGGGCGTCGATGGTGACGCCGAGGCCGCGGTGCAGAACGTGGGCGGGCTGGCCGGCGGACGCCCGTCGCCGTTGCGGCCGCCGGCCTCCGTGGCGCCCAAGACCGGGCGGGCGTTTTTCGCCGAGATCGCCGAGCGGGCAGCGGGCGGCTTTGTCGCCGAGGTCTGGCCCCACCTGCACGAGGCCGCGGCGGCGCTGTTTCCGTCGCCGCCGCGCCCCAGGCCGGCGCCGCTCGGCGCCGAGCTCGCGCCGCTCGGCGCATGGATCAACGGGGCCGCGGCGGCCGTGGGGATCGCGCGGCTCGGGCTCTTCGTGGCCCGCGAGCCGGGGGCGCCGGCCGCCGAGCCGATTGACGAAGGCGACCCGGCGATCATCTTGGCTTCGGACGCGCTGTCGTCGCCGGCGCTGCGGTTTCACGTCGGGCGGGCGCTGGGCCTCATCGCCCAGCAGGCCGTCGTGCTGGAGAGAACGACCGCCGCCCAGCTGGCGCCGCTCTTCGCTTGCGCGGCCCTGCTGGCCGGCGGCCAGGTTCCGGCGGGGTTGCCGGCCCCGGGGGAGGGTCTCTTGCGCGACGTCACGCGCGCCGTCGGCAGGAAGGATCGGAAGTCTCTGACGTTGCAGGCCTCGCGGTTCGGGTTCGAGCCGTTCGATCTCGAGGCCTGGCGAACGGCGACGCTGCGCGCGGCCAATCGATTCGGGCTCCTCGTCTGCGGAGATCCGGCGCAGGCGGCGGTGGCCATCGCCGGTGGCGCCCAGGCGGTGTCCGGCAATCCGGCCGCCGTCGACCTGCTGGGATTCGCGCTCGGCGATCGCTATCCCCCGCTCCGGCGGGCCGTCGAAGGGGGCGACCGCTGATGGCCGGCGAGAAGAAGCCGCCCGCCGACGACGGCTCCGTCGAGATCGAGGCTTTGTTCGACGATCTGTTCGAGGAGGCGCCCCCCACCCAACCGACCGCGGCTGCTCTGGAGGACGTCACGTTGGAGGTCCCCGCGGCAGACGCGGCAGCCGGGATCAGTCCAAGCGCGGCGGGGGAAATCGAGGGCGACCCCCCGATCGAAGCGCCGGTCTTCTTCGCGCCGATCCTTCCCGAGATGGAGGCGGAGATCTGGCAGGCGGGGATCCAGGCACTGGTGACCGTGCCGGAGCGGGCCGACCCGCCGGCGACCTCGCCCGAAGACTGGCGCGACCACTGGCTGGACGAGGCGCGGCTCTTTCAGGCGGAGAGCACCTCCGCCGAGACGCCGGTCCTGGCGGCCGGGCTCCTGGCGGCGGCGGCGCGGGCGGCCGAGCTGGCCGGGGAGGTGGCCGAGGCCGCCAGCGGTTACGACGAGGCTCTGGCGCGCGCACCGACGGCGCCCGACGTGTTGCGCGCCCGCGCCCGTCTGGCGGAGAGCGTCGGCGACTTCGACGAGGCGCACGCGTTGTGGGCGCGATTGGCGATCTCGGCGGGACCGGCCGAGGAGCGGGCGTTTTACGGCGCGCTGTCGGCCGAATGGACGCTGGCGCGCCGGGGCGCGCTGCCAGCGGTGGCGGTCGACGCCATCCCCGCCGGGCCCGCGCGCGCGCTGGCCATCGTCGAAGAGGCGTTGGGCGGCCGCAGGCCCGAGGGCTCGGCGGCGGCGTTCGCGGCGGCCGGGCGCGCTCTCGGCGGCCGGTTCGGCGCGCTGTTTCTCGAACAGGCGGCTCGCTTGTCCGTCGCGGCGAGGGACGCCGCTTCGGCCGCGACGTACCGAATAGCCGCGCGCAAGCTCGATCCTGACCGGAGCCCGACGTCGGCCGAGGGGCTGCTCGGCCGCCTGCGCGACGCAGCCTGGGCCGAGCGCCGGGGCGGCGGACCCAAAATCGATCGGACGACCGATCGGCCGCGCAACGCCGGCACGGATGCCGACCTGGACCCGATCCTCGCGGCGTTGCCGGCCGGCTCGGCCCTCGGCCAGGCGGTCGGTCGATGGGCGGCGGCGCGGGCGCGCCGGCGCGGAGATCCGGCCGCCGCGCTCGCCCTGCTGAGCGCCCTCGGCGCGACCACCACGGCGGCCGCGGGCAATCGAATCGATCAAGAGATCCTGGCCGGCCGCGCCCTCGACGACGAGAGCCTGCGGCGCCTGCGCGGGTCCGCCCGGGTGCCGGCGGCCGCGGCCAACCTGCTCTGGATCGAAGCGGGCAATCTCGTCCGTCGGGGGGAGCACGAGGAGGCGGCGGCCCTGCTCGGGCGGGGAATCGAAGAGCACGCCGACGCCGTTCCGCTCGCGCTCTTGGCCGAGGAGATCGCGGCGGCCACCGACGATCCGGCGATGGAGGCGGCGACGCTGGACCTCTGGCTGCGCGGCGATCCGGCGCGCCGCGCGGAGGCCGCCCTGGCGCTGGCAGCGACCCTCGAGGCGACCGGCAGCGGGCTCAACGCGCGGGCCGCGCTGCAGACCGCGGTCGAATCGGCTCCGGAGTCGGCGTCCTTCTGGATCGCGGCTGCTTCCGACGCCCGCGCCGGTCGGCGCAGCGACGCGGCGGCGGCCCTGGGATTTGGCGCGGAGGTCTGGGAAGCGAGCAGCCTGGTCCCCGCGCTGCGGGCCGCGGCCGCCGTGAAGCTCGCGCCCAGCAATCCGGCGCGCGCGCTGGCGGCGCTCGGCGAGGGGGCGAGCGGTTCGCTGTCCGACGCCGCGCTCGCGCTCGGGCCGTCGGCCGTCGCGCGGCTGGCCGAGCGGGCAGGGGATCGCGCGGCGCTCGAGGCCGCGCTCGGGGCGGCCGAGACCCTCACGCGCGATCCGGCGCAACTGGCCTGGTGGGCGCTCCGGCGCGCGGCCGCGCTTCCCTCGGGAGAGAAGGACGCAGACGATGAAGCCCGCGTGCGCGCGCTCGAGCGGGCCCTGGAGGTCGCGCCCCGCCATCCGCTGGCGCTGGGGCTCTATCTCGCCGAGCCCCGGGTCGAGCCGGCCGCGGCGGCGGCGGCCATGGCCCGGGCCGGTTCGGCGTCTCCGGAGATCTCCGCGTTCAGCCGGACGATGGCGCTGACCGCGGCCAGCACGCTGGCGCTCGGGGGCGATCGCCAGGGCGCTCTGCGGTGCGCGACGGAGATCCTGGCGGCGGCGCCGGCCGATCCCGAGGCGCGTTCCGCGGTGGCGCGCGCCGCCGCCGCGCTGGGCGGCGAGCGCGGCCTGCGCGCGCTGGCCGAGCTGCCAATCGCGCCGGCCGAGCGCGATGTGGCGCGGTCGCTGGTGATCACCGAGGCGCGCCTCGAGCTCGGCGCGCAACAGGCGGCCGGCGAGGCGATTCGCATCTTGGCCGAGGGCCGGTTCGCGGCGGACGCCCGGCGCGCGGCGGCGCGGAGCAATTTGCCGGGGGTGACCCCCTTCCCGGAGGCGGTCTTCAGCGCGCCGCTGGATCAGGCCGCCGCGGAGTCGCGGGTGGCCCTCTCGGCGATCGTGGCCGCCGCGTCCGCCGGTCGCTGGGACGAATCTGGTCGCCGCTTTGGCCGGCGCTCCACCGCACGAGAGGGCGGCCGGTGCCGAGACGCTCGCCCTCGCGTCACTGATCGCCGAGGGGCACGGCGACGACGGGACGGCCGATAGACTGGCCGAGGCAGCGGTCCGGGCCGACGGGGCAGCCGCGCCGCTCCCGGCCCTGGCGCGCGTCGCCGACTCGCCCGCCGCCGACACCGCTGTCCGCTCGCGGGCGTTGACCGCCGCGACCGCGCGTTTCGGCACCGCGGAGTCGGATCGGCGCTCCGCCGCCGCGGCGCTGGCCGAGCGGGCGCGTCTCGAGGAGGCGGCGGGCAATCCGGCGGCCGCCGCGCAGAGCTGGCGCGCGGCGCTCGCGACCGAGCCGACCTTTCTCCCCGCGGCCCGGGCGCTGCGGATCACCGCGGCGCGAACCGGTGACAGCGCGGCCACCAGCGGGGCGTCCGAGACGGAGGCGGCCTGCCTCCTGGTTCCGGCGCACCGGGTGCACGCGCTGCTGCTGGCGGCGGCCCTGGCGCTCGAGGCCAATCCACCCGCGCGCCCGCGGGCGCTGGGGCTCCTGCGTGCGGCGCTGGCGATCGATCCGGCACACGACGCCGCCTTCGAACGGCTGCGGGCGCTGCTGACGGAGCTGGACGATGCGCCGGCGCTGGCCGCGGCGCTGGCCGCCCGCATCGAGGTGGCGGTCAATCCGTTCGAGGTCACCTCGCTCCGCCTGACCCGCGCCGACATCCTGGCCGGCACCCTCGGCGACTGGGCGGCCGCGCGCGAGGAGCTGGAAGCGGTCCTGGTCCGGCAGCCGGAGCACGCCCGAGCGCTCGAGCGGCTCTCGGAGCTCCTCTGGACCCGGCAGGACTGGGGCGAAGCGGGCGAGATCTATCTGCGCCGCGCGGTGGTGGAGCGCGATCCCGGGAGGCTGCGGGGGATCTTCTTGCGCCTGGGAGAGATCTATTCCAGCCGCGTCCTCGATCCCAAGCGCGCCGCGGCGGCGTACGAGCGGGTCCTGGGCGTGGACGCCGACAACCTGGAGGCGCTGCGCGCGCTGTCGGACCTGACCGTCGCCGAGGGGGACATCAAACGGGCGCTGACCGTCACCGAGAGGCTGGTGGAATGCGAGCCGGACAGGGCGCGCCGCCACCGAGCGCGAATTCGCCTCGGCGAGCTGCTGATGCAGACGGGCGATCTCCGGCGGTCAGCCGTCGAGCTGCGCCGGGTGGTCGACGAATCGCCGCGCGATCTGGGGGCGGTCGGTGCGCTGGCGCAGCTGCTCGACCGGGCGCGCGATCAAGCGGGGCGCCGGGCCGTGCTCGATCGCGCCGTTCGCCTGCAGCGACAGGATCTCGCCGCCGACGACGGCGTGCAGCTCGCGACGTTGCGCGCGCTGGCGACCTTGCAGACCGCGCGCGAGCGTCACCACGCGGCGTTGGCGGCGGCCCAGCTCGTCGCCGCCCTGGGCGGAGGGACGCCGGAGGGCGTTCGGGCGGCCTCGCGGCCGGGGCGGAGCCTGAGGGCGCTGCGACGCCCCGAGGTCGACGACCGCATCTTTTCGTCGGAGGCGGTTCCCCCGGGGATCCGGCAGCTCCTGCGGCAGCTCGGTCCGCTCCTGCGTCCGAGCGGTCAGGAGCTGGCCCAGCGGCTCGCCGAGCAGGGGGTCACCAAGACCGACCGCAGGACGCGCGGCGCGCCGCCCCGCCCGCTGTTCGACGCTGTCGCCGCCGAGCTGGGCGTCGGCGACTTCGAGCTTTACGTGAAGACGGTCTCCGCCGCGGCCGGGCCGGTCCCTCTCCGCGCCGAGCCGGGGAACCCGCCGGTCATCATCATCGGCGCGCCCATCGAGGCGCTCGGCCCGGGCGCGCTGCGTTTCGCGGCGGCGCGCGCGCTGCGGCTGGCGGCGACGAACCTCGACGCCATCCTGGCGGGCTCACCCGAGGAGGCCGGCGCGCTGCTGATCGGGATCATCCGGCAGTTCGTCCCCGACTACGAACACGAAGGCGTGCGCGACAGCCTGATCGACTTCCAGATGGCCCGCGCCGAACGGGCGATCCCCCGCAAGCTCAAGCCGCAGGTCATGCCCTTCGCCGTCGAGAGCGCCGGCGCGTTCGACCTTCGGGCGCTCTACGACGCCACCCGCGACGCGGCGAACACGGTCGGCCTGCTGGCGGCGGGCGATCTTCCGGCTGCCCTGGCGGTGATCCTGCAGATCTCCGGGACCGGCCCGCCCGGGCGGGGAGCCGGGCCAGCGGCGCTCACGCCCGAGGCCATCGGCGCCAATCCCGAGGCGATGGCCTTGCTGCAGTTCGCCGTCTCCGACGAGCTCGACGAGCTGGCGCGCGAGCTGGAGTCGTAGCGCGCCCGCGTGATAAAGTTGGTCGCTCGATGCCCGTGGGAGACGCCAGTCCGCCGGCCACCGACGACCCGCTGATCGGCACGGTGGTCTCCCAGCGGTACCGCATCATCCGTAAAGTGGGCGAGGGGGGAATGGGCGCCGTCTACCAGGCCGAGCACGCCCTCATCGAGAAGCGGGTCGCCCTCAAGATCCTGTTTCAGGACCTCACCCGCCGGCCCGATCTGGTGGCGCGCTTTCTCCAGGAGGCGAAGAGCGCGTCGCGCATCGATCAGGAGAACGTCATCGACATCTCCGACTTCGGCCAGTCGGCGGACGGTCTGGTCTACATCGCGATGGAGTTCCTCGACGGACAGGACCTGGGAAAGACGTTGCGGGCGGAAAAGCAGCTCCCCTGGCAACGCACCCAGCCGATCCTGATGCAGATCGCCAAGGCGCTGCGGGCGGCGCACAGCCACGGGATCATTCACCGCGACATGAAGCCCGAGAACATCTACCTCGTCGAGCGCGAGGGGCGACCGGACTTCGTCAAGGTGCTCGACTTCGGCATCGCCAAGGTCGTCAGCGCCGACGACAGCGAGGGGCCGCGCCTCACCCAGACCGGGATGATCTTCGGGACCCCCGAGTACATGTCGCCCGAGCAGGCCCAGGGCCATCCGCCCGACCAGCGCGTCGACGTCTACGCGGTCGGCTGCATCATGTACCACATGCTGACCGGCGCCGTTCCGTTCACCGCCGACAGCTTCATGGGGATCCTGACCAAGCACCTGCTCGAGCCGGTGGTGCCGCCCCGCAAGCGCCGCCCCGAGCTCAACATCCCAGCTGACGTCGAGGCGATCTGCTTGCGCGCCATGGAGAAGGATCGCGACAAGCGCTGGCCGGACATGGACGCCTTTTACCAGGCGCTCGGCGCGGCGGGCGGCGTCCCGTTCGAGCCGTCGCACGTCTTTTCGCCGCCGCACGCTTCGCTGAAGTATCCGCGGCTCACGGAAGCGAACACCGAGGCGCGCCAGTCGAAGACCGCGATCTCGGTGTCGCCGCCGGTGGGAACGTTCGAGGACGAGCGGCCGCAGCGCGCCGAGCGGCCCGCCGGCAGCTCGAGCGCCAGCGCCAAGATCGGACTCGGTGTCGCGGGCGTGGTGGCGATCGGGCTGGTCCTGGTGCTGGCGTTGCGAGCGGGACCCGGAAAATCCGCCGAGACGGTCGCCGCGGCGCCACCGCCGGCGACCGCCGCGGCGCCGGCGGCCAAGCCGGGCGTCGCGCCGGCCGCGGGCCCCGCGGCGGCAACGGCGGTGGCACCCGCGCCGCCGCCGACGGCGCCGCGGGTCGCCCACAAGGAACCGGCGGCCCCCGCCGAGACCACCGACAAGCCGGCCCGCGCGCACCATCACCACGAGGGGGCCGAGCCCAAGCCCGATCCACTTCACCGCAAGATCGACGTCCCGGGCGAGGCGACGCCCGCCGAGCTGAAGAACCCCTTCAGCTCGCCCTAGGGCGGGGAAGAAGTCCGCTCGTGCGTGGCTACCCAGTCGAAGTGAGCGGCGAGGCCGCGGCCGCCCACGCCGCCGCGCTGGTCGTCGATCTCCACAACGACGTCCTCACCAAGCTCACCCACTCGACGTACGACTTCACGCGCGATCACAGCCCGGCGGCGTTCTACAACCCGCTGCGGCTCGATCTGGATCTGCCGCGCATCAAGCGGGGCGGCCTCGACGCGCTCGGCTGCCTGATGTTCTCGGGCTTTCGGATCGATCCCGGCCGGCGGCGGTTCTGGCGCCAGCTGGCGCGCGCCCGCCAGCTGGCGGAGCAGCATCCCGACCTGCTGACGCTGGCGCGCAACGCGGGCGAGATTCGCGCCGCGCGGGCGGCGGGCCGGGTGGCGCTGTTCCTGGGCGTCGAGGGGAGCTACGCGATCGACGACGACGTGGAGAGCGGGGTCGCTCGCCTGGCGGAGGCGGGCGTGATGTTCCTGGGGCCGCTGTGGGAGCGGGACAGCGGCGCCGGCAGCTCCTGCCGCACGGCCGCCGGGCGCGATCACGGTCTCACCGACGAGGGACGGGTCCTGGTCCGGGCCTGCGACGCCGCCGGGATCCGCCTCGACGTCGCGCACGCCAGCCGTAAGACCTTCTGGGAAATCGTCGAACGGGCGGAGCGGTCCCCGTTCTCGTCGCACTCGGGTGCGGCCGGCGTCTACCCGCACCCGCGCAACCTGGATGACGATCAGATCCGCGCGCTGGCGGCGCGCGGTGGGGTGGTGGGGGTCATCTTCGTCGCGCCGTACCTGGGCGGGACGTTCTGTACGCTCGAGCGCGTGGCCGACCACATCGAGCACGTGGCGCGCGTGGGCGGCGAGGACTGCGTCGCGCTCGGCTCTGACTTCGACGGCTTCCTGCCGCTGCCCCGCGGCCTGCGTGACGCCGGAGATCTGCCGCGACTCACCGAGGTGCTCTGGCGCCGCGGGTGGCGGGGCGCGCGACTGTCCAAGTTGCTGGGGGAAAACGCGCTCCGGTTCTTCGCGGCGTCCTGACGCGCGGTGGCTCACTGGCTGGCCGGGGCGCGGGCGTGCGCGGTGTTCCCAGACGCGCGGATCGTCGGCACCCGCGCCGGCAAGGAATAGCGCGCGCCTCGACGGAGCGTTCAATGGCGCGGCGGCGCCCGCGTGGCGGTCCCCGGGCCGGCCGGGCGTCGGTGATGTGCTAGTTTCAGCGGCCCACGTGCTGAACCTCCGCAATCTCGACCGCGGCGAAATGGGCGAGGCGCTCGCGTCGCATGGCGTGAGCGGTCAGCTGGTCCAGCGGGTGTTCGCCCGGGTGCACGGCCTCGGCGCCACCGGCTTTGCGCCCGGAGCGGTGCGTGGTCTGGCGCATGCGACGTCGGCGGCATTGGAGGGCGCGTGCGAATGGCCGGACCTCGAGATCATCGAACGGCGGCGGGCCGCCGACGGATTCGTGAAGTACCTGTTTCGGACCGCCGACGGTCATGCCATCGAAGCGGTGCGGATCCCGTTGCCGGACCCGGCCGACGCGCGCGCGCTCCGAGAGCGGCGCCGCGCCGGCGAGGTCGCGGGCCTGCAGACGCTGCCGACGGCGAAGTACACCCTCTGTCTCAGCTCGCAGGTCGGCTGCGCGCTGGCCTGCGACTTCTGCGCGACCGGGCGGCTGGGCGGGATTCGCAGCCTGAAGACCTGGGAGATCCTGGCGCAACACCGGCTGATCGCCGCCGAGGCCGACCATCCGGTGAGGGGCGTCGTTTTCATGGGGATGGGCGAGCCGTTCCTGAACTACGAGAACGTCATCCGGGCGGCGCGCATCCTCTGCGATCCGGCGGGACCGGCCATCTCGGCAAAGGCGATCTCCATCTCGACCGCCGGCGTGCTCCCCGCCATCCGCCGCTTCACCGCCGAGGGGCATCACTTCCGGCTGATCTTGTCGCTGGGAGCGCCGACCGCCGGGGAGCGGCGCCTGCTGATGCCGATCGAGGACCGCTGGCCGGTGGTCGACGTGCTGGCCGCCGTCCGCGATCACGCGGAGGCGCGGGGCGTGCGCGCCATGCTCGCCTACGTGGTGATCGGCGGCGTCAACAGCTCCCCCGCGCACGCGCGCGCGCTCGGCGAGCTGCTGGCCGGCATGCGCGCCAAGCTGAGCCTCATCGACGTCACCGACGAGACCGGCCGCTACCGGCGCGCCACCGACGAGGAGCTCGGCGCGTTCCGTGACGTGCTGGCGGCGCTGGGGATCCCCGTGGCCCGGCGGTATTCGGGCGGAGCCGACATCGGCGCCGCGTGTGGAACCCTGGCCGCCACCCGACGGGGCGGCCAGGACGAGCTGGTGCAGGTCGGGCCGCTTCGGAGCAACGGCCAGCCCTGAGGGCGTGGCCGCTCTCGACGGCTACCGGCGCCGGGGCTTGGCCTGCTCGCAGACGAGCTGACGGCCGCTCATCTCCTTGCCGGTCAACGCGCCGACGATCTTCTCGGCGTCGGCGGGGGCGACGTTCAGATAGGTGTGCGTGTTCATGACGTCGATCTCCGAGACGTCGACCGCGCCCGTGTGCTCCGACAGCAGGTTGCGGATCTCCTGCTCGGACGCGCCGTCCTTGCGGCCCAGGTTCAGGTAGAGGCGGGTGACGTTGTCGGGCGTGGCGGGACCCGACGGCTCGGCCCGACGCTCGACCGGCGCGCCGTCATTCGACGACTCCGGCGACAGGGCCTTTGTCGTCGTCGGGGAGGTCGTCCCCGAGGCGCTGTCCGGGGTTCCATGAGCGCGCTCCTCGCCCCAGACCTCCCAGAACTCCTTCTCGGCGGGCGGCGGATCGGTGCGCACGGGGGCTGGGGCGGGCCGCTCGGGCCGGCGAGGCCCGCGATCGTCGCGCGGGGCGCGATCCAGGCGCGGACCGCGATCGTCGCGCGGACCACGATCGCCGCGGGGGCCACGGCTGGACCGTTCGGGCCGGTCACGGTTCGGACGATCGCCGAACGACGGACGACCCCGATCGCGCGGTCGATCCTGCGACTCGCCGCGCGGCGTTTCCGGGGAGTAGGACGAGGGCACCGCAGCGCGGGGCGCCGGGGGCGCCGCCACCGGCGGGGGGGCCACCGGCATCCCCTCGACGCTGGCGAACGAGTGCGCCAGCAGCGCGGCGGTCAGCCGCTCGCCGTCGATGGCGCCGATCAGCCGCCGCGCCAGCGCCCGCCACTCGGGGCCCGGGTCGGCGGTCAGCGCGCGCCGCAGCACCAGCACGCGCTCCCCCTCGCGGTGGGAGCGGATCTCCGCCTCGGACGGCAACGACCGCTCGTCCGGTTTGATCTTGTAGAGGAGCTTCAGGTAATAGAACGACCCCACCTCGGTCGGACCGATGAGCGAGACCGCGGTCCCCTTGCGGCCAGCCCGGCCGGTCCGGCCGGTGCGGTGGATGTAGATCTCCGGCGACTCCGGGAAGGTGTAGTTGAAGACGTGCGACAGGTTCTCGATGTCGATGCCGCGGGCGGCGACGTCGGTGGCGACCAGGAACTTGATCCCCCCGGCGCGCATGCGTCCCAGCACCCGCTCGCGATCGCTCTGCGACAGGTCCGACGAGATCGCCTCCGCGTCGTGGCCGTGCTGGCGCAGGAACTCGGCGACGCGCCCGGTCTCCTCGCGGGTGTTGCAAAAGATGATCGCCGAGACCGGCTCCTCGAAGGCCAGGATCTGCAAGAGCTCGTTCTCGCGGTGGAGCGCCGGGATCGAATAGTAGAGGTGCTTGATGTCGTGAACGCCGATGAAGTCGGCCGAGAGCTTCAGGAACTCGGGGTTGCGCAGGTAGCGGCGCGAGAGGCGCTGGATCCCCTCGGGCACCGTCGCCGAGAAGAGCAGCGTCTGCCGCTCGGCCGGCGTCTTCTCCAGGATGTCCTCGATGTCTTCTTGAAAGCCCATCGACAGCATCTCATCGCACTCGTCGAGGACCGCGCAGCGGACGCGGTCGAGCCGCAGCGTGCCCCGCCGCAGGTGATCGAGGACGCGTCCCGGCGTCCCGCAGACGATCTGCCCGCCGGCGTGAAGCTGCTCGACCTGGCGGCCCATCGGCGCGCCGCCGTAGATCGGGACCACGGTGATCGGGCGGTTGGCGCAGATCCGGGCCAGCTCGGCGGCGACCTGCAGCGCCAGCTCGCGCGTCGGCAGCAGAACGATGGCCTGGACGAACTTGTCCTCCGGGCGGACGATGCTGTTGGCGAAGGGGATGCCGAAGGCGGCGGTCTTCCCCGAGCCGGTGCGCGACTGGACCATCAGGTCCCTCCCGGCGGCGATGAGCGGCAGCGTCTCCGACTGCACCGCCATCGGCGCGGTGAAGCCCATCTCCTCCAGCGCGCGCAGGACGTCGGCGTGAAGCCCCATCTCGGCGAAGGTGATGGTGGGGGCGGCCGGCTCGGCGGCGTGGACCGTCGGCGGCGGCGCGGAAGAGGGGGGCGGGATTTGAAAGGCGGAGTCGTCGTTGCTGATCATGGATTCATCTCTCCTGAATCGTGCGAGCCGGCCGCGCTCGATCCAATCTGGCGGCCGACGGAGGCGAGGCGTTCGCGGAGTCGATCCAGCCGCGGTGCCTCAGTTTGACCGAATCGCACCAGCTCTTTTCCGTAGCTGGCTTCGGTTTCGCGAAGCTCACCGTGGATCACGGCGAGCTGTTCCCATTGTTTGGCGAGCGGCCCCTGGCGGGGGGCGCCGTAGCGGCAGCGCCGCTCCGCCGCCTGCCACTGGCCGAGCCAGAAGGTCCGGTCCTCGGCCCAGCGCTGGGCCTCGGCCGCGTCGTAGTGCGCGACCAGGTGGTCGAAGTTGTCGAGGTGCCGCTCGAGCCCCTGTTCGACCTCGCCGAGCTCGTCGGCGCAGCTCTCCAGATCCGCGGCCGAGGCGCCGACCGGCGGCCCCAGCGGCTGCACATGCCGCCTCCGCGAGATCGTGACGCCCACCGAGATCAGCAGATAACAGCTCCCCACCGAGACGAACGTCAGCACGAGGCCAGACAAAAATCGGCGGTAGCGATGGTATTCAGGTGGTGAGGCAGGCGATTCGGGAGACATACGCGGTCCAAGCGCAAGCGGAGCGCCGCTCGCGTCGTCGTCCCCGGAGCGCCGGGGAGCGCGTCGAACCTACGAGGCCGCGCCCGGTGTGTCAAATCGGGACGAAACGTCAGGGCGCGGTCGGGGCCGCGACCGCCACCCGGAAGGAGCCGGTCCCGTCGGTCACGGTCACGGCGCGGAGCGTGGGGGCCAGGCGGTTCGGGCCGGTACAGTCGGCGCCGGTGCAGCGCACCTCGAACAGCCGGACCGTCGCGGATGCCAGCTGGGTCTTACCGTCGGGGGCGACCACCGTCCCCGCGACCGCCATGCCCTGCGGCAGCTTCACGTCGTGAGTCACCAACGCCGGCCCGCCGATCCTGTATCCATACTCCGTGAAGCGCGGCGCGGCGGAGCCGGTCGGCGGATCGTAGTCGAGCTGATAGGTCCCCGCATCGAGCGCCAGAGCGAACATTCCGTTCGCATCGCTGGTCGCGCTGGTGGGGGCGGGGGTCGCCGAGGTGCAAGCGGCGTTGTCCGACGTCTCCTGCGCTGCGGTGACGGTCACGTTCGACAAGGGATAACCCTGGTGATCCTTGACGACGCCGCTCAGGGTCGGGCGCGCCGCGAGCATGATCGTCATCAGCGTCGGCGCCGCCGCGACGTTGACCGTGCTGCCGCCGACGGTGACGTCGACCGGCGTGTCGCAGGGGATGCCGGAAGGGGAGTTGGTCGGAGGGACGACGGTGATCTGGTACTTGAGCGCCGTCTGCGCGGTCCCGGGCAGCAGCGAGAGGCTGACGGTCCCCTTCGCGTCGGTGAGCCCGTCCCGCGCGAACTGCGTCGAGCCGAGACTGCTCGTGCCGACGACGGTCTGCGCATGGACGAGCGCACCGACGACAGGTCTATCGTCGCTCCCTTTTATGTTCAGGTTGAATTGGTTCAGGTTGCTGTAAGCCGGCAACATGATGGAGAGCGTGTTGGCCTGAGGAGCGATCGGACCGGAGACGAACCAGGGATCGGCGGAGGAGGGCCCCTGCGGCATCAGCTGGATGGTCAGCGGATCTCCGTTGGCCGTGACGGCCGATGGAAGCAGGAGCTTGAACGAATCGATTGAGCCGTTCGACTGCGTGAGCGGCGCATTGCTGACCACGACCCCGTCCTGGAGCGCGCGAGCAACAAAAGTGGCCGCGGGAGCGGTGCCGACCGCCGAGACGAGCGTCCCGGTGATCGTGAAACCGTCGTTCGGGATGCTTTCGCTGAGTATCGCGCTCAGCATGACCGGGAAGGTGAAGGCTGGGCTCTGCTGATCGGCGGGCGCCGACGGGATCAGCGCCAGCGTCGCCGCGCCGTCGATCGCCGTCTGGGGGACGAGCAACGACGCGCTGATGATGCTGGCCGATGCTCCCCCGACGGTTGGCGCCTGGAAGGTCAAATCGGGACGTCCAGGGATGGCGGTCGGAACGGTGAGCACGACATTGGCGTTCGATGGCGCCGCGGCGTTCGGCGGCGCCATGAAGGTCGCGGTCACCGACGTCCCGGCGGTCGCCATGAGCTCCTTCGAGGGAATTGGCTCCAGGGAAAGGTCGACCGACGGAAGCTCGGTGATCGCCGCGGTCGTGGCGCTGCTGGGGGGATCGATCTCCATCGCCAACCTGAGACTTCCCGTAACGGAGGGGACGCAGGCGATCGTGGTGCAGTGGGTCCCGATGCTGCCGCCGGAGCCGGTCCCGGAGCTGGCGGGGCTGTCCGCCTTGAAGCCAGCACATCCGGTGAAAACCGCTGCGCACCGCCAGGAGCAACAGAGCCCTCCTGTTCATGGGCATGAGAAGGTCCAGTTGGCGCGGACGACGAAGCCGTCACTTCCCATCGGCAAGGCGTCGAGCACCGTGATGTCCGACTGGAGGAATTCACGATCGGCGAGGATGAACGCCAGTTGGTGGACAGCGAGGGTTGGGTCCGGGTTGAACAGGCAGGGCGCCTGGCTGAGCGCTTTCGTGACTTGTTGCTGGCTGCCGTTTGCCGAGGGCTGAATGTGCTCGATACCCAGCGGGTGGGTGTCTGGCTTGTAGGGCGGATAGTCGATCACCCATTGGTAAGCGAGTAGGTCGCCGACGTTCTGGTCCGTCACCGTCACCTGAGGGATCAGCGTGGTGCTTGTAATAAAGGTGCCGACGGGCGGCCCGGCGCTCACGATGTAAGGCGGCACGTTCGGCTCGCCGACAGGATCCTGAAAACTCGGGGCGACCGGAACAACGCAGGCCGACACTGATGAGACCAAACTAAACAGAACCACGGGGACGATCCTCGAACACAGCAGGGAACGTGCCAGCCCGCGAGGGCGCGTCTCGCGCGGCGCTGGAAGGGGCTGGGCTGCTGCGGCCCGGACATCGGTGTCAGGGTCGGCGCTCATTGTCCGAGACCCCATGGACCGCGCGCAGGGATGACCGCGCGAGCTCATGCGCCCCCGCTGCCGCCTTCGGAATCGGGCAGCCCGTCATCGAGCAACCCGCCGCCTTCGCCCTTTTCCAGGTGGCGGAAGATGGTGCGGGGATCGACGCCCAGATCGCGGGCGGTCTTGGTGCGGTTCCCGTTGTTGAGGATCAGGATCTCGTTGATGTAGTCGCGCTGGAACTTCTCCTTGGCCTCGGCCAGCGGCAGGATGGCCGGCAGATCGTCGGGGGAAAGGTCGAGGTCCTCCGGGCCGAGCAGCGCGCGGTCGGCCAGCACGACCGCCTTCTTGATGCGGTTTTCCAGCTCGCGGATGTTGCCCGGCCAGCGGTGGCGCTTGATGGCGGCGATGGCGTTCGGGGTGAGCCCGCGGACCTGGCCGCCGTACTCCGGCGCGTAGCGTCCCACCATGTAGCGGGCCAGCACGACGATGTCGTCGCCGCGATCGCGCAGCGGCGGCAGGTGCAGTTGCACGACGTTCAGCCGGTAATAGAGATCCTCGCGGAAGCGCCCCGCCTTCATCTCGACCTCCAGGTCGCGGTTCGTCGCCGCCACCACCCGGATGTCGATCGTCTCGGCGCGGGTGTCACCGACCCGCACGACGACCCGCTCCTGCAACGCCCGGAGGATCTTGACCTGCAGCGACAGCGGCATCTCGCCGATCTCGTCGAGGAACAAGGTCCCGTGGTCGGCCGATTGAAACCGTCCGAGCTTGTTGCCCACCGCGCCGGTGAAGGCGCCGCGCACGTGCCCGAACAGCTCGGATTCGAGCAGGTTCTCCGGGATGGCGCCGCAGTTGATGGTGACGAACGGGTGCTTGGCGCGGGGTGACCGGCTGTGGAGCTCGCGCGCGATCAGCTCCTTGCCGGTGCCCGTCTCGCCGGTGATCAGCACCGAGATGTCCGTGGCCGCCACCTTCTGGACCTTGCGGAAGATCTCCTGCATCCGCGGCGCCGAGCCGAGGATCTCGCCGAAGCGGATCTGCTCGATGCGGCTCTGCAGCGAACGGTTGTCCAGCTTCAGCTCGTTGACCAGCAGCGCGTTGCGCACCAGCAGCGAGGCCTGGGCGGCGAAGACTGACAGCACCTCCAGGTGCGGGGCCGCGAACAGCTCGGCCACGTTGTCGTTGCCGACGTAGATGACCCCCAGCATGTTGCCCCGCTCGAGCAGCGGCACGCACATGACGGAGGTCAGCTTGAGGTTCACCACCGACAGCGAGTTCTTGAACTCGTCGTCATGGAGCGCGTCCGAGATGATGAGCGGCTGCCGCGTCTTGATGACGTGGGCCAGGATCGAATCGGAGAGCTGGCTGACGGCGTCGGAGATGGTCTCCCGCCGCAGATTTCGAGCCGCCTTGACGACCGGCTCGCCCGACTCCATCAACACCAGGAACCCCTTGTCGGCGTTGGAGACCTGGATCATGACGTCGAGCAGCTGATCGACCAGCGTCGGCAGCTCGTAGCTCTCCATCAGCTTGCCGCTGAACTCGTACAGCTTCTTGTAGGAGGCCAGCTCCGTGGCGTCGCCGCCGCCGGCCGACTCGTCGGCGCCCGGCTGATCGTAGAGCGAGAACTCCAGCTCGACCGAGCCGATCCGGATCCGGTCTTCGTGCGCCAGCTTCTGCTTCTGGCGCTTGCGCCCGTTGACGAAGATCTCGGCGTCCCGATCGGTGGCGGCCAGGTTGAACTCGCGCCCGTCGAAGTGAATGTGGGCCGGGCTGTCCGACAGCGTCGGATCGGGGAGCGCCACGTCGGCCTCCTGGCCGCGCCCCAGCGAGGTGAGCTTCTTGTGGATCCGGTAGACCTTCGTCCCCTTGCCGGCGGGGAGCTGAATCTTGAGTGTCGCCATGGTGGGTCCTTTCAGAAGCGGAGAGCGGCCGAGAGCCCGAGCGGCGTGAGGCCGAGCTGCAGGGCCGGCGGCGGCGCCGCCGGTTCGGCCATCAAGACGTCACGCTGGTAGTGCCGGAGGGCGTCGACCACGCCCCAGATGGCCGCCGCGAAGAACAGCCCCCCGGAGATGACCTGGACGCGAAGGAGCGTGCGCGAGGTGTCCTCCTGCGAATGGTCGATCTGATCTGCCGGGCAGGGGCCGGTCGGATTCACCATCTGCAGGCACCTGCGGTAAGGCGTGGCGCCGTACAGGGCGAAGTTGGCGGTGAAGGCGCCCACCGAGATCGCCGCCAGCGCCGTCTCCACGCCCAGGAACAGCCACCCTTTTCGTCGCTGCCCGTTCTGGAACTGGCCGGCCCCGAAAGGGACGAAGTTGAGAAGGTAGGAATGCCGCTCGTAACGGACGATCGTCGTGACCGGCGGGTGCAGCCGCGCCTCGCGCTGGAGGCGCGCGGCGATCTCCTGGTCGCGCCGCTTGCGGCGGGCCTCGATGGCCACGATCTCCGTCTCCTCCTCCTTGACGACGGCGTTGAAGGCGTCGACGACCTGCTGCGGGTCGAGCAGCGGATCGAACCGGTAGTCCGGGCGCAGCTCCAGCAGCTTGTGGAACTCGCGCTTGGCCTCCTCGAGCTGACCGGCGAAGAGGTAGGAGACGCCCAACATCCGGTGCGCCTGGACGACCTCCCCCTCGCTGTCCAGCAGCACCTCGGGGTAGAGCAGGGGGTGCAGGATCTCGATGGCCCGCTTGTACTCGGCGCGCCCGAACGCCGTTCGCCCGCGGTCGAAGGCCTCGTGCGGCGTGATGTGCGGCTCCGCCGGGCGGGCGGGGGTCGCGGCGAGGAGCGCGCTGGCCAGCGCCGCCAAGAGCCCGACGCTCATTCGCCCGGCGCGCCCGTCTTCAGCTTGACGACGTGGGTCAGGCGCTGGCCGGCGCGCACGCGGATCCTCTCGGTGGTGAACGCTTCGCCCCCGTCGACCGCGATCTCGATCTCCTTGGCGGCGTCGTCGTCGGCGAAGAAGGGGACGTCAATCTCCTCGCCGGGGCGGCCGGCGGTCACCGCCACCTGACGGTGGGGATCGCTCACCAGCACCCGCGCCGTGGCGATGGCCGGATCGGTGGTGACCACCAGGTGGGCGGGGCGCCACTTGAGCCGGCGGGCGATGATCGCGTCGGGCGGCAGCGGGTGGTTGGGCCCGATCTCGACGCGTTCGACGAAGCAGCAGCCGCTGGGGCTGCGCAGCTCCAGCACGTGGTCGGCGTTCCAGGGGACGGCGATGGTCGTGTGGTCCGGGTCGTAGGCGAACTGCCGGTTGCCGTCGAGGTAGACGTCGACGTTCTGGGGCGTGGGGCCGAGGGTGAACGTGCGCAGTGCCCCGGCCGGTTCGCTCCCCACGTTGGGGTGCGCCTCGCCGTGTGAATGCGCCGGGTGGACGACGGCCGCAGACCCGCCGCGGTGGCGCGGGTGGAATCACCGGCGGCTCGGGAGCCGGCGCCGCCGGCGGCGGGCGGCGGCGTCAGGCGGGCCACGGCCGGCAGCGCCGAGGTGATCGCGGAGGGCGGCGGGTGGGATCTCCGGTGCTGCGCCGCCGCCCAGACCCCGCCCGCGACGCCGGCGACCAGCGCGGCGCCCGCCAGGGCGTGTTGCAGCCGCCGCCGCCCTTGCAGCCGCCGCAGCGCCGCGGTCACCGCCGCGTTGTCCGGATCGAAGGCGAGGACCCGGTTCCACAGCTCCATCGCCTTGGCGCGGCGGCCGGCGGCCAGCTGCGTCTGCGCCGACGCGGTGAGCGCCGTCGCCAGCCGTTCGGGGAGCGCCTGATCGTAGGCGGCCGGATCGCCGAAGTAGGCGCGCAGCTCGGCCCGCACGTCGGTCAGCCCCGCCTCGCTGAGGTAGGCGGTCAGGTCGTCGCCCAGCGGCCCGACGTCGGGGTAGCGATCGTCGGGCTGGCGCGCCAGCGCGCGCGTGATGATCCGCGACAGCACCTGGTCGACGCCGCGGCCGGCGCTGCGCGGGTCGGGAAACTTCCCCTCGGCGATCCGGCGCAGCACCTCGTGCGGGTTGCGCCCGGCGAACGGCAGCTCACCGGTGGCCATCAGGTAGAGGACGATGCCGACCGAGAATACGTCGGTGCGAAAATCGAGCCGCTTGCCCTCGATGATCTCGGGCGCCATGTAGGCCGGCGAGCCGAGCAGCTGGCCGGTGACGGTCATCCGCTGGAAGTCGAGGACCTGCGCGATCCCGAAGTCCATCAGCTTGATGAGCCCGTCCTTGCGGATCATCACGTTCTCGGGCTTGACGTCCCGGTGGATGACGCCGAGGGAGTGGGCGTGTCGCCAGCGCGTGGCAGAGCTCGACGGCGATCAGCGCCGCCACCTCGGAGAAGCCCAGCGGCCGCCCGGTGAGGTACTGCTTGAGCGTCTGCCCGTCGATGAACTCGGTGACGATGTACGAGCTCTGCGAGGCGAGCCCCGAGTAGTCGAAGATCTCGAGGATGTTGTCGTGGCGCAGCTTCGCCACGGCCTGCGCCTCCCGTTCGAGGCGGGCCTTCGAATCGGGCTCGCCGGCCAGGTGCTGGTGGAGGATCTTGATCGCCACCTCGCGCTTCAGGGTCTCGTCATGCGCGCGATACACGACCGCCATACCACCCTGACCCACCTCTTCGATGAGCGTGTAACGTTGGGGAACGCGGGCCTGCTCCATCCGTCACCCTGACGAACGTGTCATAGGGCCATCCAGAGACGCCGATATTACGCGGATTTGCCGCCCGGCATCAAGCGGGGGTCAACTGCCTTGGCTGTCAGGCTTCGGCCAACGGGCTCAGCCTGGCCCCCGGGCTCCGCCGGTCCCGGTCCCGGTGCCGGCTTCGACGGGGTGGGCCAGGAAGTAGGGGAGGGCTTCGCTCATGAGGTCGAGGTCGGGGTCGAGCTGTTTGCCGATGCCTTCGGTGACGGCAATTGCGATGTTCACGATGGTGAAGCTGGCGTTCACCCGGACCCGGTGGCGGCGCAGGATCCCCAGCATGTCGAGCAGCACCTTGCCCACCTGCACCTGCCCGAGGCGGTAGCCCCAGAAGCGCCCCACGAACTCGATGATGGCGGCGCGGTAGCGCTCGAACGCCTCCGGATCGCGCGGCGTGCCGGCGCTCTCCGACAGGCCGTACATGATGTGCGCCATCGCGTCGCCGTCCCGCTGCGCCCAGGCGGCGAAGAAGCGGGCGAACCCCTTGCGGTGCGGCTCGTCGAGATCGCCGACCAGGCCCAGATCGAGCAGGGCCAGCTTGTCGTCGGGGGTGATGAAGATGTTCCCGGGGTGGAGATCGGCGTGCACGAAGCCGTCCTCGAAGATCATCTTCATGAGCATGCCGAGCCCGAGGCGGGCGACCCGCTTGGGATCCGAGCGGGTGGCCGGCGTGGAGAGGATCTTGGTCCCCTCGATGAAGCTCATGGTCAGGATCCGCTCGGTCGACAGCGCCTCGATCACCTCGGGGAAGACGATGTCGGGGTGCGCCTGGAAGTTCTTCCGGAACCGTCGGTTGTTGCTGCGCCTCGATGCGGAAGTCGAGCTGCGCGAAGATGGCGCGGCCGAACTCCTCGACGGCCGCGACCGGCGCCAGCGTCGAGACCGAGGGGATGAGGTTGAGGAGGCGCGCCCCCTGTCGCATCACCACCAGGTCGAACGAGCAGAGCTCGACCAGGTTGGGGCGGCGGACCTTCACCGCCACGATCCGCCCGTCGGTGAGCCGCGCCTTGTGCACCTGCGACACCGAGGCCGACGCCAGCGGCACCGGCGCGAACTCGGCGTAGATCGTCGCCAGCGGGCGGTGCAGATCGCCCTCGATGGTGCGGACCACGTCCTCGAACGGGAACGGGCCGACGTGGTCCTGCAGCTCGGCGAGCGCGTTCGAGATGTACTCGGGGAGGAGATCGGGCCGGGTGCTCATGATCTGCCCGACCTTGATGAAGGTGGCGCCCAGCTCGCGGAACAGGTCGACGACCACCCGTCCCAGCCAGGCCCGCCGGCGCTCGCGGCCGGACCGCCGCAGCCAGAGCAGCCACCAGCCGATCCAGAATCGGGTCCAGTGCTTGGTGACGCGGGCCCAGATGCCCACGGCCCGGGCCACCAAGCGCCAGCGGGGCAGGGGCTTCGCCGCCATGATGGAAAGTCTATACTATATGGCGCAATGAGCGTCGCCCCCGCTTCGATGCCGGCCGATCTTTCTGGCTCCGACATACGCAAGAACGAGCCGAAAACGGCGGTGGAGATCTGGAAGCGGCGGCTGGCCATGAGGCCGGACGGCCCCGCCTTTCGCCACTTCGCCGGGGGAGCCTGGACGTCCGTCAGCTACGCGGAGGCCGACGCCGCGGCGCAAGAGATCGCGGCGGGGCTGGTGGCGGCCGGCGTGGTTCCCGGCGATCGGGTCTGCCTGCTGGCGCAGACCCGGATCGAGTGGGCGCTGTGCGACCTCGGCATCCTGCTGGCGGGCGGCGTCACCGTTCCGATCTACGCGTCGAACACGCCCGAGCAGTGCGAGTTCATCGTCCGCGACGCCGGGGCGAAGATCGTGATCGTGGAGGACGCTGTCCAGCGCGACAAGGTGCTCCCGCTGCGCGACCGCCTCTTCACCGTGACGGGGATGGTGCAGATCGCGGACCAGGCACCGGCGGGGGAGTTCGTGCGTTCGCTGGCGGCGCTGCGCGAGGGTGGACGGAGCTGGTTGGAGGCGCGAAAGGGCGCCGCCGCGCTGGAGGCGCTCGCCGACACGGTCAGCCCCGAATCGATGTTCACCATCGTCTATACGTCGGGGACGACCGGGACCCCCAAGGGCGTGGTGCTGACGCACGAGAACCTCACGTCGTCCGTCTGCACCAGCGTGCGCGCCATGGGGGTCAACGCCGGCGACGAGCAGTACCTGTTCCTGCCGCTGGCCCACATCCTGGCCCGGCAGACCATCTGGGTCGGCTTCCAGGCCGGGTACATCACCACGTTCTCGCGCGGGACCAACCAGATCAAAGAAGATCTGGTGGCCGTGCGCCCGACCTTCATGGCCGGCGTGCCGCGCATCTACGAGAAGTTCTACGCCGGCGTGACGGCCGCCCTGGCGCACGGGTCGGGGCTGAAGCGCCGCCTGGCGGATTGGGCCGTGCGCTCGGGCCGGGCGTACGCGGCGGCCCAGCGGGCAGGAGAAAAGCCGGGTGGTCTCGGCCACTGGCTGGCCGACAAGCTGGTTCTCTCCAAGCTGCGCGCGCGCCTCGGTCTCGACCGCTGCCGTTTCCTCATTTCCGGCGGCGCGCCGCTCTCCGCCGAGATCGCCGAGTTCTTCCACGCCGCCGGGCTCTTGATCATGGAAGGCTATGGGCTGACCGAGACGACGTCGGGGGTGTTCGTGAACCGCCTCGATCGCTACCGGTTCGGCACCGTGGGCCCGGCCATGGACGTGGTGGAGGCGCGGATCGCGGACGACGGGGAGATCCTCGTGCGCGGGGCGCCTGTCTTTCGCCAGTACTACAACAACCCCGCGGCCACCGCGGAGTCGGTCGAGCCGGACGGCTGGTTCCACACCGGCGACATCGGCGTCTTCGAGGACGGCTTCCTTCGCATCACCGATCGGAAGAAGGATCTCGATCGTCACGGCCAACGGCAAGAAGGTGGCGCCGCAGCCGATCGAGAGCGCGCTCAAGGCGACCTCGTCGCTGGTCAGTCAGGCGCTGGTCGTCGGCGACAAGCGCCCCTACTGCGTGGCGCTGCTGACGTTCTCCGAGGAGGCGGCCAAGCGATACGGCGCGGGCGCCGCCGATTCACCCGAGCTCAAGGCAGCCCTGCAAACGGCCGTCGACGCCGTCAACGCCAAGCTGGCGCCCTTCGAGCGGGTGAAGCGCTTCAGCCTCCTTCCGCAGGATCTCACCGAGGCCGCCGGAGAGCTGACGCCCAAACTGAGCGTCAAGCGCAAGGTGGTCATCGAGAAGTACGGGCAGGCGATCGAGGCGCTCTACGGAGCCGGCGCCGCGGCGGTTACGGATTGAAGTCGCGCAGCTCGGCGAGCAGTCCGGCGATGAGCGCGCGCAGCCGATCGAACCCCGGCTGCACGATCACGAACTTCTCCTCGTCCATGTAGAGGTCGCGCCGCAGCTCGATCTGGATCGCATGGACGTCCTCGGCCGGGCGCCCGTGGTGCGCGGTGATGAACCCGCCCTTGTACGGATCGTTCGGCCGGACGGAGAGCCCGGCGGCGGCGAAGTGGCGGGTGACCAGCTGCCTCAAGGCCGGCGCGCAGCTGGTCCCGTCGCGATCGCCCGGAACGACGTCGGCGCGGACGCTCCCGGTGTCCGGGTGTCCCGTGCGGCCGCGCGACGGCATCGAATGACCGTCGACGAGGACCGCGAACCCGAAGCGGGCACGGGCGCGCTGGAGCGCGCGGGAGATGGCGTCGTGGTAGGCGGTGTGGATGGCGGTCCGCCCGCTCCACTCCGGCAGCGTCAACGGACGCGACAGCGCCGGCGCGCCGGTGGTGGTGACGGCCCAGATGAAGCCCCGGCCGTCGACATTGCGGGCGGCCCGGTGTTCCGGCACCGCGCCCGGCGCCACGTCGTCGGGATCGCGGTTGAGATCGCAGACGAAGCGCGAGAGCTGCGCCGCCACGTAGGTCTCCGGCCCGTCGGGCTCGCCGATGCGGTAGAGGCGATCGACGAAGAGATCGGCGTCGCCTCGCACGTCGAGCTCCGGCGTCAGCGTCTCTTCGTATCCGGCCGTGCGGACGCCCGCGTGCGGGACGCTCACCACCACTGGGGTGGTCGGCGCCGCCGCCGATCGCGCCGTGAACGCGCCCTCCACAATTCCCATCATCGCGAGCTGCTTTCTAACATGGTTAAAATGTCATTTTGTAGCCGAGATCGGCCAGCACCCCGGCGCTGTTCCCGGCGATCTCATCGCCGGCCGACGTGCGTCCGAGGTCGATCCAGAGATAACGGACGCCGATCGCCAGCCAGCCCGGCTTGAGCGGGTACGTCATCTCGCCCCCCGCGCCCAGCGCCGGCGCGTCCACGACGGAGTTGTCCACCATCGTGGTTCCTGCCGGGCTCGCGGTGACGCGCGCCCAGCCCCAGGACCAGCCGAGGTCGAGCTCGGCGGCGATCTCCAGTGCCCGCGGCAGCGGCCACCCGAGCCGCGCCACCGCCAGCAGTGGAAACTGGTTGGTCTCGAGGCGCGCCGTTCCGGTGCCGTTGACGCCCTCGCTGGTGATGTCACCCCGCAGGTACCCGACCGAGAAGCCGACCGCCAGGTGCACCCGCCGGACGTGCAGCGGCGCCAGCCCTTCGATGAAGGCCATCGGCCCCACAGTCTCTCCGAAATTCGTGAACAGGCCGGTGCGCGCGCCGGCGATCATCCTCACCGGCGGGGGCGTCACCTCGAAGGTGGCGTTCGCGCGCAGCGCCTCGGAGGCCATCACGGCGATCGTCTCGCGGTGAGCCTCCCGGGTTCGCTCGGGGACGTACTCGGCCAGATACTCGCCGTCGCGGGGGACGCGCACCTCGCGGATCCGTCCCTGCGGGGTCTCCCAGCTCAACCCCGAGACGGAGGTCGGCGTCCCGTTCTTGTCGACGGCCTGGACACGAACCTGAGTCCCGCGCTTGCCGTCGCCCACGAGGCGAGCGGCCGCGATCTGCAGGGTCAGCCGCGCCGGGGGCCCGCCCGTGACGTGCAGGGGCTGCGACGCCGTCACGTCGCCCAGCTTCGCGTCCACGATCACGCTCTCCCGCCCGTCATACCTGGCCGGCGGAATCACGGCGAAGGTCGCCAGGCCGGCCGGGCTCACCACCACCGGCGTCGGGCGTCCGTCGACGCGTACGGACACGCCGGCGGCCGAGGCAGGATTTCCGAACCGGTCGCGCGACGAGATCGACAGGGAAATCGGCCGGGGATCGCCGACGATCAGCCACTTGTCGCTCGATGAGCTCGATGAGATCGACACTTGACTGGGCGGGGCAGCGTGAAGCGGAATGACCAGCTCGGCGCGCCCCCCGTCCGGGGCAGCGCCGGTTCGGGGGGCGACCGCCGTCAAGGCGACGGCACCGGCGCCGACATGGACCGGCGCCTCGAACAGGAATCGGGCCTCGCCCGGGGGGCCGCCCAACGGGTGGGCCAGCCCGGCCGACGCCGTCAGCGTCAACTTCCCGGTGGGCACGGGGGCGCCGTCGCCGTCCAGCGCACCCACCACGAGCTCGGTGAAGCTGCCGACCTCCAAGGACGCCGGCGCCAGCACGAGCACCCGCGGGAATGGCGGCAGCTGCAGGTCGACGACGGTCTCCCGCACGCCGCCGCTCTTGTCGATCGCGCGGGCCTCGGCCTTCCGAACGCCCGGGGGCACATCGATGGGGATCTCGACGTGACCCAGTCGATCGGCGACGACCGGACCGAACTGGCGGTCGCCGACCCGCATCGTCACCGAGGCGCCGCCGCTGGTGTGAAACGGGAACAGCGTGGCCCCCTCGAGCGCGATGCGCGTCGCGCAGTGCAGGCGCGCGGCGCCGGCGCCCAGCTCGACCATGATGAGGGCGACCTGAGGGAATCGGTCGGAGGGGGGATGGTAGCGGGCGATGAAATGGCCCGGAGCACCCGGCACCGGTGCTTCGATCGTGCCGACGGTCGCCAGCGCCCGCAGGGGGACGAAGCGCGCGGCATCGGGACCCGAGAGATCCACGAGCACGTCGACCTCCTGGTCGACGCCCAGCTTGAGCGACGCGCGGGCAGGGGTCATGGCGACCGTCGTGGCTGCCGGCGGCGGGGCGCCGGGATCGGCGGTCGGCCCGGGCGTCGGATTGCCGGCGAGCGCGATCATGCCGGGCGGGGTCCACGCCAAGAGCAGGAGGACGAGGACGGGGACGGCGCGGGCGGCCGGCAACTCAGAGCTCCTGCGACACGGGCAGCATCAACCGAAACACCGTCACGACCGGCTCGTTCCAGCTCCCGGGCTCCTCGGCGAGGGCCAGCTCTCCGCCCGCCCCGCGCGCGATCTCCCGGCTGACGGCCAGTCCGAGGCCGGTCCCCTGTTCGTCCCCCTTGGTGGTGAAGAACGATTCGAAGAGCCGCGGACGCAGCGCCTTGGCGATCCCGGGGCCGTTGTCCGCCACCTCGATCGAGGCGAAGCGGGGATTCTCGGCCATGACCCGCGCGCGCACCTGGACCATCGGGGAGGGCGAGCCGGAGACGGCGTCGAGCGCGTTGGCCAGGAGGTTGATCAAGATCTGTTCGACGGCGTGCGGGGCGGCGGCGACGGGGGGGAGATCGGGGGCGATCTGGGTTCGCAGCGTCACGCGGGCCTTGCGCAGTCGAAACTCGAGCAGGGAGGTGACGCGCACGAGCACCGCGCCCACCTCGGCGCGCGTATGGCCGCTGCTCTGCGACGGAACGGAGAGCTGACGCAGGTTCGCCACCAGCCCCGTCAGGCGCTCCGACTGCTCGACGATGTGGCGAGCGAAGTCGAGGACCTCGTCGAGCTCGACGCTCTCCTTTTCCAGCAGCAGCTGGGCGAGACCCTTGATGGCGAACAGAGGCTGACGCAGCTCGTGGATCTGCTTGGCGGCGAAGCGGCCAAACTCGGCCAGCCGGCCCGCGGCGGCCAGCAGATCGCGCAACCGGCGCAGCTCGGCGTCGGAGGCGCTCGGGACGGTTGGCGAGGCGGCCGGCGGTGCGGGCGGATCGTTGCCGGGGGGCGTGCTCATGGGGATCTCACTTCTTCCACAGGTCGGTCGCCTCGGGCGTCAACGCCGGGGGTGGGCCGCGGCGCAGCAGGGTGGCCGACGCCTGGCGCGTTCGTCCTCCCAGATCTTCCACCTTGACCTCCAGGGTGTTCTTCCCGGTCCGCAGGGGAACCGTCGCCGTGAACTGTCCGTCTGCGCCGATCTGGGCGCGCGTGCCGTTGACCGTCACCGACGAGGAGGGGGAGGCCCGCCCCTTCACCTCCGTGTCGGCGACGGCGTGGCGCTGCTCGGCGGCCGGCCAGACCACCTCCAGGAGGACCTCCTCGGGGATTCGTTCGGGGTCGCTCGGCACCCCGCCGGCCGTGCTGGTCGACTGCGTTCCCTGGGAGAGGGTCAGCGATTTCCCGCCGGCGGTGAAGTTGGCCTTGCCGGCGAGCGACGCCACCGAGACCCGCCCCTGCTCGTCGGACAGCACCACGAAGCGCGCCGGACCCTCGTTGGCGGTGCGGGTGTCGCGCGAGGTGATCTCCACGTTGTCGCTGCCGCTGACACGAGCGACCACCTTTCCGTGGCGCAGATCGACGGTGGCGCCGCTGGCCAGCCGATCGAGCCCGATCTCCACCCGCTCCCGCAGCTCGATCTCCGTCCCGGCCGAGAGCCGGAGGACGGCGCGACCGCCGGCGGCGGTGCGCACCACGTCCGTCCGGGTCAGTGTGTCGCCGGCCTTGATCGGGACCCACTGGCCGGCGCGCTGGGCCTCGACGCTCCCGGTGGCCGAGGCCACCTGAAACGTGGCCTCATCGCGGGCAGCGGCCGGGGAGAGAGATGACGCCCCCGCCGCGCTCCGCGACGCTGCTCCGGACGGCCCGGGCGGCGAGCTCAGGTACCGGCGTGACAGGACGGCGGCGGCCGCCACCGCGCCGAGCCCCAGCGCGATCAGCGCCGCGGTGCCGAGCGCGCGGCTGGGAGGCCGGGCGCTCATGGTCGGTGCGCCCGCCCTTCGTCGGCGGGGAAGGTGAGGGTGAAGGTGGTCCCGCCGCCGACGCTGCTGTCGACGGTGACCGTGCCACCGTGGTCCTCGACCGTGCGGTGGACGAACGAGAGGCCCAGCCCCGTCCCCGAGCGATCGCCCTTGGTGGTGAAGAACGGATCGAAGATCCGCGGCAGATGCTCGGCGCTGATCCCGGTCCCGGTGTCGGCGATCCGGACGCGCACCACCTTGTCCTCGAACTGGCTGGTCTCCAGCGTCAGCGTGCCGCCCTTCTTCATGGCGCTGCGCGCGTTCTGGATGATCTGGATGAACGATTCTTGAAGCTGGGTGGCGCTGCCGCGCACGGCGGGCGTGGCGCCGTAGTTCCGCACCACCGAGATCCCCGCCGCCGCCATGTCGCTCGGCCCGCAGAGCTCGACCGCGTCGTCGAGGGTGCGCGCCAGATCGACCGGCGTCGTGTCGTGCCCGCTCTGCCGCTGCGCGAGCCGCAGCATGTTCTGCACGATCTTGCGGATCCGGAGCGCTTCGTTCTCCAGGTCCTGCAAGAGCGGCCGGGCCGGGTGACCGCCCGGCAGATCGGCAATCAACAGCTGCACGATCCCCAGCGCGCCGGTCAGCGGATTGTTGATCTCGTGCGCCACCCCGGCCCCCAGCTCGCCCAGCGCCGACAGCGACCGCGAGCGGAACAGGAGATCCTGCGCCTGCCGCAGCTCGGCCGTCTTTTCATCGACGCGCTTCTCCAGCGTCTGGTTCCAGGCCTTGATCTCGTCGGTCTGCTGCGTGATCTTCTGCCGCGCTTCTTCCAGTCCGGCCGCCATCTGATTGAACGCCGCCGCCAGCTCCCCCAGCTCGTCGGTCGCAGCCGGCTCGATCCGGGCTTCCAGCTGTCCGGCGCCGATCTGGCGCGAGCCCACGACCAGCGCGGCCACCCGATCGCTCAGGCGCCGCGCGAAGATCCGTGCCGCGATCGATCCGATGAGGGCCGCGACCGCGATCCAGAGCAGCGTGGCCCAGGTGATCCGGTTGACCGGGAGCAGCGCGGCGTCGACGGTCTTGTCGACCAGCGCCCCCATTCCCCAGCGGGCGACCGGGGCAAACGCCCCGATGAGCCGCCGGCCGTCCCGGACGTACTCGGTGACCACCGGGCCGGGCGGCGCTTCGCCTTCCCGCGCGCCCGGCAGTCGGATGGTCCCCAGGTTGCCGGCGCCCCGGCGCGCGGAGGAGGCAATGAGCCGCGCGCGCCCGTCGGTGAGCGCGACGTCCGTATCGGCGGTGCCCAGCGAGGCGACGTAGCTCCCGAGTCGTTTGAGCGACACCTCGGCCGCCAGAATCCGCCGCCCGCCACCCAGCTTCGGATCGAAGGCCACCGCCAGCACGACGTGCGGCAGCCGCATCGGGCCGCCCAGAAAGATCGGCCCCATTCCCTCCCCGGCGCCCAGCGCCGCCCCGAGCGGAGCCATCAGGCCCACCCCTTCGACGTCGGTCGGCCGCATCGGCTCGTGCCCCTTGAAGGCGTCGTAGCGGCTCGGGTTCTCCAGATAGGCCGACTGACCGATGAGCGTGCCGTGCTCGTCGAACATGGCGACGGCGCAGAAGTCGTCGCTCTGGTGATAGACGAGCTGCAGGAACTTCAGCAGCGCCTCCGGCGACGGCTTCTCGTTGGCCGACGAGCGGGTCAGATCGAAGATCTTGGCGTCGACGCGCAGGATCGACAGCTGGTTGTCGACGTGGGTCTCGGCGTAGCCGGCCACCTGCCGGGCGACGGTCAGCTCGTTTTCCTCCAGCGCGCTGCGCAGGGCTCCTTGCCCGATGCGCAGCGACGAGTAGCCGGCGATGCCGAGCGGCAGCACCGAGACGCCGATCGCCAGCAAGGTCAATTTGGAGAGGAGCTTCACGGGCCGCCGCTCCCGGGACAGCCGCCGTCGGGGGGGAGCGCGGCGGCGCCGGCGGCTCCGTCCGCGCCGGAGTCGACGGACGCCGGCAGATACTGGTAGGGCACGTCAGCTCCGGCGAGCGAACCACCATGCGCGTCCGACGCTTCGATCGTCTCCACACCCATGCCCGGTGGCGTGAAGCCCTCGATCCGGTTGGCGTTCACGAACGTCGGGCAGACCAGCAGCCTGCCGTCGAACGTGATCACCGTGGTGTCGGCCCGGAAGTTCTCGCCGACGATGGTGATGGGCGTGAAGCCGCTCGCCGGGCCCGAGGCCGGGCTGACCTCCCGGACCGTCGGCGGCAGCACGTAGGTAAATGGAACCGGCAGGATGGCGGTGGCGCCGCCGGTCGTGACGGTGACGGTGGACGGTCCGGCCGCGTGCCGGGGCGTGAGCGCCGTGATCGACGTCGGGCGTGGACTGGTAGAGCGTCGCGGGCTGGCCGTCGAACGCCACCTGGGTCGCGCCGGCCACGAAGTTGGCCCCGGAGATCGTCACCGCCGTGCCGACGGACGTGGAGCCGGAATCGGGCGAGATGGCCGTCGCGATGGGCGCCGGGACCAGTTGCATCGCGGCGTGAGCCTTCTGGACGAGCCCGCCGCTGCCGGTCGCCTGGGCGTCGATCGACAACGTGTCTCCGTCGGCCGCCGGCGCGGGCGCGGGCGCCAGGAAGTTGAACGTGCAGGAGGCGGTCGGTCCTCCGGTCAGCGAACAGGGCTTCGTCGACGCTGCCGCGCCGGAGGTGACGGTCACCTCCAGATCGGTGAGGACGCCATAGCCGTCGTCGGCGACGACGAGCACGTCGACCGCCGCGTTCGTGCCGATCACGCCGCCGTCTGCCGGGCGCTTGATGCTGATCGTCGGCGGGGTGCTGTCGCTTCCCAGCGAGGTGAAAGCCCGGGCGAGACGCATGCTCTGGCCGCGGGGATCGGCGACGATCAGATCGTAGTCTCCGCTGGGGATTCCGGCGGGAACGATGGCGCTGAGGATTCGGACGCTCACCCAGGTGACCTCGCCGAGAGCGAAGCTGCCCGAGCCGTGTCGAGGACTGATCGACGTGGCGTCGAAGCGGCTCGGCCGACGAGCGTCGCGCCGAAGCCGCTGACGTCGACGCGGGCGCTCCCCACCATGGGATCGAACTGATAGGCGGGACGAAACGTCCCGGCATCGACGTCGGCGGTGATGTTGGCCGGGACCGGAGCGTCGTTGTACGCCATGTGCGGGGGTCATCTGAACCAGCACGGCGGCCGGCTGCGCGCCGAGGCCGCACCCCGCGACGGCGCCCAGCAGCAACGCGGCCGTGGCGGTCCTAGCCGGGGGCATCGGGCGCATTCTAACACCGAGGAGAGCCCATCCCGTGCGGCGGGTCAGTCGAAAAAAGAGCCTCCGTCCGGATCTGGGCCTTGCGATTGACGCCCCGGGCGATGAGCTCGCGCTTGACCTCGGTGATCATGGCGCCGTTGCCGACCAGATAGAACGTGGGCGCGACCAGCTCGGGCAGGCTCTCGAGCAGCGCGGCCGTGATCCGTCCGCGTCCGCCGCGCCACGACGCGTCCGGTGCGGTGAGGAAGATCCGCAGCTCGGCGCCGGCGCGCCGCGCCAGAGCTTCGATCTCGGCCCGCGCGAAGAGATCGGCCTCCTCCCGCGCCCCCCACATGACGATACAGCGCCGGGACTCGACGCCGCTTTCGCGGCGGCGGCCGAGCTCGCCCAGCATGGGCATCACCGCCGAAATCCCGGTTCCGGTCGAGCCAAAGAGGATGTCGCCCGGATGAGTCGGGTCGAGCACGAAGAAGCCGTGCGGGCCGGTCATGTTCAGGACCGTCCCGATCGGGAGCGACATCAGGAACTCCGAGGCCTTTCCCTCGGGAATCACCCGGATGATGAACCGCAAGAGCTCGCCGGCGTCGCTCTGAGAGGCGATGGAATAGCTGCGGCGCGGGATCGGATCGGCGCCGGGCGCGTCGGGCCCGATCGAGATCGACACGAACTGCCCAGCCTTGAACTCGAGGCGAGGGGGCGAGCGGAGCGCGAATGAAAGCTCGGCAATGTTGGAGGCGATCGTCTCCCGGGAGACGAGCTCCGCGGTGAAGGGGGCGGGCATCGGCGCGATCATAATCGAGGCGTGCTAGCTTCGCCGAATGTCGATGTCACGTCCGTGAAGAGGTGACTGCGATGGCCCTGGTTGCATTCTTGGCGGCGGCCGGCGGCGCCTGCACCAAGACAAGGAGACGCCGGCAAGCCGTCCGGCGTTCCGCCGCTCGATCCCGGCGCCGCGCCGAGCGCGCCCAGTCCCGGCGCCGAGCGCGGCCGGAGCTGCGCTGGCGGCGCCGCCGATACCGGCCGCGGCGCCAGCGCCGCGCCAGCAGCCAATGCGCCGGCGGCCGACAGCCCCGGCGCTTCGATCACCGGCTCCATCGTCCTCGCGCCGGCGGTGGCCAAGGCGAAGCCGAAGGGGGAGACGCTCTACCTGGTGGCGCGGCGGATCTCCGACAATCCGACCGCGCGCGGGCACGCTCGTCGCCGTCAAGAAGCTGCCGGCGACCAAGTTCCCGCTGCCGTTCTCGCTCTCCGCCGCAGACATGATGTTCCAGAACGGTGCGTTCGAGGGGGAGCTGGTGCTGACCGCGCGCATCGACCAGGACGGCGACCCGATGACCCACCAAATCGGCGATGTCTACGGCACGCTCCCCAAGGTGCTGGTCGGGTCGCATCACGTGAAGCTGGCGCTCGATCAGATCCAAAAAGAGGCCGAGTCGCTGGCCGCCGGAGGACCCGATCATGGGCAGCATGGGCACGATGGGCGCTCCCGGTGAACCCGGCGCGATGCCGCCCGGGCACCCGGCGATGGGGGGCGGCGCGCTGCCCCCGGGCCACCCCTAGGGCGCTGTTCCTGTCGGCGCGGCACGTCGTCGGGCATGGTTCGCTTCGCTCACCGTTGCCCTACGGCGAGCCCTCGCTGGGCGCTGTATCCTGATCGTCGCGGCCGCGACGGGTTGTGGTAGTTTCCGCGGCAACATGGACTACAAAAAGCTGCGCGACATGGTCAGCCACCGGACGACCTTCGAGTACGACTCGGGGGCGAAGATCGTCGGCACGATCGCCGCCTGCATGCCGGCCAACGGGCCGGTTCAAATGCTGGTGCTGTCGAAGGTGCAGGTGCTCGACGCCAGCGACAGCATCATCGCCAAGTACGAAGAGCTGCCCCTCGTCCCCAACAACCTGATCGGCTTCCAGGTCACCGAGGGGCCATTGTGAACCGAGCGGCGACCACGGTCGCCGTTTTGGTCGTGTCGCTGGCGGGGGCCTGCGCCGGGCCGGCCTACACGATCGTCGACGATCCGTTCGACATCGCCGAGACGACGACCGCCCCGGAGATCACGGCGATCGTCGACGCGGGCGGCGGGGACGTGACGCTGTCGGGACCGCTGGCGATGGAGGCGTCGGACGGGGTGGCCGTCATCGGGGAGACGCTCTGGGTTCGCGGCAGCTCGTTCGGCAAGCAGCCGACGGTCCTGGTGGGTGGCCGCCCGGCGGCGGTCCTCGGGCGCACGCGCGAGGGGGGCCTGGTGGTTCGCGTCCCGGCCGGGACGCCGACGGGATCGCAGCCCGTCGTGGTGAGCAACGAGCTCGGCAAGAGCGAGCGTCCGATCTCCATCCGTCGCTACGCCGCCGTGCTGGCGCCGGGCAGCGGCCAGATCGGTTGGGTCGTCGTCGGGGCCGACGGTCCCATTGCCGCCGGCGCCACGCCGGTCCCCGGCGCGCGGTGGCTGGCGCTGTCCAGCGACGGCCGGGCCGGCCTACGTGGCCGAGGCGCGCGGAGGGACCATCGACGTCATCGATCTGCCGGCGCCCGGCACGCCGAAGGTGATCTACAAGCTGGAGCTGGGGAGCGCCGGGGGCCCGGTGCTGGCGCTGGCCGCGGCGGCGCGGGCGCCGGTGCTGGCGGTGGTGCGCGCGAACGACGTCGTGCTCGTCGACACCAGCTCGCCGTTGCACCCGGCGCGCAGCGAGCCGCGCGCGTTTCCGCTGGCGGTGCGCGAGGCCAAGATCGCCGCGGCGGACATCTCGCCCGACGGCAAGCTGCTGGCGATCGCCACCCAGGCGGGCAATCAGGTGGTGATGCTCGATCTCGGGCCGGCCGGCCACACGCCGGTCGCCAGCGTCCTTCCGATCGCCCCGGAGATCCGGGAGAGCATTCTTTGCGACGTCGCGTTCGCGCCGGCCGGCGACACCCTGTGGGTGCTCTCCGGCGACACGCCCCGCAGCGCGGTGGTCGGTCCGGAGCCGACCCAGCTGCGGGCGGTTCGCCTGGCCAGCGATTCGCAGACGCTCGTCCGCATGACGGTGGCCCGGGTGGTCGACATCGCAGAGGCCGCGGCGCCGGTGCGCGTCGGCGTCGGCCGGGCGCTGCCGCTGGCCAGCGGCGCGGCGATCCGCTTGCCGCCCGAGCGCAACACGGTGTTCTTCGCGGCGGCCGCCCACGCCGGCGGCAGCACCGGGATCTTCCGGCTCGATTCCGAGGACGCGGCGACCGTGATCGTGACCAGCCCGGCGCGCGTCGGACGTCCGGACATCTCGCCCGACGGGCGCTGGCTGCTGGCGCCGGCGGCGTCGCCCGACGGTGCCGTTCGGGTCCTGGCCGCCGCCATCGACGGCCGCCCGGCGCCGGCTGGGGCGGCGCGTCCGGTCGACGCCATCGCCGCGCTGCCCGGCGAGGCGCCGCCGGCCGCGCGACCGGCGCCCGAGCTGAGGATCCAGCCCTGAAGAGGGTGCGCGCCGTCGTGCGGGGCCGCGTGCAGGGCGTCGGGTTTCGCGCCTCAGCGGCTCACGAGGCGCGCCGGCTGGGCCTCGCCGGCTGGGTGCGCAACCTGCCCGACGGAACGGTGGAGCTGGAGGCCCGTGGGGCACCGGCGGCGGTCGACGCGCTCGTCGCCTGGCTGGCCCAGGGGCCGCGCGGCGCGCGGATCACCGGCGTCGACGCGCACGAGGCGCCGGGCGCGGACGAGATCCAGATCGGCTGGACGGGAATGACGGGGACGGATTCGAGATACGCTGACGCTGCACACGGATCCGCAGACGGATTCGCACGCTGACTCGCGCGGAGGGCGCACATGGGCAACGACGAGGGTTCGAAGAACGAGGCATCCGGGGTCATCAAGTCGGTTTCGCGCGAAGGGCGGCGGTTCCCGCCCTCGAAGGCGTTCGCCCAGCGCGCGCTCATCAAGGACAGCGCCGCTTACGCCAAGCAGTACCGCCGCTCGATCGACGACAGCGAGGCGTTCTGGGACGAGGCGGCCAAGGCCGAGCTCACCTGGATGAAGCCGTGGGACAAGGTGCTCTCCTGGAAGCTCCCCTGGGCGCGCTGGTTCGACGGCGGTGAGCTGAACCTCTCGGCGAACTGCCTCGACCGGCACCTGGCGACCCGCGGCGACAAGGTCGCCCTCGACTGGGAGGGGGAGCCGGGCGACAGCCGCAAGCTCACCTACCGGCAGCTGCACGCCGAGGTCTGCAAGGCGGCGAACGTGCTGAAGGGGCTCGGCATCGTGGCCGGCGACGTGGTGGCGATCTACCTGCCGATGATCCCGGAGGCCGCCGTCGCCATGCTGGCCTGCACGCGCATCGGCGCCACGCACACGGTGGTGTTCGGCGGCTTCTCGGCCGAGGCGCTGCGCGACCGCATCAACGACTGCGGCGCCAAGCTCTGCATCACCGCCGACGGCGGCTGGCGGCGCGGCAAGTCGGTTCCGCTGAAGGCGAACGTCGACCGCGCGCTCGAGCAGACGCCGACGGTCAAGAGCTGCCTGGTCGTGCGCCGCACCAACGACGCCGTGGAGATGAAGGCCGGGCGGGACATCTGGTGGGACGAGCAGATGAAGGGGGCCTCCGCGGAGTGCGCCCCGGCGAGCCTGCCGTCCGAGCATCCGCTCTTCATCCTCTACACCTCGGGGACGACCGGGAAGCCGAAGGGGATCGTGCACACGACCGGCGGCTACCTGCTGGGCGCGCACCTGACGACCAAGTACGTCTTCGACCTGCGCGAGGACGACGTCTACTGGTGCACCGCCGACATCGGCTGGGTCACCGGGCACAGCTACGTCGTCTACGGCCCGCTGTCGAACGGCGCCACCACCGTCATGTACGAAGGGGCGCCCGACGCCCCCGAGAAGGACCGCTTCTGGTCGATCGTCGAGCGGCACAAGGTCTCCATCTTCTACACGGCGCCGACGGCGATCCGCGCCTTCGTCCGCTGGGGCGACGACCTGCCGAAGAAGCACGATCTCTCGTCGCTGCGGCTGCTCGGCAGCGTCGGCGAGCCGATCAACCCCGAGGCCTGGATGTGGTACCACGAGATCATCGGCGGCGGGCGCTGCCCGATCGTCGACACCTGGTGGCAGACGGAGACGGGCGGCATCATGATGACGCCGCTGCCGGGGATCACCGACGCCAAGCCGGGGAGCTGCGCGATTCCGTTCTTCGGCGTCGACCCGCAGGTGGTCAAGCGCGACGGCACCCCCTGCGGCCCGAACGAGGGGGGCTTCCTGGTGATCAAGAAGCCGTGGCCGTCGATGTTGCGCGGCATCCACGGCGATCCCGAGCGCTACACCAAGGCGTACTGGTCGGAGATCCCGGGCGTCTACTTCACGGGCGACGGCTCGCGCCAGGACGAGGACGGCTACTTCTGGGTCATGGGGCGCGTCGACGACGTGCTGAACGTCGCCGGCCACCGGCTGGGCACCGCCGAGATCGAGAGCGCGCTCGTCTCGCACCCGAGCGTCGCCGAGGCGGCCGTCGTCGGCCCGCCGCACGAGCTGAAAGGGCAGGCGATCTTCTGCTTCGTGACGCCCAAGAACGGCGTGACGGCGTCGCCCGAGCTGAAGAAGGCGCTGTCGGACCACGTCGTCAAGGAGATCGGCGCGCTGGCGAGACCCGACGAGATCCGCTTCACCGACGCGCTGCCGAAGACCCGCTCGGGCAAGATCATGCGGCGCCTCTTGCGCGAGATCGCCACCAGCGGCGCCGTCCGCGGCGACGTGACGACGCTCGAGGACATCGGCGTCATCAGCCGCCTCTCCGCCGCGCGCGGCGACGAAGAGTAGGGCGCACGACCCGACGGCACTCCCTGCCCAACGTCGGCGACGGGGGCAGGGACCTGCCGGGTGGCGCTACGGACGGGGCATGTTCTTCATCGCCGCGGCAGCGCGGACGCCCATCTCCTCGGGCAGGACGTCTTCCTGGTGGGTGGCGATGGCCCACCGGTTGCCCCACCTGTCGCTGAGGACCCCGTAGCGATCGCCCCAGAACATGTCGGCGATCGGCATGACCACCTTCGCGCCGGCGGCGGTGGCGCGGGCCCAGGCCGCGTCGGCGTCCTGGACGAAGAGATGGATTGACGAGTTGGTCGCCGGGTTCATCATCGCGTCGCTCACCATCAGCATCGAGTCACCGATCTTCAGCTCGGCGTGCATGATCTTGCCGTCGGGCGTCGGCATGCGGAGCTTCTCCTCGGCGCCGAAGGCCTTCTTGTAGAACTCGATCGCCTCGTCCGCGCCGTCGACGTTCAGAAACGGCGTCACCGTGCGGTACCCATCCGGAATCGCTTTGACCTCGGCCATCGTGCACCTCCCTCGGCTTCCTCATACCCGCGCAGTCACTGCCGGGCAACCTGATCCTGAACTGACCCTCGTGGCGCGGGCGGCTGGGTCCGAGCAGGTCCGCGATGAATCAGTCGACGGCTCCAGCGTCGATCGGGCACACCAATTGGGTCGCGGTGGGGTTGTTCAGGTAGAGACAGGGAGGCGCGACGACCGCCACGCGGCCAGCGGTACATCTGTATTTGCCCGCCAGGTCGTCGACAATGGCAATGAGCGCACCCGAGGCGTCGAAATAGTAGAAGCGAGGGTCGTCGCCATTGCTGTCGTCCTCGAGAACGCGGTCGTCGCCGCACGTTCCGGTCACGAAGAGGCCCTTCGTCGCCTTCCCGTTCTGGCAATAGTACGAATCGCTCACAATGGCGTCCCAGGTAAGCACGCAAGAGGCTGGGGAGCCGACGCTGGAACAAGCGCTGGGCAGCGAAGGCGACTGCGGACAGGGCAAGCCGCCGGACGTGTCTCCCGGGGCGGCGTCCGTCCGTCCCGCGTCTGTGCCGCGGTCGAGTGGCGCATCGCCCGCAGAGGCAGCATCCGGCGTCCATCCCGAGTCGACCGGCGAGCAACACCTGGTCGATCCGCCGCCACACCCCGAGGCAGACGCGCAGAGCGCAACCGCCCCCAGTATCGATCGTCGGTAAGTTAGTCTCATTCGGGGATCGTACGCGGACATCAAGCGGACCGCGAGCGGGCAGCTTTACCGTGAGCAGACTCGGCGCGTCGCCGGCCGCTACCTACAGTGGGCGAACCGGCATGCAGAGAAGACACGGAAAGGCGCCCGTCTTTTCGTCGACCACGAAGTCGGGCTCGTAGATCTCGAGCGCCGGGCGGTCGTCGGGCTGGTAGCGGCTCTTCGGCAGCCAGCCGGCCACGAGTCCGGTCCAGGCGTCGCGGACCTCGGCGGCCACGCCGCTGAACCGCGCGCAGGCGTAACGTCCGCCGGCGACGGTCTCGACGCCGATCTCGCCGCTCGGCACGAAGTCCCCGCCGACCTCGACGGCGCAGTCGTAGCGGCACTTCTCGGGCGGCGTGATCGTCGGATCGTCCAGGCAGACGCCGAACATCCGCCGGCGCGGCTGCATGAGCCCGGCCTCCGCGCACCAGGCTGCGAAGCGCTGCCAGGCGGCGGGGATGCCCGAGCCGCCGTAGGGGCCGACGTGGCGCAGGTAAGCGACGCGGGTGTCGGGAAGCGTTTTGAGCTCGACGTCCATCTTGTCTCCTTTGGTGAGGGGAACGCGGCCCGGCGGCCACAGCTCCGCATCCTGGAGAAACGCGTCCATCACCGCTTGATACGCCTTGCGGTCGCCTTGACGAATCTTGCGGAGGGCCACGCAGTGGCGCTCGGCCCACCGACGGAAAGCGCCGCCGCGCCAGGCGGTGGGCGTGACGCCGAAGTGAGCGCGAAACGCCCGCGTGAAGACCTCCGCCGAGTTGAAGCCGACGTCGAGCGCGATCTGCAGCGCCGTGGCGGCCGGCCGCGTGAGCAGCCGGCCGGCCGCTACCTCCAGCCGCCGCCGCCGGACCCGCTCGGCCAGCGTCTCGCCGGTCAGCGATTGGAACACCCGGTGAAAGTGAAAGGGAGAAAACCGGGCCACGCCCGCCAGCGCCTCCAGATCGAGCGACTCGCCGAGGTGCGCGTCGATATGGTCCACCACGCGGTTGATGCGGGCCGTGTACGAACCGTGATGACGCATCGGGCGCGGTTCGGGCCATCTTATCTGTTCGGACCGGTGTGCCCATCAGGTCGTGGTAAAATTTTCGAGTGAGCGAAGCGGATCGACGACTGAGCCGCGCGAGCTGGCAGGTCAGGAAGTTTCAGGCTGGGGCCGCGGAGGAGGCCGCCGATTATGACGCTCTGTTTTGGGCGGGAATTCCGCCTGAACGGCGTGCGGCCGCCGTGTGGGAACAGAGCCTCGAACTGTATTCGCTCACGGATCCCGAGGCGCGTGAATCAAGACTTCCTCGATCTGCTCTCCGCCTTCAACGCCGCTGAGGTGCGGTACTTGGTCGTCGGCGCCTACGCCGTCGGGGTGCATGGGCACCCGCGTGCCACGAAGGACCTCGACGTCTGGATCGAAGCGTCGCCCGAGAACGCCGCGCGGTTGATGAACGCGTTGACGGTCTTCGGTGCCCCTCTCGGTGAGCTCGAAGCCCGAGACTTCGAGACGCCTGGAACAGGTTTCATGATGGGGAATCCGCCACGACGGATCGACGTGCTCACCCAGATCGACGGTGTACGATTTGAAGAGGTCGCACCCCGCGCGATCGACGCCAGCTTCGAAGGTGTCCCGACCCGGGTCATTGGGTTCGAAGACCTCCTGGCCAATAAACGGGCCGCTGGGCGGCTTCAGGATCTCGCGGACGTTCGCGCCCTGGAGCGGCTCCGCGGTCTGCTTTCGCGCTGAGGTCTACAAATCGCGCGGCGCCTCAGACGGCGTCGGCGCTTTTTGTCCGCCGTCGAGCTCGCGCTTGCGCTTCATCGACTTGGCGACCAGCTCGGCGACGTTGAGGACCTGAACCTTGTCGCCGGCGTTGCGATCCTGGACGCCGTCGCGGAGCATGATGGTGCAGAAGGGGCAGGCGGTGGCGACGGTGTCGGCGCCCGAGGCGATGATCTCGTCGGTGCGGTTGTGGTTCACCCGCGTGCCGATCTTCTCCTCCATCCACATCCGCCCGCCGCCCGCGCCGCAGCAGAAGCCGTGCTCCTTGTTGCGCGGCAGCTCGATGCGCGCGTCGGGGCCGGCGGGGAGGGCGTCGAGGACGTCGCGGGGGGCGTCGTACTCGCCGTTCCAGCGTCCGAGGTAGCAGGGGTCGTGGAAGGTGATCCTGGGCGGTGGGCCGACGGCGTCGTTGGCGGCGTTTGCGACCGCGTTCATCTCGATCTTGCCGCTCGCCACCAGCTCGCGAATCAGCTGGGTGTGGTGGCGGACCTCGAAGTTGCCGCCCAGCTGCGGGTACTCGTTCTTGATGGTGTGAAGGCAGTGCGGGCAGGCGGTGACGACCTTCTTCACCTTCTTGGCGTTCATCACCTCGATGTTCTGCTGCGCTTCCATCTGGTAGAGCATCTCGTTGCCGGAGCGCCGGGCCGGATCGCCGGTGCAGCCCTCTTCCAGGCCCAGCACGGCGAAGTCGACGCCCCCCTCGCGCATCACCTCGACGAGCGCCCGCGTCTGCTTCTTGATCCGGTCGTCGAAGGCGCCGGCGCAGCCGACCCAGAGCAGGTATTCGGCGTCGGGGTGATCGTCCAGCGTGGGGACGCCGAGGCCGTCGGCCCAGTCCATCCGCTTGTCCGCGCCGATGCCCCAGGGGTTGCCGTTCCGCTCGAGGTTGGTGAAGGTGCGGGCCAGATCCGTCGGGACCTTCTCCTGCACCAGCACCAGGTTCTGGCGCATCTGGATGATCTTCTCGGGGTGCTCGATGAAGACCGGGCAGACCTCCTGGCAGGCGCCGCAGGTGGTGCAGGCCCACAGCGTTTCTTCTGAGGTTCGGACCCCGATGAGGGGCTTGACCTCGTCGGCCGGCGCGCCGGCGCCGTGCTGGAAGCGATCGAGCAGCGTGTCGAGCGGCCCGCGGTCGGGCATGCGCGTCCGCATGTCGTCGCGGACGTCGTGGATGACCTGCATCGGCGAGAGCGGCTTGCCGGTGTTGTAGGCGGGGCAGAAGTTGGTGCAGCGGGCGCACTCGGTGCAGGCGTACCCGTCGAGGAGCGACTTCCAGGTGAAGTCCTTCCACTCTTGAACGACGCCGGTGGCCGCGATGTCGTCGGCCTCCATGTTCAGCTTGGGCAGGATCCCGCGCTGGCCGAGCTTGCGAAAATAGATATTGGGCAGCGCCGCCAGGATGTGGCTGTGCTTCGAGTAGAGGAGGTAGTTGAGGAACGCCAGCAGCAGGACGACGTGCGCCCACCAGCAGAGCTCGGCCCACGGCTGCTCCAGTCGCTTCATCCCGAAGTAGGTCAGCATCAGGAGGCCGATGCCGCCCAGGATGGCGGCGGCGTCGCGGCTCATCGGGATGAGGCGCGGCTGCAGGACGATGCGCCGGAAGAAGGCGAACACCACCAGCGCCAGCACGGCGATCGAAAAGGCGTCGATCATCGACGCCAGGATCCGTGCCCCCGCGGGACCGATGAGCGCGGCCCAGGAGAAGGAGGGGAAGAGCCCCTGGAGGAGCGTCTCGGTGGAGCCGACGGTGATGACGATGAAGCCCCAGAAGATCAGGAAGTGGTACTTGCTGCCCAGCGCGCTCACGAACCTCGGCAACCGCTTGGCGGGGATGCTGGTCTTCTCGACGACCTTCTTCTGCGCGAAGAAGTAGCGCAGCACCGAGTCGACGCGATCCTCCGGACGATCGAACCGCGCCTCCGGCCGCCCCGCCCGGATGAGGCGGCTGAAGCGGCGGAGGGTCCAGGCGAACATCCCCAGGGCAGCGGCCAGGAGCGCCGCGAACAGGACGCGTCTCATATGGGCGCCATCGTACCGCGAATGGGTTATATACGCCGCATGCCGCTCAACCCGGAGCTCATCGATGTCCTCGCTTGCCCGAAGTGCAAGGGGGGCCTCAAGCTGCGCGGCGACGAATCCGCCTTCGAATGCGGGGCCTGCAAGCTGGCGTACGCCGTCGTCGACGACATCCCCAACTTCATTCTCGAAGAAGCCAAGCCGCTCGACGCCTGACGGCTTTCAGCCCCGGTCGAGCCCCTCGTCGAACGGTGACCGTTTTTTTGCCGGTCCTCGGGGGGGGCCTTACACTCGCTGTATGAGCAGCGATCGACGCCGAGCCCCCCAGGAGCGCCGCCAGACCGACCGCGTCCCCGCCGTCTTCGCCGTGAAAAAGGCGATCACCGGCCCCGAAGGTCGCGTCGATGGACACATCCAGCTCTGTCAGGCGGAGGACATCGCGCCCGCCGGGATGACCATCAAGCGGCCCCGCGGCAGCGCCGTTCTGCCCCGCACCGAGCTGTCGTTGTCGTTCGCGCTTCCTGGATCCGATGATCAGATCTTCGCCCGGGGCCTGGTGGTGAGCGACGCCAGCACCGGAGGCTTTCGGCGCACGGGCGTGCGTTTCATCGCGCTCGCGCCCCAGCATGCCCAGGCGATCGCCGGGTACTGCCGGCGCGGTCACGGCCCAAGGCGATAGCCCCTAGCTTCCGAGCAGGGTCCGCCGGCGGAGCGAGACCCGACGGACGGGCGCGTGACCGATCAGGCGGGCCGCGCCCCAGCCCGAGATCAGCTCCCCCTCCAGGCCCAGGCCGGGGAGGTTTTCGCGCCCGACCAGCAGCAGGTTCTTCACGCCCGTGGCGTGCGGCAGCCCGGTGACGTCGAACGGCCCGGTCGCCGCCCGCGAATAGAGCGGCGGCGGTACGACGGTCGCGGCCGTCTTGTTGGCGACGCCGGCGGCCGTCGCCGCACCGTCGCCGCTCCGCTGGGCGCCGAGGCCGTCATACGGCGAGGCGACGACCAACGTGTGCTTGCCGAGCTCGGGCCAGAGTCGCTCCAAGGTCTGGAGCAGTCGCCCCCGCAGCGCCCGCAGGTAGCTCGGCCCGGCGTCGACCAGGTGGGCCGGGACGGCGCATTCGATCCAGAGCGGGATTCGCTCCGGCTCGCGCGGGCCCGGGCGACCGACGGTGACGGCGACGGCGTTGTCCTCCATGAGCGGTCGCGCCGGATCGCCGATCGCCAGCAGGCGCGCCGGCGTGCCGGCCGGAACCGCCCCGGGGGCGACGATGAGCGACAGAGCGTAGCGATAGCCCCCCACCCGCAGGGCGGCCGGCCGCGCCCGCGCCGGCACCGGCGGCGCCGACGGTCCCAGCGTCGCCCGCAGCGACGCCGACGACCCCGCCCAGAGCAGCCACTGGCAGCCGATCTTCTCGTCGCGCGGGCTCACCTGCAGGCCGACGGCGCGGCCCCGGCGCACGACCACCCCGAGCGGCTCCAGCCGACGGCGCCGTTCGCCGCCAAAGGTCTCGATCCGCTGCAGCAGCAGCTCCTGCAGCGCGGCCAGGCCGCCGTCGAGCACGTGCAGCCCGCGGCGGGCCAGCGCGAAGGCGCGCGCCTCGGTCACCACCCCGACGTCGCTCGGGGCGAGGGCGGTCGTGAGCGCGGCCGGCGCCGCGGCCATTGCCCGGAACGGATGCTCGGCCGCCAGCGGTCCGAGCGGGTCGTGCCCCGCTCGCGGCAACAGCGACTCCAGGCGACCGAGCTCGCGGCGTTCCCAGAAGCCGGCGGGCGGGAGCGTCATCGCCGTCGCCAGGATCGGCTCGGCGAGCCGGCCCAGCGCCTCCAGCCGCTCGATGGCGGCGGTCAGCATCGGCGCCGCCGCGCCGAACGCGCGCCCGATCTCCTTTTCGGCGGCGCCGGCCTCCGCCCCGAGGTCGAGCCTCTGCTTTCCGACCGCCAGCCGCACGAAAGAGGTGGCCAGCGCCCGCCGCTTGACCACGGCCACGCAGTCCAGCTCCTTGAACACCCGCGCCGTCTGCGGATCGTCGAGCGGCGGCAGCAGCGCCGGGGCCCGCGAGAGCGCCGCGCCGCCCGCGTCCAGCGCCGCCTGCTCGGGTTCGTCGCCCACGACCAGCACCCGGAACCCGCGCCGCGCCAGCAGCGCCGCCGCGACCAGGCCGGACGTTTCGCCCCCACAGACGACCACGTCGTAGAAGTTCGTGTCGACCATGGGGCGCGGTGTTACAGGCTGCGCAGCGGCTCGTTCCCGGGCGTCGCGCCGAGGACGCGCACGCGCCGCCCCTCGACCACCACGCGACGCTCGGCGATGGCCCGCACCACCGCCGGAAGCAGGCGGTGCTCCTCGGCCAGGATGCGGGCGCGCAGCGCCTCGTCGTCGTCATCGTCCTGAAGCAGCACGGCCGCCTGGGCGATGACGGGGCCGGTGTCGACGCCCCGGTCGACGAAGTGGACGGTGCAGCCGGCGATCTTGACGGCGGCCTCGTAAGCCTGTCGCACGCCGTGCACGCCGGGGAACGCCGGCAACAGGGCAGGGTGGATGTTGATGACCCGCCCCGGGAAGGCGTCGAGCAGCTCGCCCGAGAGCACCCGCATGAACCCGGCCAGCACCACCAGGTCGACCTGGTGCGCCCGCAGCGCCTCGACCAGGGCGCGATCGAACGCGGCTCTGTCGCCGTGGTCCCGGTGATCGACGATGAACGTCGGCAGCCCGGCCAGTTTGGCCCGCGACAGCGCCTGACAGTCGGGCACGTTGCAACCGACGACGGTCAGCCGCGCCGGGCCGAGCTCGTTTCGCGTGCTCTTGTCGATGAGCGCCTGCAGGTTGGTCCCGCTGCCGGAGACCAGGACGCCGACGTTCATTGCGTGAGGAACTCCACCGGCGCGTCCGGTGCGTCGGCGGCGGCCACCTGACCGACGGAGAAGACCTGCTCGCCCGAGCTTTCGAGCAGCGTCACCGCCTCGGCCTCGCGATCGGCGGGGACGCAGACCAGCATGCCGAGCCCCATGTTGAAGGTGCGGCGCATCTCCTCGGGGGGGACGCCGCCGCCCTCGGCCAGCAGCTGAAAGAGGGGCGGGATCGGCCAGCTTCCGAGGCGGAGCTGCAGCTTGAGCCGCGCGCCGTCGGGGATCATGCGCGTCGGGTTGTCGACGAGTCCGCCGCCGGTGATGTGCGCCGCGCCGCGCAGGAGATCGGCGTCGGCCAGCGCGCGCATCGACCGGACGTAGATGCGGGTGGGGCGGAGCAGCGCCTCTCCGAGCGGCTCGCCGAGGCCCGGCGCCGGGGCGTCGAGGGCGAGGCGCATTTCTTCAAGGAATACTTTGCGAACCAGGGAGTAGCCGTTGGAGTGGAAGCCCGACGAGGCGAGGCCCAGCAGCTTGTCGCCGGGGCGGATCGCCGTCCCGTCGACGCGGCGGCTCTTCTCGACGACGCCGACGCAGAAGCCGGCCAGATCGTACTCGCCCGCCGCATAGAAGCCGGGCATCTCGGCCGTCTCCCCGCCGAGCAGCGCGCAGCCGGCCGCCTGACAGCCGTCGGCGATGCCGCCGATGACCCGCTCGGCGACGCCCACCTCCAGCTTGCCGGAGGCGAAGTAGTCGAGGAAGAACAGCGGCTCGCCGCCGCAGACGACCAGGTCGTTGACGTTCATCGCCACCAGGTCGATCCCCACCGTGTCGTGCCGGCCGGTGAGAAAGGCCAGCTTCAGCTTGGTCCCGACGCCGTCGGTGCAGGAGACCAGCAGCGGTTCCTTGTAACGGCCGGGGATGGCGCAGAGGCCGGCGAAGCCACCCAGGCCGCCCATCACCTCGGGGCGGTGGGTGCGCCGGACGTGTCCCTTGATGCGCTCGACCAGCAGGTCGCCGGCGTCGATGTCGACGCCCGCGTCGCGATAGCTGAGGCGCGTGGTCACGCCGACTCGCCGTCCGCGGACGCCACAGCGCGGCGAGACGGCCCAGCGTTGCTGATCGGCAGCGAGCCGAAGCGCTCCACGAAACCCTTCAGCAGGCGATCGAGCTCGTCCTTGGGTTGCGGCGCCTCGGCGAAGCGGATCCAGCGCGCGCCCGCGCTCACCGCCCGCTCGATCTGCCGCGCCCCGCGCCCGGCCACGAAGTGCCGCAGCGTCTCCTCGGGATCGGAACAGGCGTAGAGGACCATCGCGCTCCGGCCCGACCGGTAATCCATCGCGCCCTCGGCGCGGGTCTGCAGGACGCCGGCGACGTCGGGGGCCGCGGTTCTTGCATCAGAGATCTTGTGCCAGGCTCCAAAATGCACGCGCGCAGCATAACAAACCACGCGCGGTTCGCTCAGTGTATTCTCCGGTTTCGCACGATGGCCTGGTACAAAAGAGAAGATCGCGAAGACGATCTTTCGGAAGAGAAACGCAGCGTCCCGGTTGGGGTCTTCACCAAGTGCCCGGACTGCCGGGCCGCCCTGCTGACGGCTGACCTGGAGAAGAACGACAACGTCTGCCCGCAGTGCGAGCACCACTTCCCGCTGTCGTCGGCGCGCCGGATCGAGCTGGTGGTCGATCCCGGCAGCTTCGTCGAGGCGGACGGGTCGATCGAGAGCGTGGACCCGCTCAGCTTTCGCGACTCGAAGAAGTACAGTGATCGCCTGAGGGCGGCCCGTAGAACCGCCGGTGGGGCCGACTCCCTGCGCTCCGGCTCCGCGCGGATCGAGGCGATCCCCGTCGAGCTCGGCTTCTTCGTGTTCGAGTTCATGGGCGGGTCGATGGGCTCGGTGGCCGGCGAGAAGATCACCCGGGTGTTCGAACGCGCGCTCGAGCGGAAGGTGCCGGCGCTGATCTTCTCCGCCTCGGGCGGGGCGCGCATGCAGGAGGGGGTCCTCTCGCTGATGCAGATGGCCAAGACCTCGGCGGCGCTGGGGCGCCTGCGCGAGGCGGGGCTGCCGTACCTGTCGATCCTGCTGCACCCGACGACCGGCGGCGTGGCGGCCAGCTTCGCCATGCTGGGCGACGTGATCATCGCCGAACCCAAGGCGCAGATCGGGTTCGCCGGCGCGCGGGTCATCCAGAACACCATCCGCCAGCGGCTGCCGGCCGGCTTTCAGCGCGCCGAGTTCCTGCTCGAGCACGGGTTCCTGGACGTCATCGTGCCGCGCAAGGAGATGCGGTCCACGCTGGCGCGGCTGTTGCGCCACCTGCGGTACGAGCACGGGCGCCGCCTCGCAGGCGTAGGCCGCGCCGTGGCGGTCCCCTCCGCGCGCTACGCCGAGCTGCTGGCCCGTCTGGCGGGCGCGGCGCAGAGCCTGGGCGTCGAGCTCGGCCTCGGTCGCGTCCGCACGGCGCTGGAGCGGCTCGGCGATCCGCAGAGGCGCTTCGCCGCCGTTCAGATCGCCGGGACCAACGGCAAGGGTTCGACGGCGGCGATGACCGAGGCGATCCTGCGGGGCGCGGGCCTTCGCACCGGGCTTTACACCTCGCCCCACCTGGCGCGGTTCACGGAGCGGATCCGGGTCGGCGGGCGCGAGGTCGACGGCGACCGACTGGCGGCGCTCGACGCGCGGGTCGTCGCCACCGGCGTTCCGCTGACCTACTTCGAGATCGCCACCGTGCTCGGCGTTTCTGGTCTTTGCCGAGGACGGCGTCGACGCCGCGGTCCTCGAGACCGGCCTCGGCGGGCGGCTCGACGCGGTGACGACCGCCGAGCCGCTGGCCACCGCCATCACCTCCATCGGCCTCGACCACATGGCCTACCTCGGCAACACGCTGGGCGCGATCGCCCGCGAGAAGGCGGGCATCCTCAAGCCGAACGTCCCCTGCTTCCTCGGTCGTCTGCCCGAGGAGGCCCACCGGGAGATCTCCGCGTCGCGCCGCGGAGGTCGGGGCGCCGCTGCGTCACCTCGGCGCCGACTTCTCGCCGCCGTCGGGACCGCTCGGGCTCGGGGGCCCGCACCAGCGCGACAACGCGGCGATCGCGCTCGCGCTGGCGCGGGCGGTGGCGACGCGGCTCGGGCGGCCGCTCGACGACGCGACGGTGGCGGCGGCGCTGGCCGGCACGGTCTGGCCGGGGCGGCTCGAGCGGGTGGGGACCGACCTGCTCCTCGACTGCGCGCACAACGCCGAGGGGGCCCGCGCGCTCGCGGCGGCGCTGCCCGAGATCGCCGCCGGCCGCCGCGTCGTGTTCCTGATGTCCGTCGCCGAGGATAAGGACGTGCGCGGCATCCTGGCGGCGCTGGGGCCGCTGGCGTACGCGCTGGTGGCCACCCGGGCCGACAGCCCGCGCGCGCTCGCCGCCGCGGCGCTGGCCGACGAAGCGGCCCGATTCTTTTCGCGACGAGCGGCGGTCGCCGAGCCGACCGCCGCCCTCGCCGAGGCCCGGCGGCGCGCCGCCGGGGGCCTGGTCGTCGTCTGCGGCTCGATGTTCCTGGTCGGTCCGCTGCGGGCCGCGCTGCTCGGCGAGGCCAGCGATCCCCAGCGGACCTCCGATCCGCTCTCGCCGGCGTCGCCATCGCCGCCGGGGCGGGGCGCCTGAGCGTTCGGCGCGGCTACCAGCCGGCGACGTGGAGGCCGCGGGGGACGGCCTTGCGGCGGGGCGGAATCGGCTGAACGGCGTAGGCGGTCTTGGCGGCCGCGGTCGGCTCGGTCTCGATGGTGAAGTAAAACAGCCGCAGGAAGTTGTGGCGGCCGACCCGCTCGTGACCGAACAGGCCGCCCAGCACCTCCCACATGAAGTCGCCCGGCCGTTTGACGCCGGAGTCGTAGAAGGGGAAGACGTAGCGGCGGTAGGTGCCGTCCGGTCGGCCGTCGGCCGTCAACCCTTCGCTGTGGTAGTAGTTCGGGAAGACCCAGGTCCCGACGTGGTCGGCGCGCTGCCGGCGAACGTAGAAGGGGAACACCACCGTGGTCCGGTCGGAGCCGCGCTTGAAGTCCCAGAGCAGCGGGAACCCGACCATGCTGACGTCGGTCGGCGTGCTGTGCCGGTAGAACAGCAGCGGCAGGATGACCGTCGTCGTGTCGTGCGCGACCTTGTCCTCGAATCGCCCGAAGATCGGCAGCAGCATGGTGGTGCGCGAGAGGTGGTACTCGTTGAGGTCGTAGTAGAGCGGCAACCCGACGTACGCCGAGCTGGCGATGTCGCGGTAGTGCCAGAACAGCACCAGCGTGCTCGACAGCCCCGCCTCCGGGTTCCCGCGCGAGACGTGCAGCAGAGGCGGAATGACCGTCGTGGTGGTCTCGGTCGCCTTGTCGGTGTGGCTGAAGACCAGCGGCGCCAGCATGGAGAACGAGCTCTGCGGGCTGTCGGTGTGCAGGATCGGGCCCGCGTACCAGAAGCGCGAGGGGCCGCGCCGGTGATAGCCGGCCAGCAAGGTGTAGAGCGAGAAGTGATCCTTGCCGTGCCCCTCGTAGAAGAGCGGGACCAGCGCCTGGGAGGCGTCGCCGTTGGCGTCGTTGCGCGAGTACCAGGCCAACGGCAAGAGCCCGCGCGTCCGTTCCGACTGGTGGTGCGACCAGTAGAAGGGACCGGCCAGCGTCGAGGCGCTGTCGGCGGCCTGGTCGGCGAAGTGCCAGACCAGCGGAAAGACGATGTCGGTGCGGCGGTCCTTCTTGACGTCCGACCAGTAGATCGGGAAAAGCGCGTTGACCGTCCCGGCGGGATCGCGGTCGTGGAAGAAGAGCAGGCAGGAGAACCAGGACCGCGTCCCGTCGGCGCTGCTGCGCTGGAACAGCAGGAGCGGCGGCACGACGGTCATCGTCCGCTGGCTGTTCTTGGCGTAGAGAAACAGCGGGAACAGGCCGACCGTGTGGGCGTCGGGGGTCGTGCGCGCGAAGTAGGGGCCGGCGATGGTCGTCCGCCGCCCGCCGAACGACGAGTGCCAGAAGAACGGCAGCAGGGTGTCGACCCCGTCGCCGTTGGCGCGACGCATGCGGAAGTAAGAGGGGATGACCCAGGTGTCACTCTCCTTGGCGTCGGCGTAGTGGCCGAAGAGCGGCAAGATCCCCTGGCTCTTGTACCCGGGGCCCTCGACCCGGAACCAGGGGCCCACCTGCGTCAGGCGATGGCCGTCGGCGCGGCGCAGGAGATCGGTGTAGAGGAGCGGCACGAAGCGCGCGTCGAAGTTCCTGTTCTTGAACCAGACGTAGGGGCCGACGAAGCCGCCGCTCCCGTGCGCGCCGTGCACGGAGGCGCCCAGCAAGCTGGCGAAGAGGTGCGTCTCGGCGTCGCGGTGATAGTAGAAGAGCGGGAAGACGGTCAGGCTGGTCTGGTCGCCACCGCCGGGCTTGGCGCCGCGCCGGTAATAGAACAGCGGAAAGAGCCCGTCGGTCGTCTCGCCGCCCCAGTGCCGGTGCCAGTAAGGCCCGACGACCGTCGTCGACTTGTCGGCCGCCCGATCGGCGAAGTGCCAGAAGACCGGCAGCAGCGCGAAGTGCGACCGGTCGTGACCGACCCGCCAGTAGACGAGCGGGATGATGGGCCCGACGGCCACGCTGGTTCCGTCGCGATCGCGCTCGACGAACCCCAGCGGGGTGATGGTGGTGCTGGTCCCCTGGCGCAGGCTGGCGGTGTGAAAGAAGAGCGGGAACTGCACCGCGTAGCTCTCGCCATCGTGATGGCCGTAGAAGAAGAGCGGCGTCACGGCGCCGTCCGAGCCGTGCGGGTCCTGGTGCGCGTAGTAGAGCGGGAACAGGACGGTCGTCGACGACCGATCGCTCGAGAAGTGCCAGTAGAGCGGAAAGACCACCCCATGCCCCCGGCCGGCGTTCTGGCCGAAGTAGGCGATGGGAAAGAGGCCGCCGCTCCAGCCGCCGTGGGTGAAGTGGCGCCAGTAGAATGGACCAACGAACGTCGTCGTGTCGCGCGGGCCGGAGCGATGCGCGAACAGCGGAAACAGAACCGTCGCGCTCGCGTCGGTCGCCGCGTCCCAGAAGTGCCAGAAGAGCGGGAACAGGGCGGTCGTCGACCCTCGCGGATCGGTCCGCCGGTAAAACAGCAGGCCGATGACGCGGCCCATCGAATCGGCGCGGCGATCTTCGTGACTGAGGTAGAGCGGGGTGAGCATCGTCCGCTCGCCGTCTCGATCGCGATGAGCGAAGGAGAGAAACGGGAGGGCCACCCAGGTGCGGGTCCCGTCACGAGCGTCGCGGCTGTAGCCGCCGAGCGGCGTCACCAGGTGGCTGGCCAGCCCATGCTCCGCGCGATCCCAATAGAAGAGAGGAATCAGCAGCCGGCGGGCGCGGCCGGTCTTCTCGTCGCCGCTGCTCCACCACACCGGCGGCAGCGCGTTGAAGTACCAGGAACCCTCGCGGACGTGGAGGTACGGGACGACCACCGTCGTGTTCGAGGTCGCGCTGCGCGAGCTCCAGAGCAGCGGGAAGACGACGGTGGTGGCGCGGTCCTTCTCCGCGAAGTCCCACACGATCGGGAAGAGGACGTGGTAGCTCGACTGCGCCTTTTCGTCGCCGCCCCACCAGTACAGCCAGGCCAGCGAGCGGCTGTACTCGGGCCCCTGGCGATGCGCGTAGCCCAGCCAGGTGAGCAGTCGGTAGCCGGTCTTGTGACTGTTGTAATAGAAGAGCGGAAGCGCCAGCAGGCTGGCGTCGTCCTCGTGGCGCCAGTAGAAGTTCAGCGGCAAGGCGAACGTGAAGGCGTCGTGCGGCGTGCGGGTGGAGAAGAAGACCGGGAACCCGAGATCCGTCGCCCGGGTCGGCGAGCGCCACCACCAGTAGAGGTAGGCCGCGGCGCCGAACGAGCTGCCCGTCTGGGGATTCTTGAACCGCAGCGTGCCGAGGAACGGGACCGCCCAGCTCCCGGTGCCCGAGGCATAGAAGAGCGGAATGACGCCGAACGAACGCGCGTCCCCCTGGTGCCCGCTGACGATGGGGCCGTACCAGGTGACCAGGCTTCGCTTGGCCCGGTCCTCGAACCGCCAGTAGAACGGCGCGAAGATCAGCGTGTCGGTGGAAGGGCTCCAGTAGTGCCAGTAGAGCGGCGCCACCACCCGGTAGCCGTTGGCTCCTCTTTGCGACCAGTAGAGGCCGAGGAACTCGGTGAACCCGCCGTCGCGGTAGTAGAGGTAGGCGACGTTCGTGCGCAGCTGGATCGGCTGGCAGACGTTGGACTGGCAGATGTTGTCGCCCGTGCAGTCCTCGTCGCGCTGGCAGCGCTGCGGGGCCGGCGCGGCGGGTGTGCTCGTCGCGGGCGCGGGCGCAGCGACGGCGGCGGCATCATTCGCCGCTACCTTGCGAAACGGATCGAGGCTGAGCGTTCTCCCGGCCGAGTGGCCGAACGGATCCAGCGCCCCCGCGCGCGCCTTGCCGGCAGCGCAAACGAGGACGATCAGGGACGCGACGAGGACGAGAGGGCGGCGGTTCACGAAGTCGAGGCGGTCCCTACTGCGCGGTGGGGAGCGGAGGAACCATCTTCCATTCGCCGTTTTCGCGCGCGAATGGCGATCTCGCCGGTGTCGCTCTCGTCGCCCTTCTGGCGGAGGACCTTCAGGGTGGCGGTGTCCCCCTTGATCTTCGATTCCTTGATCTGGAACTTCGTCCCTTCGAACTCTTTCTGCATCTTCTTGATGCCGTCCTGCGCCTGCCCGAGGCCCATCTGCGCGGCCAGCATCCCCTGGTACATGAGCGCGTAGCAGTCGATGGCCTTCTCGCCGGCGCCTTCGACCAGCGCCTTGCGCCAGCGTTCGAACGTCTTCTCCGGCGTGGAGAACTCCGGGCGCGGCGGCGGAAGCTGGAAGGAGATCGAACGGATCTTCTCCTTGGGCAGCTTCATCGTCTGGCCGTTGGTCTCGACGGTGTAGACGCCGTCGTAGTAGTGGACGATCTTGGCGTTCAGCTTGGTCTTGTCGACGAGCTCGATCGTCTCCGCGCGGACGGCGGTCGCGAGCAGGCTGGTTCCCAGAGCGATGGCCGTGACCACCGCGATTCGTTTGTCGTGAGTCATGGTCGTCCCCGGCAATTCGACCGCGCGGGCCTAAAGAGAGATGCCCGGCGCGGGGAACTTGCCCGTCAGCTCCTGGACCTCCGACAGCACCTTGGCCGCCGTCGCGTCGGTCGGATCGCTGATCACCCGATCTATCCACAGAGCGATCTGCCGCATCTCCGCCTCGCCCATCCCGCGGCTGGCCACCGCCGGTGAGCCGAGCCGGATCCCCGACGGATCGAACGGCTTGCGGGTGTCGTAGGGGACGGCGTTGTAGTTCAGCTCGATGCCGGCCTTGTCGAGCGCCTTGGCCGCGATCTTTCCGGAGATGTTCTTGTTGGTGAGATCGATCAGCATCAGGTGGTTGTCGGTGCCGCCGGAGACGACGTCGAACCCCTTCGACATCAGCGCCTCGGCCATCACCTTGGCGTCGGCGACGACGCGCTTGGCGTAGGTCTTGAAGTCGGGCTGCGCCGCTTCCTTGAGGGCCACCGCCAGCGCCGCCGTGTTGTGCACGTGCGGTCCCCCCTGGATGCCGGGGAAGACCGCCTTGTCGATGGCCTGGGCGTGCTCGGCGCGGCAGAGGATCATGCCGCCGCGCGGGCCGCGCAGCGTCTTGTGCGTCGTCGTCGTGACGACGTCGGCGTGCGGGATGGGCGAGGGGTGCACGCCGCCGGCGATGAGCCCGGCGATGTGCGCGATGTCGGCGCAGAACTTGGCCCCCACCTCGCGGGCGATCGAGCCCATGATCTCGAAGTCCCACAGCCGCGAGTAGGCCGAGCCGCCGGCCCACAGCAGCGCCGGGCGCTCCTTCTTTGCCAGATCCCGGATCTCGTCGTAGTCGAGCAGGCCCGTGTCCTTGCGGATGCCGTAGGGCACCGACGTAAAGTACTTGCCGCTGATCGAGACACTCCACCCGTGCGTGAGGTGGCCGCCCATCGGCAGCGCCAGCCCCATCACCTTGTCGCCCGGCTTGAGAAAAGCCAGATAAACGGCCAGGTTGGCGGGCGAGCCCGAGTAGGGCTGGACGTTGGCGTGCGCCGCGCCGAACAGCGCCTTGGCCCGCTCGATGGCCAGCGTCTCCAGCGGGTCGACGAACTCCTGCCCCTCGTAGTAACGCTTGCCGGGGTATCCCTCGCTGTACTTGTTGGTGAAGACGGAGCTCGAGGCCTCGAGGACGGCCTTCGAGACGTAATTCTCCGACGGGATCAGGCGGATCTTCGCGGCCTGGCGCCGTTCTTCGGCACGACAAAGCTCGAAAACCTCCGGATCACTCGCGGAAAGCGCTTCCATCATGGCAGCGGAAGCTAGTCTCCCCTTGGGTCGTTCGTCAATGGCTCTTCCCCGGTTCGGACTTAGATGTAGGTGAATCTGGTATTTCGCCCAGAAATGCGGCATTTAATGGTTCAGTTTCACATGCAAAAGCTTCGCGGCGCGCTGATCGGCTACGGCTTCATCATGGAGAAGGGGCACGCGGCTGGTTACCAGCAGCGGGGCGCCGGCCCGGGCGACGTCGAGATCGTGGCCATCGCCGACATCTCCCCGGCCCAGCGGGCGATCGCCCAGGCCACCTGGCCGAAGGCCCGACTCTACGAGGACGCGCCGGCGCTGCTGGCGGCCGAGTCCGACAAGATCGACTTCGTCGACATCGCCACCCCGCCCAGCGACCACGCGGAGATCGCCCTCGCAGGCGCTCGTCGCGCGGGCTGCACGTCCTGTGCGAAAAGCCGCTGGCCGCGTCGATCGAAGAGGCGCGATCGATGCTGCGCCAGGCGGTCAAGTCGGAGCGGGTGATCTTCCCCTGCCACAACTACAAGCACGCGCCGGTGATCAAGACGGTGCGCGGGCCTCCTCAAGACCGGCCGCATCGGCAAGGTCCACCTGGTGACGTTGCAGACCTTCCGCAACACGCACGCCAAGGGGGTCACCGGGTGGCGCACCGACTGGCGGCGCGAGCGGCGGTTCTCGGGCGGCGGCATCGCCATGGACCACGGCAGCCACACCTTCTACCTGGCCTTCGAGTGGCTCGGCGTCGTACCCGACCGGCATCACCGCGCGGGCGGCGACGCTGGGGCCGTTCGACACCGAGGACGACTTCGCCTGCAGCCTGCGCTTTCCCACCGGCACCGCCTCGGCGCACCTGTCGTGGAACGCCGGCGTGCGCAAGGTGCTCTACACGCTGCACGGCGAGCACGGCGCCATCCGCGTCGAGGACGACGACGTCGAGCTGGCGGTCCAAGAGCGAGGCGCCGGCGGCATGACCGGCGCCGGCCCCACGACCTGGACGTTCGAGCGGCAGGCGATCTCGTCGGACTGGATGGACTCCAGCCACGTCAGCTGGTTCAACTCGCTGTTCGACGACTTCAAGGCGGCGATCGCCAAGCGGCGAGTTCGTGGGCCGCGAGGCGGAGGAGGCGTTCCTCTGCGTGCAGCTCATCTCGACGGCCTACGCCTCGGCCCGCGACGGCAGCCGCGAGCTGCCGCTCCCCGGGCTGGCGGCGCTGGCCGGGGATGACGTTTCGGATCGGCTTTTGCGAAAGGACGGCGGGCGTGTCTGACCTCTACATCTCGATCGCCGTGACGAGCTTCTTCGTCTCGGCTCTCCTCGTCTACTTGGTCCGCTCGGCCCTGGTCGGTCGCGTCCGCCACGCGCGCACCGAGGCCGACGGCGGCAGCGTGTTCGTCAACAAGACGACCATGGAGATGGTCTACTGGATCATCGATCCGATGATCTCGTTCATCGCCGCCCTGCGGATCACGCCCAACATGGTCACGCTGGGCTCGCTGCTCCCGGCCGCGGGCGCGGGCGTGGCGATCGGGTGTCGGCTGGTTCGGCCTGGGGGCGACGCTGGCGGTTCTGGCGGCGTTCGGCGACATCATCGACGGCCTGCTGGCCCGCAAGATGGGCCTCTCGTCGGACGCCGGCGAGCTGGTCGACGCGGCGGTCGATCGCTACAGCGAGATGTTCTTCTTCGGAGGCCTCGTCTACTACTACCGCGATCACGATCAGGTCCTGTTCATCGTGCTGGCGGCCATCATCGGCTCCTTCATGGTCAGCTACACGACCGCCAAGGCCGAGGCGATGGGCGTCCCGGCCCCGCGCGGCGCCATGCGCCGGGGCGAGCGCGGCGCCTACCTGATGACCGGCGCGGCGTTCACGCCGATCGCCAGCGCGTTGTTTGCCCGCTCGCCGTCGCTGGCCCTGCGCGAGGTGCCGATTCTCCTGGCGCTGTCGATCGTGGCGGTGGTGGCGAACATCTCGGTCGTGCAGCGGCTCTTGGCCATCGCCACGCTGCTCCGCGAGCGCGAGGCGGCCAAGAGCGAGCGCGAGGCGGCCAAGAGCTCGGCGGCGTTCGACGACGAGGCCATGGCCACCAAGCCCGACGTCCCGGTCGGGATGGTCTAGAGCACCGCTTGAGCGAACGACCGCCAGCCCGCTCGGCGGAGGGCGCGCCGAAGGGGTTCTGGCAATGGATGCGCCACCACGCGGCGTCGATCATCGCGCACCGGTCGCCGACTACCTGGTGATGATCTCCTGCGTCGAGCTCCTGCGCCTCGGCCCGGTGGCGGCCACGCCGCTCGGGGCGCTCTCCGGGGCGGTCACCAACTTCACGCTGGGCCGGCGGTTCACCTACAAGACGACCGACGTCCCGGCGCCCAGCCAGGCCTGGCGCTACGCGCTGGTGTCGGCGGCCAGCCTGGGGCTGAACACGGCCGGCGAGTATCTGTTTCAGCACGTCCTCCACCTCGAGTATCTCTTGGCGCGCGTCATCAGCTCCGTGATCGTGAGCAACGCCTGGAACTACCCGATGCAGCGATATTTCGTATTCTCAGCGCCCGCGATCAAGAACGCCTGAGCGTTCGTCCACATTGCCCGTCGCCCCCCTCCAAGAAATGAACCACAGCCAACCCAAGAACCAGAAGGCCTCCATCGTCACCCCCGTTCCCGGACCCGAGAGCCGCGCGCTCCGGGCTCGCGAGGACGCGCACGCCGCGCCGGGCCTGCAGGGCTACGCGCTGATGGCGGGGATCGTCGTCGAGGAGGGGCGCGGCAGCGCGGTCACCGACGTCGACGGGAACACCTACCTCGACTTCATCGGCGGCATCAACGTGAACGCGCTCGGGACACAGCCACCCGACGCTGGTCAAGGCGGTCCAGGAGCAGGCGGCCAAGGTGTCGGTCGGCTCGTTCACCTCGCGGGCGCGCGTCGAGCTCGGCGAGCGGCTGGCGGCCAAGCCGCCGGCGCCCGGCGTGCACCGGCTGCAGCTCTACTCGGGCGGCGCCGAGGCGGTCGAGAGCGCGCTGCGGCTGGCCAAGTGCCACACCGGCAAGTACGAGATGGTCAGCTTCTGGGGCGGCTTCCACGGCAAGACCATGGGCGCGCTGTCGCTGATGGGCTCGACGTTCAAGGACAAGCTCGGGCCGATGGTGCCGGGCGCCCACCAGATCCCCTACGCCGACTGCTACCGCTGCCCGATCGGCCTTTCGTACCCGAGCTGCGGCGATCGCCTGCGCCGAGGTCGGCCGCAAGCAGGTCAAGACCGCCGGCGCCGGCGAGATCGCGGCGGTGATCGTCGAGCCGATGCAGGGGACGGCCGGCAACGTCATCCCGCCCAAGGAGTTCCTGCCGGCGGTGCGCGCGCTGGCCGACGAGGTCGGCGCGCTGCTCATCGCCGACGAGATGATCACCGGCCTCGGGCGCACCGGGAAGCGCTGGGGCTCGACCACACCGGGCGTCCGGCCGGACATCGTGACGATCGGCAAGGCCTTCGGCGGCGGCTTTCCGCTCTCGGGGCTGCTCACCACCGACGAGATCGCCCAGGCCAAGCCGTGGGGAAATCCGTCGGGCTCGTCGTCGAGCTACGGCGGCAACCCGCTCGGCGCCGCGGCCGGCGCCGCCGCGCTGAAGATCATCGACGAGGAAGACCTGACCGAAAATTCGCGCGTGGTCGGCGCGGCGCTCAAGCGCGAGCTGGAAGCGTTCGTCGATCGCTACCCGTTCGTCGGCTTCGTCGACGGGGCGGGGCTCCTCATCCGGATGGAGCTGGTCAAGGACAAGAAGACCAAGGAGCCGCTGCCGCGCCGGGTGACCGAGCGGATCTTCACCGAGGCGTCAAGCGCGGCCTGCTCACGATGGCTTACTCCGCCAGCTTCCGCATCCAGCCGGCGCTCACCATCGACGAGGCGACCGCCCGGAACGGCGTCGCGATCCTGCGCGAGGTGTTCGACCTCGTCGAGCGCGAACGGCTCTGGCAGTGAAGCGGGCGCCCGGCGCCCCGCCACCGCCGGCGCCGGCTCCACTCAAGGGCTGGCGCGACACCACCGCGCACGTCATCTCCGTCTGGTTCGGCTGCGGCCACGTGCCGTACATGCCGGGGCACGCCGGGACCATCGGCGCGATCCCGCTCTATCTGCTGGTGCGCCCGTACGGGCCGTGGGCGGTCGCCGCGGCGGCGCTGGTCGTCACACTGGTCGGCATCTGGGCATCAGGAAAGGTGGAGCGGCGGCTCGGCTACAAGGACCCGCAGATCGTCTGCGTCGACGAGGTGGCCGGCGTGCTCGTCACCTGGATCGCCGCGCCGCCGACCTGGCGCGCCCTCATCGTCGGTGGGCTGGCCTTTCGCCTGTTCGATCAGATCAAACCGTGGCCCGCCCGCGCCGCGGAGCGCCTGGGCGGCGGCGCCGGGGTGATGCTCGACGACGTCGCGGCCGGCGTCTGGGGCGCCGCGCTGGTCCTGGCCGGCCGCGCCCTCGGCTGGCTTTAGCGGATCGCGATCCGCCGGAGATCAGCCGCGCCGGCCCGTCACGGAACGACGTGCATCCCTCGGGGGACCACCTTTGCTTTACCGAAAGTCGCCGGCCCCGTGAGGTCGAGCTCTTTGACCGCATCCGGGTTCCCCCTCGGAACAATGACGGCCCTGGTGCCGCCCTGGCACACCGCGACCGCCCCTATCTCGCTGTCCTGTTTCTGCTGCCAGAGCCGGTGAAGGAGCGGCACGCTCACGATCTGAACGTCGCGTTTGCCGACCAGCAACGCCCGCTTGCCGTCCACGCAGGTCGACCCACGCAATGCCGCGCCGTCTCTACGGCCGAGCAAGCGGCCCGTGGTCAGGGAACGGGCCTGGGTCCTGTTGTGCGAGGCAGTGCGTGACCATTGGCGGATCGCCGAGACCACGAAGTCGCCGCACACGAAGGGGGTGGCGAAAGAACCTTCACCTTCGTTGCAGCAGAGCCCATCGCCGAAGTCGACGGCGTAGGAATAGGTGCCTCCCAATTCCCGGCAATTGCCCCAGACGAAGTCATCATGGCGCATCCTTTTCCCCGTGCAAACGACCGTCGTCCCTTGCGAGACCAGAATTTCGGGTGCCCGAAGTGATCGCTCGCCGTGTGCGCCGGCGGGCGTTTCCCCCAGTTCCGTGACCTTGCCACCTGGATCGAGTCTGTAGATGTGATCTGCCGTGACGACGTCCGGCCCGTCCAACCACGTGAAACTGATGGACCCGTTGTCGGCTGGCACCGTCCAGCGCTGAATCGGTCCCGAGTCGTGGGGGACCTCCACCGCGGACCACGGTTTGCCGCCGAGATCGATGGCAAAGATTCGCGCATCGGGGCTTCGCCACAGGCGGAGCACATCCTTTTCCAGAGGCAACCGTTGCCAGCCACTCTGTTTTCGCACCACGAGCCCGGAGTCCGAGGGCCGACCGACGAGCTTTCCGTCGTCGAAGCACGTCAATTCGTAGATATCGACGGGGGGTTCGCCATGTGCCTTCGCACCAAGCACCAGCAACGCAACGGTCGCCCACAGCGGGAACCGGATCATCGGGTCAGCTCCTCCCAGACGACTTCGCCTGGTCCGTGGACGACGATGAGCTCTCCGGCCTTGAACGCGCCTTGCCTGAGGAGGCGAGCGAGGTCCACCGGCCGCACGTGGATGCAGCCGTGGCTATACCCCATACTCACCGGCAGTCCCTGATCAGTTTGCCCCTGGTTGTCAGGGACGGTGTGGATCATCTCGCCCATGATCTTCTCGCCTGCGTCGAGCTTCCGGTTGCGGTTGGGGTCTCGAAAGTAGTTGATCGCCATGGGGCCAAAATCGTTGAGAACCCAAACGTCCGGAATTCCATCTCCGTTCCGATCGTAGCGCCGGTTCGCTCCCCACATATTGTGGAATTCGCCCCGCACGTAATCGAGGGTGGCGTGCGGCATGAGCGACTCCACCCGTTGCCAAGGGTGAAACATCGTCCCCGTGTTGTAGAGGAGATGTTCACGGGCGGCGTCCAAGCGCAGCTCCGTGCCCCAGGGAATCCGCGAGAATTCCCATCTCTTGGTCACATAGGGTGCCCAACCCGAGATCACGTAATTACCTGGCGTCGTGGGCTGGGGCCTCATGCCGTGGTCGACAGGGTCGTTGGCGAAATGGTGATGGCGGACCCCCTTTATCCCACCCCACGCCTCGATATCGAACCTGATCTTCTTTCCAATCGTGCAGATGAGGCGCTTTGCTCCGGGAAAGAAGTGGACCTGACTCTCGCCCTCGATATACCAGTCCTTGTCTGCCCCCCGCCTCGTCCCTTTTGCCATGCCGCTCATCTTGAATGTTCGCGCTCGACCTTGGAAGGCCGAGTAGATTCTAGACAGCGACGTCGACGTGATCAGAAACAGCCGAGGCCGGTCTTCGGAACGTCGACCTTCGGCCGGCTCAGGGGCCGAGCTCGACGCGCGGCGGGCCCGGCGTCTGATCGTCGTTTCCGCTGCCGTTCCCTTTCCCGTTGCCGTTCGTGCCCACCGTGGCGCTGTCCCAGGGGAGCTCGGGGAGCTGACGGCTCGCGCGGGGACGCACGAGCGTCAGCACCGCCGGCAGCACGATGACGGCGGTCGTCAGGCAACAGACTTCGCCCAGCACGGCCAGGAGGCCGAACAGGAACAGCCCGACGTTCTGGGCCACCAGCAGGGACGAGTAGCCGATCACCGTGGTCAGCGAACAGAGGCCGACCGCGCCGCCGGTCCCGCGCACGGCGGCCACCACGTCGCGCCCGCCGTCGCGCAGGTAGCGCGCCATGACGTTCACCGCGTAGTCGACGCCGATGCCGAAGGTGATCGGGAAGGCGATGAAGTTGACGAAGTTGATCTTGATCCCGAGCTTCATCGTGATCGCCAGCAGCCACAGGACGCCGATCATCAGCGACCCGATGACGAACGGCGTGGCCAGGCTGCGCCGGAAGATGAGGAGCACCGTGGCGACCACCCCCAAAAACGCCAGCAGGGACGCCAGCGGGCCGTCCCGCTCCATCGACGAGATGATGTCCGACGACAGGGCCGGGCCGCCGGCCACCCGCCCGGGCCGCCCGCCGAGCGCGACCGGCGCCTGCGCGGCGGTGCGCAGCCCGCGGACGAAGGTGGCGATGGTCTCGCCCCGCCACCAGCTCTCGGCCGGGTTGGGATAGACCAGCACGGCGCGCCCCACCGCTCCGTCCCGTTCGCGCAGCCCGCGGCTGATGACGTCGGGGACCTCGTCGGGACGAATCGGCGCCGTGGCCGCCGGGGCCTCCTCGGGGCCGATCAGCCGGTTGAGCTTCCGCCGATCGGTGAGCGTCATGCCGGCGCGGACGTTGGGCGTCATCTTGCGGCGGATGATCGCCAGCTCGGCCTGCTTCTGGGCCTCGTCGGGCGGCACGACGTCGTCGTACGTCCGGATCGAAGCGACCATCGAGGCGAGCGGCGGGTGCGACGCCAGCTCGCGCAGCCGGGCCGTCACCGCCCGCGCCTCCGTCTCCGAGTCGGTCAGGATCACCGCCGGCGTCAGGTAACGCCCGAGCAGCGTGTCCATCCGCTTGCCCCAGTATCCCTCGCCCGACTTCCAGGTGTCCCGCCGCCGCAGCCGGGAGAAGTCGAACTCCAGCTGGTCGCGTCCGAAGTGCCGCACCTCCCAGACCGCCCCCACGGTCAGGAGGAGCGCGGCGCTGGCGAAGACCCACGGCCGCGCGCCCACCGCGCGGGCGATCCTGCCGACGAAGCGCCCCGAGCGGCGGCGAACGCCGGGCGCGTGCCGCCCGCGATCGAGCCAGCCCAGAAGCGGCGGCATGAGCAGCACGGTCGTCCCCCAGGCGAACGCCATCCCCAGGCCGCCGATCACCCCGAACTGCCGGAAGCCGCGGAACTGCATGGCGACCAGCGACGCGTAGGCCACGCCCGCCGCCAGCGCCGCGGAGAACGTCCCCCACCGGGTCCCCCACAGCGCCACCACCAGCGCCTCCTCGACGGTCTTCCCCTGCCGGCGCGACTCGAGGTACCGGGCGAGCTGAATGATGCCGAAGTTGATCCCGTTGCCGACGATGATCGATCCCAGGAAGGCCGTGTTCGAGTTGAGCTCGGTGATCCGGAACGGCGGCAGGCTGGCGAGGCCGAAGGCGTAGACGGCCGACAGCGCCAGCGGCAGGAAGAGGGCCGGGATGCTGCGGGTCCAGCCGTAGAAGAGGACGATGGCCAGCAGCACGGCGACCACGACCAGCACCGACGACAGGGTCAGGTCCTGGACCAGCGCGGCCATCTCCTCGGCCGAGATGGCGACGTCGCCCGTCAACCCGACCTTCATCCCGGGCGCATAGGCGGCGGTCCCGCCCAGCGCCCGCATGTCGTCCTCCACCTTGTGGATGAGGGTCCCCGCCTGGGCGGCGCTGGTGGAGAAGCCGCCGACCTCGATCAGCATCAGCGTCAGACCGAGCTCGCGGTTGGAGAAGCGATTTCCTTCCAGATCGCCACCGCCCAGCTGGCCGGCGTACTTGTGCTCGATGTCGCTGAAGTCCAGCGGCGGCGCCGGCTCGTCGGCGTCGAGCAGCGTGTCGGTCTGCTTGGCGTATTCCCAGTGAAGACGGGCCTCGAGGCGCTCGCGGATCGTCTTCAGATCGTCGAGCGCCATCAAGCTGCCGGCGTGCTTCTCGACGAAGGCCCGCTCGGCGGCGTAGCCGGTGCGCACGTCGCTGACCTCGCTCTTGGGATAGCGGCGGACGCGCGCGGCGAGATCCTCCAGGAACCGTTCGCCCGCCGCCAGGTGGCCGGCGCCCCCGACGTCGACGATGACGCCCAGGTACTGCAGCCCGGCCATGCGGCTCCGCAGCTCCTGGATGGCCACCACGCTCGGCGCGTCGCGCGGCAGGAGCTCCTCGACGTCGCTGCGCAGGTGGCCGTAGAGGGCGACCGTCCGCCAGGCCGCGGGAATGGCCGCCAGCAGCGCGAGCGTCCAGAGCAGCGCCCCGTGGCGAAGCGTCCAGGCGACGAAGCGGCGGGTACGGAGTCCGGGCGCAGGTGAGGAGGGGTGGGGGGGCACGTTGGGACTGCGCTCGCGGCGTTCCATGATACCGAAGAGCTGGCCCGAACGCCCCAAAAGCTCGGGGGAGTCTCTCCCGAGGTCCAGGGGCTCGCGGAGATCCCGAACGAAAACCGACATGGTATGGTCGGCGGCTCAGTGCCGTTCGTCCCCGACCGTGGAGGTTTTCTCGAGCTGGCCCGTCGCGGCCGGATCGCCTTTGTCTATCGGGAGGTCCTGGCCGACACCGACACCCCGGTCTCGGCCTACGCCAAGCTGGGCCGTGGGCCGTATTCGTTCCTGCTGGAGAGCGTCGTCGGCGGCGACAAGTGGGCGGCCTACAGCTTCGTCGGCGTCCGCCCGCGGGCGGTGGTGCGGGCGCGCGGCCCCGAGGTCGAGGTGCTCACCTCGGTCGACGGCGAGATGCGGGTGACCGAGCGGGCGCGCGTCGAGCGGCCGCTGGAATTTCTCGACAGCTACCTGGCCAAGCTGGCGCCCGCGGTGCCGCCGGGGCTGCCGCGCTTCTTCGGCGGCGCGGTCGGCTGGCTCGGCTACGACGCCATCCGTGGGTTCGAGCGCCTCCCCAGCACCAAGCCCGACGCCCTGGGGGTGCCGGAGATCTGCTTCGCGCTGACCGACACGGTCGTCATCTTCGACAACCTGCGGGGGACGGTGAAGGTCGTGGCGGCGGTCGACGTCAACGTGGACGGTCAGGGCGATCCGGGGCGGGCCTACGACGACGCCTGCGCCCGCATCGACGCCGTGCTGGACCGCCTGGCCCGCCCGGTGCCACCGCTGCGCGTGCTGGAGCCGTTGCCGGCCCCCATTCCGGAAGCGCCAAGCTCGAACGTCAGCCAGGAACAGTACGAGGCGGGCGTGCGGCGGGTGCAGGAGTACATCCTGGCCGGCGACGCCTTCCAGGTCGTCTACTCGCAGCGCTTTGCCGTGCCGCGCGCCGGGGTCGACCCCTTCGACGTCTATCGCGCGCTGCGGGTGATCAACCCGTCGCCCTACATGTTCCACCTGGAGTTCCCCGAGGCGATCGTCACCGGCGCGTCGCCCGAGGCGCTGGTGCGGCTCGAGGGGGCGGAGGTCGAGGTGCGTCCGATCGCCGGGACGCGCCGGCGCGGCGCCACCGTCGAGGAGGACGCCGCGCTGGAGACGGAGCTGCGCAACGATCCAAAGGAGCGCGCCGAGCACGTCATGCTGGTCGACCTCGGACGCAACGACGTCGGGCGGGTGTCGGCGCCGGGAACGGTCCGCGTCAACGAGCTGATGGCCGTCGAGCGTTACTCGCACGTCATGCACCTGGTGTCGAACATCCGCGGGACGACGGCGCCGGGGATCCGCGCCGCCGACGTCGTGCGCGCCGCCTTCCCGGCCGGGACGCTGTCGGGCGCACCGAAGATCCGGGCCATGGAGATCATCGAGGAGATCGAGCCGTCGCGGCGCGGGATCTACGGCGGCGCGGTCGGCTACGTCTCGTACACCGGCAACCTCGACCTGGCGATCGCCATCCGGACGCTGGTGACCCTGGGCGACACCATCCACGTCCAGGCGGGCGCCGGGATCGTCGCCGACAGCGTGCCGGTCGAGGAGCACCGCGAGTGCGTGAACAAGGCCCGCGCGGTGATGAGCGCCGTCGAGGTCGCGCGCCGCGCGACGGTGCCGCCGGAGCGGAGTCGGTAATGCTGCTGGTGATCGACAACTACGACTCGTTTACCTACAACCTGGTCCAGTACCTGGGTGAGATGGGGCAGGAGGTCCGCGTCGTGCGCAACGACGAGCTGCCGGTCGCGGAGATCGCCGCCCTGGCGCCGTCGCACATCGTGATCTCGCCGGGCCCCTGCACGCCGAACGAGGCCGGCATCAGCCTGGAGGTCATCAAGACCTACGCCGGGAAGATCCCGATCCTCGGCGTCTGCCTCGGGCACCAGGCCATCGGTCAGGCCTTCGGCGGCAAGGTGGTGCGGGCCGCGCGCGTGATGCACGGCAAGACCTCGCAGATTTTCCACGACGGCAAGGGGCTCTTCACGGGGCTGCCGAATCCGTTCCAGGCGACCCGCTACCACTCGCTGCTGATCGAGCGCGCCAGCGTCCCCGACTGTCTGGACGTGACGGCCGAAACGGCGGAGAAGGAGATCATGGCGGTCAGGCACAAGACGCTGCCGGTGGAGGGCGTGCAATTTCACCCCGAGTCGTTCCTGACGACCTCGGGCAAGGACCTGCTCCGCAACTTCGTCGAGCGGAAAGGTCGGCCGTGAGCGGGACCGCCGCGCCGATGACCATCCGCGAGGCGCTGGCCCGCCTCATCGATCGCCACAACCTGACCGCCGACCAGATGGCGGAGGTGGTCGGCGAGATCATGGACGGGCAGGCGACGCCGGCCCAGATCGGCGGCCTGCTGGTCGCGCTGCGCATGAAGGGGGAGACGGTCGACGAGATCGTCGGCGCGGCGCGGGCGATGCGGGCCCGGATGATCGGCGATCGACTTCGCGGGGGATCCGATCATCGACACCTGCGGCACCGGCGGCGACGGCTCGCGGTCGGTCAACGTCTCGACGATCGCGGCGTTCCTGGTGGCGGGGGCCGGCGTGGTGGTGGCCAAGCACGGCAACCGCGCGCAGTCGTCGCGCTCGGGCTCGCACGACGTCATCGAATCGCTGGGACTCGACCCGGCCCCCAGCCCGGAGACGGCGGCCCGCTGCCTGCGCGAGGCCAAGCTGGCCTTTCTGTTCGCCCCCGCGCACCACGCGGCGACCCGGCACGTCGGCGCGCCCCGCAAGGAGGTCGGCGTCCGGACGATCTTCAATCTGCTCGGCCCGCTGACCAACCCGTGCGGCGCCAAGTTTCACGTCAACGGGATCTTCAGCCGCGAGCGCTGCGAGATCCTGGCCGAGGCGCACGGCGCCCTCGGGTCGCAGCGGGCCATGGTGGTCCACGGTGCCGGCGGCCTCGACGAGTTCGCCCCGGCGGGGAGCACCTTCGTCGCCGAGCTGGCCAACGGCGGCGTCCGCACCCACGACCTGCGCCCGGCCGACTTCGGCCTCGACGAGAGCGATCCGGTCGGCCTGCGCGGCGGCGAGCCGGCCGACAACGCCCGCATCGCGCTGGAGATCTTGCGCGGCGGCGGCCCGGAGGCGGCCCGCAACGCCACGCTGATGACCGCCGGCGCCGCGCTCTACGTGGCCGGGGCGGCGACCGATCTGCGCGCGGCCACCGCGACGGCCCGCGAGGTGCTGACCGCCGGCGGCGGGCTGGCCGTCCTGGAGACGCTGCGCCGGCTCGCGCCCCGGCCTGCGCCCACGCCAACCTCATGATCCTCGACGACATCCTGGCGCGCACCCGCGTCGATCTCGCGGAGCGCAAGCGGCGCCGACCGATCGCCGCGCTGGAGAGCGAGGCGGCGCGGCGGCCGGCGGCCCGCAGCCTGGCGCGCGCGCTGCGCCGCCCCGGTGAGGTGACCTGCATCGCCGAGTTCAAGCGCCGCTCGCCGTCGGCCGGGTGGATCGCCGAGCAGGCCGCGCCCGCCGAGATGGCGCGCGCCTACGCCGCCGGCGGGGCCCGGGCGATGTCGGTGCTGACCGATGCTCCCTTCTTCGGCGGCAGCCTCGACGATCTGACGGCGGCGCGCGCCGCCTCGGAGCTGGTCATCCTCCGCAAGGACTTCATCGTCGATCGTTACCAGGTGGTGGAGGCCCGGGCCGCGGGCGCCGACGCGATCCTGCTGATCGTGAGCGCGCTCGGCGATCTCGATCTGGCGGCGCTGCTGGGGGCCACGCGGGAGATGGGCCTCGAGGCGCTGGTCGAGGCGCACGACGCCGACGAGGTGGCGCGCGCGGTGGCGGCCGGCGCCGGCATCATCGGGATCAACAACCGCGACCTGCGGACCTTCACCGTCGACCGCGAGCTGGCGGCCCGGCTGCGCCCGCGCGTCCCCGACGAGCGCCTGATCGTCGCCGAGTCGGGGATCCGCGACGCCGGCGACGTCGGCCGGCTGCGGGCGGCCGGCATCGACGCCATCTTGGTGGGCGAGGCGCTGATGCGCGCCCCCGATCCCGCGGCGGCGCTGCGGGCCCTTTTGGTTTGACGGCCTCGTGAACCTGCTGATTAAAATCTGCGGCGTCACGACCGCCAAGGACGCGGCGATGGCCGCCGAGATGGGGGCCGACGCCATCGGCGTGAACTTCTGGCCGGGCTCGAAGCGCTACGTCGATCCCGCCGACGCCGCTCCGATCCTGGCCGCCATCCCCGCCGGGATCCTCAAGGTCGGCGTCTTCGTGAACGCGTCGGCCGAGGAGATCGGACGCCAGAGCGAGCGGCTGGGGCTCGATCGCGTGCAGCTCCACGGTGACGAGCCGGTCGCCGACTACGCCGGGCTCGATCGGGCGCGCCTCATTCGGGCGGTCCGGGTGCGGGACGCCGCCTCGTTCGCCGCGGCGTCGGTCTGGAACCCGGCGCTCTGGCTCTACGACGCCTTCGTCGACGGCTACGGCGGCGCCGGCGTTCCGGCCCCCTGGGCGCTGATCGCCGAACGCGCGCGGCGCCCGTTCCTGCTGGCGGGCGGCTTGACGCCCGACAACGTGGCGGCCGGGATCCTCGCCACCCACCCCGACGGCGTCGACGTCGCCAGCGGCGTCGAGCGCGCGCCGGGCGTCAAAGATCCGGCGAAGGTCGCGGCGTTCATCGCCGCCGCGCGCGCTGCGATATAGTTCGCCCGCGATGTCATCACCACCTCCCGCCGCACACGACGCCTGGACACTTCGGCCCCTTCGGCGGCCGCTACGTCTCGGAGATCCTGATCCCTTCGCTCGACGAGCTGACCGCCGCCTGGGCCGCCGCCTCCGCCGATCCCGCCTTCTCGGAGGAGCTCAATCGCCTGCTCTCCGACTACGTCGGCCGTCCGACGCCGCTGGGGTTCGCGGCGCGCCTGTCCGCCGAGGTGTCGCGGGAGGCGCAGCGCAACGTGCGCATCTATCTCAAGCGCGAGGACCTCTGTCACACCGGCGCGCACAAGATCAACAACTGCATCGGTCAGCTGCTGCTGGCGCGCCGGATGGGCAAGACCCGCATCATCGCCGAGACCGGCGCCGGCCAGCACGGCGTCGCCACCGCCACCGCCTGCGCGCTCTTCGGCCTGCCGTGCGAGATCTACATGGGCGCCGTCGACGTCGAGCGCCAGTCGCTGAACGTCCTGCGCATGAAGCTGCTGGGCGCCCAGGTCCACGCCGTCAAGGACGGGACCTCGACGCTGAAGGACGCCATGAACGAGGCGCTGCGCGACTGGGTCACCAACGTTCGCACCACCCACTACGTGATCGGCTCCGTCGCCGGCCCGCACCCCTATCCGCTGCTGGTGCGCGACCTGCAGGCGGTGATCGGCCGGGAGGCCCGCGCGCAGATCCAGGAGGTCGAGGGGAAGCTCCCCGACGCCTGCGTCGCCTGCGTCGGCGGCGGCTCGAACGCCATGGGCCTGTTTCACGCCTTCGTCCCCGACAAGGCGGTCAAGCTGTTCGGCGTGGAGGCGGCCGGCGACGGCATCGACAGCGCCCGCCACGCCGCCACGCTGATGCGCGGGCGGGTCGGCGTGCTGCACGGCGCCCGCTCGTACGTGCTGTGCGACGACGACGGCCAGATCTCCGAGGCGCATTCGATCTCCGCCGGGCTCGACTATCCGGGCGTCGGGCCCGAACACTCGTTCTTGAAGGAGACCGGCCGGGCGACCTACCTGGCCGTCACCGACGACGAGGCGATCGCGGGCTTCAAGCTGCTGGCCCGCACCGAGGGGATCCTCTGCGCGCTGGAGAGCGCCCACGCCATCGCCGCGCTCCCGAAGGTGGCGGCCACGCTCGCCGAAGGTGCGGTCATGATCGTCAACGTCTCGGGCCGCGGCGACAAGGACATGGGGACGCTGGCGGCGCGCCTGGGGGTGACGGCGTGAGCTCGGCGCCGCGCCTGGCGGCCCGGTTCGCCCGGGCCCGCGCCGAGAAGCGGGCCGCGCTGATCGTCTACCTCACCGCCGACGATCCCGACGGCGTGACCAGCCTGCGCCTCATGCGCGCCGCCGCCGAGGCGGGCGCCGACATCATCGAGATCGGCATCCCCTGGAGCGATCCCTCCGCCGACGGCAAGGCCATCCAGGCGGCGATGCACCGGGCGCTCGGGCGGGGCGGGGGGCTGCGGCGCGCGCTCGGGCTCTGCAGCGAGCTGCGGGCCGCCTGTCCCGACGTCGGGCTGGTGCTGTTCGGCTACGCCAACCCGATCCTGGTGATGGGCGTCGACGTCTTCGCGCTCAAGGCGCGCGACGCCGGCGCCGACGGGCTCCTCTGCGTCGACTATCCGCCCGACGAGGACCGGGCGCTGCCGAACGCCCTGGCCCGCGAGGGGCTCGACTTCGTGCCGCTGCTGGCGCCCACCTCGACCGACGCGCGCATCGACCTGGCGCTGCAGGCCGCCGGCAGCTTCGTCTACTACGTCTCGATGACCGGCACGACCGGCACCGCGCTCGGCGATCTCGAGGGGCCGCGGGCGAAGGTGGCCGCCATCCGCGAGCGCGGGGGCGGCAAGGTCCCCGTCGCCGTCGGGTTCGGCATCCGCACGCCCGATGCCGCCCGCGCCGTCGCCAGCTTCGCCGACGCGGTGGTGGTCGGCAGCGCGGCGGTGGAGATCGTCGATCGGGCCGCCGCCGAGAAGCGCGATCCGGTCCCCGAGATGAGCGCGTTCGTCCAAGCGCTGCGCCTGGCGGTCGCCGGCAAGGGCTGATCGATTTTCCGCTTCGGGTTATGGTCGCGCCCAGGAGGGGTCCCCCATGAAGCACCTGCCCACGAAGCATCTGCACGTGATCGGAGCATCGGTATTCGCAGCGCTGGCTGGCGTGGCCGGCAGCGCCGCCGCCCAGACGCCGAGCGCTGGACCGCCGCCACCGCCGGCCGCGGCGATGCCCGCCAAGCCGGCGCCCCGGGCGCCGGCGACGACCGCCGCGAAACGCCGCGGCGCCGGCCGCCGCCAAGCCGGCACCGCCGCGCTGCCAAGGCCGCGGCCGCTCCGGCGCCTGCCGCCGCCAAGCCTGCCGTCGCCGCCGCGCCGGCCACCCCGCCCGCGCCCAAGCCGGCCGCCGAGCTCGAGCAGCTGAAGATGTTCGAGGCGACCTGGAGGTGCGAAGGCAAGCAGCCGGCCGGCCCGATGGGACCGGAGCAGGACTACAAGTCCACCTTCAAGGGCAAGAAGGACGTCGACAGCTTCTGGATCGCCTTCGAGTACGGTCAGAAGAAGTCGAAGGCCCATCCCCTGCCGATCATGGCCAAGGGTTACATCGGCTACGATCCGGCGGCGAAGAAGTACGTCTCGATGGGCGTCGACAACATGGGCGGCTCGGTCACCGAGTCGTCGCCCGGGTGGGAGGCGGACAAGCTGACCTTCACCGGCGACGGCCAGATGAGCGGCCAGAAGATCAGCTTCCGCGAGACCTACACCAAGAAGGGCGACAAGGAGATGATCTGGTCGGGCGAGATGAAGCTGGGGAAGGACTGGATCCCCGTCGGCACCGACACCTGCAAGAAGTAGCGAGCGCAGCTCGCTGAAAGAGGAAGACGGCGTCCGCCTGCGCGGGGGCGCCGTCCTCGACGGCCGCGCGGTTACTTGCCGGGCCCGATGGCGCCGACGCGGGTGCGCAGCTCGGTCACCACGTCTGGTCCCAGCTCGGCCGCCATGCGGGTGATGATCTCCGCGCGCATCAGGACCACCTCGTGGGCCAGCGCCGCCGAGGCGACCCGGACGAGCAGCGTCGTCCCGGCCAGACGCTCCGGCTGCGTGCGCGCGCGCAGCAGCTCGCCGACGGAGCGCGTGTAGCAGTCGAACACCCGGAACTCGCGCGCGCGCCCGCTTCCGCCCAGGCGGGCCAGGACCTCGCCCATCAGCGCGTCGCTGGTGACCGGCGCCGGGGCCTGCGGGCGCACCGGGCCGCGGGCGCGCGGCAGCCGGTAGGGGCGCGAACCGAAGCGAGGAGCGTCCGCGGGCATCCGGGCAGGATACGGGCGCCGTCGGCGAGATGGCAACGGCGAAAAGCGGCGGTCGCCGGCCAACGCTCCCTGCTCCGCAAGGCCGCTGGTCCGCAACGCGGCCCGCTTCGTCCACCCGGCAAAGCCACGGTGCCGGCGCTATCATCGGGCGATGTCGCGAGAAATCATTTCGACCGCCGGCGCCCCCCGGGCGATCGGTCCCTATTCGCAGGCGGTGATCGCGCCCGCCGGACGGCTGCTCTTCTGCTCGGGGCAGATCCCGCTCGACCCCCACACCGGGGAGATGGTCGGCGCCGGAGACGTCCGCGCCCAGGCCGAGCGGGTGCTCGAGAACCTGGGCGCCGTGCTGGTGGCCGGGGGCGCGTCGTTCGGCGCGGTCGTCAAGACGACCATCTTCCTCGCCGACCTGCAGGACTTCGGCGCTGTGAACGAGATCTACGCCCGCTACTTCCCGACGAACCCGCCGGCGCGGGCCACGGTTCAGGCGGCCGGCCTGCCCAAGGGCGCCCTGATCGAGATCGACGCCATCGCCGCGCTCGGCGCCTGACCGCCGGCATTTTCGAAGACCGGCGGGGCGGGGACCTCCGCCAGCGCGGCCTTCCAGTCGGCGAAGCGACCACCGGCGCGGGCGGCCCTGGCCGCGGCGCGTCCGGCGGCGAAGCCGCCCTGGGCCAGCCGGTACTCGACCCAGGCCCACTTCGGCGAGGTGGGGCGCAACGTCACGCGCCCCTGCACCGCCCGGCGCAGGCGGGCCAGGCGATCGTCGAGGACGTCGATCGACTCGAACGGCCGAGCCGTCGAGGGGCGTCTTTCGCTTGGCGACGAAGGGGGCAATCCCCAGGACGACCTTGCGGGCCACCTTGGCCAGCTCTTGCGAAAAGCGCCCCAGCTCGTCGATGTCGGCGTCGGTCTCGCCGGGCACGCCAATCATCATGTAAAGCTTGAACTGTGACATCCCATGTTGCGCGCGACAGCTCGGCGGCGCGCAGGAGGTGCCGCTCCTTGGTCTTGCGCTGGATGATGTCCCGCATCCGCTCCGACGCGCCGTCGGCGGCGGTGGTGAGCGTCCGGTAGCCGCCCCGCTTGAGGAGGCCCACGATCTCGTCGTTCAGCCGATCGGCGCGCAGGCTGGAGATGCCGACCTCGCGCCCGCCGTCGACGATGTGGCGCAGGATCTCCGGCAGGCCGGGGTGGTCGGTCACCGCGGCGCCCACCAGGCCCACCCGCCGCACGTCGGACGGGATGAGCGACGCCACCTTGGCCGGGGCGACCAGGCGCATGCCGCCGTTGGTCGAGCGGCGCATCACGCAGTAGGTGCAGCCGCGGTGGCAGCCGCGCTCGGGCTCGATGAGGAACATGTCCGACAGCTCGGTGTGCGGCGTGCGGATCTGCGAGTGGGCCGGCAGCAGCGTGTCGTCGGCGGCGGCCACCGCCGGCGGTCGCTCGCCGTGGACCGGCGGGACGTAAAAACCGGGGCGCGCCGCCAGCGTCTCGAGCAGCGCGGCGCGCGACGGTGACGACCGGATCGCCTCGACCAGCTCGACGATCGTCTCCTCCGCCTCGCCCGAGCAGGAGGACGTCGGCGTAGGGGGCGGCGGGGACGGGGTTGGAGAACGTCAGCGGGCCTCCGATGACCACCAGCGGGTGGCGCTCGGGGCGGGCGGCGCGCTCGTCGGCGAAGAGGGGAATGCCCGCCATGTCCAGGCAGTCGGCCAGGCCGCCGAGCTCCAGCTCGTAGGCGAGCGAGAACGCCACGACCGGGAAGTCACCCACCGGGCGCATCGATTCGTAGGTCCGCAGCGGCTCGCCCGATTCGCGCGCGGCGCGGGCGTCGTCGGGGAGAAAGGCCCGCTCGGCCGCCACGCCCGGCAGCGCGTTCAACCCCCGGTAGATGGTCTGAAACCCCAGCGACGACATCCCGACCGCGTAGGGGCTCGGGTAGCAGAGCGCGAACGCCAGCTCCGCCTGCTTGTCGATCGTCCCCACCTCGTCGGCGAGGCGGGAAGCGCGGAGATCACGAAACGGGACGGTCATGCTTGGGGACCGCGAATGATACGGGGAAAACCCCGGTTTTGCTTGCTCCGCCGTCGTCCCCGTGGTCCTGGGCCCTATTCGGCGGCCTCGGGCACCGACGCGGTGTGCCCGACCATCTGCAGACGGTAGAGCCGGGCGTAGAGGCCGGAGTCCCCCTTGGCGAGGAGCTCCTCGTGCGTCCCCTCCTCGGCGACGCGCCCGCGGTTGATGACCACGATGCGCGAGGCCCGCTGCACCGTCGACAGCCGGTGGGCGATGACGATCGACGTCCGGCCACGCATCAGCTCGCCGATGCCGCGCTCGATGGCCCGCTCGGTCTCGGGATCGACGCTGGCGGTCGCCTCGTCGAGGATCAGGAGCTCGGGATCGCGGGCCAGCGCCCGGGCGAAGGCGATCAGCTGCCGCTCGCCGCCGGAGAAGTTCACGCCGCGCTCCAGGACCCTGGCGTCGAGGCCGTCGGGCCGGCCGGCGATCACCCGATCGGCGCCCACCCGCCGGGCCGCGGTCATGAGCTGCGCGTCGGTCAGCGCGTCGTCGCCGAGGGCGATGTTGGCCCGCAGCGTCCCGGAGAACATGAAGACGTCCTGGCTGACGACCACGATCCGCCGCCGCAGCGCCCGCGCGTCGAGCGTCCGGATGTCGGCGCCGCCGATCCGGATGGCGCCCCCCTGCAGGTCGTAGAGGCGCGGGAGCAGCTTGATGATGGTCGACTTGCCGGCCCCGGTCGCGCCGACGATGGCCAGCGTCTCGCCGGCCGCGATGGAGAGCGACACGTCGTCGAGCACCGGCCGGTCCGACCGGTAGCCGAAGGTGACGTGCTCCAGCTGGACCAGGGGAGCGACTGGAGAGGATGGGATCGCGTGGGCGGAGCTCGGCTCTGCCGAGCGGAGCCCGTCGCGGGAGGGCGCGCGGAACCCTCCCAGGGTTCCCGGATATGATGACTGCCGCCGCGTCCGGCTCGTTGGTGTCGAGCAGCGTGAAGACGCGCTCCGCCGCCGCCATCGCCTGCTGCATGACGGTGTACTTGGTCGACAGATCCCGGATGGGGGCGAAGAACTTGCTCAGGTACTCGATGAAGGCGACCAGGACGCCGAAGGTCAGCGTCCCGCCGGCGATGCGGTTGCCGCCGTGCCACAGCAGCCCGGCGACGGCGATGGCGCCCACCGCCTCGACGATCGAGTAGAGCGCGGCGTCGGCGGTGATGGCCCGGGCGTTGGCGCGCCGGTAGTCGAGGTTGATGACGTCGAACTCGCCGTCGACGCGCGCCTCCTGGGCGAACGCCTGCACGACCTTGATCCCCGACAGGTGCTCTTGCAGGAACGCGTTCATCCGGGCCAGCTTGGTGCGGATCTCGCGGAAGGCGTCGCGCACCCAGCCGCCGGAAGAAGGCCGCGATGCCGAACAGCACCGGCGCCGTCCCCATCGAGAACAGCGCCAGCTTCCAGTCGATGCCGAAGATCGCCACCAGGATGAAGCACGAGCCGGATCAGGTCGCCGAGGAGGCTCACCAGGCCGGAGGCGAACATCTCGTTGAGCGCCTCGATGTCGCTGGTCATCCGGGTCATCAACCGTCCGACGGGGGTGCGGTCGAAGAACGACGCCGACAGCGACAGCACGTGCTCGTGGACGCGCATCCGCAGGGCGTTCATCCCGCGCTGGCCGATGAGCTGCGTGAGGTAGATCTGCGCGAACCCGGCGGCGTACTGCCCGACGAGCACGCCCAGGTAGGCGAGCCCGACGCGATCGAGCCCGGCCAGCCGGCCGATCGCGATGTGCTCGTCGATGGCCTTCTTGAGCAGGTAGGGCTGGGCGATCTCGAACAGCGAGATCACCGGCAGCAGCGCCACCGCGACGATCAGCTCCTTCTTGTACGGCCAGACGTAGCCGAAGATCCGCTTCAGCAGCGTCCGATCGAGCGCCTGGCCGAGCAGCTCCTCGGACGGCGCGCGTCGCCCGGGGGCCTTGGTCTCGGTCGGGCCGCCGGGTTTGTTCGCCGCCTGGCCGCTCACGCGGCCCCCGCGACCGCGGCCAGCGCCTCGGCGTCGAGCTCGGTGCGATAGAGCGAGGCGTAGAGGCCGCCCGCGCCCATCAGCTGGCCGTGCGTGCCCGATTCGACGACGCGCCCCCGGTCAATCACCAGGATCTTGTCGGCGTCCTTCACCGCGGCCAGGCGGTGGGCGATCAGGATCGACGTGCGCCCGGCGAGGATCGGTTTGAGGCGGGTCAGGATCTCCCGCTCGGTCTGCGCGTCGACCGACGACAGCGAGTCGTCGAGGATCAGGATCTTCGGCTCGGCCGCCAGCGCCCGCGCCAGCGCCACCCGCTGCCGCTGGCCGCCCGAGAGGGTGAGGCCGCGCTCGCCCACCAGCGTGTCGTAGCCGTCGGGGAAGCTGGCCAGATCGGGCGCCAGGCCGGCCGCCTCGGCCGCGCGCTTCACCCGCTCCGAGATCGAGCCCGCCGTCGCCGGGCGCCGCGATCCCGAACCCGATGTTCTCCGCGACCGTCGCCGAAAACAGGAAGGCGTCCTGCGGCGCGTAGCCGATCTGCCCCCGCAGCGTGGCCAGCGGAATCTGCGTCAGGTCGTGGCCGCCGATGGTGACCGCGCCGGGCGCCACCTCGTGCATGCGCACCAGCGCGTCGACCAGCGTGGTCTTCCCCGCGCCGGTCGGCCCCACGATCGCCAGCGTCGCGCCGGCCGGCAGCGAGAAGGAAACGTCCGTCCAGCAACCGCCGCCCGTCGATCTCGACGGTCAGATGGCGCGCCTCGATCGACGGCGATTCGATGGTCACCGGCGGACCGGCCGCAGCCCCGGGGGCGGTGGGCGTCTTGGCCGGCGCATTTGCGATGCTCGGCGCCGTCTCCAGCAGCTCGCGCACGCGCACCCATCCGGCGATCCCCCGCTGCCAGACTCCGATGATCCAGCCGAGCGCGATGGTCGGCCACGACAGCAGGACCAGGTAGGCGTTGAACGCCACCAGCCCGCCGACCGTCATCCGCCCCAGGATCACCTCGCGTCCTCCGGCCCACAGCACGATGAGCGTCCCCGCGCCGCCCAGCATGGCGAAGAGAGGCGACAGCGTGCCGCGCGCCCGCACCAGCGCCAGCGAGCGGGCCAGGTACCCGTCGTTGAGCGCCCGGAACTTCGCCTGCCGCGTCGGCTCCAGGGTGTAGTGCTTGATGACCGCGATCCCGGCCAGATCCTCCTGGATCGACGTCGACATCAGGCCGAGCTGCTCCTGGATGGCGCGGCTGGCGGTGTACATCTTGCGCGAGAAGAGCCGCGCGCCGCCCAGGAGGGCCGGGTAGGGGAGCAGCGCGAACAGCGTCAGCCGCGGTGACAGGTGGATCAGCAGCCAGACCGTCGTCGCGTAGACCAGCGCCGTGTTGCAGAGGTTGAGCAGCCCGGGCCCGAACATGGCCCGCACCGAGCCGAGGTCGTTGGTCAGCCGCGACATCACGTCGCCGGTCGGGTGCCGGCGATAGAAGCCGGGGTCGAGGCGCAGCAGGTGGCGGAACAGATCGCCGCGCAGCCGGTACTCGACGTTCCGTCCGGCGTTGAAGATGAAGATCCGCGACCAGGTCCGGATGAGCGCCTGCACCACCGCGAACAGGGCGATGAGGGCCGCGTTGCGCACCACCAGCGCGTGCAGGCCGCCGGCCAGGCCCGCGCCCGACCGGAGCGCGTCGATCGCGCCCTTGATCAACCAGGGGATCGTCAGCGAAAGGGCGTTCGTCGCCCCGAGGCAGAGGCACCCGAAAAAGATGCCGGCCGCCTCCGGCCGCAGCCGCGCACCCAAGCCCACACGACTTGAAGGTCGAGACGCCGGCGACACGCGCGCAAGTATCCGTGATCGCGTCCGGATCTTCCCCTATCTTCGCGATTGAACCGCGGAAAGCCGTGGATCTATAGTCGAGAGTCTTTTTTCCTCTTCTCCGGCTCGCACCTCCATGACCACCACTGTTTCGACAGCGCTCGCCGCCCTGCAGCTGCGTCCGGACGATGCGCAGGCCCTGCAGTCCCTCAAGGCCGTCCACCCTGGCAACGGCGCCGGCATCGAGGCGGACGCGCTCTCGAAGGCGCTCGCCGACGCGCGCCGGTGGCACCGCGAGCACGCCGACTTCGAGCTCTGTCTCGAGCTCATCGACCTCGAGCTGGGGTTCACGACCGGCGATGGCCGCCGCGCCGAGCTGCTGCACGAAAAGGGGCGCTTGCTCTCCGACGAGCTGCTGCGCGACGAGGCCGGTCAGGCGGCCGTCCAGCAGGCGCTGGAGGCGGTCCCCAATCACAAGCCGTCGGCCGAGTCGCTGGCGCAGATGACGCTGGTGCGCGCCAACTGGGAGTCGATCTCCCGGCGCTACCTGCAGCAGGCCGAGCAGGCCAAGGATCCGGCGCTCGCCTCCAGCCTCCACGGCTCGGTCGCCGAGTTCTATCTCAAGTACCGCCCGACGGGGCCCGAGGGGGAGACCCACCTTCGCAAGAGCCTCGAGCTCGACGCCGGCAACCGCCGTTCGGCGGCGCACCTCGAACGGATCCTGCGGGAGAGCGGCCGGCGCGACGAGCTGCTGGCGCTCTATCGGCAGCGGGCCGAGCGGGCCCAGACCCGCGAGGAGCGCACGGCCGCCGAGGTTCTGGCCGGCGAGCTGTGCGAGCAGCTCGGGCGCGGCGCCGACGCGTTCGCCCACTTTCGCAAGGCCCTCGACGTCAACCCGCACGAGCCGCGCGCGCTGCAGGCCGTCCGCGCCGCGCTCAGCGCGAGCGGGGCCTGGGCCGATCTCGCCAAGGTGCTGGAGGCGGCGGCGCGGACCAAGCGCGGCGAGCAGGACGTCGCGCTCCTCACCGAGCTGGCGCTGCTGTTCGCCAACCGGCTCAACCAGCAGGACATGGCCGAGCCGTTCTTCCGCCGCGTGCGCAAGCTCGACCCCTCCAACCGCGAGATGGTCGAGTTCTATCGCGCGTACCACACCGCCCGGAACGAGCTGCCGCAGCTCCTCGCGGTGCTGGCGCAGGCCCAGAAGACCGAGTCGGATCTCGACCGCCGGGTGGCGATGGGGATCGAGATGGCCCGCGCCGCCGAGCAGCGGCCGCAGAACGCCGACAAGGCGATCGAGATCTGGAAGGGGCTCCTGCGTCTGCGGCCGCACCTGCCCGAGGCGGTGGCGTCACTGCGCAAGCTCTACACCGCGACCGAGAAGTGGAACGCGCTGCTCGAGCTCCTGAAGGACGATCTCGACGCCGTCCCGGCCGCGGACGTCGACGAGAAGATCAAACGGCACCTGGAGATCGTCGACGTCTACCGCGATCGCCTCAACCTCGATGTGATGGTGGTGACGACCTACCTCAACATCCTGTCGCTCAAGCCCGATCACCCGGCGGCGCTGGCGGCGCTGGCCGGCCGTTACGAGGCGCAGGGGCGCTACGGCGATCTGGTGCAGATCCTGGCGCGTCAGGCCGAGGCGGCCGGCGATCCGGCGGCCCGCGTGGCGCTGCACCGGCGGATCGCCGCGCTGTGGGCCGACAAGCTCGGCAAGCACCAGAACGCGGTGGCCAGCTTCGAGAAGATCTTCGAGGCCGATCCGACCGACGCGGAGACCGGCGCGCGGCTCAAGGACCTCTACACCAAGGCCCGCGCCTGGCGGCCGCTCATCGAGCTTCTGCGCAAGGAGCTCCCCCACAGCAACGCGGCCGGGCGCCGGGCGCGTCTGGCGGAGATGGCGCGCCTGGCGGGCGAGCGGCTCAACGACACGCGCGAGGCGATCGCCCTTTACAACCAGGTGCTGGCCATCGAGGCCCGCGACGAGGCGGCGCTGGCCGGCCTGGCGACGCTGTACGAGCGCGAGCGGCGCTGGCCGGCGCTGGTGGAGATCCTCGAGCGGCAGCGCCAGAACGCCGAGGGAGATGCCGCGGGCCGAGCTGGCGCTGCTCGAACGGCGCGGGACGCTGCTCTACGAGCGGATGGCGGCGTCCGAGGCGGCCATCGACGTCTTCAAGCGCATCCAGGCGCTCGATCCCAAGAACGCCCGCGCCGCCCGCGCGCTGCGCGAGATCTACGCGCAGGCCGGCGACTACGCCGCGCTGGAGGCGCTGTACGCCGAGCAGGGCGCCTTCGGCGAGCTGTGCGATCAGTTGACGTCGCTGGCCGATCGGACGGCCGACATGGGCGCGCGCACGCGCCTGCTTGGAACGGGTGGCGGCGCTCTCGCAGGAGAAGCTGAACCAGCCGGAGCGCGCGCTCAAGGCGTTCGAGCGGATCCTGGCGACCGATACGCGCAACCGCAAGGCGGCGCTGGCGCTGGTGCCGCTCTACCGGGCGGCGCAGAAGTGGCCGCGCCTCCTGGCCACCTACGAGGTGTTGCTGGGCCCGGCGGCCGCGGGCGACGGCGTGGGGATGGCCGAGCGGCTCGAGCTCTTCGCCGAGGCGCGCCGGATCTCCGAGCAGCGTCTCGGCTCGAAGGCGCTGGCCTTCCAGTGGTGCGCGCGCGCGTTCGAGGCGGCGGCCCAGAACCCCGAGGTCCGCACCGACCTCGAGCGGCTGGCCGGTGAGGCCGACGAGTGGGGCGCGCTGGCGGCGCTGTACGAGGCCCGCTTTGCCGCCTCCACCGACGCCGAGGAGCGGATCTGGCTGCTGCGCCGGGTGCTGCGCATCTCCGCGACGCGGCTCTTCAAGCCGCAGGACACCCGGCGGGTCGCCGAGCAGATCCTGGCGGAGGTCGGCTACGACGAGGAGGCCGACGGCGCGCTGGAGACCGTCCTCACGCAAGGGAAGGCCTGGCCCGAGCTGGCCAAGCTGCTGCACGCCCGCGCCGATCGCGCGCCCGACGCCGCCGAGCGGGTGAAGCTGCTCCTGCGCATCGCGCAGATCGAGGAGGAGCGGGTGGCCGATCTGGCCGCCGCCGCCGGGACGTGGGCGGCCATCCTCGACGTCGAGCCGACCAACGAACGGGCGCGCCGCGCGCTGGTGCGGGTCTGCGAGGCGCGCCAGGACTGGAACGGCGTCGTCGAGGCGCTGCGCGGCGATCTGGCCACCCGGGGCGCGACCGCGCCGGACGCCGCGCTGGGGCCGGAGGCCTCGAAGGAGGAGCTCAAGGAGCGCGAGGAGCTGCTCCTGCGCATCGGGAACCTGCAGGAGACGCGGCTCAAGGACGTCGACGCGACCTTCGCCTCGTACCGGGAGGTGGCGCTGGCCAACCCGTATTCGGCGCCGGCCATCGCCGGGCTCGAACGCCTGGCGGCGGCGGGGCACCCGGAGCGCGCGGCCATCGCCCGCATGGCGCTGCCGCTCTACGAGCGGACCGAGAACGCCGCCAAGCTGGCCGAGGCCAACGAGGTGTTGCTGTCGGTGGCCGACACGCTGGGCGAGCGGGTCGACCGGCTGGAGAAGCTGCGCGCGCTTTACGGCGGTCCGCTCGACGATCCGGCCAAGGCCTACCGGGCCAGCCTGGCGCTGTTCGAGATCGATCCCACCGAGGTGCCGAACCGGGAGGCGCTGCTGGGGTTCGCCACGGCCGCCGGCGTCACGGGAGAGCTGAGCGAAAAGCTGCGCGCGGTCGCGGACGCGACCCAAGATCGAAACCTGCGGCGAGACCTCCTGGTGGTCGTCGCCGAGCTCGAGGAGAAGCAGCCGGGCCGGGCGCCGGAAGCGGAGAAGGTCTACGCCCGGATCCTCGACTCCGAGCCGATGCACGTCGGCGCCTTCCGGGCGCTGGCGCGGCTCTACCGGGAAGGCCAGCGCTGGCCGGAGCTGCGCGCGCTGCTCGACGTCCGCCAGCTGGCGGCGCTCGACGCCGGCGAGCGGCTGGATCTGCTGGCGCAGATCGCCGAGCTGGACGAGGCGTCGCTGGCCGATCCGGAGCACGCGCTCGGGGCCTACGAGAAGATGCTGGAGCTCGATCCGTCCGATCTGCGCGCCCACCGCGCGCTCGAACGGCTCTATGCCGCCCGGGAGCGCTGGACCGATCTCGAAGCGCTGCTGGGGACGCGCGTCGGCTTCGCCGCCGAGACCGAGGTGCCGGAGCTGGAGTTCCGGCGCGCGGAGCTCCGCGCCGGCCGGCTGGACGACGTTGCCGGGGCGATCGACCTTTTGCAAGGGATCGTCGAGGCGGCCCCCACCCACGAAGGCGCGCGCCGGCTGCTCGAGAAGCTGCTGGCGGTCCCCGCCCAGCGCCAGCGCATCGCCCAGATCCTGGCGCCGGTCTACGAGAAGAGCGGGGCCTGGGCCCGCCTGGCCGCCATCCTGGAGGTCGAGCGCGAGGTGCTGCAGGGGACGGAGGCGGCGGCGCTGCTGGCGCGGGTGGCCGACCTGCAAGAGAACAAGCTGCAGGCGCGGGCGGTGGCGCTCACCACCTGGCGCCAGGTGCTGACCGCCGACGCGGACCACCCGGACGCGCTCCCGGAGATCGAGCGGCTGGCGACGACGCTGGAGCGGTTCTCCGAGCTGGTCGACGTCTATCAGGAGCTGGCGTTCCGGCGCGACGCCGCCGACATCAACGGCCGCGCCGATCTGCTGGCGCGGGCCGCCAAGCTCTACAGCGGGCGCCTCAACAACCGGCGCGCGGCCATCGACGCCTGGAAGCTGGTCCTCAACCTCGATCAGAACAACCTCCCCACCGCGGTCCCGGCCGCGGCCGCGCTGGAGGCGCTCTACGCCGAGACCAACGACGTCGCCAATCTCGTCAAGACGCTGCAGTTGCAGGCGCGCTGGGCCGACGGAGCGGCGGCGCGCAAGAAGCTCCTGTTCCGCGTCGCCGGGCTGGAAGAAAAGTCGCTCGGCGACACCGAGGCGGCGGTGGCCACCCTGCGGTCGATCCTCGAGCTCGATCCCCAGGACCCCACCGCCATCGACGCGCTCGATCGGATCTTCGAGGCGGGGGCCAACCACCGCCAGCGGGTGGAGATCCTCCGCAAGCGGATCGGGCTGGCCGGCGACGCGGCGGCCCGGCAAGAGCTCTGGCGCAGCGTCGCCAACCTCCTGGAGAAGGACGTGGGCGACGTCGACGAGGCGATCGCCGCCTGCGTCAGCATCCTCGACGAGAACCCGGAGGACGATCAGGCGCTGGAGACGCTGGCCCGCCTCTACGAGCAGCAGGGGCGCCACCGCGACCGACTGGAGATCGTCGAGCGCCGGCTGGCGCTGCGCAAGCCGAAGGACGCCGAGCGCCTGGGGCTCCTCAAGCAGATCGCCAAGCTTCTGGAGGGGCCGCTGGGCGACGCGACGGGCGCGCTCGAGCGCTGGCGCGAGGTGCTCGAACGGGCGCCGGCCGACGGGGAAGCCCTGTCCGCGCTGGAGCGCTTCCTGGCGCCCGGCACCGACGCGGGCCTGCGGCTGGCGGCCGCCCAGGTGCTCGAGCCGATCTACGAAAAGGGTGGTCGCTACGCCGAGCTGGCGGGGATCGTCCGCATCTACGTCGAGGCCCAGTCGGACGTCCGGGCTCGCCTGGGCGAGCTGATGCGGCTGGCGGCGCTGGAAGAGAAGCGGCTGGGCGACACGGAGGGGGCGCTGGCGACGACGGCGCTGGCCATCCGCGACGCGCTGACCGAGCCGGAGCTCCCGGAGCTGCTCGACGCCTACGAGCGCCTGGCCGGCCCCCAGCGCCTCGCCGAGGTCACCGCGCTCTACCGCGAGATCAGCCCCGACGTCCTCGACGAGGCGCTCAAGCTCCGGCTCGATCGCACCATCGCCGCCGCGGCGGCCGGGCAGGGTGACGCGGCGACGGCCGCCGACTACTACCGCCGCATCCTCGATCGCGTCCCCGACGACGACGCCACGCTGGCGGCGCTGGACACGATCTACCGCGGCAACGGCGACGCCCAGGCGCTCTACGAGATCCTCCTGCGGCGTGCGGAGCTGGCCAAGGAGCCGGTTCTCGAGAGCGCGCTGCGCGTCCAGATCGGCGAGCTGGCGGAGAGCCGGCTCGAACGCCTCGACGACGCGATCACCGCCTTCGAGCGGGTCATCGAGCTCTCGCCCGCCGATCGGGTGGCCGCCCCGGCGCTCGATCGCCTCTACACCAAGGCCGAGCGCTGGAGCGATCTGATCGGCCTGCTCGGCGAGCTGCTGCAGCGCGGGCGGCGGCCGGAGCGGGAGCTCGTCGACCTCCGCTTCCGGCTGGCCCAGATCGAGAACGATCGCCGCGGCGATCGCGAGGCGGCGCTCGAGCACTTGAAGCTGGTCCTGGCCGGCACCCCCGACCATGCCGGCGCCATCACCATGCTGGAGGCGATGCTCGACGACCTGGGCGTGCAGGGGGCGGCGGCGGCGCTGCTCGAGCCCGTGTACGCCGGGCGCGGCGACTGGAAATCGCTGATCAAGATCGGCGAGATTCGGCTGCTGCAGGTCGAGGATCCGGCCGAGCGGCTGGCCTGGACCAAACGGATCGCCCGCCTCTACGAGGAGCAACTGGAGGACTTCGACAGCGCCCTCCGCTGGTACGGCAAGGTGTTCCAGGAGGCGCCGATGGAGCGGCAGGCCGCCGAGCCGCTCCTGCGCCTGGCCGACAAGCTCGATCGCTGGCAGGAGGCGGCCGGCCTGCTGGCCAGCTACCTCGACGGCGAGCTGAGCGAAGAGCCGGCGGTGCTGGAGATCGTGCGCCGGACCGCGGAGATCTTCGATCTGCGGCTGGGAGAGCGGGCCGAGGCCCAGAAGTACTACCGGCGCCTCTACGACGCCCGCCCCGACGACCGGGCGACGACGCAGCTCTACGAAGCGGCGCTCGAGCGCTGGGGAGCCTGGGCGGAGCTGCGCGAGCTCATCGACGAGCAGGCCGGCCGGGCGCCGGATCCGACGGCCCGCGTCGCGCTCCTGCGTCGCAGCGCCAAGCTGGACGAAGAGAAGCTCGATGACGCCAACCGCGCCGTCGGGACCCTGCGCGAGGCGCTGGAGGTCGATCCGACCGATCGCAAGGCGGCCGCCGAGCTGGAACGACTGCTGTCGCAGGCCGGCCGCTGGTCGGACCTGGCCGATCACCTGAACTCCAGCCTCGATCGCGAGCCGCTGGGCGCCGACCGGGACGCGGCCACGCTGCGCCTGGCGGAGATCCTGGCCAACCGGATCGGCGACACGACCAGCGCCGTCGATCGCTACGCCGAGATCCTCTCGCGCCCGGCCACCCCGCGCGACACCGCGGCGGCGGTCAGCGCCCTCGAGGGGCTGGCCAGCGACGCCGACCAGCGCTACCGCGTGGCGGTGATCCTGGAGCCGGTCTACCGCCGCGGCGGCGATCTCAACAAGCTGGTCGGCGCGCTCGACGCGCAGCTCGAGTCGGCCGACGACCGGGCCGAGCGGGTGCGCGTGCTCGGCGAGATGGCGGAGATCCACCAGCGCCTCGGCCACCTCGAACAGGCGTTCGACTGCCGCAGCCGGGCCTGGCTGACCGACGTCGATGCGATGGAGAGCCTCTCGGCGATGGAGGCGCTCGGCCTCGGGGCCAAGCTGCACGCGCCGCTGGTCGCGGCGTTCCAACGAGGCGCGGTCGAGGCGATCGATCCCGATCTGCAGGCGCAGCTCTGGGCCGCCTCGGCCAAGCTGCTCGAATCGCCGCTGGGCCGCGCGGCGGACGCCATCGAGGCCTGGCGCTCGGCGCTGGCCGCCCGGCCGGACGAGCGGGAGATCTTCCTGGCGCTCGAGCGTCTGCTGGCCGGCGCCGGCCGCTCGGGCGAGCTGGTGGAGATCCTCGAGCGCCACCTGGAGATCTCCGTCGACGGCGACGAGCGCAAGGTGATCGCCAAGCGGATCGCCGCTCTGTACGAGGACGCGCTCGACGAGCCCGAGCGCGCGGTGCGGGCCTGGGAGACGGTCCTCGAGATCGATCCCAACGAGGCGGAGGCGCTGGAGTCGCTGGCGCAGCTCCACCTCGCCGCCGGAGCCTTCCGTGAGCTCTGCGAGGTCTACGCCCGGAAGATCGAGATCACCGAGCGCGCCGACGAGCGCCGCATGCTCTTCATGCAGAGCGCCCGCCTCTACGAGGAGAACCTCGGGGAGCCGGAGCGGGCGATCGAGCAGCTCCGGGCGGTGCTGGCCGAAACGCCGGGCGACGGCGAGGCGCTGGGCCAGCTCGATCGGATCCTGACCGCCGAAGGGCGGCAGGTCGATCTGGTCGAGGTGCTCGACGCCCGCGCCGCCGGGGCCAAGGATTCCACGGCGCGCGACGAGCTGTCGTTCCGCGCGGCCCGCCTCGTCGAGACCGAGCTGGGCGACGTCGAGGCGGCCATCGGTCGCTACGCCAAGATCCTGGCCGGGGCGCCCCAGCATGCCGGCGCGCGCGACGCGCTCTACGCCATCGCCCGCGGCGACGACTATCGGTTGGCGGCGATCGCGGTCCTCGAGCCGATCGAGCGGGCCGCCCAGAGCTGGGACGGCGTCGTCGAGCTTCTCGAGCTGCGCCTGGCGGTCGAGGACGCGGTCCCCGCTCGCCTCGACCTGCTCGCCGAGATCGCCCGGATCGAGGAGACGGAGCGGCGCGACGTGCAGATGGCGTTCGCCGCCTGGGCCCGCGCCCTGACCGAAGACGCCACCGTCGACGAGCCGCGCGAGGCGCTGGAGCGCCTGGCGGCGGCTCACAAGGACTGGGCGCGCCTGGCCGACGTCTACGCCGAGCGCATGGACGCGACGTTCGACGCCGGGCTGCAGCGCAGCCTGGCCATGCGCCTGGCGTCGCTGTACGAGAACGAGCTTGGCGATTTGAATCGCGCGGCCGACTACCTGCGCAAGGCGCAGTCGCTGCCGGGTGACGAGGAGCCGGTGCTCTCGGCGCTGGAGCGGATCCTCGGCAAGCTCGGCGAGCACGACGAGCTCGCGCAGGTGCTGGCGCGACAGGCGGAGCTGGCCGACGAGCCCCGCGCGCAGGCCGACTTCCTCTCGGCGCTGGGGACGTTGCGGCTCGGGCCGCTCGATGATCCCGAAGGGGCGCTCTCCGCGTTTCGCGACGCCGTCGAGCGCGACGCCTCGCACGTGGCGTCCCACGCGGCGCTGGTCTCGCTCCTCGATCGACCGGAGACGCAGGAGGGGGCGCTCGACGTCCTCGAACCGCTGGCGGAGGCGCGCGGCGACTACCAGGAGCTGATCGCGCTCTACGGCCGGCGCGTCGAGCTGCGCGACGATCGCAACGAGCGCGCGCACTGGCTGCGGCGGATCGCCGACGTCGCCGCCGAGCGACTGGACCAGCCCGTCTTGGCGCTGGAGGCGCTCGGGCGCGCGCTCAAAGAGGAGCCGGCCGCCGGCGGCACGCTGGAGGACCTGGAACGGATCGCCGGAGCTGCCAAGCTCCCGGCCGCCGGTGCCGAAAAGATCGAAGAGGCGCTGGCCGGCGCCGAGCCCGACGCCGCGCAAGAGCTGGCGCTGCGGGCCGCGCGGCTTTACGAAGAGGCGGGCGACCGCAAGGCCGCCGAGCGCCTCTACCTGCGGGTCCTCGAGCTCGACCCCGAGAACGCCGACGCGCTTTCGGCGCTGGAAGGGCTGTACCGCGCGGGGGCGACGGCGGCCGAGCTGGCCGCCGTCCTCGAGCGACGGTCGGCGGGCGAGCTCGATCCTCAGGTGCGGAAGTCGCGGCTGCTCGAGGCGGCGCGGCTTCATGAGGGGCAGGGGAATCTCGCCGCGGCGGTGGCGGCGTTGCAGCAGCTCCGCGCGGCGGACGACGAGGATCTCGACGCCCTCAGGGAGCTGGGACGTCTATACGAAGAGCTGGGCCAGGCGCCCGAGCTCACGGCGGTGCTCGCCGAGCGGGCGCGCCTGACCGAGGATGCCCGCCAGCGGGCGGCGCTCTGGTCCCGGGTCGGCGAGCTGCGGCTCACGCTGCTCTCCGAGCTCGACGGCGCGGCGGAGGCGTACCGCGAGGCGCTCGACGGCGCGCCCGACGACCTCCTGGCCCTCTCGGCGCTGGAGTCGATCGAGGATCGGCGGGGCGATTGGTCGACGTTGCAGGAGGTCTTGCTGCGCCGGCTGGGCAGCGCCAGCGGCGCCGATCAGGTGGCGGTGTTGTTGAAGCTGGCGCGCAACGCCGAGCAGAAGCTCTCCGACGTCGATCAAGCGGTGGGATTCCTGCGCCAGCTGCTCGACGCCGATCCGGGGAACGGCTTCGGGTACCTCGAGCTCGAGCGCATCCTGCGCGCCGCCGAGCGCTGGTACGATCTCGTCGACGTCCTCGGCAAGCACGCCGACACCGAGGCGGCGGCCGGACGCAAGCCGTCGGAGCTGGCCCTGCGGGTGGCGATCGCCAACGTCTGGGAGAAGGACCTCGATTCGCCGGAGAGCGCGGCCGAGGCGCTGGAGAAGGTGCTGGAGGTGGCGCCCGACAACGTTGCGGCGCTGCTGTCACTGGCGCGGGTGCACGAGCGGAACGAGCGCTGGGACGAGGCGGGCGAGGTGCTGGAACGGGCGGCGGCGAACGCGCACGAGCCGTCGGAGCTGGCCGAGATTCACTTCCGCAACGCCACCATCCTCCGCACGAAGGAGGCCGATCCGGCCGCGGTCGAAGCGGCGCTGCTGCGCGCGATCGACGCCGACGCCGGCCACCGCCCGACGCTGGAGGCGCTGGAGAAGCTCGCCCGGGACGCCAAGGACGACGAGCGGCTGGCGAACATCCTCGACCTGCAGTTGCACACGGCCGCGGACGACGGCGAGAGGGGCCGCCTCCTGCGCGAGATCGCCGGGCTTTACAGCGGTCCGCTGGCCCAGCCGGCGGCGGCGCTCCCGTATCTCGAGCGGCTGGTCGCCCTCGACCCGACGGAGATCCCGGGGCGCGAGCAGCTGGCCGAGGCGCTGCTGGCGGCGGGGCGCACCGAGCAGGCGGTCCGGATCATCACCGAGGTGATCGCCGAGCTGACCAAGGCCCGGCGTGGAAAAGAGACGGCGCGCTGGCAGACCCGGCTCGGCACGATCGCCGAGGCCCGCGGTGACACCGAGGCGGCGACCGCCAGCTTCAACGCCGCTTACAAGCTCGACCCGAGCCATCCGGCGACCATCGCCGCCTTGGGGCGGCTGGCCTACCGGAGCAGCGACTTCGACGCCGCCCGCAGGTTCTACCGCTCGCTGCTCCTGCAGAACTTCGACGACAAGACGGCCGGCGTCTCGAAGTCCGAGGTCTACCTGATGCTCGGACGCATGCACCTCCTGGCCAACGAGCCCGCCAAGGCGCGCAACATGTTCGAGCGCGGGCTGGAAATCGATCCAAAGAGCATCGACCTGAAGGCCGCGCTGGGCGGCCTCCGGTAGGGCCTTTCACACGGCGGCCCGCTTCGCGGCGGGTGGCCTGGTGCCGCTACTTGGCGCAGCGCTTCTGGGCGCGCTCGGCGGCGCGCGCCAGCAGGGGATCGCCGGCGGCCGCCAGCGACGTCAGGGCCGCGCTCCCCGCGCCGGGATCGCACAGCGTCCCCAGCGCCTCGGCCGCGTCCGCCCGAAACGGGTGGTGCCGATCGCCCGCCAGGGTGACCGCCGCGTTCACCGCATCCGGCCCGCCGAGGCGGGCCAGCGCGCGCAGCACCGCGACGACGACCCCCTGCAGCGCCAGATCCGCCTCTGACTCGCTGACGATTGCGGGCAGGGCCGCCGCCATCTCGGGGGCGGCGCCCTTGTCGCCCGATTGCGCCAGGAGTCCCGCGGCGAGCGCCCGCAGCGACGCATTTTCGTCGTGCTGTTTCAGCGTGTGAAGAAAGATGGTCCGCGCGCGCGGATCGCGGCAGCGCTCGAGCCCGATGAGCGCCGCCCGGCGCACCTCGTCGACGTCCCGCTCGGTCGCCCGGATCATGGAATCGGTCCCCCCGGCAACGCACAGCCTCCCCAGCGCCTGCAGCTCGGCGCGCCGCACGAACGGCCAGGGCTCCTGCTTGGCGCCGGTGATGAGCGCGCCACCCGCCGCGACGTCTCCCTGCTTCTCCAGACCGAGCGCGGCGGTCTCCCGCACGCGGGGATCCTGATCGTCGAGCGCGGCGCGCAGGACGGGCCGCGGATCGGCGGCCGGTCCTGCGTTCTTCAGATCGCCGAGCTCGCGCGTCGCCAGATAGCGCAGGACGGAATCGTCGGAGACCGCCTTGGGCGAGGCGAGCGCCTCCGGGCTCCCCTCGGCCGCCAGCGCTCCCAGCGCGACGACCGCGCGCGCGCGCAGCTCGAACGGGCGGTCGGCGCCCAGCGCCCCGCGCAGGGCCGCCACGGCGTCGGGGCGGCGCTCCGGCGTTCGCTTGACCGCCTCCGGCAGGATGCGCGCCAGATCGGCGGCCCGCGCCGCCGCCTTCGCGCCGTTTTTGTCATCACCTTTGGGCGCCGCGGCGAACGCCGCCAGCACCGCCTCGGCGCGGACCCGATGCGCGCGGCTCGCGGCCTGCACGACGGCCCCCCGCACGCCCGGCGGCCCCTCGCCGACGGCCGCCAACAGCGCGGCCGCCGCGGCGTCGTCGTCGAACGACGCCAGGATGCGCGCCGCCCGGGCCCGATCCGCCACCGGCGCCGAAGCCGAGGTCAGCAACGCCGCCAGCCCCGCGACCGGCGGCGCGGCAGCCTGTCCGAGCGCCTTGGCGATGAGCCGCTCTTCGTCCTCGCTGGCGCCCATCACCGCGGCGGTCAGCGCCTCGACCACGATCGGATTCTTGGGCGCCGGCGCCAGCGTCGTCAGCGCCTCGACCAGGCACTCGCGCGAAGGGCCCCTCGCCGCCAGCACGGCCTGCGCCGTCGGCAGCACCGCCGCCTCGCCGAGCGCCACCACCAGCGGCAGGCGGGCCGCGCAATCGGGCGCGCTCGCCAGATCGCTCACCAGCCGGTTCGCGCCCCCCGGGCCGTCGGCCTCGGTGAAGATCGCCAGCTCGCCGATGGCGGTCGTCCCGTAGTTCTTGGGCGGCGCCGCTTCGCTGCCGGGCGTGACGCCGGTGATCACCACCGTCACGCACGATGAGGCCATCGGCTTGGGCAGCGGCACCCAGTAGGGTTCGCGCCAGTGGGCCGCGTCGCCAGCCGGATCGGCGGGCAGCTCGACGTCGAAGCGCTGTCCGGGCGCCGGCCCGAGCGCGATCTGCAGCCGGTTGACACGATTCTTCCCCCGGAAGGCCTGCAGGCTGGCGCCGTCTCCGGGAAGGATCCGCAGGCCGACGATGGGGTAGCCGGTGGCCGCCGCGCGCGCCGTCAGGAACTCGCCGCGGCCGTCGCCGCCGAGACCCTCGGCCCAGGAGGTCGCCGGGTTCCCGTCGTCGACCTCCAGCGGCGCGGTCAGGCCGCGCGCGTCGCTGCCGGCCCCCAGGGTGGTCGAGGCGGCGACGAAATGGAAATCGGCGACGGGGCGTCCGGCCGGCATCGCCGGATCCCCGCGGTGCCCGAGCAGCGTCTCGCTCCCCGCCGGTGGGAGCGACGAGACGATCGGCCGAAAGCGCCCGGAGGCGAAGTCGTACGATCGCGGAAACAGGCGCGGCGGGAGCCCGTCGCAGCGATCGACGCCGGCGGCGGTCTGGTATTCGACGACCCGCTCGGGGGTCGCCTCGACCCAGAGGAATGACTCGCCGTCGGCGTCACGCGCGCCGGTCATGCCCGCCCAGACGATCCGCGCGACCCGCGGCGGGCGCCCGCCGATCTCGCCGATCCAGACCTCCTCCGCCGACGTGCCGCGCACGGGGACCCGCAGCTCCGCCAGGCGATGCCCCGCGACGGTGAGCTCGCGCAGCACCGGCGTCCCCCGCCGCAGCGTGGGAGTCTTGAGCGCGATCCGGGTCAAGACGTCGTCCCCGCTCCGGAGCTCGAGCGCCCCGTCGGACGCCGGGCTCAGTCGCAATCCGCGGACGGCCGGGGCGGCCGCCGCCTGGGCCTGGGGTGCGGCCAACAGCGCCTGGGGCGAAGCCAAGGAGGCCAGCACCGCCAGCGCAGAGAAAATGCGCATGTCTCGGGATAGCACGACATCTGCGATATATAGAAGCCCCCATGAAGACCGCCCCCGGCGAAAAAGCCGGTCAAGACTCGAGCGCAGCCGGTGAGGCCCCCCAGCCGACGGGCACCGGCGTGGCCACCGTCGCCGGCACCGTCGCGATTTTGGGCCGACCCAACGTCGGCAAGTCGACGCTGCTCAACCGGATCGTCGGCGAGAAGCTGGCCATCGTCACGCCCAAGCCCCAGACCACCCGCAACCGGATCACCGGCGTCTTCAACAGCGAGCGCGGGCAGATCGTCTTCGTCGATACCCCCGGCGTGCACGGCGCCACCAAGCAGCTGAACCGGTTCATGATGGGCGAGGCGCTAGGGATCATCCCCGACATCGACGCCGCGCTGCTGATCGTCGACGCCGGAACGGACCGCCCGGGCGACGCCGAGGAGCGCATCCTGCGCGCCCTGGCCGAGGCGCGCCGCCCGGTCATCCTCGGCATCAACAAGGTCGACACCGTGAAGAACAAGGAGGCGCTCTTGCCGCGGCTCGAGCGCTGGAACCAGCAGCCGGGGCTGCGCGCGCTGGTCCCCATCTCGGCCAGCCGCGGGACCAACGTCGACCGTCTGGTCGCCGAGCTCTGGGCGCTCCTTCCCGCAGGCCCGCCGCTCTTCGACGCCGAGCACCTCACCGATCGCACCGAGCGATTCCTGGCCGCCGAGCTGATCCGCGAGCAGTTCTTCATCGCGCTCCGCCAGGAGGTCCCCTACGCGATCGCCGTCGTGATCGACGAGTGGAACGAGCGGTCGCCGGCCGGCGACGTGGTCATCGCCGCCAGCATCGTGGTCGAGCGCGAGAGCCAGCGGGCCATCGTGCTCGGCAAGGGGGGCACGATGATCCGCGACGTCGGGACGCGCGCGCGGGTCGCCATCAGCGAGCTTTTGCAGCGGCCGGCGCACCTCAAGCTGACGGTCCGCATCGAGCCCGACTGGACCACCTCGCCCGAGGCAATGGCCGAGCTCGGATACCAGAAGTGAGCGACGCCGATCTTCCGCTCGTCGCGCTGGTGGGTCGTCCCAACGTCGGCAAGTCGTCCCTCTACAACCGCCTCGTCGGCGGTCGTCCGGCGCTGGTCGAGGACGTCCCCGGCGTGACCCGCGATCGCCGCTACGGCGTCGCCGACTGGGGCCCGACGCATTTTCGCGTGGTCGACACCGGCGGCCTCGACCCGTCGGCGGTGGGGATCCTGGGCGCGATGCGACAGCAGACGCTGCGCGCCCTCGACGAGGCGGATCTGGTCCTGTTCGTGGTCGACGCGCAGGAGGGGATCACCGGCGTCGACAGCGACGTGGCCAAGGTGTTGCGCCAGTCGGGCCGCCCGGTGCTGGTCGCCGCCAACAAGGTCGACTCCAGCCGCGCCGAGGCGGCCGCCACCGAGGCGTACGGGCTCGGGTTCCCCGACGTCTTTCCGATCTCGGCCAGTCACGGGCGCGGCGTCAACGATCTGCTCGACACGGTCGTCGCGCGGCTGCCCAAGACCGCGCGGATGCCGGGACGAATGCCGGGCCAGCCCTCCGAGCAGCCCGACGACGAATCGTCCGAAGCCCCGGCCGCGGGGCCGCTCAAGCTGGCCTTCATCGGCAAGCCCAACGTCGGCAAGTCGTCGCTGGTGAACTGTCTGCTCGGCGAGGAGCGGGTGCTGGTTCACGACCAGCCCGGCACCACCCGCGATCCGATCGACACGCCGTTTTCGTTCGGCGGGCGCGAGTACCTGCTGGTCGACACCGCCGGGATGCGCCGGCGGCGCTCCATCGACACGCTGACCGAGCACGTGGCGGCCAAGATGGCGCGCGATCAGCTCGATCGCTGCGACGTCGCCGCGCTGGTGATCGACGCCCGTGAGGGGGCCACGGCCGAGGACGCCCGGCTGGCCAGCCTGATCGAGGACTCCGGCCGCTGCGCGCTGGTCGTCCTGAACAAGAAGGACCTGGTCGGGCGCGCGGCCATCGACGCCAAGATCGAATCGACGCGCGAGCAGCTGGCCTTCTTGCGCTACGCGCCGGTGCTGGTCACCTCCGCGGTCACCCGCGCCGGCGTCACCACCATCCTCGGCGCGGCCGCCAAGGCCTTCGAACAGGCCTCGCGCCGCATCTCCACCGGCGAGCTCAACAAGCTGCTCGAAGAAATCGTCGCCCAGCAGCCGCCGCCGTCGGGGCGGGGAGGGCGCCACGTGAAGCTGTATTACGCGACCCAGGCGTCGTCGCGCCCGCCGACCTTCTTCATCAGCACCAACCACCCACCGGAGGTCGGCTTTCCGTACCGCCGGTTCCTGATCAAGCGCCTGCGCGAGGCTTACGGCTTCGAAGGAACCCCCATTCGCCTGGTCCTGCGCGCTCACCGCCAAAAAAAGACGGCCGCCGCCGCCAAATCGCGTGAGCCGAGCTCGCTCGGCCGAGCTCGCGCGGGAGGTCGCAGGAACCCTCTTAGGGTTCCTGATTAAAAGACCCACCCGAAGCGCGCAGTCGCGGAGAAAGTGAACGGGGCATTCCCGAGCCCCTCCGGGTTCTGCAGCAGATCCTGCGGGCGGTAAAGATACTGGAAGCTGAGGCCCGCCCGCAGCTGCCGGGTCAGGTAGTAGTCGCCGCCCAGGCCCAGCTCGGAGGCGAACATCGTCACCGGAGCCGCCAGGGGCCCGCCGATCTGGGCGACGCCGAACTGGAGGTAGGCGTACGGGACGAGGCGCAGGACATCGATGGTGTAGGTGACGCCTGCCAGCGCGGCGTCCATGTGCTCGTTCCCGGCGGCGGTGCCGGCCTGCTTGTCCGCCGCCACCGAGCTCGTCGACCCCTCCAGCGAGCCGCGCAGCGCCCAGGCGTCGGTGAGCCCGTATTCGACGTCGACGCCCCCCGCGAACCCCCAGGGATCGTTCCCCACGTTCACCACCCCTATCCCGGCCCGCAGCGACAGTTGCCACTCGTCCGCCCCCGCGGCGAAGACCGGCGCCGCGATCGCCACCGAGACCCAGAACGCCACGAGGGCAACCGCCGGCTTCACGCCCGACGAATATACATGCGATGTCGCAAAGTGGTCGCGGCCTGCCAATCTTGTCCCGGTCTCCCCTCCCTTTCCGGGTCTTGCCGGGGACTGCCCGCGCCGACCCATTTGACCGGCCGAGGAGGCTCTGTTATCTCCCCCGTCAGTGCCGAAGAGAAAGATCAGCAAGAAGGAGCTCAAGCGTCCCGACCAGTTCGTGGATTTTTGGACGCGCGTGTCGGCCGCGGCGGGCAACTACGCCTCGTCGCACATGCGGGCCCTGATCGTCTCGCTCACCGCACTGGCCACGGTCATTGCCGGCTCGGTGGTCCTCAGCCAGGTGTCGCAGCGCCGCTCGCTCAAGGCCGCCGAGGAGCTCGATCGCGTGCAGCGGATGGCCAACGCCGAGCTGGCGACGCCGGGCGCCACGCCGCCGGCGGATGATGGGATTCCCCACCTCGCGACGGAGAAGGCGCAGCTCGAGGCGGCGCTCAAGGAGCTGGACGGGGCCTTCTCGGGACCGCATGGCACGCTCCACGCCGAGGCGATGCTGGTGCGCGGCGGCCTGCTCTTGAACCTCGATCGCGCGGCCGAGGCGCTCACCAACTACCAGACGCTGCTGGCGGACAACCTCGATGGCCGACTGCACTTCCTGGCGCAGGAGGGGCTCGGGTACAGCTACGAGCGTCTCGGGAAGCTGGATGAGGCCCAGGCTGCCTTCGCCAAGCTGGGCGCCGACGCCAGCGCCAGCGGGCTGGACGGGTTCTACAAGGACCGGGCGCTGTTTCACCAGGCGCGGATCGCCGAGCTTCGAGGCAACCCGGCGGAGGCGGCGCGGCTCTATCACGAGGTGCTGGACAAGGACCCCACCACCTCGTTGCGCGAGGAGATCACCAATCGCCTCGCCTCGCTCGAGATGAAGTGACCCTGCGCGGTAAGCTCGGACTCAGGGCTCCCCGCAGGGACAGGGTAACGCTCCCCGGATTTGCTTGCGCAGCCATCGCGCTGGTCGCGGCGTCGGGCTGCGCCGCCATCACGGCCCGTCCCGTCGGGGGGGCCGAGCCGCCCCCGCATCCAGCCGGTGTCCTGCAGATGGTCTGGCGGACCACGCTGCACGAGCACGGCCTGTTCGAGCCGGCGCCCGAGGAGTGCGCCACCGGCGCGCTCGCCAACGGGCACCTGGTGCTGGGCTCGCGGGCGTCGAGCGTCGTCGGGGTCGCCCCCGACACCGGCCACATCGACTGGGTCAAAGGCGTCACGGGCGGTGTCGACAGCACGGCCCGCTTCGACCGCGCCCATGGGCAGGTCTACGTCGGCGCCGACGACGGCTCGTTCTACGCCTTCGACCCCGCCTCGGGGGCCATCCGCTGGACCTATCACGGCAAGGGCGCCTTCGAGCGCGCGCCGGAGCTCGGGACCGATCTGGTCTACGCCGCCAGCGCCACCGACCGCGTGGTCGCCCTCGATTCGGCCACCGGCAAATGGCGCTGGCAGTACGAGCGCGAGATGCCGGAGGGGTTCACCATCCACGGCTACGCGGGGCCGCGCCTGCACGGCAGCGAGCTGCTGGCCGGATTCGCCGACGGCTACTTCGTCTCGCTGGGCGCCGCCAACGGCGAGGTGCTCTGGGCGCGCTCGCTGGCCACCGCCTCCGAGCAGTTCGTCGACGTCGACACGACGCCCGCGCTGCTGGGCGACCTCGCCTACGTGGCCTCCTACTCCGGCGGCCTCTGCGCGGTCGATCTGCACGACGGCGCCGTCAAGTGGCGCCTGCCCGTCGAGGGGGTGGGCGACGTCAGCGTTGCCGACGGGCGTCTCTTCTTCGTGGCGCCCCGGCAGGGGCTGCACGCCGCCGATCTCGAGGGACACGTCATCTGGCGACAGGGGTTGACCGCCGCCGGCAATCTGACCCAACCGATGGTCGTCGGGCGCTATCTCATCTTTTCGGGCAGCCGCGCCGGTCTCTTCATCGTCGATCGAACGACGGGCGCGCTCCTCGAGCTGTTCAATCCCGGCCACGGCGTCTGCGCCGCGCCGACCCTCGACGACAAGCGCCAACGCCTCTACGTCCTGTCCAACAGCGGCTCCCTCTACGCCCTGGATTTGTCGGCGTCCTAGCCGCGTCCCAGCCGCTTTCGTCCTAGCCGGGCTCCGCTCGCTCGGTTCACTTTGGGGGCGGCTGGGGCCGGGGAGCTCCTCGGCCTACGCACCCGAGGGGTTGGAATCGTCGGGCGGAACAACAGAGCCGCCCGACTCAGCTTCGGCCGAGGAGCTCCCCGGCCCCAGCCGCGCGCGCGTTTCACCTCGACTCCGCGCCGCCAGAAAACACCCCCCAAGCTCGCCCCCCGGTCAGGCCGGCTGCCTGGACGGTGGAAGCGGAGCCGAGGCTCGCAGTCGAGCGCGGAGGTGGCAGGGGTTCTCCCTGCCGGGAGCCCGCAGGCCGCTCTGATCGTTCGCGGCCGAGGATTCCTTCTCGCGAGCGGCAGGGAGAACCCCTGCCACCTCCGCCCCCGACGGAAGAGCCGAGCGGAGCTAGGCGAAGCGGGCGTGGGCGCCCTGGGCTTCGATGCGGCGCACGAGCTCTTTGATCCGCCGGTTGCCACCGGCGTCGCGGGCCTTCCATTCCACCCCGAAGCCGTTCTGGCCGCCCGGGTGTCCCTTCCAGCAGACGCGCGCCGAGAGCGGCATCGCCACCTCGGCGCCCGGCGGCGAAACCATCAGGACGACGTCGAGTGCGGAGGGGAGCGCCTCTTCGGTCTTCACGAACGCGCCGCCGCGCCCGATGTCCCGCAGGACACCGGTCTTGTCTTCCAGCACGCCCGCCACCTGCCACATCACCGGAAGCTCGACCGGAAGGCGCTGATGGCGGCGCGCGACCATCTCCTCGGAGTCACCGCGCGCCACGCCCAGCAGGTAGTCGCGGGACTGCGCTTCGGTCTCCAGAAATTCGATCCCGATCCCCGCCTTGATCTTGGTGCTGTGCTTGCCCGGACGTCGCCAGACGACTCGACCGCGAATCAGGGTGGGGCTGCGGCGCCGGCCCAGCCGGATGGCCACGGCGACCGTCTCACCAATCGCCAGCAGTCGGCGGGTCGGGAAAAAGATGCCCCCATGCTCCAGCTCGGGCAGATAGCGCGCCAGGAATGCGGCCCCGGTCGGAAAATGCGCCTTGAGGATAGTCATGTGGGGAATTGAAGGTTCTATCGTATTACGAAGAAGAGAAGTTTTGTAAAGTGCATTGCAGAGACGCGCTGCGTGGAGACCGCTGATTTCGATTACTTGCTGCCGCCGGAGTGCATTGCAGCGACGCCGGCCCCCAGGCGCGAGGACGCCCGGCTTCTGGTCCTGGATCGCGGGCGCGCAACGCGCAAGCACGCTCGTTTTAGCGACCTCCTGGCCCATTTGCCCGCCCGCGCGCTTCTGGTTCTCAACGACACGCGCGTGTTTCCGGCGCGCCTTCGGGGGCGGAAGCCGTCCGGCGGAGCCTTCGAGTTTCTCCTGACGCGACGCGTGTCGATCGACGCGGTCGGGTCGGGCGCTTTTCGCGAGACCTGGGAGGGGCTCACGCGGGGGCTCGAGCTCCGGGCCGCGGACGCTCACGCTCGGGGCCGGCGTGGAGGTCGAGCTCATCGAGCGGCGAGCCATGGGGCGCGCGCTCCTGCGGGCGACCGGCCCCGGTGAATCGCTGCTGGCGCTGCTGGACGAGATCGGCGAGGTGCCGCTGCCGCCGTACATCGAGGCGGCGCGCCGGCGCGGCGGCGAATCTCCCGCCGTCGACGATCGCGCCCGCTATCAGACCGTCTTCGCCGACGAGCCGGGCGCCGTCGCCGCGCCGACGGCCGGCCTGCATTTCACGCCGGAGCTGCTCGAGGCGTTGCGGGTCGCGGGTCACGAGATCGCGTTCGTCACGTTGCACGTCGGGCCGGGGACGTTCCGGCCGGTCGAGGTGGCCGATCCCCGGCAGCATCAGATGGACGCCGAGCACTTCCGGATCTCCCGGCAGACGGCGGAGACGATCGCCCGGGCGCGCGCGCAGGGGCGGCGGGTGGTGGCGGTCGGCACGACGGTCGTGCGGACGCTGGAGGCGTCGGCGCGGGCGCACGAAGGCGCGGTCGTGGCGGGCGAGGGGGCGACGGATCTCTTCATCGTTCCCGGCGCGCGGTTCGAGGTGGTCACCGATCTCGATCACCAACTTCCACCTCCCGCGCTCCACGCTGCTCATGCTGGTGGCGGCGTTCGCGGGGCGTGAGCCGGTGCTGGCCGCTTATGCCGAGGCGGTGCGGCTCGGATACCGGTTTTACAGCTACGGTGACGCCATGTTGATCACGGGAGACGCAGCGTGATGGGGGCCAGTCCGTTTCGAGTCACCGCCCGGGCCGGGCGCGCGCGCGCCGGAATCCTCGAGACCGCCCACGGGCCGATCGAGACGCCCGTCTTCATGCCGGTGGGGACGCAGGCCAGCGTGAAGGCGCTGGCCTCGGAGGACGTCGAGCGCCTCGACGCGCGGATCATCCTCGGCAACACCTACCACCTGGCGCTGCGGCCGGGGGCCGAACGGATCGCCGCGCTGGGCGGCCTGCACAAGTTCATGGGCTGGTCGCGCGCGATCCTGACCGACTCGGGCGGGTTCCAGGTGTTCAGCCTGCGCGAGCGGCGGACCGTCGACGACGACGGCGTCACCTTCGCGTCGCACCTCGACGGATCGCCGCAGCGGCTGACACCCGAGCGGGCGATGGAGATCCAGGCGCTGCTGGGCAGCGACATCGCCATGGCGTTCGACGAGTGTCCGCCCTCCGATGCGCCGCGCCCGGTGATCGAGACGGCGATGGCCCGCACCAGCCGCTGGGCTCGCCGCTGCCTGGCGACGACGCCGGCGCCGGGCCAGCTGCGGTTCGGGATCGGGCAGGGGGGCGTGCACGTCGATCTGCGGCGCGCGCACCTGGCCGAGCTGCGCGAGCTGCCGTTCGACGGGTTCGCGCTGGGCGGCCTCGGGGTCGGCGAGGCGCCCGAGGTGATGCACGCGGTGATCGCCGAAGTCGCCGAGGAGATGCCGGCCGAGCGGGCCCGCTATCTGATGGGCGTGGGAACGCCGGAGGACATCTGGCGCGCCATCGGCGCCGGCATCGACATGTTCGACTGCGTGATGCCGACCCGCAACGCGCGCAACGGGCAGTTATTCACGCGCGCGGGGCGGCTGAACATCGGCAACGCGCGCCACCGCGACGAGCCGCAACCCGTCGAGGACGGGTGCCCCTGCGCCTGCTGCGTCCGCTACAGCCGCGCCTACCTGGCCCACCTCTTTCACGCCAAGGAGCTGCTTTATTATCGCCTGGCGACCGTCCACAACCTCGAGCACTACTTGAGCATTGCGCGGCGGGCCCGCGCGGCGATCGCCGCCGGCACCTTCCCGGCGACCCCCTGGTAGGCGCGACGTCGTACGCGACGTGGTAAACGAAGGCCATGGCCAAGCGCGTCGGGGTCGTGCTGTCAGGATGCGGATGGGGTGACGGCAGCGACGCCGCCGAAGCGATGCTGGCGCTCTACTTCGCCGAGCGGGCGGGGGCGGAGATCATCTGCGCCGCGCCCGATCGCGATCAGCGCACCGTCGTCGATCACCTGAGCGGCGGGATCGTCGACAAGGCCACCCGCAACGCCCGGGTCGAGGCGGCGCGCCTCTCGGGCGGCGCCGTGCTGCCGCTCGGCGAGCTCTCGCCGAACCGCATCGACGCGCTGCTGGTGCCGGGGGGCGGCGGGGCAGGGACCACGCTCTCCGACTACGCGGACAAACACGAGCTCTGCACGGTCGATCCCGATCTGGTCAAGCTGCTGCGGGCGCTCTTGCCCGCGCACAAGCCGATGGGGTTCATTGGCCTGTCGGCGCTGCTGGCGGCGCGCGTGCTCGGACCGGTGGCCGGCGTGCGCGTGACGCTGGGACCGAAGGGGACGGCGCTGGCGAAGCACGCCGCGGTGATGGGCGCCGACGTGCGCCCGGCGACCGTCGACGACGTCATCAGCGACCAGAAGGCCCGCGTCCACACCACGCCCGGATTCCTGGCCGAAGAGCCCAAGCTCCCGGCCGTGGCCAAGGCCATCGACCAGCTGGTGCGCCTCGTGCTCGGCGGCCGAGGCGCTACCGAACCGCGTCGGCCGTAGTGCGGCTGCTCACGCGGAGCTACTGATCGAGCCCGCGGTTGCGCTTGATCTGATCCAGAACCTTGCCGTACTCGACCTCCCAGGTGGAGGTCCCCTCTTCCAGGTTCTTGATCCGCCGGCGAACTTCTTCGTCCAGCTCCTCGTCGACCTGCATGTGCTTCTTGAGGATGTCGCTCATCCGCTTTCGCAGGACGGTGTCCTCGACGTAGATCTCCTCGACGTGGGGCGACTGCATGAACGACTCGATCATCTGCGTCGTCATCCACTCGAGCCCGTCCTCGCCGAGCCCGAAGGCCTTCTCACCGGCCAGGGTGCGCTTGATCTTCCCGAACTGCTCGTAGGGGAGGTTCTTCTTCTGCAGGAGGTCCTTGGCCTTCTCCGTGATCTCGCGATCGAGACGCACGTACTCTTTGAGAACCGCCTGGACGTCCATCTCGGCTTCACCTCGGTCGGTGACTTCGATGTCCCCCGCCTCGGCCAAGCTTTTGACGATCTCCGTCCCGATGAGGGGAATCTTTCCGCTGTAAAGCCGCATCTTCTAAGCGCCTTATAGGGGTGCCATCGAGGACAGTCAAGGTTCGCGACCCGACGAAATCGTGTCAAACTCGCTCACGGCGTGTTCCTTCCGCTCCGCGACGACAACCCACGCACGCGATTTCCTGCGGTGACGCTCCTGTTGATCGCGGCAAACGTGGTCGCGTTTCTCTTCGAGTTGTCCCTCAGCCCAGGCGGGCAGAAGCTCCTCACCTTGGCCGCGGGGGCGATCCCCTTCGAGATCGTCCACCACGTCGACATTCGCCCCCAGAACCTGCTCCCGGTGCCCGGTTCCATCTGGACATCGATGTTCCTGCACGGCGGCTGGATGCACCTCATCGGCAACATGTGGTTCCTCTGGGTCTTCGGCGACAACGTCGAGGAGGCGATGGGCCCGATCCGGTTCCTGCTCTTCTATTTTCTGGTCGGGACGGTCGGCGCGCTCGCGCAGTGCTACAGCATGCCCGACTCGACGGCGCCGATGATCGGCGCCTCGGGTGCCATCGCCGGCGTGCTGGGCGGCTACCTGATGCTCTATCCCCGCGCGCGGATCGCGACGCTGGTGATGATCCCGTTCCTCTGGCCGGTCGTGCCGGTGCCGGCCTGGATCTTCCTCGGCGGCTGGTTCCTGGCGCAGCTGCTGCTGCCCAGCTCTTCGGGCATCGCCTGGATGGCGCACGTAGGTGGCTTTCTGGCGGGGCTGGGAGCGGTGCGACTGCTCGCCCACAACCGGCGCGGCCCTCCCACGGCCGCGGTCGAGTACATCCCGCCCCCCCGCCGCACCTCCTGGTGAGCATCAGGGCCGCGGGAGCGACTCCGTGCTTGACAGCGACGGCTCTACGCGCAAAATCGCGCCCGCACTCGCGCTGGGGGAGAGGCGGCTTTGCCGGCTCGACCCCGTCGCGGAGGTTCGGAACCCGCTCAGGGTTCCGAGTAAGAACGAGGCGGATTAGCTCAGCTGGTTAGAGCAGGCGTTTCATACGCGCCGGGTCCGGGGTTCGAGTCCCTGATCCGCCACGAAGCAGAAAGGGGAGCGGGACCCTCTCAGGGTCCCGATAAAAAAGAATCGCGTGGGGGAGGGACGGCTTCGCCGGCCCGAGCCCGTCGCGGGGGGAGCGGGACCCTCTCAGGGTCCCGATAAAAAAGAATCGCGTGGGGGAGGGACGGCTTCGCCGACCCGAGCCCGTCGCGGGGGAGCGGGACCCTCTCAGGGTCCCGATAAAAAAAGAATCGCGTGGGGGAGGGACGGCTTCGCCGGCCCGAGCCCGTCGCGGGGGGAGCGGGACCCTCTCAGGGTCCCGATAAAAAAGAATCGCGTGGGGGAGGGACGGCTTCGCCGGCCCGAGCCCGTCGCGGGGGGAGCGGGACCCTCTCAGGGTCCCGATAAAAAATGAAGCGAGTCGATAAGCCCTGGGGGCACGAGATGATCTGGGCGGTCACCGACCGCTACGTCGGCAAGGTGCTGCACATCAAGGCGGGGCAAAAGCTGTCGCTGCAGTATCACCGCAAGAAGGACGAGACGGTGATGGTCTGGTCGGGGCGGATGAACTTCGAGCACTTCGTCGAGGGGCAGCCGCCGCAGGTTCGGGAGATGGGCCCGGGCGAAGCCTTTCACGTCACGCCGGGGCTGCGCCACCGGATGATCGCCATCGAGGACACCGACGTGTTCGAGGTGTCGACCACCGAGCTCGACGACGTGGTCCGGCTGGAAGACGCCTACGGCCGCCAGGGGACCTCGAAGGCCTGAGCTCTTTGCGGCAGCGACGCCTTGACGGCGCGCCGACCGACGGGCTAAACCCCAGCTCCTCATGTACGACACGTCCGACATTCGCAAGGGTTTGAAGATCATGATCGACGGCTCGCCTTACACCGTCGTCGAGTTCCAGTTCGTCAAACCGGGGAAGGGCGCGGCCTTCACGCGCACCAAGATGAAGAACCTGCTCACGGGCGGCGTCCTCGAGCGCAACCTGCGCTCTGGCGAGCGGCTCGAGCCGGCGGACGTCGAGACGAAGACGATGCAGTACCTCTATGCCGACGCCGACTCGTTCGTCTTCATGGACACGACGACCTACGACCAGGTGCAGATCCCCAAGGACACCATCGGTGACTCGGCCGGCTTCATGCCGGAGAACACCAACGTCGAGGTGCTGTTCTTCAACGGGCGCGCCGTCGGCGTGACGCTCCCCAACTTCATCGAGCAGGCGGTGGTCGAGGCGGACCCGGGCTTCCGCGGTGACACGGCGACCGGCGCCACCAAGCCGGCCAAGATCTCCACCGGCGCCAGCATCAACGTGCCGCTGTTCATCAACGTCGGCGACGTCATCAAGATCGACACGCGCACGGGGCAGTACCTCGAGCGCCTCAGCCGCGCGTAGGCCATCTTCGATGCCAGCCTCCCGCGCCTCGCTCGAAGCGCGAGGGCGCATCGTGCGGGCCGTGCGGGGCTGGTTCGAGAGCGAAGGATTCCTCGAGGTCTCGACCCCGTCGCGCGTCCGCTCGCCGGGGCAAGAGGTCCACCTCGACGCCATCCCCGCCGGGCAATCCGCCGGTGAAGCGCGGTGGCTGATCACCTCGCCCGAGTATCACCTCAAGCGGCTGGTGGCCTCCGGGCTGCCGCGCATCTTCGAGATCTGCAAGTGCTGGCGCGCCGAGGAGCTCGGCCCGCACCACCGGACCGAGTTCACGATGGTGGAGTGGTACCGGGCGGAGACCCCGCTCGAGGTGCTGGCCGCCGACTGCGAGGCGCTGGTCGAGCGCGCCTTCCAGGCCGCGGGGCGCGATCCGCTGGCGCTCGGTCTCGGCGCGCCGTTCGCGCGGACCACCGTGCGCGAGCTGTTCGCGCGCCACGCCGGGTTTTCGCTGACCGGGGCCGAGACGGCCGGGGAGCTGCGGGCGGCCGCCGAACAGGCGGGCGTGGCGGTCGGCGCGGCGATCGCCTGGGACGACATCTTCTATCAGGTGTTCCTCGACCGCATCGAGCCGGCGCTGGCGAAAGCGGGGCCGACCTTCGTCTTCGACTGGCCGGCGCCGCTCGGCGCGCTGGCGCGGCCGCACCCCCGCGATCCGCCGGTGGTGGAACGGTTCGAGCTCTACGCCGGGGGGCTCGAGCTGGCCAACGCCTTCGGCGAGCTGACCGACCCGGTCGAGCAGCGCCGCCGGTTCGAGGAGGAGACCCGAACCCGGGCCGCCCGCGGCAAGGCGGTCTACCCGATCGACGAGGCGTTGCTGGCCGCGCTGCCGCAGATGCCGCCCACCGCTGGCATCGCCCTCGGTCTCGATCGCTTGCTCATGCTCGCCACCGGCGCGGGTGACATCTCGGCCGTCCAGGCGTTCTAGCTCCAGCAAAGGACCCTCGAAGGGGCCTTTGAATCCCCCGCCCACGCGACCCAAGACGCATAAACCTTGCCCGGTTTTGGCTTCCCTGCTATGCGTTTGCCCGGCTGGAGGCCCTCTTCGTGACTCAATTCCTAAATGGTCTGGCGCAAGCTGCTCCCGGTGGGGGCGGTTCGCCGTTGACCCAGTTCGTTCCTCTCATCGCGATCTTCGCAATCTTCTACTTCCTGGTGCTGCGCCCGCAGTCCAAGAAGGCCAAGGACCATCAGAAGATGCTGTCGGAGCTGAAGAAGGGGGACGATGTCGCCACGCAGGGCGGGATCATCGGCCGAATCACCGGCATGAAGGACAACGAGGTGACCCTGCAGGTGCAGGAGGGCGTCCGGGTCCGGTTCCTCCGCAGCGCCATCACCGGCGTCTACACCGGGGACACGCCCAAGTCGGACAAGACGGAATCGAAAGCGTCGTAACTCGGCGCTCGCCCAAGACGCACGAAGGACGGGACAAGCGATCTCATGGAACGATCTTGGTGGTGGAAGGCGGCCCTATACGGCGTCGTCACCGTGTTGGCCGTCCTCTATCTGATCCCGACGGTCGTCCCGGAGGACAAGCAGCCGGCCTTCATTCAGAAGCATTTTCAGAAGCGGATTCAGCTGGGGCTCGATCTCCAGGGCGGTCTGCACCTGGTCTACGAGGTGAACGTGGACAAGGCGGTGGCCGGCAAGGTCGATCGCCTGGCCTCGGACATCGAAGACCGGCTGCACAAGGACAAGGGCGTCACGGATCTGGTCGTCAGCCGCGAAGGGCGCGACGACATCATCCTGACGTTCAAGCCGCCGTCGGACGAGACCAAGCTGGACGACACGGTCCTCAAGGAGTACCGCAAGTCGCTCGACGTCGTCAGCCGCGACGCGACGACCGGCGTGGTGCGCCTGCGGCTCGACCCGGATCAGGTCGAAGAGGTGCGCGACTACGCGCTCCGGCAGGGGATCGAGACGATCCGGGGGCGCGTCGACAAGTTCGGCGTCTCTGAACCGACCATCATCAAGAAGGGGACCGACATCATCGTCGAGCTCCCCGGCCTCAAGTCGGCCGACTTCGAGCGGATCAAGTCGATCATCGGCCGCACGGCGCAGCTCGAGTTCAAGATCGTCGACGACGGCTCGGAGTACATGCGCAAGGTGGCGGCGGCGGTGCCCAAGAATGAAAAGGGGGGCGCCGGCATCGACGTGGTCCCCGAGTCCTGGACCGAGAAGGACACCGGCAAGCCACACGAGGACGTCTACCTGCGCTCGAAGAGCCGCGAGACGCTGCAGAAGTTCTTCGACGGGCTGACCGGCGACCTGGCCGTCCCCCCGATCACGAGATCGGCTACGAGGAGACGCAGGGGCGCAACGAGAACGGCGAGGCGACGCCGGATCGCTACTGGCGCACCTACTACCTTCACAAGCGGGCCCCGCTCACCGGCGAGTATCTGTCGAACGCCGACCAGACCTGGGATCAGCAGACCGGCCGGCCGGAGGTCTCGTTCGAGTTCGACCGCCAGGGGGCGGCCATCTCCGAGCGGATGACCGGCGACAACATCGGCCGCAAGATGGCCATCCTCCTCGACGACAAGATCAACAGCGCGCCGGTCATCGAGGGGCGCATCGGGGCGCGCGGGCGGATCACGCTGGGCGGCTTCGGCGATCCCTTCGCGCTCCAGCAGGAGGCCAAGGATCTGGTGGCGGTGCTCCGCTCGGGCGCGCTGCCGGCGCCGCTGCACAAGACCTTCGAGACGCAGGTCGGGCCGACGATGGGCCGCGACTCGGTGGAGAAGGCCAAGTTCTCCATGTACATCGGAGCGGCGGCCGTCATCCTCTTCATGCTCATCTACTACCGGCTGTCGGGAATCATCGCCGTGGTGGCGATGATCTTGAACATGCTCTACATGATCGCCATCCTGGCCGCCTTCGAGGCGTCGCTGACGCTGCCCGGGATCGCGGGCCTGGTGTTGACCATCGGCATGGCGGTCGACGCGAACATCATCATCTACGAGCGCATCCGCGAAGAGCTGCGCCTCGGCAAGTCGGTGCGTACGGCCGTCGACGCGGGGTTCGCGCGCGCGTTCTGGACCGTGTTCGACGCGCACGTGACCAACTTCGTGGCCGGCGTCGTCCTCTACTCTTACGGGTCGGGGCCGATCCGGGGGTTCGCGGTGACGTTGCTCGTCGGGATCATCACCAACCTGTTCACCTCCTACTGGCTGTCGCACTGGATGTTCGACGGCGTGGTGGGGCGCCGGGGCGCCGCGCGCGCCACCCTGTCGATCTGAGGACGCGATGCCGGCGACAAACCCACGTCAGAAGTTCTTCGAAATCATCAAGCCGGGGTCGAACTACGAGTTCGTCGGCCGGGAGAAGTACTGGATCGGTCTCTCCATCGTCCTCGTGACGTTGACCGCCATCATGCTTCCGCTCAACGCCTACGTCTTCAAGTCGCGCGGGCACATGCTCAACTGGGGGGTCGACTTCCGGGGCGGCAGCGAGATCGTCCTCGAGTTCTCCAAGCCCGTCGATGCCGGCCAGATTCGCAAGACGCTGGCCGACGTCGGCTTTCCCGATGCCGACGTGGTCAAGTACGCCGACCCCTCGGGAAAGATGAAGTGGAACTACATGGTCCGCGTGGGCGCCGTCTCGGTCGTCTCCGAGCAGCAGGCCAAGCAGATCCAGGCGTCGCTGGCCCACGAGGGGGACGCCACCCTCAAGCGCTTCGAGTGGTCGGAGGGGGGCGACAAGGTCTACCTCCGCTACGACAAGCCGGTCGAACCGTCGGCGCTGGCGAGCTCGCTCAAGGCGATTGGCGTCCACACCAACCAGGTGCAGGCCTTCGGCCGCGCCGACGAGAACACCTACGAGGTGACGCTGGTCGGCCTCGACACCGAGATCCGTCACGCGCTCGACGCCAGGCTGGGCGAGGGGGCGGTGGCGGCCATCCCGTCGGTCGAGTCGGTGGGGGCCAAGGCCGGCAAGCAGCTCCAGTACGACGGGGCGCGGTCGCTGCTCTACGCCATCCTGCTGATCATGGTCTACATCGCGTTCCGCTTCGATCTTCGCTACGGCCCAGGCACGGTCGTCGCCCTGATCCACGACGCGATCATCACCGTCGGCGCCTTCGCCGTGACGTACAAAGAGTTCTCGCTGACGACGGTGGCGGCGGTTCTGACCATCATCGGGTACTCGATGAACGACACCATCGTCGTCTTCGACCGCATTCGCGAGAACGCCACGCGCCTGCGCGACCGGCGCTTCGACCGGATCGTCAATCAGTCGATCAACGAGACGCTGTCGCGCACCATCTGGACCAGCGCCACCGTCTTCTTCGTCACCTTCGCGATGAACGTCTTCGGCGTCGGCGTCATTCGTGACTTCGCCTTCGCCATGAACGTCGGCGTCATCGTCGGCACCTACTCGTCGATCTTCATCGCCAGTCCGATCCTCATCTGGCTCAACGACAAGTACCTCGCCAGCCAGAAGCGCCAGCAGGTCTCCGGGCGCAATCGCCGCGGCCGCAAGGCCGACGACGAGCTCGAAGTTTAGCGTCTCGTCCACAGGCTGCGATGTTAGGGTGGCCGGGTGAGCATCGCCTGGCGCGCCCCCTCGATTGACGATCAGGTGGCGGCGGCGCTGGCAACGGAAGCCAAGCTGCGGCCGCTGACGGCGCGGGTGCTGGTGGGGCGGGGGATCGTTCGGGCGGACGCCGTGTCGAAGTTTCTCGAGCCGCGCCTCGGCGATCTCCGCCGTCCCGACGGCATGGCCGACCTGCAGCGGGCCGTCGACCGGCTGGTGGCGGCGCTGGCGGCAGGCGAAACGATCGGCGTCTTCGGCGACTACGACGTCGACGGCGTCACCACGGCGGCCACGCTGGCCAGCGCCTTGCGGGCCTTCGGCGGCAAGGTGATCGCGCGCGCGGCGAGCCGGCAAGCGGGATACGGTCTCGGCGCCGACGACGTGGCGCGCTTCGCCGCGGAGGGCTGCCGCGTGCTGGTCACCGGCGACTGCGGCACCAGCGATCACGACGCGCTGGTGGCCGGGCGGGGGCTGGGCCTCGACGTCATCGTCATCGACCACCACGAGCTGCCGCTCGGCGAGACGGCGGCCTACGCGCTGGTCAATTCGCGCCGTCCCGACGACGCCTTTCCGTTCAAGGGGCTGGCCTCCTGCGGGGTGGCGTTCTACCTGGCGGCGGCCCTGCGCACCCGCCTGGGCGCCGCCTTCGATCCCCGCGAGCTGCTCGATCTGGTGGCGCTGGGGACGATCGCCGATCTGGTGCCGCTCACCGACGAGAACCGGATCCTGGTCGCCGCCGGGCTGAAGATCCTTTCGGCGCGCAAGCGCCCGGGCCTGGCCGCGCTTGCCGAGCGGGCCGAGCTGATGGAAGGGCCCATCACCGCCCATCAGGCGGCGTTTCGGCTGACGCCGCGGCTCAACGCGGCCGGGCGGCTCGGCGAGGCGCAGCTGGCGCTCGATCTGCTGCTGGCCTCACCGGCCGACGCGCCCCGCCTGGCCGAGGCGATCGACGACCAGAACACCGAGCGTCAACGGATCCAGGAGCTCGTCTGGATGGAGGCGCGCGCGCAGGCGGCCGACCAGACCGACGCGCCGGCCGTGGTGGTGGGCGCCGAGGGGTGGCACCAGGGGGTGGTGGGGATCATCGCCGCGCGGCTGGTCGATCAGTTTGCCCGCCCCGCGATCGCCATCGGCTTCAAGAACGGCGAGGGGCGCGGCTCGGCCCGGACCGTGCCGGGCGTGAACCTGTTCGAGGCGCTGGGCGCCTGCAGCACCCACCTCACCAGGTTCGGAGGCCACGCCGGCGCCGCCGGAATGAGCATCGCCTTCGCTCAGCTCGGACCATTTCGGGCGGCCTTCGCCGCCGAGGCCGCCCGCCAGCTGGCCGGACGCGCCGCGTTCGCGGTCGAGGTCGACGCCGAGGTGAGGCTGGGCGAGCTCGACCTCCCGTTTGCCGAAGAGCTGGCCCGCCTGGCGCCGTTCGGCGCCGCCAACCGGGAGCCGCTGTTTGCGCTTCGCGGCGTCACCACCCGCGCCACCCGGGTCGTCGGCAAGGGGCACCTGCAGCTCACGCTCGATCACGACGGGACCGTCAGTGAGGCGATCGCCTTCGGCTTCGGCGACGAGGATCCGGGGCCCGGCGCGCTGCTCGATCTGGTGGCGACCGCCGAGCTCGACACCTTCCGGGGGACGCGCCGGACACGGCTGAGGGTGACCAAACTCGCCCGCCGCCCAAACGCCGACTAAGATCGCTCCGTTCGCCGTGCGCTCTCGCCGCCTCATCAATGAGCTTCCGCCCCCCCCGCCGGAACGGACCTTTTGGCAGCTGCTGCCGCGCCGAAATCTGCGCCGCGCGCTACTGCTGATCATCGCCATCATCGCCGTCATCGCCATCAAGCGCAGCGGAGGGCTGTCGCTCGACCGGATCTTCCAGCAGGTCGCGCCGGCGCCGGCGACCCAGCCGGGCGGCGTCTACCATCACATCGAAGTCCACCCTTCGACCCAGCGCGACTTGCCAAAACAATGAAATGACCGCGCCTGGCGAGCCGTTGGCGTGGGTGATCTTCGGCGTGGTCGTCGCCGGAATGCTGGCGCTCGACCTGGGGGTCTTTCACCGCAAGGCGCACGCCGTCCGCGGGCGCGAGGCGGCGGTCTGGTCGCTCGTCTGGATCAGCGTGGCGCTCCTCTTCAACCTGGGCATCTATTTTCGGTCCGGGTCCGATCGGGGGCTGGAGTTCTTCCAGGCCTGGCTGATCGAAAAGGCGCTCTCCGTCGACAACCTGTTCGTCTTCCTGGCGGCGTTTTCCTTCTTCGCCGTCCCGGCGAACCTCCAGCATCGCGTCCTGTTCTGGGGGATCCTCGGCGCGCTCATCACCCGGGGCCTGTTCATTGCCGTCGGCGCGGTGCTTGCTGGCCGCGTTCCACTGGGTCACCTACATCTTCGGCGTCTTCCTGGTGGTGACGGCGCTGCGCCTGCTGTTCGGCGGCGACGAGGAGGTTCGCCCCGAGAAGAACCCGGTGCTGGCCCTGTTCCGCCGCTTCGTGCGGGTGACCCCCGACTACGACGGGGCGCACTTCCTCGTTCGGCACGGCGGCAAGCTGTTCGCCACGCCGCTGCTCACCGTGCTGGTGGTGATCGAGGCGACCGACGTGGTGTTCGCCGTCGATTCGATTCCCGCGGTCTTCGGCGTCACGCGGGACGTGTTCATCGTCTACACCTCGAACATCTTCGCCGTGCTCGGCCTGCGCGCGCTGACGTTCCTGGTCGCGCGTCTGGTCCAGCGGCTGCGCTATCTGAAGGGCGGCCTGGCCCTGGTGCTGGCCTTCGTCGGCGTGAAGATGCTGATCGCCGATCGCTACCGGATCTCCGACCTCGTGTCGCTGCTCGTCGTGGCCGGGCTCATCACCGCGGCGGCGCTGCTGTCGCTCGTCATTCGGCCCGGCCCGCCGCCGGACGGACCGACCGACCTCGTCTAGATCCGGCGGTGCGTCAGGACCGGCAACGCCGTTCGCACCCGCTCCTGATAGTCGAAGTCGAGGCGGGCGAGGGCGACGCCTTCCTGGTCGCCGCACTCGGCCAGCACCACCCCCCAGGGATCGATCACCAGCGCGTGGCCGTAGCTGGTCCGGTTCGGACCGTGCACCCCGAACTGCGCCGGGGCCAGGAGGAAGACCTGGTTCTCGATGGCCCGCGCACGGAGCAGGACGTGCCAGTGATCCTTCCCGGTCTCCACCGTGAACGCCGAGGGGACCGCCACGATGCGGGCGCCGCCGGCCGCCAGCGCCCGGTAAAGCTCCGGGAACCGGACGTCGTAGCAGATGCTGAGCCCCAGGCCGCCCCAGGGGGTCTCGGCCACCACCGGCGCGCCGCCCGGCTCGATCGCCTCCGATTCGCGAAAGCTCCTGCCGCCCGGGACGTCGACGTCGAAGAGGTGCATCTTGCGATAGACGGAGACCACCGCGCCGGAAGGGTCGAGCAGCACCGCGCTGTTGCGGATCTTGTTTCCGGCGCCCCGTTCGGGGAAGCCACCGAGCAGGAGCCAGGTCCCCGCCGCGCGGGCCAGCTCCTGCATCGCGCCCAGGATCGGTCTTCGCCCGGAGGCGTCGGGCGGGGTTCCTGGATCAGGGAGGGTCTCGGCGATGGCCAGCCGGTGGTCGCGGTCGTTGCCGAGGTAAGCGAAGTTCTCGGGCAGACCAACCAGCAGCGGCGCCGGCGCTGGCCGCCTGACGGACCAGCTCGCGCGCACGCTCGAGGTTGGCCTCCACGTCCTCGGTCGAGGTCATCTGAACCGCGCCGACGACCAGCTCCGACATCCCGGTTAGGCTACCACGGCAGGTTGAACGGCAGGCACGACCCTGCCTCCGACCTCGGCCAAACGAGCCCCGGCGCGGCCGCCCGGACGACAAAAAGACCCGGAAATCCTGAGGTTTAGCCCGAGCGCGGCTGCCTTGCGGAGTGCAGATCACCATGTTATAAAACGCGGCCTCGAAAGATTACGTTGCCTCCGTAAAAGGGTGGGCCGCGTGCCCGCCCTTTTTATTGCCCGACACATTTTTGTTTCCAAACATCATGCGAAAGGACCTTCAAGACTTGTGGACGCTCGCTGAACCCTACGTTCGCGACGCAGGCTTCGATCTGATCGAAGTCCAGTTTGCGCGTGAGCAACGGGGGGCGGTGCTGCGCCTCTTCATCGATCGGCCGGCTGGTTCCGCGGGAGACCAGGCCACCGATCAGACGCTCGTCGGTGTCGACGACTGCGAGCGCGTCAGCCGCGACGTGTCGGCGGCGCTCGACGTGGCCGATAACATTGCACACACCTATTTGTTGGAAGTGAGCTCGCCCGGGCTTGATCGGCCCCTGCGGCGAGAGCGGGACTTTGCGCGATTCGTGGGGGAGAGCGCACGCGTGCGGCTCGAGGCGGGGGTCGAAGGGCGGCGCAATTTTTCCGGGACCATCCGCGGGGCCAAGGACGGCCACGTGGAGATCGCTTGTGATGGCCGGTCTTACGCGCTCCCCATCGACGACATCGTGCGCGCGAACCTCATCCCCGATTGGGATCGGGAGTTCGCTCGTGCTGGTGAAGCGCAGCCTGGATCTGCCCCCCGCGAGAAGACTCGCGCCGGGACTCCGGGTCGCGCCAAGCCCAACGACAAGTCCGTCAGGGGGGGGCCCGAGGTCCCTTCGAAGCTCCCTTCGAAGGTCTCCTCATCCAATAATCGGAGTGCCTCATGAACGAAGGTGCCGCCCTCGGCCTGGTCCTCGACCAGGTCTCCAAAGACAAGAACATCGACCGCACCGTGCTGGTCGAGACCCTCGAGCAGGCGATCCTGACGGCGGCCAAACGCGCCTTCGGCATGCAGCGCGAGATGGAGGCCAAGTTCAACGAGGAGATCGGCCGCGTCGATCTGTTCCAGATCATCGTCATCGTCGAGGCCTTCACCCCCGGCAACGAGGGGAAAGAGGTGCTGCTCTCCGACGCCCAGCGCTTCGGGCTCAAGGCCGATCCGGGCGACGAGCTTCTGTTTCAGATCTTCTATGACGAGAAGGATCAGGTCAAAGCCGAGGAGCAGGACGCCAAGTACGGCGAGCTCCTCAAGCTGAACCGCGCCTGGAAGGGGTTCGGCCGCATCGCCGCCCAGACCGCCAAGCAGGTCATCCTGCAGCGGGTCCGCGAGGCGGAGCGCGAGAACGTCTTCAACCAGTACAAGGAGCGCAAGGGCGAGCTCATCTCCGGCATCGTCCGCCGCTTCGAGCGCGGCAACATCATCGTCGACCTGGGCGGCGCCGAGGCGGTGCTCCCGGTGCGCGACCAGGTGCCGCGCGAGTCGTACCGCGCCGGCGACCGGATCGTCGCGTACGTGGTCGACATCGACAAGGCGGCGCGCGGACCGCAGATCATCCTGTCGCGCACGCACAAGGGGCTGCTCGAGAAGCTGTTCGAGATGGAGGTCCCCGAGATCTACGAGAAGATCGTCCGCATCGAGGCCTCGGCCCGCGAGGCCGGCGCCCGCTCGAAGATCGCCGTCCACTCGCGCGATCGCGACGTCGATCCGGTCGGCGCCTGCGTCGGCATGAAGGGCTCGCGCGTCCAGGCCGTCGTCCAGGAGCTGCGCGGCGAGAAGATCGACATCGTCCCCTACGACGCCGATCCGGTGAAGTTCGTCTGCAACGCCATCGCCCCGGCCGAGGTGGCCCGCGTGCTGATGGACGTCGGCTCGCACACCATGCAGCTCATCGTCCCCGACGAGAAGCTGTCGCTGGCGATCGGCAAGAAGGGGCAGAACGTTCGCCTGGCGTCGCAGCTGACCGGCTGGCGCATCGACATCCACTCGGCCTCCAAGGTGACCGAGATGGAGGCGCGCGCCCGCCAGTCGCTGGCGGCGATCGCCGGCGTCACGGCCGAGGTGGCCGAGGCGCTGTTCAAGGCCGGCTGGCGCTCGGCGGCGGAGGTCGCGGGCGCCAAGCCCGACGAGCTGACCTCGGTCACCGGGATCGGAAACGCCCAGGCGGCCCAGGCGATCATCACGGCGGCCGGCCCGGCAGCGGAAGCCGAGCGCGTGCGCCAGGCGGCGGAAGCCGCGCGGATCGCGCAACAGGCGGCCGATGACGCCGCGGCAGCCTCGGCCGCCGCAGCGGCCGCCGCCGCCGCCGCGCCGGAGTCCAACGGGGCGGCCGCCGCCGCCCCCAATCCGGAGGCGCCGTAACGATGCGCCAGGGCCCCCATGCCTGTCTCCACGCGAACCTGTATCGGCTGCCGCAAGCGCGGGCCAGCCGTCGAGATGGTTCGTCTCGCCCGGGTGGCGAGCACGGGCTCCATTCAGGTCGCGTCGCCACGGCGCGGACCGGGGCGGGGGGCCTCGCTTCATCCACGCGCGGACTGCATCGAGGGCGCCTTGCGCGCCGGCGTGCTCTCTCGCGCCTTCAAACAGCCGGTCGACATGTCGTCGGAATCGGCTCGCCTTCTTCGACAACTGGGCCATTGACCGCGGTCTCGCGTAACCAGGGGACATCATGATCAGCGGATACGATAGAGACAGAGCAGGAACGCCAGAAGCACCGGTGGGACCGCGCGTGCGGCTCTACGAGCTGGCCAAGGATCTCGGCCTGCAGCCGAAGGACCTGGTCGCCAAGGTGCGCGCGATGGCGATCGACGTCGCCAACCACATGTCCCAGATCGAGGCGGCCGACGCCGACCGGATCCGGCGCGCGGTCGACCGCGAACGACATGAGAGCCTGGTCGAGGAACGGCTGACCGTCGACGGCACCGTCATTCGCCGCCGTTCGAAGGCCGCTCCCGCGCCCGCGCGTCAGGTCGCCAGCGCCGCGCCCGCGGCTGCCCCGGCGGCTGCCCCGGTGGCGCCCGCGCCCCAGCCGGTCGCGCCGCCCGCGCCCGTGCGGGCGCCTGAGCCGGTCGTCGTCGCCAAGGCCGAGCCGGCGGCAGAAACCCAGACGCAGACAACGGCGCCCGCGCCGTCCGCCGAGGTTTCGCCCCCGCCGGTCGAGGCGCCTGCGCCGGCTGCCCCCGCCGCAGAAGCGGCGCCTGCCGCGCCTGCCGCCCCGGTGGTCTCGAAGCCGGTCGAGATGCCGGTGCCCCAGCCGCTGTCACGCGCGGGCCTGAAGACGATTCCGCAGCCGGTGGTCACCGGCTCGGCGGCCACGGGCGCGTTCATCCAGCTCCCCGGCCTGGCCCCGCGGGGCGGCGACGGTAACGCCCCGCGCGTCGAGATCAAGGACCGCGACGAGGAGCTGCGCCGTCTCGGCCGCACCAACCTGCTCAACCGCGCGCCCGCCGGACGCGACCGTTTCGGTCGCCCCTCGTTCGGCCCCGGCGGCCAGCGCCCGGGCAGCTTCCCCAAGAAGCGGGTCGCCGCCGCCGGCAAGAAGCTGAAGCAGACCCAGATCACCACGCCCGCCGAGCACAAGCGCGTCGTCCGGATGGGCGACACCATCGCCGTCGCCGAGCTGGCCAAGAAGATGGCCGTGCAGGGGCGGGAGATCGTCAAGAAGCTCTGGGCGCTGGGCATGATGGGCGTGACCATCAACCAGGACATCGATCTCGACACGGCGACGCTCATCGCCAACGAGTTCGGGTTCCAGATCGAGTCGACCGCCTTCAACGAGGACGAGGTCCTCACCGACACCGAGACGCCGGACAACCCGGAGGACGTCGTCCCCCGCGCGCCGGTCGTCACCATCATGGGTCACGTCGACCACGGCAAGACCTCGCTGCTCGACGCCATCCGCAAGGCCAACGTCGCGGCCGGCGAGGCGGGCGGCATCACCCAGCACATCGGCGCCTACAAGGTGGCCGGTGAAAAGGGGGAGGTCGTGTTCCTCGATACGCCGGGCCACGAGGCGTTCACCGCCATGCGCGCGCGCGGCGCCCAGATGACCGACATCGTCGTGCTGGTCGTCGCCGCCGACGACGGCCCGATGCCGCAGACGATCGAAGCGATCAACCACGCCAAGGAGGCGCAGGTGCCGATCGTCGTGGCGATCAACAAGATCGACAAGCCGGGCGCGAACCCGGATCTCATCCGCAACAAGCTCTCCGAGCACCAGCTGGTGTCGGAAGAGTGGGGCGGCACGACGATCTTCGTGAACGTCTCGGCGAAGACCAAAGAGGGCATCGACAAGCTGCTGGAGATGCTGGCCCTGCAGGCCGAGCTGCTCGAGCTCAAGGCCAACCCGAACAAGCAGGCCAAGGGGCACGTGATCGAGGCGCGCCTCGATCGGGCCCGCGGTCCGATCTCGACCATCCTCGTCGAGGACGGGACGCTGAGGCTGGGCGATCTGGTCGTCGCCGGCGAGTACTCGGGGAAGATTCGCGCCATGCTGGGCGACAAGGGGCAAGCGCTCACCGAGGCCGGCCCCTCCACGCCGGTCGAGGTCCTGGGTCTGGACGGCGTTCCCGACGCGGGCGAGGTCTTCAACGTCGTCACCGACGAAAAGGCGGTCAAGACGCTGGTCGAGCACCGACACGACGCGCGACGCAAGAAGGAGCTCGCCTCCGGGTCGGGCGCCGGACGGGTGACGCTGGAGAACATCCTCGACAAGATCAAGAGCGGCGAGGTCAAGGAGGTGAAGGTGATCCTCAAGGCCGACGTGCAAGGCTCGGCCGAGGCGGTCGCCAGCGCGCTCACCAAGCTGTCGACCGAGTCGGTGGGCGTGAACGTCATCTCCACCGGCGTCGGCGGCATCACCGAGTCCGACGTCAGCCTGGCCAAGGCCTCGTCGGCCGTGGTGATCGGGTTCAACGTGCGTCCGGCCGGCAAGGCGCAGCAGCTGGCCGAGCAGGAAGACGTCGACATCAAGCTCTACCAGGTCATCTACGACGCCATCGACGACGTGAAGAAGGCCATGGTCGGCATGCTGGCGCCGATCTCGCGCGAGAAGCTGCTCGGCAAGGCCGAGGTCCGCCAGGTCTTCACCATCCCCAAGGCCGGCACCATCGCCGGCAGCTTCGTCACCGAGGGGAAGATCAACCGCAAGGCGATGCTCCGCCTGGTGCGCGACGCGGTGGTCATCTACACCGGCAAGGTCGGCTCGCTGCGCCGGTTCAAGGACGACGCGTCCGAAGTGGCTGCGGGTTACGAGTGCGGTCTGTCGATCGAGGGCTACGCCGACGTCCGCGTCGGCGACATCATCGAGGCCTTCGAGATCGAGACCATCGCCGCCACCCTCGACGCCCCGAAAGCGTCCTAACCGATGATGCGGGAACCCTGGGAGGGTTCCCGCGCCCTCCCGCGACGACTCCAAGCCACCCCGCGAAGGCGGACCTTCGCGGGGGCCCCGCGCTCGGCAGAGCCGAGCTTCGTCAACGCGATCGCCGCGCGATGACCGTCGCCATCGCGCGGGTCACCCTCGTCCTGGCGGCCGCGCGGTCGCTCAAGGACAAGCGTTCGGTCGTCAAGCGGCTCAAGGATCTGGTGCGGCAGAAATTCAACGTCTCGATCGCCGAGGTCGACGCGCATGACAACTGGCAGCGCGCGGTCCTGGGGCTGACGCTGGTGGGGACCGACCGGCGTTTCGCCGAGTCGGCCATCGACGAGGTGCTGCGCTTCGTGCGCGACCACGCCGACGTCGCCAAGGACGAGCACGAGCTGCAGGAGTTCGGCGGCGGCGCGCTCAACGGTCCCGACTTCACGCACTGGGAGGGCTAGGGGATGTCACAGCGGGTGGAGCGCGTGGCCAGCGAGGTCCGGGGTGTGCTCGGGGAGGTCCTCTCGCGCGACGAGATCAAGGACCCGCGCGTGCGCGGCGCCGGCCTCATCACCGTCACCCACGTGCGCGTCTCGGGCGATCTGCAGCACGCGCGCGCCTCGTTCACCGTGCACGGCCTCGACGAGCCGGCGCTGGAACGGGTGCGCCAGGGGCTCAACCACGCGAGCGGCTACTTCCGCCAGGCGATCTCCCGCCGGCTGCGGATGAAGGTCGCGCCCGCCGTCACCTTCGTGGTCGACCAGGTGTTCGAGCAGGCCGCGCACGTCGAGCAGCTCCTGCGCGAGATCAACCCGGTCGTGCCCGCGGCAGAAGCAGCCCCGGACGAGCCTGAGCCGGACGCCGGAGAGCCGGACGTCGAAGCGCCGGGCGACGACGCCGCGTCGGACGACAAGGAGTAGCGCTGGTCTCCGACGCCGTCCTGATCGTCGACAAGCCGGTCGGCCCGACCTCGTTCGCGGTGGTCCGCCAGGTCCGCCACGCGGCCGGCGTCCGGCGCGTGGGCCACGGCGGCACGCTCGACCCGCTGGCCTCCGGCGTGTTGCCCGTCTGCCTGGGCGAGGCGACCAAGCTGGCGCCGTTTCTGCTGGGCGCCGACAAGGAGTACGACGTGACGATCCGGTTCGGCGTCGAGACCGACACGGACGACTCCGAAGGCGCGGTGACCGCCACGTGCGACCCCGAATCACTGACGGCGGTGACGGCCGTCGTCGTGCGCGAGGCGCTGGGTCGGTTCCGCGGCCCCATCGAGCAGGCGCCGCCCGCCTACGCGGCGATCAAGCGCGACGGCCGTCCGCTCTACTCTTACGCGCGCGCCGGTGAGTCGATCGAGGTCGCGCCGCGGGCCGTCGTCATCCATGCGCTCGAGCTGACCCACTTCGGCGGCCCCCAAGACGTCCGCCTCCACGTTCATTGCTCGAAGGGGACGTACGTGCGGGCGCTGGCCCGTCGACCTCGGCCGCGTGCTCGGGGTGGGGGGCCACGTCACGGCGCTGCGGCGAACGCGGTCGGGCCCGTTCTCGCTGCTTCAGGCCCGACCTCTGCCGGAGATCCTGGAAGCGCTCGGTCGAGGCGCGCGGGGCGCGGCGGCGCCGGACGGCTCGCCCCCGCTGTTGCTCGTCTCTCTCCCGGCCGCGTTGCGTGATCTCCCCCAGTACGGGGTCGACGAGGCGATGGCCCGCGACCTGCGGGCCGGCAAGCGCGTCTCCTGGGCGGCGGCCACCGGGGGGCCACTGCGGCTCGACCGAGCCCCGCGTCTGCCTCCTTCGATCCGAAGGGCGACCTGATCGCCGTCGCCGAACCTCGCCCGGACGGGCTGGTGAAGACGCTCCGCGTTTTCGGCGCGTCGTCAGTGACCGAGACGGCGAAAAAACCGTCGTGACGGGCCAAGTTACGTTGACTGTGGAACTGGAATGTAGGACATTCAATCACCTCAAAAGAAAAGAAGAAGCGTAAATGTCCCTCGCAGCAGAACGCAAATCGTCAGTCGTGCAGAAGTTTGCACGGAAGCCGGGTGACACCGGTTCCCCCGAAGTCCAGATCGCCCTCCTTTCGGAACGGATTTCGTACCTGACCGAGCACTTCAAGGCCCACGTGAAGGATCACCACTCACGTCGCGGTCTTCTCATGCTGGTCGGTCAGCGCCGTCGTCTCCTGGACTATTTGAAGTCCAAGAACGTCGACCGCTATCGCGCCGTCATCCAGTCGCTCGGCATCCGTAAGTAGAGCGTCGCGACGTCGAGCCGGACGGCCGCGCACCCCGTGCGCGCCGTACGGCGGTCACGCGCGCGCTCGTGCGCCGTGGCTGCTCGACCACGATTTCATCGCTGCAGGCCACAGACAGGGAGATCACCATGTTCGTACGTGAAGGCGTCAATTTCGGCGGCAAGGAGCTCAGTATCGAGACCGGCCGCATGGCCAAACAGGCCGACGGCGCGGTCGTCGTTCGCTACGGCGACACGATGGTGCTGGTGACGGCGGTCGCCTCCACCGGCGTGCGCCCCGGCGTCGACTTCATGCCGCTGACGGTCGACTACCTCGAGAAGACGTCGGCCGCGGGACGCATCCCGGGCGGCTACTTCAAGCGCGAAGGACGCATGACCGAGGTCGAGGTGCTCACCTCGCGCCTCATCGATCGTCCGTCGCGGCCGCTCTTCCCCAAGGGCTGGCGGTTCGACACGCAGGTGATCGCCATGGTGGTCTCCACCGACCGCGAGAACGGCTCCGACGTGCTGGCCATGACCGGCGCCTCGACGGCGCTGCACCTCTCGCGACATTCCCTTCGCCGGGCCGTACGCCGGCGTGCGCGTCGGCCGCGTCGACGGCAAGTTCGTGGTCAACCCGACCTTCGCCGAGCGCGCGACCTCCGACCTCGACCTGATCGTCGCCGCCAGCCGCGACGCCATCGTGATGGTCGAAGGCGGATGCGCTGAGGTGAGCGAGGACGTCATCGTCGACGCGCTGATGTTCGCCCACAAGGAGGCCCAGCCGCTGATCGACCTGCAGGACAAGCTGCGGGCGGCGGTCGGCAAGCCGAAGCGCGAGTTCGTGCCGCCGGCCAAGGATCCGGTGATCGTCTCCAAGGTGGCGGAGATCGCCAACCAGAAGATCGAAGCGGCCATGGCCATTCGCGACAAGCACGAGCGCTACGCGGCGCTCGACGCGGCGGGCGGCGAGACCAAGGCGGCCCTCGCCGAGGTCTTCCCGGACCGCGGCCCCGAGGTCAGCGACGCGTTCGAGTCGGCCAAGAAGAAGCACCTGCGCGAGCTGGTGCTCAACACCGGCAAGCGGATCGACGGGCGCGCGGGCGCCGACATCCGCCAGATCACCTGCGAGGCGGGCGTGCTGCCGCGGACGCACGGCTCGGCGCTCTTCACGCGCGGCGAGACCCAGGCGCTGGTGACCACCACGCTCGGGACCAGCCAGGACGCGCAGCACATCGAGGCGCTCACCGGCAACATCGACAAGCGCTTCCTGCTTCACTACAACTTCCCGCCGTTCTCCACCGGCGAGACCAAGCCGCTGCGTGGCGCCAGCCGGCGCGAGGTCGGCCACGGCAACCTGGCCGAGCGGGCCATCGCCCGGGTGCTCCCGTCGGAGAAGGAGTTTCCCTACGTCATCCGCATCGTCTCGGAGATCCTCGAGTCGAACGGCAGCTCGTCGATGGCCTCGGTCTGCGGCGGCATCCTGTCGCTGATGGACGGCGGCGTCCCCATCAAGACGCCGGTGGCCGGCATCGCCATGGGGCTCATCAAGGAAGGGGACCGCGTGGCGGTGCTCTCCGACATCCTCGGCGACGAGGACCACCTCGGCGACATGGACTTCAAGATCTGCGGCACCAAGACCGGCGTCACCGCCGTGCAGATGGACATCAAGATCCAGGGCCTCACCCGCGAGATCCTGGAGACGGCGCTGCGCCAGGCGCGCGACGGCCGGATCCACATCCTCGGCAAGATGGCCGAGGCGCTGGCCGCTCCGCGCGAGGATCTCTCGCTGTTCGCCCCGCGCATCCACACCCTGCAGGTGAAGCCGGATCAGATCCGCGAGATCATCGGCCCGGGCGGCAAGACCATCCGCGGCATCACCGCGCAGACGGGTGTCTCCATCGAGGTCGAGGACGACGGCACCGTCCACATCGCCTCGCCGGACGGGATCGCGGTCAAGAAGGCCATCGACATCATCAAGGGCCTCACCACCGAGCCGGAGATGGGCGAGTTCTACATGGGCGTGGTCAAGCGGCTGGCCGACTTCGGCTGCTTCGTCGAGATCCTCCCCGGCACCGACGGCCTGGTCCACATCAGCGAGCTCGACGAGAAGCGCGTCAACGTGGTGCGCGACATCTGCAAGGAGGGCGACGAGATGCTGGTGAAGGTCATCGGCATCGACCGGGCCACCGGCAAGATTCGTCTCTCCCGCCGCGAGACGATCGGGAAGACCCCCGACGTCGTCCACAACTTCCGCACCGCGGCCTCGTAGGCATGAGCGCAGTGCCCCGCATCCGGTTCGTGAAGCTGCGACCGGGTGCGCTGGCGCCCAAGTACATGTCGGCGGGCGCCGCCGGGCTCGACCTGGCGTCGGCCGCCGACGAGGCGATCGAGATCGCTCCGGGGGGACGGGCCGCCGTTCCCACCGGGTTGGCGTTCGAGATCCCGCCCGGCTTCGAGGGGCAGGTGCGGCCGCGCTCCGGGCTGGCCCGCAAGTTCGGCATCGGCCTGCCCAACGCGCCGGGGACCATCGACAGCGATTACCGGGGCGAGGTGGCCGTCCTGCTGGTGAACCTCGGATCGGAGCCCTTCGTCGTGAAGCCGGGGGATCGCGTGGCGCAGTTGGTGATCGCCCCCGTGGTCATCGCCGAGCTCGAAGAGGTCCCCGCGCTCTCCGACACCGCCCGGGGCAGCGGCGGTTTCGGGCACACGGGCTAGGGCGCTGAGCGTCGCCGCAGCTCGAGCGGCCAACGATTGCGTCGAGACAGACGCCTGGCTTCACGGCGCGTGAAACGTGAGCGCGAAGGCGATTCCCCGGTTCTGGGTAAAGTCGAGCAGCTGAACGCCCGCGACGCAGTCGGCGCACCGTGCCGACGCGATCCCGCCCCGCGCCACCACGAAATAGGGCTGAAACGACAGGATCAACCTGCCGTCGCCGAAGATCAGGCCGACCAGCGGTTCGACGCGGAGGTCGGCCCGCAGGATGTCGAAGTGGGCATCACCAAGGCCGCTCGGGGGTCCGGACGGCACGAGATCCCGCGGGACCTCGACGTCGTAGTCGCGCAGGCCATAGCTCCCGCCGGCACGAAAGAGCGCGGTGACCCAGCGGTTGAGGGGGACGCTCTGCTCCAGCGCCAACGAGCCGTCCACCCCCCGCAGCGACAAGTGGGCGTTGAGCGCGGAGACGATGGACGTCGTCGCGCCTCCGGCGGTGGTCGCCAACCGATCGCGCGCGGTGACGCCGAACCGACGCCAGCCGAGATACTCTCCGGTGTCCCAGTCGCCCTTCACCTGGTGCAACGAGACCGCCGCCGGGACCAGCGCCCCCAGCTGTGACAGGCTGGGATCAGGGTCGCCCCAGGTGCTGTCGCCGTTTCCGGTGATCACCTGGGTGGTCCCGTCCGGGCGCTGAATACGCGCGGTGGCGAAGCCCCAGTCGGCCGACCAGGTCATCGCGTTGCCGCGGCTGGTGCGCGACAGCGGCGAGGTCACCGGGGGCGGGACCGTGCTGCAGCTGGTGGCGGCGGTCAGACCAACGATCCAGACCGCGAGATGGCCCGGCGAACGACGTGGATGCACGTCGTTCCATCTAAGCAATGGCCGTTCCACCTGGCGCCGGGCATGAGTCTCGCGGCCTTCTTGACTCCGCATCCGACACGGGCGCAGCTGGCCGCGACATGATGATCAGGGTGGAGGTCCCCCGTTTGTCGGTCGGACGGTCCGTGCGATAAAGCGGCGGCCACCACGGCCGAGGCCTTTTGTGGCTTGTGCCTGCTTCGCCGCTATGAATAACTATCCACATGGCGAATGACCCATCCAGAATCCCGGTCGGGATCATCGGCGTCTCCGGCTACTCCGGAATGGAGCTGGCGCGTCTTCTGGTGGGGCATCCGCGGTTCGAGCTGGCCCTGGCGGTGAGCGACAAGTGGGCGGGCGACACCGTCGGCGATCGGCTCCCCTTCGGCGGCCCGACGGCGTCGGTGCGCATTCGTCCTCAGGCCGAAGCGGCGGCGGCCATGACCGGACTCGAGCTGGTGTTCCTCTGCACGCCGGCCGAAGCGTCGCTGGAGCTGGCCGCGCAAGCGCTGGACGCCGGGGTGCGGGTGGTCGACCTCTCGGGGGCCTTCCGGCTGGCCGCGGATGAATATCCACGCTGGTACGGTTTCGCCCACCCGCGGCCCGACCTGCTGGAGCTCGCCTGCTACGCCATGCCCGAGGCGGGCAGCTCGAGCGACCTCCGGAAGGCCAAGCTGGTCTCCAACCCCGGCTGCTACGCGACCGCCAGCACGCTGGCCACGCTGGCGTTGCTCCGCGGCGGCGTGATCGCCAGGGAAGGCATCGTCATCGACGCCAAGAGCGGGATGACCGGCGCCGGCCGCAAGGCCAGCGAGGAGATGTCCTTCACCGAGCTCGACGGCGACTTCCGGGCGTACAAGGTCCTCAAGCACCAGCACACGCCGGAGATCGAGCGGACGCTGGCGCTGGCCGGCGCCGGAGCGTTGCGGGTCACCTTCACGCCGTACTACCTGCCGGTGAGGCGTGGGATCCTGGCGACGGTCTACGGCCGGCTTCTGCCGGGGAAGACCGGCGCCGACGCCGCTGCGGCCATCAAGGCCTTCGTCGCTGACCGGCCGTTCCTGCGGTCGACCAAGCCGGAGGCGGTGCGCCTGCACGCCGTGTTGGGGACGAACCGGGTGCTCATGGCGGCCGACGCCGATCCGGAGCGCGGGGTGGCCATCGCCTTCGCCGCCATCGACAACCTGGTCAAAGGGGCCGCCGGGCAGGCGGTCCAGAACGCCAACCTGATGTTCGGGCTCGCCGAGACGGCGGGGCTCGAGCGTCTCGGAGGGACTGCACCGTGAGCGACACGAAGAACACCACCGGCAGCAAGAGCTTCGCCCCCCCGATCGGTTTCCGCTTCGGCGCTGTCGCCGCGGGCGTGAAGGAACCGGGAGGCGCCCGCAAGGATCTGGCGCTGATCGCCTCGGAGATCCCCTGCGCGGCGGCCGGCGTCGTGACCGTCAACAAGATGTGCGCCGCGCCGGTGCGCTACTCGGCCACGCGGTTCCCGGGCACCGGCATCCGCGCCATCGTCGCCAACAGCGGCAACGCCAACGCGCTGACCGGCCCGCGTCGGAGCGGCCGACGAGCGCGCCATCGCCACCGCGGTGGCCAGGGCGTTGGGCGTGGGTCGCCGACGACGTTTTGACCGCCTCGACCGGCGGGATCGGCATCCGCATGCCGGTGGAGCGGATCACCGCCGCGGCGCCCGGCGCTGGTGGCGGCGCTGGGCGATGACGTGGCAGCCGCGGCGGAGGCGATCCGGACCACCGACCTGCGCACCAAGCTGGCGTTTCGCGAGGTGGAGGTCGGCGGCAAGACGGTCCGCTTCGCCGCCATCGCCAAGGGCTCGGGGATGATCCACCCGCAGATGGCGACCATGCTCTGCTTCATCACCACCGACGCGCGCGTGGCGCCCGAGACGCTGCAGCAGGCGCTGGCGGCCGCCGTCGACGAGACGTTCAACACCATCACCGTCGACGGCGACATGTCGACCAACGACACCGTCATCGCGCTGGCCAACGGCGCCTCGGGCGCGCCAGGCAATCGAGCCGGGCACCGCCGCCTTCAAGACGCTGGAGGCGACGCTGACCAGCCTCTGTGGCGATCTGGCCAAGGCCATCGCCGCCGACGGGGAGGGGGCGAGCAAGCTCTTCATCGTCGACGTGGCCGGCGTGCCCGAGCGGGAGATGGCCCGCGATCTGGCCCGGGCCGTGGCCGGCGGCAGCCTGGTGAAGGCAGGGATCTTCGGCGGCGATCCGTCGTGGGGGCGGATCCTGGCGGCGCTGGGCGCCCGGATTGGGGCGCGCGCGTATCCGATCGATCCGGCTGGCGTCACGCTCGACGTCCAGGGGGTCCGGGTCTACGGAAACGGCGGGCCGGTGGCGTTCGACAAGGACGATCTCTCGGCGCGCATGCGGTCGGCGGAGATCACCGCGCGAATGGACCTCGGCCTCGGCAAGGCGTCGGCGCGGGCCCTCGGCTGCGATCTGACGTTCGACTACGTGAAGATCAACGCCGAGTACTACTCGGGGCCGAGCGCCAGCCTCGACGCTGGAGCCGGCAAGCGCGGACCCGGCGGCGTGAACCGCCCGGTGATCGTCGAGGCGCTCAGCTACATCCGCAAGTTCGCCGGCAAGCGGGCGGTCATCAAGTACGGCGGCGCGGCGATGATCGATCCGGCGCTCAAGCGGAGCTTCGCGCAGGAGATGGTGCTGCTGCAATCGGCGGGGCTGCGGCCGGTGATCGTCCACGGCGGCGGCCCCGAGATCACCAAGACACTGGAGAAGATGGGGCGCAAGTCCGAGTTCGCCGACGGCCAGCGGATCACCGGCGCCGAGGAGGTCCGCGTCGTCGAGATGGTGTTGACCGGCCGGATCAACACCGAGATCGTCGGCCTCATCAACAGCCTGGGCGGCAACGCCATCGGCCTGTCGGGCAAGGACGGCCGGCTGCTCATCGCCTCCAAGCTGGAGACGGCGCCCGGCAAGACCGACCTCGGGTTCGTCGGCGAGATCGACGCCGTCAACGCCGATCTCCTCGACATGTTCCTCGAGCGCGGCTACATGCCGGTCATCTCGCCGGTCGGCTTCGGCCTCGACGGCGCCAGCTACAATATCAACGCCGACGTCGCGGCGGGGGAGATCGCCTCGGCCTGCGGCGCCGAGCGCCTCATCTTCCTCACCGACGTGGCCGGCATCCTCGACGAGCACGGCAACCTCCTCAGCGAGGTCAAGGCCGCCGATCTCGAAGCGCAGCTCGGCAAGAGCATCAAGGGGGGCATGCACGTCAAGGCCCGCGCGGTGCTGGATGCCCTGGCCGGCGGCGTGCGCGCCGTGCACATCGTCGACGGGCGAGCGCCTCACAGCGTCGTCGCGGAGCTCTTCACCGATCGCGGTGTGGGGACGTTGGTCACGTGAACCCTCAAAGGGTTCCCGTGCCCTCCCGCGAAGGACTCCGTGCGGCCAAGGCGCCCTCCGTCCACGCGGAAGTCACATGAGACAATCCGACGCAGACAGTCGCCGTGACGCGATTCGCGAGATCCTGAGCGGGCGGGCGGTCGCCAACCAGGGGGAGCTCCTGCGCCGGCTGGGGGCGCGGGGTATCCGCGCGTCGCAGGCGACGCTCTCGCGTGACATGGCGACGCTCGGCGTTCGACGCGCGGTGGGTCCCGACGGACCGCGGTACCTCGTCGACGAAAACGCCGGCACGTTGCCGCTCGACCCGGTTCGCCGCCTGGTCGATGGCGTCGAGAGCAACGGTGCGCTGGTCATCGTGCGCACGAAGTCGAGCGCCGCGGCCACCGTTGCGCGCGCGCTGGACGAGGCCGGGCTCACCGAGGTGATGGGAACGCTGGCGGGCGACGACACGGTTTTCGTCGCCCCGCGCCGTGCCGGCGGCGGTCGCCGGGTAGCCGAGAAGTTGCGCGTCCTCTTCCACCTCGGCTAGCTCCCGGGCCTTCGGCGCGCCCGACTCGAGTCTTCGATGCCGGCGGCGGCGAGTTGCGTGGGCGTTCATTTGATTCGGCGGGTGTCTGGTCTGAGGCGGACGTATGGGGTGAGAGGGATGTCTGGTCTGAGGCCGGGGGGATGTGACGAATCGTCAGAGGGCCGGAGGGCGCATTTGCGCATGGCGGGTCCGACAACTCGCGGTATATCGGTCGGGCATGCCGAGCGCGATCGTTGTCCATGAGCTGGGAGGTCCCGAGAAGCTGCAGTTCGAGACGGTCCCGGAGGCCACGCCCGCGGCCGGCCAAGCGCGCATTCGTCATTCTGCCATCGGCCTCAACTTCGTGGATGTCTACTACCGGACGGGCCTCTACAAGGCGCCCAGCTTGCCGTTCACCCCGGGGCAGGAGGGGGCGGGCGTCGTCGAGGCCGTCGGTCCCGGCGTCACCGGACTGGCGATCGGCGATCGCGTGGCCTATGCGGGCGTGAATGGCGCTTACGCCGAGACCCGCGTCATCGCCGCCGATCGGTTGGTTCGGCTCCCGTCGGGGATCGACGACAGCACGGCAGCCGCCATGATGCTGAAGGGGATGACGGCCGAGTACCTCCTCCTCCGCTGCGCGCGGGTGGCGCGCGGCGACACCATCCTGTTTCACGCGGCGGCAGGCGGCGTCGGCAGCATCGCCTGCCAGTGGGCGAAGGTGCTCGGCCTGCAGGTCATCGGAACCGCCGGCGGCCAAGACAAGGTCGGCCGCGCCCGCCAGAACGGCTGCGACGAGGTAATCGACACCAAGAACGAAGACTTCGTCGCGCGCGTCAGGGAGCTGACCGGCGGCGCCGGCGTCCGCGTCGTGTTCGACTCCGTCGGCAAGGACACCTTCTCGGGATCGCTCGACTGTCTGGCGCCGCGGGGGATGCTGGTGCTGTTCGGACAGTCGTCGGGCGTGGTGCCGCCGTTCGATCTGTCGCGCCTGGCGGCCGGCGGCTCGCTGTTCGTGACCCGCCCGTCGATGGCTCACTACCTGGCCACCCGCGAGGAGCTGGTGCAGTCGGCCGGGCGTCTGTTCGACCTGGTGGGGCGGGGGGCCGTGCGGATCGACGTGGGGCAGACCTATGCGCTGCGCGACGCGGCGCAGGCGCATCGCGACCTCGAGGGGCGCAAGACCACCGGTTCCACCGTGCTGCTGCCTTGAACCGCCGCACCGATTTCGCTAGAAGAGGGCGCCAATGATCGCCCGCTACACCCGTCCCGCATTGCTCGACCTGTGGTCCGACCGCCACCGCTACGACACCTGGCTGCGGGTCGAGCTGGCCGCCTGCACCGAGATGGAAGCGGCGGGCTCCGTCCCCGCCGGGACGGCCGCGGCCGTGCAGGCGAAGGCGGCCGGGAAGCTCGATCCGGCCCGGATCCTCGAGCACGAGGAGCGAACCAAGCACGACGTGATCGCCTTTCTGACCCACGTCGAGGAGCTGGCCGGCGAGCCGGCGCGCTGGCTGCACCTGGGGATGACCTCGTCCGACGTGCTCGACGCGGCGCTGGCCATCACGCTGGTCGAGGCGGCGGATCAGATTCTGGCGGGCGTCGATCTGCTGCGCGCCGCCTGCCGCCGGCGCGCCGAGGAGCACCGCGCGACCCCCGCCATCGGCCGTTCGCACGGGATCCACGCGGAGCCGATCACGGCCGGGCTGGTGTTCGCGGGGTTCTACGCCGAGCTTGGTCGGGCGCGGGCCACGCTGGTCGCGGCGCGCGCCGAGATCGCGGTCGGCAAGATCGCCGGCGCGGTTGGCACCTACGCCAACCTCGAGCCCGCCATCGAAACGAGGGCGCTGGCGGCGCTGGGCCTGCGCCCGGAGACCGTCCCCACCCAGATCGTGGCCCGCGATCGCCACGCCGCCTACTTCGCGGCGCTCTCGCGCATCGGCACCGCCGTCGAGCGGCTGGCGGTCACGGTGCGCCACTGGCAGCGCACGGAGGTCGGCGAGGCGACCGAAGCGTTCGGCAAGGGGCAGAAGGGCTCCTCGGCGATGCCCCACAAGAAGAACCCGATCCTCTCCGAGAACCTCTGCGGGATCGCGCGGCTGCTCCGGTCGTACGCCTCGGCCGCGGCCGAGGACGTGGCTCTCTGGCACGAGCGCGACATCTCGCACTCGTCGGTCGAGCGGGTCATCGGCCCGGACGCCACCGGCCTCTGCGACTTCATGGTCCGCCGGGCGGCCGGCCTCGTCGACGGCCTCATCGTCAACGCCGATCGGATGAAGCGGAACCTGGAGCTGTCGGGCGGCCTCTTCTTCAGCGAGGCCGTGCTGCTGGAGCTGGTGCGCAAGGGGATGGCGCGCCAGGCCGGCTACGAGCTGGTCCAGCGCAACGCGCTCCGCGCCGTGGCCGGCGAGGGGACGTTCCGCGCGCTGCTGGGCGCCGACCCCGACATCGCCAAGCGGCTCTCCTCCGCGGAGATCGACCGCGCCTTCGACCTCGGCCACCATCTTCGCCACGCCGGCGCGATCATCGATCGCGCGCTGACAGAGCCAAAGTCGCCAGCAGAAACAGATCAGGGAAAGGGACGCCTGTCATGAGCCAGATCGACGAAAAGGTGCTGCGCGCGCAGCTCGGAAAGACCTTGGACGCTACCGACTTTCCCGAGCTCGGCGAAAAGTACGAGGGCAAGGTGCGCGACTGCTACGTCCGCGACGGCAAGCGCACGTTGATCGCCACCGACCGGATCAGCGCCTTCGACGTGGTCCTGGGAACCATCCCCTTCAAGGGGCAGGTGCTCAACCAGATGGCGTCGTTCTGGTTCGAGGCGACCGCCGACCTCGTCCCCAACCACGTCATCAGCGTCCCCGATCCGTCGGTGACGGTCGCCCGCGAGTGCGAGCTGCTCCCCGTCGAGCTGATCATGCGGGCCTACATGACCGGCGTGACCTCCACGTCGATCTGGACCGCCTACAAGAACGGGGCGCGCACCTTCTGCGGCCACGCTCTCCCGGAAGGGATGAAGAAGAACCAGAAGCTCCCGCACGCGATCCTGACGCCGTCGACCAAGGCCGCCAAGGGCGATCACGACGTCTCGGCGTCGCGCGCCGAGATCCTGGCGATGGGTCAGCTCAGCGCCGAGGACTTCGATCGGGCGGCCGAGATGTGCGCCCGGGTGTTCGCCTTCGGACAGGTCGAGTCGCTCCGTCGCGGCCTCATCCTGGTCGACACCAAGTACGAGATCGGCCGCCGTCCGGACGGCTCGCTCTGCTTCATCGACGAGATCCACACCCCCGATTCGTCGCGCTACTGGTACGCCGACGACTACGAGGAGCGCTTCGCCAAGGGAGAAGAGCCGCGCGGCCTGGACAAGGAGTACGTCCGCCGCGCGCTGGTCGATCAGGGGTATCGCGGCGAGGGGCCGGCGCCCAAGCTCGCCGACGACCTGCGGGTCGAGGCGGCCCGCCGCTACATCCAGCTCTGCGAGCTCATCACCGGTCGCCCGTTCGTCCCCGACACCGAGGAGCCGATCGCCCGCATCCGACGGAACCTCAAGCTCAGCCCGTAGGGGCTGTCGCGCGGCGCCTATTCGTTCGTCTTGGGCGGCGGCGGGTGGCTGCCGAGGAGCTCCCCGAGCGGACGAAACGCGCCGCTCATCCGCCGCGCCGGCGGATCCAGCAGGCGCGGCAGCTCGGCCAGCGCCTGCGCCAGGCTGACCGGCTCGACGGGCTCGGGGCGCAACAGAGACTCCAGCTCGTCGGCCTCGCCGGCGGCGCGTCCGTTCCCCAGCCAGTTCCGTTCGACGGCGCGCTTGAGGCGCACCTCGTCGATTCCCATCTCCGACGCCGAGATCGACGCTGGTGTCGACGCGCGTCGCGGGCGAGCTGGTCCCGTTGGCGCCGTTGCGCGCCGCGCCCGAGCTCCCGGCGGGGATCTGCACGCGGATGGCGCCGGAGGAGTTGCCCGACCCCGAGGACGTCGCTCCAGTCATCTTGCGCGCCAGCATCTGGTTGACGACCTCGCGCGAGGGGGCGTCGAGCCGAAGAAACTGCACGCCCATCCCGTGCGGCTTGTGGGGGGCCGCGGGATCGAACTCCCGCACCCACGTCACCTTCCCGTCGCCGGAGAGCGCGACCTCGCCGCCCGCCAGCTGCACCTCGAACTGGAACACCTCGCCGATGGGGCGCGGCGTTCGGCTGGCCAGAAACAGCCCCCCGCGCGTCACGTTCGGCGCGAACTTCTCGATGAAGGTCTCGAACGCCGCGTAGCGCAGCCTCACGCGAACGGGCGCCGCCGGTGGTGGCGCGGACGACGGGGGCTGGAGGCCGGACGGTTCAGAGCTCACGAAGGAATTTCAGTATCTGCCGTTCGCTCCCGTTCCGTCAATCACGCAACGGCCGTCAACAACGTGTTTTGCGGCGTTTAGGGCTGTTTGCCGGCGTCTTCCGCGCGCGCCGCCAGCCGGAACAGCTTCCGGGTGTTCTCGCTGGTCGCCGCGTCGAGCTCGTCCACCGCCATCCCCCGCAGCCCGGCCACCACCTTCAGCGTCTCGACGATGTAGGCCGGCTCGTTGCGCGCCCCCCGGTGGGGGATGGGCGCCAGGTAGGGGGCGTCGGTCTCGATGAGGATCCGGTCGAGCGGCGCGAAGGCCGCCGCCTCGCGGATGTTTGCGGCGTTCTTGAAGGTGACGATCCCCGAAAAAGAGAGGTGCTGGCCGAGGTCGAGGTAGACGCGCGCCTCGGCCACGCCGCCCGTGAAGCAGTGGATGACCCCGCCGAGACCGGCGGCCTCCTCTCCGAGGATGGTCGCCGCGTCCGCGTGGGCATCCCGGACGTGCGACACCACCGGCAGCCCGGCGGCCCTGGCGAGGGCGACTGACCGCCGGTAGGCGCTCTGCTGCAGGTCTCGGGGCGCGTGGTCGTAGTGGTAGTCGAGCCCCGTCTCGCCGATCCCGACCACCCGCGGCGCGCGCGCCAGACGCTCGAACGTCCGCCAGTGCTCCTCGGTCACCTCGGCGGTGTCATGGGGGTGGACGCCCACGGTCGCGAAGACATCGGGCTCCGCGGCGGCGATGGCGGCGGCCTCCTCGGCGGCCGCCGTCCCGCGCCCGACGCCGACACAGACGAAGGCTGTCACGCCGGCATTCCGGGCCCGCTCCAGCACCCCGGCCCGTTCTTCGCCGTAGTACGCACCATCTAGATGACAATGTGAGTCAATCATGCGCTAAATGTTTGTAGCAGAGCCTCCGATTCAAACGGAAGGGGCGGTTTTCGACCGCGCCGAGGACGAACGTGCTTCCCAAACCAGAAGACCAGGACAAGACCAGGGCACTCGGTCCCAACCAGACGCCGATGGGGGTCGCGGCGGCGGTGGACGCCGACGCGCTGTCGCCGGGGACGATCGCAGGAGCGTACGTCCTCAAGCGCGAGATCGCGTCGGGCGGCGGCGGAACGGTCTACGAAGCGCAGCACAAGGTCCTCGGCCGCAAGGCGGCGGTCAAGGTGCTGCGCCGGCAGCTGGCGGCCTCACCGCAGATGGTGACCCGGTTCGTGCGCGAGGCGCAGGCCGTCAACATGATCAAGCACCCGGCCATCGTCGACATCTACGAGTTCGACACGCTCCCCGACGGGCGGCCGTTTTACGTGATGGAGCTGCTCGAGGGCACGGACGTGCGCTCGATGCTCAACGATCGGGGTCGGTTTTCGCCCGCGGAGGTGCTGGAGATCCTCGATCCGGTCTGCACCGCGCTGCAGGTGGCGCACGAGCACGGCATCGTTCACCGCGATCTCAAGGCCAGCAACATCTTCATGGCCACGTCGGGCGACAAGCGCACGATCAAGCTCCTCGACTTCGGCATCGCCAAGCTGATGCACCCCGACGCGTCGGAGGCCGGCCTGACCGTCGTCGGCACCCGCCTCGGGACGTCGTACACGATGGCGCCCGAGCAGATCCGCGGGGATGGCGTCGACCCCCGCACCGACGTCTACGCGCTGGGCGTCGTGCTCTATCACCTCCTGACTGGGCAGTATCCCTTCCGCGCCGAGACGATGACCGACATCGAACGGCAGCACCTGGAGGCGCCGCCGCCGCGCCCCAGCCAGGCCGCGGCCGTGTCGCCGGCGTTCGACGCCGTCGTCCTGCGCTGCATGGAGAAGACGCCCGAGCGCCGGTTCCAGAGCGCCAAGGCGTTCCTGGCGGCGCTGCGCGAGGCGGTCGGCTCGAAGTCGACCGACGCCGAGGTCACCGCGCGCGCGGCCGCCATCTACCTCGAGATCCGCATCGCCGACGGCGCCGACGCCGAGAGCGACGAGGTCCTGGACGACACCTCGGCCATCCTCGACGCCGCCGAGCAGAGCTTTCGCGGGGCGGGTCTGGGCCTGCCGCTGCAGACGGGCGGCGCCATCATCGGCGCGCGCCTGCTGTCCGATGACGAGACCACGGCCGCCGCCGAGCGCGCCGAGGTGGTGGCGATCGCCACCGACCTCTACGACGCGCTGGCCGCGCGCGATTCCGCGGTGGCCGACGTGCACGTGAACATCACGGTCCACGTCGGCGGGGCGTCGGTCAAGGATTCGGCCGACGCGCCGGGCGGCAAGGAGATCACCGGGGGCGAGGTGATGTCGACGGCCGACTGGGCGCCGCAGGACAACGTCCCGGGCGTTCACCTCACCGACGCCGCCACCGGCTGAGCGCAGCGGGCGCGCGCGCCGGTTATTTCAACAGGCCGGTCGCGATGGCGATGGCGATGATCACCCCCATGACCGACTCGCCGGTGATCCCGCCGGCCGCCAGCGACGTCAGCGACTCCTGATCGACAGTGGGGCGCAGCCGCATCACCAGCACCGCCGCCACGGCCCCGGTCAGGGCCGCCAGCGACAGCGACGCCGGCATGAGCATCGCGATCCCCATCGCCGCCGGCGACGGCAGGTGGCGCCCCCAGCTCTGCCGCCCCAACAGCGAGAGCAGGACGCCGGCGCCGAGACCGATGGCGCCGGCCGCCGTCGCATGGGGGGGGAGCGCCGAGAGCCCGCCCCGGACCGCCTCGGCGGTCGCCCGCCAGGAGATCGCCGACGGCGCGGGGAGGCTCTCCGTCCCGAGGCCGTAAGCCTTGACGATCACCAGATAGACAGGAACGACGATGAGGCCGCCGATGAGCGCGCCGAGGAGCTGGGCCACCAGCTGCGCGCGCGGTGTCCCCCGCAGCCGCTCGCCCGCCTTGAAGGCCCAGAGCGTCTGCGCCGCCTGCGACGCGGTCCCCATCGAGACCGAGCCCGCCAAGATCGAGACGACCGGCCCGTAGCCAGAAAACAGCAGCTGGGTGAGCGTCCCGACCTGGCCCACCGGCGCCAGATCGGTCTCGCCGGCCGCGCGCGACGACACGACCGCCAGGATCAGCGCCGCCACGACCGCCACCAGCGCACCGAGCGGATGCAACCCCAGCATCACGTGACCGACGGCGGCGATCGCGACGAAGGCCAAGACCAGCGCGGGGATTCCGAGGCCCGCGGACCGCCGGGCGACGCCCCCCGGCGGGCCCCCCGGGCGCCGGCGGACCAGCGCGCCGAGATCCCTCAGCGAGCGGGCCACCGAGCGCCAGTCGAGGATCAACGGCAGGAAGCTCGCCGCGAGCAGGAGGCCGAGCCCGGGCCAGACCAACCAGGAGAGGCAATCCGAAAACGCGGCCTGCTTGGCGATGTGGGTGCGGACCAGCCAGGGGGCGATGCCGAGCCAGGCGATCGCCGCGCCGAGCGCCATGCTGGCCGCGGTCCGGAGCCCCATCATGACCCCGGTGGAGAGCAGCAGCGGGCTCCAGCTCATTCCGACGGTGAGGGCGCCGATCGACACGCCGCCGATGACGCCGCCGAACATCGTGCTGTCGGGGATGAAGTGCGGACGCCCGTCGCGGAACCAGGTCACGGCGGCCGCCGCCACCGCCCCCCCGATGAGGAACCGCGCCCGGCGAACCGCGGTGGCACGCGCGGCGAAGATGGTCTCGATGAGATCGCCGGTGGCGTTCCCCGTCGGAAACGGCAGGGCCTCTTCGACGACCAGCTTGCGGCGCAGCAGCGCGGCGGCGACGATTCCGACCAGCGCGACCGCCAGCCCCCACACGCAGAGGGCCCAGCCCGGGAACTGGCGGCCGAGGAGCGCCATCGCCGGGACGGGCCCGCCCACGCCGGCCACGTAGCCCATGATGGCGGCCGAGGCGGCCGTGGTCTGGGTGATGTTGTTCTCGAGCGCGCTGTAGGGGCGGCGGCCGAGCCGGGTGAACGTGCCGAAGAACATGAACCCCAGCAGCGCCGCGGTGATGCTGCCGCCGTCGATGATCGAGATCTTGAGCCCGGTGTAGACGTTCCCGGCCGCCAGCACCGCGCCGATCGCGGCGCCCATGAGGAGCGCGCGGGCGGTCAGCTCGGGTCGCGGTGAGGCTTCCACCGGCGTCGGTTCTACCGTGACTGCGACCGGCGCCGCGAGATTCACGCGAGCCTCACGCCAGCTTCATCAGAGGTCTTCGGGCTCGCGCCCGGAGGGCTCGCGGGTCCGCAGACCGTGCTTCCAGAGCAGGCGATAAAAGTAGATCCGGTCGACGCCCGCCGCCCGCGCCGCCGCGCTGACCCGATTTTCGTGCTGCCGCAGGAGCTCTTCCAGGTAGCGCCGCTCGAAGGCGCTCACCCAGGCCTCGCGGGCCTCGCGCAGCGGCTGACCGATGTTGACCGCGCTCTCCGGACCCGAGACCGCCTGCATCGAGCCGGTGCCGGCGCGGGGGGGCGAAAAGTCGCGGAGCGCCACGCAGCGCTCGAGGTAATTGCGCAGCTCGCGGATGTTGCCCGGCCAGGTGTGGCGGCCCAGCGCCTCGAGGAACTCGGGCGCGCGGACCCGGGCCACCGTCGCGGCGTCGACCGCCCCGAAGCCCCTCACCACGTGGTCGACCAGCAGCGGGAGATCGGAGAGGCGCTCGCGCAGCGGCGGCAGCTTCACCTCGACGACCGCCAGCCGGTAGTAGAGGTCGGAGCGGAACTTCTGGGCGGCGACCTGATCGCGCAGGCTGCGGTTGGTCGCGGCGATCAGCCGGACGTTGACCGGCACGTGGTTGTTGGTGCCGACGCGCCGGACCTCGCGCCGCTCGAGCACGCGCAGCAGCTTCGGCTGCAGATCGATGCTCAGCTCGCCGATCTCGTCGAGGAACACCGTCCCGCCGGCGGCCGCCTCGAACACCCCCTGGCGCGCCGAGACGGCGCCGGTGAAGGCGCCGCGCTCGTGCCCGAACAGCTCGCTCTCCAGGAGCTGCGGCGGGATGGCCCCACAGTCGACGACCAGGAACGGCTTGTCCTTGCGCGGGCTGCCGAGGTGGATCGCCTCGGCCGACACCTCCTTGCCGGTGCCGGTCTCCCCTTCGAGGAGGATCGTGGCGTCGCTGGGCGCCGCCTTGCCGAGCACGTCGAAGACGACCTGCATCGCCGACGAACGGCCCAGCATGCGGCCGAACCGTTCCTCACCACCACCGATGCGAACGCGGCCCGAATCGGTGGTCTCGGAACGGACCGGGCCGCTGCCTGCGCTGAATGCAGCACGAGCCTCCTGGTGACCGTTCCCCACGGCTCAGACATCGACCGGTGAAACAGTCTCCTTGACCAGATGCCCGCAGTTCTTCGCCAACGGTGCCGCGCCGCGTTTGGCACGCTCAGTGTGTGAGCGCGATCTTGGCGGCGCCCAGGAGACCCGGTTGCGCGTTGGTGACGATGAAGGCCGGCAACCGTTCGACCAGGGTGTGCAGCCGCCCCTTGCGGTCGAACGCCTCCCGGAACGTCCCCCGCTGCAGGTAGCTCAAGATGCGCGGGGCGATGCCGCCGGCGACGAAGACCCCGCCGGTCGCCAGCACCATCAGCCCGAGGTTCCCGGCGGTGGCGCCCAGGACGGAACAGAAGATTGACAGGGCCATCTCGCAGATCGGGTCGGTCCCGGCCATCGCCCGCTGCGAGATCGCCGCCGCGGGATCGCTTCCGTGGGCGGCCAGGGCCGCGGCCGTGTCGGGACGGATGAGCCCGCGGCAGGCCGGCTCCTCCGAAAGGAACGTGAAGACGTCGACCAGACCGTGGCCCGACAGCACCCGCTCGCACGAGACGCGGCCGTACTTGGTGATGAGGAACTGCACGAGGCCGAGCTCGAGCGGCGTGCGCGCCGCCAGGTCGACGTGCCCCCCTTCGGAGGGGACGACCTGGTAGCCGTTGTCGCCCGCTGACCAGAGGAGAAAGGCCTGGCCGAGCCCCGTCCCCGCGCCGAGCACGGCGATCGGCCCGTGGGGCACGGGCGTCCCGCCGCCGATCGCCACCAGCTCGCCGGCGCCGACCGCGGTGACGCCCAGCGCCGCGGCGTGAAAGTCGTTGACCAGCGTGACCCGCGCGATCCCCAGCCGCTGGGCCAGCGTCCGTCCGTCGACGATCCAGGGGAGGTTGGTCGCGCGGCACATGTTGTTCTCGATCGGGCCGGCGATGCCGAAGCAGGCCTGCGCCACCTTGGCGGCGCTCCCCAGCTTGGCCGTGGCCGCGACGGCGAACTCGTCGACGATGACGTCGAGCGACGGGTAGGCCCGCGAAGGATAGGTCTTCTCGAACAGCGCCGCGCCGACCGAGCCTTCGGGGCCGACGTCGTAGATCGCCAGGCGCGCGTTGGTGCCGCCGATGTCGCCGGCCAGAACGGTCATGGCGCGGCGGGTCCCTTGAGGGCGCTCGCGGCGGCGCGATCGCAGAATACGGTCACGGGACCGCCGGGCCGGCGAACGATCCGCGCGGCGGGCAGGTGGCCGGCCTCGACCACCGTCGCCAGCGCCGCCGCCTTCTCGCCCCCCGTGACCAGGAAGCAGACCTCGCGGGCGCCGCAGAGGGCGGGGTAGGTGAGGGTCAACCGGCGGGTCCCCATCTCGGCGACGTCGACGGCCACCGCCAGCCGGTCCTCCTCGGCCAGGGCCGACGTTCCCGGAAAGAGAGAGGCCGTGTGCCCGTCGGGGCCGAGGCCGAGCAGCGCCAGGTCGAGCCAGGGGGCCGAAGCGCCGGCGCGCAACGCCGCTTCGTAGTCGCGGGCAGCCGCGTCGAGATCGGGATCCTCCGTGCGCCAGCGGACGACGTTGGCGGGCGGCACGTGGGCCGGATCGAGCAGCGTCTCGCGCGCCATCCGGTAGTTCGACATGGGATCGCTCTTCGGCACCGCGCGCTCGTCACCGAAGAAAATAGTCGCCCGCGTCCAGTCGACGCCGGCCACCAGGGCCGGGTAGAGCGCGCGGGGCGTCGACCCGCCCGCCAGCGCGATCCGAAACCGCCCGCGCGCCGCGATGGCGTTGGCGGCGGCCGCGCGGACATGGGCGGCCGCGATTTCCACGAGCTCCGGGAGACTGGCAGCGACGACGATCTTCGGTTGACCGGACACGGCGCGCGGACCTTACCGCGCAGGGCGCGTCTTGTCTCGGCCGGCGCGCGATGCTAGTTGAGACCGTCACATGGGCGCCTTCGAAGAGCTCTCCTGGCGTGGGCTGGTCGCGCAGACGACCACCGAGAACCTGGCCGCCGTCCTGGGAAAACCGCTGGCGGTCTACTCGGGTTTCGACCCCACCGCCGCCAGCCTGCACGCGGGGAACCTGGTGCCGCTCATGCTGCTCACCCACTTGCGGCGCCATGGACACCAGGTGCTGCCGCTGGTCGGTGGCGCGACCGGCATGATCGGCGATCCGTCGGGTAAGACCAGCGAGCGGACCCTGCTCGGCGGCGAGAAGGTCCTGGAGAACACCGCCAAGATCCGGGCCCAGATCGAGCGCTTCTTCGCCAACGACGAAGGCCCCCCGGCCAAGGTGGTCGACAACCTCGACTGGCTGGGGCAGGTGCGGCTGCTCGACTTCCTGCGCGACGTCGGCAAGCACTTCGCGGTCAACCAGATGATCCAGCGCGATTCGGTCAAGGCGCGCTTCGAGTCGCGGGAGAGCGGGATCTCCTACACCGAGTTCTCCTACATGCTGCTGCAGGCCTACGATTTCCACGAGCTCAACCGCCGCCATGGCTGCCGCCTGCAGGTCGGCGCCTCCGACCAGTGGGGGAACATCGTGTCGGGTGTCGACCTCTGTCGCCGCCTTTCGGGCGACACCGTCTACGGGCTCACCGCGCCGCTGCTCACCAACAGCGAGGGGAAGAAGTACGGCAAGAGCGAGAAGGGGGCGGTATTCCTCGACGGTGAGCTCACCTCTCCGTTCGACTTCTACCAGTTCTGGTTCAACAGCGCGGATGCGGACGTGGGGCGATTCCTGCGCTGGCTGACCGTCCGCGACAAAGAAGAGATCGAGGCGCTGGAGGCGGCGCCCGGGGCCGAGCGGCGCGCCCAGCGGGCGCTGGCCGAAGAGATCACGCGGCGGGTGCACGGCGGCGACGCGCTCGCCGACGTGCTGCGGGCCCTGGAGGCGCTGTTCGGCGGCGGCGATCTGCGCGCGGTCAGCGGCGCGACCCTCGACGCCGCGCTGGGCGCCGCGCCGGCGATCACCGTCGACCGCGCCCGGTTCGAGGGGCAGGGGGCGCTGCTCGTCGATCTTCTGGCCGAGGTCGGCGCCTGCCCGTCGAAGTCGGACGCGCGCCGCCAGATCGCGGCGGGCGCGATCGCCGTCAACGGCGTGCCGCTGGTGGGAGGCTCAGCCGACAGCCGGGTGACCGCCGGCGAGCTCCTCGACGGGCGGCTGGTCGTCCTGCGGCGCGGCAAGCGAAACAACTACGTCGTCCGCGTCCGCTGACGAGTCTATCGCGTGAACCCTCTCAGGGTTCCCGTGTGGGAGTCGCGAGCGCCCACAGGCGCCCGGCGTACTCCAGGCAGCGGGCGAAGAGCGGATCGCGGCCGCGCGGCCCCAGCGCGGCGACGCAGATGTCGGCGTCCGAGTAGGCGTCCAGCTTGACCGTCCGCGCGGGGGCGATCGGCAGCTGAACGCGAACTTGATCGATCGCCTCGCGGGTGACGACGTACGCGTCGCGGCCGCTGGTCAGCTCGATGGACAAGATGGCGCTCTGATCGCAGGCGCCGCCGCTCGGAGCGACGAACGCCTCGAGCGTGCCGCCGTCGGGACGATCGAAGTCGAAGCGCAGTCCGCTGTCCGGGGTCGCCCCGCAACGGAGCGGTCGCCATCCGAGCAGCTGCCCCAACCAGGCGACCACCAAGAGCGCGCTGACGTCGCCGCCCGGCCGGTGGCGAACCGCCAGCCGGGTCGCGCTGCGCAACGGCCCGCCGCCCACCGGCGGATCGAAGACGCCGGCGAACAGCAGCCGGAAGCTGGCCAACCGCAGCCACCCGAGATCGGCGACCGGCCGGGGGCTCATGCGCGCCGCCAGCCGATCGAGATCCTGCAGGTGCAGCGGATGCGCGCAGGTGCCGGTGTCGACGATCAACCGGCGCGTCACGGGGAGGAGCTCGCGGATGAGGAGAGAGGCGGGCATGGCGGCGTCCATCCAGAGCGTGGCGGTCCGGACGCCCGGGACCTGCAGCGCGCGCACCATCGCGCCGAAGTGCGCCTCGGCGCCGGCCGGACCGACCAGGCAGATCTCCTCCGAGTAGACGACGCGCCCGCCCCCCGGCTGCGAGACGACGTTGCTCTCGATGGTCGCCGAAAGATCGCCGCCCGCGGCGTCGTCGAGGCAGAGCGTGATCGCCCGGACCGGCACCGCCGGCGCGATGGCGTCGACCAGGGCCTTGGTCTTGGCCAGCGCCTGGCGGCCCCGCGCCGGCACCACCAGATTCCACAGCGCGGCGCGGGCCACCGCACCGGCCTGTTGTCCGCCGCTGGCGTGAGACGCCGCCTGCCAGAGCGATCCCAGCTCGCGCTCGATCTCGCCGACGTCCACGGCGATCGGTTCGCCGCAAGCGAAGTGCTCGAAGCTGGCGCCGGCGCCCTCGGTCATGGCAGCCGCCAGGCCCTCCCGTCGGCCGCCAGCATCCGGTCCGCCTCCTCCGGTCCCCAGCTGCCGGCGGCGTAGGCGGGGAGGGTGACCTCGCCGGCGGCGGTCTCGGCGGCCCACCGCTGGTGGATCCGTGAGACCCAGCTCCAGCTCGCCTCCACCTCGTCGCCGCGGGTGAACAGCGTCCCGTCGCCGAGGAGACAGTCGAGGAGCAGCCGCTCGTAGGCCTCCGGCGGCTCGAACCCGAACGACGATCCGTAGCGGAACTCCATGCTCACCGGCGCGATCTCCATTGCCGGCCCCGGCAGCTTCGACCCGAAGTTGAGCGCGATCCCCTCGTCGGGTTGAATGCGGATGCTGAGGACGTTGGGGCGAATCGTCTGGCCACGCTTGCCGAACAGCAGGTGCGGCGCCTCCTTGAAGTGGATGGCGATCTCGGTGACCCGCTTGGGGAGCCGCTTGCCCGACCGCAGGTAGAACGGCACGCCGGCCCAGCGCCACGAATCGATGTAGAGCTTGAGCGCCACGAAGGTCTCGGTCGTCGACGCCGGATTGACGCCGGGCTCGGCCCGGTAGCCGGGGACGGCGCGGCCGGCGATCGAGCCGGCGGCGTACTGGGCCCGCACGACCTGACGCTCGAAATCGGTTTCGGGAATGTGCCGCAGCGCCTTCAAGACCTTGAGCTTTTCGTCGCGCACGCCGTCGGCCTCGAAGGCGACGGGCGGCTCCATCGCCGCCAGGCTCAGGACCTGGAGGAGGTGGTTCTGGACCATGTCGCGCAGGCTCCCCGCCTGCTCGAAGTAGCCGCCGCGCCCCTCGACGCCGACCGTCTCCGCCCCGGTGATCTGGACGTGATCGACGAAGTGGTTGTTCCAGAGCGGCTCGAAGATCCCGTTGGCGAACCGGAACACCAGCAGGTTCTGGACCGTCTCTTTTCCAAGGTAGTGGTCGATGCGGTAGATCTGCCGCTCGTCGAGGATCTCGTGGACCTGGCGGTTCAGCGCCCGCGCCGTCTCCAGGTCGACGCCGAACGGCTTCTCGATGATCACCCGCGCGAACGGCTTGCCGGGCGCCGGCTTGGGCGCCAGGTCGGCCTGGCCCAGGCTGCGGATCACCGGCGCGAACGCCGAGGGCGGGGTCGACAGGTAGAAGACCCGGTTGCCCGGCAACCCCAGCGTCCGCTCGATCTCCTCGAGACGGGCTTTGAGCCGCTGGAATGCGGCCGGATCGTCGTACGCTCCCTGCTGGTAAAAGAGGTTGCGCGCGAACGCCGCCCACAGCGGCGCGTCGACGGGGCGGCGGCGCGCGAATTCGTCACAGCCCCGGCGCATCTCCTCGCGAAAGGCATCGTCATCCTGCGCGTGCCGGCCGAAGCCGAGGACCGCGAACCGCGCCGGCAGCAGCCGGTCGCGGGTCAGGCTGTAAAGCGCAGGCAGCAGCTTGCGGCGGGCCAGATCGCCGGAGGCCCCGAAGATGACCATGGTGGCCGGCTCCGGGATTCTCTCCTCGACCAACCCCTCTCGCAGCGGGTTGGGCAGCGCAGACGACGGCACGGCGATCTTCTCCACGGTCCTGTCGTCCCTTCGTTCTCGTCGTTCTATCTGGGCCGCGCGTCTATTTGCTGCGCGCGTCGATGGCGTTGGTCAGCGCCGTCATCGAGGCGGTGAACGACTTCACCCCGTCGGCCAGAAGGCCCTGGCAGACCTGCCCGAGATCGATCCCCAGCGCGCCCAGCTCGGCGACGGTCTTCCGGGCCCCGTCGAGATCAGCGCCCAGGCGCGACCCGGGATCGCCGTGGTCGAGGAACGCGTCCAGGGTGGCCGGCGGGACGGTGTCGACGGTGTCGGGGCCCATGAGCGCGTCCACATAATAGGTGTCGGGGTAGCTCGGATCCTTCGTCCCGGTCGAGGCCCAGAGCAGCCGCTGCGGGTGGGCGCCGGCGGCGGCCAGCGCCTTCCAGCGCGGCGAGGCGATCGTCCGCTGGTAGATGGCGTAGGCGTTCTTGGCGTTGGCGATCCCGATCTTGCCGAGCAGCGCCTTGAGGCGGGCCGCTTCGCCCGCCGACGCGACCGCCTTCTCCTTGAGCAGCTTGTCGCAGGCCGAATCGACGCGCGAGACGAAGAAGCTGGCCACCGAGGCCAGCCCGGCGAACGAGCCGCCCGCCGCCTTGCGATCCTCAAGCCCGGTCAGGTAGGCATCGACGACCTGCTCGTACTTCTCGAGAGCGAAGATCAACGTGACGTTGACGCTGACCCCTTGCGCCGTCAGCGCGCGGATGGCGGGGATCCCTTCCGGCGTGGCCGGAACCTTGATCATCACGTTGGGGCGCCCGACCAGCTTGGCCAGCCGCGCCCCCTCGGAGATCGTCTTTTCGGTGTCGGTGGCCAGCTGGGGCAGCACCTCCAGCGACACGCGCCCGTCGACCCCCTTGCTCTCCTCGTAGACCGGCAGCAGGAGATCGCAGGCCCCCCGGAGGTCCTCGATCACCAGCGCCTCGTAGATCTCCGGCGTCGACTTCTTCTCGGCGGTCAGCTGCTTCAGCGCGTCTTCGTAGTCGCTGGAGGCGACGATCGCCTTCTCGAAGATCGTCGGGTTCGACGTCAATCCACGGACCCCCTTTTCGACCAGCTCGCGGAGCGCGCCCGAGCGCAGCAGCCCACGGCGCATGTTGTCGTACCAGATGCTCTGACCCACTTCGTGGGCCTGGTGGAGGGTCGTCTTCGACTTCGCGGTGGCCATGGTTCTGTCTCCTCTAGCTACGATTGTTGCACGTCGGTCGCCGCCGGCGGCTCCGGCAGGTCGGCCGCCTGACTCTCTTCGATTTCCAGGGCGGCGATCTGCGCCACCCGGCGGCCGTGACGGCCCCCTTCGAACGGCGTCGCCAGCCAGGCGTCGACCACCGCGCGCGCGTCGGCCTCGGACATGAGCCGCTCGCCCAGGCACAAGACGTTGGCGTCGTTGTGCGCGCGCGACAGCTTCGCCCCTTCGACGTTCCAGGCGTCGACGGCGCGCACGCCGCGAACCTTGTTGGCGGCGATGCAGACCCCGAGGCCGGTCCCGCAGACGAGCAGCCCGAAGGCGCCGGCATCGTCGCGCACCGCGCGGGCGACCGCCGCCGCGGAGAGCGGGTAGTCACAGGACGCGTCCGTCGTCGGCCCCAGATCCTCGACCAGGTGCCCGCATCCGCGCAGATACTCGACGAGGCTGCGCCGCAGGACGAACCCCGCGTGATCGCTTCCGGCGTAGATCTTTTTCACGAGCTGACCTTGGTGCTGCGGGGGCGCATGCTGGCGACTCTCATACTGCAATCCGGCCCGGACGGCGCACCAAAAAAACCATCAGCGCCGCGAACGTCGCGGTCACGCCGAGCGCCGCCAGGCCAGGTCCGTAGCCGGTCGTTCCAGTCTTCATTTTCCCCATCAAGTATGGTCCGGCGAAGCCGCCCAGGCAGCCGACCGAGTTGATGAGCCCGACCGCCGCCGCCCCGGCCGCGCCCGAGAGGAACCAGCGCGGCATGGCCCAGAACGACGGCATGAACCCGTAGATGCCGGCCCCGACCAGGGCCAAGCTCAAGAGGCCGAGCGCAGGCGCGCGCGACGCGACGCCGAGGAAGAGCCCCGCTGCCGCCATCAACATCGGCACGATCGTGTGAAGGCGGCGCTCCCCGCTGCGATCAGACGAAAGGCCGACCACCGCCGTGCAGATTCCGCCGGCGACATAGGGGAGGGTGGCGAGCAGCGAGACCGTGAAGTTCGGCAGACCGGTCAAGCTCTTCACCACCGTCGGCATCCAGAGGCTGAAGCCATACGACGTGGTGACGATCCCGAAATAGGCAAGGACCAGCAGCAAGATGTCACGGCGCAGGAGCGCCCGCGCCAGCGACGAGCCCCCGGCGGCGTGATGCGACGTCGCGGCGCTCTCATGCGCCAGCGCGTCGTGCAGATAATCCTTCTCGGCCGGCGTCAGCCAGTGCGCGTCGCGGGGCCGATCGGTCAGAAAATAGATCGTCACGACGCCGAGGACGATGGCCGGCAGCCCTTCCAGCAGGAACAGCCACCGCCACCCGGCCAGCCCGGCCCAGTGCACGCCCAGCAGCAGCCCCGAGACGGGCGCGCCGATGATGTTCGAGATCGGAACCGCCAGCATGAAGAACGCGAACGCCCGCGCGCGATCCTCGACGCGGAACCAGTGCGACAGATAAACGACCACCCCCGGAAAGAACCCGGCCTCGGCGGCGCCCAGCGAGAACCGCAGCCAGAAGAACTGCCGCGGCGTCTTGATGAAGGCCATCGCGCAGGCCACCAGCCCCCAGCCGACCAGGATGCGGGCGATCCACTTGCGCGCGCTCCAGGCCTCGACCATCAGGGTCCCGGGAATCTCGAACAGGAAGTAGCCGAAGAAGAAGATGCCGGCGCCGAACCCGTACTGGCTGTCGGTGAGCCGCAGGTCGTGGCGCATCTCCAGCGCCGCGTAGCTGATGTTCACCCGATCCAGATAAGCGACGAAGTAGAGCAGCAGCAGATAGGGAACGATCCGCACCAGAACGCGCCGGCGAACCCGCCGGCCTAGGTCGTCGTCGGCCACGATCGCCCGCGAGTATACACGCCGTGCTAGCGTCGGCGTCGCTTGCACGAGCAGAGCCTGTCCGGCCACTCCGTCTTCTTGCTGCTCGTCCAGCTGGCGCTCCTGGTCGGAATGGCTCGTCTCGGGGCGGAGCTGGCCAAGAGGGTGGGGTTGCCGGCGGTGGTCGGCGAGATGACCGGCGGCATCGCGCTTGGACCCAGCCTGTTCGGCCACTACGCGCCGTCGGCCTTTGCCGCGGTCTTTCCGGCGAACGCCGAGCAGCTGCATCTGCTCGACGCGTTCGGGATCGTCGGCATGAGCCTGCTCTTGCTGCTCACCGGCCTCGAGACCGACCTGCGCCTTCTTCGGAATCTCGGGCGCGCCGCGTTCATCGCTTCGGTGATGGGGATGGCGCTGCCGTTCGCCCTCGGCTTCGGGCTCGGCTATCTCCTGCCGGCGAGCTACCTGACCGATCCGCACCACCGGGTTCTGTTCAGCCTCTTTCTGGCCACGACCATGTCGATCTCCGCCATGCCGGTGATCGCCAAGATCCTCGTCGACCTGGACCTCACCAAGCGCAACATCGGCCTGGTCATCCTCTCGGCGGGGGTCGTCGACGACACCGTCGGGTGGCTGATCCTCTCGCTCATCGCCGGCGCCGCCACCCACGGCGTCGTGCACGCCGCCGACCTGGGGCTGACGATCCTTTGGCTGGCGGTCTTCATGGCGGCGGCCGCTTTCGTGCTGCTTCCCATCTTGCGCTTCGCGGTCCGCGTGGCCTCCGAGCGCTTCAAGGCCGGCGACTCGGATCTGGTCCTCGTCATCGTGGTGACGTTCCTCTGCGCGGCGGCGACCGAACGGATCGGCGTGCACGCGGTGTTCGGCGCCTTCGTGGCGGGCGTGGTGCTTCATCAGGTCCCGCGGCTCCGCAAGGAGACCATCGCCCGCCTCGAGTCGTTCACCTTCAGCGTCCTGGCGCCGATCTTCTTCGGGATCGTCGGCCTGCACGTCGATCTCTGGGCGCTGGGGGGCGGGTGGATGTTGGCGGTGGTGATCATCGTGGCCTGCCTCGGGAAGCTCGTCGGCTGCGCGGTCGGCGCCTACTGGGGCGGCCTGCACTTCTGGGAGGCGGCCTCGATCGCCGTGGCGATGAACGCCCGCGGCGCTATGGGGATCGTGGTCGCCACCATCGGCCTCGCGCTGGGGATCCTGACCCAGCAGATGTTCTCGATCATCGTGGTGATGGCGATCGTGACCTCCCTGCTGGCGCCCATCGGCCTGCGGCTCACGATGCCGCGCGTCCGGATGACCGAGGAGGAGGCCCGCCGCATCCTCGCCGCGCAGTCGACGGGAGCGTTCGATCCGACGCGGGTCCGGCTGTTGCTGGCCACCGCGGGCGGCCCGAACGCGCTGGCCGGGGCGCCGCTGGCGTTCGGGCTGACCAGGAAGAGCAGCGCCGCCGTGAAGATCCTCCACGTGGAGGCCCAGCTCTCCTGGTGGCGGCGGCTCGCGCGTCCGTTCGCGCGCCGCGCCCCCGCCAGCGTCAACGACCAGATCGAAAAGCTGCGGGCTCTGGGCGGTGAGCGCGCCCCCGAGATTGCCCGGGCCCGCGGACCGGGGATCGCCGCCGCCATCTGCGAGGAGGCGCGGCGGGGATGCGATCTCATCCTCATCGGCTCGGGCGAGGGGCCGTCGATCGGCGGGCCGGTGGTCGAGCAGGTGGTGAGCGCCGCGCGCTGCCACGTCGCGATCCTCAAGACGCCGGCGCCCGCCGGCGAGTACCGGCGGTTGCTGGTCCCCGTCGACGGGAGCATCGGCTCACGACTGGCGGTCGAGCTGGCGCTGCGCTACGCGGAGGCGACGGGGGCCGAGCTGACGCTGGCGCTCCTGACCGAGCGCCGCCCCCAGGCGGCCGCCTACGCCGACCTGAGCGGAACGCACGTGCTGGCGGAGGCGCCGGCGACGGGCGATGAGGAGCTGGCGCGCATCTCGGTCGTCTTTCGCGCCTCCGACGTCAAGCCGACCGTCATTCGACTGGTCTTCGATCCGCGCTCGAGCCCGGTGGCCGAGGCGGTGGAAAAGGGCAACTACGATCTCGTCGTGCTGGGGACGGAGAACCGCGCCGTTCAGCACCGGCTGTTCTTCGGCTACGAGAACGAGCGCCTCATCCGGGCGACGCGCGTTCCGGTGCTGGTGGTCGTCCCCAACCTCGCCAGCTTGGCGCGCCAGGCGGATGGCTAGAACGCCGCCGATTGACGCTCCTGCCGGCGAGCGCTACGGTCGGTCGCCCATGCCCGCCGAGATCGCCCACATCGAGTTCAAGAGCGCCAACTTCGCGCGGACGTCCGAGTTCTACGGGAAGCTGTTCGACTGGCAGATGGAGCAGAACGCCTCGGCGAGCTACATGAAGCTGGCCGGCGGCGACGGCCCGAGCGCCGGCTGGTTCCGCGCCGATCTGGTCCAGTCGCCTGGGCCGGTCGCCTATCTCACCGTCGACGATCTCGAGGCCAAGCTGAACGAGATCGAGGCGGCCGGGGGGCGGATCCTGGTGCGAAGCCTCCCGTTCGCCGGCGGTGGTGAGATCGGCCTCTTCGCCGATCCCGACGGCAACGTGCTGGGCCTCTGGCAGCGCAAGGGGGTGGGAGCAGGGGCGCCATCGGCCCCCAAGCCGGCCGCCAAGCCAGGCGAGCAAGCGCCCGCCAAGCCGCCCAAGCCAGCCAAGCCGGCAGCGACGAAAAAGCCTCCCAAGAAGAAGACGACCTAGGCCGCCTATCGGGCGGCACGTCGTCGGGCATGGTTCGCTTCGCTCACCGTCGCCTTTTCGGCGACGCCCTCCTAGAGCCAGCGGCGCAGGCCGTAGGCGATCCGTTCGATTAGCCTGGCCAGCCAGCCGCGGCGGGCGAACGCGGCGGCGGTCAACTCCTCGCTGGCGGCCATGTCGGAGATCAGCATCGTGCCGACCTCGATCGCCGTCGGGGGATCGACGACGTTGACCACCAGCTCGAGGTTGTAGGCGAGCGAGCGATGATCGAAGTTGTAGCTGCCGATCGAGACGAACGTGTCGTCGACCATCAGCGCCTTCGTGTGGGTGACCACCGGGCTGCGGAAGATCCGCGCCGCCGCCGCCAGCAACTGCGGCAACACCGCCCGGGTGGCGAAGTCCAGCAGGCGCGAGTCGCTGGCCATCGGGACGAGGAGCCGGACGTCGACGCCGCGCCTGGCCGCGCTCTGCAACGCGCGCAGGACGCCCTGATCGGGGACGAAGTAGGGGTTCGCCAGCAGGATCCGTCGCTGGCTCTCGCGGATGGCGTGCAGCGCGGCCCGCCGGATGACGAAGCGATCCCGCAACTCGGAGTTGGAGACGACCGCCAGCGCGACCTCCCCCGCCGGCTTGGGCAGGGCGAGGCGCTCGGGATCGAGCCGCATTCGCTTGGGCGCGCGCCGGTTCCAGGTCCGCAAGAACGTCGCCTCGATCTGCGCCGCGGCCGGCCCCTCGACGGCCACCGCGGCGTCCAGCCAGCCGCCGCCGCCGTCGGCCTTGCTGACCCATTCGATCGAGATGTTGATCCCACCCGCGAAGGCCAGCCGCCCGTCGCAGACCAGCGTCTTGCGGTGATTGCGGCGGATGAGCGACCAGAGACGCGGGCGCCAAAACCGATACTTGTGGTAGCCGACGACGTGCACGCCGAACCCGCGCATCTTCTGGAAGAAGGCGGCCGGCGTCTCCCGGCAGCCGACGAAGTCGTAGAGCAGCCGCACCTCGACCCCCCGCTGCGCGGCCCGGGCCAGCGCCTCGGAGAACTGACGGCCGATGGCGTCGTCGCTGAAGATGTACATCTCCAGCGAGACCCGCTGGGTGGCGCCGTCGATGGCGGCGATCCAGGCGGGGAACGCCTCGGCCCCGTTGCGCAGCAGCTTGACGGAATTCCCCGCGACGAGCGCGCGCGGATCCTCCACGTAGCGCGTGAGGGCCTGGAGCGACGGTGACGAATAAGGGGAGGCTGTCATTGACCGGGCCCCGCGGAGCGACTAAGGTCTCGCCGCCGATGGGTCGAGAAGAGCATATAGAATTTCAGGGGCGCGTCATCGAGGTGTTGCCTGCCGGAAATTTTCGTATCGAGCTCGAAAACGGCCATCAGGTTTTGGCGCATCTGGGCGGCAAGTTGCGAAAGCACCGCATCCGCGTCGTCCTCGGCGACAAGGTCACGGTCGCGCTCACGCCGTACGATCCCACGCGCGGGATTGTCGTCTACCGCGGGTAGTCGCCCCAGCGGCGGCGGGCCACCGTGACCTCACGGCGGCAGCTTCCGGGGCGGGACGCGCTGGAGCGGGCGCGCGCGCTCCTCGTCGAGGTGGCGGCCATCGACTCGGACGGTCCGCTGGCGCGGGGGCTCGGGCGGTTCGGCTCCTGGCGGTCACTGGCGGCGGTGGTCGGGACGGACTGGCTTCCGCTGCCGCGGCGGGCCTCGGCCACCACGGCGCGGCTCATCCGGCAACGCCTGCGCGCGCTGGGGGCGGCCCCGTCGACGACCGCCGCCGGGGCCGAGCTCGCCGCGAGCGAGGAGCCCGTTCAGCTTCGCGGGACCTGCGCGCCGCTCCCCGACGGCGAGGGCGGCGTCCTGTGGCGCGCCTCGGTCGTCGAGGACGAGACCGGGCTGTGGGCCGTCGAGGAGGGAGACGACTTCGTGCTGCGTGACGCCGGAGGGAAGGCCACGCTGGTCCTGGCGGAGGGGGGCCGGCTGGTCAACGCCGATCTTCTGACCGAGGGGGACGAGGTCGCGGTGTTCGGCCTTCAGGGCGAGGCGCCCGATCGTGTCGGGATCGCCGGCGCCGCGTACGGTCGCGGCGGCCTTTGCGCCGCGCTTCGCTCGGGTCCGCGGCACCCGTTGCTCGTCAGCGTGATAAGGCGCTACGATCAGGGGGACAATGGCCCCCAAGATTGAGCTCGCCAAGGCGGTGACGTCGGCCGACGTGCCGCCGCCTCCCGCCCAGAAGCCGCCGGTCGATCCGGCGACGCTGGCGCACCGAAAGCTGCTCGGCGGCGAGTTCTGGCGGGCCATCCCGGCTTACGCCGACGTCGGGCCGGCCGAGTTCCTCGATCACAGGTGGCAGGCCAAGCATTCGATCACCAACATCCCCAAGCTGCTGGCGGCGCTGTCGGGGCTGGTCTCCGAGGCGTTCGTCGCCGACGCCCAGCGCGGCTTCGAGCGGGCCCCGATGTCCGTCCGCGTGTCGCCCTATCTCCTGTCGCTGATCGACTGGACGAACCCGCAGGAGGATCCGCTCCGGACGCAGTTCATCCCGCTCGGGTCGCGCCTCTTGCCCGATCATCCGCGGCTCGACCTCGACTCCCTGCACGAGCGCGCCGACATGCCGGTCCCCGGGCTCACCCACCGCTACGTCGACAAGGCGCTCTTCCTGGCGCTCGACACCTGCCCGGTCTACTGCCGCTTCTGCACGCGCAGCTACGCCGTCGGCATCGACACCGAAGAGGTGGAGAAGTTCCAGCTCAAGGTGAACGCCGAGCGGTGGGAGCAGACGTTCGCCTATATCCGCTCGCGTCCCGAGCTGGAGGACATCGTCATCTCGGGCGGGGACGCCTACCAGCTCCGCCCCGAGCAGCTCACCCAGATCGGCGAGGCCTTGCTCAACATCGATCATGTCCGCCGGATGCGCTACGCGACCAAGGGCCTGGCGGTGATGCCGCAGAAGATCCTCACCGACGACGCCTGGGTCGACGCGCTGACGGGCGTCGTCGAGCACGGGCGCCGGCTGCACAAGGAGGTGGTGATCCACACCCACTTCAACCACCCGCGCGAGATCACCGAGATCACCCGGGCCGCGATGGACAAGCTGATCGAGCGCGGCGTCACCGTGCGCAATCAGACGGTGCTGCAGCGGAAGGTGAACGACAGCGCGGCGACGATGACGTTGCTCGTGCGGCGGCTCAGCTACGTCAACGTCCACCCGTACTACGTCTACATGCACGACCTGGTGAAGGGGGTGGAGGACCTGCGCACCACCCTCGAGACCGGCCTGCGGATCGAGAAGGAGATCCGCGGCGCCACGGCCGGGTTCAACACGCCGACGGTCGTCGTCGACGCGCCGGGGGGCGGCGGCAAGCGGGACGCGCACTCGTACGAGCACTACGACCGCACCACGGGCATCTCGGTCTACACGGCGCCCGCCGTCCACCCGGGGGTCGTCTACTTCTACTTCGACCCCATCGACCTGCTGCCGCCCGAGGGGCAGGCGCGCTGGGCCGATCCGGCCGAGCACGAAAAGATGATCGAAGAAGCCCGCGCGGCAGCCGTGGCGACCCCACACCCTTAGGAAGGCAATGAGCAGCGGCTGTACCAACTGCGGGAACAAGGGGGGGTGCGACGCGCGCAAGCACGAGATGTTCGGCGCCGTCGACGAGGCCCTGGCGCGCCTCTATCCGACGCGGCGCTGGGACGAGCGCGACGACGCGGCCGGGTTCGGCGCCGGCCTCGGGGCAGGGGAGGGGGACGCCCTGGCGGCGGCGGCGGCAGAACGGCTCCACGCCGCGACGCTCTACCGTCCCGGCGGACCCGAGGAGACCTGCGACTACGTCTACATCCTCTGCGTCGGGCGTCCGCCGTCGCTGGTCGAGCTGCGCGAGGGGGCCCTCGATGCGGACGCCAGCCAGGCGCTCCGGGCCGCCATCGCCGAAGGGCCGGTGACCGAGGTCTACCTGCGCGTCGCGCTCTCGACGCTGGCGCCGTTCGCGGCCGTCCAGGAGGTGGTCCTCACGGCCACCGTCGATCCTCTCGACGGCACGATCGCGCTCGTCGAGGCGCCGCGGGCGGGGATCTTCGCGCCGGCGCTGCTGAAGCGGCTGCAGCTGCTGGTCGGCGTGCTCCGCGAGCTGAACATCCGCCACCTCGACTTCGGCGAGATCGTCGAGCCCCCGGCCGGCTTCGATCCGGGCGGCTATGCCGCCGACTACGGCGGGCTCCCCGGCATCGCCAACTATCTGTTCTATCCGCAGCCGCCGGCGGCGATCGCCACCACCACGCTCACTTGAGCCTTCTGGCCAGCTCGGGCTGGAGGCCGGCGGCCAGCGCCTTGGCCCGGCGCTCTTCCGGCGCGTCGTAACGGCCGACCGGCGCGGCGGCGACCTCGTCGAGCACCCGCTTGGCTTCAGGCGCGCGATCGCTCTCCAGGTACAGAATCCCCAGATAAAGCCGGGCCCGCAGGGCCAGCGGGTTGATCTGCAGGGCCCGCCGCAGGTGCTCCTCGGCCTGCCTTCGGTCCCGCTTGGGCCACGGGAGCTTGCCGAAAAACCGCCCCCAGGCGGTCTCGACGCCACCCCACTGGTAGGCGTCGTTCAGCGCGGCCGCCTTCCCCAGCCGATCGCGGAACTTCTCCTCGAGACCGCTCGCCAGCGCCCGGACCACCCCCAGGCCGAGGGCGTAGTTCCCCATGTTGACGGCCGCCCAGTAGTACCCGGCGACGTCGTTGGGGTTGACGGCGATGGCGTGCTCGGCGATGTCCCAGCCGTCCTTCCCCCAGCGGGATCGCTGGTCTCGCGGGAGCCCTGGATCATCGCTGGCCCAAAAATAGAGCCGGGCGGCGCGCCAGAGGAGCTCGTACTCGTTCGGCGCGCGCGCCAGGCCCGCCTGAACCACCCGCTCCTCCTCGGCGAAGGCCGCCTTGTCGTCGCGGCGCCCGTGCAGCTCGTCGATTCGCGCCAGCACCGACGGTAACGGCGCGGCCGACAGCGCCCCGGCGTCCTTGGAGGCGGGGCGTGGGGGCGGTCGCAACGCCTCCCCGTCGCGCACCCCGGCCGCGCCGGCATCGACGAACAAACCGACCGCGACAGCGACGGTTAGCAGGTTCACGCGCGGAGTATATAGGTTATGCTCGCGCGAGCCCGAGGAGGACGCCGTGCCCGAGACTTCGACGCCAAAGACAGAGCTGATCATCGACGGAAAGACCCTGGACCTCCCGGTCGTTGTCGGGACCGAGGCCGAACGCGCCATCGACATCGGGAAATTGCGGGCGCAAACCGGCCTGGTGACGCTCGACCCGGCCTTCATGAACACCGCCTCGACCAAGAGCGCGATCACCTTCCTCGACGGTGAGAAAGGGATCCTCCGCTACCGCGGCATCCCCATCGACGAGCTGGCCGAGAAGTCGACCTTCGTCGAGGTTTCGTACCTGCTCATCTACGGCCACCTGCCGAACAAGCAAGAGCTGGCGACGTTCTCCGAGGCGCTCACCCGTCACTCGATGATTCACGAGGACATGAAGCGCTTCTACGACGGGTACCCGGGGACGGCCCACCCGATGGCGATCCTGTCGGCCATGGTCCTGACGCTCTCCAGCTTCTATCCCGAGGCGCTGGACGTGAAGAACCGCGCCGAGCAGGAGGCGACCATCGCCCGCCTGCTGTCGAAGATGCGCACCATCGCCGCCTTCTCGTTCAAGAAGTCGATCGGCCAGCCGTTCGTCTACCCGAAGAACAACCTCAGCTACTGCGCGAACTTCCTCAACATGATGTTCTCGGTCCCGGCCGAGCCGTACGAGATCGACGAGGAGATCGTCAAGGTCCTCAACCTGCTGCTCATCCTTCACGCCGACCACGAGCAGAACTGCAGCACGTCGACGGTGCGCCAGGTCGGCAGCTCGCAGGCCAACCTGTTCGCCTCGATCTCCGCCGGGATCTGCGCCCTGTGGGGCCCGCTTCACGGCGGCGCCAACGAAGAGGTGCTGACCATGCTGGAGCAGATCCGCGCCGACGGCAGCGGTCCGCAGAAGTTCGTCGACCTGGCCAAGAAGAAGGACTCGGGGTTCCGCCTGATGGGCTTCGGCCACCGCGTCTACAAGAACTACGACCCGCGCGCCAAGATCATCAAGGTCGCCGCCGACAAGGTGATGGCCAAGATGAAGAACCCCGATCCGCTGCTCGACATCGCCAAGGCGCTGGAAGCGGCGGCGCTCAGCGATCCGTACTTCGTCGAGCGGAAGCTCTACCCAACGTCGACTTCTACAGCGGCATCATCTACCGCGCCCTGGGGATCCCGACCAACATGTTCACGGTCATGTTCGCCATCGGGCGCACGCCGGGCTGGATCGCCCACTGGCGGGAGATGAGCGAGGACCCGTCGACCAAGATCTCGCGCCCGCGCCAGATCTACACGGGGCCCGCGCTCACGCACTACGTGCCCATCGAATCCCGCTAGCTCCGCCCGCTCGCCGATGGGGCGTCGCTCCGCTCGCCGGCGGCGCTTCGCTTCGCTCGCCGGCCGCGCTTCGCTTCGTTCGCCCGCAGCTGGTGCCACCGACGGCGCTTCGCTCGCTCTCCGCTCGGCTCTTCCGTCGCGGGCGGAGGGGACGCGGGGCGTACGTCTCCCCGCCGCTCGCGCGAAGGAATCCTCGGCCGCGAACGATCAGAGCGGCCTGCGGGCTCGCGTCGGGGAGACGTACGCCCCGCGCCCCCTCCGCTCGGGTGGGCGAGCCTCGACTCCGCTGCACCCAAACGCGCGCCCTGACCCGCTGCCCCGAGTCTTTGGGCGCCGGTAACGGCCTCGACCCACTGCCCCGAGTTTTCGGGCCCTGGTAACGCGGCCTCCGATGGCGGGCTCCGGCAACGGCGCCGATAACGGGCTCCGGTAGCGGGCGCCGAAAGAGGGCACCGACAACGGGCGCCGATAACGGTTCCGGTCAGCGAACGCCGGTCAGCGAACGCCGGTCAGCGGCCCCGTCGGCGGCGCCGGTTGAAAGCGCCGGCGAGAGGAGCTCCGGTCAAAGAACTCCGGAAAGGGTGCCCCGGAGTGTGAGGTCCGTCCGCGGACCTCACGCGGAGGGGCGCAACCAAGCGGCAGATCCCGCGCGGGCGAGCCCCACCGTTGGCGCCGCGCGGAGCGAGCCAAGGATGGAGCGATCCAAGCCGCGCGGAGCGACCAAGGATGGAGCGATCCAAGCCGCGCGGAGCGACCAAGCCGCGCGGAACGAGCCAAGGATGGAGCGACCCAAGCCGCGCGGAGCGAGCCAAGGGCGGAGCGATCCAAGCCGCGCCCGGATCGATCCGAAGTCGCCGCGCGAAGAGCGAAGCTACTTCTTCGCCGCCGGAGCGGGAGCCGCCGGCTTCGCCGCCGGAGGGGGCGCGGTCGGGGCGGCCGGAGCGGCCGCGGGCGCAGCCGGAGCCGCGGCACCGCCTCCGCTGCTCTCGTCATCGTTCTCGGGGGCGCGGTCCCACTTGTTGACCGTGCCGTTGCCGGTGGTGTCGTAGCCGATGCGATCGAGCTTGCCGCCCTCGAAGTACTCCCACTCGTCGACCTTGCCGTCGCCGTTGGTATCGCGCTCCTGGCGAACCAACTTTTCGTCTTCGTAGTACTTCCAGACATCGGGCTTGCTGTCGAAGTTGGTGTCGAGCTCTTCGCGCACGACCTTGCCGTTCGCGTAGTACCGGGTCATGTCGAACTTGCCGTCGAAGTCGGTGTCGGCCTCGTCCAACGTCAGGGTCGCGCCCTTGTCGTCGTAGTAGTAGACGAGATCGACCTTCCCATCGTGATTCAGGTCGACCTCTTTGCAGGTCAGGATCTCCGTCTTCTGGCCGCCGAGGTTGACGGACTGGTAGAACTTCCAGACGTCGGGCTTTTGATCGAGGTTCGTGTCCGCCGTGATGACGTTCTTGCCCTTTTCGTCGCACTTCGAACGGTCGACGTTGGGGGCGGCCGGGACGTTCGCTCCGGCCGCGGTCACCATCTCGGCGTGCTTCGGCGTCTCCGCGCAGGCTGCGGCCAGCAACGCCAGGGAACCCAGCGCCAGCCAGGGCTTGGAATGGGGCATGGCGTCTACGGTAGGGCGGAAATGCCGGCGTATCAAGTGCTTGCGATCTTGACCGCTGACCTATGGTCATGCATGGTCACGCCATGGCGAGGAAGAAAATTTCCACGACCATCTACATCACCCCCGAGCAGAACGAGCAGCTCAAGCAGCTGAACTCGAAGACGCGCGTTCCGGTCGCCGAGTACATCAGGCAGGGGATCGACTTGGTCCTGGAAAAAGAACGGCACAACCTTCCGGGACAGCTCACACTGCACGTCCCTTCCGGCCGCTAGCGAGCGCCGCCGGTCCCCGCCCCCATGTCCACGCCGACGCGCCTCATCCGCAATTTCTCCATCATCGCCCACATCGACCACGGCAAGTCGACCCTGGCCGACAGGTTGCTCGACGCCACCGACGCGCTCACCGATCGGGAGCGCAAGGCGCAGTTCATGGACAGCATGGATCTCGAGCGCGAGCGCGGGATCACCATCAAGGCCGCGACGGTGCGGCTCGCCTATCGGGCCTCCGACGGCGAGACCTACGAGCTGAACCTCATCGACACCCCCGGGCACGTCGACTTTCACTACGAGGTTTCACGCTCGCTGGCCGCCTGCGAAGGGGCGGTCCTGGTGGTCGACGCCTCGCAGGGGGTCGAGGCGCAGACCCTGGCCAACGTTTACCTGGCGGTGAACAACAACCTCACCATCGTGCCGGTCATCAACAAGATCGACCTGCCGGCCGCCGATCCCGAGAACGTGCGCCGCCAGATCGAAGAGGTCGTCGGCATCGACGCCTCGGAGGCGATCCTCGCCTCGGCGAAAGAAGGAAAGGGGATCATCGAGATCCTCGAGGCGGTGGTGGCCAAGGTGCCGCCGCCCACCGGCGATCCGGACAAGCCTCTGCGCGTGCTCCTGCTCGACAGCTGGTACGACACCTACCGGGGCGTGGTGATCCTGGTGCGGATCATCGACGGCGTCATGCGGCCCAAGCAGAAGCTCCGCTTCATGGCCGCCCGACGCGATTACGAGGTGCAGACCCTGGGCGCCTTCGCGCCGTTCGCCCGGGAGATGTCCGAGCTGACCCCGGGGGAGGTTGGGTTCTTCACCGCCGCCATCAAGGAGGTGAGCGACGCGCGGGTGGGCGACACCATCACCGACGCTGCGCGCCCCTGCGCCGAGGCGCTCCCCGGCTTCCAGCCGGCCAAGCCCATGGTGTTCGCCGGGATCTTCCCGACCGACACCGCGCGCTACGAGGACCTGCGCGACGCGCTCGACAAGCTTCGGCTCAACGACGCCTCGTTCACCCGCGAGCCCGAGACCTCGGCGGCGCTCGGCTTCGGGTTCCGCTGCGGCTTTCTGGGCCTGCTGCACATGGAGATCGTCCAGGAGCGACTCGAGCGGGAGTACAACCTCGACCTCATCACCACCGCCCCCACCGTGCGCTTTCGCTGCGTGCTGAAAAACGGCGAGGTCATCGAGCTGGACAACCCCGCGAAATTCCCCTCGGAAGGCGACATCGACCGCATCGAAGAGCCGCTCATCGCCGTCACCATCCACACCCCGCCGGAATATGTGGGGGGCATCCTCAAGTTGTGTGAGGAGAAGCGTGGAACGCAGACGGGGCTGGCCTATGCCGGCGAAAAGCGCGTGATCATTCGTTACGACCTGCCGCTCACCGAGATGGTGTTCGGGTTTTACGACCGGCTGAAGTCGGTCTCGCGGGGGTATGCCTCCCTCGATTACGAGCCGAAGGACTATCAGGTCGCCGATCTCGTCCGCATGGATCTGCTGGTCAACGGCGACCGGGTCGACTCCCTGTCGCTGATCGTCCACCGGCAGGGCTCGTACGAGAAGGGGCGCGACCTCTGCGTGAAGATGAAAGAGCTCATCCCGTCGCAGCAGTTCGAGGTGGCGATCCAGGCGGCCATCGGCTCGAAGGTCATCGCCCGCACGACGGTGAAGGCGCTGCGCAAGAACGTGACGGCCAAGTGCTACGGCGGCGACATCTCGCGCAAGCGCAAGTTGTTGGAGCGTCAGAAAGAAGGTAAGAAGAGGATGAAGCAAGTGGGCAACGTCGAGATTCCGCAAGAGGCCTTCCTGGCCATTCTCAAGGTCGACTAGGTCCAAGGTTGACGGACATTTGACGATGGGGAAGCGGAGGATGCCCGAAGAGCGAACCTCGAGCCTGCTGAGCTGGTGGCGCGCGCGGAGCGCCGATCGCAGCGCGCGGATCGAGGCCCGACATCTCGTCCGGGAGTCGCAGCGGATCCTGAGGAAGAAGAGCTATCGCATTCCGGCCGGCGTGGCGGCCCAGGTTCAGGCCGACATCTCGGGCGTCGAACAGGCCCTGGCGGGAAGCGATCTCGAGCAGCTCCGCAAGGCGATCGCCGCCCTCGACGACGCCATGGACGCGCACCTGGCCTTCGCCCGCAAGTCGACGCTCCGGGAATACTCGGAGTCGATCGGGGTGGCCGTGGCGGTGGCGCTGCTCCTGCGCGCCTTCGTCGTCGAGGCGTTCCAGATTCCGTCGGGCTCGATGATCCCGACCCTGGAGGTCGGCGACCACATCTTCGTCTCCAAGTTCTCCTACGGGCTCAGCATCCCCTTCACGGACACCAAGATCCTGCAATACGCCGAGCCCAAGCGGGGCGACGTCATCGTCTTCAAGTGGCCCAACGACCACAGCATCGACTACATCAAGCGGGTGGTCGGGCTGCCCGGCGACGTCATCGAGATGAAGCAGGAAGAGCTCTACATCAACGGCAAGCCGGTCCCGCGCCATCGGCTTCCGCGCGTCTGCACCGACGACGAGGCGCCCCGCAGCGGCGAGCTGTTCGAGGCGCACGACTGTGAGCTCTGGACCGAGACGCTGGGCGACGTGCAACATGAGACCATTCAGGTCCCTGGTCACGGCGGGCGCGACTTCCCACGCACCATCGTCCCCCCGCACCACCTGTTCATGATGGGCGACAACCGCGACAACTCGTCCGACTCGCGGTTCTGGGGGACTGTCGACCTGGATCTGGTCAAGGGGCGCGCGCTCATCGTCTGGTGGTCACGCGGAGAGACCGATGGCTGGGGCCTCGGCTCCTGGTTCAAAGCCATCCACTGGAACCGCTTCTTCCACGCAGTTAAGTAGGGGACCCTGGGAGGGTCTCCCCTGGCCCCCCCGCGAAGGACTCCGCCGGGCACAGCCCGGCTCCGTCCACGCGATCACTAAGGCCGCTACGCTCGGTTCCCGCTTGTGCGGGCTGGGGCCGGGGAGCTCCTCGGCCTACGCACCCGAGGGGTTGGAATCGTCGGGCGGAACAACAGAGCCGCCCGACTCAGCTTCGGCCGAGAAGCTCCCCGGCCCCAGCCCGCACAAGCTTCCACCTCACTCCGCTTCAGCCAACCGTTGTGTGACGCTCACTCGTCCCGCCTTGGCCGACGGTCGCACGAAGCGGAGCGCTGCTCTTCGACGAGCGAGAGGGACGGGTGTTCGGTCGGCCGGAGCTGAGGCGGGCGGCTCTGTCGTTCCGCCCGCCGATTCCAACCCCTCGGGTGCCCAGGCCGACCGAATACCCGTCCCTCTCGCCCCCGCCGAAGAGCCAAAGCGGAGCTAACCGGAGGGGACCCGTCGCTCAGCGGTGGAGAAAGAAGAGCAGGGCGGCGACGATGGCGATGGTGACGCCGACGACGGCGACCACGCGGTAGACCTCGAATCGGTCGGGGCTGCTGTCGAGCGATCGCTGCGTCCGGGCGATCTCCTCGCGCAGCGCGTTCGCGTCGGCGAACCGCTTGTCCTTGTCCTTGGCCACCATCTTGAGAATGATCGCGTCGACCGGGGCGGGGATGGTCACCTTGTCCGAGAGCTTCGACGGGGGCGGCGGCTCGGAGCGCATGTGGAAGTTGATGATGTCGACGGGGCTCTTGGCCGTCGCGAACGGCAGGGTGCCGGTCAGCATCTCGTAGGACATCATGCCGAGCGCATAGAGGTCGGAGCGACCGTCGAGCTTGTGCCCGCGGAGCTGCTCCGGCGACATGAACTCCAGCGTCCCCAACGTCTGCCCGACCGCCGTGAGCGCCGGGATCTGCCGCTCGTCGGAGATCACCTTGGCGATCCCGAAATCGAGCACCTTGACGTGGTCCTCACCGTCGCGCGACTCGATGAAGACGTTCTCCGGCTTCATGTCGCGGTGGACGATGCCGTTGCTGTGCGCCTCGGACAGCGACGCCGCGACCTGATCGAGAATCTTCAGCACCCGCTGGTAGCCGAGCGGCCCTTCGGCCTTCTGCACCTGGTGCAGGCTCTGCCCGCGCAAGAGCTCCATCGCCAGGTAGAGGATCCCGTCGGGGGTCTCGTCGAAGTCGTAGGTGGTGACGGTGTGCGGATCGCGGAGCTTCGAGCAGGCCTCGGCCTCCCGGCGAAAGCGCGCGACGATCGTCTCGTCCGAGACGTTGTGGGGGTGGAGAATCTTGAGCGCCACCTCGCGGCCGGTGGCGATCTGCTTTCCGCGAAAGACCGCGCCGAACCCGCCTTCGCCCACCTTGTCCCCGACCACGAAGCGATGGTTGAGCGTGCGGCCGATCAGGTTCTCCAGCGGCTGCGCCGCGGGCCGCAGGCCGACAGCCGGCCGGACGGGAGCGACGGCTGCCTCAGCGGAGGGCCCCGGCGCCGTCGTCACGGGCGCAATGGACGGCGTCGACGAGACGACGGTCGCCCCAGCCGCCGGCGGCTGAAATGGGATGACGGGCGCGGAAGAGGCAGCGGAACCGCCGAGGGAGGCGGCGGGTCCCCGTCCCCCGGGCCCCTGCGGCGACACCTTGATCGTCTCGGCGGCCGGAGAGTGCTTCGGCCGCGCCGCCGCGGCGCGCTCGCTCATGGCGGTCGCCGTGATGGGCCGGCCGCAGGCGCCGCAGAACCGGGCGGCCTCCTCGATCTCGACGGCGCAATGTGGACAACGAGACGGCATCCGCCAGACCCTCAGGGCAGGGTGACCCGTCCGTCGGAGCGCGTGGCCTGATCGCGCTCGCACCTCATGACGAAGATCCCGCCCGCCGCCGCCGCGACCAGCCCGATCAAGAACAGCGCCAGCAGCGACGGGAGGCCGCGGGGTGGCGGCGCCGCCTCGCGCCCGCCGGGCCCGCATCCCGCTCGGACCGCCCGGATCGGTGCCGGCGTCGGTCTTGGTCGAGCGCCTCTTCCTCGGCGCCGAGCAGCGGCAGGCGCTCCTCGACGGTCTCTCGTCCGACGCCCGAGTCGTCAAGCGTCCCCATCGGCTCCGGGACGGGGTCGCTGCCGGGGTCGTACCCCACGAAGCTGATGGTGTCCTCCGGGGCGGCCGGCTTCAGCGCCTCGCCGTCGAACCGGGCCAGCGCGACCGTGATGTTGTCCGGGCCGTCGCGATCGAGCGCCTTTTGGATCAGCGCCTCGCCCGCCTTCTGCAGATCGGGCTCGGTGACCATCACCGACAGGATCTCCTCGTCCGTGACCGGCCCGTGTAGGCCGTCCGAGCAGAGCAGGGCGACATCCCCCTTGCGCAGCTGCACCTGCGACAGGACCACCTCCACGTTCTCCTGCACGCCGAGCGCTTGAAGAATGATGTTGGCGTGCTCGAAGGCCTTGGCCTCTTCGGCGGTCATCGCGCCGGCCTCGATGAGCTGCCAGGCCAGCGACTGATCCTTGGTGACCTGGGCCAGCTTACCGTCGCGCAGGACATAGCAACGTGAGTCGCCGATCTGCGCGATCACCAGCATGTCGTCGACCAGGCCGGCCGCCGTGCAGGTGGTCCCCATCCCGCGCTCGCTCTGGTTGTCGCGCGACTGGATGAAGATCCGTTCGTTGGCCCGCTGGACGGCGCGCCGCAGGAGTCGCGCGAAGCCGTCGCGCGGCTGTCCGTCCGCCGAGGTGAGCGCCTCGTAGATGGCGTCGGCCGCCATTTGCGCCGCGACCTCGCCGGCCGCGGCCCCGCCCATCCCGTCGCACACCAGGAGGAGCGCCCCCTTCTCCCCCAGCTTGAAGGTGAACGGAGGCCGCCCGTCGGCGGCGCGGACTCGGGCGGTCACGTCCGCAACGAGGAAGTTGTCCTCGTTGTGCTCGCGAATCAGCCCAACGTCAGTCTTACCGAAGACCTCGATCGCGATGTCGGGGGGCGTTGGCATCGGGCGGCTGAGGCCTCATCCTATCTCGAACCGGAGTAGCTCGTCTCCCATTCGAATGAGATCTCCGGAATTGAGCCCATGGGGCCCCCGGAGACGCAAGAAGGTGCCGTTCGAGCTCCCCAGGTCTTCCAGGTGCCCTCGGCCGTTCCGGAAGGAAATTTGAGCGTGCCGCCGGGACATGAACTCGTCGTCCGAAAAAACCAGGTCCGCGGTCTCGCGCCCGAGGGCCACGTCGGGGCGGGTCAGGTGGAAGATGTCCCGGCTGATCGCGGCCGGGGTGACCTGGCGGAGCCGGGCCCAGGGGGGACGAACCGGGGTCCCGAACACCACCACCCCATGCTCGAGCGCGGGGCGCAGGCTCCGCTCGGCGTCGGTGAGGAGCTCGAACCGCAACACCTGCTTGCCGACCAGGATGTGGTCGCCGTCCTGCAGGTCGATGGGCCCCCGCAGGCGAACGTAGACGCCGTTGCGGCTCTCGAGGGGGGTCAGCACCCGGCCGGTCAGGCTGGCCACCACCCGGGCGTGGCGCGGCGCGAGATGGGGGTCCTCGAACAGCAGGTCCCCCTCGGTCCGCCCGATGTCGATCTGGTCGCCCAGCAGGTTGTAGGAGATCCCGTCGGTTCCGTCGCGATGCACGACCACCAGGCGAAAACCGACCTGCTGCTGTCCCACCCGGATGGCCGCCGCGATGGGCGAAATCGGGTTGCCGTCCGGGGCGGGGTCGACCATGCGATCGGTCGAGCGGTTGGAGGCGACCGGCGCGGCAGGCGCGACCGGCGCCGGTCGGCCGACGGGGAGCTCAGACAACGGTTCGGCGGTCAGCCGAGTCCCACAGAATTGGCAAAAAACCACCTCGGGCCCGTTGGCGTTTCCGCAGCGACCGCATTTGATCATGTCGATGGGGTTTGCAAGGGGCCGGATCCTTTGGTAACAGGCGGCCCGGACAAACACACCCGCCGGCGCTGCCCCGCGATTTCCTAAGTGCGTCAACAGATAACAACTTCCGCCGGATCGGTCAATTCGAGGCGCACCCCCCCGGGCGCCCTGATGGCTGCCCGCACGACGCGGTGGGCGCGGACCGCGGGCCCGGCGTCGCCCCGCCGGCTGGTGTTGCTGCTGCTCGCGGTCGCGGCCGCCTCGGCAGCCTGTGGTCCGCTCATCGAGCGGGCGCCGTTCGCGGTCCGCCCCGATTCGATCCGTCCGGCCGATCTGCTGGGTCCGTACGACGGCATCGTGCTCGACGCCGATCTCGATCGGCCGATCGCCGGCGCCACCGTCGCGGCCTCCTGGGCGTTCGAGAACGGCATCGGCTTTCACGCGCCTTCGGGATCGCGCGAGGTGGTGGTGCAGACCGGCGCCGACGGCCGCTACGTCATCCCTCGCCTGGATGACCTGCCGGAGGGGGCCTCGGCCCGCATCCGCCGCTTCACGCTGGTCGTCTACCACCGCGGGCATGTCGGCTGGCGGAGCGATCGGGTGTTCCCCGGGCAGGCGGCGCGGCGGGACTTCAGCCAGCGCGGCAACCGGGTGCGGCTCGACCGTTGGCAGCCGACCTACCTTCACGCCAGTCACCTGGTGTTCCTGGGCGGCGGCGCCAAGGTGCGCCTGGCGGCGGCGTGGGAGCTCCAGGCCGCCGCGCTGGAGCTCGACGGCGAGCACCTGCCGCTGGCCGCCCGGGCCAAAGCCGAGGCGGAGACCCAGTCGCGGCTGCTGACGCCGCTCGACATCTCGAAGCTGCTCAGCGACGACGAGATCCGGGGCGTCACCGGCTACGTGGGCAAGTTCGAGGACGGCAAGCTGACCGACCTGCCGACGACCGAGTTCTACGACAGCCGTCACTTCAAGGCGCTCGGGAAGCCGGAGAGCTTCGATGTCGGCCTGCGGGTCTGGCGGCTCGGCTCGGCCGCCTCGGAGGTTCAGTACAACAAGCTGATGATCACGCTGCCGGGGGCGCACGTGACGGACGAGGTCGGTGACGGCTCGTTCCGCGCGCAGTCGGGCCAGATCGGCGGGCTGGTCTTCCTCGTTCGCGAGCGGGGCGTGGTGGTGTCGATGACCTGCGGCAGCGGCCAGTGCACCGAGCCGGCGCAGCTGGCCAAGCTGGCCAAGCTGGTCGAATCCCGATTGCCCGAGCTACCGCCCGAGCACCCGCGGCCCGCCGCGACGCCCGAGGCCGCGTCCCCCGGCGACGTCGACAACCCCGCCGTCAAGCCGACGCCCTCTCCCGAGGTCTCACCATGATCCGCGCCCGAATTCGGATGGTCGTCGCGGCCGTCGTGCTCCTGGTGGCCCTGCCGGCGCAGGCCTACGATCCGTCGACCACCCACGCTGGTCTCACCGAGCAGGCGGTCCTGGCCTCCGAGCTGCACCGGGTGCTCGCCCGCCGGCTGTCGCGTCCGCTCGGCCTGTTCGAGCCGATCGTGCTCAACCGCGCCGACCTCGCTCCGACGGAGGCGCGCCTCCTCGGGGAGCGGCTCGACGCGCTCGATCCATCGGGCGGCTACCGCCCCGGCCCCGACGGCGCGGCCCCGGCGCTGGCCTGGGTGGTGGCCGGCGCCGTCGTCGCCGAGACGCCGGCCGAGCGCGCGCAGAACCTCTTCTTCGATCCGTCGCGCGGCAGCGGCCTGACCGACGCCGGCGGCACCTTTCAGGTCGGTCACGATCTGCGGATGCTGTTCGCCGAAGGGGGCGGACTGCGGAGCGCGGCGACCGGGACCAGCTTCAACCTGACCGGCCGGCCGTCGCCCGAGTGGCTGATGGCGTCCGACAACGACGTCGGCCTACCGGCGTTCTACGACCAGCTCGAACAGGCGACCGTCGCCGAACGTCCGGGGCCGCGCGCGACGGCGCTGGCGCGGGCGCTGCTGGCGCTGGGCGGAACGCTGGCCGTTCTCGAGGACGCCGGCGATCCCGCGCACGTGCGGAACGACTTCCGGGGCGCGTACATGGATGACGGCGGCTCGAGCCTGTTCGATCGCGGCTCACTCTTCGAACGCTACGTGGCCGAGACCTTCGGCCGGGCGGGCGTCCCCGCCGCCGCCACGCCGGTCGTTCGCCCCACGGTGATGGCCTACATCACCGCGGCCGATCGACAGGGGCTCGCCGACCGGACGCAGCGCCGGTTCTTCTCCGACGGCACGCTGCCCGAGCCCGTCGTCGTCGATCGGCTGACGACGGCGGCCGAGGTGATGCATGACGCGCGCGCGTCGCTCCCGTACGCGCTGCCGTCGGTGCCGCACCTCGACCTGACGGCCATGGGCGATCTCCACTACGCCTACGCGCCGCCCGAGCCGGGCGTTCCAGCGGCGCACAGGCGACGGCTGCTCGCCTACCTGCGCGTCCCGGGGCGGGTGAAGTTCTTCCTCGACCGCGCCGTCTATCACGACAGCGCCCAGGCGCTGCTCCCCGAGATTGGCGCCTACGCCGCCGGCCTCGTCGACCACCTCTTCCGCGCCGACATCCACCTCGAGATCAAGGACGGCAACGTCGCCGTCTCGGTGACCGACGCGCGCGGGCCGGTTCGCAAGGGCGAGGTGCGCCTTTACGCCGACGACGCCGCCGGCCACAGGGCGGCCTTCACCTCTGTCCCGGCGTCAGCCACGCCTTCGTCGCTCACGATCCCCGCCGGCGCCCGCCGGATCGCGGCGGTGCTGCGGGGCGAGGACGATGCGGGCGAGCTGGTGGCGGTGGCGGAGCAGCCAGTTCTGTGACGATGGGGAGTCGCCGCCGGGCGACCACCGACTCACCGGGCGCGATCGCCGCCAGCAGCGCCGCAGCCTCCGCCTCCGCCTCGGGATCCTGCTCCGCGGCCGCCGCATCGACGGCGCGGCGGAGCGATTCGACCAGCGCGCCGTCGCGGGCGAGGGCGGCGGCGCGCAGCGCGCTGGCCTCGGGCTCCGGGCCGGCGGCCCGCGCGGCCCAGGCCAGCAGGCGTCCCCCCTCGGGGCCCGTGTCGAGCTCGGCCGCGCGGCAGAACGCCTTCACCGCGCGGGCGTTCTGTCCGTCGTCGAGCGCCGTGCGCCCGAGGTCGAACCAGGGCCAGGGGTTCTCCGCATCGAGCGCGGCCGCCTCATCGAGGGCGTCGACCGCCGCCGACAGACGCCCCAGCCGGCGAAGCGCCAGGCCCCGCGCGTGCGCCGCGCCGGCCGCGCCCGGATCCTGCTTGAGAGCGCGCTCGGCCTGGCGAAGCGCGACCAGCGGGGTGACCTCCTCGCCCGAGGGATCGAACACGTCGGGCGCGTATTCGCCGTCGGGGCCGTAGAGCACCTGCTCGCGGGCGACGGTGGCGTCGAGCCAGCGAGGGAAGCTCGAGCCGGCCAGCGCGCGCTCGTCCGCGCCGGCGTCGCTGCGCACGACGCGGCCTTCGCCGTCGAGCGCGTAGCGCTCGCCCGCCGCCCCGAGGGCGAAGACCAGCTCGCCCGGCCGATCCTGCGGCAGATCGCCGAGCCTCAGCGCCGCCGACGACCCGAGCCCGGCGATCAGCACCGTCTCGTGAAACAGGTCGGCGCCGTCGAACGACTGCAAAAACGCCGCGTAGGCCTCGGGCAGCGGCCGGCCCAGCAGCGCCGCGGCGCGCTCCAGCTCGTCGGCAGGCGCCGGCGGCATCACGCGGATGAGGCCGGCCGGCAGGCGCGACAGCGACAGGCGGAAGTGGTCGAAGAAGATCTCGGGGCGTTCGTCGCGACCGGCGTGGCCTTTCGGCCCGCCGCCCCGGTCGCCGGCCCGGTCCTGGCCTGCCGGCCCCGCGCCGGTCCGGCGCCCCCGCCGCCGGGTCACTTGTTGACGAGCGACGACGGAAGGGGGCTGCCGGCCACGGTGAACGCGGCGCTGAGGCGCGCCGAGACGCCGCGCCCCTGCAGCCGCCCGGCGCCTGGATCGCGGCGATTGCCGTCGCCGGTGAAGGCCAGGACCGGGTCGGCGGCCAGCGCCGTCCCGTCGAGGCGCGGCTCCGCGACCTCGACGATGCGGACGGTTCCGTCGGTCACGGCGACGACATGCAACACGAGATCGAACGCGCTGGCGCAAAGCGCCCGTGGTGACCGCGGCGGTCGCGCCGAGGCCCGCCGCCGCCAGCGCCGCCAGCCGTCCGAGCGTCTCGACCGTCGAGCGCCCGGGGAGCGCCGCGACGAGCCCCTCTTGGCCGCGCGATGCGACCAGCAGCAGCTCGCCCAGCTCCGGTCCCATCACCTCGCCGACCATCAGGTGATCGGCGCGCAGAGTCGACGCCACCCGCAAGAGGCCCGCCATGTCGGCGGCGGGCGCGAGATCGGTCCAGCCTCCGCGCGCCTGCGGCTGCGCCGCGCCGATGGCGACGACCCGGCGGTCGGCCGGGATCGCCGCGGCCAGCGCCCCCAGGAGCTGCGGCATCGCCGCCGCGTCGCCGGTGAGCAGGAGGTTGCGCCGCGCCGCCATGGCGCTCTCGAGCAAGGTCTGCGCGTCCTTGCTGCCGCCCGGAATCAGGTCGGCGAGCGTGCGCGCGAGCAGCACCGGCCGGCGAATCGCCGCCACCACGCCCGTCGGCGAGGCGGGGGGAAATGCCGCCGAGACGCGCGTTCCGTCGGCCAACCGGACGTCGACCACCGGGTTGTCCGGCGCGGGGGGCGGGAACGCCGTGTTGGCCAGCCGCCAGAGCGCATCGGCCACGGCGTTGGGCTCGCCGAGGCTGCCGTCGTGCAGGGCGAGCCCGGAGCCCCGGTCGACCAGCGCCGCATCGGGCGCGGTGATCAGAGATCTGCGTGACGGCGGCGTCACCGAGCAGCGCCTCGAAGCCGGTCGCGTTGCCGCCGACGTCGGTCGTCATGGCCGGCGCGGCGCTGGCGGATCCAAACGACGGCGCCGCGGCGACAGGAGCTGCCGGGGCGCCGGGCCGGACGCCGGCAGGACGCCGGCTGCTCTCGTCATCGGGGCTCCGCGAATTGGCGAACAGTCCGACGCTCCCCGTGTCCTCGGCGGGCTCGTCCTTGGCAGCAGGCGCGACGGAGCCGAGCCCGTCGTCGAAGTCGCTCTCGCCGAGGCCGCGGCTGGCCAGCGGCGTCGGTGGGCGGCGCGGCGGCGGGGGCGGGGGGATCGGCACGCGCCCCGAACCGGGCGGGCGAGCCGCCAGGCCGAGCTCGTCCTCGTCCTCGCCGCCACCGAACCCCGCGTCCCCCTCACCGTCCGTCGTCGTAGGTCGGCAGCTGCGCGGCGCTCGAGCCGACCCGACCGCGCGGCGGCGGCGGAGGCGGAGGCGGGGGAATCGGCAGCCGGTGCCCGGCGCTGCCACCGCCGGCGGTGTTCTGAGAATCGCCGCGAAATTCGCCGGAAAAGTCGTGCTGCGCGGCCGCCCGACGCCGAGGTCGATGTTGATCAGGAAGTCGCCCACGTAGACCCGATCGGAGGCCGACAGCAACATCGGCGAGCCGATCTTGCGTCCGTTCACGTAGGTGCCGTTCGTGCTCTTGAGGTCGGCCACCTCGATCTGCCCCGGGCTCTTGACGGTGAAGCGCGAGTGTCTCTTGGAGACGTTCCCCTTGGCGAGCACGATGTCGTTGCCGGAGACGCGACCGATCGTGATCTCGTCCTTGTCGAAGGTGAGCAGCCTGGGCTCACCGTTCTTCTCTGTCAGCGTCAGCTTGATCATGGAGCCTCGGGAAGGGGTTCAACCACAGAAACGGCGCCTCGCGACGTTATTCTCGACGATTCCCAGGGTCAAGAATCGGCCCCGGTCGGAACGCCCAAATCGGCCACCGGCCTACCCACCGGTCTACCCACCGGCCTACCCACCGGCCTACCGCCCGAGCAGCGCCAGCAAGCGGCGCCGAGAAGATCGCCAGAATTCCACCCGCCGTCAACGCCGTGATTCCGAACGCGACGACCAGGGAAACGCGATCACGCTCCGCGGACGTCGCCGTGGATTTGCCCTTGGGCCGAGTCGGCATCGGGGGCAGTATACAAGCAAGCTCGCCCCTCCGGGACGAATCAGGAGACACGACATGACGCGACGGACATGGGCGCTCTCCGGGGCGCTGGCCGCGGCGACGCTCGCGGCGATCTCGGCTCCGGCGGCAGCCGCCCCGAAGTACTACTTTCAGCTCCAGCCGGTCAAAGCCGGCCCGGAGGTCGACGCCCAGCTCAAGAGCTACACCGGCGAAGCGCTGAAGGCGGAGCTGGCCTCGCGTCCCGAGTGGGCCTCGGACATCGGCCCGGCGGGCACCGCGGCGCCGGGCGGCGATCGGACGGCGCTGGTGGGCGAGCTGAAGAAGCGCAACCTGCGCGGGTTCGACGTCACCGCACGGATCGAAAAGCTCAAGCAAGAGGTGAAGGATCCCAAGCCAGGGTCGCGCAACAAGCAGCTGGCGGTCCAGGTCGAGCTGACCGTTTTCGGGACGACCATCCCCGACGCCAAGCTGGCCTTCAGCGGGGACGGACAGTCGGGCAGCGAGGCCGAGGTCTCCGAGCGGCGCCTGGCCGCCGACACCGCCGACACGACCAAGGACGTCATCAAGGACGCCATCAAGCAGGCGGTCGATCAGGCCGTGCTGAAGCTCTCGCTCGGGAAGGCCGGCCCGATGAACGAGAGGCACAGGAAGAAGAAATAGGCGCCTCCGCTCCCGCCGGGGAGCCCCTTTTCCGTCCGTCGCCGTTTTGCTACTTTCAAGGTCCCCGATCGATGCAGCTCGTCGAGATTGCCCTCTTTGCCGCGGTTGCGGCCCTGGCGCTGACCTTGATCGGGTATGTGGTGCGCCCCCACGTGCGGGCGAAGCGCCGTCCCGCGGCCGGCCCGTCGGGTGCCGACGCGCCTCCGATACCGAGGGAGCTCGCGCCGCGTCCGCAGGCCATGGTCTGTCCGGCCTGCCACCGCGACTACGCTCCGGGGCTGCGGTTCTGCCCCCACGACGCGCGCGATCTGGTTCCGGCCAGCGATCCGGCGGTCCGGGCGGCGGGCGCGGGCTCCACCTGCCCGACCTGCAAGCGGTCGTACGATGCGGGCAAGAAGTTCTGCGCCTTCGACGGCGAGGAGCTCGTTCCCCTGCCGCTCGCGATGGGGGCGGGCGACTCGGTCGGCGCGGTGGCCTTCGCCGGCGGGCTGGGGAAGATCTGCCCCAATTGCTCGCGCCGGTACGAGAGCGAGGCCACGTTCTGCGGGCGTGACGGCGAAGAGCTGGTCCCCGTCAATTGAGCAGTCGGGACCCTCGGAGGGTCCCGCGCCCCCGCGATGAGCTCGGTCGAGCCCGGGGTCGCCGCGCGCGTCTTCGCGCGTGGGGCGGATTAAGGCTCGCGCTCTCTCACTCGAGATCGATCCCGGTCACGCGCGCGCGGTGGCTGTGCCTGCTAGACTGCGCGCATGCGTTCTGGCTTCGTCAAGGGGCGTGGTTTGAACGGTCTCCTCGCTGTGGGGTTGGGCGTGCTGGCAGGGGCGACGATCGGGACCGGCTGTCATCACAGCGCGCCGGATACGGCCCCCGCCGCCCAGGGCGCGCCGGAGACGATCGAGGTGCTCAAGGGTGGCCGCTGGCTGTTCACCTACGCGGAGCCGGCCGGCACGTTCGCCACGACCGATAAGCCGGAGACGATCCCGGAGGCCGCGCGCGGCCTCGTGCGGGTGATCGAGCCGACCGATCAGATGAAGGGCGGCGCCGATCGGGTCTACGTCACCAACGTCGCTGAGCTGTTGGCCGCCGGGAAATCGTCGGCCAAGGCGATGTCGCGCGAGGCCTTCGAGACGGCGGCGCTGGCGGCGTTGCCGGGGGGCCAGTCGTCGCCGTTCGCGGGACGACCGGCGCCAGCGTCCTGCCGGGCCGCCCCCCAGCGGCGGGCCATCCGCCCCGCCGGGTGGAACGGTGGTCCCCCCGGCGCGAAGCCGTTGGTGACGGTCTACGGGACTTCGTGGTGCGGCGCCTGTCGCGCCGCGCGCGAATATCTGACGTCGCACAAGATCCCCTTCGCCGACAAAGACATCGAGCGCGACCCGACCGCCGCGCAGGAGCTCGCCGACAAGGCGAGCAAGCTGGGGATTCCGACCGACCGCGTGCCCGTCATCGACGTGCGCGGACGCCTGCTGCTGGGATTCGATCAGGCGCGTATCGAGGCGCTCCTCGGGCAACCGACATGAGGCGCTCCGCGCTGCTGCTGGCCATCGTGCTTGGCGGCGCGCTGCTGGCGGCGCCGTCCGGCGGAGGCGCGCCTCGTCGATCTCTACGCGGGCGCCACGGCGGGGGGGATCGCCGGCTGGGGGACCACCCCCAACACGCCCGACTTCTTCGACACCACGCGGGGCGGCGGCGTGGGATTCGATCTCGGCGTGAAGCTGCTGATCTTCGATTTTTCCACCAGCTTCCTTCAGACCTTCAACGGCTCCGGCGCGGCGGGGACGCTGATCCAGTTTTTGCTCGGCACCGAGGTCGACATCCCGCTCGGCGGGGCCAAGCTCCCCGGCGGGCAGAGCCAGAACGTGCTCGAGCCGGAGATCGCCGGAGGCTTCGGCTTCGGCACGCCGGGGCCCGTGAACCCGCCGCTGACCGACAGCCAGGTCTCGGCCAAGGGGGTCGTGGTCAACGGCACCGTCGGGTACGAGTACTTCTTCAACCCCTTCGTCGCCGTCGGCGCGAAGGGGACCTTCGGCTACCACTATTTCTTCGGCGGCGACGTGGTGAACGCCGTCGAGGGTCACTCGTCCGGCTATCACGTGAGCGCCCTCGGAACGCTGACCTTCCACCTCGGATACTGAGCAATCGCGGCGGACGGAACCGGCAAAGGGTTCCGCGCTCGGTATCGGAAACCTAAGGCGCGGCGCGGGCCAGCAGTGCCAGGAAGTCGTCGGGCGGGACGAGCGTGTCGGTCTTGGCGACGACGGCGCCGTCGGAAGAGAGGATGCGGATGGCGGGGAGGGTGTCGGCGCCATACTTGCGCTTGATCGCGCCGAGCGCGGGGTCTTCGTCCTCGCGGGAGACGTCGACCCGCAGCAGCGTGAAGCGTTGCAAGGCCGCGGCGACGTCGGGGCGCGAAAAGACCTTCACCTCGAACTCCCGGCAGGGGACGCACCAGCTGGCGGCGAAGTCGACCAGCAACGGGCGGCGGGCCGCGCGCGCCGCCGCCACGGCGGCCGGCTCGTCGGAGAGCCAGGCCAGCTTCACCTCACCCTTGGGCGCCAGCAGGTAGTTGGTCGCACCAAAAATCCCAATCGTCGCCAGGCCCACGGCCAAGGCCTTGCGCACCCGTTCGGCCGCGTTGCCATGAAAGCTGGCGTGCACCGCGCCCAGCCCCACGCCCAAAAGGATGAGCGCCGCCATCGTGAGCGCGAAGCGGGGCGTCCCCGACCCGAAGCGCGCCAGCGAGGGCACGACGTTCTTGAGGTAGTAGAGCGCGGCCGCGAAGAGGGCGACGCCGAACACGCTCTTCACCCACTCCATCCAGCGGCCGGGGCGCGGCAGCGACATGGAAAAGCCGGCCAGCAGCCAGAACGGCAGCCCCACCCCGGCGCCGTAGGTGGCCAGCAACAGAAAACCCCAGGTCCCGTTGCGCGTCGTCGCCACGTACGCCAGCAGCGAAGCCAGCGGCGGTCCGGTGCAGGGGGCGGCGATGATCCCGGCGACGAGGCCCATCCCGAACGCGCCAACGAAGCCGCGGCCGCCGACCCGCGCCAGCCGCGACTGCAGCCCCGACGGCAGCGCCACCTCGAACGCGCCGAACATCGACAGCCCCATCGCGAAGAAGAAGAGCGCCAGCGGGACGATCACCCACGGGTTGGCCAGGAAGGTCCCGAACGCCCGCCCCAGGAGGCCGAAGGTCGTCCCCAGGGTTCCGAACATCGCGGCGATCCCGACGACGTAGGCGGTCGCCAGCGCCAGCGCTCGACCGCGCGGCACGCCGGCCTTGGCGCCGAAGATGCTGACGGTGATGGGAATCATCGGGTACACGCAGGGCGTGAGCGCCGTCAGAACGCCGTAGCCGAGCGCGAAGAGCAGACTGGGGTGGGGGGCGCCGTTCATGCGATCTCCCCTCATTATACGGGCCAAGGTCGTTGCGGTTACGAACGACAACCGGTAACTTTCGCCGCGATGGCCCCCCATCACGAAGCAGCTCGCGCATGAGCACCCAGCGGCGCTGGTCGGGCCCCGCGCTCGGACGGATGGCGGTGATGGGCGCCGGGCAAATCGGCGGCTCGGTCGCGCTGGCCGCCCGCGCCGCCGGCGCGGTCACCGAGGTGGTCGCCTGGAGCCGGACGCGCGAGAAGCTGGAGCGGGCGCAGGCGCTGGGGATCATCGATCGGTCGGCGACCTCGGCGACGGAGGCGGCGCGCGGCGCGGCGCTGGTGGTGCTGGCCACCCCCGTCCGGAGCCTGGGAGAGCTGGCCGCCGAGATCGCCCCGGCGCTCGATCCGCACGCCATCGTCATCGACGTCGGCTCGGTGAAGGCGACCGCCATCGCCGCGGTCGAGCCCAAGCTGCCGCCGGGCGCGTTCGTCGCCTGCCACCCCATCGCCGGGACCGAGCGGGTCGGCCCCGACGCCGCCAGCCCGTTGCTGTTCGAGGGGAAGCGCTGCGTCCTCTGTCCGACGGCCAACAGCCGCGAGGAGTCGGTGGCCACCATCGAACGCCTCTGGTCGGCGCTGGGTGCGGAGCCGGTGCGCATGGACGCCGAGCTGCACGATCGCGTGCTCGGCGCGGGGAGCCACCTGCCGCACGTGGCGGCCTACGCGCTCGCCGCCACGCTGGGCGCGATCTCCGGGGACGTGATCGAGGGGTTGCGGCGCCTGCCGACCCCCAGCCTGCGCGACACCACGCGCGTCGCCGCCTCGAGCCCGGTCATGTGGCGCGACATCTTCCTCGACAACCGCGCCGAGGTCCTGCCGCTGGTCGAGGCATTGATTCAGCAGGTCGAGGCACTGCGCGCGGCCATGGCCGCCGGCGACGGGAAACGGCTCGAGCAGCTGCTCGAGGCCGGCAAGCTCGGACGCGACCGGCTCGTTCCGGGCTAGCGCCGCATGACGCCCGCTTCGCGCCTTCGTCTTCAGGTGAACCTTCCGCCGCGTCTCTGCCTGCTGGCCGGAGCGCTCGCCACAGCGATGGTGACCGGGTGCGCCGACTGGATGCCCCAGCAGTCCCCCGCGACGCCGGCCCACGAGGCCGGTCCCCGCAGCGCGCCCGACGACAGCGATCTTTGGAACCTGGCGCCGGCCAGCTCGGACGTGCTGGCGGAGATCGATCTCGCTGCGCTGCGCGCCTCGCCCTGGTCGCACTCCCTGACCGAGAGCGGAGTGTCCGGGCAGCGCGAGGAAGGGCGGCGCCTCTTCGGCTACGACATCTTCGGCGAGAGCGAGCGTCTGCTGGCGGTCATGACGGAAGCCGGCGGCGTGCCACGCTCCTTGACGATCGTGCGGGGGACGTTCGATCCGGCGCGCGTCGGGGCGGCCTTCATCGCCGCGACGCCTGGCGCCACCGAGGGGCGCTGGCGCGACAGTCTGTTGTGGCAAGGCGGCCCGAATGAGCAGGGCGTCGCCCAGGCGGTCGCGCTGGTCACGCCGCGAACGCTGGTGCAGGGGGAGGCCAATCAGGTCCGCGCCGCGATCGACGCCGCCTGGGGGATCGTCCCGGACGCCCGCACGATCCCGCTGGGCGATCTCCGGCGTTCGCTCGACGCCGACCACTCGGGAAACGGTCCAGGACCGGCCGCCTTCATCGCGCTCAACGTCACCGACGGGATGCGCGCCCGCGCGGCCGGGGTCGTCGATCTGCCGCCGGGGCTGGCCATCTGCGCCGCCCGCGTCGATCTCGCCGACGACCTCAACCTGAACGTCGTCGGCGTCATGGACAACGCCCAGGACGCCGCCGCCGGCATGCTCGCCGGCAACGTGGCCGTTCGCCAGTACGCCCAGAACCCCATGGTCCGCATGCTGGGGCTCGGACCGATTCTGGGGGCCGTCATCCTCACCGCCGAGGGGGCGCGCGTGCACGGCCGCCTGCGGATCCCGGCCGAGCGGCGCGAGGGGCTGGCCGACAAGCTGCTGGCGATCCTCCAGATGTTCGCCGCCGCGCATCTGGCTCCGGAGACCGCGGGCGCTGCCGCGACGGACTCCGGCGGGCCCAGCCCGCCTCCGTCCGCACGCCCGTGATCTCGTGGTAGTCAATCCGGAGATGCCGTCCTCGCTTCACGTTCGTCGCTCGGGGCCGCTGCGCGGCACCTGCCGCGTCCCCGGTGACAAGTCGATCTCCCACCGCGCGCTGCTGTTCGGCGCGCTCTGCGACGGGGTCGTGGAGGCGAGCGGCCTCGGTCAGGGGGGCGACAACCTGTCGACGGCGGCAGCGCTGCGGGCGCTCGGCGTCGATGTTCAGCTCGAGGCCGGTCGGGCGCGCATCGCCGGGGTCGGGTTCGCCGGCCTGCACGCGGCGTCCGGGGCGCTCGACTGCGGCAACTCCGGGACGACCATCCGCCTCTTGCTGGGCCTTCTGGCCGGGCGGCCGTTCGAGACGGAGATGCGGGGCGACGCCTCGCTGACGCGGCGGCCAATGGGGCGGGTGGCGGCGCCGCTGCGCCAGATGGGGGCGACAATCGAGGGGCGCAGCGATCCGGCGCGCCCGGGCGACGTCTACCCGCCGCTGCGCGTGCGCGGCGGCGCGCTGGTCGGCATCGAGCACCAGCTCAAGGTCGCCAGCGCCCAGCTCAAGAGCGCGCTGATCCTGGCCGCGCTGCAGGCGCGGGGGCGAACGGTCCTGCGCGAGCCGGCCCGCTCGCGCGATCACACCGAACGGATGCTGGGATTTCTGGGGGCGCCCATCACCACGCTCGACAGCGGCGAGATCGTCGTCGATCCGACCGGCTGGAACGGCCGCCTCCAGGCCACGGCGCTGACCATCCCCGGCGATCTTTCGTCCGCGACGTTCCTGATCGTCGCGGCGCTGGTGGTCCCCGGCAGCGACGTCGTCATCGAGAACGTCGGCCTGAACCCGACCCGGGCCGGGGCGCTGGACGTGCTGCGCGCCATGGGCGCCGACCTCACCATCGAGCCGCTGGCCGAAGCGATGGGCGAGCCGGTCGGCCGGGTGCGCGCCCGGGCCAGCGCGCTGCGCGGCACGCGGGTGGCGGGCGAGCTGGCGCTGCGGGCGATCGACGAGATCCCGGCCCTGGCGGTGGCCGCGGCGAGCGCCGAAGGGGAGACGACGTTCGCCGACCTGGCCGAGCTGCGCATCAAGGAGTCCGATCGCATCGCCGCGCTGGCGCGCGAGCTCGGACGAGCGGGCGCCCGCGTCGTCGAGAGCCCCGACGGATTCGTCGTCGATGGTCTGGCCGGTCGCTCGCCCGGGGGCGGCGCGGTGGTCCCCGAGCACGATCACCGCATCGCCATGGCCGGCGCCATCCTCGGCCTCACCGGTGGCGACGAAACGACAGTCCCGACGGCGGACATCGGCACCTCGTTCCCGACCTTTGCCGAGACGCTGGTCGCGCTCGGCGCATCCATCGAGACCCGCTAGCTAGCAGAGCGTCGCCGACGGCGAAGCCCTCCTCAGTCGACGCCGGCGTCGCCCACGCCGCAGACGCGCGCCTCCGGGCACTTTGCGTAGAGCGTCGCCAGGACGTCGAGTCCGTTCATGCAGAGCGTCGAGTTGATCGCGTCGATGCAGGTGGTGACCGCCGAGGAGACGATCTTCCCGTCACAGGCCGTCGTCGGCCACTGGGTGGTCCAAAAGGAGAGCACCTGGTTCTGGCAGTCCTGGTACGTCTCGAACGTCAGCCCCGGCCCGATCTGGTTGCACATCTTGTAGTAGTTGCAGCTGGCGGTGGTCGCCTGGTTCCGCGCCGTCTGGAGATCGTCCGTCGAGACGCCGCCGCAGTTGATCGCCCCACCCAGCGCCGCGGCCAGCACCGAGCTCGCCGCCACGATCGTCGTCTTGCCGGTTCTCGTCATCGTCGCTCCTTTTTCAGACGCGCGGCTGTTCACCAGCGCCACCCCACCGCGGCCCCGGTCACCGGGTCGCTGCCCCGTCCCCGCACGATGGTGACATAGGCACCGGTCACGGTCAGCGCCGCGCCGGCGCCAATCAGGACGCCGCCGCCGATGTTGCGCGACCGGTTCGCCGAGCAGTCGGTGGCGGTGCAGCTCGCCTGGGAGGCCAGCACGGCGGCGCCGGCAGCCACCGCCAGCACGCCGATCATCGCCACCACCGCCGGACCCACCAGGTGGGGCGCGGGCGCGGGGGGCGGCGGCGCCGCCGGCGCCAGGAGCGGCGTCGCCTCGTCGATGTGGGACCGGACGGCGTCCGCCAGGCGCAGCATCGTCGCGCGCGCCTCGGCGACGGTGCAGACGTCGCAGCTCTTCGATTCGGTGGCGATGGGGAGGGCCGCCGGCGCCGCCCCTTCCGTCGAGAAGAGGCGGGCCACGCTCTTGTAGCTGTTGCCCGCGACGTCGACCTTCACGCGCACGATGTAGCCGACGTCGAGCACCTGGCCGATCGATTTGAGGCAGGGGGAGGCGTCGCATTGCGCGAGCTCGGGGTGGCCCTCCAGCTTGTGCGCGGTGTCGCTCGGATCGAGCACCTGGATTCCGGCGCGGACCAACCCCAGCACGAAGCCATCCTGCAGCTGGTTGCTGAGCGCCGGCGCGCCGCCGCCCCCTTCGAGCTGAAACTCCGGGATGGTGACCCGTGCCCGGGCGCGGGCGGCCGGAGCGGCGACGGCGAGGACGGTCAGGCCCAGCGCGGCGGCGAGAAGGGGGCGCATCCTCGACCGCATCTTACCTCAGTCGGCAGGCGGACGGATTGGCTGGAGCCGCTCGCACTCACGGGACGGCGGTCCCGGCGTCGCATCGCCGTCCCGTCGGCGGCGCCGTCGGTCGTGCCTCCGTCGGCTCCGCCCGGCGGCGGAACCCCGGCGTCCGGCGGGGCGCAGCCGGCCGGCAGCTGTTGCGGCCCGAGGCCGAAGCAGTAGTGCCACGATGAGCGATCCGGCAGCTGCGGGCAGCGGGCCGCCGCCCAGCAAAGTTCGCGGTGCGTCCGTCTCGCAGGAAAAGACGGCGCGCGACGGCGACGAGCGGTAGTCGAGCTCCAGCCGGGAGCGGCCGAGCGCATTGGCCCCGACCAGGCCGTCGAGCTCCGGGCCCTCCGGAAGGACGTCGAAGCGCAGGCCCTGCAGGAACGGCTCGTCGTCGGAGATGACGGCGACCGGGATCTGGCCGCCGAGCTCAAGATAGGCCGCGCTGTTCGCCGCCTGGCTTCGATTGTTGGGATCAAGGTCACACGGGGCAGCGCAGAGGCCTTGGGCGGGGGGGGTGACCATCGTGTTCTGGTAGGAAACGAGCTCCGTGCGTCGAGACCGTCCGAGCTCGACGCACGGTCCGGGGTCGTTGTCCGCCCCCGCCTCGAGGTTGATGAGAACGAACCGCGGGATCGTCGCCCAGAGCAGAACGGGGATCGGTGTGGGCCAGGTCGCCACGTAGAGCGGCGGGGGCGCAGGCGCTGGCGGGGCCGGGGGTGACGGCGGCAGCGTGATAGGGGTGGGCAGAGCCCGGGCGGCGGCGGCGACGACCCGCGCCCAGGCGGAGGCGCTCAACACCAGCGGGCCGACGCCGGTGTCGATCATCAGCGACAGATCGACCCCGCTCGTCTGTTCGAGCGCCGCTGGACCGTTGGTGCAGCTCGCGAGCGACAGCCTGGGCGAACCGGTGTCCGGAGAGAAGGCGTCGGGGACGGCGCAGGCCCGCAACACCACCCGCGTGGCGGGGACGTCGAGCGGACCTCGCAGCCCGAGGAAGTCGGGATTGCCGTCGGCGGTGATCTCGCCGCCGCCGAAGGGGGTGAAGTTGAGGACCGCGTACCCGGCGTCCTCGAGCAGGGACGCGTCCTCGCCCAGGTGCCCCCACAGGGTCATGGACGAGCAGAGCGCGGAGCCACCGGCCCCGCAGAGCTCCCCGAAGCGAAACTCGACCGAGTAACCCCGGAGAAGATCGGCGCCGAGCACGCCTCCCGTCACGAACGCGGGGTCGCCGGTGGGGTAGAGCGGCACGCCGATGACGCTCCAGCCGCGAAACCTCGCGCGCAAGGGGGGAGCCGCGTCAGGCGAGACTTTGGGGCCGTAGAGGTCCCAGCTGGCCGGGTTCGTCTCGGCGCTCCCGCCGGACGGAGCAGCCAGGATGGTGAACGGGCTGCCGGTGTCGACCACCATCTGAAAGGGCTGGCCCGGGGTGCCCGGCAGGCTGGCCGTCGCCACCAGCGCGCCGCCATCGGCTCCGGTCGGTTGCGCGCCGGCGTCGCCGAAGCTGGCGGCCGGCAACGCCGGTGCGCCGAGCGGTGCCCGCGTCAGCGGGATGGGAAACGAATCGACCGTGCAGCAGTCGTCGGTACAGCCGCCCGCTCCGGCTGCCGCCAGCCCGACGCCGGCCAGCAGCAACAGCGCGACCGCGCGGCGGGCGGCGGTCATTACTCGCTGTCGTCGTCCTTTTCGTCCAGCTTCTTGCGCATCTTCTTGAGGAGCGCGTCGAAGCCGTCGCGGTTGATGATCTTGTTGAACTCGGCGCGGTAGTTTTCCAGCATGCTCTGCTCGTCGGTCACCACGTCGTAGACCAGCCAGTGCCCGTCCTTCCAGAGCATCTTGTACTCGAGGGCGACCTTGGTCTTCTTTCCGCGCGCGACGGTGTTGAGCGTCGCCGTCACGTCGGCCTCGGAGCCGTTCTTCTCTTCCTTCTCGTACTTGATGTTGTAGTTCGGGCTGCCGTGCATCTGGCGCAGGTAGCTGCGCTCGACCAGCTGGCGAAGCGTCTCCACGAAGTCTTCCCGTTGCTTGGGGGTGAGCTTGTCCCAGTGCTTGTTGAGCGACCGCTTGGCCAGCTCGCCGTAGTCCAGGAAGGAGCCGACCAGCTTCTTGACCTCGGTGCGCTCGAGCTCGGCCTCGGGCGACCAGTTCGGCTTGTTCTTCTGCATCACCTTGTCGAGCTGTGCGTTCGACTTCTTCAGCTCCGCCATCGGGCTGGAGTTGGCAGGCGGTGGCGTCTCCGCGGCGCGCGCCGGCGGGACGACCGCGGCCTCGACCAGCGACCCAACGAGGAGGACCGCCAGGGAAATGGCGGCGGACGAACGGCGCAAGCTAGACATCGTCTCTTTTACATACCAGCCCATGTGTTCCAAAGGAAGACGCGCCGGGGAGGGGGGAAGTTATGCAGCGGTCACCGACGCGTGCTACCGTGAATGACGATGCCGATCCGCGAAGCATCCCCGCGCGAAGCATCCCCGTCGCCGGAGCGCCGCGAATCTGCCGAAGCCCGGCAGGCGGGCGACCGTCAACCCGGCCCGGATGGCGCAACCATCTCCGGGTTCGACGCGCGCGACTGGCTGTCGCAGGCGACCGGCGAGATGCGGGAGAGCTTCGCCCGCAACCGGCGGGTGATCTCCTTCGCCGAGTACGTGACGCTGTTCAGCGCCGAGCCGGCCCGGCAGCTGCGCTCGGCGGCCCAGTACGTCCGCGACGTCTTCGATCACTTCGGCAATGAGCCGGTCCGCACGCCCCGCGGCCCGATGATCCGCTGGAAGCTGTTCGACTGCCCCTGGGACAACGGAAAGGACGCGCTGGTGGGGCAGGAAGAGGTCCAGGCCGCGGTCTACCGGCTGGTCGCCAACTTCGCGCGGGAGGGGCGGACCAACCGCCTGATCCTCCTGCACGGCCCGAACGGCAGCGCCAAATCGACGTTCGTCGCCTGCCTGCAGCGGGCGATGGAGCACTACTCGACCCTGGAAGACGGCGCGCTCTACAAGTTCAACTGGATCTTCCCGTCGCAGAAGCTGACCAAGGGGGGGATCGGGTTCGGGGGCGGGATCGAGTCGAGCGACGGGCAGGAGACCTTCGCCTACCTCGAAGACGAGCTGATCGAATCGAAGATCGCCGACGAGATGCGCGATCACCCGCTCTTGCTGCTCCCACGCGCCAAGCGGCGGGAGCTGGTCGCCGAGCGGCTCGCCTCCGTCAACCGGCCCGAGCTGCGGCCCGCCGACTATCTGATGCGCGGCGATCTGTCGCATCGCAACCGGCAGATCTTCGAGGCGCTGCTGTCGTCGTACCACGGCGACCTGAGTAAGGTGCTGCGGCACGTCCAGGTGGAGCGCTTCTTCGTCTCGCGCCGCTACCGGCAGGCGGCCGCCACCGTCGAGCCCCAGCTGGCCGTCGACGCGCACTCGCGGCAGCTGACGATGGATCGCTCGCTGGCCTCGCTCCCCCCGGCGCTGCAGTCGCTGACGCTCTACGAATACCAGGGGGAGCTGGTCGACGGGAACCGGGGGGTGATCGACTTCGCCGATCTGCTCAAGCGGCCGCTCGAATCGTACAAGTATCTCCTCGGCACGGTGGAGCAGGGGCGCGTCTCGCTGGACGTCGCCAGCCTCGAGCTGGACACCGTCTTCATCGGATCGTCGAACGAGGGCTACCTGGCGGCGTTCAAGGAGATCCCCGAGTTCCAGTCGTTCAAGGGTCGCATGGAGCTGGTGCGCGTCCCCTATCTGCTCGACCACCGGGTGGAGCAGCGGATCTACCAGGCGCAGATCCAGGCCGCCCACACCGAGTCGGCCCGGCACGTGGCGCCGCACGTGGCCTGGGTGACCGCGCTGTGGGCGGTGCTGACCCGGATGAAGAAGCCGCTGGCCGAGAAGTACAGCAAGACGCTGTCGGACATCGTCTCCAAGCTGGGGCCGATGGAGAAGGCGCAGCTTTACGCCGACGGCGCCACCCCCGAGGGGTTGAGCACCGAACAGCAGCGCGATCTGCTGGGCGGGGTGGAGAAGATCGCCCGCGAGTCGGACAACTACCCGAACTACGAGGGGCGCACCGGGGCCTCGCCCCGCGAGATGAAGCTGGTGATCATGAACGCGGCGCAGAGCGCGCGGTACAAGTGCCTCTCGCCGTTCGCGGTGTTCGACGAGCTGGAGGAGCTGGTCCGCGGCGTGACGGTCTACGACTTCCTCAAGCAGGAGCCGCTGCCGGGCGGTTTCCACGAGAACCGCAAGTTCATCTTCCAGATGCGCGACAAGCTGATCGATCAGATCGACGACGAGGTGCGGACGTCGATGGGGCTCGTCGAGGAGCGCCGGTACATCGATCGGTTCGAGCGCTACGTGGCGCACGTCTCGTACTGGGTCAAGAAGGAGAAGGTCCCCAACCCGATCACCGGCCGCGACGAGGATCCCGACGAAGAAATGATGGCCGAGATCGAGCGGATCCTCCAGATGGCCGGGCGCCGCGACGAGTTCCGCCGCGAGGTCATCAGCCGGATCGGGGCCTGGTCGATCGATCACCCCAAGCAGAGGCCGGACTACGAGCAGATCTTTCCCCGGCCCATCGCGGAGCTGCGCACCTCCTTCTTCGAAGAGCGCAAGAAACAGGTCCGCAAGATCAACGAGGACCTGCTGGTGCTGCTGACCGATGGACCTTCGCGCATGCAGCCCGACGCGGCGACCGCCTCGGGCAACACGCTGGCGACCATGAAGTCCCGGTTCGGCTATTGCGACGACTGCGCCAAGGACGCCATCCTGGCGCTCGTGCGCAAGCGCTACAGCTGACCGGCGCGACCGGCCGCGTGCGGCGGCGGCGCACTGAGCGGTGAGGGCGGCGGCGAGGCAGGCAACGGCTGCGCCCCCGGAGGCGTCTCCGCGCCGGCCACCGCCGGACTCGCGGCGGCGGGATCTCGCGCCGAAGAGAGCCGGTCGACGGTGTCGAGCAGGTTGGACGCCAGGTCGCGGGCCACCGGAACGTCGTGGGAGATCGCGCGCGACAGGTCGCGGCCATGGCGCCTCTCGTCCGGCGACCCAGGGTTGGCCAACGCCTTTCGATAATCGACGGTGTGGAGGATCTGGAGGCGAATCGAATCGCCCACGCGCGCCAGCAGATCATGCTCGTCCGCTCCCAGCGACGACGGCGGCCATTCACGCCAGCCGGTCTGCCCCAGCACCCAGAACCGCCCGATCTCCCCGAAGGCACCGTCCTTGGCGCGATCTTCGAGGACCGCCACCCGCCGATCATCGAGCGGGAACTGCCGGCCGTAGAAGTGATAGAGGAGGACGCCGTCGACATCGTCGGCGCGGACGATGAGCCCGCCGAAGTCGAACAGGGGCAGGGTCCCCGCCCCCAGGGCCTCCTTGACCCGCGCGCGGTCGGCGGCCGAAGGGGCGCCCGGGCCCCCGTCCGTCAACGCGCGGGGGATGCGCCGCTTCTTGTGCATGAACTCGGTGAGCTGGTCGATGCCGACCACCACGTTCAGCGCGCCGTGACCCTTGTAGCCGGCGTGATAGACGCCGACCAGCTCGAGGATCGCGCGACTTGCACGAGGCCGCCAGCACCGGGCTGCCCGAGTTCCCCTCGGCGAGGAGCGCGTCGATGACGAAGTCGACGTGGTCCCACCCCTGCTCTTGATCGCGGTCGTAGGGGTTCACCACCTTGCCGCTCGACACCGCCTGCATGACGCCGAGCGGGAAGCCGCGCACCTCGACGGCGTTCCCCTGGCGCAGCCCCGCGCTCTTGCCGATCTTGTACGGCAGCACGGTCAACTTCTGGCTGGCCTTGAGGATGGCGGCGTCGAGCATCGGGTCCACCGCCACGCGCGACAGGACAATCTGTCCCGGCTCGAAGTCGTCGTGCTCGTCGCGCACGATCCGCAGCTTGTCCTCGACGCGCTTGCAGCCTTCCGGGATTCCGTCGATGCGGTGGAAGGTGTCGGTGACGTCGGGCCAGGCGGCGACGTGTTCGTTGGTGAGCAGGTAGGTGTCGTTGCCCGACGCTTCGTAGGCGAAGGCGGTGCCGAGCTCGCTGGCCTGAACGCGCCGGCGGCGCAGCTTGCCGTCGGGCCCGAAGAAGGGACACTCGTACTTCGCCGAGCTGCGAACCAGGTAGCTGTACTGGCTCTTGGGGCCCTGCTCCGTCTCCCGCGCGCGCGCCGATTCGACCTCCAGCGTGTCGGCGTATTCCCCCTCGCACAGCAGCGCCCGTGGTCGCCGACAGCTCGGAGCGGGTCACCATGTCGAACGCGATCCCGATGACGATGAGCCCGCCGAGCAGGAGCGGCATCCATCGCGGCACCAAGGCCTTGAGTGGTAACTTCATCCCGGGCCTTCCAATTTCAGCGTAGCATGTGCGCCCGAGGACCGGCGAATATGGCCAAAGACCCCCACCGCCACCCAGGCGGACGTGATCCGGTCGGCGCTGGCGCTCGCCAGCCGCCCCAGCGTCGATCACCTGCTGTACGTCGGCGATCTCGCGCTCCCCGAGGAGCTTTTCCGCGGCAAGCCCCGGGCCCGCAAGCGGCTGGTCCAGGCGGTGGTCAGCGAAAGCCAGCGGGACGTCATCGAGGCCTCGGGCGTGCGGGTTCTGCCGCTGCCCGACTACGATCTCGGCCGGCCGGAGAAACTGAAGATCGCGCTGGTGAGCGGGATCGCACGCGGGATCTACAAAGAGGGTGACGTCGTGGTCGGGCTGCTGGCGCGCAAGCCGGCTGCCTATCCGGACTCGATCGTCGTGGTCACGGTCGGCCCCGAGGATGCGGACGGCTCGTTTGGCTTCCTTCACGCAGAAGGGGTTTCGGCAGGCGTGATGGACACCTTGATCGAGCTGGCCGTCTCCGTCGGCGTGGAGGGGTGGGAGGGGCGGCCGGTGGGCGCGCTCTTCGTCGTCGGCGACTCCAACACCGTGATGGAGAAGTCCCGCCAGCTGACGCTCAACCCGTTTCAGGGCTACTCCGAGGACGAGAAGAACATCATGAACCCCGACGTGCGGCACGCCCTGCACGCCTTCTCGGTGCTCGACGGGGCGTTCGTCGTCCGGGAGGACGGCACGGTGGTGGCCGCCGGCCGGTACCTGAACCTCGACGACGAGAAGGAGCTCGATCTCCCGCTCGGGCTGGGCGCGCGGCACATGGCAGCGGCGGGAATCTCGCGCGACACCGAGGCCATCGCCATCGTCGTCTCCCAGACCTCCGGCTCGGTTCGCGTCTTCCGCCGCGGCAAGGTGGCGCTCGAGCTGGCGCCGCGCATCCGCAGGTCCTGAGAGCCAGGCCGCTCCTGCCCGACGCGGAGGTCCTGCCGCTGGCCGTCACGCCCGCTTGGAAGCCCGACCGATTTGCCGGGGCGTGGCCTTTCCAGTTACGATGGGCGACGGTGCGAGCCCGCGCTTTCCTGGTTGCGCTGATGACCGCGAGCGTGCTCGTGGTCTCGGGCGCGACGGCGGCCCGCGCCGACGACGCCCAGAAGGCCCGCGAGCTGTTCACCCAGGGGAACACCTACTTCGACATCGGGCAGTTCGACAAGGCGATCGACGCCTGGCAGAACGGGTACCAGCTGAAGAACGATCCCGGCTTTCTGTACAACATCGCGCAGGCCTATCGCACGATGGGGGACGCCCAGAAGGCGATCTTCTTCTACAAGCGCTACCTGAGCAATTCGCCCAAGGCGCGCAACCGTCCAGAGGTGGAGCAAAAGATCGAGGCGCTGCAAAAGCAGCTTTCGGTCCAGGAGCAGGCCAAGGGGCTCCCGCCGCCCGGGCCGTTCGGTCCGGACAATCCGGGAGCCGGCGCCGCGCCGCCCGCGACCGACGCGGCGCCCCCCGCGGCCGCGCCCGGTCCGGAGGTGGCGGTCACGGATGGGGCAGCGCGCCGGCGGATCGGCGCCGGGGCAGGGGACCACCAGCCCGACGGGGGTTATCCAGACGGGGGAGCCCGACGCCACCCAGCCGCCGGCGCGTCGGATCGATCTGCGCGCCGCCATCGGGTTCGACGCCTGGTCGTCGGGGCTGCAGGAGAACGCCCAGCCGTCGTTCGCCTTCACGCTGGCGGGCGGGTACACGTTCGGGAATCCCGCAGCGCGGGTCCGGTTCCGGCTGGGCGCGCTCTTCGGTTACACCTTCCTCAAGGAGACCGATTCCAAGGACACGTTCACCTCGTTCCTGATCGACCCGACGCTGGTCGTGCGGGTCGCGTCGCGCCTCCTGCTCATGGGCGATCTCGGGATTCGGGGTGCTGTCCATCGCCGGCCTCACGCCGAATTCGGCGCTGCTCGCGACCTCCTCGGTCGACGTCAGCGGCTCGCAGACCTTGTCGCTCGTTCGCCTCGGCGTGGCCGCCGAGTACGACCTGACGAAGAGCGTGTCGCTGTTCTTCTGGCCGGCTTACGCGAACAGCGCGAAGAAGCAGAACTTCTATGGCAACCTCGGGCGGTTCGAGCTGCTGGCCGGCGCCGCCTACCACCTCTAGCCGGCACGTGGAACCAGCGACCGTGCAGTGCTTGATCCTGGCGGGCGGGCTCGCCACCCGGATGCGGCCCCTCACCGAGACGATCCCCAAGGCGTTGATTCCGGTCGCCGGGCGGCCGTTCATCGATCATCAGCTCGACTGGCTGGCGGCGCACGGCGTGACCGACGTGGTCCTGTCGGTGGGCTACCTCGGGGAGGCGCTGCGCGACCACGTCGGCGACGGCGCCGCGTTCGGGCTGCGCGTCCGTACCGTCGACGAGGGGCGCAACCTGCGCGGGACGGCCGGGGCGGTGCGGCTGGCGCTCGACGAGGGGGCGCTGGAGGAGCGGTTCCTGCTGACCTATGGCGACTCGTTCCTTCCCATCGACTTCGGCACCGTCTTTCGGGCCTTCGCCGCCTCGGGCGCGCCGGCCCTCATGACGGTGTTTCGAAATCAGGGGCGCTGGGACACCAGCAACGTCATCTTTGACGGGCGGATGGTGACCCTCTACGACAAGCAGCGCCGGACCCGCCCCGCCGGGGACTTCGCCTTCATCGACTATGGTCTCTCCGCGCTCGAGCGCCGGGTGGTCGCCGAGGAGGTTCCCGCCGGAGGCAAGGCCGACCTCAGCGATCTGTTTCACGCGCTGTCGCTGCGCGGCCAGCTCGGCGGCTATGAATCGGCGGAGCGGTTCTACGAGATCGGATCGCCCGCCGGCCTGGAGGACTTCGCGCAATGGCTCGCCCAGAGAGCGCCCCAGCCGGAACGCTGATCGTCCTCGACCGAGACGGCGTCCTCAATCGCCTGCTCGACAACCCGGCCGAGCCGCGTCCCGACAGCCCGATGCGCCCGAGCGAGGTGGAGGTCTTCCCCTGGGTCCCGGCGGTGCTGCGCGACTTGACCGCCGCCGGTTTCGGGCTGGTGATCGCCAGCAACCAGCCGGCCGCCGCCAAAGGGAAGACCACGCGCGCCGAGCTGGAGGCGGCGCACGCCGAGGTGCTGCGGGCGGCGACGGCGAGCGGCGGCGTCATCCTCAGCTCGCACGTCTGCTTCCACCGCGCCGAGGATGGCTGCGCCTGTCGCAAGCCGGCGACGGGGCTCCTCGAAGAGGCCTTCGCCCGCCATGTGACCTTCGCGCCGGCGCGCTCCTGGATGGTCGGCGATCGCGCGCCCGGATATCCTGGCCGGAAGCGCGTTCGGCCTCCGGACCGCGTACCTCGGGGACGTCGCCTCCGAGGAATACGCGACCCTGGCGGCCCGCGGCCTTCGACCTTCCTTTCGCGGACGTGATTTGCGAGACTTCGCGGAATTTCTCCTAGCACGACAGAGCGACTGACCGCCTGGTGGCGCGCGCGATCCTTTCGTTGGCCGCGCTGGCTGACGCTCGTGCTTCTGCTGGCGGCGATCGAGGTCAGCTACGTCTTCATCATCACGGCCGGGACCTTCACCACCTGGTCGACCTGGAACACGAACTACGACCTCATCGCCGAAGGCTTCCGCTCCGGCCACCTCTACATCCCCGTCCCGCCGCCGGCCGAGCTCCTGGCCAAACCGAATCCCTTCGCCTGGTCGAACTCCAACCTCTGGTTCCTCGACGCCAGCCTCTACAAGGGTCACTACTACCTCTACTGGGGGCCGCTGCCGGCGCTGGTGCTGCTCGCCGTCAAGGCGGTCTTGCGAATCAAGGAGACGATCGGCGACCAGTACGTGGTGTTCGCCAGCTATACGCTGATCCTCATCGGCGGCGCGGTGGTCATCACCCGGATGACCCGCCGCCTGTTCCCGGAGCTCCCCGCGGGCTTGTCGTTGCTGGCGCTGGCGGCGCTCGCTTACACCTCGCCGACGACGTTCCTGCTGGCCACCCCGGGCATCTATCAGGCCGCCATCGCCGCCGCGCAAGCGTTCCTGCTGATCGGGTTGATCTTCGGGTTCGACACGGTGTGGGCGGCAGCGGAGGCGCCGCCGGTCCGCTGGCGCCTGCTGGCGGCCGGTTCCTGCTGGGCCGCAGCCATCGCGTGCCGGGTGAGCGCGGTCTTGCCGGCGGGCGTGCTCGTGTTGTTGACCGCCTTCTTCTCTTCGACGACCAGGCAGCACCGGTGGCGCCGGATCGCCGCTAGCGCCTGCTGGCTCGGCGGGCCGGTGGCCGTGACCCTGGCGGCGCTTGCCGCGTACAACAAGGCCCGCTTCGACTCCTGGTTCGAGGTGGGCGTCAAATACCAGCTGAACGTGTTCCCCTTCGTCACGTCGCGGGCGTACGTGCCGCTCGGCATCTTCAGCTACCTGCTGCGCCCGGTGGGGACCTCCTGCCGGTTTCCGTTCGTGTCGGCTCTTTACGACATCGGCGCGCGCGGGTTTCTCCACGGCACCGTTCTTCCGCCGGGGTACTCCACGCACGAGCCACAAGCAGGCCTGTTCGTGACCAGTCCCTGGACCTGGCTGGTCTTCGTGGCGCTGTTCTTCGCCGGCCGCGGCGTCGCTCGCTGGTGGCGGTCACCCGACAGAGCCGTTCTGTTGGAACAGCGACGGAGGACGGAGCTCTGGTGTGTCGCCAGCTTCGCGGCGCTGACGCTGCTCATGCCGCTGGTGTTCATCGCGGCGTTCGACACCACCATGCGCTACGTGGGCGACTTCTCGACCGGGGCGGTCCTGCTGGGAACCTGGGGTGGCTGGTCCCTGCTCCGGGCCGCTCGTGACCGCTGGCCGCGCCGCGCGGTTCTGGCGCTGCTGTTCAGCCTGGCGGCTGCGACCGTGATCCTCGGCCTTCTCCTCGGCGTCGAGGGCTACGACGGGATGTTCAAGAACCACAACCACGAGCTCTACGAACGCCTGCGGCGGAGGCTTTCGTTCTGCGCCTGACATGACGGCGACCGCCGAAGACGATTTCGGGTCCGCCCCCGCGCGCGACCGCAAGCTGGACCCTCGAAGGATCGCCGCGCTGATCGCCGCGGCGGCGATCGTCGAGTTGGTCTCCTGGTACTTCGTCACCGCCGGTACGTTCAGCCGCTGGCACTTTTACAACGCGTTTCTGAACGATCTGGCGGACGGCTTCCGGCAAGGTCACCTGCATCTCTCGGTGGAGCCCCCGGCCGCCCTGGTCGCCCAGCGGAACCCCTTCGATCCCGCCAACCGCGACCTGTGGTACTGGGACGCCAGCCTCTATCACGGCCATTACTACCTCTACTGGGGGCCGCTGCCGGCGCTCTTGCTCGCCGCGGCGAAGACGCTGTTCCGCATCTCCACTGCGGTCGGCGACGAGCCGGTGGTGTTTGGCCTGGCCGCGCTTCAGTTGGTGGCGGGAACGCTCTTCATCGAGCGGGCAGGGCGGCGGCTGTTCGTTCGAATGCCCGTCGCGTTGGAGGTCGCCGCGATCTTCGTCCTCGGGTTCGCCAACCCCACGCCCTACAACCTGGCGCGCGGCGACGTCTACGAGGCGGCGATCGTCGGTGGGCAGGCCTTCCTCCTGCTTGGTCTGGTGTTCGCCTTCGACGCGATCTGGGCCAAGGAGGTGCGGCGCGGTTCCCTGGTCGCGGCCGGGACCGCCTGGGCAGCGGCCTTCAGCTGCCGCAGCAGCCTCGCTCCGACGGTGGCGCTGTTGGTCCTCGCCACGCTGCTGGGGGCGGCCGGAGGCGAGCCCAATCGGTGGAGGCGCCGCGCGCGGATGGCGCTCTGGCTCGGCACGACGGTGGCGCTCGGCCTCGTCGCGGTCCTCGGGTACAACCGCCTGAGATTCGATGCCTGGCTGGAGTTCGGCCGCAGTTACCAGCTCAGCTGGATCGACATGCGCGTCGCCCCGCGGTTCATTGGAACCAACCTCTACGCCTATCTCAGGCGGCCACCGGTCTGGTCCTGCCGCTTCCCGTTCGCCTACGCCATCATCGACATGGGGCTGCGCGCCTTCCCGCCGCGGACGAAGCTGCCCGAGAACTACTTCGTCTACGAGCAGGTCGCCGGCCTGCTCCCGGCTCTCCCCTGGTGCTGGTTCACGCCGGGGGCGCTGGTGGCGGGCGCGCGCGCGATCTGGCGGACCCGCGTCGTTTCGCCGTTCACCTGGGCGGTCGGAGCGACCGCCGTGGCGGCGGCGGCCGCGTTCTTCCCTTGCCTGGTCCTGTCGACCGCCACGAACCGCTACCTCGGTGACCTCTGCGGCAGTGTGGTCCTGCTCGGCTTCCTCGGAGCCGGAGCGGCCTACGACGCCCTTCGCGAGCGACCGCGGCTCCGCAAGCTGGTCCTGGCGGCGGCCCTCCTCCTGGCGATCCCCTCGATCGGCATCGGCCTCGCGCTGGGGATCAAGGGTCAGTATGCCCACTTCGAGTCGAACAACCCGCCGCTGTATCGGAAGCTCGTCCAGCGGCTCTCGGTCTGTCACGGGGAGATCCCGCCCGAGCCAAAATGACTTTGTTATCTCCTCGACGATTTGCGAGACTGGAACGCTCTTATCTCGAGGAGCACAATGCCCGACAAGCCTAACTTGACCCGAATCAAGATCTTCGCCGACGGCGCGTCGCTGCCGTCGATGCTGGAATCGGCCCGCGACCCGCGCATCTCCGGCTTCACCACCAACCCGACGTTGATGCGCAAGGCCGGCATCTCCGACTACCGGGCGTTCGCCAAGGAGGTCCTGGCGGCGATCAAGGACCGCCCGATCTCGTTCGAGGTCTTCGCCGACGAGACCTCGGAGATGCGGCGGCAGGCGCGCGAGATCGCCACCTGGGGCGCCAACGTCTACGTCAAGATTCCGGTCACCAACACCAAGCGCGAGCCGACCACCGAGCTGGTGCGCGAGCTGGCGGGCGCCGGCGTGAAGCTGAACGTCACCGCCATCTGCACGGTGGCCCAGGTGCGTGAGGTGGCGCGGGCGCTGGAGGGTGGGGCGCCCTCGGTCGTCTCGGTGTTTGCCGGCCGCATCGCCGACACCGGGCGGGATCCGATTCCGCTCATGCAGGAATCGCTGGCGATCTGCCGGGCCGCCGGGAAATCGGTCGAGCTCCTGTGGGCCAGCCCGCGCGAGCTCCTGAACATCGTCCAGGCGGCCGAGATCGGCTGCGACATCATCACCGTGACGCCCGATCTCCTCAAGAAGCTGGAGCTGGTCGGCAAGGATCTCGGCGACTTCAGCCTGGAGACGGTGCAGATGTTCTTCCGCGACGCCGAGGCGGCGGGGTTCAAGCTGTGAGCACCGAGACGCGAGGCTTCGTCGATCTCTTCCTGCAAGAGACGTTGAAGGCGGTCCGCGAGATCGACGCCGCGGCCGTCGACGCCGTGGCCATCGGCCTCGGGCGCGTGCGCGACGGGGGCGGACGGCTCTTCATCCTGGGCGTGGGCGGCTCGGCGGGCCATGCCAGCCACGCGGTCAACGACTTCCGCAAGATCTGCGGCTTCGAGGCCTATACGCCGACCGACAACGTCTCCGAGCTGACGGCGCGCGTGAACGACGAAGGGTGGGACACCAGCTTCTCCGAGTGGCTGAAGGTCTCGCGCCTCGACAAGCGCGACGCGCTGCTGGTCTTCTCGGTCGGCGGCGGCAGCCGCGAGAAGAACGTCTCGATGAACCTGGTGCGCGCCGTCGAGCTGGCGCGCGAGCGGGGCGCGGCCGTGTTCGGCGTGGTCGGCAAGGACGGCGGCGCGACCAAGACGGCGGCCGAGGCCTGCGTCATCATCCCGACCGTGTCTCCGGATCGGATCACGCCCCACACCGAGGGGCTCTGCGCGGTGGTCTGGCACCTGTTGGTCAGCCACCCACGGCTCAAGCAGTCGGCGACCAAATGGGAATCGACCGAACCCGGCCGCTGACCGCCGCGGGTCTGTCAGGGGGCCGAAGGATTTCGACCGAGGATTGGATTAGGATGCCGGCCCCGTGAGCCAGCCTAAACCTATCTCCGCCCAGCGCTTCTTCATCGTCGGTGGCGCCGGATTCATCGGCAGCCATTTCACCGATCAGCTGCTGGGCCCGGCCGGGGCCGCCGGCGTCACGCTCTACGACAACTATTCGTCGGGGCGGCCGTGGCACCACGCCGCACACGACGCCGACCCGCGCTTTCGCGCCGTGCGCGGCGAGGTCGAGGATCCGCGCGCGCTGGCCGCGGCGATGGACGGCCACGATGTGGTCATCCACCTGGCCTCCAACCCCGACATCGCCCGGGCGGCGCGCGAGCCGACCATCGACTTCACCCAGGGGACGGCGCTCACCAGCGCGGTGGTCGAGGCGATGCGCACCACCAGCGCCAAGCGAATCCTCTACGCCTCGGGGAGCGGCGTCTACGGCGAGCTCGGCACCCGGGAGGGGACCGAGGAGATGGGGCCGCTCATCCCCGTGTCGACCTACGGCGCCAGCAAGCTGGCCGGCGAGGCGCTCATCGCCAGCTACGCCTACATGTTCGGCCTGTCCGGCTGCGCCTTCCGGTTCGGGAACGTGGTCGGGCCGCGCCAGACCCACGGCGTCGGGTTCGACTTCGCGCGCCGGCTGCTCGCCGCCGAAGCGGCGGGGGAAGACCCCATCACCCTGCGCATCCTCGGCGACGGCACCCAGTCGAAGTCGTACGTCCTGGTGAGCGACATCGTCCGCGCCGTCCTGACCGCGCACGACAAGACGACGGCGCCCTTCGCCGCCTACAACGTGGCGACCGGCGACTACATCACCGTCGCCGAGATCGCGGCGCTGGCGGTGGAGTGCGTGGGGTTGCCCAAGGAGCGCGTCGTCTTCGCTTATACGGGCGGCGATCGCGGCTGGAAGGGGGACGTCCCCATCGTCCGGCTCGACACGGCGCGAATCCGTTCGCTCGGCTGGCGCTGCGAGCACTCCACGCGCGAGGCGCTGCGCAGATCGATGCTGGCCATGATCCCCGACATGAAAGCGGGGCGGATGTGAGCGCGCCGAGCCTGGTCCCGTCGTCGACCAACACCGATCCGGAGATCGAGCTGCTGCTCCCCGCCAACGACGTCGCGGAGCCGGAGCTGTCGATCGTCATCCCGGCGCTCAACGAGCAGCTGACCATCACCGACTTCGTCGCCTGGTGCCACGAGGGGATGAAGAAGGCCGGCGTGGTCGGCGAGATCCTGATCGTCGACAGCGGCAGCGACCGCACGACCGAGCTGGCGCTGGCCGGCGGGGCGCGGGTGCTGCGCACGCCCAAGCGGGGCCTCGGGCGCGCCTACATCGACGCGCTCCCCTTCATCCGCGGTCGCTACATCGTCATGGGCGACGCCGACTGCACCTACGACTTCCGCGAGCTCGGGCCCTTCGTCGAGAAGTTCCGGGGCGGCGCCGAGTTCATCATGGGCTCGCGCTTTCGCGGCTTCATCGAGCCGGGGTCGATGCCGCCGCTCCACCGTTACCTGGGGACGCCGGTGACGACGGCGATCCTGAACGTCATCTTCGGGAGCCGCTTCTCCGACATCCACTGCGGGATGCGCGGCATCACCAAGGCGGCGCTGGGGCGGATGGATCTGCGGTCGCAGTCCTGGGAGTACGCCTCGGAGATGGTCCTCAAGTCGGTGCACATGAACCTGCGCACCGAGGAGGTCCCCATCCGCTTCCTCAAGGATCGCGACGGGCGCCTCAGCCACCACAAGCGCTCCGGCTGGTTCTCCCCGTGGGCGGCGGCCTGGATCAACCTGCGGGCGATGTTCGTCTACGGCGCCGACTTCTTTCTCTACAAACCGGGGCTGATCTTGCTGGCGGCGGGCCTCTTGCTGACCCTGCCGCTTTCGTTCGGGACGCTGACGCTCGGGCCGGTCACCTTCGATCTGCACTGGATGCTGCTCGGCCTTTCGCTGTCGATCCTCGGCCTCCAGTGCGTCTACATGGGGATCCTGTCGCAGATCTTCTTCGACTGGGACGGAGACGTCACCGCCAAGTGGTTCCGGCGGTTCCCCTACAACCGGACCGTGGCGATCGCCGCCGCGCTCTTCGGCGCCGGTCTCGTCTGCGGCGGCCTTTTGACCCGCAACTACCTGCGCAACGGGTTTCAGCTCCTGGTTGGCTCGCCCATCAACAACCTGGCCGCCACCGGTTTGCTGCTCTCCATTCTCGGGTTCATGACCTTCACCTTCACGTTGCTCCTGCATTCGACCGCCGTGGCGGTGAGGCGCAAGTCGTGACCGTGCGCCAGGAGGCCTTTCTCCAGAACAGCCGCGGGACGGTGGTGGACAGGTTCGGCGTCTGGTTGTCGTCCTGGCAGATCCGGCGCTACGTCCCGACGTTCGCCGGCAAGCGGATCGGCGACTTCGGCTGTGGGTACCAGGCGTCGTTCTCGCGCACCGTGCTCGGGGAGGTGGCCAGCTGCGGTTCTGGTCGACGTCGCGCTGGCCGACGATCTCAAGAGCGACCCGCGCGTCCAGGCGGTCGAGGGGCAGCTCCCGGACGCGCTCGCTGCGCTCACCTCGGCCTCGCTCGACGTCGCGCTCATCGTCTCAGTGCTCGAGCACGTCACCGAGCCCCTGCCGCCTCCTCGCCGAGGCGCGCCGGCTGATCGCCCCGGGCGGCGTCCTGCTTGGTGAACGTCCCTTCCTGGCGCGGGAAGAAGTACCTGGAGCTCTCGGCCTTTCGGCTGGGCCTCTCCCCCGCGGCGGAGATGGACGATCACAAGATGTACTACGACGTGAAGGATCTCTGGCCGCTGCTGGTGGAGGCCGGGTTTCGCCCGAGCGGCATCACCTGTTTTTCGCACAAGCTCGGGCTCAACACCTTCGCCGTCTGTCGGGCGCCCGCCGCCTAGAGTCGCGCGATCTCGACCGGCCCCGCGGCGTCGGTCCGGCGCGGCCCCGGGCTCCAGGCGCCGGTGAGGACCTCGGTCCCGGGGCGTTTTCGATAGACCACTTCCAGGCTGAAGATCTGCCCGCGGCGCCAAAAGCTGGTGGGCCATTCCGGTCCCCCCGCGATCTCCAGGTTCTCGGGCGCGGCGGGCAGCCCCGAGAGACGCGGCGGCGCGCTCACCTTGGCATGCACCGAGAAGCGGGCGTCGCCGGCGATGTTCCCCGCCAGGAAGAAGAGGGTGAAGCTGCGGCGCGCGCCGGTCCGGTGAACGGCCCCGATGAGCGACGTTCCCCCCTCGAACTCGGCGGTGAGGTGCACGCCGAGGCGCGCCGCCAGCGCCGCCCGCAGCCGGGCCGCCGACGCGGCGTCCCCGCGATCGACGGCGGCGTTGTGGGCGATCCGCAGCTCGTCGGTGGTGGCCGGCGCGGTCGTCGGCACTGCTGCCTGCTGGCCGAGCATCTTGCGCCACTCCCAGGTGGTCCAGGCGTCGGGCCGGACCGAGCGGATCGGCTCCGTCGGGCCCAGCCAAAGCTCCTGCCAGAAGGTCGGCTCGCGCTCGTCGAGGACGTACCCGTCGAGCGGCGCGGCGCGCTCGGCCCGATCGAACACCCAGAGAAAACCGACCGCGTGGACGTGGTAGTGCCCGGCCGCCTGCAGCAGCTCGCCCGGCGAGGCGCTCCGCGTGTCCATGATGTAGACGCGCGTACTCGCCGCGCCCGCGGCCACGACGGGCTGACCGGCGGCGGACAGGCGCGGCCGCAGCTCCCATTGCAGCGCCCAGCCGTCGTGAATGGCGCCGTGATAGGCGATCCCCACCGTCGGCGGGTAGCGGGCCAGGAACCAGCGCAGCACCGCCTCCTTGTCGAGATCGGTGTCCAGGTTCGCCTCCGCGAACCGCCCGCCCGTCTCGCGCGCCAGCCGCAGCAGCGAGAGGCCGTCCTTGAGGACGAAGCCCACCGGCAGCCCCAGCAACACCAGCGCCACCCAGGGCGCCGCCCGCAGGCCGCGCGCGGGCCCGGGGCGCCCGAGGCGCTCCCAGGCCCAGGCCGTCAGCTCGGAGACCGACGCCGCCAGCGCACCGATCGCCAGCGCGAAGTAGGGGGCGAAGTAGTGCGGCCAGAAGATGTGGACGTCGGCCCCCTCCTTGAACACCAGGTACTGGACCAGCGCACAAAAGAAGATGGGGAGTGCCAGAAGCTCGAGGTGATTCCGCCTGATCACCGCCCGCGCGACGATGACGGGGAGCGCCAGCTTCCCCAGGCCGATCCCCAGGGTCGTGAACATCAGCTCGATGCGGTAGCGCCGGGCAGCCAGGATCACTTTCAGTGGGATCGCCGTCCCGGATGAGCGCAGCAGATAGGACGACAGCACGTCGGAGATCCGCCCGCTCTGGCTCAGCACCAGGATCTCCACGGCGAAGCTGATTGCCACCCCGACGCACATCAGCGCCCAGTAGCGGCCGAACGGCTTCATCTCCAGTCGCCCGCGCGCCGGCTCGGAGAGCAGGAACCCGTAAACGAAGAGGCCGCCCAGAAAGGGCGCGCCCCACAGATAGGCCGCCCAGTCGTTGTTGAGCGCGAACACGAACCCCAGCACGCTGGCGAGCGCGTATCGGTCGCGCCAGGTGCGCACGAAGCGCAGGTAACCCCAGCTCGCCAGGACGATGCCGAAGATCACCGGCTGCTCGAGGTCGTGGTAGTTCGCGTACCCGAGGGTGATCGGAAGGGCGACGTAGGCGAGGGCGGTCAGCCCGCCGGGGATGGCGCCCCACAGCGCGCGCCCGAGCTTGAACAGGAGGAGGGTCGTCGCCGTCACGTAGACGAGCGGCGGCAGGCGCAGCACCCAGTCGTGAAACCCGAACACTTTGCAGAGGACGTCGATGACCCAGAACATCCCCAGCGGATGGTGCATGTAGTAGAGCGTCGAGGCCGGCGGATGCTCGAGGTAGACCTCCACCGGGAACAGGGTCTTCCAGCGAAAGGTGTTGTAGGCGGCCGTTCCGATCACCGAAGTCGAGGCATAGTGCCCGTCGGGGAAGGGGCCGCCGATTCCGCACACGGAGACGGCGAACGCGATCAGCAGGGCGAGCAGGCCCAGCCCGCCGCCGACCCGGTCGGTCCAGGTCATCTCCGCAATTCGCTCCCGCCAGGAGCCGAAGAGGTCGCGAAGGCCAGGCCGCCTATCGGGCGGCGCGTCGTGGGGCCAATGTTGCAATGTCGATTGGTTGGCTTCGCGCACCGCTGCCCCCGGCAACGCCCTCCTGACTAGAGGATTTTGGTGCCTTCATAGTCGAAGCCGAGGTTCACCTCGACGAGCCCCGCGCCGCGGAGCGCATGGCGCAGCCGCCCCTTCTGCTCGGTGTAAAACAGCAGGAACCCGCCGCCGCCCGCGCCGATCAGCTTGCCGCCCAGCGCGCCGTTCTCCATCGCCAGCGCGTACCAGCGATCGATGTCCGGGTTCGACATCAGGCTCGAGCGCTTCTTCTTGTGCATCCAGTGCTCGTCCATCAGGCGGCCGAGGTCGGTGAGGTTGCCGCTCTCGATCGCCTCCAGGCTCCGCTCCCCCAGTTCCTTCACGTAGTGCAGATTGCTGACCATGGTCGGGTCGGCGGTGCGGGTCTTGTCGTCCTGCTCTTTGAGGACCTGGCCGGCGGCCCGATAAAAGCCGGTCGACACCATGATCAGGCTGTCCTCCAGCAGGTCGAGGGTGTCGGCGCTGGCCCGCACCGGACGGGCTGACACGCTGTCGTCGCGGTTGAATTCGAACACGGTCACCCCGCCAAAGGCGGCGATGTACTGGTCCTGCTTCCCGATCGGCTCTTTGAGCAGCTCGATCTCGATGTGGCAGGCCATCTCGGCCAGCTCGCGCGGGTGGATGTTCTGCCGCTTGAACTTGTGCAGCACCTTCAGCAGGCAGGTGGCGAAGCTCCCCGAGGACCCGAGCCCGGTCCCCGACGGGATGTCGGCCATGCTGGTGATCTCGATGTTGGGGCCGCGGATGCCGGTCAACTGCAGCGCTTCGCGGATGATCGGGTGACGGATCTCGGAGACCTGCTTGACCCGCTCGATCTGCGAATACCGCAGCAACATCTCCTGCAGCGGCGTCTCGTGCATCGAGACGTAGACGTACTTGGTGATCGCGGCGGCGATCAAAAAACCGCCATGCTCGCGGTAGTAGGAGGGCAGGTCGGTGCCCCCTCCGCCGAGAGAGACGCGCAGAGGGCTACGGCCAATGATCAAAGCGCGGAAATCTTGCCAGCGCGGCGACGCGGGAGCAAGTCGGGTCGCCGGAGCTCAGCAGGTCGCCCGAGCAGATCACCAGTCGGGCAACGCTTGCCGTCGCCCGCGGCCCGTACGAAAGTCGCGCCGTGCCCGAATCGCCGCGCTCGGTCCGCGATCGTCTTTTCGCCTGGGCCGCGGTCATCCCGGTCCTGCTCCTGGCGCTCTGGATCTTCGCGCCGTTCTTCGCCGACCCGCGGGCGATGGGCTTTCAGGACTGGGATTCGCAGGCGGCCTACCGCTACGTGACCGTGCTGGCCCTCCGCCACGGCCAGGCCCCCTGGTGGAATCCCTGGTTCTGTGGGGGCTTTCCGGCCTGGGGCTACGCCGAGGGGGCGACCAACTTCATCTCCCCGTTCGCGCCGCTCTATTTTCTCTTCTCCTTTCCGCTGGCGCTGCGGCTGGAGGTGGTGGCCGCCACCTGGGTCGGCGTCCTCGGCGCCTTCCTGCTGGCCGGGCGCTTCACCGGCAGCCCCGCCTGGCGCGCGTTCGTCGCGGCCATCTGGATGCTGGGGAGCCGCTGGGCCCTGCAGGTCGCCTCCGGGCACATGTGGCACCTCGCCTATGCCTGGACGCCGTTCGTCCTCTATTTCCTCGACCGCGCGATCGACGAAGACGCTCCCACGCTGACGGCGGCGGGCGGCGCCATGCTGGCGCTGATCGTCTACGTCGGCGGCATCTATCCGTACCCGCACACCTTGATGGTCCTGTGGCTCTATGCCATCGGGCGCGCGGTCGCCGTCCGCTCGCGGCGACCGCTGGCGCTGTTTCTTCTCACCGCCGGGACCTCGATCGGCCTCGCCGCTCCCAAGCTGTTGCCGGTCCTGGCCACCATGTCGCGCTTTCCCCGCCTCATCCAGTCGAACGACGCCGTGTCGTTGCACTCCGTCTGGGTCATGCTGACGGCGCGCCAGCAGGGCTTCGACTTCTATCCCCACCTGCCGTTGCGCGTGTTCTGGGTCTGGTGGGAGTGGGGCGCCTACGTCGGCGTGGCTGGGGTGCTGGCGCTGTTCGCCGCGTTGGCCGTCGGTTGGAGCCCCCGTCTGGTGGCGCTCAAGGTGGCCGCGCTCTGCTGCGTCGTCCTGTCACTCGGGCAGTCGATCTGGGCGCTGGTCCACCACATCCCGCTCTTCAGCTCGCAGCACCTGCCGGCGCGGCTCCTGTTCCTGGCCATTCTGCTGCTGGCGCTCGTCCTGGCGGCCGGCGCCGAAGAGCCCTGGGCCCGCTTCGCGCGACGGCGTCCCTGGGCGGAGGCCGCGGCCCTGGGCGTCGTCTGCCTCTACGGGCTCGATCTCGCGTCGATCTCTCGCCAGGCGACCGTCGCGCCGTTCCGCCTCCAGGTTCCCCCGGTGACGGCGAGCGCCGCCTTCAGGCAGGAGAAGTTCCAGCACTACCGGTACGGCAAGCCGGCCGTCGGACCCGAGCTGCGCGATCGCTACGAATGGCCGGCCAAGCTCATCTACCCGTCGATGCTCGCCAACACGGGGATGGTCACCTGCTACGGCATCCCGCCCGAGGCCAAAAGCAAGGTCATCGGCAGCGATCAGCCCGGCTATCGGGGGCTGGCCTTTGTCGCCAGCGGGGCCGGCCGCGCCGAGGTGACGCGCTGGACGCCGAACGCGGTCACGGTTCACGTCACCGGCGCGTCGCCCGGCGATCGCGTCGTCTACGACATGAACTTCGATCCCGGCTGGCGCGCCGCCGGGGCGCCGGCCGAGAACTGGCACGACCTCGTCGCCGCCAGGCTGACCAGCGGCGACCAGAGCATCGAGCTCTCTTATCGACCGAAAGGCCTGGCGGCCGGACTCGTCCTGTTCGTTCTCACGGTGAGCGCGCAGGGTCTCCTGTTCGCGCGCGAACGACGGCGACGCGTCCGAGCCGAGCTTCGCTCGGGCGGGCCGGCCAGACCGTAAGGGGGAGAGGCACCAATCGCCGCCCGGGCCGCCGGCTTGTTTCCCTTGACACGGAACGCGGGAACCGTAACGTACGCCGAATCGAAATCAGCGTCGGAATCGTACGAGAAAAAACCCAGGCACGTAGCTCAGTGGTAGAGCACTACCTTGACACGGTAGGGGTCGGCGGTTCAATCCCGCCCGTGCCTACCAGTTCAGATGGGAACCCTGGGAGGGTTCCCAAACCCTCCCGCGACGAGCTACGGCGAGCAAAGCTCGCCTCCGCTCACGCGATCTCAGATGGGAACCCTGGGAGGGTTCCCAAACCCTCCCGCGACGAGCTACGGCGAGCAAAGCTCGCCTCCGCTCACGCGATTCAGATGGGAACCCTGGGAGGGTTCCCAAACCCTCCCGCGACGAGCTACGGCGAGCAAAGCTCGCCTCCGCTCACGCGATCTCAGATGGGAACCCTGGGAGGGTTCCCAAACCCTCCCGCGACGAGCTACGGCGAGCAAAGCTCGCCTCCGCTCACGCGATTCAGATGGGAACCCTGGGAGGGTTCCCAAACCCTCCCGCGACGAGCTACGGCGAGCAAAGCTCGCCTCCGCTCACGCGATCGATGGGAACCCCCTTCTTTCGATGCGGCGGAACTAGATGCCCTCGATTGGACGGAATCGGGTGCCTTCGATGAGGCGGAACTGGATGCCCTCGATTGGAGGGGAACGGGTGGCTTCGATTGTTGCTGTTTGGTTGGGTACGGGATTGGGTCCCGCGGCTATGCTGTTCGCGTGAGCTCCCCCAAGACAATCCGGCCCCGCGACAAGGGCGACGTTCCTGACGATCCCCTGTCGCGAATGCGACACTCGGCCTCCCACGTGATGGCGGACGCCGTCCAGCGGCTGCGCCCGGGCGCCAAGGTGGCGATCGGTCCGTCGATCGAGACCGGGTTCTATTACGACTTCGACACCGAGCCGTTCGCCCCCGAGGACGCCGCGCGCATCGAAGAGGAGATGCGCAAGATCGTCGCCGAGAACCTGCCGTTCCAGCGGCACGTCGTCTCGCGCGCCGAGGCGATCGAGCGGTTCCGCTCGCGCGGCGAGAAGTATAAGGTCGAGATCATCGAATCGATCCCGGAAGGGGAGGAGGTCTCGTACTTCCAGCACGGGAACTTCATCGACCTCTGCCGAGGCCCGCATGTCGAATCGACCGGCGACATCAAGGCCTTCAAGGTGCTGTCTTTCGCCGGCGCCTACTGGCGCGGCGACGAGCGCAACCCGCAGCTCCAGCGCGTCTACGGCACGGCGTTCCCGTCGCAGGCCGAGCTCGACGAGCACCTGCATCGGCTCGAAGAGGCCAAGAAGCGCGATCACCGGACGCTGGGGCGCGAGCTGGATCTCTTCTCGTTCGACGAGCTGGTCGGCCCCGGATTCGCGCTTTGGCACCCGAAGGGGGCGATCGTCCGTCAGATTCTCGAGGATCTCATCCGCCGCGAGGTCGTCAGGCGCGGCTATCAGCCGGTTTACACATCACACGTCGCGCGCGAGAAGCTCCTCGAGACCTCGGGCCACCTCGCGCATTACAGCGAGAACCTGTTCGGCGGGATGGATCTCGAAGGGCAGCGCTACCTGGTCAAGCCGATGAACTGCCCGATGCACATCGCGATCTACCGGTCGCAGATGCGCTCTTACCGCGACCTGCCGATCCGCTACTCGGAGCTCGGGACAGTCTACCGCTACGAGCGCTCGGGCGTCCTGCACGGCCTGCTGCGCGTGCGCGGGTTCACCCAGGACGACGGTCACCTGTTCCTGACGCGAGGATCAGATCCCCGACGAGATGAGCGGCTGTGTCCGGTTCGCGCTCGATATCCTCGACCTCTTCGGCTTCAAGGACATCAAGCTCTTTCTCGCCACGCGTCCCGAGAGCTTCATGGGTGAGCCGGCGCTGTGGGATCGGGCCGAGGCCGCGATTCGGGGCGTGCTGGAGGCGACCGGCCGGCCGTTCGCGGTCGACGAAGGGGGTGGGGCGTTCTACGGGCCGAAGATCGACCTCAAGATTCGCGATGCGCTCGGCCGCGAATGGCAGTGCGGCACCTTCCAGCTCGACTTCCAGCTCCCCGGCCGGTTCAAGCTGGAGTACGTGGCCCAGGACGGGTCCCGCCAGCAGCCGGTCATGATCCACCGGGCGCTGTTCGGCTCGATCGAGCGGTTCATCGCGGTGCTCATCGAGCACTTCGGGGGGGCTTTCCCGCTGTGGCTGGCGCCCGTCCAGGCCCGCGTCCTGTCGGTCAGCGACAAGGCCGAGGCCTACGCCCGGCGAGATCGTGGCCCGCTTCCAGGCTGAAGGGTCACGGGTCGAGGCCGACCTGGCAGCCGACAAGCTGGGGGCGAAAATTCGACGGGCCCAGCTGGAAAAGATCCCCTACATGGTCGTGGTCGGCGAAAAGGACATGGCGGCAGGTGTGGTTTCGGTACGTACCCGGGACGGGAAGCAGCTGCCGGCCATGCCGGTCGACGACTTCGCGCGGCAGCTTGCCGCTGAAGGGAAAATTCCGGTACCAGGTGGCATCGCCTAGCCATCGGCCGGCATTACAATAGGCGAGCCTGACTTAAAGAACCCCCAACCAGGAGAAAGATCATCCCAAGGCCATTCAATCAAGCTCCCCCCAGCGCGACGGACAACTACCGAGTGGGCCGCCGCATCCGCGTGCCCGAGGTTCGCGTCATCGGCGCCGACGGCGCGCAAATAGGCGTCATCCCCACGCACGAAGCGCTCAAGCTGGCCGAAGAGGCCGGGCTCGAGTTGGTCGAGGTGAACCCGCGCGCAGCGCCGCCGGTTTGCAAGATCATGGACTTCGGCAAGTTCAAGTACGAGACGTCGAAGAAGGAGAAGGCCTCGCGAAAGCACCAGACGACCGTCGTCCTCAAGGAGATCAAGCTGCGTCCCAAGACGGACGAGCACGACTTCGACTTCAAGGTGAAGCACATTCGCCGGTTCCTCGGCCGAAGGGAACAAGTGCAAGCTGGTGATCGTCTTCCGCGGCCGCGAGATCGTTCACCCCGAGACCGGGCAGGCGATGCTCGACTCGGTGGTCAAGAGCGTCAGCGACATCGCGATGGTCGAGCAGCGCCCGATGATGGAGGGGCGCCGGATGGTCATGATCATCGGCCCGCGCGGCGGCGTCATTCGCCCCGCTTCGCCGGTGACCGGCTCGGGCTCGGGCCCTGGGCCGCAGCCGCCCCCCGACCGCCCCGAGCACGCCGCCGGGAAATGCCCCGCCGGCCAGCCCGGCCCAGGCCGGCGCAGCACCCACAGCCGCAGCTCCCGCCAAGCCCGTCGCCGCCGCGCCGACCGTCGCGACCGCCCAGGCCGCCGGGAGCAAGGCCTGATTCTTCTGATTCGGCAGTAATATGCGGGCGCGATGAGGCGCCCGCGCAGCTTGACCCCGGTCGTCCTGCTCGGGGGGCTGGCGCTCGTGGCCACCGCCGCCGGCTGTCGCCGCGACGGCTGCGTCGGGGGCGACGACGGTCAGTGCGTTCCCCCGGCGGCCTGCCCGGCGCTGGTCTACGCGGCGTGCGCGACGCCGAAGCTGCGCGTCGAACAGATCGGCCCGGCGGATCCAGAGCGGGTTTCGGGGCCGAAGGCGCTGGCCGCCGAAGGGGATTACCTGCTGGAGAACGATCTCGTGCGCGTCGTGATCGACGCCCCCGACCACCCGCACTTCATCGGCCCCAGCGGCGGAGCCATCGTCGACCTCGCGCCGCTCCGCCGGGGTCCCGACGATCAGACGAACCCCGGCGATCAGACCAACGCCATCTATCATGCGGCCGGCGTGCTCCCGCGCGACGCCGTCCACTACGAGAGCGCCGCGATCGTCGATCCTCGGCTGGACGCCGGCGGCGCCGGGCGCCTACGCCGCGGTGATCTTCCGCGGCCACCTGGAGAGCGATCCGCAGGTCACCGTCGTCACCCGGTACGAGCTGCGCCCCTGCGAGCCCGGCGTCCGTGTCCGCAGCGATCTGTACAACGGCACATCCGCTCCGAAGACGCTCTTCCTCGCCGACGCATTCTTCTGGGGCGACAACGGCCTGGCGCCCTTCGTTCCCGGGCGGGGGCTCGGGTTCCTCGAGCCGAACCTCGATCTGGAGCACCTCGATCAGGCCTGGCGGCAATGGCCGTTTCTCGCGGCCCGCTCCCAGGCGGCGCCGGACACGGCGTATGCGGCGATCGCTTGCGACCGATCGCAGACGGCGGGGTTCAACAGCTCTTCGCTGACCGCTGCAGGCGTGCCGCTCGACGTGACCCAGCCGGGAGACGGATTTCACTTCGAGCGATTCATCCTCGCCGAGGAGGGGCCCGGCCTGGCTCCGGCGGTGGCCGAGGCGCTGCATGTCCGGACGGTCGTCCACGGCGATCCGCCCGCGGTCACCGTCCGGGGCCGCGTCGTCGCCAACGGTGCGCCGGTCAATCCCCGCTCGGGGAACGCCGCCTCGCTGCTCTTCTACGAGCCGGCCGCCGGCCCGAACGTCGACGATCCGGCCCTCATCACCCCCTGGAACGAGGTGGTCCCGGCCAGTGACGGCTCGTTCCAGGTGGCGCTGCCGCCCAACCGCAGCTACCGCGTCCAGCCGTATGCCTTCGGGTTGCCGGCGGCCGCCGCCTCCTCGTTCGCCGTGGCCACCGCCGACGTGTCGATTGGCGACGTGACGATCGCCGCGTCGGCCAACCTCAAGGTCAAGGTCGAATCGTCGCCGGGCGTCCCGGTCACCTACGCCGAGCTGGTGCTGATCCCGTTCGACGATCCGGCGACGACGGGCGCGCCGATCCCCAGCCTCTACAGCCTGTTTCCCGGGTGCGCCCCCATGCTCGGCCCCCCGCACGGCGGCTCGCCCGCCTGCAACCGCGCGCTCACCGCCAACGGAAGCTTCGACTTCGACGTCCCCCCGGGGCACTACTACGTCTACGCGACCCGGGGACCGTTCTCGAGCATCGATCGCACGCGACGTCGAGCTCGCGCCGGGAATGTCCTTGGCGGTCACGCTGCAGGTCCAGTCGCTCCGGCAGGTCATCCCCCCGGGCGTCGTCTCGGGCGACTTCCACGTCCACGGCGGCGCCAGCTTCGACTCATCGATCCCCGACCTCGATCGGGTGCTGAGCTTCCTGGCCACCGGCGTCGACGTGATCATCGCGACCGACCACAACGTGGTCAGCAATTACGCGAGCACTCTGGCGGCGCTGGGCGCCACGAGCTCGATCGTGGTCATCCCCGGCGTCGAGCAGACGCCCAACATCCTCTGGTACGACGTCCCCGGCGACAGGTTCCCGAAGACGCTCGGACACTTCAATTTTTGGCCGCTGGTCCCCGACTTCCTGCAGACGCGCAACGGCGCGCCCTGGCCCGAGCTGCGCGAGCCCGGCCAGATGATGGACGACATGGACAGCGTGTTCCCCAGCCCCACGACCGCCGTGCGCCAGCTCAATCATCCGTACCTCCTCGCCAAGCTGGGGCGCGATCAGGGCTACCCGCAGGCGATCGGCTACGACCCGACCACGCCCATCCCCGACGTGCCGACGGACGGCTTCACCTTCGCGGCGAACGCGCTGGCGCGGGCGCCCGGCGGGAACCACCGCAACATCGACTGGGACGTCGAGGAGGTGATGACCGGCGCCTCCCGCGCCGACTGGCTGCGCTACCGCGCGCTCTGGTTCTCGCTGCTGAACCAGGGGTTCAAACGCGCCGGCACCGCCAACAGCGACTCGCACTCCCTCTCCAACGAGCGGATCGGGTATCCGCGCAATCTCGTCTGGGGAGGCCACGACCAGGGGACGTTCGACGTCGACAGCTTCGACGCCGACGTGCGCGCCGGCCATCTCGAGGGGACCAACGGGCCCGTCCTGGACGTCACCATCGACGACGGGGCCGGCAAGCTCTATCGCCCCGACATGGCCCCCATCACCGTCGGCCCGACCGCCACGCTGAAGATCTCCGTCGCCGCCGTCCCGTGGATCCCGGTGACGGAGGCGCGCGTGTTCGTCAACGGCGCGCTGGCGCACACCTTCGATCTCTCGTCGCTCTTCCCCAGCAGCGACCCGTTCGGCACGCGCATCTCCTCCGGGACCGTCAGCCTGCAGCTCGCCACGTTGCTCCCCGCCAAGGGCGACGCCTGGCTCGTCGTCGAGGCGGGGCTCCACCAGGACACGCCCCCCGACACCGACGGCGACGGCCTGCCCGATCTGCCGGACGCCGAGCTGCCCGGGCGGCCCGCGCTCGGCGATCCCCGGTTCAATCTGCAAGCCATCGCCCCCGGCGTCTGGCCCACGGCGTTCACCAATCCGTTTTTCCTCGACCTCGACGGCGGCGGCTGGACGGCGCCGGGCCTACCGTGAGGGGAGTCAGACCCGCGGCGCTGCTCGGCTGCGTTCTGTGGTGCGCCGCGGGCGGGGCCCGCGCCGAGCTGGCGGGCGGCGCCTGTCCGGACCGATTCGAGGCGGCGGCGGGGCCGCTCGCGGGCGGGACCGAAGCCGAACAGCCGGCCGACTTCGGCGCGGTCCCCGATGCCTGCCCGGCCTCCGATCTCTCGCTCCGCCTGCGCGGCGAGCTCTTCGATGGGAGCGCGGCCCCCGACTTCGAGGGGCGCATCGTCGGCAGCGCCACCGTGCGTGCGCGGCGGCGGATCAACGCCCGGAGCGGGATCTCCATCGCCCTCGACCTCATCACCGCCCGCTACGTCAACGATGCCGGGCTGGCCGCCACCCAGGCCTCGTTCGGGCCCGCCACGGTCGGCTATCACCTGGTGCTGGCATCGGGCGCACGGACGATCGTCGCGGCCTACCTGCGCGCTCTCTTGCCGATCGACACCGCCCGGCAGAGCGGCGCCGAGACGGGGCTCGAGCTGGGAGCCACCGGTCGCGGCGCGGCTCGGTCGGCGCTGGCTGGCGGACGGAGGTCTGTCGCTGGCTGGCCCCCTCGTCGTCGTCGCTGGACAGCCTCACGCGCGGCTCCAGCCCGGGGCCCTGGCCGAGGTCTGGTTCGAACCGCGGCCCGCGTTCGCGCTGTTCGCGGGCGGCAGCCTGCGGACGGAGGTCGCGCCCACCTTTTCGCTGGTCACCGTCGTTCCCCGCGCCGGCATGCGGTCGGCGCTGGCCCACGGCCTCTGGATGGCGTTTCTGGCCGAAGTCCCGGTGGCCGGGGAGGACCGCACCAACGTCATCGCCAGCCTGTTCTTGGGCTGGGCCCCCTGAAACGGGGGCAGCCAGGGATGAACGGGGTCTCTGAAGAGGGGTGCGGAAGAGTTATCGAGGTGGCATGGAATCTCTTGCCCAAAGGTTCGAGATCGATATACTTCCGCGCTCCGCCATGGCCAAGATCAAGATGAAGTCGAACAGCAGCGCAAAGAAGCGCTTCAAGCTGACCGCCAACGGGCGCGTCAAGCGGAAGGCAGCCTACCTGCGCCACAACCTCGGTGCGAAGTCGACCAGCGCGAAGCGAAAGCTCCGCCGCGGCGCCTACGTCAGCAAGACCCAAGAGCATCAAATCAAAGCGATGCTCCCTTACGCCTAGGAAGATCCAATGCCCCGCGCAAAAGGTGGTTACAAGTCCCGTCATCGCCGCAACAAGATCCGGAAGGCCGCCAAGGGCTTCCGCGGCGGGCGATCGAAGCTCTGGAAGGCCGCCGTCGAAGCGGTTCATCGCAAGTGGCGCTACGCGCTGTTTCACCGCCGCAAGCGCAAACCCGACTTCCGCGGCCTCTGGATCATTCGCATCAACGCCGCCGCGCGCGAGCTGGGCGTCTCGTACTCCAAGCTGATCGCCGCGCTCGACAAGGCGAACATCGCCATCGACCGCAAGATCCTGTCGGATCTCGCCATCAGCGACCCCGCCGCCTTCAAGAAGGTCGTCGAGACCGCGCAGGCCGCGGCCTAGCCGCGCGCCTGCTGACGGACGCAGGACGGGCGAAGCGGCACCGGAGCAAGCGCCGTGTCCAGCGGTGAGACATCACCGATCGCCGGCGGTCTGATCGCCGATCTCGATCGGCTGGCCGGCGAGTTCGCGGCCGAGATCGGCGCGCTGGCGACCGAGCAGGAGATCCGCGTCGCGCAGGCGCGCTTCCTCGGCAAGAAGGGGAAGGTCTCCGAGCTGATGAAGGCGCTCGGGAAGCTGCCGCCCGAGGCCCGACCGGCGGTGGGCGAGGCGGCCAACCGCGCCAAGTCGGGGATCGAGGGCGCCGTCGCCGCCCGGCTGGCGGCGCTCGACGAGGCCGAGCTGTCGGCCGATCTGGGGCGGGTCGTCGACGTGACGCTGCCGGCGCGCGGCCGCGCGCTCGGAACGCTGCACCCGCTGACCCTGGTCCGCCGCGAGATCGAGGAGATCTTCCTGGGGCTGGGGTTCGAGGTCCGCACGGGGCCCTGGATCGAGACGGAGTGGAACAACTTCGACGCGCTCAACACGCCGCCCGATCACCCCGCGCGCGACATGCAGGACACGTTCTTCGTGGAGGGTGGGCGGATCCTCCGCTCGCACACCTCGCCGGTGCAGATCCGGACCATGCTGGCCGGGCCGCCGCCGGTGCGGATCGTGGCGCCCGGCAACGTCTTCCGGCGCGACGACGACGCCACCCACACCCCGATGTTCCCCCAGATGGAGGGGCTGCTGGTCGATCGCGGCGTCTCGTTCGCCGAGCTCAAGGGGACGCTGCTCCACTTCATTCATCGGTTCTTCGGCCCGGGCCTCGGCCTGCGGCTGCGCCCGAGCTACTTCCCCTTCACCGAGCCCTCGGCCGAGGTCGACGCCGACTGCTACCTGTGCGAAGGCGGCCGCAAGGTCGGCCCCAAGGTCTGCCGCCTCTGCAAGGGGTCGGGCTGGATCGAGATCGGCGGCGCCGGGATGGTGCACCCCAACGTCTTCCGCGCCGTCGGCTACGACCCGCGCGATGTCTCGGGCTTCGCCTTCGGCGTCGGCCTGTCGCGCATGGCGATGCTCAAGTACGGCGTCGACGACCTGCGATCCTTCTACGAGCACGACGTGCGCTTTCTGTCGCAATTCCGGTGAGCTAGAGACGACCTGTGAAGATCTCCTTCAACTGGCTGCGCGAGCTTTGTGACCTCAAGCCCGGGGTCACCGCCGACAGCGTGGCCGAGAAGCTCTCGCTGGCCGGGCTGGAGGTCGAGGCGATCGATCGGCGCGGGCGAGATCTCACCGGCGTGGTCGTCGCCGAGGTGCGCGGCAAGCGACCGCACCCGTCGGCCGACACGCTATCCATCGTGCGCCTGGCGGCGGGCGGCGCCCAAGGTGCCGAAGAAGAGGTCGTCTGCGGCGCGCCGAACGTTCCAGCGCCGGGCGGCAAGGTCGCCTGGGCGCAGCCGGGCGCCACGCTGCCGGGCGGCAAGAAGCTCGACCGGCGCGAGATCCGGGGCGTGATGTCGCCGGGGATGATCTGCAGCGAGATCGAGCTGGGGATCGGCGAAGAAGGTGACGGAATCTTGATTCTGTCGTCCGACACGCCGGTCGGCGCCGACCTGGCCCGCCACGTGGGCCTGCTCGACGAGGTGCTGGAGGTGAACGTCACCCCCAACCGGCCGGACGCCCTGTCGCACGCGGGGATCGCCCGCGAGGTCGCCGCGCTGTTCGAGACCAGCTGGCGGCTGCCGCCTGTCGAAAGCGCCGCGCAGATCGCGCTGCCGCAAGGGCGCGGCGTGGACATCGAGATCCGCGATCCGGCGGCCTGCCCGCGCTACGCCGCCCGCGTGATCACCGGCGTGAAGGTCGGACCGAGCCCTCTGGCGATGCGGGTGCGTCTCGCCGCCTGTGGCGTCCGGGCGATCTCGAACCTGGTCGACGTCACCAACTACGTGATGCTGGAGACCGGCCACCCGCTGCACGCCTTCGACCTCGATCGGCTGCGCGGTGGGATCGTCCAGGCCCGACGCGCCAACCGGGGCGAGAAGATCAAGACGCTCGACGGCGTCGAACGCCCGCTGCAGGAGGGCGACGTGGTGATCGCCGACGGGCAGGGGGCCATCGCGCTGGCGGGCGTGATGGGCGGCGCCGAGAGCGAGGTCTCGGCGACGACGACCGCGGTCCTGCTGGAGACCGCGACCTTCGATCCGCGCTCGGTCCGCCGGACCGCCAAGCGCCTGGGCCTCCACAGCGAGGCGTCGCACCGGTTCGAGCGGGGCGTCGACGCGGAAGGCGTGCCGCACGCCAGCCGGCGGGCGGCCGCGATGATGGCGCGCCTCGGCGGCGGCGCGGTGGCGGGCGAGGGGATCGACCGCTACCCGCAGCAGCAGCATCCGCGGCGGGTCACGCTCTCGGCGGCGGGCCTCACGCGGCTGGCCGGCTTCGAGATCCCGCTCTCGCAGGCGGCCGACAAGCTGGCCGCCATCGGCATCGCCAGCGCGCCCGACGGCGCCGACAAGATCGCCGCCACCGTGCCGACGTTTCGGCCGGACGTGACGATCGAAGAGGATCTCGTCGAGGAGGTCATGCGCCTCGTCGGCTACGAGCGCGCCCCGGCCCGATTGCCGCGGGGCAGCGGCGCGCCGGCGCCCAGCCCCGAGGCGCTGGCCGATCGGGCCCGCGACGCGCTGGCCGCCATCGGCCTCACCGAGATCGTCAGCTGGGGCTTCGTCCCGCGCCCCTGGCTGGCGGCGCTGGGGAACGGGCTCGCCGACGGCATCGCGCTCAAGAATCCGATCTCCGCCGACTACGAGGTGATGCGGACGTCGTTGCTGCCGGGCCTCGTCGATGCTGCCCGCCGCAACCTGGCCCGCAGCGTCGCCGACATCGGCCTGTTCGAGGTCGGCCCCACCGTTCGCCGCGCCATCGATCCCAAGGAGGCTCCCGTCGAGACTCCGACGGCCGCCGCCATCCTGGTCGGACGCCGCGCCGGCTGGCTCAAGCCGGACGACCCGGTCGACTTCTTCGACGCCAAGCTGATCGTCCGCGAGCTTCTGCGGGTGCTGGGGGTCGAGGCGCCCACCTTCGTGCCGGGCGGCGCCGCCGCCGGGCCGGCGCTGTTCCACCCCGGCGTCTGCGCCCAGATCCGGACCACCGGCGCGGAGGGCCACCCAATCGGGCAGATCGGCGAGATCCACCCCCGGCTCCGGCGCAAGCTCGGGCTCGACGCCATGGCGTTCTATCTGGAGGTCGCGCTCGACGCCATCGCCGGCGAGCGGCGCCCGGTCCGCAGCGTGGCCCCGCCGCGCTTCCCGGCCTCGTCGCGCGATCTCTCGTTCTGGATCGACGCCGGCGTGACCGCCGACGAACAGCGAGCGCTGCTGGCTTCGGCCGCGGAGCCGCTCCTGCGCGATCTGGCCGTGCTCGAGGACTACCGCGACCCGCGCTATGCCCCTGCCGGCAAGAAGGGGATGCTCTGGACGCTGGTCTACCGGGCCGAGGACCGGACCTTGACCGACACGGAGGTCGACGCCGCCCACGCCAGGATCGTCGCGGCGCTGAAGACCGCGCCCTCGGTCGTCCTCCGCCAGTAGGCACCGCCGACCTCGACCGGAAGCGGGGCGGTCGTCACAGTCACTTTTCAGCCCTGCCGGTTCGATGATATAGAACGTATGGTCATGACGAAGGCCGACATTGTTGAGAACGTCTACGAGAAGGTGGGTGGGTTCTCGAAGAAGGAGGCCGCCGAGATCGTCGAGACCGTGTTCGACACGATCAAGGAGACGCTCGAGCGCGGGGAGAAGATCAAGATCTCCGGCTTCGGGAACTTCGTGGTGCGCGACAAGAACGCGCGCGCCGGGCGCAACCCCCAGACCGGCCAGGAGATCACCATCAGCGCGCGCCGCGTGCTGACCTTCAAGCCGAGCCAGGTCCTGAAGAACGTCCTCAACGACTGAGCCGGCCGACGCCAAGGCCCCGGAAAATGAGGCCAGGAAAATTGCCCCGCCGCCCGACACCGACCGACGGCTCGGGGATCCCGGACAAGCCCTACTTCAAGATCGGCGAAGCGGCCCGTCTGTGCGGCGTCAAGCCGTACGTGCTTCGCTACTGGGAGACCGAGTTCAAGTCGCTCAAGCCCCAGAAGACCCGCTCGCAACAGCGCCTCTACAAGCGCCGCGACGTCGAGCTGCTGCTCAAGATCCGCCACCTGCTCTACGACAAGCGCTACACGATCGAAGGGGCCCGCACGCGCCTGCGCGCCCTCGGCCACGACGAAGAGGGCCCCGTCCCCCCCAGCCCGCGGCCCAGACCGGAATCGCCCCGGAAACGCTCAGAAAGATCAAGCAAGGGCTTCAAGATCTGATACGTATCTGCGCGGAGTAGCCGGGAGTAACCAAGAGAGCAATTCAACTAGTCGGACCGAACCTAGATCGCGTCGGGGGAGGGCGAGCTTCGCTCGACCGACCCCATCGCGGGAGGGTTTGGGAACCCTTTCAGGGTTCCCATCACAATCGGGGCGTGGCGCAGCCTGGTTAGCGCACCTGTCTGGGGGACAGGGGGTCGCTGGTTCAAATCCAGTCGCCCCGACTAATGAAGATGAGTGACCAGCCGCTGATCCTGCTGACGAACGACGACGGGGTGGCGGCGCCGGGGATTCGGGCGGCGCGGGAGGCGCTGTCGGCGCTCGGGCAGGTGATGGTGGCGGCGCCCGATCGCGAGCGGAGCGCCGCCTCGCACTCGATCTCGCTCGACCGGCCGCTGCGCGTCGACGAGCTCGAAGAGGGCGTCTTCTCGATCGACGGCACGCCGGTCGACTGCGTGTACCTCGCGCTCATGCACCTCGTCCCCCGCCGGCCGGCGCTGGTGGTCTCGGGGATCAACAACGGGTTCAACCTCGGCTCGGACGTCTTTTACTCGGGGACCGTCGCGGGCGCCGTCGAAGGCGCGCTGCGCGGCGTCCCGGCGCTGGCGCTGTCGCTCGAGCGGCGCCGTCCCCAGGACTTCTCGCACGCGGCGCGGTTCGGGGCGGCGCTGGCCGAGGAGCTCCTCCGGCGCGGCGCTCAGGCCATTCCCGACGCCTCGCTGCTCAGCGTGAACCTGCCGGCCGGTCCCATCGCCGGCTACCGCGTGACCTTCCTTGGCCGCCGCGTCTACCGTGACCAGGTCGAGGTGCGCCAGGATCTGCGCGGTCGGGCCTACTACTGGATCGGGGGACCCGAGGAGAACGCCACCGATCTGCCGGGCTCGGACCTCAGCGCCGTGCGCGAGGGGCTGGCCTCGGTGACGCCGCTGGGCCTCGACCTCACGCACACCGGGCTCATCGGCGAGCTGCGCAAGTGGCAGGTGGGGAAGTTCGTGCACGCCGCGATCGAACGCGCTAAGAGTTAGAAATCGTCATGGACGAGACGCGGGGCGGGCCGGGCGGCGGGGACGACGAGTTCGTGGAGGCGCGCCGGGCGATGGTGATCGAGCAGCTCGTGCACCGTGGGATCCGGGATCCACGGGTGCTGGGGGCGATGGGCCTCGTCCCGCGGCACCGCTTCGTCGACGAACGCTTGACCGCGATGGCCTACGAGGACCGGCCTTTGTCGATCGGGCACGGCCAGACGATCTCGCAGCCCTACATGGTGGCGCGCGCGACCGAGCTGGCGGAGGTGCACCCGACCGATCGGGCGCTGGAGGTGGGCGCCGGGTGCGGTTACCAGGCGGCCGTTCTCGCGGAGCTGGCGGCGGAGGTCTTCGCCATCGAGATCATCCCCGAGCTGGCCGCTTCGGCGCGCCGGGTACTGGCGGAGCTCGGGTTCGGCAACGTCACCGTGGAGTCGTTCGACGGCGGCGGCGGCTGGCCGGCGCACGCTCCCTACGACGTCATCATCGTCTCGGCGGGCGCGCCCCGCGTTCCGCCGCTCTTGGCAGCCGAGCTGGCCGAGGGGGGCCGCCTCGTCATTCCGCTCGGCGGCACCGAAGAGCAGACGCTGGCGTTGGTCCGCCGGACCGGCGACGATTTTGCGATCTCCTACGACACGCGCTGCCGATATGTCGATCTCCTCGGCCGGTTCGGTGTCGGTGGCGGTGCGCCGGCCGCCTAGTCCGTGGCCGCGGGCGGCCGTCTGGGACAGCCGGACCGTCGCCTGCGCAGGCCTGCTGCTGGTGCTCGGATGCCACGCCGCCCGGCCACCGATGCATCCGTCGATGCCCCCGGGACACTGGTACGTCGTCGCCCCGGGCGAGACGCTGGACCTCATCGCCAGGCGGGCGGGCGTCCCGGCGGAGGACATCCTCGAAATCAACGGGTTCGAGAGCGCGGCGCTGGTCAAGCCCGGGACGTTGTTGTTCGTGATGACCGCAGCCAGGCCCCAGGAGGCGAACGCAGCGCCCCCGCCCGCGGTCGCCGTGACCGAGCTCGGCCCGGCGCCCGCGCTGCGCTGGCCCCTGACGACGATCCATGTCTTCGTCGGCTCGCCGTTCGGGGCGCGCTGGGGGAAACCGCACGAGGGGATCGATCTGCCGGCGCCCGTCGGTACGCCGGTGTTCGCGGCGGCCGACGGCCGGGTGGTCTACGCGGGGGCCGGCATCCGCGGCTACGGCAACCTGATCGTGCTGAAGCACACCGGCGGCCTGCTGACCGCCTACGCCCACAACTCGCTGCTGCTGGTTTCGCAGGGGCAGGCGGTCCGGGCCGGCGATCGCATCGCCCTGGTCGGCCAGAGCGGGCACGCCACCGGGCCCCACTTGCACTTCGAGGTCCGAAGCGGGCAAATTCCTCGTGACCCGATGAAGTACCTACCGCCGCTGGGGAGCACGCCATGACCGCGCAAGACGCAAACCGCCACCTCGACCCGCGGCTGGCGCTGCTGCGCGCCCGGGTGCGGGACATTCCCGATTTCCCCAAGCCGGGGATCCTGTTTCGCGATCTGACCCCGCTCATGGGCGACGGCGCGGCGTTCAAGCTGGCCGTGGAGATGCTGGCCGAGCGACTCGCGCCCCATCGGCCCGAGGTGATCGTGGCCGTCGAGTCGCGGGGCTTCATCTTCGGGGCGCCGGTGGCCTCCGCCCTCGGGATCGGGTTCGTGCCGGTCCGCAAGCCGGGCAAGCTCCCGTTCCGGATCGCGCGCCGCAGCTACGCCCTCGAGTACGGCACCGACACGCTGGAGATGCACGCCGACGCCGTGGTCGAGGGGGCGCGGGTGGCCATCGTCGACGATCTGCTGGCGACCGGCGGGACGGCCCAGGCGACGCTCGAGCTGGTCCGCGAGCTCGGGGGCGAGGTCGCCGTCCTGGCCTTCGCCGTCGAGCTCGGGATCCTGCGCGGGCGCGAGCGCCTGGCCCTGACGCAGATCGAATCGCTGATCCTGTACTGATGCCGGTCCGCGGCCGCTTCGCCCCCAGCCCCACCGGCCAGCTTCACCTCGGCAACGCGCGGACGGCGCTGCTCGCCTGGCTGGACGCCCGCAGCGCGGGAGGGGCGTTCCTGATGCGCATCGAGGATCTGGACCGGGCGCGCGTGCAGCCGGGCGCCGAAGCACGGCAACTGGACGAGCTCGCCTGGCTGGGACTCGACTGGGACGAGGGGCCCGACCGCGGTGGACCACTGGCGCCGTACCGGCAGAGCGAGCGCACGGCGCGCTACGACGCCGCGATCGAACGGCTGCTCGCCTCGAACCAGGCGTTCCTCTGCGCCTGCTCGCGCGCCGATGTCGCCCGCGCCGCCAGCGCGCCGCACGACGACGACGCGGCGGAGCCGCGCTACCCAGGGACCTGCCGCGGCGCCGACCCGGCCGCCGTCGTCGCCCGCGCGACGGCCCAGGGGAGGGCGCCGGCCGTGCGGTTCGCGGGCGGCGGCCAGAGAATCGACTTCGTGGACGAGGTCCACGGTCCGGTGGCGAGCGACGCAGGCGGCGTCGACGACTTCGTCCTGCGTCGCGCCGACGGCACCGCCGCCTATCAACTGGCCGTGGTGGTCGACGACGCCGCGATGGAGGTGACGCGCGTGGTGCGCGGCGACGACCTCCTGCGCTCGACGCCGCGGCAGCTCGCGCTCTATCGCGCGCTCGGCCTCGCGGCGCCGGCCTTCGCGCACGTCCCGCTGGTGGTCACCTCCGGCGGCGAGCGGCTGGCGAAGCGGACCCGCCCGGCGACGCTCGCCTCGCTCCGCGAACGGGGGGTCGCGCCCGAGACCGTCGTGGGCGCGCTGGCCGCATCGGCGGGGCTTCGTCCGCCCGGCCGATCGATGCCGTCCGCCGCGCTCGTCGAGGGGTTCTCGCTGAGGGAGATCGCGCGCGAGCCGGCGGTGATCGAGCTGCCTTAGCCAGCCTGCGGAAATGCCAGGGGGAACAGCCGGCGGGACGCGGCCTCGATCTCCGCCATCACGACGGCCGGCGCGCCGAGGATCGCCGCCTTTCCGGCGGCGATGTGCGCCGCCGCCTCGGGGTCGACGACGGCCGGCAGCTCATCCTCGTCGAGGAGCTCGAGCCGCCCGGCCGGGGTCGCCAGCACGTCGACCACCAGATCGCGCCACTCGAGCTCGGCCTGCCCGATCCGCGTTCGGTCGGCGACGTTGAAATAGAACCCCAGCGTCCGGCGGTCGGCGTCGAGCCAGTGGTACACGTTGTAGAAGCGATCCGTCCAGAAGTGACCGAAGCTGACGGTGCCCGCCGGCAGCTCGACGCCGTGAACCTGCATCGGCCCCGGCGCGATCCAGAGCAGCACGGCGTGCCCGCCGCCGCTGGCGAGGCGCAGGCAGTCGAACCGCTTCTCGCCTCCCGCGAGCGTGTGCTTGATCTCCACGATGGGGACGAGCGGTGGCATGGCGGTCATCGACGATTAATCTGACGACGGCCGGGCGACAAGGAAGGCGCTCAGCGCGCGCCGACGACGACCAGGGGAAGCCGGACATCCGGCGCGGCGGGCGTTCGATCTTCGGCGGCGGTGCGCGCCCCGGCGACGGTCGCGCGCGACGCCGGCGGCGGCGCAGACGAAGGGATCGGTCCCGGTGTAGCTGCCCGAGGCGTTGTAGGCGGCGCCGCGATCGCGCGAGCAGAAGGCCTTGTCGGGGCAGGGGGCGCAGGCCGGATAGTCGGCGATCTTCAGCCCGCGGATCCGCTCGAACACCGGTGAGCGCCGCCAGATCTCCCCGAACGGCTGCTGGCGCACGTTGCCGGCGGCCCAGGGGACGGAGACGCAGGGGAAGACGTCGCCGCGCGCCGAGATGGCGGCGTTGCCGCGCGCACAGTTGCAGGGGAACGCCGCCTCGTCGACGGCGCGGTGCCCGTCGGGGATGAGGTCACGGAGCGCTCCTTGGTAGAGCGCCGCCAGCTCGGCCTCCGTGATCCGCATGGCCAGGCTCCCCGCGGTGCCGTCATGGCGGGCGGTGACGGTGAGATCGAGCAGATAGGGAAACCCCCGCGCGTCGCAGAGCGCGCGCATCGCCGCCACCTCGTGCACGTTGGGGCGCATGACGATCAGCTTGAGGCGCACGGCCACCCCCTGGGCGCGCAGCCGCTCGGCGCCGTCGAGCGTCCGCCGCCAGGAGCCGCGGATCTGGGTGACGGCGTCATGCACCTCCGGGGTCGCGCCGTAGACGCTGATGCTGACCCCGAGCAAGTTGCGATAGGTCGCGAGGCGGGCCGCCACGCCGGGACGGAGCAACGTCCCGTTGCTCAGCATCTGGACCGCCAGGTTGAGCTCGCGGGCGCGGTCGAGCACCGGGAAGAGATGCGGCGAGCTCAGGACTTCTCCGCCGGTGAGCGACAGGAAGAGCGTCCCCGCCGCGCGCAGCTCGTCCATCACCCGGAAGATCTCTTCCAGCGAGAGCTCGGGCGCCGGCGGCGCGCCGGAGCCCGGGGCGCAGGCCGGGCCGTCGGTGTCGCGGTCGAAGTTGTAGCAGTGGAGGCAGCGGATGTTGCACTTGAGCGTCAGCTCGAGCGAGACGTTGAGCGGGATCATCCGCTCGTAGGCCATGCTCTGCAGCTGGCTGACCACCGCGTGCTCGCCCGGCGGGGTCAGGAGCGCGTCATCCTGACAGCGCGGCGCGGAGTCCACGGACCTCAGGCCGCCCCGGCCACGTTGACGAGCAGGCCCTTGTCGCGCAGCCCGTCCAGCAGCTCCTCGACGCTGGCCCGCACCGCTTCCGGCGTCGCGTCGTACTCCTCGGCGAGCGTTTCGGTCAGATCGTCGAGCGAGCACGACGACGCCAGGAGCTCCCAGACGCGCCCCGCCGTGTCGTTCAGCAGGTGGACCTCCCGGGTCCGCGGGATCGACGACGATGGTCTCCTCTTCCAGCTTCTGAAACGGAAGCCCTGGGTCGCGTTTGTACTTCATCGTCCCGCTATCCTCAGCATGGGAATCGCGACCAGCGGGCCGAAGCTGCGGGCCAGATCAGCCGACGCGCCCAGGCAGGGGGAGCGTCTTGCCGGCGCGCGAGACGAGCGTGACGCGGCCGAGAAGCTCGCCCTCGACGGCAATCTGCCCTGCGCCCGCCATCGGTAGCCGACGGCAGGCGAGGGCGTCCTCGTCGGGCGTGGGCCCAGGCACCCAGGCGAGCACCACGTCGCCCGGCGCCAGCGGGGCGCCGAGGCCGGACATCTCGACCGCCAGCGATTCGCCGCTCTTGAGCCAGGAACCTGCGGCCGTGGTTCGCTTGGGCTTGAAGACATACGACCGCTGTTTGCGCAGGAGCGCGCGGAACTCGGAGATGAGCTCGCGCGCGTTCGCCGGCGGCACCGGGCGCGTCACCTCCGGGCCAAGGTGGGGCGCGAGCTTGCGGAACACGGCCGCCGTCGCCGCCGTGCGGGTCAGCGACGCCTCGACCGCGCGAACCTCTGCGCAAAGCCTGAGGGCCACGGCCAGGCTCCGCTCGACCGACGCGCGGTCGAGCGTGAACGCCAGGAAGCAGCCGAGCAGGCGCAGCGTCGCCTCGGAAGAGGTGATCGGTCTCATCGCCACCTCGCGCGCCTGGTTGAGGAAGGCGACCGTCCGCAGCGGCCAGCTGCGCATCGAGATGCCGCCGCGGGCGAAGTCGCCCCAAAACGGCGTCCCGAACACGCGCCAGCCGTCGTCCAGCCGGCGCACGGCCACGATCTCATCCGACAGGACGTCGTCGGCGTCCGGCGCCTTGCGCGCCAGCGTGCTCTTCCCGGCGCCGCTCACGCCGGGGAAGATCACCCCGATCGCCGCGTGCCGCAGGCCGCAACCGTGGATGAGCATCCCGCCCACGCGCGGCAGCAGCGTCGCGTAGACGACCCGCAGCAGGCAATCGAGCGCGAACGGGCTCGCCTCACAGCGAGCCTCTCCCTGGTAGACGACCCCGCGGTTGGGAACCGACCGGCCCGAAAGGCGCGCCCGAAAATCCCAGCGCTCGGCGGCGATGGCCCGGCCGCTGGCGGTGACCTTCAGGGGATGCGCCTCGGTCTGGGCCAGCCGCTTCGAAGCCGAGGAGCCAGGCGCGGCGAGCGGGTCGAGCTTGAGCCGCAGGCTGAAGTCGCTCGCCCCGCGGCTGCTCGACGGCAAGATGAACGCACCGTACCGGGCCCGGACCTGCTCCAGAAAAACGCCCAGCGCGCCCTCGAATTCGAGATGACCGACGATGCTCCCGAATCGAAAGGGTCAGCTTCTCGGCGCGGCCGGCGACCGGTTTCCTCATGACATCTTGGGGAACTGCTCGCACGATTCCATGCCCGGACCGTTCTTGCCGCAGGCCAAGCTGTTCGACTCGAACAGGCGCCCGCTCTTGATGCGCGGCTTCTGCCAGGTCTTTTTGCCCGGTCCGGGCGGTTTTCGTTTGGGTTTGCTTGCCACGGTTTCGTTTGATCTTTCTACCCAAGCTTGTTGCTAGAGCTTCCCGAGGGCGTCCTTGGCGGCGGCCCGGACGTCATTGGCCGGATCGCGCGCGCTGGCCCTTTGCAGCTCGGCGACCGCGGGGGCCGCGGCAGGGCCGAGCTCACCCAGGGCCCAGGCCGCGTTCTGGCGGACATACGGGCTCTTGTCGGCAAGCAGGCGCCGGTAGAGCGGCGCCTCGGCGGCGTCCCTGAACTTTCCGAGCACGCGGGTCGAGAAGGCCCGCACCCGTTCGTTTTCATCGCTCTCGGCGCTGGCGGCCAGCGCGGCCGCATACCGGTCGGGCGTCTGGCGGAACGCCAGATCGAGCGCGACGACCGAAGGGGCGTCCTTCACCAGGATCGCCGCTCGCCAGCGACCCATCGCCCCGTCGACCTGCTTGGCGATCGTCTCGGGCGTTTCGGGCGGCAGGGTGCGCTCTGCGCCCGCGGCCGCGAACGGCCGGGATGAAAAGCCCTGGAACTTGTCGTTGCCCGCCTGCTCCGACCCGAGCGGACGCCGCAAATTGGCGCCGCGATCTCGCAGTGCGAACCAGCCCAAGCCCGTCAACACGGCGACCGAGCCGGCGACGATCCACCGTTTGTCTCCCCTCGACATTATTTCCTGGCGGTCGCCGGTGGTTCTCCGCGGATTGTCGCCATCCTATCGTGGCTTTCTGCCGAAGGCACGATTCTGACTGCGCTCTTTCGCTCCTACATCGTCCGACCCGGAACGGGACTTGAATGCCCATCCTTCCCGAGCGCCCTTCGTGCTAATAAAGCGGCCAGCCCATCGGGCGGCCCCGTAGCTCAGGTGGATAGAGCGGCGGTTTCCTAAACCGTAGGTCGCCTGTTCGAATCAGGCCGGGGTCACGCTTCCGCTTTTACCTCCGTGAGGATTGATCCATGTCGATCTCGGATCTATAGAAACCACGAAGCGTGTCCGCGCAGCGCACACCGTGAACCCCATGGCCACAAAACCGTCGTCCACCGGACCGGGTCCGACGTCAACCCGGCGTCCCGCGGTGTTGATCGTCGAAGACGACCGTGACGTGGCACTGACCATCAACGACGTGGTCGAGGACAGCGGCTACCGCGCCATCTGCGCCGGCAACGGCAGCGAAGCTCTTCGCCTGCTCGAGGACGAGGTCCCGGCGCTGATGCTGATCGACCTCTTCATGCCGGTGATGAACGGGGTCGAGCTGCTCAAGGTCATCAAGAAGTCCCCCAAGCTGGCGTCGATCCCGCGGGTGATCATGACGGCCGCCAATGACCAGATGATCGGAGTGCGGGAGGACGTGACCGTGCTCTACAAGCCGGTCGACTTCGACGCGCTCACGCGCCTGCTCCAGCGTTACTGCGAGCCCGGCGCGTCGGCGCGGATCCAATGACGCCTCCCGCGCGCGCGCCCGCGAAACGCCAGGCGCGGCAAGGTCGAGCCGCCCAACCCATCGCGCCCCTGGCGTTGGCGGCCGTGGCCGGTCTCGTTGCGCTCGGCTGTCACCGCGATCGGTCGCTGGGACCGCCCGATTCGTTCACGGTCTACGCTCCGCTCGACGGGGCGGCGACTCGCAGCCCGGCGGGGCTGGCCGTCGTCTCGAGCGTGGCGCCCGACGATCCGCGCGCGGCGCCGCTGTACCAGCAGTTGCTGGCCGGGTTCTCCGGCGAGGTGCTGCGCACCGACTACCTGGCCAAGCAGCTCGTGCGCGAGGCCAACGTCGGCGGCAAGCGCTTCCCCGACGCCGCTCGGGCGGAGGCGGCTCAGCCGACCGCCTTCATCCTGGGCGGTCCGGTGGGTGACAAGACGGGGCGCGGACTGGCGCTGAAGGGGACCTTCGGCGGCTTCGACGAGCACGCCGACGTCGCCTGGATCTCGCTGCCGTCGTATCCGGATCAGGATCGCGCGTTGCCCCAGACGCTGGCCGGTCTCCTCGGGTACGAGGCCGCCGCGCGCGTGGCGGCGGGCGCGCCCGGTCCGGCGCCGCGGACGCTGCTGGAAGGGTACGCCGGCGCGCTCGAGGTCATCGCGCGCGAGTGGCGAACCGGGGAGGGGCCGGCGGGGACGCTGCCGGCCGGCGCCGGGACCAGCGCCCAGCGCGCGCTCTTCGCCGGCGTGCGGGAGAACCGCTACGTCGTCGGCGCCGACGGGGCGCCGCGCGCGGCAGCCGAGCTCCTCGACGATCCCGGGGTGGCGGCGACGGTGCTCTATCGGCTGGCGCAATCGAAGACCGTCGGCCGCAAGATCGCGCCGGCCGAGGTCTATGCCCCGTTCGTGACCGACCGAATTCCTGCCGGGGTCAGCCCGGCGGCCGTGCTGGGTCCGTTCCGGAACTTCCAGGCCAAGCTGCTGTCGGCCTGGGGGCGCGCCGTTCTCGAGGGCCGCCCGCCGCACGACATCGGCGAGCTCGTCGAGGCCTACGCCCGGGCGCTCCCTGCCGAGCGCGGGGACGTCATTCGGATCTTCGTCATCACCACCTACGGGGCGACCGTCAAGCCGGGTGGGGTGCATCCGCCGACGGCCGACCCTGGAACGGCCTTGCCCGAGCTGACCACGCTGGCGGCGGAGGTGGCCGCCGGAAAACTCTCCTGTCGAGCGGCTCTGGCGACGCCCTGAGGTCCCCTCAAACCTGGGCGTAGCGCCCGGGAACGGTTGCGGATAGATTCCGCCCTCCATGAGCAGCTTCTGGAACGGCCGACGGGTCGTCGTCACCGGCGGCGCCGGTTTTCTCGGCAGCTTCGTCGTCGGCCGCCTGCGCGAGGCCGGCGCGTCAGTCTTCGTTCCCCGCTCGGCCGACTACGATCTCGTCGACCGGGCGGCCGCCCGCCGCCTCCTGGCCGACGCCAGGCCGGACCTGGTGATCCACCTGGCGGCGCAGGTCGGGGGGATCGGGGCCAATCGCTCCAACCCGGGACGCTTCCTCTTCGAGAACGCCATGATGGGCCTGCAGCTCTTCGAGGAGTGCCGGCTGGCCAAGGTCCCCAAGCTGGTCGCGCTCGGCACCATCTGCGCCTACCCGAAGTTCGCGCCGGTGCCGTTCAAGGAAGACGACCTCTGGAACGGCTACCCCGAGGAGACCAACGCCCCCTACGGGATCGCCAAAAAGATGATGCTGGTCCAGTCGGAGGGCTACCGCGCAGCAGTACGGCATGAACAGCGTCGTGCTCTTCCCCGTCAATCTCTACGGGCCGCGCGACAACTTCGATCTCCAGTCGTCTCACGTCATCCCGGCGATGATCCGGAAGTTCGTCGGCGCGCGAACCCGCGGCGAGCCGGAGGTCACCTTGTGGGGCGACGGCTCGGCGACCCGCGAGTTCCTCTACGTCGACGACGCGGCGGAGGGGATCCTGCTGGCCGCCGAGCGTTACGATTCCAGCGACCCCGTCAACCTCGGCAACGGCGTGGAGATCACCATCCGCGACCTGGCGACCAAGATCGCCGCCGCGGCCCGCTACGAAGGGCGCTTCGTCTGGGACACCAGCAAGCCGAACGGACAGCCGCGCCGGCAGCTGGACGTCACCCGGGCCCGCGAGCGCTTCGGCTTCGTGGCCAAGACCCCGTTCGATGTCGGCCTCCGCGCCACCGTCGAATATTACGAAAATCACCAAAAGGAGATCGAGAGTCGATGAAGCGCGCGCTGATCACCGGCGTCACCGGGCAGGATGGTTCGTACCTGGCCGAGCTGCTGCTGGAAAAGGGATACGAGGTGTATGGCGTCGTCCGCCGCTCGAGCACGTTCAACACCGAACGGCTCGATCGCATCTATCAGGACCCGCACGTGTCCGACTATCGCCTGCGGCTGGTCTACGGCGATCTCGACGACGCCAGCTCGCTCAATCGCGCGCTGCGGACCGTGAAGCCCGACGAGATCTACAACCTGGGCGCCCAGAGCCACGTCCGCGTCAGCTTCGACGTGCCGGAGTACACCGCCTCGACGGTGGCGCTGGGGACGCTGCGTCTCTTGGAGGCCATCCGCGAGTCGGGCCTCGACAAGAGCGTGCGGTTCTACCAGGCCTCGTCGAGCGAGATGTTCGGCGGGGCGGCGCCGCCGCAGAGCGAGGCGACGCCGTTCGAGCCGCGCAGCCCCTATGCCTGCGCCAAGGTCTTCGCCCACCAGCTCTGCCAGAACTATCGCGAAGCGTACGGGATGTTCATCTCCTGCGGGATCCTCTTCAACCACGAGTCGCCACGGCGCGGCATCCCCTTCGTGACGCGCAAGATCACGCGCGCCGCCGCCCGCATCAAGCACGGGCTCGACAAGAAGCTCTACCTCGGCAACCTCGACGCCAAGCGCGACTGGGGCTTCGCCGGCGACTACGTCGAGGCGATGTGGCTGATGCTCCAGCAGGACAAGCCCGACGACTTCGTGGTGGCGACCGGCGAGTCGCACTCCGTCCGGGAAGCGCTGGACGTCGCGTTCGGGACGCTGGGGATCGACTGGAAGAAGTACGTGGAGATCGATCCTCGCTACTTCCGTCCGACCGAGGTCGACCACCTGCACGGGCGATCCGACGAAGGCGATGAAGGCGCTGGGCTGGAAGCCCAAGGTCACCTTCAAGCAGCTCATCGAGATGATGGTCAAGGCTGACGAAGAGGACGTGCGCCTGACGCTCGAAGGCCGGACCCCCAGCGCGTAGGCGCGCCGCCCAACCGAACGACGGAGATGAGCGACGCCGCGACCCTGATCGTCATCCCGACCTACAACGAGCGGGAGGTCCTGGCCGACATCGTCCGGGCGGTTCGGCAGGCCGTGCCGGCGGCGACACTGCTCATCGTCGACGACAACTCGCCCGACGGAACGGGGCCGCTGGCGGACCAGCTGGCGGCCGGCGACAGCCACGTCGAGGTGCTGCACCGGAGCGCCAAGGAGGGGCTGGGGGCGGCTTATCTCGCCGCCTACAAGCAAGCGCTGGCGTCGCCGCGGGGCTGGCAGCGCCTCGTCCAGATGGACGCCGATTTCTCCCATGATCCCCACGACGTCCCGCGGCTCTTGCGAGCCTTGGATGAAGGCGCCGACGTGGCGGTCGGATCGCGCTACACGGCGGGCGGCGCGACCGAGAACTGGGGGCTGAGCCGGCGGATCATCAGCCGCGGCGGCGGGATGTACGCGCGGCTGGTCCTGGGCGTCGGGATCAACGATCTGACCGCCGGCTTCAAGGCCTGGCGGGCCGACACGCTGCGGGGCCTGGACCTCGCCGCAGTCTCCGCTCACGGCTACGGATTTCAGATCGAGATGACCTATCGCGCGATCTGCGGCGGCTTCCGCGTCGTCGAGGTTCCCATCAAGTTCGTCGACCGCCGGGTCGGACAGTCGAAGATGTCCGGCAACATCGTCCTCGAGGCCGTGACCATGGTCTGGGCACTGCGAGCCCGTGTCCCGCGCCGCAAGACGGCCTGATTCCGACTTTGCTTCCCGTGTCTCCGCCCGCCGCCCGAATGTCCGATAAGAAATATTCTGTCAACTAAACGCCAAAGCGGCCTCGTCAGGCGCTGGTGAGCACCCGCGGCCCGTCGTCGGTCACCGCCACCGTGTGCTCGACGTGCGCCGAGAGGCTCGCGTCGGCGGTGACGACCGTCCAGCCGTCGGCGAGCATCCGCACGTCGGCCCGGCCGGCGTTCAGCATCGGCTCGATGGCCAGGACGATCCCGGGCTGGAGCCGAAGGCCCGACCCCGCCCGGCCGTGGTTCGGCACGCTCGGTGGCTCGTGCATGGCGCGGCCGATACCATGCCCCACGAAGTCGCGGACGATCGAATAGCCGAGCGCCTCGGCGTGCCCTTGAATCGCGGCGCCCAGGTCGCCGAGCCGCGCGCCCGGAACGCAGGCGCGAATCGCCCGCGCGAGGCACTCCTCGGTGGCCGAGATGAGCGCCCGGGCCGGCGCGCTGACGATTCCGACCGCGACCGTGCGGGCCGCGTCGGCGCAGTAACCGTCCTTGGAACAGGCGAAGTCGATCCCGACCACGTCCCCTTCGCGCAGCACCTGTCGCCGGTCCGGTACGCCGTGCACGACCACCGCGTTCACCGACGTGCAGAGCACCGCCGGATACGGCGGCGCGCCGCCCGGAGCGTATCCGAGGAACGCCGAGGTCGCCTTGGCCCGCGCCAGCTCCCGCTCGGCGATGGCGTTCAGCTCCGCGGTGGTCACCCCGGGCACGCAGGCCGCCTCGACCGCGTCCAACACCGCGCTCACGATGCGGCCCGCCTCGCGCATCTTCGCCAGCTCCCGCTCGCTCTTCAGCACGATTCCCATGCGCTCAAGTGTACGCATGGAGAGCGCCGGGCGGCCCCCCAAATGGAACGACCCTCCACCGCGCGACGGGCGCCGTGGAGGGCCTTGGAGAACCGGCCGCGATTGTGTCGCGCGGTCGGTCGAAGCCCGGCTACGAGGCCTTGATCCCCAGGTAGACCAGGATGCCGTGAAACAGCTGCGCGGCGGAGTTGTTCGCCGTCGTCATCAGGATGTTCTCGGCCGGCGCGCCGACGTAGACCACCTTCGAGGTCCCGGCCGTGCCGACGGCCTTGCGGCCGACGACGATGGGAATCGGCGCGGCGGGCGTGAGCTGACCGTCGGCATCCGAGACCACGGTGCCGAGGACGTCGGTGCCCGTGTCCGGGTTGATGGTGTCGCCCGAGCTGGTGAGCGGCTGGTCTCCGATGACCTGAAACACCTCGGCGGCGAGCGCCGTCCCGGTCGCGCCCACGACCGTGTAGGTCGCGTGGTTGAGGTCGCCGTCGGCGGCGGACCCTATCGCCCCGACGTAATTGGTCAGGAAGCTGTTCGTCTCCGACGTCCAGTTCCCCTTGTACAGGTCGTAGACCATGTTCTGGGAGAAGATGATCAAGGTGCGGCCGCCCTGATCGAGCCAGGACTCGAGGATGGCCTGCTGCACCGGCGTGATCGTGGCGCTCGTGGTGCCGTAGGTTTCGCCGGTGTACCAGACGATCGTCGAGTATCCGGTCAAGTCCGCGCTGGCCGGCGTGGTGGCCGCGGTGCCCACCGCCGGGACGACGAAGGTGTTGAAGGCGATGGCCTCGTTCTGGAGCAGCGGCGGGAACAGCTTGTCCGACACCGACGGGATGGCGTCGACGTTGGTCGGGTCCTGGTTGTTTTCACTGTAGTCGGCATCGACGAGCAGCGTCGCCTTGGCGGTCGTCACCACCAGCGGCAGCGACACGGTGTAGCTCTGCGATCCGGACGTCCCGACCACCGCCAGCGAGTAGCTCCCCGCCGCCACGCCCGTGCTCGCCACGGCGACCGTGATGGTGGCCGAGTTGGTCGTCGCCGGGTTGGGGGTGATGGCAGCGGTGACGCCGCTTCCGGTGATGGTGTTGGGGACCTCCAGCGCGAGCGTGATCGCTCCCGAGAACGCCGGCGTGCCCCGATCGATGGTCACCGTGACCTCCTGCATGCCACCCGGCGGCAGGGAGAGCGCCGTGGGGCTGACGGTGAACGAGTATTCGGTCGTCTGGGTCGCGCCGCCGGTGCCGGTCGTTCCGCCGGTCCCGTTGCTGCCGCCGCTGCCGGTGGCCCCGCTGCCGCCCGTCCCGTTGCTACCGCCTTTGCCGTCGTTGCTGCTGCCACCACAACCGATGGCCGCGACCAACAAGGCGATGGATCCCAAGGAACTCAGTCTCTGGATGTTCACGTGCAGCTCTTCTTTCTGTTCGGGGTTTTCTGGTGGGGGCAGAACCTTGGTCCGCGCATCGACGGATGGTGCTCAACCTTGAGCGTTCTCACCCGCCCCGCTGGGTGCCCCGCGCGCGAAGGCGCGGGCGGCGGACGGACGTTCGTCATTCTCCGGAAACAACGACGGCGGACGCCACGAATTTCGAAGAAAGAGGTGCGTGCTTCGCGCGGGAGCCTTGTGCTACCCTAGAGACGGAGGCTGATGGACTTCGACGAGTTCGAACAGCTGGTCTTGAAGGTGCTGTTCGAGACCGATGTACCCGTGACGGCGGCCCACGTCGCCTACCTCGGTCGGACGTCGGTCCGCACCGCCGAGAAACACCTGGCGCGGATGGTCGAGCACGGCACGCTGAACGTGCGGACCAACGCCGCCGGCGTCGTCGAGTACGTCTACCCGGGACGCAAGCCGATCGCCGCGCGCGCCGGCGTCGGAGACGTCGCTGGGACCGCCGCCCATCTCCACCGGTGATTCGTTCTTCCTGACGCTGCGGCCGCGGCCGAGCCCCGTCACGGCGGTGATGCTCTCGATGCTGATTCCGGGCGCCGGCCACATCTATGCCGGGCGCGCCGGCGCCGGCGTCGCCTGGATGGCGACGACCTTGATGGGCTACGCCTGCTGCTTCCTGCCCGGGCTGTTTCTCCACGGCCTCTGCCTGGTCAGCGCCGCCCAGAGCCGCCGCAGCAACGGCTGACCCGATGCTCGCGCGGGAGCGCGCCCGCCCCGCGCGAACGCGCTCTCCGCGTGGGCTCTAGCTCGGGCGCGCGTCGCCCGTGGCCGGCGCCTCCAGGCTGTCTTCCTTGCGCTTCTTCAGCTGGCGGAGCTCGTCCAGCGCGCGCTGCACCGCCGGCGCGCTCGCCGCGCCGCTGGCCTCGATGGCCGCCACCGCGCCGCCGACGACCTGGACGTCGTTGATCACCCGCTCGCGAACCGCCTCGTGCATCTCCCGGAACGAGGTGTAGAAGTCCTGCAGCTCGTCCCCTTTGCGCAGCCCCGCCGGTGCCGGGCTCATCCGGTTTTCGCGCACGCGCCCGAACAGGCTGGAGATCTTGTAGAGCGGCCCGACCACCTTGTGGGTGATGAGGATACCGACCGCGCTGATCGACAGCACCAGCACGATCCCGAACCCGATGATCCCCCACAGCACGATCCGATCGCTGTTGGCGAACTGGCTCTGGAGCTCCTGCGCCGTCGTCGGATCGGCGAGGCCGGTGAACAGGATGATGCGCGAGATCTCCCGCGTCGCCTGGTACATCTTGAACCCCAGGCCCGCGGTGAGGAAGATCGCGACGATGACGATGGTGGCCGTGTAGCGGAGCTGCAGCCCGACGTCGAGCAGGTAGTTCCGCATCTTGCGCTTGTACGCAGGAGGCTGGGCCCCTGCTGCTTCATTCGTGGTCATGACGCCCTCCCGAGCCGCGCATTCTTCTGTTCCGTCATCTTATCTATCCGCCTTGCGACTTGAAAAAATGTCCCAGGTCGTCGGCCAGCTGACCGGCCGACGCCTCCAAGCAATCTCGCCGCGCGCTCTCCTTGTCGCGCGGCCGCGATCCCGACTGCAGGCTGGCGCCCGCGTTGGTCCAGCTGATGATGCTCTTCGTGGGCCAGCGCGCAACCATCACCTTGACGTCGCAGTTCGTCTCCGTCGCCCCGCCGCCGACGATGTCCTCGAGCCGCGTGATGTTGCCGTCGATGAAGAACCCCAGCATCCCGGTCTTGGCGAAGTTGTGTTGATCGCTGGCGCTCAGCGACAGCGTGACCGAGGGGAGCTTGCCCAGCTCCTGGGCCAGCGCGTCGGCGATGATCTTCGCGGCGTCCGGCCCAGCCGACTTGACGCCCCCCGTGAAAGGCCCGAAGACCAGGTAGATCTTGGCGCGCTTGTTGACCCCGCCGCCCGACAGCAGGGCCAAGGCGGCCGTGGCCTGCGACTTGACGAACGGATCGCTCTCCCGGTGCAACAGATCGCGCAACGGCTCGGACGCGGAGCCCTCCCCTATCTTGCCCAGCGACTGCGCGGCGATGCCGCGGACCGAGTTGTTCTGGTCCGACAGCGCCTTGATGAGCGACGGGACGGCGGCGGGTCCGCCGACCTTCCCCAGCGTCAGCGCCGCGCTCACGCGCACCTTGTAGCTGGGATCGTCGACGACCGCCCGGCAGAGATCGTCGACGCTCACCCCCGCCCGCGCCCGCCCCCCGACCAGCAACAAAAAGGCGAGCACCGCGGTGCCGGCCAGAGTCGCCGACGGAGCGTCTGCCGCTCATCGGCGCTCCGCGACCGGGCCTCGTTTGGACCGCGGGCCGCTGCGCTGCCAGCCGAGCTCGAACACGAAGGCGCACCCTTTCCCGCTGTCGACGTCCTCGGTCCAGAGCTTCCCCTGGTGCAGCTCGATCACGGCGTGCGCCAGCGCCAGCCCCAGCCCGTAGGTCGCCGAACCGTTGGCGCGCCGGCTGTACGGCTCGAAGATCCGCGACCGCTCGGCCGCGCTCAGCGACAAACCGGGCGCCACCGCGCGGAACCGGACACCGCTGTCGGTCGTCCCCACCTCGATCGAAAGCGTCCCCCGGGCCGGAACCCGGCGCAGCGCCCCCAGGCCGAGATTCAGCATCGCAGCCGCGAGCAGCTCCCGGTCGCCGTAAAGCGCGCGCTCGTGCTCGGGGCGCACCAGGGTGAGCTCCTTTTCGGCGATGGTCGCGTGACGGCGCAGCTCGCCGGCCACCTCGGCCGCCGTCTCGCCGAGGAACATGCGCGCCTCGCGCGGCACCAGCTGGCCGGTCTCGAACCGATCGTAGTCGATCACCGTCCGCATCGTTCCCTTGAGGCGCTCGAACACCCCCTCGGCGTCGGAGACGCTCTCGTCGAAGTCTTGGCGGCGCGGGTCCTCGAGAGCCGGCGCGAACTTGGCCAGGTAATCGACGTTCGCCGCCAGCGCGGCCACCTGCCCCGTCAGATCGTGGAGAAAGTGCGACAGCCAGTGCCGGCGCTCGACGATCTCGGTCTGCTGCGTCCGCTGGCTGCGCTCGGCGCGCTTGTGGAGCGCGCGGGTCCGCAAGAGTGCCCAGAGGCGGGCCCGGCGCTCCTGCGCGTCGGTCGACGGCGCGAACACCGCGTCGGCCCCCACGGACAGGGCGCGCACCCGAAAGCTCCGCAGATCGTTGAGCGCGCAGATGATCACCGGCACGAAGTGGGTGCGGACGTTGTCCTTCAGTCGGGCGCAGAGATCGACGGCGCCCGACGGACGCACCCGATCGTCGACCAGCACGACGTCGGGCGGGTGCAACAGCGCCTCCTCGAACCCCACGTCGGCGTCGTCCGCCGTCCGCACCGTCAGCCCCTGCGCCCGCAGGAAACCGACCAGCGGGCGCGCGATCGTCCGATCCGGCGCGACGATCAACCCTTCGGCCTCGCTGGGCAGCGGAAGCTCGTTGCGGTGGGTGGTCCTCTCGTCGGCGAGCATGTCTCGGCTAGAGTCCCCGCCCATCATAGAGCAGCGCGCCCGAGGGGTGGCGACCAATCGCGCGCTCGTCGCTGCTGCACAAGGCGCAATCGGCATCGACAGACGGCGCTCCAATTTCAACCCCGACCGACCAGAGTTTTCGCGAATTGCGCACGAACATGACACGGAACGGCATTTATCCTACATGTACGTTTTTTGACTTCATTTAACGACAATGTAAGCTGATGCCATGTCGATCATCGATTCCCCTTCCGGAGAGCGCGCCACTGCCCCGTCCGACGAGTCGCTGGCCGACCAGCGCGCCCACCTGCGCTTCGACAAGATGTTCACCGTCCGGGTCGAGTCGCTGCTGTTCGGCGAGACCTACTGCATCGCCCGCAACGTCTCGGCCGGCGGGATCTTCCTCGAGCTCCCCGATCCGCTTCCGCTCGGCGCCTCCGTCCGCGTCTGCTTCCTCACCCCCGAGGGGACGGGCGAGGTCGTGGCGACCGGCGAGGTCAAGAACCACTACTTCATCAACTACACGCAGGGCGGCTCCAGCCGGGCGGTGGCCGGAATGGCGGTCCGCTTCACCTCGTTCGAAAACGAGAGCCACCACGTGCTCGCCGATTGCCTCAATCGGATGCGCGTCCTGCACTGAGCGCAGCGCGTTTTTACTCTTCAGCTTGCGGGCGGACGACGATGGTGTCCGAGAGATCGACGGTGGCGCCCGGCTCGATCGGGATCTCCACCTCGCGCGGACCGCTGATGATCGGCAGGACGCGCGCCCCGACGCGCACCGAGATCTCGTAGCGCCCCGGCAAGAGCGCACCGACCGCGAACGCGCCGTCGTGGTCGATCTCCCCCACCGCCTTGCGCGGCAGGGCCAGCGGCGACTGTCCGAACAGGACGGCCCGGGTGTCGGGATCGAGCGCCGTCCCGCCGCGCGTGACGATTCGCCCGCGGACCCGCGCGCCCTTGTGCGAGAGGTGCAGCTCGATCCGCTCGTCGAGGTTGCTGTCGCTGATCTCGATCTTCTCCGGCGGGAACACCAGCATCTCGCCCCGGCGCGCCCAGAGGTAGTACGTCCCGGGCTCGAACCGGTCCTGCGCGAATTTTCCGTCGCCGTCGACGGCCCAGATGATGGGCGATGCGGCGTTCCCGATGCCGCCCGAGGGGAGCGCGACGACCGTGGCGTTGGCCTGCCCTTCCCCGTCGGCGTCGAGCACCCGCCCCTCGATGACGGCGGTCCGGACGAGCTTGAAGGCGATCCGGGTGGCCGGCGCCGTCACCCCCCACTTCAGCATCTCAGGAAGCCAGCCGAACTTCGAGGCGCGCAGAAAGTAGCGCTTCACGTCCAGCCCGGTGATCACGAAGGAGCCGTCCGGGAGGGTCTGCGCCTCGCCCGCGGCGACCAGATCGTCCGGGCTGCGAACGGCGTTGATGGCGACCCCTCCGATCGGATTGCCCAGCGTGCTGACGACGCGGCCGTGAATGGTGGACTCCGGCGCCAGACGAAAATTGCGCACGGTCGTCCCGGCCCGATCGATGCGCAGGTCGGCGATCTCGGTGGCCAGCCCGGCGTGACTCACCTGGACCGAGTAGGTCCACGGGCCCGCCCGCAGGCGCACGCGGAAACTGCCGTCCTTGCCCGAGACCTCGTCGACGATGGCCGTCCCCTGAAACCAGACGCGGATCTTGGCCCCCTCGACCCGGTGGCCGGCCTCGTCGGTGATTCGCCCTTGCACGAAGGCCTCCGGACGATCGGCCGTGTCGCGGCGAAAGATCTCCCGCCGGAACTCCTGCTCCGTCGGGAGCAGGCAGCTCGGCACCGTCCGCCACGGCACCGCGCACTCGGGCGTCAGCCGCGAGCAGAAGTCGACGCAGTTGCCTGGATCCTTCGGATCGCAGAGCGACGGAGGGATGGCGTCGGGCTCGACCAGCGGCGGCGTCGGTCCGCGCCCCTCGCACCAGATACACCCCTCGGGACGTTCGACGCAGCGGACGTCACGCGCGTCGGTGGCGGACGTCGACGTGTTGGGCGCCGCCGAGCGTCCCCGGGAGCGACGGCAAGCTGGCTGCGCCGCCGCCATCGTCAGCAACAGGCCGAGCGCGATCCCTTGCGCGATTCGTCTTTTCGCCACCCTCCTCTCCGTGTAGATCGATGAGGCGTTTTACTCAAGAGCGCTCATGACGCCACCCCTGTTCATCGTGCTCGAAGGGATCGACGGCTCGGGCACCACCACCCAGCTCGGCCTGCTGGAAGCTCATCTGCAACGGCGCGGCCGCCGGGCGCTGGCCACCCGCGAGCCCAGCACGGGCCCCATCGGGCGCCTGCTGCGGGAGATCCTGCTCGGCGGCCACCGGTCGCCCACCGGCGAGCCGGTCGACGGGCTGGCGATGGCGCTGCTGTTCGCCGCCGACAGGCGCGATCACCTGACGCGCGAAATCTTGCCCGCCCTCGCCGGAGGCGCGGACGTCGTCTCCGACCGCTACCTGCTCTCGTCGCTCGCCTATCAAGCCCAGGAAGCAGAGCGCGACTGGGTCGCCGGACTGGCGCGCGACTTGCGGGTACCGGATCTGACCCTGCTCCTCGATCTGCCGGTGGAGGTGGCCGCCACCCGCCGCCGCGCCGCCGGACGGCCGGACGAGCGCTACGACGCCGACGCCGTCCAGGCCCGGGTGGCCGTGCGTTACCGCGAGCTTTGCGCCGGCGATCCCCGCTCCGTCATCCTGGACGCATCGCGGAACATCGCTGAGGTGGCCACCGCCGTCGCCGCCGCCGTCGACCGACTGCTTTAGCGGCCGGAGGCGCCCTCTAGGAGGGCGTCGCCGAAAAGGCGACGGTGAGCGAAGCGAACGACGGACATTGGCCCGACGACGTGCCGCCCGATAGGCGGCCTAGTGGTGCTTTCGGCCCTTGGACTTCTTGGCCGCGTGCTTCTTGGCAGCGGAAGCGTGGGCCCTGGGATGCGGCTCCTCGGCGGCGGCGGCGGCCGGTGCCTCGGCCGGTGCCGGCGGCTTCGACGCGGCGGCGGCTGAAGCCGGCGCGGGAGGCGGAGTTGCGGGCGCCGCAACGGGAGCTGTCGGTTGCGGCTCAGCCGGCTTCGGCTCAGTGGGGACCTGGACCGGCGTCAGAGCAGCCGCGCTCTGCGCGACATGCTTGCCGCGAAACGCCAGGTACACTCCCGCGACGACGGCCAACACCACCGCCAGTGCGGCGATGATGATGACGGTTCGCTTGCCGCCGCCGATCTCACCCATCATTTCTTCGGCGCTCATCCGGTCGCCGGGGACGACGCCGCCGACGGTGGGAAGCGACGCGCTGGTGGCGCCGGACCGAAGCGAGTACTTCTTGCGATCGTCGACCGAGACGGTGCCGTCGTCGCGGTAACGCTCTTCGAGCGGCTTCGCTTCGGCCGCCGCGATCTCCGGCTCCGGGGCGGCCACCGACGCTTCAGGGCTCGCCTTGGCCCGCGAGGCATCCAGCTTGGCCCGCGCGTCGGCGACCATCTGATCGACGTCCCCTTGTTTGAACCAGAGCGTCTCGCGGAAGGCCGCGGCCCCGGTCGGCTTGGCGGGGGCTGGTCCTGCCGCTGCCCCGGCCGGGCCCGCGACCGGCGCCGGCGCCGGCGCCACGGGAGGCGGGGTCACCTGCGCGCTGCTGTCGAGCTCGCCTTGTCCCGTGCCGACGCCCGGGATCTTCCCCCCTGCCGGCAGCGCGATCATCGTGGCGGCGATGGCAGCGCCGTGCGTCCGACGCGCGCCGGGCCCTTCGGCCCCGGCGGGACGCGCCACCGGCGGCGGCGTCGCCTGGGAATCGTTGGCCCCGCGGGCCTCGGAGGCGATCATCGCGATCGGAGCGGTGGCGTTCGGCCCTGCCCCGCCCGGCGGCGGTGCCCCGGCGCCGTTGGCCTCGGCCCGCGCCGCCAGCGCCTGGTTCACCAGCTTCTGGGCCTCGGGCGAGCCGCCCGCGAACATCATCGTCTTGGCGAAGCCGACCCCCCGCCCCGGATCGGCCGCGCCCGGCGCGACGGCCATCATGCCCGCGACGTCCGTCAGGAACTGTCGAATGGTCAACGGGCGGCGGTTCGGGCTCTTGTCCATCGCCTTGCCGATGACGCGATCGATTTCGGCGTTCAGGCCCTGCACCCGCAGGCTGGGTGGAACCAGCGAGCCCTTCATCACCTGTTCGAGGAGCGCGGCGGCGCTGCCCCCTTCGACCGGCGGCTGGCCGGTCAGCATGAACAGCAGGATGCCGCCCAGGCTGTAGGTGTTCGAGCGCTGATCGACCAGCTTGCCTTCCGCCTGTTCCGGCGAGAGGTACTCCGGGACGCCGAAGACGGTCTCGGTGACCGGAACGGGGGCCACGAAGTTGATCAGCTTCACCTGATCGCCTGCGGCGACCAGAACGTTCTTGGGGGCGAGGTCATGGTGGACGACCCCGACCTTCTGCCCCTCCAGCAGCGCCTCGCCGATCTGAGCGGCGATCTTCTTGGCGCGCTCGAGCGAGAACGGCCCGGAGGCGGCGACCACCTGCCCGAGCGTCTGTCCGTCGGCCAGCTCGCTGACCACGAACAGCTGCCCGTCGGGCTCCTTGCCGAAGTCGACGATCTTGGCCAGCCGCGGGCTCTGGGCCCGCTGCAGCTGCTTGAGCTCGCGCAACGAGCGCTCGACCACCGCCGGCGAGGTCAGCACCGCGCGGGTGACCCGCTTGTAAGCGACGGTCGCGCCCGTCTGCTGGTCGCGAGCGCGGAAGACTTCGCCGCTGCGACGGCCGCCGATCTGCCGCTCCATCTCGTAGCGGGCCGCCGGCGCCGCCGAGATGATGTCCAGCCTGCGCGGGCCGTCCGGCGTCGCGCAAGTCTCCTGCGGACAAAAGTTAGCGTCGTCGGGGTACTTGGTCTGGCAGTTCGGGCAGACTTTCATCCGGCTCTTGGCCTCACGACCTGGGGACGAGCAAGGGAAGTCGCCGATTCGTCGCGCGACGTCAAACCATAGTTAACGCATACTTCGTCGACAAGATCAATAAACTGACCGATAAATTGGCCGAGATCCGCACCTGTCGGGTGCGCTGCTCTGCGCCTCGGTTCACCGCCGTGGGCGGCAGACGGAGAGGTCCTAGTCTTTGCCGGGCGTGCCGAGCTCGGAGAAGAGCACCTCGGCCGACGGGGTCGAGCGCTTCGACTCCACGGCCTTGCGCTTCTTACCCATGGTCGCGTGCTTGCGCACCCGGCGCTTCCAAGTCTTTCGTGTGTTCGAAGCCATCGCCGCGGCCTTCTATCACAGGCGGGTGGCCGAAACCACTCCTTGAATCGTTTCCAGGTTTCGGAGCACGGTCTTGAGCTGGTCGAGGTGCCCGACCGTGACCTGGAAGGTGTTCACGGCCCGGCCGTCCTCCGAGGTCCGACACCTCGCCTGCGAGATGTTGACCCCGTGCTCGGTGAAGGACTTGGAGATGGCGGCCAGCAGGCCCGGGCGGTCCGAACAGGTCACCTGGACCGCCACGGGGCGGACCGCCTTCGATTCGTCGTCCCAGGCGACGTCGACCCGGCGCAGCGGATCGAGGTCGAGCGCCTTCGGGCATTCGCGGGTGTGGATGACGACGCCGTGGCCGCGGCTGATGAACCCGACGATCGAGTCGCCCGGGACCGGCGTGCAGCACTTGGCGAACTTGACCAGGATGTCGGCCTCGCCCTGGACCTTGATGCCGCCGATCGAGCGCTTGAGCACCGGGCGGCGGGCGGCGGCGGGGACCTCCGTCGCGGGGGACGCGACGGCTGAGCCCTCGGCGATCCGGTCGACGAGGACGGCGTCGGCGGCGTGGCCCGGGCTGACCCGCCCGTAGCCGATCGCGACCAGCAGCTCCTCGGCGGTGCCGACCCGCAGCCGCTGCGCCGCCGCCTCGAGCAGCCCCTCTCGCTCGGCCGAGGCGAGCGAGGCGTCCTGCTTGCGCAGCTCGCGGCCCAGCAGATCGCGGCCCATCTGGGCGCTGCGCTCGCGCTGCTCCATCCGGATGAAGTGGCGGATCTTGGTGCGGGCGCGGCTGGTGATGACGAACTTGAGCCAGTCCTTCGACGGCTTCTGGTTGGCCGAGGCGAGGATCTCGACCGTGTCGCCGTTGCGGAGCGCGTAGCGCAGCGGGACGATGAGGCCGTTGACCCGGGCGCCCGAGCAGTGCTCGCCGACCTGCGAGTGGATGGCGTAGGCGAGATCGATCGGCGTCGCCCCCTTGGGGAGCGCCTTGACGTCCCCCTTGGGCGTGAAGACGAAGACCTCGTCCTGGAACAGATCGATCTTCACCGTCTCGATGAACTCGGTCGGGTCCTTCGAGATCGCGCTGCCACTCCATCAGCTGGCGCAGCCAGGCGAAGGCCTTGCCGTCGTCGGCGCCGGGGGTCTTCTGCTCCTTGTATTTCCAGTGCGCCGCGATCCCCTGCTCGGCGATCCGGTGCATCTCCTCGGTGCGGATCTGCACCTCCATCCGTTCGGCGCGCGGACCGATGACCGTCGTGTGCAGCGACTGATAGAGGTTTGGCTTGGGGAGCGCGATGAAGTCCTTGAAGCGCCCCGGCACCGGCGTCCAGTTGGAGTGGACGACGCCGAGGACCGCGTAACAGTCGCGCACCGACTCGGTGAGCACGCGGAAGGCGAGCACGTCGTAGATCTGCTCCACGTCGCGCCCCGTCTTCTTCATCTTCTGGTAGATGGACCAGAGGTGCTTGGCGCGGCCGTAGACCTGCGCCTTGATCTCCGCCTCGGCCAGCACGGTCTTCAGCCGTTCGACGACCTCGGTGATGTACGACTCGCGCGAGCCGGCGGTCTCCGCCAGGCGCGCCACCAGCTGGTCGTGCTCGGCCGGATCGAGGTACATGAACGCCAGATCCTCGAGCTCGACCTTCATCCACTGGATCCCGAGCCGGTTGGCCAGCGGCGCGTAGATCTCGCGCGTCTCGCGCGAGATCCGCTCCTGCTTGTCGCGCGGCATGTGGGACAGCGTCCGCATGTTGTCGACGCGGTCGGCGAGCTTGATCAGGATGACGCGGATGTCGCGCGCCATCGCCAGCAGCATCTTGCGGAAGTTCTCCGCCTGGCGCTCCTCCCGGGTGGTCCAGGGGATCTGGCCGAGCTTGGTCACCCCCTCGACGAGAAACTGGATCTCGGTGCCGAACAGCCGGCCGATGTCCTCGGCGGTGGCGCTGGTGTCCTCGACGCAGTCGTGCAGCAGGCCGGCGCAGATCGACGGGACGTCCAGCCGCAGCTCGGAGATGATCCGCGCCACCCCGACCGGATGGACGACGTACGGCTCGCCGGAGCGCCGCTTCTGACCGGCGTGCCGCTCGGCTGCGAAGGCAAAGCTGCGTTCGATGAGGCCGATGTCGGCCGCGGCGTCGTAGCCGCGCACCTGCGTGCAGATCTCTTGAACCTCGGTCATTGGCTGGGAGGCTGTCCCCTCGTCCGCGCCTCGCCGAGCAGCGCATGCCCGTAGTGCCCGCGCCGCGATCTCGCGCAGCGAGCCGCTACATATATGGATGACAGCTCCTTGAGCGCGGTTTCGAGGTTGTCGTTGACCACCAGGAAGTCGTACTCGGCGAAGTGCTCCAGCTCGCGCGTGGCGGTCACCAGCCGGCGCTCGATGGCCGCCGGCGAGTCGGTCGCCCGGCGCCGCAGCCGGCGCTCGAGCTCGGCCATGGACGGCGGCAAGATGAACACCAGCACGCTCTCCTCCGGCCACTGGCGCCGGATCTGGGCCCCGCCCTGCCAGTCGACGTCGAACAGGTAATCCTTGCCGTCCTCGAGCGCCCGGTTGACGGTGTGGACGGCGGTCCCGTAGCGGGCCCCGTGGACCACCGCCCACTCGGCGAACTCGTTCCGGTCGACCATCCGGGTGAACTCGTCCTCGGTGACGTACTTGTAGTCGACGCCGTCGCGCTCGCCGGTCCGCGGCGCCCGCGTCGTGTACGAGACCGAGAACTCCAGCCGCTCCTGCTCGGCCAGGAGGTGCGCCAGCGTCGTCTTGCCCGCCCCCGAAGGGGACGAAATCACGAGCAGGATGCCCTTGTGCGCTCCCAGCTCCTCGTCCGTCATCGCGGAAAGTCTATCACCGACAGAACAGGAACCCTCAAAGGGTTCCTGCAACCTCCCGCGACGAGCTCCGCTCGGCGAAGCCGAGCTCCGCCCACGCGATCGACCGGCGTCGTCACTCGACGTTTTGCGCCTGTTCGCGCAGCTTTTCGAGCTCCGCCTTGGCGTCGATGACGACCGCGGCCATCTCGGCGTCCTGGGCCTTGGAGGCGACCGTGTTCAGCTCGCGCCCGATCTCCTGAACCACGAAATCGAGCTTTCGCCCGACGGCGCCCGAGCCTTTCAGGATTTCGCCCAGGTGGACGAGGTGCGTCTCCAGGCGGACCAGCTCCTCCGAAACGTCGAGCCGCTCGGCCATCAACGCGACCTCTTGCGCCAATCGGGCCGGGTCAATCGTCGTCTGCCCCGCCAGGCGCTCCTGCAGGCGCTGGGAGAACTTATCCGGCAGCAGCGCGGCCCTCGCGCGCAGGCTCGCCGCCAGCTCGCCGAGACGCGACCGCCGCGCCCCCAGGTCGACGGCCAGCGCCGCCCCCTCTCGGGCCCGCATCGCCGTGAGCTCCGCGAGCGCGGCGGCGACCGCCGGACGCAGCACCTCCCAGAGCGACTCCCCCGAGAGCGCAGAGCCGTGGCTGGCGCCGAGATACGCGCCGACCGTCCCGAGCGTGACCGGCTCGGCGATCTTCAGCTCCTGGCGCAGCTGTTCGAGCACGCCGTGGACAGCCCGCACGCGCGCCGGCATCGATGCCCGCCGCCGCGGCCGCCGACTCGTCGCGAATCAGCACGGTCACCGCGCCCCGCTCGACCGCCGCCCGGACCGCCCGCGCGATCTCGCTGTCGCAGAAGGCGTCCGATTCTCCGCTGCGGATCTTGAGGTCGAGGCCGCGGTGATTGACGGAGCGGATCTCGACCCGCAGGCGGCGCTCGCCGGCGTCCACCGACCCGCGCCCGAAACCGGTCATGCTGAGGAGGCTCACCCCCTGGACTTATACCAGTCGATCGTGCGCCCGAGGCCCTCGGCGAACGAAACGCCCGCCGTGTAGCCGAGACGGGCCCGCGCCGCCCCGATGTCGGCGAAGGAGTGCTTGATGTCCCCTGCCCGCTCGTCCTCGTAGACCGCGGAGACCTTTTGCCCCAGGAAATCGCCGATGAGCGCGACCACCCGGTTGAGGTCGGTCGCCTGGCCGCAGGCGATGTTGAAGACGCGGCCCGAGACGGCCCGCGCGTCGGCCGCGGCCGCCTTGAAGTTCGCCTCGATGACGTTGTCGATGTAGCAGAAGTCGCGCGACTGCGAGCCGTCGCCGAAGATGCGCGGCTGCTTGCCGGCCAGGGCGGCGGTGATGAACTTGGGGATCACCGCCGCGTACTCGGAGGCCGGATCCTGGCGCGGCCCGAACACGTTGAAGTAGCGCAGGCAGACCGTCTCGACGCCGTAGGCGCGCGCGTAGATCTGCGCGTACTGCTCGCCCGCCAGCTTCGATCCGCCGTACGGCGAGATCGGCGCCGGCGGCATGGTCTCGATCTTGGGGAGCTGGGGATCGTCGCCGTAGGCGGCCGACGAGGCGGCGTAGACCAGGCGGCGAATCCCGGCCCGCCGCGCCTGCTCGAGCACGCGCAGGGTGCCGGTGGCGTTGGCGGCGTGGTTCTCGAGCGGCTCGGCCATCGACTTCGGCACCGAGGGGATCGCCGCCTCGTGAAACACCAGCTCGACCCCCTCGATGGCGCGGGCCAGCGCCCGCTCGTCGAGGATGTCCCCCTCGACGAGCTCGATCCGCTCGGCGAGGTCGGCGAGGTTCTCCCGCTTGCCGGACGAAAAATTGTCGATCACCCGCACGCGATCGCCGCGCGCGATCAGCGCCCGGGCCAGCGACGACCCGATGAAGCCCGCCCCGCCCGTGACGAGACAGAGGCTCATGGCCGGCCTCCGGGGAAGGCTATCTGCGGTGCAGCCGGGCTTCGACGGCGAAGCGGGAGATCATCTCCGCCAGCACCGGGTCCGCGATCTTGGGCATCGCCGTGGCGGCCGAAATGGGCGGGTCCTCCAGCCCATAGGCCGGGAAGGCCGCCAGCGAGCGAACCGCCAGCCATGAGGCCAGCACGGCCGCCGGAACAATCCAGAGGATACGTGGTTTTGCCGACATAGTCGTACAGTATCCTACCTGTGCGCTGTCGCAATTTTTTGCTCATCCGGGCAAGTTACGACCCGCTTCAGGGGAGCGGAAGTCCAGCCAGGCCCGCACCGAGCGGGCCGCCGATCGTTCGCGGCGTTTGCCCACGGGCCGACAGGACGATGGCCCGTCCCCCGCCGGCCGATTTCCGGTCACGCGCGACGCCGGGACAGCCGCCCGGCACCGCCATCGAAGCGACGGGCAAGGCCCCGCCGGGGGTCAACACCGCGAGCGGTAGCGCCCGGGAGCTTGCCGCCCCAGAGGAACCAGCGTCCGGGTGGCGCCGACCACGAACCGGCCGCGCGTCCGCTCGCCATCGATGCGATAGGCGAAGCCGTGAGGGGTTCCGGCGATCTCGAGCCGCCGGACGGCGCCCGCGATCGGGACCGGCGCGTCGACCGTCATGGTCGCCAGGGTCAGCTCGCGGAGGGCCACCCCGTCCAGAGCGACGTCGTCGGGTTTGGCGCCGCGGACGAGCTTTCCGGCCGTCACGTAGACGATGCGGCGGCGATCGGGCGCCAGCGCGACGGCGACGACATGGCCGTCCTCGGCGGTGAGCTGGCGGTAACGGCCCGTCGAGGGCGAAAAGGCGAAGACCTCCTGGTGCGGGTTCAGGATGAACTCGCCCGCGCCGTCCGGCGGGACATGCAGCGGCGCCCGCAGGCGGCCGACGAAGATGACGCTCTCGTCGAGGCCGGCGCCCCAGGCGGTCGCCGCGGCGGCCAGCGCGCGCTGGAGCTCCGCCATCTGCGGCTGCACCTTGAGCGCGCCCAGATCCGCCGCCTCGAGCACCTCCCGCGACCAGGGGACGTAGGCCCGATCGATGAGCGCGCGCGCCTCGGTCACCGCCTCGCCGAACCGCTCCTGGCGCACGAACGAGCACGCGACGTTGAGGCGCGGCGCCAGGAAGGTCGGATCGGCCGCCTCCGCCGCGCGGTACTCGGTGCGCGCCTCTTCCCATTTGCCCTGGCGATAAAGAACCTTCGCCGACGCGTTCAGCTCCGTCGCCTGCGGAGCGGGCGCGCGAAACGGATCGACGACGCCCACCCCGGCGGTCGGCTTCTGCGGCAGGCACCCGCCCGGGGCCGGGCCCGGGCCCAGCCCCAGGGCGACGAGGGCGATGAGGCCGGTATCGATCACGGGTCGAGCCAGACGCGCCGCAGATCGAACCTGTCTCCGACGGCGGCCAACCCGTGAACGCGCGTCGACGCCAGCGCCGGGATGTCGTAGCGGTAAAGAAAGATCACCGGTTGCTCGTCGGAGAGCAGCCGGGCAATCCGGTCGAGGATCGGCGCGCGCGCGACCGGTCCGGCGGCGCCCCTCGCCTCGTCGATCAACGCCTCGAGCGCGCTCGAGCGGTAGCCGCCGTAATTGAACGCCCCGTCCGTGCCGTAGAGCGGCTCGGGATCCTCGTCGGGCGTCCCCTCCCAGATGAGGGGCACGAGATCGAACTCCTTGCGCTTCAACCGCTGCTGAATCGTCGCCGCGTCGGCCGGAACGAGGTCGACGAGGATGCCGACCTTGCGCGCCTCCAGCGCGAAGGCGTGCGCCTCGACGTGGAACTGCCGGTTGCCCGCCGGCTCCAGCAACGTGAGGCGAATGGGATGTCCCAGGTGATCGCGCACGCCGTCGGCGTCGCTGTCGCGGTACCCGGCATCGTCCAGCGCCGCGGCCGCGCGCGGGCGATCGAGGGGCGGCGCCGGCAGATCGTCGACCAGCGGCGGCCCGCCGATCGGGCGCGCCAGATCGTTGTGCAGCTCGCCGGCGAAGCGGGTTCGATCCCAGAGCATCGCCAGCGCCTTGCGAAAGCGGGGATCGCTGAGCGGATAGTGCAGGTGATTGACCGCCAGGAACGAATACCGGCGCGAGCGCAGGCGGAGCAGCGTCGTCCCCCGTGCAACGTGGTCGGCTCCACCTGATCGGGGTAATGGGCGTCGATCACCCGGGAGAGGACGTCGAGCTCGCCGCGCCGGGTGCGGTTGAGCGCGCGCACGGCGTCGGAATCGAGATCGAACACGATCTCGTCGACGCCGGGCGGCGGGCCCCAGTATTCGGGCGCGCGCTCGAGCCGGATCCGCTTGCCGTGCTCCCAGCCGGCGAACCGAAACGGCCCGGTGCCGACCGGCTGGCGCGCGATCGGCGAAGCCTCCGGGCGGATGCCGTGGACCAGATGGTCGGGGAGCATCGGCACGTCGCAAAGGGCGCGCAGCGCGAAGTCCGAAGGACGCTTGAGCACGAAGCGGACCGTCCGCTCGGTCACCAGCTCGATCGACGCCACGTCGGCCAGCTCGGCGCGCAGCACCGGTGCGTCGGTCCCGGTCCGCAACAGCGGCTCGACCGTGCCCTGGACGTCGAGCACGCCAAACGCCCGGTGGTCGTGCCAGTGCACGCCGCTGCGCACCCGCACCGCCAGCCGCATGCCGTCGTTCGAGACGTCCCAGCTCTCGGCCAGCCCCGGCTTGTACGTGCCGTCGCGGCAGTCGAGCAGCGTCTCGTAAATGAGGCCGTTCGTCACCTGCGCGGCGGCGGCGTCCGACTCGGCCAGCGGCAGGAGGCTGGTCGGCTCGGCGTCCAGATGAACCCGCAGCACCCCGCCATGTCGGGACGGCGGGGGGACCTCGGCCGGCGCGGGCACCGCCTCCGCGGGCGGCGGCGGCGGATGGATGAGCTGGAGATCGGGACCGGCCTTGACGGCCGAAGCAGCCGGCGCCGGCTTCTTCGATCGACAGCCCGCCAGCGACGAGGCGCCCGCCAAAACGGCGAGCCCAAGCACGAGCGCGAACCGCGATACCCACGCTTGCTCGTCGAAAATCACTGTGTTATTCAGGTTCACCCGCATCGTGCGGTGGAGGGCTTGTCCATGAAGCGACTGCCGACCGTATATCACCGGACCATTCCTTTGGCATTGGCGCTGCTCGCGCCCAGCGGCATTCGGCTAGCTTACGGCCAGGGGCAAGAGCTGCCACCCGATCAAAGTCGATCTGCCGCCGCCCCCGAACTTCAACATCCAGACCGCGCCGGAAAAGTATCCGAGCGGCGAGATGTCGATCTACGGGTTGCGCAAGCACATGAACCAGTACCTGGACAAGGACGTCCAGGTGCGCGCCTACCTGCTGAACATCTACGAGTGCCCCGCCGAGCAGCGCAAGTGCAACGACGAGCTGGCGGCGAAGACGAAGAAGGCAAAGAAGAAGGAGCTCAAGTCGGGCGGCCTGCCGGGCAAGGGCCCGCCCGCGCCCGATCCGAAGGCGCTCGCGGGTGGCTGCCGTCCCTGCGACCAGCCGCACTTCTTCCTGGGCGACACCCCGACGACCAAGCTCGATCACGGCCTGCTTGTCGCCGACTACCCGCTCAAGGACTGGAACACCGGCAAGCCGAAGCCGCTGGTGGCCAAGGCCGGCGAGCAGTACGTGGTGACCGGGACCTTCTCCATCAACTCGATGGGCGGGTTCGCCGCCTCCGACGGCCTCATCATCCACAAGAAGATGCAGGACGCGACGGGCAAGGTCATCGCCGAGGGGAACGCCGTGCTCCCGCCCGAGGCGCAGACGATCAACCTCGAAGGGAAGCCGGCCGAGATGGTCGGCGGCGCCCGCATCGACGCCGAGAAGGCCGGCAAAGGAAAGAAGTAACAGGAAGGCGCGTCCGCTACTTCAGCAGCCCCAGGCGGAGCTCGTCACAGGCCGCCGGGGTGAGCGTGAAGGTGACGTCACCATCGAGGCGTCCGGTACAACCGGGCGCCTCTTTTCTTTTGTAGAGCTCGAGCGTGTGCCGCAGCGGCGCCGGCTCGCCGGGCGGTTGAATGGAGATCGCCAGGGAGAGCTCCGGCGCGCCGGCCGGCGGCTTTCCGGCGGGGACGAACGCCTCGGACCGCAGATTGCCGAGCGCGCCCACGACGCGCGCCGCGTTGGTGCGGTCGGCAGCGGCCCCGGGCGGCGCGACCACCCGCCAGTCGTCGCCGTCGGTGCTGGTGAGCTCGACGCTCCGGCCGCCGCCCGAGCGCCGGAGCGCGCGCGCGTCGAAGTGAGCGAAGTCGAGCACCAGGCGATCGCGGAAGCGGAGCGGATCCGGATCGACGAGGGCGTAGCCTGGGTCACCGGGCGCGACGGCCGCCGTTTCGCGCGTCCGTCCGTCGACGAGCAGGCGCCGCACTTCGGTCGGCTTCCGATTGGCGGCCGCCCGCGCGGGCCGGGCGTCGACGCTGCGGAGCGCGGCCAGCCAGTCGGCGATCGCGCGGGGATCGGCGGCGTAGGCGACCTTGGGCGCCTCGAATCGCCAGGCGCCGCCCGGTACCCGCGCGAGGACCAGGCGTCGACCGTCGCCGGCGGCGCCCGTGATCTCCACGCGGGTCACGGTATCGGGGGGCGACGACAGGAGTCGAAGATCGGGGACCGACGCGGCCTCCAGCGAGCGCCACAGATCGGTGAGCGGCCCGGGCGCCAGGCAGGCTCCGTCCGCGCCGGAGGGACCATCGCGTTCGACGCGCACGCCGGGCCGGCCGGCGCAGCCGTCGCCCGGCATCGACAGATGAACCGTCGCCGCACCGGCTGTGACGACGATCCAGGACGGCGCCTCCCGCGCCGGTCGTGACGGTTCGTACCGCTCGACCCGGAGGTCGAGGAGACGGCGCAGGCTCTCCGCCACCCGCTCACCGGCGACCCACTGGTTGTCGGCGTTCTGCCAGCGTCCGGCGACGAGCCGCAGCTCGTGCTCCGGCCGGACGGCGGCTCCGTCGCGCCAGCTGACCGCCCCGATCGCGTCGGCCGACAGCGGGACCAGGCGCCGATCGCGAAAGGCCGAGGCGTCGCGATCGGCGAGCTCGGCCACCCGGCGCGGCGCCACGCGGATCGCGCCAGCGCCGCCGACGCGCGCGAACACCCCCTGGCCCGCGGCGTCGAGGCGCCCGAGGGCGATCGTGACCGGACCCGCCGGCTCGTCGAGCTCGAGCGTCACCCGGGGCGGCGTCAGCCCGGCGGCCCCCGCGCCGACGTCCGCCGTCCGCGTCGACTCGGCAAGATCGATGGCGTTCAACAGATCGTCGACCGCGGCCTCGTCCGCCGGCTGATCGCCGGGGCTCTCGCGCCAGGCCGGCTCTTGGTTCGGCGGCTGTCGGACCAGCGAGAACGGCGCGGCTCCGGCGCGGCTGATCGTGAGCCGGCGGACCGCCGCGCGATCGAAGGCGCTCACCAGCCGGGCGTGACCGCCCGACCCGTCGTCGCCCGCGCCCGGGCCGCGATCGCCGAACAGCAGATACCCGGCGAGCACCGCCGCCACCGCCACCAGACCGGCCAACCTGCGCATCAGACCCGCCGCCGCATCGCGACCCCAGCGCCCGCCGCCAGCGCCAGCAAGGGCAGGCCGATCACGAAGAGGCGAAAGGCCCAGCTGACGTCGGCGGCCGTCAGCGACAGCGCCACCCGCCTGGTGAGCTTGGGGCCGATCCCGATCCGCGCCTCGCGGCCGGCGAGCCAGGAGATCGTGGAGAGGACGAAGTCGGCGTCGTAGTCGCGCAGGGTGACGCCGGAGAGGCGGTAGTTCATCACCAGCCGTCCGGTCCCGAGGAACGCCAGGCGCGTCGCCGGCGCGGCGGCGGTCGGCGCGCGCGCGACGGCGACCGCCACCGTCACCGGACCGCGGCGGTCGGCGCCCGCGTCGAAGGTCAGATCGGCGTCGCCCCGGATGGTCGCCAGATCGGTTTCGCCCCAGCCATCGGCGCTGGTGCGGACGAGAGGTGTGACGCTCAGACCGGCTGGACGCGGTTCGCAGGGGCGCCACCTGCCGCGTGCGCGGCCAGAAGGTCAGACGGCCGCCCATCCGCGTGGTGATCGGATGTGGAAGGTAGTTGTCCCGACCGGCCGCCCAGACCGACGGCCCCTCGACGTCGCTGCCGCGCGACGGATCGACGACCAGATCGTCGCCGAGGGCCACGCCGTAGCGCGCGGCCAGCGTCTCGAGGCCGAGGTGCGCGAACGCGCCGCCGCCCGGGGCGAACACCGGGCCCAGCATGACCAGCAGCCGCCCGCCGGCGTCGACGAACGACTCGACGGCGGCGAGCTCGGGCTGCGAGAAGGCGCGCGTCGGCTCGGCGATGACCAGGACCCGGCACCCGGCTGCGGCGGCGTCGGCGACCTTGTCCAGCGCCCGCGCTTCGTCGCCGTCGCGCCGGACATCTTCGGCGAAGGTGGCGTAGCCGCCGTCTTCCAGCGAGCCGAGGTCCGGCTCGCCGTGCCCCTGGCTGAAGCAGATGAGCGGCGGGTGGTCGTCGGTGACGGCCAGCAGCGCCGAGACGAACGCCGCCTCGCCCCGCCAGGCGGCGATCGCCGGCCCTGGCTCGCCGCCCGCATCGATCTCCGGCTCGACGAGATCCTCCTCGGTGATCACCTTCGAGCGGGCGCCCGACGTGAAGATGACGACCCCCTGCCCCATCTCGTAGGCGCCGATGCCGTAACGCTTGGCCGCCGCCTCGGCGCGCTCGGGCGCCCGGTCCGGGTCGACGAGCTCGGCCTGGAACTTCCCCGCCGACGCGCGGGTGAATCGCTCGGTCAGCTCGCGGACGAAGCCGGCGATCGCGCGCGCCCGCTCGGAGTCGCGCTTCGGATAGAGGAAGATCGTCGCGGTCACCGGACGCGGCAGCTCCCGCAGGACGTTCGCCGTCTCGTCGGAGAGCGCGTAGAGCGAGGCCCGCGTCCAGTCGCCGCGGACGTAGCGACGGGCGGCGATGGCGTTGGCCATGAGAGCGATCGCGGCGACGAGAATCGCCGCCAGGCGCGGCGACCAGCGCCGCGCCGCCGGGGCGTCGAGCGGGACCGGCCCGCGCAGCCGGGCGACCCGCGCCGTCGCCGCCACCAGCGCCAGGACGACGACGGTCACGAGGAGAGCGACCGGCCGGGAATCGACGATCCCGTGGCCGAAGTCTTCCATCACCCGAAACAGGCTGTAGCGGCGGAGCGTGGCGGCGAGCCCCGGCGCGCGCACGGTGGCCTCGAGCGCGCCGGCCAGGAGCGCGGCGACGAACCCCACGAACGAGAGCGTCGCCGCCACCAGCTGGTTGCGGGTCAGCGCCGAGGCCAGAAGGCCGATCGCCAGCGCGGCGGCGCCGAGGAGGACCGTCCCCAGGTAGCCCGCGAGGATCGGCCCGGGGTCGAGCGACGCTCCGACCGCGCGCAGATAGAGGAGGTAAAGCAGCGTCGGCGCCCAGGCCGCCAGATAGAACCCCAGCGCCGCCAGCCATTTTCCGAGGACCACCTCGCCCGGCGACACGGGCGCCGTCAGCAGGGGCTCGATGGTGCCCGTGCGGAGCTCCTCGGCGACAAGGCGCATCGGCACCACGGTCGCCAGGAGGCCGAGCGCGATCCAGTAGAGGATCGTCCCGCCGAAGAAGAACTCCATCACCCCGCCCGGCGGCGCGTCCGGCCGCCCCAGGAACTGCACGAACATCCAGAAGACGATCCCCTGCAGCACGAGGAACAGCGCCAGCACCGCCCAGCCCGCCGGCGTGCGGAAGTAGCCGGCCCACTCGCGGCGGGCGATCGCCAACAGGCGGCTCACGCCGAGCCTTCCCCGCCGCCCGAGGTCGCGCGGGCGAAGAGATCCTCGAGCGAGGCGGCCTCGACGCGCAGCTCGCGCAGGACCAGCCCCGCCGCGACGGCCGCGCGGAAGACGGCCTCTCGCAGGGCGCCGTCGTCGCCGGACGCGCCGGACGAAGCGGTCAACGCCAGCCGCGTCTCGCCGAAGGCGGCGACGCCGCCGACACCGGCGACGGCGCGGAACAGCTCGGCCGCGCGCGGGAGCTCCGGGGCGGCAAGCTCGACGATCACCCGCCGGGCGCCGGCCAGGCGCGCGCGCAGCTCGTCCTGCGTCTGCGCCGCGACCACCCGGCCGTTGCTCAAGATGATGACCCGCGTGGCGATCGCCTCCACCTCCGGGAGAACGTGCGTCGACAGCAAAATCGTCCTTTCGCGGCCGAGCTCGCGGATGAGCGCCCGCGTCTCACGGATCTGGTTGGGGTCGAGCCCGACGGTCGGCTCGTCGAGGATCAAGATGGGAGGCCGCCCGAGGAGCGCGTCGGCCAGCCCCACCCTCTGCCGGTAACCGCGCGACAGCGTCCCCACGATCTGGGCGCGCCGCTCGCCGAGCCCCACCTCGTCGATGGCGGCGGAGACCGCCGCCGGGCGGTCGCGCCGCCCGATCCCCTTGAGCGCGGCGCGAAAGTCGAGGTACTCGCCGACGCGCATCTCGGGCGGCAGCGGGACCGCCTCCGGAAGGTAGCCGACCGCGCGCCGGACGCCCCGCGGATCGTCGGCGATCGAGGCGCCGGCCAGCGTCGCCGCCCCCCGCGTCGGCGCCAGGAAGCAGGTGAGGATCCGCATCATGGTCGACTTGCCGGCGCCGTTCGGCCCGAGCAGCCCGACAATCTCGCCGCGGCCCACCTCGAACGAGACCCCGTCCAGGGCCGGCGGCCGGCCGTCGCCCGGGCGGCCGTAGATCTTCGCCAGACCGTCGACGCGTATCACGCGTCTAAGTATTACTCGAGGCCGCGATCGCGCAGGGAGCCGTCGTCTTCGCCGCGGAGGTGGCCGACCTCGTGCAGAAGCGTCCGGGTGATCGCCTGGTCCAGCTCGGCGCCGTCCTTCACCGTGCGCAGCAGATTTCGACGATAAAGGACGATGGCGCGATCGCCGGCGTCGCACTGCACGGGCGCGCTCTCCGACGGCGGAGCCGCGCGCCCCTTGCTCGAGCGGCCCGCCGGCGTCGGCGCCGCCGCCTGATCGTCGTAGTCGAGCGGCAATCCCCGGAAGAGCCCCAGGATCGTCGGTGACAGCGGCGGCTTCTCCGCCGTCAGGTCCTCCAGATCGGGGAGATCGGCGGCCTGCACGGACACGCCCGAGAGGTCGCGGCGGAAGTCAGCGGGCAGCGCCGCCACCGCGCGCCGGACCCGGGCCTCGAAGTCGGCCTGCGTGATCTGCGGCGCCGGCGGGAACGACTTGGGATCGGCTGCCGTCGCTGCCGCCAGGTGCCGCGCGGCGGCCGCCTCGTCCCCCGCCCGCTCCTCGATGAGCCCAAGGTGGTAGAGCGCGTGGGCGTGATCGGGCGTCTCGGCCAGCACCTTGGTGAAGGTCGCCCGCGCCTCGTCGAATCGGCAGAGCTCGAACAGCGCCACCCCCCGTTCGTAGATGGCCGCCCCGAAGTGCGGCTGCGCGGCCAGGGCCGCGTCGATCCGGCGAAGCGCCTCGGCCGCCCGCCCGAGATCGATCAACGCCTGCCCCTCGAGCAGCGCCAGCCGCGCCACCTCCTCGACGTCCCGGCGGGGGACGTGGCGGCTCCCCCGGCGGGCGTACTCCAGCCCCAGCGCCGAGCGATCGCCCGAGGGCGGCAGCTGATTCACCTCCAGGTCGGCGGCCGCCTCCAGCGTCTCTGGATCGTCGGGGGCCAGGGCCAGCGCCAGCTCGAGCGCATCGCGCGCTTCCTCGAGGCGGTCGAGCCGCATGAGCGCGATGGCCCGGTTGTGGTGCGCCTCGACCGAGCGCGGCGCCGCGCGGGCCGCCTCCTCGGCGCAGGCGAGCGTCCCGGCGTAGTCACCCTTGTCGAAGAGGACGGCCGCCTTGTCGAGCAGATCGGCGACCGGCGCGTCGACCCAGGCCGGCTGCTCGGGGAAGCAGCGCCGCAGCGGGCGGGGCGGCGGCTCGGCGGGATCCCCGTCCTTGGTCTGTCCCGTCGCCGTGCCGGCGGTCGCTTTGGTGGCGGCAGCGGTCACGGCCGGCGAAGGCGCGCAGGCGGTCCCCTGCGGCGGCGCGGACGCCAGAAGACGACGGCAGCCACCGCCCACCAGCGCGACAGTCAGGCCGGCGACCCCCACCAGAACGATCCCCCGCGTAGCCCGGAGTGAATTCGCCACCTGCATCGGTTGGATCATCATACCCGACTGGACGCCATTCGCGCTCCCGGATCGGGGTGCTTCCTGCCTGGTTCCCCCTCAGTGGGCGGCGCCCCAGGTCGCGCCGGCGCCGACGTCGACGACCAGCGGGACCGCCAGCGCGAAGACCATTTCCATCTCGTTCTTAATCCATTGCTTGAATTCCGGCACGCCAGCTTCCGGGACCTCGAACACCAGCTCGTCGTGCACCGTGAGCAGCAGCGCCGCCTCGGCGACGGGCCCCCCCTTTGCGGCGATGCCCCGTTCGACCCGGATCATCGCCAGCTTGAGGAGATCGGCGGCCGAGCCCTGGATGGGCGTGTTGCGGGCGATCCGCTCGGCGTAGGCGCGATCCTGAGCCCGCGTGGCGCGAATCTCCGGCAGCGGCCGCCGCCGTCCCAGCAGCGTGGAGACCGCGCCGGCCGCCCGGGCGTCGGCGATGGCCCGCTCCATGTACGCCCGCACGCCGGCGTAGCGGGCGAAGTAGCTGTCGATGTAGGCGCGGGCCTGCGCGCGCGGGATGCGCAGCACCTGCGCCAGGCCAAAGTCGCTCTGCCCGAACACCAGGCCGAAGTTGATCGCCTTGGCGATCCGGCGCTGCTCGCCGGTGACCCCCTCCAGCGGCACGCCGAACACCTCGGCCGCCGTGCGCAGGTGAATGTCCTGGCCGGAGCGAAACGCCTCCAGAAACGCCGGATCCTCGGAGAAGTGCGCCAGGATGCGCAGCTCGATCTGCGAGTAGTCGGCCGACACCAGGAGATGTCCCGGCTTGGCGATGAAGGCCTCGCGAATGCGCCGGCCCAGCTCCGTCCGGATGGGGATGTTCTGGAGATTGGGGTTGCTCGACGACAGGCGACCGGTGGCGGCGACCGCCTGATTGAACGAGGTGTGCAGCCGCCCCGTCGCCGGGTTCACCAGCGCCGGCAGCGCGTCGATGTAGGTCCCGCGCAGCTTGGAGAGCGCCCGGAACTCGACGATCTTGGCCGGCACGGGGTGCAGCGCGGCCAGCTCTTCCAGCGTGTCGGCGTCGGTCGAGGGGCCCGTCTTGGTGCGCCGCCCCACCGGCAGCGACAGCTTGCCGAACAGGACGTCGGCCAGCTGCTTGTTCGAGGCGATGTTGAACGGGCCGCCGGCCATGGCGTGGATCTCCGCTTCCAGCGCCACCAGCGACGTGCCGACCTCGTGGCCGATCTCCCGCAGCTTGCCGACGTCGAGCAGGATGCCGCGGCACTCGACCTTGGCCAGGAGATCGGCGAGCGGCAGCTCCATGTCACGGTAGAGCGACTCGAAACCGCCCTTGACGATCTGGGGGGCCTGCCGCTCGGCGAGCGCCAACGACGCGGCGGCCTCGGCGCCCAGGCGCGGGCCCACCTCTTCGACCGCGATGTCCGAGCCTGGACGCGCCGAGGCGCCCGTCCCCATCCAGCTGCTGCGCGCCGCCGGCGGGGAGATCCCCTCGGAGGTGGCGACGACGTCGAGATCGTAGTGGGTGCGCGCGGCGTCGAGCAGGTAGGCCGCCAGCATCGGATCCGAGGCCACGCCGCCGAGCGCCAGCCCCCGCTGCCCCAGCAGCACCTCCAGCGTCTTGACGTCGTGGGCGTGCTTGGCGATCGCCGGCGACGCGAGCACGGCGCCGAGGTCGGCCAGCGCCGCCTCGGGCAGGCAGAGCGGGGCCCCGAGGTAGCGGTGGTGGAACGGCAGATAGACCGCGCCGCCCGCCGGGCAGGGCGAAGCCCAGTCCGACGAGATCGCCGCGGACGGCCGACACGCCGTCGTAGAGCGGCGGAGATCCCGACGGCGCCCGCCGCCTCGATCTGTCGCGCCAGCTCGGCCAGCGCCGGGCGGTCGAGGATCGTGTCGACCGGCGACCGGCGGCTCGGGGACCGGGGCCGGCGCCACCGCCGCCGGCGTGCCCACCGCGCCCGGCGCCTTCCCGGCGTTCTCCTTGTCGAAGGCCGCCAGCTGCTCGGCCAGCCGCGAGAACTCCAGCTCGCGGAAGAGGCCGCCCAGGCGCTGCTGATCGGGATCGACCCGGTGCAGCTCGGCCAGGGTCTTGGGCAGCGGCACGTCGTCGCGCAGCCGGACCAGCTCGCGCGACAGGCGAATCGACTCGCGCGCCTCGACGATGGAGGCGCCGCGCTTCCCCTTGATCTCCGCCGCCCGCGCCAGCAGCGTCGTCCAGCGAGCCGAAGTTGTTGATCAGCTCGGCCGCGGTCTTGGGGCCGATGCCGGCGACGCCCGGCACGTTGTCGATGCTGTCGCCCATCAGCGCCAGCACGTCGCCGACCAGCTCGGGCGGGACGCCGAACTTCTCGCGCACCTCCGCCACCCCCAGCCTGCGGTTCTTCATGGTGTCGAGGACCGAGACGTCGTCGTCGCAGAGCTGCATGAGGTCCTTGTCGGACGAGCAGATCACCACCTGCATTCCGGCGGCCTTGGCCACCTTGGCCAGCGTGGCGATGATGTCGTCCGCCTCGAAACCCGGAATCTCCAGCTGGGTCAGACCGAACGCCTCGACCACCTGCCGCGTCAGCGCCATCTGCGCCGCCAGCTCGGGCGGCATCGGCGGGCGGTGCGCCTTGTACTCGGGGAAGATCTCGTTCCGGAAGTTGTCTCCCGGGGCGTCGTAGACGACGCAGAGGTGGGTGGGGCGCTGCTCGCGCTCGATGCGGAGGAGCATCTGGCTGAGGCCGTAGATGGCGCCGGTTTGCAGCCCCTTGGTGGTGGTGAGCGGCGGCAGCGCGTGAAATGCCCGGAACAAGAAGTTCAGGGCGTCGACGATGTAGAGGCTCGGCTTGCCGGCCGAGCCGGCGCTCACGGCCCCGGCGGCGCTCCCCGAAGCGGACGCCGGTTGGTCCTCGGATCTGTCATCGGAGATAGGCACGGCCCGGGGCGTTTATGACACAATGGTTCGGCATTGCCGAGGGCTCGTCTCGCTCGCCTCGCCCGCCTTGCCCGCATCGCCGCGCTGGGCCTCGGGGCGACGCTCGTGTTCGTGGTGCTGGCCGCCTCGGTCGTGCTGCAGGGCCCGCGCCTCGGGCGCCTCATCGAAGGGGCGCTGCCCGCCAACGCCGGCAAGCTGCACATCGGGGGCGTCACCTGGCACCTGCGCGCCCTCGTCGATCTCGTGACCGACGCGCCAAGCCCGATCGCCGTCGAGGGGCTGCAGATCGTCGACCCCGAAGGAGCCGTCGTCCTCGACGTCCCCTATCTGGAAGCGAAGGTGAAGCTGCGGACGTTGATCGGCGGCAGCTTCTCGATTCACGAGCTGCGCGTCCCCAAGGCGCTCTGGCGATTCGCGCAGCTCAAGGACGGCGACGGGATCGGGTTCCTGGCGGCGCTGGCGCCCAAGACGCCGCCCCCCCGCCACCGCCGGGCGCGCCGCCCGGGCCGGGCTCGAAGTTCGAGATCGGGGACGCCGAGCTCGGCGATCTGACGGCGGTGTTCGACTTCCCGGGCGCCTGGGGGCTCGAGCTGCGGCACGCGCACGGCACTGTCTCGCTGCTCCAGTCGACGCTCGATCCGCGGCATCCGATCTTCGGCTTCGACGCCCGTCAGGTGGTGGCGGAGGGGGGCGGCTTTCTGCGCATCCTGGACGACAACGTCCTGCCGCTCGATCGGGTGGTCATCAACCGGATCGCCACCACCCAGGATCACCCCGACGACATCCAGCTCGATCTCGGGGAGGCCGACACCGGCCGCAGTCAGCTGACCGGCCTCGGCGCCTTCACGGGCATCTACGGCGCGACCAGCGTCCCCGGGATAGCCCTCCACGTCGCCTTCGCCCACGCCGGGGACGCGTTGACTGCCGTCGCCGCGGGCAAGGGGCTGACCGGTTTGGTGGTGACGGGTGACCAGGCGGCCATCACCGCCGACCTCACGCAGCCCTTCGCCAAGATCAAGGTGGCGGCCGCGATTCGTGGGCTCGACGTCCGCTACGGCGACGACCGCGCGCAGGATCTGGGGCTGGATCTGGCGTTCGACGGCGGCGCCGGGCGGGTCGACGTGACGCACTTCGGGCTCGGCGCCCCGGGCGGCGGCAAGCTGAGCCTCGACGCGCACCTCGACGTCAACACCCTCTCCCTCGACGCGGCCCTCGGCCTCACCGGTTTTCACACCGAGAGCTATCTGCCGCGCGAGCTGCGGCCCCTGGGCGGCGGGCGGCTCGACGGAAAGATCGAGGCGCACGCCGAGCTCGGCAACAAATCGGCGCGGCTGGAGAAGATCGCTCTCAAGTTCCGGCGCGCCGGTGCGCCCGGCCTGCCGCGCGAGGTGCGCGTGCGCGGCACGGCCGCTCTGGCGGCCAACCGGGTGAGGACCCGTGGTCTGACCGTCTCGGTCGCCGGCGCCGACGCCACCGCCCGCGGGTCGGTCGATCTCGGATCGCCAGCTCCTCGACCTGGCGCTGGGCGTGGTGGCCTTCGATCTCGGACGGCTCTGCGCCGAGCTCGGCCTGCCGCCCGTCGGCAACGACGCGCGCGTCGATCTTCGGGCGGACGGCAGCTTCGACGATCCGCGCGCCTCGGGCCAGGCGACGGTGCATGGGCTCGGGTTTGGAAAGCGCACGGTCCCCGAGCTGGGCATTCGCTTCGGGCTCGAACACGGCCTGGCCCGCCTCGATCGGCTCTCCGGGCCGGCGTTCGGCGGGCGAGCTCGAGGCGCACGGTTCGCTGCGCCTGTGGGACAAGCGCGCCAGCAAGCCGCTCAGATCGCCCGTCGTCGATCTGAAGCTCGCCGCGCGCGAGCTCGATCTGGCGGCGCTGGCCCCCGACGCCGGCGTGACCGGCCGGCTCACCCTCTCCGCTGACGCGCACGGGCCGCTCGACGCGGTCACGGCCCACCTCGCCGTCCCGGCCGGCACGGCGATCGCCGCGCTCGGCGACGAGTTCTCTGTCGGCCCCGTGAACCTGACGCTCGACGGCAAGACGCTCGCCGTCGAGGCGCTGCGGATCGCCCACCGGGGCGGCGGCGCCGTCGACGTGCACGGGCGGGTCGGCGTCGCCCACCAGGATCTCGACCTCGACGTCACGCTCTCCAAGTTTCCGCTGGGCACCATCCCGGCCGTCGCCGCGTCCGCTGTCCCGGTGAGCGGATTCGTCACCGCCAAGCTGCACGTCGGTGGCCGGCCGGAGCGCCCGGAGCTGGCGGGCGAGCTCGATCTCACCGACGTGGTGGTGCGGGGCGTCCACCTCGGCAAGGGGCACCTGGCGCTGGCGCCGGCGACGGTCGGCCCGACGCGGGCGCCCGGCGTCGCCATTCACGGGCAGCTGTTCGACCGCTTCGACGTCGACGTCGAAGCCGCGCTCTTGCCCAAGGGGCCGAGCGTCCATGGCCGCGTCGCCTTCCGCCGCCTCGAGCTCCACACGCTGGTCCCTGAGCTGGTCGCCCTCGGCGACGGCCGGAGCGTCGCCAGCGGGCGGGTGGCCGTCGATCTCGAGCCGGGGCAGCCGCTGGCGCTCGACGTCCTCCTCCCCGAGCTGTGGCTGTCGATTGCCCGCGCCGTCGACGGTCCCAACGGCGAGACGACGCTGCAGCGGGTCCGGATCGAGGCAGCCCGCCCAGTGCACGTCCACCTCGCCGGCGATCACATCGCGCTCGACGAGGCGCACTTCGCCACCGACGGCGGCGATCTGCGGGTCGAAGGACGGCTCGACGGGCGCGCGATCTCCGGGGCGCTCTCCGGTCACCTCGATCTCGAGCTCTTGCAGCCGTTTCTGGGCGCCGCCGCCATCGAGCGGCTGGGCGGCGACCTGCGCGCCGAGCTGACCGCCGGCGGGACGCTCGACCGGCCCGATCTTCGCGGCGAGGTGGTGATCGCCAACCCCATTCACGTCCGCCCGCGCGAGCTCAACCGCGACATCGTCGTCGACTCGGGGCGCTTCGCGCTCACCCCGGGCGGAGGGGTGGCGATCGAGAACCTGGCCATCACCGTCGACGGCGCGACGATGAAGCTGGGCGGACACGCCACGCTCGGACCCGGGTTCGTCCCCGAAAACCTGCAGGCCGACGTCGACGGGGACGTCAGCGCGCGGCTCCTCGCCTTCGCGGCGCCGGACGCGGTCTCCGACGCGAAGGGCAAGGCCCACGTCCGGGCCCACCTGCGGGGGACCCTGCTCAACCCCGAGATCCGCGGCCGACTCGACCTCGACACCATCGACTTTCGCCTGCGCGATCTCGGCAGCGAGGTGCAGGTGCAAAGCGGCATCGTCGAGATCAGCAACGAGGGGGTCATCCTCCACAACGTCAAGGTGCTCTTCGACGACCAGGGGCTCCTGGTGATCGGGGCGTCGGGGGTACGGGCCGGCCGCGTCCAGTTCACGAACCTCTTCCCCTTCAAGCCGGGCAACTTCGATCTTCCGCTCCACGGCGAGCGGCTCACCTACCGCAGTCCGGGCGTCTTCGAGATCGACGACCTGGCCTTCGATCTCGATCTCAAGGGGAACCTCGAGCGGGGCTTCGGCCTCGGGGGTGAGGTACGGCTCGTCTCGGGCCGCTACCTGCAGGACTTCCAGGTGCAGAACCTGGCGCTGCGGCCCCGGGTCGACGAATCGACGGTGCGGCCGTTCTATGACGGCAAGCCGCTGCTCGAGCATCTGCGCCTCGACCTGTCGGTGCGCACCGTCGGCGACGGATTCGTCGTGCAGAACAACCTGGCCCCCGAGATCCACGCCGACATCGTCCTGCACGTCGGCGGGACGCTGGCGATCCCCCAGCTGGCCGGGGATGTCCGCCCCACCGACGGACGCTTCAACATCCCCTTCATGCGCGGCGACTTCGACCTGGTCCCGAACGTCAACCACGTCACCTTCATCGCCACCAAGTCGATCGCCGACGGCGACACGCCGGACATCCAGATCGAAGCCACCAACCTGGTCACCGACGCCAACGGCGCCGACCACAACGTCCACATGCGGATCAGCGGCCCGCTGCGCGAGGCGCAGATCGATCTCTCCAGCGATGACGGGCTCGATCGCAATCAGACGGCGTTCCTGTTATTGACGGGGCGGACCTCCGTCTCGACCAGCAGCCCGTTCGGCACGCAGAACGCCACCCTCGGCGCGAATCTGACGACCGGCGCCGACGTCGCCGGCCAGGCGACGCGCGACACGGTGGCCAACCTGATGGAACCGTACATCGACGACACCTTCCAGCGCCTGACCGGCCTCAACCTGCGCCTCACCGTCGGCTCCGACGGCTTCGAGGGGCGCATCCGCAAGCGGGTGAGCCGCTACGGCGATCTGCAGTTCGACTACCTGCAGGGGTTCCAGAACCAGAGCCACTGGAACGGCTCGGGGAACCTCTGGCTGCTCGACTACTTCAGCATCGGGGGCGGCATCGAGCAGATTCGGCTCTCGTCCGAGCAGGGGGTTCCGGAGACGCTCCCCCTCAACTACAACCTCGAATTGCGGCTCGACTACGCGATAAGAAGACGATGAAGAGAGGTTCGATCGCGCTCGCGGCGATCGTGTTTGCGCTGGCGGTATCGGCGCCGGCCGTCCGCGCCCAGACCCCTGCGACGGAGCCGCCCGCGCCGGCCCCGCGCATCCCGATCGTCGGCTACGAGCTCGGCGGCTCGCGCATCGATCCCGACGCTCAGCTGCGTGCGCTGATGCTCTCGGTCGCCGGCCTGGGCGACCCGTTCGTCGAGGCGGGACCGAGCGACCGGGTCGGGCGCCCGTTCGGAACGATCCCTCGCCTCGCGCAGGCGCTGGACGCCGTCGGCTACCGGGCGGCGCTCGGAACCCGCGCCGTGCCCGGCGGGGTGATCATCACGGCGACGCTCCTCCCCTACGAGCGCCTGCGCTACGTGTTCGTCAGCGGCAACCGCCGCATCCAGCAGGACGAGATCCAGCGCCGCATCACCATCCGCCCCGGCCAGACGCTTGCCGCCGGCCGGGCCCGAGCGGGTCGCCGTGCTCGAGCGCGAGCGCGAGCTGATCATCGACTTCCTCCGCGGCCGGGGCTACTTCGAGGCGAACGTCGGCCTCGACGCCAAGCCGGGAAGCGCCCCGGGCTCGCTCGATCTCTTCGTCTCCGTCCGCCTCGGCCCGGCCTATCCGCTCGGTCCGATCACCTTCACCGGCAACCACGCCATCGCCACCGACGAGCTCGATGCGATGTTCCGGCACGGCGACTGGATCACCCTCTGGAACACGCCGGTCCCCTTCACCCAGAAGCAGCTGCGCCAGGACATGGACGCGCTGACCAAGCGTTACCGGGCGCTCGGGTACGTCGGCGTCCGGGTGACGACCGACTTCAGCGTCCAAAAGAGCGTCGATCGCGCCGCCAAGAACGTCCATGTCGTCATCGCCATCAACGAACGCAAGCGGATCGCCGTCGCGTTCAAGGGGAACGCCAGCCAGTCGTCGTCGTCGTTGCAGGACGAGCTGACCCTCTCCTCGCGCGGCTCCTACGACGACTACGAGGTCGGCGCCAGCGCCGACGCCATCCAGCGCTACTATCAGCAGCAAGGCCACTTCTTCGCGAGGGTCGACTGGCGGCGCGAACGGCTGTCGGCCGATCAGGAGCGGATCGTCTTTTCAATCGACGAGGGGCCGGTGCTGAAGGTGCAGCGGCGTCGAGCTTCATCGGCGCGCGCCTGCTCTCGCCGCAGCAGCTCGCCGAGGTCGTCTCGGTGCGCCCGTACCCATTTTGGGGGATCGGGTCCGGCGGCTACGCCACCGGGAGGCAGCTCGAGCAGGACGTCGAGCGCCTGCTCGAGCACTACCACGCCCGCGGGTTCGTCGACGCGAGGGCCCGGGTCGACGCCGCCACCGACCCGGCCGCCCTCGGCGCGCTGGGCGCGACGGCCGCCGCCGCCGAGACCACCTCCCGCGAAGCCGGCGCGCTCTACGTTCGCTTCACCATCGACGAGGGTCCGCGCCTGATCCTGGCGGGCGAGGAGTTGCGCAGCACCGACGGCGCCCCCCTCCCCTACGAGCCGGGGTTTCTTCTGGGCAGCCTGGCGCTCCGTCCCGGCGCGCCCTACGCCCCGCCCACCGTGAGCGCCGACGCCAAACGGCTGGTGCGACTCCTCGGCGACGCCGGTTACCCGACGGCCACCGTCACCCCCGACGTCAACCGCAAGGGAGACGACGTCACGCTCTCCTGGGCGGTCACGCTGGGCCCGCGCATGCGGGTGGGACCCATCTTCGTGCGGGGCAACTTCGTCACCCGTCCCCGCACGATCCTGGAGCAGATCCGCCTTCGAACCGGCGACTACCTCCGCACCACGCCGGTCGAACGAAGTCAGCGCGACATCGGTTTTCTCCAGCTGTTCAACAACGCCACCCCGATCTCCTTCCCCGGCAAGGACGACCGGCCGCTCAACGGCTCGGCGGAGCAGAGCGTGCCGATGCTGGTCAACGTCGAGGAGCGGTACGAGCAGTATCAGGTCCTGCACCTCGGGGCGGGCGCATCGACCGATCAGAAGGCGCCCAATTCGTCGTTCCCCTTCGGCGTCTACCTGCGGGGCGGCTACGATGATCGCAATCTGGGCGGGCGGGGCTGGACGCTCACCAGCCAGCTGACCTACGGCACCGCCATTCTCCGGGCCAACGTCGGATTCCTCGACCGGCGCTTCTTCGGCACGCTGTTCCGCCTCGACGCCTCGTTCACCTATCTGAAGCAGGAGACGGTGCGGCTCGGGGACATCCACTCGGGCGGCGGGTCGATCGGCCTTTCGCGCGAGATGTATCCGGGGGTGGACGCCGGGCTGCACTACAACCTGCGCAACACGACGCACACCGAGCCGCTCCTGCGCGAGGCCGGGCCCAACGAAACCACGCAGACCGTGACCCTGGGGACCACCGTCGGCAGTCTCTCGGCCAACGTCGAATGGCTGCGCATGGACAACCGGCTGCTCCCGACGCGCGGCTTCCGCATCGACGCCGTCGCCGAGCTGGCGTTGCCGGCGCTCTCGGTGCCGCTTGCGGCCGTTTCCCTTCGCCATCGGCGACGACACCTTCCTCAAGGTGGGCGTCCACTCGCTGTCGGTGATCCCGCTTGGCAAACACATCTTCCTGCGGCACGGCTTCCGCTACGACCAGGGGTTTCCCTTCGGCGGCGCGGCGCTCCTCCCCAAGGTCGAGCGCTACTTCGCCGGCGGCGACACCACCATCCGCGGCTATCAGCTCGATCACGCCCGCGTCGAGGTCGAGCAGTTCCCCCTGGCCCCCAACCCCCAAGCGGCGAACGGGTGCGGCCTCTGCGTCGTCGAGTACCACCCCCTCGGCGGCAACCTGCGCATCCTGCAGAACATCGACCTGCAGTTCCCCATCCTGCCGCCCTGGTACGGCTCGGTGTTCATGGACAACGGAGTGGTCGCCGATTCGTTCTCCGGACTCGGGCTCTCGCAGTTTCGGCACGGCGTCGGCATCTCGCCGCTGCTCATCCGTCTGCCGATCGGTGACATCAGCCTGGCCTGGGGCTGGCCGCTCGATCCCGGCCCGGGCGACACCCGCATCGGCGTCCTCCACGTCAACGTCGGTCTGATGTTCTGACGGTCTAAGCCGCTGGCTGAGAAGTCCGACGGCGGGATTGCCTGCCAGAGGTCCCGATGCAGCTTGAGTCCGGGGACCACCGACGATGCCGCCGGCTCAGCTCGCGTCGTGGAATGACGGTCCGGCCAAGCAGGCCATCGTCGACTTCGTCGAGCGGGTGACCCGGACCGGGGGAGGCGACCACGTCCCTGCCGCGGATCGCATCGCGGTGTTCGACAACGACGGCACGCTCTGGTGCGAGAAGCCGCTGCCGGTGCAGGCCGATTTCCTGTTTCGTCGCGTCGGCGAGATGGCGGCGCGCAATCCGGCGCTCAGCGCCCGCCAGCCCTGGAAGGCGGTGGTCGAGAAGGACTACGCCTGGCTGGGCGGGGTCATCGCCAAGCACTGTCGCGGCGGTGACAGCGACCTCGAGGAGCTGGCCGGTGCCCTGGTTTCCGCCTACGCGGACACGTCGATCGAGGACTTCGAACGAGCGGCGAAGGCCTTCCTGACCACCGCCAAGAACCCCAAGCTCGGCCGCCCGTACGTTCACTGCATCTACCAGCCGATGTTCGAGCTGCTGCGCTACCTCGCGGTGAACGGGTTTTCCAGCTACGTCGTCTCGGGCGGCGGGCGCGACTTCCTGCGCGCGGTCGCCGAGCCGTATTACGGCATTCCGTCCGACCACGTGATCGGCAGCTCGGTGGCGCTCAAGTACCGCGACGACGGGCCATTCGCCACGCTGGTCCACGAACCCAAGCTCGGTCTGTTCGACGATGGCCTGGAAAAGCCGGTGACCATCTGGGATTCGATCGGCCGGCGCCCGATCCTGGCCGGCGGAAACTCGAACGGTGACATCCCGATGCTCCACTTCTGCGCCCACCCGTCGCGCCCTTCCCTGGCGCTGCTGGTCGAGCACGACGACGAAAGGCGTGAGTTCGCCTATCAGTCGGACGCCGACCAGGCGCTGCGCGCTCGCCCGCAAATACGCCTGGACGGTGGCCAGCGTGAAGAACGACTGGAAGACCGTCTTCAAGTCCTGAGGCGGCGCCGCCGCGTCTGTCTAGCGCGCGGCGATGAGCGCGATCATGCTGTGCTGCTTCTCGAAGCTCTCCTTGGCCGCCACGGCGTCCTTGTACGAACCGTAGTTGCCGAGCCGGACCCGGTAGGTCATCCCCTTGCCGGGGACCTCCGCCGCGATGACGAACGCGCCCGGGTACTTCTGCACGAAGGACGCCGCGTCGGCCGACGTGGTGAAGGTGCTGAGCTGCAGGGTGTACTTCCCCTTCGTCCTTGGCCGGGTCGGCGGCCGGCGTCGCGGAAGGCGCAGGCTTGGCGATCGCGCTCGGCCTCGCGGTGGCGGGCGTCCTCGCGGCCACGACCGGCGGCTTCGGGGCGAGGGGCTTCGGCACCGGGGCAGCCTTCGCCACCGCCGGGCTCTTCGGGAGGAGCTTGGGCAGGGCCGACAGCGGGTGGGCGCTCGACCCCTTCGCCTTGGGCGCCACCCCGAGCGTGCTCGGGAAGGTGAGCTGCGGATCGGGCGCCGCCACGCCGGGCGGCGGCTGGTGAGCGCGATCGAGGGCCGCCAGCGGGTCGGCCAGGACCGGCGCGTCGGCCTGGCCGCGCGACTCGATCCGCTTGCCGACCATCACGCCGAGGACGAACAGCATGCAGGCGACGACCGCGCTGCCGAAGAACAGAAAGAAGACCTGGCGGTTGTCGAGCTTGACCTCGATCTTCTCGCGCCACCGCTCGACGTTCGGGTCGGCGTCTTCGAGCGCAGGTCCATCCATGCTGGCCACTGCAGTGTATCGCAGGCTCATGAATCGTCCTCTTTCGTTGATTTGGCCATGGTCTCCGGGGCGTCGACCCCCAAAAGGCCCAGGCCGGTGCGGATCACCTGGGCGATGGCGTCGACCCAGTAGAGCCGGGCCGCCGTCTTCCGCCAGTTCCAGCTCGCGCGCCAGTCGCCGGTCCGGTGGCGCTCCTGCGGGAGGATCGTGTCGCCATGGACCTTCTGAAGCTGCGTGTAGTAGCTCTGGAACTCGCCGGCCAGCTCCATCAGGTAGGTCGTCAGCCGGTGGGGCTCGCGCGCGGCGGCGGCGTCGGCCACGAAGTCGGGGAACTCGCCGAGGCGGCGCAGGATGGCCAGCTCCTCGGGCAGCGTCAGCTCCGCCGCCAGCTCCGGCGAGAACGCCGGCCGCTCGGCTCCCAACTCACCCGCCCGCCGGATGATGGCGGCGCAGCGCGCGTGCCCGTACTGGACGTAGTAGACGGGGTTGTCCATCGACTGCTTCTTGGCGAGCTCGAGGTCGAACTCCAGCGCCGTGTCGTGGCGGCGCATCAGGTAAAAGAAGCGGGTCGCGTCGCGCCCGACCTCGGCGATCACCTCGTCGAGGGTGACGAACTCCCCCTCGCGCTTCCCCATCGCCACCGGCTGCCCGTCGCGGAGCAGGCTGACGATCTGGATGAGGATCACCCGCAGCACGGCCGGATCGTGGCCGAAGGCCTTCAGCGCCGCCTGCATGCGGGGGATGTAGCCGTGGTGGTCGGCGCCCCAGATGTCGCACAGCTCGTCGTAGCCGCGGGCCAGCTTCTTCCGGTGGTAGGCGATGTCGGCCAGCAGATAGGTCGGCAGCCCGTCCGACTTCATCACCACCCGATCCTTGTCGTCGCCCCACAGCGCGGTGGTCTTCAGCCAGACGGCGCCGTCGTGCCGGTCGATGAACCCGGCGGCCTCCAGGCCGGCCAGCGTGGCGGTCACCTCGCCCGAGCGGTGCAGCTCGCGCTCGCTCTGCCACACGTCGAAGGTCACGCCGAAGCGCTCCATCGTCGCCCGGATGATCCCCAGGGACGCGTCGATGGCGAAGCTCTGGATCGCCTCCAGGTCGTCGCCCGCCGGCGGCGTCGGGCCGACCCAGCGCGCCCCGTCGCGTTCGTAGAGGGCGCGGCCGAAGTCGCGAATGTAGGCCCCCTTGTAGCCGTTCTCGGGGAACGCCACCTCGGGCACGGTCGGATCGGCGGCGCGCGCCGTCTCCATGTAGCGGACCCAGGTCGACAGCGCCAAGGTCTGCACCTGGTTGCCGGCGTCGTTGATGTAGAACTCGGGCGTCACCGAGTAGCCCGCGAAGCGCATCAGGCGCGTCAGCGCGTCGCCGACGGCGGCCACCCGTCCGTGGGCCACCGTGATCGGTCCGGTGGGGTTCGACGAAAGGTACTCGAGCAACACCTTCGGCGACGGGCGCGGCGCGCCTCGCCCCCAGTCGGCGCCGGCCGCCAGCATGTCGCCGAGCGCCGCCTGCCAGAACGCCGGCGCGAGCCGCACGTTGATGAAACCGGGCCCCGCGACGGTCGCCTCGCCGAGCGGCGACTGCCCTCCGAGCGGCAGTCGGGCCACGATCGCCTCGGCGACGGCGCGCGGCTGTTTGCCAGCCGGCTTGGCCAGCGTCAGCGCCACGTTGGACGCGAAGTCGCCGTGCTCGGGCCGCCTGGTCCGGTCGACCGACACGGAGTCGCCGGTCACGGCGGCGACGAACCCTTCGCGCGCCAGATCGTTGACCGTCCGGACCAGAATTTCCCGAACAGTTTCCCGCGCACTGAACGATCGCACGTTGCGCACGTTGCTCACCTACATGTAGTTTCTACGCGCACCTGGGCCGCGTCAAGTTCCGGCGGTTTGCGGCCTCTGGGTGGCCGTCGCGCGGCGCCTGCCGCCCACACCGGAGGGGTCTCACTGGATCGGGAACAGGCCGCCGCTGGCGTTGTAGTCTTCGAAGATCGGCTGGTAGCCGGTCGGCGCAGATCCGAGCGTCACCGGGTAGCCCAGGGGATTGATGCGCAAGAGCTGGCCGCGCGTCGGTCCCCCACCCTGCTCGCGTCCCAGCCGATGCTGGTCGACGACGAAGAGGTAAGGCACCTCGTACGCGGGCGGCGTCGGCGTCCCGCTGGTCACCTGCGGCAGCGAGTCGACCGGTCCGACGATGATTCGCGCCGGCATCGACACCTCCAGCGTGATCGGATCCTGGACGACCTGGGGGGCGAAGCCGCCGTGGACGTCGAAGCTGGTCACGAACTGGAAGCTTGGCGACCGATCGATGTTGGCGAGCACGAAGCTGAGCTGGGAATTCTGGAACAGCGCGCGGACGTGTGTCCGCTGTTCGTTCGCCGCCCCGCCGTCCGCGACTGGTGCCGGCGTCCGCCGCGGTGGTGGGCGTCGTTGGGTCGATGACTGTGTTGCCGGCGGTCGGCCCCCCGATGTAGAGACAGGGATCGGTGGGCGCGGGCGTCGAGAGCACGAAGCTCACCAGCTTGCTGGCGCCGTCGGCGACCGTGCTCACGCGCCGGCGAACGCGTCCGGATCGAGGCGGCTGTCGATGGTCGCCAGGTCGGCGGTCGCGTTGGTGCAGGCTGGCGCGCTCATCGGGATGCGGAAGCTGAACCGCGGATCCGGCGTGGGGTTGGCGAGCGCACGTCGGGCCCTGATTGCCAGGACTGCCCGGGAGCGGCGCGGTGGTGACGAAGCCGGCCTGGGAGCCGGCCACCAGGAACGTGCTTGCCGGCGTTGACCTGGTAGTTCACCAGCTGGTCGAAGCAGGCCTTCCCGGTGTGATCGAACGGGGGCGCGTCGGCGCAGAAACAGTTCGGCCCCTTGCAAGCACAGTCGTCGGCCGCCCCGCTGCCGGTCGTCCCAGCGTCGGGCTTGCGCGAACAGAAAGGCGGCACCGTGGTGGCCGTGTCGAAGTCGACGCACAGCCGGCCGGCCCGGCAGTCGCTGCTCAGCGCGCACGGCATGAGGCAGCGGGGCCCGGTCACGGTCCCCGGGTAGCTGGAGACGCAACTGGAAGTTGGCGGAGGTCAGATCGTTCACCGTGTCGGGGCAGCTGTCCGGACTCTCCTTTTCTGTCGCAGTGGCGGGAATCGTGGGGTGACAAGCCGGGGTGAGCGACGAAAGAGACGATTTCGTCGAGGTGCGGGCGGATGACGAGGCTGTTTTGCGTGGTGGTCTCCACCTCGTAGCGGCGCACGCTGTTGAGGAAATCGGTGCATAACGACGTCTGCGCGCTGGCGCGGTTGGGATCGACGCAGATGCCGGTGACGGTCAGCCCGGCCGCCGCCGAGGAGACGCCGTCGCCAAACACGCACTCTTCGCCGAGCCCGCACTGCGTGTTGTCGGTGCAACCGGTCAACGTCACCAGATCGCCCGGAACGACACCCATCGCGCAGTAATTGACCCCGCCGTCTTGAAACAGCGAATCGGTCTTCAGGCCCGTGGAGAAGCTCGCCAGGCCGAAATCACTGGGCAGCGGATGGCCGCTGTTGCGGACGCCCGACAGGGGGCCCTCCCAGGCGACCGTCCAGGTCTGCGCGGTGATCGCGCGCCGATCGATCGGATCGTCGACGTTGGACGGACTGGGCGGCTCCTGGGTGAAGAACGCCACCGTTTGCACGTAGGAGGTGTTGACCGCCGTGGCGTTGAGGATCGATCCCTGCGTCCAGAAGGGCTCGATGTAGGGCCCCGTCACGGGGACGCTCGGCAAGACGTCGACGCGCGGCGGCCCCGAGCTGGGATCGAGCGTCAGCGAGTAGCTGATCTCGTTGCGGTCGCGCAGCGTGTTCACGAACGGCGGCGTCTCCGTCGTGCTCGTGTTGACCACGAAGTTGTTGGGGTTCTGCGGGTCGGGCGTGACCGCGGTGTAGTTTCGCAGCACCGGATTGATGTTCACCAGGTAGACGATCCCCGAGTCGGTGATCACCCAGGCGTAGGCGCCGTTGACGGTCTGCTCGTTCGTGCTGGGGGGACTGTTCTGGATGTCAGCCGCCGCCACGTCGATGGGCAGCGACGGGAGCTGGATGCCGGGGCCGATGCTGAACGGGCGGCGGTGGGCCGGGTCCACCGGGATGCAGGCGCTCGCGGCCGAGGCGCCGGGGGGGAGGTGCAACGGATCGGCGTTGGTCTCGCACTCCGTCTCGGCGCCCGGATTCGCGACCTGAATCACCCGCAGCGTGCCGTCACGGGCAATGGCGTAGAGGTACCGGCGGTTCGGATCGAGCCCGGCAAAGTTGTCCGGCGGCCCCTCCGCCGATTCGCCACTGAACGCGGAGTCGGAACCGACGAACACCCCCGCGGTGCCCGTCATGGTGCTGCGGTTCGGCTCGACGCTGAGGCGCACGCGCTGCGAGCCGCGCGCCCCTTCGTGCAGGTAGATGGCGTTTCCCGGCAAGGTCAGCCCGCTGCTGGTCAGACCGACCGAGATGACGAACGAAGCGTTCCCCAGCGAGACGTAGGCGCGGCTTCCGTCGGGGACGATGGCGATCCCGCTCGGGCCGATCGGCCCGGGCCCGATGTAGGGGACGTCGCGGTACTGGTTCCCGAGTGTCGCCCCGCCCGGCGATCCGCCGGTCGCGCCAGCATCGGCGCTGCCCGACGCCCCCGCCGTGGCCGGGGCGCCGCCTGTCCCTGCCGCTCCGCCGGCGCCGGTCGAGCCGGCCTGGCCGGCCCCGGCGTCAGGCGCGGTCGCCGCCCCGTCGGAGGCGCCGGCGTCCGCCTGCGGTGCCGCGTGCGCGTCGACAGTCGCCGCGGCATCACTGGGCAGCGCGGCGTCCGACGTGACCCCGGTCGACGGCGACAGCGCCTGCCCCGCGCAGGTCGTGTCCGCGCAGACCGGCGAGGTCCCGGCGTCGACCAGCGTGACGCTCTTGCCGTCAGGCGTCGCTCGAACGTAGGCCGAGCTCACGATCCGGCCGCTCGGAAGCGCGACCATCGTGATGAGGTCGCACGAGGGATAGGTGACCAGCGCGTACCAGGACCTTGGCCCCGGCTGGGCCGGCCAACCGACCGGATCGACCGCGGCGCTGTCGCCGCACATCTGGAGCTGCTGCGGCTGGAGCGGCACGGGCTGCGCGCCGGTGGGCGGCGCGGGCAGGAGGCTGCTGGTGTCCTGCGGCAGGAAGACCGCCTCGTACGGCGCCGCCGTCAGCAGAGTGCCGTCTCCCTTGAGGGGACGAAAGTTCTGGGAGGCGGTCCGCGGCGACGGCGGCATCACGGCCCCGCCGGTCTCCTGCTGAAAGGTGGACGCCACCAGGACCGACGGGTCGACCAGGGTCAGATCGCACGAGCCGCGGTTCGCCGAGATGAGCTGGCAACCGTCGTCGCTGGCCGAGATCTGCTCGGGGAGCTGCCCGAGCGGAGCCGTCCCGTAGCCGCCGGTATCGAGATTGAGGTCGAGCAGCTTCCAGTGATCGCCGTCGACCGCCGAGAGCGTGCCGGCAGCGCTGTTGGGCAGGAAGGCGAACGTGCGGGTCTGCGTGGTCGCGCCGGGATCGTATTCGTTCTGCGGGTGGCAGGCCTGCATCGGGCGCCCGGAGACTTGCCACTGTCCGCCGGCCTGCTGGAACGCGCCGAAACACATGAAGGCGACGTCGGTCGGCCGGTTGAAGTCGTTGACCGGCAACAGGATGGTCGCCGGGCTGCAGCTGGCCGCCAGGGCGGCGATCGCGATCAGGCCGGCGCGCTTCATCGCGGCGTCACCGACGGAAACCCGAGCCGCTGAACGACGTGGTACTGCGTCGGGCTCCCCGGCGCGAGGTCGACGACCGAGACGTCGTTCTGGCTGAAGTCGAGCACGTAGGCGACCGGCCGCGTCTTGTCGAACACCATCCCGGCCGGTCCCCGTCCCACCGCGAAGGTGGTGACCAGCGTCGGGCCGGCCGGATCGAAGACGTAGACCTCGCCGGTGTCGAAGCAGTTGACGAACAGGCGGGGGCCTTCGCCGCCGCCGGTGTCGTGCTGGTAGAGGAAGGTCGGGCTCGAGCAGGTCTCGATCACGTCGGTCGGCGTGGCGCTGGTGGCGCCCGACTCGTTGGTGGCGATGTCGAACCCGACCAGATCGGGCGGCACCCGCTGGAGCGCGTAGGCCCGCTGGGCGTAATTGGGATCGCTCCCCGGCACAGGCTCGATGAACTCCACACCGCGCATCTCGGAACCGACCAGATTCGTGCTCAGCGTGTTGCCCGCCGGCACGATCACGTCGTCGTTCTCGTCACCGGCGCAGATCGACGGACCGATGGGGAACATCGAGGTCACCTGCGGGCACGTAGCGAGAGCTGACGTAGAGGTACTGGTTGTTCGGGTCGCGGCTGGGCGCGCCCAGCGGCTCGTGCATCATGAGCGACGTGACGCCGAAGAGCCCGGAGCTGCTGGGCGGGAACGGGCTGCCGAACGGGGCGATGAACCTGGGAGCCGGCGGGAACAGGTCGGACCCGATGAGGCCGGTTCCGGAGACATCGAACAGCGACACGCCGCCGGTGTCCTGGACCGAGGTGCTCCCCACCAGATGACCGAGGTAGAGGTAGCCGCGCCCCTTGTCGAGCGCCAGGGCGTAAGGCTCATCGGGCAGCGTGGTCGCGGGCGCCTGCGGGTCGCCCGATTCGAGCGCCAGCGGCGAGCTGGTGTCGACCACCTTCTGCGTGCACTCGGCCATCGACGTCGTCGCCGCGTCGCCCGTGCAGTGGAAGGCCGGATGCGCCGCCGTGTTCCCCTGCCCGCCCACCGGCGCCACGTCGACGTACGTCAGCGAGGTGTCCCCCCGGACGCCGATCAGCAGCCTGCCCGGCATTCGGATCGGCGGCGCAGGTCTTCCCGTGATACAGCAAGCAGGGATCGTCGCAGGACGACTGCCAGACCATCAGGGCCGCGAAGCTGCCGATCAGCACGGTCGCGTCGGACTGGATGTAAAGGCGCTCGTCGCAATTGAGAATGTTGGAGTCCAGCAGATCCCAGCAGCAGCCCGCCGGCTGGCTGCGCGGCAACGGGTTCACGTAGTCGGCCTGCGGGCACACGCCCCAGTTGCCCGCGTTGACGTACCGATCGTCATGGGCCTTGGAGACGTCGACCATGACCAGCGTCCCGTCGTTGAATCGCAGGTCGGCGTTCGAGTTGGCGACGTAGAGGAACTGCCCGGCCGGATCGGTCGGGCTCATCACACCGCTGGTCGGATAGAAGAACGTGTCCGAGGGCGGAACCACGCCGTTCTGGCTCAGCGTGCAGGCGCCCGCCCCAAAGGCCAGCGCGATGAGCCCGAACGCGCGTGCGCCCGCCGCCCGCGGTCGGGTGGACGCAGGCGGGAACGCCGACGCGCGATTCATTCAGCTCTTCGACCCGACCTGCCGCCGCTAGGTTGTCTTCAGCGCCGCCTGCGCCGCCGCCAGCCGGGCGATCGGCAGCCGGTACGGCGAGCAGGAGACGTAATCGAGGCCGATCTGGTGGCAGAACTCGACCGACGAGGGATCGCCGCCGTGCTCGCCGCAGATGCCGATCTTCAGCTTCGGCTTCTTGGCGCGCCCCGAAGCGATCGCCATCTTCATGAGCGCGCCGACGCCGGCCCGGTCGACGCTGACGAACGGGTCGACCGCGTAGATGTCGTGGCTGACGTAGGCCGCCAGGACGCGCGGAACGTCGTCGCGGGACAGCCCGAACGTCGTCTGCGTCAGGTCGTTGGTGCCGAAGGAGAAGAACTCGGCGGTTTCGGCGATCTCGCCGGCGGTGAGCGCGGCGCGGGGCACCTCGATCATGGTGCCGATCGAATAGCCGACCTTCTTGCCGCGCTCCTTGAACACGGCGTCCGCCGCCTGACGAACGACGTCGGCCTGCAGGTCGAGCTCCTTCTTGGTCCCGACGAGCGGGATCATGATCTCCGGGAAGATGTTGTGTCCTTCAGCAGCCAGATCGCAGGCCGCCTCGAAGATGGCGCGCGCCTGCATCTCGGTGATCTCCGGGTAGGTGATCCCCAGGCGGCAGCCGCGGTGGCCGAGCATCGGGTTCGACTCCTTGAGCTCCGCGATGCGCGCGTGGATTTCGTCGACCGTCTTGCCGGTGGCGCGGGCCAGATCGGCGACGCCCGCCTCGTCGTGCGGCAGGAACTCGTGCAGCGGGGGATCGAGCGTCCGGATGGTGACCGGCCGCCCCGCCATCGCCTCGAAGAGACCGCGGAAGTCCTCCCGCTGCAGCGGCAGGAGCTTGTCCAGCGCCTTCCGGCGATCGGCCTCGTTCTCGGCGACGATCATCTCGCGCATGGGGCCGATCTTCCCCTCGCCGAAGAACATGTGCTCGGTCCGGCAGAGGCCGATCCCCTCGGCGCCGAAGGCGACCGAGGCGACCGCCTGATCCGGCTGGTCGGCGTTGGCGCGCACCTTCAGCTTGCGCGCCGAGTCGGCCCAGCTCATCAGCTTGGCGTAGGTCTGGTAGATGGGCGCGTCCTTGGCGTCCAGGTTCTTCTCGATGAGCACCCGGATGACCTCGGAGGGGGTCGTCTCGATGCGCCCCTGGATCACCTCGCCGGCGAAGCCGTCGATCGAGATCCAGTCGCCTTCCTTGACGACGACCTCGCCCTTGGCGGTGGTCACCGTCATCGTCGCGCGCGTGGTAGTCGAACGACAGCGCGTCGCAGCCGACGATGCAGACCTTGCCCATCTGACGGGCGACGAGCGCCGCGTGGCTGGTCATGCCGCCGAACGCCGTCATGAAGCCGAGCGAGGCGTTCATGCCCCGGATGTCCTCCGGGCTGGTCTCGTGGCGGCAGAGGATGAGGTTCGTCTCACCCTTGGCGGCCAGCGCCTCCGCCTCGTCGGCGAAGAAGACCACCTTGCCGGTGGCGGCGCCCGGACCGGCCGGAAGGCCCTTGGCCAGGAGGCGTCCTTCGCTGACGGCCGCCTTCTTGGCCGACGGCAGGAAGACCGGACGCAGCAGCTGGTTGAGCGCCTCCGGCTCCACCCGGCGCAGCGCCTCCTCCTTGGGGATCAGCTTCTCGTCGACCATCTCCACGGCGATGCGCACGCCGGCGAAGCCGGTGCGCTTCCCGTTGCGGCACTGAAGCATGTACAGCTTCTTGTTCTCGATGGTGAACTCGATGTCCTGCATGTCCTTGTAGTGCTTCTCGAGCTTCTTGCGGATGTCGAGCAGCTCCTTGTAGGCCTGCGGGAGCACCTTGCCCAGCTCCTCGATCTTCTGCGGCGTGCGGATGCCGGCGACGACGTCCTCGCCCTGCGCGTTCACCAGGAACTCGCCGTAGAACATGTTCTCGCCGCTGGCCGGATCGCGGGTGAAGCAGACGCCGGTCGCCGAGTCGCTCCCCTTGTTGCCGAACACCATGGCCTGGATGTTGACGGCCGTCCCCCACTCCACCGGGATGTTGTTCAGGCGGCGGTAAAGGTCGGCGCGGTCGTTGCGCCACGACTGGAAGACCGCCTTGATGGCCCCTTCCAGCTGGACGTAGGGATCCTCCGGGAAGTCCATCCCCAGACGGTTCTTCACCTCGGCCTTGAACTCCGTGACCAGCTCCTTGAGCGCATCGGCCGGCAGCTCGGAGTCGAGCTTCACGCCGCGCTGGTTCTTCTTCTTGGCCAGGATGACGTCGAAGGGATCGTGATCCTCCTTCTTCTCCGGCTTGAGGCCGAGCACCACGTCGCCGTACATGGCGATGAAGCGGCGATAGCTGTCGTAGGCGAACCGCTCGTTGCCCGACTTGGCGGCCAGGCCGGCGGCGGTCTTGTCGTTGAGCCCGAGGTTGAGGATCGTGTCCATCATGCCCGGCATCGACGCGCGCGCGCCCGAGCGGACCGAGACCAGCAGCGGGTTCGCCGGGTCGCCGAACTTGGCGCCCACCAGCTTCTCCATCTTCGCCACCGCGCCGCGGATGTCGGCGTCGAGCGCCTTGGGGAGCTTCTTGCCGTTGGCGTAGAACTCCGTGCAGACCTCGGTGGTGATCGTGAATCCCGGGGGGACCGGCAGGCCGATGTTGGCCATCTCGGCGAGGTTCGCCCCCTTGCCGCCGAGGAGGTTCTTCATCTCCTTGTTCCCTTCGGCCTTGGCGCCGCCGAAGAAGTAAACGCGCTTGCCGGCCTTGACCGCGGGCTGCTTGGCGGCCGCGCCCTTGACGACGGTCTTGGCGCCGAGCCGAACGCCGTTGCCGTGAGCCGTTCTTGCCGTTCGTCTTGCCAGCGAGCAGGTCCTTTCCGACCTTCTTCAGCTTGGCGACCTTCGACTTGAGCGTGGATTTGAGGGACGAGGACTTCGCGGGGCGGTTCTTGGTGACGCTTGGCATGGGCGCCTATTTACCCCGCCCTCCGCTCCAGCGGAAGACCCTATCGGAATGAATTAGCGAGCTTGGCGCGTAGGGATTTGCCCATTTCGATGGCGAGCCGATCCGCGACTGCGGCGTCGCCCAGGCTGTAGAACCGAGTTCCTGCCGGGAGGTGGCCGACCGCGGCGGCCTCTCGGCTGTCGCGGTCGACGGTTTGCCAAGGTAGCCACCGGGAGCTACCATCATCCCATGCGGTCGGTTGGCGTGAAAATGCTCAAGAATCGCCTCAGCGAGTACGTTCGGCTGGCGGCCACCGGTGAGACGGTCCTCGTGACGGATCGCGACCAGGTTGTGGCCGAGCTCGGCCCACCGCGGAGCGGTCGGGCGGCGGAGGTGCCGGACGCCGTCCTCGCCGAGGCGGTTCGAAAGGGTTGGATCGTGCCGCCCACGGCGGCGAGCGATTCGCCGCCTCCCCGCAAGCCGGTGGCGACCTGGCGCGCCCTGCAGCGCGAGCTGGCGGACGATCGGGACGACGAACGTTGATCTATCTCGACACCTCCGTCGCGCTCGCCCAGTTGCTCGCCGAAGATCGGTTCCCGTCGGACGCGCTCTGGCGGGCGCCGCTCATCTCCAGCCGCCTGCTCGAATACGAGCTCTGGAATCGAATCAACGCGCGCGGTCTGGCCGCCACGCACGACGAAGCGGCGCGCGACCTGCTGGGCCGCGTGGCGATGATCGAGCTGACGCGTCCGGTCCTGGCCAGGGCGGTCGACCCGTTCCCGGTGCCCGTTCGCACGCTCGACGCGCTTCACCTGGCGTCGATTGAGTTTCTACGCGCGCAAGGTCAGAAGCTCGAGCTGGCGACCTATGACGAGCGGCTCTCCGGCGCTGCCCACAAGCTCAAGATTCCCCTCTCGGACCTGGTGTAGGGCTCCGTCTATCCGGTCTATCCGATCTATCCGACCTTGGACCGCAGCGCCGCCCCGAGCTCGGTGATCCCCACCCGCTCCTGGCCCATGGTGTCGCGGTCGCGGACGGTCACCGTCTGGTCGTCCAGGCTCTGGAAGTCGACGGTGATGCAGAACGGCGTCCCGACCTCGTCCTGCCGGCGGTAGAGCTTCCCGATGGCGCCCGTGTCGTCGTAGACGGTCCGCAGCCCCGCGCGCTGCAGGTCGCGCTTGATCCCGCGCGCCGTCTCGACCAGCCGCGGCTCGTTCTTCTTGAGCGGGAACACGGCCACCGTGATCGGCGACAGCTTGGGGTTGAGCCGCAGGACAGTGCGGGTGTGCTCCTCGCCGAGCTTCTCGGCGGCGCCGCGCACCTTCTTCCAGACCTCGATCCGGTTGGCGTCGGCGTCGTCGGACAGCGCCAGCAAGTCCGGCAATGACCCCGGCAGCGCCGCCGCGATCCTCTCGGCGGCCGCGACCAGCCGCTCCTTGGTGGCCGGCTCCATCTGCTTGGGATCGCGCTTGTCGACCGACTTGGCGAAGCTCTGCACCAGCTCGCGCAGCTTGGCGGTCTCCTCGGCCGGCGGCTCCTTGACCAGCGACTCGTCGTAGGCGTCGCACAGGAAGGCCAGCGTGGCCCGATCGGCGCCCGCCGACGGCTCGATCACGTACGGCACGATGTGCTTCTTCTGCTCCTGATCGAAGTAGCGCAGCTCGCCGACGGCGTCGGGGTTCTCCGGGCTGCGGCTGTGGGCCTTCAGATCGTAGTCGGTCCGGTTGGCGATGCCCTCGAGCTCGCTCCACCCCATCGGGAAGCGGTACTCGAGATCGACGCAGCGCTTGGCGTAGTGGGCCAGCTCGTCCTTCGTCTGCTCGCGCTGGCGCAGGTTCTCGCGCCGCATGCCGAGATCGACGTACCACTGCGTGCGCGCGTCGATCCAGGCCTGGTGCGCCGCCTCGTCCTCGCCGGGCTTGACGAAGTACTCGATCTCCATCTGCTCGAACTCGCGCGTCCGGAAGGTGAAGTTGCCGGGCGTGATCTCGTTGCGGAACGCCTTGCCGATCTGCGCGACGCCGAACGGGAGCTTGCGGCGCATCGTATCGAGCACGTTCCCGAAGTTGACGAAGATCCCCTGCGCCGTCTCCGGCCGCAGGTAGGCGAGCCCCGAGTCGTCGCCGGTGTCCACCGGGCCGACCGTGGTCTTGAACATCAGGTTGAACGGCCGCGCCGGCGTGAGGTCAGTGGCGCCGCACTTGGGGCACTTCAGCTCCTTGGCCTCGATGGCGGCGTTGATCTCGGGGACGCCGACCGGATCGCGTCCCTTCTGCGCCGCGAAGACGTGGTCGGCGCGGGGCCGCGCCTTGCAGTTGCGGCAGTCGGTCATCGGATCCGAGAACGTCGCTTCGTGGCCGGAGTACTTCCAGACCAGCCGGTTCATCAGGATCGCGGCGTCCAGCCCCTCCATGTCGTCGCGGTCGTAGACGACCGACCGCCACCAGGCGCGCTTGACGTTGTTCTTCAGCTCGACGCCCAGGGGGCCGTAGTCCCAGGTGCTGCCGAGGCCGCCGTAAACGGCCGACGACGGAAAGACGAATCCCCGGCGCTTGGCCAGGCTGACGATCTGTTCGAGCGATGACGCGGGCATGGGCGGGAGACTCTAGGAGGGCGTTGCCGCAAAGGCAACGGTGAGCCGAAGCGAACGACGGACATTGGCCCGACGACGTGCCACCCGGAGGCGACTTAGTCGAAGAGCCTCCTCACGTCATGGGCGCATGGTGGATGATCTGGATCAAGAGGTTCTGCGGCCCGTAGAAGTAGAGCGAACGGGAGCCGTCGCGGTGGGTCTTGGGCTGCGCCTTCAGCGGCACGCCGTGCCCGGCCAGATGCGCGGCCCAGGCGTCGACGTCGGCCGCTGTGGGGACGGCGATCCCGATGTGATCCAGTTGACCGCCCTCGGAAACGTCGCCCCGGTGCAGGGCGAGGTTGTCCCGACCGCCGTGGAGGTAGATGTTGTCGGCGTCGGGACGCCACTCGACCTCGTACCCCATCACCTCGACCCAGAATTTCTCTGCCGCCTCGAGGTCACTGACCGTGAGCGCGACGTGACGGATTCCGAGCAATGCCGGCCGGTTCATCGATGTCCCCCGAGGTTTGCCGCGCTCAGCTTGGCTATGAATTCCACCGATTTCAGCGGACCGCTGATGTGATGGTTGATGATCTCCAGCAGCGATTCGCGGCAGTCCCGGTTCACGTCGGCGGACAACGTCTCGCGTCCCGCCTCGGGCAACGAAACCTGCGACAGGTGGATGAGCGCGGCCCTCGCCTCGGTCGTGATGGGTCGCCCCGCCCGCGCGCACCCGGTACAGACCGCGCCGCCGCGGTCGGGATCCCAGCGGTAGGCCGCCTCCGGGGACGTCTCTCCGCAGGCGGCGCAGCGGTCGACCACAGGGCCGAAGCCGAGGCCGCGGAGCAGCCCCAGCTCGAAGACGCGCAGCCGTTCGGCGCTCGCCCCCTCGGCGTCGAGGCAGCCGAGCAGCGCCTCCAGCCAGCCGTAAACGGCCCGCTCGACCTGGCGGGGGGCGCAGAGCTTGGTCACCAGCTCGGCGGCATAGGCGGCGTGCGCCATCCGCGCCACGTCGGTCCCCAGCGTCGGATGGGAGGTCGTCGTGTCGAAACCCTCCAGCGTCAGGAGCTCGGCGCCGGCCCGCTCGCGCAACGAAGCGACGCCGACGGCGCACAGGCCGAGCCCGCCGGCGAAGCGGCGCTGGCTCTTGCGCGCCCCCCGCGCCAGCGCCGAGACCCGCCCGGTCTCTCGCCCGAACAGCGTGACGATCCGATCGGCCTCGCCGTAGTTCACCGCGCGCAGCACGATGGCGGGCGTCGACAGGGAGGAGACCATCGCTCCCGATCTTAGCCCGATTCCAGAGCGGGTCAGGTCAGCGTGGCGGGCGGCAGCGAAGAAACGGCGCCGACGATCTGGGCCGGCGTCGGATTCAACTGCGAGAGGCCTTCACCCGACTGCGGCGGCCGGTGCAGGAGCAACGACAGCGTGATCGTGGCGATCAACACGAAGATGATGACGAACACCGCCAGGCCGAGCCCACGCCGACGACCCGCCTCGTCCTCCTCGACGGCGCCGCCTGCCAGGCTGGGGTCGACGACCGGGCTCACCGACTTGACGTGCGCCGCCTCGCTCTCGCGGTTGATGGCGCGATCGTAGAGACCGAGCGGCTGCGACTCGGCCAGTCCGACGGCCTTGGCATACGATCGAATGAAGCCGCGCACGAAGACATGCGCCGGCAGACCGCTCAGCGAGCCGGATTCCAGCAGCTCGATCGCCGAACGTGGAACCTTGGTCGATGCAGAAACGTCACCAACCGTGAGAGACTTTTCTTCTCTCGCGCGGCGGAGGCAGTTTCCAAAGTGCTCGTCGTCCATGGAGTCGGGACTCTCCAATGCTCGTCTCCTCGACGAGTTTTCTTTAACGTTTTTGGACAGTTACTGCCTAAATTTCGTCCGGAAGCTAACAGGCCGCGGCAAGGGCTGTCAATTGAAATATCTTATCCCGGATCCTGGCCTCCCGCCAATAAGTGCCGATTTTTACAAGCTATACGCCGCGCGCCTCCGGATCCCAGACGTACTTGTGCAGCTGCAGGTTGAGCCTCGCGGGGAGCCGATCTCGTAACATCCATGTGACCAGATTTTTGGGATCGAGCCGGCCATGAACGGGTGAGAGCAGCACCTCCGTCCGACGGCCGAGGTCGTGCTCGCGGATGACGTCGCAGGCCCACCGATAATCCCCTTCATCGGCGACCACGAACTTGGCCGCGTCGCGCGGCCGCAGCTCGGCGAGGAGCTCCCACCTCATGCGGTGCGACTCGCCCGAGGCGGGCGTCTTCACGTCGACGATCCGGACGACCTCGTCCGGAAGCGCGTCCAGCGGATGGGCGCCCGAGGTTTCGATCATCACCCGGTAGCCCCCGGCGAGCAGACGCGCTGCCAGGGCCGGAAGCTCGCGCTGAAGCATCGGCTCGCCGCCGGTCAGCAACACGAGCGGAGCACCCAGCCGGTCGACCTCGCGCATGATGTCGTCCAAGGTCATCTCTCGCCCGCCCTGAAAGGCAAAGGAGCTGTCGCAGTACCCGCAACGCAGATCGCACCCGGTCGTGCGCACGAGCGTACAGGGCAACCCTGCGTACTGGGTTTCGCCCTGGATGCTCGCGTAGATCTCCGTGATTTTCATGCGAGGGTTCGTATACTTCTATTTGCGTCGTGAGGCACCTCGTCGCCTATTTCGGAAACGAGCCCGAGAACCTCGCCTGTGCGTTGTTTTCGGCGCGCGCAGCTCTGTACGTGCGGGGTGAGGCGGGCACGGTCGAGGGCTACGGGCTCGGCTTCGTCCAGGGCGGGGACGTCCTCTTGCAGAAGCGGCCGCGCGCCGAGACCGCGGAGGTCGACCTCTACAATCTGGTGAAGGACACGCGGGCCGAGGCGCTGATCGGTCGGGTCGGGCTGGCCCACGACGGCAGCACGCCGGCCGAGGATGCTGATCCGTTCCGATTTCGTTCCTGGCTGTTCGGCTCGATCGCCGAGCTCCCGGACGCCACCTTCGAGAGGATCCGCGACAAGATGCTCGAAAAGACGCCGGCGTTCCTGCGCCGCAACATCCGCGGCAAGGCGTCGAGCGAGCATCTGTTTCACCTGTTCTTGGCCTTCCTGCACGACGCGGGAATCCTGGATCAACCGACGCCGGCGCCGGCCGCCGTTCATGCGGCGCTCCGCAACAGCTTGACCCTCGTCGACGGGCTCTTGGCCGAGATCGACGCCGCTCCGCTGGAGATCGCGCTCGCCGCGACCAACGGCCGCTGCTTCGTCGCCACCGGGTGCGCGTATCCGATCCGCTATCTGGGGATCGAGGGGATCATGGACTGCCCGGTCTGTCAGGCCAGGCACGATGCCGGCCGGATCGGGCGCCGCGTCCCGCACGAGGGGCTGCGGGCGCTGGTCGTCGAGGCCGACCGAAACGTGGCCAAGCGGGCCGGATGGCACGAAGTCCCTCACCGTTCGGCGTTGCTCGCCGGCCCGGATCGCGCGCCCCAGGTCATCGCGATCTGAAGGGCGCGCGCCCTCAGCCCCTCGCTACTGCGAAGAGACGACCACGACCGAGGTCGTCGTCGGCGGCCGCGGGCGCCTCCGGTAGTACATGAAGATGGTCTGGATGATCGAGGCGACGGGGACGGCGAACAGAGCGCCCACCAGGCCATAGCTGTGCTCGCCGGCGATCAGCGCGAACACCACCAGCACGGGATGGATCTTGGCGGCGTCGCCCATGATCTTCGGGTTGAGCAGGTTCGCCTCGAGCAGGTGGATGCAGATGATCCAGGCGAGCACGAGCACGCCCTGCCGCAGGTCGAAGGTCCCCGACGAGATGAGCGCGATGGCCACGATCGGGACCGACGAGAGGATCGATCCGAAGATGGGGATCAGGCTCATGGTGGCGGCGATCCCGGCCAGGAGCAGCGGATACTTCACATGAAACAGGTAGAGGCCGGTGTAGGTGAAGACGCCGTTGAGACAGCAGATCACCAGCTGCCCGCGGATGACGCCGGCCAGACCCCGATCGATCCCGCTGGCGATCCGCTCGTAGTCGACCTGGTACTGCTCGGGGACGAGCGACCGCAGGAAGTCCTTGATGCGGACCAGGTCGACCAGAATGAACGCCGCCACCATCAGCACCAGGAAGAGGCGCCCGATCCCGGCCACCACCGCGCCGATGAACTTCTGGCCGTATTCGAGCGCGCGCCGGCTCTCCCCCTCGGTCGACTTGAGCCGCTCCGACAGCCACTGCTTGATTGACCGCTCCCATTTTCCGCCCCCGCCCGCGGCCGACTCGTCGGGGTGCGGCGGCGCGATGACGTACCGGCCGTTGGGTCCGGGGCGCACCTCCAGCGCCAGCGTGTCGAGATCGACGCGGTAGCGCCCTTCGCTCATCGGCTCGAGGACGATGGAGTGCGGCAACGGCGGCGCGACCGGGCCGGTGACGACGTCCTCGGCCCCCTCCCCCTGCTCGGCGCCGAAGTGTTGATCGACCCAGGCGCCGGCGCGCGGCAGCCACTCGCGGTTCACCTTGGCGAACAGCTGCGGCGACTCACGGAACAGGCGGGCGAAGTCGCCGGAGAGCTTCGGCACGAAGTAGCCGATGAACAGGCTCAGCACCGCCAGGATGTTGACGTAGAGGATGATCACCGCGGCCGCGCGCGGGAACGGCTTGCCGCCCAGGCGCAGCCGGCCGAACCGGTCGACGAGCGGCGCCAGGATGTACGCCACCAGGATGGCGAACAGGAACGGGAGGACGACCTCCCGGAAGATGTAGACGACGAGAACGCAGAAGAGCGCAAAGCCCCAGAGCTTCGCAAACTGGCGCAGCCACGCCAGCGTGCGCGTCGCCGGGGTCATTGTCGCCCTTCGTCGCTCTCTTCGTGGCTCTCGACGTTACTCGGACGATTCGTCTTCGTCGGCGTCGGGCTGGGCCTCGGGCTCGGGCTTGGTCTCCCCCTTGCTCTTTTTGCCCGGGACCTGTGCCGACAGCGCCGCCAGCTTGTCGCGCATGACGTCGCCGAGCGTCGCCGTGGGCGCGCCGCCGGAGAACCCCTGCGCGTCGGCCAGCTCCTCGGCGCGCGTGGCGCCGCGGAACGAGAGGCCGATCTTTCGCTCGGCCGTGTCGACGCCGATGATCTCGGCCTTGAGGGTCTGGCCCGGCTTGACGAACTGCTTGGCGTCCTCGATCCGCTCCTCGGCGAACTCGGAGACGTGGATGAGCCCCTCGACCCCCTTCTCGATCTCGACGAAGGCGCCGAAGTCGAGAACCTTGATCACCTTGGCCTCGACGATCTTGCCCACCGGGTAGTCGTAGGGGATGCGATCCCACGGATCGGGCACCAGCTGCTTGATGCCCAGTGACACCTTGGGCTTTTCGCCGTCGAAGTCGATGTTGAGAACGACCGCCTCGACCTCGTCGCCCTTCTGATAGAGCTCGGACGGGTGCTTGACCCGCTGGGTCCACGACAGGTCGGAGACGTGCACCAGGCCGTCGATCCCCTCTTCGATCTCCACGAAGATACCGAAGTCGGCGATGTTGCGGATGATGCCCTTGACGACCGTCCCCGGCGGGTACTTCTCCTTGAGCGAGGCGAACGGGTTCGGCTCGAGCTGCTTGATGCCGAGGCTGATCCGGTTCTGGCGCGGGTCGATGTCGAGCACGACGGCCTCGACGGTGTCACCGACGGCCACCACCTTGGACGGGTGCTTGACCCGACGGGTCCAGGACATCTCGGAGATGTGAACGAGGCCCTCGATCCCCTCCTCGAGCTCGATGAACGCGCCGTAGTCCTTGAGCGAGACCACCTTGCCGCGCACCACGGTGCCGGGCGGGTACTTCTCCTGGGCGTGCGTCCAGGGATCCTCGCTGATCTGCTTGAGGCCGAGGGAGACCCGCTCGGTCTCGACGTTGAACTTCAGCACCTTGACCCGCACGTGGTCGCCGACCTGGAACAGCTCCGAGGGGTGCGTGACGCGTCCCCAGGACATGTCGGTGATGTGCAGCAGGCCGTCGATGCCGCCGAGGTCGATGAAGGCGCCGTACTCGGTGAGGTTCTTGACGATCCCCTCGACGATCTGGCCTTCCTTGAGCTTCTCGAGGGTCATCCCCTTCAGCTCGGCGCGCTCCTTCTCCAGGAGCACGCGGCGCGACAGCACGATGTTGCCGCGCTTCTTGTTGAACTTGATGACCTTGAAGCGGTGCGACTTGCCGATGAAGGCGTCGAGGTTGCGCACCGGCCGCAGGTCGACCTGCGAGCCCGGCAAGAAGGCCTTCACGCCGCCGCGGATGGTGACCGAGAGGCCGCCCTTCACGCGCGCGCTGATGGTTCCCTCGATCAGCTCGTCGCGCTCGCAGGCGCCCGAGATCTCATCCCAAACCTTGAGGCGATCCGCCTTCTCCTTCGACAGAACGCAGAGGCCGTTCTCGTCCTCGCGGCTCTCGAGGAAGACGTCGATCTCGTCGCCTTCCTTGATACCAACCGCGCCGTCGGCCTGCGTGAACTCGTAGAGGGGGATCGTTCCTTCGGACTTGTAACCAATGTCGACGACCACGTGGTCCTTGCCGACGCTGATGACCTTGCCCTTGACGATGTCGCCTTCCTTGACGTCTTCGTGCTTGAGGGACTCTTCGAACAGTGCTGCGAAGCTCTCCTCCTGTGAATTGTTGTTTTCGGTCTGAGCTGAAACCATGCGCTGATCCTCTGCCTTCCGGGCCCACACGCGGGGCCTTCTGCTGACGTCCCGCACGTTGCGGGGGTTCGGGTGTTTTGCGGCGCGCGCCGACCATTCGGCGCGCCCAAAGGTCGAATGAAGGGGCGAAACTTAGCGTCGTGCCTGGGTAATGTCAACGCATCCGGACGCCCCCAACGCGGGGCGTCCTCGGCACAATTCCCAGCGCCGGCCGCGGGTTCAGGAACCTGCCGGAGCTGCGCCGGCGCGGGCCTCGACGATGGCGGCCATCCTCGCCACCACCTCGTCGGGGCCGAGCGCGCTGGAGTCGATCTCGATGGCGTCGTCGGCGCGCCGCAGCGGCGCCGCCGCGCGGGTCGAATCGCGCTCGTCGCGGGCGATCATCTCGGCCTTGGTCGTCTCTTGCTCGGCCGGCTTGCCGGCCGCCCGCAGCTCGGCGACCCGGCGCCGGGCCCGCTCGTCCGCCGTGGCGGTCAGGAAGAACTTCGCCTCGGCGTTCGGAAAGACCACCGTCCCGATGTCGCGCCCCTCGACCACCACCCCGCCGGCGCCGCCGATCCGGCGCTGCAGCCCGAGCAGCGCCGCCCGCACCTCCGTCAGCGCCGAGACGCGCGAGGCGCCGTCCGAGATCTCGGGCGTGCGAATCAACGAGGTCACTTCCTCGCCATTCGCGAACACCCGGTTCAACGTCCCTTCGAGCCGAAAGGACAGCTCCAGGGCGTCGGCCAGTGAGGCGACGCCCGGTCCGTCGTCCCAGGCGATCCCGGCGGCGCGCGCCCGCAGGGCCATCGTCCGGTAGATGGCGCCCGTGTCGAGCAACGCGTAGCCGAGTCGCTCCGCCAGGAGGCGCGCGGTGGTCGATTTTCCGGCCCCCGCGGGGCCGTCGATCGCCACGATGAGACGTCTCGCTCCGGTCGGCAAAGCCTTCCTCCGCTCGCCCACCGAGGCTGCTTGTCAGCCGTTCTTGCGGAAGCGGGACGGGTAGCCGTCACCGAACGCCTTGTCCGGGTGCAGCGACTTGGCGCGCGCGATCAGGGAGTCCTCGTTCTCGACATTCTTCGGATCGGGCAGGCAGCACTCGACCGGGCAGACGGCCTGGCAGGCCTCGTGGTCGTGGAAACCCACGCACTCCGTGCAGAGCTTCGGGATCGATGACGTAGATGTCATCGCCCTCGCTGATCGCCTCGTTGGGGCACTCGGGCTCGCAAGCCCCGCAGTTGATGCATTCTTCGGTGATGTAAGTCGCCATCGATTTCTTCTTGCCAGGGAGTTTAGGGGAGCGTGGTTAGTGCGTCAACGTCGCGTTGTCAAGCCTGAGCCGGCGCCGATTGACGTCGCCGTCGCGACCTTGGCGCGGCCGATCTTCTCGCCTCCGCCGTTGCTGTTGCGGAGGTTGACCGCCACCAGCTTGGAGACGCCCGGCTCTTCCATCGTCACGCCGCACAGCCGATCGGCGATCTCCATCGTGCGCCGGTTGTGGGTGATGATGATGAACTGCGAGCGGTCGGTCATCTCGCGCACGACCTGGTTGAAGCGGCCCACGTTGGCCTCGTCGAGCGGCGCGTCGACCTCGTCGAGCACGCAGAACGGCGAGGGCTTGACCAGGAAGATGGCGAACAGCAGCGACACCGCCGTGAGCGCCTTTTCGCCGCCCGACAGAAGCTCGATGTTCTGGCTGACCTTCTTGCCGGGCGGGTTGGCGATGATCTCGATCCCGGTCTCCAGCATGTCGCTCTCGTCGGTGAGCGCCAGGTGGGCGTGCCCGCCGCCGAAGAGGCGCGGGTAGATCGCCTGGAACTCGGCGTTGACGGCGTCGAACGTCTCGCGGAAGCGCTTGCGCGAGGCCCGGTTGATCTTCTCGATGGCGGTCTCCAGCTGGCCGATGGCCGACTCCAGATCGCTCCGCTGCGTCGTCAGGAAGTCGAAGCGCTTCTGAAGCTCCTCCGACTCCTCGATGGCGGTCAGGTTGATCTCGCCCATGCGCTCGATGAGGCCGCGCAGCTCTTCGGCGCGCGTCTCCTCGACGTCGCCGAACAGCGCCCGCAGGTGGTAGTCGTAGACCACCGAGGCGATCACCACGTCGCGGTAGCGGTCGGCCACCTGCTCTTCGATTCCGCTCCGGCGCATCCCGGCCTCCCGGCTGCGCAGCTCGAGCCGTGACGCCGCCTGGGCCAGCCGCGACACCTCGGCGCGCGCGGCGCGCAGCTCCGCCTCGCGGGCGGCCAGCGCCGCCTGCCGCGCCTCGAGCGCGCTCTGCCGCTCGCCGTGGGCGCGGGCGCGGGCCTCGGCCTCGGCCTGAGCCAGCTCTGCTTCTTCGCGCAGCTCGAGGACCTGGGCGCGCAAGCGCCTCGCCGCGCGCCAGATCCTCGGCGATGGTGCTGTCGAGACGCACGGCCCGCGCTTCGTCGGCGGCGCGGTCGGACAGCAGGCGCTCGAGGGTCTGGCGAGCGTTCTTCCGCCGCTCCGTCGCCTGCGAGGCGGCCACCTTGAGGGTCGTCAGCTGGGCGACGCCCGCGATCGACCTCGTCGGCCAGAGCCACGGTCTGCAGCCGCAGCTCGCCCGCGCGCCGCTCCGCATCCTCCAGGGTCGCGCCGTCATCGGCGAGCGCGGTGGTGGCGGCCTCGAGCCGGGCGTCGCTCTCCTCGCGAGCCCGCGTCAGATCGACGGTCTGCGCCGCCAACGTTGCGCGCCGCGCCTCCAGACGCCGCCGCTCTTCGACGAGCCGCTCGAGATCCTTCTCCTGGCCGAGCAGCGCCATCTCGTCGGACCGCAGGGCCTGCGCCCCCTCCTCGCGGACGCGGCCGAGGTCGGCGGCGGCCTGCTTCTTCGCCACGTGACGGGCGAGCGCCGCCTCGACGTCGGCGTCGAGCCGTTGCATCACCGCCTCGAGCTCGCGGATCTCGCGCTTCTGCTCGAGCACGCCGGCCATCGCCGACTCGCGCGAGCCGCCGGTGACGACGCCGTGCGGATCGATCACCTCGCCATCGAGCGTGACGATGGTCTTGGTGGTGCGGGTCTCGCGCCAGAGCGCCAGCGCCCGCTCGAGATCCTCGACCACCAGCACGTCGCCGAGCAGGTAGGTCGCGACCGCGTCGTACTTGCGATCGTAGCTGATGAGGTCGAGCATCTTCCCGCGCACGCCGGGGGCGTCGGGCCAGATGTCCGCCACCGCGGCCGGATCGACCAGCGGGGTCCCTTCGCCGGCATCCGCCGATCCCGACGAGCCCATGCCAGAGCCGGACGCGCCCATGGCGTCGTAGAGCACCTCGCCCCGCTGGGCTCGCAGCGCGATCGGGATGAACGACGATCGCCCCTCGCTCTTCTGCTTGAGGAACTGGATCGCCTCCACGCCGGCCTCGTGCGATTCGACGATCACGTTGCCGAGCCGCTCGCCCAGCACCGCCTCGACCGCCGTCTCCAGCTCGGGCGGCGGACGCATGATGTCGGCCACCACCCCTTCGATCCCCGTGACGCTCGCGGAAGCGCCCCCGTGCTGGTGCTCCTGCATGATGGCGCGAACGCCCTTCTGGAAGCTCTCGTATCGCTCCTGGATCTCGGAGAGCGACGCCAGCCGCGAGCGCCGCCGGTGCGACTCCTCCCGCAAGGTCTCCAGCTCCAGCTCGCCGCGACCGAGCTCGGCGCGCAGCGCCGCGAGCTGGGCATCCTCCTCGGCGGCCCGCCGGCGCGCCGCCTCGACCCGCTCGCGCAGCGCCAGCACCCGCTCCTGAAACTCGCTCTCGTCCGAGGTCAGCTCGGAGAGCCGCTCGTTGGCGGCCTCCTCTTCGCCGGCCAGGGCCTCCAGCCGCGCCGCCAGATCCTCGCGCCGCTGCATCGCCGCGGTCCGCTCCGCCCCCAGGCGGGCCAGGCGCGCGCTGGCGGAGGCCATCTCGCCCACCGCCCCGTCGAGCGCGCCGCGCGCCTCGATGAGGGCCACCCGCCGCACGTCCTGCAGGCGCGCTTCCAGATCGTACTCGCGCTCGCGCCGCTCGGCGTCGCCGTCGATCTCCGAGAGCTGGGCCGAGATCTCCTCCACGTCGGCCCCGCGGGCGATGGCCCGGGCCCGCAGCTCCTCCGCCTCCTTGCGCCCGGCCTCGGCGCGCGAGGTCAGCTCGATCGCCTCCGATTCGTGATGCGCCGCCCGCTGCATGCCCAGCTGCGCCCGGTTCGACAGCGCGAACAGATCGTCCTTGGCCGTCGCCAGCTCGTTGGCCTCTTCGGCGCCCGCCAGCCGCTCGGCCTCGACCGCCGCCTCCTCGACCGCCAGCGCGGCCGCGTCGAGGTCGTGCCGCTCGCGCACGTCGGCGAGCTCGGAGATCGCCGACTTCTCGTCGGCGAGATGACCGAGAAACCGTTGCGACGACGACCAGAGGTCGAGATCGCGCAGCTCGCCCTTGTAACGCTTGTAGCGCTCGGCCTTCTGCGCCTGCAGCCGCAGCGAGCGCAATCGCCCCTCGATCTCGCCGACGATGTCCGTCACCCGCAGGAGGTGCTGGCGCGTCGAGTCCATCCGCCGCTCGGCCGCCTTCTTCTTGGACTTGTACCGGGTGATGCCGGCCGCCTCGTCGATGAGGCCGCGCCGATCTTCCGGCCGCGACGAGACGATGAACCCGATGCGCCCCTGCTCGATGATGGCGTAGGCCTTCGAGCCGACGCCCGTGCCGAGGAAGAACTCGACGACGTCGCGCAGCCGCGACGGGACGCCGTTCAGCAAATAGTCACTCTGGCCGTCCCGGTAGAGGCGCCGGGTCACGACGATCTCCTCGGGCCGGGCGGCGCCCCAGGCCACGCCGCCGGCCACCGCGTCGGCGGCCAGGCTGCGCGCGTCGAACGACAACGACACCTCGGCGAAACCGGCCGGGCCCCGCGACTCGGAGCCGGCGAAGATGACGTCCTCCATGGCGCGGCCGCGCAGGTGCTTGGCCGACTGCTCGCCCATGACCCACCGGATGGCGTCGACCACGTTCGACTTTCCGCACCCGTTCGGCCCCACGATCGACGTGATCGGATCGGGAAAGCTGATGGACGTCTTGTCGACGAACGACTTGAAACCGCAGATCTCGATGCGCTTGATCTTCACGTGCGCCTCCGCTTTCGGTGGGGACCGGTGCCAAGCCCGCGACGACGACCATACGTAGAATGTATTGTCACGGCGGCCTCACCTTGTAGCACCCTCGTCTCCGTTCTGTAAACAGCGTCGCGCGGTGAAGTCGACGACGCAAATTCTCGGCTGGCATCCCGTATGGAGGGGCTGAGCGGCGACAATCCCACGTTTGGTGATAGTGTCCCACCCCCGATGGATTTGTCCTCGCTGCCTATCAGTCCAACCGAGCTCTACGAGCTGATTGCCGTCGTCGGCAGCGTGGGGGTGACCGGTGTTCTGGGCGTCCTCTTCGTCCGTCGCGCGCGCGCCGCTCGCCAGCGGCAGATCGACGCCGTCGACGAGATCCCGTCCGCGCTCCCGCGGCGTCAACAAGGTGCGCCAAAGCTCAAGGCCGCGGAACCGGAACCAGAGCCCGAAGCAGAACCGGAATCAGAGAAGAAAGAAGCCCCGTCGGCTCGGTCAGGGCGCGGCACCGCGAGCCACGCGCCCGCTCACGCCCACAAAGAACGGGCCAAAGAACCGGAAACGGCGGCGCCCGAGGTGGAGCCCGAAGCAGAGCCGCCCTCCGCGCAGGTCATCCCCTTCCCCGCTCCGGTCGCACCGAAGGAGAAGCCGATCTCGCCGCTCGCGCCGGGGCTGGCGCGCACCCGTTCCTCCGGCTTCATCGCGCGGCTGGGCGAGCTGTTCTCGGGGCGCAAGGAGCTCGACCCTTCGGTCGTCGACGAGATCGAGAAGGTGCTTCTGACGGCCGACATCGGGGTCAAGACCAGCCAGAAGCTGCTGGAAGAGATTCGCAGCTCCCTCTCCCGCAGCGAGCTCAAGGACCCGGACGCCGTCTGGGCCTTCCTGCGCCGGCGGAGCGCCGAGATGCTCTCGCTGCCGGCGCCCGAGCTCGATTTCTCGTCGGCGAAGCCGTTCGTCCTGCTCGTCATCGGGGTCAACGGAAGCGGGAAGACGACCACCATCGGCAAGCTGGCGGCCAAGCTGGCCGGCGAAGGGAAGCGGGTCCTGCTCGCCGCCGGCGACACCTTTCGCGCCGCCGCGGCCGAGCAGCTGGAGATCTGGGCCGGACGCACCGGCGCCACGATCGTCCGCGGCAAGGAGGGGGCCGATCCGTCGTCGGTCATCTTCGACGGCGTCAAGCGCGCCGCCACCGAGAGCTTCGACGTGGCCATCGCCGACACGGCCGGCCGGCTGCACACCAAGACCGAGCTGATGCAGGAGCTTCAGAAGGTGCGGCGCACGGTCGGCAAGGCGGCCCCCGGCGCGCCTCATGAGACCTGGCTGGTGATCGATTCGACCAGCGGACAGAACGCGATCGCGCAGGCGCAGATCTTCACGGAAGCGATGGCGGTTTCCGGTATTGTCCTCACCAAGCTGGACGGCACGGCAAAGGGCGGCGTGATTCTCGGAATCGCGGATCAGCTGAAGATTCCGGTCCGTTACGTGGGCGTTGGCGAGACCGTGGACGACCTGCGTCGCTTCGATCCGGAGGAGTTCGTCGAAGCGCTGTTCGCCCCCCTGGAAGCACCTCTCGAAAGCTAGCTCAGCAATTTTAGTTGCTTGGATTTTTTTCAGCGTGCTATAGTGCGCAAAATTCTGATTCTGGCCGTAAGTCTTTGATTTTTTTTGGGTTTTTAGCCCTTCGGCTCTTTCCACCCCCCCAGAGACAGCGAGGGATCATGAAGCGACCGGCCATCTGCCTCTTCATATGGGTTGCCCTCCTAGGATGGGCGGCACCCGGCTATGCGAAAAAGGGAGGCGGGAAGGCGGCGGCACCAGCGGCGGATGATTCCGCTGTCGCCGATGACAGCGCCAAGAACACGGACAATGCCGGCGCCGCGGATGACAAGACCGCCGGCGACACCGGGAAGACCGACGCCGCAGCGGGCAAAGAAGCCGCCGCCCCGAGCGAAAGCCTGGAGGGGGAGGAAGCCCAGCCCGGCAAGGTCGAGGAAGAGGTTGGCGGCGCGCCCAAGGCCGCCCGGCCGAACTCGACCGGAAGCTGGGCCGACATCGTCGTCGTTCCCCGCAAATCGTTCCTCAAGGGAGGCCGTTTCGAGTTTCAACCGTTCACGGGGATCTCGGTCAACGACAGCCTCATCCGCCACTACGTCCTCGGCCTCGACCTCAACTACTTCCTGACCGACGTCTTCTGGATCGGCCTCGAGGGGCAGTACTTCATCCATCAGCTCACCAACCAGGAAGAGCTGGTCGGCAGCGAGTACAACCGCGCGCCGACCCTCAACCAGTATCTCTACGGCGGCGCGCTGAACTTCGGGTACGTGCCGGTCTACGGCAAGTTCGCCTTCTTGAACCGGTCGATCATGAGCTGGGAGATCTGGGCCTCGGCGGGCGTCGGCGTGACGTTCACCAAGATCATCCCCCGCGACCCGGCCAACGACGCATACGCCTTTCAGAATACCGACATCACGCCGAACGTCGGCATCGGCAGCCGCTTCTTCTTGTTGGACTGGCTGAGCGTGAACTTCGCGCTGCGCGACTACCTGGTCCCCGACAAGTTCGAGCCCATTCGCGACCCCGCGGCCCCACCCATCACCAGCTCAGCTCAGTACAAGGCGCAGGCGCAATCGGAGCTCGTCCAGAACGTCATGTTCTCCGTGGGCGTCGGCATTTATCTGCCAACGAAGTTCCAGTACAAGACTCCTCGTTAGGGCGGCGTCCATGAACATGAACGCGGATCTGAACCTGAACGTGACCCGGCGCTCGGAGAAGGACATGCCCATGACCAAGACGACCAAAGCCGGACTTCGGTGGCTCTCGCTGCTCATCGCGTTGGCGGTGACCGCGGTGCCGCTGGCGGCGCAGGCCCAGCGCAAGAGCCCGCTGGCCGACGCACCCGCCATCCGGAAGCGTTACGAGCTGCGCGCCAGCCGCCTGGAGATCGGGGCCGGGTTCGGCTCGACGATCAATCAGGACTTCTATCACACGATGTTCCTCACCCTGAAGCTGGGGTTCCACTTCAACGACTGGTTGTCTCTGTCGGCGTTTGGCGGGTTTGCGGTGGCCAACATCGCCACCACCTTCCAGTCGGACCTGCTGAAGACGCTGGGCAGCAATCCGTCGACGGCTTTCGAGCCGTCCAGGACCGACGCCCTGAACTCGATGCAGAAGATCAACAATATCCTCGGCGGTCAGCTCGAGCTGACGCCTTTCACGGGGAAGTACTCGCTGGCCGGGTGGCTGTTCGCCAACTACGACTTCTACGGCTTCGGCGGCGCCGGGGTGATCACGGTGACGCCGACGAACTCGGGCATTGCCCCCTGCGCCGACAGCAACACCGCGAGCAGCATGGTGAGCGGATCGGCCTACTACTGCGGCGTCAGCGGATCGAAGTTCGCCTTTACCTACGGCCTGGGGCTGCACAGCTACTTCAATCACTGGATGGCGTTGAACGTCGAGCTGCGCGACATGCTCGCCAAGCTCAACCCGTCGGGGCGAGACACCAACGGCGACCTGCACGCCACGACCGCCGATCTGACCTGGACGCACACCTTCATCGTGTCGGCCAACCTGGTCTTCTTCCTCCCGTCGACGCCCAGCATCTCGTTCTAGTCGCCGTCGCCCCGACCCGCGAGGACGGAGGACCCATGTCGTCGCCGAAGAAAAAGGTCACGCTGTACTTCAACGCGACGGTGTTGGGTGAGACCCAGCACGAGGCGATTCGGCAGGACCGCTCGATCTCCTGGATCATCCAGGCGGCCTGGCGGATCGCGCGCGAAGAGGTGCGGCGGCTGCCGGGCTACTCGCAGGCCGAAACGGCAGCGCCGAGCAAGACGCAGAGCGAGTCGCTGTAGTCGCCAAACGGCGTCTTGTAGTAGATCAGCACCTGGTCGTTGTCGTTCCCCAACATGGGGGGCGCGGTGAACGAGCCGTCGTTGCGCCCGGCGGCGATGACGCCCCCCCCGAGGGTGCGGTCGAAGACGAAGTAGGTCGCGTTGGCGGCCTGCTCGAGCGGCCCACCCGAGGCGATCCAGAACTTCTGCTGCGTTCCGTCGCTGGCGGTCAGCATCGTCGACTCGAAGGAGACCTCGCCCGGCGGCGGCACCGTGAGAATCGGGGCGACACACGACCAGAGCAGCGAGGCGGCCCCGAGCAGGGTCCCCATCTTCAGCCAGCGTCGGCGGAGCAGATTCATTGGGCGGACTCCCTCGCAGAGGCTGAGTTGCAAGGGACACGCCCGGCGCCCGGCCCGGAAACCGGGCCGATTGGCCACCCGGGCGTCAACGAAGTTGGCGGAGATCGCAACATGGTTCGCCCCGGCTACAACACGAAGTTGTAACGCTTGAGCTTCTTCTGCAAGCCGAACCGCGACAGGCCAAGCAGCTCGGCGGCCTTCGTTTGATTGTTCCCGGAGCGTCCCAGCGCCTCCCGAACGCAGCGAACGTTCGAGCCGTTCGACCCGCGGCTTCAACACCAGGTTGTCGTCGTCCTCCGTGGCGACCGGACCCGCGTCGTCGGGGGCGCCAATGCGGGGCGCCAGGTCGGCGGCGGTGATCCGGGCCCCCGAGAGCGCCTCCGCCCGGGTCACCTCGTTCTCCAGCTCGCGCACGTTGCCCGGCCAGCGGTAGGCCACCAGACGCGCCATCGCCGCCGGATCGATCGGCTTGGCGGCCGGCCGGCCTGCCCGGGCCGCCAGCTTGGCCAGGAAGTGCTCCACCATGAGGGGAATATCGTCGCGCCGGTCGCGCAGCGGCGGCAACACGATCCCCGCGACGTTGAGCCGGAAGAAGAGATCGCGGCGAAACTTTCCCTCTTCCACCATGCGCGCCAGATCGCGGTTGGTTGCGGCGACGATCCGGACGTCGACCTTGCGCGTCCGCTCGGCGCCGACGCGGCGAATCTCCCCCTCCTGCAGCACGCGCAGCAGCTTGCCTTGCATGGCCGGCGACATCTCGCCGACCTCGTCGAGGAACAGCGTGCCGCCGTCGGCGATCTCGAACAGGCCCCGGGTGTCGTGGTCGGCACCGGTGAAGGCGCCGCGCGCGTAGCCGAACAGCGTCGATTCGAGCAAGCGTCTCCGGGATCGCGGCGCAGTTTTCACCGACGAACGGCTGGGCCCGGCGCGGCCCGTTCGAATGCAGCGCCCGCGCCACCAGCTCCTTGCCGGTGCCGCTTTCGCCCTGGATCACGACCGGCAGCGTCGTGTCGGTGATGCGATCGATCAGCCGAAACAGATCGAGCATGCGCGGCGTACGCCCGATGATGTTGCGGTAGTCGTAGCGGACGGCCAGCGCCTCGCGGTTCTCGCGCAGCTCCACCTTGATGCCGGAGATCTCCTCGCGGCGGGCGGCCAGCTCGGCTTCCAGGCGGCGGTTGAGCGCCTCGACCTGCCGCTCGCGCCGGCGCAGCTCGCCGAGGAGGCGGGCGTTCTCCAGCGCGATCGCCGCCTGCTCGGCGAAGTCCAGCACCAGCCGGACGTCCTCCTGATCGAACGCCCCCTTGCGCAGACGGTGGTCGACGTAGATCGTTCCCGCCACGCGCCCCTTGATGACCAGGGGGACCGCCAGGACCGAACGAAGGTGCAGGTCCGAGACCGACAGCGCCTCGCGAAAGCGCGCGTCGCCGGCGGCGTCGATGGTCACCACCGGCTCGCCCCCCGCCGCCGCCTGGCGGGCGATCGACTTGGAGAGCGCCAGCTCTTCGGTCTCCAGCGTCCGCTGGTCGATGTTGCGCGCCACCTTGACGTTCAGCTCTCCGCTCTCGTCCTCCAGCAACAGGAATCCGCGCTCGGCGTCGGTCAGCTCGATGACCGTGTCGAGGACCATCTCCAGGAGGCGAGGCAGCCGGAGCTCGCTGTTGAGCCGCTTGTTGATGCGCAAGAGCCGCCGCAGCCGCGACTCGGCCGCCTCCGCACGCGCCCCGGGCGCCCCGCCCTGCCCGGCGATGGCGTCGGGGTTCAACCAGGCAGCGTCGGGATGGCCCTCCACTGCGGCGCGATGATGCTCGGGCGTTGCCATGCGGACCTCCTCGAAGACGGTGCGGCCGAAATCGAACGCGGCGCGGGCCTCGGCGGCGGCGCCCGCCCGCGCCGCCAGTCGACCGGCCAAGGCAGCCAGGCGCCAGGCGGTGGGGCGGCGGGCCTGGGCCCGGGCCGCGTGTGCCAGTCGAATGAGCCGCCCGGCCAGCGCGGCCGATGCCTCGCCGGCGCCGCCGGCATCGGCCAAGACCAGGACAGCGTGCCCGCGGGCCAGCTCCGGATCGTCGCTTGGTTGCGAGGCGGAAGGACGCAACTGCTCCGCCTCCGCCAGCGCTCCTTGGGCCTCGGCGAGCCGGCCCGCACCGGCCAGCGCCTCGGCAATGGCGACCGACGCGCTGGCGGCGGCCGAAGGCTGACCGGCATCTTTGTACAGCCCCGCGCTGCGCCGGTAGTGGGCCAGGGCCGGCTCGAGCTCGCCTCGCCGGCGCGCCAGATCGCCCTCGACAAATGAGGCGGTCGCCCGCGCCTGGCTGGCACGCCCGTCCACAATCAGGCCGAGCGCCCGATCAAGGGCCCGGCGCGCGGGCGCCAGCTCCCCCAGCTCGACGAAGAGATTGGCGGCGTTCACCAGCGCCGGCACCAGCTCCGCCGCCGCGCCGAGGCGCCCGAGCTCGCGCACCGCGCGCGCGGAGGCCGTCAGCGCCTCTCCGTAGAGCCCCTCCTCGATGAGCAATCCGCCCAGGTTGAGCGCCACCGCCGCCACCGTGTGCGGATCGTTGTCCGCCGCGGCGATCTCGTAGGCGCGCCGATAGGCCTCACGGGCCGCCCCTTCGTCGCCCGCCAGCTGGGCCAGCAAGCCGTCGAGATAGGCGCGGCGCGCCTCGCCGACGCCGTTGCCGAGAGCGGCGAAGAGCTCCCGGGCGCGTGAAAGATCGCCCAGGTAGGCGCTGGCCAGCAGCGCCGTCTCCCTGGCGAGCGCGAGCGTCGCATCTCCGGCCGCCGCCGACGACGCCACGGCCCGCAGCGCCGGCTCGACGATCGCCAGCGCCTCGGCGAAGCGGCCAGCCGTCACCAGCAGGCGTCCCAGGCGGGCGCGCAGGGGCGCCGCCGAGAGCCCCGCGGCTTCGCTCTCCGCCAGCCCCTGCGCGAGAGCCCGGCGCGCGCCGTCGAGATCACCGCGCCGGGCCAGCAACCAGGCGTCGCGCTCGCAACCGGCCGCCACCTCGACGGGGCCGGAAGCCGTGGCCCGCGCGCCGGCCAGAACCTGCGTCGCATCGTCGTACCGGCCGATGGCCCCGAGGCCGGTCGCCAGCGCCAGCCGCTCCGAGAACGTCAGCGAGGCCGGCGCCAGCGCCGCCACCCGCTCGAGCAGGCCGGCGGCACCCGCATGATCGCCGGCCGCGGTCGCTGCGGCGGCCAGGCCGCGCAGGAGGTCCGCGGCCTCCCCCGAGCGCCCGCAGACAGTGAGGGCATCGGCGCGCTTGAGCGGGTTCGGTTGGGCGTGTCCCGCGGGATCGAGCGCGAGCAACGCCCGCGCGCCCACCTCCTGCGCCGTGGCCGCCGGCACGCTGGCCAGCACCACCCGCCGGTGCGCCGCGCTCGGCAGCCGCAGCTCTCCCGCCGGGCCGAGGTCGATCCATCCGGCGGCGCGCGCCGCGCTCAGCGCCCGCGCACGCCCCTCCTCGTCGAGCCCCGCCACCTTCGCCGGATCGCCGTCGATGAGGGCGAGGGCCAGCAACAGGCGCTGCGTCTCGTTCGCCAGCGACGCCAGGCTGGCCGTGAGGAGGCCGTCCAGATCGCCGCTCGCATCGATCGGCCCGAGGGCGTCGCCCGCGCGCAGCTTTGCGATGAGCCGGCGCGCGAGCAGAGTCGCCAGCGCCGCGTTCCCCCGGGAAGTCTCGGCGACAGCGACGAGCGCGGCCGCCGGGGGCTCCTGGTCGACACCGGCGGCGACCAGCTCCCGGAGCTCCGCCGGGGTGAACGGCGGCAGCGCCAGCTCGGCGGCGAACGGGCGCCCGAGCGGCGCACGCGTCGGCACCACCAGCAGCGTCCGTCCCGTCGGCGCCGCGCCGGCCATGAAGGCGGCCAGCGCCTCCGAGGAGTCCCCCTCGTCGAGGAAGAGACAGAGCGGGCGGGTGCGGGCGCGCACCTCCAGCGCCTCGGCCAGGGCGGCCATGCGTGCCTCGACCGCCCGGCGGGCGTCATCGTCACGCGGCGACGGGAGGCCGCCGACCAGCCGCTCGAGCGCGGCGACGTCGCCGCGCCAGAGCTCCATCGCCGCCAGCGTCCCCGCCGCGACGGCGACGGCGACGTCGCGCGCGGCCGCCTCGAACAGCGTCCGCCGTCCGCTCCCCGGCGGCCCCACCAGCGCGAGCGCCGCCGCCGGCGCCGCCCCTTCGGCCAGCCTCTCGAGGATTGCGCGCAAGGCGGCCCGCTCGGCCCGGCGTCCGACGAACAGCCCGGCCAGCGGATCGCCGTCGGGATAGGGCACCTGCAGATCGATTTCCGTCGGCGTCGCCTCGCCGGCCCCGAGGCGGGTCACCTCGCGGAGGACGAGGCGCGCATACGCCGGCCGATCGGCGGGATCGGCGGCCAGCAAGCGGTCGAAGAGACCGTCCCAGCCGGGGCCGAGCCCCGGGCGCACCGACGACAGCGGCGGAGCCGGCCCGGCGAGGACCCGCTCGGCCGCCCGCAGGCCACGGCCGAACGGCGGAGTGCCACTCCAGGCTTCGAACAGCGTCGCGCCGAGCCCAAACAGATCCGCCGCAGGGGTGCGGGCACCAGTCAGCGCCTCCGGCGCCGCGTACCCGAGCGTGCCCCGCGCGGCGCCGTCGCCCGGTTGCGCCGGCCCGGCCAGGCCGAAGTCGATGAGCACGGCGCGGGGCTGCCCCCCATCCACCGCCGACATCCGCACGTTGGCGGGGCAGACGTCACCGTGGACGATGCCGCGGGCGTGCAGGTGCGCAAGCGCCGACGCGAGATCCAGCGCGACCCGCCCGAAGGATGCGCGTCGCTCCGCTTCGTCCGCGATGGTGGCGATCCCCTCCACGCCGGGGCCGACGACTCGATCGGTGACCAGATAGAGACGGCCGTCGTCCAGCCGGCCGATGTCGCGCAGGCGGACCACGCTGGGGTGGGCCAGCGTCTCGAGCCCCCGGAACTCGGCCAGCGCGGAGCGACGGCCGCGGGAGCCGTCCGCGAACAACTTGATCACGCACGCGGTGTCGGTCGTCGTGTCGAGCGCCGCGAACGTCTCGCCCGAGGCGCCAGCGCCCAGGCGGTCGGTCACCCGATAGCGCGCAGGAAGCTGCGTCGTCACCCGACTGTCAACTACATTGGCGACCGACACTCATCCAATGCTATTGCAATCACTGATTAAATTGTAGATAAATATCTCAGTTGGCAGCCGCGCCCGAAACCGGCTCATTCGGATCTTGGCGCAACTGCGTCGTTTTCGCGCCGCAGGAGGCGCGCCCGCGCGGCGGCCGCCTCGGCTCGGATCTCGTCGTCGTCGTGCGTGGCGGCGACGAAGCTGAGGTACTGATCGGCCTCCTGCCCGCCAAGGATGGCGATCGCCTCGATCATCTTTCGCATCTCGTGCCGGTCGCGCAGGGACCGGGTTCGTGTCAGCTCGGTCACCGCGCGGCGATCGCCGAGCGCGATCAAAGATCCCAGCGCGGCGTCGCGGGTCCGCTCGTCGGGATCGCTGAGCAGCTTGAGCAGGATCGGGGCCTCGTCGCGCAGCTTTCGCTCGCCGACCGCCCGGATGGCGTCGTCGCGAAGCTCACCACCGTCAGCCTGCAGCGCCGCGTGCACCACCTCGGGCGGTCCGCGTTCGAGCTGATGGCGAGCCACGTAGCCGTCGATCAGATCGCCGGCGATGCGGACCACCAACCGGTTCAGGATCGCGGCGCGATCCGGCGCGGCCGCGGCGACGCCCTTGCGGGCCGGTCTGGGGACCGTATAGCGCTCGCTTCCCCGCCCCTCCAGCTTGAAGGAGACGCCGTCGGGCAGCTCGGCTCTGCCGTCGTCGAGCTGCAGCCCGACCACCGCCCGAGCCTCGCCCGCGGGGCCCGCCTCGACCACCTCGCTGCTGATTCGCGCCACGAGCTTGGCCACCGGCCCGGTCGGCGCGAACAGCCCGGTGGCCAGCAGGCGATCGCGCAACGCCTGCTGTAGCGGTCCCGCCTGGAGCGCCGGCGTCGCATCGTCTGGGGGCGCGGCGATCTGGACGTCAATCGCCCCCAGCATCGGCTTCGGAGCTGGCGGTGGCGCGGCCGCGGTGTCGCGTCGGTGGCAGCCACCGACGAGGGCCAAGGCGAAAAGCCCGAGCGCGCCAGCCCTAGCCCGAGCGAACGCCCCGGCGAGCCGGTCGGGTCGACAGGACGGGACGGTTGCGCGGGACCGTGCGAGAGCGCGCGGTGAAGGGGATCGTGTCGGCATGCGGACGCCTCTGCAGAGCCAGGTCGACGATGCGCCGGACGACCTCATCATATCCGAGCCCGGCCGCGCGTGCGGCCCGCGCGAACCCGGCCCCTTCCGATAGATCGCAGTTGGGGTTCACGTCGATGACATACGGCGTCCCGTCGGCCGCCAGACGCACATCCAGGCGAGCGTAGTCGCGCAACTCCATCGCCGCGAACGCCGTCTCGGCGACCTCGGCGATACGGCCCAGCACCGACGCCGGGAGCCCCTCGCAGGGGACCGGCTTGGTCCCGCGAAATTCGGGCGAGCTCTCCACCCACTTGCCGTCGAAGGAGACGATCCGCGGGCAGCCGGCCGGCATCTCCGAGAAGTCGATCTCGTAGAGCGGCAGGATCTGCACGCCGCCCTCGGGACGTCCCAGCAGCGAGACGTAGATCTCGCGCCCCTCGATGTAGCTCTCCACCAGCGCGGGCTGGAGGTAGCGGGCCAGCACGAACGTCACCTGGCGCTCGAGCGCCGCGCGATCATGGACCACCGAAGCGGTCGTGATGCCGACCGAGGCGTCCTCGCGCGCCGGCTTGACGATGAGCGGGAACCCCAGCGAGATCTTCGAGACGTCGGGCGCGGTCAGCACGGCCGCCTCGGGCGTCGGCACGCCGGCGCCGCGCAGCACGTCCTTGGCCTTGTGCTTGTGCACGGCCAGCCCGAGCGTCAGCGGCGACGACCCGGTGTAGGCCAGCCCCGCCCGCTCGAGCAGCAAGGGGAGCAACGGCTCGAGGTTGCTCGCCCCGTCGATCGACTCACAAAGGTTGAAGACGACGTCCGGCGCGAAGTCGGTGATCTCTGCCACGGCGCCGTACAGATCGCTGCCGATGCCGACCGTCCCTGCGTCGTATCCAGCGTCGCCGAGAACCTTGGCCACACTGTGCGCCGTCCCCAGAACGTCGGCGCGCGCGCGGTTTTCCGGATCGGCCTCGGCCCCTTCGTAGTCGCGGTTGTGAACGACCAAAACGCGCGGCTGATCAGCAGACTTCACGCACCAATCATTCTAGTGATCCCGTTCGACATTGCAATTGCGTTGGAGTGAAACGTGACGTTCAGTTCCGCGCCGAGCTCGCGCGCGATGTGCGCGGCGAGAGCTTCGAGCGGCGGTGGTGGTGCGACGCCGAGACGCGCGAGCGACGTGACGCGCGCGCCGACGAGCCCGCAGGGGACGATCAGGTTGAACGCGTCGAGCTCGGTCGTGACGTTCAACGCGAAGCCATGAATGGCGACGCGCGATCGGATATGCACCCCGAACGCACACAGCTTTTCGTCATTTGTCCACAGGCCGGGCGCGTCGCGCCGGAACTCTGTCACGACGCCCAGCGCGGCGACGACCCGTCCGATCGCCCGCGCCATCGCGGTCATGTGAGCGACCACGCCGCCGCGCAGCCGCACCACCGGGTAACCGACCAGCTGGCCGGGGCCGTGGTAGGTGACGTCACCGCCCCGCGACGCCTGCTCGACCGCCACGCCGCGCCGCGCGAGCTCGGGCGGGGAAGCCAGGATGTTCGTGGCCAGCTGCGGACCGGCCGCGGGTGATGACCGGATCGTGCTCGCAGAAGAGCAGCGTCTCCGGTCCTTCGCCCGCCAGAACGGCCGCGCGCAGGCGTTCCTGCAGCGCGGTGGTCTCCCCGAACGGCGCGCGCCCCAGCCAACGCCAGACGGCGTCCAGCGCGCCCTCCTCTACCCTTCGGCGATCTCCGCGAAGAAGTCGGCATCGACGAAGTCGACGCTGACCATCGCGTTGATGACGCCGACGCCGTGGCGGATGCAGGTCTCGGCCAGCGCCGGCCCATCGGCGATCTCGATGGGCGGACCGGGCACCTTCCAGGCCGCGATGGCGTCCTCGGCCAGACGGCCCGCCAACATCAGGAGGCCTTCGTCCTGGCCGCGCTTCTCGATCCCGACGCGCAGCTCGCCGATGGCGCGCCGCCCCCCAGACGACGGCCCGAACCGCAGGCCGATGAGACAGCGCGACGAGCGACCGCCGCGGCCCCGCAGCGCCTCGACGTAGACCGTCTCCTCGATGCGCTTGACGAAGGTCGCCGGGCCGAACCCCTCGCGCTGCAGGAGGACCCGCGTGAGCGCCTCGAACGCCGAGGCCGGCAACTCGGTGAGCCGCCGCTCCAGCGACGCGAGCGTCCGCTCGCGCAGCGCGCGCTTCGCCTCGCCAAACACCTGTTCGGCGCGCTCGAGCTCCGCCTCGGGCGGGCGGCGCGACAGCGCGAAGAGGCCGGCCCCGGCCGGTCGGACGCGCGGACGCATCCCCGCCCGCAGCCGCTCGCGCGGCTCGGCGGCCAGCGCCGTTCGCATCACCCGCCAGGCCTCGTTCGGCTCGCCGTGCACCAGCCGACGGCGCGTCGCCATGTCGGCGATCTGCCGGACCGCGGTCCCGCGGCCCGGAGCCTGTCCGCGCAGGATCTCCAGCGCGGCGTCGACCGGGGTCATGATCCGGCGGGGGCCCTGATCCGTGGCACCGGACGTCGCGGGGGCGCCGCCGGTCTCACCGGACGAAGGCCCGCCTACCGACGAATCGCTGGACGAAAATCCCGGACCCTCACCCGCGGGGGCAGAGGTCGCCGATTCTCCCGCCGGCGGCCGGGGCGAGTCACCAAACTCGTCCGCCTCACCACGCCCGCCACGACGGCGACGGCGGCGGCGACGGCGGCCAGGACCGAGCTCCCCCTCGGGCCGGCGTCCATCGGGATCAGCCTCGCCCTTCTCGGCGCCGGCTTCGACGGTTCCCTCTTCTCCCTCGTCGTCCCCCTCGTCCCCTTCGTCGGCTGCCTCGCCGGCGGGCGCGCCCGCCCCGGCCGCCGGCGCCGCCCCGGCCTCTTCGGCCTCGTCGCTCTCGTGCTGGTCCATCGAATCCATCGCGCGTGGGACCTCCTCGTCGCCATCTGCGTCGTCGTCGCCTTCCAGGACTCCCGTTTCGGCCAGCGCGGCCGCGCGTGCCTCTGCCGAGAGGCCCCCGCCGTGGCTCGGCTCGTCGACCTCGCCTTCGTCGGCTTGCCCTTGGGGGTGGCTCGCAACGGCGGACGCGCCGGGAACCGGTCGTCTCACCTCGTCGCGTCCTGCCTCACGTCCGCCCTCGCGGGCTCCGTCTCGTCCGCGCCCGCCCCGTCTCCGGCGCCGGCCGCGCTCGCCCGACGGCGCCGCTTCGTCCTCGGTCCGCCCGCGCTTGGGCGGTTCCTCGGCCGGCTTGGCCGCCGCGGCAGCCGCCGCCCGCTCTTCGGCGCTCACTTCGGGATACCGGAGCAGCCCGAACACGCCCGGCTTTACCCGTACGAACGGGTTGCCCGGCGCCTTCTTGACCGCGGCCGTGAGCTGCGTCTGCATGGTGACTTCGGGTGTGCGGCCCACAAAGGTGAGGAGCTTCTTCCCGATCACACGTTCGGTCAGCTCTTTGTAATGTAGCGGCTTGCCTTCCAGCCGAAGGACTTCAAGGGCCGCTTCTAGAAAAGTCATGGCGCCCGTCTTTACCACAGATGAAGTTTTTTGACGCCTGAACGCAGCGAGGTTACCCGTGGAGGATGATCGGACAGCGCAAGATCGGTGTGCTCATGGGCGGTCTGTCGGCGGAGCGGGACGTCTCGATCCGCACCGGAGAGGCCGTGGTGGCCGCCCTCAGCGACCGCGGATATGACGCCTGGCCGCTGTTCGTCGACCGCGACGTCGACATGGTGCTGCGCCAGGCGCGCATCGACGTGGCCTTCGTCGCCCTGCACGGCCGATACGGCGAGGACGGCTGCATCCAGGGCCTGCTGGAGCTTCTGGGAATCCCTTACACCGGCTCGGGCGTGCTGGCCTCGGCGCTGGCCATGAACAAGGTCCGGGCCAAGGAGGTCTTCCGGCTCAACAACCTGCCGACCGCGCCCGGCTACGTCGTCCAGTCGGACGGCGGCGAGGACCTGCTGGAGCTGCACGGATCGTTCGGGTTTCCGGTGATCGTCAAGCCGGCGGGCGAAGGGTCGTCGCTGGGCATCCGCGTCGCGCGCGACGAGCTGGAGCTGGAGGCGGCCGTCGAGCAGGCGCTGCGCTTCGACGACGACGTCCTCGTCGAGCGGTTCATCGAGGGCAAGGAGATCTCGGTCGCCATCCTCGACGGCAAGCCGCTCGGCGCGGTGGAGATCGTCCCCAAGCGCGGCTTTTACGACTTCCGCAACAAGTACACGAGCGGCCGCACCGAGTACCACCTGCCGGCGCGGCTGTCGCCCGAGCGCTACCGGTCGGCGCTGCGCCTGGCCACGCTGGCCCACGAGGCGCTGGGCTGCGACGGCGCGACCCGCGTCGACCTGATCGTGAGCGAGCAAGGGGAACGAGATCGTGCTGGAGGTGAACACCCTCCCCGGCATGACGCCGGCCAGCCTGCTGCCCAAGATCGCCCACAGCGCCGGGCTGTCGTTCGAGGATCTGGTCGAGGAGACGCTCAAGGGGGCCCGCCTGCGGGCGCACGGCCACCGGCGCGACCGCCGCGCCGTCCAGGTCAACTTCACCGGACACGAGCGCCGCAACGGGTTCCTGACCGACGCGCACTGACGTCAGCGACAATGGGTCCCCGACGACCCCCGGTCCCCTCGACGCCTCGCGACGATCCACCAGCGCGGCCCTGATTACCTGCCCTAGTCACCTGCCCTTCTTCGCAGGCGATCCACCTGCCCTTCTTCGCGGGCGATCCCCGCTCCGTGCGGATCGAACGCTGCCGCCCGGGGCCCCCGGAACCGCCGAATCAGGCGCCGCCCGTCGACCCGCACTTAACCGAGCGGGTCGTTCTTTGTGGCGATCCGGCGGAGGCGATCCGGTCTGCGCGATCCGGTTCTGGACAGTCCCTGCCTGGACCTGCGGGCGGAGATCCACCGGCCCGAGTCCGGCAGTGCCCGGGGGCGGGGTGATAGACTGACGACACCGTGGCCCGTCGCACCCGGAAGCAAGCTGTCTTCAAGCCGCCGGTCGTCAACGATCCGGCCAACGCCAAGCTGTTCATCAACCGGGAGCTGTCGTGGCTGGGGTTCAACGAACGGGTGCTGGAGGAGGCGCGTGACGCCACGGTCCCGCTGGTCGAGCGGCTCAAGTTCCTGGCGATCGTGGCTTCGAACCTGGACGAGTTCTTCATGGTCCGGGTGGCCGGACTCAAGCAGCAGCTCTCCGGCAACGTGGCCGAGACCCCGCCCGACGGGCTGACGGCCGCCGAGCAGCTGCTGGCCATCAGCGCCCGGGCGCACGCCATGGTGGCCGAGCAGTACCGCGTCTGGCGGACCGAGGTCGCGCCGGGGCTCGCCGAGGCGGGAATCCGGCTGCTGCGCGCCCAGGATCTGACGCCCGAGCAGAAGGCGCCCCTGTCGACCTACTTCGCCAAGGAGGTCTGGCCGGTGCTGACGCCGCTGGCGGTCGATCCCAATCACCCGTTTCCGATGCTGCGGAACCGCAGCCTCAACCTGGCGATCCTGATGCACCGCGAGAAGGAGAAGGTGGCCCGCCGCGAGACGATGGTCGCCGTGGTCCAGGTGCCGTCGGTGCTCCCCCGCATCACCGAGGTGGCGGGCGCCGGAAAGTTCTCCTTCACCCTGCTGGAGGACCTCATCACGCTGCACGCGGGCGAGCTGTTCCCCGGCTTCCGGGTGCTCGGCTGCAGCGCCTTTCGGGTGACGCGCAACTTCGATCTCTCGATCGACGAGGACGAGGCCGACGACCTCCTGAAGACGATCCAAAAGGAGCTGCGCCGGCGGGAGCGCGGCAGCGCCGTCCGGCTGGAGATCGCGCACGACACGCCCGCCGAGGTGGTCACCTTCTTGAGCTCGGCGCTGCGCCTCGAGCCGGACGACGTCTACATGTTCGAGGGGCCGCTGCACCTGGCCGACTTCATCTCCATCTGTGCGCGGGAGGATCTGCGCGAGTACAAGGACGAGCCGTTCTCGCCGCAGATCGTCCCGCCGCTGCAGGAGTACGAGGACATCTTCCGGGTGATCGCCCAGCGCGACGTGCTGCTGCAGCACCCCTACGAGTCGTTCGAGGACGTGGTCGAGTTCATCTCCGAGGCGGCCGACGATCCCAACGTGCTGGCCATCAAGCAGACGCTGTACCGCACCAGCGCCGACTCGGCGATCATCCGCGCGCTCATCCGCGCGGCCGAGAACGGCAAGCAGGTGACCGCGGTCGTCGAGCTGAAGGCCCGGTTCGACGAGGCGCCCAACATCCAGTGGGCGCGCACGCTGGAGGACGCCGGCGTGCACGTCGTCTACGGGCTCATCGGCCTCAAGACCCACTGCAAGGTGGCGCTGGTCGTCCGCCGCGAGGGGAACCGGATCAAGCGCTACGTGCACCTGTCGACCGGCAACTACAACCCGTCGACCGCCCGCATCTACGGCGATCTCTCCTACTTCACGGCGCGCGACGCCTACGCCGACGACGCCGGGCGCGCTGTTCAACCTGCTCACCGGCTACTCGTCGCCGCCGTCGTGGAAGAAGTTCTCCGTCGCGCCGCTCGGGCTGCAAGAGCGAATCATCGCCCTCATCGACCGCGAGGCGGCGCTGGGCGCACGAGGACGCATCGTGGCCAAGATGAACGCGCTGGTCGACGGACCGGTCATCAAGGCGCTCTACCGCGCGTCGCAGGCCGGGGCCTCGATCGATCTCATCGTCCGCGGCATCTGCTGCCTGCGCCCCGGCGTCCCCGGCGTCAGCGACAACATCCGCGTCACCAGCATCGTCGACCGCTTCCTCGAGCACGCGCGCATCTTCTCACTTCGAGAACGGCGGCAAGCGCGAGGTCTACCTGTCGTCGGCCGACTGGATGCCGCGCAATTTTCAGCGCCGGGTCGAGGTGATGTTCCCCATCGAGGACGAGGGGCTGCGCGATCGGGTGTTCGACGAGATCCTGGGCATCGCCTTGATGGACAACGTGAAATCGCGGCGGCTCGGCCCCGACGGCAGCTACACCCGGGTCCGCCCCGAGGGCGCGACCAACGGCGCCGGGAGCAACGGCGTCAACGGCAGCAACGGCGCCGGCGGCGTCGCCCCGGGGGTGGCCGGCCCGCGTCCGCTGCGCAGTCAGTATCGGTTCATGGAGCTCGCGCGAGAGAAGGCCCAGGCCGGGCCGGCCCTGCCCGGCGCGGGCGGCACGTACCATGTCCGCACCACCCCCCCGACGCGTCCCGGCGGGTCGACGCCGACGGCGGCCGCGCCGGCGCAGCCCGCACCGCCGGTGCCGGCCGGCGGCTCCCTCCCCTCTTAGTTGGCCGGTCGGTCGGGCGTCAACAAACCGCCGTTTCCGCGTATCATGGGCCTCCCCATGCGCCCCTCGCGTCGCCTGCTTGCGATGCTCGCCTCCGTCGCCGCGCTGGCGATCTCGTGGCCGGCCTTTGCTTCGCTGATCCTGGCGCTCGATCTGCCGACCCTGGTCAGCCGCTCCGAGCAGATCTCGGTGGTCGATGTCGTCTCGACGAAGGCGGCCTGGAACGCCGAGCACGACCGGATCGTCACCACCATCGACGTCGCCGTGGTCGACTGCTGGAAGGGGGCGGCGGCGCCGGGCTCGCACGTCCAGATCGTGCAGGCGGGCGGCACCGTCGGTGAGCTCACGATGCGAATCGACGGCATGCCGCACTTCCAGCCGGGCGAGCGGGCCCTGCTGTTCCTGCGCGGCAAGCCGGCCCGCGCCAGCGTCGTCGGCATGGCCCAGGGCAAGCGCCCGGTGCGGCGCGAGACCGGCCGCTGGATGGTGAGCGCCCCCGACCGGGGCGGCGCCGATTTCGTGCCCACCACCCCGGCCTCGAAGTCGATCTTCACGGTCCGGCCGCGGCCGCTCGAGGATCTGCGCAGCGACGTGCGGGCCCTGGTCGGCGCGCGATGAAGCGACGAGCGGCCGTCGCCGTCGCCGTCGTCACGGCGTCCGTGCTCGCGGGCTCGAGCCGCCCGGCCGAGGCGTTCGTTCGCTATTTGACCGACGACAACGCGCCGTTCTTCTGGGCGCAGGCGACGGTGCCGATCACCGGCTACTCCAACGACTTCACGCAGACGCTCCATGACCATCGACCAGGTCGCCGGGGCGCTGCAGGGCGCCGCCGCGGCCTGGAGCAAGGAGACGAACTCCTGCACCTATCTGGAGCTCGTGCCGGCGCTGTCGACCGCGCCGACCCCGCTGGCGGTCAACGACGGACACAACTCCCTCATCTTTCACGACACCCGGTGGTGTCACGTCGCCGCCAGCGGCGACTGCAACGTCGACTACGACGCCTCGGCGCTGGCGGTCACCACCGACACCGCCAACACCAGGACCGGCCAGATCTACGATGCCGACGTGGAGGTCAACCTCGTCGACTACCAGTGGGCCGACCTGGTGGAGACCCCCAGCCTGACCAACGACATGGATCTGCAGAACGCGCTCACGCACGAGCTCGGACACCTCATCGGGCTCGACCACACCTGCTTCGACGCGTTTTCCTCCGCGACCGGGGTGCGGCCGCACGACAACGCGGGCCAGGCGCTCCCCGATTGCGCGACCGCCTCGGCCGACGTTCAGGCGACGACCATGTTTCCGTCCGCCCAGCTGGGCGACACCCAGAAGCGGACCCTGGCCCCCGACGACGTCGACGCCGTCTGCACCATCTACGACGTCAACGATCCTCCCCCGCCCCACCGGCACCGGCGGCGGATGCAGCGGCTGCGCGACGGCGGGGCGTCCGGGCGGCTTCAGCGCGGCGATGACCTTCGGCCTGCTGGCGGGCTTCCTGCTCGCGCGCCGCAGCCGCGCGCGAGCCGCGTCGCGTGGACGCCGGCCGAGATGAGCGGAAAGTCCCGGTTTCTGGTCGCCGCCGTGCTCTTGACCGCCGCCGCGCTCTCTGAGCGGACGGCCGAGGCGTACGTGCGCAGCGTCAGCGACTACGGCTATCCGCTCAAATGGTCGTCGAGCTGCGAAACGGTGACCATCTACCTGAACGGCTTTTCCGCGATGTCTCCGGACGAGGTCGCCAAGTCGATCGGCGCGGCGGCCGCCGCCTGGGGGCCGGACAGCGTGACCTGCCCGGCCGACGTCGGCGACGGCGGCAACGGCCACCCCTACTTCGCGATCCTGCCGCAGATGGCGACCGGCGGCTCGGGAACCGTCGACGCGAAGGACGGCAAGAACTCGATCATCTTTCAGACGACGACCTGGGATCCGAACGTCAGCCCGGAGGCGCTGGCATTCACGATTGTCTCGAGAGATCCCAGCGGACACATCATCGACGCCGACATCGAGATCAACGCCGTCCCGGGCCTTCCCTTCGAGTGGACCAATCTCGATCCCGGTGCGCCGTCGGGCGGGCACCTGCCCCGCTTCGATCTGCAGACCGTCATGACTCACGAGTTCGGGCACTTCCTCGGTCTGGCCCACACCTGTGTCACCGACCCATACAGTGGCGGCAGCGCCGACGGCAACGACGCCCCCGCCGGAACCAAGGACGACCGGGGTCAAACGATCCCCAGCTGTGCCGACACCGGCGTGCCTCAGTCCGCGACGGTGATGTGGGCGACCATCGACGACGGCAGCAGCGCCAAGCGCGTCCTCTCGACCGACGACGCGCGCGGTGTCTGCGCCATCTATCCCGCCGCGCAAGATCCCGCACGCCTGCACCCAGAACTTGCCCGACGACGGCTGCGGCTGCGCCGCCGCTGGAGCTCCGGCCGGCAGCATGGCGAGCTTGGTCGTCGGTGCGCTGGCGCTCGCCATCCGACGACGCCGCGCCAGGCAAGCTCCTTAGCTCGGGTCGAGCTCGACGCGCAGATCATCCACCGATGGCTCGCCGAGGCTGGGGCTGGGTGGAACGTCCAGCTCCTGCTCGGTCGGATGATACCCCGGCGCCGACACGCTGAGCCGCCAGTGGCCCGGCTCGAGCCGCGGGAGACGGAACGCTCCGCCGCGCTGGAGCTCGGCGCTGGCCTTGGCGCCGTCGGGCCCGGCCGCGGCGACCCGCCCGCGCGTCACGGGGGCGCCGGTCGCCCGCGCGTGCGCCTCGCCGGCGATCCCGCCGGGGAACGGCACGGTGAGCGAAGCGAACTGTCCCGGCGTGGCGGCCAGCGTGATCCGCGGGTAGTCCGGGTGCTGCACCTCGATCCGCAGCTCGCCCGCGGGCAGATCGGCCATCCGAAAGTGCCCCCCCACGTCGGCGGATGCAGTGCCGATCGGCGTGCCGGAGCCGACGGCGACGCCCTCCCGCGGCCAGGCCAGCAGGCGCGCGCGCCCGAGCGGCCGCCCGCCGGTGTCGCGCACCAGTCCCTCGAGGATCGCCTCGGCGCGCACCAGCCGCAGCGCAACCGGCGGGGAAGGCACGCCGGCGCGCACGTCGACCTCGGTCCCCCCGCTGCCGTGGCCCGGCGCGCTCGCGGTCAGGCGATAGTGTCCGGCGGGAAGCTCGATCGAGAAGGAGCCGGCCCCGTCGGTCACGGCGTAGAGGCCGAAATCGCCGACCTCTCCCCCTCCCGCCGCGGCGACGCGCGCCCCTTCGAGCGGGGCCCCGCTCTCGTCGACGACCCGACCCACGACCGGGAACCCGTCGCGCAGCGCCAGGGCACCCAGATCGCGGCGCTCGCCCGGCGCCAGCGTGAACTCGTCGGTCCGCATCGGCTCCGAGCCCGGGTGCGCCACCTCGACGCGGTAGCGGCCGGGGATGAGATCGTCGACGGTGAACCTCCCGTGAGCGTCCGCGAGCGCGCTGCGGGTGCTGCCGAGGGCCCGCCCCGCGCCCGACGGCAGCGCGGCCGCCTCGGCGGCGAGCGGCAGCGGTCCCGACTCGACCGTCAGATCGTCCATCGCGCTCGCCACGCACCGCACGCGCGCGGACGCGGCCGGCGTACCGCGGGCGTCGGTCACCCGCCCCGTGACCCGGGCGCCACGCAGAAGCTCGAGCAGCACGGGCGGCGGTGGTCGGCCCGACGCCGGCAGGTCGACGACGGGCGCGCGACGCAGGACATACCCGGCCCGCGCCGAGGTCAGCCGGTAGCTGCCCGGCGACAACGGACCGACGGTGAACGCGCCGCTCGGATCGGTGCGCGCCAGGACCGGCAGGGGATCGTCCCCGGGCGGAAGCGCGGCCGACTCGGCGCGCACCTCGAAGCCGGCCAGAGCGGCGCCGGCGTCCTGCACCAGACGCCCGGCGATGCGCTGGCCCGGCGCCAGCGAAAGTGGTGCGGGAAGATTCGCCCCGTCGCGGCCGGCGATGATGCCTCGAACCGTCGGGGAAGCGAGCTCGGCGCGGCTCGCCCGCAGCGCATAGGTCTCATCGCCGAGACCGCTGAAGGCGAACCGCCCGTCAGCGCCGCTCAGGGTCTCTCGCTGCGGCCCTCCAATCGTCTCGGCGGCCAGCGCCACGCGAGCCCCCGCCGCCGGCGCACCGCCCAGCTCCACCCGGCCCCAGATCGACCGCCCCTCACCCGCGACCCGCAGCACGAGCTCGGACGCAGGGGCCACGACGGGCGCCAGCTCGGCGGTGGCGAAACCGGCCGCCTCGACCAGAAGGCGATAGCTCCCGGCCGACAGCCGGTCGATCGCGAAGCGGCCGTCGAGGTCGGTGGACGTGCGCGCGGGCTCCCCGCGCCCCGCGCCCCCGTCGGCGATCCGGAAGGCGAGCACGGTCGCCCCCGGAACGGCGTGCGCGCGTCCGTCGACGACCTGTCCCGCGAGGCGCACGAGCGCAGCGGCCGGTGCCTTGGGCGTCTCCGAGGCGGTAGGATGGTGCCGCCGCCGACAGCCGAGGTGGCCGCCCAAAACGAGCGCCGCCAGCGCGAGGCAGCAGAGCTCGGGCGGGGCGCGACGCGCGCTTGCGATTCCCATCGGCCAGTGCTAAAGGTACCCGCCTTCCGGAGGGATTTGAAATGGCAGCGCAATGTGAAGTCTGCGACAAGCGGCGACGAGTGGCCAACAACGTGAGCCATTCGAACATCAAGACCAAGAGCATCCAGCGGCCCAACCTGCGTCGCGTGCACACCAAGCTCGCCAACGGCACCCGCAGCCACATCCGCGTCTGCGCGCGCTGCCTCCGCTCCGGCTTCATCGCGAAGGCCTAGGCCGCCTACCGGGCGGCACGTCGTCGGGCCAATGTCCGTCGTTCGCTTCGCTCACCGTTGCCTTACGGCAACGCCCTCCTAGCCTTCGCGGCCGAGCCTCCGCGAAAAACGAAGGCCGAGCGTTCGCGAAGCGACAGCCGCCCGGAAGGCGTCGGAACAGCGCGCCCTGCGCCGCGGTCACGGCGCCTGACAGACGAACGACAGCGTCAGCGCCAGGCAGTTCTGATAGTTGCTGATCGTCGTGCCGCCGCTCATCAACGACGCGGCGCTGATCGGTTGTTGATACGAGCAGGCGGTCTGACCCGCCGTCCCGCACTTGTTGGGGCTGCTGCAGTCCTCGTCGCCGACCCAGATGCGCCAGGCCGGTTTGCTGGCCATCAGCGCCGAGGCACTGACCGTCACCCCCGCCGGCGTGATGGTCTGATCCCAATTGGCGGTGAAGACGTCGGTGAGCGTGTCCGTGACGCCGGCCGTGGTGGGGCTGACGCTGCCGGACGGGTTCTCGTATTCACAGAAGAGATCGGGGGCCGTCCCCCCCTCGTCGCCGTGCAGCGGATCCCAGGTCCCGCCGCCGGGCGGGCTCTTCGTGACCTGCGCGGAAACGGCGGCGATCGTCCACTGAGACGTCGGATCGATCGCGCAGCTGCCCGCCGTCAGCCCGGAGCTCGCGCAGATCTGGCAGGGCGCGCAGGCCACGCAGGCGGCGCCCGCCTTGCCGCACTGACTGGCCGTCACCGGGTGCACGCACTGCCCGTCGGCGCCGCAGCAGCCGGTGCAGTTGAGAGGGCCGCATTTGACTCCGCTGCCGCCGGTCCCGGGATTCCCGCCCATGCCTCTACCGCCCATTCCCGCTGCGCCGCCCAGGCCCGGAGGTGCCACCGGTCGCGATCGCGCCGCCCGTGCCTGGCGAGCCGCCCGTCGCGTCGATTCCCCCTGCCCCGGTCGTGCCGCCGGTGTCGGTCCCGGCGTCTGCGCCCATCACCCCTGCCACGCCGCCCGTACCGGGCGCGCCACCGCTGGCCGAATCCCCGCCCGTCCCGACCGCCACCGAGCCACCGCTGCCGTTGGTCCCGCCGGTGGCCGCCGTTCCCCCGTCGCCGAGGCTGCCGCCGCTGCCGAGCACCTCGCCGCCGCTGCCCACGTTGCCGCCGCTGCCGAGCACCTCGCCGCCGCTGCCCACGTTGCCGCCGCTGCCGAGGATGACGACGCCACCGGTTCCGCCGCCGTCACGTTGAAGCTTCTCGCTGGTCGCGGCCAGACCCGCCTGGTCGACGCTGCAGCCGCCCGAAACGGCCAGGGCCACGGTCGCTCCCAAGGCGATGCGCGCCGTGACCCCAGACGCTCGACGCAAAGAGACAACACTTCGCATGGAACCATCGTAAACCCCTGCCCGCTTATACAAAAGTGCAAACGGCCAGGGCCGTCAGGCGCGCGAGCACCGAGGCGCTTACCCGCCCCGTGAGACCCCTGGCGAGCGCCGCCACGATCTGCAGCGAGATCAGCAACGCCATCAGGCCGCCCGACGCCGCGGTCGTCATCGCCAGCGCGACGATCCCGAGCGCGCCGGTCAGGACGCCGGCCGCGAGGCGCACCTTCCAGCGCGGCAGCGCCGGCCACGCGAGATCCTCTTCCAGTGAGCGTTGAAGCGCGCCCCGAAAGATGAGCTCTTCTGCCAGAACGAAGAGACCGGTCCCCAGCCAGTAGGGGATCGCCGCGCCCGCGTAGAGGGGGACGGCGCCCCTGTGAAACGCTCCAACGGCCGCGCCCAGCAGCACGCCGGCAATCGTCGAGACCGCCAGCCCACGCCGATCGGGCACTGCGCGCGCACGGCGAAGCAGCACCAGCGCCACCAGGCCAACCAGCACCGCCCATCCGAGCCGCATCCCGGCCAGCGTGGCCGCCATCGCGCCGTGGGCGCCGGACGCCGCCGTGCCGAGGCCGCGCGCGGCCAGCGCGTAGACCAGCAACAGGGTCGCGGCGTCCGCCGTGCGCAGGCGCGGCGTGCGCACCGCCTCGGCGTCCAGACAGATCTCGGCGCGCGCGACGCCGGCTCCCCAGTAGGCGCCCGTCACGAACAGATACAGCGCCAGGCCGGAGAGCCGGGAGCGGGGATCGCCGGTCAGGACCAGGTTGTAAAGGCCGCCGACCAGCAGAAAAGCGTAGATCGTCGCCGGGCCCACGGCGGTCGTCTGCTCGTCGGAGAGATCGGCCCCGCCCGCCGCCATCGCGATCGCCAGGAACGTCATCGAGACGGCGCCGCCCACCACGAGAACCCCCGCCACGACGACGCTGCCGATATTGCCCAAGCTGGCCGGCGGCATCACCAGCGCCAGCGGTACGAAGGCAAAGGCCGCCGCCCCGCCGACCACGACCGACCAGGCGCGCGCCTTGGCGGCGAACAGCTTGCCGAGCGGCACGGGGACCGAACGGAGGATCCAGAACGCCCGCCGCTCGGCCTGCATGTGGGTCAGCGGACCGATGGTGGCCATGTAGAGCGCCAGCGAATAGGCCAGGCAGGAGATGCGCCCGAGGCTGGCGGTCGACCAGGTCCAGCCGGCCGAGCCGAAGATCTGGATCCCGACGAAGATCGCGGGCATCGCGATCAGCACCAGCACCTGCCCGCGATCGCGGGTGATGAGGCGGAGGTCCTTGTTGGCCGCGGTGATCGGGCCGGCCCGGCCGGAGGGAACGGGCGCCGCCTCGGCCCAGGGGGCGCCCGCCTCCTCCCAGCCTCGCATTCCGGCCCGGCGGGCCACCGCCACCGCCAGCAGCAGCGCGGCCGCGGCCACCAGGCAGAGGAGGCCCAGCGCCACCAGCGCGACCGCGGTCTGACCGCGCACGATCGCGATCAGCGGCGCGACGATGAGCCCCCCCGGCGTGAGGTTCGCCCACCCGGCGACCGCCGTGAGCTTGGCCGCCAGCATTGCCGGTGCGCGCAGCACCCAGGTGCCGACCATCCAGACCGCCGCCAGGGCCAGCGCGGCCACCAGACGCAGCCCCATCCAGACGGTCCGGCGGCGCGCCGGCGCGGCGACCCGCACGACGGCCAGCTGGGTCGCGTAGGCGAGCATGGAGATGGCGACCTGGACCGCCGACGAGATCGCCGCCGCCAGCAGCCAGGCCGCCGGCGGCAGGCGCCAGACCAGCGCGGCGGCGAGCAGCACCGGGAACAGAAACAGCGCCCCCATCGGATCGGTGACCGCGTCGGCGAGGCCGCGCGCGGCGACCAGCGCCTGCAAGCGAGACCGGGCGCGCCAGCAGGAACTCGTTCTCGGCGGAGCCGGCGCGGACCGCGTCGCTGCTCGCCGCCTTGGCGGTCAGGCTGCCGAGCGCCAGCGTCCCGGTCACCAGCGCCAGCGCGGCCGCCTGCTCGACGAGACCGACCGCCCCGACGATCGTCGAGAAGGCCTGCGAGAAGAGGCCGACGTAAGCCAGCGCGATGACGAGCCCGGCCACCGTCGCCAGCACCGGCGTGCGGCGGCTGCCCCGGGCGCGAAGACCGTTGCGGAACGAGCGCAACCGCGCCCGGATCAGGAGCGCCGCCAGCGGTCCGGCGCCGATCGGTTGCGCCGCGCTCAACCGCCCCCGCCGGCACGCGACGTCGTCGCCGGCCCGGCCGCGTCGTCCGACGTCACGCGCAGGAAGAGGTCCTCCAGCGTCGTTCCGGGCGCGGCGGCGAAGCGGGCCCGCAGCTCGTCGGGCGTTCCCACCGCCTGCAGCCTCCCCTTCTGGATGATGGCGACGCGGTGGCAGAGCCGCTCGGCGGCATCGAGGAGGTGGGTCGACAGGAAGATCGTCCGTCCGCCGGCGGCATACTCGGCGATGTTGGCGCGCATCTGCCGGGCGCCCGCCGGATCGAGCCCGTTGGTCGGCTCGTCGAGGATCAGCACGCGCGGCTCGTGGATGAGCGCCAGCGCCAGCGCCAGCCGCTTCTTCATCCCCAGCGAGTAAGTGACGGTGTAGCCGCGGGCGGCAGCGCCCAGGCCCAGGCGCTCGGCGAGGTCGCCCGCGCGACGGCGCGCCTCGGCGGTGGTCAGCCCGTGCAGTCCGCCGACCAGCTCCAGCGTCTCCAGCCCGGTCAGGTAGGGATAGAGGAACGGCTCGTCGGGGAGATAGCCGACCTCGCGCTTGAGCGCGACGGCGTCGGTGTGGCAGTCGCGGCCGAGGATCGAGGCGCGCCCGGCGCTCGGGCGCAAGAGGCCCATCAGCAGGCGGATGGTGGTCGTCTTGCCCGAGCCGTTCGGGCCGAGGAAGCCGACCACCTCGCCGGCCTCGATCCGCAGCGTGAGCTCGTCGACGGCCAGCGTGTCGCCGAACCGCTTGGAGAGGCCGGCGGTCTCGATCACGGCGCCGCGGCCGCCGCGGCCGGCCGCGCGACGACGGCCCGCCGGCGAAGCTCGCTCACGCGCAACGGATCGGTCCGCTCGTCGCCCCAGAGCGCCAGCCGCGCCAGATCGGTCTTCTGCGCGATCTCCAGGCCGAAGAGCGTGGTGACCACCTCGCTCGGCTTGGCGCTCCCCTCGTTGCTGACGGAGACGGCGAACGAGATCATCGGGCCGTCGGCCCAGCCGAGCCGGCGCCGCGCCTCCGCGTCCTCGAACAGCGCCAGCGATCGAAGGGTCTTGCGGACGTCGACGGTGCGCGCGATCGCCTTGTCCGATTCGCGCAGCAACTTGAGCGGCTCGTCGCCGGCGAACCGCGCCAGCGCGGCCGCGACGTCGGTGCCGGCCGGCAGCTGGGCGATGGTCTCCGACTCGGTGATCACCCGGCCGAGCGCGCGGTCGTTGTCGAGGACGCGCGCGACTTCGACGATCTCGATCCCGTCGAGCGAGACGCGGGCCAGGCGCCGCGCCACCTCCTCGGGCGGCAGATCGTCGACCAGCTTCACGTCGAGGATCTCGCCCAGCGACGGGATCCCCAGCCCCAGCGCCGGCCCGAACGACAGCTCCGGCTTGGGGTGAAACCCGACCGAGTAATAGATCTCGAACCCGGCGCGCCGGAAGATGCGCGGCAGGTGGCGCACCAGATCGAGGTGCCCGAGGTAGGCGACCCGCCCGAGCTTGGTGTAGCGGACGCGGTACCCGTGCGGCTTCGCCTGCTCGGCCCGCGGCGGCGGCCGCGTCGGGTCCTGCACCGGCCGCGGCTTGCGTGGAAGAACGATCGCGTGGGATCCCGGCGGGCTCTGCTCGACGGGACCCATTGCGGGAGGGTTTGGGGACCGCTCGGGGGTCCCCATGTCGACGCCCGCCGCAGTTCCCCAGGCGTTCATGCGCCGCAGGTAGAAGAGCCGCTCGCCCTTCATGGCGTCGAGATCGCAGGCGATGCCGCAGTCGTAGCAGATGAGCTTGTCCTTGGCGCCCGCCTCCGCCGCCGCGACGCTGCTCGGGTGCAGCAGCTTCTTGTACGGCTTTCCGCAGGGCGGCGACAGCCGATCCTTGAGCGCCTTGCGGTACTCCTTGGCCAGGAAGTCCGGCTCGAGCCCGATGTCGATGTGGCTCCACGGCAGCCGCGCCGTCACCGGCAGCGTCCCGAGCGGCCGCGCCACGTCGAACCCGGTGCGCGGCGACGTCTCCGCCACCGCCTGCTCCCACAGATCGATCCGCAGCGCGTCGTCCCAGCTGTCGAAGCGGCAGCCGAGCCGGAAGGCCGCCTCCAGGAGCTCGCCGGCGCGCCGATCGCCGCGCGCGAAGATCCCCTCGATGTGGGACTGCTGGTTCTCGTGCATCTTGAGGTTCACGCGCAGCGCGCGCGCCCGCTCGGCCAGCAGCGCCTGCTTGCGGGTGGTCTCCGCCTCGGTGTCCATCGACGCCCACTGAAACGGCGTGTGCGGCTTCGGCACGTGGGTGGAGACCGAGGCGGTCACCTGCGCGCCCCGCTGGTGGCGCCGGCCGATCTCCTGCACGCGCGCCGCGGTCTCGACGATCCCCAGCACGTCCTCGTCGGTCTCGGTCGGCAGGCCGATCATGAAGTAGAGCTTCATGCGCGAAAAGCCCCGCCCGAACACCCGGTGGGCCGACTCGATGATGTCGGCCTCGGTGACGTTCTTGGCGATCACGTCGCGCATGCGCTGCGTGCCCGCCTCGGGCGCGAAGGTCAGCCCCCCTGCCCGCACGCTGGCGATCTCCCCCAGCAGATCGTCGTTGAGCCCGTAGGCGCGCAGCGACGACACCGAGAGCGAGACCTTCTCGGGCGCGAGCTTGGCCATGGCCGCCTTCACCAGCGGCGTCACGCACGAGTAGTCGGCCATCGACAGCGACGTCAGCGCCGTCTCGTCGTAGCCGCCCTTCTTGACCCCTTCGACCAGCGCGTCGATGACGGCCACCGGATCGCGCTCGCGCACCGGACGGTAGATCATCCCCGCCTGGCAGAAGCGGCACCCCTCGGTGCAGCCCCGCGCCACCTCGACCGCCATGCGATCGAAGATCGCCTCGGCGTACGGCAGCGGCGAGTCGTCGGGGAACGGGAACTTGTTGATGTCGGCCACCAGCACCCGCCGCGGCCGGGCCGGCACGCGCGGATCGAGCGGCGCGCCGACCACCAGGAGCCCGCTCTCCTCGTCGAGCTCGGTGGCGTAGAGCTCGGGGACGTAGAGCGGATATTTCTCGGCCAGCCGGCAGAGCCGCTCGCGCCGCGGAACCTGCGCCCGCCGCATTTCGGCCGCCTCGCGCACCAGCGCCGGCAGCACCTCCTCGGCCTCGCCGATGAAGAAGGCGTCGATGAAGGGGGCCAGCGGCTCGGGGTGCGTGGCGGTCGGGCCGCCGGCGATGATCAGCGGCGCCCGGTCGTCGCGGTCGGCCGCGCGCAGCGGGATCCCGCGCCAGGTCGAGGATGGCCAGCACGTTGGTGTACGTCAGCTCGTACTGCAGCGAGAAGCCGACCACGTCGAACTCGCCCACCGGGGTCGCCGTCTCCAGCGTCACCAGCGGCAGCCCGCGCGCGCGCAGCTCGGCCTCGCAGTCGAGCCAGGGGGAAAACACCCGCTCGCAAGCGAGCCCGTCGGTCTTGTTGAGGACGCCGTAGAGGATCTTCGTCCCCAGGTGCGACATCCCAATCTCGTAGACGTCGGGGAAGGCCAGGCAGATCCGGGCGGTCACCGTCGCCGGGTCCTTGCGCGCCTCCTGGTACTCGCCGCCGACGTAGCGCGACGGCTTTTCGACCTTGCTCAGGAACTCGGCATACGGGTGCTTGAACAAGATTCAGGACCTCGATTCAAGCTAGCACGCCGGGCGGGGCGTCTTACTCATTGCCCTGGAAGACGTAGACGAACTCGGTGCCGTACTCGTCGCTCGCCTGCGGGAAGGCCCAGCGCCCGACGACCTCCTTGATGCAGGGATCGAGCGAACGGAACTGGGGCGGCCCGTCGATGGAGGTGTGCTTGACCCGTCCCGAGATTCCGATCGTGACCCTCACGCTGATCTTGCCGTGGGTGAGGCTGTTGTCGCGCAGCAGCGCGCGCTGGTAGCAGTTCTTGATCCCGCCTCGGTTGTTGTTGATGACGCGCGAGATGTCGGCCTGCGACGGCGCCGGCCGCGTGATACCGCCCCCGGTGATGTTGAGGTTGTGCCCGCTGTCGCGGTAGCGGGAGTTGGCCGAGTTGTCCGCGGCCACCGCGGGGCGGCGGCGCCGTTGCGGCCAGCGGCGGCGGCGTCGTCGCGGCGACCGACGCCGCACCTCGACCGCGCGCCGCCGGGCGCCCCTTGCCGTGCCCGCGCGGTCCCGGCGCCGGTTCCGGCGTGGGGGCGACCCTCGGCGGCGGCCCGGCCGGCTCGGGTGGCAAGGGCGGCGGGTTGTCCACCACGCCGGCCAGCGGATCGGTGACCTTGGACGGCAGGACGGCGGCCGGCTTCGGCTTCTTCGCGACGTTGAGGAAAAGCACCACGCAGACCAGCGCGATGACCCCCAGGAGCGCCAGGAGGATGCGCGTCGTGCGCTGACGTGCGCCCGGCGCCTCGGCGGAGCTCGGCTGCCAGCCGACGACCGCCTCCGAGGAGAGCAGACGCGGCGCAGGTCCCGCCCCGGAGGCCGAAGCGAGGTTCAACGTGTTGAGCACGTCGGACTTTTCAGCCGTCGTGGAGGTGCCGTTCGAGGCCGACGCGTCAGCGTGGGCGACGCCGTTCGTGCCCAGGCCGTGCAGCATGTGCAGCTGCGGGGCCGGTGTCTCGAGCATCGACGAGGGATCGAGGTCCAGCCCGACGTCGGCGGCTTCCGGAGCTGCCGACGCGGTCGCCGGCGCCAGCTCGGCGAGGCCGATGGGCCGGGCCATCGGTCCCGTGGGGCGGCGACCGCCCGGCGGCGCGACGGGAGGCGGCAGCTTGAGCCCGACGCCGGGGCCGATGGGGGCGCCGACGACTGGATGGGCGCCGGTCTGGCGGGCGGGTGCAGGCGCCGCGGCAGCCATCGCCGGCGCGGTGGGACGGCGGGGCGCGCCCGGAAACGGCGGCGGTGGCGGCGGGGCCGGCGCGGGCGGCGGTGGACGCCGCCGCACCGCCAGATCGGCCGCCAGCGCCGGAACCTCCGCCGGCGGCTTCCAGCTCCCGAGCTTCTCGTTCCAGACGTGCACGTCGGCGTCCTTGGAGAGCGGCGCGACCCTGTCGATGAGCTGCCGGCGCGAGAACGGCCCGGTGCGGTTGCCGTCCAGCGCCATGTACCAGGCGACGCCGTCGTCAGCCGGCGGCTCTGGACGCGGCGCGGCCCGGCGCTCGATCGGCGCCGTGGCCGGCGGCCCGAGCGGCGTGCGGGGCGCTGCGGGCGCGGGCGGGCGGGCGCCGGAAGGAGCCCCGGCCGACCCCACCGGCGAAACGGGCGCGGACGGCCGGCGGAGCGCGCGCGCCGGCGCCAGCACCTTCTTCCCGCACGGTGATGATGTTCGTGCAGGACTTGCAGCGGACCTTGAGGATCTTCCCGCGAACTTTTTCGTCCGCGATTGAATATTTGGTCTGGCAGCGATCGCAGACGAATTTCATGCAGTGAGAGCTTCCCGGCTCCGCAGCCAACCGTGCTCGGAAACGTCGCGCGAAAATATCATCGAAGGGTGAGGAATACCATCGCCCCAATGACCAAGGCGATGAGGCTGGCGAGGAGGATCCAGCTTCCTTGAGATCGCCCGCCGGCCAGGACGAGGTCTGGCGCGCTGACGACCTCGGCCGCCCGCGACGCGCCCAGCGCCACCGGCGTCGACACGGAAGCGCCCGCCGGGGACGGCGGAGGGGCCCGCCGTTCTCGCTCGGGCTCGGCCGCCGGCTCGATGCGCATGCTCAGCGGCGCCCGGCGGTCGAAGTCGAGCGCATCCTGATCGTCGTCCGCCCCCTTCCCGCCCGCGGCCGCCGCGTCGGTCGCGAACAGCTCGTTCATGTAGATCGCGACGCGGCGGTTGCCGCTCCGCAGCCCGCTTTCGTTGAGGAACTCCTCCAGATCGTCGTGCATCTCCTGCGCGGTCTGGTAGCGGTTCTCGGGGCGCTTCTCCAGCGCCCGCATGACGATCAGCTCCAGCGCGGCCGGATAGTCGCGCCGGAGCGCCGTGGGCGGCTGCACCCGCTCGCTCACGATCCGCTTCATCACGTCGTCGGCCGCCCCGCGGTAAAGGCGCTGACAGAGCGTCAGCTCGTAAAGGATGATCCCCAGCGCGAAGATGTCCGAGCGGTGATCGACGGTCTCGCCGCGCACCTGCTCGGGGGACATGTAGGACGCCTTGCCGGGGAGGATGCCCGCCTCCTCGCGGAGCTCGTCCTGGGCGCGGGCGATGCCGAAGTCGACGATCTCCGTCTGCCCCTCGTAGCTGACCAGGATGTTCGTCGGTGAGATGTCGCGGTGGACGATGCGCACCACCTTGCCGTCGGGCTCCTTGCGCGCATGGGCGTAGGCGAGGCCCGTGGCCGTCTGCCGGACGATGTGAATGGCGTACTCGAGCGGCAGGTAGCGGTCGACGGCCAGCCCTCGCTTGACGATGTCCGCGATCGTCTCGCCGTGGATGTACTCCATGGCGATGTACTTGAGCCCCCCCTCGTCGGCGACGTCGTAGACGTGCACGATCGCCGGGTGGTTCAGCTTGGCCGCCAGGCGCGCCTCGTCGAGGAACATGGTCACCACCCGCGGGTTCTCGGCGTAGCGCGGCTGCAGGATCTTGAGCACCACCTGCTTCTCGAACCCGCCCACCGATTCCTGGCGCGCGATGTAGAGCTCGGCCATGCCGCCCGAGGCGAGGTGACGGACCACGGCGTAACGTCCGACCTGTCGGCCAACCAGATCGCCGGGATTCGCCATCGGGCGCGAATCCTATCCATAAAACGTCCGTTCGGCGTCTGATTTGTGGTCATTGCTTTGCGCTTCGGGCGCGAGTTAGGAATGCTCTGGCCGTGCACATCGTGCTGCCTCGCGACGCCTCGCTCGACGGCCACCTCGTCGACGCCGCGATCGGCTATCTGACGCTGACCACCGGGATCGCCTTCGTGGCCGCGCTGGCCTTTCTCCTGGCGGCCATCGTGTTCCACCGGACCCGCGCGGGGCGGACCTGGGCCCACCACACCCACGGAAACCGGCCGCGCGACCGGGCGCTCATGTTCACGGTCGCGCTGGTGATGTTCGTGGCCATCGACGTGACGCTCGCGCTGCGGACCTCGCACGACCTGGAGACACATTTCTGGCGCTATCCGGACGCGGACCCGCGGGCGCTGCGGGTCGAGGTGACGGCGCGCCAGTGGGCCTGGACGTTCCGGACCGCCGGCCCCGACGGCCGCTTCGGCACGCCCGACGACGTCGTCACCCTCAACGAGCTCGACGTCCCGGTCGGGCGCCCCATCTACCTCAAGCTCCGCTCGCGCGACGTGGTGCACTCGCTCTACCTGCCGAGCTTCCGCACCAAGATCGACGCCATCCCGGGGATGACGACGCGCTTCTGGTTCCAGGCCACCGAGCCCGGACAGTTCGAGATCGCCTGCGCCCAGCACTGCGGCGTGAACCACTACAAGATGCGCGGGTTGCTGAAGGCCCGCCTCGAGCCCGAGTACCGCGCCTGGCTGGCGCGCGCCGAGATCGACAGCCGCCTGCGCTACGATGCGCGCGGGGCCCCCGAACCCTCCCGCGAAGGACCGCGCCCGGCAGAGCCCGGCTCCGTCCAGGCGACCGCGCCCGTCACCGAGGCGTGGGACTGGGAGACGGGAAAATGAGCGAGCGCGACGACGACGCTGCGGCCGAGGCGCACGACGAGCTCCCGCCCGCGCCGACCGGTTTTCTCCGCCGGTTCGTCTTCTCGATCGATCACAAGGTGATCGGCCGGCAGTTTCTGTTTCTCGGCCTCGCCTTCCTGGCCGTCGGCGGGGTGATGGCCATGCTCATCCGCTGGCAGCTCGCCCGCCCCGGGGCGCCGGTGCCGCTCGTCGGGAAGCTGCTGTTCGGCCCGTCGGGCGGCGTGATCTCCCCCGTCGCTTACACCGCGCTCTTCACGATGCACGGGACGATCATGATCTTCTTCGCGGTGACGCCCATCTTGATCGGCGGCTTCGGCAACTTCTTGCTTGCCGCTGATGCTCGGCGCGCGGGACATGGCGTTCCCGCGGCTCAACATGGCCTCGTTCTGGACGATGTTCGCCGCGACGGCGGTCCTGACCGCATCGTTCTTCGTCCCGCTCGGGCCGCCCGAGGCCGGCTGGACCGCCTACGCCACGCTCTCCACGACCATCGGGGCCCCCGGCCTCGGCCAGACGCTCTGGGTGGTGGCGATCTATCTCAACGGCGCGTCGTCGGTGATGGGGGCGGTCAACTACATCACCACTGTCTTGCGGATGCGCGCGCCGGGGATGAGCTACCTGCGGATGCCGCTCACCGTCTGGGGCTACTTCCTCACCTCGATCCTGAACGCGCTCTTCGTGCCGGTGCTGGCCGCGGCGATGGTCCTGCTCCTCTTCGACCGCGTGCTCGGGACCCAGTTCTTCATCGCCGGCACGACGCCGGGCGCGGGCGGCGATCCGATCCTCTACCAGCACCTCTTCTGGCTGTTCGGCCACCCGGAGGTCTACATCTTGATCCTGCCGGCCTGGGGGATCGTCGGCGACCTGCTGGCCTTCTTCGCGCGCAAGCCGGTGTTCGGCTACCGCGTGACGGTCGGCGCGATGATCGGGGTGGTGGTGCTGTCGACCGTCGTCTACGGCCACCACATGTTCACCACCGGCCTCAGCCCGCTGCTGGGCGAAAGCTTCATGCTGCTGACGATGATCATCTCGGTGCCGACCGCGCTCATCGTGCTCAGCTGGCTGGGGACGCTCTGGCGCGGCGCGATCCGGATGGCCACGCCGATGCTCTTCTGTCTGGGGATGGTGTTCACCTTCGGGGTCGGCGGCCTGACCGGTCTCTACCTGGCCGACATCACGGCCGACATCTACCTGCACGACACCTACTTCGTGGTCGGGCACTTCCACCTAATCATGGCTTCGGCGCTTTTGCTGTCGCTGTTCGCCGCCGTCTATTTCTGGTTCCCCAAGATGTTCGGCCGGATGATGAGCGAGGGGCTGGGCAAGCTGCACTTCTGGCTGACGTTCGTTCCTCTCAACCTCGTCTTCGTCGGGCAGCTGGTGATCGGCTACGAGGGGATGCAGCGGCGGCTCTATGACCCGTCGGTCTACGACTTTCTGAAGCCGCTCCTGCCGCTGAACCGGGGGATCTCCCACGCGGCCTATCTGCTGGGGGCGGCGCAGCTCATCTTCGTGGTGAACTTCTTCTGGAGCCTGGCCCGCGGGGCCCGCGCGTCGGCGAACCCCTGGGAGGTCGGCACGCTCGAGTGGACGGTCGCCTCGCCGCCGCCGCACCACAACTTCGATCAGATCCCCATCGTCGTCCGCGGGCCGCACGAGCTGAGTCACCCGGCGGCGCGCCCGCTCGGGCGGGACTGGCTGGGCCAGGCCGAGCTGATCGCGGCGGCGCCCGCGCCGGCCGGGTCCGGGCCGACCTCGACGGAGCCGGCGTGACGGCGGCGCCTGTCACGGCGTCGCGCCGGCGCGAGATCGACGCCCAGGTCGGCCTCACCATCTTCCTCGGCGCGACCGCCATGCTGTTCGCGGCGCTGTTGCTGGCGTACGCCATCATTCGCTCGCAGGCGCCCGGCTGGCCTCCGGCCGGCGCGCCGCCTTTCCCGCGGGGCGCGGCCGCCGCCAACACCCTGGCGCTCGTCGCGGCCAGCGTGGCCTTGCGGCGGGGCTCGGCGCGCGGCGGGCTGGCTTTCGGCGCGGCCTTCCTGGCGGCGCAGGCGCTGCTCTGGCGGCACCTGGTGGCGATCCACCTCGGGCCCAGCGCCGGGGCGCTCGGCGAGGTCTTCTTCGCGCTCTCCGCCCTGCACGCGCTCCATGTGCTCGCCGGCCTGGTGGCGCTGGCCCTGACCGGCGCCCGCCGCCTCCGCCTGCTGACGATTTACTGGGACTTCGTGCTGATCGTCTGGCTGGTCGTCTATGTCGCCGTGTGCTGGCTGTGAGAAGCACCGTCGCGCTCTTCGCTTTGTTGTCGGGGGCGGCGGCCTGTACGCGGACGGCTGCGCTGCCCGGGGCGCCCCCGCCGTTCACCGCCCCGGTGACGCTGGGGGGCCGCGTGGTGCAGCCGGCCGCGCTCGAGCACGGGCGCGAGGTCTTCACCCACTTCTGCCGCCCCTGTCACGGCGACGCCGGCGACGGCAAGGGGACCGCCGCCGCGGGCCTGTCGCCGCCGCCCCGCGATCTGCGCCTCGGCGTCTACAAGTTCGCGGCGGTCGCCGCCGGCCAGCTCCCCAACGACGCCGACTTCGTCCGCACCATCCGCCACGGTCTGCACGGGACCGCCATGCTGGCCTGGGACGTCCCCGAGGCGGAGCTCGACGATCTCATCCAGTACTTGAAGTCTTTCGCTCCAAGGTGGCGCACGGAAACCCCTGGCGATCCGCTGGTCGCTTCGCCCGATCCCTGGATCGGGCGCGAGGGCGAGGCGGTCGCCCGCGGCACCCGCGTCTACCACGGCCTGGCCCAGTGCGCGGTCGCCTGCCACCCCGCCTACGCCACCCGGCCGGAGATCTACGCCTTCACCAAGGAGCTGACCGGCCACGAGGTGCGCGAGTTTCGTCCCGACCTCTACTTCGCGGTGGCCAAGGACAGCGACTACGGCGTGAAGATCCTGCCGCCCGACTTCACCTTCAACGACCTGCGCGGCGGCGACACCCTCCCCGACATCTACCGGGCCATCGCCTCGGGGATCGGCGGCACCGCCATGCCGACCTGGAAGAACGTCCTGCCCGAGGCCGACCTGTGGGCCATGGCCCACTACGTCCGCTCGTTGGTGGCGCTGAAGGACACGCCCGCGGCGGGCGTCCTGGAAGAGCGCCTGCGCGATCAGCCCCCCTGGTCTCCGCCCCCCCTGCCCGCGCCCGACGGCGGCGCGGACGCCGCGCCGTAGCGTCGGTCGGCCCCGGTCATCGCGGGCGCGAGAGCTTGCGGATGGCGATCGCCACCGCGAAGAAGATGGCCGGCGGGACGAGCAGGAAGATCCCCACCAGCCGCAGGGCCGCGCCGAGCGTCGACGACTGGCCGAGGCAGTTGGGGCAGAGCGCGGCGGCCGGCCGCGCCAGCAGCGCCAGTACCGTGCCCAGGACGACCGCGCCCGCCCTGGCTCTTCTTTTCCGCTTCTCGTTCATCGCACGCGCGCCTGGAACGCTGCCTCCAGCATCAGCACGGCGGCGGTGCCGGCCCCCAGGAAGAGCGCGATCAGCACCAGCCGGGCGGCCGACCGGCGACGAAAGTCGGCGCGCAAGCAGAGCGCCAGCACCAGCCCCACCTTGACGAGGAGCAACCCCGAAAGCGCCGTCGGGCGCCCGGGCCCCGCGCCGTCGAGACTGGCCACCTCCAGCTCGGCGAGCGTGAGCGCGGCCAGCGCCAGGAACGTCAGCGCCGTCGCGCCTGACCTTACGCTCCGCGATCGAGGTGACGTCGCCGTGGTCATCGCGACCGGCATCAGATAGAGGAAGGTGAAGATCGGCATCCAGGCCAGATCGACGAAGTGCCAGTAGAGCGCCACCACCTCGACGCTCCGCGGACGCGCGCCCCGGACCGCCACGGCAAGCAGCGCGACGACGCCGGCTGCCACGTGCAGGCCGTGATAGCCGGTGAGCGCGTAGAACGTGCCTCCGTAGACGCCGCTGCCGAGCCGCACCGGATCGGCGGCCGCCCAGAGCCGCCGGTACTCGGCGATTTCGGCGCCGAGAAAGGCCAGCCCCAGCCCGGCGGTCGCGATCAGCCAGCCGAGGCGCGCCCGCGCCGCGGTCGCCCGGGTCGCCTGGGTCATCGTGAACGCCGAGGCCAGCAGCGCGAAGGTCATCGCCGCGGCCGGGCCGAGCTCGAGGTGCGCGCGGGGAGCGGGCCAGGCGTCGGCGCGCACGCGCAGCACGCCGTAGGCGACGAAGAGACCGGCGAACCCCATCGCGTCGGTGGCCAGGAAGGTCCACATTCCGGCCACCCCCACCCGCAGGGGGCCCGTGAACGGCCGGCGCAGCGGAGGGCTCTGTCGCTGTTGGCATCATCGGCGGGAGGCGCTCCCGCCTCGAACTTACTTGCCTCCCAGGAACGCGGCAATCACGGCGTCGACGAGATCGAAGTAGGTCTTGATCGCCGGGGTCGCGCCGACGTCCGAGGGGGTGCTCACCAGGCGGGCATGCCCGTTTTCGGCGACGAAGTGGGCGAGGCTGCTCGGGTAGAACGACTCGACGATCACCAGCTTGACGTTCGATTTCCGCATGAGCCCGATCAGCTGCGCGGTGTGGCTGGCGGTCGGAGGGATTCCCGGCTTCGGCTCGATGTAGCCGATCTCGTGCATCTTCAGCCACTCGGCCACGTACGACCAGCTCTTGTGATAGGTGACGATGTTGATGCCGTGCAGCGGCGCGGCGGCCTTTTCCCACGCCGCCTCCTTGGCGTCGAGGCGGTGCTCGAAGGCGGTCAGGCCGGCCTGGTAGGCAGCCGCGCCCCCAGGATCGAGCTCCGTGAATCGCTGAGCCAGCACCTTGGCGATGCCGCGGGCGTTCTGGGGCGGGATCCAGTAGTGCGGGTTGCCGAGCGGATGGATGTCGCCGAGCGCGCGCAGCTGGTCGGCGGGAATCGTCGGCACGTCTTCGACCTTGATCCCCGTCGAAGCGTCGATGTTTCCCGGCTGCCCGCGCTGGATCCGCACGTTGCGCGACTGCTGGACCAGCGGCGGCAACCAGCCGATCTCCAGATCGAGCCCGACGTAGACGAGCGCGTCGGCGCGGTTGAGCGTGAGCACCAGCGAGGGCTTGGCCTCGACGAAGTGCGGATCCTGGTAGCCGTGCGAGAGCGAGGTGACGTCGATCCGATCGCCGCCAATCTGGCGAGCAGAGATCGGCGAGCGTCTCGATGGTGGCGACCACCCGCAGCTTGGCCGAGGCGCTCCGCGCGCCGACGAGCAGAACCGCGCCCGCCAGAATGAGACCCGTCAGCTTCGATCCGATGCGCATGGACAAATCTCCTGTTCAGAAGGGGTGAGCGCCGTGGGCGCCCATCGAGTACTCGACCTGCAGGAACCCGACGGTGGTGGCGGCCACGCCGGGGCCGCCCAGCTCCTGCGCATAAAGACGAAGGCGCGAGAACTCGCTCGGCGCGAAGGTGACCGAGGCGGCACCGGCGTAGCGGCGCGGCACGTCCGGCCCGCTCGGCAGCCCGGTCAGGTCGAACCGCCCTCCGAGGTAAAACCGCCGGGCGATCTGCACGACCGCCTCGCTGTAGCCGGCCCCTTCGGTGGGCCCCCCGTCAGCCAGCGTGCGGGCGTAGAACTCGGTGGTCCACTGAAAGCTGGCATAGCTCTGGGCGACGTTGGCCGGCTTCCATTTGTAATAAAGGTCGGCGCCGTAGAGGTAGCTGCGCGGGCCTTCCAAGGTGAGCGGATAGCAGGGCGCGGCGGTCAGGCAGTCGACGGACCGGCCCGTCGCGAAGTTGAGACCCACCAGCAACGAGTGCGACTCGGCGAGGTCGAAGAACTGTTCCAGCTCGGCGGTGTAGGTCAGGTTCGCGGGGGTCAGCCGCTCGCCCCCGCCGAAGGTGGAGATGCCGGCCAGACCCTCGGGCGCCGTGATGCTGAACGCCTCGGCGTAGAGGGTGGCGAACCAGGGCAACGGCAGCAGCACCGACGCCTGCGCGCCCGGCCCCCGCAGCCCGTCCTCGCCGAACAGCAGCGCGGTCATGAGCGGGCGCCGCGTGAAGTACTGCAGGTGCAGGTGCTGGGTGTTGTTGCGTCCGAACTGCGAGCGGAACGCCCCCGCCTTGATCTGCAGGTTGAACGGCAGCGAAGTGGTGACCAGATACGCCTCCTCGACCTCCAGCCCGGCGAGGCTGGGAATGGTGAGGAACACCGCCCCCTCGAAGTAGGGATCGATCGCCGACTGGGCGGCGAGCTCGATCTCCTGGAGGTCGAACCCTTGCCGGGTCACGGATCGGATCGTCGCCCGCCGGCGGCAAGCCCAGCGCCGCGAAGTCACCGAAGTGCTGGCCGTAATAACCGAAGCTGCCGTCGAGGATGAACGAGAGCGCCGGGTTGAGGAGGCTGCCGCCCGGTGCGCGAACCGCCCGCTGCGAGGCCCAGTTTCCGCCGCCGGGCGGGGACTCCGCCGCGGTGGCCGCCTCCGGCGCACCCATCACGCCCGGGCCCGCCGGCCCTGCCGGCGCCGGCGTCGTGGACGGGGCGTTTGCCGACTTGGCGGCGGCGTCCGCGGCCATGGCCTTTTCGAGTGCATTCTGGTCGATCTGCTGCGCGAGCAAGCAGGCGATCACCACGCTAAGCACTCGGGCCTCCCTTCATTGGTTCCGCTTTGGGTGCGATTCTTGGCGCGCCTTCGAGAGCGCCTTGGAATGCGCTCTGGCGCGCCCGGCGGCGATCGCGCTCGGCCCCGACATAGCGCCAGCCCAGCGCCGCCGCGAGCAGCGCCGCCGCCGTGGCCGTCTCGGTCGCGCCGACCGGCAGCTCGGCCCGAAACGAAACGGCGAAGCCCGCCACGCCCGAGAAGGCCCCGAACGCCGTCGCCAGGACGAAGCAGAGACCGATGCGGGAGGTGAGCGCCAGCGCCGCCATGGCGGGCAGCACGCTGAACGCGAACACCGGAAGCGCGCCCAGGGCCCGCGTGCAAAGCGCGACGGCCAGCCCGACCGACACGAAGAGAAACCCGTTGAGCGCGCGCACGGGCATCCCCTGCACCTCGGCCCCCAGCGGGTCGTAGCCGACGAACAGCAGCGCCCGCCAGAGGATCAGGTGGCCTCCCAGCAAGATCGCGGTCGCCGCCCCGATCCAGTAGAGATCGCTGGTCTGCACCACCACGGCGCTGCCGAAGAGGATCGCGGTCAGGTCGTGGGCGTCCTGGGTGATCCGATCGCCGACGATCACCGCGCCGGCGCCGCTGGCCAGAAACACGAACCCCAGCATGCTCTCGCGGGTGAGGTGCAGGCGCACCGGGTTGGCGATGAACACCAGGGTGGCGAGCAGGGAGGCGGCGATCGCCCACAGCACCGGCTGAAAGAGCGGCGACGGGATGAGGTGCCCGCCCGGACCGGCGGCGTGAGCGGCGGCGTGGCCCAGCGGATCGATGACGGCCGGCACCCAGAACGAAAGCGCGACGCCGAGCGCGGCGGCCTGAGCGATGGTCGACGACGCGAACACCATCCGTCGCAAGACGACGTGCACCCCCAGAAACCCGAGCAGGGCGCCGGCCAGCCCCCCTGCGAGGATCGCGTCCCTGAAGATTCCCAGATTGGCGAAGAGCTCGTGCCAGGTCGCTCCGGTGTCGCTCACGACGTCTCCCCTTCCCCGGCCCGGCGTCCGACGAACCGGGCGTAAATGTTTTCGAATTCGGGCGCGGAGCGCATCGCCGCCGCGGTGGCCGCGAACGCCACGCGGTGATCGCGATCGAGGAGGAGCGCGTGATCGGCCCGCTCGAGGCCGTCCTCGACCAGGTGGGTCACCATCACGACGGCCGCGCCCCGGCGCTCGCGGAGGCGCTGGATGAGCTCGAGCACCTCCTGCTCGGACGAGGCGTCGAGCGCGGCGGTCGGCTCGTCGAGAAAGACGAGAATCGGCGTCGGTCGCCAGCGCCCGCGCCATGAGCACCCGCTGCCGCTGCCCGCCCGAAAAATCGCGAAGCTGCCGCCGCTGCAACTTCTCGACGCCCGCCTCGGCGAGGGCGGTCCGGGCCCGCCCGAGGAACGCCCCCGGGCTGGCCAGCGTCACGTTGCCGGTCCCCTGCAGGCCCATCAGCACGAAGTCGAGGACCGACACCGGGAAGATGGCGTCCAGCGCCGACTGCTGCGGGACATAGGCGAGCCGGAGCCCGGGCCTCCGTTCGAGGACGCCGCCGACGGGACGGGCGAGCCCGAGGGCCGTCCGCACGAAGGTCGACTTGCCGGCGCCGTTGGGCCCGATGATGGCCCACAGCTCCCCGGCGCCCGACGCTGAGGGTGAGCGCCGGCAAGATCGGGATCCCGTCGTACCCGACGGTGAGCCCCCGCGCGTGCAGGAGCCCCTCACCAGGGAGGAGCGAACCAAGTTTTCGATCAGCCAAAGCAACGTGACCAGACAACGGAAGCCTCCGGGCTCGAGGGGCGGCGCGACCGAATCGCGCCGTGGCCAGGGTTGATTGCGCGCGCGTTCCTGGCGAAGGCGCGGCGAGAGGACGAAGGGAAAGCCGGGACGGGCGAAGCGCCGGCCGACGGTCGATCTCGTTACGCGGACGGAGGCGAGGTCTTGGGGGCGCTCGCCAGGACGAACGCCCGCCCCTGCCAGTGGACGGAGGACGGTGCCGGACGAAGCGCCGGCGAAGCCGGTGCCGCGCCGATCGCGCTGCCGATCGAGGTCGTGCAGGAGCTCCCCTGCACGGTGAACGCGACGCCGCAGTGTTCGTGCGTATCGGCCGCCTCGCCGTCGCGCGCGCGGAGCGCCTCGTGGCCGCTTCGCGGATCTGGGGCCGACTGCATGGCGGCAGGCGCCGACAGCGCCGCGACGTGCGTCAGCTCGCCGTGCTCGGCGCAGCGGAAGTGCCGCACCGTCATCTCGTGCGAGATCGAGAGCAACTGGGCAACCATCGCCGCCGCCATCACCGCGACGGTGAACGACTTGGCGGCGGCCGTTGCCCTGTGATTGCCAGCACCTAGAAGCATGAACCGATCCCCATGAGGTAAACGAGACCAGGTCACCCGTCAAGGGACCGGGCGCGCAGGGACGCGGAGCGACCCTTGACAGAAGCGCGAACGCAGCGGAAGACCAACGGGTGAGCACGCCGGCGCCAGCGGATCCCTCCGAGGCCTCTTCGGGTGGCGCGGCCCCCGGATTTCCCCGGGGAATGCACGCTCGCCCGCGCCCGATGGCCGCCCGCCTGGCGGGCAATCCGGTCGTCTGGGCAGCGCTGCTGGGGGTGCTGTTCGGCGTGCCGATCTTCCGTTCCGTCACCCGCCATCTCGGCGCGTCCCCGGCGATCCTGGGCGCGGTCCCCGCCTTCACGTTGACCGATCAGCGCGGGCAACCGTTCGGAACCCGCGAGCTCGCCGGCCGGGTCTGGGTCGCCGACTTCATCTTCACTTCTTGCCAGGAGGCCTGCCCGCTCCTCACCCAGAAGATGGCCGAGGTCGGCCGCCGGGCGCGCAAGCTGGGCCCAGACTTTCACCTGGTCTCCATCTCGGTCGATCCGGCCCGGGATACACCGGCGAAGCTCGCCGAGTACGCCGCGCGCTACGGCGCGAACCCCGTCGCCTGGTCGTTCCTGACCGGCCCGGCCGACGCCATCGAGGCGGCCGTGGTCGGCGGCTTCAAGGAAGGCATGGGCAAGGAGAAGGTCTCCGCCGGCGGCGACGGCAAGGGCGATTTCTGGCAGATCTTCCACGGCGAGCACCTGGTCCTGGTGGATCGCCAGCTCCGCATTCGAGGCTACTTCCAGGCCAGCCCCGAGGGGATCGACCTGCTGCTCGCGGCGGCGGGTCGGGTGGCGAACGGAGCCTGAGCCGGCAGCGCAACCATTGCGACCTTGACGGGTCGGCAGTCGCCTGTTAGCACGACGACCATGATCAAGCCGGGCCTGGCCATTTTTGCGCTCGCTGTCTCGACCGTTGCGGGCGCGTGCCAGAAAGCGACTCCGGCGGCGCCCGCGCCCGCCCCGGTCGCGCCGGGCGCCAGCACCGCGGTCGCCGCGCCGCCGCCGGCCGGGCACGCCGTCATCGAGGGGACCGTGAAGCTGAACGGCACGCCGCCCGAGATGGCGATGACCAAGCGCGACGCCGATCCGTTCTGCGCGAAGACACCGACCAGGGAAGAGGAAGTCGTGGTCGGCCCGGCGGGCGGTCTGGCGAACGTGGTCGTGCGCATCACCGCCGGCGCGACCGGCCACTACGATCCGCCGGCGGCGCCGGCCACGGTGGACCAGAGCGCCTGCATGTACCGCCCGCGCGTCCAGGCGATCGTCGCCGGCCAGATGATCTCCATCCGCAACGGCGATCAGACGCTGCACAACGTGCACGGCTACAAGGGGCCGTCGACGCTGTTCAACCAGGCGGAGATCCCCGGGCTGCCGCCCATCGCGCGCAAGATCGGCGCCGCGGGCGACATCCTCAAGTTCAAGTGCGACGTCCACCCGTGGATGACCGGCTACGTGGTCGTCAATGCCAATCCGTTCTTCGCCGTGACGGGACCGGACGGCCACTTCAAGATCACCGGCGTGCCGCCCGGCAAGTACACCCTGACCGCCTGGCAGGAACGCTACGGAGCGAAGACCGCCGAGGTGACCGTCGCCGCCGACAAACCGACCGAGGTGAGCTTCGCTTACGATGCCAAGTGAAGTAAGCGCTGCGCGGCTTTCCAGCGCAGAGCCAGCGGTGCCTTCGGCGGCGCCGCAGCGGCAGGCAGGATCGCCGTGGATTCACCGGTTCGCCGTCACGACGGCGGTCGCGACCTATCTGCTCATTTTGATCGGCGGGCTGGTGCACGGCACCGGCTCGAGCCTGGCCTGCCCGGACTGGCCGACCTGCTACGGCACGTTCATGCCGAAGATGGAGGGGGGCGTGCTGGTCGAGCACAGCCACCGCCTGGCGGCCGGGGCGGTGGTCATCCTGACGTTGGTGCTGGCGACGATGTTGACGGTCACGCGCGCTCCGGCGCTGCGCCGGCTGCGCCCGTTCGGGTGGCTGGCGGTGGGGCTGGTGTTCGCGCAGGCGCTGCTGGGCGGCATCACCGTGCTCCTGCGGCTGCCGACGCCGATCTCGACGGCGCACACGGCGACGTCGCTGCTGTTCTTCATGACGGTGCTGTACATCGCCGTTCGTTCGCGCCCAGCGACGGCGCGCGAGGCGGCCCCGCCGGTTGCGGCCCCGCCGGTCGTAGGACGGGTGGCGCTGATGGCGGCGATGGCCGTCTACGTCCAGATGGTCCTGGGCGGCCTGGTTCGCCACTCCGGCGCGGCGCTGGCCTGCACCGACGTGCCGCTCTGCCGCGGATCGCTCTGGCCGCACGCCCACCCGACGGTGCTCATCCAGGCGCTGCACCGCCTGAACGCCGTCGCCGTCGCCTGCCTGGTCCTCGTCTCGTCGATCGTGACCCTGCGGCGAGCGACGCGCCCGGTGTTGCGCGTGCTGGCCGTCGTCGCGCCGGTGCTCGTCGGCGTTCAGATCTGGCTGGGAATTCGCTCGGTGCAGTCGTTCCTCGATCTGGCCACCGTCGAGAGTCACCTGGCGGTGGCGACCGCGCTTCTGGCGACGATGGCGCTCACCGTCGCTCGCGGCGCGCCCCGACGGCGTCCCCAGTTTCCCGCGCCTCCCCTGGTTTCGCGGTCGTGCTCGCGCTCGCCAAGCCGCGCATCACCGGCATGGTGATCATCACCTTCGCCGGCGGCCTCTGGCTGGCGCCCGGGCAGATCGCCGGCTGGCGCGCGATCATGACCCTGATCGGCACCGCCCTGCTGGTCGCCGCCTCCAACGCCTTCAACATGTACCTCGAGCGCGACGTCGATCCGCTCATGGAGCGAACGCGCGATCGCCCGCTGCCGCGCGCGGCGCTCTCGCCCGAGACGGCGCTGGCCTTCGCCACCCTGCTCGCCTGCGCCGCCGTGCCGCTGGTCTTCCTGGGCGGCAATCTGCTGACCGGGCTCCTGGGCGTGACTCGCGCTCTGCAGCTACGTGGTCGTCTACACGCCGCTCAAGCGTCACTCGGCGGTCGCGCTGTTCGTCGGCGCCGTGCCGGGCGCGCTGCCGCCGCTCATGGGATGGACGGCGGTCACCGGCCGCCTCGATCCGCCCGGGCTGGCGCTGTTCGCGATCCTGTTCCTCTGGCAGATCCCGCACTTCCTGGCGATCGCCACCTATCGCGCCGCCGACTACGCCCGGCGCCGGCTTCAAGGTGCTGCCGCTGGCCGATCTCGACGCGCGCCACGCGCGTCACCATCGTGCTCTTCTCCGTCGCCCTGGTGGCGGCGACGGTCGCGCTCGCAGCCGCTGCGCGTGGCGGGCTCCGGCTACCTGCTGCTGCGCGGCGCTGCTGGGGGCCGTGTTCATCGGCTGGGCGGCGGCGGGTTTCCGCCGCGCGGCGGCCAACGCCTGGGCGCGGTCGCTGTTCTTCTATTCGATCGTCTACCTGACGCTGCTGTTCGTGGCGCTGGCGATCGACAGGACCATCGCATGACCGCTGCCGCGCGCACGACCGCGACCGCCGCCTCTTCGCCGCTCGGCGCCTCCGCCGAACAGGTCCCTCGGCTCCGGGCGACCGGCCTCACCCGCCGCTTCAAGGAGCGCACCGCCCTCGACGGCCTCAGCTTCGACGTCGCGCCCCGGCGAGATCTTCGGCCTCCTCGGCCCGAACGGCGCCGGCAAGACCACCGCGTTCCGTCTGCTGTCCGGGCTCATCCCGCCGCATGCAGGAACGCTGGCGCTCGACGGCCACCCGACCGACGGCGGCGACGCCCGCTACCGGGCGCGGCTCGGCGTCGTGTTCCAGGAGCCGAGCCTCGATCTCAAGCTGACCGGCCGGGAGAACCTCCGCCTCGGCGCCGCGCTCTACGGCCTGCCGCGGCGCCCTCGCCGCGCCAGCGGATCGACGCCGCGCTGGCGCTGATGGAGCTCGGCGACCGCGCCGACGAGGCGGCGGCGAAGTACTCGGGCGGCATGCGCCGGCGAATCGAGATCGCGCGCGTTCTCCTGCACGAGCCGTCTCTGTTGCTGCTCGACGAGCCCGGGCGCGGCGTCGACCCCGAGGCGCTGCGCCGGATCTGGGATCAGCTGGCCGCGCTGGTGGCGACGCGCGGCCTCTCGGTCATCGTCACCACCCACCAGCCCGAGGAGGCCGAGCGCTGCCACCGGATCGCCATCCTCGACGGCGGCAAGCTGACCGCCCTCGGCACGCCCGACGAGCTGCGGGCGCGCGTGGCCGGCGACGTGATTCGCGTCCGCGGCGAGCGCCCCGAGGAGCTCCGCGACACCATCGCCGCGCGCCTGGACCTCGCCGGCCGCGTGCTCGACGGCGACGTGGTGATCGAAGCGCCGCGCGGCCCGAGGTGGTCCCGCGCATCGCCGAGCTGTTCACGCCGGGTCGGCTGCGCCAGCGTGGCGACGTCGCGGCCGACGCTGGCCGACGTGTTCGCCAAGCTGACCGGCCGGGGGCTGGCCTCGTGATCGGCACGGTCGCCGCGCTGGCGGGGCGCGATCTGCGCCGCTTCTTCCGGCAGCCGAGCCGCGATCGTCGGCTCGGCGCGCGCAGCCGCTGATCCTCTGGGCCGTGCTGGGCGCGGGCCTGGGCGGCAGCTTCCGCCCTGCCGGCGGCAGCGGCGTCGACTACCTCGGCTACTTCTATCCGGGCGTGGTCGTGCTGACGCTCCTCTTCAGCGCCATCTTCTCGACCATCTCGGTCATCGAGGATCGCCACCACGGCTTCCTGCAGGCGGTGCTGGCCGCGCCGGTCTCGCGCGCGGCGCTGGTGCTCGGCAAGACGCTGGGGGGCGTGGCCATCGCCACCATGCAGGCGGCGATCCTGCTGGCGCTGGCGCCGCTGGCCGGCTTTCACGCGGCGAGCATGAACTGGCCGCTGCTGGCGCTGGCCCTCCCGCTGTCGGCGCTCGGGTTCACCGCGCTCGGCTTCGCGATGGCCTGGTGGATCGACTCGACCCAGGGCTACCACGCCGTCATGATGGGCGCGCTCATCCCGCTCTGGATGCTGTCGGGCGCGATGTTCCCGCCCTCCGGCGACAGTCACTGGATCGGCCGGCTGATGGCCCTCGATCCGATGACCTACACCGTCTCGGCGATCCGGCGCGGCTTCCACGGCGACGCCCTGCCCGCCGCGCTCGTGCCGGCCGGCGGCTCGGCGACGATGGACCTGGCGCTCTTGACGCTCGTTGCGCTGGCGGCGCTGGCCGCCGCCGTCGCGCTCTGCCGCCGCCGGGCCTGAGCGCCCCGGCACCCGCGAAATCGCCTGCTATCGTTGCCGGCGTGGTTCCGCTTTCGGTCCTCGATCTCGCCCCCATCGTCGAGGGGGGCGACGCCGCCCAGGCGTTCCGCAACTCCGTCGATCTGGCGCGACACGCGGAGCGCTGGGGGTACGCGCGCTTCTGGCTGGCCGAGCACCACAACATGCCCGGCATCGCCAGCGCGGCGACCGCGATCGCCATCGCCCACGTGGCCGCCGGAACGTCGACCATCCGGGTCGGCGCCGGCGGGATCATGCTCCCCAACCACGCGCCGCTGGTCATCGCCGAGCAGTTCGGCACGCTCGACGCGCTTTATCCCGGTCGCATCGACCTCGGTCTCGGGCGTGCGCCGGGGACCGATCAGGCGACGGCCTATGCGCTGCGCCGGACGTTGATCGGCGGCCCGGACAGCTTCCCCGACGACGTCGACGAGCTGCTCTCGTACCTTCGTCCGCCCGAAGCGGGACAGCGCGTGCGGGCCGTGCCCGGGGCCGGCGCCGACGTCGAAGTCTGGATCCTCGGTTCCAGCCTGTTCGGCGCCGAGCTGGCCGGGACCATGGGCCTGCCGTTCGCGTTCGCGTCTCACTTCGCGCCGGCGCTCTTGATGGAGGCGGTCGAGCTCTACCGCCGATCGTTTCGCCCGTCTGCGCGGCTCGGGCGCCCTCGCCTCATGCTCGGCGTGAACGTCGTCGCCGCCGACACCGACGAGGAGGCGGCGCTGCTGCTCACCTCGCTGCAGCAGGCCTTCGTCAACCTCCGCAGCGGCCATCCGACCCGCCTGCCGCCGCCGGTGCCGGGCTTCGCCGAGCGCCTGACGCCGCAGCAGGCCGCGCTGCTCGACGGCATCCTGGCCTGCGCGGCGGTCGGCTCGGCGGACACGGTCCGCCGCCGCCTGGAGGTCCTCGTCGCCCGCACCGCCGCCGACGAGCTGATCCTGACGTCACAGATCTACGACCACGCCGCGCGGCTGCGTTCGTTCGAGATGGCGGCGCGCCCGTAGCTGACCGGGTCCCCTCAGGCCCGCTCCGGCCGCACGTCGCGGGCCAGCAGATCGGTCAAAGCGGCGCGCGCCGGCTTGCCGTCGAAGAGGACGGACGCCACCTCGCGGGTGATCGGCATGTCGACGCCGAGCCGCTCGGCCAGGGCCCGCGCCGTACGCGCGGTCCCCACCCCCTCGGCGACATGCCCCAGGTTGGCGACGATCTCGACGGTCGATTCGCCGCGGGCCAGCGCCAGCCCGACCTGGCGGTTGCGCGAGAGATCGCCGGTGCAGGTGAGCACCAGATCGCCCAGGCCGGCGAGGCCAGCGAGCGTCAGCGGTTGACCTCCTTTGCGATCCGCCAGCCGTCCCATCTCGGCGAGGCCGCGGGTGATGAGCGCGGCGCGCGCGCTGGCCCCGAGGCCGAACCCGTCGCCGCAACCGGCGGCGATGGCCACCACGTTCTTGAGCGCGCCGCCCACGCAGACGCCGATCGGATCGTCGCTGGTGTAGATGCGCAGGCGCTCTCCGCCGAGCGCCGTCTGCACGACACCGGCCGCGGCGACGTCGGCCGAGGCGGCCACCAGCGCCGCCGGCAGCCCGGCGGCGACCTCCTGGGCGAAGCTCGGCCCCGACAGCACGACCGCGCGGCTTTCAGGCAACGCGGCGCGGAGGACCTCGATCATCGTCTCGCCGCCCTCGGCCTCGAGCCCCTTGGAAGCGCAGACGACGATGGTCCCCCGTTCGATCTTCGCCGCCGCGCGCAGCAGGGTGGCGCGCACCAGCTCCGACGGGATGGCGACGATCACCAGCTCGCCGGCCGGCGACCGCTCCGTCGATCTCCCCGAAGATCGCCACCGCGTCCGGGAGCCGAAACCCGGGCACCGAGCGCGAGCTGACCCGATCGCGCCGCAGGGCGACGACCGCCGCGGGATCCGACTCCCAGAGCGCCACGTCGTGGCCGCGCGCGGAACCCACGCCCGCCAGCACGCCGCCCCAGGCGCCGCCGCCGAGGACGGCGACCTTCATCGCGCCCCCGCCCTCGCCTACTCGGGCGCGCCCGCGACGCGAACGCGGTTGCGGCCGTGGTTCTTGGCCGAGAACAGCGCGCGATCGGCCGCGGCCAGCACCAGCGCCGGCTCGGCGCCGTCGTCGGGGAACGCGGCCACGCCCAGCGAGATCGTCAGCTTGCCCATCGGCTGGGTGCTGCCGAACTCGAACGGGAACTCGGCGATCTGGGCGCAGATGCGCTCCGCGACCTCCTTGGCCGCCGCCTTGCCGACGTCGAGCAGGATGATGGCGAACTCCTCGCCGCCGTAGCGGGCGACGAGATCGTTGGCCCGCCGGCCGTGCTGCAGGATCTTGGAGACCCCGCGCAAGGCGTTGTCGCCGGCCAGGTGCCCGTGGCGGTCGTTGTAGCCCTTGAAGTGATCGACGTCGATCATCAGGATCGACAGCGGCAGCCCGGTCCGGTTGCTGCGCTCCATCTCCAGCGAGAGCCGCTCGCGGAAGTGGCGGTGGTTGTAAAGCCCGGTGAGCCCGTCGGTGATGGCCAGCTCGGCCAGCCGCGTGTTCAGGTTCTCGAGCTCCTTGGTGCGCTCGATGACCTTCTCTTCCAGCGAGGTGTTCAGCGTCGCCAGCTCGGCGTTCTTGCTGCGCAGCTCGGCCAAGAGCTCGACCCGCTCGCGTTCGAGGCGGAAGCGCGACAGGAGACTCTGGATGGTGAGGCGCAGATCGGGCTCGTCCCAGGGCTTGGGGATGTACTGATCGAGGCCCGCCTTGTTGATGGCGTAGACGACCGCGTCGAGGCCAGCCTGCCCGGTCAGGAGAATCTTCACCGTCTTGGGGCTGCGCCGGTGAACCTCCTCGAGCAGCTCGACCCCCTTCATCCCCGGCATGATCTGATCGGCGATCACCACCGCGATCTGCTCGCCGTCCTGCTGCAGATCTTCGATGAGCTCCAGCGCCTCGCGGGCGTTCTTGGCGACGGCGATGTCGCACTCGTTGCCGAAGCGGGCAGAGAGCTGCTGGCGCAGCGCCGCCAGGATCCCCTCCTCGTCGTCGACGCAGACGATGTGTTCGCGCGTCACCGCCGGGGTCACGCGCGGTCCTTGTTGGACTCTGAATTGGACTCTGAATTGGGCCCTGAATTGGGCCCTGAGCGCTTGAGGTCCGACTGGCTGGAATCGGACCACGACGGCCAGGCGCCGACGGCGGCCTCCTTCACCGGCTGCGGCGCCGGGGCCGGCCCCTCGACCGGCAACCGGACCTCGAAGCGGGTCCGCCCCGGGCGGCTGTCGACGCGGATCGTCCCCCCGTGCTTCTCGACGATGCGGGCGCAGATGCTGAGACCGAGACCGGTCCCCTCGCCCTTCGCCTTGGTGGTGAAGAACGGCTCGAAGATCCGCGACGCGACGTCAGCAGAAATTCCAGGACCCGTGTCCTCGATTCCGACGATCACGTCCCGGTTCTCCGTCTTAGTCTCGATGAGAATCTCGCCCCGCCCGTCCATGGCCTGTATCGCGTTGTGGATCAGGTTCGTCCACACTTGGTTCAGCTCACCTACATATGCCGATATCGCTGGCAACGACCCGAATGATCTCTTCACATTAACGCCATTTTCTCCGTACTTCAACTGATGCGAGAGGATCACCAGCGTGTCCTCGATGCCCGCGTGGACGTCGACGCGTTCGAGAGGTGCTTCGTCCAGACGCGAGTATCTCTTGAGCGCGCCGACGATCCGCCGGATGGAGCCGATGGCCGTCCGGATCGTTCCGGCCGTGCGCGCCAGGAAGGCCACCTCACGCAGGTACCCCGCCAGCGGCGCCAGGCTCTTGTCACCGACCAGCGCGCGCAGCTCGGGGGCGACCCGCTCGCCGATGGTGCCGACCTCGGCGAGCATGGCGGCCGCCTCGGCGGCGCCGTCGACGCCCGAGAAGACGGTGCGCAGCCGACGCGCCTGCTGGCGCGCCTCCAGTGACGTCATGAGCGGCGCCGCGATCATCTCCGGCAAGAGGCTGTCCATCAGCTCGAAGAAGCGGGCGACCGAGGCGGCGGGCAGCTCCAGCGCGCTCAAGGCCTGGGCGCTGTGACCGAGCCGGCGGACGGTCTCGGCCAGCGCGTCGACCAGGCCCTGCACCGCGGCCGCCGGAGAGTTCACCTCGTGGGCGATGCCGGCCACCAGCATGCCGAGGCCGGCCATCTTCTCCGAGTGGATGAGCTGCCCCTGCGCCTCGCCGAGCTCGCGCAGCGTCCGCTCGATCTCGGTGTTGGCCTTCTCGAGCTCGGCGGTGCGGGCCCGCACCCGGGCCTCCAGCACCTCGGAGAAGGCGCGCACCTCGGTGTAGAGGCGGGCGTTCTCGATCGCGGTGGCCGTCTGATCGGCGAAGGTGACCAGCAGGCGCAGGTCGGCCTCGCCGAAGGGTGACTCCCCGAGCCGTCCGATGACGATGACGCCGACCAGCCGTTCCTTGAGCGTCAGCGGCGCGGCGATGACCGGCCCGGTGAGCCCGGCGGAGAGCGCGGCCTCCATCAGCTGCGGATCGGCCTCGACGGCCGGCGTGCGGCGCGCGCGCCCCAGCGCGGCCACGGCGGCGGCCAACCTGGCCAGCCGGCCGCCGACCTCGTCGCCGGCCACGGCCCGGACCACGAACTCCGGAGGATCGGCGCCGATGGCCAGCGCGATGGCGGCGGTCTTGCCGCCGAGGACGTTGAGGACCTCGGTGGCGACCGAGCGGAGCACCTGCCCGAGATCGACGACGGTGCTGACCGCGCGCCCGACCTGGTGGACCGTGACCAGCTCGCGCACGCGGGCGGCCAGCCCCTCCTGGTTCTCCTTGAGGCTGCGGGTCATGATCCGGAACGCCTCGGCCAGATCGCCGATCTCGTCGTGGGTGTCGACCGAGATGCTGGTGTCGAGATCGCCGCGGGCGATGGCCAGGGCGCCCGCGTGCAGGTTTTGCAAGGGGCGCGTCATCCGGCGCGTCAGCAGGTTCGACAGGACGATGGCCAGCAGCAGCGCCGCCAGCGCGCCGAAGACCAGCGTGGTGATGGCGCGCCGGCGGGCGATCGCCAGCGGCTCGCGATCGACGGCCACCCCGAGCAGGCCGACCGAAGCGGCGTTCACGTCCTGCAGCTGGCCGAAGGCCACGGAGTACTCGTGACCGTCGACCTCCAGGGGCGCCACCGAGGCGGGGGCCCCCGGTCCGGCCACGTGAAACCCCTGCGGCAGCGTCGGGCCGACCAGCCGCGCGCCGGTCGCCGCCATGAAGGTGGACGAGTTCGGAGCGTGCCCGACATAGACCACGACCTCTCGCCCCGCGCCGAGCGCGGCCTTGAGGCGATCGACCACCGTCCAGTCGATCGGGACGGTCACCACCACGGCGCCGAGGAGGCGCAGCGCCGCGTCGGTGAGCGGCAGCGCCGCGCGCACCACCAGGCGATCGTGCGCGCTCTCGATCGAGACGGTGCGCTCGTAGTCGAGCGCCCGCAGGATGACCGGCGAGCGCGCGGCGGGATCCAGCCCCGCCCGCCCGGCGCCGGTCAGAAGCTCGTCGCAGACGCCGCGCGAGCAGCGGGCCACGATCCGACCGGTGGCGTCGGTGATCTCGAACAGCGCTGCCGGGGTCGCCGCCGACAGCGCGCCGAGCCGCGCGCGAATCCTGGTCGTGGCGGAAGCGGCGCTCGCCGCCAGGAGCTCGGGATCGGCGCCCAGCGCCGCCGCCCCCGCCGCCACCTCCTGCACCTGCCCGAGGAAGAGCCCCCGCGCCACCTGCAACCCGCGCTCCGCCTCGAACTTGATCCCCTGCTCGACGCTGGAAAAGATGAGCGCCACCGCGACGATCGAGACCGCCATGACCGGGCCGAGCGCCGCGAAGATGAGGGCGACCCGCAGCCGGCGGCGCAGCCCCTGGCGGTGCAGCGGCTGCGCCACCGTCTGCAACGTCCAGTTCGAGCTGCCGCGCCCCAGCCACTCGGGCGGCCGGTACATCGCCGAGGCCCGCAGGTTGCCGCTCGACGACTTGTAGCGGCGCGACTCGCCCGCCGCCGTCGGGCCGGAGGCCCTGGCCGACCCCTTCCCGCCGCCCCAGTACGACCGCCCCTTCACTGCACGTGCTCCGCGAACCGGTAGAGCCCCATCGCCGACGGCTGCACGACCAGGCCGCGGATATTGGTGCGCTCGGCGAACACGACCTTGGAGTGGGCCAGCGGCACCCAGGGGACGTCGATGGCCAGGATCGCCTGGGCCTGCGAGTAGAGGCGCTCCCGCTCGGTGCGGTCGGTCGTGCGCTGCGCCATGCCGATGACGTCGTGAAACCACCCGTTGCTGTAAAACGCGATGTTCGAGGGGCGGGTGCCGGTGGTGTTGTCCGAATCGAGCAGCGTGTAGAGGAAGCTGTCGGGATCGCCGTTGTCGTTGAACCAGCCGTGCAGCGCCAGATCGTGCTCGCCGGCCCACAGGGCCCGCTGGTGGTCGGCCGGATCGCTCAGGATGACGTCGACCCTGATCCCGACCTCGGCCAAGCAGTGTTTGATGATGTCGGCGACGCGCGCCGGCGCCGGCATGTACTGGCTGGCGACGTTCGGGGCGTAGAGCTTGAGCGGCGCCTCGCGCACCCCTTGCCAGCCGGCCTCGGCGAGGAGCGCGCGCGCCTTGGCGGGATCGTAGGGATAGGTCACCACGTCGGAGCGCGCCCCCCAGACGTTGGGGGGCAAGGGACCGATGGCCGGGATGCCGAGCCCCTGATAGACCAGCTTGACCAACGCCTCGGTGCGGATGGCGTGGGCGATCGCCCGGCGAATGCGCGGATCGTTGAGCGGCCGGCGCTGGGTGTTCATCGCCAGGTAAGAGACCAGCGCCGCCGGCGCCATCGCCAGCCGGAGATCGGGATGCAGGCGCACCAGCGGAAGATCGTCGGGCGCCAGCTGCTGGATGACGTCGGCGGCGCCCGACTCCAGGGCCTGCAGCCGCTGCTTGGAGTCGGGCATCGCCAAAAGGACCAGGTAGCGGGTGCGCGCCGGCTGGTCCCAGTAGGTCGGGTTGCGCTCGAGCGTGATGCGATCGCCGGGGATCCACTCGACGAAGCGGTAGGGGCCGGAGCCGACCGGGTGGCGCCCGAAGTCGTGCCCCCAGCGTTTCACCGCCGTCGGCGAGACGATCGCCGCCGGCCCCATCGCCAGGTTGGCGAGGAACGGCGCGTAGGGGCGATCGATCTCGAACAGCACGCGCAGGGGGCCGTCGGCGCGCACGCGCCGGATGTTGTGGTAGGCGCGCGTCCAGACGAAGTCGGGCTCGTGGTTGGGGTGCTCGGGGATGATTTGTCGCTCGAACGAAAAGACCACCGCCTCCGCGTTGACGGGCGTCCCGTCCTGAAAACGCATGTTCGGGCGCAGCTCGAACGTCCAGATGGTGCCGTCGGGGCTGACCGTCCAGCTGGTCGCCAGATCGGGCTCCGGCTCGAGCCGCCCCGGCGAGAAGCGGACCAGCCGCCCGTACACCTGCTCGGCCACCTCCAGCGACTCGAGATCGTTCGCGCGCGCCGGATCGAGGCTGACCGCGTCGGTCGAGCGCGCCACCACCAGCCGATCCGCCGGGCCGCCTGGCAGCGGCTGCGCGCTCCGGCAGGCGGCGAACGCGCAGAGCAGCGCGACGCCCGCCCCACGGGCCGCGGTCAACGTCCGCCCGCCCCGTGCCCGGGGGCGCCCAGCCGGATCCGGATCTCGGCCTGCTCGGCGCCGTCGACCCGCCGCAGATCGGCGGCCACACCAGCGTACTCGCCGGGCGCGACGCGCATGATCGGCAGCGTCGATTCCCGGCGCAGCACGATCACGTTCGGACGCCCCGGCTCGACGTCCCGGGCCTCGACGAAGCGATACCCGCCTGCGCGGGAGACCACCAGATCGCCGGAGGTCCCGCGCGCGTCGAGCCGGGCGGCCCCCGGCAGCTCCACCGTGGCGGTCATCCGGATCGGGACGTCGAAGCCGAGCATCAACGCCGTCGAGCGCTGCGGCTCGGCGGCGAAGCGACGCCCGGGCTGCGAACGGAAGAAGGTCGGCTCGATGCGCATCTCCCGCGGACCGGCCGCCGAACGATCTCCGGAACCAGCTCCGGAGACCGCGACGGCCAGGTGGGCGCTGACGAACGAGTAGCGCACGCGCGCCGTGCCGACCCGGCCGGAGGCGTCGCGCGGGACGTCGACCTCCAGATCGCGCAGGCGCGCGCCGGGGAACTGCACCCCCAGCCAGCGCTGCTCGAAGTCCTCGCGCAGACGGACGCGATCGGCGCCGAAGCGATCGACGAGGTCGGCCCACTCCAGCGCCGGCCACCCGGCCAGCTCCTCCGTCGCCACCGCCGAGCCGCCCCCGCGCTCGTCGAGGCGGATGGTCATGTCGATGGTCCGTCGATCCTCGCCGGCGGAGCTGCGGGCGATCCCGAAAGAACCGTCGCGCAGGCTGAGGGTGCGGGCCCCGTCGAGCCCGGGCGGAACGTAACCGAACGCCGCGTGGCGCAGCCGCAGATCGGCGTAGACCGTCTTCGGCGCCAGCTTGAACGCGACCAGCGTGTCGGCGAAGTCGTCCAGCTCCTGCGGCGGGGTGGCGGCCCCGGCGTCGGCGACCAGGCGCGAACGGGCCAGCACCACCTCGGCGGGAAGGCCCACCGCCGACGCCAGCGCCAGCGTCAGCGCCACCCGGCTGCCGCGCCCCCGCGCCAGCGTGTACCCGGCGGGCACGGCCAGCTCGTCGCTCGCCTCGATGTTCTCGGTGACCCAGTCGACGATCGCGCCGGCGATCCGCGCGCGATCGCCGCCCGCCGGGGCCGCGATCTTCTGGGCCAGGGCGGCCACCTCGGGAGAGATCCGAACGGCGTCGTGCAGCTCCTCCGTCAGGTAGCGGGCCCAGTCCTTCCACCCCACCCCGCTCGACGGGCGGACAGACGGGACGTATTCGATCGCCGGGACGGCCGAGCGCTCGGCGAACAGCTGGGGGACATCGGTGGCGACGAACGTGGTGAGCTGCGCGCCGTCCGCGGCCAGTCGCTTTTCCGGTCTGGGCGCTCCCGCCCGCGCATCGACGGCGATCGGCAGCCCGGCCGGCGTCACCAGCACCAGCTCGCTGCGGGCGATGGGGGCGTCGAACGACTGGAAGAAGAAGCGCTCGGACAGGAACCCGGGCGCGAACGCCTCGGAGGGGGCGTGGGTCTCGAGCAGCTCCCACTCGACGTAGTCGCCGATGGCCAGATCGGCCGCCGAGACGCTCTCCTTGCCGGCGATATCCTCGGGCTCGCGCGTCGTCCCGTCGGCTTTGTGGGTGCGCAGGGTCAAGATCTCGGCGCCCGCAGGCACCTCGATCTCACCCCAGCGATCGATGGCGTCCTTGCTGTCGACGCGCACGATCTCGTGCGTGAGGCTCATGGTGGCGCCGCTGCCGAAGACGCGCGTGACCGAGCGATCGAGCACCATCACCGCCGGCGCCGCGTACTGCCGGCCTCTGGCCTCGAAACGGCGAATGGCCGCCCGCCCGTCGATCCGAAAGTCATCGAGCGGCAGAGGGACCCCCAGCGCGCGCGCCGCCCGGCGCACCTCGGGCACGTCGGGACGGATCGCCAACACCTCGGCAACCGTGCGGCGCGCGGCCTCCACCTGACCGGCCGCCACCTGCGCGTCGGCCAGCCGCACCCGGCGCGTCGGCTCCTGGGGATCGCGCGCCACGAGCGCGGCCAGCTCGGTGACGGCCTCCGCCGCGCGCCCCTTCTCGGACAGCAGCAGGGCCAGCTCCCCGGTCAGGTCGTCGCGATCGGGATCGAGCCGGAGCGCCCGCCGCAAGAGCGCGATCCCCGCGGCGTTCTGGCCCCGGGCGCGATAGCGTTCGACCTGGTCGTCGACGTCGCCCCCGCATCGTGCCAGCGCCGCACCGAGGGATTCTTCGCGCGACAGCTGGCGCCGCTCTTCCGCTTCCCGCCGCTCGGCCTCGAGCACCGGGCACGGGGTCGCCGAACCGGAGCTCTTGGCGACGGCCTTGGCCAGCGCGCCGGCGGCGTCGAAGTCGAGTCCCCGCGCGCCGAGTACCCGGGCCAGCAGGAGCTCGGGCGCCCACCAGGCGGGGGCCGCGCTCCCGGCCCGGCGCGCGTCGGCCAGGGCGTCCCGGGAGCGATCGTCGTCCAGCTCCAGCGCCGCCAGCCTCTGCCAGGCGCGCGCCAGATCGGGATCGACGGCGACCGCCTGGTGCAGCGAGCGACGGGCGGCGTCCCGCGAAAGCGTCGCCGGGCGGGTGGGATCCTCACGCGCGATCTCGCCGGCCAGCGCCAGCCCCACGGCGAACCGGGGCCGGGCGGCCAGACGTTCGAGCGCCTTTGCCACGTCGTCGATCGCGCGGCGCCGAGCGGCGGTGAAGGCGTCGCAGTAGTCGCGCAACGCCTCCCCCCCTGGCGTGGTGGCCGCCCGCGCCGACGGGAGCTCGGGCCGGAACAGCGGCGGAGCGGACGCGCGCGCCGCCGGGCCCGGCAGCCGCGGATCGACGAACGCGACCGGGCCGGCCGTCTGGCCCGGGGCCGGCTGCTGCAGCGGCAGCACGAACAGTCCCAGCCGCGCTTCGCCCCCCGCCGTCGCGATCCGCAGCGTCAGCGCGTGTCGCCCGGCCGCCAGCGAGACGCGGACCGCGGAGAGACGCGGACCGTAGCGCCGCGCCGATCCGTGAACCGCCGCCGCGACGCCGTCGATCTCCAGCCGCGCCTCGTCCGAAAATTCGACGACGATGTCATAGTCGCCTCCCGGCACCGCGATGTCCGCACGCAGGAGCCGCGCGTCGGGGCGCCCGTCCGCCGACAGGGGGATGTCGAGGTGACAGCCCGACGCCGTGAGCGCCCGCCAGCGCCCGGGGGCGCGCGCCGCGGCCGGCACCGGACCGTCGAGATCGAGGTGGGCGAACGGCCCCAGCGCTCCGACCTCGAACGCCAGGCGCGCGCAGCCGTCCTGGCTGGCCGCCCGCGCCAGCGCCTCCGCGTCGTCGGCCTCGCGGGCGATCTCGTCGCCGAGGTGGGCCAGCTCGACGCGGGCGAGCCAGGGGAGCGCCGGCGCGCTGGCCAGGGTGACCGGGCGCAACGTCGCGGCGATCCGCGTCCGGTCGGCCGGCCCGATCTCACCCCACAGATCGCGCACGCGGCCCGCGGCCACCTCGGCCAGCGGCGCCGACGCCGCGTCCGTCCTGGAGGCGAGCGCGTTCAGAACCGCCACCTCGTCGCCGAGCGCCGTCAAGCTCTCGCCCCGTTCGTAAGAGATCGTCGCGCGCCCGAGGAGGGCGACCGGATCTGCCGGCGCCGCGGTGAGGCGGGCGGCGAAGAGGCGCGCGGCCTCGGCGCGCCGGCCGTCGGCAAGCGCGTCCCACCCGGCCAGCGCCGGATCGGGCGCGGGCGCCGGCCGCACCGGCAGCGTGGCGCACCCGGTGATCGACAGGAGGCCGGCCGACACCGGCAAGGTGGAAAGCAGCGCGCCGAGCGCCACCCGAACCATCGCGCGAACGGGGCGCTTCACGAGCCCGCCTCGCCCGGGCCGACCACCAGCTTCACCTGGAGAGCAGCGTCGATCTCCCCCAAGAAGGCGCGGAAGCGCGGGTACTCGTCGGGCGCGATCCGCGAGCGCGCCACGTCGAGGAACGACTTGACCCGCACGACGTCACCGGCGGCGCTCACCTCCAGGTGAAACCGGCCGAACGCGCTTTCGATCTCCCGCCCGCCTTCACCTCCGAGACCGCCGTCGAGAATTCGCCAGCCCGCCGGCAGGTGATAGGTCACCTCCTCGTCGTGTTGCCAGGGATAGGCGAGCACCAGATCCTGGCGGCGGGTCGACAGCCGGGCGTAGGTGCGCACGAAATCGGGATCGCGCCCGCTCACCGGCAGCTCGAGCGAAGCGCCGGAGAGCGGCTGGCCGTAGCGCGGGACGATCACCGACGACCGCACCGTGACGGGCGCGTCGCGATTTTCGATCGCCGGCATCTCGACGGAGGCGAGCCGCGCGCCGGGGAAACGGCCGGCCCACACCCGGCCGTATCGTTCGGACCGCTGCCCGGGCGTCTGGTAGTGCTCGCGCCAGTTGGCGGCCGCCGCGCCCCGGATCGAGAGCGACTCGTCGATGTGCGCGTCGCCGGCAGCGTCGACGGCCACCTGCCAGCGCCGTTCCACCCGGCTGGCGCTGGAAGGGAGCACCGGCGTCTCGGTCAGAAGGCCCCCGTGCGGGCCGACCCGCAGCACCATCGCCCCCTGATCCTCCGTCGGCAGCTCGGCCAGGCCGGAGAACTCCGCCGTCCCGTCGAGATAGAGAGCGAGCTTGGGCACGTAGACGATCGCGTGATCGAACACGGCCAGCGAGGCCGGTTGCGGGTCGAGCCGCCCGCCGTGCCGGGTGCGCAGCAGGACCAACTCGGCGTCGACCCCGACCTCGCGCAGGAGCGACACCATCAACGATGCCTTGTCCTTGCAGTCGCCGAAGCGCCGCGCCAGCACCTGCGTCACCTTGTAGGGCTTGTAGCCGTGGATGCCGAACTCGAGCCCCACGTACCGGGTGTTCTCGACGACGAAGTTGTAGATCGCGCGCACCCGCGCCTCGTCGGACATCTCGGGCGTGACCAGGCCGCGCGCCGTCTGGCGGACGTCGTCGTCGGCGGTCAGCTGATCTTCGACCAGGTGCCAGTACCAGGCGCCGACCTCGGCCCAGGTCGCGTAGGTGCTGACGTGCAGGTAAGGGCCCGTCTCCGCCGTCCCGGGCATGGCCGGCTCGGCGTCGACCTTGGCGACGTCGGTGGCGGCGAACCGGTAGATGCGCTCGTCGCCGTCGACGGAGGTCTTCTGTTCGAGCCGCGCGAGACGCGGGACATTGGAGTGGATCGGCCGGCTCTGGGGCGCGATGAGCGTGTAGTCCCAGCGGCGCTTGGGGATCGTCTCGGCGATGTACTGCAGATCGCCGAAGTAGTCGGCCATCTGGTTCTCGCTGCCGACGTCGTCGACCAGATACTGGATCTCGACCACGTCGCCCGGGCGCAGCCCCTCGAAGCGGACGATCTCGGCCCGGTTGTCGTAGTAGAGGCCGTACCACGGTTCGGAGAGATCCTCGTCGCTGCGGTCGGTCGCCTCCAGCACCTCGAGGGCGCCCCGCGCGTCCCGGCGGTAGATGCGGGCCTGACGGATGTCGACCTCCTCGCTGCCAGGGCGTGTAGTGAACCTCGAACTCCTTGTTGTCCTCGGCGCCGCGCTCGGTGAGCACCTCGACGACGCGCTGGGCGAACGTTCGTGACAGGCCGTTCTTGTGCACCCGAACCACCCGGCGATCGAGCAGCACCACCGCCGTGTCCCCCGCCGCTGCCAGCGTGGGCGGGTGGGCCGGCACGAGCGCGCTGGCGTCCTCCGCGAAGCGACGCGCCAGCTCGTCGGCCGCCGCCGGATCGCCGTGATCGCCAGCGACCAGGGCATCGACATAGCGTTTGAGCTCGGGATCCTGGGGCCGCAGCACCAGCGCGCCCCGCAGGTGGACCAGCGCCTCGTCGATCCGCCCCAGGCGGCGGAGCAGCTTGCCGAGCGCGATCTGCGCCGAGGGCTCATCCGGCAGCCGCCCCGCCAGCGCCGTGAGCCCCGCCAGCGCCCGGTCGGCCTCCCCGGCCCCCTCGTCGAACCGCGCCAGCTCGATGGCCAGCGACGGCAGATCGGGGCGCAGCGCCGCCGCGGCCACGAGACGGGCGCGGGCCTCCCCGGCGTCGCCCCGATCGCGCGCCCGCGCGGCGAGCTGGTGCAGAAGGTCGACCTCGATCCGGCGCTCGCCCGAGAGCGCCGCCAGCAGGCGATCGCTGGCGCCTCGACGACCCGCCGCCTCGTAGAGGCGGGCCGCCGCCCGGCGGACCCGCGGCAGCGCCTGCACCGCCGGCGACAAGGCTTCGAGTCGCGTCAGCGCCGCCATCGGCAGCGTCGCCTCGGACTCTTGGTCGGCGAGCGCCAGGGCCGCCGGCCAGCAGCCGGGATCGAGCGCGAGCGCGCTGCGAAACGACTCCGTCGCCCGCGTCTCTCGCCGTTCGGTCCGGGCCAGCTCCCCGAGCCGCGCCAGCAACAGCGCGCGCCAGGGCGCGGAGATCGGCAGCTCTCCCGCCCGTTCGAGATCGCGCCTTCGTTCGTCGTCGTTGTCGGCGACCTCGGCCGCCACCAGGTAGCCGCCCAGCGTCGGCCGCGCGGCCAGCGAGCGCTGCGCGGCGTCCGCGGCAGCGTGGGCGTCGCGGTCCCGCGGGGCGATCCAGGCCAGCGCGCGCGCCAGATCGAGCCAGGCATCGGCCGCCGCCTCGCCGCTCGCCGCCTTCGCGCGCAGCGCCAGCAGCCGGTCGAGCGAAACGACCGGGACCTTCCCCCCGGATCGCGCTGTCGCCGTCGCCTTCGCCCACTTGGTGTCCCGCGGCGGGAGCTCCGCCTGGCTGCCGAGGTGCAACGGCGCACCGGACGGATCGGTCAGCCGGGCGTAGAGCCGCCAGGCACCGTCGACGACGACCGTCTTGATGAGGATCCGATTCCACCCGCGTCCCAGCCAGACCGGGGCCGCGTCCTGATCGAGCACCGGGGGCCGGACCACGTCCTCGGCGAACACCAGCGCGCCGTTGACCCAGATCTTGATCGGTCCCGGCGAACCGATGCGCAGCGCCGCCGCACGGTCGCGATCGCTGTGGACGAAGGCCGCCACGTAAGCGACCGCCTGGTCGTCGGGACGCAGGAGGCCGTCGAGGTAAAGCGCCCCTTCGCGGATGGCGGCGTCCCCCGCCCGCCATCCGACGTCGTGGACCTTTCCGGGATACCTGCGCGAGCTGCGGGCGAGCTCCGATGCCGGCTCGGTTTCCGGCGGGAACGCCGTCCGGAAGCTGGCGCGCCCCTCTCCGAACGGACCGATCACGAACGGGTGGGCGAGAAAACCGAGACCGCCCCGCAGCGAGGCGGCCTCCTCGGTCGCGCCGCGCTCGTCGCACAGGTGCGCCAACAGGAACGCCGCCTGCGCGGCGACCAGCGGATGCGCCCCGGCGCCGACCCCGCCGCGGACCGCCGCCTCCAGCGCCGCCGGCGGCACGGCCTCATCGAGCTCCGCCAGCTCCGCCAGCGCGGCGATCGCTTCCGGCTTGCCGGCCTCCGCGCGGAGCCGCGCACCAGCCCGCGCCAGCACTTCGTCGTACGGACTCGCGGTCTCCGTCGCTGTCGCCGCGTCGGCCCCGGGGCGACCGACGCTGGTCACGACGACGCAAAACACCAGCGCCGTCGCTGCCCGATTCTTCACCATGGGCCGGCGCGATTATAGCCGGAAAAGAGGTACGATCACGTGGACGGAGTGCGGCTCCGCCGCACGTAGTCCGTCGCGGGGGGCGCGGGACCCTCTCAGGGTCCCGCGGTTAACGCTGATCGAAGTAGCGGGTGATCGCGTCGCGCAGGGCCAGACGTGCGCGATGGAGCCGGGTCTTCACCGTAGGGATCGAGATCTCGAGCACCTCGGCCGTCTCCTCGGTCGACAGCCCCTCGACGTCGCGAATGATGAACACGGTCCGGTAGATCTCGGGCAGCTCGTCCACGGCCTTTTGGATTCGGCGGCGCAGCTCGTCCGACTGCAGCTCGTCGTCGGGGCGCTTCGCCCAGTTCTCCCCCGCCGCCGCGACCTGACCGTAGTTGTCGAGGTAGTCGACCGGAAGCTCTTCGGTCGAGATCTCGGGGTGGCGGCGCTGCGCCCGCAGCCGCATCAGGGCCGTATTGGTGGCGACCCGGTAGAGCCAGCTGCCGAACTGCGAGTCCCCCTTGAAGGTGTCGAGCTTCCGCCACACCAGGAGGAACGTGTCCTGCACGATCTCCTTGGCCTCCGTCTCGTTGCGGACGAAGCGGAAGGCCAGGCGAAAAATCTTGTCCTCATAGCGGTCGACCAGCTGCTCGAAGGCCGCGAAGTCCTTCGTCCGCGCGCGCGCGACGAGCTCCTCGTCCGTGACGACGGCGGCGGCGTTGGATTCGGGCGGCGTTGGGGGTGGCAGGGTCGGCATCGGAAGCGAGCTCCGAATTCTCCCAGATAATGACCTCCGCCGATAGCGTGGTAAGACATCGCGCATGCATGCACGGGCCGCGGCGGCTTTGGCGCTCCTGGCCGGCACGACGGCACCGCCGTCACCGTCGGCGGATTTGCCACAGATCAACTTCGAAAAGTACACGCTCCCGAACGGGCTGGAGGTGATCCTGCACGAGGACCACCGGATGCCGGAGGTGGCGGTCGACGTCTGGTACAAGGTCGGCTCGCGGGACGAGGCGCCCGGCCACACCGGCTTCGCGCACCTCTTCGAGCACATCATGTTCCAGGGGACCAAGCACATCCCCGAGGACAAATATTTCGAGTTTCTCCAGAAGGCCGGCGCCTCCAACGTGAACGGGTCGACGGCCGCCGACCGCACCAATTACTTCGAGGTCGTCCCGGCCAACCAGCTCGAGCTGGCGCTCTGGCTGGAGAGCGACCGGATGGGGTTCCTGCTCGACCGGCCGTCCTTCAAGGCGACGCTCGACAACCAGCGGGACGTGGTCAAGAACGAGAAGCGCCAGCGCTACGAGAACCGTCCGGCCGGCCTCATCTCCCACGTCCTGGCCGAGGCGCTCTACCCGCCCGATCACCCCTACCACCACGAGGTGATCGGGTCGATGGAGGACCTCTCCGCCGCGTCGGTGGCCGACGTGCAGGCATTCTTCCGGTCCTACTACGCGCCCGGGAACGCCACCTTGACCATCGCCGGCGACTTCGATCGGGCCAGGACCAAGGAGCTGGTCGACCGGTACTTCGGCCCGATCCCGGCCGGCCCGCCGGTGGTCCGTCGCGCCGGGGGCCAGGTCCGCCTGGCGGCGCCGCAGCGGATCGCCATGGAGGCGAAGATCCAGCAGCCGCAGCTCTACATCGACTACCCGTCGCCCGCCAACTTCGCGCCCGGCGACAGGGAGCTCGACGTGCTGGCCAACCTCCTCGGCAACGGCAAGTCGTCGCGCCTGTACAAACGGCTCGTCTACGACCTCAAGATCGCCCAGTCGGTGAGCGCGTCCCAGCAGAGCCAGCTTCTCGCCAGCACCTTCGAGATCACCGCCTCGCCCATGCCGGGGCACACGCTCGACGAGATCCTGGCGGTCATCGATCAGGAGATCGCCGCGCTCAAGGCCAAGCCGGTCGACGACGCCGAGCTCAGTCGGGCCAAGAACCAGATCGAATCGGAGGTGGTGCGCAGCCTCGAGCCCCTGCTGGCCCGCGCCGAGCGGCTCCAGTCGTACAACTACCTCCTCAACCAGCCGGGGTACCTGACCGAGGACCTCCGCCGTTACCGCGCCGTCGACGCCGCCGCCGTCCAGCGCGCCGCCCAGGATGTTCTCAACGAGGACGGGCGGGTGGTGGTGACGATCGATCCCAATCCCGACGCGCCGATCATGGGACGGGTGAAGAAATGACCGCGGCCGTTCGCACCTCCGTGCTCCTGCTCCTCGCCGGGTTGGCGGGCGCCTGCGCGACGCCCGCGGGGCCCAAACCGCCGGTGACCGCCGTTCCGCCCATCTCGCCGACGATTGTCGTGTCGGCCGCTCCGGCGCCGTCGACTCCGGTCCCCGAGCGACAGAGTCCGGACGCGCCCTTCCGGCAGCACGCCCCGGCCGCGACGGCCGAGCCGACGTTCACGCCGCCGCACTGGAAGCGGTTCAAGCTGAAGAATGGGCTCGACGTTTTTCTCGTCGAGTTTCACGACCTTCCGCTGGTCGACTTCAACTTGATGGTGAAGGCCGGGGGCGCGGCCAATCCCGCCGACAAAGCGGGCCTGGCCGACCTGACCGCGCGCATGCTGGACGAGGGGACCAAGACCCGCGGCGCGATCGAGATCGCCGACCAGATCGCCGCGCTCGGCGCCACGCTGTCGACCGGCGGCAGCTGGGACGCCTCCAACGTCAGCCTCTCGACCCTGACCCGCAACCTGGACCCGGCGCTGCAGATCTTCGCGGACGTCGTCCAGCACCCCGCGTTCGACGACAAGGAGTTCGCGCGCGTGCGCGACAACCTCCTCACCGCCATCACCCGGCGCAAGGACAGCCCGCCCATGGTCGCCGGCCTGGCGCTGAGCCACCTGTTGTACGGCGCCAAGCACCCCTACGGCTGGCCGATCACCGGCACCGAGGCGTCGATCAAGAAGCTGACCCCCGCCGACCTGCGCGCCTTCTACGGCGCCTACTACCACCCCAACAACGCCGCGCTGATCGTCGCCGGCGACACCACCGAAGCGGCGCTGCGCGGCAAGCTGGAGGCGGCATTCAAAGGCTGGCGCGGCAAACACGTGCCGGCGCGCCGGCTCCCCGCTCCGACGGGCGCCGCCTCCGAGACCAAGATCTTCCTCATCGACAAGGCCGGGGCGCCGCAATCGTCGATCCGGGTCGGCCTGGTCGGCATCGAGCGCCAGAGCCCCGACTATTTTCCCGTCACGGTGATGAACCTGATCCTGGGCGGCGGCTTTTACCGCCTGGACCTCAACCTCCGCGAGGGCAAAGGGTGGACCTACGGCGCGCGGTCCAGCTTCGACAGCCGCAAAACGCCCGGGCCGTTCGCGGCCGGGGGGGAGTTCGTCGCCCCCCACAGCGCCGACTCCGTTGCCGAGATCCTGAAAGAGCTGAACGGCATCCGCGACGGCGACGTCACGGACGCCGAGCTCGGGCGCGCCAAGGCCCAGATCAACAAGTCGTTCCCCTCCCGATTCGCGACCCGCGCCAACGTCGCCGCCCAGCTCGCCGAGCTGGCGGTTTACGGTTTTCCGGACAGCTACCTGGCCGACTACACGCGCAAGATCGCCGCCGTGACCAAGGACGACGTCCGGCGGGTGGCGCGCAAGTACCTCGACCCGTCGCACCTGACCATCGTGGTGGTCGGCGATCGCAAGTCGATCGAGGGGCCGCTCGCCAAGCTGGCGCCGGTCGAGGTTCGTGACCTCGACGGTGAGCCGGTGACGGCCGGCGCGGCGGACACCCGCCCGGCCAACGGACCAGCGCACCCTCCGCAGTGAGCCTCGTCGATCGTTGCCGTCAGCGACGGAACCCGAGGCGCGGAAATGCCGAGCGGACGTGCACCCGCGACAGCATGCCCGTTACGCCGCTACAGCGTGCCCGTTACAGATGAGCACGGGGATCGCGAGAAGAAGATGACGTGGGAGGTAAAGTTTCCTGAAGTTTCCGACGTAATCATCCACGTTGGAGCCGCGGTCACTAGCTTGACACCCCAGGACATACCGATAAGATAGCGACCGCGTTACTTTACGCTCCCAGCAGCAAAGCCCCTCACAGGGCCGTTTTTCACCAAACCGCTTCCCCCAAACCACACCGAGAGTCGAATGCCGCGCATTCAATGCGCGCGCGCGAGGAGACACGAGATGCAAGGACTCGCCCAGTTCTTAGAGCAAGGTGGCACGCTGATGTACGTCAACCTGGTGGTGTCCATCATCACCTTGGCGTTCATCGTTGATCGAACCATCTTCTTCCTCGGCAAGGGGTCCGTGAACGCCAAGGCGTTCCTCGAGCAGATCCGGAAGCTGGTTCTGGCCAACAACATCGACCGCGCCGTCAAGCTCTGCTCGGCGACCGAGGCCCCGGTGGCCCAGGTGGCCCGCGCCGGCCTTCAGCGCGTTCACCGCGGCGAGATCGCCATCGCCCAGGCGATCGAAGAGACGCTCGTCGACGTGACGCCGCTCCTCAAGAAGCGCGTGCAGATCCTCTGGTCGGTCGCGAACATCGCCACCCTCGTCGGCCTCCTCGGGACCGTCATCGGCCTCATCCGGGCGTTCGGCGCCGTCGCGGCCGCCAAGCCGGAAGAGCGGTCGGCGCTGCTCGCCAAAGGTATCTCCGAGGCGCTCAACAACACCGCCATGGGTCTCAGCATCGCGGTCACCTGTATCATCGCCCACGCCATCCTCTCGTCGGCCTCGAAGAAGCAGGTCGGCGATCTGGAAGGCTTCGCGCTCAAGCTCGAGAACCTGCTGGCCGAGTCGGCTCAGGGCGGAGCGAAGGCCTAGTCCGACCAAGGGCAAGGGGGATCGACAGAATCTCACCTGACTCACGGATGAAAGGGCCAAGCGTTCCATGACGAGAAGCCAGGTCCGGGCGGCTTGCCGCCGCATGCGCGACCATGTCGAGGAGATCGAGGAAGAGGCAGGCGAGTTGAACCTTGTCCCCTACATGGACATCGTCACCAACATCATCATCTTCCTTCTCGCCTCGGTGGTGAATCAGGTCGCGCTCGGGAACATCAACGTCACGGTCCCGACGATCTCCTCCGGCAGCGGCTCGTCCGCCGACCAGCCGCCGCCCGAGAAGCCGCCGCTCAACCTGACGGTCTCCGTCGGCGCCACCGGCTTCACGGTCGCCGCCTCGGGTGGTGTGCTGCCGATCATCCCGAAGCTGCCCAACGGCCAGTACGACTACCCAGCGTTGACGGCCAAGCTCAAGGAGATCAAGTCGAACCCGGACAACGCGACCGAGACCAAGGCCAACTTCAACGCCGACGCCAGCACGCCTTACGACGTCGTCATCGCCACGCTCGATGCCATGCGCCAGGAAGAAGACGGCAAGATTCTGTTCCCTGACGTCTCCTTCGCCGCGGGGATCCTCTAATGCCGATGGCCAACGAAGTCTCGCGGCTGGCGGGGAAGAAGGCGATCCGGTCGTACGCCCGGAAGCTCTCCGAGCCGGAGGTCATCAAAGACCTCAACATCACCCCGATGATGGACATGATGACCATCATCCTGGTGTTCTTGTTGAAGTCGTTCTCGTCCTCGACCTCGACCATCACGTTCGACCAGAACCTGCAAATTCCGAAGTCGATCACCCAGCTGAGACCGAAGCTGGCGGTCACCGTGACGGTGACCAAGAAGGTGCTGCTGGTCGAGGGCGACGGCATCGCGCCGATCAATCAGGGGCGCATCGACCCGGCGATGAAGCGCGACGGCGAGAACGGCTATTACATCACGCCGCTGGTCGACATCCTCGAGAAGCACGCCAAACGCGAGAAGAAGGTCGCCGAGCTGACCGGCCAGAAGTTCGAAGCGCAGCTCATGATCGTCGCCGACCAGACGACCCCGTATCGGCTGCTCACGGAAATCATCTACTCGTGCGGCCAGGCGGGCTACGCCAACTACCGGCTGCTCGTCCTCAAAGCCAAGGGGGATTGAGGGGCGGGAGGGGCTCTGCCCCTCCCACCGGCCCACCCCGGAACGACAAGAGCCGTACCCGGATCTTGCTCGGCCTGTAAGTCTCCGGCGGGCAAAGCCCGCCTGCGATCCACTGGCTCTTCGGTGAGGGCTCGCTCCGTCCATTGAGCCGATCCCAGTGCGCTCTCGGGGCGGCGGGTCCACTGGGTCTTCGGTGAGGGCTCGCTCCGTCCATTGGGGTCGATCCCGGTGCGCTCTCGGGCGGTGGGGAGACCTGGCGTCGGGGTTTGGAAACCGGGCTTTGGCGCTCTGGACTTCGCGGGGGGGATGGTTTAAACAGCCCGCGCGATGATGAGATTTCGTCTGTCCGTCCTGGTCGGTGTTCTGGCGTCCGTGGTGCTCTCGCTGGCGGCGCTCCCGGCGTTCGCGCAGGGGCACGAGGGGGGTGAGGCGACGCTGGTCCTGCCCGATCTGGGGAGCGTCAACTTCCTGGGGTCGACGCCGGGGAGCACGCTGCTCTCGGGCGGGATCGTCGTCTGCATCCTGGGGCTGGTGTTCGGGTTGGTGATCTACCGCCAGCTCAAGAACATGCCGGTCCACAAGTCGATGCGGGAGATCTCGGAGCTCATCTACGAGACCTGCAAGACCTACCTCATCACGCAGGGGAAGTTCATCCTGCTGCTCGAGGTCTTCATCGGCGTCATCATGATCTTCTACTTCGGCGTGCTCCGGCACTTCGAGCCGGTGAAGGTCGCCGTCATCCTGCTGTTCTCGCTGATCGGCATCGGCGGCAGCTACGGCGTGGCCTGGTTCGGCATCCGCATCAACACCTTCGCCAACTCGCGTACGGCCTTCGCCAGCCTCAAGGGCAAGCCCTACCCCATCTACGCCATCCCGCTCAAGGCCGGCATGAGCATCGGCATGCTGCTCATCAGCGTCGAGCTGGTGATGATGTTGTGCATCCTCCTGTTTCTCCCCCGCGACTACGCCGGCGCCTGCTTCATCGGCTTCGCCATCGGCGAGTCGCTGGGCGCCTCCGCGCTGCGCATCGCGGGCGGCATCTTCACCAAGATCGCCGACATCGGGTCGGACCTCATGAAGATCGTCTTCAACATCAAGGAGGACGACGCCCGCAACCCGGGCGTCATCGCCGACTGCACCGGCGACAACGCCGGCGACTCGGTGGGCCCCAGCGCCGACGGGTTCGAGACCTACGGCGTCACCGGCGTCGCGCTCATCACCTTCATCCTGCTGGCGGTCACCGAGGCCGAGGTCCAGGTGCAGCTCCTGGTCTGGATCTTCGCGATGCGGATCATGATGATCGTCTCCAGCGGGCTTTCGTACCTGTTCAACGAGGCGGTGGTGAAGGGGCGCTACGGCAACGCCGACAAGATGAACTTCGAAAAGCCGCTCACCCAGCTGGTGTGGGTCACCTCGCTGGTCTCGGTCGGCATGACCTACATCGTGTCGTACCTCCTGGTGCCGCGCCTCGGCCCGGTGGGCGACGACTCGCTGTGGTGGAAGCTGTCGACCATCATCACTTGCGGCACGCTGGCCGGCGCCATCATCCCCGAGGTGGTCAAGGTCTTCACCTCCACCGAATCGAAGCACGTCAAGGAGGTCGTCACTGCCTCGCGCGAGGGCGGCCCGTCGCTCAACATCCTGGCGGGCCTCACCGCCGGCAACTTCAGCGCCTACTGGATGGGCCTGGTCATCGTGGCGCTGATGGGGATCGGCTACGGCGTCAGCACGGAGGGCCTCGGCGAGATCATGAAGGCCCCCGCCGTGTTCGCCTTCGGCCTGGTGGCCTTCGGCTTCCTCGGCATGGGCCCCGTGACGATCGCCGTCGACTCCTACGGCCCGGTCACCGACAACGCGCAGTCGGTCTACGAGCTGTCGGTGATCGAGTCGATCCCGGGCGTCAAGGAAGAGATCAAGAAGACCGAAGGGTGGGACGTCAACTTCGAGCGCGCCAAGCACCTCCTCGAGGAGAACGACGGCGCCGGCAACACCTTCAAGGCCACCGCCAAGCCGGTGCTGATCGGCACCGCCGTCGTCGGCGCCACCACCATGACCTTCTCGATCATCATGGGGCTGACCCAGGGTCTCACCGCCGATATCGACAAGCTGTCGCTGCTCCACCCGCCCTTTCTTCTGGGCCTCATCATGGGCGGCGCGGTGATCTACTGGTTCACCGGCGCGTCGACCCAGGCGGTCAGCACCGGCGCCTACCGCGCCGTCGAGTTCATCAAGCGGAACATCAAGCTCGATTCGAGCGTGGAGAAGGCGTCGATCGCCGACAGCAAGAAGGTGGTCGAGATCTGCACCCAGTACGCGCAGAAGGGGATGTTCAACATCTTCCTGACCGTCTTCTTCAGCACGCTGGCCTTCGCCTGCCTCGAGCCGTTCTTCTTCATCGGCTACCTGATCTCGATCGCCCTCTTCGGCCTCTATCAGGCCATCTTCATGGCCAACGCGGGCGGCGCCTGGGACAACGCCAAGAAGATCGTCGAGGTCGAGCTGAAGGAGAAGGGGACCGAGCTGCACGCTGCGACGGTCGTCGGCGACACCGTCGGCGACCCCTTCAAGGACACCTCCTCGGTGGCCCTGAACCCGGTCATCAAGTTCACCACGCTGTTCGGCCTGCTGGCGGTCGAGCTGGCCGTAGGGATGCAGCGCACCACCAGCCTGGTGCTCTCCGGCGTCTTCCTGGCCGTCTCGATCGTCTTCGTGTGGCGCTCGTTCTACGGGATGCGCATCGGGAGCGCGTCCGTCGAACCGGCCGTCGCGAAGGCGGCCGGGAGCGCCTGAGCTAACCTGCCGGCACCGGCTGACGAACGAGAGCCGCCGGGATTCCCGCGCGCCTCACCAAGTCACAGAGGTCGGGCCGTCTCGCGGAGCCGGGGCCCTTAGGCCGCCCGGGCCCGCACGAACCGGAGCGCCGGCAGCACGAAGGGGACGGCGGCGGCCACCAGGAAGCAGATCGCCAGGTCGGGGCCCGCGACACCCAGAAAACCGAAAGCGTGGGACGTCGCTGACCCCAGCAGGCTGCCGCCGAGCAACGCGACCACGGCCGACGTCGCGACCGCCAGCCAGCCCCAGGTTCGCAGCCGGACAAGCCCCGAAAGGCCGGTCGCGACGAGCGCCAGGGCCACCAGCGACAGCAACATCCCCTGCCCCGGCTCCTTCGGGCCGAGCGCCCAGAGGATCAGGCTCGGCAGCGAGGCGGACGAGCGGGTGATGGTCTTGCGCAACCGGGCGACGCCCAGGTCGTCCATCTTGTAGCGCTGGCGCCAGCCCTCCTGGAGGTCGTACCGCGCGGCCATCGACTTGCCGGCCAGCGGCACGATGATCGCCGCGTGCAGCAGGCCATAGATCGCCAGCGCCGGATCCCAGCCGATCATCACCATCGAGACGACGGCGACCATCAGGCCCGACCAGCCGAGCCCGGTGGCGAACCAGCGCCCCCAGAACCATTCGGCGACCACCGCGAAGAAGGCGACCATGTAGCAGGCCGACAGCGCCAGGAAGGTCGTCTCCCAACCCGGCAGCGGCACGTTGAACGCGATGAAGAAGTAGACGATCGCGAAGAAGCTGAGCGCCAGCCCCGAGACGGCCCGCCTCACGCGCTCGTACCCCAGCGCCCCCAGCTTCTCGGACAGTGCCCCAACCCCGGACGACAGATTCAAAGGCATGTCCCTATTATAGCGACGAGATGAGCGTTCCGCATCAGGCCCGCCGGCAGGGGTTCCCCCCGGTCCTCCGCAGGGGATGGCCCCCCCTCCTGCCCCCGGGCTTCCCTCGGCTTTGCTGATGGGTCCCCCCGCCCCCGCTCAGGACCCCATTGCAGTCCGCCCCCGGGCGTGAGAAATAGACCGACCGTGGACGACGCCCCCACCCTGGACCAGCTCAAGGCCGAAATCACCGACGTGACGTTGCAGGTCCACCTGGCGGAGGAGCGCAAAGACGAGCGCGAGCTGGTGGCCGCGGCGCACGCCGGCGTGGAACGACTGTCGCAGCGCTATCGCGCGCTGATTGGCTCGCTTTCACCCGGCGAGCAACTCAGCGTGGAGCGCGCGCTCGGACGCCGCGTGGTCGACCTCAAGCGGCTGGCGTCGCTGCTCCCCAAGGTTCCGGGGGCCTCCACGGGGAGCACGCCGGATCGCGCCGCCGGCGGCGGTGCGCCCGAGGGCCGCCGGATCACCGGCGTCTCCTGGACCCACGAGCGCGGCGCCCCCAAGGCGGCGCTGGGGGTCGGCGCCGACGTCGAATCCTGGTGCGGCCGATGTGGCGAGCTCACCACCCACAGCATCGTGGCCATGGTCGGCAACGAGCCCAAGCAGGTCCTCTGTCAGGTCTGCGGCTCCCGCCACAGCCATCGGACCACGGCTGCCCGCCGCACGACGACCGGGGCCAGCACGACGGGTACGGGCGAAGCAGAGGAGCGCGGGCGCCCCGTCGACCCGGAGGCCAAGCGCAAGGCGGCCGAGCTGCGGGCCCTCGCGGAAGAGCTGGCGGCCGCCCCCGAGGTGCGCCTGTTCGATCCCCGGGAGCGTTACAAGGCGGGCGAGGTCATCTCCCACCCCGAGTACGGCCGCGGCAAGATCCAGAACGTCCTGCGCTCGAGCCTGCTCGTCCGCTTCTCCGTCGGCGGCCTCAAGTCGCTGATGCTGCGCTAGCGAGCGGCATGGTTCGCGACGCTCACCGTCGCCTCACGGCGACGCCCTCCTAGCTTCCGCCCAGGGCGTCGAGCTCTTCCAGGAAGCGCTTCAGCAGTCCATCGACCATCAGGTTGCGGCTCGGGCCGTCGTAGCGACCGGCACGGTAGCCGCCCTGGGTCTCTTCGAACTTGGTGCGCGTCTCGGCGATCAGCGTCTTGCAGATCCCGACCTTGTCGGTGATCTCCTTGCGGTTCTTGAGGACGTAGCCACCGAGCGACATGGCGGCCGCGCCCGTCAAGATCACGCCCAGCGGACCGGAGAGCGCATAGCGCAAGCCAATCCGCAGCGCCACGACGCCCGCGGCCCCCAGCGCCGCCTTCTTGAGGCCGCTGCCGTCGCGGATCGAATCGGCCGCCATGGACGTCGCCTGCCCGGATGCGATCACCAGAGCGATGAAGGTCCCCCGGCGGCTCTTCCAGCCGCGATCGTAATAGTCCTTGATGACCTGTTTGAGAAACGCGTCGTAGTCGTCGAAGACCTCGGGGCCGAGGTCCACCTGCTTGGTCTTGCCTTCAGCCTCGGTCGCCATGGGCGCCCTCCGTCGGTGGGTGTCTGTGGATCGTACCACGCTCGTGGGGGAGACTACGGACGATGAAGGCGGCGGTCTGCGCGCTCGCGCTGGGGATGGCGCTCTGGCCTGCCCCGGCGGCGCGCGCGCGCCGGCCCGCGATCCCGGAACCTGCCCGAACGGCGGCCGCCTTGCGCGCCGGTCGCTACGACGAGGTGCTCCGCGGCTGCCACCCCCGCCGCCTCCCCGCGCAGGCGCCGGATGATGTCGCGGAGACGATCCTCTGCGCGCGAGCGGAGACGGCGACGGGACTTTATCCGGAGGCGCGGCGGCGGCTCGAGGCCGCGGCGGCCGCCCACCCTGGCGATCTTCCGCTGCGCGACGCGCTCATGCGCCTCTACGAGATGACCGGCGACCGCGCGGCCTGGAAGCCGCTCGTCGACGCCAGCTACGCCGACTGGGACGGCGGGCAGGTCGACCGGACCAAGCCGGCCGAGCTGAGGGCGATCGCCACCGCGGTTCGCCTCGACGAAAATTGGAAGGACGCCAACGACGTCCTGCGCGACGCCGTGCGCGCCGATCGGAAGGCGGTCGGCGCCAACCTCGACTGGGGGACTCTGCTGCTCGAGAAGCACAACGCCGCCGACGCGGAGACCTCTTTCCGCGAGGTGCTGAAGGTCGATCCCGACAACCCCGACGCGCACGTCGGCCTGGCGCGGGCCGCCCTCGACGATCGCTACGACGGGCCGGCGGCCCGCGATCAGCTCGCCCGCGCGCTGGCGGTGAACCCGGCCCACGCCGGCGCGCTGGCCCTTCGCGCCGAGCTGGCGCTCGACGCCGAGGACTTTCCGGCGGCGCGCGCCGACGTGGCCGCCATCCGTCGCACCAACCCCCGTGATCCCGGCGCCGCCCGAGTGGAGGCCGCCGCGGCTTTCCTGCTCGACGATCGGGCGACCTTCGCGCGCGCCCGCGACATCGATCTGGCGGTGCATCCCCACGACGGCCGATTCTTCGCCTTCGTGGCCGAGGCGCTGTCGCGCCAGCGGCGCTACGAGGAGGCGCGTGCCGTGGCCGAGGACGGGGTCGGCGCCGATCCGGACGACGCCGGCTGCCTCTCGGTCCTGGCGACGACGTTGCTGCGCCTCGGGGACGAGACCGCCGGTCTCGCCACCCTCCGGCGCGCCTGGAAGCGCGACCCCTACAACCTGCGGACCTACAACCTGCTCGATCTCTACGAGAAGGTGATCCCGGCACGCTACGTGATGGTCGCCAGCGCCCACCTGCGCTTTCGCGTCGAGCCGGCGGCCCGCACCGCCATCACCGAGGTGGTGGCGCCCTTCCTCGAGGAGCGGTATCGGGCCGACGTCGCCCGCTACGGGTTCGAGCCGAAGGGACCGATCACCTTCGAGCTCTACGGCGATCCGCGCCAGTTCGCGGTGCGCACCGTCGGGCTGCCGGCCATCGGCGTCTCGGGCGTCTGCTTCGGGCGGATCATCACCTCGCAGGCGCCGACCAACCACGCCTTCAACTGGGGGATGGTGCTGACCCACGAGCTGGCGCACGTGTTCGCCATCGAGCTGTCGCGCCAGCGGGTGCCGCGCTGGTTCACCGAGGGGCTCTCGGAGGTCGAGACCGGGCGGGTACGACCCGAGTGGATCCGGCACGACGATCTCCCGCTCTACGGCGCCTTGAAACGGGGCGATCTGCCGCCGCTGGCCGATCTGTCGAACGCATTCGTCAACGCCCGCAACGGCGAGGACGCCACCCGCGCCTACGCTCAGGCGGCGCTGGCGGTCGATTTTCTCGAGCGGCGGTTCGGGTTCGCGGCGATCCGGAACGCGCTCGTCGCCTACGGCCAGGGGGAGCGCGGCGCGGCGGTGCTGGAGAAGATCACCGGGATGTCGGCGGCCGCGCTCGACGCCGCCTTTCGGGCGGACCTCGCCGAGAAGCTTGGCCGCTACGACGCGCAGTACCTCCCGACGGAGTCGCTGCGAGGCACGCCGGCCGCGACGGCGCACACCGCCCATGACGAGGCCGCCCGTGGGATCGCCGCCCTGGCGACGGGCGAGCTCGACGGCGCCCGCCGCGCGCTCGAGCGCGCCCGGGCCCTGCCCCACCCTTCGCTCGACGGCCAGGCCGATACGCTGTTTCTGGCCGCCGAGATCGCGCTCGCCCGGCGCGACGCCGACGCCGCGCTCGCCGCGCTGCGCGGCCTCCTCAGCCTCGGCCCCTCACCGCGCGACGGCTACGACGTCCAGGTTCGGCTGGGGCTGGCCGAGATCCACCGCAAGGATCTCCTCGCCGCGGAGGCGCACCTGCGGCGCGCGGTCGACTTCGCCCCCACCCGGGTCGAGCCGCGCGCGCTGCTGGCCGAGCTCTACGGAGACCAGCAGCGCGAGCCCGAGCGGCTGGCCGCGCTCGAGGGGGCGCTGCGGCTCGATCCAATGAACGACACGGTCGCCAAGGAGGTGGTCCTCGGCGAGGCGCGAGCCGGTCATCCGGCCCGGGTCATCGCGTACGGGCCGATCGCCATCTTCATCGACCCCGCCGACGCCGATCTGCACGCGGCGCTAGGCCGCGCCCTCGCCGCGACCGGTAAGAACGCCGCCGCCGCCATCGCCTTCGAGCACGCGCTCGCCTTCCAGCCGGCCGATCCGACCGGCCTGCACCTGACCCTCGCCTCCCTCTACGACACGCTCGGCGAGCGGACCCGCGCCGCCGCCCACCGCCAGGCCGCCCGCCGCTGACGCGCCCGGGAGGGGGAACGCCAGCGTGAAGGTGGTCCCCCGTCCAGGCACGCTGTCGACCTCGATCTGACCGCCGTGGTCGACGACGATCTGCTGCACCAGCGCCAGCCCCAGCCCCGTCCCCTGCGCCTTGGTCGAGAAGAACGGATCGAAGATCTTGCCGAGGTCACGCTGGTCGATCCCGGCGCCCGAATCGGAGACGCGCACCACGAGGCGGCCTGACGGAGGATCGGCGGCGACCGAGATCCCGATTCGCTTCACCGGCGCCGAGACCAGCGCCTCGCGCGCGTTGCGCAGGAGGTTGATGAGCGCCTGGCGCATCTGCGCCTCGTCGGCCGGCAGCTCGGGCAGCTCCGGCGCGATGTCGACGTCGAGGGTGATCCCCTCCTGGGCGAGCTCCCCCCGCCCCATCGCCACCACCGAGGCGACCAGGGAGCCCAGATCCTCGCGCTCCAGCTTGGGGCGCGGCAGCCGCGTGAAGCGCAGGTAGGTCTCGGTGATCTCGGTCAGGCGGTCCACCTCGCCGATGATCGAGGCGACCATCCGGCGGGCCTCCTCGGCCTCCGTCGACAGCTCGTCGCCGAGCAGCTCCGCGTTGAGTCCGATCGACGACAGCGGGTTGCGCACCTCGTGCGCGATCTGCGCCGCCATCCGGCCGACCGTCGCCAGCCGCTCCGAACGGATCAACCGCTGCTCGCGCTCCTGGATGGCGTCGGCCATGGCGTCGAACTCCCGCGCCAGATCGCCGATCTCGTCGTGCGAGGTGACGCCGGTCCGCTGCGTGTACTCCCCCTCGGCCACCTGCCGCGCCCGCCGCCGCAACACGCCGAGGGGGCGCAGCGTCCGCAGCGTGAACAGAAACACCGCCAGCGCCACCGCCAGCCCGGCCGCGCCCAGCATGATCGCCACCGACAGGGCCGTCTCCTCGTCGTCGGAGAGCCGCTGGGCGATCTGCCCGCTGGCGCCGCGCAACGGCTGGCGCATCCGGTTCAGCCCATGGACCAGGGTGGCGAAGTGGCTCTCGAACTCGGAGCGGGCGCGCGGCTCGACGCTCGCCTCGGCCCCCCCGAGCTCCGCGGCCAGCGCGTCGAGCTGCCGCCCGAGCGCCGCGATCTGGCGCCGCCGCAGATCGAAGTCCGCCCGAAGCGTCGAGCTCGGGGCCTTCTCCAGATAGCGATCGATCGCCCCCACGGCGTCGTCGATGTGCTTGCGCGCGGTCCGCAGCGCGAGAGGGAGGTTGGGATCGAGCCGGTCGCCCGCCCGCCCCAGGGACGGGGCGAAGTCATTGACCGACTTCCAGGCGGCGTCGACCGCCCCCTGCAGCTCCAGGTAGGCCTCGTTGGCCACGACGCCCTGGCGCGCCCGGTGCGCCGACAACAAAGTGAAGGTGGCATAGCCGGCAAACGCCAGCAGCAGGACGCCGAAGGCGAGCCCGATCTTGCCGAAAACGCCCAGCCGCATGCGAATTCACGCTAGCACGCCCCAGGGCCCGGCCAAACTCGGCGGGAGCGACCGGCGACGGAGATCACTGCCCGGAAGCGCCGAAATGTGGCGGTCGGCGATTGACACCGCGTAAGCATGCGGAAAAAATGGCGCCCGCATGAGCTCACGGGGCCTCGGCACTGTCTTTGTTCTGCTGGCCTCGTGGTTGGCCTTTTCGCCCGCTTCTCGCGCGGTTGCGGCCGAGGGACCGGTCCCGACCGCCGTCCTGGGGTTCGAGCCCCTGGAAGGCGTGCCCGAAGCGCTGGCGGCCGACATCACGGACGCAGTGCGCCAGCGGGTCGCCGCCACCAAGGAATACCAGCTGCTGCAAGGGAAGGATCTGGTCGAGGTGAAGCTGGTCTTCGCCTGCCCGGATGAGGCCCCGGCTTGCCTGTCCCAGGCCGGCAAGAGCCTGGGGGCTTCCAAGCTGATCTTCGGCAACGTCAAGAAGACCGGGGGTGACTTCATGGTCACCCTCAAGCTGCTGGACGTCAGCCGGGCAGTCGTCGAGAGCTTCACGACCGACACGGTTCCCGGCGGCCGCGCCAACGCGACCGCTCTCCGGCAACTGGCGCCGATCTGGCTGGCCAAGCTGAGCGGCCGGGGAAACGGGACGATCACCGTGCGCGCCAACTTCGCAGGCGCGGCGGTCAGCCTGGACGGGACGCGGGTCGGCGTCACCGGGAACGCCCCGGTCGTCATCTCCGACGTTTCGCCGGGAAAACACGAGGTCTCCGTCGAGAAGAGCGGCTACACGACCACCAAGCAGGAGTTCACGCTGGCGGCCGGCCAGAGCCTCCCTCTGACGCTCGATCTGAGTCCCGTCTCGGTCGAGGTCCCGAGGCCGCAGGGAGGCGGCCAGTCCGGGGCGCAGCTGGCAGGGGGATCCCAGTCGGGCGAAGCCGAGGGGCCCGCCAGCAGCCCGCACCAGGCGGCCCGCGCCGGGTTCTGGGTGGCCGTGGTCGGGACCGCCGTCGCGGGGGGGCTGGCGGTGAAGTACGGCCTCGACGTGCGGAACGTCAATCAACAGCTCGATCAATACCGCCGGTTCACCTGCAGCACGTCTTCCAGCGGCGTCTGCGACGGCCAGGGGAACGCGGCGACGCCGCTGACCTCCGCTCAGAAGAGCTTCGTCACCTCGGAGACCGACAAGGGGAACAAGGCCGAGACCCTGCAGTGGGTCTTTGTGGGTGTCGGAGGAGCGTTCGCGGTGGCCGGCGGATACCTCCTGTACAAGGGCTACCTGGCGGCAGAAGGCAGCCAAGGTGGCAGCCAAAATGCTTCGAATCACGGGCTTCGCATCTTCCCCACCGCGACAGCGTCGTCCCGGGGCATCGCCGCGGAGTTCGATTTTTAGGCCCGTTCGTTTTACAATCGGGCAGCGTTGGTGCGTCTAGCTTGTTGAGGGGAACCAGAGGACCGTGAGCGCGACCGCGAGCCTGATTAACCAGACGATCGGGAACTACCGGGTCAGCCGATTGCTCGGCGAGGGCGGCATGGGCGTCGTGTATCTGGCGCAGCACCCCGTCATCGGACGCAAGGTCGCCATCAAGCTGCTGCACGTCGCGCTGGCGCGCGATCAGGACATCGTCGTCGCGATTCTTCAACGAGGCGCGGGCGATCCACATGATCGCGCACGCGAACATCGTCGAGATCCTCGACTTCGGTCAGACCACCGACGGCCAGCCCTACTTCATCATGGAGTACCTGGAGGGCGAGGCGCTGAGCGACGCCGTCAGCCGGGGACCGATGACGCCCGAGGAGGTCGAGGCGATCGGCGTGCAGATGTGCCGCGCGCTGTGGGCGGCGCACGCCAAGGGGATCGTCCACCGCGATCTCAAGCCGCACAACGTCCAGCTGGTTCCCCGGCCCGAGGGGACGCCGCTGGTGAAGATCCTCGACTTCGGCGTGGCCAAGATCCTCGCCTCGCCGGACGGCGCCCAGTCGGTGAAGACGCGCACCGGGTCCCTGATGGGGACGCCGCTCTACATGTCGCCCGAGCAGTGCAAGGGGGCCGGCACGCTCGATCACCGCACGGACATCTATTCGCTCGGCGTGATGCTGTTCGAGATGCTGGCCGGCCGGCCGCCGTTCGTGGCCGAGGGCGTCGGGGAGCTGTTCGCCAAGCACATGCTGGAAGAGGCGCCTCCGCTGCTCGACTTCGCCCCCCACACGCCGCCCCACATGGCGGCGGCGATCATGAAGTCCCTGCAGAAGGAGCCGCGCGACCGGTTCCAGAGCATGGACGAATTCCGCAAGGCGCTCGTGGGCGAGGTCAAGCTGGCCCCCGCGCCGGTGCGCGCGGACGGCCATCCGCTCTCCGGCCGTCTCGAGCACGCAGGCCATCTCGCCGAGGACCTCGACGACTCTGTCGTCGGCGTCGTCGGAGATTGACGACGCCATCGTGCCCGGCGAGCGGCCGGAACTGGAAGGTGATGGCCGCGGTGGGCGTGGCCGCCGCCATCGGGGGCGTCGCGCTGCTCGTCGTACCGAGGAGCCACGACAAGCCGGTGGCCGCCCCGCAGGCGGCGCTGGCCGCGCCCGCGCCGCTCCCGGTGGCTCCGCCTCCGCCTTCCGCGCCGGTGGCCAAGACGGTCACGCTGCGTTTCGAGGCCGACCCTTCTGGTGCCCACGTGTTCGCGATGAAGGATGGAAAGAAGGACGGCAAGGATCTGGGCGAGAGCCCCGTCGAGCTTCAGGTCCCGAAGGGAGGCCAGCCGGCGGCCTACCTGTTTCGGCTGGCGGGCTACCGCGAGGTCGCGCTCAGCGCGAAGCCGAACGCCGATCGCACGCTGCACGTCTCGCTCGAGAAGCTCCCCCCGCCGGCCCCGACGGCCAGCGAGACCAAGCACCGCGCGTCCGCCCACCACGGCGGCAGCAAGCACGCGAAGACTCCCGTCGACGAAGACGGGCTCGCGACCCCGTCGTTCTAATTGAATCGGGGGACGTCGGGCGCTGCGCGCCCTTTGGTCCCCCGCGCCCCCGGCTCGCTCCGCGTGGCGAAGCCAGGCTGCGCTCGCTACTCGTCGTCTGACGACGACGGCGGCGGCTCCGAGGAAGGAGACGGGGCGGCCAGGGCCGCCCGGCGGTGGCGCTGGGTCAGAAAATCCAGGAAGCGCTCGGGGGCCAGCGACACCCGGCTGCGGCTCTCGAGGTAGCGGCGGCGCTCGAGCGCGAAGATGCCGCCCGCCGCCACGCCGCCACCGGCGAGCGCGAAGATGTCGTAGACGGCGGAGCCGGGCGCCATCAGCGCGCCACCCACCCCGAACAGCAAGAAGGCCAGCGCCGCGCGCATCCCCATCTGCCCGAAGCGCTCCCGGCGCATGTCGGAGAGATCGATGTTGAACGTCACCGCGGTCTCGCGGCCGTCGTCCCCCTCCGGCGTGAGAATCGTCTCCACCCGGGTCACCAGCGCGAAGGCGTAGCGCTTGGAGAAGTCGAGCGAGCGGACCAGCCCGGGCCAGAGCCCCTGCGCGCGCTCCCACTCCACCCGATCGCCGTGGTGGCGCCGCACGGTCATGAGCTGCTCGCGCAAGAACCGATCGACGGCGCGCCGGACTGTTTCGATCGGCGCCTCGACGACGCGGCTGACGACCACGCGGCTCGCGCCGAGCGCGCGGGTGAGCGCCCCCTGCTCTTCCGGCTCGATCGGGCGCGCCCCGCCGCACCTCGGCCAGCGCTTGCTCGACCGCCGGGCCGGGCGAGGCCTGCCTCCTCGCCCAGGCGCACCACCTCGGCCACGCTCAGCGTCTCGGTGCTGGAACGCTCGGGCGATGCCGGAGACTGGGTATCGATCTCGGCCGCCCGGCGCAGAACAAAGTCGACCTCCGCGCGCGAGAGCTTGTCCGACACGACGATTGATTATAGCCGCAACGAGGTGTCCGTGCGGCTCGGATCGGCGTCCAGACGGGGCCGAAACGCCAGCCGCATGATCCACTCGTACAGCCGATCCGGTACGAAGGGGCGAAGGCGGGCGGAAAACGAGGTCGGGCCGACGGGCCAGCGCAGCCGCGGGTCGGGGATGGTCGCCGCCCGCTCGATGGCGTCGATGACCGGCGTCAGATCCTGCGCCCGCGCCAGGCCCGCCGACTGGCGGCGGTAGGCGGCGATCAGGCCGGCGTAGGGACCGGCCGGCATCGCTGGCGGCGGCCAATTGCTCGTTGGCGTGAAGCGCGGTGGCGAACGGTCCCGGCTCGACCAGGGCGACCCGCACCCCGAACGGCGCCAGCTCGAGCCGCCAGGCCTCGATCATCCCCTCCAGCGCCCATTTCGAGGCGTGGTACGGGCCGGCGATGGGAACCACGACCCGGCCCGAGATCGATCCGACGGTGACGACCGTCCCCGTGCGGCGCGCGCGCATCGCGGGCAGGACCGCGCGCGTCACCCGGTGCACGCCGATGACGTTGGTCTCGAGCTGGGCGCGCAGCTCGTCGGGGGACGTCTCCTCCAGCGGGCCCCAGGCGTAGTAGCCGGCGTTGTTGACGAGCGCGTCGAGCCGCCCGTTCGTCTCGCGCAGGATCTCGCCGACGGCCGCGGCGACCGAGTCGTCGCGGGTGACGTCGAGCGCGGGCGTGCTCACCTTCCACCCCTTCTCGGCCGCGCGGGCCAGCAACGGAACGCCCGGCCACCGGGCGCCGCATGCTGGCGAACACCCGCCAGCCACGCGCCGCGAACCGCTCGGCCGTGGCGCGCCCGATGCCCGACGAGCTCCCGGTGATGAGCACCGTCCGCGTCTCCGCCGCCGAGGCCATGGGTCAGCTTCGCATGAGGAAGGCCAGCAGCGCGGTCGCGAGGCCACCCCAGGCGGCGCTGCCGAGGATCCACCAGACGGCCGAGCGGCGGGCGAGCCGCGCCAGCATCCGCAGGCCGAACGCCACGTCCGCCGTCGAGAACACCAGCAGCGCCGCCATCCAGGCGACGTTTACCTCGCGCCTGATGGTCCGGCGCCCGCGCGTAGGCCAGCGCCCCGATCAGAAAGACCGACCCCAGAAGCACCTGGACGATGGCCCGCTTGCGAGCCCGCCCGCGAAGCCGCGCCGCCCGGACCTGTCGGAGGGTCAGCCGATCCTCGAGGACCATCCCGCTAGTATGGCATCGAGTAGCCGGTCTGGAGCACGTGGGCGTCGCCGAAGCTGTCGTTTTGGAAGTAGCGACCGTAGGAGATCTCGAACGTTCCGGCGGCGAACCAGCCGAAAGAACGGGATCGACTCCCATGAAGCGGCGTCCCAGATCAGCTTGACCTCGGGGTACTGCGGTTCGCACCGGGCCGATGGCCGGGTCAGCCGAGACGTACTTCGATGACACGGGCACCGACATCGGGCCGCAGCCCGGATTGGTCGGCACGTCGCACCAGAACGCGGGGGGCTGCTGGAAGTACGTGCCGATAGAGGAAGCGCACCTCCAGATCGCGGCTCAGCCGGTGGTAGATGCGCCCCTCCACCATGCTGGCGGACAGACCCCAGGGATTCGCGGTCGCCTCGGGCGGCAGGGTGCCCGGATAAAAGTCGCGGTAGTAGCGGTACTGAACCTGGAGACCAGTTTCGACCGCCGGAAAGTAGTACGCCCCCCTAACGGAGACTGCGGTCCGCAGCCGCCGGTCGGGGAAGGCCTCGTACCCACTGCTCTGTTGACGGTAGGGGTTGGCCAGGAAGCCATCGACGTAGGCGGTGTCGAGGTTGATCTGCGCGATCGCCACCGGCGACAGGACCTGCGTGTACCCGACGCCGCCGAATACGGAGTTCTCCGGGCAAGATCGATCCGCCGCGAGGACCTTCGGCAGCTGCGTCGGCGGACAGCTCGGCGTCCGGGCGCGGAATCCGACCGAGTCCAGGCTGAATCCTGCGAAGCCGCCGACCGTCGCCGTGTTGCCCCAGAAGGTGCGGCTCAGCGAGGCCCACCAGGCGTGCGACCAGTAATCGGACTCGGCGCTGTACTTGTAGCTCAAGGTGGCGCGGGTGCGATCCCAGGTCTTGCCAAATCCGAGCCCGACCTCGCTACGGGTCTCGGTGAAGATGTTGTCGATCGAGGTTCCCGCGGCGGCCGACGCGGAGGTGATGGTGTCGACCAGATAGTGCGCGTTGACGTCGAAGCCGTTCGGCAAATCCTTGGTGATCTCGACGACCGGTTGGATGACACGCGTCGAAGGCTCGCGGTAGTAGGCGCCGCGGATGGTGACCCGATCCTCCGCGCGCACGGCCGAGCGCGAGAGCAACGCTCCCCCGAGGACGAGCCCGGCGAGCAGGCAGAGCCGAGCGTGCTTCAATTGCAGCCGCAGCCGCCGCCGGGTTGACCGAAGCCGAGGTCCGCCCCTTCGCGCGAGCCGTACCAGTGTTGCCGGAACCGATCCTCGAGCGGATCAGCGTCGAAACGAAGCGCCCGCGCGAGCCAGATATTCGCGCTGCCACGGCTGAACCGGCGGGGGCGGCGGGTGGGCACAACCGGCGACCCCGGCGGCCGCCAGCGCGGCCACCACCAGCAAGCGAAGGCGACCCATGGCCCCAGCTTTTATCACGAGCTCGCACATCCACGAATGCCCGTGCGCACGCCAGGCCGCCTATCGGGCGGCACGTTGTCGGGCCAATGTCCGTGGTTCGCTTCGCTCACCGTCGCCTTTTCGGCGCCGCCCTCCTAGACTGCGGCGCGTGGCGACCGACATCAGCTATCTCGTGCTCGACATCGAGACCATCCCGGACCGAGAGCTGTGGGACCCGCCGGAGCCGGCGGGCGTGCCGGGCGCCGCCGACCGGCCGTTCCCGCCGCTCTATGCCTGCCGGCCCGTCGTCCTGGGGGTGATGTGGCTGGACGCCACGCTGGCGGTGAAGCGGATCGGCACCATCGGCGAGTCGAAGGACGAGGCCGGGATGATGGCTGACTACGCCGAGTTCATGACCAAGTACCGCCCGCAGGTCATCACCTGGAACGGGCGCGGCTTCGACCTGCCGGTGCTGGCGCTGCGGGCGCTGCGCTTCGGCCTCGACTTTCGCTGGTACTACCGCGGCGAGGGCTACCGTTACCGCTTCACCGAGGAGGGGCACCTCGATCTGTGCGACGTGCTCTCCGACCACGGCGCGGCGAAGATGACCTCGCTCGACGGCGCCGCGCGGATCATCGGCCTGCCCGGCAAGGACGGCGTCGACGGCAGCCAGGTCGAGGGGCTTTTTCACGCCGGCCAGATCGAGGCCCTGCGGCGTTACTGCCTGTCGGACGTGGCGCAGACGGCCTTCCTGTTCCTGCGTTACCGGCTGGTCGCCGGGGATCTCGACCGCGAGGGCTACCGGCATGCGGCGGCCGGGCTCCTGGCCGCGTGCGAATCGGACGGGCGCTTCGGCAAGCTGCTCGACGGCGTCAACCGCCAGCGGCTGCTTCTCGGTGATTGAGGCGCGACGGGTTGGCGCCCCTGTCGGCGCTGCCGCCCCTGCCGCGGGCGTTCTACGCGCGGCCGACGGTCGACGTCGCGCACGCACTGCTCGGGAAGCTGCTGATCCGGCATCCACCCAGCAAGCGCCGCGCGCCGCGCGTCGCGCGCATCGTCGAGGTCGAGGCCTACCTCGGCGAGCGGGACGCCGCCTCGCACGCCCGCCGGGGCCCCACCCCGCGCGCCGCCATCATGTTCGGCCCGCCCGGGTTCCTCTACGTCTATCTCATCTACGGAATGCACCACTGCATGAACGTCATCACCGAGACCGACGGCGTGGCCGGCGCCGTGCTGCTGCGGGCGGCGGCGCCGCTCGCGGGCGTGCCCGACCTCAAGCGACCGCTCACCGGGCCGGGCAAGCTGTGCGCGGGGCTGGAGATCACCCGGCGGGACAACGGGATCGATCTGACGGCCGGCGGCGGCTTCTATCTCGCCGACGACGGCGCGCCGGCCCCGCGCCGGGCCGCCTCGGCGCGCATCGGCGTCGATTACGCGGGCGCCTGGGCCTCCCGCAAGCTGCGGTTCTACGTGCGGGGCGATCCCTACGTCTGCAAGGGTTGAGCGGCCTGGCGCTTGCGGACCTCGCGCTCGATCGCCGAGAACATGCTGGGGATCGAGGCCGACACCAGCCCGTCGGTGACCTTGCGGAGCACGAACCCCGGCACCGGCGCCTTGACGTCCAGCGCGACCCGGTAGTCGATGGCCGTCGCCTCTCCCTCGGCCGCGAAGCGCCAGCTGCCGACCGAGTTGGTGATGATCTCTCCCTCGACGAACGTCCAGTCGACGGTCTGCGCCGCCGCATCGCAGGCGATATCCAGAACGTAGCGCACCGGCAGCACGACCTGCGCCCGAAACTCGACCCGCGTCACCGACTTGCCGTCCGCCGACGGCGTCCCGGCGCGCACCACGGTGGTCCCTTTGATCTCGGGGAAGAGGCCCGGATAGGCCGCGAAGTCGGTGACGATGTCGTAGACCTCCGCCGGCTTGGCGCGCGTCAGGAGGTAGTGCTTGTGAACCGGCTCGCGTCCGCTCATCTGGCCCGCGATTTCACCACGGCGCCTCGCATCCGCCAAGCGCAAGGGGGCAGCGCAGGCGAGAGCGCTGGCGGTTGACCTGAGGGTGACCCCGCCGCTTAACTTGCGCGCCCATGCCCCCTCGCCCCTTCGCACCGCCGGGGACACGCACGAACTTCGTCGGCGATCGGCCGGTCCGCCTCGATCACGTCCGCCTCGAGTGGGACGTCGATCTGGCGGCCAAGCGCCTCTCGGGCACGGCCACGCTGACGGTCGCCGCCCGCCGCGAGGGGCTGCTCGTCGGTCAGGTTCGACGCCGTCGAGCTGGACATCGAGAAGGTCACCGTCGGCAAGCACGCCGCGGCCTTCGTCAACGACGGCCAGTCGCTGTACGTGACGCTGGCCGAGCCGCCGGCCGAGAACGAGACGTTCGAGGTCGCCATCCGTTACGCCTGCCGTCCGCGCCGCGGGCTCTACTTCATCGGCCCCGACGCCAGCCACCCCGATCGCGCGCCGCAGTGCTGGACGCAGGGGCAGGACGACGACGCTCGGTATTTCTGGCCCTGCCTCGACCAGCCGATCGAGAAGTTCACCACCGAGGTGATCTGCACGGCGCCTGTCGGGCTGTTCGTGCTGTCGAACGGCGATCTGCGCGAGCGCACCGACGTCGCGAATGGGCGTGCCACCCGCTGGCACTACGCGCTCGCCCTACCCCAGCCGGCGTACCTCCTCACGCTGGTGGTGGGCCCCTTCGCGGAGCTCCGCGACCGCGCCGAGAAGACGGGCGTCGACGTCTATGCCTTCTGCGCGCCGGGCCGGGAGGCCGACGCGCGCCGCAGCTTCGCGCGCACCGGCGCGATGATCGACCACTTCTCCGAGAAGATCGGACTGCCCTACCCGCACGCGCGCTACAGCCAGATCACCGTTCCCGAGTTCATCTTCGGCGGGATGGAGAACACCAGCGCCACCACGCTGACCGACCTGACGCTGCTCGACGAGCGGGCCGCGCTCGATCACGACGTCGACGGCCTCGTCTCGCACGAGCTGGCGCACCAGTGGTGGGGCGATCTGCTGACCTGCCGCGAGTGGTCCGAGGCCTGGCTGAACGAAGGGTTCGCCACCTACTTCGAGTACGTCTGGCGCGAGCACGCCAAGGGGCGCGACGAGGCCGACCACGAGCTGCTCGTCGACACCGACGGCTACCTGGCCGAGGCCGGGCGCTACCAGCGGCCGGTGGTCTGCCGCCAGTACGACGAGCCGATTCATCTCTTCGACGCCCACCTCTACGAAAAGGGCGGGCGGGTGCTGCACATGCTCCGGCACGAGCTGGGCGACGGGCCGTTCTGGCGGGCCATCGGCCACTACGCGCGCCAGCACGCCGGGGGCTCGGTCGAGACGCGCGATCTGGCGCGGGCGATCGAGGACGTCACCGGCCGCGGCGTCGCGCAGATGCTCGATCGCTGGATCGCGCGCCCCGGTCACCCGACGCTGGAGGGGCGCTGGAGCTGGGACGAGGAGCGCAAGGTCGGCACGCTGGCGTTGAACCAGAAGCAGGAGGTCACGCCCGAGACGCCGCTGTTCGAGTTTTCGGCGGTCGTCCGCTTCGAGCTCGACGGTGGCGTGCGCGACGAGCGGGTGATCGTCCGCGAGGCGGCGCACAACTTCGAGTTCAAGCTGCCGGCCCGCCCGACGCAGGTGATCTTCGATCCGGGCGACGTCCTGCTGAAGACGATCAAGCTGGACAAGAGCGGGGCGCTCTGGCGGCGCCAGCTCGCGGCCGCCGAGCTGGGCATCGATCGGGTTCTCGCCGCGCGGGCGCTCGGCGATCTGCCCGATCCGGCCAACGTCGCGGCGCTCATCGGCGCGCTGGGCGAGGATCCGTTCTGGGGCGTTCGCGCCGCCGCTGCCCGCGCGCTCGGCCGCACGCGGCGCGACGAGGCGCGCGACGCGCTGATCGCCGCGATCGACGCGCCCGAGCCGCGCGTGCGGCGCGCCGTCGCCGCCGGCCTCGGCGAGCTGACCGGCGACGAGACGGCGGCCCGCGCGCTGGCCGCCAAGCTGCAGGCCGGCGATCGCAGCGTCTTCGTCGAGGCGGAGGTCGCGCTATCGCTGGGGCGCACGCGCTCGCCGCTGGCGGTCGAGCTGCTGCCGCCGCTGGTCGATCGCCCGTCGTTTCAGGCCGTGCTCGCCAGCCGCGCCATCGAGGGGCTGGGCAAGACCGGCGACGAGCGGGCGTTCCCGCTGATTCGCGGCGCCTGGCGCGGCGGGTGCGCCCTTTCCCGGCCCGGCGGGCGGTCGTCGCAGCGCTGGCCGAGCTGGCGCGCGGCACCGGTCTGGCGCGCGCGGCGCGCGAGGCGATCGAAGAGCGGCTGCGCGACGGCGACTTCCGCGTTCGCAGCGAGGCGGCGATGGCGCTGGGGCGCCTCGGCCTGGTCGACGCGATCCCCGCCATTCGCGGCGCGCTCGGCGGCGAGCTCGACGGCCGGACCAAGCGCCGCATGAACGACGCAATCCGCGACCTCGAGGACGGCGCCCGTCCTGCCGAGGAGGCGCGCCGCCTGCACGACGAGGTCGAACGCCTGCGCGGCGAGACCGCCAAGCTGCGCGAGCGGATGGATCGTCTCGAGACCCGCCTCGGGCCGCCGCCGGCGCAGGGCCCGCCGCCCCCCAAGGCCAAGCGCCCCCGCCCCGTCTCTCGCCGCCGCTCGCGCGGCGCGCGCCCGGTTCGGCGCTAAGGCTGCGCTAAGGCTAACTCTGCAGCTCGGCGACGACGTCGTGGAAGATCTGGCGGGCGCGGGCGACCTCGCCGCGGGGGATGGAGATGGCGCCCACGACCGGGTGGCCGCCGCCGCCGTAGCGCTCGCAGATCTTGTTGATCTCGTGCGTCCGCGGCGTCTTGGCCCACGGGTTCGACCCGACAGAGATCTTCGCCCGCGATGAGGACGACGTCAGGGCGACCGAGTAGCGCGCCTCGGGGAAAAGGTAATAGGCGATGAACTTGTTGAAGGGGCCGGTCTCTCGGTCAGCCAGGTCGTAGAAGACGACGCCCTTTTCCAGCCTGGCGGCGCCGCGAACCGCCTCGATGTTGCGCTGGTGCTGCTCGAGCAGCACCGCGAGCGGCCCCTTGACGTAGGGATCGGCGGCGATCTCCGCCAGGGGCCGGCTGATGAGATCGCCGATGAACCTCTCCGCCAGCGCCGGATCGCGGTTGTTCTCGATGAAGGTCATCAGGCGCAGCGCCGGCTCTTTCAGCTCGACCGCCATCTTGGCGTCCGGGAAGAGCGCGCCGTCGATGATCTCCGCCCAGTAGATCAGGTCGGCGAGCGGCGCCGGATCGAAGCCGAACTTGGCGGCGACGGTGTCGGCCAGGAACTTGGTGCAGCTCTTGGCCTTCGGGTCGTAGAACTTGCGGCCGGTGGCGTCGGCGCGGAAGTGGTCCTCGTCGCCGGGCAGCTGGAACGCCGAGGCGTGGTGGTCGAACCACCAGGTGAGGCGCGGGTCCTGCGAGTAGCGGAAGTCGACGCAGGCGTTCTCGTCGCCGTCGAAGTAGTCGGCCGCGAAGGGGTGCGCGTCCCCCTTGTGCTCGAGCGGGCGGTAGAGGACCTCCAGGGGGCCCTTGGCGATCCGCTCGCGGTAAAACCGGGTGAACACCCCCGCCGAACTGCATCCGTCGAAGCAGTTGCCGTGATACAGCACGCGCAGGCGCATCGATAAGAAGCTAACACGAACTCGCGCGCGGAGAAGGGAGCGGCTAGATTACCCGGCCATGGCCGAGTTCCTCGTCGACCTCAAACGTTCTCACGACTGCGGCGCACTTCGCGCCAGCGACGCCGGCAAGCGCGCCGTCCTCTTCGGGTGGGTGGCGGCCCGGCGCGATCACGGCGGCTGCGTCTTCATCGATCTGCGCGACCGGGGAGGCATCACCCAGATCGTGTTCGAGCCCGAGACCAACGCCGCGGCGCACGCCCAGGCCTCCGAGCTGCGCCGCGAGTTCTGCATCGGCATCGCCGGGACGGTCCGCGAGCGCGGCGGGCACAAGAACCCGAAGCTGCCGACCGGCGACGTCGAGCTGGCCGCCGACACGCTGACCATCTTCTCGGTGGCCGAAACGCCCCCCTTCGAGCTGGCCGACGAGACCCGCTCGGACGAGAGCGATCCGCCTCAAGCACCGCTACCTGGATCTGCGGCGACCGGCGCTGCAGAAGAACTTCATCGCCCGCTCGCAGGTCTATCAGACGACGCGGCGTTACCTGGCCGACAACCGGTTCCTCGAGATCGAGACGCCGTTCATGGTGAAGTACACGCCGGGCGGCGCGCGCAACTTCCTGGTTCCCTCGCGCCTCAACCCCGGCCAGTTCTACGCCCTGGCCGAGTCGCCGCAGATCTTCAAGCAGCTGTTCATGGTGGCGGGCATGGACCGCTACTTCCAGATCGTCCGCTGCTTCCGCGACGAGGATCTGCGCCTCGATCGCCAGCCGGAGTTCACCCAGATCGATCTCGAGATGAGCTTCGTCACCGAGGACGACGTCCAGAACATCGTCGAGGGGCTGATGGTCGGCGCTCTGGAAGGACGTGCTGGGGGTCGAGATTCCGCCGCCCGTTCCAGCGCCTCACCTACGCCGAGGCGACCGGCAAGTACGGCTCGGACAAGCCCGACCTGCGCTTCGAGCTGCCGCTCGTCGATCTGACCGAGGCGGTCAAGCAGCACGACGGCGGCGGCGTCGGCCTGCTGCAGTCGGCGGTCAACGCGCCCGGCGGCGTGGTCAAGGGGTGGCGACTGCCGGCCGCCCAGGCCAAGACGCTCGTCGCGCGCCGATCTCGACAAGCTGGAGGAGTTCGCCAAGGGGTTCGGCGCGCGCGGCCTGGCGCGCGCGCGCATCGGCGCCGACGGCGCCTGGGCGCAGAGCCCGATGAAGACGATGACCGACGACCTGCGCAAGGCGATCAACGAGGCCGCGGGCCTCGGCGACGGCGATCTGCTCTTCCTGCAGTTCGGCGCCAAGAAGCTGGTCAACGCCGTCCTGGGCGGGCTGCGCCTGCACCTGGCCGCCAAGCTGGATCTCGTCCCCAAGAACCTCTGGCGCTTCTGCTGGATCACCGACTTCCCGCTGTTCGAGCAGAACGACGAGGGGAAGTTCGTGGCCGCCCACCACCCCTTCACCTCGCCCCACCCCGCCGATCTCGAGCGCCTGGAGAGCGATCCCGGCTCGGTGCGCGCCCGCGCCTACGACCTCGTGCTCAACGGCAACGAGATCGCCGGCGGCTCGATCCGGATTCACCAGTCGGACGTGCAGGCCCGGGTCTTCCGCGCGCTCGGCCTCAGCGATCAAGAAGCGCAGGCCAAGTTCGGCTTCCTGCTGGAGGCGTTCAAGTTCGGCCCGCCGCCGCACGGCGGGATCGCCGCCGGCGTCGATCGACTGGCGATGCTCCTTTGCGGCGCCGAGTCGCTGCGCGACGTGATCGCCTTCCCCAAGACGCAGAAGGGGACCGATCTCATGACCGACGCGCCCGGGCCGGTGGTGCGGCGTCAGCTCGACGAGCTGCACATCGCGCTCAAGGAATGACCCCGGACGCGACGCGCGCGGCCACGCTGGCGCGGCTCGCGTCCGAGTCGTTCGATCTCCTGGTCGTGGGCGGCGGCGCGACCGGCGCGGCCATCGCCCGCGACGCGGCCCTGCGCGGGCTCACCGTGGCGCTGGTCGACGCCGGCGACTTCGCCGGCCAGACCTCCAGCCACTCGTCGAAGTTGATCCACGGCGGGCTGCGCTACCTGCAGTACGGCGACCTGCCGCTGGTCTTCGAGGGGCTGCGCGAGCGACGCCGGCTGATGTCGACGGCGCCGCACCTTTGCCGGCCGATCGAGTTCGTCTTCCCCGGTTACCGCGGCGAGAGCCCCGGCCTCTTCACGCTGGGCGCCGGGATCGCGCTCTACAACGCGCTGGCGCTCTGGCGCCCGCCCGCGGCCAGCCGAGGCCTCGACGCGCACGCGCTCTTCGCCCTGTCGCCCTTTCTGCGCAGCGCCGGGCTGGAAGGCGCGCAGGTCTACGTCGACTGCCAGACCGACGACGCCCGGCTGGTGCTGGAGAACGTCCTCGACGCCGAGGCAGCCGGCGCCGCGGCGGCCAACCATCTCGCCGTCGAGCGGATCGCCCGCGATCGCCGCGGCCGCGCCCGGGGCGCGGTGGTGGTCGACGGCGAGACCGGCGCGCGCTTCGAGATCCAGGCCCGCCTCGTCGTCAGCGCGACCGGCCCCTTCACCGACGGCTTCCTCACCGGCGGGCGGCGCCTGCGCCCCACGCTGGGCGTGCACCTGGTGTTCGATGCCGCGCGCGTCCCGCACGGTGGCCGCGCCCTCGTGCTCCGCACGCCGCAGGACAACCGGCTCTACTTCGTCCTGCCCGCCGGGCCGCGCACGATCGTCGGGACGACCGACACCGACTTCACGCCTGCCGTCTCGCGCGAGCGCGGGCCCCGGGTCGGAGACGAGATTCGCGCCAGCGGCGCCGACGTCGCCTATCTGCTGGCCGCCGCTCGTCACGCGTTCCCCGCGCTCGGGCTCGGGCCCGACGACGTCGTGTCCACCTACGCCGGCCTGCGGCCACTTCTGGCCGGCGACGCGCACACGCCGTCGGAGGCCTCCCGGGAGCACGAGATCTCCCGCACCATCGACGGAATCGTCGTCGTCGCCGGCGGCAAGCTGACCACGCTGCGCCGGATGGCGGAGGAGGCCGTCGACCTGGTCGTCGAGACCCTGCGGGCCGCCGGCGTCGAACGAGCCATCGCCCCCTGCGCGACGGCCACCCGGCCGCTCCCCGGCGCGGGGCCGCTGCCCGACGCCCTGGCCGCGCCGGAGCTCCCCTCCGACGTGCGGACGCGCCTCGGCGGCGCCTACGGCATCCACGCGGACCGGGTCCTGGAGATCGCCGCCAAATCGCCCACCCTCGGCCAGCGGATCGATCCCGCCCTCCCCTATCTCTGGGCCGAGCTCGTCCACGCCGCCCGCCACGAGCGCGCTCACGCGCTCACCGATCTCCTCATCCGCCGGGTTCCCCTCTTTCGCGACGCCGCCGATCAAGGGCTGGGCGTGGCTCCGCAGGCGGCGGCATTGGCCGCCGGCGAGCTTGGATGGGACGACGCGCGCCGAGGACGCGAGCTCGCCGGCTACCGCGACGCCGTCGCCGTCTCCCGTCGCTGGCGCCAGGAGATCGTCAGAGAACCGTCTTCACGCCGTCGATGGCCCGCAGTTTCGCGCGAAGGTCATACGCCTCGATGGCGCTGCCCACCCGCACCTCCAGCCGGTGGCTGACGTACTTGCCGCCCGACGAGGCCTGGCGCTCGTGCGACTTCAGCTCGCGCCCGTCGGCGGTGACGGCCGCCAGCAACGCGTCGGCGACCGCCTGCTCGTTGCGGGCGATGACCGCCAGCGGAAAATCGCCGGGGAAGGCGTAGCAGGCCTCGATCATCTCGAGGTCCTGCTGCCGCTCCTGCTCGGGCGACGTCTCCGGGCGGTGACCGTCCGTCAATTGACGTCGCTCGTGACGTTGCTCGCGACCTTCGGGCGCGCCGTGGTGCGCTGGAGATCGGCGGCGGCGCGAGCCCGTCCGTACGGCAGCGGCTTGTCGGTGCGCAGGACCTGCACCGGCAGGATCACCCGCATCGACTCGGGCAACGGCTCGAAGAACCAGGTCGACACCACGTCGGACATGCACTGCTCGACCGGACAGTCGGCGCCGTAGGTCGAACGGGCGATCCAGTGATCGCGCATCTCCCCCTCGCGCGACAGCGACACCCCCACGCCGACGTACCCCGAGTGCTGGCAGGAGATCGGCAGGACGTCGAAGCACTGGTGGAGCGAGCGTGCCTGCGTCTGGGCCTCGGCCCGCAGCGCCTTTTCGATCTCCCAGGGGGTGGCCCGCGCGGAGATGGCCGACTTCATGTCGGCGTCGCCGATCTGCGCGCCGACCGGGACCGCGCAGAAGATGCTGGCCAGCGCGGTCAGCTCGAGCGGCAGGAGCGCGCGGCGGGCAAAGCGCCGGATGAAACCGGCTGGAACCGCGGGAGCTGGACCGACGTCGGCGAAGGCGCGAACGACGAAGGTCGCCGGGCCGAAGACCACCTCGGCGCGCATCCCGATCTCGAGCGGCAGGTCGGTCCCCCGCTCGCCGCGCGCCAGAGCCTCGACGGCCATCGGCGCCCGGTCGCCGTCGATGCGGCCGGTGAAGCCAGGGACGATCGCCAGCCGGTAACCGGCGCGCGTGCGGCGGACCAGCGGGAGCGCCAGCGCCGAGAACGCGTCATCGTCGATGGCCGCTCCGATGTTGTAGGAGCGGGCGCGGTGCGCGGCCCGCGCCGCAGCCAGGGTCGCTGCGCCCAGGCAGACCGCCGCCCACAGACCGAAGTAGGTCGGGATGAAGAGCACCCGGTGCGCCGCCAGCATCGCCACGGCGACGAGCGCCGCGGCGGCCGACGACATGAGGGCCACCAGGCCGAACGCCGCGAGCGCGTTGCGCCACTCGCTGCGCTTGGACAGGCGCCGCACCGAAACCACCTCACCGTTGATGAGATACGCGATCTCGATCGACTGGGACTGCTTCACGGCTGACCTCGGGGCCCAAGCATACCAGCCCCGCTCGAGATCGAGGAGGACGGATTAACGCCAGGACGAGCGGCGCGGATACGCATGCAAAACATCTTTCGCACCCCGGTCCCCGCCTGCCCGACTGCGTACGTTCCGTCCCGTGACGCCCCCGTCACGGCTGTTCGTCGGGAAAAGCACGGTTCTCGCGGCTTCCAGCACCGAAAAACCACTTCGCGTGGTGCGTAACCGGCTTCGCGCCAGACTCTTGTTTCGTGGAAAACTAGCTAATCTTTTCAATACGTTACCACGCAATTGAATCTGGCATGTCCCGTGCTAAGAATCGCCGCGTCCTTCTGGGAGGAGGGGTTCCAAATGGCACAGGCCGTAACGCAAACGACACCCGTCACCGACATTAAAACGCAGGCAGCCGCCATAATTCCGGCCGCCCCAGCTCCGAACCGAGAGAAAGCGCTGCAAATTCTCTCGAAATCCATCTACAAGGAGCTTCGCGAAAACGGCTACGAGCCGAAGCAGATTGTGGCGCTCGCGAGCGAGATCATCAGCCTGGTTACAACGGACCTCGATCTGGACTAATTTTCTAGCTTTTCCGTAGTTGTTCTAGCATTCTTCGCGCGCCCCGCCCGGGCGCGCTTTTTTTTGTGCCAAGCATCCCGGCGGCTGGGAAACGAGAGCTTTCGCGATGGGCATCAAGACGATTTCGGAGCTGGATATCGCCGGTCGGCGACTCTTCATCCGTGTCGACTTCAACGTTCCGCTCGGCCCCGAAGGGAAGGTGTCGGACGACACCCGGATCCGGGAGAGCCTGCCGACCATCAAGCTGGCGATCGAGAAGGGGGCGCGTGTCGTCCTGGCGTCGCACCTCGGGCGGCCCCAGGGAAGGCCCGACAAGAAGTACAGCCTCGAGCCGGTCGCCGCCCGGCTGGCGGAGCTGCTCGATGCCGACGTCGCGCTGACCGATGAGCCGGTGGGCGACGGCGCCCGCAAGGTGGTCAACGATCTGCGCGCCGGCGCCGTGGCGCTGCTGGAGAACCTGCGCTTCTCGCCGGCGCGAAGAGGCCAACGACGAGGCGTTCTCGCGGGAGCTCGCCAGCTACGCCGACGTCTACGTCAACGACGCCTTCGGGACCGCCCATCGCGCGCACGCCTCCACGGCCGGAATCACCAAGTTCGTCGCCGCCAAGGGGATGGGGCTCCTGATGGAGCGCGAGGTGAAGTTCCTCGGCAAGCTGCTGGGGGAGGTCGAGCGGCCGTTCGTGGCCATCATCGGCGGCGCCAAGGTCTCGGACAAGATTGGCGTGCTCGACAACCTGCTCGATCGCGTCGACCAGATGCTGATCGGCGGCGCGATGGCCAACACCTTCCTCAAGGCGAAGGGCGGCCAGCTCGGGCGCTCGCTGGTGGAGCAGGACAAGCTGGCGCTGGCCCGCGCCTTCCTCAGGAAGGCCGAAGAGTCGAACATCGACGTGCTGCTGCCGCGCGACGTGGTGGCCGCCGCCGGAATCAAGTCGGACGCGGGACGCGTGGTCCAGGCCATGATGGTGCCGGAGGATCTGGCGGCGCTGGACATCGGCCCCGAGACGGCGCGGGGCTTCGCCGACACGATCGCCCGCGCCAAGACCATCTTCTGGAACGGGCCCATGGGCGTGTTCGAATCGGCGCCGTTTGCGGGCGGTACCATGGCGGTGGCCAAGGCGGTGGCCGGAGCGCCGGGCGCCCTGTCCGTGGTCGGCGGCGGCGATTCGGTCGCTGCCATCCACAAGAGCGGCCTGGCCGACAAGATCACCCACATCTCGACCGGTGGCGGTGCTTCGCTGGAGTTTCTGGAGGGGAAGAAGCTCCCCGGCCTGGCGGCGCTGGAACAAGGCTAGAAGCAGGCTAGAAAAGGATCCTATGGCGCGGACGCGGCGGGCATTTTTTTGCGGCAACTGGAAGCTGAACGGCTCGATGGCCGAGTCGTTGGCGCTGGCCACCGAGGTGCGCAACGGCGTGGCGTCGGTGCGCGACGTCGACGTCGCCGTGGCCCCCAGCTTCACCGCGCTGCATGCGGTGGCCAAGCGGCTGGAGGACGGCCCGGTCATGGTGGCGGCCCAGGACTGCTTCTGGGAGGACAAGGGCGCGTTCACCGGCGAGGTGGCCCCGTCGCAGCTCGCCGACGCCGGGTGCAAGCTGGTCATCGTCGGTCACTCGGAGCGGCGACAGCTGTTCGGCGAGCTGGACGCGGCGGTCAACCTCAAGGCGCGCGCGGCGCTGCGCGCCGGGCTGACGCCCATCATCTGCATCGGCGAGACTCTGGCCGAGCGCGACGCCGGCGAGACGCTCGGCCGCATCCAGGCCCAGCTCGACGGCGCCCTGGCCGACATGACCGACGGCGAGCTGGAGCGGATCGTGATCGCCTACGAGCCGGTCTGGGCCATCGGCACCGGGCGCAACGCGACGCCGGCCCAGGCGCAGGAGGTGCACCAATTCATTCGATCGCGCCTGGCCACGCGCGCGCCCGCGCTGGCGCCCAAGGTGCGCATCCTGTATGGGGGCAGCGTCAAGGCCGACAACGTCCGCGCGCTCATGGCCGAGGCGGACGTCGACGGCGGTCTGGTCGGCGGCGCGTCGCTGTCGGCCGAATCATTCATTCGTCTCGTGAAAGAGGGCTCCGCGTCATGATCACGTTTCTGACTGTCCTGCACATCGTCGTCTGCCTGTTCCTGGTCCTGGTCGTGCTGCTGCAAGCCGGAAAGGGCGGCGGCATGGGGATCGCGTTCGGCGGCGGCGGTGGCAGCCAAACCGTCTTCGGCTCCTCGGGCGCGGGAAACTTCCTGACCCGTCTCACCTCGATCACCGCGTTTCTCTTCCTGCTGACGTCGCTGGGGCTGGCGCACTTCTCCAGCCAGCAGGATTCGCGCCGGCTGCAGCGGCTGGCGGAGCGCAAATCGGCCGAGAAGAAGGCCGACGACGCGCGGGCCGAGAAGCTGAAGGCCGACCTCGAGAAGGCGCGCCAGAGCGTTCAGAAGACGACCGGCGGCGCCGCGGCCGGGGCGGCTACGCCCGCTGCACCCGCGCCAAGCGAGCCGACCGCCCCGGCGGCGCCGGCCATGGGCGAAGCCAAGCCGTCCGCCAAGGCCAAGCCCCAGACCAAGGCCGACGGCAAGACCACGGACAAGCCGGCCGCCACGACCCACAAGCGCAAGCATGCCGCTCCGGCCGATGGCCAGCCCGCCTCCGCCGCCCCGACCAAGCCGGCCGAGCCGGTGCCCGCCACCCCCTAGGCTACCCGGCGGGCATGCCGCTTCCGTTCGTCAAGGCCGAGGGGACCGGGAACGACTTCGTCGTCGTCGACCTGCGGCCGGGCCAACCCGCGGCGCGCGCGGCGGGACGCTCGCCCGAGGATCCGGCGACGGTCCGGGAGATCTGCGATCGCCACTTCGGCGTGGGCGCCGACGGGGTCCTGGCCATCCTGCCGAGCACCAGCGGCGACGCGCGCATGCGGGTGCTCAACGCCGACGGCAGCGAGGCCGAGATGTGCGGCAACGGCCTCCGCTGCGTCGCCAAGGTGCTCTACGAATCCGACCCTGCTCTGCGGCGTCCGACGCTGCGGATCGAGACGGGCGCCGGCGTGCTCACCTGCACGCTGGAGATCGCCGACGGCGTGGTGACGAACGTGACCGAAGAGATGGGGCGCCCTCGCCTCACCCGCAGCGAGATCCCGCTGGCGCCCGGCGGCGAGACGCGCGCGCTGCGTGAGACGCTCCGCGCCCGCGATCGCGAGTTCCGCTTCACCGCCGTGTCGATGGGAAACCCGCACGCGGTGATCTTCGTCGACAGCGACGAGGACCTGCGCGCGCTGGCCGAGAGCTACGGCCCGATGCTCGAGGTGTCCGAACGATTTCCCCGCCGGACCAACGTCGAGTTCGCGCGGGTGCGCGGGGGCGAGATCGATCTGGTCGTCTGGGAGCGCGGCAGCGGCCTGACCCTCGCCTGCGGCACCGGCGCCTGCGCCACCGTGGTCGCCGCCTGCCTGGAAGACCGGCTCACCCCGGGCGCCGAGACGCCCGTGCACCTGCCGGGCGGAACGCTGGCCATCACAGTGGCGCCCGACTACGCCGGCGTGCGGCTGCGCGGGCCCGCGCGGATCGCGTTCACCGGAACGCTCGATCTGTCCTAAACGTCTTTAGGTCGCCCGCGGCGTCAGAACAGCGTCCCCTGCGGGCGGCTGGGCGGCGGCAGCCCCAGGTGCTCGTAGGCGCGGCGGGTGATCTGGCGGCCACGCGGCGTGCGGATGAGGAAACCCTCCTGGATCAGGTAGGGCTCGTAGACGAACTCCAGCGTGTCGCGATCCTCGGCCAGCGACGCGGCCAGCGAATCGATGCCGACCGGGCCACCGTCGAAGCGCTTGACGATCGTCGAGAGGATCCGGCGATCGCCGGCGTCGAGGCCGGCGGCGTCGACCTCCAGGCGGCCCAGCGCGTACTCGGCGAGGTCGCGGGTGACGCGTCCGTCGCCGCGCACGTCGGCGAAGTCGCGGATCCGGCGCAAGAGGCGGTTGGCGATGCGGGGCGTCCCGCGCGCGCGCCGGCCGATCTCCTCGGCGCCGGCGTCGTCGATGGGGATCTCCAGCAGACGCGCCGAGCGGCGCACGATGGTGGTCAGCTCCTCGGCCGAATAAAAGGCGAAGGTCTCGACGATCCCGAAGCGCGACAGCAACGGCGAGCCGAGCTGTCCGGTGCGGGTGGTGGCCCCGACCAGCGTGAAACGCTCGATGGGCAGCGGGATGGCACGGGCGCCGGCGCCGGTGCCGGTGACCAGCTCGATCCGGAAGTCCTCCATCGCCGGGTAGAGCGACTCCTCGATCACCGGCTGCAGGCGGTGGATCTCGTCGATGAAGAGCACGTCGCCGCGGCCGAGCGAGGTCAGGATGCCGGCCAGGTCGCCCTTGCGCTCCAGCGCCGGCCCGGACGTCACGCGCACCTCGGAGCCCATCTCGCGCGCCAAGAGATAGGCGAGCGTCGTCTTGCCGAGACCGGGCGGGCCGGAGAGCAGCACGTGATCGAGGGCGTCGCCCCGCTTGCGGGCCGCCTGAACGTAGACGGCCAGGTTGTCGGCGACCTTCTTCTGTCCGACGAACTCGGCGAAGCTGCGCGGCCGCAGCGCCGCGTCGTCGTCGAGCTCGCGCCCGCTCGCCCCCGCCCCGGCCGAGAGCACGCGCGGCTCCGCCACTCGGTCGCCGGGCTCGTCCGTTGGGCCGAGCTGGCCCGTCTCGTCCTCGTGCCGTTTGCGCGCCACTCTCTATTGCCTCCGCAGCGCGCCCAGCGCCTCGCGCACCAGATCGGTGACCGGGCGCGCCGGATCGAGGCGCTCGAGCAACGGCTCGATCTCGCCCGGCTTGTACCCGAGCTGCACCAGCGCGCCGTAGACGTCGCCGAGCGGGCCGCTCGGAGGCTCGCCGCGCGCCGGCGCCGGCGCGCCGACCACGCCCTTGCCCACCGGCAGGGTCAGGATCTTCTCGCGCAACTCCAGCGCCAGCCGCTCGGCGGTCTTGCGCCCCACCCCTTTGACCTGCGTCAGCCGGCCCACGTCACCGGTGGCGATGGCGCGCACCAGCTCGCGCGACTCGATGCCGGCCAGGATCGCCAGCGCCACGCGCGGCCCGACCCCCTGCACGCTGATGAGCGTCTGGAAGAGCCCGCGCTCAGCCACGTCGGCGAAGCCGTAGAGGCGCAGCGGCTCGTCCTTGACGAAGTGGGTGTGGACGTAGAGCCGCGTCTCGCCGCGCGGCCCCACCGCCAGCGCGGCCGCCGTCGAGGCGCTCACCAGCACCTGATAACCGACGCCCGCCACGTCGACGACGGCGGACTCCCCGTCGTTCTCCAGCAGCTCGCCGCGGAGGAACGCGATCATCGCCCACCTCGCAGGACGCGGGGGCGGCGCTCGGGCGGCAGGCTTCGGGCGTGACAGATGGCGATGGCCAGCGCATCGGCGGCGTCGGGCTCCGGGCGTGCGGCGCAGCGACAGCAGCGCCCGCACCAGAAAGCCGATCTGCTCCTTGGTCGCGCGCCCGTGGCCGACGACCGACTTCTTGACCGTCGCCGGCGGATAGCCGGTCACCGTCAGCCCGTGCTCGGCGGCGATGAACAGCGCCACGCCGCGCGCCTCGCCGAGCGCCAGCGTCGACTGCACGTTGACGCCGAAGAACGCCTCCTCCATCGCCACGACGTCGGGGCGCACCTCTTCGATGAGCTCGCGCAGCCCGCGCCCGATCTCGCCGAGGCGCACGGCGCGCGGATCGCGCGGGGGCGCCGAGATGACGCCGCACTCGACGTAGGCGACCGTCGCGCCGCCCCGGGCGCACTCCACGACGCCATATCCGAGCCGCAGCGATCCGGGATCGATGCCGAGGATGCGGACCGCGGCGCGCTCAGACACCCGCGGCGCGCCCCGTCCCCGGATCGCCGAACGCGGGAACCCTGGGAGGGTTCCCGCACTCTCCCGCGATGGACTCCGCCGGGCCAAGCCCGGCTCCGTCCGCGCGTTTCTCAGCCGAGGCTCTCCAGGACCGACTCGTCGACGTCCATGTTCGAGTAGACGTTCTGGACGTCGTCGTTGTCTTCCAGCGCGGCGACCAGCTTGACGGCCACCTCGGCGTCCCGGCCGGTCAGCTTCACGCTGGTCTGCGGGACCATGGTGACCTCGGCCTGGTGCGGGTCCGGAAGCCCGCCCTTCTTCAGTCCCTCGCGGATCGCCTCGAACCCCTTGGGATCGGTCACCACGATCAGCGACTCGCCCTCGGTCTTGATGTCCTCGGCTCCTAGCTCGATCGCCAGCTCCGTCACCTTGTCCTCGTCGACGGCGGCCGCCTCGTAGACGATGAGCCCCTGCTTCTTGAACATGTAGGCCACCGAGCCCGAGGCGCCCAGGTTGCCGCCGTGACGGGCGATGAGGCTGCGCACCTCGCCGGCCGTGCGGTTGCGGTTGTCGGTCATGATCTCGGCCAGCACCGCCGTCCCGCCGGGGCCGAAGATCTCGTAGTTGAACTCCTCGTAGCTGACCCCCTCCAGATCGCCGGTCCCCTTCTTGATGGCGCGATCGATGGTGTCGTTCGGCATGTTCTCGGCGCGGGCCTTGTCCACCGCCGTCCGCAAGCGCGGGTTGCCGTTGGGGTCACCGCCGCCGGAGCGCGCCGAGACCGTCAGCTCTTTGATGAGCTTGGTCCAGACCTTCGACTTCTTGGAGTCGGAAGCCTCTTTCTTGTGCTTGATCTTGCTCCACCGATTGTGACCGGACATGGCGCCTATCATAGTCACGGCGCGCGCGCCGGCCGCCAAGTTTTTCGTTTAGACCGGCCAGGGCGAGCCGGGGGGGCCGAACCGGGTTTCCGCGGGAAATCTCAAGCCAAATTCCGACTCCAGGACCGCCAGAAGCGCCTCCGCCGTGGCGACCGGCCGCACTTCCGCCCGCCCGTCCCGCCCGCGGACCTTGAGCTCGCCGTTGAGCAGCGTCATGCGGCCGCCGTCGGGCGCGGCCCGGGCCACGATGAGGCGGTTCTTGAAGTGCGATCCCGGGTGGGCGCTGGTAAACCAGTTGGCCACCTCGCGATCGATGGGCGGCATCTCGTCGTAGGTGAACTCGTAGACGTCGGTCCAGGTCGTCCCGAGGCGGGCCTGATGGAACCAGCGTCCGTCTTCCCGGATGATCCGCCGCGGCTCGTGCGGCGTGGCCTGCTCCCCCTCGGCGTCGAGGCGAATCGCCGCCGTGAGGGAGAGCGCGCCCACGCCGACGTCCGTCAGCCAGCGGACGCCGCCGATCTCCACCTGCAGGAACATGTGCGTGCGCGCTGGCGTGTCGGCGCGCGGGCGGTCGATGCGGACGCGGGCGCCGCGGGGCACCACCCGGTACCCCATCGCCTCGAGCACCTGGAGAAGAAGGCCGTTCTGCTCGAAGCAGTAGCCGCCCCGTTCGCGCCGGACCAGCTTGTCGAAGACGGCCTCGGCGTCGAGCGAGATCCCACGCCCCAGCAGCACGTCGAGGTTCTCGAACGGGATCGTCTGCGCGTGAGCCGCCGTGAGCGCGTGCAGGGTCGGCAGCGTCGGCGCGCGCGACCCCGCATAGCGGATGCGAGCGAAGTAGGCGTCGAGGTCGACCATCACGTGGGCGCGCGCCAAACGTAGCAGCAAGCGCAAGCCTCGCAAGCGATCGCGCCCCCGCGGCTCACGGCGGACCCGCGCCGGGCGTGGGTGGCAGCGGACCGTGGTTCCAGGCCGTGGAGCTGTCGCAGGCGGTCTGCACCAACCGGTGGACCGCGCGACCATTCCAGCTGCCCGCCGAGACCGAAACCCAACCGCCGTAACTGGAGACGACGGCGTCCCCCATCACCAGCTGCACGGCCTCGCCCGAGTTGGACAGCCCGTCGGCGCCCAGCCGCGTGTCGACCCGCAGCAGCAGCGTCCCGGCCCGCGGTGCGGGATCGCTCCCCTCGCTGGGATCGTACGTGGCGGTGACGACCAGCGCATAGCCGCCCGGCGCCAGCGTCTCCGCCGGCAGATCGTCGCCGCCCTTGCTGTCCTGCAAACGCAACCCGGCCAGCGGCACGTCGGCGTCGCCGAGGTTGCGCAGCTCGACGTACTCCTGTTGCGGCTCGGGGCCGGCCGGGTTGGCCAGGACCTCGGTGATGGCGACGGGCGGCAACGCGACCGGCGTCATGAAGGCGAGCGGCGCCGAGGCCGCCGCGTTGCCCGCCAGATCGGTCGCGCGGACGGTGACCGTCGCCGCGGTCGACGGCGGCAGCCCTCCCAGCGGAATGCCGAGGTCGAAGCTGGTCGCGCCCGCCCCGGCCGGGGTGTCGATCTCCACGCCGCCCGCCTCGATGACGACCGTCCCCGTCGCCGGCTCATCGGTCGCGAAGCTGACGTGGAGGCAGGGCCCCGCGGAGGCGACCGCGACGGCGGACAGAACGGGCGGCGCCAGGTCGGGCACATCGGCGTCCTCGAACACGCCGATGGTGCCGGCGGCCACCGCCGCCCCGCTGGCGTCGACCGCACCGGCCGCGATCGTGACCGCGCAGGAGGCGCTGGCTGGCAAGGTGCCCGCCAGCTGGACCCGGTAGCAGGCACCGGCCGCGCCGTCGGGGCAGGCCGTCTCCGCCGGCGCCGAAGCCGGGACCGGGGCGCCCTGACCGTTGCAGACGACGATGCCGCCCGTCCCCCAGCTGAGCGGGGCGGGAAAGCGCACCACCACCGCCGCCAGGTTGAGCGGCACGCCGGTCGCGCCGGCAGCGGGATCGACCAGCGTGGCCCCTGCCGGCCCGGTGGGCACCGGCGGGGTGGCGCCGGTCGCCGCCACGTTGGAGAGGTCGGTCTCGGGGGTGCAGGCGGCGCTCCAGGACGTCAAGAGGACGGGAACCAGGAGGGTGAGCGGGGCGCGCATGCCCCGGGTTCTCGGACGGCGCTCGCCAAGGTTGTCCGCGTGGTAAAAGCCCCGCCGATGTCGTCGATGCCCGCGCCGCCCGATCTCCTGTTGGCTTCGGCGTCTCCGCGCCGGCGCGAGCTGCTGGAGCGCCTGGGCCTGGCGCTGGAGGTGGTCCCGGCCGACGTCGACGAAACGCCGCGGCCGGACGAAAGGCCCAGCGGCTACGCCCGCCGGGTCGCGGGCGCCAAGTGCGACGCGGTGGCCGACGCCCTTCCGCCCGATCGCCCGCTGGCCGTGCTGGGCGCCGACACGACGGTGGTCATCGAGAACGCCATCCTCGGCAAGCCCGCCGATGCCGACGATGCCCGCGCCATGCTGGGGCGGCTGGCCGGGCGTCGGCACGAGGTCATCACCGCCTACACGTTGCGCTTCGGCGCGCGCCGGCTCGATCGCGCCGTGACCACGATGGTGGCGATGCGCGCGCTGCAGCCGTCGGAGATCGAGGCCTATGTCGCCTCGGGGGAGTGGCGCGACAAGGCCGGCGGCTACGCCGTGCAGGGGATCGCGGCGGCCTTCATCACCGAGCTGCGCGGGTCGTTGACCAACGTGATCGGCCTGCCGCTGGCCGAGGTGCTGGCCGATCTGCTGGCGCTGGGCGCGCTACCGCGCTACCCGGCGGCCGGGTTCGGCGCCTCGCGCGTGGATTGACCGGACGATGACGCGCGCGCAGGCGATCGCGGACGGGCTCGCCCGGGTTCGGGAGCGGATCGCCGCCGCCGAGCGGGCCGCCGGCCGCGCCGTCCGGCTCGGTGCGCCTCCTGGCGGTCAGCAAGAAGATGACCGCCGACGACGTGCGCGCCGCGCTGGCCGCCGGGCAGCGCGCGTTCGGCGAGAACTACGCGCAGGAGCTGCGCGACAAGCGGGCGGCGCTGGCCGAGGATCCCACCCTGCCCCACCCGCCCGAGTGGCACTACATCGGCCCTCTGCAGAGCAACAAGGTGAAGTACGTCGCCGGGCAGGTCGCGCTGGTGCACACCGTCGATTCGGCGGCGTTGCTGGAGGCGATCGAGGCGCGCGGCCTGCCGCAACCCTGCCTGGTGCAGGTCAACGTCGCCGGCGAGGCCCAGAAGCGCGGCCTCGCGCCCGCCGATCTGCCGGCGCTGCTCGATCGGTTCGCGACGATGTCGCACGTCACCTGCGCCGGGCTGATGGTCATCCCCCCGCTCACCGAAGACCCCGACGACCCGCGCCCGCACTTCGCGGCGCTGCGCGCGCTGCGCGAACGGGAAGCCGCCATCGCCCGCCCGCACGTGGAGCTGCGCGAGCTGTCGATGGGGATGAGCGGCGACCTCGAGGCCGCCATCGTCGAAGGGGCGACCATCGTCCGCGTCGGCACCGCCATCTTCGGCGGGCGCCCGCCGCGAACCATCGCCGGTTAGGGAAACCGACCGGCGGAGACCAGCAGGTCGAGGCGCGCCTGGCGCGACAGATCCTCGGCCTGGGCGCTGGCGGTGTCGGCGTCGCGGGCCTGGCGGGCGGCGTCCAGGACCTCGATGTTCGTGCTGGCCCCGGCGCGGTAGGCGAGCGTGGCCAGGTCGTAGGCCTTGTGGGCGAGACGGGCGGCGTCGCGCGCGGAGGCCAGCCCCTGGTCGGCGCGCAGCACCTCCTCGAAGCTGACCCGCACATCCGACTGGGCCTGCCGCAGCCCCGCCTCGAGGCTCGCCCGCGACTCGGCGAGCAGCGCGTTCCGCTCGCGCGCGACGCCCGTGCGCTGGCCGCCGTCGTAGATCGGCAACGACAGGACCACCTGGGCCTCCCAGCCGCTGCCCGGCTGCAAGACGGTGGGCGGATGTTGAATGAAGGGCTCCCCGACCAGGCTCAAGAACGGCGCGTACAGGGCCCAGACGTCGTCGGCGGCCTGCTTGGCCGTGACTGCCCGCTCCGACAGCACCCTGATGTCCGGCCGGCGCGACGGCGCCTGCTCCAGCGCGCTGGCCAGGGACGGCATCGCGCCGAGATCGACCTCGTCGACCGAGTCGACGGGCGCCGAAGCGCCCAGCAGCACGCCCAGCGCCTCCCGGGCGCGGGCCAGGCCAACGTAGCTCTGCTGCACCTGCACGTCGACGCTGGCCAGATCCTGCTGCGCCCGCACCTCGTCGATGCTGCGCCCGATCCCGCCGACGAACCGGGTGTGCGCGTAAACAAAGTGGTCCTTGGCGTTGGCGCGCGCCGTCTCGGCGGCGGCGATCAGGCGGTGCTGCGTGACGACCGTCAGGTAGGCGCGGGCCGTCGCCTGCGCGACCTGCCGGCGCACGTCGGCCGCGCTCGCCTCGGCGATGCGGCGATTGTCCCTGGCCAGCCGCGTGTTGACCCAGGCGGGCGCCGAGATCAGAGGCACGGTCAACGTCAGGTTGGCCGCCACTTCGTTGCTCGACAGCTCCCGCACACCGTTGAAGACGCGATCGTGATCGAGCCGGGTGTAGGCCGCGTACCCGTTCAGCGTCGGATACCAGCCGGAGCGCGCCTGCTTGATCAGCGCCTCGGCGCGATCGATCTCCGCCAGGGCCACCGCGACCGACGGGTTGCGTCCGAGCGCCCGCGACACGGCATCGCTCAGCGTCACCTTTTCCGGCGCCGGCTCGGGCGGCTGCGGCGCCTCAGCTTCGGCCGCACCGGCCTCGGCCGCGAACGAAAGAGCGATCATCATCGCGCCGGCGACCGCGCAGGACGCCCGCCCAGCGCGAAGAGCTCCCGGATCCAGCAACCTCATCCGGCCTCTCTATACCAGACCACGATCAGTCGGGGCAGTTCGCCGCGATGGGCGGCAGCGCGCGCCACCAGGGCGCGGTCGTCGACGGCGGCGCCGCGGCCCCGCTGGCCGTGACCGGCTCGATCGGCTCGCCCAGGCGAGGCGTCAGCACCGAGACCCCGCGCCTCTGCGCCTCGTCGACCAGCGTCTCGGCCGGCTCGGACCAGGCGTGGTAGGCGAGCACGAACGTCCCCCAGTGAATCGGGATCAACGTCTTGGCGCCGAGGCGCGCGAACGCCTCCAGCGCCCCCCGGGGCCCGAGGTGAATCGCCCCCCAGCTCTCGTGATACTGGCCAATCTCCAGCAGGGCGACGTCGAACGGTCCCTCCCGGCGCGCCACCTCGGAGAAGCCGTCGGTGAGGCCGGTGTCGCCGCTGAAGAACAGCCGGTGGCGGGGCCCGACGATCGACCAGGAGGTCCACAGCGCGCCGACCCGCCAGGGGATCCCGCGCCCGTTGAAGTGGCGCGCGGGGGTCGAGACGATCCGCACGCCGCCGGCGATCGTCGCGTCCTGCCACCAGTCGTGCTCGACGATCTGGGCGGCCGGAATCCCCCAGGCCGCCAGGTGCGCGCCGACGCCGAGCGGAACATGAAAACTGACACCGCGGGCGCCCAGCGCCTCGATGGTCCCCATGTCGAGGTGATCGTAGTGCTCGTGCGAGATCAGCACGGCGTCGATGGGTGGCAGGTCCGTCAGCGCCAGCGGCGGAGGGTGCATCCGGCTCGGGCCCACCCAGCGCGACGGCGACGCCCGCTCGCCCCACATCGGATCGGTCAGGATCCGGACGCCGTCGATCTCGATGATCGTGCTCGAGTGTCCCAGCCAGGTGACGCGCAGCCCGGAGGCGGCCGGCACCGCCAGCCGCGCCGCCGTGTCGGTCACCATCGGCAACGGGCAAGACGGCACCCGCATCTCCTTGCCGAACAGCCAGAGCTTGAAGGCGTTCCAGTAGGCGCTCCGGGCCATCAGGCTGGTCGGCTCGGCGTTCTGGAACCTGCCGCCGACGAACTGGCGGGAGGCGCGCATCCGCTCCAGCCGCTCACCGGCGGGCGCGCCGCCGAACGAGCGGAAGTGGTCGGTCGAGATCCAGGTGAGGACCACCAACGTGACCGAGAGGGCGACGACGAGACCGACGAACATGCGCAGTCGGCGGCCCCAGCGTCCCGGCCGCCTCTCCGACATGGCGCCATCGTGCCTTCAGGAACGCCGTTCCGCAATTGAGAGTCGCCGCGGGAACGCGAGCGGCGGGTCGACGTCAGCCTCCGGTCGCAGCGCCGGCGACGCACTTCCCTTTGTTGTTGCAGGACATGGGCGCGATGCACTCCGGATCGTCGGTGGCGTTCTTGACCTTGGTGCAGGTACCGGTCGCGCAGCTGTTGCACGCGTCGGTGCAGGCGCTGTCGCAACAGACGCCATCCTTGCAGAAGCCGGTGGCGCATTCCCCGGCGGCGCCGCAGGCGACGCCCTTCGCCTTGGGCGACACGTCGCGGCCCGCGTCCATGCGGGCGGCGTCGATGCCACTGCCGTCCACTCCGCCGGCGTCGGGGTGCCCCGGGGACGCATCCTGGCGGACGTCCGCCGCCGCGTCTCGATGTCCGACGGCCGCGTCGGTCACACCGCCATCCCTCGCGCAGCCGGCCTGCTTGGGATCCGGCACCGCCGGGCAGTCGTCGATCGGATCCGGGACGCCGTCGCCGTCGCCGTCGCCGGGCAACGCCGCCGCCAGTGTCACGGCGAAGGTCCCGCCCGTCGCCGAGGCGGCGGCGACCTTCAACGTCCCCTCGTCGACCAGCGCGCCCGACGAGAGCCCCCGCAGGTCGAACCGCAGATCGCCCACCGTCACGCCGGGCTGGATGAGGATGCTCCCCAGCTCGGTCGCGCTCTGGGGGACCAGCGGCCCTTCCGCCGGGACCCGCACGTCGTTCCACAACGCGCCGGTGTCGTCGTAAACGAACACCCGAAGCTCGTCGGGCATCTGCGCGCCGGGCGCGAGCTCGACGTTCAGAAGGAGCGCGCCCGGCGCGGGGATCTCCTTCGAGCTGCGGCAGGCCACCGCCGAGACGACCGCCAGCGCGAGCGCGAGCTGCCGGCGGTCGAAGGTGAATCGCATCGTCGTGGTCCTACCGGCTGAGCGTCCCCAGCGATCCCGCCCGAATCGTCGTCGTCCCCGGCGACGACAGTGCAACGCCCGTCGCCACTCCGCCGACCACAGCCGCCAGCGCGACGCCGCCCCAGAGCCACCAGCGGGAATGCGAGCGAGCCCCCGCTGTCCCCGTCGGAACGGGCGCCGGCGCCGCCACCAGCGTCGGCGCCTGGGCCGGCGCCGAGGGGGCCAACGACAGCGGGGGCGCCGAGGGATCGGTGGCGTGCACGTCGGCGTCTCCTCCTCCGACGTCGGCCGCCGTCGCGCCCGAGCCGCCCGAGGCCAGATCGGCGATCAGCGTGTCGAGCTGCTTGATGAGGGTCTCGACCTCGGGCACCAGGCGCGAATCGGGCGCCACCAGCACGAACTCACGGTAGGTCGCCCGCGCGGTCTTGAGATCGCCCAGCCGCCGCTGGCACTGCGCGATGTTCACCAGAAACCCCGGCAGCGGCGTCGCCGCGTAGCCGGCCTGGTACGCAGCCAGCGCCTCGGCGTAGCGACCCGCCCGGTAGGAGACCTCGGCCTCCGTCGAAGTGTCGCCGCGCTTCCCGCTCGGCCGCGTTCGGCGCGGCCGAAGCTCCGAGCGAGCTCGCAACCAGCGCGAGAGCAAAGACGGTCGAGAGCGCCGCCCGGCCGGCGCCGGTCATCGCCCCACCCGCGAAGCCGCCTCGGCAAAGGGGTCGACGGAAAGGCCGCGAACGATTCGTCCCTTTCCCGACCAGCGCGCGCGATGTCCGGGGCCGGTCGCCGCCGGCGGGGTCCCCGGCTGCGGCGGTGCCGTGACCGCGGAGGGCGGCGGCTCGGGCTTGGCGGCTGGCGCGGGCGCGGCCTCGGGCAGCGCCGCACCCAGCGAAACGACAGGAGGCGACGGCGGCAGGGTGGCGCCCTGCGAACGGCCGCCGCCCCCGCGCGCGACCAGCAGCAGCAGCAGCGTGGCGGTCCCGATGCTGGCGGCCACCCAGGACAGCCAGCGCGACGGAGGGCGGAGCGGCGGCGCCATCTCCGCGCCGGGCGCGATGGAGATGCTGTACTCGTCGGGCGCGGGCGCGGGCGGCGCGACCGGCGTCGGATCGGTGGCGCCGGCGCCCGCGCTCGACGAATCGGCCCGGCAAGCGGCCAGCATCTCACTGGTCAACACGGTCGTCGGAATCTGACGGGAGCTCAGCTCGGCGCCGAACAGCTCGTGCAGGAGCTCGGGCAACGCCCGGGGCTGGTGGCGGAGCGCCTCCAGCACGCCGATCCAGATCGTCGGCCAGCGCCTGCGCCGTCGGGTAACGTTCGGCTGGATCGCGGGCCAGCGCGCCGGCCACGATGCGATCCAGCTCGGGCGGCACGTCGCCGCGGAGCGACGACGGCGGCGGCACCGGCATCTCGGCCACGTTCTTCAGCGTGTCGAACTCGCTCTTTCCCCGAAACAGCTTCCGTCCCGCCAGCAGCTCCCAGAGGACGGCGCCCAGCGCGAACAGATCCGCGCGGCCGTCGACCGGGAGGTCCTTGATCCGCTCGGGCGAGATGTACGAGAGCTTCCCCTTGAAGAGGCCGTGACCGGTCTTCTCGACCTCAGGCTCACCGAGCGCCTTGGCGATCCCGAAGTCGAGCAGCTTCACCCCGCCCGCCCGCGGGCAGATGATGTTCGACGGGCTGATGTCGCGGTGGACGACATTGAAGGGCGTGCCGTCCGGGGCGGCCAGCGTGTGCGCGTAGGCCAGCGCCGCCGCCACCTCGCGCGCGATGAAGGCCGCCACGCCGACGGGACAGGGACGCTCGCGCGCCCGCAGCCGTCGGAGAATCTCCGAGACGTCGCGCCCGCGCACGTACTCCATCGCCAGGAAGTAAGTCCCGCCGACGTTGCCGAAGTCGAACACCTGCACGATGTTCGGGTGGTTGAGGAGCGCGTTGATGCGCGCCTCCTGGACGAACATGTCGACGAAGTACGCCGACTGGGCCCGTTCGGCCAGGATGCGCTTGACGACGAACGTCCGCTGGAACCCTTCCACGCCGGGCATCACCGCGCGGAACACCTCCGCCATTCCACCCGCCCCGATGCGATCGAGCAGGATGTAACGACCGAATCTCTCCGGCTTGATCTCGAAAGACTCCACCTTTCCCCCGTGAGGCATCGACGTGGGAGCGCCGCGCATTGAGCGAAGATTCGGAGTCCGGCAACTTTCCGCCGCCGGCGTCTGCCCGCTTACGTATTGCAGAGCCAACTTGCAGGCGCGCGTGGGCGGCACACTGACCTCGCCCCACCCGGAGCGCGCCGGGATAGTGTCGCGTTCCTGACGCGTCCTCTACCGCCCCGCGAGGCACGCCTGTCGTGCGCTGGTGGTGAATAACGAACTCCGCTCGTCCTGCTCGCACACCGGTGGTCATCGACGGCGCGCCGCGTATTCGGGCCTTTTCACCGCCTTGCCCCTCATCGACACCACCAGCGTTGCGAGGCTTGTGGATTGCATCGGCGAGCGACCAACGTTCACTCTGGGACACCCCCTGCTTGTGGAGGCTCACGATGAAGAGATCGATCGGTTGGTGTGCATTGGCGTTGGTCCTCGGTTTCGGCGCGCGCGCCGGCGCTCAGACGCCCGAGGAACCGGCGGGCCCGCCCGCGGTTGGCGATCCGGGGCACTGGGCGATCTCGTTGGAGCGGTTGTTCGGGTTTGCTTACGCGAAGTCGACGGTGTCGATGGGCGGCGTCGACGAACAGACGACGAGCGCCACGACGGTCGCCTTGTTCACCAATCCAGTCGCCAGCTTGCTCAGCTCGTTCTCCTTCCCGCGAGCCGGGCTCGACGTCTTCGTGGCGCCCGGTCTCAGCCTGGGGACGGCCCTCGGCGTCTTTTACGGATCGGAAACCGCCACCCCGACCGGGGGAACGTCGTCGGGCGAATCGTTCACGGGAATCGTGGCGATGCCACGGGTCGGGTACGTCGCGCAGTTGACCCCTTCGGTCTCCTTCTGGCCGCGCGCCGGAATCAGCATCGTCTATATCTCGTCCAGCCCGACGAACAGTTCGACGTACACTTCCACGGAGACGGAGACCTCGCATCTCATCGCGGGCACCGTCGAGGCCCCTTTTGTCATCACCATCGCCCCCCGGGTCGCCGTCACGTTCGGACCCACCTTCGATATGTCCTTCACCGGGGGACGGTCGCTGACCGTCAGTGGCTCCGGCCAAAGCGTCACGGTCGATGAGAAGGTGATGGAGATCGGCGCCCAGGCAGGACTGGTCGTCACGCTCTAGAATCAGCGTTCCGGAGGTCTACCAGCGCTGAGCACCGGTGCTCAGCTGGGAATCAGGTCGACGCGCTCGAGCGACGTCGACTGCGCCTGGACCGTCTGCTCGGTCGTACGCAGCAGGCGCTTCATTGCCCGGCCGTCGAGCGCGTCGTCGGTCTGGATGCGCGCCATCACCCAGAGGCGGCGCGGGCCGACGAACGTCACCCAGAGCTCGTCGACCGCCGTGACGCCCGGCTGCCGGGAGATCAGCTGGCGAAGGCCGTTCCGGAAGGCGGCCGAGGCCTGCCGTCCGACCAGGAAGTCGCGGTTCCGCCGGGTCAGATCGAGCGCCACCACCGCCAGACAGAGACCAATGATGAGAGCGGCGACGGCATCCGGGATCGCCGATCCGGTCACCTGGTCGAGGGTGATCCCCACAAACGCCACCACGTTGCCGACCATCGCCACCGCGTCCTCGGCGAAGACCGCCCGACCCACCGGATCGGAGCTGCGATCGAAGTGCTCGAGAAAGTCGAGCTCCAGCCGCGCCGCCTCCGCCTTGAGCTGCCGGTAGACACGCACCAGCGACATGCCATCGAGGCAGAACGAGACGCCCAGCACCGCATAGGCCGCAAGCAGGGACGAAACCCGCACTGGGCGAAACAGCTCCATGAGCCCCTGCCGCACCGCCAGCAGCGCGCCGGTGAGGAACATTCCCAGCGCCGCGACCAGCGCCCAGAAGTACGCCTCGCGCCCGTGCCCCAGAGGGTGCCCCTCATCGGCCGGCCGGCGCGCCCGTCGAGCGGCGACCAGCAACAGCACCTGGTTGCCGGTGTCGGCGGTGGCATGAATCGCCTCGGCCAGCATGGCGCTCGACCGGGTCAGCGCAGCGGCGACGAACTTGGCCACGGCGATGCCGGCGTTGGCCAGGAGCGCGATGACGACCGTGCGGAGGGATTCCCCTCCGCCGGGAGGAGGCTGCCGCGCGGTTTCCATGGGCTGGTCCGAGAAAAGCTGGGACTGGCCGGCAGGTGGCGCAATCCCAGAGCGTTTCAGGGTGGCGCCGAGCCTCGACTTTGCGACACTCGGGGTCGATGGCCTCCCCGTTCGATCCGCGGACCCTCGTCGGACGCTGGCAGTTCGAGCTGACCGACCAGGTCCGCCAGCACCACCGCCAGCGTCTGGCTGGAAAGCTCCGCGACCCGGCGGAGCTGGAGCAAGCGATGGCGGAGGTCGAACGCGAAGCGAGCGGCTCGGCGTTCGAGATCTCCGCGGCCGGAGAATTGACCTCGTACGTGGACGGCGTCGCTTATTTCCGCACGATGCTCGACCTCGCCGCCGGGCCGGTCGAATCGCTGCGGATCGACAAGCCGACCGGAGCGGTGACGTTGCGCCTCACGGGTCGCGACACGCTGGTGATGATCGATCCCCAGCGCGGCGAGCTCGCCTACCGCCGCCACGCTCCCGCGGTATAGATCTGCGCATGGATCTGGGGCTCACCGACAAGGTCGCGCTGGTCACCGGCGCCAGCCGCGGGATCGGCCGCGCCATCGCCTTGGCGCTGGCGGCCGAGGGGGCGCGCCTGGTGATGTGCGCGCGCCATGCCGACGACCTGGACGCCGCGGTCCGCGACGCTCGCGCCGGCGGCGTCGACAGCGCCGCGCTCGGGGTGACCGCCGACGTGACGACGCCCGCGGGTGTCGCCGCCGTCGTCGACGCCGCGGTCCGCGCGTACGGCGGTCTCGACATCGTCGTCAACAACGTCGGCGGCTCGGGCGCGCGGGACTTCGCCGGCACCGACGACGCCGACCTGCAGGCGGTGCTCGAGCGCAACCTCTTCCCGGCGCTGCGCGTCTCCCGCGCCGCCCTGCCCCACCTGCGCGCCCGCGGCGGCGGCGTCATCGCCATGATCGCGTCGATCTACGGCCGCGAGTCGGGCGGCGGCCCCAGCTACAACGTCGCCAAGGCCGCCGAGATCAGCCTGGCCAAGGCGATGGCCCGCGATCTGGCCAGGGACGGGATTCGCGTCGTCAGCGTCGCCCCGGGCTCGACGCTCTTCCCCGGCGGCGGCTGGGAGCGGCGGCAGAAGGCCGACCCGGCCGGGATCGCCGCCTTCGTCGAGCGGGAGATCCCCTCCGGCCGTTTCGGTCGGCCCGAGGAGATCGGCGACGTGGTCGCGTTCCTCTGCTCGCCGCGCGCCAGCTGGATCACCGGCGCCTGCATTCCCGTCGACGGCGGTCAGGGCCGGGCCTTCTGAGGCAGCCGCCCGAGCTCGATGCCCCAGGCGGCGCGGGCGGCCCGGCGCATCTCGCCAGGGCGGCCCGTGGTCACGAAACGGTCCCCTCGCCCGCGCGGCAACCGCCAGCGGGCGATGAGCATCTCCACCACCGCCTCGGCCGGATCGAGCAGCGACGCGCCCGGCGCCAGCCGCCGAAACGCGGCCGCGGCCGACGGATAGTGGGTGCAGGCGAGCAGGATGGCGTCTGCCCGGGCCAGAGGGCCCACGATGCGCCGGAGGTCGTCTTCGAACGCCGGCGTCCCGGCGCGGCCGGCTTCGATGTGCGCCGACAGCGGCTGCGCGATCCGCTGGACCACCCGCCGCCGCGGCGTGACCAGCGCCCGGCGATAGACCCCGGAGCGGATCGTCCGCGCGCCGCCCACCACGCCAAGGATCCCTTCCAGGGCCGGTGACACCATGGCGATGGCCGGCTCGATCACGCCCATGACCGGGATCCCGACGTCGCCCAGGCCGGGGAGGATCGTCGAGGCGGCGTTGCAGGCGACGACGGCGTGGGTGACGCCCTGCCCGACCATCGCCCGCAGCACGCGCCGCACCCGCGCGGTCAGCTGGGGGGCCGGGAGCCGTCCGTAGGGCGTGGCGCCGGTGTCGGACCAGTAGAAGACGGGGACCTCGGGCCGGCACCGCCGGAACGCCTGGAAGATCCCCAGGCCGCCGATCCCCCAGTCGAGAAAGCCGAGGCGTTCCATCACCGGCTCACGGATACGACAGCGGCGCGACAGCGCCCGGCGCCAGCGGTCCGGTGTCGAAGGCCACCAGCCGCTGCCGGCGGCCGACGTTGAGGATCTCCAGCTTGCGCCCGGGGAAGCGGCTCTCCAGGTACCACTGGTACTCGTGCTGCGCGCGGATCGGGTTGTACCTGAGCATCGTCTTCCAGTCGGGGTGACCGGTCAGCGCGGCGACCTCGCGCACGAAACGGCGATCGCGCACCGGTCGCAGGAGGTGCTTGGCCGCCGAGGTGGCCAGCTTGCCGGCGTCGCGCCAGGCGAGCGCGCGCTCGACCATGTCGACGATCATCAGGTGCCCGCCCGGCGCCAGCACCCGCCGGATCTCTTGCATGATGGGATCCCAGTCGAGGTAACGAAACGACAGGAACGAGGTCACCAGATCGAACGAGCCGGTGGCGAACGGCAGCGCCGGCCCGTCGATCTTCTGGAAGCGCAGCTGCTCGGAGCCGCGCGAGCGCGCCGCCGCCTGCTCGATCATCTTCGCCGAGGTGTCGACGCCGACGCCGGTGGCCACGCGCCCGGCGAGCGCGCGAAGCAGCGCCCCCGTCCCGCAGCCGACGTCGAGCACGCGCGGGCGCCCGCCGGGGAACGCCGCGCGATCGAGCCGGGCGTTCAGCCACCGCCACTCGTCGCGCCGGACCCGGATGTCCGCGAACGCCCGGTCGTAGAGCGCCGCCACCGCGTCGTAGGAGGCGTCGCCGCCGGTCTCCTCCGGCGCGTACGACTCCATCGGCACCGCGGGCGCGCCGAGGTACTTGGTGAGCGCGCCCGGCAGCCCGTGCGACCGCTTTCCGGGACAGGCGATGAGATAGAGCGGCCCGGCGCCGCCCAGGCGGAGCGGCTCCCAGGAGAAGCGCTCGGGCGAGGTCGAGACGGTCGTGTAGCCGTGATGCCCGTGGGCCTGCACGCCGAAGGTGCGCGCGAAGAACGGCGCGAACCACCGCCCGGTGCGGCAGGCGTGGAAATAGGCGTGGGCGCCCGGCGCGAAGGGGATGCGCATCGTCCGCCACTCATGCGGGCTGAACTGTTCGGGCCAGTCGACCGAGCCGAACATGATCCCGTACATCCCCGAGTGCCCGAGGAAGTGAAGCTGGGCCAGCTGCTTCCCCTGGCCGGCGAGGCGTTCCAGCGCGGCGACGAAGTCGGCCTTCCTGACCAGCGGCTCGAGGCGGACCTCGATGCCGGGGTGCTTGGCGGCCAGCTCCTGCCGCATCGTCTCGGCGGCACGGGCGAACTTGTCGCTGCCGGTGCGGTAGCGGGTCGTGTAGCTGATCCAGATCATCGCGCCGCCTTCACGCGGTCGGCCAGTCGACCCGCGCCAGGATCAGCGCTTCGTCGCGCGGCACCCAGGCGCCGCAGTCGTCGCCACCGACAGCGTCTGGCGGCGCGCCGGATCGAACACCCGCATCCCGGAGATCGCGGGCGTGTAAAGGTGCAGCGTGGTCCCCGCGCCGTGCGCCGTCATCGAGTGGATCCCGCCGGCGACGACCGGGATCGAATCACCCGCGCGCCAGCGACGGCTGGCGCCGCGCGCCAGGCTCCCGTCGCGCCAGACCCAATCGGTCTCGGTGAAGACGCCGTCGAGCACCTGCACCACGCCGACGCCGCCGGCGTGATCGTGCGGAGCGCACTCCGCGCCGCTGCCCCACCCGGCGAGCATCACCTCGCCCGCCTGGTCACGATGCAGCGGGCGGCGTCCGTAGGGCTCGCCCGGCTCCGGCCCGGCGCGCAACGCCAGCACCGCCGCGCGCAGCTCCGCCGAGAGCGGCGCCGCGCCCCGGAGATCGCCAAGCATGACCGTCCAGGATGGAAAACCCACGCGGGTCGGGCGATTATACAACGCCGTACAATCACGCGGCTCGGCCCTTGAAACCCTGATGCGTATCTCTTCGCTCCTCCTGCGCAACGCCCGCTTCATCGCCATGAGCACTCTCGTGGGGCTCGGCTGCTCCAGCGGAGGGACGCCGCCCGCGACGGGTGGCGGCGGCGCCACCGGCTCTGGAGGGACGACCTCGACCGGCAGCGGCGGCGAAAGAGCGACCGGGGGCGGGTCCGGCGCCGCCGGCGCGACGCCCACGGGCGGCTCCGGCGGCGGCGCGACAGGCGGTGGTGGCGGCAGCTTTGCAACGGGCGGCGCCTCCGGGGCAAACGGTGGCGCGGGGGCCGCTGGTGGCGCAGCCGGCGCGCGCGGCGGTTCTGGCGGGGGCGCGTCTGGCGGGGCCGGAGGAGCCGCCGGACACGCGGGCGCCGGGGGAGCCGCCGGACACGGAAGCGGCGGCCAGGCGGGTCACGTCGCCGTCGACGCCGGAAGCAACGACGCGGCCTCGCTGGCCGGAACCAACAACCCGGTCTTGCCGGGGCTCTACGCCGATCCGCAGATCGCGCTCTTCGACGGCGTCTACTACATCTATCCAACGACCGACGGCTTCGCCAACTGGACCGCCACCACCTTCAGCGTCTTCTCGTCGACCAACCTCGTCGACTGGACCGATCGCGGCGTCATCCTCAACTTGCCGCGCGATCTGACCTGGGCGACCGGCCACGCCTGGGCCCCCACCATCACCCGCGTCGGCAGCACCTACTATTTCTACTTCTGCGCCGACCAGCAGATCGGCGTCGCCACCGCGTCGTCGCCCACCGGCCCCTTCAAGGACGCGCTCGGACACCCGCTCATCGCCACGGCCGCGTACGGGACGCAATCGATCGATCCGTTTCTCTTCACCGACGACGACGGGACCAACTATCTCTACTTCGGCAGCGGGACCAACGGCGCGCGGGTCGTCAAGCTGGGCGCCGACATGAAGTCGCTGGTCGGCACGCCGGCCAACATCACCCCCAGCGGCGCCAGCGGCGTCGTCGAGGGGAGCGTGATGTTCAAGCGCAACGGCACCTACTACCTGCAGTGGTCCGAGGGCGACACGCGCACCGCGGCCTACCAGGTCGCCTACGCCAAGGCGCAGGCGCCGACTGGTCCCTTCACGCGCCTCCGCGTGATCCTGAGCCAGAACAGCACGCTGGGGATCCTGGGCCCCGGCGGCCACACCGTCCTCGCGATCCCGGCGCGCGACGAGTACTACATCGTCTATCACCGCTTCAAGATCCCGGGCGGCGACGGGACGCACCGGGAGACCTGCATCGACCGGATGTTCTTCAACAGCGACGGAACGATCGTCCCCGTCATCCCGACGCTGAACGGCCTGCAAGCCGCGGTCGCGCCGTGAACGTCGCGGGCGTCCGCTCGAGCACGACGGTGCGGCCGCCCACCGAGCGGTGCGTCCGAACATCGAATCGGCTCGGCCTGTGCGCCGAAGCGCCCCAACTGTAAGGAAGCGACCATGCCCAGCGTTCTCATCGAGATTCGAAAGCACTACGCCCGTGAGCAGGAGACTGCCCTGATGACCGCCGTTCACGACGCGCTGGTGTCGGCTTTCCGCATCCTGCCGGGCGATCGCAACGTGCGCCTCCTCAGGCACGAGCCGCACTGTTTTGCCTGCCCGCCGCAGCTGGCCCAGCCCGAGCTCTATACGCACATCACCATCGACGCCTTCGCCGGCCGCTCCCTCGACGCCAAGCGCGCGCTCTATCGCGCCATCGTCGCCAACCTCGAGCCCCGCGGCATCCCCAAGGACCACGTCAAGATCTTGCTTCGCGAGCTCCCCCGCGAGAACTGGGGGATCCGCGGCGGGCAAGCGGCCTGCGACGTCGAGCTGGGCTTCAAGGTCGACGTCTAGCGCCCGCCCCGGTCGATACGCGCTCACGCCGTAGGCGGCGCGTTCGGTGGACGGGCCGGCCGGTATCCGTTGATGAAGTCGACCCGCTCGCCGATGGGCGGGTGGCTGGCGCGGAACAGCTTGTAGAGACGCCCGGGGCGCGGGACGGCCAGGTTCTGTTCCTGCAGCGCCACGAACGCGGTCGCCGCGGCGTGGTTGTCGCCGAGGAGATCGAGTCCGAACTTGTCGGCGGCGCGCTCGTGGTGGCGGGAGAGCGCCAGCATGGCGGGCGTGAGCGCCATGGAGAACAGCGCCAGCAGCAGCATGAAGAGCGGCATCGAGGCGACGTCGGAGATGCGATCGAACCCGAACCACTCGCGAAACGCCGCGATCAACCCGTCGGCCGTGCTGTGCACGCCGTAGAGCCCCGCCACCGTCAGCGCCGAGGAGACCAGGATGTTGATCCAGACGTGCCCGAGGACGTAGTGCCCCAGCTCGTGCCCGACGACGAAGCGGGTCTGGCGCGGGGTCAGGCGGGCCAGCAGCGTGTCCCACAGGACGATGCGCTTGGTCTGACCGACGCCGGTCACGTAGGCGTTGACCTTCTTGGTGTCGACGCTCTTCTCCACCTCGAAGACGCGCGCGCCTTCCACGCCGGCCCGCGCGGCCACGGCCAGCACCTCGGCCTCCAGCGCCTGGTCCTTCATCGGCCCGAACTTGTTGAACAGCGGCGCGATGAAGACCGGCGTCACCAGCAGCACCAGCCCGAAGAAAGGCAGCGCCAGCGCGCCCGTCCAGAGCCACCAGCGCGCGGGGCTGGCCCGCAGCAGCAGATAAGGCACCCACAGCACCGCCGCGCCGAGCAGCACGCCCACCAGGAGCCCCTTGACCTCGTCGCCCGCCCACTTGCCGAACCGCTGCGACGACAGCCCATAGGCGTGCTCGCGCGCGTAGCCGACGTAATACGAGAGCGGCAGCTGAATCAGGAACAACAACCCCGACAGCAGCGCCAGGTAGACGACCAGCGTCGGGTAGAAAGCACCGTGCGCGACGCCGGCGGCGATGGTCCGCAACCGCGCCGACAGCCCGGTGAACAGCAGCAGCGCCGGCAGCGCCAGCCCCAAGAGCTGCTCGACCGCCCAGATGACGTTGCCGCTGCGGTGATAGCGCACCGCCTTGGCGGACGGCGGCGGGACGACGACCGGCTCACCGCTCGCGGGTTCCTGCTCCATGCGGCCAATCTGGCACCGCGGACGGCTCACGGCTACGCCGGATGTGGCTACTTCTTGAGGCGGTAGCCGGTCTTGAACATCCAGCCGACGACGATCAACAGAAGCAGCAGGAAGCCGGAGGTCATGGCCAGGCTGATGCCGACCGCCACGTCGGCGGTGTCGTAGAAGGACCAGCGGAAGCCGCTCACCAGGTAGACGACCGGGTTGAAGAGCGCCACCGTGCGCCAGCGCGGCGGCAGCATGTCGATCGAGTAGAAGGCGCCGCCCAGGAAGGTCAGCGGCGTGACGATCAGCATCGGGATCAGCTGCAGCTGCTCGAAGCCGCCCGCCCAGATGCCGATCACGAACCCGAACAGGCTGAACGTCACGGTGGTCAGCAGCAGGAAGCCGATCATCCAGAGCGGGTGGTGCACCTCGACGGGGACGAAGGCGGTGGCGGTGGCCAGGATGATGAGGCCGAGGCTGATCGCCTTGGTGGCGGCGGCGCCGACGTAGCCGATGATCATCTCGACGAACGAGATCGGCGCCGAGAGCAGCTCGTAGATCGTGCCGGTGAACTTGGGGAAGTAGATCCCGAACGAGGCGTTGGAGATGCTGGCGGTGAGGACCGACAGCATGATCAGGCCCGGCACGATGAAGGTGCCGTAGGAGACGCCGCCCACCCGCGACATGCGCGAGCCGATGGCCGAGCCGAACACCACGAAGTAGAGCGAGGTGGAGATCACCGGGGTGACCACGCTCTGCAGCAGCGTGCGGACGAAGCGGGCCATCTCGAAGCGATAGATGGCCCAGACGCCGGTGCGGTTGAAACCGACGTCGCTCATGAGCGGGCCCCCTCCGGTTTGGCGTGGCCGCTGGCCCCGGCGGGCGTGCCGTCGGTGACCAGGTTGACGAAGATCTCCTCCAGCGAGCTCTGGCTGGTGGAGAGGTCCTTGAAGCCGATCCCCAGCTCGGCGAGCCGGCGCAGCAACGACGGGATGTCTTGCGGCTTGTCGCGGCCGCCAGCGGCAGTCCCGGCGGCCGCGTCGCGCGCGTCGAAGGTGTACTCCAGCTGGTTGCCGTGGGCCTTGAGCGCCAGCGGCCAGCCGGCGAGCGCGGCCGGCAGCTCGGTCATCGGCTCCTGGAGGTTCAACGTCAGCTGCCGCTTGCCGAGCTTCTGCATCAACTTGGCTTTCTCCTCGACGACCACCAGCTCGCCCTTGTTGATGATGCCGATCCGGTCGGCCATCTCTTCGGCCTCGTCGATGTAGTGGGTGGTCAAGATGATGGTGACGCCGCTTTCGCGCAGGCGCCGCACCAGCGCCCACATGTCGCGCCGGAGCTCGACGTCGACGCCGGCGGTCGGCTCGTCGAGGAAGAGAATCTCCGGCTCGTGCGCCAGCGCCTTGGCGATCATCACCCGGCGCTTCATCCCGCCGGAGAGGGTCATGATCTTGCTCTGGCGCTTATCCCACAGCGACAGCTCGCGCAGCACCTTCTCGACGTAGGCCGGGTTGGCCGGGCGCCGGAAGAGGCCGCGGCTGAAGCTGACCGTCGCCCAGACCGTCTCGAACGCGTCGGTGGTCAGCTCCTGCGGCACGAGGCCGATGCGAAAGCGGGCCGCGCGGTAGTCGCGCACGATGTCGTGGCCGTCCGCCAGCACCGTGCCGCTCGACGGTGTGACGATGCCGCAAATGATGTTGATGAGCGTCGATTTGCCGGCGCCGTTCGGCCCGAGGAGCGCGAAGATCTCCCCCTTGCCGATCTCGAGATCGATCCGCTTGAGGGCCACGAACCCCGAGGCGTAGGTCTTGGTCAACCCGGAGATTGAGACGATCGGCTTCACGCGCGCCGAGAGATACCGCGCGCGTTCCCCGCCGTCGAGCCCGGACTGTCGGGCCCGCCGGTACCGCGGGGAGTAGCCCCGGCGGGCGACAGAGTTATTCTTCCCGCCCCATGTCGTTCTTCGTCGGGTTGCTGCTGTTCGTGGTGGTGGTCGGAATCCTCGACGCCAAGCTGCCGTGGCCGCGGCCGCGGCAGACGGGGAAGCGCTCGTGATCGCCGGGCACTTCGGTCTCGCCGCCGGCGTCAAGGCGCGTGAGCCGGCCGTGCCGCTCTGGGCGCTGATGCTGGCGACGCAGTGGCTCGATGTGGTGTTCGTGCCGCTCTACGTCGCCAAGATCGAACGCATCGACATCATCGGCGGCGGCGCGCCCGGGTACGGGAACGGGATCATCCACGCCGACTACACGCACTCGCTGGTCGGGGCGATCGTTCTTTCGCTGATCTTCGCGCTGCCGGCGGGCTGGCGCTGGGGGCGGCGGGCGGCGGCCGTGCTCGGCGCGGTCGTCTTCTCACACTGGCTCCTCGACCTCCTGGTGCACCGCCACGACATGCCGCTCTTCCCCGGCGCGCCGGCGGGAACGCCGCTGTTCGGCTTCGGTCTGTGGCGGTGGCCGCTGGCGGCAGGCGCCGCCGAGCTGGCCCTGGTGCTCTGGGGTCGCGTCGCCTACCTTCGGGCGGCGGTCGCCACCGCCCGGGCGCACGATCCCACGCAGCTCCGGCGCGCCCGCCTCGCCGCGGGCGCCGTGCTGGTCTCGGGGCTGCTCACCCTCGGACTGAGTGTCGCCGGGCTCTGAGCGGACGCCGCTCTACAGGGCCGGCGCCCGTTCGATCGCCGCGGAGAGCCGCGCCGTCTTCCCCTCGGTCTGGCCGTCCTGGCTCTCGACCTCCAGGTAGACCGGCTCGTTCACCGGCCCGGCGACCTGCAGCTCCACCGACTCGCCGTGGTTGTGCCCCGGTCCGACCAGCGCGAGCTTGCGCGCCAGGACCTGGTGCGACGCCGTGACCAGGCGGAACTCGACCTGCCCGGGCCGCGCCGCGTGGGGGACCTGAAGCACCACGCGCCCGTCGGCCGGCAACTGCAGCCCCACCCGGCGGCTGCCGCTGATGTAGATGGCGCCGCTCGAAAAATCGACGACCAGGGCGATGACGCCGGGGATGATCCCGGGGATGAGCCACAAGATGTCCATCACCATGGTGGCGCCGTCGATGACGCCGCTCTGGGTGCCCCGCCGCTCGGGGTGGAGGAAGTAACCGCAGCCGGCCGAGCTGGTCCCCAGGCTGAGCATGGTGCCGGCGGCAATGGTGCGAACGAGTCTATTGGTCATCGAGATCTCCCCTGCAGTCATGGAAGCGTGTGTGGCTGGTACATTAAGCACGTGTGCCCCGACCTGCGAGACCTTTCTCCCGGCGCCGAACGCGGCCTCCCCATCACCATCGACTTCGAAGGAACGCCCCTCCCCGCCTTCGCGGGCGAGCCGGTCGCGGTGGCGCTCCACGCCGCCGGGATCGACACGCTGGCCCGCTCGGCGAAGTACCACCGCCCGCGCGGGTTCTTCTGCCTGGACGGCCACTGCGCGGCCTGTCTCTTGCGGATCGACGGCCGTCCCAACCAGCGTGCCTGCCTGACGCCGGCCCGCGCCGAGCTCGCCTGCGCGCGCCAGAATGCCTTCCCCAGCGCCGACGTCGATCTGCTGGCGGCCGCCGACTGGCTGTTCCCCGAGGGGATGGACCACCACACGATGATGACCGGCAGCCACACCGGCAATGCGCTGTTCCTCAAACTGGTGCGCGAGATGGGCGGCGCCGGGACCCTGCCCGACGCGCCCCCTGCCACCCGCCTGGCGCCGCGCGACGAGGCGGTCGACGTCTGCGTGATCGGCGGCGGGCCGGCCGGGCTGGCGGCGGCGCGCGCCATCGCCGAGGCCGCGCCGGGCGCGCGAATCGCGCTTTACGACGAGCAGGCGACGCCGGGCGGTTCGCTTGCTCGCCGAGACGGGTGGCGCGGCGCGCGCGGCGGCGATGGCCGGGGCGGCCCGCGGCGCCGGCGCCGAGCTGGTCGCCCGCGCGACCGCCATCGGCTACTACCCGGAAGACGAAGCCTCCGACGGCGGTCCCGGACTGCTGGCGCTGGTGGCGGGCGATCGGCTGCTGCGCGTGCGGGCGCGGCGGACCCTCTACGCGACGGGCGGCTATGATCAGAACCTGCCGTTCGCCGACAACGATCGTCCGGGGGTGATTTCGGCGCGGGCCTGCGGGCGGCTGGCGTTCCACTGGGGCGTTCGCCCGGTGCCGGCGAAGGACACGGTGATCATCCTCGACGGCGCCCCGACGGCGGCGCCGCTCGAGCGCGCGCTGAACGGCGTCGGCGTTCGCACCGAACGCGTCGCGCTCGCGCGCGAGACCGTCGTCGGCGCGCGCGGGACGAAGCGGGTGCGCGGGCTCGAGCTCCGGGGGGCGGACGGGAGCACCCGCAAGCTCGATGGCGCGATGGTGGCGGTGGCCACCCTCCCCTCGCCCGCCTCGGAGCTGCCGCGGCAACATGGCGCCGCCGTCGCCTTCGAGGCGGCGCGCGGCGGCTTCGCCGCGGTGGTCGACGCCCGCGGCGCCACCACGGCCAGGGACGTCTTCGCCTGCGGCGACGTCACCGGCTATCTCGGCCCCGAGGCGGCCGCGCGCGACGGCGCCAAGGTCGGCCGCGCGCTGGCGGCGACGCTGGGAATGCTCGTCGCGCTGGCGGTGCTGCCGAGCGGCTGCGCGACGCCGACGACGCCGCCGCCCGCCAACGAATCGGCGCCGGCCCCGAGCGCGCCGGCACCATTGCCGCCCGGGGTAATCGAGCCGCCGCCGTTCGCCGCCCCGCCGCCGGCCACGCCCGAGAGCAAGGCCGACGCGCGCACCGAGCTGCGGCGCCGGATCCTCGACGCCGCCTGGACCACGGTGCGCGACAAGCACTACGACAAGACGCTGGGCGGCCTCGACTGGAGGGCGGTCCGCGCCAAGTACGAGCCGCTGGCCCTCGGCGCGCCGTCAGAGGCGGCCTTTTACCGCGTGCTCAACCAGATGATCGGCGAGCTGGGGCAGTCGCACATGATGATCACCGGGCCGGGCGCCGAGGACGAGGTGGCCGCCGACGAGACCGCGAAGCCGGGGGACGTCCCGGCGGACGCGCCGGCCGAACAGTCCACCGGACCCGTCGGCGGACCGATCGGAGATCCGGGGCTCACCGTCCGGATCATCGAGGGGCGCCCGACCATCACCCGCGTCCGCGCCGGCTCGTCCGCCGAGAAGATCGGCCTGGCGCCCGGCTACGTCGTCACCCAGATCGCCGGCCGCCCGCTCAAGGCGCCGCACGACTCGACCCGCCCGCTCCGTCCCGTCGAGGAGCGGTTCGAGCTCCGCCGGGCCGCCGCCCTGCGGCTGGCCGGGCCGGTCGGAACGCGCGTCACCGTCAGCTACCTCGACGACCGCGACCACCCCGGCAAGGCGGTGCTGGTGCGCGATCCGCCCCGCGGAAAGGCCGTCCAGATCGGCTTTCTACCGCCCATCTACCCCGAGGTTCGCGCCTACGAGGTCGGCGACGTCGGCGTCATCGCCTTCAGCGTCTTCTTTCTCGACCCCGTGCTGGGCGATATCAAACGGGCGGTGGCCCGGTTTCAGGAGCACCACGTGCGGGCCATCGTGCTCGATCTGCGCGGCAACCCGGGCGGCCAGGGGGCGATGTCGATCCCGGTGGCCTCGCTGTTCGTGAACCGGCCGGTGCACCTGGGAACGCTGACCTTCCGCGAGATGGCGCAGAGGTTCGACGCCCGCCCCGAGCTGGGCGAGACCCCCTTCCTGGGCCCGCTGGCCATCCTGACCGACGAGGGGACGGCCTCGACCTCCGAGATGTTCGCCGCCGGGCTGCAGGAGGCCAAGCGGGCGATCGTCGTCGGCGACACCACGCTGGGCGCGGTGCTGCCGTCGGTGGTGCAGCAGCTGCCGGGCGGCGCGGTCATGCAGTACGTGGTCGCCGACTTCAAGACGCCGAAGGGGGTGATGCTCGAAGGGCGCGGCGTGCAGCCCGACAGGCGGGTGGTGGAGACGCGCGCGGCGTTCCGGGGCGGCCGCGATCCGGTCCTTGACGCCGCCCTTGCCGCCGTCCGAGCATCGCGCGGCCCGTAAAGGATGACTATGACGATCACGATGACCCCCGCGAACCCGCAGCCGACCACCCGACGCGCCTCGAGACTCTTCCGCTTCGTCTTTCCCTTGGGGGCCGCGCTGGCCGCCGGTTGCGCCGGCCAGCAGCCGCCGGCGCCCGCCACCGCCCAGACGGCGCCCGCCGTCCCCGGGGTGCGCACGCCCGACGCCATCCTGGCCGACGCCGTCGCCGCCACCGGGGGCGTGGCCGGCTGGGCCGCGCACAAGACGGCCCACATCAAGCTCACGGTCAGCCTGCAGGGGATGGGGATGGGCGGGCCGGCCGAGCACTTCCAGACCAACGCCAACCGGTCGTTGACCCTGACCACGCTCCCGGGCGTCGGCGCGATCCGGGAAGGGTCGAACGGCAAGGTGCTCTGGTCGCAGGATCCGATCAACGGCCTCCGCGTCCTCGAGGGTGCCGAGGCCGAGCAGGCGCGCATCGAGGCCGCCTGGAACACCGACCTCGAGGCGCACGAGCTGTTCCCGAAGATCGAGTCGGCCGTCGATTCGCCGGCGGGGCTCGAGTGCCTGACGATGACGCCGCGGGTCGGCCCGCCGATCCGCAACTGCTACGACGCCCAGACCCACCTTCAAGTATCACAGGAAGGAATGCGCACAACTGCGCAGGGGGACGTCCCTTTTCATTCGTCCGTGAAAGATTGGCGCCCGGTGGGCGGGGTGAAGATCCCGTTCGACTCGGTCACGCAGGCGGGGCCGATCACGGTGGTCACCACCATCAACGAGATCGTCTTCGACGAGCCGATGGACGACAAGATGTTCGAGCCGCCGGCGCCGGGCGGGTCGTAAGGGGACCGGCGCCGCCATGTCGCGCAAGGTGATCCTCTGCCGCTGCGAGGACGTCACCTTGGCCGACGTCCAGCACGCGGTGAAGCTCGGTCGCGGCGATCTGGAGGAGGTCAAGCGCTACACCGGCTTCGGGACGGGGCCCTGCCAGGGCAAGGAGTGCCTGCGCGAGGTGGCGCGCGCCGTCGCGGAGGCGGCCGGCAGCGATCCCGCCGCGCTCAGCCCCTTCACCGCCCGCCCGCCGCTGGTGCCCGTCGAGCTGGGCGTGCTGGCCGCCGCGGGACGGAGCTCGCCTTTGCCGACGCGCAAATGACCGGCCGCGGGTCGAGCAACCACGCCGACGTGGCGATCGTCGGCGCCGGGGTGATGGGGCTGGCGATCGCCTACAACCTGGCGGTGCGGGGCGGCCGGCGGATCGTCGTCCTCGACGAGCACTACCTGGCCTGGGGCGCCTCGGGGCGCAACGGCGGCGGCGTGCGCCAGCAGTGGTCGACGGAGATGAACGTCCGCCTGATGCAGGAGTCGACCGAGCTCTGCGCGCGCTTCGCCGAGGAGATGGGGATCAACGTCTGGATGCGCCGGGGCGGCTACCTGTTCCTGGCCCGGACCAAGGCCGCGGGCTCGCGCGCCTCGAACGCAACGTGGCGCTGCAGAACCGCTGCGACCTGCCGACGCGGATGATCGCGCTCGAGGAGGCGCGCGATCTGGTGCCGGAGCTGGAGATCGAACCAGGGCGCGGGCGGCCGGGCGGCGAGCTTCGTGGCCGCCTGCTACAACCCGACCGACGCCATCGTCTTCCCCTGGCCGTTCCTCTGGGGCTACGCGCGGGCGGCCGAGCGGCACGGCGTGACCGATCCGAACCGGCGTTGCCGGTGACGGCGATCGACGCGGACGGGGCGACGACTTCGTGCTGACCACGCCGGCCGGGGCGCTCACCGCCGGGCGCGTCGTCTGCGCGGCCGGCGCCTGGTCGCCGCGGGTGGCGCGCCTGGCCGGCGGCGCGCTGCCCGACCGCCCCGTGCGCCACGAGATCCTCTCGACCGAGCCGCTCAAGCCGTTCTTGAAGCCGATGGTGTCGGTGATCGAGAGCGGGCTCTACGTCTCCCAGTCGCTGCGCGGCGAGCTGGTGGGCGGCGTGTCGATGCCCGAGGAGCCGAACCCCGACGGCGAGGTCCGCCTCGGCTCGCGGCTCGACTTCCTGACCAGCGATGGCGCGCGGCCTCGTCGCGCTCATGCCGCGGCTCGGCCACGTCAAGGTGGTCCGCCAGTGGGCGGGCCCCTACGACGTCAGCCCCGACGGCAACCCGATCGTCGGCGAGCTCCCGGGCGTCCCCGGCTTCTACGTGGTCTGCGGCTTCGGCGGCCACGGCTTCATGATGGCGCCCGGTCGTCGCGCGCCACTACGCCGCCTACCTCGCCGGCGGCCCGCCCCACCCCTTCTTCACCGCCTGGCGCGCCGACCGCTTCGGCCCCGACGGCGCCCCGCCCGCCGCCGATCGCGAAGAGATGGTCATCGGGTAGCGCCGCTAGGTCTTCGCGAAGCGCTGCTCGGGGGGGATCGCTTCCAGCCGATCGCGCGACTGCACGGTGACCATCCAGCCGGGGTACTCGGCGGGCAGCGCGCTGGCCCGGTCGAGCCGGGCGAGCTGCGCAGGCGAGAGCTTCACCTCCGAGGCGGCCAGGTTGTCGTGTAGCTGCTGGTCGTTGCGGGCGCCGATGATCACGCTGGTGGTGACGCTCTGGTGCAGCAGCCAGGCGAGCGCCAGGCGGGGAACGGAGATCTCCAGCTCGCGCGCCACCTCGCCGAGCGCCTCGAGCACGGCATAGCCACGCGTCTCGTCGACCGGCGGAAAGCTGAAGCCGGCGCGACGGGTCCCGGTGGGGCTCTTCTGGTCGCGCCCGAACTTGCCGCCCAGAAAGCCTCCCGCCAGCGGGCTCCAGATGAGCAGGCCCACCTGCTCGGACTTCATGAGCGGGACCAGCTCGCGTTCGAGATCGCGTCCCGACGATCGAATAGTAGGACTGGATGGTCTCGAAGCGCTCCAGCCCCCGGCGCTCGCTGACGCCGAGCGCCTTCATGAGGTGCCAGGCGGCCAGGTTGGAGGCGCCGAGGTAGCGGACCTTCCCGGCGCGCACCAGATCGTCGAGCGCGCGCAGCGTCTCTTCCCAGGGCGTCAGCGCGTCGAAGCCGTGGATCTGGTAGAGGTCGATGTAGTCGGTGCCGAGCCGCCGCAGGCTCCCCTCGACGGAGTCCATGATGTGCCCGCGCGACAGGCCCACGTCGTTGGGGCCGCTGCCGACGCGGCCGCGCACCTTGGTCGCGACGATCACCTCCTTGCGCCGCGCGCCCAGCGCCCGGCCCAGGATCTCCTCGGCGCGCCCCATCGAGTAGGTGTCGGCCGTGTCGAAGAAGTTGATGCCGGCGTCGCGACAGGCGCCGACCATCCGATCCGCGTCGCCCTGCGCGGTGCTGCCGATCGCCTGGTAGATCCCCTCGCCGCCGAAGGTCATCGTCCCGAAGCAGAGCTCCGAGACCCGCAACCCCGTCCTGCCGAGCTGACGCATGTTCATGGCCCCAAAGATGACGCCCCCGGCGTCGCTCCGCCAGAGGTCAGGGGTTGGGCGTCTTCTTCACGAGGCGCGAGTAGATGAGCGGGCCGAGGCTGTCGATCATCATCTTCTCGACCAGCTCCTCCAGCGCCTGGCGCTGGTCGCTCCCCTCGTAGACGAAGCGGATCCCCATCCCCGGCTCGTGGTCGGCCGGCAGATCGGCCGGCGGCGGCGAGCCATCCTTGATCACCCAGCGAACCTCACCGCGAAGCGCGAGCGGCGTCTCCCGCGACGGGACCTGAAGCTTGAACAGGAAGATCGTCCCGACGTCGAGCGGCTTGTCGGTCTTGATGAACGTCCCCCCCTTGGAGATGTTCTTCGTGTAATCGTAAAAGAAGGTATTGAGTCGCTTGTACTCCACCTTCAGCTCGATCGGGGCGCGTGCCTCGCGGCGTCGTTCTTCTTCGGTCATGATCCGCAGTTCTGGACGCAACCCTAGGTCGTTGCGACCGTGTCGCCCATGTTAGGCCCCGCCGGCAAACCCGTCAATTCCGCCCGCAGGCTGCTGGCCCGCTGGCGCGGGCGCTTTGGCCTCCGCCCGTTCGTCTGGGGCGGCCTGCTGGCGCTGCTGGCGCTGGCGCTGGACTTCGTCCCTCTGTACGACGTGCTGGGGTACGACTTCGCGTTCGCGCTCGGGTTCGGCGTCGCGCTGGCCGGGGCCGACATCGGCCAGGGGGTGACGGCGCGCGCGCGGGCGGCGCTCGGGCGGGCGCCGGCCGGTGGGGAGCTGGCCCGCGTCTTCGGCCAGGCGGCGCTCGCCTCGGCGGCGACGCTGGTCCTGCCGTTGCTCCTCGGGCTCGGCAACGCCCTGCGTGTCCGCAACTGCAGCCTGCCGGTCGGCCTCGCCTTCTTCGCCCTGCTGCCGCTCGGCAGCGCGCTGTACGCCGCGACGGCGGGAGTCCTGGCCGGCCTGGCGGCCCCTCGGCCGCGCCGCGGGCGGCTGCTGGCCTTTGCGCTGCCGGTGGTTTCGATCCTCTGGACGCTGCTCCGGCTCTACCGCGATCCGCCGGTGTTCGCCTTCGATCCGTTCGGCGGATATTTTCCCGGGCCGATCTACGACGAGGCGCTGCGCCCGCCGCTGTCGCTGCTGCTGTTTCGGGTCGCCAACATCGTCTGGGCCGCCACGGCGATCCTGCTGGCGCTGGCCGCGGTCGGGCGCGGCCGCGATCCGCGACGCTGGCATCGCGGGGCCACCGCGGCGGCGCTCCCGCTCCTGGCCGCGTCGATCGTCCTCTACGCGCTGGGCGGCCGGCTGGGGTTTCACATCACGCACGACGATCTGGCGCGCGAGCTGAGCCAGACCGAGACCACCTCGCACTTCATCGTCCACACCATGCCCGGCACCAAGAGCCGCACCGAGCGGGCGCTGCAGCTCGAGGACCTGGAGTTCCGCTACCAGCAGCTGCTGCAGACGTTCGGCGTCGAGCCCAAGCTGCCGATCACGGTGTGGGACTTTCCCAACGCCGCCGTGAAGAAGACGCTGGTCGGCGCGGGGGAGACGCTCTACGCCAAGCCCTGGACGCGCGAGATGTTCGTGCAGGAGCACTTCCCGTCGTCGCGCCTGCGGCACGAGATGGCCCACGTGTTCGCCGGGAGCTTCGGCGATCCCTTCTTCGGCGTGGCGCTGGCCTGGCGCTGGGGGCCGCTGCCCCATCCGGCGCTGGCGATGGGGCTCGTCGAAGGGGTGGCCGAGGCCGCGACGGTCAGCGATCCGCACGGAGACGCGACGATTCACCAGGAGGCCGCGGCGATGATCGCCGCCGGACTGGCGCCGCCGCTCGCCGACGTGGTGGGCGCCGGGTTCAGCACGCTGGCGGGCGCGCGCGCCTACACGCTGGCCGGATCGTTCTCGGCCTTCCTGCTGGCCACGCGCGGCGCCGACAAGCTGCGCGCCCTCTACCGCTCGGCCGGAAACTTCAGTGACGTCTACCGGATGCCGCTGCCGGATCTCGAGCGGGAGTGGCGTCAGTTCCTGACCAAGCAGCCGCTCAGCACGCGCCAGCGGGCGCACGCCACCGAGGAGTTCCGCCGGCCGGCCATCTTCAGCCGCGTCTGCGCGCGCGAGCTCGCGGCGCGGGTCGACGAGGCGCGCGGCATCATGGCCGTCGAGCCGGCGCGCGCGGTCGAGCTTTTGCGCTCGACCTGCCACGACGATCCCGGTGAGCCGCTCTATCGCCTGGCGCTGGCGCGGGCCGAGCTGGCGGCCGGCGCCGAGGGGGCGGCGCGGACGGAGCTGGGACACCTGGCGCTGGACGGGACGCTGACCGTCCCGCTGCGCGCGCAGGCGGAGTCGCTCTCGGCGGCCATCGACTTTTCCGCCCGCGACTACCGCGGCGCCGAGATGCACCAGCGGCGCGCCCTCGAGCTGGCGGCGACGGAGGCGGATCGCCGGCAGGCGCTGGCCAAGCTCAAGGGGCTCGACAGTCCGCCCGCGCGCGACACGCTGGGCCGCGCGCTCTATGCCGACGTGCTCGAGCCGGACATCGATCCGGTGCTCACGTTTTACCTGCTGGCCGAATACGCGCGCCTCTTCCCCACCGACCGCCTGGGACCTTATCTGATCGGGCGCCAGCTCCTCGGCCGGGACGCCGCCCGCGCGCTGCCGCAGCTCACGCGCGCCTGCGGCGACGAGCAGCTCGCCGATTCGTCGGATCGCTCGGCGCTGCCCCCCGAGTTCGAGCGCGAGTGCCGCCGCATGATCGCCGACGCCGCCTACCGGGTGGGCGACTTCGCGCGAGCGCGCGCCGCGCTGGCGCAGCTCGCCACCGACGCGACGGAGGCCGATCGCCTGCGCGCCCTCGACATGCGGGCCCGCGTCGACTGGGCCGCCGGCCAGCGCACCGGCGCGGCCGGCGCAGCGCGATAGTCGGCGGACGATCACCGAACGTTCGCGTCGCCGACCGGGACCTTGCCCGCCGGGGTAACTGGACGCCGGCACCGGCCCGGCGCGACAATGGGCCCGATGCGACACTTGCGTCCCGGCTGGCCGGGGTTGCTGCACCTGGTGATCGTCGTTCTGTGGTCCGGCGTCGCAGGCGCCCAGACCGGAGGGACGCCACCCGCACCGCATTCCACGCGCCGTCCACGCAGCCGTCCACGCAGCCGTCCACGCAGCCGTCCACGACACCTCCGACGGTTGCGACCCCGCCCGCGCCCCCGGCGGAGCCCGCCCCGCCGCCGCCGCCCGCCGAGGCGCCCACCGCCACGCCGCCGCCCGGACAGCCACCCACGCTCGCGCCGCCGCCCGCGGCCGCACCCGCCGCACCCCTGACGCCGACTCCGGCGACCCCACCCCTGCCGCCGCTGGAGCTCGACAGCCGAACGGCGCAACCGCCCCCGGAGCGCCCGGTTCCCTTTTACAAAAAGAACTGGTTCTGGGGGACGGTCGGCCTGGTGGTGGTCACGACGGCGATCATCGTGGTCTCCACCTCGACCTCGGGCACCTCGGCCCCCAACACGACTCTTGGGGACATGCATGCGTTCTAGCCGCCTCTGGGTGCCGGCCATCATTCTGACCGCCGCCGGCTTCCTGGCGACCGCCGGGCTTGGCTGCTCGAGCCCGCAGTCGTACATCGTGCTGCTGCTCGAGTCGTCGTCGACGCCGATCGCCGACATCGCCCAGATCACCGTGGTGGTCTCGCAGGGAACGACGGAGATGCGGACGCTGACCTACCCGGCGAGCAACCTGGCCGTCGTCAACAAGAGCGACGCCAACGTCGACCTCGAGATGGGAACGCTGTCGGTCAGCTTCTCCGGCAATCAGGTGGGCGACGTCAAATTCGTGGTCACCGCCCTCGACACGCGCGGCTGCGCCATCGGCAGCGGCGCCGCGCTGATCAGCATCATCAAGGGGGCGACCAACGAGGGGATCGTTTTCCTGGCGCCCGAAGAGAAGTGCACCGGTGACGGCGGCGCGCCCGATCTGCCGCCGGACAGCAGCTTCCCCGGCTGCGACCCGAGCGGCCTCTCCTGCCCGGCGACCGAGTCCTGCCAGATCGATTGCCAGGCGCGGTCGAACGTCTGCGTCGCGGCGGGGACCGGCACGGCCGGCGGCGCCTGCACCAGCACGACGGCCTGCGCCGCCGGCGCGCAGTGCTTCGACTACAGCTCGCTCGGGTGCGGCACGCAGCTCTGCCTGCGGTTCTGCGCCACCGACGCCGACTGCGCGGCGCTGGGCGACGGCGGCGTGGGACCGGGGAGCTTCTGCCGCGATCCGGTCGCCTGCGGCGGCGTGACGATCGCCTACCACACCTGCACGTTCAGCTGCGATCCGACCGCCGCGGCGGCGACCGCGGCCCACACCGGCTGCCCGGCCGGACTCGCCTGCGTGCTTCAGTCCAGCATGGACCACGTCGACTGCGCCTGCCCCCAGTCGACGCGCACCGGAAGAGAGAACGCCCTCTGCACCAGCACCGCGCAGTGCGCGCCGGGGTTCCTGTGCGAGCAGACCTGCCGGGCCGTCTGCCGCTGCGACGCCAGCAACGGCGCCTGCACCGCCCCCAACGACTGCCCGACCGCCGGCACGACCTGCACCGTCGTCCCGAACCAGACGATCTACGGCGTCTGTTTGTGATTGCCGGTCGTGCTACCGACCGGGCCAGCGGCCGCCGGTCTGGATGACGCCGCGCCGGCCGTTGATGCGCCAGTCGTGATCGGCGGCGTCGAGCCGGCTGATCTGATCGGTCGGCAGGCCGACGACCGCGTCGCTCTTCAGCGTCCGCAACGCCACCAGCGGCGCAGGGAGGTAACGCGTGGCCTCGGCGAAGGTCGTCGCCGGCGGCCACAGCGCGTCGCCGACGGCGCGCCGGTAGTTGGCGTCGCCCTTGAGCACGACGGCCGTCGCGACATCCAGCTCGCGCGCCAGCCGCGGCGGCCGCTCCCACAGGAAGCGGGGACCGTTCCAGAAGGGATCGGGCAGCACGCGCAGGCGCCGGTCGCGCCAGGCGCGCTGCAGGCGCTCGCCGAGGGCTGCTTCGGCGCCGCCGCGGGCGGAGAAGGCGGCGACCAGCGACCAGACGTCGGCGGCGACGGCGTCGCTGACGAAGGTCGGGTGCATCTTGACGTGCAGGCTGATCCGCGCGCCGGCCCGGGCGAGCAAGGCGTCGGCCAGGACCAGATCCATCGACAGCTCGCTCCCCATGTTGTCGGTGACGACGTGGACGTCACCGCCGGGGAGCAACAATTGCTCGGCGGCGCGCGCGCTGTCGTCGCACAAGAGGTCGTCGCCGTCGCCGGCGGCGCCGAACGCCACGCCGACCGCATAGCTGAGGTCGACCCGATTTCCCCAGAGCGCGGCGACCAACAGCGCCGCGATCCGTTCCCCGTCGGAGGGACCGGCCAGGCCCAGCGCTCGCTCGACACCGTGCCACAGCGCCGCGCCGGCCAGCTCCTCCTGCTTGGCCGGGGCGAACGGATCGCGGCCGTTTTCCCAGTACCGGACGGCGATCATCAGGCAGCGGTAGACGTAATTTTCGGCGAAGAACCAGTCGGTCGCCAGCCAGGTCTGGCCTGCGCGCGCGTCGAGCGCCGCCTGCCACTCCCCGGTGTCGGGCGCCGGAAACCCGAGCGGCGGCAAGGGACCGCCGGCGCGGACGTCGTCTCGCAGGCGAGCGATGGAATCGTGCACCGACGGCGGATAGTCGGGGTTGCGCGCGCTGACCTCCTCCAGAATCTTCGGGACCCGCACGCTCATGCTGTAGTGAGCGAAGGCGTTGCCCGAGGGCGGCGGGGGTCGGATGGCGGAGGAGCATGGCTGCGCCCGTCTACTTCGCTCTCGAGATTCGCGTTGCCGTCGATGAACTTGAGGTCGAAGCGGAAGGTCGAGATGCGCCAGCCGAGCGGCCCGCCGCGGTCCAGGATGAAGGCGTAGCTGCCCACGAAGACGCGGGTGTTCCGCCCCGAGGCGGTCTTGCGGTAGTGGTAGGCGATGCCGTAGCAGCTGGCGGTGGCGCGGGACTCGTGGACGGTGACGCGGTGGTTGCCGGCCTGGTGGTGGATGGCCGCAGCGGCGCAGCCCCTCTTCCCAGCCGGCGGCGATCTCGTCGGGCGTGCGGCGCGCGGGCGGCCGGCGCCGAGCGACGACATGTCGAACAGCACCTGATCGCGAAGCAGCGCTTCACCGCCCCCCAGTCGCGCTGGTCGGTGGCCACGAAGAGCTCGGTGATGACGTCGACAATCTCTTGCCGGGCGGCGAGGGTCTCGAGGGCGGCGGTCTCCATCCGGAAAGGCTACTTCACTCCCTGCTTTGTTCTTCCTGGTTCTCTTCTCGGTTGACTGAACTTATGTTCAGGTCCACCTTGGAAGGGTGTCGGTTCGCGGTCTCCAGCTGGTTCGCGATCCGGAGATCGCCGCGGAGATCTCCGCGCATCTGGTCTCGCTCGAACGGCTCAGCGAGGAGCGCGGGCGGCGCGCCACCGGGCTTCCGGCGCTCGACCAGCTGCTGGGCGGCGGCTGGCCGCGCGCGGCGCTGAGCGAGATCTCCGGGCCGCGCTCTTCGGGGCGGACGGCCGTGGTGCGGGCGGCGCTGGCGGCGGCGAGCTCCGCCGGTGAGTCGACGGCGCTCGTCGACGTGGGGGGGACGCTCGACGCGCGCGCCGCCATGTCGACCGCGACGTCGGATGGCCCCCCGCTGCTCTGGATCCGCTGCGCCGCCGGGCAGGCGCTCAAGGCCGCCGATCTGGTGGTGGCGGCCGGAGGATTCGGGATCGTCGCGCTCGACCTGTGCGACGCGCGGCTGCGGATCCCCGACGCCGCCTGGATGCGGCTGCGCCACGCGGCGCGCGCGCAGGGGACGACGGTGCTGATCGCTAGCGGCGCGCGGCGGGTGGGAGCGTTCGCGGCGGCGGCCGTCGATCTCGGCGGCGCGCCGGGCTTCGACACCGAAGGGCAACCGCTCTTCGCGCGCCTCGACGTCCGCGCGCATCGCCTGCGGAATGGCCGCGCGCAGCCGTCGCAGGCGTCCATCGACGGGAAACAGCAGCCATGCGTCTCGCTTGCGTTTACGTCCCGCAGCTAGCGCTGCAGGCGGCGCTGCGGCGCTCTCCCGAGGCGCGGGAGTCGCCGTCCGCGTTGTTGAGTTCGGGGACCCTGGGAGGGTCCCCGCGCCCCCCGCGACGGACTCCGCTCGGCGGAGCCGAGCTCCGTCCACGCGAATTGGCCAGCTCAACGCAGAGGCGCGGAGCGCCGGCGTGCGTCCCGGCATGACCGCCGCGCAGGCCTCGGCGACCTGCCCCGCCCTGCGGCTCTTCACCGCGACGGCGGCCGACGCGGAGGCGGGCGCGGCGGCGCTCTGCGACGTCGGGTACGCCTTCGCGCCGCGCGTGGAGCGCGAAGGCGAGCGGATCTGATTTCGCGGCCGACGATCTCGCGCGGCTCTACCCGGAAGGAGAGCGGGCGATCGCGCAGGCGGTGCAGGCGCACGCCGCGCGGCTCGGGTTCGGCGCGCGGGTGGCGATCGCCTCGACCAAGGGGAGCGCGCGGGTGGCGACGCGCGCGCACGCGCTGGCGGTGGTGCCGGCGGAGCGCGCCGGCGCGCGGGCGTTCCTGGCGCCGCTCCCCGTCCACTTCTTCACCGACGATGCCGAGCTCTGCGCGGCGTTCCGTCGCTGGGGGACGCGCACCGCCGGCGCGGTGGCGGCGCTGCCGGTGGACGCGGTGGCGCTGCGCCTCGGCCCGGCCGGCGCGGCGGTGGCGCGGCTGGCCCGCGGCGAGGACGACGAGCCGTTCCTGCCGCAGCTGCCGCCCGACGCGCTGGAAGAGGCGGTCGCGCTCGACTACCCCGTCTACGAGCTCGAGCCGCTGGCCTTCGTGCTGCGCGGGCTCTGCGACCGCGCGCTCGAGCGCCTGGCCGGACGGAGCCTGGCCTGCGCCGGGCTGACGCTGCGCCTCACGCTCGAGCCGCGCGGCCTCGACGTCCGCGAGATCCCGGTCGCCGCCCCGACGCGCGAGGCGAAGATCCTGGTCGAGCTGGCCCGGCTGGATTTGGCGCGCCGGCCGCCCGAGGCCGCGGTGGTCGGCGTGCACCTCATCGCGCTGCCCGCCCGGGTGCGCGCCACCCAGCTCGACATCCTGCGCCCGTCGGGGCCGGCCCCCAACCGGTTGGCCGCCACGCTGGCCCGGCTGGCGGCGCTGGTCGGTCCGGAGAACGTCGGCACGCCGGCGGCGGTCGACAGCTGGCGCGCCGAGGCGATCGCGGTGGCGGCGTACCCGACGACCGGCGGAGCTTCCGGCGGAGCTTCGGCGACGGTTCAGTCAGCCGCGGAACCGGGGCTCTGTCTCCGCCACCGCCGGCCGCCCGAAGAGATCGAGGTGATCATGGATCGCGACGGCCCGGCCGCGCTGCGCGGCGCCGAGACGACGGCGCGGATCCTGGTCGCCGCCGGGCCGTACCGCCTGTCGGGCGAATGGTGGCGGGACGCGGCGGAGGGGGGAAGCTGGGCCCGCGACTACTGGGACGTCCACGCCTCCGACGGCGCCGTCTACCGGCTGCACCGCGACGGACGCTCCGGCCGTTTCTACCTGGACGGCTATTACGACTGAGTGTTTTCGACTATATTTCCGCATCCCCTTGATGCGCATCCTCATCGCGCGTCTCGTCTTCGCGAGCGCCTTCGTTGCCCTTTGCCTGGTGGGCTGCGCCAACCGCGGCATGATCGCCCCGATTGAAGAGACCGGCGGCAGCGGCGGCACCGCGCCCCTCGGCGGCTCGGGCGGCAGCGCCGGCAACCTGGGATCGACCGGCGGCAAGGGCGGCACGACCGGCGCGACCGGCGGCGGCGCCGGCAGCGCCACCGGCGGCAAAGGCGGCGGCGCGGGCGGAGGCGCCGGCTCGAACGTCGACGCCGGCTGCAGCCTGGTGACCGACGCCCTGGTCGACCACTCGACGACGAGCTGCAGCGCGATGTTCAATTTCGAGGGGACCACCGAAGGCGCGACCCTGCTCGCCGGAAGCCAGGCCTTCACCGGCATCTCGCAAGGGACGACGCCCCACACCTATTGCGGCACCGGCTCGCTGGCCATCGCCGCCACCTTCAGCGGCACGAGCGGAGCCACCACCAAGGGTGAGGTCGACATTCCCCTCGGCGTCGACGGCGGCTCGGCCGACTCTGAGCGGCAAGACCCTCACCGTCCACGTCTCGGCCAGCCCCGCCGCCTGCGGCGAGGACCTGCGGTTCAAGGTCATCCTCGACACGACCAGCGGATCCCCGGTGGCGCTCACCGTCAACGCCGTGACCTCGAACTTCACGACCGCCTCCGCCTCGCTGGCGGCCGTCGCCGGCGCCAGCGCCACGAACAAGCTGGCCATCGAGGCCTTCTCGACCTCCGGCTACACCGGCACGATCTACGTCGACGAGATCGACCTCCAGTAGCCCCGGCGGTCGCCCCAGCCGGAAGACATCCGACGTCGGGCGGCCCTTGCCATCACCTGAACAGATGTTCAGACTGAGCCAGGCATGCCCGCATCCTCCGATTACGTCGAGCTGCGCTGTCGCTCGGCGTTCAGCTTCCTCGACGGCGCGTCGTTGCCGGAGGATCTGGTCGAGGCGGCGGCGGCCGCCGAGATGGACACCCTCGCCCTCGGCGATCGCGACGGCGTCTACGGCGCCCCCCGCTTCGCCGCGGCGGCGCGGCGGGCGGGAATTCGCCCGCTGGTCGGCGCCGACGTCACGCTGGCGGAGGGGCCGCCGCTGCTCCTGCTGGTGCAGGACGCGGCCGGCTACCGCAACCTCTGCCGCCTGCTGACCCGCGCCCGCGAGGGGCTGGGCAAGGCCGATCCGCCGCGGGCGACGCCGGCGCTCCTCGCCGAGCACGCCGCGGGGTTGATCGCGCTCGGCGGCGCCGGCGCCGCGCGCCGATCTGCCGGCGCTGTGCGACGCCTTCGGGCGGGCCAACGTCTATCTGGAGGTGCAGCGCCACTTCGACGCGCGCGAGGCCTGGAACGAACGCGCGGTCGCGGCGCAGGCGGCGGCGGCCGGCGTGGGGCTGGTGGCGACCAACGACGTCCGCTACGCGACGCCGCGAGAGCGCGTCGTCCACGACGTCCTCACCTGCGGGCGCGAAAAGCGCACCGTCGACGAGATCGGACGCCGCCTCCTGCCGAACGGCGAGCGCTGGCTCAAGCCGCCCGCGCGAGATGGCCGCGCTGTTCGCCGATCGCCCCGCCGCCGTCCGGGCCACCCGCGCGATCGCCGAGCGCTGCCGGTTCTCGCTCGCCGATCTCGGCTACCGCTTTCCCCAGTACGACGTGCCGGCCGGCGAGACCGAGCAGAGCTACCTCGAGAAGCTGTGCGAGGCCGGCGTCGGCCACCGCTACGCCGCCGGACGATCCGCTGCGTCCCAAGGTGCGCGCGCAGCTGGCCCGCGAGCTGGGGATCATCGGGCGGCTGGGGTTGGCCGGCTACTTCCTCCTGGTCTGGGACATCGTCCAGGTCGCCCAGCAGAAGAACATCATGATCCAGGGGCGCGGCTCGGCGGCGAACTCGGCGGCCTGCTACGTCCTCGGCATCACCGCCGTCGATCCGGTGAGGATGGAGCTGCTGTTCGAGCGCTTTCTGTCCGAGGAGCGGGTGCAGAACGCCGGCAACGTGGCCGATCGCATGCCCGACATCGACCTGGATCTGCCGTCGGGCGAGGCGCGCGAGCAGATGATCCAGCACGTCTACGCCAAGTACGGGCGCGCGCCGCGCCGCCATGACCGCCAACGTGATCACCTACCGCCCGCGGATGGCGGTGCGCGACGCCGGCCGCGCGCTCGGGTTCTCCGAGGAGCAGCTCGGCCGCATCGCCAAGCACCTGCCGGGATGGACGGCCGACGAAGGGCGCACCCTCATGGACTACTTCGAGATGGCCGGGTTCTCGCCGCGCGAGCGGCGGACGCGCCTCTGCGCCCGGGCCGCCACCGCGCTGCTCAACCTGCCGCGCCACCTGGGCCAGCACTCGGGCGGGATGGTGCTCTCGGGCGGCTTCCTCGACGAGGTGGTGCCGCTCGAGCCGGCGTCGATGGACAACCGCGTCGTCGTCCAGTGGGACAAGGACGACTGCGCCGATCTCGGCCTGGTCAAGGTCGACCTCCTCGGCCTCGGCATGATGGCGGTGCTGGCCGAGGCCTTTCCGCTGGTCCGGCGGCACGAGGGGATCGCGCTCGACTGCGCCAGGCTGCCGCCCGACGATCCGAAGGTCTACGCCATGCTGCGCGCCGCCGACACCGTCGGGGTGTTCCAGGTCGAGTCGCGCGCCCAGATGGCGACGCTGCCGCGCATGAAGCCGGAGCGCTTTTACGACCTGGTCGTCGAGGTGGCCATCATTCGTCCTGGCCCGATTGTGGGCAAGATGCTCAACCCCTACCTCGAACGGCGCAACGGCCGCGCGCGCGTCACCTACCCTCACCCGTCGCTGGAGCCGATCTTGAAACGGACGCTGGGGATTCCGCTGTTTCAGGAGCAGCTCATCCGGATGGCGATGGTGGCGGCCGGCTTCACCGGCGGTCAGGCCGACGAGCTGCGCCGGGCCATGGGCTTCAAGCGCTCGCACGAGCGGATGAACACCATCGAGAAGGACCTGCGCGCCGGGATGACGAAGAACGAGATCACCGGCGCGGCGCAGGAGGAGATCGTCCAGGGGATCAAGTCGTTCGCGCTCTACGGATTCCCCGAGTCGCACGCGGCGTCGTTCGCGCTCATCGCCTACGCCTCGGCCTACCTCAAGGCGCACCACCCGGCGGCGTTCCTCTGCGCGCTGCTCAACAACTGGCCGCTCGGCTTTTATCATCCGTCGACGCTGGTCAGCGACGCCGTCCGCCACGGCGTGATCGTCCGGGCGATCGACGTGACCCGCTCGGGGTGGCTGGCCGACCTGGAGGACGGCGGGCGCGCGGTGCGGCTCGGCCTGCGCTCGGTGAGCGGCCTGCACGAGGCGCTCGGCCGGAGGATCGAGGAGGCGCGGCGCGCGGCGCCGTTTGCGTCGCTGGCTGACTTCGCCCACCGCAGCGGGGCCGAGGCCCACGCCGGCGCGCTCGCTCGCCTGGCCGAGATCGGCGCGCTGGCCGAGCTGGGCGGCGAGCGGCGCGCGGCGCTCTGGCAGGTCGAGGCGCTGGGGAGATCGGGCCCTCTGTTTTCCCGACACCAGCCCCCCCGCTCCGAGCCTTTCGAAGCGGCGCCGTTGCCGGAGATGTCGGCCGAGGAAGAGCTGGCCGCCGACTACGCCGGCACCAACCTCACCATCGGCCAGCACCCGGTCGCCTTCGCGCGCGCCGCTCTCGACCGCCAGGGGGTCACGCGCGCCGCCGAGCTCGGCAGCGTGCCGGGGGGACGGCGGGCGCGGGTGGCCGGCGTGGTGATCGTCCGCCAGCGGCCGGGCACCGCCAAGGGATTCGTCTTCATCACCGTCGAGGATGAGACCGGCTTCGCCAACGCCATCGTCACCCCCGCACCGCTTCGAGCAGCACCGGCAGATCATCCTCGGCGTGAGCGCGCTGGTGATCGAAGGGGTGGTCCAGAACCAGGACGGCGTCGTGTCGATCAAGGCCGACCGTTTCGAGCCGCTCGGCGGCCGCAGCGCCGCGATCGACGTGTCCCACGACTTTCATTGAGTCGCCGGCGGACGGTGGCCGCGGTTGACGGAGCGGCTTGTCGTGCCCACAACCAGGAGAGGCTCGCCCGACGGGCGAGCTCAGCGTCATGTCAGCATCCGCCCTCGCCGCAATCTGGATCGCCGCCCTGCTCCCTGGGACAGCCGTCATCGTGCTGGTGCTGGTCAAGCGCGCGGCCGCTTCGCACGACGGGGAGACCGACGAAGCGCGCGCGAGCGCCGGCCCGGCCGCGCCGGCGACGCACGACGGCGACGGGCAGAGCGGAAACGGCGGCTCCAACCTGTCGCACGATCTGCTCCTCCTCCGGATGAGCCACGATCTCCGCAGTCCGCTCGGCTCGCTGGTCACCCTCTGCCAGCTGCTCGTCGAGGGGGACGCCGGACCGCTGTCGATGAAGCAGCGCCAGTACGTCGAGGTGATCCGCCGCAGCGGCCAGTCGGTGCTGGGGCTGGTCGACGACATCTTGGATCTCGCGGCGGTCGAGTCGGGCCGCAGCGACGTCGACGTCGACACCGTCGACCTGGCGGCGCTGGTCCGGCAGGTGGCCGAGAGCCACGAGGCCGTCGGTCGCGAGAAAGGGATTCCCGTCCAGGTGAGCCTGCGGCGCGAGTCATTGCCGGCCTCCGCCGACGAGAAGCGGCTCCGCCACCTGCTCGAACGCATGGTCGAGTACCTCCTCTCCGCCACGGAGCACGGCTACGTCGAGATCGCCGTCGACGACCGCGCGGGCAAGGCGGCGGTGTGCGTGCGGAATACCCACGACGGTCTCTCCGAATCGGCCCGCCGAACCCTCGCCCTCGCCTACCAGGACGGGGACGAGGGAGACGAAGGCGCGGCGCCCCTGCCCATGGCGATCGCCGCGCGGCTGGCCCGCCGCATCGGGCTTCCCATCGAGGTCCGCACCGGCGGCGACGAAGGTCTGAGCCTGGAGCTGGCGGTCCCGCTGGCCGAGGCGGGGGCGCGCGTCCCGGCGGACGCCACGCGCCCCCGGCATGCGGCGGGCGCCCGGATCCTGCTGGTCGACGACGACGCCGCGGAGCGGTCGCACGTCACCGCCCGGCTCGAGGAGGGCGGGTACGCCGTCACGGCGGCCGCGTCGGGCAGCGAGGGGCTGGCTCTGCTCCGCGACGGACACTTCGACGCCGTGGTGCTGGACCTGGTGATGCCGGGGATGAGCGGCCTCGAGGTGCTGCGGGCGGCTCGCTCCGACGAGCGCCTGACCCTGCTGCCGTTCGTCGTGCTGTCGGCCCTCTACATCACCCGCAGCGAGCGGAGCGTCCTCGGCCCCGCGGTGGCCAGCGTGGTGCGCAAGGGGGACGGCACCGCCGACGAGCTGCTGCGCGCGCTCGACCGCGCGCTGGCCCCAGCCGCGCAGCCGCACGCGATCGGCGACGGCCGCCATGCCTAGCCGCGCGCGCCGCCCGCGGCGGCTGGTCTACCCGGCGATCGGCGCCCTCTTGTCGGTGGGGCTGGTGCTGGGGCTGCTGGCGCTTCAGGCGTGGGTCGGACATCGCGCGGCGACGCCCGAGCGCCCCTGGCTGGTCAAAGACGAGCTCCGCCGGCAGCCGCTGGTCTACGGCTATCTGCTGGCCGCGACGGTGGCGCTCACCACCGTCGTCGGCTGGCTCGTCGGGCGAAAGGAGGATCTGCTGGAGGCGCTGTCGGTCACCGATCCACTGACCGGCCTGGCCAACCGCCGCCGCCTGCTGGCCGCCTTCGCCGACGAGCTGAATCGCAGCGCCCGCTACGGGACGCCGCTGGCCCTGCTGCTCGTCGACCTCGATCGCCTCAAGGAGATCAACGATCGGCGCGGGCACGCCCAGGGCGATCGCGCGCTCCAGCTCGTGGCGGACAGCCTGCGGCGGAGCTGCCGGGCCACCGATCTCGCCGCCCGGACCGGCGGCGACGAGTTCCTGGTGCTGGCCGTGAACACCAGCGCCGGCGAGGCGCTGGCGCTCGCCCACCGGATCTGCGCCACGGTCCGCCGCCTCGGCGCGGCGGCGGCCAACGACCGAGAGAAAACCATGCCGGCCCCCGCCGTCACCGTGTCGATCGGCGTCGCCGACCTCGACGACATCACCCTCCCCACTTTCCTTTCCCTCCATGCCGCGGCGGACGCGGCGCTCTACGCGGCCAAGGCCGCGGGGCGCGACCGGGTGCACGCCGCACCGCCCCGCTCCGACCCCGGCACCCGTCCATCGCCTGTCGACCGGAGGTCGGCTACATTCCGTCGGTCTCCGCCTTGACGGCGACCCCGGACAGCTCCAGTTATTCCGCGTAGAGTCTTCAAGCGAAATGCTCGACATCCTCCTGGTCGATGACGAACCCGATTTTCGGGTGCTGGTCGGCGACGCGCTCCGCGACGCAGGCCATCGCGTCAGCTTGGCCGCGAACGGCGCCGAGGGGCTGACCCAGATCTCGTCCAACGTCTTCGACGTCATGATCTGCGACATCCGGCTGCCCAAGGTCGACGGGCTGACGCTGTTCCGCCGCGTGCGCCAGGAGTCGCCGGGGACCGACGTCATCCTCATCACCGCCCACGCCGCGATCAACGACGCGGTCGCGGCGCTCAAGGAAGGCGCCTACGACTACCTCACCAAGCCGTTCGACCTCGACGAGATTGTCCTCCAGCTGCAGCGGATCGCCACCCAGCGGGCGCTCAAGCGGGAGCTGGAGCAGGCACGCGCCGAGCTGTCCCAGCGCAAGTCGAACGGAGCGGGACCGGGACCGGGCGCGATCATCGGACGCAGCCCCCCGATGCTGCGCCTGGCCGATCGGATCGAGACCATCGCCCAGAGCGACGCGCCGGTGTTGATCACCGGCGAGAGCGGCACCGGCAAGGAGCTGGTGGCGCGCACGCTGCACGACCGCAGCTCGCGGCGGAACAAGCCCTTCATCGCGGTCAACTGCGCCGCCTTCCCCGAGACGCTGCTGGAGGCCGAGCTGTTCGGCCACGAGCGGGGCGCCTTCACCGGCGCGGTCAAGCGGCGCGACGGGCGCTTCAAGGCGGCCGACGGGGGGACGCTGCTGCTGGACGAGATCGCCGAGGTCCCGCTGCCGGCGCAGGCCAAGCTCCTGCGGGTGTTGCAGGAGGGGACGGTCGAGCCGCTCGGCACCAACGAATCGACCCGGGTCGACGTGCGGATCATCTCGGCCACCCACCGCAACCTGCGCGAGCGGATCAAGGAGGGGCGGTTCCGCGAGGATCTCTACTACCGGCTCAACGTGCTGGACATCGAGATCCCGCCGCTGCGCGAGCGGCGCGGCGATCTGCCGCTCTTGCTGCAGTACTTCCTCAACAAGTTCACCCAGCCGGGCAAGCCGCCGTCGACGATCTCGCCGCGCGCCTGGGCGGTGCTGTCGCAGTACCACTTCCCGGGCAACGTGCGCGAGTTCGCCCACGCCATCGAGCACGCAGTGGTGCTGGCGGGCGGCGGCGAGATCGAGGTCGAGCACCTCCCCGGCGGGATCACCGGGGCGCTCGACGGCGCGGTCAGCACCCCGGCCGGCTCGCTCCGCTCGTTGAGCGCCGCGCTCAAGGAGTTCGAGCACGAGTACCTCTTGCGGGCGCTGGCCCAGTCGAACGGCAAGAAGATGAAGGCCGCCGAGATCCTGGGGATCTCCCGCAAGAACCTCTGGGAGAAGCTCCGCCTGCACGGGATCGCCTCCGAGGCCGAGGCCGAGGAGTAGTAGTACGTCCGGCGCGACGGGCGCCGCCCGTCAGAAGTACTTGGCGAACACGGCCCGGACGCGCGCCATCCGCTCGTCGAGCTCGGCGGCGAGCAGGGCCGGCGTCGTCCCCAGGCTCCGGGCCAGCGCCGGCAGATCGCGCGGCGAGACGACCGCCTGCGGCCGGTCCAGCAGGAGCCGCAGCCGCAGGGCCGTTCGGCGGAGCACGGCGTAGTCGTCCCGCAGCGCGGCGGGCCACCCCAGCGCCACCAGCCGTTCGAGCACGGCCGCCGTCGAGGTGGTGCGGACCTCCGGGTCGGCGGCGTGGCGCAGCTGGCCGAGCGCGACCAGCAGCTCGACGTCCATGATTCCGCCCGGATCGAACTGCAGGTGACGCGAGCCCTCGGGCACCTTCCCGCGCTCGCGCTCCACCCGCTGCCGGACGCGGCGGAGATCGGCGCGGAACTGCGTCGTCGTCGACCGGCAGATCGAACGCCAGCGCGGTCAGCGCCTGCGCGCGTTCGGCGCGCGCCGCCGCCGGCTCGTCGGTCCAGACGATGCGCGCGCGCAGGAGCGCCACCCGCTCCCAGGCGGCGGACTCTTCGCGGTGGTAGCGCTCGAACGACGCCCAGGAGGTCACCAGCAGCCCCTGCTCGCCCGAAGGGCGCAGGCGCGTGTCGACCTGGTAGAGCCGCCCCTCCTCCAGCATCGCCTCCATCGTGGCGATGAACCTCTGCGAGGCGCGCGCGAACCACTCCCGGTGATCGACGCCGGTATCACTCTCGCCGCCCGCGCCGTAGAGAAAGACCAGATCCAGGTCCGACCCGTAGCGCATCTCGCGCGCGCCCAGGCTCCCTAGGCCGAGCACGGTGAGCGCCGTCCGCGGCTTTCCGAGGCGCGCCACCAGCGCCGGCAGCGCCGCCGCGATCCCGGCCGACAGGCACACCTCCGCCAGATCGCTGAGCTGCGCCGAAACCTCGAGCGGCTGCAGGCTGCCGGCGACGTCGTGCAACCCGATGCGCAGGAGCTCCTCCGCCTGGAACGTCCGGATGGCGCGCAACACCGTCTCTTCGTCCGGTTCGCCCCGCTCGTCGACGCCGCCGGCGATCCGGGCGGCCAGCCGTCCGGAGAGCTCCGGCATCGAGCGGACCCGCTCCCCGAGACCGTCGAGGAACGGCTCCCACATCTCCGGGATGGCGCACGAGCAGCTCGGCCAGCCGATCGCTGGTCCCGAACAGCGTCCCCAACATGCGAACGAGCCGCGGGTGATCGCGCAAGAGCGCCATGAGGCCCACCGAGCCCCGCAGCGCGAGATCGCGAAAGTGCCCCAGCGCGCGATCGGGATCGGGTGAGGCGATCGCCTCCTCGAGGAAGGCCACCGGCATACGCGCGCCGACCAGCTCCAACGTGTCGGCCGCGACGTCGACCTCGTGGAAGCCGGCCGCCGCCACCCGTCGCTCCAGCTCGTCGCGGCCGCGCAGCGGATCGAGGAGGCGCGCCGCCGCCAGGTGCGCCGCGGCCGGTGGCTCGCCCAGCGTCGCCGCGATCGCCTCCACCGCCGCCCGCGTCGCCGCGACCTCGGCGTCGAAGGCGGCCAGATCGGCGAATCCCAACCCCCGCGCGAACGCCTCCCGCGCTTCGTCGTCCGCCGGCAGCCGGTGCCGCTGGGCGCCGGTCGCCACCTGCACCCGATGCTCGAGCCGCCGCCAGAAGCGATAGGCGTCGAGCAGCGTCTGCGCCTCGCGATCGCCGAGCAGCCCGGCCACCACCAGACGCGGAAGCGCGCGCGGCGTGTTGCGCTCCCGGAGATCGGCCCGCTTGCCGGCGTGGAGGAGCTGCAGCGCCTGGACCACCATCTCCACGTCGCGGATGCCGCCCGAGCCGAGCTTGACGTCGAAGCCGGTCTCCCCGAGCGTCCCCGAGGCGTCGGCCGGATCGCGGAACAGCGCGCGCAGCCCCCGCACCTCCTCGACCATCCGGGGGTCGACGCTGCGCGGGTAGATGAACGGATCGAGCGCCGCCAGCAGCTCGTCGCCGAGCGCGCGATCGCCGGCCGCCGGGCGGGCCCGCAGCCAGGCCTGCCGCTCCCAGGTGCGTCCGAACGTCTCGTAGTAGCGCTCGGCCGCCGGCAGCGCGTTGCAGATGGGGCCGTTGCGCCCCTCGGGCCGCAGCCGCAGGTCGACCCGGAAGATCATCCCGTCGGCGGTCGGCTCCTCGATCGCCGCGGTCACCCGGCGCGACAGCTCCGCGTAGTAGTGGTGCAAGCTCAGCTCGCCCGTCGGCCCCGCGGCCCCGGCGTCGGTCGAATAGAAGTAGCAGACGTCGATGTCCGACGAGAAGTTCAGCTCCTGCCCGCCGAGCTTCCCCATCGCCATCACCACGAAGCTGGTGGGGGCGCCGCTGTCGGCCCGGGCCGGTCCAAGCTCGCGGGTCAGCGCGGCGTCGCAGAACGCCACCGCCACGTCGAGGCAGACGTCGGCGAAGCCCGACAGCTCGCGCGCCACCTCCTCGGTGGTCCCCCAGCCGAGCTCGCGGGCGCCGAGGCGCAGAATCTCGGCGCGCCGCACGATCCGCAGCCGCCGCTGCAGATCGGGCAGATCGCGCGCCCCCGCCGTCGCCGTCCGCACCTCCTCGGCGATGACCTCCGCCGGCTTGGGGCGGCGCAGGTATGGATCGCCGGCCAGCGCGTCCAGCCCTCGCACGTCGGCCAGCAACAGCTCGGGGAGAAAATCGCCGCTGTCGAAGATGGCGTCCAGCAACACCCGCCCCTCCCCCTCCGGCGGCACCACGCCGCCCGACTCCAGGAACCGCGCCCGCCGGACCCTCTGCGCTCTGCGACATGGTCACGCCCCGAACGCGCCCGGGCGGCACCGATTCGCCGGGCGGCCCCCCATTCTAGAGATCCGCCTGGGCCAGGCTGAACTTGTTGTTGCTGTCGTCGACGATCGCGGAAGGACGGGCGCGTCTCCGGGGGGAGATCCTGGGTGATCCGGCCCTGCTGGTGCTGCTCGAAGATGAAGAAGGCCCGCCGCCCGCGATGGTGGGCGACCCATTCCTTCAGGCGATCGTCCGCCCCTTCTTGATCGAACACGGTGCGCTCCGCGGTCGGCCCTTCGTAGATCTCGTTCGAGGTGTAGAACGTCTCGCCACGCCAGTAGAGCATGTAGGCGCAGAGGCGCTCGTCGGGCGAGCGGCGCCGCTGGTAATAGGTGGCGATCGGTCCCTTCTGCGACCAGAACGGCGCCACCTTGGGCATGAAGTCGTCGAGCACGTAGAACGTGAACGCCACGGCCGACGCCGGGAGCAACCAGAGCGCGACCCGCTGCGCCCGCGGCCAGACGAGCAAGGCCGAGCCGGAGGCGAAGACGATCGCGAAGGCGATCAGCGCGGTCGAAAAATCGAGCGACGGGGGCCAGGGGCGACCGACCGGGCTCTGCACGTAGTCGTACGAGAAGAGCCAGAGGAACCGTTCGGCGGCGTTCTTGCTCACCGTCAGATCGCGCGTGATCAGCGACAGCAGCGGAACCCCGATCGCCAGCGCCGCCGCGCCGGTGCGCCAGGCCTTGCGCGCGATCAGCTCGTCGAGGAAGCAGCCGACGACGATGGCCAGCCCCGGGATGGCCGGCAGCACGTAGTGGTGGAACTTGGTCATCGACAGCGAGACCAGGGCGTACGAGGAGACGAACCAGATGGCGCCCAGCCAGATCACCTGCTGCTTGCGTGACGCGGCGGCGAGGTCCGTCCCCGGCCGCGCCTCCGCCGCCGTCGGCGCTCGCCGAAGCACCGCCCACCCCAGCGCCGCGGGCGCCAGCACGATCCAGGGCCACATGCCGTAGCCGAGCTCGCGCAGGAAGTACTCGAACGTGCCGCGATCGCCGTGGCGACCGATGACCATCCGGCGCCAGTGGTTGTCGCCGAACAGCTCGTCCCAGAACGGCATGCCGTGGCGGATCAACATGGCGTGGTGCCAGGGCACCGCCACCACCGCGAAGGCGATCACCGCCACCACGACGGCGAACGGCATCTGCGGGCGCCGCAAGCCGATGCCAGCTCCCGGTGAAGGCGAGGTAGGCGATGAGGACGATGAGCGGCAGCCCCAACCCCGCCAGCCCCTTGGCCAGCACCGCCAGCGCGCAGAGGATCGCCGCCATGTAGAGATAGAGCGGCGCCCGGGTGCGGCTGCGCGCCGCCAGAAAAAGAAAGGCGACGAAGCCCAGGTAGTAGGGAATCATCGCCACCACCCCGTAAAGGACGAGCACCCGCCCGCCCCAGGGGAGCTCCACCTTCAGCTGGATCGAGTTGACGATCAGCTGCGGGAGCACCGTCAGCGCGAACAGCGCCACGGTCCCGTAGAAGAGCCCGCTGGCCGGCCAGCTCCGCCAGCCGCGCCCGCGGCGCGGAAGGTGTTCGTCGGTGTCGTCAAACAGGGCCAGGCCGGCCAGCGCCAGCGCCATCGTCATCGGACCGACGAAGGCCATGTCGGTCATCGCCTGGCGCGCGACCAGGCTGTACATGGGCGCGGTGGCGACGACGATGGCCGCCAGAACGCCGGCCCGCCGCGACACGAACCGCGCCGTGATCAGGTAGACGGCGTAGATCCCCAGCACGCCGGTCAGGCAAAACGGGACGCGGGCCGCCCACTCGGCGCGATGGCCCAGCGCCATCTCGCCGGCCGGATTTCCCGGCAGCCCGATGCCGGCGACGTGCATGGCCAGGCTCATCATCCAGAACGACAGCACCGGCTTCGACCAGAAGACGTCCGCGTCGCGCGGCGAGCCGGGCCACCAGAGGCTGATGTAGTCGCCCCGGTGGGTCATCTGGCGGGCGACCTCCGCGTAGTGGGTCTCCCACGGGTCCCACAGCCCGTAGCTGCCGGCGAAGGGGATGTAGAGCAGCAGCCCGAAGAGGATCACGAGCAGCGCCATCTGGCGCTCGCTGAGACGCTCCAGCGAAAAGCTCACACCGTCACTGGGCGAGCACCTTCTGAAGCTGGAGCAGCTTGAGATCGATCGTCTTGCCCATGCCGACCACGTCGGCGAGCGGCGTCGTGCGCACCTCGCCGCGAATGAGCCCGACCAGGCAGCCGTGCTCGCCGCGATCGAGACACTCCGTCGCCGCCGCCGCCAGGCGGGTCGCCAGCAGGCGATCGAACGCGCCCGGCTCGCCGCCGCGCTGGACGTGGCCGAGCGTGGTGACCCGCAGGTCGAAACCCAGCCGCCCCTTTTCGCGCTCGAAGTGCTGCGCCAGCTTGACGGCGTTGTGCTTGGCGCCCTCGGCGACGACCACCATCGCGTGCGGCTTGCCGCGCTCCCAGGCCGCTTGCAGGTTCTGGGCGATGACCTCCGGCTCGACGTCGGCCTCGGGAATGACCACCGAGTCGGCGCCGCCGGCGATGCCGGCCATCAGCGCCAGGTAGCCGCAGTTGCGCCCCATCACCTCGACCAGGAAGGCCCGCTTGTGCGACGAGGCGGTCACCCGCAGCCGGTCGATCGCCTCGAGCGCGATGTTCAAGCGCCGTATCGACGCCGATGGTCATCTCGGACCCGGCGAGATCGTTGTCGATGGTCGACGCGACGCCGACCACCGGAAGGCCCGCCTGCGAGAGCGCCAGCGCCCCCGTCTGGGTTCCGTTGCCGCCGATCACCACCAGGCCGTCGATCCCCCGTGACTTGAGCTGCGCCGAGCCCCCGCGCGCGCACCGCCTCGTCCTTGAACTCCGGCAGCCGCGCGCTCCCCAGGAAGGTGCCGCCCCGCTGCAAGATGTTGCCGACGTCGCGCGCGCCGAGCACGTCCATCTGCCCGTCGCAGAGGCCCGGCGTATCCGTTGCGGACACCGAACACTTCCCAGCCCTTGGCGATCCCGGTGCGGACCACCGCGCGGATGGCGGCGTTCATCCCGGGCGCGTCGCCACCGCTGGTCAAAACGGCGATCTTCCTCGAAGCCATCGAGGGCAATCGTATACCACGGGATCGACGCCGGGTTCCCGACGCGTGATGGCGAGAGCACGTTTTGTGACGCTTCGGGGAGCTCGTCCACGGCCGCGGCGCGCGGCGGGCGGTGACGGACCGCTTCACGGTCGCGGTGAGTCCGCGCTACGCTGCCCCCGTGGTCATCAAGAAGAAGGCGGCGCCGACGGAGATCAACTACATCACCCCGACCGGTTTCAAACGTCTGGCGGATGAGCTGACCTTCCTGCGCAGCAAGAAGCGCCCCGAGGTGGTGGGCGCGCTGGGCGACGCCGCCGCCGAGGGAGATCGCTCGGAGAACGCCGAGTACATCTATCGCAAGAAGCAGCTCCGCGAGATCGACAAGCGCCTGCGCTTCCTGTCCAAGCGCCTCGACGACGTGCAGATCGTCGACCCGGCCACCCAGCCGCGGCGCGACCGCGTCTTCTTCGGCGCCACCGTCACCGTCGAAGATGAAGAGGGCCAAGAGGCGACCTACCGGATCGTCGGCGTCGACGAGACCGACGGCGCGGCGGGCGACATCTCCTGGAAGTCGCCGGTGGGACGCGCGCTGCTCGGCAAGGCCGAGGGGGAGACCGTCACCGCCCGCTGGCACGCCGGCCTGCGCGAGCTGACCATCGCCAAGATCGTCTACCGCTGACCTCCCCGGGCGGCCGCTACTTGTGGCGATGGATGGCGCCGTCGTCGAACAGCAGCACCGCCGAGCGGGGCTGCCGTCGGATCAACGTCGTCCCCGGTCGGGCGCGGACGGGGCGCCAGGCGGAATACCAGCGCTCGCCGCGCAGCGCGGGGGAGGCGTCGACCAGCGCGGGGACGAAGAGATCGATCTCCCGGTAGTTGCCGTGCGTGAGCGCGTCGATCTGCGGGGCCGAAGCTGTACTTCGCCAGCTCCGGACTGGGCGCGAGATCGTTGTGGAGCGCGCCGCCGTAGACCAGCACCAGCGGGCGATCGGCGGGCCGCGGGAGCGCCAGCGCTTGCTGGATCGCACGGCCCAGGTGCTGCCCGGTCATCGTCAGCAGCCGATCGTAGTCGACGCCGCCGCCGCTCGCTCGACCAGCGATCGGTATTCGTGGCAATCGACGTCGAGCACGTGCGGCGCGACGCCCAGCTCCTTGGCGCGCCGCAAGAGCCGCACGATCTCGTTCTCGGTCTCGGCCGGCCGCTCGGTCGTGCGGGCGACGTCCTTGGTCACCTGCTTCTCGGTCTCGCCGCAGCTGCCGCGCGAGATCCAGGTCTCGACGATCAGGTGCGCGGCCCGGGGCGCGATCGCCGGCAGGATCTCGTCGGTGAAGCGGGCGATCGACGACCGGACACCGGCGGTCTTCACCGTCTGGTGCAGCTCACCGAAGGCGACCACGCCGGTCGCCCCGCCGATGAACGCCTGCACCGCGTCCGCCGGCGAAGCAAACTTCTCGGCGACCAGCGGGGCGTCCCGGCTCATCGGCAGCGGCGGGTGCGGGTAGGCCAGCAGCGCCAACCCGCCCAGCGCCGCGGCCGCGTTCACTGACCGCCGAGCGTGATGTAGCGAAGCCCGCTGGCCGTCGCCAGGCGCACCAGGTGGCCCCCCTTGCGGGGCGCTCCCAGGGCAGCCGCCGCCTGTTCGGCCGTCGCCACCCGCTGGCGATCGATCTCCAGGACGACGTCGCCTTCGCGCACGCCGGCCGCGGCGGCCTGCCCGCCGGGCGCGACCTCCGCCACCACCGCCCCGCGCGTCCGCGGATCCAGCCCCAGCGATTCGGCCAACCGCGGCGTCAACGTCTGCAGCGCCAGGCCCAGCTTCACCGACGGGCCGGCGCCCCCCTCCGCCGGCAGCTCGCCGAGCACCACGTCGAAGGTCTGCCGCTTCCCGTCGCGCCACACGCCGACCGAGACGTGGGTGCCGATCCCGCGGGTCGAGACGTAGTCGATCACGTCCCCGGCGCCGTCCATCTTCTTGCCGTCGATGTCCGTGATGAAGTCCCCCGGGCGCAGCCCGGCCTTGGCCGCCGGGCCGCCGGGCGTCACCGCGCTGACGAAGGCGCTGGTGCCGCTCGGGGCCGCCTTGGCGGCCGCGGGATCCAGCTCGTTGATGTCGCCGACCAGCACGCCGAGATAGGCGTAGCGCACGCGCCCCTCTTTCAGCAGCGACTCGGCGACCCGCCGGACCTGGTTGATCGGGATCGCGAAGCCGTAGGCGCCGCCCGGGACCGGTGTTGATGAGCGTGTTGATCCCGACCACCTCGGCCGACAGGTTCACCAGCGGACCGCCCGAGTTGCCGGGGTTGATCTTGGCGTCGGTCTGGATGTAGTGGCGCACGCGGCCGCCCGACATCTGCACGTGCCGCCCCACCTTCCCCTTGCCGCTGACGATTCCGGCGGTGACCGTCTGATCGAGGCCGAGCGGGCTGCCGATCGCCAGCACCCACTCGCCGACCTCCAGCTTGTCGTCGTCGCCGAGGCGGGCCGCCACCAGATCGCGCGGCGGCGCGTCGAGCCGGATGACCGCCACGTCCGTCTCCGGATCCATCCCCAGGGTCTTGGCGGCGAACTCGCGCCCGTCGCTGAAGGTCACCTTCACCTTGGTGGCGCCCGAGACGACGTGGCGGTTCGTCACGATGTCGCCGCGCGCGTCGATCACCACGCCCGAGCCGGTCCCGCGCTGGGGGCCCGGCGCCTGCTCCGGCACCCCGGGCCCGAAGAAGCGCCGCAGGAACGGCGCCATCCGGCTGTCCTCGTCGTCGCCGGCGGCCTCGCCATTTTGACCTGGCCGCCCCCCAATCTCGACGTCGATGCGCACGACCGACGGCCGCAGCGCGCGCGCCACGGCCTCGAAGGCCGACGACAGGACGCGCGCCTCGTTGGGCGCCTCGGTTCTGGGCGTGACCGCACCGCCCGGCTGCAGCCCCGGCGGCGCCGACGGGGCGGCCGGCCCCGAGGGGTTCGCCGATGGGGGCGACGGTTGATTGGCTGCGCCCGGGCCTGCCCCGGGCGCCGGCGCGGTCTCGTGCTCGTTCAAGCGCTCGGCGAGGCGCCGGCAACCGGCCACCCCCAGCATCGACGCCAAGGCGAGCGCGCCACCGACGAGACGAAGTGAGCGTGCCCGCGCGATCTGCATGGCGCTATTTAGCGATCTGCGGATGGCGAGCGCAAGGCCCTCCGACGATGTAAATAGAGCGGTACCAATGCGCGCCATCACCACGTTGCCCGGAGTCGCCGACAGCGCCCGACTCGAGGAGATCCCCGACCCCCCCGACGCGCCGGACACGTTGCTGGTCCAAGCGATCGCCGTCGGTGTCTGCGGCACCGACCTCGAGATCCTGAGCGGCGCCTACGGTCAGGCCCCGACCGGCCGCGACCGGCTGGTGATCGGGCACGAGAACGTCGGGCGCGTGCAGAGCGCGCCGCCCGGCAGCGGGTTCTCCCCCGGCGATCTGGTGGTCGGCGTCGTCCGCCGCCCCGATCCTGTCCCCTGCGCGAGCTGCGCCGCCGGCGAATGGGACATGTGCAAGAACGGGAAGTTCACTGAGCGCGGCATCACCGGCCGGGACGGCTACGCCTCCGAGCGCTATCGCCTCGAGACCGCCTTCGCGGTGGCCGTGCCGCCGGCGCTGGGCGATCTGGCGGTGCTCGTCGAGCCGGCGACCATCCTGGCGAAGGCCTGGGAGCAGATCGAGCGGATCGGCGCGCGCGCCAGCTGGAGCCCGTCGCGCGTCCTCGTGACCGGCGCGGGGCCGATCGGCCTGCTGGCGGCGCTGCTGGGCCGGCAGCGCGGTCTCGAGGTCCACGTCCTCGATCGGCTGACCGAGGGGCCGAAGCCGGCGCTGGTCGCCGCGCTGGGCGCCACCTACCACGCGGGGCGCGTGAGCGACGTCCCGCCGGCCGACATCGTGCTCGAATGCACCGGCGTCGGCGAGCTGGTGTTCGACGTCATGGAGAACGTCGGTCCCGACGGGATCGTCTGCCTCACCGGCGTGTCCTCGGGCGCGCGGGCGATCCCCATCAACCTCACCGCGCTGAACAAGCAGATGGTGCTGGAGAACAACGTCGTCTTCGGCGCCGTGAACGCGAACCTGCGTCACTACCGGGCCGCGGTCGCCGCGCTGACGAAGGCCGAACGACCCTGGTTGGAGCGGCTCATCTCGCGCCGCGTCCCGCTCGAGCGCTGGCAGGAGGCGCTGGTGCGCGGGCCGACCGACGTGAAGCCGGTCATCGTCTTCGGCTGAGCCGGCGCCGGGAGGCTTCTTCCTGAGCCGCTGCCGCGGCCTTAGGTTCCGAAAGTGGGCTCGCTTTCGGAGCAACGGGGCCAGGGGGGAGCGTGGGCGGGCGGCGTCCTGCTGGGGAACACCTATCTGCTCGGCCAGCGCATCAGCCTGGGCGGGATGGGCGAGGTGTTCGAGGCGACGCACGCGCGCCTGCCTGGCCGCTACGCGGTCAAGATCCTCCGTCCCGAGCTGCTCGGCAACCGGGAGGCCTTCGCCCGGTTTTGTCGGGAAGCGGAGGTGATGTCCGAGCTGCGCCATCCGAACGTCGTCCAGATCTACGACTTCAACACCACGCCCGACGGGCGCCCCTACTTCGTGATGGAGCACCTCGAAGGGCGCGACCTCGAGGCGCGGCTGACGCAGTCCGGGCCGATGCCGCTGCCGGCGGCGGTGCGGGTGGTCGAGGCGGTCGCCTCGGCGCTGGCGATCGCCCACGCGCACGGCATCGTCCACCGCGATCTCAAACCGGCGAACATCTTCCTGGTGGCGATCGACGGTCAGGTCGACGAGCTGGTGAAGGTGCTCGACTTCGGCATCTCCAAGATTCGGTCGGAGGGGACGCTGCTGTCGACCCCGACCGACATGATCGGATCGCCGGCCTACATGTCGCCCGAGCAGGCGCGCGGCGCCGACGAGATCGACGGGCGGAGCGACCAGTTCGCGCTGGGCGCGATCACCTACCGGATGCTGACCGGGTCCGATCCGTTCCGGGGCGGCGACATCGCCTCGCTGCTCTATCAGGTCGTGCACGAGGAGGCGCCTAGGCTCGCGCAGAGGCTGCCCGCCTGGTGGGACACGCGCGCGCTGCAGGCGGTGCTCGATCGGGCGCTGGCCAAGGATCCCGAGCAGCGCTTCAGCGGCATGATGGAGATGGCGCGCGCCTTCGAGGCGGCGTCGGAACAGACCCTCTCGCACGAGATGGTCGAACGGGGAACGGTCAACCTTGGCGCGACGTTGATCGCCGCGCCGCCGCCGCCGCCGTTGCGCCCGGTGCGCACGCCGGCGCCGGCCGGCGCCAGGAGAGCCGGGCCGGGAGCGGGATCAGAAGATCGCGCGGAGGTCGAGCCGGGCGAGATCGAGGATTCCCCGCCGCCCATCCGGACGCCTGCGCCCGAGCCGATGGAGCCGCTCGAACCGATTCGCGCCGTGCCCCGCCGGCCGCATCCCGGGCTCGAGCTCGGCATCGACGACGGCCGGACCGTGCCCAACGGATCGCCGCCCCGCGGCCCGGCCTGGGAAGAGCCGTACATCCGCGACCAGCTGCCGGTCACCCATCATCGGGTGGCGCTGGCCGTCCTCGCCCTCCTGGCGCTCGCCGGGATCCTGTTCGTCACCGGACTTTATCGCCACCTCATCGCGGGCGGGCGGCACGTGTTGGGGCTCGCCGATCGGGTGGAGACGCCGAGCCCGCCACCGGCGCCGGTCAACGCGGCGCCGGTGGTCGAGAGCCCGGCGGCGGCGAGGCCCCCAGCCGATGAGACGACGGCCCCCGCCGAGGGCCCCGCAACGGCCAAGCCGCCGCCGTCCGAGCCGACCACGCCGGCCAGGCCATCGACCGCAGCCGAGGAGCGCCCGGCTCCCGCGGCCCATCCCCATCACCACCACCACTACCTCTCTGAGGAGCCCCGGATCATCAACCGACCGGGGAGCGTCTATCTCCCCTCGAGGCCCCCGCCGCCCGCCGGCGCTGCGCCCCAACCCGATACGTTGCAGAACCAGTTCAGCATCCCGCCGCCGGCGCCGACCGAGGACTCACCGGCGCATGATCTCGTCCCGCCGCCGGCGCCGGAGCGAGAGCCCGGCCCGGAGGTCACCCCGGCGCCGGCGACCAACTCCCCCGCCGGCCCGCCGGCGGCACCACGGGCCCGGGGCCCGGCGGACCAGCCGATGGGGCCCTCCTTCTGAATCCGGGCCCCCTCCGGTACGGCGCGTCCCGCTTGCCTTCCCGGCCCGTGCGACTACGTTGGGGCGACGATCACGATGCCGCTGCGAATACCTGTCTGCACCTACCGGCTGCAGTTCAACAAGGACTTTAACTTTCGCGACGCGACCGCGTTGGTCGACTACCTCGACGCCCTGGGGGTGACCGACCTTTACGCCTCACCCTTTCTGATGGCGCGGCCGGGGAGCATGCACGGCTACGACGTGGTCGATCACAGCCGCCTCAACCCCGAGATCGGGACCGACGGCGATTTCGATGCCCTGGCCGGGGCGCTGCGCGCCCGCGGCATGGGCCTGCTCATGGACGTCGTCCCCAACCACATGTGCATCGCCAGCGACGCCAACCACTGGTGGAACGACGTCCTCGAAAACGGCCGCAGCTCCCCCTACGCGCCGTTCTTCGACGTCGACTGGCATCCACCGAAGGCCGAGCTCGACGAGAAGATCCTGCTGCCGGTGTTGGGACGGCAGTACGGACGGGTGCTGGAAGGGAGCGAAATCTCGATCGTCTATTCGGGCGGCGGCTTCCAGGCCCAGTACGGCGCCTCGCGGTTCCCGATCGGGCCGCGCACGATCTTGCCCCTGCTCGAGCCGATGGTGACCGACCTGCGGCGCACCCACCCGGACGATCACCCCGACGTGCTGGAGATGGAGAGCATCGTCACCGCCACCAAGAACCTCCCCACCCGCTGGGAGATCGACGCCGAGAAGATCCGCGAGCGGCAGCGCGAAAAGGAGATCGTCAAGCGCCGCCTCGACGCGCTGGTGGCGGGGAGCGCCGCGGTGCGGGACGCGCTCGAGCGGAGCCTCAGCGCCATCAACGGCGATCCGGGCAAGCCGCGCAGCTTCGACGCGCTCGAGGCGCTGCTCTCCGAGCAGGCCTACCGCCTCTCCTACTGGGGCGTCGCGGCCGAGGAGATCAACTACCGCCGCTTCTTCGACATCAACGATCTGGCCGCCATCCGCATCGAGGAGCCGAAGGTGCTGGAGACGGTGCACGAGAAGGCCTTTCAGCTCTTGCGCGAGGGGAAGGTCACCGGCCTGCGGATCGATCACGTCGACGGCCTCCTCGACCCCCGCCGTTACCTGGAGGATCTGCAGCGCCCGCGCGACGCCACACCCGACCGCGCGGCGCCGCATGGGGCCCGACAGGTCTACGTGGTGGTGGAGAAGATCCTGACTGGCGCCGAGGAGCTCCCGCCCGAATGGCCGATCCATGGGACGACTGGCTACGAGCTGCTCAACGTCGTCAACGGTCTCTTCGTCGACGCCCTCGGTCTGCGCCTCCTCGAGCGCGGCTACCGCCGGCTCCGCGAGGGGAGCGGGACCTTCGACGATCTCCTCTACCGCGCCAAGAAGCTGATCCTGCGGACCGCGATGTCGAGCGAGCTGCACGTTCTCGGCCGCCACCTCGACCGGCTCTCCGAGCAGCACCGCTGGTCGCGCGACTTCACGGCCAGCAGCCTCCACCTGGCGCTGGGGGAGGTGATCGCCTGCTTCCCCGTCTACCGCACCTACGCGCAGGCCGACAGCCTCTCTCTCAGCGACGGCGATCGGCTGCACGTCCTGCGGGCCGTCCGCGAGGCGAAGCGACGCAACCGCACCACCAGCGAATCGATCTTCGACTTCCTCTGCGACCTCTTGCTGCTGCGGGATCCCGAGGGGCTCTCGGCGGCGGAGCACGCCGATCGGCGCGATCTGGTGATGCGCCTGCAACAGCTGACCGGTCCGGTGATGGCCAAGGGGCTCGAGGACACCGTCTTTTATCGCTACTACCCGCTCGCCTCGCTGAACGAGGTCGGCGGCCGGCCGACCTCCGGGACCACCGAGCTCGAACGCTTTCACGTCTTTTGCGGGCGTCGTTTCGAGCGGTGGCCGCACGCGCTGTCGGCCACCGCCACCCACGACACCAAGCGGGGCGAGGACACCCGGGCCCGCCTCGACGTCCTCTCCGAGATTCCCGCGCGAGTGGATGGAGACCGTCAGGCGCTGGCAGCGGATGAACCGCCGCGCCAAGCCGCTGGTCGACGAGGCGCGGGTCCCCGGCACCAACGAGGAGTACCTGCTCTACCAGACCCTGCTCGGGGTCTGGCCGCTGGAGGCGCTCGAGCGCGAGCTGTCGGACGACGAGCACCACGCCCTCGAGGAGCGGGTGAGCGCCTACCTGGTGAAGGCGCTCCGGGAAGCCAAGCTCCACACCAGCTGGGTCAACGTCAACGAACCGTACGAGACAGCCTGCGCCGAGTTTCTCCGCCACCTCCTCGACCGCGACGCCACCGGCAACCCGTTCCTCACCGATCTGCGACGCTTCCTGCCGCGGGTGGCGATTCCCGGAATCTACAACTCGCTGGCGCAGGTCGTCTTGAAGGTCACGGCGCCCGGGGTTCCGGACCTCTACCAGGGGACCGAGCTGTGGGACTTCGCGCTGGTCGACCCGGACAACCGCCGCCCGGTCGACTACGCCGAGCGCCGGCGCCGCCTCACGGAGCTCGCGGGCCTGCGGGGCGAACTCCTGCACGAGCGCATCGCAGCGGCCCGCGCGCGTCCGGCGGACGGCACGCTCAAGCTGCTGGTGATGATGCGCGCCCTCGCCCACCGGCGCCGGCATCGCGACCTCTACCAGGAGGGCGCCTATCTCCCCCTCGTGGCCGAGGGTCCCCGCGCCCGCCACGTGGTGGCCTTCGCCCGCGTCGGCCGCGACGGACGCGCCGCCATCAGCGTGACCGGCCGCTTCTTCGCGCCCCGCGAGGGGGCGGCCCAGCCCCCGGGTGATCCGGCCGTGTGGGAGGGGACACGTCTGGTGCTGCCGGCTGAGCTGGCCCGCGGGTCCTACCGCGAGGTCATCGGTGAGGCAGAGCTCGCGGGGGACGCCGATCGAAAAACCGGGTTGCCGCTCGATCGAATCTTTTCCATGCTCCCGGTCGCCATTGTCGAGCCCAGCCGGTCGTGAGGGAACACAAACTTACACAACAATTTGCGTCAGCGTGTAGACTGGTGGCCTCCGAAGATCGTTCGATGAACACATGAGCTCACCGATACACGCGGCAAACGACAGCGCTCATCACGGCCAGCATGTTTGTCTGCCGTTCGAGACCGAATCGGAGAAGGAGGCGGCCATCGTCTCCTTCATCCATGAAGGACTGGCGCACGGCAAGCGCTGCCTTTTCGTGGGGAGCCGCGCCGAATACGAGCGGCTGGGGGTCCTGCTGGAAGAACAGGGGCTCTGCTCGCTGCGGGCCGAATCCCGCGGGGCGCTCATCTTCCGCACCCCGGAGGATCAGTATCTGACGAACGGCGTCTTCGACGCGAACGCCGTGCTCGCCCGACTCGACCGCGACATCAGCGACGCCCTGGGCGACGGGTTCACCGGCCTCGGCGCCACCAGCGAGCTGATGGACGTCCCGTCCGACGAGGTCTGGCGGGAGATCGTCTGGTACGAGGCCCAGATCAACGAAAACTTCGCCCGCCTCCCCTTGACCAGCCTCTGTCGCTATCCGCGGATGGTGGTCCCGGCGAGCCGGGTTCAGGACGTCCTGCGCACCCACCCCATCGCGGTCGTGCGCGACGAGACCTGCGACAACCCGTTTTACGAACGTCCGGCGCTGGCGCTCTCCGATGATTCCCGGGCCCGCGTCGACTGGCAGCTGCGCCAGCTGCGGGTCCACAACCGGGTTCAGCGCCGGCTCGAGGACAAGACCGCTTCGGCCGTGACGGCCGCCGTGGCGCTGGCCACCGAGCTCGAGACCCTCCGTTCCACCCTCCGCGACAGCCGACAGCCGTAGGCGGAAGGGGCGCATCCCAGTTGCCATCCGGCCCCAGCCGGGATATGGCCTCTAGGACATGCATATTCTCGTAAATACCGGGGGAGGCGACGCCCCGGGGCTCAACGCCGTCATAAGGGCCGTCACCCTGTCGGGGCTCCGCCGGGGCTGGAAGGTCACCGGCATCCGCCGCGGCTACCACGGCCTCCTGGAAGCGCCCCAGGACGGGCTCGTCGAGCTGACGCGGGACAAGGTGCGTGGCATCGCCCACCTCGGCGGCACCATCCTCGGCACCGTCAACAAGGGGCACCCGTTCGAGTTCATCACCGAGCGTGACGGCAAGAAGACGACCATCGACGTCTCGGACGAGATCATGCGCCGCTACCGGGAGATCGGCGCCGACGCGGTGATCGCCATCGGCGGCGACGGCGCCTTCCGGATCGCCACCCGCTTCATCGAAAAGGGGATGCCGATCGTCGGCGTCCCCAAGACCATCGACAACGATCTCTCCTGCACCCAGGCGACCTTCGGCTTCGACACCGCGGTGACGGTGGCGACCGAGGCGATCGACCGGCTGCACAGCACCGCCGAGTCGCACGAGCGGATCATGGTCGTCGAGGTGATGGGGCGCTACGCCGGCTGGATCGCCATGCACGCCGGCGTCGCCGGCAACGCCCACGTCATCCTGCTCCCCGAGATCCCCTACGACATGGACCGCGTCGTCGAGCGGATCAAGAAGCGTTACGCCTCCGGGCGGCGCTACTGCGTCGTGGTCGTCGCCGAGGGAGCCATCCCCAAGGGGGGCGAGCTCAGCACCATCGGCACCGAGCTGGGGCGCGAGGTGCGCCTCGGCGGCCTGGCCGAGAAGATCGGCCACTACCTGGGGGAGAAGACCGGGTTCGAGATCGCGCTCGCTGGTGCTGGGACACCTGCAGCGCGGCGGCAGCCCCACCCACCGCGATCGACTCCTGGCGCTCCGGTTCGGCGCCGCCGCGGTTCGCATGGTCGAGCAGGGGAAGTTCGGCCACATCGTCGCCTACCAGCCGCCGCACATGGTGCCGGTCAAGATGGAAGAAGCCATCGCCGTCATGAAGACCGTGCCGCTCGACTCCGACACCGTCCAGACCGCGCGCGATCTCGGCATCTGCCTGGGCGATTAGGGACGACCGCCGCCCCCAACCGGGCCCGTCGGCCCGGGGGCGTATGTTCACAAACCAGCAAGCTGGGGTATCATCGCGCGGTCGTATCTCCGTCCATGAGCCCGCAAGAGGATCAAGACCCGGCGCCCGCGCGGCTGGACCCGTTGCGCGGGCCGGGTGATCGCCGAAAATTTCCGGATTGACGGCCTCATCGGCAGCGGCGCGATGGGCAACGTCTACAAGGCCGAGCAGCTCTCGCTCGGCAAGCAGGTCGCGGTCAAGGTGCTCCACCCGCACCTCATGGGTGACGAGAAGCTGGTCGCCCGGTTCAAGCGCGAGGCCAAGAGCGCGTCGCTGCTGAATCACCCGAACTCGATCCAGATCATCGACTCGGGGCAGGATCGCGACGGGACCCTCTACATCGCCATGGAGCTGCTGACCGGGCGCGATCTGGCGCAGGTGATCCGCGACGATTTCCCGCTGCCGCTGCCGCGCGTGGTCCGGATCCTTTCCCAGGTGCTCTCGGCGCTGGAAGAGGCGCACGCCCAGGGGGTGATCCACCGCGATCTCAAGCCCAGCAACATCATGCTCATCCAGCGGCGAGACGAAAAAGACTTCGTCAAGGTGTGCGACTTCGGGATCGCCAAGGCCACCCTCGGTGACGCGGACGATCGCGCGGCGATGCTGACCATCCAGGGCCTGGTCTGCGGCACGCCCGAGTACATGGCGCCCGAGCAGGCGCGCGCCGAGCAGCTCGACGGCCGCGCCGATCTCTACGCCGCCGCGGTGATCCTCTACCAGATGGTCACGGGCGACATCCCGTTCCGCGCCGACTCGCCGATGGCCATCGTCAGCCGCCACCTGGTCGAGGCGCCGATGCCGCCCAGCAAGCGGCGGCCGGACCTGCGTCTCCCGAAGATCATCGACGACGTCGTGCTGCGCGGGCTCGAGAAGGAGCGCGAGATGCGCTATCCGACGGCGGTCGCGTTCCGCGAGGTGCTGGAGGGCGTCCTCGGCGCGACCAGCGGGCCGGCCACGCCGGTGGCACCGAGCGCCCGCGCCGCCCAGCCGACGGTGCGCGACATCTCGGGGCACGATCTGACCATGCAGGTGGACACAGGGACGATTCCCGCGCAGTCGGCCTCGCGGCGATTCGGCACCACCACCAACCTCACCGGACGGCCGAAGGCGCAGCGGCCGCTCCTTGTCATCGGGCTGGTGGCGCTGGCGGCGGTCTCGATCGCGGCATCGATCTACACCGTGCACGCGCGCCGGCAGATGGAGGAGGCCGAACAGGCCAACATCGCGGCCATCGAAGCCGCGCGCGCCACCCCCTTGCCGTCCATGGCCGCCAAGCCGGCGCCTCCGCCGCCCGAGCCTGGGCCACCGCCGCCACCCTCGGTCGAGCCTGCTCCGCCGTCGGTCGCGGCGACGCCCGCCGCCGCGCACGAACCCGCCTCGCGCATCCATGGCAAGCACCACCACCTGGCCGCCGGCCCCGCACCGAAACCGAGCGCCCCGGCCATCGCGCCCGCCGCGGCTCCCGCCGCCCCCGGCGCCGGTCGTCGCGCCGCCTCCCGCCCGCGGCGGCGCCGTCGAGGTGCTGGCCGAGGCCGACAAGCTGCTCGGCCAGGGCGAGATCGCCGACGCCTGCAGCCACGGCGAAGAGGCCAAGCGGATGAATCCCCGCCTGCCCGCCGTCTACAAGTTCCTCGGCAAGTGCTACATGCGGGCCGGACGCGCGCCCCAGGCCAACGGCAACTACAAGAAGTACCTCGAGCTGGCTCCCAACGCCGCCGATGCCCCGTTCGTCAAGAGCATGATCAGGTGATCGCCCCGCGCTCACTGGCTCGCGCGGGGCTGTTGGCGATCGCGTTCCTGGCCGGCGGCTGCAAGGTCGACCAGGCCGCCTTCGACAACCGCATCTTCGCCTGCGATCCGTCGGCCAAGGATCCCGGCTGCGGCAGCGACTCGAGCGGTCACCTCATGGCCTGCTATCCGGCCAGCCTGCTCGACGGCACCGACTTCTGCGCTCCCAACTGCGGCGCCACGCCGATGTCGCTGTCCGACGGAAACGTCTGCGTGGAGGGTGACGCGGAGCTGAAGTTCTGCAATCCGTCGGACGCCCCCCGAATCGACGAGCGGATGCGGCCAGAGCGCGCTCGGCTGCCTGCGCACCGACGTCACCAACGAAGAGGGGGTCTGTACGACGATGACCCCCTGCACGGCCGACAAGGACTGCACGGATCCCGTCCGCTCCACCTGCGCGGCCACCTTTCTCACCCAGCTCTACAACAAGAACACCACGCTCGAGGCCGACCACCTCTACTGCTTGCAGAGGAATTGCCAGAGCGGCCAGTCATCCTGCTCGCCGGGGCAGTCGTGCTTGCCGCTCCTGGTCCCCGCCAGCGCGCACGCCCCCGACATCTGCGTCCCCAACTGCGACTCGCACCTCAACTGCCCGCCCAACCACGTCTGCTTCCGGAAGATCTCCGGACCGGCCAACCCGGACATCTGCATCCCCGGCCTTCTGGGGTTCGTCTGCGACTCGGACATCAACTGCCTGGTCGGCAAGTGCATGAACGACGGCGATCCCGACCCCGCCCACGGCCTCAACCTCTGCACCCTCCCCTGTCACAACGACGCCGACTGCGCGATGTACGACAGCAACCAGGGGACCTTCTCCTGCGTCACCCGCAGCGACGGCCAGGGATACTGCGAGATGCCCAACGCCTACCGGGGCAACTCCTGTTACACCGACGATGACTGCGTGCGCGACGGGCTCCGCGACCCGACGACCTTCTGCTTCTTCACGGCGCCCCCGCAGAAGCCGACGGACCTGGGGACCTGCCTCCGCCCGCCCGATGCCAGCGCGGGCTGCCCGCCGAGGGCAGGGATCGGACAGACCCGCCTCCCCTTCTTCACGCCCTCGGGAACACCGACGGCCGCCTGTTACCCGGGCTTCTTCCCCTACCCCTGCGCCACCACGGCCAATTGCGTCGGCGATCTGACCTGCCGGGGCGCCGACGCGGCGGCCAACAAGCCGGGCAATTGCACGATCCTCTGCGCCACGAACACCGACCCCGCCGATCCCGACGCCGACTGCCACAACGATCGGTGGATCGGCGCCCAGTCGTTCTGTGCGACGCCCCCCGCGGGGACGACCGGCATCTGCGCGCCCCTGCTGGCCGACGGTGACCCGTGCACCGCCGCCAACCAGTGCCTCTCGAAGATCTGCCAGGCGGCGGCCGACGGCGGAACGGCCAGCGCCGGCACCTGCGGAGTGTCCTCTCCATGAGGACGATGCCCCGCGCAGGGACCGCCGCGTTGCTCGCCGGCCTCGTCCTGGCCGCGGCGCCCCGTCCCGCGCGCGCCGCCGAGAAGATCGCCGTGCTGGTGCTGGGAACGTCGGAAAAAGACGCCGAGCTGGCCGACAACCTCACCGAGGTCCTGATCGCTTACGTCGCCCAGCACGGAGGCTTCGAGATCGCCGGCAAGGAAGAGTTCCGCGCCCGGCTCGGCGTCGAAAACGAAAAGCGGGCTCAGAGCTGTCTCGACGACATCTCCTGCCTGGGGCGCGCGGGCGTCTCGCTGGGCGTGCGGCGGATTGTCGCGGGGAGCGTCGGCACGCGCGGCAAGCAGTTCCTGTTCAACCTGAACCTCGACAACGTCGAGGAGGGCAAGGTCGAGAGCCGCGTCTTCCGCCTGGTCGAGGGGGGCGTCGAGGATCTCATCCGCGCCGTCCAGGAGGCCTCGGGCGAGCTGTTCCGGCCTCACGTCGAGCCCGGCAAGATCCAGGTCGCCACCGAGCCCGACGGGGCGCGCGTCTCCATCGACAACGCCTACCTGGGCGTCACCCCGCTCATCTCCGGCACGCTGCTGGCGGGCAAGCACGCCGTGCGGGTCGAGGCCGACGGTCGCTTTCCCTGGGCGTCACGGGTGGAGGTGCTGCCGGGGCAGGAGCTCCAGATCCGCCTCAGCTCCGAGAACCTGCCGCGGCGGCGCGCCTGGCCCCCCTACGCGGCCTACGGCTCGGCGATCGCGGCAGGGGCCGCCCTGGCGGCCGGGGCGTTTCTCGGCGAGCTGTCGCAGCTGCAGCCGAACGGCTCGACCCGGGAGGCGGCGGCCGACGATCTCGACCAGAAACGGCACTTCGCGCTGGCGGCCAACATCTCGTTCGGTGCCGCCGCCCTGTTCGGCGCCGTGTCTCTCTACTACTTCATTCGCTACCACGACGATATCTTTGGACGGGCGGAGCACTACGACGACAGCCCCTGATTCCGTAAGGTCTGGACGTCGTGGGTGGAAGTGGTTACGTGACTATTAGGAGCGTGGGGGCGGACGCTACCGGACCGTAACATAGGGCATCGGCGGCTCCCCTAACTGCTCGTATTTGTTGGCCTAGCGATTCGGGGTGGTGGCACGAGGCTTGCGATGATGTGCGGCATGCTCAGCACCGCGACCTCATCTTCCAAGCGAACGACAACAGCCCGCCGCCGCCATCAGCCAGGCGAGGCGGAATCGAAGGAGCTCGAAGCCCTCGATGAGGGTAAGGAGTCGAGCCGCCACCTCAAGTCAGTCGATTCCGAGGATGCGGAGGCCGAACCGTCGGACTCCGACTCGGAAGTCGAGGTGGGAGCCAGCGCCGCGGGCCCGGACGTCGCCGGATTGCCCATCGAGGCAGGCCCGGACCAAGACAGCGGCGCCGCCCCGACTTCCGCCGCAGCCGCCGGGTTGGAGACGACCCCGACCGACTACTCGACCATCGGGGCCTACCTGCACGAGCTTCGCCGCTACCCGCTCATGACCCGCGAAGAGGAGCATGAGGTGGCGGTGGAGTTCTCGAAGACGGCCGAGCAGCGGCTGGCGGCTCGCCTCATCACGGCCAATCTGCGGCTGGTGGTGAAGATCGCGCAGGAGTATCGCCGCGCGCACCGCAACATTCTCGACCTGATTCAGGAAGGGAACATCGGCCTCATTCACGCCGTGCAAAAGTACGATCCGTATCGCGGCGTGAAGCTGTCCTCGTATGCGTCCTGGTGGATCCGGGCCTACATTCTGAAGTTCATCCTGGCCAACTGGCGGCTGGTGAAGGTCGGGACCACCCAGGCGCAGCGAAAGCTCTTCTTCAATCTGCGCAAGGAGCGCGAGAAGCTGGAGAAGCAGGGCTTCGAGGTGGAGCCCAAGCACCTGGCGGCGGCGCTCGACGTCACCGAGCAAGAGGTGATCGAGATGGAGCGCCGGCTCAACGCCTCGGAGACCTCGCTCGACGCTCCGATGCGGTCGGACGAGCAGGGGGACCGGACCCAGGGGGACTTCGTGCGGGCCGCCCCGTCGTCGCGGCCCGATCTGCAGGTCGAGGCCGGCGAGTTCGGCTCCATCCTGCGCGACAAGCTGCACGAGTTCGGCGCGACGCTGCGCGACCGCGACCTGGAGATCTTCCGCGACCGTCTGCTCAACGACGAGCCGGCGACGCTGGTCCAGATCGCCGAGCGCTTCGGCGTCACGCGCGAGCGCGTCCGTCAGATCGAAGAGCGGCTCAAGAAGCGGCTCCGGCAGTATCTGATGTCCGAGCTCGGCGACGGCGTGCAGATCGACGACGCGCTGGACTGAGCCCGAAGCCGTTCCGCCACCCGCTCGGCGACCCGAGCCGGTGGCGCCCGGTTACGGGGTGATCATCAGCGGGCAGTTCGTCGCGTTGAAGTCGGTCAACGTGATCGTGCCGGTCTGGGTGATCTGCGTGCTCGCCGGCAGCGTTATAGCGCCGGAGGTGCACTGATTGCTGGGCGACTGAGGAACGTCATAGAAGGCATTGAACGTGAAGTTGATCGACCCCGAATCCGCGAAGGTCGAGTACTCGAACGTGCCCATGTCGGGATATTTCGCCGGCGGACAGTCCAGGGACAGGGTGTCCGATGCCGCGCCGGTGATCTCCACCAGGCAGAGCTTCATCACGCTCGCATCGCTCTCGGTGAACGGGCTCGCGAACTTCACGTCGATGTCGTAGTAGTGGTAGGTGTTGCACCCGCTGGCGAGGCCTCCGAGAACGACGGCCAGCAACGGGACCACGCGCAGGAATCGAAAGATTTTCATGATCAGTGCCCCTGCCCGCCGCAACCGATGAACGACGGGTTGCAGGGGCGAACGTCGCCGCCGTTGATCGAGTGATAAAGCGCCTGGCCGCCGAAGAACAGGGCGACCGCGCCGACCACGATACCGCCCGTGACCGCCCAGAACTGCCAGCGCTGGTAGAAGGCCTCGTCCCCGGCCTGGCTCTTCTTGGCGACGTCGGCCGGCGTCGGTGCCAGCAGCGACTTGTCCTTGGGTTTGTCGGTGTCTTCGATTTGCGGGGCGTCGGGCACCGACGCCTTCGGCGCCTCGTCGTCGTCGGCCGCGCGCGCCGACCAGGGCGTTCCGACGGAGATCAACAAGATGGAGGCCAGGAGCGCGAGGCCAACTCCTAACCGGGGCCCGTGAGACCTCTTTCGGCGGGGCAGCATGGGCGCATATTACACAAGCCCGTCGGACTTGGTAGTCCCGGGGTGGTCGACATCGAGGAACGTCCACCCGGGGCCGGTGGGGTTGCGGCGAAACGGGAGGTGCTTACCTTCGCTGCCTGGAGGAATTTCAATGGCGAAGTCCAATCGAGATGGCAGCGGGACCCCACCGGGCCAAGACGAGATTGCGCGGCGGGCGTACGAGCTTTTCCTTCAGCGAGGCTCTGGGCCGGGGCACGAGACCGACGACTGGCTGCAGGCCGAGGCTGAATTGTCGGCGCGGGCCGGGCAGAGCGAGCGCGAGGAGCACCAAACGACCACGCCGGCGGCGCGCGAGAGCACGCCCCGCCGACGTGACCCGGGAGCGGGCAGCAGCCGTCGAACGCTCCGCCAATAGAGCCGACCAGGTAAACGGGAACGAGGGGGCCTTGTCACCTCGGCCCGTCCCTGCAACTCTACCTACCAACGCCCATGGGTGGAGAAACCAAGCTCTCGGGTCCAGATCTCGCGGCCGGCATCTTGGAGACCGAGGTCCCCGCCGAGGGGCCGCTGCTCGGCCAGGCGAACGGCGAGTCGGTGCTGCTGGTCCGGAACGGCGAGGAGATCTTCGCCGTCGGCGCGACCTGCACGCACTACGGCGGCCCGCTGGCGGAGGGGCGGGTCGTCGACGGCACGATCCGCTGCCCCTGGCACCACGCCTGCTTCGATCTCCGCACCGGCGCGGTGCTGCGCGCGCCGGCGCTGAATCCCCTGCCCTGCTACGACGTCGAGCGCGCCGGGGGGAAGATCCGGGTCGCCGGCCGGCGCGGCGATCCGCTCAGCTTGCGGCGTGAATCGTCGCTGCGGACCATCGCCATCGTGGGCGCCGGGGCGGCCGGCGAGTCGGCGGCCGAGACGCTGCGCCGCGAAGGGTACGACGGTGAGATCCTCCTCTTCGGCGCCGACGAGTCTCCGCCGGTCGATCGCCCGAACCTGTCGAAGGACTATCTGGCCGGCTCCGCGCCCGAGGAGTGGATGCCGCTGCGTCCCCCGTCGTTCTTCGGCGAGCAGAAGATCGCCCTGGCGCTCGGCTCGCGCGTGGCGGCCATCGATCCGGCCGCCAAGAAGCTCTCCCTCGACGACGGCCGAGAGGTGGCCTGGGACGCGCTGCTGCTGGCGACCGGCGCCGAGCCGATCCGACCGTCGCTGCCGGGCGCCGAGCTGCCGCACGTTCACACGCTCCGCACGCTGGCCGACAGCCGGGCCATCATCGCCGGCGCCAGCCGGGCCAAGCGCGCCGTCGTCATCGGCGCCAGCTTCATCGGCATGGAGGTGGCGGCCTCGTTGCGGGCCCGCGATTTGACGGTGGACGTGGTGGCGCCCGAGCCGATCCCGTTCACCAAGGCGCTGGGCCCCGAGCTGGGTGGCCTGTTGCGCGCCGTCCACGAGGAGCACGGCGTTCGCTTCCACCTCGGGCAAACGGCGGCCCGCATCGAGGCCAACGCCGTCGTGCTGGCCAACGGCGAGCGGCTCAGCGCCGATCTCGTCGTGCTGGGCGTGGGGGTCAAGCCGGCCGTCGACCTGGCCCAGGCGGCGGGGCTGACCATCGATCGCGGCGTGGTGGTCGACGATCGCCTGCGGACCAGCGCGGCCGGCGTGTTCGCCGCCGGCGACATCGCCCGCTTCCCGTTCGCGCCCACCGGCGAGTCGGTGCGCATCGAGCACTGGGCCGTCGCCCAGCGGATGGGACGCCTGGCGGCGCTGAACATCCTGGGGCGCGACCTGCCGTTCGCCTCGCCGCCGTTCTTCTGGAGCACGCAGTTCGACGTGACGATCAACTACGTCGGCCACGCCGAGAGCTGGGACCGGATCGACGTCGCCGGCGATCTCGCCAAGCGGGACGCCACCCTCGCCTATCGGCGCGGCGAACAGACGCTGGCGGTGGCCACGATTGGACGCGATCTGGCCAGCCTCGACGCCGAGGCGGCCTTCGAGCACAACGATCAGGCGGCGCTGGGCGCGTTCGGCCGCACCCGCTGAGAGCCCCGTGAGGCGCCCGCCCGCGGCCAGGAGGGCGTTGCCGTAAGGCAACGGTGCGCGACGCGAACCATGCCCGACGACCTGCCGCCGAAGTGGCCCCGCGTGGCAGCGGCGGCGGCGTTGGCGGTGGCTGGCGCGGCAGGCGCCTGGTTCAGCGTGCGTTCGCTGCAACAGGACTTCGCCGCGTACTGGATCGCGGCGACCGCGCGGCGGCTGGGCCTCGACCCCTACGTCAACTATGTCGGATCGCCCGTCGCCCCGACCCTCTGGGACGGGGTCGCCCTCTTCCGCCACAGCCGTTTTCTCTATCCGCCGCTGGTCGCCGATCTGTTCCGGCCGCTGGCGTCGCTGCGATATGCCGCGGCCAAGGGCCTCTTCACCGCCGCGATGCTGGGCGCCTGGCTGGGGGCCGGCTTGCTGGCGCCCGCCCCGGGGAGCCCGACCGCCCGGCGCGATCGCGCCGTCTTCTTCCTGGCCAGCGCGCTCTTCTTCCCCTTCTATCGCCACCTCGAGCGCGGCCAGATCGATCTGTTGCTTCTGCTCCTCCTGGCGATCGCCTGGCGTGAGCGGGGGCGCCCCTGGCTGGCGGGCGCGGCGCTGGCGGCGAGCGTCGCGTTCAAACCGGCGCTCGCCGGCCTCCTCCCGGTGGTCTGGGCCTCTGGACGGGGGCGTTCGGCGCTGGCCGCGATCTGCGGCGGGGCGGCGCTGCTCGGCCTCTCGGCCCTCGTCGACGGCCCGGCGCGCCTCCGCGAATATGTGGGTGACGTGCTCCCGCGGGCCGCCCTCTACGGAGAGGGCGGAACCGAAGCGATGCTGTTGCCGGCGGCGCGCTTCAGCGCGACCGAGTCGCCGTCCGACGGGGGCGACGACGGCACCGTCACACGGAACCGACGACGGAACGACCCGCCTCGACGGCAGGCGCTACCAGACGGCCGTCGCTGACGTGCCGGCGGCGGCCAGCCTGCCGCGCCTGCTGGCGCCCGATGTGCCGTCGCCGGGCAGCGCGCGCGTCCCCTTCTTGCTGGCGATCGGCGGGCTCACCCTCATGGCCTGGCGGCTGCGGGCCCCCGGCGACGCGACGACCGAGGCGTTGCTCTTCTGGGCGGCGGCCGTCGCCTGCGTGATCACCTCGCCGGCCGGCTGGGTGATGGGCCTGGTGCTGGCGTTGCCCCTGGCGCCGCTCGCCGTCGCCCTGATCGCCGGCGGAGCCCTGCCGCGGGGCCCGACCGTCGCGCTCGTCGTCGCCTGGAGCGCGGTCGCGGTGCCGGCGCCGTTCGCCGGCTGGCCCGCGCTGGCGGGCGCCGCTCTGATCGTGGTCACCGTCGTCGCGGCGAGCACGGCGCCGTCCGAGTCCTCCGCCCCGGGTACTGGCGTGATCGTCCTCGGTCTTTCGCTCGCGCTCCTGGCGCTCGCCGGCAATTGCCTGGCCCGCGCCACCGGGTCGCGGGACGAGTCGCGCGCCACCCGGGCGGTTCGCGTGATGCTCTGGGCATTCGCCATCCTGGTCGTCGTGGAGGCGACGCTGGGCGCTTGCGGCCGGCTCGACGCCCGGTGCACGCTCGCCGCGCTCGCCGCGGTCGCCCTGGCGCTGGCGGCCGGAACGCACCGGCGCGCGACGGACGGTAGGGACCGCGGGCGTGAGCGCGAGCCGCTGACCACCCCCGACGTCGCCTGCGTCTGCGCCTTGACGGCCGCCGTCCTGCTGCGGGCCTGGGCCGGGTTTGGCAAGACGACCTTCCTCTACGACACGCTCTCGTACCACCTGCACGTGCCCGCCACCTGGATCGCCGATCGCCGGCTGGAGATCGTGCCCGCGGTGTTCGGCGATCCGTCGTCGGCCTACGCACCTTCCAACCTCGAGCTCTGGTTTGCGTTCCTGATGGCGCCGCTTCACTCCGACTGCCTCGCCGGCTCGGGACAACTTCCCTTCGCCGCGCTCGCCGCGCTGGCGATCGTGGCTGCCGTCCGCGAGGCGGGTGGCCGGCGGACGGCGGCGCTCGCCGCCGCGCTCGTCTTCCTGCTGATCCCCGAAGTCTGGCAGCAGGCGCGGACGGCGATGACCGACCTCGGCCTGGCGGCGTTTCTGTTGGCCTCGCTTCCGTTCAGCGCGCGGGCGGCGCGCCAGGGCGACGACGGCGATCTCCTGACCGCGGCGGTCGCGCTCGGGCTGGCGGTGGGGACGAAGTACGTCGGCCTCCCGCTGGCCCTGCCCTTCGCCCTGGTCGTGATCTTCTCGGCGAGATCGGGGCGCCGTCGGGGGCGCACCTCGGTGGCGGCCGCCGCCGTCGTCCTGGCGAGCGGCGGCTTCTGGTACCTGCGCAACGCGCTGGCGACCGGCAATCCCTTCTATCCGGTGGCGACGCTGGGCTTTCCCGGCCTCACCGATCGCGCCGCCATGCGCGCCTGGATCTACCATCTGCCAGTCGGCCAGCTCGGCGCGCTCGGCGAGATGCTCGGCGCGGCGGGATTCGGATTCGTGCTCGCGGCGGCGGTGGTCGTCGTCTGGCGCCGCCTGCTGCTCGAGGGCGCCCTCTTGCTGGCTGTCACGACGGTCTTCTGGCTCTGGATCCCCTATCAGGAGAGCCGGTTCCTGTTCGCGGCGTTCGGCGTGGCGGCGGTGGCGATCGGGCGAGCGCCGCGCCTCCACGCCGCTCGACTGGCGGCTCGCCGTCGTGCTCGCTGGCCTGGTCGAGTATTCGACGCCCGAACGATGGCTGATCGTTCCGGCCGCCCTGCTCGGCGGCGCCACCTTCTTCGGCTGGCGCCGACGCTCGGGCGGCGATGCGGCGGCCGCTCGCCTGGATGGCGGTCGCCGGCCTGGCCGGTCTGGCGACGGCGGCGGCCGTGACGCTCACGTTCGGGCTCGAGCGCTGCCGGGCGCGCGCTCCGGGCTACGCCGTCGGCAGCGGGCTCGACGACGCCTGGGCCTGGTTTCATGCCAACGTCAACGGCGCGCGCGTCGCCTACACCGGCACGAACCTGGCGTTTCCATTGGCCGGGCGCGAGCTCGCCAACCGGGTGACGTACGTCAACGTCGCTGGAGCGCCCGGCGACAGGCTCCACGACTTCGGGCGGCGACTGCCGCGGACCGGCCGCGCCGCCACGCCCGAGTCGGCCCCTTACCGCGACGGCGCCAGCTTCGACGTCTGGTGGCGCAACCTGCGCGACGCGCGCGCCGAGGTGCTGTTCGTCGCCGCGCTCGACGAGATCGTCGCGCGCAACGTCGCCGCCGACGGCGACGGCTTTCCTGTCGAACGCGCCTGGGCCGACGCCCGCCCGGCGCAGTTTCACCTTCGCTACGCCTCGCCCGACGCCCGGGTCTACGGGATCACGCCGCCGTGAGCGACGAGACGGGCAGACGCGGTCCCGAGCTGGCGGCGCTGGCCGCGCTCCTGCTGTTCGTCGCCGGGCGCTGCCTGGTCCCGATGGACGAGACCGATCTCTTCTTCAACTTGCGGCTCGGCGAGCTCATCCTCCAGCACCACGCCGTTCCGCGTACGAACCTGCTCTCCTTCACCTACCCGGAGGCGCGCGAGCTGAACCTGGCCTGGCTGTTTCAGATCGTCCTCGCGCTGGCCCATCGCGCCGGCGGGATCGCGGGGACCGTCCTGCTGAAGACGACCTTCGTGCTCGCCACCTGGGCGCTGCTGTTTCGGGTGGCGCTCCGGCGGGGCGCCCACCCGGCCGCGGCCGCGGCCGCACTGGCGCTGGCCGCCTGGGCGGCCGAGCCGCGCTTCGTCGAGCGCCCCCACCTCTGCACCTTCCTCGGTCTCGCCTATCTGCTCCTCGCGCTCGAGCGGGCCGAGCGCGGGCGCCCGCGGGCGCTCATCGCGCTCGTTCCGCTGGCGCTGGTCTGGGCCAACGCCAACTCGTGCTTCTTCCTGGCCCCGGCGCTGCTCGCGCTCTGCGCGGCCGGCGCCGCGCTCGATCGACGGGGCGCAGATTCACGGCGCGCGGCGCTGTTCGCGCTCCTGCTCGCGCCGTTCGTCTTCGCCACCCCGTCGGGCGCCGGGGCCCTGACCTACATCGCCAACCACTGGCGAATGCCCTGGCTGCGGCCATTGCAGGAATACCGCGCCGCGACCTGGCCACTCGACGGGCCGTTCTTCTTCGTCGCAGCCGGCGTGCTGCTGGCGACGGTGCTGCCCGGGCGGCGCTGGCGCTGGGTCGTTCCGGCGCTGGCGCTCGGCCTGCTCGGCGCGCGACGCATTCGCTTCGTCGCCGAATTCGCCATCCTCGGCGGTCCGATCCTGGCGGTCATGCTGACCGAGCTGGCGTCGAGGGCCGCTGGGCGGCTCCGGCATCCCCCCGCCCCGCTCTACGCCGTCGTCGCCGTCACCGCCGCGCTGGCCGGATTGACGCTGATGCCGCGCCTCTCCGCGGCGCGCCACGGGGAGCGCTTCGTCGAGCTCGGCCTCGAACCCGAGCTGATCCCGGCCGACGCGATCCGCTTCGTCGACGACAACGGTCTCGCCGGCCGGATGTACAACGATCTCGAGGTCGGCTCTTACCTGACCTGGCACTGGGGCGACCGGCACCAGGTCTTCCAGGACCCCCGCATCAACAGCTATCCGGCCGCGTTCCACGCGACGCTTCGCCGCGACGATCTGTCGCGCGACGACTGGCAGGCGTTCCTCGATCGCTTCGGGGTGACGGCGGCGCTGGTCAGCTATCCCCAGCTCAACCCACGCGCGGCGCTGTTCGCTCCGGCACGCTGGGCGCTGGTCTATCGCGACAGCGACGCGCTGGTCTTCGTGGCCCGGCGTCCAGACTTCGCGAGCCTCATCGCCCGCGACGAGATCCCGATGACGTTCACCTTCGCCCGCGCCTCCGGCGTCAGCGCGCGGCCGCTGGCCAACCCGCGCGGGCCGGGCGAGGGCCCGGCGATCGCCGACTGTGATTGGCAGAAGCGGCTCGGTGACGTCTGCCTGGAGCTCGGCGATGAAGCAGGGGCGCGCGACGCCTACGCCGCCGCCGCCCGGGACCCCTCCTGTCTCGACGCCGGAGCGCGCGTCGCAGCGTCCATCGCCCGGGGCGATCTGGCGCTCAAGAACGGCGACGCCGCCGCGGCCGCCGACGCCTATGCCGGCATCGCCGAGCCACGCGTGCGGGCCAACCGGGGCCTGGCGCTCATGGCCCTCGGACGGGCCCGGGAGGCCGAGATGGATCTGACGGCGGCGCTGGAGGCCGAGCCCGCGCAGCCCGAGGCGCGACTGGCCCAAGCGTTCGCCTTCGAGGCGCTCGGCCGCCCGGCAGAAGCGGTGGCCGCCTTCCGGCGTTTTGTCGCCCTGGCCCCCCGGCATCCAGCCGCCGCCCGCGCCCGCGCCGAGCTCGAGCGGCTTCGGCCCTGACGCCGGCGGCCGCGCGACCGAGTCGGCCGGCGCGTGCACGCCTCGAGCGAAGAGGCTTCAGCCGCCGGCGCGCAGCGCGCCGAGCAGCTTGTTGACGCTCTGTTTGGCGTCGCCGAACAGCATCAGCGTGTTGTCGTTGTAGACGAGCGGGTTGTCGACGCCCGCGTAGCCGGCCGCCATCCCGCGCTTGAGCATCACGACGCGCGCCGCCTTCCAGACCTGCAGCACCGGCATGCCGTAGATGGGGCTGCCCGGATCTTCTTCGGCCGACGGGTTCACGATGTCGTTGGCGCCGATCACCATCACCACGTCGGTGCTGGGGAAGTCTTCGTTGATCTCGTCCATCTCCTTGACGATGTCGTAGGAGACCGACGCCTCGGCCAAGAGCACGTTCATGTGCCCGGGGAGCCGCCCGGCCACCGGGTGGATCGCGTAGCGGCACTTGATCCCTTTTTCGATCAGCAGCGAGGAGATCTCCTTCACCGGGTGCTGGGCCTGCGCGACCGCCATTCCGTAGCCGGGCACGATGATCACGCTGCGCGCGCGCCAGCAGCATCTCGGCCACCTGGTCGACGGTGGTCTCGTTCACCTTGCCGGCGGGGGCCGCGGTGCCGGCGGCCGGCTTGGCCCCGCTCTCCGCGCCGAAGCCGCCCAGGATCACGTTCAAGATCGAGCGGTTCATCGCCTTGCACATGATGTAGCTGAGGATGGCGCCCGAGCTGCCGACCAGCGCGCCGGTGATGATCAGCAGATCGTTCGACAGCATGAAGCCGGCGGCCGCCGCCGCCCAGCCGGAGTAGCTGTTGAGCAGCGAGACGACGACCGGCATGTCGCCGCCGCCGATGGCCATCACCATGTGCACGCCGAGCAGGAGGGCGATGCCGGTCATGGCCAGCAGCGCCGGCATCCCGGCGTCGAACACGCTCATGCCGGGCGCCGGCCAGGCGACCTCGGCGCGCTGGAAGATCACCCCCAGCGCCACGCAGAGGGTCAGCGCGATGACGTTCAGGATGTGCCGGCCCGGCAGCAGCAGCGGCTTGCTGCCGATCTTGCCGCGCAGCTTGCCGAAGGCGATCACCGAGCCGCTGAAGGTCACGGCGCCCACCAGGATGCCGACGAAGATCTCTCCCAGGTGCGCCGCGCGGTCGGCCGCATCGACCCCCGCCGGCTGCAGGTAGGTGGCGATGCCGACCAGAACCGCCGCCGCGCCGACGAAGCTGTGCAGGATCGCCACCAGCTCGGGCATGGAGGTCATCGCCACCCGCATGGCGAGCAGCGCGCCGATCACGCACCCGATCCCCAGCGCGCCCGCCAGCACGCCGACGACCGTGCTGTCCGGGGTGACGGTCGCGCTCTCTCCTCCCGGCAGCAACAGCGCCACCGCGGTCATGAGGACGGCGACCAGCATGCCGACGATGCCGAACCGGTTTCCCTGCCGGGCGCTCTCCTGCGTCGACAGGCCGCGCAAGCTGAGGATGAACAGCAGACTGGCCGCCAGGTAGGCGACCGATCGAATGGTGATGACCATGGAGCGTCCGCCCTTACTTCCGGAACATGCGCAGCATCCGCTGCGTCACCAGGAAGCCGCCCGCCACGTTGATGGCGGCGACGAGAATCGCGACACCGCCCAGCGCCAGCGCGCCGGAGCCGCCGCCGAACAGCGCCAGCATCCCGCCGATCAGGATGATCCCGCTGATGGCGTTGGTGACGCTCATGAGCGGCGTGTGCAGGGCCGGCGTGACGTTCCAGATCAGGTGCCAGCCGACCACGCAGGCCAGCAAGAAGACCGTCAGGTGCTGGATCAGCGCCGGCGGTCCGAAGATGGCCGCGGCGCCGAGCGCGAGCGCCGCCAGCGCGCCCAACATCTTGCCGCCACCGCTGGCGGCGACGGCGGGGGTCGGGTGCGACGAGGCACCCGCCTTGGCCTCGAGCGCCTTCTGGGCCGCCGTCGGGCCGCCGGTGCGTGGCGCCGGGGGCTTGGGGGGCGGCCACATCAGCGCGCCTTCCTTGAACACCAGGGCGCCGCGCTGAACCTCGTCCTCCAGGTTGAGCGCGACCGTTCCTTCGGGGGCGATCTCTTTGAGGAGGTTGAACACCGTCGTGGCGTACAGCTCGCTCGACTGGCGCGCCATCCGGCTCGGCAGATCGGTGAGACCGATGATGGTGACGCCGAACTTCTGGACCACCTTGTCGCGCTCGGTGAGCGCGCAGTTTCCGCCCTGCTCGGCCGCCATGTCGACGAGGACCGAGCCCTGCTCCATGGAGACGACCGCGCCCGAGGTGATGAGCTTCGGCGCCGGCTTGCCCGGAATCAGCGCCGTCGAGATGACGATGTCGGACTGCTTGGTGTGCTGCGCGATCATCGCCTGCTCGGCGGCCAGGTAAGCCTCGCTCATCTCCTTGGCGTAGCCGCCCACGCCCTCGCCCGCCTCGTCGAACTTGAACTCGACGAAGGTGGCGCCCAGGCTCTCCACCTGCTCGCGCACCGCCGGGCGGGTGTCGAACGCCCGCACCTGGGCCCCCAGGGCCCGGGCGGCCGCGATCGCCGCCAGGCCGGCCACGCCCGCGCCGACGATGAACACCTGCGCCGGCTTCACCCGCCCGGCCGCCGTCACCTGACCGGGGAAGAAGCGCCCGAAGTGCGACGCCGCCTCGATGACCGCGCGGTAACCGGCGATGTTGGCCATCGCCGACAGCGCGTCCATCCGCTGGGCGCGGGTGATGCGCGGGACGGCGTCCATCGCCAGCACCGTCACCTTGCGCGCCGCCAGCCGGTCGAGCAGCTCCTTGTTCTGCGCCGGCCAGATGAAGCTGATCAGCGTCGCGCCCTGCTTCAGCCGATCGACCTCGTGCTTGCCGTCGCCGAGCGCGATCGGCTGGCGGACCTTCAGCACCACGTCCGCCTCGGCGTAGAGCGCGTCGGCGTTGGGGGCGATGGTGGCGCCGGCCTCGACGTAGGTGCTGTCAGCGAACGTGGAGGCGTCGCCGGCGCCCGTCTCGACGACGACGTCGAAGCCCAGCTTGCGAATCTTGTGCACCGTCTCGGGCACGGCCGCCACGCGCGACTCGTGAGGATAGATCTCCTTCGGGATACCCACCTTCATGGCCGGCAGCGTACAACCCGAGCCCGCGGATTGCTACAACGCTCCGTCGCTGGCGGAGATTTGATCCGGCCCCTTGGCCGGACGGAAACAGACGCGCGGCCGCGGGCCGCCGCGCTTCACCGGGAAGGCCGGCGCGCCTCGTGGAACCAGACGCGGACCTCGGCCATCTTGGCCTTTTGTTCGGGGGGCGCGTGGCGCGTGCAGGTGGCGGCCTCGGGCGTCCCAACGGCTGCGCCCCAGCGGATCTCGACGCAGTCGTTGGGGTTGTAGGCGATCTCCAGCGCGGCCCGCCGCGCCAAGAGGTCGGCGACCGTCAGCTTCTGCGGCGAGCCGTCGCTGCGCGTATAGGTGATGCCGCGGGTCGGGATGAGGCTGGCGTGCAGCTTGGCGATCTCGGCGCGCACGAGCTCCGGTTTGCGACCGCCCAGCTTGAAGAGCTCGGGGTGCTTCACGATCCGGTCCGGGATCCCGAGCAGCACGTTCATGGCGATGAGGAGCCGCATGTCGCGCGAGGGGGTCGCGTAGTCCTCCCACGGGCCGGTGGTCTCGAAGATCTTGGCGCCGTCGGGCATCGGGATGACAACCGGACCCTTTTCCTTCTGGAACTTCTCGCCGTTGTCGACCGATCCGACCCGCACCGTCAGCTGCTCGGCGAGCGCGTCCAGCGTCTCGCGATAGGCCGCCTCGGCGTCGAGCCCCTGCGGGTTGATGAGCTTGCCCATCCGCGCGTAGAACGCGTCCTCGCTCAGCTTGGCCTGCTCGTCGGAGAAAGGCGCGTGGGCCGGATCGCCGGCGCCGCCGATGGCCTTGTTGGGGATCGACGCGAGGTGGCCGTCGGCGCCGCGGACCACCGGCCGGAAGGCCTTGAACCCCGGCCCCGCGCTCTTGACGTCGTTGGCGAAGAGGAACGTCCCCTCCCAGAAGCGCTTGCGTCCGATCGACGTGTCCGGCTGGCCGTCGACCGCCAGCAGGAGGCCCCCACGCGCCGGCGTCTGGGCGACCCACCTCACCAACATCATCACGTGTCCGTAGGGATCGGCGTAGATCGTCCCCGGGCGCAGCGCCTTCTTGTCCAGCGCCACCGGATAGTAGTCGGTGGCGTCGTCGTCGAGCGCGGTCCGCGCGCTGCCCGACTGGACGTGGTTGCCCATGAGGCGCAGGAACGACCGGATGGCGCCCAGCGTCTCCTTTCCCGAGGGGGGATCCTCGTTGCTGAAGAAGCCGGTGCAGCGGGGGGGACGCGCGTCGGTGCCGCGATCGCAGTCGCGGAACCCGAACGGCAGGCCCAGCTTCCACGAGAAGTAGGCCCGCAGAAAATACGGCAGGTCGGCGCAGTCGGGCGTGGCGGTGATGGCGGCCCTGTTCTTGGGGTCGTCCTCGCGCAGCCCGAGGAAGTTCATCAGGAAGTTGCGGGCCGGATCGCGCAGCGCCTGGTGCAGCGGCCGGAAGTCGAGCGAGGCGTCCGGCGGCGCGTCGAACAGCACGTCGATCCAGGCCGAGAAGAAGTTCTCGTAGCGGCGGTCCCAGCCGTGGGTCGCCGGCCAGACGACCTTCCCCACGCTGGTGTCGGGCTTGGGCGCATGGGCGGCCACGTCGATGATCCGGCAGGCGAGCGTCCGGTCGCCCCGGGTCCAGGTCACCCGGTAGGCGCCCGCGTGCGGCGCGGCCAGCTCGGCCGAGAGGCTGCCGGGGAGGCCCGGGTGGCGCGCCACCGCCAGCGCGTGTCGCGCGCCGGCGGGATCGATCGCCGACAGCTCACCGGCGCCGCTCTCCTCGCCCACGGCCAGGAGCTTGATGGTCGCGCCCGCCGCCGGGGCCAGCGGCGACCACCACAGGGCGGTCTCCTCGCTGTCGGAACAGGCGGAGGGGCCGGGAGCCGCGCCGGACGAGCGGGCGGTCGTCTTGGCGTGGGTGGTCGCGTGGGCCCGCGCATGCTTGGGTCGCGCCTGGGCCCGGCCGCCGGCGGCCGTCAGCATCCACGCCGCCATCAAGGCCCCGCAAGCCTGCTTCATCGCTCGGCGTCCGCCACGGTGAACGTCAGTGAATAACCATGCGCCTGGACGAAGCCGGCAAACAGCTCGCGCGCGTGGCTCGTCGCTCGTTCGAGCACCCCGGCCGATCGCGCCCCGCGCTCCAGCGCCCCCCGCGCCTCGCCGTACCAGCGGTTCCGATCGGCGGGGGCGATCTCGTTCAAGAACCCCGAGTCCTCGTTGATGGTCTCGAAGCGCAGCACGTCGACCGACAGGATCCGCGGCGGCGGCAGGACCATCCGCACCTCGCGCTTGGCGTGGATGACCTCGATGCGCGCCCCGCTGTCGCAGACATCGAACCCGGCCGACACGATCCCCGAATAAAACAGATAGGCGGTCGGCTCCTTGGTGAACGGCAGATCGACCGTCTTGGGGACCGTCTTCTTGGCGTAGTCGGCCAGAGACATCTCCATCGTCGACAGCTTGCAGACCTTGCGCACCCCCTGCAGGATCTCCAGCTCCTCGCTGCGGATCTCGCGCCGCGTGCGCTGGGCGATCATGAGGCCGGTCGCCAGCGTCGCCGCGATGAGGGTGGTGCATCCAATCACCATGGCCCGGCGCGAGCCCGGCCGTGGAACCTCGAAACGCTTCACGCCGCTCGCGCGCCGGCTGTCCGCGCCGGCAAGCGAAGCGCCTCGATGCCTCGCCACTTCATGCCGCAAGAATACGCTTCCGCGCTGCGGGCGCCAGTTGCCGTTCGGGCCCGCTCTTTTTCAACCCGCGGCCGCTCGTGGTACGAATGGTGGAATGCGGGGTCGCGCACCGCGCCGGCGATGATGCGCTGGCGCGATCAGACCGGATCGATGCGTGCGGCGCCTGCCGGCGAAGGGACACGCGCGCGTGGCGGCAAGGGGAAGGATCGGCGGCCGGTGCTCGGCGTGCTGTTCGATTCGGTGCGCGGGACCTACCAGACGACGCTGCTGGCCGGCCTGGCCGACGCCGCCAGCCGGCGCGAGGTGAGCCTGGCCATCTTCGCGGGCGGCGTGATCGGCGCGGCCGGCACCGAGGGGCTGCACCGCAACTTCGTGTTCGACCTGTGCGACGCCGACAGCATCGACGGGGCCGTCATCCTGGGCGGCGCGCTCGGCAACGCGCTCGGACCGTCGGTGCTCGACGCGCTCTGCGCGCGGTTGGCGCCGCTGCCGATGGCCAGCCTGGCGCTGGGCCCGCCGCACATCCCCTGCCTGACGCTGGACGAGGAGCCGGGCATGCGGCAGGGGCTCGAGCACCTGCTCCTGCGCCACGGCTGCCGGCGGATCGCCTTCATCCGCGGCCCGGCCGTCAACGCCGAGGCCGAGCGCCGCTACGCCATCTACCGCGCCGTCCTGACCGAACGGGGCCTGCCGTTCGATCCGGCCCTCGTCTGCGACGGGAACTTCGAGAAGAGCTCCGGCGAGGCGGCCGTCGAGCTGTTGGTCGACGAGCGCCGGGTGCCGTTCGACGCCCTCGTCGCCTGCAACGACTACATGGCGCTGGGGGCGATGGAGGCCCTCGACGAGCGCGGCCTGCAGGTCCCCTCCGACGTCGCCGTGATCGGCTTCGACGACATCGAGGAGGCACGGTTCTCGACGCCGCCGTTGACCACCATCCGGCAGCCGCTCTATCAACAAGGCGAGGCCGCGCTGGATCTGGTCCTGGCGCAGCTCGAAGGGCGGCAGGTCGCCTTGCGGGCCAGCGCCCCGACGGAGCTGGTCGTCCGCCAGTCGTGCGGCTGCTTCTCCGGCCTGGTCCGGCCCGGCCGCGCCGGTCCCGTCACCATGACCGAGACGCCGGTCGACAGCCTCCTGGCCGAGCATGGGGAGGATCTGCAGCGGGAGATCGCCCGCGCGGTGCACGGGGCCGGACACCGCGCTCCCCCCGGGGTGGGATCGCCAGCTGCTCGACGCCTTCGAGGCCGAGCTGCGCGGCGCCGGCGCCGGTCTCTTTGCCTCGACGCTCAACCGACTGCTCGCCGTCGTCGTCGGCTCGGGGGACGACGTCTCGGCCTGGCAGCGGATGATCTCCGCGCTGCGCAAGCTCCTGCTCCCCGCGCTCCCCACCGAGCCGCTGCGCTGGGTGCAGGCCGAAGACCTCTGGCACGAGGCGCGCATCCTCATCGCCGAGCTGGCCGAGCGCGCGCAGGCGCAGCACCGGCTGCACACCGAGCGGCTGGCCCACGCCCTCACCGTCAGCGGCGCCGCGCTGCTGGCGACGCAGCAGGTGGCGGCGCTGACCGCCGCGGTCGGCACGCAGCTCCCCCGGCTGGGCATCCCCGGCGCCTGGATGGCGCTCACCGACCGCGGCTCCGAGTCAGCGAGCGCGACCGCCCAGCTGGAGGTGGTCCTGGCCCACGACATCGAACGCGCGCCCGGCGGCAGCGAACCGGCGCCGGGAACCAAGCTCTCCCCCGCCGCGCTGCTGCCGGCGGTGATCGAGCCGCTCGGCCGGCGGGCATCGGTGATCGTCGAGCCGCTCTACTTTCACGACCGCACGCTCGGCTGCCTGCTGATGGAGATGGGGCCGCGCGAGGGGATCGTCTACGAGTCGCTGGCCGAGCAGGTCTCGAGCGCGCTCGAGGGGGCGCGCCTGGTCGGGCGCCTGGTCGAGGAGGCGACCCGCCGCCAGGTCGCCGAGCGGGAGCGGCTGGAAAAGGAGATGGAGATCGCCACCCGCATCCAGACCTCGATCCTGCCGCGCGACGTGACGGTCCCCGGGCTGGAGATCGCCGCCACCATGCGCACCGCCACCGAGGTCGGCGGCGACTACTACGACGTCATCCCCGTCTCGAGCGACGGCTGCTGGCTGGGGATCGGCGACGTCGCCGGCCACGGGCTCGGCACCGGCCTCGTCATGCTGATGATGCAGAGCGGGATCAGCGCGCTGTCCCGCAAGCTGCCCGACGCCTCGCCCCGCGAGCTGCTGCTGGCCCTCAACGCCATGCTGGTCGACAACGTGCGGATGCGGCTGGGCCAGCGCGAGCACGCCACCTTGACCCTGCTCCGCTACCGGCAGGACGGTCGGCTCACCTTCGCGGGCGCGCATGAAGAGATCCTCGTGCTGCGCGCGGCGACCGGACGCTGCGAACGGCTCCCCACGCCGGGCGCCTGGGTCGGCGCCAAGCACGACATCGAGGCGGGGACCGTCGAGAGCCACCTCCAGCTCCAGGCCGGCGATCTGCTGGTGCTCTACACCGACGGCCTCATCGAAGCGATGGGGCGCGACGGCCACGAGCGCTTCGGCACCGATCGCCTGGCCGCGCTGATCGAGGCGCACGGCGCGTCGGCACCGGTTGCGGTGCGCGACGCGCTGATGGCGGCCCTCGACGCCTTCGCCGAGAAGCTCGACGACGACGTGACGCTGCTGGTGGCGCGTTACTTGGGCGGCGCGGCCGGCTTCTGAGCGTGCGACGGCGGCGCCAGGGTCAACTTCTGCGCGCCGCCCGGGCCACCGCTCATGTGCAGCTGCATCGGCATCCCCGGCCTGGGGGAGCCGCCGGGCGTCGACATGCCCATCGGGGGAACCTGGTTCGGCGGCGCGATGCTGACCAGCTCGACGTCGAAGATCAGGGTGGCGCCGCCCGGGATCGTCGGCGGACGACCGCTGTCGCCGTAGGCGATCGACGACGGGCAGGTGAGGACCGCCTTTTCGCCGACCTTCATCCGGCCGACGCCCTCGGTCCAGCACTTGATGACGCCGTTGAGCGGGAACGTCGCCGGGACGCCACCGCGCTTCTTGGTGCTGTCGAAGACCGTCCCGTCGGTGAGGCGCCCTTCGTACTGCACGCTCACGCGATCGGTCGGCGTCGGGGTCGCGCCGGTCCCGGGCGTCACGGTGCGGAAGACCAACCCGGACGGCGTCACGACGGCGCCGGGCTCGCGGCCCGCCTTGTCGAGGTAGGTCTTGGCCTGGGCCTTCTCGATCTCCACCCGCTCCTGTCCGCGCTTGCGGGCCAGGGCGTCGACCTTGGGGCCGTACTTGTCGAGGTCGACCTTGTGCTCGCGCTTGAGGACCATGTCGGTGAGGCCCGACTTGACCAGCTCCAGCTCGTCGGCGGTCAGGTTGAACGTCCCCAGGTTGCGGCCGAGCAGCATCCCCAGCGTGTAGAGCGTCTTTTCGTCCTCGGTCGACGGCGTCGCGCCGCCGCCGCCGCCCAGGCGCTTGCAACCAGCCATCGACAACGATCCGACCACGGCCACGGCAATGGAGGCCGTTGCCAGACTTTTCCAGGTTTTCATTTGCCCCTCGTAGCACAGGAATCGGCCAGACAACAGGGCCAGCGCGTTCGGGTCAGCCCAGCCGCGCAGCCCCAGGTTGCCTGCGCGGCGCCGCCGCGATAGGAACGCGCGATGCCACTCATCCAGGTGTTCACCTCGGCGCCGGCGCCAGGGGCCGACGCGCACAAGGCCCTCCTCGCCGATCTGTCGAAGCTGCTCGCCGCCCGCTTCGGAAAGCCCGAGCGCTGGGTGATGACCTGCCTGCAGACCGGCCTCGGCATGACCTTCGGAGGCTCGCCCGCGCCGGCCGCCTTCGTGGCGGTCAAGAACGTCGGCAAGATGACCGGCGACGACACCGAGACGCTGTCGCGCGAGATTTGCGACCGCCTCGCCGGCGGGCTCTGCGTCGCGCGCGATCGCATCTACATCGAGTTCGCCGACGCCGTCGGATACCTCTGGGGCTGGGACGGCGGCACCTTCGGCTGAGCCCTCGTCATCCGGAGCGGGCGTGGCGGGCAACCCAGTCGGCCACCAGCGTGAGGACCGCCGGGGACATGGTCTCGTCGATCTCTCCGTACTCGGCCGGTGACCCGGTCTTGGCCGTCTGGAACAGGTGATTGAGGCCGGGCATCTCGCGAATCGTGACGTCGTGGTCGTGGGCGAGCGCCTTCTTCATCGCCGGCAGGTTCGCGCCCGGCGGCACCTGCCAGTCCAGCGCGCCATTGAGCGCCAGCACCGGCACCTTCACCTGCCCGAGGAAGGTCCGCGGATCGAGCGCCACGAACGTGCGGAACCAGGGGGACAAGACCTCCTTGGCCTTGGCGTCGAACCCCCCGGCGCGCTCGAACTGCGCGTGGGTCGCCGCCGGCAGGGTGTCATAGAGGGCGCGCAACTTCTTGGTGGCGATTGCGTCATCCTTCTCCGCTTTGAGGATGGCGAACGCCTTGTCCCAGCTCTCCTTGCTGGCGGCGATCTCCGGCGCCTTCATTCCGGCCGCCTTCTCCATCAGAGGCGCGCTGCAGATCGAGGATCTGATCGCCCGGCAGCGCGGGCCCGGCCAGCAGGACGACGAACGCCACGTCCCTTGCTCTGGCGGCGGCGATGGCGGCGACCGTGGCCCCTTCCGAGTGACCGGCCACGCCGACGTGCGCGCGGTCGATCTCGGGGCGAGCTTGCAGCGCTCTGACCTCGGCCAGCACGTCGTCGGCGAAATCGAACGTCGTCGCCTGGCCGAACGTGCCGGTCGACTTGCCGACGCCGCGATCGTCGCAGCGCAGGACCGCCACCCCCTTGCGGGTGATGGCGTCCGAAAGGACCAGGAACGGCCGGTGCCCCATCAGCGCTTCGTCGCGGTTCTGGGGCCCCGAGCCGGTCGCCAGCACGACGGCGCCGAACGGGCCCTTGCCGCGCGGCTCGGTCAGCGTGCAGGCGAGCGTGACTCCGGCGGCTCGATTCTCGACGCTGACGTCGAGCTCGGCATAAGGCAGCGGCCCCTTCGGCTCCTGAGGCCGCGCGGTGATGACCGGCGGCTTGGCGGTCTTGTCGAGCTCGAGCGGCAGCGCAGCCCCGTTCTGTTTGAACGTCCCGACCAGCCGGTCCCCTTCGATCCGCGCCTGGTAGCTGGCGTTGATCTTCGGCAACGACAGCGTCAGCTGGTCGCCAACGATGCTCACCGTGTCGACCGGGATGTCGCCGGCGTGCTGGTCCACGCTATCGACCGTGGCTGTCCACCCCGCCGCCGCCCGCGCGATCTTGAGGACCAAGCGCAGCTTCAACCCACCGACGTGAAGCGTCCCCACCCACGCGCCGTCGAGCCTGGCCGCAGGACGCGGACCGGCCTGCGAAGGAGGAACGCTCGGCCCGCCGGCGGCCGGACCTCCAGCCGCCGAAACGAATCCGAGCGCCAAAAGCCCGACCAGCAACTCATTCACCATGGAGGTGTGCGATGGAGTATTGACCCGACCGGCTCGGCTTCCAACACCACCGGGAGCTGTTCGTCATGAGGTGCCTGCAACGCCGGAGCGCGGTCGCACAGGTGCCCCTTGGTGGCCGCATGCCGTGCGTTGAGCACCCGGGTCGCGCTAGAGTGCGCGCATGGCTGACACCGGTGGCAGCTTCGGCGGCAAGGCGAAGTTCCAGCCTGGGGGCACGCCCGGCGGGGGCGGGTCGTTCTTTGCCGGGCTGGTGATGATGGGCGTCGGGATCTACATGGTGTTCGACCGCGTCACCGTTCATACGTCGTTCTGGCGATTCTTCGGCGGGGCGCAAACCAGCTTCGGCGTCACGTTGTTGCCGCTCCTCGCTGGTGTCGGATTTCTGGCGTTCAACGGCAAGTCTCTTGCCGGCTGGCTGCTCGCGGGCGGCGGCGTCGCCCTCATCCTGGTCGGCGTCCTCATGAACCTCGACATTTACTTTCAGCCCACCAGTCTGTTCGCCACCCTCGTCATGTTCGGTCTCATCGCCGGCGGGCTGGGCCTGTTCGCCAAGGGACTGCGCCCCCACCGCGAGAGCTAGTTCGGGTATCATGGTCCGGTGGGGATGTTCGGGGCCTTTGGGTCGGAACAGACGGTACGCCCGCTCCACCGCATGACCCCGCTCCGCGACGACCCGGCCCTGGCCTGGTTGTCGGCCGCCGAGAAACTGCGCATCAATGCGCTCGGGTGGGCGTTGTGGGCGGTGTTCATCGTGCTCACGTTCGTGGTCCGACAGATCGTTCATGTGGCGATCTTCACCTGCGTCACGCCGATCTTCTCCGGACGCATCTCGATCTTCATCGTGGGCGGTCTGGCCGCGATGATGGCTCCCGGGATCCGACGGTCAATCCTGCGGGTGAAGAACGAGCGACTGGAGAGCCTGTTGCGGCAGCAGGCCGACGAGGTTGCGGCCGACGATTGGGCCGCGCTGGAGACTGCGCCCAACGACACCTTGGTCTCGGCGGTCGGATGGGTGCGCGGCCGCCAGCACCTCGGCAAACCGATCGGCGGCGAGCAGGCGGTGGGCGTGGGGCTCCCCTGCCAGCATCGATTTCCCGGCGTGTTCGAGTCGCTGCACGACTTCGATCTCGTCGACGAGGACGGTCGGTCGATCTTCATCCAGGCCGCCGAAGGGCGCATGTTCGGCACCCCCAACGTCGCCCTCGACAGCCAGGAGCTCCGTCATCTCTATGCCGAGCTCGGCGTCCCGTCCGGCGCGACCAATTCCGGCTGGCGGATCCATGCCCTGCGCGGCGGCGATCCGGTGATGGTCGTCGGGTACAAGCAGACCATCATCGATCCCAGCGAGCCGAGCTTGCGGGGACCCCATGGACGGCTCGCGCTCGCGTCCGCGCCCCCCTGCCCTCTGATGATCTTCTCCCTCCCGGCCGAGCGCCTCCCCACGACCTAGCGCGCCTTCGGGAAGCAATTTCCCCTGGGCCGCCCCTTTCATGGGGACGATGCCCAGCTCGCCGCGCAACGCCTTTGGTGCTCACGCTCATGGCCCCCTCTTGGCGATTCTCGCGGTGGCGCTCGCCTGTGGATTGGCCTGCGGCGCGAGCGGCGGCGACGGCTCCGACTCGGGAGCGTCGACCAGGCGGGACCGGCGGGAGCATCGGACAAGCGGGGACCAGCGGCACGGGCGGCGACGGCGCGGCGGCGGGCGTCACGGGAGCCAGCGGCGGCGTGAGCGGGACCGGCGGCGCCACCGGCACCGGGACGGGCGGCGGGACCGGCGGCTCGCCGACCGGTACGGGCGGGGCAGCCGGAGGCGGCGGCAAGACCGGCGGAACCGGTGGAAGGGCAGGAGCGGCCGGTACCGGAGGCGCCGCGGGCAAGGGCGGCAGCGGCACCGCCGGCTCCGGCGGCACCGGGGGAGCGCTCGGAGGGCACCCTGGGACAGGCGGCGCGGCCGGCAGCACCGGCGGCACGGCTGGCAGCTCCGGCAGCCTACCGGCCGGATACCCGACCCCCACCACGGCGAACCGCGCGGTCTGCCAGTCGGTGGCGCTCACCACCTCCGCCGGCGGCGACAAGGTCTGCCCCGGCGGCGGCGTCGGTCCGAGCTGCATCGAATGCCTCTTCGGCGGGAGCACGTACACGACGACCGACGTCGCGACGGCGCAGGGAACGTCCGAGGCGGGGAACTACGCCGTCACCGTCACGCTGGGCGGCAGCGCGGCGGGCGCGACGGAGATTCACGCCGAGGCGAACCGCGTGCTGCTGGGCCTCGCCTCCACCGGCGCCGGCCAGTCGACGACCTATTCGTTTGCCGTGAACGTCCGCGCCAAGGAGGGGCAGCCGACGGAGAACGTCGCGGCGGGATATCCGGGGCTGGATCTCTTCTTCTCGGCCCCGACCGCGGGCGATCTGCAGATCTCGGCGATCGGCTATGCGCTGGTCGGCGCGGCGACCAAACCCGTCCTGGTGTACGTCGCCGGCGACTCGACGGTCTGCGATCAGACCGACACCGACTACGCCGGCTGGGCCCAGATGATCCCGCAGTACTTCGCGCCGCCCGCCGACGTCGCCAACTACGCCGACAGCGGCGAGAGCTCCTCCAGCTTCCTGGCCAGCGGCGCCGAGTGGGGGACCGTCAAGAGCCTGATGACGACCGGCGACTGGGTGCTGATCCAGTTCGGCCACAACGACAAGACCACCACCTCGGCGACCTTCCAGGCCAACATCACGCAGATGGTGAAGGACGCCAAGGCCAAGGGGGCCACGCCGGTCCTCGTCTCGCCGCCGGCGCGCGCGACCTTCAGCGGGCAGACGCTCACCGACCAATCGGGCCTGCACGCCGCCGACATGCAGGCGGTCGCCACCGCGCAGGGGGTCGCCTACATCGATCTGACGTCGCTCACGACGGCCTGGTACAACCAGATTGGACCGAAGGCCTGGCAGCAGTACCACGCCCTCGGCACGGACATGACCCACACCAACGCGGCGGGCGCCGCGAAGATCGCCGGATTCGTCGAGGCCGCGATCAAGTCGCAGAACATCGGCCTGGCCAAGTACCTGCGCTAACCGGGCGCGACTCCCCGCCCGCCGAAGCAGCGGCTAACGCGGGTGCGTGCGTTCCAGCTTGCTGAGGCGCTCGAGGAGCTCGGCGTTCATCTCGTCGATCTTCTCGTGCAGGTGCGCGACCTCCAGCTCCGCCTTGAGGTTGACCTGGTACTCGATGTCGTTGCGCGTGCGATCGCGCGCGACCTGGCGGTTCTGGCTGAGCAGCACGAACACCGACAGGATGATCGCCTCCAGCGACACGCACATCGTCAAGAACCCGTAGGGGAAAGGATCCCAGCCGCCCAGGCTGGTGCGGGCCAGGGGGCCCGTGTTGAGCGCGATCCAGAGCGCGAAGACGATGCAGTGAATGAAGAGGAACGGCAGGCTGCCGCTGAACTCCGAGATCCAGTCGGCCATCTTCATGACCGTGGTGCGGGTGTCCTCGACCTCTTCGTTGATGTCGCGCGAGGCCGCGTGGCGGAGCTGGCGCGACGCCTCCCGCAGCCGCTTGCCCGTCGCGGTGAGGAGATCCATCGCCGCGGCCGGATGCTGCTTGAGCAGCGCCTCGATGTCCTCGCGATCGACCATGACCGCCTGCAGATCCCTGGTCACCAGCGCCGAGGCGGTGCGGGGCCCGGGGTCGATGAGCGACAGCTCCCCGAAGAAGTCACCCGCCCCCAGCCGCTCCAGCACGATGCGCTGCCCGGTGTCGTTCTTGAAGAAGATCTCCACCTCCCCTTCGCGGACGATGTAAAGCGAGTCGCCCGGATCACCGTAGTTGAAGAGGATCTTGCCGGCCGGGGCGCGGATCGACTCCACCTTGGCCGCCAGCGCCGCCCGCTCGTCGGCGTCGAGCAGCTGGAACAGCGGGACCTCCGCCAGGATTTCGGGATCGGCGCTCATAGTTTGGTCCGCGCTGGGGCGGCGCCGCGCAATATTGCACGGCGACCAGGCGGAGCAAGCCACCGGACGCCGGGAAGATTCGTCCCCCAAGCGAGGTCGAACGCACGCGGCCCACCGTCGAGGTGATATGGATGGGGAAGGAAGACGCTCGCGCGAGGACGGTTGGAGCCACGCGGTCCCGGCTTGCTGTCCCACGTCCAAGGTATCGCGTCATCGGTAGCCTTGTTCCATTGGTCCCGTCACGGAAAGGCTCCCGAATGAACCGTCAGCTCCTCCTTTCGACCCTGGCTCTCTGCGGGGTCGTCGCCTCGCCGTCGTGCGGGTCCTCGCCGTCCAATCGCCCGAGCGCGGACGCGGCGGCGGTCGACGCGAGCGGGGCGGATACCTCGCCCGTGCCGCCGGGTTCGCAGCCCGTGACCACCGCCGACCTCGCCGCGGCGGGGCTGGCCGTGTTCGCCGATCCCAATGCATCGAGCCCGATCGTGGCCGTGACCGCGACCCTCGACCCCACCCCCTGGCGCCTGCTGAAGGACCAGGCAGACGCCATGTCGCAAGAAGCGGCCGCCGGTCAGGGAATCCTCGGCGCGGATCTCGACAATCTCCTGGCGACGGCCGACGGGCTCCCCCCGGCCTCGTATTTCCTGGCGGGCTACGTGAGCGCGGCCACCACCCCCGGTGCGGCCCTGGCCCGCAGGATCATGGGAGCTCAGGACTGGCGACACGCCCCCTCGATCACCTTCCCGAACCTGGTGCTCACCCTCTTTGCCGCCGACGCCGCCCGTTACGCCAATGCGTTGTCGGGTCTGCAGCCCCAGACGGCCCGGTCACGCGCGTTGTCGTCGTCCGCCACCTTGTGCTCGGACGCGCAGGCCTTCATCAATATGACCATCAACGCGTTCTTCGATGCGCTCGGCCACCTGCAATCGCCGCAGATCCCCAAGAGCGGGAATGGGTTCGTCGATGGGTTCCTGGGCGGGATCCAGGCCGGGTTCGATCTCGCCACCGGCGTGGTGAACGGTCTCATCGATGCGGGCCGCTTCGTCGTGATCAACGGCTTGAAGCAAGCGACCCAACCGGTCCTCGACGAGATCGCAGCCGTGGCCAGCACGGCGGCGCTGGCCACCGAGATCGTGTCGGTCCTTCGCCCGTGGACGGTGGTCGTCAAGGCCGATCCGGTCACCAACCAAAGAGTCAAAGACCCCGGTCCTGGGATCCCCGGCACGTTCACGGTGGCGGTGATTTTGCCCGGTCCTGATGCGTGGCCCGCCCTGGCGGTGAACTGCGCCATGGTCGCCGGCGTCACTCTGCCTCCGCTCAAGCCGATCGGCGCGCCGGTCGTCTGGTCGCTCACCCAGGCGCTTCCGCTCGTCACGCGGAGCGGAGACCTGACAGGCGTGCTCGACGGAAACGCCGCTGCCGCCCTCGGCTATACGACGGTCGTGGAGAGCGCGATGGACGCGCGCGGCGACCTGCAGACCGGGTTGGTCCAGAGCGACGTCTCGATCACGCGCAAGGAGATCTCCGATGCGCAGAAGGCCATCGCGGACCTCATCTTCAAGCAGATTCCTGCGCTGCTCAGCCCCTATCTGCAGCCCATCTTGCAACCGACGGTCACCAAGCTCTTGAGCCTTCCGGCCGAGATCCTGGCGACCCACGGGTTTGGTCAACTGAGGGTGAGCTACCACCAATGCACGACCGGCGACTGTTGCCAGACCGGATGGGCTGCCTGCGGTGGCCCGCTGTGCCTCGATCTGCAGTCCGATCCGTTGAACTGCGGCGCGTGCGGAAATGCTTGTCCGAGCGGGCAGCCTTGCCAGGGCGGCGCGTGCGCCCCTCCGCCGCCTCCGCCCCCTCCGCCGCCGACCCCCTGCACCAGCTCCTGCCCGGAGGGGCAAGCGTGCTCCGGCGGCACCTGTCAAACGATCATCGGCAGTTGCCTGATGATGCACCCGCCGGTCCAGCCGCCAACCTGCAGCGACGAATTCGCGACCGATTCAGTCGCCAAGCTCACCTGCGTGGGTCCCAACAACCAATGGTCCGATCTCCCCTGTCCCACCGCCAGTCGTGTCGGATCGTGCGATCTGGGGACCTTCGTCCTTCGCTACTATCAGGACACCTCGGCCCCCCGGGGCGAGTGTACGAGCGACACGACCTGCTCGGGGCCGGTGGCCGGACAGTGCGACGGCGCCCCGATCGTCGACATCCCTCACGCCTGTGTGGGCGGGCTGTGCGACCAGCAAATCACCCCCGAGGAGGACGCTTACACGTGTTGCTTTGATTGCACGGCGAATCCGGGAAACCCATTCCCGGCCGTCTGTTCGGCCTGGACCCCCAACTGAACTGGAAGCCGCCTCACCGGATCCTCTCGCGGAGCACGGAACCTCGCGCGCTCAGCCGAGCGCGCCGAGCTCGCGTCGCTCGGTGGCGGCCAGGCAGGCGGGGCAGTTGGCGGCCAGGCGCCAGGACTCCGGATCCAGCGCCACCGGCACCTCGAATTCGAACACGCCGCCCTGCCCGGCTTCGCCGATGTGGGCGCCGCAGAGCGCGCGCCACTGCGGCCCCTCCTCCGACGTGAGCCACTCCGGAACCCGCTCGACGCGGTGAACGGTGCTCTCACTGTAGACGGGAGCGGTGATCTCGCGGAAACCCATCGTGATCAGGTTATTCACGCTGGCGCCCTTTGGCGCAAGGCTCGAGCACGAATTGTTGCCAACTTTGCCTCTCAGCGCCCATTTCCCCACCTTCCCGGACAGATGAACGTCGGCGCTGGGCGTCGGTCCGTGGTAGTCTCCGCCGCCATGGCGACGGGTGATGAAAAGCGGGCGGCGATCGTCGCCCGGCAGGCGGCACGCGAAGAGGCAGAGCGCAAAGCGAAGGGTCCCTCCACCTCGCCGGCGGCGCGGCCGCGCAAGCCACGGACAAACTGGGCCGCGACCCGTCCGATTCACGGCAACCCCCGCGGACGAGCGCCCAACAAGCCCGAGCAGTAGAGCTCCGCGCCGGCGCCCCCAAGCTGACCGACGCCCTCCTCGCGCCCCATGCAATTTCGCCCGGCGACGCTCGACGAGCTGACCATCGACGATCGCGCGCCGCTCGCCGGGGTGGCGATCTATCAGCGCCTGGAGACTTTCTTGCGCGGGTCGGGGCACCGTTTCCTGATCCCGGAAGCGGGCCAGCAGGGCAGCTGGGATCGGGCGCTTTTCTTGAACCTCACCTACTGGAACGTCGAAGCCGGCGCCGACGTTCTGTGCGAAGACCACATCCCGGCGGACGTCGTCGCGCACGTCGCCTGGCACGAGCTGGCGACCCGGCAGATCGCCCGGGCGGCCGGCGGCCCACGGCCGCCCACCAGCGCGGGGCTCTTCTTCGCCGAATCGATCGCCAGCGCGTTCGATCTCTATCTGGTCGGCCGCCTCCTGCCGCGCGCGCCCGACAGCGACTTCCTCGCCACGCAGGTGCCGCTGATGGCGGAGTGCGCCGAAAACGCCGGCCTGCCCGAGGCCGGTTTCGCGGCGCTGATCGACGAGGTCACCCGCGCGCCGGAGCGGGCGTTCGAAGATCTCCGGCAACTGCTCTTCGACGCAGCGAGCGCGCTGGTGGGGTGCGACGGCCCGATCGCCGCCCACGCGGCGCTGGAGACGCTGGCCGCGCACCGGTTCGCGCCGCTCTTGCACCACTACCAGCTCTCGAACTGGATCCTCTACGCCCGCGCCTACGCCGACCGGTCGACCGGGCCGGACGAGGTCGTGGGTGGGCTCGATCGGACGTTGCGCGAGGCGCCGGTCTCGCTCGACTGGCTGGAACAGAGCTGGCTCGATTGAGAGACGGATGCTGATGGCCTCTTGGCAGACCCTCGAGCGCGCGCTCACCAGCGACGGCAGCGAGCTGACGCTCTGCTGGTTCGAGGATCACCTCTGCGAGCGGTTCGCCCTGCGCGTCGACGGCCAGGAGCTCATGCACAGCAACAGCCACGGCTCGGAGGAGAAGTTGGCCGTTCACGGCTGCGCGGGCCTGGCGACGCGATCGAAGGCGCGGGTTCTGGTCGGCGGGCTCGGCATGGGGTTCACCGCCCGGGCCGCGCTCGACTGTCTCGCCGGTGACGCCGAGGTGGTCGTCGTCGAGGCGGTCGCCGAGGTGATCGCCTGGAACCGCAACCCCGCGCTGCTCGGCCAGCTGGCGGGCATGCCGCTCGCGGATGGGCGGCTGTCGATCGTGAACGGAGACGTGGGCGACGCCATCGAACAGGCGGCCGCGAGCCCGACCGACGACGCGCGGTTCGACGCCATCCTGCTGGACGTGGACAACGGTCCGACGGCCCTGTCGACGTTCACCAACCGGCGGCTCTATGCCGAGGCGGGCCTCTCCAACGCGCGCCTGGCGCTGCGCGCCGGCGGCGTGTTGGCGGTCTGGTCGACCTTCGCCGACGCGAAGTTCACCGCCCGCCTGCGTGCGGCGGGCTTCGCCGCCCGCACCATGCGCGTCCTGGCGGGCGACGGCACCAGCCGGCGCCACGTCCTGTGGCTGGCGCGCGCCGCCGAGGGCAGTCAGTCGGGCTTGGGGCGCGACGTCTCCAGCCGGAAGAGATACCGCACGCCCGCCACGACCTGATAATCGACCAGGCGAGGCCCGACCAGCTGCGTGCCGCCCCGGCCGAACAGGCCCACCCGGCCGGTGACCAGGCTGCCGACCTCGGCGAGGCCGTAGAGGCGGCCGACGGTGCTGCCCGGGAAATCGACGGTCGTGTTGAGGTCGAGCTTGAGCCAGTTGTACTGCCTTCCAAACGCGATGCTGCCGAGGTCGATCTGCAGCTGATTGATGTCGGGACGCGCGCTGTTCCCTCCGACCGAGAACTGGTCCTGGGCGACCAGATAGGCGAGCCACCACGGGTAGGGCTTGAACGCCGCCCCGGCACCGAGCACGACCTGCTGCTTGCCGGCGCCCAGCGGCGGCTGGGTGGCGGTGTCGAGGACGGCGCCGGCGATCAGCGCCGCCGACGAGGCGCGCATTCGAGGCGACGATCCCGATCAGGCTCACCTGGAGATCCCCGATCCCGGAGACCTGACCGGCGGGCGTCTCCATCAGCCGCGCGGGGGCCTGGTAGCGCAGCAGAATCCGTCGGAGAAACTGGATGTCGATCTCGAGCGTGGTGTCGTGAACTGAGATCCCGCTTTCGAGCTTGGTGTAGCCCTGCCGCAGCTCCAGCCGGGGAATCAGCTCGACCGGGCTCACGCCGGCGCCCCACCCCTGCTTCTCCGCGGCCTCGGCGGCGTCCGTTCCTCCATCGTCCGTTCCTGCATCCGGTGCCGCCGCCGGAGCTTGCTGGGGCGCCTGCGCCGGTGGCGGTCGGGTTCCGTCGAGCGCCAGCAGGGCGGCGCCGACGACGGTGGCGAGCAGCAGCACGGCGGTCATCGTGAGGCGTCCCGCCCCTGGGGGAAGCCGACCAGCCCACTTGCGGGAACTTCCTTACGGCGTCCCGGACACCTCCTTAGTGGCAGCCCTCGTCGACGGCGCCGTTGCAGTTGTCGTCGATGCCGTTGCCGCAGATCTCGGCGGCGCCGGGGTGCGCGGCAGCGTTGCTGTCGTTGCAGTCTTCGCACCAGCGAAAGCCGTCACCGTCCTGATCGGCGCCCGAGCCGCTCCGCTCGCAATCGACGAAGGTCTGAAGGAATTGGGCCCGCTGCGCGACGACGTCGTGCGCGGTGCTGACCGCCATCTGGAACTGCGCCGGCGACGCCCAGGAGTGGGGATCGGCGGCGACGTCGGCGGCGATCTGCTGCGACCAGCTGTCGATCCATCCCTGGAGCTGCTGGACGTTCCACTTGCCGAGCTGGGTGGCGATGGCGTCGACGTACTTGCTCCGCCAGGTCGGATCGCTCATCACCGCCAGCCAGATGGCTCCCGGTCCCTGCAGCGGCTGGGCGCGATTCGACCACCAGTAGATCGGGTGATCGTTGGAGGGGGTCAGGTCGAAGAGGCTCAGCCAGTCGAACGTCGAGTCGGTGTCGTTCGGCAGGTAGACGAAACCCTGGGGCCCCTGATCGTAGATGTAGAGGTTGTGGTTCCCGCCGTAGGTCCCGTCGGCGTTGTTGAGCAACGCCTCGCTGGCCCACTCGAGCAGCGACGACGGCACGTCGACGATGGCCGTGATGCCGGCCGAGATCGGTCGCCTGCGTGAAGGTCGCGTGGCGGCTCTGGTTCGCCGCCTGCAGCGTCACGCCTGTCTCGGGTTGGAGGTACCCCTTCCACAGGCCGCCGCTCGGGTTGTTGGGAAAGAACTCGGCGATGACGCGCTTGTTGGTGTTCTCCTCGGCGACGAACATCCCGTAGTAGCTGCCGTTGATCTCCACGCGGGCATTGGCCGCGCAGCCGGCGGCGATCCCGATCTGCCGCAGCCAGGCGTGCGCCAGCCGGTCGTGCATGAAGGTCCAGTCGCTGCGGGGCATGTCGAACACCAGCTTCTCGACGCCGTGGAACTTGCCGTTGGGATCGCTCTGGTGAAACGAGATGTCGAACTGAATCTTCGCGCGGTTGCCGTCCAGCATCGCCGCCTGCGCCCAGGACGACTGGCCGTGCAGCTTCAGCGTCGCGTCGGCGACCGTCTCGCTCCCCAGGTGGAACACGACCGGATGGCGGACCACGAAGTCGTTCCCCGACGTCGTCAGCGTCGCCAGCTGGTTGAACTCGCTCATGATGCTCGCCCATTCGTTGGGGGCGATGTCGATCGAGTAGGTCCGGACCATGTTTTGATCGAACAGATCGGAGCAGGCCGGCCCGCCGCCGACGGGCGCCGACGCATCGACGAAGGTTCCGCCGGCGCCGCTCGACGCCACCCCGCCGCCAGCCCCCGCCGGCCCCCACCACGCCCCCGCTGCCGGTTGCCTGCGTCCCTCCGCCGCTGGCGGCGCCTTTCGAGCCGCACGCGGCAACCACCGACACCGCCACCACCGCTGACCACCCGCGCCAGTCCATGCCCCACCTCGTGGTCTCACCAAGAGCAAGCGGGATGCCCATCCCGCGGCCAGCAAATCGCCGCTGCTGTTACCGGTCGGGAGCCGAGGCGCGCTTCGCGCCACGACGTGACAATTTGGGCGCCGCGCTAATAGACGGCGACGCCTGCGGTGAGCTGACCGGCGGGCGTCCAGATCTGGTCCAGCTTGGCGAGGCTGCCGCCGGCACGCAGCGTGAGGGCCAGGCGGGACGTCAAATCCAGCTCGGCCAGCGCGCCGCCGCCGACGGAAGGTCCGGTCACGTACGTCGGGGTCGAGCCGACCAGCACCTCGGTGATGCCCATTCCGCCGTTGCCGAACGCGCCGAGGTGGACCCGCCCCCACGCCAGCGGAAACGCCTGCAGCTCGAGGCCCAGCGCATGCCGCGGCACGAGGCCGCCGGCGGCGGCCCCGCCGCCCAGGCCAATGTTGGCCAGGAGCCCGAGCTTCCGGGTGAAGAAGTAGCCGGTCTGGATGTTCATGGCCGGTCCCGCCAGCGCCGCGCCGGCGAAGTCGAAGGCGATCGTCCCCGAGTCGAGCTTGAAGGTGGCGCCCCGTCGATCGAGCGGCAACCAATCGAGCCGCCGGAGCCCGAACCCCTCGTCGTCCATCACCTTCGCCTCGACGGTCCGCGCAACCCATTCGGGGGAGAGCTCGGCAACGGCAATCGTCTCCTCCTGTCCGTTGGCGCCGCGCAGGTGAATCGGCTGCTCGGGCGACATCGCGACGTAGCCGTCGAAGCGGATCCCCTCGCTGGAGACGAGGCCGATCGCCACCACCACGGCGACCACCACCACGATCGCCACCAGCACTGCGTCTCCGTTGCCACCCCCGCCGCCGCCGCCGACGTGACCGCCCGAAGCGCCGCGCCCGCCGCCGCCGTGTCCCTGCGGCGGCGCCGCGCGCCAGCTCTCCCCGGTCGATCGGACCGGGGACGACCACGACCCGCCACCGCCGCTGCTCGAACCGCTCCTGCGCCGCGCCGGGCGCCGGCCGCCCGACAGGTCGATCTGAACGTCGACGTCCGCCCCGTCGTCGCCGACACCCTCCTCGTCCGCGACGAACCGCGGCCGCGGCCGCTCGGCGGTCATCGGCACCGGATCGTCTCGCCGCTCGCCGAGGTCCTGAACGACGCGGACCCGTGCCCCCCGCTGCGCCGGCGGCGTGGCCGCCAACCGCGCCAGCTCCTCATGGGGGATCACGTACTCGTTCGAGGTGCAGCCGACGGCCAGGGGAAGAAACGCCGCCAGAGTCACGAGGCTGACGCACGCTCGGCGGGGGTGCGGCAGCGAGGCGAGGCGATGGGTCCGCAGCATCGGGGGTTGTGGTTCAGGTTCCGTGCCAGCGCGAAAGGCGCCATCGGCGCGGGGCGGCGAGCGAAAAATGGCGGGTGTGGCGCCCCGGCGACGGCGACGATGTGGCAAGGTCCGGCGCGTGAAAGAAGAGGCCCTGATGGAGGTGCGGGGGATCAACCCGGGCGCGGCGCTGGCGGCCATCCGGGCGCGGGGCGCCCGCTTCGCGGCCCGGGACCGCGCCCCCGACGGGCGCAAGCTGGCCCTGGTCGTGGAAGGCGGTGCGTTGCGCGCCATCTGCTCGGCGGGCGGCGTGGTCGCGCTCGAGCACCTCGGCCTCACCGAGGTGTTCGATCACGTCTACGGCACCTCGGCCGGCGCGATGAACGCCAGCTACTTCGTCACCGGGCAGGCGCGGCTGGGGATCCGCATCTATTACGAAGACATGAACCGGCGCGCGATCGTGAACCCCTGGCGGTTCTGGAGGATCCTCGACCTCGACCGGCTGTTCGCGCAGACGATCCTCGGCGCCAAGCGGCTGCAGCTGGACGCCATCCTGGCGGCGCGCTCGAGGCTGCACGTCGCGACGCTGGAGGCGGCCACGGGGACCGGGCGCATCTTCGACGCGCAGGCGCTCGGCGGCGCGGCCGAGCTGCTCTCGGTGCTGCGAGCGGCGACGGCGGCCCCCTTCCTTTACAATCAACCGGTGATGGTCGGCGGCGCCCGTTGCCTCGACGCGGGCCTCGTGAATTCGTTCCCGATCGCGGACGCGGTGGCGGCCGGCTGCACGGACATCCTGGTGCTGCTGACGCGTCCCTTCGCCTATCGCCGCCCGCCCGCCGGAAGGCTGTTGCATTGGCTGTTCGACCGCGTCTGCGCCCCCGGAAACCCGCTGCTGAGCCGGGCGTTCGGGCTGCGGCACGAGCGGGACGCCGCGCTCCGCGATCTGGCCTTCGGGCGATCGCCCGTCGCCGACGGCGTGAACATCGCCACCATCTGCACGGACGACGTCGAGCTGGTCCAGCGCATGACCACCGCGCGCGCGCTCCTGCGCGCCGCCGCCGTTGCCTTCGGGCGCAAGACGCTGCGGGTGCTGGGCGCCGACCCCGACGGATTCGCCCTCGAATGAGCGCGACGCCGGGAGGAAGAGAGGGCGCCCTCCCCCCGCGGGCGGCGCGGCCGCGCGACTACCTGGTGATGGTGGCCATCGGGGCCTTCGCCACCACCTTCGCGCAGCAGCGGTCGACGTTCGGAAACTACCCGATCCTCTTTCTCCTCAAGGAGAGGTTGCACTTCGGCCGAGAGCAGGTCGCCGAGTTCTTCATGTGGGCGACGTTCGCCTGGAGCATGAAGCCGCTGGCCGGCGTGCTCACCGACGCCTTTCCGATCCGCGGCTCGCGCCGGCGCGCGTACCTGGTGCTGGGCGGCCTCATCGGCGGGTCCGCCTGGGCGCTGCTCGGTGTCGTCACCGGCAACTACCATCTGTTCCTCCTGGTATCGATCCTGCTCAACGCCGGCCTCGTGCTGGCCAGCACGGCGATGGGCGGACTGCAGGTCGAGGCAGGACAGCTCTTCGGGCTATCCGGCCGCGTCTCCTCGTTGCGCCAGGTGGTGGTCTCGATCGCGCTCGTCGCGGGGCCGTTGCTGGGCGGCTGGCTGGCGAAGGAGCCGTTCGGGTACACCGCGGGCGTGGGCACGGCCGTCATGCTCGCGCTGGTCGCGTTCGCGCTGGTCGGGTTCAAGGAGACGCCCGTCGTCCCCCGCCCCGACGCGCGCGCCGACGACGAGCGGGCGCCCTCCGACGGCCCGGCCCATCGGCCGTCGGCCGCCACCTGGGTCGGGGTGGCGATCCTCTTCTCGGCCGCCATCGGCAGCGTGCTCGTCCACGGGATGCTCAACATCGGCCTCTCGCTGTTTGCGATGCTGGTCGTCTTCCTGTTCGTGCTCGCGCTGGCCATGACGCCCGTTCGCAATCCGGTGCTGGTCCAGGCGCAGCGCCAGCTCTCGCAGATCTTGCGCTCGCGCGCCCTCTGGCTGGCCGCGGCGATGCTGTTCCTCGTCTACGTGGTGCCCGGCCTCAACACCGCCCTCACCTATCGGCAAAGCGACGAGCTGCATTTCAGCAAGGAGCTCATCGGGCGGCTGGCCAGCGTCGAAGGGGCGGCCGGCATCGCCTTCGCCCTGGTCTACGCCGTCGTCTGCAGCCGCTTCAACCTGCGCACGCTGATCCTCTTTTCGATCGCCTCGAACGCCGCCGCCACCTTGCTGTTCCTGAGCTATACGGCCTCGGACGCCTACGCCGTCCATGCCGTGACCGGCGCGCTCGGCGTCCTGTCCGAGCTGTCGCTCATGGACCTGGCGGTCCGTTCGACCCCGCGGGGCTGCGAGGGGCTCGGCTTCGCGCTCATGATGAGCGTGCGCAACTTCGGCATCGCCATGAGCGACGTCATCGGCTCGAAGCTGATGGACCAGGCCCACTTCGCCTTTTCCACCCTGGTCCTCATCAACGCCGCCACGACCGCCGCCGTCCTGCTGTTCGTCCCCGCACTCCCCCGAGCGCTGGTGCTTCGCAAGGAAGGGGAGCGGCCGGAACAGGGCACCGGATAGCGTCACCGGACGCCCTCCTCGCGGGTGGCGACCGCTCGAAACTGAATCAGCAGCGCGATGTCGTAGGCGGCTTTCAGGAGGCCGCCGATCACCAGCGGCCATCCGAAGCTGGTCTTCTGCAGCAGCGCCCCGGCGATGAGCGGCGCCAGGGCGGCGGCCAGGCTGCGCGGCACGTTCGTCACGCTGGCGGCTGCCGCGCGCTCCTCGGGCGGAACGACCGCCATGACGAACGCCTGACGGGCGGGCACGTCCATCTGGGAGACGGCCATGCGCAAGAGCAGACAGGTGATGCTGAGCGGCGCGGTCGGCATGAGCGCCGCCAGGATCAAGAAGAGGTTGGCCGGCAGGTGGGTGTAGACCATCGTCCGGATGAGGCCGATGCGCGCGGCTACCCAGGGGGAGAGCACCTGGGAGAACGCGCTCAACGTCCCGGCGAAGAAGAACACCGCGGCCGTCGTTCGTTGATCGAGCTGGAAGCGGCGATAGAGCCACAGGACCAGCAGCGACTGCACGACGAACCCGCCGCCGAACGAGTCGACGCTGAACAACATGGCCAGGCGCAGGACGACGGCGCGAGACTCGGCCAGCGGGTGGCGCCCGCGCCTGGCGGGATGGACCTCCAGCGCCGGCGACAGCCGCAGGTAGACGACGGCGGCGGCGACGGCGCAGGCGGCGTAGAAGAGGAAGACGCCCCGCTCGGCCCACAGCAGGGAGAGGCCCCAGCGGGAGGCGGCCACCGCGGGCAGCCCGCTGGCGAGGGCGCCCACCGCGCCGGCCAGAGATCCGACCAGGTTGTAGCGAGCGAACGCCACCGTCCGAGCCGCGCCCTCCGCGGTGTGGGCAAGCGCCGCCTGTTCGGTGGGAAGAAACACGCTCACGTCGCCCGAGGACGGGTTCAGCGTGCCGACCACCGCGACGACCATCATCGGCCAGAAGGTCGTCACGCCGGCGAACCCGATTCCGGTGAGGATCATCAGCATCGCCGCGCCCAGCAGGATTCGCCGGCGCGACAGGCGATAGCCGAGGAGCCCCACCGCCAGCGTGACCGCCGCCGAGCCGAGCAGCGTGCCGGTGATGATGGCGCCGACCGCGACCGGGCCGAAGCCGAGCCTCGTCAGGTAGGTCGCCAGCGCGATGCTGACGACGCCGTCGGCCAGGCCCCGGATGGCCCGCGTGAGCAGCAGCTTGTGCGCGTCCGACATCGATCTGTCAGATAATAGGGGATGGCCGCCGGCCCCAGAGCGCCCCGTCCGTTCGCGCGAGGGATCGGTCTGGCCGCGCTGGCGGCGTTTCTTTTCGGGGCGACGGCGCCGCTGCTTCAGATCGCCTCGCGCGGCCTCAACGCGGTCGCCGCGGCGGCCTTCCTCTACCTCGGGGCCGGGGTGTTGGCGCTCCTGACCAAGCTCGGGCGGGACGGCCGATTCGGGCAGCCGGCCTTCCGGCGCGCGAAGAGAAGCAGCGCTCAAGCGCGCCGACCTGCCGAGGGTGCTCCTGGTGGCGCTCCTCGGTGGCTTCGCGGGCCCGGCGCTGCTGGTGTACGGCCTCGAGAGCACCGATGCGGTCCGGGCGTCGCTCTTGCTGACCCTCGAGGCGCCGCTCACCGCCCTGTTCGCCGCCGCCCTGTTTCGCGAGTACGTCTCCCGGCGCGTCTGGCTGGCGGTCACGTTCATCACCATCGGCGCGGCGACGCTGGCGTATCCGGCGCTCGCCCACGGCAGCACCCGAGGCCGGACGACCGGCGAGCTGTTCGTCGTGCTGGCCTGTATCGCCTGGGCGCTGGACAACAGCCTTTCACGCAAGCTGGCCGAGCGCGATCCGCTGGCAGTCGTCGCCGCCAAGGGCCTGTGCGGAGCCGCGCTTTCGCTCTCGGTGGCGCTCGCCGCCGGATGGATCACGATCGGCGCCGGAGCCGCGCTGCGACTCCTCGGCGTCGGCGCGGTCGGCTACGGATTGAGCCTGCAGCTCTACCTCCGGGCCCAGCGGATCGTCGGGGCCGCGCGCACGGCGTCGGTGTTCGCGGCCGCGCCCTTCGTCGGCGTCGCGGTGGCGATGTTGGTCGGAACTCCCTGGCCCGGCGCGATCGTGGCGCTCTCCGCGGGGCTGATGGCCGTCGGCATCTGGCTCCACGCGACGGAGCGTCACCAGCACGCCCACGCGCACCTGGCGATCGACCACGATCATGCGCACGTGCACGACGACGGACACCACGGGCATCGCCACGATCCGATGCCGCTCGGACCCCACAGCCATCCCCACCACCACGAGCCCGTCAGTCACGAGCACGAGCACAGCGAGGACGCCCATCACCACCACGTCCACTGACGCAGACGCCAGCCAGGCCGCCAGCGAAGACCGCGACGGCGGTGACGAGCTCGTCGCGACGTTGCTTCCGCTGCTGGCCGGCCGCCGCATCGTCGCCCTGACCGGCGCCGGCTGCAGCACGGAGTCGGGAATCCCCGACTATCGAAGCAACGGGCGGAGCGGCCCGCGCAACCCGATCCAACACGAGGCGTTCCTGCGGCGCGAGGAGGTGCGGCGCCGCTACTGGGCCCGCGCCACCCTCGGCTGGGCGCGCTTTCGAGCCGCGGAGCCCAACGCCGCCCACCGGGCGCTGGCCTCGCTCGAGGAGGCAGGACTGCTCGCCGGCGTCATCACCCAGAACGTCGATCGCCTGCATCATCGCGCCGGGAGCCGCCGCGTCGTCGAGCTGCACGGCGCGCTGGCGGAGGTCCGCTGCCTCGCCTGTGGCCGCGGCGAGGAGCGGGACCACCTGCAGCAGCGCCTGGTCGAAGCGAACCCGGGCTGGCTGGAGCTGGGCGGCCGCGCCCTCCCCGACGGCGACTCCGATCTCCCCGCCGATCTGGTGGCCGGTTTCCGCGTGGTCGGGTGCGCCGCCTGCGGCGGCGACCTCAAGCCCGACGTCGTCTTCTTCGGCGGCAGCGTGCCGGCGCCGACGCTGGCCGCCGCGTGGGAGCTGTTCGAGGCGGGCGAGGTGCTGCTGGTCGTCGGCTCGTCGCTGACGGTCTACTCCGGCTTGCGATTCGTCCGGCGCGCCCGCGAGCTCGACGTCCCGATCGCCGTCATCAACATCGGCCCCACCCGCGCCGACGATCTGGTGCAGGCGAAGATCTCCGCCCCCGCCGCCGAGGTGCTCCCCCGGCTGGCGGCTCAGCTTCGGGCTCGTTCGGGCTGAGAACCGAAGATGACGACGATGACCCGCTCGGCCCAGGCCGCGCCGCCCGAGCACCTCATCCGCGCCGTGATGTCACAAAACCGTCCCGGCAATTACGTACCGGGACGGGCGGAACCGCCAGAAGATCCGGGAATATGCGCGGATTCCCCCGTTTTGGTGCTGCAGCTTTCACTTTTCAAAGCTGTGGTTGAGCTGACTCTGGTATGGTCCAGCTCGCTTTTTTAACCGGGGGAGATTCAGAAGGATGAGCTTTTCAATTCGATCGGTCGCTGCGGGTTTGGTTCTGGTCACGGCGTCGCTGCTTTCCGGCTGCGGTGGAGGTTCCGGGAAACCGGCCCCCGGCATGGGATGCGCGCTGAACAGCGATTGCGCCACGGGCCTCATCTGCACGTTCGGCCTCTGTCACAGCCAATGCGCGAAAGACACGGACTGCAACCCCGGGATGTGCGTGAAATCGAGCGCGGTCGGCGATGGAGGCGGAGCGCTCAACGTCTGCCAGCTCGCCGCGGAGGCGCACTGCTACTACAACAGTGACTGCCAGGCGCCGCTCGTGTGCGGACGCGACGAGCAGTGTCGCAACCAGTGCCAGAGCAACGTGGACTGCGTGATGGGCCAGGTCTGCACCAGCTCGGGTGTGTGCGCGGACCAGTCGCAAATCGTCGCTGGAACAAACGACGTCAAGCTCGTCACGACCGGCCGCGACGGCGGCTTCGACGCCTTCGTGAGCGGCACGGCCGGCTCCGGGGTCACGGCCACGGGCGGGACTGGTGGCGCGGCCGCCGGGACCAGCGGCTCCACCGGCGGGACCGGCGGCGCGGCGGGCGGGACCGGAACCGGAACCGGCGGTGCTGCCGGCGCCGCCGGGGCGACCGGCTTGGCCGGGTCGGGCGGCGCGGGCGGAACGGCAGGCGCGGGCGGCGGCAGCGGAGGTTGCAGCCCGGCGTGCGGCGTGGGCAAACAGTGCGTCTCGGGAACCTGCCAGACCTGCGGCGTCGCTGGAGCGACCTGCTGCGGGACCGGCGCGACCGCGACCTGCAACTCGAACCTGACCTGCGTCAGCGGAACGTGCACCTGTGGCGACGCCACCCAGGCATGCTGCGATGGCACCACGTGCAACACGGGCTTTCAGTGCGTCAACGGCACCTGCAGCTGCGGTGGCGCGGGCCAGTACTGCTGCGCGGGCGCCAACAAATGCACGGGGTCGCTGCTCTGCGGAGGCCGACGGTGCGGCTGCGCGACCGCGTGTGACCAGAACGCGGCGCTGAAGAACGACGGCTCGATCTTCATCAGCGGCACTCCCATCACCAACACGAACGGAACGCTCTTTCTGGCGACCAGCATGTCGTACAACGGTTACTTCGGGTGCGCCATCAAGGCCGACAGCACCGTCTGGTGCTGGGGGACGAACAGCTACGGCGCCCTGGGCATCGGTGACACCACCATCTCCTCGTCGAAGGCCCCGGTCCAGGTCTCCACGGCCATGGCCAGCGGGTCACCACTGATGGGGATCACCATGGTCGTCGTCGCTGACCTTGGTTACAGCGCTTGCGCAATCGGAGCCGGCGGGGCGCTGTGGTGCTGGGGCTACGGGGCTTCCGGCCAGCTCGGAATCGGCGACCAGTCGAACTCGTCGTTCGCCGTGCCGGTCGTCGGGGACGCCAGCGCGACGCAGGTCACCGGGTTCGCGACGATCGCGCCGAGCTACTACAACACCTGCGGCATGAAGACCGACAAGAGCGTTTGGTGTTGGGGTGACAACTACTACGGCGAGATCGGCAACGGAACCGATGGCCAGACCACCTCCGCGAAGCGCTACCAGCTGTACCCCACGCAGGTGACGAACCTGGCCACTTCCGCCACCAGCGTCATCACCAGCTATTGGAACTACAACGCCTGCGCCAGCACCAACGACGGGAGCGCCTACTGCTGGGGTAACAATGGAAGCGGCGACTTGGCAAACGGTCTCGCCACCGGGTACTCCAACGTTCCCTCACAGGTCCTGACCGCCGCCGCGACGCCGCTCACGAACGTGGCGAAGGTGATCAACTGGTACGGCAAGCCCTGCGCCGTCAGAACCGACGGGAGTATCTGGTGCTGGCCCGATTCTGGCGCGAACTACTACGCCGTTCAGCTGAAGGACAGCTCGTCGAACCGGGTGACCGGCCTGACCACAGTGGGTCGCGACTGCTACCTCGATACCGACGATCAGGTCTGGTACAACGGCTCGACGTCGACCTCGTACCAGGTCACCTGTCCCTGACGTGATAGAGTTTCGGGGACGTGGGCGAGACGGCTGGTAGCGACCTCGAGCCGGGAGCCAAGATCGGCGAGTACGTCGTCGATCGCAAGCTCGCCGAAGGCGGGATGGGATCGGTCTATGCGGGTCACCATCCCGTCATCGGCAAGCGCATCGCGGTCAAGGTCCTGTCGGCGCAGTGCGCGCACATCCCCGACCTGGTGCGCCGGTTCGTCGAGGAGGCGCGCGCCGTCAACAAGATCGGCCACCCCAACATCATCGACATCTTCTCGTTCGGGACGCTGGCCGACGCGCGGCCGTTCTTCGTCATGGAGTACCTCGAGGGCGCGAACCTGGCCCAGCGTCTCGAGGCGGGGGACCTCACGGCCAGCGAGACCCGGCGGCTCCTGCGCCAGATCTGCGGCGCGCTGGAGGCCGCGCACCGCGCCGGGATCATCCACCGCGATCTGAAGCCGGAGAACATCTGGGTCGCGACCCCGGCCCACGAGGACTCCTTCGCCAAGGTGCTCGACTTCGGGATCGCCAAGCTGCTCGACAACCCGGCGGGCAAGAGCACGCAGACCGGCGCGGCGATGGGGACGCCGCGCTACATGGCCCCCGAGCAGTGCATGGGGCGCCCCGTCGACCACCGGGCCGACATCTATTCCCTGGGCGTGATCCTCTACGAGATCTTCGCGGGGATCGTCCCGTTTCGCGGCGAGTCGTTCGGCGAGCTCATCTATCAGCACATGTCCGAGCCGCCCGAGCCGCCGTCGCGCCACCGGCCGATGGACCCGGAGCTCGAGCGAATCATCCTCTCCTGCCTGGAGAAGGATCCGGCCAGGCGGCCCGAGTCGGCGAAGGAGCTGGGCCGGCTCCTCGATCTCGTCGTGCGCGAGGGGAGCGAACCGGTGATTCAGCTGCGGACCGCCGTCGTGACGGCGCGCCCGTCGGCCGCGATCGGCACGACGATGGGGCAGTCGATCGGTGAGGTGGTCGCCCCACCCGCGCGAGCGCTGGGCGCAAAGCGAGGCGTGGCGGTGGCGGCCGCGGGAGCGGCGGCGCTGGTCGTCGTGGTGGTCGGCCTGTTGTTGACGAGGGGCAGCTCGACGATCCCCGCACCCGCGGCGGCGCCGGCGCCCGTCGCCGCCGCGCCGCACCCGCCCACGCCGCCGGCGACCACCGGGCACCTGCAGCTGCGCATCGAAGGGGGTCCCGCCGATCGGGTGAGCCTCGACGGACACGAGGTCGCGCGCGCCGTCAGCGTGTTCGATTTCGGCGAGATCGCCGCCGGCCCGCATCTGGTGACGGTCGAAGCGGCCGGGCGGGAGCCCAGCAACAGTCCTGTGACGGTGACGGCCGGAGCGCCGGCGACGCTGTCGATCTCGCTGCCGCCCGTGACCGAGCCGCCGCGCCCAGGGCCGCGGCGAGCACCTGCTCATGCGCCGGGCTTCGTTCGCGCGGCCGATACCGAAGAGACCGGCGCGCCGGCGCACGCTCCCGCCGGCAAACATTCTCGCGCCGAGGAGCACGGGCTCATGGACGAAAACCCGTTCCGGAAGAACTGATGCGTCTCGTCTCCCTCGCTTCGATCGCAGTTTGCGCGATGCTCGTCGCCGGCCGGGCCAGTGCCCAGCCCCCCGCGCTCTCGCCGGCCGCTCGCCAGGAGGCGGCGGAGCGCTTCGATCGGGGCCTGCGCCTCTTCAACCAGGGAGAGAACGCCGGCGCCCTCGTCGAGTTCAAGCGGACCTATGAGCTGACCGGCGACCCTTCGACGTTGTTCAACATCGGGCTGGTCTACGCCGAGCTGAAGCGCCCCGTCGAGGCGGTCGACGCTCTCGACAGGCTGCTCAAGAGCTCCGCGAAGCTCGGACCCGAGCAGCGCCAGAAGGCCGAAAAGGTCCGGACGGAGCAGCAGACGTTCGTCTCGTTCGTCGACGTCGCCACCAACGTCCAAGCCGTGATCGAGGTCGACGGCGTCGAGGCGTCGCACACGCCGCTCGGCGGCCCCCTGCGCATCGCGGCCGGACACCACGTGGTCGGAGCGATCGCCGCCGGGTACGCCCCCTCGCGGAAGATCGTCGACATCGCCGGCGGCGAGACGCAGAAGCTGAGCTTCGAGCTGGTGCCGGGCGAGGCTGCGCTCGGCCACCTCGCTCTGCACTGTGCGCTGCCGGCCGCGGCGATCTCGGATCGACGGAGCCGAGAGCGGCCGCACGCCGCTGGCCACGACGCTCGCCCTCACCCCGGGGCCGCACCACATCGAGGTACGGCGCGAGGGCTATCGCCCGGCCACCGCCGACATCAAGCTGGATCTGGGCGCCGCCGCCGACCTCACCCTCGACCCGGAGATCGACGCCGCCGGCGTGACGCGCACCGGCGGCGAGCTGGTCGTGGCCGCAAGCGAGCCGGATGCGCTGCTCTCCGTCGACGGCCGGCCCCCCCAGCAGCTCGCCGGCCCGATTCGCCTCCCGGTCGGGCCGCACCATTTGACGCTGACGCGCGCCGGGTTCGAGCCGGCGGACCTCGACGTCACCATCGCCCGCGGCGCGACCTTCAACACTTCGGTCAACCTGCAGGCCACGGCCGACACGCGCGACGCCTACCTGGCCCACATCCACGAGCGCCGCATCTGGGGCTGGACCACCGCCGGTGTCGGCGTCGCCGCGCTGGCCACCGGCGTGGTCCTCCTGGTGACCGGCCACAGCGCGCTCAACAGCGCCAACGACAACCTGAACACGGTGGACCAGTCGTTCGTCCGCGGAAGCGGCAAGCCGTGTGACCAGTCGCAGCAGGTCGATCAAGCGATGTGCGACGCCCTCCTGGCCGACGCGAACCAGCGCGTCTCGAACGCCGACACCCGCATCACGGTGGGCTACATCGTCGGCGGAGTCGGCGTGGCCGCCGCGGTCGTCGGCGCCGTCGTCCTTTTGACCGGCGACGATCCCGGACGCTACGACCGCACGTCGGCATCGTCCGGCCGCCCCAGCCTCACGGGCTGGGCCACCGGAAGCAGCGGCGGTCTGATGCTGTTCGGTCGCTTCTGAGAACTGCGGCAGAGGGGCCGCGTCAGGCTCACTTCGCCGTGACGTGAACGGCGGTGCGCCGGTTCTGGGCCCGGCAGAACTCCGAGTCGTTGGCGGGACAGATCGGGTGCTCGGCCCCGAAGCCTTCCTCGTCGAGCCGCCCGGGCGCGACCCCCATCTGGATGAGCGCCGTCCTGACCGTCTGGGCCCGGGCCGTCGAGAGCTTCTTGTTGCGCGCCGCCGGGCCCGCGTCTGTGTAGGCCCCGATCTTCAGCTTCACCGCCGGGTAGGCCTCGAGGATCTCCGCCACGTTTTCGAGCTGCGATCTCGAATTTGGAAAATCGATGTCGGCGCTCTCCGCCAAGAACACCAGGCGGTCGAAGTCGAACCAGGTCGTCTTGTCGACCTTCTTCTTGGGATCCCGGATGAACGAGATGAGCTGCGCCTCGACTCCGGAGGTCGCTGCCTTGACCCGATACCCGGTGGACAGCACCTGTTCGTAGGGCGCCTTGAGGAGCGCCCCCACCCGCTGCAGGCGGGCCTTTTCGTGCATGAGCTCGAGCGCGGCGGTGTTCACCTGGGTCAGATCCGCGGCCGTCTTCGTGACCTGATCCGACAGGTCCGCGATCTCCTCTTTCTTCTTTGCGGAGGTCTTTCCGGCTTCCAGCTCTCCGCCCAGCCACCGCATTCGGGCGTCGGCCACGCCCAGGACCTCCTCGGTCGTCAGGAGCTTCGCTCGAAACTCCCGTCCGCCTGGGATGGAGGCCGCGATCTCATCGGTCCCCTTGTGAACGTCGGCGAGCATCTTTTGCAGCGCGGCGACCTTCGGCCCGAGCGCCTCGTACGATTCCACCGGCAGCGCCGGAGTCACCTGGGCCTCGGACTTCTGCCGGTGACAGCCGAGCGTCGCCCCGAGCATCAGGCTGGTTGCAATCAAGGCGAATCCACAACGAGGGCCGACGTTCATGCTGTCTCCAATGCGCGCAGCGAGCCTGCGTCGCGCCGCCTTCTTAACACGACCGCGCGGTCCAACTTGAAGAGACGCCTGGTCCGTGGCCTGATCTCGTCCGCGCGCGGGCGTCGGCAACATGAAGCCACAGAGAACGACGGCGGAGCTGCTGGAGCGAGCGACGGCCCACCACCAGGCCGGCCGGCCCACGGAGGCCGAGTCCTTCTACCGCAAGGTTCTGGCCCGCAAGCCGCAGCACGATCGGGCGCTCTTCATGTTGAGCGGGTTGCTGTTCGAGACGGGCCGCTTCGAGGAGGCCAGCCTCTTTCTGGAGCGTCTCGTCGCCGTCGCGCCGCACCCGGCGTATCTCACGAATCTGGCCGAAGCCTACCGTCGGCAAGGCCAGCTCGACGCCGCGGCGGCCGCCTGCCGGCGCGCCCTCGAAGCCGACCCCGAGCTCCCGGAGGCGCACCACAACCTCGGCCTCACGTTGATGAACGCCGGCGCTGCCGACGAGGCCCGCCCGCACCTCGAGCGCGCGCTGGCGCTCCGCCCCGACAGCGCCCTCTTTCACGTCAGCCTCGCCTGGCTCCTCCTGCAGCTTCATCGGGTCGCCGAATCGACGGCGCACTGCCGGCGGGCCATCGAGCTGGCGCCGGAGCTGGCGGCCGCTCACCATCACCTCGGCAACGCCCTCACCGAGGAGGGCGATCGCCGCGGCGCCATCGCCAGCTACCGGCGCGCGGTCGAGCTGGACCCCGGGAATCACGACGCACACAGCAACCTGATCCTGGTGGCGCTCACCGATCCGGGCTACGACGCCGCCAGCCTGGGCAGCGGAGGCGCGGGGCTGGGCGACGCTCCACGCCGCCCCCCTGCGGGCGCACCAGCGCCCCCATCCCGTCGCCGCCGACACGGGCCCCGAGCGCCGACTGCGCGTCGGCTACGTCTCTCCGGACTTTCGCGGGCATCATCCTTCGCGGCAGTTCTTGATGCCGCTCCTGCGCAATCACGACCGGTCGCAGTTCGACGTTTTCCTTTATGCGTCGGTCGAGCGGCCCGACGCCGTGACCGAGGAGTACCGCGCCTGGGCCGGCGACAACTTCCGAGACATCCGCCGAATGGACGACGTCAGCGCGGCGGAGCTCGTGCGGCGCGATCGGATCGACATCCTGGTGGATCTGGCGGTTCACGGCGCCGGCCATCGCCTGCGGCTCTTCGCCTGCAAACCGGCACCGATCCAGATGACCTGGCTCGGCTATCCGGGAACGACCGGCCTCGACAGCATCGATTACCGGCTGACCGATCCCTTCCTCGATCCCCCGGGCACCGATCTCGGCGTGTACACCGAGACCTCGTTGCACCTGCCCGAGACGTTCTGGTGCTATGACGCGCTCGACGCCGACCTTCCGGTGCGGCCGCTGCCGGCGCTGGCCGCAGGCTTCATCACCTTTGGCTGCCTGGGCAGCCCGCGGAAGGTGCACCCGGGCGTGCTGTCGCTGTGGGCGCGCGTGCTGGGCGCGGTCCCCGGATCGCGGCTCCTGCTGGTCGCCGAGGAGCACGCCCGCGATTCGCTGCGGCGCGCGTTCGCCTCCGCGGGCATTGCGGCGGAGCGCATCGAGCTCACGGGGCGGATCCGCCGCCGCCAGTACCTCGAGCTGTACAATCGCGTCGACATCGGGCTCGACACGTTTCCGTTTGCCGGCGGGACCACCAGCCTCGACGCCACCTGGATGGGCGTCCCGGTGGTCACCCTCAGCGGAGAAACCGTCTTGCACCGCGCCGGCGTCTCGATCGCCATGAACCTGGGACTGCCGGAGCTGGTCGCGGCCTCGCCGGATCGGTACGTCGCCGCCGCGACCGAGCTGGCCGGCGACCCCGAACGGTTGAGCCGCCTGCGCGCCGAGCTGCGCTCCCGACTGGAAGCCTCGCCCCTCGGAGATGCGCGGCGGTTCGCCCGCCACCTGGAGTCCGCGTATCGCACAGTGTGGGCACACCGGCGCTGATCGACGCGCCGACCCAAAATCGCCGTTCTCTGTAACCAGCGAGTGAAGAAATGGGCGCGCCTCCCCCATGTGTATGGAGGACGACGACCATCCTGCGCTGTGGCTGCCGCACCGTGCGGCCGCAATCGACTGAGCGCTGAAACGCCGGCGGAAGGGCAAACCGACATGACGCCATTCAAACGACCGAATCCGGGAAGGGAACTGGGCCTCGTGGGAGTTCTGGTTGCCAGCCTGGCGGCCTGCACCGGAGCGATATCGGGCCAGGCGACGAGCGGCTCCGGCGGCTCCACCGGGATCGGTGCCGGCGGCAACGGCCCCGGCAGTGGCACCGGCGGCTCCGGCAACGGCAGCGGCACCGGCGGCGACAGCTCGGGGAACACCGACGGCGGCACGTCGAGCGTGGTGGGTCAGTCGAACGTCGTCGCCTGCGTGAACGGGATCGCGCCGACGACGCAGATCCCGCGCATGACGGACGCGCAGTACGACAACGTCATCAACGATCTGCTGGGGGTGACGGCGCTGACGTCGAACGGCAACCTGCCGCCGTCGTCGATGTTGTCGCCGGACTCGGCGGGCAGCCTGGACGCCATCGGGTGGAACGGCTACCTGACGGCGGCGCAGGCCATCGCCGCCCAGGTCATGGGGAACGCGACCAGCAAGGCCAAGTTCATGACCTGCGACCCGACGACGAACACGACGACCTGTCTGACGAACACCGTGCAGACGTTCGGTCGCAAGGCGTTCCGGCGGCCGCTGACGACCACGGAGGTGACCAGCTTCATGCGGCTCAACAGCCTCACGCCGGCGGGGACGCCCGCCCAGGTCGCGCAGGCGATCCTGGCGGCGTTTCTGGCGTCGCCGTCGTTCATCATGCTGCCGGAGGTGAACCAGACGGCGTCGGGGTCGGGCTTCCAGCTCAACAACTATGAGCTGGCGACGCGGCTGTCTTTTCTGTTTCTGAACTCCACGCCCGACGACACGCTGGCCACCGCCGCCAACAGCACGACGCTGATGACCAAGGCGCAGATCCTGGCGCAGGCCAAGCGCCTGCTGCAGAGCCCGAAGGCGGCGTCGATGGCGACGGCGTTCGCGCAGTACTACCTGGCGATCCAGAACGGGTCGCACTGGACCAACAACACGTCGCACGACACGACCAAGTACCCGGCGTTCACGGCCAGCTCGTACGCGCCGGCGATGGCGGAGATCAATTCGTTCTTCCAGAACGTCACGCTCAACGGCGGGACGTTCAAGGATCTCTTCCTCAGCAACGTCGGGTACGTCACCAAGGACACGGCGGCGCTGTACGGGCTGTCGGGGAGCAGCTACACCTCGACGCCGACGCAGGTGGCGCTGGACGCCACGACGCGGCCGGGGTTCCTGACGCGGGTTGGGTTCCTGAGCACGTTCGCGCACTCCGACGTGACCAGCCCGATTCTGCGCGGGGCGTTCATCACCGGCCGGGTGTTCGGCATCAACCCCGGGCAGCCGGACGCCAAGTTCCTGCTGGCCACGCCGCCGGTCGGCGACTACACCACCGAGCGCGACGCCGTCGCGGCCATGGTGGCCAATCAGCCCTGCCTCGGGTGCCACGGCACGTACATCAATCCCCCGGGCTTCGTGCTCGAGCACTACAACGCCGTCGGGACCTGGCAGGACACCGATCCGCTGGGCGGGACGATCAACGGCACCGCCGACGTCTACTTCAGCTCGACGGAGACGAAGACGATCTCGTCGCCGTCCCAGCTGATGACGGAGATCGCGGCGCTGCCCAACGCGCAGTACACGTTCGCGCAGGAGTGGGTGGCGTTCGCCAGCAACCGCAACGCGAACCCCAACGACGCCTGCACGGTCAACACGCTGAGCAGCAGCCTGGCCCAGAGCAGCTACACCATCGCCAGCATGATGGCGGACTACACCCAGGCCGATTCGTTCAGCCTGCGCACCGTTGGCAATTGAAGGGAACCCAGATGATGAAAAAGCACTTCAATCGTCGGATCTTTCTCCGGGGCCTGGGTGGAGCGGCGGTCGCGGCCCCCTTCTTGAGCTCGGTGGCCGAGCGGGAAGCCAAGGCGCAGTCGGCGACGGTCACCGATCCCAAGCGGCTGATCGTCTTCTTCACGCACTACGGCTGCCTGACCGATCGCTGGTTCCCCAAGCTGTCGCACGGGGCGCTGTCGTCGACCGACTACATGGGGCTGCAGACGCTCTCGCCGATGGCGCCCTACGCCCAGAAGCTGCTCATGGTTCGCGGCGTCCGGGCCATGAACGAGTGGAGCTTCAACGGCGCCGAGGGGCAGACCACCGATCCGCACACCCAGCCCTGCGGGTCGTACTTCACCTGCCAGCCGGTGACGCCCGACAGCGGGAAGTTCACCGCCACCGCCACCGGCCGCTCGCTCGATCACTTCGTCGCCGAGCAGATCAACCCCAACGGCAGCGGTCCGCTGTTCATCCAGATCGGCGGCACCTACGGCAACGCCTCCAACACCCAGTCGGTCATCTCGTTCGATCAGCCCAATCAGATCTTCCCCGGCGTCTCCTCGCCGTCGCAGATCTACAGCAGCCTGACGAACCTGTTCGGGGCGGGCGCGACGTCGCCGGACACCTACGCGGTGGCCAGCGGCAACAGCATCATCGACATCGTGCGGGACGATCTGAGCAACCTGCAGCGGGTCCCGATGAGCGGCGCGGACAAGAAGAAGCTGAGCGACTGGGTCGACCTCCTGCACCAGACGTCGAACACGGTGACCGCCGGGGCGAGCTGCACCCAGACGTCGGCGGACATGATCCTCACCTCGGCGCAGGCGAAGGCGGCCACCGGCAACGACATCTCCAAGATCGCCCCGGTCATGTACGACCTGGCGTTGCTGACGGCGCTGTGCGACGCGAACCGGGTCATCTTCATGAAGATGCCCCCCAACTACACGTTCAGCTTCCTGAACCTGACCGTCGAGTCGCACTCGCTGTCGCACCGGATCGGCAGCGCCAACATGGGCGGCGCCTGCCTCAACGGCGTCATGGACATGATCCACAGCATGGACAGCTGGTACGCGCAGCAGTTCGCGGCGCTGGTCGGCAAGCTCGACGGCTTCCAGGAGAGCACCGGGACCGTGCTGGACAACAGCGCCACGGTCTGGTTCCAGGAGATGTCGGACGGCGACAGCCACAACCTCAACAACCTGCCGATCTTGCAGGCGGGGAGCTGCGGCGGTTACTTCAAGACCGGCCAGGCGGTCTGCGTGGAGAACGACAGCAGCGGCAATCCCAACGCGGCGCTGTCGGTCGGCAACAGCGACGGCGACTGCGTCAACGGCAGCACGCTGTCCAACCTGGACAGCGCCGGGACTCCGGCGACCGTCGCCACGCAACCGATCAACAAGTACTTCTGCAACCTGATGAACGCGGTGGGCGTCAAGGCCGACGCCACCGGCTTCCCGGTCAAGGGCGGCACCATGCCGGTCACCAAGTTCGGCAAGTACGACGACACCACCCTCTTCAAAGGGGGCGGCACCGCCGCCGCCGTCATCAAGAACCCCGGCGAGTACACCATCCTCAAGGCCGGCACGTAGCGCTGGTCGCCAGCGCAGTCGCACGTTCCGTCAAGGAACCGTCGCGCTCGCATACGCGAGGTGGTCGACGCCCGGATCGGCCACGGCGTCGGTCTGAAACGTCCAGGTTCCTCCGGGCGGCAGGTCGGTGGTCGCGCTGGCCGTCGCCATGCCCAGCGGCCGGCCGACACGATTGACCGGAAAGATCGCCACGCTCGGGCCGCTCAGGAGCGAACCAACCTCATTGACGACGGTGCCGGTGTACGCCGTCCCCTGCCCGCTGACGACCGCTTCGACCCCGGTCACCGTGAGGCCCCCGACGGGGGTGACGGCCACGTTGAAGGACGGAAACAGGTGCTGAACGGACCCGAGCTGATCGATCGCGATCGTCTCGGGTAGCCCCGTCTGCCCGGTCATGGCGATCTGGCCGGGATCGAGGCACGGAATGACCGCGCCCGAGCCGTCGGTCAGCTGATAGAAACGGCCGCTCAGCAGCACGCTGGCCCCGCTGCCCACGAGCTGCCCGCTCTTGTCGTGGAAGTCGACCATCATCCCCGCCTCGCACAGCGGCGTGGACCAGACGTTCTGGACGGCGGCGTAGAAGCTGGGGCCGTTCGCTCCCGGCACCAGCGTGAAGGCCACCAGCGCCAGCCCGACGTCTTGCCCATTCTCGTTGGTGTTGGGGAGCCCCTCGGGCACGAAGAGCCGGTCGTCGCCGTCGAGTCCCCCGTCGGTGCCCGCCGTTCCGCCCTGCCCTGCGACCCCGCCGGCGCCGGCCGCGCCGCCGCTCCCCGGCGCGCTGCCCGCGTCGCGCGCATCTCCGGCGGCGTTCCCCGAGCACCCGCTCACGACGGCGAGAGCGACGGCCCAAAGACGTAGCAACCGGATCGATCGCATGGCTGTTCCTGGAGCGCGGAGGGTGGAACGAACGTCCTCGACGTTAATCGGGCGACGCCACGTTGCCAACAGCGAGCTCGCGAAGCCGCGCATTCCGCGGTCGACCGGCCGCCCGGCGCGTCACTCGGTGATCCCATCGTCCAGGCAGGCCCGCCCGGTCACTTTGCGGCTCCGCCTCACGCTCCGCTCGGTTTGGAGTTGCGAAGTCGTGGCCACCTTGGGTGTCGAAACCTCAACTCACACGGAGTGCACAATGAAGAACCAGACCAAGAAGGGGATTTTTCTGGCGACCATCGGCGGAGGCGCGCTGGCGCTCGCCCTGTCGGCGTCACCGGCTTTCGCCCAGGGCGGCGGCGAACAGGCCGGGATGCCCTCGGCCGAAAGGTCAGCAACGGTGCACGCCTCGGGCACGATCGTCGGGATCAACAAGGGCTCGCGGATTGTGACCATCAAGACGGACGCCGGCGAGACGCGGTCGTTCCAGGTTTCCAGCGAGGTGTCGGGATTCGACAAGCTCAAGAAGGGCGAGAAGGTCGACGCCGACTACACCGAGTCGATCGCGGTCGCGATGATGCCGAAGGGGACCAAGCTGTCGGCGAGCGAGAGGGCCGCGGCGGCGAAGACCGGCAACGGCATGGGCGGGGCCGGCAAGCAGGTGACCGTCTCGGCCGAGGTCGTCGGCGTCGATACGGAAAACAACACGGTCACGGTGAAGGGGCCGAAGGGGAACATCGAGACCATCGACGTCAAGGATCCGGACAATCAGGCGAAGCTGCCGAACGTCAAGCCCGGGCAGGTGATGCAGTTCACCTACACGGAAGCGATCGCGGTTTCGGTCACCCCCCAGGGCAAGTAGCGACGGCCGACCACCGACGATCAGTCGGTTGTGGCACGGGGCGCTCCACCGGGGGCGCCCCGTCGTCGCGTTGACTGCAGAGCTGACCCGCCGAGGGCTTTGCGGGACGTGCCAAGGAGGCGCTCGAGCGGGGGAAGAGTGCGGCTGAGGACAAGTTCGGCCAGGCCAAGCGAGAGGTCACCGAAAAGAAGGACGAGCACGAGCACAACGCCGCAGGCGACGCTCACGCCGAGGAGAAGACCTAGCCCGGCGTGCTCACGCAGCGTGACCGCGGTGGCGGCCATTGTGAAATTCGATGGCCGGGATTCGCGTCGGTGGGTATCTCCCAAGAGCGGAAGGTTCGCCCCCGGTCTGCAGGTGGAGATTGATGGCGGGAGGATCGACACCAACGCCCGGGGCGCCAGCCTGGCCGTCGCCCCGACGGTGCGGGCCTACCTGCTACCGAACCGTCTCGCTGTCACCGCCACGCCGGCGCTGGTGAGGGTGGGCGCGTTCGCCGACCAGGCCGTGGCCCTGGATGTCGCCGGTCGCGCCGGCGTTGCCTTCGAGCTCGGACGCCTCGAGCTGGACGTCGACGCCCCGCCCCTGTCGTACGTCTCGCGGTCGCGGTGGCACGGGCTTCCGATCACCGTGCGGCTCGGCCTGCGCGTCGAATAGCCGCCGGACACCTTGGAAAGCGCCCCGTCCTTGGGTCAATTCCTGATTGGGTCCTCGATTCGGCGGTCGGCCTTGTTGGTCTGTCGCTCCGCCGTACGTTATTTCAACATGGAGGCGGTCAAGGAGCAGGTCCCGCGCGCGCTCCAATCGCACGCTGGACCATGACCGTGGCCACCGGCCTGCGCGATGCTCGGGGGGGCGGCATCCGGACGAGCCGCTGCCGGCGGCGCCTGGCCATGGTCGTTCTCGCCGCGGGCTGCGGTCGCTCCGCGGTCGGCGGCGAAGCCCCGCGGGCGCCACAGACGAACGGGTCGGCCTTCTCGTTCGCCGTCTACGGCGACTCGCGCTCGATGATGGTCCTTCCCGACAGCGCGGGCCAAGAAGCCGAAGCGCGCGAGGAGATGGTCGACATGTTCGCGCTGGCGGTCCCCGTGAAGGCCGCTCGCCAGATGGTGAAGAAGCACGTCACCCTCACCTACGACCCGCCGAAGTGACGGGCCCCATCGGGCGGGCTCCTCACCCGCCCAGCGCCAGGGTGACGGCCACCATCGCGAACCCGAGGGCCGCCATCGCGATCCCCGTACCCCAGGGCCGATAGGAGGCGGCGCGCCCCCAGGCATAGCCGCCGAAGAACAGCACGACGCCGGCGATCAACCGGGACAGGCGCAGCGAGCCGCGAGAGGATCGGAACGTGGGAACAGCTCCGGGAAGGTCAACCTGTCGCCCGCCCGACTCAGGCAGTGACGGCGGCGCGCCACCCGGAGGCATCGACCCTCGACGAAATCCTGGCCGGCGCCTCAAGCTGCGCGCCCATCTGCCGAACCTATGGGCCTACGGATGAGCCTCACGCCCCACATGCCAGGTAATCCGGTCGACAGGCCGCGCTCAGACGAGCGCGCGTCACTTTCCTGGCAAGTCTCCGTCCTCGGCGACATGGTGGCGACGCTGGACACGCTGACCGCGGCCGGCCAGCAGCACATCATGGGCAAGGTCATCGCCGTCGTCCGCGATCAGGTCGAGCGCGCCGCGCCGCTGGTCAGCCGACGTGAGCGGGAGATCCTGGCGGGACTGGTCGAAGAGATGGAGCACGAGTCGGATCGCGTCTCACCCGATCTCTCGGTGTTCACGCCCCGCGCCGAGCGGCTGATCGGGCTCCTCGCGCTCGTTCGATGACCCGGCGGTGGTAGCCTTGCGGCCACCATGGAATCGCGAATCGTGGACCTGGAGGTCCGTTACACCCTTCTCGAACGCCAGGTCGCCGAGCTGAGCGACGTCGTCTTCGCCCAGCAGCGGGCGATCGACGGCCTGCTCCGCCAGCTCAGCGCCACCCAGGCCGACCTCGCCCAGCTGAGCGAGTCTCCGACCAACGAGAAGCCGCCGCATTACTGAGTCGCCGCGGCCTGAGCTGGTATCCTCGAGCCATGAGCGGCGACGTCGAGGTGTCGAGGGATGACCGGATCCTGCGCGTCACGCTGAACCGGCCGGCCAAGAAGAACGCCCTCACCGGGGCCATGTACCGGACGCTGGTCGGGGCGCTCGCCGAGGCGGAAGCCGACGCCGCGATCCGCGTCGTGCTGTTCTCCGGCGGGTCGGCGGCCTTCTCGGCGGGGAACGACCTGAACGACTTTCTGGCGGCTGGTCGGGAGCTCACGCCCGCGATCGCGTTCATCACCGCGCTTTCCCAGGCGACCAAGCCGATGGTCGCGGCGGTCAACGGGGTCGCGGTCGGCATCGGCGCCACGATGCTGCTTCATTGCGATCTCGTCTACGTCGGCAGAGCCGCCAGCCTCTCCTTCCCGTTTCTCAATCTGGCGTTGGTTCCTGAAGCCGGGTCGACGGTCTTGCTGCCGGCGGCGATCGGTCTGCCCCGGGCGACCAAGCTGCTGTATTTCGGCGAGATGCTCTCGGGGGACGAGGCCGCCCGCATGGGGATGGTCACCGAGGCGGTGGACGACGACAAGGTGCAGGAGCACGCCGCCGCCCAGGCCCATCTGCTCGCCCGGCGGGCGCCTCAGGCCCTGATGCTGACCCGGGCGCTGCTGCGCAAACCCTTCGCCGCTGCCGTCGCCGAGGCGACCCAGCGAGAGCTCGACGCGTTCGCCCGCCTGCTCGATTCGGTCGAGGCGCGCGAAGCGCTGACGGCGGTCAAGGAGAAGCGACCGCCCGATTTCTCGAAGCTCTGAGGCCGGGCCGCGCCGGCGCGCGCCACTTTTTTGCCCCGCCCGCAGCCCGCCGTTACGCTCGGCAGATGGACAAGCGGTTCCTGGTCGAGCAGCTCTCGGAGAAGCTACGCGAATCGGCGACGGTGGCCCGCAAGGCCGGGCAAGCCGCCGCCGACGAGGCGCGAGACGGCGCAACCGCCGCCGAAAAACGAGAGAACGCGCGCGTCGCCCAGGAATACGCCGGCCTGGCCCGCGGTCAGGCGGCGCGCGCCAGCCGGGCGCAGGCGGAGCTCTCCACGCTGGAATCGTTTCGCCCGGGTCCGTTGCCGCGGGGAGCGCGCATCGCGCTGGGCGCCATCGTGGAGGTGGAGGACGAGGGGACGGGCCGCACGTTCTTCCTGGCCCCCGTCGGCGCCGGCGTCGAGCTGACCGGACCGGGCGGCGACGGATTCCTCTCGGTGGTCACGCCCCTGTCGCCGGTGGGCAAGGCGGTGATGGGCCGCCAGGTCGGCGAGACCATCGAGGTCACCGTCCAGGGCGAGCCGCGCGAGTGGACCATCACCTACGCGTCGTAGCCCGTCGTCCCGATCATCGGACGACCGGTGGACAGGGCCAAGCAGATTCTGATGGGCATCGTCGTACGAGCCGCCGCACCATACGACGGACGGGAACGAGCAGCGTGACCGCGATTCGCGCCGCTATGCGCGCGATTGCAGCGACAGGATCGCGCCACCGATGCGCTCCTGCCAGAAGGCGCGCTCGTCGGCGCGGTGGGTGACCATCAGCAGCGTGCTCTTTTGCTGCGTGCACAGCGACTCGACGAGCTCGAGGGCGCGGAGGCGGTTCTCGGCGTCGAGGCCGGAGGTCGGCTCGTCCATCACCACCAGCGGCGGCACCTTGATGGCCGCGCGGGCGATCAGCACCAGGCGCTGCTGGCCGAACGACAGCTCGCGGAAGGCGGCGCCGGGCGCGATGCCCAGCTCCAGCCAGGAGAGCCAGGCCAGCGCCCGGGCGCGGTGGCTGGGCTCGGGCTTCTGGTAGACGCCGATGCTGTCGAAGAGGCCGCTCAGCAGCACCTCCTCGACGCTGCCGCCCACCCGGTAGTCGCGATGAAGGCGCGCCGAGACGATCCCGACGTTCTTCTTGATGTCCCAGACCGTCTCGCCGCTGCCCCGGCGCCGGCCGAACAGGTGCAGGTCGTTGCTGTAGGCCTGCGGATGATCGCCGGTGAGCATCTCCAGCAAGCTCGACTTGCCCGACCCGTTGGGCCCTTCGATCAACGTGTGCTGCCCGGCGGAGACCGTGAAGTCGAGCTGTTCGAACACGACCTGCTCGCCGTACCGGACGCAGCCGCCCCGCAGCTGCACCAGCGGCACGCCGGGATCGAGCGGCTCGTACCAGCTGCCCAGGTCGACCGGCGGTGGACTGCGGCGAGGCGACTCGCTCGGGTGGCGCGCCAGGAAGGCCTCCGGGGTGCCTCGAAAGACCAGCCGGCGCTCGGCGATGACCGCCACCTCGCGGAGCGCCTCGGTCGGAAACGGCAGCTCGCCCGCGCCGAAGGTCCCCACCACCAGCACGGGCAGGCGCTCCGCCACGTGCACGATCGCCCGGGCCAGCTCGGCGCAGGCGGCGCGATCGAGGCCGTCGAACGGATCGTCGAGGATCAGCAGCGAAGGCGCCCGGAGCACCGCCTGCAGCAGCAGGACCTTGCGCGCCTCGCCGGTCGAGAGCAGCCGGTAGCCGCGCTCCCACAGAGGCTCCAGCCGAAACGCCGCGAACAGCGGGTGGCTCCGACCCGGCTCGCCCAGGAGCTGCCGCACGCTGCTGCTGGTGTCGACGCCCTGATTGAAGTTGCTCTCGTCCGCCGCCAGCTGCGCCTCGTAGAACGCCTGCTGCGATTCGGCCGAGAGCAGCTGCGCGCCCGCCACGCGCGCCTGGAGAGCGCGCGCGGCGGTCGACTTGCCCGACCCGTTGGGGCCGGTGACCAGGGTCAGCCCGGGCCCGGAGAGCGTGAGCTCGAACAGAAAGCTCACGCCAGCTTGCTCAGCCTCCGACGGAGATCTGCTTCATCGCCGTCATGTGGCCGCGCAGCGTGGCGCCGACCTTCTCGACCGGGTGGCCCTCGATGGCCTGGTTCACGGCCAAGAGGCGGCGGTTGTCGACCTGCTGGGTGCCGGGCGCGAACGGCTTGCCGATGACGTCGGTCGACTGCTTGCTCATGAACTCCTTGAGCAGCGGCACGGCGGCGTGGCTGAACAGGTAGCAGCCGTACTCGGCGGTGTCGCTGATGACCTTGTTCATCTCGTACAGCTTCTTGCGGGAGATCAGGTTGGCGATGAGCGGCACCTCGTGCAGCGACTCGTAGTAGGCGGACTCGGGCTTCATGCCCACCTCCACCATGCACTCGAACGCCAGCTCCACGCCGGCCTTGACCATCGCCACCATCAGCACCGCGTTGTCGAAGTACTCCTGCTCGCTGATCTTCATCGCGCCGGCCGGGGTCTGCTCGAAGGCAGTGTCGTTGGTGGCGGCGCGCCAGCCGAGCAGGTTCACGTCCCCGGCGTCCCAGTCCTTCATCATCGTCGTGCTGAAGGCGCCGGTGATGATGTCGTCCTGGTGCTTCTTGTAGAGGGACCGCATCAGCACCCGCAGCTCCTCGGCCAGCTCGAACGCCTTGACCTTCGCCGGGTTGCTCAGCCGATCCATCATCAACGTGAGGCCGCCCTGCTTGAGCGCCTCGGTGATGGTCTCCCAGCCGAACTGCACCAGCTTGCTGGCGTAGCCGCGGTCGATCCCCTGGGCCACCATCCGGTCGAAGCAGAGGATCGATCCGGTCTGCAGCATGCCGCAGAGGATGGTCTGCTCGCCCATGAGGTCGCTCTTCACCTCGGCGATGAAGCTCGACTCGAGCACGCCGGCCCGATCACCGCCGGTCGCCGCCGCGTAGGCCTTGGCGATCTCCAGGCCGTCGCCGTTGGGATCGTTCTCCTGGTGCACGGCGATCAGGGTCGGCACGCCGAAACCCCGCTTGTACTCCTCGCGCACCTCGGTGCCGGGGCACTTGGGCGCCACCATGACGACCGTCAGGTCCTTGCGGATCTGCTGCCCTTCCTCGACGATGTTGAAGCCGTGGCTGTAGGCCAGGCAGGCGCCCTTCTTCATCAGCGGCATCACCTTCTGAACCACGTCGGCGTGCTGCTTGTCGGGCGCCAGGTTGCAGACCAGGTCGGCGGTGGGGATGAGCTCTTCGTAGGTGCCGACCTTGAAGCCGTTGCTGGTGGCGTTGGTGAAGCTCACCCGCTTCTGGGCGATGGCGTCCGCCCGCAGCGCGTAGCTGATGTCGAGGCCCGAGTCGCGCATGTTGAGGCCCTGGTTCAGGCCCTGCGCGCCGCAACCGACGATGACCACCTTCTTGCCCCGCAGCTTCTCGACGCCGTTGAACTCGCTGCGATCCATGAAGCGGCAGCGGCCGAGCTGATCCAGCTTCTGCGCCATCGTCAGGGTGTTGAAGTAATTCTGTCGCGACATGATGTGCTCCTCGGTGGTTCTGATGCCTCGGGGCATCGACTCCCCTCAGGATAGATCACCCCGGCCGCCGAACCAACGTTGCGTTCGAGCCTATTATCGCCAGTCTGTATTGCACAAAACGCAACACAGGCGACCTGCCTCTTCGCCGGCGACGCGGTACCATGCAGGCCGTGGCATCGCCCCCCGTCCAGGACTGGCTCGCGCGCGTGGACCAGGCGCTCGCGGGCGGAGATCGGGCCGTGCTGACGGCTTTGCTGACGGAGATCGGCGAGGAACAGCAGCAGCTGCGCGAGCGCACCGACCTTCTGTCGTCGGCCTCCTTCGAGGGGCTGCTCGTTCACGCCGACGGCAAGGTCATCGAGGTCAACGACCGGCTGTGCGAGATGCACGGCTACGAGCGCCAGGAGCTTCTGAGCGGAGACATCTTGCGCATGTGCGTCGCGCCGGAAGACGTCCCCGGCGTCCTGGCCCACATGCGCGACGGGTTCGAGGGCGAGTACATCGTCACCGGAATCCGCAAGGACGGCTCCCGCTTCCGATCGGAGGTCCTCTCGAAGCAGGGCCGGCTCGGCCAGCGGACGGTGCGCATCGGTGCCATCCGGGACGTGACCGAGCGGGAACGCACGCATGCCCTGCTGCGCGAGAGCGAGGCCCGGTTTCGCGAGCTGGCCGACGCGGCGTTCGACTTGACCATCTTCAGCCGTGACGGCGTCATCCTGGACGCGCGCGGCGCCGCCGAACGCGTCCTCGGGCGAACGACCGCCGAGCTCGTCGGACGCTCGGTGTTCGACTTCATGGCGCCCTCGACGGTCCCCGCGGCGCAGCAGATGGTGAGCGAGAACCGACTCGGCTTCATCGACGTCACCGCCGTCGACGCCGCGGGACAGCTGGTGCCCACCCTGGCCGTCGTCGTGTCGGGGACGCTGGACGGCCTCCCGGTGCGGGTGGCTGGGGTGCGGGACATGCGCGCGGTGCAGCGCCTCGAGACCGAACGGCGCGAGCTCGAACGGCAGGTCGAGCGCGCGCAGCGGCTCGACAGCCTGGGCGTGCTGGCCGGCGGCATCGCGCACGACTTCAACAACCTCCTCGCCGGTGTGCTCGGCAACGCCGAGCTGCTGCGCGATCGCGCCACCAACGACGAGGACGAGGAGATCGCCGCGGCCATCATCACGGCGGGCCAGCGGGCGGCGGCGCTCACCCGACAGATGCTCGCCTACGCCGGGCAACGGGACCTCGGTCGGCGCGAGCCGGTCGACCTGGGGGAGCTGCTGCGCGAGCTGCGGACCCTGCTGGCAGCCACCTTGTCAAAGAAGGCGGAGCTCGAGCTCGCCGTCGAGGACGAGTCGGTCGTGATGGGCGATCGGGTCACTCTCGGGCAGGTCGTCATGAACCTGCTCACGAACGCGTCGGACTCCCTGGGCGAAAATCCCGGTCGAATCACCGTGCGCGTGCGGCGGGTGAGCGAGGTCGACGCACGCTGGGACCAGGCGCAGGGGGCGACGGTGGGGCCCGGACGGTGGGTGCTCATCGAGGTCGAGGACACCGGCAGCGGCATGGACGAGCCGACGCGCGGCCGGGCCTTCGAGCCGTTCTTTTCCACGAAGGAACGCGGCCACGGCCTCGGGTTGGCCGCCTGCCTCGGCATCGTGCGCGCTCACGGCGGCGCCGTGCTCGTCGAGAGCGAGCTCGGGGCCGGCAGCCGCTTCTCCGTGCTGCTGCCGGCGACCGATGCGACCGCCTCCGTCGCCGCCGCCCCGCGCTCACGCCCCACGACGCGCCCCTGCCGGGTGCTCCTCGTCGACGACGAGGCGATCGTGCGCAGCCAGCTGCGCCGGTCGCTCGAGCTGCGCGGCTACTCGGTCGTCGAGGCGGCCGACGGTCGAAGCGCGCTGGCGGCGCTCCTTCCGCGCCCGCCGCCGTCGACGTCGTCATTCTGGACATGACGATGCCCGATCTCGACGGGGCCGAGGTGTTGCGGCGGTTGCGCGCCGGCGGCTCCCGCGTCCCGGTCGTCGTCTCGTCCGGCTACCTCGACGTCGCCGTCGAGCGCCGCCTGCCGCGCGGCGAGTTCCAGGGCTTCCTGGCCAAGCCCTACGGGGCCACCGAGCTGGTGAGCGCCATCGAACGCGCCCGGGGCGCGCCCTGACGCCAACCGGACCGGCGCGCCTTCGGACGGGCGTTTTCGGACCCGACCCGGGCGTGATATGCGAGTCGCGATGATTTCACCGACCAGCCCCAAGAAGCGTTCCCTGATGCCCTCGAGCAAGCTGCGGCGGTCGCTGCGCGCGCACGGGCACGCGCTGTCGGCGCTCGTCCAGGTCGGCAAGGGCGGCCTGTCGCCCGGCGTCATCAAGCAGATCGACCAGACGCTGGCCGACCACGAGCTGGTCAAGCTGAAGGTCGACACCGACAGCCCCGACGATCGCCTCGCCGTCGCCGAGCGACTCGGCGCGCTGGCCGGCGTGAACGTCGTCCAGATCGTCGGACACGCCGTCTTGATCTACAGGCGCCACCCGCAAAAGGCGCGCTTCGAGGGAGCGCCCGCCAAGGATGAAGCGGCGAAGCCCTCCGCGAAGAAGCCGGCGAAGCGTCCGGCCAAGCCCGCCAAGCGCACCGGCAAGCGGGCTGCCCGACGTCGCGCGTGAGTCCTCCCCGCGCGGGCCACTTCTCAAGTCCCAGATCGGCGGTGAGTGAACCCGCCGACACGGACAGGTGCCCCCGTTCTTGCAAGGACGACGCGCGGGTATTTTAGGGACAGTTGGGGTTCTCCCGGACCCCGACGTCTCGCTTCCAAGGAGGTCCGTGATGCAGATGACGAGCAAGTTGCTTTTGGGTGGGGCTCTGGCGATCGTGGCGCTGGTGGGCTGTGGCGGCAACAGCAGTGGCGGGGGATTCACGACCAGCGTCCCGTCGGGGACGAAGTTGACCTCGCTGACACCCCAGCAGGCCATGCAGCTCTGCACCGACTTCGATACCTCCGCGACGACGGCGCTGACGCCCGATCTGTGCAAGCTGCTGGCGATCGAGGCGACCGCGCTGTCGCTGTCGTACCCGGGGGCGGGGCAGCAGAGCGACGCGACGCTCCGGATGACCTGCAGCCAGACCTATAACAGCTGCCTGGGCGGAGATGGGGGCATCACGACCACCAGCAACTGCGATCCCTCGACCTTCACGACCGAGCCGGCCACCTGCACGGCGACGGTCGGGGAGGTCACGATGTGCTTCAACGCCGATCTCAACGCCACCAACCAGCAGGTGGCGGCGCTCCCGAGCTGCAGCTCCGTCACGTCCGCGAACCTGATCTCCGCGCTGGCGACGATCGCGGCCCAGGCCGACGCCGGCACCTCGATGTCCGCGACCTGCACCGCGCTGGAGGCGGGCTGCAACATGGGCTCGTCTTCGTCGACGGTCGGACTGGTGACGGCGGCGCGACGCCTCCGGAAGTAGCGGGGCTCGCTCACCGGCCTCTCCGGCGGATCGGGGGACGCGCCGGAAGTTCCGTTCGCTGCTAGGGTTCGGATCGTCCACGAGTCCCGCGGGCGGAGACGACATGAAGCGAGAGAAGAGACCTTGAGGCGACGGCTCGTCGTTCTGCTGATCGTGGCCGTCGCCCTTGGTTCCTACGTGGGATTCCGGATCCGCCGGGGCCACGCGCCTCTCGAGTGGAGCGGGACGGTCGAGGCCCACACCATCGAGGTCGGGTCCCGGGTGGGCGGCCGGGTCCTCGAGGTTCACGTCCGCGAGGGCGACGACGTGGTGGCTGGCCAGCCGCTCGTGACGCTGGAGAAGGGTGACCTTCCGGCCCAGCGCCTCATCGCCGAGGGGCAGCTGGCCCAGGCCAAGAGCGTGCTCCAGAAGGTGGCCAGCCGGACGCTCCCGACCGCCCGGCGCGCCGAGTTGGCGGAGGCCGAGGCGCGCTGGCAAGCGGCGCTGGCGCAAGAAGCGAAGGCCCGACTCGACGACGAGCGGGCCCAGAAGCTCCTCCACAGCGGCGCCGGCACCCGCATGGACGCCGACAACGCGGCGCTGGCGCTGCGGACCGCGACGGCCCAGGTGGCGGCCCAGAAGGCGCAGAAGGAGGCAATCCTGCACGGGACGCCCGCCGACGTCCGATCCGGCGAGGGGATGGTCGAGGCCGCCGAAGGGCGCGTGCAACAGATCGACGTGATGCTCGACGAGCTCGTCATCCGGGCTCCGCGCGCCTCCCGGGTCGAGTCGCTCGATCTTCGGCCCGGCGACATCCTCGCCCCCAACGCGCCCGCGGCGAGGCTGCTCGAGCCGGGGGAGCTGTTCGTCCGAATCTACGTCCCGGAGACGGAGATCGGGCGCATCCACCCCGGGATGGAGGTGCCCATCTTCGTCGACTCCTTCCCCGGCCGGGCCTTCCACGGCCGCGTCGAGTCGGTCGCCAGCGAGGGGGAATTCACCCCCCGAAACCTGCAGACCGCCGACGAGCGCGCCGATCAGGTCTTCGCCTCGCGCGTCCGCATCGAGGACGGCGCCGACGTCCTCCGCGCGGGCATGGCGGCGTTCGTGCGGGTGCCAAGATGACAGCGACGTCGAGCGCGACGTCGAGCGGTCCGGCGGTCCCCGAGGGCCCGCACGAGCCGGCCATCCGGGTCGACGGCGTCGGTCGCCTGTTCGGCGACTTCGTCGCGCTCGACGACGTGAGCCTGACGGTCCCGACGGGCCAGATCTATGGCCTCCTCGGGCCCAACGGTTCGGGAAAGTCGACCCTCATCCGCATCCTGTGCGGCCTCCTCGCCCCCTCCTCGGGCCACGCCGCCGTCCTCGGCCTCGATGTCACCAAAGAGGGCGAGGCCATCCGCCGGAACATCGGCTACATGAGCCAGCGGTTCTCGCTCTACGAAGATCTGACCGTGCGCGAGAACCTCGACTTCTTCGCCGGCGTCTATCGGCTGACGGGCCAGCGTTTGCGCCAGCGCCGCGAAGCGGTCGTCGCCCTCACGCACATCGGCCCCTATCTCGATCGCCGGGCCGGGCTGCTTTCGGGCGGCTGGAAGCAGCGCCTGGCGCTGGGGGCGGCGCTGCTGCACGAACCGCGCGTCGTGTTCCTCGACGAGCCGACGGCGGGGATCGATCCCGTCGCCCGCCGGGAGCTCTGGGATCTGCTGTTCGCGCTGGCCGCGCAGGGGATCACCTTCCTCGTCACCACCCACTACATGGACGAGGCCGAGCGCTGCGGCGAGGTCGGGTACCTTTATCTGTCGAAGCTGCTGGTCACCGGGACGCCCGAGCGGCTGAAGACGCTGCCGATGATCAACGCGCCCAACACCCGCCGCATCGAGATCGAGACGCCGCAGCCGGCCAAGGCGCTGGCCTGGATCCGTGACCAGCCCTGGTGTCTGGGCGCCACCATCTTCGGCCAGTCGGTGCACACCGTGAGTCCCCGCGACAAGACCGACGCCGCCATCCTCGCCGAGGCGCGCGAGGCGGGCTTTCCGCAGGCGGAGATCCGGGAGATCCGTCCCTCGCTGGAGGACGTGTTCGTCAAGCTCACCGAAGACGCCGCCCGGGCGCGCGGCGAATCGGCGGCCTAGCCGTGTGGCGCTCGTTCCTGGCCGTGTTTCGCAAGGAGTTCCTGCACATCCTTCGCGACGCCGGAACGCTCCGGCTGGCGCTGGCGCTCCCGGTCATGCAGCTCGTGCTGTTCGGGTTCATCGACCAGACGGTGCACGACTTGCCGACCGTCGTCGTCGACCAGGATCATTCCGTCGAGAGTCGCCTCTTCCGCGATCAGCTGACAGCGACCAAGACGTTCAAGATCATCGACGTCACGACCAATCCCGAGCAGGCCCGCCAGGAGATCCGGTCCGGGCGGGCGCGGATCGCGGTGGTCATCCCGCCGCGCTTCCACGACGACCGGGTGCGCGGACGAATCGCGCAGGTGCTGGTCTTGATCGACGGGTCGGACTCCGCCGCCAGCGCGCAGGCGCTCGCCAGCGTCAACGGCCTCACCGCCAACGACAACCTGGCCCGCCTCCAGACGGTCGTCCCCGGCCAGGGCGCGATCGCCGCGCAGCCGATCATCCTCTTCAACCCCGAGGGGCGGACCGCCAACTACATCATTCCGGGGCTGGTGGCGGTGCTCCTCCAGCTCCTCGGCGTGGTGCTGTCTGCGGGGGCCATCGTGCGCGAGCGCGAAAGAGGAACGCTCGAGCAGCTCCTGGTCACGCCCATCGATCCGCTGGGGTTGATGCTGGGGAAGCTCTGCCCCTACCTGGTGCTGAGCCTGGTCGAAATGACGCTCATCCTGATCGCGATGCGATTCGGTTTCAGCGTCCCCATTCGCGGCAGCGTCTTCTTGCTGTACGGCATCGCGCTGTTTTATCTGAGCGCCCTGCTCTCCCTCGGTCTTCTCATCTCCAGCCGGGCCAAGACCCAGATGGAGGCGCAGCAGATGGGGCAGCTGCTGTTTCTCCCCGGCGTGTTTCTCTCGGGCTACATCTTCCCCTTCGAGGGGATGCCGGCCGTGCTGCGCGGCATCGGCCTGCTCTTTCCGGTCACGCACATGATCGCCATCATGCGGGGTGTGGTCCTCCGCAACGCCAGCGTCGTCGACCTCTGGCCCCACGTCGCCGCCCTCCTGGGCATGACCGTCGTTCTCGTCTGGCTCGGCGCCCGCAGCATCCGCAAAGTCGCCGCCTGACGCGCCCCGCTCAACCGCGGGGGCGAACGGTCGAGGTGGCTCGACCGTCCGCAACGCCCCGCGCCACCATGTTTCCGCCCCCCGCGCTGACACCTCCGCCGCTCGACGCGCATCGAAAGAGGTGGAAGGAGGCCACAGATGTTCTATTGGGGCTTCGGCTTTCTGTTGCTGGCGATTGCAGGTTTCATTTTGGGCTTCGCGACAGGGATGCCCGGACTCGGGCCTCCGACCAATGTCGCGCTCCTGATCGCTGTCGCATTGTTGATCATCGGACTGGCGACCCGGGATCGGCACCACGACCAGTTCAGTCGCCCTGCTTGACGGCGCCCGCGCGACCGGAACCGCCCCCGATCGACCTGAGCGCCGAACCAGGAAACCACCGATACCCAGCGTCCGGCGCCGAGAGTACGCTCCCGGGAATCCGCCGTGAAACGACCCGGGCTCCGTTCGACATCGTGGCGGGCTGTGCTGGTCTCGGCCGCGCTGGGCGCCACCGCGGCTCTGGGGCGGCCGGCGACCGGGGCTGACGCGCCGTCGCGAACCGGTGCCGAGGTCTGGAAGGCCACGTGCGCCGCCTGCCACGGCCCGGACGGCGCCGGGCGTCCGCGCGAAGTCGTCGGCTTCAGTACGCCGTTGCCCGATCTCCGCGACTGTACGTTCTCGACCTCCGAGCCGACCAAGGATTGGTTCGCGGTGGTCCACGAGGGTGGTCCCGTCCGCGGTCTCGACCGCATGATGCCGGCGTTCGGCGGCGCGCTGACCGATGAGGAGATCTCGCGGGCCGTCGATTACGTCCGCGGCTTCTGCCGGGACTTGCCCGACTGGCCGCTCGGCGAGCTGAACTTGCCGCGCGCGCTCTACACCGAGAAGGCGTTCCCCGAGAACGAGGTGGTGCTGACGTCGATCATCGCCCTGCGCGGGCCGGGCAACGTGACCAACGAGCTGGTGTACGAGCAGCGGCTGGGCGCGCGAGCGATGTTCGAGGTGGGCGTGCCGTTCGGCGTGCTCGACCTGACCGGCATGTCGAGCGCGCCCGCGGGGACGGCTCCCACCGGGTGGACCGCCGGGCTGGGCGACCTGGGATTCGCGTTCAAGGATGCCGTCGTTCAGAGCGCGAAGACCGGCAGTATCCTGGCCCTGGGGCTGGACGTGTCCGTCCCGACCGGCCGGGCCGACCAGGGGCTGGGCGCCGGGGTGACCATCTTCGATCCCTTCGTGGCGTTCGGGCAGATCCTGCCGGCGGGAAGCTTCGTTCAGGCACACGCCGGCGTCGATCTTCCCGTTGACACGACGATCGCCAAGCCGGAGGTCTTCTGGCGGGCCTTGCTGGGATGGAGCATCAGCGCCCACCGCTACGGCCGGATGTACTCGCCGATGCTCGAGGTGCTGGGGACGCGAGAGCTGGACACCGCCGGCGCGGTGGCCACCTGGGACCTGGTGCCTCAGATGCAAGTGACGCTCAGCCGCCGCAAGCACGTGCGCCTGGACGTCGGCGCCGACGTCCCGGTGAACCAGACCGCAGACCGCCACGTGCAACTGGGCGCGTACCTTCTCTGGGATTGGTACGAGGGCAGTCCCCTCCAGGGGTGGTGAAGATGCGCCAGGGAAAAATCGCGCTGCTGTTCGGGGGCATCGTGGCCGCAGCGATGCTGGTGCCCGCGCGATCGCCCGCGGAGTCGCCGCCGCCGCTGTTCTCGGCGTCGGAGCGTTGCCTGGCCTGCCACAACGGCCTGACCACTCCTTCGGGCGAAGACGTCTCGATCGGCTTCGCCTGGCGGGCCTCGATCATGGCCAACGCCGCCCGAGATCCCTACTGGCAGGCTGCCGTCCGGCGCGAGCTCATCGACCATCCTCGGGCCGCGGCGACGATCGAAGACGAGTGCTCGGCGTGCCACATGCCGATGACGCGCTTTGCGGCCCGCGCGGCCGGCCAGAACGGCGAGATCTTCTCGCACCTCGGCCGCGCCGCCGGGCCGCGCGGCGCCGATCCGCTGGCCATCGACGGGGTGTCGTGCGCGCTTTGCCACCAGCTCCACAACGGCGGCCCCGGGCTCGAGCACGACGGCGAGTTTCGGATCGATCTGACCCGTCCCTGGGGTGACCGTCTGGCCCTCGGTCCGTACGACGTTCCAGCGCCCCGGGCCCGCGTCATGCAGTCGTCGACGGGGTTCGTTCCGGCGCGCGCCACCAACTTCGAGTCATCCGAGCTCTGCTCGACCTGCCACACGCTGTACACGACGGCCCTCGAGAGCCCGACGACCGGCGGCGGCGCCCGCCCGATCGCGCGCTTTCCCGAGCAGGTGCCGTACCTCGAGTGGCGCGCCAGCGCCTACGCGCAAGAGGGGACCGGCAAGAGCTGCCAGGCCTGTCACATGACGTTCACCAGCGAGCCGGCACCGGCGTCCAGCGTGCTCGGCCCGCCGCGCGAGCAGTTCGCCCGCCACGGCTTCCAGGGGGCGAACTTCTTCATGCTGGGGATGCTGGAACGTTACCGAGACGAGCTGGAGGTCGCGGCGCTGCCTCAGGAGCTGAGCCTTTCGCGGCAACGGACGCTGGACCTGCTGCGAACCGCCGCGGCCACCGTCTCGATCGCGCGCGCCGCGGTTCGCGGAGATCACCTGGAGGCCGAGGTCGCCGTCACCAACACGGCCGGGCACAAGCTGCCGACCGCGTACCCGTCGCGCCGGGCCTGGCTGCGGCTGGCGGTCCGCGACGCCGCCGGGCGGGTGCTGTTCTCTTCCGGCGAGCTGCGCCCCGACGGCAGCATCGAGGGGAACGACAACGATCGCGACCCGCGGGCGTTCGAGCCGCACCACCAGGTCATCTCGACGCCGGAGGACGTGCAGATCTACGAGTCGATCATGGTGGATGCCCGCGCGCGGGTCACCACCGGCCTTTTGTCCGCGGTTCGCTACGCCAAGGACAATCGGCTCTTGCCGCGCGGCTTCGACAAGGCGGCGGCCGCCGCCGACTGCGCGGTGGAGGGCGACGCCCGGGACGATCCCGATTTCCAGGGCGGCGGCGACCGCGTCGTCTACCGGGTGCCGCTGCCGTCCGGCGCCGTCGGTCCCTTCCGCGTCGACGTCGCCCTGCTCTACCAGCCGATCGCGTTTCGATGGGCCCACAATCTGGACCCCTACAGTTCCGCGCCGGAGCCCGCCCGGTTCGTCGGGTACTACCGGTCGATGTCGGCGGCCTCCGCGACGACGTTGGCCGCCGACGCCACCAGCGTCGCCGCCGAACGGTGAGGTTCGCCCCGGAGCGCGGCTATTTCCCTTCTTCGGAAAGCCGCGCGGGCGGCTTCGACGGGCCCGGTTTTGCGTTGGCCAGGAAGTAGCTTTTGAGTTGCGCCTTGTCGCCATCCGACAGCCTGGCCGCGGGATGCATCGGGAAGACGTAGAACCAGGGCGGCATCTCTCCGGACTCCACCTGCTCCCAGCAGGTCTCGAGATCGTCGGCGCGTTCGTCCTCGTCGACGTCGCCCCACTCGGAGAAATTGAGGTGGTTGCGACCCTTGTGGACGTCGCGGGCCATCAGCCAGGAGCCGGGTGCCAGCCGACTGTAGAGGGGCCATCGCGTTTCGTTGGTGTGGCAATCGAAACAGGCGCGTCTCAAGATCGCCGCCACCTCGGGCGGGGCATCGAGCGCGTAGCGCTCGGGCGGATTCGTCCCGACGTCCTTGACCGGGACGAGCTGGATTCCCAGCCCGGCCACCACCGCGCCGAGCCCGACGAACTTCAGGATCCGCCTCGCTCGACTCCGGGAGCGAGAGGGCCCCTCCAAGCCAGGATCGAACATGTTCAGCCGGCCGGGGTGCGGGTGTTTGCGGAGACCGGCTGGCTGCCGTCGACGGTGAGGCTGCCGTCCGCGGCGATGGTCACCGCGTAATGCTGCAGCGGCGCCCGCGCCGGTCCGGCCGTGACGCTCCCGTTGCCGTCGAAGGCCGACCCGTGACAGGGGCAGCTCAGCCCGGTCGAGATCTTGTCGGCGCTGTCATCGAGCAGGCATCCGGCGTGCGTGCAGACGGCGGACATCGCATAGACGCCGTTGGCGTCTCGGGCCACCACGAAGTTCGACATCACCAGGAGGGTTCCCACCGCCAGCGACGAGACGTTCCCGCCGGTGACCGGACCGGTCGGGCGGCGAGCCGGTCGGATTTCCGCAGCCCGACACGGCACCCCCGAGGACCACCAGCCCGGTCGCGGCGCCGGCCATCATCAAGAGATCGCGGCGATTGACCGCCCGCCTCGAACAGTTGGAACAGCGGTCCTTCTCGTCGTTGGTCATCGTGTGCCCTCCACGAGACTCGGTACCTCGGCAACTCGACGATCAGGCAAATGCGGACGCTCGTCACAAGTCGGCTCGACACCTCGACGCATCCGGATCGCAGAACTGATTCGCGGCGCAATCCGCCGCCGTCAGGCAACCCACGCAGCGGCCCGTCGATCGATTGCAACGTGGGAACGGGCTCGCGCATTGCTGATCGCTCGAGCACGATCGATCGGCCGCCGGGGCATCTGTTCCGGACTCAGGCCGGTCGAATTGAAGCGTGACGCGACAGCCGAGAAGGCCGAGCGCCGCGATCGCCGCGACGACGAGCATCGTCATCCTCGGCCGCGGCCGCGCCCCGGACGAAGAGGTCTCGCCGAAGGTCATCGCGCCGGCGGGAGCGGCTCGCTCAATTTCGCCCGAGCCGACTCCGCGCTCTGCTTCAGGGGACTGTTCGGGAACCGGGCCAGGAGAACGTCGAGCAACTCGACGGCCTCCCGGCGATCGCCCGCCCTCCCTGCCTTGAGGGCCGCGCTGAAGAGATCGTTCTCGGTGGCCAGCGTCGAAGCGGGCACGCTCTCCGGCGGCGCGTTCCTCGACGACGCGAGCGACGCACGCGCGGGGGCGCGCTTCACCGGGACCGTCGCCCGTTCGGGCGCCTGCACCACCGGCGAGAGGGCCCGTTCCGGGCAGCCGAGCGGCCAGTGATGACCGGCCTCGACCCTGACCTCGTGTCCGAGCGACCGAACGACGACGACCCCTTCGGTGACGGCGACGCGGGTGACGACGCCCTGTCCGCACGCCTCGTCCGGAGGGACGACCGTCACCTTGAACCGGGTGCCGCGCACCTCGACCTCGGCGTCCGGCGTGGCGATCACGAAGCGCTCGCCGGCCTTCAGCTTCGTCACGTGCGCCGAGACGGCGCCCCGCCCCAGTCGAAACCAGCGTTCGACGTCGGCGCGCACCAGCTGCAACTCGGAGCGGGGATCGACCTCGAGCGTCGTCCCATCAGCGCCGGTCAGCGCGAGAGGGAGCGCATCGCTGCGGAGGCGCTCGCCGGGGTGCCATTCCTGCCCAATCAGCAGGGGCTGGACCTCGCCGCTCGCAGCGGTGACGCTGGCAAAGGCGCTCCCCTCGGCGACGAACCGCTGGCTCGCGTGCGGCGGAGCCTCCAGGCCCGCGCTCGCCGTCGGCGAGGCCGTTCTTCAACCGAGAGCCAGGACCAGCGCCAGCCCGAGCATCCCCGTCGCGACGCCGGCGATCCCCACGACGCGACGGCGACGCCGGCGCCCCGCCGCGACGATGATGACGCCCGAGAGCATGGCGATGGTGTGGTCGGGCGACGACGAACGCTGCGGCCTGATTCGCGCGCGCGCCCCCCGCAGCAGCCGCGCCGCCCGCAGCGCATATCGCGACTCGCCGCTCACGGATCGCCTCGCTCGAGCAGATCGACCAGCCGCGGGTCGGCGGCGATCAGCTGGTGCAGGTCGCGGCGTCCACGCACGAGGCGGCTCTGGGCGGCGACGACCGAGGCGCCGCAGATGTGGGCGACCTCGTCCAGGGAATAGCCGCACACGTCGTGAAGAACGAAGGCCCAGGCGCGGTCGGGGCGCATGGTCGTCAGATGGTCCACCACCTGCTTGACCGCATCGCGCAGCAGAACTCTTTGCGCGATGCCCGGCGTCTTCTGGCTCGCCGAGAGCTCGTCGTCGCCGTCCAGCGCCGACTCGAAGATGTTTCGCTCCAGCCGACGGCGCCGGATGTGCTTGTAGACGACGTGCGCCGCCACCGCGGAGACCCAGGCATCGAGCGGACACTCGCCGCGGTAGGAGGGCAAGGACTCGATGAGCTGAACGAGGGCAATTTGAACGAGGTCCTCGCCGTCGCGATCGGCTCGACCGATCAACCGGCGCACCGTGCGCTCGACGATCGGCTTGATGCGCCAGTAGAAGTCCTCGGCCACGACCGCGTCGCCGCGCCGCACCGCCTCCAGAATCTCGTCGTCCCGCCGCGAGACCCGGCGTTCGACGGGGCCCTCCTGTCCGTTTGGAACGACGGAAAGCGAGGGCCCGGATGTTCGAAGGACAACCATACGATCACCCTCAGGGTACCGCAGAGGCAGCCGAAGCAGGCACTAGAAGCGCGAAAGGACCCCCAGCTCGAGCACCAGCTGGGTGTGCGGAATGGTGGCAGCGACCCGGCCTGCCACGTAAACGTCCGCCGCCGTCAGGAACTCTTCAAGGCCCGCGCCGGCCACCAGCGCCGTTGCAGGCGACAGGCGGTAGCCGCCCTGCGCCAGCAGATCGCCGCCCAGGGACCAGTAACCCTCCGTGCGAGAGCCGTTTTGGTCCTGCTCGCCGCGCTGGACGGCGGCGTGCATGCCCAGCAGATCGGCGCGCGCGCCGAAGCCGAACGCATGCGGTCGTGCGAACGACGAGCTCATCCAGGCGGCGCCGACGGCTGCCAGAACCGTTCGGGCCGTCGCGCCAGCGCCGTCGACGTCGGCGACCCGGAACCCCAGCCCCGCCCGCAACGCCCAGTTCGTCGAGAGCAGGCGCCGCAGCCCGATCATCCCGCCGATGCAGTCGTCGAGGTCGCCCCAGTGACCGCTGGCCGTGGTGACGTCGGCCTCCAGCGCCCATTGCGCGGGCGCCTCGATCGACGCTGGGCCGGCGGCCACCGCGACGGGTTGGACGGGCCGCTGCGGCTTCGGGGCCAAACTGGGACGGGTGGGAATCGGCGCCGGCGGCGGCGACGTCGCCACGGGCGCGATGCCCCAACTTTCGTCGAGGACGGAGGCAATCACCAGGCCCAGCGCGCGACCGCGCTCGGCGGGGAGATCGCGGGCGCTGAAGACGATGGTCCGCGCGATCCAGTGGGTGACCCCGTCCTCGGGGGAGGCGACGAACGCCCGCACCTCGGTGGTCAAGAGCGAGGCGTCATGCCAGCTCACGACCACCACCGCCGCGGCACCCGCCTTCGAGGCGTCGGCGACCACCTCGACGTCCGGTGGAGCGGCCGACGCCACGCGCACGACGGTCTTGGCTCCGGCCGGCATGGACTCGAGGCACGCGGAGGCTGCGTCTCGAGCCATGGAGATGGCACCGGGGTTCGCCGTCACCGCGACGAGGAGGACAAGCGGAGCCGTCACGACGACGGCGAATCATACGTCGCGATCGGAAGTTTCGCTCAGTTGTTCAGCGCGCCGGCGTCGATCCAGGCCTTGAGCGCGGCGAGGTTGGCGGCCGAGAGCTTCGGCCCCCCCGGCGGCATCGAGCCGGAGTTGCACGTGGTGTAGAAGCTCGAGCCGGCGCCGTTGCCGGGGGTGACCCGGCTCTTCACCGCGGAGTAGGCGTTGGATTGCGAGGAGAAGCTGACGCCCTTCTGGCTCCCGGGGTTGTGGCAGTTGCTGCCCGAACAGTACTGAACGAGGACAGCGTAGATCTGGGTGAACGTCGGCGCCGCGGCACCGCCGGCCCCGGATCCGCCCGTCCCCGTGGATCCGCCGGTTCCCTTGATCCCACCCGTCCCGGTCGATCCGCCCGTACTGGGCGAGCCGCCAGTTCCCTTCACGCCGCCGGTGCCGACAAACCCGCCGGTGCCGACAAACCCGCCCGTGCCAAACGATCCGCCCGTGCCAAACGACCCGCCCGTCGCGGTCGTGCCCCCGGTCGCGTTGCCCCCGGTGCCGCGTCCACCGGTTCCCGAACCGCCGGTCCCGATGATCCCGCCCGAGCCCCCGCCTGTCCCGGTCACCGAGCCCCCCGTCCCCACGCTTCCCCCGCTCCCCTGGTCGGAGCCCCCGGTTCCGCTGCCGGTCGCCCCGGTGCCGCCGGCCCCGCTCACGCTGGCGTCGGACAAATCCAGTTGATCGCTCACCGCGCATGCACTGGCAATCAGGGTCAGGAGGCCTGCCACGGCCAGGATGCCCCTATGTGCGGAAAGAATCTTCATGTGACCTCCATGCGCAGATTTGGGTAGGCAGACGTTGGTGCCCTGAGGCCCAAAGAAAGAGGCACGTTTCTGGCAAAAATCGACGGACAGCTCCTGCGTCGGCCAGGGACCTCGTGGTAACTAATTGATTCTTTACATATTTTATTGTTACAGAATCGGATCTTCTGGCGAGCTGCCGCGCGCGCCTCGGCTGGACGCGGCTACGCCGGCTTCTTCGCCAGCTGGCGCCGGATGGATCGCAATTCGCGCAGCCGCGACGCTGACAGCGACGGATACCGCATCTTCAAAGCGCCCAACGTCTCGACGATGATCCGGGAGACGATCAGCCGCGCGTTCTTTTTGTCGTCGGCCGGGACGACGTACCAGGGGGAACCGGCGGTGCTGGTGGCTCCCAGGCACGCCTCGTAGGCCTTCATGTAGCTGCGCCAGTACTTTCGTTCCTCGACGTCGGCCTGGCTGAATTTCCATCGGCGGTCGGGATCGTCGATGCGCTTCAAGAACCGCCGCCGCTGTTCTTCCTTCGAGAGGTGCAGGAAGAATTTGACGATCCGGGTCCCGTTGCGATGCAGGTGGCGTTCGAGCCCCAAGATGGACTGATAGCGTCCCCGCCAGATGTCGCCGTCCTCCGCGTCCCGCGGGGGCAGTCCCTCGGCCCGAAGGATCTCGGGATGCACGCGGGCGATCAAGACCTCCTCGTAATACGAGCGATTGAAGATTCCGATCCGTCCGCGCTCGGGAAGACAGCGCGTGGTCCGCCAGAGGAAATCGTGCTCGAGCTCGTCGGCGCTCGGGTGCTTGAAGCTGAACACCTGACAGCCCTGCGGGTTGACGCCCGACATGACGTGAGCGATGGCGCCGTCCTTGCCCGCCGCATCCATGGCCTGGAAGATCAAAAGGAGGGCGTACTGGTTGGAGGCATAGAGGAGCTGCTGCAACTTGCTCAGCTGCGCAACCTGGCCGGCGAGGAGCTCGTGGTATTCGTCCTTGGATCGGTAGAGCGGCTTGACCGACGTGGCGCGCCGCTCGAGATTGACGGTCTCCCCTTCGGACACCCGGAAACGGACGAGGCTGTCTTTCACCGGCACGTGGTGGATGTTCCCAGACGGCCGTCGGCCGTCAAGAGTCGCGTGAGCGTCGACGGGCTTCGCCCGGCGGCGCTCGCCCGCGGGGGATCTAAAGGACCCTTTGAGGGGCCTTTACTTAAGCGACGCGTCGATTGACCGCCCCGCCGGTCGGGACGACCATCGGCGCGTGCGCCAACGAAACCTCGCGCTCGGTCTGCTGACCACCGCAGGCATCGGCGCAGTTCTGTGGCTCGGTCGCGGGCGCGCGCCCGACGAGCAACCCGCGCTGCCGGTCGCACCGCCGCGCGCACCGGCCGCGGTGGTCGCCCTGCCCCCGCCCGGGCCGGAGCCGAGGCCTGCGCCCGGCGAGATCAGCGTGCTGACGCTGCTGCACGAGATGGCCGACCTCGACCACCTGGCGCGGCTCCCGAAAGCGCGCTTCGCGGCCGGGCAGGCCGCCAGCACGGACCGGCGATCGAGGCAGCCCACCGACCCGAACGGTTGGTTCGCCAACGACGACTTCGTGACCGACACCGAGGCGAACCTCGTCCGCGTGGAGGCCGCACCCGACGGCGGCAAACGTTACGTCCTGCTCGACGTCGCGGGACCAGGCGCGGTGGTACGAATCTGGAGCGCCAATCCCACCGGGACGCTGCGCATCTCTATCGACGGCGACGCGCGACCGGCGCTGGAGGCGCCCATGGCCGCTCTGTTGTCGGGGGAGGTCTCCCCGTTCGTCGCGCCGTTCGGTCAGATCACGGCGCGCGGGTCCAGCCTCTACTTCCCCATCCCGTACCGGAGCCGCTGCGTCGTCACCGTCGACAGCATCGTCTCGCCCGACCCGTTCACCGGTCGTCCGACCGCCAAGCTCTATTACCAGATCGGCACCCGCGCCTATCGACCGGAGGCGGCCCGCGACCTCCGCCCCTACTCGGCCGCGGAGGTCACGCGGGCGGGCGGCGCGGTCGCCCGCGCGGCGGCGCTGCTGCGCGACGGGCTGCCGGCGCCCCGCCCCCGTGCGGGTCGCCAGACGATCGCGCTGCCGACGACAACGCTCGATCGCGAGCACCCGGCGTCATTGACGGTTCCGGCGCCCGCGGGCGGCGCGCGCATCACCGAGCTGCGTCTGGCGACGAGCGAGCGCGCCCCCGACAGGCTGCGCGCGACGATGCTGACGATTGCCTTCGACGGTGACGAGACGGTGGCCGCTCCCCTGGTCGCGTTCTTCGGGACCAGTCCGGAGCCCGTGCCCTACCGCTCGTTGCCGATGAGCATCGAGCCCGACGGCACGATGGTCTGCCGGTTTCCGATGCCGTTTCGCGAGCGCGCCGTCGTCCGCGTGTCTCGCGACGGCCCCGGCGCCGCCGAGCTGCACGGCAGCGTCACCGTCGACGCGGCGGCGTTCGATGCCGCATCGATGCTGTTCCGAGCGACCTGGCGGCCGCGGGCGGTGCTCCGTACCCGGCCGCTTCAGGACTGGCACATCGCCACCCTCGAAGGAACCGGGCAACAGGTCGGGACTCTCCTCGATGTGGAGAACCCGCCCGGCGTCGGCTGGTGGGGCGAGGGCGACGAGAAGATCTTCGTCGACGGCGAAACGTTCCCCAGCCTGTTCGGCACCGGCACGGAGGACTACTTCGGCTACGCCTGGTCGAGCACCGAGACCTTCGCCCACGCCTATCACGCCCAGACGCGGGCGCCGGCGGCCGGCTTCGGGGGCCTCTTCTCGATGAACCGCTTCCTGGTGCTCGACCCGGTTCCGTTCGAGCGCTCCCTGCGCTTCGACCTGGAGATCTGGCACTGGACCGACACGTCGATCGCCGCCGACGCGATCCTCTACTGGTACGCCCGCCCCGGGGCCCGCGACGACCACCCGCCCCCGCGCTGAGTCGCCGGCGCGGTCAACCAGGAACGTCTACCCGTCGGCCGCCGCCGGCACCACAATATTTGGATGGATCGAAACCTGGCGCTCGAGGTGGTCCGGGTGACCGAGGCGGCGGCGCTGGCGGCGGCGCGGTTCGTGGGGCGAGGCGATGGGGAGGGGGCCGACCGGGCGGCCACCGAGGCGATGCGGAAGACGTTCGGCTTCGTGCACCTGCGCGGGCGGGTGGTCATCGGCGAAGGGGAGCGGGACGAGGCGCCGATGCTCTACATGCGGGCCATGGCGATGGGGATCGCCGATCTCGATCACGTGTTCGCCATCGACGAACTCGCCCGCGGCGACGTCATGTTCGCGGCGACCGGCGTCACCGACGGGTTTCTCCTCCGCGGCGTGCGCTTCACCGCGACCGGCGCGGACACCAACTCGATCGTCATGCGCTCGCACTCCGGCAGCGTCCGGTTTCTCCAGACGCGCCACCGCGTCGAGGGGCACCCCGTTTATGGGGGTGCGAGCCACCGGTAAGAGCCTCGCCCACCAGGGCCACCGCCAGGGCGACCACCACCAGGGCGGGAAACAAGATGGTGAGGGCCAGCAGTCGGAGGCCGGAGTCGGTCATCGCATCTCCTGTCGGATCCGTCACCGATTCGTCGCGGCGAGCACCGGGAATCAAGCTCTGTTTTGCGTGACGGATCTGGTCCAATGTCGACACCAGTAGGTCGAGTGATGGCGCAGCGTTCGTTGATTCCTCGGGAATCCCAGCGGCCCCTGCCGGTGGTTCCCCCGGCGTCGAGCTTTCGCCGAGCTGTTCGACAGTCACTTCGCGTTCGTGTGGCGGACGGCGCGCCGGCTGGGCGTGCCGGACTCCCATCTGGACGACGTGGTCCAGGAGACCTTCATGGTCGCCTACCGGCGGCGCGAAGACTTCGAAGGCCGCTCTTCGGTCAAGACGTGGCTCTACGGGATCGCCTTCAACGTGGTCCGCGCCTATCGCCGCCAGCTGGGCGCCAAGGATCCGGCCGCGCTGCACGAGGACCGGCGCGCCGATCCGGACCTGCTCACCGACGGCGCCGACGGCCCCCAGGAATCCGCCGCCAGGCGAGAGGCCGGTCGCTTCGTGGATCGCTTTCTGCGGCAGCTCAACGACGACCAGCGCGAGGTCTTCGTGCTGGCCGAGCTGGAGGAGCTGACCGCGCCGGAGATCGCCACCGTGCTCGGCACGCCGCTGAACACGGTGTACTCGCGACTCCGGCTGGCGCGGGCCGAGCTCGAGAAGGCCGTCGCCCGGCATCGCGCCCGCGACGAGCGGAGGATGCCATGAACGACCTCGGGAACGACGCCCGCGCCCTCCTCGACCTCGCGCGCGACGCGCACGATCCCGCCGAGCACGATCGGGCGCGGGTGCGGGCGAAGCTGGCCTCGCAGCTCGGCGTGGCCGCGGGCCTGGGGATGGTGGCGGGGCTCGGCGCGGCCGCCAAGAGCACGGCGGCGGTCGGGGCCGGCGCGGGCACGGGAGTCACCGCCGGAACGCTGGGGGCCGGCGCCGCGGCGCTGAAGCTGGTCGGCGCGGTGCTGGTGGTCTCGGCCACGGTCGGCGCGGGCGCGGTGGTCGTCCATCATGCGCGCCGGGCTCCGGTCGCGCGGGTCGCTCTCGTCGAGAAGGCTGCCCCGTCGAGCCCCCGCAGAGCGGCGAGGGGAGTCGCCGCGGTCGGCGCGCCGGGCTCTCCTGAGGTCGCGCCGCCCGAGGCGCCGACCCAGGCGAGCGACGCGATTCGACTGGGCGCGAAGATGCATTCGTCGGCCGCGCCTCCCGCTGTTGCGAGCGGGGCGCCGAAGCCGGCGCAAACGTACGCGCCGGTGCCCTCCCCGAAGACTGGGCTGACGAACGCCGAGAACGCGCGCGCCGCCCTCCCCGCACGACCGTCCGCGCCGGCCGTGGCCGACGAGGCCAGCCTGTTCCACGACGGGATCGTGGCGCTGCGGTCCGGACAGCCGGCCCGCGCTCTGGAGCTGTTTGACCTGCATGCGCGCCTTTATCCACACGGCGTGCTGGCCGAGGAGCGGGAGGCCGAGCGCGCGCTGGCGCTGGCCGAGCTCGGCCGCACCGCCGAGGCGCGCACCGCGATCGATCGGTTTGTCCAGGCCCACCCCCTGTCCCCCCTGGCGGCTCGCCTGGTTGCGCGGGCACACCTGCTCGACCCGGGCATTCGGAACCCGGGCTCCGCGGAACGGCCCGGCCAGGAGGGGGCCGGCAGCCACACCCCCTGAGTCGAGGCGTTCTCCCCGTCGCCTTCGGGCTGCTCGAAGCTGGCGAAGGTCTGGGTGGCCCACCAGGCCAGGTCCGACCAGCGCGGGAAGATGAGGCGCTGCTCGGCCAGATTCGACGAAAGGGCGGGGTCCGAGGCACACACAGAAATACGCAAATACCTGTGACAACGGCGGCCCGGTCGGGACAATGACTGCACAGATAGCGCCGTGTTGCTCGCATAGGGCACAGCGCGTCAGCCGCCGCGCCAGTCGCCCGTCGCCGGGCGGAGCAGGCTCCGGCGCCTAGCTCGCTGTCGAAGGCCCCTAGCCCCCCCTTGAAGGAGCAGCTCCCCATGATGAGACGGAATCTTCAAATTGCCGCTGTTGCCACCTCCCTGGCTCTCTTTGGTTGCGGCTCCAGTGGAACCGGCTCCGGGGGGACGGGGGGCACGACCGGCTCGGGGGGAGCGACCAGCACCGGCGGTACGACCGGCACCGGCGGCACCACCAGCACCGGTGGCACGACCGGCACCGGCGGCACGACGAGCACCGGCGGCACGATCGGATCCGGGGGGACCATCGGCACTGGCGGCACGACCGCCACTGGAGGGTCGAGCGGTGCAGGCGGGCGGGGCGGCTCGACCGGTACCGGCGGCGCCGGCGGTCGCGGCGGCTCGGGCGGGCACGGGGGCTCGGGCGGGACCGGGGCGGCTGGAAGCGGCGGCACCACCGGCTCCGGCGGGGCGGCCGGGCACGCCGGCACGGGCGGCACGACGGGGACCGGCGGCTCCGGTACCGACGGAAGCGTGACGGTCGATTGCTCGGCGGTGATGCCGACCGGCGGGACCGTGCACACCGGCACCAACGTCAACGGGACGGCCGACGGCCTCGGTTACGGCATCTGGACCAACGGCAGCGGCGGCAGCATCACCACCTTCTCCAACGCGCACGCGTTTTCTACGTCCTGGAACAACAGCCAGGATTTCCTGGCGCACCTGGGGCTCGATTTCAACAGCTCGAAGGCCTGGACGGCCTACGGAACGATCGAGGCCCAGTTCGTCGAGAAGAAGTCGGGAAGCGGCGGCGGCTATTCGTCCATCGGAATGTACGGGTGGACGCACAGCCCCTGCGTCGAGTGGTACATCAACGAAGACTCGTACAACGGTCTGGGAGGGGGTGGCAGCGCCACCGCCGTGATTGATGGGGCGACCTACCACTTGCAGATGAAGACGACGACCGGCACCGGCGGCGCCAATGCTTGCGAATCCGGCCATACCGGCGGCTGGACGCAGATGATCAGCACCCGAAGCTCCGCGCGCACCTGCGGGACGATCACCGTCAGCGACCACTTCGCGGCGTGGGAGAAGCAGGGCTGGAGCCTGGGGACGCTGTCGTCCGTTCACATCAACGTGGAAGTGGGCGGCGGCAACGGAAGCATCGACTTCCCGGTCGCCAACGTCACCACGACCAGCAAGTAGCTTTTTCCGGCGCGCCCGGAACAGGGCGCGCCGTTCACGCCGGTCCTTTCAGGATCCGTCCAGCCGCTGGTGTCCGACCACCAACCCCCACGCGGGTTCGCTGGCGCGACACCTCACGACGCGGGCAGTGTTAAGGTACCCGCCGTGAAAAATCCTTCGCGCCGCTCACGCTCGCTTTGCGCGGTGGTTTTTTACGCTGCGCTCGGCTTGGGCGGCTGCGGGAGCGCCCCGGATCCCATCAACGTGTCGGTCGCGATCGACACGTCGGTGACCCACCAGACGCTGGAGGGCTTCGGCGCCGCGACCGCGTATCAGTCCTATCTGCTGGCTGGGCGGACCGACGACATCTTCCAGGTCTTGTTCGTCGACTCGGGTCTCGACATCCTGCGCCTCGGGAACTGGTACCAGAACCAGGGCACGACCGACGCGACGACCGCCTTCAGCGACACCAACGCGGTGCAGATCGTCCAGAAGGCCACCGCCGCCCGCGGGGGGACGCCGCCCAAGATCCTCATGTCCTCCTGGACGCCGCCGGCGTACCTCAAGAGCAACGGCGTCACCAGGCCGCCGTTCGGCAGCGGCACGAGCGTCCCGGCCGGCACCCTCATCCAGAACGGCGGCGGTTATGCCTATGCGGACTTCGGCGACTGGTGGGCGCGCTCGCTCCAGGCCTACGCCGGCGCGGGGGTGGTCCCCGACTGGGTGAGCATTCAGAACGAACCGGACTTCTTCACCAGCCAGTGGGAGACCTGCGTCTTCGGCCCCACCGAAGGCGCCACGGTCGAGGGCATCCCGGCCGCCGGCTACGGGCAAGCCCTGGATGCGGTCTCCGGCGCGATCCAGGCGGCGAACCTCGCTTCGCCGCCCGTGCTGCTGGGCCCGGAGACCACCGGGTTCAAGGGCGACATCGTCCAGCAGTATCTGAACGGCCTCGACCCTTCCAAGCTGGGCGGGATCGCCCATCACCTGTACGGCAACACCGGCGACAATCCGGCGCCCGACACGTTCAACGCGTCGATGCGCGACATCGGGCGAGCGGGCGCGGCGGACGGCCTGCCGACCTTCATGACCGAATACTCGCCCAACGCCCCCACGATGTTCGACACCGCGTGGCTCATCGACAACGCCCTCACCGTCGAGAACGTGTCGGCCTACATCTACTGGGAGCTGGTCTGGAACAATTCGACGCCACCGACCGGGCTGGTGACGATCGCCAACCCGCCAGCGACGGCGCCGTACACGGTGAACGATCTCTACTACGCGCTCAAGCACTTCGCCCGCTGGACGGACCCGGGGTGGATTCGCGTCGACGCGACGTCGTCCGTTTCGGCGGTGCGGGCTTCGGCGTTCGTGAGCCCGGACGGGACCAGCCTCACCCTGGTGCTCCTCAACTCCGGCAGCGAGGACCACCTCGTCTCGGTGAGCCCGGGCGACTTCCCCTTCGGCACGCTGGCCGTTTATCGCAGCTCGGGTGACAGCGAACGGACGACGCCCGTCGCGCCGGAGAGCGACGGCAGCATCGCCCTGCCCGCGCGCGCGATCGCGACCGTCACCTTCACGCCCTAAGAGGGCGTCGCCGAAAAGGCGACGGTGAGCGCAGCGAACCATTCCCGACGACCTGCCGCTCGATAGGCGGCCTGGGCGGACCGATCAGGCGATGGATTTGCCCAACGCACCCGAGGCGCGCGGGGTTCGGTTACCGCCGGGCGCGCTTCCCGGAACCGGGCCGCAGCCACGCCATCTTGACCGCCTCGAACCAGGCGACGCCCGCCAGGCCGGCGCCGAAGGTCAACGCCAGATCGTCGAGGTGAAGGATCGAGATGCGAAACAGCGTCCGCAGGAAGGGGACGTAGACCACGAGCAGCAGGAAGGCGAGCCCGCCGGCGGTCACCCAGCTGAGCGCGCGGTTGCGCACGCGCAGCGACGCGACGAACGAGCGGCGCCAGGACCGGTTGACGGCGATGAGCGCCAGGTTCGCCACCACCAGCGTCGTGAAGGTGAGGCCGCGCGCGTCGAGCTCGCCCTGCCCGCGGCGAAGCGCCCGGACGAACACCGCAATCAAGATGGCCAGCACGCTGGCCCCCTGGAGCAGGCTCAGGCCGACGAGCCCGCGGCCGAACAGCGCGCCCCGGGGATCGCGCGGCGGGCGCTGCATGACCTTCCGCTCCTCCGGCTCGGCCTCGAACACCACGGAGCAGGCGGGCTCGATGATGAGGTGGAGAAAGGCGACGTGCACCGGCAAGAGCACCAGCGGCAGCCCCAGCAGCACCGGCACGACCGCCAGCCCGGCGATGGGGACATGCACCGCCAGGATGTAGGCCATCGCGCTCTTCAGGTTGTCGAAGATCCGTCGACCGAGGCGGATCGCCTCCACGATGGTGGCGAAGTCGTCGTCGAGGACGACCAGGCCGGCCGCCTCGCGCGCGACGTCGGTTCCGCGACCGCCCATGGCGATCCCGATGTCAGCGGCCTTGAGCGCCGGCGCGTCGTTCACGCCGTCGCCGGTCATGGCGACGACCTCGCCGCGCGCCTGCAGCGCCCGCACGATTCGCAGCTTCTGCTCGGGCACCACGCGCGCGAACACGTTGACGTCGCGGATGCTGCCGTCGAGGGCGGCCTCGCTCAGGCGGTCGAGCTCGGCTCCCGTCGTGACCCGGTCCGGGTGGCGAAGGCCGATCTGCCGGGCGATGCTGGACGCGGTCCGCGGGTGGTCCCCGGTGATCATGACGACGCGCACTCCGGCCGCGTAGCACTCGCCGACGGCGGCCGGGACCGCCGGGCGAATCGGATCGGCCAGCCCCACCAGCCCCAAGAGCTCGAAGTCGAAGTCGTGCTGCTGCGGCGGAAGCTCGCCCAGGCGGAACCTCGCCTTCGCCACCCCCAACACCCTCAAACCCTCGACGGCCATCGCCTCCGCCTCCGCGTCGAGGTGCGCCGTCGCCGCCGGATCGAGGTGGCACAGATCCGCGATCGCCTCGTAGGCGCCCTTGGCCGCGATGACGTGCTCGGCGCCGTCCGGCGATCTCCAGACGTGCGACAGCGCGAGCAGCCGGTCCGACAGGGGATACTCCCGCACCAGCGCCCAGTTGGGGTGGAGGTGCTCGGTCCCCGCCAGCCGCCGCTCTCCCAGCGCCTTGAACGCCTTCTCCATCGGATCGAAGGGATCGCGCTGGCTGGCCAGCACCGCGTACTCGACCAGCTCGTGGACGGACTCGGGCAACGAAGCGCCGTCATCGAACGGAACGTCGAAGCGCTCACCGCGCGGCGCCAGCCGGCGAACCGTCATCTGGTTGATGGTGAGCGTGCCGGTCTTGTCGACGCAGAGCACGGTCGCCGAGCCGAGCGTCTCCAGCACGGGCATCCGCCGGACGAGCGCGCGCTTGCGCGACAGCCGCCAGGCGCCGGCCGCCAGGAAGATGGTGAGCACGGCGGGCAGCTCGTTGGGGAGGATCGCCATCGCCAGCGTCAGACCGGCCAAGAGGCCCCCCAGCCAGTCGTGGCGCCCGAGGCCATATCCGACCACGACGACGACACAGAGCGCGACCGCCACGAAGGCCAACCGGTGGACGAGGCGCCGCATCTCCCGTTGCAGCGCGCTCCGCTCCGGCGCGACGGCGAGCAGCGCCTTGCCGATCCGTCCCATCTCCGTCGCGCCCCCCGTCGACACGACCTCGGCCGTGGCCCTTCCCCGGGTGACCAGCGTGCCCGCGTAGACGAAGGGGAGATCGTCCCCCCCGGGCCGCTCCATCTTTCCGGCCCGCGCGCCCTCCCCTGCCCGCTTGCGGACCGGCACCGATTCGCCCGTCAGGAGCGACTCGTCGGTGCTGAGGTGCTCGCCGGAGAGCAAGATCGCGTCGGCCGCGACCCGATCTCCCTCCGCCAGCACCAGCACGTCGCCCCGCACCACCTCTCGCCCGGCGATCCTCACCCGCCGCCCGTCGCGGACCACCAGCGCGCGCGGGCTGGACAGATCCCGGAGCGCCTCGAGGGCCCGCTCGGTCTTGTTCTCTTGATAGAGGGTGATGACGACGACGATGAGAACGAAGCCGAGCAGGATGATCGCCTCCTGCCGGTCGCCGAGCAGGAAATAGATGCCCCCGCTCGCCAGCAGCAGGAACACCATCGGCTCGCTCAAGACACCATAGGCAATTCCCCCGATGCCGCGACGACCGCCGGCCGGAAGCTCGTTCGGTCCATCGACACGCAGCCTCTCCTCGGCCTCGGCGCTGGTGAGCCCGGTCTCCGGATTCGTGGGGTTCCCTGGCACGGTGATGGGACCCTAACTCATCCAGGCGGGCGTGAGGCATCCCGGACGCGTTGTGATCGTTGCCGCTGGCGAAGGTCGGCTTCCTTCCGCTTGCCTGATTCCTCGAACGGGAAGGTACCAGTACCAGTACCAGTACGACCCCAGCGGGAGGAAGAAGATGATTGGTTCCGGATGCTCGCGATGAAGTTCGAGCTCGTGCTCGTCTCGGCCGTTCTCGTCGGTGGCTGTGGTCCATTGGGTACGGGGAGATCAGCGGTGGCACCGGCAACTCGCCGGCCGCCACCGGCGGCTCCGGCGCCGCCACCGGGTCGGGTACGGGTGGCGCGACGGGATTGACCGTGGCGAGCGATTTGCCTTGCGACGTGGCCAGCCTGCTCGCCCGCAAGTGCGCCTCCTGCCATGGCGCACATCCCGCGGCGGGCGCTCCGATGTCACTCACCAGCTACGCGACGCTCACCGCGCCGGCCGTCTCCGACCCGACGAAGACCATGGCTGTCGTCGCGGCGGAGCGCATGATGAGCACGACCAGCCCGATGCCTCCCGCCGGGCTGCCGGCCGCCACGCCGGCCGAAATTGCGTCCCTTCAGAGCTGGATCTCCGCCGGCTATCCGATGACGGGATGTTCGACGGGCACGACGACCGCGCCCTCCGATGCGGGGACGCTGCCGGATCCCTTTGCAGTGGCCCCCACCTGCACCAGCGGAACGCACTGGACCGGCGGCACCGACGGAAAAGCGACGATGGAACCGGGGATGGCTTGCATCAGTTGCCACAAGTCGGCGGGGGGCGAGGCGCCCCAGTTCACGATAGCCGGCACGCTCTATCCCACGGCGCATGAACCGGATCTCTGCAATGGCCAAAACGGCACCACCGCGGGCGCCGCGGTGGTGATCACCGACGCCAGCGGAAAGACCGTCTCGCTGACGCCCAACAGCGCCGGCAACTTCTCCTACACGGGCGCGGTGGCCACACCGTTCCGCGCCAAGGTGACGTACATGGGGCGCGAGCGCGACATGGCGGCGGCCCAGACCTCGGGCGACTGCAACGCCTGTCACACCCAGAACGGCACGATGTCTGCTCCGGGGCGGATCATCTGCCGTAACGCAGCGGGACGCCGAGGGCCGCCTGATTTTTCGGCCCTCAGGGTACTCGAGGATCGATGACCCACTTTTCCATGATTCTCTCGGGCGCCGCGCTGTTGCTCATCTCTCTCGTCGGACGCGATGCCGGCGCCAGCGACGGCGGAAAATGCACCATCGCCACCAAAGGTGACTCGGTGACCGCGCGGGCGTGCGCCCAAGGCGGGCGAGCTGCCGCCAAGAAGGTCATGAAGGAGATGGTCAAGCAGGCCAAGGCCAACGGCCAGAAGTTCACCTGTGACGGCTGCCACAAAGATCTCGACAACTACGAGCTCACCAAGAACGCGACCGAGGATTTCAAGAAGCTGGTAGCGGTCGCCAAGGTGAAGTAGCCCCTCGCCGACCACCTCTCGAGCGTTCGCCGGTCCGCGCACCAGGCGCGATCGCGCCTGCTCGCCGCGGACACCGTCAGAGGTGGCGGTGGTAATGGTCGAAGGCGTCGTCCAGCTTCCAGCCACGCGCCTCATAGAGCGCCTTGGCGGTGGGGTTGGTCTTCTGGGTCGCGAGCACCAGGCCCTTGGCGACGGTGGCGCGCGCGAAATCCTCGGCGGCGGCCAGCAGCGCGCGGCCGACGCCGCCGCGGCGATGGGCCGGCGCCACGAACAGATCGTTCAGGATCCAGAGGCGCTTCATCGACGTGGAGGAGAACGACGGATAGAGCTGCGCGAACCCCAGGAAGCGCCTGTCGCGCTCGGCGATCAGCACCACCGAGTCGGCGGCTTGCAGGCGCTCGCGCAGGAAGACCCGCGCGCCGTCGGGATCGGGCGCCTCCCCGTAGAACTGGCGGTAGGCGTCGAACAGCTCGGCGATGCGCGGCAGGTCGGGCATGGTGCCGCGGCGGATCTTGGGGGCCCCTGGATCATTCACGCCGCTCACCATATCTGATCCGGTGGGGCCGAGCCGCGATCAGGCGTCGAGGTTTCGCCGGCCGGCGCCTACGGTTTGGCCAGCGTCGCCCAGTTGTTGGCCGACGCCTGACCGTTCGCCACGCCGGTCATGATCCCGCTGACGATCGTCGGATAGGTCTGCGCGCCGGTGTTCCGGTCGAAGATCGCGAAAGAGCCGCTGCCGCTGCCGCCGTTGTCCCACCACAGGGGGACCATCCCCGCGGTCGTCACGTCCTGGGAGTAGGCCAGCGCGTGCGCCGCCCGGTTGGACGTCGTTTGCGCGCCCATGGAGCCCCACTCGCCAATGACGATCGGCTGGGTCGGCAGCCAGACCCGGATCTGCTGGGTGATCGAGTTCTGCATGTTGGTGTAGTCGGAGCTGCTTCCCCAGGCGTAGGGCGTCTCGCTGAGCCCGAAGTTCGTCGGGTAATAGGTGTGCAGCGAGATGATGAGATTGGGATCGTTGATGAAGCTGACCTTCTGCATCGACTGGATCCCCGACTGAATGGGGCTGGCGCCGACCGGCTGGATCATGACGATGCGGGTGGCGTTGGCGCCGCCGGTGTCCCGGATCGCCTTGAAGCAGGCCTCCAGGTACATGTTGAGGTCGGTCTGCGCCACGGTGGTGTTGCCGCCGCCCGCCTCGTTCGGCTCGTTGAAGCACTCGAACATCAGGTGGCTGTCGAATGACTTGAAGGCCGTCGCGATCTGTTTCCAGACGGCGCTGACCTCGGTGGCCACACTCTGCGCCGCCGACGTCGACGAGGGGAAGGTGACCCAGCCGCCGTTTCCGTCCGCCTCGTGGTGGGTGTTGACGAAGACGAACATGCCGGCGTCGACGGCCCACTGCGCCGTCTGCGTCACCTGGCTCATCCAGGCCGAGTCGATGGTGTACGCCGGCGCCGGCGCCGATGTGATCCGTCCAGGTCACGGGCAGCCTCAGGGTCTTGAACCCGGCGGTGTGGACGGCGTTGATGAACGTCTGCGTCGGCGCCGGGTTTCCCCAGCTGGTCACCGTCGGATTCGCGTCGAAGGAATTGCCCAGGTTCCAGCCTGGAGTCATCAGCTTCACCGCCTGCTGCGGCGTGAGCTGCCCGGTCGTCCCGCCCGTGCTTCCGCCGGTGCCCGCGCTGCCACCCGTTCCCGTGCTGCCGCCGGTCCCGTGGCCCGCCGCGCCGCCGGAGCCGGTCGCGCCCCCCGTCGACGTCCCGCCGCCCGTCCCGACCGAGCCGGCCCGGCCACCTGCGGCTCCGCCCCCGCCCGTCCCGTTGCCGCCCGTGCCATGCCCGCCGGTCCCGCCGGTATTCGCACCGCTGCCCCCGGTGCCCGCACCCGCGCCGCCCGTACCAGCACCGCCGGTGCCCGTGTGAACGCCGCCCGTCCCCGTGCCAGCGCCGCCGGTTCCCGAAGCGGAGCCTCCACTGCCGGTGACCCCACCGGTGCCGCCGTTCGTTCCGCCGGTCTCGGTCCCGCCGCCGCTCCCGCCGTCGTCGGCGCTGCTCGGGCTACCGCAGCCCGGCACCAGCAGGACGAGGCTCAACGCGGCGCAGCCGCCGACAGCCAAGAGGGCGCTCTTCGACGTGACCAGCGATGCCATGGTTCTCCTTAAGTTCAGTGATTCCGCCAAGGGATGTACGCATCAGGACAGAGGGCACCGACCGACGAAACGGACACCGGCGCCTGACTGGAGCCCCTGCCCTTCGTCGCGCGTGCTCACGTGACTGCTCGTGTAAACCGACCTCGGGTGATCGCCCCGGTTCGACGGCGCTCCATGATAGAGCGACTTCCAGATATTGAACAGCGCCCAATTCAGCGGGCGCCCGGGCGAGGTCGAGCGGTGGTCATGACGAAGATGCGATGCGGCTGACGGCCGGCAACAGCGGGCTCCGGGGGAACCGCGCTTCGAATTCGGCGGCGGCGCGCCGGACCTCGTCGCGCAACCCGAGCCCAGACAGCGCCTTCACCCGCAGGGCCTCCCGTTCCTCCGTCAGCTGCCCGTTCTTGAACCGCCGCGCGTGCTCGACGAGGGGGACCATGGCGGCGGCAAAGTCCTCGCCGTCCAACGCCGACCGAGCCTCTTCCAGGAGGCGCATCTCTTCGAGGGCCAGCCGCCCCGTCTGGCGCGAAGTGGAGGAGGAAGTCGGCGCCGTCCTGCCCGGCTCCGTGACCGGGGTGTCGCTCGCTTGCCGATCGAGCTCGGGGTGCGGGATTCGGGCCGTCACCACGGCGGTGGTCGCGCTTGGTCGGGCGTAGGAGGAGAGCTCATAGGCCGTCAGCCCGCCGGCTGCGCTCGCCAGACCCAGCACCGCTGCGACCGTGACCCAGCGAAATATCCGGCGCGGCCCCGGTTCAGCGGCCGGAGTTGCGGCCATCGACGCCAGCGCCTCCCGCGCCCGCACGAGCGCCCGCTCTCGTGTGGCGGGCGGCAGAGCGAGGATCTGCCGCTCCTGCGCGAGCAACTCCCGCAGGTCCGTCGACCATTCGCTTACCGACCGGCTCATGCGCCCCCTCCCCTCCTGAGAATCCCCGCCCCGTGACGTTCGGGTCGCGGCGCCCTGTCCGCAATCGGGAATAGGCCGTGAAAGGCCGTACCGATCGCGCTGATGCCGGCACCGAAGCCGGTGAAGTGAGACGCAAGCCGATTCACACGTGAACCCACTTCCTGTTGTCCGATTCGGTCTCGTGTTGTGAGGAAACTGCTCCGACCGCCGTCACTTTCTGGTCGACGAAGATTTCCGTTGAAGGTGGATCGACCACCCGCCCTTCCGTGTCCGCGAGCCGCGTACACCGACGGCGCGACACGACCACGTGGCGCGGGCGATCTGACAGACTGCCGGTCCATGCGCGTGCACCCTCAGCTATGGTCGGCCGTCGCCGGCGCCATGCTCGTCGGGGCGCTGCTCGCGCTGGCCGCCTGCGTACGTCCGCCGCTGGCCGCAGAGGTCACGCGGGCGGCGCGGCCGTCGCGGGCTGGCCTTGCTCCTTTCGCCGTCGGCTATGGGCTCAACGTCTACGCCTGGCTGATCGAACCGCGGATGCTCGTCGTGCGGCGGGTGGACGTCGCCAGCCTGCGATGGCGGGGCACGCCGCTGGCCATCGCCGTCATCAGCGACACCCACGTCGGAAGTCCGCACGTCGATGCCCGGCGGATGGCCGAGGTCGTCGACCGGGCGAACGCCCTTCACCCCGATCTGGTCGTCCTGCTGGGCGACTACGTCGGGAGCAACGAGCCGGCGTCGGATCGGCAAGCCGCCGGGCGTTCAGAGCTCCTGACCGGCGTCGGTGCCTTCGCGCGGTTGCGCGCCCCGCTCGGTGTCGTCGCCGTGCTCGGCAACCACGACGTCTGGTACGGACGCGCGCCGATCGTTCGCACGCTGGAAGCCGCCGGGGTGACCGTGCTCTGGAACCAACACGTCGTGAAGGACCGCCCCGGTGGCGCCTTCGTGATCGCCGGGCTCGGCGACGACATCACCGGGAATGCCAGCTTCGAGCGCGCGCTGGCGGGCGCACCTGCCCGCGACACCATCGTGCTCAGTCATTCGCCCGATCCGTTCCCGGAGCTGCCGGCGGGACCGGCGCTGATGCTGGCGGGCCACACGCACTGCGGTCAGGTGAGCGTCCCGTTCCTCGGCCGTCCCGTCACGCTCACCCGCTCGGGCCAGCGCTATGCGTGCGGCCGCGCGGATGAAGGGGGGAAGATCCTCTACACGACCGCCGGCATCGGCACCAGCCTGCTGCCCGTGCGGTTCGGCAATCCGCCGGAGATCGTCCTCCTGACCTTGCACGCGGCCGCTCCCGGAAGCTGAGCGAGGGGGAGCGCCGCCGTAAAGGCGCCGGTGAGCGAAGCGACCCATGCCCGACGACGTGCCGCCCGATAGGTGGCCTAGCCGGACTGACGCTCCTGACCGAGCACGCGACGGGCGGCCCGCCGGCCGCTGGCGATGGCGCCGTGGACCGTGCCGTTGTTGCCGTCGGACTCGGTCGCCTCCCCCGCGAAGAAGAGCGTCTCGTCGATGGGAACGGCGAGCTCGTCGCCCGCCTCGCTGCCGCCCACGCCGGGATAGCTGTAGGCGCCGCGGGCGAACGGATCCGCGAGCCAGTCGTGGGTGAAGCCGCCGCGCAGCTCCTGGCGCAGCCGGTCCGGGGCGACCTCCAGCGCCGCCGCGGCCGCCGCCACCGCCGCGTCCACCCGCGCGGCGCTGCTCATCCCGGCGAGCGCTCGCGCGTTGCGCCCCCCTGCCCAGCCGGTCACGACGGGAAACGGCGGCGGCCGGCTGACCCACCAGACGGGAAACGGCGGCTCGCCCGTCATCAGGAACCCACCGGGGGGAAAGCGCTCCGGCGCCACCCAGGCGTCGCCGGCCAGACAGAGGCTCACCCGCTCGGCGTCGCCCATCTCCAGACGGGAGACGGCGTCTTCCTTGTCGGCGAGCCTCGGGGAGAACGCGATCGCCCCGGCCTTGAGCACGCCCAGCGGGACGGTCACGATGAGCTGCGGGGCGGCGAGCTCCTCGCCCGCCGACGTCCGGACGGCGACGCGCCGGCGCCCCCAGCTGACGGCCGTGACGACGGTGCCAAGCCGCACCTCGCAGAGGTCGGGATCGATGCGTTGAAAGATGGCGGTGACCAATCCGTCGTACCCGCCCACGAAACGAAACTGGCGGTCGGCCCCGGGGCGCTCGTCGGCGGCCGTGTTCTTGCGCAGCGCCTGGACGCTGAAGCGAGCCGGATCGGCGGCGTGGTATCCCGCAACGAACGCCAGGCTCTGTGCCTTGATCTCGGGCGCGACGTCCACCCGTTCGACGAGCTGCTGGAACGATTCGTCGGGGCCCTCCGACGACGCGTGGGCCAGCACCACGTCCATCGCCGAGAAGATGTCGGCGGCCGCCTCCCGGCGCGCGCCCGTCGAACGGGGCGCGCCGCGCTCGGTCTCGCGCAGCGCCAGCGCGGCCGCGCGCGCCACGCTCAGGGTCTCCTCGACGGCGCCGTGCACGAACTCGGCGCCCAGCTCGACCGGTCCGTCGGGCGTGTGGTGGGTCAGGATCCGCCCGCCCAGCCGCTCGCGGGCCTCGGCCAGCAGGACGCGCTTGCCCGCCGCGGTGAGCTCGCGCGCGGCGGTCAGCCCGGCGACGCCGGCGCCGATGATGAGGACGTCGGGCGCCGCGCTCATGCCGTATCCTCGCAGCCGGAAGCTGCGCGATGGCCGGACCCGTGAACCTGGAGCAACTGAGATCCTCCGAGGGAGAGACGTTCCGGCAACTCTACGCGATCTACGCCGCGTCGATCGCCGCGCGCGAGCAGAAGGGCGAGCCCTGGATCGCCGCGATGGTCGGCGATCCCCAGTATCGCGTCTGGCTGGCGACGGACGGCGGAGTCGTGCGGGGGTTCAGCATCCTGTTCGTGCCGGCGGCCGGCGGATTCGCGCTGCTCGAGTACCTGGGCGTCGCGCCGGAGCAGCGCAATCGCGGCCTGGGCGCCACGCTGTTCCGGCAGACGGTGGCGCAGGCCGTGACCCCCGAGGGACACCAGCTCCCGGTGGTGATGGAGGTCGACGCCGATCGCGAAGCGTCGAGCGACCGCGCGCTCCGGACGCGGCGGGAGCAGTTCTATCGCCGTCTCGGGTGCCGTCGGATCGCCGAGCTCCCGTATGTCATGCCGCTCGACGGCGAGGGAGCGCCGCCCGAGATGAACCTCTTCGTCTGCGCAGAGGCTCCGCTCGGCGGCCTGGCCCGAAGCGAGGTCGAGCGGTGGCTGGAGACGATTTATCGCGACGTCTATCACCGCCCGCCCGACGATCCGCGTCTGGCGCAAATGCTGGCCGGCCTGCCCGATCCCGTGGGGCTCGATTGAACGAGAGACGAGAGCGAGATTTGTTGTACGACAAATCGTCCTGATCTGTCCCACGGCTGAGCGTTTTTCGCTGGCAGCGTCGAGCTGGCTCGGGCATCTAGGAACGACCCCCTGCGTCCGCAGCTCACGCGAAACGGGACGCCCCCGCGTGAAGCCCGCCTCGGGTCCCCAGCGACCCCCAGCGACAGCTGCGCGCGCACACGCGACACGAAGGAGAAGGCATGCCCATCCGACGGTCCGACGAGCCCTTCCAGGATTGATTGTGCCGATGCTCGGCGCCGCCAGCCTGGTGGCGTGCGTGGCGGCATCAGGACCCGAGCGCCGTGAGCGTGGAGTCCGCCGCGCTCAGCACGGGCAGCGGCCTGCGCGCCGACTACTTCAGCAATCAGAGCCTGACCGCGCCCGCCGCGCTCAGCCGCACGGACGCGACCGTCAACTTCAACTGGGGGACCGGGTCACCCAGCCCGTCGCTGCCCAGCGACCACTTCTCCGTGCGATGGAGCGGCCAGGTCGAAGCCGCTCTACAGCCGAGAGGTACACCTTCATCACGTCCAGCGACGACGGAATCCGCCTGTGGGTGAACGGCCAGCAGCTCATCGACAACTGGACCGATCACGGCCGCGCGCAGGAACAGCGGCACGATCGCGCTGACCGCCGGGCAGCGGGCCGACCTCCGACTCGAATATCTACGAGAACGCCGGCAGCGCGCTCGCGCAGCTCTCCTGGACGAGCAGCAGCCAGGCGAGACAGATCATTCCGTCGGCGCAGCTCTATCTGCCGTCCACCGGCGGCACCGGCACGGGCGGCACGCGAGGCGGCACTGGCGGCGTCTGTCGGCAGGGGCGGAGCGATCGGGAGCGGCGGCATCGTCGGCACGGGCGGCACGACCGCCACCGGTGGCATCGTCGGCACGGGCGGGGCGACCGCCACCGGCGGCACGACCGGCACCGGCGGCGCGACCGCCATTCCGACCCACTGCACGAGCGCTCTGCCGGCGGGCGCGCAGGCCGCGGACGTCTCTCATCCCACCACCGTGATCGGGACGGGCACGGCCGCGAGCTGCAGCTTCAGCGCCCTCGCCGCGGCTGTTAGCAAGGGTGGCGTCATCACCTTCAACTGCGGCGCTGCGCCGGTCACGATCGCGGTCACCGCCACGATGAATCTCCCCACCGGCGCCGACACCGTGCTCGACGGCGGCGGTCGGATCACGCTCGACGGTCAGAATGCCGTCCGGATCTTGAGCTTCAATCACGACGATTTCATGGTCAACGACACGCGCGTGACGTTGCAGAACCTCTCGTTGGTCAACGGGAAGGCCGTCCCGACGCAGGCGATCCCGGCGGCGCCGGCGCCCTGCTCCCAGGGCTGGAACGACGGCGAGGGGGGCACCCTCTACATGCGCGACGGCAACCTGACCGTGGTCAATTGCACCTTCTCGCACAACCAGGCGGCGCCGCTCGGCCCGGACACCGGGGGCGGCGCGATCTATCTGCTCGCGAGCAAGAACGGGGCGTTCGTCGCGGGCAGCGTCTTCACCGGCAACACGGCCAGCAACGCGGGCGCGGTGGGCGGCCTGTTCGCACAGCTCGAGATCTGCAACAGCCTCTTCCAGGGGAACACCGCGACCGGCCACGGAGCGAACGACGACGACAGCTCCCAGTGCTCGGTCATCAACAACAACCAGCACGAGGTCGGCTCCGGGGGAAACGGGGGCGCCATCTACCAGGACGGCGGAAACTCCACCAACGTCATCCTGTGTGGCGACGACATCGTCGGCAACAGCGCCGGGACGGGCGCGTTCGGCGGCGGCGTGTTCATGACGAGCAACGACTTCAGCGGCACGCTGCGCGTTCAGGACTCCGTCATCACCGGCAACACCGGCGGCTCCTGGACGCAGGTGGCGCAGGGGTCGGTCACCGACCTCGGGACCGCCTTCGGCGTCAACGCGCTCAGCGCCAGCGTCGTGAATTCGACGTTGCAGGGTCGTTAGGGGGCGTCGCCCTAAAGGCGACGGTGAGCGCCCAGCTGGCGAGAGTCAGGAGCGCCCCTTCCGCTTGTCGAAACCGTGGAAGGGGGAGCGGTCGCCCGCCTCCCAGGCCTTGCGGAGGCCGGGAGCGGCCAGGTCCCAGTCGGGGCGGATCTCGCTGGTGACGGCCCGCAGATCGTGCCAGAGGTCGACCACCGACGGACGGCCCCAGAACCAGTAGCCGTTGTAGATCCGGTGGACCACCAGGCGCGGCTTGAGCACCAGGGTGTGAGGGATCATCGGGTCGTGCTCGGGGTCGGTGTACTCCTGGATGTCGAGGTCCTTCTGGACCTTCCGCGCCGGATCGGAGAGGAACGTCCACTGCGCGCCGACCGAGGCGCGGAACTCCTGCAGCGTGTGGTGGTCGTCGGTGGCGATGGTGACGACCTGGGTGTAGGCGACGGCGATCCTCGGGTAGAACGCGGCGAGCTCCAGGTGCTGCTGGTGCTCCTTCGGGCAGTAGTGCCCCCGGGCCAAGGTGAGAACGAGGGGGTCCTCCCCCTGCAGCTCGCTCAGCTTGCGCGGCGTGCCGGTGTGATCGGGCAGCTCGTAGTCGGGAAAGGTGCCGCCGGGCACGATGTCAGGGCGCATGCTTGGACTCCTTCCGTCTCGGCAAGGTAGTCAGCCGACGGCCCGAGGCCAGATGGTCGTCGACAATCCGGCCCAGCTGGCCGAGTAGCTGGTCGGCGGTGTCCGGCGATTCGATCTGGTACCTTGGTGCGTTCCCATGACCAAGACGATGATCGTGGCGTTGGCGGCAGCAATCGCCGCCGGGGCGTGCAGCGCCAGATCGCATCCGAAGGCGGCGGTGGAATCCGCCGCGCCGCGCGTGCAGGTGTGGCCCGGAATGGAGGTCGCGTCGGTGGCCGACATCCCCGGCGCGTGGGCGGCGCCCTGGACGAACGGCACCTTCTTCCTGAAAGATGACAAGTTGCCGGCGCATGCCGCCCGCCGCCTGGCCCGCTGCGCCAATCTGGCCGGCGTCTCCGAGGGCGACGTACGGCTCTCGCTGGAGTGGGAGCGCTACAGCCTCCGAGAGAAGCTGCTCCGGTGCGGCGCCCTGGCGGAGGTCGCGAAGGCCCATCCGGCGCGGGTGAGCCATGTTCGCGACCTGGTGAGCATGAACGACCCCGGCGACGTGCTGCCCGCTGCCGTGTCGCCCGCCGCCGCCGCGCCGGCGAAGGCGGCCGATCCGGCCGCCGCGGCGTCGCCGCTCACCGCTTCAGCGTCCTGGCGGGCGCGCGATCCGACGCTGACGTTCGACCGCGGCGGGGCCCGGCCGGGATACCAGGAGCTCGTCGTGGGGGGCGCCTACCGGGGCCGGCTGACCTGGTGGGCCGCCGGCGACTTCGACGGCGACGGCGTCGAGGACGTCGTCATGTTCTCGAACCTCGCGCCGACGGCGGCGGCCAACGCCCCCAATGTCATGCGCGCCTTCGTGCTCACCCGGAAGCAGGCGGGCGGCCCGGTCACGATCGTCAAAGAGATCCGATGATCGGGCCGGCGAGCTCGGGCAGCGTCGCGAAGAACGCCCGAAGCTGCTCCAGGATGCGAGCAGAATCGAAGCCCCAGAGCCGTCCCATCTCGTTGGCCACCTCGACCAACGACCGGGTGCCGTCGACCAACGAGATGACGCTCCCCGCAAACACGGACTTTCGTCCGAGCGCAACCAGATCGGCCGTCAAAGGGATGGGGAGGCTGGCGTCCGCAATCCAGGGCGGGGTCTCGTCTCGGGGCACGAACCCGCTCGCCTCTCCCGACTTACGCGCGGCGAACCAGAACACCGTCTCGATTCGCCTCGAGCCGCTCACCGGCGAGTCGAAGTAGGGGACGTCGTCCCGGCCCCGCTCGCCCAGCTCGAACGCGCTGGAGGCGACCAGGTCCCAGATCTCCTCGATGGTGTAGCTCTCCGCCAGGCCCTGCTTGAAGCGCAGCGGTCCGAGGTTGACCCAGAGGCCACCCGGGCGGAGGACGCGGTTCACGGCCGCCGCGGTCTCGCGGAAATCGCGGCCGGTGGCGTCGACGAACCAGGGCGTCAGCACCGCATCGAGAGAGCCTGGCGCGAACGGCGGGCGCAGGGCATCGGCGAACGCGAACGAGAACCCCTCCCCGATCGCGGCGGGCCCCCGGAGTTGCCGCATGATGACGACCTCCGCCTCCGCGTGGGGAGCGACAGGAAACTCCGGCAGCGTCACGACCTCGCCCCGGAGCAAGCGCTCGGCGACCAGCAGCGGCAGCGGGTTCAGGTCCAGCGCCCAGGTCGCCGTCGGCCGCAGCGACCGGTGAAGATCGAGGGCCAGGCGGCCGGCGCCCGCGCCGTAGACCGCCAGGCGTCCCGGCTCCTCGCCCAGCAGCCGCGCGGCGAGGGCCCGCGTCAGCTCGGCCTCCTTGTCGCCCCAGACCCAGTCCCGAAACAGATTCTCCGACCATTCGAGCACCGGGCTGCCGCTCGACTCCGGGCTGCTGGGCAGAAGCTGCGAATCGCCCTGCTTGAGATCGTCGAAGAGCGCCTCCACCCGCGCGCTTTGCTCCTCGCAGGCGGCGATGACGCGCTCGATTCGCGCCCGCGTGCGGGGCAGCGGAGCGGCCGCCTCGGCCTCGCCGCGCCACCGTTCGAGCGTGGAGCGCGTCTCGGCGACGAACTCGGCCAGCCTGGCCAGCCACAGCGAGCGCCACAGCGGGGGATCCGGCACCAGGCAGGGGATGGTGCCGACGAAGGGATACCGCGTCTGACAGCGCCGGCATAGCAACGCGCTCGCCACGAACTCCAGCGGACCGTCATCCGGCGCTCCTTCGGGGCAGCGCGGGCAGGCGAGTCCTGCCGTCATGGGGGGGCTGAAGGGCATCGGGGCTCCGCGGAGGCTGTCGGAGCCAGTCTATCTGAAATTGAAGGTGACCACGATCCGCTGAGAATGCTCGAGCGGGTGCATGCTCGCGTGGTAGTGCCTGCCGTCGAAGAACACCATCCGCCCCTTCTTGGGGGAGATCCTGGCGAGCTCCGTGAACTTGCCCTCGTTGGCGTAGCTCACGGACTGTTCGAGGCTCACCTTGTCGAACGTCTCGTTGAAGACGACGGTGTCGCCGTCTGAATCGTTGACGTAGTAGAGGCCGACCAGATGGGGCTCGTAAAAGTCGACGTGGGGATTGTGGTACGGCACGTCGAGCACCGTCCTCGGAAACATGCCCAGCCGGACGCGAATGAGATCGTTGAACTTCAGCTTGGCCTTGTCGAGCGAGACGAACAGCAGCGGCACCAGCAACGCGTTGATGACCGACGACACGGGCGACGGCGACGCGATGTCGTAGGCCATGTGAAAGAATCCCCCGTAACTCTGGGAGAACTTCAATCCGGGCCGGGCCGTCTCCTTGTGAAAGTACCAGCCCAGGGCGGAGGTCTCCGCTTCGAGCTGATCCTGGTAGGCCTTCGGGATCACGTCATCGAGCTGGAGCAGCTGCATCGGTCAATCGTGGGCGCCGAGGGCAATCCAGTCGAGGATCTTCGACCGGTCCGCGTCGGTCAGCTCCGCCGTCCCGGCGCCGTTGACGTTGGGCATCGGATCCCCACAGGGCCGCGCGTTGCCGACCGTCGTGCCGGGCGGGCACGATGACGAGATACAGGCGAGCGCGTCCAACCCGTACAGCTTGTAGGCCATGAAGCTGCTCCCGACGTGCCCCGGGTCCGCCCGCTTCATGGTCGGCGCGCCGACCGAGGCTGACAGCAACGCCGCCTTCACGGTCGCCGGCGGATCGACGAACGACAGCGTCATCGTCCCGGCGAAGTTGATGCTGGCCGCCGGGCTGCCGTGGCAGATTCTCGTTTGCCCGCACCCGGGCGCAGGGCTGGCCGCGGTTCCGGGATCCGTATTGCTGATGATGGGGTAGATGTCGGTCGCAAAGGACGGAGCGGTGGTGGTCGTCGGAACGTAGTTCATCAACATCGCGCAGATGCCCGACTGCCCTCCGCCGCCCCCGCCCGTTCCGGGACTCCCGCCCGTTGCGGTGCTTCCGCCCGTCCCGGTGCTCCCGCCCGTCGCGCTGCTCCCGCCGGTCCCGCTGGAAGCCGGCGGTTCGCTGCTGGCGCAGGAAACCGCGCAAAGTGAGGCCAAGAACAGAGAAATCCCCGCAGACGCAAATCCGAGCCGCATCAATGCTCCGTCGAGGCCGTTACGAGAAGATTCCGGGAAGCGGGCCGGTGGACTGGCTCGCCGCGCCGAGGCTGCTCATGGTGACCCCGAAGACAGGAGCCAGGGCCAGCCAGACGTCGTTGAACGGCCGGTTGCCGGTTCCGCCGGTCTGGGCGCCCAGAGAGCCGCCGGTGACCTTCAGGAACGTGCCGCCCTTGACGCGGGTGTTCTTCCCGCCGAAGACGATGAGCGGCATGTTCTGCTGGTTGTGATCCCAGGCGCGCGCGACCTCGGTGATGTACACGACCACCGTGTTGTCGAGCAGCATGTTGCCGTCGATGTCGGGCGTGGTGGCGAACTCCTGCAGGACCGTGGAGGTCGCGGCCGAATAGAACTGATTGATCTGGTTCAGCCACGCCGGGGTGTTCGGATCGCCCGAAGGATCGCTGTGGCTCGGCGGATGGTGCGGCGTCGATTGAAGGTTGCCCTTGATGGTCGCGCCCTGGAACGTTCCGGGGAAGACCACCCAGTTGGTCCCCGCCGACCACATGAACGTCGCCACCCGGACCAGGTCGCAAGCGAACGCGGCCTTGATCAACCGCAGCTGGGTCTGCCCGAGATCCAGGTGGGGATGACTGGTCGGCTGGTTCGGGACGTAGTAGTCGACGCCGCCCAGATCGCTGTAGACGCTGCCCGATCCCTGCTTGCCGGAGCTGGTGTTCGAGAAATTCGGCGGCGTGGCCGGCTTGGTGCAGACCGAGGTCTGCGTCATCGACGCGTACATCTGTTGCAGGCTCGCCTCGAGCTGCGCGATGGCGTCCGCGTGGGCGGTGAGTCGATCCTTCTCGCTCGCCGGCACCAATGTCTGGAGGCGGGCCAGATCGCTCTGCAGGTAGGTGATGACGCTCATCTTCTGCGCCAGGATCTGGGCGTTGTTCGTTCCCGTCGGCAGGGCGCCGCCGAAGATCCGATTGAAGACGTTGAGCGGCGAGGTCTCGGGATAGAGCGGCTGGCGGGCGACGCTGGGGTCGCTCTGGCCGCTCTTGGGCGCCAGGTACGAAAGCACGCGCGGAGCCACCTCGTCCCGATCCGACCGAACGTCGGCCGCCAGCTGCAACGATCCGAACGGCGTGGGGCTGGGGAAGCTCGGACCACCCAGCCCGGACGCTTTTTGGAGCAGGATCTGATCAATCGAGGGGCCGCCGGCGCAGTGATCCTGCTGCCCGATCATCCCGATGGTCGGCACGCCGGTCATCATCGCGACCATCCCGCCCTCGTGGGTGTTCTGACCGCCGCTGTTGGTGTCCGCGTAGCTGCCGCTCGAGTGACTGGTGGCCGAGACGATGTTCACGCCGTCGACCATCACCATGTACTTCTGGAGCGGCGCGAAGGGCGCGCTCTCCAGCGGCAGGGTGAAGCTGGTCGTGGTCGCGCTGGCGCTCGGGCGCCAGTTGCTGAGCCCGGGATTGGCGCCCAGCGGATGGTGAATGACCAAGAAGCGCAGCGGCGCCGCCACGCCCGCGGCGCGCGCCTCGATGGAGCGCAACAGAGGGACCATCACCGCCGCAGAGCCGCCCAGACCCCGAAGGAACGAACGACGAGCGAACTTGTAGGAAATCACTTCGTACCTCCCGCGCGTGCCCGCATGAAATCGGCCAGGAGCACATTGGTGAAGAGAGACTTGACGGTGCCGTCGGTCTGCGTGCGGACCGAGTTGACCTCACAGGTGTTGTAGAGCTGGATGGCGGAGCCGATCGCGTAGCTGGCCATCTGCTGGACCGAGCAGCCGTCGATCACCTTGCTCGAGACCAGAGCCTGGGTGAAGGCCGGGACGCCGGTGAGCGTGGTGCCCGCCAGCGGCGAGCTCGGCACGAACGTCACCGTCGGATCGATGGGCCTCCCCTTTTCGTCCACCGTGCGGTAGTTGCCGATCGGACCGAAGTTCTGCAGGACCCGCGAATAGGGATCCATCTGCGAGTGACAGCTCTTGCAGGGCTGGTAGGCCATGCGGGCGTCGGAGAGCAGGATCTCGCTGTCGCAGGTCGAGTCCGGCGCGGCCCCGGGGACGCTGGGGTTGGTGCAGGCGAGGACCAGCTGCGCCGACGGCGTCGAGAGATCGACGGGCGAGCCGAGCGGGTCCTGGCACATCACGTAGTCGTGAATCCCTTTCCCCCGCTTCACGATCGAGTTGACGGCAGGATCGGAAGCGGACCACAGGTAGCTCGGCTGGGTCAAAATGCCGCTCCGTCCCTGGGACGCCGGCCAGGTCGCCGCCACGAAGGTCGAATCGCTCGTCGGCGCCTTCCCCCCCGTGTACGTCAACCCCGGATAGAGCGTGGCCAGCCGCTGGTTGACGTAGACCGTCTGCGAGGTGAGCAGATCGTCCACCTTGCCCGAGCCCGACCAGAGGACGCTGTTCACGAAGTCCTGCGTCGACGTGTAGAGATCGTTCTCGATACCGGTCAGGTCCTGCTCCGCCGTCGGCAGCGACGCGATCAGCGAGGTGTCCTTGGTCTTCGAGAACATCTGGCCGATGTTGAACCAGCCGAGCACGATGTTCGTCAGATTGGCCTGAACGGCCGGCAGGGCGAGCAACCGGTTGATTTGCGTCTGGATCCCCGAGGTCGTCGACAGGCTGCCGTTCGAGGCGGCGGTCGTCAACGCGGCGTCCGGCAACGTTCCCAGCAACGTGAACGACAGCTGGCTGGCGATCTCGTAAGGGGTCAGCGTCGTGTTCGGGTAGTTCCCGTTCGCGTCGGCGGTCGACGGGGCCCCGAGCTCCGTGCGGTAAACGAAGGACGGCGAAATGATGATCGCCTCGATCATCAGCTTGATGCCGGTCTTGTAGTCCTGCATGGCCCCCTGCGCGTAGACCTTCATCAGGTTGGTCACCTCGCTGGAGTCGAGCGGCCGGCGGTAGGCCTTCTGGGCGAACGCGGAGACGAAGGTATTGGCGCAGGTGGTCTGCGCCGAGGCGGTGGTGCCGGTGCAGGGGGCGATGGTGGTGGTCACGTTCGGATCGATCGTGGCGAGCACCGCCTCTGCCTGGGTGTACATGTTGAACTGCATGTCGTTGTCGACCTGCAGCGACGAGTTGCTGAAGAACGCGAAGGCGGACTCCCCTCCCCGGCTGGTCAGCACCGGCGCCGTAGGCAGCGTGAGCAGCGTCTGCACGGCGGCGCCCCACTGCTCCACCGACAATCGCCAGAGCCGTCGGGTGAGCGGCGGCAACGGGGTACAGGCCGTGGTCGAACCACCCGTCCCGGTGGTCGAACCACCCGTCCCGGTGGTCGAACCACCCGTCCCGGTGGTCGAACCGCCCGTTCCGGTGTTCGACCCGCCGCTGCCGGTATTCGAACCGCCGTTGCCAGTCGTGGTCGAACCACCGCTGCCGGTGCTCGAGCCGCCGCTGCCAGTCGTTGACGAGCCACCGCTGCCGGTCGTCGGCGATCCGGTCATGCCGTTGGTGATGCTACCTTGGCAACCGCCTGCGCCAAGCAGGGCTGCTGCCGTGAGAAGACCGAAACGGGGCAAGGTCCTCATCGCGCCTCCAATTTCCAGACCATCAGTATCTCATTTCGAAATGGGCCCGCTAGACAATTTTTAAAGATAGTTACCTTTTTGCGCACCGCGGCGAACCGCGGGACAGAACTGGCGCCAACTGGATCTGTCTGTCGCCAACTCGGTGGTGAATGTTTTTTTGGCGGGAGGCGATCGGCCCGGCCCTTCGGGGGCATCGAGGCGGCGGGCCGACGCCGTCTCAGAGCACCTTCAGCGGATCGAGCATGTGGGCCCCTCGGGCCGGCCGGGAGATGAAGCTGGTGTCCGATTGACCGGTGCGGTCGCGGTACTCGCGCGACAGCGTCTCGGCCGCCGTGCCCACCTGGGCGGTGCGCACCAGCGTGACGGTGCAGCCACCGAAGCCGCCGCCCGTCATGCGCGCGCCGAGCACGCCGCCGGCCGCGCCGATTTCCCGGGCCACGTCCACCAGCGTGTCGAGCTCGAAGGAGCTCACCTCGAAGTCGTCACGCAAGGAGCGGTGGCTCTCGTACATGAGCGCGCCGACCTCGACGAACTCGCCCGCCTCCAGGTGGGCCGCCGCCGCCAGCGTGCGCAGGTTCTCGGTGGTGACGTGGCGGGCCCGTCGCTGGATCGCCGGATCGAGGAGCCCGCCGGCTGCCTCGACCATGGCGGGGGTGGCGTCCCGCAGGCTGGACACCCCGAGCTGGCGCGCCGCCTCCGTGCACTCGGTGCGCCGCCGCGCGTAGGCGCCGTCGGCCAGAGCATGCTTGACGTTGGTGTTGCAGATGAGGACGCTGACCTCCGGGTCGGCGAAGGGGACCACCCGCACCGCCTCGAAGCGGCAGTCGATGAGCAGCGCGCCCGCCTCGTCGCCCATGACGGAGGCGAGCTGATCCATGAGCCCGCAGGGGACCCCCGCGAAGTCGTGCTCCGCCTGGCGGCAGATGCGCGCCTTGTCGCGCGGCTCGAGGACCGCGCCGGTCACCGCCTCCAGCAGCGTGGCCATCGCCACCTCCAGCGCGGCGCTGCTGGACAGGCCTCCCCCGAGCGGGACGTCCGAAACGATCGCCAGGTCGAGGGGCGGCAGCACCAGCGCCCGCTCGCCGAACGCGCTCACCACCCCGCGCAGGTAGTTGGCCCAGCCCGGCTCTCCCGGCACCTCGGAACCGTCGAGGCGGATGTCCACCGACGCATTCAGCGCGGCGCTGTAGGCCCGCACCCGCCCGCTGTCGGCGGCGGCCGGCGCGGCGGCGATGACGACCTGCCGATCGATCGCCAGCGGCAGCACGTAGCCGCCGTTGTAATCGGTGTGCTCGCCGATCAGGTTGACCCGCCCCGGCGCCGCCGCCAGCCAGCGCGGCGCGCGACCGAAGCGCTCGACGAACACCCGCCCCGCAGCCCGCGCTGCGTCGCCGGCGGCCGGCTCGGATCGTGCCGGCGTCCACGCGGACGCGCTGCTCAGAACCGAAGTCACCCGGGGTACCACACCTTTCGCGGATCGCTGGCCGCCCGCTGGTAGCCCCAGGCAGCGTCGACCATCTTTTTCAGATCGTACCGGGGGCGCCAGCCGAGCAGGAACTTCGCCTTGGCGTTGTCGAGCCAGGTCGAACGATACGGCGTCGCGACGGGGATCGACGGCAGGCCGCGGGTCTCGAGCAGGTAGGCCCCGAGCTCGCCGTAGTCGACCGGCTCGTCCATGCAGATGTTGAAGGTCTGGCGGCGGGCGGCGGGATGGTCGATCGCCCGCAGGATGGCCGCCACGAGATCGTCGACGTGGACGAAGTTGCGCTTGATGGGGCGTCCGTCGGCGTCCAGCATCACCGGGACGGCGCCGCTCTTGACGTAGCCGTCTGCCGCCTGGGCGCCGACCAGATCGCGCCAGCGCGGGCCGCCGAACACGTCCTCGCCGAACGAGAGCTGATACTTGAAGTCGTCCTTCTCCATGATCCAGGGCGCCCGCAGGCAGCAGCCGGGCAGGTCGTACTGGATCATGACCTGCTCCAGCATCACCTCCTCGAGCACCTTGGAGAGCGCGTAGCAACCCGGGTAGGCGCTGTGCTTCTGGGTCTCGGTGACCGGGATCGGGTGGGGATAGAAGAAGTGCCCCATGCCGGCGTCGCCGCCGATCAAGATGAACTGTTCAAAGGACGGGCTGGTGCGGCAGGCCTCCAGCAGCCAGAACATCCCCTTGACAGCCACGTCCATGATCGACTCCGGCGTCTCCTTGCTGGTCGCGAGGTGCAGGACGTGGGTCACGTCGGCGACCGCGCGCTCGGCGACGCCGCGCTCCTCGATCGATCCCGTGACCACCTCCAGCCGCGGCCCGGACTCCAGTCTCCGGTTGTGGCAGAGGGCGCGCACGGTGAACCGCGAGAACTGAGGATCGGCGAGCAGCTGGGCGATGAACGTCTGGCCCACCTTGCCGGTGGCGCCCGTGACGAGGATCCGGGGGGTCTTGGCTGGAACCTTGGATGGCATGTTCATTTGACTCGACGCCGGGAGGCGTTCTTCTCGAAGACGCGGTCGACGATGACGGCGGCCAGGATGACCCCGCCGGCGACCACGTTCTGCCAGAGCGACTTGCCCACCAGGTTCACCGCGTTGAAGGTGATCTGCATGATGCCGGCGCCGATGAGCACGCCGAAGACGGAGCCCCGCCCGCCCAGCAGCGAGCAGCCGCCCAGCACCGCGGCGGCGACGGCGTGCAGCTCGTACGCGGAGCCCAGCGACGGGGTCGCGCTGGGCAGGTAGGCGACGTAGAGGATCCCCGCCACCCCCGACAGGCCGGCGCTGGCCACGAAGGTGATGAGGCGGATCCGCTGCACCGGCACGCCCGACAGCCGGGCCGCCTCGGCGTTCGAGCCGATGGCGTAGCAGTAGCGCCCGAACAGCGTCCGGTGCATGAGGAACGCGGTGATCGCGATGGCGGCCAGGGCGAACCAGAACGGCATGGGCAGGCCGAAGCCGACCCCCTCTCCCAGAAAACGAAACCCGGGGAACTTCCCCTGAAAGCCGATGTCCGTGCCGCCGGTCAGGACCTCGGCGAACCCGCGCAAGAGCAGCATCGAGCCCAGCGTCACCACGAACGGCTGCACGCCGAGCCAGGTGATCACCAGGCCCTGCGCCAGACCGACGATCAGCGACAGCGCGATGGCGGAGGCCACCGCCGCGCCGATGCCGAACCCGGCGTACATGGTCAGGTAGCTGGTGGTGACCGCCGAGATGCAGATGATCGAGCCGACCGAAAGGTCGATGCCCCCGGCGATGATCACCACCGCCTCGCCCAGAGCGAACAGCGAGATGAGCGAGATGTGGCGGAGGGTGTTGCGCAGGTTGTCGCCGCCCAGGAACACCGGGTTGAGCACGGCGGTGAGTCCGCCGAGGCCGAGCATCACGGCCAGCATCGTCAGCTCTTTCTTCATCCGGCCGAGGCGCGTGGGCCCACCGGACGTGAGCGCGGGCGCGGGCGCGGGCGCCGGCGGCGTCGGGGCCGGCTCGGCTGGAGTCGAGACCTCCGTCATGTTGGCGCTCATGCCGCTGCGTACCTCAGGATGTTGGCGTCGGTGAGCTCCGCCCGGGCCAGCTCTCCGCGCGATCGGCCCTGCGCCAGGACGATGGCCCGGTGGCAGAGCGCGGCGATCTCTTCGGCCTCGGAGCTGGAGACGATGATCGCCTTGCCGGCGGCGGCCAGCTCCCGGACCACGTCGTGCACATCGCGCTTGGCGCGCACGTCGAGGCCGCGGGTCGGCTCGTCGAGCAGCAGCACCTTCGGATCGCGCGCCATCCACTTGCCGAGCACGATCTTCTGCTGGTTGCCGCCCGAGAGGCCCGCCGCCGGTCCGCCGGCGCGGATGCGGAAGCGCTCCATGTAAGGCCGGGCGATCTCCAGCTCATCCTCCAGCAAGAACCTGTGCAACGAGGGCAAGGCCAGGTTGCGCTCGACCAGCATGCTCAGGATCAGGCCCTGCGAGGCGCGCTCCTCCGGCACCAGGGCGAACCCGGCCGCCATCGCGTCGCGCGGGCTCCGGATCGACAGCGGCTTTCCCCCGACCTTCACCTCCAGCTCGCAGGGGCGGACGCCGAAGAGCTCGCGCAGGACGCTGCTGCGCCCGGCGCCGACCAGCCCGGCCAGCCCCAGGATCTCCCCCGCGTGCAGGTCGAACGACACCCGCCCCCGGACCGACAGCACCACCTCCGGCCGGGCCGTGGGCGGCGCGGCCTCGGTGACGTGGGTGGTTCCCGCCAGCAGCTCGACCAGCTTGTCGAGGGTCGCCTCGCCGGTCGGCAGCTCGGCCACCCGCTCGCCGTCGCGCAGGCAAACCACCCGATCGGTGATCTCCAGGACCTCGCGCAGGCGGTGCGAGATGTAGACCATGGCGATCCCGTTCTTGCGCAGATCGCGCAGCAGCGTGAACAGGCGCGCCGCATCGGTCTCGCTCAACGTCGCGGTCGGCTCGTCGAGCAGCAGCACCTTGGCGTCCAGCGACAGCGCGCGCGCGATCTCCGTCCGCTGCTTCTGCCCCGGCGACAGCGACCGCAGCGGCGTGCGCGGATCGATGTCGCCGCCCACGCGGCCGAGGACCTTCGCGGCCCGGCTGTACAGCGCGGGGCGATCGACGAGGCCGAACCGGTGCGGCTCGTGGCCGAGCAGCACGTTCGAGCCCACGTCCAGATCCTCGGCCTGGATCAGCTCCTGCCGCACCAGCGAGACGCCCAGCCGGATCGCGTCGGCGGGGCTGGCGGGCGACTGGCCGTCGATCGACACCGTGCCCGCGTCCGGCTGGTGCACGCCCGCCGCGACCTTCATGAGCGTCGACTTGCCGGCGCCGTTTCCGCCCAGGAGGCCCACGATCTCGCCGGGCGCGACGTCGAAGTCGACCCCCCGCAGCGCGCGCACGCCGCCAAAGGACTTTTCGACTCGTTTCAGCGACAGCGACATGGGTGCGAGTCCGGCATTTCCCCGATCACTTCTTCAGCGCGCGCAGCTCGTTCCAGAACTGGTCCAGGTTCGTCTTGTCGACCACCAGGATGCCGGTGTCGACGAACGGAGGAACGGTCTTGCCGTCGCGCAGCTCTTTCAGGGCCTTGACCGACTGGTAGCCGAACTGGAAGGGCCGCTGGACGATGGTGGCGCTGATGAGACCGTCGCGGACCGCCTTCAGCGTCTCTTCTTCCTCGTCGAAGACGACCAGGAGCGGCTTGTCCTTGCGGCTGGAAGCCCGCACGGCGTCGGCCATGCACGGCCCGTTGTACGACCAGATCCCCATCGCCAGCACCAGATCGGGATAGCGGGCCAGCGCGTCCTCGACGTTCTTCTTGGCCAGCGCCCGATCGGCGTGGTCGAGGAACACCGGAAGAAGCTCGATCCCGGGCAGCTTGCCCAGGGTCTCGTCGATCCCCTGCTTGCGCTCGATGGCGTTCTGCATGTCCATGCGACCGACGAACAGCGCCACCTTCCCCTTGGTGACGCCGGCCGCCTTCAGCGCGGCAGCGGCGGTGTTGCCCGCCAGCTTGCCGGCCTCGACGTTGTTCGTCCCGACGTAGACCTTGCGCGCCGATTTGGGCGCGTCGGAGTCGGTGGTCACCAGCGGCATCTTGGCGGCGACGCGGGCAAAGAGCTCGGTCATGGCGTCGGGGTTGATCGGGCTGATCACCACGCCGTCGAACCCCTGGACCAGGATGTCCTCCAAGAAGCGCTGCTGGTCGGCGACCTCACCCTTGAGCGGACGGAACATGTCCACCTTCACGCCGAAGTCCTTTTCCGCCTTGCGCAGCCCCTTCTCGCCGATGTTCCAGAAGTCGGACGAGTTGTTGGTCACGAACGCGAAGTGATAGCTGCCCGCCGCTGCCCCCGCCCCGGCGTCCTTCTTCTTGCAGCCGGGCGCGACGGCCATGAGCGCGAACAGCAGCGCGCCCACCACCCGGCTGACATTCGTCCTGGAAACGAAAAATCCCATGCGTGCTCCTTGACGGCGGCGGGCGCTAGTCGGTGGTGAACCGGTGAATCATCAGGTGCTGGTAGGGCGTGCCCGGGCGGACGATCACCTGGTCGCGCCAGGCCGGGACGTTGATCGCGTTCGGGAACGCCTGCGTCTCCAGGCAGACCCCGGCCCGCTGGGGGTAGGCCTTTCCGCCTTTGCCCCGGACGGAGCCGTCGAGGTAGTTGCCCGAATAGAACTGCACGCCGGGCTGGTCGGCCTCGAGCGTGAGGACCCGGCCGGTCTTGGGATCGGCCAGCCGGGCCACCGGGCGCAGGGCCCGGGGCTCGCCGTCGACGACGAAGTTGTGATCGTAGCCGACGGGCTCGCCGCCGGCGGCGGCCAGATCCTGCCCGATCGGTTTCGGCGCGGTGAAGTCGAACGGCGTCCCGCGTCACCTCGGCGACCTCGCCGGTCGGCACCAGCGGATCGCCCGGCGTGTAGGCCTGCGCGAACAGCGTCAGCTCGTGATCGGTGATCGGGCCCCGCGTCGTGCCCGCCCAGGTTCCAGTAGCTGTGATGCGCCAGGTTGACCAGCGTGACCGCGTCGGTGGTGGCGCGCATGGCCACCCGCAGCTCGTTCTTCCAGGTCAGCGTGTAGAGGCAGGTGGCGGCGACCGTGCCGGGGTACCCCTCCTCGCCGTCGGGCGAGACGTAGGCCAGCCGCAGCGCCGGCCCCTCCGCGGTGTCCATCGCCTCCGCCGTCCAGACCACCTTGTCCCAGCCCTGGGCGCCGCCGTGCAGGTGGTGCGGGCCGTTGTTGGTCGCCACCGCGTACCGGCGGCCCTCGAGCTCGAACGCCCCGTTCCGGATCCGGTTCGCCACCCGCCCCACCGTGCTGCCGAAGTATTGCGCGCCGGCGCGATATCCGGCGAGGTCGTCGAAGCCGAGGACGATGTCGGCCAGCTTGCCGTCCCGATCGGGCGCCTCGAGACCGACCAGCGTCGCCCCGTACGTGGCCACCTTGGCGACGACGTCGTTGCCGTTGGTCAGCGTGTAGAGGTGGACGTCCTTCCCGTCAGCCTTTCCAAACGACGTCTTGGTGATGCTCATCGAATCCAGCCGTTCGCCGACATATCCGGTTCACAAGGAAATACGGTCACCAGGTCAATGTCATACCGGCGTTGACGAAGTTCACGTCTTGTCTTTCGCCCAACTGCCAGCGGAAACTCGCCCGAAAGTAATCGGCCGACACGTGAAGGTGCGGATTGACGTGGTACACAATCACGGCCGAGATTCCGAGCTGATACTTGATGAGGCTTTGCCTCTGGCCATTCACGTCAGGAGCACCATCCGCCGGGATCGTGATCGTCATCGGACCTGTCGCCGTGTTGATCGTCGCCGTCTCCTCTTTCAGAGGAACGACCCCGGCGATGCCAGCTCCGGCGTTGAGATCGAACCGGCCGACGACGACTTGAGCCTGACCGTAGAGCCCATAAGACTTTCGGAGCCGGTGGAGCGGGCTCGCGTCATAAGCAGCTTCGGTGGTCTCGAGCGCATAAAAAAGGCCGAGGCCCTGCCCGTAGTGAGCGGCGACCCCCAGGTGGACCCGGCCGACCTCGAGGCGGCCGCCAGCACCCCCACCGTAGGCGGCCGTCGAGGTCGAGTCCGGTTCGCCGATTCGATAGACTCTTTGGTACGCGCCATTTGCGAACAGGTGAAGCTTACCCGTCGGCCATACTAAGTCATAAGTGAGCTCTCCCTCCCCCCGCGGCTCCTTCGTTCGATCCCAGGCGCCCTGAAGGACCACCGGATCGAAGGCCGATACGTTCAGCTGCAGACCTCCGATATTCGGCGTCGCATAGAGGATGCCCCCCGCGAATCCAGGGCCAAGAACCCCGGTGCCGATATGGCCGGCCGACGGTCCATCGCTGTTCAGCGCCGTCGGAAACCCCACGGCGTAGCCGTGGCCATACAGGAAATCGATTTCCACGGCGCCCCGAGAGAACAGTGTCAGCTGTCGCCCGACCGTAACCATCCCCCATTTTCCCTCGACTCTCGCGTAACCTTCGCGTTGATCGACCGGCATCGGCGTGTACTTGCGTTGAGATTCGCTTTCGACGTCCGCCCAGTACTGGAGGTAGCCCGTGAAGACGTTGCTTCCGATATGATAACGGACCCCGAACGCAAAGATATTGCCGAGGAATCCACTGCGGATCCGCCAACCCTCCAGCCGAGGTTGGACGTTCGGCATTGAAGGGTCAGCGATCGGGTTTGCGCTGTTGGCGTTTATTCCGCCTCCAAATGGCGTCTGTGTCGGGTTCCCCGAAGCATCCAGGGCAGTTACGGGATATCCATCGCCCCTGTCGTAGCTGGCGAATCCCCCCAGGCGTCCATCCGTGAACACCTCCCAACCCGAGCCCAGCTGGATGGCAGCCTCGCTCCCTTGCTCCCGGGGGGTCGTCGGGCGATCCACCGGGCTGGGGCTGGGAGTCATGAGCTGGATGTCCGCCACGGCTGTACGCGCGAGCAAGCTGGCGGTGAGCGCCGCCGTGGCGAAGAGGACGTTTCTCCCGCTGACTGGATTGCTTATATACGAGCGGCCGTTCACGAGAGTCACCTCACCGATGACGATGGACTTCGATTTCGCCTCAAACTATTCCGCAACGATGCTGGTGACCTTGAAGTTGAGGAATTGCGTCTGAAACTTGGTCGGGCTCGTGATCGATTGCCCCCTGAACGTCGTCGGGAGGGTGACCGACGCCGGCGTAGAGCGAGCGTTCGCCTCGCAGGCGCTCGCGTTTGCGTAGTTGTAAGGTCCTCCGGGTCCACAATTCTTAATCGCGATGCAATTGGAGTCATGGCTGGTCAACGTGATCGTCTCGCCGCTCTTGACCTTCATCGTGAAGGTCTCATCGAGGCCATAGTTGTAGTGGTTCCCCTCATGGGTCGAGTCCACCGCGTTGAACGCGTAGTACGTCGGGGCTCCGGACACGGCGCTTCCACCAGACGGTGGTGTGATCACCAACTGGAAGACGTTGTAGTCGACTCGCGTCGTTCCCGGTTTCCCGCCCGTGTAAAGGAGATTGTTCGTGTTGGCGGTTGGATCGACGTTCGCGGTCAATGCCCTCGTCCCACCCGTGTAGGTCCGTCCTTCGGCTTGTCCAAGGACGTGAACCGTTACGTCATAAATCTTGTTCGGATCGCCGCCATTTACCGTAAACACCTCATCGTACGTGTTTCCAGTCGGGTCCGATGTGGTTACCCCCCCGTACGACCAGGTGGCGGTCGGACAGCTCGCCGAGCCCATCGGCAAATTCGGACAGTCGTACCCGCTGCCCGAACCCTGGCAGGGCGTGATCATGAATGCGTCGTCGAACGAGCCGAACATCGTGCTCGTGATCGTCGGAGGGGCGGCGGCTCCCGCTGCTCCGCCGCTTCCGGTCGCTCCGCCGGAACCTTTCGCACCCGCGCTGCCGCCGGTGCCCGCCGACCCGCCGGTGCCCGTAATGGCCCCGCCGGTGCCCGTCGACCCGCCGGTGCCCGTAATGGCCCCGCCGGTGCCCGTCGACCCGCCGGTGCTCGTCGACCCGCCGCTGCCCGTGACGGACCCGCCGGTCCCCGTGTTGGCCCCGCCGGTCCCCGTGTTGACCCCGCCGCTACCGGTCGAGCCGCCACTGTTCGCGCCGCCCGTGCCGGTTTCCCCACCGCTGCTGCTGCCACCGGTTGAAGTGGAACCACCACTGCCGATGGAGCCACCCTGGCCCGGGCTGCCGCCCGACCCGGTGCTGCTACAAGCCGCCGCCGTCAGTAACAGAGCACTCGCCGATGCCAGAAGGATCGATTTCATGAGGGGCCTCCGTAAAATTCAAAGTTCGCAAAGGTCAAAACTCGGACGCTCGACCTACACTGTCTGTAGACGTAATTTATTGGACCACAGAATCGCAGAAGCCCGACACTACCAGGACACGAAGAGTAAGTAAATAGACCTTACTATTTACGGCCCCACCTGCCGTCGAGCCGGCGCCCTTCTCGGCGCGACCCACCGTCGCGTGAGTAGAACCGTAGGACCAAATAGAATCTACGGGCAGGAAATGGGTGCGGTCGAGACCACCCAGGTCGGGTTGTTGGCCGTGCTGTTCGCAGAGAGCATGCCGGGATGCGGCGTGTGGCCCGTGGAGGTGACCGAGTCGGCGGCGCTGGTGCCCGAGGTCTCGTCGAACTTCCAGTAGCCGGTGAGGCCTGCCTCGTTGCCCACCAGGGTGTGGTTCATCGTGCTCATGATCTCCGACGCAGAGCGCGCCACGTTCCAGATCCGGAACTCGTCGATCTGACCGTTGAAGTAGGCGGGCGGGTAACCGCCGATGGTCAGCGCGGTCACGCCGGTCATCAGCGTCTTCTGCGAGCTGGAGGTCGAGACCTTGCTCGCCTTGAGGACGCCGTTGACGTACGCGCGGACGGTGGTGCCGTCCCAGGTCATCGCGAAGTGGGCCCACTGGTTCACGGTGGCGCTGAGGCCGCTCGGCTGATTGTCATTGTCGAAGAGATTGTTGGTGAACGGATCGATCGTTCCCATGCCGTTCGACGTCGTTCCGAAGTCGAGCCCGAACCCGTCGGCCACCCGGTTGTTGGTGCCGTAGAAGAACATGGTGTTCGCGTCGGCCACCCAGGCCGACGAGGGCACGTAAGCCCAAAATTCGATGGTGCGGTTGGCGTTGCCGGTCGGCAGATCGGCGCTGCCGTTGAACGCGACCAGCACGGCGGCCTTGGCCGGATCGTTGTTCGCGGCGACGTTGGTGGCGAGGGAGATGGCGTGGCCCGCGCAGTTGGTCGCGCCGCCGGCGCCGCCGGTCCCTCCGCCCGAGCCGGCGTGACCCCCTGCCCCGCCGGAGCCAGTCGCCCCGCCCCCGCCGGTGCCGGTCGAACCACCGGTGCCGGTCGCGCCGCCCGCGCCCGCCGCGCCGCCGGTGCCCGTCGAGCCGCCCGTCCCGGTCGAGCCCCCCGTGCCGTTGGAGCCGCCGGTGCTGACCGCGCCGCCGGTGCCGGTTGCGCCGCCGGTCCCCGCGCCGCCCGTCCCCGTCGAGCCGCCCGTCCCCGGGCTGCCGCCCGTGGCGGCGGAGCCGCCGGTGCCCGTTGCGCCACCCGTGCCGCTCGAGTCACCCGAGCCGCCCGTGCCTGAGCCGCCTCCGCCGCTGGAGCAGGCGGAGAGCGCGACCGCCCCGAAGAGAGCCAGCGAGAGTGCACGTCCGGTGAACAGCCGGTGCCACGAATTAGTAATCATAGTTAATCAAGTACCACGGGCCGGAGTTTTCCAACAGGTCCGATCCGTGTTTCGAAAGGGCTCAGGGCAGCGCCCGATGGCGCTAGCTCGGAGCGTTCGGCGTCGTCCAGTCGACCGGCATGACGAAGCGGTGGATCCCGGCGACGACCAGGCCGCGGGCAGGACGCTTGGGCGCCAGCGTCACCGCGACGGCGTCAAACCGGCTCCAGAGGGCGGCACGCTGGATCGCGCCGATCAGATACTCGGTCGCAGGCGCGGGAAGATCGGTGACCCGCCCGACCAGTACGGCACGCCGGACCCCGTAGATGTTCAGCCCGGCGCTCAGGCAAGTGGCCACCGCGTCGAACGTCGCGCGCATCCAGGCCGGGGGCTCTCGCTCGGCCGCGCGCACCACGTCGGCGAACGTCGTCCCGCGCCCCTTCGCCTCCCGGTGGCTCTGAATGAGGCCCCGTTCGGAAGCGAGCGTCTCCAGACAGCCGCGCCCGCCGCACCCACAGGGGCGCGCGTTTCCGGGGATGGGCGTGTGTCCGATCTCGCCGCTCATGGGCAAGGGGCCTTGATAAAGGCGCCCCCCCAGCATCAGCGCGCCGCCCACGCCTTCCGCGATGTCGACCAGCAGGAAGTCGTCGGTGTCCGAGCGGGCACCGAGCTCGCCGAGGGCCAGCGCTCGCACGTTCTGGACCAGGCCGACCGGCGCCGGCCAGACCTGGCGCACCATCCAGGAGAGATCGGCGTGCTCCGACCAGTGCAGGTTGGGGGAGAGCAGCACGCGCGCGTTGCGTTCGTCGACGACGCCGGGCGTGCTGATCAGCACCGCCCAGGGGCGCTTGATGTTGACCTTCTCGGCGCCCTGCACCACACGCTCCAGCCACGCCTCGGCGGTTGAGGGCGTCTTGAACTCGACCTGCCAGCGCTCCTGCTCGGGCGGCGCGGGAGGCAGCGCGGAGAACCGGGTCCACTCCGGGCCCAGGTCCATGACCACGAAGTGGGGCCGACCCGTCGCCAGCCGGACCTGCTTGCCCGGCCGGCCGACGCTGGCCCGCCCGCCTTCGACCAGCTTGACCTCCTCGACGACGCCCGCCGTCACCAGGTCGTCGATGATCTTGCCCGTCGTGGGCTTGCTCATCCCGGTGGCCTTGGCCAGCTCGGCGCGGCTGGCCGCCTTGCGTCCGAGGAGCTGCTCGAGGATCGTCGCCTGGTTGGCCAGCCTCAGGCTGGCGGGAATCGCCGGCAAGCCGCCAATCTATCACGCGCGCGGGAACGCGACGGGCGGATCGCGTTCCGCAGGGCAGGCGCGGGCGGCAGCGCCGGCGCGAACGCGAGCGGGGTCGCCGGCGTATGAGCTCCCGGCGCGTCGTCAACGACACGGCGCAGACGCTGACGGAGATCGAGGAGCGCTATCCAGCGCCCTGAGCGCCCCTCTCCTCGCATGACCCCCTTTACGGCTGGATCTCTCGCTCCCAGCTGAACGGACCGAAGGCGTCGACGGCGTCGGACGGTGCGCTGGCGTTCGGGTCGACGGTGAGGCGCAGCCACTCGAGCGGGAAGGTGCTCCCGTGGACGACGATGCGGTGGAAGTTCTCCACGCCGTACCCCGGGTGCATGGCGTTGGCCGGGTCAAAGAGCGAGAGCGGGTTGTCCGACTTGTAGACGTGCGAGTCGCCGTTGAACATGAGCACCGGCTTACCGAAGGCCTGGGTCAGCTCGGCGATCTTGGCAACGAAGGGCTCGAACTGCGCCTGGTGCGCCGCTCCCTTCTCCGGATCCCACATGTCGGCCTGGGCCTGGATCAGGACGGCGCCGACGCCGTCGGCCGCCGCGCGCGCGAAGGCGGCCTCGAGCCAGCGCAGGTCCGCGCCGGTGCGGTTCGCCGTCTCGGCGAGCTGCGCCGCGGTGGCGGTCGGAGCCGCGTACCAGACGTCGGTGTCGTTGTTCGAGCCGCCCGGCAAGTTGATGGTCACGAACATCGTGTTCGACTGTTCCCACATCACGTTCTCGACGTACTCCGCGTCGGTCGGGTACGCGCGGTTGAAGGCCTCGCTCTGCGACAACACGTGCTTCTTGCGGCCGCCCAGCGACTGGCCGGGGACGGAGAAGAAAATGTCGCGGATGAGGTCGAGGTTGGCAACCGGGTCGCCCTTGGCGTAGTTGACCGGCTGGCCGTCGCTGTCGAGCACGTAATCGATCTCCTGGGTGGTCTTGTTGTATGTGCCGCCGCCCTCGCCCGCCTTGTTGCAGTCGGTCCACTCGTTGTCGCCGGGCGTGTAGATCACCGGATCCTTGTAGGCCTTCCAGAGGTCGAAGACCGTGCGGTCGTAGGCCTCGGTGCAGAACTGCTTGCCCGAGTGGATGTCGCCCACGTGCAGCACCAGGTCCACCTTCGGGTCCGCGTTGATCGACGCGATGAACGCCGGAGTCGCGAGAGTTTGAGAGTCGTCGGTCGGCGTCAGCCCGTACGGCGCGTCGCCGTAGACGGCCACCGTCAGCACGTTGCCGGACCTGGAGTTGCAGGGCTTGCCGTTACCGGCGTGGCCGGCGACGGCGGTCATCAGCACGCTTCCACCGAGCGCGCCTGCGAGGATCAGGTTCTTCTTCATCGGTCGTTCTCCTTACGAATTGGGCGGCACAGTAGCCGCCCACCGTCTCGACCGAAGTGGCAGTTCGGTCACGAGTTGGCGTCAACTGAGATCGTGCGCCGGTCCGGCCGCGCAACTCGATCGAGCCCCGCTTTCGCCCGGGCGCCGGCTTTCGCCCGGGCGCCGGCTCTCGCTCGCCGCCGAAGTCCTACGGAGATCGGTGACGGTCCGCGGCGTGCAAGCTCGCCGTCTCCAGCCACCACGGATGCTGGGCGGTGCCGTCGAACGTCTGCGAGGTCTTGTACTTCTCCCACTGGCCGGCGGACGCGACCGGCGCGGTGCGCGCCAGCAGCGCCTGGATCTCGGTCCCGGTCATCGGCTTCCACCGATAGGCGGCGTCGATCCCCTGCATCAGGATCCCGAGCGTGTCACAGCCGGTGATCACCACCGACGTCGGTTGGCTCATGGCGAACTGCAGGCACTCGACCGGCGTGACGCTGCCGTCGGTGAACGGCCGGCTCTCGAGGAACAGCCCCGACCCGAGCGGCTTCATCCCCAGGATCCCCATGTCGCGCTTCTTCGCCGCGGGGATCACCCGGTTGGTGAAGCTGTCGTAGTGCGCGTCCATCACGTTGACCGGCATCTGCACGGTGTCGAACGTGAAGCGGTGCGCGTCGGCGGTGGCCAGCATCTCCAGGTGGATCTCCGGGCTCTTGTGTCCGGTGAATCCGATGAAGCGAATCTTGCCCGCCCTCTGTGCCGCCTGCAGCGCCGCGATCGCGCCGTCGGGCCCGAACACCCGCTCGGGATCGGTCGGCCGGATCACCTCGTGCACCTGCATCAGGTCGATGACGTCGGTGCCGAGCGCCTTCAGGCACTGATCGATCTGGGCGGCGGCCGCCGCCCGCGTGCGCCCGTCGATCTTGGTCATCAGGAACGCGCGCTGGCGGTAGCCGTCGCGCAGCGCCCGCCCCATCCAGAGCTGGCTGGCGCCGCCGTTGTAGTCCCAGCAGTTGTCCAGGAAGGTGACGCCGTGATCGATCGCGGTGCGGACGATCCGGGTGGCGGTCGCCTCGTCGCGAAGGCCGATGTGATAGCCGCCGAGGCCCAGCAACGACACCTCGACGCCGGTGCGTCCCAGCCGGCGCATCGGCATCTTGCCGCCCGGCGGCAGCTTGACGTCCTCGGGACGCGGCGCGCCCGGCTGCGGCTTCTTCGGGACCTCGGCCTCGGCGGGGCCGGCGACGCCGATGGCCGCGCCGGCCGCCAGCCCGGCGCCCATCGCGATGAACTCTCTTCGTCGGGTCTGTCGGGCCATGGAGCTCTCCGGTGCGGCCAAGCGATACGCCGTTCGCCGAAAAGCTCGGGCTGCTGCCCGGCCTCGTCAAGACCGGGCCGGCGCTTCATTGACGCACCGAGGGCCGCCGAGACCAGGGACCCGGCGGGCTGAGCTACGGCGCCGGCTGCGTGACCGTGCTGGTGTCGAGGGTGATCGCCGTCTGCGCCATGAGGCGGCCGGTGATCGACGCGCCGGTTTGCAGGTTGATCATCGTTTGACAGAGCACGATGCCCTCGAGGTGGGAGGTCGTGCCGACGTCGACGCCGCCGGCGACCTGCCAGAAGACGTTCTTGGCCAGCGCGCCGCCGCTGAGGTGGACGGTGACGGCGTTGCCCACCGTCAGGGTCTGGGCGATCTGGAAGATCCAGACGGCGGTCGCGCTGCCGTTGAGCGTGAGGTCGGTGGGAACCAGCACGGCGGTGCCCCATTTGTAGACGCCCGGGGCGAGCGTCATTCCGCCGATGCTCCCGGAACCGAGCTCGGTGACGTCGGGCGCGCGACCGGCGGCGTCGGTGAACGCCAGCCCCATGTCGCCGATCGCCGTGGTCAAGTTCGACGGGGTCGGGACGGCGTAGTCGGCCGCGTAGATCTTCCCGGTCACCTGCGCCGAGGTGGAAAAGACGTTCGTGGAGTCCGCAATCAACGAAAACCCGGTGACGAAGCTGGCGGCCACCGGGCTGACTCCCAGGTCCCCCTTGATGACCGCGGGCGGCACCGTGGAGATGCCGCTCTCGGCGAGGATCACGTAGTCGCCGGCGCTTCGCAGGTTCACCGCCAGGCCCCCTCCGACGGCCGGCGCGCCGCCTGACCCACCGCTGCCGCCCGTCGCCGAGCTCGCGCCCGCCCCACCGCTGCCGCCCGTCGTCGCCCCGGCGCCGCCCGGTCCTCCGTCGCCGGTCGTCCCCGAACTGGAAGACCCGCAGCCGGCGGCACAGGCGAGCAGGAGCAGCACGGCGGTGGTTTTAGAAAGACTTCGGTTCGCGATCTGGCCCAGCGGTTCGTTTTGCATTTCGTGGTCCATCGATAGCGCGCGCAAAACGCCAGCGATGTCCGGGGGCCCCCGCCCCCGGCGTAGGGGTTTCCCCGAGCTTCCAATTCGGTGCGCGGAGCGACGTTACTTGGGGAGAGCACCGCCTTCGTAGAGCCAGGTCAGCGCGACGGGATCGGTGACGATCGTCGAGCCGAAGGCCCGAAGCTGCGCCGCGATCTCCTTGGTCATGCCGTCCTCGTGCGCCGCCCCGGTCTGCCCCTTGCGGATCATGGCGCCCGACTCGAGGACCGGCACCACCGCCCGCGGGAAGGTCTCGAACTTGCTCTGGTTGGCCTTCATCCACTCGAAGGAGGCGTGCTTCTCGATGGTCGCCCACTGCGTCTCCGTCGGCTTCGTCCCCAGGAAGTCGGAGATCCGGCGCAGCACCTTGCCGCCGCCGCGCTTGATGTCGGCGTAGTGGAGCAGCAGCACGTTGGGCTCGTGCCGCAGCGGCCACCAGCCGGCCACGAAGCCGAAGAACATCCCCTGCATCCCCTTGGCCTCGACCACCTCGCGGTAAAAGGACGGGAAGTCCGGACGCGTGAGCGCGGCCCGCGGAACCTTCCACAGATCGTAGAACGCGTCGGTGTGCTTCTCGAGGAAGACCTTGAAGGAGACCAGCGCCTCCTCGGGGTTGCGACAGACGGCGATGTACTTCACGTCCGGGCCCTGCCCCGCCTTGACGAAGGGGAGCTCGGGCGGCGCCGAGTGGCTCTTGAGCGCGCGGCGCGCGCCGGCCGGCATGGCCGCCAGCCGGTCCAGCACCTCCCGCTGCGGCTGCCCCGGTCGCTCGATCAGCTCGGGCCAGGGGACCACGCCGTAGATGCTGTCGAAGTCGGCGTCGCCCCCGGTCAGCAGCTGATGGACGATGTTCATCATCCAGTTGGTGCCGCTCTTGACCGGCACCGAGATCCAGATGTCGCCGTCGCGCAGCGCCACGTCGGTCTGGATCTGCGGGTTGAGCCAGGGCGGCAATCCCCCCTTCCCCTTGGCCGGTCCACTCGGTTGTCCACTCGCCTGTGTGCTCATGCTGTCCACTCTCCTGTTTGGTCGGGGTTCTTGGCTACGACAGATTCCAGGCCGGCGATCAGCTCTGCCACGCGCCGCCGTAAACGAAGCTGAGGTCCGGCGCCCCGAGCACGCCGGCGGCCGCCATGACCGCCTTCAAATCGGGTGCCGCCGCGAACGCGCGCAGCGCCTCCACCGATTCGGCCTGCAGGTAGACGACGACCACGTCGGGGTTTTGCACGCTGCGGCTGACCGCGTGGCCGACGACGCCGGCGCTCCGCCGCGCCTCTCCGTGCGCGTCGAAGGCCTGTTGCCAGGCGGCGTAGTCGCGCACCTCGTGGCGGATGATGAGCCCCGCCAGCGGGCGGTCCTTGCGGGTCCGATCCTCGATCGGCGTCAGGTCGACGACGTGCGGCGGGCCGGTCACGCCCGCCTCGCGCATGGTCGCCATCAGCGAAATGTCACCGAGGAACGCGGCCAGCCTGGCGCGATCCCCGGCCGCCAGGTAGACGCTCAGACGGTTCGGGTTGTCGGCGTCCTGGTTGACGTGCGCCGCGACGATCCCGGCGTTCCGCCGGGTGGCCGCGTGCCGGTCGAAGGCCCGCTTCCAGGCCGAGTAGTCCTCGACGTCGTGGTTGATCACGACCGCGGCGGCGGGCAGCGGGCTCTGGGCGGCGGTCGGCGTTTCCATGGTCTGTTTGAATAGCCGCCCGGCCGCGACCTTCGCAGACGGTGTTTGTGCATGCCCCCCCTGCGCGAATCGCCCCCCGGGCACGAGGCGCCGACCCTTGCGCGGGTCCGCCGGGCGGCGGAAGATCGCGCCGTGGGCCTGGACTGGGACGATCTGCGGTTCGTGCTGGCGCTCCGGCGGGCCGGCTCGCTGGGCGGGGCCGCGCGCCTCCTCAAAGTCGAACAATCGACGGCCAGCCGGCGCCTGACGGCGCTCGAATCGGCCCTGGGCGCGCAGCTGGTCGCCCGGACGCCCGAGGGGTTGACCCTGAACGACGCGGGCGAGCTGGTCGCCGACCTGGCGCAGTCGATCGACGGGAGCGTCGAGGAGCTGCTGCGCCGGATCGGCGGCGAGGATCAACGGCCCGAGGGCCTGGTCCGGCTGTCGACCACCGAGTCGTTCACCCCGTTTTTGATGGGGGGCCTGATCCCGCTGCGGCAGGAACACCCCAAGATCCAGGTCCAGCTGGTGGTGAGCAGCGCGGCCCTCGATCTGATGCGGCGGGACGCCGACGTGGCGCTGCGGCTGTTTCGTGAGACCAACCCCGCGCTGGTGAGCCGCAAGCTCGGCGTGATCGGCTGGTCGGTCTACGCCTCCCAGGCTTACCTCGATCGGACCGGCTTCGCGTTGAAGGACGACGGCGCCGGCTGGTCGTTGGCCGGTCAAGCGGTGGTCGGGTATGCCGGAGCGGCCGGCCGCTCGCCGGGGGCGGTCTGGCTGGTCGAGCACAGCCGTCCAGAAGACGTCGTGCTGACCGGCGAGAGCGTGCCGTCGGTGATGAACGCCGTCCGGGCCGGGATCGGCCTGTCGGTGTTGCCCTGCTTCGCGGCCCACGGGAACGCCTCGGTGGTGCGTCTGACACCGGCGGTCGTGGCCCAGACCGACGCCTTTTTGGTGATCCCGCCCGATCACCGCAACACCGCCCGCGTCCGCCTGGTGATGGACGCGGTGACCGCGCTGTTCGAACGCGAGCGCGCCCTGCTCTCCGGCTGCGTCTGAGGGCGGGACGCGCGCGGGCGGCGCTGACCATCGGACGCTCGCGCACGCTTTGCAGGTCAACTGCAGATCGCGCAGTGCGCGCGCGGTGGGGGCCCGTCCGTTCGTTCACTCCAGCGCGGGAATCATCAGGTATCCGTCGGGCACCAGCGTCGTGGCCAGCATGACGTCGTTGATGTCGACGTGCTCGGTCCAGGCGGACGCTTCGCGCTGGCCGGGGTCGAGCCAGCAAGCCTCGATCGCGGAGCCGAGGGCCCGATACGGGGTCAGATCCTGAATCCCCGCCCGGACTGGCGCGGTGCTGGTCGAGCGGCCCGACGGCCTGGTCGGCTCTGGTCCCATGAGTCTGACCGCTCGCAGGCCGATGGCGAGACCGAGCTCCCGGAAGGCCAGCCGGCGCGACGCCGGCTGCTGCAGCTCCCCGCGTCTGGCGTACACGGAGAGGCCTTCGACCCCAGCTTCCAGCAGGGTCTCGAACAGATCCGGCCGCGCCAACGCTCGCTGCGCGATGAGCTGCTCGACGCGATAGGCATCCGTCAGAAGGCCGCCCAGACCGAGCGGGTCCAACGTCAGCCAGTCGCATTCCTCGATCATGATTGCGAAGTCGGCGATCGCCTCCCGGAGGTCCGGTCCAGACGGCGGGCCCGGTGGCCAGCCGGTCGCGGCGACCTGCGCGTAAGTGATGAAGCCGTCCAGCGGATCGTGCTGTCCCATCGACGGAACCAGCGGCCGCGACAGGTCGAGGCTCATCTTCCACCTCATTCGCCGGCCGCTGGTCTTTCGTGGTCCCCAGCTGAAGGCGCGGTGGGCGGTCTCGCCGAGCTCGCGGGCCCACCGATTGAGCTCGGAGCGCCTGGTCACCCGGGCCGTTTGATCGAGGGCGTACATCCACTTGGTCAGATAGTGGAAGTACTGGCCGTCCCGCTCCCACTCGAGGCGGTCGTCGAAAGGCTCTTCCGGGCGCCGCTCGGGGAGCGCCTTTCCGATCCGCAAGCCGCCCACGGTGGGGTGGGCTTCCCCCTCATGGTCGTCGAGGCCGCTCAACCACCCTTGGCGCTGGTCATCGTCGCGGTGGCGTCCGAGGACGTGGTGCACCTGATCGATCAAGCGAAGCGCGATCTCGAGGTAGCTCCCTTCGCCGGTGGCGTGGGTCAGACCGACGAAGTTGCAGACGGCGAAGGCGTCGGTCCACAGGTAGCGCCGCGGCGGGCGGACCGAGGTGAGACCGGTCCGCTCGGCGAAGCCGGTCATGAGTCGAATCGCTTCTTCGATGGAGGCCGCCCTGGAAAGCATCGACCCGACCCATGCATTTCCCCCGCCACGTTCGCCCGGAAGGTCGACGGCCCCATTCTTGCGACGTGGCCGAGCATGAGCCTCGACGAGACACGCCGCTGCCGACGCTCTCGCAGCCGTACATCGTGGCCAACGGCACCGCGCCCTGCCATGTTCCGCGACAGGGATGTCATGGTCGACGGACGGCGGCACCTACGACTTCCGGCTGTACGCTTTGGCATGCGCACTGCAAATCCAGGAACGACGGATGCAAGCACGCGCTGGCCTCGGCTTGCGAATCGGGTTCTTGGCCGTGAGCTCGCTGATCCTCTGTGGCTGCCCCAACCCGAACACCTACACCACGCCGCGAACGATTGGGTCGGGACACTTCCAGGGATCGGCGGCGGTCGAAGCCTGGGGGTTCTACATCCCCACCACGTCCGCCTACTACGCCCCGCCTGAGCGCTCCGGGATCTATTCCACGCCGCCGACACTCACCTTGCGTCTCGGGCTGGGCAGCTCCTGGGAGCTCGCAGTCCGCGCCAGCAACATGAGCTCGCTGGGAGGCGACGTGAAGTGGAACTTCCTCAAGTCGAGCCGCATCGACCTGGCGATCGATCCCGCCTTCCAGATTTACCAGGACACAGCGAACAACGGTGACGGGACGAGCCAGACTTTTACATTTCTCCACGTACCGTTGCTGGTGGGCGTGAACCTGTCGCGAACAGTCAGCCTGGTGTTCACGCCGGGCGCCAGCTGGGGCTTCACCTCCAGCGGGATGCTTCGCTTCAAAGACGGATCCGACCAGGGCACCACCACCGGCGCAATCGAGCGTTTTGGGATGGGCGCCGACTTCCGGATCAAGCCGGGCTTCGCTCTTCACCCGGAGATCACGTTCTTGCGCGGCTTCGACGGCGAGAACCGGATCTCCTACGTCGCCGGGCTGGGCTTCAACTTCGGCGCCATGCCCAACTACGACGATGTCGGCGCTGGTCCGCCGCCCGCGGCGCCGCCCGCCGAGCCGGTTCCTCCGCCTGCGAGGTGACCCCAAGCGGAGGGCGTTACCAGCGGCGGGTCAGGGCGAGGCCGAACGACGGTCGATCGCGGGCGTCGCGGGTCGCGGCGGGCGCGATCCCGAGATGAGCCTGGAGCCGGCGGTTGTAAGCGTTCGCCAGCGCCTCGGCCTCCTCGTCGCTGACGAGCGGCGGCTGGATGTTGGAGGCGATCGCCGTCGTCACGAAGCCGCCGGCGAACATCCCCAGCCCCAGCTCCACCCGCGCGGTTTGATGGCTGTCCAGCCCCCACAAAAAGACGCCCAGGCCGCCCACCCAGACCAGCACCCCGCCCCAGTACAACGTCGATGACAGCACCCGCCGGTGGCGATCCCGCTCGCCGAGATCGTCGCGGCCGACCTTCAGGTAGAAGTCGTCGTAAGCGGTCGGGGTCCGAAACTTGCCGCGCACGGGCCGCCACCAATGACCACGCCCGACGTTGAAGGTGAAAACGCGCCCGAGAGCTCTTCATGCACGATGGTGAGCGCATTCAGACGGTAGGTCGCCGCCGCGTCCGGTCCGGGCTCGAGCCCCTCGAAGTTGGCTTCGGCGCGGGCCTCGACGTTGGGCCGAACCCCCTCGGCGCGCGCCGGCCGGACCGAGACCGCCCCGAGCGCCAGGCAAAGCACCGATGCGAGGAGCTTCATGCCTCCGATTCGTATCACGACTCCTCGCGGGCGCCGCCGCCGAAGCCGCAACGCAGCCGGGTGATTTGCGGAAGCTGCCAACGGAGCCGTCAAACGCTGGCCGGCGCAGGTTCTCAGCCTCTCCGCGCCTGTGTACAATGCGGCCCGTGCGCCTCGCCCTCCTTTCTCCCCTCGCCCTGGTGCTGTTCGCCGGCTGTGCCACGACGCTGCTCGAGCAGGACATCATGCGCCAGAGCGACGGCTGGACAATCACCTTCCACAAGCTCGCCGACGGTCCCAACGGCTTTACCAGCAACGACGCCATCGATTATCACCCCACCTCCGGGCAACGCTTCTTGTGGGTGACCCTCAGCGTCCGCAACGACGCGCGCAGCTCTCGCCAGTTTTCCTTCGAGAGCTGCGCCATCAACCAGGGCGACGCCGCCTACCTGCCGCTCTACGTCGGCATGAACTTCGGCTACCAGGCCCAGATCACCAAGACCCCGGTGCTCGACGCGGGAGAGGAGATCACCCGCAAGCTCGCGTTCGGATACCCCGAGGGGGTCCCGCCGGAGCGGTTGATCTGCTTCGGCAACGAGATCCCGCTGCAACGGAAGTGAAGCTGGACGCCGCCGGCGGTGCCCGCCGGCGTGAGCTCGAATCGCGACCGTCTCACCGAGCGGCGAGCGACCGACATCCGCGGCCGGCCGGCAGGCTGAAGACGACGACGGCGTCGGGGCCCGTCGCAAAGCGGCGCTCCGGCACCAGCCCCGCGCGATCGACCGGGCCTTGAAGCCGGATCTCCGGATCGAAGTCGGGATCGAACGCGGTGAAGGTCTTGATTGCCGCGTCGACGTAGAGGACCGGCCCCGTGAACCCGGCGGCCCGCGCGCGGCGCACCCGCTCACAAAACTCGTAAGCCTCCGACGGCGGCGCCGTCCGCGGGCGGAAGATCCACCGCTCGTTGCGATGTTCCCGGGGCGGCAGCTGCGCGCCTGCGTCGGTGACCACCCACAGCTGATCGCGCAGCGCCTGCGGCAACACGCTGGTGAGGCAGCCGTGGCGACAGCGCTGCTCGAGGTACGGGACCGCCGCGTTGATCGCCCGGCTGTTGGAGATGCTCCCCTTGCCGTCGGCGATCACCAGCGTCAGGGCGGCGATCACCGTCGCGGCGCCGAGCGCGCGTGCGCGTTCGGGGCGAAGGCGCGCGCCCACCACATCCGCCCCGCGCGCAACCAGCAGCACGAGGGGAACGGCCACGCTCAGGTAGTACGCCGGATTCTGCTGGGGGATGAACAGCATCCCGAGCGGGAACAGATACGCCGCCAGCAACCAGACCCGCGGCGCCGCTTGATGCGTCGGCAGCGTCGCGCCGGAGGGACGCGCGCGGTGGTGGCCGACCCCCACCGCGGCGAGCGCGACGCCCACCGGCGTCAGCCCCTGGAACCACGACAGGGCCGCCAGCTGGTCGAACGGCTTGGTGACGATCCGGAGCAACGCGAACCCCGGATGGCGGACCAGCGCGTGAAACAGGCTGCCGTGGTTCTCGGCGAAGGTGCCGAAGATCGCCGCCGAGGCCGCGTAGCGTTGGTATTCGGTCGCGTGCGGGTGCGGATACATGAGGAGCGGCAGGCCGTCGTAGAAGGTGTAGAAGGCGTAGGTCTTGTCCGCGCCGGAGCCGGCGCCCAGCGCGTGCCGCAGGACGGTCACCGCCGTCAATCCCGCCACCGCCCCGAGGCCCAGCGCCAGCGCGGCGCCGCGCCACCGGGGCAGCTCCGGAAGGCGCGCTCCGAGCGAGGCCAACACCAGCGCCGCCCCGACGCAGGTCGCGAGTGACTCGTAGCGCCCCATGCTCGCCAGGGCGGCGACGACGGCCGCCAGCCCGAGCGCGGCCGTCGTACCGCTCCGCGAGCGCGACCGTGTCGCCGCCGCCGTCACCGCCAAGGCCAGCGCGCCGGCGGCGAGACCCGCGCCCAGGCTGACGCCGAGGTTGTTGCGCCCGCTCTGCGAGGCGAGCAGCGGCACCACGGCCAGCGTCGCGACGAGCGCGCGCCGCCGCCGCGCCGCGATCTCCGGCCAGACGAAGCGCGCGATCCCCAGTGCGCCCAGCGCCAGCAGGAGGTGCGCGAGGAGGTAGACCACCTCGTTGGCCGCCCGGGCGTCGAGGCCGAGGCGGCGGGCCCCGACGAGAGCGAGGAACGCCAGCGGCTGCTCCTCGACCGGCCTCGCGCGCCCGAGCGCGATGACCCGCGCCCGCTCGAGATAAAGAAGATTCATCCATCCGAGATCCCAGCCATAGCGAGCGAGGTAGACGAGCCGCGTGGCCATCACCGCGGCCAGCGCCCACAGGAAGCTCGCCGGCGACCACCCACCGCCGGGCGTCAGCGCCCCGGTCTCGCGCGCCTCTCCTGCCGCTCCCTCCATCGGCCGAGAGGATGGACGGGCAGACCGCCGGTCGCCGTCAGGCATCGCCGGATTTTCGGGCGGAGGTTCACGCGCCCGCAATCGAGAGGTCCAGCGACGGCTCCGACAAGGCGGAAGGGACGCCCGACGAGATCAACTTCCTGGGAGCTCTATCCGCCGGAGCCGCGGCAGCCACCGACACGCTCGGCTGATGATGGCGTGGCCATTGCGTTCGTGCCGAACGTACCCACGTTCGGTCATCCCAGATGTCGGTCGCCGCGAGAGGCGCCCGCGTGGAGGGACGCCGCGTCGTCTTCCGTCGTCGGGCCATGACTCTCACCGAAAGGCTCTCATGCGATCTCTGTCCCTGCGATTGGCTTTGGCACTTCCCCTGCTGGCGATTCTGCTGCCGGCCGGCCGGGCGCGCGCGGCGGTGGTGGTCGAGAGCGGCGACGACGTCCCCGCGGTCAGTCGCGCGCCGATGGGCGAGGTGGCGGTTCGGCGCGGCGTGCAAGGCCCGGCCGGACTGTTCACGGCTCGCCTCTCGTTGCTGATCGACGCCAGCAAGGATTTCTTCGGCAAGCCCACCTCGTTCGCTCCCGATCTCTATTATTCCTTCACTGATACGGTCCAACTGGGGCTGCTGCACACCCTCCCCATGGGCTGGCAGTCGCTCCCGGGCGCGGGGTTGTGCCTGACCGGCCAGAGCAACGGTTGCCCGCACGTCTACGACAACGTCGGCCTCGACCTCATGTACGGGCTGATCTACGGGGACTTCCACCTCTCCCTGCACTCGTCGCTGTTTCTGGTGCCCATCGCGGATCCGACCGGCGTCATGTGGACCATCGGTCTGGCGGGGAAGTTCCACTTCACCAACATGGTCGCCCTCTGGTTCGATCCCCAGGTCGGCGTCATGCTGGCCCACCGCGACGACTACAAAGATCAGCTGTTCATCCCGCTGGAGCTGCAGATCCAGGCGTCGGCCGCCGTCTCCCTGAAGCTTCTGTCCGGGGTCACCGGGCAGCTGTCTGCGCTGGGTGACACGTACCAGGTCCCGGTCGGTCTGGGCATCGTCGGCAACGTGACCGCCCACCTCGATCTCGGGCTGCGTTTCAGCTTCGACAACCTGCTGGGACGCACGCTGACAGGGGTGTCGCGCACCGACGAGCGATCGATCGGGCTGCTGTTGATCATCCGGTCCTGACCGGGTTTCAGTTGAAGGCGAGCGCGAGCGGAGGCCGGCGACCAGACTGACCACCGCCAGCGCGACCGACCGCCGACGATTTCATCTGTCCCCCATCCCTGCTCAAGGCGTGAACTGGATCCAAGCCCCGTCCAGGTAGCGCGGGGCGCCGCCCGGCGCGATCGCGGGAACATGCCACGCCACGTTCACCGCCCCCGGCTCGACCTCCGAGTAGGGCAGACCGATCGTGTGCGTCGGAACGCAGGCTCCCTGACCGAACGCACAGCTGTCGCAGACGTCCACGTCTGGACCCAAATTCGCTATCCCGATGCCGGGAACTTGAACCTGCACGTACTTCGTGACCGCTCCGACCGTCGCCCGGTCGACGATGATCGAGAGCTCTCCCGCTCCATCCAGGAAGTCCTTCGGAAGCTGATAGGGGACGGTGGCGTCGCAGCTGTCCGCCACGTATGGCCCCACCGACGCCGAGGTAATCGGGGCAGTGGTCAGTGCGGTCACAAACCGCTTCCGGCCATCGGACGGAAGCTGAACGAACGCGAGCGCCGCGTCGGTGAGCGAGGGGACCGACGGATCGGAGGTCTGCAAAGTCGAAAGGCCCGACTCGAGAAGGGGCGCGACCCCTTCGCAGTCCGAAACGAAGAAGGCCCCGCCGCTCGGCGCGACGAGCGCCAGGGACGCGCCCCCGGTCTCCGGCAACGGCCAGTAGGGATGGGTGGCCAGGTTGGGGTCCGGCGGCGAGCCGTCGGTCGGCAGCACCGACAGCGAGCAGGGGCAGATTGGCGAATCGGTGGTCGCCACGCCGGGACCGACGGTGTGCATCGCCGCCCAGGCGTCGTCGATGCTCATGCCCCAGAACGCCGAAAAGTTCGCCGCGAACAGCGCCGGATCACGGCGGCCCGGCGCCTGCCGGTAGTAGCGCACGAACGCGTCGATCCCTTGCGTCCGGATCAGGTACCGCACGAACAGCCCGCCCTGGCCGTAGCCGTAGTCCAGCGATCCGACCGCCAGCTCCCAGGACGGAGCGGCGTCCGTCAGCGAGATTCCAACCTGCAGGCCGTAGCATCCGATCGCCTGGGCGGTCCCTTCGACGATGAACGGAACCGGCATGACCCCCGGCGCGACCAGCTGCATGTACGCGTGAATGAGCTCGTGCTGGAAAGGCAAGACGTCCGTGGCGATCCCCAGCGTGTCGCCCAGCTGACAGCTGGCGGCGTCCTGTCGGCAGACGGAGGTGATCTCTTCGTGGGTCAGCAGGTGATAATCGATCTTCCGCTGCCCCTCGGGCATCTTCAACATCGTCTGCTTGTCGGCCCAGTCCGCCTCCAGCGCGTCGAGGGCAGCGTGGCCCTGCAGATAGGCAGGAAGAGAGCTGGTGTCGAAATCGGAAGCAACGAAGAGCCGGAAGTGCGTCGACTCGCCCACCAGCGCGCCCGGGATCTCCGGGGTGCCTTCGCAGCCCGCCGCGAAAGCGAGGACGAGGACGAGCGGCAAGCGCCCCGGCAGGCGGAGGAGCATCTTCAATCGCCAGTCTATCGTGTTACGATCGCCCAGACCGTGTCGATGCTGCGGCTGTCATCCGTTCTGCTGGTCGCCCTGTCGGCGTGCATGGCCGGCTACGCGCCGCCGCCCGCGGGTCCCCCATCTCCTCCAGGGATTGCGGGCCGCCCCGACATGACCGGCTGGCGCCTGATGGGCGAGGCGATGGTCACCGGTCGATTCGACCGCGAGATGGTCCGCGTCGGAAAATATCAGGGGCGCGTCGCGCGCGTCGCGCTGGTGGTGACCGAGAGCAGCCTCGACGTCGGCGACGTGGTGCTCCAGTTCGGCAACGGGCAGCACTGGTCGCCGGGTCTCCGGCATTCCTTCGCCGACGGGTCGCGCAGCCGCGCCATCGACCTCCCGGGCCACGTCCGCTTCATCCAGGGCCTCGAGTTGGTCCACGGAAGCGCGCCGCCCGGCACCCGCGCGCACGTCGAGCTCTGGGGGCAGTAGAGAGTCGCTGGCGGAGCGCCTGGGCTTGCCGACGGGATATCGCGCTCGGCCCGGCGCCGCTCCGCACCGACCGGAGCGTCGCCTGGGGGCCCGGCCTCAGCTTCCGCTTCTGAAGCGCCTGCCCGCCGCGATTCTCCGCAACACCGTCAGAACTGGGTGATGAACTTCCAGGCTTCCGGCGCGTCCCAGCTGGTCGCTTGACCGGGATCCTTCGGCTCCCAGCCGTGGGGGCCGTTGAACACGCAGTATTCAGTCGGGTGGCCCGCGGAGCAGCCCTTGTAGATAGTGCAGGTGTGTGGCTGGCCGCTGGCCGGGTACGTGGTGGACGAAGGCACCGCCGTGCATCCGTTGACGGCGGCGAACTGGGCCTGCTTGTATTCCCCGGTGATCGGCGAGGTGGTCGATAATCCGTTGGCGTCCTCGCTGGCCTGCGAGGCGTAGTACGCAATCGGCTTGGTCAACGTCGTCGGGCAGGAATTGGTGAGATCCGCGCCCGAGAAGAACGCGACGGCACGGAACACGTCGGCCCGCGTGCACGCCAGCGCCATGGCCATGCCCCCACCAAAGCTGAATCCCGTCGCGAAGACGCGGGTCTTGTCGATACAGAGATCGCCTTCGAGCTGGGCGAGGATCGCGTCGGTGAGCGCCACGTCCCCGTTGCTCCAGGTCCCGGCCCCGTCGGCGGCGTCGGGCGCGGCGAAGATGGTGTTCTTGCTGTCCAGGCTCGCGAACGTGAAGTAATTGGCGCTCACGACCTGGGACGCGGATCCGCCGGACCAGGAGTAGGCGAGGACCAGCCGGTACGGGTGACTGGCATCGTAGCCGTCGGGCACGCGGAGAATGTACTTCCGCGAAGCGTTGTTGAACGTGATGGTGATTGTCCCGTTCTGCAGCGTGCGCGTCTTGCCGCAGCCCGCGCTCTGCATGATGCCAGCGCCTCCCGCGGCGCCACCCGCGCTGCCGCCGGAGGCAGAGCCACCGGCCCCGCTCGCTCCTGCGCCGCCGCCGGCGGAGCCCCCCGTGCCGCTGCCGGCGCTGCCGCCGCGACCGCCGGAGCCGTTCGTGCCGCCGCTGCCGGCCCCGCCGCGACCGCCAGTCGAGCTTCCGCCCGAGCCCGACGTCGACCCGCCGCTCCCGCCGCTGCTGCCGCCGGTGCCCGTCGCACCCCCGGTCCCGACGCCGCCGCCGGTGCCCACCGCACCTCCGGTCGCGCCGCCGCCCGATCCGGCCGCGGCCGTGCCACCGGTTCCGGCCACGGTGCCGCTGCCGGCATTGCCGCCCGCCCCGGACCCGGGCTCCGACGCATTCGACGAACACCCCGCCGTCCAGCCGAGCCACAGCAGGGTGAACGCGCACGGCACGAGGGCACGCAGAAAGCGGCGAGACGAGCGGGCCACGGCAGGACCTGCCGGAACCCAGGGCTGGACGTGGAGCGACATACGTACGATTGCCCGAGCGCCGCCCGTCTTGCCACGATTCGTGGAGTAGAGCCGGTCCAAAGGAGGTTCCGCACCCTCCCTGACCGAAAGCCCACCGAATGCGAAGACGCGCCGAGTGGCTCGCTCTAGTGAGCACCCATGCGGTACGAACGACTTCGGAATCCCATGAACGTTCTCTTGCCGATCCTTCTCGCAGGCGCGGCCGGCTGCGGATCGCCGGGCGGCCCCCAGACCGGCGGCACCGGTGGCACGATGGCGACCGGCGGTAGCGGCGGCGGGACCAGCACCGGCGGCGCGACCGGCACCGGCGGCGCGACCGGCACCGGCGGCGCGCCGAGCACCGGCGGCGCGACCGGCACCGGTGGCACGATGGCGACCGGCGGTAGCGGCGGCGCGCCGAGCACCGGCGGCGCGACCGGCACCGGCGGCGCGACCGGCACGGGATCCGGCGGGGTCACGGGATCCGGCGGAGCGGCTGGTTCAGGTGGGCACAGCACCGGCGGGGCCGGCGGCGGCGGGCATGGCGGCGGGAACGGCGGCATGTCCGGGAACGGCGGGCAGGCGACCGGCGGCTCCGGCGGATCCAGCGGCGCCGGAGGTGGGGGCGGAACGCCTGCGGCCTGCGCGGCGGGGACGCCCTGGACCGGCGGCACCACCTACTCTTCGAACAGCGTGGGGAGCGCCGGCCACGGCTACTCGTATCAGATCTGGTCGAGCGGCGTCGGAACGGGATCGATGACGGTGGCGGGGGTGGACGCCAAGTTCAGCGCCACCTGGAACAACCCCGGCGACTTCCTGGCCCGAATCGGGCTGACCTGGGACGCGAGCAAGACGTACCAACAGCTGGGAACGATCTCGTCGGACTACGCCGAGACGAAGACCGGCAGCGGCATCGGCTACGACTTCATCGGAATCTACGGCTGGTCGGAGAGTCCGCTGCACGAGTACTACATCGTCGAGGACTGGTTCGGGTCGCGGCCGGTTCCCGGGACCAAGGTCGGGACCATCACCGTCGACGGCGGCGCCTATGACGTCCTGACGCACACGCAGGTGAACCAGCCGGACGTCTTCGGCACGCTGTCGACGTTCGACCAGTTCTACAGCGTTCGACAGACGCCGCGATCGTGCGGCCACATCTCCATCTCCCAGCACTTCGCCGCCTGGGCCGGCCTGGGCCTGCAGCTCGGCAAGATGGAGGAAGCCAAGAATCCTCGTGGAGGTCGGCAACGGCGGGACCGGCACCATCACCTTCACCACCGCCACCGTCGTCGTTCAGTGAGGCGCGGCGCTCCGGTGATCGCGTCACCGCTCGCGGCCTCAGCCGCCCGGTGAAGGCGGCGACTGCCCTTCGGACTGCGGCTGCTCGGCCTCGGCGGCCGCCTTGCCGCGGCCGTGGCCGTTCGCGCGCGCGGCCGCTATCGCCTTGGCCTTGTCGGGCGCGTCGCCGATCGCCAGCTCGCAGTCGCCGAACACCATCTCGATGCGCCCTTCGCTTCGCCGGAGGCTCACCTCCAAGGATTCGGCGCGGATGATGGTCTTGTCGCGCACCCGGCCCGACAGCTCCACCAGCTTGGCGTCGAACTCGCCGGCGATCTCTCCGCGCGAGCGCAGCTCGGTGACCTTGGCCTTGCCGCACAGGACGCCGCCGTCGGCCACCTCGACCGACGGACCGGTCAAGTCGCCCTCGACGCGCCCGTGCACGACGATGGGACAGGTCGACGTCAACGTCCCTTTGAGCTCGGTCCCCTCTTCAATCAGTGTCTTCTTGGCTTCGCTCATCGTCGTCATCCGCCTTTCGCATCCATTTTGAGAATCTTCACGCGCAACCGGCTGCCCCGCTCGAACCCGAAATGGGTCAACGCCTCGTTCTGCTGCACCGACGCCACCACCGCTCCGCCGCTCGTGACCATCAGCTCCCGCGGGCCCACGATGCCGGGGCTCTCGCGCTCGAAGAACTGTCCGTGCACGGCGATCGACCCGGCGCCCGAGATGGTGCAGTCGGCCAGAACGCCGGCGGCGCCGACCACCAGCTCCGTCCCGTCGCCCAGGTTGAGGGCGCAGTTCTCGAACAGGCTGTCGATCTCGACCCGCGCGCCGGCCTCGAAGTCGAGCGTGGCGTTCTTGAGCACGTCTCCATGCCCGAAGTACCGCCGCGAAGCCGGGGCCTTCGCCGCCTGCAGCCGCAGGCCGCTCAGCAGGCCCGGGATCTCTCCGTTGCTGATCCGCCCGGTGCCGTCGCCCGCCTCGCTGGTGTCCAGCCACGACGCCAGCAGGTCGGCCACCTGGCTCCCCGTCCCGATGAGCCCCGCCACCTTGGCGCCCGTGAGGTCCGCCTTGGTCAGGGTGGCACCACGCAAGTTGGCGCCGCGCAGGTCGGCATCCATCGCCTTGACCGCGCCCATGGCCGACTCCTCGAAGTTGGCGTGCGTGAGGACGGCGCGGCGCAGGTCGGCGCCGGTCAAGTTGGCCGCGCTCACCTGCGCGAAGGAGAGAATGGCTCCGGACAGGTTCGCGCCGGCCAGGCTGGCGCCGTCCAGGTTGGCGCGGGCCAGGTTGGCACCCGCCAGGTTGGCCCGATCGAGCTTCGCCCCCTCGAGGTCGGCGTTCTCGAGGTTCGCCTCCTGAAGATCGCTCCCGACGAGGTAGGCCTCCCGGAGGCTGGCGTTCTTGAGGTTGGCCTTTCGCAAGACCGCCAGCTCCAGGTTCGCACCCTCCAGATCCGCCCGCGACAGCAACGCCCCCGGCATCGACGCCTTGGAGAGATCGATCCCGCGCAGGTCGACGCGCTCGAGTTTTTCGTTCTTCCGCAGCTTCTGCAGAGCCTGGTCGCGTGTCAGCTCACCCATGTTCGTCGTGCCTCCTCTGCGCTCAAATCGCCGCCGCGGCGGCCGTCGTCCGATCGGCCGTTCGTGTCTTCGTCCGAGCCGCCTCCGCCGCCCGCCCGATCTGATCTTCGATCTCGTCGATCTTCCTGCCGAAGGGCAGCCGGTCGAGGCGCTGGCAGAGGTCGACCTCGCCCAGCCGCGCAAGCTCGATGGTGATCTGCGACAGCGTCTGCTGGCGCTCGCGCCTCAACGTCCGTTTGCGCACCCGGTCGCTCTCCGACCAGCTGCGGGACACGCCCTCGAAGGCCGCGTGCTGCGTCCGCAGCGTCGCCACCAGCTCGGACAGAGCGCGCAACGTCGCCGCCGGATCCACGGCCGCCAGGCCCGCCGGCGTCGCCCGGCGAAACGCCTGGACGCGCGCGACAATCGCCGCCGCCAGCTCGCCGTTGATTCCCGTCACTGCCGCGATCTCATCGGCGCGGCCGGCATAGAGGGCCGACAGCTTCCCGAATCCGGCAGCGGCCAGCTTCTCGATCGAGAGCGGCTCGAGGCCGGGCACCTGCTCGAAGAGGGCCCGGACGATCAGCGGCTCGCGCCGCTCGCGCTCGCCGTCCAGCTCGAACGCGCGAGGGAGGCAGGTGCGCAGTGGCGCGTAAGCGGCGAGCAGGGCATCGCGCGCGGCCGGCGACGGCGTCGACGGCTGGCCCGGCGCCAAGACCTCGGCCAACGCACGCTCGAACCGCTCCAGAGCCTCGACCAAAGCCGCGTCCCCCACCGGCTCGGCCATCTTGTAGAGCGAGCGGAGCACCGGTCGGACCAGCTCCAGCCAGCGCGCCTCGACCTGGCCCCACTGCAGCTCCATCATCACGCCCCGGACCTCGGCCACGTACGCCACGGCGAGATCCTCGAAGGTCGCCCGCAGCGCCGCCTGGTCTCCGGCCGTCGAGGCGCCGTGCGCGACGCCGGCCTGCGGCTCCCCGCCGAGGGCCTGCGTCGCCGCGCCGAGCGGCTGCGGCTCCCCGCCGAGCGCCTTATCGATGGCCAGCTCGATCGATCCTTTCGACGATTCCTGAACCGGCACCGGCACCGCCGCCGAGGGCGGCGCCGCGGCCGGAGCACGCGGGCCTACCGGCGCCACGCCGTACGTCAAGGTCTTGGAGAGCTCGGGCCGCTTCGGCGCGCCGTTCGCCCCCGGCGCGCCCGTCGCAACTTTTCCGTCGGCCTTGCCGTCGGCCACGCCGTTCACCTTCGGCACCGGTGCGGCCGGCGGGGTAGGCGCGGCCTTCAGGACTGGCGGCTGGACGCCGTTTGGCTTGGCCGCGGGCACCGCTGCGCGGCGCTCCGCTCGCTCGTCGGAGCCGGGGGGCGCCGGGTGCGACCCGCGCTCACCTGGGGCGGCCGGATCAGCGGCGGACTTGGGTTCCGCCCCGGCGGGCTTCTTGAGTCGCGAGAAAATGCTCATGCCACCCTCCGACGCGACGTCTGCATCGACGCAACCAGCGCCGATCTTGATGTGCGCTCGTCAGATCTTCGCGCGGGCGCGAAAACGGCCCCGGGCGGAGAAGTGGCAGCGAACCGTCGCTTGATCTCGACGGCCTAACCCTCGCGCGCCGGCACATCCAGCAGGCGATCGATCGCTGGTCCGTGTGCGAGCAGGGTCCACAGGTGACACATTCGAAGGGCTTCGGTGTTCCAGGCAACGGGGACGGTCACCGCTCACGTCCCATGACAACCGCCCCATTAGTATAGTATATTTACGAAATGGTCTTTCGCCGTCCCCCCGAAGGTCCTTCCGACACGACCGCCCCGCTGTTCTTGCTGACGACCTGGCTGGCCCTGCTCGGCGGAGCCGGGTTCGCGGTCGCCGGTTGCGGTTCGTCGAGCTCGCAACTCTCTAATCCCGGCGACGGCGGGTCCGGCGGAAACAGCGCCACCGGAGGTGCCGGCACGGGCGGCGCCGGCGCGGCGGGCGGCGCCGGCGCGGGTGGCAGCAACCCACAGACGGGCGGCGCCGGCGGCGCGGTGGGCGGCGCCGGCGGGGCCGCCGGCTCCGGCGGCGGTGGCGCAGTCGGTGCCGGCGGCGGAGGGGCGACCGGGACGGGCGGACATGGCGGCGCCGCGGGCACGTCCGGACGGGGAGGCGCCGGCGGCGGCAGCGGCGGGTCCAACGTGCGGGACGCCGGCACCGGCGACAGCGGCAACCCGGACGGATCCACGACCGCCAGCAACCCGCCGCCCGCGCTGACGGGCACGACGGTGAGCGGAACGGTGAAGGTCACCCGCGGGACCGTCAAAGGGCACCTGGCGGCGGGGTTTGCCGGCTTCAGCTTCGAAAAGTCGCACATGACCGACGGCTTCTTCGTGCCGTCCCACGCAGCGCTGGTCGCGATGTTCAAGCTGCTGGGCCCCGGCGTGGTCCGCATCGGTGCCGACGACGTCAACACGTCGGTCTGGGTGCCAGGCGCCACCTTCGTCGCGCCGGGCACCACCTCCACCAACGTCGGCACCGCCGAGGTGGACGCGCTGGCCCAGTTTCTGACCGCCACCAACTGGAAGGCGATCTACGCCGTGAACATGCGCGGCAACTCGACGCCCCAGACGGCCGTGACCGAGCTGCAATACGTCGTCCCCAAGCTGGGGACCAGCCTGCAGGGGGTCGAGATCGGCAACGAGCTGAACCTCTACAACGTCTCCAACATCGAGAGCATCTGGCATTCGTACGCGCAGGCGATCCACGGCGCGTTCCCGACCACGGTCGTGGCCGGACCGGGGGTGTTCGAGGACATCAATTACGCAACGAGCTTCATCAAGGGCGAGGGGACGACCATCGACCTCGTGACGCACCACTATTACCGCGGCACCGCCGGCACCTCGACGGCCACGCTGGCCAACCTGATGAACCTGGACTCCGCCGTGACCAGCCAGTCGCAGGCGCTGCAGTCAGCGGTCCAGAGCAGCAAGATCCCCGGTGGGTTCCGGTGGGGCGAAATGAACTCTTACTCCAGCCACGGCCAAAAAGGGGTCAGCGACGCGCTGGCGTCGGCCCTGTGGGGGATCAACTTCATGCTCACCACCGCGGGATACGGGTCGGTGGGGGTCAACTTTCACGGTGGCGGCCAGAACATGGACGGCAACGTCTGCCCGAACGGCGTGAGCTCGTGCAACAAGCCGTTCGTCTACTCGCCCCTCATCGAGGTGGACAGCCGGGTCACCTCGGCGGCCCCGCTCTATTACGGGATGCTGCTGGTCTCGCGCATCGGGACCGGCGACATGCTGAGCACGACGGCCAGCGCCGGCAGCGCCAACGTCAGGGCCTACACCGTCACGCCCGGCGACGGGTCGACGGTCGTCGTCGTCGTCAACGGCGAGGCCAGCACGGGCGTGAACGCCACCGTGGACATCGGCGCCGCCGTCTCCAGCGCGACGGCCGTCTACCTCCGCGGCTCGTCGCTGACCGTGACCACCGGCGTCACCTTGGGCGGCTCCCCCGTCAACCCGGACGGCACCTGGACGCCCAAGGCGCCCTACACCCTCCCCCACGCCGGCAACACCCTCACCGTCCCCATCCCGGCCGCGTCCGCCGTGCTGATCACCGCCCGCTGACGAGGGGGCTGCCGCGCCCGGCCGCGGCCGCTCAGTCGGTGCCGGCGTCGGGGAGCGCGCCTCGGTTGGCGAGGACCTTGCCGGCCATCGACCCCATCGTCAGGCCGTAGTCGTCGCAGATCGACCCGAGCACGCCGTTGTCGCCGAACGCCTGCACCCACTGGGTGATCCGGACGGCCGGGTCTCCGAAGGAACCGTCGGTGGTGACCTCGGTGGCCAGCGGGTTGACGTCACCCTGCGGGCCGCACGAGTGTTCGATCTCGGGCCAGAGCTCACCCGCGGCGTTGTTGCCGCCCGCGGCCGGGCTCCACGCGACGGTGTAGGGCGTGGCCGGCGCAACCAGGGCGCCGACGGTGATCCGCGAAGGGTCGGCTTTGAGCGCCTTGATCTCGGCGACGAGCTTGCTGATCGGCGTCAGCAACCCCGACGACGTGTCGTTCGACGCGCAGTCCACCAGGGCCAGCGACGGGGTCCCCGAACCCTGGGCGGCCGCGGGCGGATTGAGCGGCGGCATGATTCGCGCGGTGGGATCTGCGCCGGCCGGATTGCGGCAGAGGTGGCCGAACTGGTTGCACCGATAGTTGTCGATCGGTCCCAACGAGTTCCTGAGGTTCTGGTCCTGGCCGTTCAGCGAGTAGAGCGTGGTGTCGTCGGGAGCCGAGCAGTCGTCCTCGTTGGTCAACAGGAAGATGGCGAGCTCGGCGTCCTGGCGCAGGAAGCCGGCGTTGGCGGCCGGCGCCGGCTGCCCGTCGGCGCCCAGGGCCCGCGCCACCGACGCCAGCTGGTGCTCGAAGCCGCAGCCGTTCGCGCCGAGCGGCGTGATGCAGCCGAGCACGTCGGTCAGCTGCCCGGTGTAATTGGCGACGCCCCCGACGTTGGAGAGATAGGTGGCGCCCGGCGCCAAGCCGCTGTCCTGGCAGTCCCCGCGCGGCTGGCTCTGGAAGACCCCCTGATCGCCGGCCCGGGTACACGCGATCGACGAGGTCGAATCTCCCGGAGCGCCCAGATCCGACGAGATCACCGCGATGTGAAAATCGGACAGCGGTCGGTCCGCGCTCTGCAGCGACGTGAGGAACGTCGGAATCTGCGCGACCAGCTTCTGCTGCATCGACGTCATGGACGACGAGTTGTCGATCATGAACAGGATGTCGACCCCGCCCGCCCCTCCGGGAGCCTCATAAGCGGGGATGCTGCTCGGTTGGTCGCCCGTGCCCAGGGTGCCGCTCTTGCCGCAGCCGATCGCGCCGGCCAGCGCCAGGCCAGCCACCCAGGCAATGGACCCACGCCGGCCTTCGCCGGCCGACTTCGTCAACAGGTTCATCGGGACCTCCTGTCCGGTTAGTCCGTCGCGCCAGAAATTGTCGGTCAACTGTTTTGGGACGCTGGCGACCGGCGAAGCGGAGGCGGTCCCAACGCGGACGTCGCCGCCGCCGAGGCAATCGAAGCGTGCTTTACGTGTGAGTTAGAGCCCGCAAGCCCCGCCCCCAGGCTCGGTTGTGTCCAGCGTGCACCTCCACGTGCCCCCGTGACAGGCGCAGAAGCAAAAGAAGTTCGTTGGCACGGGGCGGCCCACCACGGCCCGGGCGGGCAAGGGGCGCCTCACGGCGCCGCGCAGTTGATTGAGGTAGGTGGCGATGAGGGTCTCGAGCGTCCAGAAGCGACCGCCGATCATCGTGCGCGTGAACGAGGCGCTGGCCAGATGCGACTTGATCGACTGTATGAGCCGCCCCTGCCCATCGCCCTCGGCGAGCGCGAGCGCGGTGTTGGTGGTCCCGAAGTCGATCCCGACGTGAAGGGCCATCACCGGGGCTTTACTTCAAGTGGGGCGGGCCCGGCGGGCGAGATCGATCGGCGCGTCAGTTGTCCATCCAAGCTGGCCCCCTCGGCCCGGTATACGGGGATTCGTTCGGGGGTCGGCGATCGACCCGACGGAACGGAATGTCGATCGCCGCGACCTGGCGTGTCGGCTGCCACGCCGGTGTCGGCTCTTGCAGGCCGAGCTGGAGGGTCGCCCGACTCTCCCGGGCGTCGACCTTTTGGAAATAGAGGAAGCCACTCACGCTCCCGCCGTTCTCCAACACTCCCTCCGGCAGCGCGCGCTCGAGCATACTGTCGGTGGGCAAGCCTGCCCGCGACGCGACCGAGTAAATGGACGGCCCGTGGGCAAGGGGCCCGGTCCAGACCGGCAACCAGGGGTAAACGGGCGCCAGGTACGCTGCGACCTGGAACTTGTCAAAATCGCCGCCGTCCTTGACCACGAAGACCGGTTTCGACCCGGAAGCGGGCAGAACGTAAGGCGCGAGTGCAACGTAGACCGCGCCCGATGCCCCCTTCAGCGTGAACTCGTCGTATTGGACCCGTAACGACCGCCCTGTCTCGTTGTGCAGGGTGACCCAGACGGGCGTCAGCTCGGTCGCCACGTTCTTTGGCGAACTGTCCCAAACGCTCCCGTCGGCCGTCACCGTCACGCCGCTTCGGCTCTCAACCGCCAGCGAGCTTCTCCCGAGCGCGCTCTTGTGGCCAGAGGCCGGCAACAGCTCGGGCTCGGTGGCGCAGGCGCCCACCGAGCCGATCAGCGCCACGAGCACGACCCGCATCGACGTCCCGCACAGCTTCCGGATTCGTCGTTGCATGATCGCCTGCCTTTCTGCTTGGGCCATGGCGAGCTTTGCCGTGCCGAAGACTGAGGCGCTCACTCGTCTCAACGAGGGCACAACTTCGTCGCGCTCGTCTTCATGTACGTTGGCCGCTTTGAGGCCACCTGCAAGCGCGAGTGCGGGACCTGCGCCGCCCGCGTGCGGCGCTGGCCGCGCCCGACTGTCACTGGGCTGCGAGCGGCTGGATGTGCTTGCGGCTCGAGTCATCCATCGGCCCGGACGGCACCATCACGGCGAGCGTGACGGGGTTCCCCGAGCTGGGCAGCTGCGCGGGCGCCGGTACAGACGGGGTACAGACGGCATCCGCGCCGTCCCCACCGACGACATCGACGGTGCCCGACGGCATCCCGTTCACCGACCAGCTGGTCACATAGGCAGGGCCCAGCCCCAGCTCCGGCGGATCGGTGTCCAGCTCGTCGCCCGGCCTGAAACATTGCGCACGTGGCGCACGTTCACGGACGGGGAAGCTCTCTGAAGGTCGACTTCAACCAGAGCCACTGTTTTCGAAACGTGCGGCTCCACGTTGTCTCGGACCGACTTTCCCTCTGCGAAGAAGGTCTCCGTTCATTTTCACGATCCCGACGCTGACCGGGCTGGAGCACGAGGCCATCCCGAGGACGTCGTGGTTCTCAGGCCACCGAGACGGGCCCGTGATCGTCGCAGTGACCGGCGTGCGCGTGGTGCAGGTGCCCTGAAACCACATGGTCGGTGTGGTCACCGTGTGGGACGGCCTGGTGCCCGCAGCTGGCGCCGTGCTGGTGAGCCGGGGCGTGGCCAGCGCACGCATGCCCCGGCGCGCAGCGATCGGGATTGGAGTTGCCGACCGCGAGGGTGTGGTCGTCGACGTGGTTTCCGTGGACATGATGAAGGTGCCCGTCGTGCAAATAGTCGGTGTGCCCATCGTGACCGACGGCGGTGTGTCCGCAGCCCGCCCCGTGCACATGTCCGCCATGGTTTCTGTGCTCTGAACAGTCCATCCTCGTCACCTCCTGTCTGCGCCAGAACGCTAGCAGCCGAGCGTCGAGCAGACCTGCGAGATCGACTCGGTGAAGTCCCGTAATTTGGCGCGCTTCGCGCGGGTCAGTGCGGCTGTCGCTGGCGGCTTCCGTCGGTCGTCATCCCCAGGTGATCACCTTACGCAGCGGTGCGCGATCTCTTCAGGGTCGCGGGCCGAACGCAGGCACCCGGTCAAGTCGTCGGTGACCCGGACGGCACGGCACCGGGCGAGATCGTCGTCGAACCGACGGGCCAGCTCTTCTTGCCAACGCGGCACCAGGGCCGGATCGTGGAACCCCTGCTCCTTCAGCTCCATCTCGACGAGCCGGTCGAGAATCGCGCGGCAGTCGTCCGCCGTGGCGGCGTGCCGATGGCAGCCCGCGACCGTGGCCAACAGCGACAGGGCGCCGAGCGCAGCCACCCGCCGGATCTTCCGCCGCGCTTCATCGGTCGAAGTGGACCCGGATGGGGACCGACACGCCGGCGACCGGATCGCCGGCGTTGTTGCGGGCGGCGCCGAACTGGGCCTGATTCTGCAGCGCGCACTGCCGGGCCTCGGCACCGAAGCCGTAGCCGGGATCCGACAGCACGTCGATATGGTCGATGTTTCCGCTGGCGCGTACAGCCGCGCGGATGACGACTGTCTGGTGGTTGATCTGGAGGGCGTCCGCTTCGGCCGGCCAGGCGCAGCTCCAGTCCGCCTGCGCGAGGGAGACCGGGCGGGCCCGGCTGCGCGGCGGGGCCTGGCCTGTCGCGCTGGGGGCGACGGTTCCGGTGACCGCCTGCCGGTTGGTGCCGCTGCTGGTCGTCGAGCCACCCGCGTAGGAGGGTCCCGACCCGACCACGAACGCCGAGCCGGTGAAGTCGAGGGGCGAGGTCGAAGCGGCGGCGAGCTGCCCCGCCTGGGCCGGCGGTGCCGGCGCGCGGCGCGCCGCCGTGTGAACGTGCGCGCGGATGGCCGGCTCGGCGACGTGCGACACCGGGGGCGCCTCCGCGGGTGGGGGCGGAGGCGGCGGGGGCGTCACGTCGACCGCCCGCTCCGCCGCGATCGCATCGTGCACGCGGGCCGCCATCTCGGCAGCGACCGACGCTCCCGAGCGCCCGAACGCTCCCACCACCAGGATCGCGACGGCATAGAGCCCGACAACCATCGCGGCGCCCAAAGCGAGGCGGCGGATCCGCCCGCCCGGCTCTCCCGCGAACACCAGATCAACGATCCGCGCGGGGCGGTCGTCGCGCGCTTCCTCCCTCGGCCGGCCTTCGAGCATCGGATGTCAGTGGGGAGTGGAGGTTGGCGCGTCGGGAAGCGCGCCGAACGCGACGCGCGTGATGCCCAGCCCCTTGAGCTCGTCGAGCAGGTGGAGCACCTTGCGGTGCGGGACTTCGCCGTCGGCCTGGATGACGGCCCGCAGATCGGGGTTGCCGGCGAACGCCGCCCCGGCGCGCTTCTCCAGCTCTCTGTCGTCGGTCACGGCCGCGCCGTTCACCAACGCTGGACCACGCAGGGGCACGATGATCGAGAGGACCACCTGCACCTCCTCCCCGTGCGCCGCGTGCGGCAGATCGAGCGGCACCGCCGGGGTGACGATGATCTTGGCGGTCACCACGAAGATCACCAGCAGCACCAGCATCACGTCGACCAGCGGCGTGACGTTGATGCCGGCGATGATCCCGCCGTTGTCGTTGTTACCCGCCGACGCCACCTTGCACCTCCCGCAGCGGCGGAGTCTCGCCGGGGCCACGCGCGTCGTCGGCGATATAGGCGAGCACCAGGTTCGACAGGACGTCGGTCCCCGACAGCAGCGACGTCACCCGGCGCTGCAGATAGTTGTAGGCGGCCACCGCCGGCAGCGCGACGGCGATCCCGACCGCGGTCGCCACCAGCGCTTCGGCAATGCCGGCCATCACCGCCTGCGAAGCCACCTGCCCAGCCGAGGTGGCGCCGTGGCCGGGGGCCGCGTGGCCCAGCTCTTCGAAGGCATGGATGACGCCGACCACGGTCCCGAACAGGCCGACGAACGGCGCGTTGTTGCCGATGGTGGCGAGAAAAGCCAACCCCCGCTCCAGCCGCCCCCGCTCGAGCGCCTGCGCGCTCACCATCGCCTTCTCTGCCGCTTCGGTGCCGCGATCGGCGAGCCGCAGCCCGGCATCGGCCACCCGAGCCGCCACCGCCAGGCTCGTCTCCAGCTCCTTGCGAGCGCGCACGTAGTCGCCGGCAGCCAGCTGCTCGTCGAGCGCGCGCGCCAACGCCTCCAGATCGCCACCGCGCCTGCGCAGGTAGAGCCAGCGCTCCATCGCCAGCGCCATGCTGGACATCGACAAGGCGCCCAAGAACCACAGCACCCACCCAGCGCCGGACGCGAGCAGCACGTCCTTGACCGACTCCATCGCGCTCATCTCATGGTCCTTTCAGAGCGGTGAGGGGTAGTGCCGGAAGACGTAGCACAGCCCGTCGGAGTTCAAGTGTCCCTGGGTGCTCTGGTTATAGGTCGCGAAGTCGTAGTAGTCGCGCAGCCCCTTCGCGGTTCGCTCGGGGCCGATCGCCAACGAGATCGTCTGGGCGTCGAACGCCATCGGGCCGACGAATTCGGCATGCACGTCGGTGGGCGGCGCGATGCAGTACCGCCAGGAGAGCTGATTGCCGAAGGCGTCGGTGTATTCGCGGTAGGGCACGCCTTCGGTCATCTCCAGCGTCACCGTCGGGAACGTCACGTTGGCCCCCACGGGCCCCTGCCCCACCACCCGCGCCGCAAGCTGATCGAAGTGCGCCGGCGAGTCGTGCAGCACGCTGTCCCAGAAGGGGTGATCGGTATGCACAGTAATCTGGGCGACGATCGAAGAGCTGTTCTTGAAGAAGATCCCCCGGGCGTGCTCCTCGCCGGCCAATGGGGCGGCCGGATCGTTGTCGGGGTTCTGGCAGTTCAGGTACGAGGTCGGCGTGACGAAGCAAAGCCGGAACGGGACGGTGTCCCCGGGCTGCGGCCAGCCCATTCCCGCACCGTAAAAGCTCGGGCAGGCGGCGGTCGCCGACGCCGCCGTGGGGCAGGTGCAGGTCGTCGGATCTCCGCGGAAGGTCGCGTTCCCGACGTAGAGGACCGTGCAGCCCTCGGCCGCCATCTGCGCGTAGTCGGCCAGGCCCGCCGCATCGAGGTTGACGTTCATGGCGCTCGCGCTCGCGCCGACCAGGTCGAACCCAAACGCGTACGGATTGGCGCCGCTGGTGTCGAAGGCGGCGCTGTTCCCGAGCGGGTAGTTCCGGTGGGCGAGAGCCGCGATCGGGACGGCCTCCTCCCCGGGACCACCCTTGCCGGGTAGGTAGCTGGGATCGCTGTGGGCGAGATCGACCGCCCACGGCCCGGTCACCTTGGCCACCACCGGCTCGGTGCAGGACTGGTCGCCGGGGCTCACGTCGGGCCCGTTCGAGAGCGTGATGTTGTCGACCGTCGTCAAAAGACGCGTGAAGTGGACGTCCCAGCCGTCGACGAAGGCGGGATCTCCGGGATTCACCGGCGGGAACGAATACCCGGTCAGCGCCAGGACCTCGCCCGAGACCGCGAAGATGACACCGCCGGGACCTGGATCGGCCGGCGGCGTGAACGGCTGCAGCGTCGCCGGCGTACCGCCGGCCGTCGAGGCGACGCCCCCGTCGGGGCCAGGGACCGCGCCCCCGTCGCTGGCTGCCGCGGCGCCGCTGGCGCAGGTGACATTCAGCGACTGCTTGCTCGAGCAGGAGGTGAGCGCGAGCGCCGCCGCCCCCACCGCCGTCAGACCAATTCGGGTTTCTGCGCGCATGACGTTCTCTCCTCGTTGAGTCGGTTCACAGATCGCTGGACCACGAAAACGTGTAGGGGCCGACGGACCTTAGGTTCGAAAACAGGTCCTGGCCCGTCGGGAAGTAGGCGGGCGACGTCGGATCGTCGCTGAACGCGTATCCCGTGGCGGGATCACCCGGGAGCTCGCTGAAGTCGATTCCGATGAAAAAGAACCGCGGATCCACGCGCAGCAGGAGGCCGCCCGTCCTCTGGATGGTCAGCGCCGCGGGAATCGGCGTCACGATCCGCTCCTTGCAGATGGGATCGCCCCCGCCCGTCCCGGCGCCCGCCGGGAGATGGTTGGCCGAAATGGTGAGCGTTCCCGTGAAGGGGTACGGGGTGCCCGCCTTCGTCGCGGTCCCGGCCACGGTCAGGATCGCCGTCGAATCGACGGCAATGTTGACGTCGCCTCCCGTGAGCCAGACCTGTCCGATCATCGGAGCGGGCTCGGTGACGCCCAGGCCGGGCGCCATCGACGGCGCCGGCATCGGAAAAGGCTCCGGCGTCGCGTCGAGCAAGTCGACGTCGATCCCGGTGCTCCCCAGCGGTGGCACCACCTGCCCCACCACATAGACCCCGGTCTGGTAGCACCCCGTGACCTGGGCGCCCGACGCGGGCGCCGTTTGATACAGATAAACGGCGCCGATGTGGAGCTTGGCCTCGGTCAGCACCACGTCGAAGGCTCCGGAGGTGAACGACAGCGGCTGATCGGCGACGGCGTCCTCGGGGCCGGCCGCGGCCGCCGCGAACTGGATCGTGTCGCCGCCCGTCTGGCCGACGCAGCCGACGCAGAGAACACAAACAAACACGGCGATCGTCGCGCGCATCAGATCCCTCCGAAGGTGATGGCCAAGGTCGCGAACAGGCCCCGCGGCGCGCCGGCGGTGAAGGTCCGCCCGGGGACCAGCGTCGGCTGCGCCTGGCTGTGAAAGTCGGACGCGTAGTCGTACTCGCCGAGCCGGTACTGGGAATCGAGCAGGTTCGTGGAGAGCACCTTCACCTGGAACATCGACCAGGCGAGCGACGCCGACGCATCGACGGTGAAGATGTCGCCGCTCACCTGCCCGTAGGGGAGCGGCCGCGGGCCGACGTAGGTGATCCCGGCGCCGAGCGCGGCGCGGATCGGATAGCCGCGCAGGCGCCAGGGCAAGTCGTGATGGAGCGCGGTGTCCGACCGGAAGATGGCGCCCGGCACGTAGGCGACCGCCTCACCGGTGTCGTTGAAGGTCGCGCGAACGAGCGTCAGGTTCGCCGACTCGTCGAAGAAGCTCCCCGACAACCGGAGCGCGCCCAGCCACCCCGAGCGCGTCGTCCCGACGCCGAGGACGTTGCGGCCGGCGGTCTGGTCGAAGATCAGATCGCGGTCGACGACCGTCTGAAACAGCGAGGCCCGCGCCACAATCAGGACGTTTCGGAAGCTCCCGGCGTAGCCGGCTCCCACCTCGTACGACGTGACGCTGGAGAACGGCGCCGGGATGTCCTGGGTGATGTAGATGGGGTCGACCGAGCGGACGCCCCGGCCGTAGCTCGCGGAGAGCGTGACGTCGCGGAACGGGCCGACGATGACCGATGCGCGCGGCAAGAAGGCGACGCCCGAAGTGGAGGTCACCTGGTCGGCCTCACGCGGCCTTCCCATGTCCTGCTGCGTGAGGCAGCTCTGGTCGATCGGCGGGTTCGTCGTCGAGGGATGGGCGACCGATTGCGCCGCACAGTTGTTGAGGACGTCGTAGGTGACGATCTCCGCGCGGCCCCCGCCCCGCAGCGACAACCACCGGAGCGGGCGCAGGTTCAGATCCGCATACAGCCCGACGTTTCCCAGGGTGGAGCTCGAGATCGGTGTCGGTCTTGTAGGGAACGCCCGTCGACGCCTCCAGGCGCTGCTGCGTGCCGTCCGCCTGGTCGCCCCGCGCGAAGTACCCGAGCTCCAGCTCCTGACGGAGGGCGAAGGCGTCGAGGTGCAGCCGCGCCGCACCCCGCGCCCCGAACGTCAGCTCGTGGACATTCAGGTCCAGCATGTCGCCGCGCTGGTCGTGCAGGCTCTGCAGCGGCTCCTGCACGTCCAGCAGGAAGCCGGTGAAGTTCTCCAGCAGCCGCATGTCCCGCTTGATGACGAAGAGCTGCTGGGTCAGCACCGTGTCGCCCGGGTGCGTCTCCAGATCGGCGGCGATCGAGTAGCGGGAGGCGTCCCCGCCCTCGGGGACCCTCTCGCCGGCGAAGGTCGACAGATCGTAGCTGTCGTAAAAGCCGATCCTCCCCGACTGATAGTCCTCCTCGCGGAGCACGCCCGCCGAGTGGAAATGCGTCGAGTAGCCCTGCGCGGTCAGCCGGAACGAGCCGGTCTCCCCGAAGCGCCCCTCGTACTGCCCCATCGCCGAGCCGCGCTGGGCGTCGCGGTTCTGGCCGAAGCCGTTGGTCTCGTAGATCTCGGCGCCCGCGAAGGTGTGCGTGCTCTCGCCCGGCGGCCCCCAGAGCCCGAGCACCCGCCGCGTCCCCCAGCTGCCGGCGGTGGCGCTGGCGGTCAGCCCCCGCCGCCGCAGCCCGAGCTGGTAGTCGGCGCTGCCCGCAACCGCGAAGTTCCCCTGGCGCGGATCGAACGGCCCCTCGACGACGCGCAGCTGCTCGACCAGCTCCGGGATGATGAAGTGCGTGTCGGCGTAGCCGTTGCCGTGCAGGTTGCCCGCCTCGTTGATCGGCACGCCGCCCACCGTCATCTCCAGGTCCTGGCCGTCACCGGCGTCGAACCCGCGCATGAAGATCTGCTCGGCGTGCCCCTCGCCCCCTTCGTTCGTCAGGAGGATCCCGGGGGCCAGCTTGAGCAGGTCGGACGCGTTGGCGCGCGGGACCTCAGCCAGCTCGGCCACGCGGATCTGGAAGTCGGCGGCGCCCCGGCTGGGCGGCGGGCGGCGTCCGAGCACGTTGACGTCCAGCGCTGGCAGCCCCTTCGTCGGCGCGGGTGCCGCTTCAGGCGCCGGCGGCGGCACCGGGACGGCGACCGGCAGCGGCGCGGTCGTCGTCGGCGCGGCCGCCGGCATGGAACTCCCTGCCGGCGCCGGCGCCGACGCGGCGGGTGGCGGCACCGACGCGGGCGGCGGCGGCTCGAAGTGAAACAGCAACTGCACCCGGCTCGCGACCGGCGTTCCGTCGCGCAGCGCCGGATGGAAGCGCCAGCTCATCGCCGCCTTCAACGCCGCCCGATCGAGCGCGGGCGCCACGCCCGTCGTGAGCTCGACGGCGCTGACGTCGCCGGCAGGGCTGATGGTGGCGGTCACGGCAACGTCCCCCTTGGCTCCTTGCGCCTCGGGCGGGTAAGGCGGCCGGCTCTCCTCGATCACAGTCGGAGGCTGGACGTGGGGCGCTTCCGTCGGCGACGGCTCGGCGCCCGCCGCCCCCGACGCGCACGCGACCAGCGCGCAGATCGCGACCGCGCACGAAACCGCAACCGATGAAGTTTTTCGAACGAGCGGATGACGGGACAACGAAGCCTCCAGGCGCGTGCCAGGCGGCGGGCGCGCAGTCGCGCGCCACGGCCGACGAGACCGCCACGCCAGCTCCAGAGCGGGCGCGCGGCGACCAGACGACCGGCCAAAACGGCCGGCCCACGTCGAAGTCGCTACGCCGAGGGAGGTGAGGTCTTGGGGGCGCTCGCCAGAACGCCCACCCGTCCAACAAGGATGACTACGGCTGACGTGGCGCGCGCCGGAGGTGACGGCTCCACGGCACCGACTGCGGAAATCGGCGTCGAGGTGCAGGAGCTCCCCTCGAGGGTGAACGCGACGCCGCAGTGCTCGTGCGCGTCGGCCGCCTCACTCTCCTGCGTGGAGAGCGCGTCGTTCACCTGATGCGCGGACACGGCTGCGGAATCCGCCGACCATCGCGGCCACGTGCGTCAGCTCGCCGTGCTCGGCGCAGCGGAAGTGCCGCACCGTCATCTCGTGCGAGATCGCCAGCAGCTGGGCAAACGTCGCCGCGGCCATCACCGCGACGGTGAATGCCTTCGTGGCGGCCGAAGCCCTGTGATTGCCCGCACGCAGACGCATCAGCGCTCTCGTCATCAGGTAAACGAACAGTCGTCCTTCGTCAAGGGGCCGATCGTTGACACTCTCATCAGCCCATACAGGGATCTCGACCGTCGCGGTTGCTCCCCGCCGCCTCGTGGACCCGATGACAAAAGGGAGACGTCGACCGCCGCGCTTCACGCTGACCGGCACGCGTACCATCACCATCACGCCGTAGAAGTCGGGCCGGCGGAAGGGGCCTTTAGGACCCTCGCCGTGTTGCCGTGTCTGGCATATCCCCTCGTGCTCGTACAACGTCCTTTATCGCGCAGGCGACGGTCGGTTCAATTCGACGCCGGAGGCCGCACTCGTGACGCTGGGTCGCGGCGCGACCAGCCCACACCGCTGAGCGCAACGACCGTCCACTGAATCGGCGTCGCTGCAGCAGCTACAACGGGGAGGTCTCCATAACCTGCGGCGGTTCCTGAGTCCCGGCGCCCTTCCCCGGAGGTGACGAACCGTCCGTCTGCGGGAACTGAGGAGCTACCTACTCATAGAAGCGCACGTTCGAGACATTGATCTTCCAGACGCACTCGGCCGCCCCGCCGTCCGAGGCGATGGGCGTGGTCATCTGCCACAGCAGGCTGACCAGCTTGAATGGATCGATGGGAGTCGCGGGGCTGCCGCCAAAGGGCGCGCCGGAACCCGCGAACGGGACCTCGATGGTCACGCCGGTTGACGTGAGTTCCGGGCTGATGATCGCAAGCTGCGGCGGGTACGAGCCCACCGGTCCGGCCGCCTTCGGGTCGATGATCGTCGCGCCGATCTCGATGGTGTTCGTGACGTTCACCATTCCGGCTGAGACGGTATAAGTCGGCTGAGGAACAGCACCGTAGCTGAACAAGCCGAACGACGGAGCGATGCCACCGTCATTCGAGAACGAAGCGATCTCCGACGTCGCGGGTGGGTCGGACATCTGGCAACCGGGCACCGCGGGGGCGCAGCTGCTCTTCGAGCAGATCTGATCCGACCCACAGGCGTGGCCGCAACTGCCACAGTTCCAGCCGCACCCCGAGAAAGAGCCGGCGCGCGCCTGAAAAGGTCATCGTGGTGAGCGTGGCGAGAGCGCCGGGTGCCAAGCACTTCTCGCCGTGGCGATAGGACTTTTCACGCGGGGTCTTCGGCGATGATGGGGCGCTCCGTCAACTCCTCCACCCTATTTTCCCAGGGCCCTGCGGGCCCTGCCGGGATGCGGAGGACCGGTCGTCCGGCAGTTCCGGCGATGGCGCCACGGCTTCGACCCCTCGCCACCCGTTCGCCTCGAGCCATTCGTGGGCCGCGGCGAGATGTTCGTCCGCGACGGCCACCCACACCTCGTCGCACCGGCGGCCGGGCATCGAGCCCTGGTCGACCACCGCCCATCTGCCGCCGTGTCGGGTCAGCAGCGGCAGCAGCCAGGCCTGGATTTCGGAGGAGGTCCAGTCCCCCCCCTCGGGCGTCACCGGGGCCGGCCTGTCGCGACCGAGCGCCCAATGTTCGCGGCTGACCCCGCCGCGATCGGCCTTGCCGATCCAGTATCGGAGGTCCCGGGGAGTTCCGAACAGCAGACGTCCGCCGAGCTCACCGACGCTGGTCGCATTGAGCCCGATCCGGCGGCGATCCACCCCGGCATAGCCCCGGCGCACGTAGAGCTCAGTGCGCGCCCTGCCCACGCAGAGCATGTTGACGCCTTCGTTCTTCGTGATGGCGATGATCCCGTGCGCGGCATCCAGACCCGCCCGCTGCAGCGTGCGATCCTCGAGGGCGCTGCCGTAGACGACCCGAAACTTTTGCTCCTCGGCCAGCCGGCAGGCGTCGGGGTCGGCGTCGATGAAGACCAGATCCTCACCGACCTCCCGCAGGGTGGCGCCGATGAGCCTGCCGAGGCCGTTGGCGCCCAGAATCACGTACCCGGCCTCGTCGGGTTCGCGGACGCCGAGCAGCCGCGCGACCGGGCCGGCCAAGAGGCCCTGCACCAGCACGGTCACGGCGATCACCACGAACACCATGGCGCGCAGCGCCTGGCCACCGGGCAGACCGCTTTGCTCCAGCATCTCGGCGAACAGCGAAGCGACCGCGGCGGCGATGATTCCCCGCGGCGCCAGCCAGGCGAGGAACGCCTTCTCCCGCGCCGCGAGGCCCGTTCTCGCCGTGCTGACCACCACCGCCAACGGTCGCACGACCAACATCAAGGCGAGCACGGTCAGCAACGCCGGCCTGCCCAGATCGAGCAGCTCCTGGCGGCGCACCCCGGCCGCCAGGAGGATGAACAGCATCCCGATCAGCATCAGGGTGAGCTGTTCCTTGAACTCGCGCAGCTCGCGGCGAACCCGGGTCTCGAAGTGGCCCACCACGATGCCGGCGACGACGGCCGCCACGATCCCGCTCGTCGGCACCCACGCGCTGCTGCTCTCGACGGTCACCACCGCCAGCCCGAGCGTGGTCACGTTCTCCAAGCGCTGGGGGACGAGGCCCTCGAAGTGAAGCAGGAACGCGATCAAACCGCCGCCGACCAGCCCCATCGCGACGCCGGCCCCGAGCCGCGCCAGCAGCATCGCGATCCCCACGGCGAAAGAATGCGCCGAAAGGCTGGTGTCGAGCGCCAGCTCCAGCGCAACGACCGCCACCAGCGCCCCCAGGGCGTCGACGATCACCCCCTCGGCTTCCAGAATGGTGGAGAGGTGTCGCTTGACCCGGATCCGGCGCAGCAACGGCGTCACGACCGTCGGCCCGGTGACCACCACCAGCGTGCCGAACAGGATCGAGGCGCGCAGGGGCCAGCCGAGCAGCACCCGGGCGAGCAGGGTGGCCGACACCGCGGTGATGAGCCCGCCCCGGAGGACCAGCCTCCGGATGACGACCTGCTCTCGCCGCAAGCGCGCGAGGCTCAAGCTCATCCCCCCCTCGAAGAGGATGACCGCCACTGAAAAGTCGACGATCGTGTGCAGCGCGCCGCCAAGCGCGTGCGGATTCACCAGATGTCCCACCTCGGGCCCGAGCAGGTAGCCGGCCACCAGCAGCAGGGCGATCCCGGGAACGTTCACGTGGCTGGCGATCACCTGGACCAACACGCCCGCCGCCAGCGCGATGGCAACGGTGAGCACGGCCGGATCGCTCATGGGAGCTCCACCGGGCCGAGCATAGCTCCGCCAGGGGGCCGTCGCGCCGGCCGATGCGGCCGCTCGACGGAGCGGGGGTCAATCCACGCGCAGCGGGATGGCGATCTCCGCGATGGAGCTCCCCGAGCGCCCCGATTCGAGATCGGCGGTGAAGGTCAGCCGCCTCTCGCTGTCGATCGGGCTTTCGAAGTAGAGGTACCCGGCCATGACGCCCCCCGGACCGAGAACGCCCTCCGGAAGGGCCATGCGGCGAACCTCTCGCGTCGGGTGATTTCGACCCCACCGATGATAGGTCTCCTCGTAAGACGCTTCATCGCGCGCCAGCGGCGTGGGCCACGCGGTCAACGACGGATAGACGTCGCCGTAACGAGGCGCGACCTGAAAATTCTCGGCGGCGTAGAGCGGTCGCACCGGTCCGACCTCGTCGACGAAGCCGTCATGGTCGAGGGGGACGACGGGCAAAGCCCGATAGACCTTCCCGTCCCTGGCCTTCAGGGTGAAGCGCTCGTAGAGGACCCGAAGGCTGTGGTCACTGTGGTTGACGATGCGGACCTTGATCGGCGTGACGGAGTCGGGCAGCCGCGCTTGCAGATCGTGCTGGTCGTCGCAGGTGGCCACCACGCGCACGCCGTTGTCGACGTCCACCGCCGAGCCGGAGCCCTCGGCGATCAGATGGGCGCTCTTTCCCGGAACCAGATGGCCATGGCCGCAGGAGGCGGTGAGGAGGGCCGCGACCAGGAAACCGCAGGGGGTCAGGGAGACCCCGGGACGGGTCCCGTCAGGGATTTTGTCGTGGGTGAGCATGGGCTGAGTCTACGCCGCAGTTGCTTGGAGGTCCAAGCATTAAGCGCTGCCGTCAGGCGAGTCTCGGCAAACCATTCGTCCGAAGCAGGACCAACCACTTGGGGTTCCACTTAGCTACCGGGCCACGCCCCGCCCCGGCACCGGTGGGTGCCATCCCCCTGCGGCCCCGTGTCCCGTCCATTCACCGCAACGTTGGCCCTGGGACCCGCTTCGACTCCGCCTCGATCAGGCGGGTCAGCGACTCCAGGACCCGGCGGGTCGCGGCGAGATCTGGGCCCGAGGAGGCCTCGAGAAGTCGTCCGATGGCGCTCTCGACCGTTCCGGCATCGAGCTGGTCGACCTTCCGCCCGGCCGGCGTGAGCCCCAGCGTGACCCGCCGGCGATCGCGATCGTCGCGGCGGCGCTTCAAGAGGCCCTTGCGCTCGAGTCGCCCGAGGGCGGCCGAAACGGTCCCCGGGTCGAGATGCAGCTGGGCGGCGAGGTGTCCGGCGACGATGCCCGGATACTTTCCCACGCAGCGGACGATCATGCGCTGCTGCGCGGTGACGCCGAGCGCGCGCTCCATGCTCTTGGAGATGCGCTCGAGCGCATGGTTGAGCTGCCAGAGCGCGCGCATGAATTCGAGCGCTCCGCCGAGAGGGATCAGCTCTCCGGCCTTCGGGTGTCGATTCATGATCGTAAAGGCGCGTCGAGGACGTTCTCCTCCGGACGCGCCCTCATCAACTTTGCCTGAGCATGATGTCGACGCGTCGATCGTTGGCCCAGCCCCCTTCATCGGTGCCGGTGGCGTCGAGGGCGCCGCGGCTGGTCTGCACCAGGGAGGTCTTCGCGACGCCCAGCGACTGCAGGTAGTCGTTCACGCTCCGCGCGCGATGGGAACCGAGCGCCAAATTGTACTCCTCGGTCCCGCGCGGGTCGGCCCGGCCAATCAGATCCACGGCCCTGCCCCGCAGCGGTCCCGTCCGCATGCAGGTGGCGAGCTGCTGCAAGATGGTGTGGTCGTCGTCGCCGAGGTCTGCTTTGTCGAAGCCGAACTTCGGAGAGGCGCCGCTCGGCGTCGGCTTGATCCCGCACAGCCGGACGATGTCACCCGAGAGGGCCAGCGTGTTGCTCACCTTTTGGTTCGCGCTGACATCGCGCGCCCGGGGGGCAGAGGCCGTCGTCGGCGAAACCGCGCTCGAAGCCGCAGGGTGCGCCGGCTCGGCCTTTTCATGGTTGCATCCGGTTGCAAGTACCAGAACGAATAGAGCAGCAGGTCCAGTCGGTCTCATTTTGGAAGGTCTCTCCGGTGAAAGGTCAGGGGCTTCAGTGCAGGAAGACCGTACAACAATCCACGGCGCTCGGGGTCGGCATCCCCTTCCCGACAGCCCGCGAGGTGGACCCTCCTGCCCTGGCGGCGGGAACTCCTCGCCCACTTCGGCACCGGCCTCACGAACGGCCGCACCGCTTCAACAACAAGGCGAAGCTCGTCTGCGGTGGCGGCGAAGGAGTCGCACGCGCTCGAAGACGCGTGACCGGACGGGGCGTCGCGTCAACTCCGAATGATTGCAAGTACATGACATTAGCGTCATTATCTTGCAGTCATGATTTCGACGCCGAGCGAGGCCATAGAGGCCTTCCATCTGACCTTCCTTGCACACCTGTCGAAAGCCCCGAACAAGGCCGTCATCAAAGGGGGACAGAACCTCAGGCTCTTCTTCGAGAGCGTCAGGCACTCGGACGGCCTCGACATGGACGTGTCCGTCACGTCGAAGGAGACGCTCGAGAAGAAGGTCGATAAGATCCTGGGCTCGCCGCGCTTCAGGAAGGCCCTCTTGCTCTACGGGATCGAGATCCAGCAGGTGTCGGCGCTGAAGCAGACCGACACCACGCAGCGGTGGAAGGTGACTCTGAAGGTGAAGGGTCTGAGCGAGCCCGTTCACACGAGGATCGAGCTCTCACGCCGGGAGCCCAACGCCGAGTCCGTGGTGAGTCCGGTGGCCAAGCCGATAGCAGACTCTTACGGTTCGAGCCCCTTTTCAGCCTCACACTACGGGCTCGCTGAAAGCATCGCCCAGAAGGTCTCTGCGCTGGCGGGTCGGGAGACGACTCGCGACCTCTTCGACCTGGCCATGCTCCTGGAGCGCTACGCCAAGGACGTCGGATCGGTGACCGCCCTGCACCCGCCGAGCGAACAGGCGCGCGCCGCCCTCGGCAGAGCGTCGGAGATGACCTTCGACGCGTACAAGGCCGAGGTGTTGCCGTACCTCGAAAAGTCCAAGCGGAAGGAACACGGCAGCCGGCCGAGCTGGGAAGAGAAGAAGGCGGTCGTCGTCCAGGGCCTGGAGATCTTCAGCCGATGAGCGCCGTCGACCTCACGCTCTTGCTGAAGGACTTCCCTTCTCCGGTGGTGACGACGTCCGAGGTCGCCGCCCTCATGCGAGGACGAGTGGACTCCGCGAACAAGATGCTCGGCAGGCTGACGACCAAAGGCGTCGTCATGCGGCTCGCCAGGGGCTTGTGGGCTCTCGTCCGCGACCTCGATCCGAAGGTGCTGTCGCGCTACGTGGCCGCGCCTTCCCCCAGCTACGTCTCTCTCCTGTCGGCGCTGAGGTTTCACGGGATGATCTCGCAGATCCCGCGCTCGACGTACGTCGTGACGCTCGGAAGGCCCCAGGAGGTCGAAACGTCGTTGGGCGACTTCTCCATCCACACCGTGGCGCCCGAAGTCTTCGGAGGATTCGTGGCGACCCCCGAAGGTGCGCTCATCGCCTCGCCAGAAAAGGCCCTCTTCGACGTGTTCTATCTGTCCGGGACGAAGCCGCGCACCTTCTCGTCGTTGCCGGAGGTCGAGCTGCCCGACGACTTCGACTTCGGCAAGGTGAGGAGCTGGACGCGCAAGGTGCCGTCGAAGCGCCTCCAGACGATCGTGGAGCGCAGGACGTCAGAGCTACAAGCGGTCCAATGACTCACGTGAGCGGCTTGCTCGGTTGTGGACATCCGATCTGACTTGCCGCGCGAGGCGGCGTCGGCGGAGCCGAGCTCGATGTCAGGTTGCCGTTGGCAGCACCGGAAAGGGCAACGATACAGGGTCCGCCGTAGATTGACCGCACCCATCCAAGAATCCAGGTTTCTCCGGGTGTGAGGGGAGGACTACAGAGATGACCGGACGGGGGATGGTTGGAGTGGTGGTGGGTCTTCTTTTATCGGCCGCGGCGTGCGGCGGGCACAACGAGGCGGCGCCGGCCGGCCACGATGCGGGAGCGGCCTCGACTGGCGGTGACACCGGGGCGGGTCCTGTCGCGGGCGGGCAGGCGCCGGCGGTCGACGGCGGCGTTCCCGCCAGCCCAACCCCGCCAATGAGCCCGCCGGCGCGCACCTGCCCGGCAGCGCTGCCACCCGGCGCGACGTGGACCGATGTTCCGCCGCCGACGGGCCTCCCCAGCGGATTCTTCGCGACGGATGCCTGGTCAGCCGGCCCCGACGACCTCTTCTTCGTCGGCGCGGATCCCGCGGACGCCGTCGGCAATCCATCGGCGATTCGTCGCGTCCTTCACTGGTCGGGCGGGTGCTGGACAATCGAGCTCGCCGTTACGGGCGGTCTCAACGCGCCGGCGCAGATCTCGGGCACCTCGCCGAACGATGTCTGGCTCACGACCGGCGACGCCATCTATCACCGCGATTCCACCGGTTGGTCGCCCGCCGCGCAATTGAACACGGCGCTGGCCCCCGCGCCCGGCAACGTGCTGATTCTCGAAGACGTCCAGGCGCGCACGCCCGACGACGTCTGGTTCACGAGCTCGGCGATGATCGTGCACTTCTTGAATGGCCAGGTGACCACGACCGAGATCCCGGCGCCGCCGCCTCCCGACTCCTCCATCCCCCCCATCACGTTCGCGTACAGCGCCATCTCCATCCTCGGCGCGAACGACGTGTGGATCGGCGGGTCCGCCGAGCAGAACGCCAACACGATGCCACCGGCTTTTCTCTTTCACTTCGACGGTCAGAGCTGGACCGTTCACGGACCAGTCGGTCCATTCACCGTGGAGGCGCTGTGGCCGGCCGGTTCGCCCGGCGCGCTGTGGGTCGCGGTTCCAGCGGCCTCGGGCCAGGTGTTTCCGATTGTCGGGTTCGCCAATGACACGGTCACGCAGACGACCATCGCGAACTGGCAGACGGGCGCCAACCTCATTTCGCTCTGGGGCCGCGCGCCGAACGACATTTGGGCGGCCGGAAAGGACATCGCGCACTTCGACGGCACCAGCTGGTCGCAGGTCGCCGACGCACCCGCCTCGGTGCGCGACAACACCGACGCAACGGTCTTCGACAACGCGGTGGTCGTCGGCGACGCCACCACCACCTGGTTGACCAACGCGGGTCCGGTCTTTGTCCGCAAGGCGGCGAGCGCGAGACCGTGACGGAGCAGAGACCGCTCTTTGAATAGGGACGGCCTCGCGCTCAACGGACCGGGGCCAGCTTTGGGCGTACCGGACACTCGACGGCCGATATTCCGTGCTGCGTGTGGCGGCCTTCAATCCCGCGTGTGGCCTGGTCGGCGCGCCGGTCACGGAGCTTCTGGACGTGGTGCTCGACGAGCTGCCGCCCTCCCCTTCGCTGGCCGACGCCGCCGTTCGTCCAGCACGCGCCGGTTACATGGATCGCTTCCAGACGATCGCGCCCGAGCACCGGGCGAGCCCGATGTTCGAACCCAAAGTGAAAACGCGCGGTGAGCTCCCTCGCCAGCGTCTCAAGCGGCTTCGCGCCGCAGGCGAGCCACGACCGGCCACAGCGCAGACGAACACCATCGGAATCGCCTGGAGCGGCTTCAATCAGTTCCTCGCAAACGCCTTCGACGTCGGCGCGCCGCGGCTCGGCGCCGTCCACGCCTGGCGAACGCCGACCGGACAGACCTGGTACACCGTCGTGGAGTGGATGGAGTGGACGACGAGCATCGAGCCCTCCTGGCAATTGGGCGTCCTCGATGTCCGGGATGAGACCGACCCCGCGAAGATGGAGGGTGCATCTTTGCTTTGTTCGATCCTCGTGCACGGGTTCGTCCCAAGGGATCTGAACGGAACACCTGATGAGTTACCCCGAAGAACCCGGCGGCCGCCAGGTTGTCATATCCTGGGACGCATGAAGGGTGCTCTCGTGTTGCTGGGTATTGCGGCGTGTGGGCTCGGCTGCGCGTCGACGACCGCGCCGGCGAGCCCGCCCCGGAAGGGGCCGGGCGCCGAGCGGGCGTTGCCGATCCCGGCCGATCTCGCGCCCCGCATCGCCGAGTCGGTCGAGCTCGGGCGGATCCTGTACCTCCTCGACAAAGCGTCGGCGATCGGAACGGACGTGGCCCTGGCGAACGTTCCGGACCTTCATCAGCGGGGCGTGGGCGGTTGGCTGACGCTGCAGCAAGCCGACGACTCCGGTAAGCCCCGCGAGGGGTTCGCCACCATGTTCATCAGCCGGGATGAGCCATTTCGCACGCTGTTCACGATCGACATCCCATTCAAGGGCCAACCGACCTTCCGAGAGCTGTCGCCGCCCCAACCCCTGGACGAACTGGGCATCCGAATGTTCCGCGCGCGGCAAACCGCCATTGCCGGCGTTCCCCCCGGACCGCGCCGATGGAACCCGACGCGGCCCCAGATCTCGTGCAGGCTGGCGTTACGCCGCGGTCTTGAAGTCGGCGGGCAGGAGGACGGCGCCCGGATTCTGCTTCGTGCGGGTCGCGACCTCGACGAGGTAGGCGATGGGATCCACGCACCCGGCCTTGGCGGACTCGACGAGGCTGTACATGGTCGCGGCGACGACGGTGCCGCGCGCGGACTTGGATCCGAAGTGATTCCGGCGCCCGATCGCCGGCCCGCGTAGTCCGCGTTCGGTCCGGTTGTTGTCGAGCCAGATCTCCGGATCGTCGAGAAAGAGCGTCAGCCGACTCCAGATGCCCAGCGTGTAGCGGATGGCGCCGCCCAGGCTCGTGGTCTTCAGTGCCGTGGTGCTCTGCATCCACGCCTTCATCTTCTCGGTGACGGCCCGCGACTCCGTCGAGCGGAGTCGTGCGCGCGGGGCCGGCTCGTCGAGCTTCGCGGCCTCTTGCTGCGCCTCTTCCAGCAGCTTCAGCGCGCTCTGCAGCTCGCCACCGCTACCCTTGAGCTTCTCGAGCTCGGCGCACTTGTCGGACCGCAGCTCGTTCTCGACGATACCGACCAGCCCGTTGTAGCCCTTGCGCAAATCCACCGGGCGCCCGTACGCCCAGGGATGGCCTCCGCCGGGCTCGCGAAGAGCGCGATCGCAATGGCCGGGGCGGCGGCTGCCGCCGCAAGCCGCAGCTGGCGCATCAACCGTTCGGAGCTCTTCATGGTCATCGGCTTTACGGTCGCGGCGGGTAGAGCGCGAGGTACGCGTACGCCAGCGCCACCTCGTCCGAGGTCACATAGGGGAAGGTCGGCATGCGCGCGGCCCCCGTCCCCATCCCCATCCCTCCGCCCATCATGTGCCCCATTCCGCCCATCGACGATCTTCCCTCCCGCACCTTGGCGACCACGTCGGTCGCCGACCTCTGCTGGGGCAGGCTGGCCAGCGACGGGATGACACCGCTCCTCATCATCATCATCGGGCTGGCCCCGGGCCCCGTGGCGTCGTGGCAGACGTGGCAAGTCCCCGCCACGAGGTGCTCTGCCAGATGGCCGAGCGAGACGGTCACCATCGCAGGGGCGGGCTTGGCCTGCGGCACGCCCGCGAGCTGCCCCAGGTAGCCCAAGAGCGCGTTCACCTCCGCATCGTGCAGATGCGGGAACCCCGGCATCTCTTTGCCACCCTCCCGAATCCGGTGTCGCAGCGAGGCCTCGGCCTGGTCGGCGAGCGTCTTGGCCATCTCCTCGGGAATGGGGTGGCCGGCCTTCTCCATGCGCTCCCGAACCAAAGCGACCGACGTGGCGCGCACTGGATCGACGAGCGGGAGGATCTCCGGCGGCGCGCCGTTGCCTTCCGAGCCGTGGCAAGATTGGCAGTCGAGCCGGTAAAGATCCGATCCGCTCGCGGTGATTGGCTTCGCCAGGATGGCTCGGCCGGCCCGATCGTCGGATTGCCGCCCCAGCGAGAACAGCTTCTGGACAGCGGCGCTCTCGGCGCGTGCGGTCGCGGCCGGCGTTTCGGCGCCTCGCGCGGGGGTCTGGCCGCCGGCCTGGCCGAGGCGTGTCTCCTCCGGCTTGAGCCCCAGATGCCGGAGCCAGCTCGGGCCCTGCACGACGTCGACGTCGGTCGCGGTGGCGGCCACCGCTGGTTGATCGCGCCGCCAGCAAGCCGGCGAGAGCGCGATCGCGAAGACGACGGCCAGGCTGACGGGGAGCAGTGCCCATCTCCGGAGGACGCGCCTCCTGCCTCGCAGGGCCCTCGGTCCGCGTGCCGGCGCCCGCCGATCCTGCGCCGCCGTGCCCCGGCAGATGCTGTCGTCGTCGGTCATCGACGTGCGCTGATCCTGGTCGTCTCCCGACGAGTCATCCGCGGCTAGCGCTCGACGGCTTCGTGCATCAGCTGCATCGCCTCCGCCATCTTCTGCAGGCGGGCGGCGGTTGGCGCGTCGGGCGAGGTCATGGTGATCGTCACTCCCTTCGCGATCTTCTTCACCTCGATCTTGGTCGAAGCATTCCCCATCATCTGAAACATCCCGCCGCCCATCATGCCCATCATGCCGCAGCCGCCCATCATGCCCGGACCGTACCCGCCGCCCATCATCCCCGGACCGGTGCCGCCGCCGGGGCCGTACCCGCCGCCCATCATCCCCGGACCATTCCCGGCGCCCATCATCCCCGGCGACCGCCGGGAGGAGCCTGCACTCTCGGACTGATTGTTCATCTGGGCGAAGGCCAGGCCGCCACCCGCGATCGCCACCGCGATCGTTGTCGTCAATAGGATCCTTTTCATCGTGAGCCTCCTGTTTCGTTTTGCAGACGCAGGCTCAACCGGCAACGTCGATGCCGAAGGGCAACCCGTCGAGCGTCAGTGGTAGAGATGTCGGTGAGCTGAAGGCTCGCGGCGAGCACCCGCGCGCGCACCTCGTGGGGCCGCGCGGCGGGCATCGGTGGCTCGACCAGGTCGAAACCCTCGGGAGCTCCAAAGCGCGCCAGTCTGACGGCGAGCTGACGCCGCCCGGGATGAACTCGCGGGACACGTGCCGCCTTCGACGGCACCGAAGCCTCCGCGTTGGGACGGGTGAAAGTTGTCATTGGCGCCTGGTACTTGCAGTAGCAGGCGGCCCGCTCTCGCGTCAGGTGAAAAGCCCGCTCCGCCTGTAAGGGAATGCCCTTTTGAGGGAAGGCCCCCAAGAGGCCGCGGGACTGGCATCGTACTGGCCGTCGTGATAGCGAGGCCCGAAGTCCCGGCAGGGCCCGAAGGGCCCGAGAAAATTGGGAGATGGGCGGGTTGACGGAAGACATAGGCAATTGCGTGAATCGAGCGAGGGAGGCGGCGAGCGGGAGCGAGTCGCCGCGGGAGCGAGCATTCGCGTAATTGCCCGTTGGAGGAAGCCTTCGCGGCAGCACGAGCCGACGTGCGGCCATGGGAAGATCAGACGGCGGGGGCGCTGGGAGGAGGGGAATCGGAGCCGATCGAATGCCCGTCGGGCCTGGCGACGACACGACGAAGGGCTGGCGCTGCGCCCGTCGTGCCGTGGGCCGGGACGAGCACGGCGACGTTAAGGCGCAAGGCGCGCTTATCTTTCGTGACCGCGCCGTCCATCTCGGTCTCGAACAGGGCGACGAGCCTCTTGAGCGAGAACGGCTTCTCCTCGTGCATCTCCTTGATGACCTGGAGGTCGTTGTCGTAGCCACGGATCGTCTTCGACAGCGCCAGGTCGTAGCGGTCCGGCACGCGGACGACGAGCTTCTTGATCCCGATCGAGACCGTCTTGAAACGCAGCTCGGCGTCGTTCGGGATCTCCGCGACCCCAGCAGGCGCGAGGGGCACGCCCTGCCCCATCGCCCCGACGGCGTCGGCGGCATCCTGCACGGCCTTCGGCACGCGGTTCCAGGTGTCGATGTCCTTCGTCGGGGCGCTCGCCCCGTACTTCAGCACGGCCGCGGCACCACCGATCACCTCCAGCACCTCTGGCTTGGTCAGAACGTGCGTCGACGCGACGTAAGAAGGCGACGAGCTCAGCTCGCGAGTAGCGCTTCACGCTCGGTGGCCTTCGCTTTCGCGAACATGCTCTCGAACACGTCCATGCCCATGTTCATGCGATAGCCCCAAGCGCGGGCCACGGGCGGCGTGTTCTGGTCGGCGAGGACCCGCGCGAGCGCCCCCTGGTGGTTCGTGAAGAAGTTCGTGGAAGGGTGCGGGGACGACGGTCGCAGAGCCGCGGCCGCGCTTCGGAGCCGGCGATCGCCAGATAGCCGCGCGGCTAGGTCGAGAAAGAACCCCAACGTGCGTTCGCGACCCTTGGCTTGGGCGAGCCGGCCCAGCTTCGCCATGTCGAGGTCCCCGCGGCGCCTCCATAGCAGGACCGGGAGCGCACGCGTCATCGAGGGATCACGGCGGCTGAGCGCGAGGGCGTCGACCACGAGCTTTTCCAGATCGGGCGCTGTGAGGCCCGAGAGCATGCTCTCACCGTATAGGGGGGCCCCGTAGTGCCCCAACCAGGCTCTTTTTAGCTCTTCCCCCACAAATGCAAGTATACGACAGGCGCCCGTGTTCCTGGACTCGGGCGCGAGGTGGCCACGGAACGAGGGCATCGCCTACCCCCTACGACGAATCCCGTTGCCTCGCCGCACCCCAGAAACTTCAGTCCCCGCTGCTCAGTTTGCTCCCCTCCCACCTTCCTAGTTCCCTCACGGTCCGCCTCAGGGCGCGGGTTAGACGCCCTCCCGCGGAGCAGCTGCAATTAGGTACGCGAAGGCATTTCGTCGAGTGACCTCTCTCCGGTTGACCACGAAGTCGACGACGTCGGGAGCCACTGCCGGCACAAGCGCACCGACGAATGTCGTCAGCGCCGCGCTCCAGCTGAGCCCGGCCCAGTGTGTCAGGGTCAACGTAGGAACGTGCCACCACTTCACTTTCTTGATCAGGCTCCCAAACATTCGATCCCTCACTGAGCACATCTCGGCTCTGTATTCAGAAATACGGGGCGCGACTTCAGTGGCGATGGTCGACTTGATCTCATCGTCGAGGCGGGATGGGTCTGCGTCGCGAATCTTTGCAGCCAGGCGATCGACTTCTGTCGAGAACGCGGCGTATGCGTCTCGGGCCTCCCGTCGGTAGCTGAGAACGTCAGCGAAGGTGAGATCTCGCAGAATCTCGTCGGGAAGCACAGCTTGAGCGATCGCCAATCCAAGAGTCCCAGACAGTGTTGGCGTGCTGTGAAGGTAGCCTCATCACGGTGCGGCCCGAACTCGTCGTCCAATAGACGCTCGTTGCGTCGACCGCGATGCCATACGGTTGGTCCTGCCTCGAGGCGAGAGTCGACGGCGTGCCACTGCCCACCCGGCACCCTCATCTCCGAACGCCAGACGGGGCACCAGATCGGCGTTCGATTTCTGACGACGGGGCAGCGATTCCGCCCTTCCTAGCGAGAATTCGGGCCGCCACGCCTGGTCCGGATGCTGCATTCTTGACGGGCATGCCGTTTCGGACGCCTCGCTGCCTGGTCACATTGGTCCTGTTGCTCGCGCCTCTCTTCACGGCGTGCAGCGCCTGGCCCGACGACGACATCGGTGACACCTGGGTCAGCGGCGCCTCCACCAAGAAGATCTCGTGGATCGCCTGGTCACCGGACGCCACGACGCTGTACTGGATCAACGGGGGCATCAACAGCATCCCCGGAACCCTCTACGCCATGCCGGCGGCGAACCGCAACCCGATCGCGGCGGCCACCGGCGTGTGGGGCTATCCCAGCCCCACACTCACCACCGACGGGCGGGAGATCATCTACGCGACGAACGACCCCGCCACCGGCGGCGTGAGCCTGACCCTGGCGACGATCGGCAGCGACGGGACCAGCCTGACGGCGCCGCGCGTCCTCAGCACCAGTTTCCTTTCTTACCTGGCGACGCCGGACGGGACGCGCGTCGCGCTCCGCGACTACGCGGGCGACACGACGGTCCAGGGTCTCGCGGGCGGGGCGCCCGTCGATCTCGGCGGCGGCCTCGAACCGCTGGCCTTCTCGCCCGACGGCGGCGCGCTGCTGGCCCGGAACGCGGCGTCGAGCGGCGCCGCGACCCACTACGCGGTGGCGGACACCTCGACGGGCGCGATCACCTACCTGGAGTTCCCGGACGACGAAACGATCTGGCTGGTCACCGCCTGGACCGGGGAGAGCCCCAGCGCGGTTATCGTCGCCAACCAGGTCATCGACCTCGCGACCGGCGCCACCACGAAGCTGACCGGCCTCGGGCAGGTCGACGCGCTCTCGGGAGCGCCGGCCCCGACCCTCGCCTACGGGTGGGGCGAGGTGGAATGCCTCGGCCCTTACACCAACGACGTGGGCGACGCCCTCTGCGATGGGGTCTACGACGGGCTGTTCCGCGACGACCTCGGCACGGGCGCGCGCGACAGGATCGCCGCCGAGACGGTGCAAGCACTCAACAACTCCGACCTCTTCGCCGTCAGCCCCGACGGCGACTGGCTGGCCGTGGCCGCCGGCTCCGGCGTGATCGGCGAGGCCTCTTCCACGGCGATCACCGTCAAGCACCTCCCTCCACCCGCCGGGGCTGCCGCGCCCTGACCGCGCACGCGCCGCGCCGACCGATGATGGTGGTCGGGCCTACGGACACGCCTTGCAATCGGAGACGCAGACCTCATTCTCGAGATTCGTGAGGAGGCATCCGCGCGGTTCGGCAACCGTCGGGCCGGGAAGGAACTCACAGTAGGCGCTCGGGATTGTGGGCAGAAACGGCGCCGCGTCGCCGTCCGGCTGGAGGACGATCTCCGGATCGTCCGGGATGCGCCTCCATCCGGAGCGGCGATTCCACAAAAGGGAGGTAGAGGTATCGGAACAACCTGGTGTTCCACGAGCGACGATGAAGCGTCCCTGCCGCCGTCGGCCGGCAGCGGGTAGCACAAGCCGGATTCGGCAAGGCGTAGTCCAGGTTGAGCACGGCTGTTTCGCCCGAGCCAGCCAGCGTCAGGGTGCAAACGTCGCACCCGTAATACTCGGCCGCCACCGTGGCGCGAGCCAAGAAGTTTACAGACACCTTCTCTCGCAGCGCCTTCATAGGGCGAGAGTGCGCGAGAGACCTCGCCAGCTCTTGGAGCTTCCGGATGTAGGGGATGCCCCGCGAGACCTCCAGGCCGAGATCCTGTTCCGCCATTGAGGCGTTAAAACCCTATCCCAAAACTCGTACCGGAACTCGTCCCTGGCGCACTTCGCGACTGTCCGCGTGGCGCCTAAACCCTTGAAAGGTTTGGAGCGGGAGAAGGGGTTCGAACCCTCGACGTCCACCTTGGCAATAGAGCGCACCAAGCACCTTAACCTAGAAGAACCGGCCACTTAACAACACCACGAAGCACCAGGCGACACCCAGAATCACGGCGAATTAGGCACTTTTCTAGGCATATCGCGACCTCGCTTAGGCACATCCCATCGGTGGCAAGAATTCAAACCGTCAACATCCCGCAGAGCGCTCGGTTACGCCTCCTCCGGCGAACGCGACCGCTGTGCAGCGGCCTGTCATGAGGTTTCACTGTAACGAATTTAACCAGGATCCCCGGTGACCGGGTGCCCTTGTGTGGTCGTCCCTTGACCGGAATCAGATCTGCAGCGGCGGCCGCGGGCCCGCCATCATCACCGGTGGATCGCTCTTCAAGTAGAGCGAGTGAGTGACGACATGATTCGTGGCGCCGAGCGTCGTGACCCCATCGGCAATTGACCCAGACACTGATACATCCCAGAACCCAGGCATCGCGCCGAGTTCCAAGGGATTCTTCAGGTTCTACGGTTGGTTCGTTGGCCGCACGTTGGCACGTTTAGGACGTTAGGTCGGGGGCCGCCGCAGCCGACGCGAGCTTAGCGAGCACGATCGACGTGAACGTTCGCGCGGAGAACAGCGTCAGGATCTGACCCTGGCGCAAGCCGGGCCGTAGGCGGGCCCCGGCCTCCGGCATAAGTGAGCGCAGCCTCGCCAAGCCAGTCTCGGACACCACACCACCCGGCGCGAACTCCTCGTCGCTCAAGTCCCCGCGCGCAGACCGTTCGATCTCTCCGCGGGTAATCTGGATGCCGAACGCTCGCTCGAGCATGAAGACCAGATCGAGCAGCGCCAGCGAGTCGGCGCCCAAGTCCTCGACGAGGCTCGCATCCAGGGTCACGGCAGCCGCGGGACGGCCAACCGCTTCGGCCACGAGCAGGCGAACCTTCTCCTCGATCTCGGCGCGGTCGTTTGTGGTGGCGGGTGCGGTCATTCGATGAACTCGGTGACCCGATCGATCGACTTGCGTCCGGGAGAGGCCAGGACCGGCGTGGCGGGATCGGGGTGACCGAGGGCGATTGCGCCCAGCATACGCCACGGCGGGACGATTCCGCACAGCCGTCCGATCTCCTCGCGGGCGATCATGGGACCTGCCATCCAGCACCCGCCGAGTCCCTCTGCGTGGGCCGCGATCAAGAGCAGCATGACGGCGCCCGATGTCGACGCCAGTTCGGCCTGCATGGCCGCGCTGGTCGTGTATTGGCTCGGGTCGCCTCCACCCGAAGCGATGAAGGATGCAATCAGATCGTCGTGCTCGCGATACTGCGGGATGATGATGGCGGCAGCGCCCTCGAGCGGCTCGTGAAAGAAGTCGGAGTAGTTGCCGAAGTCGGCGGCGTGGTGGCCACGGGCCACGATCGCCTTCATCTCGTCGGCGCGGGCGCGTACCGCGGCGGCGACCTGGCGCCGGCGCACGGGCTCCGTCACCACCGTGAAGCGCCAGGGCTGGCGGTTCGTGCTCGAGGGGGCGGTGACGGCAGCCGACAGCAGGCGCTCGAGCACGGCGCGCTCGATTGGCGCCGGCGAGAACCGGCGCAGGCTGCGGCGCGTCCCGAGCAGCGCGTAGAGCGCGGGCGCATCCGCGGCGTGCGCGGACGCTGCCTCGGCTCCCTCTTCGGGCGGCAGGCTCATTCCAGCTTGAATCCTCCGTCGACGTTCCAGACCTGCCCCGTGACGTAACTGGCCTCGTCGCTGCAAAGGAACGCCACCACCCGCGCGACCTCCTCGGGGCGCCCGGGACGGCGGAGCAGGATTCGAGCGGCGACCTCGTCGGGGGCGAGGGCGCGCACCTCGGCGCTCATCGCCGTATCGATCACGCCCGGTGCGACGGCGTTGACCCGGATACCGCGCGGAGCCAGCTCGACCGCGAGGGCGCGCGTGAATGATTCAACCGCCCCCTTCGAGGCGGCGTAGTTGCTCTGGCCCCGGCCGGGGCGCTGCGCCGCCACCGATGAGAGGGTGACGATCGCGCCGCGGCGCCGGAGGACCAAGCGCCGCAGCGCCTGACGGCAACAGTCCACGACGCCCGTCAGGTTGACGCGCAGGACGTCGTCGAAATCGCGCGCCTCGCTCGTTCCGAAGAGGGTGTCGCGGATGACGCCGGCATTGCAGACCAGCGCTTCCAGCACGCCCCCGGTCGTCTCGAGGTGGCGATCCAGTGTCCGCCACATCGCCTCGACGGCGGCCGGGTCGGCGACGTCGCCCGGGGCCAACAGCGCCTGCCCACCCGCGGCCTCGATCGCGGCCGCCACCTTCGCCGCGGCGGCGGCATCGCGGCGGAAGTTGAGGGCGACGGCAAACCCTCGCGCCGCCAACTCGCTCGCGATCGCCGCGCCGATGCCGCGCGATCCGCCTGTGACCAGCGCCCAGCGGGTTCCGGTGGCGGCCCCCCCGCTCACGGCACCGCCACCCGGACGGCGCCGGCGAGACCGGGAGCGCCGACCGAAAGCGCCAGACCCACCCGGGCGCTGGTCGGCTCCGCCGTTGCCAGCGGCCGGAGCGGCCCTGCCGCGCCGCGATCGAGCGCTGCCACCGGCGGCAGGCGGCGGGCTCGCAGCGCCGCGCCGAGCGCGATCGTCTGCACGACGGCGGCCGCCGCCCCGAGCTGTCCCATGCCCCCGAGCGTCGCACAGATCGGGGTCGATGCCGAGACGAGGTCTGGGCGCGCCGCCAGCAGACGACGCTCCTCTCCGTCGGTCGCGGGATCGCCGATCGCCGCGCCATCGACGACGCCGATTGCGGCGTGCGCGCCATCCTCGGCCGCCAGCGAGGCGAGCAGGTTGGCGATGGCGGCCAGGTTGCTTGGACCGACCTGTCCTCCATCAGCCGCATCCCAGGCTTCGACGAGAGCAAGGGCGCGTTCGCCTGCGTCGTCCAGGCGCTCGAGCACGACGGCCGCCGCCGCCTCGCCGGGAACGAAGCCGGCCGACCGTTCGCCGTAGGGTGCGGCGGGTGGCCTGCCGACCGGGTTCACACAGGCGCCTCGCGTGGCGAGCTCGACGAGCGTTTCCGGCTCGAGGAGCGTGTCGTAGGCCACGACAATCGCGGCGTCCAGCGCGTGGCAGGCGAGGGCCCGTGCCGCGGCGCCGAGCGCCTGTGCGCCCGCGTTCGCGCCGGCGAGCAAGAGGCCATCGCCGCTCGCGCCCAGCTCCACGGCCGCCAGCGCGTGGGCGTTGTTCGACAGATGCTGCAACATCCAGAACGGATGCAGCAGATGCAGGCCGCGCTCCCAGGCCCCCGCGCCGTCCGGCTCCTGACCGGCGAGCGCCGGCATCATGTCGTTCCAGTGCGCGCGCAGGCCCCCGTACCCGAAGAAGAGACCGACGCGCGCGCCGCGGGAAGCGGGCAACGCTCGGTGTGCCACCTCGCAGGCGACGTCGAGCGCGAAGCCGCCCATGCGCCGGAGAAATCGTTGATGGCGAGAAGGGACAGGATCGCCGGCAATCGCGGCCGCCCAGAGGCAGGCGTAACTGTCGATCGGGAAGCGCGCGAGCGGCGCGGCGGCCCGCTCCCCCGCCGCCAAACGGCGTACCACTTCGTCGACATCGTCACCGAGCGGCGTACGCCAGGCCCAGCCGGTGACGGCGACCGGTATCATGGCTCGCCCCGCCCGAGCAGGACCGAGGCGTTCTGCCCACCGAAACCGAACGAGTTGGAGAGCGCGAACTCGACGGCGCCGGCACGCGGCGCTTCACCGATCACGTCGACGTCGCACTCCGGGTCGGGCTCTTGGTGGTGCGCCGTCCCCGGGAGTGGCCCGCGAGCGAGCGGCAGCAGGCAGGCGGCGAGCTCGATCGCGCCCGAGGCCGCCATCAGGTGTCCGATCGCGCCCTTGATGGACGAGACGGGAACGTGGTCGGCGTGGACGCCGAGGGCGAGCCGCAGCGCGCGTACCTCCGCCGGATCGTTGAGCGGCGTTCCAGTGCCGTGCGCGTTGACGTAACCGACTGCCTGGGGGTCGAGGCCCGCACGCGCCAGCGCCTTCGAGAATCGCGCGCGCGGCTGAACGGCCATCGGGGCGCGGCGCGGTCACCCGGTAGCCGTCCTGCGTGCTGCCCCATCCGAGGATGCGTGCGTGCACCCGCGCGCCGCGGGCCCGGGCGCGCGCTTCGTTCTCGACGACGAAAAAGGCGGCGCCTTCGCCCATCGCCAGGCCATCGCGCCGGCGATCGAAAGGCCGGCAGGCGTCCGCCGCGTGGCGCGGCGACGGGGCGCCCAGGCGGGCCATGCCGCCCAGGCCGAGCGGGTTCAGCATCGAATCCGTGGCGCCCGCGATGACGACGTCGTGCTCGCCGCGCTCGACCAGGGCGGCGGCGTGCGCGACGGCGAGCGCGCCGGCGGCGCAGGCGGAGACGTGCCCGATGCGCGGACCGGTGAGCGCGAGCCCATCGGCGATGGCGGCCAGGGTGCCATCGATCGGCGCGCGGAACGCCACCCGCGGGAGGCCCGCGTCGGCGCCCCGCGACCAGTCGATGCGGCCGCGGTCGAGCAGCGGAATGAAGTCCTGGAGAAACGCTTGCTCCAGGCCCACGGCGGCAACGAGCGCGGCGCCGCGATCGATCGCCGTGCAGCCGGCGTCGCGCCAGGCCTCCCGCGCTGCCGCCGTGCCTAGCGTGATCTTGCGATCGCGAGCGCCATCGGTCGCCGGGAGATCGGGAACCTCGCCGGCGACGCGCACCGGGAACGTCGAAACGTCGAACGCGCGGATCGGCCCCACCGCCGCCCGCCCCCGGGCGAGGCCGTCGAAGAACGCGGGGGCCCCGACACCGAACGCCGAAACGACGCCGACGCCGGAGATCGCGGCGCGGCTCACGCGGGCCCCCTCTCCAGCTCGACGACCCCGAGCTCGCCGTCGAGGCCACGGCTGAGGGCGCACACGCGTCCCTGGGGGCGGGCTGCCAGCCAGTCGAACGCGACGGCCCAGGCGAGCGCCGGCGCCGCCGCCAACGTTTCACCCAGCACACCGTCCAACACGACAATCTCCGCTTCCTGGGACCGCGCGTCGGCGGTGATGACGGAGCGCGCCGCGGGATCGGAGGCGGTGACCACCACCAGCGACGGACCCCGCCCGCCCTTTCGCTCCCCGCGCCACGTTTCGAAGGAGAAGGAAGGAGCGACCTCTGCCCGCACCAGGCGGACGCTCGTCGCTTCGACCGCCCGGGGGCGAGCGCCAGGACTGCCGCGCCTTCCGACGGACGCACCGTCGGAACGCTTCGCCCGAGTTCGAAAGCGGTCACCGGATAGAGAGCCGAGTCGGCACCGCCGGCGAGCGCCACGGGCGCCTCGCCTTCCGCGACAGCGAAGGCGGCCTCGCGCAGCGCCCGAACGGTGCCCGCGCCGCGCGAAAAGAACGCCGCGTTGGCCCCTTCGAGCCCTGCCAGGATGGCGCCGTGGCAGAGCGTGAAGTTGTTCATCAGCTGGAACGCGAACAGGGGATTCGCGGCGCGCAGGCCCGCGTCGCCGAATCGGTCGAGCTGGAACGCGTCGCCCGCGACGCTCTCGCGCAGCATCGCCTCGAGCTCCGGGATGTCGCCGCCCGAGGCGCCGACGCCGAGAAAGAGGCCAGTGTCGGCGGGCGGCACATCCAGTGCCGCGACGGCGGGCTCGCGCAACGCCGCATGCACGGCCGCCGCCGCCAGATAGGCGGCGCGCGACATCATCTTGCGGTGCCGCGGTTCGCAGGGGTCGTCGTCGGGCGCGAGGGCGGGCACCTCGGTCCGTGCCGCCGGCTCATTTGCGGCCGCTCGCGCGGCGAGGCCGCGCCACCCCAGTCCGAACGGCGTCAGCGCCGCTGCGCCCACCACATAAACCGCCCGCGGGAAGGGGACGCTCACGCGACGCCCCGCAAAACGAGGCTGGTGTTGGCGCCGCCGAAGGCAAACGCGTTGACCAGGGCGGTGCGGACCGGGCGGGCCAGCGCGCGCCCGCGGACGTGGGGCAATGCGCAGGCGGCGTCCGGCTCGCGCAGACCCGCCGTCGGCAGCACGCACCCGTCGAGGATGGCCGCGCAGCCGGCCAGAAAGCCGAGCGCACCCGCGCCCGCGATCGCGTGGCCGAGCGCCCCCTTGATCGACGATACGTGGGCCGCCTCGAGCGACCGACCGAGGACCCGCCGGAGCGCCGCTGCCTCGACCGCGTCGTTGAGCGGCGTCGATGTTCCGTGCGCTTGCACGTAGTCGACCCCTGCCTCACCCGCGTCCGCCAGCGCGCCGCGCATCGCACGTTCGGCGCCGGCGCCGTCCGGATCGGGCGCCGTCAGGTGATAGGCGTCGAGTGAGCGCGCTTCGCCCGCGAGCTCGAGGCGCGCCGCACCGCGATCCGCCGCCAGCACGATCACGGCCGCGCCCTCGCCAACCACGAAGCCGTCCCGGCGCGCGTCGAACGGACAGGAGCATCCGCGCGCGGAGAGTGCGCCCAGCTTGCCGAAGCCGGCGAGCATGAACGGATCGACGTCGGCGCCCACCCCGCCGCAGATGGCGACGTCGCACTGGCCAGCGCGGATCGACCGCGCCCCTTCGGCTGTGGCGGCGGCGCTCGACGAGCAGGCGAGCGAGACCGTGACCGCCGGGCCCGCGGCACCGAGCCGCCGCGCCAGCGCCGAGGTGACCGCCGCCGGCGACACGACGTGAGGATTCGAGCTTTGGCGCCAGCGCCGCGGCGCCGGCGCCGAACGCGCGCGCGTCGAAGGTGACGCCGCCGCCGGCCGCCCGCGCGAGCGCGACCACCGTCGAAAACGATGACCGGCCCGATTCCGCGCCCAGAAACACGCCGATGCGCGCGGCCGGCGCGTCGATGCGGGCCTGCCTCCAGGCCTCGTCGGCGGCGGGGGCGAGCAGCGTCCAGCGTCGGTCGAGGTGGGCAGCGGCCGCGCAGAGGCGCTCGGGGACCGCCGCGGCGACCGTCGAGGGGAAGCCCGTCACGTCGAAGCTCGTCACCGGCCCAATCGCGCTCGCGCCGGCCGCCAGCGCGGCGAGCGACGACGGCCAGTCGGCTCCCAGAGGCGTCACCGCGCCGACCCCGCGCACGAACACCGGCCGCCGTGCTCGTGTCGCCCCCCCTACCCGCACCTTCACTCCCCTGCCGTCATGGCTCTTCCGTCGAGCCGTACAGCCAGACGTTGAGCACCTCGCGGCGGCGCTCGATGAGCTTGGGGTGCTTGACTTCGGCGAACGCGAACGTCAGCTCCGCCTCGGCGGCCAGCTGCCCCTCGACGTGCGCCGTCCCCTTCACCTGCCCGCCGTCCTCGCTCACGCGGAGGGCGGCCACCTCGAGCTCGATCTTGTCGCCGGGCCTGACCAGGCGGCGAAACTTCGCGCGCTCGACGGCGACCAGGAGCGCGTGCAGATCGTGGCGTCCGCCCAGGCGCATCGTCGCCTCGCACAGGACGCCACCGAGCTGCGCCAGCGATTCGAGCGTCAACGCGCCCGGCATCACCGGGTGGCCGGGAAAATGGTCGGCGAAGATGTCGTCGGCCAGCGTGACGCACTTGACGCCGTGGGCGCGCGCGGGCGGCTCCAGCGCCGTGATGCGGTCGAGGAGGACGTAGCGCATGCGGCAGGTACGCTATCACCGTGTTCATGGTATGTGTCGACGGTCGTCAACGTCGTCGTCGTTGGGAGGAGCCGCAATGGAGTGTACGACCTGCGTCCAGCCGTCCGGCCGTCGTGACAAGCCCCACACGTTCTTCGCCCACGAGTTCACGACATGCGGCAGTTGCGGCGCGGCACTCGAGGGGCGCGTCGTCCTGCGCGACGGCGCCGTCGTCATGCTCAAACATTGCACGGGCTGCGGGCCAACCGAAGATCTGGTCGCGGCCGACGGCCCCGCCTGGGTGGCCGCGTTCCTCGCCCGCGGCGACGTCCCGGCGGATTCGCCGGGCGACCATCTGTTCAAGCAAACGACGTCGACCTGTCCGACCTGTCTCACGTTACTCCCGGCCGACGTCGTGATCCGCGCGGGTCGCGTCTACTTCAAGAAGACCTGCCCGACCTGCGGACCGTCGGAGGCGCTGGTGTCCGAGGATGCGGGCTACTACGTCCGGGCCTACGGCTTCGCGCGCGCCGGCACCGAGCCGCTGAAGTTCGCCGGCCACGTCGAGCACGGCTGCCCGACCGACTGCGGCACCTGCGACGACCATGAGCAGCACACCTGCCTCCCCATCGTGGAGATCACCGATCACTGCAACCTCGAATGTCCCATCTGCATCGTCGACAACCAGTACGCGCACCACATGGAGCCCGAGACGTTCGCGCGCATCGTCGACGGCCTCATCACCAACGAAGGACAGTGCGAATCGATCGCGCTGTCGGGGGGCGAGCCGACCAGCCACCCGCGGCTCCTGGAGCTGATCGACATCGCGACGCGCGACGAGATCGGGCGGATCGTCATCATCACCAACGGGCTGCGGCTGGGGCGCGATCGGGCGTTCGCCGAGGCGCTGAAGGCGAAGGGGGCCTACGTCGCGCTGCAGCTCGACGGCTTCAACGCCGAGACCCACGAGAAGATTCGTGGGCGGGACCTGACCGCCGAGAAAGAGGCCGCGCTGGCGATGCTCAAGGAGCTGGCCATCCCGACGCAGCTGATCTTCGTCGCCACCCGCGGCGTCAACGAAGACCAGATCGGCCGCGCGGTCGACCTCCTGGAGTCGGAAGACCACATCCTGTCGCTCAGCTTCCAGCCCGCCGCGTTCACCGGGCAGGGGGGCGGCCGGTTTCCGCACGATCCAATGGACCGCCTGACCATCCCGGGCGTGATCCACGCGATCGAGGCGCAGACGGCCGGGCGTTTGCGGGTCTCCGATTTCTCGCCGTTGCCCTGCTCGCACCCACAGTGCGTGTCGCTGACGTACCTCTTGCGCCTGCCCGACGGCAGCCACCTGCCGTTCGCGCGCTTCGTCGATTTCAAGCGCCATGGATCGCTGCTGCGGTCGTCGGCGACGCTCGGCGCCTCCCCGGAGATCCACGACACCCTGCACGAGGTGATCCACGACGTGTTCGCGCGCCAGGACGAGATCGAGCATGGCCCCGCGATCCTGAAGTCGCTGCGCCGCTCGCTGGACGCCATGTTTCCGGACCGCGCGCTCAGCAACAGGGAGGCGGTGCGGATCGGCGAGGGGCAGGCGAAGTCGATCTTCCTGCATCACTACATGGACCGCCACGACTTCGATCTCGAGCGGTTGCGCAAGTGCTGCCACCACTACCCGCAGGTCGACGGGCGCGTGATGCCGGCTTGCGGCTTCAACATGTTTCACCGCGGCGCCGCCAAGGGTCCGGACACACCAGTCGCCTCCTGGGGCGCCAAGCCCTGGACGAAGGCGGCTGAGGGCGGTGTGC
>CAWIGZ010000002.1:0-628948 GCA_963835825.1 uncultured Pseudomonadota bacterium
CCCAGCGGGATTCGAACCCGCGTTCATGCCTTGAAAGGGCATTGTCCTGGGCCGGGCTAGACGATGGGGTCCCGACGAGGGACGGGTAGTCTAAGGAAGGGGCGGCAAAGCGCAAGCGCTGTCCGCTGCGGCCTGCACTATGGCGCCGAGGTGGCGTTTTTGAGGGGCTGAGCCAGCGCGCCCGGCAAGACCAGCATGGAATCGCCGAGCTCGTGGGTCAGGAAGCCGGCGCGGTCGGCGTGGGCGGCGGCCGCCGCCAGGAGGTCCGCGCCGGCGAACGCGGCCAGGAGCTGGAAGTGCGTCTCGTGCGCGGCGTGGGCGCCCGAGAGGATGCCGTCGACGACGCGCGGGCGGAAGGTGGGCGTGATGCGCAGATCGGTCTCGCCGCGGCCGGCGCGGACAAGGCCGGCGCCATGGCCGCTCGTGCTGCTGGGCCGCGCCCTCCAGCGCGCGCACCACCGTCGTCCCGACCGCCACCACGCGGCCGCTGGCGTGCGCGCGTCTCGGCGACGGCGCGCGCGGTCGCCGCCGGAATTTCGAACGCCTCCGGCAAGGGCAGCGCGGCGTCGATCGCCGGATCGCCGGTGGCGCTCAGCCCGGCGGCGTGGGTGAGCGACGCCCAGCGGACGCCGCGGCGGCGCAAGCGCGAGCAAGATCTCCCACGACAGCGGGCGCCCGGCCGACGGCATCTCGAAGGCCCAGGGGCGCGTCGCGTACACGGTCTGCACCGCCCACAGCGGCAGCTCGTGCGCGAGGTGAGCGTACTGGACCGGGCGTCCTTCTTTGTAGAGCGCCGCCCACAGAGCGTCGGCATCCAGCGCAACGCCGTCACCCTCGAAGCGCAGCTCCACCAGCCGCGGCGACAGCGTCGCGTGGCGTGCCAACCGTGGCGCGGAGCGCGCCGAAACGGAGGCGCGCGCCTTCCGCCAGCTCCGGCGGAGGCGGGCGATCTTCCGTGCGCGTGTGCCAGTCGCCGGCGCCGAACAGCACGGCGGCGAAGCGTAGGAGAGACGGCAAGGCGAGACCCGTAACGGAGACGCCTCCCGACGAGGTGAGGAGGCGCCAGCCTCCTCCCGCCAGCCTCCGCGCGCCGCGATCAGGCGCGCCTCGACGGGGCGCCCGGCGTCGTCGAACCCGCGCAGCGAGGCGGGGAGGGTGGCCGCGTCGTTGACGACCAGCAGATCGCCGGGCGCCAGCAACTGCGGCAACGCCGGCGTGCGGGTCTCGCGCAGGGCCGCGCCGTCGGGGGCGGCGGGATCGATGACCAGCAGGCGGACGTCGTCGCGTTGGTCGGGGTAGGTGCGCGCCGGCCTCATCGGGCCGCCTCGGCGGCGGTCGGGCCGGCCGCCCCGTCGGCCGCCGCGCCCGCCGGCCCGACGCGGATGGCGACCCGGGCCCCGCTGGCGGTGTCCCGGCCGGCGACCAGCGCGACGATCCGCTCGGCGACGCGCGCCGGGTCGGCCAGCTCGGCGCGGTTGGCGTCGGGGATGGCGTCCGCGTGCATGCGGGTGTCCATCTCACCGGGATCGACGGTGAAGAGGCGCACGCCGGTGCCGGCCAGCTCCGCGGCCCAGACGCGCCCCAGCTGCTCCAGCGCCGCCTTGGACGCGCCGTAGGCGCCCCACCGCTCGTAGGGCTCGGTCGCGGCGTCGGAAGTCACATTGACGATGGTCCCCGTGCCGCGCAGGACCATCGGACCGGCGATCGCCTTCGTCAGCCGGAAGGCGCCGACCAGGTTGACCGCCAGCGCGCGTTCCAGAGCTTCGCAGTCGGTGTCGAGCAGCAGCCGCAGCGGGACCGGGCCGAGGGTGCTGGCGTTGTTGACCAGCAGATCGACAGGTCCGACCAGCGCCGCGGCCTGACCGGCGATGACGGCGGCCGCGTCCTTGTCGGCGACGTCGGCGACGATGGCGTGGGCCTCCCCTCCGGCGGCGCGGATCTCCGCGACGGCCTCGGCCAGCGGCCCGAGGTGACGCGCGACCAGAACCACGCGCGCGCCCGCGCGCCCCAGCGCGGCGCCCAGCGCCCGGCCCAGACCCTGGCTGCCGCCGGTGACCAGCGCCGTTCGCCCCTGCAGAGCTCTGACGCCGCCTCTTTCGTCGTCGTGGTGCATGTCTGAAGGATGCGCGGCCCTGACAACGCATCAACCGCCTTGCCAATAGGTTGGCAGGGGGTCATCTTGTTGGCGATGGCAACGGACGCCCGGGCCGGCGCGGCGGCGCACCTCGGCCGCAACATCCAGGCGCTGCGCGAGGCGCGCGGCCAGACCCAGCAGCAGATCGCCAAGCTGGCCGGCATCCCCCGCGCCACCTGGGCCAACCTCGAGTCGGGGGCCGCCAACCCCACGCTGGCCGTGCTGGTGCGGGTGGCGCAGGCGCTGTCGGTCCGGTTGGAGGAGCTGATCGAGCCGCCGCGCGGGCTCGGCCGCCTCTACAAGGCCGGCTCGCTCCCCAGCCGGACGCGCGGGCCGGTCGTCGTCCGCAAGCTGCTGCCCGAGACCATCCCCGGACTGGAGATCGAGCGGATGGAGCTGCCGGCCGGGAGCGCCATGGCCGGCGTCCCTCACACCGCCGGCACCCGCGAGTACCTGACCTGCGAGCGCGGGCGGATCGAGCTGTCCGCCGGGGGGGAGACGTTCTCGCTCGAACCGGGCGACGTGGTCCTGTTCCGCGGGGACCAGCGCCACGGCTACCGAAATCCCGGCTCCGGCGTGACGGTCGCCTACAGCGTCGTGGCGTTCGCGCCGGTTGGTCCCTGAGCCGGCGGGCCTGAGCGGGCAGCCCGGGTCGTCTTGCCCGATTGGGTTGACCGCCAGGCTTGGGCGGTTATACTGAACATAGGTGCAGGTCATCGACGACTGACGGCCATGGGACGAAATCTCTCACTGCTCGCGCATCTGCCTCGGTTCGAAGCCGACGGGGTCACCCACCGGCGTGACTGCGAGTGTGTGCGGTGCGACGCCGGGTACCGGCCCAGCGAGGCCGACCGGACGGTTGCGGGGCGGCGCTGGGACGAGCGGCGGATCCGCGAGGCGGCGGCGCGGGCGCTGGCGCGGCGGCAGGAGCGAGCCCGCGTACGGGCCGTCGCGACCGAGCTGGCGCTGGGGGCGGAGATTCAGGCGGCGGACGAGAAGGTGCGGGCGCTCCGGGCGGCGCACCAGCGCGCGGACAGTGACCGGCGGCTGGCGCTCCTGCAGTCGCTGCGGCGCTCGGGGATGTCGCTCGCGGCGGCGCTGGCCGAGGTCGAGAGCCGGAGCACCGGAAGCTAGACTCGGCGGAGGCCGGGCGCGACGGCCTGCGCGATGCTCGACGGACCGACGCGGGATCGAAAACGCGAAAACTCTGCCGGCGATTTCGGGGGTTCACGCAACGATTGCCCGTTGAACACCTGAGTCCGCTCGGACCGACGGGGACGGTGCCGTGGCACGACCGCTGCACGCGATACCGCTCACGGAACAAGAAAAACGGGGGCGCCAATGAACCAGCCGATGACCAGCACCTGGCGGATCTTGCAACCATGGTTTGCTGCGGTTCCCGAGCCGCCCCGGCTGCCGATTCCTATCTCCCGGAGCGCGCGGATCGATCTGCTGCACGAGATGTTGCGCCGCCTCATCGAGGTGACGCCCGGCGGGCAACAGTACCTGATGGCGAAGGTCCTCCCGCTTGATCCGGCGAGAGGCGCTCGATCCCGGCGTGCACTTTCAGCCGCATCACTGCGATCTCGTCATCCGGTCGCTCGACGAGCTGGAGCACGAGGCCGGGCGCGTGGCGCCGGATGCTGGGCGGTTCCACCGCAAGGCCCGGATCTTGGTGGACGTCTTGGCGCTCTCCTGAAGCGGACCACGACCGGCGCGCACCCGCTCGACGCGGGCGCTCCTCATCCTGCGAGACCGCAAGCTGGAGGCTGATGGCGGCGCAGCGCCTCGACGTGGGCTTCGAGCTGAACCTGAGCGCCCACGACCAGCCCGCCCACGTCGAGATCCTGATTCCAGCGCAGCCCGAAGTCGCGTCGGTCGACGCGTCCCGTGATCGCGTAGATGACGCGCTCGCGCCCCTGGGCGTCTTTCCGTTCGTCGCGCCGGGTGAGCTCCAGCGCGATCTCTCGCTGGGCGCCGTGAAGGTGGAGCCGGCCACGAACGACCGGATTGCCGCCGTCGGGCAGGCGGAGCTCGGTGCTGGCGAAGGTGGCTCTCGGGAAGCGCGCCACGTCGAAGAACTCGGCCGAGCGGACGTGGGCGTCCCGGTCCGGCTCGGCCGTGTCGACGCTGGCGAGATCGACCCACGCGCGCAGTCGGGACCTGGTGGGCTCGCCCTCGTCGATGAGGATCGTTCCGCCCCAGCGTTTGAACTCCCCCTTGATTTCGCGGACCACGAGGTGCCGCAGTGAGAAGCGGAGGGTCGACCGCTCGGGATCGATGAGCCACTCTTGCTGCTGCCCGAGCGCGCCGTCGAGAGCCCGACGCAGGTGCGCGCCGACGACCTTTCCCAGCTGGCGCTCTGCCCAGGGGTAGAGCACCAGCTCTTCTCCAGCGGCGTGGGCCCGCAGCTCGTCGACGAAGCCCTTGACCTGCTCCGGCTTGAGACAGTGCAGGTCGAGATCGATGGCCAGCATGACCAGGCGGTCCCGGATGCGCGCGTGCTCGTCGAGGATCCGGCGCGCCTCCTTCGGGTCGGCGTTGCTGAAGAGGGGGAGCACGTGGGTCTCCTCGGCCTCCAGGTGCGCGAGCAGTTGCCGTTCGAACACGTGCCAGGCCTGGTGAAGATCGGCCGGATCCTGGTAGTCGGGGGCGGTGACGATCGTCTGGCAGGACCGTTCGAGGCACTGGTGATCGCCCCCCAAGATCGTGCGGATCGATTCCTCGAGCTCGGAGCGCTGGGCCGTCGTCGTCATGATCATCTCCTTCCGGAGCTCAGTGGACGTTCGCTCGGGGCTTTCGGCCGAGTTGGCGCTCGAGCTCGAGGACGGACTTGGTGGTCTTGATGACGGTGTCCGGGTTGAGGCTCATCGATTCGATCCCCAGCTGGACCAGGTAGGCCGCCATGTCCGGGTAATCCGACGGCGCCTGGCCGCACAGGCCGCTGTGGATGCGGTTTCGCCGGCAACCCTCCACGGCCAGCCGGATCATCTCCTTCACGCCGGGATCCCGTTCGTCATAGTCGAAGGCAACGATGGCGCTGTCGCGATCGACGCCCAGGGTCAGCTGCGTCAGATCGTTCGAGCCGATGGAGAACCCGTCGAACAGCTTGGCGAACTGGTCGATCAGGATGACGTTGTTGGGGATCTCGCACATGGCGTAGACCTCGAGGCCGTTGTCCCCGCGCCGCAGGCCCAGCTCCGCCATTCGCGCCAGGACCTGCTCGGCCTCCGCCACGCGCCGCACGAACGGGAGCATCAGGATCACGTTGGTGAAGCCCATCGTCTCGCGGACCCGCTTCATGGCCTGGCACTCGAGGGCGAAGCCCTCCGCGTAAGCCGGGTGGGCGTAGCGGGAGGCTCCCCGGAAGCCGAGCATCGGGTTCTCCTCGCGCGGCTCGAAGTCGGCCCCCCCCAGCAGGCTGGCGTACTCGTTGGTCTTGAAGTCGGACATGCGGACCACCACCGGCTTCGGCCAGAACGCGGCGGCGATGGTTCCGATCCCCTCCGACAGCCTCTCGACGAAGAAGGTCGCGCCGTCGCGATACCCCTTGATCATCCGGCCGATGGCCGCGCGGGTCTCGCCGTCGGTGACGCGGTCGGGACTGAGCAGCGCCAGCGGATGGACCTTGATCGCCTCGCTGATGATGAACTCCATCCGCGCCAGCCCCACGCCGTCGTTCGGCAGGAAGGACGTCTTGAAGGCCAGGTCGGGATTGCCGAGGTTGATCATGATCTCCGTCGCCGGCCGCGGAATCGCCGCCACCTCGGTGCGGACGGCGTGGAAAGCGACCTCGCCGTCGTAGACGCGTCCGGTGTCCCCTTCGGCGCAGGAGACGGTGACCGGGCGACCGGCCGGGACCCGCGACGTCGCGTCGCCGACCCCGACGACCGCGGGGACGCCCAGCTCGCGGGCGATGATGGCCGCGTGGCAGGTCCGTCCGCCTCGATTGGTGACGATGGCGGCCGCGGTCTTCATGACCGGCTCCCAGTCGGGGGTGGTGGTGTCGGCGACCAGGACTTCGCCGGGCTTGAAGTCCGCAAGGTGCGCGACGCTGGAGATGATCCGCGCCTTTCCGGCGGCGATCTTGTCGCCCACCGAGCGCCCCTCGGCCAGGACCTGCCCGCGATCGTCCAGCACGTAGCTGTCGATGGTGGTCGGGGCGTGTCGCGAGGCGACCGTCTCGGGCCGGGCCTGGACGATGTAGATCTTTCCGTCGACGCCGTCCTTGGCCCATTCGATGTCCATCGGCCGGCCGTAGTGCGCTTCGATGGCGATGGCGCAGCGGGCGAGCTCCAGCGCGTCCTCGTCGGTGATGCAGAAGCGGGTGCGATCTTCCTTGGGGGTGGGAATGTTGCGGGTCGTCTGCTTCGTCTCCCCCTCGACGAAGACCATCTTGACCGCCTTGTCCCCCAGCCGCCGTCGCAGCACGGCCCGATGCCCGGCGGCGAAGGTCGGTTTGTGCACGTAGAGCTCGTCCGGATCGACCGCGCCCTGGACGACGTTCTCGCCCAGGCCGTAGGCGCCGGTGATGAAGACGACGTCGCGGAACCCGGACTCGGTGTCGAGGGTGAACATCACGCCCGAGGCGGCCAGGTCGGAGCGGACCATCTTCATCACCCCGATCGACAGCGCGACCTTGAACTGATCGAAGCTCTGATCGACGCGGTAGTGGATGGCCCGATCGGTGAACAGGCTGGCGAAGCACCGCCGGCAGGCGTCGAGGAGGCTCTCCTCGCCGCGAATGTTCAGGAAGGTCTCCTGTTGGCCGGCGAAGCTCGCCGTCGGCAGATCCTCGGCGGTGGCCGAGCTGCGCACGGCCAGGCTGACGTCGTCGCCGTACTGCTTGCGGAGCTTCGCGTAGCCGGCCCGGATCTCGTCGGCGAGGCGGGCGGGGATCCCGGCGCCGTAGACGAGCTCGCGGGCCGTCTTCGCGCGCCTGGCCAGGTCGGCCACGTCGTCCGGCTTGAGCTCGTCGAGGAGGCAGTGCAGGGGCCCCCAGGCACCGGCCTCTTCCAGCATCAAACGATAGGCGTCGGCCGTGGTGGCGAAGCCGTTCGGGACCCGGATGCCCTGCCCGGAGAGCTTGCGGTACATCTCACCCAGCGACGCGTTCTTCCCCCCGACGGAAGGGACATCCTCGATGCCGATTTCGTCGAAGAACTTGAGCTGCCTGGAGCGCTCCATGGGGTTCCCTCCTTCTGCAGGAGGTGCAGCACGTCTCGTGCCGGAATTGCCCGCTCGCCGGCGCGCGGCCACGGCCTTCGCCGTGCAGAACCTGCGCCCGACGACCGACGGCCTGCACTTCTGGCGCGGGCAGACGTCGCCTGCGTTTGCACGACCTCCCGCCAGGCAATGCGCGCGACAGGTCGAGCTTCTTCGCCGACCGCGCGCCGGCGCGTCAGTGGGCGTCGTAGTCCTGCAGCATGCGGACGTAGTTCGCGCGCTCGAACAGGACGGGATTGTTCACCCGCGCCTGGCTCATGCGCCCGCGAATCTGGGCGAGCGACTCGATCTCGCGTGCCGCGAGCAAGGCGGACAGCCCGTCGACGAGCGTGCGCATGTGCCCGACGCCGTGTCGCAGCAGCGAAGAGGTCGTCATCACCGCGTCGGCGCCGGCCAGCAGGTACTTGTAGACGTCGTTCGCCGATTCGACCCCGGTCGTGGCGGCCAGCGACGCCGGCACCCGGCCGGCGAGGATCCCGATCCACAACAGGGGAAGTCGAATCTCGGCCGGCGTGCTGAGCTCGAGGTCCAGCGACAGGCGCAGCGCCAGCGTGTCGATGTCGGGCTGGTAAAACCGGTTGAAGAGGACCAGGGCGTTGGCGCCGGCGGCGGCAAGCGCGCGGGCCATGGCCCCGATGGCGCTGAAGTACGGGCTCAGCTTGATCGCCACGGGGAGCTTCACGGCGGCCCTGACCGCCGCCAGGATCTCCAGGTAGCGCTGCTCCACGTCGCGCCCCGACGTCGTCAGGTCGGCCGGGATGAAGTAGACGTTGAGCTCGATCCCGTCGGCCCCGGCCTCTTCCAGGCTGCGCGCGTAGTCGACCCACCCGGCGCGGCGTCATTCCGTTCAGGCTGGCGATGACGGGGATCGCGACCGCCTCCTTGGCCTTCCGCACCAGCTCGAGATAGCGCCCCGGCCCGAGGCCCCGGCCCGCGGAACGGGGGAAATAGGTCTGGGCCTCCGCGAACCCGGCCGCCGGCAACTCCTCGACCCGAAGCTCGAACTCGCGCCGCTCGGCCAGGATCTCCTCTTCGAAGATCGACGGCAGCACCACGGCGCCCGCCCCGCAATCCTCGAGCTGGCGGAGCGTCGCGACGTCGCGGTTGAGCGGCGAGGCCGACGCGATGAGCGGGCTTCGCAGGGTGAGGCCCATGTACGTGGTGGTCAGATCCATGCGCGATGCTCCCTGTTCCGCGGGGTCACGACGACCGCCCGAGGCCGGTCCCGGCACGGGTGCCGTCAGGATGAAAGGTCTCGCCGCCTCGGTCGGCCAGCTCTTCGTATTGGCGGTACTTCTCGGTCACGATCTGCTGGGCCTCGGCCAGCAGCGTCCGCGCCACCTCGGGATCGGTCTGGGAGAGCGAGCGGTAGCGCAGCTCCTTGTAGGCGTAGTCGCGGAGCGGGATCGTCGGCCGCGGCGAGTCCAGCCGGAAGGGGCGCTCTCCCGCGCTGCGCATGGCCGGGTTGAAGCGGAACAGCGGCCAGTGACCGCTGGCGGTCGCCAGGTCCTGCTGCTTCATCCCGTGTCGCACGTCGAAGCCGTGGGCGATGCAGTGGCTGTAGGCGAGGATGAGCGACGGTCCGGGATACGCCTCCGCCTCGCGAAACGCGAGCAGCGTCTGCTGCGGGTTGGCGCCCATCGCCACCTGCGCGACGTAGACGTTGCCGTACGCGATCGCCTGCAGCGCCAGATCCTTGCGCGCCACCCGCTTGCCGGCGGCGGCGAACTTCGCCACCGCACCGAGAGGCGTCGCCTTCGACGCCTGACCGCCGGTGTTGGAGTAGACCTCGGTGTCGAGCACCAGCACGTTGACGTCGCGGGAGCTGGCGAGGACGTGGTCGAGCCCGCCGTACCCGATGTCGTAGGCCCAGCCGTCGCCCCCCACGATCCAGATGCTGCGCCGGATCAGGTGGTCGACCACCGAGAGCAGATCGCGCGCGATCTCCTCGTCGAGGCCCGCGAGCTTCTGCTTGAGCGCCGCAACCCGGGAGCGCTGGGCGCGCAGCTCCGACTCGCGCTCCTGCGGCGCCTCGAGGATCGAACGGACCAGCTCTTCCCCGACCCTGGGCGCCAGCTGACGCAACAACGCCCTCGCCAGATCGACGTGCTTGTCGGCGGCCAGGCGAAAGCCCAGGCCGAACTCGGCGTTGTCCTCGAACAGCGAGTTCGACCAGGCCGGACCGCGGCCCGCCTCGTCCTTCGTCCAGGGCGTCACCGGCAAGTTGCCGCCGTAGATGGACGAGCAGCCGGTGGCGTTGGCGATCTGCAGCCGATCGCCGAACAGCTGCGACACCAGCTTCAGGTAGGGGGTCTCGCCGCAGCCGGCACAGGCGCCGGAGAACTCGAACAGCGGCTGCAGGAACTGAATCGCCGCGCACGTTGCCGAAGTCGACCCGCGCGCGATCGTTGGTCGGCAACGTCTCGAAGAAGGCGATGTTGGCGCGCTCTTGCTCCAGGACCGGCGCCTTGGGCGCCAGGTTGATGGCCTTGACGCCGGGCTCGCGCGGGCTCGACTCGGGGCAGACCTCGACGCAGATGCCGCAGCCGGTGCAGTCCTCGACGTAGAGCTGCAGGGTGAAGCGAACGTCGGGATAGCCCCGCGCGTTGATGGGCGCCGACTTGAAGGTCGCGGGCGCCGCCGCGAGCTGGCGCTCGTCGTAGTACTTGCCGCGGATGACGCTGTGGGGACAGGCGAAGCCGCACTGGCCACACTGCACGCACAGCTCCTGGTCCCACGCGGCGACGATGTCCGAGACGTTGCGCTTCTCGAACGCGGCGGTCCCCGAGGGGAACGTGCCGTCGACGGGCATCTGGCTGACGCGGAGGTCGTCGCCGCGCCCCTCCATCATCTGGGCGATCACCTCACGCACGAACGCCGGCGCGCTGTCGGGCACCAGCGGCAGATGAACCGGGCCGCTGGTCGTCGCCGCCGGAACCCGGACTTCGTGCAGGTGCGCCAGCGCCGCGTCGACGACCTGGAAGTTGCGGCGAACGACGTCGTCCCCCTTGTCGCCGTAGCTCTCCTCGATGGAGTGCTTGATGCGGGCGATCGCCTGATCGCGCGGCAGGACGCCGGAGATGGCGAAGAAGCAGGTCTGCAGCACGGTGTTGATCCGGTTGCCGAGGCCCCCGTCGCGGGCGACCTTGGAGGCGTCGATCACGTAGAAGCGCAGCTTCTTGGCGAGGATCTGCGTCTGCAACGAGCGGGGCAGGTGCTCCCACACCTCGTCCGGGCCGTGCTGGATGTTGAGCAGGAAGGTCGCCCCGGGCGCGGCCTGTCTCAGCACGTCGATCCGTCCGAGAAAGCTCGCCTGGTGGCAGGCGACGAAGTTGGCCGATTCGATCAGGTACGGCGCGTGAATCGGCCGCTTGCCGAAGCGCAGGTGAGAGACCGTCTGGGCGCCGGACTTGTGCGAGTCGTAGACGAAGTAGCCCTGCGCGTACATGGCCGGATCTTCGGCGATGATCTTGACGCTGTTCTTGTTGGCGCCGACCGTGCCGTCGGCGCCGAGACCGAAGAACAGGGCGCGCACGACATCGTCTGGCTCGATCGAGAACCCCGGATCGAGCGGGAGGTTGGTCTGCGAGACGTCGTCGTCGATCCCGACGGTGAAGCTGTGCCTGGCGTCGGGGTTTTCGAGCGCGTCGAACACCGCCTTCACCTGGGCCGGGCTGAAGTTCTTGGAGCCGAGCCCGTAACGCCCGCCGATCACCCGGGGCATCGTGTCGCGCTTGCCGCGGGCGAAGGCCTGGGCCAGCGTCGCCGCCACGTCGAGGTAGAGCGGCTCGCCCGGCGCGCCCGATTCCTTGGTCTGCTCGAGCACCGCGAGCGCCCGGCAAGACTTCGGCAACGCGGCCAGGAACGCCTCGGCCGCGAACGGGCGGTAGAGGCGCACCTGCAGCACGCCGACCCGGGCGCCCGCCTCGCGGAGGACGGTGGCCGTCTCGCGCGCGGTCTCCGCGCCCGAGCCCATCAGCACGATCACCCGTTCGGCGTCGGCGGGGCCTTCGTACTCGAAGAGCTTGTAGGCCCGGCCGGTGAGCGCCGCGAACCGGTCCATGGCCGCCTGCACGATGCCCGGCGTGCGCGCGTAATAGGGATTCACGGTCTCGCGCGCCTGAAAGAACGTGTCCGGGTTGTGCGCGGTGCCCCGGATGAACGGATGCTCGGGATTGAGCGCGCGCTCGCGGTGCGCCCGCACCAGATCCTGCCGGATCATCGCCCGGATCTGGGCGTCGGACAGCAGGAGCACCTTGTTGAGCTCGTGCGAGGTCCGGAACCCGTCGAAGAAATGCAGGAACGGGACGCGCGCCTCCAGCGTGGCCGCCTGCGCGATCAGGGCGGCGTCGTGCGCCTCCTGCACCGACGCCGACGACAGCAGGGCGAACCCGGTCGTGCGGGCGGCCATCACGTCCGAGTGGTCGCCGAAGATCGACAGCGCCTGCGTCGCCAGCGCGCGGGCCGCCACGTGAAAGACCGTGGCGGTCAGCTCGCCCGCGATCTTGAACATGTTGGGCAGCATCAGCATGAGCCCTTGCGACGCCGTGAAGGTGGTCGTCATGGCGCCCGACTGGAGCGCCCCGTGCACGGCCCCGGCGGCGCCGCCCTCGCTCTGCATCTCCTGGACGACCGGGACGTTGCCCCAGATGTTGGTCAGGCCTTGCGCCGACCACTCGTCGGCCAGCTCGGCCATCCCCGACGACGGGGTGATCGGGTAGATCGCGCAGACCTCGTTCACGCGGTAGGCGACGTGCGCGACGGCGCCGTTGCCGTCGATGGTGACCGCGCGAGGCGTGTCGGTCTCCGGGCTCATCTGTGAATCACCCATGGGCGGGCTCCGGGAGCATCTCGATGGCGTGGCAGGGGCAGCTGTCGAAGCAGACGGCGCAGCCGGTGCACCGGTCGTAGAGGTAGCGGTACCCGTCGCCCGGCTCGAGCTTGGCGATCGCCTGCTCGGGACAAGCCGCGTAGCACTGGTCGCACTCGAAGCAGTTGCCGCAGGAGAGGCAGCGCCTCGCCTCGTAGGCCGCCTCACGTGCGCCGAGGCCCGCCTGCACCTCGGTGAACCCGGCCATCCGCTGGGCGGCGGGCAGCGTCCGCTGCACCGAGCGCTCGGCGTCGCTGTAGACAGGCAGGTGCAGCATCTCGAACGAGACCACCGGGTGCTTGGGCGGCGAGCGATATTCGCTGCCGTTCAACCAGGCGTCGATGTGACGGGCCGCCTTCTTGCCGTGGCCGACGCCCGCCGTCACCGTCCGCTCGGTCGGCACCATGTCGCCGCCGGCGAAGATCCCGGGATGGCCCGTCATCATGTTGGGCGCGACGGCCACCACGCCGTCGGACTGGAATTCGATCCCCGGGATCGCCCGGAGGAAGCCGCTGTCGGTCTCCTGCCCCACGGCGAGGACCACCGCGTCCGCGGAGAGGGTCTCGAGCCGCCCGGTGGGCCTCGGCCGACCGTCTGGACCGAGCTCCATCTCCTCGACGGTGAGATCGGTGCCCTCCAGCGACTTGATGCTGGTGAGCCACTTGATCTTCACCCCTTCCTCGAGCGCCTCCTGGATCTCGAACGCCTGGGCCTTCATGTGAGCGCGATCGGAGCGGTACACGATGATCGCCTCCTCCGCGCCGAGACGCTTGGCGGTCCGCGCGGCGTCCATCGCCGTGTTGCCGGCGCCGTAGACGACGACCCGGCGGCCCAGCTTCGGGGCGGCGCCTGTCGCCGCGTCACGCAGCAGGCTCACCGCCGTCACCATGCGCGACACGTCGCGGGCGGGGATGTCGATGCGCTTGCCGAGGTGAGCGCCGATGGCCAGGAAGGCGGCGTCGAAGCGCCCCGCCTGCATCTCGGCCAGGAGATCGTGAACCTTGTGATTGAGCACGATGCGGACGCCCATCGCCTCGATGGCGCGCACCTCCTTCATCAGCTCCTCGCGCGGCAGCCGGTAGGCGGGAATGCCGAAATGCAACATCCCGCCTGGCAGGGGGCCGGCCTCGTGGATCTCGACGGCGTGGCCCAGCCGCGTCAGGTGATACGCCGCCGACAGGCCGCTGGGGCCGGCGCCGACCACCAGGACGCGCTTGCCGCTGGCCTCGACGTCGATCGGCAAGCGCCAGCCCTCCCGACAAGCCATGTCGCCAAGGAAGCGCTCGACCGCATGGATCGAAACGGCGCTGTCGATCTGCTCGCGATTGCAGTGGCTTTCGCAGGGGTGGTAGCAAACGCGTCCGTGGACGGCGGGGAGCGGGTTGTCGCGAACGAGCGTCAACCAGGCCTCGCGATAGCGACCCGCCTGCGCGTGCGCCAGCCAGGCCTGGATGTTCTCGCCGGCCGGGCAGGCGTGATTGCAGGGCGGCAGGAGGTCGACGTAGATGGGACGCTGCTCGCGGACCGGTCCAGTGCCCGGCTTTGCGACGAGGTCGATGACGGAAGTGAAATCCGAGCGTCTGGCCGTCATGCGGACCTCGGCGCCCGGCGACGGTTCGTCATGGCCGGCCGGCGCTCCAGGGCTCTCCCCGATTCACGGCGCTCGTTCGCGCGGCGCCGGGCATGAGGTTGGAGAGGTGTTCTTTTCGAGGTCTTGGCGGGCGTTCCGTTTTTCATCTCTCCCCTCCGGCGCCACTCTTGTGCGCCACTCTTGCGAGACTCGTACCAATCGGGCAGCGACAGCGACACCTCTCCATCGGTGCCGCCTTCGATCGAGAGGGTGCAGCGATTGCGCGAGCTCTCCTCGGTGCTGCAGTTCTTGCCGGCTTTCCAGGTCAGTCGCCGAACAGCGCGAGGCCCGTCGCCAGCGCCTCGGCCAGCGCGCTCTGCGTGACGAACCCTACGACTGGTGCGGTCGCGTGCCCGGAGGCGTGCGAGGGCGACACCACCACCGCCGCGGACGCGCGCGCCGACGCCATCCGGGTGAGCAGGTCGATCAGCGTCGCATGGTCCGAGATCGTCACGAAGTCGCGGCGGACGAGCTCCGTCAACGCCGCGCGCGGACCTCCGTCTCGGAGCCGCTGAGCGAGGTCGCTCCGCTCGATGAACCCGATGATCCGGTCGCTGCCGTCGACGACGACGACGTGCTCTGGAGCGGCGTTCCCTTCCGGCAGCTGCAGCTCCGCGGGGGCGATCTCGTTCGATACGACGAGCACGGCGCCGAGCGGGAGGTCGGAGATGCGCCGCACCAGGTGGGCGTTGGCCTGCAGCGCCTGCGGCATGGTGTGCCCGCGCCGCACCAACTTCATCGTGTAGATGCTCTCGCTGGAGAAGACACGTCGCACCCCGTAGCTGACCGCGGCGGCGATGGTCAGAGGCAAGATGACGGAGTAGTCGAGCGTCATCTCGAAGATCATGATGATGGCGGTCAGCGCGGCGCCCGTCGCGCCGGCCACCAGCCCCGCCATTCCGGCCAGTGCGAACGTCGCCGGGTTGACGGAGAGGCCCGGCAGCAGGGCCCGCAGCAGCGCGCCGTAGGCGGCGCCGAGGGTCGCCCCCATGAACAGCGACGGCGAAAAGACGCCGCCCGAGGCGCCCGAGCCCAGCGTGAGCGAGGTGGCCAGCAGCTTGAGGACCGGCAACGCCAGCAGCAGCCCGATCACCGCCAGCCGTCCCGAGAGCACGTCGAGGATGGTGGCGTAACCGACCCCCTCGACGTAGTAGTGGCCGGCCGTGAGCATCAGGACGGTCATCAGGATCCCCACGCCGAGCATGCCGATGCCGTGTCGCAGATAGGGACGTTCGGGGATCGCCCGTTCGAAGGCGTCCTCGGCCCCGTAGAGCACGCGAATGAAGACGACGGCGGCGAGGCCCATGAGGCACCCGAGCCCCACGTACGCCGGCAGGAGCGCCACGTCGGAGGCGCCGGGCGTGGCGGTGGCCGGCACGTCGAAGGCGGGATGACTCCCCAGCAGGTACCGGCCGACGTAGGTGGCCGTCGCCGTCGCCAGCGCCACCGGGACCAGCGTGCGGACGCTGACCTCCAGCATCAGAATCTCGACGGCAAAAAGGACGCCGCCGATCGGCGTGTTGAAGGTGGCGGCGATCCCCGCGCCGCCGCCGGCTGCCACCAGCGTGGCCACCTGCCAGCGCGAGGCCCGGGCCCACTGCCCGACGGCCGAGCCGACCGCGGCGCCGATCTGGATGATCGGCCCCTCGCGCCCCACCGAGCCACCGCTTCCGATGGAGAGCGCCGAGGCCAGCGACTTGATCAGCGCCACCACCGGGCGGATGACGCCCTTGGCGTAGTACACGGCGTCCATCACCTCGGGGACGCCGTGGCCCCTCGCTTCCGGCGCGAAGTTCTTCACCAGGAAGACGACCAGCACGGAGCCGACGACCGGCGCCAGCGCCACCCAGAGCCCCCACGGCCCCGGCACCGTGTGCACGTTGCTGTCGTAGACCGCGGAGAGGCGTCCCAGGAAGAAGAGGCTGTGCAGGATTCCGATCAGCTTCCTGAACAGAAAGGCTCCCACGCCGGCGACCAGACCGAGGCCGACCGCCAGCAACGACAGCCTGAGGTTCCCCAGGCGCTGCGGCCTCGACCTGACGACCCGCCCGGAGCTCCCCTGGCCGTCTCCGGGACTGGATGGCTCCTTTTCCATTGCCGTTCGCCGCCGAGCAATATGACCACGCTTGAGCCGCCTGGTATCGCCAGCGATTCTTCGATGTTCGAGTTTCCTCGCGCTCGGCTTCGACGGTCGGGCGAGGTGAGCGCCGGCGCCGGCGACTCATCGCTCCGCTCCAAGAGTTGCTCCGCCGGCAGAGCCGTCCCTCGTCGCTGCGGTAGGACCGCCGGCTCAGCGCCCGAACAGCGCCGTGAGCATCGCCGCGATCTCCAGATCGTCGCGGGCGGCGAGAGAGACCGGGACGCTCAACGTGACCGGTTCGACCTGGGCACCGCAGGTGACGGTTCCCCGATAGCTTCCCATCAGGAACGGGAGGCTGTACCAGCAGGGGCCGACCTGAGCATGAATGCCAGTGAGGCGCATCTCCATCGCGACCGGCCGCTGGCCGAAGGTCCCCGCGACCTGCAAGCCGTCTGGGGAGCGCCACACGTCGAGCCCGATCGGCTGGTTTCCGATCTGTCCTTCCACGCGATTCGGTTCGAGGCGGAAATCGACCGACTCGACCCCGACCGTCCCCTGCAGGTGCCCGGGAAACTCCCGGAGCGAAATGCCCTGGGTCGAGAGGCCCTCGCGCGTGACGTGGGCCATTCGCACCCGGTCGCCCACCGTGAACGACAGGTCTCGCCCCGGGGAGGCGGCCAACACCGGCCCGCTGACGATCGTCGGGGAGCTGACGGCGGCCGCCCGCGCCGGGGCGGCCACGCCGGCCACGACCGAAAGGATGATCGTCGCGGCCCAGTTCTTCACCCGACGGCCAGGGCCGTTCCGCTTGCTCTGGCGGTCGAGCTTCCTGGAACCCTGAATTGTCATCCCGTCTGCAAAATGGCAACGCGGACCCGCTCCACAAGGAGGTCGCCCACGCGCGAGGAAGCGCGCCTCCCGTCGAGCGGCCCGCAAAGCTGAGCTTGCTGCTTTCCATGCGGGTCGCCATCTTGAAATTACGAACATGGGTGCTCGGGCAATCAACGCGGGTCTGGGGCTGTTGTTGTTCTTTTCGACCTTCTTGTGGCCACACACCTACGGTCAGCGTGTCACCGGCTGGCTGGTCGGGGCGCTGGCCGTCACTGCGGCGGTGGCCGGGACGACCGGCAGAGCTTGGGGCCGCTCGTTGAACGCGGCGCTGGGAGGGTGGCTGATCGTCTCGGCGCTTCTCCTTCCTCGCTTTCGCGTCGCCACGTTCTGGACGGAGATCGTCGTGGGCTTTGGGTTGGTGTTCTTCGCGATGCTGCCGAACGTCGCGCTCGTCCGACGCCGGAGTTGAAGGCGGTCGAAGAGCCGGCCGGACACGTTCGGGGGTTGACAGCGAACGGCTGGGCACCATCGATCCCGTCGGTGCAGATGCGTGCAGGCGCGGCGTCCCTCTTCGGGCTCGGTTCGGCAGCGGTGCTGGGGATCTCCGGCTGCGCCGGGCATCGACAGCCGCCCGCCGCTGCCCCGTCGCGGCCTGTTTCTTCGTACGTGGCGCCCGTCGCGCCCGCCGCCCCGCCGGCGGTCGATCTGGCCATTATCGACCGCTCCGTCGATCCCTGTCAGGATCTCTACCGGTACGCCTGTGGCGGCTGGCTGGACGCGACGACAATTCCGCCCGATCGCCCCGCCTGGAGCCGCAGCTTTTCCGAGATCAACGAACGCAACCTGGCCAAGCTCCGCGATATCCTGGATGCCGACGCGGCGGGCGTCCCGCCGAACCAGACCGAAGCTCGCAAGCTCGGTGACTTTTACGACACCTGCATGAACGAAGCGAAGGCCGAGACCGCGTCGGCCGCCACGCTCGCCGAGCGGATGCGACCGCTCGGGGCGCTCCTCCAGTGGCCGTCGCTCGTGTCGCCGCCGATGCGTCCGACCGTGGCGCGACTGCTGGCCGGGCTGCACCTGGCCGGCGTCAACGCGCTGTTCGACTTCGGATCGCAACAAGACTTCCAGAACGCCCGGGAGGTGATCGCGGCCGCCGACCAGGGCGGGCTGGGCCTGCCCGATCGTGACTACTACCTCGGCACCGCCGCCAAGACCGTGCAGATCCGGGAGGCCTATCGCGCGCACGTCGCACGCATGTTCGAGCTCGACGGCGTGCCGCCGGAGGAGGCCCGGCGGCGGGCGGACGGGATCCTTCAGTTCGAGACCCTGCTGGCGCGGGCGTCGATGCCCAAGGCAGAGCGCCGCGATCCGCGCCGCGTGTACCATCGGCTCGACCGCGCCGCGCTGGCCGCGTTGACGCCGAACTTCGACTGGGACGCCTACCTCGGTCTGCTGGGACACCCCGACATTCGCGCCATCAACGTGCTCACGCCCGACTTCTTCGTGGCGCTCGATCGGGCGCTCGGCACCCTGCCGCCCGCCCAGTTGGAGAGCTATCTCGGCTGGCATCTGCTGGAGGCGGCCGCGCCGGCGCTGGGGCGCGCCTTCGTCGAGGAGAGCTTCGCGTTTCGGTCGCACAACCTGAGCGGCGAGCTCCAGCTCCTGCCGCGCTGGAAGCGCTGCCTGGGGGCGGTGGACGCCGGCATGGGGCAGGCGCTCGGCAAGCCGTTCGTGGCGGCGACGTTCTCGCCGCTGGCCAAGGATCGGGCCGAGAACCTGGTGACGACGATCGAGGGGGCGTTCCGGGGCACGATCGGAGCGCTCGACTGGATGGACGCGCCGACGCGCGCCGAGGCGCTGCGCAAGCTCTCCCGCGTGTACAACCAGGTCGGCTACCCGTCGCACTGGCGCGACTACTCGGCGCTGGTCATCGGCCGCCAGAGCGATCTGCAGAACCGGATGAACGCCGCCGCGGTCGAGATGGAACGCGACCTCGGCAAGATCGGCCGGCCGGTCGACCGCGGCGACTGGGACCTGTCGCCGCAGACCGTGAACGCCTACTACGATCCGTCGAAGAACGAGATGGTCTTCCCGGCCGGGATCCTGCAGCCGCCGTTCTTCCATGGCGTCGGCTCGCCCGAGCTGGACGACGGCGGGATCGGCGTGGTCATGGGGCACGAGCTCACCCACGGCTTCGACGACGAAGGGCGGAAATTCGACGCCGACGGCGACCTGCGCGACTGGTGGACGCCGGCCGTCGGCAAGTCCTTCGAGGCGCGGGTCGCCTGCGTGGTCGCGCAGTACGACGCCTACCGCGTGCTGGGGAGCCTGCACGTCGACGGCCGGCTCACCGCCGGCGAGGACATCGCCGACATGGGCGGGCTCCGCCTGGCTTACGATGCCTTCCACGCGCGGATGGGCCAGTCGCCCAGCACCCCGGCGGCGGACGGCCTCAGCGACGATCAGCGGTTCTTCGTCGCCTTCGGCCAGTCCTGGTGCACCAAGCGGCGCGACCCCTACGCGCGCATGATGGTCACGGTCGACCCGCACGCGCCGCCCGAGGATCGCGTCAACGGCGCGGCGGCGAACCTGGAGGCGTTCCAGCGCGCGTTCGCCTGCCAGCCAGGCGCGCCCATGGCGCCGATCCGGCGCTGCCGCGTCTGGTGAACATCGTGGCCGCGCCGGTCAGCGACGACCGGGGACGACGTCGCCAGCCGTCCGCGCTCCCTGGATCAGGATGAAGGTGACCCGGCCCGACGACGATCGTCCGCAGCGCGACCGCCGCCGAGGTGAGGCTGCTGTCGCTTCCGACGATCGACTGCCGCACCGAGGTCGAGACGATCAACAGGAGGATGATGTCGTGGGTTCCATATCGCGACAGCTCCTTGCGCCCCACGACCCGAAACAGCAGCTGTGCCAGGAAGTAGACGAACGTCGCGCGAAGGGCGACCTCCCAGGGCGTCAAGTGGGGCACCCACAGGCGGTGCCAATCGAACGGGATCATCCGGAGATCACCTTGGGCGGTGGTTGCTGCGCTTTCGCCGGCGGTTGCGTTCCGAGGCAGACAGCGCGGTCAACCCGATCGCCGCCACCGCGGTGGTCCCCAGCAGCGCCAGCGACCCCAGCGAGGTCAGCAGCCGTCGCCATCCCTGAGTCCGGCCGCGCCCGCGCAGCGCGAGCCCGAACGCCAGCGCGCCGACCGACAGGGCCGCGGCGGCCGCCGGCCGCGCCGGTTCGAGGATCGGGTAGTCGGACGGCGAGCGGACGATCGCGCGCTCGGGATCGCCCGCCGGAAGGTCGCCCGCCGTCAGCGCCAGTCGTGCCGCTTCGGCCACGTGCATCGCCTGGCGGGTGGTCCCCTGCTCGATCTGCTCGCGGCAGGAGAACCCGTTGGCGATCACCAGCACCTCCTCGTCGCAGCGGCGAACGGCGGGCAGGAGCCGCTGCTCGCCGACCCTCATCGACACCTCGTACTTGTCGCCCCGCTCGAACCCGAACGAGCCGGCCATGCCGCAGCAGCCGGAGTCGAGGAGCTGGAAGTCGAGGCCCAGGCGCTGGAGGAAGGCCTTCTCGTCGTCCATGCCGAACAGCGACTTGTGGTGGCAGTGGCCGTGCACGATCGCCTTGCGCTCGAGCTTCGGCAGCGCGATGTCGCTCGCCTTCCCCTCGAGGAACTCGCTGAACAGGAAGGTCTGCTGGCGCAGGCGCTCGGCGTTCGCGTCGTGCGGGAAGAGGCTCGTGCAGCTCGTCGCGGAAGACGGAGACGCAGCTCGGCTCGAGGCCGACCACCGGCGTCGCCCGCGCGATCGGGGCCGCGAGCATCTGGCGGAGCGTCCGCCGGAGCAGGCCGCTTGGCGGCGTCGCAGCATGCCGAAGTCGTAGAGCGGCCGCCCGCAGCAGACGTCTTCCGCGGCACGACGACATGGAAACCCGCCGCCTCGAGCACCTCGGCCGCGGCCAGCGCCGTCTCCGGGTAGAAGTGATTGTTGAAGGTGTCGGGCCAGAGCACCACGTCGGGCTTGTCGAGGTTGCGCGGCCGGCCGCTCACGCCAGAGCGCCTTGAAGGTGCGGCCGGCGAAGTGCGGCACCCGCCGCTGCGGAGCGATGCCGCCCAGGCGCTTGAGCGACGCGCCGAGGTCGCCGGCGCCTGGGTGAGCAGGTTCACCAGGCCAGGCGCGAGCGAGGCCAGCCGCGCCCACCAGTGGATGAGCCCCATCGAGTAGGCGGCCAGCGGGCGGAGGCGGCCCGCGTAGTAGTGCGAGAGGAACTCGGCCTTGTAGGTGGCCATGTCGACGTTGACGGGCACTCGCCCTTGCAGCCCTTGCAGGCGAGGCAGAGGTCGAGCGACTCCTTGACGTGCTCGTCGCGCCAGCCGCCCAGCTCCTTGCCTTCGCAGCATCTCGAAGAGAGCTGCGCGCGGCCGCGCGTCGTGTGCTTCTCCTCGTGGGTGACCATGTAGCTCGGGCACATGGTGCCGCTCGCCGTCGCGCCGGCACTTGCCGACGCCGACGCAGCGGAGCGTGGCGCGCGCGAAGTCGCCGTCGTCGTCCGGGTAGGCTGGAAGTGCGGTCGTCGACCGGCGCCGGGTCGAAGCCCGGCGCCCAGGCGGAGGTTCTCGTCGATGCGGTAGGGGTCGACGACCTTCCCGGGTTCATCCGTCCGGTCGGGATCCCAGATGCGCCTTGAACTCGCGGAACGCCCGCACCAGCTCCGCGCCGAACATCTTGGGCAGAAGCTCGCGCGCGCGCCTGGCCGTCGCCGTGCTCGCCCGAGAACGAGCCGCCGTAGCGGACGCACGAGGTCGGCGGCCTCGTTCATGAACGCGCCGGTAGTCTCCGATGCCGCGCTCCGACGTCAGATCGAAGTCGATCCGGCAGTGGACGCAGCCCTGGCCGAAGTGGCCGTAGAGCGCGCGCTTGTAGCCCATGGGCCTCGTCGAGCAGCTTGCGGCAGCTCGCGCAGGTAGTCGCCCAGCCGATCGGGGGGCACCGCCGAGTCCTCCCAGCCGGGCCAGGTGTCCGCCTCGCCGGGGACGCGCGCCGTCGCGCCGAGGCCGGACTCGCGCATCTTCCAGACCTTCTCCTCTTGCTCGGGATCGTCGTAGAGCCTCATCGCCGGTGGATGCCGCTCGCCCTCGCGGCCGAGCGTCGTGACGGCGTCGCGCGCGCGTTCGGTCCGCCTCGGCGCCGGTCGTCGCCGCCGAACTCGACGAGAGGAAGCCGTCTGCCCTTCGGGCAGATAGTCCAGGTACTTCTGGTGCAGCCCCTTCTTCTGGATGTTGGCAGATGAGCCGCCGATCGAGGCCCTCGCAGGCGATGGGCGCCAGGCTCATGACCTCGGGGACCGCGTCGGCCGCCGTCGTAGATGTCGGGGTAGCCGAGGACCACCAGCGTCCGGTGGCGCGGCCAGGGGACGAGCCGCAGGGTCGCTTCGAGGACGGTCACGCAGGTCGCCTCGGTGCCGACCAGCGCGCGCGCGACGTGGAAGCCGTTCTCGGGGAGCAGCTCGTCGAGGTTGTAGCCCGGAGACGCGGCGCGGGATCTTCGGGTACCGCTGCGCGGACGAGCTCGCCGTAGCGATCGCATGAGCTGCTTGAGCTCGCGGTAGATCTCGGCCCCGGCGCCCGCCGGCCCGGATGATCGCCTCCAGCTCCTCGGGGGTCGTGGCGCCGACCGGCATGCACCAGCCCGTCGTAGGTCAGGATCTCCAGCTCGTGGACGTTGTCGGCCGTGCGCCCGGCGATGACCGAGTGGACGCCGCAGGAGTTGTTGCCGATCATCCCGCCCAGCGTGCAGTGGTTGTGCGTCGCCGGATCCGGCCCGAAGGTGAGATCGTGCGGCGTCGCCGCTCGAGCGCAGCGAATCGAGCACGTCCCGGGCGTGCACGCGCGCGCGCCGGCCCGGGACGTCGAGCTCGAGGACGCCGTGGCAGGTACTTCGACATGTCCATCACCACGGCGACGTTGCAGCACTGGCCCGGCCAGGCTGGTGCCGCCGCCGCGGGAGAGGATGGGCGCGCCGTGCTTTCGGCAGACGTCGATGGTCGCCATCACGTCGACCTTGTGGCGCGGGATCACCACGCCGATGGGGACCTGCCGGTAGTTGGACGCGTCGGTCGCGTAGAGCGCCCGGCTGCCGGCGTCGAAGCGAACCTCGCCGTCGAGCTGGGCCCGCAGGTCGAACTCCAGCGCCTCGACCTCGACGCTGGCTGGGACCGGTTGGCGGCGGCGGGCCCGCTCGGCGGGCGTTCGGATGGGAACCACGTCGGTGCTGGCCATGCGTTTACCCCCGGTGCGGAATCCAGTTCTCGATCATGTCGCGATACGTCTGCCGGACGATGGCCGGCCACTCCGGGTCGCCGCGCAAGATCGCCGAGCCGAAGGACTTGGCCTGCTTGAAGCGTGATGTGCGGCGGCAGCGGCGGCACCTCGGGATCGGTGACCGCTTCGACCACCACCGGCCGGTCCGACCGGAACGCCCGATCCCAGGCCGGGCCGATCTGCTTCGGGGCGATCGATGCGAATTCCAGCCAGCCCGAGCGACTCGGCGTACGAGGCGTACGGGAAGTCGGGCAGGCTCCTGCGAGGCCGCCAGCCGCGGGTCGCCGCTCATCGCCCGCTGCTCCCAGGTGACCTGGTTGAGGTCGTGGTTGTTGAGGACCAGCACCACCAGCCGCGGGTCCTTCCACTCCTTCCAGTACTTCGACACCGTGATGAGCACGTTGTTGCCGTTCATCTGCATCGCCCCGTCGCCGACCATCGCCACCACCACCCGATCGGGGAAGGCGAACTTGGCGGCGGTCGCATACGGCATCCCCGAGCCCATGGTGGCCAGCGTCCCCGACAGCGACGACATCATGCCGCGCCGGATCTTGATGTCGCGCGCGAACCAGTTGGCCGACGATCCCGAGTCGCAGGCGAGGATGGCGTTGTCCGGCAGGCGCGGCGACAGCTCCCAGAATACGCGCTGCGGGTTGACCGGCTCGGCGGCGTTCATGGCCCGCGCCTCCATCACCTTCCACCAGTCCGCGATGCTGGCCTCGATCCGTTTGCGCCACGACCGATCGGCCTTGCGTTGCAGGCGCGGGATGAGGGCTCGCAGCGTCTCCGAGGCGTCCCCGACGAGGTTCACCTCCATCGGATAGCGCAGGCTCGTGCGCCGCGGGCTGATGTCGATCTGCACGCCGCGCGCCTGACCCTCCTGGGGCAGGAACTCCGAGTAGGGAAAGGTCGAGCCGACCATGAACAGGGTGTCGCACTCGGACATGAGCTCCCAGCTCGGCTTCGTCCCGAGAAGGCCGATCGCGCCGGTCACGAACGGCAGGTCGTCGGGCAGCACCGCCTTGCCGAGCAGCGCCTTGGCCACCCCGGCGCCCAGCAGATCCGCCGCGTGCTGCACCTCCTCGGACGCTGCCAGCGCGCCCTGGCCGACCAGCATCGCGACCTTGCTGCCGGCGTTCAGCACGTCGGCGGCCCGGCGCAGCCCCTCCTCCTCGGGGAGCACGCGGGGCCGATGAAAGCCGATGCCCGAATGAACCGAGCCGTGCTCGCGCGGCGGCTTCGGCTTGGCCTCCATCTCCTGCAGATCGTTGGGCACGATCACGCAGGTGACCGTCCGCTCGCCGATCGCGATCCGCACGGCGCGATCGATGAGGTGGCGCACCTGGGACGGCGTGGTGGCCATGTGCACGAATTCGCGCGCGACATCCTTGAACAGCGAAATCAGGTCGACCTCCTGCTGGTACTCGCCCCCCAGCGACTCGCGGTGCTGCTGGCCGACGATGGCGACGACCGGTTGGTGATCCATCTTGGCGTCGTAGAGCCCGTTCAGCAGGTGGATGGCCCCCGGCCCCGACGTGGCCAGGCAGACGCCGACCTGGCCGGTGAACTTGGCGTGGGCGCAGGCCATGAACGCCGCCATCTCCTCGTGCCTGACCTGCACGAGCTGGAGCTCCTTGACCTTGTGGAAGCCGCCGATGATCCCGTTGATCCCGTCCCCCGGGTAGCCGTAGATCCGCCGCACGTTCCACTCGACCAGTCGCCGAAGTACGTACTCCCCCACAGTCTGAGACATGGCCGCTTGTCCTCCTTCGCAAAAAACCTAGTGATCCGAAGAGTCGATTGCGCCGGCGACTAGCCGGCGAACCGCTCGGCGTCCTTTCTCTTGAGCTCGATCCCCATCCCGGGACGGGTGAGGTCGGCGTGCAGCTTGCCGTCGACCGGAGCGACCGCGCCGTCGAACAACATCCCTTCGATGCGCGCGTGGTCGTGGAAATATTCGAGGTTCAGGTAGCGGGGCGCGGCCAGGCAGGGGTGAAGATGAAGCGCCGGCGCGCAGTGGGCGGACAGCGGCAGTTGAAACGCCTCGCAGAGCGCCGCCGCCCGCAGGAACCCGGTGGGGCCGCCGCACCGGGAGGCATCCGCCTGCAGCACGTCGACCGCGCCGGCCGTCAACATCCGCTGGAAGTAGACCGGGCGGTAGCCGTATTCGCCGGCCGCGATCCGGATGGGCGCCGGCGCGCGGTCGCGGACCAGCCGCAGACCCTCGAGGTCGTCGGAGCTGACCGGCTCCTCGAACCAGGTGACGCCGAGCTCGACGAACGCCTGGGCGAACGCCAGCGCCTGCTTTCGCTGGTAGGCGCCGTTGGCGTCGACGAACAGCTCGGGGCCCGGCCCGATGGCGCGCCGGACCGCCCGTATCCGCTCGAGATCGGCGTCGGGGTCGCGGCCGATCTTCATCTTCACCCGCGGGATTCCTTGGGCGACCCAGCCGCCGAGCTGGGCGCAGAGGCGCTCGACCGAATAGGAGGTGAAGCCGCCGCTGCCGTAGACCGCCGCCGAGCTGCGGGCGGCGCCGAGCAGCTTCACCAGCGGCAGCTCCAGGATTCGCGCCTTGGTGTCCCAGAGCGCGGCGTCGACCGCCGAGATCGCCATCGCCGCGACACCCGGATGTCCATGGTTGCGGACGGCGCTGACCAGCTCGGTGAAGATTGCGCCGATGTCCATCACATCCCTGCCGACGACGTGCTGGCGCAGCACCTCGTCCACCAGGGTCGCGGTCGCGCGGTCGGCGTACGTATATCCGAGACCGCCGCGGCCCCCGGCCTCCAGCTCCACGACCACCAGGGTGGTGTGGTTCCACTCGAGCGTGCCGTCGGACTCCGGTCCGTCGGTGGGGATCACGAAGGACGAGACCCTCAGGTTGGCGACCGGGACACCCGAGGCGCTCGAGACCGCTCTGTCGGTGGGCACGGTCGCAAGCTGATCACGCCCGTCGGCGATTCAAGAAGGGGTCGAACGCCGGCGGACGAGCTCTGTGGAAGGGCCGCTCGGAACCCGACCCGATGCCGTCGGCGCCACCCGAAATTACATTTTCCTAGAGGGCCGAGTGCGCGGCTTCCGCGTACGGTTCGGCTCGAAAGGAGGAGAGCAATGGATACGAAAGCAGCTCGTTGGGTCAACGCGGGGGTGGCGGTCTGGTTGTTCATTTCCGCGTTCATCTGGCCTCACACACCGTCGCAGTACACGAACACCTGGCTCATGGGGATCGTCATCTTCGCGGTCGCGTTGATTGCGGTTGGGGCGACCGGGTTCCGGTTCCTCAACACGGCGGCCGGCGCCTGGATCGTCATCTCGGCATTCGTGTTGCCGACCATCTCGGCGGCCACGCGCTGGAACAACTTCATCGTCGGGGTGGTGGTCGTCATCCTCTCTCTGGTCGGGACGTCGCCCAACGCCATCCCGGCGCAGCGAACGCGGACGGCCTGACGGCTCGGCGGCGCCTGGCCACGGCTTCGCTGCGGAGCCACCTTGGATGACATGGGCTCCCGCATCGAGGACTACGCGCTGATCGGTGACACGCAGACGGCGGCGCTGGTCAGCGCCGACGGCTCGATCGACTGGACGTGCTTCCCCCGGTTCGACTCGGGCGCGTGCTTCTCGGCGCTGCTCGGCGATCGCGAAAACGGCCGCTGGCGCATCGGGCCCGACGGGCCGCTCCGGCAGCGCCGGCGTCGCTACCGGCCGGGGACGCTCATCCTGGAAACCGAGCTCACGACCGCCGGCGGGACCTGCCGGGTCATCGACTTCATGCCCGTGCGCGGAGAGGCGCCGGACCTGGTGCGGATCATCGACGGCGTCGAGGGGGAGGTGGAGCTGGCCTCCGATCTGGTCATCCGCTTCGACACCGGGCGCGCAGTCCCCTGGGTGCGGCGGGAAAAGGACGCGCTGATCGCCATCGCCGGGCCGGATGCGCTGTGTCTCCGAGGCGACATCGACGTGCACGGCGAAGATCTGGCGACGGTCGGACGATTCCGGGTGCGCGCCGGTGAACGATGGACGCTGGTGTTGACCTGGTTCGCCTCACACGGCCAGCCGCCCCGTCCGGTCGATCCCGACCGGGCGCTGGCCGAGACGGAGCGATGGTGGCGCGACTGGTCCTCGCGCGGCCAATATCGCGGCCCGTACGAGCAGCAGGTCGGGACATCGGCGCTGGTGTTGAAAGCGCTGACGTACGGGCCCTCCGGCGGGATCGTCGCCGCGCCGACGACCTCGCTGCCCGAGTGGCCCGGCAGCGTGCGGAACTGGGACTACCGGTACTCCTGGCTGCGCGACGCGACGATGACCCTCTACGCGCTCCTGATGGCGGGCTACCGCGACGAGGCGATCGCCTGGCGCGAATGGTTGCTGCGGGCGACCGCGGGCGACGTGTCGGCGGTCCAGATCATGTACGGCGTCGACGGCGAACGCCGACTGGAGGAGTACGAGGCGGGGTGGCTGCCCGGCTACGAGAGCTCCCGCCCCGTTCGAATCGGCAACGCCGCCCACCGGCAGGTCCAGCTCGACGTCTACGGCGAGGTGCTGGATGCCTTGTTTCAGGCGCGGCGGTTCGGGGTGGCGCCCGATCCATGGGCGTGGAAGCTGGAGCTCGGGCTGCTGGACGCGCTCGAACGCAAGTGGAGAGACCACGACTACGGCATCTGGGAGATGCGCGGGCCGGCGCGGCCTTACACGTTTTCCAAGCTCATGGCCTGGGTGGCGTTCGATCGGGGGGTGAAGTCGATCGAGAAGTTCGATTTCGAAGGACCCCTGGAGACGTGGCGCCGCATCCGCGATGAGATTCACGACGAGGTCTGCCGTCGCGGATTCGACCAGAAGCGTGGCGCGTTCACCATGGCATACGGCGTGCCGGCCCTCGACTCCGCTCTCTTGCTGATGCCTCAGGTCGGCTTTCTGCCCGCCTCGGATCCGCGGATCGTCGGGACGGTGCGGGCGCTCGAAGAGGAGCTGATGCGTGAGGGGTTTCTCCTGCGCTACCCGACGGACGTCGAGCATCCGGTGGACGGCCTGCCACCGCACGAGGGGGCGTTCCTGCCATGCACTCTCTGGCTGGCCGACGTGTACGTCCAGATGGGGCGAAAGCAGCAGGCGACCGCGCTGTTCGAGCGGGTGCTCGGCGTGGCGAATGATCTCGGGCTTCTGTCCGAGGAATACGATCCCGCCGGCCGGCGCTTGCTCGGCAACTTCCCGCAAGCGCTCACCCACCTGGCGGTCATCAACACGGCCTTCAACCTGACCGGCGACACCTCCAGCCCGGCCCAGCACCGGAGCTCGGGCGAGCCGCGCTAGGCCGCCTATCGGGCGGCACGTCGTCGGGCATGGTTCGCTTCGCTCACCGTCGCCTTTTCGGCGACGCCCTCCTAGCGGTAACGTTCGCTCCCGCGGTTACCAGGACTCGTAGCGGACCGCTTCGCCGAAGCGCGGGTCGAACGCCGGCGCCAGCAGGCGGCCGCGCTGGATCCAGAGCGCCAGCGCCAGCGCGAGCCCGGCGACGGCCAGGACCGCCACCGGATCCCACCAGTCGAAGACGGTGGTCAGGCCCCGCTCGGGCGCGATGAGCCAGTGGACCTCGAAGTACTGCGCGATCAGCAGGTAGGCGGCCATGAAGGCGAGCAGCCCGCGGCTGCGCTTCACCACGTAGGTGATGAGGGCGACGAAGGGGAAGCCGAAGTGGCCGAAGATGGTGAACAGGCTGGCCGCCCGGAACGGGCCCACCGAGCGCAGGACGAACCAACGAACCTCGCTCGGCTTGTTGGCGATCCAGGTGATGAAGTAATTGAAGTACGAGGTGTAGCCCCACAACACCAGGAAGGTGAACAGCACCCGCCCGAGGGCGTAGTAGTGGGAGACGTTGACGGGAACCCGCCCCTGCCATTCGTTCCACGCCGTGGCCAGCGTCAGCGCGGCGATCCCGCCCAGCAACGAGAGGGCCATGAAGTAGAAGCCGAAGATGTACGAGACCCACTCCGGCGCCAGCGACATGATCCAGTCGGTGCCGGCGGCGGTCAGCGTCAGCCCCATGAGCGGCGCCATGAGCGCCGACAGGGCCCGGAGCCGCGGCCGGAGGTTGACGTGCGGCGGGTCGTCCGTCGCCACCGACCAACGCCGAAGCAGCAGCGCGAAGATCGACCAGAGCACCAGGTAGAAGATCGAGCGCAAGACGAAGAAGGTCGGGTTCAGGTAGGGGAGCTTGTGGACCAGGATCTTGTGCATCTCTGGATCGTGGAAGTCGGCGACGTGTGTCCACGGGTACACGTGTCCGAGGCCGATCAGGATCGGCACGAACAGCACGGCCAGAAGGGGCATGACCGGCATGCCGGCCTCGGCGAGGCGTCGCACCACCGTGGGCCAGCCGGCGTTCATCGCGTGCGAGATGACCAGCATCCCCATCAGCCCGAGGACCACCGTCATCACGTAGACGACGGCGATCAGCCACGCGAAGAGCGTGCGGGTCGGGCTGACCCAGAAGCCGACGATGCTGATGATCGACGCCGCGACGCCCACGGCCAGCGCGATCACCAGGGTGGCTCCGCCCCGGTAAGACGGAACTTCGGGCGTCGCTGTCATGCCGCCTCCTGGTGGTGCTGGTCGTGTGTCTCCTTCTCCATCTCGTGCGCCAGTTCCATCACTTCCGCCGTCGGAATGAAGGGGACGAACCGGACGAACAGCAGGAACAGCAGGCTGAAGAAGCCGATGGTGCCGACGAAGATGCTCCAGTCGACCCAGGTCGGCCCGTAGTAGTACCAATCGGACGGCAGGTAATCGCGCTGCAAGGAGTCCGCGATGATCATGAAGCGCTCGGCCCACATGCCGACCAGCGCGAACACCGAAAGCACCCAGGCGAGAAGATCGTTGCGCCGGATCCGGCTGAACCAGAAGAACTGCGGAATGACCATGTTGCAGAACAGCGCGGCCCAGACCACCGGCGCGCCGGGGCCGAACAGGTACTGGTGCCAGAACATGTACTGCTCGGCGTAGTCGCCGCCGTACCAGGCGTAGAACCACTCGGTCATGTACGAATAGGCGACGACCCAGCCCGTCACCAGCAGCATCTTGCCCATCACGTCGATGTGCCGGGTCGTCACGACGTTCTGCATGCCGAACACCCGCCGGATGGGGACGATCAGGATGAGCACCATCGCGAAGCCGGAGTAGATGGCGCCGCCGACGAAGTAGGGCGGGAAGATCGTCTCGTGCCAGCCGGGCACCAGCGAGATGGCGTAGTCGGTGGACACCACGCTGTGGACCGAGACGACCAGCGGGGTCGCCAGCCCGCCGAGGAGGCCATAGGTGACCCGGTAGCGCCGCCAGTGCTGGACCGACCCGCGCCAGCCGAGCGCGAACAGGCCGTAGATGCGCTTGCGCAGCCGGCCCGGCGCGCGATCGCGCAGCGCCGCCAGATCCGGCACCAGGCCGAGATACCAGAACAGCAGCGAAACGGTGGCGTAGGTGAAGACGGCCGCGGCGTCCCAGGGCAGCGCGCTCTTGAAGTTCGGCCAGACGTGCATGGTGGCCGGGTAGGGGACCAACCAGTAGGCGAACCAGGGGCGCCCGAGGTGGAGGAGCGGGAACAGCCCCGCCTGCGCCACCGCGAAGAGCGTCATCGCCTCGGCCACCCGGTTGATCGACGTGCGCCAGCGCTGCTCGAGGAGCAGCAGGATGGCCGAGATGAACGTGCCGGCGTGCCCGATCCCGATCCACCAGACGAAGTTGATGATCGGGAAGGCCCAGGCGACCGGGATGTTGTTTCCCCAGACGCCCGTCCCGCGCCAGACGCTGTAGCTGATCGCGAAGATCGCCAGCAGCGTCCCCATCCCGCTCAGGGCCAACCCGAAGAGGAACATCCGGCCGCGCGGGGTCCACATCGGCGAGAGCAGCTGCTGGTGCAGCTTCGGCGGCGACAGGTCGCCGGTGATTTCGGGCGTCTCGGCCATGGATTCGAAGCCTCTCATCTGCGCACGTCACGCCGATGCGCAATGGGGAGCCGCCCGGGCAAGCGACTCGTCAGAGCTCGTCCGGCGCGCGCGTCGCATCGATCTGTCCTTGGAAGGTGACCAGCAGCGCGGCCCCCAGGCAGAGCCACGCGAAGGTGAAGATCCACCACGCGAACCAGGGCGTGCCGTGCTCGAGAACGGCGATCAGCCAGAGCGCGAACAGCACCAGCGTGAGCCCGAACAGGCAAGCGCCGGCCAACGGCGCCGACCGCCGGGCGGGGATGAGGCCGACCACCGCGACGACGCCCAGGGCCGTCGCCCCCTCGAACCACTGCAGCCAGGCGGTGGCGTTCTCGGCCCGGGCGATGACCCAGAGCACCACCAGTCCCAGCCCGACGAACCCCACGATCGGCCGGCTCACCGCTGCACCCCTGTTCTCCGTTCCATGAGATGTGGCATGTCGGTCACCGTTGGTAGAACCCGAAGCTGGGTCCCGGATGCGGGGCCGCCGGCTGGACGTGCCGGGTGGCGACGTCGGCGACGGTCAGAAGGAGTAGCGTGAGCAACAGGGAGACGCTGACGCCCAGACCCAGGCGAACCGGGAACTCGGTCTCGGAGAGGTGCATGAAGAACCAGACGACGATGCTGGCCTGGGTGGCGGCCACGGTCAGGTCGATCACCAGGTCCCAGTGCTCCCAGTGAATGGCGCGGGCGAAGATCAGCGACACGCCGGCCAGCGCCAGCAGCGCCACGTAGGCGAGCAGGTAGGGGGCGGCGGTGGTCGGCTTGGCGTTCATCGGCTCAGCTCAGGTAGAGGATCGGCCAGAGGAAGATCCACATCAGATCGATGAGCGACCAGTAGAGCGTCCCCATCTCCAGCTTGACGTGATAGCGGGACGTGTAGCGCCCCTGGAACGCGCGCACCGCCATCCAGGAGACCACCACGATCCCTCCCGTCAGGTGCAGGGCGTGGAACCCCGTCAGGGCCCAGTACATCGTGAAGAACCGGTTGCCGCCGAAGGTCGGCAGCTCGTGAAAGTGGTACCAGGGGCCGGGCAGCGAGCCTTCGTCGATGTGCTTGCGGTACTCCAGCAGCTTGATGGCCAGGAAGGTCAGCCCCAGCGCCGCCGTCGCCGAGAGCATGGTCCCGCTGAACCGCGGCCGATCGGTCCGCGCGCCGTGCACCGCCAGCGCGGCCGTCAGGCCGCTGGTGAGGAGGACGAACAGGTTCGCCGTTCCGTAGGCGAACGTGTTGTGCAGGACGCCCGCCTTGAAGTCGGACGGGAACATCGTCCGGTAGGACGGCGTAGAGCGTGAACAGGGCGGCGAACAACAAGATCTCGCTGACCAGGAAGACCCACATCCCGAACTGCAGGGCGGTGGCCTGGTGGTCGAGATCGACGAACTGCTCACCGAGCTCCGGCTCGTGCACGGGCCTCCTCCTCGGTGAGGGTGTAGTCGTAGGGCGAGAAGTCGAGCCGCGGCGTGACCGCGAAGTTGTGCTTGGGCGGCGGCGAGCTGGTGAGCCACTCGAAGCCGCGCGAATGCCACGGGTTGGGCGGCGCCTTGGGCCCCCATCTGAGCGCCACGACCAGGTTGGCGAGCGCGATCAGGACGGCGCCGCCCAGCAGCCAGGCGCCGCCGGTGGAGAGCACGTGGAGGAACTGAAACCGGGGCGGGTACGCGTAATAGCGGCGGGGCATCCCCATGTTGCCCAGCAGGAACTGCGGGAAGAACGTGAGCACGAACCCGATGAACACCGCGACGGCCGCCAGCAGTCGCCACCCGCTCGTTGTAGAGGCGGCCGAACATCTTGGGGAACCAGTAGTGCGCGGCCGCCAGGAACGCGGTCACGCTGCCGCCGACCATGATGAAGTGGAAGTGCGCGACGACGAAGTAGGTGTCGTCCAGTGCACGTCGAGCGATTGCGTCGCCAGCGCCACGCCGGTCATGCCGCCGAAGACGAACAGGAACAGGAAGCCGAAGAAGTAGAGCAGCGGCGTCTTGACGACGATCTGGCCGCGGTAGAGCGTTGCCGATCCAGGTGAACACCTTGATGGCCGAGAAGATGGCCACGAACATCGACATGATGCCGAAGACGCCGGCGTCGAACGTCGACATCCCGGAGACGAACATGTGGTGGCCCCAGGTGAGGAACCCGACGAAGGCGATTCCCAGCGTCGAGACGGCGATGGCGGCGTAGGACGACGGCCGCCGGTGCGCGAAGGTGGGCACCACCTCGGTGATCACGCCCATCCCCGGCAGGATCATGATGTAGACGGCCGGGTGCGAGTAGAACCAGAAGATGTGCTGGAACAGCACCGGATCGCCGCCCACCGCCGGGTCGAAGATCCCCAGCCGGAGCGCGTGATCGAGGCCGACCAGCGCCAGCGCCATCCCCAGCACCGGCGTCGCCAGGACCATGATGACGCTGGTGCCGTAGATGGTCCAGACGAACAGCGGCAGGTTGCGCCAGTGCAGGCCGCGCGCCCGCATGAGGTGCGTGGTGGCGATGAAGTTGATCCCGCTGAAGATGCGAGGACATGCCGAGGATGAAGATGCCGACGACGACGGGGACCAGATCGGTCGGGGTGGTGTCCGCTGTACGGCGCGTAGAAGGTCCATCCCGTGTCGGTGCCGCCGGCGATCATGCCGCCGAAGGTGACGACCGCGCCGAGAACGAACGTGTAGAAGCTCATCAGGTTGAGCTTGGGGAAGGCCAGATCCTTGGCCCCCACCTGCAGCGGCAGCACGAAGTTCCCGAAGCTGGTGGGGATGCTCGGGACCAGAAACAGCCAGACCATCGTCACGCCGTGCAGCGTGAACATCCGGTCGTACGTCATGGCGTCCATGATCGTGCGGTTCGGCGTCAGCAGCTCGGTGCGCAGGGCGAGCGCGAAGAGCCGCCTAGCAGGAACATGCCGGTCACCGTCACCAGGAACATCACGCCGATCCGCTTGTGGTCGCGGGTGTTCAGCCAGGACCAGATGCCGCTCTCCGCGTCGAGGTAGCTCGGCTCCTCGGTCGGTTCGGCTGACGGCTTCGGCTGGCGCGGTCATGGCTTTTGCTCCCGGGTCGTCGAGGGTGGACGCTGCGTGCTGGCCCCGGCGTCGGGCGCATTCGGGCCGAGCGGGATGCCTGACGGGACGACGTACGGAGTGCCCGTCGGGGCCTTGACCTCGATCCTGCCGGCGGGGAGCGGATTGGGCTGCACCCCGGGCGGCGGCAGCCCCTGCTCGAACGCGGGCGGCATCGGCTGGTCGGCGGGAGCGAGGCGCAGCGGCAGCTCGGGGGACGGCTGGACCGCGCGCCCGATGGCCCCGGCGGCCGGCGCCTTGGCCTGGGGCGGGGCCTCCATCGGCGGCGTGGTGCGGCCGGGGACGTCGCGCAGCGACTTGATGAGCTCGATCATCGCGGCGACCTCGCCCGGCGACAGCAGGCCGTGGTAGCTGGGCATCACCGGCGCGTACCCGGCGTGGATCTTGGCCAGCGGATCCATCATCGACTCGGTGAGGTAGGCCTCGTCGGCGATCACCGTCCCTCCGGTCGTGAGCGGGATGCGGTTTCGGTACAGGCCAGCCCAGGTCGGCCCGATGTGCGGCGTCCCGTCGAGGGTGTGGCAGCGCAGGCAGCCCTGTTGCGCGGCGGCGCTGGTCCCGACCCGCACCAGGTTGAGGGGCTGCGCGGGGGAAACTCCTCTTCCGACGCCGGCTCGAGGTCCGGCGACGTCGCCAGCGGAACCCCACCGATCTCCCCCAGCGGCGCGCGCGGCTCTTCGCCGAGGTCGCCGATGTTCTGATTGTTGTTGCCCGCCGCCAGCCAGCGGGCGTAGTCCGAGGGATCGAGGGCGACGACCTGCCCGCGCATGATCGAGTGCCCGGTGCCGCAATACTCGGCGCAGAGCACCTGGTGCGTTCCCGGCTCGGAGACCTCGAACCAGGTGGTCGTGTAGCGGCCCGGCAGCGCGTCCTGCTTGATGCGGAAATCGGGGACGAAGAAGCTGTGGATGACGTCGCGCGAGGTCAGCATCAGCTTGATGGGCCGCCCGGTGGGGACGTAGATCGTGGCGATCGAGCTCTGGCCGTCGGGATAAGAGAACTTCCACATCCACTGCTTGGCGGTGACGTACACGTCCAGCGCGTTCCCGGGCGGGACGCGGAGGCGGACGTACTGGCTGAATCCGATGACCCACCAGACGCAGAACAGTCCCAGCAGGCTGCCCCCGAGCATCAGCTCGAACCAGCCCGGCGTGGTCGGCGCCGCCTCGGTTCGGACCGACAGCTCACCGCGGACGCGATATTTGAAAACCCAGTAGAGAGCCAGCAGCCCCACCAGCGACGCGCCCGCCATCGTCGTGGTGATGACGAAGTAGTGGAGGTGATCGATGTCGGACGCCATCGTCGACGACTGCGGCGGCAGGAAGAGCACCCGGCGGAACAGCTCGTTCACCGCCGCCTGACGGCTGGGGCCGGGCGGGGGGCTCATCGCCGCTCCTCGTCGTCGGGAAGGTCTTGGCGCCGCAGCGTCGCTTCTCGGCGCCACAGCACGCCCAGGCAAATGGCGACGGTCAGCAGCACCAGGACGCCGCCCCCCTTCAGCAAGCCGACGACGTAGATGCCGTACCGGCGGGCGCTCGGGTCGTAGCGGAAGCAGGTCAGAAGCACGCGATCGACGAGGCCTCCGACCTTCCCCTGTCCCGCCTCGGTGAGGGCCAGCCGCAGATCGAACGGCCGAAAGTTGACGCCGTAGACGTAGCGGGCGAACCGCCCCTCCGGCGTCAGCACCACCGCGCCGGCCGCGTGCGCGTACTGATGGCTGGTCGGATCATAGACGTAGCGAAATCCCATGGCGTCGGCCAGCGCGCGCGAGCTGGCGGCTTTCCCCACCAGGAAGGGCCAGCCCGCTTTCGCCTCGGGGTGACCGAGCGCCTGCAAGACGTGCCCCTGCTTCAAGAGCGCCGCGGCGGGCGTGTCCTGCGGGTCGATGCTGACCGTGAGCAGGTCGGCCTGCTGGCCGGGCGTCCAGCCGATCTTGGCGAACGCGCCGGCGAGGCCCCGCAGCACCAGATCGCACAGCATGGGGCAGCGGTAGTACGCCAGCACCAGGACGATCGGGCGGCCGTGATGCAGGTAGTCCCCCAGACGCACCGGCTGGCCGTCCTGGTTCTGAAACGTCAGGCCACTCGGGACCATTTGCCCGAGGTGCTCGTCGATCCCGACGTTCATCGCCGCCGGCGGCAGGGGGCCCCGCAACGGGCCGCGGGCGGCGAGGACCGGCGACGACGCCAGCATCGCCGCGGCCACCAGCGCGGTGCGGATCCCGCGGCTCATTTGGGGGCCTTTCCGCCCCGGCGCTCGGCGAGCACCAGGTCCATGCCGACGTCGATGGGGACGTGGACGATCCCCCGGCTGCGATCGATCCAGCCGTAGTGCTGGAGCGTCTTGCTCTGTTCGTCGAGCGGCGTCGGTTTGGGATCGGTGATCGTGAAGAGCTCTTCCCGGACCTGCCCCACCCGGTGCGGGGGCGGGAGGCTCCCTCCGGAAAAGCTCGCGGAGGGCTGCAGCGAGTATTCGCGCGCCCGCAGCAGCAGATAGGCAATGATGCAGAGGCTGAGCCCGACGACGACGGTCCCCAAGGCGATGCGCAGCAGAAGGACGCGCGGCAGCTGATCCGGTTCTTGGAAGACGTCCTCGTTCACCGGGCCGTTCACGGCGCGCCTCCTTCCAGGGCCGCCAGCGCGCGGGCGCGCTGCTGGGGCGACAGCTCCGACAGGCGGACGTTTTGGCTGCGCTGCAGGGCCTGCAAATAGGCCACCACCGCCCACCGATCGGAGACGCTGAGGTGCAGGTCATAAGCCGGCATCAGGCCGTATCCGGCGGTGGCCACCTCGAAGGTCCGTCCCGGCGGAAACGACGGCACCGGCTCCTCGAGCAGCGAAGGGGGACGCCGCAGCGTCATGTTGGTGGCCACCATGCTGTCGCCGTCGCCACGCACGCCGTGACAGGCGGCGCAGTAGATGTCGAACCGATCCCGGCCCCGCTCGAGGACCGCCCGCGTGACCGGGATGGGGATCTCCGTCGCGTACGCGCCCGAGCGAAGCACCCCCTGCGTGAGCGCCGGCTTGCCCAGCACCTGGCCGCGGGGGACGGTGCCGAGCGGCGGCGGCCGCATCACCCGCCCGTCCTCGAACTGCACCGAGCGCCCGTACGGACGATAGCCGCGCTGGTGCTGCATCCGCTCGAAGTCGGGCTCGGGCAACACGCCCTCGCAGCCGGCCGCCGCCATCGCCACGAGGCACACGGCCAGACCGGCCGCTTCGGCCCACTGTCGGCGGCGCGGCGTCACGTCTGCTCCCCGACGTACTCCACGCGGGCGGCGCCCAGCTCGCGCAGCTCGCGCTCGGTCTGGTCCGGATCGAAGTTGTCGTCGCCCGCGTTCACGCCCACCCAGAACCCGGTGCTGGTGGCGGTCTCGAACCCCGGCGCGTCGAAGATGGGGTGATTGAGGCGCGGGAGCCGGCAGCTCCAGAAGAAGAGAACGAACACCCCCACCGACGCGAAGAGCACCATGGTCTCGAAGGTGATGATGATGAAGGGCGGGATCGAGAAGGGGGGGCGCCCACCGTCGTCGAGCGGATAGAGGTGGCCCACCGTCAACCACTGGAGGAAGAACGCGAAGGCCGCGCCGAACGCGCCCATCGCGCCGGCCATGAGCGTGAGCTTCGGACGGGGGAGCTCCAGCGCCTCTTGCAGGCCGCGGACGGGGAAGGGGGTGAACGCGTCCATGCGGCGGTAGCCGCGCGCGCGCAGCGCCCGGATGGCCGCCAGCAGCCGCTCCGGATCGTGGAACTCCGCCAGCACCCCGAAGCGCATCAGCCGCTCCCTTCGACGGAGCGATCACCGGGCAGGTCGGGGTTGGGGTTCTCGATGCGCGCCAGGTAAAAGGTCCGCGGCTGCGTCCCCTGGTCGTGCAGGACGGCGAAGCTTCGGTCCTGCTGCCGCCAGCGCGACCATCGGCGTCTCCCGGTGGGTGAGCGAGCCGAACTCGATGGCGCCGGTCGGGCAGGCCGCCTGGCAGGCGGTCACCACCTCGCCGGGCTGGATGTCGCGGTTGTCAATGCGAGACCGGATGTCGGCCGCGCGGATTCGCTGGACGCAGTAGGTGCACTTCTCCATCACGCCCCGCTCGCGGACGGTGACCTCGGGGTTGTAGTGCAGCTGCACCAGGCCCCGGTTGGCGGCGACCACCTCGGTGAAGTCGAACCAGTTGAAGCGGCGGACCTTGTACGGGCAGTTGTTGGAGCAGAAGCGGGTCCCGACGCAGCGGTTGTAGATCATCTCGTTCAGCCCGTCGGGGCTGTGCACGGTGGCGTTGACGGGGCAGACGTACTCGCAGGGCGCCTTCTCGCAGTGCTGGCAGAGCATCGGCTGGTGCACCAGCCCGGGCTCCTCGGGGATGCCGCTGTAGTAGGTGTCGATGCGCAGCCAGTGCATCTGGCGGTGCCGGAGCACGTTGTCCTTGCCGACGACGAGGAGGTTGTTCTCGGACTGACAGGCGATCATGCAGGCGCTGCAGCCCATGCAGACGCTGAGATCGATCGACATGGCCCATTGCGGGCCGCGGAAATCGACCACCGGCAGAATGGAATCGACCGGTCCCTTGTACTCGCGCGGTGAAGTCGGGGTGCTCGCGGTACTTGCTCCAGGGTCCGCTTGAGGGCGATGGGACGCCCCTCCATCGAGAAATGGATCTGCGTCTGCGCCAGCAGGTGGCGTGCCGTGAACGCGGCGGAGGCCTTCCAGCGAGACGTGGTGCGGCGCCGCGCGCGTGCGCAACGGGTAGGCGTTGAACCCCACGGCGGCCAGCTTCTCCGCCCCGGAGCGCCCGTACCCGAGCCACACCGCCACCACGTCGTCCGCCAGGCCGGGCGCCACCAGCACCGGCGCCCGCGCGGTGGCCCCGCGGGCCCGCAGCTCGACGATGTCCTCGTTGGCGACCCCCATCCGGCGCGCGGTGGCCGCGCTCATCAGCGCGGCGTTGTCCCAGGTGAGCTTGGTGATGGGCTCCGGTTGTTCGAGCAGCCAGGCGTTGTTGGCGAATCGCCCGTCGTAGACCGTCGGTGACGGATAGAACTCCAGCGCGATCCCCGAATCCCCGGGAGCGGCGGCGGCCCGGAACGCCCGCACCAACCGCGCGACGGCGTCGGGGTCGGGCGTCACCGTCACGCGGGGAACGTCCGTGCCGGCGATGAGGCCGTCCTGGACGGCACGCTTCCAGGCGTCCTCGTCCAACCCGCCCGCGCCGATCCAGTGGCGGTGCAACAAGCGATAGGCGTCGGGATCGGGCTCGCCGGCCAGCGCGGCCAGGAGCTCGCTCTGGGTCTTGGCTCCGACCAGCGGCCGGATGAGCGGCTGGATCATCGAGACCGTGCCGTCGTAGGCGCGCGCGTCGCCCCAGCTCTCCAGGAAGTGGGTGGTCGGGCCGAAGTCGGTGCAGCGGTTGGCGGTCTCGTCCTCGAAGTAGCCGAACGCGAAGCTCTCGGGAACGCGGCGACAGGGCGCCGGAGAAGTCGAGGTCGGCGGGGGCCGCGTAGCAGGGGTTGGTGTCGAGCATCAGCAGCGTCTCGACCTTCCCCTGGCGCATCTCCTCGACGAGCGCTTCGAACGGGATGAGGCCCGGGTGGAGGGACGGGACCGGTAGGACCGGCTCGGTGAAGAAGACGGACCGGCCCAGGTTGCCGAGGGCGGCGTTCATCAGGTACCCGAGCGCGTGAACGGCGGGCGGCTGGCGGTCGCCGACGACCACCAGACCCCGCGCCGGGCCGGTTGGCCAGATCGCGCGCCACCTGCTTCACCCAGGCGTCGGCCGAGCCGCCCGGCCGTCCGGCCCGTCCGGCGGCGGCCTCGCGGGCGACCGCCGGCACGGCGACCAGCGCGGCCGCGATCGCGAACGCCGTCTGCGGGATCTGGGCGAGGGGGCGGCGCAAACGGTGGTCGGCCATCGGACCCGGTGACGCTGAGCAGACTCTCCGCCACGTAGAGCCGGTTCATCTCGCTGGAAGGCGACTCTTGCCGCCGCCGGTCAGCCCACTGGCGCGCATAGCGCACCGAGAAGGGGAGGCTGCAGAGAAAGTCGCTGTCGAGCGAGAGGATCGCCTCCGCCTCGCTGAAATCGTAGTGGGGCAGCAGGGGCCGGCCGAACACGGCCCGGGTGGCGTCCAGGTGGTTGCGGGCCTCGAGCGGCGCGAAGAATGCAAACCGCGCCTCGGGAAGCCGCGTCCTCACGCGGGCGAGCAGCGCGAGGAGCAGCGGCGAGGAGGTCGGCTCGAGCAAGATGCGCAAACCGGCGCCGCGATCGGGGCGGGGACGCCAGAGCCGTTGGTAGACGCTCTCCCACGAGACCGGCGTCTGCGCGTGGCGGGGGCGCCGCGCCCGCATGTCGTCGTAGAGCTGCCGGACCGCAGCCTGCTGGAACATGTTCGTGCCGCCCAGGGTGGCGGGGTGCTGGAGGTTGGCTTCGATCTTCGTGGGCCGTCCCTCGTGGCTCTCGACGAGGAGGCCGCTGGCGTATCCGTCGACCACCATCGACGTCGCGTAGAACGTGGCTTCGCCGGGGAGCACGTGGGGAGGTTGTTTGGTGTAGGGGAGGATCTTGCGGGGCCTGTCGAGCGCGCAGCCGCCCAGGCCCGCCAGCCCCAGCGTCGCGCCGGTGAGCTGCATGAAGAGGCGACGGTCGATCTCCGGTCTCTCGAGCTCCGCCTCCGAGAACTCGGAAGACGGAGCTTCCGCGGCGCGCCGCGCGGGTCTGCGGATCTGATAGAGGGCGTCTGGGCCGGGCGTCTCCATGAACGTCCCTCAGCGGTGACACGCGGTGCAGGTTTGCAGGTGCGGAATGGGCTGTACGTGCCCGACGGGGGTCTTGGCATTTCCGGGAAGCTTCGGGGGGAGCAAGGTCGCGAGCCGGGCGGCGTTCGCATAGCGGTCGGGTTGCCGCGCGTGGCAATCGAGACACCAACCCATCGTGAACAGGCGCTCCTTGCGATCGAGCGGCATCGCCGCGACGTCGCCGTGGCATTGCGCGCACCCGACGCCGTTCTTGACGTGCACCGCGTGATTGAAGAACACGAAGTCGGGGACCAGGTGTACGCGGTTCCAGGGGATCGGTTGCCCCGAGAAGTAGCTGCGCCGGACCGGCTCCAGCATCGGGCTCTGGTTCCAGACCTGGCTGTGGCACCCCATGCACACCTCGGTCGCCGGGATGCCCGCGTAGGCCGCGCGATCGGCGCCGTCGTGGCAGTAGAGGCACTGGATTCCGTCATCCTTGACGTGGTGGCGGTGATCGAACTGCACCGGCTGCATCACCTCGAAGTCGCGATTCAGGTTGTAAGGCGTGCGGACGTAAACGATCGGGATGACGAACACGCCCGGAATCGCGATCCCGATGACGCCGAGGGCGATCCGGAGCGCGGTGTCGGACCAGACAGGAAACAGCGAAGGCACGCGTCTGTCGTGTATCCGCAGGGGGATTAATCAATAGGTCGTCTCACGGACCCCGTCGGTTTCGCAACCATCGTTAGCGGCGACCCATTGCGGGCGCGGCCTCCCGGCTCTACATGGGGTTCGTGACTCTGGTGATCAGCACGATCTGGGCGGCCTTCATCTGGCCGCCTCTCGGGATCGGCATGGGGGTCTTGCTGGCCCTCGCGTCGAAGGAGCGATCGATCGTCTCGGCGGCGATCTACGCGGTCGCTGGAGCGCTCGGCGCGTCCGCCGGCGGGCTCCTCACCTACCTGTTCACGCACGAACGGGCGTTGCTGGGAGGCTTCTGGACCAGCATCATCACCAGCGTCCTTGGAGGGCTGGTGTTCCTGGGCCTCTGCAAGGCGTGGATGGAGTCGGGCCGGCGGCCGACAGCCGACTGAGATCGCTGCTCGCTCAGACGAGGTCACACACCGCAACGAAGGCCGTCAGCAAAGCGGCGAACCAGGTGACAATCGCCGCCGCGAAGCAAAGCCAGAGAACCCAGGCGGTCGAAGAGGTCGCCAGGCCGACAATCCAGCAGGCCGCCAGGACCGCGGCGACGAACGCCAGGTTGCCGGCCGCGATGAGGCCGGCCCGCCGCTCCGGTACCAGCGACACCGTTCCGAAGCAGGCCAGCGCGGCCAGCGCGGCCATCCAGGTGAGCCACATCGTCGCCCCCGTGCTGACCGCGACGACCCACACAGCGGTGAGTGCGGTCCCGAGCGCAACGGAAGCAAGCCGAACCCGCCTGGCGTCCGACTCCTTGGTCTCCGCGACGAGCATCCGGGCACGCTAACCGTCAGCCGTATCCATGAAGCAGATCGGTTTCGATTTCCCTGGTCCTGGCATCTCGCGCCTCCTCTCTCGAACCTCTCATCCTCGAGAATCCACCAAGTTGAACCGGCAGGCGCCGGCCTCGGGCTCGACCAGCGCCCGGCGGCCATGCCAGGTCTCACGTCTCGAGCAGGGCCGTCATCCGCGCCCCGATCGTCGTTCCGTTCAGGAACAGGGTCCCGCCAATCGTCAGCGCCGCGACCAGCGCCAGCGTGATCTGCGTGGAAGCGGAACCGACGTTGGCCAGAACCAGGATCCCGAGCACGATCCCGGCCAGCCCGGCCAGGATCTCCGCGCCGGCTGCCGCCTTCACCGACTCTTGCAGGACGTGGCGCTTGGTCGCGTCCAGGTTCGTCCCGCCGAACCGCGCGGTGCCGAGACGCGCCGTTGTTCCGGCGGCCATCAGGATCCCGCCCCCCGCGACGATCGCCGAGATCGCCAGCAGGGACTGAGGCGCGACCCGCAGCAGAGCCAAGATCCCCAGCGCGACCACCGCGGCGCCCCCCAGGACCTCGGCGCTCATGCCGCCGACCAGCTCGGCGCTCTCCGTTCGCCCTTGCCCCGCTGAGGTCAGCAGCGACTTCGACTGGGCGCTCAGCGCGCCGCCCTGAAGCAGCATGCCGGCGCCGATTGCAATGAACGCGATCGACGCCAATGTCAGGGGCAAGACACCGACGAGTCCCAGGATCGGCAAAACAATTCCTGCCGCCCCCGCGATCACCTCGGCGACTGAGCTTCCCGCCACGACCTTTTCCGTGGTCTCATTATCCATTGCTCCAGTTCGTTCCATCGTAGCCATCGGTTACCTCCTTTTGGGGAGCTCGTTAACAACGCTCCCCAATGAAATCCTGGTGCGATAAGCACGGACAGCAAGCTTGGCCGTCGGTGGTCGCGCTCCGGGTGCCCCGCTCATTTGACTCGTTGATCTCGACCAGCAATCGGGCCCAGAGGCGCGACTGCTCGCGCGACCCCGCGCGAGCAGTGGGATCGCCGGTGGCGAAGGCGACGTCCCGGATGACCGGCACCTCCCTCTGAATCTCGCCGACCAGCGCGGCAGAGGCCGCCCGAAGCTGGTCCCCGGCGGCCCCCGACGGCTGCCGGACGTGGAGGATCGGCATGACCGCTTCGGGGCCGAGTTGCAGCGTGCGGATCGCCTCGACCGCTCCGAGCTCCGGGTGGCGCGCCAGCACCTGGCGGACGCCCGCGATGACCCGCGGCCGCGCTGCCTCGCCGATGATGAGGCCGCGGCACTCGAAACCCAAGAGAACGGCCTCCAGCATGAGGACCACCCCGATCAGCAGCGACGCGCAGAGCACGGTGATGCTCACCGAAGGGATCCACTCGCTGGTCGACACCGAGGACTCCTGCTTGACGAGGGCGATCGCCAGATTGGAGGCCATGGCGCCGTAAAGTGCGCGGCGCGAGGAGGCGGGCATCGGATCTCCGCGACCTACGCGAGGCGACTGTCCGCGACGCTCGGATGAGTCGGTTGAGGCTGTGGCCGGTCCGTCACGACAGAAATGATAGGTCCGGCCGGAGCGGATGGGGCGCGGGGAGACGCCGGCGAGCCGCGCGGTTCGGGGAAGACGAAGCGAAGAGGACGCTGCAATCAGGAGTGGCAAGGCATGGCCGCCGGGCGGTGCCTGATTAGCATCGACCCGGTGAGGTTCCGTCCGCCGCTGGTCTTCGTCATCGTCATGATCGGCGGGGGCGCGTGTCGGGAGCGGCCGGCGCCCGCCCGGCCGGCGCCCCAGCCGGTGCTCGCCCGATCGCCCTCGCTGCCGCCGCGGTTGCCGGTGTCCTCGCCGACCGGAAGTGTCACCGCCAGGGTCCAGCCGTCCGCGGAGGCGCTCGCGCTGTCGGATGCCTTCGCCAACGCCGCGGCCGCGATCGCCCCCAGCGTCGTCCGTCTCGACGTGGAAGGGACCACCCGTGATGCGGCGAGCGTCACCGAGCCCGACACCCAGCAAGGGCCCGATCTGCCGGACTTTCTTCGCCAGTTCTTCGGCCTCGGCGCGCCCGAGGGGCAGACGCGGCCGGTCGCCAGCGCGGACGACGCCGTCGCCGCCATGAGGTCGGGCCGCGGCGCCCGGCTGCTGCGCGTCGCCACCGCCCGCGGGACCAGGCTGGTGACGGTCACGCCTCGGTAGCCTTCAGTCTTCAGGCCGGTTGATGCCGGTCGATTCGCGGGGGCTGCCGAGAGGCGCCCGGGGTCTGATCGCGCATGTCCTTCTGGATCAGCGCCTTGCGCTCCTCGTATTCCGCGGTCGTGATCTCTCCGGCGGCATAGCGCCGTCGCAGAACGGAGAGAGGGTCGTCGTAGATCCGGGCGTTGCTCCGCCAGACGGGCGTGGCGAGCGAGAAGAACATGACGATGGCGGCGACCCAGAAGATCCACCAGATGAAACTCATCCCCCACCAGTAGTACATGGCTCCGCGCGCTCCTTTCTTTCGGCCTTGCAGCCGACAGCTCCTCTATTGAACATGAGACGCCGCCTGACATGGTCAACGCGTCCGCGCGCCTGGGGCCCGCCCTCGTTCGTCTCCCGGCTTCGAGCCGATCAAGATCGGGAGAACTGCCAGATTGAACCGCGCCCCGAGATCTCTCATCTTCGAGGGGTGCTGCGACTGTCGAATGCGGGCTCCGGCCGAGGTGGAATCCAGGCACGGAGGTGGTCCTGGCGACTGCCGGCGATCGTCGCCCTCACGCTGCTGACGTCACTGAGCGTCGCCAGGTCGCCCGAGACGCCCACTCAGCGGGCCACCGAGGCCAACATCACCCGGGTGACCACCTCGCTGCTGGCCAGCTCGCAGCTGGCGCACCACCCGCTCGACGAGCAGCTCGCCGGGAGGCTGCTCGACCGGTACCTGGACGCGCTCGACGCGACGCACTCGCTGTTCCTGCGGTCGGACGTCGAAGAGTGGGCGCCGATGCGCGCGACGCTGGCCCAGGCGACGCGCGTCAAGGGCGACACCGAGCCGGCGCACCTCGTCTTTTCGCGTTACCTCCAGCGGCTGCGCCAGCAGGTGGCGTTCGATACGCAGCTGCTTCGCGCGGGCCACTTCGATTTCCGCGGCGACGATCGGGTGCAGGTCGACCGTGAGCACGCGGAGCGGCCGCGCGATCTGGCGGCAGCGCACGCGCTGTGGCGGGAGCAGCTGCGGGCCGAGTACCTGGCGGAGAAGCTGGCCGACAAGCCGCCCCACGACATCCCGGCGACGTTGATCCGGCGCCATGAGCAGCAGCTCAAGGCCATGAGCGAGCTCGGCAACGACGAGGTGCTGGAGACCTACCTGGACGCCCTGGCCCACGTCTACGATCCGCACTCTGATTACCTGGACAAGGAATCGATGGAGTCGCTGTCGATCGCCATGAACCTGTCGCTGTTCGGCATCGGCGCCACCCTGGAGCTCGAAGACGGCTTCTGCACGATCCGCGAGCTGGTCCCGGGTGGTCCGGCCGCCTCGAGCGGCGCGCTCAAGCCCGGTGACCGAATCGTCGCGGTCGGGCAGGCCGGGGCGGCGCCGGTCGACGTGACGAGCATGCCGCTGGCCCGCATCGTCGAGCTGATTCGTGGCCCCAAGGGATCGAACGTGACGCTGACCATCCGGCCGCCGACGGGCGCCACCAAGACCGTCCGCCTCACGCGGGCCGAGGTGAAGCTGGCCGAGCAGCAGGCCAAGGCCCGCATCGTCGACCTGCCGCGCCCCGGCGCGCCGTCGCTGCGCCTGGGGGTAATCGACCTGCCGTCGTTCTATTCGGGCGCCGACGACGACGGGAGTCACGGCTGCAGCGCCGACGTCGCGCGCCTGCTGACGAAGCTCCAGGCCGAGAAGGTCCGGGGCGTGGTCCTCGACCTGCGCCGGAACGGCGGCGGCTCGCTGGAGGAGGCGATCGACCTGACGTCGCTGTTCGTGGGCGGAGGTCCGGTCGTGCAGACCCGCGGCGCCGACAACACCGTCGAGGTCGACGCGGCCAAGGGGGCGACCGCTCGCTACAGGGGGCCGCTGGTGGTGCTCATCAGCCGGTTCAGCGCCTCCGCGTCGGAGATCGTTGCCGGCGCCCTGAAAGACTACGGCCGGGCGGTGGTGGTCGGCGATCCGTCGACGTTCGGCAAGGGGACGGTGCAGACGATCATGCCGCTCGGGCCGATCATGGACCGTTCAGGCCTCAGCCACGCCTTCGATCCGGGCGCGCTGAAGCTGACGATCAGCAAGTTCTATCGCCCGAGCGGCGCGTCGACCGAGCTGCGCGGCGTCGCCTCGGACATCGTGATTCCGTCGGTGAGCGGCGTGGTGCCGGTCGGCGAATCCAAGCTCACCGACCCGTTGCCCTGGGACACCGTCCCCGCCTCGAAGTACCACCCGTTCGGCGAGGTGGCGCCGTACGTCGCGCCGCTTGGCGCGGCCTCGGCGGCGCGCGTGGCCACCGAGCCCGCGTTTGGCGAGCTCCGGCAGCAGATCGCGCGCCTCAAGGCCAATTTCGACGCCAATTCTCTCTCCCTCAACGAGGCCGAGCGCCGGCACGAGCTGGCCGAGGACCGGGCACTCGGCAAGGCGATCGCCGCCAAGGCCGACGCCGAGGAGGCCGGCGTCCCGGCCTACGAGATCACCGTCAAGGACGCCAAGCGGCCGGGGCTGCCGCCGCGGACCACGAGCGCGACGAAGCCGGCCCCCGACGCGGGCGCCTCCCCGTCCGGCGAAGCGCCCGAGGACGCGGAGTCCATCGCCGCCCAGGCCGCCGACGAGCTGGTCCTCGACGAATCGCTGCACATTTTGGCGGACTACGTCGGGCTCCTGGCCGCTCCTGCGCACTCGGGCACCTCACCCAGCTAGTCTGCGGCACGGACCTTGTTCGGCCCCGGTCGAACGCACAGGTTGGCGGCGAGGGGGACGGTGAACGGACGCTCGCAGCAGGACAGGAGAGGGCTGGAGGTCGGGACCTCGGCCGGCCACGCACACGGCCTGGTCCAGATTCGCCCCCGGCCTCACGCCACGGTCATCGGGCGAAACCGGACCTGTCTGCTGAGCGGCCAGGACGGGTGGGTGGGCGAACAGCCGGGCACCGGGCTCTACGTGGACGAGACGCGGGTCCTCTCCCGCTACCGGTGGCTCGCCGACGGCCAGGCGCCCGAGGAGGTGGTGCTGGCCGCGCCGGAGAGCCACACCTGGATGGGTTACTACATCGCTGCGGCGCGCCGGCCCGACGGAGGTGAGGTCGGCAAACCGCCGGAGCAGGTGATCGAGCTACGGGTGGCGCGCGTGGTGGGCGACGGCGTGCTCGAGGAGGTGAAGCTGGTCAACTACACGCAGCAAGAGGTCCAGCTCGAGCTCGCGTTGGAGGTCGACGCCGACTTCGCCACCCTGATCGACACCGGGCGGAACCGTCAGGAGCCCGGGCAGATCACCCGGCACGCCCGCGCCGCCGACGGCGAGCCTCCCGAGCTCGAGCTCACCTACGACGCGCGCAACGAGTATGAGCACCAGGGGGAACGCGGCGTCGCCGAGACGCACCGCTCGGTCCTGGTTCGGATCGCCCGCGCCGACAGCCGACCGCGGGTCGAGGAGGAGCCAGACCAACCAGCGCGGTTCGTGTTCGAGCTGCGCCTCGCGCCTCGCGCCGCCTGGCGGGCGCGCGTCGAGGTGAGCGCGACGATCGACGGCGTCAAGCTGGGTCCGCCGCAGCGCCGGCGCGCGCTCTCGGGTCCGCCCGATCGGCTCGAGCTGGCCGCCCAGGCCGCGCGGCATTTCGAGACGCGCTTCCAGGTCCCCGGCGCGCCGCTGGCATCGCTGATGGCCGCCGCACTTCATCGCGCCGCCGCCGACCTCCAGGCCCTGCGTCTCTACGATCTCGATCGCGACGACCGGGCCTGGGTGACCGCGGCCGGGCTGCCGATTTACCAGGCCTTCTTCGGCCGCGACGCGCTGACGGCGGCGGCGCAGGCGGCGATGCTGACGCCCGATCTGCTGCGGGGCACGCTGCCCGAGCTGGCCCGCTGGCAAGGCCAGGTCGACGACGACTGGCGCGAGGAGCAGCCGGGCCGGATGTTGCACCAGATGCGCACCGGCCCGACGGCGGCGCTGAACGTGAAGCCCTGGGCGCGTCACTACGCGTCGGTCACCACCAGCGCCTTCTTCGCCGGCGCGGTCGACGAGCTCTGGCGATGGACCGGCGATCGCGCGGCGGTGGGGCCGCTGCTCGACCCGGCGCTGCGCGCGCTGCGCTGGCTCGACGAGCGCGCCGACCTGGACGGGGACGGCTTCTTCGAATACCGCAGCGTCTCCGACGCGCGGCTCAAGAACCAGGGATGGAAGGATTCGGCCCAGGCCATCGTCTATCCCGACGGCTCGCAGGTGCCCGATCCGATAGCCGTGTGTGACGTCCAGGGCTTCGCCTATATGTCGTTCCTGCGGGCGGCCGAGCTCTCCTGGTGGTTCGGCGAGAAATCACGGGCGGCGGCCCTGTTCCGCCGGGCGCGCCTGCTGAAGCAACGATTCAACGAGGCGTTCTGGATGGCCGACGCGCAATTCTTCGCGCTGGGGCTCGATCCCCAAAAGCGCCAGATCGCCTCGATCGCCTCGAACGCCGGACACCTGCTGGCGACCGGCATCGTCGACCAGGCCCTGGTGGAGCCGACGGCGCGCCGGCTGTTCGCGCGGGACATGTTCTCCGGCTGGGGGATCCGCTCGCTCTCCGCCGACAACCCCGCCTACAACCCTTACGCCTATCAGCGCGGCAGCGTCTGGCCCGTCGAGAACGGCACCTTCGCGCTGGGCTTCGCCCGTTACGGCTTGAGCGGGTACACCGGAACCCTGGCGCGCGTCCAGCTGGAGACGGCGGCGCTGTTCGAGAACCTGCGCCTGCCCGAGGTGCTGAGCGGCCACACCCGCGACGCCGGCTGCCCGTTCCCGGCGCTCTACCCGCAGACCAACTGGCCGCAGGCCTGGTCGGCGTCGTCGCTGGTGGCCACCGCCCAGGCGGTGCTGGGGGTCTACCCGTTCGCGCCGCTGCACCTGTTGCTGCTCGATCCGCACCTGCCCGACTGGCTCCCCGAGCTGTCGATCGACGGGCTGCGCGTGGGCGAGGCCATTGTATCTCTGCGGTTCTTCCGGGGCGCGGACGGAAGGAGCGAGTTCGAGGTGACGGACCGGCGCGGTCCGCTGCACGTCGTCCGGCAACCGAGTCCCTGGTCGCTCGTCGCGGATATGCCGGAGCGTTTCGAGGACCTGTTGCGGAGCCTCGTCTAGGAGGCTTCTAGGCGGCGTTCGAGGAGGGAGGATCCATGGCGAACAAGACACGCGAGGTGGTGGTGGTGACCGGCGCGTCGGCCGGTGTCGGGCGGGCGACGGCCCGGGCGTTCGGCGAGCGCGGTGCCTGGGTCGGCCTGATCGCGCGCGGGCGCGATCGGCTGGAGGAGGCGAAGCGCGAGATTGAGGAGCGCGGCGGCCGGGCGCTGGTGCTGCCGGCGGACGTGGCCCGGCAGGAGGAGGTCGAGGCGGCCGCCGATGCCGTCGAGCGCGAGCTCGGGCCGATCGACGTGTGGGTCAACTGCGCCATGACCAGCGTCTTCTCGCCGGCGCACGAGATGTCGGGCGAGGAATACCGGCGGGTCACCGAGGTGAATTACCTGGGCTACGTGTTCGGGACGCTGGCCGCGCTCCGTCGGATGCGGCAGCGCAATCGGGGATCGATCGTCCAGGTCAGCTCGTCGCTCGGCCTGCGCGCCATCCCGCTTCAGTCCGCCTACTGCGCGACGCAAGGCGGCGATCATCCGGTTCACGGAGGCGCTGCGCTGCGAGCTGCTCCACGACGGCAGCCGCGTGCGGCTCTCGCTGGTCCACATGCCGGCGTTGAACACGCCGCAGTTCGACTGGGTGCGCTCGCGGCTGCCCCGCCGCGCCCAGCCCGTGCCGCCCATCTTCCAGCCGGAGGTGGCCGCGCGCGCGATCGTCTGGGCCGCGCACCATCGCCGCCGGGAGGTGGCGGTCGGTGGCCCGACCCTCGCGGCGATCCTCGGCAACAAGTTGATTCCGGGCTGCTCGACCGGTACCTGGCGCGCAAGGGGTACAGCGCGCAGCAGACGGAAGAGCCGGCCGATCCAAACCGCCCGGACAATCTGTGGGAGCCGGTGGTCGGGCAGTTCGGAGCGCACGGGCGGTTCGACGAGCGTGCCGCCCGCGGAGCCGCGAGCTGTGGGCCTCGGAGCACCGTGGATCGCTGGCGTTTCTCGGCGTCGCGTTGGCCGCCGGTGGCGCTTACGTCGCCACCCGCGTCGCCCGCCATTGAGCCCCGCCGCCACGACCGGCCTGTGACGGCGCGGTGGATAGATAGATTGCGCTATCGGCCAGAGGCGGTTCGGGCCCTACCGACGGCGACGTTGTCCGGGTCATTCCGGTTCGCGTTCCGCCCGCTCTGCTTCGGGCGGGCGACTCCCGGCGCGGCTGACCTCGACGAACGACCAGAATCGGCTCCGCAGCATCTGAAGGCGTTCAAAAGAGCCGGGAGCGGTCGCGGTGATCAGATACCTGAGCTTGGAGAGGGTGGTCGCCGCGTCGGTTTCCGACTCGAGGTCGCGCGCCGGCTGCACGGTCGGAGAGCCACGCTCGGACAATCTCTGCCAGACGAGCTGTCCGACCACGAAATACTCCGCACTCCCTTGTGGATGAAACCGCGCTTCGAGGACGCGCATGGGTCATTCGAAAGCAAGCGGGGTGCCGGGCCGGCTCCCGTCATGTGGCCCTCGCCACGGATCCGATCGGGAAGGATCTGGTCGGTGGGGGACGCTCCGCGATGATTCGTTGACGGCGAGCGCTCGGGTGCGGCAGCTCAGCGATGAGACAGACGGCCATGAGGGCCACCGTGGACGCCGTTCCTGTGGTCGCCCCACGTCACGACGGCGCCGGCGAACAAGAGGATCGCCGCCGTCAGGGTCACCGTCGCCACGGGCCCCAGTCCCGGCACCCCCGAAGCGGTCAACAGCAACGTCGCAATCGCGACCAGAGCGAATCCGAACCCCCAGGAGAGCATGATGACGAACCGCCTGAGACTTCGGATGAATGTCAGCAAGAATGGTTACGGAATCCACGATCGCAGCGGCCTTGCCGCAGCTTCGCTGAGCCGGAGGGCATCACATCCGAAACCCAGGTGAAGACGAGCGTCTCTCCTGTTCCTCCGACAGGGAGTGGAGCGTCCAGGCGACGACGAGCAGGGTGGCCAGGCAAGCCAGCGCGATGGTGGTCAAGAAGGAACGCCCGGTCGCGGGCCGACTCTGCCGTTTGGGCGCGGCAGGCGGGTGCGCATGGCCGTCCTGCTTGGGCCTGGACCGGCGCCACATCAGCTCGTCTCCTGGCGGATCATGCCAGCGAGCTCAGCTCACGCATGCGTTGGACGAGCGCGAGAGGCTGTTGAGAGCCTTGGTCGCGTCCGCGGCCGGTCGGGATTTGGGAAACCGCTCGACGAGATTGCGGAGCAGGGCGCGTTCATCCTTGCAGAAGGAGAGGTGACCGAACGCCTGGGAAAGCTGCCACATCGCCTCGGGCGCCTCCGGCGAGCGGGGGTAGGTTGCCAGGAGGCGTTGAAACGCTGCGGCCGCGTTCGCATACCTCGCTTCATCGGCGTACGAAACGCCCACCGAAAGGTAGGCCCGCGACGCGCGAGCATCTTGCGGGAAGCGCTGAATGAACGTCTCGCAGTAGCGGCGTCCTTGCTCCCGCTGTCCGGACGCGAGCAAGGCCATTGCCTGTTGCCAGAGCTGCTCCTTGTCATCCGGCAGGGAGAGCGCGACCTTGTCGGCGAGTTGGGCGTCGGTCTGTTCGAGGGCCGCCAGTCGCTTCGCGAAGCGGGTGCTCGCCTCGGCGCGCTCGCGGCTTCGGCGCCCAACGGCGTTCGCCAGGGTGTCCAGCCGCGCCTGAAGCTCGGCAATGCGCGTTTCAATCTTGGTCTGCCTGACGGTGGCCTCATCAGGGCCCGCAGCCACCAGCGCCTGCGCCCGTTCGACGGTGCGGATCAACTCCGGGAGCTGTCTCCTCTCCGCTTCGTCGACATTCTGGAGCGCGTCCAATCGAGTCCCAACCGACGCGATGCCGGCTTTCGTTCTTTGCGCCTCGAACGTCGTCATGCAGCCGGAGACAGTTCCGGTGGAGACCACAGCCGCACAGAGCGCCGCCTGGGCGAGGAGACAGCCAGGGCGTGATGCGGATGGGGACCACCTCTGATGCATCAGTGTTGTCGGGTATGTTCCGGTCCGTCGGGCGGTCAAGGGGATGCTCCTGCGGCGGGAGACGTATGCATCTGCCGTACCTCTGAGGCGCGGGTAGGGACGGCCGTCGGGAGCTGTCGGGCGTCAAGAGAACGAGCGGTCCGCGCCCAATCCGTTAAGTCTTTTCGGGCGTCCTTCGGGGCGACGAATGGTCCGGCGCAGGCGATGCCCTTGCGAGCTCCCGCAGAGTTGGATCGTCCTTTGCTCAAAGGCCCCCCATGCGGTGGCCCGTCTTGCTTTGCGCGACCTGGCTTTGCACGGCGAACGCGTGGGCCGCGGCGGGGGTGCCCGCTCCGCCTGCTCCCGCTCGTCGCCCTCGGCTGGGCCCGCCGATTCATGCCGGCCAATGGTTCGCCGGCCGCCGACAGATCGTCCACCCGTCGCACGAGGTTCGCGCTGCCGCCGCCGAATCCTCACCGGCGCTGACGGACGACGATTTCAACTCGTGCCGAAAGGCTGCCCCGGGCAGGCGCGCCGTGCCGGTGGTGCTGAAGCCGGACACCGACGTCGAGCACCTCATCGTCTGGATCTCGTCCTTGACCTGCAAGGCGTTCGTTTGGTCGAGGGACATCGCGGCGACGAGAAAGCGGGTCACGGTCTCGGTGCCCAACCTCATCACGCCCAAGCAAGCGTTCCGGCTGTTCTTGGACGCGCTCAACTCGGTGGGGCTCACCGTCCTGCCGTCGGGCAGCTTCTTCGAGGTGATCGAGACCGTCAGAGCGAAGACGAAGCCGATTCCGCTTTACGGGTGGGACGGTCATCGGCTCACCGCGACCCGACCTTAGCGCGGCCGCGGGTTTTCGTTCGGCGTGACGGCGAATTCCACGGAAGGGTCGCTTCTGGCGGCGGGCAAGGTCGGGTCGTCTCCCGGGGGTGATTGAGCGGTCCGGCACACCTACCTTTGTAGAGGTGGGCCCAACGGAGATTCCCGGGGCGGGGGCGGGGCGGGGCAAACCGGGCTCGGGAGACCTGTCGTCCATTCAGAGGGCCACGCTGCGACGGATCGTGGCGGCCCTTCGCCCCTACCGCCGCCGCGCGATCCTGGTGGTGGCCTGCATCGTCGCCGGGGCGGTGTTGAATCTGGCGCCGCCGCTCTTCGTGAAGCGGATCGTCGACGTAGCGTTGCCCCATCGGCGGTTTGGCCTGCTGATGATGTTGTGCGGGGGGATGATCCTGGGCCCGTTGCTGGCCGGCACGCTCCAGGTGGGACAGCGCTATCTCTCGGCGACCGTGGGTGAGGGGGTGATGCTCGATTTCCGGGTGGCGCTCTTCCGGCACCTGCAGCGGCAACCGCTCCGGTACTTCACCGCCGCGCCCCCCGGGGAGCTGATCTCGCACGCGCTCAACGACGTCCAGGGGATCGGCTCGACCATCTCGGGAACGTTGGTCCGGATCGTCGAGAGCGCGGTGATCTTCTGCAGCAGCGCGATCCTGGTGCTGGCGCTGGAATCGCGCCTCGGGGCGGTGGCTCTGTGCCTTCTGCCTCTGTTCATCATTCCCACCCGCCGGGTGGGACGGCGGCGCAAGGCGATCAAACGCCTCACGCAGCGTGCCCTGGCAGAGCTCACCGGCATCCTGACAGAGACACTGTCGGTCTCCGGCGCGCTCCTGCTCAAGGTGTTCGGGGGGGAAGCGCGCGAGGCCGAGCGGGTGGCCGAGAAGGGTCGCCAGCTGCGCGAGCTCTCTATCCGCCAGACCTTGTTGGGGCGCTGGTTCCAGATGGTGCTGGGGCTGTTCGAGAGCGCGGGGCCCGCCTTGGTCTTCGCCGTCGGCGGCTGGTTGATCATGCACGATCATCTGAAGCTCGGAACGGTCGTGGCGTTCGTCACCATCCTCAAGCGACTTTATGGCTCACTTTCGCAGCTGGCCGGTGTGCACGTGGATGTCGTGACTTCGTACGCCTACTTCGAGCGCGTCTTCGAGCTGCTCGACGTCGTGCCCGAGATCGTCGACCGGAGGGGGGCGCTCCCTCTCGCCGGGACCCCGCGGGGAGATCGTCTTCCGCGGCGTGACCTTCGCCCACCGGCGCGCCGCTTGCCTGGAAGACATCGATCTGGTCGTGGCATCCGGGGCAAACGGTGGGCATCGTCGGTCCGTCGGGCGCCGGGAAGAGCACGCTGGCGGCGCTGGTGCCGAGGCTGCACGATCCGAGCGCAGGCCAGATCCTGATCGACGGGCACGACCTGCGCGACCTGCAGCTGGATTCGCTTCGATCGCATATCGCCGTGGTGACCCAGGAAACGTTCCTGCTCCACGCCACGATCGAGGAGAATTTGCGCTACGGTCGAGCGGGCGCCTCCTTCGAGGAGATCTGCCGCCGCCGCGCGCGCCGCGCGCATTCACGACGTCATCGCCACGCTGCCGGACGCCTACCAGACCGTCGTCGGGGAGCGGGGACAGCGGTTCTCCGGGGGCGAACGCCAGCGGATGGCGATCGCGCGCGCAATCCTGAAGGACCCTCGCATCCTGATCCTGGACGAGGCAACCAGCGCCCTCGACGCTCAGAACGAAGCGCTGGTGCAGGAGGCCTTGCGCCCGCTCATGCAGGGGCGCACGACGCTGGTCATCGCGCACCGGTTGTCGACCATTTGCGACGCGGATCTCATCGTCGTCCTGAACGGTGGCCGCATCGTCGAGAGGGGACGTCACCAGGAGCTGTTGGCGCGAGGCGGTCTCTACGCGGGCCTCTGGATGCAACAGACGGGGCCCACGGAGCCCGTCGACGCCAGCCTCTCGCCCGACGCGCTCGAGCCAGGGATGGCGACAGCCGGCTGAGCGCCGGTGACGACCAACATCATCCGTCTTGGAGGATCCACCGGCGATGCCACGTCTTCTTCCGCACTACTTTCCCCATTCGTCGGCCTTCATCGTCGTTCTCGCCCTGGTGCTCGGGGCGTTGATGCTGCTCCTTCGCTTCGTGTTCGTCGAGCTCGGGTTTCGGCGGCTGGGCATCAGCCGCTTCTGGGCGATCCTCTTGCTCTGGGCGTGTCTGCTGGGGAGCGGAATCAACATCCCGGTGGCGCGACTTCCCGCTGAGCGGATCGTCGAGGACACCACCGTCGACTTCTTCGGCATGACCTACGTCGTTCCCGAGATCGTCCGCCACCGGGAACACCATCGTCGCCGTGAACCTGGGCGGTGCCCTGATTCCGGTGCTCTTCTGTGGCTACCTGGTCCTGCGCTACGGACTGACCGTGCAGGCGCTGGCCGCCATTGGCCTCGTGACCTGGCTGGCCCATGCCGTGGCTCACCCTCTGCGGGGCATCGGCGTGGCCATGCCGCCGCTGGTTGCGGCGGCCGGCGCCGCGATCGCGGCCGTTCTCCTGGACCGCGCGAACGCCCCCCGCACGGCCTTCCTGGCCGGGACCCTGGGAACGTTGATCGGGGCCGATTTGCTCAACCTCGGCAACGTGAACCTCCTGGGCGCGCCGGTCGTCTCCATCGGCGGGGCCGGCACTTTCGATGGCGTGTTCGTCACCGGGATCGCCGCGGTGTTGCTTGCAGGATTCCAATCCGGTAGACCGGCAGCCGCCGAGCGGCCGGGCTGAAGAGCGCGGACCCGACATGGCGCCAGGGGAAATGGCCCCCTGGTCGATCGCTTTTTACCGCGGCCGGTGGGACGAACTACTAATGTGCCCCGGGGCGGTGCCTCCCCTGCGCCGTCGCCGGAGATGCCCCGCGCTCGTTGGAGGAGACGCCTGGCATCTCGCTGAGCAGGTTGGCGGCGATCTGCTCATGCGATCGCAGCGTCGGCTCCAGCTCTCCAAGCAGCGCCTGGAGCTTCGGGTCCGTGATCCTCGGCTTCGAGTTGTCGAGCATGGCGATGGCGCCCTTGTGATCCTGAACCATCTGCTCGGCGAAGCGGCGATCGAACGCCTGACCGTTGACCTTGTCGAGCGCGTTCAGGTGGTCCTTCGCCTGGGCCAGCGTCTTGGCGACCGGCGCAGGTACGTTTCCGGTGAGAGCGATGCCGGACTTGATGGCGTAGTCAGCGAGCTCGACGTCTGCCGCCTGGTGATCGCGCTGCAGCTTCGCGCCGTAGTCCTTCATCGCCTGGGTCGTCCCTTTCCGTTGGGCCATACTTCCCGCGTCAATCTCCATCCGGTCGATCCGGTGCAACGTGGGGATCAGCTGGGCGGCGTCCAGCGCCGGGACCTTCCCGCCGCTCGCGCTCGCGGCGCGGGCCCCGCCGAGTCCGGCAAACCCGAACGCCACCGCGACCGCGAGCAGCGACGGCAACACCTTCTTGCGAACATCTCTGGTCATGACTCCCTCCCGCTAAAACTGTGGGTCTTGGCCGGTCGGTCAATGAGGGGGAGTTAGATGCGCCGTGGTTCGCGGTAGGCGGCGCGCGGGGTGAGGGGGGAGGGAGCGTACGACTTAGATTTGCAGGGTGACCCTCGGCAACGTCCGGCTCATCCTCTATCCCACCGACTTTTCGGACGCCTCGCGAAGTCTTCTCACCGAGACCATGGCCGTCGCCCGCGCCTTCGGCGCGGAGATCGAGATCTTCCATGTCGAGCTCGATCCGACGGAGGAGTCACCCCTGGCGGAGAGCCTGTTTCCCGCCCGGATGGTGGTCCAGAGCCTGCGGGCGGACACCGCCCGCCAGCTCCGCCGGGTGACGGACGAGGTTCGCCGAGCGGGCGTCGCGTGCCGGAGCGCGAGCGAGTTCGGTCGCTCGGCGCGGTCAATCGTCGAACGCGCGCGCCTGATCGGGGCCGACCTGATCGTCGTGGGCAAGCACACGAAGCGGACGTTCGGGCCGGTCCTGCTCGGTCACGTCGCGGAGCGGGTCATCGAGCACGCTCCTTGTCCCGTCCTGGTCGTGCCGCTGCCGCCCCCGTGAGCGGTCGGGTGCCCCGGTGTCAGACCGGGCAGCGGTCTCTCCGCGCCGACCTGCGGGCCGTCGGGCAGGCGAAGCGCGTGGAAGGCTTCGAGGCTGGAGACGAACGTTGACCCGGTCGCGGGGGGGCGCGTGCGGATCGACGTTGGCCAGCGGCGGGGTAGGCCTCGGGCCGGGTTCGTGCACCAGGCCTGCGCGAAGCCGAGGAAGAACTGCTGCTCGGGGCTGAAGCCGCCGAGCGGTGGCGTGGCCGGGTGCTCCTTCTCGGTGCGCTGGAAGGTGGCGTACGAGAGCTTGAGGCCTCCGAGGTCCGCGATGTTCTCGCCGAGCGTGAGCTTGCCCTTCACGTGCACCTCGTCGACCGCGATGTAGTCGTCGAACTGCTTGACGACGCACTCCGCGCGGCGGTCGAACTCGGCGGAGACCGCCGGCGTCCACCAGTCGCGCAGGTTGCCCTCGGCGTCGAACTGGCGCCCCTCGTCGTCGAAGCCGTGCGTGAGCTCGTGCCCGACCACGAGCCCGATCCCTCCGAAGTTCATCGCGGGGCTCTGCGTGCGCGCGTAGAAGGGCGCCTGCAGGATGCCCGGCGGGGAAGACGATCTCGTTTCGGGTGGGCTCGTAGTAGGCGTTCACCGTCGGGGCGGATGCCAGCGCGCGATCGACCGGGTTGCCGATGCCGAGAGGCCCACCCAACGCGGCTGGCGTTGATCGATTCTGATTTCGTTGCGGCGTCCGATTACAGGGCCCCATAGTCGCGCCAGCGCGCCGGGTAGCCGATCTGGTTGTAGACCAGGTTCAGCTTCGCCGCCGCCTGCGCGCGCGTCGGGGCGTCCATCCAGGCGAGCCGGGTCAGCTCCGTCTGGAAGGCGCCCTCGATCATCGTCACCAGGCCGTCCGCCCGGGCCTTGCCGTCCTCGCCGAAGGTGGCGGCCACGAAGGGGCGTCCCAGCGCCTGCCCCATCCCCAAATCGACCGCCGCCAGGCATCGCTTCCAGCGCGGCAGGAGCTGCGCCTCGCCGGTCAAGTTGACCGAGCGGAACCGGAAGCTCTCGTCGACGAAGGCGTGCCCCAGCGCGGGCGCCGCGGCGTCGAGGAGATGCCAGGCCAGGTAGCTCTCGAGATTGACGGGTCGCGTGTCGAGCAGAATGCCGTTGAGCGCCGCGAAGAAGTCGGGGACGAGCACGTTGATGGCCCGGATCTCGGGGTGCCCGAGGAGCGCGAGGTAGGCCTTCCAGTCGAAGCTCGGCGCCAGATGCTCGAGGCCGGCCAGGTCGATCGGGTGATAGATGTGGTTGGGATCGCGGTGGTCCGTCCGCGGCATCGAGGCGCGCGCCAGCCTCGTCTCGAGACCCGAGGACCACGTCGGCGCGTTCGATCGCCGCCAGGCGCGGCGTCCCGTCGAGCTCGAACATCCGCGCGACGTGCGTCCGGTAGGCCTGGCGGATGGCGAGCGAGCGCGGATCGGTCTTCAGGTAGTAGTCACGATCGGGAAGCCCCAGCCCGCCCTGATCGGCGGCACCGATGACCCGGCGGGCGTCGCGAAAATCCTGCTGCGACCCGAAGTCGAACAGGACGCCGACGCCCTCGAGCTGCAGCTCCGCGACCAGGCGGGCCAGCCCCGGCCGCATGTCGGGCGCGACCAGGGAGCGCCAGCCGGCGAGCGCCCGGCAGCGGAAGCATCCGGTCCGCCAGCGTGGCGGCGGACGCCGTCTCCGCCTTCCCCTCGTCCATGCAGGTGTCGTAAAAGTCCCCCAACTTACGGGCGTCGGCGTCTCCCGGGGGGATGCCTGCCGCGTCGGCGGTCAGGATGTCCCTCAACAAGGTCAGGTTGCGTTCGTTGATCTCCGAGAAGCTCCGGCTCCAGGCGGGACGGTCGGGCGGGATTGGCGTCGCCGCCAGCCAACCGCCGCACGCGTACTGGTAAAAGTCGGAGCACGGATTCGCGCTGCGATTGATGATGCCGACGTCGACGGTCGGCGGCCGCGCGGGAACGGCCGGCGTCGGCGCGTGGAGCGGCGCGCCGGCGGCCCGGGCCGGCGGATGAGCGACGCAGCCGAAGCTTCCTGCCGTGAAGGCGGCCAGGAAGAGGGCCAGGAAGAGGTCCAGAGGCCGGGAAGAGGTCCAGGAAGACGGCGAGCGGCTGCGTTCGGCGCGCGGTCATCCCCGCTCCATTCGTGGGGACGATCTCGGCCGTGTCAACCCCGAGAGCGGCCGTGGTTAAACCAGGGGTGTGTTTCTGGTGTGCTCATCGGGTGGCGGCCGTATCAATGCCGGCGCGCTCGAGCGCGAGAGCCACAGCCGAGCCCGGAAGCCGAGTCGCTGCCCGCCGGGTTCGAACAGGCCACCGCCGTCGGGCCCGAAACCTTGAAAGCTCCGGGTTGCGTGGTCAGCCTGAGCTGGTCCTGGACGCGCCTCACCCCTTTGATGTGCTGGACGATGCCGGTCACGCGCTGGCGCACCGGCGGTGAGCTGACCGCGCCCGACAGGGTCACGACCCCATCGCACGCTTCGACCACGACGTTCGCGGAGTCCGGAACCAGGTCCGCCAACTTCCCCTTGACGAAGATCGCCAACGACAGGTCCTCGTCGTGTACGCCGCCGTCGCGCGGAGGCGTCACGAGGCCGCTCCCCACCGCGAGCGCGCAGATCCAGACCTTCATGCCGGGCGCCAACGTCGCCTCCCTGGTGAACCTGACAGCACGGTGGACAGCTCTGGGTCGTGGCGTTCGATCGTGTGAGGTCAGTCCGCGGGCGGATCGAAAGTTCAGCTCCACCTGCGCGCCATGTCGAGGAGCAAGCTAAGCGTGAAGGCTGCCCGGGCAAGGTGGCGGGCACGCGGATCGCCGAACCCCAGCGTCCAACCGGTCGCGGGCGCAGGCAGCGTCAGCGAAGCGGCGGGAGACGACGCATCCGCGATCCCGGCAGCCGTCAGAGCTTGCCCGGCAGGCGTGAGCTGCCGACCCACTGTTCGATTTCGTCGACCAGAATGTGGCCCCAGCTGCCGGTCGAGCCATCGACGATCTCGATGCGCGCCGATTTGCCGCGGAAGGGGGCGATGTTCCATTCGCGGCGCCCGAGGGTTTCGTAGTTCGTGCCCGTCTCGGAGAACCGCTGCTCGCCGTCCACCAGCAGCGACACCCGAAGGTGTAACGGATCGCGTCCGCCACCGACCAGGAGGCGCATGCGGTCGCCTGTCAGAATGAAAGCTGGCGACAACAGGCGCCCGCGCGCATCGTCGCCGTGGGTTCCCGTGAAGCTGTCGACGAAAGGGCCGAGCGCGCCCACGATCGGTGCCTGACCGGTCAGGGGGCCGATGGTCGGTGCCTCGGAGAAGGCGTCGCCTTCCCGGGTCCAGCCGGCGAGCTCACCCGGGGTGAAGTGAAAGGCGCCTTCGGCGAGCGCATGACCCCCTTCGAGATCGTCTCTGACGAACATGCCTTCAATCGGGAGCGAAGCTGGAAAGTCATTGAAGATGTAATAGCCGGGCAGGGGCGTGGGCAACGAGATGAAACCCCATTTGATGTACGTCGGCTCGCGCGCCATGATCTCGTCCGCCGTCGCAACCTTCTCGTGGCCGGGCTTGCCGGTGCCGAAGTTCGGGACCTGCTTGTGAGCGATCCGGGGGTCGACGACCCCATAGACGTCGAGCACCTTCAGGTCCGCGAAGAATCCCGCCCCGCCGATGTCCCCCAGCGCCATGCTCGCGCCGGGACGAGCCCGGTCATGCAGCCAGCGCATGGTGCGGACCTGCAGATCGACCACCCGGTCCCAGACCTGAATCTCCAGGACTCCGGGCCCGCCCTCCAGCGTGCCGGCGCGGATCGCAACCACGCTCGCGAAGGCGACGGCTCCCAGAACGAGGGCTGGCCACCTCGCCTCGCGCGCCCGGGCAAGCGCCCGGTCGAGACTCGCCGCGACCAGCAAGCCGAACATCGGCGTGAGCGCGATGAGGAATCGATGGCCGGAATAGAAATCACCGCCCACGTAGATGACGTAGGCCGTGTGGACGACGACATAGAGCAGGAGCCATCGAATCCACAGCGTACGCACCAGCGCAAACGCCGTCAGGGCCAGGCAGGGCGCCCACCAGCGCTCGCGCAGGTAGCTGAGCACGTAGTCCTTGCCGCGGTCGACGGCGGCCAGCGAATGGCCCACCTTCAGATAGAAGGTGTTGGGGAGGAGGTACCCGTAGTAGGCAAAGCGCCAGACGAAGTAGACCCCGAAGGGGATCACGAACGCAGCGAGCACCTTCCCCAGCGAACGAACAGACAGGAACCCTGGGAGGGTTCCTTGGACCTCCCGCGACGACTCCGCTGGGCCTGGCCCAGCGCCGTCAACGCGTGCCAAGGCCCGACCTTCGTCGGAGCGGTCGCGGACCAGCGTCGGCAGGCTGGCGAGCACGAACGTCGCCGGCCAGAGGACGCCGTCGGGGCGGGTCATCGCGGTGAGCGCGAACGTCAAGCCGAGCGCCCATTCCCAGTGTCGAAAGCGATAGCTGAGCGCCACCAGCCCGCTCAGGAGACAGAGGACCAGCAGCGGGTTTTCCAGCGCGAAGACGGTGTAGGAAATGAACGCGTCGTCGAACGCCAGCCACAGCACGGCAATCACCCAGGAGAGCCGGTGGGTCAAGACGCGCGCGGCGACGACGCCGACGGCGAAGATGCCGAGCAAGCCGAGGGTGAGCGCGAGAATCCAGGCGGCCGCCGCGAAGCGCCAGGCATCGTGTCCCACGACGGACCACAGCGGCGCGAGCAGCGCGATCCACAGGAAGTTCGTGTAGCCCTCGACGCGCTCGCCGGGATTGAACACCACGCCGTTTCCGCTGGCCCAGTTCTTCGCGTATTGAAAAGAGATGTACGCGTCGTCGATGGTGTTGCCGTGGTAGAGCCAGCGATAGCGAGCCGACGTCGCGACGACCAGCGCGAACGCCCCCAAGAGGATCCACGCCCGCGGGTCGCGCAGGAGCTCCCCGGCGCTGCGCGAGAGCCTGGGAACGAACCCGACGATCGCGAGAGACAGAAGCGCGAACAGGGCGGCGATGGCCAGCGCGACGTGACGTTCCCGCGCCTGCACGACGGCGTCGGCCTCGACCTTGCCTTGACGGAATTGCGGCGGGACCTTGGCGCCGGGGCCGAACACGGCGAGCTCCGCGACCGAATAGGCGCCGTCGCCGCCCCGTGGCTCGAGGCGCAGTCGTCGCGCCAGGACTGAAAGCGCATCGGTCGTGCGGACCTGCTGCCCGGAGGCGCCGTCCACGCGGGGTGCCTCCCAGACCGTCTGCCAGGCGCGACCGTCGTCGGAAACGAGCAGCGCGTACTCGTCGTTGGCGTCCGCCTCCAGCCACGCGGACCGGATCTGGGTCGGGGCGCCCAGATCCCATTCGAGGCCGCCGCCCACGTCGATGACGCTCGCCAGCGCCGAAGCCCAGTCGCTGCCAAGCGGAGCACTGACACCGTCGGTGACGCGCTCGGGTCGCGCTGTGCGCGTGCTGAGAGCGGGCGCGCGTCCAGTCAGCAGGTTGCCGGCGTCAGCGGGCGAGCGACAGCCCGCGAACGCCGAAAGCACGATCGCCAGCAGGAGCCCGCTCCGCATCGCCGACACCGGATCGCCACCAGAGCAAGAACCGATCCCGCCCGGCACGCGAGAGCTTTCGCTGGTTTTGCGCCCACGGCGCGCGCTAGACCGCGACTTCAGGATCATGGCGGCGACAAGTCTTCGGCGGTCAGGTCACCCACGCCGGCCGTCCCTACGCTAACCCGAGCCATTCAGCGCGGGTTTCGGCAGGGGCCCGCACCCGAAGGAGAGCAGGGTGGCGGCGGTCTGTTTGCCGGTGCGTCCATCACGCCGATCCGAAGGTTACATTGCGGGCGTGAACCGGATCGCCTTGGCCCTGGTCGTCTCGTCTGCCGTCGCGGCGCAATCCGGGCCGCCCGGATCGCCCTCGTCCTTCGTCGGCTATCGAGGCGAGACGCCGGGGAGGGTCCACCTCATTCGGGTGAGCGACCTTCCGCGGCCGTACGCGACCCGCTCGGCCGATGACCCGCCTCACCTGGTGGCGCGCCCCAAGGATGCGTGGCCGCTGGCGCCGGCGGGGTTCGAGGTTCAGCTCTACGCGGCCGGGCTCTCCGAATCCGCGTCTGATCCGCGCCGCGCCCAACGGGGACGTCTTCGTCGCCGAGAGCGCTCGGGGCGAGATCCTGGTTCTGCGTGGGCCGACCCCCGACGGTCGAGCGGCGCACCGCGAGACGTTCGCGCGCGGCCTCGACCGGCCGTTCGGGATCGCCTTCTACCCGCCCGGCGGCGACCCGCAGTGGGTCTACGTCGCCGAGACGGACGCGGTGGTGCGGTTCCCGTATCGAAGCGGCGACCTCCGCGCGCGCGGCGCGAAGCAGAAGCTGGCCACGCTCCCGGGAGGCGGCCTGTTGCGCGGCGGCGGCCACTGGACCCGCGACGTGGCGTTCTCGCTCGACGGGAAACGAATGTTTGTCTCGGTCGGCTCGCGCACGAACGACGCCGAGAACGACGGCGCGTCGGCCGAAGAGCACGACCGCGCCGACGTGCTCGAGTTTCCGCCGACCGGTGGCACCGGCCGGGTGTACGCCTGGGGAATCCGCAACGCGGTCGGCATCGCGATTCAACCCGGCACCGGCCGGCTCTGGGCGTCGGTGAACGAGCGCGACGAGCTGGGCGACAACCTGGTCCCGGACTACATCACCCTCCTGCAGGAGGGGGGCTTCTACGGTTGGCCCTGGTTCTACATGGGCGGAAGCGTCGACCCCCGCCACCAGCGTCATCACCCCGACCTGGCGGCCAAGGTCATCACGCCCGACGTGCTGCTCCAGCCCCACATCGCCTCGCTGGAGCTGGTGTTCCTCGATTCGCCCGCCGCGCGAAGGATGTTTCCGCCCGCGTACGCGGGGGATCTCTTCGCCGCCGAGCACGGTTCGTGGAACCGCAATCCGAGGGCCGGCTACGAGGTGATCCGGGTGCCGCTGCACGGCCGTGGCGCCGCGAGCGGCGAGTACGAGGACTTCTTGACCGGATTCGTCACGCCGAACGGAGACGTCTGGGGTCGACCGGTGGGCGTCGCGTTCGCCGCCGACGGCGCCCTGCTGGTCAGCGACGACGCTGGCAATTGCATCTGGCGGGTGAGCACCGGCGGCCGCACGGGCGGCCGGCCGTAGGCGACCGCGCGAGCTCTTTTCAGCGTCGTGGCCGATGGCGGCCGACCGAGAGGGATCCGGCGCGTGATTCCCGCAGAAGAAGAAAGCCTTCGGGGTCAGAGCCCGCGCGTCAGCCGAAGCCGAGCAGGCGGCCGCCTTGATACACCACGAATCCGGCGAGGTAGGCGAGCGAGGTCATGTATGCGAAGAGAAACGCGGGCCAGCGCCACGAGCGCGTTTCGCGCCGCACGACGGCGAGCGTGCTCATGCACTGGCACGCGAGCGCGAAGAACACGAGCAGCGAGAGGCCGACGAGCGGCGTGTAGCGAGGCTTGCCGCCGATGGACTCGTGCTGGAGCTTTGCGCGCAGGGGCAATGCCTGGTCGTCGCTGTCGCCCACGCCGTAAACGAGGCCGAGCGTCGAGATGAACACCTCGCGCGCCGCGAACGCGCCGATGATGCCCACGTCGATCTTCCAATCGAAGCCGAGAGGCGCGAACACCGGTTCGATGGCTTTGCCGAGTCGGCCGCCGTAGCTCTGCTCGATGCGGGAGTCGCTCGGAGCGCTCGGGTGCACGGATGGCTCCGCCTGGCGCTCTGCGGGGACCGTCGTTCCGGCGGCCGCTGCGCTCCGCGCGGCGGCGTCGGCGCCATGGGGCGGCGGCGACGAGCGCGGGAAGGCCAGCAACGCCCAGAGCGCGATGGTGCAGGCCAGGATCACGGTGCCGGCTTCCTTCAAGAACACGAGCGAACGCTCGACCATGCTGCGCAGCGTGAGCCTGAGGCTCGGCAGCCGGTAGGGCGGCAGCTCGAGCACGAGCGGCACGCGCGGGCCCTTCAGCACGGTGCGCCCGAGCACGAGCGCGACGACGAGCGTCGTCACGATCGCGAAGAGGTACATCGCGACCATCAGGAGCCCCTGCACCGGCACGAAGCCGAACAGGTGCCACGGCGGGAACAAGGTCGCGATGATCAGCGTGTACACCGGGAGGCGCGCCGAGCACGTCATCAGCGGGACGACGAGCATCGTGAGCAGCCGATCGCGCTGGCGCTCCATCGTGCGCGTCGCGAGAATGGCCGGCACCGCGCAGGCGAAGCCCGACAGCATCGGCACGAAGGCGCGGCCGTGGAGCCCGAGGGTGCGGAGCACCCGGTCCATCAAGAACGCGACGCGCGCCATGTAGCCCGAGTCCTCGAGCAGGGCGATCATCAACGTGAGCAGGAGAATTTGCGGCAAAAACACGACGACGTTGCCGACGCCGCCCACCACGCCCTGGACGAGCAGATCCCGGACCCATCCCACCGGCAAGAGCGCCGTGAGCTCGGTCGAGACCCAGGCGACGCCCCGTTCGACGAGGCGGATAGCCGGATCGGACCAGGAGAAGAGCGCCTGGAACAGCACCAGCATCGTGCCGAAGAAGATCGCGAAGCCGGCGATCGGGTGGAGCAGCACGCGATCGACGCGCTCGGAGGAGGCGCGCTTCGGCGGGTGGCGCTCGACGCGCGCGTAGAGCCCCACGAGCGCGGCGTCGATGCAACCGTAGCGGGCCGCGATGAGCTCGCGATCGAGATCGCGCGCGCCGGCGTCGCGCCGAACGGCCTCGCAGCGCGCGCGGAGCTCGGCCGGAATGTCCCTCAGCTCGTCGTCGGGCTCGACGCTGGAGAGGGCCCAGAGCGCGAGCGCGCGGTCGCGCTCGGGGGTCGTGCGCCACGCCGCGGGCAGCGCCGAAATCACGCGCGCGGCGTCGGCGAGCAGGGCGGGCGGGTAGCCCACCTCGACGCGGCCCCGCCCCGGCTTGCCGAGCTCTTGCGCTATCACCCGCTTGAGCTCCGCCACGCCGGCGCCGCGCCGCCCGTCCGTCGCGACCACCGGCACTCCGAGGAACCGCGAGAGGGCCGCCGGGTCGGGCGGGTTCTGCCGCACCTCATCGAGCATGTTGAGCGCGACGACGAGCGGTAGCTCGAGCTCGACGAGCTGAAGGACGAGGTAGAGGTTGCGGCTGAGCTGCCCCGCGTCCACCACGACCACGCAGAGGGCCGGGCGAGGCAGCCCCGCGTGCCCGATCAGCGCGTCGAGCGCGATTTGCTCCTCGGCCGAGCGGGCCGAGAGGGAATACGTGCCCGGCAAGTCGATCACGGTGACGCCCCTGCCGGCGAGCTCGAGACGGCCGCTGCGCCGTTCGACGGTGACGCCCGGATAGTTGCCGATGTGCGCCCGTTCGCCGGTCAGCCCGTTGTACACGCTCGTCTTGCCGACGTTCGGGTTCCCGACCAGGAGCACGATCGGCGTCTCGCGCGCGCCCGATGCGGGGAGCTCGGCCGTGGTCGCGGCGGCGGCGGTGGTCAACGCGCGCTCCGGGCCTGCAGGATCGGCAGATGGCGGCGCCCGTCGGGCTTCGGCGCCTGCGCCGGGGGCTTCTCGCCGGGGCGCACGCGCACGAGCGCCGCGTCGCCGCGCCGAATCGACAGACTCGAGCCGCGCACGAGCAGCTCCAGTGGATCGCCGAGCGGCGCGATCGCCTTGAGCTCCACGCGCGTACCGGGGACCAGCCCGAGCTCCATCAACCGCCTGCGGAACGCGCGCTCGCCGCCGACGTGCTCGATGTCTGCGACGTCGCCTCTGTCGAGCTCGGAAAGGTGACAAAGGTCGGGGGCCATCGCGACGGGAGCGAGCCTACCTGAAAACGACTATCAAATTCAAATGGACTGCCGTTCGGGGTCCGGACGGTTTCGTCGGCGCTGGCCGCGCGGCTCACCCTGCCCGCGGGCCCGGGGGCTCAGCCGATCTGGATGTCCATGGCGGCGAGCTGGTCGTCTTCCATGATCAGGTCGATGCCGGCGATCTTGTCACCTGGACGCTGACGGCGACCGAAGGCGGCGGCACCCTGCTGCGCCTCGAGCACGCGGGCTTCACCGACAAGAACGCCTTCGCCTACGAGAACCTGGCCAAGGGATGGCGCGGCAAGCTGGCGGCGCGCATCGAGACCGTCCTCAGCGGCGATTGAGCTGCCCGGGCGGCTGCGCCGCCCGACGAAAACTGGCTAACTGCTTGTGGGCCCAGCAGGGTTCGAACCTGCGGCCAACGGATTAAAAGTCCGCAGCTCTACCAGCTGAGCTATGGGCCCGGGTGCGTTGTCGAAGTGACGCGGCGGCCGAGAATACAGGACGAGGTCTGCCGGTCAAGGCCGATGGGCCCGACGCCAGGTGGCGGCCCGAAAAGAGGCGGCCTGAGCGTCAGACCGTGGGAATCGTCGGGGGGGGCGGGGGCGGCTCCAGCAGGTCGGCCTCTTCCGAAGAGGCGCGCGGCGCGATGGCGATTCCGTGCGCCGCCGCGAAGCGGATCAAGCTGGCGGTGGTTCGCACGCCGAGCTTGCGGTTGATGTTGGTCCGATGGGTGTCGACGGTCTTTACGCTGATGAAGAGGCGACTGGCAATTTCCTTGCTCCCGCTGCCGGCGACGACCAGTCGGAAAATTTCCCGTTCGCGGCGTGACAGTCGCGCCAGCAGGCGATCCTCCGAGCCGTGGGAGGTGTCGGTCCGCATGCGCGAAGCCATGAGCGGGGAGATGTACCGTCCACCCCTGGCGACCGTATCGATTGCAACCAGCAGGTCGGCGGTCGGCTGTTCTTTCAGGATATAGCCGTGGACGCCGACAGACAGCGCCTCGGCGGCCGCGAACTCGTCGCGGAACCCCGTGATGATTAACACGCGCGTCTTGGTCCTCGAACGGCGGAGCGCCCGCGCCAGCTCGATCCCGCTGCCGTCCTCCAGCGACAGATCGACCAGCAGCAGATCCGGTGAGGTGCGTTCGACGAGCGGGAGGGTCTCCCGGATGCTCGCCGTGACGCCCACGATCTGAAGCTCGGGATTCTCCCCGAGGAGGCAGGCGAGCGCGTCACGCACGATCGGATGATCATCGACGATGACGACGCGGGTTCCGGGGGAGCTCACGCGGAACCAATGTCGATCCGGGTCACCAAATGTAAAGGGCGTGGCACGAGATATTATTACGCCCGCAACCAAAAATGTGCTGGCGTCATTCCCGCCCGGTCGGGTGGTTGAGGGAGATACTGAGATTAGGGTCGAGCCGAGGTTGCTGCTTGACCGTCAGAGTTCGAAAACGCTATCTCTCGCGGCACATGGCGTCGGGTCGAGAGGGACGATGAGATCTATCCGGGAACGTCGGTCCGATCTCTTCGATGCTCCGGGATCGGCACGCGAAGAGAAGCTCCGGTTGCTGGCGATCGCCAGTCAGGTGCTGGCCTCATCGTTCGAGATGTCCGAGCCGCTGCGCCAGGTGGCGCGACTGGCCGTCACGCGGCTGGGCGATGTCGTGCTGATCGATCTCCTGGGTGAAAAAGGGGATCTGAACCGGGTTGCGACGGCGTCCGCGGAGACCGCTCCTCCGGACGCGGTACCGATGACAGCGATCGCAGCCGAGGATCTGCCGCTCCTCCGCCGGGTGTTGAGCTCGGGGCGCCCGATTCTGGTCGGCAAGCACGCCGGCGGCGGGGCGCCGCCAGGGACCGCCGCCAGCTTCGCCGCCGGGGCCAGGTCCCTGATTTTGCTGCCGTTGATGTCGAGCAAGGGCCCGGTCGGCGTGCTGACGTTGGTTTCGGCGAAATCGCCCCGGCGTTTCGCGGAGTCCGACCAGCCGGTGGCCGAGGATCTGGCGGCGCGGATCGGAACCGCGGTCGAGCGGGCTCAACTCTACAACGAGGCTCGCGAGGCGGTGCAGGCCCGGCAGGACATCCTGGCTTTCGTTTCGCACGATCTGAAGAACTCGCTCATGAGCCTGTTCTTGAACGTCGAGATGCTGATGCGCAGCGCGCCGCCTGACGAGCGGCGGCGGGGCTGGAAGCAGCTCGAACGGATCCGCCGCGGCGTCACCCAGATGCAGAGGATGATCGAGGACCTGCTGGACGTCGGGAGCATCGAGTCGGGTCGGCTGGCGATCGATTCGCGCGAGCACGAGATCGGCGAGTTGTTCAAGGACGCCGTCGAGCTGAGCGCGCCTCTCATTGCCGACAAGCGAATCGAGATCAAGATCGAGACGCCGCCTGCGCCCTTCAAGGTTCGCTGTGATCGCGAACGGATGATGCAGGTGTTTTCCAACCTGATTGGAAACGCCGTGAAGTTCGTCCCCGAGCGCGGGGCGATCGTCCTTTCGGCGGCGGCCTCCGGCGCCAGCGCCCTGGTGGCGGTCCGGGACACCGGCCCGGGGATCCCGCCTGCGCGGCTTCCCCATCTCTTTCAACGCTACTGGCAGGCGGACGAAACAGCCCGCAAAGGGAGAGGTCTCGGGCTGTTCATCGCCAAGGGGATCGTCGAAGCCCAGGGGGGCGTCATCTGGGCGGAGAGCCAGGTTGGAACGGGGTCGACCTTCTTCATCACGCTTCCGCTGATCACGCCAATCACCCGTCACGAGCTCATTGTGGAGGGAGGCAAACGCCCCGCCAAACGAGCGCCGGCGAGGCTCAACAGCGGTACGAGAAACCGTATTCGCGCCAACGACTGAGGCGGCGGAGCGGCTACGGCTTCGGCGCGGTCCAGGCCGTGTCGGCCAGGTCTCCCTCGGCGAACCCGAAGTAGACCTCCATCTGCTTGCGCATGAAGGCCTGGGCGTCCTTGGTGGTGAGGTCGAGGCGGTAGGTGTTCACGTACTTGACCGAGTCCTGCAGCCACATCTTCCAGGCGTCCATCGAGACCTCGGCATAGATCTTCTCGCCGAGCTCACCCTGAACCGGCTTGAACGGCAGTCCGGGGAGCTCCTTGCCGAGCTTTCGACACATCACCATGCGGGGCATCGCCGTCCCCTATACCTCAACGTCGGCGCCCGTCAAGCGCGGGCCGGCGGCGCTGCCGGATAGAATGGCGGCACGCGGCGGTTGCCGTGCCATGCTGGCCCCCCCCGGACTCCCCTCCAGCCGCCTCCCAGATGCCTGACCCCAAGCGCGACCCACACCCGGACCACGAACAGCACCAGGACGTTGCGCATGCGGCCCGGAGCGGCGGCATGCAGGTGCTCACCGTGGCGGCGGGGGCGCTGCTGTCGGTCACCCACGTGCTCCTGGCCCGCCTCTTCGGGCGGGCGGTCTTCGGCAGCTATCAGGCCTCGCTGGCGATCCTGGACCTGGTGACGCGCGGGGGGACCGGGGGCGCCGGCGGCGGGATGCTTCGCTACGTGGCGGCGCATCGCGCGCGCGGCGAACAGGAGCAGGTCCGCAGCGCGATCGGCACCGGGATGCGGCTCTGCCTGCTGATGTCGGGCGCGGCGGCGGCGCTCCTGATCGCCACCGCGGGGCCGCTGGCCGGCGTGATGCGCGATCCGGCGCTGGAGACGGCGCTGCGGATCATGGCGCCGGCGGCGATCGCCACCGGCTGCATGCTGGTGCTGGTCCAGGCCAGCCTGTCGGCCAAGGTGACGCGCGCGAACTTCTACGTGCGGGGGCTGGGCGAGCCGGTCTTCCTGCTGCTGGCGGGCCTGTCGGCCGCCCTGGTGGGCCGCTCGCTGGCCACGCTGGCGGTCGCGCACGTCGCCGCCGCCACGGCGACGCTCCTGCTGGCCATCTTCGCCGTGGGCCGGGTGTTCGGACGCGGGGAGCTGGGGCGAGCGATGCGGGCCCCCCGGCTGCCGGGCTTCATCCACTTCTCCCTCCCGCTCGCCGCCGGCGACGTGCTGAACGGGGTCCTTCAGCGGGCGGACATCATCCTGCTCACGATGTTCGTCGGTCCCGGCGCTGCGGGGGTCTACGCGGCCTCGGAGTTCATCACCCGGATCATCGCCAGCGCCCGGTCCGTGTTCGACAGCGTGGCGGCGCCCGTGTTCGCGGAGGCGGTCAGCCTCGGCCAGCGCGACCGGCTCCGGCAGAACCTGGTGATGATGAACCGGTGGGTGGTCACCGTCTCCGCGCCCATCGCCCTGACGGTGCTGGTGCTGAGGCGCGATCTGCTGGCGCTCTACGGCTCCGCTTTTCAGGAGGGGGCGACCACCGTCGCCATCCTGGCGGTCAGCCACTGGGTCAACGTTTCGTTTGGTCTCATGGGGTGGATCCTGGTCGGCGGTGGGCGCTCCCGCCTGCTGTTGCAGAACAACATCGTGGTGGCGGTGGTGAACGTCGTTCTCGGGGTGACCCTCATCCCCCGGTTCGGCCTGCAAGGGGCCGCCCTGGCCGCGCTGGGGAGCGTCGTGCTCCTGCACCTGCAGGTCTTGGTCGAGGTCCGGCTCTGGTTCGGCATCTATCCGTTCGACGGGACCATCCTCAAACCGCTCGCCGCGGCCGCCGCCACCTTGGCCGCGGAGCTGGCGCTCAACGGCCACGTCACCCCAACCGGGCTCCGGATCCCGCTGGTGGTCGTGGCTGGCCTGGTCTCGTACCTGGCGGTCCTGGGCGGGCTGGGCCTGGCCCCCGAAGAGGCGCGGCTGGTGGCGGGGGCCCGCGCGAAGCTCCGCGCCTCCCGGGCGGAGAGGGGCCGATAGGAATGTTGTCGATCGCGCTTCTCAACCAGATCCGGGCCGCGGAGATCGAGGCGATCGCCGGGCGATTTCGTCCCGGCGCGCGGGTCCTGGAGCTCGGCGCCGGGACGGGCCAGCAGGCGCTGGAGCTGCGCAAGAGGGGGTTCGACGTCGAGGCGATCGACGTTCCGAGCTCGAACTACAAGGGCGATCAGCTGTTCCCGATCACCGAGTACGACGGCCGGCACATCCCGTTCCCCGACGCCAGCTTCGACGTCGTGTTCTCCTCCAACGTGCTCGAGCACGTCCGCGATCTCCCCGGGCTGCACGCGGAGATTCGACGGGTCATGCGTCCCGGCGCGATCTGCGTGCACGTGCTCCCCACGCATGCCTGGCGGTTGTGGACGATGTTGGCGGCGTTTCCGGCGGGCGTGCAGAAGGCGGCGCTGGCGATCCGGGAACGAAGGCGCGGGGGCGGGCTGCTCGCCAGGGCCGGCCGGGCGTTCAGGCTGACGCGGACGATGTTGCGCGAGCTGTTTTACCCGTTCGTGCAAGGGCGGCACGGCGAGCGGGGGATCATCCTCAGCGAGCTCTGGCTCTTCCGTCCGCCGGTCTGGCGGCGCAACTTCCAGCAGAACGGGTTCGACGTCGTCCACGAGGAGCCGATGGGGCTGCACTACACCGGCTACTTCGTCTTTGGCGCCGGCTGGTCGATCGACAGGCGGGCGCGCCTCGCCCGGCGGCTCGGAAGCGCCTGCCATCTGTTCGAGCTGCGCGTCAGCAAGCCCGGGTGACGGGAGCCCGAACGGCAGGCGGCGCCCGACGTCCTGCGCCGCTCAATGCCCGCCGGCGGGCGCGCCGCCGGGGCGCGGTTTTCGGGTTAGGAACAGCAGCGGGATCATGAGGCCGGTGGCGACGGCCAGCATCTTGATCGCGTCGAGAAAGGCGAGCGTCGTCGCCTGCTGCTGGAGCTGAAAATAGACCACCGCCAGCGCCTTGTGACCGGCCTCGACGGCCGAGGCGCCGGCGCGCTCGAAGTTGCGGGCCAGCCCCGCGAGGCGCGCGGTGAAGGCGGGATCGAAGTTGTTCGTGTGGCCGATCAGCCGGGTCTGGTGGAACTGCGACCGGCGCGCGATGAGGGTGGTGACCGCGGCGATGCCGATGTCGCCCCCCATGTTGCGCGACAGGTTGACGATCCCCGACACGGCGTTGTTCTTCTCCGGCGCCACGCCCGGCGTAGACCAGCGTGTTGATGGGGATGAAGAGGAACGGCAGGCCGATCGACTGGATGATCCGCAGCTCGACGGCGGTCCGGAAGTCGATGCCGCTGTAGAGGTGCCTGGTCATGAAGAACAGCGACGCCGACAGCGCCAGGAACCCGAAGCCGATCATGTAGCGGGCGTCGACGCGCGAGACCATGCAGCCGACGAAGGGGAGCAGCAGGATCACCACGAAGCCCCCGGGCGAAAGCGCCATCCCCGACTGCTCCGCCGAGTAGCCCATGAGGACCTGCATGTACTGCGGCAGGAGCACGGTCGACCCGAACAGCGCGATCCCCAGCGTCAACATCATCACGTTGGAGACGGCGAACGTCCGGTTCTTGAACATGTTGACGTCGACGACCGGGTGCTCCTGCTTGCGCTCCCAGAGCACGAACGAGATCAGCGCGACGCGCCGAGATGACCGCGCTGGTCAGGATGAAGGGCGAGGTGAACCATTCGTCCTCCTGCCCCTTGTCGAGGACGATCTCCAGGAAGCCGAGCCCGACGGCGATCAGCGCCGAGCCCGACGTAGTCGATGCCGCCCATCTTGTCCTTGCCGGCGGTGATGTGCGGCGGATCGGAGACCACCCGCTGGGTCAGGGTCAGCGAGATCAGCCCGACCGGCACGTTGATGAAGAAGATCCAGCGCCAGTGGAAGTGATCGGTGATGTAGCCGCCCAGCGTGGGGCCGATGGCCGGCGCCAGCACGACCGCCATCCCGTAGACGGCGAAGGCCATCCCGCGCTTGGCGGGCGGGAAGGTGTCGGCCAGGATGGCCTGCTCGCTGGGTCCCAGGCCCCCGCCGCCCAGGCCCTGCAGGACGCGGAAGAAGATCAGCCAGCCCAGCGACGGGGCGATGCCGCAGAGGAACGAGCTGGTGGTGAACAACATGACGCAGGTCATGTAGAAGCGCTTGCGCCCGACCTTGGAGGCGATCCACCCGCTGATCGGCAGCACCACCGCGTTCGAGACCAGGTACGACGTGAGGACCCAGGTCCCCTCGTCCTGGCTGACCGACAGGTTGCCGGCGATGTGCGGCAGCGAGACGTTGGCGATGCTGGTGTCGAGCACCTCCATGAACGTCGCCATGGTGACGACCAGGGCGATGACCCAGGGGTTGTGGCCGTTGGTCCAGCCGGTGGCGAAGTAGGCGGGGCGCCCGGGCGCCGCCGCCGCCGGGCCGCCCGCGCTCACGGCGTCACGCGCACCGTGGCTTCGACCGACATCCCCGGGCGCAGGCGATCGAGCCCCGGTTGCCCGGGGTCCAGCTCGATGCGCACGGGGATCCGCTGCACGACCTTCACGTAGTTGCCCGAGGCGTTCTCGGGCGGCAGGATGCTGAGGCGCGAGCCGGTGGCGCCGCCGATGCTCTCGACCTCGCCGGTCATGTCGGTTCCGAGGGCGTCGACGTGAATCCGGGCCGGCATCCCCGGGTGCATCCGCTCGATCTGCGTCTCACGGAAGTTGGCGGTGACCCACAGCCGACTGGTCTGGGCCACGGCGATCAGCTGCTGGCCGGGCGCCACGTGGTCGCCGACGTTGACCGCCTTCTTGGCCACCGCCCCCGCGACCGGGCGTGCGGACCTTGGCGTAGCCCAGGTTCAGCTCGGCCTCCGCGAGCTGGGCCTTGGCCAGCTCGAGGTTGGCCTGGCGGTATTGCACCGAGGCACGTCGCGTCTCGACCTCCCTGGGGGCGTTCTTCTTCACCTCGGTCAGCTTGCTCTTGGTCGCCCCGAGCTGCGCCTTCTGCTGCGCCACCCGCTCGCGCGCCGCCGCCAGCGCGTGGCGCGCGGCCTGCACTTCGGCGGCCGTCGTCTCGGCGGTGGTGATGCGTCGGTCGAGATCGGCGCGCGGGATGGCCTGCGCCTTCCAGAGATCCTCGCCGCGCTTCTTCTCGATCTCGGCCAGCCGGGCGTTCCCCTCCGCCTGGACCAGGCGCGAGCTCAGCTGCTCGACGTCCTTCTCCGCGCCGGTGAGGCCGGCCGTGGCCGACAACAGCTCCGACGAGGCGCCGGCCAGCAGGGCGGTGTTGGAGGTCTGGGTGATCGACACCGAGGGATCTTCGGCCTGCAGCTGGGCCTCGGCCTGCGCGACCGACGCCTTGGCCTGCGCGACGGCGACCTCCAGGTCGGTGGGGTCGATCTCGCAGGAGCGGATCGTTCGCCTTGACGAACTGGTTTTCGACCACGTAGACGGCCGTCACCGTCCCGGGGACGCGCGGCCCGAGGTTGCTGATGTTGCCGTCGATCTGCGCGTCGTCGGTGTCCTCGAAGTGGCGCTGGTGGAGATAGTAGAGACCCCCGATCACCGCGATCACCGCCAGCGCCCCCATGACCAAGGGCCGGCGGCTTCTCTTCGGTGGTGCCGGGGCGTCCGCGCCGGCGGTTCGCCGCCCCCGGTGCCGCTCCGCGATCGGCGGCTGGAGCCCCTCCCGTCTTCGGGCGATTGCCGTCGGTGGCCACGATCTCTCCGGATGAGCTCATCGCATCCTGTCTAGTTGGCACTCGCCCACCGTGCAAGCGGAACTGGCGGCGAACTGGGCGCGCCGGGCCCGCCTCGGTCGTCTATATACTGGAGCGATGCCGGCCGTCGGAGCGAGCCAGGGAGGCGAACAGGTGGCGGTCGCCTGGTGGTTGCGCGGGGCGACCGCCCAGACGCTCTGGGCGCGCCTGGCGCGGTCGCGGCACCTGGTGCGGTTCGAGCGCGAGGTGCTGACCACCGAAGACGACGACGATCTGATCCTCGACCACGCGCCCGGCCCGGCCGGATCGCCCCGCCTGCTGTTGCTGCACGGGCTCGAGGGGAGCGCCCACTCGCTGCACACGCAGGGGCTGGCGGTGCAGGCGGCGCGGGTCGGATGGCGCTGCACCGTCCTCAACTTTCGCTCCTGCGCGCGCGATCCGCGGCAGATCTCGCGGCGGCTCCCGAACCGGCGGGCCCGCCTCTATCACTCGGGCGAAACCGCCGACTTCGACTTCGCGGTGCGGACGCTGGCGGCGCGCGAGCCAGGGGTGCCCCTCTACGCCGCTGGATTTTCGCTGGGCGGAAACGTCCTGCTCAAATGGCTGGGCGAGGCGGGCGCGGCCAGCCCGATCCGCGGCGCCGCCACCATCTCCGTCCCCTACGATCTGGCGGCGGCCTCTCGCTACCTCGAACGCCCGGCGGCGCGCCTTTACACCTATCATTTTTTGCGCCGGCTCAAGCCGAAGGCGCTCGACGTGCTGGCGCGGTTTCCCGCGGAGACGGCCCACCTCGACGCCGCCCGCATCGGCGCGGCGCGGACGTTCTCGGAGTTCGACCAGGCGGTCACGGCTCCGCTGCACGGCTTCGCCAGCGCCGAGGACTATTACCGCCGTTCGAGCTCGCTGGGGTTTCTGTCGCGCATCGCCGTTCCCACCCTCTGCATCAGCAGCGAGGACGATCCGTTCTACCCGCCCGAGGCGGTCGAGCGCGCGCGGCGGGCCCGCTCGCCGGCGGTCGCCTTCGAGGTCACCCCCTGGGGCGGGCACACCGGGTTCGTGTCGGGACCCTGGCCCTGGCGGCCGCGCTACTGGGCAGAGGAGCGGGTCGTCGACTGGCTGGGCGAGCTCCAGGCGAGCGCCGAGCGCGGGCCTCCGTATCGGGGTGTTGCAGAACTGTAACTGGACTGTCACCGGGTCGATGCGCAATGGTGATTGTGCCGTGGCGAACACCCTTCCGAGCAATGGGAATCAATGATGGCGGGCGGCTCGCCGGCAATCTCCGCCTGGATCTGGTTCCTGCGGGCGATCACCGTCGTCAACGTTGCGGTCTGGCTGCGGACCGCGGTCGCGCTGCAGCGGGAACGCGGGCTGCAGGGCCCCGAGCGGCGCGACTACCGCAGGCGGCAGCTGATCCTGTCGGCGCTGTTCGTCGCCGGGTGCGCCTTCCGGTCGATCTTCCCGCGCGCCGACGTGCAGCGCATCTGCCTCTACGACAACTGGCTCTCGGTGGTCCTGATCGGGCGGGCGGTGGCGACCGTCGCCGAGCTGGCGTTCATGACCCAGTGGGCGTTCCTCCTCGGTGAGTCGGCCGGCCCGGGGCAGCGAGACGTGGCGAAGCTGGTGTCGCGCGTTTTGGTGCCGATCATCGCGGTGGCCGAGATCTGCTCCTGGTACGCGGTGCTGTCGACGAACTACCTCGGCAACGCGATCGAGCAGTCGATCTGGACCTTCGCGTCGGCGCTGGTGCTCGTCGGGCTGCTCGCGCGCGAGCGGGGGGCGCGGCAGCGTTTCGTGGGGATCGCGGCGGCGCTCATCGGCGCCTACATCGTGTTCATGTCGACGGTCGACGTTCCGATGTACCTGCGGCGCTGGCGGGCCGACGAGCAGAGCAAGCGTCCCTATCTCTCCTTCGTCGAAGGGGTGCGCGACGCGGGGCTCAATCGCGTGGTGACCCGCGACTGGGCGCCGTGGCGCGAGGAGGTCCCCTGGATGTCGCTCTATTTCAGCACAGGCGTGTGGGTCAGCTTGTGGCTGATTCGCGCCGCACCAGGCCGCAGAGTCTCCGTGACACTCGGTGACCAGAACGTCACCCAAAGTTCGCTTTCCAAAGCGCGCGGTTAGCGGCTAATTGAGCCAATCTTGTTTGGCTCGCCGTTCGGCCCGCCAATGTTTGGCTGGCCGTCCGGTCCGCCAACGTTTGGCTCGCCGAGGCGAGCGAAGGAGAGCTCATGGAAGGCTTTTTCGAGGAGTTGAAAGAGCAGCGCTGGGACGACCACCGCTTCTACCACCACAGTCGCATCAACCAGTCTCTGCACCTCGTCAGCGCGCTCAGTTTCTGCGTCACCTACGTGCTGCTGTTCACGCACCCGGTGGCGGCGGCGCTGTTCGGCTGGACGTTCGCCATGTGCATTCGACAGGTGGGCCACTTCTTCTTCGAGCCGAAGGGCTACGACGAGGAGAACCAGGCCACGCATGAATACAAAGAGAAGGTGAAGGTCGGTTTCAACCTGCGTCGCAAGGTGATCCTGCACAGCATCTGGGCGGCGGTTCCGCTGGCGCTCTATTTCGCGCCGACGGCCTTCGGCGTCTTCGGGCAGCCGTGGACCAACCTGTCGACGTACCTCGAGCACCTGGCCCGGCTGTGGATTGGTCTCGCGGCCGGGGCGCTGCTGTTCCGGACGGTGCACCTGTTCTTCTTGCGCAGCGTGAAGACGGGGCTGGTCTGGTTCACGAAGATCCTGACGGATCCGTTCCACGACATTTACCTTTATCACCGGTCGCCGCTGTATTTGATGCGGGGGGAGATGGTGGAACCGCGGAATCACGTCGCGGCCTGAGCGCCGCCTTCGGCCTCGGGGCTCGTGCCGCCTTGGGCAGCACGAGCCCTGAACTAGTTTCCTGACGAGCGTGTTCGCTTCGAGCTGACGCAAGTTGAAATCGTTCAAGGTGAACCGCCGCCATGCGCGGAATCTGGGTCGCCCGCTCGAGTGGGGATCCGCCTCCGCGCATGAACTTTTTTCCGGCCGCGGCGAGCGCCCCCCTAAATCGACGGCCGCGCTCGCCGCGGCCGAAAAAAGGTCCCGTGCGGAGGATCGCGGTGCATCGAGCGGGCGGCTCCCGATTCCGCACGGCCTGCGGTTCACGGGTCGCCGGGGAGGGCGATCGGGATGCGGGCAGTCCGGACTGGGGCTTCCGGGCAAATCGGGGGATGCTGACCTAGGGGAGGGGCCTACCTTCGGGCGTGTTGCCTTAGAGCCGCTGCGCGAGCATCTCGCGGAGAATCTGGCGCTTGATCGTCTTGTCGGTGAGCGCGGGACCGGAGGACCACCAAAATCCGTCCGCCTGCATCGCCCGCGCGGCGGACAGGAACTTGTCGGCCACGGCGTCGAAGTCGGCGTCGCTGTAGTTGAGGCTGAAGATGAAGCGGCCGGTCCCCACCCAGGAGAGGGCCAGTCCCTGGGCGCGGAGATAGAATTGGAGCATCCAGTTGTACCGGCCCGGCTGCGTGTAAAGTACGGTCCAGATCGTCTGCAGGTTCGCCACGCGGACCGGCAGTCCTTCGTCCGCGAGGCGGCTGTTGAGACGCTGGGCGCGGCCGTTCCAGGTGTCGTCGAGGTTCTTGTAGAGCGCGCGGACCTCCGGGGTCTCGAGGCGGTGCAGGAGCTCGTTCATGGCCGTCATCACGTAGGGGTGCGCGTTGAACGTTCCGCGGGCGAAGCAGATGTCGGCCGGTCGATCGTCGCGGAAGCGCTTCATCAGCTCCTTGCGGCCGCACAGGACGCCGACGGGCAGGCCGCCGCCCAGCGTCTTGCCGTAGGTGACCAGGTCGGCCTTGACGCCGAAGTACTCCTGGGCGCCGCGCGGCGCCAGGCGGAACCCCACGAAGACCTCGTCGAAGATGAGGACGATGCCGCGCTCGCGGCAGACGGCGCGCAGCTTCTTCAACCAGTCGGTGTAGGCGGCGCGATCGAAGCGGGCGGCGCGGTCGCTGGCCAGCAGCGTCGAGTCGCTGGGGGCGTTGGCGTTCGGGTGCAACGCCTGCAACGGGTTGACCAGGACGCAGGCGATGTCGTTCCGTTTGCGCAGCACGCGCAGCGAGTTGTCATCCATGTCCTTCAGCGTGTAGGTCTCGTGCGCGGGGGTCGGGTTTCCCACGCCCGGCTGCACGTCGCCCCACCAGCCGTGGTAGGCGCCGCAGAAGCGCACCAGGTGCGAGCGGCGGGTGTGGTAGCGGGCCAGGCGCACGGCCTGCATCACCGCCTCGGTCCCCGACATGTGGAACGAGACCTCGTCGAGGCCGGAGATTTCGCGCAGGCGCTTGACGTTGTCGGCGACGACGGGGTGGTAGGGGCCGAGCACGGGCCCCAGCGCCCGGGCGCGCTCGAACGCGCGGTCGAGGCACTGCTTGTAGAAGTCGTAGCCGAAGACGTTCACGCCGTAGGAGCCGGTCAGATCGTAGGCCTCGTTCCCGTCGAGGTCGGTCACCTGCACGCCGGCCGAGGAGCTGACGAAGGCGCCTGCGGAGAGGTTCTGACGCACGAAGCGGCTGTACTGAAACGGAACGCGGTAGGAGGCGGTGAACTGCAGGTCGGAGACGCCGGACTCGACCTCCCGGGTCAGCTTCACCGTCTCGGCGTAGCGCCGCTTGTAGACCGCCGCCAGAGCCATGAACCCGGCGCGGCGGCGCTCGGCGATCTCGGCGGGGGCGCCGTCCGTGCGGAAGAAGCGCGCCTCGTCGTACTCGTAGAACGGCACCAGCTTGGCGAAGAAGCGCGACATCTTCGCGTGGCCGCGCAGCGACGGGTGCTTGGCCTTGGACAACGTCAGTCGTGTCGCAATCCGGTGCAACGACACCGACAATCCGATCGTGCCCCCCGCACCGGCAGCACTCAACGCATAGAGGCCCAATGTCATCAACGTCTCCTTCTGGTTCCGTGACCGCTCGATCCATACTGGCCCGCTTCGGCCAGCAGGAAGAGCTCAACTTCTTGCTGACGAATCGCATCCCGCGCCGCCTGGCGACGCAGTTCGTCGGCTGGGTCAGCAAGATCCGCCAGCCGCTGGTGCGCGACGTCTCGATCGGCCTTTGGCGCCTGTTCGCCGATCCCAACCTCGACGAGGCGGCCAAGCCGGCGTTCGACAGCCTGCACGACTGCTTCATTCGCGAGCTCAAGCCGGGCGCGCGCCCGATCGATCCCGACCCGAACGTGCTGGTGAGCCCCTGCGACGCCATCGTGGGCGCCTCGGGGCAAGTCGACGGCGACGTCGTGATTCAGGCCAAGGGGCTGTCGTACACGCTGCACGAGCTCCTGGGCGATCCGGCGCTCGAACGCATCTATCACAACGGGCGCTACGTGACGCTGCGGCTGACGTCGAGCATGTACCACCGCTTCCACGCCCCCCACGACTGCCGCGTCGTTCACCTCGACTACTTCTCGGGCGACACCTGGAACACCAACCCCATCGCCGTCAGCCGCGTCGAGAAGCTCTACTGCAAGAACGAGCACGCCGTCATCCAGACCCGCCTCGGCGCGGGCGCTCACGTCGTCACCCTGGTGCCGGTGGCGTCGATTCTGGTCGCCAGCATCCGGCTGCGGTTCCTCGACGTGCCGCTGCACCTGGCGTACGACGGGCCCCGTGCCGTCGACTGCGACGCCACCTTTCGCAAGGGCGAGGAGATGGGTTGGTTCGAGCTGGGATCGACGATCATCGTGTTCGCGCCGGACGGGTTCTCGCTCGCCGCCGGGATCGACCAGGGCTCCGTCATCAAGATGGGACAACCGCTGCTGCGGCTGCCGGGGTAGCGCGCAGCCCTGGCACGGTCCCGGGCCCCCGGCCAGGCGAGTGGCCATTCGTTCGCGCCTCAGGCCGCCTCGGCCGGGCGCGGAACGGGGAAGGGGAGCTCCGGCCGCAGCGGAACGAGGTGGGCGCGGAAGAGGTCGTGGCCGGCCCGCAGCGTCCGCCGGACGACGCTGGCCCGGGCGCGCTCGCGCGAGCAGGGGAGCGCCCGCAGGCAGGCGGCGTGGAGATCGTCGTCGATGGCGCCGTTGCCGCCTTCGACGACCAGGTCGACGGGGCCGGGCGCCGGGACCGAGGCGACCGGCAGCCCCGAGGCCAGCGCCTCCAGAATGACGTTGCCGAAGGTCTCGGTGCGCGACGGGAAGACGAAGCAGTCGGCGCTGGCGAAGTGGGCCGACAGCTCGGCGCCGAACTGGTAACCCCGCCACACGACGTCCGGATAGCCGCGCTGGAGCTCCTCGCGCGAGGGCCCGTCGCCCACCACCACCTTGGTCCCCGGCAGCGGCAGCTTCAGGAAGTCCTCCAGGCTCTTCTCGACGGCCACCCGCCCCACGTAGAGCCAGATCGGTCCCGGCAGCCCGGCATAGACGTCGTCGCGGCGGTGACCAGGGTTGAAGACGTCGGCGTCGACGCCGCGGGGCCAGTGAACCAGCCGCCCGCCGACCCGCTTGTCCTCCAGCTCGTGCAGGAGCGACATGCGAGCTGACCAGCGTGTGCTGGGCCCGCCCGTGGAACCAGCGCACGAGATCGTAACCCCAGGAGACCGGGACGACCGGGACCCGCGCGCTCAGGTACTCCGGGTAGCGGGTGTGAAAGCTGGTGGTGAAGCGCAGCCCCTGGTAGCGCAGCCAGGCCACCGTCGAGAAGCCGAGCGGCCCCTCGGTGGCGACGTGAATCGCGTCGGGCGCGAAGCCGCGGATGCGGCCGATCGCCTTCCAGGGATCGCAGGCGACGCGGATCTCGGGATACGAAGGGAGCGGCAGGGTGAAGTGCGCGTCGGGCGCCACCACCATCACCTCCATCCCTTCGAGCTCGAGGTGCTTGACCAGCCGCACCAGCGTGTTGACCACGCCGTTGGTCTGCGGGCGCCAGGCGTCCGTGACCAACGCGAGTCGGTTGATGCGCGAACCGAACGGGTCCGCGACGTTGAAGGCCTGTCGAGCTCGCCCCAGCAGCTGTGTGGACGCCATCGCTGGCAATGGTTGTTACCCCTGTTCGTTGGGGCGTGCGCCAACGAGACCGCGACGACTTCGTTAAGTCCTGTTTCACAGCCGCGCGAAACGGCGACGATTGTGACGAACAGGAAACGACGGGCACAACTGAGCGTCGGAAGTCGGGCGAGCCGGCGTCGGCTCCGGGTTCAGCGGCTGCGGCGCGCCTGAAGATAGGGGCGGACGACGCCCCGCGCGGCCAGCGCCGTGCAGACCCAGATCAGGACGACGGTCGCGGCGTCGCCCCGCGCCGGTCCGGCGACCATCTGTCCCACGATCCCCAGCAGCGGCCCCACGCAATACCCGACGCCGATCAATGCTTCGAAGTTGCCGCCCGCGTCGACGGCGCCATGTCCGATCGCCATCGAATAGTAGAGGGCGGCGTAATAGGTGAGGCCCATCCCCGCGCCGTAGAGCAACAGACCCGCGATCAAGATCGGCAGCGAGCCGGCCAGCAGGACCAGCGCCAGGCCGCCCACCAGCGCGGCGCTGGCGGCGCCGATCGTCTCCCAGCGCCCGTGCCAGAAACGGCTTCGCCACATGAAGAGGAGCGCGCCGAACCGGGTGGCCATCCAGAGCGCGGCGACGAAGCTGGCCGACGCGCCGACGCCGACGGCGGCCAGCCGGTGCGGCAGCACGGGCGCCAGCGTGGCGGAGATGACGTAGCTGAACGGCAGCAGCCACGACGTCGCCCGCAGCAGCGCCCGGTACTCCGGTCCCACCGCCGCCTGCGCGGCCTCCTTTTCATGCGGCGGCGGGTGCAGCGGCAGCGCGCGCCCCGCCAGCAGGGCGAGGGCGCTGGCGGCGGCCGAGACCGCGAAGCTCGCCGACATCTTCTCTCTCCCGAACAGCGGCAGCAGCAACAGCGGCAGCGCGGTGGCGGGGGTCCAGGTCAGGTTGAACTTGCCGATCGCCGAGCGCATCGCCGCCCCGTGCCGCCCGGCCGTCAGGTAGCTCTCCACGACCGGGAAGGTGATGGCGGAGGCGGCAGAGCCGACCAGCGCGGCGATCCAGAGCGCGCTCACCGTCCCCGGGAGCAGCAGCGGCAGCAACGCGGCCCCGGTCCAGGTTCCGAGCGCCAGCGACATCACCCGCCGCGGGACGCGCCCGAGGGCCAGCCGCCCGGCCACGCGGGCCGCCAGCGCGTACACGGCGCCCATGACGGAGGCGAGCACCAGGTTGGCGAACACCGAGAAGCCGTACTTCTGGGCCGTGACGAAGAAGAGACCCGCCCAGAATGTCCCGCTGCTGACGGAGCCGAGCACTGTGACGCCGAGCACCGCCGACAGCGGGGCGGCCTGCGGTTGCGGTGCGTCGCGGGGGCGGGACAGGTCGGAAAATCGGGGAATTGTCGGCATGGCGAGCGTTTTGGCGTGAGCAAAAAAACAGTCTCCCCTTGCGGGAGCCGTATGAGTGACTACTTAGGAATTTCACTGATTGTCCGCCACTTCATGGAACGCGGGGAAGGTCTGGGTGGACCTAGCTGGTCAAAAGTCGGTCGGTCGGCATGAGGGGACAACCCATGGAAGATACCCACACCCAGGTGAACGGTCGCGTGCGCCCCTCGCCAAGTGGTTCCAGGAAGCCCAAATCAGGCGGCCTCGGCCTGGCGCCCAAGCGGAACGGGCGGGCCAAGGCGCCGCCGCTCGAACAGCAGCTGCGGTCCCTCCTCCGGGCGCTCAGCGCCGTGCGGCAGGGTGACTTTTCGGCCCGGCTCTCCTTCGACTTCGCCCCGGCGAAGGAGGCGAACGCGGCCTCCGCCAACGTCCAGCGCGGAGGCGACCAGGCGCTCGGAGCGTTGATGGCGGCGATCGCCCGCGAGTTCAACGCGGTGGTCGCCCTCAACGAAGCGTTCGCCAGCCAGATGGTTCGCGTCGAGCGGGTGGTCGGTCGCGAGGGGCGCATGACCGAGCGGGCGTCGCTGGGCGAGCAGAGCGGCGGCTGGGCGGCCAGCATCGGATCGATCAATGCGCTCATCGGCGATCTGGTGCAGCCGACCACGGAGGTCGCGCGCGTCATCAGCGCGGTGGCCGCCGGCGACTTCACCCAGAAGATGGCGCTGCAGATCGAAGGGCAGCCGGTCAAGGGCGAGTTTCTGCGCATCGGGACCACCGTCAACGGGATGGTCGATCAGCTGTCGTCGTTCGCCGCCGAGGTCACCCGCGTGGCCAAGGAGGTCGGCACCGACGGCAAGCTGGGCGGCCAGGCCGAGGTCCCCGAGGCGGCCGGCATCTGGCGCGATCTGACCGACAACGTGAACCAGCTGGCCAACAACCTCACCGCCCAGGTCCGCAACATCGCCGAGGTGACCACCGCCGTCGCCCGCGGGAATCTGTCGAAGAAGATCACCGTCGACGCCAAGGGGGAGGTGCTCGAGCTCAAGAGCACCATCAACACCATGGTCGATCAGCTGAACAGCTTCTCGGCCGAGGTGGCCCGGGTGGCGCGCGAGGTCGGCACCGAGGGGAAGCTGGGCGGCCAGGCCGACGTCAAAGGGGTGAGCGGCGTCTGGAAGGACCTCACCGACAACGTCAACTTCATGGCCACCAACCTGACGGCCCAGGTGCGCGGCATCGTCAAGGTCGTCACCGCCGTGGCCAACGGCGATCTGTCGCAGAAGCTGGTGGGCGTCGAGGCCAAGGGGGAGATCGCGGCGCTGGCGGATACCCTCAACAGCATGACCAAGACGCTGGGCATCTTCGCCGAGCAGGTCACCAGCGTGGCCCGCACGGTCGGCGTAGAAGGGAAGCTGGGCGCCCAGGCCGAGGTCCCCGGGGTCGCCGGAACCTGGAAGGACCTCACCGACAACGTCAACCTGCTGGCCAACAACCTGACCGCCCAGGTGCGCAACATCGCCGAGGTGACCACCGCGGTCGCCACCGGCGATCTCTCCAAGAAGATCACCGTCGACGCCAAGGGCGAGGTGCTGGAGCTCAAGAGCACCGTCAACACCATGGTCGACCAGCTGCGCGCCTTCGCCTCGGAGGTCACGCGCGTGGCGCGCGAGGTCGGCACCGAGGGGAAGCTGGGCGGCCAGGCCGATGTGCGCGGCGTGTCGGGCACCTGGAAGGACCTCACCGACAACGTCAACCTGCTCGCGGGAAATCTCGACCGATCAGGTGCGCAACATCGCCAAGGTGACGACGGCCGTCGCCAACGGCGACCTGTCGCAGAAGATCACCGTCAGCGTCAAGGGCGAGATCTCCGAGCTGAAGAACACCATCAACGCCATGGTCGATCAGCTCAACAGCTTCGCCGCCGAGGTCACTCGCGTCGCGCGCGAGGTCGGCACGGCCGGCAAGCTGGGTGGCCAGGCGCAGGTGCCGGGCGTGTCGGGCACCTGGAAGGATCTGACCGACAACGTGAACCTGCTGGCGGGGAACCTGACCGATCAGGTGCGCAACATCGCCAAGGTGACGACGGCGGTGGCCAACGGCGATCTCTCGCAGAAGATCACCGTCGACGCCAAGGGGGAGATCCTCGAGCTGAAGAACACCATCAACACCATGGTCGATCAGCTCCGTTCGTTCGCCGGCGAGGTCACCCGCGTCGCCAAGGAGGTCGGCACCGACGGCAAGCTGGGCGGCCAGGCCGAGGTCAAAGGGGTGTCGGGCGGCGTCTGGAAGGATCTGACCGACAACGTCAACTCGATGGCCTCCAACCTGACGGCGCAGGTGCGCAACATCGCTCTCGTGACGACGGCGGTCGCCAACGGGGACCTTTCGAAGAAGATCACCGTCGACGTCAAAGGGGAGATCCTCGAGCTGAAGAACACCATCAACACGATGGTCGATCAGCTGAACAGCTTCGCCAGCGAGGTCACCCGCGTGGCCCGCGAGGTCGGCACCGACGGGAAGCTGGGCGGGCAGGCCGACGTCGGCGGCGTGGCCGGCGTCTGGAAGAACCTCACCGAGAGCGTCAACTTCATGGCCCGCAACCTGACCGCCCAGGTGCGCGGCATCGTGAAGGTCGTGACCGCGGTCGCCGACGGCGATCTGAAACAGAAGATGGTCGTCGAGGCCAAGGGGGAGATCGCCGCGCTGGCCGACACCATCAACAGCATGACCGACACGCTGTCGACGTTCGCCGACCAGGTCACCAGCGTGGCCCGCGAGGTCGGCATCGAGGGGAAGCTGGGCGGGCAGGCGCGGGTTCCCGGCGTGAGCGGCACCTGGAAGGACCTCACCGAGAACGTCAACTTCATGGCCTCCAACCTGACGACGCAGGTGCGCGGGATCGTCAAGGTCGTCACCGCCGTCGCCAACGGCGACCTCACGCAGAAGCTGGTGGGCGTCGAGGCCAAGGGGGAGATCGCGGCGCTGGCCGACACCATCAACGACATGTGCGACACGCTGGGGACGTTCGCCGATCAGGTCTCGACGGTGGCGCGGGAGGTCGGCATCGAGGGGAAGCTGGGCGGCCAGGCCAAGGTGCCGGGCGCGGTCGGCACCTGGCGCCAGCTGACCGACAACGTCAACCAGCTGGCCGGCAACTTGACCTCCCAGGTGCGCGCCATCTCCGAGGTCACCACCGCGGTGACCAAGGGCGATCTGACCCGGTCGATCGAGGTCGAGGCGCAAGGCGAGGTCGCCGCGCTCAAGGACAAGATCAACCAGATGATCATCAACCTGCGCGAGACGACGCAGAAGAACGCCGAGCAGGACTGGCTGAAGACCAACCTCGCCAAGTTCAGCTCGATGATGCAGGGGCAGAAGAATCTGGAGACGGTCTCGCGGCTCATCATGAGCGAGCTGACGCCGCTGGTCTCCGCCCACTACGGCGCGTTCTTCATGATGGACGGAGAGAGCGATTCGACCGAGCACGCCGGTGCTCAAGCTGACCTCGACCTACGCCTACCGCGAGCGCAAAGGGGTCGCCAACCGGTTCAAGGCGGGCGAGGGGCTGGTGGGGCAGTGCGCCCTCGAGAAGAAGACCATCCTGCTGACGCGCGTGCCCGGCCGACTACATCCAGATCAGCTCCGGGCTGGGCGAGGCGGCGCCGCTCAACATCATCGTGCTGCCGGTGCTGTTCGAGGGGCAGGTCAAGGCGGTGATCGAGCTGGCGTCGTTCCACGCCTTCAGCGCCATCCACCAGCTGTTCCTCGACCAGCTCATGCAGTCGATCGGCGTCGTCCTCAACATGATCGGCGCCAGCATGCGCACGGAGGAGCTGCTCCAGCAGTCGCAGTCGCTGACGCAGGAGCTGCAGTCCCAGTCGAACGAGCTGACCACCCAGCAGGCGGAGCTGCGGCGGACCAACACGGCGCTGGAGAAGCAGGCGCTGGAGCTGGAGGAGAAGGCGCGGCTGCTCGCCGAGCAGAACCAGAAGGTCGAGGTCAAGAACCGGGAGGTCGAGCAGGCCCGGCTGTCGCTGGAGGAGAAGGCCGAACAGCTCTCGCACCACGTCCAAGTACAAGTCCGAGTTCCTGGCCAACATGTCGCACGAGCTGCGCACGCCGCTCAACAGCCTGCTGATCCTGGCCAAGCTCCTCTCCGACAACCCGGAGAACCACCTGACGCCCAAGGAGGTGGAGTACGCCAAGACGATCTACGCGTCGGGCGGCGATCTGCTGACGCTCATCAACGAGATCCTCGACCTCTCCAAGGTGGAGGCGGGGAAGATGCCCATCGACCCGCGCGACATCCACCCCACGGAGATCGCCGACTTCGTCGACCGTTCGTTCCGCGCCCTGGCCGAGCAGAAGGGCCTCGGCTTCTCGGTCGACGTGGAGATCGGCGTGGCGCGCACGCTCTACACCGATCCGCAGCGGCTGCAGCAGGTGCTGAAGAACCTGCTGGCCAACGCCTTCAAGTTCACCGCCGAAGGCTCGGTCACGCTCCGCATCCACCGGCCCCAGGCCGGGACCCGCTACTCCAACCCGCTGCTGGCCTTCGAGCGGGTCGTCGCCTTCTCCGTGCTCGACACCGGCATCGGGATCCCCGACGACAAGCAGGAGCTGATCTTCGAGGCGTTCCAGCAGGCGGACGGAACGACCAGCCGCCGATACGGCGGGACCGGCCTCGGGCTCTCGATCTCGCGCGAGATCGCCCGCCACCTGGGCGGCGAGATCCACGTCGACAGCGAGCCTGGCAAGGGGAGCGCCTTCACGCTCTACCTCCCCGAGCGCTACATCGGGTTCCCCAGCTCCGACGACGAGCCGAACGGCGTCGACGCCTGGCGCTTGCCCGAGCGGGGCGCGCCACGGGCGCCCAGCCTTCCGGTCCCCACCGCCACCCCGCCGTTCGATCTGGCCGAGATCGCCGGCCGCAAGGTGCTGGTCGTCGACGACGACGTCCGGAACGTGTTCGCCATGACCAGCGTGCTGGAGGCGGCCGGGCTGGAGGTGGTCTACGCCGACAACGGTCAGGCCGGGATCGAGGCGCTGCAGGCCGATCCGGCGATCGATCTGGTGCTGATGGACGTCATGATGCCGGGGAAGGACGGGTACGAGACCATTCGCGCCATCCGGGCCAACGCAACCTGCCGCGACAAGCCGATCGTCGCGGTGACGGCCAAGGCGCTGGAGGACGACCGGGAGAAATGCCTCGAGGCCGGCGCCTCGGACTATCTCCCCAAGCCGGTCGACGTCAACCGGTTGCTCGAGCTGATTCGGCGCTTGAGCGGCAAGCCCGAAGGATCGGACGAGCGGCCGTCGCCGGCCGCATGAGGTGAACGTGCCAGAAGCGCCCCCTCCTTCCAGCGCCAGCATCCTGCTGGTGGACGATCATCCCGCGAACGTGGTGGCGCTGGAGGCGATCCTCGCGCCGCTGGGGCACGAGCTCTGCACCGCAACCTCGGGGGAAGATGCGCTCCGGCAGCTGCTGCGGCGCGATTTCGCGCTCATCTTGTTGGACGTGCAGATGGCTGGCCTGGATGGATTTCAGACCGCCAACCTCATCAAGCAGCGGCCGCGCAGCCGCTATATCCCGATCATCTTCATCACGGCGGTGGGACGCGACGCCGCCCACGTCTTTCGCGGCTACGCCGAGGGGGCGGTCGACTATCTGGTGAAGCCATTCGATCCGGACATTCTCCGTTCGAAGGCGCAGGTCTTCGTCGATCTCTACCTCAAGGAGGTGCAGCTCAAGGCGCAAGCGAGATTGCTGCGCGAGCACGAGCGCGACACGCTGCTGCGGGCCGGTGAGGAGCGGTACCGGCACCTCCTGGACGTGATGCCCCAGAGCATCTGGGCCTCCGACGCCGAGGGGCGTCTCACCTTCTGGAACCGCGCCGGCATCGACTACCTCGGCCACCAGCCGGGGCCCGTCACGGGCGAGTCGCTCTGGAGCGCGCTTCACCCCGAGGATCGCGGCAGCGTGCGAGAGGCGTTCGAGGAGGGCTTCGCGCGCAAGGAGCCTTTCGAGCGGCAGCTCCGCCTCCGGCGAGCCTCCGACGGTGCGTACCGCTGGCATCTGGCGCGGGTGGTCCCCGAGCGGGGGAGCGACGGTGGCGGCGAAGTCACCGGCTGGATCGCCACCGCGATCGACATCGACGATCAAAAGAACGCCGAACAGGTGCTGCGGGAGGCGATCGGCCTGCGGGAGGACTTTCTCTCGGTCGCCTCGCACGAGCTCCGCACGCCGCTCACGTCGTTGCGGCTGGAGGTGGAGAACCTGCTCCGGTTCGCCCGCCGCAAGGCCGGTGACGCGGCCGGGGACGTCATCCAGCGCACGGAGCGAATCGACGTCCAGGCGGCGCGGCTCAATCACCTCATCGACGAGCTCCTCGACGTCTCCCGCATCGCGGCCGGCCGGCTGGAGCTGCAGATCGAGGAGGTCGACCTGGTGGCGGTGGTCGACGAGGTCCGCACCCGGCTGGGAGACGAGGCGCGGCGACGCGGCTGCGTGCTCGACGTCCGTGGCCAGCAAAGGGCGGTCGGCGCCTGGGATGCCAGTCGCCTCGACCAGGTGATCACCAACCTGCTCTCGAACGCCATCAAGTACGGCGCCGGCAAGCCGATCGAGATCACCGTCGACGTGACGGGCGACCGCGCCGTGCTGGCGGTCCATGACCACGGCCTCGGCATCTCGGCCGAAGATCAAGATCGAATCTTCCGCCGCTTCGAGCGGGCGGCCTCGAGCCGCAATTACTCCGGGATTGGGCTGGGCCTCTGGATCGTCAAGCAGATCGTCGAGGCGCTGGGGGGGACGGTCAGCGTCGACAGCCGTCCCGAGCTGGGCGCGACCTTCACCGTCGAGCTGCCCAGGACCCGCCCCACCGCCGTCGCCGCCCGCGCCAGCGCCGCCCCGCCGCGCGCGGAGGCGAGGCGCCGCGCGAACTGAGCGGCGACGCCGGCTTCGGTTGGTCAGGAGCCAGAAATCTGTCGGAGGGAGCCGCCCCACCGCCTCCGCGACCCGGGTCGTCGCGAAAGCTGCACGTTTGTAAACGATTTGAGGGGGTGCGCTTCCGATTGAGCCTGTGTTACCGTTTGAAGCTCGGACGAACGATGAGAGTCGTCAAGGCCATCGCCGTACGGGAACCGTGGGCGTCACAAATCGCCGCCGGCGCGACGAGCACCGCTTACAAGAGCTTCCGGACCCCGTACCGCGGCGAGATTCTAATCGTCTCCGACGAGGAGCCCTGGTATGGGCTGGCCCTCGCCGAGCTTTGCGACGTTCAGCCGATCACCCGGGAGATGGACGCGCCGCTGCAACGCGGGTACGCCTGGGTATTTCAGAACGTCATTCGGGTGGAGCGTTTCGTGGCGATGCACCGCTCGGGCCTCTACACGGTTGAGGTCCCCGAGGGGGCATTGCCGAGCGCGCTTCAGACGCCGGTCTTCTTTCCGATGCCCGGTGCCCCGGTCGTCAATGACGAGGCGCTCAAGTTGGCCGTCGCCGGTGAGCTGCGCCTGGCCCGGGCAGGTCTGCGCCGCGCCCATGGTGGGTTTCGTGAGCTTCTCGGGCCACGCGCAGCCGCGAGCGCGGAGAGCCCCGATCGATCCGAGTGCCTTGCCGAGACGACTCAAACGATCCAGCGCTTCGCGTCGGCGGTCCAGGAGATCCTCAGCAAGACGGAGGACCTGGTCACTGACATGGTGCGGCTGGATGCGCTGTGGCGGCGCGAGCTGGCCCCGCCGACCACCAGCGGCGACGTGCTGGGGGAGCTGGGCGGCTCCAGCGCAGGGAGCAGCCGGCGCCGGTCGCGGCTGGACATCCTGGTCGTCGAGGACGAGCCCAAGATGGCGCGCGGGCTCCAGCGGTCACTCTCGACCGAGCACAACGTCCGCATCGCCTCGTCCAAGCGCGACGCGCTGGCCCAGCTGCGCGAGCGCGCGCCCCACGTCCTCCTCTGCGATCACCGGCTCGAATGGCAGAAGACGGACGATCTCTTCGAGCACGTGCGCGACAACTACCCGCGCGTCCGCCGCGTCCTCTATTCGTTCTCGCACCTCGAGGTCTGGAACGACCTCCTCCAGCGCAAGCTCGTCGACGCCGTCGTCCCCAAGTCCGCCCCCCGCAACGCGCTGCTCGCCGCGCTGTTTTAGCGTCATTTCAATGGGAACCCGGGAGGGTTCCCAAACCCTCCCGCGATGTCACCCGGCGCGGGGGAGCTCGACGTAGAAGCGGGTGCCGCGGCTGGCGCGGTCGAGCTCGATCTTGCCGCCCAGGCGCTCGACGATCTCGTGGACGATGGGCAGCCCGAGGCCGGTGTTGGCGCCGCCCTTCTTGGTCGAGAAGAACGGCTCGAAGATGCGGGCCGCCACCTCGTCGGGGATTCCGCGCCCGGTGTCCTCGACGACGAACCCGCAGCGATCGGCCTTGGCCAGCGTGGTCACGCTGATCTGGTTCTTCTCCGGCGCGCCCGGGTCGATCGCCTCGTAGGCGTTGAGCAGCAAGTTGACGATGACCTGGGTCAGCTGGGTCGGCTCGCCGCGGACGAAGGCCTTGTGCGAGGTGTCGAGGATCAGGCGGGCCCGCTCGCTGATGCGCGCGCGGACGATGCCGGCGGCCGTCTGGATGGCGCGATCGAGGCTGGTCCCGCCGTCGCTGGACGCCAGCGGCGCCTCGCCCTGGCGGAACTGTTCGATGCGCCCGACGAGATCGATGGCCGACTCGTGCGCGTCGGTGAGCGCCGGGACGAGATCGCTGGCGACGCGCGGGACGTCGGGATCGGAGGCGGCCGCCATGCGTGCCAGCTGGGTCACGCCGTCGACGACGAAGCCGAGGTTGTCCCGGATGCCGATGGCCGGCGACACGACCTCGTGCAGGATTCGCCCCAGGAGGTAGGTGGTCGTCGACTGCTGCTCCTGCTGCAGAAGCCGGATCTGCAGGTCGCGGGTCACGGTCACCAGCTGGAAGGCGTCGATGCCGGCCCGGATGGCGTCGGCCAGCTCTTCTTCTCGCCAGGGCTTGATGAAGTAGCGGCTCACCTGCCCGCCGTTGATCGCCTCGACGACCGAGCCGATGTCCGAGTAGGCGGTCAGGATCATGCGGACGACGTCGGGGAAGCGCTGCTTGACGGTGGCGCAGAGCTCGGAGCCGGACATCTCGGGCATCCGCTGATCGGCCAGCAGCACCGCCACCGGCTCGCGGGCCAGGATCTCCAGCGCCTCCCGCCCCGAGCCGGCGGTGACGACGCGAAACCGATTCTTGAACCCCAGCCGGAAGGCGTGCAGGTTGCGCGCGTCGTCGTCGACGTAGAGGACCGCGGAGTGCGGCATGCTGGGCGGCGGGGCGGTCACGTTCGCATCATCTCCGGGCGGTGCCCCGGGAGCCAGAGCTTGAAACAGGCGCCCCACCCAGGTGCAGTGATCAGATCCAAGGAACCGCCATGATCGTACGCGACTTGCCGGCTGAAATGCAGCCCCAGGCCGGTCCCCTCGCCGATTTCGCGGGTGGTGAAGAAGGGGTCGAAGATGCGCTGGGCGAGCTCGGGCGGAATCCCCGGGCCGCTGTCGGCCACGGTGATCTCGACCCCCTCGCGATCGGGGCGCGAGGCGACGCGGACCCGTCCCCCTTCGCCCGCCGCCCGCAGGGCGTTGTCGAACAGGTTCAGGAAGATCTGGTTGAGCGCCGGCGGCCGCCCCAGGATCTCGCCCCGGAACCTGAAGTCGCGATCGAAGGACACGCGCTGGGTCCGGTGCGAGAGCAGCCGGATGGCGGCCTCGATCCCCTGATGCGGGTCCCACGGTTCGATCCCCCGATCGCCGCGTCCCACGTCCAGCAGATCACCGACCAGGCGGGCAATCTGATCGCCCGCGTCGATGGCAATCTGCACCGACAGGAGGTAGTCGGGATCGCCCTGCAGCTCTTTCAGATAGCGATGCACCGGTCGCAGGCCGTTGACGATGGCGTTGGCGGGGTTGCGCACCTCGTGCGCCAGTCCCGCCGCCAGCGTCCCCAGCACCGCCAGCTTCTCGGTGTGCACCCGCTTCTCGGTGGCCGTGCGCAGCTCGGCGGTCCGCTGCTCGACCCGCGCGTCGACCTCGGCCTTGGCCTTCTGCAGCTCGATGAAACGCGCTCGGTGGTGTCGAGCGCGGCGGTCAGGGCCAGCGTGTGCTCCTCGACGAAGTTCTGCAGCTCGCGCCCGTGCGCGCGCAGGTCGGCGATTCGCCCCAGCGCGCCCCCGGCGAGCAACGCCGACCGCGCGCCGCCCAGACGCCGTGCACCTGAGCGAGCCCGATGGCAGTCCCCGCCAGGAGGCCGAGCAGCACGCCCCGCATGGACGCCCGCTCGACCCACCGGACGCTGTAGCGGCAGGCGTCGCCGCCGCGCACCTGACACTCGGTCTCCTCGACGCGCGCCGCCGGCAACTTCCAGAGCGTCGGTCCGGCGGCGATCTGCGCCTTGCGCAGCAGGCAGATGAGCGGCGAGCGCTCCTTGTGGTCGGGAGAGGCCGGCCGGTAGGTGATCTCGGCGGCGCCCCGCCGGACCCCCGCCACCGACACCGCGCTGACCTTGTTCAGCCGCGGGATCAGCTGGGGCAGGGCGCGCGTAGCCGACCCGCGGCGAGCCGAAGGCGCGGAACACCGGGTACATGACCCCCAGCGCGCGCGGGGAATACGTGGCCCGCGCGATCTCGTCGGCCAGCTTGTCCGCCCCGATCTCGGCCCCCAGCCATTCGATCAGATCCTCGCAGAATCTAAGCGACACCCAGTTTGATTGGTCGCGAAGATCGGCGAGCGTCACCTCCCAACGCGCCAGCAATCCGTCGAGCCCGGCCCTCCGCCCCGCTGCCTCCACCAAATCCAGCAGCGGCGTGACCCAGCGACAGCTCAGCTCATGTGCGAGCGCGGCTCGCCCAGTCATCCGGTTTCCTCGCGCCAGCCATCAAGCCGAGAGCGTAGCCGAATCCGGTCCCCCGCGAGGCCCATTCGGAGAGCTCGGCCCACGCGCTCTGTACCGAGGCGCCGTCGAGCAGATCGGGATCGATGACCCGCGCTTTCGGCGCCAGAAAGGTCTCGATGAAGGCGCCCGGCGCGACGTCGTCCGTCGTCACCGGCAGTGCGACCGTGTGGGGGCCGACGAGGCCCGCCTCGAGCAACAGCCTGCGCAGGCGCCGGCCCACGAACGGATCGCCGCCCCGGCGCGTGGCCGAGGCGCCGAGCGCCTGTCTTCAGCGCCGGCCACGACGGCGGCTCGGGATCGAACGCGATGGCCGCCTCGTCGACGTCGACCGCACACACGACGCCGCCCGTACGCACCACGCGGGCGGCCTCGGCAAGCAGCTTTTCCCTGGCCGGGGTGTGGCGCAGGACCAACCGGAACAGCACGAAGTCGAACGTTCCGGCGGGAAAGGGGAGAGCGGCACCGTCCGCGCGCGCCACGTGCCCGGCTTGCTTCGCGTTCCGAAGCAGCTCTTGATTGAGATCGATGCCGAAAGGCGCGCGCCCCAGCTCCCGCGCGAGCAGCGCGAGGACGCCTCCCGGTCCGCAGCCGACGTCGAGCACCCGTTGCCCTGCTGCGAGGCCGAGACGAAGGAGCGCCTCTCGCTCGCGGCCCCAGATGGCGGCCGCCTGTCGTCGCAAGCGATCCGTCTCGGACTCGACGGCCTGGGCGCCGGCGGCGCCGTAGCTCCCGGAGCCCGAGCTCACGCCGCCTCCGGCAGACGAGTCGAGCGGCCACGGAGCCGCGCCTGGAGCAGCCCATACTTGTCGGCCACGTAGCGCTGGTACTCGATGATTCCCAGTCGATGGAGCGCGAAGAAGGTGCACTCTCCGATGAGGCTGAAGCCAGACGCCCGTACCGGCGCGTCGTCGCTACCGTCGGGGAGAAACAGGAACCGGATCGGCGGATCGCCGGGGATGCGGGTGGCGCGCGCCAGCTGGCAGAGCGCGCGGCGGCGGGATCCGTCGGGATCCGCCGCCGGCAGCACCGGCAGGAGGTACGCGGCCGAGAGCAGCCCGCTCAGGCAGAGGCCGGGCGAGGCGGTCTCGCGCAGCAGGACCGCCACGCACCGATCGTCCGCGAAGGCGCCGTACGCGTCGCGGCTCCGCTCGATGCCGAGCTTCTTGTAGATCGCGCGCGTGGTCGGGAGCTCGAGCTCGCCGGCGCGCAGCCCGAGCGCCCGGGCGCAGACGGGATCGAGCGCCCGGGCGCCGACGTGCTCGATGAGGTGCTCGTCTCGCCCGCGCAACCGCCGAACGGTACGCCGGTCGGTGACCGGTTCGGGCGCCGCCGGCGCGCCGTACAGAAAGAGGCGTGTCGCCCCGCGATGGGCGGGGGCCGACTGGGTGAAGAAGTTCGTCACCAATCCGTGCATTCCTCGCGCCCCCGAGCTGATCGATTCCCGCGACGTACTCGCCGTCGCTGCGGTGAGCGGCCAGACGCATGAGGATGCCGTGGAGCTGGCCCGCCCCGGCGGGCACCGGGCCGGACGCCACTGCGTTGTGCTGAAAGATCCAGGTGCGCTCGTAGGCGCGGACCGACGTCAGCGCCGCGCCGATCCCCCCGCGCCAGGGGACCGTCGCGGTGCGCATGAGCCCAGCCGATCGAGCGTGGGCGATCCTCCAGGTCCGCCTCGATTCGTCGAACGCCGCGGTCATGCTCGACTCCATTTCGGGCGTCGAGCAGGTTCTTCGATCTGTAAAAGGCCACCAGGTCGTCCAGGCGGCCGCCGTCGTGGAACCGGATCGGGTCCGGGCCGTGCTCGATGAGTTGCTCGCGCATCAGATCGGCCTCGCGGTCGGGCAGGGCGCGCATCTCGGCGCTCACCCGGCTGGGCGACACCGAGCGAATCGCCACCTCGGGGGGCTTGAAGGCGACAGCGCCCAGCTGAATCCGCACGTCCTTGAGCGGCAGGCCTGCCCACAGCTCTTCATCGCTGGCCCCGGGCGGAAACGAGAATCCGTGGGATGAGAGGTCGATCAGCGGGTGGGCCCGACGCGTGCCCGTCAGCGGGTGACGATAGCTGATGACGGCGCCGCTCTGCGGGGCGAGCGGCGTCCGTTCCTCGCCGCGCCGGTGCCATTCGCGCAGCTTGGGAGACGGCGACAGCGTGAGGACGTCGCCCTTGCGGTCGGTGATCCGCGCGTAGAAGCGATACCCGCTGCCGAACAGCGAGCACTCCACCGTCACGGCGCCCGACCGCAGAGGCAGGCGATCGGCGTCCTCGACCCGGCAGCGCAGCTCGGGCACCCGGCTGCGATCGATGAGGCCGTGTTGCAGCATCCGCCCCTTGACGACGCCGGTCGGCCCCGACACGGCCACCTCATACCCGAGATCGCAGAGCGCCCACAGGATGGCCCGGACGCGAGAGATGTCGTCGATCTCCGCCCGCTCGGCGCGGTCCACCCGATCGCCGATCGAAGCCTCGGTGCGACGCCGGCCTGTGCTGCGATGGCGCACGCCGCACTCGTAGACGAGGCGTCCGTCCGGGTAGAACACCGGGGAGCAGCTGGTGACCACCCCCTCGCCGCTGCGAAGGACCTCGCGCCGGTAGAGGACGATGAGGTCCCCCAGCACCGTGCCGAGCGCCAGCGGCGTGCTGGTCTCGATCCGGAGCCCCCGTACCCCGATGTCCAGGATCGGATAACACTGGCGGCCGCCCCCTTCGACCTCGACGAGGCAGATGGCGAAGGCGACGTCGGCGGGCGGCGCCAGCCGCGCCGATCGGGACGGGCGCTTGGCGGGCGCCGACTCCACGACGAGCTCGGCGCCGCCGTCGGCGGCCGGAGTGAGCAGACCGGCCACGTGGAGCTCCTGCCGGCCGTCGGAGAAGTCGACCACCGCGCGGGTCGGACCCGGCGGGCAGCTCGGCACCGGCCCGAGGGTGAGCACCAGATTTCCACGATTGCGGGTGACCCCGACCATGAACGTGTGGCGCCGCGCCTCCTTGCTCCCGACCCGCAGCGAGGCAGGCGTGACCCTTCGACAGAGACCTCGAAGACTTCCAACGTTCACGGCATGCGTATTTTATCGCACGTTCGGTGTAACGGGAGGCACTGTTTTGCGCGGCAGTGCTGCACACCGCCGGTGACCGTTGTTGAGGCGCCTCGTTCAGGTCAGGATCGCCGCTCATCCGAGGACGGAGGACATCATGAAGATCGGGATCATCGGTTCGGGAGTTGTCGCGCAAACGCTGGGATCCAAGCTGATCGGGCTGGGGCATGACCTGATGCTGGGGACCCGCGATCCCAACAAGTTGGACGACAAAAAGATGTTCGGCGCGACGTTGCGGGAATGGAAATCGCAAACCGAAGGTCGCGCCAAGATCGGGACGTTCAAGGAGGCGGCCGCCCACGGCGAGCTGCTGATCAACGCCACGTCGGGGCAAGTCTCCTTGGAGGCGCTCAGGCTGGCCTCGGCCGACAAGGTCGGCCCGAAGGTCCTGATCGACGTCGCCAACGAGCTCGACTTCAGCAAGGGGATGCCGCCGGGCGTGCTGGCCAGTCAGGAGCGCTGCCTGGCCGAGAAGCTTCAGGCGGCGTTTCCCAACCTCAAGCTGGTCAAGTCACTCAACACGATCAGCGCGCCGGTGATGGTCGATCCCCAGGCGCTGGCCGGCGGTGACCACACCGTGTTCGTCAGCGGCAACGACGGCGACGCCAAGGCGATGGTGGTCGCGCTCTTGAAGTCGTTCGGCTGGAGGGACGTGCTGGACCTCGGCGATCTCTCGTCGGCGCGCGGGCCGGAGATGTACCTCGCACTGTGGGTCCGGCTTTTTGGGGCGACGAAGACCGGTCAGCTGAACGTCAAGGTCGTGCGCTGACGGCCGGGGCGCGCCGCTGCGCGCTTGGCGGCCCGCCGGCCGGCGCGCTCACTGGCAGGCGGGGAACTGCTTGCCGGTGTCCTGATTCTGACCCTGGCTGGTGCTCGACAGCTGGATGGTGAGCTGGCGATTCGCTTCGTCGGTCAGCTGGATCGACTGCCCGGAGCTGAGGTTGCCGCCGAAGTGCCAGGTGCCGTACGACGTGCGGCTGGCGCCGGCGACGGCGGTGATCGCCAGGATCGTGTTCTCCAGAAAGAGCTCGTTCGGATTGCCCGGCTTGACCCGCGCGATGATGTTGCCGGTGACCGGGCAGGGGACGAACTTCCAGTTGGTCCCGGAGGGGTTGCCCGTCGAGTAGCCGAGCTGGTTGAAGACGTCGACGCTCAGATCCAGGTGTCCATTGGCGTTGGCCGCGCAGGCCGAGTTGTTGCCGTCGTTGCCGTAGGGGCACTCGTCGATGATCGTGGCGATCACCTGCTTGCCGTTCTGCCCGGTGATCTGCACGCACTCTCCGCAGTGCGACTTGGAGTCGAAGCCGTTCTGCCCCGGGATGGCGGCGAAGTAGGTGTTCTTGGCGGGGCTGGTGTTGGCGATGTTCTGGATCGTGTCCACCTGACCGCTCTCGGTCCCGTAGTAGCCGCAGGCCGTGCGGTAGCCGCTGCCGTCCTTGGCGGTCCCCTGGCCGAAGTAGTAGTAGGTGAACGAGCCGTTGCCGCTGTGGTTGGTGAGCGTGCAGGCCGTCGAGGTGACGCCGCCGGTCCCCGGCGTTCCGCCGGTGGCGTTGCCGCCGGTGCCGGTGGTCCCGCCGGTGGCGTTGCCGCCGGTGCCGGTGCTGCCGCCGCGCCCGCCGCTGCCGGTGGCGTTACCGCCGGTGCCCGTGGTGCCGCCGCGGCCGCCGCTGCCGATGGTTCCGCCGGTGCCCGTGGTGCCGCCGCGCCCGCCGCCGCCGGCGCTCCCGCCGGTCGCGACCACCCCGCCGCTGCCGGTGATCCCGCCGCTGGCGCTGGCGCCCCCCGAGCCGCTACCGCCGGCGCCGGTGGTCGTGTCGCCGCCCGTGCCGGTGGTCGCCAGCCGCACGCACTTGTTGAGATTCGTGGCGCACGTCAGGCCATCGTTGCACCCGCCATTGGAGAGGCAGGCGCAGAGCTCGGCGCCGGCCTGGCAACCGGCGTCCGACGACTCCGACTTGCTCCCACACGAGCCCGCGGTCAGAACGGAGATCGCGAAGAGGACACCTAACGCCTTCGAATACCTTGAATAAGTCAGCATAGGGGGCAGGTGAGTCTCTCAAAGACGACCCCTTCGCGCAACGATTGCGCGCTCTGTGAGCCGCTCGGGGAGCCCGCTCCGCAGCGACGATTTACCCGGAATCCGGCTATCGAGTCAGCCTGCGCGGCCGATCAACGCGCGCGCCGCTTCGGGGTGGGCCTTGCACTCCAGCAGCGCGCGCATCATGAGCGGCACCACGATGGTCGCGTCCGACTCGACGACGAACATCGGCGTCTCGGCGGTCAGCTTGTCCCAGGTGATCTTCTCGTTGGGCGTGGCGCCCGAGTAGGAACCGTACGACGTCGTCGAGTCGGAGATCTGGCAGAAGTAGGCCCAGGGCTTGACCGGCTTTTCCAGGTCGTACTTGATCGACGGGACGACGCAGATCGGGAAGTCGCCGGCGATGCCGCCGCCGATCTGGAAGAAGCCGACGCCGGCGCCGGCCGACAGCTCCTGATACTGATCGTAAAGCGCGCCCATGTATTCGATTCCGGACTTGGCGATGCTGGCGCTGCACTCGCCCAGCTTGACGTGCGACGCGAAGATGTTGCCGAAGGTGGAGTCCTCGTAGCCGGGGACGACCATCGGCAGCTTGGCCTGCGCCGCCGCCAGCAGCCAGCACTGGTCGGCGCGTCCCTGGTGCAGCTGGGGGTCGACCGCCTGCACCAGCTCGAAGAAGTACTCGTGCCAGAAGCGCCGGTCGCCCTTCTCGCTGGCCCGCTTCCACATCGGGACGACGTACTTCTCGACGGCGCGAAAGGCCTCGTCCTCGGGGATGCTGGTGTCGGTCACTCGGCGCATCCGGTCGTTCAGGATCTTGGTGTCGTCGGCCTTGGTCAGGTAGCGATAGTCGGGGAAGTCCTTGTAGTGGTCGTGGGCGACCAGCCGGAACAGCGACTCCTCGATGTTGGCGCCGGTCACCGACAGGCCGTGAATGAGCCCGGCGCGGATTGCCGGGGCCATGGTGATCCCGAGCTGCGCCGAGGACATCGCGCCCGCCACCGCCCAGAACATCTTCCCGCCCCGCTCGATGTGGCGCCAGTAGGCGAGGGTGGCGTCGCGCGTGGCCCGGGCGTTGAAGTTCTTGTAGTTCTCGAGGATGAGCTGCAGTACGGGGAGGTCGGCGGACTTCTCGGTCGACATGCGGGGACTCCTGCGGGTGCTGGTTGCGGGGGAAAAGGTATAGCGCTTCCCTGTCGCGCGTTGAAACAGTTCTTGCGGTACCGTCGCCGGCGATGAAAGACCCGCTGGTCCGGTTCGGCGTCGCGGTGGAGCGGTCGCTGCTGCGTGAGCTCGACGCGCTGGCGCGCAAGCGCGGCTGCACCCGGTCGGAGCTGCTCCGCGATCTCGGCCGCGCCGAGGTGGGGCGGGCCAAGGTCCCCGACGGCGTCGACGCCGTCGGGGCGCTGACGCTGGTCTACGACCACCACACCCGCGATCTGAGCGAGAAGCTGACCGCTCTCCAGCACGATCTCGGCGACGACGTGCGCGCCGCGATGCACGTCCACCTCTCGGACCATCTCTGTCTGGAGGTCATCGTGCTGCGCGGGCGCTCCGATCGGCTGGCGGCGCTGGCCGACCAGATCCTGGCCATTCGCGGCGTCAAGCACGGGGGGATCGAGATCGTGCCGTCGATCGAGGTTGCCGGGCACACCCACGACGACGGGCACCCGCATCTTCACGACCACGACCATCCGCATCCCCATCCGCGCGCCTCGCCGGCCCGGCGTCGCGCCCGCGCGCGCACCCCGAAATAGCGCGCGGTGCGGTCGATGAAGCCGGTGGCACGATTTTTAACGGTCGTGTTATGACGCCGCTGCGTTCCCATGCGTCCGTGCTACGGTTTTGCAGTCGTGATGTCGGTGTTGGTGGGGGGGCTGCGATCCCGGGTGCGAGCCGAGGAGCTCGCCGCGTCCGAGACGCCGCCGGTCACGCCGATCGCGTCGCCCGCACCGGCGGCGCCGACGCAGATGCCGGAGGTGGTGGTGCACGGGCGCGCCGAGGATCTCCTGGGGAACGCGCTGAGCGCCTCGCAGGGCGCCGTCGGCGAGGTCGACCTGGAGGACCTGCCGTTGCTCCGCCGCGGCGAGCTTCTGGAAACGGTCCCCGGCATGGTCGTCACCCAGCACTCCGGCGACGGCAAGGCGAACCAGTACTTCCTGCGCGGGTTCAACCTCGATCACGGCACCGACTTCGCGTTCTCGGTCGACGGCGTGCCGGTGAACCTCCCCAGCCACGCGCACGGCCAGGGCTACTCGGATCTCAACTTCCTGATCCCCGAGCTGGTCGACGAGATCGTCTTCAAGAAGGGGCCGTTTTACCCGGAGGTCGGTGACTTTTCGGGCGCCGGCGCCGCCAATATTCGCCAGGTGAACACGCTCCCCGAGGGGATCGCCAACTTGCAGATCGGTCAATTCGGCTACGCGCGGGCGCTCCTGGCCGAGAGCCCGACGCTCGGCCCGGGGACGCTCCTCTACGCCTTCGAGTACAACCACTACGACGGGCCCTGGGATCTGCCGGAGAGCTCCAACCGCTACAACGCGCTCCTGCGCTACCACTGGGATCGCGGGCGCGACGACTACACGGTGACCGCGAGCGGCTACTGGGCGCCGTCGTGGCAGTCGACCGACCAGGTCCCCCAGCGCGCCGTCGATCAAGGCCTCATCGGCCGCTTCGGCGCCATCGATCCGACGGACGGCGGGAAGACCGGCCGGGCGGCGCTCGCCTTCGACTGGCTGCGGAACGACGGCGAGGCGATCACCAAGCTGCAGCTCTACGGCTTTTATTACCGCCTGAACCTCTGGTCGAATTTCACGTACGCCCTCGACGATCCGACCAACGGCGATCAGTTCGAGCAGATCGATCGCCGCTTCGTCACCGGGGGGGAGCTGAAGCGGATCTGGGAGCGCGTCTGGTGGGGGAAGAAGGTCGAGAACACCGCCGGCCTCCAGGTCCGCAACGACTACATACCGGACTCCGGCCTCAACCACACGGCCAGTCGGCAGATCGTGAACGTGGAGATCTACGATCGGATCGAAGAGGCCAACGCCGGCCTCTACGCCCAGAATCAGATCCAGTGGACGCGCTGGTTCAAGAGCGCGCTCGGGTTGCGGGGCGATCTCTTCGCGGTTCACGTCGACAGCAACACCGCCGCGAACTCGGGCAACGAAACAGCGGGGATCGTGAGCCCCAAGGTCACGCTGGTCTTCGGGCCCTGGAAGCGCACCGAGCTCTACCTCGACGCCGGCGCGGGCTTTCACAGCAACGACGCGCGCGGCGCGACCATCACCGTCCTGCCCGCGACGGGGGAGGCACAAGCGAAGGTGCCGCTGCTGGTCCGGACCAAGGGGGCCGAGGTCGGGGCGCGCACGTCGATCGTCCCGGGGCTGGTCAGCACGCTGTCGCTCTGGTTCTTGCAGTCGGATTCGGAGCTGACCTTCTCGGGGGACGCGGGCGACACGGAGGCCAACGGCCCCTCCCGGCGCTACGGCGTCGAGTGGGCTAGCTTCTACAAGCCGACCCGCTGGCTGACGCTCTCCGCCGATTTCTCGTTCGCCCACGCCCGCTACACCGAGCCGCAGGAGACCGTCACCGGCACCTCCGGCCTCTACGTCGCCAACGCGATCCCGGTGGTGATCTCGGCGGCGGCGGTCGTCGAGACGCCGCGGGGGATCTTCGGCGGCGTACGGTTGCGCTACTTCAGCTCGCAGCCGCTCATCGAAGACGACAGCCAGCGCCAGCCGGCGTCGACCATCGTGAACGCGCTGGTCGGCTATCGCTTCAACCGCTACGAAATCAGCCTGGGGATCCTCAACCTGTTCGACTCGCAGGCCGACGACATCGCCTACTACTACACGTCGCGCCTCCCTGATGCGCTGCTCGTCTCCCACGGGCAGGCGGCGGAGCCGGCGGCCGGCGTCAACGACTTCCACGTTCATCCCGTCGAGCCGTTCCAGGTGCGCGGCAGTCTGACGGTCCACTTCTGAGACGGCGGCGCTGGGGATGCGACTCTCGCTGAGCCTGCTGGCCGCCGTCGCCCTGCACGGAGCGCTGTTCGGCGTCGCCGCCGCGATCCTGTCGCGCGCGCCTGCCAGAGCCGCGACACCTGTGCCGGTCGAGGTCGACGTCGAGCTCATTGCGCCTCGGCCGGATCCCATCGCCGACAGCGCGCCCTCGGCCAAGCCGACCTCGCAGGCGCCGAGCTCGCACATCGCCCGGCGCGTCCGCCACGTCGCGCTGGTCGAAAGATCGCCGCCGGCGGCGGTCCTGACGACTCCGTCGGGCACCGCTCGTGCGCCCGCGGCGTCGACGGAGGCGCCGTCGGTCTCTCCCGCGCCGCTGCCGGCCGCCGTGCGCGCGTCCGCGGCCCCGAGCCGAGGGGCCGTCGTCTCCGCCACCCCCCGCTACCGGAGCAACCCCAGGCCCGATTACCCGATCCCCAGCCTTCGCCGCGGCGAAGAGGGGATCGTCCTGCTCAACGTCCAGGTCGGGGCGGACGGAACGCCGGCCGCCGTCTCGCTCAACCGCAGCTGCGGCCACCCGCTGCTCGATCGCGCGGCGCTGGACGCCGTCCGCCGCTGGACGTTCGAGCCGGCGCGCGCCGCGGGTCTCCCGGTCTCGAGCTCGGTCGTCATCCCGGTGCGATTCTCCCTCGCGGAGCAGCCATGACGGCCAGTCCGCCGGCGCTGCTGGCGCTCGGCTTCGTCCTCGGGATGCGACACGCCACGGACGCCGATCATGTCGTCGCGGTCACCACCCTGATCGGTCGCCAACGCGGACTTCGCGGCGCGACGGCGCTCGGGGCGCTCTGGGGCCTGGGGCACACCGCGACCATCCTGGTGGTCGGCGGCGCGATCGTCCTGTTCGACGTGGTGATTCCGCCGCGCCTCGGCCTCTTCCTGGAGATCTCGGTGGCCGGGATGTTGATCGTGCTCGGGGCCGTGAATCTGCGGCGCGGATGGCGCCGCTGCCGCGACGCGCCCGACCCACACGCGCCGCTTCGTTTGCGTTGGCGGCCGGTGGCCATCGGCGTGGTGCACGGCCTGGCCGGCTCGGCGGCGGTGGCGCTCCTGGTGGTCGCCACGATCCGCGATCCGTTCTGGGCCATGACCTATCTGGCGATGTTCGGCGTCGGCACCCTGCTGGGGATGATGCTCATGACCACGGCGATGACGCTGCCGCTGGCCGCCGCCTCCCGCAGGTTTGGAGCGCTCGAGCGCCTGACGGCCAGGCTGACCGGCGCGCTCAGCCTCGCCTTCGGGCTCGCGCTCGCCTATCGGCTGGGCTTCGTCGACGGGCTGTTCACGGGCACGCCCGTCTGGACGCCGCGCTGAGGCCCGTCACGTTGGAGGGACGAAATCACCGCCGTCGTGCCACGCCGGCGTCAGTCGCGCAGCTGCTCCGACAGATAGCGCTCGCGGCCGATGTCTCCGACCAGCTTGAGCTGGGCCTCCAGCCAGTCGATCGAATCCTCTTCTTCTTTCAGGAGATCCTCGAGCAGCTCGCGGGTGCCGGCCTCCTTCTTCGCGAGGCAGAGGGCGATCGCCTGGTTGAGCCGCGCCACCGCTTCGCGCTCCAGCTCGAGGTCGAGCCTGTGCATCTCGATCGGCTCCTCGCCGACCTTCACCGGCCCGAGGCGCTGCAGGTTGGGGACCCCGTCCAGGAAGAGGATGCGCGCGATGAGCTTGTCGGCGTGCTTCATCTCCTCGATCGACTCCTCGCGCTTCTTCTTCGACAGCCGCGCGTAGTGCCAGTTCTCCAGCATCTTGTGATGGATGAAGTACTGATTGATGGCGGTCAGCTCGCTGGTGAGGATGTCGTTGAGCGCGGTGAGGATTTCCTGATCTCCCTGCATGTCGTCTCCTGGGGTGGGCGGCGGATCCGGCGCGATTCTGCTGGCGCGACGCGGAGTTGTCGAACGGATGCCGAATCTGGTTGATTTTGATAATGAGTCTCAATATCTTGAAGGGACGCTTCCGGGAGGTATCTGTTGCTCGTCTGCCACTGCCATCGAATTTGTGACCGAACCATTCGCGCGTCCATCGCCGACGGCGCCCGGTCGATCGCTGAAATCGGGGCGTCCTGCCGCGCCGGCACCGGCTGCGGCGGCTGCCGACCGGCCATCGCCGGCCTCCTGCGCGATCAAGAAGACAGGGCCCGCCCCAGCCTGACCGTCCTGCAGCCGATTGCCTTTCGCCTGGCCAGCTAGGCTCGCCCGCACGACCGCGGCGCTCTTCTCGATGGGACCGACTGTTCGAACCGTTCTGCGCGACGTCGATGGCCTCCGTCCGCTGTGCAGCCGACAGGTCTCGTCGCGCCGATCAAATCACTACGCTGGCTCGCAGGTGAAGAGCGTGTGCACCGCGAGATACGTCGAGCTCGGGAAGCTGCGCTGATCGACGACCCTGAAGTGATTCGCAAGGATCTCGCGTTGACGGGCCGGGGGCCGAATGTGTTCGCCGCGATCGTGATTTAGAAAGAACGTCTGGATCCCGCGGGAGGCGTCCGGGTCGAGGTCGAGGACGACGAGTCGGTGCCGAACCACGCGAGCCAGCGTTCCCAGTACGCTGTTCGCGACATCGTCGGAAAGATGGTGGAGGACACTGGCCATGATCGCCTTGTCGAACTGCGCGTCGCCGGGCAGGTCCTCGAGGAGCATTCGTTCGAAGCGGCGATTCGAGACGCCCCATCGCCAGCGCGCGAAGTCGAGATAGTCGGCGTCGAGATCGATTCCGAGGTAGGGGCCGGGAACGACCTGGCAGAACCAACCGGTGCCGCAACCCGTGTCGAGGACACTCTCGGACGAGGTGGCCGCAAGCGCGTGACCCACTTCGTTCAGCGCACGGTGTCCGTTGAGGGCCAGCCGGGCGTAATAGAAGAAGCCGGCGCCCAGGAGTCCGCTGATCACGGCCACACGTCTACCAGCGAGGGCGGCTCGGGCAAACTGAATTCGCCACGTGACCTCGAAACTACCGGGAAGGTGGCTGGACGGTGGGAGCGCCCGGCCGCTTGAGGAGCCCGATCTCAGGGGTGTCGTAGACAGTGATCCAGCCGGCAGCCTGCGCCTTGGCGACCTCGGTGCGATCGGGCGGGATCGGGTCGATCTTCGTATAGATCGCGTAGTCGGCGCCCTGGGTGCCGACCGCCAGGTTCCAGCACTCGATCCGGTTCGAGACGTGGGGGAGCTCGCGATCGCTGGCCGCCAGGATGGCCTTCTTGGGAACGAGGCGCATCGCCTCCTCGAGCGCTTTCAGTCGGCGGCGCTCCTGCGCGGTGGGGGGAGCGAAGCTGATGACGCCGTAGCCGAGTGAAAGACGCGGCGCGGGGGGAAGGCGCCCCAGTCGGCCGTGGCGATGAGCGATGCCAAGAGCAACGTCGCGGCGGCGCCCGCGCCGCGGCACGCCCTCTTTTCCTCGCGCCGAGCGCCGGCAGCGCCAACGCCACCGCCGGGAAAACGTAGGGGACGAAGTCGGCTCCGTAGTGGTAGCCGATGTCGAGGGTCGGGCCCGTAGCCGGTCGTGAGCAGGGTCAGGAACTGCCGGGGATCAGCCAGACCGCCAGCCAGCGCCGCCGCAGCGGCAGGAAGGCCAGCGGGGCGACGATCTGCAGCGCATAGCGCAGCTTTTCCGGCGTCAGGAGGGTGCGGAGCGTGTAGCAGCGGGTTGGTTGCCAGCGTCTTCACGACCCGCCGAAGCCGGCTTCGCCGGCGGGAATCAGGTCCTTGTAGAGATCGGAGCAAGCCCCAGGCGCCGATCGCCGGCATGATGAAAGAACCGGATCGCCACGAAGTAGAGCGCCGAGATCGCGGCGACGATGGCACCTTCTTTCGCGCGGCGGCCGGCGAGGACCAGAAGAAGCCGAGGACGGCGAAGCCGATCGACACGTCCTCCCGGCAGCCGAGGGCGAGCGACGAAGAACAGCCAGAAGAGGCGCATCCGCTTGGCGTCGAAGGCATCGATCGCCGCCAGGACGAAGGCGGCGGCGACCGGCTGAAAGTGAAAGTCGAAGAACTGCGCGCCGTGCATCGGCGGATAGACGAGGTAGCAGAGCGTCACCAACAGCGCCGAGGGCGGCGAGAGCCGCCGCGCCGCGAATCGGTAGAGCGGAATCGCGCCAAGGCCGAGTAGCAGGCACTGCAGAACGAGCAGCGTGCTGGCGGCCGGGATGGAGCGCGTAGAAGCGGCAGCAGCGCGTAGATCGCAGAACGTCGCGTGGTCGCGGAGCTCCAGCCCAGTTGTTGGGTTCGCGGCACGAGCGGCGTGCAGCGGAACGGGCGGCCGTGGAGCGCGTTGTAGAACTCGTTGTCGAGCTGGCCGAGGTCCCAGTTGTAGGTGTTGAACCTGGCGTGCTGGCGCAGGGTGAAGAAGATCATGTAGGCGATGTAGCCGGCCACCGCGACGCCGACGATCACCGTGCACCAGCGTCGCAGCCGGGCCTCGAGGGCGGCGTCTCTTTGACCAGGCCCGACGGTGCGGTAGACGCCGAAGTGCAGCCGCCAGAGCGGCTCGATCGCCAGGACGAACGCCCCCAGGCTCATCGCGAGCACGAGGGTTTCGGACCAAGGGTTCATCGCGAACAGGCCGGGGACGGCCGCCGCCAGCGCCAGCGGTGCCGCGAGCCGCGCCGCTCGATCGAGCCGCGCCGTCGCCATTCCCGGGGACGACCGCCGCCAGATCCAGGCGATCACGCCCGCGGTCAGCAGGAAGCTGACGCCCAGGAGCGCCAGCATCAATTTCCGCCGCGGGGCGGGAAGGATGTTCTGCGTGACGAAGGCGCCGAGGTCGGGCACGGCCAGCTGGCCCACCGCCAGCGCCACCGAGACGCCGATCACGATCAAGCCTGCGAGGGCGCGCATCCGAACGCCGGGCCGGTCCTGTTCCGGTTCGAGGGAGGGGGCCTCTGCGGTCATCGGGCCTACCGTATCGCAGATCGGCCGTCGTTCTTCGGCTATACATCTCGACCAAGGAGGACGGAGCGATGGAGCTGGGAATGATCGGGCTCGGGCGAATGGGCGCAAACATGGTCAGGCGGCTCATGCGGGGAGGCCACGGCTGCGTGGTCCACGACGTCTCCGCGGAGGCGACGCGGGCGCTGGCCGAGGAGGGGGCCGTGCCGGGGCTGTCGCTGGCTGAGCTCGTCGCCAAGATGACGGCGCCGCGCGCGATCTGGCTGATGGTGCCGGCCGGCGTGGTCGACGCGACGCTCACCGCCCTCACGCCTCTGCTCGGAAAGGACGACGTGGTCATCGACGGCGGCAACTCGTTCTATCGGGATGACGTCGATCGGGCCAAACGGCTGGCCGGCCGGGGGATTCACTACGTCGACTGCGGCACCAGCGGCGGCGTCTTCGGCCTCGAGCGCGGCTACTGCCTGATGATCGGCGGCGAGCCCGAGGTGGTGCGCCGGCTCGATCCGATCTTCGCCACGCTGGCGCCGGGCAAAGGGACGATCCCGCCGACGCCGGGGCGGGGCGGACCTGGCGGCGCCCGCGCCGGGACGGCCGATCAGGGTTACCTGCACTGTGGCCCCTCCGGCGCCGGTCACTTCGTGAAGATGGTGCACAACGGAATCGAGTACGGCCTGATGGCCGCCTACGCCGAAGGGCTGAACATCCTCGAGCACGCCGATGTCGGCCGGCGCAGCGAGAAGGCCGACGCCGAGACGGCGCCGCTGCGGGACCCCGAGTACTACCAGTACGACTTCTCGCTCGCCGACGTGACGGAGGTCTGGCGGCGCGGGAGCGTGATCTCCTCGTGGCTGCTCGACCTGACCGCGGCGGCGTTCGCGGCCGATCCGCAGCTGGCGAAGTTCGCTGGGCGCGTGTCGGACTCGGGCGAGGGACGCTGGACGCTGGACGCGGCGATCGACGAGGGCGTCCCGGCGCACGTGCTGGCGGCGTCGTTGTTCGAGCGGTTCAGCTCGCGCGGCGAGGCCGAATTTCAGGACCGGATCCTCTCGGCGATGCGCTACGGGTTCGGCGGCCACCTGGAAAAGAGCGGCAGCAAGTAGAGGGGGCGGATCGCCACCCGGTGTCGCGCCGGCCGGTTTGGCTACCAGGTCAGGCGGACGCTGGTGACGTACCCGTCGGCCGTGCCGTGGCCGATCCAGCTGTGGGTGTAGCCGACCCGGAGAATCCAGCGCGGAAGCGGGTTGCGGGTGGTCACCGACAGCGGGAAGGGCGTGGCGGCGCTTCGCACGGCGCCGATGTCGAACTCGATGCCGGCCTCCGGCCCCCCCTGGCCGTAGATGGGCGGGGGCTGAGGGTTCGGCTGCTTGGGCGTCGGCTCGATCGCGATCAGCGTCTGGATCTGGCCGCCGAGGTAAGGGCCGAGGCGAATCGGCTGCCGCGGGTCGCTCCACGAAAACAGGGGGAGCGTCAGGTGCGCTTCCAGCCCGGTGCCCATGAACGAAGAGCTGGCCGAGCGGAGCGCCCCTTGCACCTGGACGAGGACCGTCGACACCAGCCCGGCGTCCCAGAGAAATCGCCCCGCGCGCGCCACGCGCGAGATGCGGGACGAGATGGCGTCGGTCTGGGAATAGCTGCCGTAAAGGGAGCCGCTCTGCACGCCCAGGTACCAGGCGCTGCGGGGGGGCTCTGCCTCCCAGCGCAGCTCGCCGCGCGCCGGATCGGCCAGCACCAGCTCCAGCGTCCGGCCGTCGGCGTCCGGCATGGTCAGGGTGATCCGCCGCGGGATCTCGCTCCCGGCGAACTGGTAGCCGCGGAAGAGCACCCAGTACGATCGGGTCTGTCCGGGCGCGACGTCGATCTGGCTCAGGTCGGCCCCTTCGGGTGGCGCCCCGGGGAACGCGCCCTCGCCGTTCAACGACGGCGGCAAGAGCCGCGTCTCCGTCGGTCTCCGCGCGTCGACCTGCATCAGGCACCAGAGCGACGTCGGCTTCAGGCTGTAGGCGCGCGGGCCGCCGTTGGCGATCGTCCAGCTCGACCACCAGCGCCATCCCGTCGGCCACGCCGGTGTCGATCGTCTCCTCGGTCAGAAACACCCGCTGGACGTCGACGCGCAGCCCTCCGGCGGCCGCCGCGATCGGCTCGGTCGGCCGCACCTGCCGGTAGCTCGCCCCACAACCCGCGACGACCAGCGTCAGCACCAGCCGGAGCGCGCTCTGCCGTTGCCGGCGGAGACCCGTTGCGGCTGGGGCGCGGCGTGACCAGCTTTCCACCCGGGATGTTCGGTGTGGGATGTGGCTGATCATCGCTTTGATGTCGTCGCTTTGCGCGGCCGCCGCGCCCCCCACGGCGCCGCCTCCCGACCCGCGGATCGAAGCGCGTGCGCAAATAAAGAAGCTGGTGGCTGACATTCAACTGATCGAGCGGATTCGCGCCAAGACGCCTGCGATCGCCCTCGACGGAAGCTGTGTCGACGAGAAGCTAGCCGAAGCGCGCGCCGGACTGCAAATCGCCGCGGCCGAGCTGACCCGGCTCGACGACGACCAGGCCCGCCACGACGCGGGCGACACCGCATATAGCGCGCGCCGGCTGCAGCTTCTGGTCGAGCGGTCAGGAGAGCTGGCCCACGCGGCGCGGGTCTGCGCGACGGAAGACCTGAGCAGCGTCGACACGACGAAGGTCGAGGTCGAGATTTCGCCGGCCGTTCCGGCGGGCGATCCGACCCGCCCGCCGGGGGACTGGGAACCTCTGCTGCGTCCCGCCGCGCGCTGACGAACCTCAGCCGCGTCGGCTGAAGGGGCGCCCGGAGACGTCGATGCGCTCGACCAGCTCGAGGCCGATGCTCCGCTCGATGGCCGGGGCCGCCAGCAGCGTCGGACAGTCGGTCAACACCTCCGTGTCGATCTGCTTGGCCGCGAAGCCGTACTGCTCGAAGAGGGTGGCGGCGGCCCGCGCGGCGACCCGGTTCAAGAACGAGATTCGCATCGGTCCCCCTCATAATTGCTGTCGAGGTCAGATTCTTCCCGGCCGCTCGAGGTTGCCCGATAGATTGGGGAGACGAGATGACGGCGATCGACGGTCAGGCACCGGTTTCCCCGCTGGCCGCCGGCGCGGCGGCGCTGCGCCGGTTCTGGCGCCCGTTCCTGCTCATCCAGGCCGGCGCGGCCCTGCTGGCGATCGCCTACCGGGTGAGCGTCCCCTTTCGGGAGGCCTGCGCGCTGGCCGCCGCCTGGAAGACGGCCGGCGGGCTGCCGGTGGCCGCCGCGACCAGCGCGCTGGCCGGCGGGCTCCTCCCCGAACTGGCCAAGCTGCTGGCCGACCGCGGCCGCAGCGCGCTGCGGGGCCGTGGCGGCGAGGTTCTCTTCAACGTCGCCTTCTTCGCGTTCGACGGGGTGGTGATCGATCTGCTCTACCGCGGCGAGGCGCGCCTCTTCGGCAGCGACGCGCATCTCCGCACGGTGGTGGAGAAGGTCGCCTTCGATCAGTTCGTCTTCTCGCCGCTGTGGTCGGTCTTGATCGTGCTGCTGTTTCTCTGGCGCCAGCGTGGCTATTCGTTGGCCGCCACGCTCCCGGCGGTCGGCAGAGGTTTCTATCAGTCGCGCGTCCTGCCGCTGATCGTCCCCAACTGGCTGTTCTGGATCCCGATGGTCTCGATCATTTACGCGCTGCCGGTCGGGCTGCAATTCCTGCTCTTCGTCCCGGCGCTCGGCGCCTGGAGCCTGATCATGGTGTTCATCGCCGAAGGCTGATCCGCCTCCTGCACTGGTGGCAGTGCCGCAGCGCCTTACGTTCAACCACGAACTTTGTTCGTAGGTCTGGAGGGTTGAATGCGCGTGGCCTGCCTGCTCCTTGGTCTCTTCGTGGTGGCGGGGTTGGGATGCGACGACGGTTTGATCGAGCACCTCTTGCGTGGTCGCGGGGAGGGAGACCAGGCCGTCGCGGCGCCGCTCCCGGACGCAGGAACGGGCGGCAGCATCAGCGGCGCGGCGGGCGGCGGCGGTCAGGGACCCGCGCCGGGCATCGCCTGCGGGGCATTGACCCTGAGCTCGACGATCGTCCTCGCGCCGGCCGCCGGGGGGCAGAATTATGTCCGCTGCCAGACGCTCGGGCCCGAAACCGGCTGGCGGGTGACGCTCTCGCCGGCCGGCGATCGACTGGCGGCGCGGACCGGCGCCGGAACGGTGCGCCTGCTCGCCACCGACTCCTGGACGGAGATCGCGCAGCTCGGCTCGCCGCTGGGGGCGATCGACGCGGTCGCCTTCTCGCCAGACGGCGCGACCCTGGCGACGCTCTCCTCGGAGATGGGCGAGGTCGCGCTCTGGAGCGCGCACGATGGCGCGTTCGAGCGCAGCTTTGCCGGACCGCCGGCTTCCGGCGTCGACACCACCGCCGCGGCGTTGGCGTTTTCCTCCGACGGCGGCCGGCTGGCGACGTCGCTGGGGACGGAGATCGATCTCGGCAGCGGGACGACGACCAGCTGGCTGACCGGCGCGCCCGAGACCGCGACCCTGACGAGCAATCCGGAGAACCTCCGCTTCAGCGCGGCGGGGGGCAGCATCCCGCGGCTCCGTTTCACCGCCGGCAACGGGCGGCTCTTCGTCGAGACCCACTATCAGGTCGGAAATTCCCCGACCAGCACCCGCCTGGAGCTGCGCGATCCGTCGACGGGCACCGGGACCGTTCTCTACGATTTCTACAGCCGCGGCCTTCTCGGCTACTGCGATCTCGCCGGACGGGCGCACGGTGGCCCGGGCGACGACGGCCGAGGCGGGAGCGCAGGGATTCGCCGCCGGACTGGCCCTCTTCGACGCGACCAGCGGGACGCAGCAGGCGTTCGATCCGAGCTTCGCGGGGACGGTGATCGGCTTCTCCCGCGACGGCGCGCGGCTCTTCGTCGCGACCGGCACCACGGTGTCGGCGGTCGGCGCGGCCGACCTGCACCCCATCAGTCAATTCACCGTGCCGGCGGGGGTCACCTTCCTGGGCGTTTCGCCCGCCGACGAGCTGGTCGGCTCCGTTTCAGGGAAGACCTCCTGGTGGAACCCGGCCACGGGCGCCGTCGTCGCGACGTCGAGCTATCCGCTGGCCGCCGCGGTCTGGTCGGCGGATGGCCGCTTCGGCGCCGGCACCGGCGATCCGGCCGCGCTGTTTCACTTCTGGCGGGAGGCCGACGACGGGCAGCTCTGCGGGCCGCCCGCCGATCTCACCAGCGCGCCGCCGCTGGCGTCGCTGGGGACGCCCGGACCGGCCGCCGAAAATCAGAGCGCGACGTCCAGCGACGGGTCGGTGAAGGTCACGTCGACGTTCGTCATCCACACCCACGCCACCAACTACGATGCGCTCGCCGTCAGGTCCACCGCCACCGGCGCGCTGCTGCGCCAGTTCGGGGCCGAGATCGGGACCCAGCCGAGCGCGATCTCGAGCCCCGCGGGCGATCGCCTGTTCACCGCCCAGGGCGCCGACGTCGCGGTCTGGTGCCGCTAGGAGGGCGTCGCCGAAAAGGCGACGGTGAGCGAAGCGAACCATGCCCGACGACGTGCCGCCCGATAGGCGGCCTAGGAGGGCGTCGCCGAAAAGGCGACGGTGAGCGAAGCGAACCATGGACATTGGCCCGACGACGTGCCGCCGCGATAGGCGGCCTAGCGGTAGATCGAATACCCTCGCACGCCATGGACAACGCGCGGCTCTGGGCCGTCGAGTGGCAGCAGGGGGACGAGACGCTGACGGCGCTCGAACCGACCGACGACGAGCTCCGCCGGGCGGCGCCCGCGCTGGCCGCTTCCTACAACGACAGCCACAACCGGGTGATGATGGGCCACGACGACGAGCCACACACCGCCGGCGACGTGATCGCCTATTACGAAGAGCTGCGGATCGAAGGGGGGCGGCCGTTTCTTCTTTATATTGACGGCGTCCTGATGGGGGACGCCGACTTCCGCAACATCGCGGACGTCAGCGGCGAGTTCGCCATCATGATCGGCGGACGGGCCAGCCAGGGGCGCGGCCTCGGGACGCGGTTCGCGCTCATGCTGCACGCGTTCGGCTACGACGTGCTGGGCCTCGAGCGGATCTACATCTCGGTGATTCCCGCCAACGCCGCGTCGCGCCGCCTGTTCGAGAAGCTCGGTTATCAGCCGGACGACAGTCCGGCGGCGCGCGCGCTCATCGACGAAGAGACCGACCTGACGATGTCCCTGGCGCGCTCGGCGTTCGACCGCACGCGCGTGTCCGCGATCCGGGCCTTCGCGCGACCGTCGCCGGCGTGACCAGGCGAGTACGCCGTAGGTGACGGGCCGGGGGTCGAACGGCTCAGGAAAAGGGGCGGGGCGGTCTTTCGTCGCCGGCGCGCCGGCCGCCCGCCGATCTGGCGAGCCGTACGCGAATGATGGCGTCACTTCATCCCCGCATGGCCAATCATTCGATGACTGCCACGATGAGACTGTCCGCCGTCGCGGTCGCGGCGGGGGCGCTGCTGGCGTTCGCCTCCGGGGCGGCCGCGCAGACGCTTTCGAACAGCTCCTTCAAGGCGCAGATCGGAACCAACGGGGAGATCGCGTCCCTGCAGCTCACCGGCGACACCTTCCCGACCAACTACGTCCTCAACGCCACCAACGCTCCCGGGCAGAACACCGCCGACCACGAGTGGGTTGGCGAGCTGATGTTCACCTATCGCCTGAACGGCGGCGCCTGGACCACCGCGCTCACCAACCAGTCGGCCGACGTCCGCGCCGTCAGCACCGGCACCAACTCGGTCACCGTCACTTACCAGAACTCGGCCAGCGCCAAGGGCGTCAAGAACTTCAAGCTGGTCGAGACCTACGCGCTGGTGAACGATTACCTCTCCTGGCAGATCACCGTCACCAACACCAGCACCCAGACCATGGAGATGGGCGACTTCGGATTGCCGCTGCCGTTCAACGAGTACTGGTTCGCCAACAACGACGTCATCTACGAGACGCGCACCGTCTATCACTCGTTCACCGGGAACAACGCCTCGTACATCACCGTCGAGCGGCCGAGCGGCGTCGGTCCTTTCATCCTGATGATCCCCGACGCCACCACCGGCGCAGGGTTCGAGTACATGGACAACTGGGTCTCCAAGGAGCACCCGGGCAGCGCCTGGGCCGCGGGCGGCGGCACCCCCAGCTGGCCGAGCGGTCTCGACGTCTTCTACATTCACTCCAACGTCATCAAGAGCACGAACCGCGGCTACCTGCCGAACACCAGCCTCACGCTGGCGGCCGGCGCCAGCAAGACCTACGGCTTCAAGTTCTTCAATGTCGCCAGCCACGCCGACGTGCAGAACCGCCTCTACAGCGAGGGGCTCATCGACGTCTCCGTCGTCCCCGGCATGATGTTGGCCACGAACATGACGGCCAAGGTCGACCTGCATACGTCGAAGGCGATCAACTCGCTGACCGCGCAGTTCCCGTCGCAGACGACGATCACGTCGCTGGGGACCGTGGCCACCGACCACAAGCTCTATCAGATCAACTTCACCCAGCTCGGTCAGAACAACATCACCGTCAGCTACGGCAGCGGGGAGACGACCACGCTTGCAGTTCTATGTCCTCGAGCCGATCGACGCGGCTCTCCAGCGGCATGCCACCTTCATGGTCGCCAACACGCAATGGACGACCGGTGACCTCAAGGGGATCTTCGACGACTGGATGATGGACACCAAGGCCAAGCGGGGCGCCACCGCCGGGGGCGGGTGGGGCGACGACTGGGGCTGGACGCACGGGGAGTACCTGGCCGAGAAGGACGCCCAGACGCCCGTCGCCTCGGAGGTAACGGCGCTCGACACCTACCTCGACGCCGTCTGGGCGCGCGCGATCGACAACACGTCCTACATCGTCCAGGACTGGTGGTGTCCGCCGGGGACCAGCGCGTCGAACATCATGAACTGCTACTACGACCGCGCCTACGCCTACCCGCACGCGTTCAACACCTACTTCTCCATGTACAAGATCGCCAGCCTGTACCCGAAGCTGGTCACCTATCACAACAGCGCCGACACCTACCTGATGCGCGCCTACGACATTCTCCACACCCTCTACTCGGGGCACGGCGACGCCGGCACCGGGTACATGGGCGAGCAGACGCTCCCCGACATCGCCGCCGCGCTGACGGCCGGCGGGCACACCACCGAGGCGACCTTCGTCAACGGCGTCATCACCAAGCTCTACAACGCCTTTTCAGGCAGCAAGTATCCGTACGGCTCGGAGTACAGCTACGACAACACCGGCGAGGAGGCTGTCTACATGGCGGCCAAGCAGAACAACAACACGTCGGTGCTGAGCAAGGTGAACGCCAAGACGCGGGCCTGCCGGGGGCAAGAGCCGGTCTGGTACTACTATTCGGATCCGGTCACGCTGAACGGTGAGAACTGGTGGCAGTTCCAGTACACCGCCGCGCTGGCCGGGGCGGGTATGGACGACTTCGTCCGCACCCAGTCGGCCACCCCCGAGCTCGACGAGCGGCTGTCCTACGCCGCCAAGATCGCCAACATCAGCGCCATCAACTCGGGGCAGATCGACTCGGACCCGGCCAACCTGGGGACGCTCGGCTGGACGTACCAGGCGATGAAGGGGAACGTCTACGTCAACAGCTTCGATCCGGCCAACGGGAAGCTGCACGCCGGCTGGCGTGAGATGACCGGCGAGGCCGACCTGGGCCTGTTCGGCGCGCTGCGGATCCTGAGCGCCGACGTGGCCAGCGATCCGATCTTCGGGCTGACCGGCTACGGCTGCAACGTCTCGACCGCCAACAGCTGCACGTCGGTGACGCCGACCGACGGCGTGTTCAAGCGGCTCAACATGATCTCCCAGAAGCTGTCGTTCAGCCTGAACAGGGATCGCTACACGGGGGCCACGGTCAGCGCGGCGAACAACTACCTCGGCCTCACCCTGCAGAATCAGACCGGCGACGCGCACACGACGACGTTGACCGTGGTGGGCCTGGCGGCGGGCACGTACCCGGTCTCGGTCGCAGGCACCAGCGCGGCGTCGGTCACGGCCACCAGCGGCAAACCGACGGTCATCTCCCTCGCCGTTGGGACGGCCGCCACCAGCGCGGTCCTGATCGGCACCGGATGCGGCAGCTCGGTCGGCGGCGCCGGCGGCAGCGGCGGCGCGACGGGAGCCGGCGGCACGACGACCGGCGTGGGAGGAGCGAAGGGCACCGGCGGGTCGACGGGCGGCACCGGGAGCGGCGGCAGCGCCACCGGGAGCGGCGGCCGCGCCACCGGGAGCGGCGGCAGCGGCGTCACCGGGAGCGGCGGCAGCGGCGTCACCGGGACCGGCGGCACCACCAGCACCGGGACCGGCGGCGTTACGGGCGCCGGCGGGCGCAGCGCCAGCGGGGGCGCGACGGGGGCGGGCGCGGGCGGAGCCAACGGCACCGGCGGCGCTACCGGAATCGGAGGGAACGCAACAGGCGAGGGCGGGACCCCCGGCACCGGCGAGACCGCAGCGAGCGGTTGCGCCTGCTCCACCGCGGCCAATGTCAGGGACGGTTCGGGGACGACGCTGTTTGGTCTGGTGCTGGGCCTCGCCGCCCTGCGCGGCCGGGGCCGCCGAAGGGCACCTCGCAGCTGACGCGCCGGAGCTGGCACGCCGGGCCGGGGAGGGATTTCGTGGATTTCCCCGGACAGAGATGTCGAAATGTGACCTGTAGTGGCAGGGACCCGCGGACTATCGGCCATGAGACCACGACGCACGGGCCTCCTCGTTCGCGCGAGCTCCGCCGTCCTCGCCATCGGCCTCGGCCTCGGTCTGATGACCGCTGCGTCATGTGCCCCGCCCGAGCGCGACGGCACGGTCGAGACGAAGGCCGTCCAGCTTGCTGCTGCCACGACCGCCCCGGCTCGGGGAGACCTCGATGTTCTGTTCATGATCGACGACTCGTCGGGCATGGCGTCGACGCAGGCGAAGCTGGCGGCGCAGATCCCGTCTTTCATCAACGCGCTCGAGAGTTTCCCCAGCGGGCTCCCCAACATTCACATCGCGGTGGTCTCGTCGGACCTGGGTGCAGCCAGCGATTCGATGTCTTTGACTCAGTGCTCGTCACTCGGTGACCAGGGACGCTTTCGCGTGTCGCCCAGCTGTGTGAGCTCGACGCTCGAGGGCGATGCCGCGTACCTCTCCGACGTCGACGGAGTCGCCAACTACACCGGCAACCTGGCGGACGTTCTCTCCTGCATCATGCCGCTCGGTGAGACGGGCTGCATTTTCGATCAACAGCTCGGCTCCATTGCGCGCGCGCTCGGCATCGACGGTTCCCCAGCGCCCGCCGGGAATGCGGGCTTTCTGCGTTCGAGCGCCGACCTGGCCATCATCATCTTGAGCAACGTCGACGATTGCTCGGCGCGCCCACGGGTCGACCTCTATTCGCTCAACGGCGGGCCAGACAACACCGGCAACGTGCTCGGGCCGATGGCCCGCTATCGGTGCAACGAGTTCGGGCATCTGTGCCTCGATCCGTCTGGAGATCCGTCGCAGTTGATCCCGCCGCCCGAGGCGCCGCCCGTCGATGCGCAGGGGGCGCCCTCCGCGCCGACCCTGACCCTGACCGACTGCGAATCGCTCGACACCGGCGGATTGCTGACGTCGGTGAGTGCGCTCGTGAGCAGCATCAAGGCGCTCAAGGCCGATCCCGACAATCAGATCTTCGTGGGTGCCATGGTTGCGCCGCCGATGCCGTATACGGTCGACTGGGTCCCTCCGGTGGGCGGGGAGAACCTGCGCGAGGGAGAGCTCTGGCCGCGGGTCGAAGACTCGTGCGGCTCGAGCGACGGCAGCTCCGGCCAGCCGGCCGTTCGCATCTCCCAGCTGGTGCAGGCCTTCGGTCACCACGGCGTCTCCACCTCGATCTGCAGCCCCAGCTATGCGGGCCTGCTCTCCGGTCTGGCCGCGATGATCGGCGACCATCTGCAGGCGGCGCCGGGCGGCGGGGGCGGCTCCGGAGCGGGCGCCGGCGGCAGTGGCGGCGCTCTGGCGACCGACGCCGGCTCGGGCGTCACCGGCGACGGCGGCAGCGGAGCAAATGCCGGCTCCGGCGGCTCCGGCGTCTCGGGCAAAAAGACATTCACTGGATTGATGAACGGCGGGTGCGCCGTCGGGCCTTCGGGCCCGGGCGCCTGGAGCCTCACGCTGCTCGTTGCGTTCCTGATCGTCGGCGCCGCGCCTCGGCACGCGCGGCGACACGGGCGCCGGAAGCCGACCGAAAGAGGCGAGGGCCCGGTGACCAACGGGTGAGCCACCCCCACGAGCCCGTTTGCCGTTCCGCCGCTCCCGTCAGGCGTGCGACGGAACGAAGCTGACGGCGCCGATCTGAACGGGCTCGGTCCCCTTCGTGATGCCGGCCGAGGCCTCGAGCTGCATCGGCTTCGTGCAGGAGAGGCCGCCGCGGCTCTGGAACCGAAGCTCGAAGGTGCCGACCTGGCCCGGCGCGATCGACAGCGGCTCGCCGGCCCTCCAGGTCATGGTCGGGATCGCCCGTCCGTCGGGGCCGCGCAGCCGGAAGGCGTCGCGGTGGACGATCAGCGGCGGCGGAGCGGCGTTGCGGACCTGAACCTGGACGGTCGCGTCGACCAGGTTGACACCCGGGAGCTCCGTCTCGACGGTCTCGGTGCAGCGCTGGCCGGTGACGGCGATTGCCACGCCGCTCGCGGCCACGGCCGCACCGCTGTTTTGAACGGGCGGGTGGAGCGCGCACGCGGGCGCCAGCGCGGCCAGGGCGACCGAGGTGAGAAAGAACAGCCGGCTGGGGTCCACTTTCATTTGAACGGGCCTCTGCCGGCGACCAGCAGCAGCCCTCTGTGCCATCGGAACAAACCACGTCAAATCAAACAGTTAGATCCGGACGACGTTTCCGCCCGGGGAGATTTTCCCTCAGGGACCGGAAGATTCTCCCTTGACGCCACCTCAGCCGATTGATAGTCGATAAACCATATAGGATGACCAGCCTGTCGCGCAAGGCTCGCTACGCATTGAGGGCGCTCTATGCGCTCTCGGCCGAGGAGGCGCGTGGGCCGGTCCTGATCGCCGACCTCGCCGACTGGGGAGAAGATCCCGCACAAGTTCCTGGAGACGATCCTTCTCGAGCTGAAGAACGCGGGCGTGCTCAAGAGCAAGAAGGGAAAGGGGGGCGGGTACTCGCTGGCGCGCCCGCCCGAGCAGATCACGATGGGCCAGGTCATTCGAATCATCGACGGTCCCTTGGCCCCGATCCCCTGCGCCAGCGAGCGGGCGTTCGTGCGCTGCGAGGAGTGCGTCGATGAAACGACCTGCGGAACCCGTCAGGTCATGAAGAAGGTCCGCGATGCCATCGCGGCGATTCTGGACAGCACCACGCTCGCCGACGTGCAGACGCAGATTGCGCGGGCGAGACTTTCTCCCGGTACGCCGCTGACCTACAGCATCTGAGCTGATCCCCAGAACCGCGAGGACAGAATGAGCCCCGTCGCGCGACGTACAGTCTATGAAGCCGGTAGAGTGGCTGCGGCGATTGTGGCGATGGGCCTGGTCTCGAGCGCGGGCCTCGGCACAGAACCTTCCAGCGGCGGCGTCCCCGTCACCAGCCACCACCGGTCCGGCCGATGCGGTTCCCGTTCCCTCGGCGACCGCCTCTCCGCCGCTCGCGCCCGATCCCCTGCTCCAGAGTCGGATCGATGCTCTCGAGCGGCGGACGAAGCTCCTCGAGACCAACCTGGCGGCCGCGCAGGCGGCGGCGTCGTCGCCGCGATCGACCACCACCTTCCAGACCGACGACGGCGGGTTCGCCGTCACCAGCGCCGACCGCCGGTACCAGGTCCGGTTCAAGGGCCTGCTTCAGGTCGACGGGCGCCGCGCCTTCGACGACGCCGCGCTGGCCACCACCGAGGACACGTTCATCAACCGCCGCGTCCGCCCGATCCTGGCCGGCACGGTGCTCGGCCTGACCGATTTCTACATTTCGCCCGACTTCGGGAACAACACCATCGTCCTCATCGATGCCTACCTGGACACCCACCCGTTCCCCTGGTTGCGGCTCCGGGTCGGCAAGTTCAAGGGGCCCGTCGGGTCTCGAGCGTCTGCAGGCCGATCAGGACGTCACCTTCGTCGAGCGCGCGCTCACGCAGAACCTGTCATCGCAGCGCGAGGTGGGGCTCGAACTTTGGGGCGACATCGCCGGCGGGATCGCCCGCTACGAGGCGGCCTACGTCAACGGCAACCCCGACAACGGGATCAATGACGTCGACAGCAACAAGTCGAAGACCTTCGCCGGACGTCTCTTCTTCGAGCCGTTCAATACGCCTTCATTGCGCCGCCTCGGAGAGTTGGGATTGGGCGTGGCCGCCAGCAGCGGGATCGAACAGGGCTCGGCGACCAACCCCTGGCTGGGAGCCTTCAAGTCGTTCGGCCAGAACACCATCTTCAGCTACCTGACGACCACGACCGCGACGACGGTCTTCGCGTCGGGACGCCACACCCGGGTCAACCCGCAGCTCTATTACTATTTCGGGCCGTTCGGATTCCTCGCCGAGTGGGTACACGAGTACCAGCAGTTGGCGAACTCGGCCGGCTCGGGCGCGGTCAACAACTCGGCTGGCAATGTGGAGGTGGCGTTCGTCATCGGTGGCGTCGAGACCCCCGAAGGGGTGAAGCCGCACAAGTCGCTCGATCTCGCGAACGGCGGCTACGGCGCGCTGGAGATCGGTCTGACTTACAACTGGCTCGACATCGATCACTCGGCCTTCCCGGTCGCGGCCGATCCGGCCAAGGCGGTCAATCGCGCGCGCGCCGGTGGCGTCGCGCTCAACTGGAAATTGAGCCGCAGCCTCAGGCTCAGCGGCGATTTCACGGAGACGCGGTTCGAGGGAGGCGCCAAGTCGGGCGGCAACCGGAACACCGAGAAGGTCGGGATCGCGCGTTTTCAACTGGCGTTTTGACGAAGCAAGTTCGACGGAGCGACGCAAGGAGCCGAACAGCGTGGACGTGAGCCTCGCGATCGGCGTCTTGGGCCTGGGTGCGGTAGCGGCGCTGCTGGCGACGCGAACGGCGGCGGTGCGCGCGGAAGCGGCGGTGAAGCTGCTCAACGTCTCGTACGATCCGACGCGCGAGCTGTACCAGGACGTCAACGCGGCGTTCGCGCAAGCAGTGGCAGGAGAAGACCGGCCAGGCGGTGAGCGATCAGTCAGTCGCACGGCGGCTCGGGCAAGCAGGCGCGCGTCGGTGATCGACGGCCTCGAGGCCGACGTGGTGACGCTGGGCGCTGGCCTACGACATCGACGCCATCGCCGACGAAGTCGGGCGCGCTGCGCCAAGGACTGGCAGAAGCGCCTGCCCGACAACAGCGCGCCCTACACCTCGACCATCGTGTTCCTGGTGCGCAAGGGGAACCCGAAGCGCATCCAGCGACTGGGACGACCTGGTCAAGCCCGGCGTCGTCGGTGATCACGCCGAACCCGAAGACCTCGGGCGGCGCGCGCTGGAACTACCTCGCCGCCTGGGGCTACGCGCTGCAGAAGCACGGGCGGCGACGAGGCCAAGGCGCAAGCGAGTTCGTCGCGCAAGCTCTACAAGAACGTCCCGTGCTCGACTCGGGCGCCCGCGGCTCGACCACCACGTTCGTCCAGCGCGGCATCGGCGACGTGCTGGTCGTCCTGGGAAAACGAGGCCTACCTGCTCGGTGAACGAGCTCGGGCAAGGACAAGTTCGAGATCGTGACCCCGAGCGTGAGCATCCTGGCCGAGCCGCCGGTCGCCGTGGTCGACAAGAACGTCGACAAGCACGGCACGCGCGCGGTCGCCGAGGCCTACCTCAAGTTCCTCTACACGCGACGAGGGCCAGGAGCATCGCCGCGCAAGAACTACTACCGCCCGCGCACGCGCCGCGGTCGCCGCCGGCACGCCGCGCGCGTTCCCGAAGCTCAAGCTCTTCACGATCGATCGAGGTGTTCGGCGGCTGGCAGAAGGCGCAGGCCACGCACTTCGCCGACGGCGGCATCGTTCGACCAGATCTACAAGCCGGGATCGATGACGTCGATCGCCAGAGTCGCGCCGACGGGACGCCGCCGCGTCGACTCCGCCGTGCTCGGCTCCGAGCGCGCTGCCGGGAGCCTGCCCGGCTTCGGGCTGTCGCTGGGCTTCACGCTCGCGCTACCTGTCGCTCGTCGTGCTGATCCCGCTCGTCGGGGCTCGTCTGGAAGACGGCGTCGCTCGGCGGCGCCGCGCTCTGGCGACGGCGGTGCTGTCGCCGCGCGCGCTGGCGGCGTACCGCCTGAGCTTCGGCGCGGCGCTCGGCGGCGCGCCTGGTCAACGTCGTCTTCGGCTTCCTCGTGGCCTGGGTGCTGGCGCGCTACCGCTTCCCGGGCAGGCAGCTCGTCGACGCGCTGGTCGACCTGCCGTTCGCGCTGCCGACCGCGGTGGCGGGCATCGCGCTCACCACGCTCTACGTCGAGCAACGGCTGGCTCGGCCGCTTCCTCGAGCCGCTCGGGATCAAGGTCGCGTTCACGCCGCTGGGCGTCGTCGTCGCGCATGGTCTTCGTCGGCCTGCCGTTCGTCGTGCGGACGGTGCAGCCGGTGCTCGAGGACCTCGACCGCGCACATGGAGGAGGCCGCGGCGACGCTGGGCGCCTCGCGCCTGCAGACGTTCCGCACGCGTGATCCTGCCGGCGGTGCTGCCGGCGGCGCTGACCGGGTTCGCGCTGGCCTTCGCGCGCGCCGTCGGCGAGTACGGCTCGGTCGTCTTCATCTCCGGGAACATGCCGATGAAGACCGAGATCGCGCCGCTGCTCGATCATCACCAAGCTGGAGCAGTACGACTACGCCGGGCGCGACGGCGATCGCGCTGGTGATGCTGCTGGCGTCGTTCGTCGCTGCTGTTCGTCATCAACATCGCTGCAGTCGCTGCGATCGGAGCGGGTGAGGCGCCAGTCGCGATGGAGGCGCCGCGCATGAAAGATCCCGCGCCGGCTGCGCTGGCATCCTGCATCGGCGCTCGGCGCTCGGCTGTTCCTGGCGCTGCTTCGTCGTCGCTGCCGCATCGTCAGCGGTGTTCGTCGAGGCACTTTCGCAAGGGGGTCGGCGGCCTATCTCGACGGCGATCACGCGATCCGGAGACGCTGGCCGCGATCCGGCTGACGCTGCTCACCGCCGCCGATCTCGGTGCCGCTCAACCTGGTCTTCGGCCTCGCGGCCTCCTGGCTCATCGCCAAGTATCGAGTTCCCCGGCAAGAGCGTGCTGCTCACGCTGATCGACCTGCCGTTCGCCGTCTCGCCGGTGATCGCCGGGCTGATCTTCGTGCTGCTGTTCGGCGCGCAGGGCGTGCTTCGGGCCGTTGCTCGATCGCGCACGACCTCCACATCATCTTCGCCGTGCCGGGCATCGTGCTGGCGACGACCTTCGTCACCTTCCCGTTCGTGGCGCGCGAGCTGATCCCGCGTGATGCAGGCCGCTGGGCAACGACGAGGAGGAGCAGGCCGCTCATGCTGGGCGCGAGCGGCTGGCAGATCCTTCTGGCGGGTCACGCTGCCCAAGATCCGCTGGGGCCTGCTCTACGGCGTCATCCTCTGCAACGCCCGCGCGATGGGCGAGTTCGGCGCGGTGTCGGTCGTCTCCGGCCACATCCGCGGCGAGACCAACACGCTCCCGCTGCAGGTCGAGATCCTCTACAACGAATACAACTTCTCGGGCGCGTTCGCCGTGGCGTCGATTCTGACCATCCTGGCGCTCGGAACATTGGCCGGGAAGAAGCTGATCGAAGCGCGCATTCGCGTGCGCGCCTGAAGCGACGAACCCAACGAGGAGACCCATGAAACGGACAGCGGGGGCGACAATCTTGGCTTTGATCCTGGCAGCGCTCGGCGCGGTGGGGTGCGGCAGCTCGCAGAGCCTCCCGCCGGTCGACGGCGGCGCCGGCGCGGGCGGGAAGAGCGTGTCCGGCGGCGGGGCTGGCGGGGCGGCGGGCGCGGCGGGTGGTGCGAAGGGGAGCGCCGGAGCGGCCGGGGGAGACAGCGGGGCGGTCGATGCCGGCGGCGGCGTTGGCGGCGCGGCGGCTCCCCCCGACGGCGGTTCCAACGACGCGTCAGCTGGCGGGTAAACCGCCCGACCCCTTCAGATCGAGTAGTCCTCGACGAACGCCGTCGCCTCGCGGGGATTCGCGAGGACCAGATCGCCTTCGCGGAGCCCCAGCGCGACCGCCTCCGGCTTGGGGATCTCGACGGTCATCGACGTACCGTTCGACAGCGTGAGGGACACCTTGACCGTCCCGCCCAACCAGGCCATCCGCACGACCCGCGCCGCCGCGAGGTCGCTGGTGCCGGCCGGGGCCCTCGTCAGCGCGACGTCGTGCGCGCGGACGTAGGCATTGACGGCCGCGCCGTCGGGGATTCCGCCGGACCCTTCCGAGAGCGGGAAGGCCAGCGTGCCGACGGCGACTCGCCCGTCCACCATCTGCCCGCGCAGCACGTTGGCCCCACCGACGAAGGCGGCCACGAACGGGGTGGCGGGACGGTCATAGACGTCGCGCACGCTCCCTCCCTGCGCGACCCGCCCCTCCTGCATGACGACGACGTGGTCGGAGAGCTCCATCGCCTCTTCTTGATCGTGCGTCACGAGCAAGGTCGTGACCTGCCGTTCGCGGTGAAGCTGGCGCAGCCAGTCGCGCAGCTCGACGCGCACCCGGGTGTCGAGCGCGCCAAATGGCTCGTCGAGGAGCAGCATCCGGGGCTCGACCGCCAGCGCGCGCGCGAACGCCACCCGCTGGCGCTGGCCGCCCGACAGCTCGGCGGGATAGCGCTCGCCCAGCCCCTCCAGCTGGACCAGCGACAACAGCTCGTCGACCTTGCGGCGCGTCTCCTCGCGGGCCACCTTCCGGACGCCCAGTCCGAAGGCGATGTTTCGACGAACGTCCATGTGCTTGAACAGAGCGTAGCTCTGGAAGACGAAGCCCAGCCCGCGCTTTCGAGCCGGCAGATTGGTGACGTCGTCGGCGCCGAACAGCACCCGCCCGGCGTCGGGCTGTTCGAGCCCCGCGACGATCCGCAACACGGTCGATTTGCCGGAGCCCGAGGGACCGAGCAGCGAGGTGATGCCGCCGGCGGGAGCCACAAAGGAGACGTCGGCCACGGCCGGGGTCCCGCTCGCCGTGAACCGTTTGGTGAGGTTCTCGGCGGTGAGGTTCCCCTGCGAGCTGGTGAGGGGCTCGTTGGGACGCATTGCAGAGAGGGCCGGCACGGCCCCGATTCTGGCCGATCCGGCGGGCCTCCGTCTACCTCTGTCGAACCGCCATGAGCCTTTCCGACGGGGTCCGACCACTCACCTGTTGATCACCTGGCGCCGCGGCGCCGCTCGCTCTATGATCCAACAGTTCTCGATGACCCGCGCGGGGGCGCGCTGACCATGCGGTACGACTTTTCCGGTCGGACGGCCGTTCTCACCGGAGGGACCGGGGTCCTGGGGGCCGAGATGGCGCGGGCGCTGGCCGGTTGCGGCGCCGACGTCGTGCTGCTGGGACGGAACGTGGCGCGCGCCGAGCAGGTGATCGCGACGTTTTCGAGATCGTCCGCCGGGGCCTCGGCGGGTAAGCACCTGGCGCTGGCCGCCGACGTGCTCGACCGGCCGGCGCTCGACGAGGCCTGCCGCCGGGTTCTGGGCGAGCGCGGGAAGATCGACTTCCTGATCAACGGCGCGGGCGGCAACGACCCGCGGGCCACCACCACGCCGGAGGCGCGCTTCTTCGACGTCCCGCTGGCCGCCTGGCAGGCGGTCACCAATTTGAACCTGTTGGGGACCATCCTGCCGTCGCAGGTGTTCGCGCGGCCGATGGCGGAGCGCAAAGAGGGGGTCATCCTCAACGTCTCGTCGGTGAACGCCTCGCGGCCGCTGACCCGGATCGCCGCCTACTCGGCCAGCAAGGCGGGGATCAGCAACTTCACGCAGTGGCTGGCGGTCCACCTGGCGCAGGAGTATTCGCCGGCGATCCGGGTCAACGCGCTCATGCCGGGGTTCTTCCTGACCGAACAAAATCGTTTCCTGCTGACCGACAAGGAGACCGGGGCGCTCACGGCGCGCGGCAAGAAGATCCTGGAGCACACGCCGATGGCGCGCTTCGGGACGCCGGAGGACCTGACCGGCGCGCTGCTCTGGCTGCTGTCGCCGGCGGCCAGCTTCGTCACCGGCGTGGTGCTCCCGGTCGACGGCGGCTTCACCGCTTACGCGGGGGTCTGACGTGACGGGCCGCGGGGCGAAAGGGACCAGCCTCGACGAAGCGGCCGTGCGCGCGCTCTGCGGGGAGGAGATCGCCGGGTGGGGCCTTCCGGGCAAGCGGGTGCTGGCCATCGTTCCCGACCAGACCCGGACGGCGCCGATCGATCTGATGTTCCGGGTGCTCGACGAGCTGGTGCGCGCGGCGGGCGCCACGGCGTTCGACGTCCTCATCGCGCTGGGGACGCACCCGCCGATGAGCGACGCGGCGATCAACCGGCGCCTGGGCCTGACGGCGGCGGAGCGGGCCGGAAAGTACGCGCGCACCAAGATCTTCAACCACGCCTGGAACGATCCGAACGCGCTCGCGTCCATTGGGACCATCAGCGAGGCCGAGGTCGCGGAGATCTCGGGCGGGCTCATGCGCGAGCGGGTCGACGTCACCATCAACAAGCTGGCGCTCGAATACGACCTCCTGCTGATCGTCGGGCCGACCTTCCCGCACGAGGTGGTGGGGTTCTCGGGCGGGAACAAGTACCTCTTCCCGGGGATCGGCGGGCAGGAGATCCTCGACATGTTCCACTGGCTGGGCGCGCTCATCACCAACCCCTCGATCATCGGGACCAAGTCCACGCCGGTGCGCGCGGTGATCGATCGGGCGGCGGCGCTGGTGCCGGTCGAGCGCAAGTGCGCCAGCCTGGTCGTGGAGGGGACGAAACTGGCGGGGCTGTATGTGGGGGTGCCCGAAGAGACCTGGGCGGCGGCAGCGAAGCTCTCCAGCGAGCTTCACGTCATCTACAAGGACCACGCGTACGGGAGCGTCCTGTCGTGCGCGCCGCCGATGTACGACGAGCTGTGGGTGGGTGGAAAGTGCGCCTACAAGCTGGAGCCGGTGGTCGCCGACGGCGGCGAGATCGTCATCTACGCGCCGCACATCCAGGAGATCTCGGTGGTGCACGGCGCGCTGATTCGCCAGATCGGCTATCACGTCCGCGACTACTTCCTGAAGCAGCCGGGGCGGTTCCCGAACGTGCCGCGCGGCGTGCTGGCCCATTCAACCCACGTCAAGGGGATCGGCCGGTACGAAGATGGCGTCGAAACGCCGCGCATCACCGTCACGCTGGCGACGGGGATCGGTCCCGACGAGTGCCGGGCGGTGAACCTCGGCTACCGGGACCACCGGACCATCGACGTCGCTTCGTGGCAAGACCGCGAGGACGAAGGCCTGCTCTACGTCCCCAAGGCCGGGGAGACGCTTTACCGCTTGAAGAACGATCCGTTCACCACGAGGGTTCAGACATGACCGATCGCAGTCACGGCCAGCTCACCATCCGCCCCGACGGGGCGCTCGACTTTCTCAGCCTGGGCGCGCTGGTGCATCGCCTCGACAGCGGCATCATCCCCTTCCGCAAGGCCAGCCACTGCGACATCCACGTCAGCGGCGGCGAGTTCAACGTGGCCGCCAACCTGGCCGACTGCTTCGGGATGAAGACGGCCGTCGCCAGCGCGATGGTCGACTACCCGATCGGGGATCTCATCGCCGAGCGGGTGCGCGCCATGGGCGTCCGGCCGTTCTACAAGCACTTTGCGCACAACGGCGTCAACGGCCCCAACATGGCCACCGTCTACAGCGATCGCGGCGCCGGCGTCCGCGCGCCGGTCGTCTTCTACAACCGCGCCAACGAGGCGGCCGCCCAGCTGGGGCCGGGCGACTTCGACTGGGCGGAGATCTTCGGGCAGGGCGTCCGCTGGTTCCACAGCGGCGGGATCTTCGCGGCGCTGTCCAGGACCACCGGGGCCCTCATCGCCGAGGGGATGAAGGCCGCCAAGGCGGCGGGCGCCGTCACCAGCTTCGATCTCAACTTTCGCGAGAAGCTCTGGAACCTGTGGGGCGGACCCCAGGTGGCCGTCGAGGTCGTCGAGCAGATCGTCCAGCACGTCGACGTCCTGGTCGGCAACGAGGAGGATCTGCAGAGGGGACTCGGGATCGCCGGGCCCGAGGTGGCGGCCAGGTCCAGGCTCGATCCGTCGGCCTTCGTGGGGATGATCGACAAGGTCGTGGCCAGGCACCCCCACGTCAAGGCGGTCGCCACCACGCTGCGGGAGGTGCACTCGACCAACCGCCACGGCTGGAGCGCCGTGGCCTGGCTCGACGGCCAGACCCACCAGGCGCCGACCGTGGACCTGGACGTGGTCGACCGGGTGGGCGGCGGGGACGGTTTCGCGTCCGGCTTCATCTATGGGCTGCTGTCGGGCGCCGCCCCCCAGGAGGCGGTTTCTTTGGGTTGGGCACATGGCGCCTTGCTCACGACCTTCCCAGGCGATACGACCATGGCCACGCTGGACCAGGTCCGGGCCTTCGCCAAGGGGGGCTCGGCGCGGATCCAGCGCTGAACTCCTCCACGACTTCACGGAACGAAAAGGACAAACACGAAGATGGAAAAGGCGGACATCGGGCTCGTCGGGTTGGCGGTGATGGGCGAGAACCTCATCCTCAACATGGAGAGCCGCGGCTACACGGTGGCGGTCTTCAACCGGACGGTCGACAAGGTCGACAAGTTCGTGGCCGGGCGGGCCAAGGGGAAGAAGATCATCGGCGCCCACACGTTGCAGGAGCTGGTGGCGTCGCTGAAGTCGCCGCGCAAGGTGATGCTGATGGTGAAGGCCGGCGCGCCCGTCGACGAGTTCATCGATCACCTGACCCCGCTGCTCGACAAGGGGGACATCATCATCGACGGCGGGAACTCGCACTTCCCCGACACCATCCGCCGCACCAAGGCGCTGGAGGCGAAGGGGCTGCTCTACATCGGCACCGGCGTCTCGGGCGGCGAGGAGGGGGCGCTCAAGGGGCCGTCGATCATGCCGGGCGGCTCGCGCGCAGCCTGGCCGGCGGTCAAGCCGATCTTTCAGGCCATCGCCGCCAAGGTCGAGGACGGCACCCCCTGCTGCGACTGGGTCGGTGACGACGGCGCGGGTCACTTCGTGAAGATGGTCCACAACGGGATCGAGTACGGCGACATGCAGCTCATCTGCGAGTCGTACCAGATCATGAAGGATCTGCTGGGCATGTCCGCCGACGAGATGCACCAGGTGTTCGCCGAGTGGAACAAGGGGGACCTCGACAGCTACCTCATCGAGATCACCCGCGACATCCTCGGCTTCAAGGACAAGGACGGCACGCCGCTGGTCGACAAGATCCTCGACTCCGCCGGGCAAAAAGGGACCGGCAAGTGGACCAGCGTGACGGCGCTGGACCTGGGGATTCCGCTGACGCTGATCAGCGAGGCGGTCTACGCGCGGACGCTCTCGGCCGGCAAGGACGCCCGGGTGGCGGCTTCCAAGATCCTGCGGGGGCCGACGCCGAAGTTCACCGGCGATCGCCAGGCGTTCGTCGCCGACATCGGCCACGCGCTCTACGCGTCGAAGATCGTCTCCTACGCGCAGGGCTACGAGATGATGCAGGCAGCCGCCGCCGAGTACAAATGGGACCTCTCCTACGGGGGGATCGCCCTGATGTGGCGGGGCGGCTGCATCATCCGGTCGAAGTTCCTCGGCAAGATCAAGGAGGCGTACGACCAGGATCCCAAGCTGTCGAACCTCCTGCTGGCGCCGTTCTTCACCCAGAAGATCGAGGCGGTTCAGGAGAGCTGGCGGCGGGTGGTGGCGACGGCGGCGCAGAACGGGATCTGGATCCCGGCCACGGCGACCGCGCTCACCTACTTCGACGGGTTCCGCAACGGGCGGCTGCCGGCGAATTTGTTACAGGCGCAGCGCGACTACTTCGGCGCGCACCAGTACGAGCGCATCGATCAGCCGCGGGGGCAGTTCTTCCACACCAACTGGACGGGGCGGGGCGGGGATACGGCCTCGTCCGCCTACATCGTTTGAAAGGACCTTGATGCAGATCGAGAAGTTCTCGCTGGGGATCGGCGACCGGTTCGGCCGCCAGGGGCTGGCTCAGCTCCGCGCGGTCCAGCAGGCGGAGAAGGCGGGCGTGGTGGTGGTGCCGGTCTGGAACAAGTCCTTCCGCGAGCACTCTCTCATCGGCACCACGCCCGACGACGTCCGCGCCGAGGCCGACGAAGCGGTTCTTGCCGCCGGGTGGAAACACCCCTACCACGTCGACGCCGACCACATCGGCGTCAAGACGGTCGACGGCTTCCTGGCCGCCAGCGACTTCTATACCCTGGACGTCGCCGACTTCATCGGCCAGCCGCCGGACGAGGCGGCGCTGGCGGCGTTCGTGCGCGACCTGGCGCCGTTTCGCGGGCACGCTGCGCATCCCGGGCGTCGACGCCTCGTTCGAGGTGACCGATGCCGTCCTCGAGAAGATCGGCCGCAGCTATCTGGCAGCGGTGCTGGAGGCGGGGAAGATCTACCGCCGCGTGCTGGCGGCGAAGGGCGAAGGCAACTTCATCGCCGAGGTCTCCACCGACGAGGCGACCGAGCCGCAGCTGCCGTTCGAGCTCTTCTTCATCCTGGGGGCGCTGGCGCGCGAGAAGATCCCCGTCCAGACCATCGCCCCCAAGTTCTCCGGCAAGTTCCTGAAGGGGATCGACTACGTCGGCGACAGGCAGGCCTTCGCGCGCGAGCTCGACGCCGATCTGGCGGTCGTCAAGCACGCGATCTCCGTCTTCGGGCTGCCGTCCTCGCTCAAGATCAGCGTCCACACCGGCAGCGACAAGTTCTCGCTCTACCCGATCATCAACCGCGCCCTCGCCAGGCACGGGGCGGGCCTGCACCTCAAGACGGCCGGGACCACCTGGCTCGAAGAGGTGATCGGCGTGGCGCTCTCCGGCCCCGGCGGCCTGGCGGTCGCCAAGAAGATCTATCTCACCGCGCTGCCTCGCTTCGACGAGCTCGTCAAACCGTACGCCACCGTCGTGGAGATCGACCGCGCCAAGCTGCCGGCCCCCGCTGCCGTCGAGCGCTGGACCGCCGACGACCTCGTGGGACGCCTGCGCCACGACCAGTCGAACCCCGCCTACGACCTCTACCTGCGCCAGTTCGTGCACGTCGCCTTCCGGGTGGCCGCCGAGATGGGCACCGAATGGACCGGCGCCCTCGGGGCCGCCCGCGAGGTGGCCGGACGCTGCGTGACCGAAAATCTCTTCGATCGTCACATTCGTCCCCTGTTCTTTTCGTCGTCCTCGGGCGCCTAGTCGTCCATACTGCTTGCGCATGAGCGCAGCTCACTCGGACGCGTTCGTCTTCTTCGGCGCCAGCGGAGATCTCGCCTACAAGAAGATCTTCCCGGCGCTCTATCACATGACCCGGCGCGGGCACCTCGAAATGCCGGTGATCGGGGTGGCGAACTCCCCCTGGACGCTGGAGCAGTTTCAGGCGCGCGCCCGCGACAGCTTGAAGGAGCACGTCGAGCCGCTCGATGAGGCGGTGGTCGGCAAGCTGCTCGGCCGCCTCCGCTACGTGCGCGGCGACTACGCCGACGCGGCCACCTTCGCGGGGCTGCGGCGCGAGCTGGGCTCCGCCACCCGCCCCACGCACTACCTGGCCATCCCCCCCAGCGTCTTCGCGACGGTGGTCGACGGGCTGACGAATTGCGGCGCCGCCGAGGGGGCGCGGCTGGTGGTCGAAAAGCCGTTCGGCCGCGATCTGGCGTCGGCGCGCGCGCTCAACCGGACGCTGCACGCCGGCTTCGACGAGTCGGCGATCTTCCGGATCGATCACTACCTCGGAAAAGAGTCGGTGCAGAACCTGCTGCTGTTCCGCTTCGCCAACACGTTCCTCGAGCCGATCTGGAACCAGCACTACGTCGAGAGCGTGCAGATCACGATGGCCGAGAGCTTCGGCGTCCAGGGGCGCGGCCGCTTCTACGAGGAGGCGGGCGCCATCCGCGACGTCATCCAGAACCACCTCCTGCAAGTGATCGGCTTTCTGGCGATGGAGCCACCCATCGGGACCTACGCCGAATCGATCCGCGACGAGCAGGTCAAGGTGTTCCGCGCCATCCGCCCGCTCAGCCCCGAGGATCTGGTGCGCGGGCAATTCGTCGGCTACCGGAACGAGGCGGGGGTCGCCTCCGACTCGACGGTGGAGACCTTCGCGGCGGTCCGCCTGCACGTCGACTCCTGGCGCTGGGACGGTGTTCCGTTCTTCATCCGCGCCGGCAAGTGCATGCCGGTGTCGACGACGGAGGTGCTGGTCACGCTCAAGCGCCCGCCGCTGCGCCGGGTCGGCCCCGAGGAGACCAACCACTTCCGCTTTCGCCTCTCCCCCGAGGTGATCATTGCGGTCGGCGCCCGGATCAAGAAGGCGGGCGAGCAGATGGTGTCGGAGCCGACGGAGCTGAAGGTGATGCACCAGTCCGACGCCGACGAGATGGAGGCCTACGAGCGCCTTCTCGGCGACGCGATGGCCGGGGACGCGACGCTGTTCTCGCGCCAGGACGGCGTCGAGGCGGCCTGGGCGATCGTCGATCCGATCCTGACCGGCGCCACGCCCGTCCACCAGTACGAGCCGGGCACCTGGGGTCCCCCCGACGCCGCCCGCCTCACCGCCGACGTCGGCGGCTGGCATGCGCCCACGCCCTGAGACCGTCTAAGATAGACAGTCGATGAACGACAAGAGGACCGCAAAGGGGACCCCGGGCGCAGCGACCGATCCCGGCGTGCTGGCCGCGGCCACCCGCGCCGCGGAGCTGGTCACCGACGGGGCCCGGGTGGGGCTCGGCTCCGGGCGCGCCGCTTCGGCGTTCATCGCGGCCATCGGGGCGCGGGCGCGGCGCGGCCTCAAGGTCTCTGGCGTGCCGACGTCGGAGGCGTCCGAGCGACTGGCCCGCTCGCTGGAGATTCCGCTCATCGAGATCACCGAAGAGACGTTGCTCGACCTCACCGTCGACGGCGCCGACGAGGTGTCGCCCAACCTCGATCTGGTCAAAGGGCGGGGCGCCGCCTTCGTTCGCGAGCGGATCGTGGCCGCCGCCTCGCGCCGCCAGATCATCCTGGTGACCCCCGAAAAGCTGGTCCCGGTCCTGTGCGCGAACGACGGGTTCCCGGTGGAGGTCATCCCCATGGCCGCCGGTCTGGCCATCCGCCGGCTCAAGGCGCTCGGTCTCAGTCCGGCCGAGCGCGCGGACCCGGCTGGGCGCGGGCCGCTCCTGTCGGTCAACGGCAACCTGATCTTCGACTGCGGCGTCTCGCGGCCACTCGCCGAGCCGGCGCTGGCCCGCACGCTGGAGACCGCCGTCTGCCGGATCCCGGGCGTCGTCGACACGGGGCTCTTCCTCGGCACCGCCGAGCGCGTGCTGGTCGGTCACCCCGACGGCCGCGTCGAGGTCCTCAAGCGGTCGGACCTGCCATGAGCCATCCAGCGAAAGTCGTCTTCCTGTTCGACGTCGACAACACGCTGCTCGACAACGATCGGGTGAGCGCGGATCTTCGCCGCTACCTGTTCAAAGAGGTGGGCGTCGCGCGGGCGGAGCTGTACTTCGAGATCTTCGAGACGCTGCGCACCGAGCTCGGCTACTCCGACTATCTGGGCGCGCTCCAGCAATATCGACTGGTCCACCCGCGCGATCCGCATCTGCTGGCGGTGTCGTCGTTCCTGGTCAACTACCCGTTCGCCAATCGCCTGTTTCCCGGCTCGCTCGACGCCATCGAGCATGCCGCCACGTTTGGGCAGACGGTGATCCTCTCCGACGGCGACGTCGTGTTTCAGCCGCGCAAGGTCGAGCGGTCCGGGCTGTTCGACGCGGTCGACAAGCGCGTCCTCATTTACATTCACAAGGAGCACGAGCTCGACGACGTCGAGCGCCGTTACCCCGCCGACCACTATGTGCTGGTCGACGACAAGATCCGCATCCTGACCGCCGTGAAGAAAGTCTGGGGCGAGCGGCTGACCACCGTCTTTCCGCGCCAGGGCCACTACGCGCTGGCGCCCGACGTGGGGACCTTCCCCCCGCCCGACATCACCCTGGCGCGGATCGGCGACTTCTGCGACTGCGATCTGCCGCGCCTCCTGGCGGCGGCGCGACAGAAATAGCTCATTCGGTGAGCTGGCCGGAAGGCCCCACGCGCGAGCGGCTGATCGCGCAGTCGTCGACGTAGAGGGTCGCCGTCGGCGGCGTGAGGTTCTCGCCCACGCTGCAGGCGTCCCACTCGACCCACGAGGTCGGGCTGGTGGGCGCGCCGGCGATGTCGACCACCTGCTGGCCGTCGAGCCAGTAGGTCAGCCGGCCGCTGTCGTCGCTGGCGGCTCGGTAAAACGCCTCCAGTTGAAACCACCGTTGCACGGGGACGATCGGGTTCGGCACGTCGAGCGGGCGGTCGGCCCCCGTCCGGTGATCGTAGAGCTCCAGCGTCATCTCGCCGCTGGGCATGGTGGCGAGGTCCATGTCGTAGAGCTCGCCGGCGGTGCTCGGATCGGCGGCGTTGGTGCGCATGCGGAACTTGAAGATCACCCAGAACGTCCCCACCGACACGCTGTCCGGCAGGTAATACCAGGCGCTGTAATAGGCCTCGGTGGGGAGGTCGCCCGCGCGGGAGAGGACCGTGTTCTCCTGCGTCCCGTCGCTGCCGGCGGTGATGGTGAGCGCCGCGGCGTGGCTGCCGGTGTGCGCCGGCGCGCTCGAGACGGCGATCAGGTTGGGCGGCATGGGGAACGCCTGGACGTTCCCGCCGGCGACCCCGGTCCACTCGCTGAAGTCGCCAGTCTCGAAGCGCGCCGTCCAGAGGAGGTCGGACCCGACGTCGAGCCGCCCACACCCGGCGGCGAGCGCCGTCGTCAGCAGGAGGGGCCACATGGTTCGACGCACGCGCATCAGAGTAAGCCCAGCGACACGCCGGCGGTGGCGCCGATCCAGAAGAGAGGCGTGTGCCCGACCGTCCCCGCCGGAAGGGCGAAGATGGCCGGAGGGACGGGGACCAGCTCGCCGGAGAGGGCGGCGAACGGCGCCCACCGACCGTGGGAGGCGCGCAGGCCGGCGGCCACGCGCACCCCGAGCTCGAGGCCCGTCTGCGATTTCGAGGTGGCGAGATCGAGCGGCCGCACGGAGAGCAGCGCCGCCGCGACGCCGAGCTCGCCGTACCGTTCGAGGCGCGGACCCCTCATCCGCGCGCGAACGCCGGCATCGACTGGCAGTCGCCACTGTCGCAGGCGGACGCCCCCGACTGTGTCGTCGACGGGGAGCAGCGCGGTCACGCCGGCCTCGGGCCCGAACCATCGCCGCCCCGCCGACCAGCGCAGCTCGGCGCCCACATCCCCGACGCGAGCGTCCGGTCCGAAGCCGCCCACGATCGTCGCGCCCAGATCGATGCGGGCGCGCGGTGACAGCTGAGCATCGCCCGCGGGCGGCGCCGGAAGCGGCGGCTCGGTCGGCAATTGGGCGGGCAACTGGGCGGGCAACTGGGCGGGCAACTGGGCGGGCAACTGGGCGGGATCGATCGCCAGCGCCACGAACACCGCCGCGATGCGCGCGCGATACGCGCAGTCCCGGGTCTCGTCGCGGTACTCGCGCACCTGGCCTGCCGCGACGATCCGGTAGGGCACGCCGAGATCGAAGATCTGGACGAGGGGCGCCTGGCCGCGGGGGAGAGCGCGCAGTCGGGCCGCGAGGCGTTCGGGAGGGACCAGCGTGAGCAGCTCGCTCCAGACGGCGTTGGGGCGCGGGCAGGCGCTGGGCCCGCCGATGAGCGACGACGGGTTCGATGGTCCGGGGCCGGGCACCGTCGGAGCTCCGGGCGAGGCGGCGCGGGCCCGCGCGCCCGGCGCCGCGCCGAGGCCGAGCAGCACCGCGGCGGCCAGACAGGCGCCGCGAGGGAGCGCTTCACGCACCGGGCCACGATATCCGAATCGCATCCGGTTGGGCGAAGCGTCGCGGACGCCTCTCGATTACACTCGGCGACTGCCATGAAGGTCCTGGCACGAACGCGTCCTCCGAGCGGTGGGCACGAAGCCCTCCGGCGGCCGGGTGGACCTCCGGACTTTCGCGCGTTGTACGACGAATGGTTCGAGGAGGTCGGGCGCTGGATTCGCGCGCTCGGCGGCGCGGAGGCCGACCGCGACGACATCGTGCAGGAGGTCTTTCTGGTGGTGCGCCGGCGACTCGCCGCCTTCGACGGGGCCAACCCCGCTGGATGGCTGTACCGGATCACCCGCCGGCAGGTGCGCGACTTTCGCCGCCGCAGCTGGGTCAAGCACATCTTTACCAGACGGCGCGTCGAGGATCCCGACGTGCTCCAGTGCGGCCGTGGCGGTCCCTCCGCCGCGCTCGAGCGCCGGGAAGACCGGCGGATCCTCCTGACCATCCTGGGCAAGATCCGCGAAGAGCGCCGCACGACGTTCGTGCTGTTCGAGATCGAGGGGCTGTCGGGCGAGGAGATCGCCCGCATCCAGAGCGTCCCCCTCAACACGGTGTGGACCCGCCTCTATCACGCGCGCAAGGACTTCGCCGTGCTGGCCGCGCGGTTCCGCGAGGCGCAGCGCCGCACGAGGGTGCAGCCATGAGCGGCGGCGACGATTTTCGCGCGGGCGACGCCGTCGAGCTGCGTGACCCGCCGCGCCTGACCGAGGAGTCGGGCGTCGACCCGTGGTTGGCCGGCCTCGTGCGGTCGACGGGGCGCTACAAGTCGCCGCCCGGGCGGAAGCAGCGTGTGCTCCTGACCCTCGGCCAATCGAATGGCCCGCGACGCCCATCGCTCGTCTTGCGGCCGGCGATCGTGGCCGCGATCTTGATCGGCTGCGGCGCGTTCGCCAGCGCCGCAATCGGGCCCTGGCGCGGCTGGATTGGGCGCGCGTACGAGCGGTTGGCCCCGTCGTCCAGTCGGATCGCCGGCGCGCCGGAGCGGGCGCGGAACCATCGTCTGGTCGCCGGTCATGCTGCGCCGATCGCAGCCGCCGCCGGGGTGCCGGCCGAGAGCCCGCCGGCCGAGCTGGCGCCGCCGCCCGCCGTGCCGTTCGCCCGCCGCACGCCGGTCGTGGCGCTGCGCATCCGCCATGCGGCACCGCCATCGGCGGCGCGCGAGCCGGCCAAGCCGGAACCCGCCAAGCAGCAACCTGCCAAGCAGGAAGCGACGCAGGAGCGAGACCGGGAGGAGCAAGAGACCCAGTCCGTCGTCGTGGGGATGCGCGCTCTCCGGCTGGACCACGATCCGGTACGGGCGCGGGGGCTGCTCGGCAGATATCTCGAGCGCCACCCGGACGGCGCCCTGGCCGAGGAGGCCCTGGCCCTGACCATCGAAGCGGCGATCGCGCACCACGACGGCGACGCGGCGGCGCTGGGGGCTCGCTATCTCCGCCGCTATCCGGCCGGCCCCTTCCGGGCGCTGGCGCTCGGCGCGCAGCATTGAGCCAGGCCCGCGTCGGCGCGCTGCTTCGGCCGTTTGGGTGAGCGGGCGATTTCGTGAAGATCGGCGATCCCGGCTGCCCTTTGCGCTGGTGATTCGCAGTCGGCGCCGTTCCCTCGACCTTCCTTACCGGAGAGACCATGAAGTCAGTTCGCGTGCTTCCCCTGTTGTTGACCCTGTCCGTCGCTGCCTGCGGATCGTCCGACAACACGACTGACGCCGGGGGCGGCACCGGCGGCGGCTCCAGCCAGGGCGGAACCGGCGGCGCGAAGGGCGGGACCACCGGCACCGGCGGAACGATCGGCACCGGCGGGAGCGATCGGCACCGGCGGGAGCGTCGGCACCGGCGGCCTCACCGGCACCGGGGGCGCGAGCACGGGTGGGACGACCGGGACGGGCGGCACGACCGCCACCGGCGGGGCGACGGGGACGGGAGGCACGCCGGCGACCGGGGGCGCGGGCGGCAAAGGCGGAACGACCGGCACGGGCGGCAAGGCCGGGGGGACCGGCGCGGGCGGCACGTCCGCGACGGGCGGCGCCTCGGGAGCGGGCGGCGCGGTCAGCCCGGCCATCTGCAAGTTCGCCAGCGGCCTCAACGTCGCGTGGGTGAACTTCGCCAACGACATCCCCAACCCCGCTCTCGCGACCTTCAATACGATCTTCACCAACAGCGCCTCGGTGGGCGGCCGGGTGATCCGCTGGTGGTTCCACACCAACGGGACGGTGACGCCCGGCTACGACTCGAGCGGGATGGCCAAGCCGCTCACCTCGGGCGCGTTGAACGACGTCGTCGCGCTCGCCAACGCCGCCCACACCGCCGGCGTGGCGCTCGACATCAGCCTCTGGTCCTTCGACATGCTGCAGGGGCCCAGCAGCGGCGAGAACATCCCCACGGCCACGCTCACCAACAACCAGAAATTGCTGACGGTCGACGCCAACCGCCAGGCTTATATCGACAACGTCCTCATCCCGCTGGTCAACGCGCTCAAGGGGAACCCCGGCGTCTACTCCTACGAGATCTTCAACGAGCCCGAGGGGATGACCACGGAGCATGGCTGGACGGCGAGTGGCTCGAACAATGGGTTGTCGGTCCCCGAGGCGATGATCCAGAAGACCGTCAACTGGTTCGCGGCCGCCATCCACACGGCCGACGCCTCGGCGCGCGTCACCAACGGCGCGCAGACCTTCGACTACTGTTCGACCGCCAGCGGCAAGAGCAACTTCTACTCGGACGCCGCGCTCCGGGCCGCCGGCAGCAAGCAGAACGGCACGCTCGACTTCTACGAGGTTCACTACTACGGGGTGAACGGCACCTCGAACTCGGCGTTCATGTATCCGGCGTCGCACTGGGCGTTGGACAAGAACCTGGTCATGGGCGAGTTCTGGGCCGTCACCACCGACGGGGTGAACGCCGCCGACCTGTACACCGCGCTCTACAACACCGGCTACAACGGCGCCTGGGCCTGGAACTACGAGATCAACGACGACAACGGCGGCAACCCGCCGACCGCCTGGCCGGTCATGAAGACGCCCATGCAGAACCTCTACAACGCGCAGATGGCGACGCTGAACGCCTGCCCCTGACCGCGTAGACTGTCGACGTGCAACCGACCAGGCACAAACGAATCTGGGCCGGCGTGGTCGTCGTGGCCGGGGTCGCGCTGGGCGCCGCCGCGTTTCTGCGGGCCAAGCCGGCGGCGGTCGCTCCACCGCCCGAAGAGCACGCGCCGGCCACCCCGGTCGCGCCGGCCGCGCCCACCGCCGCCGCGCCGTCGCGGCCCGCCTCCTCGTCGCCTGCGGCGCCTCCCGCGCCTGTCCCCGACCGCTCGCCGGCGCCGAAATCGACGCCGCCCGCGCCGGCCGGCCCGGAGGCGGCCGCGCCGCTCGCTGAGTCGGTCCTGATGGCGCGCCTCCGCAGCGTCGCCGGCAGCAACCCCGCGCTGGCCGTCGAGCTGGCGCGCGCCGGCAACCGGCGCTTCCCCGACAGTCCGGACGCTCCCGAGCGCACCTCGATCCTGATTCACGCGCTGGCGGCGCAGGGGCTGTCACGGGACGCCCGCGGCGAAGCCGAGTTCGCCGTGAACCACTACCCCGATTCGTCGTGGGTCAGGGAGATCGAGGGCTTTACCGGCGCCCATCGCCACCGAAACCTGGTCTTGACCGACGGTGGCGTGATTCAGGCGCGATAGTGGCGTGAGCGAGAGGTAGAGTGGCGGCGATGCACGACCGCCGCACCAAGATCATCGCCACCATCGGACCGGCCCAGGATCCGCCCGGCGCGCTGGAGCGTCTGCTCGACACGGGCGTCGACGTCCTGCGGGTGAACCTGTCCCACGCCGGGCCGCGCGAGCAGGCGGCCCGCGTTCGCCGTGCGCGCGCGCATCGCCCCGACATCGCCGTGCTGGTCGACCTGGCTGGTCCAAAGCTGCGCCTCGGCGATCTGCCGGCCGACCTGATTGTCACGGAAGGTGACGTCCTGACTGCTGGGGGCGGGCGGGGTGCCGGTGGGCGATCCGTCGCTGTACGAACGGGTGCACGTCGGCGATCCCATCTTCATCGCGGACGGAACGATCGATCTCGTCGCCACCGACGTCGCCGTCGATCGCGTGGCCTGCCGGGTTCGCGTCGGGGGCACGGTGCGCTCGCGCAAGGGGATCAACCTGCCGCGCGACACCTCGTCGCTGCCCGCGCTGACCGACAAGGACCGCCTCGATCTGGCCAACCTGGACGTCCTCGAGCCCGACTTCGTCGCCATCTCCTATGTCCGTCACGAGCGCGACCTGGCCGAGGCGCGGTTGCTCACCAAGCTGCCGCTGGTGGCCAAGATCGAGAAGCAGCAAGCGCTCGAGCGGCTGGACGCCATCGTCGCGGCCACCGACGCGATCATGGTGGCCCGCGGCGATCTGGGGGTGGAGATCCCGATCGAGCGGGTGCCGGCCACGCAGAAGCGGATCATCCGCGCCGCCAACCGCGCCGGCCGGCCGGTCATCACCGCCACGCAGATGCTGATGTCGATGGTCTCGAGCCCGCTGCCGACGCGCGCCGAGGTGACCGACGTGGCCAACGCCGTCCTCGACGGCACCGACGCGGTGATGCTGTCGGAGGAGACCGCGGTGGGACACGATCCGCCGGGCGCGGTGAACATGATGATCCGCCTGCTCGTCGAGACGGAGCCGCTGCTGCCGGCGCACGAGGGGCCGGCCCGCGGCGAAATGACCAACGCCCTGGCGCACGCCGCCGCCAACCTGGCCGACGATCTCGACGCGGCCGCCATCATCGTCCCCACCCGCACGGGGCTCACCGCCGAGCATCTGGCGGCGTTTCGTCCGCGCCGCCCGATCCTGGCCTACAGCCGCGTTCCCGAGACGACCCGCCGATTGCACCTGGCGTGGGGCGTGCGGGCGATCGGGCTGGCGGTGCCGGCGGGGTCGGACACCCTGCACGCCACGCTGGAGGCGGCGCGCCGCGACCTGCCGCCCGGCGCGCGCGCGGTCGTGCTGGACATCGCCCCGGCGGGCGCCGTCGGCGTGCCGTCGCTGGTCAACGCCATCACCTTCTGATGAATCGCGGGTGGGAACTGAAGTAACGTCGCGCCGTGCGCCGCGCCAACGAGGTCAGACGGATCCGCGAGCCGGGCGCCGACTACGAGATCCGGATCGTCGGCGACAGGCGCGCGCCGCTGAGCGATTTTTACCATGCGCTGCTGGGGCTCCCCTGGTGGGTGACGATCGCCGCCATCAGCGGCGCGTTTCTCCTCGCGAACGCGATCTTCGCGCTGCTGTATCTGATCGCTGGGGGGGTGGCGCACGCCGGGGCGGGATCGTTTCGTGACGCCTTCTTCTTCAGCGTGCAGACCATGGGCACGGTTGGTTACGGCGCGATGTTCCCCGAATCGACGGCCGCCAACCTGGTGGTCACCGCCGAGTCGATCACCGGCCTCACCCTGACGGCACTGGCGACCGGGCTGGTGTTCGCCAAGTTTTCCCGTTCGACGGCCCGGCTCATCTTCACCGACAGGGCGACCATCTCGCTGCTCAACGGCGTTCCCACGCTGTCGTTTCGGCTGGGGAACCAGCGCCGCAACCAGATCGTCGACGCGCAGATCAAGGTGCTGCTGATCCGGACCGAGCGGACCGCCGAGGGGAAGACGTTCTACCGGATGCTCGACCTGGCGCTCACGCGGCAGCGCGCCCTGTCGCTGTCTCGCTCCTGGAACGCGCTTCACGTCATCGACCGCGACAGCCCGCTTTACGGCGAGACGCCCGCTTCCCTGGCGGCCAAGGAGATCGAGCTGCAGGTGCAGGTGGTGGGGCTCGACGACGCGACGATGCAGATGGTGCACGGCGGGCACCGCTATTTCGCGCGGGACATCCTGTGGGGGCACCGGATGGCGGACGTGCTCAGCGAGACGCCCGACGGTCACCTGCTGCTCGATCTGCGCAAGTTCCAGGACGTCGAGCCGACCCAGCCGACGGAGGACTTTCCGTACCCCTGATGTACGACGCGATCCTGTTCGACAACGACGGCGTGCTCGTCGACACCGAGCAGCTCTACTTCCGCGCCAACCGCGACGCGCTGGCCACCGTCGGCGCCGCGCTCGACGAGGCGACCTACGTCGACTGCCTGCTGCGGGAAGGGGTGGGGATCTGGCATCTGGCGGCGGCGCGCGGCGTGTCGCCGGCGGGGATCGAGCGGCTGCGCGCCGAGCGCGATCGCCTGTACTTCGATCTCGTCGACCAGGCGGAGATCGTCATCCCGGGCGTCGCCGAGCTTCTCCCCAGGCTGGCGGCACGCTTTCGGCTGGCCATCGTCACCAGCTCCGAGCCTGAACCGTTCGCGCGCACGCACGCCCGCACCGGCCTGCTGCGGCACTTCGAGCTGACCCTCACGAGACACGACTACGTCGAGTCCAAGCCGCACCCCGAGCCCTATCTCACGGCCGTGGCGCGCCTGGGCGTCGCGCCCGGGCGTTGCCTGGTGATCGAGGACTCGGAGCGGGGCCTGCGCGCCGCCAAGGCGGCCGGCCTTTGCTGCTGGGTCGTGCCGTCGGGCCTCACCACCGGGGGCGACTTCTCGGCGGCCGATGCGGTGCTCCCGGATCTATCCGTCGCGGTCGCTCGGTTGCTCGAGCCGGCTTGACGGCCCGGCTGGCGACGTTCAATTCGCCACGTTCAGCAGGCGACGTTCACTTCGGGGCGGCAGTGCCGGGACCCTCGGCCGGGACGGCGGCGCCGTAGATCGCGACGATGGAGCGGTCTTCGCCCGCGTCGCGCGCCGTCGCGCCGCCCGCGCCTGTCGCTCCGCCGCTCCCGTTCGCTCCGCCGGTCCCGTCCGTTCCGCCGCTGCCCGGCAAGGGACCGCCGTAGATCGCGACGAAGCCACGGTCTTCGGCGGCGTCCTTGCTGACGGCGGGCCGGTCGGTGGCCGCGTCGGCGCTGCTGATCGCGTCGCTGCTGCTGCAAGCCGCCGCGCCCATCAGCGTCGCGCCGGCCGCCATCAAGGCCGCGCGGCCGAGCCGCGCGCGGGGCGGCGCAGGCGGCTGCTCGCGGCGCGGAACGCAGCGGGCAGCGCGCTCGCGCAGAACGGACAGGCGCGCTCGGTCACGTCGACGTGGCGATTGCAGGCGGGGCAGGGGACCAGATGGCTCATGGGGAGATCTCCTCGACGACGATTTCGAACGTGCCGTGATCGAACGGGGCACCGGGGGGCGCCGCGACCTGGACCAGGCGCTCGCGCTTTCCCTGCCGTCGCATCTCCAGCGCGCGGTGGTGACACAGGGGATTGTTGCCCGGCTTGCCGAACAGGCTGAAGCCCGTCCAGGTGCAGCCGGCGCGGCAGACGTCGGCGTAATAGCAGGTGCGGCAGTAGCCCCACAGGTCGTCGACGGTGCGATCGCGCATGTAGCGCAGCGGCGCCGAACGCTCCCAGATGTCCTGCAGGCTGGCGTCGCGGATGTTGCCGCCGGTCCAGGGGACGGTGTGCAGGGAAGGGCATCCCTTGATCGCCCCGTTGGCTTCGATTCCGAGCGTGGTGCAGCCGGCGCCGCAGGAGGCCATGTGGCCCCGCTGCAGGCCGGCCCGCAGGATCGACTCGTAGGGGCCGAAGTAGCCGATGTTGTTTCCCGGCCAGAGCGCGACGCCGGCCTCGTCGCAGCGTCCTTTCAGCTTCGCCAGCAGGGGGAAGAGCTCCAGCAGATCTTCGGGCTGCAGCAGCAGATCGGGCGCGTCGCCCGCGCGCCCCATCGCGACGGTGAGCTGGATCTGCCAGGCGCGGGCCCCGAGGGCGATGAGCGTCTCCAGCACGTCGGGGAGCTCGCGCATCGACAGCCGGTTGATCTGGGTGTTGACCGACAGGCCGACGCCGGCGGCCTTCAGGTGACCGGCGGCGGCCATCGCAGAGCGGTAGGCGCCCGTCACGCCGCGCAGCCGATCGTGCGTCGCCTCGTTGCCGTCGATCGAGACGCTGGCGTTCCGCAGCCCCGCCTCGGCGCCGGCGCGGGCCAGCTCGGCGGTGACGCCCCGTCCCCCGGTGGTCATCGAGCAGTGCATGCCGGCGTCGCGGATGGCGCGCACGATCGTCAGCCAGTCGTGGTGGAGGTAGGCCTCGCCGCCAATGACGGTCACTTCGAGAACGCCGAGCGCCGCCATCTGCGCCACCAGATCGAGGCAGGTGGCGGTATCGAGCTCATCCGGGCGCGCCCGGCCGGCCCGCGAGCCGCAGTGCCCGCAGGCGAGGTCGCACTTGAGGGTGAGCTCCCAGACCGCGTAGATCGGCCGCCAGGCGCGGTCGACGTCGCGCGCCTCGGCCGCCAGCGGCAGGTGGCGCAGCGCCGGCTCGGCGCGCGGCGCGCGGGGCAAGGTCGGCAGCGAGCGGCGCGGGCCCTGAGTCACGGGAGGCATCGTCCGCTACCTTCGAGCAATCGTCGAGCCAATCTGCGCTCGGATGCGGTCGACCGCGAACCGTCCTGTCCCCTGCACATCCCGCCCCCTTTGGCCTGCGTGACGCGCCCGTTTGCGCCGTCGCGCCTCAGAAATCTGAGCGCAGGCGGGCGGCCAGGGCGTACCCGCGACCGGCTCGGCTGCTTTTCTAGCCGGTCGATTCGCCGCCGGAATCGCCGTTCCCGGCCGATCTCTGGAGCGACCGATCGGGGAATCAGCGCCGCCCAGGGGAGGCCGCCGGAGCCGCGGCGGGGGGCCCGGAGGCTGCCGCGGCGGAGGCAGCCAGACGCTGGCGCCAGCGCCCGGCGTCGCGGCTGCCGGGATCGCGGCGGAGAAGCTCGCGGTAGGCCCGGGCGGCCGCCGCCCACTGCCCCTGCGCGAACAGACGATCGGCGCGCGCGACCGGCGACTCGGCGGCCGGTTGGGACTCGGCGTCGGCCTTGTCCGCCATCGAGGGTGCGGGCGCGGCGGCTGGTGCAGCTCGGCGTGCGGGCGTCGACGGAGCAGCAGGGCCACGATCGAGGTTGTCCATCTCCGAGGGCATCTCCACCTTCTTGGCCTTGGCCTCGGGCCTGGCGCGGGCCGGCGGTGGGGCCGCGCCGGCGATGTGGCCCACGCTTCCCCGCGGACGGGCTTCGGTCTCCTCGAGCGCTTCGGCTTCGGTCTCGCGCTCCCTCGCCTGGTTCGCGGCGGGCATGGACGGGCGCGCGGGCTCGGCGAGCGGGGGAGGCGGCGGCGCGAACGCGCGGTTGCTGGGCTTCTGGGCGGCAGGAGGCGCGGCGGGCCGGTCATCTTCGAAGGCCATCCCGCCGGAGGGCACGGCCTTGGCTCGTCCCGAGCTGGCGGCACCGCCCCCCTTCGGCAGGCCGCCGAGCGCACCAAAGCCGTCGGCCGGCGCCGTACGCCGGCGCTGCGTACCCGGCGCGGCGATCGATCGGGCCGACGCGCTGTTGGCGATCGAGGGCTGCGGCCGTTCCGCGGCCTCGTCGCTGCCCTTCTTCTCGACCGCGGCCGGCGGCGCCTGTTTCGCCTGCTCGGCCTCCTTCGCCGCTGCTGGTCCCGCTGTCGCTCGAGGTTCGGCGACCGACGGGGGCGCGGCGGGCGCTTCCCCGGGCGCCGACTGCAGCGCCCGCCGCCCCAGCTCGACGGTCTTGTCCGGCTCCAGAAAGACCTTGCTGGCCAGCACGACGACGGCGACGGCGCCGATCGTGGCGAAGGTCGGCAGGGTCCATCGCGCGCGCCAGCGCTCCCAGAATGACGGTCGTGGTGCGGCGATCCGCGCCTCGATCGGCTTCGGTTGCTTCGCGGCGACGGCGGCCGCGGCCGCGCGCAAGATCGCCTGATGCGCGCGCGCGGGCGGCTGGTCGGCGTCGAGGGCGCGGCGGGCGGAGGCGCGCGTGCTCTGCAGCAGGGCCAGCTCGGCGCGGCAGGAAGCGCACCCCGCGAGGTGGGCCTCGATCGTCGTGCGCTCCTCGCCGGACAGCTCTCCGTAGAGGAGCTCCATCATGCGGGCCGAGACGCCCTGGCAGTTGTCCTCACTCTGCGCCATCGGTCCCTTATCCTGACCCCGTTGATTCGGCCGCGCCCGCCCTGTCGTCGCCGAGATCGGCCAGCGCGGCGCGCAGCTTCTCGAGCGCGTAGCGCATCCGGCTCTTCACCGTCGGCTCCGAGACGCCCACCACGGACGCGATCTCGGCGAACGGCAGCTCCATCACTTCTCGCATCAAGAAGACCTCCCGCTGGTCGTCGGGGAGCTCGGCCACCGCGCGATCGATCCGGCGCGCCGCTTGCCGTCCCGCCACCACCGCGTCCGTCGAAGGGCCAGGCGCGGCGATCCGCTCGTGCAACGTCGCCGCGTCTCCGTCGGCATCGGGCGTCCCGTCGAGCGACGGCGACCAGCCCCGGACGGCGGTGCGCCGCGCGCGGTCGATGCAGAGGTTGCGGGCAATGGTGTAAAGCCAGGTCGAAAACTTCGCCTCCCCTTTCCAGGCCGGGCCCGACTCCTGCCCGTCCCGCACCACCCGCAAGAACACCTCCTGCAACAAATCCTCCGCCGCTTCGGCGTCGCGCACGAAGCGGCGGAGGAAGCTCCAGATCGGCTTTTCGTAACGGGCGAGGAGTGTCTCGAAGGCGCGCACGTCGCCACCTCGGTAAGCCGCCAGCAGCTGTTCGTCCGAGGAGTCGCCGTCCACCGAGACGGCATCCTCGCCGCCCCTAGCGCCAGCCGCAAGAGCGCCGCCATCCGGGCGGGGGCGCCGCGTAACGTCCGTCGCTGGCGGGAAACGGGTCGGCGGTGTTGCGCAGGTCGGCGTCGTCGGCGCAGGGCTGCGGGCCGTCGACCGGGATCCCCATGGCCAGCAGGCCCGCATGATCGTTGTAATGCGCGCCGAGGAAGGCGGCCGGACGGCCGGCGTTGGCGCGGACGAACTCGACCTCGTAGACGGGCGAGCTCACCGCTTCGCCGTACTCGGTCCCGAGGCCGGGGCGCGACTTCTTGGCCGGCGCGGCTTCTGCCTCGGCGTCCAGCGACCCCCGGCCGCCGCTGCTTCCGAGCGGACCGGCTCCCTTGGGCTCGGCGGCAGCGCGAGGCGCGGCGGGCGCGGGTGCCGCCTTGTCGTAGAAGGTGCCGCCGGCCGAGCCCTTCGTCGCGGGAGCGCGACGATTCGGGCAGGTCGTACGGCCGGCGCGGATAGTAGACGGGGGGCGGCGGCGGAACGTAACGCTCGGGGAAGACGGCGACGCCGATGACGCCCACCTCGCGGGCGTTGCCGGTGCGCGCGGCGTACGATTCGGGGACCGACGAGAAGCGAAACGCGGCGGCCTCGTTGTGCGAGATCCGCCAGCCGTCGATGTCGACCGAGCCCCAGGCGGGGATCAAGTAGCCGCGCTTGCCGCGGAAGTCGGCCGGCCGGCCGTCGATGACGTCGCGCCCGTCGACCGAGACGACCGCCTCGACGCGGCGGCTGGAGTGGTTGGCGACGCGGAGCGTGTAGCGCGCCCCCAGCTGGCCCAGCACATAGGTTCCCCCGCCGTACTCGTAGGTGGCGGCCGGCGCGCCGTCGATCAGCACCGTCATCTCGTAGCCGGCGGCGCGGTCGCGCAGCGGCTGACCGACGGGGAGCGGTGAGGCCGCGCATGAGCCCGCCGCCAGCAACAGGGAGCCGATTCCAAACAGCGTGGTGAGCCAGGTCCGTCTGCAAGTCTTCGTGGTCATTTGAAGCCTCCTGATTGTTCGGACGCACGGCCGGGCCGAAAGATCTGGGCGCTAACTTCTTCTTGGCCGGGCGGGTCAATCCAGCGAGTCACGAACGCAGATCGAAAGCCAAGTCATTGAAAAGGAGACAGCTCATGCGCACCGACATCGAGACCCCCGAGACCCACATCGCCACCGTTCGCCCCCGCCGGCGATCGTGGCTCCTGCTCATCCCGGCGCTGGCGGTCCTGGGCGTCGCCGGTGGCGCCTACACCTCGGCCCAGGCGCAGCCGGCCGGGACCGCGGAGGCCACGCCGGGCGAGGGCTTTGGCGCTCACCGGCTCGAGCACCTGCTCGACAAGGTGAACGCCACCGCCGGCCAGCGCAGCCAGATCGAGGCGATCTGGAACGGGCTGCGCCCGCAGCTGAAGTCGCTTCATCAACAGGAGCAGGCGGCGCACCAGCAGATCGCCGCGGCGCTCTCCGCGCCGACTATCGATCCCGCGGCCGTCGAGCAGCTGCGCAAGCAGGCGATGGGCGTGGCCGATCAGCTGTCGTCGACGTTCACGCAGGGGCTGGTCCAGTCGGCGCAGGTCCTGACGCCCGATCAGCGCAAGCAAGCCGCGGCCGCGATGGCCGAGGCGCGAGGCCGCTTCCAGCATCACCACGGTATGATGATGGGCCAGTAACGGGCTCGTTCGTTCAGGCGATTCGAAACGACGGCTCCGACCTGCAGAACGTCGGGGCCGTTTTCATTTGCCTAGACCTTGGCCTCGGCAGGCGCCGCTTGATACTCGACGGCGTGGTCGCGCCGGAGGCGATCGAGGTAGAGATAGATGACCGGCGTCGAGAAGAGGTTCATGAGCTGCGAGACGCAGAGGCCGCCGACGATGGTGAGGCCCAGCGGCTGGCGCAGCTCGGAGCCGGCGCCGAAGCCGATGGCCAGCGGGACCGCGCCGAAGAGAGCGGCCAGGGTGGTCATCAGGATCGGGCGAAAGCGCAAGAGGCAGGCGCGCCGGATCGCCTCGGCGGGCTCCAGCCCCTCGCGCCGCTCGGCCTCCAGCGCGAAGTCGATCATCATGATGGCGTTCTTCTTCACGATGCCGAGCAGCAGGACGACGCCGATGAGCGCGATGATGCTGAAGTCGGTGCGGAAGACGAACAGCGCCACCAGCGCCCCCAGCGCGGCCGACGGCAGGGTCGAAAGGATGGTGATGGGGTGGACCAGGCTCTCGTAGAGCATCCCCAGGACGACGTAGACCACGAACAGCGCGGCGGCGATCAGCCACGGCTCGCTCGACAGCGAAGCGCCGAATGCCTGCGCGGTGCCTTGAAAGCTGGCGTGAATGCCCGACGGCAGGCCGATCTGGCGGGTGGCTGCGTCGATCGCCTTGACCGCGTCGCCCAGCGCGGCGTTGGGCGCCAGGTTGAACGAGAGGGTCGTGGCCGGGAACTGCCCCTGGTGGGTGACCGCCAGCGGCGTCGGCGTGGGCGTCACCGTGGCGATGCTCGGCAGCGGCACCAGCGCGCCGCCCGCGCCGCGGACATAGACGTGCACCAGCTGATCGGGGCTCGCCTGCTGCTCGGGCGAGGCCTCCAGCACGACCCGGTAGTAGTTCAGCGGCGGTGAACGACGTGGCCACCTGCCGCTGGCCGAAGGCGTCGTAGAGCGTGTCGTCGACCGCCTGCAGGCTGATGCCCAGACGACTGGCGCTGTCGCGATCGACGTCGACCGCGAGCATGAGGCCGGCGGTCTGCTGATCGGTCGCCACGTCGCGCAGCTGCGGCAGGCTCTTGAGCTTGGCCAGGACCTTGGGGCTCCACGCCTGGAGCTCGGCGAGGTCGGCGTCCTCCAGCGCGTACTGGTACTGCGTGCGCGACGAGCGGCCGCCCATGCGCACGTCCTGGATCGACTGGAGAAACAGGGCGATGCCCGGGATCTTTGCCAGCTTCGGGCGCAGCCGGCCGATGATCTGATCGGCGGTGCTCTTGCGCTTGTCGTAGTCCTTGAGGCTGATGAACACCGTCCCGGTGTTGCCGGCCCCGCTGGTGCCGCCGACGAAGGAGATGACGTGTTCGACGTCGGGATCTTGCCGGACGATCTCGTTGACCTTCTCCTGGGCGTGGCGCATCGCCCGGGAGGAGATGTCCTGCGACGCCTCCGAGAAGCCGGCCAGCATCCCGGTGTCCTGCTGCGGGAAGAGCCCCTTCGGAACCCTGATCGCCAGCAGCACCGTCAACCCCAGCGTGGAGATGGTCAGCAGCAGCATGAGCAACGAATGGCGGAGGACCCAGCGGAGCGCCCGATCATAGCCGCGCACCATCGCCGCGAAGCCGCGCTCGGAGACCCGGCCGAACCGTCCGAGCTTCTCTTCGTTCACCGGCCGTAGCAGGCGTCCGGCCATCGTCGGCGTCACCGTCAGCGACACGATCGCGGAGAGCGCGACGGCGATGCTCAGCGTGACGGCGAACTCGCGGAACAGCCGTCCGACGATCCCCCCCATGAGGAGGATGGGGATGAAGACGGCGATCAGCGAGACGGTGATGGAGACGATGGTGAAGCCGATCTGCCGCGCCCCCTCCAGCGCGGCCTGCAGCGGCCTCGTGCCGTCCTCGATGAGGCGGGCGATGTTCTCGGTGACGACGATGGCGTCGTCGACGACGAAGCCGGTGGAGATCGTCAGCGCCATCAGCGACAGGTTGTCGATGCTGTAGTCGAGCAGGTACATGACGCCGAACGTCCCGATGAGGGACAGCGGCACGGCGACGCTGGGAATGATGGTGGCGCGCGCGCTGCGCAGGAAGATGAAGACCACGGCCGTGACCAGGAGGACACTCAGGATCAGCGTCCGCTCCACGTCGCGCACCGAGGCGCGGATGGTGGTGGTGCGGTCGATGGCGATCCGCAGATCGATGGCCGGTGAGATCGACTGCTGGAGGTAGGGGAGCGCCTTCTTCACCCCTTCGATGGTGGAGAGGATGTTGGCGCCGGGCTGGCGGCGGATGATCATGAGGACGCAGCGCTGGCCGTCGATCCAGCCGGCCAGACGGTTGTTCTCGACGTCGTCGAACACGTTGGCCACGTCGCCCAGGCGAACGGTGGCGCCGCTCTGATAGGAGACCACCAGCTTGCGGTAGGCGTCGGCCCCCAGCAGCTGATCGGTGGCCGCGATCTGGTAGGTGAGGTTCGCGCCGGTCAGCGTCCCCTTCGGCTGGTTGGCCGTCGAGGAGGCCAGCGCCGCCCGCACATCCTCCAGCGAGAGCCCATGGCCGGCCAGCGCCTCCTGATCGATCTGGACGCGGACCGCCGGCTGTTGTCCGCCGCCGACGAAGACCTGTCCCACGCCGTCGATCTGGGAGATCTTCTGGGCCAGCACGGTGTTGGCGGCGTCGAACACCTGCGCCAGCGGGAGCGTCTGCGAGGTGAGGGAGAGGATCAGGATCGGCGAGTCGGCCGGGTTGACCTTGCGGTAGTTGGGGAGGCTGGGCAGGTTGGGCGGCAGCTCGGAGAGCGAGGCGTTGATGGCGGCCTGCACGTCGCGCGCGGCGCCGGTGATGTCGCGATCGAGATCGAACTGCAGGGTGATGGACGTCGAGCCCAGCGTGTTGACCGAGGTCATCTCGGTCAGGCCGGCGATGCGGCCGAAGCGGCGTTCGAGCGGGGTGGCCACCGAGGAGGCCATGGTGTCGGGGCTGGCGCCGGGCAGGGCGCCCGAGACCTGGATGGTGGGAAGATCGACGCGGGGGAGCGGCGCGACCGGCAGGCCGCGGTAGGCGACGAGCCCGGCCAGGATCACCGCCGTCGCCAGCAGCGAGGTGGCGATGGGCCGCCGGACGAAGGGCGCCGAGATGTTCATGGCGTCTCGGGCGCCGGGCTGCTGCCGGCTGGCGCGGGGAGGGCAGGGGCGCCCTCGGGCTCGGGGGAAGGCTTCTTGCCGCGCCGAAAGCGCGCCCCCAGCCGATCCATGTAGAGGTAGATGACCGGGGTGGTGAACAGCGTCAGCACCTGCGAGACCAGCAGGCCGCCGACGATGGTGATGCCGAGCGGCCGGCGGAGCTCGGCGCCGGTCCCGGTGCCCAGCGCCAGCGGGACGCCGCCGAGGAGCGCCGCCACGGTGGTCATCATGATCGGCCGGAAGCGCAGCAGGCAGGCCTGGTGGATCGCCTCGCGCGGCGTCTTGCCCTGCTCGCGCTCGGCCTCCAGCGCGAAGTCGATCATCATGATGGCGTTCTTCTTGACGATGCCGATGAGCAGGACGATCCCGATGAGCGCGATGATCGAGAACTCGGAGTGACAGAGCAGCAAGGCCAGGAAGGCGCCGACGCCGGCCGACGGCAGGGTCGAGAGGATCGTGATGGGGTGGATGTAGCTTTCGTAAAGCACGCCGAGCACGATGTAGACGGTGACGATGGCGGCCAGGATGAGGAGCGGCTCGGTCGACAGCGAGTCCCCGAAGGCGGCGGCGGCGCCCTGGAAGTCGGCGTGCAGGCCGACCGGGGCGCCCATCCCCGCCACGGCGTCCTTGACGGCCCGCACCGCGTCGCCCAGCGCGGCGCCCGGCGCCAGGTTGAAAGAGAGCGTGACCGCCGGAAATTGCCCCTCGTGCGCGATCGAGACCGCCGTCTGCGTCTGCTGGAAGCGCACGAAGGCGGAGAGCGGCACCGTCTGCCCGGTCGTCGCCCGCATGTAGATCTGATTGAGCCCGTCGGGGTTCGACTGGTACTGGGGCGAAACCTCCAGGATCACCCGATAGAGATTGAGCTGGGTGAAGATGGTCGAGACGGGACGCTGCCCGAAGGCGTCGTAGAGCGTGTCGTCGATGGCCTGGGCGGTGATCCCCAGCCGCGAGGCGGTGTCGCGGTCGATGACCAGCGTCATCTGCAGCGCGCCGTTCTGTTGATCGCTGGCCACGTCGGAGAGCTCCGGCAGCTGCCTGAGCCGCGCCAGCACCTGAGGGGCCCAGTCGGCCAGCTCGCCGGGGTCGGCGTCCTCGATCGTGTACTGGTACTGCGTGCGGCTCACCTGGCTGGAGAGCTGGAGATCCTGCACCGCCTGCAGATAGACGGTGATGCCGGTGACCTGCGCCAGCTTGGCGTTCAATCGGTCGATGATCGCCTGCGCGCCGGACTTCCGGTTGCTCGCGGCTCTTGAGGGTGATCGACAGCCGGCCGCTGGAGAGGGTGGGGTTGGTGCCGTCGGCGCCGATGAACGAGGCGACGTTTTCGACGTCGGGATCGACGCGGATGACGTCGACCACGGCCTGCTGGCGGTCGGCCATGGCCGGAAACGAGGTGTCGATGGCGGCCTCGGTGATCCCCAGCAGCATGCCGGTGTCCTGTTGCGGGAAGAGGCCCTTGGGGATGACGACCGCCAGGAAGAACGTCAACGCGACGGTCGCCACCGTGGCCGCCAGCGTCAGCGCCTGGTGGTTCAACACCCACCCGAGGCCCCGGTCGTAGACCTTCACCATCCAGTCGAAGGCCGCCTCCGAGGCGCGCGCGACCCGACCCTCGTCCTCCTTGCGGATGGGTCGAAGGATGTGGCCGCACATCATGGCCGTGAGGGTCAGCGAGATGATCGCCGAGGCGACGATGGCGGTGCTGAGGGTGACGGCGAACTCCCGAAAGAGTCGCCCGATGATCCCCCCCATGAACAAGCAGCGGGATGAGCACCGCCACCAGCGAGACCGTCAGCGACACGATCGTGAAGCCGATCTGCTTCGACCCCTTCAGCGCGGCGGTGAACGGTGGGTCCCCCTCCTCGATGTGGCGGGCGATGTTCTCGATCATGACGATGGCGTCGTCGACGACGAACCCGGTCGAGATCGTCAGCGCCATCAGCGTCAGGTTGTTGAGGCTGTAGCCGAGGAACAGCATCACCCCGAAGGTGGCGATCAGCGACAGCGGGACCGCGACGCCGGGGATGATGGTGGCCCGCAGGGTGCGCAGAAAGAGGTAGATGACCGCGACGACCAGGATCATGGTCAGAATCAGCGTGAACTCGACGTCGTGCACGGAGGCGCGCACCGTCTCGGTGCGGTCGGAGAGGATGTCGACCTTGATCCCTTGCGGCAGCGACGCTTCCAGGCGCGGCAAGAGCGCCTTCACCCGCTCGGCCACCTCGATGAGGTTCGCCCCCGGCTGCCGCTGGACGTTGAGGATCACCGCCGGATGCTCATTGGCCCAGCCGGCCAGCTGCGCGTTCTCGACGCCGTCGAGCACCTTGGCCACGTCGGACAGGCGCACCGCGGCGCCGTTCTGGTAGGCGAGCACCAGCGGCCTGTAGCCGGCGGCCGACGCCAGCTGGTCGTTGGCCGACACCAGGTAGTTCTGGCGGGGGCCGTCGAGGTTCCCCTTCGGCTGGTTGACGTTGGCCAGCGCCAGGACCGCGCGGACGTCCTCGAGGCCGAGGCCCCGTCCGGCCAGCGCCACCGGATCGACCTGCACGCGCACCGCCGGCCGCTGGCCGCCGTTGAGGGTCACCAGGCCGACGCCCGAGACCTGCGACAGCTTCTGGGCGAGGATCGAGTCGGCGTAGTCGTCGACCACCGGCAGCGGCGTGGTGTCGGAGCGGACGGCCAGCGAGATGACCGGCACGTCGGCGGGGTTGCTCTTGCTGTAGGTCGGCGGCGTCGGCAGCGTGCGCGGGAGCAGGTTCGACGCCGCGTTGATCGCCGCCTGCACGTCCTGCTCGGCGGAGTCGATGTCGCGGTCGAGCGTGAACTGCAGCGTGATCTGCGAGCTGGCGGCGCTGGAGACGGAGGTGAGGTGGGCCAGCGACGGGATCTGGCCGAGCTGCCGCTCGAGCGGCGTCGTCACCGCCGAGACCATCGTGTCGGCGCTGGCGCCGGGCAGGATCGTCGACACGACGATGGTCGGGTAGTCGACCTGCGGCAGAGCGGAGACGGGCAGCTGCTGGTACGCGGCCACCCCGGCGACCGCCACGCCGATCATCAGCAGCGCCGTTCCGACCGGCCGCCGGATGAAGAGCTCGGAGACGTTCAAAGCGGCTGGTGTCCCTGGTGCTTGCCACCGCGCGGGCTGCCCGACGCTGGCGCCGGGGCAGCTCCGGGCGGGGCCGGCGTCCCGGGCCCGCTGCCGGCGGCGCTCGCCTCCCGCACCGCCAGCTTGGCACCGGGCCGCAGCTGACTTTGCCCCTCCCGCACGACCTTCTCCCCTGGCGCGACGCCCTGGGAGATGAGCGCGTCTTCCCCTTCGATACGCTCGACCGTCACGGGGCGCAGCTCCGCCTGGTCGTCCTTGGCGACGTAGACGAACGGCCCCTGGGGCCCGCGCTGGACCGCCACCGCCGGGATCACCAGCGCCCCCTTCCGCACCGTCAGCCGCAGCCGCGCCTTGACGAACTGATTCGGCCAGAGCGTGCGCTCCGGGTTGGGGAAGATCGCCTTCAGGCGCATGGTCGCCGTCCCCTGGTTGATCTGATTGTCGATCAGCTCCAGCGTGCCGGTGCGCAGCAGCTGGCCTCCGTCGCGGGTGCGGGCCTCGACCAGCAACGGCCCCGCCGCCTGCTGCCGGGCCACGTCGGGCAGATCGTCCTGGGGCAGCGTGAACAGCACGGCGATCGGATCCATCTGCGTCACGACGACGATTCCGGTGGCGTCGGCGGCGTGGACGAGGTTGCCCTGGTCGACCAGCCGCACGCCGGTGACGCCGTCGATGGGCGACTTGATGCGGGCGTAGTCGAGCTGCAGCCTGGCGTTCTCGATGGTGGCGCGATCGTTCTGCACGGTGCCGGTGAGCTGCTCGACCAGCGCGCGCTGGTCGTCGATCTGCTGCTGCGGCAAGAGGTGTTCCCCGCCGACCGCGACGTACCGCTCGAGGTTGCGCTTGGCGCCGTCGAGCTGCGCCTGATCGCGCGTCAGCGCCGCCTGCCCCTGGTGCAGCAGGATCTCGAACGGCCGGGGGTCGACCTGGGCGATGACCTCCCCGTGCTTGACGGCCTGCCCCTCGCGGAAGATGACCTTGTCGAGGCGGCCGTCGACCTGACTGCGAACGTTGACCGTTCGATAGGCGGTGACCGTCCCCAGGCCCTCCAGGAAGATCGGCACGTCGCGGGTGACCGCCTCGGCGACGAGCACCGGGATGGGGCGATCGGCCGGCCGGGCCCTTCGCGCCGCGCGTCCCGGCGGCGTTCTCCGGCGCCTTCCCACAACCGGCCAGGGCCAGGACCACGGCGGCGACAACGAGGCTCCGAGACGATCGCCAGGCCCGCGAGAATCCGGTTTCCGTTCGTCTCATTGGTCTCCCAGCGCCGCCAGCAGCTGTGCGCGCGCCGACGCGAGGTTGAACTTCGCCTGCACGACCTGCGACTCGGCCGTCGTGTAAGCAGCCTGGGCGTCGCTGAGCTCGACGGCGCTGCCGAGCCCGTGCTCGTAGCGCTTTTCGGCCAGGGTCAGCTGGTTGCGGGCGTTCACCAGCGCCTCGTCGGCGGCGCTGATGGTCGCCTTGGCCGCCTGAACGCCGAGGCGCCCCTGCTCGACGTCGACCTGCACCTGCAGGCGCAACGCCTGCTCCTGACCGACGAGATTTTCGAGCGTCCCGTTCGCCTCGCGAACCTGCCCGCGCGTCAGCCCCCCCTGCAGGACGTTCCAGGTGAGGCCCGAGGCCGACGTACCAGTTCGGCGCCAGGGCATTGGTGGCGACCCCGATCTCCGAGAAGTTGCCGATGGCGCTCAAGCTCGGTCCGTAGGCCCCTTTCAGCGATCGGATCGTCAGCGCTTGCGCACGGCGCTGGGCGCTCAGGTTGGCGAGCTCGGGGCGGTTCTTTTCGGCGTGCGCGACCAGGGACGCGGGATCGCCCTCCTCGCCGGCGACGGCGGGGAGCTCCTCGTCGGAGAGCGTGTACCTCTGCGTGGCGGAGACGCCCATCGCCTGGGAGAGCTGCGCCTCGGCCACCGCGAAGTTGTTCCGCGCGCTGACCAGCTGCACCTTGGCGTTGGCGAGCGCGGTCAGGACGGTGGCGAGGTTGATGTCCGGCTGGATGCCGGTGCGGACGAAGGCCTGCGTCTGTTCCACGTGCTTCTCCTGGTTGCGCACCGACTCCTCGGCGACCGCCACCAGATCGCGGTTGGCGCGGGCGGCGAAGTAGGCGCGCCGGACGTTGAAGAGCGTCTGCAGCGCCGCGGTGCGCGTGTTCTCGGAGGCCGCGTCCCGGCTGGCCCCGGCCGACGCCCATCGATTGCTGGTCTGACCGAAATCGTAGAGCAGCTGGCTGGCGCCCGTGTTGAGCTGGAAGTAGTTGTACTTCGGATCCCAGCTGATGGGCGTGGCGCCGGCCATGACGGCGGTTCCCGGGCCGCCCCCCATCCCGCCGGTTGTCAGGCTCTGCGGCAGGCTGCCGGGGCGGGTCCCGAAGTTGCCGGTCGTGCGCTCGTAGCTGCCCGTGATCGACACCTGTGGCAGGTAGCCGGCGCGCGCCTCCTCGACCCGCCCCTCGGCCGCTTCCTGAAGGCCGCGCGCGGCGCGCACGTTCGGTTGATTTCGCAGCGCCGTCTGCTCCGCCTGCTGCAAGCTGAGCGGCGTCTCCCCCATCCCCGGCGACCCGTCGGCATCGTTCGCGGCCTGCGCCCCGACGAACATCCCGAACATCACGAGCGGGATCATCAAGGCGGCGAGCGGGCGGGGCGGCATGGACGGTGTGCTTGGCTTCGCGTTCAGAGGGAGCGGCTGCGCTCGGCTGCGCCACCTTCGCAACTTCCGGGCCACGCGCAAGGTGTTTCGAGACGTCGGGACGCCTGCCTGGCACGCTGGCGGGCGCGGCGGTAACCTGTATCGATTCTGGACACCTGTAGGGGGTTGAGGCAGCGCGCCGGCGGGCGGAACCCGGCGTTTCGCCGACAACCGCGCGGTATCGCGCTTGCTTGACGAGGGCCGCGTGCGGATCGGTCGGGGAATTCGTCATCGTCTGCTGGCGGTGGCGCTGCTGGGCTTGTTGACCGCCACGCTGTCGGCCGACGCGCTCTACCGCGCCATCTCCGTCACCCGCGCTCAGCGGCTGGAGCGCGGGCGCGAAGCGGTGCGGGACGAGATCGATCGGCTGGCGGCGCTCGGCCCGGTCGGCATCGCCTCGACCTTCTCCACGCGTCGTCGGGTTGCGGGTCGGCCTGGCAACGGGGGCGACGGCTCCCGCGCAGATCGCGGCGGCGGTTCCTCCGGCCTGGCGCGAGGCGATGCGCGCGACCGCGAGCCGCGCGGCGGCCAGCGCCCGGGCGGCCGAGAACGAATCGGAGATCGACGGCGGCGAGCTGGTGGCCCGCGTCGCGCCGGGGCCGGCGGGGGCGCTGCTCTGGGCGGCCGTTCCGGTGCGACCGTCGCCCACGCTGCAGACCTGGCGGCTGCTGGTGGTGGCGCTCGGCTTTTCGGCGTTGCTGCTGGTGGCCAGCGCCGCGTATTCGCTGGTGTCGGTGCGGCGGGCCGCCTCCGGCCTGCAGGGTGCGCTGGCGGCCCTGGCCGATGATCTGACCGCGCCCGTTCCGCGCTCCGAGATCGCCGAGCTGGACGACATCGCCGTCGGGATCGGCACGCTGGCGCGCCGCTTGGAGGACGCGCGGCGAATTCAGGAGCAGATGGGGCGCGATCTGGCGCGGCAGGAAAGGCTGGCCGCGCTCGGACGGGTGGTGGCCGGGGTGGCCCACGAGGTGCGGAACCCGCTGGCCTCCATCAAGCTGCGGCTCGACCTGGCGGCCGGGGGCGTCGCGCTGCCGCCCGAGGCGCGCGCGGCCATCGACCACGCCTCGTCGGAGATCACCCGGCTCGATCGGTTGGTGGCGGACCTTCTGATCGTGGCGGGGCGGGCGCTGGGGACGCGGGCCCCGCTCGACGTCGCGGGTCTCTTGCGCGCCCGCGCCGAAGCGCTGGCTCCCTGGGCGGCGCTGCGGCGGGTGACGATCGCGGCGCGCGGGGCCGGGGAGGCCATCGGCGACGGTGATGCGCTGGCGCGCGCGCTCGACAACGTCCTGCGCAACGCGGTCGAGGCCTCGCCCGACGGCGCCACGGTCGAAGCCACCGTCGAGGCCGACGCCGAGGCGGTGCGCGTCCGGGTCGCCGATCGCGGTGACGGCGTCCCGTCCGGGCGCGCCGGAGAGATCTTCGAGCCCTTCTTCACCACCAAGCCGGACGGGACCGGCCTCGGACTGGCGATCTCGCGCGCGATCGCCCGGGCCCACGGCGGGGACCTGACCTACGGGCGCGATGGCGAGCTCACCTGCCTCGAGCTGACGTTGCCGGTGCGATCCGAGGCCTCCAGGACGGTCGCCGGAGACCATCGCCATGAGGGGCTCCGCGCCGCAGAGCCGAGCTGCGCCCATGCGATCGGGCGGGCCGGTGGCGGTGGGGCCGCATGACCGGGGCGCTCTTGATCGTCGAGGATGAGCTGGGGCTGCGGCAGGGGTTGTGCGACGTGGCGAAGGCGATGGGGTGCGAGGCGCACGCCGCGGCCGGGATCGGCGAGGCGCGCGCCGTGGTCGCCGCGCACGCCATCGACTGCGTGCTGCTCGACATCCGCCTGCGTGACGGCGACGGTCTCGACTACCTCGTCGAGCTGCGGGCCACGGCGCGCGGCGTGCCGGTCATCGTCGCGACGGCTTATGGCGACAGCGAGCGAACGATCCGCGCCATGCGGGACGGCGCGTTCGACTACCTGACCAAGCCGTTCGACCTGGCGGTCTTGCGGGCGACGATCGAGCGGGCGCTCAACCAGCGGGCGCTGGCGCGCGAGGCGGGGCCGCCTCTCGAGCCGCCCGAGGCGCGTCAGGATCTGGTGGGGACCAGCGCGGCCATGCTGGCGATCTGGAAGCTCATCGGTCGCGCGGCCGCGTCGACGGCGCCGGTCCTCATCACCGGCGAGACGGGGACCGGCAAGGAGCTGGTGGCCCGCGCGATTCACACCTACTCGCCGCGCGCCCGCAAGCCGTTCGTCGCGGTGAATCAGGCGGCGTTGCCCCCGACGCTGATCGAGAGCGAGCTGTTCGGCCACGAGCGGGGCGCCTTCACCGGCGCGGTCGCCCGCCGCAGCGGCCGGTTCGAAGCAGCCGCCGGCGGGACGCTGTTCCTCGACGAGATCGGCGATCTCGATCCCGCGCTGCAGTCCAAGCTCTTGCGCGTCGTCCAGGAGGGGACCTACGAGCGGGTCGGCGGGAACGACCCCATCACCGGCGACGTGCGCCTCATCGCCGCCACCAACCGTCCGGTCCGCCCCGGCGCCGCCGGCGCGACTCTCCGTGAGGAGCTGTATTACCGGCTGGCGGTCATCGAGATCGAGCTGCCGCCGCTGCGCGCGCGCCGCAGCGACATTCCGCTCCTGGTCGCGCATGCGCTGCGGGGCAAGAGCGCGCGGGCCGTCTCGGAGGCGGCGATGCAGCGGCTGGTCGCCAATCCTTGGCCCGGGAACGTGCGGGAGCTGTTCCACGTCCTCGAGCGCGCCGCCGTGCTCTGCGCGGGCGAGGTGATCGACGTCGGCGATCTTCCCGACGGTCTGCGCGCCGATCCCGGTCCTGCGATGGCACCGATGGACGATGACGACCTCTCGTTGCACGGCGCGGTGGCGCGACTGGAAAAGCAGCTCATCCTGCGCGCGCTCGAACGGGCGAAGGGAAATCGTTCCGCAGCCGCGCGCCTGCTCGGCATCGGGCGGCCGCAGCTCTACGCCAAGCTGGAGGAGCACGGCCTCTCCGGCGCCCGCGGCGACGGTACCGAATGATACCTACGGATTGAGCGCCGCGGGAACGGCGCCCGGGTCGCGCCGCACCGAACGGTAGCTGCCCGCGTCCGGTTCCGCGCGTTCGCGTGGCATGTCTCGTGCTGCTTCCCGCTTCGCGGACCTGAATTCCTGCTCGCGGGGAGTGTGGCGATGAAGTACGGGTGGTCGGTTGCGTGGGTGTTCGTCGGATTGTCGGGGATCGTGCTCGGCTGCAATCAGCCGGGCGATGAAGAGGTGCTGGTGGCGACTGGACGTATCCCGCAGCCGCCGGCCGCCGCGGCGCCGATCATCATCAGGCCGCTGGCGGCGCGTCCAGGTGAACCCGTCGCCCGACACCGGCGCCGCTCCGATCGCCGGCGCCACCGTCGACGCGCGCGTCCTGGTGATCACCGCCAAGGGGGACAACTCGGGATTCGCGGCGATTCAGGCGACGCTGCAGTATCTGGGGACGCCCTTCGACGTGCTGAACGCCTCGACGGGACCGGCGCTCACCGCGGGCCTGCTGGCGTCGGGAACGCACGGCAGATACAACGGCATCTTCCTCGACGTCGGGGACCTGTCGGTCGGCGGCAGCAGCGCCTTCACCGACGCCGAGTGGACCGCCCTCACCACCTATGAGGTGGAGTTTGGCGTCCGGCGCGTCTCGCTCTACACCGCTCCGACCGCGTCGTATGGCCTTTCCCAAACCAGCGCCGGCTTCGACCCGAGCCCCTCGCCGATCTCGGCGAGTTGCACGGCCGCGGGCAGGGCGCTCTTCGTCGGGACCAACTGCGCAAACCCCGTCGTCATCGCCCATGGCTTCGCCTATCCGGCGGCGCCCCTCGACGACGCGACGACCGCGCTGCTCGCGGACGGCAACGGAAACGTCTACGCCGCCACCCGCAGGTACCCGGACGGGCGGGAGGCGCTGGCGCTCACTTTCGGCCAGGCGCCGACCTACGTCTCTTATCTCGAGCTCGCCTATGGTCTGGTGAGCTGGGCGACGCGTGGCCTGTTCATCGGTGAGCGCCACGTCTATGCGATGCCGCAGATCGACGATCTGTTCCTGTCGAGCGCGATCTACACCGGCGGCGTCTACCGCATCACCGACGCCGATTTGCAGGCGTTCGCCGACTGGCAGGCCGCGGTCGCGGGCCAATCCGCTCACCGCCGGTCTCCGGGTGGCCTGGTGCGCCAACGGGGCCGGGTCCTCCTCGCGCCCCGGAGATCCGTTGACGGCCAAGGCGGTCGCGCTCGGGCCGGCCTTCGCGTGGATCAACCACACCTGGGATCACCCGGTCCTCGATGCGATGAGCTACGCCGACGTGGTCAATGAGTTCACCCGCAACGATCAATATCTGCGCGGGCTGGGCCTCATGCCTTACGCGACGATCAACGCGGTCACGCCGAACATCTCGGGGCTGGGCAGCGCGGACGCCATGCGGGCGATCTGCACGACAGCGGCATCCAGCAGATCGTGAGCGACACCTCGCAACCGGGCCAGAACAACCCGTCGCCGAACGCCGGCATCTGGAACGCGCTCGAGCCCTCGGTGCTCGAGCTCCCGCGCAAGCCGGTCGATCTCTACTTCAACGTCTCGCAGCCTTCCGAATGGATCCCGGAGTATCAGGCGCTGCACGCCGGCGCCGCCATCGACTACCCGACGCTCAAGGGGAAGGAGAGCGACGACCTCCTCAGCTACATGCTGAACGGCAGCAACGACGCCTGGATGTTTCACCAGGCCAACACCCGCAACTACGACGGTGCCGGGCACAGCCTCCTCAGCGACCTGCTCGACGACGCCTTCGCCAAGTACGGCGCGGTGATGACCTTCCCGATCGTGAGCCCGACCATGGAAGACCTGGCGACCCGGGTGCGAAATCGGATGGCGCTCGACGCGTCGGGCGTGGTCGCCACGATTGGCGGGGGCGGCCTCACCGTCACCGTCGCGCATGCGGCCACCATCCCCGTCACCGGCCTTTGCACCCCCGGAGCGGAGAGCTACGCCGGGCAGAGCATCTCGTACCTGGTGCTCGCCGACGGAGAGACCGCGACGTATGCGCTCAGCGGCTGCTCGGGTGCAACCGGCGACCCGGGCTCCGGGGCCCCGGATGCGGGTGGCGCGGGCGGCGCCAACGGGGCGATCGGATCGGCGGACGACAACGGCGCAGTCGGAGCGACCGACGGAGGGGCCGTCAACGGCGGCAGCTCCACCCACGTCGGTCTGGCGAGCGGGCCGCCCATGACGGCGGGTTGTGCCTGCGGGCTCGCCGAAAATAGCTCCAACATCCTGGGGACGGTTCTCTGCCTGATCGGTTGCGCGATCGTGGCGCGGCGACGCGGCGCCCGTAGGGTCTGAGTCCGACGCACTTCGACGCGGCGGATACCGCGCGGCAACGCGTGGGCACCGAACGGTAGCGACGGCCCCGAACGAGATCAGGGGTTCGCGTGGCACGCGTTCTGCTGGCTTCCTGCTCGCCGAACTGGACGGCTGCGAGGCTTTGAGGAGGCACACGCCATGAAGGACTCTCTCGGTCGAACCTGGGCGAGGTGGACGGCGGTCGCCGCCATCGCGATGGGACTCGGCTGCGACGGCGGACGCGTCGGCGCTCCGCTCGTCGCCCATGAACGGATCGCCCACGCGCCGCAGGCGCCGCGAAGGGCGGTCGTGCCTCTCATCGCGGCCCCCGGCGCTCACGCCGCGCCGCCCACGTTCGCGGCGCCGATCGCCAACGCGTCGGTCGACGCGCGCATCCTCGTCATCACCGCCAACGGGACGGACGCCGCCTTCGGCGCCATCGAGAACACGTTGCAGTACCTGGGGACGCCGTTCGACGTGCTCGACGCGACGACCGGCCCCACGCTGACGGCCGACATGCTCGGGTCCGGAACGCATGGGAAGTACCAGGCCGTCTTCCTGGATCTCGGCGACCTGTCGGTCAACGGCACCAGCGCGTTCACCGACGCCGAGTGGACCACCCTGGCGACGTACGAGGCCTCGTTCGGCGTCCGCCGCGTCTCGCTCTACACGTCACCCACCGCCGATTACGGCCTCACCGACAACGGCAGCGTCGATCCCTCCGTCACGCCCATCAGCGCCACCTGCACCGCGGCCGGGCGCTCGGTCTTCGTCGGCGCCAACTGCGCCAACCCGGTGAACATCAACGCCGGGTTCGCCTATCCCGCCTCGCCGATCGATGCCGCCACGGTCCCGCTGCTGGTCGACGCGGCCGGCAACGTCTACGCCGCGACGCGCACCTACTCCGACGGCCGCGAGGCGCTGGCGCTCACGTTCGCGCAGGCCTCGTACTTCGTCTCGTACCTCGAGCTCGCCTACGGTCTCGTCGACTGGGCGACGCACGGGCTGTTCGTCGGCGAGCGGCACGCCTACGCCGTTCCCCAGATCGACGATCTCTTCCTCAGCAGCGACATCTACACGGGCGGCACGTACCGGATCACCGGCGCCGACATGCAGGCGTTCGCGAACTGGGAGAACGCGACGCGCGCCCAGCCGCTCACGGCTGGCTTTCGATTCGCCTGGGCGTGCAACGGGCAGGGCTCGCAGTCGATGCCCGGCGATCCGCTGACGGCCAAGGCGGTCGCGCTCGGGTCGACCTTCGCGTGGATCAACCACACCTGGGATCACACCCTGCTCGACGGGCTCAGCTATGCGCAGGTCCTCGACGAGTTCACGCCGCAACGATCAATACCTGCGCGGGCTGGGGCTGGCGCCCTACGCGACCGTCAACGCCGTCACGCCGAACATCTCGGGGCTCGCCAGCGCCGATGCCATGCTGGCCATTCACGACGTCGGGATCACCCAGCTCGTCAGCGACACCTCGGAGCCGGGGCAGAACAACCCGTCGCCGAACGTCGGGATCCCGAACGCGTTCCAGCCGACCGTGCTGGAGATCCCGCGCATCCCCAGCGAGCTCTACTACAACGTCTCGCAGCCGTCCGAGTGGATCCCCGAGTACGAAGCGCTGCGATCGCCGACGGCCGCCGTCGACTACGCAGACCATCATCGGGACCGCAGAGCGACGCCTTCCTGCAGTACCTGCTGAACGGCAACAACGATCCCTGGATGTTCCATCAGGCGAACACGCGCGACTACGACGGCGCCGGGCACAGCCTCCTCACCGATCTGATGGACGCCACCCTCCAGAAGTACGCCGCGGTGGCGACCTTCCCGGTCGTCAGCCCGAACATGGACGAGCTTGCCACCCGGGTGAGGAACCGGATGGCCTTGAACGCGTCCGGCGTGGTGGCGACGATTCAGGCGGGCACCTCGATGACGGTCTCCGTCGACAACGCGGCGACCGTTCCCGGTCACGGGGCTCTGCACGCCGGGCGCCGAGACGTACGCCGGCCAGACGATCTCCTATCTGGCGCTCGCGGCCGGGCAACCGGTGACGCTGTCGCTCGCCGACTGCAACCCGGGCACCGGCGGGATGGGGGGCGCGGGCGGCGCCGCCGGGGCCCAGGGGCAGGCGGGATGGCCGGCGGCGGAATGATCACCGGGACCGCGGGCGCCGGCGGCGTCACCGGAGCGGGGGGCACGGCCGGTGCGTCGGGGCTGGCCGGCATGAGCGGCGCGACCGGCGGGGCGGGCCACGGCGGCTCCGCCGGGAGCGGCGCGATCGGGACCGGCGGAACCGGCGCGATCGGGACGGCGGGCGGCAGCGGTCGCGACCGGCGGGACCGGCGCGGCCGGCGGCGCGCACGGGCGCGGGCGGCGAAGGCCAAGCGGGCGAAGGCGGGGGCGAGACGGGCGCCGGGGGCGCTGTCGCGACCGGCGGTATCCAGGGCGGCGCTGGCGGTGCCGGTCCGATCGCGACCGAAGGGGGCGGCGGAGCTCCCGGCGATGCGGGGGTGACCCCTCCGCCGCAGTCCACCGGATGCAGCTGCGACGTCGGCTCGGAGGCGCCGGGTCCGGGGGCCTTCCTGTTCAGCCTCCTCGGCGGTGGGCTGGCCATTCGTTCGCGCCGCGGGCGCAAGCGGGCGTCCACGCAAGAGCCCCGGTCGTGCTAGTCACACAGGGATGACGATCCCCAATCGGCCACCAGATGACGCTGGCGGCCCGGGACCTGGCGGTGTTCTGGCACCCCTGTGGCCAGATGCGCGACTACCGGGACTTCCCGCCGCTGGAGGTGGTCGGCGCGCGGGGCGCTCGCCTCCGCCTCGCCGACGGGCGCGAGATCCTCGACGCCATCTCCAGCTGGTGGTGCAAGGCGCTCGGTCACGGCCATCCGCGCCTGTCGGCGGCGCTGCGCGATCAGCAAGAGACGTTCGAGCACGTCATCACCGCCAACACCACCAGCGCGCCCCTGGTGCGGCTCTGCGAACGGCTGCTGGCGGCGGCCAACGGTCACCCGCCGGACGCCTGGGGAGCCGCCGCCGCGCCAGGCCGGCGGGCCGGCCACTTCGGCAAGGTCTTCCTGGCCGACAACGGCTCGACCGCCGTGGAGATCGCGCTGAAGATGGCGCTGCAAGCACAGGCGCAGCGCGGGATGCCTGGGCGGACGCGCTTCGTGGCGCTCGAGAACGGCTACCACGGCGAGACGGTCGGCGCGCTCTCCGTCGGCGATCTGGAGCTCTACGCCGCGCCCTACCGGTCTCTCTGCTTTCCGGTGCAGCGGCTCCGCGGCCTCCCTTATCGCAGCGGGCCGCACGATCCGCGCTGGCTCGACGCCGGCGAGGCCTGGCCGGCGATCGAGCGGGCGCTGACCGCCGAGGCCGACACGCTGGCCGCGATCATCTACGAACCGATCTTGCAGGCGGCGGGCGGGATGCTGCTCTTCAGCCCCGATCTGTTGCGCCGGCTGCGCGCCTGGGCCGACGCCCACGGCGTCTACCTGATCGCCGACGAGATCGCTTCGGGGATGGGACGGCTGGGGGCGATCCTCGCCTCGCACCTCGCCGACGGGGCGGGGCGCCTCTCGACGGCCGCGCTCCCCGATTTCGTGACGCTGTCGAAGGGGCTGACCGGCGGCGTGCTGCCGCTGTCGGCGGTGCTGACCACCGACGCCGTCTACCAGCTCTTCGACGCCGACTACGCCGAGGGGCGCGCCTTTCTCCACTCGAACACGTACACCGGCAACGCGCTGGGGGTGGCGGTCGCCAACGCCGTGCTCGACGTGTTCGCCGCCGACGATCTGCTGGGCCGGGTGGCGGCGCTGGCGCCGCGGCTGCACGCGGCGCTGGAATCGGTCACGGTCGGGCGCGGCTATCTGCGCAACCTGCGCGCGTGCGGGATGGTGGCCGCCGTCGACATTCGGGCCGCCGACGGCAGCCCGCGCGATCCCGCCCGTCGCACCGGCTACGCCGTCTACCGGGAGGCGGTCCGGCGCGGCGCGCTGCTGCGGCCGATCGGCGACACGATGTACCTCTTCCCGCCGCTCACCGTCACGCCCGAGGAGATCGACCAGATGGCGGCGATCCTCGGCGACAGCCTCGACGCCGTCGTCGGTTAGCCGCGGCCGCCGCCTACTTGCAGCCGATCTGGGTGTCGTCGATCGCCAGATCGTCGAGCCACAGGACGAAGGGGGAGGGGGGCGTCTGGTAGAAGATCGACCCGACGACGATGGCCGTGTAGGCCGACATCTTGGCGTTGGCGTTGTTGGTGAACGCCAGCGAGGTCACCTCGGTCGAATCCGAGAAGAACCGGTAGCTGTTCGTGGACACGTCGACGTACCACTCGGCGCAGTGCCAGCTGGCGTCGAACGTCCAGTCGTACGTCGAGCCGGTGCAGCACGAGTCGTCGGGAACATTGTAGATCCACTGGTGGGCGCCGGCGGGGTTCTGGACGGAGTCGACGATCCGGTTCTCCGTCGTCCCCTCGAGCGCGACCATCGTGGTGTGAAAGTAGACGCCGCCGGAGGTCTTCGGCGCGGGCGACTGCACCTTGTAGAAGATGCGCCCCCAGTGCTTGGTCGCCGTGGCGCCGAGCGCCGCCAGGCTCTTTTGGATCCGCTGTTCGCCCGGGGTCGTCGAGCTGCTCTTGAGCGACATGCCGCCGGAATGAGCCTGATCGTTCGCCAGCCCGACCCCCTTCATGGCGTCGCCGCCGTAGCCGTCGTAGGCGGTCCAGCCGGTGGGGAGCGCGCCGACCGCGCCGCTCTCGAAGCTCTCGCAGAGCTTGTGGGCGCAGGCCGGCGTCGTCCCCCCGGTCCCGCCGCCCGCGCCCCCACTTCCAGAGGAACCGCCGCCGCCCGCTGCTCCGCCGACCGCGCCGCCGCCGTGGCCGCCCGCCGGCGAACCGCCGGCGCCGCCGAGGCCAGCGGTGCCACCGGCACCCGACCCGCCGGTCGCGTTGCCGCCGGTCCCCGGTCGCGCTGCCGCCGGTCCCGGTCGCGCCGCCGGTCGCGTTGCCGCCGGTTCCGGTCGCACCGCCGCTGGCGCCGCCGCCAGTTCCCGTCGAGCCGCCGGCGGCGTTGCCGCCAGTCCCGGTGGCGCTGCCGCCGGTCCCGGATGCGCCGCCGGTCGTGTCGCCCTTACAGCCGAGGGCGACGAGTCCAACACCGAGCGACGAGATGAGCAGGAAGGGGAATCGCTTCATGGCAGGAGGGGGGCGCCCCTGATGATGACATCGTCGCCCGACTGTCATTCGGCGGCAAGGCCCGTCTAGTCTTCAGGAGGCGGTGCAGGCCGAGCTGTTACAGGAGGCGTTCGAGCTCATCGACGCCGGCGTTGGGCAACAGTAGTAATTCGTGCATTTGGCAGGACGCTGGCAGGTCAGCCCGTTGGTGCACTCCCCTTGGCCCCCACCATCCGTCGACGGCGTGCAGGGGGTGCCTTCGGCGCCTTGACTGCAACCGCTCGCGGAGAACACGACGAGCAAGACCATCCTCCAGACGATAGGGCCGAGACCAGAGCTGTTTCCCCTGCGCGGTGGCGCTTCTTTCCGTTTCGACATTGCGACCTCTCGAAAGCTTGCCCTCGAACCGCTCCCTCGTCTGTGCGACGCCCCACTGCGGTCGAACGTAGGTCCGCCGAGCTCGACCTATCGATCAAAAGCTGACCGCCGTGACGAAGTAAAGTTGGTTGCCGCCTCCCGACTGGAACCCGCGCGCGTAGCCGAGCTGGATCTGGGTGTTGAGGTAGTAAAAGAGCGCGAATTCGAGGTGTGCCTCGACCCCCGCGTCGACCCTCAGCTCGCTGCGGATGAAAAGGGCCCTGAAACGCGTCCCCGGCGTCGACGAACCCGGTCGCCCAGATCCGGCGGAGGAAGAGTGGGAACGTCTGATATCCGTGCTCGATCCAGACCAGCGGCGCCCGGTACTCGCCGGAGGCCACCAGATAGCTGTCGCCCGCGACCACGTTGACGGGATAGCCGCGCAGGAAGGCGAACTGCTGCTGGTTGAGGAGGACGCCGCGCAGGACGTCCTGCGACGCGTAGCCGCCCAGCCCGAAGAACTGGCGCTTGTCGCCGATGCCGAATCCGCCCTGCGTGATCAGCGCCAGCGCGTGGAGGCGCGCCCATGGCGGGGTGAAGTACTCGGTCCAAGACCACGACACCTCCGTCGCCCGAAACCGACCGCCCAGCGTCGGGTCGGAGAGTCGCAGGTTGACGGAGATGCTGCGCCCCTCCTGGTTGCTGATCGAGTACTGCCAGCGATGGGCATCGGAAAACGACCAGGACATCCGCAGGTCGGCGAACGGGCCGCTCTCCGGCTTGATGGTGATGGCGCCGGTCGGCTCACCGACGGGCGTCGGGCTGATCGGTCCGTAGGCCGAGTAGTCGTAGGCGAAGGTGGAGATCGCTCGACGCGTCGGGGGTCCGCAGGACCGGGAGACCCATGGAGCCGGAGAAGGAGATCGTGCGCTGCAGGTAGTCGAGGTTGTGGTTGTCGACGATGAGCCCGTTGCTGACGAGGTCGGTCTTGGCCAGCGAGAGGCTGAACGCCGGCCAGAGGCGCAAATACGTGTAGCTCACCTGTCCGGAGGGGCTGCCGGTGGTCGGAAATAGCAAGTTGAACGAGAAAAAATGAAACCCCGCGGGGTCGTTGACGCTGGTCAAGACCTGGAACGTCTGGCCCAGTCCGAACACGTCGCCGAGAGAGCCGAGCGTCCACTGGTGCGGGTACATGTACTTCCAGGGCACGTAGGGCGTGATTCGCTGGGGAAAGGGCGGGGCGGCGGCATCCTCGGGAGCCGCGTCAGGCGAGTCGGTCTCGGCGTCCGGGTCGATGGGGCTGTCGAGGCGCGCGTTGGCATACGGCTTCGCCGGGACGAACTTCGTCGGATCGTACGGCATGGTCCAGAGGTCGAAACCGTCGCTGGTGAAGCCGGTGAAAACCAGGCGGCGGCTGTCGGGGGAGACCACGGGCTGGAATGCCCCCGACAACAAGTTGGTGACCTGCCACAGTTGCTTGGTCGACAGCTCGTAGGCGTAGATGTCGTTGATGCCGCTGCGATCGGACGAGAACAGGACGTAGCGCCCATCGGGTGAGAAGCGGGGATCGATGTCCATCGCGCGATCGACGGAGATGGCCCGATCGGTCGCCGCGGCGAGATCGTAGATGTGGATGTCCCGGAAGCCGCCCGGCTTCCAGCGCGAGTAGGCGATGAGGCGGCCATCGGGCGAGAAGGCAGGCGTGTAGGCGAGGCCCGGCGCCTCCGGCATGAGGACGCGCGCCGCGCCCCCCTCGATGGGCACCAGCGCCAGGCGCCGGACGTTGGTCCCGACCAGCACGCAGGCGATCTGTTTTCCGTCGGGCGACACGTCCGGCTCGTGCGCCCGGAGCCCGTTGGTGAGCTGGCGGATCGTCCCGCTCTCCAGGTCGAGGCGATACAGATCGTTCCAGGCCAGATCGGAGTTGGTCACCAGCCGCAGCGGCAGCGAAATGAAATTCACCCGCTGGAAGATCAGCGCCTGGCCGTCGGGGGTGGGGGCCGCCGGCCCGCCGCCCAGCATCTCGGCGACCACCCGGCGCGCGCCAGTGCTGGGATCGAGCCGGACGTAGGCCGGCGACTGATCGTTGTTGGCGCGGTGAAACACCAGCGCGCCGTCCGGCAGGAAGCGCGCGCCCGGACCCTCGCTGCGCGGCGAGGGCGCCTCCCAGGTGAGGCGCGTCGCCGCGGTGAGCGGCCGCAGCTTGGCGTCCTCGACCTGCAGCGTGTAGCGGTGGGCGATCGCCCGCCGCCAGTCGTCCCAGAGGCCGGGACCGAAGACCCCGACGTAGCCGTTGCCGACCGCCTTCTCCGCCGTGCGATTGATGCCGCCCGGGATGCAGGTGTCGGCGTAGCGGTGCGAGATCTCGCGGATCTTGTGGGGGCCGTAGCGGTCCTCGATGTAGCGAAGCAGGCTCGAGCCGTAGAGGTAGGCGGCCGTTCCCTGCGGGTAGAGGTCGGGGATCGACGAGATCTGATCGATGCCGAACATTCGGTCCTCGAGCAAGGCGACCCGCAGGTGCATGTCGTAGAAGCTGCTGCGCAGGCGGCCGGCGGTCGTCTGGCGCGACTCCATCAACACCGCCATCCCCTCGATGAACCAGGTCGGCTCTGCCAGGTTGGGGGCGTAGGTCCGGCCGAGGACGGTGTTGATCGCCAGCGGACAGATGCTGAGCATCGTGTCGAGGTGAACGACGTGGGTGAATTCGTGGGTGATGAGCAACTTCATGTAATCGTCGAAGTCGTTCAGCTCGTCGAGCGAATCGGGCGGGGCCCCGTAGGCATTGATGAACTTGTAGGGGATCGAGCTGGCCGAGCCGTTGGCCTGGTCGGAGACGTCGCTCAGCACGACCGTCGTCCGGCCGCTGGGCCGCCAGTTGAGGTAGCGGGTGTCGAGGCGATAGGCACGCTCGGCGAAGTGCGCGACCCGCTCGGCGAACGCGGCTTCGTCGCGATAGAAGTGAATGTCGAAGTGAGGCGTCTGCAGCGTGAACCAGCTCCCCCGCGGCAGCGGCGCTTGGGGCAGGGGCTCGCCCGGCTCTTCAATCGCATCGGCGCGCGCGCCGGCCGCCCACAGCATCAACGCGGTCCAAAGCGCCACCAGGAGGTGGCGGGCCCTGGTGCGCGTTGGCATCGCGCCCGATTGTATCCGCGCTCGGCGGGGCAGCGAAACCGTCGCTGGCGACCGGGCCGGTTCGTGAGTAAGTTTCCGCGCTCACCACACCAGGAGGAGAGACGCCATGAAGAGATCCGCGACCGCGAACTGGAAGGGGGGCCTCAAGGCCGGCAAGGGGACGTTTTCCGCCGCCAGCGGGACCTTTGCGAATGTCCCGTACGACTTCGCGCAGAGGTTCGAGACCGGCACCGGCACCAGCCCCGAGGAGCTGATCGCCGCCGCGCACGCCAGCTGTTTCGCGATGGCGCTGTCGGCGGAGCTGGAGAAGGTGGGCCTCGTGCCGGAGAACATCGACTCGAAGGCGACCGTCTCGCTGGACAAGGTCGAGAGCGGCTTCGCGGTGACCACCTCGCACCTCGAGGTCACGGTGAAGGTCACCAGCCCGGACAAGGCCAAGTTCGAGCGCGCCGCCGAGAGCGCCAAGGTCGGCTGCCCGATCTCCAAGCTCATCTCGAGCGCCAAGATCACCCTCGACGCCAAGCTGGCCTGACCCCGTCCACCCGCCGCTCTGCTCCGGCTCCTCTTGCTCCGGCTCCTCTGATGATCGGAGGCGGGCTTTGCCCGCCGGAGACTTATGTGCCGAGCAGATCCGGGCTCACTTCAATCTGAAGGGGTGGGTCCGTGGGAGGGGCGCAGCCCCTCCCACGCTCACTTTCGGGTGAGGTCCCGACAGATTCGAAGGTGGCGCAGCGCCGCGCTGTAGTCGCCCGCCAGATCGTAGAGGCGGGCGGCGTTGTAATGAGCGTCGGCGTTGCGCCCGTCGGCCTCGATGGCCTGGGAATAGGCCTCGAGCGCGGCGCTGTTGCGCCCCTGGTCCTCGAGCGCGACGCCCAGGTTGAAGAGCGCCGTCGCGTCGCCCGGCCGGATGACCAGGGCGCGCCGGTAGTGTGCTTCGGCCGCCTCCATGTCGCCCCGCTCGTGCAGCAGGCGCCCCAGGTTGATGTGCGCGTCGGCGTGCTCCGGCGCCTGCATCAGGACCTGCCGATAGCTCGCCTCGGCCTGGGCCGGATCCGCCTCGTCGATCTCGCAGCCGATCTCGTAGATCTCCTCGGGGCTGGCGGGCGCCAGGTCCCCCCGGGTGACGGCCGGCGGCCGCGCGCGCAGCATCGACAGCGGCGCCTCTTCGGCGTCGACCGGCGGCGGCCGATCGAACGACAGCAGGACCTGCCCCGACTCGACCTGCCAGCGGGTGTTCCCTTCCTGCACCACCACCGACGAGCCCTCGGACCCCAGGTTCACGCCGGTCAGCGGGCTCGTGTGGGGGAGCTGCGCCCGCAGCTTCTGCAGCGCGCGTCGCACCCGGTGCGGCGGGATGCGCGAGCTCACCAGCCCCTCGGCCTTGCGCAGCAGCAACAAATCTTGAAACGAAAAACGCAGCTCCCCGCGCTCCCCCTTCTCGGGGGAGAGCACGCCGGCCCGCAGGTAGGCGCGCAGCCGGCCGGACGAGACGCCGATCATCCGTGCGACGTCCTGGGTCGTGTAGCCGCTCAAGGCCGCCAGAATATACAGCGCGCGCGTTTTTGCGCGCACGAATCGCGCGCCGTGCGGGCGGCGCGTCGCTACCGCTTCTTGGCGCGCTTGGGTTCGGCCGGCGCGGCCTCCTCGGAGCGGCGGGCGCCGCGCCGGGGATGGTGCGCCTCAGCTTGGTCCGCTTCCTCGCTCGCCTTGTGGCCGTGGTCGGCCTTGGGGGCGGCCGCCGCCGGACCCTTGCCCAGGCTGGCCTTGAGCGCCGCCATCAGGTCGATGATCCGGGCCGGCTCGGGCGCCGGCGCGCTCTCCGAGATGTCGTGCCCCTGGACCTTCCGCTCGATGTCCGCCTGGATCCGTTCGCGCACCTCGTCGTGGTACTTCGACGGCTCGAAGGTCTCGGTCGCGATCTGGTCGATGAGCTGCTTGGCCAGCTTCACCTCCGCCTCGCGGGCCTCCCCGTCGGGGAGCGGCACCTCCGACAGCGCGCGGACCTCGTCGGCGTAGAGCAGCTCTTGCAAGATCAGCGCGCGTCCGTCGGCCGACGGGCGCAGCATCACCAGGTACTGCTTGCCGCGGGCGGCGTAGCGGGCGAGGGCGGCGCGCCCCGTCTCGCGCATCGCCTCGGCCAGCAGCAGGTACGCCTTGTCTCCGCCCTTTTCGGGGCCGAGGTAATACGGGCGCTCGAAGTAGATGGGGTCGATCGCCGACAGCGGCACGAACGAATCGATGTCGATGCTCTGGGTCGCCTTCTCCTCCAGCGACTTGAGCTCCTCCGCCGTGAAGGTGACGTACTGGTCCTTGGCGAACTCGTAGCCCTTGATCATCTCGTCGCGGCTGACGATCTCGCCGTCGCGCGGGCAGATGTACTGCTGCTTGAGTCGCGAGCCGTCCTTCTTGTGCAAAAGGTGGAAGGAGATCGACGCCGACGATTGGGTCGCCGGGTAGAGCCGCACCGGGATCGACACCAGACCGAAGGAGATCGTCGCGCCAGCGATGGGTCGTGCCATGATGTGCTCCAGTGTATCCTAATGTAGGATAGCGTCCAGTTTGTCCAGGTTCACGCCGCCATGAGCTCGTGCAGGCGCGCGGCGGCGACCGGACCCTTGCCGGTGTCCTCGTGCTTGAAGAAGACGTAGGTCGTCGCCCAGCCCTGGGTCTTGATGCGCGCCCCCCAGCCGGCGACCAGCGCGTCGTCGTAGTTGTCGCGCCGCAGCCGCAGATAGCCCCAGTCGGTGGTCGCCTCGAGGGGCGTGGCGAAGTCCTCGGATTCGGCGATGCAGAGGGCCGCCCGCCGCGTGCGCAGGCAGCCGTAAACGTCGTCGGAGAACCAGGATTCGTGGCGAAACTCGACCGTCGCCCGCAGCCCGGCCGGCAGCGCCGCCAGGAAATCGTCGAGCCGGGGGAGGTCCTTCTTCAAGTTCGGGGGCAGCTGAAAAAGGATCGGGCCCAGCTTGTCACCGAGGGCGCGCGACGCCTCGGTGAGCCGCTCGAGCGCCGAGGCGGTGTCGACCAGACGCTTGTCGTGGGTGATGCGCCGCGGGCTCTTGAGGGCGAACCGGAACTCGGGCGGCGTCTCGCCGGCCCAGCGCCCCAGCACCTCGGCAGTCGGCATGCGGTAAAAGCTATTGTTGATCTCGACCGCGCGGAAGTGCCCGGCGTAGTACCCCAGCATCTTCGTTTCCGGCAGCTTTTCGGGGTAAAAGCCCCCCCGCCAGGCGGGATAACTGAAGCCGCTCGTGCCGATCAAGACCTGCATGGTCCCTCCCGCTCCCTGATCTATATAGCGACGGGAGTTTGCGTAACGCCCGTTCCCGTCGGTAAACTAACAGAATGACGCGCGACCGCGTCGCCAATCCGCTCGACGACACGACGCGGATGGCGCCAGCCCCGGAGGCCGGACCGCCGGAGGCCCAGCAGGCAGGGGCCTGTCTGGTCGTCCTGTCGGGCTCGAACGTCGGGGAGATGTACCGGATCGAAAAAGATCAGGTGGTGATCGGCCGTGGCGACAAGGTCGATCTGCGGCTGGTCGACGACGGGATCTCGCGCGAGCACGTCCGGCTCTCGAAGTTGGAGGGGCGGATCGTCCTCGAGGACCTGGGGTCGACCAACGGCACCTACTGCAACGGCCAGCGGGTGACACGCCAGCCGCTGGCCGAGGGGGACAAGATCCTCATCGGCTCGACGACCATCCTGAAGTTCAGCTACCAGGACAAGCTGGACGAGATGTTCCAGCGCCAGATGTCCGAGTCGGCGCTGCGCGACGGTCTCACCCGCGCGTTCAACAAGCGCTACTTCATGGACCGGATGGAGAGCGAGTTCCAGTACGCCATCCGCCACCGCACGCCGCTGTCGCTGATCTTCCTCGACATCGATCACTTCAAGAAGATCAACGATCAGCACGGGCACCAGGCGGGCGATCACGTGCTGGCGCAGCTCTCCATGCTGGTGATGAGCATGCTCGGCGAGGAGGAGACCTTCGCCCGATACGGCGGCGAGGAGTTCGCCATCGTCGCGCGCGGCGTGGAGCTGGCGGCGGCCACCGAGCTGTCGGAGCGCCTGCGGGCCGCCGTCGAGGCCCATCCGTTCCAGTTCGCGTCGACCGGCTTGCCGGTCACCATCAGCGTCGGCGTGGCCCGCGCGCCGGCGCCCGGGATGGCCTCCTCCGGCGATCTGGTGGCGCGCGCCGACGAGGCCATGTACGCCGCCAAGCGCAGCGGCCGCAACCGCGTCTGCAGCGCGGAATCCTAGGTCTATCCTAGGTCAGCTTCGCGGCCTGCCGCAGGGCGCGCTTGAGCCGCGCCAGGTAGTCGGCGCGCGGGATGGCGACGGCGCCCAGGCGCTCGAGGTGCGGCGTCGGCACCTGGGCGTCGAGCAGCGAGAACCCGGCCGCGCGCAACCGCTCGATGAGGTGACCGACGGCCGCCTTGGAGGCGTCGGTCCGGCGGTGAAACATCGATTCGCCCCCGAAGAAGCCGCCCAGCGCCACGCCGTAGAGCCCCCCCACGAGCGCGTCCCCCTCCCAGACCTCGACGCTGTGGGCGAGCCCGCGCCGGTGCAGCTCGCTGTACGCGCGCACGAAGTCGCCGGTGATCCAGGTGGCCGGGCGATCGCCGCCGGTCTCGGCACAAGCGCGCATCACGTCCCCGAAGGCCGCGTCGACGGTGAACCGCCATCCAGCCCGCCGCGCGGCGCGCCCGACGCTGCGGTGCGGGCGCCAGGCCTCGAGGTCGAAGATCGCGCGCGGATCGGGCGACCACCAGGTGAGCACCGGGTCGGACGACCACGGGAAGATGCCGGCGCGGTAGGCCGACACCAGCGTCTGGTAGTCCAGCCGACCTCCGAGTGCCACCAAACCGTTCGGTGCCTCGCCCGACGCCTCGTCGTCCTCGGGCGTCACTTGCTCGGGGACCGGGCTCGGCCTCGGACGATCGTTTGCGTCCACTCCGCTCAGTCTAACAGCGTCTTCGACGCTTCCCTCTTTAGGCGCGTATTACGCGCCGTGGCCGGCTGGAGCATTCGAGCCGTCGCCCCCGCTGAGCGACCCCGATTCGCGTTCGTTCTCGTTCTCGCTCTCCTGCTCGGTGGTCACCGGGTTGGGCGTGCCTGCCTCGCGGGCCCGCCTTCGGCCGCCGCTCACCATCCCGCCCTTGCGCCCCGCCTCGCGCGCCTCCTCCGAATCGAACTCATGCGCGGTCCCCTTCTGATGGGCCGCCTTGCCGCCCTGCGACGAGATCTGGCGCTGCCGTTCTCTGTCCATCCCCGCGAAGCCACGCCCACGGCTTTCCCCTTTTTCATTGCTCGCCATGACGATGTTTCCTTCCCCGCGGAACCCCGCCCGCGTCGCTGAACTGAACGTTTCCTAACGACAAAGCTGTGCACGGTCCGGCCCGCGCGACAGGGGGAGGGGACAATCTCGACCGTACCGGGGAACGCCCGGAAACGTGCTTTTCAGCTCTCGTTCAGCTCGTCAGGGTCGAGCTCGACGACGCCGGGGATGGGGGGAGGACCGCTGGCGGTGCTGGGATCCCGCACCGCCAGGACGGTGACCTGGTACTCGATGTCGCGCCCCACCAGCGGATGCATCAGCCTGACGCTGGCCACGGTGTCGGTCGCGGAGAGGATCTTGAAGTGCACCGGCGCTCCGGAGGCGGGATCCTTGGCCTCGAAGACCGCGCCCGGCTCGACCTTCAGACCCTTCGGAAAGGCGCTGCGCGCCATCTCCCGGACGGGGAGGGAATCCTCGGTCCCGAACGCCTCGGCCGCCGGAATCTCCCCTTTCCGTTCGTCTCCCGGTTCGAGTCCCTCGAGCCGCTTCTCCAGCCCGGGCAACATCTTCCCGTCGCCGTGGACGTAACGCAGCGGGCCGCTGCGGGTCGACGACTCGATCACCGAACCGCCTTTGACTTTGAGCTCGTACGAGAGCTCGACACTGCGTCCGCGCGCGATCTTCATGCCACGAGCGTAATGCCCCGGAAGGCGCTTTAAAAGGTGATCGTAGATTCGATTTACGGGCCCGCGTAAGATGATTTCCAGGGTCCTGGGCGAGGACGTCGCCTCTTTCCCGACACCTGCTCACGCCGACTTTTTCCGCCCTTCATCCTAGTAAGTTAGTAAGAAAGGCTCACCCGATGACCATAGGTTTCCCCCAGCCTAGGGTGCGCGCGCTCGTCTCTCCCGAGGTTCACCCGGCGGTCCGCTCGGCTATTGTGGCGTCGATCTTCGCCGGGCTCATCGCTCTGTCGGGCGCGGGCTGTAGTGGGGGCGGCGGCAATCCGATGCACGCCGACGCGGGGACGCAGAAGGACATGGCCGGGGTTCAGCCGGGGACCGATTCGGGGGGGGCGGTCGATCGCCCGACGATGCCGACGGGGCAGATTGGGCAGGCCTGCCAGACCGGGGCGGACTGCGCGTCGACCTTCTGCGCCGACGGCGTCTGCTGCAAGAGCGCCTGCACGGGAACCTGCCAGACCTGCGCGGCGGCCGGCAACGTCGGCACCTGCATCCCCGCCGACGTGGCGAGCGATCCCCGCAACGACTGCGCCGATCAGGGGGCGGCGAGCTGCGGCACCGACGGGTTCTGTGACGGCACGGGCGCCTGCGAAAAGTACGTCGCGGGGGTCGCCTGCCAGAGCGCCGGCTGCACCGGCTCGATGCTCACGTTCGCCGGGCGCTGCGACGGCCTGGGGACCTGCAACGTCAAGCCGAGCCAGTCCTGCGCGCCGTACGTCTGCAACACGACCGGCGCCAACGTCGGCTCCTGCAAGACGGTGTGCACGGCCGACGCCGACTGCTCCGTCGGCAACAGCTGCAACAACGGGAGCTGCGGGCTCAAGCCCCCCGGCGCCAGCTGCGCCGCCGACGCGGACTGCATGTCGAGCCACTGCGCGCAGGGCGTCTGCTGCTCGACGACCTGCACCGGGACCTGCATGTCCTGCGCGGTCGCCAAGAGCGAGGGGACCTGCATCGCGGTCCCCGTCGGTCAGGATCCGCTCGGCCAGTGCGCCGACCAGGGCGCCGCCAGCTGCCTGACGAACGGCTTCTGCGACGGCGCCGGCAAGTGCCAGAACTACCCGTCTGGCACCTCCTGCGGCGCCAACATGTGCACGGCCGGCACCGAGACGGCGGGCGGACGCTGCGACGGCAAAGGGACCTGCGTCGCCGGAGGGCTGTCGTCCTGCTCGCCCTACGTCTGCGGCGCCAGCGGCGATTGCAAGACCAGCTGCGCGACGACCGCCGACTGCGCGGCGGGGTTCGTCTGCAACGGGACCATCTGCGGCAAGAAGGTCAACGGCGTCACCTGCACCACGGCGACGGAGTGCGGCTCGGGCTACTGCGAGCAGGGCGTCTGCTGCAACACCGGCTGCGAGGCGACCTGCCAGTCGTGCAACCTGAGCGCGGCGACGGCCGGAACGTGCACCAACGTGCCGGTGGGCCAGGACCCGCTCAACCAGTGCGCCGACGCCGGCGCCCCCACCTGCGGGACCAACGGCTCCTGCGACGGCGCGGGGAAGTGCCAGCTCTATTCGAGCGGGACGGTCTGCCTCGCCCAGAGCTGCGCGGTCTCCACGCTGACGGCCTCCAGCCGCTGTGACGGCGCGGGGAAGTGCGTGGCGGGGACGACGTCGACCTGCGCGCCTTACGTCTGTGGCGCGACGGCCTGCCTCACCACCTGCGGCGGGAACACCGACTGCACCACGCCCAACGTCTGCACGGCGTCGAGCTGCGGCAAGTACCCGATCGGCTCGGCCTGCGCGGCCAACAGCGACTGCAACTCCAACTTCTGCGCGCAGGGCTACTGCTGCAACACCGCCTGCACGGGGACCTGCCAGTCGTGCGCGCTGACCAACAGCATCGGGACCTGCACCAACGTCCCGTCGGGCCAGGACCCGCTCTCCCAGTGCGCCGATGCGGGCGCCACCAGCTGCGGCAACAACGGCTTCTGCAGCGGCGCGGGCGCTTGCCAGAAGTACGCGGCGGGGACGCAGTGCGCGGCGGCGACCTGCACGGGGTCGACTTACGCGCCGGCGGCCGTCTGCAACGGCACGGGGACGTGCACGCCGCCGACCAGCACCTCGTGTGGCGCGTACGCCTGCGACACGACCAGCAAGGTCTGCAAGATCACGTGCACGGTCGACGGCGACTGCACGGCGCCCAACATCTGCAACGCCGGCACCTGCACGCTCGCGCCGCTCGGCCACGCCTGCACGGCCGCCGCGGCCTGCGCCTCCGGTCTCTGCCAGCAAGGCGTCTGCTGCGCCTCGACCTGCTCGGGGACCTGCGCGTCGTGCGCGCTGGCCGGCACGCTCGGGACCTGCACGAACGTCACGGCGGGGACCGATCCGCTCAACGCCTGCGCCGACGCCACCGCAGCCACCTGCGGCACCGACGGGACCTGCGACGGCAGCGGCAAGTGCCGCCTCTACGCTTCGGGAATCGTCTGCGCCGCCCAGAGCTGCTCCGGCTCGACCTACACGCCGACCCGCACCTGCGACGGGACCGGCGTCTGCAAGGCCGTCAGCTCATCGCTCTGCACGCCCTACGCGTGCGACACCACGCTCAACACCTGCAAGACCAGCTGCGGCGCGACCACCGACTGCGCGTCCCCGAACACTTGCAACACGACGACCAACAGCTGCGGGCTGCTGTCGACCGGCGCCACGTGCACGGCCGACGCCATGTGCAACTCCGGCCACTGCGCGCAGGGCGTCTGCTGCGCGACGACCTGCACCGCCAACTGCTCGTCGTGCGCGCTCGCCGGCTCGCTCGGCACCTGCATCGCCGTCCCCGCCGGCCAGGATCCGCTCAACCAGTGCACCGACGGCGGCGCCGCCGCCTGCGGGCTCAACGGCTTCTGCGACGGCAGCGGCGCCTGTCAGAAGTACGCCAGCGGAACTCAGTGCATCGCCCAGAGCTGCGCCACCTCGACCTACCATCCCGCCTCGACCTGCAACACCTCCGGCACCTGCGTGACCCCCTCGACCAGCTCCTGCACCCCCTTCATCTGCGGCACCAACGCCTGCAAGACCACCTGCACCGCCGACACCGACTGCATCTCGGCCGCGTACATGTGCGCCGGCGGCAGCTGCATCCAGGCCGTGAACATCACCGTCAAGACTCAGCAACGCCGACACGCCGGCGAACACGCAGTGGCGTCTACTTCGACCTCCAGATCACCAACAACGGCACGACGGCGATCCCGACTGTCGCAGCTCACGGGTCGCTACTGGTACACGCTGGGACGAGTCGACGAGCACAGCGTCACCCAGAGCGGCGTCACGCGCACGTACCGCTTGAACATCATCGGGCGACGAGCCTGCGGCGAGCATCACCGGATCAGCTTCGCCGCGGTTGAGCACGCCGCGTGACCGGATGCCGATCTACTACTTCGCAGTTCGGATTCTCGACGGCGGCCGGCAGCCTCGCCGCGGGGGCGACGCGCGAGTTCGAGCTCGGCTTCCACAAGAACGACTACTCCATGCTTACACGCAGACGAACGACTACTCGTACAACGCCTCCACGACCTACTCGACGGCCACCAAGGTGACCGTCTACATCACGACCACCAACGGCACCGCCCTCGTCTACGGCACCGAGCCGATGTACGAGCCGCGAAACCTGGCAGCAGCCGCGGATCGGAGCCGCCGAAGCCGAGCTCCTCCGACTCGGCGAGGCCCGGCGAAGCGGAGCGAAGCCTCGACCAGAGGCGGGCGTGGGCAGGGGTGTCCTCTCTCCGCCGCGAGCTCGCAGGCCGCTCTGATCGTTCGCGGCCGAGGATTCCTTCTCGCGAGCGGCGGAGAGAGGACACCCCTGCCCGCGCCCCCCCGCCGGAAGTGGCGAGCGGAGCCGCGCTACGACTTGGCGATCTCGATCGTGACCAGGTTCGGCGCGAACGCGCGCAGCGCCTGCAAGCTGCGCGACTGCCACTGCGCGCCCGGATCGCTGAGGAAGCGAATGCGGTAGTGATCGTCGGTGCGCTCGTCCACCTGGGCGATCCAGCGGACGAACTCCTTGAGGCACGACGAGTTCATGAACGCCAGCTCGCGGAAGTCCGCGACCACTTCGCCCATGTGCCCGCGACGGGCCTCGTCATCGATGGAGTCCAGGAATGGCCCGAGGGGCGCGTTGACCCGCAGGTCGGCGTTCCCCCACAGGCGCATCACCAGCGCGTGGCCGTCGACGGCCGCCGTCGCTTCGAACTCCGTGTCTTTGATCCCGGTAATCTGCACCGCCGCCATTTAAGGCTTTAAGTCTACACGCCCGGAAAACAACCGGTCAAATGACTCACTCAAACGGGTCGGCTTTCTTTTCGCCTGACTTGCCCCCTGACGCGCCGGAGGCTGGAGGTCCATCGTCCGCAGGTGCCTTGGCGGTCGCGCCCTCCTCGTGTCGGACATGGCGGCGCCTGGGGAGGGGATGGCTGGGACCTTTGCTCGGCTTCTGGGCAACCGCGGGGGCCGTTGCGGCGGCGCTCCCGGGGGCGGTGACCGGCTTCGCCGGGATGCCGCCGGGAGCCACCGCGGGAGTCGGAGCGGGGCTCGCGGCACCAGCCGGGGCGGTGGTCGGGGCACCGGCTGGAGCGGTCGTCGGGGGGACGGCCTCGGCCGGTGCTGCGCCCGGCAGCGGCGCGGGCGCCTCCGACCTCGGGGGCACGGTCGCCGCCGCCGGGGCAGGGGGGGCCGGCGGTGACGACATCGTCGTGGTTGCCGCCAGCGGAGGCGGGCGGTCACGCGGGGCGGTCGTCCCCTGGCCTCGCGTCAACATCCAGGCGCCGTAGCCGGTGATCGCCACCAGCACGATGAGGCCGCCGTAGACCCAGAGGCGATCGCGTTTGCTGCTCGGGACGATCGTCGAGGGCGAAGACGGCAAGGACGGCGAAGACGGCAACGTCTGGGCCGCCTGACTGGCCGCCCCTCGGCTGCGCACGGTCTGGCTTCTGACGTCGCTGCCGGCGCGCACGCCCGACGTCGACAGGCCCGGGCGCAGCGCCATCGTCGGCCCCTGCGTCGGCGGCTCGGCCCCGGGCGTCTCGATCCGCGGACGCCGCTCGCCGCGATCGACCTCCATGTCGAGCGCGGCCGTCGCCGTCTTGCGCCACTGCAGAAACTCCGCGGCGAACAGCCCCTTCATGTAGCTGGCGACCTGCAGCGGGCTGAACCCTTCGTGGCTGAAGGCGAACCGCTCCAGCGCCTGGGCCATCTCGTGGGCGCTGGCGAACCGGGCGTCTCGCCGCTTGCGCAGCGCGCGCATCACCACGGCGTCCAGCTCCGGGGGGACGTCGGCCACCTCCGACGGACGGGGGATGGGATCGTCGAGGATCGCCCGCATCGTGGCCAGCTCGGTCTCGCGGCGGTAGAGCCGCCGGCCGGTCAGCACCTCCCAGAGCACGACCCCCAGCGCGAACACGTCGGCCCGGTGATCGACGTCCTCGGCCGACGCCTGCTCGGGCGACATGTACTCGATCTTCCCCTTGAGACCTCCGGGGCTGGTGTGGGCGACGCGGCCGAACGCGCGCGCGACGCCGAAGTCGATCAGCTTCACCGCCCCCTCGAAGGAGACGAGGACGTTCTGGGGCGAGACGTCGCGGTGCACGACGCCGAGCGACCGGCCGTCGCCGTCGGTGAGCGCGTGGGCGTAACCGAGCCCGCTCGCCGCCTGGGCGATGATGTAGGCCGCCAGCGCCGGGCTGGGCGGGCGCCGCTCGCGGGTGGCCTTGCGGAGGACCGCCGAGAGCGGCTTGCCCTGCACGAGCTCCATCGCCAGGAAGTACTCCTCGCCGTCGTGGCCGACCTCGATGATGCGCACCACGTTCGGGTGGTCGAGCAGCGCCGCCAGTCGCGCCTCGTCGAGGAACATCCCGATGAACTGCCGGTTGGAGGCGAGGTGCGGAAGGATCCGCTTCACGACCAGCAGGGTGCGGTAGCCGGGCAGCTCGCCCGACAGCGCCAGATAGACTTCCGCCATTCCGCCTGTCGCGAGGCGTCCGATGATTTGAAAGCGCCCCAGGCTCCTGACCGCGTCGTCCATCCGAGAGTGGGAGAGCCGCCCGCCCTGGCGGTGATCGGAGGGCGTACCAACGGTCATCTTCGCATTCAAGTCCACCAGCTTCGCCGAGTGTGGTCAAGTTACCGTAGGGTCAAGAAATCAATCTTGGCGGATACTGGCGGCTCACGGCGCACATTAGATGACACCTCGGCGAGGTTTCGAGGCACCTCCGAGGCACCTGGAAACGCGTTGGAGGAGGCTCGGACGCCCCTTCGGGGGATGGCGGCTTTGGCGAATCCAGATATAATCGAGGCTTTTCGGGGAGATAGATCGTGAGCACAAGAGCTTATGTAGGGGTCTCTAGGCGGTTCTTCGAGATCACGGCGCTGGTTGGCCTGTTGGCCGGCGCCGGTTGCGCCGGCGTGAAGCCGGTCGCCACCAGCGGCACCGGCGGCAGCTCCTCCAGGGGCGGCTCATTTGGGACCGGCGGCGTCTCGACCGGGAGCGGCGGGTCGAGCGTCATCACGCCGACCGGCTGCAACGGCCCCTGCACCGACTTCGAGCCGACGGCCAGCAACCCCAATCCGATCTTCCAGGTGGGCGTCCCCACCGACGTGACGGGCATGTTCGGAAACCCGAGCGGTTCCGGTCCGTGCGTCACCGAGCCCGAGGAGGGATCCCTGTTTCCGGACAACTGGCTACCGCCTCGGGTGCACGTTCCGGGGAACAGCGGCTACTTGAAGATCACCTTCCACGCCGACATGGAATCGACGGATCTGGTCGCCTATGCGCAGGGCGACAGCTGGGCGCTGCCGAAACCGATCTGGCAAAATCTCGCCGCCCATATCAACGAGCAAAACATCACCGTGACCGTTCAGACCCCGAGCGGTGGCGCGACCAGCGTGAACTTTCAGATCGCACCCGTCGGCGCCGGCGGCAGCATGGTGTTCTGGTCGATGGATCCGATGGCGGTCGGCAAGGATCTCTCCACCGTCACGAACCTGACCACGATCAAGAACGATTCATTCCTCGACGGGTTCACCGTCGGTGACGACTCGACGCTCTTTCAATCGAGCGGGACGCCGGCCCTCGCGATCACGGACGTGAAGCAGCAGGTCGCGAAGCAGGACGGCTCTACGCAGGCGTCCCACTGCATCGGCTGCCACGTAGGGACGCCGGACGGAAACTACGTCGGGTTCGTCGATGGGTGGCCGTGGGGAGGCGCGTTTGCCAACATCCAGGCGAGCACCAAGGGGCAGACCATCCCCACCTACGCAGGTGCGAGTTGCACGAACTGGAACACCTGCACCGGTTCGCGCACTTACGTCCAGTACCCCTGGATGGGCGGAATGGCCTTCTCGCAGGCTCACTGGTCGACGGGCGACCAGATCGCGATCGTCGCCGCGCAGATGCCGACCAGCGATCTGACGATGCCCTGGAACACCGACGACTACCAACTGGGCAACCTCGTCTGGGTAGACACCGAGTCCTCGGCGATCACGATGAACAACGGGCAGCCGTTCCCCACGCGCGGCGCGGCCTTCGATTACATGCAGCACACGGGAGATCTCGGGGGGGTCGCCTTCCCTACCTGGAGCAACGACGGCACCACGATCGTTTACTCCTCGACCCCGGTGGGCTGCTCCGGACAAAACTGCACACCGGGTGACAAGGACGGGCGTCTGAACGTGGGGCATACCGATCTCTACTCAGTTCAGTACAACAACCGCGCTGGCGGCGCGGCTACGTTGGTCCCGGGCGGATCGTCGTCGGCTCTCGAGGAGTACTATCCGGCGTTCGCGCCGGACGATTCGATGCTGGCTTTCACGGCGGTCCAGGCGGGACAGGTCATGTACGCCAATCCGATCGCCGAGCTCTACGTGACTCCGTTCGCGACTCCGTCCGGCCTGTCGGGCGCTCAGGCGATTCGCCTCAACGCCAACGATCCGCCGAAATGCACCGGTCTCGCGAGCCCCGGGATCAACAATCACTGGGCCAAGTGGTCTCCGACCGTCGGAAGCGCCAACAACAAGAGTTACTACTGGTTGATCTTCTCGTCGAACCGATACAACCCGAAGCAGATGACGGTGACGAACGGCACCATGACGAACACCGTTTACGTCTCGCAGCTCTACATGACGGCGATCGTCAAAAACGAGCTCGGGTACAGCACCTATCCGGCGATCTATCTCTACAATCAGCCGGCCAACCGCCTCAACACCACCCCCGCGTGGCAAGACTTCAACATCCCGATCGTCATCGACAAGCCGTAGCGCTGGCGATCTTCGCGGCGATCGCCCTGTCGATCGCCGCGCCGGCGCGTGCACCCGAGGCCTCGACCAGGCGAGGCCAACAGGCCCTCCCGCAGATGGATCTCGGTCAGACGCTCGCTTTCGGTCCCTGGTCGTTGCGGGCGGTGAACGGACCGGCCGGGTTCGGGGATTGGATCCCGGCCGAGGTGCCCGGGTGCGTCCACACCGATCTCCTGCGGGCCGGGAAGATCCCCGACCCGTTCTACGGCACCAACGAAAAGGCGCTGCAGTGGATCGAGCACACCGACTGGGAGTACCGGTCGACGTTCGTCGCCGGCGCGGTGCTGCTCGGGCGTGACCGGATCGAGATCGTGTTCCAGGGGCTCGACACCTTCGCGGACGTGTCGGTCAACGGGACGCGGGTGCTGTCGGCGGACAACATGTTTCGCTCCTGGCGCGCCGACATCAAGCCGCGGGTGGTCGCCGGCACGAACACCGTGGTCGTGCACTTCCGCTCGCCGATCGCGGCGACCAAGCCGGCCTACGATCGGCTCGGCTACACGCTGCCGGCGGTGAACGATCAGGCGCCCCAGATGGTCTCGATGTTCGCCCGCAAGGCGCCCTACCACTACGGCTGGGACTGGGGGCCGCGCTTCGTCACCAGCGGCATCTGGCGTCCGGCGGCGATCGAGGCCTGGGACGTGGCGCGGCTCGACGACGTGCAGGTCTACCAGCGCGCGCTCGACGACGCGCGGGCGCGGCTGGAGGTGGCGGCGGTGGTGACGGCGACCACGGCCGGGCGGGCGCGGGTGACGGTGGCGCTGCCGGGCGGGCCGGAGCTGGGGGCCGCCGACAAGGTGCTGGCGCGCGGACGCAACGAGATCCGGCTGGAGGTCGTCATCGACAAGCCGGAGCGCTGGTGGCCGAACGGTCTCGGCGCGCAGAAGCTCTACACGCTGGAGACGTCGCTGGCGGTCGACGGGGTGACGCGCGGGCGCGCGGCAGACGCGCGATCGGGCTGCGCACGCTGGAGGTGGTGAACCGGCACGACGCCGGCGGCAAGAGCTTCACGGTCATGGTCAACGGCGCGCCCGTCTTCATGAAGGGGGCCAACTGGATCCCCGCCGACAGCTTCGTCACCCGCGTGACCGAGGACAGGTACCGCTTCCTGCTGCAGTCGGCGGCCAGCGCCCACATGAACATGGTCCGCGTCTGGGGCGGCGGGATCTACGAGGACGACCGCTTCTACGCGACTCTGCGACGAGCTGGGCTTGCTGGTCTGGCAGGACTTCATGTTCGCCTGCTCGATGTACCCGGGCGACGCGGCGTTCGTCGAAAACGTGCGCCAGGAGGCGGTGGAGAACGTGCGCCGCCTGCGCAATCACCCGTCGCTGGCGCTGTGGGCGGGCAACAACGAGATCGAGGCGGCCTGGCAGCAGTGGGGATGGCCGGCCAGGTTCCACCTCGGCAAGGCGGCGCAGGCGACGATCTGGAACGACTACAAGCGCCTCTTTCACGAGGTGCTGCCGCGGGTGGTGGCCGCCGAAGATCCGGGGCGCTTCTACACGCGCTCGACCCCCAGCGCGAACGAGGACGGCGTGGCGCCCGGCAAGATGGGCTGGGGCGACATGCACTACTGGGGCGTGTGGCACGCCGAGGCGCCGTACGAGGCCTATGCCGACAACATCTCGCGCTTCATGAGCGAGTACGGGTTCCAGTCGTTCCCCACGCTGCCGAGCGTGGCGCGCTACGCGCCGCCATCGCAGTGGCGCATCGATTCGCCGGTGATGCTGTCGCACCAGCGCCACCCGCGCGGCAACGCGCTGGTGCGGACCTACATGGATCGCGACTTCCGCGCCCCCAAGGACTTCGGGGCGTTTCTCTACCTCTCGCCAGGTCCTGCAGGCCAACGTCATCCAGTTCGGCGCCGAGGCCCACCGCCGCCGCATGCCGTACAACATGGGGAGCCTCTACTGGCAGCTCGACGACTGCTGGCCGGTGGCCTCCTGGTCCAGCATCGACTACTACGGGACGCTGGAAGGCGCTGCAGTACGCCGCGCGGCGGTTCTTCGCGCCGGTGCTGGTGTCGCCCGTCGATGAGAACGGGACGTTGCGCGTCTACCTGGTCTCGGATCGGCGGACCGATCTGCCCGCCCACCTGACCTTGCGCCTGGTCGATCTCGACGGCGGCGGCGATCGCTGGCGGTTCGAGCGCGACGTCACCGTCAAGGCGCTGGCCAGCGCGGCGCAGTTCTCGGCCGCCAGGCGCGACATCCTCAAGGGCGTCGACCCCAGCCACGTCGTGCTGGTCGCCGAGCTGACCGCGGGCGGGGTCCCGGTGGGTCGCAACCTGTTTTACTTCCGGAAGACGCGCGATCTGGCGCTGCCGTCGCCGGAGCTCGCGGTCGCCGTCACGCCGCATCGGATCGGCGCCACGGTGAAGGTGACGGCGCGGCGGTTCGCGCGCGCGGTCTGGCTGTCGACGCCCGACGGTGACGGGGCCTTCTCGGACAACTTCTTCGATCTTTTGCCCGGGGAGACCGAGACCGTCGAGTGGACGCCGGCGCCGGGCGCCCGCCCGGGCGGGGCCGAGCGGCTGTCGTCGGCGCTGCACGCGATGACCGTCCGCGATACATACTGAGGCGTGGCGTACCGGATCAAGAAGAAGGAAGAGGTCGTCGAGGCGGTGCGCCGGATCGTGCGCGAGCAGCTCCGCAGCGCCATCCGGGTGGCCCGCGATCGCAAGCGCGATCAAGAAGAGCGCGTGCACGAGGTGCGGACCCGGCTCAAGCGCTCGCGCGCGGCGTTGGCCCTCATCCGCAAGGAGGCGGGGAGCAAAGGCAAGCGCGACGATCGGCGCCTCCGGGACGCGGGTCGCTTGCTGGCCCGCCCGCGCGATCTCGCCGTGCAGGCGCACACCTTCCGGGTGCTGGGGACGCGGCTGCAGTCGGAGCTGCCGGCGCGCCTGCTGGCCCGGCTGTCGGCGGCCGAGCGGCAGATCCGCCGCGCGCTCGAGCCTGACGAGGTCGAGCGCGACCTGAAGCGGGCGGCCCGGGCGCTGCGACGGCTGCGCCGCGAGCTCTCGGCGTGGGGGGTCGACCACGGCCGGCGCGCGATCGGGAAAGGCGTGACCCGCACCTACCGCAACGGTCTGGCGACGTTGAATGCGGCGCGCGCGCAGCGGACGCCCAAGCGATTCCACGCCTGGCGCAAGCAGGTCAAGGCGCTCTCCTACGAGCTGCGCATCATCGCCGCCGCGGTCCCGGAGCTGACCACCACCATGATGCCGAAGGTCGAGCGGCTGGGCGAGATCCTGGGCCAGATCCACGACCTCGACTGCGTCAAGGCGACCGCCCGGCTGCATCCGCGCTGGTTCGGCCGCGCCGCCGACGGCGAGGCGGTGCTGGCCGCCGTCGACCAGCGGCGGGCCGAGCTGGAGCACGAGGCGTTGACCCTGTCCGACAGCGTGTTCGCGGGACGGGCGCGCGACGTGCGCGCGCTGGTCGAGACCGGCTGGAAGATCTGGCGCCAGGGACCGCCCCCGGACGTCGCGGCCGAAGAAGCGCACCGCGGCTAGAGCTCCATGCCGTCGCCCGGAATACGTGCCGGTCTCGTCGCGTCGCTGATCGCCAGCTCGGTCGCCGGCTGTTCCGGCGCGGCGGGCGTCTCGCGGCGGCCGCCGACGGTGAACGAAGCGGAAGTCTCCCCGCAGCGCGCCGGCTATCGCGACGGTCATGCCCGCCCGCGGGCGCTGGCGTTCAATCGCGACGACGGCCTTCTTTACGTCGCGCTGTCGACGGCCGACCAGGTGGCGGTGGTCGATCCCTCTTCGTCTCCGCCGCGCCTGCTGGGCAAGGTCGACGCCTGCCGGTTCCCGGACGCTGTCGCGGCCTCGCCGAAGGGGGGCGCGCTGGTCGGCTGCCGGTTCGAGCCGGGGCTGGTGCGCATCAGCGGCGACGCCGCCCGTGGCTTTCGCGCTTCACGGCTGGCCGCCGCGCTGCCGGCGGGCGCACGCGGGGTGGTGGTGGCGCCGGCCGGGGACCTGGCCTACGTAGCGTCGCCGCCGCTGCGCGGGATCGTCGTGGTGGCGCTCGACGACGGTCGCGTGGTGCAGACGGTGCCGACGGGGATCTCGCCGCGGGCGTTGCGTCTGGTGCCGGACGGCGGCTGGCCGGGGCGTCACGGTCCGCTCCTGGTGGTGAGCAACTTCATCGACCACACGGTCACCCTGCATCCGGTCGGCGCCGACGGCAGGCTCGCGGCCGCCGCGCAGACGATCCGGACCGAGGCGCCGGTGCTCGACGTGGTCGTGACCGGTGGCGAGGGGCCGGGGCTGTTGCTCTTCACGCACGAGGATCGGCCGGTCTCCCGGGCGCGCGGCCCGGTCGAGGGGCTCGACAGCGGCGTCATCCGGCTGGCGGCGCGCGGCGCTCTGCGGGACGGGCGCCTGGTCGATGATCCGGGGCCGGGGCGCCGGCCGTTCGTGAATCTGGGCGATCGGGCAGAGCCGGTCATCGAGCTCGCCGGGGCGGCGGTGTCGATGGAGAGCCCCCTGGCTGTCGGCCGCTTGGCCATCGCCGGCGCGGGGAGCGACAACCTGCTGCTCCTGGGCGGCGACCTGGTGGCCGGGACCGAGCTCTCCGCCGCGGTCGCCGTCCCCGTAGGCGCCAACCCCACCGCGGTCGCCGCGCTGCCGGGCGAGCGGTTCGTCACCGCCGACCGGCTGAGCGACACGCTGACGTTCGTCTCGCTCGGCGGGGCGCCGGGCGTCGAGGCGACGCTGGTGGTCGGCACCCCCGCGCGTCCCTCGCCGGCGGAGCGCGGCGAGCTGCTCTTCTACAGCCGCGCGCTGGTTCCCCACAACGTGGCCTCCGGCGCGCTGTCGCTCTACACCTGCGCCGCCTGCCACGACGACGGACACATCGACGGGCGCTTGCACCCGGCCAAGCAGAACCGGTTCTTCTCGACGACGCTGACCTGCCGCGGGCTGGCGACGACCGCGCCCTTCCTGCGGCTCGGAAATCAAGCGACGCTCGACGTCTTCGCCGACAACATCGTCTCCACCCACGCGCAGGGGGCCGAGCGCGATCCGACCCACTTCGCCGACTATTCCGTGACCTTCAGGGTCTGGGACGAACAGCGCCCGGCCGACGTGACGTTGTCGCCGGCGGAGCTGCGCACGGCGCTGGCGCGCTACATGGAACGGATTCCGCCCGAGCCGTCACCCTTCGTCGCCGCGGGCGCCGGCGCGCTGTCGGCCGAGGCGCGCCGCGGGTTGGCGATCTTCCGGGACCGCTGCGCGGGGTGCCACCAGCTGGTCGGCTCGAGCGCGCTTCGCGATCGCATCGATGCGGCGGCGCTGGAGGGGCGGCTGCTCGCCGGTCAGGTCGCGCTGACGTCACCCGGCCGCTACGCGGTCGGGACGCCGATCCTGGGCGAAGGGGGGAACAACCCGCCGTCGCTGCGCGGCGTGTGGGACGCGGCGCCCTACTTCAGCGACGGCAGCGCCCGCACGCTGGAGGAGGCGCTCCGCCGGACCGATCCGGGCGCGGCCGCCGTCCACGCGCCGGCCAACGCCGCCCGGCCGCCGGCCTTTTCAGCCGACGAGCAGACGGCGCTGCTGGCGTTGCTGCGCTCGTTGTGAGCGCCGCGGTTGCGGCCTACCAGCCGCCGCCGGCGGGAGCCGCGCCCTTGTCGGCCTTGTCCGCCTTCTTGTCTGACTTCTTGTCCTTCTTCTTGTCTTTCGTGCCCGACTTGTCGCCCTTGGCGCTGTCGCCGGCCGGCGCCTGATCGTCGGCCTTGACCGGAAGGGAAACCAGGAACGAACCAGCCAGAATCGCCGCGAGGATCAACTTCATGGAGCTCTCCTTGTCGAGGGTTGCCTGCAGGCCCTTGTAAACCATTTCGCCGCCCGCTGCGAGGCGGCGATCGGCTTGACGACCCTAACGGTTGACTCTCTGAAGAGCCTTCACGGCCGCGCGGTCCTTGCTCACCAGGAGAGGCCGAAGCCGTACGCGAAGAGCGGATCGTAGTGCGGATCGCCGACGTTGATCGGGATCTGCGCCATGTCGCGGGGCCAGCTGCAGGGGAGCTTGCCGGTCGGCTTGACGGCGCCGGCGAGCACGTCGGCGATCCCCGCCCCCTCGGTCCCCGGCAGCCAGGCCGCCACCAGCGCGCCGGCGCTGTCGACGAGGTCGCCCAGGATCAACGGACGCCCCGAGAGCAGCACGATCACCAGCGGCTTGCCGCTCCGCTTGGCGGCGTCGACGAGCGCGCGGTCTTCGGCGCCCAGCTCCAGCTTGTCCCGGTCGCCGCTCCCTTCGGCGTAGGGATCCTCGCCGACGACGACCACCACCACGTCCGCCTTTTCGGCGCCGGCGGCGTCCTTCGAGAAGTCGACGCGCCCCGCGCCCAGGACCTGCTCGAAGCCCTGGCGAATCGTCGTCCCCGGCGTGGTCGCGCCGCGGTGGCCCCGCCAGCCGACCGACCAGCCGCCGCACTGCACGCCGATGTCGTCGGCCCGGAAGCCGCAGAGGTGGACGCGGGCGCTGCTCGGCAGCGGCAGCACGTTCTTGTCGTTCTTCAGCACGACCAGGCTCTGCGCGACGGCCTGCCGGGCCACCGCGCGATGCGCGGCCGAGCCGATCTGGGCGGTCAGCGCCGGGTCGGTGAACGGGCGCTCCCACAGCTTGAAGCGCACCTTCTGCTTCAGGATCCGCCGGACGGCGTCGTCGACGCGGGCCATGGGGATGCGGCCGGCGGCCACCAGCTCTTTCATGTCGGTGACGAAGTCGGGGTAGTGGATCGGCACCATCACCATGTCGATGCCGGCGTTGATCGCCACCTCGACGTCCTGCTTGTAGTCGTCGGACATCTTGTCGATGGCGGCCCAGTCGGTGACCACGAACCCGCTGAACCCCAGCTCCCCCTTGAGGAGGTCGGTGAGGAGCCGCTTGTTGCCGTGCATCGGCACGTCGTTCCAGCTCGAGTAGGAGACCATCACGTTGCCGACGCCGGCCTTGATGCAGGCGATGTACCCGGGGAGGTGGATCCGGCGCAGCTCCGCCTCGGTGACGCGCGTGTCCCCCTGGTCCATGCCGGCGAAGGTCCCGCCGTCGCCCACGAAGTGCTTGGCCGAGGCGAGGACGGCGGTCCCGGGTTCCGAGTCTGGGGCGTCCTGAAGGCCGCGCACGGCCGCCGGCCCCAACAGCTCGGCCAGCTCGGGCGACTCGCCGTAGCTCTCGTAGGTGCGTCCCCAGCGCTCGTCGCGGGCGACCGCGATGCAGGGGGCGAACGCCCAGCGCGCGCCGGTGCCGGCCACCTCGCGGGCCGTCACCCGGGCCGCCTTCTGAACGAGGTCGGGACTGCGCGTGGCGCCGAGGCCGATGTCGTGCGGGAAGAGGACCGCGCCCCGGACGTCGCCGTCGCCGTGGACCGCGTCGACGCCGTAGATCATCGGGATGCCGAGCCGGGTCGACAGCGCCTGACTCTGGAAGCCGTCGATCATCTGGGCCCAGGTGACCGGATCATTCGGCTTGGGGAGCGAGTCGCCACCCGAGAGCACCGAGCCCATGAAGACGTCGCGCACGGCCCGGCCGTCCTTGAGCGCCGTCTCGTCCGCCTGGGTCATCTGGCCGATCTTCTCGTCGAGCGTCATCTGGGCCAGCAGGGCTTCGACGTCGGGCGACCGCGTGCCGGCCCGGCGCATGGCCGCTAACCTCGGCGCCCGTCGACTGCGGAGAAGCCGAGCGGGGCGTCACGCAGGCGGCCGGGGCCAGGGCGGTTGCTGCGGCGGCGCCCAAAAACATTCGGCGCGTGGGGACCAACGAGGAACGGGTGGGGTCGGACACGAGAGCTGTGTAACATAACTCTCGAAGCCCGCAGAGGCTGTGATGCCGAGGTCCTCCGATGAATCCGCGTTGCCGAGCCGGCGAGAGATTGTCCAGGGTGCCGCGGTCGCCGCGGGGGCTCTGTTGATCGACGGCTGCCACGGCGCGCCACCTCCGGCCCCGGTCACGCCCGCCGCGCTGGCGCCTCGGCCGCTCCCCGACGGCCTCGAGGCGCGCGGCACGCGCTTGCACAAGAATGGAAAGCCGTTCTTCGTCAGCGGCATCAATTACTGGGCCGGCACGACGCTGGCGCGCACGGGAAATCTGGGCGGCTGGGATCAGGTGCGCCGCGATCTCGACGGGATCCAGGCGGCCGGCATCAACATGATCCGGACCATCGCCGCGACCGAGGGGCCCGACACCGAGCCTCAGCGGATCGTGCCGACGCATCCAGCCGGCCCCCGGGCGGTACGATCCGGCGGGCGTGGAAGGGGTGGTGCGGTTCGCGGACGAGCTCCAGACGCGCGGGCTCTACGGCATCTACATGCTCGGCAATTTCTGGCAGTGGTCGGGCGGCTTCGCCCAGTACGTCGCCTGGGCCGACGGCGGGCCGATCCCGTACCCGCCTCCCATGCCGGGCGGCAGCTGGGATCGCTTCCAGCGGTACGCCAGCGGCTTTTACAAGAACGCCAGGGCGATGGAGCTCTACGACAGCTACGTCAAGTACCTGGTCCCGCAGCTGAAGACGAACCCGACGGTGATCTGGGAGCTGGCCAACGAGCCGCGCGGCCTCGGCAACACCCGGGCGTTTCACGCGTGGGTCGACAGGACGGCGCGGCTCATCAAGTCGCTGGCGCCGTCGCAGCTCTGCACCACCGGCAGCGAGGGGCTGACCGCGTCGCCCTGGTACGCGGGCGTCGATCCGGTGAAAGACCACCAGAGCCCGGCCATCGACTTCATGTGTTTTCACATGTGGGCGGAGAACTGGGGGTGGGTCCACGGCGACTCGATCCCGACCGACTATCCCAAGGCGCTCGCTCGGGCGAAGAAGTACGTCAACAAACACGCCGAGCTGGCGAGCAAGCTGGGCAAGCCGCTGCTGCTGGAAGAGTTCGGTTTCCCGCGCGACGGCGGCAGCTTCGACGCCGCGTCGCCGACCACCTTCCGCGACCGGTATTTTCAGGAGGTCTACGCGCTGGTGGATTCGCTCATCCCGACCACGCCGATGGCGGGGATCATGCCGTGGGCCTGGAGCGGCGCCCGGCGGCCGCCGCGACCGGGCGAGCTGTGGCGGCCCGGCGATCCGTTCACCGGCGATCCGCCCCACGAGAAGCAGGGCTGGTACAGCATCTACGACCAGGACACGACGCTGAAGCTGATCGGCGAATGGTCGCGCAAAATTGCCGGGATGACGATGGGACCGGCTGCGTGACAGGCAACGAGCCCTCCGCCGGGTCGCCAGCGTGAACCAGGTGGGCGTCTCGCTGGTGGGCCTTGCGGCCGTTCAGCGTGACGACCGCGAGCCTGCCGCCTCAGGTAGCGCGTTCGCGCGCGAGCCTCATGGTCCGCCGTCGACGGGACGTTTGGCGTCGACACTTCCGTGCGAAGGCGGCGAGATCGGAACCAGCGGTACCGCCGACGTGCCGGGGGACGGCGACGCGATCGGCTCCACGGGTTGAACGGGGCCGGAGCTCTGGCCTTCCGGCTGATCGAGCCCGCCCACGCCCCCATCGTCGTTGTCCTTGCCGGCATTTTCCTGGCCGGCGTCCTCGGGCCGTTCTTTCGTGTGCGCCACGTGGCCGGTGTAGACCATCCCCTGCTCGGTCGGGCGCAGCGGTTTCTTGGGGACGTCGTAGAGGAGGTCGCCGCCCATCCGGCAGGCGTCCATCCGCAGCATGCGCAGGCACTGCACGGAGCCGACGTCCAGCGGGCAGTCGACGTGCGCGATGCCGAGATCGTCCCACTCCTTGACGTCGGGGGCGGGCGTGTGGAACACGCGCACCTTGCAGCCGCCCGGACGCGGCGGGTACTTTGCGGCGTTGGGGTTGGTCGTCGCGCAGTTCATCGCCATCGCCAGCGCGAGCGCCAGCAGTGCGAAGATCGAGAGTGGGCGAAAGCGGGACGCCATCGTTCGGGGTGCCCGACGAATATCAGAGCGCGCCCGCCGACGCCACGTGAGACTCACCGCAGCTCGTCCCTCATCGGCGGTGCCTTGCCTTTTGCTCCGGAGGAGGGTTTCGAACCCCCGACCCGGCGGTTAACAGCCGCCTGCTCTGCCACTGAGCTACTCCGGAATGTGAGAGGCGCTCATTATGAGGAGCGGCCTCCGTCAGTCAAGCGCCGGTTGGTCGCCAGTGCAGCAATCGGGCGGCGTTGTCGAAGTAGACCTTGCGCAGAACCGGCTCGGGCAGGCCGATGCCGTCGATCTTCCAGCGGCCCTGGATGGGGGTGGGGCTCTCGATCTGGCGGTCCAGCGTCTGGAAATAGCGCCAGGTCTCGGTGAAGAAGCGGATCTCGTCGGCGCGGGTGGGCGGGGCGGCGCCGTTCGAGCCGTACATCATGTCCTCCTGGTCGGCGCCGATGCCGGTGTCGGTCCCGAACAGGATGCGATCCTGGTACTTGATGAAGAAGCGCCGCATCTTCTCCTGCGGCTGCCGGCCGATCTCCGGGACGCGGGCCGCCGTGTCCAGGTAGAAATTCGGGTAGCGGTCCAGCATGCGGGCGACGTTGTCGGGATCCTCGGGGTCGTCGCCGAAGTGGACGGCGATGAAGATGGTCTTGGGGTGGCGGGCGACGCGGCGCTCGAGCGCGTCGTAGAGCTCCTGCCAGGAGGGGACGCCGCTGTTATAAAACGACCACTCGGGGTGGGCCTGCAGCTCGTCCCAGCGCTCGTTGTCGGGCGTGGCCGGCTTCCAGAACGCCTTCGGATCGCCGCAGTGGATCGCCACCGGCATGCCCGAGCTCGCCGGCCCGCTCGAACATCGGGTCGAGGCCCGGATCGTCGACGGCCAGCAGGTGAACCCCGTCGGCGGCCGGATAGCCGAGGCCCAGCCCCTTGGTGATCTTGAGGCCGATGGCGCCGAGTCGGTGCGCCTCGGTCAGCTGGTCGGCCATGGCCACGCCATAGTCGGTGGGCCGGCGGCGGACCAGCTTGAAGTCGGGTGTGGTGAAGACGGCGATGCGCCCGCCGCTCTGGGCGGCCGCCGCCAGCTGCGTCTCGAGCGGATTGCGCGGCGGCCCCGGGTACATCCCCGACAGGTTCACCATGCCGTCGATCCCCCACTCGTTCATCAGGCGCACGGCGTTCGCGACGCCGTCGGGGGCGATGTGCGTGTGCACGTCGATGCGGTGAAAACGGTGCCCGGGCGGCGGCGGACCGTCGCTGGCGCGGCGGTGGCAGCCCGTCGCGAGCAGGGCCAGCGCGGCGAGATGCCCGCTGAGCCGCGCCGCCGATCGCTTCGGCCGCCCCGGCGCCATCACGGCGAGTCCGGCTTGATTTCCTTGATGTACGGACCGCCGGTGTCTTCGGGGTCGGCGTTCTCTTTCGCCGGGGCAGGTCCGGGCGTCGCCGCGGGCGCGGGCGCGGCCGCCCGGCGCAGCTTGGCGCTCACCTTCAGCGTCTGCGGGCTGTTCCCGTGCGGGCGCGACCAGTCGAGCCCGCTCACCATCCGCTCGTTCGGTTCGTATCCGTCTTTCTTGATGGTGATGGTGTGCGGCGCCGAGGGATCGACCTCCTTGCTCGTGAACGGCGTGTTCCCCAGCTCCCGGCCGTCGATCAGCACCTGCGCCCCGGGCGGCGAAGAGGTGACCTTGAGGATCGGGGCCGGCGGCGTGGGCGCGGCGGCCGCCGGTTCCGCGGCCGCCGCCGCCGTCTTGTCCGGGGCGGTCTGCTCGGCGGCGGGCTTTTCGGCGCCCGGCGTCTGGTCCGCGGGCTTTTCGGCCGCCGGCTTGTCGGTGGCCGCGGTCGCCGTGGCCGCGCTCGCCGGGGCCGCTGCAGCGGCTTCGGCCTTGTGGCGCGGGGGGTGCCGCTTGCCGGCGTGCTCTTCGTTCTTTTCCGGTGCGGTCTTTTCCGGTGTGGGCTTTTCCGGTGTGGTCCTGGACGCAGTCGCCTTCTTGTCCTCGGGGGCCGCCTTGCCAGCGGTGGCCTTTTCGGCGCGGCTCGGCGCTGCCTTTTCTTCGGGCGCGGCTTGCTGCGGAGGGGTCGCGGCGACGGCGGCGGCGCCCCCCGCACCTTCCGGCGCGGCGGTTGTGCTGCCCGGTGCGACCGGCGCGGGCTCGGCGATCGGCGCCGACTGCGGCGCGGCCGGGTTCGGCGCGGCGGCCCTCGGAAAGAAGCGATCCTTGAGGTGGAGCTTCACCGCGGCGCCGGCCGCCGCCCCCAGGACGACCAGCACGACGAGCGCGCTGGTGAGGCCGCGCCGCCGGCGGTTCAACGTGGGGTAGGCGCGCGAGGCGGCGCGGAACCGCCTGCTCGGGTCCGGCGCCACCGGCGCCGCCACCGCGGCCTGGGCCTCGGGGACCGCCGGTTCCACTTCGAGGTCCGCGATCTCGAGAGGCTGGTCGAGCGCCGCCGCCGAGGGGGCGGAGTCGGCCGCGGTGGTGCCGCCGGCGGCGACCGCGCCGGACGGGCCCGAGCCGCCGCCGACCAGCTCGTCGACGACGTCCGCGACGCGCGTGGGCTCGTTGGAGCCGTCGTCGGAGACATAGCGGGGAGCGGGCAGGGCCGGGTGCGCCACAGGCGCCGGTCCCGGCGCTTCCTGCAAGACCTCGAGCGCCTTGTCGATGTCGGCCGCGGTGGGCGCCTCGAACAGCGCCGACGGAACCGGGACCGGGCGCGAGCTGGTGTTCCGCGCGCGGGTGAAGGGGCCCGACGGCGCCGCCGACGCGGGTGCGATGGGCGCCCCCGAACGCGACGCGAGGAAGCTGGTCCTGGAGACCGACGGGGTCGTCGCCGGGGGAGGGGGGCGCGGAGATCGGCGTCGACTCCGGACCGGCGGCGGGCGGCTCGGTCGAGGTTCCGGGGAGTCCGGCGCCGAAGACCGCGCGCGCATTGGCGTCGAGGCTGGCGAACACGCCCGACGGGCGGCGCACGGCCATGCCGCCCCCCTTGGCCTGTCCGGACGCCGCCACACCGGCCTGCTCGAGGCGCGTCTTCTCGGCGAGGATCTTCTCCAGCGTCGGGCTGGCTCTCCGGCGTCAGCTTGTCGAACCGGACGCCCATGCCCGGCGTGACGTTCTCGCGGGCCGGATCGTGCTCGCGGATCCAGACGACGGTCCCTTCCCCGGCCAGCAGCGGCGTCGCGTCCTGAAGCTGAAATTCCAGCCGCAGGCGGCGTGTCGACCGGCAGCGGCTCGCGGGTGCGGATGAAGATCCCGCCGCGGCTCACGTCGACCGCGTAGCGCTCGATGAACTGGTCGAGGCTGGCGCTGCGAAACTTGATGCGGAGGTTGGTGGGGCCGCGCGGTTCTTTCGGGGTGGGCTCGCTCATGGTCCTCGGGTCGGCGCGCGACGAGACTATAAGTCCGTTCGGACTTTGCAAAGCGGTGATTATCCCTGATATTCATCGGAAATCACGCGCCCGTCTCCACCTCTCGCCGCGCCGCCTCGGCGCGCCTCGTCGGCGCCGTCCGGCCGGGCGAGGCCTGGCGTGGCTCTACGCCGCGGCGGCCGTCGTTCGCCGCATCGGCGCCTGCCGCCGGGCAATTCGCCGCACGCGGCGACGCCGCCCCCGTTCCGCGCGGCGCACGCCGCGGTCGCGTCCGACAACGCGCTGGCCTCGGCCGCCGGCGTGGCGGCGCTCAAAGCCGGCGGCAACGCCATCGACGCCGCCTGCGCGACGGCGCTGGCGCTGGGGGTCGTCGCACCCCGACTCGTCCGGGATCGGCGGCGGCGGCTTCGCGCGTCGTCTATCTGGCCAAGGAGAAGAAGAGCTACGCGCTCGACTTCCGCGAGCGGGCGCCGGCGGCGATCACGCCGGGCGCTTACTTCAAGGACGGGAAGGTTCAGCCCGAGCTGTCGAAGCGCGGCGGGCTGGCGGTGGCGGTGCCGGGCGAGGTGCGTGGCCTCGGCGAGATGGTGAAGCGCTGGGGCAGGCTGCCGTTCAGCCGCTGCGTCGACGGCGCGCAGAAGCTGGCCGCGCGCGGCTTCCCCGTCTCCTGGCGCCTGGCCCACAGTTTGGCGGCGATCGATCGCAAGGAGGCCGGCGACAAGACGTTCCTGGAGATGTTCACCGGCAAGCCGCTCGCCGAAGGGACCGATCTGGCGTCGGCCCGAGCTCGCCCGGACGCTGGGGAAGCTGCGCGCGGGCGGTCCGGACGCCTTCTACAAGGGCGAGGTGGCCAAGGAGATCGTCAAGGCGGTGGCCAGCGCCGGCGGCGTGCTCAGCGCCGAGGACCTGGCCGGCTACACGGCGACCGAACGAACGCCGCTGGCCACCGACTTCCGCGGGCTGCGCGTCTATTCGATGCCGCCCGCCGTCGTCGGGGGGCGTCGTGCTGATCGAGACGCTGGGGATCCTGGCCGCGCACTATCCGACCGACGCCGATCTGCAGCGCGACGGGCGCGGGTCGTCGGCCTACCTGCACGTCGTCTCGGAGGCGCTCAAGCACGGCTTCGCCGACCGGGCGCGGTTCCTGGGCGACACCGACTTCGTGTCCGTCGACCTGCCGCACCTGACGAGCCCGGCCTATCACGCCGAGCTGGCGCGCCGGATCAAGCCGAACGCCGTCCTGCCCCGCGACGCCTACGGCACGCTCGGAGCGCCGCCGGCGGTGCACAAGGACGGCGGGACGACGCACCTGTCGGTCATCGACGCCGACGGCAACGCGGTGGCGCTGACGTCGACGGTGAACCTCGGCTTCGGCGCGCACCTGGTGGCCGGCAAGACCGGGCATCGTCCTCAACGACCAGATGGACGATTTCTCGCTCACCCCCGGCGTCCCCAACGCCTTCGGCCTGATCGGCAACGAGCAGAACGCGGTGGCGCCGAAGAAGCGCCCGCTGTCGTCGATGACGCCGACGATCGCCGTCGACGGCGAACGGGCAGGTGAAGGTGGTGGTCGGCGCGGCCGGCGGTCCCACGATCATCTCGGCGACCGCGCAGGTGCTCCTCGAACGTCGTCGACTGGAAGCTGGACGCCCAGGCGGCGGTGGCGGCCCCGCGCATCCACGACCAGTGGTTTCCCGGACCTTCTGATGGTCGAGCCGGAGATCGTGCGCGACGTGACCGACGCGCTCGAGCGGCGCGGCCACAAGATCAAGGAGATGCCGCACATCGGGACGGTCAACGTGCTGGTGCGGACCGGCAACGGGATCGAAGCGGGGGCCGAGCCGCGCAGCCCCAGCGCGCCGGCGGGCTACTGATGCCGGCGCGCAAGATCACCAAGGTCCTCATCGCCAACCGCGGGCGAGATCGCCTGCCGGGTGATCCGCGCCTGCCGCGAGCTCGACCTGCGCACGGTGGCCGTCTATTCGGAGGCCGACGCGCAGGCGCCGCACGTGCGGCTGGCCGACGAGGCGATCGCCATCGGCCCGCCGCCGGCGCGCGAGAGCTACCTGGTCATCGACAAGCTCATCGACGCCGTCCGCAAGAGCGGCGCCGACGGCGTCCACCCCGGCTACGGGTTTCTCTCGGAGAACGCCGACTTCGCCGAGGCGGTCCACGCGGCCGGCGCGACCTTCATCGGGCCGCCGCCGTCGGCGATGCGGGCGATGGGCGGCAAGACGGCGGCGCGGGCGCGCATGCAGGCGGCCGGCGTGCCGGTGGTCCCCGGCGACGGCGGCGCCGAGGGGCGCGGCTTCCCCGACGCCGCCGACGCCAAGGCGGCCGCGGCGCGCATCGGCTATCCGGTGATGCTGAAGGCGGCGGCCGGCGGCGGCGGGCGCGGCATGCGGCTCGTCGACAGCGAGGACAAGCTGGAGGCGGCGCTGGCCGGCGCGCAGCGCGAGGCCAAGGCGGCCTTCGGCGACGACACGGTCTATCTGGAGAAGGCGATCGTGCGCCCGCGCCACATCGAGATCCAGGTGTTCGGCGACGAGCACGGCGGCGCCGTCCACCTCTACGAGCGCGACTGCTCGATCCAGCGCCGCAACCAGAAGGTGATCGAGGAGTCGCCGTCGCCGGTGATCGACGACGAGACGCGCGCCGAGATGGGCGAGGTCGCGGTGCGGGCCGCGCGCTCGGTCGGCTACGTCGGCGCCGGCACCATCGAGATGCTCTACGACTCGGCGGCGCGCAGCTTCTACTTCCTGGAGATGAACACGCGCCTGCAGGTCGAGCACCCGATCACCGAGCTGGTGACGGGCGTCGATCTCGTGCGCTGGCAGCTGGCGGTGGCGCAGGGCGAGAAGATTCCGCTGGCGCAGGAGGCGATTCCGCGGCGCGGGGCGGCCATCGAGTGCCGCGTCTACGCCGAGGACTCGGTGAAGTTCCTGCCCTCGCCGGGGACGATCACCTCGCTGCGCGTGCCGGCCGGGCCGGGGATCCGCGACGACGCGGGCGTGGTCGCCGGCAGCGTCGTCTCGGTCCACTACGACCCGATGATCTCCAAGCTCTGCGCCTGGGCCGACACGCGCGGGCGCGGCCATCGATCGCATGCGGCGCGCGCTCGGCGAGTACCACGTGGGCGGCATCAAGACGAACCTGGCGTTCCACCGGCGGGTGATGCGCCACCCGGCCTTCATCGCGGGCGACTACGACACCGGCTTCATCGAGCGCCACAAGGCCGAGCTGACCCAGCCGGCGGCCGACGAGGAGACCGCGACGCTGGCGGCCATCGCGGTGGCAGCCGAGGCGGCGCGCGCGGGTGGGGGCGGGGCCTCGAGCGATCTCGATCTGTCGCAGACGCAACCTTCGCCCTGGCGACGGCGGCGGGACGATTGACCGCGACCGCGCCGGCACCGACACCGCCCCGATCCGCGCTGCTGCTGGCCTTCGCCACGCTCTACCTGGTGTGGGGCTCGACCTACCTCGCCATCCGGATCGTGGTGGCGAGCCTGCCGCCGTTCGTGATGGGCGCGCTCCGCTTCGGCGGCACCGGCGCCGTCCTCTATCTCTTTCTCCGCCTGCGCGGGCTGCCCCGGCCGTCGTCGCGAAACTGGGGCGCGGCGTTCCTGGTCGGCGGGCTCTTGCTGGGCGTGGGCAACGGGCTCGTCTGCTGGTCCGAGCAATGGGTCCCCTCGGGGCAGGCCGCGCTCATCGTCGCCACCGTGCCGCTCTGGATGACCGCGTTGCCCTGGCTGGCCGGCCGCGCGCCCCGCCCGCACGCGGCCGCGCTGGCCGGCGTCGCGCTGGGCCTCGGCGGCGTGGCGACGCTGGTCGGCGGCCTGTCGGGGGCGCGGGGGACGGCCGCCGGCGCCGCGATGTTCAGCGGGCGGCTCGGCCTCTTGCTGGCCAGTCTCTCCTGGGCGATCGGCTCGCTCTGGTCGCGCCGCCTGCCGCTGCCGAAAGAGGCGGCGATGGCCACCGCCATGGAGATGCTGGCCGCCAGCCCGATTATGGCCGTCACCGCGCTGGTTCGCGGCGAGTGGGCCCATTTTCACCCCGCGGCGGTGCCGCCGGGTCCCTGGCTGGCGCTCGGCTATCTGGGCGTGTTCGGCAGCCTGGCCGGCTTCGGCTCGTACGTCTTCCTGTTGAAGCACACCACCCCCGCGCGCGCGTCGACCTACGCCTTCGTCAATCCGCTGGTGGCGGTGTTTCTGGGAACCGCCGTCGCCGGCGAGGCGATCGGCGCCCGGACCGGGCTCGCGGCGCTGCTGATCGTCAGCGCCGTGGCGGCGGTGATCTGGGGAAGCGGCGCGCGCCGAGCCGCCGCCTGAGCGCTATCTTGTGCGGGTGCGGAGCTCGCCCACCGGCCTGCGGCTGATCACCTACTACAAGTTCACCAAGGCGGTGCTGCAGGTGGCCGCGGCGGTCCTGCTGTTCTACGGCGCGGCGCACGGCCTCAACGCCCGGTTGGCCGAGTTCGCCGAAGAGCTGCGCGAGCACGCCGTCCACGCCTGGAGCAACGTGTTCGCCGCCGCGCTGCTGCGTTTCACCCACTCCAAACACAGCCTCGGCTACACGGCCTACGCGCTGCTGGCCGACGCGGTGCTGAGCAGCGTCGAGGGCTGGGCGATCTCGCGCGGGCACACCTGGGGCGAGTGGCTGGTGGTGGGCACGACCGCCTGTCTGATCCCGTTCGAGATCTGGGCGCTCGCGCACCACATCCGCGTCGGGCGGGTGGTCCTCCTGATCCTGAACGTCGTCATCGTGGCGTACCTGGCTTTGAACATCCGTTTCCGGCGGCGCGCCCACCTGCCGTGAGCAATACGAGTCGCGTCTGACGACCGAATTCGTGGTGAACACGAGGATCGCGGGCGCAGGTCGGGCAGGTGTGGACGTCCATTCGGCGGCCCGGCCTGGGACTAACCTTTCTGCCGGTGTACGTTACGGATTGGGAGGTTCATGACTGAGATGGGGAGACCCGAGACATGCGCACTGCTGAGTTGCTTGGGCCTCGTCTCGATCGGCTGCGCGTTCCAGCTCGAGGCGGTTCGTCGCGCTTCCAACGAGTTCTCCTGTCCGCCCGACCAGATCGCGGCGGTGGCGCGCCCCGACATTGCGGAGAACGTCTATGATCTCAATGCCTGCGGCACGCTGGTTCGCTACTCCTGCGTTTGGGGCGAAAATATGGCGGAGCAGTGCATTCGAGAGCCCGACCCGCCGAAATGGGACCTCGACCCGGCCCTCGTGAATAGCCTCCCGAATCGGGGCGGCGTATCCGCAAATGCCCGCATAGCCAAAGTCTGCTCGCGGGAAGAGCTCGTTGGCTGTGACGACTGTCTGGAGCGAAACGGCGCGGCTTGGCGCTGGCACCATTGCACAGGCGTGGGCCCGCTGAACGCGCACTGATCGCTCTCAGAGCTCAGGTAAACAACCGTCCCTGCCGTGCGTCCGCCTTCTCGGGCAGCGCCTGCGACTTGGGCGGCGCGGATGGTCGCGGCGCGCCGATGAGCCCGCGCAACCGAGCCAGGTTGCGCGCGAACGAGGACGCGCCGTCAGGCCCCGACGGCGTCTCCAGCACCGCCGGCGTGGTCGCAAAGCGCGCGTCGTTCACCAGGCGCCAGAAGGGCAGGAGGCCGAGGTAGCCGTCGCCGATCTCGGCGTGGCGGTCGACGTGGCTGCCGGTCGGGGTCTTCGAGTCGTTGAGGTGGAAGGCCCGCAGCTTGTCGAGCCCGATGACCCGCGCGAAGGCGTCGAAGGTGCGCTCGTAGCCCTCCTCGGTGCTGAGGTCGTAGCCGGAGGCGTGGGCGTGGCAGGTGTCGAAGCAGATCCCGATCCGGTCGCCGCCCCGGGCGCGCGGCCAGCATCGCCTCCATCTCCTCGAAGCGGCAGCCGAGGCAGCTCCCCTGGCCGGCGGTGATCTCCAGCAGCAGCCGCACCCGCATCCCTCGCGTGCGGGCGTCCAGCTCCGACAGCGAGTCGGCCGCCGCCTCCACGCCGTCGGCGACGCCGGCGCCGACGTGAGCGCCCGGGTGGAGGACCACGAAGTCGAGGCCCAGCTCCTCGGCGCGGAACATCTCGTCCGCCAGCGCGTCGCGGCTCTTGTCCAGGATCGCCGGGTCGCCGGCCGCGAGGTTGATGAGGTACGAGGCGTGCGACAGCGTCGGCCATCCGACGGTGGCGTGCTCGCTCCGAAACAGCGAGACCTCCTCGGGCAGGAACGGCTTGGCGCGCCACTGGGCTGACGGCCGGGCGAAAATTTGAATGGCTTCGCACCCGTCGGCGCGGCCGCGGGCGATGGCGGTGTGGGGTCCGCCGGCCACTGATTCGTGCGCTCCCAGCAACATCCCGCGCAGCATACGAGTTTCCACTGACGTTTCCATTGACGAACCCCCCCTGATTCGGTAAACGAGCCGCGGCTTAGCCGCATGAATTCCTCCCTGATTTTCCTGCTTTCCGCAGCGCCGACCTCGCATGAGCCGCAGCTCATCGACGTCGACCAGACCGTCTTCGTGCAGCTGGGGATCTTTTTGCTCCTGGCGCTCGTGCTCTGGCGCCTGCTCTGGCGGCCCTATCTGCGAATTCGCGGCGAGCGGGTGACGCGCGTCGAGGGCTACCGGCAGGACGCCGTGAAGATGGACGCCGACGCCGCCGAGCGGCTGGCCAAGGCGGAGCTGGCGCTGGCGGCCGTGCGCCGGCAGGGCTCCGGCGAGCGCGCCGCCGCGCGGGCCGAGGCGCAGGTGCGCGAGCAGGCCGTGCTGGCCGCCGCGAACGCCGAGGCGCAGAAGACGCTGGCCGCCGCGCGCGTGCGGCTGGAGGCGACGCTGCAGACCGAGCGGGCCAAGCTGGACGCCCAGACGCGCGACGTGGCCAAGACGGCCGCGCAGCGGATCCTGGGGCGGGAGGTTTCTCTATGACGACCAACAGGGCGACTGGCCCGCTTCGGCGGTGGGCGCTCATCGGGGCGCTGGCGTTTGGTGGGGTGGCCGGTCTGGCCGTCTGCGGCGCGACGCGGGCGCAGGCTGACGAGGCCGCGGAGCAGGCGGCGGCCGAGTCCGCCGAGCACCCAGGCGGCGAGCTGCCGGCGCACGAGACGCCCCAGATTCAGGGCAAGAGCCTGGCGCTCCAGCTCGTCAACTTTGGCGTGCTCATCTTCGTGCTGGTCAAGTTCGGCGGCCCGGCGATCGGCAAGGCGCTGGCGGCGCGGCATCAGCAGCTGAAGGCCGACCTGGCGGCCGCTTCCACGGCCCGGGCCGAAGCGGAGGCGCGGCTGGCCCAGCAGGACGCGCGGCTCGCCGCGCTGGAGCAGGAGATTGAGGGGATTCGCACCGGCGTCAAGGCGGAGGCGGAGGCGGAGAAGGCGCGCCTCATCGCCATGGCCGAGGAGCGCGCCAAACGAATCCGCGAGGAGACGACCTTCGTGCTCGAGCAACAGGTCAAGGAGGCCGAGGAGCGGCTGCGGCGCGAGGTGGCCCTCGCCTCGGTGAATCTGGCCGAGCAGATGGTGAAGAAGTCGTTCGGCCCGGCCGATCAGCAGCGGCTGGTCGACACCTTCGTGAACGACGTGGTCGTGCCGGCTATTTCGGCGGCGCCGCGGGGGCAGGTCTGATGGCGGCCATCGGCGGCGGCTCCGTCGCGCGCCGCTACGCGCGCGCTCTCTTCGGGATCGGCGTCGACGGCGGCACCTTCGAGGCGCTGGGGCAGGAGATCGGCGATCTGGCCGCGCTCTGGACGTCGTCGGCCGAGCTGCGGATGGCGCTGGAGAACCCGGTGTTTCGGCCGTCGGAGAAGCGCGCCGTGCTGGAGCAGCTCCTGCCGCGCGTGGCCCCCACCGCCGAGGTGCGCCGGCTGGCGCTGCTGCTGCTCGACCGCCGCCGCATCCTGCTGCTGCCGGCCATCGCCCGCGCCTACCGCGATCTCGCCGACGCGCACACCGGGCGGGTCCGCGCCAAGGTGACCTCCGCCGAGCCGCTGGCGCCTGCCGCGCTCGAGCGGGTGCGCCGCTCGCTCGAGCAGCGGACCGGCAAGAAGGTGATCGTGGAAGCCGCCGTCGACGCCGCCCTCATCGGCGGCGTCGTCGCGCAGGTGGGTGACCTGGTGCTGGACGGCAGCATCCGCACCCAGCTGGCCGACCTGCGGCAGAAGCTCGTCAACTAGACAAACCAGAAGACAAGAAAGACACCATGCAAATTCGCGCCGAAGAGATCAGCCAGATCATCCGCAAGGAGATCGAGAGCTTCGACCAGAAGGTCTCCGTCATGGAGACCGGCACCGTGCTCGAGGCGGGCGACGGCATCGCGCGCGTCTACGGCCTCGAGGCCGCCATGGCCGGCGAGCTGCTCGACTTCGGCCACGGCGGCGTCGTCGGGCTGGTGTTGAACCTGGAAGAGGACAACGTCGGCGTCGCGCTGCTCGGCAACTACGAAGAGGTGCGCGAAGGCGACAGCGTCAAGCGGACCGGCAAGATCGCCCAGGTCCCCGTCGGCGACGCGCTGACCGGCCGGGTGGTGAACGCGCTCGGCATCCCCATCGACGGCAAGGGTCCGATCACGGTCGGCCCCAACGAGACGCGCAAGATCGAGGTGAAGGCCCCCGGCATCATCGCCCGCAAGTCGGTGCACCAGCCGATGCAGACCGGCATCAAGGCCATCGACTCGATGATCCCGATCGGCCGCGGCCAGCGCGAGCTCATCATCGGCGACCGCCAGACCGGCAAGACCGCCGTGGCCGTCGACGCCATCATCAATCAGAAGGGGCAGGACATGCACTGCTTCTACGTGGCCATCGGCCAGAAGCAGTCGACGGTGGCGGCGGTCGTCGAGAAGCTGCGCGAGACCGGCGCGCTGGCCTACACCACGGTCATCGCGGCGACGGCGTCGGAGCCGGCGCCGCTGCAGTTCCTGGCGCCCTACACCGGCGTCACCATGGCCGAGTACTACCGCGACAGCGGCAAGCACGCGCTCATCGTCTATGACGATCTGTCGAAGCAGGCGGTCGCTTATCGGCAGCTGTCGCTGCTGCTCCGGCGGCCGCCGGGACGCGAGGCCTACCCGGGCGACGTCTTCTATCTCCACTCCCGCCTGCTCGAGCGGGCCGCCAAGCTCTCCGACAAGGAGGGCGCCGGCTCGCTGACCGCGCTCCCCATCATCGAGACCCAGGCCGGCGACGTGTCGGCCTACATCCCCACCAACGTCATCTCCATCACCGACGGTCAGATCTTCCTGGAGAGCGATCTCTTCTACTCGGGGCAGCGCCCGGCGGTGAACGCCGGCATCTCCGTCAGCCGCGTCGGCGGCGCCGCGCAGACGGTGGCCATGAAGAAGGTGGCCGGCAAGCTGCGCCTCGAGCTGGCCCAGTACCGCGAGCTGGCGGCGTTCGCGCAGTTCGGCTCGGACCTCGACAAGTCGACGCAGCAGCAGCTGGCCCGCGGCGCCCGCATGACCGAGCTGCTCAAGCAGGGGCAGTACCAGCCGCTGCCGGTCGAGAACCAGGTGCTGATCCTCTTCGCGGTGACCAGCGGCTTCGCCGACGCGCTGCCGATCGACTCGCTCGGCCGCTACGAGCGGGAGCTGTACGCCTTCGTGACCGCGCGCCACCCCGAGCTCTGGACGGAGATGCAGACCAAGGGGAACGACGGCAAGTCCTGGGACGCGCTGCAGACCCGCATGAAGGCGGCGCTGACCGAGTTCGCCAAGGAGTTCTCGCCGGAGGCCTCGGCCTAAGCAGACGAGACCCATGCCCTCCCTCAAGAACATCCGCACCCAGATCGCGTCGAAGAAATCGACGCAGAAGATCACGCGCGCCATGAAGCTGGTGGCGGCGTCGCGGCTGCGGCGCGCGCAGGACGCCATCGTGGCCGCGCGCCCCTACGCCAACGCGCTCGGCGAGGCCATCGCCGAGGTGGCGCTGCGCGCCGGGAGCCGAGTCGCACCCGCTGCTCGATCGCCGGTCGCCGGAGCGCATCACGCTGGTGCTGCTCACCTCCGACCGCGGGCTGGCGGGCGGTTTCAACGCCAACGTCTTCCGCGTCACCCAGCGCTTCATCAACGAGCGCAAGCAGGCGACGCCGCCGGCGCGCGAGATCGTGCTGGAGATCGTCGGCAAGAAGGGGCGCGACTACTACCGCCGCCGCCGGCAGTCGATCAACCGGGAGACGCCCGCCCCGACGGCCGAGACCGCCTCGCAGATCGCCCGGGAGATGGCCCAGATCGTCTCGCACGAGTTCCACGAGTCGCGGACCGACGCCGTCTTTCTGGTCTACAACGAGTTCAAGTCGGCGGTGCAGCAGCGGGTGGTGGTCGAGCCGCTCTTGCCGGTGAGCACCGAGCTGGCGGGCGGCGAGAAGGCCGTGGCCGCCGGCGCGCTCGACTTCCTCTACGAGCCGTCGAAGGCGAAGCTGCTGGACGCGCTCCTGCCGCTCTACCTCGAGTCGCAGATCTACCGCGGCCTCCTGGAGTCGATCGCCTCCGAGCTGGGCGCGCGCATGACCGCCATGGACAGCGCGACCAACAACGCCAAGGAGATGATCGCCAACCTCACGCTTCAGTACAACCGCGCCCGCCAGGCCGCCATCACCAAGGAGCTGATGGAGATCGTGAGCGGGGCCGAGGCCCTCAAAGGCTAGTTCTCGAAGCCTAGTTGCATTCAAATTTTGACCGTCTAGATCGCAAAGAAGTCAGTCGAAAGGACAAGAGAGAGTCATGAGCAGCGTGCAAGCAACCAGCCAGGGCAAGGTCGTCCAGGTCATCGGCCCGGTCGTCGACGTGGAGTTCGCCGGCGGCGATCTGCCGGAGATCAACACCGCGCTGCGGATCTCGAACCCGTCGATCAACGACAAGCCCGGCAACCTGGTCGTCGAGGTGGCGCAGCACCTGGGCGAGCACAGCGTCCGCTGCATCGCCATGGACACCACCGACGGCCTGGTCCGCGGGATGGCGGTGGTGAACAGCGGGCGCGCCCGATCCAGGTCCCGGTCGGCCGCGAGGTCCTCGGGCGCATCATGAACGTCATCGGCGATCCGGTCGACGAGCGCGGGCCGATCACCGCCAAGAAGATGCTCCCCATCCACCGCGCGGCCCCCAAGTTCGTCGACCAGTCGGTGCGCGTCGAGATGTTCGAGACCGGCATCAAGGTCATCGATCTGCTGGCCCCCTACCGCCGCGGCGGCAAGGTCGGCCTCTTCGGCGGCGCGGGCGTCGGCAAGACGGTCACGATGCTCGAGCTCATCAACAACGTCGCCAAGAAGCACGGCGGCTTCTCGGTGTTCGGCGGCGTCGGCGAGCGCACCCGCGAGGGACGCGACCTCTACAACGAGATGGCGGAGTCGAAGCTCTCCGACGGCTCGTCGGTGCTCTCCAAGACCGCGCTCGTCTACGGCCAGATGAACGAGCCGCCGGGCGCCCGCGCCCGCGTGGCGCTCTCGGCGCTCACGGTGGCCGAGTTCTTCCGCGACGACGAGGGGCAGGACGTGCTGCTCTTCATCGACAACATCTTCCGCTTCACCCAGGCCGGCTCGGAGGTCTCCGCGCTCCTCGGCCGCATCCCCAGCGCCGTCGGTTACCAGCCCACGCTGGCCACGGACATGGGCGAGCTGCAGGAGCGGATCACCTCGACCAGCAAGGGGTCGATCACCTCGGTGCAGGCGATCTACGTGCCGGCCGACGACCTGACCGACCCGGCGCCGGCCACGGCCTTCGCCCACCTCGACGCCACGACCGTTCTGTCGCGCGCGCATCTCCGAGCTGGGGATCTACCCGGCCGTCGATCCGCTCGACTCGACGTCGACCATGCTCTCGGCCGAGATCGTCGGCGCCGAGCACTACGCGGTCGCCCGCTCGGTGCAGAAGATCCTCCAGAAGTACAAGGAGCTGGTCGACATCATCGCCATCCTCGGGATGGACGAGCTCTCCGAGGACGACAAGCTGACGGTCTCGCGCGCCCGCAAGATCCAGAAGTTCCTCTCGCAGCCGTTCTTCGTGGCCGAGACCTTCACCGGCACGCCCGGGCAAGTACGTCGAGGTCAAGGACACCGTGCGCAGCTTCAAGGAGATCGTCGACGGCAAGTGCGACGACATTCCCGAGCAGGCGTTCTACATGCAGGGCGGCCTCGACGACGTCCGCGCCAAGGCCGAGCAGCTCAAGAAAGAAGCCGCGTAGCCGAGATGATGAAGCTCTCGCTCACCACGCCCAAGGGCGCGTTGGTCGACGCCGACGTCGAAGAGGTGACGGCGCCCGGCGAGCTCGGCGAGCTCGGCGTCCTGCCGGGCCACGTGCCGCTCATGACGGCGCTGCGCCCCGGCGTGCTGTCGTACAAGGCCAAGGACCACGACGGCGTGGTGGCGGTCGGGCAGGGCTTCCTGCAGGTCGCCCCGATGCCGCGCGCCGACGACGCTGCCGGCCGCGACCGCGTGCTGGTCCTCGTCGACCAGGCGATGACCGCCGCCGACGTCGACCGCGAAGCCGCCACGCGCGATCTCGGCGAAGCCGACAAGCAGCTCGCCGCCTGGAAGGGCGAGCTCGACGGCGCCTACTACGCGCTGGTCTTGAAGCGCGGCTGGGCCCAGGCCCGCCTCGACGTCGCCGCCCGCGGCCCCGGCGCCGCGCACTAGCTGGACTGGGCGCGGAACCATGCGCGCCGTGCCCCGAGCTCTCCGCCTTCTGATCGCCGCTTGTGGGTGCGCGCTGGTCGCGTCCTGCATGCCGCCCGGCTGGGCGGCCAATGCGCTCCTCCACCCGCCGCGTCGACCGGTCACCCAGGTTCCGAAGGTCAAATTCGAGAAGGTCGACCTCGACGTGGGGATTCACCTGGCTGGCTGGCTGTTCCGGACCGAACGGCCGCGGCGGGGGCTGCTCGTTTACCTTCACGGCCTCGGCGACAATCGCTCGTCGGGGATCTCCATCGCGCAGCATTTCAATGCGCTGGGCTTCGACGTCCTGGCCTACGACAGCCGCGCCCACGGGGAATCGGGCGGCGACGCGTGCACGTATGGGTTCTACGAAAAGACCGATCTGAGCCGAGCCATCGACAAGCTCGGCGGCGGGCCGATCGTCGCGTTCGGGGTCTCCCTCGGTGCCGGGGTCGCGCTGCAGGCCGCCGCCATCGATCCCCGGATCGCGGTGGTCGTCGCGGTGGCGCCCATCTCGGACCTCAGGACCGCCGCCACGGAGCACGCCCCGTTCTTCGCCAGCCGCGCCAACATCGACCAGGCCTTCCGCCTCGCCGAGAAGCAGGGCGCGTTTCGGGCCGACGAGGTGAATCCGGCGGCGGCGGCGACACGGATCCACGCCCCGGTCCTGCTGATCCACGGGGCCGAAGACGACCAGACGCCGCCGGCCCACTCCCAACGGGTCTACGCTGCGCTGGCCGGGCCGAAGAAGCTGCTTCTGGTGCCCGGCGCCCATCATGACGATGCGCTCACGCCCGATGCCTGGAGGCAGATCGACGCGTGGATCGCCTCCCATTGGCCGTCGCCCTAATTTCGAACGCTGCGCCACCGGCGCTCGCCGCGCCGGGGATCGCGCTGTAGATTGCGCGTCGTGTTTCGATTCTTCGTCACCTGCGCGCGCGGAACCGAGGGGGCCTTGCGCCGTGAGATCGCGGCCATGCGGATCGCCGGCGCCAAGGGAGACTTCGGCGGCGTGTGGTTCGAGGGGCCGCTGGAGATGGGGATGCGGGTCTGTCTTTACTCGCGCGTCGGCGTGCGGGTGCTGGCGCAGCTGGGGACGTTCGAGGCCACCGAGCCGAAGAGCCTCTACGCCGGGGCGCGGGCGATCCCCTGGCGCGACTGGCTGACGTCGACCAGCACGTTCGCCGTCCACGCCAGCGTGCGCGACACCAAGGAGCTCTCCCACTCGGGGTACGTGGCGCTGAAGGTCAAGGACGCCGTCGCCGATTCGCTCCGCGAGGCGTTCGGCGAGCGGCCCAACGTCGATCCGAAGTCGCCCGACGTCGGCATCGTGCTGCACCTCGCGGCGGGAAAGGCGGGGATCTTCCTCGACCTGGCGGGCGAGTCGCTGCACCGGCGCGGCTACCGCGTGGCCATGGTCGATGCGCCGCTCAAGGAGGCGCTGGCGGCGGCGGTGCTCATTCTTGGTGGCGCGCACGGCGACCAGCCGTTCATCGATCCGATGTGCGGCTCCGGGACGCTGGCCATCGAGCACGCGCTGGCCATGCGCGGGATCGCGCCCGGGCTGCGCCGGCGGTTCGGGTTCGAGCGCTGGCCGACGGTCGACGCCGAGTCTCTGGCCACCTGGGGACGCCTGCGCGCCGACGCCGAGCTGGCCGCCGAGGCGGCGCTGCGGGAGACCTGGCCGCCCATCGTCTGCGCCGACGTCGACCCAAGATCGCTGATCGCCGCGCGCCAGAACGCCGCCGCGGCGGCGGTCGACGACGGAATGGTGTTCGAGCAGGCCGACGTGGCGACGCTCGAGCGGCGCTGGCCAGCCGCCACGCTGGCCACCAACCCGCCCTACGGCGAGCGCCTGAAACCGGCCGAGCTGGACGCAACCTACCGCGCAATGGGCCGCGCCTTCGAGCGGCTGGTGGGCTGGCGGGTGATCGTGCTCAGCGGCAACCCGGCCATCGAGCGCGCCATCCGGCGCAAGCCCAACGTCTCCCACCGCCTCTGGAACGGCGCCCTCGAGGCACGCCTGCTGCGCTACGACTTCTAGCGCGGCGTCTCCCGATTCGTCACATCCCTCGGACGGGTCGACGTTCCCGGCGAGGTCCGCCTCGGCGCGTCCGCTCTCGGCAACATTCGCCGATTCAAGTTGGGCGCTCGCGGCGCAGCGGCCGGATGTTCGTCGACCCGCAACGGCCCTCCCGCGCGTCGCCAGCCGACCCGCGCCATCCAGGTGCCGGGTTCGGCGGTGGCCGGCGCGACATCCGTGGCCACCGGGGCGGCCTGCCACCCCGAAAAATATGGCCCGGAGCTCCGCGGATCGACGCACGCGGGGGCGCGGAGGTGCTTTCGGAAGTTGAGCAGCACGTAGACCATGCTCGTCCGCATCTGCCGCGGCGTGGTCAGTGGTCGCGCGTGGTACCGATCGCCGACGACCTTCCCCTTGCGTCCGAGGACGCGGTTGACGGCCAGCGCCAGTCGAATCGCCAGCCCGTGCATGCCACTGCGGGCCCGGCGCGCCTCATCTCCCTCGACGATGAAGTGGCCGTGGTCCTGCTGGATCGAGAAGTGAATCACCCGGAATCGATCGACCGAGGCCCGCGCGACGGCGCGTCGGAGCGCTCCGAACACCCGTGGCGAGCGGAGCGACGGCAGCCCGGGCGTTGCTCGGATGGTGACCTGCACCGGGAAGCGCGGGTCCACCTTGGGTCGGGTGACGTGCGGCATCGCAGGCCGCTGCGCGGGCCGGCCGCGCGGCTTCCGGCCGGCCCCCTTGCGAGCACCGCCCCAGGTCCTGACCGCCGCCAGCGGCAGCCGCATTTGACGGGTTCGTCCCGACTTGATTCCGCGCATGTTGCGTCTTCGGCGCGGGCGGCGGCCGGTTGCGGGGCGCGTTCACACCGGGCTGTTTCGTATCTCGGTGTCATCTATGTGCCCGGGCAGAACTGTTACCCATGTGCCCGACCCAACACTTGCTCCAGGTAGCACAGGTCGAAGCTTGATTCGGCAGATGTCCGGCGGGGCGCCACGCTGGAATCGAACGGACAGGCGGGGCGCGAGTGCGGGTCCGGGGATTTGACGACCGCTGAGCGGGCGGCCTAGAGGACGCCGGCGTCGGCGGACGTCGGATAGGGCTGGCAGCCCCAGTACTGGGCGTCGGTCAAGGTCGCGTCGTAGGTGTGCGCCGTCGGGGAGAGCGCGGTGCAGCTGGGGTAGGGCATCGTGCCGGCGCCGGCCTTGTCGCCCGTGTATTTGGTGTAGTCGATGCAAAATCCCATGGTGTTGCTGAGGGCGTCGGGGAACGACGCCGACGACGTGTTCTGCAGCCACCACCAGTAGCGACACTCGTGCGGCGCCGCCGCGCCGGCGGCCGGGCAGGTAGAGGGGCTCACGCCGGCGGCCTGGGCGGTGGTGCCGGCCGACGTTGGACCGGGTTGGCAGAGCGCGGCGCAGATGGTCTGGGTGCTGCCTGTCGCCGCGGGGAGCACCGGCAGGTATCCCGGCGCGCAGCCGTTCAGGTAGAAACCGCCGCTGCTGGGTCCGGCGGCGGGCGCGTCGGACTTGTTGTTGGGGTAGACCACCTTCGCGCAGGTGAAGACGCTCTTTCCGTAACAGCCCAGCGCCGGCGACGTGGTGCTGGCGCTGCCACAGGCGGCGGCGCCGTCGTAGTCGCGCGTCTGCGTGAGCGGGTTGCAGGTCGGGGCGCAGACGCCGGCCACGCTGGTGCCGTTCGAATAGAACACGCTCGAATAGTTGGTGCAGATGAAGTGCGCCCCGCAGCTGTCGGGCGAGGTCTTGCAGATGGGCTGACACTGTCCGTTGGCGCAGGCCAGCCCGCGCCGGCAGTCGTCGAACCCGGTGGTCTCGCCGTAAGCGCCGGCGGCGCAAGCGCCTCCCTGGGCGACCGTTCCGTCGGGGAGGCAGACCGCGTGGCCCGCCGTCGCGCTGGTGGCGACCCAGCTGCAGCGCTCGTTCGTGGGGCAAGTCGTCTGGGTGAGCGGGTCGCAGGCGGTCGGCGCGGCGTCGGTCCCGCCGTCGGTCCCGTGCGTGCCTGCGGCGCCTCCGCCCGCTGCGCCGCCGGCACCCGCGCTCCGCCCGCTGCGCCGCCGGCACCCGCGCGTCCACCCGCTGCGCCGCCGCCGCCGGCACCCGCGCGTCCACCCGCTGCGCCTCCGCCGGCACCCGCGCGTCCACCCGCTGCGCCGCCGCTTCCCGCCGCGCCCCCGCCAGCTCCCGCCGCGCCGCCCGTTCCCGTTGCCCCGCCGCCGGTCCCCGCCGCGCCGCCGTCACTGCCAGCCGCGGCGGCACCGCCGCTTCCAGCCGAGCCGTAGGGCGGTGGCACGATGGTCGAGCCGCCGCACGCCACCGCCGTCACGAGCAGGCCCGCCAGCCAGAACCGCATGCACACCGGAGTCCGCGACCGCATTTTGCCGGATGCTATCACGACGGCAGAGGTGCGCGGATCGGGCCTCTCGCGCTATGAAGTGGGCCTCGGATGCGCGTCGTCGGTTTACGGATCGGGCTGTCGTTGCTGTCGGGGGCCCTCCTGTTCCTGGCGGTCCCGGATTACGGCCTGTGGCCGCTCATGTGGCTCGCCGCGGTGCCGGAGATCTACGTGGCGCGCGTCGCCGCCACGCCCAAGCGCGCCTTTCTCTACGGCTGGCTGACGGGGGCCGTCGCGCACACCGGTGGCTTCTACTGGATGGACGGGCTGCTCGAGCGGTTCGGTCACATGCCGGCGGTCGAGGCGCTGCCGATCATGGCGCTGCTCATCGCCTACCAGGGGCTGGCGTTCGCGATCTTTTCCTGGGGCGTGCGGCGCGCCTGGGACCGGACCGGCGCGCCGCTGGTGCTGCTGGCGCCCCTGGTCATGGTCGCCGTCGAGCTCTTGATGCCGCAGATCTTCCCCTACTACCTGGCGATCTCACAGGCGTTCGTGCCGGCGGTCATCCAGATCGCCGACCTGACCGGTCCGCTCGGCGTCACCGCGCTGATGCTGGCGTGCAGCGGCGCCGCTGCCGACCTTTTCTTCGCCCGCCAGCGCCGGAGCTGGAGCGCCTGGCGGGGGATGGCCCTGGTCGGCGCGCTGATCGCCGCCGATCTCGGCTACGGCGTATTGCGGATTCACCAGGCCGACGCCCGCCGGGCGGCCGCGCCCAAGGTGCGCACCGGGCTGGTGCAGGCCAACGTCGGCATCCTCGAGAAGTGGGATCCGGCGGAGTTCGCGCGCCTCCTGGTCCTGCACCAGCGCGCCTCGGTCGAGCTGCAGCGCGCCGGCGCCGAGCTGGTGGTCTGGCCGGAGTCGTCGTACCCGTACGCGCTGCCGCGCCCGTTCGCGCACGACTTCGGGCCCGACGACGGCCGGATGGTGCGGCGCGGGTTCGACACCTCGCTCCTGTTCGGCGCCCTCACGCGCACGGAGGGGGCGCCCCGAAGAGGTCCCGACCGGTACCCCTACAACACGGCCATCATGATGGACGCCGCCGGCGACGTCACCGGCAGCTACGACAAGGTCTTCCTGATGATGTTCGGCGAGTACGTGCCGTTCTACGACCAGATCCCCTGGTTCACGCAGATCTTCCCCGAGGCGTCGAACTTCAGCCGCGGCACCGAGCCGGCGTCGTTCCCGCTTCACGTCACCGCAGGCGACTTCAAGCTCGGCCCGCTCATCTGCTACGAGGACATCTTGCCGTCGTTCGCCCGGCGCGTGGCCAAGCTCGGACCGAACGCGTTCGTCAACATCACCAACGACGCCTGGTTCGGCCGGACCGCCGAGCCGTACCAGCACCTGGCGCTGGCGGTGTTCCGCTCGGTCGAGCACCGGCTGGAGATGGTGCGGGCGGTGAACACCGGCGTCAGCGCCCACATCGACTCCGCCGGCCGCGTCCTCCAGGCGACCGCATCGGTCGATCCCGACGACCAGCCGCCCGCGCCGCCCAAGACGCTGCTCGTCGACCTGGCCATGCTCCCCGGCGGCGGGCTTTACCGCACCGTCGGCGATCTGTTCGGTTTTCTGTGCCTGCTGTCGCTGGTCGCCCTGCTGGCGTGGCGGGGCGGAGGAGCGCGGCTCGGGCGGTCAGCGGCCGACGACGGCTCGCCTACGGGCGACGAAGGAAGAACAGATACTTGAACTCTTGCCGCTCGTGCTTGAAGGCAGGGAAGCGCATCTCCTTCGCCACCTCCATGGCGCAGCTGCCGGTCGGCGTCCCGGCGAAGGTCGAGCCGATCTGGATCGACTGCACGGTGCCGTTTCCCCCCACCACGTAGCTCAGAACCAGCGCGCCGGGGCTGTGGAACTTTTCATAGCAGCCGTAGAACCTGGGGCGGACCTTCTCCATCACGTCGTTGATGGCGGCCTTGGAGAGCGCGTCGGGGCGGCGATCGGCGGCCAGCTCCTCGTCGCTCATCGGCTGCGGCTGCCCGGCGTGCGTGCAGGCGGGATCCTCGTGGCCCGGCAGCGGAAGATCGGCGAATCCCGTCGAGGGCGGCTTCGATACCAGGATCTCGCCGGTGCAGCGGTTGTAGACGCGCGCGCCCACCAGCTTGAGCGCGATCCCCGGCGCCATCCCGACCGTGAAGTCCGCGCCTTCGGCCTGCGGCTGGAACAGGAACTCGGCGCGAAGGAACGGCTTCTCCATCTCGGCCCAGTGCTTGGCCTGGGCGAAGTCGTCGAAGGCGACGGTGCTCTTCGAGACCGGCACGCCCGCGGCCAGCGACGCCGCCGACTTGTCGGGCGTCGCCAGCGTGACGAAGCGCGGCTCGTGGTGGCTGCCGATCGGCATCGGATCGGTGCAGGCGATGCAACCGGCCAGCGACAGGTGGTACCCCTTGGCCGCGCCGTCGTAGCCGGAGACCTGGATGGCCGCCGGATCGGTCGATTCGGCCAGGAAGGTCTGCTGCGGCAGCTTCTTTCTCAGGTAGGTCGTGGTCGAACGGCAGCGGGCGCGGTCGAGCTCGCGCATCTCACCGCCGCAAGAATCGATGAAGGGGGCCAGCAGCGTCGCCACGTCCTGCGTCTTCACCGCGCCGTGCGCCCGCTTCTCGAATGAATCGTTCGGATTCTTGCCGGCGGCCGGCGGCGTGCTCTCCGCGCGCGCCGCGGCTGCCATCGAGGCGAGCGTCCCCAACACCAGCGCGAACGCCCGCAGCCTTCCCCTGGGGTCTTGGTGGCGCATCGGCCCGACTATAGATGAGGGCGCCGCTTTTCTGCCAGCCCCCTGGCCAGGTAGCCACGGACGAGCTTGGCGACCGCTGGATCGTCCGGGACCTGTCCGTCGAGCGGGATGATGCGGTTGTCGAACCAGCTCCCGGTGAGCTGGGCGGGGAGCCGGGCCAAAAGGGCGGTCTCGCGAGCGATCGCCACCCGCAGCTCCCGCCGGCGTTGCTGGTAGTAGGCCTCCGCCGAAGCGGGATCGAGCTCGCCGAGGGTGCGGTCGTCGTCGTGGAGCTGCCGGCGGTGGTCGGCCAGGATGGCGGCGATCTCTGCCCGCTCGTTGCGATCGACGAACGTCGAGGCGCCGTTGACCACGTGCAGATCGAGTCGGCCCACGTTCTTTCCTTCGGATTGCGCTTCGACGAGCCGCGCGCCGCCGCTCGGCTCGGGCGACTCGAGATTGAGGGCGCTGTGGCCCAGCACCGCCCAGTCGACCCCCCTCATCGCGGCGACCAGCCGCCGGTTCTCGGCGGGCAGGCCGGCGTGGACCAGCGCCACGACGATCTGCGCCCCCCGGGCGCGCAGGGCCGCGGCCGATTCGCTGGCGGCGTCGGTCGGATCGCGCACCACGATGCCCTCGGCGCGCCAGCGGTTGGCGTCGGCGGCCGTCGCCGGCGCGGTCACGCCGAAGATGCCGATCTTGGTTCCGCCGGCATCCAGCAGGCGATCGGCGGCGAACAGCAGCTGGCCGTCCCGGCCATAGAGGTTGGCCGACACGACGGGGATCTTGAATGCCGCGGTCACCTTCTTCAGCAGCGGGAGGCCGATGGCCAGATCGCCTTCCCCCGGCGTCAAGGCGTCGATTCCACCGCTGGCGATTCCCGCGGCCACCAGGTCGGCCTGCCGTTCGGTCTCGGCCGTAGAGCCCTGCGGCAGGAACAGGTCGCCCGCATCGACGACCACCGTCGCGTCGGCCTCGGCGCGGGCTCGCGCGATGACGGTGGCCCGCCGCGCCAGGCCGCCGAGCGGTCGCACCGCACAGTCGCAGGGGGCGTATTTCCCCTGGAGGTTCGACGAATAGAGGAGGGCGATCGCCCGGCCCCGCGGCGCGGTGGGCGCCGCGGCATCGGGGCCGGGAAGAGTCGAGGCCACCGGCGCGATCGCCTGTGACACCCCCTGTTCCTTGCGGCATCCAACGAGGACCGCGAACAGCGCGGCCCAGGCGAGGCGCGCTCGAGTTTTCGATGCTAGACCCACAAATCCACTTCGCAGGAGCGATATTATCTCCATCCCGGCCCTCTCGCCGGAGACGACGGATGTCAGCAGAGCGCGACCAAGAGCAAATGGAAGCCCAGACGGAAGATCACCCGGAAGATCACCCGGACGACGAGGGGGCCCTCGCCGATGCGGTGGAGGCCGGACCGGCTGAGCCGGGTGACGCCGATTCGCTCGACGTCGACGGCGTGATGCCGCCGGCGGCGGCCGGGGCGCTGGCGCCGCTGCGCGATCCGGTGGGGCGGTTCCTGGCCGAGGCGCGCCGTTTTCCGCGTCTCTCCGACGAGGAGGAGCGGAAGCTCGGCAAGGCCGTTCGCGAAGAGGGGGACATGGATGCCGCCCGCCGGTTGGTCGTCCACAACCTGCGGCTGGTCATCTCGATCGCCTATCAGTACCGCCGCGCCTGGGCCAGCATCCTCGACCTGTTCCAGGAAGGGAGCGTCGGGCTCATGGAGGCGGTCAAGCGCTGGGAGCCGTCTCTCGGGCCGCGCTTCGGAACGTACGCGGCGTACTGGATCCGCGCCTACGTGCTGAAGTTCTTGATGACGAACTCGCGCCTCATCCACGTCGGCAACACGCGCGCGGGACGAAAGCTGTTCTTCCGGCTGGAAAAGGAGCGGCAAAAGCTGCTGGCGGCGGGCTTCGAGCCGACCCCCAAGCTGTTGGCCGCCAAGCTCGACGTCGACGAGCGGGATCTCGACGAGGTCCGGCAGCACCTCGAGTCGCGCGAGGTTTCGATCGATCCCGGCGGCGCGAAGGACGGCGGCGAGGAGACGTTTCCGCTGGCGGAGCGCATCGCTTCGGGGGGGCGCTCGCCGGAGGCCGAGGCGGCGCATGCCGAGCTGGCGGACGCGGTGCGGGACTTCGTGGGCGGCTTTCGGGACGGGCTCAAGGACGACCGGGAGCGCGCGGTGTGGTACGAGCATCTGGCCACTGAGGAGCCGGTTCCGCTGGGAGAGCTCGGGGCCCGGTTCGGGGTTTCGAAGCAGCGGATGGGGCAGATCGCCGATCAGTTGAAGAAGCGGTTTCGGAGCGAGATCGTCGACAAGCTGGGACCGGGCGTGCGCACCGACTGGCTGCGCGCGGACGACTGACCGCTGGTTTCGGCCTCTCTCCGGGAGCCCACCTCCTCCGCCCGCGGTCGTTACACCACGACGGTGACGGACAGGTAAGTCGCCGGGATCACCGTCTCGTTCCCGCGCGAGCTCTCATTTTGGCTGCTGAAAAGCTCCCCCAGCTCTTTCTGCAGGTCGTCCGCGCGTCCATTCTTCTCGGCCGCCTCGAAGGCGTTCATGGTCGGCCCGTAGTACCTGCGGAACGCGGCCAGGTAGTCGAGCGGAGAGCCGGCGTGCCGGAGCCAAAAGGTCTTCCGGGCGAAGGAGATCTTCTCCTTCGACGCCCCGGCCCCGGTGAAGCGCTCGATGACGTTCCCCTCCAGGCCCCAGGCCATCGGGCTGACGAAGCCCTCCGGCGGCGGCGGAGAGTAGGCGGAGGAAATCTTCAGGATTTGCGCCACCAGCGTCGGATCGTCGGGGATCCAGTTCCCCATGACGATGCGACCGCCCGGTCGGGTCACCCGAACCAGCTCCTGGGCGACGTCGAACGGCTTGGGCGCGAACATGGCGCCGAAGATGCTCACCGAGAGATCGAAAGCGCCATCCCGCAGGTCGGCGAGGTTGGTCGCGTCACCCTCCTGGAAGCGGCAGTTCGACAGACCCTCATCCTCGGCCCGTCGCTTCGCCGCCGCCACCAGGTTGCTGGCGATGTCCACCCCCAGCACCTCCGCGCCGAGCCGGGCCTCGGGAAGGGCGGTCGTTCCATCGCCGCAGCCGAGATCCAGAACCTCGAGCCCCTTCTCGATGCCCAGAGCCGCGACGAGCGCTGTGCCGCTCTCGCGCATGCTCACGGCGATCCGAGTGAAGTCGCCTTTTTCCCACAGTGCCTTGTTCGGATTCATCTTCTCCCCCTTTCGTCAGGTGCCTCGGTCCGCGCTTTCGCGAATGACCCTGGCATGCCGTGCCGAGCGCGGTCCTGCCCGACCGTCCGGCGTTCTTGCTCGAGACGCCGGAAGTGCGTGAAAATGTCGTTTTCAACCGTCGCCGCAAGGAACCAGCCTCCGTGGATGTCCTGTCCGATGCGCTCCGGGTCGTCCGCCTCAAGGGGGCCCTGTTCCTGAACGCCGAGTTCGGCGAGCCCTGGTGCGTCGACGCCCCCAGCGGGGAGACGCTCGCCGCGCTGCTGGCGCCGGTCCACAAGCACATGGCCATCCTTCACCTGATCGTCGAGGGACGCTGCTGGGCTCAGCTGGCCGGAAGTGAGGCCGTCGTCCTCGAGGCCGGCGACGTGGTGGTGCTTCCCCGCGGCGAGGCCCACCTCCTCGGCAGCGGGACGAATCATGCGCCGGTGCACGTCCGGCACACCGTCGCCCTGGAGCTGCCCAAGCTGGCCAGCGCCCGCTACGGGGGCGACGGCGCCTGCACCACCGCGATCTGCGGATGGTTCGCCTACGATCACCACATCGCCAGCCCCGTCCTGGCGGCGCTGCCGCGGATGTTCACCACCAGCATCCGCCGGAGGCCCTCGGGCCATTGGATCGAGAGCTCGATTCGCTACGCCGTCGAGCAGGCGCAAGAGGGAGGCGCCGGGTCGAGCGTGGTCGCGGACAGGCTGGCCGAGGTGCTGTTCGTCGAGGCGCTCCGCGGATACATCGAGACGCTGCCTGAACGGGAGACAGGCTGGTTCGTCGGGCTGCGCGATCCCGTCGTCGGGCGCTGCATCGCCCTCATGCACGAGCGCCTCGCCGAGGACTGGACGGTGGCTGCGCTGGCCGAGGCGGTCGGCGTTTCGCGGACGGTGCTGGCCGAGCGGTTTGGCGCCCTGGTGGGCGCCCCGCCGATGCAATACCTCGCCCGGTGGCGGGCGGCGGTAGCGGCCCACCTGCTCCGGGAGGGTCACCTGACCCTGGCTCGGATTGCCGAGGAGATAGGGTACGACTCCGAGTCGGCGTTCAGCCGCGCGTTCAAGCGCGAATACGGAGCGCCACCCGCCTCCTGGCGTCGCCAGCTCGCCTCCAGCCTGGCCTGAGGGCGCGCCCAGGACGACCGAACTGGCGCTCACGCCGACACAGCAGCTGTCGCCGCTCGAGGTGTAGAGATTGTTGAAGATGTGCACCTGTCCGAAGCGGGCGCGCGGCATGCGCTCGAGGACGTGGTCGGCCCACCAGTCGTGGTGCCAGGTCACGCGCCGGTGCCCGGCGTCGCTGGTGACAGCTCACGCCTTGACCGCCGGCGGCGCATGCTAATTATCGGACATGCCCGACGAAAAGTATGTGGAGGAGCGTGACTTCACGCTGCGCATCACGGCGCGCTGCGCGTTCCCGGCCGACTACGACGGCGAGGCCGACGGCTACGCCTGGTGGTCGGAGGTCGAGCCGGCCATCGCCGAGATTGTCCGGGCTGCCGTCGCCATCCTGGCCCGCCAGCCCGGAGCCCGCGTTCGCCCGGCCAACCGGGGGCGGCCCGCGACGGAGGAGGTCACCCTCCTCGTCGAGCGGACGCCATAAAGAAAAACGGCCGGGCGATCCGCCCGGCCGTTCACGTCGATCGAAAGTGTTCTACGCTGACTTGCGAACGTTCGCAGCCTGCAGGCCTTTCGGACCCTCCGTGATGTCGAATTCGACCTCCTGGCCCTCACTCAACGAGCGGAAGCCCTCCGACATGATCGCCGTGTGATGGACGAAAACATCCGGTCCGTCCTCACGGGCGATGAACCCGTACCCCTTCGCATCGTTGAACCATTTCACCTTGCCGGTTGCCATTTACTACCCTCCTACGAACGTTGACTTGTCCCTCTTTCCCCGGCTCTGCCGTGGAAATTGGGGCCTGAGAGTACGAGTGTTACAAATAGTGTCAAGTCCGATACGGCGGGCTGACGGAAGATGTTGCGAGGGCTCTGCAGAGCCTCCGAACGGCCTGGGCCGGGTCGATCGCCGACATCACCGGACGGATGCAGGCGAGGCCCCGTGCGCCCGCCGCGAGCACCTCCGGGACGTCGGCCGCGTCGACTCCGCCCAGCGCCAATAAAGGAAGACCGAGCCGCGCAGCCTCGGCCAGCGCGCCGAGGCCGAGGGGCGGGCCGTAGGCGCGCTTGGACGGCGTGTCGCGGATGGGCCCGAAGACGGCGAACGCGACCCGCGCCCGGTCATCGCGCGCCGCGCGCACGTCAGCCACGCCGTGCGTCGACACGGCGATCTCCAGCGCCGGCGCGATCGCGCGCGCCTCGGCCGGGCTCAGCGACGTCCCGCCCAGGTGGACGCCGTCCGCGCCGACCGCCAGCGCGACGTCGATCCGGTCGTTGACGAAGAGGCGCGCGCCGGCCGCGGCGGTGGTGGCGCGCAGCGCGCGGCCGAGGTCGACCAGCGCCCGCCCGTCGAGATCCTTTTCCCGGAGCTGCACCGCGATCTCCCCTGGGTCGAGCTCGCTGGCCCCGATGCCGCTCAGCGCGGCGGCCACGACCTCCACCAGGGCCCGCCCGCCGGTCGCCTTCCGGTCGGTGATCAAATACAGGCGCGGCGCGACGAAAGCGCGGGTCAAATCGAACGCCGTTTACTGTAGGAGGCCGTCGACCGGCGACGAGGCGGTCGCGTAGAGCTTGCGCGGGATGCGGCCGGCGCGGAAGGCGCGGCGTCCGGCGATGACCGCGTCGCGCATCGCCTCGGCCATCATCAAAGGATCGCGCGCGCCGGCGATGGCGGTGTTCATGAGGACGCCGGCGCAGCCCAGCTCCATCGCCACCGCGGCGTCGGAGGCGGTGCCGACGCCCGCGTCGACGATGATCGGCACCTTGGCGTGCTCGAGGATGATGCGGAGGTTGTAGGGGTTGCGGATGCCGAGCCCCGAACCGATGGGCGCCGCCAGCGGCATCACCGCCGCGCAGCCGACGTCCTCCAGCTTCCGGGCCAGGACCGGATCGTCCATGCAGTAAGGGAGAACGGTGAACCCTTCCTTGACCAGGATGCGCGCCGCCTCCAGCGTGGCCACGCCGTCGGGGAACAGCGTCCGCTCGTCGCCGATGACCTCCAGCTTGACGAGATCGGCGATCCCCAGCTCGCGCGCCAGCCGGCAGGTGCGGATCGCCTCCTCGGCGGTGTAGCAGCCGGCGGTGTTGGGGAGGATCGTCTGCCGCTTGCGATCGATGGTGTCGAGGACGTTCGGCTTTCCGGGCGTGAGGTCGACCCGGCGGAGCGCGACGGTGACAATCTCGGCGCCCGAGAGGCGGATGGCCTCGCGCCCCTCCTCGAGCGTCCGGTACTTGCCGGTACCGACGAGCAGGCGGGAGTGGAACTTGCGGCCGCCGAGGATGAGCACGTCCTCGTCGGCGGCTTCGGACCCGGCATCGGAGCCACCGCCCGAGCCGCCACCAACGAACGCCACGATCTCGATCTTGTCGCCGTCGGCCAGCGCCGCCTCGGTCCAGGTCTTGCGCGGGACGACGTCCTCGTTCCGCTCGACCGCCACCCGGGCCGGGTCGACGCCCATGGCCGCCAGCAGGCCCGAAACCGTGGTCCCGGGCGCCGCCGCCCGCTTCTCGCCGTTGACCGTCAAGCGCAGCTCGTTCATCTGTGGTAGCGAAGCATAACCCGAAGCCGCCCATGCGTTGCCCCTTCTGCGCCGCCATCGAAGACAAGGTCGTCGACACCCGTCCGTCCGACGGTGACCAGGTCATCCGCCGCCGCCGGGAGTGCATCTCCTGCGGCCGCCGCTTCACCACCTACGAGCGCATCGACGAGATCCTGCCGCTGGTGATCAAGAAGGACGGGCGGCGCGAGCCGTTCGACCGGGCCAAGATCCTGAGCGGTCTCAAGAAGGCCTGCTCGAAGCGGCCGGTGCCGGTCGAGGTGATGGAGAGCGCCGCCGACAAGATCGAGCGCGCGCTGGAGGCGGGCGACAAGGAGATCCCCTCGTCGCGGATCGGCGACGCGGTGATGGACGCGCTGCGCGACATCGACGACGTCGCCTACGTCCGGTTCGCCTCGGTCTACCGGTCATTTCGAGATGTGAACGAGCTCATGAACGAGCTCAAGAGCCTGGTCGACAACAAAGGAAGGAAGTGAAACAGGAAGTGAAGCTCTCCGCGGCGGACGCGCGGTTCATGCGGCGGGCGCTGGCGCTGGCGGAGCGGGGCCGGGGGACGACGCAGCCGAACCCGGTGGTCGGCGCGGTGATCGTCCGCGGCGGTCGGATCGTCGCCGAGGGTTTTCACCGGAAGGCCGGCGAGGCGCACGCCGAGGTGAACGCGCTGGGGCAGCTCCGCGGCAGCGCCCGCGGCACGACCCTGTACGTGACGCTGGAGCCCTGCGACCACACCGGGCGCACGGGGCCCTGCACCGACGTCATCATCGCCGCGCGGCCCGCCCGGGTGGTGGTCGGCTGCCGCGACCCGAACCCCATCGTCGACGGGCGGGGGCTGGCCCGGCTGCGGCGTGCCGGGATCCGCGTCGACGTCGGGTGTCTGGAGGATGAAGCGCGGGCGGCCATCCGCGCCTATTCGGTCTGGGTGCGCGAAAGGCGGCCCCTGGTGACGTTGAAGGCGGCCGCCACGCTGGACGGGTTCATCGCCCCCAAGGCGACGACGAAGGCGGCGACGAAGACGAAGACGTCTCGCGCCGGGCGCGCGCCGATCTGGATCACCAGCCCTGCAGCGCGGGCGGTCGCGCACGAGCTGCGCGCCGCGCACGACGCCGTCCTGGTCGGCGCCGGGACGGTCCGCGCCGACGACCCGCGCCTGACCGTGCGGGACGGCAAGCGCCGCCCGGTCCGGCAACCGCTGCGGGTGGTGCTGGCGGGGCGACAGCCGTTGCCGCCGGACGCCCAGATCTTCGACGCCGAGGCGGCGACGTTGACCATCGACGATCCGCGCGGGCGGGTGGCGCCGGCGCGCGCGCTCAAGCTGCTGGCGGCGCGGGGCGTGCAGTCGGTGCTGGTCGAGGGGGGCGCGGCGATCGCCGGCGCCTTCATCAAGGCCGGGCTGGTCGATCGGATCGCGCTGTTCGTCGCGCCCAAGCTCCTGGGCGGCGGGGTGAGCATCTCGGCCGGGGCCGATCTGCCAGTGGCCCGCGCGCTGCGTCTGGGGCCCATTTCGGTCCAGCACGTCGGGCCGGATCTCCTGCTCACCGCCGACGTCGACCGGGTCGATCACCGGCGATGATGGTGCGCCGTCCAAACGAGGGAACCCTGAGAGGGTTCCCACACCCTCCCGCGACGGATTCCGTTCGGCAGAGCCGATCGGAATCCACGCGAATGCTATAGTCTCCGACGGTTTCATGTTCACCGGCATCGTCGAATCCATGGGCACGGTCGAGTCGATCGCGCGGGCAGAGCCCGAGCGGGCGGCGGCCCGTCTGACCGTCTCCACCGGGCTCGAGCTCTCGTCGCTGACGCTCGGCGCCAGCATCGCCGTCGACGGCGTCTGCCTCACCGTCGTCGAGCTCGATCTCCCCCGCCGGCGCTTCGCCGCCGATCTCGGCCCGGAGACGCTGATGCTCACCACGCTGGGCAACCTCGACCCGGGGACCCGCGTCCACCTCGAGCGCCCGCTGCGTCTCGGCGATCCGCTGGGCGGACACCTGGTCGCCGGGCACGTCGACGCCGTCGGTCTGGTCGTCGCGCGGCGGGAGAACGGCTCGGCGCTGGAACTGGAGATCTCCGTCCCTTCCAACGTCGCGCGCGCGATCGCCCCCAAGGGCTCGATCGCCGTCGACGGCGTCAGCCTCACGATCAATGCGCTGGCCGACATGGCGGGGGCGGCGATCTTCAGCGTCACGCTGATCCCGCACACGCTGTCCGTCACCAAGCTGGGCGGCAAGGCCATCGGCGCCGCGGTGAACATCGAGACCGATCTCATCGCCAAGCACGTCGAGCGCCTGGTCGGACCGTACGTCGCGCAAGGTGGAGCGCCGGACGCCCCCGGGCAGACGCCGGCCCGCCCGATGTCGATCGAAACCTTGAAGAGGTATGGCGTTGTCCGCTGAAGCCGAGGGCGCCCGCACCCGTCACGCCGCCGTCGAGAAGGCCATCGAGGCGATCCGCGTCGGCGGCATGGTCATCCTCGTCGACGACGAGGATCGCGAGAACGAGGGCGATCTGACCATGGCGGCCGATCTGGTCACGCCCGAGGCGATCAACTTCATGGCCCGCGAGGGGCGCGGCCTCATCTGCCTGTCGATCACCGAAGAGCGGGTGGCGCAGCTGGGGCTGCCGATGATGACCGCCGACAACCAGGCCCGCCACCACACCGCCTTCACCGTCAGCGTCGACGCGCGCCACGGAACGACCACCGGCATCTCGGCGCGCGAGCGGGCCGACACCATCCGGGTGGCGGTCTCGCGCAGCGCCGGGCCCGACGATCTGGTGATCCCCGGGCACGTCTTTCCGCTGCGCGCGCGGCGGGGCGGCGTGCTGGTCCGCTCGGGTCAGACCGAGGGATCGGTCGATCTGGCGCGCCTGGCGGGGCGCGAGCCGGCCGGCGTGATCTGCGAGATCATGCGCGACGACGGCGAGATGGCGCGCATGCCGGAGCTGCTGGAATTTTCCCGCAAGCACGCGCTGCCGATCCTCAAGGTGGCCGATCTCATCGAGTACCGGCTCTCGCAGGAGAAGCTGGTTCGCCCGGTCTCCGAGGCGAAGATCCGCCCCCGGCTGGGCGGCATCACCAGCGAGTTTCGCGCTCTCGTCTACGCCACCGACGTCGAGGACACCGAGTACCTGGCCCTGGTCCTGGGTGACGTCTCGCCCGACAAACCCACCCTGGTACGCGTCCAGACGGCCAGCGTGCTGCGCGACGTGCTCGGCGCCTCGCCGTTCGAGGACGATTATCCGGCGACGGTGCCGCTGCGCATGATCGAAGAGGCGGGCGCCGGGATCCTCCTTTATGTGTTCCCGCGCGGGCGGGCCAGCCTGACCGCCGACTTCAAGCCGTTCGTCTCGTCGTCTTCGGGGTCGGCGGAGTCGAGCTCTGCGCACGCGCCCCTGACCGACATCGGGCTCGGGGCGCAGGTGCTGGCGCACCTCGGGGCCCGGACGGTGCGCCTCTTGACCAACCACCCGCGCCGCATCGTCGGCCTCGGCGGCTACGGCATCGAGGTCACCGAGTGCGTGCCGATCCGGCCGCCCCAGAAGGTCGTGGCGCTGCGCGACGCCGATGAGAGGTCGGCGTGAGCCAGGCGGAGAGCAAGGCGTCGTCCTACGGCAAGGCGTGGTCCGGCGTCTCGCACGAGGGTGCGCAGAAGACCAACGGACGGCGGTTCGCGCTGGTGGCGGCGCGGTTCAACGACGCCATCGTCGGCCGGCTGCTCGACGGCGCGCGCCAGGCGCTGCGCGAGGCGGGCGCCGCCGACGGCGACGTCGAGCTGTTTCGCTGCCCGGGGGCGATGGAGCTGGCTGGCCTCGCTCGCCGGCTGGCAGAGGGCGGCCGCTTCGACGGCATCGTCTGCCTGGGCGCCGTGGTCCGGGGCGGCACCCCGCACTTCGATCTGGTCGCCGGCGAATCGGCGCGCGCCATCGGCGCGCTGGCGGCCGAGGGGCGCCTACCGGTCGCCTTCGGCGTGCTGGCCTGCGACACCATGGCGCAGGCGCTCGAGCGCTCGGGCGCCGACAAGAAGGACAACCGGGGCTACGACGCCGCGATGGTCGCGGTGGAGATGGCCGATCTCTACGCGCGCCTCGAGGTCGGCATCGAAATCGGCTCTGGCCCGAACATTCCGCTCCCTCCTCAAATGAAAGCCGGCACCTGATGGTTGGTCCCCGTCGCAGATCGCGCGAGGTCGCGCTGCAGATCCTGCACCAGATGGACGTGGGGGGAGATCCCCACCTCGAGCCGGGCCAGATGATCTCTCGCTACTTCGCCCATCTGGCGTCGGAGAACGCGCCGGTGTCCGACGACGACCAGCAAGGCGACGTCGCCACCCTCGTCGATCGCCAGCTCGTCGACGAGCTGGTGCGCGGCGTCTCCGATCACCGCGCCGAGATCGACGCCCGCCTGACGGTCCTGTCGCGCAACTGGCGGCTGGAACGGATGGGGATCGTCGAGCGCAACGTCATCCGCATCGCGCTCTTCGAGCTCAGCCACGCCCCCAACGTCCCGACCCCGGTCATCCTCAACGAGGCCGTCGAGCTCTGCAAGCGCTACGGCACCGCGGAAGGGGTTGCCTTCGTCAACGGGCTCCTCGACCGCGCGGCCACCGAGCTCGGCCGGTAGCCCGCTCGCCAGGCGACGCGTCCCGGCACCCCGCGAGACCTGAGGGGTAGCGCCCAAGGGCTCGGGTTGTGGCCGCCGGGCGGCGCTGATAAATTTCCGGTTCCTAGATGAACGACCTCAAACGCCTTGGAGAGCTGGCGGACCTCGAGCCCCACGGCCAGTTCTCGAAGTGGATCGAGGGGCACGACATTCTCGTCTATCGCCTCGACGGCGAGATCAAGGCGATCAGCAACATCTGCCGCCACTTCGGCGGGCCGATCGGCTACCACAAGATGAAGAACGGCGTCTTCACCTGTCTTTGGCACTGCTACCAGTTCTCCGCCAAGGACGGCGCCTGCCTGACGAATCCCAAGCTGGGCAGCCGTCCGTACAAGGTCGAGGTGCGCGACGGTGCCATCTGGGTGCAACTGGTCGAGAACCCCGGAGGGACCTAACCATGACCGTGCTTTATTCGCGTTGTGAGAAGGAGATGGACTGCTCGAAGGAGGTGGTGATCTGGAACTACTTCGACCACGAGCACGTCGTCGGCACGCACTACAAGTACTACAACAAGTTCAACATCGTCGCCGAGAAGGACGACTGGACGCTGGTCGAGCGCTTCTACAGGCTGCCGATCATCGGCCTCAAGACGTCCTCGTACGGGTTCATGTACATGGAGAACCCGAACCTCATTCGCTCGATCCAGTTCGGGAAGATCGGCCTGGTCCTCGATCAGATGATCCACCTCACCGACATCGGCCGCGACCGCTGCCTGGTGGCGACGGAGTACCGGCTGAAGGCGCCGTTCTTCTTCAAGCTGTTGGCGCCTCTGTGGAAGCGGATCACCGACCGCTGGTTCATCAACACCTGGGACGAGGACGCGCCGATGCGGCTGCGCCGCCAGCAGGTCTGGAACCTCGGCTTCCGCGACTTCGTGGGGATCGACTACGTCAACCAGAAGAAGCCGCAACCGGAGGGCGTCCCCTCCGCGCGCCCCTATCCGGTGCAGCTGCCGGTCCCCAAGACCAAGGGTCGCAAGGACGGGGAATACGAGCGCCCATTCGCCACCAGCGTCGAGGTCGGTTACCCGAAGCCCGAGCGGGCCTAGCCGGCCGACCGGCCCGACGCCCGCAGGGAAGCCCACCGTGACGACCGGCGCCTGTCCGCTCTGTTCGTCGACGGCGTTCGAACCGCTGCACGCGCGCGTCCGCGACTTCGAGCACGGGCTGCCGAACGAGACCGATTTCGTCATCTGCCGCGGCTGCGGTCTGGTGCTTCAAGCGCCGCAGCCGGCGCTGGCGGCGCTGCTGTCGTTCTACCCCGACGACTACCGGCCGCACGTGTCCGGCACGGCGGCGGGCGGCGGCGGGGGCGCGCTCGGGTGGCTGAAGGGGATCCAGTCGCGCCTGCTGGTGTCGCGCTACGTCCGCTGGCTGCCGGCCGACCGCGCCGCCAGCATCGCCGACGTCGGCTGCGGCAGCGGGCAGTTTCTGCGCGCGCTGGCCGCCGCGGGCTACAGCAACCTGACCGGCGTCGACCGCAACCCGCGCCTGGGGGCGGGATTCGAGGGGACGCCGATCCGTTTCGCCGCGCGCGAGCTCGAGCCCGACTTCGAGCTCGGCGGGCGGTACCACACGATCGTCATGAACTACGTCCTCGAGCACTTTCTGGATCCGCTGGGTGTGCTCGCCGGCTGCCGGGCGGCGCTCGAGCCCGGCGGCCGCCTGGTGGTCATGACCCCCAACGTCGACGCCTGGGCGCATCGCCTGTTCGGACGGAGCTGGTCGGGCCTGCACGCCCCCCGCCACACGCACCTCTTCAACCCGCGCACGCTGGCGCGCGCCGCCGAGAAGGCCGGATTCGCCAAGGCCAGCGTCGAGACGGCGTTCGTCACCGATCCGGCCAGCTGGGCGTTCTCGTTTCAGAACCGGGTCCGCGCGCGGGCGACGGGCGGCGTGGCGCGCGGGACCTCCTGGTACGCGCTCGCTTCGCTCCCGCTGTGGGCGCCGTTCGCGCTCGTCGAGCGTCTGGCGGGGCGGGGCGGCTCGATCGTGATGGTCGCCGCGACCTGACGTCCTGTCGTCCAGCTTGCGTCTCCGCTCCACGTCGCCAGGTTCACGATGGGGGTGCGACATGATGGGTTTCAAGAAACTGGGACTTGCAGGAGCTCTGGCGAGCACGCTCGCGCTCGGCGGGGCCTGCTCCACCACAAACGACATGCTCGGCCGGAATCAACAGACCTGGACGATGCGCACGGCCAGCGAGGCGCAGGCCGCGCAGGGCAAAGTTCAGGTGGCGACCGACGAGAAGGGGAATCGGGATCTGAAGGTCGAGGTGAAGCACATCGCGCCAGCGGACGCGGTGTTCTCGGGGACAAACAAGTACGTCGTCTGGCTTAAGCCGGACAACGGGCCGCCACAGAACATCGGCGTGCTCTCGCCGGACAAGAACCTGAACGCGAAGCTCGAGACGAAGACCTCCTTCACGGCGTTCACCGTGCTGGTGACGGCGGAGTCGTCCGCGCAGCCGACGCGCCCGAGCGGCCACGAGATCATGAGCGCCGACGTCAACGTCGCGTCGTAAACCGCCGCGGTGCAATCAGCGGGGCCGATGCCCGTCCGATCGGGCGGAGCGTCGGCGCCTGCGTCACGCACCAATCGCGCGTGTGTCTGCGTTTGGGCGATCTCTTCTCGGTTCCTGCGGATCGTCAGCCGCGGCGCTGAAGTGTCACTCGCTGTCCGCCGCCTCAATTCTCCGGCAGAAGCGCCGATTGAATTGGCCATGCGGACGGGCCTCTTGCTCCGCACGTCTATCTTCTGCTCCTTGACGCTGGTGGTCGGTTGCGGCGGTGGCTCGAACAAGCCGGCCGCGGCCGCCCCCACGATGACCGTTGTCGGTAGGTCGGGCGGTGCGCTGATGTCGTCCGACGGTAACCTGGCCGTCGACATTCCGGCGGGGGCGCTGGCCGGCGACGTCACGATCACCACCGAGCCTGCCATGGCCCCGGCGGAAGGAGCGGTCGGGACGGTTTACGAGATCGGCCCGACTGGAACGCAGTTCGCCATGCCCGTGACGCTGACGCTGCACTACGACGCGGCCGCGCTGAACGGCGCCGGCGAGTCGTCGCTGCGCGTCGCCACCTACGCGGGCGGCGCCTGGCAGCTCCTGCCCGGCGCGACCGTCGACACCCAGGCGAAGACGGTTTCGGGCGTCACGACCCACCTCTCGCCCTACGCGATCGTGACCGAGACGGCCGGCAAGACCTGCGCCGCGGTGCAGGCGGCCTATGGGTGCACGGCGACCGGCGCGCCCAGCGGCGGCGGCACGTCGAGCGGCGGGACCCCCGCACCCAGCACCGGCGGCACGACCACCACCTGTGATCCGCCGACCTGCGCCGGCGCGACGAACGTCTGCGGGCAGTACCCGGGCGCGACGATGGACAGCTGCGCCGACAGCGCCACCGGCTACTCCGCCGCGTGCTGCTTCGCGGACAACGCCCCGATCTGCTTCGCCATCGGGGGAGCCGGCGGCGGCTGCACCAGCACCGGGGGCGGGACAACGACCTGCCCCCCGCCGCCCACCTGCTCGTCGACGACGGCCGCAACGGCGTGCGCCGGCTATCCGGGCGCGACGCTGCAGAACTGCACGGACTCGGCGACCGGTTTCGCGGGGGCCTGCTGCTTCGCGCCCGCCGCGCCAGTCTGCGTGAAGACGGGCGCGGGGCGCGCCTGCGGCGGGAGCACCAGCGAAGGGACCAGCTGTCCGCCCCCGCCCCGGTGCAGCGACGGCAACCCGTGCGCCGCCTATGTCGGCGCGACCGCGAGCTCGTGCACCGACACGGCTGATGGCTTCGACGCGACCTGCTGCTTCGCCACGGGAACGCTTCCGATCGCGAGCGGCGGCGGCTCCAGCACCACCGGCGGCGCGGACGGCGGCGTCCCGGCGACCGACGCCGGCACGCGCGGCGGCACGGGCGGTTCTCCGGGCGCGGGCGGTACGACGGTCGGCAGCGGTGGCAGCGGCGGGACGACGGGCACGATGACGTGCGCGCCGGGGGCGACGTGCACGCCGGGAACGAAGTGCGATCCGGGCTCGACGACGAGCTGCACGGTATGCATGTGCGGCGCCGACGGCACCTTGTCCTGCGGGCCATGTGGCAGTGGAACCGGAGCCGGCGGGACGACGGGAGCCGGCGGCAGCGGCACGACGTGCGCGCCGGGGGCGACGTGCACGCCGGGAACGAAGTGCGACCCGGGCTCGGCGGCGGGTTGCATGACGTGCATGTGCGGCAGCGACGGCACCTTGACGTGTATGCCTTGCGGCGGTGGGACCGGAGCGGGTGGAACGACCGGAACCGGCGCAACGGGCGGCACCGCCACCGGTCCCTGTCAGGTGAATTCGATGCCGTCGCCCGACGTCGGCCTCCCCTGCAGCGTGATCGAGTCCTGTCCCGACGGCAGCAACTACCGCGTCAACTGCGACGGCGCCACCGGCGCGTGCACCTGCTTCGCCAACGGCGCGCCGGCCGCGACGATGCCGACCATGAGCTGCGCCACCTTCGATCCGCTGGCGGATCTCGTCGCCTGCGGCTTCCCGGCCGGGAAGATCTAGGCCGCCACCCGCCGGAGCCTGTCGAAAACTTGCGCTGCCGATCGGAGGGGCCGAGCATGAGGGCGTGGCGCCCAGCCTGGACCTCGGGATCCAGCAGTTCCTCGATCACCTGCGGGTCGAACGGGAGCTGACGCCGGCGACGGTGGAGGCCTACGGGCGCGACCTGGCGCGCTTCGCGCACTTCGCTTGCGGGCGGACCATCTCGCGCGCCGACAACATCAACACCATCGACATCCTCGATTTCTTGGTGCACCTCAACGAGCGCAAGCTGTCGGCGCGCTCGCAGGCGCGGCGGCTGGTGGCGCTGCGACAGCTCTTCAAGTTCTTGAAGGCCGAGCGGATCATCACCACCGATCCGACGGAGGAGGTCGACCTGCCGCGCTTCGGCCGCAAGCTCCCCGATTACCTGACCATCGCCGAGGTCGACAGCCTGCTGGCGGCGCCCGACCGGCGCACACCGCGCGGCGGGCGTGACGGCGCGATGATCGAGACGCTGTACGCCACCGGCCTCCGCGTCTCGGAGCTCTGCAAGCTGCGGATGCGTGACGTCAACTTCGACGCCGGTTACCTGATGGCGGTCGGCAAGGGGCGCAAGGAGCGGCTGGTCCCCGTCGGTGAGGCGGCGCTGGAATCGATCCGCACGTACGTGGAGACGATCCGCGCGAAGTTCGTGGGCGCGCGCGCGACCGACACGCTCTTTCTCACCCACCACGGGCGGGCCATGACCCGGCAGGGGTTCTGGAAGCTGCTGGGGCGCTACGCGGTCGCGGCCGGCATCCGCAAGCGGATCTCGCCCCACAAGCTGCGCCACTCGTTCGCCACCCACCTCGTCGAGCGCGGCGCCGATCTGCGCTCGGTGCAGGCGATGCTGGGGCACACCGACATCGGCACGACGGAGATCTACACCCACGTCTCGCGCGGCCACCTGCGCTCGGTCTACGACCGCTTCCACCCGCGCGCGTGAGCAGCGTGACCCGGTCGAAGTCTCATCGGAAGGTCGTGGCGTCTCAGGTTTTTGAGGCGCGGTCTGGCGATCTTCGCAGGGGATGTAGCGTGGCGGCTGGTCCAGGACTTGCTGCTTCCACCGGCATGCGAATCCTCTCTCTCTTTTTCACGGCGACCCTGGCGATCGGTCTCGGAGCTGGATGCAGCTCGACTCTCGGTTCGAACGATGGCGGCACCGGGGGCAGCGGGACAGGCACCGGGGGCTCGGGCGGCGCGAGCGGCAGCATGTCCTGCAGCCCCGTCTGCGGCAGCGGCACCATCTGCGTCGCGACCGGAACCGAGGGGGGCGCGGTGATCATGCCCGACGACGCGGGGGTCTGTCCGTCCGGTCGCCACCTCAGCGGAGACTTCTGCGTCAACGATCTCGCCTATGCCTGCCTGGCGATCCCCGCCGGCTGCGCCGGGACGGTCACCTGTGCCTGCGCCTCGTCGCTCTGCCCGGCGCTGCACCTTTGCGGGGAGCCGTCAGGCGGCATCCTCTCCTGCATCGAACCGGTTCCCTAGGTCGTCCCGTCCATCTCGCGGCCGGGCTCTGCTAATTTGGCGAGCGTGACGGCTCTTCTCTGTCTGGACGGCTCCCGGGTACGGGCCCCGCGCGTGGCTCTGCTGGGGCTCGTGCTGGTCGGTTGCGGCGGTGGTCGGGTGGCCGGGCCGCCGGTGAAGACTGCCGCAACCGCCGCGCCGGCAGCCCCGCCGTCTCCTGCGCCGGCACTTGCAGCGGCAGCGGCACCGGCGCCGGCCCACGCGGCCTTCCGCCTGCGCCTCTGCAGCGAGCCCCCGGTGCACCTGCAGGGGCCGCCCGGCGTCGCGCAGTCGCGGGGCTGCGTCGTGACGTTCACGCAGGCGCTGACCGATCCGGCGACGATCCGCTTCCTGGGGGCCGACAAGGTCGCGCGCCGGTACCTGGTTTACGCGCCCGCCAACCTGCCGCCGCGCCCCGCGCCCGTCGTGCTCGTGTTCCCCGGCTATTCGACCAGCGCCGAGGCCGTCGCCTTTTACAACACGCACACGCGGTTCGAGACGTTGGCCGATCGAGACGGGTTCATCGTCGTCTACGGCAACGGCCTGCCGAACCCGCCCAACGCCCGCGAACGGGTCGCCGTGCCGAAGGGCGGCTTTCTCCAGGGCTGTCTGGCCGCGCACGCGGGGGAGGGCGTCGACGTCCAGTACGTCCGGCAGATCCTCGCGCAGCTGCAGACGGAGCTGCCGATCGATCGCGCTCGCGTCTACGCCACCGGGCTCTCCGCCGGCGGCGGCATGTCCTTTCAACTGGCGCTCGAGGCCCCCGATCTGGTGGCCGCCATCGCGCCGGTGGCCGGGCTGCCCTTTCAACCGCGCGGGCCGTGGCTGCACGCCTGTCACCCGGAGCCGGGACACGACGCCGTCTCGATCGCCATGCTGGGCGCCACCGCCGATCCGTTCATCAGCTACGGCCCCGGCGGCTCGCGCGAGTACCCGTTGGCGCGCTACCCTGGCATGGAGCAGACCCGCGACGCCTGGCTGGCGGCGATGGGGCTCTCCGGGCCGCCCGAGATCGACCGGTTTCCCGACGTCGTTCAGGGCGACTCGTACACGCCGCAGACCGGGCGCGCCACCAGCACGATCGAGCGCCAGCGTTACCGGCCGGGGCCGGACGGGCGCGAGCTCTGGTACTACAAGGCCGAGGGGATGGGGCACGCCTGGCCGAGTCCGACGCAGTCGTGGGCCGGCATCTGGCCCCGGTTCGGCAAGACGAACCAGGACGTCGACTTCGCCGACGAGGCCTGGACGTTCTTCCAGCGTCACGTCAAACGCTGATGGCGCCCGCCGGCGCGCCGGCGACGTTTGCGCGCGCGAACGTCGTTTGACAGCGCCGGCGCCTCTGCCCAAACTTCCGGCCTCGGAGGGGCAATGGACGAACGTGTCACGCGGGTGCGGGAGATTCTCGGGCTTCGCCGGCTGCCGATCAAAATCGGCTTCCTGGACAAGCTGCCGGCGGCGCTGCCACGCTGGGTCGGGGGTCCGGTCGCGGCGGGCTGCGTGTTCTGGGACGCCGCGATGGACGGCCGGAGCTTCTACACGATTGCCGCCGACCACTGGAACTGCGCGGTCGGCAGCCACGTTCACCAGATCCGCCCGCCCGCCGATCGCACCGGGGAACTGGACGCCACCGTCGAGTTCATGATCGAGACGCGCTACCTCGACGCGGCCGAGGCGGCGGCGATCCCCACGCTGGAACGCGAGCCCGGCGCGGTGGCCTACGCGCCCGCCTCCAGCGACGCCTTCGAGGCCGACGTCATCCTCATGGCGGCCACCCCGGGGGCCCTGGTGCTGATCCAGGACGCCGCCCGCCGCGCCGGCATCGGCGGCGAGGGGTTGGTCCCGGCGACGCGTCCGAGCTGCGCGACGCTTCCGTCCGCGGTCAAGACCCAGGCGCTGTCGCTCGCCTTCGGCTGCAAGAGCAACCGCGTCTTCACCCAGATCGGCGCCGACGAGGCCTACGCCGCCCTCCCGGCGCGCAAGTGGGACGCGTTCGTCGACAAGCTCTACGAAGTGCAGCGGGCGACGCTGACGATGGGGACCTACTTCCAGGCCCACGCGGCCAAGTTCTCCGGCCGGAAATAGAAAACGCGCCCAACCGTCCCTTGTCGGCGCGGTTTCGCCGCCCATATTCTCCTCGCGGTCACGAGGCCGCGGAGGCGACGATGGCGAACGCGGCACCCGGGGCGAACGGCAAGGCGGCAGCGACGATCACCGAGCACGAGGCGGAGCAGGTCGCGCTCGCCAACGGAACGGGACGGACGCCGGTGGTCTTCGTCCACGGGCTCTGGCTGTTGCCGAGCAGCTGGGATCGCTGGGCCACCCTGTTCGAGGAAGCGGGCTTCACGGCGCTGACGCCCGGGTGGCCCGACGATCCGGAGACGGTCGCCGAGGCCAACGCCCACCCGGAGGTGATGGCCGGCAAGACGGTCGGGCAGGTGGCCGACCACTTCGCGGCGATCGCCGGGAAGCTGACCCAGCGGCCGGTGGTGATCGGGCACTCGTTCGGCGGGCTGCTGGCCCAGATCCTGGCGGGGCGGGGGCTCTCGGCGGCGACGGTGGCGATCGATCCGGCCCCCTTCCGGGGGGTGTTGCCGCTGCCGTTCTCGGCGCTCAAGTCGGCATGGCCGGTTCTCGGCAACCCGGCCAACCGGAAGCGAGCTATCCCCCTCACCTACGAACAGTTTCGCTTCGCCTTCGCGAACGCCGTCCCGGAAGCGGAGGCGCAGGAGCTCTACAAGTCCTTCGCCGTCCCGGCCTCGGGGGCGCCGCTGTTTCAGGCGGCCGCCGCCAACCTGAACCCCTGGACGGAGGCCAAGGTCGACACGGAGAACCCGGAGCGGGGGCCGCTGCTCATCATCTCGGGGCAGAAGGACCACACCGTCCCCTGGGCCATCGCCAACGCGTCGTTCAAGCAGCAGCAGAAGAACGAGAGCGTCACCGAGATCATCGAGATCCCGAACCGCGGGCACGCCCTGACCATCGACAGTGGCTGGCGCGAGGTGGCCGACACCGCGTTGAAGTTCATCCGACGCTTCATCCCCGCGTAGCGGCCTGCACCAACACCGCGGGCTCCCACACCTGCGGCGCCTGCCCGGCGGGCTACTCGGGCACCGGTGCCGGCACCTGCACGGACATCGACGAATGCGCCACCAGCAACGGCGGCTGCGACCCGCTCACCACCTGCACCAACACGCCCGGCTCACGCACCTGCGGCGACTGTCCCACGGGCTACACGGGCACCGGCGCCACCGGCTGCACCGACGTCGACGAATGCCTCACCAACAACGGCGGCTGCGACGTGTTGTCGACCTGCATGAACACCGGCCGGCGGGCGCGTGTGCAGTCCCTGCCCGAGCGGGTATTCGGGGACCGGCGACACCATCTGCACGGACATCGACGAATGTGCCGCCGGAACCGCCACCTGTGACCCGCTGGTAACCTGTTCGAACACGGCCGGGAGCTACACCTGCGGCGATTGTCCGACCGGCTATACCGGCGGCGGCGCGACGGGCTGCATGGACATCAATGAATGTCTGACCGCCAACGGCGGCTGCGACCGCTCGCCACCTGCACCAACACGCCCGGCTCGCGCACCTGCGGCGCTTGTCCAAGCGGCTACTCGGGCACGGGAGCGACGATGTGCATCGACATCGACGAATGCCTCACCAACAACGGCGGCTGCGACCCGCTCGCGACCTGCACCAACACACCCGGCTCGCCACACCTGCGGCGGTTGCCCGGCGGGGTACACGGGCGGCGGTGCGACCGGCTGCACGGACATCAACGAATGCCTCACCGGCAACGGCGGTTGCGACGCCCTCACCACCTGCACCAACACACCCGGGCTCCCGCACCTGTGGCGCCTGTCCGACCGGCTACACGGGCACCGGCGCCACCTCCTGCGTCGACATCAACGAATGCCTCACCGGCAACGGCGGCTGCGACGCGCTCACCACCTGCACCAACACCCCGGGCTCCCACACCTGCGGGGCCTGTCCGGCGGGCTACACGGGCACCGGCGCCACCTCCTGCGTCGACATCAATGAATGCCTCACCGGCAACGGCGGCTGCGACGCGCTCACCACCTGCACCAACACCCCGGGCTCCCGCATCTGCGGCGCCTGCCGACAGGCTACTCAGGCACCGGCGCCACCTCCTGCGTCGACATCAATGAATGCCTCACCGCCAACGGGGGCTGCGACGCGCTCAGCTACCTGCACCAACACCCCGGGCTCGCGCGTCTGTGGCGCCTGCCCGACGGGCTACACGGGGACCGGCGCCACCTCCTGCGTCGACATCAACGAATGCCTCACCGCCAACGGCGGCTGCGACGCGCTCACCACCTGCACCAACACGCCGGGCTCCCGCACCTGTGGCGCCTGCCCGACGGGGTACACGGGGACCGGCGCCACCTCCTGCGTCGACATCAACGAATGCCTCACCAGCCAACGGCGGCTGCGACGCGCTCACCACCTGCACCAACACGCCGGGCTCGCCGCACCTGTGGCGCCTGCCCGACGGGGTACACGGGGACCGGCGCCACCGCCTGCGTGAACACCTGCCTACGGCAGGCGAGGGGTGGACGGGGGCAGGCGAGGTTCGCGCGGCGGGTCGGGAGTCGGCGGCGGGTCGGCCAGGCCCTCGCCCACCGCTTCGCCGGAGAGCTCGGGCGTCGGCGGCAGCGTTGCGTCTTCATCCGGCGACGGCTCGTGGTGGTGGCGCCGCGCGCGCGCCGGCTGGGGATCGCGGGCGCCGGCCCCTTCGCCGACCGCCACCGACGAGCGCTCGCGTGCCGCTGGTTTCGGTGACGGGGTCGGGGTGGGCACGGCGGCGGGTGGCGAGGGGGGCGGCGGCGTCTGGGGGAGCTGGGCGACAGGCGCCCCCGGGGCCGCGCGCCCGACGACGACGAGCCGCTTCGCCCCGCCGTCGAACCGCACCAGCAGCGCCGCGATCGCCGTCAAACCGGCGACCACCGCCGTCCGGCGCAGCCAGACGCGCCGGCCGCGCGCGGAGGTCCGCGACGACAGGTGGCGTCCCGTGGGCGCCTCCGGCGCGGCGGTGGGCGCGTCCGTCCTGTCAGCCTCGGCCGGTGGCGGAACACCGGGCTCGGCGCCCGCCGCCGCGGCCGGCGGCGTCGCCTCCGCCGGCGCCGCCTCCGCTTCGACGGCCTGCGCCGGTGTGGCCCGCGCCGTCGTCGCCGGTGCCGGCGTCGCCTCCACGACGATCGGCTGCAAGGGGGTGTGCGCTCGCTGGGCCTCCGGCGGCGTCGCCTCGGGCTCGGGATCGCGCGCGGGTGGTGCCATCGGAATGTCCGCGCCCACCTCCAGCCGCGAGCTCGCCTCGATCAGCCCCTGCCGCTCGGCGCGCTCGGCGGCGAACGCCAGCGACACGACCCGCCCCAGGCTACGCGCGTGGGAGTCCTCCAGGCCGACCAGCACGCGCTCGAGATCCTCCTCCATCTCGGCGGCGGTCTGGTACCGATAATGGGGATTGGGGTGCAGGGCCTGCTCGCAGATCGAATCGAGCCCGGGCGGGATTCCGGCGTCCAGCGGCAGCGGCGGAAACGGCAAGCCGGCGGCGAGCTGGGAAACGATCTGCACGTCGTTCATCCCCTGCCACATCCGTTTTCCGGCCAGCATCTCCCAGAGCATCACGCCGACGGAGAACAGGTCGGCGCGGCGATCGACCTCCACCGGCTGCAGCTGCTCGGGCGCCATGTACGCCAGCTTCCCTTTCAGCGCGCCGGGGCGGGTGTGGTGCGACGCGGCCAGGGTCTTGGCGACGCCGAAATCGACCAGCTTCACCTGGCCGTCGTACGTCACGAACACGTTGTGCGGGCTGACGTCGCGGTGCACGACCTCCAGCGGCTTGCCCTCGAGATCGGTCAGCGTATGCGCGTGCTCGAGGCCGGACAGCACGCTCGTCAAGATCCGCAGCCGCAACGGCACGCTCAGCTCGTCGGTGCCGCGCAGGCGATTCATCACCCGGGTCAACGGCTGGCCGTCGAGGTACTCCATGGCGATCGTCGCCTCGGCACCGTGGGCCAGCACCTCGTACGTCCGCACCACGTTCGGATGATTCATGCGCACCGAGAGGCGCGCCTCATCCAGGAACATCGTCATGAAGTCGGGATCGGTCGCCAGCTCGGGCCAGATCCGCTTCAACACCACCAGGCGCCTCGCGCCGCAGCCGGCGTCCATCATCGCCAGCAACACCTCCGCCATCCCCCCGCGCCCGATCTGAGCGATCGGCTGATACCGGGGACCGCGCAGTCTCGCCAGCGGATCGATGGTGCGGACCGTCAACACAGCCTTCGCTGTGTACCACCATCCGTGTAAATCAGGGGTTACGAAACGGTAGGCACCGTTAACAAAATATCCCGGAATTTCCGGATGTTCGGCGTCAGTTTGCTGTTCGCAGCAGGCGCTCGGTGCGCGCCGCAGTGGCAGCTACCGCGGCAGGCCGAACAGGAAGCGCACCGCGAAGCCGCCGGTGAAGGCGACGCGACGATCGGGGGCGCCGGGGGCCACGGCGATGCCCAGCGGGACGACCAGCTCGAAGGGAACGGCTCGTTCGATCTGGCGAACAGGGCCGGGGACGGCGTCGCCGAATCCCCACCCCAGCATCGCCTCGAGCGTGTGCACCCGCAGCGCTCGTTCGCCGCCGATGGCGGGCAGCCAGACGGGCTCGAACGCGTACCGGCCGCCGACGAACCAGGCGCTCTCCAGCTTGCCGCTGATGCCGCCGCCGAACGCGTAGCGGGCCTCCAGCGCCAGCGGGACGGCCACGCCGGAGTGGAGCTGGCCCTGGCTGTCCATTCCACAGACCGCCGCGGTGCAGATGGCGGCGCCCACGCCGGCCTGGGCGTTCACCAGGACGTGGCCCAGCCAGGCCCCCGCCCCGATCTCCAGCGACGTCACCGCCCGCAGGCCCGAGAGATCGGCGTTGCCCACCAGGCCGGTGGAGACCACCAACACCGGCCGCCGGGCGGGCACCAGCGGGATGGTCTGGCTGACCACCGGCGCCCGCAGGCAGCCGCCGTCTTCGAGCTCGAGGTCGGCGACCAGATCGAGGGTGACGTTGAGCGAGCCCTCCGGGAACCAGAGGGCCACCGTGTGGGTCCCCGGCATCAGCGTCCCGGCGGGGGCGCGTCCGTCGTCGACGGTCAGCGCGTCGGCCTCGAGCCCTCCGGCGCAGGGGGAGCGCGCGGGGACGGTCAACCAGGCCCGCAGCAGGGTGTGCGGCGCGGTCGACCGGCTGGTGAGCACGATCTGCGGCCCGCGGAATCCGACCGACGCCAGCGCCAGATCGACGTCGCCGGTCCGGGCGTGCATCGGCAAGGTCGGCTGAAAGCGGGGGCAACCGAGGCTGCCCATGGCCAGCGCGGCCAGCATCGCCGCGCCGGGCGTCGCGCCCAGCCGGGCGCGCAGCCTGGCGCGCGACGTTGGACCCGCGCCATCGGTCGCTTTGGTCCCCGGCAACAACTCGATATTATCCGCTCTCAATGACGACGCCAACGTTGGGGTCCGCGGCGCGCCGGTTTATCGGGGGCGCGCTGGCGGGGATGACGTTGTCATCCTGCTTCGCACAGGTTCCGGCGGGGCGTCCGGGGTGGACGGCGCGCGAGCTCGACGTGCAACGGGAATGCGCGGCGGGACAAATGCCGGCCTGCGGGGAGCTCGGGCGCCTGCTGGTCACGCACGCCTCCAGTGAAAAGGACGTCAACCGGGGGATGGTGTTGCTGGAGACGTCCTGCGCCGAGGGCGACGCCGCCGCCTGTCTGTCGCTGGCGGGGACCTACCGGGACCACGGCGACGCCAAGGGGCGCGCCCGCGCCAGGGAGCTCTTGGCGCGCGCCTGCGACCTCAAATCGGCCCGCGGCTGCATGGAGCTGGGCGTCCTCTCGGAGACCAGGGACCGGCACGACGCGGGCGCCGTCCTGGAGGCGTACCGGCGCTCCTGCGAGCTGGGCGACGCAAAGGGGTGCGCGTACTGGGGCTACGCGCTGCGCCGGCAGGCGCCAGGCGATCCGCAGGCGGCCGACGACGCCTTCATCCGGGCGTGCAGCCTCGGCAACCTGTCGAGCTGCAACGATCTCGGCCGCTCGCGCATCTACGACCCGGCGACGCGCGCCGACGGCGTGGCCTACCTGCTGCGGGCCTGCGAGGGCGGCTTCGCCCCCGGCTGCGTCGCCACCGCCGAGCTGTTCGCGCCGGTGGTCGGCGCCGCCGCCTCCTGGTTCCGCGCGCTGCCGGTCGCCGACCGCGCCTGCGCCGACCGCAACGACGACAGCTGCGCCATCGCCGACGCCTGCCGGATCGCGAGCAATCGCGACGCCCTGGCGGCGATCCGGCGCCTGCGTGTCGGCTGCGACCACGGGCTCGCGCTGGCGTGCTTCTACTGGGCCAACATCGCCAGCGAGTCCCCCGACGCCGACCCCGATTCGTTGAAGCGGGCCTACGGCTTCGCCTGCTCGTCGACCTCGCTGGCCCAGTCGCTGGCCTGCACGCGCGTCGCCGCCCTCAGGCTGGCCACCGCCACGACCGCCGAGGAGGCGGAGCGCTCGACGCAGTCATTGGAAAGGCAGTGCGAGCGCTCGGTCGGCGAGGCCTGCTGCAACGTCGCGGAGATCTACCAGAGCGTTCCCTGGTCGGCCGCCGACGCGCTGACCGCCTCCGGAATGCGAGAAAGGGCCTGCAACCTGGGCGTCCAGCGGTGCTGTCGGCCGTGACGGCGGGGGCGACTCGGGTCAGGGGGAGCAGAGATAGCGGGCGACGACGTTCGTATAGGCGCCGCCCTGGGCGCCGGCGCAGGCGGTCCCGCTGAGCGCGACGCTCTTCATGTCGGGCGCGTAGGCCCACCCGTTGGCGGAATCCTTGGCAATCGTGACGGTGCCAGCGCTGGTGGCGGATGGCACGTCAGTGATTGTCACACGGGGCAGGGCGGATGGGTTCGGGATGACGATCCGCGCTTGCCCAGGGAGCACGCGTGGATGAGGCTGGTAGGATGACGACTCGCTCACGGACACGAAGGTCGATCGCGTTGCGGGCGACGGCCAGCGGGCGCGGCGGGCGGGCGTTGCTCCTGGTGGCTGCCCTCGCGGGCTGCGCGGCGAGCTGCGGCGGCGAGAAGCTCGGGAGCGGTGGGAGCGGCGGAAGCACCGGAACCGGTGGGAGCCCTGGAACCGGCGGAGCTGACGGGGGCGGCCTGGAGTGCACGTTGATCGGGTGCGAGGACCAGTTCTCGGCGCGGGTCACCGTGGATGCCAGCATGGTCCCCGCCGGAACGCACACGATCGACGTGACGGCAGATGGGAAGGAGACGACTTGCACGTTTCCGTCCCCGACCCAGGCGGCTGTCAACGGGGGAATCCCCGTAGCTTGTCGCAGCGTGCTGCCGATGTGCCAGTCAGCATCGAGCCCCTCGAGGACTGCCCCGCTCCGAGCGACGCGGGCGATTCGCCACCTCTGCCACGATTGTCGACGGGAAATATCACCGAAACGATCACCGATCGCCGGCACGCCCGCGACGGTGCACGTCCGGCAGCTGCTCGACGGCACCGTCCTCCTCGACCAGACCGTGTCGGCGACGTACGTGACGGATTCGAACCGAACGGGCCCGGCTGCTGGACCGCAATCTCGTCACCGGCAGTCGCGACCTGGACCATCCCCTGACCACCCGACGCGGACAGCCCCTGGTCGACGAGGATGTATTCGCTTAGCCGACGCTCAGCCGCCGGTGCTGGCGTCGAGCTGCTCGAGGGGGCCGGCGGTGCCGAAGTAGGTGTACGGGCAACAGCCGCCGCCGCCGGTGAATTGGACCTCGGACGTGTACGTCACGCCGCTGGTCATCTGGACGCGGACCTGGCAGCTCCCTGCGCCGTTCCGTTCGACGAGCACCGAGGTGCCCAGTTGCGTGACGGTGCAGGGCGCGTCGACCGTGACGCTGGCGATCGGGTCGGCGGGCAGCAGAATCGTCGCGCCGCCGGAGGGGCAGGGGCATACGCCTTGAGAGGAGGAACAGCCCCCGATCAGCAACGGAGCCAAGAGAAGAAACGGCGAAAGATGGAAAACGATACGGTTAAGGTAAGTCATGCCTTCAAGGTAGCACCCGCCGGCGCTGGTCGACGGCGGGCCGCCCCGCGCGCCGCCCGGTCTGGGGCAACACCCGCAGGGCGCCAAAGGTGGTTTTGCCAACGCGAGCTGAAGCGGTAAGGTTTCGCCATGGACGAGCAAGGGATCTACTGCCCCCAGTGCCGCGCCTACGTGCACTTTTGGATGCTCGTGAACGGCCGCCGTCCGCCGGAGGCTGGCGCTCCGCAGCCGGGCGTGCCTGTCGACATGCCCGCGGGCTGCAAGCAGTGCGGCTACAAGAGCACCTACAAGAGCTCCGACCTGCGCACGCGCCGGGTTCCGACCGAGCCCCTGATGGCCCCCATGTTGACCCCCGACGGCGCCCGGCGGGCCACCACCATCGACGTCCAGAAGACCCTCGACGACGACAAGCCCCCGGGATCGACGTAGCGGCGCCGTCCAGCCTCGGGGCCGGCCGGATGAGGTTGGGGGTCAGTCGGTGAGTCGGTCAATACTCATGGCATGAGGAAGCGGCTCCAGGTCATCCTCGACGACGAGGAGCTGGCCGAGATCCAGCAGGCCGCGAAGCGCAGCCGGATGACCAGCTCCGAATGGGTCCGGCAGGCGCTGCGGAAGGCGAGGCGCGCCGAGCCCCGCGGGGACTTGAAGAAGAAGCTCGGCGTGGTGCGACGCGCCGCCGAGCACGCCTTCCCGACCGCGGACATCGACGTGATGCTCGCGGAGATCGAGCGCGGCTATCTCGACGATGTGACGTCCTTCCCGGCCTGACCCGCCTCCACGCCTGACTGGCGCGGCCGTTGCACGATCGAGGATCTGTCGTGGAGTCAGGCGAGCTTTGCGCACGAAATGCGCACGTGGCCGGGGCAGTCGTCGGGATCTTGCGCGTCTTGCGCAGCCCGGGGGGACTCCCCTGTTGACGAACGGTCCGAGACGAACTATTCATTTGGGACGCCTTTGAGAACGGTTCTCAAAATCATGTTCAGGACGGCCCCCGCCGCGGTGCTGGTGGGACTGCTCGCCGGGCAGCCGACGCCGGCGCGCGCCGCGCCGCCGGAGGCCGTTTACGCCACGCCGAAGTCGGTGCTGGCGTCGTTCTTCCCGAAGAGCGAGCGCGTGACGTACCGGACGTTGACGCTCGACGCGCGCGAAAAGGCGCGCCTGGCGCATCGCCTCGGCTACACGCCGGCCCGCGACAGCTACACCGTGTTCGTGGCGCTGACCCAGGGGAAGGTCGACGGCTACGCGGTGATTGATGACGAGCTGGGGCTGCACCAGCCGATCACGTTCGCCACCCGCCTCACCAGCAAGGGCGTCGTCGACCGCGTCGAGATCATGGTGTATCGCGAGCCGCGCGGCGACGAGGTGCGCGATCCCCGCTTCCGCAAGCAGTTCGAAGGGAAGACCGCCGCCGATCCCCTGCGGATCGATCGCGACATCGACGCCGTCAGCGGGGCGACGGTGTCGTCGGCGTCGCTGGCGACGGGCGTCCGGCGGGCCGCGGTTCTGGTCGATGAGCTGGCCCTCGCGACTTCGGCGCCGTCGACGGTCGCGGCCGCCAAGACGCCGGCGCGGGTCGCCACGGGCGCGCAGCTCGCGCTTCAGTCGAAGTCGTCGACGACGGCCCGCCCCTGAACCCCGGCGCGGCGATCGCATGAGGCAGTTCGGCTCGTCGGGCTTTCGCCTCTGGAACATCGGCAGCGACGCCAAGACGCTCTACACCGCGTTCTGCGTGCTGACGTTTTTTGGGGTGGTGTCGTCGGCGCTCTACTACCGCGAGCTGGTCGGCGTGGGAACCAGCGGCATCCGCCGCTACTACGCGGGCCAGAACGACGCGCCCGAGCCGGCGCCGACGCCGCAGCCGGGCGGGGGACCCACCATCGAGGTGCCGCCCGAGGTCACCGCGGCGCGACAGCCGATCGTGGTCGCCGTCAGCTACCGCAAGCTGCTGGAGGTGACGCACTTTCACCTCTTCACCATGCCGGTGGTGCTGCTGATCGTCGGACACCTGTTTTTGGCCACGGGATTGAGCGAGCGCGCCAAGCGGGCCTGGCTGATCGCCGGCGTGGTCAGCGTGACCCTGCACCTGGCGACCCCCTGGCTGGTTCGGGCGGCCGCGGGGCTGGCGCCGCTGCATGCGCTGAGCGGCATCGCGCTGACCGTGACGATGTCGGTGCTGACGTTGTATCCGGTGGCGTCGATGTGGTGGGGGCGCCAGCCGGGCGTCGCTCGGGGCAGCGGCCCCGAGGGCGCCGGCCGCCCGCTCTGAGTCGCGGCGGCACAATCGGGATTGACGCTGTTTCCGAAGCTCTGCTACAAGGACCGTCATGATAATGAGAATGGTTTTCAGAATCATTATGTTCCTGGTCGTCGCCGCGGGCGGTAGAGCGGCCCTCGCCCAGGAGGCCGCGGCGCCGCCGCTGCCGCCGCCCGCCGCTCCCCAGGCGCCAGGCCCGGTCATCGAGGTTCCGCCCGAGCGGGACATGCCGCAGATGGCGCTGCCGCGGGAGACCGCCATCGAGAACCCGCTGCGACAGGAGCCGGCAGCCGCCGCCGGCATTGCCGCCACCGCCATCGGCGGCTATGGCGAGCTGACGCTGAACGCGCCGGCGATCGGGCCGTCGGTCGTCGACCTGCGCCGCCTGGTGCTGTTCGTCGGCCACAACTTCAACGAGCGGATCCGCTTCTATTCAGAGCTGGAGGTCGAGCACGCCGTCGCGTCGTCGACCGACCAGGGCGAGTTCGAGGTCGAGCAGGCCTACCTCGACGGCCTCTTCTCCCGGCACTTCAACCTGCGCGCCGGACTCATCATCATGCCGGTGGGGATCATCAACGTCTATCACGAGCCGCCGACCTTCAACGGCGTCGACCGCCCCGACGTCGACACGCTGGTGATCCCGTCGACCTGGCGCGAGGCCGGGTTCGGCGCTTTCGGCGAGCTCGCGCCGGGGCTTTCGTACCAGCTCTATTTGACGAGCGGCTTCAACGCCAACGGCTTCACCGCCGCGTCCGGCATCTACGAGGGGCACCAGGAGGCGCAGCTGGCCTACGCCGGCAACTTCGGGGCGGTGGGGCGGCTCACCTACGAGCCGGTGCTGGCGACGATCTTCGGCGTGTCGGCCTACGGCGGGACGTCGGGGAACACGCTGCGCGACACCGTCGGCAGGGTGCCGCTGGGCCTGTTCGAGGCCGATGCCCGCACGCGTTACCGCGGCTTCACCGCCCGCGCCGAGATCGCGTTCTTGTTCATCGGCGACACGGGCGCGCTCAACACGGCTTTCACCAACAGATGTACCCCACCCAACGTCTGCACGCTCGAGCAGATGGACGCCATCGCGGTGGCCTCGCAGCTTCGCGGCGGTTACGTCGAAGCGGGCTACGACGTCCTTCGCCTGCTGGCGCCCGGCACGGCGCAGGATGTGACGCTTTTCTTCCGTTACGACTACGCCAACACCCAGGCGGCCGTGGCGGCCGGTTTCGTCGCCAACCCGGCGTTCATCCGCTACACGGAGACGGTCGGTCTCGTCTACCGGCCGATCCCCGAGATCGCCATCAAGGGCGACTACCGCCGCCACGAATTCGGCGCCGGCCCCAGCTACAACGAGCTCGCCGCCGCGCTGACCTGGATGTTCTAAGAGGGCGTCGCCGAAAGGCGACGGTGGGCGAAGCGAACGATGGACGTTGGCCCGACGATGTGCCGCCCGATAGGCGACCCCTCATCATTCGCCACATCCTGTGGGATCTCGCTCGCGTTCTTCGAAAGCGGGGACACGCACGCGGCAGCGCAGGCGTCCCCCTCGGCGCGCTCGCGCGCCTCAACATACGCGGATTCAAGTTGGGCGGTCGCGGCCGGCCGGCTGTTCGTCGACCCGCAACGGCCCTCCCGCGAGCCGCCACCCGACGCGCGCCATCCAGGTGCCTGGTTCGACGGTGGCCGGCGCGACACCGGTCGCCACCGGGGTGGCCTGCCACCCCGGGAAGTGCTGGCCCGAGCTCCGCGGATCGATGCACGCAGGGGCGCGGAGGTGCTTCCGGAAGTTGAGCAGCACGTAAACCATGCTCGTCCGCATCTGCCGCGGCGTGGTCAGGGGCCTTGCGTGGTAGCGGTCGCCGACGACCTTCCCCTTGCGTCCGAGGACGCGGTTGACCGCGAGCGCCAGGCGAATCGCCAGTCCATGCACGCCGCCGCGGGCACGGCGGGGTTCATCGCCCTCGACGATGAAGTGCCCGTGGTCCTGCTGGATCGAGAAGTGAATCACCCGAAAACGATCAACGGATGCCCGTGCGATGGCGCGCCGGAGCGCTCCGAACACGCGCGGCGAGCGAAGTGACGGCAGCCCAGGTGTCGCTCGGATCGTGACCTGCACCGGAAAGCGCGGGTTCAGCTTGGGTCGGGGGACGTGCGGCATCGACGGACGGCCCCGCGGCTTTCGGCCCGCCCCCTTGCGAGCACCGCCCCACGTTCTGGCCGCCGCGATCGGCAGGCGCATCTGACGAGTACGTCCCGACTTGATTCCGCGCATGTTTCGTTTTCGGCGCGGCGCGCGGCGCGTTGCGACCGGCGGGCGCTTGATTCGGCGGATGTTTGGAGTGACGCCATGTTGGCCGCCCGCGGCAGTCCACGGCTTGCACGAAAGGCGGACCAGCGCGAACCTTGGTGCGTGCGAACCGTGCTCGGTGGACCGGCGGTCGCGCTGCTGTCGGTGGTCGCGCTCGGCTGTGGCGCGCTCGGCTGTGACGGCAGCGCCATCGGTTCGCCCGGGGGCGGGGAACAGGTCTGCACCCTCATCGGGTGCGAAGACCAGTTCTCGGCGACGGTGACAATGGACGTCACCCTGGTCCCCGCCGGCACGCACACCGTCGACGTGGTGGCCGACGGCGCGGCGATGACCTGCACGTTTTCGTTCCCGCCCGACCCGCCAACCGGGGGAATCGCCGCGCAGTGTTCGAGCGGGCTGACCGTGTTCGTCGAGCCCGACATGATCTGCTCGACGATGCAGTTGGGAACGGCCACCTGGGAAGCGTGCCAGCCGATCGCGGGGAAGTTCACGGAGTCGATCTGGGTCGCGGGCACGCCCGGCGAGGTGCAGGTTCAACAGACGGTCGGTGGAACCGTGATTCTCGACCAGACCGTCACTCCGACGTATCAGACGACCGAGCCGAACGGGCCCGGTTGCGGGCCGACCTGTCACCAGGCCGGCGCCGAGTGGACGATCCCGCAATGACGACGCGAACCACGATCGTTGGACCAGCCGCCGCGCTTCTGGTGATGGCCGCTCTTGGGTGCGGCGCGGTCGGTTGTGGCAGCGCCGCGCTCAGCACGCCGGAAGACGCCGCCCTCGGCACAGGGCGTGACGCCGCGATGGTCTTGCCAGACGACGGGGGGCTGGGCACGCTCCCCGACGGCGCGACCGCGTGTACCTTGATCGGGTGCGTGGACCAGTTCTCGGCGACCGTGACCGTGGACGCCACCCTGGTCCCCGCCGGGAAGCACACCCTCACTGTGACGATCGACGGAGCGGCCACCTCCTGTTCGTTCAACCTCCCGGAGCTCGCGAGCCCCGTCAACGACCCCTGTGCGGCCGGATTCAGCCTGAGCGTGCCTGGCCAGCCGACCGCCGGGAAGTTCACGGAGACGATCAGAATCCTCGGCACGCCCAGCTCGATCGAGGTTCATCAGACGCTCGATGGAACCGTGGTTCTCGACCAGACCCTCTCGCCCACGTATCAGACGAGCCAACCGAACGGGCCGGGCTGCGGGCCGATCTGCCGCCAGGCCACCGCGGCCTGGACGATCCCGTAGCGCCGGCCGCCGGCCGACGGGCCGGCTATCCGATCTCGGCCCTGATATCGCCGCGCGCCTTGTAGAGGTCCCAGAACTTTGCGGCCACGGCGGCCGGGTCGATGGTGGCCTGGCCGTTGTCGAAGGCGGTCCCCTTGACCGACCCCAGGACCATGACCTGCCCGACGTAGATCTTGTCCGGCGCCAGCTTCAGCGACAGCAGGCCGATCAGCTTGTTCTTGGCGGCGTTGACCACCGAGAGGCCCATGGCGTTCCACTGGACGCCGATGGCGTCGACCTTGGGATCGACGTAGCCGAGCCCGCCGTTGGTCACCAGGATGGCCGCGTCGGGCTGCTTGCGCAGGTCGGGCAGCGCCTCCTGCACGGTCGCCAGGAAGCCGGTGATCCCGACGTCCAGCGAGCTGCCGATCGCCGCCGAATCGGCGGAGGTCAGATCGCCGGCGCCGCCGTCGTACGCGCTCCACTGCAGCGCGGTGATCGGCCCCAGCGCCGCGCGGACCTTCTTGACGGCGTCGCGGGCGGCGGCGGGATCGCCGAAGTTCGCCGTCACGGCGGCGGCCTTGATCCCTTTGCCTTCGAGCGCCTTGACGCCCGCGGCCAGCTTGTCGGCGTTGCGTCCGACCAGCGCGACGGAGAAACCCTCCGCTCCGAACTTCTCGGCAACGGCCTTGGAGATCCCCGGGCCGTACCCACAGACCATGATCGTCTTCGACATGCGCCGTGGTTTTGCTGCCCGATGGCCGATCGGCAAGGCAAGGTGGCGTCGCTCCAGAACCTCGGACCCTGGCTGGTGGTGAACCGTGGGCCGGTCATCGCGTTCCGTCCTCTCGTGATCAGATGCACGACCGGCAGACGCTCTCGTTACCTCGCCGGAACACGCGTTTCGGTTTGCTGCCGATCGGCCTCGCGAGCGCCCGACTCCTCGACCGTTTACGTACGGGAAAGCGGTCCCGGTTTTGCTGTCACATCCTGCGGGCGGGAGGGCGTCATGAAGCTGATCGTTGGCGAAGTCGGGGCTCTGGTCATTCTTTCGGTCTGCGGGGTCGGCTGTAAGGGTGGGGGCGCTCAGTCGGGCGTCGTCGATGGTCCGCCCAGCAGCATGGGTTCGGCGCCGGGGGGCGGGGCGGCAGGCGCGGGCGGCGCGACAGCGACGGTCAGCGACGCCAGCGGCAGCCCGCGGCTCTGCTCGGATCTGTTCGACCAGACGATCGTGCCGTCCTACTCGATCGAGATCTCGGCCGACGACTGGGCCAAGCTCGACGCCGACTTTCACGACATCAAGGATGTTCTCGCCGGCACGCCGCCGCAGACCTATTACCCGATCGTCTTTCACTACGGGTCCGAGACGGTGTCCAACGCCGCCATCCAGCTGCGCGGAAAATCATCCTGGGTCAGCACGGTCATGTTCGATGCCAACCCGAAGATGCAGTTCGACATCTCGTTCGATCAGTTCGACACCAAGCAAAAGTTCCACGGCATCTCCACGATTCACCTCACGATGCCGCGCGACGACTGGACCTTCATCAACGAGCGGATCGGCAACAACTGGTTGCGGGAGATCGGCCTGCCCGCGCCCTGCTCGAACAGCGCGACGGTTACCGTCAACGGCAGCTACTACGGCCTTTACGTCGCCGAGGAGAGCGTCAACACCAGCCTCCTCAAGCAATTCTTTCCGACCGACTACAACGGCGATCTCTTCAAGGGGGGCACGGAGGCCAAGACCAACACCGCGAACGTGAACTGGCCGCGCTTGCAGCAGCTGGGCGCCGCCACCGATATGGCGACCTTGCAGACCCTGGTCGACCTGCCCAACACGGTGCTCGAGTGGGCGGCCGAGGCGGTGATGAACGACGCCGACGGGTATTACGGCGGGTCCCACAACTATTTCATCTACGACCAGGGGCAGCCCGGTTGGCTCTGGCTTCCCGACCACACCGACTCCGCGCTGGAGTGGCTGCAGCTGTTCGCCCCGACGGTCTCGAACAAGGAGCATCCGATCTACTGGTGGGCCGGTCGCGTCGCGCCCGACCGACCGGGGACCGACTACCTGATCGTCATGAACGATCCGACCTGGCGGGCCCACTACATCGACGCCATCGCGACCCAGGTCGCCAAGTGGAACCCCGACGAGATCATCGGCTGGGCGAACACCTGGTCGGCGCAGATCGCCGATGCGATGGCGGCCGACCCGCACAAGTGGGCGACGGCCGCCGACTCCGCCGCGGCGCTGAGCGCGCTGCAGGACTTCGCCCAGAACCGCCCGCAGTACCTGCAGAGCTTCCTGCGCTGCGAGCAGGGGAGCGCCGCCGACAGCGCCGACGCGGACGGCGACGGGGTGCCGTGGTGCAACGATTGCGACGACGCGAACCCGTCGGCGCATCCGGGCGCGCCGGAGCTCTGCGGCAACCACGTCGACGACAACTGCGACGGCGTCGTCGACGAGAACTGCCCCGGCGAGCAGCCGGGCTATCCCGGCCAGCCCGACGGCGGCGCTCCGGCCGGGACGAGCGGGAGCGTCAGCTCGTCGAACCCGGACGGCGGGACGAAAGGGTAGGGCGCGCCGGCCCGGTCAGTGGCTGCCGGCGGCCGGCATCTCGTAGAGCTGGTGCAGCTCGCAGGTGCCGTTGCCGCCGACGACCTCGAGGAAGCTCTTCGACAGGGCGATGGCCTCCTCCTTGGACTTGGCGCGCAGGATCGCGTAGCCGCCGATGATCTCCTTCGATTCGGTGAACGGCCCGTCGACCACGGAGATCTCGCCGTTCTTCGCCTGGACCCGCGTTCCCTGCGAGCCCGATTGAACGCCCTCGGTGACGATCAGCCATCCGGCCTTCATCCCCTCTTCGATGAGCTTCCCCATCGTGGTCATCTCTTCCTGCGTCGGGGGAGCGTTGGGACCTTCGTGCGTGAACAAGCTGATGAAGCGCATCGGAACCTCCTGGTGTGTTTGGCCTTCTACCTCCACGACGAACGAGGGCCGTCCGGATCGACACGCCCGTAGAAGTTTTTGACGGGCTCGCACCCAAGCGGGCGGGGCCGGCCCGGCCACCCGCTAATGGAAACCCGCAATCTGCCGACGTTGAGCTGGTGGAGGGCGGAGATGTCGTCGAGGTCTGCGTGAAGGGCGGGCAGAGGTCGGTTGCGTCCGGGCTGGGCGTCCTGGCCGGGCTCGTGCTCGTCACCTGGGGCCTATCCAACGGGCAAGCGACACTCGGGCGCGTGGGCCAGGAGGTCCTCTGGTTCCTGGTCGTCTTTCTGATTGTCATTCCCATTCACGAGCTCGGGCACGCCCTGGCCGGTTTTCTGGTGGGGCACCGGATCCGATCGGTGGTGATCGGCGTCGGCCGGCCGCTGCTGGTCTTCAACCTGGCGGGCGTCGCGGTGACCATCAACCTGCTGCCGCTGGGCGGGCTCACGATGGGGATGCCACGTCGGGGCGGCTGGCTGCGCGTTCGTCTGTGGATCTTCGCGGCGGGCGGTCCGGCCGCCAACCTCCTCCTTTGTTACGTCCTGCCGCCGCCTCTACGGCCACGGGGGACATCTAGGCTACCTGGGCTCGGACATCGCCGAGCAGCATCGGTTGGCGACCACTGCCGCCAGCGCGAGCTGGTCGGTGTTGCTGCTCAACCTGATTCCGTTCAAGACCGGCGAAGGGCAGGGCTCGGACGGTTATTCGCTGTTCACGATCCCGTTCTGGAAGGCCGCGCAGATCGAAGAGGCGCGGGTGGTGGTCGAGGCGGTCCCCTTGATCGAGGCGTTGCGTCGGGACGACATCGAAGCGGCGGCGCCGCTGGCCGAAGCGCTCGCGGCGCGCTTTCCGGAGCATGCTCTGACGGCGAGCTGGATGGGCTCGGTGCGCCACCGTCAGGGTCGCCACCGGGAGGCGATCGTCTTGTGGCGCCAGTCCCTGGCCCAGGCGACGCTCCCGCGGTCGGCCGCCTTTCTGAAGAACAACATCGCCTTCGCCGAGGCGGTGCTGGGAGATCCGGAGAACTACGCCGAGGCCGACGCCTTCTCGGCCGCGGCGATGGCGGCCCACCCCGAGCTGACGCCGTTCGTCGGCACGCGCGGCGCCGTGCTGGTACGCCTCGGGCGCGCCGCCGAGGCGCTGCCGCTGCTCCAGCGTGCGGCGGCGACTCCCACGCCCGACCGCAGCCAGGCCTACAACCGCGCGTCGCTGGCCAGCGCGCTGGCGATGCTGGGCCGCCCGGCCGAGGCCCGCCGCGAGCTGGACGCCGCCCGACGGTTGAACCCGGCCTGCGAGCTGCTAGACGCGGCCGAGGCGGATCTGCGGGCGGCCCCCGCCGCGCCCGTGGAACCGCCGGCCGCGACCGGAGTGCTGCCGGCGATCGAATGGGAGAAGTGGGGCGGCCTCGCGCGCTGGAAGCAGATCGCGCGCGTCCTGGCCTTCGTCTACACGCTGGCGCCGCTCGAAGGGGTGTCGCTCGGCACCTCCACACTCCTCCTCGCGCTGGTCGTCATGCTCAACCCCGAGCTCACGGGCCTCGCTGGCGTTCGGCACCTGCAACTTGTGGCTGGCGGCCACCAGCCATTCGACCGCCACGGAGACGATCCTGACGGCGGTCGCCGGCGTCGTCGCGCTCGCCCTGGCGGCCGTCCGCCCGCGCCTCGGCCCGAGCCCACCCTCGAAAGTCCCGCTGATGCTGGCCTGGGTCCTCGGCGTGCTCGGCCTCCTGCCCACGGTCGCGACCCCGCTCGGCATGGCGTTCGCTCTCCTCCGCAACGCCACCAGGCCCCACCGTTACCTGGTTCCCTCCGCCCTCACGTTCGGCTTGCATTCGTTTCGTCCTCCGCCATTCGCCGCGGCCCAACTGGTCGGCTGGGCGACGGTGCTGCTGCTCAGCCGCCGGCGCTGGACGCGACTCTTCGCGATCGTCCCGCTGGGCCTCGCGCTCTCCTCGCTCTCCGGAGCGAGACCTGCGCCATCCCAGGAGCCTCACTTCGACCACATCCCGGTCGACGGCGCCCCAATCGTCTGGAGCGCGCCGCGCCCGGCGACGGTGCTCCGGACGGCGCACTACCCGGGAGACAAGATGTTCTTCAGCCCGGTGCTCGCGCCAGGGGGGCGCGCGTTCTTCTCGCAGTTCGTCGACACCGCGGTGGAGAAGCAGCCGCGCTTCGGCATTCGCGTACGCGACTTCGAGGGCCACGTGGTCCAGCTGGACTGCACCGCCGCCGCCTTCGTCGACGACCAGCGGATCCTGCTGGTCCGGAACGCAAGCCGGGCCGAGCACGGGATCGAGCTCTCCGAGGTTCGGCCGTTCTCGTCGCCGGTCCCGCTGTGGTCGCGGCGGATCTCCGAGCTCGACACGGCGTCCGTCGAAGTGGAGCCGGACGGACAGACGATCGCCCTAACGGGGTCGGAACACGAAACGTGGAAGACCGTCGTCATCCGCACCGGTTTCGGCCGCGAGGCGCCCTTGCGGGTCGCGACGATCCCGTCGCAACATCTGGACGCCGACCAGGGCGTCGGATTCTTCTTCACCCCGGACGGAGAGGCCGGAAGCGTGGTCTCGCGCGAGCGCACCGCGCACGCGGGGGCCAGCGGCGGAGGCGCGCCGTTCGTGACCAACGACCAGCGCGACGACGAAGGCAACGACCTGGAAATCTGGGCGCTCGGCCCGGCGGGCGAAACCCTGCTCGCCGCCCACCTGCCGGACCCAGACTGCCTCGCGCCGCGGGTCGGACATCCGGTGTTCTGGTGCTCCGTCGGGTGGGGGGAGAACCGCGCGCTGTTGAAGGTGGACGGCGCAGCCGGCCGCGTGAGCCGAATCGTGGGCGCGTTGCCGAAGTGGGGAAGCGCCGCGATGCTCGCCCCTTCGAAGCTGGTCGTCGTCTCGTACGGCCAAGCCGGCCTCACCGATCGGCTCGGCGTCCTCGATCTCGAAACCCGTCGCGGAACCTGGCTGACCTTGCCAGCGGGCGATTCCGCGGGCGGGACCTCCGACAACGGCACGTCCCTCGCGCGCGCCGAGCCGGTGCAAGGCGGGCTGGCGACGGTCGTCAACGCGGGCGAAGGGCGGGACGCGACGTTGACGGTTTACGCGATGCCGTGAGGGGCGAAAATGGTTACTCGGGCTGACCGGCGAGGACGAAGGGCCTAACGCGCGGCGGCCTCGAAGGGCTGGAGGCGCGGGAGCGTCAGCTCGCCGCCGATGGGCGGGGGCGCCAGCCGGCGCAGGCCGCCGTCCCGAAACACCAGGAAGACCAGCGACGGATCGTCGAGCGGCTGCCTGAACTGGAACGACACGCGGGTGGGGCGCCCGGCGCGATCGTCGAGGACCGTCGCCGTCATGTAGGACGTGCGGACGACGGCGCCGCGGGCCAGCGGCAGCGCGCGGGAGCGGAAGAGGGACGGCCAGGGGCCGTCGAGCAGGGTGCCGTCGAGCGTCGAAAGCTCAAGCGTGTCGGCGGCCGTGCGGCGCAGGCGGTGCGGCCCGGGGGCCATCGAGAGGATGCCGCCGCCCAGCGCGCCGAGGCGATCGGGTCCGACCAGCGCGTCCCCTTCACCGCGGGCGATGGGGCGCAGCTCCGCGGGGGTGCGCCCCTGCTCCAAGGCGCGGATGGGGAGCAGGTCCAGCGCGAAGAGATCGTCGAGCGCGACGATCACGACCCGGGCCGGGACCGGTGCGGCGATCTCCGCCTCGCGGGCCAGCCGGCGGTAGCCCTCGAACATCTTGGTGAAGAAGATCGCTTTGCCCGGGAGCGCGACGGCGGCGATCACCAGGTTCGGCAAGCCGAGCGCGACCAGTGCGACCGCCGCCAGCAGGCGCGCGCGCCGCGCCCGGAAGAGCTGCCAGGCGTCGCGCAGCAGCGCGGCGACCACCACCGCCCCCCCGAGGCCGGCGGCGAAGACGAGGCGGTCGCCCAACGCCCCGGGCGTCCCGGCGACCAGCGCGCCGGCCGCGCCCAGGCCCAGCCAGCGCACCTGCGCCGCCTCACCGGACGGCAGGCGGCGGAGCGCGCGCGGCAGCCACAGGGCGACAGCCAGCCCGGCGGCCAGCCCGGCGGCGACGAGGGGTGCGCGCAGCCGATCATCCAGGAAGGCCGCGTCCAGCGGGGTGCGAAGGATCAGGTTGCCGAACAGGAGCGCCAGACGGGCGGGAAGCTCGCCGAAGAAGGCCACCGGGTCGCCGAGGGGATCGAGGTAGGCGCCCGAGGCGCGGGCGCCGGCGCTGGTCAGACGGTACGCGAGGAGGTAGCCGGCGACGACCAGCGCGGTCGGCACCAGCGCGCGACGCCAGCCCGGGGCGCCGCTCGCAGAGCTCCCAGGCGACGAGGTAGGCGAGGGCGCCGAGCCCCGTCTCGCCGGCCGCCAGTCCCAGCGCACCGAGCAGCGGCGCCAGCCACGCCCCCGGCCGCCATCCATGGATGCGCCAGCGCAGGTGCGCCCCCAGCCCCAGCCAGACCAGCACGCACGAGATCAGCGCGTGGCGCGCGGCGGTGAAGGTGAGCGAGAGGACGTGCCCGTCGTCGAGGCAGAAGATGAAGAGGGCCAGCAGCGCCAGCGACTTGGGGGCTGCGCGCCGGTAGAGCGCCGCCACCACCAGCAGCAGCGTCGCGTACCAGAGCAGCGTGTGGACATGGTACGGCATGGGGTGCCGCCCGAAGAGCGCATGATCGAGCGCCATCAGCCCGCTCGACAACGGGCGAAAGAACCGGAGCTTGAGGCCGGGGGCCGTGAAGTAGGGGGCGCCGCGATCGAGGAGCTCGGCCAGCCGCGCCCGATCGGGCGGCACGAACGAGTAGAGATCCAGCGGTCCCACCGGGTTCGTCGACCACCCCTCGAGCTGGGCGATCTGCAGGTAGTCGTCGGCGAAGAACCCCGCCCACAGCGTGGGCAGGACCAGCGCCAGTCCCAACAAGACGGCGGTGAGCTGGGCACGTCGGGCGGTCACGGGCGCGCAGCGTAACAAAGGTCGGGCGCCAAGAGGCAGGGCCGGGCGGCTGTTGGTTCCGCTTCGAGCTCGGAGCGGGCGGAGGCCGGCCGGCGCGACTTGTGACCCTGCGCAAGTGCGCTAGGCTCAGCGATCGGAGCATGCCGAAGCGTCGGGACGACAAGGACGGCCAGAACGGCGAGCTGGGGACGATCGTCCGCCCCGAGCTCGACCGCGAGACCGTCACCAAGAAGAAGGTCGACCGGCCGCCTCTGTATGAGGTGCTGCTGCACAACGACGACTACACCACGCAAGAGTTCGTCATCTACGTGCTCATGAAGTACTTCCAGCACGACGCGACCGCGGCCCGGAAGATCATGCTGCACGTGCACACCAAGGGGATCGGCGTGGCCGGGATCTTCCCCTTCGAGATCGCCGAAACGAAGGCGCATCAAGTTATTGCGTTCGCGCGTGAAAACGAAATGCCACTTCAGGCATCTTTAAGAAAGAGCCCAGAAACATGAGCATGCTCAGCCCAGAGTTGGAGACCGCCATCCGGCACGCGCTCGACGACGCCACCAACCGCGGGCACGAGTTCTCCGGGCTCGAGCACCTGCTGCTGGCGCTGATGGTCGACGAGAAGACCAGCGACGTCATCAAGCACTGCGGTGGTTCGATCTCGCGCCTCATCGGCAAGCTGGAGAACTTTCTCGACAAGGAGATCAAGCCGCTGCCCGAGGAGGATCGCGAGCGGGCCCAGCCGACGCTGGCGTTCGCCCGGGTGGTCCAGCGCGCGGTGAACCACGTCCTCGGGGCCGGGAAGTCCCAGGCCAACGGCGCCAACGTGCTGGTGGCGCTCTTCGCCGAGCCGGAGTCGAACGCGGTCGCCTTCTTGAAAGAGGAGGGGATCAGCCGGCTGGACGTGGTCAGCTACATCTCGCACGGGATCTCCAAGCTGCTGCCGGCCAAGACCGGTGTGCCGGGAGACGGGGAGGACGACGGCGACGACCACGCCGACGAGGCGCCGGCCGATCCGCTGGCCCAGTTCGCGGTCAACCTGAACGAGCGGGCGCGCGCCGGCGAGATCGACCCTCTCATCGGGCGGCAGGCGCAGATCGAGCGGGCGCTGCACGTGCTGGCGCGGCGCCGCAAGAACAACCCGCTCTTCGTGGGGGACGCGGGCGTCGGCAAGACGGCCATCGTCGAGGGGCTGGCGCGCAAGATCGAGCTCGGCGAGGCGCCGCCGGCGCTGGCCGGGGCGGTCATCTACGCGCTCGACATGGGGGCGATGGTGGCGGGGACGCGCTACCGCGGCGACTTCGAGGAGCGGTTCAAGGCGGTGATCAAGGCGCTGGGCGAGAAGGAGAACGCCATCGTCTTCATCGACGAGCTGCACACCATCGTGGGCGCGGGCGCGGCGTCGGGCGGGGCGATGGACGCCTCGAACCTGATCAAGCCGGCGCTGGCCAACGGCAAGCTCCGCTGCATCGGGACCACGACGCACAAGGAGTACCGCAGCTACATCGAGAAGGACCGGGCGCTGGCGCGGCGCTTTCAGCCCATCGAGGTCGAGGAGCCGACGATCGACGAGACGGTCAAGGTGCTGAACGGCCTGCGCGAGCGTTACGAGGAGTTCCACGGCGTCGCCTACACCGACAAGTCGCTGCGCGCGGCGGCCGAGCTGTCGTCGCGCTACCTGAACGACCGGCGGCTGCCCGACAAGGCCATCGACCTCATCGACGAGGCGGGGGCGGCGGCCAAGCTCAAGAAGGGCAAAGGGACGGTCAAGGGCGTCCGCCGGCGCGTGCGGAGCAAGGACATCGAGGTGGTGCTGGCGACCATGGCCCGCATCCCGGCCCGGACCGTGGAGGCCGACGATCGCGAGCGGCTGGCGCATCTCGAGAGCGACCTCAAGGCCAAGATCTACGGCCAGGACTCGGCGGTCGAGCGGGTGGCGCAGGCCATCAAGATGAACCGCGCCGGCCTCGGGCTGCCCCAGCGGCCCATCGGCGCCTTCGTGTTCGCGGGGCCGACGGGGGTCGGCAAGACCGAGCTGGCCAAGCAGCTGGCCGAGACGCTGGGGGTGCAGTTTCTCCGCTTCGACATGTCGGAGTACATGGAGCGGCACACGGTGTCGCGCCTCATCGGCGCGCCTCCCGGCTACGTCGGGTTCGACCAGGGGGGGCTGCTGACCGACGCCATCCACCAGAATCCGCACGCGGTGTTGCTGCTCGACGAGATCGAGAAGGCGCATCCGGATCTGTTCAACCTGCTCTTGCAGGTGATGGACCACGGGTCGCTGACCGACAACAACGGGCGCAAGTCCGACTTCCGCCACGTGGTGCTGATCATGACCAGCAACGTCGGCGCGCGGGAGCTGTCGCGGCGGATGCCGGGGTTCGGCGCCATCGGCGACGAGCGGTTCGGCGACACCGACGAGGCGTTCAAGCGGATGTTCTCGCCCGAGTTCCGCAACCGGCTGGACGCCAAGGTCGACTTCGCGCCGCTCGATCCCAAGGTCATGGGGCAGATCGTCGACAAGTTCATCGGCGAGCTCGACACGCAACTCGCGGAGCGCAAGGTGAAGATCGAGCTGTCGGACGCCGCACGCGCCTATCTGGCCAAGAAGGGCTACGACCCGCTGAACGGTGCCCGCCCGCTCGGCCGCGTCATCCAGGACGAGATCAAACGGCCGCTGACCGACGAGATGCTCTTCGGCAAACTGGCCTCGGGCGGTTCCGTCCGCGTCGACGTCGCCGAGGACAAGGTGACGTTCGACTTCGGCGCCGCGGCCTAATCGTCCCCGACCGTTCTCGATCGCGTCGGTGAGCCATATTACGGCTCGAGACGCGGCCGTTGCCCTTCGTTGCGAAACGGCGCGCCCGCAGCAATCGCGGGAACTCTTGGCGATTCTGACGTTTTGGGGGTGGTGGCGCACAAGGTGATACTGTGCCAGGCGTGATTTCGGTTGGGAGTCGCGTCGGGGGGTACACCGTCATTCGTCTGCTGGGTCGGGGGGGGATGGGCCAGGTCTTTCTGGCGGAGCACCAGCGCATCGCCCGGCGGGTGGCGGTCAAGGTGTTGCTCCCCGAGCTCTCGGCCAACGAGTCGGTGATCGAGCGCTTCTTCACCGAGGCCCGCGCGACGTCGCTCATCCGACACCCCGGCATCGTCGAGGTGCTCGACTGCGACGTGCTCGACAACCAGGCCTTCATCGTCATGGAGTTTCTGGAGGGCGAGTCGCTGGCCGGTTACCTGGCGCGGGTCGGCAGCCTGCGGGCGGATCTCGGCTTCGCGCTGGCGGTGGTCGGGCAGGTGGCCGACGCCGTCGGCGCCGCGCACGCGAGCGACATCGTTCACCGCGATCTCAAGCCCGACAACATCTTCCTCTGCGCGAGCACCCGCCACGCGCGCGTCGTCCCCAAGGTGCTCGACTTCGGGATCGCCAAGCTCGCGGTGCAAGGGGTGGCGGGGCAGACCAAGACCGGCATGCTGATGGGGACGCCCGCCTACATGTCCCCCGAGCAGTGCCGCGGCGGCAGCAAGGCCGTCGACGGGCGCTCGGACATCTATTCGCTCGGCTGCATCCTGTACGAGGTCCTGTGCGGCCAGCCGCCGTTCGTGCGCGACGGCGCCGGTGAGCTGATCGTCGCGCACGTCGCCGAGCCGCCCGACGATCCACGCAAGCTGGTGCCGGAGCTGCCGCCCGCGATCGCCGGCCTGGCGCTGCGCATGCTGGGGAAGAACGTCGAGGACCGGCCGCCCGACATGACCGCGGTGTCGGCGGAGATCGCCCGCTGCGTGGCGGGGCTGGGCCTCAGCCGCCCGCTCGGCGAGATCACCCCGCGCACGGCGGTGGAGGTGCCGCAGATCCCGGGCGGCGTCGGTCCCCTGACCGCGCCCACGCCGGGCGCGGCCGCTCGCTCGCCGGTCCCCATGGCGCCCAGCCCTGTCTCCACACCCCCGCGGGCCGCGCCCCCCCCGCTCAGCAGCCAGCCGACCCAGTTGGCGGACGCCGCCGAGAATCAGGGGGTTCCCTCTCCGACCACGCTCGAAGGGGCGAGCGGACAGCAGGCGACGATGCCGCCCGACGAGCTGCCGCGCCGCTCAGCCGCGCGCTGGGCGATCCCCGCCGCGCTGGCCGCAGGCGGGGTGCTGGCGATCGTGGTGGTGATGTCGCGGACGAGCGTCGCGCCGCCACCCGCCGCGGTCGCGGCGCCGCCGCCAGTCGCCGCCGTCCCGGCTGCGCCGCCGGTGGCGCCAGTCGCGCCCGTCCCGCCGCGGCCCACCAGCGTGGCGATCGAGGTGCGCGGACTCCCGGCGGGGGGCGATCTGCTGCTCGACGGCGCGCAGGCGGTGTCACCCCTGAAGCTCCGGCGCGACGGCCGCCGGCACCTGGTGATCGCGCGCGCGCCGGGCTTCTATGACCGAACCGTCGAGCTGGAGGCCGATCGCGATCAGGCGGTCGATCTGGTGCTGACGGCGATCTCCAAGAGCGAGAAGCCGCACGGCCACGAGTCGAACGGTGCGAGCCACCACGCCTCGACGTCGCACCGAACGCCCCCGGCGCCGCCCGCGGCCAAGGCGACCGAAGCGCCCGCGCCGCCCAAGCCGGCCCCGGGCGGGAACGGGAAGAAGAAGACCAACTATGACGAGATGTGAGCCTCGACGGATTTCGGTGGCCGCGGCGCTCGTCTGCGCGGTCGCGATCGTCGCGCGGGCGCCGGCCGCGCGCGCGCAGGCGGAGGATCAGGCCGCCGCGCGCGTTCTCTTCGACGAAGGGCGGGCGCTCATGAAGGCGGGCCGGTACCCGAACGCCTGTCCCAAGCTGGAGGCGGCCCGCAAGCTGTTCACCAGCGCCGGGATCCTCCTCAATCTCGCCGACTGCCACGAAAAGCTCGGACGCACGGCGTCCGCCTGGACCGAATTCGGCGAGGCGGCGGCGGTGGCGAAGCGGACCAACCGCGATGACGACGCCGAGGAGGCGACGCGCCGGCAGGCGGCGCTCGAGCCGTTGCTGGCGCACCTCACCATCCGGGTGGCGCACGCGGTCCCGGGGCTCGGCGTCAGGCGTGACGGCGCGCCGATCGCGCCGGCCGCCTGGGGGGCCGCGCTCCCCGTCGATCCCGGCGCGCACGAGATCCGGGCGGCGGCGGCGGGGTTCGAGCCCTGGACCGGCTCCGCCACCGTGTCGACGCCGGGGCAGCTGGTCACGGTCGACGTCCCGGAATTGCACGCGACGCTGGGCGCGACCGCACCGGTTGCCGGCCGCGTGAAGCCGGTGCTGGTGACGGTGGTGCCGAGCGAGACGTCGCCGGCGAACAGTGTTCTTCCCTGGGCGCTGATCGGCGGCGGGGCGGCGGTCGCCGTCGCGGGCGGGGTGCTCATGCTGGTCGAAGCCGGGCACGCCAGCGACGCTCGCTCCAACAACAATCCGGCCGCCTACGACGCCGCGAAGACGCCCTGGACGATCGGTCTCGTCGGCGCGATCGCCGGCGTGGCGAGCGCCGGCGTCGGCGTCGCATTGCTCGTCGCGCACCCGAGCGAAACCAGTCCCGCCCCGGCCACCCCGACCGTCTCCGCCTGGTGGGGCGGTGGTTCCAACGGTGGCCTCCTCCTGGCGGGGAGCTGGTGATGAGAACACCCAACAGCGAGCGAGCGTCCTGCGCAAGCTTGGCCCTGCTGCTGGTGGCGGCCTTCGCCGGCTGCCTCGGTGACCGACCGATTGGACTCGACGAGCTGGACGGCGGCACCGGCGGCGCCGGCGGCCTCCTCAGCGGTGGCACGGGCGGCAAGGGGACCGGAGGCGCCGCGGGTAAGGGCAGCGGCGGGACCGCGGGAACGAGCGGCGGAACGGGCGGCGCGGTGATCGGCAGCGGTGGCGCGGCGGGTGGAAAGGGAACCGGCGGTGCGCTTGCGACTGGCGGTGCGACCGGCACCGGCGGCGTGACGGCGACGGGCGGTGCGACCGGGACGGGCGGCAGCGGGGCGACGGGCGGCGCGACCGGCACCGGGGGCGGCGCCACCGGCGGCGTGGTCGGGACGGGCGGCGTGACCGGGACGGGCGGCGTGGTCGCCACGGGCGGTGTGAAGGGGACGGGTGGAATCGCGGCGACCGGTGGGGTGACGGGCACCGGCGGGATCACGGCGACCGGTGGGGTGACGGGCACCGGCGGGATCCCGGCGACGGGCGGCGTGACCGGGACCGGCGGAACGGCGCCGGTCTGCACGCTCGGACAGACCCGCTGCGTGAACAACAACACGCAGTCCGAGTCGTGCCAGAGCAATGGTCAGTGGGGGACCGCGACGAACTGCATGTATGCCTGCATCGGAACGGCGTGCGGGGGCTCGTGCACACCCGGACAGCAGCAGTGCAGCGGCAACAACGCCAACGTCACTTGCGGCACGAACTACGAGTACCAGACGGCGGTGGCCTGCCCACTGGCGTCGCCGCCAAATCCGATCTGCGCGAACGGCCATTGTGCGTACCACGCGGGCCTCGACCAGTCGGGAGGGCAGGACTCCCTCGTCGCCGGCTACATCTACGCGGTCCGGTTTCAGGTCACCGCCAACACCCAGGCCTCCCGCCTCGGCATGTTCACGACGGCGACCGGAAACGGGGTTCGTCTCGGCCTCTACAGCGAGACCGGCACGGGAATGCCGGGGACGTTGCTCTCCTCGACGGCGTCGCTCGCGACGGCGAATGGTGCCGTCGAAGGGGCGTTGGCCGCCACCACGGCGCTGACCGCCAACGCGCACTACTGGATCGGCGCGATCTCGTCGACGACGCTCAACATCGGCGTGACCGCGGGGGGCGCAGGGTTCACCTACAACAACAACGGCTCCGGATGGGCCGTCTTGCCTTCCACTTTCCCGACGACCAGCGCCGGGTCCAATACCGCCGAGACCGCTGACTTTTACGTCGTACTGCAGGACCAGTAGCGCGCACACAACCGTTGTCCAACGCCAGGCTGGGAGGGGAACCGTGAGGAACCGAGTCGTCGAGAAGGCCGGAGAGATCGTCGTGAAGGTTCAGGGACTGCAGCGATGGGCGCCGGCATTTCCACCCGCGCTGGCGGTGGCCATCACCCTCGGGTGGGCGTCCCAGTCGGCGGCCCAGACCTATCTCTGTCCGCCGGCGCCGGAGGGCGTCTATGGGCTCCCGGGCGGACCGCGGTTCACCGACAGCCCGCTCCCCGACGCGTTCGCCTCGCAGCTCGACGATCCGCGCTGGAACGGCTCGTGGCGCGAGGACTTCGCCGACAGCACGTCGACCGAGGCGGGCGCGCGGATCCTGAACGACGGCACCAACCTCTTCTTTAGCCTGCAAGCGGTGGTCGATCCGGACGGCGCGCAGGTCGGCTCCGACGCCGTCTACCTCGGATTCAGCAAGGACGGGACGACCGGCGTGCTGGTCAAGGTGCTCATGGATGCGACGCCACCGCCGACGGGCTTCACCAACGACGGCACTTCTGTTTCCACCGCCAGCTGGTGGAAGACCACCAACGGCGGATCGACGGGTTGGCCCAAACAGGGGCTGCCGCAGACCTGGGCGTCGCCGTCGACGATTCACGTCTGGACGGGCGACGGGACGGCCAACGGCGCCGCCTGGGGCTTCAACGCCAAGCTCAGCTTGGCTGATCTGGGGACGGCGCTGAGCCTGGGCGGCGCGCTGACCGGACCGTTTTACATGTGGTACCAGATCGACGTCGAGACGCCGACGACGACGGTCCATTACAGCTGGCCCGCCGGAACGGCCGTGGCGTTCGACACCACCACCGGCGGGTGCACGCCGGCCAACCCCTGTGCGCTGCTGCCGATCAACGCCACCAGCTGGGGGAACGTGAATCCCACGGCGGTCGCCAACTGCCCGACCGGGATTTCGATCGATCCGATGAGCATCGGAACGCAGCCGGTCACGGCCGGGATCCCCTCCAGCACGGTGCATTTCGGAGCGGGCCATCCGCCCAACAACTTCGTGGCCGAGCTGACCAACACCGACACCCTGAACCCGCCCACCGCGAGCTCGGTGCAGGGGCGCTTCCGGATCGCCGACTGGGGCTCGCAGATCGGCGTCGGCGGCAGCTGGACCGACGTGGCAACGGTCGGGACCTCGACGACGGCGGCGCACGGCACCAACGCGGCTACGCCGACCGAGGTTCTCCTGAACTGCATCAACCCGCCGTTCAACGCCACGAACAACAGCTGCTACCAGCTGCCGGCTGGGGCGCCGACCGATCAGTGTCTGCTGGTCGAGCTTTCGCAGAACAACGGCTCCGGCATGCGGTTCGTCCACGACAGCGCCCGGCGGAACATGGACTTCGTCAACGCCTCGACCTTCCAGCGTTCGGCGGAGATCAGCCTCAAGGGGCTGGCGCCGCTGCCGGGCAGCCCCGGGACCCGCGACGTCTACCTCTACGTGCGGACGCGGCATCTGCCGGCGGTCACCGACGGAAATCACCAGGCGCCCGTTCCGCCGCCGGTCCCCCCGGTCCCGACGGGCAAGAACCGTGAGGCGGCCGCGGCGGCGGCGACGAACCAGGGTCCGCCGCGCTTCCGGGTGAACACCTACGAGCGGATCGCCTCGGTGACGCCCACCTACGAGGTGCACGTTTATCACGACACGGGCAAGACGGAGACCGTCGCCGGCCAGACGCGCCACGTGCTCGAGCCGCAGGCGCCGTTCGGCTACTTCGTGGAGCACGCCGGCGCTCTCTCCGGCTGGAAGCACGCGCTGGTCGGCGAGGGGTTCGTGCTCGACGAGATCAGCCCGAACTTCTATCACGCCAAGATCCCGGACAACGGGTCGGTGCGGGTCCACACGACGATCAAGTCCTGCCAAAAGCGTCTGTTTGGCCTCATCAACACCTGCGGCGATTCGCCGGCCGGTTGCGGCGGCTGCCAGTGTTCGCTCGCCGATACGGGCGTGCCGGCGGCGGCGCCGATCTTCGTGTTGATGGCGGCGGCGTTCGTCGTTCGCCGCCGGCGTCGCCCTTAGCCACGGGCCGCCGAGCGGGCGAGCGCGCCGATTCCCAACCGGCGCGCCTGGAGCACGACCAGCAGCGGCAGGAGCTCGCCCGCCGCGGCGAGCGCGAACAGCGTCGCCGGGCCGACGCTGTCGTAGAGGCGCCCGACGGTCAGGTTGCCGGCGGCGCCGCCCACGTTGATGGACATGACCAGCAGCGCCTGGCCGGTGGCGCGCAGCTTGGGCGGGACGGTGGCGCCCACCAGGGCGATGGCCGCGCTCCAGAACATCCCGAACGTCATCCCGTGCAGCGCCTGCAGGGCGATGAGCGCGACCGGCGCGCGCAGCACGGCGTTGCCCACCCAGCGCAGCGCGCTGGCGACGAAGGCGGCCGCCAGCAGCGTGTCCAGTCTGACCCGTGCGTGCATCCGCTGAAACGCGAGCAGCACCAGCATCTCGGCGGTGACGCCCACGGCGTAGGCGACGCCCCACCAGAGCGGTGCGAGGCCGAGATCGCGCAGAAAGACGCCGAAGAAGACGTTGTAGGGGGCCATGCAGGCCCAGTGGAGCGCGCCCGCCAGCAGGATGAGGCGCAGCCCCGGCTCGCCGAGCAGGGTGCGGATGTCGGCGAGGCGCGGCCGGGTGGTCGGCTCGCCCGTCCCCCCCAGGCTGAGCGAGGCGACGAAGGCGGCCGCCAGCGCCGCCCACATCGCGCACGGCACCAGCGGGCCGCGCAGCCGCAGCAGATAAGGACCGAGCAGCGCCCCGACGGTGATCGCCGCGACGACGTAGCCGACCGAGCCCCAGAGGCGCAGCCGCCCGTAGACGGCCCCGGCCCGCACGCGGGCCACCGCCAGCGCGTCGGCGAGGCCGCCCATCCCCACGAAGAAGGTCGCGTAGCCGAGGTAGCCGAGGAGGACCAGCGCGAAGCTCTGCGCCGCGCGCCCGTGCGCCCAGGCGAGCGGCGTGAACCCCACGAAGGCGCCGAAGGAGATGAGCCGCAGCACGCGATCGTGCCGTTGCGTGCGGTCCGCCAGCCACGCCCACCCGAGCGGCACCACCAGCGACAGCAGCGGCGAGATGGCCAGCGCCGTCGAGATCTGTGCCCCCGAGAACCCCAGCGCCCGCAGGTGCGACGGCATGAACGCCATCCCGATCGCCACCGCCTGAAAAAGGAAGAAGTAGAAGACTTCGATCATTCAGGGTCGGGCGGGCCGTCGGCGGCGCGAAACGGGGAGTGGGCCGCGTAGTCCACCACCTCGGCCTCCACCGCCTCCGCTTCCCGCACCACGAACGATCCGATCGCCTCGGAGAGCCCGGGGTGGCGAATCCAGTGGGCGCTGTGGGTGAACGCCGGAGCGAGGCCCCGCTTCAGCTTGTGCTCCCCCTGGGCGCCGGCCTCGAACCGGGTCATCCGCTTGGCGATGGCCCGCTCGATCAGCTGGTAGTAGCAGAGCTCGAAGTGGAGCATCTGGAAGTCGGCCAGGCAGCCCCAGTAGCGGCCGTAGAGGTGGGCGCCCTTTTCGAAGTTGATCGTCCCGGCCACCGGCTTTTTCCCCTGGTAGGCCAGCGTGGCGACCAGGCGGTGCCCCAGCGTCTCCCGCGCGATCTCGAAGAACTCTGCGCTCAGATAGGCGTGCCCGCCGTGGCGGTCGACGTTCTCGACGTAGAAGGCGCGCAGCGCCGTCCAGTCGCGCGTCTCCATCTCGGCGCCGGTGGCGGTTCGGAAGGTGAGCCCGTGCTCCGCCGCCACCCGCCGCTCCTTGCGCACCTGCTTGCGATTCTGCGAGCGAAAGGTCGAGAGGTAGTCCTCGAAGCTCTCGAACGGGCGCCCCGGGCGGTTGTGCCAGTGGAACTGCATGCTGAGGCGGGGGAAGTAGCCGCGCGCCGCCAGGACCTCTTTTTCGGCGTCGGTGCAGAAGAGAAAGTGGATCGACGAGGCCTGCTCGTCGTCGGCGACCTGGCGCACGCCCCGGAGCAGCGCCGAGACGATCGCCGGCCCGTCGACGTCCGGCGCGTCGAGCAGCGGCAGGCGGCGACCGGTGGCCGGCGTGAAGGGGATCGCCGCCACCAGCTTGGGGTAGTAGTGGACGCCGGCCCGGTGCGCGGCGTTGGCCCAGGCCCAGTCGAAGATGAACTCGCCGTAGCTGTTGGTCTTGAGGTAGAGCGGCACCGCGCCCAGCAATCGACCACCGCTGCGGGCGTCGTCGCGGGCGACCACGATACGGGGGACGCAGCCGGCCCGCTCGCCGACGCTCCCCGACGCCTCCAGCGCCGCCAGGAAGGCGTGCTCGAGAAAAGGATCGTCGTCGCCCGCCAGGCGATCCCACTCGCCGGCGGCGACCGCCGTGATGCTCTCGACGACTTCCAGCTCGATGATGCCCGAGCCTAGCAAAAACGAGCACCGGCGGCGCCGTGCGAATCAGTAGCAGGTGGCCGAGAAGAGAATCGAGAAGCTGCCGGCGTTCCAGGTGACGGTCGAGCCGGTCTGGTCCTTCATCGTCGCCGCCAGGATCTCCCCGGCCACTCCCAGGCCCCAGTGGTCGGAGACCCACCATTCCTTCCCGACCATCCCCTGAAACCCAGGGCCGATCTTCGTCTGACCGGTGGTGTCTCCGTTGGCGTTCTGTCCTTGCAGGTTCATCGCGGCGATCACACCCGACAGGTAGATGTTGGCAGGTTCGAAGTAGTAGATGATGCCCGCGCCGATTCCCCCCAGGCCGACGTCACCGTTGTCGATGAAGTTGCTGGACCCGTTCTCCGCCACATTCGGCCGGGTGGCGACGCTGGCGAACGCGGTCCCGAACAGCGCGAGGTTGGGCGCCACCGCGCCGCCGACCGAGATGCCGAGCGAGACGCTTCCGCCCGAGACGGTGAGCTTGTTGCCGAGACCGTCGGCGGCGGAGGCCGAGAGGAAGCCACCGCCAAGATGCAGGCGGAGGTAGAGCCCCTCGTGGAGCTCCGGCTGCGGTGCTCGAATGTAGCCGGGCGGTGGATATCCCGGCCCGTAGGCAGCGGGCGGCGGGTAGGCCGGCGCCGTCGGCGGCGGCCCGTAGCCGGGCGGTGGCTCGTAGCCGGGCGGTGGCTCGTAGCCGGGCGGTGGCTCGGGAGGGGCCGCTGGCTGCGGCGGCCCGCTGCTCGCGGCAGGCGGAGCGTCCTGCGCGTGCGCGGCCATGGGGAGCCCCGACAGCGACACGAGCGCCAAGGCGGTCGCGAGGGTCCGGCAGGTCCGCTGGGGTCCAGTCATGGGGGAGCTCCTCGGCGGAGGGAACAGCCCTCCGCCTCCAGTTTCGCCGCCCCCGGCGGTGGCGTCAACGTGGCGCGGGTTCCTGTCTTGGGCGTCATGAGCGCTGGCACCGGCGGGCCCGTCGTGGAAAAGTCGCGCCTCGACGCCAGTGGAGACCGCAAGGCATCTGTTCGACGGGCTGGTGCACTTCCTCAAGAGAGGGGGGCTGTGGTGGAGCGTGGCCATCTCCGTCGCCGCGGCGGCGCTCACGCTGGTGCTGGCGGCGGTGATCGCCGTCGGCTGGCCCGCGGATCGATTCAAGGGGGAGGGGCCCACCGAGGTCGGCCGGCACCGCCACGTCGTCATCCGGACGCTCGCCCTGTTGGCGAAGAACCTGGCGGGCGCGGTGCTGGTGCTGCTCGGCCTCATCATGGCGCTCCCGGGTGTGCCGGGGCAGGGGCTGCTCACCGCGCTCATCGGCCTCACGCTGCTGAACTTCCCCGGCAAGCGCCGCCTCGAGCGGCGGCTCGTCCGGATGCCGGCGCTGCTCGGCGCCATCAACCGCCTGCGCGCGCGTTTCGCGCGCCCGCCGCTGGAGCTCGACTGATGGGCCTGATCGGAATCGTGGTGCTGCTGGGGATCGCCTTCGCGCTGTCGACCGATCGGCGGCGGGCCGTCAACGCGCGGATCCTGGGCTGGGGGCTGGGGCTGCAGCTGGCGATGGCGCTGTTCGCGCTGCGGACGCGCGCCGGCGTTCGCCTGTTCACGTTCCTCAACGATCTGGCCGACGCCTTCGTGGGGTTCGCCGACGCCGGCATCCGCTTCGTGTTCGGCGACTGGCCGGCGACGGCCGTGGTCCACGCGCCGCTGTCGACCCCCGGCGGTGGGGCCGGTTTGCGGCCGGTCGTCGTGGGGTTCGTGCTGGCGGTGAAGGTGCTGCCGATCATCATCTTCGTCGCCAGCCTGATGGCGATCGGCTACCACCTCGGGCTCATGCAGCGGATCGTGGCGCTGCTGGCGCGGGGCCTCTCGCGCACGATGCACATCTCCGGCGCCGAGGCGCTCTCGACGGTGGGCGACATCTTCCTGGGGATGACCGAGGCGCCGCTGCTGGTCCGCCCCTACGTCGCCCGGATGACCGAGAGCGAGCTCTTCGCGGTGATGTGCGCCGGGATGGCCACCATCTCGGGGAGCGTGTTGCTCGCCTACGTGGCAATGGGCGTCGACGCCGGCTACCTCATCACCGCGTCCTTCATGAGCGCGCCGGCGGCGGTCATGTTCGCCAAGATCATGATCCCCGAGACGGGCGTCCCGGAGACGTCCGACGCCGCGCGCGTGTCGGTCCCGCGGCTCGACGTCAACATCGTCGACGCGGCGGCCCGCGGCGCCGGGGAAGGGCTGCAGCTGGCGCTCAACGTGGGCGGGATGCTGATCGCGTTCGTCGCGCTGGTCAGCATGTGCGACAAGGGGGTCGGCTGGCTGGGCGGCCTGGTCGGCCACCCCGGCTGGTCGCTGGGCCGCCTGGTCGGCGCGCCGCTGACGCCGCTGGCCTGGATGATGGGCGTCCCCTGGAGCGAGGCCCCCTTCGTCGGCCAGCTCCTCGGCACCAAGACGGTGCTCAACGAGTTCATCGCCTACCAGATGATGACCAGCCACCCGGCGCTGCTGTCGCTCAAGAGCGTGCGCATCGCCAGCTTCGCCCTCTGCGGCTTCGCCAACTTCGGCTCGCTGGCCATCGTCCTCGGAGGCCTCGGCGGCATGGTCCCCGAGCGGCGCAAGGATCTGGCGCGGCTGGGGATGCGATCGATCATCGCCGGGTCGCTGGCGACGTTCCTCACCGGCACGATCGCCGGGCTGGTCGCGCCGTAGGGCGGCCCGGGGCTCGCGTCAGGGCGCGCGGTTATCCGGCCGCACGGTCCATCGCCCGGCAATCCCGGACGAGCTCGAGCCACGCATCATTCGGTTCCCAGAAGGTCCTCATATGGGCGTCCGCCCTCGACGGCGGCCATCCAAGGCACAGCTCGCCGTAAAGCGCCACAAACGCAGAGACACGCCAGTTCAGCGCGCAGTGGATGAAGACCTTGCGATCGCGGTGAGATGCCATGACGTCCACAAAGCGACGGAAGTCATCAGTCTTCGGATCCGTGAACACCACGGGGATGTGGTGGTACTCCATCCCCAGGGCCGCGACCAACCCCGCCTCGTCCCGCAAGCAGTACTTCGGGTCGAGGAGCCCAAGGTTGATGACCACCTGATAGCCGGCGGCGGCGACGTCCCTCAGCTGCGATTCCGACGGCTGCCCGCCGGTGCCGATGAGGTCATCGATCTCGACGAAGTTCTTGATCTCCCCGAGTGGCATGGCTTCAGAGGTGGTCCCATGACGATCACGCGTTCAGCGGCGCTGCGCAAGCCCGACCGCTGGAACGGGCGGTTGGCTTCGAGGTCGGCGGACTGGATGTACACTGCCCCGACAGCGGGGGCCGCGCATGGCTGAGAAGACGGAGCTGATCCTCGAGTTCTCTGACACGGTGGAGTGGGATGCCTGGCTGGCGAAGCACCACGAACGCTCGGGCGCCGTGTTCCTGCGCATCCCGAAGGGTAAGGGGAACGCTCTCACCTACGCCCGCGCTCTCGATACAGCGCTCTCGTGGGGCTGGATCGACAGCCAGAAGCACGCGCTGGACGCCGCGGCCTGGCTCCAGCGCTTTTCGCCCCGCGCGGCGAAGAGCCCGTGGTCGAAGATCAACCGCGCGCGCGCCGAGGCCCTCATCGCGTCAGGCGCAATCAAGCCGCCGGGGCTCGTCGAGGTAGAGCGGGCCCGCGCCGACGGTCGTTGGACGCGCGCCTACGACGGCTCTCGCGCCGCCGAGATCCCCACCGACCTGGCCAGAGCCCTCGCGCGCAACCCACGGGCGCGGACCTTCTTCGACGCGCTCGACCGCGGCAATCGTTACGCGATCCTCTGGCGGCTGCAGACCGCGAAGAAGCCCGAGACCCGCGCCCGCCGCATCGAGCAGTTCATCGCCCTCTGCGCAGCCGGCAAGACCCTCCACCCCGACACCCGGGGACGCTCGCGGAGCAAGGCAAGATGACCCGGCGATCTCGCGTTCAGCGTCGGCGCGCAAGCGTCGGCCGCTGCTACCCGGCACCCGTTACATCGAGAGCACCAGGAGCAGTGGCGGCACGGCGAATGCCAGCAGTGCCACCATCCAATCATGTCGTGGCTCAGACCAAAGGACCAGCAGGGGAATACCCGGCAGGAAGCAGACGACCTTGACGGCAGTTAGGCCCGAATCCATTGCCAGCAGGGCCATACCGAAGGACGCGAGGGTGGCGAGGATCGTCCAGGGGGCGGCACTGCGTCGCAACTTCCTGCGCGCCAGGTAGGCAATGACGAGTTGGAGGAGCCCCAAAGGAAGTGTCCCCATCCACGTCACCATCATCGGCAACTCGTCGCCATCGAATGCTGCATACGCGGCCCGGGATGCCGTCAGTACGAGAACCAGGGTGACGACCCTCGCCAGAATCAAACGGCGCCCCCGTTGCATGACAGATTCCGACGAACGATCACGTGCTCAGCGGCGAGCGGCAAACCGGTCCACTGGATACGCAATCTGGCAGCTCCGAGAACACCGACTTCACGTGCCCGACGTGGCGTCATCCGGTGAGCGCAAAGTCCTCGGATTCACTGCGTACACGGTGAACTGGTGCCGGGCACCGATCCGGACCTCGAGCGCCATCAGAGATGATGACAGCTCGAGAGCGTACGAGGGCGGAGTCAGACCGCCTTGGACTCCCGTGTTCAAGCAACGGTCGACGCTGTTGTTCCAGAGATCTCGTGCCTGCGCGGGCAGGGCCTCGATCATCGTGGCGTAGCGCCGAACGGCATCGTCGAGATTCCCTTCGGTGGGAACGTGTTGGAGCCACAGGGTATGGCGTCCAGCGTCCACTGAATTTCGGATGACGGCGACTCGCGAGCCAAGGTGCTCGAGGAGAGGCGTCAAATCGAAGTCGGCCACCACTTCGAGCTCAGTGCCCAACCGGTGCGTCTCGTCGAACGATGTCATGTCCGGTGCCATGGTGCCCTGTCGGCCCGACGATACTGGGGTTCAGCGGCGGGCGCGAGAGGGAGCCCGATGGGGGACCGACGCGACCGGCCGCTGCAACGGCCGGTTGCTCACGTCATCGCGAGAAGATCTTCTCCTCACCTTTGACGGCATAGGGGGCTTCAATCTCGACGTCACCTGCGGGGCCGATCGCGTACGGAAAGACGACCACTACCGAGTATCCGTCGCGATGGTCCAACCGCACCGCGATAGCGTCCTGTTTGGCGGCCTTCCCAGGCGGAACCACGAGCATGTCGATGACGAGCGCGGTCGCTTTGTACTTCCCGGTCCGCGCGCCGTCCTGAAAGCCCTTTTCGAGCAGGGCGATCACGTCCTGCGAAGCTGGATGCTCGGTCCCCGTGTCACCTCCCAAGGCGACGATCTTCCCATCTGACGCCATGGCACCACCGAACGGATAGAACTCTCGATGCTGAGATAACATTTCCTCTGCGAATGGCACGACTGAGCTCATGAGCTCCTCGCATTCCTCTTTCGGTGACTTCATCGCGGCGCTGCCATAGCTTGGGGTGGTACTCGAAGCCGATACCGCGGCGGGGCTCCTGGGTGGTCGCGACACCTCATTTGCGACCTGGCGATGGCCGCATCCCAGCAGCGTGCCAGTCACCGTTAGAGCGATTAGGCTGCGCACGGTCTAGTCCCTCCAACGTTATCGCGTTCAGGGGCGGGGCGCAGCCCCGCCTGTTTGCAACGACCCGTCCGCCAGCGACAACGGTCACCTTCGGCTTCTCCACGATATGGGGTCGCGGCTGGTGTGGAAGCAGCCGACGAAGACGGTCAGATCGTCGACGACACGATAGAGGAGTCCGTACGGAAATCGGCGAACGAGGGCTCGACGGGTGTCTCGATGGATGACCGGGTAGCCGTTCGGGAGGGCCACGACCGCGTCCACCACCCGGCGCGCTTCGGCCAGGAACTCGTCGCCGAGGCCGCGCCGCTCTCGCTCATACCAGCCGTGGATTACCTCCAGATCTGCAGCCGCCGCGGCTCGGAATATGTGTCGGGTCACCGCGCCCGAGCTCTGATCTGCGCGACTACCTCATCCCACGGAATGCCGACCGGGCCGTCATTCTCCAGATCATCCAAACGACGATCGAGCTCGGCTCGCTGGCCGGATGAGAGTGGCAGCGCATGGGGATCCCGTCCGAGGCTCTGCCAGAGGCGATCGAGAAGATCGAGCCGCTCGTCTTCGCTCAGAAGGCTGACATCCACCGCGGGTTTGCCCATGACAGCGATTCTGCCACGGTCCACCAGACCGGACCAGTGAACCGCGCTCGCGTCGAGGGACGTGCGCTTGTCTGGCCAACGTCGTGGTGTTCAGCGGCCATCTTCTGTCGCGGCTCTCCGCTGACACGCCCGCGAGAGGCGACGCGGTGGTTCGACGGCGTCCCCCTCTCGCGTCGCGTGAATCAGCGTCGATCAAAAGTACCCCCAGCCGAAGCCGACTACGAGCCTCCGCTGATCGAGCGGCGTAAGAACGCCGGGCCCAAGTGCGGTGAAGGTGAGCCGCCAGCTATCGATGTTTAATCCGATCTCCGGGCCCCATTCCGCACGCCGGTTGTTGTCCGAAGACCATGGCTGCATGTACCGGCCGTTGAGCTCAACGCCGAGGATCGGCATGGTCGCCCGGAATGGGACGACGAATCCCGTGGCGGCAGAGGCCGCGTTTATCCCAGCGGCAAGTTCACCGCGCACCCCAACGCCGACCTTCTCGCGACCGACGAGGATCATTCCCCCGACATGGATGGCAGCCTTTTGCCCCGCGCCGACGACGACCCCAAACGTGGGCAAGGTCGAGACGCTCCGTGGTGGGGGACCATCCCAGGTCACCCGCAACGAAGAAGGGTTTTCTGTCGTCCCCCTGGCGTCGCGGCCGAAGGAGAGGGAGCGGCGCACGGCAGCCATGCCGACCGGCTGAGCCGTCAGTTCGTCTCCAACGGCGGGCATCTCTGGAACGGGGAGCGCGAACCGGAGGGTCGCCCCTCCCGGTACGCTCCACCTGCCCTCCGAGTCCGTCTGGGTGACTGAGGTGTGCGCGAGCGATTCCGCGAACGCCCCCGGCATCGATAGGTTCCAGGTCTCGACGCGGATTTCGGCGTCAGTCACCGGCTTGCCGTCGGCCGTCGTGACTTGGCCCGATCGCGGCCTTGGGCATGGCATGGGAAGCCAACATGCTCCGATGCCTAGGACCGCGGCGACCACGACCCACACGAAGATGCGCGCTCTGATCCCGGACGCGATCGCCGAAAACACCTTCTTCCGCCACCGCACTCTTCGCTGCCTTCGCTGTCCGTGGAACGATCACGCGTTCAGCGGCCGCGTGCAAGCGCCGGCCGTCTGCACCGGCTTGTTAGCGGTCCGCACGCGCGCTACCTTTGATCCTCATGCGGAGCTTCACGGCCGTCATCGAGCGGGATCCCGGCACGGGTCTATTCGTGGGCTATGTCCCGGGATGGCCGGGTGCGCACTCGCAAGGCGCTAGCATCGATGAGTTGCGGAAGAACCTCGAAGAGGTCGTCGCGATGCTTCTCGAGGACGGCGAGCCCAAGCTGGAAGGCGAGTTCATCGGGACGCAGACCGTCAAGGTCGCATAGAGTGGGCGACGTTCCGGTCCTCAAACCCCGTGAGGTCGCCGGGATTCTGGAACGCCTCGGGTTCGTCGAAGTTCGACAACGCGGCTCCCACCGGCAGTACCGTCACCCCGACGGCCGTGCGACCACAGTTCCATTCCATCCCGGCAGGGACATCTCGCCGACACTGTTACGGGTGATCGCGCGAGACATCGGAATGGACGTCCGCGACTTCGTCGCGCATCGCTGAAGGAAGTACGGCCAATGTCCAGCCGTTCACCTGCGACGGCAGGGATGCAGTGTTCGCACAAGACTCTTGCGCGCGGAATGCAGATTTAGCCGGTGCCAGTGCCTCGGGCCCTGCCGCCGGCTGGTGCACCGGCCGGTTGGACAGCACCGCGCTCCATGGGAACAAACCGTATGCCGTTGAACTCGGTCATCGCGCCGGCCACCCGAAAGCCGAGCTTCTCATAGAAGCCCACCGCTCCAGGGGCGGAGTTCACCGTCACCTTCGGTGGGCGAGGGACCATTCGCGCGGCGGTGTCAAAGGCGGTCTCGCACAGGCTGCGGCCAACGCCGCGCCCTTGGTGGTCGGGACAGATGAATAGGAGTCCGATGTGTCCGGGACTCCTGACCTCTACGACGCCGATCGCGACGGCACCGAGAAAAGCCATCACCACGACACTGCCTTGGCTCATTCGACCGCTGATGCTGGCGGCGGATGCGTATCTCGTGAACTCTTCGACACCTTCTGCGGAGTCGTTGGTGGTCGTTGCCGCCCGATAGGAGCGCATTACAAGATCGGATGCGATCCATTCCTGTCCAGGCGCAAGCTGCCGGAGGCTCAGGTTCATCGAACGTTTTCAACGATTGTGCGCCAGCCAGGAGTCCCTGGATGCGCCTCTCAACCCGCAGCCGACCCCGCCGCCCGGGCCGCCGCGCAAACCTCGCAGGGGCAGTTCGCGCGGAGGTCGCGGAAGTTGTAGATGCCGGTCGAGTGGCCGTCGCTCCACTGGATCAGGATCGCGTACTGGCCGATGAGCTCGATCTGTTTGGCCTGGACGTGCGCGGGGACGGTGGCCGGCTCCAGCAGCGCGCGGCCCGACGTCTCCTCGATGCAGGCGGCGCAGCGGCAGGCGAGGCGCAGATCGCGCGCGCGGTAGCGGGACTCGTGGCCGTCGTCCCACTTGAAGGTGATCGTCGAGCGCAGCAGGCCGACGATTTCCTCGGGCATCGGCATGTCAGCGGGCCCCTTTCTTGTCGTTGGCCCGGCGCAAGAGCAGCTGCAGCAGCGGCGCCGCGTGCAGGGCCTGGACGAAACCGCCCCCCTCGATCAGCGCCTGCACCTCGTCGAGCGGAGTCAGGTGCACGACGATCTCCTCGCTGGCGTCGGGGGCGGCGTCTCCCGGCGTCACCCCCTCGGCGAGGAACGTGTAGGTCAGGTTGTTCTGCAAGGCCGGGTTCGCCGACAGCGTCGCCAGCAGCGACCAGCGGCCGCCGACGTAGCCGGTCTCCTCGCGCAGCTCGCGGCGGGCGGCCTCCTCCAGGGACTGGTCCTCCGGATCGGTGGTGCCGGCCGGGATCTCGTAGTGGACGGCGCCGATCCCGTGACGGTACTGGCGGATCAGCACCACCTCGTCCCGGTCGGTCAGCGCGACCACGTTCACCCAGGGCGGGTACTCGTTGATCCAGTACTCGGGGATCACCGTGCCGTTCGGCAGCTCGACCCGGTCGACGCGCACGGTGTACCAGAGCTTCTTCGCCAGGTACTCGCGGGTGAGGACCTTCCAGGGGCCGGGATCGTCGTCGAAGTGGTCAGGCATTGGTCTGGCGGATGATGCCACGCGCGCGCTCGAAAACCGCCCGCATCATTGGCGCGGTCAGCTTGCCGGTGTTGGTGTTCTGGCGGCTCGGGTGGTAGCAGCCGAGCAGCAGCGGAAGCCCGGGGCCGAGGTCGGCCTCGCTGCCGTGGCCGAAGGCGGGGCGGGGGCGCGGGCGCACGCCGTGGGCCTCGGCCAGGTAGGCCAGGTAGGCGTCGTGGCCGATCTTGCCCAGCGCCACCACCACGCGCAGGCGGGGGAGGGCGGCGATCTCGGCCGTCAGGTGGCGGCGGCAGCGGACGATCTCCCCCGGCGTCGGCTTGTTGTCGGGCGGCGCGCAGCGGACGGCCGACAGGATGTAGGCGTCGCGCAGCCTGAGCCCGTCGTCGGCGCGGCGCGACGTCGCGATGTTGGAGAACCCGGTCGCGGCCAGCGCGGCGGCCAGGAAGTCGCCCGAGCCGTCGCCGGTGAAGACGCGTCCGGTCCGGTTGGCGCCGTGGGCGGCGGGGGCCAGCCCGACCAGCAGGAGGCGCGCCTCCGGATCGCCGAACCCCGGCACCGGGCGGCCCCAGTAGATCTCGTCGCGGTGGGCGGCCTTCTTCTCGCGGGCGATCCCCTCGCAGTACCGGCGCAGCCGCGGGCAGTCGTCGCAGTCGACGATCGCCTGGCGCACGGCGGCCAGCGAGGGGGGCAGCGCCTCAGGTTTTCGCGGACCCGTCGCCGGATTCAACCGGGTACCCTGCCTCGCGCCAGGCGCGCATGCCGCCGTCCATGGAGATGACGTTGGTGTAGCCCATCTTCTGGAGGTTGTCGGCCGCCAGGGCCGAGCGAAAACCGCCGCCGCAGTAGAGGACGATCGGCGCGTCATGGTCGGGGATCAGCGTCTCCACGTCGCGCTCGAGCACGCCGCGGCCGATGTGGCGGGCGCCTCGGGCGCGGTCGACCGCGAACTCGCCGTCCTCGCGCACGTCGATGAAGTGGAAGCGCTCGCCGCGGTCGAGGCGCGCCTTGACGGCCGCGATGTCGCACTCCTGCACGCGCGCCTTCGCGTCGTTCACCAGAGCGAGGAATCCCGGGCTATGCTTCATGGTCGACAAGATAACACCGCGACATCTGAGCGGTCGCCGCGGATTGACACCGCCGGTGCCGCTCTCTTACAACATCTTTGCAAAGGTCACTCGTGTCCGAGAAACGCGACTATTACGAAGTTTTGGGGGTCGAACGAACGGCCGACGGCGCCGAGCTGAAGCGCGCCTACCGCCGGATGGCGATGGAGCTGCACCCCGACCGCAACCCCGGCAACGCCGAGGCCGAGCACGGCTTCAAGGAGGCGTCGGAGGCGTACCAGATCCTGTCGGACCCGCAGAAGCGCGCCCAGTACGACCGGTTCGGACACGTCGGCCCGGGGATGAACTTCGGCGGCGGCGCCGGGTTCCGCGACGTGGGCGACATCTTCTCGGCGTTCTCGGACATCTTCGGCGACATCTTCGGCGGAGCCGCGGGCGCGGGTCGCCGGGGGCCGGCGCGCGGCGGCGACATCGAGACGCGCGTCTCGGTCACCTTGCTGGAGGCGGCGGCCGGCGTGACCAAGGAGATCGCCATCCTTCGCAACGCCACCTGCGCCACCTGCGGCGGCAGCGGCGCCGCGCCCGGCACCCAGCCGGAGGCCTGCCAGCACTGCGGCGGCCGCGGCCAGGTCATGCACTCGCAAGGCTTCCTGATGATCTCGTCCACCTGCCCGGTCTGCCGCGGCGAGGGGCGGGTCGTCCGCAAGCCCTGCACGCAGTGCGACGGCAGCGGCGTCGACCAGCAAGAGGACACGCTGCAGATCTCGATCCCGGCCGGCGTCGAGAACGGCTCGACCCTGCGCCTCATGGGGCGGGGGGAGGCGGCGCCGCGGGGCGGGCAGCCGGGAAACCTCTACGTCGTCCTGCGCGTCGAGGACGACGAGCGCTTCGAGCGCGACGGCGCTGACCTCCACACCGAGGTCGAGGTCAGCTTCCCGCAGCTGGCGCTGGGCGACAAGATCGCCGTGCCGACGCTGGAGGGCGAGGCGGAGGTGGAGATCGCGCCGGGGACGCAGGCCGGCGAGACCATCCCGCTCACCGGGCACGGCATGCCCCGCCTCGGCGCCCGCGGCAAGGGGGACGTCATCGTCCACCTCAAGCTGGTGGTCCCGAGCGCGCTCAGCGCCGAGGAGGACGCCCACCTGCGGGCCTACGCGGCGGCCGGCGGCCAGCGCGTCAGCCCCGAGAAGAGCGGCTTCTTCCGGCGCAAGAAGAAGAAGTAGGACCGTCGGGTTCCTCGAGGACCGCCTCAAGGACTGCCTCAAGGCTCGCTTCAAGCACTGCCTCAGGGACCGCTCAAGGCCCGCCTCAAGGTGGCGTGATCTCCCCGGTCCTGGTCGGGGGCCCATCTCCGTTACGTGCGGCCCGAACGTTGCGCTTCGATCGGGCGCTGGTCGCCGCACGTGGGCTTTTTGCGGGGCGTAGCCTGCCTGGATGTCATTGCAGGCTACGCCCCGCAAAAAGCTCGTAAGCGGCGAGCAGCGCCCGATCAAGGCGCGAGGCTGTTGCCGCGCGCGTGCCGGAGTTCTGCTTCGCCCGAGGTCAGTTCACCTGAGAGCGGCGGGTGCCGGGGTTCTCCTTCGCCCGAGGTCATTCAACCCGAGCCCGCGCTCTCCCGCGCGAAGGCGGCGCGGAGCGGAGACGAGGTGAAACGCGCGCGCGGCCGGGGCCGGGGAGCTTCTCGGCCGGAGCTGAGTCGGGCGGCTCTGTCGTTCCGCCCGACGATTCCAACCCCTCGGGTGCGTAGGCCGAGGAGCTCCCCGGCCCCGGCCGCCCCCGCCGGAAACCGAGCGTAGCGGAGAAGCCGTCAGCCCTTGGGTGCGTGCGCGGCTTCGGCGCGGGCGTGCTCGGCGCGGTCGCGGTCGCCGTGCCGGGTCTCGGCGCGCGCCCGCAGCGGGACCGCCGGGACCGGCTTCGAACCGTAGAGCCACGAGTAGGCGAAGTACGAGGCGAGCACCCGCTTGGTGTAGTTGCGGGTCTCGTCAAAGGGGATCGTCTCCATGAACTCGTCCATGTCGAGGTCCCCGCGCTCGGCCAGCCAGCGATCGACCGCCGCCTCGCCCGCGTTGTAGCCGGCGATCGTCAGCGGCGGCGTGCCGTCGAAGTGCTTCCACAGGTAGCCGAGGAAACGCGCCCCCAGCTCGAGGTTCTTGGCCGGATCGAGCAGCACCTCGCGCGTGACCGGCGCGCCGTCGGAGAAGCGCCGGGCCGTCTTGACCAGCATCTGCGTCAGCCCGATGGCGTTGGCGAACGATTCGGTCTTCGGTGAAAAGGCGCTCTCCTCGCGCATGATGGCCAGCTCCAGCGCCTCGGGGAGGTTGTTGGCCTTGGTGTTCTTGGCCACCAACGAGGCGAAGGCGCGCGGGTAGGCGAGCTTCCACTTGGCCACGCCGAGCCCCTGGGGATAGGCGAGGCGGTACGACGTGACCCCGTAGCGCGGGAGCGAGTGCGAGGCGCTCCAGACGCCGCCGCGGTCGAGCAGGGTGGCGGTGATCCAGAGGAGATCCTCCCCCTCGGCCCGGGCGGCGGCCGCCGCCGCGGGCGACGCGTGCTTGTCGGCGGACGTGGCCAGCCCCAGCCTGGCGAGCTCGCGCCGGGCGTCCGCTCCCTGGCCCATGCGCCCGAGCTCTACCGCCCGGAGGAAGCCGGGCTCGCCGTAGAGCGCGCGCGGCGGGAACGACCAGGCCGGCACCTGCTTCATTCCCTTGCGCAGCGACGCGACCAGCGCCTCCTCGGCGTGGCGGTCGGACGACTTGAGCCGCGTCAGCGCCAGCAGCGCGTAGACCGAAAGCGGGTACTCGCGCACCGCGCGGCCGTACCAGGCGCGCGCCTCCGCGTCGTGCCCCTGCTTCTCGAGCACGCGCCCCTTCCAGTATTGAACGCGCCCCTCGGCGTACCAGATCTCCTCGTGGGGGATGAGGCGCAGGTTCTCGTCCAGCCAGTGCGTCGCCTCGTCGAGGCGGCCGCCCCGCCAGGCGGCGAACGCCAGCCGCCAGAGCGCCTCGTTCAGGAGATCGCCCTGCGGGTAGCGCGTCGGCACCTCCGCCAGGATCTTGGCGGCGCCCGCCTCGTCTCCGGCATCCGTGGCCAGCTCCGCCATCCGCACCCGCGCGTCGTCGGCGTAGCTGTGGTCGGCGTGCTCGGCCTCGATGCGGGCGTAGCGGGCCATCGCCGCGTCGCGGTTCCCCGCCGAGGCGTACGACCGCGCCCCCTGATAGAGCGTCTTGGCGTGAAGATCGCGGTTGCCGGCCTTGGCGCAGATGCCGTCGGCCGCGTCGAAGAGCGGCGCCGCCCGCGGCCGCTGGCGCGCCTTCCAGACCGACTGCGCGCGGTAAAAGCGCGCCTTGCACTCGAGATCGGGGTTCAGCCCGGGCGCCGTCAGCGCCGCCGCGAACGCCGCTTCCGACTCCTGGTTGCGGTTGTGGTCGAAGTAGATCATTCCCCGCGTCACCAGCTCGGACGCGGTGCGGGCGCGAACCACCGCCGCCTCCGGCGCCGGGAGCGCGGCCGCGATCTGCTCCAGCCGTTCGCCGGCGCGCTCGCTCCAGGCCTCGAGCGGCGCCTCGGCCCAGACCCGCCGGTAGAGGCTGATCACCTGTGGCGCGACCTTCTGCCAATCCTTGCCGGACCGCGCCTTCTCCGTCGCCTCGGCTTTCTTGTAGAGCACTTCGGCGTGCCGGGGACCACCGGGAAACCGCGCCAGGTGGCTCTCGAGCGCCGCGAGCGCCTCCTCCCAGCGATTGAGCGAGCGCAGCGCATCGATGCGGATCAGATCGGCCTCGGCCTCGGGGACGCTCCCCTTCGCCACCTTGCCGGCCCACTCGATCGCGCCCGGGTAGTCGCTGCGCCGCAGCCGGCAACGGGCGGCGTTGTAGGCGTGGTAGGGCGCCAGCTTCGGGTAGCTGTCATAAAGCTGCTCGAACAGCTTGCCGGCCTCGGCCCAGTTGGACTGGTTGGCGCGCGCCAGCGCCAGCAGGTACGTCGCCGCCAGCCGCTCGTCACCGCGGCGCGGGAGTGACCTCAGGGCGCGCGCGAACCCCGCCTCGGCGCCGCTCCAATCGTCGCCGCGGAACTTCTCGGCGGCCGCCTTGGCGACCCCGTGCTGGAAGAAGGGCTCCAGCCAGTCGCGGTCGAACGGGACCGGCTTGCCGGCGTGGGCGGTGGGCTGGGCGGCGGGCGTGTCGGTCTCCTCGTCGCTGCCGGCCGGCTGCGAGAACGACGCCCGCACGAAGGACGCTTGCGCGAAAGCTACGATGAGGGCGAGCGAGAGCGTCGCCGCAATCGGCGAGCGGCGAGCGATGGGCACAGCAACAGACTACGAACCACCCGCTCCACCTGCAAAAAAAGAACGTTGGGCAATCGCGCTCGAGCCAGCGTCATGCTCGAGCCAGCCAGTCCGGCGTCAGGGCCGAACCGCCGGGAACGGCGTCAGCCCTGGTGGACGGTGACCCGGTTGCGGCCGCCGTGCTTCGACTGATAGAGGGCCTTGTCGGCGCGGGCGACCAGATCGGTGGCGTCCTTGACCGCCGGGTCGGGCAGGCCCGCGATGCCGACGCTGATGGTGACGGGGATGTGGGTCCCCTCGAACGTGAAGCGGTGGGTCTCCACCGCCTTGCGCATCCGTTCGCCGACGATCTGCGCCTGGGTGAGATCGGTGCCGCGGCAGATCACCGCGAACTCCTCGCCGCCGTAGCGGGCGAACACGTCCTCGGCGCGCAGCGCACTGGTGAGCAGCGTCGAGATCTCGGAGAGCACCAGATCGCCCGCCTGGTGGCCGTGGGTGTCGTTCACCTTCTTGAAGTGGTCGATGTCGAACATCACCAGCACCAGCGGCGACTGGTGACGAAGGGCGAAGGTCAGCTCGCTCTCCAGCCGGTCGGTGAAGTACTTCTTGTTGAAAGCCTTGGTCAGCCCGTCGCGCAGGGCCGACTCGTACATCTGCTTCTGGAAGATCTCGTCCAGGTTGTCGTGGTAGGTGAACTTGAGGATCGTCGTCGACCCAACCAGGATCTTGTCGCCGTCGCAGAGCTCCCGCCGCTCCACCTTGAGCCCGTTGCAGAAGGTGCCGTTGGTCGACCCGAGGTCCTCCAGGAAGATCTTGTTCCCTTCGATCACCACCTGCGCGTGCTCGCGCGAGATGCCGTCGTCGAGCAGGCGCACCTGCGCCTTTTGGCCTCGGCCAATGACCGTCTTGTCGCCCTCGACCTTGTACATCTCGCCGACGCTGGCCCCGGCCAGGACCACCAGATAGGCGCGGTCCCGCTTGACGCCGCCCGTCGGAGATGCCTGCGGCTCGAAGATCTGCGTGCGCTCGTCGGACGCCATCCCCTTGCCGGATGGTATCACAGTTGCGGACAAGTCGAGCGGGGCGAGCCGGCGATTACGGCAAGAGGGCCCGGGCGAATTCGGCGAGGCGCGCGCCCGCCGGACCGAACGGCGCGACCGCGGCGCAGGCGTCGTCGATCAGCACCCGCAGGCGCGCCCTGGCCGCGGCGGCGTGCTGGCCGTGCTCGGCGTCGTCGCGATCGTCGGCGTGCTGAAAGGCGATGCCGTAGGCGGTGCCAAAGCGGCCGAGCGCGGTCACCGCGTCGGGGGCCGCGCCGGCGGCCAACGCGCCGACCTTCAGCGCGGCCTCGAACAGCGCGGCGGTCTTCTCGCCGTGCAGGATCTCCAGCGCCTCGAGGGTGGTGGGGGGCGGCGCGCCGAGATCGCGGGCCTGTCCGCGCACCATCCCCCGCACCCCGGCGCCGTGGGCCAGCGCCCGCGCCGCGCGAAGATAACGGGCCGGCTGGCCGGCGCGCTCACCGGCCTCGGCGATCCAGTCGAAGGCCAGCGTCAAGAGCCCGTCGCCGGCCAGGATGGCGGTCGCCTCGCCGAAGGCCTTGTGGTTGCTGGGACGGCCGCGCCGGAAGTCGTCGTCGTCCATCGCCGGCAGGTCGTCGTGAATCAGCGAATAGCAGTGGATCAGCTCGACGGAGGCGCAGGCGAGACGGATATCGTCGTCGAGCGGCCCGACGGTCTCGGCCGCCGCCATCGCCAGCAACGGGCGGATCCGCTTGCCGGGCGCCAGCAGCGAGTAGCCCATCGCCTCGACCAGCCGGCCGGGATCGCCGTCGCCCGGCGGGCGCATGCGGGCCTCGAGCAGCGCCGACAGCTCGGCGCGGCGGGCCTCGACCCAGGCGGATGATTCCGACGGTGCGACGGTTTTGGCGGTCATCAGGTCTGATCGAACGAGGTGACGCGGGGGGCGCCGGCGCCGCCGAGCAACAGCTCGACCTTCTTCTCCGCGCCGTCGAGGATGGCGGTGCCGCGCCGGCAGAGGTCCATCCCATCCTCGAAGGCCTTCAGGCTCTCTTCCAGGGGAAGGTTGCCCCCCTCGAGCCGGTCGACCAGCGCGCGCAGCCGGGCCAGGATCTCCTCGAAGCGCTCGGGCGCCGCGTCGGGTTTCGGGTCAGACGCCATGGGCGTCTTTTCTAACCGGAAACAGGCGGAGGTTCCAGACGGCCGGCGACCTTTTGGGCCGTCGGTCGCCGGTCGTCGGTGGCCGTCGATATTGGACGCGGGCGGTGTATCCTTTCGCCCACCATGGCCGTCGAAACGCCGCCGCCCGAGCTGGGCGCCCCCTGCCCGAGCTTCCGGCTCCCCGCCGTCGACGGCAAGACCTACGCCCGCGACGACTTCGCCGCCGCGCCGGTGCTCTGCGTGATGTTCATCTGCAACCACTGCCCGTACGTCAAGGCGGTCGAGGACCGGATCATCGGCCTGGCGCGCGCGTTCGAGGGGCGGGGCGTGCAGATGGTCGCCGTCTGCTCCAACGACGCCGCCCACTACCCGGACGACGCCTTCGACAAGCTCCGCGAGCGCTGGCGCGACAAGGGGTATGGCTTTCCCTACCTGCACGACGAGGCGCAGGACGTGGCGCGCGCGTTCGGCGCCGTCTGCACGCCCGACATCTTCGTCTACTCAAACGGGGAATCCGGGGAGGGCGCCCCGACCCTCCCGCGAGGGACTCCGCTGGGCGAAGCCCAGCTGCCTCCACGCGATCGCGCCTGGAGGCTCGCCTACCGGGGGCGCATCGACGACTCCTGGAAGGACGCGAGCAAGGTCACCCGGCACGAGCTCGCCGAGGCGCTGGAGGCGCTGGTGAGCGGCCGCGCGCCGTCTCCCCAACAACGACCTTCCATGGGATGCTCGATCAAATGGCGACAGCACGAAGCGTGATGACGGGAAGCGCGGGCAAGACGCCGACGGCGGTGCGGACCGGCGCGCACCTGGACCCGAAGGGGCACTGGCGCGCGTACCTCGAGCGCAAGGGGCTGAAGACGACGCAGCAGCGCGAGGCGATCGTCGACGCGTTCCTGCGGTCGTCGGGGCACGTGGCGCTGGAGGATCTCCTCTCGTCGGCGCGACGCAAGCATCCGAGCGTCGGCCTGGCGACGGTCTACCGCACCGTCAAGCTGCTGGAGGAGGCGGGGATCGCCGAGGCCCGCCACTTCGGCCCCGGCCAGACGCTGTACGAGGTCTCCGAGGGGCGGGCCCACCACGATCACCTGATCTGCGACGCCTGCGGGTTCATCATCGAGTTCGAGAACGACGAGATCGAGCAGCTGCAGGACAACCTGGCCAAGCGGCACGGCTTCAACGTGCTCCGCCACCGCCACGAGCTGTTCGGCCTGTGCGAAAAGGCCCGGGGGATCTCCGGCGGTGCCTGCCCCGCCGAGGCCGCCGGCCGGCGCGGGCGTTCGTAACGTCGTCGATCGGTTTCACGACGGGCGGGCGCGCGTCGGGGTATTGTAGTCGCGTGCGGCCCAGGTCGACGCGAACGGTCCTCGCGGTCGCAATCGGTCTGGTGCTGGGCGCCGGCCGCGCCCAGGCGGCGCCCGTCGAGGATCTCGACGATCCGCCGATTCCTGCGCCGGTCGTCCCCGCGTCACCCGCTCCGCCGGCGGCCGCGCCCGCGCGTCCCGCCCCGCCGGCCACCACGCCGGCGGCCGCCTCACCGGCGCCCGCGCCGGCAGCGCCCGCGCCTGCGCCAGCAGCGGCCGCGCCCGCCCCGGCAGCGCCCCCGCCGGCGCCACCCGCCACCGGTCCGTTCCCGTGGCCACTGGCCGCGCCGGCCGCGGGCGGGAAAGAACCGCCGCTCTCCGCCGCCCCGGCGGCCGCGCCGCTCGGCATTTCGCCGCCGGCGCTCGATGCGTTCACCCGCCGGACCAAGATCGGCGCGTACGGCCAGGTGCAGCTCTTCGTCGACGGCGCGTCGAACGTCAACGTGCAGCTCCCCCTGGCCGCATTTTTAGTCGAGCACCGCCCGACCGACTGGGTCCGGATCGCCGCCTCGATTCAGGTCGAGGACGGCACCTCGACCGGGATGCAGCAGGCGCTGGTCGAGATAGCGCCCTATGCCCCGCTGGGGCTGCGGGCGGGCCTCCTCATCATGCCCATCGGCCTGGGAAACCTCTCGCCCGAGCCGACCAGCTATCTGACCGTCGATCGCCCGCTCACCGACCAGCTGATCGTGCCCTCGGTCTGGCGGGAGCTGGGGGTCGGGATCTTCGGCCGGATCGTCCCCGGGCTCCACTACGAAGGGGCCGTGGTCAGTGGCCTCGACGGGACCGGCCTCTCGGCGGAGGCGCCGCTGTGGGGAACGCGCGGCGACGGGCGCAGCCTGGCGGTCCACGACGCGGCGTTGATCGGTCGGGTCGAGCTGGACGATCTGCCGCCCGGTCTGATGGTCGGCGGCGGCGGATATACCGGCGGAGCCAGCCACGGCGTCGAGGCGCTCTCCGGGCTGCGGGTGGCGATCGCCGAGGCCGATCTCCGCTATCACAACCACGGCTTCGACCTGCGCGCCGAGTACGCCCGCCTCTGGATCATCAACTCTTACCTGGCGAACGACTACTTCGGTCTGCTCGGGCAGAGCGCCATTCCGGCGCGCGGTCGCGGCTTCTACGTCGAGGCTGGCTACGATCTCCTCCGGCTGGCGGCGCCCGAATCGAACCAGGAGCTCTTGCTGTTCGGGGGCTACGAGAACGTCGATCCGCGCAGCCAGATGTCTCCTTACAACTACAATCCGCCGACCATCACCGGGCCCGGCCAGTCGCCCCCCCAGGCGCCGTCCCCGTCCAAGGCTTTCGTGCGCGGAGGGATCGACTACCGGCCGCTGCCGTCCGTCGCGCTCAAGCTCGACCTGCAGGTCGCGCTCGACGGGGTGGGGCCGGCGCAAACGGCACCCCAGACGTCGTCGAGCGCGCAGGCGACCCCTCGTCCGATCGGCAACGACGTCGCGGCGGCGGCGCGCGGCGCGACCCGGGTCGGTCTCGCACTGGCATTCAACTTCTGATCGGGGATATACGTCGGGCGCGTATGCGGCGTCAGATAAGCTCTGTGATTCTCAGCACGTTCGTGCTCTGCGCCGCCGGCATTGCGGGCTGCAAAGCCCGGTCGGCCGGGACGGCTGCCGACCAGCCGCCGAACGGCGAGGTCTGGGTCACCGAGCAGCAGTTGACCGACGGACACATCGCCGTCCAGCCGGTCGGCATTCACACGGTCAGCAACGACGTCGTCACCAGCGGCAAGGTGACGTTCGACGATCTGCGGGTCGCGCACGTCTTTTCGCCCGTGACCGGGCGGGTGTCGCGCATCCTGGCCGAGCCGGGCACCCGGGTGAAGAAGGGGGCGCCTCTGTGCGCCATCCAGTCCCCCGACGTCGGAAACGCCTTCGCCGATCTGGGCAAGGCCCAGGCCGAGCTGACCGCCGCCGAGCACGAGTTTCAGCGCCAAAAAGAGCTCTACGAGGCGCACGCCGGCTCGCAGAAGGACTTCGAGGCGGCCGAGGAGAGCTACAGCAAGGCCCAGGCGGAGATCGAGCGCGCGCGCCAGAAGGCCCGCCTCTTCCGCAAGGGGGGCACCGACGCCGTCACGCAGGAGTTCATCCTGCGGGCGCCGATCGAGGGGGACGTGATCGCCCGGAACGTGAACCCGGGCGCCGAAGTCCAGGGGCAGTACTCGGGCGGCACGGCGGCCGAGCTGTACACCATCGGCGAGCTGGATCGCGTCTGGGTGATCGCCGACGTGTTCGAGATGGATATTTCGCGCGTGAAGAAGGGGGCCACCGCGACGATCCGGGTCGTCGCCTATCCCGGCCAGGTCTTCACCGGCACGGTCGACTGGATCTCCGATCTGCTCGATCCGACGTCGCGCACGGCGCGCGTGCGCTGCGAGGTGGAGAACCCCCAGCGCGAGCTCAAGCCCGAGATGTACGCCACCGTCACCATCGCCGTGCCGGGGGTGCAGGCGCTGGCGGTGCCGGTCGCCGCGATCCTGCGCCTGGCCGACCAGACGGTGGTGTTCGTCGAGCAGGGGCGGACGCCGGACGGGCGGCTGCGCTTCGTGCGGCGCCTGGTCGCGGTCGGCGACGAAGAGGGGACCAACATGGTCCCCATCACCCACGGCCTCGCCGTCGGCGAGCGCGTGGTGACCTCCGGCGCAATCTTGCTGTCGGGGATGCTGTGAGCGCGCACGCGAGCGATCGCGTGGATGGAGCCGGGCATCGCCCGGCGGAATCCTTCGCGGGAGGGCACGGGGACCCGCTCAGGGTCCCCGGATTGATTCGCGTGGATGGAGCCCGGCATCGATCCACCCCGCGCAGGCGGACCTGCGCGGGGACCCCGGGCCCGGCGGAATCCTTCGCGGGGGGGCACGGGGACCCTCTCAGGGTCCCCTATCTTGAGCAAGGAGCTCGGCGATGATTCCACGGCTCGTTCGGTTCGTTCTTCGAATGCCGGCCTTCGTGCTGATCCTGGCGCTGGGGCTCCTGGCGCTGGGGCTCTACTGCTATCAGCAGCTCGACATCGAGGCCTATCCCAACCCGGTGGCGCCGATGATCGAGATCATCACCCAGCCGACCGGGTGGAGCGCCGAGGAGGTCGAGCGCTACGTGACCATCCCGCTCGAAAACGGGCTGAACGGGATGCTCGATCTCGACCATATCCGGTCGCAGTCGCTGTTCGGCCTGTCGGACGTGAAGTGCTACTTCACCTGGAACGCCGAGTACCACATGGCGCAGCAGCGGGTGCTCAACCGGCTGGGGTTCGTCAGCCTGCCGCCCGGCATGACGCCGCAGCTGTCCCCCTGGAGCGCGATCGGCGAGGTCTTCCGCTACGTGGTGCGCGGCCAGGGCTACTCGCTGGCCGATCTGAAGACGGCGCAGGACTGGATCCTCGAGCGGCAGTTCCGCCAGGCCCCGGGCGTCATCGACGTGGTCGGCTTCGGCGGCGAGACCAAGGAGTACCACGTCGAGGTCGACCCCTATCGCCTCAAGGCGCACGGGGTGACGCTGACCCAGCTGGAGACCGCGCTGGGGGCGTCGAACCAGAACGTGGGCGGCCAGCGGCTCTCGATCGGCGAGCAGTCGTACGACGTGCGCGGGATCGGCATCATTCATTCGCTGGCCGACATTCGCGACGTGGTGCTGGCGGTCCAGAAGGGGACGCCGATCCGCGTGCGCGACGTGGCCGAGGTGACCGTCGGGCACGCGCCGCGCCTGGGGATCGTCGGCAAGGATCTCGAGCCCGACGTGGTGCAGGGGACGGTGCTCATGCGCTACGGCGGCGACTCGCTGAAGACGCTCGACGCCGTCCACGAGCGGGTCGCCTACATGAACCGCTTCCACGTGCTGCCGCCGGGGATGACGATCGAGCCGTACTACGATCGCGCCACGCTGGTGAAGCTGACCACGCACACCGTGCTCGAGAACCTGCTCATCGGGATGGTGCTGGTGGCGGTGGTGCTCTGGATGTTCCTCGGGCACGGGCGGGCGGCGCTCATCACCGCGCTCAACATCCCGCTGGCGTTGATGGCCGCCTTCGTGGGGATGGTCGCCACCGGCACGCCGGCCAACCTGATCTCGCTCGGCGCGGTCGACTTCGGGATCGTCGTCGACTCGACGGTCATCGTCATGGAGAACGTGTTCCGGCACATGGCCGCGCCCGGCAAGCGCAACGCCATCGAGCGCATCCTCCTGGCCGCCGGCGAGGTCGGGCCGCCGATGTTCTCCTCGACCCTGGTGATCGCCGTGGCCTTCATCCCGCTCTTCACGCTCTCGGGCGTGTCGGGGGTGATCTTCTCGCCGATGGCGCACACCTATGCCTTCGCCATCGGCGGCGCCATCATCCTCTCGTTGACGCTGACGCCGGTGCTGGCCGAGCGGGGGCTCAAGATCGGCAAGCTCGGCGATCACGAGCACGACAACTGGCTGATGAAGGGGCTGAAGAAGTTCTACCTTCCGCTCTTCGATTTTTCGCTCCGCCACAAGAAGACAGCGGTGGCCATCGGCGCCACCATCGTCGGCGTCAGCCTGTTGAGCGCCGGCTTTCTGGGGCGGGAGTTCATGCCCAAGCTCGAAGAGGGGAACTTCTGGATCCGCGCCACGCTGCCGACGTCGATCTCGCTCGAGCAGTCGGCGAAGTACGTGGGCCGCATGCGCGCCGTGATCCTGGGGTGCCCGAAGGAAGGCCCCTGCGATCTGTCCCATCGGGCGCGGCCCGAGATCACCACCGTCGTCTCGCAGCTGGGGCGGCCCGACGACGGGACCGACGTCTCCGGCTTCTACAACATCGAGCTGTTCGCGCCGCTGCAGCCGGCCAATAAATGGCCGCGCGGCGTGACCAAGGAGAAGATGACCGAGGAGCTCTCCCGCGAGCTCGGCGAGTCGTTCCCCGGCGTCATCTTCAACTTCTCGCAGATGATCTCCGACAACGTCGAGGAGGCGATGTCGGGGGTCAAGGGGGAGAACACGGTCAAGGTGTTCGGCCCCGACCTGCGCGTCAACGAGGCCAAGGCCAACGAGATCGTCGACGTGATGTCGACCGTCAAGGGGGTCGCCGACCTGGCGCTCTTCCCCTCGCTCGGCCAGCCCGACGTGCGCATCTCCCCCGATCGCGCGCTCTGCGGCCGCTACGGCCTCAACGTCGGCGACGTCGAGGCGGTGGTCCAGGCGGCCATCGGCGGCCAGGCGGTCACGCAGGTCTACGAGGGCGAGAAGCGCTTCGACCTCACCGTCCGCTGGGCGCCGCCGTTTCGCAAGGACCTGAAGGCGATCCGCGACATCCTGGTGGCCACCCCCGACGGCGCGCAGGTGCCGCTCGGTCAGATCGCGCAGATCGTGAAGGAAGAGGGCCCCTCGCTCATCTACCGCGAGGACAACCGCCGGTACGCGCCGGTGAAGTTCTCGGTGCGCGGCCGCGACCTGGCCTCGACGATCAACGAGGCGCGCGAGAAGATCGAGGAGAAGGTCAAGCTCCCCTACGACACGCACCTCGAGTGGGCGGGCGAGATCAACCAGCTCAACGAGGCGACCGGCCGGCTGGCCCTCATCATCCCGCTCACGCTGCTGGTGATCGCCATGCTGGTCTACTCGTCGGTCAAGAACTGGAAGGACATGCTGATCGTCCTGGCCGGGATCCCGGTCGCCTGCACCGGCGGCATCCTGGCGCTGATCATCACCCGCACGAACTTCTCGATCTCGGCGGCGATGGGGTTCATCTCCATCTTCGGCGTGTCGATCCAGGACGCGCTCCTGGTGGTCACCTATGCACAGCGGCTCTGGAACGAAGGGCGTGGTCTCGAAGAAGGTGCGCGGGAGGCGGCCGAGCGCTGGCTGCGCCCCGTCCTCATGACGACCTTCGTCGCCATGCTGGGGCTGACGCCGGCCGCGCTGTCGCACGGGATCGGCGCCGACACGCAGAAGCCGCTGGCCATCGTCGTCATCGGCGGCGCGCTCATCCTGGCGCTGATCCCGCGCCTCATTCAGCCGCCCTTGCTGGTCCTCGCCCACAAGAACGAGAAGCGCTGGAAGAACCGCCCGCCCGGCGGCGGTCCGCCCCCCGTCACCGAGAAGCATCCGTCCGGGACGCACGCCGCCCTCGAGTCCGGCCCGTCGCCGCTGCACCCCGCCGGCGCCTGACCGCGATCAGCCAGCCCGGCCGGAAGGCGAAGTGCGGAGCGCTGACGCGTGCCTGCTCGACCGGCCCGCTAGTTCGCGCACTGGAGCGCGAGCACCGTGATGTTGTCGGTGCCGCCGGCGGCGTTGGCCGCCTCGATCATGCTGGAGACGGCCGTCTCGAGGTCAGCGGCGCTCTTGACCAGCTCGAGCAGCTTGGGATCTTCGACCATCCCCGACAGCCCGTCCGAGCAGAGCAGGAAAGTGTCGCGGTCCTGGATGTCGTGCGCCAGCACGTCGACCTGCACGTGCTCGCGCATGCCGAGCGCGCGGGTGATGACGTTCTTGTGCGGAAACTTGCGCTGCTCGTCCTCGGACATGTTGGGCTTGGCGTCCTTGTAGTCCTCGAGCAGCGAATGGTCGCGCGTCATCTGCTGGATCGACGAGCCGCGCACCCGGTAGCAGCGCGAATCGCCAACGTGCGCGATGTAGAACTTGTCGCCCACCACCTGGCCGCTGACGATGGTGGTCCCCATCCCCTTCAGCTTCACCTCCTTGCTGGCCGCCTGGAAGATGCGCTGGTTCGCCATCTTGATGCCGACCACCAGCCGGTTTTCGACGTACGAGAGGTGGCGGTCCATCTTGTACGGCCAGGTCGCCTCGTCGTCCTTGGTGCGGGCGTAGAACTCGGTCATGACGTCGGCGGCCATCTTGGACGCGACTTCTCCTGAGGCGTGTCCGCCCATGCCGTCAGCGACCAAGAACAGCTGCTCGTCCTCGATCAACGAGAAGTAATCCTCGTTGTGATTACGCTTCATACCGACGTCGGTCTTCGCGGCGTAGCGGATACGCATCGGAACCATCCAGCGTACCGGCGTCGCCCAAAGGCGTCAATCATCCCGCGGAGATCGCGGCCTCGGGGCCTTCCGATTCGGCGCTGACAATTCGTTGACAGGCCGTTCGGGCGCAGCTAGGGTACTGCTCAAATGTCTAGTTCCAAGGTGGTGGCTCAACGGGCGGCGTTGCTGGCGATCGGGGACGAGGTCCTGCGAGGGGAGATCAGCAACACCAATGACGCCTTCATCGCCGAGCGGCTGTTCGAGCTCGGGTACGAGCTGACGGAGCAGGTCGTCGTGTCCGATGATCCGCAGTCGATCCGGACGGCGCTGGTGCGGCTGCGGGCGGAGGTCGACCTCATCGTCGCCACCGGCGGGTTGGGGCCGACGGAGGATGACCGAACGGTCGACGCCGTGGCCGAGTTGCTGGCGACGGGGACCCACGCCGACGAGCCGTCGCTGGAGGCGATGAAGAAGCGCTTTTCCACCCACGGGTTCGAGATGACGCCCAACAACCTGCGGCAGGTGCGGGTGCCGAACGGCGCCCAGGCGCTCCCCAACGCGGCCGGCATCGCGCCGGGGTTCGTCGTGCGGCTGGGCGGCGCGGAGGCCTATTTTCTTCCCGGCGTCCCGCGCGAGATGGAGAAGATCTTCAGCGAGGAGGTCGCTCCGCGACTCAAGCGCCAGCTGGCCGAGTCCGGCGTGCCGGCGCCGGCCGTGCGCACCTGGCACCTCTACGGGATGGGCGAGTCGCACATCGATCACCGCCTGGCCGGGATCCTGAGCGGCGTCGATGGGGCCACGCTGCACTTCCGCACCTCGATGCCGGTCAACCACGTCAAGCTGGTGGTGCGCGACGCCGATCCGGAAGGGGCGCGCGCGACGCTGGAGAGGGTGGACGGCGAGATCCGCAAGCGGATCGGCCCCGGGATCTACGGCGTCGACGGCGAGACGTTCGTGGCGGCGGTGTCGAAGTCGCTGCGCGCGCAGGAGGCCACGCTGGCCTTCGCCGAATCTTGCACCGGGGGACTGGCGGGGGAGCTGGCCACCTCGGAGTCGGGGGCGACCAGCTTCTTCCGCGGCAGCGTCGTCGCCTACGCGGACGAGATCAAGACCGCCGTCCTGGGGGTCAAGCCCGAGACGATCGCCGACTTCGGCGCGGTCAGCGAGCCGACGGCGCGCGAGATGGCCGAGGGGGCCAAGCGGGTCTGCGGCTCGACGGTGGCGGTGGCCATCACCGGCGTGGCCGGCCCCGAGGGGGGCGCGCCCGACAAGCCGGTCGGCACCGTCTGCTTCGCCATCTGCGGCCCGGGGACGACGCGCACCTCGACCAAGCTCTTCTCCGGCAGTCGCGAGCGGGTGCGGACGGCGGCGGCCTACTACGCGCTGGATCTGGCGCGGCGCTACTTCGACACCCGCAAGCGATGACGGACGCCGCGCCGACGAAATTGCTCCGCAGCTTCGTGGCGGTCCCGTTGCCGCCCGAGCTTCAGACGCGGGTGTTCGAGACGACGAAAGAGCTGGCCACGCTGCTGCCGTCACCGGGCTTCCGATGGTCGCGGAAGGTGGAGAACCTCCACGTCACGATCAAGTTTCTGGGGCCGACCTCGGAGGAGCGACTGACCGCGCTCGGAGCGGCCCTCCAGCGAGAGCTGGTCAAGCTGCCGCGATTTCGATTGCAGCTGCACCGGATGGGCGCGTTTCCCTCGGCGCGCCACGCCAGCGTGATCTGGGCCGGGGCCGACGACGTGGACGGGGGATTGGCCGCGCTGGCCGCGACGGTCGAGGCGATCGCCGAACAGCTCGGCTTTCCGCGCGAGCGCCGGCCGATGACGGGCCACGTGACCGTCGGGCGCGCCAGGGGCGGCGGCGTGGATGCCCGCGCGGCACTCGACGCGTTCGTCGGCCGGGATTTCGGCGGTCTCACCGTCGAGGAGATTCACGTTTACGAGAGCCGGCTTGGCGGCGGTCCGGACAATGCGGGCTCCACCTACATTTTGCGGCACAAGGCCGCGCTCGCTCCCAACTGACCAGGAGACAACACATGGCGACCAGCTCGGAAAAGACCTCGGAAAAGACCGCGCACAAGATCTCCGACACCAGCGACATCAAGGAGCTCAAGGCAGAAGCCAAGGCCCCGGCGGCGGCCGCCCCGGCGCGCGATCGCGACCCGGCGCGGGACAAGGCCATCGACACGGCCGTCTCGACGATCGAGAAGCAGTTCGGCAAGGGGAGCATCATGCGGCTCGGCGAGGGGATTGCCCCCCCCGAGGTGCAGGTGATTCCGTCCGGCTCGCTGGGGCTCGACATCGCGCTGGGGGTCGGCGGCTTGCCGCGCGGGCGCATCATGGAGGTCTACGGACCGGAGTCCTCCGGCAAGACGACGCTGGCGCTCCACGTGGTGGGCGAGGCGCAGAAGCTGGGCGGCATCTGCGCGTTCGTCGACGCCGAGCACGCGCTGGACGTCGGGTACGCCCGCAAGCTGGGGGTGCGGACCGACGATCTGCTGGTGTCGCAGCCCGACTGCGGCGAGCAGGCGCTGGAGATCACCGAGATGCTGGTCCGCTCGGGGGCGGTCGACATCGTGGTCGTCGACTCGGTCGCGGCGCTCACGCCGCGCGCCGAGCTCGAAGGCGAGATGGGCGACTCGCACGTCGGCCTGCAGGCGCGGCTCATGAGCCAGGCGCTGCGCAAGCTGACCGGCACCATCTCCAAGTCGAACACGCTGGTCATCTTCATCAACCAGATCCGGATGAAGATCGGCGTCATGTTCGGTAACCCCGAGACGACCACCGGCGGCAACGCGCTCAAGTTCTACGCGTCAGTGCGGCTCGACATCCGTCGCGTCGGCGCGCTCAAGGACGGCGACAAGGTGGTCGGCAACCGGACCCGCGTGAAGGTGGTGAAGAACAAGATGGCGCCGCCGTTCCGGGAGGTCGAGTTCGACATCCTCTACGGCGAGGGGATCAGCCACGAGGGCGATCTGGTCGATCTCGGCGCCGAGTGCGGCGCGGTCGAAAAGTCCGGCGCCTGGTTTGGCTTCGAGGGCGATCGCATCGGCCAGGGGCGGGAGAACGCCAAGCAGTACCTGCGCGACCACGCCGACGTGGCCCGCAAGATCGAGGCGAAGGTGCTCGCCCACCACGGCATCAAGCGCGACGTCGGCGGCCCGGCCCTGGCCGGCAGCGCCGGCAGGCGGCGCGGGCGCCACCGTCCACACGCTGACGCCCCAGCCGAAGCCGGTCAGCGAGAAGCGCGGACGATAGCCGCGGCACGAACTTGGGCGGCGTCTCATTCGAGGTTGCTCACCGCGCTGGACGGGTGGGTGAGCAACTATTCTCGCGAGCGTCCGACGCTCGAGGGTGTGTTTCGAGTGGGATCCGGCAAAGGCCGAGCGGAATCTGGCGAAGCACGGCGTCTCGTTTGAAGAGGCAGTGACGGCATTTTTAGACCCGCTTTCGCTCACGGTGTTCGACCCGATCATTCCGTGGATGAGGATCGATACGTTCTTCAGGGCATGTCGAGCCTTGGTCGTCTGCTCGTCGTCGCGCACACAGACCGAGCCGCGAGGATCCGGATCATCAGTGCTAGCCTCGCAACGAGGCGTGAGCGGAGGAGCTATGCCAGCGTCTAAGAAACGCCAGCGTACGGACGAGATGCGGGCGGAGTATGACTTCTCCACCGGCGTTCGCGGCAAGTATGTGTCTCGACTGGGGCGCGGCACGAACGTCGTCGTTCTCGACCCTGACGTCGCCGACGTCTTTAAGACGACGAAAGCCGTCAACGACGCTCTCCGGGAGCACCTTCGAAAGAAGCCGGTCCGCAAGGTTCGACGCTGAGTGGGTACGGCGGGCTCCTTCTTGGTCGGCTGGCACCGATCTGAAGAGCTCCCTCGAGCAGGCGGTCGTCGATGGCGCCATGTCTAGGAGGCGACGCGTGCGTCGCGACAAGCTCGACGGCCGTCGCATCGTTACTCGCGGGCGGCGGTTTCGGAGATCCCGAGCCGGCTCTGCAGCGACCGGTCGTAGCTGCGGGCCAGCGCGTCGGCCGCATCGGCGTCGATGGGCGTCGGGTCGAGGAAGATGGCCGATGATGGCCGAGACCAGGCCGGTGCCGGCGATGGCGAGGCCCCAGACGGGGCTCGGAGCCCGGGAATCGGCGGAGGGACAGGTGGTGGCCTCGCAGCGATGGCAGGTTGGGCTCCGCCATATCTCGGCTCCGTGGCGAAGGCGGCGAAGAGTAGGCCACCGAAGATCAGGGCGCCGCCGCCGAAGGTCAGGCTCTTCTTCACGGTCGATTCCCGGTGGTACCGGCGGAGGAGGTCGTCGCGGCCCACGATTCGGAAGAACGCCTCCTCGTCGATCGGATGGTGATCGGGCCCGGCGAAGGCGTCCCACTTGCCGTCGTAGAGCAGGCGTCCCTCGCTGTCGCTGGTGGCGCCGTCCCGCCGCAGGTAGACCAGATGGCGAACGCCGACCGCCTGTCGCTCGTACGTGGCGCCGTCGCCGTCCGGCTGGACTGCCTGCGCGGCAGCTGGAGAGGGGGCGGCGAAGCTGAGGGCCGCGGTCAGAGTCAGAAGCGAAGCGAGGCGCATGAGGGAACCCTCCTGCGGAAAAATAAAGCGCGATCTTACCACGTCCGTCCGGGCCGAATCCGAGCAGCGGGCGGCCGGTCTGCAGGGCGGGCTCTGTTTGCGCTTGGCGCCTCCGCTTGACTGGCGAAACAGGCCCGTCGCGTATACGATCGAGCCATGGCCACCAAGAAGCCGGTGCCCGAAGGGCCGGTCGAGGTCCCCGACGTCATCTCGATTCTCCCCCTGCGGAACTCCGTGCTGTTCCCGGGCTCGATCATCCCCATCGACGTGGGGCGCAAAAAATCAGTGAAGCTGGTCGAGGAGGCGATCTCCAAGGAGCGCCCCGTGATCGGCATCGTCACCCAGCGCGACGCGCGGACCGAGGAGCCGGGCGCCGGCGATCTGTACATGGTCGGGTGCGCGGCCCGCATCCTCAAGGTCATCAAGCTGGCCAAGGACAACTTCTCGGTGATCCTGCAAGGGGTCTCGCGGATTCGGATCCTGGAAGTGGGCGGGCAGGATCCGTTCATGACGGCGCGGGTCCAGGCGCTGCCGGACTCGCCTTCGACGGACGTCGAGCTCGACGCGCTGGTGATGAACGTCAAGGACGTCGCCAAGCGGGTCATCAAGCTGATGCCGGAGCTCCCCAAGGAGGCGAGCGCGCTGGTCGACAGCGTGGTCGAGCCGGGGCAGCTCTCGGACGTCATCATCTCGAACCTGGATGTGCAGGTCGACGAGAAGCAGGACGTCCTCGAGACGTTCGATCTCAAGGCGCGCCTGCGCAAGGTGCTGCAGTTCCTCTCGCGCCAGCACGAGGTGCTGAAGGTCCGCGAGAAGATCAACAGCCAGGTTCAAGAAGAGATGGGGCGCAACCAGCGCGAGTACGTGCTGCGCCAGCAGCTCAAGGCGATCAAGGAAGAGCTGGGAGAGATCGACGAGACCGGCGGCGATCTCGACGACTTCCGCGAGAAGGTGCTGGCGGCCAAGATGCCGCCCGAGACCGAGAAGGTCGCCATCAAGCAGCTCGAACGCCTGAAGGTGATGCAGCCGTCGTCGGCCGAGTACACCGTCACGCGGACCTATCTCGAGTGGCTGGTGGAGCTCCCCTGGTCGATCTCGACCGAGGACAAGCTCGACATCCAGGCGGCGCGCGACATCCTCAACTCCGATCACTACGACCTGGAGAAGGTCAAGAAGCGGATCCTCGAGTACCTCGCCGTCCGCAAGCTGAAGAGCGACAAGAAGGGGCCCATTCTCTGCCTGGTGGGTCCGCCCGGCGTCGGCAAGACGTCGCTGGGGCGCTCGATCGCCCGCTCGCTGGGGCGGAAGTTCATTCGCATCTCGCTGGGCGGCGTGCGCGACGAGGCGGAGATCCGCGGTCACCGGCGAACCTACGTCGGGTCGCTGCCGGGGCGCCTCATTCAGGGCATGAAGAAGGCCGGCTCGAACAACCCGGTCTTCATGCTCGACGAGATCGACAAGCTGGGGCACGACTTCCGCGGCGATCCCGCAGCGGCGCTGCTGGAGGTCCTCGACCCCGAGCAGAACCACACCTTCTCGGACCACTACCTGGAGGTCCCGTTCGACCTCTCCAAGGTGATGTTCGTGGCGACCGCCAACATCATGGACCCCATCCCGCCGGCGCTGCGCGACCGGCTGGAGGTGCTGGAGCTCCCCGGGTACACCCGGGAGGAGAAGCTCTCCATCTCCAAGCAGTTCCTCATCCCCAAGCAGCTCGAAGAGCACGGCCTCTCGAAGGAGAAGCTGGTGTTCGACGACGCGGCGCTGGCCGAGGTGATCGACAGCTACACCCGCGAGGCGGGCGTCCGCAACCTCGAACGCGAGGCGGCCAACGTCATTCGCGCCATCGCCGTGCTGGTCGCCGAAGGCAAGGCGCAGCCGACCGAGACCATCACCGCCGAGCGGATCGGCGATCTGCTCGGTCCGGCCAAGTACATCTCCGAGGTCGCCGAGCGAACGGCCGAGCCGGGCGTGGCGACCGGCCTGGCCTGGACGCCGGTGGGGGGCGACATCCTGTTCATCGAGTCGACCAAGATGAACGGCAAGGGGCAGCTGGTCCTCACCGGCCAGCTGGGCGACGTGATGAAGGAGTCGGCGCAGGCGGCGCTGTCGTTCATCCGCTCGCGCGCCCGCTGGCTGGGTCTGGAAGAGAACTTCCTGGAGAAGACGGACATCCACGTCCACATCCCGGCCGGGGCGATCCCCAAGGACGGCCCCTCGGCGGGGGTCACCATGTTCGTCTCGATGGCGTCGCTCCTCACCAACAAGCCGATCCGCAGCGACGTGGCGATGACCGGCGAGATCACCCTGCGCGGGTTGGTGCTGCCGGTCGGCGGCATCAAGGAGAAGTTCCTGGCCGCGCACCGGGCGGGGATCAAGCGGGTCATTCTTCCAGAGCGCAACCGCAAGGACGTGATCGACATCCCGGAGCAGCCGCGCAACGAGATCGAGATCCTCTACGTCAAGCGGATGGACGAGCTCCTTCCGCTGGTGCTGACCGAGATGCCGAAGCTGGGCATGATGTCGGCGCCCGTGCTCCCGACCGCGCCTCCGCCGCCCGCCTGACGGGGGGCTCGTTCGGGTGTTAGGGTCCCACGCCATGCCGGGACCCGAGCGCGTCATCTTCACCGTTGCCGAACCCGATGCGGGACGCCGGCTCGATCAGCTGCTGGCGGCACGGGTGCCGGGGCTGTCGCGGCGGCAGGCGCGGGTGCTCCTGGACATCGGCGGCGTGTTCGTCGATGGGCGGCGGGTCAAGGTGGCCGGACGGCCGGCCCGCGCCGGCGAGACGATCCTGGCGGTGCTGGGGGGGGCGCTGGCGCGGGCGACCGGGCGGCCGGGGAGGGCGGCGCGCGACGATGACGAGCGGCGCCTGCCGCCCTATGCCGTCGTCTACGAGGACGAAGACCTGGTCGTCGTCGACAAGCCGGCCGGGCTCCTGGCGGCGCCCACGCCGGAGAGCGACCGCAACAACCTCGCGTCGCTGCTGGAGCGGCGGGAGACCAACGGTCCGCGCATCCTCGTCGTCCACCGCATCGACCTCGAGACCAGCGGCCTCATGGTGTTCGCCAAGACCCCGCACGCCAACCGCGTGCTCTCCGACAGGTTCAAGGCCCACGATCTCGAGCGCGCCTATCTGGTCGTGGTGACTGGCCCGTTCCCCGACGATCTGACGGTGATCGACAAGCCGGTGAACGGACGTCCGGCGGTCACCCACGTCGCCGTCCGCGAGCGGTTCGGGACGCGCGCCACGCTGCTCGGCTGTCGCCTGGAGACCGGCCGGACGCACCAGATTCGCCTGCACGTGCTGGCGGCGGGCCACCCGGTGATCGGCGACGATCGCTACGGCGTCCCTTTTCGAGCGGCGCCGGCGCCCCGGATGGCGTTGCACGCCACGACGCTCGGCTTCGCTCACCCCCGCTCGGGCGCGCCGCTGTCGTTCACGTCCCCCTGGCCCCCCGACCTCAGCGCCTGGACCGACCGGCTCCGACGGTTGGAGCTGCCGGAATGAGCGTTTACGCCGCCGCGGCCTTGGCGATGGCGGTCCCGAGCTTTTCGCGCAGGTAGAAGTAATCGTCGCTGACGGCGAAGCGCAGCAGCTCTCGCACCGGCTCGTTGGTGACGGCGATCCGGCGGATCTCCTCGGGCGTCGCCGGCCGGCCGTCGGGCAGCGCGCCGGCGTCGCGGATCACGATGCGGACGGCGGTGCCGAGATCGCCGCAGAGGACCAGACCGGTGCGGTTGCCGATCTGGTGCACGACCGAGCGCCAGCGCAGGGAGCTCCAGGACGCCGTCCCCAGCCCCTGGAACAGCTCGACCAGCTGCTTCGAGACCTTGTAGGGGACGTTCTTCTTCAGCTTGGCCGCCTGCTCGGCGGCGGTGTCGCCGGTCGTGGCGCGCCGCTTGGCGTGGCGCGGGTGAAATGCCTTCAGCACGCTGGCGAACAGCGCGGTGAACTGCTTCGGTCGCACGCCGGCGGCCAGGATGTACTCGGGGCGGGTCAGCTCGATGCCCCGGGCGATCTGGAACCGGATCTCCGCGGGGCTGGCCGCCTCGCCGGCCAGCGCGGGGCCGACGACCAGCGCCGGCGGCGCTTGCACCACGATCTCCACGGCGTCGCCCGCGCCTTCGCCCCGGACATAGAGGGCCGTCTTCTTGTTCCCCAGCGCCTTGGCCACCTGGCCGTAAATCTTGCCGAGGTCGATGTCGGCCATCGGTGAGACCTTGTCGCGGGCCGAGACCCCGAAGTCCTCCAGTCGCTGGCCGATGAGCCCCGGCGCGCCCGCCCACAGGCAGGAGAAGATCTCCGACATCAGCATTGCTTCGCCGTGCGCCAGGTGCTGCGCCCGATCCTGCTCGTCCAGCGTCGCGGCGTAATGGTCGTCCGGCTTGAGCTCCGGGGGAGGGTTGGCGTGGAGATAGGCCAGCTCCGGCGGCGTGGCCGTCCCCAGCAGGGCCAGCATCTCGTGACAGCAGCGCGCCCGGTCGGCCAGGCCGCGCCGCGCGTAGATGGCGCCGAGCGCGCGCAGCGACGCCGAGCGCGTGATGTCCGCGTCGAGGAGCCGCTTGTGGTTCTCGATCGCTGCCTCTTCATGGGCGGGATCGTCGCCGTAGAGCGCCGCCAGCGCCTCTCGCGCCGGGAGCTGGTCGGGGGTGAGCGCCACCACCTGCTCGAAGGCGGCCATCGCCCCCTTCGGATCGCGCGCCCGCAAGAGCTCGCCGCGCCGCTGCCAGAGACGGGCGCGGCGCGTGCGGGTGGCCGGCTGATCGGCGGGCTCGGGCAGCTCGGCCAGCGCCCGGGCCAGCTTCTCGCCGAGCCCGAAGCTGGGAGAGAGTTGGTCGGCGAGGTCGCAAAGCGCGGAGAGCGCCGCCTCGTCGTGCGGATTCTCCTCCAGGGCCTTGTCGAGCAGGGCCGCCGCCTCTTTCACCTCCCCTTGCTCGGCCAGGATGAGCGCGGCGTCGCGCCGGCGCTCGGCCCGCTCCTTGGGATCCTTGACCAGGTCGATGAGCAGCGCCGAGGTCTGGGCCGCTGCCTCCGAGTCGCCGCTGGCGCGCTGGAGCTTGAGCGTCTTTTCCAGCAGCGCGACCTGCTCCTCCGAGGGCGCGACGGAGGCCTTGTGCGCGTCGCTGTAGGCCTTGAGCGCCTGCGCCTCGTCATCGAGCTCGACGTACAGATCGCCGAGCTGCTCCAGCGTCTGGGCGCGCTCGGTGCGGTCGGACGACTCATCGGCCAGGCGGCGCAGGTAGCTGGACGCCTTCTCCCGCTCGCCGCGCTCGAGGGCCAGATCGGCCAGCGCCCGCAGCGAGGCCCGGTGACCCCCGCGCAGCGCGAGCGCCGATTCGTAAAGGTCGATGGCGCGCTCGGGCCGGCGCAGCTTGACCTCGGCTTGCGCCGCGTGAGCCAGGGCGTCGGCGACCTCGTCGGGGTAGGTGGCGGCGTCCGGATGATCGGCCAGCGCGCCGAGGTGCATCGCCGCCTCGCGCCACTTCCCGGCGCGGAAGCGGTTCTCGCCCAGCGAAAGCTTGGTGAGCAGCTGGCCGGGGCCCATCTTGTCGGCCTCCAGCAGCTGCCGGTAGGCCTCGTCGAGCTTGCCGGTCTTCTCGTGCACCTCGGCCAGTCGCTGGAAGAGCTTGGCCGCCTGCTGCGGCTGGTTGCGGAGCCGGCGAACCGCCTCGGTGAGGCGCTTCTCCGCCTGCTCCCACTGCCCTTCCTTGTAGTAGATGTCGGCGATTTCCAGGATGGCGGGGAGGTGGTCGGGGACCAGCGCCAGGGCCTCGTCGAGGAGTCGCTGGGCCTCCGGCGCGTCGTTGAACCCCTCCCAGGCGACGCGCGCCAGATCGCTCAGCACCGCCGCGCGCGCGTTCGAATCGCTGGTGACCTCGAGCTGCCGGCCGAGGACGCGGCGCGCCTCCTCCCAGTTCGCCTCGGCGGAGAGGACCGAGGCCAGCGCGTGGAGCGCCTCGGCGCTGTCGGGCGCTTCGCGCAGCGCCGCCTCGAAGGCGTCGCGCGCCTTGGCCGGATCGTTGAGCTGCTCGCGGTAGACGCGACCGGCGTCCAGCAAGGCCTCCACCGCCTCGGGCTTGCCGGCCAGCGCCTTGGCCTCGCGCAGCCGCGCCGAAGAATAGGCGGCGAAGTCGTTGGCCTTGAGGTGGAGGCGCGCCAGCGCGCCCAGCGCGGCGGGGTTCTCGGGCGAGGCCTGCAGCGCCGACTCGACCTCCTTGAGCGCGGCCGTCGGATCGTTGAGATCGTCGAGCTTGAGCAGGGACAGCTCGAGATTCAGCTCGGTGATGCGGGCCAGGTTGGCCTCGCCCTTGCGTTCGCGCTCGAGCTCGATCCGCTGCGTGAGCACGCGCGAAGCCTCGTGGGCCAGGCCCGCCCGGCGGAGGTTGCGAAGCAAGACCGCCAGCAGATCGTCGTCGGCGATCGCCTCCGGGCCGAGCTCTCGCAGGGCCCCGGCGGCCGCCTCGGGGTTGTTGAGGCGATCCTGGAGGATCTTCACCCGCCGGCGGACGATCTCGATCTTCTCGCCCCCCTTGGCCAGCGCCGCGCGTCGCTGCAGGATCTCCTGCAGGTCGTCGAAGCGGCCGCTCGCCTCGTGCAGCCGATCGAGCGCCTCCAGGGCCTGGGTGTCGTCCGGGATCTCCGCCAGCACGGCCTCGTAGGCCTCGACGGCGCGGTCGGGCAGCGCCAGCTCTTTTTCGTAGACCGCCGCGACCTCCAGGCGCAGGGCGCGCGCCTTGGCTTTGTCGTCGGTCAGGTCGGCCCGGCTCTGCAGGCTCTCGACCGCCTTCGTCCAGAGGCCGATTCGTGAGTAGAGGCGAGTGAGCGACTCGTGCGCGGCCAGCGTCTCCTCGACCGGCGGCGCCGCCGCTTCGGCAGCGCCGCGCTCTTCGTCGGACGACTCGCGCAGCAGACGTTCCAGCGTGTCGATCGCTTCGTAGGGCCGCTCCAGCCGTTCCTCGTACAGGGCGGCCAGCTCGCGCAGCCGGGCGCGCCGCTCGGGGCCGCCCGGCAGCGCCTCCGTCGGGCTGCCGGTCCGCTGCTCGAGGATGTTGGCCAGATCCTCCCAGCGCTGCTGATCCCGGCAGATCTCCTCGACCCGCTTGATGGCCACCGGATCGTCGGAGCGCAGCCGCAAGATCGCGCGGTAGAGCTCCTCCGCCCGGTCGGTCTGGCCCAGCCGCTCGCGCACGCGGGCGGCGTCGTGGTGCAACGTCACGGAGGTCTCGATGGCGCCGAACTCGTCGATGGCGCCGAGATAGATCTCCGCGATCCGCTCCCATTTGTCGTACTCGGCGCCGATTCGTTCCAGCTCGCCGCGGACCTCGACGTCGGTGATGTCCAGCCGGAAGGCCCGCTCCAGCGCCTCCAGCGCGCGGTCGACGTCGTGCTGACCCCGCTCCCAGACCTCGGCGATCTTGCGCAGGTAGACCCAGCGATCGTCGGTGTCCTCGGCGGGGAGCGACTCGTAGGCGGCGGCCAGCTCCTCCCAGGGGGTGGCGTAGGGCTGGTCGCCCTCGTCGGAGGCGGTGGGCGGCGGCGACGGCGGCCGGGCGATGATCTCCTCGTCGACAATCTCCTCTTCCAGCAGCTCGTCGTCGCCGATCTCCTCGATCGCCTCGTCCGCTTCTTCGGCGTCCTGGCCGAGCTCGGCGCTGGTGGCGACCAGCGGGGCCGGGGTCACCAAATCGGTACCGTGGCTGACGGCGCCGCTGTCATCGAGGGTGGTCTCGGACGCCCCGTGGGCGTGCGCCGGCATCACCACCGTCTCGCCTCCCAGCGGGCCCGCGCCCTCGCCGGCGTCGAGCTCCACCTCGACGTCGACCTCCTCGGAGACGACGTCCAGTCCGCCGCCGTCGCTCTCGCCGCCATCGCTCTCGCTGTTGGCGCTCTCGCTGTTGGCGTCGCCGTCCGCGTCGCCTGGTTGGCTCTCGGCGCTCACCGCCTCGGCGCCGGCTTCGCTGACGCCGTTGGTCTCGCTCGAGGCCTGCTGAGACTCGACGTCCGCCTCTTCGACGGGGATCTCGCTGTGATAGCGGCCGATGCTGGTCGCCAGTCGCCAGAGGTGTCCGACGATCTCTTCGTCGTCGGGCGCCAGCCGGAACGCGTTCAGGTAGGCGCGGAAGGCGCGCACGAGATCCTTGACCTCGTACTCCACCAGATGAGCGGCGTTGCGCGCCACGGCCAACTTCTCGGGCAGCTCGTCGGCCAGGGCGAACAGGTGCCCCTGCACCTTGATCGCCTCTTCCCAGCGGCCGGTCACCCGGGCCAGGCGGAGGATCTCTTCCTGCGTCTTGTGATTGCGGGGCTCGATGGCGAAGCTCCGCAGCGTCTCGTCGAGCGCCGCCGACGGATCGCCCATGTGCTTCTCGCGCACCTCGGCCCGCAGCCGGAGCAGCTCGACCCGCTCTTCGGTCTCCGTCCGGGCCCGCGCCACCTGGGCGTAGACGTCGAGCAGGCGCTTCCAGTCTCCCGTGCGCTCCGCCAGCCGCTCCAGGTTGTGCAGGAGCTCGTCGCCCGCCGGATCGGTCGGCAGGGCGTCGATCAGCGTCTGGAAGGCGCGCGCCGGATCGTTCAGCTTCTCTTCGCAGATGAGCGCGATCTTGAGCGAGGCCGCCAGCTGCTCGAACGGCTCGCCGGCCCGCTCGCGCGCCCCCTCGTAGATCTGAATGAGCTCGTCGTAGAGGCCGTGCCGCTCCGCCGCCTGATCGACGAGCTGCAGGCTCTCGGCGGTGGGGCTCTCCAGATAGGCGCGCCGGTACCACTCGAACCCCCGCCCGGGGTCGTCGAGGTGGGTCTCGTAGATTTCGGCGATCTGGAGCAGCAGCGTGCGCCGCGCCTCGGGATCTCCCGCCCGCTCCAGCAGCTTCTCGTCGGAGTAGGCCAGCCGCTGGTAGTTCCCTGTCTTGCCGTAGAGCCCGGCGACCGCCTGCAGCGCCTGCAGATCGTCGGGGTCGAGCTCCAGCACCCGCTCGTAGATGGCGATCGCCTTGCGATCGTCGCCCAGCTTGTCGCGGATGAGCGCCGCCAGCTCCATCGAGCGCCGCACCCGCTCGGCCCGGTCATCGGTGAGGCCCAGCTGCCGCTCGGCGATCTTGACCACCTTGGGCCAGTCCTCGTCCTGCTCGTAGTAGCTGCGCAGGCGGGCATGCGCCTCGGCGTTGCGCGGATCGATCTCGGCGATGAGCCGCTCCAGCGCCTCGGCGGCGGCGTCGACGTCGCGCAGCTTCTCCTCGAAGATCTGCGCCCGCTCGAGCGCCAGCTCGACCGATCGTCCCGGCTCCGTCGCCAGCGGCGCCTGGCGCTCGAGGATCCTGACCAGCATCGGCCAGTCCCGCTCGGCGGTGTAAAGCCGGGCCAGGGCCTCCAGCGCCTCGGTGTCGGTCGGCAAAAGATCCGACAGCTGCTCCCAGGCCTTTCGCGCCCGGGGAACGTTGTTGAGCGACCCTTCGATCAACCGCGCCAGCTGCCGCAGGTACTCCGCCTGCGCCGCCGCGTCGGCGATCACCCGCTCCACCTCCATGTCGAGCACCCGGGCCAGATCCTCGTGGCGCCCGAGCGCGGTGTAGATCTGCTCGAGGCCGGCCAGCGCCTTGGCGTCGTCGGGATCGAGGCGAACGACCTCCTCCAGCCGCGCCGCCGCGCCGGTCGGGATCCTGCAGCTTGCTGTAGAGGATCTCCGCGATCCGCCGGTAGAGCTGCAGCTTCTCGTCGGGGTTGGCGGCGTGGTGGGCGTGCAGCTCCAGCACCCGCACCAGATCGGCCGGCTGCCCGGCGCGCTCCAGGATCCGTTCCAGGCGGGTCAGCGTGTCGCGATCGCCCGGGACGGCCTGGAGGATCTCGTTGGCCGCCCACTGCCCCTGGACGAGATCGCCGGTCCGCTCGTCATAGATGACCAGCACCCGGCGCAGGAGGCCGACCCGCTCCTGCTTCGAAGAGGTGAGCTCGATCTGCTCGCGCAGCGCGTTCGCCAGGCCGGCGAAGTCGCCTTCCCGCTCGTGAATCTCGACCAGCGCGCGCATCGAGACCGCGTCGTGCGGATCGGCGCGCAGGATCTCCCGGTAGACGTCGATGGCCCGCTTGGCGTTCCCCAGCTTCTCCCGGTGGAGCTGGGCGACCCGGCGCAGGATGTCCATCCGGGCGGTGGGGTCGCTCTGCGCCGCGGCCTCGCGTTCGAGCAGCGCCGCCAGCCGATCCCAGCTCTTGGCCTTGAGCAGGATGCGGCGCTGCGACTCGCGCGCGCGGGCGAAGGCGGGGGCGATCTCTTCGGCCCGCTGCCAGGCCGCCAGCGCGCGTTCCGGATCGCCGAGCTGCTTCTCGGTGACCGAGGCGATCTCCTCGAGCCGCGGCAGCAGCTCCTCCAGCGGCGCCCCGGCGACGCGGGCGCGTTCGTACGAGAACTCGAGGAGATCGGCCAGCGCCGCCCAGTCGCCCTTCTCGCGGAAGTGCTCGGCGTAGGCCCCGAGCGCGATCTGATTCTCCGGCTCGAGCTCCAGGACGGCGTGCAGGTAGACCGCCGCCTGATCGGCGTCGCCCAGGCGATCCCGGTAGAGCGCCGCCAGCTCCAGCATGATCCGCGCGCGGGTGGGCGGATCGGCGACGGCGCCCAGCTGGCGTTCGCGAAGCTCGGCCAGCTTGGCGTAGTCGTGTCCTCCCAGATAGAGCTCGACCAGCTTCTCCGAGGCCGGTCCGCCGGGCGGCTCGATGAGCGAGATCTCGTTGTAGATCCGCTGCGCCTCGGCCTTGTCGCCCAGCTCGCCCTCGGCCAGCTGCGCCCGCTTGTAGAGGAAGTCGACCCGCTCCGACTCGGTGCCCGCCCCCGAGATCCGCTCGCGGTAATAGCGATCGAGCTCCTGGAACCGGCGGGCGTCGTAATAGACGCGCTCGAGCAGCTCGGACGACTCGGAGTGTCCGGGGACGGCCTGCAGCGCCCTGCGCAGCGAGGCGATGGCGTTCTCGATGTCGCCCGCCTCCTGCCGGCGCCGCCCCACCTGGAAGTAGATGGCGGCCGCCCGCTCGATGCCGTCGGCGCCGATCCAGTTGGGGTTGGCGTAGACGCCCGCCAGGAGCTCCAGCGCCTTTTCGTCGCGCGGGCGGATCCGCACCGCCTCCGAAAGGCGCTGCGCCGCCGCGTCCAGCTCTTCGAGCTTCTCGCCGAGGACCCGGCCCAGCCCCAGCAGGAGATCGGCGCGCCGGCGCGCGTCGCTGGTCCCTTCCAGCTCCAGCTCGTAGAGGCGAACCACCGCACGGAAGTCGCCCAGCGCGCGGTAGATCTTCCGCGCGGACTCGATCGACTTGAGGTGCTCGGGGGCCAGCTTGCCGGCCCGCTGCGGATTGCGGACCGCCCGCTCCAGCTTGGCGAAGTGGTTGAGGAAGAGCTGCCCCATCTCCGCTTCCAGCTCGGCGATGCGGGCGGGATCGCGGGTCCGCGCGACGGCGGCCGCCTCCATCTCCAGCATCGTCATGTAGTCGGCGGTGCGCCCCTGCTCGCGGTAGATGTCCTTGAGGCGGGCGGCGGCGCGGATGTGCCCCGGATCGCGGTCGACCGCGTTGACCAGATCGGCCTCCGCTCCTTCCGCGTCCCCCAGCTGGTCGAGGCGCAGCTCGGCGGCCAGGTAGAAGAGCTCGCCGGCTTTGGCGTTGTCCTCGATCCCCTGGGCGCGGGTCTCGTAGAGGGTGACCAGGCGATCGTGCTTTTGCGCCTGACGATAGGCTTTCCGCAGCGCGACGAACGCTTCGGTGTCTGCCGGATTCCTCTGGAGGGCGGCTTCGTATTCTCGGACGGTGGGCATGCGCGAGAACCCCAAATGCGGCGAAGCGACAGGCCGACGGGCTAGGGGAGGGGCACACCCTAGCACGGGTCCCAAGTCGAAACCAAGGGGCCGGAAATCGGGCCAACCGGCCGATTCGAAAAGCGTTTGTGGCGTCGTGCCGCGCCGGGTCGCTTTGGGCGGCCGGTCGTCGGGGGTGGTTCGCCCCGCTCACCGGTCCGTGACGGCGCCGCCCTCGGGCGACCAGCGCCCCATTAGATAGAGATGATCAAGGCCCCGGGACGCAGGTTCCGGGGCCGCCGTCGGGGTTCGCCAGGCACGAATAGCCGGTGGCGCAGTCGGTCGATACGGTGCAGGCCGTGTTGCAGGCGGCGGTCACGCAGGCGTACGGGCTACAGCTGGTCGTCGCGGCGGGCGTGCAGTGATGGGCGGCATCGCAGGTTGCCGCGGCGTCGAGGATGGGCGCCGAGGTCTGGCAGCTCGCCGCCGCGCAAGCGGTCCCGACCGGATAGTTGGCGCAGTGGCCGGCGCCGTCGCACAGGCCGTTGGTACCGCAGCTGGCGGCTGTCTGGTCGGTGCAGACGTGGGCCGGATCGGCGACCATTCCGACCGGCTGGCAAGTCCCGGCCTTGCCCGTCACCGCGCAGGAAAGACAGCTTCCACACGGGCCGCTCGAGCAGCAGACGCCGTCGGTGCAGAACGTGCTGAGACATTCGGCGCCCGAGGCGCACGCCGCGCCCAGCGCCTTCAGGTTGACGCAAGAGCCTGCCTGGCAGGTGTAGCCGGAGGCGCAGTCGGTGGGCGAGGCGCAGGTGGTGAGGCAGGCGTTGGCGCCGCAGACGTACGCGTCGCAGCTCATCGTCGGCTGCGCGCAGTTTCCGGCGCCGTCGCAGGCCCCGATCGGCCTGGCCGTCGCGCCGGTGCAGCTCGCGGTGCCGCAGCTGGTGCCGAGCGCGCCTTTGCGGCAAGCCCCGCTGCCGTCGCAGGTTCCGTCGAATCCGCAGGGCGGATTGGTCGCCGTGCAGGCGCCGTGCGGATCGGTGTTGCCGGCCGGCACCATCTGGCAGGAGCCGGGGTTTCCGCCCAGGTTGCAGACCTGGCAGGTGCCACAGCTCGCGGTCGAGCAACAGACCCCATCGACGCAGTTCGCGCTGCCGCACTCGGTTCCCGAGGCGCAGATCTGGCCGAGCCGCTTGAGCCCGCAGGCGCCGGCGTTGCAGACGTTCCCCGGCGAGCAATCGGCGTTGCTGGCGCAGACCGACACGCAGGCGGTGCCGGTGGCGGCGTTGCAGGCGAACGGCACGCAGGACTGCGTCGCGGCCGTCTTGCAGACGCCCGCGCCGTCGCAGGTGCGGGCGGAGGTGGCGGTCACGCCGCCCGCCGGGCAGGACGCTCCGGCGCACTGCGTGCCGGCGGCGTAGAGCTGACAGGCGCCGGTGCCGTCGCAGAAGCCGGTCATTCCACAGCTCGGGGCCCCCTGGGCGGTGCACTGCCCGGTGGGATCGCCGCCGTTGGCCGGGACCGGGGCGCAGGTCCCGGCGGCGCCGGTCAGCGCACAGGACATACAGGTCCCGCTGCACGCGGTTCCGCAGCAGACCCCCTGGGCGCAGATGGTGCTCTTGCACTCGGTGCCGCTCGAGCAGACGGCGCCGTTCGGTTTGAGCCCGCACGATCCGGAGATACAGGAGGCCGGCATCGCGCAGTCGCTGTCGGTCGCGCAGGTCGCCTTGCAGGCATTGGTCCCGCAGGTGAACGGGAAACAGGACGACGAAGCAGGAACTCCACAGGTGCCCGCCCCGTCGCAGGTCCCCCCCGGGGTGAAGGTGGTCCCGGTCGGCGGGCAGGTCGCGCCCTGGCAGGAGGTTCCCTGCTGGTACTTCTCGCAGGCGCCGGCCTGGCATTTGCCATCCGTGCCGCAGCTGGCCGCCCCCTTGTCCATGCAGCTGCCGGCGGGGTCGGGCCCCGAGGCGACGGCCGTGCACTGGCCCATCGTCCCGGTGATCGCGCACGACCGGCAGGCGCCCGTGCAGGCGGTGGTGCAGCAGACGCCCTGGGCACAGAACGTCGACTGGCATTCGGCGTTGGTCGAGCAGAAGGCGCCGATCGGTTTGAGGCCGCAGGAGCTGGCGGTGCAGACGTTTCCCGAGGAGCAGGCGCTGTTGTCGTTGCAGCTGGAGAAGCAGCGAGCCCCGTTGCAGACGTAGGGCGCGCAGGCGAAGGCGTCCGGCACGTGGCACTTCCCGGTGGCGTCGCAGGTCGAGGGCGGGGTGTAGATGCCGGCGCTGCAGCCTTCGGCCCCGCACTCGGTCCCGGTCGGGTACTTGTGGCAGCCGCCCGATCCGTCGCAAGTGCCGTCGGTCCCGCACGACGAGGCGTGCTCATCGGCGCAGACGCCGTGGGGATCGGTTGCCCCGGCGGGGCTCGATGCGCAGCTGCCCAGCGACGTCGACAGCGCGCAGCTCCGGCAGGAGCCGGTGCAGGCGGAGTTGCAGCAGACCCCGTCGACGCAGAAGGTGGAGGCGCACTCGCTGGCCGCCGAGCAGGGCTGTCCGTTCGACTTCGGGCCGCAGCTCCCGTTGACGCAGCTGTGGCCGCTCACGCAGTCGTCGTTCGTGACGCAGTGGTTGATGCAGGCGCCGCCGCTGCAGGCGTAGGTCCCGCACTCCTGGACCCCCTGCGGCCGGCAAGTGCCGAGGCCGTCGCAGGTGCCGGCGGTGTTCTCCCGGTTCCCGCTGCAGGTCGCGGGGAGGCAGACGGTCTCGGCGGCGAACTTGGCGCAGCCGCCGACGCCGTCGCAGCTTCCGGTCTGTCCGCAGGTGGCCGTGGCGGTCTGGGTGCAGACCTTGTGAGGATCGGGGGCGTTCAGCGCGGTCGGCTCGCAGGTCCCGATGCGGCCGCTCTGGTTGCAGCTGACGCAGGGACCGGTGCAGCTGCTGTTGCAGCAGACGCCGTCGGCGCAGTGTCCGGTCGCGCACTGTCCGTCCGAGGCGCAGGAGGCGCCCCTCGGCTTGAGGCCGCAGCTCCCGGCCACGCACTTGGTGTTGGGCGCGCAGTCGGAATCGGAGGCGCAGCTGGCGACGCAGGCGTTGGTCTTGCCGTCGCAGTTGAAAGGGGCGCAGATGATCGCCGGCCCGGCGGTACAGCTTCCGGCGCCGTCGCAGACGCGGATCCCCTCGACCGCCAGGCCGTGGCAGGTCCCCGCCTGGCAGACGGTGCCGAGCTCGTAGCTGCGGCACCCCCCTTTCCGTCGCAGGTGCCGTCGAGGCCGCAGGACGTCGCGGGGCTGTGCGGGCAGACGCCGGCGACGGTGGGGGCGACGCCGGCCGCCACGAACGAGCAGACGCCGGGCGCCGAGGCGGTCTTGCACGACTTGCAGGTCTCCGTGCAGGCGCTGTTACAGCAGACCCCCTCGACGCAGAAGCCGCTCGTACAGTCGGCGTCGCAGCCGCAGTCGGCGCCATTGGTCATGCGCGCGCCGCCGTCGCCGCACGACCTGCCGTCGGGGCCGCCGTCCACCTTGGGGCCCCCCGGGTGGCTGCTGTGGCAGCCGGCGATCGCCAGCGCGAACAGGGCCCCCAGGGCCACCTTTGCCGGCAATCCCCTCACTGCGGAGGAACATAACCCGGCAACGGGATCTTGGGGACGCCCCTAGTGATAAAGGAAGACGATCTCGACGCGGTTGTTCTTGGCGCGTCCGGCCGCCGACCTGTTGTCCATGAAGGGGTCCTCGCCGCCGAGGCCGCTGACCATGAGCCGCTTGGTCTCCACGCCGCGCTCGGCGAGGGCCGAGTAGACCGCCTGCGCGCGGGCGGCGGAGATGGCGATGAGCTCGGTCGATTTCCCTCTGTTGTCGGTGTACCCGACCACCTGAACCGGGTAGCTCGGATACTTCTTCAGCAGGTTGGCGACGCCGTCGAGGACGCTCTCGTGCCCGGGAGCGATGTTCGGGTCGCGCTTGTTGAACATCTCGGGGACGACGATCACCAGCCGTTGCAGATCGCCGCGCGGATCGATGCGGACCTTGACCCCCGGGATGGTGGGCGCGTCGCGCACCAGCGCCTCGTTGCGCGCCTTGTTTTGGTTCGACTCCTCGGCCTTTTCGTAGAGCGGCTTGGCCGTCACCGCGGCGTCGTCGGCGCTCTTCTTGGCGGCGATCGCAGTGGCCTCGGCGCCCGCGTAATCGTTCTGTTTGAGGGCCGCCTGGGACTTCGCCAGGAAATCGCCGGCGGCGCTGTACTGGTCTCGGGCGTACTGCAACGCATCGACGGTGTCGGCCGTTCGCAGCGCCATCTGGGCCGCGGCGATCTTCTGCTCCGCCGAGAGCTGCTGCGAGAGCTTGTCCTGCTCGGCCTTGGCCTTCTGCTGCTCGGTCGACATCTGCAGCGACAGCCGCTGCTTGTCGGCCTCCGCCGTGGTGCGGGCCTCCACGTACTTTTGCAGCAGCGCGACCTTCTCCTGCTCGCTGGCCAGATCCTTGGCCAGGCCGGCGTACTCTTCTTCGGCCTGCGACTGCTGCCCCGACAGCGTCTCGATCTGGCTCTTGAGCTGGTCTTGATCGTAGAGCGCGATGGCCGTCTTGAGCTTCACCTGCGCCATCAGCGCGTTGTTCCGCGATTCGTCGAGGTCGTTCGACTGCCACTCTTCGCGGGCGGCGCTGCCCCGGTGATCGGCCTCGGCGATCAGATCGGGGGAGCGCTTCGCCACCTCCGGGAGCTTCGCCTGGTTGCTCGCGCGCAGGGTCTCGAACGCCTCGAGCTCACGCGGCTTGGGCGGCGTCGCGCAGGCGGCGATGACGGCCAGCAGCGCCGTCGCGCCGAGGGCACCTCGCCTCGCTGCGCTCATTGCGCCGCCTTCTCGAGCGCCTTTTTCTTCTCGCTCGTCTCCTGCAAGGTCTTGCGGGTGCGCGCGATCTTTTCTTTGATCTGCTTCAGCGACGCTTCGCGGTTCAGTTCCTGCGCGCGCAGCTTGGAAACGGTGATCTGCGCGCGGATCAGATCCTCCTGCTTGAGCGCGCGGTCGAGCACCGTGCGCACCTGGTCGTACTCGTGCTTGGCGCGCAGCCCCCAGGCCTCGTCCAGCCAGGACTTCAGCCGCGCGATCTCGTCGGTCACCGCCTTCAGATCGTCGAGCCGCTCGAGGTCCGCGACCGATGCTTTCTGGGTGTCGATCTGGCGCTGCAGGTCGTCCTCTTCACCCGCTCGCGCCGCGCCCCCGAGAACGGCCGTCAGGCCGAACCCGATTGCCAACATTCCCCAAATTCGTTTCGCGCGCGTCATCAAACGGTGGCCCCTCCTCGAATCAGTTTTGCAGTCGAGTTTTGAAGTCGACGTTTCGACGGATCTTTGGCTGCACCTTAAGCCTCGGGGTGGTCAAGTTCAAGAGGTGCGACGCCGCCGGGCCAGGCGGCGTCATCATCGTGTTCGGCCGGGGGGCGGCTGAAACATCCGGTGCACCGCCCAGTCCACGCCGGCGGAGACGAGGAGTCCGGCGGCCGCCCCCACGAGATCCCAGCCGAGATCGCGCCAGGAGGCGTCGCCGTGTCCTCCGAGATCCCAGAGCTCCTTGGCCGCCCCCGCGCCGACGGCCAGTGCGGCGCCGGCGCCGATGCGCAGCGGCCGCTCTTCGGTCAGCATCGAGGCGCCGGCGTAGCCGACGACCGCCAGGGAGCCGGAGGCGGCGAAGTGGAGCATCTTGTCGCGCCCCAACCAGGGATCGGCGTTCGGGGAATCGGCACGGGCGAAGAACGGATGGACCAGCATGGCGGCCAGGGCGACGAGCAGCGACGAGCGGAGGGAGAGGCCGGCCCGCGCCGCCGGGCGCTGGCGGCGGGGTGCCGGCATCGGCCGATGTTACAGCGGCAAGGGGCGCGGCGGGCGCGTGGTGCGTGTTAATATGACCGGGTGGAGAACGGCAGCGAGGTTCGCGCGGTCGAAATTCGCTACGCGGGGGTCGTGGTGGGTCGCTCCACCAAGGTGCGCGACTGGGACGCCGGGGGCGCGTTCATCGGCTTCGCCGAACCGTTGCCGAGCGGCACTTCCCTGGTGCTGAAAGGCGACGGCCTCGAGCAGCGAGCCCGGGTCGTCGAGGTGTTCGAGTCGGCGGACCCCGCCGTGGCGGGGATGCAGGTCAAGTTCGTCAGCGCCGCCGAGACGTCACGCCCGGCGCCGAAACCGGCCGCCGCGGCAGCCGGATCGGCGGCGGCACCCGCGGCTGAACCCGCGCCTGCTGCCGCGCCCGCAGCCGTGATGGCGGAAGCGTCGCCCGTCGCGCCGCCCGAGGGGCACTCGGACGCGCCGTCCTCCGGGGGCACCGCCGAGCAGGGGGACGGGGAGACGGGACACGCCGAGCCGGGCGGGCAACCGGGATCGGGCGGCAAGCGCCGGCGCCGCCGCCGGTGATCCGCCCGCCGCGCCTGCGTCCGGGGGGCGTCGTCCGGATCGTCGCGCCGTCGGGGCCGGTGCCCCGAGAGGCCTTCCTGGCCGGGCTGGAGCTGCTCCGCGCCCGGTACGAGGTCCGCTGGGACGAGGCGGCCATCTTCGCGCGGTCCGGCTTTTTGGCCGGGCCCGACGAGCAACGGCTGCCCGCGCTCCTGGGCGCGCTCACCGAGCCGGACGTCGACGCGGTGATGATGGCGCGGGGCGGGTACGGTCTGCTCCGGCTGCTCCCGTTCCTGCGGCCCGAGGTCTTCACGCTCCGCCCGCGCCCTCTGGTCGGCTTTTCCGACGGCACGGCCCTGGTGGCGGCGGCGGCGCGGGGAGGTCTGGTGTCGATCCACGGGCCGGTGGTCACGCAGCTGGCGAGCCTGTCGACCGACGATCAGCGCTCGCTGTACGAGCGGCTGGAGACGCCGGGCCCGGCGCTCCTGCTCGACGGCCTCGAGGAGATCATTCCGGGGCGGGCGCGCGGACCGCTCCTGGGGGGGAACCTCGAGCTGTTCTCGCGGCTGGTCGGAACGCCGTACCTGCCCGAGCTCGACGGCGCGATCCTGTTCTTCGAGGACCTCGGCGAGCGGCCGTACCGGATCGATCGGCTGATCACCCACCTCGATCTGGCGGGCGTCTTCAGCGCCGCTTCGGCGGTCGTGCTGGGAGATTTTTCGAGCTGCCGCGAGCCGGAGCCGACCCGCGCCGAATCGCCCACCGCCGACGAGGTCCTGGTCGAACGGTTCGGTCGGCTGCCGATCCCGGTGGTGCGCGGGGGCGCCTTCGGCCACGGCACCCGCAACGTGGCGCTCCCCTACGGCGCGCTCGTCGAGCTCGACACCCGCACCGGCACGCTCGCGGCGCTCGAAGGCGCCGTGAGCTGAGGCGAGCCCTCTTAGCTGATCATGGTGCCCGAGGTGGGGATCGGCATCGGCTCCGGCTCTTCGATCTTGCCGAAGCGCTCTTCGTAACGGCGCAGGTTGTGCTCGAGCGCGCGCAAGAGCCGCTTCGTGTGGCGGGGCGACGAGATGATCCGGGCCCGGACGCGCGCGCGCGGCGCGGCCGGCTGAATGTAGGCGAAGTCGAGGACGAACTCGTTGTCGTTGTGGTTGATGAGGACGAGGTTCGAGTAGGCGCCCTGCGCGACCGCGTCGTCGACGTCGATCTGCATCTGCGGAACGGAGGGATCGCCCGGAGCTTTGGGATGGTCGGCCATGCGTACGGTATACAACGAGCCCCTTCCACCGGGCTAAGATGTCCACCGTGTCTTCGCGGGTCATCGGCATCGACCTCGGCGCGCGCCGGATCGGCGTGGCGCTCACGGACGAGCTGGGAATGACGGCCCAGCCGCACGCCATGATTCCGCGCCGGGGCGGCCAGCGCGATCTCGACGCCATCGCCCAGCTGGTGCGGGACCATGGCGCCGGGCGGGTCGTCCTGGGCTTGCCGCTCTCGCCCGAAGGGGAGCACGGTCGGGCCGCCAAGAGCGTCGAGGCGTTCGCCGAGCGGCTGCGGGCGGCGCTGGACGTGCCGGTCGAGCTGTGCGACGAGAGCTTCAGCACCGTCGAGGCCGAGGAGGTGCTGCTGGCCGCGGACCTTTCGCGGGCGCGACGGCGGGAGGTCGTCGACAAGGTCGCCGCCGCCATCATCTTGCGCCGCTGGCTGGACAGGCAGCCCTCAACAATGACGACAGACGGACGACAGAGGGACGACGGAGACGTGAAATGAAGACCGCGAAGAAACGTGCCCTGATCGTCTTCGCCATCACCACCGCGCTGGGGCTGGCGGCGCTGGCGGTCGTCGTGCGCATCGCCTGGCACTACGGCGACAGGGTGGGTGGCACGGCGCAGGGCAAGGTGGAGATCGAGATCCCGCCCGGCGCGGGTGCCGGCGACGTCGCCGATCGCCTGGCCAGGGCCGGGCTCATCGGCAACCCGGCGATCTTTCGCCTGTACGCCGGACAGCGGGGCGTGGCGGGGCGGTTCAAGGCGGGCCGCTACGAGCTCCTCGCCCCGGCAACGCCCCGGCAGATTCTCGACACCCTGGTCAAGGGGGCGGCCGACGAGCTGGTCACGGTGGTCATCCCCGAGGGGAAGAACCTGGTCGACGTGGCCGAGATCCTCGACGCCGCCGGGATCGCCAGCAAGGCGTCCGTCATCATGAAGGCCACCGATCCGGCGTTCGCCGCCGAGCTGGGGCTGCCGGGGACGACGCTGGAAGGCTATCTCTTCCCCGACACCTACCGGCTGCGGCCGCACACGCCGCCGGCGCGCGCGCTCATCCCGATGGTGCGCCGGCACCGGCAGGTGTTCGCCGAGCTGCGCGCCGCGCACGCCAAGACGGTGGCCGAGCTGAAAAAGACGCTGGGCTTCGACGACGCCAAGATCGTCATCCTGGCCTCGATCGTGGAGAAGGAGACCGGCCGCGGCGAAGAGCGCCCGCGCATCGCCCAGGTCTTCATCAACCGGCTGCGCATGCCGAACTTCGTCCCCAAGCTGCTGCAGACCGATCCGACCATCATCTATGGCTGCACGGTGGCGACGCCGCGCTCGGCCGCCTGCCTCAAGTGGGACGGCCGCATCCGGCGCATCCAGCTCGACGATCGCGAGAACCCCTACAACACGTACACCCACGAAGGTTTGCCGCCCGGACCGATCTCGAACCCGGGGCGCCTGGCGCTGGAGGCGGTGATGGCGCCCGACCACACGGCGTACCTCTACTTCGTCGCCAAGGGCGACGGGATGCACTACTTCTCCAAGACCGTCGCCGAGCACAACGCCGCCGTCGTCAAATACCAGCGCGGCGGAAGACCGCTCGCGCAATGACCGGGCCGGCCACCGTCGTCGCCGAGGGGCTGGGAAAGGTCTTCCAGACGCCCGCGGGGCTGCGCGACATGCTGCGCGGGCGCCTCTTCGGCAGGCCGGTGACCGCGCTGGCGGACGTGTCGTTCACCATCGAGCCGGGCGAGATCGCCTGCGTGATGGGGCCGAACGGCGCGGGCAAGTCGACGCTGGTGCGGATCCTGGGAGGTCTCCTTCTGCCGTCGTCGGGGCGGGCGCGCGTGGCAGGCATCGAGGCCGGGGCGGGGACGGCGGAGTTCCGGCGGCGGGTGGCCTTCGTCGTCGGCGACGAACGGAGCTTCCATTTTCGGGTCAGCGGGCGGGGCAACCTGCACTACTTCGGGGCGCTGCACGGCCTCTCGGTCGCCGTCGCGCGCCGGCGGACGGGCGAGCTCTTGGAGCGGGTGGGCCTGGGCGCCGCCGCCGACCGCCGGTACCAGGAATACTCGCGGGGGATGCGGCAGCGGCTGGCGATCGCGCGCGGCTTGCTGGGCGATCCCCAGGTCTTGCTGCTCGACGAGCCGACGCTGGGGCTCGATCCCAAAGGGGCCCGCGACCTGCGCGCCTTCCTGCGCGAGGAGATCATCCGGGGCGCCGGGCGCACGGCGATCGTCTGCAGCAACGATCCCGGCGAGGCCCGCGCCATGTCCGACCGGGTGCTGTTCCTCGCGGGCGGGCGCCTGCACGCCTCCGCGTCGCCCGATCGGATCGAAGCGGAGCTGGGGCTATGAGCGCCGCCGCCCTGCCTCGGCTCCCCTGGTTCGCGCGCGTGCTGGTGGCTTTCGTGCGGCGCGAGCTGGCGGCGCTGGGCGGCTACCGCCTGGCGTTCGTCATCCGGGTGGTCGGGTTCGCCCTGGCCATCGGATCGTTGCTCTTCTTGTCGCGCTTCGTGGGGGCGGCGGTCAATCCGCACCTGGCCATCTACCGCGGCAATTACCTCGGCTTCGTGGTGATCGGACTTCTGGGGACCGAGTTCCAGCAGGTCGGCGTCTCGGTGCTGGCGCAGCGGATCCGCCTGGCGCAGATGATGGGGACGCTGGAGGCCGAGGTGGCGACCCCCGCGGCCCCCTGGATGGTGCTGGGCGCGCCGCCGGTCTACGAATTCGTGGTCGCCGCCGTCCGCTCAGCCGGTTACCTCCTCGGGGCCAAGCTGCTCCTCGGGCTCGATCTCTCGCACGCCAACTGGTCGTCGCTGCTCGTCGCGGTCCCGCTGATCGTCGCCGCCTTCTCCGGTCTCGGCCTGCTGGCGGCGGCGACCACGATGCTGGTTCGCCGCCTGAACCCGGTGGCGATGGTGATCGGCTCGCTCTCCTTCTTTCTGTCGGGGGTGATGTACCCGGTGACGGTCCTGCCGGGCTGGCTGCGCGACGTCGGGCGCCTCTTGCCGCTCACGCACGCGCTGGCGGTCCTGCGAGGAGCGCTCCTGGTCGGCTCCGCTCCCGGCGATCTGGGCCAATCTCTGCTGGCGCTGCTCGTCTTTGCCGGCATCCTGGCCCCGGTCGGCGCCGGCACGTTCGTCTTCGCCCTTCACCGCGCCCGCATCGACGGATCGCTTTCTCACTATTGAAAGAAGGACCCTGAGAGGGTCCTTTAAATCCCCCGCGACGAGCCCCGCCGGGCGAAGCCCGTCGGTGCTCACGATAGAAAAGGACCCTGAGAGGGTCCTTTAAATCCCCCGCGACGAGCCCCGCCGGGCGAAGCCCGTCGGTGCTCACGATAGAAAAGGACCCTGAGAGGGTCCTTTAAATCCCCCGCGACGAGCCCCGCCGGGCGAAGCCCGTCGGTGCTCACGCGATACGGCGATTAAGTAAACATATGGCGATTAAGTAAACATACGGCGATTAAGTAAACGATCTCCGACGCGCGCGTCCGATGCGTCGTGCTATGATGAGACCTCGCCGTATCCGTTTCTGTTTGCCGTCTCTGGGCCAGGTGGGTAACCCAGCGCCTGCCGAGCCTGAAAGGAGATTTTCCCGATGGCCGTTTCCGAATCGACCGGCAAGGCGGGTGACACTCCCGCGCTGATCGCCAAAGTTGCCGCGCTCCAAAACCTGAAGGAGTTCGCCGAGCTCAACTGGAGCGGCACCTTCGAGGACTACCTGGCGCTGGTTCGCAAGAACCCCGCCGTTACCCGCAGCGCCTTCCAGCGCGTCTACGACATGATCCTGTCGTACGGGCAGGAAGAGTACATCGACAACAAGAAGCGGCTCATCCGCTACAACTTCTTCAAGGACGAGCAGCACGCGGGGCGCGACGCCATCTTCGGCCTCGACATCCCGCTCATGCGCCTGGTGAGCGTGCTGCAGAGCGCGGCCCAGCGCTACGGCACCGAGCGCCGCGTGATCCTCCTGCACGGACCGGTCGGCAGCTCGAAGTCGACCATCGCCCGCCTCATGAAGCGGGGGATGGAGGAGTACTCGCGGACGGCCGAGGGGGCGCTTTACACCTACGACTGGGTGCTGCCCGAGAAGCTGACCCACATCACGGCTGGCGCGACGACCTTCAAGTGCCCCATGCACGAGGAGCCGCTGCGCCTCATGCCGCCCGAGTGGCGCGACAAGGCGCTGGTCGAGCTGGGGATCAACCAGGCCGGCAAGGCCCAGGTCTACATCGAGGGGGATCTCGATCCGGCCTGCCGGCTCATCTTCCGCGAGCTGATGACCGAGTACAAAGGCGACTGGGCGCAGGTCATCAAGCACATCCGCGTCCGCCGGATGATCCTCTCCGAGCAGGATCGCGTCGGCGTGGGGACGTTCCAGCCCAAGGACGAGAAGAACCAGGACTCGACCGAGCTGACCGGCGACATCAACTACCGGAAGATCGCCGAGTACGGGTCGGACAGCGATCCGCGGGCGTTCAACTTCGACGGCGAGTTCAACATCGCCAACCGCGGCATCATCGAGTTCATCGAGGTGCTGAAGCTGGACGTGGCGTTCCTCTACGACCTCCTCGGCGCCTCGCAGGAGCACAAGATCAAGCCGAAGAAGTTCGCCCAGACCGACATCGACGAGGTGATCCTCGGCCACACCAACGAGGCCGAGTACAAGAAGCTGCTCTCCAACGAGTTCATGGAGGCGCTGCGCGACCGCACGGTCAAGATCGACATCCCCTACATCACGCGCGTCTCCGAGGAGCAGCGGATCTACGCCAAGGACTACAACGCCGGAAAGATCCGGGGGAAGCACATCGCCCCGCACACGCTGGAGATGGCGGCCATGTGGGCGGTGCTGACCCGCCTCGAGGACCCCAAGAAGCATCAGCTGACGCTGGTGCAGAAGATGAAGCTCTACGACGGCAAGACGCTGCCCGGCTTCACCCAGGACAACATCAAGGAGCTGCGCAAGGAGGCGATGCGCGAGGGGATGGACGGGATCAGCCCGCGCTACATCCAGGACAAGATCTCCAACGCGCTGGTCTCCGACCGGGGCGAGGGGTGCGTGAACCCGTTCATGGTCATGAACGAGCTGGAGTCCGGGCTGCGCCACCACTCGCTCATCACCAACGACGAGCAGCGGCGGCACTTCGGCGTGCTGCTGGGCCTGGTCAAGCAGGAGTACGAGGACATCGTCAAGAACGAGGTCCAGCGGGCCATCAGCGCCGACGAGGAGGCCATCGCCAAGCTCTGCGCCAACTACATCGACAACATCAAGGCCTACACCCAGAAGGAACGGGTGAAGAACAAGTACACCGGCCAGGACGAGGAGCCGGACGAGCGCCTGATGCGGTCGATCGAAGAGAAGATCGACATCCCGGATTCGCGCAAGGACGACTTCCGGCGGGAGATCATGAACTACATCGGCGCGCTGGCGATCGAGGGGCGGCAGTTCGACTTCCGCACCAACGAGCGGCTGCAAAAGGCGCTCGAGCTGAAGCTGTTCGAGGACCAGAAGGACTCGATCAAGCTGACGTCGCTGGTGAGCGCGGTGGTCGATCGCGACACGCAGGAGAAGATCGACGTGGTGAAGAACCGCATGATCCGCAACTACGGCTACTGCGAAATCTGCTCCACGGACGTGCTCAACTTCGTGGCCTCGATCTTCGCGCGCGGGGACGTCAAAGATTAAGGGGAGGTCGGCGCACAACCCATGGATCGCTCTACGCTCGAGGCGCTGCCCGCGGTGAACGTCGAGGTCAACGGCCAGGCGGCGGCGCTGCTGGTCAAACTGATGGGTGACCTCCAGACGGACCAGCCGCTGGCCGTGCTGACCCGCGCGCTCGGGGTTCTGGAACAGGCGATGGGCGCCAAGGCCAAGGGGCAGCGCCTGGGCGTCTACGACCCGGCGTCGGGGCGCTTCATGGATCTGGTGATCTGATGGCGCTCAGGATCGATCCCGACCACCGTCGCTTCCGCGACATCGTGCGCGGGAAGATCAAGCAGGACCTGCGCAAGTACATCTCGCAGGGCGAGCTGATCGGCCGCAAGGGGAAGGACCTGGTCTCGATCCCGCTGCCCCAGATCAACGTCCCGCGCTTCCGGTTCGGCAGCAAGGACCGCGGCGGGGTGGGGCAGGGGGCGGGCGACGTGGGCGACAGCCTCGGCAAGGGGGATCCCAACGCCGACGGCAGCGGCAAGGCGGGCGACCAGGCGGGCGAGCACGCTCTCGAGGTCGAGCTGTCGCTGGAGGAGCTGGCGCAGATCATGGGCGAGGAGCTGCAGCTCCCCCGCATCGAGCCCAAGGGCAAGCAGCGGATCATCGCCCAGAAGGACCGCTACGTCGGCATCCGGCGCGCGGGGCCCGAGTCGCTGCGCCACTTCAAGCGCACCTTCCGTCAGGCGCTGCGCCGCCAGCTGATGACCGGCACCTACAACGCCGAACGCCCGGTGATCGTGCCGGTGCGCGAGGATCGTCGCTATCGGTCGTGGCGCACGACGCCGCTGCCGCAGTCGAACGCGGTGATGCTCTTCATCATGGACGTCTCGGGATCGATGGGCGACGAGCAGAAGGAGATCGTCAGGATCGAATCCTTCTGGATCGACGCCTGGCTGCGCAGCCAGTACAAGGGGCTCGAGTCCCGCTACATCATCCACGACGCCGTGGCCAAGGAGGTCGACCGCGACACCTTCTTCCGCACGCGCGAGTCGGGCGGGACGATGATCTCCAGCGCCTACAAGCTGTGCGCCAAGATGATCGAGGACGACTTTCCGCCGTCGGAGTGGAACATCTACCCGTTTCACTTCTCCGACGGCGACAACTGGTCGGTCGACGACACCGTCCAGTGCGTCGAGCTCCTGAAGACGCACATCCTCCCCAAGGTGAACCTCTTCTGCTACGGCCAGGTCGAGAGCCCCTACGGCTCGGGTCAATTCATCAAGGACCTCAACGAGCACTTCGACGAGGAAGACAACCTGGTCGTCTCCGAGATCAAAGGGAAGGAAGCGATCATGGAGTCGATCCGCGACTTCCTGGGGAAGGGAAAATGAGGGCGAGCGGAGCACGGCTTTGCCGTGCGGAGCGAGGGGGGACCGGGGGCTCGCGAGCGGCAGCGAGCCGGGCCCCCGTCTTGATGACAGGCAAGGAAGCGATCATGGAGTCGATCCGCGACTTCCTGGGGAAGGGGAAGTAACCCGTGGCTTCCCTCCCGCCGTACCTCTACGACATCCAGCGCGAGATCGAAGGCTACGGGCGCGAGTTCGGGCTCGACTTCTGGGATGTGGAGTTCGAGATCCTCGACTACAAGCGGATGCAGGAGGTGGCGGCCTTCGGCGGCTTCCCCGTCCGCTACCCGCACTGGCGCTTCGGGATGGAGTTCGAGCACCTGACCAAGAGCCACATCTACGGCTTCTCGAAGATCTACGAGATGGTCATCAACAACAACCCCGCCTACGCCTATCTGCTGGAGGGGAACTCGCTGGTCGACCAGAAGATGGTCATCGCCCACGTGCTGGGGCACGTCGACTTCTTCAAGAACAACTACTTCTTCTCCAAGACCAACCGCCGGATGATCGACGGGATGGCGAACCACGCCACCCGCGTGCGCCGGCACATGGAGCGGCTGGGGATCGAGAAGGTGGAGAGCGTTCATCGACGCCTGCCTCTGCATCGAGAACCTGATCGATCCGATGTCCCCCTTCATCGTCCGGAAGGCGTCGCCCGAGCGCGAGAAGGAGCGCCAGGAGCAGAAGGAGACGCAGGAGCTGCCGCGCATCCGGGCCAAGTCCTACATGGACAAGTTCATCAACCCGCCCGAGTACATGGACGAGCAGCGGCGCAAGATGGAGCGGGAGCGGGACCGGCCCAAGAAGAACCCGCCCGAGCCGGAGCGCGACGTGCTGCTGTTCTTGCTGGGCAACGCGCCGCTGGAGGGGTGGGAGCGCGACATTCTAGAGATCGTCCGCGACGAGGCCTACTACTTCGCGCCCCAGCGCCAGACCAAGATCTTGAACGAGGGCTGGGCGGCCTACTGGCACTCGAAGATCATGACCGAGCGGGCGGTGAAGGTCTCGGAGATCATCGACTACGCCGATCACAACGCCAGCGTGCTGGCGACGGCGCCCGGTCAGTTCAACCCCTACAAGATCGGCATCGAGCTCCTGCGCGACGTCGAGGAGCGCTGGGACAAGGGGCGGTTCGGGCGCGAGTGGAACGAGTGCCAGAGCCTCGACGAGCGGCGGACCTGGGACAAGCGGCTCGGCCTCGGGCGCAAGAAGATCTTCGAGGTCCGCAAGCTCTACAACGACGTCACCTTCATCGACGAGTACTTCACCGCCGACTTCTGCGAGCGGAACAAGTTCTTCTCGTTCTCGCTGAACGATCGCAGCGGCAACTACGAGATCGACTCGCGCGAGTTCGAGAAGATCAAGCACAAGATGCTCTTCTCGCTGACCAACTTCGGCGACCCCTTCATCCTGGTCGAGGACGCCAACCACGAAAACCGCGGCGAGCTGCTGATTCGCCACCGGCACGAGGGGACGGATCTGCAAATCGACCAGGCCCGCTCGACACTGGCGGCGCTGGGCCGGATCTGGCGCCGCCCGGTCAACCTGCTCACCGCCGTCGAGGGCAAGCAGAAGATGTTCCGCTTCGACGGCAAAGAGCAGACCGAGAAGTCGCTGGCCAGCTGACGGGCCGCGCGTCGCTGCGAATTTGCGCTGCCGTTCGAGCGACGGTATTCCCTAGGCCATGCGCGCACGACTGGGCCGGCGGGCCCGGCGACGGGTCCGGGTGGTGGGACTGGGGTGCGTCTTCCTCGCCGTGGCGACCTGGGCGATCTACGAGGCCGCTCAACCCGGCCCCTGGCAGCAGGTGTTCGCCACCCGCGAGGGGCTGACCGGGCGGCGCCTGGCCTGCGGCGAGATCATCAAGCCGGGGGCGCTGTTCGTGGCGCTGCCGCACCCGGTGGCGCTGCGGAAGAACGTCGAGCTGCGCTATGGCGGGCGGACCCTGGTCGTCCCGGTGCTGGACGTGGGTCCCTGGAACGTGGACGACGACTACTGGGCCACCGGGCGGCGACCGGCATCCGAGCGCGGCCACGGTTCGTTCCGGAACCCGACCAACCGCGCGGGGATCGATCTGTCGGACGCGACCTTCGCGGCGCTCGGGCTGCGGGACAACTCGCCCGTCGAATGGCGGTTCGTCCACCGCGGCTACATCCCGCTGCCACGCGCGGCGATTGCTGCCGGTCCTTGAGTCAACCGCCGGCACGGGCGTAGAGCGCATCGACGTCGAGCGTACAGGCGAGAGCCTCAATGGCCGCCACGCCTCGCGTTCCGATGGTCTCAGACCGCCACACCCCGCCGGTCCGCGCCCGGACCTCGATCTGCCGACGATCCTGCCAGACGTACACGACCGCTTTTAGCGACGGAATCTGCTGGTACTGTTCGAACTTTTCGCTCGAGTCGTAGTCGATCGTCGCGGGCGAGAGGATCTCGATGACGACGGTCGGATTGGTCAGCGTTTCCTTGCTCTCTGGATCCGTCGTCGGATCACCGCAAACGACCGTTACGTCGGGGTAGCCGGCGAAACCGGTGGCCAGGACCCGAATGCGAAGGTCGGAGGTAAAGACGCGACAACCTCCGGCCAGCTGCGCGTCAAGCGATCCCAGGACCGCGCCGGCCAGCGCAGCGTGCAGCATCGATCCGCCGGCCATGGCGTAGATGTCGCCGTCCAAGAACTCGTGACGGACGGGGTTCATCTCCTCGACCATCAGGTAGTCCTTGAACGTATAGTGGTGGAGCCGCGCCGGCACGCCCATGACGTTAGCATCGGACGCGAGCCGGCGGGGTTGCTCGCGTCGGGCGCGCTACTCGGGGAGGAGGCGAAAAGAGGGGCCCCGGCGAGGCCGGACCGCGCTGAAGTGCCGGACGTCCAGGGTGACGACCGCGGAGGCGCCCAACCGTTCGGCCAGCGCGATGACCGAGGCGTCCGCGCCCCCGAGGGGGAAGTCGGCGTAGCGCTCGACGAGCTCGGCAATGCGGCGCCAGTCCTTTGGACCGGGCGCCTCGACGTCCATCGTCTCCATCCCTCGCAGAAACTGTGCTTCGACCTTGGGGCCGAGGCGGCTTCCGACCAGATAGGTCGCCTCGGCCACGATCAGGGCGGGGACGACGAAGCGATAGCGCGGATCTTCCAGCACAGTCCGACAGCGGGCGTGGTCGGCGTCGTCCTCGTCGACCACGGCATAGAGCGGTCCGGTGTCAACGACCGCGAGCACGGCCCCACTCGGTGGCCAGGATCTTCTCTGCGTCGCGCGCGGTATGCCGGCGGCCGCTTCGTCCCAGGGCCGCAAATGGCAGCCTGCGCGGCTTCGTCTCCGCAAGTCCCAGATAGGAACCGATGGCGTCTCGCACCAGGGCGGAAACCGACGTCTCGCGCCGTCGCGCCTCGCGTGTGAGGACCGCGCCGAGCTCGTCCGGCAGGGTGATCGTGGTGCGGAGCATACTGCATACTAGCATACTCATGGTCTCCTCAGGCGGCGTGCGAGCTCTGATCGTGGGTCAGGCGTTCGACCTCGTGCAGGACGGCGGCCGCGTCGATGCGGCGGCGGAAGCGGACGACGGGGAGGTGAGGCGGGAGATCGGCGGTGGCGCAGGCGCGGTCCTCGTCGACGCAGAGGAGACAGACCGCGTCGGTCTGGCGCAGCTTCTCGACCTTGCTGGCCAGGTACTGGGGCGTCCAGAAGCCGACAATCTCGATCAGGACCTGCCGCCGGGGGCACAGGCGGTGGCGGAGGAGAAAGTCGGGGAAGATCAGCGTACCGCCGGCGCGCAGCGGCTCGGGCTCGCGCACGAGGTCCCAGTCGGGCGCCAGCTTGGTAATGTCAGCGGCGAACCGCTCCTCCAGGCGGCTGTCGTAAAGGGCGGGTGGCGTGGCGGGGAAGATCGGATCGCCGCTGTCGATGCAGACGCTGGCCAGCCGACCGCGGAGCGCGCAGGCGGCGCGCAGCTCGAAGCGGGCGCACCAGGAGAGGTGCGGCAGCAGCTCGGCCAGCGCGCGGCCATAAAGGAGCGTGTGCTGAAACAGCGAGAACGGGCCGGAGAGCTCGAGCATCGGGCGGCCGAGGTCGGGCACGTCGAGGATCGTGCAGAGCAGCCCGCGCAGCTTGGCCAGCCGGACGATGGGGCGCACGCCCCCCTCGACCCGCAGCTCGAGGCGGGAGGCGCGCATGAGGACCGCCTGCGCGATCGCCAGGTTGGTGCGCAGCATCGCCTCGGCGGGCGTGGGCGGCGGCTCCGGCGCGCGGACCGGTCGCTCTCCGGGAAGATCGGCGAACAGCAGATCCAAGACGGCCTCCCGGCTCAACCCGAGCCTGGCCGCGGCTGCGTCGGCAACGGCCAGCGCGGGACCGTCGGTGGCGGCCGCGGCGCCGAACAGCTCCTGCCGCAGGGTCGCGGGACGGGGAAGCGCGCGCGCCGACGCCAGCCGCGAGCGGGGCGCTTCCTGGGCGGCGGGCTCACGCCGCCAGAGCGCCAGGAGCGCGCGCGATGCGGCCCGCCGCTTGAAGTGGGGCGCCTCGCAAGGGAGCGGCTCGGCCAGCCGCTCGGCCAGCTCCCGGCGGCGGCGCCCCTCGAAGCGTGCCATCTCGGCCAGCAGCACCCGCACCCAGGGCTCGTCTTGCGGGCCGAGGTAGTCGATGAAGGCCCGCTCCTCGATGAGCCTAAGCGGAAGATCGCGCTCGGACAGCAAGACGCTCACCTCTCCTTTCGGCCTGACGCGCTTCACTGGAACGTTCGACCACCAGCTCGTAGACGAGCGCCCGCTTGCCGGGACCGGGGCGCAGCAGCCGGCCGACGCGCTGGACGTGCTCGCGCTCGCCCATCCGGCCGGCGACGACGATCCCCACCTCGGCGTCGGGGACGTCGATCCCTTCGTTGAGCACCTGCGCCGACACCAGCGCCCGCAGCGTCCCGGTGCGAAACCGGTCCAGCACTTCCTGCCTTTCGGCGCGGCCGATGTCGCAGGTGAGCGGCATGACCAGGTGCTCGCGCGCCACCGCGTAGGCGGTCTGATTGTCGGCCACGAACACCAGCGTGCGTTGCCCGCGGTGATGCCCCAGCAGCAGCGCCAGCGCCTCGCGCTTGCGCCGCGGGAAAGCCAGGATGCGTCTGGCCCGGCGCCAGGCGGCGATCCCGCGCCGCCCCTCGTCGGTGCGTGCCGCCTCGTGCAGGAAATCCTCCCAGCTGCCCCCGAGATGATTCCCCTCGAACGCCCGCCGGGCCTGGCGGTACACCTCCCAGAGCGCGTCGTGCTCGCGACGCTCGTCGGGATCGAGCGCCAGATGCCAGGTGACCCGTTCCAGCGGCGCCAGGTAGCGCCCGGCCAGATCCCCGACGCTCCGCTCGAACACCACCGGGCCAATCAGCGACGCCAGGCGTTCGGCGCCCGGGCCGGGCTCGGGCGGAGTCGCCGTCAGCCCCAGCCGCAGCGGCGCGATCGACATCTCCAGCGCCTCGTCCCGCCATCCCTGACCGAAGTGGTGGGCCTCGTCCACGATCAGGAGGCCGAACTTGTCCCCCAGCGACGACATGTGGCGGTAGGCCCCGGCGTAGGTAGCGATCGTCACCGCGCCGGTCATCCGCTCACCGTCGCCGAACCGGCCGATCGGGCCGTCCCAGACCGCCGCCAGCGCCGCCGCCCACTGATCGCAGAGGGCGCGCGTCGGCGCCAGACAGAGCGCCGGCGTGCGGGTGGCGGCGATCGCCCCGAGCGCCAGCCGGGTCTTGCCGCTCCCCGTCGGCAACACCACCACCCCGCGGCGTCCCGCCTGCCGCCAGGCGGTCAACGCCGCCTCCTGATACGGGCGCAGCTCGAAGGGACGAAACCCGGACGGTGGCGCCAGCGCCGGTCGCGGCATGTCCGCCACCGGGACGCCCCGGCGTCGCAGCTCCGAGACGAGCGGGTAGCAGAGGCGCGCCGGCGCTCGATGCACGCCCACCCGCTCGTCCCACAGAACGCCCGGGATCTGCGCGACCTCGAACCCCGCGGGCAGGTCGGCCAGGTCGGCGAGGAGGAGCGTCCCCCAATCGAAGGTCAGTCGCACGCCCGCTTCGAGTGCGAACGGCGGGCCAACGCGACAACCACCGTCGATTCGCGCTAGAACCGCGTCTTCCATGGCCGACCTCCCCAAGGGTTACGACCCCGCTGAAATCGAGCCGCGCTGGTACGCCGAATGGATGGCGCGCGGATACTTCCACGCCGACGCCGCCGCACCGAAGGCGCCGTTCGCCATCGTCATCCCGCCGCCCAACGTCACCGGCGTCCTGCACATGGGGCACGCGCTCGGCGACACGATCGAGGACATCTTCACCCGCTGGCGCCGGATGGCGGCCTACAACGCCATGTGGCTGCCCGGGTCGGATCACGCCGGCATCGCCACCCAGATGGTGGTGGAGCGGCGAGCTGCGCGCCACCGAGAAGAAGAGCCGGCACGACATCGGCCGCGAGGCCTTCGTGGCCCGCGTCTGGGACTGGCGGCAGCGCACCGGCGACAAGATCTTCGCGCAGCTCAAGCGGCTCGGCTGCTCGCTCGACTGGGAGCGCGCCGTCTTCACCATGGATCCGCCCTACTCGGCGGCGGTGATCGAGGCCTTCGTGCGCCTCTACGAGGAGGGGCTCATCTACCGGGCCCGGCGCCTCATCAACTGGTGCCCCAATGACCGGACGGCGCTGTCGGACCTGGAGGTCGACTACGACGAGGGGACCCAGGGGGAGCTGTACGAGTTCGCCTATCCGCTGGCCGACGGCATCGGGCGAGGTGGTGGTGGCGACGACCCGCCCCGAGACGATGCTGGGCGACACGGCCATCGCCGTCCACCCCGACGATCCGCGCCACCAGGCGAAGATCGGCAAGATGGTCCGCCACCCGATCGTGAACCGCGAGTTCCCGATCATCGCCGACGCCGTGCTGGTCGATCCCAAGTTCGGCACCGGCGCGGTGAAGGTGACGCCGGCGCACGATCCCAACGACTTCGAGACCGGGCAGCGGCACAACCTGCCGATGATCTCCGATCTTCGACGAAAAGGGGACGGTCAACGCGGAGGGGGGCCCGTTCGCCGGGCTCGACCGCGTCGAGGCCCGCAAGGCGGTCAAGGCCCGCCTCGCCGAGCTGGGGCTCGAGCGCGGCTCGAAGCCGCACGTTCACGCCGTCGGCCACTGCCAGCGCTGCGAGGCGGTGGTCGAGCCGATGCTGTCGACCCAGTGGTTCGTGAAGATGGAGCCGCTGGCCAAGCCGGCCATCGAGGCGGTGGAGCAGGGGAAGACCAAGTTCGTCCCCGAGACCTGGTCGAAGACCTTCTTCCACTGGATGCACAACATCCGCGACTGGTGCATCTCGCGGCAGCTGTGGTGGGGGCACCGCATCCCGGCCTGGTACTGCGGCAAGTGCGGCGAGACGACCGTCGCCCGCACCACGCCGGCCGCCTGCGGCAAGTGCGGGGCCGGCGCCGACAGCCTCAAGCAGGACGAGGACGTCCTCGACACCTGGTTCTCGTCCTGGCTCTGGCCGTTCGCCACCCTCGGCTGGCCCAACGAGACGCGCGAGCTCAAGACCTTCTACCCGACGACCGTCCTCGATACCGGCTACGACATCCTCTTCTTCTGGGTGGCCCGCATGATGATGGCGGGGCTGCACTTCATGAAGAAGGTCCCCTTCCGCACCGTCTACTTCCACACGATGGTGACCGACGAGAAGGGCGAGAAGATGTCGAAGGTGAAGGGGAACACCATCGACCCCGTGGAGATCATCGACAAGCACGGGGCGGACGCGCTCCGCTTCGCGCTGGCCTGGCTGACGACGCACGCCTCGCAGGGGAAGAACATCAAGTTCTCCGTCGGCAACGTCGAGGACGCGCGCCGGTTCGCCAACAAGATCTGGAACGCCACCCAGTTCACGCTCATGAACCTGGACGGCTACGACGCCGATCGCTATGCCGACCGGCTGGCCGACGGCCCCGACGGCGCCGAGCTGGATCTGCCGGAGCGCTGGATCCTCTCGCGCGTGCAGCGGATCTCCGAGGAGGTCGACGGCGCGCTGGAGGAGTATCGGATCGCCGACGCCGCCCAGGCCGCCTACCACTTCATCTGGGACGAGCTGTGCGACTGGTACATCGAGCTGGCCAAGGCCAGCCTCAAGAAGCTGTCCGGCGACACGGAGGCCGATCGGGAGGGGCGCCGGAAGATCCAGGGGACGCTGGTGACGGCGCTGGAGACGGCGATGCGCCTCCTGCATCCGTTCATGCCGTTCCTCACAGAAGAGGTCTGGCAGAAGCTCCCCAAGCCGTCGGGCGCTCCCCAGAGCATCATGATCACGCTGTATCCGGTGCGCGACATCCGCTTCCACGACGACGCCTCCGAGGCGTCGATGGCGCTGGTGCAGAAGATCATCGTCGCCTTGCGCGGTATCCGCGCCGAGAAGAAGATTCCCACCTCGACCCGCCTCAAGGTCTCGCTGGCCGTCGCCGACGACTACAAGAAGACGATCCTCGAGGGGTACAAGGGGATCATCGCCGAGCACGCCCGCGCCAGCGAGGTGCGGGTGCGCCGCGCGGGCGGCAACCTCTCGGGCGAGTACGTCATCGGACAGACGGCCATGGCGGTGGCCGGCGACGTCGAGGTGGTGGTCCCCCTGGAGGGGATCGTCGACGCGGGGGCCGAGAAGGCCAACCTGGAGAAGAGCCTCGCCAAGCTGGTCAAGGATCGCGACCATCTCAAGAAGAAGCTCGCCGACCCGAACTTCCTCGGTCGCGCGCCGGCCGAGATCCTCGAAAAGGATCGCGCGCGCCTGGCGGAGCTCGAGGCGGCGATCGAGAAGATCGAGCTCGCCCTGCGCCGCCTTCCGGCGCCGTCCTCCTAGGGCTTCTTCTGTTCGCCGGAGGGGGCCAGCGGCTCGTCGCCGGGCGCCGGCGTCTCGGCGGCGGGCGAGGGGGCGTGCGACCCTTTGTGGCGGGAGGGGCGTGTTTTCTTCGGCTTGGCCGCCGGCTCGGGCGCCGTCTGGTTGGGCAGCGGCACCGGCAGCGCCGGCTTGGGGGGCGGGGGCGGCGGCGCGAGAAGCATGGGCCCGTAGCGGTGCCAGGCCCAGACTCCGGCGACGGCGGCGATCGCCAGGCCGGCGAAGATCCCGGCGATGACGGCCACGATCCGGAGCTTGCCGCGGATCCGCTTGCGAGCGAGCCGGCCCCGCTCGGCCTGGACCACCCGTTCGAGCCGCTGCGCGCCCGATTCGGACGGGCGGAGGAGCTCCGTCGCCTCGGGGATCGGCGGGAGCGGATCGGTGACGGCGTCTGACGGAGAGGTGGGGCGCTTGCCTGTCGGGCGAGCCCCGGCCGATCCCGGCGTGGAGTGCGACCCCGAGCTCGACGTCGACGTGGACATCGACGGTGAGGTCGAGCGCACGCTCGGCGTGCGAACCCCCGTCGTGGCCGAGGTCGCCATCGAATTGGTCGCTCCCCCGCCGCTGGTCCCCGACGAGCTTCCGGTCGTGGCGATGGTCCGGTGATCCTCGGTGTCGACCACCACCACCGGATCTTCGTCGGGGAGAAACAGCCCGTGCAGCAGCTTCGACAGCTCGCGGCTCGAGTAGCGGGCGGCGATCAGCGTGCGCTCGAGATCGCTGGCCATGTCGGCGACCGACTGAAACCGTTCGGTGACGTCGATCGACAGCGCCCGCATGACGATCCGATCGAGCTCGCGGGGGATGGTCGCGTTCAGCGCCGACGGCGGCGCGATCGGCGCCGCCAGGAGCTGCCGCATCTTGCCGATGTCGTTCTTCGCCTGGAACAGCCGCCGCCCGGTCAGCATCTCGTGGAACACCACGCCCAGCGCGAACACGTCGGCCCGGGCGTCGAACGGCCGGACATGGATCTGCTCGGGCGACAGGTAGCTCACCTTCCCCTTGATGAGCCCCTTTTTCGCCTCCTCCTCGGCGAAGGAGGCGGCGCGGGCGATCCCGAAGTCGAGGATCTTCACGGTGCCGGTGTAGGCCAGCATGATGTTGGTCGGAGAGATGTCCTGGTGGACGATCTCCAGCGGGCGGCCGTCGGGGCCGTGCAGCGTGTGGGCGTAATCGAGGCCGATGCAGATCTGGCGCGCGATGTCGGCGGCGACCAGATAGGGCATCGCGCGCTGCTCGCGCCGCAGCGTGGTGAGCGCCTCGCGCAGCGTCACCCCCTGCACGTTCTCCATGGCGATGAAGTAGGCGCCGTCGGCCTCGCCGAACTCGTAGATCTGCACGATGTTCGGGTGCAGCAGCAGCGCCGAGATCTTCGCCTCCCGGATGAACATCGTCTTGAAGTCGCCGGTCTCCGACAGGCGCGGGAGGATCCGCTTCAAGACCAGCTCGCGCTCGAACCCTTCGGGCCCGGTCATGAGCGCCCGGTAGACCTCGGCCATCCCCCCTTCGCCGATCCGCCCGAGCAGCTTGTAGCGACCAAACATGGTCGTCGTCGCAACCGCCGGCTTCGGCTGGGGTTGGACGGGCTCACGGGTGGACATCGGCGGCTCTCATCGACGGGTTCGGCGCGGGACGTTAAACCCGGCCCTGGTGCGGGGGACCCCTTTAAGTTCGCCGATCTCAGGGGAGGGCGCCACCGTCGATCCACGCTGCGATGGTCAGAATCTGGTCGGCGGGGAGCGGCGGGCCCGGCGGCTCTCTTTGGCCGAGGGTCCCGGGGATGGGGCCAGCCCCGGCCGTGGCCGGCAACAGCTTGCGGAGGAGATAGCTACGCGCCGAGTCAAGAGGCGCCACCAGTGCCAGGGCGCTCACCTCCCGGGAGGGGACGTCGACGAGGGCGTCGCGCGCCTCGGCCGCGCAGAGCGACAGGCCGCCGTACGGCGCCGCCAGGCACCCCCCGTACGGATCGATGTGGCAGCGGCTGCCGGCGCAGCTGGCGTCGAAGATGGCCTGCACCTTCGCCAGCTCCGGCGCGGCGGGAGTCAGGATGTTGCTCGCGTGCTCTCCGGTGGTGAACTGTCGCCCCTCGGTCGGGCCGGAGCAGCCGGCCAGCGACGCGACCTTGTTCGTGACCGTCACGGTGTAGCCGAGATCGGTGTCGAGAACGCCGTTAGGCGCCATCCGCACCGCCTTCTCCGCCAGGTCGACCCTGTAGGTCTCGGGGAGGCGGAAGACCCCGGTCGTCAGCAGCATGCTGGGCTCGCCGACCGTGTCGGGGTCCGGGTAATCGGAGAACGTGACCTTGATGGTCGCGTCGACCGGCACGTCGACCGCGCCCTCGGCGGGCGACCAGTCGGCCACGTACATCTTCGGGCAGAGGCCCGGGTAGGGGGTGACGTCCGTCGGGTAGCTGTTGCAGCCAGTGGCGATCAGCGCGGCCGCCAGCAGGATGGCGGCCGCCCCGGTGACCTCGTCAGCTCTCGCTGTAAAGCCGGATCTGCTCGCGGACGACGTCGTCGGTGATCCCGGTGCGCAGGTAGTCCTGAAGGCAGTCGGCCAGGGTGACGACCATGTCGTCGACGCCCCGGTCTTCGACCAGCTTGCCGAGCAGCTTCCGTCCTTCGGGGCTATCGTCCTCACGCAAGAAATCCCGAACCATGTCGAGGGTGAGATCGCCTGAGAAATCGATTATCGCGTGATCTAAAAGATAGGCGATCAGTTGTTTCACCGTGATACCTCCGTGGGGGTCGTGCGCGTCGAGTAAAAATGCCGGCTTCGCTCATATCGCGGATGAACCGCTCGCGCAAGACGTGCGGTGAGTGCGGGAAGTCCGCGCACGCGATTGACCGGGCGCGCGGCAGTTGCTACCGTCGGGCGGAATTGCGCCGGATCCGCACGCTTCCGACGGGAAGATTGGTTCTTATGTTGGCGCCGCTCCTGGTGTCGTTGGGGGCCTGTGGCCCCGTCGAGTACATCAACCAGGTCGGCAACAAAGCCGCGTCCGCGGTGTCGGCTGCCAAGCTGGCGTCGGCGCAGCGCTACGCCCCTTACGAGTACACCGCCGCCGAGGAGTATCTGCACAAGGCGCGCGAAGAGGCGGGGCACGCCGAATACCAGGACGCCATCGAGTACGGACGCAAGGCGGAAGATCTGGCGAACCGCGCGCGGGCCATCACGGTCGAGCGAATGGCCAAGGAGAGCGCGGCCGCGACCTACGTCCCCAAGACTCAGAACGAGGAGCCGGGGGCGGCGACCGAGGATTCCGGCGCGCCGGCCGCCAAGCCGCGCGCGCCCGCGCGTAGCCCAAAGGCGCCTGAGTGAGCTGCCCGGGTGAGGACGTCGGTCAGGTCGGCCGTCGTGGTGACGGCGGCGGCGCTGGGCGCGATCTCCTGGCCGGGTTGCGCCGGCACCGAGATGGAGAACAGCGTTCACGAGGTGCGCACCATCGCCAAGGAGGCGCGTGACAACGGGGCCTACAAGTGCGCGCCCCGCGAGCTGGCCCTGGCCGATACGCACATCGAGTTCACCGAGCGCGAGCTGGCCCAGGGCGACTACTTCCGGGCGCGCGACCACCTGCACGTCGCCGATCACAACGCGCGCGAGGCCTATCGCCTCTCGCCGCGCGACAAGTGCGTCCCGCCGACGGTTCCGCCCGACATGGACCACGACGGGATCCCCGACTCCACCGACAAGTGCCCGACGCAGCCGGAGGACAAGGACGGGTTCGAGGACGCCGACGGATGCCCCGATCCGGACAACGACAAGGACGGCGTTCCCGACAAGGTGGACAAGTGCCCCAACGAGCCGGAGGACAAGGACGGGTTCGAGGACACCGACGGCTGCCCCGATCCGGACAACGACGCCGACGGCATCCTGGACAACGTCGACAAGTGCCCGACCGAGCCGGAGGACAAGGACGGGTTCGAGGACGCCGACGGCTGCCCCGATCCGGACAACGACAAAGACGGCGTGCTCGACGCCGCCGACAAGTGCCCCAACGATCCGGGCCCGCCCGACAACGACGGCTGCCCGAAGAAGTACGAGCACATCGTGGTCACCCAGGAGAAGATCGAGCTCAAACAGAAGATCTTCTTCGACACCAACAAGGCGAGCATCCAGCCGCGCAGCTTCCCGCTGCTCGAGGAGATCGCCGCCGTTCTCAAGTCGCGCCCCACGATGACGGTCCGGATCGAGGGGCACACCGACTCGCGCGGCAAGCACACTCACAACATGCAGCTCTCCCAGAGCCGGGCGGAGTCCGTGCGGCAACATCTGGTGGGGCTGGGCGTCGACATGTCGCGGATGGAGGCGAAGGGGTACGGGCCCGACCAACCGCTCGAGACCAACAAGACGGCCGCGGGGCGGGAAAAGAACCGGCGTGTGGAATTCTTCATCACGCAGCAATAGGCCACGCAGCAAAAGATAAAAGGACGAAGCAATGATCCGCTCCACGCACATCGCTTTGGTCGCCGTCTCGTTCGCCTTCGGAGCCGTGGCGTTCGCGCCCCGTACGGCGATGGCGCAGGACCAGGCCGCCGTCGACAAGCTCGTTCAGATGAACAAGAAGGCGCTCGACGATTACGACACGCTCGACTGGGAGGCCGCCAAGCGGATCCTGCTCGACGCGCTGCTGGCCGGGAAGAAGGCCGGGCTCGACAATCACCCGGTCGTTGCGCGCACCTACATCCACCTGGGCGCCGTCTACATCACGGGCCTCAAGGACCGGCAGAAGGGGATGCAGAGCTTCCAGCGCGCGCTGGAGATCGATCCGACCATCCAGCTGTCGAAGGGGATCGACACGCCGGAGGTGACGGCGGCCTTCGCCGAGGCTCAGCGCAACGCGCGCAGCGGCGGCGGGGCTGCGTCCAGCGGCGGCGGTGGCGGCGATGACAACGCCCCGCCGCCCAAGAAGAAGCGCCGGGGCCCGATCATGGAGGATGAGGCCGCCTCGTCGGACGATCATCCGAAGGCGAAGAGGCATCACCCGAGCAGCGACGAGGAGCCCGATCTGCCGGCTCACGTCGGCGCGCTCGACTGCCCGGAGCCGGACGAAGCGATCATCGACAGGCCGCTCACCGTCCGCTGCGCGGTGGCCCCCAATCTCCCCGTGGCCAGCGTCTACCTGATGTACCGCGCGCCCGGCAAGGAGGACTACAACGAAGTCCTCATGACCAAGAGCCCCAAGGGGTGGCTCCAGGCCAAGATCCCCAAGAAGGCGGTCACCGGGAAGTCGGTCCAGTTCTACTTCGAGGGGCGCAACGCCGCCGGCAAGCCGGTGGTCGCCAACGGCGGCGCCGAGAGCCCGAACATCGTGCTCGTGGTCGAGGAGGAGGAGAAGGGTGAGGTGTCGAGCGTGCCGGTCGGCGAAGAGGACGAGAACCCCCTCGAGGAAGACGAGGGGGATCAGCGTCCGCGCATCCGCCTCGGGCGCGTCGACAAGGAGCGCGAGGGGCTCGACACCCGGTTCGGCAAGCGTAAGTGGTGGATCGGGATCGGGATCGGGACCGGCTACGGCTACGCCAAGGGCAACGGGTTCGAGGCGGTCAACAGGTCGATCGATCCGCAGTTCCATGCGCTGCAGAGCCAGTTCGTCCCGGGGCTTGCCTGGGCCGGAATCGGCCAGCTGGAGCCGGAGGTCGGCTACGCGTTCAATCCCGGCATGGCTCTCTCGGTGGCCGGCCGGCTGCAGTACACGCTGCCGCCGTCGAAGTACGCGGACTTCGTCTACAAGGGCGCGATCGGGGTCATGGCCAAGCTGCTCTTTTACACGAAGCAGTCGCAGCTCCGGTTCTTCCTCGGCCCGCTGGTGGGCGCCGGCAACTTCCGGTTCCTCGGCTATCCCGACGCCGGCAGCAACAACGGCTACTCCGACTTCAAGGACACCATCGTGGCGGGCCCGTTCCTGGCCGGCGCGGCCGGCGGCCTCTACTACGAGGCGTCCAAGGCGATCTCGCTGGTCGTCGAGATCAACGAGATCGCCGGCTTGCCGACCTTCGGCCTGGTGACCGACGTCAACTTCGGGCTGCAGTTCAATATCTACTCGAACCCTGCGCCCAAGCCGACTGCCGGCGCCTTGACGGGGTCGGATCAAGAAGAGCCAAAATAATCTCGGCTGAGTCGGGGAGGCGGGCGCGCAACCGGGCGTGTGCCTCCTGCGCTTCCCCGGGCCGCGGCTCGCCGGGATCGCCCGCGGTCGCCGGACGACCGCGCTGCAGAAGATCGGCGTGGCTGCGGAGCGGGCGGCCGGTGGCGGCCTCCCAGAGGATCGCCCCCGCCGCGTAGAGATCGGTCTCCGCCGAGGCCGGCGCCCCCTGAAACTGCTCGGGGGCCAGATAGAGCGGCGTGCCGCCGGTCTCGCCGAGTCGGGCCGCTCCAGCTTCTCCGCCGGTTTGCACCGCGGCGCCGAAGTCGGCCAGCACCACCTCGCCGGGGGCTCGCAGAAGGAGGTTCGACGGCTTGAGATCGCCGTGGACGATTCCCCGGCCCTGCAGAAACGCCAGGGTGGCCAGCAGATCGCGCGCGGTGGCCGCGACCTCCCCGGCCGGGAGCCCGTCGGGGTGGGCGGCGAGACGCGTCCGCAGCGTGCCGCCGGGGATCCACTCCATGGCCAGCGCGCGCGCCGGCTCGTCGACGTCGTAGACCGCCACCACGCCCGGGTGTCGAACCCCGGCCAGGAGGCGCGCGCCGGCCAGGAACCGCGCCAGCGGCTCGGCGCGGCCGGTCGCGGCCAGCTGGGGATGGAGGATCTTGAGCGCCACCGACAGATCGAGCGCCTCGTCCCGCGCCAGGTAGACCGTCGCCGTCGCGCCCCGTCCGAGCTCCCGCACCAGGCGATAGCGCAGCGTCTCGACCCCTTCCGGCGAGACGAGCGTCTCGGTGGTCCCGGCGCGATCGCTCGGGTGAGGCGGCGACGGCGCGGCTGGGCGGAGGCGCGCCAGGCGGGCACGGGCCTGCGCGTCGTCGATGTCGTCCGCCAGCAGCCGCTCCCAGCGCGCCGCCGCCGAGGAGACGGCACCGTCCGCTTCGTCCAGCTCGGCGAGCGCCCGCTCGACGTCGCGCTCGCTCGGCAGATCCGGGAGGGCCTCCGCTCCCCTCGTCGTCGACGCCCTTTCCAGCTCGGCCTCGAGCGGCGCCAGCGCCTGGCGGGCGGCCGCGTGCTCCCCGGCGGCGATGAGCACGCGGGCGAAGCGGAGGCGCGCGACCCCGTCGCCCGCGTGGCGTTCGAGGTGACGGCGGAGCGCCAGCGCGGCGCCGATCGGATCGCCGGCCCTCTCCGCGCGCGCGGCGTCGGCCAGCTCGTCGCGTTCGTTCATTCCACCTCCAGCCGCGCGCCCGAGCCGACGACCTCGATGAGGTCGCCGTGCAGGAGATCGCATTGCCGGCCCGATGAGGTGTCCGTCGACGCGCGCCGCGACGTCGGGGCGCCGCCGCAAACGGACCAGAGTGCCGGCCAGCTCGATGGCCAGCCCTTCGGTGCCGGGAAGCAGCGTTTCGATCGGCAAGGGAGCGGTCGCCCGCCACCGCCCGCAGGCCGCGATCGAGCCCGCTCACCCCTTCGAGAACCACCAGCCCCGGCGCGGCCTGAAATCTGAGCACCGTCGTCGCGCCGAGCGCGAGCTCGCCGCTGCCACGCAGGGGGAGGGCGGCCCCCTCCTCCAGTCGGGCACCGCCGAGCCGCACCCCCGTGCGCGAGCCGAGATCGGCGATGACCACGTCGCTCCCCTCGGTGCGGAGGAGGGCGTGCCGGCGCGAGACGGCCGGATCGCGGAGGGGAATTCCGCTGGCCGGATCGCGGCCGATCTCCGTGGGCAGCGGCGCGACCCGGACCCAGGTCCCACCTGGCGCGCGCAGGGTGACCGCGCCGCCATGACAGAGACGCCGCTCGATGGCGGCGGCGCGCAGGCGCAGCGAGGCGGTCGCCTCCAGCCCCGAGACCGCGGCGATCAACGCCAGCGCCTGCATCCGTTCACCGCCGGTGAGCAGCGCTTCGAACCGATGCACGAGATCTCCGGCGGCGCGGCGGGCGGCCGTCCGGCGGGCGTCGCGTTCGTGGGCGCCCTCCATGCGCTCGAGATCGCCCATCGCGCCCCAGGCGTCCGCCGCCTGCTCGTCGGCCCCCAGCTCCTCGTACGTCAGCGCCGCCCGGCGGTGGTCGCCGCCGCGGGCGAGCAGCCCGGCGGCCCGATCGAGCGCCCGCCGCTCGATCTCCGCCAGCGGCGGATGGGCGCAACGAACGAGCAGCGCCTCGGCCGCCGCCAGGGCGACGGTGCGGAGCTCATCGGCCTGTGCGCTGCGCGGGTTCCGGGGCGGCGGCAGCGCCGCCAGCGCCTCGCCGACCAGGCGCGCCGCCGTGTCGAGCTCGCCGAGGGCCGCCGGCGCCATCCCTCCGTCGCTGCCCAGCGCCTTGAACAGCGCCGTCAGCGTGTCCCACGAACGTTCACGCACCAGGCGCCCGACCAGGGCGACCAGATCGCGCCCACCCGAGATGGTCAGCGACGGATCCAGCGCCGGCCGCGAATCGCGAGAGCCCACCCCCCGATCCTATCACCCACCCCGAACCCGGGCCCTGTGGACTAGACTCTGTCGATGCTCCAGCGGATCGCGGTCGGGCAGGCTCGGTTCAACTTGCCGGGCCTCTCCGCCGACATGCGGGGGGCGGCGCTCGGCCGGCAGCTCGTCGTCCGCTTCGCCGCCGTCGATCGGCTGGTGTCGTTCCTCCGGCTCCTCTCGGCCGAGCAGAGCCTCGACGACCTGCAGCCCGGCTTTCGGATCGTCTATGCCCGCGGCGGGGCGGGCACCCGCGAGGCGATCGTGCTGATGCCGGCGGCGCAAGCCCTGGGCGACGCCGTCGCGCACGCGGCGCGCCTGGCGGGCGGACAGGTCTTCACCGGGGCCGGGAAGCACTTCGTGCAGTTTCGAGAGACCCGGGCGCCGCTCGGCTACGACGTCGAGACGCTCAGCGCCGAGGCCGGCGATTCTGATCTTCTACGGCCTCGAAGAGACGGTCCCCTATCGGATCGAAAGCGAGCTGCCGCTGGCCCAGCTTCTGCTGCGCCTGTCGCTCGCTCGCCTGCACGGTCGCACGCTCAAGGCGCCGGAGGGGCCGATCTACGTGACGGCCCGCCGCGGGCTCGGCACGGTGGTGGCCGGCATCCTGCATCGCGCGGGCGGCTACCTGCGCGACCCCGCCGAGGCGATGCGCGCCACGGCGGCTCTCTGCGAGAGCTCGACCTCGAGCGCGTTCTCATCGGGCAGCTCGTTCTGGATCTTCCGGATCGAGCGGTTGCCGCCCCGCCTCTACCAGCTCTTGTCGACGACGCCGGGGCTGGAGCTGTATCTGCCGGTCACCGACAACCTCGTGGTGGCGGTCGGGTACCGTCATCCGATCCACCTCGAGGCCTGTCGGGCCAGCTTCGCCTCCGATCGCCTTCACCTCTTCGCCCCCCGCGGGGTGACCGAGGTGGCGCCGCTGCCGGCGTTCGCGGCCATCGAGGATCTCATCCGGATCCGGGCGCCGTCGCCCGAGGTTGTCGGCCGCCGCGAGGCGGTCCCGGCGGGGCGCCCCGATCTGGCCGTCGCGTTGCGACTGGAACAGGCCGGCGAGGCGCGCCCGCCGGTCGCCACCCTCATCCCGTGGGGTCAGGTGAGCTGGCTGCAGCGGCTGGTCTACGCGCTGCCTCCGACGGCGCTGCGGGCCTACCGGGTCGTTCTGCTCAAGCGGGGCGTGCTGGTGCGGGCCGCCGAGGTGCTGGACGGGATCCCCTTCGGGACCCTTTACCAGTTCGGCGCCCCCGAGGTGCTGGTTCCCCTGGGGACGCAGATTCGCCCCGCCGCCTCGCCGGAGGTGCTGGCCGAGCGCCTCGGGGCCATCGGCGGCGCCATGGTGCTGTTCCCCGATTTGAACATGGCGCCGGTGCGCATCCTGCCGGAGGCGATCGTCCCGTTCGAACGGCGTCTGCTGGTCGAGATCGAGCCGGCGCTGGCGAACCTGGAGCCGCTCGGGCGGACCGACCGTGAGCCGGACGAGCCGGTCGAGATCGAGAACGTGCCGCTCGGACCGATGCCGCTGTGGGGGTTGGCGCGGCCGCGCTGACGACGATGGCCCGCCGGTTCGTCGCGGAGTTTCTCCTGCCGCTCGTGCGGGGTGGGGCGCTGCGCGTCGGGCGGCCGCTCGGGGCGCGGGCCGTGGCCCGGGTGATGGACCTGGTCGCGAGCGCCAGCCGCGATCCCACCGACGACGAGGCCGAACCGATCGCCATGCTCGGCGCCGGCCGGCGGGCGGTCGCCGGGCGGCTCCTGCCGGGCGCGGCGGCGCCTCCGCTCGACGAGGTGACGGTGCGTCTCGGCGCCGCCCTGCACGATCTGCTGGCGCTGGCCCATCCCGACCTGGCCGGGCCGGGGATCGCCCGGCGGCAGGAGCAGATCGCGCTGGCCGCGCTGGAGCTGGCGTCGGTCGGCTCTCCGTCGTCGGCGCGCGAGGCGGTGAACCGTCACTCGTTGCTGGCCCGGATCCCGGAGATCGTCCGCGTCGACCGGACGGTGCGGTTCTGGCTGGGGCACCAGACCTTCGTCGGTCGGACGCCGCCCGGGCGGGTCATGGCGCTCCCCTCGCTGCGGCGGGTGCGGGTCGACCGGGCCAGCCGGCGCTGGCTGCGCGAGATCGGGATCCCCGCCGTCGGGCGCCGGGCGTTCTTGGTGCTCAACGTCGCCAGCCCCCTCGGCGAGGCGCTCGATCCGCTGCGGCTCGATCCGCCGCTCGGCTGGGGGCGCATTCTCCCGGTGCTCCGGTTCCCGGTCCTGGCCCGCGCGGTCGCCGGGGCTGCCGTCGAGCTCGGCGTCGAGCGCGCGGGCGACGCGCTGGCCGGCGCGCTCTACCGTTTCGCGGGGATGCACGATCCGCCGTTCGGGCTGCCCGCCTCCGAGGAGAGCGTCGCCTTCGCGCTTCGGTTCTTGGCCCATCTGGTCTGGCTGGACGTCCTTTACGGCGTCGATCCCGATCGGGCCCGGGCGGCGCGGCCGGTCCAGGCGGGGCCGGAGCTGGGGCTCGAGCTGGCGGTGATGATCACCGCCGCGGCCCGCACCCGTCGCTCGCTGGTCTGGCCGGACGACGTTCCCGCCACCGGCGATCTCGGGCAGGCCTTCGGCGCCCGGCTCGAGGCGTTCGGCGCGCGGGCGTCGGCGGCCGGTTCTCCCCGGCTGGCCGCGGCGCTCTCCATCGCCGATTTCGCCGCCGCCCCCGTCACCCGTCCCGTCGCGCTATGATGAGGGGCTATGTCGATGTCGGTCAGTGAGAACCTCCCGGGGTCGCCGGCGTCGCCGCCCTCCCTGGACGCCGAGGCGCTGCGCATTGGGCACAAGCTGCGCGAGGTCGGGCGGGCGCTCGACGCGCGCTACCTGGACAAGAGCGAGCTGGTCCGCCTCATGCTGGTCACGCTGGTGGCCGGCGAGCACATGCTCATCGTCGGACCGCCGGGGACCGCCAAGTCGGCGCTGGTGCGGCACCTGGCCCGCCTCATCGACGCCCGCTACTTCGAGTACCTGCTGACGCGGTTCTCCGAGCCGAACGAGATCTTCGGCCCCATCGACATCAAGGCGTTTCGGGAGGGGACCTACCTGCGCCGCGTCGAGGCGATGCTGCCCGACGCCGACATCGTCTTCCTGGACGAGATCTTCAAGTCGAACTCCGCCATCTTGAACGCGCTGCTCAGCATCCTCAACGAGCGCCGCTTCTTCACCGGCGCCGCCAGCATCAAGGTTCCGCTGTCGTCGCTCTTCGGCGCCACCAACGAGGTCCCCAACGACGACGCGCTGGGGGCGGTGTTCGACCGGTTCCTGGTGCGGGCCCCCTCGGAGAACCTGGACAGCTTCCACTTTCACGGCCTCGTCGAGCGCGGCCTGCGGGGCGAGGTCGAGGCGCTGTCGGCGGAGTCCGAGCCGCCGGTGCGCCCGCTCATCACGCTGGCCGAGCTGCGCACGCTGCAGCGGCGGCTGGCGCAGCAGCTGCAGTTCCCCGAGGAGTTCCTGGCCCGCTACAAGGCGCTCTGCTTCCAGATCCGCTCCGAGGGGGTGACGCTGTCCGATCGGCGGGTGGTGAAGCTGCTCAAGCTGTGCGCCGCCAGCGCGCTCGTCGACGGGCGGTCGGTCGTCGACGACGGCGATCTGTTCGTGCTGCGACACATCTGGAACAGCGTCGACCAGATCGCGCTGTGCGACGACATCGTGGCGCCGGTGCTCGAGCGGCATCGCCAGGAGCACCCCGAGGCGCGCCCGGCCGGCGCCCGGGCGCGCGATCTCGACGGCATCCTGGCCGAGCTCGGCGCCATCCGCGGCCTCCTGCTGGGAGGCGCTCCGCTCTCCGACGTCCAGCTCTTCTCCCAGCTCCGCAACCTGCAGGACATCCGGGCGGCGCTCCAGACAATCGGCACCGACACCGCGCTGGAGATGGCCGGCGAGGTCGACAAGCTGCTAGAAGGCGTCTTCGAGTCATCGAAGTGGACCGGTTGAATACCAAGCGCGGCGACGGCGGACGGAGTCGACCCTCTCGAGAGCGACCTCGCGGCAGCTTCCGCCCCGATGATTCCCGGGAGAAGCCGAAGCCGGAGCCGCGGCAGCGGCGGGCGTTCTCGACGCTGGGCGGGCCGGTCGACGTCGGGGGAGAGGCCGAGGGGACGCGCGTCTTGCGCAAGCTGCTCGACGTCGATCCGGCGGCGGCGCGCGCGCTGACGCACGGGTTCCACAGCTACGCCGGGCGCATGCACCCGTCGATCGCCCGGGGCGCCATCGAGGCCTTCTCCAAGCCGGGAGAGACGATCGTCGATCCGTTCTGCGGCAGCGGTACGGTGCTGGTCGAGGCGATGGCGGCCGGACGCGCCGCCGTCGGCGTCGACGCCAGCGCGCTGGCGGTGGCCATCGCCCGGGTGCGCTCGACGGTGCTGGGCGGGGAGGATCGCGAGCGCCTGGTCGCCGAAGCGGCGCGGATCGCCGAGGAGTCTTCCGAACGGGCCCGCAAGCGGCGCCGCCCCGAGGTTCCCCCCTGGGCGGGCCAGGAGATCACCCGCTTCCACGCCCACGTCCTCTTCGAATTGCTCGGCCTGCGCGAGCTGGTGTTCGCCACCAAGGAGGACCAGGTCGGCAGCGCACTGCGGCTCTGCCTGTCGTCGATCCTCGTCAAGTTCATGAAGGCCGGCCCGGAGGCGCCGCGCGACGGCGAGGCCAAGCGGATCGCGCGCGGGATCCCGTCGCGGATGCTGGCCGACCGGGCGGTCGAGCTGGCGCGGGGTCTGGCTTCGCTCGAGCGGCGAATGCCCCCCGGGACGCCGGCGCCCGAGGTGCACGAGGCGGACGCGCGCGCGCTGCCGCTCCCCGACCGGCGCGCGGCCCTGGTGCTCTCCTCGCCGCCGTACGCCGGCACCTACGACTACGCCGCCCAGCACGAGACGCGCTTCGTCTGGTTGGGGCTGTCGGCGCGGAAGTTCCGGAAGGTCCAGCTCGGCGCCCGCGTCTCGGCCATCGGCGACGCGCGGGCGGACGTCTGGCGGGCGGACGAGACCCGGTTCGTGGCCGAGATGGCCCGCGTGCTCCGACCGGGCGGACACGCGCTGCTGGTCGTGGGGGACGGCGTCGTCGACGGCCAGCCCGAGCACGCGCCCGACAGCGTGGCGGATGCCGGCGCGCCGGTGGGGCTGGAGCCGATCGCCCGTGCTTCCCAGGCCCGCCCCATCCACGACCGCCGGCTGGCGGCGATCTTCGGCGACCGGCCCCGGCGCGAGCACCTGCTCTTGCTCCGTAAGCGCAGCCGCGCCTGACGTTCGCGCGGCTGACGTTCAATCGTCGGCTGGCGGTCGCGGTCGCGGCCTGGCGGTTGACCTGGCGGGGCGCCGCCCCACCTTTCCAGGAGAGGGGTGGCGTCATGAAGGATCTCCAGGTTCGGTCGGAGCTCGTCCGCGCCGGCCACGCGGCGGTGTTTGGCTGGCTCGGGACGTCGGTGATGACGCTGCTGATGGCGATCTGCCTGATTCCGGGCGCGCCGGCCGCCATCCGCCCCTTCCCGGTCGACTTCGTGCGCCACGCGTTTCCCAGTCTCAGCCCGCTGGCCCTCACCCTCGTCACCGTCCCGCTGCACTTCGGGTACGGAGCGGGCGCCGGCGCGGTCTTCTCGTTCCTCGCGCGGCCGATGAGCATCGGGCGGGGCCTGGCCTTTGGCGTGGCGCTCTGGATCATCATGCAGGCGGCATTCGTTCCCATGGGATACGGATGGCTCGAGTTCGGCCTGGGGGCTGGACACCCTTGGCCGGCGGTGGTCTCGCTGGTGCTGCATCTCTCCTACGGGGCCACGCTCGGCTGGCTCGGGGGGCGCGACGACGTCATGCACCACAGCCAGTTCGACGAAGCCGACCGCCTGCGTGTAGCCTGAAGGGGTGGCGGACGACACCGAGGCGGGCGACCGCGAGCTGCGGCGCCAGCTGGCGACCCTGACCTACTCGCAGCTCACGCCGGCGGTCCCGGCCGACGCCATCACGGCGGCGGGGTGGTGGAACCTGCTCGGGCGTCTCGGCCTTCGGATTCCGCTGGTCGTCGTCCACGACTTCGGGCTGGTGCTCTCGGGAGGCCGCCTGGGCGCCGCCCGGCAGATTCGCCACGACGGCGCCGGGCGCGAGGGCCCGGGCGCCCCGCAGCTGGCGCGCTACCAGGCGCTGCTGGCGCGGGTGGCCGGGGCCGACGCCATCGCCGAGCTGGCGGCGGCGCCGCTCAAGGACGAGATGCTGGCGGTGATCCTGGCCCGCCTGCTCGGTGACGTGTACCTGCGCTGGGTCTCCCGGGGCCTGGCCCCCTACGAGCTCCCCACGGCGTCGGCGATCTACGAGCTCGATCGCGAGGCGCTGGCGCGCGCGCACGATCCCTCCTGGGTGCTGGGGTTCCTGCAGCGCCTCCTCGAGCACGAGCGGGGCGTGCTGGCGCGGCTCGATCAGATCGAGGCCGGATCGCTCCGCCTGCTCGGCCTCTTCTCCGCCGAGGGGAGCGCCAGCGATCTCACCGATCTGTACCGGATGGTCGGCGCGGCGGGGGCGACCGACGTGGTCGACTTCTCTTTGCAGCTCCTGCCGTCGCTGCTGGAGACCAAGCGGCGGCCCTCGGCGCAGCGGTTTTCCATCGACGGCTACGTCTCGGTGGAGCGGCGGGGAAACCCCGACGCGCTCCTGCCGGGCGAGCTGGCCCACGACGACGAGGTGTTCGAACAGAAGGCCCTCTCGGACGATCTGCTCTACTACGGGCACGAGCGGCAGAACGACCGCTCGCGCCGGCTGCACTACCTGTTGGTCGACGCCAGCGCCTCGATGCGCGGCGCGCGCGAGATCTTCGCCCGCGGCCTGGCGCTGGCGCTGGCCAAGAAGGTTTCGCTGCAAGGCGGGGACGTCTGGCTGCGCTTCTTCGACAGCCGCCTGTCGCCGCGGCTCGATCTCGGGCGGGCCGCCCGCCGCGATCTGCCCCGCCTGCTGGCGTTTCGCTCGGAGCGGGGGCGCAACACGGCGCGCGTCTTCGCCGATCTGGCGGTGGAGGTGACCCGCCTGGCGCGCGACGAGGGGCGAGACGTGGCGGTCACCTTCATCACCCACGGCGCCTGTCACATTCCGCTGCCGACCGTCGATTTGCTGGCCGCCCACTGCCACCTGTACGGGATCTTCGTGCTGCCGTCGCGGCCGCTCGATCTCGACTACCTGCCGCGGCTGCACAAGAGCCAGGTCGTGACGGCGGCGTCGCTGGCGCGGAGCGCGGACAAGCGGCGCCGCGCGCTGGAGATCGTCGAGGACGCGGCGGGACCCTGATGCCGACCCGGGTCGAGATCCTGCACACCCGCGAGCGCGCCGACCGCGCCCAGCGCGCCGGGCGCCCGCGCGAGGCGCTGGCGCATTACTGGCAGCTCCTCGAGAGCGTGAAGGCCACGCGCGCGCACTACGAGAGCTGGCTGGACGGCGCCGTGGGGGCCTATCTGGCGCTCAACCGGACCCGGGAGGCCGGGTACCTGCTGCTGGGGCTGCGGCGTTACGCCGAGGCCCAGCGCCAGTTCCCGGCGGCCGAGCGTCCGCTCGAGTGGGCGCTCTGCGCCGCCAAGCTGGGGCACCACGGCGACGCGGCACGCGTCCTGTCCGAGAGCGGCCGCCCGGTGCTGGCGGCGCTGGAGCTGGAGGCGGCCGGGGCCAGCGCGGCGGCGCGCCTCGAATGGGAGCGGGTGCTCGCCGACCCGCGCCTCGGCGGGCGCCCCTACGAGACGGCGCTGGCCCACTTCAATCTCGGCGAGGCGCTGGTGCGCATCGGCGATCGGCAGGGGGCCTCGCGCGCCTTCTCCGAGGCCCAGCGGCTGCTGGAGACGGCGGCGGACGACTTCGAGACCCGCGGCGAGCCGGTCCGCGCGTTCGACTGCTACAGCGTCCTGCTTCGCCTCGGCAAGGCCACCGACTCGTTCGAGAACGTCTCGGAGGGTTACCTGAACGCGATCCGGGTCCTGGCCGCCGAGGACCAGCTGCTGGCGATGCAGTACTACGACGACTTTCTGACCTACGCCATCGACCGGCGCGAGTGGCACGCGGCGGCCATGGCGGCGCGCGAGGCGGCCAACTACAGCCTGCGCGCCGGCAAGCCCTACGATCGCCACTACCTGAGCGTCTCCGTCGAGGCCTGGACCCGGGCCGCGCGCGACAACCAGGCCAACGACGGACCCGTCGATCTGTCGGCCAACGCGCTTCACGCCGCCATCGACGCGGCCACGGCGCTGGGGGACCTGGAGTCCTGCGGCCGCCTCTATGCAGAGCTGGCCGAGCTCCCGCTGGTCGAGAAGCGGCGAACCCGTTACCGGCAGCTGGCTCAGCGCTACGCGGCGATGCCGCCCGAAGAGCACCCCCCGGCGGTGAGCTTCCCCGAGCACCTCCGCCGCACCGACGTCTACGCCGACATCTGGCGACAGGACCTGATCGAGCTGGAGCTGGGCGGCGATCCGGCGGCGGTGCTGGCCCGGCACGTCGCCGATCACCCGCCCGCGTCGGGGGAACACTCGCGGCACGCGCTGCGGGCGCTGCTCCTCTGCGGCGCTCCAGACTTCTCGATGGAAAACGTGCAGGCGGTCTCGGAGCTGGCGCTGACGCTGGGGCAGGGCGCCGTCTACGAGATGCTGAGCCCGCTCGAGCGGCTCTACGAACATCCGTCGGCGGAGGTGCGGGCCGCCGTCCTGCGGGGCGTGGGCACCGTCTACCTGGCCCGGAGCTATGGCCTCATTCGCAAGGGGCTTGGCGATCCGGCGCTGCCGGTCTTCAACGAGGCGTTGCGGGTGTTGCGGCAGATGCACTTCGTCGACGGGCTCGAGCCGGCGACGCGGATCTTTCGCGAGTCGACGGACGAGCGGGTGCGGCTGGCGGCGCTGGAAGGGATCGCCGGGAATCACAAGCCGGCCGCGGCGCTGGTGCTCATCGAGGCGGTCCGTCAGGAGACCGGTCCCATCCGGGCGGCGGCCGAGGCGCTGTTGGCGAGGTTCAGCGGCGACGAGATGGTGACGCTGATCCGCCAGGCGCGCGACGCCGAGATCGGCGACCGGCGCGAGATCCTCGACCGGGTGCTCCGGTCGGTGCACTGACCTCCACCGCCGCTGCGCCGGGGCGGCGGATGGGGGGCGGGCGCCCGCTCACTTGCGGCGCCGGCCGAGTCCCCAGGCGGTCAGAAGGCCGATCAGGATGAGCCCGAGCGTGAACAGACCGCCGCTGCGCGAGAGGCCGCCATTCTTGATCCAGAGGATGCCGAGCACGGTGGCGGCGCCGATCACCAGCCAGCGCAGATTGCGCTGGGTCGAGACCAGCGTCGCCTTCTGCTGCCGCCGGATCCGATCGAGCTCTGCCTTGACCCATTCGACGTCGATCGGCTCGCCCCGCTTTTGTCGCTGGATCTGCTCTTCCAGGTAGGCCTGCCGATCCTCTGGCCCGGTGGGCGCGGGGGGTTCCACGCTGCTCATCATACCGCGCCCCGCGCTGCGGGTCAGGGCGCCGGCGCGGCGCCGCGCGCGGCGTCGGCGGCGACGATCGCAGCCACCTCGGCCGCGCTCTGCGGCTCGGCCAGGAGAAGGCCGAGCTCGCGGTTGGCATCGAGCGAGGTGGGCGTCAGGTTGACCGACCCGACGTAGAGCGTGCGGTCGTCGGCGACCACCACCTTGCCGTGAATTGCCGGCGCGCCGACGGCCCGGACGGTCGCCCCCGCGGCGGCCAGCTTGACGAAAGGCGCCCCGGCCCCCGCGGCCGGTCCGGGCCAGACGACCGTCACCGCCACACCGCGGGCCCGGGCGTCGACGAGGGCGCCGATCACCAACGCGTCGGTCAGCTCCTCGGTCTCCAGCGCCAGCGAGGCATGGGCCCCGCCGATCAGGGCCAGCAGGGCAGGGCGCGACGATTCGGGCGACGAGATCAGCCGGCCGGTCGGCGCGGCCGTCGTCGCGCCGAGCGCGTCGGCGGTGAAGACCGCCTCGGCCGCGGCGACGTCGGTCGGATCGTCGTCGACCGCCGCGTACTCACGGTTGCCGTCGAGACCGGCGCCCGTGAGGTTCAGCGTGAGGACGGCCAGCCGTCCGTGGTCGACGGTGAACGCCTTGGCGTGCGTGTAGGTGAAGCGCGGCAGCGACCAGCGGACGTCGGCGCCGGCGGCGAGGAGCTGGTCGTACGCCCTCTGGTTCGCCCCCTCCTGCTGGTACGGCGCCGGTTCGAGGATGACCCGCACGTTGCAGCCGGCCTCTGCCCGCCGCGCGAGCGCTGCGATGGCGTCCCCGTCGGTCAGCAGGTACATCTCCATCCAGAGGCTGGTCCGCGCCGACGCGATGAGGTCGAGCACCGCCTGCGGGCCGGCCTCCGGCTCGACGAACAGCGCGACAGGGCTACCCGGCGCTTGCGTGGGCGCCGTCGGTGCCCTCGGTGCCGGTGGGAAGGAGGTCAGATCGCAGCCGGCGTGGCAGACAGCGGCCAGGCCGGCAAGAGCGTAGGCGGCCATCCGGGGGCGACCATGGCGGTTCATCCCCCGGTATCGACCCGGCTCGCCGCGGAGTTGCCGCGGCGAACCGGAGGCAGCGCGCTCGGGGCTACATGCAGCCGGCGACGTCGACGGTCGTCGTGATGCCGGTGGCGGTATTGATGCCGTCGCTCCGCTGCCCGCCGCAAGTCCCCTTGGTGATGCTCGACGTGCTGCTCGAGCAGTCGACCTGCAGATTTCCGGCACTCGAGACCATGAAGTTCCCCTCGGCCGACACGTTCTCCGTCAGCGGGCCTCCGCTCAGGCAAGCGCCCGAGCAGGTCGAGAGGGCCACGCACAGACCCCCCGACGAGTTGACCCCCAGCGCGCCGACCGGGGTCTGCAGGTAGTTCTTGCCCGGATCGGCGGGCTTGCCGAGATCGAGGTTCGACAGGTCGTTGCCGGCGATGCTGTTGGCGCCGCTGCCGACGATGACGCCGTACTGGATGTTCCCCAGGAAGATGCTGTTGCGCACCTTGACGAGAGAGCCGCCGAAGAGGCGCATGCCGTAGTTGCTGTTCCCCCAGCTCACGAGCCCCTTGATGTTGTTGGTCACCAGACCCACGCCGCCTGGGGTCTGGTTGATGCGGATGCCGGCGGTGCCGTTGAAGTTCGACACCACGGTGCCGCTGTTGCTGGGGACGGAGCCGGGCGTGCCGGTGATGCTCACCGAGCCGAGCGTGCCGACCTCGATGCCGTGCGAGGTGTTGCCGGTGAACAGCGTCTGCGTCCCCGACGGGTTGTTGATGTTCGCCGCGCCGCCGGTGATCCGGATGCCGTCGGAGTTCGTGCCGCTCACCACCACGCCCGCTCCAACGGTCAACGTCCCCGCCGTCACGCGGATGCCGTCGCCGTTGGTGTTCTGAATGGTGAGGTTGGAGATGCTCGAGGTGGACGTCGAGGCGCCGGGCGAGTTCAGGATGGCGAAGTTACCCGAGCGAGCGTTCCCGTCCAGGACCAAGGCGGCCCCTGAGCCGCCGCTGATGGCCGAGGCGCTGTTGTTCAGTTGGAACAGGGTCCCGCCGGCCGGAACGGTGATGGTGACCGCGCCGCCCGACGTGGTGAGCGTGGTGTTGGTCGGGATCGTGATCGGGTAGGTCTCACCAGAGGCGAGGCCGGTCGTGGGGCCCACGATGATGATCTGGGTCCCGGCGAACGGCGTCGTGGGCATCACGTTGAGGAGCTTCTTGAGAGTCTTGAACGCACAGCCCGGTGCCACGCTGCTGCCCGACATGTCGCTGCCGGTCGCGGTGCTGTCGTTTCCGTTGACCGGATCGACGTACCACTTGTTGCCGCTCACGGCATTGCAAGCGGAGCAGGTGTGGTTGACGCAGGCGGTGCCCGACGAGCCGCAGTCGGTGTCGGTGCAGCAGTTGCCGGTCGTGCAGCTCCCGCCACAGCAGTAGTCGCTGCCGTTCGCGCTACAGACGGCGCTGTTGGGCGAACAGGTCGCGCTCACGCACTTGCCGGTCGTCGTGTTGCAGATGTCGTTGGCGCCGTAGAACGAATCGCCCTTGCACTGGCTGTCGCTGGTGCAGCTACCGCAGGTGTTGCTGACGGAGACGCCGCAGATGAGGCCGGCGTTGGCGCCGGTGCAGTCGCCGCTGGTGGCGTGGCAGTTGCCGGCGCCGCAGAGGCCCTGGTAGCAGATGTCGCCCGTGTAGCGCGCGTCGTTCGTGCACTGCGTGTCACCGGCGCTGCCGGCGCTGCAGTTGCCGCAGGTGTGTGCCGTCGAGACGCCGCAGAGCTTGCCGGCGGGGCACTCGGTGGAGGTGTCGTGGCAGTCCCCCTGGACGCAAGCGCCGCTGAGGCAGATGTCCCCGCCGCCGTACACGGTGTCCCCCTTGCAGGCGTTGTCGCCCGCGCTGCCGCTTCCGCAGCTTCCGCAGGTGTGGGCAGCCGAGATGCCGCAGATCTGGCCGGTGCCGGTGCAATCCGTCGAGGTGTCGTGGCAGTCACCCGCTACGCACTGACCGCCGAGGCAGATGTGCATCGCCCCGTACTGGGTGTCGCCCATGCACTGCGCGTCGCCGGTCGCGCCGGTGGTGCAGGCCGTGCAAGCATGGTTGATGCACAGCTGGTTGCCGCCGCACTCGGCCGAGCTGTTGCAGTTGCCCGAGACGCACGCGCCACCCGTGCAGACGTGGTTGGTGCCATAGGCGGTCGTGCAGTCCGCGTTGCTGCTGCACATGCCGCAGGTGAAGCTGTTGCAGACCTGCGCCGTGTTGTTGCAGCCGGCGGCCGTGTGGCAGTTGCCGACGATGCAGGCATTCCCCTGGCAGATATAGGTCGGCCCGTACTTGGAGTCGCCCTGGCAGGTGGTGTCACCCGCGGTTCCGCTGCCGCAGCCCGTGCAGGTGTGCGACGACAGATCGCAGACCTGGCCGGTCCCGCAGCCGGTGCTGTCGTGGCAGGTGCCGCTGACGCAGACCCCGCTGTTGCAGATGTGCCCGGCGCCGTATTCGGTCGCGCATTGGGTGTCCCCGGCGGCGCCCGCGCTGCACGCACCGCAGGTCAATGCCGTCTGCGCGCCGCAGATCGTGCCGGTCGTCGCGCAGTCCCCCTTCGCGAGACAGTTACCCACCTCGCAAGCGCCGGAGCTGCAGACGTGATTCGAGCCGTAGGCGCCGGTGCAATCGAAGTTCGAGGTGCAAGCGCTGCAATTGTTGTTCGTGCAGACCTTCGTCGAGTCGTTGCAATCGGCGGCGGTCTTGCAGTTGCCGGTCGTGCAGCTCCCCTGGATGCAGAGCTGGCCGGTGGCGCACTGGTTGTCGGTCGTGCAGGCGACACAGGTGTTGTTGGTGCAGATCTGTCCGTTGCTGCAGCCGGCGTTGTTGTGGCAGTTGCCGACCACGCAGGTGGTTCCGACGCAGATGCGGCCGTCGGTGTAGCTGGCCTGGCAGCCCGAGTCGTCGGTGCAGCTGGCGCAGGTGTGGCTCGAGTTGCAGATCTGGCCGGCGGTGGAGCAGTCCGTACCCGTGTGGCAGGTGCCCATCACGCAGGCCCCCGACACGCAGATGAAGCCGGTGCCATACGCGGTCACGCAGGCTGGATCGCTGGTGCCGCAGCTGACGCACGTCGAGCTGCTGTTGCAGATTCCGCCGTTACCGCAGTCGGCGTTCGAGCCGCAGGTCCCCTGCACGCAGGTGCCGGTCGAGGTCTGGCAGACGTACCCGGTCCCGTAGGCGGCGCTGCAGTTGCTGGCGGTCGTGCAAGCCGCGCAGGTGTGGCTGCTGTTGCAGATCTTTCCGGAGCAGTCGCCGTTGTTGTGGCAAGTGCCCTGGACGCAGTCGCCGGTTCCCTGCAAACAGATGAACCCGGTGCCGTAGGCGCCGGTCGCCGAACAGGCATTGTCGGCGGTGCAGCCGGTGCAAGTGCCGTTGGTGCAGATGCCGTGAACGTTGCCGGAACGCGTACAGGCCGCTCCCTCGGTACAAGACGCGCTGGAGCCGGCCGCGCCACCGGTGCCGGTCGCGCTGGAGCCGGCCGCACCGCCGGTGCCAGTGGCGCTGGAGCCAGCCGCGCCACCGGTGCCGGTCACGCTGGAGCCAGCCGCGCCGCCGGTTCCTGTCGAGGGCGCGCCAGCCGCGCCGCCAGTCCCGGTCTCGCTGGAGCCAGCCGCGCCGCCGGTTCCCGTCGAAGTCGTGCCGCCCACGCCGCCTGTCCCCGTCGAGCTGGCGCCGCCCGTTCCCTTCATTCCCGCCGAGCCGCCTGTTCCAGACTTGCCAGCCATGCCCCCGCCGTTTCCGCCGGTCTCACCGCCGCCTCCTCCACCGCCCCCGCAACCCCACAACGCGAGCGCCGCGATCATCATCGTCGCCAGTGGCGCCGAGCGGAGAGAGGTCGAACGAGTGCGCGAGAAAAACGACGAGAGGATCATTCAGGGCTCCTGGCAGGAGGGTGGAGAGCGGAGAGCTGCCAGCGAGTATCGGTCAACGCGTCAAGAAACGTGAGATCTCAGATGCACGAATCCTACGAATTTGAGGTGTTCGTGCGACGTTGTCCTACAGCGGCGCCGGTGGCAACGTTGCCAATGAAGCTCTCGCCGTTTCCTGGATCCTCGGGCGAGGCCAATCGTCGTCTTGCCTCGCGGTCGCCGGCGGAGGCGACGCCGAGGTTACGAGCTCCGCGCCAGCTCGATGAGGCCGGCCGCGCCCATCCCCCCGCCGACGCACATCGTGATGATCGCGTAGCGCCCTTTGCGCCGTTCCAGCTCGTGAAGGGCGGTGGCGATCTGGCGGGCGCCGGTGGCGCCCAGCGGGTGGCCGATGGCGATGGCGCCGCCGTTGACGTTGACCCGGTCGACCGGCAGGCCCAGCTCGCGGACGCAGTAGACCGCCTGGGAGGCGAACGCCTCGTTCACTTCATAGAGGTCGATCTCGTCGATCTTGAGGCCGGTCTTGGCCAGCAGCTTCCGCACGGCCGGCACGGGGCCGATCCCCATGATCTCGGGCGGGACACCGGCGACGGCGAAGGCGCGGAAGAACGCGCGCGGCTTCGCGCCCAGCGCCTTGGCCTTGTCGCCCGAGGTCAGGATGACGGCGGCGGCCCCGTCGTTGAGGGGCGACGAGTTCCCGGCCGTCACGGTGCCGGTCGGATCGAAGGCCGGCTTGAGCGCGGCCAGCTTCTCCAGCGACGTGTCGGCCCGCGGTCCTTCGTCGCGATCGACGGTCAGCTCGCGCCAGACTTCGCCGTCGAAGACGCGCGTCTTGACGGGCAGAACCTCGGCGGCGAAGTCGCCGCGCGTCCAGGCGGCGACCGCCTTCTGGTGGCTGGCCAGCGCGAAGGCGTCCTGCTGTTCGCGGCTGACGCCGAACTTGCGGGCCACGTTCTCGGCGGTGTTCCCCATCGGGATGTGCGCCTCGGGGAATCGATCGACCACCGCCGGGTTGAGCGCGATCTTGGCGCCGCCCATGGGGATGAGCGACATCGATTCGAGGCCCCCCGCCAGGCCGGCCTCGATCGAGCCGGAGGCGATCCGATCGGCGATGATGGCGGCCGCCTGCAGCCCCGACGAGCAGAAGCGGTTGATCGTCATCGCCGGCGTCGTGTCGGGCAGGCCGGCCAGAAAGCCGACCTGGCGGGCGACGTTCAGCCCCTGCTCGGCCTCGGGGTGGGCGCAGCCGAGGACGATGTCCTCGACGTCGGCGGCCGGGATCTCGGCGCGGCGGACCGCTTCGCGGGCGACCAGCGCGCCGAGATCGTCCGGGCGCGTGTTTTTGAAGACCCCCCGCGGGGCGCGGCCGACCGGGGTTCGAACGGCCGAAAGAATGGCGACGTCACGCATGCTCGCTCCTCAGTTCCGCAGAGGTTTGCCCTTGGCCAACATGTATTGGATGCGCTCGCGGGTCTTGGGTTCCCCGCACAGCGACAGGAAGGCCTCGCGCTCGAGGTCGAGCAGGTGCTGCTCGGGGACGGCGGCGCCCGCCGGAACGGAGCCGCCCGAGAGGATGCGCGCCAGGTGGCCGCTGACCTTGGCGTCGTGCTCGCTGATCTGGTGCGCGCCCTCGAGGTTGTGCAGCGCCGCGCGCAGGGTCGCCGCGCCGGTCTCGCCGATGACCCGGATCATTCGCGGCGGCGGCGGCCGATAGCCAGCGCGGGCCAGCCCCAGCGCCAGCGCCTTGGCGTCGGCGATCAGCGTTTCGCGGGCCATCGAGACGCTGTCCCCCTGGCGCAGGTAGCCGAGGTCACGTCCCTCCTCGGCGCTGGTCGAGACGCGCGCCGTCGCCAGGTTCAGGAACGGCCCGCGCACCAGCGACAGCAGATCGAACTGCGGATCGTCGGTGGCCCGGGCCGAGGCGCGGGCCGCCATCTCCATGCAGCCGCCGCCGGCCGGGATGAGGCCGACGCCCACCTCGACGCAGCCGATGTAGAGCTCGGCGGCGGCGCGCACCGTCTGGCAGCCCATCACGATCTCGGCCCCGCCCCCCAGCGTGAGCCCGAACGGCGCGGCGACCACCGGGACGCGGGCGTACTTGGTGCGCACGCAGGCGTTCTGAAACGCGGCCACCATCTCGCCGACGGCCTGCATGTTCCCCTGGCCGAGCGCGACCATCAGCGCGAACAGGTTGGCCCCGGCGCAGAAGGCGTCGGGGGCGTCGTTGCCGATCACCAGCGCGACGCCGTCGCGCTCGGCCTTGTCGACCGCCTTCATGGTCATGGCGACGGTGTCGGGATCGATGGCGTTCATCTTGCCGTGGTACTCGAGGCAGAAGACGCCGTCGCCGAGATCGAGCAACGAAGCGCTGCCGTTCCGCTCCACCTCGCCGCCGGAGGCGCGGACGGCGTCGAGCGAGAGGTGTCGCGGATTCTCGGCGACGGGCGTGAAGCCCCCCCGCATGCCGAGCTGGGCCCGGACGATTGTATGCGGGGACCCTGGGAGGGTCCCCGCTCCCCCCGCGATGGACTCCGCTCGGCTGAGCCGAGCTCCGTCCGCGCGTCGGGACCTTCGGCGCGATAGAACTTCATCCCTTCGCCCTGGGCGGCGATCTGCTCGCGGACCCAGCCGGGGACGGTGTAGCCGGCGGCCTCCATCTTGGCGGCGGTCGCCTTCACGCCGAGGGCGTCCCAGGTCTCGAACGGCCCGCGCTCCCAGCCGAACCCCCAGCGCAGCGCCCGATCGATGTCGACGACGTTGTCGGCGATCTCGCCCAGGCGGTTGGCGGCGTAGATGAGCGTCTCGTAAAGGACGGTGCGGGCGAGGGCGGAGGCGCGATCGGTGCCCGCGACCATCCGGCGCAGCTTCTCGTCGACGTCGTCGGTGCCGCGGGCGGCGCCAATCGAATCGAAGCGCGGCTTCTTCTGCGGGCCGTACTCCAGCGTCTTCAGATCGAGCTGGAGGATGTCGTTGCCGACCTTCTTGTAGAAGCCCTGCTTGGTCTTGGCGCCCAGCCACTTCTTGTCGACCAGGGTGGTCAGGACGGGCGGGGGGACGAACACCTCGCGGCGCTCGTCGTCGGGCAGCGCGTCGGCGCAGTTGCGGGTGACGTGCACCAGCGTGTCCAGCCCGACCACGTCGGCGGTGCGAAAGACGGCGCTCTTCGGGCGACCGGTGGCCGGGCCGAAGACGGCGTCGACCTCCTCGACGGTGTAGCCCTGCTTCACCGCCTCGTCGAGGGTCCGCATGAGCGCGAAGGTTCCGATCCGGTTGGCGATGAAGTTGGGCGTGTCCTTGGCCCGGACCAGTCCCTTGCCGAGCAGATCGCCGCACAGCGCCTCGGCGCGGGCCAGCGTCTCGGGGGCGGTGTCGGCCCCGGCGACGATCTCCACCAGCTTCAGATATCGCGGGGGGTTGAAGAAGTGGGTGATGCAGAACCGCGCCCGGAACCCGGCGCTGCGCCCCTGCATCAGCTCGGCGATCCGCAGCCCCGAGGTGTTGGAGGTGATGATGGCCCGCCCGCCGTAGCCGTCGAGGCGCGCGTACAGCTGTTGCTTGATGGCCAGGTTCTCGATGACCGCCTCGATGATGACGTCGCTCCTGGCGGCCGCCTCTTCGAGATCGTCTTCCAGGTTCCCGGCCGTCACGGTGGTCTCGAACCGCGGCGAGAAGAACGCCGCCGGTTTGGCCTTGCGGGCCGCTTCCAGACCGGCCAGCGCGATCTTGCTTCGCGTCTTATGATCGGCGCCGGCCGGCGCGTCCTTGGGGACGATGTCGAGCAGCCGCACGCGCAGCCCGGCGTTGCCGAGATGCGCGGCGATGGCCGCCCCCATCACCCCTGCTCCTAGAACCGTCACTTCGCGAATCGCGTGGACGGAGTGCGGCTCCGCCGCACGAAGTCCGTCGCGGGGGGGCATGGGGACACGCTGAGGGTCCCCATGTTCGATCGTTGGATCGGTTGCCATCGTTACACGATAACCGAGAAAACGGACTTTGGAAGAGCGGTCGCAAGACCCTTCGGAAGACCCTTCGGAAGACCAGTCGCAAGACCAGCTCGCAAGACCGCTCGCAAGACCGCTCAAGGGAGGGAGCGGGAACGTCGACAAGAGGGCAACGGTGAGATGGCCCTGGTGGTTCTTGATAGCTGGGGCCCTCTGCCCTCTAATCGTGGTCCGATGAGGAGAGTGTATTCCCGGTCTGCGGCCCTGGTGCTGGCGACCGCGGTGTCGCTCGGAGCATCACTCGGGACATCCAAGATCGCGTGCGCCGAAAAGGCGGAACAGGCGACACCGGACAACGCCCTGAACGACGCCAAGGATGCGTTCGAGACGGCGCAGACCTTCTTCGTGAGGGGCGAGTACGACACGGCAGCTGCGAAATTCCTGGACGCTTACAACAAGAAGCCGTACCCGGCGTTCCTGTTCAACGTCGCCGTGTCCTACGAAAAGGCGAAGCAGCTCGAGAAGGCCAAGGAGTACTTCGAGCGCTATCTGAAGGACGATCCCAACGCCAGCGACGCCGCGCAAGTCAGGCTGCGGCTGGACGTGATTGGAAAGTTGCTCGCGTCGTCGGCTGCTCCTCCGGCGCCCGCCGCCGCACCGTCCGCTCCTGGCGTCGCGCCGGTCGCTCCTGGAACGCCGCCGGCGCCGGGAACGTCGGCGCAAGCGCCTGCTGCGCCCGGTGCCCCGGCGCCCGAGCCTGGCGCAGCGGCGCCGACAGCTGGAACGCCCGCCGCGCCGGTCGCTTTGCCCGCGCCGGTCGCGCCCCCGGGTCCGCCGCCGCCGGTGTTGCCCGACATCGACACCAAAGGTCTGGTGGTCATCGACTCGAAGCCGCAGGGGGCGACGATCTATTTGAACGACAAGCGGTCGGGCCCGTTCGGCGACGACCCCCTGGCACGGGTCGCTCGAGTCGAAGCCGGTCCGCCTGATCCTGGAGTCGAAAGGGTGGAAAGCCGAGGAGCGGCAGATCAGCCCGCGCTCCGACAAGCTGATCGACGTCTACATCGCGCTGTCCGAGGAGCACTACCTCGGCTGGATCGAGATCACCTCCAACGTCGTGGGCGCCGACCTCTTCATCGACCGCAAGGACATCGGCGCCATCGGCCGCACGCCGTTCACCGGCCAGCTCAAGCCCGGCAAGCACACCATCTTCCTGGAAAAGTTCGGCTACCAGCCCCTGCAGCAGGAGATCGACGTTCCGGCGGGGACGGCGATGCAGCACAACCTCGTGATGCAGAAGAGCCAGGCCGGCTGGGTCAGCATCACCGGAAAGACGACTCAGGGGGCGCGCCTCATCGTCGACGAGAAGTTCGGCTGCGTGACCCCCTGCCGCGTCGAGCTTCCGCCCGGCAAGCACAAGCTGCTCGTCGAGAAGAAGGGGTTCGAGGACTACGAGACGAGCGTGGAGCTGGGGCAGGGGATCGAGACCTCGATCGAGGTGCAGATGTCGGCGCGGCCGGCGCGGGGCCACGCCATTTCGACGGGCGTCGTCGCGCTGGTGATCGTCGGCGCCGGCGCCTACGTCGGCTACTTGTCGAACCAGAACAAGAACAGCCTGCGGAGCGACATCAGCAGCGGCCAGCTGATCGACAACACCGACTCGCGGTTCACCTACGGCAAGGTCGAGGCGATCGGCGCCGACGTCCTCTACGGCATCGGTGCCATCGTGGCGGCCACGGCGATCTACGGCCTCCTCGAGCACGGACCCGGACAGCACCGGCGTGACCGAGCATCGCTCGATCACCCTGGCCCCGCTGTTCGGACCGGAAGGAACCGGGCTGGCGCTGGGGGGGCGGTTCTGATGCGCGCCCGGGCGAAGCTCCTGCTGGGCGCCGGCGCGGCGATGGCGATCGGCGCGCTCGGGGCGTCGTCGGTCGGGTGCGACTGGCGGGAGTTCGACACGCTCCAGAACCAGACCCCCGTGCTGGCGATCGCTCCGCCCGGGGGGCTCCCCTCGTCGAACGATTTTGCCAGCGTCATCCTCCCGGTGGCGCCGCCGGCCGATGGTTCGTCGGCCGCCTGGTTCCTGACGTCGGCGACGGAGACGACCGGCGTCGCGTTGACGAGGCTCGACGCCTCCGGCGGAGCTTCAGGGTTGACGCTGACCAGCCCCGCGCTCGACGCGCTCGGCGGGAACCCGGTGACGGCGATGGCCGAGATCCCCGGGACCGGGACGGCGCTCCTGGGCGCGCCGACGTTCAGGACCCTGCTGATGGTCGATCTGGCGTCGCAGACGGTCTCGCCGTTCGTCCCTTCTTCGCCGCTGACCGCTTCGGATCCGCTGCTGGGCGTCGGCGTGGCCGCGGGGAACCTGACCGGCGCCGCGGCGCCCGATCTGGTCGTCGCCTCCAGCTCGTTGGTCCACGTCTTCGTCGACGGCTCCACGACCGACATCGCGCCTGGCGCCGGCGATCTGACCAGCTGCCCGATCATGTTGTCGGCCCAGCTGCCCAATCACGATCGCGCCAATCGCGCGCTGGTCGTCGGCGACCTGCTGGCGAGCGGCCCGGCGATCGCCCTCGGGACGCCGGGCGCAGCGGCGCCGGGGAGCGTCTCGTTCTTCACGGCGACCACCAGCGCGCTCAGCTGCGCGGGCGTCCTGACGGCGCCGGCGCCGAGCGACAGCGGGTTCGGCCAGACGCTGGCGATTGGCGATTTCGACGGTGACGGCGTGGCGGACCTGCTGGTCGGCGCGCCCCCGTCCCGCGTCTATCTCTACAAGGGGCCCGTCGCACCGGGGGCCGGACCGACCGCCACCATCGCGGCGCCGCTCGGCAGCGCCGCCTTCGGCGCGGCGCTGGCGGCCGGGAACCTCGACGGCGTGAAAGGCGACGAGGCGCTGATCGGCGATCCGGGCGCCACCCTCGACGGGACGACCGGGGCGGGCAACGTGTCCGTCTACACGGGGCCGAGCCTGACCAGGGCCGCGGCGCCGGCTCGCGTCCTGTCCGATCACCAGGCCAGCGCGGGCGAGGCCTACGGCTCGGCGGTCGGCGCGCTGCCGTTCTGCGCCTCGCCCCCCTGTGTCGCGCCGTCGCTCCTGCCGCTGGTCGGCGCGCCGGCCAAGGCCTTCGTCTACTTCACGTTCGGTCCGACCGACCCGCGCGCGCCGAATTAGGCCCGTTCGGGACGGTCAGATCGCGGGCTCCTTGGGGCCTGGACCGCTCGTTAGCGGCGGTGCTTCTTGGAGCCCGTCTTCTTGGCGCCGTCGTCGGCCATCAGCCGGTTGAGGCCGTCGTCGCCGGTGCCGCCGCCCGAGGGGTTGTCGGGCTTGACCCCTTCGGAGTCGAGCAGGTTGTCGAGCGAGTCCTTCTTCTTGGGCTCGGCCGAAGCCACCTTCTTCTGCTTCCTGGCGGTCGGGGTGGCTGCCTTCTCGATGTCCATCGTCGGCAAGGTGGCGGTCCCCGCGGCGTCGACGCCGGCGGCGCGGGTCGCCTTCTTCGGCGGCTCTTTCTTGCGCTGGGCCTCCTCGCGGCGGCCCTGCTCCTGGATGGCGGCCAGGTGGTCCTTGTCGATCCCTTCCTTCGGGCCGACGACCTTGTTCTCCCACTCGAACTGCTTGTTGACGTTCGTGGAGACCTCGGTGTTGCTCTCGGTGCTCTTCTTCTTCTTTTCCGCCCGGCTGGTGGTGGCAGCGGTGACGATCAGAAGTGCGATTGCGGCCGACGCCGCGAACTTGGACTGCATCTCGGAGACCTCCGCGGTGGGGGTGGAGTCTCTCATTATCGCGTACACATCCGGCGCGGCAACCACATTGTGGGGGAGATCATCAATACTTACACATAACTACATATGCGCCCCCCGCAATCCCGCGGGTATACTGCCGCGCGCCAATGGCCTCCCCCAACAAACCCACCGGGTCGAAGATGTCCCGCGTGCGCAACATCGGCATCGTCGCGCACATCGACGCCGGCAAGACGACGGTCAGCGAACGCTTTCTCTTCTACTCGGGACGCATCCACAAGATCGGCGAGGTCCACGAAGGTGAAGCGACCATGGACTGGATGCCCCAGGAGCGGGAGCGCGGCATCACCATCACCGCCGCGGCCACCAGCTTCACCTGGGACAACCACGACATCCATCTGATCGACACCCCCGGGCACGTCGACTTCACCATCGAGGTCGAGCGCAGCCTGCGCGTGCTCGACGGCGCGGTGGTGGTGTTCGACGGCGTGTCGGGCGTCGAGCCGCAGTCGGAGACGGTCTGGCGGCAGGCCGACAAGTTCCGGGTCCCGCGCATCTGCTTCATCAACAAGATGGACCGCGCCGGGGCCGACTTCGGCGCGGCGGTGACCGAGATCCGCGAGCGGCTCGGCGCCAAGCCGATCCCGATTCAGCTGCCGATCGGCGCCGAGGATCGGTTCACCGGCCTCATCGATTTGGTCCGCATGCGCGCGCTCTATTTTTCGGGCGACGAGGAGGAAGGGGCCGCGCGAGGACGACATCCCGGCGGCGATGGCCGACGAGGTGGCTGCCGCGCGCGACAAGCTGGTCGAGGCGGCGGCCGACGTCGACGACGCCATCGCCTCGTCGTTCCTCGAGGGGACGGCCGATCGAGGAGGCGGTGCTCAAGGCGGCCATTCGCAAGGCGACCATCGAGTGCAAGATCGTCCCGGTGCTGGCCGGGGCGGCGCTGCGCAACAAGGGTGTCCAGCCGCTGCTGGACGCGGTGATCGACTACCTGCCGTCGCCGCTGGAGGTGCCGCCGATGAAGGGGACGGTGCCGGGGACCGAGGAGCCGGCCACCCGTCCGCCCGACGACGCGGCGCCGTTCTCGGCGCTGGCGTTCAAGGTGGCGATGGACGAGGGGCGCAAGGCCATCTACCTGCGCATCTACTCGGGCGTGCTCAAGCCGGGCGACGACGTGCAGAACGCCCGCACCCGCAAGAACGAGAAGGTGGCGCGCCTCTTCTCGGTGCACGCCAACCGGCGCGAGCGGATCGAACGCGCCGGCGCCGGCAGCATCGTGGTGGCGATGGGGCTCAAGGACGCGGGGACGGGCGACACCCTGGCCTCGCCCAAGGCGCCCATCATCTTCGAGCGCATCGACATCTACGAGCCGGTGATCTCGCGGGCCATCGAGCCGAAGACCCAGGCCGAGAAAGAGAAGCTCGACTTCGCGCTGGCCAAGATGGCCGACGAAGATCCGACCTTCCGCTGGCACGAGGACGCCGAGACGGGACAGACGATCATCCGCGGGATGGGCGAGCTGCACCTCGACGTCATCGTCGACCGGATGCGCATCGAGTACGGCGTCGAGGCGACGGTGGGGCGGCCGCAGGTCGTCTACCGCGAGACGCTGGCCAAGCCGGCCGAGGCCGAGGCGCGCTTCGAGCGCGTCGTCGAGGACGAGACGCTGTTCGGCCACGCGCGCGTCCACGTCGCGCCGCGCCCGCGCCACGCCGGCAACGAGCTGAAGTTGACGGCGCCGCGGTCGGTTTCGATTCCGGGGACCCAGAAGGCCATCGAGACGCCGCAGGTGATCCTCGACGCGGCGACGGACGGCGCGCGCGAAGCGATGCGCTCGGGCCCCCAGGGCTATCCGATCGAGGACATCGCGGTGACCATCACCGCCATCGAGTACCGCCCCGACGCCTCGAACAGCGCCGGCGAGCGGGCCGCCGTCGGCGAGGCGCTGCGCCAGGCCTTCCGCGAGGCCGGCACGCGCCTTCTCGAGCCGATCATGAAGGTGGAGATCACCTGCCCCGAGACCAACGTCGGCGACGTGCTGGGCGATCTCAACGCCCGCCGCGGCCAGATCGAAGACGTCGGCTTCCGCGGCCAGCAGCGGGTGATCACCGCCAAGGTGCCGCTCCGCCGCATGTTCGGCTACGCCACCGACCTGCGCAGCGCGACGCAGGGGCGCGCCAACTACTCGATGCTCTTCGACAGCTACGACGCCTGGGAGTGACGAAAGCGGCGGGTTCCTTCAGCGCCGCCTGGGACGCGGCGGCTCGTTCTCGACGGCGTGCGCTCCCAGAATGTCGCTGCGGGTGAGGATCCCGATCGGGGCGCCTGGATTGGCGCGCTCCACGACCACCAGGCGCCCCACCGACGCGCGCAGCATGAGATCCAGCGCCTGGCGCAAGGAGTGGTCGGGATAAACGGTGACCGCCGCGCGCTTGACGAGCGCGCGGAGATTCCCCACCGCGGCTCCTCCGAGCAGATCGCGGCGGGTCAGAAGACCGATCACCCGGCCGGTCGCGTCGACCACCGGATAACCCTGATGCCCCGACCCTTCGATGCCCGATGCCAGCCACTGACGCGTCGACTCGACGCTCTGGTCGGCCGGCAGGACGACGAGCCCTGACGAGGCGCGGTCGCGCACGCCGACCTGCTCGAGCAGGTCGGCGGAGTACTCGCCGATCACCCGGACGCCGCGGCGGGCAATCTTCTCGGTCATGATCGAGTTGCGCATCAGCAGCGACGAAAGAAAGTGCGCGGTGATCCCGCCCGCCAGCAACGGCAGGAGCCCGATCGGCTGGCGGGTGGTCTCGAACGCGAAGACGATGGAGGTCAGGACGGCGCGCGACGCGCCGGCGAACATGGCGGCCATCCCGACCAGCGCTGCCAGCCGGAGGTCGATCCCGCCGTGGGGCGCCAACCGGCCGAACGCCACGCCCAGCACGGCTCCGACGCCGCCGCCGATCGTGAACAGAGGCGCCAGCGTCCCGCCCGAGGTTCCGCTGCCGAGCGAGATCGCCCAGGAGACCAGCTTCCAGCCGCACAGAATGGCCATCGCCGTGACGGTGAGCTGGCCCGAGAGAATGTGGTCGATGTTGTCGTACCCGACGCCCAACGTGTGCGGTGAGACCAGACCCACCAGCCCGACCGCGATACCTCCGAGCGCGGGCCACCACATCCAGTGGATGGGGAGCTTCTCGAACCCGTCCTCGATGGCGTAGACCAGCTTGGTCACGAAGACGGACGACACGCCCACCAGCGCCCCGATCGCCGCGTAGCAGGCCAGGCCGGTGGCGTTGGCTGGGAGGAAATCACTCGCGTGAAAGGCCGGCGCCGTCCCGACCAGCGCGACGCGCACGGCGGTCGCCGCAACCGCCGCCAGCGCGACGGGAATCAGTGAACGGGCTCGCAACTCGAACAGCAAGAGCTCGACGGCCAGCAAGACGGCGGAGACGGGACTGCCAAAGGTGGCGGCCATTCCCGCCGCGGCGCCTGCCGCCAGCAGCGTCTTTCTCTCGGCCGCGGTGGTCCGGAGGATTTGCCCCATCAGCGAGCCCAGCGCGCCGCCCGTGGCGATGATGGGACCCTCGGCCCCGAACGGTCCTCCCGTCCCGATCGCGATGGCGGCCGAGAGCGGCTTCAGAAAGGTCAGGCGAGGCGGGATGCGGCTCTCGTTGGTCAGGACCTGCTCCATCGCCTCGGGAATACCGTGGCCGCGGATCGCCTTCGATCCATAGCGGGCCATCAGCCCGACGACGATCCCTCCGAGGACCGGAACCGCCACCACGCCCCACCCCAGGTGGTTGTCGGCAGGCGAGACGAAGGTGGTCGAGAAGCGGCCGTAAAAGGCCAAGTTGGTGATGAGCCCGATCAACCTGACCAGAAGCTGGGAGACGAACCCCGCGGCGATGGCGACGACGATCGCCAACCCGCTCAGCCAGGCCACACGCCAGTCGACCGGCCGGACCTCCAGCGGGATCTGCGCCGAATCGAGGGCCGGCCCGATCGACGGCGCAACGGGGAGAGCGCCATCGATCGAAGTTCCATCGGGTTGTGAATGGTCATACATGAAGCTTGGAGGTCCTCTTTCGTCGTGCGGTTTCGACAGCGGAGCGTGGCGGGGACAGAGGTCCAGCGGCGGGCGGCCCGTCGTCCTCGAAAAACATCGAGGCGCGACCCTTGGGAGCACCCAGCGCGTCGGTCAGGGCGCCCAGTCCGTCGGCGAGCGCCCGCCGCTTCTCCGGGGGGAGCTTGCGGACACCGGCGACGAGCAGCTCCTGCGCGACGGCCGGCGCGCTGCGATGCAAGAGCCGGCCGGCCATCGTGAGGTTGACGATCAGCCTTCGTCGGTCGTCCGCCGCCTGCGTGCGGGCCACCAGGCCCCGCTCCACCAGCCGACTCACCACCACCGAGACGGAGCTCTGGTGGGTCATCGTCCGCTCGGCGAGCTCATTGATCGAAAGGCCCGGGTGGGCGGCCAGCACCCGCAGGACGAAGAGCTGCGCCCCGGTGATTCCCGTCCGCCCCTGCGCCGCCCGCGCCGAATCGCGCAGCAGCCGGACTATTTTCCGGATCGCTTCGACGGCCAGAAAGCCGTCGCGCTCGGCGCGTCCGCTATGCATGGGAGCCCATATATCTGCGGTGGGGCCGCTCCCGTCAAGCGGATTCAATCTCGGGCGCGGCGTCGCCAGGCTGGGCCGCCCTCACGCCGGGCGCCCGCTCGCGGTCAGATCGGCGCCGCCTGTTCGGTCTCCTGGGGGATGTGCGCGCGCGGCTCGCCCTGTCTGCGGAGCTCGGATTCGAGCTCTGTCATCCGCCGGCCGAGCTCGCGGAGCTCCCCGGCCGCGATGAGCTTGCGCACCTTCGGAAAGAGCTCTTGCTCCTCCTCGATCACGTGCTCCTCGGTGAGGCCGGCCAGCTCTTCCAGTTCCGCGGAGACGTCGCCGTCCTGGGCGGTCTCCAGCAGCGTGGCCAGGACCCGCTTCATCTCCAGGTGCTCGTCCACCGATTCCTCGAGGAGGTCCTCCGTCTCCGGGCGTTTCACCGACGGATAGAAGATCTTCTCTTCGATGGTGGCGTGCACCGCGAGCGCGTCGGCCAGATCGCCGAACAGCCGGCGGTGCGGGGCGCTGCCCGGCTTCTGGTCTGCCAGCTCGTCGAACATCTCCTCGACGGCGCGATGTTGCGACGTCAGCAGCTCGATGGCGTCCTCTTCGCCTCGACGTTCCGTGGATTGCCGGGCCTTCCTGTCGGCCGCCTGGTCGTCCTTCTTGCCGGCGGTCGCGCCGCCGACGTCGACCGTGTCTCGGGAGACCAGCTTGTTGAACCGACTCGGCTTTCCGCCGCGCGTGCGATCTTGATGGATGAGCGCGAGCTGATTGCGGTCGAACCAATCGAAGAACTGGTCCCAGCCGATCCGCTCGAGCGTGCCTTCCCCGGAAAACCCGGGAAAGTCGATCCGCAAGATCCCCGGGTCGGCCGAGCTTCCGGTCGCCTTCACGTGGGCCGGGTGCCCGCCGCGCTGCTCGACCCACTTCTGAATGGTCGCGTGGTCGATCGTTGCCTTCGCCATCCTTGCCTCCTTTCCTTGACGCCAAAAACCTGATTCCGGGCCCGAATAGGGGAAAGCCCCACCGGCCGGAAAAGGGGACGAGACGTCGCGCGAGCGAGGGCCTGTCGATGTCGCCCAATCGTGCTCACGGTGAAGGTGGGCAACGACTCGGATTCGCGGATGAGCGCCCGGGTGCCACGACAACGGAGGAGGTCTCGAATGTTGTTGAAGAGGATGGCTCGCTGGGGCCTCACGGTCGCCAGCCCAATCATGTTCATCGCCCCTTCATTCACCGCGCGCGCCAACGAGCAACAGAGTCAGAACGCCGGAGCGCCGGTGAAGGACGACTGGATCACCTCGCAGATCAAACAGAAGCTGAACGCCGCCGTGCCCGGCTCGAACGACATCGACGTCGACACCAAGAACGACGTCGTGAAACTGTCGGGCTCGGTGCCGTCAGAGACCGCCCGGACGCAGGCCGTCGAGGTGGCCAGCCAGGTCCCGGGGGTCAAGCGGATCAAGGACGAGATCAAGGTCCAACCCGGCAAATAGCGGGCCGGCGCGGCGCCGCGAGGCCGAACGGGTCCTGGGGATGCCGGCCAAGCTGCTGAGGCTCGCCGTGAGCCTGGTGCCCGCGCTGGCGGCGCGCCTGCTGTCGGCCGTCCGACCGCCTGTTGCCCCGCCCCGCCTGAGGCGCGACGCGCTCAAGGGCGCGTGGCAGGCTTGCCCGTCCAGCCGGGGGGCAGGTGGCGCGCTTCGCGCAACCTTTCGGGCGGCATCACGCCGACGGAGATCGACAGCGAATCCTCGGCGCACTTCACGAGGTGCCACCAGGTGGAGGGGATGTAGAGCCAGTCGCCCGCGAGCAGGCGGCTCTGGTAGATGGGCGAGGTCTCTTGGCGGACAGAGGTGAAGTCCAGCCGATCTCCCAGCACCTGGTCGCGCGCGACCGTATTTGGGCGGAAGTAGTAGTCCTTGACGCCGGCCGTCTGGGCGATGAAGACGTCTTCGAAGTCGTAGTGCCAGCCATAGCTGTTGGTCCCGCCAGGGGTGGCATACACCTGGATGTGCACCTCGCCGGGCAGGGCGGCCTCGAACCCGTCCGCCAGCGCGCGCAGTTTCGGGTCGTGCCGCTCGGCGCCTCGCACGACCACGCTGACCCCGGCGCGCATCAGAGCCCGCGCGTCGTTCAAGGAGCGGGGGAGCGCCACGTTCTGCAGCGCGCCCGCCCGAACCGTCATGACGTCGAGCGGCTGCTCGCTGCCGAGCACGCGGTCGAGCGTCTGCCAGTCCAGCACCGGCAGGGCGGCGCGGGCGGCCCCGGGACGCGCGAACGGCGCCTTTTGAAAGTGGCTCCGCATGAACCAGTCGAGGTCTTCAGGCGCCAGCCATTCGGTCAACATTGAGAGTCCTTGCACGTCCACCCGCGTTCCGCTTTTCAGGATCGACCTGATTGTGGCCGGTGGTCGGAAAACGGCACTCTCGCGCGCGGGAGGGGTCGATGACAAGGATGGCATTCGTGGTGGACGAGGACGTCGATATGCGGGTCGCGCTGGGGGAGTTTCTGGAGAACGAAGGGTTCACGACCGCGCTCTTCCCGGGACCCAAAGAGGCGCTGGCGGCGTTCACCCCGGGTGCGCCGGTGTTGCTGATCACCGACTCGTGGACGCGCTCCGGCTGGAGAGATCCTTTCGACGCGCTCCTCTCGCACGCCAACCGTTCGGGTTGTCCGGTCATCATCTTCACCGGTTGGATGACCACCCTGCTTCCCGGGCGCTCCGCGGTCCCGATCGTGTCGAAGCCGGACATCCGCACGCTGCTTGGCTTCGTCCGCGTCCAGGCATCCGCGCCGCCGCCGCTCGGGATCGACGTCGCTGGTGGCCGTCCCCTCGAAATCGCGGCCTGAGCGTCGCCGCTGGCCGAACGTGGCGGCTGGCCCGTTGCGCCTTCGGGCACCACGGTGTCGGCGTGGTCGCGTGCTCATCGGACCGCGAGCGCATCGCGTCGAGGTCCCCCGCTTCAGGGAACGTTCTAAGTAGCGCCCGCGGCCGGCGGGATTAGCTTCTGTTTCGTTGTCTCGCGCGGGGCGTCGAGACGGGGTCCGCGGCGGTTTTCCGACGCCGCGGGCGGTGTTCACCGGGGAGCGGGCGAGGTGTTTCATGGGGCGACAGGTGTACGCGTGGGTTGGGCGGGGTGGGGTGACGACCGTGGCGCTGGTGCTGGCGCTGGCGGGCTGCGGAGACAACACGGCGCCGAAGATGCCGGCTCCCCCGCTGTCGCGAGGGCCGGTGCAGCCGAAGACGACGCAATCGGCGCCGCTGCCGGCGATGCAGACGACGGTTGAAGAGTCCCCGCTGGTTGTCTTGGCGGCGCCTCCGGCCGGCTACGTCGTCGACGCCCGCGTGCTGGTGATCTCCGCGGAGGGCAGCGATTCGGAGCTGACGGCGATTCGGCAAGAGCTGGGCTACCTGGGGACGCCGTTCGACGTGCTCATCGCCAGCCAGGCGCCGGCGTTGACGGCGTCGCAGCTGGCCAGCGGGACCCACGGCAAGTACAACGCCGTGATTCTCACGCGCGGCAACCTGGTGCTTTCCAACGGCACGAGCGCCTTCTCCTCGGCCGAGTTCCAGACGCTGGCGACCTACGAGGCGATGTTCCAGGTGCGGCGCGTATCGCTCTTCACCTCGCCCGACGCGGGATACGGCTATTCCGGCTCTGTCTCGCAGGACACGTCGGCCACGCCGCTGGTCGCCCAGTGCACGACCGCGGGGCGAACCGCGTTCCCCTACGTCAATTGCGCCAACGGGGTGACGATCAGCGGAGCCTTTGCCTACCCGGCCACGGCGTCCGACTCGGCCACGATTCCGCTGCTGACCGACTCGAGCGGCCGGATCCTGGCGGCGACCCGCGCCTACGGCGACGGGCGCGAGGCGCTGTCGCTGAACTTCGCGCAGTCCGACAGCCTGTTTCACACGTTGCAGCTCCTCCACGGCGTCGTCAGCTGGGCGACCCGCGGCGTGTTCCTCGGCGAGCGGCACGCGTACATCGGCGTCCAGGTCGACGATCTGTTTCTCCCCGACGACATCTACACCGGCGGGACGTTCCGGATGAGCGCGAGCGATCTGCAGGCGGCGCTGGACTACCAGAACGCCAAGCGCGCCCAAGCAGCGACCGGCGGGATGCGCTTCCACTTCGCCTTCAACGGGCAGGGCGCCAGCGCCAGCGACGCGCTGACCGTCAAGGCGCAGCAGATCGGGACCGGCTTCAACTACATCAACCACACCTTCGACCACTCCGACCTCGACGGTCAGACGTATGCGTTCGCGCTCAGCGAATTCAACAACAACATCAACGTGGCGAACCAGTTCGGGCTGCGCCCGTTCTCGGTTGCGAACCTGGTCAATCCTGGTTACACCGGCCTCACCACCGCCGCGGTGATGCAGGCCGAGCTCGACGCCGGCATCCGCTGGAGCGTCGGCGACAGCTCGGTTGCGGGCTACGACAACCCGACGCCCAACGCCGGCATCTACAACCCGCTGCAGCCGGCGATCCTGATGATCCCGCGGCGGCCGACCAACCTCTTCTACAACGTGTCGACCCCCGATCAGTGGGTGGCCGAGTACAACGACATCTACCGATCGTTCTGGGGGCGCGATCTCAGCTACACCGAGATCCTCGACCACGAGAGCGACGTGCTCGCGCAGTACCTGCTGAAGGGGGAGAACGATCCCTGGATGTTTCATCAGCCCGATCTGCGGATCTACGGGTCGGGGCGCAGCCTGCTCGGCGATCTGCTCGATCAGACGTTCGCGAAGTACACCAGCCGGGTGACGACGCCGCTCATCTCGCCGGCCATGGAGGAGCTCGGGAACCGGGTCGCCAACCGGATGCGCTACAACGCCTCCGGCGCCTCGGCGACCGTCGATCCCAGCGCCAACACCATCACCGTGCACGTCGCCAACGCGGCGACGGTGCCGGTGACGGGCGCCTGCGGGTCGAGCAACGAGCTCTATGCCGGGCAGCCAATCTCGTCGGTGTCGCTGCCGGCCGGGGGCTCGGCGACGCTGGCGCTCTCGAGCGGCGCCTGCGGCGGCTCGACGGGCACCGGCGGCACGACGGGCACGGGAGGCACGACCGGTAGCGGTGGCACGGGCGGCACGGGAGGCAGCGGTGGCACGACCGGTAGCGGCGGCACGACGGGTACGGGCGGCAGCACCGGCTCTGGCGGCACGACCGGCGGCAGCTCGTTCTCGCTCCCCTGCGCCAGCCTCTCGGTGGTCTCCGGGCAGATCGGCGCCGGGCAGACCGCCTCGGCGCTGACGGTGGCCGAGCTCACCGGTACGACCGATGTCTGGAACGACTACGTCGAGCTCTCCCCCGCGTCGCGCATCGTCTGCAGCTACAACTTGCCGGCCGGCGTCGCCAGCAGCGCCGTCACCTCCCTCGGCCTGCAGGTGAACTACCGCGGCCCCAGCAAGTCGTGGCAGCTCTGGACCTTCGAGGTGCTCGACAGCACGACGGGGACCTGGACGCCGCTCGGCGACAACGCGTTCGCCGCCGGCTGGATCTGGACCAAGAACACCTTCACCATCCCGGCGCCGCTCACGCGGTTCTTCTCCTCGGGAACCCTGCAGATCCGCTACGGCACCACCAGCAGCGCCGACGCGTCGGACATCGACCAACTGATCATCACCGGCACCGTCGGCACGGGTGGGAGCACGGGAACAGGTGGTACGACGGGGAGCGGCGGGACGACCGGGACCGGCGGGACCACCGGGACCGGCGGGACGACGGGGAGCGGCGGGACGACCGGGACCGGCGGCACGACCGGGACCGGCGGGACGACGGGAACCGCGTTCTCGCTTCCTTGCAGCAACCTGAGCGTCGTCGCCGGCCAGATCGGAGCTGGGCAGACGGCGGCGGCGCTGACGGTCGCCGAGCTCACCGGCACCACCGACACCTGGGACGACTATGTCGAGCTGTCGCCCTCGTCGCGCATCGTCTGCAGCTACAACCTGCCGGCGGGCGGCGCCGTCACCTCGCTGGCGCTGCAGACCAACTTCCGTGGTCCCAGCCAGACGTACCAGGTCTGGACGTACGAGGTGCTCGACACCACCACCGGGGCCTGGACGCTGCTCGGCGACAACAGCTTCGCCGCCGACTGGATCTGGACGAAGCACACGTTCACGCTGCCGACTCCGTACGCGCGGTTCTTCTCGCCGGCGGGCACCCTCCAGATCCGCTACGGAACCACCAGCGCCGTCGACGCGTCGGACGTCGATCAGCTCCTCATCACCGGCACGCGCTGAGCCTCCGGAGCTGCGCCCCGGCGACGGCCGTGGGCGCAGCCTCTGGCCTCGAGGATCGGCGATCTTGTGATCCAGAAAACGCCCGATCAGCAAATTGCTTGTCTCAACGAACGGAGAATGGGTTTATCGTGCGCGCGAGGAGGACCCATGAAGACCATCAAGCTCGTCTCTCTGTCCGTTGTGATGTTGTCCGCGGCCTCGGTGCTCGGCGCCAACAAGCCCGCCGTTGCGCCCGCTCCCGCGGCGGCTGCCTCCAAACCGGCTCCGGCGCCTGCGGCCAAGCCGGGTCCGGCAGCTGCGGCCGTCGCCGCTGCCCCCAAGCCGGCCTCCGCTCCGGTGGCCGCCAAGACGCCTGCGGCCGCGGGAGCCCCTGCTGCGGCTCCCGCCGCTGCTGCGCCGGCCACGCCGCCCCCGCCCGCGCCCGAGCTGGTGGCGTTCGCCAAGAGCCTCGAAGGCAACTGGAAGTGCGAAACGAAGTTCCCCGCCGGCGGCATGGGACCGGGCTCGCCCGAGCTGGCGGCCAAGTCGACCGTCAACATCAAGAAGGATCTGAACGGCTACTGGTACCGGGGCTCGTACGAGGTCAAGAAGACCAAGACCGTTCCGGGGATGAAGGCCAATTTCTTCATCGGATACGATCCGGGCAGCAAGCAGATGCTGCTGTCGGGCCTCGACAGCATGGGCGGTGGGTCGTTCGAGACCGGTCCGCTCGAGGGCGACTCGTTCACCGCCACCGGCGAGGGCTACATGATGGGGATGAAGTCCAAGGTGCGCGAGACGATGACCAAGAAGAGCGACAAAGAGGTGTTTCACAAGTTCGAGGTCGACATGGGGAACGGCTTCCAGTCGATCGGCGAAGACACCTGCAAGAAGTAGCTTCGAGGGCCGGCACCGGCCGCCGCTGTTCGCAGCGCCGGCCGGTACGGCGTTTCTCTCGACCCGACGCTAGGAGGGCGTCGCCGAAAAGGCGACGGTGAGCGAAGCGAACGACGGACATTGGCCCGACGACGTGCCGCCCGATAGGCGGCCTAGCGCCGCGTCCGCCGGAAGGTCGCCGACACCAGGACCACCAGCGCGCCGAGACCGACCGCCGCCGCCAGCCGCGGCCCGCGCAGCGATCCTGCCGCCTCGAACACCAGACGGAAGAGGACCGCGATCGCCCGGACGAGCACGGCACCGGTCCTGAAGATCAGGGGCACCGCCAGCAGCAGCGCAGCCCACTTCACGAACCTGCCGCTCATGGCGCGATCCGCTGTCGCCCGGGCGGCCTGCGTCCGCGCGCCGGCGTCGAAGGCGGCCCGGCGCGGGCGATCGGAGAGGAGCTCGTAGGCTCGGTTGATCTCCGCCATGCGCGAGCTGGCCAGCTCTTCCAGGGGATTGCCGTGATGCTGATCGGGGTGGTAGCGGGCTGCCAGCCGCAGGTACGCGGCGCGAATCTCGTCCGCGCTCGCCGTACGCGCCACCTCCAGGACGGCGTACGGATCCCACTCGGTCGCGGCGGCCATCAGTGTTTTGGGCCGCGCAGGGTGGGCCCCCCGGGGTTGGCCGACTCCAGGTAGCGGAAGAGGTCGGCGCTGGTCGACAGCATCAGCCAGCTCTGCTTGTCGATGGTCGTCTTGTAGGTCTCCATCGTGCGCAGGAACTTGTAGAGCTCGCGATCGCGGTTGTAGGCCTCGGCGTAGATGGCCGTCGCCTGCGCGTCGCCGCCCCCCATCACCTCCTGCGTCTTCTTGTAGGCCTCGGACTCGATCACCTTCAGCTCGCGCTCCTTCTTGCCGCGAATCTCCGCGCTCTTGCCCTGGCCCTCCGAGCGGTAACGGTCGGCGATCCGCTTGCGCTCCGAGATCATGCGATCGAACACCTTGGCCTGGACCGTCTCGATGTAGTTGATGCGTTGAATCTGCACGTCGACCAGCTCGATCCCATAGTCTGGCATGACTTTCGAGGCGCGCTCGAGGATGAGGCGGGTGATCTTGTCCCGCCCGAGCTCGACCTGACGCATCGTCTCGGCCACCATCACGTCCTCGGCCTCGTCGGACTGCTCGAAGGCCCGGTTGCTGACGCGCACGACCTCGATGAGGTTGTGGCTGGCGATGACGTTGCGGGTCTCGCCGTCGATGATGTCGTCGAGCCGCGACTGCGCGCCGCGCTCGTCGCGCAGCCGCTCGAAGAAGAGCAGCGGGTTGGCGATGCGCCAGCGGGCGTAGGTCTCGACCCAGATGTACTTCTTGTCGCGGGTCGGCACCTGATTGGGGTTGCCGTTCCATTCCAGCCAGCGCTTGTCGAAGACGTTCGCGTCCTGGGCGAAGGGGACCTTGACGTGCAGCCCCGGGGAGGTGACGGCCTGGCCGATCGGCTCGCCGAACTGGGTGATCACCACCTGCTCCTGCTCCGACACCGTGTAGAAGGTCGAGGAGACCGTGGCGATCACCAGGATCCCCAGCGCCAGCCGGACGATGAGGCCGCGGGTGCTCATGGCGCCTCCTTCGCCGCGTCTTGTCCGCCGGTGAGCGGGAACAGCGGCAAGATCCCCTTGGCCTTCTCGTCGAAGATCAGCTTCTTTCCCGCCGCCGGGAGCACGGCGGTGAGCGTCTCCAGGTAGATGCGCGTGCGCGTGACCTCGGGCGCCTTGCGGTACTCCGCCTGCAGGGCGACGAATCGCTCGGCGTCCCCCTTGGCCCGGTTCACGCGGTCGACGGCGTAGCCCTCGGAGGCCTCGATCTTCTGCTGGGCCAGGCCGCGCGCCCGCGGGATCTCCTGGTTGTATTCGGCCCAGGCCTCGTTGATCGCACGCTCGCGCTCCTGGATCGCCTGGTTCACTTCGTTGAACGACGGTTTCACCGATTCCGGCGGATCGACGTCTTGCAGCACCAGCTGCTGCACGGAGATCCCATTGTCGTAGCGCTTGCAGAGGTCAGAGAGCAGCTCCTTGGCCTTGGCGGCGATCGCCTCTCGCCCGACGGTGAGCAGCTCCGTCACGCTGTGATCGCCGACGACGGTGCGCATCGAGGCCTCGGCCATCAGGCGGAAGGTCGGCTCCACGTCGCGCAGCTTGAAGAGGTACTTGTACGGGTCGGAGATCTTGTACTGAACGATCCACTCGACCGTCGCGACGTTGAGATCGCCCGTCAGCATCAGCGACTCGGCGGCCGTCTTCTGGTCCTTGTGATAGGTGCTGTCGACGTCGGCGTTGACGGTGCGGAACCCGAACTCCTGCTTCAGCTGCCGCTGGACGGGAACCTTCTGCACCTGCTCGATGCCGAACGGAATCTTGGTGTGCGGCCCGGGGTTGGTGGTGCGAACGAACCGCCCGAACCGGGTCACCAGACCGACCTCGTCCGGCTCCACCTGATAGTAGGAACCGACGAGCGCCGCTAGAACCACCGCGATCGCGACGGCCGACACGATGAAACGTCGGGGGAAGTGCAGCCGGCTCCAGAAGTCGCGCGCCATGCGCATGAGCTGCTCTGGGTCGAAGTCTGCGGGGCCGTTCGCCATGGAACCTTCTTTCAGAGTCCGGTGGCGAATTCAAGGCGACCGACAGGATGTGCTGGCGGGCGACCGGGTGTAATCTGGCCCGGCATGCCGCTCGTCACCTGCCCCGATTGCGGACATCAGGTCTCGACCGCCGCCGCGACCTGCCCGCAGTGCAACCGGCCGCTCACGCCGCAGCTCGCGTCGGCGGCGCTCGGCGCGCCCGCCGCCGAGCAGTTCGTGTGGGAAGGGGTCCCGTCGCTGAAGGCGATGATCGTCGAGATCGCGGCCACCGCGTTCTACGCGATCGCGCTGCCGATCGGCGCGGCGATGGCTTTCGACCCCCTGCTCTCGCTGGTGGCGGGGCTGGGCGGACCGGCCCGCGACCTGGTCGAGACCAGCCGTCCGACGATCAAGTCGGTCGTGACCATCTTGGTGGTGGCGGTGGTCGCGCTGCGCGCGCTGAAGCTGGCGGCCCACGTGGCCGTGCTTCGCAGCCACCGCTACCGGGTCTCCAACCAGCGAATCCTGGTCGAGAGTGGCGCGCTGTCGAAGCGGATCGACGAGGTCGACATGCGCACGGTGGAGGACATCGAGTTTCAGCAGCGATTCCTGGACCGGCTGCTGGGGATCGGGCAGCTCGCCATCATCGCCGCCGACAAGAAGATGAGCCGCTTCCGCCTGCTGGGGATCGAGAACCCGCGCGAGGTCCGCGAGCTCATCCGCTCCCACGCCTTTCGGGCCACGCAGGGCCAGCTCTTCACCCGCGGCACCTGAAGCGGCTCGGACCGAGCCGCGCGCGGGTCTGCCGCTCGTTGTCCATCCGCGTCAGTGCCTGCCACGCGCACCGCGGGCCGGGCGGACCGGTGGACGACGACTCAAAGATTCGCGGGCTCAGCCGATAGGACATGGAAAGAACATGGTTTTCGGCTCTATCGCGCTCTCGGTGGTCCTGGTGGCGGGTGATTTTTCGGGCGGCGGGATCGCGCAGCCGCCCTCATCGCCAGGTGACCGCGCCGTCCTTTCAGATCCCGCGGGCGGGGCAGCGGCAGCGGCGCGGCACGGGGCCCGCAAAGCGCGGGATTCACGAGCTGGAAGACCCGTCGGACTGGCCGGCCGAGCCGAAACGCGAGGCCGGTCCGCTGGACGCCGCGCGCTTCGACGCCGCCGTGGAGAAGGTCTGCGGTGAGGTGGCGCCCGACGCGGGGCTGCCGGCGGTCGCCGCGGTCGTTCGCCAGGTCAGCGCCGAGACCGGCGCCGATCCGTTCCTCATCGCCGCGCTCGCCTACCGGACCAGCCGCTGCCGTCCGTCGTCGACGGGCGCCGCGGGCATCGGGCTGCTCGAGATTCAGCCGTCGATGTTCGCGCCGGGCGCCCCGCTGCCGTTCCCGCGCGCCGAGCTCGCGCGCGAGGCGCTGCTCGATCCGGCGCACAACCTGCGCGTCGGGATCGCGCTCCTCAAGATGTGGGAGGCGGAGCACCTGGCGATCGATCGCGCGCTCGGCAGCACGCCGCATCGCACGGCCCTGGCCCACTTCTTCTGGGGCGATCGCGTCTGGGGGACGACGGCCGAGGACCGCACGCTGACGGCGCGCCGCCGGCTGCTCGAGGCGTACGCCAACCCGCCGGCGACGTTTCGAGCCTCGTCGCTGGGGCTGACCATCGTGGCGCCGCTCGAGGGTGGCACCCGGCTCGGGACCAGCGGGCTCGGCGCCGACCGGGAAGACGGGGCGCGCTCGCACCGCGGGCTGGACATCGACGCCACCATCGGCGAGCCGGTGCGCGCGGTCGCCGACGGCGTCGTGCAGTTCGCCGGCGTCGACCTCACCGGCGATCACCCGGCGCTGGGCCTGCTGCCGCGCCAGGTGCGCCGCTGGCGCAACCGCACCATGGGGCCGGGCGGGTTCTTCGTGCGGATCATGCACGAGGGGGGAATTCGCAGCGGCTACTTCCATCTCACCGGGTTTCGCGTCGTCGCCGGCCAGACCGTGCACGCCGGCGAGATCATCGGCACCGTCGGGCGCTCGGGGGTGAAGGTCTCCGGCAGCCACCTTCACTTCGAGGTCCACGAGAACGGTGAGCTCAGGGATCCGGTCCGGTTCCTGTCGGCCTTCGTGCTGCCGCCCGATCGCACCATCACCAATCAGCTGGCCATGAGCGAGAAGCGCCTGCGGCTCGCCCGCCTCGCCCGCCAGAGGCGCCAGGCCCGCCTCGCCGCGCAGCACCGCCTCGGCTGACCGCCGGCGCCGCCGCGGCAGGGATGGTCAGCGCGGGCAGCTGGTGACGTGCATTTTCCCGTTCGCCGGGGCGACGAGCGGCGTCAGGGCCTCGTCGTCGTACGTCCCGGCGCGCTGCAGGGTGGTCACGATGAGGTTCATCTCGGCGCGGGCGAGCTCGCTCTGCGGATCGAGCTCCAGCGAGCGGGCGTAGGCCCGGTAGGAGTCGACCAGCTTGCCGCGATCGAAGAGGATGTACCCGCGCTTGCGCCAGAGCATCGCCGACTGACAGGGCGAGTCGGAGGACGCGAGCGCCAACTCCAGCTGGCTGTCCGCTTCGTCCGGACGCTTCTGCATGATGAGCGTCTGCACCAGCTCGCCGCGGACGTTGGCGTTGGCGGGGGAGAGCTCGACCGCGCGCCGGAGCATCCTCTCGGCCGTCGGCCAGTCGCTGCGATCGACCGCGCAGAAGCCGGCGTCGAACAGGATCTCCAGCGCCGCCGGCGAGACGAAGACCACCCCGTCGCGGCGCGCGCGCGGATCGCGGGAGAGCCGCTCGAGGGAAGGGAGCGTCTGCGCGGCCAGCTCGACCGACAGCGCCACGGAGGGGAGGGCGCGCGCCTCGCGATCCCAGTCGGCGACGGCGCGATCGATGGCGGGCTGGAGATTGGCGCAGGGGGTCTCGGCCGGGTTGATCTCGGTCGTGGTGGGAAGATGACCGCCCGGGATGGGCGTCGGCGGCAGACCCCGCAGGCGGACCGTCGCCGCTGTGACGGCGCGGTGATCCTTGGGCAGGTGGGTGGCGGCCCAGGCCTGGAAGGCGGCCGCGTTCAGCCTGGCCAGCTCGTCACCCGAGACCGTCCAGCCGGGACGGGCGAGATAGGCCAGGACGTATTCTCCGATGAAGCCGGCATCGCGGACCTCGGCGAGCTGATCGAGGTACGGGTCGTCAAGCGGCTTTTCGAACGGCTTTTCGAGCCGCTTTTTCGCGCGCAGCTCCTTCCAGCGATCGGCGAGCAGCGCCCGGGCCGACGCCTCGCCGGCATAGTCGGCGCGGCCGGCCTTCTCGGCGGCATCGGCCAGCGCGACGCCGTAGGCCGACCAGAGGGCGATGAGCTCGGGCGAGCCGACGTCGGCCGAGACGACGATCTGGCTGTCACCTCCGCCGGAGCCGGCGGGGGACGCCGAGAGCGCCGGCGCGTCGGCCGGGGTGGGGGCGGCCGGCGCGTGCCCGCATCCCGCCAGCGCTGCAAAGGTGATGGTCAGCGAACGCGCGATCCGTTTGCGCACGCGCCATCATAGATCGGCCGACCCGGTGAATGGCGCCGACGATCGCCCGGGCAGTGGGCGGCCGCGCGGGCACCCTCGCCTACGACGGACTTGGCGGGCGGCCTCCGGCACGGTAAACGAACGGGATGGAACTCTCCGATCTCAATCAGGACGAACGGACGGCGCTCGTCGGGCTCTTGAAATTGATCGTCATGTCCGACGGCGAGGTGTCGGACGACGAGGTGGAGCACGTCGAGACCCTGGTGGCGGGGTTCGGCGAGGACGGCTACCAGCGGACGCTGGACGCCTTCGAGAAGCGCTTTCAGGACGAGGAGAGCTTCAAGAAGTTCTTGAAGACCATCGGCCGCCAGGAGGCCCGCGACCTGATCTTCGGGACGGTGCTGGAGAGCGCGGGCGAGGGGGTGCTCGACAGCGCCGAGACCGGCCTCCTCGACTGGCTGGCGCAGGCCTGGAACGTGAAGATCGAGATCGCCGACGATGCCGAATCCGTTTAGCGGCGCCTCGCCTTTGATTTAACACCTTGGGAGCGGCTCGGAAACGCGGCTGAAACAGCGGCGCGCGTAGTCTGATCGACAAAGGAGATCCTCGGTCTCTTCATGCCGCTCACCCGACAGGACGCGCTGCGCCTTCTGCACTTCTGCCTCGGCCCGGACGATTCGGGGAGCGTCGATCTGGCCGACCACGGCGCGGCGCTGGTGACGGTGGCGCCGGCGGAGGCGCCGGCAGGGGGAGCGGGGGTGCGGACGTTCGAGGCGGCGACCTTCGACGCCGCTCTCCGCCAGGCCGTCGACGCGGGGATGCTCAAGGGCGCCTGCGTGGAGAAGCAGATCGCGTTCCTGTCGAGAGACGGAGGGGCCGATGCGGGCCCGGGGGGCGGGGGGCGCCCGGGGGCGGCGCGGGCGACGGCCGAGTCGACGAAGACGCGGCCGCCGCCGCGCGATCTGTTCCCGCGCCTCGTGTCGGCGATGGGCGCGCTGCTGCACGAGGTTCAGGTCGAGCGCGGGATGTCGGCCATCTGCGCCGCTTCGTCGGGGCGTCACTTTCGGCGCGAGCTGGCCCGGCAGCGCGAGCGCGCCAACGCCAAGCGCGATCGCCTGACGGCGGTGCGGCGCGAGCTGGCCGAGCCGCTGGGGTCCACGTTGGGGCGCCGGTTCGACAACGTCGACGCGCAGCTGCGCGCCGTGGGCAAGGCTCGCACGGCGCTCGACGCCGGAGAGATCAGCGCGCAGGAGATCGTCGCCACCTATTCGGCCGCCAACCTCGAGCTGCTGGGCATCGGCGACGGCGCGCTGGTCGCCTTCGCGCCGGGCCCGCAGCACGCCAGCGCGCTGGCCAGCGTGGTCATGCTCTACGCCACCGAGAAGACCGGGATCGAACGGGCCCGGGTGGGGGCGGCCTTCGCCGCGCGATCGTTCTCCGATGAGGACCGGCAGACGCTGGCGGCGCTGCTATCGGCGCGGAGCAGCTACCTGCACATCTTCGCCGCCACCGCGCCGCGCGCCGCGGACGAGCTGCTCAAGCAGGCGCTCAGCGCGACGGTGGAGAGCGATCTGGCGCGCGCCGAGGAGCTGATCCTCGCCGGGCGCGAGGACGAGACCGATCTGGACGCCCGCGGCTGGTTCAACCTCACCTCGCGGAAGATCGATCTTCTCGACGAGGTCGGCGTGGCGACCCTGGGACTGGTCGCCGCCAGCTAAGGCCCGCCGGCCGGCTCTTCGCTGGGCGTGGCGGCGATCAGGATCCGTCCCCCCGCGACGCGCACCTGGTAGCACGTCAGGCGCACCGCCGGATCATCGAGGCACTGGCCGGTGCGCAGGTCGAAGCTCTGCTTGAAGATGGGCGAGGCGATCTTGGGGACGCCGGCCCGATCCCCGACGATGCCCCGGGCGATCACGAAGGCGTGACTGAAGGGATCGAAGTTGTCGACGGCGTAGACCTCGTCGCCGTCACCGACGCGCACGACGGCGATCTGCCGCTCTCCCAGCAACGCGGCGGCCCCGGTGTCCGGCAAGATGTCGTCCAGCGCGCAAACGTCGACCCAGGCGAGCACGGCGTCCTCGAGCTGGAGGGCGACGGCCGACACCTCAGCCACCTCCGCCGGCCAGCGCCAGCGCCGGGAGGCGGATCGCTTTTTCCGACCAGGTCGCCGGGCGGTGCTGCGCGCGCTCGGGGACGCTCATGATGCTGGGATCGGGCGCGTCGCTGTTCACGAAGGCGCGGAACTGCTGCAGGGTCTCACGGTCTTCGAGCGCCTTCTTCCATTCACAGGCGTAGGTGTCGACGACGTGGGCCATCTCCGCCTCCAGCTCGGCGCAGATGCCAAGGGCGTCGTCGACGATGACGCTCCTCAGGTAGTCGAGGCCCCCCTCGAGGTTGTTGAGCCAACCGGCCGTCCGCTGCAGCCGGTCGGCGGTGCGGACGTAGAACATCAGGAAGCGGTCGATGTACTTGATCAGCGTCGCCTCGTCGAGATCGGTGGCGAAGAGCTGCGCGTGCTGCGGCTTCATCCCGCCGTTGCCGCAGAGATAGAGGTTGTAGCCCTTCTCGGTGGCGATGATGCCGAAGTCCTTCCCCTGCGCCTCGGCGCACTCGCGGGCGCAGCCCGACACGGCCGACTTCAGCTTGTGCGGCGCGCGCAGCCCTTTGTAGCGATTCTCGATCCGGATCGCCAGGCCGACCGAGTCCTGCACCCCGTAGCGGCACCAGGTGCTGCCCACGCAGGACTTCACCGTGCGCAACGCCTTGCCGTAGGCGTGCCCCGACTCGAAGCCGGCGTCGCAGAGCTCGCGCCAGATGTCGGGGAGCTGCTCGAGCCGCGCGCCCAGCATGTCGATCCGCTGCGCGCCGGTGATCTTGGTGTAAAGGCCGTACTTGCCGGCGATCCGCCCGATCGCGATCAGCTCCGCGGGCGTGATCTCGCCGCCGGCGACGCGGGGGATGACCGAGTAGGTTCCGTCGCGCTGGATGTTGGCCAGGTAGCGATCGTTGCTGTCCTGCAGGGGACGGTGCTTGGGTTTCAAGACATGCTCGTTCCAGGCCGAGGCGAGGATCGAGGCCACGGCCGGTTTGCAGATCTCGCAGCCCCTGCCGCGCCCGTGCTGGGCGAGGAGCGCGTCGAAGGTCTTGTGCTGATGGAAGCGGACCAGGTGATAGAGCTGCTGGCGGTTGTGGGGGAAGTGCTCGCAGAGGTGGTCGCTGACGCTGACCCCGGCCTTCTTGAGCTCGGCCTTCAACAGATCGGTGACCAGCGGGACGCAGGAGCCGCAGGTCGTCCCCGCCTTGGTGCAGCTCTTGACCGCGCCGACCGCGGTCAGCTTCTGGTCGCGGATGGCGCTGCAGATCTCCCCCTTGCTGACGTTGTTGCAGGAGCAGATCTGGGCGGCGTCGGGGAGCGCCGTGACGCCGAGGCCGGCCGGCCGCTCCCCCTTGCCGGCGGGGAGGATCAGCGTCTCCGGCTCGGGCGGCAACACGATGCGGTTCTGGGCCAGCTGCAGGAGCTCGCCGTAGGCGCTGGCGTCGCCGACCAGCATCCCGCCGAGGAGGTGCTGGCGATCGGGCGAGAGAACCAGCTTCTTGTAGAGCGCCGCGCTGGTGTCGAGCAGGCTGACCACGTGCGCGCCGGCGTGGGAGCCGAAGGCGTCGCCAAAGCTGGCCACGTCGACCCCCATCAACTTGAGCTTGGTGCTCATGTCGAACCCGGTGAAGACGGCGTCCCCGGCGTCGACCGCGTCCGCTGATTCCCCGTCGTGAGCTTCATTCGCGGCGCAGAGCGCCGACACCGCCGCCCGCGCCATCTGGTAGCCGGGGGCGACCAACCCGTAGCAGCGCCCCTCGTACGAGGCGCACTCGCCGATGGCGTAGATGGCGGCGTCGTCGGTGCGGCAGCTCTGGTCGATGACGATGCCGCCCCGCTCGCCGATCGCCAGCCCGGCGGCGCGCGCCAGCTCGTCGCGCGGCCGGATGCCGGCCGAGAAGACCAGCAGCTCGACGTCCAGCTCGTCGCCGTTGGCGAACCGCAGCGCCCGCACGCGGCCGTCGTCGCCGGCGAGAATCTCCTTGGTCGACGTCGCGGTGTGGACCTCGACGCCCAGGTCCTCGATCCGGCGGCGCAACACCGCGCCGCCCGTCTCGTCGAGCTGCAACGCCATCAAGCGGGGCGCGAACTCGATCACGTGCACCTTCATCCCCAGCTTGGAGAGCGCGTACGCCGCCTCCAGCCCCAGCAAGCCGCCGCCGATCACCGCCCCGACCTTCTTACGCGGGGATCCCGGGAGGCTCCCCACGTCCTCCCGCGAAGGACTCCGCGCGGCAGCGTCCGGCTCGGGCCGCGCGCCACTGCCCGGCCGCGCCGCCGACCAGTCGCGGATCGCCTCCAGGTCCTCGATCGTCCGGTAGACGAAGCACCCGGCAGCGCCGCGCCCCGGAATGGGCGGCACGAAGGCCGACGACCCGGTGGCCAGCACCAGCCGATCGTAAGCGATCTCCTCGGCGCCGCTCTTGCCCTCCACCACGACGACCCGCCGCCGGCGATCGAGCCCGGTCGCGCGCGCGTTCAGCCGGACCGCGAAGCCGGCCGCCTCGTACTGGCCGGCGGTGGGCAGCGTCATCTCTTCGGGCGAGCGGCCGTCGAAGAAGGTCGACAGGCCGACCCGGTCGTAGGCCAGCCGCGGCTCCTCGCCGACGACCGTGACTTCGAAGGACGCCGGGCCAGGGTGGGACGCGCGGGCCGCCAGGAGCTCGAGGAAACGGTGGCCGACCATGCCGTTCCCGACGACGACCAGCCGCTCGGTCCGTCGTTTCTCCATGAAAGCGACGTTAGCGGCGCGTCTGTTTCCTAACGGTCAATCGTTGGTCAAATGTCGGTATCCTGCGGCGACTATCGGTCGCTGGAGACGGCCGCGCCGAGGACGATGGCGGTCAGCGCGACCACGCCGATGGCGGTCAGCAGCGGCCAGTGGTCGCGGGCCCAGGCGGCCGGATCGTCGCGGAAGCTGGCCCTGGCCGGCGCCGGCGTCAGCAGCAGGGGCGGTCCCATCGCCGAAGCGCCCGGCTCGGCGCCCACCGGCGGCGGCGGTGCGCCCCCGCCGGCCGTCTGTTGCTCGAGCGCCACCCGGCGCGCTTCCTCGTCGAGGCGCATGACGGCCGCGTCGATCTGCCCCGCTTCGCCAGTCGTCGGCACCAGCGCGGAGTCCCGGCGGGCGCCGCTGCCGGTGTCGACCAGGCTGAGCTCGACCGGCGCGCCGGGGCCCCCCTTGGCGACGGCGACCAGCGCGAAGCGTGCGCCCATCCGCCGCGCGTGGGCCGCCGCGGTGGCGTCGTCGAGCGTCAGCGCGGCACGTGCCGGCACGTCGATCTCCACCGACGGCTGCCCGAACGGGATGACGGTTCCCCAGGTCGCGTAGCCGATCTGCTCGACCCGGAGCAGGTGCTCGCCGAAGCTGACGTCATGGATGGTCAGGCCGCCGGCGATCGGCATCAGCGGTCCGCCGTCGAGGGCGACCTGGGCGTCGGCCGGCCCTTTGACGATGAGCGTGCCGACCGGACGTTTGTGAACGATCTCCTGGGCCCGCTTGAAGTCGGCCACCACCTGCGGCGGCAGCTCGCGCTCGTTCAGCGTTCGGGTCGGCGCCAGCGTGGCGGCGCGCAGGTAATCGTCGAAGGCCTTGGTCCGCGCGTCGGTGGGCGGGGCGCCCGGCTGCGCGTTCCAATCGGCGCGGGCCGTGGCCATCGCGCGAAACAGGTACAGATCCCCCAGCTCGGCGGCGGTCAGGCCGGCGCCGCCGGTCGTGGCGACCTCGGCGGCCGCGGCGTCGAGATCGTGCAGGGCCTCCGAAAACGCCAGCTTCTGCGTGTTCAGGATCCCCATGCGCACGTTGTCGGGGGCCTGCGGCGCGGCGGGCGCCGGGACGTCGACCACCTCGACCGGGCGCAAGTTGTAGCGGCTGGCGGCTGCCGTGAACAGCTGGCGGGCGGTGTCGTTCTCGGGCGCGTCCGGCAGGTGCGCATAGATGGGGTGGACGAGGGGCGCGTCGTCGGCGCGCGCGGTCAACGATGCCAGCGACAGCGCGCACGACGCCGCGCACGCGAAAGCAGAAGTTCGGCCAAACATGCCCGATTCTCCCGCGCGCGCCCGCGACGTCAACTAAGTCGCGTCCCCGACGCCGGATGAGCTTCGCCACCCGGCCGTGTCGCGCGCGCCAGCTGGCGCGCTTGCGCTCAGGGGGTGACCAGCACCGAGACCTGGCCGGAATACGTGGTCCCGTCGGAGCCGCTCACGGTGAAGGTGAAGGCCCCCATGCCGTGAAAGCCGGCGGTCGGTTGGAACTGCGCGGTGTGCTTGTCCGCCGCCAGCGTGACCGTTCCGCTTTGCGCGTTCGACACCGCGTAGCTCGGCGAGACGGCGCTGAACCCGGCCGCGCAGCTGGAGAGATCGACGCTGGCCGGCGCGCCCGCCGCGGTCTGCGCGTGCGGCCCGGCCAGCCAGTTGATGTAATGCTCGACGAGGACGTAGCCGTCGGCGGCCATGGTCATGGCGTCGTCGGTGTTGGCGTTCGAGCCGTTGGCGCTCTCCCAGGCGTCGGGCATTCCGTCGTTGTCCGTGTCCGGGGGGCGGGTGCCGCCGGCGATCGCGCCGTAGCCGTTGTTCGGCAGGCCGGTCTCGGCCTGGCTGGTGTAAAGCGCGCTGCCCGGACCGACCGTGTTCGCGCCGCTGCCGGTGGTCCCCTTTCCCAGCGTCATCACCTGGCCGATGATCAGGGCATCGATCGGATCGCGCGGCAGCGTTCCCGCTTCGGAAATCGCCACCCGCGCCGCCGACGCGGCGCCCAGCGCCGGCGTGGCCGTCGTCTCCGGCGACCAGGGGCTGGTGAGCACCGTGCCCGTCCCCTGATACCAGTACGGCGTGGTGGTGGTCCCGTCGAGCGCGCCGTTGAGGTTGGTGTCCTTCAGGTTCCCCGAATAGTAGATCGATTGATTCATGTCGATCTGGAACCAGGTGTTGTCCGTTCCGGTCGAGGCGGGCCCGAAGATGAAGTAGTTGTTCAGGATGTCGTGCTTGAAGCTGGTGCTCGTGTGGGTCGTGTACCCGGCCGAACAGTTGTAGAGCACGTTGTTGACGAAGACGTTGTCGACCTTGGCCAGCGGATTGCGGTTGTGCGAGTTGGCGAAGATGTTGCGGTACCACGACCAGTCGCTGGAGACCGACTCGGTGTGGGCGCCGAACTGCTGCCCGGTGGGATCGGCGATCAGCGAGTCCTGGATGGTGATGTTGGTGACCGGGTGGTTCTGCCAGTCGTCGCTGACGCCGTCGATGTCGTTCCAGGGCGCGAACTCCATCGACGCGTGGTCGACGATCACGTCGTGCGCTCGATAGAGGCTGAGCGCGTCGTCGTCGGTGCTGGCCGTCTCGCTGCCCGGGCGAATGCGGACGTGGCGCATGATGATGTTCGACTGGCTGGCGAACGAGATCTCGCCGCCTCGAAATCCGATCCCGCCCCCCGGCGCCGTCTGGCCGGCGATGGTGAGGTTGCTCTTGGCGGAAACGGCGGTGGCGAGCTGAACGTAGCCGCCGACGTCGAACACGATGATCCGGTTCGAGGCGCCCACGGCGTCGCGGAAGGACCCCGCCCCGGAGTCGTTCAGATTGGTGACGTGGTAGACGGCGCCGGCCCGTCCGCCGGTCACCTTCTTGGCGAATCCCTGCGCGCCCGGGAACGCCAGCGCCGGTGGCGGCGTCCCGCCCGTTCCGGTCGCTCCGCCCGTCCCGGTGGTCCCGCCCGTTCCGGTGGCTCCGCCCGTCGCCGGGCGCCCGCCGTGTCCCCTTTGCTCCCTGCGGCGCCGCCGCCGAGGCCGCCGGTGCCCGCCTTTCCGGCCGCTCCCGCGCTGCCTCCCGTCGCGCTGCTCCCGCCGCTGTTGCCGCCGCCTCCGGTGGCGTCCGCCCCTCCGGTCGCCGTGCCGCCCGTGGCGATGCTGCCGCCCGTGCCGACGCTGCCACCGGTCCCTCCGGTTCCCGCCCCCTGACCCCCGGCCGATCCCGAGGTTCCGGCCGCCGCTCCCGGAGAGCTGCCGGTGGCCCGCCATACAACCCGAGACGGCGAGGGCCAATCCGGCGACCAAGCCGGCCAGAAAGCGTGCCGTCATGTCACCACAATGCTCCCGCCTGGGCCGATCGATCACGGAGAAGGCTGGCGATCGCCGCCTGAACCATGGGACGTCGCGGCGCTACGGGATGAACGAGATGTCGTCGACGTCGATGAGCAGGTCTCCGGCGATGGCGACGTAGGGACCGGCCGCGTCCGCAGGCACGGTGGGGTCGAGGTGGAACGCCAGCGGCACGTTCCAGACGAGGCCCGTGATGTCGTTGCCGTCGGGAACGACGGAGGCCGTGCCCGAGATCCCCGGGGCGAAGTCGCTCCAGAGGATTGCACCTGGGTCCAGTCGCTGGTCAGGGGGATGTCGGCCTTCGAAGGCCCCTTGCAGGTGTCGGTGGTGCCTGGGCAGGTTCCCCGCCGGCCGCGTTGGTGGCGTCGGGCAGCGTGGTGCTCTCCATGTTGATGGTGAACGAGAACGTGCCGGTCCCGGACGAGCCGCGGACCCAGAACGAGATCCCCTTGTACGTCGTGGCGTCGGCGCATCCCATCCAGACGCCACCGCCCATTCCCCAGGCGGATGCCTGTGCGACGCTCTGGGAGAACGGCCGAGTGCCGGGTCGATGTCACCCATCATCGACAACGCCGGTGTCGTCGTGCCGTCGCCGAACGCGTAGACGCCCGCGTAGGCGGTGCCCGCGTTGACGGTCGCGCCGCCGAAAGCGGTCGCGTATTTGTCGGCCGCGGCGGTGCTGTCGTAGTTCTCGAAGTTCATGAAGGCGGGGTTCGTCAGCTTGGTCTTGGTGGCGCAGTCTTTCTGGACAATCGCCCCGCCGGCCCCGCCGGTGCCGGTCGTCGTCGCGCCGCCGGCTCCGGTGGTCCCGCCGGTCGCGCCCGTCGAGCCGCCTGTGCCGGTTGCCGGCGAACCGCCGGTGCCGGTCGCCGAGCCGCCGGTTCCCGTCGCATTTGCGCCACCGGCGCCGGTGCTGGCGCCCGTCGCCCCCGTCTGGCCGCCGGTCGCTGCTCCGGAGGAGCCTCCCGGCGCCGTGCCGTTGTCGGTGCTCGGCTTCGTGCAGCCTGCGGTCGCGATCAGCAACGCCAGGATCGAACCTTCAAGAACAAAGCGTGAATTCAAGGCAGACCTCCGGCACGGCACGATCGGAGTCACGCGAGCACGGCGAAACGGCTCAGCTCTGGCCGCCCGTCCGCTAAATGGCCGCTAAACGGTGGTCTTGACCTTGAACGACCGCTTGATCATTCCGAACCAGAAGCCGACACCGACGACGGTCACCACCAGCAAGACCGGGCCGCTCATGAGCGAGAAGTGCGGCGCGCCGAGCATGGCGAAGAGCAGGGGGCCCGACGCGTAGGTGTTGAAGCGCGAGGCCTTGCCGGCCGGGACGGCCAGCTTGGCGGCGTCGGGGTGGGGCGTGCCACTGGCCATCCCGCCGAGGATCAGCTTCTGCCGCGGCCAGATCACGAACCAGACGTTGAACCACATGATCGAGCCGAGCAGCGCGCCGTAGAGGATCCACATCGCGCGTCCGGACATCACGCCGGTCGTCTGATCGATGAGGTAGTGCTCGGGGCCCAGGTAGTGCCAGAAGAACAGCAGCCAGCCGAAGATGAACGTGTACATGGCGGCCCAGCGGAACCACCAGAACGCGCGGAGCAGCAGCGCCGGATTCACCTTGGGCTTGAGCTCCTTGTCGAGCCCGCCCTGGAAGGGGACGTTCACCAGGTTGAAGAAGTAGAGGTGACCGAGCCAGATGATCCCGAAGATGACGTGCGCCCACCGGAGAAGGAGAGCCGCCGTCGCCACGCTGAAAAGAGCATCCATGGCCGCCTGCATACCACCGTCCGGAATTTCCGGGAAGTACGGTCGAGCTTGGCGCCTCGGCGTCTACGGCGCGGCGCGGCGGCGGTCGCGCAGCCAGGCGAGGAGCTGCTCCGCCTCGGCGCGGCGGTAATTGCCGAAGCGTCCGCCGGCAAACGACTGGAGCGCGCGTTCCGCCTGCGCAAAGCGCCGCAGGCGCACCAGGCAGATGGCCCGGTTGAAACGCGCCTCGGGCTCGAAGGCGCCCCGCGGATAGCGCCGCAGATAGTCGTCCCAGGCGGCGAGCGCGCGCTCGGGCGCGCTCTCGTCGAAGTGGGCGCGGTGGGCGCGGCCGTAGGCGTCGGCCTCGGCATCCGACGGACCGGGCGCCGGCGCGTCGTCGAGCGCTGCGACGAGCGGCGGAATGACGACCGCCGGGCGGCGACCGGTGTGCGCCGAGGATCCGGATGCGGCGAGGGGCGCCGCCTCTTCGAGCACGACCGACGGCGGCCGGCGCCAGCGTTGCGCGAGAATCGTCCCCGCCACCGAGGCCGAACAGATCACGAGCAGGGCGATCGCCGTGGTCACCGCGAGCCGTCGCGGCGCGCCGTGGGCGCGCGGGCCACGATCCGCCGCGGCCAGCACCCGGGCGCGCGTCGCCGCCGCGTCGTCGGTGGCGGCCGTCATCTCCTTGAACGCGCGCACCGCCGTGGCGAAAGACTCGGGTTGGCGCCGCATCACCCGCGCTCCCCGGCCAGCAGATCGCGCAGCCGGCGGCGCGCGTGGAAGAGCCGCGTGCGAATCGTCGCCTCGGGCGCGTCGGCGATCACCGCCGCCTGGACCGAGGTCAGCTCCTCGACTTCGCACAGCACGAACGCCACCCGCTGCGGCAGCGGCAATTCGTCCAGCGCCGCCGCCAGTCGCGCGCCCAGCTGCCGCCGGTAAGCATCCTGTTCGGGATCGATGGGGCCGAGCAGATCGACGGCGCGCAACCGCTCGAGCGCCTTGCGCCGCCGGAGCGCCGCGCGCCGGTGATGCCGCACCCGCTTGACCGCGATGCCGAGCAAGAACGTCTCCAGATCCGCGTCCCCCCGGAATCCCCGCGCCGCGCGCGGCAGCGCCGTGAACACGTCCTGCACGACATCCTCCGCCGCCGCCGGATCGGAGAGCAGCCGCCGCGCCAGCACCCGCACGCGCTGGTGCCAGCGATCGAACGCGGTCGCCAGGGCCGCGAGATCGCCACCGCCGAGCGCCGCGACGAGTTCTGGCTCGGCGCGCTCTCTCCGGCGCGGCGGGAACGACGGCCGCGGCGGGCGATGGCGAGTGGCTCTTCACGGCAACCGGTACCGTAAGCCAATCGTGCTCGCTGCAAACCAATTCTCGTCGTGACGCCGTGAGATGGACGCCGAGGCTCACCAGGATGTCGACCGCGTCCGTGACAGGGACGGCGGCCGCGAGTGTGCCTTGGGCGTAAAGCCCGAGCTGATAGGCGAGGTAATTCCGGAGAGGATCGGGCGTGCCAACAGTTGGCTAACTCTGGGCTGTACGACACCGGCGCCGGCCGCCTCGAGGCCGGCGCCGATCGTCGCCTCCAGCGCCCAATGACGATGGTGCCAGTCGGGGCCGACGAAGGCGTCAAGCCCAAGGAGCTGTTGGCCGGCACCGCCGTTGGCGTTGTCGTAGGTTCCTTCGAGGGTCACGCCGCTGACGAAGATTTCATTTGCGTGCGCCTCTGAAGGTCGATCTGCCAGGCGGTCGCCAGGATCCCAAAGGAAGGTGGCCAGACGCCGGCACTGGGAGAATCGATGCTGGCGAACACGGGACCGGCGGCACCTCTCACCGACCATTCAATCGCATCGGACGATTGCTGAGACCCCGTCGTCGCGATGACCAGTGGAAATGATGACGGTGTTCCCGTCGCCGACGGGAGGTGCGTCGGCGGCACACGCCGATTTTCCGAACGAGGTGAAGACGAGAAGAAGCCCGAACCCGACCGAGGGCGGAACAATGCCAGAGGAGAAGTTATGCCTCCATGTCGCCGCAATGAGGTCGTTCGTTCCCTGAGGCGCATGCGAAGTTTTCATGGGAGCAGGTACCTGAGGCCAGTCGTGCTCGCTGCGAACCAGTTGTTCCTGCTTGCTGGTCAGGTTGAACCTCAATTGCAGGAGAGCCTCCATCGAGTCGGTCACCGGAATAGCCGCCGCGAGCGTCCCTTTGGCGTAGAGCGCGAAGCGATAGGCATCGTAAGAAACGAGTTCTGTCTGCTTGCCGACCGGATCGGTCACGAATTGCGCCACACTCCCAGCCTCGGGGCCTGCCCCGATCGTCGCCTCCAGGCTGCAGAACCTGAAGCGCCAGGCGGCGCCGACGAAGACTTTGATTCCAACGAGCTAGCGGAGTCTGTGTTGGCACTGTTACTGTAGGTTCCTTCCAGCGTTCCCCCGATAACAAGATGTTCTGTTCATCCGGCGCCGCTGGACAGCGATTTGCCAGGCGGTGCTATCGGCTGAAATTGACGAACGGTAAACGGCCCCATGCCAACGATCGATTGGTCCAAGGCCACGATGACCGGGCCGACCGAGCCACTCATTGACCAGCGCAGGGGGCTGAATGATCTGTGTGGCTCGGTGCGGAGCGAGATCGCGCCGTGCTTCATCGCTCCCTGGTGGAGGATTCGACGGCAGCGCAACCTGGGACGACGGTGGTTGTTCGGCAGGGGCCGCAGCGGAAGCGGGGGGCGGCTCGGTCGCGGACGGGGTAGCAGGAACCGCCGGAATCGTCGCCAGCGGTGTCGGTTCAGGAAGCGCCTCTGCCAGGATCGGGCTCACCTGATCGCGCGCGAGGTTGCCGGCCAGCCAGGCGATGGCGCGCAGGCGGGCGGCGTGCTCGGCGGGCGCGGGGATGACGCGGGCAATGGGCGTCCGTCGTTTGTGCGCAGCGACATCGCGATTCGATCGCCATCGAGCGCGACGATCAAGGCGCGTTCCGGCGCCTCGGCCGGCGTGCTCAACGGGGCAATCGTGCGGGCGTGCAGCTCGGTGCCGATCGCCCGTCGAATCTCGGCGGCGTCGGCGTCGAGCGTCGGCGGCGCCTCCACGACGACCAGCAGCGGCCCCTCAGCGGCGCGCGCTGATCGTCCCAAGAGCGCGAGCGCCAGAACAACGAAAATGCCTGGCCCAATCCACGGTCCCTGCCCAGGTCTCCTCATGCCCTCATGTCGCCGCAAAGCGAGCCTTCGTTCAATTTTCAGGAGCGAAAGCCTCACTGGAGGTTGTACCGGAGCCCGAGAGTGGTCGTGAGAAACAAGTCGTCAAACGCGATGGTCGATACGTGCGCCCCCAGCCGAAGGACGGCGTCCAGGGACTGCCACAGCGGGTGCGCCACGGCCACGGCGCCATCGGCGAAGAAGGGCAGGCTGAAGCTGGTTTTGTTGCGTAAGCTCTGACCTGCTGAGAGCCGTTGCAGTGCGTCAGGGTCGTAGAGAGCATAAGACACTTCCCCAGTTCCACGCCCGCACCGACGGTGGTCTCGAAGCTCCATCGGCCGCGTCGGCTCGCTGAGCCCACGAATACCGAGATCCCAATGTGCTCGGGGAGCGAAATCGCCGTTGGTACCCGACAGCGCGGCGCCCAACAGAAATCCATTCTTTTCTGAGCGCCGTTGAACGTCGAGATGCCAGGCGGTTCCAAAAATCGACCCGGTGCCAAACTCGCCCCTCCGATTAGACCTGGCGATATTGTCGGTCGGACCGTCCGCGAAAGTGATCGACCAGTGATCGGGTCCGGTCAGGTTTTCGGGAGGAGCGATTTTCCCCGTTGTCGCGACAGTTTCGGCGGCGGTTGGCGTGACCGACGCTGTCGGAACAACGGCAGTTGGGATCGCGTCGGTGATGGCAGCGGTGGCGGCTCGGTGCCGGGGGTGGCGCGATTGCCGGAATTGTCGCCAGGGGCGTCATGTCGATGGGCGCTTCCGCGACGAGCGGCGTGACCTGGTCGCGGGCGAGGTTGCCGGCCAGCCAGGCGATCGCGCGCAGGCGGGCGGTGGGGTCGGCCGGGGCCGGGATGTCGCGGACGATCGGTGCGCCGTCGTTCGTGCGGAGCGACATCGCGATTCGGTCGCGGTCGAACGCGACGATCAGCGCGCGTTCGGGTGGTTCGCCACCTCTCTTCATCGGGGCGATCGTCTGAGAGCGCAGCTCGGTGCCGATCGCCCTCCGGATCTCCGCCGCGTCGGCGTCCAGCGCGGGCGGCGCCTCCACCACGACCAGCAGCGGCCCTTCGGCGGCGCGCGCCGGTCGTCTGGAGAGCACCACGAACATACCCATCCCCACCAGGCACGACCCCTTCAGGACTGCGTTCATGCCCACATGTCGCCGCAGCGAGAGGTTTCGTTCAATCGAAACTTAGGTCTCCTGGGGCCCGGTTCGCGGGAGCTGGCCGAAGCCCCGGCGGTCACGGCTATGGAAACGGCTGCGCGGCGCGACCACGGGCGAAGTTGAAGTCGAAGTAGCCGTCCAGCGCTCCGCCGATGAGCGGCGCCGTCGGCGGCGTCGTTCCGTACTGAGACCGCCGTGACGAACCGAGGATCCCCGATGACGACGTGGAAGGTGGCGCGTAAACGGTCACCTTCGCCGATCACGAAATCGGGGAGAACCGCGCTGCGCCGGTCCGGCGGAACGTCGATCTCTTCTGCGCTGCCGAAGCTCTGGAACTCGATCCAGCCGTCGAGCCCCGCCCCCACGTCCGTCCCGTCCGGGCAGGTCTTGAACAGCCAGAGCGACGGACGGATGTCGGTGTACGGGGTCAGATGGATTCGCGGCGCCGAGGCGGGCATCGACATGCCGCCGTCCAGGGACGCGCCGGCGTCCGGCGCGCCGGGAGTCGCGGCAGCGGGGGCCCCGCCGTCGCTGAAGGCCATTCCCGTCCAGTCGCACCACGGCGTCGTCGGCCGCGGGTTGGCCGTCGTCGCCAGCGTCAGCGGCAGCGGTTCGTTGACCAGGTAGTCCGGCTGGCCGTTGACTGTCCGGCCACGCACGCAACGCGCGACCTCGTAAGAGTTCCGGACGAGGAATTCGAGTCCGTCGGTGTACCTCTGTAACAGGCCCGAGCTCGCGAGGTCGATGTAGAGCTGGTTCATCGCCCCGGGCCCCGGCATCAGATCATCGACCGGCGAGCCGGTGAAGAAGGTGGGGGCGAGGTCATACAGGGGCCGGCGCGATCCCGTAACCGCCGGTGGCCGGCGCCGCCGTCCCGAGGTTCGCGCCTTTGTCGCAGTTGACGACGAAGAGTGGCCCGGTGATCGATCCCGACCCGGAGCCGACCGAGCAGCCCCCGAGCGCGGCCAGGGCGGCCCACGCCGCGAGGGTGAGCCCGATCTTCACTCCGGCGTGCTCCGACCGGCGGACGATGGTCCGCCGGACCGCCTCGCGACTGCGTTCATGCCCACATGTCGCCGCAGGGGGAGGTTTCGTTCAATCGGAAAGCACGACCGCAGCATGGCGGTGAACGCTCGGTGGCGGAACGACGGTATGCTATAGGCCAGATCGTCCAGTGCCTGCCCCGTCCCCCGTTCGCCCTCGCATCTTTGTCGGCCTCGCCACCAGCTTGGCGCTCGCGCTCGCCGCGCTTGGATGCGCGGGCGGGACGCCGGCGCCGCAGGCCGCGTCGGCGAACGCGGTGGCGCCCGGCAGCCCGGCGCCGCCGCCCAAGGTCGTTCGCGTCGATCCGCAGTCGGGTGGGGGGGCGGCCAAGCCGCCGGGGCTGGCGGCGCTGCAGGCGGAGCTCGAGCGCGGGATGCACGATCTGTCGGCCAAGGGGAAGCCGCCGCCGTACTTCATCGGGTACGAGGTCCACGACCGCAACGAGACGACGGTGATGGCCAGCTACGGCGCGCTGGTCCAGTCGACCGAGCGGCGGACGCGCATCCTCGACGCCGACGTGCGGGTCGGCGACTACAAGCTCGACTCGACGCACGCGATTCGCTCCAGCGACTTCGATTTCTCGTCGGAGATCACCGGACACCCGGTGGCGCTGCCGCTCTCCGACGACGAGACGGCGCTGCGCACCGTCGCCTGGGCCGAGACCGATCGCCGGTACGAAGAGGCGGCCGAGCGGCTGGTGAAGCTGAAGACCCAGCGGACGCTGAAGGTCGCCGACGACGATCCCTCCGACGACTTCTCCCGCGAAAAGCCGGTCACCTACTTCGGTCCGCCGGCCCGGCTGACCATCGACGTCCCGGCCTGGGAAGCGCGGATGCGGCGGGTGTCGGCGCGCTTCCGCGGGCAGTCGGAGATCCTCGATTCGGACACCAGCCTGCAGGCGGCCAGCTTGACCCGCTGGCTGCTCAACTCCGAGGGGACGGCGATCCAGACCGGGCGCAACTACGCGCGCGTCTTCATCGAGGCCGACGCCCGCGCCGACGACGGGATGGAGCTGGAGCGGTTCGAGAGCTTCGACGCCGAGACCATCGACGGCCTGGGCGGCGAGGCGGCGATGGACGCGGCGGCCGATTCGATCATCACCGATCTGAAGGCGCTCCGGCGGGCGCCGCTGGCCGAGCCTTACGCCGGCCCGGCGATCCTCGAGGGGAAGGCGGCCGGCGTCTTCTTCCACGAGATCTTCGGCCACCGCGTGGAGGGGCACCGGCAGAAGAGCGAAGACGAGGGGCAGACGTTCGCCAAGAAGATCGGGCAGCCGGTCATGCCGTCGTTCATCTCCGTCTACGACGATCCGACGCTGGTCAGCCTGGACGGCGTCGACCTCAACGGCTTTTACCGGTACGACGACGAAGGGGTCGACGCCCGCCGCGCCACCCTGGTCGAAGGCGGCATCCTGCGCGGTTTCCTGCTGAGCCGCTCGCCGACGCGCGGGTTTTCGGTCTCCAACGGCCACGGGCGTCGGCAGGAAGGGCGCACCATCGTCTCGCGGCAGGGGAACCTGGTCGTCGATCCGAGCCTGGCGGTCGCGCCGGAGGAGCTGCGCCGGATGCTGCGCGACGAGGCCAAGCGCCAGGGGAAGCTGTACGGCCTTTCGTTCCGCGACATCTCCGGCGGCTTCACCAACACCCAGCGGGGCGGCCCGCAGGCGTTCAAGGTGTTGCCGATCCTGGTGTATCGCGTGTGGGTCGACGGGCGGCCGGACGAGCTGGTCCGCGGCGTCGATCTGGTCGGCACGCCGCTCTCCGCGCTGTCGAAGATCATGGCGGCCTCCGACGACTACCAGACGTTCAACGGATACTGCGGCGCGGAATCGGGGTTCGTGCCGGTGTCGGCCACCAGCCCCAGCTTGCTGGTCCAGCAGATCGAGACCGAACGCCGCGACAAGGGGAATGAAAAGCCGCCGGTGCTCCCGGCGCCGTCGCTGCAGCCGGGGCCGCCGGGAAAACCGGGCCTGCTCCCCAGGGGGGCGCGGCCGTGATTCGCCGCCTGGGATACGCGTCGGCGGCGCTGCTTTCGGTCTGCGCGGTGGCCCGGGCGAAGGACGCGGCCGACAAGCCGGCGGCGGTGGCGGTCGCGGTGGAGGGGCGGCTCCGGATCGACGACGCGGCCGTCCGGCGGGCGATGGAGGACGAGCTGGGGCGCTCGATGTCCGATCTCCGGCTCGGCGACGAGTCGCGCCCGTATTACCTCGGCTACACGATCTACGACCTCGAGCAGGCGTCGGTGAACGCGACGCTGGGGGCGCTGACCGCCTCGCACGCCTACCGCGGCCGCATCCTGCGGACCGATCTGCGCGTCGGCGATCCGAGCTTCGACAACAGCAACTTCGAAGGGGGCGCGCGCGTCGAGACGGTGCCGATCGAGGACGACTACGCGGCCTTGCGGCGCGAGCTCTGGCTGCGCACCGACGAGGCCTACAAGGCGGCGCTGGAGACCCTGGCCCGCAAGCGGGCGGCGGCGGAGGGGCAGGCGGCGGCCGCCGCCGACGACGCGGCCGTCGGTGACTTCTCCAAGGAGGCGCCGGCGCACCTGGAGGTGCCGTTTCCGGCGGGGGCGGCGGAGCCGGAGGCGCTGCGCGAGACGGCGCGCAAGCTGTCGTCAGTGCTGGCCGACTTTCCGGAGATCTCCTCGTCGCGCGTGGCGGCCAGCTACGCCATCGTCCGCCGCCGGCTCCTCACCAGCGAGGGGACCTTCGTCGACGACAACCAGCACACGGTGCAGATCAACGTGGTGGCCGAGACCCAGGCGCCCGACGGGATGAAGCTGCGCAGCTTCGTGCCGTTCACCGCGCTCCGGCCGACCGGTCTCCCGGCGCTCGGCGAGATGGAGAAGTCGGTGCGCGCGATGGCCAAGGAGCTGGTGGCGATGCGCACCGCGCCGGTGGCCGCGTCGGGGGCGGGCGCCGTGCTGTTCGAGGGGCTGGCGGCACCCCAGGTGGTGAAGCTACTGCTCGGCGATCAGGTGGCCGGCACGCCGCCCCCCAAGACCGCCCAGGCCGGCAGCGACGAGGGGAACGACCAGTCGGCGCTGGCCACCAAGCTCGGTCAGAAGGTCGCGTCCGCGATGGTGACGGCCGTCGACGATCCGGCGCTGGCGGCGGGCCCGGGCAAGGCCCCGCTCTACGGCAGCTACAAGATCGACGACGAAGGGGTGCCGGCCCAGCGCGTCTCGCTGATCGAGCACGGCGTCCTCAAGTCGCTGCTCATGTCGCGCACGCCGCGCAAGGAGATCGTCCACTCCAACGGTCACGCCCGGGCGCCGCGCTTCTCCGCGCCCCGGGCCCGGGTCGGCACGCTGGTGGTGAGCGGGCAGCGCCCGCAGCCTCGCGCGGCGCTGCTGGAAGAGCTGGCCAAGATCGCCAAGGGCGGCGGTGTCACCACCTACGTCGTTCGACTGCTCGACGACGATTCGCTGGCGGGCGGCGACGTCGACGAGCTGACGGCGCTGCTGTCGTTCGGCATGGGCGGCCACGGGCCGCCGCCGGTGAAGCCGCTGGTCGTCTACCGGCTCGATCACGGCAAGGAGACGCTGGTGCGCGGCCTGCTGCTGGAGAATCTGCTGCCGCGCTCGCTCAAGGACATCACGGCGGTCGGGGCCGACGCCACCGTCTACAATTTCCTGGATGGCGGCGCCGGTTTCTCGGGCGTGCCGACGACGATCATCTCGCCGCCGCTGCTCGTCTCCGACGTTGACGTGCGGCGGCAGAGCGGCCGCAACCGCAAGCCTCCGCTCTACCCGTCGCCGCTGGCCCAGCATTGAGGTAAGGTACGGCGATGTCCCGGGAGCACTTCACGGTCGGTGACGTCGACGCGCTGGTCCCGGCGCTGGAACGGATCTTCGTCGACGTGCTGCAGCTGCGGGCCGGCTTGCGGGTGCTCGAGCTCCAGCTGGAACGGGCCAACGTGCGGATGAGCCGTGAGGAGATCCTGGAGAGCGATGACGGCTCGCCCGACGTTCGCCGCGCCAAGGCGCTGTTCCGCGGCTATTACGAGGCGCTCTCCGACGAGCTCGGGCAGGTGCGCGATCTCGGGGGCGAGGTGAAGGACGTGGAGATCGGGCTGGTCGATTTCCCGTCGGAGCGGCTGGGCGAAGAGATCGTCCTGTGCTGGCGGCTCGGCGAGAAGAAGGTCGGCTTCTGGCATCCGGTCGACGGCGGGTTTGCCTCGCGGCGTCCCGTCGACGCGGACGTGGCGAGCGCTCAGCCTCCCGCGGAGTGAGCGGTCCCGTGCCGTCGCAACCCGAGCTGCGCGCCGCAGTCGACGCTCTCCTGCGGGCCGCTGGCCGAGATCCCGCCGCCGATCCCGATCTGAAGGAGACCGGCCGCCGGGTGGCGCAGCTCTGGCAGGCGGAGTTTCTGGCCGGCTATGACATGGATCCCGCGGTTCTCCTTGGCGATCCGGTGACGGGCGAGGCCGACCCGGACGTGGTCGTCGTGGGCGGGCTGCGGTTTCATTCCATGTGCCCGCACCATTTGCTCCCCTATCGGGGGGTTGCGCACGTCGCATATCTGCCTCAAGGAAAGCTGGTGGGCTTTGGGCGTCTCGCGGAGCTGGTCGACTGCTTCACCAAGCGGCTCACGCTGCAGGAGCGGGCGACGCACCAGATCGCCGACGCGCTCTGCCGGCACCTCGGCGCGCGCGGCGCCGGCTGCGTGATCGAGGCGGAGCAGCTCTGCCTGGCGCTCCCCGCCGAGAAGCACGATCAGTCGGGTGTCGTCACCAGCGCGTTCGTCGGCGAGATGCGCGAGCGGCCCGACCTGAAGGCGCGGCTGCTCGAGGCCGCCAACCTCGGGGGGCGCGCCCGATGAGCGCGAAGGAGACGGGCGACCGCGCCCAGGAGAGCGAGGCGGGCGGCGTGCTCGCCGGCAAGTTCGCGGTGGTCACGGGCGCCTCGCGCGGGATCGGCCGCGCCGTCGCCAGCTTGCTCACCGGCGCGGGTGCCAAGGTGGCCGGCTGCGCGCGCCAGGCCGTCGGCGAGGTCGTCGCCTGCGACGTGGCCCGCCCCGCCGACGTCGAGCGCTTCGCCGCCGAGGTGCTGCGCCGGTTCGGTCCGCCCGATGTTCTGGTGAACAACGCGGGCCTCGTCGCGCGCGCGCCGCTCGACGAGACGTCGCTCGAGAACTGGGACGCGGTGCTCGACTCGAACCTCAAGGGGACCTTCCTGGTGACGCGGGCCTTTCTTCCCGCCATGCGGGCGCGCCGGGGCGGCCGGATCGTCAACCTCTCCTCGATCTCGGGCCGGCAGGGGACGGCGGGCCTCACCGCCTACTGCGCCGCCAAGCACGGGGTCGTCGGGCTGACGCGGGCGCTGGCCGAGGAGCTGCGCCCGGACGGGATCGCCGTCAACGCCGTCTGCCCGGGCTCGGTCGACACGGAGATGCTGAGGGCGGGGATGCCCGGCGCCCGCCCGGCGATGTCGCCCGAGGAGGTGGCCAACGTGGTGATCTATTTGGCCGCCTATGCGCCGCCGGCGCTCACCGGCTCCTGCGTGGACGTCTTTGGCTGATACCCCCGCCCCCACCTCCGCGACGGACGACAGCGATGCCGCGCTGGCCGCGTCGCTGCGCCGGCTGCCGCTGTTCCCGCTGCCGAACGCGGTGCTGTTTCCGCACGCGCTCTTGCCACTGCACATCTTCGAGGAGCGCTACCGGGTGATGATGCGCGACGTGCTGACCGGGACGCGCTTCCTCGCCATCGGGCTCCTCATGCCCGACGCGCGCGCCGAAGACGAGCTCCCCTCGGTGCAGCCGATCGCCGGCGTCGGCGAGGTGGTCATGGCGCACGAGCTCCCCGACGGGCGCTTCAACCTGGTGGTGCGCGGTCGCGCGCGCATCCACATCGATCGCGAGCTGCCTTCGGGACGCCCCTACCGGCTGGTGACCGCGACCGAGCTCCCCGATTTTCCGATCACCGACGCGTCCGAGCTGGTCGACGCCGATCAGACGCTGCGCGCGCTCATCGGCCGGCTGGCCGACGCCATCCCCGAGGGGGGCGAGCTCTTGCGCCAGGTGGTCGCCGCCCAGGACTCGCCTGCCGAGCTGGTCGACGGGGTCGCGTCGGCGCTGATCGTCGATCCGGCGCTGCGCCAGCGGCTGCTCGAAACACGCGACGTGGGCGAGCGGCTCGAGCGGGTGGCCGCCGAGGTGGTGGCCATGACCGCCCGGATCGGCGCTCCCGGAACGGCGAACTGACGACCTCGAAACAGAGCTCCGGCCGTCGAGGATCACCCTTCCGGATCGACGGTGGCACAGCTATAACTCGCCCATGGCCCGACCATTTTCATCTCGCTTTCGGATTCTGTTCGCGCTGATCGTTCTCGGCGCGGCTTCGTTCGGTGCGCCGTTCCTGGCCCAGGCCAAGCGCTCCAAGCACGCCAAGACGACGCCCGCCTCGACGGTCGACTGCAAGACCGACAAGGACTGCGTGCTCGTGCCCGAGGACTGCTGTCCCTGCAGTGAAGGCGGCAAGCAGCGCGCGATCCCCAAGAAGGACAAACAGAGCTACGAAAAGGATCGCAAGAAGCGCTGCGCCGACACCGCCTGCACCGAGGCCGTCTCGACCGATCCGACCTGCTCGCAGAGCGCCTTCTGCGGCGCCGGAATTTGCGAGCTCGGCGGCGACGCCCCGGCCGCCGACTCCGCCGCGCCCTAGTCGCGCGCGGGGGAGAGGGGGCCGAGCGCTCCGACGCTCGCCACCGAAATGCCGAAATCGGCCAGTCCGGCGTCGGGGCTGAGCCAGGTCGTGGCCGGGGACGTCTCCAGGCCCGCCGCGCCTCCCAGGAACAGAAACGCGGCGCCGGCGTTGCTGTTCGACCCAGGATCGCCGACCAGTAGGTCGGCGTAGCCGTCGCCGTTGGCATCGCCCGCGCCGGCGACGGACTGCGCGAAGCCCCAGCCCGCCAAGAGCGCCGGATCGTCTGGGCAGTAGACCAACCCGTCGGGCGACGTCGACAACCCGTTGGCGCCTCCGAAGAAGAGGTAGACGATCCCGAAGTCGCTGTTGTCACCGGTGTCGCCCACGACGACGTCGCCGTAACCGTCGCCATTGACGTCGCCCACCCCCGCCACGGACGATCCAAAACTGCTCCCCGCGCTGAGCGTGAGATCTGGTGATGGAGCCAGGCCGTTCGCGCTCCCAAGGTAAAGGGAGGCGGTCCCTATCCCTCCGACGGCGGCGATTTTCCCAACGATGGCGTCGGCGTAGCCGTCGCCGTTCACGTCGCCCGCGCTCGCGAGCGACGTGCCGAACGGACCCGCCAGCCTCGTGCTCGGCTCCCCAGCTGGTCCCGCGGCGCTGCCCGAGAAAAGGAAGGCGCCGCCGGAGTCGCTGATGATGACGTCGCCGTAGCCGTCACCGTTCACGTCGCCAGCACCGGCGACGAGCGAGACAGCCTCGGGGCCACAATAGTCCTCGTGTGCGCAGACCGCGGTGGCGCCGACCAGCGTCACGGCCGGTGTCGTCGACAGGCCGCTGGGGCCACCCAGAAAAAGCGCGGCGACGGTCGACGTCGGACCGCCGTCCTCCCCCACGACGACATCGGCGTACCCGTCACCGTTGACGTCGCCAGCGGCCGCGACCGAGCCGCCGAAATATGGTGTCTTGGAGAGCAGGGTCGCGGCTGGCATCGAGCCGAGACCGTTCGCGCCTCCCAGGTAAAGGTAGGCGTGCCCGCTCGGTGCGCCGGCCAGGTAGGTCCCGACGATCAGATCGCCGTAGCCGTCGCCGTTCACGTCGCCGGCGCTCGCCACCGCGTACCCGAAGCCGCCCCCATCCGGACCGCTCAGCACCAGCCCGGGCGTGGTCCCGATTTCGGTGCCGGCCCCGTAATAGACAGAGACGCGGCCCTGTTCCGAATCGACCAAGGACTCTCCGATGACGGCGTCGGGGTGACCGTCGCCGTTGAGGTCCAGCGTCGTTCCCCAGGCGGTGTCGATCTGCGCAGAGCTCTTGCCCACCGTGAACTGCCATGTCGGGCCGACCTGCCGCCCGATGATGCCGCCGCTCTCTCCGTGGGCGCGCCAAAAGAGGACGCCGGCGGGGAGATCGCTGTTCGGCGCGCCGCTGGTTCCCGTTGCATCGAAGGCCGCGACTTCGGAGGTGCAGCCACGGTCGCGGCAGATCTGGACGTGCGCGCCGTCGGTGCCGCTCGCGAGCTGCCAGCGCAACGTCGGCCGCCGCGCGGTGACGGTGCTGGTCGAAAGCGGGGCGATCAGTCGCGGCGGCTGGGCCGTTCCTGTCAGGCCCGCATCATCCGCGCTGCCAGGTTCGCCCGTCCCCTGGGCGGCCCCGCATCCGCACAGAACAGAAAGAAGCCACGCGAACGTCGTCCCGCGCGTCATGGGCAATCGGCGTGACGGAACCGCACGAAGCCGCCAGCGGCAGGGTCGCGATGGCGATCTACACCCATGATGCTGTCTCAGTTCGTGGGGGTGACCGGTCCGGGCGAGCAGGTCCCCGGCGAATCGGTGCCCCCGCCGGGACCGCCCGCGGTCGGACTGCTGATGCAGACGGACGTGGTCGGAATGATACAGGCGATAGCCGGGCAGAGGTGCGGCACCGAGCTGCAATTCTGAGCGTCCCACGCGGTCTGGATCGCGCTCAACGTCGTCGCGTCGTTCACGTACTGTTTGCACCCGGGGCAGGAGAGGGATCCGTTCACCAGTTGCTGGCATTGGCCGCTGGCGCCGAGCGTGCATTCCTTGGCGGCGGTGATGGCGTTGCCGTAATCCGTTGCGAGGGCGTCGCAGCTCTTGGCGCCTCCCTGGCCACCGCCCCCGCCCGTGCCGTTTCCACCAGCCCCGTGACCTCCGGTGGCGCCGCCGTCCGTCCCGGCGTTGCCCCCGGTGGCGCTCTGTCCGCCGGTTCCGACCTGACCGCCCGTGGCGGACGCCCCGCCTGTGCCCACGCAGCGGGGGCATCCGCCGACCCCCGCCGGAGCCGCTCCCCGCCGGAGCCGCCGGTCCCGCCCCCGCCGGAGCCGCCGGTCCCGACGCCCCCGGTCCCGACGCCGCCGGAGCCGCTCCCGCCAACTCCGCCGGTCCCAACCCCGCCGGTCCCGACCCCGCCGGAGCCGCTCCCTCCGAACCCGCCTCCCGCGTCCGGGTTCAGGTTGTCGTTGTTGACGGTGCAGGAGAGAACGAGGAAACAGGCCGACAGCCAGACGATTCGTCGCATGTGACTCCAGAGCAGCAAGGCTCATGCCCATTATCGCGCCCGGTCTCGCCGCCACAAGGGGGCTCCTCCCTCAGCGTGCTCACGGAGCAGCGCGATATCCCCCTCGAATTTTCGAGATCGACCGGATCAGCGCGGCGTGAGCAGGGCGGCTTTCATGCCTGCCGCGTCGACGAAGGCCAGCGCCAGCGACAGCCCTTCTTCGAGCAGCGGCTCGGCGGCGAGGAAACGACGCGCGATCGAGCCGGTCGCTTCCAGCCGGGGATAGAGACTGAGCGCTGCGATTGCTCCAGCCGCGCCCCGCGCGCCACCCGCGCTCGGATAGACGTCCCAGCCGAGGCGCGCGCCGCGCGTCGCGCCCGCGGTCGCCACCCAGCGCGCGCCGCCCCCCGGTTGGGCGGTCCAGCTGGCGTCGCAGTCGACCAACGGCAGATCGTCCTCCACCTCGGCGCCGGGTCCGTTCGGACCGGGACGGAGGTGGATCGTCTTCCAGCCAGGGAAGGCGCGCCAGGAGGTGGGAGCGCGAAGGGCCACTGAAACGTTGGACGGCGGCGCGTGCAGCGTGACGGCCGCAGCGACGCCGGCCAGGTGATCGTTCGGCGTGCGGGCGACCAGCGCGACCACGCCCCGCGCGCGCAGCGGCGCCAGCAGAGCGCTGGCGAGCGGACGGGGATCGGGGACCCAGCGGGCCGGTGGTGGCACCGGAGCGCCCGGGCGCCAGGCCTCCCGGGCGCGGGGATGCTCGGCGCGCAGCGCCACCGCGCGCAGGGCCACGTAGGCCGCGGCGGTGAGCGCCGCCGGCTCGCCGAAGGGGCTGCGCTTGAGGATGCGGCGGAGCAGCCAGCTCGATCGCTTCACGTTCAGCACCGCGTCGGCGAGCAGCGTCGCGCCGCCGCGCGCATCGGGCGCGACGGTGAACGAGAGCCGCCCGGGCGCGAAGTCTCCCTCGAACAGCTCGATGGTGACGCCGTCGGGGCGGTTGTACAGCGCCATCCGGCCCGACAGGTTGAAGAGCGGAATCTCCAGCTCCCAGTCGACGACGGGCGCGGTCCCGTTCGACCATTCGAGCTCGGACTTGATCAGCGCCGGGATCAGCGCGCGGTAGTGCGCGGGGTCGAGCAGGACGTCCTTGATCGCGGCCGGCGAGGCGGCGACGCGGGTGGCGCCCCAGGCGCGCGGCGCGTCCGGCGTGCTCGGCTGGGCGATCACCACCAGGTCGGTGGAACCGTCGGCCGGCAGCGCCGCCCGCAGCGCGGCGTCGAGAGCGCCTTCACGGTCGCCGGCCGCGCGGGCCGCGGGCGACAGCGCCGCCGCCAGCACCATCGCAAAGATCCCGGCGCGAACCACCCGCGCCACGGTCTCACGTCGTCTTCTTGATGAGGACGCCGGGCGGGATGCTCTTGCGCTTCTCCGGCACCTGCGGCGTGCGGCCGGCGGCCAGCGCGTCGACGTAACCCTGGATCTGTTGCTGCGTGTGCGGAGGCAGATCGTCGAACCGGACGCCGACGTCGCCGCCCGTGCCGGTGCCGAGATAAGCGACCTTGCCCGGCAGATGCAGCCTCTCGCCGTCGGGAAGGGTCATGATGATGTCGACCGGGGCACCCATCGCCACGGGCGCGCCCAGCGACAGGCGCATTCCGCCCAGCGACAGGTTCACGGTATAAACCGCCTGGAGGGCGGTCCAGGTCGGGATGCGGACTTCGACGAGAGAGCGCGTGGTGAAACGCTGGGAGCTCCGTCGTTCAGATCCGGGCGGTGCAGGTTCTTCTTCCATGGCGGCTCGAACGTGAATGATTATCTCACAGCCAACGACAGTCCAAAGGAGACACGATGAAAACGATCCGGTTTGTTGCTGTTGCGTTGCTTTTGTTGGGCGGCTCCGCTGCCCAAGCGGCCAAGTCCGTCAAGGTGACCATGAACACGGTCACGGCCGAAGGCGTCGGAAAATCGATCGGGACAATCACCGTCAAGCAAGGCAAGGACGGCGTCATCATCGAACCGAAGCTCAAAGGCCTCGCGCCTGGTGAGCACGGATTTCACATCCACGAGAAGCCGAGCTGCGACGCGGCCGACAAGGACGGCAAGAAGACCGCCGCGCTGGCGGCCGGCGGGCACTTCAATCCGGACGCCACCAAGGCCCACAAAGGACCGGGCGGCGGTGGACACAAGGGCGACCTGCCCAAGCTGGTCGTCTCCGACAAGGGGGAGGCCAAGGACAAGATGGAGGTCAAGGGGCTCACGTTGGCCGACTTCGAGGGGAAGTCGCTGATGATTCACGAAGGGGGCGACAACTACAGCGACACGCCCAAGCCGCTCGGTGGCGGCGGCGCTCGCATCGCCTGCGGCGTCGTGAAGTAGGGTCTCGGCCGTGCGGCGGCGTCAAGCAAACGCCGCCATGCGGCGGCTGATGGCCTTCGTGAGGTTGGGCCGGCCGCAGTTTCTCGTCGGGGGGTTCGTGCTTTACGGGTTGGGCGGCGCGCTGGCGGTGGCCGGCGGCGCCGCCTTCGACCCCTGGCGGTACGGGTGGGGGCAGCTGGTCGTCACGGCGACGCAGCTCATGACCCACTACGCGAACGACTACTTCGATCTCGAGGCCGACCGCGCGAACCGCACGCCGACGCGCTGGTCGGGCGGCAGCCGCATCTTGCCCGACGGCGCGCTGGCGCCCGAGGTGGCGCTGCGCGCGTCGCGGGTGTTGCTGGTCGTCGCGGCGGCCGCGGCGGCGGTGATGGCCCGCCGGGTGGGGACGGGGCCGCTGCTGCTGTCGGCGGCGATGATCGGCCTCGCCTGGGGCTACAGCGCGCCCCCCTTGCGGCTTTGCGCGCGCGGCCTGGGCGAGCTGACGACGGCGCTGGTGGTGACGCTGCTGGTGCCGCTCTTCGGCTACGATCTGCAAGCCGGCGCCCTGGCGGCGCCGATCTTCTTCGCGGCGGCGCTCCCCTGCGCGCTGCAGTTCGCGATGCTGCTGGCGATCGAGTTCCCCGACGCCGCCGGCGACGCGGCGGTTGGCAAGCGCACGCTGGTGGTGCGGCTGGGCGGGCTGCCGGCGGCCCGCCTCTACGCGGCGACGACGCTGGCCGCGTTCGGAGCGTTGCCCCTCCTGGCGCGGGCGGGGCTTCCGGCGCGGGTGGCCGCGGCGCCGGTGTTGCTGGCGCCGATCGCAATCTGGCAGGCGGTGCGCGTCGCGCGCGGCGCCTACGGCGATTCGGCGCGATGGGGGAGCGTGGCGTTCTGGGCGGTGGCGCTGCTGATCGCCGGCGCCGGGGTCGAGCTGGCGGCGGTCGCCACGCTTCGATAGCTGGCGCGCGCGGGCGCAGCCGGGGACTGCAGCCCGGCGGCGCCCGCCACCGCCACCAGCCGGCGCATGAGCGGCGGCAGCGCGCGCATAGAGAGCAGCGTCGCGTGCGCCAGCAGCGGCCGGCGGACGATCTGCACCAGCGCGCGCGTCAGCCAGTCGTGCGGCCGCAAGAGGCGCCGCCGCTGGCGATCGAAGCGGGCCAGGGCGCCATCTCCTTCCGCCAAATAGAACGGAACGATGGCCGCCAGGCGCTCGGCGGTGGCGAGCGCGTGGGAGATTCCGCCGGCGGTCAGCGGGTCGCTGGCCTGCGCGGCGTCGCCGAGCAGCACGGCGCCCGGCGCGAACCCGGCCCGCGCCCGGCGGGCGACGCGCGCGCGGCCGGCCGGCGCCGTGAGCGGCGCGGCACCGTCGAGGATGTCGCGCAAGAATGGCCAGGAGGCGATCCAGCGGTCGAGGGCCGTGCGCGCGCTGCCGGCGAGCGCCCGTTCATCGCCGAGCCCGGCGACCAGCAGCTCGCCGTCGGGCAGCGGCGCGGCGTAGAGCTCGTACCCGCGGCCGACGAAGATCTCCAGGTTGTCGGAGAGCGTGCGGCCAGCGGCCAGCCGAAAGTGCATCCGCACGCCCGAGCGGGCCCGGCCGCGCGCGGCGGCGTCGAGCCCCAGCGAGCGCCGCACCGGCGACTCGAGCCCGTCGGCGCCGACCACCAGCGCGGCCCGCCGGAGCTCGCCCCCCACGCGCAGGCCGACGGCCCGTCCGTTTTCGAGCGCCGCCCCCTCGACGGCGGCCTCCTCGTGGACGCGCACGCCGGGCGTCGCGCGAGCCGCATCGATGAGCACCTGGTCGAGCCGGAGGCGCCGCTGCGCCAGCGCGACCGTCTCCGGGTGCGCGCGCGAAGCGAAGGGGGCCGCCGCGGTGAGGCCGAAGCCATGGTAGCGGACGGCCGACAGCGCGCGCCCGCCGACGGCGCCCCGCAGCCCGAGGCGCCCGAGGACGGCCACTCCGCCCGGCATGATCCCTTCGCCGCAGGGCTTGTCGCGGGGAAACCGCCGGGCCTCGTACAGGTCGACCCGGAGACCGGCGCGGCCCAGCAAGATGGCCAGCGTCGCCCCCGCCGGTCCTCCCCCCGCGATGGCGACGTCTACAGCCATGGCAACGGGATGAACCGCGGTTTGTCGGCGAAGGCGCGCCGGTAGCCTTCGTCGGCCATCAACACCGATTCTTCGAGCGACACACGACGCCGGAGGATCAGGAGGTGCAGCAGCGCCCCGGCCAGCGCCGTCAGGTAGGCGCCGTGCACGAGCGGGAGCGCCAGCAGCTCGACGAAGACGGCGACGTAGTTCGGGTGACGGACGAAGCGGTAAGGACCGGCGGTCACCACGCCGAGCGGCATCGAGCGCACCACCCGCACGTTCCAGTGCAGGCCCAGCGTGGCGATCACCCAGAAGCGCAGCAGGTTGGCCAGCACCACCAGCGCGAGCGCGGGGATGCCGACGGCGGCGACGAAGGGACGGCGCAGCGCCACGACCTCGAGCACCGCGCCGGCGATGACGCCCGCGTGCAGCGCCACCATGGCCCCGAAGATCGGCTCGGGAATCAGCGCCGCGCCCTTCGCGCCGAGCGCGCGCTGGTGCCGCCGGGAGATCGTCATCTCGACGAGGCGGCAGGCGCCCACGGCGGCGCAGAGGCAAACGAAGAAGGCCGTCGAGCTCATGGGCTCAGCTCCACTGCAAGAGCAGCATCTCGGTCGAGAGGCCAGGGCCGAAGGCGGCCAAGATGCCGTACGCCTCGGCCGGCGGTTGGCGCTGGGTGAGCCACGCGTGCAGCACGAACAGCACCGAGGCGCTCGACTGGTTGCCGAAGTCGCGCAGGATCTCCCACGACAGCGCGGTGTCGTCGCGCCGCAGGCCCAGCTCCTCTTCGATGTAGGCCAGGATCTTTCGGCCGCCCGGGTGGAGCACGAAGCAGGAGAGCTTCTCGGGGGTCAGCTCGCGCTTGTCGGCCAGCGTCCGCACCAGGCGGGCGATCTCGCTCTTGACGAGGCCCGGGACGTCCTTGGAGAGGACGGAGTGGAAGCCGTCGTCCTGCAGATCGAAGCCGAGCGCGTACTCCGAGGTCGGGAACAGGTGCGCCAGCGTCTCGAGGACGCGCACCCCCATTCTCGCCGGCCGGGCCTCTCCGACGAGCCCCCCTTCGAGCACCACCGCCGCGGCGCCGTCGCCGAACAGCGCGGTCGAGACCAGGTTGGCCAGCGACAGATCGGTGCGCTGCAGGCTGAGGCTCGGCAGCTCGACGGCCACCACCAGCGCGCGCGCCCCGGGAAATCCCACCAGGAAATCGTGCGCCCGGGCCAGCGCCGCGGCGCCGCCCGAGCAGCCGAGCGCGGTGATCGGCAGGCGGCGGACGTCGGCGCGAAAGCCCAGCTCGTTGCAGAGATAGGCGTCTAGCGAGGGGATCATGATGCCCGTGCAGGACGTCGTGACGATGAGGTCGATGTCGCGCGCCTGAAGGCCCGCGTCGCCCAGCGCCTCGGCGGCCACCTTCTTTCCCAGGGCGACGGCGTTGTCCCGATAAAGGCGCTGGACCTCGCCGAGGCCGCGCGGGTTCCCCAGGTCCGAGAGCGGCTCGACGCTGAAGCGCCGCTCGACGGCGGTGTGATCGAACAGCTCCATCACCGCGTCCATCTTGCGGGCCGGCAACGCCAGCAGCCCGCGCAGCCGCTCCTTCACCTGCTCCTGGGTGGCGCTGTGGCCCGGGACGGCCGTGGCCGTCCTGACGATGATCGGCGCCGCCTTCATGGTTGACCGCAACGTAAGCGTTGCTGACCATGGCACAAGCGCCGCTTTTTGACACGGATGGTTGATTGCCCCGCGCGTGGACGTAGCACGGCTTCGGCGTGCGGAGTCCATCGCGGGGGGGCACGGGGACCCTCCCAGGGTCCCCGACTTGTCCAGCGCGTGGACGTAGCACGGCTTCGGCGTGCGGAGTCCATCGCGGGGGGGCACGGGGACCCTCCCAGGGTCCCCGACTTGTCGTCAGCTCGCTCTTGCTCGCGGGCGCGCGCCGGGTAGAGTCGAGCGATGTCGCAGCAAGACGATCTCGTCGAGAGGGGGCGCCGCCTCCTCCTCAACAACAACCGCCAGGCACCCGTGGTCATGGCGCGCGGAGAAGGGTGCGCGCTGTTCGACGTCGAGGGGCGTCGTTACCTCGACATGACCGCCGGGGTCGCGGTGTCGATGCTGGGGCACGGCCACGCCGGGCTGGCGGACGCCATCGCCGCCCAGGCCCGCCGCCTGATTCACGTCTCCAACCTCTATTACATCGAGGCGCAGCTGGAGTTCGTCGAGGCGCTGGCGCGCCGGGCCTTCCGCGGCCGGGCGTTCCTTTGCAACTCGGGGACCGAGGCCAACGAGGCGGCGCTGAAGCTGGCGCGCCGCTATCAGGTCGTGACGAAGAAGCAGCCGGAGCGCGTCGAGCTGGTGGCCTTCGAGCAGAGCTTTCACGGCCGGACCTTCGGCTCGCTGAGCGTCACCGGGCAGGCCAAGTACCGCGACGGCTTCGGCCCGCTGGTCGGCCCGGTGCGCTTCCTGCCGTTCGGCGACGTGGCCGCCGCGCGCGCCGGCATCACCGACCAGAGCTGCGCGGTGATCGTCGAGCCGATCCAGGCCGAGGGGGGGATCAACCTGCCGCCGCCCGGGTACCTGCAGGAGCTGCGGCGGATCTGCAACGACACGGGGACGGTGCTGATCTTCGACGAGATCCAGACCGGCAGCGGCCGCACCGGCACCTTCTACGCCTTCGAGAGCGAAGGGGTGGTCCCCGACGTGGTGACCCTGGCCAAGGGGCTGGCGGGTGGGATCCCCATCGGCGCCATGCTGGCCAACGAGGAGGTCGGGCGCGGCTTCGAGCCGGGGACCCACGCCTCGACGTTCGGCGGCAATCCCTTCGCCACGGCGGCGGCGCTCTACGTCCAGCGGGCCATCGACGAGCTGGGCCTCCTCGATCATTGCCGGGAGGTCGGCTCCTATCTGGGATCGTCGTTGTTGCGGCTGGCCGAGCGGCGGCGCCCCAAGACGCGCGGTGCGCGCGGCCGGGGGCTCCTGCAGGGGCTGATCATCGAGGGCGATCCGGCGGACATCGTCGTGCGCGCCCGCGCCCACGGCCTCCTGCTTTCCGTGGCCGGCGGGAATGTCGTGCGGCTGGTGCCGCCGCTGGTGGTCAGGCGGGCGGAGATCGACGAGGCGATCGAGATCCTGGACGCGGTCCTCGAGGAATCGCGGTGAGCGAGGGGCGGGTGAAGCGGTTCCTGGCCTTCGACGATCTGCCGGCCGGCGGGATCGAGGCGCTCATCCGGCGCGCCGAGGAGCTGCGCGCGCTGCGGGCGGCCCGCACGCCGCACGCCACGCGACCGGGGCGCGTGCTGGGGATGGTGTTCGAGAAGGCCTCGACGCGCACCCGGGCCAGCTTCGAGATCGCCATGTACGACCTCGGCGGACACGCCCTCTACCTCGGCATGCAGGGCTCGCAGCTCGAACGGGGCGAGCCGCTCAAGGACACGGCCCGCGTCCTCTCCGGCTACTGCCACGGCATCATGGTCCGCACCTTCGGCCACGATCGTGCCGAGGAGATGTCCCGCTTCGCGAAGGTGCCGGTCATCAACGGCCTCACCGATCTCATGCACCCCTGCCAGGTGCTCGCCGACCTGCAGACCGTCGTCCAGCGGTTTGGCGCCGTCGGCGGTGCCGCGGGAGATCCTGGCCGGACGCTCCGCTCGGTCAGCTACGCCTGGATCGGCGACGGCAACAACATGGCCAACTCGTGGATCGAGGCGGCCGGCATTCTGGGCCTCGATCTGGCGCTCGCCTGCCCGGCCGGGCACGACCCCGATCCCGGCGTGCTGGCCCGCGCCCGCGCCGGCAAGCGCGGGCGAATCACCGTCGTCCGCGATCCGGCCGAGGCCGCCGCCGGCCGCCAGGTCGTCTCCACCGACGTCTTCGCCTCGATGGGGCAGGAGGCCGAGGCCGAGGCACGCCGGGCGGCGTTTGCCGGCTACGCCATCGACAGCACCCTCATGCGGAGCGCTCACCCCGATGCCATCGTCTTGCACTGTCTCCCCGCCCACCGCGGCGAGGAGATCACCGACGAGGTGATCGAGGGGCCGGCCAGCGCCGTCTGGCAGCAGGCGGAAAATCGCCTGCACGCGCAAAAGGCGCTGCTCGAGCTCCTGCTCCCGTAGCACCCGGACCGATTTCCCTCCTGCTCCTGGCACGACCCCGCCGCTTCGCTGAAGCGGCAGGTGATGCGGATGCGCTCGGGTCAGGCCGGCGGGTGTCCGGTTGCGTGAGCGCGGCGCGACAGGTGCTCAAGACGGCGGCCGGGGCTGCCGAAACAGGGAAAGGATGAAACCCCGAGAGGGACCCGCGCCCGATCTCGATGGGGCGACCGCGGACGTGCGCCGATCCGGCCGGCCCCGGACCGAGGAGCTCGGGCCCGACGACGAGCCCCAGCACACCGAGGACATCGACCTGGCCACTTTCGACACCGAGGACACCGGGGGCAAGCCGCGCCCGATCGGCGATCCGCTGGACACCGCGCAGGTCGACCTGTCGCGCGATCGACGGGTGACGCTGACGTCGCCGATTCCGGCCCAGATCGCGGAGGAGATGCTCTCGGAGAAGCACGGGGATGACCGCACCCCCGCGCATGGGACGGTGTCGGCGGCGGTGCGCGCCGCCCGGGATCCGGCGGCCCCCGACCGGACCGCGCGTCGGCCCGACGCCGAGGACGACGCCGAGCAGCACACCCGGCGGGTGGGGGACTCGGACAAGCAGCCGCTCGGCATGGGGTCGGGGAGAGTGACCTCCGCGGAGGCGGGGATCGCCCCCTGGCGGCAGCGCGCGGCGGCGTTCATCGACGTGGCGCGCGCCGCGCTCGACGACGGGGATCTGACCGCGGCGGTGGACGCGGCGGAGGGCGCGTTGCGCGAGGCGGACGAGGCGCCGCCGCCCGGGATCGTCGAGGTGATCGAGCCGGCCCGGCCGCTTTTGTCTCGGGTCTTCGCCGCCTACGTCGGCCCGCTCGGCGGCGTCCCGGTCCTGGCTCCCCGAGCGGCGGAGATCGCCCGGGTCCGCCTGGGGGCACGCGAACGGGCGCTCGTCGCGCGCATCGACGGCGCGCGGACGCTGGAAGAGCTGTTCGACGGCTCGGGCGTCGGCTCGACCGACGCGCTCCGGATCGCCGCCCGCCTGCTCCGGGCCGGCGCCGTTCGTATCATCTGAATGGAGGTCTCAAGCCATGAGCTCCCGCTGCCGATTACCTGAAGGATGCAGGGCAAAATGACCGTGGCCGAGATGAGCGGCCATGGGGCCGCCGCGAACGCAAACGCTCTCCCGGCGGAGGTGCTGGTCGTCGACGACGAACCCGTCACCGCCCGGGGTTACGCCCGCGCGCTGGGCGCGGCGGGCTACAAGGTCACCGTCGCGCACGACGGGCGCGAGGCGTCGGTGCTGGCCAAGGGCCACCGGTTCGACGCCATCATCAGCGACATCGCCATGCCGGACATGGACGGTCTGGCGCTCCTGCGCGCGGTCCGGGAGACCGATCTCGACGTCCCGATGATCTTCATGACCGGCAGCCCGGCGCTGGAGAGCGCGCTGGCCGCCATCGAGTACGGCGCGTTTCGCTACCTGGTCAAACCGGTGGCCCACGACGCGATGATGGAGGCGGTGGCGCGGGCGGTGGGCGTTCACAAGCTGGCGCGCGTGCGCCGCGAGGCGGCGCTGCTGCACGAGCTGGACGGCAAGCAGATCGGCGATCGCGCCGGCCTGGAGGCCCGGTTCGCCTCGGGCGTCGAGAAGCTCTGGGTGGCGGCCCAGCCGATCATCTCCTGGTCGGGGCGGCGCACGGTCGCCTACGAGACGCTGCTGCGCACCGACGAGCCGACGCTGCGCAGCCCGCTCGATTTCTTCGACGCCGCCGAGCGGCTCGGCAAGGCCGCCGAGCTGGGGCGGACGATCCGCCAGCACCTGGCCCGGCACCTTCACCAGACGCCGCCGCCGGCCAACCTGTTCGTCAACCTGCACCCGGCCGATCTCGAGGACGAGGAGCTGTACGCCGACGACGGGGCGCTGACGCCGTTCGCCAGCCACGTCGTTCTGGAGATCACCGAGCGGGCCGCGCTCGACCGGATCCACGAGCTGCAGTCACGGGTGAAGCGGCTGCGCGCGCTCGGCTATCGGATCGCCATCGACGATCTCGGCGCCGGATACGCGGGCCTGACCAGCTTTGCCCAGCTCGAGCCCGAGGTGGTCAAGGTCGACATGTCGCTCATCCGCGGGATCGACAGCTCGCCGGTCAAACAGAAGCTCGTTCGATCGATCGTCGCGCTCTGCACCGAGCTCGGCATCCAGCTGGTGGCGGAGGGGATCGAGACCCCGGCCGAACGAGACTCGCTCGTCTCGCTGGGGGGCGATCTCTGTCAGGGCTATCTGTTCGCCCGGCCCGGCCGCGGCTATCCGATCCCCGACCTAGCGTAGCTTCGCCAGCAGGGCGTCGACCTGGGCCTCGGTCGCGGCGCGGTCGCCGTCGTTGTCGATCACGTGGGTGGCGACGCGGACCTTCTCCGCGGTCGAAAGCTGCGCGCGCAGGCGCGCCTCGGCCTGCGCGCGGCTGAGCTGGTCCCGGGCCATCGCCCGGGCGAGCTGCGTCTCGCGCGAGGCGGTCACCACGATGAGGCCGTCGAAGTCGCGCCAGCGGCCGCTCTCGACCAACAGCGTCGCCTCGTAGAGCGCCAGCCGGTGACCCTCGGCGGCCAGCGCCGCCAGCCGGGCGGCGGCAGCGGCGGCGATCCGGGGGTGGGTCATCGCCTCCAGCCGCGCCCGCGCCGCCGGATCGGCGAACACGATCGCCGCCAGGCGCTTGCGGTCGACGGTTCCATCGGCGGCGATCACCTCGGGCCAGGCCGCCGCCACGTCGGCGTGCGCCGGGGCGCCGGGGGCCACCACTTCGCGGGCCAGCGCGTCGGCGTCGACCACCGGCACGCCGCGCGCGGCGAAGAGCTGAGCCACGGTCGACTTTCCCGACCCGATCCCGCCGGTGAGGCCGAAGACCTTGAGACCGCCCGGGCCAGCGCGCGTCACGACGGCCAATGCTACCCTAGGGGGCTGTGGCATTCACGATCCCCGAGGTGACCGAGGCTCTCTTCATCGCCGAGGCGCGCGATCTGGGCGGCCTGCCGGCCGACGCCGCGCCGGAGATCGCCATCGCCGGCCGGTCGAACGTGGGCAAGTCGACCCTGCTGAACCGACTGGCCGGCCGCAAAGGGCTGGCGCGCACCTCGAAGACACCCGGGCGGACCCGGGGTCTGGTGATGTTCTCCCTGCGGCTCGGCAAGGGGGCGCCGCTCGCCGAGCTCCGGCTCATCGATCTGCCCGGCTATGGCTACGCCCGGGTGGCCCGCACCGAACGCAACTCCTGGCAGCCGCTCATCGAAGGCTACACGCGACAGCGCCGCTCGCTGGCGCTGTTCGTGATCCTGGTCGATGCCCGTCGCGGGCTCGAAGGCGAAGAGCGGCAACTGTACGAATGGCTGGGGACGGAGAACGTCCCGGCGCAGGTGGTGTTCACCAAGGTCGACAAGCTCTCGGCGACCGAGCGAGGCCTGCTCAAGGAGCGCTCCCGCAAGTCCTTCGGCCGCCGCGCGCCCATCCTCGTCTCCAGCGAGAGCGGGGAGGGGCTGGCCGCTCTGTGGGGGGCGATCTTCGAAGCCACATCGGTCGTGGGGACCCTGGGAGGGTCCCCACCCCCCCCGCGAAGGACTCCGCCGAGCAAAGCTCGGCTCCGTCCACGCAATCGTTCCCGGCCAAGGACAAGGTTCGGTGATGGCGGTCAGCAAGGCGCCGCAGGCGTTCGTGATCGAGCGGATGCGCCCCGGCGACCTCGACGCCGTCATGGAGATCGAGCGGGTCTCGTTCCGGGCCCCCTGGTCGGCGCAGGTCTTCTCGGAAGAGATGGTCCGCGACTGGGCGCACGTCGACGTGGTGCGTGACGCGGCCGAGGGGTTCCTGGTCGCGTTCGGCAACTACTGGCTGGTGGCCGACGAGATCCACCTGCTCAACCTGGCCACCCATCCGCTCGCCCGCCGGGCCGGGCATGCCTCGCGCCTGCTCGCCCACATCGTCGAATTCGGGCGCCAGCACGGCTGCCGGATCGTGACGCTCGAGGTGCGGCGCTCGAACGCCGCCGCTTTGCGGCTTTATCGCCGCTTCGCCTTCAGGCCGGTGGGCGTTCGCCCGAACTACTACGCTGAGGACCAAGAAGACGCGATCGTCATGCTGCTGGACTTGACTTGATGATGACGTCGGCCGCCTCGCTCTTTCCGCTCTGGTTGGTGCTTCGGGGCGTGGGGGCTCCGGCGGCGCCGCTGCCGCCGGCGGCGCCCCTGGGGACGCCGGCGCCGCTGTCGCGGCCCATCTCCCGGGTGAACACGCGCGAGCCGACCGTGGCGATCACGTTCGACGCCTGCGCCACGATGAAGGGCTGGTACGGGTTCGATCGCGACGTGTTCGACATCCTCAAGCGCGAGCGGGTGCCGGCCACCATCTTCGTTTCCGGCCGCTGGGTCGACACCCACCCGGAGGCGATGGGCGATCTGACCAGCGATCCGCTGATCGAGTTCGGCGACCACTCGTACGATCACCCCCACATGACCCAGCTGCCGGCGGAGCGGGTCGGCGAGGAGATCGATCAGACGGAGTCGGCGCTGGGGCGGTACGGCCGCCACTCGGTCGCCTTCCGCCCGCCCTTCGGCGAGTGGAACCGGCGGGTCATCGAGATCGTCCACGGCAAGAACCTGCCGACCGTCACCTGGGACGTGGTGTCGGGCGATCCCAGCGTCAAGACCACCACGGCGGCCATGATCCGGGCGGTCGTCGGCCACGCCCGCAGCGGATCGATCATCATCTTCCACATCAACGGACGCGGCTGGAAAACACACGAGGCGCTCCCGGCGATCCTGAGCGGGTTGCGCGAGCGGGGTTTTCGCTTCGTGCAGCTCTCGGAGCTGATGCGGGAAGGCCCCCCGGGAGGTTCGGTCGCAGGATCGTCGCCAGCGGCGGTGGCCGGCACCGCCCTCGATTCGCTGGGGAGCGGAGCGGCCGCGCCCACCCGCGCGGTCCCCTAGCGAATGGCGGCCCGCCGTCGTCCCCCTTCGGCGAAGGACTCCGCGCGCATCGCGCGCCCCACCGCCGCCGCCGCCGGGGCGCAGGGGGCGTGGATCGCGGCGATGGAGCCCTGGCGGGGGCTCGGTTACCGCGCCGACGCGCTTGGACGTTACCTCGCCCGCAAGGCCCGGAGTCGCAACGTCTGGGTTGCTCGAACGGCGGCCAAGGGGCCCCCGCTGGCCATCGTAGTGGTCGACGACGGCGTCCTGCTGGGCGCGTTCATCGCGCTCCTGGCCGTTCGGCCCGGATCGAGCGGGCAGGGGCTGGGACGCGCCCTCGTCGAGCATGTCGCCGCCCAGACCTTCGCGGTCCGGCGCTGGCTTTATGTCTCCTGCGACGGGAACAACGCGGCGGCGCTGCGTTTCTATCGAAAGTTGGGATTTTCACGCGTGGGTCGCCTGCCTGATCTGGTTCGCCAGGGCCGAACCGAGATTCTCCTGCGCAAGGGTGCTCCTGATTCGACCCGCGTTGCGGCCCCTGACCCGGTCGCAAAATTTCCGACTGCCGCGGGCAGGGTCGGCTACCATCAGGGGGGCTCATGATCGGCCAGCAATTCGGGAACTACCGCGCGGTTTCGCTGCTGGGGGAGGGCGGGATGGGAGCGGTCTACCTGGCGGAGCACCCCGCCATCGGCCGCCGCGTGGCGGTCAAGGTTCTGCACAAGAACTACATCCGCGACGAGAACCTCCTGACGCGGTTCCTCAACGAGGCGCGCGCCGCCAACGCCATCCGCCACCCCAACATCATCGAGATCCTCGACTCGGGGACCATCGCCGACGGCACGCCGTTCCTGGTGATGGAGCTGCTCGAGGGGGAGAGCCTGGGGACGCGCATCCGCCGCGACGGCGCGCTGCCGCTCCAGACCGCCGTCGAGTTCTGCTACCAGACCGCCTCGGCGCTGGGCGCGGCCCACAAGAAGGGGATCGTTCACCGCGATCTGAAGCCCGACAATCTCTTCGTGGTGCCGGATCCGCATGAGCCCGAGCGCGAGCGGATCAAGGTGCTCGACTTCGGGATCGCCAAGCTCCAGCAGAGCGCCAACGACTCGGTCAAGACCCGGACCGGGACGTTGATGGGGACGCCCATCTACATGTCGCCCGAGCAGTGCCGCGGGACGCGGACCGTCGATCATCGCAGCGACATCTATTCGCTGGGGATCATCTTCTTCGAGATGCTGTGCGGGCAGCCGCCGTTCGTCTCCGAGGGTTTCGGCGAGCTGGTCAACATGCACCTCAACGTCGCGCCCGCGGCGCCGTCGACCCAGAACGCCAGCGTGCCGGCGACGATGGACGCCATCGTTCTCAAGATGCTGGCGAAGAACCCGGACGAGCGCTTCGCCGACATGGGCGAGGTGATGACGGCGCTGAAGTCCTCGGGCGGCTCGGCGTTCGTGGTGCGCGGCGCGCAGCCGTCGTCGCCGGACGTCGGCGGCAAGACGGGCAGCTCCAGCAAGCCGGGCGCGGGCTCGCCCAGCAATCCGAAGCTGCGCGACACGACGTTCTCGACCGGCGTGGGCGAGCGGGTCGACGGCGCGCAAGCCGGTGGTCTCCAGAGTCCCAAGAAGGGGAAGGCGGCCCTCGTCTTCGTCGTCGCCGCGGCGGCCGCGGTCGGCGCGGGCGTCTTCATCTTCCGGGATGGCGAGAAGAGCGGCGTCCAACGCGAGCTCGCGGTGGCGCCGCTCGCACCGGCCCCGACGGCGGCGCCCAAGATCGCGCCGCCTCCGGTTCCGGCGCCGCCGGCCAAGCCCGCCGTCCCCCGGACCGTGACCGTGCGGGTCGAATCCGATCCGACGGGGGCCAATGTGCTGGACGACGCGAGCGGCGGAGTTCTCGGGGTGACGCCGCTGGTCTTGAAGCGGCCGCGCGGCGGAGAGTTCAAGGTGCGGCTCGAGAAGGCTGGCTACACGCCCAACGCGCATGCGATCTCGCTCAGCGTCGACCAGACGATCGAGCTGACGCTGGAGCACAAGCCGTCCAGGCCGGCGCGCACGCACAGGGCGCGCGTCTCGCCGGGCGACGACTCCGAACCGGCGAAGCTCTGACGATGGCGGAAGCGGAGAACGCCGAGCGTCTGGTCGAGGTCCTGAAGGAGATCCGGGACGAGCTTCGGGCCGTGCGGCTCGAGCTCGGCGCCCGGGGTGCTGCCATCCCCAACGGCATTCGCACCAGGCTGGTGAATCGCGGCGCCCGCTGGCGCGGTCCGGCGCTGGCCGCCGCCGGGGTGGCTGGCCTGACCCTCGTGCTCGGCGTCGCTCTCCGCGACCGCGCAGCTCCCCAGCCGGCGGCCGTCGCGGTCGCGCCGCCGCCGATGCCGGCTCACGTCGTGAGCCCGGCCCAACCGCCCGCCGTTTTGCCCCCATCTGTCGACCCGCACGCGGCGGGGCTCGTCGCCAACGCGCCCGCCGCGGCGCCCGCGCCGGCTCCGAAGCGCGTCGAGCGTCTGCCGGCCGGGGCGCCCGCCGTCGCCGCGGTGCCAGCTCCCGCCAAGAAGCGTCCGAGGCCGGACGTCGCCGCCAGGCCCCCGGTCGAGGCGGTTTCCGACGACCAGACGATGGCGTTCCCTCCACCGCCGCGGCGGGTGCGGGTGCACCGCCTGTCGTACGAATCGGTCGGGTCAGAACCGGCGAAGCTCTAGCCTGCCAGGCTGCGGCTCGCGGCGCTCTCAGCGATTCGCCGCTCCGTCGCCGGGCGAGCCGGCGTCGCTGGCAGCGTCGCTGGCGCCGGCGTCGGCGGACGGGCACCCTGCGTCGCCGTCAGGCGCCCCGCCGGTCGGGCAGACCCAGCCCCAGTAGCGGCCGGGGATCGGCACGCCGGTGTCGTCGGCCCGCCCGAATCCGCACCCGGCCGCCGTGACGGCGACGGTGACGAGCAGCAGACGGACCAGCGAGCGGCGCATCGGGATCATCCTCCCCACGGAATCATGAGGCGCACATCCACGGCGCGCAGCGAGCCGTACGCGCTCCCGGCCAGGCTGCCGGTGGAGATCCGGTAAGCGTAGACGACGTCGAACAGGTTGCGCACGTCGATGGCCACCTCCGGCCGCAGCGGCATGTCGAACCGATGTCGCAGCGTCACGTCGACGATGGTGCTGGCGGGCAGCGTGGCATTGTTGGTCGGCCCGGTGCGCAGGCCGCTGCCGAAGGTGAGCAGCGCGGAGAGGTGCGTGCCGCCGGCCTGGTCGGCCAGATCGAGGCCCAGGTTGGCGCTCACCGTCTGCGCGTTGTCGGTCGCCTGGTAGCCGGTGAACGCCAGCTGCGTCGGCGTGAACAGATAGCGCGCCGAGGCGATGCCGCTCCCCTCGGAGAGCATGACGGTCGCGTTGGCGAACCCGTGCAGCCGCCGCCAGAGCGCCCAGACGCCGCTCAGCTCGAGGCCGGCCGCCCGTCCACGGTCGTAGTTGTAGTCGGCGGTGAGCGCCGTGTCGCCCACCTCGCTGTCGTCGATGGTGTGGCGCGAAAACCGCACCCAGGGGGTGAGCGCCAGCCGCAGCTCCGGCAAGAGCTGCGCGGCCAGCCCGACTTCGGCGTAAGCGTCCAGCTCGGCCTTCAGAATCCGCGGGAACGGCCGCGCCGGCCGGCACGACGCCCAGCACGCGCGCGGCGGTCGGGGCGTCGTACGCGGGCGGCCGCCAGAGGTATCCGATGAAGGCGTGCGCCAGCAGCCGGGGCGTCAGCGCGTAGGAAGCGCCCAGCCGGAAGCTGGGCCCGAGCAGCGTCGTGTCGACGCCGTCGAACGACGCCCGCTGCAGATCGAGGCGCAGGCCGGGGAAAAGCGACCAGTCGCCGAGCGCGATCCGATCCTGCACGTAGACGGCGCCCAGCAGGACGTCGACCTGATCCTCACCGGCGATCGTCTGCGCCGGGTCGGCGCCCCCGTCGGGCGAGGCGTCGTCGCGGAAGTACTGGGCGTAGCCCACGGTGCCGTGCGAAGCGTCGAACAGCAGGCCCGCCTTGAGGTCGTGGCGCCCGATACCGACCGTCTGGTTGACCGCCGCGCCCCCTTGGATCACGCGGTGGAGCACGTCGCTGCAGCTCTGGCCGGGGTCGGCGGTCGCCCCCAGCGCGCCGGCCGGATCGCAGGCGAGGCGCGAGCGCTCGTAGCGGACGAAGGGGGCGATCTGCAGCCGCGCCCGCGGAGTGAAGTCGTGAAAGTAGGAGAGCGCGGCGAAGAGATCGCGCTCGTTCTCGGTGGGGTTCGCGTCATAGGGGACGAAGTCGGGCGGCGCGTTGCCGTACGGATCACCCGCGCGCACCGCGCCGGGCGGGGCGGCCGAAAGCGGCAGCAGCGTCGGATCGATGGGGATCTGGTAGTGGCTCTCGGCGTAGGCGACCAGCAGGCGGAGGTGATCGCTGCCGGTCAGACGATCGTCGGCGCTCAGGAAGGCGCGTCCGCCGCGCAGGCGATCGTGGAGGATCGGGCTGGCGGCCGGCGGGTCGAGGCCGCGGGCGGTGGTCCCCAGGCTGCCGGCGGCGACGACCGACACCGGTCCGAACCGGCCGGCCCCGAAGGCCTGCCCTTCGACGGTGTCGTAGGTTCCGTAGGCGAGCAGCAGCTGTCCGTCGGGCTTCGGGCCGGGGCGCCGGGTCTGGAGGTCGACCACGCCGGCGGCGCTCTCGAACTCGGCCGGCAGCCCGCCGACGATCACCTCGGCGCGCTCGACGATCTGGCTGCCGAGCAGCTGTTGCAGCCGATCCTGCACCGAGCGTGGCAGGGGGACGTCGTCGATGCGCAGGGCCAGGCCGCCGAAGCTCCCGCGGACGTGGACGGCGCCGTAGTCGTCACGGACGATTCCCGGCTGCGTGGCGATGACGTCGTTGAGCGAGCGGGTCGTCCCCCCTGGCAGCGCCTGGATCTCCTTGGCTGTCAGCGTGCTGGTGCTGGTGCCGCCGGCGCCCGGCAACGCCGTCGGCGCGTAGACGAAGGTCATGCGGGTGGGATTCTCGGCGGTCGGCTCGAGGCGGAGCACCAGGTCGCCGACGGGCGCGGAGAGGCGGAACGCGTAGCGGAGCGTGTCGAAGCCGTCGGCGCGCACGTCGAGCAGGTAGGCGCCGGGGGGCACCGGCGGGATGCGGAAGCGCCCGGCGTGATCGGTGTCGGTCGATTCGACGACGGCGTCGCCGCGCCCGGCCTCGACCTTGAAGAGCACCAGCTGCGCCTCCGCCACCGGCGCGCCCCGGCGGCCGACGACCTGCCCCTCGATCTCGCACGGGCGGATGGGCGCCCGGGCGGGGAAGCGCGACCGGGGCCGTGGGCGCTCCGCCGCCGCCAGCGCGAATGCGACGAGCAGCCCGGCGGGGACGGGAAACGGCACGCGATGAAGTCATCGCAAGCGGGCGATCGGGTCAAGCAAGAAGCGACGAAGACGGCGAGGACTCTGCGGCCTCGCCGGGCGGCGTCAGTCGGTCGATTCGCCGTCGTCCTTGCGCCGCAGGCGTTCGACCGGGCGGCCGCCGCTCATGTGCTCTTCGACGATCTCCGGGACGTCGGCCGCGGTGACGCCGACGTACCAGACGGCCTCGGGATAGACGACGATGGTCGGCCCCTCGAAGCAGGGCCCGAGGCACCCGGTCGAGGTGACCGCGATCCGTCCCCACAGCTCGGGATGGCGCCCCAGCCCTTCTTGCAGCGCGGTGGCGAGCTCGCTGGACCCGCGCGCGCCGCAGGAGGGTTTGGCGCCGGCGGCGCGGGCGTTCTCGCAGACGAAAAAGTGGCGCTCGATTTGGGCCATGGGGTTCGTTTCCGTGCAATCCTTAGCCATCCGCGATGTCCCGGCAAGGCGCACGCATCTCGCTGGCTCCGGTCATCCTCGCCGTGGTCTTTCCGGCCATCGTCGGGGCGGCCGTGGCGCTCGCCTACTACGGCTACCGCTATGCGGTGGCGGCGTCGGTGCGGAGCAAGGCATCGCTGATGGAGGGGAACCAGCAGCTCGCCAACCTGCTCATGGAGCAGGTGCAGGACCGGATCGACAAGGCCGACGGCGAGCTGTTCGACCAGATCGAGTGGGACGACACGGCGGCCCCTCCGCCGGCGCACGTCGATCTGCCGCCGGGCATCGAGTCGGTGGCGCTGCTCGACGAGGCGCTCAAGATCCGGTCGCTCTACCCGACGGTCGAGGCCTCGCGCAAGCGGCGGGAGATGGAGCGCTGGCAGAGCTACGTGCGGGGGCTCGACTGGAAGTCGCTCAAGCCCTGGACGCCGGAGCACCCCGGCAACTTCCGGCACCTGCACCAGCTGTTCGAGGGCAAGTCGGTGCTGATCGCCTACGCCTCCAAGAAGACCGCCGGCGGAGACGCCTATTACGTCGCGGCCAAGCTCGACCTGACGCTGATCGAGAAGGACTGGATTCCCGAGGAGATGGACGTGGTGGGCGGCAACCGGCGGGTGGTGATCCTCGACGAGGTGGCGCGCTCGGTCTACGGCGATCCGCAGCCGCCGACGCCGTTTCAGTACGAGGCCTCGTTCGGCAAGACGCTCTACGCCTGGCGCATCCAGATCACGCCGCGCAACGTGGACGAGCTGCGGGCCCAGGCCGAGACCGAGCGCATCTTGGGCGTGCTTCTGGTGCCGGTCTCGACGGTGATCATCGCGCTTGGCCTGGGGGTGGTCTGGCTGTCGGTGCGGGCCGAGCGGCGCGCCTCGCAGATGAAGAGCGACTTCATCGCCAACGTCTCGCACGAATTAAAGACGCCGCTGTCGCTGATCCGGATGTTCGGTGAGCTCTTGGCAACCGGAAAACACAAGGGGGAGGCGATGACCCGCGAGTACGGCGGGATCATCACCCGCGAGTCGGAGCGCCTCGCGCACCTCATCGACAACGTGCTCGACTTCGCGCGGCTCGAGCGCGGCAAGGCCAGCTACAGCTTCACCGAGGGGCGCCTGGAGGAGGTGGTGGAGCGCGCGCTGGACGTCTTCCGCCACCGGCTGGAAAAGGAGAAGCTGCGCCTCCGCACGGAGATCGAGCCGCGGCTGCCGCCGGTGCGGATGGACGAGGACGCGATGACGCTGGTGCTGCTCAACCTGGTCGACAACGCCGTGAAGTACGCCGGCGACGGCGGCGAGGTCTCCGTTCGGCTGCGGCGGGCGCCGGGCGCCGTCCAGCTGGAGGTCAGCGATCACGGCGTCGGCATCGCGCCCGAGGAGCAGCAGCGGATCTTCGAGCGGTTCTACCGCGCCACCGCCGCCCGGGCGCGCAACGTGCGCGGCAGCGGGATCGGCCTGGCGCTGGTCAAGCACATCGCCGAAGCCCACGGCGGGCGGGTCGAGGTGGAGAGCGCGGTCGGCCGCGGGTCGACCTTCACCGTCACCCTGCCGGTCGCGCCGCTCGTCACCCCCGCGCCCGAAGAGAGGGCGGCGCTGTGAGCAGCCCGCTGTCGCCGCTGGCCGGGGCCGCGCCCCGTCGGCGGATCCTGGTCATCGAGGACGAGCCGGATCTGGTGCGCGGCCTGCGCGACGCGCTGGAGTTCGAGGGATTCGAGGTGCTGTCGTCGGGGCTCGGGCGCGACGGGGTGCGCCTCTTGCGCGAGCGCGGCCCGGACCTGGTGCTGCTCGACCTGATGCTCCCGGACGCCAACGGGTTCGCGGTCTGCGAGGAGATCCGCTCCACGCATCCGCTGGTCCCGGTGATCATGCTGACCGCGCGCTCGCAGGAGACCGACAAGATTCGCGGCCTCGACGTGGGCGCCGACGACTACGTCACCAAGCCGTTCTCCATCGGCGAGCTGGTGGCCCGCATCAAGGCCATCTTCCGCCGCCTGCACCGGGCCCCCCCCGCCAACGAGGAGATCATCATCGGCGCGGCGGTCATCGATCCGCGCAAGCACGAGCTGGTGCGCAAGGGGAAGGTGAGCGCGCTGTCATTTTACGAGGTGGAGCTTCTCCGCCTGCTGTGGGAGCGGTCCGGCCAGCCGGTCACGCGCGAGGAGATCCTGGAGAAGATCTGGGGCGTCTCCGGCCACGCCACCACCCGCAGCGTCGACAACTTCGTGGTGAAGCTGCGCAAGAAGATCGAAGAGAACGCCGCCAAGCCGCGCCACATCGTCACCATCTACGGCACCGGCTACAAGCTGGTCCCCTGAGCGAGGTTCGGATGACGCGGCGGCGGAAGGCGCAGCGACGGGGCCTTCCGGGAAGTCGCGATCTCCTGCCGCGCCGCGATCTCTTGATCGCCGGCGCGGGGGCCCTCGGGCTGGCGGCGCTTGGCCGTCCGGGCCGGGCCGCGACGGCGGCGCTCGCGTCGGGTGCGCCCGTCGCGCCCCCGGCCTCGCCGCCGGTCGCCGTCGACGTCCACTGCCACACCTTCTGCTCGGCGGACCTGCCGATCGTGGGGTTCGTCGCGCACTTCATCCCCGGGCTGACCGAGCTGTCGCGCTTCGTGAGCCACTGGCCCGAGCTGGTGGTGCGCGCCTTCGTGGGCGCGGTGGCGACGCTGCCGAACGCCGTCGCGCCGTCGGGGGAGGCCGAGCTGGCCATGCTGCGCGCGGCGCTGGCCCAACCGGCGGCCGGACCGCTGCCTGCCGTCCCGGCGCTGCCGCCCGAGCTCCTGGGGACGTTGCTCGCCGAGCTGACCAAACAGCTCCCTTTCTCGGTCGGCGAAGACAAGCGGCGCATCATCGTTCGCTATCTGGAGACGCTGTACCTGGTGGCGCACCCGCGGGTGTCGATCGCCGCGTCGATCGCGCAGCTGTTTCCGTCGATCGCGCTGTTCACGCCGGCGCTGGTCGACTACGACGCCTGGTCGGAGGATCGCGCGCCGACGCCGCTGTGGCAGCAGGTGCTGCTGCAGGAGTCGATCGCGCGGCTGTCGACCGAGGGGCGCGTCGGGCGTCCCGACGCCCGCTTTCATCCGTTCGTGGCCTTCGACCCCCGCCGCCAGCTCGAAGGGCCGCAGGCGGTGGTGCCGAAGCCGGGCGGGGCGCTGGCCGCGGCGGCGAAGGTGGCGCCGATGGCGATGCCCATCCCGGTCCCGTCCGCCGCCAGCTCGGCGCTGGACCTCGTCCGCTACGCCATCGAGGCCGGCGGGTTCCTGGGCGTCAAGCTCTACCCTCCGGTCGGCTTCGCGCCCACCGACAACGTCCACCTTCGCCGGGATCTCCCGTTCGCCGCCGGGCTGGACGGGGCGCTCGACGCCCTCTACGTCTATTGCGCCTCCGCCGAGGCGCCGATCCTCACGCACACCAGCGCCGCCAACGAATATGGCCTCGGGCTGCACCGGCTGGTTTCGCCCGAGCACTGGCGCCCGGTGCTCGAGCGCCACCCGACGCTGCGTCTCAACTTCGGTCACTTCGGCCACGACTACGGCGTTCCGCAGACCGACGTGCCGGTGAAGACCGCCGATGCCTGGATCTACCAGGCCGCCGCGCTGATCGATCGCTACCCCAACGTCTACGCCGATCTCTCCAACTCGCCGCTGGTCTACGACCCCGCTTACGGCCGGCGGCTCTGCGCGCTGCTGGCCGACGTGATGGCCCGCTATCCCAGGGTCCGGCGGCGCCTGATGTACGGCAGCGACTGGTGGCTGTCGGGGCTCGATCCCGAGGCGGCCGCGGCGGTCGGTCAGTTCCGCGCCACGCTGGGCGGCCTGCTCGGCCCCGACGGTCTGACCGATTTGATGGGGCGCAACGCGCTCCGCTTCCTGGGGTTCCTCGACGACGCCGGGCGGCCGCGCAGCGGAGCCGCGGCGGCGCGCCTGCGCCGGTTTTACGCCGGGCGGCCGCGGCCTGTCTGGCTGCCGCCCGGCTGAGCGGTCTCAGCGGCCGCGCCGGCGCCCCCGGTAGCGCGATGTCGGCGCCGGAACGCTACCTCCTCTTGCCGTGCGGCGCGGCGGCCGGGGCCGGATGCGGCGCGGGCGGGGGCCCAGCGTGGCCGGGCGGCGGTCCGGCGTGGCCGGGCGGCGGGGCCCCGGCGGGATGAAACTCGGGCCCGCGTCCGCCGCCGGGACCGGGATGTCCCATCTCCCGGTGCTCCATCTCGCGGTGCTCCGCCTCCCGGTGCTCCATCTCCCGGTGCTCCATCCCTCCACGGCGCTCGACCCCCTCTCGGCGCTCCATCCCGCCCCGGTGCTCGAACCGCGGAGCTTCCCGCCAGCCCCCGGGAGGGGCGCCGGGGGCGCGGCGCCAGGCCGTGCTGTGCCCGGGATCGGCGCGCCAGTAGCGCGGCTCGTACCGCGGGCGCGCGTACCAGGCCGGCGAGATCCTCCCGCCACCGCCGTACGCGAACTCCCGGTACCCGTCGGGCCGCTGCCAGAAGCCGCGATAGTAGATCGGCTGCCCGTTCTCCCAGATGAACCGCGGCCCAAAGTAAGCCCACCCCGGCCGCGCCTGAACCCAGTAGCCGTTGTTCCAGCTCCAGTCGTAACCGGTCCAGTCCCAATACCCGTTGACCCAGGTGAATCCCCACCCCGGCGACGGCGGCCGGTACTCCGGGATCGGATCGGGCGGCAACGTTTCGGGATACACGGTCGGCCCGGCCACGTAGGCCTGCGGCGTCGGGGCCCCGTATTGGGCATGGGCGGTACCGCCGAGGGCCAGCGTCATCACGACGCCGGCGACGGACAGGCAAGCGAGCTGTTTGAATCGCCAGGTCGCGGTCTGCGGGTTCATCGATGGTGTTCTCATTGTTGTCCTCGTGGTGCTTGCTTACAGGGTCGCGCGATCACCCTGCTCTCCGGACGCCGCAGCGTCTGGGTGATCGAAAGAACTCAGTGCGGCGGGCCGCAGTTCGGCACCCGCGTCGTCCCGGCCAGAGTCGCTGTGGTGCTGAAGAGGTACAGCCCGTCTCTCGTCAGGTAGCGAACGTAACCGGTGCCTCCGAGTTCCCCGACGCTGGTTGCAATCGCTGCTGTGTGGGCCCCGCCGCCCACGGCAGCCTCGATCAGCGCGTCGCCATCCAGGAACCTCCACCGCGCGAACAGTCCCACAGGCGACGAACGGGATGCAAGCGGACTGGAAGTAACCGAATGTAACTTCTTGGTCGAGACAGGAGGTGTCCCGCCCGGGGCGCTCCCCTCCCGGGGGGCCAGTCCGTGTTATGAACCCGGCGCATGTCGCCCCCGGTCAGAGTCCGCATCGCGCCGTCGCCGACCGGCGATCCGCACGTCGGCACCGCCTACATCGCGCTTTTCAACTACGCCTTCGCCAAGAAGCACGGCGGCAAGTTCGTGCTGCGGATCGAGGACACCGACCGGGCGCGCTCGACGGCGGCGTCGGAGGCGGCGATCTTGCGGGCGCTCGCCTGGGTGGGGCTCGCCTGGGACGAGGGGCCGGACATCGGCGGGCCGTTCGGTCCTTACCGGCAGTCGGAGCGGGCGGAGATCTACGCCGCGCACGCGGCCCAGCTGATCGCCAGCGGCGGCGCTTACCGCTGCTTCTGCACGGCGGAGCGGCTGGAGGCGGTGCGCAACGAGCAGCGGCGCCAGGCGCTCTTCGTCGGCTACGACGGCCTTTGCCGCGGTCTTCCGCGCGAGGAAGGCGCGCGGCGCGCGGCGGCCGGCGAGCCGTTCGTGGTGCGGATGGCCATGCCCCGCACCGGCGAGACGGTGTTCGTCGACAAGCTGCGCGGCGAGGTGAAGTTCGACAACGCGCAGATCGACGACCAGATCCTGCTCAAGACCGACGGCTTTCCGACCTACCACCTGGCCAACGTGGTCGACGATCACCTGATGGAGATCACCCACGTCATTCGCGCCGAGGAGTGGCTCTCGTCGACGCCCAAGCACGTCGTCCTCTACCAGTCGTTCGGCTGGCAGGCGCCCGAGTGGGTTCACATGCCGCTGCTGCGCAACGCCGACAAGTCGAAGATCTCCAAGCGCAAGAACCCCGTCTCGCTGGACTACTACCAGGACGCCGGGTTCCTGCCGGAGGCGCTGCTCAACTATCTCGGGACGATGGGCTGGTCGATCTCGGGCGACCGCGAGAAGTTCACGCTCGACGAGATGGTGGCGGCGTTCGACTTCGGCCGCGTCAGCCTGGGCGGACCGGTGTTCGATCTGGTGAAGCTGTCGGCGATGAACGCCGACTACCTGCGCGCGCTGCCCGACGCCGAGATCGTCCGGCGGCTGCGGACCTGGCGCCTCTCCGACGAGAAGCTGGCCTCGCTGGTGCCTCTGGTGCGCGAGCGGATCCAGCGCCTCGACGAGTTCATCCCGCTCACCGACTTCTTCTTCTCGGGGGACATCGACTACGCCCCGGTGCAGAAGGAGCTGGCGCTCAAGAACCGCACGCCCAAGGACGTGATCGACGCGCTGACCGCCTTCGGCGAGGAGCTGGACGCCGCGCGCGACTTTTCGACCGCCGGCCTCGACGCGCTGGCGCGGGCCTTCGCCGAGAAATCCGGCTGGTCGACCAAGGAGCTCTTCATGCTCCTCCGCCTCGCCGCCACCGGCAAGAAGGCGACGCCGCCCCTGTTCGAGACCCTGGCCGTGCTCGGCCGGGAGCTCTGTCGCCGCCGCATCCGCCAATGCATCGCGTACATCAAGAAAATGCCGGCCCCCAAGGCCTGAGCCGCCCGGGCGCCGCGGTCGACGTCTCGTCCGGGGCGTTGCGGGCCGGCGATCCGCTCGGCGTCTACGTTCATTTTCCCTTCTGCTCGGTCCGCTGCCCTTACTGCGACTTCGCCGTCGACGTCCGGACGGACATTCCCCATGACGCCTATGCCGACGCGGTCGTCGCCGAGCTCGCGGCGCGGGCGTCGTGGTTCGACGGCGCGGGTCCGCTGGTCTCGATCTACTTCGGCGGCGGCACGCCCGGGCTCTGGCGGCCGGAGGCCCTCGGGCGGGTCATCGCGGCGGCGCGCCGAACGTTCGGGGCGACCGAGGCCGCCGCCCTGGAGATCACCGTCGAGGTCAACCCCGGCGAGACCGACGCCGCGCACTTGCGGGCCCTGCGCGGGCAGGGGGTCAACCGGCTGTCGATCGGGATCCAGGCGCTGGAAGATCGCCTGCTGGTGGCGCTCGGGCGCAATCACGACGCCGCCGCCGGTCCCGCCGCGGTCGCCGCGGCGCGCGCCGCCGGGTTCGACGACGTGTCGATCGATCTCATCTTCGGCGTCCCGGGGCAGTCGGTCGACGACTGGCGCCGCGCCGTCGCCGCCGCCGTCGCGCTCGCGCCCACGCACGTCTCGGCCTACGCGCTGACCATCGAGAGGGGGACGGTCTTCGGCTCGCGCGATCGGGCGGGCCAGCTGCCGCGGCCGGACGACGAGGCGGTGGCGGCGATGTTCGAGCACGCGCGCGCCGCGTTCGCCGCCGCCGGGCTGCCCCCCTACGAGGTCTCGAGCTACGCATCACCCGGCCGTCGCGCCCGCCACAACCAGCTCTACTGGTCGCTGGCGCCGTATCTCGGCGTGGGGGCGTCGGCGGCTTCGTTCCGGCCGCTCGGCGACGGCGGAGGCTGGCGCTTCTCCAACCCGCGCGCCACCGAGGTCTACCTGACCGCCGCCCGAACGGGCGGGGGGAGCCCGGCGGTCCGGCATGTCGAGCGGCGGACCGCCGCCGACCTCGAGAACGAGGCGATCTGGCTGGGCCTGCGCACGACCGACGGGATCGACCGCGCGGCGCACCAGGCGCGCCACGGGCGCGATCCGCTGGCCGGGCGCGAGCCAGCGATCGCGTGGGCCACCGCCGCCGGCTGGCTGGTGGTCGACGCCGACCGCGTTCGATTGACGCCGGCCGGCGTGCTGTTCGCGGACGAGATCGCCGGCCGATTTTGGCGCGACGAAACTTGATGTTGGTGCATAGTCCGGAAAAATGAAATTCGCTTTTCGAGGGCAGGGGGGCCTGGCGGGGGTGGCGCTGCTGCTGGCGGGGCTCTCTGCCTGCGGAAGCAGCTCGGGCAAGTGCACGTCGAACTGCCAGGCGGATGCGTCGGTCGACGTCACCGCGTCGCTCGACCACCCGGTCGGAAACGACGCGGCAGGTGCCGTCGACGTCCGGGCGGACGGCGCGCGCGACGGCATGGTCTCCGACGATGCGAAGGTCTCGGTCGACGGCGCCGTCGCCTGCGATCAGCCGATCGCCGCCGCCTGCGCGGCGACGGCCGACGCCGGCGCCTTCACGTTCCACTGCGCGGCGACCTACGCCGCCACCACCAGCAACGCTTACTTTTGCGGCCGCCCGCAGACCACGGTCCTCACCGAGATCTGTGGCGGCGACCGCGAGCTCATCGACACGAACAACGCCGGCACGGCCGAATACATCTACGTCTTCGACGGCGCGGGGAAGCTCTTCGCCATCAGCTACAGCTCCGGCGGGACCGTGCACTGCGTGGCGGGCCCCCAGGAGCTCGTCGCCCCGGCGGGCTGCGGCGCGCCGGCGCTGTTCACCTGCGCCGGCGACGGCGGCCACAGCGGCTGAGCCGCCAGTCAGCGCACGCGCGCGTCCGGTTCGCCCGGCAACTTTCAGTTCGCGCTATCATCTCGGGCCGAGCGCGATGACGGGAGGTTCCCAAGGACTCTGGTCGTTTCCGCGACGCCGGCCGGGGCGCGCCATCGTTGCCAGCGTCTTCGCCTGCGCGCTCGGTGCCGCCGCCTGCGGCGGGGGCCAGCCGGCCGCGCGCGGCTTCGGATCGACCGAGCTCGAGCCGATCCGCGATTCGACGCTGGTCCTCGAGGGCCAGGGCGACCCCGGGGTTCTCATTTACGGCACGGGCGGCCCCGGGGGAGGCGTCCCCGCCAGCGCGAACTACTGGACGCTCAATCTGTCGACCGGAGCGGTGCAGGACTACGGGGCCCAGTTCCCGCCGTTTCCGCCGTCCCCGCCGCCGCCGCCGTCGCCCTACACCTGTACGACCAACTTGCCTGGCGTGGGGAGCACGTCCACGCTCCAGATCCTCGACAACGACACCGGCGCCGAGACCGACGTCGACGTCATCAGCTATGCGCAATGTCCGGGTCAGGACGGCAACCTGGTCGCGATCGTCCCCGGGCCGAGCGGTTTCCAGCTGTCGACGGGGCCGTTCACCCAGCTCGCGCCGGTGCCGCTGGATTTGCAGATCGATGGCGTCTATTGGTGGAGCTTCGACCCGGCGACGAACGCGCCCACGGCCGTGACGGTGCAGGCGGCGTTGCCGTCAGCTCCCGACGAGATCGGCGTCTACACCGTGAATCTGAGCTCGGATGCGATCACCGAGAACATCCCGCCGGTGCCAGCCAGCGTCGGCTGGGCCACCGGGGCGACGCCCGCCGGTTCGTTGCAATCGACCGCGGTGACCTTGGCTCAGCCTATCAGGTTCGGTGATCACTACCTCTACGCGCGGGCCATGAGCGACGGCGGCTTCACCGAGTTCGCGGGGCCGTACGCCTCGGAAACGCCCAGCGATCTGGCGCTGTTTCAGATTCCTGCCCAGGGAACGCTGGATTGGCCGCAGGGCATCAGCCTCACCCCTTCGAGCGACGGGAGCTACCGGTCCTTCCCGCCGCTGGTCAGCTGGCAGCTGACCGACGGGGCGGCCGGTCACGGCGAGCTCCTGGTGTGGGACGACGCCAATCGGCAGCTGATGTCCTGCCCGTCATCTCCGACGGCGAAGCTGGCGGGCGTCCGTTCGTCCGACGGGAGCAAGGTCCTGTTCGTGACGCCGCAGTCGTGCTGCCAGTATTCGGGGTCGGGGCCGCTCAGCTTGCTGACGCTCGGAGATGGTCAGGCGAGCGCCAGCAGTTGCACGCCGCTCGCGGCGTCGAACGTGGTGACCGCCGCCTTCTCCCCGGACGGCACCGCCATGTTCTGGCTGGTCCAGCCGCCGACCGGCAACACGCAACTGTGGGTCGCCGCCGGCGACGGCAGCGGCGCCCACATGATCGGGGCGGGCCTGATGCAGAACGTTCACTTCGTCTTTCCCGGAACGGCCCAGGTGGAGTTGATCTTGAACGGCGATCTCGTCTGGTTCGACCTGCACGACAGCACCGTCCAGCTGCACTACATCGCCGAGGAGGTCTTCGAGGAGATCTACGACCTCGGCATGGGCGGCTGGCTGATCACCGCCTACAACTACAGCACGCAAGCCGGCACGGCCACGCTGGGGCTCGTCAACCGCAACACCGGCGAAAAACGTGCGATTTCACCCGACGTCCCGCAGTTCCTGGTCCTTGCCGCCAGGGCCGACCCGGACGGCGGCGCCTTCCCCGATTCGTCGTCGAGCCGCGGCCTGGTCACCGTCGTCTACGTGGTGCGCGGCCGCAACCCGTCGCCGCAGGACGGGATCTGGTCGGCGACGATCGCGACGGCCGATCTTCAGTGAGCGCGCGGCCCGTCGCGGCGTTGGTGCTGGGCCTGGCGCTCGTCACGCGCGCGGCGGTCGCCGGCGAGCCCCCACCGGATGGGGGCGCCGCCGATGCCACGGTTGCCGCTCCAGACGCGGAGCGCGATGGCGCGTCGAATCCGCCGGAGGCCGGTGCGGACGCGGCACCGGTCGTGGTGGACGGGGCCGTTGCTCCCCAATCGCCGGCAACCGGCGTCGTCGCTCCGGCGATCGTCCCGGGGAGCGTGGTCGTCCCGATCTCCGGGCGCGTGCTGGAAAAGGGGACGCGACGGCCGATCGCCGGCGCGGCGATCGCCGTCGACGCCGCCATGGCGGGCGAGACCGACGCCGACGGGCGATTCCAGCTGACGCTCCCGGTGGGCGAGCACGCTCTGGCGATCGTCCTGGGTGGGCAGGAGGTGGTGCGCCGGCAGCTCGATCTCGTGCCAGGCGCGCCGGCCGAGGAGCAGATCTTCCGCGTGCTCACCGCCGGCAGCGGCGCCCGCTACGTCACCAGGGTTCGGGCGGACCGCCCGGAGATCCCGAAGGTCGAGGTGACCGGCGACGAAGCGCGCCAGCTGCCCGGCTCATCCGGCGATCCGCTGCGGGTGCTCGGCTCGCTGCCCGGGGTCGTGCAGATCGCCTGGCCGGCGGCGCTCTACGTCGTCCGGGGCGCCAACCCCGGCAACACCGGCTTCTTCCTCGACGGCATTCGCGTCCCTGAGCTGTTCCACCTCGGCCTCGAGCTGTCGGTCATTCATCCCTATCTGATCGACGGCGTCGATTTCTATCCCGGCGGGGCGCCGGCCAACTACGGACCGTACGTCTCGGGGATCATGGCCGCCCACACCGCGGCGCCGCCGGCCGATCGCGTCCATGCCTCCGCCGACGTGACGGTGTTCGATGCCGGCGGGATCATGACCGCCCCCTGGGACGGCGGGCGCGGCACCGTGCTGGTCGCCGCCCGCTACTCGTACACCGGCGCGCTCTTCTCGGTGCTCCAGAACGACACGATCCTTCGCTACGGCGACTATCAGCTGCGCGTCGAGCATCCGTTCGCGGGCGGGCAGGCGACGCTGTTCGCCTTCGGCGCACTCGACGACGTCGGCTGGACCAACGTCGGCGCCAGCAAGGAATACGGGGCCCTGCAGTTCCATCGCGTCGATCTGCGCTGGCGGCGCGCGCTTGGCGGCGGACGGTTGCTCCTGGGCCTGACCGGCGCCGCCGACTGGGCCAACTCGACGCTGTTCGACAGCGCCATCAAGGTCCGCGCGCTCTCCGCGATGCCGCGCGCGATCTACACGCGCTCGCTCGGCGCCTCGGTCGACCTCGAGCTGGGAGCCAATCTCGACGCCCAGACCTTCGTCACCGACGTTCCCGCGTTTCAAAACAAGCAGAGCGACCTCGGGCGCTCGCGCCAGGCGCTGTCGGAGGCGGCCTACGCGACCGTGATGCTCCACCTGGGCGATCGTCTGGTGATCTCGCCGGGGCTGCGCGCCGATCTGTTCGCCGAGGAGGGGACCAGCGCTCTGTTCATCGAGCCGCGGCTGGACGTCCTTTTCAAGCTCAGCGAGACGCTGTCGCTGCGCGCCGACGGAGGCCGGTACGCGCAGATGCCCAGCCTGCCGGTGAGCGTGCCGGGATTCGAGGCGTTCGCGCTCGCGGATCTCGGGGCTCAAACGTCCCTGGGCGGCTCGCTGGGCGTCGAGGCGCGCCTGCCCGGGCGCTTCACCCTGGGCGTCACCGGCTATTACCAGAAGCTGCGCGTGACCGACGTGAGGAACATCGACATCGAGCAGAACGATCCCATGGCCCCCGACTTCCTGGTGGCCCGCGACGGGCGGGCCTACGGCGCCGAGCTGCTCCTGCGGCGCGCCGACACGGGCCGGTTCTTCGGGTGGCTGGCGTACACGCTCTCCTGGAGCGAGCGCTTCGACGACAACGGCGTCCTCGGCCGCTCCGACTGGGACGAGCGCCACATCCTGAACCTCGTCGCCGGCAGTCGCCTTGGGCGCAGCTACACCGTCGGCGTGCGCTTCCATCTCAACACCGGGCGGTGGGCGCCGGTCGTGGGCGGCGGGGGTGAGTACCAGCAGCTCCCGACCTATTACCAGATCGACCTGCGCGCCGAGCGCCGCTTCGTCTTCGATCGCTTCGTGATGGACGTCTACGCCGACTTCGCCAACGTCACACGCGATCCGGAGGTCCTGCAGCTCGACGCCGTCAACGATCCAGCCATGGGCGGACGCACGGTTTGGCAGGACCGGATCAACCTGGTGCTCCCGACCATCGGGTTGCACGCCCAGTTCTGACCAGCCGTTGCCTTCGGGCGGCCGCGGCCCGGGGAATGTCGCCGCTGCAACGACATGGGCCGACACCGAGGCTCTGACGACCCACGGCGCGGGTCGAAGCTTGAGATCCAATTCGCCGGTCGTGCGTCTGGACCGGAATGAACAGCAAACGCGCCTCCTCGAACGACTCTTCGGCACCCGGTTTGTCGGCCCGCCTGGTCCTCGTGGGCCTGGTGGGGCTCGTCTCGTTCGCGACCGGCGACCAGGCCCGCGCCGGCGGTGTCGTGGTCGCGGCCCCGCCGCCCATCAGCCTGACCGCCTCCGACGGCGCCGGGCTCGAGCTGGTGTCGCTGTCGGCCGACGCGGCGATCGACGATCCCCTGGCCTTCACCCAGCTGCACCTGACCTTCCGCAACCCGGAGCACAGGGTGCGTGAAGGGCGCTTCCGGATCACGCTCCCCTCCGGCGCGACGATCAGCCGGTTCGCGATGCGGATCGGCGACCGCTGGCAGGAAGGGGAGGTCGTCGAGCAGCAGGCGGCGCGGGTCGCCTACGAGGACTTCCTGCACCACCGGCAGGACCCGGCGCTGCTGGAAGCGGAAGCAGGAAACGAGTTCTCGGCGCGGGTGTTCCCCATCCCGGCGTCGGCGACCAAGGAGATCATCATCTCCTACGCGCAGGAGCTGACCCGCGCGGGGGAGCCCTATCGGCTGCCGCTGCGCGGGCTGCCGCGGCTGGGGGCGCTGGCGATCCGCGCGGTCAACAACGCGGGAAAGCACGAGACGCAGCTGGTGCGGCGCGACTTCACGCCCGACGCCGACTTCGTGCTGGCGCACCAGGTTCCGGGTGGCCACCTCGGGTTGCGCGACGGCAACCTGGTCGTCGCGCGCATCGTCCCGCTGGCGGCGAGCGCGGCGCGCGAGGAGATCGGCGACCTGCACCTCCTGGTGGACACCAGCGCGTCGCGGGCGCTGGGCCTGCGCGAGGAGGCCGCGGCGGTCGAGCGGCTGCTGGCGGAGCTGGGGAAGAACGGCGATCCGACGCTCACTGTCGCCGCTTTCGACCAGGAGGTGGTCCCCCTGTTCGCCGGCAAGGCCAGCGCGGCGCTCGGCGTCGTCGGCAAACGAATCGTCGCCCGCGGCGCGCTCGGCGCCTCCGATCTCGGGCGAGCGCTCGCTGGGCTGGAGCTCTCGGGCAAGTCGCGCCGCTCCCGCGTTCTGCTGGTGACCGACGGGGTGGCGACCGCCGGCGAGATCACCGCCGACAACCTTCGGGCGCGCGTGGCGGCGCTGGGTCGGGTGGGCGTCCAGCGGCTCGATGTGCTGGCGGTCGGCGGGATCCGCGACGACGTGATGCTCTCGCGCCTGGTGACGGCGGGGCTCGCGCACGACGGCGTGGTCCTCGATGCCGACGAGCCGGCGGCTCGGCTCATGCGCCGGCTGACCCACGCGACGCGCTCGGGGATCACCCTGGCCGTCGACGGCGCGGGGTGGGTTTGGCCGAGCGTGGTCAACGGCGTCCAGCCGGGCGACGAGATCCTCGTCTACGCCGAGCTGCCGCCCGCGGTTCCGTTTCGCCTGAAGGCCGGCGGCGTGCCCCTCGCGCTCACCGGCGCGCTGGCGCCGACCCAGCGCCCGCTCCTCGAGCGGGCCTGGGTGCGCGCCCGCATCGCCCGTCTCATCGAGCAGCGCGACACCATCGCCGCGAAGGATCGCGATCTGGCCGCCGCCCTGAAGAAGCAGGCGATCGAGCTGTCGATCCAGAATCGCGTGCTCTGCCCGTTCACCTCGCTCCTGGTGCTGGAGACGGAGCAGGACTACGCGCGCTTCGGCATCGCGCGGCGCGCGCTGGCCGACATCCTCACCGTGGGGCCGAGCGGCGTCACGCTGCTTCACCGGGTCGAGATCGCGGCGCCGTCGGCGGAGGAGCGTGGGTCGACGGCGGTGCATGACCAGGCGCTCGCCGCGGATGCCCGGCCAATGGCCAAGGGCGAGGCGGGGGACCTCGGCCAGGAGAAGGCGAAGAAGTCAGCGGCGCGCGAGAGGCGCGACCAGGTCGAGAGGGAGGATGCGTTCGGCGCCGGCTCGGGCGGCCTGCCTCTGGCGGCCCAGGCCTCGGCATCCCCGCCGCCGGCGGCCGCGATGGCCGAGCCGTCGACGCGGGCGCTGGAAGAGCTCGACAGCCGCCGAGTCGGCAGCGCCAACGCGGTGGGCGGCCGTGTTCGCGCCGCGCCGGTGCCGATGCGGGCGGTCCGTCCGCGCGCCGCCATCGCGGTTCCCGGCGCGGTGGCTGTCTCCGAAAACGCGCCCGCCGGAGCGGCGCCCGTCACCGGCCCCTTCGGGGAGATTCTCGCGCTGGTTCACGCCAACCGGGCGCGCGAGGCGCTGGCGCGCGCGTTCGCCTGGCGCACGCGCGACGCGGGCGACGTGCTGGCGCTGGTGGCTCTCGGCGAGTGCTTCGAGGCGATGCGCGACGCGCCCGACGCCGCGCGGGCCTACGGATCGATCATCGATCTCTTTCCTGGGCGCGCCGATATGCGCCGGTTCGCCGGCGAGCGCCTCGAGCGGGTCGGCGGCCGGCATCCCCTGGCCCTGGCGATCGACAGCTACGGCAAGGCGGTCGAGCAGCGTCCCGATCACCCGGCCGGCCACCACCTGCTCGGCTTCGCGCTGCTCAAGGCCGGCCGCCCGGACGAGGCGTTCGAGGCGGTCGCCAACGGGCGCCGCGCAGACGTACCCGGCCGGAAGGTTCCTGGGCGTCGATCGGATCCTGCGCGAGGACCTGGGCCTCGTCGCCGCCGCCTGGACCCACGCCGAGCCGGCCCGCGCCGCCGAGATCCGCGAGCGCCTGCGGCGCGCCGGCGGCACCCCGGAGAGCGGCCCCTCGATGCGCTTCATTCTCAACTGGGAGACCGACGTCAATGACGTCGACTTCCACATCCACGACAGCCGCGGCGGCCACGCGTTCTACAGCGCCCCGCACCTCCCCTCGGGCGGCGATCTCTACGCCGACGTCACGACCGGCTACGGCCCGGAGTGCTTCACCATCCGGGGCCCGGCCGCGGGCCGCGCCGCCCCTTACCAGCTGCAGGCGCACTACTACAGCCGCGGTCCGATGGGCTACGGCATGGGGAAGCTGCAGATCATCGACCACGACGGCCACGGCAACCTGCGCTTCGACGAACGGCCGTTCGTCATCATGCAGGACGGAGCGTTCGTCGACCTCGGCCGGGTCGGCGCGGGGCTGACAGCCGCCGGCGGGCGCCCCGTCGCCGTCGCGCGTGGTGGTCAGATTCGGTAGCGACTCAGGCGGACGCTGCCCGCAAGAGGGGCGTCTGCTGGTCCTCCTGCGCGCGCGCTCCGAGGTGCGTGACGTCGGCGAACCGGCGCAAAGACGGGCGGCCCCCGTCGAGATCGATCTGGGTCACCGCGCCGGCCGGCCAGCCTGGACCGCAGCGGTAGTGCCGCAGCTCGGTGTCGAAGAGCGCGCAGAGGAGGATCCGGAGCAGCGCCTTGTGCGACACGAGCAGCACGTTTCCGTCTCGGTGCCGCTCACAGAGCTGCGCGACGGTGGCCGCCGCCCGCGCGGCGACCTCCCGCGGCGACTCGCCCAGGGGCGGGCCGATGCTCGGATCTCGCTGCCAGCGCGTGAAGTACTCCCCATCGCGAGCGGCCGCCTCGTCCTTGGACAGCCCCTGCCAGGACCCGTAGTCCATCTCGTCCAGACGCGCGTCGATGCGGGCCGCGAGCCCGGTCATGGCCGCCAGCGGGGCCGCCGAATCGATCGCCCGCGCGCGCGTGCTGGTGACGATCGCCCGCCAGTCGAGGTTGCCGTAGGCGGCGGCGAACTGCATCGCCATCGCGTGACCGTCGGGCGTCAGCGGCGCGTCGATCCGGCCGCAGAATCGATCGCGCTGGCTGAACTCCGTCTCCCCATGCCGCAACAGATAGAGGCTGAGCACGTGCCTGTCCCCCTTCGCTCCGTGGATCTTCCAGGGAACGAATATCCAAGCGGCGTGCCACGGCCCAACTGCACGGCAACTATGAGGCGATGGATGGGATCCGTTACGGCCCCGTGACTGAACCGTGGCCGCTCGTCCCCGCCGGCGGGCGAGCGCGGCCGCTAGAACTTGGCGTTGCGGGCGAGCTCGAGCGCTCGTTCCTGCCAGAAGACGCCGGCCTTCGGGCCGCCGTTGCACTCGCCGTCCGACTCGCCCGGCTTCTTGAGCCAGAGGTAGGCGTCGATGAGCGGGTCCGCCGTGGTGGCGGTCGGCGGCGTGCCGAGCGCGCGTCCGGGCGGGTTGCACCAGCACTTCTCGTCGTCGGCGCTCTCGTTGCACTTGGGCGGACCGTTGCCGTTGCGGCTGGTGTCGATGACGAAGTGCTTGCCGCCGAGCAGCTTGGAGATCTCCTTGCCGTAGGCGATCTCAGTGCTGGTCGACTTGTAGTTGGAGGTGTTGAGCGCGAACCCGTCGGCCTCGTCGATGCCGGCCTCCTTGAGCCGCTTGGCGTCCTCGGCCGGCTTGAGCCACCCCGAGTGCCCGGCGTCGATGTAGACGGCGGTGTTGCCCAGCGACGCGAAGGTGTGCACGGCGAACCGCAGCAGCTCCAGCCGCTCTTTCTGGTCCGCCTCGCTGAGGCACTTCTTGAGCAGGCCCAGCGAGTCGGGCTCGAGGATGATGGCCGCCCGCCGGTTGCCGAGGCTGGTGGCGAACTCGGTGATCCAGGCCTTGTACTTGTCACCCGCCGAGGCGCCACCGGCCGAGTACTGGCCACAGTCGCGCTTGGGGATGTTGTAGACGACGAAGTAGGGGAGCACGCCGCTCTTGAGGATCATGTCGGCGCGCCTGCCGATGTAGCGTCCGACGTTGGCCGTCCAGTCGCCAATCCACTCGGCGCCGCCGTTGTCGGCGATCTTGGCGTAGAGAGCGGCCAGCTGGGGGTCCTTGGCCTTGTTCATCGCGAGCAACGACTTGAGGTGCGCCGGACCGTACGGATCGACCCACCCGAGCTTGGGGCCGGCGAAGATGTTCTCGCCGTGCTTCCAGGGCGGCAGCGCGGGCATGGGGGCCTCGGCCGGCTTGTCCGGTCGCGCCGACGAAGCCTCGGCGGCGGCCGGCGCGGGCGCAGCGGCGGACGTTCCAGCGCTCTGCGCCGGGGGAGCTTCCGGCTTCACGCAGCCGGCGGCGAGCAAGAGCGCGGGGACAAGCAAGGAGAGGGGCTTCGTCGACATTTCAATCCTCCAGAAACGGATCGCCTAACACGGAAGAGAGATCGTCGACAAGTTGAACCGTGGCCCGCGCGGCGCATGGCGGTCACTCGGCGAACGGGCGCAGGATCTGACCCTTGGCGGGCGTCCCGTCGCCGGCATGCCAGGTCCCGTCGGGGTTCATCACCTCGTATCCCGCCATCCTCATGGGACGGGTGGTGATCGGATCGATCGACGACAAAAACCCCATGTGGAGGTGCGGGGTGGTCGCGTTGCCCGAGTTGCCGCACCGCCCGAGCAGGTCGCCGCGGTGCAGGCGATCGCCGACGTGGACCGTGACCGAGTGGGCCGCCAGGTGGCGAAACTCGGTGTACTCGCCGGCGGCGTGCTCGAGGATGACGTAGTTCCCCTCGTCGTGTCCCTTGACGTAGGCCGGCCAGTCGCGCGCGCCGCCGTGGGCGACCACCACCGTTCCGTCGGCGGGCGCCAGCACGGGTCGGCCGTAGCAGACGAAGCGGGAGAGCGGGGCGCCGTGCCGCGGGGCGCGCGTGCCGATCGGCTGCGCGGGGACGAAGTCGATCGCGTAGGCGGCGTAGCCGACGTGCGTGTCGCCGCTGTCGAACCCCTGAATGACGCCCCAGATCCCCGAAAACGGCAGCGACAGCCGCGTCAGCTGGGGGGGCGGCGGATCGGACGCCGTGCCACCGAGGGAAGGGCCCGCGGAGGCGGAGCCGGGCGCCGTCTCCCCGATCGCGGAGAGGGCGGGCAACGCCAGCAGGAGCGCGATCGCCGCGGCGGCGACGAAAGCAGCCTGTCTTCCTCTCCTCATCGCGATCGGCGCAGCCCCTCGAGCGTTCGCTCCCAGAGGGTGTAGCCGAGCCGCTCAGCGTCGGGGTCGGGACCGATGAGACGCACGGCGGAGAGATGCAGCAAGGTCGGCAATATCGATGAGAGGCGGACCCGGTCGTTTTCCGTCAAGTGGCCCACCGCCGCCGCGGCCCGCGCCGCGTGGTCGGCGAGCGGGGCCGGCGTCGCGTTCAGCGCGGCGCGCAGGGTGCGGGCGTGGTGGCGAAAGGCGGCATCCGATTCCTTGCGCGCGTCGGCGTCGAGCCGGGTCCACGCCTCAGCCGCCCGCCGGCGCTCGACGCCGACCGCGTGGCGCGCCGCCAGGTCGAGCCCCAGCCCCCGCGCCAGCGCGTCGAACAGCAGCGGCAGCGCCGCGATCCGGTCGAGCTCCCGATCGGCGAGCAGTCCGGCCACCGCGTCGCTGTCCGATTCGAAGATGGCGTGAACCGCTCCCAGGCCGCCGGCGAAAAAGCGACCGCGCTCGGGAAAGTAGTCGCTGGTCTCGAGCGAGGCGAGGGTGCCGGCGGCGCGGGCGGGCGCCAGCGCGCGGCGCAGCCGCCGCTCGAACGCGCTCGGGTCACCGTCGGAGGCGTGGGCGCGGAGGCGGAGGTGCGGCCGGGCGCCAGGGCCGTCGATGTAGCGCTGGAAGAACCAGGCGTCGAGCTCGGCGGCGGCCCGCGCCTCGGTCACCGCGGGCAGCACCGTCTCGGCGAGGAGCGTGTCCTGGCGGGCGGCAGCGCCGAACAGCTTGAAGGTGCGCCAGCCGGCCAGCGGTGGCTCCTGGCGCGGCGGCGGGACCCGCCCGAGGCGGGGCGCGCGCGGGGCGGGCGCTTCGTCGTCGACGACGGCGACGATGGCCTCCACGCGGCGGCCGTCGCGATCGACGACCGAATCGAGCGGCGGCCAGATCTCGAACACGCGCTCGTGGGGGGCCAGCTCGGCAGCGGCGCCGGGTGCCTCCAGATCCACGGGGTAAAGCTCGTCCCCTTCCCCGACCTGGACCATCCGGGGCACGCCGGCGGCGCGCCTCCAGCGCGGCAACGCTCGCCCGCGGCTGGCCGGCTTCGGGGCCTGGCGCAGCGCCGGCGGCAGGCGCCAGCTGGCCGGCGCGATCACGAACCCGTCGACGACGACGCGCGGCAGGAACGCCAGATCGGCGAGCGGGCCCGGCGTGAAGGCCCAGGGGGCGTGCTGGCGCTGCAGGCTCCATCCCACGAGCAGCTGGGCGGCCCCCGGCGCCGCCGTCGCCGACCGCGCGCGCAGGAGTGGCGAAGGAACAATCGTTCGGGCCGCGCCTGAGGTCCGCAGCGTCAATCCTTGCGGCTCGGACGGATCGGCCTCGAGCTCGAGATCGGCGGCGGCCAGATCGCCGCCGGCGGCGCTCCAGCTCGACAGCGCCAGCGCCCGCGGGCGGATCGGCGGATGGGTGCAGAGATCGGCCAGCGCCGCGCTCGGCGTGAACGCCACGTCGACCCGCTCTTCGTCGGGGCGCAGGCGGGTCTCGGCGGCGGCGATCTCCGCGCAGGCGTCGGCCAGCGGCGCGCCGAGGGCATGGACGAAGCGCCCCAGCGACGCGCCGGCCGGGGCGTGCAGGCCGAGCAGCCAGCCGGTGCCGGCCGGCGCGCCGGGCGGCCGCGGCGCCGGCACCAGGAAGAGCTCGGCCGTGGCCGGCAGCGGCGTCCCTCCGAGATCCGCCAGCGCGTCCTCGAGCGCGGTGGGATCCAGCGTGAGCTCCCGCCGCTTGGTGCGCGCCGCCTCGGCCATCGCGTCGCAAAGGAGCACCAGCAGCCTCGGCGGAATGGCCGCCGCCGGCCCGTCGGCGACGGCGTCCCCGGCATCCACGCCATAGTCGCCGGCGGCCAGCGGCCCCAGGGGGAACGCGCCGGCACCGAAGATTTCCGTCGAGGCATCGAACGCGTCATTCCAGGCGCTCGCGGTGAAGCGCTCCGCCAGCGGCGGGGCCAGCGCCTCCTGCAGCCGGCAGAGCAGCGGCACCAGGCGCGCCGCGCGCGCGACGGCCGCCCGTTCGAGGCGGGGCATCTTGGGTGGACGGAAGGTCAGCACGGCGGCCACGTCGTGCTCCACCCGTCCGGGAAGCGCCGTCCACAGGGCCCGCCCCCGCGCGAGATCGCCGGCCTCGAAGGCGGCCGCTGCCTCGTCGAGCGCGCGCACCTCGGTTTCCTGTCCGAGCGCCGCCAGTCGGGCGCGCAGGTAACTGGCCGGCGGCGGGCCGATCAGCGGTGGCGACAGATCCGTCTGCAGCAGGCCGTCGTCGACCAGCGCGCCCAACAGCTCGTCGACATCGCCGGCCTCCGGCTGGGCCGCCTGGGCCTCGCCCCGGACCGCCGGCCAGGGCGCCCACTCTTTGGTCGCCGCCAGCACCGCAGCGAGCGCCGGCGCCCCATCGAGGTCGGCGCTGCACGGCCCGGAGAGCTCTGCGCCGGGGCCGATCCAGCTCACGGTCGTCCCGTCGGTCCAGACCGACGGCGCGGCGCGCAGCCGCACGCCATCGCGAACCGACGGCTCGTCGAGCAGCGCGCCGGCCAGGGCGTCGACGCGGGCCCAGCTGGGCGCGAGGTGCGGCGCGGCGGCGCCGGTGGCGAGCTCTGTCTTCGGGCCGAGTGTGCCCACGCAGACCCCCGCCAAGAGGCCGCTCGGCGTGGCCCGGAACGCTGCCCGCCGCGCATAGCGGGTGATCGACCGATCCCGCGCCGCTCCGGCCGCGGCGCCCGCCAGGCTCGGGCTGGCGACGGCGATGGCAGCCGCGCCCAGCGGATGGGCGGTCAACGCCCGCGCGGCGCGCGCCAGCGACGCCGCGGGAAGCAGCGGCGCCCGCAGCAGGAACCGCGACAGCGGTGCGTACACGCCGGGGAGAATACCCCGCCCGGCCGGCTCAGTTGTACGGGCTGGCCTCGGGGGGACGGTCGATGGCCTGAATGGGCATCGGCGGGCGGGTGGGGTCGTTGTTGTCGGTCTGGAACTGGTTCTCTTCTTGGATGCGCCCGGCCGAAACGGAGTCGAGGTTGTCGCCCATGCAGGCGTCGACCTCGGCAGCGAGGGCGATCACGCGATCGTGCACCCGGCTGATGACGTCGAACTCGCCCCGCATCACGATCGGCTCGGCCTTGAAGGTGCGCATCATCATCATGCGGGGAGAAGCCAGGTTCTCGATCGTCTTCATCTGGATGATCTTGTCGTCGATACAGGTGATGCGGATGATGTCGTGCTCGCGGTAGGCGGCGATGCGCACGTCCTGGGCGTGCTCGATCGCGCCCTCCATGTCGGCCGCGTACTTGCCGGCCAGGATCATCATCTCCTCGGAGGTGTACTTGGCGTCCGCCGGGGCGTTGGGCAGGGCATTGGCCAGCCGCCCTTCGTTCACCAGCTGCGTGACCAGCGTGTGGTTGAGGTCCGGCTGGGCCGGAGCGGTCGCTTCATCCGCGGCATATACGGCCCCCGCCAGCCCGCAGAGCGCGACGGTGACTCTCACGATCCTTCCCCGCATGGAGAGGTCCATCGGCGGGGATGCGTCGCAAATTGAGCGGCGCGGCGTCGAACCACCCGCGGCGTCAGCGAAATGACGGCGGGAGCCTTCTGAAGAGGGGCCTTAAGGCATTCTGCAGTTCTCCGCGCCGGCCGCGGGGAGGTAGCAGTTGTTGGTGTAGTCGATGACCATCCGGTCGGTGTTGAAGCGCCAGCCGAGCGTACGCATGGTGCGCTTCATTCGTTCGACCCAGCCGTGCGGGACGTTCTGCTCGTCGCGCTCGTAGTAGGTCGGGACGATCAGGTTCTCCAGCGTCTCGTACAGCGACGCGGCGTCTCGCCGGTCCTGCTCCTCGACCGAGACGTGGGTGATGCCGTCTCCGATGGCGAAGCCGTTCAGGCCGTCGTAGGCCTCCGCCCACCAGCCGTCGAGCACCGAGAAGTTGAGCCCGCCGTTGAGCAGCGCCTTTTGTCCGCTGGTGCCGCTCGCCTCCTGCGGGCGGCGCGGGTTGTTCATCCAGACGTCGACCCCCTGGACCAGGTGGCGCCCGACGTTGATGTCGTAGTCCTCGATGAAGATGACGTGGTTCTTGAGGTCACCGGCGATGGCGGCGTCGTGCACCTGGCGCAGCACCTCCTGTCCGGGGCGATCGGCCGGGTGGGCCTTGCCCGAGAAGACCAGCTGCACGGGGCGATTCGCATTGGTCAGCAGGCGTTTGAGGCGGGGGAGATCGCTGAAGATCAGGCTGGCCCGCTTGTAGGTGGCGAAGCGGCGCGCGAAGCCGATGGTCAGCGCCTCGGGATCGAGCGCGCTCTGGGCCGCGGCGATCGAGTCGTCGGGGTACTCGCTGCGCCGACGCTGCTCGGAGACGCGGCGGCGGACGAAGTGAACCAGCGCCGCCTTCAACACCCGGTGGGTCTCCCAGAGCTCGGCGTCCGGGATGCTGTCGATGCGCGCCCACATCTGCGGGTCGGCCAGGTGCTCGCGCCAGTCGGTCCCCACGTACTTGGAATAGAGCTCCTGCATCGCCGGGGCGAGCCAGGTGCGGACGTGCACGCCGTTGGTGATGTGCCCGACGGGGACCTCGTCCTCGCGGTGGTGCGGCCAGAGCACCTGCCACGACTTGCGCGTGATCCGGCCGTGCAGCGCCGAGACGCCGTTGGCGTAGCGGGACATCTTGAACGCCAGCACGGTCATGCAGAGCGCTTCGCGATGGTCGTCGGGGCGGATGCGACCGAGGCCCAGAAAATCGGGCTGCGACAGCCCCAGCGACCGGCGCAGCGGCTCGAGGTGATCGTCGACCAGCTCGGGGGGGAAGCGGTCGTGCCCGGCGTCGACCGGCGTGTGGGTGGTGAACACCGTGCTCTGCGCGACCTCTTGCGCGCAGGTGCGGAAGTCGGCCCCCGTCTGCTCCATCAAGAAGCGGGCATATTCGAGGGTGGCGAAGGCGCTGTGCCCCTCGTTGAGGTGCAGGCCTCCCCAGTGAATGCCGGCGGCCCGCAGCGCGCGGATGCCCCCCACGCCGAGCAGCAGCTCCTGCCGGATGCGGATCCGCTGATCCCCGAAGTAGAGGCGGGCGGCGAGCTGCCGGTTCTCCTCGGAGTTGCCGTCGACGTCGGTGTCGAGGAGCAGGAGCTTGTTCCGTCCCACCGCGATCTCCCAGACCTGGGCCAGCAGCGTCTCGCGCGAGAGGGGAACTTCGATGATGATCGGCTTGCCGGCCGGCGTCCGGGCCGGCTGGGCGGGGAGCAGCTCCGCGGGCGAGCGGACGTACTCGGCGTGCTGCCAGCCATCGCGGCCGATGTGCTGCCGGAAGTAGGACTCCCGGTAGAAGAGCCCCACCGCCACCAGCGGCAGCCCCAGGTCGGAGGCGCTCTTGAGATGGTCACCGGCCAGGACGCCGAGGCCGCCCGAGTAGATGGGCAGCGACTCGTGGATCCCGAACTCCGCCGAAAAATACGCGACCGGTCGGACCCGGAGCGGCCCGGCGTTGACCGAGGCCCAGGTGCGGGTGGCGCCGAGGTACTCGCGCAGCTCCCGGTGGGCGCTGTCGACCCGCGCCCGCAGCCCCGCGTCGCCGGCCAGGTCTTCCAGGCGATCCAGCGAAAATCCGGCCAGCACCGAGACCGGGTTGTGGTTGGCCGCGCGGAAGCCGTCGGGATCGAGGTCCCGGAACAACTTGATGATGTGGGGGTTCCAGGCCCACCAGAGGTTGACGGAGAGATCCTTGAGTTGACTGAGTAGCTTTTCGCCGGGGGTCATGGACGGGGGCCAATATAAACCAGTTTTTCGTCGGCGCTCAGCGCCGGGAAAGTGGTTATAGTTGGCCGGCCAGATCGCGCACCCGAACAATGGACGGACAGCAAAGGTTCATCGCGCTGGTCATGGCTGGCGGAAAAGGCTCCCGGCTCTTTCCGCTGACGCTTGACCGCGCCAAGCCGGCAGTGCCCTTCGGCGGGCGTTACCGGATCATCGATTTCGTCCTGTCCAACCTGGCGAACTCCGGGGTGCGCTCGGTCTACGTGCTTACGCAGTACAAGTCCCAGTCGCTGGCCGAGCACGTCCAGCGGACATGGGGGGCGCGCAGCTCGTTCGACGCCTTCGTCACGGTGGTGCCGGCACAGATGCGGATGGGGGAATCCTGGTACCGCGGCACGGCAGACTCGGTCTTCCAAAATCTCCACCTGATCGAGGAGTACCGGGGGGACGCGGTCTTGGTCTTCGGCGCGGACCACATCTACAAGATGAACATCCGCCAGATGACCGACTTCCACTTCCAGAAGGGGGCCATCGCGACGATCGCCTGCCTGCCGATCAAGAAGTCGGAGGCCAACCAGTTCGGGATCGTCCAGGTCGACGAGCAGTGGCGTGTGACCGGCTTCCAGGAAAAGCCGGAGCGCGATCCCGTCACCATCCCCGGCGATCCCGAGCACTGCCTCGGCTCGATGGGGAACTACGTCTTCGCGCCGGGCCCCCTCATCGAAGAGCTGCGCGCCGACGCCGAGCGCGAGTCGCACCACGACTTCGGCCGAAACATCCTGCCGTCGATGATCAAGTCGGGAAAGTTGTTCGCCTACAACTTCGGCCTCAATCGCATCCGGGGCGTCTCCGACGAGGTGGAGAACGCCTACTGGCGCGACGTCGGGACCGTCGACGCCTATTACGAGGCCAACATGGACCTCAAGAACGTCGTCCCCAGCCTGAACCTCTACAACTGGGATTGGCCGATCGTCACGGCCAACTACCCCGATCCCCCCGCCAAGCTGGTGTTCGACGAGGACACCCGGCGCGGCATCGCTCTCCAGTCGATCCTCTCGGGCGGCTGCATCGTGGCCGGCGGGTTCGTCAAGGATTCGGTGCTGGGGCGGAACGTCTTCATCGACGCCGGCGCCCGGGTGGAGGCCTCGATCCTGTTCGACAACGTCTACATCGGCCGGGGCGCGCACGTCAGCCGCGCCATCGTCGACAAGAACGTGCGCGTCCCCGAAGGGGATCACATCGGGCACGACCTGGCGCGCGACGCCCTCCGCTACACCGTCAGCGAGGGCGGGATCACCGTCGTCCAGAAGGCGCGCGACACGCTGCTCACCCGGTCGCGAAATTTCTGACGTGGCGCAGTCGTCGCCGTCCTCGCCGCAATCTCCGATCGCGCTGGTGGTGCACGGGCATTTTTATCAGCCACCCCGCGAGAACCCCTGGACCGACCGGATCCCGCGCGAGCCGTCGGCGGCGCCGTACCACGACTGGAACGAGCGCATCCACGCCGAGAGCTACCGGGCCAACGCGTTCGCGCGCATCCACGCCCCCGACGGGCGGATCGAGTCGATCGTCAACAACTACGAACGGCTGTCGTTCAACGTCGGCCCCACGCTGGCACGCTGGATCGCGCGGGAGGATCCGGCGGTGGCGGCCCGGCTGCGCGCCGCCGACGGCGAGCAACGGCAGCGGCTGGGCGCGGGCGGCGCCCTGGCGCAAGCCTACGCGCACCCGATCATTCCGCTGTGCGATCCGGCCGACCGGCGGACCCAGCTCCTGTGGGGCCTGCAGGACTTCGAGCGGAGGTTTGGCCGCCCCGCCGACGGGCTGTGGCTCCCCGAGACGGCCGTCTCGCCGGCCACGCTGGCCGAGCTCATCGAGCTCGGGGTCTCGTACACCATCCTGGCGCCCGAGCAGATCGACGGGGTGCGGGCTGCGGCCGGCGATGCATGGGAAGAGGTCGACCGCGACAGCCTCGACACCGGGCGCGCGTACCTCTGGCGCCATCCCGACGGCTCGGGGCGAAGCATCGCGCTCGCCGTGTTCGACGGACAGATGTCGCGCGCCGTCGCCTTCGGCGAGGCCTCCGGGCGCGCCGAGAGCCTGCTCGAGGCCGCGGGCGCCGCGGCCGAGCGGTCGAAGTCCGGCGGGCAGCGGCTGGTCCTGTGCGCCTCGGACGGTGAGCTCTGGGGGCATCACAAGAAGTTCTCCGATCTGACGCTGGCCTTCGCGACCCGCGTGGAAGCGGCCCGGCGCGGCATCGAGGTGACGAACCTCGGCGCTTTCCTGGCGCGCCACCCGCCGGTCTGGGAGGCGCGGCTCGCCCCCGGCCCGGACGGCGAAGGGACCGCCTGGAGCTGTGGGCACGGGGTGGGGCGCTGGCGGCGGGACTGCGGGTGCAACATGGGGGGCGGCCCCGGCTGGAACCAGGCCTGGCGCGGGCCCTTGCGCCACGGGCTCGATCTGATCCGCGACGCCGCGGCGCGATTTTATGAAGATGCGGCCAGCGAGCTGCTGATCGATCCGTGGGGGGCGCGCGACGCCTACGGCACGGTGGTCGACGATTCAGTTGCGGCGCGCGACCGGGTGCTGGAGTCGTTCGGTCGGCCGGCGCTGGCCGCCGGGGGCGAGCCGGCGCGCGCCCGGGTGCGGCACCTCCTGGAGCTTCAACGCGCGACGCTGCTCATGTACGCCAGCTGCGCCTGGTTCTTCGACGACATCGCCGGCCTCGAGGCGTCGCTGGTGATCCGGATCGGCGCCCACGCCATGGATCTCATGCGCCAGGCGGGGGGAACGCCGCCCGTGCCTCAGGTGCTGGAGGCGCTGGCCGCGGGGAAGAGCAACCGCCTCGAAGCCGGCACCGGCGCCGACGTCTTCCGCAAGGTGGCCGCGCACCAGGTCACCGCCAGCCATGCCGTCGCGGGCGCGGCTCTGGAGGCGCTCATCTCGCCCCAGGCGTTCGACGCCCAGGCCGTGCCCGGCTTCGACGTGACCCTGTCGGGGCACCTGGAAGAAGCGCCGTCCGGGGCGCGCCGTCTGGAGGGGACGGCGCGGGCCCGCCAGAGGCGGCTGGGCGTGGACGAGGAGCTCTCCTTCACGGCGGTCACGCGACCGGATGGGCAGTTCGAGGCGCGGGTCAGCGGGCAGCGGCTGTCGCTCGACGATCTGGGCGACGAGGCGCGCGGGACGCTGGTGATGGCGGCGCTCCCGACGCTGCTGGCGGAGGTTCGCTCGCCGACGGTGGCGCGCCTGGTGGAGGCGGCGGCGCGCGAGGTCCCGCCCGACGGTGACACGCCGGCGGGCGTGGCCCGCCGCACGCTGCTCGCGCGCGTCGTCTTGATCCTCCTCGGCGAGGACGGGAGCCCCCCCGGGGTCGAGGCGCTGCAGATCTGCGGAGCGCTGTTCGACCTGCTGGCGCTGCCCGCGGGATCGCCCGAACGGCGCGCCATCGAGGAGCGCGTCTGGGCCTTGATCGCGCGGGGTCGCCCGACCGCGGCCCTGCGCGCGTTTTCCGAAAAGGTCGGTTTCGCGCGGAGCGAGCCGGGCGAGACCGCTCCTTCCTGACGGTCGGTCGTTCCGCGGCTTCTGCCGTTCCCGGGCTTCGGTCCTGGCGCTTCTTCCTGATCCGGCCGGTCGAGGGTATTCTCCGGCCCGTGTCGGTCCGGAATGCGCAGGCCCCCGCGCCGGTGGTGGCTTCTTTGATGATGTCGCTCATGCTGCCGGCCGTGGCCGGTGGGTGCGGGGGAACGTTGCAGGTCACCAAGCTGGGCGCGTCGGCGCAGAGGCCGGCCAACGTCGCCCTCTACCTGAGCGTCAAGGACAAGCTGGGACAGCCAGTCGGCGGGTTGGCGCTGGCGAACTTCCGCGTCTACGAAGACAAGAAGCTGATCTCCGAGACCAAGGGGAAGCGGGCGCTGCTCGACACGGGGATCGCCAGCTCGCGCTCGTCGCTGCTGCTGATCGATCTGAGCGGCCCGATGGTCGACTCGGAGGATCTGCCCGAGCTGGCCAAAACGGTGGGGCAGTTCGTCGACAAGGTCGGCGCCATCCAGAGCGTCGCGGTCGGCGTCTTCGACGGCGGCGACGAGGTGGCTCCGATTTTCGGTTTCGGCGCCAAGATCGACACCGCGAAGGTGGTCGATGCCATCCGGAAGTTTCGTCCGCGCAGCCGCACCACCAACCTGAACGGCGCGGTCTTCCAGGGGCTCGGCTCGCTCAAGGAGCAGCTCGGCCAGGCGACCACCAATGAAAAGGGCGCCTCGCTGGTGCTGTTCACCGACCGAGGCGATCTGGCCCACAGCGTGAATCCGTCGGTGCTCGAGCAGGCGCTCAAGGACACGCCGGTCGACGTCTACGTGATCGCGACCGGAGAGAAGGTCAGCCGCCCGGAGATCGCGGCCATCGGCCACAGCGGGATCTTCATCTCCAACGACCCCAAGGCCTTCAAGAAGGGGTTCGAACAGGTGACCGCCAAGCTGGCCACCGCCAGCGACGGCCGGTACATCTTTTCGTACTGCACGCCCAAGCGGAGAGGCGACCACAAGCTGAAGCTGGTGGTCGCCGTCCCGGGAGATACCGGCGAGCTCACCTACGAATTCAGCGCCGACAGCTTCAAGGCCGGCTGCACGCCCAAGAAGCGCCCCAGCTTCAGCGCGCTGACCGCCGCGCTCAAGCCCAAGACCCCGTCCGCCGAAGCCGAATCAGAATCCGACAGCGCCGGCACAGACGAGTAGCGCGTCGGGCGTAGAGGGGCTTTTGCCCATCGGAGCCCATCGCGGGAGGCTCGGAACCCTCTCAGGGTTCCGAATACAAACGATCGCGTCGGGCGTAGAGGGGCTTTTGCCCATCGGAGCCCATCGCGGGAGGCTCGGAACCCTCTCAGGGTTCCGAATACAAACGATCGCGTCGGGCGTAGAGGGGCTTTTGCCCATCGGAGCCCATCGCGGGAGGCTCGGAACCCTCTCAGGGTTCCGAATACAAACAATCGCGTCGGGCGTAGAGGGGCTTTGCCCATCGGAGCCCATCGCGGGAGGCTCGGAACCCTCTCAGGGTTCCGAATAAAGAAGGAAACTCGCCAGATCCGATTCGCTGACGGTCGGCTCGCCCATGGCCACGTCGTCGAGCTTGCCTTCGAGCATCCAGCGTTCGAGCTCGCTCACCAGCGCGTAGAGGTGATCGAACGAATCGACGATGTAGAGGCGCGGCTGGTAGTGGTCGATCTCGAACGGCTGGTTGACCACCTCGTCGATCTCGAACGGGCGCCGCTCTACCTCGGGGGCGTCGATGGCGTTCGCGATCTCGCCGAACGACGAGAGGAGGCCGCTGCCGTAGACCTTCAGCGCGCCGTCGCTGTCGCCGGGCGCGTGGCGCATCAGCCCGAACTCGACGCTGAACCAGAAGAAGCGGGACATCGCGCGGATGTTGCTGGTGAGGCGGCGCAGCCGCTCGCGCTGGTCGCGGACGTCCGCGGCCCGCTGGGCGGCGGCCGCCGCGCAGGTGCCGAAACGGACCAGCGCCGCCGCGAAGGCCTGGTCGGTGTGCATCGGGACGTGGCCGGCCACGTCGTGAAAGATGTCGGGCTCGGGCAGGTACTCCAGCCGCTCGCCGTCGCGGATGGTGACGGTGGTGGGAAACTCGCGCCGGCGCAGACAGTCGAAGAAGACATACGACGGGACATAGCCGCTGACCGCCCGGGCGCGGAAGCCGGTCAGCGGCTCGAGGAACCGGTTGACCTGGTCGAGGTGGGGGATGCGCGCCGCCGAGAGCTGCAGCTTGTCCATCCCCTCGAGGAATCGCCGGTTGGCGTAGCGGGCCCAGGGATCGTGCATCCGCTCGAGCAGCCGCCGCCAGGTCGCCTGGTTCTCGTCCGAGTAGAGCTCGTACGGCTGATCGACGATGTAGATCTCACCGTGGGCCCGGGCCTCTTCGATGAAGGGCGCCCTGGTGGTGGTCAGGTCCGGCGGGCGTGCCACCGGTTTGGGGGCGAGAGCCACGTCTCCCAGATCATAACGGCAAAAACCGGTCTTGGCTGGAGGGCGAGGTGGCTTGGCGACCTCAGCCGCCCGAAATCCGCGCTTGCTGGACGACTTTCCGCGGTTCCGATGACTTCCAGCGGCACGTGCTGCGCGAGCTCCGAGAGACCGACGTCGCGGGGATCCTGTAGTACTGTTCTCCTTTGGGGCGGCGGGTCGGGAGCGTGGCGGGCCCCCTCGAACTTGGCAGTTGGGCAGCGACAGCTGTCCAGAAGGAAGCCTCGCTTATGAAGAAGAATCTCCTCGCCCGGAGCGCGCGAGTCCATTCGGTCGTCTGCGCTTCGTTGTTGGCGCTCGCCGCTTGCAACTCGTCGTCCTTGGGCTCCGCGACCGGCTCCGGCGGCAGCGGGACCACCGCCTCGGGCGGCTCGGGTCCGGGCAGCGGCGGCGCCACCGGCAGCGGCGGCGCCACCGGCAGCGGCGGCTCGACCAGCGGCGGCGCGACGGGGACGGACGCGGCGGCCGACGGTCCGGTGAACGCGCTCAATCCGGTGGCGGCGCACGGCCAGCTCAAGGTCGTCGGCACCCAGCTTCAGGATCAGTCGGGCCACCCGGTTCAGCTCAAGGGCGTCAGCAGCCAGTGGCTGAATTACGAGAGCAAGACCTTCCCCGAGAGCAAGCCGGCGCTGCAGTACGCGCGCGATCACTGGAAGCTGTCGGTGATCCGCGCCGCCATGGGCGTCGACGCCCAGGGGGGCTACCTCGGCACCGGCACCGGGACCAACGCCGACCAGGCGACGATGCTCGCCAAGGTGAACACCATCGTCCAGAACGCCATCGACCTCGGCATCTACGTGATCGTCGACTGGCACACCAGCAACGCCGTCACCTCCAAGAGCACGACGACGCAGGCGGCGCAGGCCTCGGCCTTCTTCACGCAGATCGCCACCCAGTATGGGGCCTCGCCCAACGTCATCTACGAGACGTTCAACGAGCCGACCAGCGTGACCTGGGCGCAGATCAAGCCGTACCACGAGGCGGTGGTGGCCGCGATCCGCGCCGTCGACAGCGACAACCTGATCGTGCTCGGCACGCCGACCTGGTCGCAGGACGTCGATCTGGCGGCGGCCGATCCGCTGGCCGGCACGAACCTGCTCTACACGCTGCACTTCTACGCCTGCACGCACAAGCAGTCGCTGCGGGACAAGGCCGACAAGGCGATCGCGATGGGGCTGCCGCTGTTCGTGACCGAGTTCGGCGCCACCCCCTCCGACGGGGGGGTGACGAAGAGCGGCGACAACTACGTCTGCGAGGCGGAGACCAATGCCTGGTTCGCCTGGATGGCCCAGAACAACATCAGCGGCGCGTCCTGGAAGCTCGACCAGTGCACCGACTCGAGCTGCATCCTCACCGCCGACGCGCCGGTCGACGGCCCCTGGACCGACGACGATCTCACCCAGGACACGGGCGGCACGCCGATCGACGGAGGCGAAAAGGGCGGCGGCCACGGTCAGTTCATCGTCAACTGGATGCGGCAGTAGCGCGGCTGCCCCCGCCCAGCTCGGACCGGTTCGGACGACCGATCAGGGGCACTTGACCGGTCGCAGGCCCGGGTAGGCGAGCCGGGGGCGCGCGGGATCGAAGAGCGCGGGATCGCCGGGGGCGATCGGTTCTTTCCGCGCGCGAAGAAGCCGGGCCATCGCCTCCCGGATGGGGGGGCCGTCGTCGACCTTCGCCCGGGCCTTGGTCTCCTGGGAGAAGAGGCCGTCGCCGCCGGTGGCCAAGAAGTCGCTGGTGACCAGCGTCAGGCGGGTCCGGGGGGCCAGCGGCCGTCCGTCGGAGCGACGGAGGGTGACGGTCAGCGCGCCGTCCTTGCAGCGCGCCTCGGCGCGCACGCCCGACAGCGACACGATGCCGTTGTCACGTCCGAGGTTGCGCGCGAGGGCCTCGGCGAGGGCCCCGGCGGTGATCGGGATGGTGGCGAAGCGGTTGTCGAACGGGGCGGCCTCGAACAGCTCGCCGTAGGTGAGCGGACCGGCGGGCAGATCGGCGCGCAGGCCGCCGCCGTTGGTGAGCGCGACGTCGGCGCCCGGGCGCGCGGCGCGCATCAGATCGGCGAACAGGTTGCCGAGCGGCGATTCGATCTTCTGGGAGCGCTTGACGGGGGCCGCGACCACCACACCCAGCTTCTGCCCTCGCTGCGCGCCGGCCGCGGAGAGCGCCGGGGCGATGGCCGCCGCGACGGTGGCGTCGGGGACGACCGCCGCCCCTTCGTACGACTCGCCGGCGCAGCGCGCGGGGGCGCAGATCCGCTGCGGAGGGAAGATCCGCGCGTCGATCGCCCGGCCGGTCGCCCGATCGATCGTCAGGTCGATCCGGCTGAAGTCGTGTCCGTTGGCGAACGCCTCGACGATGGGGATGCCGGAGACGCGGTGGGCGATCCCCTCATGGGTGTGGCCGGCGACGATGGCGTCGAGCACGGCGCCGTTCGCCGCCAGCGCACGGGCCACCTGAAAGATCTCGCCGTCGGGCTCGCAGGAATCGAAGTGCTCGGGGGCGTCGAAGCGCCTGCAGACGCCCCCCGCATGGGCGGCGGCGATCACCACCGTCGCGCCCTTCCGGTGCAACTCGGCGACGGCGGAGGCGATGGTGGGGGCCAGCGGCTTCACCGCCAGCCCGGCGAAGTTGGCGGCCAGCGTCGTGCGCGGCGTGCTGGCGGTGGTGACGCCGACGAGGCCCATCTTGATCCCGGCCACGTCGAGCAGGACGTCGGGGACGACGTTCTTCCAGGCGGGTGGCGCCCCCGTCGTCGTGTCGATCAGGTTGGCGTCGAGAAAGGGGAACGAGGCCTCCGCCGCGCGCGCGCGCAGGGCCCCGCGCGGGTCCTGGCCGGGCCGCGTTGCCGTGACCTCCGGGCCGACCGGGCCGAAGTCGAACTCGTGGTTGCCCAGCGCGGCGGCGGCGTAGCCGAGGGCGTTGTAGGCGCGGACGACGGCGGCCCCCTCGGTCAGGTTGGAGGGGAGCGTCCCTTGAAAGAGATCGCCCGCGTCGACCAGCAAGACGGCGCCGCCGTCGCGGGCGCGCGCCCGGCGCAGGTTGGCGAGGTAGCCGCCGAAGGGGGGGAGCGCCTCCAGCCGGCCGTGCAGATCGTTGGTGCCGACCAGCGAGATGACCACCCGCGGAGGCGCCGCCGGCGTCGGAGGTCCGGACGGAGAGACGCCACGCCGGCAACCCGCCGCGGCGATGGCGACGATCGCCACGGCCAGCAGCGCGGCGACTACAGTTCGGGGGTTTCCCACCGGCCGCTCGTCGTCGATCGGACCAGCGCCTCGAGCACCGCCGTGTTCTTCACCGAGTCCTCGAGGGGGACGGGGGTCGGGCCGGCACCGGCGGCGGCGCGCGCGAACGCCGCGACCAGGCTGGCGTACTGATCGGCCGCCTCGAACGTGCGGCGCTGGGCGGTGGGATTCTCCAGCGCGGGGCTGGTCTCCAGCGTCAGCTCCGCCGGGCGATCGCCGGCCGGGTTCCAGGCGACGGGGACGTCGATGTGCCCCTTGGTCCCGAGCAGCAGCGCGCGCTGCATCGGCCCCAGCTCCATGCCGCAGGTCAGCGTCGCTTGCCCGTGCGGGAACTCCAGCACCGCGCTCGACAGCACGTCGACGCCGTCATGATCGGAGAGCACCGCGCGCGCCAGCACGGCGACGGGCTCGGCCTCGAAGCAGAAGCGGCTCATGGTCACCGGATAAAAGCCGGTGTCGTAGAGGACGCCGCCCCCCATCTCGGCTTCGTAGCGGATGTCGGTGCGGGCGGGCAGGGTGTACCCGAACATTCCATTGAAGGCGCGCAGCTCGCCGATCTGCCCCGCGCGCAAGAGCTCGCGCACGGCGAGCCAGCGCGGCTGCACGCGCACCATCGCCGCCTCGCAGATGACCACGCCGGCCCGATCGCGGGCGGCGATCAGGCGACGCGCGCCGGCGGCGGCGGTGGCGATCGGCTTTTCACACAGCACGTGCTTGCCGGCGTCGGCGGCCCGCTCGGACCAGGGGACGTGAAGGTGGTTCGGCAGCGGGATGTAGACGGCATCGACGCCGGGGTCGGCCAGCAGCGCCTCGTACGAGGCGTGCGATCGGGCGATGCCGTGTGCGCGCGCGGTCTCCGCCGCCCTGGCGCCGTCGCGCGAGGCGATCGCCACCACCTCGACCTCCGGCACGGTCCGCATCGCCGGGAGCATCCGCCGGAGCGCGAAGCGTGACGCGCCCAGGATCCCAAACCGCAGCATGCAGCGGATGCTAGATCATTTTCGTACGGGGCGGGACAGAGTTAGATGACGGTGTTGTCGAGGATCACGCCGTTCTTGGGGACGATGACGATCCCTTCACGGATGAAGTAGCCGTCGCCGTCTTTCTCTCGGACGCCGGCCTCGTTGACGATCCGGACGTTGCTGCCGATGCGGGCGTTCTTGTCGATGATGGCGTTCTCGATCACCGTCTTCGAGCCGATCCCCACCGCCGGGATGCCGCGGGCCAGCGTCGCCTCCATGTCGGCCAGGGTCTCGTAGAAGTCGGCGCCGATGAGGAGGCTGTTGCGGATGCGGCACTCTGCGCCGATGCGGCTGCGGATGCCGACGATGGCCCGATCGATCTCCGCCCCGTGCATGATGCACCCCTCGGAGATGAGGGCGTTGTGGATCTTGCAGCGCTCGAGCTTGGAGGCGGGCAAGAACCGGGGGTGGGTGTAGACGGGATGATTCTCGTCATAGAAATCAAACGGCGGGATGGCCTCGCACAGGGCCAGGTTGGCCTGGAAGTAGGACTGGATCGTCCCCACGTCCTCCCAGTACCCGCGGTAGACGTGCGCCTGCACGCGCTGGCGGGGGACCGCGTCGGGGATGACGTGGCGGCCGAAGTCGACCAGCCGCGGGCTGGCCAGCGACTGCTCCAGCACGTCGCGCTTGAACAGGTAGATGCCCATCGAGGCCAGGTGCCCCTGCGCGCCGCCGGGGAGATCGGAGAGCAGCCCCGGCAGACGCTCGGCGGGCGGCTTCTCGTCGAAGTGCACGATCCGTCCGGTCGAGTCCATCTTGAGGATGCCGAACGCCGACGACTGCTCGGGCGAGACCGGGATGACCGCCACGGTGGCGTCGGCGCCGCTCTCGCGGTGGGTCTTGATCATCTCCCGGTAGTCCATGTTGTAGAGCTGATCGCCCGAGAGGATCAGGAGGTCGCGCCCCGACGTGCGCCGCATGTGGCGCAGGCTCTGGCGGACGGCGTCGGCGGTCCCCTGGAACCAGTTGCCCCCCTCTTCGGTCTGCTCGGCCGCCAGCACGCTGACGAACCCCGAGGAGAAGACGTCGAACTTGTAGGTCAGGGCGACGTGCTTGTTGAGGCTCTCCGAGTTGAACTGCGTGAGGACGAAGATCTTGCGAACGTTGGCGTTCAGGCAGTTGCTGATGGGGATGTCGATGAGCCGGTACTTGCCGCCGATCGGAACCGCCGGCTTCGACCGTTTGAAGGTGAGTGGAAAGAGGCGCGTACCGCGTCCGCCACCGAGGATGATCGCCAATACGTCGTCCATGGGGGGGAAGTGTATCGCCACCTTCCGCGCCCCGCTATTTTGGGGACGACGTTTCGGGCCTCCTCTTACGTCGGACCATCACCGTGACCTCGTTCTTGTTGTGCGAGAGCTGCTTGACGCGGGCGAAGGCCGGCCTTAGGCGCGCGAACAGCGCCGCCAGCTCGCCGAGCACGCCGTAGCCGTCGCGCCCCTTGAATTTCACGGTGACCACCAGGTTCTGACAGAGCCCGCCCGAGAGCCAGGCGTCGCAGAGCGCCAGGCTGCGCGGCGGCTCGCACACGACGTCACAGACCAGCCAGTCGACCGGCGCCGCGGGCCGGTAGGTGAAGGCGTTGCCGAGCGCCGACGCGACCAGCGGGTGGCGGGCCAGCGGCGGCGCCAGCGGCGCGCGATCGACCGCCACCACGCGCGCTCCGCGCTTGACCAGCGTGGCCGTCCAGCCGCCGGGGGCCGCGCCGAGGTCGACGCAGGTCTGGCCGGCGCGCGGCGCGGCACCCATCCAGGCGAAGGCCTCTTCCAGCTTCTGGTAGGCGCGCGAGGGCGGGGCGCGATCGACGGCGACCGGCGCGTCGCCGCCGGGCCAGCGCGCGAGGTCGAGGCCGCCCCCGGGGAGCCGATGCGGGGCGGCCGCGGAGACGAAGAAACGATCGCGCCCGAGCGCCACGAGCTGCACCAGCAGCCAGCTCTGATCGAAGGCGTCGGGGATGGTGTCGCCCGGGTGGTGCCGGCGAAAGGCGCGGCGCCGGCGCGCGGCCACCAGCGCCAGCGTCTCGCGCCCGACCAGCGCGGCGCGGCTGGCCAGCCCGACGGGAGGCTCGGCGTGCGCGACCGCGTGCAGCGCGAAGGGTCCCGTCGCGCGATCGATCGGCGCTTCGACGAGGGCGAACACGGCCTCGGCCAGCGCGCGAACCGAAGGCCCCTCGACCAGCTGCGCGTCGGGCAGCGCCTGTCGGGCGAAGATCGGATCGAGCGGAACGGGACCGGCGTCTCCGTCGGCGGCGACCACCCCGGGCGCAAGCCCGGTGGCCGTCGCGCCGGCGCGCGCAATCTCGTCGGCCAGGGCCGGCTCCGATCCGGCCGAGCAGAGAAACAGACGCACCGCGCGCGCTCTTCCGCGACTCTATTGCGGCGCGGCCGCGGTCTCGTAGGCGGGCGAGAACATGAAGGTGACGAGCTCCCGCGCCGACGGGCCGCGCAGAAACTCGCCGCGGACGGCGGCGGTCGGCGGCTCGTCGTCATCGCCGAACAGCTCCCCCTCGGAGACGACCAGCAGCGCGTCGACCGGGCTGCCACAGACCAGCAGGCCGATCCGGTTGCAGGTGTGGCGCGTGCCACGCCGGAACGTCTGCCAGTCGGGTAGCTCCGTCAGCGCTGCCTCGACCTCGGCGAGAAGCTCGGCGCGTGCGTCGGCCGAACCGAGCGTCACCGCCGCCTCCGGTCGCGCCAGCCAGTCGGCCACGGCGCGGGCCCGCGGCTCGTCGGAGGCGGCGCCCCCCAGCGCCGCGCGCGCCCCCTCGAGCAGGCGCGCCAACCCGTCGGCGCCGGTCAACCCCGCCGTCACCAGGCCGCTGCGGAGCGCCTCGATGGCCCGCCCGGCGACGAACGACCAGGCCTGCGGTCCGAGCAGCACGGCAGCCGGGCTGATGAGAAGTCCCGCCGGCTGGGACGGGATGAGGCGCAGCCGCCGCCGCTCGCCTTGCGGAGACGGCGTTCGCCGCAGCCCTTCCGCGTCGGGCGCCACCACGAAGGCGGGCGCGGCGAGCAGCTCGGCGATCCGGCGCAGCTCGATGGCGCGCCCCGGCGGCAGGCCGCTCCCCTCGAGGGGCTTGGGGGCCGGCTGATCGTAGTCGAGCCCGAGCAGCGCCGGGGCCAGGCGCGACAGCGCGCGACGAACCGGACCGGCGACGTCCGGGTGGTCGACTGGCGTGCCGGCGCGAACCGCCTCCGGCCGGACCGACTCCGCCGCCGGCAGCAGCTCGAGCAGCTTGGCGCCGAGACCGCCGGGTTGAACGAACGCCGGGAGCGAATAGGCGGCGCGGGCCAGCGCGAGCCGGCGCGTGCGCGCCGCCAGCCCGCCGAGGACCAGGGCCGGCCCTGGGCGCGCCGGATCGGCCAGCACCAGATCGACGAGGGCAGCGACCAGCGCCCGTTCCCCCTCGGCGCCGGCCCAGAAACGCGCGCGGGTGAGGAACGGATCGATCGTGTCGACGCCGCGGGCGGCGGCGCGATCGCCCACCTGGGCGAGCACGCGCACGCCGGACGCGATCAGCGCCGGATGTTCGGTCAGGGAGAAGCGGGCCGGCGTGGTGGTGCGCGGCCCCGCCACCGCGATGGCCAGGCGGGCCACCAGATCGGCCTCGGTGTCGATCGAGAGCTGGACGTCGGCCAGGTCCCCCGCCAGATCGGCGACGACGTCGATGTCCCCCTCGGCCCAAAAATGATCGATGAGGCGCAGGCGCGACGGGACGAAGTGTGGGTCCGCGTCCGACGACCGGAGATAGGCGTCGAGCGCCCCCGGCTCGTCGCCGAGCTGGTTGCGCCGGATCTCCGCCTGCCGATAGAGGACGGCGGCGCGATGCGCGCGATCGGGGTAGAGGCGCGCGAGGCGGCCGCAGGCTTCGGCGGCCTCGTGATGCAGCTCGAGCTTCTCGTAGGCCTGCAGCAGCAGCTCCAGGGCGGGCAGGCGGCTGGGATCTTGGTCGACGACCAGCTCCAGGTAGTAGCGGGCGCCGTTCCACTCGCCCGTCTCGGCGTAGATCGCGCCCAGCCGGTGGCGCAGATCGGCGAGGTCGGCGGACGTACCGGCCGGCAACAGACGCAGCAGCTCCTCGAGGCGCAGCGCCGCGGAGGCGGTGTCGCCCCGGGCGAGCGCCAGCTCGGCGAGCACGCGGCGGGCCTCGACGTGGCGCGGGCTCAAGATCGCCAGCTCGCGGTAGAGCGTCTCCGCCTCGGCGGTGTCCCCGAGTCGCTGCGCCAGCGCCGCGCGCCGCTGCACGATCTGCTCGCGCGGCACCACCTCGGCGACGTCCGGGATCCGCTCGAGCGCGCCGTAGAGCTCGCGGGCCCGGTTCCAGTCCTGCTTGCGGTAGCTGATCTCCGCGAGCAGGACCAGCGCCCCAGGGTGATGAGGAACGGCGGCCAGCGCTTGCTCCAGCTCGGCGGCGGCGGCCGGGATCTCCCCGTGCGAGAGCGACACGCGCGCCTTCGCCACCAGGGCGTTGGCGCGCAGCACCGGCTCCGATTCGACGCCGGCCGCCCGCCAGTACTGCTGGGGCGCCGGAGCTGCCGGCGGCGCCGCGCTCGTTTCGGCCGGCGGCGCCGCTCTCGCTTCGGCCGGCGGCACCGCGCTCGCTTCGGCTTGCGGCGCCGCGCTCGTTTCGGCTTGCGGCGCCGCGCTCGCTTCGGCTTGCGTCATCACCGCCGGGATAGGGCGCGGGAGCGTCCCCGTTCGTCTCGGCGGCGCGGAGGACGCGGGCTCCGCGGGAGCCACCGGTCGGGTGAGGTACTCGAGAGCGTCCGCATTGTCCGGGTCGATCTCGAGCAGTCGTTCGTAAGTCTGCCGAGCGAGGGGAGGGCGCCCGAGCTCGTTCGCATACAGCTCGCCCAGGCGCGCCAGGATCGCCTTTTGTTCGCGCGGACCCCGCGCCACCACCTCGACCTTGCGCTCCAGCACCTCGGCCAGGCGATCGAGGTTTCCCTCATCGACGCTGAGCGCCTCCAGCGCCTCCAGCGCCTCGGCCGATGTCGGATCCAGGGTCACCGCCCGCTCGAGCAGCATGCCGGCGTCCGCCGGCAGCCCCAGCCGCTTGCGAAGGATCTCGGCGGCGGCCACCAGGGTCCCGGCTCGGTCGACCTCGCTGGCGCCGATCCGCGGATCGTCCGCCGAGGCGATCAGCGCCCGGGCGGCCGCGTGGGGATTGCCGTGGCGGGCGAAGAGCTCGACCAGCCTGCGCCAGGCGGTCCCGACCAGCGGTCCGGCCTCGGCGTTGTCGATGCAGATGCGCAGGGCCGCGAGCGCCCCTTCCTCTTCGCCGATCTTCTCGTAGGCCGCGGCGAGCAGATGCGCCACCTCCGCCCGGACCGGACCGGGGGACGCGGCGTCGAGCGCGCGCCGGAGCGCCGTCACCTCGTCGGTGTCGTCGGTCGGCAGCTCGGCCGCCTCGGTCGCCGCGGTCCGGCTCCAGCGCATGGCGATGCGGCCGGCGGAGACGCGGACCACCCCCAGCCGCAGATCCCCGCTGTCGGGGAGGCGGAACCCATCGGCGACCAGGATCTCGTCGAGGGCTCCGGCCAGCGGATCGATCTCGAACGACGCGTCTCCCGAGGCCGGCGAGCCGAACACCGCCGCCAGCATCGATCGCACCTCGGCGGGGCGCGCCTCGCCGCTCTCGACGGAGACGCGAAGCCTGCGCCCGCCGCCCGCCCCCAGGCTGAGGTGGGCGGAGAACGGCGCCGACCCGTTTCTCCCGTCGCCGCGGCTGGAGAAGACCAGCCGCCCGGGCTCGAGCGCCACGCCGACAGGGTCGGAAACCTCCCCTGCGGGAAGCCTGGCGTCGCGCAGCTGGCTCTCGATCCGCGCCCGATCGATGACCAGCGTGGCGGCGCGCAGAATGCCACGGCGGTTGCGCAGCTCGGCGATCGCCAGCGCCCGGCGGGTCCCCGGCCACTCGACCTCCAGCCGCTCCACCAGGACCGGCCCGAGATCGCGGGCGGCGACCGTCAGGACCGCCCGGCCATCCACCAGGGCGAGGGCCATCGCCGCCGTGGTGTCGGCCATCGTCGTTTTCTCAGCCTCCGAACGGGCGGTGAGGGGCGCAGGGCTCGTACGCCGGTGGCTCGCTGCCATCCTCGTACTTGAGGATGTCGGCGTTCACGCTGATCCGCTTGGCCTGCTTGACCGCCTGGCAGCGCGCCGTCGTCCAGTCGGAGAGGACCCGCTCCCACTTGGTCAGCTCGGCCTCCCGCGTCAGCTCGAGCTTGCGCTTCTCGAAATCGGCCAGGTCGGGATCCTTGCGCTCTTTGAGCCGCACCACCACGAAGGTGCCGCCCACCTCGAACGGCCCGGCGGCCGGCGCGGCGGGGGTGAGCGCGAAGGCCGCCTTGGCCAGCGGGGTGGAGACGCCGATTCCCTCGACGATCGCCCCCTCGCGCGAGGCCCGCAGCGAGAACAGCCCCGTCTCCTCGACGCGCGGCCCGGCGGCCGCGTCGGGCGTGGCATCGGCCTCGTCCTTGTCGTTGGCCGCCGTCGGGAAGAGCTCCTTCATCGACTTGGTGGGGGCGGCCTGCAGCTTGGCGACGGCGTCAGCGGCGGCCGCCTTGGCCTTGGCGTCGGACCGCTCTTCACGCAACTTCTGCTCGGCCAGCTCCAGCTTGGCCTGCTCGAAGGAGACGCTCCCGTCGCGCTTTCCCTCGACCTTGGTGATCACGTAGCCGTCGGTGCCGCGCAGCGGCCCGACGATGGCGTCGGTCGTCGCCTTCCAGACCTTCTCTTCGACGACCGCCGGCAGGTTGGCGGCGCCGTGCGCGCGCCAGCCGAGCTCGCCCCCCTGCGCCTTGCTGGTGGCGTCGTCGGAGGAGCTGCGCGCCACCTCGGCGAACGTGACCCCGTCCTTGCCGGAGACCTTCGCCCCCTTCTTGAGCTTGTCGGCCAGCGCGTTCGCCTTGTCGTGCGCGGCCTTGTCTTGCGCGTCGGTCGCGTCGTGCGGGACCTTGATCAGGATCTGGCGCAGCTTCCGCTCGTCGCTGACCTTCTCGTAGACGAACCGCTTCTGCTCGTAGAGCTCCTTCAGCTTGGCCTCGTTCTTCGCGGCGTAGTCGGCGATCTCGGCGTCGGTCAGCACCACGTCGTTCTTGTAGCGGTTGCCGGCGAAGCGCAGGTACTCGAGGTTCACCTGGCGGCCGCGGCGCACGAAGTCGGCCTTCACCTCGTCGTTGGAGACCGAGACGCCGGCGCGCATGAGGTCGCGAAGGCGCAGGGCGAGGAGCTCCTTCTTCTGCTCGGCGACGAAGCTCTTGGGCGTCTGGCCGAGGTCGTACTGCAGGAACGTCTTGAACGAGTCGTAGTTGAACTTACCGTCCTTCTGCAGCCGCGGAACCGTGTGGACCGCGCCGAGCCCGATGATTTTCGAATCGGCGATCTGATCCTCGACCTCTTCGTCGGTCACCACGTAACCCAACCGGTCGGCCTCCTCGGCCAGGAGCTCGCGCTCGATGAGCTTGTCCATGACCAGCTCCTTCAATCGGTCGCGCTTGGCCATCGGCGCCGGGATCTGTCCCCCGCCGGCCAGCATGAAGCCGTAGCGGAAGCTGTTCTCGCTGATCGTCGCGCCGGCCACCTGCGCCGCGTAGTGATCATCCCCGTTCATGACCTGGTCGCAGGAGGTGCCTCGCGACTGCGGTCCGAAGCTGATGACGAAGATCGCGATCAGGAACAGAAACAGCGCGTAAATGAGCACCGACTGCGAGGATTTCCGCATTTGCTCGAGCATGACGGGGCGGAATCTACCACAAACGTTCTCTGTAAAAGGGGTCCGTCGAGACGTCTTCGCGCACCTCCCCGCGGAGGACTCGGCCGCGCAGGATTCAGCTTCGCCCGCGCATCGACCGGGGATCGGCGCGCACGGTTTTCCTCGGCGCCGCGCCGGCGCGTTCCTGAGCCAAGCCGCAATCGACGGCGGCCCGACAGCCGGCAGGTGACTGAAACTGAAAGCTCGCCACGCGAGAGCGCGCAATCATCGACGCGGCCGCCCTATCGGAGTGCTCCGCGCTGTGGTAGAAACTTCTGTCTCGTCGACGCGGCGGTCATTTCCGATTCGGGCGGCGCGCGGGGCCAAAATCCATGCTGCTCGACTGGGTCTACGGGCTCTTCTCCAACGACCTCGCCATCGACCTGGGGACGGCGAATACGCTGACCTTCGTCCGGGGCAAGGGGATCGTCTCCAACGAGCCGTCGGTGGTGGCGGTCCAGCGCTCGGGCAACGGGACCAAGAAGGTCCTGGCCGTCGGCAAGGAGGCCAAGGAGATGCTGGGGCGGACGCCCGGCAACATCGTCGCCGTTCGCCCGATGAAGGACGGCGTCATCGCCGACTTCGAGGTGACCGAGGCGATGCTGCGTTACTTCATCACCAAGGTCCACAACCGCCGGACGCTGGTGAAGCCGCGCATCATCATCGGCGTCCCCTCGGGGATCACCGAGGTCGAAAAGCGGGCCGTGCGCGACTCGGCGCTGGCCGCCGGCGCGCGCGAGGTCTATTTGATCGAAGAGCCGATGGCGGCCGCGATCGGCGCCGGGCTGCCCGTCACCGAGCCGTCGGGGAACATGATCGTCGACATCGGCGGCGGCACCACCGAGGTGGCGGTCATCTCGCTGGCCGGCATCGTGGTGGCCAAGTCGATCCGGGTGGCGGGCGACAAGATGGACGAGGCGATCGTCGCCTACATCAAGCGCAAGTACAACCTGCTGGTCGGCGAGCGCACGGCCGAGATCATCAAGAAGACCATCGGCAACGCCTACGCGACCGACGACGTCCTCACCATGGAGATCAAGGGGCGCGATCTCGTGGCTGGCGTTCCGAAGACGCTGGTCATGAACAGCGACGAGGTGCGCGAGGCGCTGGCCGAGCCGGTGAACCAGATCGTCGACTCCGTCCGCTCGGTGCTCGAGCGGACGCCGCCCGAGCTGGCGGCCGACATCGTCGACCGCGGCATCGTCTTGACGGGCGGCGGCGCGCAGCTCCGCAGCCTGGACGTGCTTCTCCGCGAGGAGACGGGCCTCCCGGTCATGGTCTCCGACTCCCCCGAGTGCGCGGTCGTGCTCGGCACCGGACGCGCCCTGGATGAGCTGGCCCTGCTGCGCGAAGTCGCGTTGCAGTGAGTCCGGCGTTCGATCGCGCGAGCGTCGTCGCGGGAGATTTAAAGAACCCTTTGAGGGTTCTTTTTGGCGATCGCGTGAGGCTCGACGGGCCCTGCCCGGCGAGGCTCGTCGCGGGAGATTTAAAGAACCCTTTGAGGGTTCTTTTTTCAGTAGAACTGGCGAATTCGCGCTCGAGCCGGTCACAATAGGGGCGCATGGGTTCGGGTAAGCGCTTGCGCGAAGCCGTCGTCGTGGCGGTGACGCTCCTCATCGCGGTGATCGCGCTGCGGATGAGCGCCAAGAACCCAGGCGATCTGTCGGCGCTCGATCGCGGGATCCTGCGCCTGGTCTCCCCCGCGCAGTCGGCGATGTCGTTCATCGCCCGCGCCATCACCGGCGTGGCGGGGCACTACGTCGAGCTGACGCACGTGCGCGGCGAGAACGAGACGCTGACGCGCGAGAACCAGAAGCTGCGCGCCGAGCTGACCGAGATGCGCCGCCTCGCCGAGGAGAGCGGGCGCTACCAGCGCCTCCTCGGCCTGCGGGACGTGACGCCGGCCGAGACGATCGCCGCGCGGGTGATCGCCGTCGACGCCTCCCCCTACTTTCGCGTGGCGCGGGTCGACATCGACCATGGCGAGGGGGCCGTCCGCCACGGGATGCCGGTGCTGACCCCCGACGGGGTGGTGGGCCGGGTGAACCGGGTCTCCGGCAAGAGCTCCGACATTCTCCTCCTCGTCGATCCGCGCTCGGCCATCGACGTCGTCATCCCGCGGACCGGCGGGCGCGGCATCCTGCGCGGCAAGGCGGCCGAGAACGGCTACCGCTGCAGCATCGAGTACCTGGCGCGCGGCGAGCCGGCCAAGGAGGGGGACGCCGTGGTGACCAGCGGCCTCGGCAGCTCGTTCCCGCGCAACCTCGCCGTCGGCCACATCACCCGGGTCATCCCCGGCGCGGTCGGCCTCTACCAGGACGTGGAGGTCACCCCGGACGTCGACTTCGCGCGCCTCTCCGAGGTGCTGGTGGTCGTCGCGCCCCCGCCGGCGCCCGACACCGATCCCGCCGCCCGCCGCCTGCCGGCCCGCGGCCCGATGGTCTATAGATGAGGCCAAGCTGAGACCACGATGAGATCCGCCGTCACTCTGTTCGTCGCCTACCTGCTGCTGATCCTGCAGTCGACGGTGCTCGAGCTGGCCCCGGTGCACATGGTGACGCCCAGCCTCGGCCTGCTGGTCGTGCTGCACGTGGGGTTCTCGTCCAAGTGGACCATCTCCTCCGCGGCGGTGGTGTCGTTCGCCACCGGCTACCTGTTCGATCTCGTGTCGGGCGCTCCCCAGGGGGTGCATGCCTTCGTGTTCGTGCTGATGGCGCTGTTCGCGCGCGGGCTCTCCACCAGGCTGGCGGTCCAGGGGATCGTGCTGTCGGCGGCGACCGCGTTCGTGGCCAGCCTGCTCGCCTCGGCGCTGATCGTCATCGTGCGCGCCCAGGTGGCGCCCGAAGGGGGCTACGGCGGCCTCCGCCAGGCGCCCATCGAGGCGCTGCTGACCGGCCTCGTCGCGCCGCTGGTGCTGGGACTCTTTCGCCGCGTCGACGGCAAGGTCGACAGCGCCCGCTCGCGCGTCGGCCTGGCCCGCGGTCCCCACAGCTTCGGCGATCCCATCTCTCGACGATGAACCATCACCAGCACAATATTCTTGAGACGCCTCAAAATCCGACGCGAGCGCAGTGCGGCTTTGCCGCACGGAGCCGATGAACCATCACCAGCACAATATTCTTGAGACGCCTCAAAATCCGACGCGAGCGCAGTGCGGCTTTGCCGCACGGAGCGAGGGGGGTTTGGGGGTACTCGAGCGGCAGCGAGCAGTACCCCCATGGAAATAGCAGGACAAGACGCCGAGCTTCCCGAAATCAGGAGGCGCTCCCGGTATTTCGCGCTGTTGGCGATGATCGGCTTTCTGACCATCGCCGGGCGGCTGTTCTATCTCCAGGTCATCCAGGGGGACACGTTCTTCCGCGTCACCTCCGACAGCATCGTGCACACCGAGGTTTTGCCGGCGGTGCGGGGACAGATTCGCGACCGCAAGGGGAGGGTGCTGGCCACCGTGCGCCCCTCCTACAACGTCTACGTGACGCCGCGGCAGCTCACGGCCGAGGGATTCGCGCGCCTCCGGGCGCTCCTCGGCATGAACGGCGACGAGGCGATTGACGTCTGGGAGCGCATCGCCGGCGGCGGTCCCGACGCGGCCAGCGGACGGCCGGTGCTGCTGGCCGAGGACATCTCGCGCGAGGCGATGGCGGCGATCGAGACCGGCGTCGACCTCCCGGGCGTCAAGATCACCTCGGTCCCCCGCCGGTCGTACCCGATGGGGACGCTGGCCGCGCACGTCGTCGGCTACATGAACGAGATCTCCGCCGACGAGCTGCGCGCCAAGAAGGACGAGGGCTACCGGGCGGGCGATCTCATCGGCCGGACCGGGATCGAGCGGCAGTGGGACGGCTACCTGCGCGGGCGCTCCGGCTTCCAGAAGATCGTGGTCGACCGGCGGGGGATGCCCAAGACCGACATCCACGACATCATCGAGGGGCCGGCCTCGCAGCCGGCCGTGGCAGGGAACAATGTCGTGCTCACCATCGACGCCGACCTTCAGCGCTTCACCGAGCGGGCGCTGCGCAACGCCTCGGCGGCGGGCGTGGTGGCCCTCGACGTCAACAGCGGGCGGATCCTGGCCATGGCCTCCAAGCCGAGCTTCGACCCCAACGAGATGTCGGGACACCTGACCATCGAGGCGGAGCAGCGCCTGCTGGCCGATCGTTACCATCCGCTTCACGACAAGACGCTGGCCGAGACCTACTACCCGGGCTCGACCTTCAAGCCGGTCTCGGCCATCTCGGCGCTCGAGGATCGCCTGATCACGCCCGACGACAAGACCAAGTGCCACGGCTCGTTCGAAATCGCGCGCCGCCGCTTCAAGTGCACCAAGACCCACGGGGTGGTCGCCCTCTACGACGCCATCGTCCAGAGCTGCAACGTCTACTTCTACGAGCTGGGGGCCCGCCCGGGCATGATGGACCGGCTGGCCAAGTTCGGCGCCGATCTGGGGCTCGGGGCGCCGACCGGCCTCGGCCTCAACGGCGAGGACGGCGGCTTCCTGCCGACGGAGGAGTGGTACCGCGAGCAGAAGCGCCAGAACCCCAAGGCCGAGGGCTTCCAGATCGGACAGGCGCTGAACGCCGTCATCGGCCAGGGGTCGACGCGGGTGACGCTGCTGCAGATGGCGTTGCTCTACGCGGCCATCGCCAACGGCGGCAAGCTCTGGCTGCCGCAGATCGTGGAGCGGGTCGAGTCCCCCGACGGGCAGACGCTGGAAGAGTTCGCGCCGCGCGTCCGGCGCGAGGTCTCGGTGTCGCAGGAAACCTTGGCGATTGTCCGCCAGGCCCTGGTCGGTGTCGTGAATGAATCGAAGGGGACCGCCTACCGGGCGCGGCTCAAGGACATCGAGGTGGCGGGCAAGACCGGCACGGCGCAGGTGCACGGGCGCCACACCGAGCTCGGCGGCTACGAGGCGGGCGACCACGCCTGGTTCGTCGGCTTCGCGCCGGCCGGCCGGCCCCGGATCGCGGTGGCGGTGCTGGTCGAGCACGGCGGCCACGGGGGCGACGTCGCCGCGCCGGTGGCGATGGAGGTCATCGACAAGTACTTCGAGAGCATCGCGCCCGCCGATCGCGAGGCGCCGCACGTGGGCCTGCCGCGGCGGCACAAGAACCTCGTCGAGGCGCCGGAGCTCCCCGCGGAGACGCCATGATGCAGACCCGCGGCGTCGGCTGGCGGCGGCTGCGCTTCCGGTTCGACTGGACGCTGACGCTGTCGGCGGCGGCCGTGACGTCGCTCGGCCTCATCAATCTTTGGAGCGCCGTCCACGACCGGCAGTCGAACCTGTTCTCGCAGCAGATCTCCTGGCTGGGCCTGGGGGCGGCGGTCTTTCTCGCCGTCGCCACGCTCGACTACCGGACCATCAGCCGCTACGCCTACGTGCTTCACGGCGTGGGCGTGGCGCTGCTGCTCGGCGTGCTCCTGTTCGGAAAGATGGTCGGCGGGGGGCGCCGCTGGTTCGATCTCGGGCCGTTCCACGTCCAGCCGTCGGAGCTGATGCAGCTGCTCACCGCCATCGCGCTCGGCAAGTATCTGAACGACTCGCCGGCGCTGGAAGGGCGGACCTGGCGGCACCTGGCGATCCCCGTCGTCATCGTCAGCGCCCCGGCCTGGATGATTGCCAAGCAGCCCGACTTCGGGACGGCGTTCCTGCTGTTGCTGATCTTCTTCACCATCATGCTGACGGCGCGGCTCAAGCTGCGGACGCTGGGGGCGATCGTCGGGTTCGCCACGCTGGCCGCGTTCCCGATCTACCAGCACCTCCTGCACGAGTATCAGCGCAAGCGGGTGGAGGCGTTCTTCAACCCGACCTCCGAGGGCGCCTACCAGACGCGCCAGGCGCTGAACGCCATCGGCTCGGGACGCTTCCTCGGCAAGGGGTTCATGCACGGCACGCAGATCCGGCTGCGCCACTTCCCGGCGCTGTGGACCGACTTTCCGTTCGCCGTGTGGGCCGAGGAGTGGGGTTTCGTCGGCTGCTTCCTGTTGCTGACGGCGTATCTGGTGCTGGTCCTCTGGATCATCAAGATCGCCGGCGACGCGCGCGACCGGTTCGGCGCCACCGTCTGCGTCGGCGTGGCCGCCATGTTGTTCTGGCACGTCTTCATCAACGTCGGCATGGTGAGCGGCCTCCTGCCGGTGGTCGGGGTGACGCTGCCCCTGGTCAGCTACGGCGGCTCGAGCATCCTGACGATCGCCGCCGCCCTGGGCCTGGTCATGAACGTCAGCGTCCGCCGCTTCTCGTACTAGGTCTGTCTCTCACCATCCGCACATCCTCTGGATCGCCCGGCGTTTCTCAAAGGACGGACACTCACGATCTAGACGGATCGCGCTGCCGCGGGCGTCTCAGGAAACTGACGTTGGCGCGAGGGCCAGCCTGATTCGCCGCGCGCTCATCGGTGGTTCGATTCTTGTATCGTGCGTCGGGATGAGCCCCCTCGGACGCGGTTTCGGAATCGGTGTTCTGGTGGTCGCCGGCCTCGGTTGCGGGTCCTCTCTCCCCAGTGGCTCGAGCCTGGGGGGACGCGACGGCGGGTCGAGCCTGGGGGGACACGACGGCGGGTCGAGCCTTGGGGGACACGACGGCGGGTCGAGCCTTGGGGGACACGACGGCGGCTCGGCCTGTGCGGCCTCCGGGGCCTCGTGCGCGGCGAGCGGGTGTTGCCGGGAGATCTTCGAGACCTGCATCCCGCAGGCGACCGACAAGCTGTGTTTGAACGCGATTCCGCCGCCTCGCGACGGCGGAAACTGCGCCGGGGGCGCGGCGTCGAATCTTCCGGGCGTGCAGCTGGTGTTTCCGGATCAACCCTGCTCGTACACCGCCGCCGAAGTCGCGGCCGGGATCCAGATCGCCTACGACGAGGTGATCACCGCGGCTGTCGGAAACCTCAGCCCAGCGCCGGGTGACGACGGCGGCTGCGCGCGGCCGGACGACGCGGGCCTCATCGTCGGCTACCGGATCGCGGGCGCGGGGCAGAACTACTGCCTCTGCGACACCGGGCTCTGCGCGCCGCAGTCGGTGGTCACCACGCCCGTCGTCGGGACGCACGCCCGACAGATCCCGTGGGACGGCCGCAACTGGAATGGGCCGTCCGACACCGGCAACAGGGAGGGCGCCGCCTTTCCACCCGGTACCTATACGATCACGCTCACCGCCAGCGGCACCCGCCAGAGCTCCGACGGTGGACTCGACGCGGGCGGCACGTTCTTGGTCACGGCGTCACGATCAATCACCATCACGCCCTAGCGCTCTCGAGCAATCCCGTACGGCCCGCGCCGGGATGCGCGGCGGGCTTGGCCCCCGGAAGCCATCCGATCGGGAGGGTCGGAACCTCCCACGCTTCCGAATGAAAAAAGGGCGGGAAGAGCTTTTAGGGCTCCTCCCGCCCATGCGAACCCCCGCCTCGGCCGGTCGAAAAGAATTCTTGGCCCCTACTTTCGTAAGGGGGGAGCCACTGGATTGACCGCATCGGGCTTCCCGACTGGCGGGCGTGCACATCCATCGGTCAGTGGCGGCTCCCTAGTGCGTTCTTGTAGGGAAAAGAATCTCTCTTCGTGTCGTACCGCGCAGAAGGTTCTCAGTCAGCATGGTCGTTCGGATCGCAGCGGTCAAGCGCGATTGCGCTCGCGCAAACAGGCGCCGCGGCGCGCGATGGACAACGTTGAGGCACCGACGGAAAATCTGCGCCGGATGAAAATGAATCGCCCCCTCGTCGTTGCGTTCGGCTTGCTTGTTGCTCCCGCCGCGCGCGCGCAGAGCGCACCTGTGCCGCCTGTTGCTGCTCCGCCCGCGGCCGCTGCTTCAGCACCGGCCGCTCCCCCCGAGGCGGCGCCGCAAGCTCCGCCGCCGGTCGAGGCCGCGCCCGGCTCACCTGGTAATGGATACGGTCCGCCCGGATACAACTCTCCCGGGTACAGCTCACCCGCGCCGTATTACTACTACCACCATCGTTATCGTCCGATGCCCTACGGCGGCTACCCACCGCCGCCCGTCTACCGCCCGGCGCCGATGGCCCCGGCGGAGTCGATGGAGGGGTTCCACACGCACGACGGATTCTTTCTCCAGGCGCACGTCGGGATCAGCGCCACCGGGTTTTCGTCGACGCAAGCGGGGGTGAAGACGAACTACGTCGGCGGAGGGGTCTCTTCGGGCATCGCCATGGGCGGTGTCATCGCCCACGACCTGATCCTCTACGCCGCGTTCTTCGGGACCGACACCGGCAATCCCGACAAGCAGGTGGCCGGCACCAGCGTGAACAGCGATCTCAACGAGCTCGGCGTCGCTGCCTTCGGTCCCGGGCTCGCTTATTACTTCGAGCGCTGCAACCTCTACTTGTCGGCGACGTTCGGCCTGGCGGGCTTCGCCGCCACCGACGGCGCCGGCGTCAAGGTCGACTCGTCGAGATCGGGCGCCGCGTTCGACTTCATGGTCGGCAAAGAGTGGTGGGTCTCCCGCGACTGGGGGCTGGGCATCGCCGGTGAGCTGATGGCCGCATCGCTCAAGGACAAGAACACGCCCGGTCTGACCTGGTCGGCCAGCGGGTTGTCGATTCTCTTCTCGGCCACCTACAACTGACGGGCGCTCGCCGGCCGTGAGCTCGCGATGCTGGTAGGTCATCTGCGCCGGGCGCCCCCGCGCCGGCGCGGGCCGCTGGTTCGCGCCCTGCGCGCTCTGTGGACCCTGCCGACCAACCTGCTCGGTCACACCGCCGGCTTGCTCGCCAGCGGGGGCCGGCTGCCCCGCCGAGTGGGCGGAGCGGCCGCGGTCGGGTGGCTCTACCCGATTCGCGCCGGCCTCGGGCTCGACTGGGTGGGCGCGGTGACGCTCGGCCACGCCATTCTCCATCGGCCTGGCGTGGTCGACGCACCGACGACCGCCGCGCGCCTGACGCTCGCGCACGAGCTCGCCCACACCCGCCAGCACGACCTGCTCGGCCCCTTCTACCTGCCGCTGCACATCCTGGCGCAAGGGCTGAGCGCGCTCCTCACGCGCGGCAGGCCGATCACCGTCAGCCGCGTGCACGATCTGAATCCGCTCGAGCAGACGTTCATCGCCATATCGTCCAGCGCGCTGTACGAGCCGCGCGCCTCAGACGACGACGTCGCTGACCTGTTGGCCGACTTCGGCGTTTAGCCGGTCTGCGCCGGGTCGCCCGATAGGCGGCCTAGGTAACCGGGCCGCGGGGCGGGCCGGCGGGGAAGACGTCGCCGGTCGGAGGCGTCTGCGGGGCGTTCGCCACCTTCTCGCGCCAGAAGCCGCCCACGCCGCCCTGGACCGCCGTCGAGACGGTGCCGCGCGACATCAGCTCTTCCTTGTCGAGAATCGCGTCGGTTCGGCGATAGGTCGGCTTGGCGTGGTCCAGCGTGTCCATGCGAATGGCGTCGCAGGGGCAGGCCTCGGCGCACAGGCCACAGACCACACAGCGGAGCTCGTCGATCTCGAAGATCTTGGGACGCTTCTCGATCCGGCCGTCGGGCGCCTCTTCGGGGACGATGGTGATGCAGTGGGCGGGGCAGACGGTCGGGCACATCATGCAGGCGACGCAGCGGACGTCACCGTCCTCCCGCAGCATCAGCCGGTGGAGTCCCCGGTGCCGCGCCGGATACGGGATCTTCTCTTCGGGGTACTCGATCGTCGCGATGTCGGTCTTCTTGCGATTCCCGGTGACGTTGCCGAAGAAGTTCTTCACGAAGTGGCGGAAGGTGACGCCCAGGCCCTCGGCGATCGCCGGCAGGTAGGCCTGCTGCGCCAGGCTCCCGGGGCGGTTGACGACTTTGACTCCAACGGCCATCGGTTCTCCTTAAATCCAGGTCTGCGCCCAGAGAATCATGAGCGCGGTCGCCACCACGTTGGCGATCGAGATCGGCAACAGGCGCTGCCAGCCGAGCCGCATCAGTTGATCCGAGCGGAAGCGCGGCAGAGACCAGCGGATCAGAAGCTGGAACGAGCAGAAGGCGAAGACCTTGATCAACCACAAGGTGGCCATCACCGCCACGAAGGCCACGTTCGGCAGGTGCTGGAGCATGAAGCCGTCGATGGTGCTCCCCATGTGCCAGCCGCCGAAGAACAGCGTGATCATGATGGCGCTGGAGGTGACGATCTCCAGGAACTCGCCAAGGAAGAACAGGCCGAAGCGCAGCCCCGAGTACTCCACGAAGTAGCCGATGATCTCCGGCTCCCCCTCGGGGATGTCGAACGGCGTCCGCTTGGTCTCGGCGATGGCGGCGGTCAGGAAGAGAATGAAGCCGATCGGCTGGGTGAAGATCCCCCAGCTCGACGTGTAGTGGCCGAAGCTGATGAAGTGCGTCTGAAGGTCGGCGATGGCGCCGGGCTCGAGCGTCCCGTAGACGAGGAACGCGCCCAGCACGGCCATGCCCATCGTGACCTCGTAGGACATCATCTGCGAGGTGGCGCGCAGGCCACCCATCATCGCCCACTTGTTGTGCGACGCCCAGCCGGCCAGCGTGGCGCCGTAGACCGCCAGCGAGGAGATGGCGAAGTAGAAGAGCAGACCGATGTCGAGGCGCGCGATCTGCAGCCCGACCGGCTCGCTGCACACTGGGTTGGTCTGCAACAGCTCGCCCCAGCAGAGGTGCGGCCCGAAGGGGATGATGGCCGCGACGATCAGCGCCGGGGCCATCGCCATGATCGGCGCCCACATGAAGAGGAACTTGTGGGCCTTGCCGGGGACGTAGTCCTCCTTGCCCATGAACTTCAGCGCGTCGGCCAGGAAGTGGGTGATCCCCCAGGCCTTGATCGGGCCGATGTTGGCGCGGTTGGGACCGAGCCGGTCCTGCATCATCGACGACTGCCGCCGCTCGAGCCAGGTGAGGATCGACGCCAGCGGCATCAGGAACCCCATGATCATGAAGGCGATCTTGATGAGCGCCGCGACGACGTTGAAGCCGAGTGAGCCGTATTCCATCGTGTCAGCCTCGAGATCCGGCGAAGCGGAGCTGGACGGGCAGGTGCGCGCGTCCCCAGTCCGCGTCCTTCATGAACGGCAACTTGGTCTTGGCCTCGGCGAACACCGTCTTCGCGTCGGGGAAGTCCATGGTGGCGCCCAGCTTGCGCGCCAGGTGCGAGAGGATGTCCCATCCCGGCAGCGAGTCGCCGGCGGGCGGGACCGCGGCGCGCACGCGCTGAACCATCCCCAGTCGGTTGGTGAACGTCCCGTCGCTCTCGGCCCACTCGGTGAGCGGGAGCGCCACCTGGGCGGCGGCGGCGACCGCGTCGCGGTGGGTGCCGATCACCACCAGCGTCTTCAGCTTGTCGAGCGGCAGCGCTGTCGAAGCCGCGCCGGCGGGGAGCACGCCGTGCGTGCCGACCACCAGCAGCGTCGTCACCGCGCCCGACTTGAGGTCGTTGGCCAGATCCAGCAGCGAGCGCAGCCTCCCCGCGCCGACGGCCATGGCGCCGGCGGTGTTGGGGTTCTTGTCGGCGCTGACCAAGATGTCGTCGCTCCAGCCCTGATCGAGGCCGGCCAGGTACGCCTTGCCGAGCCCCAGGTGGTCGAAGGTCAGGCGGGCCAACGCGTAGAGATCTTCGTTGGTCGACTGAGCGTTCATCACCACCCCGACCTCGGCGGGGTTGGCGTCGAGCGCCGCGCGCAGCACGCGCCCCGCGTCGTCGAGCGCCTTGTCCCACTCGACCGGGATGCCGCCCGAGACCGGCGCGGCGAGCCGCAACGTGTGGGCGTAGTGCGGCTCTGCCGCACGGAGCCCGACTCCGGGCCCGTCCCGGGAGGGTTCGGGAACCCTCTCAGGGTTCCCGAGAACAGTTGGGTGCACGCGCTTGTAGGTGAGGCGCCCCTCGTCGCACATCCAGTGCTTGTTGACGGCCTGGTTCTCGCGCGGGACCAGGCGGTGGATCTTGCCGCGCGAGTGGTGCACCTCGACGTTGCAGCCGGTGGCGCAGCCCGGGCAGACGGACGGCGTCGTGTAGAGCTCCCACACCCGCATCGAGAACCGGAAGTCCTTCGAGGTCAGCGCGCCGACCGGGCAGACGTCGACGGTGTTGAGCGAGTAGGGGTTGTCGAGCTGGTGGCCGGGCGCCGTGGTCAGCACCTCGTGATCCCCGCGCTGGGCCATCTCAAGCTGGTGGTTGTGGGCCACCTCGTCGCAGACGCGGATGCAGCGCGTGCAGAGGATGCAGCGCTCCTGATCGAGGACGATGGTCGGCCCCAGGTCGACGACCTTCTTCTTGTGGACCTTGATGCCGTCGTTGCGCGCCAGCTTGGCGTCCCAGTCGAAGTACTGCTTCTGCAGCATGCACTCGCCGGCCTTGTCGCAGATCGGGCAGTCGATGGGGTGGTTGACGAGGGTGAACTCCAGCATCTGCCGGCGGACGTCCAGCGCGCGCGGCGAGCGGGTCATCACCTCCATCTTGTCGGCCACCGGCGTGTAGCAGGAGGGGACCGGCTTGGGCTGACCCTTGACGTCGACCAGGCACTGGCGGCAGACGGCGGGCGAGGTCAGGCCCGGGTGGTAGCAGAAGAAGGGGACCTCGGCGCCGTTCTGGTTGCAGGCCTCGATCAGCATCGTCCCCTTGGGGACCTCGACGGTCTTGCCGTCGATGATCAGGGTGACCATCTCTGGTGGCGTCGTCGTCGTCATCGGTCTTTTCTCATCTGTCGCATTCGCCACCGATCATGTTGATCATGCCGAAGGTCGGGACGACGTCGGCGATGAAGAGCCCCGGCAGCACCTTGGTCAGCACGGCGGTGGCCGGGAAGCAGGGGGGGCGCACGCGGCACTTCCAGGGGCGCCCGGTCCCGTCGGAGACGATGTAGAACCCGAGCTCGCCGTTGCCGGCCTCGGTGAAGGAGTACACCTCGCCCGAGGGGACGTGGATGCCGTCCATGATGAGCTTGAAGTGGGCGATCATCCCCTCGATCGAGTTGTAGGTCTCGGTCTTGGGCGGCAGCGAGATGCGCGGATCGCCGTACATGAAGGGCCCCGGCGGGATCTGCTTCAACGCCTGGTCGATGATCCGCATCGACTGGTGGATCTCCTCGACGCGGACGGCGTACCGGTCGAAGTTGTCGCCCGTCGAGCCGATCGGGACGTCGAAGTCGAAGCGGTCGTAGACCAGGTAGGGGTGGTCCTTGCGCACGTCGTAGGCGAGGCCCGTCGAGCGGCCGACCGGGCCGGTGATCCCCCAGGAGATCGCGTCTTCCTTGGTGATGATCCCGATGCCGTCCATCCGGTCGCGGAAGATCCGGTTGCGGTCGAGGAGCTTGCTGATGTCCGACAGGACGACCTGCGTGCGTTCGAGGATGGAGCGCAGCTCGGCGTCGAAGCCCTCCGGCAGGTCATAGGCGACGCCGCCGATCCGCAGGTAGGTCGAGGTCAGCCGGGCGCCGCAAACCTTTTCCAGGAGCTCGAACAGCCACTCGCGGGCCTTGAGCGCATAGAGGAACACCGTGAAGGCGCCCAGCTCCATCGCCGAGGCGCCCAGGCAGGTGAGGTGATCGGTGATGCGCGAGACCTCGCCGACCAGCACGCGGATGTACTGGGCGCGCTCGGGGATCTGCTTGGTGATGTCGAGCAGCTTCTCGACGGCCATCGCGTAGCCGACGTTGTTGAGCATCGGCGAGATGTAGTTGAGGCGATCGGTGTACGGGAAGACCTGCGTCCAGGTCGCGCTCTCCGACTCCTTCTCGAAGCAGCGGTGCAGGTACCCGATCTGGATGTCGGCGCTGGAGATGCGCTCCCCCTCGACCTCCAGCACCATGCGCACGGTGCCGTGCATGGCCGGGTGCGAGGGCCCCATGTTCAAGGGAACGGGCTCGGTCGGCAGATCGGGCACGGTCAGGTCCTCGGCGTCCTGAAAGCCGAGGACCACCTTGCGGGAGGCGGGGGCGAGCGTGGCGTCGTCGTCGTGCAGCTGGTCGTCCATTTAGTCTCTGGCCGCGGGGTTGCGGCGCACGAGCGGCTGCCGCTTCTCTTTGGGGTAGTCCTTGCGCAGCGGATGCCCGACGAACTCCGGGTACATCAAGATGCGCCGCAGGTCCGGGTGCCCCTTGAAGCGCACGCCGTAGAGGTCGTAGGCCTCGCGCTCGAACCAGTTCGCGCCCGGCCAGAGGCCGCACAGCGTGTCGACCCAGGCGTCGTCCTCGGTGACGCCGCAGTAGAGCCGCACCCGGTGCTTGTGCCCCACCGAGTAGAGGTGCAACACCACGTCGAAGCGGGGCGCGTCGGGGTTGCCGCCGTGCATGCCCAGCCGATCGACGCAGGTCAGATCGATGAACATGTCCATCTTGGTCGCCGGGTTGTCGCGCAGGAACTCTCCCACCGCCAGCCAGGCGTCGCGCCGGATGCGGGCCCACTCGTCGCCGTGCGACGTGCCGCTCTCCAAGATCTCGCCGCCCGTGAACTTCGCCGCCAGCTGGTCGAGGACGATCTGGGCCACTTACTTCTCCACCTTGTTTTGGTGTTCGCCAATCGGGCGGATGGAGACCAGCGGACCTTCGTAGGTCTGGCCGAGCTTCTCGGCCTTCTTCTGCGCGCTCTCGGCGGCGATGGTGATCTGGCTGTGCCCCTCGCCGCGCTGGATCCGCTCTTGAAGCAGGATGAGCCCGTCGAGGACCTGTTCGGGGCGGGGCGGGCAGCCGGGGATGTAGACGTCGACCGGCACGACCTGATCGGCGCCCGGCATGGTCGAGTAGTTCTGGTAGAAGCCGCCGGTCGAGGCGCATACGCCGAAGGCGACCACCCACTTGGGCTCGCACATCTGATCGTAGATGCGCCGCAGGGCGGGGCCCTGCCGCTCGGTGATGGTGCCGACGATGATCAGGAGGTCAGCCTGCCGCGGCGAAAAGCGCGGGAACTCGGCGCCGAAGCGGGCGATGTCGTACTTGGGCGCCGCCACGGACATGAACTCCATCCCGCAGCAGGCGGTCACGAACGGGTACTGGAAGAGCGAGAACTTCCGCGCCCAGTTGGTGGCGTCCGTCAGCTTGCTGAGCATCCATTCGGCAGCGCTCATCGAAAGTCCGTCCTATTCCCAGCCGATGGCGCGCTTGCGCCAGACGTAGGCCAACCCGACGATCAAGATCCCCATGAAGACGACGATCTCGCCGAGACCAAAGAAGGAGACGCCGCCCGCGCACTTCCCGGCGGTGACCGCGCCGGCGCAGGAGAGCTCGCGGTACTTGAGCGCCCAGGGGTAGAGGAACGCCGTCTCGATGTCGAACACCAGGAAGACGATCGCCACCTGGTAGAACTTCACCTCGAACCGGGCGCGGGGGCTGCCGATCACCTCGGAGCCGCACTCGTAAGGGTAGTCCTTGGCGGCGCTCGGCCGGTGCGGGCCGAGGTACTTGGCGGCAGCGGTCAACAACAGGGCGAACCCGACCCCTGCCAGGATCATGAGCGCCGCGGACAGATAATCTGATGTCATTTGACCCAGCTTCGGATAGTCGGGAAGAGCAAGACCGACGCCGCGATTTATAGAGGGTGCGTGCGAACGAGTCAATCAACCCGTGAGGCGGCCGACCATGACCCTTTTCCAGTGTTTGACTTGGGAGCGCCACATTCCTATATCTAGACGCCCCATGCGCCGTGCTTCATCGCTGCTTCCGCTGGTCGGCGCGATCGCCGCGTGGCTTGCCGCACCGGCTTGCGCCAAGACCCCTGCCCAGGCACAGCCGACCCGGACGGCCGAGACGGGCGCCGCGACGCCCACGGCGACGACCGCCAAATCCGGCGAGGATACGACCCCACCGCCGGGCGTCGACGTCTCCAAGCTCGACGACTTCGGCAAGAAGGTCTTCTTCCGGATCGCCAACAGCGAGGCCTCGGTCTGCGGCCAGGCGCAGAGCCTGCTCGCCTCGGCCAAGGCGCAAAAGAACGGCTGTGCCCGCTCGGTGAACGCGCTTCGCTACGTCGCCCGGCTGGTCGATCAGGGGTACACCGACTCCGAGATCTCCGAGTCGCTGGCGAAGCGCTATCGCCCGATCACCCCCAAGAAGATCGACGTCTCCGACGCGCCGATGAAGGGGAACCCCAAGGCGCGGGTCACGCTCATCGAGTTCGCCGACTACGAGTGCCCCCACTGCAAGCACTTCCAGCCGGTGCTGCACCAGATCCTCGACGAGTTCCCCAACGACGTGAAGCTCTACTTCAAGCACTACCCGCTGCCCCAGCACACCAACGCGCGCCTGGCCGCCGAGGCGGCGGTCGCCGCGCAGAAGCAGGGGAAGTTCTGGCAGTACCAGGACAAGCTCTGGGAGCATCAAGATGAGCTCAGCCCCGCCGAGATAGAGAAGGTGGCCAAGGAGTCCGGGCTCGACCTCACCAAGTTCCGCCAGGACCTGGCGTCGGACGCGGTGAAGGCGAGGGTGGAGAAGGATCGGAACGAAGGCTCCGCCATCGGCCTGCAGGCGACGCCCACCCTCTACATCGACGGCCGCGAGTACACCGACTCCCGCGACGCCGACAGTCTCCGCGAATGGATCAAAGACGCCCTAGGCTCGAGCTAGCCCTGGCGGCGGCCGCGCTGCTGCTGTCGCTCGGCTGCGCGACCACCACCGGCACCGCGGGGGGGAGAGCGGAGGACCGGTCGGCGCCCCGCTGCCGCCGCTCACCGTCGACGCCCTGTCGGGCAAGTCGATCAACGTCGCGTCGTACAAGGGGCGCGTGCTGCTGCTCGACGTCTGGGCGTCGTGGTGCGACCCCTGCAAGCAAGAGCTGCCGGTCCTCAACGAGATGGCGCGGCGGCTGAAGTCGCAGGGGATCGACATCCTGGCCGTCTCGGTCGACCAGGAACGCGACAACGTCGACAAGTTTCTGCGCACCCACGGCGGCGGGCGCTGGGCGCTGACCGTCGCGCACGATCCGCGCGGCGAGGTCGCCGAGCTGCTCCAGCCCGACAAGATGCCGACGTCGTACGTGGTCGACCGCTCGGGAATCGTCCGCTACGTCAACGCCGGGTTCCTGCCGGCCGACGCCGCGACCATCGAGCACCGCCTCCTCGAGGTGGCCGGGCACTGACCCGGGCCGGCGCCGGGCGGATTTCAGCCCAGCCGCCAGGCGTCGATGAGAGACGGAACCGACATGTTCCGTCGAACGACCATCGCCATCGGCCTCGCGATCTCCGTTTGGAGCGCGTCCGCCGGGGCGCAGGTCGATCCGTCGCCGGTGCCGACCGCCGAGCGACAGGAGCGGGCGCGAAGAGACCTGCTGGCCGGGCAAAAGTTGTTGAACAGAGGCCGGTTCGAGGCGGCGCTGGTCAAGCTTCAGGCCGCCTACGCGGTCGAGCCGACCGCGGCCGGGTTGCTTGGCATCGCGGCCGCCGAGCGCGAGACCGATCGGACCCCCGAGGCTTACCGCGCGTACGAGCGGTTGCTGGCCGGTCCGGCGGAGGGGCTCTCGCCGGACGAACGAGAGCACGCCGGCAGGGCGCTGGCCGAAATCGGGGCGGTGACGGGGACCGTCAAGCTGACCGTCTCCCCGCCTGACGCGGCGGTCACCATCGACGATCGGCCGCTCGACGGTGATCTGCTCGCCCACCCGATCCACCTTTCAGGCGGGCGGCATGTCTTCGCCGCCGTGACTCCCGGATTCGAGCCGCTCGACTTCCCCGTCTTCATCACCGTCGGCAAGCTGCTGGAGACGTCCCTGACGCTCAAGCCGGAGGCCGGGGCGGCCGTGGTGGCAAGGTCGACCGTCGCTGCGCCACTTCCGGCGCCTCCTCCTTCCCTGCCGGTCGCCGCGCCCGTCTCGCCTCCCGCCGCGCCGCCTGTGCTTTCGCCGCCCCCTCCACCTTCTCCACCTTCTCCTGCACCGGCGGTCGTGCCGGAGCCGCTTCCGCCGCCGATTGCAGTGACGCCCCTTGCGCCTCCCTCTCCAGTATCGTCACCGTCACCCATCGCCACATACGAATCACCTCCGATGGCGCCGTCGAACCCGAGCGGGGAGGGGGCGCGGGTCGGTTTTCTGATCGGCGTCGTGACCTTCCCGCGGCCGCTCGAGGGAGAGCTGACGGTGAAGCTGGGCCCTTCGGTCGCGCTGGGTGTGAAGGGGAGCTATCTGCCGGAGCTGTCAGTGCCCGGGATCGACGCCAAGATCGATCTCAAGGCGGTCGAAGGGATCGTCCGCTGGTTCCCCGGTGACGGCAGCTTCTTCCTGGGCGCGGGCTTCGGGTACCAGAACTTCATGGCCTCGCTCGGCGAGCTCGTCGACGGAAACGAGCTGACCATCGCCGCGGACATGTCCGGATATTTCGTCCAGCCGCAGCTCGGCGTCCTCTGGATTTCGCGGTCCGGCTTCGCGCTCAGCCTCAGCTTCGGCCTGCAGGTCCCCATCCCCAAGGATCCGGTGATGAGCGCGACCTACATGGGACAGCCGGTGCCGGCGCAGGCGACGAGCACGATCCCCCAGGCCGTGGTCGATCAGGCCCAGTCGTCCAAGGACAACGTGCAATCGATCGCCCGCTTCATCGTCAAATACCCCTTCCCCACCCTCGACCTTCTCCGGATCGGCTTTTTTTTCAATTCTAATCAGGAACCCTGGGAGGGTTCCTGCGACCTCCCGCGATGAGCTCCGGCCGGCGGAGCCGGCCCGCGCTCGACGCGTAGACGATACGATCGCGTGAGGGCGAGACGGCTTGGCCGGCTCGACCTCTTCGCGGCGGGTGCGGGACCCTCCCAGGGTCCCGCTATACGACAGGCCCGTCGCCGCGGGCGACGATGGTGTCGCGGGCCATGCGGGGATCGTGGTCGGGGTGGTCGAGGTTGAAGTGCAGGCCCCGGCTCTCGGGGCGGCGGCGCGCCGATTCGATGATCAGATCGGCGACCAGCGCGATGTTGCGCAGCTCGACCAGATCGCCGGTGATGGTGACGTTCCAGTAGTAATCGCGGATCTCCGAGCGGATCAGCTCGATCCGGCGGGCCGCGCGTTCCAGGCGCCGGTCGGTCCGGACGATGCCGACGTAGTTCCACATCAGGCGCCGGATCTCGTCCCAGTTGTGGCTCACCACGACGGCGTCGTCGGACGAGCCGGCGTCGCCCGCGTACCAGGGGGCCACCTGCGCCGGCCGGTCGCTGCGGACGTTGCGGACGTCGTCGGCGGCGCGCGCGCCGAACACCATCGCCTCCAGCAGCGAGTTGGAGGCGAGCCGGCAGGCGCCGTGCAGCCCGGTCATCGAGACCTCGCCGACGGCGTAGAGGTTCTTCACCGTCGAGCGTCCGTGCTCGTCGACCAGCACGCCGCCGCAGCTGTAGTGGGCGGCCGGCACGACCGGGATCGGCTGCATGCGCATGTCGATCCCCAGCTCCATGCAGCGCCGGTGGATGTTGGGGAAGCGCTCGACCAAGAAATCGCCCGGCAGGTGGGTCATGTCCAGGTTGACGTGATCGTCGCCGGTCCGCTTCATCTCGGCGTCGATGGCGCGCGAGACGATGTCCCGCGGCGCCAGGTCCTTCATCTCGTGGTACCGCGGCATGAACGCCGTGCCGTCGCGCAGGCGGAGGATCCCCCCTTCGCCGCGCAGCGCCTCGCTGATGAGGAACGACTTGGCCGCCGGGTGGTAGAGGACCGTCGGGTGAAACTGGAAGAACTCCATGTTGGCGATGCGCGCCCCGACCCGGTAGGCCATCGCCACGCCGTCGCCGGTCGCCACGTCGGGGTTCGAGGTGTAGAGGTAGACCTTCCCCGACCCGCCGGTGGCCAGCACGACCGCCCGCGCGGTGACCGTCTCGACGTTCCCGGTCCGCTGGTCGAGCAGGTAGGCGCCGAACACGGCGTTCGGGCCGCCGTACTTGGCGGTGGTCAGCAGATCGATGGCCAGGTGATCGGGCAGGATGGTGATTCGATCGGCGCGCTTGGCGACGCCGCCCAGCAGCGCCTCCTGGATCGCAAAGCCGGTGGTGTCCTTGGCGTGGACGATTCGCCGGGCGGTGTGCCCCCCTTCGCGCCCGAGCGCCAGGTGGCCCGCGGCGTCGCGATCGAAGGGGACCCCCAGCTCGTTGGCCAGCCACAGGATGTGCTCGGGCCCCTCGCGCGCGCAGATCTCGACGATCTCCCGCCGGCAGAGCCCGTCGCCGACCCGCAACGTGTCCTCGACGTGGGCGGCGACCCCATCGGTGGGATCGAGCGCGCCCGCCACGCCCCCTTGCGCGTAGGCGGTGTTGGCCTCGGCCGGGGCGCGCTTGGTCGCCACCACCACCCGGCCGTGGGCCGACGCCCGCAGCGCGAAGGTCAGGCCGGCCAGCCCCGACCCAATGACCAGGTAATCGGTCTCGATCACGCTGACAGTCTAGTCTGATGGGTCGCGGAGTCACGCGAAACACCGGTTCGTCGAGGGGGCCGGGCCGCTGTGTTACGATCGGCTGGTCGAAATGAAGAGGGGACCGCTCATCGCCCTCGTCGGGGCTGCGATCATGCTGGGGGCGCCGGCGCTGGCCGGGACCTTCTGGTCGCGGCAGCGGGCCGACGGGGTCGTCGAGTTCACCAACAAGCAGCCGCGCGGCACTCACTGGAAGGTCCTCTTCAAGACCGGCCCCGGCAAGGCCTCGGCTCTGCGCGGCGCGACCGATCTCGTCCCCCCCGCGACGCGTCGCCGACCCGCTACAGCCGCTTCGACCGCGACATCCTCGACGGCCAGGCGTTCTACGGGATCCCGGAGGCGTTCATCCGGGCGGTCATCAAGACGGAGTCGGATTTCGATCCGCGCGTCGTCTCCAGCGCCGGCGCCGAGGGGCTGATGCAGCTGCTTCCGGGGACCGCGCGCCAGATGGGCGTCACCGACATCTTCGACCCCCGCCAGAACATCATGGGGGGGACGCGCTATCTCCAAGTGCTGGCGCGACGGTTCTGCAAGACGCCGGCGGCCCTTTCCGGCGCCCCGGGTCGCGACGCTCAGCCCCTGACGGTCTGCTCGGCGGACGAGAAGGTCAAAGTGATCGCCGGCTATCACGCCGGTCCGGCGGCCGTCGAAAAGTACGGTGGCATTCCCCCCTACGAGACGACGCACGCCTACGTGGCGACGGTGCTGCGGCGCTATGAGCAGTACCGCGCGACGGCGGGAGCGTCGGCGGAACGATGAGCGTCGCCTCGTCGGTCGCTGTCACCCACCTGGCCAGCGCCGGCGAGCTGGTGGCCGCCAAGAAGTTCGGCGAGGCGGAGGGGGAGCTCCTGCGCGCGCTTTCGGCGTCGCCCGCCGACACCAAGGCGCTCACCCTGCTGGCGCTGGTGCGCTACAAGCTGGGTCGCCTCGAGGACGCGCACGCCACCTATCGGCAGATCGCGGGCGCGGCGCCGCACGACGCCGACGCCCGGCGCAACCTGGGGCTGCTGGCGCTGAAGCTGGAGCGGATCGACGACGCGCTGCCGGAGCTGGAGATGGCGGTGCGCATCGCCCCCGGTGACGGGCGCGCCTGGAGCTACCTCGGCTACGCCTACGCCAAGAAGGGCGAGGTGGTGCAGGCAGCGGCGGCGTTTCGCCGGGCCGGGCAGGAGGCGCTCGCCGACGAGCTCGATGCGGCCGCCAAGGTGCAGCACCCGCCGACGCCCATCTCGCGCGGCAGCATCGGGCGGCCGGTGGCGCTGGCGCCGCCGTTGCCGGCTCCCATGCCGCCCGCCGTGGCGGGCGAAAAGCGACGGTCGAGCTGGACCGAGCCCGGCGGGCGCCGACCCGAAGAGCTGGTCCCCCCGCGGGTCGAGGCGGCCTCGTACGCGGTTCGTACCCCCGATGCCGAGCCGTCGGTCGAGCCACCTCAGCCGCGCGCGGTCGAGCCGGTGCCGCTGCTGTCGTTCGTGCTGGCGCGTCTTGGACAGGCGCCGCCGCCGGCGATCCCGGCCGGCGCGCTCCGGATGGCGATCGCCGACGAGGCGCACGCGCGCGCCGACGCCATCCTGGCCGGCTCGGGCACGCTCAAGTGGGAGCCGGGCGTCCGCCGGGCGCAGGGGCGGGTCAACACGGAGCCGATGGGGCACGAGGGTGGGGCGCCGTTCTTCCGCCTCACCGGGGAGGGCGAGATCTGGGTCGCCGGCGCCACCGACCGCTGGCTGCCGTTGCGGCTGGCCGACGACGTCCTCTATGTCCGTGAGGATCGGGTGCTGGCCTTCGAGGGCTCGCTCACCTGGGAGGCGGGCACGGTGCCGAACACGGGGCTCCGCATGTTGCAGTTCCGCGGCCGCGGCACGGTGGCGCTCGAGCTGCCCACCGACGCCATCGCCATCAAGATCACCGAGGACCAGCCGACGCTGTTGGCGGCCGCGCGCCTTTACGGCTGGGTCGGGCGCCTGGTGCCCCACGGCGCGCGGATGCCGGGGGCAGCGCCGTTCCAGCTCGGCTGCCAGGGCGAGGGGGTGGTGTTGCTCGAGCCGGCTTCTCCGGTCAGGGCCGGGAGTCGCCGCGCGACTGGCGACCAGAGCCTGTTGGGGTAGCCGATGGCGAGTACCCTCCGGCGCGAGCTGACCAACGTCCCCAACCTGGTGACCATGAGCCGGGTCGTGCTGATCCCGTTCGTGCTGACGTTCATCGACAACTTCAGCCCGCTGCGCAGCTTCATCGCCAGCCTGCTGTATCTCATCTGCGCGGCCGGCGACGGGCTCGACGGCTACCTGGCGCGCAAGCGCGGCGAGGTGAGCACGCTGGGGAAGTTCCTCGACCCGCTGGCTGACAAGCTGACCGTCACCGCCGTGCTCGTCTACATGGTGGCGCTGTCGCGGGTGCCCGCCTGGGTGGTGGTGGTGATCATCGCGCGCGATCTGGCGGTCAACGGCCTGCGCAGCGTCGCCTCGGCGCAAGGGCTGGTGATCTCCGCCAGCGACAGCGGCAAGATCAAGACCGCCCTGCAGCTGGTGGCGGTGATGATGCTGCTCATCAACTTCCGCTATCCGGTGCTGGGGACGGGCTGGACGGTCGACTACCAACGGGCGGGCCTCATCGTCCTCTACGTCTCCACGGCCGTGTCGCTGTTCTCGATGGCGCAGTACATGCGCAGCTTCCTGTCGGCGGCGCTGGCCGAGGCGCGCGCGTAGGCGTGCTGGCGGTCCCCGCCCCTCGCATGGCGCCGGCCGAGGCGGCCCGGCGGGCGGCGGCTGCGCCCGGCGCCTTCTGGTTGTCCGCGCCGGCCACCGACGAGTCGAGGATCGGGCGCGACCTGGTCGGCGCGCGGCCCGCCGCCACGGTTCGGGGCACGACGCCCGGCGACCTGGCCGGTCTGGAACAGGCGTGGGCCGAGGCGCGCGCCGCTTGGGGCTGCGAGGAGGGTGGGCCGGCCGGCGTTCCAATCGCCGTCGGCTGGCTGTCCTACGAGCTTGGCCGTCGCCTGGTTGGTCTGACGCCGCGGGAGGTTGACCACCCATTGTTCGAGTTTCACTTTAACGATGCGGTCTGGGTGCGCGACGAGGCGGGCCCGGCGACGATTCGGGCGCGCGACCGGAAGGCCGCTGCTCGGCTGGCTGAGCTGCTGGCCGAGGGCCATCCGACCGAGCCCGTGGACCTGGGCGCGCTCGAGGCCGTTCACCAGGAATCGACGTTCCTGGACGGGGTGCGACGGATCCTCGACTACCTGCGGGCGGGCGACGCCTACCAGGTGAACCTGTCGCGCCGGCTGCGCGCCACCTGCGGGGCGGGCGATCCGACGCTCCTGGCCGCGGCGCTGCGTGCCGCCGCCCCGGCCCCTCACGCTGCGTTCATCGGCGGCGCGGGCGGGGCGGACGCGTTCACGATCCTCGGCAACTCGCCGGAGCGATTTCTGTCGCTGTCGGCCGACGGCTTGGTCGAGACCCGCCCGATCAAGGGGACCCGCCCGCGCGGGGCGGGCGCCGCCGCCGATGCCGCCGCGGCCGCCGAGCTCTCCGGGGCCGCCAAGGATCGCGCCGAGCACGTCATGATCGTCGACCTCGAGCGCAACGATCTGGGGCGCGTCTGCCGGCCCGGCAGCGTCGAGGTCGCCTCGCTGGCCCGGATCGTTTCGTTCCCGACGGTCCACCACCTGATATCGACGGTGCAGGGGCAGCTGCGTCCGGAGGTCGGCCTGGCCGCCTTGCTGGCCGCCACCTTCCCGGGCGGGTCGGTGACCGGCGCGCCCAAACGCCGGGCCATGCAGCTCATCGACGAGCTCGAGCCCGGTCGCCGCGGGGCGTCTACACCGGCGCGACCGGCTGGCTGGGCGCCGCGGGCGATCTCGATCTGGCCATCGCCATTCGCACGGCGGTGCTGCGCGGCGGGCAGCTGGAGCTCTCGGTCGGCGGCGGCATCGTGGTGGACTCGACGCCCGAGGGCGAGCTCCACGAGACCGAGGTCAAGGCGCGGGCGTTCGCGACGCTCTGTGGCGCCAGGTCAGCGCGGCCGCCACTGCCACCGCGGTGAGCAGGCTGCCGAGCTGTCCGGCCGAAAAGAAGATCGGCTCGGAGGGCGGCAGGCCCAGCCAGGCCGCCAGCCGCGGCGTCGCCAGCTCGATGGGAAACCCGCGCAGCAGATCGCCGCGAAAGATTTCGACCACGAACCGAAGCAGCGCGTAGAGGCCCAGGTAGCAGAGCAGCAGCGCGCCCGGCCGCCGGCGAAGGCGCGGCCGCAGGAGGCAGAGCAGGCCGAACAGCGCCAGCTCCCCGGCCGCTTCGTAGAGCTGCACCGGGTGCAGCGGGCGGCGTCTCGCCGGCGCCGACGGGGATCGCGCCGGCGCGTTGCAGGACGTCGAAGGCGACGCTGCCCCGCGGGAAGGTGACGCCGATCGAGCGAGGCGGTCTCCTTGCCGAAGCAGCAGCCGGCGGCGAAGCAGCCGAGCCGGCCGAAGGCGTGCCCGATGGCCAGCGCGGGCGCGAAGAGATCGCCGACGTTGCCGAACGACCACCCCTCGCGCCGCGCGAAGATCCAGGCCACGGCGGCGGCGGCGGCGACGCCGCCGTAGAACACCAGGCCCCCCTCCCAGACGGCCAGCAGGCTGGTGCAGCCGCGCCACCAGGGGCCGTCCCCGTCGACGCAGGCGTGGAAGAAGCTGCGCGCGTTCACCAGGCCGTAGGTCAGGCGCGGCGCCGACCAGCCCCGAGACGACCAGCCAGAACGCCAGGTCGAGCACCCGTCCCTGGTCGAACCCGCGGCGCCCGGCCTCGCGGTGGGCCAGCCAGATCCCGATGGCCAGCCCGGCCGCGATCAGCAGGCCATAGCTGTGCAGCGCGATCTCGCGCCGGCCCAGGGAGAACGTGAACAGGACCGGATGCAACGCAACACCTCCGAGTGATGGTCCTGTTTCGGCCTCAGGCCGAGGACGGAACCTCGCGGCGGGTCAGGAACATGTCCAGGACCATGAGGCCGACCCCCACGCAGAGCGCGGCGTCGGCGATGTTGTAGGCCGGCCACTCGTGCACGCCGACCTTCCAGACGATGAAGTCGGTCACCCTCCCGTAGAGCATGCGGTCGATGAGGTTCCCGATCGCGCCGCCGCCCACCAGCCCAAGCGCGATGTGCAGGCGCGTGCTCTCGACCGGCGTCTTGCGCAGGTAGACCAGCACCAGCGCGAACGCCGCGATCGCCAGCAGCGTCAGCAGCAGGCGGCCGCCCGGCAGGTCCTGCAACATGCTGAAGGCGACCCCCGGGTTCTCCGCGTAGCGGAGATCGAAGTAGCCCTGGACGACCACCTTCGGGTTGAACGGTCCCCGCGGGCGCAGGTCGGCGCGGGCCATCGCCTTGGTCCACTGATCGAGGACCAGGCTGATGGCCATGAAGACCGAGAACAGGACGTACTTGCGGCGGGTCGGGGTCATGAGTCGCTCCTGGTGCCGGCCGAGAGGTCGGCAGAGAGGCGGCAGACACGGCCGCGGCGCAGCGCCGGCACAGGTTGGGATCCGGGGCACCCGGCGTCGGGGCGTCGCCCGTCCGCCGCCAACAACGCGGGCAGGTCGGCCAGGGCGCCTCGTCGACGACGACCGAGGTCTCGGCGCCGGCCGGCGCGTCCGCCGGCTCGAGCTCGACGCGCGAGACGACGCAGAGCTCGGCCAGGTGGTCGAGGTTCCACTGCCAGTGCGGGCGCTCGGCGGCGGTGGGCGTCACCCGGACGCGCGCCTCCAGCGACTTGTGCCCCTCGGCGCGGAACTTCTCCAGCGGCCGGAGGATCGCCTCGCGCCGCGGCCGGATCTCGTCGGTCCAGCGCTTGTTGGGGTTGCCGAGCGCCTTGCCGCCCGGAGGAGCGATCTCCGCGCGCACGCGACGCGTGCACGTCGAACGGCTCGCCGGTCACGCGCGACAGCTCGTCGGCGACGTCCTGCGCGGTGAAGCAGAGGACCGGCGCCATCCAGGTCGCCAGCGTCCGGGTCATCTCGTAGAGCGGCGGTCTGCACGCTGCGGCGGACGGGCGAGCCGGCCGACTCGCAGTAGAGCGCGATCCTTGGCCGGGTCGAGATACTCGGCCGAGACGGTGACGACGTAGTCGTTCATGAGCCGCACGACCTCGTGGAAGGCGTAGCGCTGGTAGGCGTCGAAGATCTGGTGGTCGCGCTCGCGCAGCAGGCCCACCGCCAGCAGGTCGAGCTCGCGCAGGCGATCGTCGTCGCAGGCGATCGCGCGCCGGAACGAAGTCGTAGAGGTTCGACAGCAGGTAGCGGCAGGTGTTGCGGATCTTGCGGTACGACTCGGAGAGCTGGGTCGAGGATCGCCTCGGAGAAGACGACGTCGCTCTGGTAGTCGCCGGCCGCCGTCCAGAGGCGGAGCAGCTCGGCGCCGTTCTTCTCCATCCGGACGGCCGGGCTCGACGTAGTCGATCTTGATGCCGGCGGCGCGCGCCTTGGCGATCTCCGACTTCGAGTAGAACTTGCCGCGCTCGTCGAGCACCCAGCTGTGCGTGAGCACCGCCTTGTACGGCGCCTATCCCGCGGGTCGCGGTCGAGACCAGCAGCGACGAGTGGAACCAGCCGCGGTGCTGGTCCGCCCCCTCCAGATAGAGGTCGACCTTCTCCCCCTTCGGGACCAGCTTGCCGTCGGCGACGGCGGCCCAGGACACGCCCGACTCGAACCAGACGTCGACGATGTCGTGCTGCTTCTCCCACGCGGCGCCCGGCTGGCCGCAGGCGCAGACGGGCGCCGGCGTCGGCAGCAGCTCCATGGCCGGCCGCGAGAACCAGGCGTTCGAGCCCTCGCGCGCGAAGATGTCGGCCACGTGCTCGATAACCGCGGCGTCGAGCAGATCATTCCTGCACTGCGTGCAGCGAAACGCCGGGATCGGCACCCCCCAGACGCGTTGCCGCGAAAGGCACCAGTCGGGACGCGCCTCGATCATGCCGCGGATGCGGTTCTCGCCCCAGGTCGGGATCCACTGCGTCCGCGCGATCTCGGCGAGCGCGCGGTGGCGCAGCGACTTCTCGTCCTCGGCCGCGCCGAGGCGCGCGAACCACTGCTCGCGTGGCGCGGAAGATGATCGGGTTCTTGCAGCGCCAGCAGCAGGGGTACTGGTGGCGGATCGTCTCGCCCGGCTTGTTCAGCAGGAGGCCGCGCGCGGCGAGCTGCTCGACGATCTTCGGGTTGGCGTCGAACACGCGCGCGCCGTTGAGCTCGCCGAGCTCGACCTCGGCGGTGAAGCGGCCGTTCTCGTCGACCGGCGCGAAGATCGTGCAGGCCGTGGTCGCGGCCGACGATGTAGTCGTCGGCGCCGTGACCGGGCGCGGTGTGGACCAGCCCGGTGCCTGCCTCCAGCGTGGCGTGGCGGGCGAACCAGAGCCGGTAGTCCTTGTCCGCGGTGCGGAATCCGGGCGCGGGAACGGCGGCAGGTAGCCGCGTTCCCTCCAGCGCGCGCAGCCCGTCGCGCGAGAGCGCGATCCACGACTCCTTCGGCGCGGCGATGCCGGTCGCGGCGAGGAAAGCCTCGGCCAGCCCGGCGGCAACGATGAGATATTCGTCAGTTGTTCCGAACGGCTGACGCGGTTGCGGGATCGCGACGTAGTCGAGCTCCGGATTCGCGACCACCGCCAGGTTGGCCGGCAGCGTCCAGGGGGTCGTGGTCCAGATGACGAACGCCGCCTTCTTCTCCTTGAGCCGCGGGTCGGCCTTGCCCAGATCGCCGACGACCGGGAAGCGCACGTAGATCGACGGCGAGAGCGTGATCCTCGTACTCGACCTCGGCCTCGGCCAGCGCGGTGTGGTGGGTGAGGCACCAGTGCACCGGCTTCTTGTCGCGGTAGACGATCCCGGCGCGCGCGAACCCGGCCAGCTGGCGGGCGATCGCCGCCTCGTAGTCCTTGGAGAGCGTCAGGTAGGGATCGTCCCAGTTGCCGAGGCAGCCGAGCCGCTTGAACTCGGTGCGCATGATGTCGACGAACTTGAGCGCGTGCTGCTCGCAGTGGGCGCGAAAATCGGTGGCGCTCAGCTCCCGCGCCTTCGGTCCCAGCTCTTTTTCCACCTGCTGCTCGATCGGCAGCCCGTGGCAGTCCCAGCCGGGACGGAACACCGCGCGCTTGCCCATCAGCAGCTGCGAGCGCACGACGATGTCCTTCAGCACCTTGTTGAGGACCGTTCCGTAGTGGATGGCGCCCGGTCGCGTAGGGTGGGCCGTCGTGCAGCACGAACGGCGGCGCCCCTTCCTTTTCGCGCGCCTCCAAGATGCGTTCGTACTGCTTGTCGCTCGCCCAGCGGGCGAGCCACTCGGGCTCGCGACGCGCCAGATCCGCGCGCATCGGGAAGTCGGTCTTCGGGAGATTGAGCGTTGTTTTCCAGTCCACGGGCCGGCGGAGTCTACTAGACAAAAGGACCCTCATAGGGTCCTTTAAATCCCCCGCGACGAGCGCCGCCGGGCGGAGCCCGTCGACGCTCACGCGAGCAAAGGAAACCCGCAAGTCCCGCGGCGCGCGGTGGTAGAACGCTTCGTCATGGACGAGCGCGTTCCCTGGGACCAGTACTTCATGAACATCGCGCAGGTGGTGGCCTCGCGATCGACCTGCCCGCGCAAGTTCGTCGGCTCGGTGATCGTGCGCGATCGGACCATCTTGTCGACAGGCTACAACGGATCGATCCGCGGCATGCCCCACTGCTCCGACGCCGGCCACATGATGGAGAACGATCACTGCGTCGCCACGATCCACGCCGAGGCGAACGCGATCATCCAGGCCGCCAAGAACGGCGTGAACATCGACGGCGGGACGATCTACGTGACGGCGAGCCCGTGCTGGAACTGCTTCAAGCAGATCGCCAACGCTGGAATTCGTCGCATCGTCTACGGCGAGTTTTATCGGGACGAACGAATCTTCAGCGTCGCGGAGCGGCTGGCCGATCGATCTGCTGCACGTTCCGAGTCAGGTTCCGGCGCCGCAGCGCCCGTAAACGGAACGCGGAGTAGGTGTAGGAAAACGGACGACCGAGTAGGTGCGCAGCCTACCCGAGCGGTTTTTTTCGTTGACCGGCCCACGAAAACGGGACCAACTTGTAGGTTCATGCTTCGTCGGATGGCCCTCGGAGCAGCGTTCGCGCTGCTCCTCGGATTTTCGCCCCGCGTCCACGCCGAGTCGGAAGGCGACGGCGCGAAAGCTGCGCACGGCTCCGACGCCCGGTCGATGGAGGCCGCTGGCGACTCGGGTGACGAGGCGCCGGCCGCCAGACCGTCGCGCGCCCGGCACCGAAACAAGAGGGGCCATCACGGACGCGTTCATCGGCCACGTGGTGCCCGAGAGTCAGCTGCGCGTGGACCCGCTGCCGCGTCCGTCCGGCAACCTGGCGATGGTCAGCCTCAACAACCCCGGCGACGGGTTCGTCAAGGTCAACATCTACAACCCGGACGGCTCGTACAACCTCGACGCGCTCGACCAGCTGAACCACATTCTGCGTTGCCGCCGCACGGACGTCGAGAAGCCGATGGACCCGCAGCTGCTCACGATGCTGTCGCACGTCTACGATCACTTCGGCGGCAAGCCGCTGGAGATCGTGTCGGGCTTCCGCAATCAGCGCAAGGAGAGCAGCAACCACTTCAAGGGGCGGGCGAGCGACATCCGGATCGCCGGCGTCAGCCCCAAGAAGATTCAGGCCTTCGCCCAGACGCTCGATCGCGGTGGGATGGGAATCGGCATCTATCCGCGCAGCCAGTTCGTGCACATCGACGTGCGCTCGCCGCCCAGCTACCGCTGGATCGACTACTCGCCGCCGAATTCGAACGCGGCCGAGAAGCGTCCGCCCCGCGGCTGGAAGCGGAAGAAGCTCGAGTCGTAGCGGGGCCGGGCGCCTCCGCCGCGAAATTCGGCGCAGCTGACGCTCGAGGTCAAGTCCCGACAGAATTCTGTCGACGATAGCGCGCGATGCAAATCCGCCCGACCCCGGGGATCGTCAAACCGCTTCTTGGACTCTTTGTCCTGACGGTCAGTGCCGCCGCCTGCGGCGACAATCTGTTGGCCAAGCCCGACGCCGCCGCCGTGGGCGGGGCCAGCGGTGGCTCGGGCGGGGCGGCTCCGGATGGCGGCGGTACCGGCGGGATGGGGACCGACGGAGGCGGCGGTGAGGCGGGCGCCGGGACCGACGGCGGAGCCGGCCTGGGCGGAAGCGGTGGCGTCGGTGGTGGCAGCGGCGGGGTCGGGGGCGTCGGCGGGGGCGGAAAGGGCGGGATCGGTGGCGGCACCGGTGGGACCAACGTGGGCGGCAAGGGCGGAACGGGGACGGGCGGAACGGGAACCGGCGGAATGGGGACGGGCGGAATGGGGACGGGCGGGACGGGGACCGGCGGGGCGGGGACCGGCGGCACCGGCGGTCAGGCCGGCAGCGGCACCGGCGGCTCCGCGGGCATCGGCGGTTCATCCGGCACCGGTGGGACGGCCGGTTGCCAGACGGCGCTCGACTGCAGCAACGGTCAGATCTGCGACGGCGCCAGCCATTCTTGCGTTCCGTGTCCGACGGACAGCGCCTGCCGCTCCGGTTACGGGCCGCAGCATGTCTGCCTCTCCGGCGCCTGCATCAGCGGCGATTGCCACGTCTTCAGCGACTGCAGCAACGGTCAGCTCTGCGTGAACAACTTCTGCACCACCTGCACGACCGACATGGCCTGTATGGCCGCCTACGGCGCCGATCACCTGTGCGTCTCGGGCGGCTGCGTGGCGGGCGAGTGCCGGACGGCGGCCGACTGCCCGGCCGGCAGCGGCAACATCTGCGACGCGAGCTTCACCTGCACCACCTGCGCGACCGACACCCAGTGCCAGTCGGGCTACGGCGCGAATCACCTTTGCGTGAGCGGCAGCTGCGTGGCCGGCAATTGCCGCCAGACCAGCGACTGCGGCGGCGGGCGGATCTGCGACACCGCGACCTTGACGTGTGTCGCCTGTTCCGACGACGCGACCTGCACGGCCAACTATCCGGGCCAGCAGCTCTGCCTCAACGGCAGCTGCGCGGCGGGGAATTGCCGCGTCGCCGCCGACTGCGCGCCCGGCCTCGTCTGCGACGTCGCCACGCACATGTGCGGCGCCTGCACCACCGACCAGAGCTGCACGACCGCGTACGGCTCGGGGCATCTGTGCCTCGGCGGCGCCTGCGTGGTCGGCCAGTGCCGCACCTCGCCGGACTGCCCGAGCGGCGGCATCTGCGACACCAGCACGCACACTTGCGGGGTCTGCGCGCTCGACAGCGAGTGTGTCACCGGCTACGGGAACAACCACCTCTGCATTGGCGGCGCGTGCGTGTCGGGGACCTGTCACGTCACCGCCGACTGCGGCGGCGGCGAGATCTGCGACGGCACGACCCACACCTGCGGCCCTTGCTCCAGCGACAACGCCTGCCTCACGGAGTACGGTCCGCAGCATGTCTGCATCGGGAACGTCTGCGTGGCCGGCAACTGCCACACCTCGAACGACTGCACCAGCGGCGGCCAGCTCTGCGATCAGCCGACGCACTCTTGCAAGGCCTGTGCGAGCGACACCGCTTGCCAGTCCGACAGCACCTACGGCGTGACCACGGTTTGCGTGGGCGGCGCCTGCGTGTCGGGGGACTGCCACGGATCGTCGGCGGACTGCCCGACCGGTCAGCTCTGCGGCATCTCCCAGACAGACACCTGCGGTCCCTGCGCCAGCGACGCCCAGTGCCTCGCCGACGCCTCCTACGGCGCGGGCAACATCTGCTACCAGGGCATCTGCCAGATGGGCGACTGCCACGGCACCAGCGCCGACTGCGTCGCCGCGAACGCCGGCCGGATCTGTGGCGCCGTCATCGCGAATGACTGCGGCGCCTGCTCGGGCGACGCGCAATGCCAGGCTGACCCGGTCTACGGCTCGGCGACCATCTGCGAGACGAAGACCGGCCAGCCGAAGTCCGGCACCTGCGTGACCAACGCCTGCAGCACCAGCGGCGCCTGCGACGCGAACAGCGCCGACTTCTGCTGCAACGACATCTGCACGGCGGGGAACTGCTGCCTCGACGCCGACTGCGCTGGCAACCCCAGCTTCGGCTCGACGTACCGCTGCGTGAACAACAGCTGCACCGGGTGCTCGGCCGCCACCGGCAACACCTACTTCGTCGATCCCATCAACGGCGACGACGGCACCGCCACCGGCAGCGGCGTCGCCGCCGGTGTCCCCACTCCGACCTGCAGCTTCAAGACGGTGACCCACGCCCTCTCCGTCGCCAGCACCGTCGGCGCGGTCGGGACCAAGATTGTCATCGTCGGCGTCTCCGGACAAACCACCGTCCTCGCCGGCGAGACGCTCCCCATCGTCGTGCCGGCCAACGTCGCCATCTCGACCAAGGCGGGCCCCATCCGCCTCGACATGGCCGCCGGAAGTGACACCTCGTTCGGCGGCTTCCGGCTGGTGGGTGACCAGGCGGTGATCGCGCCGGATCCCTCGGCGCCGATCACCATCGACGGCGCCTCCAACAGCTCGGGGATCGGGATCGCCGTCTCGCCGGGCGCCGGCAAGACCACCGCCATCTCCTACGTGACGGTGCAGAACAGCGGCGGCAACGGCATCGCCGTCACCAACGGCACGCTGAACATCGGCCAGGGGGTCACCGTCACCAACGCGGGGAGCGCCAGCAAGCACCACGACGGCCTCAACGTCGCCGGCGGCACGGTCAACATCGTCGTTCCCGCCGGCCAGACGGCCACCAGCTTCACCAACAACAGCGAGCACGGGATCTACGTGACAGGCGCGGCGGTCCTCAACGTCAGCGGTGTTCCGGTCGTCCCGGCCAACGGTCAGGGGACGGTGGTCACCTCCGGCAACACGTTCGACGGCCTCGAGATCTTCGAGACCGCCGGGGCGGCGTCGCAGTCGACGGTGAGCGGCCTCGTCGCCTGGGGGAACGTCAAGCAGGGCGTCCAGCTGTTCGGCGGGGAGAAGGTGAAGCTCCGCGGCAGCGTGTTGCTCAACAACAAGCTCAACGGCCTCCTGGTGACCTCGTCCGACGCCACCCCCGCGTCGAACGATCTCACGACGATCGATCTCGGGACGGCCGGCGATCCTGGCCTGAACCAGCTGCAGGCCTCGAACGGCTCCGACCCCGATCTGACCGGACTCTGCCTGGCCATGTCGCCTGGCCAGGGGGCGCTCATGCTGTCGGCGGAGGGGAACGTCTTCGCCGGTCCTACCAACTGCGCCTCGTCGACGAACGCCATCGTCCGCTCGACCTCCTGCACGGGCGGCGTCGACCTGGGGATCATCGCTGCGGCGGGCACCGCGGTCACCGTCGATCTCGCGAGCTGCCAGTAGTCAGCGTCGCCGCAGGATCGCCGCCGGCTAGGGCGGTGCGCCGGCGGCGATCCAGGCCCGGATGAGCGCGACCTCCGGCGCCGGCAACCGGCGGCGGGGCGGCATCGACGGGCGGTGGCGGCGCTCGACCTTGGCCACCAGCAAGCTGCCGGCGGCGTCCCCGGGGACCACGACCGGACCGGCGTCGCCGCCGCGCATCACGCCGCCGAGGCTGTCGAGCCAGAGCGACGCCTCGGCATCGGGGCCGCTGTGGCAGGAGACGCACCACCGATCGAGGATCGGGGCCACGTCGCGGGCGAAGCTCGAGGCGCGCGCGGGCGCCGGGGCGGCGGAGGGCGCAGCGAGGGTCGTCGGCGCGAGCGCGACGACGGTCAGGCCCAGCACGGCCGTGAGGCGAAGAAGAAGCGGTGCGGCGCCGCGGCTTTCTTGCAATTCGGATCCCGCTCCTTTAGGGTCCATGACCTTAGCGCGATGGGCACCCGACAGCTGGATCTTATCGCGGGCGGCGCCAAGCCCAATGCGACGGGCGGCGCCGACGGCGGCGGCGGGCGTGGCCGCAAACGCGGCGGCGCGGGCGGCGGCGGCGGCGACGAGCCGACTCCCCCGGCCGACGCATCGCTGGTGCTGGAGGCGCAGCGGCGCTACCTGAACTACGCGGTCAGCGTCATCACCTCGCGCGCGCTGCCCGACGTGCGCGACGGTCTCAAGCCGGTGCAGCGCCGGATCCTGTACGCGATGTACGCCAACCTCCACCTCTACCCGGACGCCAAGTTCCGCAAGTCGGCGACCATCGTGGGGGACGTGCTCGGCAAGTTCCATCCCCACGGCGACTCGGCCTGCTACGAGGCGATGGTCCGGCTGGCCCAGCCGTTTTCGATGCGCGTCACGCTGGTGGAGGGGCACGGCAACTTCGGCTCGCTCGACGGCGACGCCCCGGCGGCGCACCGCTACACGGAAGCGCGCCTGGCGCCGCTGGCGATGGATCTCCTCGACGAGATCAAGCAGGGGACCGTCGACTTCCGCCCCAACTACGACGGCACCACCGAGGAGCCGATCGTGCTGCCGGCCAAGGTGCCGCAGCTGCTCATCAACGGCTGCACCGGGATCGCGGTCGGCATGGCCACCAACATCCCGCCCCACAACCTGGGCGAGGTCTGCGCGGCGGCGGTGGCGATGCTCGATGATCCCAAGCTGGAGACGAAGGACCTCCTCAAGTACATCAAGGGGCCCGACTTCCCGACCGGCGGTCAGGTCACCAACAGCAAGAAGGAGCTGCGCGAGATCTACGAGACGGGGCAGGGGAGCGTGCGGGTGCGTGGTGAATGGAAGACCGAGGCGGGCGGGCGCGGCGGCGACCACGTCATCATCACCTCGATCCCCTACGCGCTCACCAAGTCGGGCCTGGTCGAGCGGATCGCCGACGTGATCATCAACAAGAGGTTGCCCATGCTGGTCGACGTGCGCGACGAGTCGACCGACGACGTCCGCATCGTGCTGGAGCTGAAGTCGGGCGCCGATCCCAACCTGGTGATGGCGTATCTGTACAAGCACACGCCGCTCGAGACCGGCTTCCACGTCAACCTGACCTGCCTCTTCCCCACCGAGAACCGCGAGATCGCGGCGCCGGTGAAGGTCGATCTGGCGGCGATGCTGCGGGAGTTCCTCACCTTCCGCGAGCAGACGGTCCGCCGGCGCTTCGAGTTCGAGCTGGCGGAGCTGCAGCGCCGCATCCACATCCTCGAAGGCTTCGCGCTCATCTTCGACATGCTCGACGAGGCGATCCGCATCATCCGCAAGTCGGATGGCAAGGCCGACGCGGCCGTCAAGCTGTCGAAGCGCTTCGAGCTGTCCGACGAGCAGACCGACGCCATCCTCGAGCTGAAGCTCTACAAGCTGGCCCGGCTGGAGATCAACCTCATCCTCGCCGAGCTGGCCGAGAAGAAGGGGCGCGCCAAGGAGATCGAGTCGATCCTCGGCGACAAGCGCAAGCTCCTGCGCGTGGTGCGCGGCGAGATCGGCGAGGTGGCCGGTCGCTTCGAGGACAAGCGTCGCACCAAGATCGGCGGCGCCGGCGGCGAGGAGACCGAGTTCGTCGCCGAGGACTTCATCGTCGACGAGGAGGTGACGGTGATCCTCTCGCGCGACGGATGGCTCAAGCGGGTGCGGGAGGTGAAGGATCTGTCGGCGACGCGGCTGCGCGAGGGGGACGCCATCCTGGCCGTCATCCGCGGCTCGACGAAGGAGCCGATGGCGATCTTCTCCAACTTCGGCAGCGCCTACGTCCTGCGCATCAACGACGTGCCGGCCTCGACCGGGTACGGCGAGCCGGTGCAGAAGCTCTTCAACTTTCGCGACGGCGAGCGGGTGGTGGGCGCGCTGTCGGTTGGACCTGGTGACCCTGGGAGGGTCCCCAAACCCCCCCGTGACGAGGTCGAGCCGGCGAAGCCGTCTCGCCCTCACGCGAACAGCGAGAAGGACGCCCCCAAGGGGACGCTGGCCGTCGCCGTCAGCAAGAACGGCTTCGGGCTGCGCTTCGGGTTCGACGCCCACCGCGAGCTGTCGACCCGCGCCGGGCGCCGCTTCGCCAAGCCGGCCGAGGGGGACGAGATCGTCGGCGTCGCGCTGGCGGGCGACAAGGACGTCGTCTGCGTCGTGACCAGCGACGCGCGCGCTCTCCTCTGCAAGGCCGGCGAGATCCCCGAGCTGGCCAATCCCGGCCGCGGCGTCATCGTCATCAAGGCGAACGACGCGGCGGTGGTCGGCTTCGGCGTCGGCGCCGCCCGCGAAAAGGACGTGATCATCGCCGAGACCGACGACGGCAAGGAGCTGCCGGTCGGCCCGGGCCGCTTCTCCGTCACCGCCCGCGGCGGCAAGGGGCACGCGCTCAAGCGCAAGGCCAAGATCGTGCGGGTCAGCGTCCCCTTGCCGGCGCCAGCGGCCCCTCTTCTCAACTGACCGACGGAACTGAACCGAGACGACTGACGTGACGACCGGAAGCTACACCTCAGACGACATCACCGTCCTCGAAGGGCTGGAGCCCGTCCGCAAGCGCCCCGGCATGTACATCGGGGGGACCGACACCAAGGGCTACCACCACCTCCTGTGGGAGATCGTCGACAACTCCGTCGACGAGGTGATCAACGGCTACGGCACCCGCATCGAGGTGACGCTGCACGCCGACGCCAAGTCGGTCACCGTGAACGACAACGGGCGCGGCATCCCGGTCGACGTCAAGAAGCAGTACAAGAAGTCGGCGCTGGAGCTGGTGCTCACCACGCTGCACGCCGGCGGCAAGTTCTCGTCGGGGCAGTACCAGTTCTCGGGCGGCCTGCACGGCGTCGGCTCGTCGGTGGTCAACGCTCTGTCCGAGCAGCTGACCGCCGAGGTCCGCCGCGACGGGGCGCTGTGGGAGCAGAAGTACGAGCGGGGCAAGGCGGTCAGCAAGCTGCGCAAGGTCGGCCCCGCCCGCGGCACCGGCACCTCGATCAGCTTCCGCCCCGATCCGGAGATCTTCGGCAAGCAGGCCTTCTCGGCCGAGACCATCCGCTTCCGCCTCGACGCCAAGGCCTTCTTGCACAAGGGGCTCTCGATCGTCTTCAAGGACGAGACCAGCAAGACGACCGAGACCTTCGAGCACCCGGGCGGCATCGCCGACTTTCTCACCAAGCTGGTCGTCGATCGCGGCAAGGCGCCGACCGCGCCGCAGGTCTTCTACTTCGAGCGCGCCGGCGAGGCGGGGTTCCGCATCGAGGTGGCGCTGCAGTGGACCGAGTCGCACGAGGAGACCATCCGCTCGTACGTCAACGGCATCCCCACCATCTCCGGCGGGACGCACGAGCAGGGGTTTCGCGCCGCCATCGTCAAGGCGGTCCGCGCCTTCATCGAGACGTCGAACCTGGCGCCCAAGGGCGTCACGCTGACGGCCGAAGACATCCGCGAGGGCCTGGTCGGGGTCCTCTCGATCTACATGCAGGAGCCCCAGTTCCAGGGGCAGACCAAGGAGCGGCTCGGCAGCCCGGAGGCGCAGGCGCAGGTCGACGGCGCCGTCCGCCCGGCGCTGGAGACGTTTCTGCTGGGCAACAAGACGGCGGGCGCGCAGATCGTCGAGCGGATCGCGCTGGCGGCCAAGGCCCGCGAGGCCTCGCGCGCGGCGGCCCAGGCGGTGTCGCGCAAGACGGCCGTCTCCCACCGGCTGAATCTGCCGGGCAAGCTGGCCGACTGCTCGTCGACCGATCCCGGCAAGAGCGAGCTGTTCATCGTCGAGGGCGACTCGGCCGGCGGCTCGGCCAAGCAGGGGCGCGAGCGCAAGACGCAGGCGATCCTCCCGCTGCGCGGCAAGGTGCTGAACACCGAGCAGGCGTCGCTGCAGAAGGTGCTGGAGAACAAGGAGCTGCAGGACGTCGTCTCGGCGCTCGGCTGCGGCGTGGGCGCCGACTTCAAGATCGACCGGCTCCGCTACCACAAGATCATCCTCCTGATGGACGCCGACTCCGACGGCCACCACATCGCCACGCTGCTGCTGACGTTCTTCTACCGCCACCTGCAGCCGCTCATCTCGGGGGGGTTCGTCTACCTGGCGCAGCCGCCGCTCTTCCGCGTCGACTACGGCAAGGAGACCTTCTGGGCGCTCGACGAGGAGGACCGCACCCGCATCGTCGGCGGCTTCCCGAAGAACGCGCGCCCCGACATCATGCGTTTCAAGGGGTTGGGCGAGATGCAGCCCGACGAGCTGCGCCGCACCACGCTCGATCCGGCCACCCGCCGCCTGCTGCGGGTGACGGCCGAGGACGGCGCCGAGACTGACAGAGTCCTGACGGAGCTGATGGGCAAGGACGTCGAGGCGCGCTTCAAGTTCATCATGGAACGCGCCGCCCAGGCCGATCTCGACCTCTGAGGCCCCCCGCGCAGACGCCCTGCGTGGCCGTTTTGTTTCGTGTCTGTCAATTCGTCAGGGATCGTCTCAGGCGAAGCAGAACCGTGCCGATGACCTACCTACATCAACTACGCGGGGTCATCGATGCTGCTGCACACGGATCCAGAGCTACGCGCGCCGCTTCACTCGCTGGTCGAGGCGCGGCGGGTGACGACGCACTTCCAGCCGATCTTCTCGGTGCGACGCAGGAGCGTGGTCGGGCTGGAGGCGCTCTCGCGCGGCGTCGGACCGCGGGGCGATCTCGATCGCGCCGTACACGCTGTTCAAGCAGGCGGCGGCTGAAGGGATCGCCGGCGCCATCGAGGATCTCTGCCGCGAAAGCGCGGTCCGGACCTTTCACCGGCTGCGCGCGCGCCCCGAAGAGCTGCTGCTGTTCCTCAATTTGGATCTGACCGGCATGACCAGGCCGTCAGTGCTGTCGGCCCAGCTGGAGGCGCTGATCCGCGCGCCCGGGCTCGATCCGCGCAACGTCGGCGTCGAGTTCCTCGAGTCGCGCCTCGATGACGTGGGACGGTTTGCCGAGCTGGCCACCGCGCTCCGCCAGCGGGGATTCCTGGTGGTGCTCGACGACGTGGGCGCCGGGCACTCCAACCTCGATCGCATCCCGCTCTTGCGCCCCGACGTCATCAAGATCGATCGGAGCCTCATCACCGGCGTCGACGGCGACTTCTACAAGCAGGAGACGTTCAAGAGCCTGGTCAGCCTCTCGCGCCGGATCGGCGCGCTGGTGGTCGCCGAGGGGATCGAGACCGAGGCGGAGGCGGTGACGGCGCTGGAGCTGGGCGCCGACCTCCTGCAGGGATTCTTCCTCGGCCGCCCCAGCGCGGCGGCGGCGTTCGACAACGGCGGCTTCGAGCGGGCGGCCGGCTGCGTCGAGCCGCTGGCCCGTGCGTTCAAGGCGCACATGGTCGGTCAGATCAACGCGCGCAAGGCCGAGTACCGCCGCTTCAACCTGATCTTGAACCGGATCCTCTGCGACGTCGCCAGCGCCTCTCCGCTGGAGTTCGACGCCATCCTCGAGCGCCTGGTGGGCGGGGATCCGAAGATCGACTGTCTCTACGTGCTGGACGACGGCGGCGTGCAGGTGACCGACACGATCTGCGGTGCTGGCCTGGCCGGGCGCTCGGGCGGAGCGATGTTCCGCCCGGCGGCGAAGGGGACCGACCATTCGCTCAAGGAGTACTTCTACGTGCTCATCGACGCCGAGCTGCAGAAGTACACGACCGATCCCTACGTCTCGCTGGCCGGCGGCCAGCTCTGCCGGACGATCAGCACCTGCTTTCGCGGCGCCGGCCAGAACCGGTTCGTGCTCTGCGTCGACGTCCGCGCCTGAGCCCCGGAGCGCGTACCGGAACCTGACCGTTATCTGATCGTGGCGCCGACGTAGACGAAGGCGGCGCCCAGGGCCAGCGCCAGGCCGATGATGACGATGGGCGAGATCCGGAGCTCGATCAGGAACGGGCGGTTCAGCCATTGCCAGAGCGACGGCAAGCGAGGCTCGGAGACGCGCGTCATCACGCGCGCGACCAGATCGGGAGGTGGGATGACGTCGTCGCGCAGGCGCGCGAGCTCGCTCATTCGTCCGTTCGGTGACTCCACGTTTCCTAAGTGACCCCGCAACGCTCAACCAGCTCACGCAACATCGCGCGCCCGCGCACGACGCGGATCTTGAGCGTCGTGATGGGGAGCCGCAGGATGCCGCGGATCTCCTCGTACGAGAGATCCTCCGCGTCGCGCAGGATCAGCACCTCGCGGTACTTGGTGGGGAGCTTGAGCAACGCGGCGCCCAGGTGGGCCCGTCGCTCGCGGTGAGAGGCGTTGGCCTCGGGCGTGGGGGGATTGTAGGCGAACGCCGCCTCGCCCCCGTGCACCTCGCGGTCGAGAGGCTGCTCCGTCCGGCGCCGCGACTTCAGCACGTCCTTCGAGCGGTTGACGGCGATCCGCAACAGCCAGGTGGAAAAAGCGTGGCTGCGCCCCTCGCCGCGGAAGCGATCGAGCGCGTTGAACGCGTCGACGAAGGCCTGCTGCGCGATGTCCTCCGCGTCGGCGCTGCTCCCCAGCATGCGCAGCGCCACCGAGAACGCCAGCCGCTGGTAGCGCTGCACCAGCGGCCGAAAGGCCTCGACGTCGCCGGCCACGCAGCGGGCGATGAGATGCATCTCCTCTTCGTCGCGATTGCGCCCGCTGTTCCGCGCGTCGCCCAGGGTCGGATCGAACGCCCGCGGGAGCTCTCCCAGCGCGAGGGCGCCGCTTTCGTCGGGATCGAGCGCGATCGCTCCCGAGGCCGAAGGACCCGAATGGTTCGCGGACGGCACGGGCCGAGCCTACCGCAACTCCAGAAAAGAGGCGCGCTATACTGAAATGATGCGTGGCGGTGTGGCGCGGCCCCTCGCCCTGGCCGTCGTGTCCGTCGGCGTTCTGACGGTCCTGGCCGGTGAGGCCGGTGCCGCGGCCGCCGCCGGGGGCGGCGCGGGTCGGTCATTCTGGAGCCGCGCGGCCGGCGTCCAGGCCGTGCCGAACGGGGCGGACGGCGAGACGGCGCGCTGGTTCGTCACCGCGGTCGAACGGACCACGCAGGGGCGCTACGTCGAGGCCGCCGCCGCCTACGGCATGGCGCTGGCCGCGGGCGCGGACGCCCCGGCGGTCTACGCCAACCTCGGCGAGGTGCTGATGGCCGACGGGCGGCTGAGGGCGGCGGAGGCCTGCTACCGCGACGCCGTGGCGGCCGCGTCGGCCTCTCGTCTCCCCAACCTGGCGAGCTCGCGAGCATCGAGATCCTGGCGGCGCCGCGCTTCGACGATCCGCGCGGGCGGGCCCAGGATCTGACGCTCGCCTATCTCGGGCTGGCCGTTGCGCTCGATCGCGACGGCCAGACGAGCGCCGCGCGCGAGATGATGCAGCGGGCGCTGGCCCTCGATTCCACGGCCTCCGTGCTGGCGGTGGCGGAGCTTCCCAACTCCGATCTCTTCTTCGTTCCGGCGGGCGACGTCTACTACTACATCGGCCTGGCGCGGTCGGTCGCCGGCCGGCGCGAGGAGGCCGCGGACGCCTTCCGCCAGTTCCTCGCCCACCAGCCCGGCAGCCGCTGGGCGACCCGGGCCGAGGCGCACCTGAGCGAGCTCGGTCAAAGGGCCGCCGCCGGCTCGCTGCCGGCACCGCCCGGGCCCGGCCCGCGGAGCGGTCCGCGCCTGGTGGCCGCCGGAACCGTGTTGTCGACCGGGGGCTCGCTGGCGCCGCTCATCGATGCCGCCTGGCGCGAGCAGGCGGCCATCCTCGACGACTGCCTGGGCGCGGCGCCGGAGCTGGCCGCGGCGCGCGCCCCGCTCCGCCTGGCCGTCGAGCTCACGATCGACGGCCGTGGCCGGATCTCCTCCGTCGTCGTGAAGTTGCCGCCGGCGGCGGCGGCCTGGTCGTCCGCCGAAACGCTTTCGCGCTGCCTGGAACGGACCATCGGAACGCGCCTTCGGCTCCCCGCGCCGCCGACCCGGCGACCGACGCGGGCCCGCACCGAGCTGCTGGTCGGCTCGGCCCCGAAGCTCCCGCGTTGAACTGCGGCAGGCGGCGCGGGCCGGCGCTCGACGCGCTGCTGGCCGGCGAGGTATAGGTGGAGGGCGGTGCGAAGCGCCAGGCCACGATACATCGCCGTCGAAGGGCCGATCGGCGCCGGCAAGTCGAGCCTGGCCGAGATCCTCAGCGAATCGCTGCAGGCGCGGATCATCCGCGAGAGCCCCGAGGAGAACCCCTTCCTCGGGCCCGTTTTACAAGGACCGGCGCCGGCACGCGATGTCGGCGCAGCTCTTCTTCCTGCTGCAGCGCTACGCGCAGCAGGGCGAGCTGGCGCAGGGCGATCTCTTCTCGCGCGGCGGCGTCGTCTCCGACTACCTGTTCGCCAAGGACCGCCTGTTCGCGACCCTCAACCTGTCGGACGACGAGATGGCGCTTTACGACCGCATCTACCAGATGCTGAAGCCGCGCACGGTGACGCCCGATCTGGTCGTCTATCTGCAGGCGCGCACCGACGTGCTGCTCGACCGGATTCGCAAGCGCGGTCGCAGCGAGGAGCGCCCCATCCGCGCCGAGTACGTCGAGGAGGTGGCGCGCGCCTACGCCGAGTTCTTCTTCGCCTACAACGAAGGGCCGCTCCTGGTGGTGAACGCCTCGGAGATCGACTTCGTCAACAACCTCGACCACCGGCGCGAGCTGCTCTCGGTCATCGAAAAGGCCCCCGCCGGCACCAGCCACTGGAGCCGCGCCTGAACCCCTTGCCGGAACGAATCCCAGACCGGCGGGTTGGAACGGGCACGCTGGACGACGGCCAGAAGGGCGAGAAGCGAGGCCAAACACCGTGGCCGGTCGTTCTCGCCGACCCGGAAGTGGCGTGACGAAGGTTGATCGCCGTGAGCTCGCGACCGGAAGTGCTCTCCTACCGCGCGCTTCGTCGCGCCATCGGCTTGCTCGGGATCCTTCTCCCGTTCCTGGTCACGGTCACCGCCTGGGTGTTCGGCAACACTGGATGTCAGCCGTCGATCAGCGCCTATTTTCACACGACCGCGCGCGAGATCTTCGTGGGCGTGCTCGCGGTCGTCGGGGCGTTCTTGATCTCGTACAAAGGATTCGACCGCGCTGACGCCCGGGCAAGTAACCTGGCCGGTTTCGCGGCGATCTGCGTCGCGGCGTTTCCCTGTCAGAGCCTCCTCGCCGGGCCGAAGCTGGGGATCTTCCAGTTGCCCCAGGCGTGGTCCAATCGCGTTCACGTCCTGTCGGCCGCCGTACTGTTCGTGACTCTCGCCGGCATATCGGCGTTCTTGTTCACACGAAGTGCGCCGAACGCGATGACGCCTCAAAAGAAATCACGAAATGTCGTCTACCGGACCTGTGCGGTGGTCATGGCCCTCGCGCTGGTCGAAATCGCCGCGTCCTCGCTCCTCATGACGGAGGCGAAGCAGGATCTCTACAGGACAACGCTCTTGGGCGAGACGGTCGCGCTCCTGTCCTTCGGCGTATCCTGGCTTGTCAAAGGCGAGACGATATTGAGAGACAAGTAAGGTTCTCGCCCAGATCGGGGGGCCGAAATTCGCCGGCGTCCTGCCGCGGATTGTGGCCGCCAGTCGGTTCCTCCAGCGCAGGCGTCAATCTGCCCCGGCTGCGGGCGTAAAACTCGAGTTTGACGTAACATCGGGTCCCCGCTTTTCAGCTGCCCGCCGCGTTCGCTTCCATGATGAACGCCGCCCCGCTTGGCCACAAAGGAATGGGTGAGGCTAATGAACCGACATCTCTTCATGACTGGGCTCATCGCGATCTCGCTCGGCTGCGGAGCATCGAAGAGCAGCTCGGGCGACGGCGGAACCGGGGGGACGACGAGCGGAACGGGCGGAGCGAACGCCACGGGTGGGTCGAACCCCACCGGCGGATCGAGCGCCACCGGCGGGTCTGGGACCGGCGGGTCGACCTCTGCGCGGGGCGGCTCCAGCGGGACCGCCGATCAATCGGTCCTGGAACGGAACAACCATCCGAGTCGCGACGGCGTCTTCCTGCAGCCGACGCTGACCAAGGCCGCGGCGGCGACGATGGCGGCCGACACCGGGTTCAAGGCGACCTTCACCGGCGCCATGTGGGCGTCGCCGCTCTACCTGCAGAAGGGGCCGGGCGGCAAGGGGGTGTTCTTCGCGGTGACGACCGGCAACGACGTGTTCGCGCTGGACGAGACGACGGGCGCGCAGGTCTGGACCCACAACATCGGGAGCTCTCCGACGGCGAACGGCGGGAGCCCCACCTGCGGGAACATCCACCCGCTCGGCATCATCAGCACGCCGGTCATCAGCACGGCGACCACGCCGCCGACGATCTACGTCGCGGGCGCCATCGGGACGAGCTCGATCATGAGCCACCAGGTGCACGCGCTCTCGACGACGGACGGAACCGAGGTCTCCGGTTGGCCTGTCGACGTGTCGAACGCGACCTCGGGCAGCATCATCTTCGATACCGTCCACCAGAATCAGCGGAGCGCGCTGTCGCTGGTGGGCGGCACGCTCTACGTGGCGTACGGCGGCCACATCGGCGATTGCGGCGCCTACCACGGGTGGGTGATGGGCATCGACACCCAGGATCCCGCGATGCGCGGCGGCTGGGCGACCTCCGGGCAGGGCGAAGGGATCTGGGGCGCGGCCGGGATGGCCTCCGACGGCAACGGCGTGTTCGCGCTGACCGGGAACAACACGCCCAAGATGACCACCCACTTCGACAGCGAGGAGGCGGTGCGGATCACCGGGCTCGGGACGCTCGCTGATTCGTACTACCCGGCGAGCTGGCACAGCATGGACAGCGGCGACGCCGACCTCGGCGCCAGCAACCCGGTCTACGTGACGCTGCCGGGCTCGACGCCGTCGAAGATCCTGGTGGTCGTCTCCAAGGACGGCCACATGTACCTGCTCGACGCGACCGCCCTGGGCGGAATGGGCGGGCAGAAGGTCGACTTCATGGTGGCCAGCGGCACGATGGCCATCCACACCGCGGTCGCGGCGTACACCACGGCCAAGGGCCTCTACGTCACCTTCGGAACCGACACGGGCGCGCTCTGTCCCGGGGGCGGCAGCAAGAACATCATGTCGGTGCTGATCCCGCCGGGCTCCCCGCCCAAGCCGAGCATCGCCTGGTGCGCTCCGCTTTCCGGAAAAGTGACGGGACCGATCTCGACCACCACCGACGGCACCAGCGACGTGGTCGTCTGGTACATGAACAATGGAAAGCTCAACGGCGTCGACGGCGACACCGGGGCACCGATCTATGCCAGCACCACCAGCTGCGCGAACGTCGAGCAGTGGACCTCGCCGATTGCCGCCAACGGGCGGATCATCGTCGGGGGCGACGGAAACCTGTGCTCCTGGTCACCTCACTAACGAAGTGGTAGTTTCCTTGCCCGCGTCCCACCCCGATTCGATGGACGAATCACCCCCGGGGGATCGCAGAGAGGCAAGGCTATGCATCGCCGGCTCCTGATCGGACTCCTCATTCTTCCTTTCGCCTGCTCGAGCAGCGGGTCAACCACCGGCACGGGCACCGGCGGATCGAGCGCCACCGGCGGATCGAGCGCCACCGGCGGATCGAGCGCCACCGGCGGATCGAGCGCCACCGGCGGTTCAACGGGGACGGGCGGGGCGATCGGGACCGGAGGCTCCGCGACGGGCGGCGCGACTGGGACCGGCGGAGGAGCCGGGACGAGAGGGACGGGTGGGGCCACGGGGACCGGAGGCTCTGCGACGGGCGGTGCGACGGGAACCGGCGGCGCGGCCGGCGCGAAGGGGACCGGCGGGTCTGCGACCGGCGGCACGACCGGGACGGGCGGATCGGCCGGCACGGCCGATCAGAACGTGCTCGAGCGGAACAAGAACCCCTCACGTGACGGGCTCTTCATCCAGCCGACATTGACGAAGGCGGCGGCCATGACGATGGCGGCCGATACGAACTTCAACAGCGCGGCGACCTTTACGTCGACCGTCTCGAACGGCGCGAACGTGGCGGCATCGCCGGTCTACCTCGATGGCGCGAACGGTGCGGGGCTGTTCTTCATCCCGACGGTTGGCGGCGACGTCGTCGCCCGCAAGGAAGACGGGACGAGCCAATGGTCGACGAGCATCGGCGCGCCGGCCACCGGCGGCATCGGTTGCTCCAGCTTCGCGACCACGCCGCCGCTGGGGATTCTGTCGACGCCCGCGATCGACGCGACGTCCAAGACGATCTACGTGGCCGGCATCGTCGGGAGCGGCTCGGGCGTGACCAACCAGATCGCCAGCGCCATCGACATCGCGACCGGAAAGGTCAAGTCGGGATGGCCGGTGAAGGTCGACACCGCGGCCTCGTTCGATCCGACGATTCACAATCAGCGCAGCGCGCTCTCGCTGGTCAACGGCATCCTTTACATCCCGTATGCCGGTTACGTGGGCGATTGCGGCAGCTACCATGGGCGCGTCGTCGCCATCAACACCAGCACCCCGACCACGGTGGGGCAGTGGGCCACCGGGGACGCGGGCGGCGGGATCTGGGCCAGCGGTGGCCTGGCTTCCGACGGCAACAACATCTTCGCCGCGACCGGCAACTACGTGCCGCTGTCGAGCGCCCCCGCCACCCACACCGACAGCGAGGAGATTGTCCGCATCACCGGAATGGGGACGAAGGGGGACTTCTTCTATCCGTCCGACTGGAGCAGCTTCGACAAGAACGACGGCGACGTGGGATCGAACAACCCGATGGTCATCACCGTGCCGGGCGCGACGCCGTCCAAGCTGGTGGTGGCGATCGCCAAGGGGGGAAACGGCTACCTGCTGGATGCCTCCCAGCTCCGCGGAACGACCAGCGGCAGCGCGGCGGGCGGGCAGCTCGCCACGTTCGCGCTGGCCAACGGCAGCGGCATGAACGTGTACGGCGCTCCGGCGTCGTACAGGACCGCGATGGGGACCTACGTCGTCATGTCTTCGGCCAGCGCCACGGGATGTCCGGGGGGCGGGACGGGACGCCAGCTCATGGCGGTGCGCATCACCGCCAGCCCGCTGGCCGCCTCGGTCGTCTGGTGTGCCGCGATGGGCAGCGCGACCAACCCCATCGCCACCAGCACCGACGGGACCTCCGACGCCATCGTCTGGTACGCGAACAACAGCAAGCTGATGGGTGTGGACGGCGACACCGGCGCCACCATCTACAGCAGCAGCACGGCCTGCGCGGGTTCGGTGCCGAAGTGGAGCTCGCCGATCGCCGTCAAGGGACGGATCGTCGTCGCCGGTAACGGCCACCTCTGCGCGTGGGGCATCCCTGGATCACTGTCGCAAGCCCCGCAGCCGGCGAAGGCGAGGCGCCACAAGCGCACGATCGCCAGCGCCGCGCAACCGCCGCGGGGGTGAACCGCAGACTCTATTGGCTGGGGCAGGAGGTGATTGACGTGATCCAGCTGTCGATGAGATCCGTCGCCTGCTGGTCCACCACGTAGGAGGCGATGAGCGGCATGCGGCCGTGGTGGCCGCTGCTGTCGTCAGCCGGCGCCTTCATCCGGATCGACATGACGGACAGCTCCGGGTGGCCGGGGGCCAGGCTCACCGGGTTGGTCAATCCGAACCCGCCCTTCGCCGGGGTGACGTTGCAGACGTTCCGGCTGCCGAGCGGCAGGCCGAACCGGAGGTCGAGGCACGGGTCGGTGCCGCAATCGACGTCGTCGTCCGGGCGATGGCAGAAGGCGCAGTTCGCGTGCATGTAGGTCGTCGCCCGCTGCTCGATCGTCGCAGACGCGGGAGGGCTCCCGAGCTGCGACGTCGTCGGGGTGATGAGCGCCGCCTTGTACGGCGTGGGGAGCGGCGCCTCGAAGACGCCCATGGCCTGCAGCCTGTCGAGCTGGTTGGACCCGCCGACCACCCGATTCATCTGGGCGGTCTCCGGGCCGAGCACGGCGTAGCCCTTGTCCGGGATGTGGCAGGTCATGCAGTCGTTGCGAGAGGGGAAGTGCCAGTCCACCGTACGCTGGCCGGTCGAGAAGCTCGCCTCGTCGCGATCCGCCGACTCGAGGGTGGCGTCGGTCTGGGCCTCGTCCCATTTGTATGAAAAGCCGGCCCAGGTCGTCGCGCTGAAATGCATGAAGAGGCGCGTCTCGACGAGCTTGCCGTCGAAGAGGAAGCTCTTGACCATCACCGTGCCGACCGGGAACTTCCACTTGCCGTCGTCGGCGTAGTCGCGGGAGCCGGGGCACTCCGACGGATTCGCCGAACAGCTCACCACGTGAATCTTGGCGCCGTTCGGCAGCGCCATGCCTCGCGTCTTGTCGGCCCCGTCGGACCAGAGGGGGCTGTTGACCTCGTAGGGGATGACCGAAGGCGCGAGCGTCGTCGGATTCGTCGGGCTCACGCAGCCGGTCTGGCTCAACGTCTGGACGGGCTGAGTCATGTCCGCGAACGGCACGCAGGTTTGCGGCAGGTTAGCGGCGCCACCCATGCCGCCGCCGCCCGCCGAGCCGCCGCCGGCGCCCGCCATGCCGCCGCCGCTTGTCCCACCGACGCCGCCGCTGTTGCTGGTCCCGCCGGCGCCGCCGGTGTTGCCCGGACTGCCGCCCTTTCCGCTCTGGGGCTGGTCGGACCCAGAGCTGCAACCGAGTGCCAGGGACGCGGCCGCGACCGCCAGCGGAAGTCGAAGCCACCGCGCGCTCGAGGTTCGTGGGTACAGGAACGGGTTCATCGAAGGCAGCACTGCGCAATGATATGGCATCGCCCGTGGCCCATCTTCACTGCCGGCGCTCTGAAATTGGCTGAAGTGTGGGAAGCGCCGGCCGATCCGCCGAACCCGCAACCGCCACTCGCCTCAGCGGCTGCCGGCGATCAGAGACCCCAGGGGAGCCCCCCGACCTTGATCCGCTCTTCCACGACGCCGGTCGCCGCGTCGACGACGGAGATGTCGTTGGACGGGCCGTTGGCGGTGACGAGCGTCTTGCCGTCGGGGCTGACGGCGATTCCCCAGGGGCGGGCGCCGACGCCGTCGATGAGGCGGGTGACCTTGCGGGTGGCGACGTCGATGACGGCGATCGCCTCGCCGCGCCCCAGCGTCACGTACAGCGTCTTGCCCCCGGGGGCCAGCGCCAGGCCCATGGGCCGCGGGCCGAGGACGGTCTTGGCGACGGGGTCGATCTTGATGTGGCCGCTGGCGGCGTTCTTGGCGACGTCGATGACCGTCACCTCGCGCCCGTTCTCGCAGCTGACGAAGGCCGTCTTGCCGTCGGGGGTGAAGATGATTCCGCGCGGGCGCGGGCCGGTGGGGATCTGGGCCAGCACCTTCAGCTTGCGGGTGTCGACGGCGGTGAGCTCGTTGTCGGTCTCGGAGGTGACGTAGACCGCCTTGCCGTCGGGGCGGAGGGTGACCCCCTCCGGCTCGTGGCCGACGGGGACCTTGCGCTTGACCTTCCCCGAGGCGAGGTCGAGCACGCTCATCTCCGCGGTCTCCTCGTTCGAGACGTAGAGCGTCTTGCCGTCGCGCGACAGATCGAACGCCTCGGGATCCTGGCCGCTCTCCAGCGTGCGCAGCAGCTTGTGGCTGGCGAGATCGACGACGCCGATGCCGTCGGCGGTGCGATCGCCGGGCGGCAGCTTCGACTCGTCGACGCCCGGCCCGCCGCGCGGCGATCCGGAGAGCGCGACGTAGAGCAGCTTGCCGTCGCGCGACAGCTTGATGCCGCGCGGGCGCTTGCCGACCGGAATGCGGGTGTCGACCGCCCCTTTGGCGAGGTCGACCACGATGATCTCGCCGCTTTCTTCACCGCTCACGTAGGCCTTGCCGGCGGCGCGGCCCCCGGCCGCGTGCGCCAGGGGCGCAACGAAGGATGGCAAGACGACAAAAGCGACGAAAACGGCCTGGATGCCTCGGCCGCGCAGGAGGTACGCCATGCCGCATGGATACAGCAGGAGACGGCGTTGGGCGACCGTTTTCCCGCCGCGTCACCCGCCAGGCCCCGCCCTTGACTCGCCCCACTATCGGCGCAAAATAACGCGCATGAAGTGGGAGACCCCGGCCTTCGTCGAGATCAACATGAGCGCCGAAATCGGCGGGTACGGAAGTGACTTCACCGATCGCGACCCCTGGGGTCCGGTGTCCACCGTCGAGAGCCATGGGAACCTCCATGGCAAGACCGATCGCGACGCGGCCGACGCCCTTCGGCGCTGACGGTCCGGCCCGGTCAACGCCGACCAAATCCGATCAAGCTCACCGAAGGGTCGAATGCAAGTCCGCGTCCTCGGTTCCGCGGCGGGTGGGGGTGTACCGCAGTGGAACTGCGGCTGTGACAACTGTCGCGAGGCGCGGCGCGGGACGGGCGCCGTGCGGCCCCGGACGCAGGAGACGGTGGCGATCAGCGCCGACGGCGCTTTCCTGGTTCCTGCTGAACGTCTCGCCCGAGATCCGCGCGCAGATCGAGAGCTTCCCGCCGCTGACCCCGCGCGAGCCGCGCCATTCGCCGATCGCCGGCCTGGTGCTGACCAACGGGGATCTCGACCATTGCCTGGGGCTGCTGTCGCTGCGGGAGTCGCACCCGCTGACCGTCTACGCGACGGAGAGCGTGCGGACCGGGTTCACCAGGGGCAACGTCCTTTACCGGACGCTGGAGCGGTTCGACGGGCAGGTGACCTGGCGGGCGCTGGCGGTCGATTCCGACGGTGCGCGAACGCCGGAAGCGGGCCGCGAGCAGCCGCTCGGTGACTCCGGGCTGACGATCACCGCGATCGCCACGCCCGGGAAGCTGCCGCTGCATCTGGAGACGCTCTGCGCGCCTTGTCCCGGAGACAACGTCGGGCTGGTGATCCGCGATCCGCGCACCGGCGGGCGGCTGGCCTATTTTTCGGGTGTGGCCGGCCCGGCGCCGGCGATCGCGCGGGCCCTGGCCGAGGCGGACGTGCTGTTCTTCGACGGCACGTTCTGGTCGAGCGACGAGCTGATCGCCGCCGGGCTCGGCACGCGGCGCGCCGAGGAGATGGCGCACTGGCCGGTGGGTGGGCCCGAGGGGAGCGCGGTGTTTCTCGCCCGCCAGCGCGGCCGGAAGATCCTGATTCACGTCAACAACACCAATCCCATCTTGCGCGAGACCAGCGCCGAGCGACGGGCGCTCGACGCCGCGGGAATCGAGGTCGCCATCGACGGGCTGGAGCTGTCACTGTGAGCCAGGCAGAGCGGCAGGCGCTGCCGTCCGAGTTGCTCGGGCCCGACGAGCTGGTGGCGCGCCTGCGCGCCGAGGGGGTGCGCCGGTACCACGACCAGCATCCGTTCCATCAGCGGATGCACGAGGGGAAGCTGTCGCGCGCGGAGCTTCAGGCCTGGACGCTGAACCGCTACTACTACCAGACGCGGATCCCCATCAAGGACGCCATCATCGTCTCCAAGTCGGAGGACCCGGCGTTCCGGCGGGCCTGGATCCGCAGGATTCACGACCACGACGGCGACGCGCCCGACACAGGGGGCCTCGCCCAGTGGCTGCGCCTGGCGGACGCGGTCGGGCTCGACCGCGAAGAGGTGGCGAGCTGCCGGAGCGTCCTGCCGGGCGTGCGCTTCGCCTGCGACGCCTACGTCGCGCTCTGCCGCGAGAGCCCGCTGGTGGTGGCGGTCGCCTCGTCGCTGACCGAGATGTTCGCGCCCGATCTGATGTCCAAGCGGATCGCCGCCTGGGAGCAGCACTACCCCTGGGTCGGCGCGGAGGCGCTCGGCTACTTTCGGGGGCGGGTGCCGCGCGCGCGCCGCGACGGTGAAGAGGGGCTGGCGTTCGTGGTCGCCAACGCCACCTCCCGGGCGCTGCAGGAGGCCTGCGTGGCGGCGCTGGTGCGCAAGACGGAGATCCTCTGGCACCTCGTCGATTGCGTGGAGGCGGCGACCGCGAGGAGCCGACGATGATCGGCCCCGATTCCCGGGTCAGCCTGGCGCGCCAGGCGCGGCTCAAGCTCGATCCGCGGACCGGGCGGCAGATCCTGCTCTATCCCGAAAAGGGGCTCGACCTGAACGACACCGCGGCCCGAGTGGCGGCGCTCTGCCGCGAAGAGCGGGCTGTCCGGGACATCGTCGAGCGGATGGTGTCGGCGACCATCGACAGCCCGATCGCCCGCCGGCAGATCGAGGACGAGGTGCTGGCCTTCCTGCGCGCGCTCGAAGATCGCGGCCTCCTGATGGTGCGGACCCCGTGACGTCGGACGAGGTCCCGCGCCCGTACACGCTGATCGCCGAGCTGACCTACCGCTGTCCGCTCGCCTGCGCCTACTGCTCGAACCCGCTCGAGCTCGGGCTGCCCGACGCCGAATTGACGACCGAAGACTGGTCGCGCGTCTTCGCCGAGGCCGCCGCGCTGGGTGTCCTGCAGGTCAACCTGACCGGCGGCGAGCCGCTGGTGCGCGGGGATCTGGAGGCGCTGGTCGCCGCGGCGCGAAAGCACGACCTCTACATCAACCTCATCACCAGCGGCATCCCGGCCGACGCCGACCGTCTGGCCCGCCTGGCGGCGGCGGGGCTCGACAGCCTGCAGCTCTCCGTCCAGGACACCGATCCGCACGGCGCCGCCTGGATCGCCGGGCGCGATGAAGACGCGTGGACGGAGCCGAGCTCGTCTCGGCGGAGTCCTTCGCGGGGGGAGCGGGGACCCTTCGAGGGTCCCCGAACTTGATGGAGTCCAAGATCGAGACGGCACAGGCGACGCGGGCCCTGGGGCTGCCGCTCACGCTCAACGTCGTCCTCCACCGCGGCAACATCGCGCGCGTCGCTGATTTCGTGGCGCTGGCCGAGACGATGGGCGCCGCCCGGCTCGAGCTGGCCAACACCCAGTACCTCGGCTGGGCGCTCGTCAACCGGGAGACGTTGCTGCCGTCGCGGGCCGCCGTCGACGAAGCCCGCCAGGTGGCGCTGGCCGCGCGCGAGCGTTTGCGTGGCAAGATGGAGATCCTCTTCGTGCGCCCCGACTACCACGCCGATCGCCCGCGCGCCTGCATGGACGGCTGGGCCCGCCGCTACCTGGTCGTCGCGCCCGACGGGATCGCGCTTCCCTGCCATCAGGCGCGGGAGATCGCCGCGCTGTCGTCCTCCTGGGAGAACGTCCGCGCGCGCTCGCTGGCCGACATCTGGACCGACGGCGCCGGCTTCCGCGCCTTTCGCGGCGAGGCCTGGATGCCCGATCCCTGCCGGAGCTGCGACGAGCGGGCGGTCGACTTCGGCGGCTGCCGCTGCCAGGCCTTCGCGCTGCTCGGAGACGCCGCCGCCACCGATCCGGCCTGCGCGCTGGCGCCCCGGCACGAGCTGATCGTCGCGGCGCGCGCTCGAGCCGCCGCTGCGCCGCTCGGGTCGCCGCTCCGCTTGCGCCGCCTGCGCCAGCTCTCATGAAGACCGCGGCCATCGAGGTCACCGATCTCAAGAAGCGCTACGCCGACGTGGAGGCGGTGCGCGGGATCGGCTTCTCCGTGGGCGCCGGCGAGATCTTCGGGTTCCTGGGGCCCAACGGGGCCGGCAAGACGACCACCATCAAGATCCTCTGCACGCTGCTGCAGGCCACCTCGGGCACGGCGCGGCTGGCGGGGATCGACGTGGCCGCGTCTCCGGAGGAGGTCCGGCGGCGGATCGGCGTCATCTTTCAGGACCCGGCGCTCGACGACCGCCTGACGGCCTGGGAGAACCTGATGCTTCACGCGGTCGCCTACCGCGTCGCGCGCGCCGATCGCCACGCCCGCATCGACGAGGCGCTGCAGTTCGTCGATCTGTTCGACCGCCGCAAAGATCTGACCCGCACCTTCTCGGGCGGCATGAAGCGCCGGCTGGAGATCGCCCGGGGCCTGGTCCATCGCCCCGACATCCTGTTCCTCGACGAGCCGACCACCGGCCTCGACCCGCAGACCCGGGCGCGAACCTGGGAGGTGCTGCGCGGCCTGCGGGAGAAGTACGGGACGACGTTGTTCCTCACCACCCACTACATGGACGAGGCCGAGAACTGCGATCGGATCGCCATCGTCGATCACGGCCTCATCGTCGCGCTCGACACGCCGGCCGCCCTCAAGCAGCGGGTTGGCAAGGATCAGATCGCGGCCCGGACCGCCGATCCGGCTGGGCTGGCCCGGTTGCTCTCCGACAAGTATGGCCTGACCAGTATGCCGGCCGACGGCGGGCTGACCTTCCTGGTCGCCGAGGGGGACGCCTTCATCGTCAAGCTGCTCACCGCCGCCGATCGCCCGCCGCTGGAGGGAATCAGCGTCCGCCGGCCGACGCTGGACGACGTCTTCCTCTCGCTGACCGGCCGGCAGATCCGCGCCGAGGGGGCCGAGGGGAACGCCGCCAAGCTGCGCGCCATGGTCCGGAGGCGCGGGTGATCGAGGTGGTCTATGCCCTCTGGCGGCGGGACATGATCAAGTTCGTCCGCGATCGGCGTCAGCTGATCACCAGCCTGACGCGCCCTTTTCTCTGGTTGCTGGCCTTCGGGTTCGGCCTGCGCGCGTCGGTGCGCTTGCCGACTGGAGGGACGGACTACGTATCCTTCCTGGTGCCGGGGCTGGCCGCCATGACGGTCCTCTTCGCCAGCATGTTCGCCGCCATCTCCATCGTCTGGGAGCGTGAGTTCGGTTTTCTCAAAGAGCTGCTGGTGGCGCCGGTCCCGCGCGGCGCGATCGTGGCCGCCAAGATCCTGGCCGGCAGCGCCACCGCGCTCATCGAGGTGTCGCTGATGCTGTTGCTGTCGCCGCTGGTCGGGGCGCGGTTCAGTCCGCTGGGCGCGCTGGCCTCCCTGCCGCTCCTGGCAGTCTTCGGGATGACCGTCAACGCGCTGGGCATCATCGTCGCCGCGCGCATGAAATCGTTCGAGGGATTCGGGTCGGTGGTGAACTTCGTCATCCAGCCGGTGTTCTTCCTGTCGGGCGCGCTCTACCCGATCGTCGGCCTCCCGCACGGCCTGCGGGCGATCGTCTTCATCAACCCGATGTCCTACCTGGTCGACGCCGTGCGCGGGCTCTGCATCGGACACCATACTTTTCCGCTCGTCGTCGACGTCGCGGTGATCCTCCTGTCCGCGGTGGTCTTCGCCGCGCTGGCGACCCGCTCGTTCCGGCGGATGGAAGCCTAGGAGGCCGTTGCCGTAGGCAACGGTGAGCGAAGCGAACCATGGCCGACGACGTGCCGCCCGGAGCGGCCTAGGCCGGCGTGCTAGGCTAGCTCGATGGCGCCCGAGGCCAAAGTCACCGCGGCGACCCTCCGCGCGCGCAAGGGGACCGGCGAGCGGATCGCCGTCCTGACCGCCTACGACGTGGTGTTCGCCCGCCTGGCGGACGGCGCCGGGATCGACGTCGTGCTGGTCGGCGACAGCCTGGGAATGGTCGTCCAGGGCGAGCGCTCGACGCTGGCGGTGACGCTCGACGAGATGGTCTATCACAGCCGGATCGTCGCCCGCGGCATCACCCGCGGGCATCTTGTCGCGGATATGCCGTTCATGAGCTACCAGGCCTCGGTCGAGGACGGCATGCGGGCGGCGGGGCGTCTCATGAAAGAGGGGCGCGCCGAGGCGGTGAAGCTGGAGGGGGGCGTCGAGGTGGCCGAGCTCTGTCGCCGGCTGGTGCGGGCGGGGATCCCGGTGATGGGGCACGTCGGGCTGACGCCGCAGTCGATCCACCAGCTGGGCGGGTTCAAGGTCCAGGGGCGGACCGAGGCGCAGCGCGCCCAGATTCTGGAGGACGCGCGCGCTCTCAGCGACGCCGGCGCCTACGCCATCGTGCTGGAGGCCATTCCGCATGCGCTGGCCGGCGAGGTCACCCGGGCGGTCTCCGCCTTGACCATCGGCATCGGCGCCGGCGCCGACTGCGACGGGCAGGTGATGGTGATGCACGATCTGCTCGGGTTGCAGCCGAGCTGGAAGCCGCGCTTCGTCCGCCGCTACGCCGAAATGGGGAAGGCCGCCGGCGAGGCGTTCGCCGCCTACGCCGCCGACGTCCGGGCCGGCAAGTTCCCGGCCGCCGAAGAGACCTACGAATAGGTCCGAATCGTCTCTCGCCGTGTCCTCGTCCGCCAAACCGAAGGTCATTCGCACCTCCGCCGAGATGACCGCCTGGGCGCGCGCGGCCCGCGCCCGCGGCGAGCGGATCGCCTTCGTGCCGACGATGGGGGCGCTGCACGCGGGGCATGTCGCGCTGCTCGAGGAGGGGCGCCGCCGCGGGGACCAGCTGGTGCTCTCCATCTTCGTGAACCCGACGCAGTTCGGCCCCAACGAAGATCTCGCCCGCTACCCGCGCGATCTCCCGGGCGATCTGGCCAAGGCGGCAGGGGCGGGGACCGACGTCGCGTTCGTGCCCGAGCCGGCCGACATCTACCCGCCCGGCTTTCAGACGACCATCGAGGTCCGCGACCTTGCCGGCGGCCTCGACGGCGTCTTCCGGCCTGGCCACTTCGCGGGCGTGGCCACGGTGGTCGCCAAGCTGTTCAACATCGTCCAGCCCGACGTGGTCGTCTTCGGTCAAAAGGACTTTCAGCAGCTGGCCATCGTCCGGCGGCTGGTCGCCGACCTGGCCATGGGGATCGAGATCGTGGGCCTGCCGACGGTGCGTGAGCCCGACGGTCTGGCCATGTCCTCGCGCAACGCCTACCTGTCACCGGTCGAGCGGACCCGCGCCCTGTCGCTCTCTCGCGCGCTCTTCGCCGCCCGCGATCGCGCGGCGGCCGGCGAGCGCGACGGGCGCGCGCTGGTCGACGGCGCCCGCGCCGCGCTGGACGTCGATCGCGTCGACTACCTGGAGCTCTGCGACGCCGCGACGCTGGCGCCCCTCGTCGAGGTCGATCGCCCGGCCGTCCTGCTGGTCGCGGCCTTCGTGGGCCGCACCCGCCTCATCGACAACGTTCAGCTCTAGTCGAGGCGGGCGATGTGGCCCAGCTTGTCGGGCAGGTCCATGCGATAGAAGCGGCGCAGCTCGGTCAGGAGATCGCCTGTTCGCTCGGGGCGGACGAAGCGGCGCTCGAGGGTGTCGGCGTAGCGGCTGGCCCCGCTGTTCGCCGCCTGGTAGCGGGCGCGCTCTTCTTCGTCGAGATCGGCGGCGAAGCGCACGTCACCGTAGAGGCGGCGGCGGAGATCCGGCGCCGGTCCGGCCACCAGCAGGCAACAGGCGTACTTGTCGACCTCCGCCTGCAGCTCCAGCTCCAGCTGGGAGACGCCCCGATCGTCGGCGGCCCGCAGGGCCACGTAGATGAAGTGGCTCACCCCCTCGACGGCCAGGCAGAAGTCGCTGAAGTTTCGGTCATCGATCCCGACCGCCGTCGGATCGTGCCGCTCGAGATTCGCCACCGTCGCGGCGTCGACGAAGAGGCCAAGGCCGAGCTCGCCGTCGTCCTGGCGGACCAGCAGCTGCTCCCGCGGCGAACGCGCCACGCCCGTCGCTGCGCGCGCCGCCTCGTCGACGACGAACGCGTCGATCGCCAGGCGGGTCTCGACGCGATAGAGCGCTTCCAGTCCGAGCTGTAGGCGCGCCAAAATGGACAGGCGGGCCGTGCGTGCCGGCCCGCGCCTCACGAAGGCTGTCCGCCCCCGCGCCCGATGACCACGCCCATCGCCGCCAGCCGGGCCGCGGCCGAGCGGCTCTTGGTCTCCCGCCAGAGCCGGTAGAGCCGCACGACGTCTTGGTTGCTGGCCGGGACGGCCAGCCGCCGGCTGACCAGCGCCAGCGCACCGACGAAGCGAACGAAGTTGGCCGCCAGCTCGTTGAAGACGTCGCTGAACGGATCGCCCGTCCAGCCGGCGCCGCCGCGGGCCAGCTCCCCGTACGCCGAGCCGCCCATCCCGATGTAGTAGTCGACGTCGACCGGGCCGCCCGCCAGGTGCTCGCTCCAGAAGCCCGAGAGGTACAGCGACGTGTCGCCAATCTCGCGGAGCTGGCGCCGCCTCTCCGGCAGAGGCGCCTCCTTCGCCGCCAGCATGCGGAGCGCCAGCGGCGTCTCCTCGATCCGCTGCGCGGCGTAGCTGGCCAGCAGCTGAACGATGTAGTGCTCGACCAGGGTCCCGGGGGACAGCCCTTCGTCCCGGAACGCGCGGTCGACTTCCTCGTGAAAGAACCCTTCGACGTTGCGCGCGAGGTCCATGTGATCAGCTATGCGGCCAACGATTCCAAATGTCAACGAATTCACGAATGATTCCAAATACATGGGAGCATGTTTCGTTGGCAGACACAGATCCCGGATGCCAGACGGAAGAGCCAACCCGTTGACTCCGAAGGGTTTGGGACTAAAGTCCGGCGCTGGCACTCAACCAAGTTGAGTGCCAGGCTTGTTCATCCTTGCTCGGCAAGGGGGCCAGCCGATCAAAACCGTCTGGCCGGAAGTCAGGCAAAAAGTTCAGGGAGGATCCGAGATGAAAGTTCGACCGCTACAGGACCGCGTGCTCGTTCGTCGCATCGCCGAAGAAGAGAAGACCAAAGGGGGGATCATCATCCCCGACTCCGCCAAGGAGAAGCCGGCCGAGGCTGAGGTCATCGCCGTCGGCAACGGTAAGTTCGACGACAAGGGCGCGCTGCGCCCGCTGGCCGTCAAGAAGGGCGACCGCGTCCTCTTCGGCAAGTACAGCGGCAACGAGATCAAGATCGACGGCGTCGATCACCTGATTCTGCGCGAGGATGACATCCTCGGCGTGCTGGACAAATAAGGAGATCCCATGGCAGCCAAAGAGATTCTGTTCGACGAGGCGGGGCGCTCCCGCATTCTGGCCGGCGTGAACGCGCTGGCCGACACGGTCAAGGCGACGCTGGGGCCGCGCGGCCGCAACGTGGTCATCGAGAGGTCCTGGGGCGCCCCGACGGTGACCAAGGACGGCGTCACCGTGGCCAAGGAGATCGAGCTCGAGGACAAGTTCGCCAACCTCGGCGCGCAGATGGTCAAGGAGGTCGCCTCCAAGACCTCCGACACCGCCGGCGACGGGACGACCACGGCGACCGTGCTGGCGCAGGCCATCTTCCGCGAGGGCGCGAAGATGGTGGCCGCCGGCCACAACCCCATGGAGCTCAAGCGCGGCATCGACAAGGCGGTCGAGAAGATCGTCGAGGCGCTGAAGAAGATCTCCAAGCCGACCAAGGGCCAGAAGGACGTGGCGCAGGTCGGGACGATCAGCGCCAACGGCGACGAGTTCATCGGCAAGACCATCGCCGAGGCGATGGAGAAGGTCGGCAAGGAAGGCGTCGTCACCATCGAAGAGGCCAAGTCGATGGAGACCACGCTGGACGTCGTCGAGGGGATGCAGTTCGATCGCGGCTACATCTCGCCGTACTTCGTGACCGACGCGGAGCGGATGGAGGTCAAGCTCGACGACCCGTACATCCTCATCCACGAGAAGAACATCAGCAGCATGAAGGATCTGCTGCCGATCCTCGAGCAGGTGGCGCGCTCTGGAAAGCCGCTCCTCCTCATCGCCGAGGTCGAGGGTGAGGCGCTGGCCACGCTGGTGGTCAACAAGCTGCGTGGCACGCTGCACGTCGCGGCCGTCAAGCCGCCGGGCTTCGGCGATCGCCGCAAGGACATGCTGAAGGACATCGCCGTGCTCACCGGCGGCCAGGCCGTCACCGAGGACCTGGGGATCAAGCTGGAGAGCATCACCCTCAAGGACCTGGGGCGCGCCAAGCGGGTCACCATCGACAAGGACAACACCACCATCGTCGACGGCGCCGGCAAGAAGCCGGAGATCGAGGCGCGGGTGAAGCAGATGCGCGCCCAGATCGAGGACACCACCTCCGACTACGATCGCGAGAAGCTGCAGGAGCGGCTGGCCAAGCTGGTGGGCGGCGTGGCGGTCATCCGCGTCGGCGCGGCGACCGAGACGGAGATGAAGGAGAAGAAGGCCCGCGTCGAAGACGCGCTGCACGCCACGCGCGCGGCCGTCGAAGAGGGGATCGTCCCGGGCGGCGGCGTCGCGCTCATCCGGGCGCTCGCCTCGACCGACAAGCTGGAGGGACTCTCGGAGGAGCAGCAGATCGGCGTCTCGATCGTGCGCCGCGCCTGCGAGGAGCCCTGCCGTCAGATCGCCACCAACGCCGGCAAGGAAGGGTCGATCGTCGTCAACAAGATCCGCGAGGGCAAAGGCGCTTACGGGTACAACGCCGCCACCGACGAGTTCGAGGATCTCGTCGAGGCGGGGGTCATCGATCCGACCAAGGTGGTGCGCTCGGCGCTGCAGAACGCGGCTTCGGTCGCGTCGCTGATGGTCACCACCGAGGCCCTCATCGTCGAGCGTCCGCGGGAGGAGGCTCCGGCCCCCGCTCCGGGCGGCGGCGGCATGGGCGGGATGGGCGGCATGGGGGGCATGGGCGGCATGATGTAGCCGCTTCCGCGGTTCATCGCCCGTTCCAACAGACGGCGAGTCGGGGTCTTCCCGGCTCGCCGTTTTGTTTTGTCTGGCCTGGTCGGTTCACTTCTCGAGCGAGCCGGTCAGCGAAAGCAGCAGCGTCTGGCGCTGGTAGCTGATGGGCGAGGCGTTGGCGAGCTCGTTGGCGTAGAAGGTGTAGCGCGCCAGGAGCCGGAGACCGTCGGCGAGGTCATGCGACAGGTCGACCCGCACGCTCGAGCGGTTCTCGTCGTCGATGCTCTCGACGCTGGAGAAGGTGTTGCCGGCGGCGACCTGCTGTCCGACGATCATCGGCTGGCGGTAGAACGCCAGCAGCACCTCGCCGCGCGCGGCCAGGGTGAAGCCGCCCGGCAGGGGAGCGGCGAAGCGGGCGGTGGCCAGGTGGCGAAGGACCGTCTCGCCGTAGCTGTTCGAGCGGTTGTAGTGAAAGGCGTAGCCGGCCCCCAGCAGCACCCGGCCGACGCGCAACAGGTCGAGGCGGCTCATGAGAAAGTCGTCGCGTCGGGTCTCGGCGCCCGCGCAGGCGAACACGAACGGGTTCAGCGACCCCGTCGCGGGCGGCTGGATCTCCGCCGGACAGTTGGTGGTGAGCGCCGGACCGCCGAAGGTCCGGTGCTCGAACACCGCGCCGGCGCCCACCTCCCAGTCGGCGTCGCGGCCCTGCCGGGTCCAGCGCAGCTCGACGGCGGCGGTCGGCGCGGTGAAGTCGTCGTCGCGGTCGGGCTTGAACAGAAAGCTGCGGTACCCGGCGTTGATCGACAGGTCGAAGTGCTCCGCCGCGATCCATCCCAGCTGGACGTTCGAGCCGAGGGACCGAAAATCGCGCCGCTCGCTGGCGTCGAGGAGATTCCCGGCGGCCGCCTGAAAGGCCTCGTAGTAGGCCCCGGCGAGCGTCAGCGTCGCCCGACGTCCGAGGGCCTTGGCCCAGGCCATCGAGGACTGAGCGATGGCGACGTCCTCGCCCTGAGCGGACGGAGCGTCGTAGATCTTGCCGGCCGCGGTCGCCGCCAGCGTCAGGAGCTGACCGTCGGCGACGAGATCGGACAGCGTCCCCGCCAGCACCAGGCGTTCGAGCGGCGAGGCGACGAGGGGAGGGTTGTTCGCCCCGGCGACCATCTCGGTGCGGTGGGCGTTGGTGTCGTACTCGAGGCCGACCTCCGCCCGCAGCGTGTAGCGCTCGGTGTCGGGCGCGCCGTCGGTCTGGGCGCGCGCCGTGCCGGGCGCCGCGCCGATCACCATTGCCGACACCATGCCGAGCTTGGCGACGAGCGAGAGCGCAGCCAGCGCCGGACGACCCATGTTCCGGCAGTGTATCCGGGGGCCGGTCCGCCGTCAGCGCGGCGTGCGCGCGGTCTGGCGCATCGCGCGCGCCTGGCCGTCGAGCGCGGCGGCGCGCGCCCGCAGGGCGGCCACCGCCCGCTCCAGCGCCCGCACCGACGGAGCCTGGGACTTCGCTCCTTCGAGGCGGCGAATGTCGGCGACGGTGGCGGGATCGAGCAGATCGCGCAGCTCCAGCGAGAGCGCCGTCGCTGGCGGTCCGGTGAGCGGGGTGGGCGGCGCGCTCCCGGCCAGGATGGTGGACGACTGCGGCGCCGAGCTGCCTGGCGAGCTGGTGCTGCTCGTCAGGCCGACGCCCGGGCGTTCCGCCGGCGGCTGGCCAGCGCTGCCGGTCGGGAGCGCCGGCGTCGAGCGCGCCGGGCTGTCGGTCGCGGTCATGCTCATCACCCGTCGCTTCGACCCTTCGAGGGGCGCGAACGGATCGCGATCCAGCTCCGCGACGCGGCGTCGCAAGTCCTGCCGCCCCTTGAGCTCGACGACGCGGTGGTCGAGGGCGTCTGCTTCCAGCCGCACCCGGCGCGCGCGATCATCCAAAATGTCGGCCTTGGCTTGCAGATCGCTCGGGCTGTCCGTCGGCGATGCGACGGGCAACGGCCCTCGGTCGACTGCCGGCGCGCGCAGGCCGAGGCGGGCCTCGATGTCGATGAGGCGGCGCGCCAGCGCCTCGGCGTCGGCCAGGCGGGCCCGCAGGCGGTAGTCGTCGCCCACGCCGCGCGCGGACCGCTTGAGGACGTCGATCTCGGCGTTGACGCTGTCGAGCTGGGCCCGCAGGCGGGCGCGCTCGGCGGTCAGGGTCACGCCGCCGGCGGCGGGCGGCGGAGCGGCGGCCTGGACCACGGCCGGCGCTGTTCCGAGCGTCGCCGCGAGCGCGAGCAGCGCGCAAAGCCGGGCGAAGCTGGTGTGCGGCATCTTGATCGGCGTCCCCTGCGGACCGCTAGAATAGCAATGCTCGTACCACCGTTGTGGCATTCGCTGCGGTTGAACTTCGTTCGACGGTCGCGCCATCCCCTCAGATTCTTGAGACCAGGGGGGAAATCGTTGATGCTTTCGGGTCATGCGCTCTCTTGCCGCCGCGGTCGTGCTTGCTGTCGGTTCCCTGGTGATGGGCTGCGCCACCGAAGGTGCGGCACCGCAGGACATCAAGCCGCGCCCCAACCTGACCGCCGCCGATTTCTATCCGCTCGTGCCGGGCTGGAAGTGGGCCTATGACGTCGAGAAGGACGGGATCAACATCCTGGCGACGTACGCGGTCGTCGAGCGGACCGGCGACACCGCGGTGGTGCAGACCGGCGACGAGAAGCTGACCTACGCCGTCACGCCCGAGGGGATCGTCCAGAAGGACGGCGGCATGGTCGGCGACTACATCATCAAGAACCCGGTGAAAGCCGGGGCCGAGTGGGCGGTCGAGGGGGGGCGGGCGCACATCGCCTCGGTGACGGCCGACTTCAAGCTCGACTCGGGCGAGCACTACCTCGGCTGCGTCGTCATCGAGGTCACCCGCACGGATCCGGTGCGGGTCGCCCGGACGACCTTCGCGCCCGATGTCGGGCCGGTGCTGCTCGAGCTGCAGGTGCAGGACGGTGGCAAGTTCACCACCGTCACCCGCGCCCGCCTGCGCGCCGTGACCCGCCCCGGCGACGCTGTCATGTAGATCGGGACCCGAAGAGGGTCCCGCCCCCGCTAGACCAGCGAGAGGACGACGGCCAGGAGGGCGCCGGCCAGGGCGGTCCAGGCCAGCGCGGCGGCGAAGCGGAGCTCGGCGTCGAACGCCAGCGGATTTCGAGTGGAGACGACCAGCGGCTGATCGGCCTGCCCGACGAACAGCGGCGAGACGCCGCCCCGGTGAGCGCCGCCGGCATCGCGATCGGGCGCCAGCGTGACCGGTCCGGCCACGTGAATCGCGTCCCCCTCGCCGAGCGACGTCTCGAGGTGCAGCGCCCAGTCGGGCCCGGCGATCTCGTGGTAGTTGTCGCTGCGGATGAAGATGACCGGGCCGGTCAGGTCGACGCGCGCCGCGCCGGTCGCGTCGGCGATCATCACCTCGCCGCCGCCGTGCTCGTGGCGTCGCTCGGCCGGGCTCACCTCGACGGTGTGCCAGTAGACGCAGGGCGAACCGGAGAGCGGAGCCCGCAGCTGATCGGTCGAGATCACCTTCGCCGCGACGTGGACGTGGTCGTCGCCGGTGAGCTCGCCCAGCGAGCGGAGCGCGCTCGGCCATGGCCGTGACAGCAGGGGCGCCAGCCGTCGCCGGCGCCGGGCGATCCCCGCCATCAGGCAGGCGCCGCCCAAGCACCCAGCCGATGGCGACCCAGGCGCCGGAGAAGCTGACCATCCCCAGCGCGCGCGGCCCGAGCGCGATCTGCCCTACGGCGCCGAGCAGCCCGGCCGCGATCTGTCCCGCCGCGAGCAGCCCGCAGGCCGCCTGTCCGATCCCCCAGCCGAGCCCGATCGCCGCCTGGCCGACGCTGATCGCGCCCAGCGCGACCTGTCCGACGGCGACGACCCCGATGGCAATCTGCCCGACCGCGATCACTCCGACGGCGGGCGGACGCCGGCCGGTCGTCGGGTCGATCCCGCGCACCACGTGCACGAGCGGCACGCGGCCGATCCGCAGCCGCGACCGGTACTCGAAGCTCGCCGCCTTCCCCCCTGTCCGCGCCCGTCCCTCATGCGCAGCCATGACTAAAGCGTACGGCTCGACTCCGGACCCTGCAACGGCCAGGTTTGCGTATAGTGTCGGCTCGTGAGGGCACGCGCCTCGACAACGACCGTCGTCTCGACCGTCGCTGTGGCCCTCCTGGCAGGCGGTTGCGGCGCCGCACGGCCGGCGGGCCGTGCCGTCGCGACAGGCGAGCCGATGGTCCCGACCCCGGCGCGGGTTCGCAGCAACATCCTGCGGGGGGACTATGCCGGCTCGGCGCGTTGCGCCAGCTGCCACGCGGAGATCACCGCGGCTTGGCAACGCTCGCCGATGCATCTCATGACGCGGCTGCCGGAAGGGGCGCACATCCGGGCCCCCTTCGACGGGACGACGTTTCGGTTCAAGGACGACACCGCGCGCCTCACGGAGAAGGACGGGGAGCGGTTCGTCGACCTGACGTCGGCGGGCGGCGGCCGCCACCTCTATCGGGTCACCCGGGTCATCGGAGGTCGGTATCGCGAGGACTTCGCCGGCGTCGAGGTCGGCACCGGCGCCACCGAAGGGGAGCGCGAGCTGCTCCTGCCAATTTCGTACGTCTTCGAGACGAAGAGCTTCCGCGTCAAGGGGTACTCGGTCCTGGTGACCGAGCGGCCAGGCCTGCACGCGGGCGGGGTCTGGAACCAGACCTGCGTCTTTTGCCACAACACCGTCCCGTACTTCGACGATGTCTGGGGCGCGCTCTACGAACAGGCCGCAACCGGGGGGCGCGCGCCCGGATACCAGGGGGAGGTGGTCGACAGACTGCTGCCGCCCGAGCGCCGGTTTCGATTCGAGATCGGGGGCGACCGCGCCCTGCTCGACGCGGTCGACGCCGAGGTGACGGCGGTCGGCGGTGCGCCGTTTGCCGGGCGTTCGTCCGGTGCGGGCGCTGCCGAGGAGGTGCTCCGGCACGGAATTCACGAGCTGCGGGCGCGGTTCGGCGCGCGGCACTTCATCGAGGTCGGCATCGGCTGCGAGGCCTGTCACGGCGGCAGCCGCGAGCACGTCGAGGATCCCCGGGTGCTCCCCGATTTCGCCCCCAAAAGCGCGTTCCTGGCGGCGCGGCCCCGGGTGGCGCGGGCCGACGGCGAGGTGACGCGCGCCGAACGGATCAACCGGGTGTGCGCCCGCTGCCACCAGGTGCTGTTCTCGCGCTACCCGTTCACCTGGGAAGGGGGACAGCGGCGCGGCGACCACCCGGGCGGCAGCTCGATCACCTCCGGCGAGGGGCGCGATCTGTTGCTCGGCGGCTGCGCGCGCCAGATGTCCTGCGTCACCTGCCACGACCCGCACGGCGAGGATCGGCGCGCCGACCTGGAACGGCTGGCCACGCCGGCCGGCAACGGCGTCTGCGTCCGCTGCCACGCACAGTATGGTCCGCCGGCGGCCCTGGCCAGGCACGCCCACCACGATCCGAACGGCGCCGGCGCGAGCTGCGTCGGGTGCCACATGCCGCGCAAGAACATGGGTCTCGGCTACGCGCTCACCCGCTACCACCGGATCGGCCTCCCCGACGATCCGGTGCGGGTCGAGCGCGATCGTCCGCTCGAGTGCGCGCTCTGCCACGCCGACAAGACGGTCGGCGAATTGGTGACCACGATGGAAGGCTGGTGGGGGCGCAAGTACGATCGCGCCGCGCTGGCCGCGCTCTATGGCAGCCTCGACGCGCGGCCGCTTCCCGCGACGCTGGAACGGGGCAGGGCGCACGAGCAGGCGGTGGCGCTGGCGACGCTGGGCGCGGCGCACGTGACGGCGGCGGCGCCGGCGGTCGCCCGGCAGCTGGTCAATCCCTTCCCGCTGGTGCGCTACTACGCCCGGCGGGCGCTGGAGGCGCTGCGCGGCCAGGCATGCGCCGTCGATCTCGAGCGGCCGACGCCGGAGATCGAGGCGGCCGTCCGGGCCTGCGTCCCGGAGGCGTTCGCGGCCGGGGCGACCTCGCCGGCGGCGGCCGCGCCGGCCCGCGGCGGCAACGACGTCGACGAGGATTGATCGCGCTACAATCGCGGCCCGTGTCCGCCGAGATCGCCGCCAAGCCACCCCTCGTCCTGCTCACCGGATTTCTGGGCGCGGGGAAGACCACCCTCTTGAACCGGGTGTTGGGCGCCCAGCACCACCGGCGAGTCGGGGTGATCATCAACGAGCTGGGGCGCATCGACATCGACACCCGCCTCGTCAAGAGCCGCTCCGGCGACGTGCTGGAGCTGGCCGGCGGCTGCGTCTGCCACGAGGTGCGCGTCCAGTCGGAGCTGTGGGCCGCCATCGCCGAGGTGGCGCGTCGCGCGCACCCGGAGGTGGTGGTCCTGGAGACGACCGGCATCGCCGAGCCGTGGTCGATCCTCGACGGGCTGGAGGGGCTGGGCGACGCCGCGCCGGCCGTGGCGTCGGGGGTCGTCTGCGCGGTCGACGCGGAGGCCGGCGCGGGGCAGCTGGCGCGGCACGAAGAGGCGCGCGCGCAGATCGAGGCGGCCGATCGCATCGTCCTCACCAAGCTGGATCTCGCCGCGCCCGACGCGGTCGTGGCGCTGCATCGCGAGCTCGGCCGCCGCAATCCGACCGCGGAGCGCGCCAGCTTCCCGCTCACCGACGAGGCGACCGCCGAGCTTTGCCCCTGGCTGCTCGACGTCCGGGCGTCGTCGCGGGCGCGGCCGGCGCACGGGCCGCATCACCACGGCCAGCTGGCGGCGGTGGCCTACAGCGATTCGGCGGCGCTGCTGGGCGAGCCGCTGCTGGCCGTCGTGGAGAGCCTCGGGTCGAGGCTGGTGCGGGCCAAGGGGTTCGTCCACCTGGCCGGCGAGCCGCGCCGCGGATTTCTCGAGCGCGCCGGCCTGCGCACCGAGCTGCGCCTCGGCGAGCCGTGGGGTGATGCGCCGCCCGCGACCGAGATCGTCCTCATTGGCGAGGACCTCGACGACGGCGCCATTCGCCGGCAGCTCTGGGCCTGCCGGGGCAAGTGAGCCCGCCGTCCCCGGTCGCGCCGGCACCGTCCCGGGCGCACCCGGGGCCGTCGGTCCCGGCGCCTTACTTCTGAACGCCGACCGACTTCAGCGCTTCGAGCTTGCCGAGGTCGAGGCCCGCCACGGCCGCCTTGAGCGTGGCGAGCTCGACGCCGGTGCCGCGGGCGGCGACGACGAAGCGATCGCCGAGCACGACGGTGAACTCGTTGCTGCCGCCCGGGCGCTTCGACCCCTTCTCGTGGGTGAGCCGCCCGTCGACCTTGTCGGTCTTCTCGAACCCGTCGTCGTCCTCCCGCTCACCCTGCATGTTCATCCAGCCGGCCAGGCCCATGAGGCCGCTGGCGCCGCCGGTGTCGGTGATCTCCAGCGTGACGTGCTTCCCGCGTGATCGCCGTAGACGCCCTCGGCCTTGGAGACGGACAGCCCGGCCACGCCGTTCTTCTCGGCGCTGCCGCCGGTCTTGTCGAGGCCGGCGAACGTCGCCGGGACGAAGGGCTTGAGCTGATCGATGCCGAGCGGATCGACGCGCTTGCCGCCGCCGAGGATGGCGCCCAGCCCCTGCATCGCCGCCTGCGCCTGCGCGTTGGCGTCACCGCTCTTCTGCGCCGCCTCCATCTTCTTGCTGCTCTCCTCGGCCGCCTGACCCATCGCCTGCATCCGGCCGAGGAAGCTGTCCTTGTCGAACTGAACTTGACCTTGGCCGGGCGCCGCCGCCGAGCCGCCCGCGTGCGAAAGACCCTTGAACCCGCCGGCGGCCAGCATTCCGGCGCCGCCCACCGCGCCGCCCACGGCGCCGATGACCACCCACAACACGATCGCGCAGATGACGATCACGACCGTGTAGCCGAAGGACTTCTCCTTCGGGTTCTTCATCAGGACCGGCAGGCCCAGGTAGAGCAGGTACAGGCCGTAGAACGAGGCGATGATCGCCAGGAGGCCGAGCGAGGTGAAGACCGTGAGGACGCCCGCCACCCAGGCCGGCGTGTAGGCGTAGACGGCCAGCTTCAGCGCCTGGGCGCTGCTCTTCTGGCCGCCGAAGCTGGGCGCCAGCGCGCTGATGATCAACGACAGGATGAAGATCCCCACCAGCGACAGCGCATAGGTGACCACCGCCAGCGTCAGGCCGGCGGTGAGCGGCACGTGGTAGGTCCCGACGAAGGGGATCGTGCGTCCGACGAACACACCGCCGACGAAGCCGGCGATCGGCGTGATGGCCGCCAGCGGCGCGACGTAGCCGATCATCAGATCGCGCGTCGAGGTCGTCTCCGCCTCGATGACCGGCCACTCGGCGTTCGGTTTGAGGCAAATCGCTTTGATGCGATCAATCATCGGCATGGGCGCCTCCTTGATTCAGGGAACGAACGCAGCGATGGAACGTGCGGCTCCGTACAAAATTCCCGCAACCGGCAAGAGTTGACGACCTGATTGCCGCGATGAGCAATCGTCCGCCCGTGAGCGTCTACTTGAGGTCGAGGAGCTCGACCTCGAACAGCAGCGTGGCGTTCGGCGGGATGACGCCGCCGGCGCCGCGGGCGCCGTAGCCGAGGCCGGGCGGGATGAGCAGCGTGCGCTTGCCGCCGATCTTCATTCCCGCGATCCCCTCGTCCCAGCCTTTGATGACCTGGCCGCGCCCGAGCGCGAACGAGAAGGGGCTGCGGCGATCGTGGGAGCTGTCGAACTTGGCGCCCTTGGCGCCGTCCGTCCAGAGCCAGCCGGTGTAGTGCATCACGCACGTCCCGCCGGTCGCCTCGGCGCCGGTGCCGGGCTGGGTGTCTTCGTACTGGAGTCCGCTCGCGGTGGTGGTCATCGCCATGCGGCGGGTTATATCGCAGATCAGCCGCGTTTGGCCTCGAGCTCGGCCCACCGGGCGTAGAGGCGGTCGACCTCGGCGCGGCGCTGCTCGACCAGCGCCAGCAGCTCGATGAGGCGCGCGGCGTCGGCGGCGTGCTCCGGCCGCTCGCTGTCGGCGATGGCCTCGGCGAGGGCCGTCTCGGCCTGGGCCAGGGTCTCCTCGATGGCGTCGTACTCCCTCTGTTCCTTGTAGCCGAGCTTGCGGCGGCCGGCGCCCGACGCCGTCGCGGCGGCTGCGCTGGTGGCCTTCGCCGCCGCTTTCGCCGCGACCAGCCGTTCGGCGCGCCACCCCTCCCACTGGGCCAGGCTGGCGAACGGGACGATGGAGCTCGTGCCCGGCGAGCCGGTATCTGGCGACGGATCGAATGCCAGGATCGTCGTGGCGACCTGGTCCAGGAAGTACCGGTCGTGCGTCACCAGCAGCACCGCGCCGTCGAAGCCGGTGAGCGCCTCTTCGAGGACCGCCAGCGTCGGCAGATCGAGATCGTTGGTCGGCTCGTCGAGGACCAGGATCTGCGCCTCCTGCAACATGAGCGCCGCCAGCAGGAGCCGGCTCTGCTCGCCGCCCGACAGCTTGCCCACGGGCGTGTTCATCTGTTCGCTGGTGAAGAGAAACCGTTCGAGGTACCCGCGGACGTGCACGCGCGCGCCGCGGTAGCTGACGTAGTCGCCGTCGGGGCAGACGGTGTCGGCCAGCGTGCGATCCGGATCGAGCGCGTCGCGCGTCTGCTGGAAGTAGGCGACCTTCAACCCGTCGGCCCGCAGGACGGTCCCCTCGGCGGGCGCCTCCACGCCCAGCAGGACCCGGATCAGCGTCGATTTTCCGCAGCCGTTCGGACCGAGGAGACCGATGCGGGTCCCGGGCCCCAGGAAGAGATCGACGTTCCGGAAGATCGTCCGGCCGTCGTAGCTCTGGCCGACGCCCTTGGCTTCGACGAGACGCTTCGGTCGGCGCTCCGAAGACTGAAAGTCCAGCGTCGCGGTGCGCGACTGGTTGCGGCGCCCGAGCTCGGTGACCTCGTCGGCCAGCGTGCCGGCGCGCTGGATGCGCGCCTCCTGCTTGGTGCTGCGCGCCGCCGCGCCGCGCCGCAGCCATTCGGTCTCGCGCCGCAGGGTGTTGCGCAGGACGACCTCCCGCCGTTCCTGGGCGTGCATCTGCTCGCCCTTGACGCGCGTGTAGGTGGCGTAGTCGCCGGCCACGCTCAGGAGGCCGCCGGCGTTGCGCCGATCGAGCTCGAGGATGCGGTTCGCCACCCGCTGCAGGAAGAGGCGGTCGTGGGTGACGGTCAGCGTCGCGAACGGCGCGCGGGCCAGCAGCACCTCCAGCGCTTCGATCCCTTCGACGTCGAGGTGGTTGGTCGGCTCGTCGAGCAGCAGCAGATCGGGCTGGCGGGCCAGCTCGCGCGCCAGCGCCACCCGCTTCTGCCATCCGCCGGAGAGCGAGGCGATGGCGGCGTCCGGCTCGACGGCCGATTCGTTGCGGCCGTCGAGCGCCAGCGTGGCCATCACCTGGCGGGCGATCTCGGCGCGGGCGTCGTCGCCGGCGGCGCTGGCCGGGGGGAGCCCCTCTTCGATCGTCTGGCGCACCGTCGCGCCGGCTGCGAAGCGCGGGACCTGTTCGAGACGAGCCACGCGCAGCCCGCGGCGCCGCGCCAGGTTCCCCTGATCGGGGCCGAGCTCGCCGGCCAGGATGCGGAGCAACGTCGACTTGCCGGCCCCGTTGGGGCCGATGAGGCCGATGCGCTCGCCCTCCTCGATGGTGAAGCTGACCCCCTCGAAAAGCGGCCGCGCGCCGAAGGCGGCCGACAGCTTCTCGACGCCCAACAGGATCGCCACGTTATCCCTTCCGGTGCTTGTCTTTGGGGCGCGGGTGGGGCTTCGCGTACGAGGCCTTCATGTACGAGGGCTTCACGTAGGAGGGCTTCGCGTGTGCGTGGGTTTTGGCGTGAGAGTTGGGCTTCGCGCCGGGGAAAGGTTTCGCGTGCGGGCGTGGCTTCGCGCCGGCGGGCGGCTTCGACTGATGAGCCGACGCCGCGTGGGGCTCGGGCTTCACCGTGTGGGGCTCGGGCTTCACCGGGTGGGGCTCGGCTTTCACAGAATCGCCAGACTCCGTCTGGGGCGGTCGCCTGTCGCGCGCGGGCGAGAACGGGGCGAACCCGTCGCGGCGTTTCGAGGCGTGCTCGGGCCGCGCCGCGTGGGGCGTGAACGCCGGTTGGTGCTTGTCTTGACGTCTGGGGGCCTGCTCGGAGGCAGGCGCTGGCGCTGGCGGCCCCGCGTCGGCGCGCGCGATGACCACGTGGCGGGCGCGGGGATCGACCTCTGCGGCGGCGTCGGTGAACTCATGCGCGGCGTGACCGGCGATCTCGAACGTCGTCTCGTGGGGACCGATCCGGATCGCGCCCACCTCGCGCCGGGTGACGCCGCCGCGCCGGCAGATGAGCGGCAACATCCAGCGCGGATCGGCGTTGTCCTTGGCGCCGATGTTCACGCGAAAGAGGACCGCCTCCTTCGACAGCTCGGCCCGGTCACGCGGGTGCGGGCGTTCGTTGCGGGCGCCGAAACCGCCATCCCGCGCGCCGCCGAAGCCGCGCTCGGTCTCGGGGCGCGGCGCCGTGACCGATTGAACGGCCTCGCCCGCCGGAAGGCGACCGAGCTCGCGCGCCAGGAGACGCCGGATCAACGCCGGCGCCGGCAGCTCGGCCTCCAGGCGGAGCGCCAGCGCGTCGGCCCCTTCCGCCAGCGCCGGCTCGTCTCCGACCACCGGCTCCAGCAGCTCCGCCGCCAGTCGCTCCCGCGCCGCCGCCGCGATCGCCTCGCGCGAGGGGAGCGGCGTCCAGACCGGCTTGACGTGCGCGCTCATCAGAAGACGCTCCGCCTTGCGACGCTCTCCCATGGTCGAGATGATCACCGCCGTCCCCTTGCGGCCGGCCCTTCCGGTGCGGCCGCTCCGGTGGGTCAGCGACTCGGCGTTGAGCGGCAGATCGGCGTGCACGATCAGATCGACGTCGGGGAGGTGCAGCCCGCGCGCCGCCACGTTGGTGGCGACCAGGATGCGCACCTCGCCGCGCCGGAGCTGGTCGAGCGCCCGATCGCGCTCGGCCTGCGCGCGGTCGCCGGAGATCGCCGTCGCGGCGAATCCGCGCGCGACCAGCGCCGCGTGCAGATCGGCGACCGCCTCGCGCGTGGTCACGAAGACGATCGCCCGCTGGCTGTCCGACGCCCGGAGCACGTTGACGACCGCCCCCAGGCGATCGCTCCCCGAGACCAGGTGGGCGACGTAGCTGATGTCGTCGTGGGCCTGAGAGGGTGGGGCGCCGCCCGGCTGCGAGCGGCGCGGATCGATGGCCACCGCGTCGCGCTGAAATCGCTTGGCCATCGCCCGGATCTCCGGCGGGATCGTCGCCGACAGCAGCAGCGTGCGTCGTTCGGCCGGCGCGACCTTGAGGATCGTCTCCAGATCCTCGCGAAACCCGAGGTCCAGCATCTCGTCGGCCTCGTCCAGGACGACCGCCTTCAGCCCGCCCAGCGGCAGCCGCTCGCGCCGCAGCAGATCGACCAGCCGCCCCGGTGTCCCGATGACGACGTCGACGCCGCGCTCGAGCGTCCGCAGGTCGCCGCTCACCGGCGTGCCGCCCGTGAACGACGCCAGCCGCAGCCGCGTGTCGGCCAGCAGCCAGGCCAGCTCGCCCCGGACCTGCGTCGCCAGCTCGCGCGTCGGCACGATCACCAGCGCCGCCGGCTCGCCGCGCGACTTGCCGTAGGCGGGCATCGGCGCCGCGGGCGGCGCGCCTGCCTCGGCGCCGGGCGCGCCCAGCAGCGTCTCGGCGACGATCACCCCGAAGGCGATCGTCTTGCCCGACCCCGTCTGCGAGGAGACCAGCAGGTCCCGCCCGGCGACGGCCGGATCGAGCACCGCGGCCTGAACGCCGGTGGCGGTTTCGTAGCCGCGCGCCGCCAGCGCTTTGGCGAGAGCAGGAAGCAGGTTGAGCTCAGAGAAGTTCATGCGGCGCGATGTCTACCGCACTTTTGCCGGGGAAGTTCACTCTGTGAACCCGTGCCCCCGTCGTTTCTCGTACGCCCGCAGATAAAGATCCCGATACGCGCCGGCCGCCCGCTCCCAGGAGAAGTCCTGCGCCATGGCGCGCTTCTTCATCGCCTCGATGTGCTTGGGGCGATCGAACCAGGTCGAGACGGCCCAGCCGATGGTGTTGGCCAGCGACTCGGGGTTGAGGTCGGTGAACATGAAGCCCGTGCCGGTGGCGTTGGCCTCGTCGTAGTTCTGGACGGTGTCGACCAGGCCCCCGGTCGCCCGGACAATCGGCAGCGTCCCGTAACGGAGGCTGTACATCTGGTTGAGGCCGCAGGGCTCGAACCGCGACGGCATCAGGAAGAAGTCCGCGCCGGCCTCGATGCGGTGCGCGCGGCCGTTGTCGAACTTCAGCCAGGCCCGGAATCTGTCGCCGCGGTGGGCGTCGGCCCAGGCGAAGAATCGCTCGGCGTCGGGATCGCCGGTTCCGAGCAGCACCACCTGGACGTCCCAGCCGAGGATGCGGTCGAGGGCGTGCGCCAGGACGTCGAAGCCTTTTTGCGAGGTGAGTCGCCCGACCACGCCGAAGAGCGGAACGTCGGGACGGATGGCAAAGCCGGCCTCCTTCTGGAGCGCCGCCTTGCAGGCCGCCTTGCCGGACATCTTCTTGGCGTCGAACTTCTTCGGCAGGTGTTTGTCGGTGGCCGGGTTCCACTCGTCGACGTCGATGCCGTTCAGGATGCCGACCAGATCGCCGTCGCGGGCTCGCAGCACGCCGTCGAGGCCGCTGCCGTAGGGGCCGGTCTGGATCTCCCGCGCGTAGGTCGGGCTCACCGTCGACAGGAGCGTGCTGTGGTGGAGCGCCCCCTTGGTCAGGTTCATGGCGCCGAAGTGTTCGAGCTCGCCGGGGTTGTAGTGCTCGCGCCCGAGGCCGGTGATGAAGATGCCGCCGCCGTCGAACACCCCCTGGTAGGCCAGGTTGTGGATCGAGTAGATCGTCGCCGCCGCGTGCAGCGGCTGCATCCACTCGACGGTGTTGACGTAGACGGGCACCAGCGCCGTCTGCCAGTCGTTGCAGTGGATGACGTCGGGGAAGAAGCCCAGCGCCTTGCACAGCTCCAGCGAGCCGCGCGACAGGAACGTGAACCGCTCGAGGTTGTCCGGGTAGCCCTCCGCCGGGGGCCCGTACAGATAGGGCCGGTCGAAGTAGCGGTTGAACTCCAGGCAATAGATGGGGACGTCGCTGTCGGGCAGCTTGCCGTGGCGGACGCGCGCTCGCGCCGAGCCCCACCACATCGGCACCGACAGCAGGCCGTCCAGCGCGTCGAGCTCGTTCCAGGGCATCCCGGCGTAGAGCGGCATGACCACCCGGACGTCGATCCCCAGCGCGCGCAGCGCCTTCGGCAGCGCCCCGGCGACGTCGGCCAGCCCCCCGGTCTTGGCGAAGGGGGCGCACTCCGAAGCGACGAACAGAACCTTGAGAATGGCGGCGGGCCCGGCCAGCGAATCAGCTGGCGTAGATATGGTAGTCGATCTGCGGGAAGATGTTGTTTCGCGACTCGACGTCGGCCAGCCAGCGCTCGTTCACCTTGGCGCCGCGCAGATCGTCATAGAGCTTGTTGAACTGCACGATGTGCTGGTTGATCCGCTTGGTGGCGTACGGCACCGTCGTCCCGGTCCGCATGATGAACGTCCAGTCGCTCGACTGCGCCAGCATCAGCTCGCGCGCCGCCTGATTGAGCGCGCGGGTGGTGAGCGGGTCGGCGCTGGGGTGACGGCGCGCCAGCTCGATCATCCGCTCGCCGGCGGCGTGCAGGTGGCGGTAGGTCCAGGCGTTGCTCTCGTTGATCCAGTAGTCGTTGTAGCCCTTGGCGCCCCACGACGACGCGCAGGGGGTGGCCACCTGGTTGGTGTCGTAGCGATCGAGATAGTCGCCCGGCGTGATGCGTCTCGACGTCGTGCTGGTCGAAGTGCATCTGCCGGAACACGTCGCCCAGGAAGATGGGACCCTCGTACCACCAGTGCCCGTACAGCTCGGCGTCGTACGGGCTGACGATGATCGGCGGGCGGTTCATCTGGCCGCGCAGGCGGTTCACCTGCTTTTCGCGGTTGCCGCGGAAGTGCGAGGCGTGCAGGCCCACCTTGCCGCGCGCGATGTCCGGGTCGTAGACCCACTTGTCGTGCAGCTGGTTGTGGGTGATGGCGTGGTACTTGATGCCGGTGTACATCCGGTGCCCTTCCGGGTGGATGTACGGCTTGATGTACTCGAGCGGCAGGTCGAAGCCGATGTCCCGGTAGAAGTCGCGGTAGTGCTTGTCGCCGGGGTAGCCCTCCTGGGCGCTCCAGACCTGCTCCGACGACTCCATGTCGCGGCCGAACGCGGCCACGCCGCTCGGGCAGTAGAGCGGGGCGTAGACGCCGTACTGCGGGCGGTTGTCGGCGAACAGGATGCCGTGGGTGTCGACGAAGAAGTAGCGGACGGCCGCCTCGCGCAGGAGCTCGTCGACGCCGGGGACGTAGCCGCACTCGCCCAGCCACATGCCGCGCGGGCGGTGGCCGAAGTTCTTCTCGAACAGATCGGCGGCGACGTGGATCTGGGCGCGGATGTTGGCCCAGTTGCGGTCCATGGCCGGGAAGAAGGCGTGCGTGGCCGTCGAGGTGATCACCTCGACGCGGCCGGCCTCCTCCAGGTGGCGGAAGGCCTTCACCAGATCGCCGCCGTGGCAGCGCCAGGTGTGGCGCAGCGAGCGGAAGCGGTCGGCGTACATATAGGCGAGCCGCTGGTAGTGGCGCTCGGGCCGCGTCCGGTCGATCTCTTTTTCGGCCAGCTCGATCAGCTTGTCGAGGTGCGCGGCGTAGCGGACCTTCAGCAGATCGTCGGTCAGCATGGTGATGAGCGGCGCCGACAGCGAGACGGTGCAGCGGTAGGGGACGTGATCGGCGATGAGCCCCTCGAACGTCTGCAGGAGCGGCAGGTAGGTCCCGGTGATCGCCTCGTACAGCCACTGCTCCTCCATCACCGTCGGATCTTCCGGGTGACGGACGAAGGGCAGGTGGGCGTGCAGAACCAGCGCGAAATAGCCGTTGGGCATCGCTATTCTCCGCCCCGGGGATAGATGGACGCGCCCTCGGGGGCCGCGCTCGCGTGCTCGGCCTTCCGCTCGCTGGCGCCGCCGTAAGGGAATTCGCTGGCGCCGCCCAGGGCGCGCTCGCTGGCGCCCATCATCATTCGCTCGCTGGCGCCCGCGTAGGTGAGCTCGCTCGCCCCGCGCATCATCCGCTCGCTGGCGCCGGCGTACATCGTCTCGCTGCCGCCGCGCAGCCGCCGCTCGCTGGCGCCGGCGTACATCAGCTCGCTGGAACCGCCGAGCAGGATCTCGCTGGCCCCCAGCATCCACAGCTCGCTGGCCCCGCCCAGCCTGAGCTCGCTGGCGCCGAGCCAGGAGCGCTCGCTGGCCCCGAGCGACATCCACTCCGAGCTGCCGGGCGCGAGCTGACCTTCTCCGCCTTCCAGGGCCGCGAAGCGTTCGAAGCCGCCGGAGACCGCCACCTGGCGCTTGTACTCCCAGGTGCCGAGCACCCGCCGCTCGGCGCGCGCGCCCAGGCCGCGAATGATCACCTGCCAGGGACCGTAGACGACGTGGACGCGGCCGTTCTCCGTCCGCACCGAGATCTCGCCGCTGTCGCGAAGCTCCACCACCGACGAAGGGACCTCGATCGGATAGGTGAACGGCCCCGATTCCCACTCGGTCCGCAGCAGAGGTCCAATCCACTCGGTGCGCTTCACCTCGCCGGTCCACTCGGCGCCGCTCTGCTCCTGCCACTCCCAGCGACGGCCAACGGCGCGGTTGCCGCCCGGGGTGGGGAAGCCCCCGAAGTGCTCGGTCCAGTCACCCCAGTTGGGCGCTTCACCGCCGGGGCCGGCTCCGCCTCCGGGACCGCCGGCCGCGCCTTGCCCATCGGCCGCCGCGCCGTTGCCGGGCGCTCCGCCGTGGTGGTACCCCTGGATCTCGCCGGTGGTGCGCACGGTCAGCCACTCGACGGGGCCCCCCGGCATCGGCTCGCGGCGCGGAAACTCCGCGCGCCCGGAGCGGACGATCTTGGCGAAGTAGCCCTCTTCGGATTTGAGGCCCACCTCGACGCAGGCGCTGGAGGTCGGCTTGTTGATGGCGAAGAACCACTGGCGATCGTGGCGCTCGATCCGATGGTCGAAGTAGCTGTGCGCGTTGGTGCCGTCGAACAGGCGCCCGCTGATGTCGTAGACGCGCAGGTTCAGCCAGGCGTTGGCGCCGGCCGGACCGAGCCCGGCGCGCGCGGCGGCCACCGCGTCGTCGGTGACCTCCCAGTAGACGTAGAGCCGCTCGGGATCGATCACCATCGCCGTGACGCGGTCGTACCCGTAGCCCCACGGAATGTGCTGGGGCATCGGCGCGGCGTCGACGGCCGGTCCGAGATCGAACTTGGGCGGGAACGACGCGATGCCGTTCTCGGTGGCCGGGGTGGTCCCGTTGCCCGACGCCGAGCGGGCGATCGCCGCGCGCAGACCGTCGAAGGCGACCTTGACCCGAACGGCCAGGTCTTCCTTCACCAGCTTGGAGACGCCGCTCAAGCCCAGCGTCTGGGCGCAATCGAGCAGCTGCTTGCGCGTCGCCTGGTCGAAGAGCTCTTCCGATGTGAACGACGGCAGCCGAGCGTCGGCCTTTTGACCCACGATCACGAGGATCTGGGAGGCGAGGTCGGTCTCGGATGTCATATCAGGCGGCATGAAGGTGTAACTCCCACACGATAGTCGTTTTGAGAGGCCTTGGGCGGAAAAAGTGCGAGCACGCGCGTAAGCTGCGGCGGCCGTGAGCGTACGCAAGAGCTGGGCACAGGAAATGGAGTCCGCCTACCTATATGAGGTTTTGGCTGATTCGGACTCCTCGCCCGAAAGGCGGGCTCTTTTCGCGCAGTTAGCGGCAGAGGCGAAAGCCGCAGGCGGCAATCTGGGCGGGCGAAGCTCGGAAAATCACGGGGGAAACACCTGAGGGATTCCGCCCTTCGGCGCGCGCCAGATTCGTGGCGGCGCTGGTCCGGCGGCTCGGTCCCGAGCGGCTGCGCAGCGTGCTGGCCGGGATGAAGGTCCGTGGAATGTCCGTCTACCGAGCTCTGCCGGGGCCGAGCGGGCACGCCATGCCTCATTCGGTCGAGGAGGTCGGCCGGCGTCATCGCGACCACGGCGGCGGCGACAACCTTCGCCCGGCGGTCTTCGGCGCCAGCGACGGCCTGGTCTCCAACGTCTGCCTCATCCTTGGCGTCGCGGGCGCGAGCGCCAGCACCCACACCGTCCTGATCACGGGCGTGGCGGGCCTGCTGGCCGGGGCGTTCTCGATGGCGGCCGGCGAGTACGTGTCGGTGCGGTCGCAACGCGAGATGTTCGAGCACCAGATCGGCGCCGAGCGGGACGAGCTGCGCCAGTATCCCGAACAGGAGGCCGCCGAGCTGTCGCTCATCTACCAGGCGCGCGGGCTGGCCAAGCCGGACGCCGACCGCGCGTCGGCCCACCTGATCGCCGATCCGGACCGGGCGCTCGACACGCTGGCGCGGGAAGAGCTGGGGCTCGATCCGAACGGCCTGGGATCGCCGGTCGGCGCGGCGCTGTCGTCGTTCGCCTCGTTCGCGGTCGGCGCGGCGGTTCCGCTGGCGCCGTTCCTGCTGACCGCCGGTCGCGGCGCGCTCGGCGCCTCGGTGATCCTGACGGCGGTCGCGCTGTTCGGGATCGGCTGCGCGATCAGCCTCTTCACCGGCCGCGGCGCCCTGCGCAGCGGCGGCCGGATGCTGCTCATCGGCGGCGCGGCGGGCGGCGTGACCTTCGCGATCGGCAGGCTGGTGGGCGGCATCGTCGGTTGAGGCCTCACGAGAGCTTGGCGGCGGCGCGGGGCGCTGCTAGACCAAGCAGATGTCCCAACACAAAGCGACGGTGAGCTGGAAGTCGGACAACGAAACGTTCCTGCAGGGGAAGTTCTCCCGCGCGCACAGCTGGAGCTTCGACGGTGGTCAGGTGGTCCCCGCCTCGGCTTCGCCGGCGGTGGTGCCGGCGCCGTACTCGAGCGCGGCGGCGGTCGATCCGGAGGAGGCCTTCGTCGCCTCCGTTTCGAGCTGCCACATGCTGACCTTCCTGTGGGAGGCGAAGAAGGCGGGCTTCCGCGTCGATTCCTACGACGACCAGGCGGTCGGCGAGATGACGAAGAACGAGCGCGGCGTCCCCTGGATCAGCAAGATCACGCTGCACCCGCGGATCGTTTACGGCGGCGACAAGCGCCCGGCGCCGGCCGATGAAGAACAGCTGCACCACAAGGCGCACGACGGCTGCTTCATCGCCCAGTCGGTGAAGACCGAGATCGTTGTTGCTTCGGAACCCTGAGAGGGTTCCGAGCCTCCCGCGATGGGGCTCCGGCGGCGAAGCCGCCTGCGCCCCGACGCGATCCGTCTCCGTTTCCGGTCAGCGCTTTCGGAAGATCACCTGCGCCATCCTCCAGCGCACCGGCGCGGCCTCCCGCGCGCCGGTGGCCAGCGCCTCCAGCGATTCGCCGAGGCGATCCAGCTCGCCCGCATCGACGTTGCCGACGATGAAAGGATTTTGTCTCCAGGTCCGGAAGTTGAGCGCGTGGAGCCTCGCGGCGACGGTCGCCGGCAGGACCACCGGCACGATGTCGGCCCTCTCGACGACGAAACGCGCGGCGGGCGCCAGCGCGGGGAGATCGCGGCCGACGTACGTTTGCTGCCCGCGCGCCGCCTGCATCGCCTCGACCAGCTCGTAATAGCGGACGAGCGTCGGGTCGTCGGAGGTCATCGCGTCGACCTCTTCCAGCGCCAGCCGGCCGCGTGGCGTGATGGCGTCGGCCCAGCGCGCGATCGCTGCCGCGGCGTCCGACAGGTGAGTCACGACGAAGCGGCCGTAGATCAGATCGGCGGGCGGGGTGGGGAAGGGGACCTGCGTGATGTCGTGCTCTCCGAAGGCGACGCCCCGGGCGCTTTGTCGCCAGGCGCGCGCCAAGAAGCGCGGCGAGTTGTCGAGCCCGATGGTCGCCGTCGCGCGGGTCGCCGCGTGCAGGAGCGCGGTCGTGTACCCGGGCCCGCAGCCGACGTCGAGCGCCAGCCGCACCGGCTCGCGTCCCAGCCGCGAGACGAACGCCCGCGAGCTGGGTGCGAAGGCGTCCGACAGCAAGCGCAGCCGCTCGGCCGCCAGATCATTGTCGCCGAAGGTGTAACTCGGGACTTCAGAAGAAGGTCGGATGGTTTCGATTTGGGACATGGCGTTCCGGCTCGCCACGGTGTCCCTCGAGCGCGATCCCCAAAACGCGAAGAGGCGACCACCGCGGGTCGCCTCTCCTTTCGTTCGTCTATTTGTTTGCTGTCTAGACTCGGGGCGCCCGTTGTTCGTTCGCGCGCCACCACCAGCGGGCAGCGCGCCCCTCATACGAGAGCAAAAACGAAAACGAACGTACCGCGGCGGACTTCATCGGACCTGGATCCATTCTGCCCATGCGCGCCCGAGCCGTCAACTGCCGGGCCGCTCGTTTGGGGACGGGGAGGCCGTCCCCAAACGAAGCCGCCGAGGCGCTACTTCCGCTTGCGGCCGCCGCCGCCCGGGGCGGGCGCGGCGTGCGGGGCGGGGGCCGGAGCTGAATGCATCGCGGGCGGAGGTCCGCCGTGCATGGCGGGCGGGCCACCGGCGCCAGGTCCGCCGTGCATGGCGGGCGGGCCACCAGCGCCAGGTCCGCCGTGCATGGCGGGCGGGCCACCGGCGCCAGGTCCGCCGTGCATGGCCGGCGGACCGCCAGCGCCGGGCCCGGGTGCCGGGTGCATGCCGCCTCCGGGAGCCATCCCAGGGCGACCTTCGGGGTGCATGCCGCCGCCCATCGGGCCACCCGGGTGACCTTCGGGGCCGCCCGCCGGGCGCATCCCGCCCGGTCCGCCCGGACGCGCGCCACCGCGTGCGGCTTCCCGATTCTCCATCTGGCGATGCTCGGCCTCACGACGCTCTTCCCGGCGGAACGCCGGGGCTTCACCGCGGAAACCTCCGGGAGGCGCTCCTGGCGCGCGGCGCCAGGCGGTGGCGTGCGCCGGCGATCCACGCCAGACGCGCGGTTCATATTGAGGACGCGCGCGCCAGGCTGCCGGTCCGCGACCACCCATGTAGCCGTACTCGCGGTAGCCGCCGGGACCCTGCCAGTAGCCGCGGTAATAAACCATCCGGTCGCCTTCCCAGACGAAGCGCGGGCCCACGTAGAGGTATCCGGCGCGCTGGGGAGCCCAGTAGCCGCTCTGCCAGTCCCAGTCGTAACCGGTCCAGTCCCAGTAGCCGGCGACCCAGTAGTAGCCGTAGCCGGGAGCGGGTGGCTGGTATTCGGGGATCGGGTCGGGAATCGGGGTGGTCGGATAGATGGTCGGATCCATCGCCGCGACGGGCTGCGGGGGCGGCGGCGGCGCCTGCTCGACGTACGCCGGTTCGGGTTGGGGCGGGGGCGGCTGCTGCTCCACGTAGACGGGCTGCGGCTGGGGAGCCGGCGCCACGTATATGGGCGCGGGCGGCCCGACATACACCCGCGCTGGGCGAACGTAACAGCCCGCCACGGGCGCCAACACCAACACCAACGAGCCTTGCAACCAGGGGCGCAGATTCATGGGGCACTCTCCCTCGAATTTTCGAGTCGCAGCACGGTAACATGCGCTTCGCGGCGGCATCCATGAAAAAGGAAACGCGCGCAGGTGAGCAGGCGCGCGGCCCCGGGAGCGGGCACCACGCGCTCTTGTGGCGTTGACCGCGGATTGTCCGGGGGAGGCGCCCTTCGACTCAGCTGGTTCGGGACGATCTGCGCGCAGATCGACGCCGGCGGCGGACCAGAAGCAGCGAGGAGAACACGCCCAGCATGGCCAGGGCAGAGCCCGGCGCGACGCGCCTCGGGGGAGCACCGAGTGTGCACGAGCAGCCCGAGGTGCTTTGTGCCTCGCCGGCGCCAGAGCCGCCGGTCGCGCCGGCGCCCCCCGTTCCGGTCGTCGGGTTGCCGCCGGTGCCGGGCAGGCTGACCCCCGCGTCTGCCGTCGTCCTGCCGCCGGCTCCCGTCGTCGCGTTGCCGCCGCTGCCGGTGCTGCCGCCCGATCCCGCCCGACCCGCCGAGCCTCTCGCGCCTGCCGCTCCAGCGGCGCCCCCGCTTCCCGCGGTGGACGAGCCGCCGGTACCTCCCGCGCCGGTCGTGCTCGCGCCGCCCGTTCCGGCGCTTCCCCCGGCCCCGTTGGCGCCACCCGTTGCGGTCGTCGTGGTCGCGCCGTACTCGTAGGCGCCGAGGTCCGGGGCGGCGCCCGCGAACGGGAGGCCCACGTCGGTCCCCTTGTCGATCATTTGGCTCCCGGCGGCCAGCTTCAGAAAATCGACGGCCGGCATGCTGCCGTCGGCTGCGCGAGGGCCGAGCGCGCCGGACGACTCGATGCTCATGCCGGTCCCCGATACGCTGGGGTCAGTGATGCTCGCGAAGTCCTTGGCGGCCGGCGTGAGCCCCAGGTCCCAGGAGTTGAACATGGTGTCGACGCCGGTCATGTTGGCGTTCTTGTTGGGATAGCCGATGTTGTTCCGCATGATGTGGACCAACGATCCCGTCAACGTGATGGTCGTGTTCGGATCGCCGGCCGGGCTCGCCAGCATGTTGTATTGCGTCCCGTTCATGAACGACGTGTTGTTGTACCAGGTGTTCCCGCCGGTCGAATGATTGGCGTAAAAGCCCGAGGCCTTGTTCTTCCAGGCGACGTTGTTCTGGACCAGGTGCCGGACGCCGGTCTGGCTGCTCCCCATCTTGAAGCCGTTCCCATTGCCCGACGTCGGGTTGTAGGTGCCGTACATCGCGTAGCCGTTACCGAAGGCCCAGGAGCTCTCGACGGTGACGGGGACCTCCTGGTTGATCAAATCGTAGCCGTCGTCCGAGTTCCACCAGGAGCGGCAGCCCCGGATGATCGTGGTGGCGCCGGCCGTCTGGTAGTGGACGCCGAAGCCGTCGGCGTTCTGCCCTTGCCCCTGCGATGACGTCGCATCGTAGTTGTCGTGCGCATCGCAGTTGATGATTTGATGACCTCCGGCGGTCTTGCTGCCGACGAAGATACCGTTGCCGCTGTTGTGGTGCATGTTCAGCAGCTCGAAGATGTCGTAGCCGCCGCCGGTCACCGCCACGCCGTTGTTGGAGAAGGTGTTCATGGGGACCGAGCGGATCTCCAGCCCCCTGAAGTGCAGGTAGCTCGCGTTGATGACGAACCCGTGGGTATAGCCGGTGGTCGAGATGACCATGTTCGAAAAGTCGAAGACCGGCGCTTCGCCCGGGTAGGCGAAGAAGTTGATCGGGTTGGTCGCCGTTCCGCTCTTCGTGAAGTTGATGCCGGCGCCGCTGGTGGCGGGCGTGGTGATGCTGTAGGTCCCGCCGCGGATGTAGACCGTGTCCCCCGCGACCGCGGTGTTGACCCCCTTTTGCAGGGTGGCGAACGGTGAAGCCATCGTGCCGGGGTTCGCGTCGCTGCCGGTCGTGGCCACGTAGTAATCGGTCGCCTGGGCGCTCCGCGCCGCGACCAGCGTGGTCAGGACGAACAGCGAGGCCGACAGCCCAAGGTGTCGATCCGAAGAGCGCATCCCCTCAAGAGGGGGGCGAAAACCTCGATTGGTGCAAGGGGCGGTGACGCCCACGGTCGGGGCCAGGCCGGCGGGGCAGGGTCTACTTGACCTTCGGAAACCTGATCTGCTCCTTCAATCGGTCAGTGAGGGGGACGTTGAGGACGTTCACCGTCTTGGCGACATTGTTGGTCGACAGCGCCACGAGCTCCCCCTTGGGAAGCACCGCGATGCCACATCCGGCGAAGGGGACGTCGTCGCCCTCCTCTATCCCTTGCTCGATGAGAATTCGGAAATCGAGCTTCGTCGTCGACGTGCGACAGGCGATCGCGCCGGTCACGAAGGCTCCGTCGACCGCGAATGAATTCTCCGGCGGCCCGAAGAGCAGGGGTTGATCGAACTCCACGACCACCGACCCGAAGGTGTCGATGTGTCCGTCGGTGAATTGACTGAGGCGTGGCTGGAACTCCTGGCCGTCGATGATTCGATTGATCGAGCTGGCGACGACATGCGCCGCCCAGTCGGCCGCTGTCCGCAAGGAGGCGCACCCGGAGCCGTGCCGGGAGCCATCTTGGATCCTCACCGGAAGGTTGCCGTCGAAATACCGGCTCTCCCGCCGGTCGACCCGCCGGAAGGTGACCTCCGGCTGACCGACCGACTCGAACCAGCGGACCTGATCGATCCCTGGCGCCGGGTCGTCGAGGGTCTCGAACGACCAGGGGACCACGGCGTGGTGCCGCGCCTTTCGAATCGCCGGATTGGTGTAGCCGCTGGCCGAGACGATGGCGTGCGAGGCCGGCCCCGGCATTCCCTTGAGCTTCGCACAGAGCTGCTCCACGTCCGCCACGTCGAGGGGCCTGGCGCGATCCTTGACCTCGATCCCGTGGAACGCCGTGATCTTGCCGTCCCGGTCACGCGTGGTGATGGTCACGCCGACGTCCGCCCCGAGTACGACCTCGACGTTCTCCGGCCCGGACGGCACCGAGAGAAGCCCAACCAGAGAGTGAACGTCGACTGGCGTCAGCATCGGAGCGTCAGAGTCGCGCGTGGCGCCTTCTCATCGAAAACGCGGCCAATCCCAGGCAGGGCGAACAAAACCGAGCGGTTAGCCGTCGACGGTCCGGATCTCACATCGACGAAGTCGTAAAGCGCCACGTCCATTTTTCGAATAGGCTTGAATAGGTATTTTATTTACCTAATATGGCTGGCATGACCTCCTCGATTCAGAAAGAGCTCATTCAGGCGACCGACGCGCTGAAGGTCGTCCGACTGCAGATTCCCGCCGGGGGGGTGGTGCCCGAGCACCACGCCAACGTCGACGTCGTGGTGACGGTGGTGCGCGGAAAAGGGACTTTCACCCAGGGGACGGCGAAGCGCGCGCTCAATCCGGGCGAGGTGGTGATCATGCCACCGAAGGCGCCGCATTCGATCGTGGCCGAGAGCGAGCTCGAGCTGATCGTCGTGCACGCTCGCCTCCATCACGGCGGCGAGGCGGCCGGCTGCGGCGCCTGAGCAGCGCCCGCTGGTCATGCAGATCCTCAAGTACACGGACTACGCGCTGCGCGTGCTGATCTACCTGGGCGCGTCGCCGGAGGCGCCCGTGCCGACCGCTCAGGTCGCGGCGGCCTACGGGGTCTCTGCCGATCACGTGGCCAAGGCGGCCAAGAAGCTGGTGCAGCTCGGCGTCGTGAAGGCGTCGCGCGGCGCCGGCGGCGGACTGATGCTCGCCCGGCCTGCCGACAAGATCCGGATCGGCGCCGTGGTGCGCCGCTTCGAGGCACGCCGCGGACCCGTGGAGTGCTTTCGGACCGCGGCGCCCGCCTGCCGCCTCGTCTCCGGATGCCTCCTGCGGGGGGCGTTCGAGCGCGCCGCCGAGGCCTTCTACCGTGAGCTCGACCGGAATTCGCTGGCCGATCTCGTCGAGAATCGCCCCACCCTGGTTCGCCTGCTGTCGCCGGTGCGGGCGCCGCGTCCCCGAGCCTGAGAGCATGTCCCCCTACGTCCTCTGCGTGGTCCTTCACATCGTCGCGGCGGCGGCCTGGTTCGGCGGCATGCTCTTCTTCGCGGTGGTGGTCGTTCCCGCGCTCCGGCGCCCGGCGGTCGCTGCGGCGCGGCCGGCGTTGCTCGCGCTGGTCGGCCCGCGGTTCCGCGGGTATGGCTGGATCGCGCTCGCCCTGCTGCTCGTGACCGGCGTCCTCAACCTGCGGTTTCGGGGGATCGACTGGGCGACGCTCGGCGACCGGCGGTTCTGGGGGACCGGCTTCGGGCACACCCTGGCCTGGAAGCTGGGCTTCATCGCGCTGGCGCTGCTCGGGTCGGTGGTGCACGAGCTGGCGGCGCGGCGGGGACACGGCGGCCGCGTCGCATCGTGGAGCGGGCGCCTGATTCTTCTCGCCTCGGTGGCGGTGATCTTCTTGGCCGTGTCGCTGGTGCGCGGCTACTGGTTCTGACGAGCACGAGAGGCGCACCGGCCGACGCGCGGCCGGTGGTCCTACGGATGGGTAGAAAAGCCTCTCGCCGGGCGGCGGCCGAGGGGCGAGGTCGTCGGTCATCGAATCCGGTGACGCCCGGCAGGCCAGCGGCTAAAGTAGCGAGCGCATCCGCGCGAGGATGGCGAAACTGGTAGACGCGCCAGATTTAGGTTCTGGTTCCGAAAGGAGTGGAGGTTCGAGTCCTCTTCCTCGCACATCTGCGAACCCCCGCGGGGGGGCGCTCTCGAGCTCGGCGCCTTACCCGCGCGCTGGCTCGACGACGCGCCACTTCCGGCCGCTGAAGCTCTCTGGCCTTCCCTCGTCCTCGGTGCCGTCGGCGTGGGGGCCCGTCAGCCACATGGCGCGGACCCAGCCGTTACCGCTGATGCTGGTGATGACGACCATGCCCAGTGGACCGACGAGAACCTGACCGACCTTGATCGTGCCCATCACTCGAAGATCATCGGCTGTCGTCGCGCGGTCCTGAAACCTGGGACCGGGGGACGGGTAGGCCAGGCTGCTACTCGAACTGCTCGAAAGAAAGTCCAGGCCGCCCGTCGACCGGCGACCTGGACTTTTCGGTGTTACGAGGTGCGGGCCGCGCTCAGAGAAGCGGCGGTAGGGCGTTCTGCGCCAGCTGCAGCGCCTGCTGCGGGAACCAGGCGCCGGCGGCCGGGTCGACCATCCCCCACAGCGGGTCGAAGTGGTTCTGGGCGTCGCCGGTCAGCGCCCAGGGGTTGTAGACCGTGTAGTCCCAGGCGCGCGCGCCGCCGGCGATGTCGCAGGAGCCGTCGGACTCGCCCGGGATCTTGACCCAGAGGTAGGCGTCGAGCAGGGCGACGCCGGTGTTCGCCGTCGGGCGGAGGCCGAGGCCGGCGCCGGGCGGGTTGCACCAGTTGCCGCTGGTGAGGCTGGCGGTCACGCTCGCCGGCTGATTGTACGGAGCGGCGGCAAATTGAGCGCCGTCGAGCGGGCCGTGGGCGTTGCGGCTGGTGTCGATGATGAAACGGGCGGTGGGCGTGGTCGTGCCCAGCATGTTCGCGTAGCGCAGGTTGATTCCCGACGTGTTCAAATCAACGGTCGTCGTCGTGTCGCTCCAGGCGCCGTATCCATCCAGAGCGGTGCCGTTCCACTCACCGTTGATCTGAGCGATCAGGGAGGGGAGGGGGGCGCCGTTCCAGTACTGGTTCGGGCACGATCCGAAGTCGCCGGGATTCACCGAGGTGGCGTACGCCAGGCACTCCGAGATCCAGGTGCCGTACTGCGCGAGGTTGCCCGTGATCTGGTAGTTCGAGATGTTGAGGAAGAACCCTTCCGCGCGTGCAACGCCCGCGCTCGCCAGTCGCGTCGAGGCGTCACCGACGTTCAGCCAGCCGCTGTGCGTCCCGTCGAGGTAGACGAGCGCGTTGGGGGCGGCCGCGGCGAGCTTGTCGACCGCGTAGTTGAGCTGCAGGTAACGGGTCGCGGGATCCGCGCCCGGGGCGGGGGTCGTGTTCCCCGCCGAATCGGTGACCGTCGGCTGGCACCAGTCGCCGCTCCAGGGAATGATCCCCAAGCTGTCGGGCTCGAGGACGACGACCGCCCGCCGCTTGCCGATGCCGGCCGCGAACCCGTCGATCCAGGCCTCGTAGGCGGCCGTGTCGACCGCCCCGCCCGCCGAGTACTGCGCGCAGTCGCGGAACGGAATGTTGTAGGCCACCAGCACCGGCACCGTCCTGGTCCGGTCCGCCTCACACATCGTCTTGTCCACGTCCGACCGGACCTGCTTCGGGGTACCGCTGGTGAACCAGGCCGCCTGCGGCGTCGCCACCATGGCGCCGAGCTTGAGCGCGTTCGGGAGGTGCCGTGCTTTGAGCTCACTGGCGATCTGTTTCACTGCGTCCTTATCCGGAGCGAAGACCGTGAACTTCGTGTTTGGTGACAACGTCTTTGACGGTGCCGCCTTCGAAGCCGGCGTGACCGCCGCCGCGACGACCGGCGTCGAGTCCGAGGTTCCGGGCGCTCCCGGCGTTGAATCGTCGGCGCACCCGAGCCCGACCGTCGCCGCACCCACGATCACTGCCCACAACCATGTCTGCTGTCTCATTCTCTTTTCTCCCCTTTGTGTGTCGGGGCGCGTGACACGAAGAAGCAGGCTCGTCCGCCCGCTCTCGCCCCCGAACTCTCTCTAAAGCCCCACGTTCACGAACGGACGAGCCTGGTCGCACAGTCAGCAATTGACATGCCGCAATTGCCTCGCCCGAATCAACCTACATTTCAGTGAAATGATGGTCGGGTGGCGTACCCCGGACAGTGTCCGATCAGTGATCGGGTGATCGCGATCAGAATGGCGGGAACGAGAGCGTTCCAGGAACGTTTCGACCGCTCGGGCGTTTGGTCAAACGGGGGGGGACCAAATGATCGACCGAAGAGAACGCGCCGATCGAAAGCTCGCGCGATTGAGTGAGACAAACGCCCGTCTGCGCCGGCAATTGGCGGAGCAGGCGTCGTTCTGGCGGATCGCGCACCAGGACGCGCTGACCGGCCTCTGGAACCGCCGCTACGCCGACGTGCGCCTGGTCGAAGAAATTGAGCGATCCCGCGGTGTGCCCAGATACAACTTTTCGGTGGTCGTCGCGGACGTCGACGATCTGAAAGGGATCAACGATCGGCAGGGGCACGCCGCGGGCGACGAGGCGCTCAGGTGGGTGGCCGGCTTTTTCAGCCACGGCCTGCGCTCGGACGACCTCTGCTGCCGCATCGGAGGCGACGAGTTCCTGCTGATCTTACCCGCCTGCGGGGTCGAGGAGTGCCGGCGCTTCGCCAAGCGGGTGCGCGGCCGCTGGCAGCAAGCGCACGCCCAGGAACGGGCCGGCGCCCAGGCGGTCGCGCTCAGCCTCGGAACGGCGTCGTACCCGCAGGACGGCACGACGGCGGAGGCGCTGTGCGCGGTCGCGGACGGGGCGATGTACGCGGAGAAACGGCGGCAAAGTGTAGCGAGATCTCGGTCGCCGGTCGACGGGCGCCACCGAAACGTTTCAGTCGACCATGCAGACCAGTCGAGCGACGCGCCAAGGTTTCAAGAGGCGGTCGACGAACGGATGAAGGGAAGAAGTGCCGTGCGCGCTCACCGCATCGCGTACAGATCGTAGGTGTAGACGAGTTCCCTCATTCGTACCTCGCCGATACCTACGCACTGCAGTCGGTTCAGCCAAAGGTAGTCGGGATGCGCCGTCTCGATCCGGGGCGCAGTGCGCGTCGGGGCGATGTCCGGCCACCGCTTGGCCAGGAAGTTCTCGTAGCCGTTCTCACCGAAGTCGCAAGATCCCGTGTAGCTGGCAAAGAGAATCGCGCCTTCCTCCGTCTCGACGGTCGCGCGCACGTTCATCACGCCTATCCCGTCGCGTCGGATGATCATCCAGTCGCCGCCGTCTTTGCGCACTTTCGCGTGAGCCTTGAGACCCGTGACGGAGCCTTCGTTGGGGCCCCAAAACCAGTTGACCATGAGTCCGCCGGGTGTGACGCCCACGATTTCTGGCTCTCGGAGCGGAACGCGGATCGACGCGAGGTACTCGAGGCTGGGCGAAGCTCGCTCGGAACGGCGCATTGGCGGGCCGCCGTTCTCGACTTCGGAGGGGAGAGATGCGCTGGTCAGCTGAAACGACGAGGGCAGCGCCGCAGCGGTCGTAGGATCTGGCGCGCTTCGCCCCGCACAGCTCGCGACGGCAACATAGCTTACGCGTTCCCCGGCCAGAAGATCGGGGAACGTCACCCGATGGTATTCGACGCCTCGGTCGAAATCGGCCCGCACCTGAAACCCCCGAGCGGTTCTGACCAACCCCTGGTCGATTCGGTACCGCAACGTGAGGACGTTGCTCGGGCGCGGAGGTTGGATTGCCACAGTCACGGAGACTCCTTGGCGAGACTGCGTGGAACCATCGGCAGGCGCCGGAGCGTCGTCGGTGCCGTACCAGAGAGTGAGCCCTTCGTTTGTGAAACGCATGGGTGTTTCCTTAGACCCTCGCGGCAGGCGCTCCGTTGGTTTCGTGTGTCGGCGTCGGTGTCCCCCCGAGTCGATCGATCAGCTCGCGGGCCGCGCGAAGATCCGGCGTCGAGAAGCCCTCCGTAAAGGAGGCGTAGCAGTCAGTCACCATACTGCGGGCCGCTTCGCCGCGCCCGGTCTGTTCCCACAGACGAGCGAGGCTCGTGGTCGCTCGCAGCTCCAACATCCGCGCATTCTGATCGCGTGCCACGATACGCGCGCGCGAGAAGGACGCCTCGCTCTCGTCCGTTTGCTCGCGCGCGAGAAGGATCTCGCCTTTTAACCGATGGATCTCGGGGGCGAAGTGCAACTCCTCACGGGCCTCCGCCTCACCGATTTCGGCGTCGAGCGTGGCGAGCGCTTCGTCCCGGCGCCCCGCCTTCCAGAGCGAGCGGCCCAGCATCGCCATCGCGATGGTTTGGTTCAGATAGCTCCCCGTCGCCTGCCAGGACTTGATGCCCTTTCGAATCTCCTCGATTCCTTCGCGATCTCCGCCCCGTTCGACGAGCACCCAGCCGTGGAACATCATGGCGAAGGGAGTCCAGATCTCGAAGCTCTCCTGCTTGGCCAGACGGAGGAGATCTTCCGCGGTCTTCGCCGCGCCGTCGACGTCGAGGTTGTAGGCGCGAAAGAGCAGGCTCGCGGCGAGAGCGAACGCTTCGCTCGGGTGGTGTCCGAGCGTGCGCGTCAAGGCGACGCCCGATTCCACCAACGCCGGTGCCTGATCAGGATAGCCCAGCATCCAGAGACTCGAACCGAGCATGATTCGCAGCGCCGCCGACGACGAGAACTGGAAGTTGCGAACAATCTGGCGCTCCGTCCCGAGATCGAACAAGAGCTGCGCCTGCTCGGCGTGCTCGCGGACCTGGAGAAACTCGCCACGATAGAAGTGACTGTACCCAACGGCGTGGTGAGCCATCACGCGGAGCATGGGATCCCCGCTGCTCTCCGCGAGACGCAACACCTCCCGGCCGGTCCCCAGTGCCTGGCGCAGTCTTCCGCGAAGGAAGTTGTTGGTCCAGAGCCCCCATCGAGAGCCGTAGGTGCTCGGAAAATCCTCGAGCAGGTCGCCGAGCTCCCGCACCCGCTTGCAGGTCGCCTCGACCTCGCCGGACGCCCATCCCTTGATCGCCATGAAGGCTGGAAAGAGCCCGTTCTGCAGCGACAGCTCGCGCTGGTTCCTCTCACGGGTGGGAGAGAAGGTCATCACGAGCCTCAGCGCGCGCTGAAAGTGTGCGATCGCCTCGCTGTTGGCGGCGCGGTCGAGCGCGCGCCACGCTGCGCGTTGCCAGTAAGTGACTGCTTGCTCGTACTGTCCTGCCTCGGTGTAGTGGTGAGCGACGAGCTCGGGCTGCTTCTCGAGGACGTCGGCGAAGCGCAGGCGCAGGACGTCGGCGATGCGCAGGTGTTGCTCCTGTCGCGTGCTCTTGAGCATGGCCTCGTACGCGGCGTCCTGGATGAGGGCGTGCTTGAAAACGTAGCGGGAGTTGGGCGGCATCCCCGATTGGTAGAGCATCTCGGCGTCGATGAGCTGGCTCAACGCTTGGTCGAGAGCGCCCCCTTCCATCCCCGAGACCGCGCTCAAGATCTCGTATGAGAAATCTCGTCCGAGCACGGCGCCAATCTGCGCGACCATTTTGGTCGCACCGAGCCGGTCGAGCCGGGCCGTCAGCGAACCCCGCAAGGTGGCGGGAATGGAGAGGACCGGCGCCCTTCCCCCGAGCTCGCCCGCGCGCGCCAGGCCCGATTCACGAACCAGCTTGCTCAGCTCCTCGATGAACAGCGGATTGCCGTCTGCGCGGGCGAGCACCTGTTGCAGCAAATGCTCCGACAACGGCTCACCACCGGCGGCCCAGCGTGCAATGCGAGCCGAAGAGTGCCGGTCGAGGGGGATGAGCTTCTGCGGCGTCACGTAGTCAAGCCCGCCCCACCAGTCTGGCGGCGTGAATTCGTGTGGTCGAAAGGTCAGCACCGCGAGGATTCGCTCGTCGCGGATGCTGTTGAGCAAGAGATCAAGGAGCTCCACCGTCGAGGGATCGGCCCAGTGGAGATCCTCGAGAATGAAGAGCACGGGCTTCTGGGCCGCCCGGTTCATCAGGATGCGAAGGAGCGCCTTTTTGATTTGCAGCTTCTCCCGTTCAGGCTCTCGCTGCTCGCTGGGCTCCGAGGGCAACGACAGGAGCCTGGCGAAGAGCGGCAGATTCTCCTCGAGCGGCAGCTCATTTTGTTTGAGCCAGTCTCCCAGCTTGCGCACCTTCTCGTCCGCGCTGGCGTGGGCACCGAGCTGCAAGATCACGCGCTCCAGCAGATCGACAATCGGGTGAAAGGACGAGTTCCGCGCGTGGGACGAAGCCTGACAGGGGGTCAGCCAATTCGTCGGGTCTTGCGACAAGATGTGCTCGCTCAGCGCACGAACCAGACGCGACTTTCCGATCCCGGGCTCCCCACCGAGGAGGACGACCTGCCCCTGTCCGTTCTGGGCCTTTTCCCAGCGGTCCCGGAGCAGGTGCATCTCGGCCTCGCGGCCGGCCAGGGGCGTCAATCCGGCGGCGCTCACAGCTTCGAGCCGCGATCGCTTGGCGTTCTCGCCGAGCACTTCGTAGACGCCGGTCGCCTGGCCGATTCCCTTGAGCTCGCGCGGGCCGAGGTCGCGTGTGACGAAATAGCCGTCGACCAAGTTATAAGTGTTCTGAGTGATCACGACCGTGTCGGGGGCGGCCACGTCCTTCAGGCGGGAGGCCAGGTTCGGCGGTTCGCCGATGGCAAGGAATTCCTGTCGGTCCCCCGCGCCGACCCCGCCAAAGACGACCAGACCGGTGTCGATCCCGATGCGCGCCGAGAGGCTCACGCCGCGATCGCGTTGCAGCTCGGGATTGAGATGGCCGATCGCCTCCAGAATCCCTAGCCCGGCACGAACCGCGCGCCAGGAATCGTCTTCGTGCGCTTCGGGACACCCGAAATAGGCAAGTAGTCCGTCACCGAGAGGCTGGGCCAAGTACCCGTCGAACCGCGCAATCACGGCGGCCCCCATCTCGTGGTAGGTCTGGAGGATATTCATCAGGTCCTCGGGATCGAGACGGCTCGCGAGCTTGGCCGATCCCACGAGGTCACAGAACAAGACGGCCGCCTGACGGTGCTCGGCGCGTCCGCCGTTCGAGCTCCTGTGACCGCGCCGGAGCGGGCTGGGATCCGCCCGCGGCCGAAGACCCTCCTCGTCGGTCCCTAGGCGAGCACCGCAGTCGGAACAGAATCGCGCGCGCGCGGGGAGCTCGACGCCACAGCCCGGGCAGTGCGCCGCCAGGGGTGTTCCGCAGTCGATGCAGAAGTGTGCGCGCGGAGCATTCTCGGCGTGACACCTTTGGCAGACCATTCAGAAACCTCCCAGAGTCGAGATCGCGACAACCGCCCCAGCTTCAGTCCAACCAGATTCGCCCGAGATGTATCACGGAAAATCGCCGGCTCATAGATAGGCGCCAGCTCAGTCGCAGGAGAAAGAGAATCCTTCGGATTCTTCGGTTCCCCCACGGTGATCGCCAATACGCGGCCGTCCGGCCTCTAAATGCCGGTTGATCGAAATACGACAATAATAGAGAAACGAAATAGTGGAATAGGTTCGCTCTCGACCGTTCGATATCGACAAGCCGTGATGCCTTATGCCACTATCGCGCCGCCAACGAAGACCCACAGACAGCTGTTTCCCGGGGGGGTGAGAATGGATCGGTCGGTTCGCGTCGTCGCACGTATGACCTCGCTCTCGCGTGGACGCTGATGCCGTACTTTCAAAGGGGCCGGCTCACCGACGGAGCTTCGCCCCTCACGGGCACCGCCAGCCCCGAGTTGGTGGCGGGCGACATCGTGGACAAAGCGGCGGCGATTCTCGAACAGGAGACGCGTGTTTCCGCCGGCTCCGAGACCGGCGGCGCGAGCGACCCCTTTGCGCTCCTGAACGGTTTGAATGACCCGACAGACATTCAGAAGCAATTGAGCCGAGCCCTGGCCGCGCTGCTTGGGACATTTCTCCAATCCGTTCCGACTGTGCAGCCCACGCCCGTGGCGACCCGGCCTTCCTTGGTGGGCGGAACCGTTCCGCTGATCTTATGCGACGGCCCAGCGAAGGCCGGGGAGACTGCGAAGGTCGACGTGACTGTCGCCAAGGACGGGCCCGGGGAGGGCAGCGTCACCCTCTACAGCACGGACTTCATCAGTGACACGGGGTTTCAAATTCCATCCGCGTGCGCGACATTCTCGCCGCGATCCGTAAGCGTCGATGGGCTCGGGTCGAAGAAATCGGAGATGCGGATCGCGATTCCTGCGCAGTGCGGCCGGGGGGCGTACTCGGCGTTGGTCCAGGCCATGGGCGTCGCCCGGCCGTGCGCCGTCGTTGTTTTGCAAGTCGAGTAGCGGAAGGACAGCAGGCGTGACAGCAGCCAAGGCCGACCAGGGGGACTCATGAACGAGCAGACGAACTATCCGAATTGGACCGACGAACAGTGGAGGCGGGTCACGGAACTCATCGCGACGGAGGCCGACAAGGCGCGCGTTGCCGCCAAGTATCTCCCCCTTTATGGCCCGGTCGATCCGTCCGTGGTGGCCGTGCCCGACTATCTGCTCGGCAACCGCCCCAATCCATCGTTCGCGCCGCTGAGAGCGAGCAACAAGCTCACTGTCGACAGCTCTCCCAATACCCATCTCGCGACCATCACGATCCAAATCCCCCTCGCCAACCACGAGGTGGCCGAGCCAGAGCTTCAAGCGGCCTCCGTCGCCTTCCGCCGCGCCGCTGTCACCATCGCGCGCATCGAGGATGCCCTCCTTTTCAACGGTCAGGCGGCGCCGGACTATGCCCCACCACCGACCTATGGCGGCGGTTGGCTGGCCGGTCTGCCGCCGGTCTACTCGGTGAACAACGGCATCCAGCAACCTGGTTTGATTCCGACGGGCGCGATGCCGCACCTGCCGCCTCCCGTCGGCAACATCGCGCCGCGAATCGACGTAGAGCTCGCCCTGCCGGCTGGAGCGCCACCGCAGCCATGGAGCGCCGCAGATCGAGCGCTTTATATGGGGCCATGGAGCGAGATCATCGTCCGGGAAATCAGCGACACAATTGGTCGCTTGGAGGGAGAGGGACACTCGGGCCCATTTGCCTGCTTTTTGTCGCCAAATCTCTTCGAGGCAGTTCACACGCCGTCGTCGTCGATGGTCCTGCCGCGAGATCGGATCCTTCCGTTCCTGGGGGGCGAATATCTTTGCCGGTCCAACACCATCCCCGACGGCTACGGAATCATGGTGGCGGGCGTCCCCCAGTACGAGACCGACGCCTACGGCAAGAGGCAGAAGCAGAACGGCGCCGGCAGCCCGGTGGAGATTGTCGTCGCCACGGATATCTCGCTGCGCTACCTCCAGCAGACACCCGAGCCGAAGTTCCTCTTCAGGATCTGGGAGAAGGTCGCGCTCAGGGTCAAGGAGTGGAACGCCGTGGCCGTTCTCCGTCCCGCTTCGAAGTCGAAGTCGAACTCAGTACCGACGCCGAGGACTCCGCCAACTAGACCCATTCCTCCGACGCTCCATGACCTGAACCAGCAGGTTAGGAAGGCGTTTGACAGCGCCCAGCAGGAGATCGACAAGTCGTTTGCAAGAAGGATCGCAGCGCAACAGTTGAAAATCTCGAGCCACGAGACCGTGAAGCCCGTCATAGATGCGCATTACGCCGCGGGCGCCGAAGAAATCAAGAAACTGAAGCTACCCGCCGCGGAACATGAGGAGCGGACCAAGGCGCTCGCCGAGGAGCGAGAAGCGTCTCTCGGAGAGCACGCGGCGACATTGTCAGAGCTCAAGAGCGAGCTCACTGAGCTCGAGCGAGAAAGAAGGGACCTCGCGTCCGTCAAACCGACGATGCCGGGCGATCAGGCGGATTGAGCCCTCCGGCGTTCCTTTGCCGCCCAAGGTCATAGTTCTCGGCGGCGGTGTCGCCGGAATGAGCGCGGCTCACGAGCTCGTGAGCCGCGGCTTTCAAGTCGAGGTCTACGAGCGGCGATCGATCGCGGGAGGGAAGGCCCGCAGCTTGCCGGTCGACGACGGGGCGCTCGATCGCGGGCCGCCGGTTCTCGATGGCGCGAGACCGGCGGCGGGCGCGCGGCCGCGGTGGAAGCCGTGGCTCCCGGGCGAGCACGGGTTCCGCTTCTTCCCGCGCTTCTATCAGCACGTCGTCGACACGATGTCGGGGATCCCTTTCGGAGCGGGCACCGTGGCCGACAACCTCGTCGACACCACGCGCGTCCAGGTGGCGCGATTCGACCAGCCGTCTTTCTTCCTGCCGGCGCGGTTTCCGCAAGGCCTCGGCGACCTACAGACGATCGCGCACACCATCCTGGGGCTGCTCTCCGGCAGCGTCGGATTGACCCTGGAGGAAACGGCGCGGTTCGCCACCAAGCTCTGCCAGATCTTCACCTCCTGCGACGAGCGTCGAGCGACCGAGTACGAGAAGATCAGCTGGTGGAATTTCGTCGAGGCCGACGACGGCTCCGAGCTGTACCAGCGCTTCTTCGGCCACGGGATCACCCGGTCCCTGGTGGCGGCGAAGGCGCGCCGCGCCAGCACGAAGACCATCGGCAACATCTTCTCCGAAATCGTCTTCGACATTCTGCGGCCAGGCCCGAGCGCCGACCGCGTCCTCAATGGACCGACCAACGACGTCTGGATCGATCCCTGGCTCGAGCACCTGACCAAGTCCGGGGTCAAGTATCAGTTCGAGGCGGAGGTGAAGCGCATCAACTGTTCGGGCGGCGTCGTTCGAAGCGCCACGATCGTCCTCGGGGGACGGGAGGTCGAGGTCGAAGGCGACTACTTCATCGGCGCCGTTCCGGTCGAGCGGATGGCGGACCTCGTCTCCGCGGACCTTCTCAGCGCCAATCCGTCGCTGGCCAACCTCGCCGTCCTCAAGGGGGCGGTCGAGTGGATGAACGGGATTCAGTTCTTCCTCACCGAGGACGTGCCGATCGCGCACGGACACACCATCCACCTCGACTCTCCCTGGGCCATCACCTCGGTGTCGCAGCCGCAGTTTTGGACCGACCGCGACCTCGCCGACTACGGCGACGGGAAGGTCAAGGGCATTGTCTCGGTGGACATCTCGAACTGGAACGTCCCCGGTCTGAACGGCAAGAAGGCGCGCGACTGCAGCCGGCAGGAGGTCGCCACCGAAGTGTGGGCCCAGATGAAGCGCAGCTTGAACATCGGCGACGAGGTCCTGGCCGACGAGCAGCTCCACTCCTGGTTTCTCGACCCCGACGTCGAAGCTTCAGATGATCCATCGCGACCGGGGATCGAGGTGAACACCGAGCCGCTGCTCGTGAACTACGTGGACACCTGGCGCCTTCGCCCCGAAGCCGTGACGCGTATCCCGAACTTCTTCCTAGCAGGAGACTACGTTCGGACCACGACCGACCTGGCCACGATGGAGGCGGCCAACGAGGCGGCCAGACGCGCTGTCAACGGCGTCCTCAATGCGTCGGGCTCCACGAAAGAGCCCTGCCGGCTGTGGCGTCTTCACGAGCCCGAGTTGCTCGCTCCCTGGCGCGCCTACGACCGGCTCCGGTTCAGGGCGGGCTTGCCGTGGGACAATCGTTTGACCGGCGTGGCGGATCTGCTCCTGTCGGTGGCCGAGGAGACGAAGAACCTTCTTGCAAAAGGTGGGGGGCCCCTCGGCGCGCCACAGGCGCTCGAAGGGAGCGGGCGCGAGGTCGCCGGCATCGCGCACGCCGCGATAGCCAGCGCCAACGGGGGCGCGCTGTCCGATCTGCAGCCACGGGGCGATGCCGCCGGCCTTCCGAGCCTGGAGGCCGTCGACCCCGCCGACGCGACTCCGCCAGCGCTCGCCGGCGCGACTCCACGCTCATGAGTCAGCCGGACAACGCGGCGCCCGCCGAGAGCGAGTTCACCTGCAAGCTGGCGGAGTACAGGGATTTGGTGCTGCCCATCCTCATGGCGGCTCTGCCTCAACGTGAGCCGCGGCGCCATCTCTACGATCTCATCGGCGACTACTTCTCGCGCATCGGCAAGGGCCTGCGGCCCGCGCTCTGCATCGCGACCTGTCGTGCGTTCGGCGGCCGGGCCGAAGATGCCTTGAAGTCGGCAGCGGCCCTCGAATTGCTCCATAACGCGTTCCTCGTTCACGATGACATTGAAGACGGAAGCGAGTCCCGTCGCGACTGCCCTACGATGCACCTCGCGCATGGTCTGGCGATCGCCGTCAACACCGGGGACGCTATGAATGCGCTGAGCCTGCGCCTTCTCAAGGACAACCTGTCCGTGCTCGGGGGGGCGAAGACCTTCCGCGTCCTGCAGGAGTTCGACCACATGTTGCTCGAAACCCTCGAGGGGCAGGCCATCGAGCTCGGGTGGGTGCGAGACAACGACTGTCGGGTCTCGGACCGCGACTATCTCCTCATGACCCTCAAGAAGACCTGCTGGTATAGCTTCATCCATCCGTGCCGTATCGGCGCGCTCATCGCCCGCGGCGGCGACGTCGATCTCGACGCGTTCAACCGCTTCGGCTTCTTCATGGGGGCGGCGTTTCAGATCCAAGACGACGTTCTCAACCTGGTCGGCGACGTGCGGAAGTATGGAAAGGAGATCGGCGGTGATCTTTGGGAGGGAAAACGAACGCTGATCCTCGCGCACCTGTTCTCACGCGCGGCCCCGCCGGAGCTCGAGCGCGTGCGCGCGGTGCTTGGCAAGCCCCGGGTGCAGCGGTTGCAGCGCGAAATTGACTGGCTTGTGGGCCGGCTCCGTGAGCACGGCAGTATCGAGTATGCGCGCGACGCCTCTCGCCAATTGATCCGAGGCGCGGCGCTCGAATTCGACCGGGCCTACGCCGACGCGCCGGAGAGCGATGACAAAGTTTTCGTTCGTCGCTGCATCGAATATGTCGTGCAACGCGAATTATAGTCGCGAGGCCCAGCACCCCGACGTCTTTGGCGGGCGAATCCCCTGCCTGCCTGACCCGCGGCTCGATGGTCGACGCTAGGGATCGTCAAGTGGGGTCGCCTCCCGGCGGCGCCAACCCCCCCGCTCCCAAGCGCTGATCCAGCTCCCGAAACCGCTCCGCCAGCGCCACCACGAACAGGCCGAACGAGGTGTGCAACCCGAGGTTCTCCTCTAGCAGCCGGCGCGGGACGACCTTGACCAGGACCTCGTCCTCGGCCTCGACAGTGGCGGTCCGGATGCCGCCCGAGAGGACCGCGGTCTCGCCGAACACCGCGTTGGGGCCGAGCTCGCGCAGCACCACCCGCTGCCCGTCGACGGTCTTGTAGGCGACGCAGGTGCCGCGGACGATGATGTAGGCGCAGTCGCCGGGGTCCCCCTCGACGACGATCCGGGTGCCGGCGGCGAAGATCTCCGCGGTCAGCGGGAACCCGCGGAGGGTCATCTCCACGTCCTTCTTCAACTCCGACACGGTCTGGTAACGCTCGTCCGGATCGCGGGCCATGGCGCGCTTGACGATCCGGCACAATCCGATCGGCAGCGGGGCGGTGGGATCGCCGGGGGAAACGTCACCACGCAGGCGGTGGCGCGGTCGAGGCAGGCGGCCACGTCCTCACCGTCGAAGGGCGGGACGCCGGTCAGGACGTTGTAGAGGACCGCGCCCAGGCCGAACACGTCGGTCCGCTCGTCGAACCTGTCGCGCGCGCCCATCGCCTGCTCGGGTGACATGAACGACGGCGTCCCGCACGGTCCGCCCCCGACGTCGAGATTCGCGTCGCCGGCGACGACCATGCTGGGCGTCGCCGGCAGCTTGCTGCGCGTCGCCCCGACGATGGCCAGGCCCCAGTCGACCAGGTAGACCTGCCCGAACGGGCCCGCCAGGATGTTGCCGGGCTTGATGTCGCAGTGCAGGACGCCCCGGCTGTGCGCGAAGGCGACCGCCTCGCAGACCTTGAGAAAGGCGGCCATCATCTCGCTGAGCGCCTCGGAGAAGCCAGACTGCCGCCCGGCGCGCGCGCTCCAGTCGGCCAGGGTGTCGCCCTCGATCCGCTTCATCGTGAAGTAGCGGTTCCCCTGGCGATCGACGCCGATCTCGTAGACGGGCGCGATGTTCGGGTGATCGAGCTGGGCGGTGATCTGCGCCTCGCGGATGAACCGCTGGACCTCGCGCGGGCGGGTCGCCAGGTCGGGCGCCAGCACCTTCATGGCGGCGACGCGCAGGAGGCCCAGATCGCGGACGGCGTGCACCGAGCCCATGCCCCCGGCGCTGATGGGGTTGAGATACTGGTACCGCTCGGGCACGCTCTCGCGCGGCGTCGGCGCGGCCCCGGCGACCGGCGATGGACCACCTTTCGCCTGCTCGGGAACTTTCGTTACCTGGTCGCCGCTGATGACCGCCTCCTGACCGAGCTCCTGTACAAAATCGAACATAGCTGATCGGCGGGCGCAAATGAACCCGGTCGACGGCAGGGCGCCGCCGGACGTTCCGCGTTTGCAGCGCCTTGGCCGCGGTGATAATCCGGATGCGGGATGGGGAGCCGAGGCCCGGACACGACGATTCCTGACACCGTGCTGGAGGGCCCGCGCGGCGCCGGGAGCGCGCTGGCGATTCGCTGGGTCTCGCCATCGGAGGACGGCATGCTCACCCGCCTCGAACCAGGGACGACCACCCTCGGAAGAGATCCCGGCTGCGTGGCGACCCTTCCGAGCGCGTCGGTTTCGCGGCGACACGCCGAGATTCGCTGGGCGCCGGGCGGTACCGCCCTCCTCCTCGATCTCAACAGCACCAACGGGGTCTTCGTCAACGGGCAGGCGGTCAAGGACGCCAACCTCAGTCCCCGCGACGTGGTCCGCCTGGGCGATTGGGTCGGGATCGTCGTCTCGCTGGCGGACAGGGGGGTGGAGCCGTGGAGCTTTCGGGAGCTGACGTCGGGCTACTGGGCGGGCCCCGGCCTGCAGGCGGCGCTGGCTCCGGCCAAGCTGGTCGCCGTCTCCGACCTGCCGATGATCATCCAGGGGGAGACGGGCGCGGGAAAGGAGGGGGCGGCCCGCGCCATCCACGGCTGGAGCGGCCGGTCGGGGGCGTTCGTGGCGCTCAACTGCGCCGCGCTCCCCGAGGCGCTCGCCGAGGCGGAGCTGTTCGGTTACCGCAAGGGGGCCTTCACGGGCGCCGACCGCGCCGCCACCGGCTACCTGCGCGCGGCCCAGGGGGGCACGTTGTTTCTCGATGAGATCGCCGAGCTGTCGCTGCCGATCCAGGCCAAGCTGCTGCGGGCCGTCGAGCAGCGCGAGCTCTGTCCGCTCGGCGAGTCGACGCCGGTCGCCGTCGACGTGCGCCTCTTGGCCGCGACGCAGAGCCCGCTTGCGCAGGCGGTCGCCGACAAGCGTTTCCGCGGGGACCTGCTGGCGCGCCTCAGCGGGTTGACGGTGGTGCTCCCCCCGCTGCGACATCGCGCCGAGGAGATCCCGGCGCTCTTCCGCAAGATGGTCGAGCAGTGCGGCGGGCTGGCCGCCAGGCCCCGGCTCGATTCGACGCTCGTCGAGCGCCTCTGCTTGCACGCCTGGCCGTTCAACGTCCGCGAGCTCGCGCTGCTCGCGCGCAAGCTGCTGGCTCTGCATCCCGGTGCGGCGATTCTCGATCACACGATGCTGACGGATGGCCCCGTCGGGCTGGGGAGCGCGGAATCTCGACGGACGACGCGAGAGATGCCGGTGCCCGACGCGTCGACCTTCCTGGCGGCGCTGCAGGCCCAGAACGGAAACGTGAAAGCGACCGCGGAGATCCTGGGGATCAGCCGCGGTCGCGCCTATCGAATGATGGACAAGCTCGACTCGCTCGACCTCGCAGCGTTACGCCGCGAGGTCGAGCGCCGGTAGCTCGCCCAGCCGTCCCGAGCTCCGAGACGGGGTCAGATACAGGCCGGCAACATGGCCGTCGTGTTGTTCCGCATGACCGTCCCGCACGAAGGCCCGAAGGTCCAGGTCGCCGTACCGGGGTTGGGGCCGCCGCTGCGGTCGATGGTGACCGAGCCACCCGTCGGGCGGCAGCAGCCGCTGCTGCGCGTGAGCCCCTGCTTGTTGATCGTCGCCGACGCCGGGCCGTTCTTCTCCTGGACCATGGTGGTGCCATCCACGGAGTACGAGCTGTTCCCCGAGAAGGTGACCGTGTCGTTTCCGGTGTAGGTCAGATCGGAGATCATCGTCCCCGTGGCGCTGAACGTCTGCATCTCTCCGGTGATGTCGAAGGTGGTGGTCGTCGGCGTCTGGCCGAAGGTGTAGGTCGTCATGCCCATGTCGGTCTGGGTGGGGATCACGATCTTCCCGTCAGCGTCGGAGATCGACAGGTTGGTGATCGTCGTCGTGTGACCGAGGGTGATGGTGGTGGTGGCGCTGCAGGTCTGGTCCGAAGCGGCGCGGTTCGACAGGACGTCGAAGGTGCCGTTGATCGTGGCGCCCGAGACCATGCAGTCGTTGAAGACGAGGGTCACGCCGTTCCGCTCCTCGGTGGCGTTGCTGCCGGCGCAGGCCGGGGTCGCCGTCTTGGGCGTGATCGTCACCTGGCCCGGACAGACGTTCTGACCACGGGCCAGCGCCTCGATCACCGAGGCGAGCGTCGCGCGCGCCGTCGTCGTGCCGCTGCCGCCGCTGCCGCGCCGCCCGAACCGCTGGCGCCCGCCGCGCCGATGGCGCCGGCCGTGCCGCCTGCACCGCCCGAGCCGACAGCGCCGGCCGCGCCGTTGGTGCCGCCCAGCCCCTTGGCGCCCCCCACGCCGGTCGGGGTGCTCGCCAGGCCGGTCGCGTTCACGCCGACCGCCGCGTAATAGAAGGCGTAGTAGTTCCAGCTGTCCGCCCAGGAGTAGCCGGCATACGCCGTGTCGACGGGATAGTAGGTGGTGTAGAGGTACGGATTGTCGTAGGCGTAGGCGACCGTGGTGGTCGTGCCATCCGTGCAGCTGCCCGTGCCGACGGCGAGCAACGTCAAGGCTCCCCACACCGCCCCGGTCCACCGTCCGAAATTCCCGCCGAGAGACTCTTTGTTTGCTCTGTTCATGCCGTCGCTCCTTTCCGGCCCAAGCTAGTGCTTGCGATCCGAAGTTCGTTCCGGGAAACCGTGAACGTCTTGAAGGGTCCAGGGGAACGTATCCGCGACGAGGGTGACGAGCTCGTCTAACGAACCGCGGAAGGGAGTGGGCTCCCAGCGGCCTCGGTGATCGGCGATGTGGAGGTACCAGACGTGGACACCGTCACGCGTGAGGCGCAGGTGCTTGTAGGCGTCGTCCTGGGGCCCCGATTCGACGATGACGGTCGCGCCGTACTTGCGCGCGCGGAGGTGGCCGAAGTCGCGGGCGTGCAGCAGCCGCTCTACGGCCTTGGCGTGGGAGTCCTCAGCTTGCTGCTTGGGCATCGGCGGTGGCCGCGTTCGCGGCTTGCCGCCGATTCTTGACGTGGTCCGTCCGCCACGTCCAGCGAAAGGGATGAGCCTCGGTCTTGTTCCAGTGATGAATGAAACCTTCGACTTCGTTCTTCTGGTGCTCCGTCGACCCGAAGTCGCCGTGACGAAGGATCCGCCGGTGAAGGATCGAGAACCAGAATCTCGACCTGGTTCATCCATGAGGCGTGCTTCGGGGTGTAGACGAAGTGAAAGCGCCCCCCGTGGCGGGCGTTGAAGCGCAGCCAGCGATCGTCCTTTCCGTCGTAGTGGACGTTGAGGTTGTCCCAGACGACGTGGACTTGTTGCGTGGGGTACCTGCGGGCCAGGCTCTCCATGAAGTCGACCAGCGCAGGAGCCGTCCGGTGCGGCAGCACCTGCCCCAGTACCTTGCCGGTCGCGATGTCGAACGCTGCCAGCAAGACATGGGTACCGTGCCGCTTGTACTCGTATTCGTATCGAACGGTGCCGTCGTCGCGGGAGACGTGAGTTGGGTGGCGCCGTTCGAGGGCCTGCATCGGCTTCTCGTCGACGCAGACCACTACTGCGTCCTTCGGCGGGTTGAGATAAAGGTCGCAGACCGCCTCCGCCTTGGGCAGGAAGTCTGGATCTTCGCTGTGCAGCCACTGGGCAATATGGTGAGGGCGGATCTCTTTGAAACGAAGGATGCGACCGATCTCGCTCGTGCTGAGGCGGTATCCCGTCTTGGCCGCCAGGACATCCGACAGCGAACCGTACGTCCACACGTCCCTGAATCGCATGATTTCGTGATTCGGCCGCTCGCATGCCAGCCGCACCAGCTGACACCGAATCGACAACGGCACCGTCGAAGGCCGGCCGCTGCGGGCGGCATCTTTCAGCGTCGCCAACGACGGGGCGCTTTCGAACCGAGCCTTCCACTTTCGGACCGCGCGCCCAGTCCAGCCTACGGCTCGGGCGATCTCCTCGGTCCCGCGCCCGTCATGCGCATACAGCACGATCCGGGCGCGCTGGACGATCAAGTGGATGTCGCGCCCTCGCCACACCAGCTCTTTGAGCTCGCGAAGCAGGTCGCGGTGGACACAGAGACGACGAGAGACTGGGCCACGTGGCACACCCTGTCGATCGATCTCGCGTCCCGTTTATTCCCTGAAACCCGGATCGGACTTCGGGCCTGCTGTACTAGTGCGCGATTGGCGGCGACCAATCTTCGGCCCGATCTTCGCGAGCACTCTCCAGCGACGGCCTACGGTGCCCCCTCGTACCCGGCGCCTCCGGGATGAGTTAAAATAGCCGGGTGGCGCGCACGGATCCTGAGCTCGACCGCCGTTGCGCGGGCACTTCCGGGTCGATGTGCGGCCACCGCCGGGGACGCCTCCTGCTGGCCCTTTCGTTGGCGGCCGCCGGGCTGGCCGACGGTTGCGGGTCGTCGAAGACCACCACCATGACCACGCCGGTCAGCATGGACGCCGACTTCTCGGTCTGCTCGGGGACGCCCGCGGTCCACTACACGCCGGGGATCAGCGTCCTTTCAGACTCGGGCGCCTACCGGGCGGCGATCGCCATGGCCTCGACGGACCAGGGCTCGACGGCACCCGTCCCGACCGCCGCGATCGGTTACGACACCTTCACGGTGACGGTCACCTCCGTCACCGACGGCGGCGCCGGGGCCGACGCGGGAGCGCCGCCGCCCGACGGGCTCACCATGACCACCCCGATGATCGGCGGCAACGGCAAGCCGGCCGATCCGTTCATGCCGCAGCACGGCCACGGGGCCGCGACGCTCCCCACCATCACGGCGCAGGGCGGAGGCGCCTTCTCCGTCGCCGCCATCGACTTCTTCATGGCCGGCTACTGGGAGCTCTACCTCGATGTGACGCCGCCCGGCGGCGCCGCGGATCCGCTGACGTTCAAGCTCTGCATCCCCGACGATTAGGGCGAGGCGGGTGGGGCCGGGCAGCGGGCGTGGCTGGTCGCCGGCGTCATGTTGCTCTTGTAGACGCCGGTCGCCACGCAGGTCATGATCGCGCCGGTCACGGCGTCGGTGGCCTGGAAGGCGTTGGATGCCGTCGGCGTCCAGTCGAGCGTCGCGCCGCCGCCGAGAGCGTAGCGCGCGATCTGCGGCGGAACCGTCGCGTCGAGATCGCCGCTGTCGACCAGGCTGGCCAGCACGTCGTCGCCGATCGCCTGCAGGTGCACCGTCACCTTCACCTCGTCGGGCGTGGCGGGCAGCGCTCCGTTGCTCGGGTACTGGAGCATGAAGTGGGTCTGGAACGTCGTCGGATCGTTGACGTTCTGGATCAGCAGGCCGGGGAGCTGATTGCTGGGGGCGAGGGTCGCCGCTTGCCAGAACATCTGCACCTCGGCGCCGGAGGCGTCGTAGAGGCAGTCGCGGATCAGCCAGAGATCCGGGTCGGGCGAGCTCCCTTCGAACGGCAACGCGCTGGGGAAGGCGCCGACCGGGTCGGTGTTGCCGCTGGCGTAGATGACGTTCCCCGCCTGATACGCGGTCAGCTCGACCCAGGCCCGGCGATCGGGCGTGGCGCCGCTCGGCCAGCCGTGCCCCGACGCGCCGACGTTGTCCAGCGTCAGCAGGAGCTTGTGGGTGACCGGGTTGAGGCAGAGCGTCTGCTGGATCGCGGTGGACAAAAATGCGGTGGCCGCGGCCCGCTGGGCGTCGTTCTGCGGCGCGACGTTGCCGTTGCCGTCGCCCGTGGCCGGGAAGTCGCCGACTGCCAGGTCGACCGCGGGGAACATGTGGCTGTGGACGCGGCGGATCTTGTTGGGCGTGGTGGTCGAGACGGCGCCGTCGCTGGCGACCATGTGGCACTGGGCGCAGCTCTGGCCGCCCGGCGTCTGGGAGAGGGTCGTGGTGGTCCACTCGGCGAAGGTCCGCTCGACGTGAGCGCCTTGCAGGTTCTGGATGTCGTGGCAGCTCCCGCAGGCGTTGGCCGAATCGGACGTCGCGCCGTCGAGCAGGCGCGAATACGAGACGTTGTGCGGCGAGCCGGGGACCGGATCCGTGAACGGGCCGAACAGCTCGCCGTTCGCGGCCAGCGTCAGGGGGTTGTTGTGTGTGCCAGTCACCGACGTGATCGAGTGGCAGAAGTAGCAGGTCACCCCCTTTTCCGACTGGGTCAGGCCGTCGAGGTTGGTCCCGTCGGTCGTCCCCTCGCGCACCGCGACCGGCGCGTGGCAGCTCACGCAAAACGTTCCGAGGGCGTTGTCGCTCTCCCGCTGGGCCCGCTGGTTCATGGCGCGGAACACCGGATCGTCGGTGGCGTAGGCGTGCATGCTCCCCGCCCACTCCTGGTACTGCGCCGGGTGGCAGCCCTGGCAGGTGAGCGGATCCATGAGCGCGCTTTGGGACAGCGTCGGTGACCCCGAGCCGGAGCCGCAGCCGGCGGCCGCGGCGATCCCCAGCGCGACGAAGGCAATACGAGGCAACACCTTCATGGGTAGGAAGTATGTTCTTCCCCGCCTCGCGTGTCACAATTCGACCGTGAGCCCGCGACGGCTTTCGAGGGCCGCAGTTCTCGCGCTGGCGCTGGCGTCATTCGGGTGCCAAAAGCCGGGCGTCGAGTGCACGCCGCCAGCGGTCGTGGCCTGTCCCGACGGCGGCGGACCCAGCTTCGAGACCGACGTCCTGCCCATCTTCCAGGCTGTCTGCGACAACTGCCACGCGCCGGGCGGGACCGGAGGCCAGACCGCCCGCTCACGACCTACCAGGAGATCTACGGCCCGGCAACCGGTCCGAGCGCGGGCTCGATGGCCAAGGAGATCAACAACCAGGTGTTCCTGAGCTGTTCGATGCCGCCTGCCAACGCGCCCGTCCCGCTCAGCGACGATCAGCGTCAGACCCTGCTGATCTGGCTCGCCTGCGGCGCCCCCGAACAGCCCGCCGTCGACGCCGGCGCCGGCGGATTGAGCCAGCGCATTCTCGGTTCACGGCACGTTCACGTAGAAGGCGGCGTGGCCGTGGGGCGAGTCCTCGCGCGCGTCGCTGCACTCCTCGAAGAAGTGAAACCGCACGGTCCAGAGTCCCCTTCGCGTCGAACTTGATCGGACCGACCTGGTAGACGCCGGGGGCGATCTCCGACGAGGGATTGCGGGGGGCCGGCGCTCCGTGGCTGATGTTGAGCTCGACATCGGGGCGGACGCCGGCGCAGCTGACGGGCCTCATGTCGGACAGCCGGAGCGCGGTGACCGTGAAGTAGGTGTCGGCGTTCTCCTTGATGGGGGTCGCCGTCCAGCTCACGAAGTACTTGCAGTCGTCGTCGTCGCCGGCCGAGCCGTACATCGTCGGGCCGTAGTCGGTGGAGATGACGCCCCCGTCGGTGTCGCCGGCGCCGCCATCATTGCTGAAGGAGACGTCGCAGCTCGCGGCGTTGGCCGGCACGCCGTCGGATCGACGACCTGGCAGACGCCGACCGGCTGGACGGTGAGACCGCCATCGGCGGAAGTGCAGTGGTTGTCGAGCGGGCCGATCACCACGCCGGAAGGTGAATCGGCGCCCATGGTGGCGGCGCCGCCGTCGGGGGCGGCGGCGGTACCGCTGCACGCCGGGCCGGCCAGCGCCGCAGCGACGAGGAAGACGACAGTGGGGGTTTTCGTCATGGGCTTCTCCTTGCGCCGTAAGGTAGTTGCCTCCCACGGCTGAGGCGGTGTGTAAAATTTTCGCAGCCGCGTTGGCCGCCCGCGCCGTCGCTCAGGCCCGGGGGGGATATTTCTTCAGTTTGAGCTGCAGGGTACGCCGGGTGATCCCCAACCGACGGGCCGCCTCGGAGATGTTCTGGCCACAGTCGGCCAGGATGCGTTGAATGTGCTCCCACTCGGCGCGTGCCAACGTGGGGGAGGGCGCTGGCGCCGCGGCCGGTCGCGCCGGCTCGCCGGTCAGCGCGGCGATGATCTGATCGGCGTCGACCGGCTTGCTGAGATAGTCGTGCGCGCCGGCGCGCAGGGCCTCGACCGCCGAGGTGATGCTGCCGTATCCGGTGAGGACCACGATGCGCGCGCCTGGCGCGATGGCATGCAACGGTCCGATCAGCGCCAGGCCAGAGAGCCCGGGCATGCGCAGATCGACGATCGCGAAGTCGGGCTTGCGTGCCTGGGCGGCCGCCACGGCGCCGTCGTGATCGACGGCAGTCACGACGTCGTAACCGCGATCGCGCAGCGCGCGGGCCAGCCGCTCCCGGAACACTTCGTCGTCGTCGACGAGCAGGATGGCGCCGCCCTCCGGAGTCACCGCGCGCCCGCCACCGGCAGCCACAGCGTCGCCGTCGTTCCCGCGCCCGGCGCCGAACGGATGGAGAGCTCCCCGCCCAGCCGCTCGACGATGGCCCGCGCCAGGAAGATCCCCAGCCCCATTCCGTGGCCGGCCGGCTTGGTGGTGAAGAACGGCTCGCCCACCCGGGCCAGCAGCTCGGGCGAGATCCCGGCGCCACGATCGGCGACCTCGAACACCAGCCGCCCGGCTTCGCCGTCGGCCGCCACCCGGAGGCTGACCGGCGCGCCGGGGGGCGAGGCCTGTCGGGCGTTGTCGACCAGGCCGCGCAGCGCCTGTCCAAACGCGTGACGGGGCAGGGCGGTGGTCGCCGCGGCGGTCGTCTCGTCGACGGTGACGGTAACGGCGCGCTCGAGCTCCGGCGAAGAGGCGCCCAGGTCGTCGACCAGCTCCCGGACCGAGACGCGGGCGAACCGTTCGCCGGCCGGATTGCCGGCGTCGACGCGCATGCGCGCCAGGATCCGCCGGCAGCGCTCGACCTCCGCCCGCATCAAGCGCACGTCGTCGGCCGCGGCGGCCGGAGCGCCGGCGGCGACCACCGCGCGCTCGAGGTCCTTGGCCACCACCGCGATCGTCGACAGAGGCGTCGCCAGCTCGTGGGCCGCCCCGGCGGCCAGCGTCGCCAGCGAGGCCAGCCGCTCCTGCCGCGCCGCCAGGCTGCGCGATGACACGAGCTCCTCGTCGCGGGCGGCCAGCGCGCGGCGCACGCGCATCAGGAAGTAGACGATGAACGCCGACGCCACGCCGAAGGCCACCCACATCCCGCGCAGGTGCAGCGCCATGTGCCCGGCGTGCCCTCCCGCGGCCGGCAGCGGCTGGTGGCGCTCGAACAGCACCAGCGACGACGCCAGCGACAGCAGTACCAGCAGCCAGGTCCAGGCCGCGCGCAAGGTGATGGCGGCGATGGCGATGGGGACCAGGTAGAGGAAGCTGAACGGGTTCTCGGGACCGCCGGTGAAATACAGCAGCCCCGAGAAGATGAGGACGTCGAGCGCCATCACCGCCAGCAGCCACCAGTCCGCGGGGGTCCAGGCCCGCGCGCAGGCGATGCACAGGAGGTTGGAGACCAGCGCCACCCCCACCAGCGCGAAGAGCGGCGCCAGCGGAATCTCCAGCTTCATGCCGAAGCGAACGGCCACGATGGTCAGCGCTTGCCCGGCCACGGTCGCGAACCGCAGCCGCACCAGCCAGCCAAAGTTGATCCGCGAGGGAGAGACCGGCTCGACCATGCCGGTCAACTATATGACGGCGCCGCGCCTTTCACCTGAGCGAGACGGGCCAGCGTCCGCAGCAGCTCCGCGGGTTGGATCGGCTTGGGGCACAGCTCGATCGGACCGAGCTGGCTGCGCATCGAATCAGGGCTGAATCCGGCCGCCGTCACCAGAACGACCGGGACCGAGGCGAACGTCGGGTCCTGCAGCTGCTCCCGCCGGAAGTCCCACCCGTCGCAGTGGGGCATCATCAGGTCGAGCAGGATCACCTCCGGCCGCAACCCGGCCCGCAGCCTGTTCAGCGCCTCGCCACCGTCGGCGGTGGCGGTCACCTGGTAGCCCTCGCTGGCCAGCAACTCGGCCAGCGCCACCCGCACGTCGGGGTCGTCCTCGACGACCAGAATGGTGTGAACGGAGCCGGCCAACTCAAAGGTCAACATTGGGAGCGCCGCCGGTTCGTCAAGGGGATCGCCCCGAAAACGTACAAAATCTTCCCGCATCAGCTTGACGGACGGCGGCACCCACCTCGCCGGCGAAGAACCCGGATCCGCGAATGGGGGGTTCAAGATGTTCCGCGCGACCGTCGATGGACCTGTCCATGAGCGTCGCGCTCGCCCGCCAAGCCCCGTACCCCGTGCGGATCCAGCAGAGACGTTGCGGCAAGTGTGGGAAGCTGGTGTCGCGGTCCGCCTACGCCTGTCGCCGCTGCGGCAAGACCCAGCGCATCCGGCCACGGATGTTTCTCCTCTTCTCGGCGGTGGGGTTGATGGTCGGAATGTTTGCCATCGCCACCGCGAGCGCGCTCGCGCCGCAGGCCCATCCGGGAGAGGCCGCGGCGGTCACGCGCGTTTTGCCGGAGGCGCACGGCCCCGTGGCGCCCGGAGCCACGAGCGAGGTGAGCGCGAGCGAGCTCTGGATGAGCTACTCACGCGACGCGGCCGGCGCCGACCGCGTCTACCGGGAGCATTCGGTGGTGGTGACCGGCGACGTCCAGGCCATCGAGCGCAACTACGAGGGTGAGACGGTGGTGCGGCTCTCCGCCGGGAACGCGTTCGACACCGTCAACGCCACGCTGGCGACCCGGAACGAACCGGTGCAGGGGAGGCTCGCCAGGGGGCATGCGGTCTCGTTGCTCTGTGTGGGACGCGGCGCCCTGCTGGGCGCGCCGCTCCTCGGCAGCTGCTTCGTCCGCTAGGAGGGCGTCGCCGAAAGGCGACGGTGAGCGAAGCGAACGACGGACATTGGCCCGACGACGTGCCGCCCGATAGGCGGCCTAGCTTCGCCGCTCCTCGGCAGCTGCTTCGTCCGCTGGCTTCGCTGCTCGGTCAATCGGCGCCGGCGCTCGAGCGGCCGCGGCGGGCGGCGTAGCGCGGCGACGCCGTCAGCAAGCGCGCGTGCAGCGCCTCCGCCGAGACCTGACCCGGGGCGGTGGCGCCGGCGATGAAGCCGTACGCCAGCAGCGATCCGGCGGCGGCGAGCTCGACGCGAAGCCCGTCGTCGACCGCCCCCATCCCGATCACCGCGGTGCGCTTCGGCCGGCGGGCGAGGAGCGTCCCCAGCGCCGCCCGATCGTCCGCGCTCTTCACCGCGGTGGCGACCTTGGCGACGGCGCCGGGCGCGGCTTGGTGGCAGCGGTCGACGACGGCGAGCAGCAGGTCGAGCGGGGGCGTGGCGGTGAAGTCGTGGTGCGAGACGACGAGCTGCCCCGCCGGTCGCCGGCGCACCAGCGCCGCCACCTCGGCGATGATGCCGGCGTCGTCCTCGACGTCGGCCCAGGAGGCGACGGCCAGCGCGGAGCGGAATCGCGCCAGTCGCTCGGCGTCTCCCGCCGCGAACCGGCCCCCCTGGCTGGCGCTGCGGATGGTGACCAGCACCGGCGTGCCGCTCGCCTCCAGGCGCGCGCAGGACGCGAGGCCGGCGTCGTCGAGCCGCTGCCCCGAAAACAGATCGATCCGCGCCTCCACCAGATCGAACGGACGGGAATTGGGCGCGAGAGTCGCGCAGGCGGCCAGCGCCTCCACCCGGTCGGCCACCCCGACGATCAGCGGCCCGCGGTCGAGGTCCAGCATTCCGGGCGGCATTGTAACAGTGTCCCCGGCGCGCCGCCGTCGGCGCGGCGCTTCAGCGATCGGCGCCGAGATCGCTGGTCGCGCCGTCGCTTTGCGCAACGTGGTCGGCGGCCGCGTCGGTCGTGGCCTGGCCATCCGTGGCGCCGTCGATGGCCGCGTCGTCCGAGGCGCTGGGGGCATCCGCCGCGGCGGCGTCGAACGGGCGATTGGGCTCGACGAACTTTCCGCCTCCGCTGCTGTCGGTGCAGCCCCAGACGAGCAGCGCGCCGGCACCGGCCAGCGCTCCCACCAGCGCGAACGCCCCGGCCATCTTCTTGCTGCCTGACCTGGTCGCCGACTTCCCGACGAAACGGACATCCGCCATTGCGATCTCTCCTCGGCCGACAAGGGGCCGCCCAGCAGAGTACGCCACGGCGACGGGACCCGGCAAGTTCGGGGCGCGAGGCGCGCCGTCAGAGATCCGTCAGCCGGTCGTCAGCCTGCGGTCGCGGCGTCGACGTTCGTCCCGCCGGACCCGCTCGCTCCGCCGGTGGCGGGCGTTCCCCCGGTGCCGGTGGTGCCGCCGGTGGCGGGCTTTCCCCCGGTGCCGGCGGTGCCGCCGGTGGCGGGCTTTCCGCCGGCGCCGCCGGTGGCGGGCGTTCCGCCGGTGCCGGTGCTACCGCCGGTGGCGGGTTTTCCCCCGGTGCCGCCGGTGGCGGGCTTTCCGCCGGCGCCGCCGGTGGCGGGCGTCCCGCCGCTGCCAGTCGTTCCCCCGGTGGCGGTCTTTCCGCCTGTCCCGGTGAGTCCGCCGGTTCCGGGCGCGCCGCCCGTCGCGACGATGCCGCCCGTGCCGGTCATCCCGCCGGCGCCGGGCCCATCGGTCCCGGCGTCCACGAGGCCCGCACTTCCCGCCGCACCGTCGAGCGTATCGTTCTGGAAGGTCGACGGACCTTGTTTGTAGGCGGAGTCGTCCTCGCAGGAGATCAGCAGGCCCAACCCGAAAAGAGACGCGAGTAGGGCCAGCCGTCGCATCGACCCATTTTAAGTCAGTCCGGTCGCGTCCCCTAGAAAAAGCCGGGCCGATGCTGCCGGCCACGTTCCGCGGCCGACGCGCGTTCCACGTCGGGGCCGTCAATCGGCCGGTTGACGCCTTCGCTCACCGTCGCCTTTTCGGCGACGCCCTCCTAGGCCGCCTATCGGGCGGCACGTCGTCGGGCATGGTTCGCTTCGCTCACCGTCGCCTTTTCGGCGACGCCCTCCTAGGCGCCGCCTGCGCCGGCCCCACCGGTGGTGCCCGCCGCTCCGCTGGTGCCTGGGCCGCCGCCTTTACCGCCTGCGCCGCCGGTGGTCCCTGCCGCTCCGCCGGTGCCCGCGCCGCCGCCGGCGCCCGCGCCACCGCCTTTGCCGCCGACGCCGCCGGCCGTGCCCGCCGCGCCGCCGGTGCCCGCGCCGCCGCCTTTACCGCCCGCGCCGCCGGCGGTGCCCGCCACTCCGCCGGTGCCCGCGCCGCCGCCGCTGCCCGCCACTCCGCCGCTGCCCGCCACTCCGCCGGTGCCCGCTCCGCCGCCGCTGCCGCCCGCGCCGGACCCCCCGGTGGCGTTGGAGCCACCGGTTCCGGTGATCGGGGTGGTGCTGCTCGAACAGGCGAAGGTCGTGAGCGCGATGGCCAGGAACGGAACGGCAAGCGTCTTCTTAATCATTCAATCTCCCCGAGGTTGGGGCGGAGTGTAGCGGGCACGGGCGCGGCGGTCTATTGACCGTCGGTCGCGCCACGCAGCCCGAGATCGAGCGCGCGCACCTTGTCGAACCGCTGTCCGACGTCCATCCAGTTCCAGATGTTCCAGACCGCCTCGAAGAAGCTCTTCTTGTCGGGACCGTACTGCAGATAAAACGCGTGCTCCCAGGCGTCGAGCACCAGGATCGGGACGCCGCCCTGATGGATATTGCCCTGGTGATCGTAGATCTGCGTGGTCACCAGCCGCTTGGCGACCGGCTCCCAGGAGAGCGCCGCCCACCCCGAGCCCATGATCGTCATGGCCGCGTTGGTGAGCTGGGCGCGGAACTGGGTGAATCCACCGAAGTCCTGCGTGATCTGCGTGCTGAGCGCGCCGGTCGGCTCGCCGCCCGCCTTGGGCGCCAGGTTCTGCCAGAACAGCGAGTGCAGCACGTGACCGGAGGTGTGGAACGCCAGCGCCTTTTCGAGCGCGGCGATCTTGGCGAAGTCGTTCTTGGCGCGCGCTTCCGCGAGCCCTTCAGTCGCCGTGTTGGCGCCCGCGACGTACGCCGCGTGATGTTTGTCGTGGTGCAGTTGCATGATCTTGCCCGAGACGTGGGGCTCGAGAGCGCCGTAGTCGTAGGGCAGTTCGGGGAGGGTGTACTTTGTCATGCGCGCGAATATGACAACCGTGCGGCGCCGCGCAAGTGCGGATGAGCAAGGGGGGCGACGACCGATTCGCGCGATTCGGGGAGGGAGGCCGCTGGCGCTTCCGTGATCCCGGGCGATCTACGTGCGGGTGAGGCGCTTTTCCCGACGGAGCCGCTTGCGGACCACCGCGGCGGCGCGGCGGGCGATCGTCGCCTGGGTCGGCTTCCGCCCGGCCATCGGCTCCTGCTCGGCGTGGTGCTCGACGAAGTCGCCCGGCGTGCAACCGAGCTCGAACATCGTCACCTCCCGCTTGCCCCGATCGCCCAGGCGGAACGGTACGACCGCGGCGCCGATGCCGGCTCCCACGTAGACCGCGCCGGCCGGCTCGCCCTCTTGGGTGCCAATGTGATCGCGCGAGCCGTAAAGGCCGTGGACGTACCGGTGGCCGCCGATCATGCCGACCGCGAGCTCGTGGAGCCGCGCCAGCGTCACCTGGCCGCCGTGCGTGTGCCCCGACAGAACGAGCGGGATTCCGCAGCGCCACAGACCGTCGGCCTCCTCCGCGATGTGCGACAGCGCGATCGTCGGCAGGTCCCGGCGCAGACCTTTGACGGCGGCGTCACGCTGCGCGTGTCCGGTGTACGCGTCGTCGAGGCCGACCACCTGCAACCGCTCGCCGCGGAGGGTGACGGTGGTGTTGCGGTTGCGCAGCACCTCGGCCCCTCCGTGCTGGAGCGCCTTGGTGACCTCGTCGGCGCCGGACCAGTAGTCGTGGTTGCCGAGGACGGCGATCACCGGCGCCTGAAACAGGCGGATCACCTCCGACAGCTGATCCAGGTAGAGCTGGCTGTGGCAGACGAAGTCACCCGAAAGCAGGACGAGATCCGGGCGCTCGGCATTGGTCATCTCGGCCGCCGCTCGCTGAACGTCGAAAGGCGTGATGCGGCCGACGTGCAGGTCGGTCAGGTGCGCGATCCGCAGGTGGCTGACCTGACCGCGGTAGGTGGCCGGTCCGGCAAACCGGCGCAGCGCGATCCCGTAGCGACGGGCGCCGCTCGAAGGGCGAGAGGTCGCGTGCGCGCGACGGGCGGCCATTCGCGCGGCCCAGGCCGCAACATCCTCGACCGTCGAAGGCACTGTCACAGTCGGATGAGAACCGCTCACGGAGTCCGTTGAATATAACCCCCGGGGGGCGGCCTCGGCCGCTCAAATCGACCACGCACCTCGACCGACATCAACTTCGGGACCCTGAGAGGGTCCCGCGCCCCCCGCGAAGAGCTCGTTCTCCCTCGAGCAGGTCCCGGTCAGTCGTTGGAGGATTGCTGGACCAGCTCGAGGAAGGCGCGGGCGGCGTGGCTGAGGGTGCGGGTCTTGGCGTAGAGGAGGCGGACCTTGCGCTCGACGTGCAGCTCCTTGACGTTCACCTCGCGCAGCACGCCGCTCTCGACGTCGTGGCGGACGCACATGCGGGGAAGGAAGGCCACCCCTTCGTCGTTCTGGACCAGGCGGCGGATCGTCTCCAGCGTCGGCATCTCCACGTCCATGCGCAGCGGGATCTTGTGCCGGCGAAACTCCCGCAGCACCACCTCGCGGTAGGGCGACAGGACGTTGTGGGCGATGAAGGTCTCTTCGCCGAGCTCGGTGATCGACACGGAGCGCCGCCGCGCCAGGCGGTGCTTGGGTGACACGATGAAGGCCAGCGCGTCGGTGTAGATGACCTTGGCGACCAGGCGATCGTCGCCGGGATCGTAGCTGGCCACCCCGAGCTCGAGGTCGCCCTCCAGCAGCTCGACCGGGATGCGGCTCGACTGGGCGCGCCGGATCTGGACCTTGATCTTGGGAAACTTCCCGCGGTAGCGCTGGATGTAAGGGAGGAGGTACAGCGTCGACGACTCGTTGGCGCCGACCACCAACCGGCCGGCCGACTTGTCGCGCAGCTCGGCCAGCGCGCCCTCCAGCTCCTCCTCCAGGTTGCGGAAGCGGCGGGCGAAGTCGAGCACGGTGCGGCCGGTGTCGGTCGGGACCAGCTCCTTGGCGCCGCGATCGATCAGCTTCTCGCCGATCTCGCTCTCCAGGCGCTGCACCGCCAGCGAGATGGCCGGTTGGGTTCGGTAGAGCTTCTCGGCGGCGCGCGAGAAGCTGCGCTCGCTGACGACGGTGGCGAAGACCTGCAGCGCGTGGAGCTCCATGGCGACGCATGGTAGAGTATAACGAACGCTTATAGAACCAAGAACAATTATAAATTTGCGAAATCAAGACCCCGGACCCAAGGTTGAGCCCATGCCGACCCCGACCCCTGACAAGGTTCATATCTTCGACACCACCCTGCGCGACGGCGAGCAGGCCCCCGGTTGCAGCATGACCGTGGGCGAGAAGCTGCGCATGGCCCACAAGCTCGCGGAGCTGGGGGTGGACGTGATGGAGGCGGGCTTCCCCATCGCGTCGGCGGGCGACTTCGAGGCGGTGCAGAAGGTCAGCCGCGACGTCTCGATCCGCGTGGCGGCGCTGGCCCGCGCCACCACCCTCGACGTCGAGCGGGCGGCCAAGGCGCTCGAGGGGGCGAAGGCGGCGCCTCGCATCCACGTGTTTCTGGCCACCAGCGACGTTCACCTCAAGTACAAGCTGAAGAAGACCCGCGCCCAGGTGCTGGACGAGGCGGCCGCGGCGGTGGCGCTGGCCCGCAAGCACGTCGGCGACGTCGAGTTCTCCGCCGAGGACGGCGGGCGGACGCCGGTCGAATATCTGATCGAGGTCTCGCGGGCGGTGGTCGCCGCCGGCGCCACCACGGTCAACATTCCCGACACCGTCGGCTACGGCATTCCCGAGGAGTATGGCGCGCTCATCGGTCAGGTCGCGCGGGCCCTCGGCCCGTCGGCCATCGTCAGCGTCCACTGCCACAACGATCTCGGGCTGGCGGTCGCCAACTCGCTCAGCGCCATCCAGAACGGCGCGCGCCAGGTCGAGTGCACGGTCAACGGCATCGGCGAGCGGGCCGGCAACTGCTCGCTCGAGGAGATCGTCATGGTCCTCAAGACCCGCGCCGACAAGCTCCCCTACACGACCGGCATCAACGCCGCGCAGCTCTTTCCGGCCAGCCAGCTGCTGACCGAGATCATCGGCGTCGGCGTCCAGCCGAACAAGGCGATTGTCGGCGCCAACGCCTTCGCCCACGAGGCCGGCATCCATCAGGACGGGTTCCTCAAGGAGCGGACCACCTACGAGATCATCGAGCCGAAGAGCGTGGGCGTGCCGGAGAGCCGCCTGGTGCTGGGCAAGCACAGCGGCCGCCACGCGCTCGGCGCGCGTTGCAAGGATCTCGGCCTCACCCTGGACAAGCCCCAGCTCGACGAGGTCTACACCCGCTTCACCGCGCTGGCCGACCGCCAGAAGGGGATCACCGACGAGGAGATTCGCCGCCTGGCCGCACAGGTCCAGCAAGATCTGTCGATTAAAACAGCGTAACTCCGCTTACTTAAACGAACTTATAAAAAGTCCGCAAGTCCGCTAAAGGACTGGAGCGGGGCGACCGATGGTTGAGTCATGGTTGCCAATCGCGTGGCCCGTGGTCTGGGTTTCCTTTGGCTCGCCACCGGCGCCTTCGCCTGTGCCGGCGCCGGCGAAGAACCCGCGCCCGCGGTGGGGGTCGCGGCGGTCGTCGACAACGGCCTGGCGATGAACGGCCTGGCGATGAACGGGCTGGCCATGAACGGCCTGGCGATGAACGGCCTGGCCATGAACGGGCTGGCGATGAACGGCCTGGCGATGAACGGCCTGGCGATGAACGGCATAACGGGTGCCAGCCTGGCCAATCCGCAGACCGAGCAGTTCCTGAAGTATCTCGTCTCCTGCGCGCTCACCCCGCAGCAGAGCCTCACGTTGACCTCGGGCGGCACGACCTACACCTTTCCAGGCCAGCTGGGCCTGGCGCCCGAGTGGGCGGGCGACCACGGAGCGTGCGACGGCTCCTGCCAGCGCTGGATCTCGGCCTGTCTCCTGGCCCGCGTCGACGCCGCCGGAATTGATCGTGAGATCTCGATCCGGGGTCCGAGCCCGGGCCTCTTCCCGAGCCCCAAGGAGATCTCGCAGTACACGAAACGCGAGGCGACGTACTTCGGCAACCTGTTCATCCCGGGCCAGCCTCGCTTCCTGTGCCTCGCGCCGGGCAAAACCGAGGACGAGCGGGTCTGCGGAGACTCTCTCTCCGACTGCCCCATGACGGTCGTCGGATCGTGCGCGCAGGACTGCGCCCTCAAGGCGGGGGCGTTCGGTGACGCCCTCTGCAGCGACAGCGGCCGCTTCGGCGCCGGCCAGACCTATTTCGAAAGTGCGACAGTCTTTCTGCCGAAGTAGCCGGCGTGGTCGAGCGGGTCCTCGCCGGGCGCTTTCACCTCCTCGCCCAGGCCGGCGCCGGGGGGATGGGTGCCGTCTATCGCGCCCGCGATCTCACCACCGGCGCGACGGTGGCCGTCAAGATCCTGACCGGCCGCGAGGTGCGTGAGGCGCAGCGTTTCGAGCAGGAGGGGGCGATCCTGGCCGGCCTCGTCCACCCGGCCATCGTCCGTTACATCGCCCACGGCGTCGGCGACAGCGGGGCGCGCTACATCGCCATGGAGTGGATGGACGGCGAGGATCTGGCCGCCCGGCTCGAGCGCGAGCACCCGACGATCACCGAGACCGTGGCCATCGTCCGCCGGACGGCCGAGGCGCTGGCGCACGCCCACCGGATGGGCGTGGTCCACCGGGACATCAAGCCGGGGAACCTGTTTCTCCCCGGTGGGGCCATCGATCGGCTCAAGGTCCTGGACTTCGGCATCGCGCGGCTCACCAGCGGCGCGCGCAAGCTGACCCGCACCGGCTCGGTGATCGGGACGCCCGGCTACATGGCGCCGGAGCTGGTGCGCGGGGCGCGGGACATCACCCCGCGGGCGGACGTGTTCTCGCTCGGCTGCGTGATGTTCCAGTGTCTGACCGGCCGCGCGGTGTTCGAGGCCGAAGCGCCGACCGCGCTCCTGGCGAAGATCCTGCTCGTCGAACCGCCCCATGTCCGCGATGTGGCGCCGCAGATTCCGGCGTCCGTCGACGACGTCGTGGCCCGGATGCTGGCCAAGGACCCGCAGCTGCGGCTTCCCGACGCGCCGGCCGTGCTGGAGGCGCTGGCAGCGCTTGGTCCCCTCGGAGACGGGCGGGCCGCCGGCAGCCCGCGGCCGGGCCCGCCGACGGTGGCGCTCACGGCCAGCGAGCGGCGAATCGCCTGCGTCGTCATCGCCGGGCCGTCGGCCACCGGCGAGCGCCGCTGGAGCGGCCAGACGCCGCCCGCGGGAAGCCCGGTTGGGACCCCGCGGACGGATGACGAAGCGGTCATCGCCGGGCAGCTCCGTCACCTGCTGGCCATCGAGGAGGAGCTGGCTCGCCAGCACGGCGCGCGGATTCATCCGCTGCCCGACGGGTCGGTGGTCGTTTCGCTGCCCGAGCAGGAGCGGGCGGCCGATCAGGCGGCGCGCGCGGCGCGCTGCGCGCTGGCCATGCGGAGCGCGCTGCCCGGCGTGGCGCTCGTCGTGTCGACGGGGCAGGGGCGCTTTTCGGCCTGGTCGGCGGTGGGGGCGGTGATCGACAACGGGATGCGCCTGCTGCGCGGCACGCCGCCGGGGGCGATCCGGCTCGACGACGTGGCGGCCGGGCTGCTCGACACACGTTTCGAAGTCCGCCGCGACGGCACCGCGCCCTACCTGCGCGGCGAGCGGGACGCCTTCGGCGTGCAGCGCCAGCTGCTCGGCAAGGCCACCTCCTTCGTCGGCCGGGGCCGCGAGATGTCGATGCTGACCAATCTTTATGCCGGCACGGTGGCCGAGTCGGCCGCCACGCCGGTCCTGGTCATCGGCGCGGCAGGCGTCGGCAAGTCCCGCCTCCGGCAGGAGCTGGTCGACTGGGTGCGACGCCAGCCCGATCGGGCCGAGGTGCTGTTCGGCGGCGTCGACGCCGTGGCGGCCGGCGCGCCGTTCGCGATGCTGGCGCGCGCCATCCGCCGGGCCGCGGGGATCGTGGACGGCGAGCCGATCGAGGCGCGCCGCGAGAAGCTGGCGACTCGGGTCGGGCGCCACGTCGACCTCGAGGCCCGCGAGCGGGTCACCGAGTTCCTCGGCGAGATCGCCGACGTCCGCTTCGACGACGGCAGCGAGGCGCTGCGGACCGCGCGGGGCAGCCCCCAGCTGATGGGCGACGGGATGCGCCGCGCGTTCGAGGACTGGCTGGCCGCCGAGTGCGCGGCGCACCCGGTGCTGCTGGTGCTCGAGGACCTGCACTGGGGCGATCTGGGAACGGTCAGCTTCCTCGACGGGGCGCTGCGCAACCTGCACGACCAGCCGCTCATGGTGCTGGCGATGGCGCGCCCCGAGGTCGAGGAGCGCTTCCCCGACGTCTGGACGGCGCGGCACCGGCAGACGATCCGGCTGGGGCCGCTGTCGCTCCGGGCCGCGGAGCTGCTGGTGCGACAGGCGCTGGGCGCGATCGACGAGCCGCTGCTCGCCCGCCTGGTCGAGCGGGCCGCCGGCAACGCCTTCTACCTCGAGGAGCTGATCCGCGCGGCGGCGGCCGGGCGCGCCGATGCGCTCCCCGACTCGGTGCTGGCGATGGTGCACGCCCGGCTCGACGCCGAGGGGGCCGACGGCAAGCGGGTGTTGCGGGCGGCGGCGATCTTCGGCGAGCGCTTCTCTCGCGCCGGCCTCGCCGCGCTGCTGGGAGGCGTGGCCGGGCTCGAGGAGGTCTCCGACGTCGTCGAGGGGCTGGTGGCGCACGAGCTGATCGCGCGCGCCGCGACGCCCGCCGCGGCGGGGGACGTCGAGCTGGCGTTCGCCCACGCGCTGGTGCGCGAGGCGGCGTACGCCATGCTCACCGACGAGGACCGGGTCCTCGGACACCGCCTGGCGGGGACCTGGCTGGAGCAGACCGGGGCCGCTGACGCGATGGTCCTGGCCGAGCATTTTCGGCGCGGCGCGGAGCCGGCCCGCGCCGTCCGCTGGTACGAGCGCGCCGCGGCGCAGGCGCTCTCCGCCAACGACCTGGTCGCCGCGATCGAGCGCGCGGCGCTGGGCCTGGCGGGGGGCGCGACGGGGGAGCTGGCCGGGAAGCTGCGGCTCATCGGCTCGGAGGCGCACGTCTGGCGCGGCGAGCTGGGCGAGGCGGAGCGGCTGGCGCTGGCGGCGGCGGCCGACCTGCCGGCGGGGAGCGTCCCCTGGCTGCGCGCGCGGGCGCAGGCGATCATCGCCGCGGGCAAGCACGGGCACCTCGACGACGTGGAGCGCGAGGTCGCGCTGGTCGATGCCTCTCCGCTGACGGCTGAACCGACCGCGCGCAGCGCCCGCATCATCGGCCTCGCCTGGGGCGCCCAGTTCCTCACCCTGGGCGGCCGGCACGCGCTGGCCGATCCGCTGATCGCGACCATCGGCGCGCTCGCGGGAGAGCGGGACGCGGCGCTGGATCCCCAGGCGCTCGGCCTCTTGCACCAGGTGCGCGCCGTGCGGGCCTCGGCGGCCGGCGACCTCGGGCGCTGCCTGGCCGGCCTGGAGTCGGCGCTGCAGGCGTTCGAGCAGGCGGGCGATCTGCGCAACGCCTGCGCGATGCGCACCAACCTCGGCTACCTCTACTCGGAGCTGGGCGACCTGCAACGCGCGGAGGCGACGTTGCGCCAGGCGCTGGCGGCCTGCGATCGGATGGGGATCTACGACCTGTCGGCGGCGGCGCAGCACAACCTCGGTCGGGTGCTGGGGTTCGGGGCGGACCTCGGCGAGGCCGAGCGGCTGGAACGGCTGGCGGTCGAGGCGTTCCGCCGCCACGGCGAGCCGCGCCTGGAGGGGCTGGCGCGCATCTACCTCTCCGAGATCCTGGTCGCGAAGGGAGAGCTGGCGGCGGCGGCCGAGGAGGCGGGGACCGCCGTCGAGATGCTGGCGGTCGCCCCCGGCGTCCAGGTGGCGGCCCGCGGGGCGCTGGCGCGCGCCCGGCTGGGCGCCGGCGACGTGGCCGGGAGCCTGGCCGCGGCGAGCGAGGCGTACGCGGCGCTCGAGCGGCTGGGCGAGATCGACGAGGGGGAGTCGCTCGTGCGGCTCACCTACGCCGAGGCGCTCACCGCCGCCGGCGAGCACGGGCAGGCGCGCGCGGTCCTGGCCGTCGCGCGCCAGCGTCTGTTGGCCCGCGCCGGGCGGGTGGCCGATCTCTCCTGGCGCCACCGCTTCCTGCACGAGGTCCCCGTCAACGCGCGAATCCTCGCCCTCGCCGGCGAGCCCCCGCCGTCCTCAACCGGCTCCAGCGCCGCCGCTTAGCCGATCGCAAGACCGGGTTTGAAACTTTCGCGCGGGCGACTATGCTGCGCGTCGATTACCCATGGCCACCGTCGACGTTCCGCTGAAGAGAGTTCGTTTCGGCCACACCGAGCGCAAGGACGGGTGGTGGGTCATGCCGCTGGTCACCTTCGTGGTGTTCTCGTCGTTCATCGTCTACACCACCTGGGCGCTGCTTCAGGGCGACAATTACGCCTACGGCAACTATCTGTCGCCGCTCTACGAGCCGGAGATCTTCGGCAACTCGCCGCACGCCTGGTTCGGGCCCTGGCGCTGGCCCTGGCTTCCGTTCGTCAAGTACTCGCCGGCGATGCTGATCCTGATCTTCCCGCTGGCGTTCCGCCTCACCTGTTACTACTACCGCGGCGCCTACTACAAGGCGTTCTGGGCCGACCCGCCCGCCTGCGCGGTCGGCGAGCCGCGCCAGGAGTACCGCGGCGAGGCCAAGTGGCCGCTGCTCATCCAAAACATCCACCGCTACGCGCTCTACTGCGCGCTCATCTTCAACATCTTCCTGACCATCGGCGCGGTGAACGGGTTCATCTTCAACGATCCCAAGACCGGCCACGCCACCTTCGGGATCGGCGTCGGCTCGCTCGTCATCCTGCTCAACGCCGTCCTGCTCGCCGGGTACAGCTTCGGCTGCCACTCGCTGCGCCACCTCACGGGCGGCGTGATGGACGTCTTCTCCAAGTCGCCGGCGCGCAAGAAGGTCTACGACTGCGTGAGCTGCTTCAATCGCCACCACCCCAAGTGGGCCTGGTTCTCCCTCATCTGGGTGGGCCTGACCGATGTCTACATTCGCCTGTGCGCGACGGGCGTCATCACCGATCTGAGGATCTTCTAATGCCCGTTCACGAGACCCACGAGCACGACGTTCTGATCATCGGCGCCGGCGGCGCCGGTCTGCGCGCGGCCATCGAGGCCTCGGCCGCCGGGATGTCGGTGGGTCTGGTCTGCAAGTCGCTGCTCGGCAAGGCCCACACGGTCATGGCCGAGGGGGGGATGGCGGCGGCGATGGGCAACGTCGACGACCGCGACAGCTGGAAGGTCCACTTCTCGGACACCATGCGCGGCGGCCAATACCTGAGCAACTGGCGGATGGCCGAGCTGCACGCCAAGGAGGCGCCCGAGCGGGTCCGCGAGCTCGAGGCCTGGGGCGCCGTCTTCGATCGCACCAAGGACGGGCGGATCCTGCAGCGCAACTTCGGCGGCCACCGCTACCCGCGGCTGGCGCACGTCGGAGATCGCACCGGCCTCGAGATGATCCGCACGCTCCAGGACCACGGGATCCACCAGGGATTCAAGGTCTACATGGAGCACACGATCACCAAGCTGTTCGTCGACGCCGGGCGGATCGCCGGCGCGTTTGGCTACGACCGCGAGCGCGGCAACCTGCGCGTCTTCAAGGCCAAGGCCATCGTGCTGGCCACCGGGGGCGTGGGCCGGGCCTTCAAGATCACCAGCAACAGCTGGGAGTACACCGGCGACGGCTACGCGCTGGCCTACGACGCGGGCGCCGACCTGATGGACATGGAGTTCATCCAGTTCCACCCGACCGGGATGGTCTGGCCGCCGTCGGTGAAGGGCATCCTCGTGACCGAAGGGGTGCGCGGCGAAGGCGGCGTCCTGCGCAACAAGGACGGCAAGCGCTTCATGTTCGACGAGATCCCCGAGAACTACAAAGCGCAGACCGCCGACAGCGAGGAAGAGGGCTGGAAGTACACCCAGGGGGACAAGAACTCGCGCCGTCCCCCCGAGCTGCTCACCCGCGATCACGTGGCGCGCAAGATCGTGAAAGAGGTGCGCGAGGGGCGCGGCAGCCCCCACGGCGGCGTGTTCCTGGACATCGCCTGGATCAAGTCGCGCGTCCCCGGCGGCGCCGAGCACATCAAGAAGAAGCTCCCCAGCATGTACCACCAGTTCAAAGAGCTGGCCAACGTCGACATCACCGAGGTGCCGATGGAGGTGGGCCCGACCACCCACTACACGATGGGCGGCATCCGCGTCGACGGCGACACGCAGATGTCGACGGTGCCCGGCCTGTTCGCGGCCGGCGAGTGCGCCGCCGGGCTGCACGGCGCGAACCGCCTGGGCGGCAACTCGCTCTCCGACCTGCTGGTGTTCGGCAAGCGGGCCGGCGAGCACGCCGCCAAGTTTGCCCGCGAGCGGGGGGCCGTCACCATCGACGCCTCGGCGATCGACGCCGCGGAGCGGGTGGCGCTGGCCCCGTTCGAGCGGGCCGTCACCGGCGGCGACACCGAGGCCCCCTACAAGATCCAGTACGAGCTGCAGGACCTCATGCAGGACAACGTCGGCATCGTCCGCAACGACGCCCAGATGCGCAAGGCGCTCGACGGGATCCACGCCCTCAAGGCGCGGGCCGCGAAGATCGCGGCCGGCGGCAACCGCGAGTACAACCCGGGCTGGCACACGGCGCTCGATCTGGCCAACCTGCTGACCTGCGCCGAGGCGATCGCGACCTCGGCGCTCGAGCGCAAGGAGTCGCGCGGCGGTCACTTCCGCGAGGACTTCCCGGAAAAGGATCCCAGTCTCGCCAATTTCAACCATGTCGTGCGCAAGGGGGCGGGGGGACGGGCCGATCTGCGCCGCGAGCCCATTCCGGCGCTGCGCGACGATCTGAAGCAGGTCATCGAGGAGAACAAGTAGATGTCCGACGCGAACAGTTCCCCGACCTCCGCGACGTTCAGGGTTTGGCGCGGCGAAAAGGGCGAAGGGAAGTTCCGCGACTACCAGACCCCCGTCTCGGAGGGGATGGTGGTGCTCGACGCCATCCATCAGATCCAGGCCGAGCAGGCCAATGATCTGGCCGTGCGCTGGAACTGCAAGGCGGGCAAGTGCGGCTCCTGCTCGGCGGAGATCAACGGCAAGCCCAAGTTGATGTGCATGACCCGCCTCGACGACCTGCCGCTCGACGAGCCGGTGATGGTGCAGCCGCTGCACACCTTCCCGTCGATCCGCGATCTGGTCACCGACGTGTCGTGGAACTTCCGCGTGAAGAAGGGGATCAAGCCCTTCAAGCCGCGCGCCCCGGACGCCCCCGACGGCACCTGGCGCATGCAGCAGGAAGACATCGAGCGCGTGCAGGAGTTCCGCAAGTGCATCGAGTGCTTCCTCTGCCAGGACGTCTGCCACGTGCTGCGCGATCACCACAAGCACGAGGAGTTCATCGGCCCGCGCTTCCTGGTCCACGTCGCCGCGCTGGAGATGCACCCGCTCGACACGGAGGATCGCCTCCCCGAGCTGAAGAAGGCGCACGGCATCGGCTACTGCAACATCACCAAGTGCTGCACCAAGGTCTGCCCGGAGCACATCACCATCACCGACAACGCGATCATTCCGTTGAAGGAGCGGGTGGTCGACCGGTTCTACGATCCGGTCGCCCGCCTGCTGCGCAAGCTCAGACCGTAACGAACGACGGGCCCGCGTCCCGAAAAAACGCTGAAAGCGTGAGCCGTTTTCGAATTGGCGGATCTCGGGCTGGCGCGGCCGTATTTGTATTGAAACCGGCCCCTGCCGGGCGCCACATACGCAATCGAAGGTCCGACCGCCCTCGATCCCCGACCCGGAGGTCTTGCGTATGACGCGCGTTCTCAGCTGGTTCCTGACGTTCAGCCTGGTCCTGTTTGCAGCCTGCGCACAGACCGACAACGTGAACGTCGGCGCGACCGGCGGCTCGAGCGGTAGCGGCACCGGCGGCTCGGGCACCGGCGGCAGCAGCACGGGCGGCAGCGGCACCGGCGGCAGCGGCACCGGCGGCGCGAGCCCAGGCACCGGCGGCCACACCGGCGGCACCACCGGCAGCGGCGGAGCGGCCGGGCGCGGCGGCGCGACCGGAAGCGGGGGCGGGACCGGATCCGGGGGGACGCTCGGAAAAGGCGGTTCGATTGGAACGGGCGGTTCGGGCACCGGCGGGACCGCCACGGGTGGCGCCGGCGGGACACACGTCGGAACCGGCGGGACCGCCGGCGCGGGGGCCTCGACCGGCACCGGCGGGAGCGGGCAGGGGAGCCTCTTCACGATCATGGTGCAGCTCGCCAGCGCCGTGAAGTCGACCGCGCCGACCACGGTCGGCATCGTCACCTGGTCGCTCTCCGCGTCGGGGATCACCGCGGCGCACATCGACTTCGGCCTCGACACCGGCTACGGCATGACCGCGCCGGTCGATCTCACGTCGCTGGCGGCCGGGAGCTACCGGACTTTGTTGCTCGGCATGAAGCCGGCCAAGACCTACCACTTCCGCATCACCGCCACCGCCGGGACCAGCACGTACACCAGCGACGACCAGACGGTCACCACCGGGGCCAAGATCGGCTCCACGCCGCTGGCCAGCTTTTCGGTCAAGAACGCCTCCGCCGTCCCCAAGGGATTCTTCATCACCTCGTTCTGGCAGGGGACCGGGTCCAAGGTGCCGTTCATCTTCGACAGCGACGGTGACGTGGTCTGGTGGTACACGGCCGGCTCGGGGGAATCGACGGACGGCATTTCGCGGGCGCGGATGTCGGCCGACAGTCAGAACATCTGGCTGGTGAATGAATCCCTCAACGGCAATCCGCTCCGGCGCGTCACCATGGACGGCCTCACCACCCAGATCTACTCGAACACCAAGTCCTCTCACGACATCGCGGCCGTCACCGCCGACACCATGGCCTACCTCGACTACAGCGAGAGCGACTGCAACAGCATCTTCGAGATCAACAACGCCGGGACGTTCAAGGAGGTCTTCGAGCCGACCGGGGTCGTCGGCTCGGGCACCGCGTTTCCGAGCTGCCACGGCAATTCGGTGCGCTACTCGAAGAAGGAAGACTTCTACACCTACTCGGACTGGCAGTCGGACGTGGCGGTGGTCAGCCGCACCGGCACCCTGCAGTGGCTGCTGTCGAAGAAGGTCAGCGGCGGCCACAGCGCCTGGGGCGGCCAGCAGCACGGCACGCAGCTGCTCGACAGCAGCATCCTCATCTTCGCGAACCAGGGGACCGGCGGGAAGTCCCAGGCGGTCGAGTACGGCCTCGACGGCCATCTGATCAAGGCCTTCAGCGCCAACGGCGGCTCCAACGTGACCAACTTCGGGGACGTCCAGCGGCTGGCGAACGGCGAGACCATCATCACCTACTCGACCTCCTCGCTGATGCAGGTGGTCGACGCGAGCGATTCCGTCGTGCTGGAGGTGAAGGGGAGCGGCGCGTTCGGCTACGTCGAATTCCGCGACAGCCTCTACGGCCCGCCGCTGGACATCGCGCAGTAGGAATTACTGAGCGTCGGCCGCAGGAGCGTCGGCGCCGGCGTCGCGCGCGCCGCTGTCGTTCCCGTCGGCGCTTGCGTCGTGAATGATGAAGAGCGCGTCGTACTGCCGGTCGCCGCCGTCGACGGTGCCGTAGATCCCGCCGCCGCTCGGGTGGTCGGGCACGATGTACGTCGAGGGGCCCAGCACCTGGTAGCCCTTGCAGCAGGTCCCCGGCGCGCTGTACGGCGGCCCGAACTGCAGCTGGATGATCTCGGAGGCCCGACCGTCGGTGTAAGGATCGAATTGCACCAGCACGTCGCAGCGGCCGACCGCCTGTCCCGTGACGGTGGTGTGCGTGCAGGCGGTGGTGCTCTGGTCGCCGAGGCAGAGGACCGAGGAGGCCGGGGGGCAGGCCGGTCCGTTGACATCGAAGGCGATGGGGAGCTCGGCGTTGTCGGCCGATCCGATGTAAACGGTGGTGGCCGGACAGTTGCTCGCGCAGTTGCTGGCGCAGCCGTGCTGGGCCGTGAAGACGGCCAGCAGGAATCCGACCAGCGCGGCCGCCGTCAGCGACGACAATAGCTTCAGCGACGACAAGGACTTCATAGGTTTGGGCGGAGCATATCTCCGGGAGATCCGCCGCCGAGATTAATTCACCGACCGTACAAAAGCGGGTGACCGGGCACACGCCTCGTTTCTTTTGGCTGGCGCCTTGATCTATGCTCGGCGCCCCGGAGGGGTAAAAGAAGATGCTGCGTCCTAATTCGTTGGTTCCCGTTCTCGTTCTCGGTCTCGGTTTGGGCGCGATGTCGTGCGCCGGCTCTGGTGCGGCGTCGATGAAGCCCGCTCCCGTCGTGCCGGCCACCACGCCGCACGCGCCCGACGTCAACCCGTTCGTCGGCGCGAAGATGTACGTGAACCCCGACTATCACGCCACGGTGGAGGCGCTCGCCGCCAAGCACCCGGCCGAGGCGCCGAAGCTGAAGAAGCTCGCGGGATTCCCGACGGCGATCTGGATGAGCAAGATCGCCGATCTCTCCACGCTGCCGCGCTATCTCGACGACGCCATGGCCCAGCAGACCGCCGGCGGTCAGCCGGTGGTGCCGGTATTCGTGGTCTACGACATGCCCGGGCGCGACTGCGCCGCGGCCGCGTCCGCGGGCGAGCTCGGCCCGAACGAGGCCGGCGAGGCCCGCTACCAGAAGGAGTACATCGACGTCATCGCCAGCGCGCTGGCGGCGCACCCCAAGTTGAACACCGCCCTCGTCATCGAGCCGGACTCGCTCGCCAACCTGGTGACCAACCTGGAGAAGCCCAACTGCGCCGCCGCCGAAGGGATCTACAAGCGCTCCATCGCCTATGCGATCGCCAAGCTCTCGTTGCCGAACGCGTTCCTCTACGTCGACGCCGCGCACGCCGGCTGGCTCGGCTGGCCGCGCAACCTGGTCAAGAGCCTCGCCCTCTACAAAGAGGTGCTGGCCATGGCGGGCGGCCCGGATCGCATCCGCGGCTTCGCGACCGACGTCTCGAACTATGACCCGGCGAAGGATCCGACCGCGCCCAAGCGGGACCCCGCCGCCGCCCCCAACGACGAGCTCGGCTACGTCGAGGACCTGGCCAAGGGGCTGCCGACGGTCGGGATCACCGGCAAGGGCTTCGTGATCGACACCGGCCGCGACGGCGTGGCCAACGTGCGCACGTCGCCGGGCAACTGGTGCAACATCAAGGGCGCCGGCCTCGGCGAGCGCCCGGAAGCGGCGCCCGCGCCCAACGTCGACGCGTACCTCTGGATCAAGGTCCCCGGCGAGTCTGACGGAACCGCCGATTCGAAGGCGGCGCGCTTCGACGAGAACTGCGCCTCCGACGACGCGTCCCCCGGGGCGCCCGAGGCCGGTCTGCTGTTCGAGCCGTACCTCCTCGACCTCGTCAAGAACGCCAACCCGCCGCTTTGATCGACCGTGGAACCCTCAAAGGGTTCCACACCTCCCGGGGCGGGGTCGCGCGAGCAAAGCTCGCACGCCCCCAGGCGATCGACCGTGGAACCCTCAAAGGGTTCCACACCTCCCGCGGCGGGGTCGCGCGAGCAAAAGCTCGCTCGCCCCCAGGCGATCGACCGTGGAACCCTCAAAGGGTTCCACACCTCCCGCGGCGGGGTCGCGCGAGCAAAAGCTCGCTCGCCCCCAGGCGATCGACCGTGGAACCCTCAAAGGGTTCCACACCTCCCGCGGGGACGGCCGAGCCGGCCGGAGCGGCTGTTTGAGGCACTCGGCGCCGGTTGATGCTAAACCGACAGAGCTTGTCCGAAGCGAGCACGCCCAAGAAGAGGATTCGGACCCCGGCGCCGCGGCCGGTTCATCGTCATGGTCTTCCTGATCGCCTTCGGCGTGCAGGCGCCCCTCTGCGCGGCGCTGTCGCACCTCAGCGGTCATCCGGGCGCGGTTCTGGCCTTCGCCGGGACGATCAGCTTCGGGTTCATCGCCTCGCTGTTCGCCGGCCAGAGCGTGTGGGGGGCGCCCGGGCGCCTGCGGCTCTACCTGGTCCTGTGGCCGTTCTTCATCTGGTGGACTCTGGGGCTGTTGTTCGCCGCCTTGGCGCCGCTGGCGTTCGCCGTCGCGGTCCTGCTTCATGCCCCGGTGAACGCCGCCTGGACGGCCGGCCTCGGCGCGGCGGTCATCGGCACGGTGCTGGCGTTCGTCGGCGGCCCCCGCCTGCGCGAGCACGACATCGAGATCGCCGGCCTGCCGCCCGCGTTCGAGGGCTACCGGATCGCGCAGATCTCCGATCTGCACTGCGGTCCCTTCGCCGACGGCGCGCGCGTCGATCGCTGGGTGGCCGCGGTCAACCGGCTGGAGGTGGATCTGGTCGCGGTCACCGGCGATCTGATCGCCAGCGGTTCGGCGTTCGTGCCGGTGGTGGCGCGCTCGCTCGGCCAGCTGCGGGGCCGCGACGGGGTCTTCGCCTGCATGGGCAACCATGACTACTTCACCGACGGGGAAGAGATGGCGCTGGCGCTCGAGCGGGCCGGACTGACGTTGCTGCGGAACCGGGGCGTGTCGCTCCGCCGCGACGACGCCGTCCTCTACGTCGCCGGCGTCGACGACACCTGGACCAGGCGAAACGATCTCGACCGCGCGCTGGCCGACCGCCCGGCCGCCGCTTCGACGCTGCTGCTGGCGCACGATCCCGCCCTGTTCCCGGACGCGGCCAGTCGGGGTGTCGATCTGACGCTCTCCGGGCACACCCACGGGGGGCAGATCGGGGTGCCGTTCTTCGCGCGGCGGTTCAACCTGGCCCGGGTGATCACCCGCTTCACGACCGGCCTTTATCGCCTGGGGACCGCGGCGCTCTACGTGAACCGCGGGCTCGGCACCACCGGCATGCCCATCCGTCTCTCGGTCCCGGCCGAGATCGCCGTCTTGACCCTGCGGCGCGCTCGGGAAACGGAGCGAGAACGGGAAGGGGCCGCCGTCCCGGACGCCGCTGAAATTGCGATGCCGGACAGCGCATTGCGCGCCTGAGTCCCTGCGCTTCCGAAAATCAGAGTATCCTTTAGAAACCCCGCCTTCCCGGAAGGGGGAAATGGTACTCTGCCCCGCGGTGCCCCCCCGCTACTCCCCAAGCTCGGAGTTCAGGCGCGATCTCGAAGCCCGCGTGGCCGGCTATTTCGAGGCCAGCCAGCGCTGCCGCCAAGGCTCCGGGAGGATGTACATCAAGACGGCAATCTTGATGGCCTGGCTGGCCGGCTCTTACGTCGGCCTGGTCTGGGGCGCCAAGGTCTGGTGGGAGGGGGTGCCGCTGGCGATCTCGCTGGCGCTGGCGATGGCCGGGGTGGGCTTCAACGTCCAGCACGACGGCAACCACGGCGCCTATTCGCGCCATTGCGCCGTCAACAAGCTGGCGGCCCTGACGCTCAACCTGCTGGGGGGCGACGCCTACTTCTGGCACTTCAAGCACAACATCGCCCACCACACCTACCCGAACGTGACCGGCTCCGACGACGACATCCGTCTCGGCCCGCTGGCGCGCCTCACGCCGCATCAGCGGCGCTACTGGTTCCACCGCTTCCAGCATTTTTACGTCTGGGGCCTCTACGCGCTGCTGGCGCTCAACTGGCAGATCTCGGGCGACTTCCGCTCGATGCTCAAGCCGGGGGTCGGCGACACGCCGGTGTCCCGCCCGCGGGGTTGGGACCTGGCCTGCTTCTGCCTCGGCAAGGCGAGCTTCTTGACCCTGGCCCTCGGCATCCCGCTGCTCCACCACCGGCTGGTCACGGTGATCGGATTCTACCTCCTCACCGACGCGGTCCTGGGGTTGGTGCTGGCGATCGTGTTCCAGCTCGCCCACTGCGTCGAGGAGGCGGACTTCCGGGCGCCCGCGACGGCATCCACGCGCATCGATCGCGAGTGGATGGTCCACCAGCTGGAGACCTCTGTCGACTTCGCGCGCGACAACCGCCTTCTGACCTGGTACCTGGGCGGCCTCAACTTCCAGGTCGAGCACCACCTGTTCCCCAAGACCTGCCACATCCACTACCCGGCGATCTCGCCGATCGTCGAAGCGACCTGCCGCGCGCACGGGATCTCGCACCGATCGCACCGCACCATGCGCGGCGCGTTCCGCTCGCACGTCCGCTGGCTGCGGCGGATGGGGCGCAAGGTCGACAAGGTCGCCCAGCTCGCGGCCGACGCCGAGGCCGAGGCCGAGCTTCAGCCCGCCTGAAGCTTGAAGTCGAACCCGACGCGCGGCGGCTCCTTGTCCGGCACGCAGCGATAGCGGGCGAAGTCGGTCACCCCCTCCGTGCGCAGGAAGTCCTCGTCGATGAGGGCCTGGCCGGTCATCGTGTCGGGCGGCTTGGCGAAGATCGCCACCACCGCGTCGGCCAGGATCTCCGGCGTGCGCCAGAGGGACCGATCGCCCAGGCCCCAGCGGATCGTCGCCTGGCTCTCGATCATGGTCGCCGGCCAGAGTGCATTGGCCGCCACGCCCTGGCCGCGCACCTCCTCGGCGACCCCCTGGGCCACCAGCGTCATCCCGAACTTGCTGAGGGCGTAGGCGACCTTACCGGCCCCGGCGCGCGGGTCGACCGGCGGCGACAGCATCAGGATGTGCCCGAACTTGCGGGCCAGCATCGACGGCAGCACGTGGCGGGTACAGGCAAACGCCCCGCGGGCGTTCACCCCCATCACCAGGTCGAACCGCTTCATCTCGGTCTCGGCGACGGAGCGCCAGTAGAGCGCGCCGGCGTTGTTGACCAGAAAGTCGACCTGCCCGAACCGCTCCAGCGCCTGTTTCACGACGCGCTCGACCGCGACGTCGTCGCGGACGTCCAGCTCGGCGGCCAGGGCGCGGCGCCCCAGCGCCTCGATCTCGCGGGCGGTCTCGTGGATGGTCCCGGGCAGCTTGGGATCGGGGGCCACGGTCTTGGCCGCCACCACCACGTCGCACCCCTCGGCGGCCAGCCGCAGCGCCAGCGCCTTGCCGACGCCGCGTGAGGCGCCCGTGACCATCGCGACCCGACCGGCGAGCTTCATCCGCATACCTTACCGCAGTCTGCTCAGTCCGGATTGGCTTGCTCTCCCGGGCCGTCCGTGGGAAACGAGCCCGTGGCCGCCGCAGAGACGCTGGTACGGGAGCTGTTCGAGCACGCTGGAATCAAGATCGGCGGGTCGGGCCCGGGCGACATCGTCGTCCACGACCCGCGCTTTTACGGGCGCGTCATCCGCGAGGCGTCGATCGGCTTCGGCGAGTCGTACATGGACGGCTGGTGGGACACCGATGCGCTCGACGTGCTGCTGGAGAAGATCATGCGCGGGGGGCTGCGCGAGAAGGTCACCGGCAGCACCCGGATGAAGCTGCTGACCGCCAAGGCGCTGCTCATGAACCTCCAGTCGAAGGAGCGCTCGGGCAAGTCGGTCGAGGCGCACTACGACATCGGCAACGATCTCTACACCAAGATGCTCGACCCGCGGATGGTCTACACCTGCGCTTACTGGAAAGGCGCCAAGACGCTGGCCGAGGCCCAGGAGAACAAGCTGGATCTCGTCTGCCGCAAGCTGGGGCTGGAAAAGGGGATGCGGGTCCTCGACCTCGGCTGCGGGTGGGGCGGCTTCGCCGGGTTCGCCGCCGAGAGGTACGGCTGCTCGGTCGTCGGCGTCACGCTGTCGAAAGACCAGCATTCGCTGGGGCGCGAGCTCTGGAAGCACCTGGACGTCGATCTGCGCCTCTGCGACTACCGCGACGTCACCGGGACCTTCGATCGGGTGTCGTCGATCGGCATGATGGAGCACGTCGGCCCCAAGAATCACCGCCACGTCATGGAGGTGGTGCACCGCAGCCTCGGCCCCGACGGCGTCGCCGTCATCCACACCATCGCCAACAACCGCAGCCGCCACCACGGGACGGCCTTCATCGAGAAGTACATCTTCCCCAACGCCGTGGCGCCGTCGATCGCCCAGCTGGGGCGCGCCATCGAGGGGCTCTTCGTGCTGGAAGATCTCCAGAACATCGGGCCGGATTACGACCGCACGCTGATGGAGTGGTGGGCCAACTTCGACCGCGCCTACCCCGAGCTGAAGGCCAAGTACGATCAGCGCTTCTACCGGATGTGGAAGTTCTACCTGCTCGCCGCCGCCGGCGCCTCGCGCTCGCGCGACGGCCAGCTCTATCACCTGGTCCTGACCAAGATCGGCCGCAAGCAGCCCGACTGCCGGGCCAGCTAGCCGCGTCGGCGGCGATCGCGCCCTGGCGAGGTCTTCGAATCGTTGGTTGAAAGAGGTACCGGATGCGGTACCATTGGATTCGATGGGACGGGCGACGGCGGAGGTCCTCGAGCAGGCTCGGCGGAGCCCCGCCAACGTCCGCTTTCGGGACCTCTGCCGGCTAGTCGAAGCGATGGGATACAGACTCAGGAGGCAGAAGGGGTCTCACCACGTGTTCACGCATGCCTCGCGCTCCGAGTTACCGATGGTGAACCTGCAGAGCGACGGAGCGACGGCGAAGGTGTACCAGGTGCGGCAGGTCGTGCGGCTCATCGACGAGCACCAGCTGGAGGTAAAGCCATGAAGAAGGGAACGTTTCGATATCGGATTCTGGTCGAGTGGAGCGACGAGGATCAGGCATTCATCGCGCGCGTGCCGGCTTTGCCGGGCTGCCTCGCGCACGGGGCCACTGCAGAAAAGGCGACCCACGAGGCAGAGGTGGCCGCGGGGTTGATCCTGGACGTGATGGAGGAGGACGGCCGAACGCCGCCCCCCGTCGACGCAGTGGCCGACTACTCGGGGCAGCTGCGGTTGAGGCTGCCGAAGTCATTGCACGAGACGGTGTCTCAGCTCGCGACCGCCGAGGGGGTCTCGCTGAACACGCTGATGCTTTCGCTGATCGCGGAAGGTTGCGGCCGGCGAGAGGCGCAGTCGTCGGGAACGGCACCGAAGGCGGGCAGGGCCGGCAAGCGGAAGGCGGTCGCGTAGTGGCCCCGCTCCGGCGTGGCCATGCGCGTTGGAGGTGTTTTCTTCGTCGCCCTCGCCCTGGTGCTGGCCGCCGCCTGCGGTCCGGTGACCGGCGGCTGCAGGAATGGAACCTGCTCCTGCCCACCCGGCGACGACTGCCGGTTCGTCTGCACCGCGCCGCCCTGCCACGTGACCTGCGCCGGCGACAACGGCAGCTGCCAGGCCGTGTGCGCCAACGGGACCTGCACCTGCGGCAGCGGAAGCTCGTGCGACTTCTCCTGCAAGGCGCCCCCCTGCCACGTGACCTGCGAGCCGAACAGCAGCTGCTCCGGGACGTGCGCCGACGGACAGTGTGTCTGCGAGGCCGGCAGCACTTGCTCCTTCACCTGTGCGGCGTCACCGTGCCACACGAGCTGCGCCGCCGGTGCCGCCTGCGTGGTCCACTGCCCGGCGGCGCTGGCCGGAACCGAGGGCTGCGACATCGTCGACTGCGCCGCCGGCACGCCGGTCATCTGCCCGAGCGGCGACGTCACCACCTGCGGCGCACCCTGCCCGTAGCGAGGAGGGTTGACGGACGGCAGACCGGTAGCGTAAGAACCGGTGCCCTCATTCGACGCCAGCCGGCTTAGCTCAGTGGTAGAGCAACGGTTTCGTAAACCGTAGGTCCCCGGTTCAATCCCGGGAGCCGGCTCAAGACCGGATTTACGGCGGTATTTAGAGGTCAATTTTTCGTGACGCGGCGCTCTCACGTTTGGCCCAGTCTTGGCCCACCAGAAATCGTCCGCCGGCCGACTAGAGGCTCGGCTCCCTGCCACTTCTTCCAATCGGGCCGTCGCCGCCGCTGAAGCATTTCCAACGGTGGCGAGCGTGGTCCTCCTTCTGATGTTCGGGGTCCTTCCGGATCTGGCATGTGGAGCGCGACTCGGATCGCCGTGACGTGTGCGCCCTGCCGCGAGGAAATCGCGCGCAGGCTCGCAGCGCGGGCGCCTAAGTAACGCCCCTCAGCTATGTGGGACGCCCCGATCAAACGCCCCGCCCCCGGTATCGATGGCGCTGCGTGTAGGAGGCGCGAAAATCGCGAGTCACGCCCGGGCGTCATGGCAGGTCCTTGCTGACACTGGTTCCTTCTGACGCCGTGTGACACATGTCCCAGTTTAGGGGACAGTGATATTGCTAACCCCTTAGCATGTTCGTACACTGTCCCTATCTGAGGGACACTAGATAGCCCCGGATGAGGTGACTCAATGGACCGCGAACAAGTTGAACCACTGGAAGCCCTGGATCTCATGGTCGTTTTGACGATGGCAGCTCGAGCACCAGCGAAAGGCCGGTGTTCGGTGGCGAGTTGGCCGCTGACCTCGCGGTACCGAAAAGCAACATCCAGCGCTCGATGGAGCGGCTCGTCGCGCAGTCGCTTGTTGTCGTCGGACCGGATGGAAAGCGAGTCCATCGACTAATCGCGCGCGATGTCCGATAAAGGCGTTCGATGGATCGCGCCCGGGAAGCCTGGGAGAATCGTGAATGGTCTGCATACTGCGTGTCACTCGGCTGCTCCACTGGCGAGTCAACTGCCGGGAGACGCCGATCCGGTAGTGATTTCACTCGAAGAAGGCCCGGTGCGGGGCCGATCCATTACGCCGATCTCCCGTGAGCGGGTGCGGCCGCCAAGAAAGACCACAAGCTCCATGAACTCTTGGCGATCGTAGACGGAATCCGGATCGGAGGGGCACGCGAGCGAGAGGTAGCAGTGGCCGCACTACAGGCTCGTCTTTGAGAGGATCCGAACACCGCGCGCGAATTGCAGAAACCCTCGTGGTTCTCAGTGAGGTGAGAGACCAACTCATCTTCTTGGGTGGTTGCGTTCTCGGCCTCTATGCCGCGCCGGAAGGTAGCCCTGTTCGGTTCACGGACGACGTGGACTGTTTTTCGTCAGTTCAACCCTGGATCTCAGCTCGAGCTTCTCGGCCGTCTCTGTAGCGATGGAGTGCTCACGCCTGATGCGAACTGCTCAGCGCTACAGGGTTCGTGATTCAGGGCTCGTAATCGATGTGATGTCTCCGGACGGGATGAACGTGAAGATATAGCCAGATGTTGTGGATCGCGGAGATCTGAGAAAGCGGCGTACCTTTCCGGGTGACCAAAACCTGGAAACACCGACGGCGAGCCGGCAAGCCCGTCGTTGGGGGAAAGGCACGCCGATGCTCAAGGTACTCGAAGGTGGCAAGAACGGGAACGGGCAGAACGAGGAGGGGCTCGCGATCTCGCTGGACGAGCTCGCTCGGGAAGGCGCGCGACGGATGATCGCCGCGGCGCTGGCGGTGGAGGTGGAGGACTACGTGGGCCGGCGCGCTGGGGAGCGCGACGAGCATGGGCACGCCCTGGTGGTCCGAAACGGTACCGCGCGGCCGCGCAACATCACCGTCGGAGCCGGGACGGTAGAGGTGTCCGCGCCGCGCGTGAACGACAAGCGTGTCATCGACGGTGAACGCCAGAAGTTCACGAGCAAGATCCTGCCGCCGTACGTGCGGCGCTCGCCGAAGGTGGATGCGGTGCTGCCTTTGCTGTACCTGCACGGGCTGTCGACCGGCGACTTCAAGCAGGCGCTGCCGACGCTGCTGGGCGACGACGCAGCAGGCTTGTCGCCATCAGCCATCACGCGGCTCACACACATCTGGCGCGAGGAGCACACCGCCTGGAACAAGCGGTCGCTAGCGGATCGCGACTACGTGTACATCTGGGCCGACGGCGTCCACTTCAACATCCGCCTCGAGGAGGACCGCCTGGCCGCGCTGGTGATCGTGGGCGTCCGGCCCGACGGCACGAAGGAGGTTGTGGCGATCGAGGACGGGTACCGAGAGAGCACCGAGAGCTGGCTGACGCTTCTGCGCGACCTCAGGTCCCGTGGTATGCGCGCCCCCGTCCTGGCCGTCGGGGACGGGGCACTCGGCTTCTGGGCGGCGATGCGCCAGGTGTGGCCGGGGCGCGCAGCCAACGCTGCTGGTTTCACAAGCTCGGCAATGTCCTCGATAAGCTCCCCAAACGCCTGCAGCCCCAGGCCAAGCGTCTGCTGCACGAGGCGCTCTACGCCTCGAAGAAGTCCGACGCCGAGAAGGCCCTGGCTCGCTTCGCGGGTGAGTACGCGACCAAGTACCCGAAGGCCGCCCAGTGCCTGGCGGAGGACGAGGAAGCGCTGCTCGCCTTCTTCGATTTCCCCGCCGATCACTGGAAGCACCTGCGGACGACAAACCCCATCGAGTCCACTTTCTCGACGGTGCGGCTGCGGAGCCGCGTCACCCGTGGCGCCGGCTCGCGGGCGGCCGGCCTGACAATGACCTACAAGCTCATGAAGGCCGCGGAAGCGACGTGGCGTCGGCTCGACGGCCAGGATCTCATTCCGCTCGTGCGCGCCGGCATCCGATTCGTCGACGGCAAGCGCGTCGAACGCGAGGAAGAAGACATCAACAACGAGGGAACCAAGAAGGTCCGGAAGGCCGCCGCTTGATCAGGCCCGATCCACAACTCTTGACGATATCTCGATGAACGTGCCCCGAGACAACTGGCTACGTCGTGCCGCCGACAACTCGCGCTTCTACGCCCTTGAGGACGACACTCAAGTACGGGCAGTAGGACCGGCCTATTTCCTGGCGCTCAAGCTGGTGGCCTTTCTCGACAGAGGCGCCGACTTCATATCGGCGAAGGACATGGAGGACATCGTGTTCGTGGCCGCGGAAGTGCCTACCCTCGTTGCGGACGTGGAGGGCTCCGGGATTCGAGATGAAATTCAGCTCTTGTGGAGCGCAGCTCTCGAGAAGCACCATCTCTCGGTGGCAGATATGCCGACATCGTCGACGCCCACCTCGGACGCGAGGAGCGGCCTCGCCTGAGCGAGGTGATCGCGACGCTCAACTTCTTGGCCACGGCGAAGCCAAGTAGCCCACAATGATTGACCGAGTGACGCTCGTCGGCTAAGGGGAGAGCCAGCCCCGCGCAGAGCCGGTCGAATCTCGGTCCGCGGGATCCGTACACACCGCCCGATTCTGACTGCCCGCACTTATCCGCGGGTGATAAGTCCCCGAAGGTGGCGCTCGCCGATCGTGAGCTGAAGCCGCGGCGTCATCGATCGTAGCGAATCCGAGCGCGGTCAATTCGGTTTCACGTGAGGCTTGCGCCGAGGTCGCCCCATCCACCTGCATGGGAAGTTCTTCCACGTGCTGGCCCGCAACGACGCTCCGATCGACGAGTCGTTCGCCGAGGACACCGGCATGATGGCGTCGCTCGACGTCCGCTGACGCCCGCCTTCGGCGCGTCGCCGGTGGCCAGGTGCAAAAGGTACGGGCGGGGGGAAGCGCCGCGCAGCGTTTGCGCGGATTCCAGGCGGGGCGGGCGCGGTGTGCGCGCGGGCCCACCCAGGTCCGGGGGGCGCGGGTGTTGGCCCGCAGCTTGCTGAAACGGTCTTGCGAAGGGCGTCGCGCGCCGGGTGACCGGCCGCCGACCAAGGAGGCCTGTCATGAAGTGCAGCGACTTGATGAACCGGAATCTGCAGTGGGTCCCCGCGACGGCCACCGTCGCCGAGGCGGCCCGGACCATGCGCGATCAGTCGATGGGGTTCCTGCTGGTCGCGGGCGACGAGCCCGGCGTGCCGGCCGGCGTTCTCACCGATCGGGACATCGCCATCCGCTGCTGCGCGGAGAGCCGGCGCCCCGACGAGCTCCGCGTCGCCGACATCGCCAGCAAGGAGATCGTGACGTGCGATCGGGACGAGACCCTCAAGGCGGCCGAGCAGCTGATGATCGCCGAGGAGAAGTCGCGGTTGGTGATCGTCGACGAGCTGGGGCGCGCGGTGGGCGTCCTCAGCCTGACCGACGTCCTCTGCCACGATCGCTCGGGACGCGCGCTCAAGACCGCGCGCGGCGTCCTGGCGCGCGAGGCGGAGGGGCCGCACCAGCCGGTCGAGAGCATCCGCCTGACGCCGACCACGCCCGAGGATCGGGCGCGCGCGGAGCAGATGGGAACCAGCCTGCACGGTGGTTCGTGGGACACCCAGGTGAAACTCTTCCCATGAGGACGGCGATGACCAACAAACTGTCGATCTATCTCGGAACGTTCCTGCTCCTCGGGGCGGGCGCCTGCAAGAAGGAGGCGCCCCCCGCCGAGCCGCCTGCGGCGTCGCCCGCGCCGCCGGCCAATCCCGCGCCCCCGGCGGCCGCCGCCCCCGCGAAGGACACGGTGGTCTCCTTCACCGCCGATCCACACCGTCACATGAAGGAGCACTTCGCGCGTGCCACCCAGATGCAGGACGCGATTCTGGCGGGCAACTTGAGCCAGGCCCAGGTGCAGGCGAAGTGGCTGGCGTCGCACAACGAGGAGACGCCCGACAGCTGGCAGCCGTACGTCCGGACGTTCCAGTCGCAGGCGAGCGCCGTCGCGGAGGCCAAGACGATCGACGAGGCCGCCGCGGCGGTCGGCCGCATGGCCGCCACCTGCGGTGATTGCCACGCCGCCCACCAGGCCAGGCCCAACATCGGCAGCGCGCCGATCATCGGGCACGTCGGGAGCGTCAAGGAGCACATGACCGCGCAGCTGGAGGCGCTCGATCGGCTCTGGGACGGGCTGATGATCCCCTCCGACCAGGCCTGGCGCGAGGGCGCGAAGCTGCTGGCCAAGGTGGCCGTGCCGCAGAAGTCGCTGCGGAAGGAGGGGCTGGACAAGGCCGACTCGGCGACGTTGCTGGCCGAAAGCCTCCGCACGCTGAGCGCGTCGGCGGCCAAGGCGACGTCGCAAGGAGAGCGGTCGACGACCTACGCCGGGCTGCTCACCACCTGCGTGGCCTGCCACGTCTCGGTCCGAAACCCAATCAAGGCGGCGTCGGCGGCCGCGCCCAACCCCGGCGTCCAGTAGTCGCTCGCCCGCGGGGGATCATGGGCGGCAGGACGAGGACTCGCTGGAGAGCTTCAGCGGTGGACATGGCGGGTCGTCGCGTCGGCGCCGGGGTAAGGCCTCCGGCGCCGCGCGCTTAATCAGGCGGCCCGTTCGGACGTGACGTCGTGGTGCTCGGCGGCTGCGCGCCAGGCCGGCAGGAGATCGCGGACGAAGACCTCGTGCCAGGTCGGCGCGTGCGCCAGCGACCAGGAGTGGGCGTCGCGGCCCATCGCCGCCGTTCGCTCCGGATCGCGCAGCAGCGCGGCCAGCGCCTCCGCCCACGCTTGCGGCGTCGCCTCCCGCGCGACGAGCCCGGTCTTGCCCTCGACGACGAACCGCTCGCTGCCGCTGCCGGCCGCCACCACCAGCGGCAGGCCCGAGCTGCTCGCCTCGAGGACGGCGTTGGAGAGCTCCTCGACGACCGCCGGCTGAGCGGCGAGGTCGGCGGACGCGTAGACGCGCGCCACCGTCTCCGGGGGGAGCACGCCGGCGGCGGTGACGCGATCGCCGAGCAGCGCCGTCACCGCGTCGCGATCCGGCCCTTCGCCCGCGCAGAAGAGCTGCAGATCGCTCCCCTCATCGACGAGGCGGCGGACCGCGCGCGCCAGCACGAGGACGTTCTTGATGGCGTCGAGGCGGCCCACGAACATCACCACCCGTCGTTCGGGCGGGATCCCGAACGTCGCCGACAGCCAGGCGCGGTCGCGCCGCCGCGGGTCGAAGAGCTCGCGCTCGATCCCCCGGCGGAGCAGGCCCACCCGCCCCGGGCCGAGCAGCGCGGCCAGCCGCGCGCGGTCGTCGGCGCGCGAGGCGAGGACGAAGGCGCAGCGGCGGTGGTGCTCGTCGAGGAGGCGCTGCATGTGCGCCTCGGCGGCCCGGGGAACGGCCCAGCGCTCGAGGAGCAGCCGCGACAGGCGCCCCGGGCCGGCCAATCGCTGGACCGTGGCGGCGGTGAACACGCGCGTGTAGTAGGGCGTCGTGGTGTGCACCGAGTTGGTGAGCGGGATGCCGTGCCAGCGCGACACCCGCGCCGCCGTCCGGGCCGAGGCGAACGTCCCGTCGGTGGTGTGGATGACGTCGTAGCCGCGCAGGCGGGGCGTCAGCAGTGGGTTGTGGGGCGCGAGATCGGTGTGCCCGGGCATCTCCGACAGAAACGGGAGGCTGGCGCTGCTGAGGAGCGGCCGATGAATCCGGTAGCGGACGTGCGGCCCGAGCGCGTGCGTCGCGCTCCGATCGCCCAGGAAGTGCACGGTCAGATCGATTCGCTCGTCCGATGCGGACGCCGCGGCGGCCAGCCGCTCCCAGGTCTTGACGTGACCACCCGCGGTCGGGCTCCAGTGCAGGTCGACGAGCACGCCGATCCGCAGGCGCCGCGACTGCCGGACGAGCGACAGGCTGGGCGAGGTGACGGTGCGTTCCACCTGCCGTCTCTCCTTCATGTGGCGCCTCGACCAGAAGGTAGCGATGGAGTGCCGCTCGGCAATTGCCCAGGCGACGATGGCCGGCGCGCCGACCAGCAGCTCGCGCCCGCGCTTGACGACCCCCAGCGCCAGGGCCGCCGGCGCCGCCACGCCGAACGCGGCGCCCACCGCGACCAGCGCCCCCTCCTGCACGCCGATTCCGCCCGGGACCACGAACGCCGCGCCCCGGGCCGACGCCGCCAGGCTCTCGATGGCCAGCGCCGCCACCCAGCCGATCGGCCGCCCCAGCAGGCGAAGGACCATCCAGGTCTCGACCACCTGGGCCAGCCAGGCCAGCAGGTGCCAGATCGCGCTGGTCAGGAGCGCGTGCCGCCGGCCCCGGATCGAGCTCAAGGACCGATCGATGGCGACGCCCCCCATCCGCACCCGGGTCGCCAGCCGATCGTTCAGGTGCAACGACAGCGCCGTGAGCAGCCGTCCCACGCCGACGCGGGCCACCGTGATCAGCAGGGCGGCGAACGCCGCGCCGATGCCGATGACCACCACCAGCCAGCCGAGGTGCGCGCGCGCCGACGCGCCGGACGCGGCGCCCAGGATCAGTGCGGCCGCGCCCAGGAAGGTGAACAGGACCTGGGTGAACGCTCCGATGGCGACGTCGGCGACCATCGCCGCGGTCGCATGCCCGGCGGGAACGCCCCCCGCGGTCAGCAGCCGGGCGCGCGCGAAGTCGCCGCCGATCTGGGCGGCCGGCAACAGCGCGTTCACCGCTTCGCCGATCCAGCGCAGCCGCAGCGTGGCCGCCCAGCTCAGCCGCCTCTTCTCGAGCAGCGCGCCCCAGGCGGCTGCGTTCAGCTCGACGGGGACGATCCGGTACAGCGAGGCCGCCAGCAGCGCCCATCCGCCCCCGGCGCCGAGGATGGTGATGACCTCGGCCGCGCGCGACCGGGCGGCGATGAAGATGAGCAACGCCACCCCGAGCAGGCCGCCCAGGGCGACGATCCGGTACTTCCGGGACACCGACTCCCGCTGCATCAGTAGGGATATCCGAGCATGACGTAGGCCCTCACCCCCTCGCCGCCATAGGCGAGGTCGACACGACCGAGGATGTCGGGATGAATCCAGGCACGCAGACCGGCTCCGCCCGCGACGCGCACGTGCGACCAGGGCGACGCCCCCTCTCCATAGACTTGACCCGCCGAAACGAACGGGTCAAAGCGCCAATCGGCCACCACGCCAAAGATGTGGGTCTGAAAGAGCGTCAGCCGTTGCTCCGCCTCGACCTCCCAGGCCCCCATGTCGATGAAGCGGTCATCCTGGAATCCGCGGAAGAGATCCTCGCCGCCGAGGCTCGCCTGGTCGTAGAACGGCACGTCCGAACCGAAGACCTGCAACCAGTAGAAGCGCGCCGCCCCCTGCAAGAACGAAAGCTCGGGCACGAGTCCGCGCGCGGTCCAGCCGAGCTGGGCGAAGCGGCCGACGCCCGTGATCCCCTGGGCGACGTTGCCGGTGAGCTCCGTCGCGAACCCGGAGCGCGAGTAGTCGCTCTGGGGGCGCGTGTCGAAGCGGATCGAGAAGCCGCCGCGGACCAGGGCCGAGCCGTCGAGCCCGGGCGCGTCCGGGTAGAGGTCCTGGGTCTCGGGCAGACCCGAGATGGCGTGCCGCTCGGGGCGATCGCCGCGCACCTCGCCGTAGAGCGCGAGGTTGAGGTCCGAGGTCACGTTCCACCCGATGCGCGCGTTGGCCGTGGCGAAGAGCCGCGTGTAGCTCGACTCCCCGTTCAGGGGCGTGTCGGGGCCGAGGCCGAAGTAGCGGTAGAACAGGTTGCGCCGCACACGCACAACCAGGTTCTTGGTCAGCTCGTGCGGCGTTCGCCGGTCGTCGTCGTACTCGAACCAGAGCGAGCGATTGATGACCGTGCTCGCCGACAGGATGAGGTGCCACGACCGCAACAGCGCCTGGTAACGGTAGAACCGAAACGTGCCGGTGAAGTGAGCGGAGCTGTTCCAGCTGACGCTCGGCGCGGTGATCGAGCTGACCCAGTCGTCCTGGGACCGCATGAGGACGGGCATGAAGCCGTAGGTGTTCCCCTCGTTGGGGACGGTCGTGTACATCGGCAGCGGGAAGAAGCGCGTCCGGGCGGCCGCCGGCCGGGTCGCCGCGGCCAGGCCCACGGCGAGCAACAACGCGACGGCGATGCGCCCCGCGCTCACGCCACAGCCGGGCTCATCAGGAGGGACGGTCCGCGGCCATGGTCTTCGATCCGGGATGCCATCCAGTCACCTACCGTTTTTGTCGGGCCGGCGCCTCCGCTGGAGTTCGCGAAAGCCGACGTCAACAACGGAGAGAATAGGGACGAAAGGGTGCTCCGGAAGACGGCGCCGCGTCGAAGACCTGGGAGCGCCCGATTGACGGGCGGGCCGTCGTCGCGCAGATCGTACTGGTGAACCGCGCCTATGGTTTCGCGTTCGTCGTCTTGCTGGCCGCCGGGGGTGGCCTTCTCTGGTGGCGGCATCAGCGAACCGCCCGGGAGGTGGTGGCCACGGCGGCGCCCACCGTCGTTCCGCCGCCGGCGCCTCCGGCCGCGGCGCCGCCACCTGCCGCTCCGGCGATCCGCCATCCGCTCCCGGCAGCGCCCGGGGGCGGGCTGCCCTCGCTCGACAGCTCCGATTCCTACCTGGAAAGGGCGCTGGCCGAGCTGCTCGGGCACAAGAGCGTTCGGACGTTCCTGCACCTCGATGGCGTGGCCCGCCGGTTCGTGGCCACGGTGGACAACCTGGGGACCGGTGACGCGCCCGCCTCGCGCTGGCCGGTGAAGACGACCGCGGGGAGCTTCCAGACGGAGCCGCGCGACGGGGCCATGGTGATCGCCGCCGGGAACGAGGCGCGCTACCTGCCCTTCGTGCGCTTCGCCGCCGGGATCGACGCGCGCCGGGCGGTGGCGCTTTACCAGCGGGCCTATCCGCTGCTTCAGCAGGCGTACGAAGATCTCGGGTACCCCGGGAAATACTTCAACGATCGGGTCGTCGAGGTGCTCGACAACCTGCTGGCGACGCCGACGCCCGCGGGGCCGATCGCGGTCAAGCGGTTCACCGCCGACGGTGGGACGTCCGGCGGTGGGCTCTACGTCTTCGCAGATCCGGTGCTCGAGACCAGCACGGCGGGGCAGAAGATCCTGCTGCGCATGGGGCGCGACAACGCCGCTTTGCTGATGCCCAAGCTGCGCGAGCTCCGGGCGCTGATCGTCGCCGGGCCGTCGGCGGAGCGGTAACCACTCCCGCGAGTCGCGCGACAGGCGTACAATCGTCGTCCCGGCGCTGTTGCCGGTGCGGGCATCGTGCCCCGGAGGTCGCCGATGACGGCTCGTTCACGTTGTGGCCTGGCGTTCGTTCTCGCGGTGGCCACGGCCGCCTGTCAGGGCAAGAGTGGGAGCAGCGGCGACGCGGGCGAAGGGACGGGCGGGCAGGGCGCCCCCGGCGAGGGGGGGAGCGCGTCGGGCGGCAGCCCCGAGACGGGCGGCGCGACGGGCGCGGGCGGCGCCTCCTCCGGCGGGACCGGCGCGACGGGCGTCGGCGGCGCGACAGGCGCGGGCGGTGCCGGCACCGGCGGGAGCGCCGGGCGTTCGGGAACCGCGGGAAGCGCAGGGCGGGGCGGCGCGGGGGGCAGCGGCGGCGCGGCGGGCAAGGGTGGTTCGGCAGGGAGCGGCGCCGGCGGCACCGGCGCGGCCGGCTCTGCGGGAACCTGCATCGGGGCGGCGACCCTGAGCAAGTTGGGGAAGAACCGACTCCTCGTCGGTGTCAGCACCTCCGACGCCGCGGCGGCGATGGCGCCGTTCGACCTTCGGTACATCTACATCTCGGGCGGCCTGTTCGATTCGCCCACGCCCTGCACGGCCTGCGGCAGTGCCTGCACGGCGGGCGGCAAGGTCTGCACCAACGGATGCGCCTGGTGGGGCTGTTACAACACGCCCCCCGGCATGTACGCCGGCTATTTCATGCAGGCGGCGGCCAAGCCCTCGCCGGCGCAGATCCCGATGTTCACCTACTACGAGATCCTGCAGACGGCGCAAGGGACCTTCAGCAACTTCGCCGAGGGGACGGCCGAGGCGACCCAGGCCGCGCCCAACACGGCGCTCATGACCCGCTACTACGCCGACTGGCGCTTCCTGCTGCAGCAGATCGGGCAGCAGAAGGCGCTCCTGCACATCGAGCCCGACTTCTGGGGCTACGCCCGCCTGGCCGGCTCGCCGACCTCGCTGGCCGCGGCGGTCGCCAGCGCGAACCCGACCGACTGCGGCGCGCTGCCCAACACCATCGCCGGGATGGGGCAGTGCCTCATCTCGATGGTCCGCAAGTACGCGCCCAACGCGCTGGTGGGGCTGTCGTCGTCGGCCTGGAACGTCGCCAGCAACAGCAACAAGAGCGTCGACGTCACCACCGACGCCAAGGCGGCGGCGGCGTTTCTGGCGGCCTGCGGGCAGGGCAGCGCCGACTTCGTGGTCGTCGAGACCAGCGATCGGGACGCCGGCTATTACCAGTTCGTGAACGGGACCAACAACTGGTGGGACGCGACCGACACGACGCTGCCCGACTACGCGCAGGATCTGGCCTGGGTGAAGGCGCTGACCGAGGCGCTGGGGACGCCGGCGCTCTACTGGCAAACGCCCATCGGCAACGCCAGCCAGAACAACACCACCGACCACTACCAGGACAACCGCGTCGACTACTTCTTCGGCGGCAGCGCCGCCGGCGTGCAGAGCGCCGCGCCCACCACCGTCCCCGCGCACTGGAGCGCGCTGGCCGCCGCGCACGTCATCGGCGTGGCGTTCGGCGCCGGGGCCGGCGCCCAGACGACGCCCGAGACCGACGGCGGCTACCTGATCTCGAAGACCAAGGCCTACGTTTCGGCGGGCGGCCAGCCTCTTTGTCAGTGATCGCCTGAACGTCGACCGGCTCCCCGCGGCGGCGCTCGCCCGCGGGGGCGGAGATCGCAAGGACCCCTTCTGCGCCGGGTGTAAGGCGCGCTCCCGAATTGCGCCGCCGGCGCGGGGCCGCCCCCTCTCCTGGCCCGCTGCGGTCTTATGATTCAATTTCGGAACGGGGGGAGGCGTGACGATCGTGATGGTGGAGGTGCTGTTCTTTTCGGCGGTGGCGCTGCTGTTCTTGGGGATGGTCGGGCTTCAGGTGGCGGGGCACCGCTACGGGAGCCGCCGCACGACGGACGAGCTTGGCGGGCCGGAGGGGACGGCCCCGGTGGAGGCTGCGCTCTTCGCCCTCCTCGGGTTGCTGGTGGCCTTCACCTTCAGCGGCGCGTCCGATCGCCTGGCCGCCCGGCGTGCGTTGATCGTCGAGGAGGCCAACGCCGTCGGCACCGCCTATCTGCGGATCGATCTGCTCCCCGCGGCCGATCGGCCCCTGCTTCGCGGCGAGATGAGGCGCTATCTCGCGTCACGCCTGACCTTCTACGAGATGCTGCTCGACTTCCGAGAGGCGGCGGCGCAGCGAAAACGCGCCGACCAGCTCCAGCAACAGATCTGGAACGACGTGGTGGCCTCCTGCGCCCGCGCCCCGGATTCGCGCGCCACCCTCCTGGTGCTGCCGAGCGTGAACGCGATGTTCGACGCCGCGGGCGCCCGCTACGCGGCGCTGAGGATGCACATGCCGCTGACGATCTTCGTTCAGCTCGTGGCGATCGCGCTCGTCTGCGCGTTCTTCGCGGGGGTGGGGATGGCCAGAGGACGACGTCCGAGCTACCTACACATGGTCATGTTCGGCGGGATCATCGCGATCACGTTTTACGTGATCTTCAACCTCGAGTTTCCGCGGGCCGGGTTCGGGCGCCTCAACGCGCTCGACGTCATTCTGCGCGACCAGTTGGCCGCCATGAAGTGACGCGGGCCGGGCACCCGCCGCGGCGATGCTAAGGTTCGGGCGTGCGGATCCTCGTGACGCTCGGGTGCTTGCTGGGGGTGGCGACGCCGGCCGGGGCGCAGACCTCCCCGCCGCCGCTCGTCGCGCAGAGCTACGCCGCGCAGGAGAAGAGCGTCGCCTTGGCGGTGACGCTGGAGGCGCTGTCGCCGATCGCCGGCATGGGGGCGTTCTACGCGCACGACCCCGAGAGGGGGACCGTGCTGGCGGTGGTCAGCGCGGTCGCCGCGGGGGCGGGGGTGGCCGCGGCCTTTTGGCTGATTCACCTCGACGGGCAGCACCCGACCGGAACCGATCAGGTGATTCAGGACGTCGAGCAGGGGACGGCGATCTCGGTGCTGGCCACGGCCGCGATCGTCTACATCGTCGCGCGGATCTCGGGCCTGGCGCTGGCGTCCGAGGCGACGGCGACCTTCAACGAGAATCTGCGGCAGGGCCTGGGCCTGCCGCCGCCCGAGCCGATGGTCCCGTTCCACGCGCTGGCGCCCGGGCCGATGCTCACCGTCAGGTTCTGACGCTCACGCCGGCCCGGTGACGAGGCCGATGATGCGGCCGGCCTTGTAGATGAGCTTCTTGAGGACCCGCCCCTCCAGGTGCTTGGCGACGTTGGGGATCTCCAGCGCGGCGGCGCGGGCCTCCTCCTCGCTGGCGTCGCGCGCCAGCTCGACGCTGCCGCGCAGCTTGCCGTCGACCTGGACGCCGACGGTGACGCGCTCGTCGATGGTCAGCGCGTCGTCGTAGGTCGGCCAGGCGGCCTCCAGCAGGAACCCCTGCCCGCCGAGGCGCTCCCAGCACTCGTCGCCCAGGTGCGGGGCGAACGGCCCGACCAGCTTGATGAGCGTCAGGAGATCTTCGCGGGTGGCGCCGCCTCCGCCCAGCGCGTTGACGTACTCCATCAGCGCGGCGATGGCGGTGTTGAACTGCATCCGCTCGAGATCGGCGGTGACGCGCTTGATGGTCTTGTGGCGCAGGCGCAGGTGCTGGTCGGCGGCGGCGTTGGCCGAGAGGCGCGCCTCATCGCGTTGACTGAGCTCGGCTTCGCCGAGCGGAGTCGTCGCGGGAGGGCCCGGGAACCCTCCCAGGGTTCCCGATTGATCGAATTCTTCGCAGAAGCGCCAGACCCGCTTGAGGAAGCGGTTCACCCCTTCGATGGCCCGGGGATCCCAGGGCTTCGGCAGCTCGAACTCGCCCATGAACATCTCGTAGAGGCGCATCACGTCGGCGCCGTAGTCACGGATGACGTCGTCGGGGTTGACGCCGTTCATCTTCGACTTGGCCATCTTCTCGACGGTCATGATCAGCGCCTCGCCGGTCGACTTGAGGATCGGCTTGTCGCCGCGCAGCTCGACCTCGCCGGGCTCGTGGTAGCGCCCCAGGCTGTCCTGGTACGAGTACGACAGCACCGTCCCCTGGTGGCGCAGCTTCTGGAACGGCTCCTTGGTGTGCACGATCCCCATGTCGAAGAGCACCTTGTGCCAGAAGCGGGCGTAGAGCAGGTGCAGCACGGCGTGTTCGGCGCCGCCGACGTAGAGATCGACGGCCATCCATTCCTTTTCAGATTTGGGATCGAAGGCGCGCGTGTCGTCCTTGGGATCGAGGTAGCGCAGGTAGTACCAGCACGAGCCCGCCCACTGCGGCATGGTGTTGGTCTCTCGCTTGGCCGGGCCGCCGCACTTGGGGCAGGTGGTGTTGACCCAGCTGTCGATACCCGCCAGCGGCGACTCGCCCGTCCCGGTCGGCGCGTAGGTCTCGACGTCCGGCAGGCGCACCGGCAGCTGCGATTCGGGCACCGGCACCACGCCGTCGGTGGGGCAGTGGATGAGGGGGAGCGGCTCGCCCCAGTAGCGCTGCCGCGAGAAGACCCAGTCGCGCAGCCGGTAGCTGACGGCGCCCTTGCCGACCCCGCGCGCCTCCAGATCGCGAGTGATTGCCCGCTTGGCTTCGGGGGTCGGCAGCCCGTCGAGCGGGCCGGAGTTGACGTTCACCCCTTCCCCAACGAACGGAAGATCGACGTATCGCGTGGAGGGCGAGCTCTGCTCGCCCGAGCCCGTCGCGGGAGGTGTGGAACCCTTCGAGGGTTCCACGACCTGGACGATGGGGAGGGCGAACTTCCTGGCGAAGGCGAAGTCGCGCTCGTCGTGGGCCGGGACCGCCATGATGGCGCCGGTGCCGTAGGTCGCCAGCACGTAGTCGGCGATCCAGATGGGGATCGCCTGTCCGTTGACCGGGTTGGTGGCCGTGGCGCCGGTGAAGACGCCGGTCTTGTCCTTGGCCAGATCGGTGCGCTCGAGATCGCTCTTGCGGCGCGCCTCTTCCTGGTAGGCCGTGACCGCCGCGCGCTGGGCGGGCGTGGTCAGCACGTCGACCAGCGCGTGCTCGGGCGAGAGCACCATGTACGTCGCGCCGTAGAGCGTGTCGGGGCGGGTCGTGAAGACGCGGATCTCCTTGCCCGCGACCGGCGCTGCGCTCAGGAACAGCACCTCCGCCCCCTCGCTGCGGCCGATCCAGTTGCGCTGCATGGCCAGCGTCGACGACGGCCAGTCGAGCCCCTCCAGATCCTCCAGCAGGCGATCGGCGTAGCGGGTGATGCGCAGCAGCCACTGCCGCATGTCCTTGCGGACGACGGCGGTCCCGCAGCGCTCGCAGCGCCCCTGGCTCACCTCTTCGTTGGCCAGGCCCGTCTTGTCGACGGGGCACCAGTTGATGGGGATGACGCCTTCGTAGGCCAGGCCGCGCTGGTAGAGCTGCAGGAAGATCCACTGCGTCCACTTCATGTACGCCGGATCGGTGGTGTCGATCTCGCGCGTCCAGTCGTAGGCGAACCCGACCGCGTCGATCTGCCGCTTGAAGTTGGCGATGGCCGCCGAGGTGGTCACCCGCGGGTGGACGCCGTGCTTGATGGCGTAGTTCTCGGCCGGCAGCCCGAAGGCATCCCATCCCATCGGGTGCAGCACGCGAAACCCCTGCATCCGCTTCCAGCGGGTGATCACGTCGGTGGCCGTGTACCCCTCGCAGTGCCCGACGTGCAGCCCGGCGCCCGAAGGGTAGGGGAACATGTCGAGCGCGTAGAACTTGGGCTTTTGCGGGTCGGTGATCGCGTGGGACGCCGACGAGCTTTGCTCGGCGGTGCCCGCCGCGGGGGGCGTGGGACCCTTCGAGGGTCCCACGTAAGACGTCTTGTGCAGGCCGGCTTCGCGCCAGCGGGCCTGCCATTTGGGCTCGATGCTGCTGTGGTCGTAAGGCATGGGCGACCGAATATATACTGCGCCGCATGAAGATCCTGTTCATCGGCGGTACCGGCAACATCAGCTCGACCCTCAGCAAGCTGGTCGTCGAGCGCGGCCACGAGCTCCACCTCCTGAACCGCGGCCGGACCAGCAAGCACCCGCTGCCCGCCGGCGTCCGCGTCATCAACCACGACATCCACAGCGGCGCCGTCGGCTCCCTTCCCGCCGAGCTGCGCGGCTCCCACTACGACGTGGTGGTCAACTGGATCGCCTTCCTGCCGTCCGACGTCGAGCGCGATCTGGCCTGGTTCGGCGGGGGGCCCAAGGGCGCGACCGAGACGGCGACCGCGGGGCAGTACATCTTCATCAGCTCGGCCTCGGCCTATCAGAAGCCCCCCGCGCACCCGATGATCACCGAGTCGACGCCGCTGGCGAATCCCTACTGGGAGTACTCGCGCAACAAGATCGCCTGCGAGGAGGCGCTGATGCGCGCCCACCGGGCGACCGGCTTCCCGATGACCATCGTCCGCCCGTCGCACACCTACGACACCATCGTGCCGGTGGCGGTCAGCAAGTCCGACTTCACCATCATCGACCGCATCCGCCGCGGCCTGCCGGTGATCATCCACGGCGAGGGGACGTCCTTGTGGACGCTGACCCACGCCGACGACTTCGCGCGGGCGTTCCTCGGGTTGTGCGGCAACCCGCGCACCATCGGCCACGCCTTCCACATCACCTCCGACGAGTGGCTGACCTGGGACCAGATCCTCCGCCTGGTCGGCCGCGCCGCGGGCGCCGAGCCCAACCTGGTCCACGTCCCGAGCGAGCTCATCGCCAAGCTGGACCCCGACACGGGCGCCGGGTTGCTGGGCGACAAGAGCTGGTGCGCCTTGTTCGACAACACCAAGATCAAGTCGTTCGTCCCCGGCTGGCAAGCGGAGATCCCCTTCGCCGAGGGGATCCGGCGGACGGTCGCCTGGTTCGACGCCGACAAGTCCCGCCAGGCCGTCGACGCCGCGGCCAACAAGCGCGTCGACGAGATCCTGGCCGCCTGGAAGCGCTGACCACCGGGCGTCGGGCGCCGTCCACCGACCCGCGACTCGATTCCGAAGCGAAGCGTCCGAAGCTGCCCGTCCGCCCGGCAGCGAGCCGAGTGTTCGTGAGCGGCGCAACCAGTTGCCGGGCCCGACGATGATCGGCGTCGATGAGATCGAATGAGCCTGGGCCGGCAGGCCGCGTGATTCCGCTTCCCCGGGCCCAGGGCGGCCCCGGAACGCCGTCGCTGAGGGACGTCCCCTTGCTCGAACGCGTTCGGGTGACGCTGCGGACGCTCCATTACAGCGCGCGCACCGAGAAGGCGTACGTCGCCTGGATCCGGCAGTTCATCATCTTCCACGGCAAGCGCCATCCCGAGACCATGGGCGAGCTCGAGATCGGGGCCTTTCTTTCGTCGCTCGCCACCGAAGCCAAGGTCGCCGCCTCGACCCAGAACCAGGCGCTGGCGGCCTTGCTGTTCCTTTACCAGGAGGTGCTCGGGCGCGAGCTTCGATGGATGGGCGATCTGGTTCACGCCAAGCGTCCGGCGCACGTGCCGGTGGTCCTCACGCCCGCGGAGGCGATCACTCTCCTGGCGGGGTTGACGGGGCCGACGACGCTGGTGGGCTCCCTGCTGTACGGCGCCGGCCTGCGCTTGCTCGAGGCCCTGCGGTTGCGGGCCAAGGACGTCGATTTCGGCCGGCGCGAGATCAAAGCTGACCGACCCCTTACACGAGCATCTGGAGGCCGTGCGCGCGCAACACGGGGCGGACGTCGAGGAAGGCCGCGGCTTCGTGGAATTGCCCGAGGCGCTGCGACGCAAGTACCCCTCGGCGCCCAGAGAGTGGCCCTGGCAGTGGGTCTTCCCCGCGACCCGAACCTACGTCGACGCCCCCACCGGTGAAACCCGTCGCCACCACCTTCACGAGACCGTAGTTCAAAGAGAGATCCGCCGCGCCGCCGTCGCCGCCCGCATTCCCAAACACGTCACGCCCCACACCCTCCGCCACTCCTTCGCGACCCACCTGCTGGAATCCGGCTACGACATCCGCACGATCCAGGAGCTCCTCGGTCACAAAGACGTCAGCACCACGATGATCTACACCCACGTCCTGAATCGAGGCGCCGGCGGCGTCCGCAGCCCCCTCGATCGTTGACTCGGCTGCGACCCCACGCCAACGCTCGCAGCGCTTGCCGCGGCTCTTATCGGATTATCCGCCGACGCCCGCCGTGCCAAGCGCGTGAAATCCCGAGGGGTCGGTCCCGCCAGACCCCCGCGAGATTGCAGTGGCCAGGGATTATCCAACTGTGGAGAATAGGAGTTGAACTAAGCGCGCTGGCGCGCGCGGCTCGGATCGGTGGGCGTGGCGCGGGGTCTCGGCGATCGTCCTTCTTGCGACATGGAGTCGCGGAGGGAGGACGACGATGGGCGCGATTCGAGATCGGATGCTCGCGGAGTTGGAGCTGCGTGGGATGTCCGCAGCGACGAAGAAATCATACCTGACCTGCTGCCGGGTCTTCGTGGCGTACTTCATGAGGTCACCGGAGCAGCTGACCGCTGCCGACATCAAGGAGTTCCTGCTTCACCTGATGCGGCAGCGCAAAGCGGGGCCGTCGAGTGTGGGAGTTTACGTGGCGGCGATCCGGTTTCTGTATCGCGCCGTGCTGCGCAGACCGGACGCCGTCGACGATCTGCCGCGGCCGCGGGTTCCCAAGAAGCTGCCAGAGGTGCCGAGTCGGGACGAGGTCGTAGCAATGTTGGAGGCGGTCCGGTCGCTCAAGTACCGAACGATCTTGATCGCTGCCTACGGCGCGGGACTTCGGATCTCGGAGGCCCGCCAGCTCCGCGTCGGGGACATCGACAGCAAGCGGATGCTGCTCCATATCCGTGGCGCGAAACGTGGCAAGGATCGTTTCGTCCTCCTGAGTCCGCGCCTGCTGGCGGCGCTTCGCGGGTACTGGGCGGAAGCGAAGCCACGCGGGCCACAGCTGTTTCCCGGTGAAAGGTCGCAGCAACCGGTCAGCAATGATGCCGTCCGCAAGGTGCTCAAGCGCGCGCTGGCCGAGGTTGGCTTCAAGAAGCACGTGACGTTGCACTCGCTGCGCCACGGCTTCGCCACCCACCTGCTCGAAGA
>CAWIGZ010000003.1:0-510166 GCA_963835825.1 uncultured Pseudomonadota bacterium
AATCGGCCATTCAATTCTCAGTCAGCTTGGACCTCGGTCATCCAGCCGTGCTTGTCGGGCTCGCGTCCGTACTGAATGTCGGTGATCGCCTTCAGCAGCCGGGTCGCGATCTCGCCGGGTTGCCCGCCGTTGACGACCACCTCTTCGCCCTTCCAGCCGAGCGTTCCCACCGGCGTGATGACCGCGGCGGTGCCGCAGCCGAAGAGCTCGCGCAGCGTCCCGCCGCGGTGGGCCCGCAGAAGCTCCTCCATCCCCAGCGGCCGCTCGTTGACGGTGAGCCCCCACTCGCGCAGCAGCGTGATCACCGAGTCGCGGGTGACGCCGCCGAGGATGCTGCCGCCGAGCGGCGGCGTGACGATCTCGTCGCCGATGCGCGCCACCATGTTCATGGTGCCGACCTCTTCCAGGTAGCGGTGCTCATGCGCGTCGGTCCAGAGCACCTGATCGAAGCCCCGCGCCTTGGCGTCCTCGGCCGCGCGCAGGCTGGCGATGTAGTTCGCCCCCGCCTTGACGCCGCCCAGGCCCCCCACGGCCGCCCGCACGAATTTGTCCTCCACCAGGATCTTGGCCGGCGCGAAGGCCTCGCCGTGGTACGCGCCGACCGGCGAGGCGATCACGAAGAAGAGGTAGCGCTTGGCCGGACGCACGCCCAGGAACGGCTCGCTGGCGATGACCGTCGGCCGGATGTAGAGCGACGTCCCGGGCGACGACGGCACCCAGTCGAGATCGGCCTTCACGAACGTGGTGATGGCGGCGCGCGACAGCTCGGTCGGGACCGGCGGGATGCACAGCCGGTCGGCGCCGTCGTGCAGGCGCTGGCAGTGGCGATCGATCCGGAAGAAGCGCACCTTGCCGTCGGCGCCGCGGAAGGCCTTCAGGCCGTCGAACATCTCCTGCGCGTAGTGAAAGACGGCCGCCGCCGGGTCGAGCGCCAGCGGCCCGTAGGGGACGACGCGCGGATCGTACCAGCCACGCCCGGCCTCGTAGTCGACGATGGCCATGTGGTCGGTGAACGTCCGCCCGAAGACCAGCTCGCTGTCCTTGGGACGCGGCTTCGGCTGTTCCACCCGATGCAAAGAAAACGGCGGCGACGACATCCGGGGAGGATATCGCGCCGCCGTCGCTCGCGCTAATGGGACCTGTCGGTCCCGTTTATACGCGCGGGCTCGGGACAGCTTCGCTTGCACGAGCCCATCGCGGGAGGTTCGGAACCCTTTGAGGGTTCCGAGGTTGTCACAGCGACAGAACGCCGGTGCGGATCAGATAGGCGAGGCGCTCGCGCTGATCGTTGTCCAGCAGCCCGTGCAGCCGTTCGAGCGCGCCGGTGACCGCGTCGCGCAGCCGCTCCGCCGTGGCGACCCGCAGCGCGGCCGACTCCTTGGCCCGCGCCGCGTCGAACGTCGGGCCGGCCACCGCGTCGGCGAACCCCGACAGCGAGCGCCGGCGATCGACCTCGCCCTGGGCGCGCTCCGTCTTCAGATCGTCGAGGATCCGCGCCAGCTCCGCCACCTGCTTTTCGTCCAGCTCCAGCTTGTAGGCCAGGAACCGCAGCGGCCGGCGAACCCCGAACGGGCCGCCGCCGAACCCCTCGGCCTCGTCGTCCCCACCGCCGCCGTAGCCGGGCCCATGGCCGTGTCGGACGCCTCCGCCGTGGCCGGGGCCGCAGCTCCAGGGTCCGCAGCCGCTTCCGCTGTCACCTTCGTGGCGCGCGCGCCACCAGGACATCACGTGTCCGTGCATGTTGCTTCTCCTTGTTCCTTTCGCCGAGGCCTTCAGCTCCCGGCGGGTTTTTCCGTGGGCGATATGCCTCACGGATGTCTGCCAAGCATAAGCGCCGAAGAACGAGGGTCAATGGTAAACAAGCCGGATGCCCCGCTACTGGCTGATGAAGTCGGAGCCCGAAGCTTTCTCCATCGACGATCTGGCGCGCGCCAAGAACGGCACCACCCGGTGGGACGGCGTGCGCAATTACCAGGCCCGCAACTTCCTGCGCGACGAGATCTCCCTCGGCGACGGCGTGCTCTTCTATCACTCGAGCGTCGATCCGCCGGCCGTCGTCGGCACCGCGCGCGTGGCCCGCGCCGGCTATCCCGACCCGACCCAGTTCGACCCCAAGGACAGCCACTGCGATCCGGACAGCCCGCGCGACGCGCCTCGCTGGTTCGCCGTCGACATCGCGTTCGACGAGAAGTTCTCCCGGCCGGTCACGCTGGCCGAGCTGCGCGCCGACGCGTCGCTCGCCGAGATGGTCCTCCTGCGCAGGGGGAGTCGGCTCTCGGTGCAGCCGGTGGCGCCGGTCGAGTGGAAACGGATCGTCAAGCTCGGCGCGCGCCGATGACGGACGGGGACGCAGCGGACGGCTCGGCCACGACGAGCGAGCGGCCCGCCGTGCCGGGCGGGGTGCACCACGTCGCCATCGGCGCCCGCGATCTCGCCGCGCTGGAGGCCTTCTACACGCAGGTGCTGGGCCTGCCGATCCTGCGGCGCTGGCCGACGAGCGGCGACGACCCGCGGGACCGGTCGGTCTGGTGCGATCTCGGAGGCGGCGCGTTTCTGGCGCTCGAGCGGGCCGCGGGCGGGGACGTCGCGCGCGAGGGCGGGACGGCGGACGGCGGGCAGGGCTACCTCATGATCGCGCTGCGCATCACCCGCGCGGCGCGCGCCGAATGGGAGGCGCGCCTGGCCGCCGCGGGCGTCGCGGTCGTGCATCGCACGGCGTACACGCTCTACGTCGCCGACCCGGAGGGGAACCGGGTCGGCCTGTCGCATTGGCCGGACGCGGCGGCCGAGCCGGGGTCGCCGGCCAGAGGCTGAGCTTGCCGTCGATCACCTACCTTCCCGCCGGGACGCGGGTCGCTTGCGCCGCCGGGGAGTCGGTCTTCGAGGTCGCGCGCCGCGCAGGGATCGACGTCACCACCGCCTGTGTCGGCAAGGCGACCTGTGGCCTCTGCCGGGTGAAGGTGGTCGCCGGCGAGCAGCACCTGTCGCCGTTCAACAGCGCCGAGCGCAAGCACCTCGGCAACGTCTACTTCATCAACAAGCTGCGTCTCTCCTGCCAGGCGCGACTCACGGCGGGCCCAGCCGGCGATGAAGTCGGCGTCGACGTCGTGGTCGAGCTTCCCCCGCCGTCCCCGCGTTGACGAGCGGCTGAGCCTTCCCCCTTCCGGATCCGGCGCCACCTTCAATCGATGGCGGTGGCTGGGCCGGCGGTGAGGCGTCAGTGGGCGGGGTGGATCCTGGCGGTCACCGTGGCGGTCGCGGCCCGCCCGGCCCGCGCGGACGGGGCCTTCCCCGACGCCCAGACGATCCTCGTGCCGGCCGATCGCCCCGCCGAGATCCTGCTGGCCACCAACTTCGGCGTGCTCGCGTCGGAGGACGCCGGGCGGAGCTGGATCTGGTCCTGCGAGCAGCCGGTGAACAGCTACGGTCGTCTCTATCAGATGGGTCCCGCCCCGGCGCACCGGCTGTACGCCGTCGCCGGCGGCAACCTGATCTTCTCCGACGACGACGCCTGCGGCTGGCAGGTCGCCGGCGGCGCGCTGGCGGACCAGCTCTGCGAGGATGCCTTCGTCGATCCGACCGATCCCACGCGTGTGGTGGCCGCCGGGCTCGCGTCCGGCGCTGCGGGCGCCGTGTACACCGTCTTCGAATCGACGGACGGCGGCGCGACGTTCGCCCGCACGCTCTACACCGGCGCGCCTGGCGACCTCGTCACCGGCCTGGAGATCGCCGCCTCCGATCCGATGACGATCGCTCTCGCCCTCTCGAGAGGCGCCGCTGCGGCGCCGACGCTGGCCCGGTCGAGCAACGGCGGCGCCAGCTGGCAGCTCGTCGATCTGACGCCCGCGCTCGGCGGCGGGCAGGTGCGGATCGTGGCGATCGATCCGACCGACGACGACCGGGTGTGGCTGCGCGCGATAGGGACCGGCGGCGACGCGCTGGCGCTGGCCACCCGCGGCGGCGCCACGGTCGCCGTGCCGCTCTCCTTCGACAGCGGCGCGCTGGCCGCGTTCACGCGAACCGCCGGCGGCACCCTGCTGGCGGCCGGGACGGTGGCGGGCGCTCCGGTCCTGTTCCGGTCGACCGACGGCGGCACGACGTTCGTCGCGCTGGCCGCTCCGCCGCACATCCTGGCGCTGGCCGAGCGGGCCGGGACGGTTTATGCGGCGACGGACACGGCCTCCGAGCCGTTCGCCGAGGCGACCTCGACGGACGAGGGGACGACCTGGCAACCGGGGCTGGCGTTCACCAACGTGGCGGCAATCGCCCCCTGCCTGAAGGGGATCTGCCAGACCGATTGCGCGGCGCGCGCCCAGCAGAAGCAATGGCCGGCGGCGGTCTGCCTGGCCGACGTGGTGGTGAGCGCGCCGACCGACGCCGGGGTCATCGACGCCGGCCTCCCCGACGCCCAGGTCGTCGGACCGCTCGGCGACGCCGGCGCGGTCGTCGTTCCCGCCGACGCCGGGGACACGCCGCGGGTCCCGCCCGCCGGATGCTCCTGCGCGACGGCGCCGGAGAGCGGCTCTGGCGGCCGGGGCTTCGGCGGCGCAGCAGCCGGCCTGGCGGCGTTGCTGCTGGGGCCGGGGCTCCGCCGGCGACGCCGCGGTTAGGGCCGGCGGACGCCGAGCGGCGTGCGGGACTCGCTGCCGTCGGCCTCGGAATCGGCCTGGGCCGCCTTCTCGCCGAGCTGCTTGGTCTGCTGGTTGCTCGCCAGCGCCAGCGCGCTGGCCATCATGCTCTGCGTCTGCGCCGCGGTGGGGGCCGCCGTCGCCATCCCCAGATCGATCGGCACCGGGAAGACGATCGTCGACGACGCCTCGCCCGCCACCTCGACCAGCGTCTGGTAGAGCCGCAGCTGCAGCGCGCCCGGGTTGCCGGCGATCATCTGGGCCGCTTGCGACAGCTTGGCCGCCGCCTGCACCTCGCCCTCGGCGGCGATCACCTTGGCGCGCCGTTCACGCTCCGCCTCCGCCTGGCGGGCCATCGCCCGCTGCATCTCCTTGGGGAGCTGGATGTCCTTGATCTCGACCGCCGAGATCTCCACACCCCACTGCTCGGTGCGGGTGTCGAGGATGTTCCGGATCTCGACGTTGATCCGGTCCCGGTGGGCCAGGATGTCGTCGAGGTCCATCTTGCCCAGCACCGCCCGCAGCGTGGTCGAGGCGAGCTGCAGCGTCGCCGGCATGAAGTCCTCGACCTCCAGGATGGCGTGCGACGGCGAGTTGACCGAGGCGTAGACGACCGCGTCGACACTGATCGTGATGTTGTCGTGCGAGATGATGTCCTGCGGCGTGATCTGGATGGCCCGCGTCCGCGTGTCGACCACCCGGATGCGATCGATCCCGAACGGGAGCAGCAGGTTGAACCCCGGCGAGGCCAGCGCCTTGCGCGCCCGTCCGAACCGGAACACCACCCCCCGCTCGTACTCCTGGAGGATCTTCGTCCCCGTCAGCAGCAACATCAACCCAGCCGCCACAGCCGCGCCGAACGCGATGAACATGAGCGAACCTTACCACCGGAAACCGGCCGGGGCCGGTCGCGGTCAGCGCTGGTCCGGGCGCGGCGGATCGACGCCGTAGAGGGCGCGGCCGCGCCGCCCGCCGAAGTAATAGAGCAACACCAGGCAGGCGAGGGCGCCGAGTACGCCCGCCAGAACCGCCGGCACGACCATCAGGTGGGGAAGCTGGGCCGGCGTGAAACCGGGAGGCTCGCGGCCGCTGTCGATGATGACCCGGGAGAGGAGCTCGGCTCCTTCGGTGGCTGCCTGCCGCGCCATGGTCACGGCGAGCGGCAGGCTGCCCAGCTGATAGACGATCCCGACCACGGCCGTCCCCATCACCAGCTTTCGGCCGTGGGGGTCGCGGGAGAGCAGCGCCGCCACCGTGTACAGGGTCAGCAGCGCCATGCCCAGCGAGATCAACGCGCCCGCCCGCACCTCGGCCTTGTGGCGCTCGACGATGCTGTTGCTGAGCGCGTCCAGCTTCTGGATCGTGTCGGTGGACGCGGCGGTCGAATCGGCTGGGCGCACCATGTTCTCGATGGCCATCACGGCCATGGCCCGCGGCTCCCGCAGCATGAGCAGCGCGCTGACCAGGGTGACACCGCCGTAGACCAGCATCGACGAGGTGAGGACCGTCATCCACGCCGGCCGGTGGGTGGGCGCCTTGGCGGCGGAGATCGGGGAGCCCATCATCTTGGAGCCGAACATATGCCGAGACCACAGGCGTGACAAAGTCCGGCTCTTGGCCCAAAGTCGTCGGCCAAATGCACCACCTGCTCGACCTCTTCCACAAGATTTATGACGTTCAGGGGCTGGTCCGCGTCGGCGGCCTGGCCACGCTCGCCGCGGTGGTGTTCTCGGAGACTGGCCTGCTGATCGGATTTTTCCTCCCCGGCGACTCGCTCCTGGTGACCGCCGGCCTCTTCTGCACCAGCGCCAACGGTGAGGCGCCGCTGCTGAACATCGTCACCCTGATCCTGGCGGCGACGGTGGCGGCGATCGTCGGCGACACCGTCGGCTACTGGATCGGCGCCAAGTCGGGCCCGAAGATCTTCAGCCGCGAACAGTCGCTGCTGTTTTCGCGCAAGCACCTGCTGCGCACGAAGGAGTTCTACGAACGCCACGGCGGCAAGACGATCATCATGGCGCGCTTCATGCCGTTCCTCCGGACGTTCGCGCCCGTGGTCGCCGGCGTCGGGCAGATGAGCTACCGCCGGTTCGTCAGCTTCAACGTCGTCGGCGGCATCGCCTGGGTGGTGAGCATGACGATGCTCGGGTTCTCGCTGGGCAGCGTCTACCCCGGGATCACCAAGCAGATCGACAAGGTGGTCATCGTCATCATCGTCGTCTCGCTGATTCCCGGGACGATCAGTTATCTGATGAACCGAAACAAGACGCCGCCCGACGCGTCGCTGGCCGCTTGAAGGCCGTCAAGAAAGCGAAGGGCCCGGCGGCGAGCCCGGTCGCGCGCCCCGCGCCCAAGGTCGCCTTTCCCAAGAAGGCGCAGCCGCCGACGCACGCGGAGTTCGCGGCGCGCTTGCCGGCGCCGGTCGGCAAGCGCTTCGAGGCGGTGCGCGCCTATCTCAAGAAGCAGGAGATCGCCGAGGACTTTTATTATTACGGCCCGCGCACCGGCTGGGCCTACCGCTACCTGCAGGGCGAAAGCTCGCTCTGTTCGATCATGCTCTTGAAGGGGCGCCTGGTCGGGATCATCGCGCTCGACGCCGCGGCCCAGGCCAAGATCTCCTGGGCCACCCTCTCCGACGTCGGCAAGCGGGCGCGCAAGATCGCCCACGGAACGCCGTCACTTCTGTGGCTGGACGTCCCGCTCGACGGGACGGGGGCCATGGACTTCAAGAGCCTGCTCAAGGCCAAGCTCGCCGGCTGAATCGCCGGCACTGGCGGCTCGACGCCCGGCGCCCGGCGCCCGAAAACAGGTCCGGAAACGTCCTTTCCCTATGCTAAGTTAGGCGCCGCTCCGGGTGGCTCGGCTTCACGCATCGCCCGCAGGAGGTCCCACATGTCGGCATTTGGAACGTTGACGTTGCTCATCGCGCTGGTCGTTGCGACCTACGCGGGCGTTGCCTCTGTGATCGGCGCGCGGCGTGCCAATCGGCGCCTCATCGAATCGGGGCGGGCCGCCGTCTACGCGCTGGCGGCCGTGCTGGGGCTGTCGTCGGTCGCGCTGCTGTACGCGTTTTTGACCCACGACTACTCGATCAAGTACGTCCACCACTACTCGGACGCGTCGTCGCCGCTCTTCTATCAAATCACCGCCTACTGGGGCGGGCTCGACGGGTCGATCCTCTGGTGGGTCTTCCTGCTGTCGGTCTTCTCGGCTGTCGCCGTGTACTCCAACCGCGACCGTCACCGCGAGCTCCTGCCGTACGTCGTCGCGGTCCTGATGGCGATCGCCGACTTCTTCCTCTACGTGATCGTCTTCCACAAGAACCCGTTCGACAGCTACCTCACCGACATCCCGACCGTCGGCAAGGGGTTGAACCCGCTGCTTCAGAACGCGTACATGGTCACCCACCCGCCGGCGCTGTACACCGGGTTCGTGGGGATGAGCATCCCGTTCGCGTTCGGGATGGCGGCGCTCATCTCGGGGCAGCTCGACGACGCCTGGATCGCCTCGGTCCGCAAGTGGACGCTGGGGGCCTGGTTCTTCCTGTCGATGGGGCTGACGCTGGGGATGCTGTGGGCCTACGAGGAGCTGGGGTGGGGCGGCTTTTGGGGCTGGGACCCGGTCGAGAACGCCGGATTCTTGCCCTGGCTGACGGCCACCGCGTTCCTGCACTCGATCATGATTCAAGAGCGGCGCGGGATGATGAAGATCTGGAACGTCACGCTCATCATCCTGACGTTCTTCCTGACCATCTTCGGGACGTTCATGACCCGCTCGGGCATCGTCCAGTCGGTGCACGCCTTCGGGCAGGACACCAAGCTGGCCTGGATCTTCACCATCTTCATGGCGCTCACGCTGATCGTCAGCTTCGGGTTCGTCATCAAACGAATGCCCGAGCTGCGCTCGCGGGCCACGCTCGACTCCTGGATCTCGCGGGAGGCGGCCTTCACGGTGAACAACTGGATCCTGTTGTTCGCCGCCTTCTTCATCCTGTTCGCCACCATGTTCCCGACGATCTCGGAGGCGGTGGTGCACGAGCGGATCACGGTGGGGCCGCCGTTCTTCAACAAGTGGATGGTGCCGATCGGGCTGGTGCTGCTGTTCTTGACGGGCGTCGGTCCGCTGATCGCGTGGCGGAAGGCGACGGTCTCGCACCTGCGCTATCAGTTTTTCTGGCCCAGCCTGGCGGCGGCGGCGACGATCGCGGTCTGCCTGGCGGCCGGTCTCGGCGAGTCGCCGGCGGGCGTGATCTGCTTCGGCTTCTGCGCCTTCACGGCGGCCACGATCACCCAGGAGTTCGCGCGGGGCGTGGCGGTGCGCAAGCGGAACACGGGGCAGGACGCGGTCTCGTCGCTGATGGGGATGGTGATCCGCGGGAAGCGGCGCTACGGCGGCTACATCGTGCACGTCGGCATCGTGCTGATGTTCATCGGCTTCGCCGGGACGGCGTACAAGAAGGAGATGGACGTCAAGCTCTCGCCTGGGGGCGGCCCCCAGTCCGAGGCCAAGATCGGCAAGTACACCATCCACTTCAACCGCCTGGCGCACGAGGAGGACCGGCAGAAGGAGATGGTCACCGGCGAGGTGACCGCCTTCAAGGACGGCAAGATGATCGACCAGATGCGGCCGGCCAAGTGGTTCTTCCACAACCACGAGAGCGAGCCGACGACGGAGGTGGCCATCCGGCGCGGGCCGGCCGAGGACCTCTACATCACGCTCGGCAACTACGACCTCGCCGAAGGGAACGTCACGCTCAAGGTGGTGGTGAACCCGGTCGTCGACTGGATCTGGTTCGGCTTCATGCTGCTGGCCATCGGCACGGGCGTGGCGCTCCTGCCGGACGCGGTGCTCGAACGGCTGACGGCGGGGGTGACCGCGCCGGCGGCGCGCCAGGCGGGCACCGCCGGAATGGTGCTGCTGCTGGCGGCCGGGGCGGGGGCTGCGGTCGTCTTGCCCGCGCGCGCGGCGCTGGGGCAAACGGCCGCCGCGCCCCAGATGGCGCAGGCGACGGAAGGGGCGCCCGAACCGGTCGGCGTCGACGAGAACTGGCTGATCCGGAACATCATTTGCCAGTGCGGGACCTGCCGGCACAGCTTGCTCGAGTGCGAGTCAGACGGCTGCGGCCACGCCGTCCAGGACCGGATCGAGATCCGCCAGCTTCTCAATCAAGGGCGGACCCGCGATCAGGTGATTCAATACTTCATCAAGAAGTACGGCGGTGAGGTGGCGCTGGCAGCGCCCATCGATCGGGGCTTCAACCGGCTGGCCTGGCTCTTTCCGTACACGCTGGCGGGCGTGGCCGCTGTCGGGCTCGGCTACGGCGCCTACCGGCTGACCAAGCGCCCGGGGGCGGGTCCCCTGGCCAGCGAGCCCCAGATCGCCGACGGGGAGCTCTCCGACAAGCTGGATGACGAGCTTCGCAACCTTGACTAGTAAGTTGGGGACCGCGGGAGATGTCGGAGCCCCGAGCTCTCCCGCGAAGAAGCCGACCGCGCAGAGCTCGTCGGATGGTCACGCGCTCGGGGCAATCTCGGCGGGTCGGCGGGTCCCGAACTGGATCGTGGGGCTGGCAGGGGCGGCGCTGGCGGGCGGGTACGCGCTCGTCGTCGAACGGATGCACTACGGACCTCCGCTGGTGATGTTCATGCTCGGCGGCATGACGCTGGCTCTGACCGGCGTGGCGCTGGTGCGGGTGATCGATCCGCTGGCGGGGAACTTGCCGGCGGCAGCGTCGCCGACGCGCGGCGGCCGGCGTCCTCGCGAGCTCGAGCGAGAAAAGCAGCTCGTGCTCAAGGCGATCAAGGAGATCGAGCTCGACTACCAGATGCGCAAGATCGCCGAGCGCGACTACCGGGAGATGGTCGAGCGCTACCGGACGCGCGCCATGCGCCTGATGAGCGAGATCGAGGCGGGCGACGACTTTCGCGTGCTCATCGAGCGCGAGCTGGCCATGCGCCTCAAGCTCGAGGCCGCCAAGCCGGCCGCGGCCCCGTCTCCTGTCGTGGCGGAGCCAGAGCCGGCCGCGCCGGCGCCCGCCCTCTGCGGCGCTTGCGAAACCCTCAACGACGACGACGCGAGATTTTGTAAGAAATGCGGAGCAAAGCTCTCTCAAGCCTGATCGCGCTGGCGGCCGTGCTCGCCACCGCCTCGGTCACCCGAGCCCAGCCGATGATGATGGGCGGCAGCGGCATGCCCAATCTGGCGGAGATGGTCGGACGGCCGCTCCCCGACAACGGCATGCCCGCGGGCACCGTCAGCGTCCGCGTGGCGCGGCGAATGCCCGCCAATGCCGTCGCGGGTGCCGAGGTCAGCGCCGTCATCAAGAACGCGGGCGGAGATCTGCGCCGGCGCACCGAGAAGACCGACGCCGACGGGCGCGCCCTGTTCGAGGGGATGGCCCCCGGCGACGAGTTCAACGCCGAGGTCACCGTCGACGGTGAGCTCTTGAAGACCCAGGCGTTCACCATCCCGCAGGCGGGGGGGCTCCGGACGATGCTGATCGCCGCGCTCGGCAACGGGGGCGGTGGGGCCGCTCCCGCCGGAGGCGCCGATTCGGCCGGCGCGGGCGCCAGCCCCGGTGGTCCCGGCGCGCAGTTCACGCTGGGCGCGACCGCCGGCGTCGCGGTGAACGATCCCAGCCTGCCGGTGGGGCGACTCGAGCTCAGCCTCTTCGACGAGAACGGCGCGCCGATCCGCAACCAGCCGGTCCTGCTGGGGATGGTCGACAAGACCAACAAGATCGACGTCCGCCACGGCAAGAGCGACGCGGCCGGCGTGGCCCACTTCGCCGATCTTCCGCGCGGGGAGGGGACCGGATACGCGGCGGTGCTGGAGTGGCACGGGATGCGCCTCGGCACCGCGCCGTTCCCGATGCCCAAGAGCGGCGGCGCGCGCGCCGAGATTCGCGCGCTGGCCCGCACCTCCGATCCCGCGGTGATGACCATCGGCTCCGGGGGCCGCGTCATCGTCCAGATGCACGAGGACAACCTGCAGTTCCTGGAGATGTTTCCCCTCGAGAACCGCTCGGACAAGATGTTCGACCCGGGGCCGGGCGCCGTCGAGATCCCGCTGCCGAAGGGGTTCGTCGGCGCCGAGGCGCAGGAGAGCGACCGCAAGATCGACGTGCGTCAGAACTACGGGATGGCGGTTCACGGCGCCTTCACCCCCCAGCGCGCCATCCTGGGGACCACCGCCAAGAACGCCGGCCAGGAAGTGGTGTTTGGTTTCGTGCTTCCCTACCACGGCGCCACGCGCGAGTTTACCCAGCCGATGCCGAACGGGATCGGGACCTTCACCCTCATCACCGAGCAGATTCCGGGGCTCACCGTCACCGGCCCGGGAATCGGCGAGCGGGAGGAGCGCGAGCTCGGCGGCCGCAAGTACTGGGTCATGCCCGCCGGGCCGATCGCGCCGGGCGGCGTCCTGGAGTTCACCCTGAACGGCCTGCCGTCGACCGACTCGACGGGCCGCAACGTGGCCGGCATCCTGGCGCTGATGCTGATCGCCGGCACCTTCGTATTCGGCCGCCGTCCTCGGGGCGGCGCGCGCAGCGGCGATGTCGCCGGCGAGCGCGATCGGCTGGTGAACAGGCGCGAATCGACGTTCGCCGAGCTGCTGGCGCTCGAGCGCGCGGCGCGCGACAAGGGGGCGACGCCGGCCGCCGACCGGCGCAAGCAGCTGGTCACGCGGCTCGAGCAGATCTACCGCGACATCGCCGCGCTCGACGATCGCCAGCCGGCATGACCGGCGTGGGTGCGGCGGCGCTGCGGTTGTCGAAGATCGGCAAGATCTACGACGGCCGGCGGGCGCTGGCCGACGTGAGCACCACCTTCGAGCCGGGGCGCATCGCCGCGGTGCTCGGCCCCAACGGCGCCGGCAAGAGCACGCTGCTGGGCATCCTTTCGACACTGATCGCGCCCAGCGCGGGCGAGGTCCGCTGGGGCGACGAGCGCCTCGGGCGCGGCTCGCCCCTGCGGGCGCGCATCGGGTACGTCGGGCACGAACCCGGGCTCTACGGCGATCTGACCGCCACCGAGAACCTCAGGCTGTTCGCTTCTCTCTACGGCGTCGTCGATCCGGCAGCCCGGGCGGCGGCGCTGCTGGGGCGGGTGGGCCTCGGTGATGCGCCGGCCGGCGCCCCGGCGCGGACGTTTTCGCGCGGCATGACCCAGCGGCTGGCGCTGGCGCGGGCGCTGGTCCATGACCCGGCGCTGCTGCTGTTCGACGAGCCGGCCTCCGCGCTCGATCCGGCCGGCGCCGAATGGCTGGCCACCGAGCTCGGCGCCGAACGGGCCGCGGGCCGGGTGGTGGTGCTGGTGACCCACGATCTGGCCGCGGCGGCGGTCGCCGATCAGGTGGTCATCCTGCGGCGGGGGCGGGTGGTCTTCGACGAGACCCGCGCCGGCGGCTTCGGCGCCGAGGCGGTGCGCGCCGCCTACGAGTCGAAGACGCGCGACCGGACCCGCGACAAGAGGCTGGAGGCGACCGGTGTCTGACGGGTCGCCCGCCTCTTCGCCGGCTTCTGCGCCAGGAGCTTCTCCGGCTTCTGCGCCCGCGCTCCGACCGGCCGGCTTCTTCAGGCAGGCGCTGCGGATCGCCGCCAAGGACCTGGCCATCGAGTGGCGCAGCCGCGAGGTGCTGGCGACCATGACCTTCCTGGCCGTCGTCGTCGTGCTGATCTTCAGCTTCGCCTTCGTCCTCGAAGGCTCGCGCACGCCGGCGCCGGTGGTGGCCGGAATCATCTGGATCGCGCTGGTGGTCTCGGGGACGGTCGGCCTCGGCCGCGCCTTCGACCGCGAGCGGGACGGCGAGGCGATCCGCTCGCTGTTGCTGACGCCGGCGCCCCGCGCGGCAATCTATCTCGGCAAGCTGGTGGCCACGGTGGCGCTGATGGCCATCACCGAGATCGCCCTGACCGCTCTATCGGGCGTGCTCTTCTCGGCGTCGATGGGCGCGGTGATCGGCCGGGTGGCGCTGCTGCTGACTCTCGGCACGATCGGCTTCGCCGCCGCCGGCTGCATCTTCTCGGCGGCGCTCCTGCGCGCGCGCGGCCGCGACGCGCTGCTGGCCACGCTGCTCTACCCGATCATCGTCCCCATCGTGATCGCCGGCGCCCGCGGCACCTCCCAGCTCATCGATCCCATCGCCCCCGACTTCGACGGCGCCCGTTTCTGGACCCAGTTCCTCTTCGCCCTCGACATCCTCTTCGTGACCGCCGGCCTCTGGGCCTTCGAACCGATCGTCAGCGGCGATTGACGAATCGCCGGGGACGGGCCCCCCGGCCTGCCGCCGTTCAGGTGCTCGATGGCCGCAGGTCTCTGCGCCGTGAATCTGGCCGGCGTTCGTGAGCCCCAGCCGGGCGAGCCCAGCCGCGCGGACGACAGTTGACCATGGTTGTTGACCATAGTACGTTTAACGACGGGCAGAGATGGAGAAGGTGGCAATTTCTGTGTTCAAGGCCCGATGCCTCTCCATGCTCGAGAAAGTGCGTCGCACCGGAGCCCCCATCTTGATCACCCGCCGGGGCGAGCCGATCGCCGAGGTCACGCCACCGTCGCCGGAACACGCCCGCGAAGACTGGCTCGGTTCGGCGGCGGGAACGGGCCAGATCCTCGGCGACATCGTCGCTCCGATCGCCAGTGACGACTGGGAGGCGCTCGGCGAATGAGGCTCCTCCTGGACACACACGTCTGGCTCTGGAGCCTGCTCGAACCGGCACGGCTTCGCCCGGAGGTCGCCAAGTCGCTGGCATCCTCCGACAACCAAAAATGGCTGTCGCCCATCTCTGTCTGGGAAACTCTGCTGCTCGGCGAACGCGGTCGATTGCGTCTCGAGCCGAATCCGGAAGCTTGGGTCCGGACGCAGCTACAACGCGCTCCGGTGCGCCAGGTTCAGGTCGATCACGAGATCGCCATCCAGAGCCGCCGCCTTCGGACGTCACACCAGGATCCCGCCGATCGATTCATCGCCGCCACGGCCCGGGTTCATGAGCTCACGTTGGTGACGGCTGACGCGCGGCTCTGGCGTCGGCCCGACGGCTACGCCGTCCTGCGGGCGTAGCGGATCGCTCGGACGTAGCCGTCAGCGTGTCGGGTTTGAAGGGACGACTGGCGTCAGATGCACCCGGGTGCGCTCGCCTGGCCATCGGCGTCTGTGCCGCCGTCCGGGCAGGGGACACAGGCGCTGCAGGTCTGCGAGGGATCGGAGGGATGCGTTCCGGGCCGGCAGGGTGAGCAGTTGGAGCTCCCACATCCTTGCGCGGCGAGCGCCAGGGCGACCAACAGGATCGCGAGCCGCATCACCGGGCCGCTGCGATCATGGTTCCCAGCCGCTCGAGGGCGCCGTCCAGGCTGGCTTGGGCGGGGCCGAACGAGAAGCGGACGTGGCGGCGGAAGCGGGATTGGCGCTGGTGGCGGCGCTTGCCGGGGTTGATGTCGAAGAACTCGCCGGGGACGACGATCACCTGGTGATCGAGCGCGGCGCGGAAGAAGCCCATGCCCTCGTCGAGCGGGGGCGGCAGCTTGTCGACGCGGCCCCACACGTAGAAGGTCCCGTCGGGGGCGCGATCGGTCTCGATGCCCAGGCGGGCCAGGCCGGCCAGCATTCGCTGGCGCTTGGCGCCGAAGACGTTGTGGATCGCCTCGGTCTCCGCGACCACGAGCGCGTCGTCGAGCAGCGGGATGGCGGCGCGTTGCATTGGCTTCGAGCCGCCGCCGTCGAGGAACGAGCCGGCGCTGGCGACGGCGTCGATGACCTGGCGCGGCCCGATGGTCCAGGTCGTGCGCCAGCCTGGGTAGCGCCAGTTCTTGGTCAGGCCGTCGAACAGGATCACCGGATCGCGGTTGACGTCCTCGACGTAGCGCGCGGCGCTCTCAATTGGTAGTCGCCCCGACGGGGCCGTCCAGACGTAGTGGGAATAGAACTCGTCGAGCAGCAGCGCGCAGTCGAGCTCGCGGGCCAGGGCCACCCAGGCGGCGAGCTCGTTCCCCTGCACCAGCTTGCCGGTGGGGTTGCAGGGGTTCGACAGCAGCAGCGCCGCCAGGCCGCGCCCCTGCACCTCGTGCCGCAGATCCTCGACGGTGAAGGCGTACCCGCGCTCGCCCTCGAGCAGGATCGGGATCGCCGTGAACGCCTTGAAGATGTCGAGCAGCTCCTCGTAGGCGGTGTAGTCGGGGAGAAAGTGTCCCAGGTTCACCGGCCCCAGGCTGGCCGCCGCCCGGGTGAGCGCCGCGCGTCCGCCGCCCGAGACGCTGACGTTCTCGGCGCTGTACTGCGAGGGCATCCCGCGCCGGTAGAGCCGGTTGTAGAGGCCGGCGATCGCCTCGCGCAGCTCCCAGATGCCGGGGATGGGCGCGTACTCCTGATCGTCGACGTCGATGGTGACGCGGCTGATCCGCGACGGCGCGCCGGGCAGCGGCCCGGTCTCCGGCTGCCCCTGGCCCAGGTTCGACCAGGCCGGATCGTTGGGGCGGAAGCCGCGCTTGCCGGCCTCGGTGGTGACGTAGATGACCCCCGTGCGGGGAACCGGCCGGAAGGCCGAGAGAGTTCCGTTTTCGGACATGGTCAGCGCCTGTGCTTTCCGACGCGAGTCTATCACCTGGCGTGATCGAGACGCCGGGGGGGAGAGTGATCGTGATGCTGCGGCTGGCCTGGGTCCCCGTCTTCTTTGTCATGGGCTGTGGTTCGGCGACGCTCCGGTCCAGCGACGGGGGGACCGGTCCGGGGGCGGCGGGGGAGGTGGGGGCTGGTGCACGCAACAGACGATGCCCGCGGGCGCGGCGGCAAGCGACTACGCTTGTGTCGACTTCGACGACGCCAAGCTGCCGAGCGGCGCCGCGTGGACCTCGATGATCGGCAACAGGGGGACCTCGGCGGTGACGACCCAACACGCATCGAGCGTTCCGGACGGATGGCAGACCAGCGTGGGGACCGGCGATGGCTCGAAGGCGACGCTGGGGTGGCACGCCGTCGGCGCGCAGCCGATCGCCTCCGTCACCGTGGCGGCCGACATCAGCCCCATCGCCAGCTTAGGAACTCTCTCCGCCCTGGACGGGCTCGGTCTCGCTGCTCTGCGTGGCGTTCGGTTCCGGTCGGGCGCGCCTGAAGTACACTGTGGGGCAGGACACCGGGTTCGCCAGCGGCTACACCGGCTACTGCCTGACGATGGACTACGAGGGCGCGGGCGCCACCTTCAGCAAATACCCAATTTCGGGCGTCTCGCAGCCGGGCCTTTGGACCCGCATCGAGATGCAGATCGCCGCCTCCAGCAAGCAGATCCGGGTCACGATTCCACGAGCGACCAATGCGGCGATCACCGGTGACTTCGGCCCCGACTCGGCCGTCGACGTCACGGTCGGTCCGGAGACCAGGGGGTCGACGTCCGGCTGGAGCGGCTATCTCGACAACGTCGTCATCGCCGTCCCGCGCTCCAACTAGCTAGACGCGCGCGCGATCCGGCGTCGCGACAGACAGAGCAACATCAACGAGAGGAGAGTCGCGGTGGTCGAAGGAACTTCGTTCGCGCCGACCTCGCAGCCACAGCCCGCGCTGCCGTCCTTGCGGGTGGTGCCGCCGGCTCCGGTCGTTCCGCCCATCGCCGCGCCGCCGATCCCGTTCGAAGCGCCGCCGGCGCCGCCGGTGGTCTGACCGCCCGTGCCGCCGGTGGTCTGACCGCCGGTGCCGCTGGTGGTCTGACCGCCGGTGCCGCGACCGCCGGTTCCGATCGTTCCGCCGGTTGCGGTTCCGGTCCCGCCGCCCGTCGCCGCACCACCGCTGCTGGTGGTGCCGCCGGTCGAGGTGCCGCTGCCGCCCGTCCCGGCGACCACGCCGCCGTCGCCCGCACACGACGCCCTCGGCGCCGTCGCCAGATAGTCGGAGCTGCAGGTGCTGCTGCCGACCGACAGGCTGATGGCGCCGGTCGTCGGGTAGGTCACGGTGGTCCCGGAGGCGTCGCGCGCCAGGATGTAGTAGTTGTGGCAGCCCGCGGCCAGCGTCGCAGTCCCCTTGTAGGTGGCGTTCAGCGTGTCGGTGCCGAGCTCGCGGGTGAGCGCGGTGCAGGCGCCATCCACCACGACGTCGATCGACGCCGGCGCACCCAGCGACGGATCGGCCCACGACGAATAGAAGGTGAACGTCCCGGCGGCTCCGCTGGACGGGCTGACCGCCGCGGTGGGGATCTTGGGGAAGGTCGCCCCCTTGATGTTGCCGGAGTCCGAGACATCGAACGGCGAGTAGCACTCCTTGGTGCCGGTGGCGTGACCGTAACCCATCGTGTTCGAGGTGGTGCCCTGATCGGTCAGGTTCATTCGATGACCGTCGGAGCTGGCTGGCTCGTCCATCCAGCCGTCGACCACGGCCATCGGATCGCCATAGCCGGCGGCCGCGACCTCCCCTGACCAGGTGATGCTGGTCCCGCTGGTGAAGTACCCAATCCTCACATCGACCGCCGTCCCGCAGCTGTTGACCGCGGCGACCTTGGCGCACATCGCGCAGCTGGAAGGGACGGCCGTCGCGCAGGCGCAGCTCGGATCACCGCTGCAGCCGCTGGTTGCGACGTCGGTTCTGAGGGTGCAGGGCGACGTGTGCATCAGGGTGACGTCGGACAGCTCCAGGTTGACGGCGTGGAACCGCGACGACTGATTGAGCGCCAGGGACCAGATGACAGGGGGGCGCGCCGGGTAGCTCTTCGAGCTGGGGCCCTTCACCGTCTCGGGATCGGAGCGCGCGCGATTGATGGCCATCAGACCGAGACGTTCGGCCGCCGACGGAAACCCGTTCGACGGCTCGCCGACCGCGCCCCGCTCCTCGGTGAGGGGCTGATCCACGGGTCCTAGACAACCGGCCCCGACGAGCACCACGGCGACGACCAGGCCGCGCATCCGCCGGAGTGTATCACTTCGCGGAATCGACACCCGCAGGGGACCCCTCGCCTGTCTCATGGGGGCCTCGGAAGTTCGAAAAGCGTCGGCTCGGTTTGTCCGTCGGTGATCATGGCCAGCCTATTCCCACACAGCGAAGCGGTCTTGATCTGGCGCCCGATCGAGCGATGCCATAGGCGGCGAAGCCCGGGCAGTCCGACGATCCAGACCTCCTTCTTTCCGATGATCACGGCGCGCCCCGGATCCAGACAGCTCGAGCCCAGACGGGCAGCGCCGGTCATGTGTCCGAGCAGCGCGCCCGTCAGCAGATCGCGCGCCTGGGTCGCGCTGTGGCGCACTGAGACCACAGCATTTCCGCACACGAAGGGAGTCGCGAAAGCGGCGGCCTGCAAAGCGATCACGGGATCTCCGAAATCGACCGGGTAGTGATATTTGTTCGGTGAAGAGGCCCGACACTCCCCCTCGCGGTCGTCATCCTCGCGTTCGGAGGTCCCGAAGCAAACGACGAGATGTTCCTGATCGCCGATGAGATGAGGCGCCTGGGCCCTCCGAGTTCCCTCCGCATCGAGCGGCGTCGGACCGACGTCGATCATTTGACCTCCGGTCTCGAGGCGATACATGCGTTTAGGCGTCACCGCCACGACGCCGTTCAGAAACGCGCACCGGGGAAGAGCAACGCCGTCCGGATATGTCCAACGTGCAGATGTCCTCGTTGCATGAGGGATTTCGGCGATGAGGAATCCGGCATTGACCGCAAACATGCGGTCGTCCGGACTGCGGCATAGAGAGTCTGCGTCCAGCGCCGGCACGAGCGGCGACCAGCTCGATCCCCGGCGAATGACCACCTGGGACCTGTTGGTGAGCCCGACAATCGTCTGATCGGCGAAACAAGAAATGTGGTTCACCTCCGGACGAGGCGCCGTCTGCCCGATGACGGCCGCGAGCACCGCTACGGTGATCTGGTGCGTGGCGATCACTTGGCCAGTAGCTTCGGTACCGGGTCCTTGGGCCCATGGACGAACATCAGAGTGCCGCGCTTGAAGGCGCCAAGTCTCGAAAATCTTTGCAGCTCCGCTGGTCTTATGTGGATACAGCCATGACTGTCTTCCAGCGGTACCTCCCGTGGATTTCGAAGCGTGGCTGCTTCCGAATCCGGGGTCGTGTGGATCATTCCACCCATGACTTTCTCGCCACGGTCGAGCTTTCGATTGCGATTGAGATCCCGGAAGTAGTTGATCGCAACAGGTCCAAAATCATTCAACACCCAGACGTCAGGAACTCCATCTCCGTTGCGATCGTACGTTCGATCGTGGCCGAACTTCCGATGGAATTCGTCGAGGAGCTGTGCGGTGGTGGCCTCGGGGATGAGATCGTGGACTCGTCGCCAGGCATTGGCAACTTGACCCGTTTCGTAGAGCAAGTGCTCACCGGTCGAATCGAGCCGGATCGGGGTGCCCCAGGCGATTCTGGACAAGGGCTATCGAGACGTGCGGTATGGACCAGCCCCGGAGATGACGTAGCCTCCCGGCGTCGTAGGTCGAGGCTTCATCCGCGGGTAGTGCATGCCTGGCATTGGATTAACGCCGCCCCAAGCTTCGGTCTGGGCGACGATCTTCCGTCCGACTGTCCAGAGGAGCTGCTTGGGGAAGGGGAAGAAGTGCAACTGGCTGTCGTCTTGTGCGTACCAGTCACTTTCGACCCACCCCCCCGGAGACGCCATGCGGTCGATCTTCACCGCGATAATTCGTAAGTCAACCGGCAGCAATGTCCGAAGGTTTCACTTCTACACCGGACGGGCGACCGCGATCTGCAGTGAGACGTCCGTGAATGCCAACGGCCGGCTCAAGCTTTGGCCGACTCGAGTCGCATGGCGGCCGCAGAAGTCGACTGGTCAGTCGAGAGCCCCGCCGCGGCCCCACAGACGATCACCAGGTTGGGCGACCGCAGCGCGCTTTCAGGGTAGTATCGCCCGATGCGATCCTTGGGGATCGGGTTCGTCGCCGCAACCGCGGCCGCCGCCGTCGGGTTCTTGATCGTCCCGCCGCTGATTTTGGGCGCGCCGCTCGAGCCGGTGATGGGATTCGTCCAGAAAATTTTCTACTTCCACGTCCCCTGCGCGACGATGCTCTTCGTCTCGACGTTCGTCTGCGCGGGCGGCAGCATCGCCTATCTCTTCAAGGGGTCGGAGGCGGGCGATCGGGTGGCGGCGTCGGCCGGCGAGCTGGCCGTGCTGTTCGGCCTCTGCACGCTGGTGACTGGACCGCTGTGGGGGCGCAAGGCCTGGGGCGTCTGGTGGCAATGGGACGCGCGGCTGACCAGCGCCCTCTTGCTCGAGCTGATCATGATCGCCTACCTGCTGGCGCGCCGCTACGGCGGGCCGGCCGGACGCAAGCTGTCGGCGGCGCTGGCGCTGTTCGCGGCCATCGACGTCCCGCTGGTCTACAAGAGCGTCGACATCTGGCGGACCGTGCACCCGCAGACGACGGTCGTTCCGTCGCTGGACGCGCGCATGCGGCCGGCGTTCTGGTCCTCGTTCGTGCTCATCCTGCTGGTCTGGGCGGTGCTGTTCATGGTGCGGTTGCGGCTGGAAGCGGCGCGCGCCGAGCTGGCGTCGCTGCGGCTCGACGCCGAAGACATGCTGGAGATAGGCCAATGAAGAACGGGAATACCTGGCGGCGGGTCGCGGCGCTGGCGATCGGCGCGCTTGCCCTGGTGGCGCTGGCGCCGGCGCTGGCTTTCGCACAAGAGTTTCAGAGGGTGAGCGGGCCGCTGCGCGAGGAGCTTCCGGCCACCCCCTTCGTCGCCGCCGCCTACGGGTTCATCTGGATCGCGCTTTTGGCGTACGTCGTGCTGCTGGCGCGCGGCCTCGGGCGGGTGCGCAAGGAGCTGGCGGAGCTGCGCGGCCGGATCAGCGAGCAGGCTGACCGCGGAGGCCCCCGCCCGTGATCCTGGTGCTCGGCATCGGGGTGCCGCCCTCGTCCCACTTCATCTATATCCCCGTCATCTTCATCCTGGGGATCGTCCTCGGCTTCCTGATGGGGTCGAAAGCGACGCGCGATGCGATCGCGTTCGAGCAGCGCAAGGCGGCCGAGCGCGAGGAGCGCAAGGCGCGCCGCCAGGCCTCGTCGCCAGCGGCCTCGTCGGCAGCGGAATCTCCCAAATAGCGATATCCTTCCCGCCATGCCCAACTTCGAGCTCTCCGACGAGGAAAAGCAGCTCAGCGAGACGGCGCGCGACTTCGCACGCAAGGAGATCATCCCGGTCGCCGCCGCCCTGGACGAGCACGGAGCTTTCCCGGCCGACATCTGCAAGAAGGGGTGGGAGACCGGGCTCATGAACTGCGAGCTCCCCGAGGCCTACGGCGGACTGGGCCTCTCCTGCCTGGCGCACTGCCTGGTGCTGGAGGAGATCTCCTACGGCTGCACCGGCGTCAACACCACCATGGCCGCAAACATGCTGGGGACGATGCCGCTCATCATCGCCGGCACCGACGCGCAGAAGAAGGAGTACTTCGGGCGCCTCCTGGCCGAGCCGATCTTCGCCGCCTATTGCTGTTCGGAGCCGGACGCCGGCTCGGACGTGGCCGGCATGAAGACCCGCTTCAAGAAGGTGGGCGACGACTACGTCATCACCGGGCAGAAGCGCTGGATCACCAACGGCGGGGTGGCCAGCTTCTACTCGGTCTTCGCCCGCGAAGAAGGCACCACGCGCCACAAGGGGATCACCTGCTTCGTGGTCGATCGCGACACGCCGGGGGTCTCGGTCGGCAAGAAAGAGAACAAGATGGGGCAGCGCTGCTCCAACACCACCGACGTCATCTTCGAAGAGGTGAAGGTCGGGAAGGCGGCCATCGTCGGCGGGGAGGGGGAGGGGTTCAAGGTGGCGATGCGCTCGTTCGACCGCACGCGCCCGTGGATCGCGGCCGGCGCGGCGGGGATCATCCGGCGCGCGCTGGACGAGTCGAAGAGGTACGCCCTCGAGCGCAAGACCTTCGGCGTCCCCATCGCCCAGCACCAGGCGGTGCAGTTCATGCTGGCGGAGATGGCCATCGCTTACGAGGCGACGCGCCTGCTCTGCCACAAGGCCGCCGCCGGCATCGACGCCGGCAAGCCCGACAGCATCGTCTCCAGCTACGCCAAGGCCTACGGCGCCGACGCCGCCATGAAAGCCTCCACCGACGCGGTCCAGATCTTCGGCGGCTACGGCTATACCAAGGACTACCCGGTCGAGAAGCTCATGCGCGACGCCAAGCTGCTCCAGATCTACGAGGGGACCAGCCAGATCCAGCGGATGGTCATCGCCAAGAACGTCCTCGGCGGGTAGGCGCTGGGAGAGCGCTACGGCGCGAAGGCGCGGACCAGGGACTTGGCGGCCAGGCGCGCGAAGACCTGGTCCTCGGACCAGACGGCGCCCCCGAGGTCGAGCGCGACCTGCGCCAGGTGCGCGTCGGGGGTCGAGACCGTCAGCCCCTTTCGCGCCGCGGCGGCGCGGAGAGTGCCCACCCGGAGCCAGTGTTCGAGCGGCGTCGGAGCGAGCGGCAGCTGCGGACGCACTCTCGATTGACCACCCATCCGGGCGCGTGATAGTGGCCAAGCCGTGAAGCTGTCGCTGGTCATTCCGATCTACAACGAGGTGGCGACGCTGCGAGAGATCCTCCAGCGCGTCGTCGCGGTCGACTTCGACAAGGAGCTGGTGCTGGTCGACGACGGCTCGACCGACGGCAGCCGCGAGCTGCTGAACGAGCTGCGCGATCAGGGGCTCGAGCGCTGGCTGCCGAACCCCGGGGCCCGGCGCGGTTCGAACGAGGTGCGGGTCCTCTTGCAACCGCAGAACATGGGCAAGGGGGCGGCGTTGCGCACCGGGTTCGCGGCGGCCACCGGCGACATCGTCGTCATCCAGGACGCCGATCTGGAGTACGACCCCCGCGACATCCCGGGGCTCATCCAGCCGATCCTCGACGGAAACGCCGACGTGGTGTTCGGGTCGCGCTTCATCGGCGCCTCGCACCGGGTGCTCTACTTCTGGCACATGGTCGTCAACCGGGGGCTGACGCTGCTGTCGAACATGTTCAACGACCTGAATCTGACCGACATCGAGATCTGCTACAAGGCGTTCCGCGCGGAGGTCGCCAAGGCGCTGGTCATCGAGGAGAACCGCTTCGGCGTCGAGCCCGAGCTGACCGCCAAGGTCGCCAAGATGCGCCTGCGCATCTACGAGGTCCCGGTCAGCTACCGCGGGCGCACCTACGAAGAGGGGAAGAAGATCGGCTGGAAGGACGGCGTCCGCGCCGTCTACGCCATCGTGAAGTACGGCGTCCGCCGCGGAAGGTAGCTACGGCCTCCGTTGCGCGTGGGCCCGCGCCTTGCGCTTGCCGGACGGGCGCGCAGTCGCCGAATGGGGGGCCGGGCGGTCGATGGCCCCCTCGTCGATCCGCAGACCGCCGCTCGACGGCTGCACCACGGCGAACCGGCCCGTTTCGTACAGCGACGGACCCTTCTTCATCTCGGCGGGCGAATAGCGATCGACGGGCGCTCTCGCCGGCGCCGTCGCGCAGCCGCCGATGAACATCAGAAGCGCCCACCGTCCGGGGCTCGCGCGCATCGTCACGACTGTGAAATGGGGCCGACCGACCCGGAGCTTCACCTTCGGGTCGGCCGCCGGTCAGTGGGGCGAAAACTAGAGCTTGCCGAGCGAGCCGCCCCAGATCGCCGAGCCGTCCAGCTCTTCTTCGATGCGAAGGAGCCGGTTGTACTTGGAGACGCGCTCCGAGCGGGCCAGCGACCCGGTCTTGATCTGACCGGAGCGCACGGCGACCGCCAGATCGGCGATGAAGGTGTCCTCGGTCTCGCCCGAGCGGTGCGAGATGATGGTGGTCCAGCCGTTGCGGTGGGCCATCTCGACCGACTCCAGCGTCTCGGTCAGCGTCCCGATCTGGTTCACCTTGATGAGCACGCTGTTGCTGGCGCCCTTGGCGATCCCCATCTTGATCCGCTCGGTGTTGGTGACGAACAGATCGTCGCCGACGATCTGGATCCGCTCGCCGAGCGCCTGCGTGAGCGCCACCCAGCCGTCCCAGTCATCTTCGGCCATGCCGTCTTCGATCGACACGATCGGGAACTGCTCGCAAAGCTTGCGATAGAACTCGACCATTCCCTTGACGTCGAGCTCCTTCTTCTCGCCCGGGAGCTTGTAGGTCTTGCTGCCCTTGTCCCACAGCTCGCTCGACGCCACGTCCAGCGCCAGGGCCACCTCCTTGCCCGGCTTGTAGCCGGCCTTCTCGATGGCTTCGACGACGATGGCGCAGGCCGCCTCGGCGCCCGGCAGATCGGGGGCGAACCCCCCCTCGTCGCCGACGCTGGTCGACGCCTTCTTGTCGTGGAGGAGCTTCTTCAGCGTGTGGAACACCTCGGCCCCGGCGCGCAGCGCCTCCGAGAAGCGCGGCAGCCCCTTGGGGACGATCATGAACTCCTGGAAGTCGAGCGAGTTGTCGGCGTGGGCGCCGCCGTTGATGATGTTCATCAAGGGGACCGGCAGGACGCGGGCGGCCGGTCCACCGAGGTACTTGTAGAGCGGCATGTCCAGCTCCGCGGCCGCGGCCCGCGCCGCCGCCATCGAGACGCCGAGGATGGCGTTGGCGCCGGCCTTCCCCTTGTTGGGGGTGCCGTCGGCGGTCAGCATGGCGTGATCGAGCCCGGCCTGGTCGAAGGCATCCAGGCCGATCACCACCGGGGCCAGGAGCTTGTCGACGTTCTCGACCGCCTTCAGCACGCCCTTGCCGAGATAGCGCTTCTTGTCGCCGTCGCGCAGCTCCAGCGCCTCGTGCTCGCCGGTCGAAGCGCCCGAGGGAACGGCGGCGGTGCCCACCGCGCCCGAATCGAGCATGACGTCCACTTCGATGGTGGGATTGCCGCGCGAGTCGAGGATTTCGCGGGCGAGAACGCTTTCGATGACGGCCTTGGTCGTGAAGCTCATGGGGTCGTTTTCTAGCGCAGATGCCGCCGGCCGCGCCACACATAAAAGGCTGGGAGCCAGTCTGGCGACGCGCCACCACCGGTGGGATACTGCGCAGCCGCTTCCATGAAGACCAATCCCCGACCGGAGCGCCAGCAGCGGCTTTTGACCCCGCGCCAGATCTTCACCTATCTGGATCGCTACGTGGTCGGACAGGAGCGCGCCAAGCGCACCATCGCCATCGCCGCCTACAACCACTTGAAGCGCTGCGCCCAGCCGACCCCGGCGGGCAAGCGCCTGATCAAGAAGTCGAACGTCCTTTTGCTGGGGCCGACGGGCTCGGGCAAGACGCACCTCGCGCGGACGCTGGCGCAGTGCCTCGAAGTGCCGTTTACCGTGGCCGACGCCACCGAATACACCGAGGCCGGCTACTACGGGAAAGACGTCGAGGTGATGATCGGCGAGCTTTTGCACAAGGCCGACCAGGACGTCGAGCTGGCGCAGCGCGGGATCGTCTTCATCGACGAGATCGACAAGATCGCCCGCCGCAGCCAGGGGGCGCGCACCGGCGCCGGAACCCGCGACATCGGGGGCGAGGGGGTGCAGCAGGCGCTGCTCAAGGTGTTGGAGGGGCGCGAGATCTTCGCGCCGCTCAACGTGACCCAGCACTGGAACAAGCACGACTTCGTGGTGCTCGACACCCAGGACGTCCTGTTCATCGCCGCGGGGACCTTCTCGGACCTCCGCCTCACCGATCTGAGCAAGCCGGTCGGTTTCGGCGCCGCGGGCGGAGCGGCGGCGAAGGGCCGCCGGGTGACGGAAAAAGAGCTGGTCGACTACGGCCTGATGGCCGAGTTCCTGGGGCGCATCCCGGTGCGGGTCGAGCTGGATCCGCTGTCCGAGGAGGATCTCTTCTTGGTGATGACCGGGCCGCCCGACGCGGTGGTTCGCGAGTACCAGGCGCTGTTGAAGATCGACGGCGTCGACCTGCAGTTCACCGACGGCGCCTTGCGCCTGGTCGCCCAGCACTGCATCGAGCGCCACACCGGGGCCCGCAGCCTGCGGACCATCGTGGAAGGGATCTGCCACGACATCATGTTCGACGCCCCGGAGCGCAAGGGGGAGACCATCACGCTGGACGCCGACTTCGTCGCCGAGCGTCTGGAACGAGACGCCGCCATATGAAGATCTCGCAGCTGTTCGCCGAACCCGGCCGCAGGCTCTTCTCGTTCGAGCTGTTCCCGCCCAAGACCGACGCCGGCCAGCTGGCGCTGGAGCGGACCATCCGGGATCTCGCCGAGCTGTCGCCGGCCTTCGTCTCCGTGACCTACGGGGCGGGAGGTTCCACCCGCGCCAAGACGCTGGAGCTGGTGCGGTGGATCGAGCGGGAGGCGCGCCTCTGCGCGATGGCCCACCTCACCTGCGTCGGTGCCACCGAGGCCGAAATCGGCGGCGTGCTCGACACCCTGGTCGAGCACGGCATCGAGAACGTGATGGCGCTGCGGGGCGATCCGCCCGCGGGACAGGCCAAGTTCGAGCGCACCGCCGGCGGCTTCGGCTTCGCCGCCGACCTGGTCGCCTTCATCCGCAAGCGCTACGGAAAGAAGCTCTGCCTGGGCGGCGCCGGCAACCCCGAAGGGCACCTCGAGTGCCGGGACATCGATCAAGACATCCGCCACCTCCGGGCCAAGGTCGACGCCGGGCTCGACTTCGTGGTCACCCAGCTGTTCTTCGACAACCGGTTCTATTTCGACTTCGTGGCCCGGGCGCGCGCCGCCGGGATCAACGTACCGATCGTTCCGGGCCTGATGCCGATCCGGACGCTGGCTGGGATCGAACGGATGACCAAGCTGTCGGGCGCCAGCATCCCGCCGGCGCTGCAGGCGGAGCTCGAACGCTGCCGCAACGACGAGGCGGCGACCCTCTCCCTCGGGATCGCCCAGACGACCGCCCAGGCCGTCGAGCTGCTCCACGGCGGGGCCCCGGGCATTCACTTTTACACGCTGAACCAGTCCCCCGCGACGCGGGTCATCCTGACCGCGCTCAAGACGGCGCGCCTGGCGTAGCCTAGCGTTCGAGCTCGACCCGGTCGGGGAGCTCATTGTCGCCCATCGGATCGGGCGGGAAATGCTCCGCCAGCCTTTCGCCGATGCTGTCGATGGCGTGCAGGAGCCCGGCGGTGAGATCCCCGGCCCGAAAGTCCGCCTGCAGGGCCTCCGAAATCTGCCCCCAGAAGGCGTCGCTGACCCGCGCGTGAATGCCGGCGTCGCCGATCACCGCGAACCGGCGGAGCCTCGGCGCGACGAACAGCAACACGGCGTTGCGCCGGCGGGTCCGGTTCATGCGCAGGCGCACGAACGCCGCGTCGGCCGCGCGGCGGACGCTCCCCCAGAAATAGAAGCGAGCCACGGCGACCCGGACCTGTCCCGACGTCCGCCGCTCGGCCGCCCGAATCGCCGCTTCGACGCGGTCGAGATCGATGCCCTGGACCACCCGCGGCCGCGCCTGCGTCACCATGAGCCCGAGGCGCCTCCGCCGCCCGAGCTGCCGCCGCCGCCCGAGAATCCGCCGCCGCCTCCCGAGAACCCACCCCCGCCGCCCCAGCCGCCGCCGCCCCAGCCGCCGCCCCGTCGACCCGAGCTGGCCAGGATCAGCGCCGCCAGCGCCGGATGCGTGATGATGAAGCCACCCGCCATCAGGATGAGGATGACGACCACCACCGAGACCCAGGCCGGGGTCTTGTGGACCGCCGGCCGGGCGCCTCCCGTATCGCCGATCGTCTGAATCAACCGGTCGACACCGGTCCGAACGGCGCCGTCGGGGTCGCCGGCCCGGATCCGGGGGACCATGTCGTCGTTGATGATCCGGGAGGCGAGCAGATCGGGGACCCGATCCTCGAGGCCGTAGCCGACCTCGATCCGCAGCCGGTGGTCGTCCTTGAAGATGAACAGCACCAAGCCATCGTCGATCCCCTTGCGCCCCACCTTCCAGCGCTCGAACGCCTTGACGGCCCAGTCCTCGATGGGGACACCGCCGGTCGTATGGTCGACGTAGACGACGATCTGGTGGCCGCTCTTTTGGGCGTAGCCGGCCAGCCGTTCGTTGAGCTCGGAGACCGCCGCGGGAGACAGAAAAGCCGCCCGATCGGTCACGAACGCGGTCGGCGGCGCCGGGATCGGCGTTTCGGCGTGCGCGGCGGCAGCCAGAAGCGCCGCCAGCACCACGGCGGGCGCGACGACCGACCGGACGAAGCGACCGCTGGCGGGCGCGCGCATGGGACGCCTCAGAACTGAACGTGCGGCGCGGTGGCCGCGCCCGCCTGCGCCTGGAAGTACGCCTTTTGCGGGAACTTGCCGGCGAACAGGCTGGCGATCAGGACCGTGGGGAAGCGGTTGCGCGTCGTGTTGTAGGCCCGCGCCGCCTCGTTGAACCGCATGCGCTCGACGGCGATCCGATTCTCAGTCCCTTCGAGCTGCACCTGAAGGTCCCGGAAGGCCTGGGTCGCCTTCAGGTCGGGGTACTTCTCGGAGACGACCAGCAACCGCGACAGCGCCGACGACAGACTGTCCTGCGCCTGCTGAAACCGCTTCAGGGCCTCCGGGTCGTTGGCGATCTTCTCGGTGGCCTGGGCCGTGACCTGACCGACCTGCGCCCGGGCCTGCGTCACCGCGGTGAACGTGTCCTTCTCGAACTTGGCGGCGCCCTTGACCGTCTCGACGAGGTTGGGGACCAGATCGGCGCGTCGCTGGTAGGCATTCTCGACCTGCGCCCACTGGGCGTCCACTGCCTGATCGAGGCCGACGAGCTTGTTGTAGCCGCCGACGCAGGAGATCCCGAGGATCGCCGCCAAACCGAGGCCGGCGATGGCGCCAATTTTTCCCATGGTGCCCTCATCGTAGGCACCAGACCTCAGCCGACAACCCGGAAGCCGCCGTTATCCGCCGATGGACGGCGTTAATTCAGTCGTTGGTCGCGGCGGCGCGGGGGCTCGTCGGCCAGATCGAAGCCGCGCTCGGCGCCGAACAGCTCGTTGACCAGGTCGGCATCCATCGCCCGACGCTGATGCCAGGAGCCGACCATGTACCCGGCCACGGCGCAGGCCCCACCTGCCACGACGAAGAGTGCGCTTACCAGCCCGTTCAACATGTGTCCCCCTGCTGGATGAAATCGGTGGGGCAGCGTCATTACTTGAATGGGTCGCGTCAGTTTGTCGCCCGGCCGAGGGCGTTTTTGTGCAGCTTATCCGCGCTCCGCGTTCGTATTTCCACAGTGGTCCCCCGAATCGGTCCAACTTCCGACGCCTCGGCCTCTCGGACGCCCCTGGTCGCGCCGGGATCGCCGTTCCTCAACCGTGGCACGTCGGCTGCAATCCGACCTCGCATGCGTCGCGCCTTGACGAACCTTCTTCCCTCGCTGCTCACGTTCGCCCCGTCGCTGTTCATCGTGGCGGTCATGCTCCTGGCGATCGCCAACAACCTTCCGGGCCTGGCCCGCGTGCGGATCCCCCATGCGGGCTGAAGCGCGAGAGTCCGGGGGCGCGAAGGTGGCGCTCGGGCTGCGCTGGGCGCGGTGGACCACCCGCTGGCGCTGGGCCATCCTGGCCGCCTCCGTCGCGGTGGCGGCGGCCGCCGCGCCGGTCGCCGCCAGGTTGCCGCTGCTGGGCGACCTGTCGTACCTGTTGCCACCGGCGACGCCATCGGTCCGCGATCTCCACGCGCTCGAGTCGCGGGCGCAGGTGTTCGGGACGATCGTCGTGGCGGTCGAGTCGGACGACCCTTCCAGGCGCCTGGCGGCCGCGCAGGTGGTGCGCGATCGTCTGCGGGCGTTGCCGTCCAGCGTCCTCCTCGGCGTCGACTACGACAGCGGCACCCGCGACCGGTTCGCCTGGGCCCACCGCTACCTGCTGGCGCCGACCGACGAGCTCACGGGCGTGCGCGATGAGCTGGCGGCCCGAAAGGCGCGTCTCAACCCGCTCTACGTGTCGCTGGACGACGACGGGGACAAGGCCAACGCGCCGCCCGTCGGCGAGCGTCTGCGAACCCTCAAGCACCAGATGGACGCGGCCAAGGCCGGCGCCGCGCACCCGACCCCGATCCTCTCGCCGGACGGGCGCCTCCAGCTGGTGGTGGCACGGACGCGCTTCCCGGCCGACGAGGTGTCGCGGAACATCGCCGGCTTCGAGGCGGTCGAGCGCGCCGTCGCCGAGGCCCGCCTGGCCGGCGGCGCGGGCGTCCGGATCGGCATCACCGGCGACGTCGCCAACGCCGTCCAGGAGCACCAGGCGCTGCTCGGCGGGATGGTGCGCGCCACCGTCTTCACCACCGCGATCGTCGCGCTGGGATTGCTCCTCTTCTTCGGCGCCGCGGCGCCGGTGGCGGCGCTGCTGGGCGTGCTGACCGTGGGGGCGCTGGTGACCTTCGCCTTCGCGTACCTCAGCATCGGTCACCTGAACCTGGCGACGGCGTTCCTGGCCCCCATCGTCGTCGGCAACGGGATCAACTTCGGAATCATCCTGCTGGCGCGCTACTTCGAGGAACGCAAGCGTCAGGCAAAGGGAGCCGAAGATCCGACGGCCGCGCTGGGCGCCGCGGTGCAGGGGAGCTTCGGCGGGACGCTGGCCGCCGCGCTCACCGCCTCGGTCTCCTACGCCTCGCTGCTGTCGACCCAGTTTCGCGGCTTCCGGCACTTCGGGGTGATCGGCGGGGTGGGGATCCTCTGCTGCTGGGCGGCGACGTTCCTGGTGCTGCCGGCCGCGCTGGCGGTCCTGTCGCGGCACGGCCTGGGCAACGGCCGGTCGCCGGCGCGGCTCGGACGCCGGCTGGCGGCGTTGGTTCCCCGTCGGCGCCCGATCGTCATCGGGATGACCGCGCTGGTGCTGCTCGGCTCGGCGGCCGGCGCCGCCCGCTACCTGGCCAGCCGGCCGTTCGAGGGTGACTTCAAGAACCTCCGCTCGAGCGGCGCCACGATGCGCGAGACCTCGCGCTGGAACGACGCCATCGACCGGGCGTTCGGCCGGGGGGTCTCCGGGGGGACGGTGATCGCCCTGCCGACGCGCGAACGGGCGCGCGAGGTGGCCGAGCGGCTGCGCGCCGCCGACGCCGGCAAGCCGGACCAGGAGCGGCTGTTCTCGCGGGTGACGACGCTGGACGATCTGGTCCCGCCCGATCAGGACGACAAGCTGGCGCTGCTGGCCGACATCCGCCGCCTGCTCACCAAGGCGACGCTGGCCTCGATGAGCGACGCCGATCGGCAGGTCGCCCGCGAGCTCGATCCGCCGGCGCAGATCGCGCGCATCGCCGACGCCGACGTGCCGGTCGAGCTCGGCTGGCCCTTCACCGAGCAGGACGGCACGCGCGGCCGTCTGCTGGTGGCCAAGACCGGGGCGGGCTTCGACCTGTGGCGCAGCGACGATCTCGAGCGCTTCGTGTCGACGTTCCGCGGGCTGGGGCTGGGCTCCGACCTGGTCGTCGGCGGCAACGCCTTCGTCCAGCACGACATCGTCGGCTCCGTCGACCACGACGGCCCGCGGGCGACGATCGTCGCGGCCGTGGGCGCCGTCCTGGTAGTCCTGGCCATCCTGGGCTTGACCCGTCAGGCCGCGGTCACCATCGGCTGCGGCGCCGTCGGTGTCTTCCTTTTGTTGACCGCGGCCGGGCTGCTGGGCATCCGGATCAACTTCCTCGACTTCGTCGCGCTGCCCATCACCATCGGCATCGGCATCGACTATGCCGTCAACGTCGCCGCCCGCCACCGCAACGAGGGGACCGGCTCCGCGGCGCGGATCCTGACCGCCACGGGTCCGGCGGTGGCGCTGTGCTCCTTCACCACGGTGGTGGGGTACGCGTCGCTGCTCTTCTCCGAGAACCAGGGGATCCGCTCGTTCGGTCTGTCGGCCCTCATCGGCGAGCTGACCTGCGTCTTCGCCGCCCTCATCCTGGCCCCCGCGCTGCTCGACCTCCATTTCTTCAGAGGCCGCACGCCCATCTCCGCACCGCGCCCGAGCCTCCACAAGGTGGCGACCGAGTCGTCCTTGGAAAGACTGAGCGCGTAAGGCACGTCCGCACGCTCGGACATTGCCGGGCTCTCGCTGCGTTTTCGGGAATTAGACAGCGACCGCCCGGAGCCTCAGAGTCGCCCTCATCGCGGCTCCCGGGTCATAAGGGTCGCAATCCTTGGAGAGCCGCACCTTGACGGGCGCGCCGTCAGAGCCCAGAGCCTGCTTGCCGAAAATTTAGGGCAGCGAGAGACTGCTGGTTAATACAAAGTTCGACGGACCCGATGCCTGACTCACGCGCCTTGGGGAGAGTCTTTCTGATCACGCTTCTGACGCAGGCGTGCGGACATGCCGTGACACACGCGCCTACGCCTCGCGGCCGAGCCGGGATTGCCGAACCGGGCAGGATCGAGCCCAACACGACGTCCACGCAAGGGACCGACGATACACCCGGGGAACCTGCGACCTGTGGCGCCGTGTTCACGACCCGTGAAGGTTCGAACCTCACGATCCATATCGTGGGGGACTTCGCGGCGGTCGACACAGCGACAATCACCGCGACTGTGAGACGCGTATGCGCCAGCCGATCCTATCCATCGTGCGACGCCAGAGGGTGTCGAGGTGATGACAGGAGTTGTGTGCGGCGCTGTGTGCGGCAGCGGTGACATGTTCCTTCTACGCAAGGTGAACGGAATATGGACAATCGTCGGACACAGCACGTGGATATCTTAGGGGCGCCGTCGAACCGGCCGTTGCAGCGGACAGAGCTTGCGCCCGCCGCTGAACGGCAGGATGTTAGACGGATCAAAGTATGCCTTCGCTGATCGACTGTTTCTGTGTCTACAAGCAGTCGTCGCGGTGCCGGCCATCGTCACCCGTGACCGCTGGTTGCGCGTCGCTCTGGTAGGGATACTGTTGGCTTTCAGCATTGGTCTCGGGATCGTGTCGCCGGGGGTCGATGCGCGGAATCGTGGGCACGGTCGGTGGGCAAAGATGCTGATACCGAACAGCTAAGGGACATCATCGTCCACGAGCGGTGGAAGGTCACGGCCGTTCAGTTGATGCTTTGTTTCTGGCTGGCCGTGCTGGCAATAGTTCCCCATCGAGGTCGGCGCGACCGCCGAGATCGAATCGGACACACCTCCGCCGGTCCGCGAAGAGCCGTCTAAGTTAGTCTAACAAGCCGTTGCAGCGGCTGAGACGCCGCCGGCTCGCTTGCGCGCGGGCCGCGCCGCGACGGTGCGGGCTGCGGCCGCACCTCCTCGCGGCCGTGGTACGTTTTGGCATTCATGACGTCGTCGCGGGCCGCTCGTGCACCGGCCGGCGCTTGCCGGCGGCCGCTGATCGCAGGTCGTTGGTGGCGAGCTGTGATGAAGGCAAACAACAGAAGTCGTTGTTTTGCTCGCGATGCTGGTTGGATGTGCGAGCTACCAACGGCTCTCTACCTCGAGTTTTCCGCTAGGATCTCCGCTTGGCACGCTGCCGATGGGCAGCTCGGCGGACGAGTCTCATGAGCGAGCGGCGGCGGTGGCACTCGACAAGGAGGCTCGAACACGACGTTCGATGAGTTTGCTCGCTCGGCTATTCAGACCTACCAGCGGTACCTTGCTCGGTTCGGCGACCGACCGGAGTTGTATTCTATCCATAGCAACTATGCTGAGTTGCTTTTCGACCTCGAAAGGTTGAAGGAGGCCGGCTGGGAATATCGGCGCGTCGTGGAAATGTGTTCGCGTGGAGATCGATCGGAACGCGCTGCCTACAACCGCATCATGACAGCCGACAGCGCACTTGATTGCGGCTGTTCGACGATTGAATTGCTGGCTTTCCCTTTTTCCCGCTTGCGCCGAAGAGAAGCTCGCTGCGTATGATATGTACTTGCAGCACTTCGGAGAGACGAGCGGCGCCGTTAAGATCAGATACCAGCGAGGTGTGCTCCTTCAATACTTCAACCGACGCTGAGAAGCGTCGGACGCCTTTGCCGAAATCGTTCTGGCGAACGACTCGGAGGAGCTCGCTTCCTTTGCAGCTGTTCGACTTCTCGAAGTGCTACTGAGTTTGGGCGCAGTGATGAAGCGCGCCGCTGGGCGCGCAAGCTGAAGGAAATGCTCGGTTTCGCGGGCCACTTGGAGGTTCAGGTCGCCGTCGCGGACGCTCTTGGAGAGGCTAGGCCGCCGAAGCCACCGCAGCTAGTGCTATCACCGCCGCCGGACGTCGTCTCTGGTGCTCCGTACCGGCCGCTATTCTTCCTGATGGTTCGGATTCTGGCGAGGGCGCCGCTCAACCGGGCGTTGCCCTGTCGGGGCTTCGCTCCGCAGGTGAACGCCTGTATCGTTGGGGATACTACTCTCTATGAAATTTGGGTGTTTGTATTTTGTGTGCCGGTTGTCTGTGATCCCTCTGTTCTGGGCTTGGGTGGCTCTGGGCTACCGCTTGGCTTTCCGCGGCGCTCATCCCGAGTTTGGCTTTTACCATCGAGCGCATCGACCCAGCTTTAGCGTTGGCTCTTCAATGCACCGATGCTGTTTGCTCTGGGTTTGGCCGTTCTGGCTCTGCTCGTCGGTTGAGCGTGGGTTCGCTAGGGAGAGCGCCCCTGCTGTGCTCTTCACGGTTGAGTGTTTTGCATGCGCCTGCGTGTTTGCCGCACCGATCATCTGGTTCATTGACCTGCCAGGAAGCGGGAACGTCATCATCTGAGCTCGCCAGCGGTGAGCAACCGACTGCTGCCCAACAAGCCGTTGCAGCAGCCGAACGCCACACACGTCCGCTCGCACGTTGGGCTCATGCCGCGACGCCGCGGGCTGCGCCCGCGGCTCCTCGCGGCCGTGATACGCTCGAAGGCGACCTTGGCGTTCGCTGCTTTCATGAGGAGGCCGCCCGGGTTAAGAAGTGAGTTCTGTTTTCTTTTGGGTTTTTGGCTTTCGTGGCCTCTTTTCTAATACAATCTCGTCTGCCTGATTGAGTTGGCCTTAGAAACCAAGGGACCGCACCGCCACGCTTTCATTCGCACTCTACGAGGGGCTCCAATGGTGAGCCCGGTGCATGTTGAGGTCCGACCCGAACGGGTGCTGGCATCTGAACGTCGAGCTCGAAGGCTCAAGCAGCGAATCGCAGTCACCCGGACGGGGCGGTTTTGGTCTTTCGAGTTTCTTCGGCCGTCGCGATCAGTGGAACGAGGATCAGTTTTGTTGGGTTGTAGATGAATTTGAGGAGTGGAGGGGTCAGGCCGCGGCATTTGCTCCGACCGTCGATGGCTTGTGCGCCGGCGTCACCGCTTGCGGCGCGTCCTCGAGCTGGCGTGCCTGGTAGCCGAGCGGTTCGTAGACCTCGCCGGTGACCCACAATCGGTGGAGCAGCACGGCGAGCTTGCGAGCTACTGCCACCTTGGCGCGCTTCTTCGCATTCTTGCCACCCCGTTCGGCGAGTTTGAGTCCCCAGCGTCGCAGGTCGCTGTCCTTCCCGAACGGTCCGAGGATGTAGTTCGCGCTCAGCACCAGCAGACGCCGCACGAACGGATCGCCCGCCTTGGTGATCCTCAGCTGCGGGTCGTCGTCTCCGGATTTCTGCTTGCGTGGCCGCAACCCGAGAAAGGCGCCGGCCATCCGGCTGCTGGTGAAGCGGTTCTTGTCCTCCAGCGTGAGCACGTACACCAACGCGGTCAGCGAGCCCACGCCATCGACTTGTTCGAGCACCGTCACGTCCGGATTCGCCTCGGCCTTCTTCTCGATCAGCTTGTCCTGCTCGTAAATCTGCTCGTCGAGCTTGGCGATCGTCTCGTACACCGGGGCGAGCGCGGCCTCGAGCGCAGCCGGGAGCAGCGCTCGGGTGTGGCGCACGAAGCTGGACGAGCTGCATTTGGGCAGCCGCTCCCCGAAGCTCTTCACCGTCCCGCGCACGTGATTGACGAGCTTCGTCCGCGTCGCCACCAGCGTGTCCCTCGCCTTTGCAATCGCCAGGTCGGCCTGCACCTCGGAACTTCGATGCACCATTGGCGCGAGCAGGCTCTCGTCGGCGCGTCCAAGCCGAGCCAGAAGCTCCGCGTCGTGCTCGTCGGTCTTGTTGTTGCTCGCCGAAATCAGTTTCACTCGTCGCGGGTTCGCGATCGTCACCCGGTGTCCCAACTCCTCGAGCAGCGCGCTCACCCAGCGCGAGTGACCGCCCACTTCGATCACCACGTGTGCCGGCTCGCGGGTGAAGAATGTCGTCATGCCCTTGCGGGTCGACGCCACGCGGGCCCGCCGCGTCCGCCCCGCGGCGTCCATCACGCATACGTCGCTCATTTTGTCGCCCAGGTCGCATCCGATCGTCTCGGTGGTAGAGTTCTCCATGGCCGCCTGCTCCTTTGCACCTCGAGTGCGTGTTCAACCCACAGGATATCTGCGGGCCAGGGGTTGGCGGCCGACTCATCTCATCTGAACGGCAGGTCGTTCGGTATATATGACTAGGCTCTCTCGATCTTCAGGTCTCTTGTGTTCCCTCGCTGGGGTGCTCTTGGTGTCTTTGCTTTCCGCTTGCGATCCAATGGTCTTCTATACGGTGCCGGGTTGGAGAGAGGTCCGCGGCAACGGCGTCAGCTATGAAGGCGAAGTTCACACTGGTGTAACGGCACGCGTGCACGCAACGGGCTTTGGTGGAACTCTTGGTGTTAGGCTTGAGATTGTCGATCTCTCGTCGACGCCTTTGTCGTTCGACGGCACGGCAATGTTACCTGGTCCGTTATCCGAATGGCCGACCTCTGCTCAAAAGAACCATCGGTCGGCCTCAGTGCCTGTACTCGGTTTGCAATTCCAGCCACTATCCGGACCGGCGACGGCTTGACGATTTGTGCAGCTTCCGGCAGAGCTGAGCGGCATTCCCGGTCTGACTCTAGAACCGAAAGCTAAAAAGCATCATCGCCGTTCAGAGTGGTGTCGCGACGAAGACGGGGCCGGTTGTGGTGTCAGTCAAGATGGACCGCTCCTGAGTGCGAAAGCTGCCGAACAAGCCGTTGCGGCGGATATGGTCGCCGCAAAAGCATCGGCGTTGAATCGCAACGCCGGCTGGCGGCGCTCAGCAGACCGCTGAACGCCACGACGTTCGGCGGACCGACATGTGGGAACCGTTGGCGTTTCGTGGTGTTCGATCCCCGATGAACCGGTCGGTCATCGTCGCCGGATCTCTCGCGATCCTTTCGAGTTCGACGACTGCGTGCAAGCGGTCGCCCCTGAGTCACAATCTGCGAGGCGTCGTTCGCCTCGGACCGTGGAGCGAGACCTTTCAACCGTGCGGCGGAACAGAGCGGTGGTGGCTTCACCTTCGTTCAGGCTTTTCGGGCCGATGGACGATGCGGAGATATCGTCAAGAGTTGTGGATCGGGCCTGATCAAGCGGCGGCCTTCCGGACCTTCTTGGTTCCCTCGTTGTTGATGTCTTCTTCCTCGCGTTCGACGCGCTTGCCGTCGACGAATCGGATGCCGGCGCGCACGAGCGGAATGAGATCCTGGCCGTCGAGCCGACGCCACGTCGCTTCCGCGGCCTTCATGAGCTTGTAGGTCATTGTCAGGCCGGCCGCCCGCGAGCCGGCGCCACGGGTGACGCGGCTCCGCAGCCGCACCGTCGAGAAAGTGGACTCGATGGGGTTTGTCGTCCGCAGGTGCTTCCAGTGATCGGCGGGGAAATCGAAGAAGGCGAGCAGCGCTTCCTCGTCCTCCGCCAGGCACTGGGCGGCCTTCGGGTACTTGGTCGCGTACTCACCCGCGAAGCGAGCCAGGGCCTTCTCGGCGTCGGACTTCTTCGAGGCGTAGAGCGCCTCGTGCAGCAGACGCTTGGCCTGGGGCTGCAGGCGTTTGGGGAGCTTATCGAGGACATTGCCGAGCTTGTGAAACCAGCAGCGTTGGCTGCGCGCCCCTGGCCACACCTGGCGCATCGCCGCCCAGAAGCCGAGTGCCCCGTCCCCGACGGCCAGGACGGGGGCGCGCATACCACGGGACCTGAGGTCGCGCAGAAGCGTCAGCCAGCTCTCGGTGCTCTCTCGGTACCCGTCCTCGATCGCCACAACCTCCTTCGTGCCGTCGGGCCGGACGCCCACGATCACCAGCGCGGCCAGGCGGTCCTCCTCGAGGCGGATGTTGAAGTGGACGCCGTCGGCCCAGATGTACACGTAGTCGCGATCCGCTAGCGACCGCTTGTTCCAGGCGGTGTGCTCCTCGCGCCAGATGTGTGTGAGCCGCGTGATGGCTGATGGCGACAAGCCTGCTGCGTCGTCGCCCAGCAGCGTCGGCAGCGCCTGCTTGAAGTCGCCGGTCGACAGCCCGTGCAGGTACAGCAAAGGCAGCACCGCATCCACCTTCGGCGAGCGCCGCACGTACGGCGGCAGGATCTTGCTCGTGAACTTCTGGCGTTCACCGTCGATGACACGCTTGTCGTTCACGCGCGGCGCGGACACCTCTACCGTCCCGGCTCCGACGGTGATGTTGCGCGGCCGCGCGGTACCGTTTCGGACCACCAGGGCGTGCCCATGCTCGTCGCGCTCCCCAGCGCGCCGGCCCACGTAGTCCTCCACCTCCACCGCCAGCGCCGCGGCGATCATCCGTCGCGCGCCTTCCCGAGCGAGCTCGTCCAGCGAGATCGCGAGCCCCTCCTCGTTCTGCCCGTTCCCGTTCTTGCCACCTTCGAGTACCTTGAGCATCGGCGTGCCTTTCCCCCGACGACGGGCTTGCCGGCTCGCCGTCGGTGTTTCCAGGGTTTGGTCACCCGGAAAGGTACGCCGCTTTCTCAGATCTCCGCGATCCACAACATCTGGCTATATCTCGATGCCGGGAGGAGAGCAGGTCGAGGCAGTGCTCTCTTCACAGCCAAAGTGCGATCCGGAAAGTCGTCCCTGTGAGCCGCAGGTCGCGTATCTTGAGGCCGCTGGGCAATCGGCCCCGGTCACCACGACGTCAAGGAGGACTGCCAGCACAGCTTAGAATTCACCGACGTTCATGTGGTGCGCCGGGAGGTCCCAGCAAGCTGTGTCCAAAAAGGTTCGTCGTCCAATCCTTCGGGCACCCAGGACGTGCTCGATTGGCGTCCCCTTCAGGAACACGTTGAGCGATGTGCGGTCCATCGTTTCCTTTCTGAAGGGCTGGTGCCGATCGACTACGGAAGGGCGCCGAAGACGAGGCGATTCTGGACAGAAAGGTAGGTGTCCCCTTCGCCGTGGACTATGTCGCCGGCGGGTGCGTCGTCGGCGAAGGTGATCCCAAGTTCGCCAGGGTGTTGTTCTGCGATCTCTGTAGGCGTTCAAAACGGGCGCGCGGACGTTAACCCTGAAGGGGCATTCCGCTCGAGGGTGAGCGGCTGAAAAAGCTGGAAGCGGTCTGCGCGTTGTGATCTTTTCGGACGGCGCGGTCGTTGGGGTCGCCAGGCGGGCGCGGGTGATGGTTGTCCACCCGGATGGCAGCCAGTGGCTCTTCTGTGCCGGCGCGGGCGGCTGTTGAGGCAGAGCGGCCGGCGTTCAGACGCCCTTACGCCGGCGTACGACTGAGACGACCAAGAACAACAGGAAGAGCGGAGACCGAGCGAGCTCCCGGTGGGGGCGCTGCTGCAAGCGCAGCCACCCTGGTCGGTCGTCCCCGATGTTCCGCCCGTGGCTTCGCCAGTCGCGCTGGTGCCGCCGTTCCCGGTAGCGCCGCCCGATCCCGGCGATCCACCGGTGGCGGTGCGGTCGTGCCGCCTGAGCCCGTGCTTCCGCCGGTGCTCGTCGTCCCGCCGGCTCCATTCGCGCCGCCCGCACCCGGGCCGCCCGTGCGTGCTGCCACCCGCACCAGGGCCACCCGAGCCGCCCGTGCTGCCACCCGTACCTGGGCCACCCGAGCCCCCGGTGCCCGACTTGCCTCCTTGGCCCGGCGTGCCGCCGGTCGCCGATGATTCCCCCGGTTCCTTTGGTGCCGCCGGTGGAGGTGGCGCCACCTGTTCCCGATTTCCCGGCCGCGCCCGAACCGGCAGCGCCGCTGCTTCCGCCGGTCGCGGTGGGGTCGACGGGCGGCGTGCCCGGAGCGCCCGTCGCATTGTCGGCGGTCAGCGACAAAACGGCGATGCCGTTCACGAAGGCGACGTTCTGGGGGCTGTGGGTCGAGAGGTTGAAAGGCGAGCTCCAGTTGCCGGTCGCCCAGCCGGACGGGAGGGTCGATGACTGGAAGTCTTCACGCCACTGAACGTTGAAGGCGCCGTTGGCGTACGAGGAGTACTGCACCCAGCTGATGTATTGATGCACCGGCAACGTCGTGTTGTTGATGTTTCCGCCGAAGGTGGAGTTGCCCGGCCAGATATTGAAGTGGAAGCTCATTCCCGACGCAGCATTCTGGCTGTAGGCCGTGGCAGCGGCTCCGGTATCCCGGCGGATCTCCTTCTCGTCCACGCTCCATGCGATGTAGTCGGGCGTCCATTCGAACCGATAGTCGTGGTACCCCGAGCAAAGGTTGAAGCTGAACGTGGGGTTCGGCTGATGCTGGACCTTGGGGTTCCCGTAAATGTTATTGATTTGCATCGTGCAGCCCGCGCCGACCTTCTCGTAGTCCAGCTCGTTCCAGTAGGCATTGGCGGCATCAGAGCCCTCCTTCCAGAGGAAGAATGAGCTGACCACGCCGTCGCCCGGCGCGTACTGGATGCGCGCCTCGAAGCGTCCGTAAAGATAGTCGGTGGTGCTGTACAACTCGGCGCTGGCCATGGCCATGGCGGAGGCGGGCGCGAGGACGGTTCCGATGAAGAGGGCCGCGAAGAGAGACTTCGTCTTCATGCCCCGACCATAGACGCCGGGCGCCGAAGTGCCAAGAGAAGCGAGAAGAGAAAAATGTTGGGCACGCGGTGCTTTGTTTGAAAACAAAACGCCCTGCCGACAATACAAAAGGGGTGGTTGTAGGCCGGGTGATTATCGGGCGACGAGGCGGGCGACGAACAGCAGGCCGCCGCCGACGGCGATGGCGATGCTCAGGGTTCTGACGCCGCGGTCGCCGAACCAGGAGCGCGCTGCGCGCCGCCAGCACGAGCGGCAAGCGCGAGGGAGAGGACGGCGAGCTGGCCCAGCTCGACGCCCAGGTTGAAGGAGACGAGGGCGATGGGGACCTGCGCGCGGGGCAGCGCGATCTCGCGGAGGGCGCCGGCGAAGCCGAAGCCGTGGATGAGGCCGAAGGGGAAGGTGATGCGCCAGCGCTTGCTGGCGTCGGTGACGAAGAGGTTTTCGACGCCGACGTAGGCGATGGACGAGCGCGATGGCGGGCTCGACGAGGCGCGGGCTGGGGGCGAAGATCGAGAGCGCGGCGAGCGCCAGGGTGATCGAGTGGGCGAGCGGTGAAGGCGCTGACCACGCCGACGAGCGAGCGCAGGCTGGCCGCCGACCAGGATGAGGCCGAACAGGAAGACCAGGTGGTCGGCGCCGGTGAGGATGTGCTCGACGCCGAGCTTCAGCATCGACCAGGCCATCGCCAGCGGCGCTGCCGAGGCCTTGCTCGCGCCGTCGCAGATTCCAGGTGGCGTGCGTCGCGATCGAGCACCTTCACCTGCGCCTTGCCGGCGCGGAAGAGGCGCGCCAGGTGGCGGTGCCCGGGCGCCAGCGCGTCGAGGAGCGGCATCGCCAGCGTCAGCCGGCGCGGGAGCCTCGGGGCAGGCGTAGCGGACCTGGAAGACGACGCCGCCCTCGGCCTCCAGCGCCCAGGCGCGGTCGAGCGTGCCGGCGCAGGGTCTCGCCGTCGGCGGTCACGGCCAAGCCGCCGAGCAACGCGCGCGCGACGGCGTCGCGGCCCGGCGGCCAGCTCCTCGGCGCTCGATCGCGCCGTCGCGGTCGGTGTCGATGCGCGGGGAGCAAGCGTGGCCAGCTCGCGGCCGGCCATCCCGAGGTCGCCGTAGACGATCTGGCCGTCCAGCCGGTACTCGCCGCTGGAGACGCCGACCGCGTGGGCGCAGGCGCGCGCGCTCGGGCGCGAACGCCGCGACGGCGAGCGCGGCGCCCAGCAGGACCGCGCCGGTTCGGACCGCGCTGCCTCTGCGCCGCTTCATCGGGCCGCCACCATGGTCAGCGCGGCGGCAGCTGCGCGACCGGCGCGCTTGCGCGCCGCCCGGGCCGCTGCGTAGGGCGCGTCGGTCAGCGTCCCGAGGAAGGCCACCACGGCGTCGATCTCCGCGTCGGTCATCGGCGGCGGGGCGCCCTCGCGGCGGTTGTAGACGGGGGCGTAGATGTTGATGTTGCGCGCGGTACCTGGGCGGCACGTCGTCGAACTTCTGGCCCGGCGGGTAGACGCGGTCCGGGCGCCACCGCGCGGTGGGCGTAGAAGGCCACCGCGTCGCGCAGGCGTCTTGTAGACGCCGTTGTGTCCGAGGCTGGCGCGCACCGCCACGTTTCGCAGCGACGGCGTGCGGAAGCTCGAACAGAACCGCTCGTCGGTCGACGGCGTCTTCGCGTCCTTCCGCTCGCACAGGCCGAGATTGAACGACGCGGCGTCCTGATTGCCGGGCAGCTCGCGCGTTGCGGGGGAGGGCGACCGCGTCGTAGCCGTAGTCGGTGAACATCGATTCGGCCGGGTTGGTCGAGGTCTCGGCCATGCGGTGGCAGCCGGAGCAGGCGCCGCGCCGCCGGTCCTTGAAGATCTCCAGCCCGCGCCGCTCCTGCTCCGTCAGGGTCGCCTGCCCGCGCACGTAGGCGTCGTACTTCGAGCGTGGCCGGCGTCATCTCGTCGCTCTTCAGGTAGGCCTCGAGCGCCACGCCCGACGCCGCGCAGGACCGCCTCCGGATCGGTCGATCGGTCCGATCGCGGCCCGGAACTCCTTGGCGTAGGGTGCGCGCTGCGATCTTGCGGCGAGCGGCGCGGGGTGCCGGCGTTCATCTCGTCGGGGTTGAAGAGCGGCTGGCGCACCAGCTCGGCGAGGCTGTCGGCGCGCCCGTCCCAGAAGAAGCCGCCGCGCGGCTCCGGCGCCGGGGCTTCGTCGTCCTCGAAGTAGTGAAACGCGGGGACGTACCGCATGTAGAGCACGGACGGCGTCGACCGCCGCGCGAAGTGCCCGGGGCGGCTCCCCAGCGGCACGCCGATGCGCGAGCCGTGGTTCCCCGAGAAGGCGCGCGCCGGATCGTGGCAGCTCGCGCAGCTCGTGCCCGGCGGCTCGGACAGACGCTCGTCGAAGAAGATCTTCTTCCCGAGCGCCACCAGCACCGGGTCGTCCGGCGGCCCCTGGCGGGGCGGCACCGGCAGGACGTTCGTGCGGCGGGCCGGGATCGACCGGCGTACGCGGGGCAGGCTCGGGAGCTTCGCCGCGGCCCAGCGCCTCCGCGATGGTCGGCTTCGGCGCAGGCGACGGCGCGCCGCGCGCTTGCCGCACGCGCCGAGCGCCAGGACGAACGCGGCGGCGCTCCGTGTGCCAGGCGCCGCCAGGATACTGCTTCGTGTTTCAGGTTGCTGCCCGGACTCGCGGGTTACGGGATGTTGTCGTAGGTTCCGACCACGTTGCCGCTGCCGTCCGTGCAGGTGATCTGGGTGCCCGGGGTGGTGTCGCAGGTGCCGCTGCAGGCGACCGGCGGCGCCATGCTGCAGACGGCGATGAGCGAGCCGTTCGTGCGGTACGAGGTGAACTTCCAGTTCTGCTGTGCCGACGGCGCCCACGCGGTCCATCACCATGAAGCCGAACTCCTGCGAGTAGGCGAAGGCATTGACGACCGTGTTCGGCGCCGGCAGATCGGCGTTCGGGTTGAACGTCGGCGGGGAGCGCGGAGTCGAGGTTGTCGCCGCCGTTGCCGGCCACGAAGGTCGCCGGGTGGTTGCTGGCGAAGTTGAGAGCCTGGAAGTCGTGCACGTGGCCGTGGATGGCGATCCCGATGTTCGGCGGGTAGTAGTTGCCCGGGTAGGCCGCGTTCATGACGGACTGGAGGCCCGGCGTTGCCGATGCGTCGGCGGGTTGGCCGCCGAGTAGCCGAGGACCGGGTGGTGAACCGCGAAGATGTTCAGCAGGTTGGCGGGGTCGCCAGCGTGGCGGCCTCCGCCAGCTCGCTCGGTGTAGGGCTGAAACGCCGGCGGGCGAATAGGCGGTCTTCGAGGCGTTCGACGAGTCGAACGCGACGAACTGCGTGTCGCCGAAGGAGACCGCCCACGGGATCGTTGAAGTTGCCGGCGTTGTCGTTCGCCGGATTGTCGCAGGTCTTGACGTCGGTGGCGTCGAACGGGTTCGGATCGAGGTACCGGTACCAGCCCTGGCCGGCGCGGTTGCAGACCTCGTGGTTGCCGCGGACCATGACCCAGGGCGCGGCCGCCAGCAGCGGCGCCGCCGGCGCGAAGAAGTCGGCCGCCCAGGCGTCGGAGCCGTAGCCCCAGGGCGTCGCCGGCGCAGGCCGTGTTGCCGGGCGGGCAGGGATTGTCGCGGTACTCGTAGTCACCGACGTGAAGGACGAGATCGGGCTGCATCGCGGCCGCGGCCTGCGAGCGATCACCGAGAAGGGCCACTGCGGTCGGATCGCCGCAGGCCTGGTAGACGTTGCCGATCGAGATGCGGCAGCCGGTGTCGCCGACGATGACGACGCGGTTCACGACCGGCTTCGGCAGCGGCAGCTTGATGCCGGCCACCGTGGCCGTGGTGGCGCCGGCCGGGAGGAGAAACTCGCAGGTCGTGGTGGTGAAGACCGACGGCTTCGAGTTGCCCGACGTCATCGCCGCGGCGAGCGTCGTGTCCGTGCTGGTCGGGCGAAGCGGCAGCGTGCCCGGCAGCGCGCGGACGCGTCATCGGGCTGGTGACGCCGTCGACGGTGATCGCGGGGCAGGCGGTGTACGGCGTGAGGAGGCGGGCGATGGCCTGGTTGTTCGCCCCCATCTCGACCCAGGCGCGTCTGGGCGACGCGCCGAATCGGGCGGGCAGGTCACCTGCAGGTTGAAGCGTGGCGTTGCACCCGGCGTCGCCGTCGGAGACCGTCAGGGTCAGGGAGACCGTCCCCGGCGTCGTGCAGGTCAGCGTCGGGTTCTGCGCCGTGGCGCTGCTCAGACGTGCCGGAGCTGGTCGTCCAGCTGTAGGTGAGGGGCTGCGGGCCGTTGTCCGGGTCGTCGGCGGTGCTGGAGATGGCGATGACGTTCCCGACCGGCGGGTTCGCGCTGACGGCGTCGACCGCTCGGGCAGACGTTGATCGTGCCGTTCACGAGGACGCTGCCGGTCGTGGGAGCGGCATGACAGTCGATCGCCACCGCGACGGAGGTCGTGGCGGCGCGGCGACGGTGAACGGCGCCGAAGTGCCCGCGCAGCTGGTCTTCCCGTCGACGGACGTCCCGGAGAGCGTCAGCGCGTAGCCGGTCCCCGCCGCGATGTTGCCGATGACGGCGGTGACCGCCGACGAGCTGGCGACGTCAATCGATCCCGAGTAGGTGCTCGGTCCGGTGATCGAATAGGCGAACGTGCTCACGCTGGTTCCGGGCGAGAGGACCAGCGCCACGGACCCGGCGCCATCGGTCGACGCGCCGCCGTAGCTGCCCGCCGCGGGGGTGCCGGTGCAGCCAATCAGCGTCGAGAGCCCGACGGTCACCAGGAGATTCAACGCAAGATTCGTTCGATCGAATGTCAGCACGCCTGCCTCCGATTAGAAAGTTCAGCTGTCAGGAAACGCCGGGCTGCCATTCAGGAGTCGTGCCACACACCTCTGGCCCAGAATGTTCGCTGATCGTCGCGGCGTTTCGTCATCGCCCCGACGGTCCGGCGGCGGAGCTCTCCGAAAATCGAACGGGGAGCTCCGGTTTTCGGTCACCCGATCGAACCGCCGCTCCGGGGAGAATCGTCGTGCAAACGACACACGAATCTGGCCTATCGTGCGTCGAGGTCATGAACCGTTCGTCGAGGGAGCTCCGACGGGCCCGGCTTCGATTCGCGGCTGGCTTCGTGGTGATCGGTGGCGCGTTTCTCGCCCTCTATTCGTTTCCTTATGCCGCGCACGGAATGGAGGAGATCGGCTTCACCTGGTATCTGGGAGCGTACGCCCGGGCGGCGGGCTCGCTGATTCACCTGGTCGATCCGACCGTGCGCGTGTCGGGCGCCGATCTCGTCGGCCGCACGTCTTTGACGGTTGCCAAGAACTGCGACGCGATGGACGTGAACCTGCTTTTGATCGCGGCGATGATCGCGTTTCCGGCACGCTGGAAGCGTCGGCTCGTCGGCGTCGTCGCTGGCGTCGGGTTGCTGTCGGTGGCGAACCTGCTGCGGATCGTGGCCCTCTATCAGATCAACGTCCACGCGCCGCGCGCGTTCGAGCTGATTCACGCCGAGCTGTTCCCGCTGGTCATGGTGGCGCTGGCGGTCGCAGCTTTCGGGACCTGGGCGCGCTGGTCGCGCCGGGCCGAGCTCGCGTCCCCCGAGGCGCCGGTGAATGCCGAAGCGTGAACGCGCCGCCCGCGCGCGTGGCTCGACCTGGAGGGGACGTCGCAGCGCCGGAGGCGCCCTGGCGGCTGAAGGCGCAGCAGAGTCGATCTTGCCGCGCTGGCGCGCCCCTTCTCTCGCCCTGTTCTTCGGACTGACAATCGTGCTGCTGGCGCCGTGGCCCGGTAGCGGGCGTCTGTTCGGACCGCTCTTCTGCGCGTTCGGCAATGCGGTCATCGTCGTGGTCGGCGCCGGACCGGACTCGCAGCCGCGATTCTCGACCCAACCAAAGGGGCCCGTCACTCCGGGCGGCGAACCCACGGACTGGACGGTCTGGCTGGCGACCACCCGCGGTGATGGCCTGTCACGGCCGCCGCTGCCGCTCGAGACGCGGATCTTGGGATACACGCCGCTCGCGCTGCTGTTCGCGCTCACGCTGGCGTTTGCCGTCTCCTGGCAGCGGAAGCTCCGAATGCTCGGGATCGGCCTCGCCTGCTGCTGGTCCGGCTGGCGATCGCGATCGCGCTCCCGGTCAGCCGCGCGTTCAGCGCGCACCCGACTCGTCCCGGACCGCTCAGCGAGCTCGTCTGGTACGTCCTGATTGACCTCCCCGCGATGTCGTACGTCGCACCTCTGTTCGCCTGGTGGATCGCCTTCACCGCCACCCGTGATTGAGCCCGCCGAACGTGAACCCTCCCAGATTCGAATACGCGAGTTCGACTTTCGGAGATCTGCCCTCGGCAGAGAAGCAAACAGCGCGTTATCCGCCGCGAGTGCCAAGGTACGGCCCTTGCTTAGGGGGAGGACCGGACATGTCCCTCTCCCGACCGAAGTCCCGGATTGTGTTTTCAGCGCTCGGCGCGCTCGCCGTCGCGATGAGCGCGTGTGCCGATCCGAAGATCGACGCCGCGAAGATCGCGCTGCAGGTCTCGCCAGGCGTCACCCTCTCCACCGCCAGCTACTGGGTCATCGGGCTCGATGGCCAGGTGACCACCGGAACGGTCGCGGTCGGGAACAGCGCCACCGTCCGGGTCATCATTTCGGGTCTGCCGGCGGCCACGGGTTATCAATTGATCGTCAGTGGCCTCGCCAGCGACGGAACCACCGGCTGTTCCGGGTCGGCGACGTTCAACTCTCCGGCGCCATCCAGCGGCGTCGCCGTGACGCTGGCGTGCGCCGGGCCGCCCGCGCCGGGACAGGCGCTGGTCACGACGACGGTCAACATCTGTCCGGTCATCGACGGAATTTCGGCCAGCCCGTCGTCCGTGACCGTCGGCGGCTCGATGGCACTCGCAATCGCGGCGCACGATCCCAATTGGGACCGGCGGTCCTGACGTACGCCTGGTCGACGCCGAGTGGCGCCATGACCGGCGGCACCACCGCCGCGGCGACTTTCACCTGCACGCAGCCGGGCACCTTCGACATCTCCGTCGACGCCTTGGACGGCGACGCGACCTGCGGGGTGACCCAATCCTTCGCCGTCACCTGCACCGAGCCCTGAGAAGATGATCTCCTCGAAGATCGGGACGAGAATGTTCACACACAGCTGGAGCCTGGTGACGTCGGCAACTGCGGCGCTCGTGCTGACCGCGGCTCTCATCAGCGGTTGCCAGACTCCGCCGGCCGCGCCCGCCGAGCCGAACAGCAGCGTGGCGAGCCCTGGGCAGAGCGCCGCCGGCTCGGTCAGCATCGCGCTGGTGGTCCCCCCCAACTTTCAGATCGACACGATCAGCTACCAGCTCACGAAGGCCGGTTTCAGCCAGGCCGGCGACCTGAACGTCGCGCAGAGCGGGGCCGTTTCGGGCGTGCTCGGTGGTATCCCGGCCGGCACCGGCTACACGCTGGCGCTGGCGGCGGTCGATGTCGGCAAGAAGTTCACCAGCTGCGCCGGTTCGTCGACGCTCGCCGTGACAGGTGGGGCGACCACGCCGGTCAGCGTGAACATCGATTGCCACCTGCCGCCGCTGGTGACGCCTCCGCCGTCGGTTCCAGTTCCGATGTCCGCGATCCTGCTGCTGGCGTTCGCCCTGCTGGCCAGTGGAGCGGCCGCCACGCGGCAGGGCGGTCGCCGCGCGCCGAACCGGCCGTGCGACGCGCCCCCCCCGGAAAGACTCGAGGGGGCGCGCGGTGGCTCACCTCAGCGGGGGCGGTTCCCGTGGTTGCGGTTGCCCTTTGGATTCAGCAACGGGCGCATCGCCTTGGCGAAAGCCCTCGCTGACTTGACGTCCGTCTTCGGTACCCATGTTTTAGCCATCTGACGAGGGTGCGCGTTCTCGACGGAGAACGCCACCTTTGCTGCTGCCAAACGACTCTCGGGAGGGGATTTTCGCGTCAATGCCCGTGTAGGTGCACCTCGTCCCGCGGCGGGTGGCGTGTCCGGGCTGCGACATGACATCGGCGATCAGCGTTCGGGACACCTCCGCGGCCTCCCGGCGTTCGTGGTATGGGTTTTCGCCATGAGCCGCATTCATCGCAAGGTGCCGCCGGCCGGCAGCAAGATCGGGATCGCCTTCTCGGGGGGGCTCGACACGCGCTGCGCGGTGGCCTGGCTGGCCCGGCAAGACCTGAACGTCTACGCCTACACGGCTGACCTGGCCCAGCCCGACGAGGAGACGCCGTCGGACATTCCGCCGGTGGCGCTGCAGCACGGGGCCAAGGCCGCGCGCCTGATCGACTGCCGCGACGCCCTGGTGCGCGAGGGGCTGATCGCCATCCAGTGCGGCGCCTTCCACCTCGGCGTGGCCGGGCGCAAGTACTACAACACCACGCCGCTCGGCCGGGCGGTGACCACCACGGCGATCGTGCGCGCCATGAAAGAGGACGGCGTCGACATCTTCAGCGACGGCAGCACGCACAAGGGGAACGACATCCAGCGCTTCTACCGCTACGGCGTGCTGACCAACCCGGCGCTCACCATCTACAAACCATGGCTCGACCAGGCCTTCGTGACCGCCTTCGGCGGCCGGACCGAGATGAGCGAGTACCTGGCGGGGATCAAGCTGCCGTACCACATGGGCGTCGAGAAGGCCTACAGCACCGACGCCAACTGCCTGGGCGCCACGCACGAGGCCAAGGACCTGGAGTTCCTCGACAAGGGGATCCGCATCGTCAACCCGATCATGGGCGTCGCCTTCTGGAAGCCGGAGGTGCGCGTCGAGCCGGAGGAGGTAACCGTCGCCTTCGAGCAGGGGCTGCCGGTCAGCCTGAACGGCAAACGGTACGCATCGCGCTTCGAGCTGTTCACGGCCTGCAACGCCGCCGGCGGCCGCCACGGCCTGGGCATGAGCGACCAGATCGAGAACCGGGTGATCGACGCCAAGAGCCGCGGCATCTACGAGGCGCCGGGGCTGGCGCTGCTGCACATCTGCTATGAGCGGCTCCTGTCGGCCATCCACAACGAGAACGCCACCGACCAGTACGTCACCATGGGCCGGCGCCTCGGACGGCTGCTGTACGAAGGCAAGTGGTTCGACCCCGAGGCCATGATGCTGAAGGAGGCGCTGGCCCACTGGATCGCCCCCTCGATCACCGGTCAGGTCACGCTGGAGCTGCGGCGGGGCGACGACTACACCATCGTCTCCACCTCGGCGCCCCACATGGCCTACGACCCGCACAAGCTGTCGATGGAGAAGGTGGAGAGCCTGTTCTCCCCCGAGGACCGCATGGGCGCCCTCGAGATGCAGAACCTCTCGGTGCTCGACACCCGTGAGTTCCTCATCAGCCACCTCGACGCCACCCGCGCTCTCGCGGCCGGCGCGCCGCCGCGAGAGCTGACCGAGATCCTCGGCGATTCCGGCGAGAAGAAGCGGTAGGACCGCCGGCGGTCCTCCGTCGCCTCCGTCTCACGCCGCCAGGTGAACCGGCTTCTGGGACGGGGTGGCTTCGTTTTGCGGGAGCGCCGTTCGGAGGTGGAGCATCGGGGCGAAGGCGCTCCGGTAGCTCCAGGCGAGGTACAGCTCGGCGGCCAGGACGACCAGCGGGAGCGGCAGCCCCGACGGCTCGAGGAACAGGTGGAAGCCGAGGATGTTGATGATGATGGGCGCCAGGACGGCCAGGGTGAGCGGGACGAAGAGGCCGGCGAGGAGCAGCAGGCCGGCCACCACCTCGGTCGCCTTCAGCAACGGGAAGAGGTAACCGCTGGCGAAGAGCGCCCCGGCGAAGGCGGCCGCCCGCGGCGGTGCCGGCGGCATCGGCAGGAAGTGAAGGAAGAAGTTCAGGCCGAAGACGGTGAAGACCAGGCCCAGAAAGAGACGGGCGGCGGTGGGGAGGTGCTTGCTGATGGTGTGCATGACGATGTTCCTTTCACTGCCGAGTCTGACCGTTTCCCGTCAGACAACTAGCCGGCGGTGTGGCAACATGTCGTTGCTATGACAGCAACAGCAACGGATGGCGTCGATCTGAACCAGGTGACCGCGTTCGTGCGGGTGATGGAGAGCGGCAGCTTCACGGCGGCGGCCCGCGAGCTGGGGCTGCCGAAGTCCTCGGTCAGCCGCCGGGTGAGCGCGCTGGAGACGGCCCTGCGGGTGCGGCTGCTCCAGCGCAGCACGCGCCAGCTGGTGCTCACGGAGGCGGGGCGGCTCTACTTCGAGCGCGCGCGGGCGGCGCTGCGCGGCCTGACCGACGCCAATCTGGCGGTGACCGATCTGAGCCACGAGATCGCCGGCCCCATCCGTTTCACCGCCGGCGGCGACAACACCGGCCTCATCGCCAATCTGCTCGCCGAGTTCCTGGCCCGCTACCCGAAGATCCAGATCGACGTGGTGCTGACGCCGCGGCGGGTCGATCTGGTCGCCGAGGGATTCGATCTGGCGCTGCGCGCCGGGCCGCTGGTCGACTCGGCGCTGATCGCCCGGCGTCTGGGACGGACCGAGCTGGGCCTGTTCGCGTCGCGCGGCTACCTGCGCAAGGCGGGCCGTCCCAAGAGCGTCGCCGACCTGGCCAAGCATCGCTTCGTGCTGTTCGGCCCACCGCACGAGCGCGACCACCTCCGTCTCACCGGCCCCGAAGGCGAGGAGAGCGTCAAGGTCCAGGGGCCGCTGGTGGTGCACGACATGTCGGTCGCCGTCGACGCGATCAGCGCCGGGATCGGCATCGGCCTGGTCCCCGACATGTACCTCGGGTGGATGATGAAGGGGGGGATGCGGCGCTCGGGCGGCCGCGATCTGGTGCGCGTGCTCCCCGATCACGGCGTGGTCGGAGCGGAGCTGAGCCTGGTGTCGCCGACCACCGCCTACGAGCCGACGCGCGTCGGCCTGCTGCGCGACTTTCTCACCGAGCGGCTGCGCCCGATGATGCAGGCCTGCACGCTGGCGCTGGAGGCGGAGAAAGCCGCCCGGCGGCAGGCCGAAGAAAAGGCGAGCAGGCAGGCGCGCACGCGCCGGGAACGCCGGCCGGTCCGCGCCGTCCGAGCGCGCGCGAGACCGAACGGTCAGGCCTTGGCGACGACCTGAAGGGTCCGGCGGACGACGCCCTCGAGGACCTCCTGCTGCGCGCCGCGCGGCGGCTCGCCGGCCTGGGGGACGCGGCGGAGGTAGCTGCCGTCGGCGTTCATGTCGTAGACGAAGGCGTTGTCAGCCAGCGCTGGCGCCACCACCTCCTGGCGGATCTGCTCGCGCAGGGCCGGGGACTCGACGGGGAACATGATCTCGACGCGCCGGTGGAGGTTGCGCGGCATCCAGTCGGCCGACGAGAGGAAGAACTCCTCCTCCCCGGGGTTTTCGCCGGGCGCCCCGAACACGAACACCCGCTCGTGCTCGAGGAAGCGCCCCAGGATCGACATCACCCGGATGTTCTCCGAGACGCCGGGGATGCCGGGGCGCAGGCAGCAGACGCCGCGCACGCAGAGGGTGATCGGCACGCCGGCGGCAGAGGCCCGGTAGAGCGCCTGGATGACCCGCTCGTCGACCAGCGCGTTCAGCTTGGCGAAGATGGCGGCCGGCTTCCCGGCCATCGCCCGTTGCGCCTGCGCCGCGATCTTGGCGACGATGGTGTCCGACAGCGCGCTCGGCGCGATCGCCAGCTTGCGGTGGCGGGCCTTCTTCGAGAAGCCCGACAGCCCGTTGAAGAACTCCGACAGGTCCTCGCCGAACTCGGGATCGGCGGTGAAGAGGCCGAGGTCGGTGTAGAGGCGCGAGGTCGTCTCGTTGTAGTTGCCGGTCCCGAGGTGGACGTAGCGGCGCAGCCCGTCGCCCTCGCGCCGCACGACCAGCGCCGCCTTGGCGTGCGTCTTCAGCTCGGCGTGGCCGAAGAAGACGTGCGCGCCGGCCCGCTCCAGCGCGCGGGCCCAGGCGATGTTGTTCTCCTCGTCGAAGCGCGCCTTGATCTCCACCGAGACGGCGACCTGCTTGTGGTTCTCGGCAGCGCGGATGAGCAGGCGCACCACCTCGGCGTTGGCGCCGGTCCGGTAGAGCGTCATCTTGATCGCCAGGACGTCGGGATCTTCGGCCGCCTGGCGCAGGAACGACAGCACCGGCCCGAAGGAGTCATAGGGGTGGTGGAGGAGGAGGTCCCCTTTTCGGATCAGCGCGAACAGGTCGGACTTGTCGCCCAGCTCGCCGGGCAGGCGCGCCACGAACGGGGGATTGCGCAGATCCGCACGCGGCAGGCCGCCGAGCGGCATGAGCGCCCGCAGCCCGAGCGGCCCCGTCGACGTGTAGACGTCCTCTTCGTCGATCGACAGCTTTTCGATGAGGAACCGGCGCACCCAATCGGGGATCCCGGCGGCGACCTCCAGCCGCACGCAGGCGCCGAAGCGCCGGCGCCGGATCTCGCGGTCGACGATCGACAGCAGATCGTGCGCCTCGTCCTCGAGGATGTCGTAGTCCATGTCGCGCGTGACGCGAAACGGGTAGGTGCCCAGGAGCTCCATCCCCGGGAAGAGATCGTCGAGATTGGCGGCCAAAAGCTGCTCGAGCGGCAGGAAGTCGTGCGCCCCCTCCGCGGCCGCGGCGGCCGTGCGGCCGGCGTCGAAGATCTCGAAGGGGACGAAGCGCGGGAGGATCTCCGGGACCTTGATGCGCGCGAACTTCCGTTCCTTGGTCTCGGGGTCGCGCGCCTCGACCGCCAGGGACAAAGAGAGGTTCGACAGAAACGGGAACGGGTGCCCCGGGTCGACCGCCAGCGGCGTCACCACCGGGAACACCGAGCGGCGGAAGTATTTGCGGGCCTGCTTCTTGGTCTCGGCGTCGAGCGCGCTCCAGTCGTGGATCCGGATCCCGCGGGCAGCCAGCGCCGGAAGCAGCTCGTCGGCCAGGAGCGCTTCCGCCGCCTCGAGCTGGCCGCGGATGATCTGGCCGATGCGGGTGAGCTGCTCGCGGGCCGACAGGCCGTCGGGGCTGGCCTCCACCAGCGCCGCCGCCTCCAGCTGCTCGTGGAGCCCGGAGACCCGAATCATGAAGAACTCGTCCAGGTTCGACGAGTAGATGGCCAGGAACTTCAACCGCTCGAGCAGCGGCCAGCGCACGTCGAGCGCCTGGTCGAGCACCCGCGCGTTGAACGCCAGCCACGACGTCTCGCGGTTGAGGTAGAGCGCCGGGTTGGCGAGATCGACGGGCAGCCGCACACTTTCGATCCCCGGCGCGGCGTCCACTGGCGCGGCGTCGTCGTTCGAGTGGCGCCGGGCCTCGCTCTCCGCTGCTTGCTTCCTTTCGTCCCTGGTCTTGGCTTGGGCGGGTTGCATGGTCCCCTCGGGCTGCCGAGCCTACGCGTGACCGGTCACCACCATGTCTCAATCGCGCAACATTTGGGGGGTTGCCTCATGATCTCCACCGCCGAAGCTCTGCTTGCCGGACGATGCCCGATCGCCTAGCGTTGTCCGACCCGAGGTGCCCGACGATGTCCCTTCATGATCTTACCGCCCAGACGATCGACCATAAACCTCAGCCGCTCAGCGACTACAAAGGTCAGGTGTTGCTGGTCGTGAACACGGCCTCGGAGTGTGGCGCGACGCCGCAGTACGCGGGGCTCGAGGAGCTCTGGCGTGAATACAAGGGGCGCGGCCTGGCGGTGCTCGGGTTTCCTTCCAACGACTTCGGCGCGCAGGAGCCGGGCTCGGAACAGCAAATCAAGAGCTTCTGCAGCACCAACTACGAGGTGACGTTCCCGCTGTACGCCAAGGTCGCGACCAAGGGGAGCGGGCAGTCACCGGTCTACAAGTTCCTCACCGCCAAGCACGGGGAGCCCAAGTGGAACTTTCACAAGTATCTCGTCGGCAAGGACGGCGAGGTGCTCCGCGCCTTCGCGACCAAGGTCGAACCGAACGACGCCGAGCTGCGCGCGGCGATCGAGGCCGCGCTCGCCGCTCCCGCTTGAACCGCGGAGAGACCGACGCTGGCCGCGATGAGCGTGTCAGTCGATCCGTCAGCCCAGCAACCCTGGCGGACGCGGGGGGATCGCCTCGGCCAGCGCCCGGTCGATGGTCGACGTGAGCTTTTCGAACGCGAACGGCTTGACGAGGTAGTAGGGCGTCCCGAGCGCCTTGGCAATCTGGGCGAGGTTGGGGGCGCCGCTGGCGACGATGATGGGGACGTTCTCACGTCCGAGGTTCTCGACGAACATGCGGTAGACCATCGCGCACCCGTCGAGGACCGGCATCTCGACGTCGGTGAGGACCAGCTGAGGGATGCGGTCGTCGAGTGCCTGAAGCCCCTCGACCCCGTTGCGCGCCGTACGAACCTCGTGCCCATCGATCGAGAGCAGGTCCGCCATCGTCTCGCGCATGTCGTCGTCGTCGTCGATGAGGACGATGCTCGCCATGGGAGCCGCTACGGCGACGACCACCGCTCGTCGGAGAGGGAATGCACCCCGGGGCCCGCTTGCTCCTCCGCCGTGTCGGCCCCGGTGAGCCCGCGGGGCAGCGTCGCCTCGAAGGTCGCTCCCCGACCGCCGGAGGACGTCACCCCGATGGATCCGCCGTGGGCCTCGAGGATCCGTTTGGAGACGTAGAGGCCGAGGCCGATCCCCTCGATCTCTTCGTGCTCGCTGGGGCCGCGGGTGAAGGGGCGAAAGATCCGGCGCTGGAGTGACGGCGGAATCCCCGGGCCTTCGTCGCTGACCGCGATGGACACCCGGTTGTCATCCCCGATGACGGTGACTTGCACCCGGCTGCCCTGCGGCGAGTACTTGACGGCGTTGCCGATCAGATTGTTGAGCACCTGTTCGATGCGGGTCGCGTCCGCCCGCATGCTGGTCGGCCCGGTGCACGAAAGCTCGAGCAGATGGTAGGGTGACATCGACTGGAACAACGACACGGAGGCCCTGGCGAGCTGTCCGAGATCGCACGTCGTCTTGCGAAGCACGACCTCGCCCGATTCGATCTGAACGGCGTTGAGCACGTCGCCGACCAGCGAATTGAGACGGCGGAGCTGCCGGCCGATCATCCGGAAGATCTCCCGGATCCGTTCCTCGGAGGGGAGGGGGCGGTTGGGGGTGACGTAGCCGACCGCCAGCTGGACGGCCGCCAGCGGGTTGCGCAGGTCGTGGACCACGGTGGCGACGTAGCGGAGCTGGTCCTGGCGCGTCCGGGCCAGGGCGTCGGCCATGGTGTTGTGCGCGACGGCGATCTGGCGGATCTCCTCGGCGCCCCGGACCGGGGCGCGCGCCGTCAGATCGCCGGCCGCGAACCGATCGACGCTGCTCGCCAGCCGCTCGACGGGACGGAACACGAACTGGTTGATTGCCCATAGAAAGAAGAGCACCCCTGCCGCGAGCAGCACGGCGCTGGCGACGCCCACCAGGTTCGCCAGCATGTCGATGCGGCGCGCGCGCTGACTCTGGGCGTCGGCCTTGGCGGCAAACAGCTCGTCGACGCGGACGAGCGCAGTCACCAGCTGGGGGTGGAGGCGCATGTCCCCCTCCTCCGCCGAGCGCCAGTGCTTCTCCAGCTGCGGGAGCAGCTGTTCCAGCGCCTGTCGCTCGTCCGGCGTGCGGGTCAGCGCGATCGCGCGGGAGAGGAGGACTCGTGCCTGCGCCTCGGACAAGGAGCGTCCCAAGGACGTGGTTTCCAGGTCATAGCGGATCGATTGGTGGGCCAGGCTGGAGACCAGCCGCGAAACCTGGTGGGCCCGGTCGAGGTCGTCGACCGTCCGCCGCAACAAAGTCGTGGAGAGTGCCAGCGCGACGCAGGCGGTGAGCGTGATCAGACCAAGCCCGACCGCGGTCGAGGTCAGCGTCCGACGAAGCTGCATCAATCCTAGATGGTGATTCTTCGGCCCCGCGCCAATTGGGCGGCGAGAGGCTCAGCCGCCTGCGTGGTGCACTTTCAGTCAACGGCTGCGTTCGTGCCCGTAGATTGACTTGGGGTGCAGCGGACGTGACACCGCCGTCGCCGTCGCCGTGGCGATGAAGAGCGGCAGCACGATGGCGTAGTCGCCCGACAGCTCGAAGCCGAGCACGCTGGCCATGATCGGCGCGCGCGTCGTCGCGGCGATGGCGCCGGCCATCCCGCACAGGACGAAGCCGCCCGGAAATCCCGGCGCGTGCCAGACCAACCGGGCGCCGGCGCCGACGATCCCGCCCATGGCGGCGCCCAGGAACAGCGACGGGGTGAAGACGCCGCCGGGGCTCCCGGAGCCGACCGAGGCGGTGGTGCCGAAGGCCTTCACCAGCAGCAGGAGCGCCATCAGCGGCAGTCCGACCCGGGCGTCGAGCATCAGCTGGATGACTTCGTAGCCGTTTCCCGTCACCTCGGCGAAATGGAGCGCGCAGAGGCCGACCAGCAGCCCGCCGAGCGCGCCGCGGGCAGCCGGCGGCACCGGGAGTCGCCCGAAGCTGCGGCGCCCGAACGCCAGCAGCCGAATGAACGCAGCGCCGCCGATCCCGGTGACGAGCCCCAGCGCCCCGTAGGCGAGGAGCTCGCTGCGCGCGGCGAGCGAGAAGCTGCGCAGCCCGTAGAGCGGCCCCGGCCCCAGCGCCCACCGGGTGAGCAGCGTGGAGATGGTCACCGCCGTCAGCGCGGGAAGGGCCAGCTCCAGCGCCGTCGACCCGGCGACGATCTCCACCACGAAGAGGACGGCGGCGATGGGCGTGTTGTAGGCGGCGGCGAACCCGGCCGCGGTCCCGGCGGCGATGAGCGTGCGGGTCCGCCGGGGGTCGAGGCCGACCCTCCCGCCGATTGCGGAGGCGATCGCCGCTCCAAAGTGCAGCAGCGGGCCTTCGCGGCCGAGCAATCCGCCCGTCGAGATGGCGGAGAACGAGGCGGCCGCCTTGCCGAGCGTCGCCGGCAACGAGATCCGTCGCCCGGACACGGCGACCGCTTCCATGATCTCCATCATGCTGCGCCCGCCGGCGCTCCCCACCCACGCCGCCAGCCCGGCGGCGATGGCGCCGCCCGAGGCGGGGAGGAGCAGGCGAAGCCACCACGGCAGCTGCTCGAACGCCATCACGACGTCGCGCGCGTGATAGAGGTGGACGAACACCATCGCTTGCGCGGCGCGGAACGCCACCGCGAACCCGCCGGCCAGCGCGCCAACCACGGCGGCCGCCGCCCCGATGTGGAGCGGAATCCGGAGGTGGTGCAGGACGATTCGATGGCGGGCGGGCGTCCCGGTATCCTGGGGCTCGAAGCGGCGCCGGTCAATCCGTCCCGGCGCCGCTCGGTCGTGCCGTCAGCGGGCGGCGCTCGGGGCGCGACCCGTTTGGGTCGTGTGGCGAGGCTATGAGGTCCCGTCAGCGCGGCGCCGTCGGAGGGACGGCGCCGCCGGTCGCGCGCTGCTCAAGGGGTGGTGGCGGGAGGCGGCAGCGGAGGCTTGGCGGTGTTCGCCGTCCAGTTCCAGCTGGTGGGATCGGCGGCGGCCTGATCCGCCGGCGAGAGGCCGGTGAGGGTCTGCAGGAAGGCGACCAGCTGGGCGATCTCCGTCTCCGTGAGCAGCAGCGGCCGGATCTTGGGGGAGACCGTTCCCACGTAGCTGCCGGGAGGGCCGCCGCCGGCGTTGTACTGCCGGACCACGTCCTCGAGGCTGGTCACGGTGCCGCTGTGAAAATAGGGGCCCGTCTGGGCGACGTTGAGCAGCGACATCGTCCGGAAGGCGCCCTCCAGCGTCTCGTCGTAGAGCGTGCAGGCGTTCGTATTGGGGTCCCGGGTGACACAGTGCTGCTGGTCCTGGGTTTGAACCGCTTGCAAGCGCTGCAGCCCGAGCGCCTGGTTGTCGCTGTACTTCCCCGCCCCGTTGAAGATCATCGGCGCGTCGGGATTGGCTTGAACCGTCGCCAGGTTGGTCAGGATCGTCTGCATGGAGCCGGCGCGCCCGCGGCTGGGCGTCACGACCGTGGTCGTGCCGGGGATGAAGGTGAGAGCTGGCGCGCCGACGTTGTGGAACTCGTTGTCGGTGAGCGTGGGGCCAGTGTGGCACTCGTTGCAGGCGGCCTTGCCGATGAAGAGCGCGAGCCCCGCCTTGGCCTCGGGGCTCAGCTGCGTGAAGTCGCGATCGCGGACGTACTTCTGGAACGGCGAATCGGGGGTGATGAGCTTGCGCGGGTAGGCGTCGAAGAGCCGTCCCAGGTTGGCGCGGATCTGACTGATGTTGTCCTGGGCGTCCTGGGGCATCTTCTCGAACGGGCCGTCGGCGGCGCTGGGGCTGGACTTGGGACCGCCGGTCAGGGGATAGACATTGTTCGGATCGGTGGTCGGCAGGCCCAGCCGCGGATCGAGCGGCGTATCCGGGAAGGCGGCGTCGTACTCCGGCTGGTACTTCAGATAGAGAAAGCGCGCCTGGGCGATGGGGGTGGCGGAGGTGCCCCAGACGTTGGCGCCGTGCTCGATCATGCTGTCGAAGCGGCCCGAGGAGAGCGTCCAGTCGTACCAGGCCAGGTTCAGCAAGGCTCCGGTGTTGCTGGTGTTCCAGCTGATGCCCTCCGAGATGGGGCCGCCGCGCGCGTCGGTGAAGTACGCCGTGCCGTGGCAGGTCACGCAGGCGACCTTGCGGATGTCCCCGGCGTTGCCCGAAGGCCCGGTGACCTTGATGGCCTCGGCCACGTCCTTGTCGAAGAACAGCATCTGACCGAGCTTGGCCAGCGTGTCGTCGTCGTCGCGGTTGTTGAACGGGTTGTGTGGGCGGTCGCCGGCCAGCGGCTCCATCTTCTTGATCTGGTCCCACTGATCGGGCGTGAAGCCGTCGACCTCGTTGCAGGCCGCCAGGCCCGCGGAGGCCGCGACGATCAGGAAGCCAGCCTGTAATCGACTCAGGTAGCGTTTCTCGTTGAGCATGTCTCCTCCGTTTTCTGCGATTGCCATGGGACCTAGAACGCCAGCACCAGCGACGACGTGAAGATGTCGTCGAGGAACGACGGAACGCCGCCGTATTCCTGGTTGTGGTTGTATTCGAGCTTGGCGATCACGTGCGGGTTGAAGACCACGCGAACGCCGGCGGTGTACTGGATCTCCTTGGTGATGTAGATGCGGTCCATCCCGAGGGTCACGACCGCGTCGCGCAGCGCGCCCCGCAGCACGAAGCCGAACTGGGGGAGAATCTGCCAGTCGAGCTCCGCGTAGCCGGAGGGGTGGAGCTGCAAGCCGTAGACACCTTGAGCAGGGAGGGGCAGGCCCGGCGCGCCCCCGCGCATGACCTGGGCCTTGAAAGCGAAGTTCGCGTTCAGGTACTGAAGGTCGAGCCCCTCGAACCAGATCTTTCCGTTGTCGTCGGTGGCGCGGTCCTGCGGACCCCATTCACCGGACAGGCCGATCTCCAGCCGATCGTCGTTGCGGAGCAGCCGTCCGACCGGAATGTTGATGGCGGCGCGACCGGCCAGGGTCTTGCCCCAGTTCTGGTCGATCTCGCTGTAGAAATGGAACTGCTCGGTGGTGGTGGATCCGTTGCTCACCGATCCGGCGAGGATCAGCCAGTCGTTGAGGAGCTTGCTCCGGACCTTCACGCCCAGTACCGGCCCGTCGGTGTAGCGGCCGACCAGGGACGGCGTGATGCCGAAGCGCTGGTCGGACCTCCGTTCCTTGTACTCGATGCCGAACACCCCCATCGTCTTGCCGACGAAGATCGAGGTCTTGCCGTCCTTGGTGGGCAGGTATTCGAGCTCGGCCTGGTCCGCCTCGACGAAGTCGCCGAGCGCGAAGTCCGAGCCGGTGCGGGGGACGAAGTTGACGCTGGCCCGCATGATGGCGTTGTCGGCCAGCTGGTAGCGGGGGCGGAGGTTGATCTCGTTGACGATGAAGCCGCCCGCGCCCGCGGAGGCGATGCTGTCGAAGCGGTTGATGCCCGGCGGGTTCCCCAGCGACGCCACCTCCCCCCGGCTGTTCACGGCGGTGGCCAGGATGTCGCCCAGGAAGGTCCAGGAGTAGTGCGAGTACTGGGGAAAGGCGACGTTGCCGGAGTCGCGGATCCAGCCGACGCCGCCGTTGCCGATGGGCGCGAAGTAGCCGAAGTCGACGTACCCATTGAAGGACAGGGCGGAGACGCTCTTGAGACGCTGCTGCTCACTCTCGGCCATGCGCTCCTTGAGCTCGGCAATCTCCTGTTGCAGGGTCTGAAATTGATCGGCTTGCGGCGGCGCCCCGTCGTCGGAGGCCTCGGGCAGAGAGGGCGCCTCGGGCTTCTCGGGCTGCTCCTCTTTTGGGCGTACGCCCGGGGCGCCAGCGCCGGACCGGCGAGCAAGGAGGCCGCCGCCATGACCTGCCAGGCCCGCTTCCCGCGCGCGAAACGGCCGGCCGGGCGGCGACGGGGTGGCTTTCGGTTTGCGATCATCGGTCCTCCTCGAGTCAGGTGGAAGAAGTGCGTGAGGTGTTGTCGTCGTCGGTCATTCGGAAGAGCTCCATCACCACGCTCTGAATGTCGAAGGAGATGGAGGGGAGCTCTGCTGCCGCTCCCGGATGGAAGGAGAACGCCCCCTCTCGCCAGCCCAGCATCTCGGCGAGCCCGTCGAAGATCTGCTGGAGGACCGCTTGATTGAGCAGCTCGCGGTCACCGGGGCGCTTGCGCAGGAGCAGGGTCCCCAGCGCCTCGGAGGTCTGGCGCAGATCGGCCCGCTGGATCGCCAGGGCGGCTTCCAGGTCGTCGCGGTTGATGATTCCCCGCCTCACCAGCGTCTCGCCGAGGCGCTGGACGCCCGGCGCTGACACGCTGGTGAGGCGCCCCTGCACGAGGCGCACGACGCCCGCGCCCTGGCGCGAGGAGAGCACCAGAGAGCCGGTCTTCTGCTGGGCCCGCATGAACTCCAGGATCTCCGGGAGACCGAAGCTCCCGAGGTCGCCGCTGAAATGAGCGAACGGCGCCGCCGGGTCGGGGCTGGCCGGCTGGGCGACCAGGGAGGCGAGGGCCTCCTGGATCTCTCCGTCATCGGGGGCGAGCGACGCGGCCCGGAGCAGCGCCCGGTGCGCCTCGTCGTGCTCTCCCAGCGCCCGCAGGACCAGGCCGAGGTTGAAGGGCCCGACCGCCTGTTCCGGCGCCAGCTTCTCGGTCAGGCGAAAGGCCTCGGCGGCCTCCCGCCAGCGCTCGAGGCGCTGGTAGGCGAGCCCCAGGCCGCACTGGGCCTGCGCCGACCGGGGGTCGAGGCGCAGCGCCTCCGAGAAGCCCCAGATCGCCTCCTCCAGTTGACCGGCGGAGAACAGCGCCATCGCCAGATCGGCCTGCACCGAGGCCACGCCGGGGCGGCGCTTGGCCACCTCCGAGAGCAGGCGGAGCGCTTCACCGTGGCGACCGCTTCGGGAGAGGGTGATCCCGAGGGTGGTCATTTGCTGGTCGGTGTCGGCGTCGTCCGGCGCGAGACCAGGATCGGAGCCCGGGGATCGCTGTCGTCCTGTTTGCCTCAATTTGCTCAAGAGTGGACCCAACATGCGACGGAGTGCTTCGACGGAAAAGTTTTTTGCTTAAGCGAACGTTGAAGCAGCGTTGCCGCGCGACCCAACGATGAAACCCAATCCAACGTTGAGACCCGTACGGCCCGTGACCCTTCCTGAGGCAATGAGTAATGGGGGTGACCGATCGTGAGCCGACAGGCGAATCCACGATTCGATGCGGATTGTGGACCGCTTTCGATAACCGGCCGGAAAGGGCGGAGATCTCGGGGGGATCGAGGGGGTGCGCGGCGCCGGCGCCGGCGGTGATCTCGGAATCGGTCGCGTTCTGCGACTGGTTTCGGCGGTGAGGGTGAGAGGGCGACGACGCAGGTCGTTGCCAACGAACATTGTCAACGGCGAGGCGAGTTCGTTGTCAGTGCGGCGTTCCGCGCCTAAACCAACTGGCCTATAGTGACGAGAGAGAGTCCGCGTGACGGGACAGCGACATACGGTGAGCCCGCTGCGAGACGCCTCGCTCCAGATGGGGGAGACCTTTGGTCGTTACCGTCTGCTCGGGTTGCTCGGAGAGGGAGGCATGGGTCGCCTCTACATCGCCGAGCGCCGCGGGGTGCGGGGCTTCGTCAAGGTCGTCGCCCTCAAGTTGATCCTCCCGCACCTCGCCGACAGCGCTCAGCTGCGCGACATGTTCCTCAACGAAGCGCGCATCGCCGCCCGGCTCGAGCATCCCAACATCGTCGCCACCTACGAGCTCGGCGAGGTCGAGGGGAAGTACTTCATCAGCATGGAGTACCTCCCCGGCGAGGATCTCTCGGCGATCATCAGCCGCTGCCAGGGCGGGCAGACCATCCCCGTCGAGATCGCCGCCGGGCTGGCCCAGCAGGTCGCCAAGGGGCTCCACTACGCCCACGACGTGCGCGACGGGCAGGGGCGGCTCGTCGGCCTGGTCCACCGGGACGTGAACCCGCGAAACATCTTCGTCACCTACCACGGCGGGGTGAAGCTGCTCGACTTCGGCATGGTCAGGAACCCCGCCGGCCCCAAGAGCGTGCCGGGGGTCTTCAAGGGCCAGTACGGGTATTGCGCGCCCGAACAGCTCGACGGAGGAAGGATCGATCGTCGCACCGACGTCTTCTGTCTGGGAATCGTGCTGTGGGAGTGCCTCACCGGGGCACGGCTCTTCGACGCGGGAACCGACGTCGAGACGATCGACGCCGTTCGCTCGCTCCCCATCGAGCGCCCCGGGCGGCTGCGGCCCGAGGTCCCGCGCGCGCTCGAGGAGATCGTCCTGCGGGCCCTGGCGCGGGATCCGGCCCAACGGTACCAGAGCGCGCAGGAGATGGCCGAGGAGCTGGATCGTTTCCTGCTCGCCCGGAACCACCGGCCCACGACCACCAGCATCGGTCAGTGGATCGAGGCGCTCTTCGGGGCGGAGCGGGCGGCGTTGAAGAGATCGATCAGCCAGGGCGACAGCGCCGACGGAGCCCTGCAACGGCTCAAGGCCATCGACGCCGCAGACCCGGCGCCCCATCTGGAAAGGTCGTCGAGCGGGCGCTCGACCGCGCAGCCACGCGCCCTCTGGTCGACGAGCTTCGTCGGCGGGGGACCGTCGGCAGGCTCGCCGCCGCCGCCGAACCGCGCCTCCGCCGGCGCGGAGGAGGATCTGACCTCGACCCGGCCGATGGCCGTCGCCGCGCCGCCGTCGCCGGCGGGCATCGCCGCGGGGCCCCGGGGCGGCGCGACGCGGATTGTGGTGGTGGGGTCGTTGGTGGCCGTGGCCGCTCTGGGCGTCCTCGGGGCGCTGGCCATGCGCGGGGAGGGCGCCCCTCATGCGGGCACCGCGACCTCCACGGGCGCGCAAGCGACGACCAGCATCGATCTGCGGAGCCAGCCCGCCGGCGCCGCGATCTTCGTCGACGGGCGGCCGACCGGCCTCAAGACGCCGGCGGTTCTTGGCGGGCTGCCGGTCGGCCGCGCCGTGAAGCTTCGCCTCGACCTCGCGGGCTATGCGGCGGCGTCCAAGGAGACGACGCTCGCCGCGGGCCAGCCCCAGACGCTCTCATTCGCGCTGGAGTCGGCGATGGGCACCATCCGGCTGGCGGGTGTTCCGCGAGACGCGACCGCCCTGCTCGACGACCGGCCGGTCGATGCCTCGAAGCCGATCGCCGCCGCGGTCGGCCCTCACAAGCTGCAGGTCGAGCTGGAACAGAGGGTGTTGCTCTCGAAGACCATCGACGTGCGGGCCGGCGGCGAGACCCGGCTCGACCTCCCCGCAGAACGGAGCGCCGAATGACCAGGACCAGGTTCGAGGTGGTGACCGCGCCGGCCCCGCTCCCGGCGGCGCCCAGGCAACAATCGGCCGGAATCGGCGTGACCGCCACCGCGCTCTTGCTCTTCGCGGCGCTCGGCTTCGCCTCCTGGCTAGCCGATGGGCAGCTGCGGAATCTGCTCGCCGCGCTCGACGACCAGGCGCTCGGCCAGGCCTCGCGGACGCTCGAACAGCTGGTCGACCGGCAGCGGGAACAGCTGGTGGCGGAGGTGAAGGTGCTCGCCGACGACAACCGCATCCGGACCACCGTGCTGGCGCCGAAGTTCGACGAGGCGACCGTGCAGGACGTGCTCGAGGATCTGCGGAAGTCCTCCGGCGCCAGTCTGCTCGCCGTCCTCGACGGAAGCGGGAAGGTCCAGGCGGTCACCGGGGCCGTCGGCTTGCGCCAGGTCGACCTCAGCGCCTCGTCGGCGGTCAAGACGGCGTTCCAGCACCCCACCTCGGACATCTGGACCCTTCCCGACCAGGTGCAGGTGATCGGCCTGGCGCCGATCCAATCGGGCGACCAGACGCCGGCCCTGCTGGTGAAGGGGTTGGCGCTGGCCGGAAGTCAGCTCGCCACCGTCGACACCGCGCTGGGAGTCTCCGGCGCCGTCTTCATCGGCGACCGGATCGCGTCGTCGAGCTCGCAGAACCCCGCGCTCGACGAAGCCTTTCGGAGCGCCGGCCGATTGGCTGACGGGAGCGCCGACCTGGCGGTCGGGGGCCGCAGCTACCGCGTGAAGATCGACCGGGCGGGGGAGGGCGCCACCGCGGCCCGGCTGGCCTGGTTGGTGCCCCACCATCGCGCCGTCGGGCGCGCCCGTCTGTTGCTGCTTCTGATCTGGTGCCCCATCCCCTTGGGGGCGCTGCTGTTGTTGCTCTTGCTGGTCAATTCACGACGAACCACCGGAGGAAACCCGTGAGAAAATCGATGTCACCTCGAACCGCGCTGGCCGGCCTCTTGGCCGTCTGTTTCGCGTTCCCTCGGTTCGCCTCTGGCGCCGAGCCTTCCGAAATGAACCAAATCAAGCGCGACCTGCACCAGCTGCAGGCTCAAGTCCAGGCGCTCCGCGCCGCGATGAGCGAAGCCGCCGAGCTGGATCGTCAGCGGGCAGCCGTGCTGACGCGGGCCCTCAAGAACCTCCCCGCCGCACCGGAGATCGCCGCTCCACCCTCCAGCAACGACGAGCCCACCGCGCCCGAGCCCCACCCGGTGGCGGCGAGCGCGCCGCCGTCGCCGGCCGAGGCGCGCTCCGAAGCGCCGACGACCAGGGGATCCTCGCACCGCAGCTCCGCCAACGAGACCTCCCTGGGAATCATCCGGGGAAAAGTCGCAATCCCGGCCGGCGAGCCGGTGGCGTACGTGTACGTCGAAAACATCTTCGCCCCGCCGGCCAAAGGTGAGCACAAGACCATTGCGCAGAGCGGGAAGAGGTTCGTCCCCGGCTGGGCCGTCATCCAGCGGGGGACGGCCATCGAATTTCCAAATCGCGACAACATCTATCACAACGTCTTCTCGTTGAGCGCGGGCAACTCGTTCGACCTGGGGCTTTACAATTCAGCCGGAGAGGCCAAGTCCCACACGTTCACCGAGGCGGGTCCGGTCGACGTCTATTGCAACATCCATCCGCAGATGGCGGCCAGCGTGCTGGTGGTTCCGAACCGCTACTTCGCCAAGGTCAAAGGCGACGGCAGCTTCGAGATCGCCGGCGTGCCGGCGGGGAGAAGGAAGGTGGTCGCCTGGGCCCCCGGCTCCCGTCCCACTTCCGACTGGATCGAGGTCGACGGCGGCCACACCGCCGATCTGAGCCTCAAGCTCGAGCCCAAGGGGTCGACCCACACCAACAAGGTGGGCCACTCTTACGGGTCCTACGAGTGATCCACCCCAGGGTTGTCAGGCTCGCCGCCCTGCTGGCGGCGGCGGCCACCGTTTTCGGCTGCGCCTCGACCGCGCCGGCAGAAAAGACCATTGAGCCCGCCGCCACGGCCCCCGACACGACCTTCGTGCTTTCGCGCGATCCCACCCCCGCTCGGAAGCCCGAGACGGCCAATCCAGACCAGGTCCACGTCGGCGACCTCTGGTGGCCGTTCCGCGGAAGGTACCTCAAGATGGGCGAAGCGGCCGCGCGCGATCGCGACCTCGAGATCTCCGAGAAACAAGCGCCCAACGACTTTTGGGACGAGCAGACCGCCGTCGAGACCATCTACATTTGGGGGACGTTTTGCAACGAATGTCACGGCGGACGGCGCCGCATGGAGGACGCGGTGAAGATGCCCGGTCCGGCCGCGAATTGGGGACGCGGCGAAGGACTGTTCTTCGGAGTCCGGCGCCCCTATGCCGATATCTTTCGGACCATTTCCAACGGAAGGATCGAGAAGGAGGGCAATCGCTGGAAGATGCCGGCCTGGCGCGGCAAGCTTTCCAAGGAACAGATCTGGGCCCTCATCTACTTCATCGAGTTCCAGTCGGGTGGAATCGAGGGACGCTTCCCGCCCAGCCTGTATCCGCGCGGCGAGACCGCCGATCGCCCTTAGCCGCGGCGGCGACGGGAGGCGGCTTGCCGAGCGGCGCGGCAAGCGGGCGCCCACTCGTGCGCGGGCAACGCCGTTGTAGGTCGTTGCAACGTGTTGCCAAATGAACGCAATGACAACGACAAACGAAGTGACCATTGACCGCAATTCCGGGAAAACGATACAGTCTCTCGACGCTCAATGAGCGTTCAAACGAGATGACGGAGGTATTCGATGGTCAAACGGATGGGTCTGACGTCAATCGGGAGCATGTTGCTGTTGGCTGGGTGTGGGGCGGGAGGAGGGGCGACGGACGATTCGACCGTCGCAGCCACGGCCGCGCTCGAGGCGCCGAACATCGCGACAGCCGCGGCGACCGCCACGTCCGGGCTCGAGCCGGCGCTCAACTCGGCGGGCATCGCCGAGACGGTCACCACCACCGGAACGATCGATCGCACCAACTCCTTCTTCCAGCGGCTGGGAACCAACGCGCGAACCTGTGAGACCTGCCACGGATCGAACCAGGGCTGGTCGTTGACGCCGCTGGGGGCCACCGTTCTCTTCGTCCAGAGTGACGGCCTGGCGCCGCTGTTTCTCCCCCACGACGAGGGGGCCCGTCCCGACGCCGATCTCTCCACCGAGCTGTCACGCCTGATCGACTTCGGCCCGACGACGCTGGGCCGCGGGCTGACCCGCTTTGCCCGGACCAACCCCGCGACCAGCGAGTACGACGTGACAGCGGTCCACGATCCCTCCGGCTTTTCGACGACCACCTCCTTCCTGAACTTTCGGCGGCCGACCGCCACCGCCAACGAGGCCCTGGTCTCGAGCGTCACCTGGACGGCGGGGCCGGGGTTGGTGCGCAACGCTCTTTCCGGCCTGGTGGGCGGCGCCGCCAACTTTCACGAGCAGCGCGATCCGACCACGCCCGTGCCGCCCGACGTGGTGCAGGCTCAGGACGACTTCCAGCTGGGCCTCTTCTTCGCGCAGTCTGTCGACCGCGTCGCGGGACGCCTCGACACCGACGGCGCCACCGGCGGTCCGACCAACCTGATGGCCCAGCCGTTCCACATCGGGATCAACGACATTCAGGGGCTGGACCCGTCCGGACAGCCGTTCTCCTCGAAGGTGTTCAACCTGTTCGACGCCTGGGCGGTCTACAACCAGGACGGGAACCACGACCACGACCACGCGCACGCCTGCTCCGCCGGCACCCGGGACGACGACACCCACCGCCACCGGGTCGCCGCCGCCCGCGCCGCCATCTACCGGGGCCAACAGCTGTTCAATGACCGCCCCTTCAACATCACCGGCGTCAACGGGCTCAACAACCTGCTCGGCCAGAGCACGGTCGTGGGGACCTGCAGCACCTGTCACAACTCGCCCAACGTGGGCGGGCACTCGGTGGTGCGAATGTTCGACGTCGGCACCGCGGACCAGATCAACTGCGGTCTGCAGCTTCCGCTCGTGACCGTGCGCAACAAGACGACCAGCGAGACCCGTTCGGTCTGCGACCTCGGGCGGGCCAACAGTTCGCACCTGTGGGCGGAGATCGGCACCTTCCGGGCGCCGCCGCTGCGCGGGCTGGCGGCCCGCACGCCCTATTTCCATGACGGCCAGGCGCCGCGGATCGAGGACGTCGTCAACTACTTCGACCGGCGGTTCCAGATCGGCCTCAGCGGGTCTGAAAAGAGCGACCTCGTCGCGTTCCTCGGCGCCCTCTGACGACACCGGCGATGGCGCAGAACGCCGACGATCAGCCAGAGCCCACGACCACGCCCTTCGGGCCGGACCGGGCGGCCGCCCCGTCCGGCCCGTTGCCGTCGCCCTGGATGCCGGGGACCCGCTTCAGCAGCTACGAGATCGAGTCACGGCTCGCCGTCGGGGGGATGGCGGAGGTCTGGCGCGCCAAGATCAAGGGGCTCGAGGGGTTCGAGAAGCGGATCGTCATCAAGACGATGCTGACCAACCTCCACCACCGGCCGGACCTGACGGAGATGTTCGTGAGCGAGGCGTCGCTGGCGGCCCGGCTCAGTCATCCGAACATCGTCGACGTGCTCGACTTCGGTCAGCTCGAAGGACGCTACTTCATCGCGATGGAGTACGTGCCGGGGCTCAGCCTGCGCGTCGCCCACCGGCGGATGATCGTCGCCGGCGAGCGGCTTCCGATCGTCGCCACGCTCCACATCATGCGCGACGTGTGCGATGCGCTCCAGCACGTCCACGACCTGGCCGACTCGAACGGGCCGCTGGGGCTCCTCCACCGCGATCTGAGCCCCGACAACATCATCCTGTCGACGAGCGGCACCGCCAAGCTGATCGACTTCGGGGCAGCCCGGGCCACGGCCCGCACGCCGCCGGGCCGGCTGTTCGTGGGCAAATACCGTTACGCGGCGCCCGAACGCATCCGCCACCAGGACGAAGACTGCCGCAGCGACGTCTACTCCGCCGGCGTGATCCTCTACGAATGTCTGGTGGGCAAACGTCCCTTCGAGGGCTCCGACGTGGACGTCATAAGGGCGGTCAGAGCGAGCCTCGCTTGCGACCCGCTCCCGAAGGTGCCGACCCTTCCGGCGTCGGTCGCGGCGCTCGTGAGGCGGGCGACCGCCCAGAGACCGGACGATCGGTTCGCCAGCGCCCGCGAGCTCGGAGCGGCGCTCGGCTCCTGTCTGTCGGAGCTCGGCGCCTCCAGCAAGGAGCGCGACGTGACGGCCGCTCTTTCATCGCTGCTGCAGGCGACCTCGGAGGGGGCGGCCCCGGTGCCGCCGGTCCCGGCGGCGGAGGCCGTCCCCGACGCGATTGAAGGCTCCTCTTCGGATTCGGGAGTCGCGCTTCACGAAGCAGAGATCATCGAGGCCTCGGGGCCGCTCCCCATCGCGGCGCAGGTGACCCGGCCTGTCGAAGACCAAACCAGGCGGGTCAACCTCTCCGTGCCGGCCGAGGCGTTCCCTCGCCCGCTCCCGGGTGCGGTCGACCTCTTCGACCGCGGGCTCGAGCTGCGGGCGGAGGGCCGACATGGGGAAGCGCTCGACGCGTGGGAGAAGGCGCTGGCCCTGGCGCCCGAGAACCGTCTCTATCAGTTCCACCTGCGGCGGCTGCGCGCGCAGCTCTCGGCCCTGCGCGGGGGCCAGGGTCCCGACGAGCCCCGGTCACCGTGACGATTCAGTGCTTGATGCCGAGCTTGCGCAGCATCACGCAGAAGGTCGTGTAAGGCACGCCGGCCAGGCGCGCCGCCGCCCGTCGCTCGCCCGCGGTGGCCATCTTCGACCGGAGGAACGTCTCTCGGTACCGTCGCTCGGCGACGTTGAGCGGCAGGCTCGACACCTCGGGGACGACGTTCCCGGCGCAGGCCGTCTCGACTTCCTGGCGCGCCACCGCCAGCTGGCGCTTGAGCCGGGCGAACTTGGCGAGCGGCTTCAGGCCTCGGTCGAGCCACTCCTCGAGGCCCGCGGACGACACCAACCGCTCCCATCCGAGGTCCAACGCCGCGTGCACCTCGGGCACCGTGGGATCCTCGGTGACGAACACGATCTCGATCTCGGGCGCCAGCCGGCGCAGCTCCACGGCCACGATGCTGCCGCGTCCGTTGCGAAACATGAGGTCGACAATCGCAACCTCCGGCTGCTCGCGGGACGCCGTCTCGTAGGCGGCGGTCGAAGAGGTGGCGAATACCGGACGAACGCCGCGACGTTGCCACGCCCAGGCCCTGATCGCGGCTGACCGATGACCGACCGTGTCGACGATGAGCACGACCGGGGTGCGATGAGCCGCGGGCGTCTCCCGCCGGGCCGCCTGATCGTCCGACCGCTTGGCCGCCGGGTCCGTTTCGGGAATGAGCGAATCATGCGAACCGGTGTCCATTCGTTGCGGGCCTCCAGGTGCGAGCATTTCGAAACCGGCTCGATCACGGTCAGGGAGCTTCGAAACCAGAGGAAGCGATGGTCGGTCTAAGTCGTCGATATTAAAGGAAGTCACTGGAGCAGGTCCACAAGAATAGATGTCACAAGCACAATGCGTGCCGAATCCAATGAGATAACAGGGACATTGCGGCGGTGCCCCGACGTGGTCAGGCGTCGCGCGGTGGCCCCAACGACGCTGCTCGCGGCCTGGTGTACGAAAGTCGGGACGCCTTCGTCGCGCCGGCGCCTCGGGCTACGGGTGACCCGGTCCTTCGATCTTCCCGGCGATCGGCGACGACGGCGTGGATCCCGCCGTCGGTGACGCTTGCGGTTTGGCGTCCGCGGTGCGCGGGCGCTCGTTGCAGATGCAGGCCGGACAGGCAGGCGCCGGTCGCGCGCTGAGCTCCTTGACCGAGGCAGCCAGCGCCGCCAGCGCCGCGTTCGTCTCGCTCAGCTTGTCGTTGGCGGCGGCAAGCTCGTCGTTGGCGGCGGTGAGCTTGTCGTTGACGGCCGCCGTTCGTCCGTCCACGGCGCCGACCACCCCCGCCAGCGCGTGCACGTCAGCAGGAAGACCCTTCAGACCGCCGACGTCGGTCTGGACCCCGCTGAGGCCCCGGGCGATCGTCTGCGCCTCCGTGCTGAGCGCCAGCGTGGTCTCCTCCGAGCGCTGGAGGTGTCCGGAGATCACCCGCCGCTCCCGCCCGACGGCGTCGTCCATGTGGTTGATGATCTCCGCGGCCTTGGCCTGCTCCGTCGGCGGCAGCTTGTCGATGAGCTGCCGGATGGCGCCGGCCGTCTCGTGGATCGACGATAGGTTCCGGCGCTGATCGTCGAGCGCCTGCTTCTCCTCGGCGGTCCGCAGCGACAGGTGGCAGAACTGCAGCGCGCCCAGCGCCCGCTCGCTCGAGCGCTTGTCGGCGTCGCAGTAGATGTAGAAGCTGCCGGCGGCGATCAACATCCCGACGCTGCCCGCGAGCAGCGCGAAGTAGCGCACCGGATGCGAGCGGTAGCGATCGACGACGGCCTGCAGCCGCTCGCCCATTCCGCGCGCGTCCCGCCGGGCGGAGAAGAGCATCATGAGCCGCTCGACGTAACCGATTCCGGCCAGCGAGACGATGGCCACCGTGATCGCCACCAGCCAGGGCTGGAGCCGCGCGATCCGATGCTGAACCGCGGCCTCGCGCGCCTCGACGCGCGGCAGATCGGCGGCATGCCCGTCGATCGTGCACCCGCCCTGGTCGAAGCGGACCTCGCCTGGCCCACCGCAGCCCGCCGTGATGGCGATCAACATCCCGGCGAGGAGAAGCGCGCGCGCCGAATTCGTTCCACAGCTGATCCGAGGGCTGCGCATGGGGCCTCCCGAGATCGTCTTGCAGGGAGCGTTCCGGTAGGACCATCCCGTATACCCAGCCGGCCCGAGCACCCGCCGTTCGCAAAGTCACCGGGGCGCGCAGAGCACGATCAAATCTTGTTCAGTCGGCAGGAGCGTCGGGGCCAGGCGTCGGTCTTCACCCCGGCATGCCGATTGCGTTCGCGGCGGGGCATGACGACTTGCCGATCCATCCGGGGCCCGCTGTTTGTGTTGGGGGCGTTTCTCGCCGCGGGCTGCGCGCCCGAGGTCCTGGCGATGAACGTCGGCAACCCGGCGCGCGGCGGGAACGCGGCGGGCGCGATGCAGTCCTACGAGGTCCCGCCCTACCGGCAGGACCACCGCTACGAGGCGACGCTGGAGACCTGGACGCCGTCGTCGCTGGCGTTCCGGATCCATCTGGTCAACGCCGACCGGTGCGGCCTGCCGTCGAGCTACTCGTTCGACCTCGTCGACGATCGCGGCCGGCGCTATCCCTTCCAGCCGACCGGCGCCGTCCAGGAGCACACCGCCCAGGGGCACCTGGGCGCCACGCTCCACGACGACTCGGTCGAGGGGGCCTTCGCCGTTCCGGTCGCCGCCGACACCCGGTTCGTCGTGCTGCAGATCCGACCGGTGGCCGATCGCGGTTGCACCGCGGTCGACTTTCGCTGGGATTTCCAGGCCTAGCTCCGGCCCGGCTCGCCCTCTGGTCACCCGGGCTGGGAACCTGAAGACGTGGCCCCCCGGGCGCTCCGGGTGGGAGCGTCGGGGAAGTGAGCGCGGGCGGCCCCGGCGTAGAGCTCGAGCATGGCGGGCGTGAAGAGCACGAAGCGCACCGCCGGCGAAGCGGCGTGGGAGCGAAGGTCGGCCACCACGGTCTCGACGGCGATCTTCGCCGCCAGCGCGGGGGGATAGCGGTGGATGCCGGTGGCGATCGCCGGAAACGAAATGGAGGCGAGGCCCTGCTCCCGGGCCAAGCGGAGCGCCTCGGTGTGGGCGGACGCCAGGTTCTTGGCCGCCGCGACCGGATCGTCGGCGTAGACCGGCGGATCGACGTGGATCACCCGGCCGGCGCCGAGCGCGAAGCCCGGCGTCGAGATCGCGTGTCCCGCCGAGAGCTTGCCGCTCGGGAGCTTCGAGGCGCTCTGGTGAAAGGCCTCCAGCAGCTCGGGGCCGGCGGCGCGCCGGATGGCGAGATCGACCATTCCCGCCCCGGCCGGGTTGACGATGGCGTCCGACGTTTCGCGGGTCAGGTCTCCCACCACGAATTCCAGCAGCGGGCCGCGCCCCGCGCGGGTGCGGCGCCCCGCGCCGACCGCGCCGGTTCGGGCGCTCGCCTGGAAGGGGGGAAGAAATTCAGAGCTGACGGCTGCTGCGCTCACGGTGGCCTCCTTGGGTAATGGTCTACTATGATAGACACGCCGGCGCAATAGCGAATATGAGCCGTGCCCCTCCCAGGCTGCCGAAGTTCGCGGGTTCCCTCGAAACCAAGCGAGAAAACGCCGGGCCTTCGGCGGCGGCGCCCAGGTCGGCGCGATTGGACGTCTGTCCCGAATCGAAGACAGGCGGTGAGGGGAGGCCTGCGGCGGCGGCTCGGGGCCGGGTGGGCGGCGCGGCGGGCTGGCCGGGGCGCTTCACACTTCTTCACACAGGCCCACGAACGCCCTTAACGGGCGGTGCGTACGGTTGTCTCCGCTGGGCAACGAGCCCCGCACCAACAAGGAGACGACAGATGATCGGATGCTTGATCTTCGGGAGCCTGGCGGCCATGGGCATTGCCAGGGCAATTCACCACCGGCGCTTTTACGGCGGCTTTCACGGCGGCTGTCACGGGGGCGGCTGGCACGGACACCGGCACTGGCCCGGCTGGCACGGCGGCGGCGACCCCCGCCAAGGCTGGGGAGGCTTCGACCACGAGGACGACGGCGAGTTCCGGTCGCCCTTCGCCGACGCCGACTTTCGCGGCCTCGGTGGCTTCGGACCGGGGCGGAGCGGGGGCGGCAAGCGGTTCATCGTGCGCCGGATTCTGGAGCACGTGCGGGCCACCCCCGCCCAGGAGCGGGTCATCAGCGCGGCCGTCGAGGAGTTCCGCGACGACCTGAAGAAGAACGTCGGCGGCGAGGGGCGCCGCACCCGTAAGGAGATCGTCGAGGCGCTCCGGCGCAGCACCTTCGACGGCGTGCTGCTGGGCGAGCAGTTCGCGCGCCACGACACGATCCTGGAGAACGGGCGCAAGTCGTTCGTGGGGCTGGTGGCCAAGATTCACGACGCGCTCGAGCCGGAGCAGCGCGAGCGGCTGGCCGACCTCGTCGAGAGGGGACCGCGCCTCGGCTGGATGCGCGGCGGCTGGTGAGTTCCCAACGCTGGTAAGCTCCGGGGTACCGTGGCGCTGCGGGTTCTTTGCATCGACGACGACGTCCGCCTGTTCGAGCTGCTGGCGGCCTATCTCGAGCCGAACGGCGTGACGCTGGTGCACGCCGCCGACGGCCCGAGGGGGCTGGCGGCGCTGGGGGCGGGCGTCTTCGATGCGGTGCTGCTCGACGTGATGATGCCGGGGATGGACGGCCTGGCCGTCTGCCGGCGCATCCGGGAGCAGAGCCGGGTGCCGATCATCATGCTCACCGCCCGCGGCGACGAGGCGGATCGGGTGGTCGGGCTCGAGCTGGGGGCCGACGATTACGTGCCGAAGCCGTTCTCGCCGCGCGAGCTCCTGGCGCGGCTGCGGGCGGTGATGCGGCGGGCCCAGCCGGCGGCCAGCGGCGCGGAGATCGTCGTCGGCCGGGTGGCCATCGACATTGCCGCCCGGCAGGTGCGCGTCGGCGCGGAGCTCGCCGATCTGACCGGCCTCGAGTTCGACATCCTGGTGGCGCTGGCGCGGCGGCCGGGGCGGGTGGTCCCGCGCGAGACGCTGCTCGGTGAGGCGGGGCGCCAGGACGTGACGGTGAGCGACCGGACCGTCGACGTCCACGTCTCGCACCTGCGGCGCAAGCTGGGCGACGATCCCCGGACGCCGCGTCTCATCAAGACCGTCCGGGGCGTCGGATACGTGCTGTCACCCGAGGCGGCGCGCGACGCCGGCGAGGCCGCATGAGGCACGGCGGACCTCCCCGCGGAGGCTCCGGCTGGCCTCACTGGCGCGGGCCGTGGGGCTTCTGGGCCGGCCTCGATCCGGCGACCCGCGAGCGGATTGTGGGGGAGATCCGGGCCGCCTACGGCCAGCGCTTCGGCCGCCGGCATCCCTGGGACCGGGTGTTTCACGAAGCGATTGGCCGCCGCCCGGGCTGGCACCAGCGCATCCGCTGGGAGCTGCGGCTGCACTACGGCGCGCACCTGCACCGGCGGCTCTTCCTCTGGTTCGGGGCCACGATCTTCCTCGCCGTGGTGGCGACCGCGGTGGCGGCGCACTTCGGGCACGGCTGGCTGAGGGCCCACCCGCTGCGGGCGGTCCTTCTGTTCGGGGCGCCGGCGGTGGTGCTCTGGACGGCGACCGGGCGGGTGGCGCGGCGGATCGCGCAGCCGCTCTATGAGCTGACCCGCGCGGCGCAGGAGCTGGGGGCGGGTAACCTCAAGGCGCGCGTTTCGGCGGCGGGGTTCGGGTTCGACGAGACGGCGGTGCTCTCGTCGGCCTTCAACGACATGGCGGCACGCCTCGAGCGCCAGCTGGCCGAGGAACGCGAGCTCTTGGCGTCGGTCTCGCACGAGCTGCGCACGCCGTTGGCGCGGATCCGGCTGCTGGTCGAGATCGCCAGGCAGGCGCGCGCCGGGCAAGGGCAGGGGAAGGATCGCCGACGATCCGCGCACCCTGGACGAGATCGAGCGCGAGGCGATCGAGATCGACGCGCTGGTGGGCGAGCTCCTGGCCAGCGCGCGAATCGAGTTTCAGGCCGTGGCGCCCAAGCCCCTCGACGCCGTCGAGGTCGCGCGCCGTGCGCTGGACCGCGCCGGCGAGGACCCCGGTAAGCTGGTCTCGGCCCCGCCGCCCATCCCGTTCGCCGCCGATCCGACGCTGATCGGGCGCGCGCTGGCCAACCTCATCGACAACGCTCGCAAGCACGGCAGCGGTCTCGTGCGCCTCGGCGTGAGGGGGGAGGGAGGCGGCGTCACCTTCGAGGTGGTCGATGGCGGTCGCGGCTTCGCGCCCGGCGATGAGAACCGCGTGTTCGAACGGTTCTACCGGGGCGCCGATCCCGACGCGGGCTCCCACGGCTCGCTCGGACTCGGTCTGGCGCTGGTCAAGCGCATCGCCGACGCCCACGGCGGCCGCGTGCACGCCGCCAACGACCCGGCGGGCGGCGCCCGCGTCGTCCTCGAGCTCCCCGTTTCGCCGCCTCCGCGCGCCTAGGCCTCGCCTAGGCCGCCCATCGGGCGGGACGTCGTCGGGCATGGTTCGCTGCGCTCACCGTCGCTTTCCGGAGACGCCCTCCCTAGGCTCCCCAGCCGCCCCTCAAGTCAGAGGGGGATCCTGGGCAAGTCAGCCGTGGCGGCGGGGCGGTAGTGCGGCCGTTGCGGATCGCGGCGTCCATCCTGGCGTCGGGTTTCTCGCGCCTCCGGAAGATGTGCGCGCCGTCGAGGCAGCCGGCGCCGATCTCATTCACCTCGACGTGATGGACGGACGTTTCGTTTCCAACATCACCATCGGCCCGATGGTCGTGGCCGCGATTCGCAACGTGACCAAGCTGCCGCTCGACGTGCATCTCGATGATTGTCGAGGCGGAGCGCTGCATCGACGAGTTCGCCCGCGCCGGCGCGGACCTCATCAGCGTCCACGTCGAGGCCGCGCCGCACCTGCACCGGCTGGTCGAGCAAATCCGCCACGCCGGCAAGCCGGCGACGGTGGCGGTCAATCCGCACTCTCCGCTCGATAGCCTGGACCTCGTGCTTCCCGAGCTGGAGATGGTCCTCCTGATGTGGGTTCAACCCCGGCTTCGGCGACCAGAAGTTCATCGAGGCGGTGGTGCCGAAGATCAGCGCGTTGCGCGCCGAGATCGATCGGCGCGGCCTGGAGGTCGACATCTAGGTCGACGGCGGCATCGACCCCGAGACCGCGCCGGCGGTGGTGGCCGCAGGGGCGAGCGTTCTGGTCGCGGGGTCGTCGGTGTTTCATGCCAATGGCGGCGACCATCGGAGCCGGACGCTGGGGGACCAGCCTGGCGGCGTTTCTCTTGGTGGCCCCGGTGATCCTGGATCCTGGAATCGGTGGCGGAAGGATCTCCACGTGAAGTCGTTGCCTGTCCCCGTTTCCCCTGTAACAAAAATACTTCTTTGTCCGATTGCCGCTCAGGCGTAGTTCTGTTACGTGGCTCGGTCGTCGGCGCTTTTGAAGGCGACACAACTCCTGGCAACGATGACCAAGAGGAATGAAAGTGACATGCGACACAACAATCGGCGGATCGTTCGATGCTCTCGCGTGGCTCTTCGTTTGAGCGGAATGGTATTCGGCTCCTGGCTGGTCGTCGCCGGATGCGGCGTGCCGCCGGACGCCGCGAGCACGAGCCCTGGCGACCAGTTGACACAGAGGACCGAGGCGCTCACCTATCCGTGGGATCAATCCCTTTATGTCCTCGGCAAGTGTTTCGACGTTCCCGGCTTCAACGACACGAACGGCACAAACGTGCAAATCTACGATTGTAACGGCGGCATGAACCAGCAGTGGGAGTTCTGGTACGACGGCACGATACGGCCGACCTTCAATACCAACAAGTGTCTAGATCTGCCGGGGTGGGAAACCGACAACGGCACCCCTATCCAGATCTACGACTGCCACGGTGGCTCGAACCAGCAGTGGACACTGGCGTATGCGACGTCCTCGGCGCAAGGCGGTCTCCGGGGGTTCGGCAACAAATGCGTGGACGTCCCCGGTTACGATACGACCAACGGAACGAACCTCCAATATTACGATTGCAACAACGGCGGCAGCCAGAAGATCCTGCGTGAGCCTCCGGCGGTGGGCGGCAGCCAGCTCGTGAATTTAAAGGGCGAGGAGAACGACGCTCCCGACCAGGAGTTGTGCATGGGGATCTCCGGCGGGGTCGTGGGAGGCGTAGTTCAGTACGGTACCCCAGTCATTGTGTGGGACTGCAACGGATCACCGGATCAAACGTGGTTTCGAACCTTTCAGTCGGATCCATCGGGGCAATCTGGCGCAGTCGATCTCGTCGACGGCGCGACCAACTACGGAGCGGACCCCGTATGCCTTTGGGCCCAAGACACCACGCCGGTCGACGGAGAATATATGAGGTCTCAGTTTTGTCCGGACCTCTTTGAGGGCCGCGAAGACTTCATTATGAATTACGTGAAGAACGACGCATACGGGTTCCCGTGCTTCACACTCCAGAATCCGGAGACGGGATTATACGTGAGCGTGGGCAGTCCCGATGACGGCCCGGTCACGAACGGGATGAACGTCTACCTCAGGACCCTCAGGGCTAGTTCGAATTTTGCCCCAACCGACAATCAGATGTGGTGCGATCATTCTGCGAACACAGGAATCACCACGCTGACTCCCGACTACGTCGTCGCCAACGTGATCTACGCGCCGCCCGGCAGCTCGTCGAGCATCACGTACCAGAACAGCACTAGCATCGGTTCGTCGGTGTCGAACACCAAGGGCTTCCAGAACAGCACGGACGTGACGGCCACCGTCGGTGGCAACATGCTTCTTGCAGTGGACAGCGGGAGCGTGACCTTCGACCACACCTTTGGCGACAGCAACACCCATGAAGTGGACCTGACCACGACCTGGACCCAGATGTACAAAAAGTCCGGTGAAGTCGCCGGTATCGACCACGACTATGACGAGATATGGCTCCTGATTCATCCGATATTGACCGTGAGGTTCACGCCCAGTATCGCGAATGGGCCGGATACCCTGAATTGGCAGTTTGCCCAGGGCGACGGTGGAACGACCGACATCTTGGCGATCGTATATGCCGGACAGCTCAACGATCATTTCCCCATGGATCCAGGCACCCAGGACGTTTTCAACCGCAACGGTATCACTTCGGACATGTACCAGACGATGCTCCAAGCGGACGCGTTCTTTCAGGGGATTGCTCCGCAGCCATTCACCAACTCGTCGCGTTTCGACTACCTCGGCGAGTACCCGATCAAGCCTCTGCCACAGGGAGTCACCAGCCCCGGCGTGCAGACGGAGAGCGTGAGCCAGAGCATGACCACCAGCGACATGATGACGACCTCGTATTCGAATTCGGTGGGTTTCACGGTCAGCGGGGGTACCAATTTTGGCGGGCCCACAGATACCGAATTCAAGGCGCAGTTGACCGTGAGCAACAAATGGACTTGGAGCCACTCGACGAGCACCAAGGACTCGAACGGCACCGGCTCGGTGGACACGCTCGCTATCACGCAACCCCTCTTCGGATATACCGGTCCGGCAGAGCTTCACGTTTACGAGGACAGAATATTCAAGACGTACGCCTTCATGCTGGATTACCCGGCGCCTTTCTCGGTCACGGACGACGGCGGCCACGCGTGCTCGGTCGACGGTGTGTCGATGCATTGCTGCCCTTCCGGCAGCGCGATGGTGGGCGTGCGGCTCGACGAGAACGAGTTCAAGTGTGCTCAGCTCGCCGACGCTTCCGGGCAGGTCACGGCGGACTACTCCACGTATCGGTACGTGAACGGCATCAGCGCCGACGGCACGCCCACGTCCTACTACATGCGCGCGTGCCCCAAAGGTTCCGTGATGGTGGGGTACCACCAGGACATGAACATACTCTTGTGTCAGCAGATACCGGCCACTGGCTTCGCGGGTGGCATCACGGGCGAGGTGGTCGATACCGGCACGGCGGACGACTATCCGATGCACGTGTGTGAATCGTCTCCTTATGCCTATGCAATGTCCGGCCTCGACCCGGCCAACAACCTGCTCACCTGCGCCACCAATCCAGGCTTGCACTGAGCTTGCGTAGACGCCTGCGGCCCGAGGGAAAATCTTCGCGGGCTGCATCGCTTTCTACTTCGCCGAACGTGAAGGGACATGACCGCTCTGAGGCTGACGCCCGTCCGAGCGGCGGCGTGAATGTCATCCAGCAGCGCCACGACTGCAGTCTCAGTGGACGGCACGTCGGGAACATGCATCCAGATCTGTGCATGGGACGCTCAACGCAACCAGACACAGGACGGTCGGCCGACGCTCCGCCTCGCAGAGCCACGCCGGAGTCATCCGAGCCTCCAGGCACTAGAATACTTGCTCGACTGAGCCCACGAGAGCTCGCGATCGCGGAATGCGCGCGCAACGGCCGATCGCTAAAGGAGATCGCAGGAGAGCTCGGCATCTCGCTATACACCGTATCTACACACCTCCATCGCGCGCGACAGAAGCTAGGCTTGTCGTCCCGCTGGAAGCTGGCGGCACTTCTTTTCGGGCGACCGCCGACGTTCGCGAGTGTCGTCGGTTCTCAGGTCCTAGAGTTGTCGGCAGGGGACACGTTTGTCGCTGAGCGGCTGCTCGAGGGGATGTCCGACGCCGAAATTGGCGGTCTACTGCATGTCTCCAAGGTGTCTGCGAGCCGGGCTGTCGCTCGACTCCTCAAGAAGGCGGGGCTCAATGGCCGCGCAGCGCTGTTCGCCCGAGCGGATGAGCTGTACGCAGGCGCGGCACGGGTGTCAGCCCAACGCGCTCTCGCAGCTCTACGTGGCTGCCGTCATCAAGGATGAGAGTGTGCCGTGAAAGTTGAGTCAACGCAGCCGGTGAGAGTCCGGTCGAAGGAGGTGTCGGTACATCTTCGTAGCTACCCGGGAGGCGGGAAGGGCGACTGCCCCGTCGAAGCCCCCCGGGACAGAGATCCGCCATGGGCGGGTTGCAAGTGCGGGCCGCAACGCGAGTGAAGCCTGAGCAGGCCCCGAAAGGTTGGATGCAAAGGCCGACTCTCCTCTCATTGGACGAAGGCCGTCGAGGGCGGTCGGACAAACCGACACGTGAAGGCCGTCCTGTTCGCGGGGGTAGTGGGCGCAGCACGTACGCAAGCGGTGACTTGAAACACGGGAGGCCTGTTTCGCTGCCGGGGCGACCCGACAACGGTTCCCTCGGGGGCCGGGCGACGCAGGCTTCGGAGGGGCTCAGATGGGTGAAGCCCCTCGCCTTGAGGCGACGCCTTGAGGAGGCTTGCCGTACTTTGGGAAGGTGACGAAGGCGTACCGGAAGGGTTCGCACACGGTCTACCAGTGCCACTACCAGTTCGTGTTCATCCCAAAGTACCGCAAGCCGATCTTGCGGGGAGAGGTGGCGCTGGCAGTGCGGGATCTGGTGCGAGAGGTATGCAAGGCGTACGACATCGAGATTCTGAAGGGGCACGTCCGACCCGATCATGTGCATTTGCTGCTGAGCGTGCCCCCGACGATGGCACCGAGCCGGGTGATGAACGCCATCAAGGGGCGGAGCTTGAACCGACTGATGCGGAACTTCAGAGAGCTCAACCGCCAGTTCTGGGGTCGACATCTTTGGTCGAGAGGGTACTTCGTCGCAGCCAGCGGGAATGTGACCGACGAGGTGCTCAAGCGGTACATCGAAGACCAGAGATGTCGAGCCCCAGGACGACGACTTCAAGGTCACGGAGTAGATGGCGTTCATCGCCCGGCGAGCTTCAGGCGCCTTGAAGGCGCCTGCCCGAACCCACCGCCTTCCGGCGGCGGTGGCTTTCAGGCCTTCAGTGCAGCGTTAACTGAACGACTTTTGCAGCTCGTCGAGGGCGGCGCTGCCGGGGCAGAGCTTCTCGTACGGGACCTGCGACAGCGGCACGTCGGTGGTGCCGCTGATGTCGTGCATGTCGCGCGACTTGGTGTCGACGAAAAATAGTCCGGTGGGGACCTCGCCCCGGCCGCGGTGGAGCTCGACCTCGGCGGCGGCCGCTTGCCGGCTGCCGGTGTCGTAGTCCTCGGCCAGCTTGCGCAGCCGCACCGTGCTGCCGTCGTGCAGCTGGACGCTGACCGCCGAGCCGGGCGCGTACTCGGTGGTGATCTCGGAGGCCGGTGGAACAAAGTCGGAAGCCACGAAGTCGGCGGCGATCACCGGCAGCATCCGCTTGCGCGTGTTGAGGTAGCTCTTGGTCGACCCCTCGTGGTCGTTGAAGGTCACGCAGGGGGAGATGACGTCGATGATGGCGAACCCCTTGTGCGAGAGGCCCGCCTTGAGGATCGGGACCAGCTGACTCTTGTCGCCGGAGAAGGCGCGGGCCACGAAGCTGGCCCCCAGCTCCAGCGCCAGCGACACGGGATCGATCGGGCTGTACTGGTTGGCCTCGCCGCGCTTGCTCTTGGTGCCGATGTCGGCCGAGGCGGAGAACTGCCCCTTGGTGAGGCCGTAGACGCCGTTGTTCTCGATCACGTACAGCATGTCGAGGTTGCGGCGGATGGCGTGGACCAGCTGGCCGATGCCGATGGAGAGCGAGTCGCCGTCGCCCGAGATGCCGAGGTAGGTGAGCGAACGATTGGCGGCGTTGGCGCCGGTGGCGATGGACGGCATGCGGCCGTGCGCCGAGTTGAAGCCGTGCGCGCCGCCGACGAAGTAGGTCGGCGTCTTCGACGAGCAGCCGATGCCGGAGAGCTTGGCGATCATGTGGGGCGGCGTCTCGAGCTCGTAGAACGCGCGCACGATGGCGGCGGTGACCGAGTCGTGGCCGCAGCCGGCGCAGAGGGTCGACGGCGATCCCTCGTAGTCACGCATGGTGAGCCCCAGCTTGTTGGGGCGGAGGTGGGGGTGGATGACGGCTGGCTTCGGCGACGGCATGGCTAGACCTTCTCCGCGTGCGCCCGTTCCAGGTGCGCGGTGATCCCGTCAATCACGTGGCGGGCCGACAGCGGGAACCCGCCGTAGACCAGCAGCGACTGCAGCTTCTCCTTCGGGGCGCTGGTCTCCATGGTGAGCAGCGTGCGCAGCTGCGCGTCGCGGTTCTGCTCGACGACGAAGACGCGCTCGTGCGCCGCCAGAAAGGACTCCACCTCGGCGCCGAACGGGAAGGCCCGCACGCGCAGGTAGTCGGCGATGATCCCCCGCTCGGCCAGGACGGCGACCGCCTCGCGCACCGCCGGATCGCAGCCGCCCAGCGAGATGATCCCGAACGCCGCGTCGACCTGCTTGTGGACGATCGGCGCCGGCACGGCCGCCGCGGCCGCCTTGTGCTTCTTGGCCAGGCGGTCCATCACCTCCTGGTACTCGTCGGGAACCTCGGTGTAGCCGCCCAGCTTGTTGTGTCCCGAGCCGCGCGTGAAGAAGGCGCCCTTGCTGTGCACGCCCGGCAGCGTGCGGGCGGCGACGTGGTCGGCGTTCTCCGGCGAATAGCGGAAGAACTTGGTCATCTTGGCGAGCTCGTCCGCGCCGAGCACCCGCCCGCGGTTCGGGCGGTAGCTGTCGTCCCACTTCATCCGCGGGCAGACCCAGTCGTTCATCCCGATGTCGAGGTCGGAGAGGAGAAACACCGGCGTCTGGAACCGCTCGGCCAGATCGAAGGCCTCGACCGCCATGGTGAAGCACTCGCCCGGGTGCGAAGGGAAAAGCAGGATGTGCTTGGTGTCGCCGTGCGAGGCGTAGGCGCAGGCCAGGATGTCCCCCTGCTGGGTGCGGGTCGGCATCCCCGTCGACGGGCCCGTGCGCTGCACGTCGACGATCACCGCCGGGATCTCCGCGTAGTAGGCGAGGCCGATCAGCTCGCCCATGAGCGAGATCCCCGGGCCGGCGGTGGAGGTGAAGGCGCGGGCGCCGTTCCACGACGCGCCGATCACCATGCCGATCGCCGCCAGCTCGTCCTCGGCCTGCACGATGCAGTAGTTGTTCTTGCCGGTCTCGGGATCCTTGCGGTACTCCGCGCAGAGCTCCTTGAACGAGTCCATCACGCTGGTGGCCGGCGTGATCGGGTACCAGGCCGCCACGGTGGCGCCCGCGTAGACGCAGCCGAGCGCCGTGGCGGTGTTGCCGTCGATCAGGATGCGATCGTCGGTGGCGTGCATCTTCTCCAGGCGGATCGGCAGCGGGCAGTCGAAGTTCTCTTTCGCGAAGTCGTACCCGGCGCGAAGCGCCTTGTGGTTGGAATCTCGGAGCGCCTTCTTCTTGGAGAACTTCTCCTCCAGCAGCTCGTCGATGACCCCCATGTCGATGTCCAGCAGCGCCACCAGGGTGCCGAGGTAGGCGATGTTCTTCATCAGGATCCGCTCGCGCGAATCGTTGAAGATCTCGTTGCACATCCGGGCCAGCGGCACGCCCAGGAAGGTGACGTCGGGGCGCGCCAGCGCGGCATCCAGCGGCCAGGTCGAGTCGTAGAGCAGCGCGCCGCCCGAGCGGACCTCCTTGACGTCCCGGGCGTAGGTCTCGACGTTCATGGCGATGACCAGGTCGTAGTCGAGCGCGCGCGCCGTGTGCCCGGCCTTGCTGACCCGCACCTCGTACCAGGTCGGCAGCCCCTGGATGTTGGAGGGGAACAGGTTCTTCCCCGAGACGGGGATCCCCATCCGGAAGATCGCCTGCATCAGCAACCCGTTCGCGCTGGCCGATCCGGTTCCGTTGACGTTGGCCAGCTTGAGCGCGAAGTCGTTGGTTCTGATCACCTGCCGCTGATGCACGGTTGTCACTACCTATAATTGCCTGTTGTGCCTATTGCCCGGAGGCGGGAACGCGAGGAGCGGGACCGCCCCCCTTGTCGCTCCCCTTGGCGAGAGACGAAGCCGGAATGATCCCCGCTCCGTTCGGACGTTGCCCGGCCTTGGGGAGCGTCAGCTCGAGGCGGGCCATGTCCCAGGCCGCCGTCGGGCAGCGCTCGGCACACAGGCCGCAGTGGACGCAGACGTCCTCGTCCTTGACCATCACCCGGCCGGTCTGCGGCAGGCCGCCCGACACGAAGATCTCCTGGGTGGTGTTGGTCGCCGGGACTGTCAGTCGCTGCCGCAGCTCCGGCTCTTCGCCGTTGGCGGTGATGGTCAGGCAGCTGGTCGGGCAGACGTCGACGCAGGCGTCGCACTCGATGCAGCGCTTGTCGGTGAAGGCCGTCTGCACGTCGCAGTTGAGGCACCGCTCGACCTCGCGCGCGGTCTGCTCGTGGTCGAACCCCATCTCGACCTCGATCGACAGCTGCTTGAAGCGCTCCTTGAGGTCGACGTGCTTCATCTTGGCCCGGTGGGCCGGGTTGTAGTCGTTGCTGTAGCTCCACTCGGTGAGCCCCATCTTCTGCGTGACGAGGTTCATGTGCGCCGGCGGCCGCTCGGTGAGCGCCATCCCCTGGCAGTGGTTGTGGATCGAGATCGCCGCCTCGTGCCCGTGGGCGACGGCCCAGATGATGTTCTTGGGGCCCCAGGCCGCGTCGCCGCCGAAGAAGACCCCCGGCCGCGTCGACGCCATCGTCTTTTCGTCCACCTTCGGCATGTCCCACTTGCCGAACTCGATGCCGATGTCGCGCTCGATATAAGGGAAGGCGTTCTCCTGGCCGATGGCCACGATGACGTCGTCGGCGGGGAGGATCACCTTCTCCGTCCCGCTGCCGCTCTTGGCCGGCCGCTCGAACTCCATGCCAACCAGCTTCCCCTTCTCGACCACGAACCGAGTCGGCACGTGGTTGACCAGGATGTCGACCTGCTCTTCTTCCGCGTCCTCCAGCTCCCAGGGCGAGGCCTTGAAGTGCTGGCGGTCGCGGCGGGCCATGACCTTGACGTCCTTGCCGCCCAGGCGCCGCGCCGTGCGGCAGCAGTCCATCGCGGTGTTGCCGACGCCAATGATGAGGACGCGCTCGCCGATGGTGTTGACGTGATCGAAGGCGACGCTCTCCAGCCAGTCGATGCCGATGTGGATCCGCTCGGCCGCTTCTTTGCGCCCCGGCAGCTCGAGATCCTTGCCGCGCGGCGCGCCCGACCCGACGAAGACCGCGTCGAACCCCTGGCCCATCAGCGCCTTGAGGCTCTGCACCGGCGTGCCGTAGCGGACCTCGACGCCCATGTCGACGATCATCGCGATCTCTTCGTCGAGCACGTGGGCCGGCAACCGGAAGCTGGGGACGTTCGTCCGCATGAGGCCGCCGGGGCTGGTGTTCTTCTCGAACACCACGACCTCGTAGCCGAGCGGCATCAGATCGTTGGCCACCGTCAGCGAAGCCGGACCGGCGCCGATGCAGGCGACGCGCTTGCCGTTCTTGGTCGCCGGCGCCTTGGGGAGCCGCGCGCTGACGTCACCCTTCAGATCGGCGGCCACGCGCTTGATGCGGCAGATGGCGACCGGCTTCTCCTCGATGCGCGTGCGGCGGCAGGCCGGCTCGCACGGACGATCGCAGGTGCGGCCGAGGATGCCCGGGAAGACGTTGGAGTCGCGGTTCAGCAGATAGGCGTCGTCGTAATGCCCCTGCGCGACCATGCGGATGTACTCCGGCACGTTGGTGTGCGCGGGGCAGGCCCACTGGCAGTCGACCACCTTGTGAAAGTAGTCGGGGTTGCGAACGTCTGTAGGCTTCACTCGGAGGAACTCACGAGCAGGATAGGTGAAGAGACATGCGACCAGCGTTCCCAGCCTTCATGGATAGCGGGGCCGGATCTACGCCTACGGGGGCGCGAACGCAAGCGGGGGCCACTTCGCGGCAGATGGTAACACGAGCGCCGTCGGGCGCTAGTTTTCGCGGCGCGAACTTTGCCCTGCCGCAGCTCGACCGTCTCCCCTGGCGCGGAAGGTGATTCGCGAGCAAGCTTCGGCCCGAAAACCAACGATCCACGGGACAGAAAAGGAGAACGTCATGGCGCTTCACATTGGCAGCTTGGCCCCCGATTTCGAGCAGGACTCGACCGAGGGGAAGATCAACTTTCACCAGTACCTGGGCGACAAGTGGGGGGTGCTTTTCTCCCACCCGGCCGACTTCACGCCGGTCTGCACCACCGAGCTCGGCCGCGTCGCCAAGCTCAAGGGCGAGTTCGACAAGCGGAACGTGAAAGTGATCGCGCTCTCGGTCGACCCGATCGCCTCCCACAAGGGCTGGGTGGGCGACATCGAGGAGACGCAGGGGACCAAGGTGAACTTCCCGATCCTGGCCGACGCCGACAAGAAGGTCGCCAAGCTCTACGACATGATCCACCCCGAGGCGAGCGACACCTCCACCGTCCGCTCGGTGTTCGTGATCGATCCCAAGAAGAAGATCCGCCTCATCTTCACCTACCCGGCCAGCGCGGGCCGCAACTTCGACGAGATCCTGCGGGTGATCGACTCGCTTCAGCTGACTGACAGCCATTCTGTGGCGACCCCCTCCGACTGGAAGGACGGCCAGGACGTGGTGATCGTCCCGTCGCTGAAGGACCCGGAGATCATGAAGCAGAAGTTCCCGAAGGGCTGGAAGGAGCTCAAGCCTTACCTCCGGATGACGCCCCAGCCCAACAAGTAAAACGTGCGTGGGAGGGGCTTCGCCCCTCCCACGGGCCCACCCCCCGGATCGCGCCGCGAGCAGCACCCGGATCTTTCTCGGCAAGCAAGTCTCCGGCGGGCAAAAGCCCGCCTCCGATCCACTTGATTCGGCCCCCGTCGCGTTGCGGCGTCGTGGAAATCGGGGGCGGCTGCGCGGGCTCGGAGCAGGGTCGCGCCAGTTCGAGACGCGAGGAATTCCGCGCGGAGACGTTTCGACGGCTACACGCGGGGGAGACGCGCAGGCCATCTCGGACGGTCGCGTAGCAGCCGGGTGACAAGCCGACCGAAACCTGGTGGGCATGAGCTACTCGAGGACGGGCGAACAGGCTAGGGTTGGGGGCGTGGGACGCGCGAAGGAAGCCCTGAAGACAGAGCTGCTTGGTGTGGATCCGGCCGACGAAGCGGAGGTGGCAGAAGGTTTGCTCGCCTGTCGCGGCCGGGTGCTCACGCAAGCTGAGGCGGGCCGCTGACGTGGCAACTCTTGTCATGTACGGTGTACCTCCGAAGCGAATCAAGCTCTTCAGCGCTAAACATCGCGATCTTCATAAGGTGTGGCAGTTTGTCCCCAGCGAATTCAAGGGCGCAATCCGCCATAACTTCGAGCGGCTGTTGCGGCCCGCGATGCAGGAGTTCATGCGCGCTGAGGCCCCGGACATCGCTCAAGCTGATTACCGGTTCGCGCCCGATATCCAGACCATCCGAGCCGTCCTAGCTTCCCGTCACTATGACCGAGTAGTCTATTACGGCCACGCTCTCAGCGACGGTGTAACGCTGGCACCGCTGACGCGAATAACCGGGCCGGAACTGGCAACGGTATTGAAAGCGGCTGGTGTCAAACACTTCGACATCCTCGGATGTAACAGCTTCGCCATTGGCTCGTTAATCAAGCTTCAGGCGCCGGGAATGGCCGTCGGTGTTGTTTATGGAAAGCGTGAAGATGATTTCGACGTCGACTTGCGAACGATGCAGCTGATCGGGTTTTCAATATCGCCACAGGTGGTGCACCACCCTGGTTCCGTCGACAAATGACCCGCTTGGCCCTTGCCGTGCTTGCGCTCGGTTGCATCGGAAACGTCGCGAGCGCTCGCCTTCGGAAGCCCACGACGGCTGGCGACTATTGCCCCTTTGTGATTGAGGCCGCAACGCACATCGTTGGCCCAATTACCGATGACTACACAACGCTGGATGATGCCGAAGACGGGTGCGTGAAGAAGGGAGCGACGGCGGGCGGAATTATCTATGCCGACGTCATCGGTCTTGACCCCATGCCGCGCGAAACGATCGCCTGCCAAGCTACGGGATGGAATATCCGGATCGGACAGAATCCGCCGAGGGCTCCCAGTGAATTCGTTATTCAATTTGCGTTCGACCCCGAACGTCACGGGGCCAGAAGATTTTGGGCACAGTTTCTACACTCGAGTTGGCGGGACGATCTCGCCAAGGGCCGGATCGTCTCGCCTGGATGGGTCGGATGCGGTCCCATCGACGGTGTTGTTACCCGCCATGGTGATAAGTGGGTCGCGAAGACGATCCCGAAGAAGGTACCGTGACGCGGTTGATTAGCTCTCGCAAGCCGTTCGCTTTGTAAGGCCCGATCCCCTGCTGGATCGCAGCGCGCCCGGTCGATTGGGCGCTGCACCTTCGTCGGGGTTCACGGTGGCGAGCGGCGGGAGGATAAGGAGAACAAGTGCCGGTCCGTCCCAAATAATGGGGTGCTCCGTCAACTCCCTCCCATGCTTTTCCCGGGCCCTGCGGGCCCTGTCACCGCGTTGCTGTTGATCTCCTTGTTCGCCTCGTTGACGGGGTCCTGTCAGAACTCTACTCCACGCACTTCACAGCCTCCGACTCCGGACGGCGGTTCAACAGGCAACTGTGCAATGGTCTCACAAACCTCCATCCCGAGGTCGCGCAGGTTCGAGACGCGAGCAGCGGTCGCGTCAGTTCGAGACGCGAGGAGGGTCGAGCCGGGTGGTGATGTGACGAGCGTGGTAGTGCGAGAGTGAGCTCGACAAGGGAGGACAAGGGAGGAGCAGGTTCGAGCCGAGGACGACGGATTTTCTCACGAGATCCAACCAACCCGAACTCGGGCAAGAAGCGCTGTCTGCAGGCCGTGATTCCCGGCTCGCGGCGCAATGAGCGACATGTCTCGGCGGGCAGCGGAACAAGTTGAATCGGCTAACGCAACCAAGTAGGGTCCGGGGTCGATAACTGCGATCATGAGGCCAACCGCACTCACCTTTTTGACGCTCTTTCTGACACTCACGACTCTCGCCTGTCCGACGCGGACGATCCCCGGCTCCATGGAATCCGCAGGTGCCGGAGGCGGACTCGCTGGGCAAGCGGGCACGATGGGAATCGCCGGCGCCGTGGGCAGCGGCGGCGCGGCCGGGACGGGCACCGGTGGTGCTTCGGCAGGCGGCGGCGCGGCGGGCATCGGTGGCACCTCGGCGAGCGGCGCGGGGGGCCTTTCGGGCTCCGGCGGGGCCGCGGTCGCAGGATCTGGGGGAGGGGGCGGTTCAGGTACGAGCTGCATGATTGGGGGAACGACCTACGCCACCGGAGCCGGCAATCCGGCCAACAGCTGCCAGGTTTGCAAGCCGGCGACATCGGCGTCGGGCTTTTCGAACGCCGACGAAGGCACCTCCTGCAGCGGCGGAAAGTACTGCAATTCAGGCGCGTGCAAGACGGGCTGTTTCATCTCCGGCGCCTTCTACGCGGAGGGAGCCGCCAACCCCGCGAACGCCTGCCAGACTTGCCAGACCAGCTTCGCGGTGACGTCCTGGACGACAGCGGTCAACGGTGCGAGTTGCGGCACCGGACAGGTGTGCAGCGGCGGCATCTGCCAGGCGGGTTGCTGGATCAACGGCGCGCTGGTCGGCAGCGGAACCATCAACACGACGAACGCCTGCCAGATCTGCAAGCCGGCTTCCAGCACCACGACCTGGTCCAGCAACACCGACGGGACCAGCTGCGGCAGCGGGCAGATCTGCGGTTCGGGTAGCTGTCAGGCAGCGTGCTACGTGGGCGGGACGGTCTACGCGACGGGTATGCTCAATCCGGCCAATAGCTGCCAGAGTTGCCTCCCACTCGTTTCCACGTCTACCTGGTCCCAGGCGCAGTCGGACTGCGCGACCATCGCCGCGCACAACGGCTTCACCTGCGCCACCGTGGGTGGAGCCGCCAAATGCTGGGGAAGCAATGGCTCCGACCCCGGCGGACGGGGAACCAGCTACTCGGGCCTCCTCGGAATCAATCAGACCTTCGCGCAGATCCCGTACAGTCTGGTCCCGGTCGCGACGAGCGGCCTCACAACCGGCGTGCAGGCCGTATCCAGCGGGAGCGATTCGCTGCATGGCTGCGCCGTTGTCAGCGGCGCAGTCAAATGCTGGGGGTACGGCGCCTTCGGTCAGATCGGGGATGGCTCGATGTCCGACCGGAATGCACCCGTCCAGGTCACCGGCCTCACATCTGGCATCCGGGGCGTCGCCACCGGGAGTAGGCACTCATGTGCGCTTCTGAGCGGGCAAATCCAATGCTGGGGCGATAATGGGGCTGGCGAGCTTGGTGTCAACCCGGCCGTCATCACCGGAAGCCCGATCCCTGTAGCGCTAGCCTTGAACGGAAACATTCAGGCCATCGCCGTCGGCGGCCAGTTTACGTGCGCGCTCGCGGGCGGCTCCGTCTACTGCTGGGGATTCAACACGCAAGGCAGCCTTGGCAACAACTCGACGATGGACAGTTACAGCCCCGTCCAACCGATGGGTTTGGGGTCGAACGTTCAAGCGATCGCCGCGGGAGAAACGCACGCCTGCGTGATCGCCGGCGGCGCTCTCCTCTGCTGGGGATCGAACGTGAGCGGACAGCTCGGTGACGGCACCGGGATGGATCGGTGGGTCCCGACCCCCGTGCCGGGCCTGTCGAGCGGCGTGCAGGCCGTTTCGGCCGGCGATTCGCACACGTGCGCGGTGGTCAACGGCGCTGCTCTCTGCTGGGGTTGGAACGCGTTCGGACAAGTCGGCGACAACACGACCGGGACCAACCGCGTGTCTCCGGTTCCCGTCCAGGGGCTTGGAAGCGGCGTTCAAGCCATCACAGCTGGTTATGAGCATTCGTGTGCGATCACCAGCGCCGGCGCGAAATGCTGGGGGGCGAACGGCGCCGGAGAGCTCGGCAACAATTCGATGATCGACAGCCCGATCCCGGTGTCGGTCCAAGGTCTCTAAAAGGCTGCTCGCGTAGGATTCACAGGGGATCGAACGCTCGGGCGGCCTCGTAATCGGCGTGGCAGCGAGAACCGGAGCCCGCGGAGCTCGCGCCGGTCACGGGCCCTGGCGTCCACTTCGATGACCCGCGCCGGCTGGAAGCGCCAGCGGGCCGCTGCGAGTGGAAGAACGGCCGGGCATAACTCTGCGACCGCGCCCCACTTAATTCGGCGCATGTTCCGACATGCCACGCCCGCCACAAGGGCCTGCCCCGGAACCCCCAAGGGATAGCCAGAATGTGACGAATCGCGAGAGGGCACTGCCGGGCGGGTGGTCCGCCCGGTGGTGGGGGCCTACTACTTGCAGACGAAGGAGGTCACCGTCGTCCCGGCGAGCGAGGCGGTGAAGGTCCCGCCCGTCACCGGGACAGCGGTCTTCGCGGCGATGTTGTCGCTCGACGAGGTCACGTACGGCGTGCACGAGGCGGGTGCCGTTCCGCCCGCGATGGAAATCGGCACGGTGGCCGCCGAGGTGCCCTTGTTGACGGCGACCACGACAACGGTTCCGTCCGTACCCTTGAAGGCCGAGAGAAGGAGACTCGTGTTGGAGTTGCCCGTCACGTCCACCATGACGTAACCCGGCCGCACAAACTTGCTGTAGTTACCCAGCGTGTAGCAGCGCTTGGTCAACGTCGACGAGCTCTTGAGGAGCAACCCTTCATTGTCGTCGCTCCCGCTCGCCTGGTACCACCAATAGAGCCAGGCCGAAGCCTGGCCGACGACGAGGGCGGAGTGAATCCAACCGGCGACCGCGATGCCGTTGTTGATGTCGCTCGACGGCCCCGCTTCCGGCCAGTACAACACGCCGGACACCTCGGTCTCATAGACAGTCTTGCTCCTCTTGCCACCGTCGACGTCGGACGGCCAGCCCAGCGCCTTTTGCGTGTCGTACTCGTGCGTCCCCAGAATGTCGATGAGGCCCCAGGCTGTCGCATCCTTGGCCAGCCAGTGGCCGTAATCGTATCCGTTGCCCTGGGCGCAAGTGCTGGCGCAACCGGTGGTGGTCGGATCGTTCGAGAAACATCCACATTTCAGCGGGTCCGAGCTGTTCGGATGGCCGGAGACAGTCGAGCCCGTGGCCGAGGCGTTGCTCCAGAGGTGGAGCCACTCCGATGGTTCAGGCGCGAGGAGCTTGACCGGCGGGCTCAGAGCGTGAAGCTTCGGTCCGAGTTTGTTGATGAAAGCCACCATCTCGTTGGCCGTGAAGAGCATCGTGTCGTAGTCACCGTTGCACGGTGGTCCGATCGAGGAGCCACACGACGCGAAGTCGGGCTCATTCGCCGCCCCCATGGCGTAGATGTTGTGGGCATGGGCAAAGGTGGCTATCGCCGTCGACCATTCGTCGTATTTGGCCGGGAGCAGGTGCCCACCCTTCTGCGTCATGCCGTTGTCCTTGTCACCGCCGGGCGCAGTCCAGGGGGACGCGATGACCTTTGCGCCGTAGCTAGACGGCGGGATAGCTCCCGAAAGGCTGGTGTCCGATTGCATCGCGACCCGGACGATGGACAGCCCAAGCCCGTTGCCAGTGGTGCCGTAGAAAGTCGCCCAATCAGGGGTCACGCTGCTCAAGGCGGTGTTGAGGCCGAACCCCTCGATCGTCTGCTCCGTCTGAGCGAGCTGCACCGTCACGCCGGAGGAGCCGCCGCCCACCCCGCCGGTGCCGGTCGTGCCGCCCGTCGCCGACGAGCCGCCCGGGCCGTGGCCCGCCGTGCCGCCGGTGGCGCCCCCCGCGCCGTGTCCCGCGCCGCCCGCCGTGCCGCCGGTGCCAGTCGTGCCGCCCGTGCCCGTGGAGCCGCCTGTGGGGGAGCTGCCACCGGTACCGACGGTGCCACCCGTTCCGGTCGTCCCGCCGGTGGCGTGTCCGCCTGTGCCCGTGGAGCCGCCCGTTCCGGTGGTGCCGCCCGTCCCGGTCGTCCCGCCGGTGGCATTCCCGCCGGTTCCCGTGGAGCCGCCCGTGCTCGTCGTCCCGCCGGAGCCCGGGGAACCGCCTGCCCCTGTCCCGCCGCCGCTTGAGCCGCAGCCGCAGGCAAAGAGTGCGCTCGCGAAAATTACACTGCCAAGTTTGGTCTTGCCCACGTCGGCCTCCGGTCGGTACCTGGTTGAGTTTCTCTTTACGACCTAATCGATTCTCTCAGTCACGTTCGCGCTTTCGCGATTGGTCCGCGAGCGCGCCACGGCGCTCGCGGGCCGGTTTCAGCTCAGGGAACGACGACCGTCGCCCAGCCGGTGCCCGGCATCGGGAACGACAGCTTCTGTCCCTTGATCGAAACGACGTACGTCGTCGCGCTGCCCGAGTTGTACATGGCGACCACGACGCTTCCGTCGGTGTTCTTGAACGCCACCGCGTCGCCGCCGCTCGTTCCGACGACGGTCGCGCCCGGCTGGACGTACTGCGAGAGGTGGCGGAAGACGTAGTAGGCCGGGGTCGGCGTGACGCTGCCTGAGCCCGCGACCAGCAGGGCGTCCTGCTTCCAGTCACGGGTCGTGTCGATCCCCAGGCCGGACGAATCGAGCACCATGTTCCAGGCGTTGTAGGCCTGTACCTTGCCGTTTCTGATCGCCTTGCTGATGTAACCCCAGCTCTCGACGCCGTATGCCTGATCGTTGGGCGCCTTCGAGCTGTTGTAGGCCGGATAGCCAGTGGGGTTCCAGGGGTAGTTGCCGCACTTGTGCTCGGTGGCCCAGATCGGCAGGTTGCCGAACTTCGTCCCGCTGTTCACCGCGTCGAGGACGCCCCACTGCGCGCCGGCGACCGAGACGTACCCGGCCGCGGTGCTGTCGTTCAACACGGCGGTCGCGATGTCGGTGTCGTGGCGCGCCATGCCCCCGGAGGTGTCGCCATTGTTCGACATGGTCCCGAGCATGATCTTGACGCCCAGGGGCTGCATCACCGCGCCGAGCGCCTTGACGAAGCTCACGTACGTGGCGCTGTCCCAGAGGCAAGAGGGGTAGTTCTGTTGGTAGCCAGGCTCGTTCTGGGGAGAGACGACCTCGATGTTGATCCCCTGCGCCTTGTACCCCATGACGAACTTCGAGTAGTACTGGGCGTACGCCGTCAGGTACGAGGAATTGCCGCTGACGATGTTGCCACCATCGAAGTACGACGGCTTCTTGGTTCCGCTGTCCGAATTGTATCCGGTCTTCAACCAGACCGGAGGCGTCCAGGGGCTGGCCCAGAAGCGGAGGTTGGGGTTCACCGCCTGCGCGGCCTTGATGTACGGGATCAGCTTCTGGCCGTCCCGGGTGAGCGAGAACATGGACATGGAGGTGTCCGCGGGAGGTCGATTGGATCCCGAGCTGGTCGGGGTCACGTCGGTTCCCGTATCGTCGTCGGTGTAGCGGCTGGTGGCGTAGTCGCTGGCGCCCATGGGGATGCGGCCCCACTGGAAGTTCGCGCCGTCGGTGGCGCTGAAGAGCAACGTCATCGCCTGCGTCTGCATGGTCGAAGAGGTGAGGACGTTCCATCCGATCTCGTTGAAGGCGCCGCCAAAGCCGTCCCACTTCTGGGCCGTTGAGGTGTCATTGACCGTCACCGTGGCGGACGCGGTCGAGGTCGTCGCCGTCGCGGTCGTCCAGTACGCGCCCGGCCCGGAGGTGATCACCTTCATCGTGACCGCCGTGCCGCCGGTGCCGGTCGAGCCACCCGTGGCGCTGCCGCCCGTGCCCGTCGCGCCGCCGGTGCCCGCCTTGCCCGCCATGCCCCCGGTGCCGCTGCCGCCGGTGCCGGTCGAGCCGCCCGTCGCGCTGCCGCCGGTGCCCGTCGAACCGCCGGTCCCGGTGGTGACGTTGTCGACGCAGGCGCTGCTCGCGCAGTGCTGGGTCGAGCCGCAGGCGTGTCCGCAGGTGCCGCAGTTCGCGGCGCTGCTGGTCGTGTCGACGCAGGCGCTGCCGCAAAGCATCTGGCTGGCCGCGCAGCTCGAGCTGCAGCTGTTGTTGCTGCAGACCTGGCCGGTCGTGCAGGTCGTCCCGCAGGCTCCGCAATTGTTCGCGTCGGAGGCCACGCAGGCGCCGCTGCAGCTCAGCATGCCGGATGGGCACTGGCACTGGCTGTTCTGGCAGGTCTTCCCGCCGGAACAGGGATTGCCGCAAACGCCGCAGTTGTTCGAATCGCTGGCGGTGTTCACGCACGTCGAGCCGCAGAGCGTCTGCGCAGAGTCGCAGGTGGGGCCGCTCCCGCCGGTGCCGTTACCGCCGGTGCCGTTGCTGCCCCCGCTGCCGGTCGTGCCCGGTTGCGAGCTGCTGCAAGCCGCGGTGAGGATTGCCAAGCCAAGTCCCAAGAGCCATGAGCGTGCTGTGTGAGTCATCGCCACCTATATTCCCGGGCAGACCGAATTGGCCTTCCGTGCGAAGAACTTTATTGCGAACGGACCGGCTGCGAACAGCACGAACTCGTCTCGAAAGTGGCGCCTCCTCTCATTATTGGCTGACGCGCGCGATCCGTGGTCGAGCTGTGATCCGGCGCGGCCGTCGAGCCGGGGTCACCACGGAGAGCAATGGCGCACGGCGGGCACCCGACAGAAAACTGACCAGCGCGAACGAGCCGCGATGCGCGCGGCGAACGAGAGCGGAAAGAGACGGGGAGTCGGAGACCGAGAGTGTTCTTAGACGTGCGTCATGTCGCCGGGCGCCGAATCGGTGTTCCCGCCGTCATTGGTGATGCTGTCGCTGCTGCTGCAGGCGATCGGAACGATCACGACCGCCAGGCCCAGAAGCACCCAAAACGCGAACCCAGAGATTTTTCGCATGGTTTCCCCGCTTGCTCTTCGGGGAGTATAGCGGCAGGAGCTCGACCGTCGAGAGTATTCGTTTGCCGGAGTGGGGGCTCAAACTCTGCGCGCGGTGAGGGTTTGTGGAAAAAGGCGGGCCCGACCGGCGAGCCAGATCGGCAGCTCGGCCAGGCCCCCGAGCGCGCGCATCCCGGCGGCGACGGTCGGCCGACCGTCGGTGAGAGGCGCGGCGGCCATCGCCCGGAGCGTCCTCAACGCGCGTCGGGTCCGGAACTCGGCGTGGACGGTGCGCGACAGTGTCCGGTAGAAATCCCGGGAGAAGGGACCCGGGAAGAGGGGATCGAGGTCGTCGCTCTCGCGCCAGTTGCGCTTTTCTCCCAGCGAGGCCCGCACCCGCTCGTGGAAGCGAGTCCCCGGCAAGGGGTAGCTGACGGAGATCCCGATCTCGTCGGGGGCCAGCTCCCGGATGAGCTGCCGGGTCATCTGGATGTCGCGCCAGCGCTCTTCCGGATAACCGAACTGCAGGAAGAACCCGACCCGGACCCCGGCCGCGCGCAGGCGCGCCACGGCGCCGCGCACCTGAGCGAGGTCGATCCCCTTGTCCATCGCGTCGAGCACCGCCTGCGAGCCCGACTCGACCCCCATCCAGGTCTCGGCGCAGCCGGCGCGGCGGAGCGCGGCGACATTCTCCTCGGTCATGAGATCCGCGCGGGTCTGGCAGAGAAACGGCGTGGCCAGGCCGGCCGCGGAGATCTGTTCCGCGAAGGGGAGCAGCCAGCGGGCCTTGAGCCCGAAGATGTCGTCGCAGAACCAGAGGTGATCGGGCGCGTAGCGCTGGCGCAGGAGTCGGAGCTCGGCGACGACGCTTTCGGGTGTCCGCGTGTGGTACGTGTTTCCGTAGACCGGCTTCGCGCACCAGTTGCAGAGGTAGGGACAGCCGCGGGTGGTGACGACGTTGAGCGAGAAGTAGCCGTGGCGGCGCTTCCAGAAGGCGCGGTAGCGATCGACGTCGACCAGGTCCCAGGCGGGGAGCGGCAGCTGGTCGAGGTTCTTCAGCAGGGCGCGGGGGCCGCTCTGGCGCTGCATGCCGAGCTGCTTCCAGACCAGGCCGGCGACGTCGTCGACCTTGGGGGGCGCGTCGCCGCGCGCGGCGTCGAGGCGGGCGGCCAGCTCGCCCAACGTCACCTCGCCTTCCCCGACGATGACGTAGTCGGCGCCGGCGGCCAGATAAACCTCCGGCGCGTCGGCGGCATCGTGCCCGGAGACGATCACGCGGGCCCCGGCGGCGCGCGCCTGCCGGGTCATGGCCAGCGCCGTCTCGCGCATGCGGCCGAGGCACATCTTGGTGAACCAGTTGAAGACGTCGTCGTAAATCACCACCAGCGTCGGCGCGGTCCGCCTCAACGCGGCCTCGAAGCCGGCGATGTCGTCGTCGAGCATCGGATCGAAGAGCGCGACATGGTGGCCGGCGGCGCGCAGATGCGCCGCGGCGGTGATGGTCGCGAGCGGCGGGTAAGGCTTGCCAATGGCGTGCTGCTTGCGATCAAATCGCAAAAGGTGACCGTGCGTGAAGAGGACGCGCGCCATGACGTTGGTTCGCCGGCCTGCTTCTGGCGGCGGTGGGCGATGAGTATACTCGCGAGGTGACCGTCCCTGCCGGCGGCGCGGCCGCGTTCGATGCGCTCGCCGCTCGTTACGACGCACTGTTTTCTCCGGCCGCGAATCCGCTCATTGCGCTCGCGCGTACGCGGGTGCACGCGGCGCTGGCGCGGCACTTCGCGCCGGGGAGCGCGCTCTTGGAGGTGGGCTGCGGCACCGGCGAGGACACGCTGGCCCTGGTCGAGCGCGGTCATACGCTGGTCGCCTGCGATCCGGCGCCCCAGATGCTCTCCCGGGCCGAGGCCAAGTTGAGCGCCGCCGGTCGCGGCGCCGCCGTGCGGTTCGTGCGGGGGAGCGCCGCCACCCTGGCCGCCGACTGGCCGGCGCTCGGCCTGCGCGTCGACGGCGTCTTCTCGAACTTCGCGCCGCTCAACTGCGAGCTCTCGCTCGCTCCGGTCCGCCGGCTGCTCGAGCAGGCGCTGGCGCCGGGCGGGCGTTTCGTGGGCGTGGTGCTGCCGCGGGTTTGCCCGCTGGAGATCGCGCTCTTCTTGGCGCGCGGCGAGCCCCGCACGGCGTTCCGGCGCTTCCGGCGCGCGCCGGTGGCCGACGTCGACGGGCGGACCTTCCCGATGCGCTACTACGGCCCGCGCGACTTCGATCGGGCGCTCGGCGCGGGATTTCGCCGCATCGAGACCAGGAGCCTGGGGCTCTTCTGGCCTCCGCTCAGCTTCGGTCCGCGGATGGCGCGGACGCCGCGGCTGCTCGGCGCGCTGGCGGTCCTGGAGGATCGGCTGGCGGGGCTGCCGGGTCTCTGCCACCTCGGCGATCACGTGATCGTGGTCTACGAGCGGATTTGATGTCCCGGGCGCGCGCCGTCGAGCGGCTGAGGGCGATCGGGCGCGGGGCGCTCACCCTTCTGGCGGCGCTGCTCCCGTTCGAGAAGCTCGAGCCGCTGGCGCGGCTCGGGCCGCTGCAGCTCTCCAGCGTCGAGCTGTTTCTGTATCTGGCGCTGGCCGCGTGGGGCGTGGCGCTGGTCGCTGGATGGTGGGCGGGCGATCGCGAGCTCGTCGCTCGGATCGAGCGGGCGCCGTTCGCCCACCGGGCCGTCGCCGCGTTCGGTCTGGTGCTGCTGGTTTCGGCGGCGCTGGCCCCCGCCGCGCGCGGGACGGCGCTCAAGTTCGCCCTCCGCAGCGTGGGCGGAATGTTGCTCTACGCGGCGGCCGCCGATCTTCTGCGCGCGCCCGGCGCGTCGGTGCGCGTGGCGCAGGCGCTGGTCGGCGGCGCGCTGGTCGCCGCGCTGCTGACGGTCACGGAAGCGCAGTGGGCGGCGGTGGGGGCGCTGCTGCACCCGTTTCACCTCAGGACCTTCCAGGCGCTCGGCCGCCCCCGCGCCAGCGGCCCGTTTCAATATCCGAACATCGCCGCCATGTATCTGGAGGCGGTGGCGCCCGTCGCGGGCGCGCTCGGCGCGTCGGCCTTCGCGGTCCGACGATCACGCCTGGAGCTGGGCGGGGTGATGCTGGCGCTGCTCCTGTTGCTCGACGGTGTTCTGGCCACCGCCTCGCGCGCGGGGCTGGTCGGCGGCCTGGCGGCGATCGCGGCGCTGGCGGTCGTCTATGGCCGGCGGCGCGAGACGCGCGCTTGGCGCCGGCGCTGCTGGCGACCCTGCTGGCGCTGGCGGCGCTGGCCTCGAGCTCGGAGCTGGTCGGCCGCTTTCGGTTCTGGAAGGACGGTGCCTGGTACCGCGCGGTCATCACCGCCTCCGGCGGACCGCAGGGCCGGCTGCCGCCGGCGCTTGCCCCCGGCAGCACGGCGTTCGAGACTCTGGAGGTTCGGAACGAGGGGGCGCTCGCCTGGCCGCGGATCGCCCCCTCCCCGGTTGCGCTCTCCTATCACTGGCTCGACGCCGAGACCGGTGCCATGGTCGTGCGCGACGGGCTGCGCACGACGTTGGCGGGAGATGTCGACCCGGGGGGCAGCGCGCAGGTTCGCGCGCAGGTCCGCGCGCCGTCCCGGCCGGGACACTACGTCCTGTGGTGGGACCTGGTGCAAGAGCACACCACCTGGTTCAGTGAGCGCGGCGACCCCGGTCTGCGCCAGCCGATCCTCGTCGGCAGCGGCGGCTTCGCCGGTTCGGAGACCCGATCGCAGGAAGCGACGGCCGTCTGGTCGGGGACGCCGGACGAGGGCGCGCGCGGGACGCTCTGGCGGGCGGCCGTTTCCGCCTGGCGCGCGCATCCGTTGCTGGGGATCGGCCCGGACAACTTCCGGCACCTCTCGGGGACGTTCCTCGGGCGCGACCACGTCGACGAGCGAATGCACGCCAACAGCCTCTATTTCGAGACGCTGGCCGATCTGGGCCTGGTGGGGCTGGTGGCCTTGCTGGCGGTGATCGTCGCGCTCGCGGGCGCTGCGCGGCGGGCGATCGCCGCGCCGGCAAGTCGAATCCTGGCGCTGGGGGTCGCCGCCGGGTTCGCCACCTACCTCGTGCACGGCCTCCTCGACTACTTCCTGGAGTTCACTCCGACCTACGCTCTCTTCTGGCTCCTGGCCGGAATGCTCGTGGCGATGGAGAGCTCGCCGGAGAGCGCTACATGACCCGGGACGAAGCGCTGGAGGCGCTGCTGCTCGTGCAGTACGTCGCGCTGGTCATCGGCGCGCTCTTGCTGGCCCGGCTGGCCCATGCGGGCGCCGCGCATCTCGTGCGGTCGCTGAAGCCGCCGCTGGCGCCGGGCGAATACGTGCACCTGCTGGTGATCTTCCTGCCGATCTGGGTGCTGGCCGCCGAGCGGCTGGGAATTCATCGCATTCCTGTCATCACCGGGCCACGCACGGAGCTGGCGCGCCGGCTGATCCTCACCCAGGCCTGCGGCCTGGCGGCCATCGCCTTGATCCTGGTCGCCGCGCAGACCTCGCTCAACCGCTCGCTGATCGGCATCTTCCTGGTTCTGTCGACGACGCTGCTGCTGGCCGCCAGCTCGTTCCAGCGCCGGTTCGTGGCCCGCCGTCGGGGCGAGTCGCTGGTGCTGGTGATCGGCGAGCTCGGCGACGAGGCGCTGGGCGAGATCGGGCGGGCCCGCGGCCGGCGCGTCGCCCGCCGCCCGTTCTCCGGGGTCGCGGAGCTCGCCGAGCGGCTGCGGGAAGCTCCGGTGGACGAGGTGTTGCTGTCCGACTCGCTGTCGGAGGCCGACACGCGCTGCCTGGTCGAGCTGATGTCGGAGCACGGCATCGCCGCGCTGGTGTCGCTGGCCCGCGGCGTCGACGGATTTCCGCCTCCGCAGGTGGAGCCCGTCGGTCACGCGCAGTACCTCGTCTACCAACGGCGCCGCCCGAGCGTGCCGTCGCTCGTCATCAAGGCGATCTTCGATCGGCTGCTCGCGGCGCTGTTGCTGGCGATCCTCTCGCCCCTGCTCCTGTTGCTCGCGCTCTGCGTGCGGGGCTTCGTGGGGAGCCCGGTGTTGTACGTCCAGCGCCGCGGCGGCCTCTACGGCCGTCCGTTTTCGATGCTGAAGTTCCGGACCATGCGCCTCGGCGCCGACGCCGAGCGGACGGCGCTGCTGCCGCACAACGAGATGGACGGACCGGTCTTCAAGCTGACCAACGATCCGCGCGTCACCCGCTTCGGACGCTTCCTGCGCCGCTTCAGCCTCGACGAGCTGCCGCAGCTCCTCAACGTGCTGGCTGGCCAGATGAGCCTGGTCGGTCCGCGCCCGCTGCCGGTCGAGGAGACCGCGGCGCTGACCGGAGGACACCGGCGGCGGCTCTCGATGCGGCCGGGGCTGACCTGCTCGTGGCAGGTGGGCGGCCGGAACGACCTGCCGTTCACGGAGTGGATGGCGCTCGATCTCGCCTACGTCGATCGCTGGAGCCTGGGGCTCGACCTGGCCCTCTTGCTGCGGACGCTCCCGGCCATCGTCAGAGGGCGCGGGGCGCGCTGAGGCGGGCTCCCGCGAACGTTTCCCACGACGATTCGACGAACGCGCCGAAGCGCCGCTCGAAGGCAGGGCGATCGAACCGCTGGGCCGCCGCGCGCAGCCGCGCGGGCTCGAACACCAGCCCGTCGAGCCGGTCGACGGCCGCGGCGAGCGCCGCCGGCGTCGGCTGGGCGAACAGGACACCGGTCTCGCCGTCGCGCACGGAGTCGAGCGCGCCGCCCGCGGCGAAGGCGATCACCGGCCGCCCGGCCGCCAGCGCCTCGACGGGAACGATGCCGAAATCGTCCAGGGCCGGATGGACGACGGCGCGACAGGCGGCGTAGAGGCGGAGGAGCTCGTCGTCGTCCACGCGGCCGCGCAGCTCGACGTCGGGACCGGCCAGGCGGGCGAGGCGCGCCCGCTCCGGTCCGTCGCCCACCACGACGAGACGCCTCCGGGCTCCCGGCCTCCCCGGCTGGGAGAAGGCGCGGACCGCCAGCTCGACGCGCTTGTAAGGGACCAGCGCCGAGACGCAGAGATAAAGGCCTTCGCCAGCGGCCGACGGCGTCGGGTCGGGGACGCGGGCGAAGCGCGCGGCGTCGACGGGCGGCTCGATCACCTGGGCGTCGCGGCCGTAGACGCGGCGAATCCGCGCCTGGGTGTAGACGCTGTTGGCCGCCATCGCGTGCACCCGCTTGGTCGAGGCGACGTCCCACCGGCGCAGGCGACGCGACAGCGCGGCGAAGGCCGCCCGGCCGAGGAGGCCGCCGGGCACCGCCGGCGCGTAGTCGTCCGCCGCCTCCCAGATGTAACGCATCGGCGAGTGGACGTACGACAGGTGCAGCGCGCCCGGCGCCGCGATCGCCCCCTTGGCGACGGCGTGGCTGCTGGAGATGATGAGGTCGAACTCGGCGAGGGGCAGCGATTCGATGGCCTCTGGAAAGAGCGGCAGCAACATCCGGAACCCCGCCGGGCCGAGCGGGAGGTATCGGGCGAGGCGATCGGTGAACGCCGTGCGCACGTCCTGCCCGGCGATGGCGGCGGAGACGGCGCGCCGCTCGTAGCGCAACGTGAACACGGGCGCGCGCGGGAAGAGGCGGCAGAGCGATTCCAGAACACGCTCTCCCCCCCGCATGGAGACGATCCAGTCGTGAACGATCGCGATTCGCGGCGGCATGTGACGATGGCTCAAGGCCCGGCGGCGCCGGGCGTGGGGGGGCTCGAGATCGTCGACGGGCCTCGCCCGGCGGGGGCGCCGTCGGCCGTCGCGGTGGCTCGCAGGCGCGCCGTCGCCTGGGCGCGGGTGGCGAGCGCGCCGGGATAGTCGTGCAAGATGCCGAGCGCCCGCTCGGCCGCCGCGGCGGCGCCCCGCGGATCGCCGCCGGCCAGACGCGCCCGCGCCAGCGCCTCCCAGGCGTTCGCCGAGTCGGGTTCCACCTCGAGCGCGCGCCCGGCCGCCGCGCCGGCCTCGGACAGGTGGCCGGCCTGGAGCTCGGCCGCCGAAGCGCGGAGCGCCACCTGAAAGTCCATCGGCGTGGCGCGCTCGGCGCGCGCCAGGAAGGCCAACGCGCGCTGGGCGTCGGCCGGCGTGTCACCGGCGCGGAGGGCGGCGTCGAAGCGGGCCAGGAAGTACGAGGTCTGGAGCTGCCGGGCCGACCACCAGCCGACGAAGACCGCCAGACTGACCGCCAGGCCGATGGCCATCGGGCGAAGCACCAGCCGGCGGGTGCGGTGGCCCGGGAGGACAGCGGTGGGGTTCGCCGTTTCAATCGCTTCCTGTGGCGAGGCCTCGCCGGCGAGGAGCCCGACGGCGATGCCGAAGAGGTAGACGGTCGCCGGCATCGCGAAGGGAAATCCGGTCAGGCCGCATCCCACGAACGCGGCCAGGCTGCCGGCGCAGGCCGCGGCCCTGTCGCCGTCGCCGGGGAGGCCGGCGCGCCGGGCCTCGCGAACCCGACGGACCGCTGCGGCGCCCAGCGCGGCGTAGAGCGCCAGCAGCGCCGCCAGCCCAAACGGCCCGGTCTCGGCGAGCCGCTCCAGCAGATCGTTGTGCGCGCGACGGGGGATGACGGTCGGCGACAGCACGCCGTCCTCGGTCGCGTTCGGCTCGGCGTAGCGGGGAAAAAATACCGGGAAGTTCCCCGCGCCGATCCCCGCCAGCGGGTGTGAACGATAGAGCGCCCAGGTGCGCCGCCAGAGCGCCAGGCGGGTGCGCGCAACCGGCGAGCTGGGATCGACGGCGTCGCGGAGCACGCGCGAGGCCGGCTCGAACCGTTTGACGTCGCGCGCGTCGTGGGCGGTCCAACGGCCGGGGATCGCCGCCCCGACGACGGCCAGCATCGCCGCCGCGCAGCCGGCGCCGACGGCGGCCCGCGACAGCCGCGGACGGCGGAGCGCGAAGAAGGTGGCGATTCCCAGCGCGCCCCCCAGCCAGGCGCCCCGCGCGCGCGCCACCGCCAGGTAACCGATCTCCAGCACCAGAAAGAGCGCGACCGTCCGCCGGCCGGATGGCGGCGGGGTGCGGGCCGGCGCTTCGCCGAAGCCGAGCAGACCGAGGCCGAACGGGAGCGCCATCGCCACCGCCTCGGCGGCGACGTTCCGGTTCCCGAAGGTCGAGCCGGGGACGCTGATCGACGGGATGGGCAGCGGCGAGAGGCGCAGGTGCTGGGCAAGCCCGATGAGCGCGACCAGGCCGGCGCTGGCGTGAATCGCCTCGCAGAGCCGCCGCGTGCTGCCGGCGCGCGCGGCCACCGCCGCGCCGACGGCCACCCCGAACATCGCCCCGATGCGGACGAGCTCCGCCGCGGCGTACGGTGCGCCGGGCGCGCCCCTGCCGGCGGCGAGCACCGTCGAGAGGACGACCAGAAGCCCGAACGCCGCGGAGGCGCCGACGATCGTTCGCGTCGACCTGGCGTCGCGGGGCGCGGGGCGGGGCGGCCAGGATCCGGCGGCCCATCCCAGGAAGCCGCAGGCGCCGGCGACGACCAGGAGAGCCAGCTTCGGCGCGACGAAGGGGGAGCTCAGCGACGGGAAATAGCCCAGCATGATCGCGACCGCCGCGGCGGCCAGCGCGGATCCGACGGCAGCGGCAGACCGATCGCTGGGGCGGGCGGCCTGCATCCGCTACGCCGAGATCGCCTCGACGGGCGTGGGGACTCCCTGGTCCAGCCACTGCCTGCGCAGCTCGTCGAGCCGCGTCTCGAACCGTCGCAAGACGCGCCGGCGGTGGTCGGAGAGGTGAAGCTTCAGGATCCCGCCCGAGACCACCAGATCGGCGCGGGGCGCCCGGGCGGCGCGCCGTCCGAGATGAAACCGCCAGGCGGCTCCCAGGAGCTGCTCGACGGCCGCGCCGCCGCAGGAGATCGCCCGCTCGGCCAGGCGCTGGACGCCCGACGCGCCGATGGTGGTCGCGGCGGGGCGCGGTTCATAGGCGGGATAAAAGTCGCGCACCCAATCACGGTTGGCCTCGACGAAACGCTGGAAGACGTCGAGCCCGGCGATCGGCACCAGCGACAGCGCCTGGTGCGCGGTGAAGAGATCGTGGTGGTAGGCGATCTGCAGGTTGTTCTCGTCGACGAGGTAGTTCGGGCAGACCACGCCGCGGGTGTGGGTGAGGCGGCTGGCCAAAAAGAGCACCGTGTAGGTGGTGAAGACCCTCCCCGCGGCGGTCACCACGAACAGATCGATGTCGTCGCCGCCGCGCGCGTTGCGGTGAGCGGTTCCGCCCGACAGCGCCAGCGCGCGAACGAACGGCAGCGCGGCCAGCGCCGCGATGACGCGCCGGTGACGTTCCAGCAGCCCGGCCGTGCGGCGGATCCCGTCGCTGCGCCGGGGCACCAGCGCCTCGCGCCCGCGCAAGGTGAGGTGCCCCTCGGCGTCGAGCGTCACCAGCTCGCGCAAGGGGAACGAGGCGGCGCGGCGCCCCACCTCCGCGGCATCGAGGCGCTCCCCCAGGCAAGAGCGCGCCAGGTCGTCGACGGTGACGGCGGCGTCGAACAGGTCGGCGTAGGCGACGGTGGCGGCGATCGCCCAATCGCGGGCGTCGGCGCCTGGCGGCGGAGCGACGACCGGTGCGGACGTCCCGGCCCGCCGCGGAACCGGGCGGCGCACCCGCGTCTCACGGGCCAACGCCCAGAGCCGCTCGGCCGCCGTCGTCCAGGAGAACGTCGCCGCGCGCGAAAGGCCGCGGGCCCGCGCCGCCGCCCGCGCGCCGGGATCGTCCGCCAGCACCGCCAGCTCCGCGGCCAGCGCCGCATCGTCGCCGGGCGGGATCAGGACGGCGGCGCCGCCGCTCACCTCTCGCAGCGCCGCCACGTCGGTCGCCACCACCGGCGTCCCGCAGGCCATCGCCTCCACCACCGGCAGCCCGAACCCCTCGAAGTGCGACGGGTAGGCCATCGCCACCGCGCCGCCGTAGAGCGCCACCAGCTCCTCCTCGGGGACGTACCCGAGCAGGTGCACGCGCCCCGAGCCGATGCGGAGCGCCAGCTCGGCGCGCAGCTCGCGATCGCGCCAGCCTTTGGCGCCGACGGTCACCAGATCCAGCTCGCCGGCCGGCGTGCCCGTTCTCGCGCGGAGTCGGTCGAACGCCCTCAACAAGAGCGGCAGGTTCTTGCGCGGCTCGAGCGTCCCGACGGTCAAGATGTAGGGACGCGCGATCCCGTAGCGGGCCCGCACCCGCGCGATCGCCGCGTCGTCCGGCAAGCGGCAAGCGGGGTGGGGCGCGCCCGGCAGCATCAAGATCCGCTCTTCGGGGACGCCGAGCAGCGCGATCACGTCGCGCCGAGAAGCCTCCGACACTGTGCCGACCGCGACCGCGCCGCGCGCGACGATGGGAAGCAGCGGGCGCATGAGCGCGCGCTTGCGGGCGTTGAAGAACTGCGGCGTCCGGATGAGCGCCAGGTCGTGGACCACGTTGACGTAGGGGCAGGGCGGCGCCAGCGGCGCCAGGTAGTTGGGGAAGAGCGCGAAGTCGGCGCCTGCCTCCTCGAGCATCCGGCCGGCGTCCCGTTGCATCCAGAGGTAGCGAAGCCACGCGCCCCCGGTGCGCAGCCGACCGGCCCACTTGCGGGCGGCGGCCGGTGCCAGCTCCCGGTTGCCGATCAGCGCGACCTCGTCGCCGGGCGGCGCGGTGGCGATCAGCGCGTCGACCAGGTGCTCGGTGTAGTAGCCGACGCCGGTCCGTTCGACGGTGCAGGTGGTGACTTCGACGGCAAGCTTCATGTGGAAAAAAGCCCTGGTTGTCGCGTCGGATCGACCATGTCAGAGTCTCTCGCCAACCGCGTTGCCGACGGGATCCGAAAGAATGCTCTCCGGCCGGCCGTCTTTCCAAGCGCTTTTTTGCCGAGCGGTGTTCCGCCGGCCGAGCGGGCGTTCGCGACGGGCGATCGGGTGACGGTCTCGCTGGGGCAGCTGGGGAGAGACGGGCGAACGGCGCTTGGCAACGTGCTCGTCAAGGCGCTCTCGGTCCCGGTCGAAAAGGCCTGCCGGCTGCTGCTGATGGTGGTGGCTGCGCCGATCCTGGGCGCGGCGGCCTTCGGCAGTTACCAGTTCGCGTTCGCCACCACCACGATGCTGGCGCTCTGCACGGATCTCGGAATGGGCGTCTGGACCACCCGGGCGCTGGCCCGCGATCGCTCGCGCGCGCCGGTCATCGTGGCCACGGCGCTCCGGTTGAGGCTGCTGGCGTCGGCTCCCTACCTGATGGTGGTGGCGCTGGTCGCCGCGCTGGCCGGGCCGGGCGACACCCGCCGTGCGCTGGCGCTGCTGGGGCTGGCGGCGCTGGTCAACGCCTTCGTCGACTACCTGCTGGCGATCTTCCGGGGGTTCGAACGGCTGGCCGACGAAGCGCACCTCAACGTGGCGCGCGCGCTGCTGATGGCGGCGGGGGGCCTGGGGGCGCTGGCGGTTCACCGCAGCGTCGGCGCACTGGCGGTCGGGCTGCTCGTCGGGATGGTGGGGAGCGGCTTTTATGGGCTGCGCCTCCTCCGACGTGGCTACGGCCTCGACGCGACGACCGGCAAGTTCGACCGCCGGCTCTGGCGCGCGGCCGCGGGCGAGGCGCTGCCGCTCTGGTTGGCCACGCTGTTCTCGCTGCTCTACTTCAAGGGGGACATCGTCATCCTCAAGGCCTTCGCCGGCAACGCCGAGGTCGGCGCCTACAGCGCCGCCTACAAGATCTTCGAGGGCCTGATGATCGTCCCGTCGGTCGTGCTGGCGGCGACCTTTCCGCCGCTCGCCCGGGCCAACGGCGATCCCGGGCGGCAGCGGCGCTGGGAGGTGGCGGTGGCCGCGCTGCTCCTGGCGCTCGGCACCGCCATTGCGCTGGGCGTCTATCTCACCAGCGATCGCGCCGTGGCCCTGATCTACGGCGCGGGCTTCGTCCGGGCCGCGCCCTCACTGCGGGTCCTGGCCATCGCGCTGCCGATTCTCTTCCTCAACTATGGGCTGACCCATTTTCTCATCGCGCGCGATCTGGAGCGGCGCAACCTGTTGTTCGCGGCGCTCATGCTGGTCGTCAACGTCAGCGCCAACCTGCTGCTGATTCCGCGCTTCGCGGGTCCGGGCGCCGCCTGCGCCACGCTGGTCACCGAGGTGGCTCTCACGATCTGCTGCGCGATCGCGCTGCGGCTGCGACGAGGGTAGAACCAGCCCCCGCAACCAAAGCCGTCAGGATTTGCGCCGGCGCGAACCGAACGAGCGGAGGAGCGCCGCGATTTCGGCGATGCCCAGGCGGCTGCCGGCGACGGTGAAGGGGGCCAGCGTGCGGGTCAGGAAGTCGCGCTGGCCGGCGTCGTCGAGGTCGGCGAACAGGACGGCGGGGAGCACGACGCCGGCGGCGCGGAGGCGACGCAAGATCAGGATCCCCTGCGTCTCGGCCAGCCGGGCCCGGGTGCCGGCGTCGAGCGGCGCGGGCGCCGGGCCCTGCTCGTCGACCAGCCGGTCGGCCGGCGTGCGGCGAAAATCGAGATCGAGCAGGAGCGCGTGGGCGTCTGCCGCCGCCGCGAGCGCTTCGCTGAAATCGTGGGCCGGGAGAAAGTCGAAAGCGTCGCCCAGGAAGCGGCGGAAGCGCTCGAGGTACTCGGCGCCGTCCTCGCAAACGACGAAGCGGAGCCGGGCCGCGCCCGGGGCGACCGGCGAGCTCACAGGGGAAACGACGCCCCCACCAGCTTGACGAGCGGCGCCGAATCGGGCCGCACCACCAGGTGGCCGCGCCAGGCGCGGACCAGATCGCGCACGATCGCCAACCCCCGCCCGCTCTCCCGCGCCTCGATCGACTCCAGGGTCAGCGCCGCCGGCGCCGAGTCGCCGACCAGCAGCGTGACCCACTGGCGTCCGGTCACGTCGCGCTCGCGATCGGCGCGGATGACGACGCGCGCCTCCGGCACGCCGTCGACGGCCGCCTGGGCGTTGCGCAAGAGATTGCTGAAGACCGCCGACAGCGCGTCGAGCTCGACGGGAAAGTCGAGGTCGAGATCGGCCAGCGAGAGACCGGGGGCGGCCCACCCGTGCCCCTGCTGGCGTCTCTCGGCCTCGACGGCGGCGATCCAGCGGGACAGCGCCGCGGCGTCGAGGCGCGTGCGCGGGCCCATCTTCAGCAGGGCATCGAGGGCGTCGGCGTGCGGGCCGCGGAGGCGGCGATCGATCGCCCCCAGCTCTTCCCGGGCGTCGCGCGTCGCGCGCGTGGCCAGCAGCTCGGCGCGGGCCAGCTCGCGGGTCAACGCCCCGAAGACCGGCTCGCGCCCGAGCGGCCGCAACGGCGCCCCCGCGCCGCGCGCCGCGCGCACCAGGCGCTCGTAGATCGCGGCGACCACCACGGACGTGGGGCGCGGTTGGGTGAGCGCGCGGGCGATCTCCTCCGGCGCAACCTGCGGATCGAGCGCGGCGCCGATGACGCCGGCCCGGTGCTTGAGCACGTCGTGTCGCAGCTCGGCGATCGCGGCCGCCACCTCGGGGAAGAGAGCGGGGCGCTTTCGCAGCGCCGCCTCGACGGTGCGGCCGCCCCAGCGGCGCCGGACCAACAGCGCGACGAAGAACAGCGCCAGCGCCAGGGCAGTCAGCTCCGTGCGGCGCCGCTGCGAACGTCGGGTCTCCTCGGCCGCGTGCCATGAGCGGAAGAGCGCTCGCTCCTCCGCCGCGGCCGCGGGGACCCAGCTGTCGGCGGCCGACGGGCTCTTCGCCGCCAGGGCCACCGCCGTGCCGGCGTGGGTCCGCGCAGCGCCGGCATCGCCCGCCGCGATCTCCAGCCGAGCCAGCGCCCACCAGGCGGAGGCGACGTCGAGGCTGGCCGCTCGCTCGAGCAGCCCGCGATCGGCCAGACGCAGCTCGCTTTCGGAGAGCCTCGCATCGAGACGGGCGAGCCGCGCCAGCGCGGTGCGATCTCCGCCGGCGCCGGCCATCTCGTAGCAGGCGCGGGCGGCGGCTCGCTGATCGGCGTATTCGTGGACCATCCCGATCGCCACCAGGCGGTTGGCCGGCAGCTCTCGGGTGCAGGTCCCGCCCAGCGCACGCAGCGCCGCGTCTGGTCGATCTTCGATCAATCGAATGCGGGCCAGCAGGCGAGGCGAAAGGTGCGTCTCGTCGTCGTGGGCTCTTCCGTCTGAGGGCTCCGCCTTGTCACCGAGCCCGGCGCGGAGAGCGCGCGCTTCGGCCAGATGCTCGGGGTTGGGCTCGCGCGCGACGTAGGCGACGAGATCCGCCAGCGCCCCGGCGCGATCTCCCGCCACGGCGCGGGCCGCCGCCCGGGCGAACCGGGCCTCCTGAACGTCGAGCTCGACGGCGCGATCGATCCAGGGGCCGACCAGCGCGTCGCTGTCGGCGGGCGGGGCGCCGGCTTTGTCCGGCTTGTCGGCCTTGGCCAGCTTGCGCACGCCGTCGGCCAGCGCCCACAGCCCGGGGCCGTCGTCGTGGAGCGCGTCAATCGTCGCCTGCGGAACCGCGCCGCCCAGCGCGTAAAGCGACACCGCGGCGGCCACGAACCCCGGCGAGTCGGCCAGGGCCTCCTCGACGAGATCGCGCCCCATCCCGATCGGATCGCCGACGTCGATCCATTCCTCGGCCTGCTGATAGAGCGCGCGGGCGTGCTCGGACGGCGGGGCGGTTCGCGGCGTGGGCGGGCTGACGACGGCGCGGCGGCGCGCGATCTGGGCGCGCAGCTCCCGTAGGTCCGACCAGGCCGGCTCGAGGGTGAGTGCCTGCCGCAGCGCCTCGTCGGCGCGATCCAGCTCCAGCGCGCCACCGTGCGCGGCGAGCAGCCGTCCGAGCGCGCGCCAGGCCTCGGCGTTCGACGGGGCCAAGTTCACGGCGATCTCCAGATCGCGAATCGCGTCGTCGACACGCTCGGCCGCCTCGAATCGCCCGGCCTCCGCCGCCAGCCGCCGGGCCGTCGCCGGGGCGGGCGCCGGCCAGTCCTCGAGCGCGCGGGCCCGCTCGTCGAGGGCGATGGTGTCGAGCAGATCGAGGACGCGCTTGCGCTGCGCCCGCGCCAGCGGCGGCGCCTCGGCCCCCAGCAGCGGTTGCAGCCGCGCCCGGGCGGCCGCCGTTCGGCCCACCGCGCGCTCGAAGCCGGCCAGGCCGAGCAGCAGGTTGAAGCGCCCCTTGCGGTCGTCCTTCAGCGCGTCGATCCCCTTTTCCAGAAAGGCGACGATCGCGTCGCGCCGCTCCCAGCGCGCCGGATCGTCGGCCAGCAGCTCGGCCAGGTTCACGTAGGCGTAGTAGCGATGGGGATCCTTTTCGATCGCGCCGCGCAGGACGGCCTCCGCCTCGGCGCGCCGCCCGGCCCGCCCCAGCGCGAATCCCAGATCGGTCGCCAGCGCCGCGTTCCCCGGATCGCGCGCGGCGGCCCTGGCGAAGAGCTCCGCCGCCTCGGCGTAGCTCCCGGCGCGCAGCCGCGCCATCGCCTGCGCATGCTCGTTGCGCGCCGCCGCCCGCGCGCTGCCGGACGTCGAGGACGGAACGGCGGCGCCGCCCGGCGGGGACAGGCACGCCCGGGGCCTCGGTCGAGGACGGCCGCGCCCCGCCGTCGGTGGCCCCCAGCGCCAGCACCACGGCCGTCGCCACGGCGCCGAGCGCGGCGATCACCCGCGCGCTCCCCGCAGATCTCGCAGCCGCAGGCCGAGCTGGTTCAGGCGCAGATGGACCTGTCGGGCGGCCCCGCGCGGGCCGAGCAGCTCGCGCGCCATCCGCTCGAGATCGCCGTCGCAGGCGTCGAACATGGCGCGCAGGTACTGCCGCTCCACGTCGGCTGACAGCCGAGCAAAGCTCGCCCCCGGGGCGATCGCCACCTCGACCCGGCGAGCGCCGCCGGGCAGGGGCGCCGGCGCGACTCGGGTCTTGGTCGCCGCCACGGCGCCGAGCAGGCGAGCGATCAGCGGGTCGGGGATGTCGAGCACCGCCGGGGCGCGCGCGGCGGTGGCGGCCGGCCCGGCATCGAGGTGCTGCGTGAGCGCGAAGACCAGCGCGTTGGCGGCGAGAAGGCGGAGCTCGCGGTGGTTGCCCGGCCACTCGTGCGCGACCAGCCGCTCCAGTCCTTCGCGGCTGATGAAGACCGAGAAGGCGTCGCGGCGGGCCGCGGCCGCGCGCGGCCGGCCGAACACCACCACGTTCTCGGCGTCGGCGAAGTCGTCCGGCGTGGGGAACCGCGCCAGGTAGCTGCGGGCCAGCGGGCGCAGCGGCTCCGAGCGCAGCGCCTCGAGAAAGGCGAAGCGGATCAGGTCGGGCAGATCCTCGCGCCGCTCGCGCAAGGCCGGCACCCGCAGGCGCGTGGCGGGGTTGAGGCGCATGTAGAGATCGGCCCGAAAGCGCCCGGCGCGCACCAGCGCCTCGACGTCCTCGTGGGTGGCCGCCACCAGCTTGGGGGCGGCGGGCCGCGGGCGGGTGTCGCCGAGCCGCGTGACCGCGCCGCGCTCCAGCACCAGCAAGAGCTGCCGCTGCAGATCGAGATCCAGGTTGGCGATCTCGTCGAGAAACAGCGTCCCGCCGTGGGCCTGCTCGAACACGCCGGCGTGATCCTCGACGGCGCCGGTGTAGGCGCCGCGCCGCGCGCCGAAGAGGTGCGCCGCCAGCAGCGCGGGCGGCACCGTCGACAGATCGGTCACCACCAGCGGTCCCTTGGCGCCCGAGCGCGGGTGGATCACGTGCTCAGCCAGGAAGCTCTTGCCGGTGCCGGTCTCCCCTTCGACGAGCAGCGGCAGCGGCGATCGCACCAGCGTCTCGATCTGCCGCCGCAGCTCGGTCATGGCCGGTGCGCGCCCCCAGAAGATCGATCCCTCCTGGGCGCTGTGCGACAGCGACAGGGCCCGCGAGATCTCGGCGGCCAGGCTGCGGCTGTCGACCACCTCGTTCTCGCACAGGTAGACGAGCGGATCGGCCGGCCGCTCGGCGCCGAGGTCCGACCCGGTGGTCGTCAGCATCACCACCGGCAGCGTCGGGTAGCTGCCCCGCAGCTTCTCGAGGATCAGGAGGCCTTGCCGCCGCCGCAGCTGCTCCAGCGCCGCCCGCCGGGCCTTGGCTTCCGCCGGCAGCGCCGACTTGTCGGCGGGGAGCAGCCGCTCTTCCGGCAGCGCGAAGTGCAGATCGAGCACCACCAGATCGGGCAACGCCGGCTGCCGCCCCAGCGCCTCGGCCGCCTCGGCATAGTCGTGCGCGCAACGGAGCGGGCAGCCGCGCGTCCGTTCCTCGCAGACCTGGCAGGGGATGCGGCGCTCGCAACGGGTGACGGTCTCGAATTGCGGCATCTGCCGGTGGACCATCTCCACCGTCTGGTCGCGATCGTCGATCACCAGGAGGCGCGGCATCGTTATCTGTCCTCTTCCAAAGAGCGGGCCAAAGAGCGCGCCAACTCGTCGAAGGCGGGTTCCAGCGCCAGGACGCCGTCGACGTCACCGGCGGCGCCCGCGGAGACGGCGCGGGTCAATGCCGCCTCGAATCGCCTGATCGGTCCGGCGCTGGATGGGCCGGCGGGCCCTTCCGCCACGAGCGCGCTCCACAGCGCGTGCGGGGTCGTGGGAGCGCCCTCGTGGTCGACGAGATGGGCGATCAGCTCGCCGGGCGCCGGCGCGCCGCCCAGGTCGCGGCGATCGCGCGCCGGCCAGACCAGGCGTTTGAGCAGATCGTGCCGGACGCGGGCCAGCCAGCGGTCGTTCTGCACGCTATCGATTCTATAGAAACAAATATCTAAAAGACAGAGTCGGGTCGGCGCCGGCTCCACGAAACGGCCGATCGCGCGCTTGGCCCGCCGGCACGGCCGCTGCAATTCGTCGCGGCGTCGCCTTCAGACCCCGTCGAAAAAGGAGCCCGCCAATGGACACGTTCAAGGACCGCTTCAAGCAGCTCGCCTTCAAGAGCTATGTCTTCGCCCGCGCCGCCGGTGCCGCCGTCGTGCTCGGCTGCATCGAGGTGTTCGGCAGCCCGCGCGGGCGCCGTTCCCTTGCCATTGGCGCGTTCATCGCGCTGGCGGTGCTTCTCGTCATGCGCCCGCCCGTGCAGGTGGTCGCGCCCGGCGAGGTCGGCGTGCGCATCAATCGCCTCACCGGCGGCGTGAGCGTGGTCCCCGAGGGACCGACGCTGATGCTGCCCCTCGTGCACGAGCTGCGACGTTATTCGCTGCGCGACCAGGTCTACCGGCCGCTGGAGAGCGCGACGGCCGAAGGCGCGGCGCCGTTCCAGTCGGTCGAGGGGCTGTCGATCGGCGTCGCGGTGACCGTTCGCTACGCGCTCGATCCATCCCGCGTCGGGGAGATCGCCAAGCGCCTGCCGGCCAACGTCGGCGCCGATCTGCTCGAGCCGGTCGTCGACGGCGTGCTTCACCACGAGCTGTCGAAGCGAACGGTGCGCGAGATCTTCACCGACAAGCGGGTGGAGATTCAGGACGAGATCCAGACCGACCTGCGCGACCTCTTGGGCAAAGACGGGATCACCGTGCGCTCGCTCTACCTCGGGCACGTCGACCTGCCGGCCCAGTACCGCGCCGGCCTCGAAGGGATGCTCTCCGAGGAGCTGGCCACCGAGAAGATGCGCTACACGCTGCAGCTCAAGGAGAAGAAGGTGAAGGAGTCGGAGCTGGAGGCGGACGCCGCCAAGGTGACGCGCGAGAAGGCCGCCGAGGCCGCCGCCTCCGAGGAGATCATCGCCGCCAAGGCCCGCGAAGAGGCGATGAAGCACGTGCTGCCGCTCAAGGAGAAGGAGATCGAGCAGCGGCGCCTGGAGGCCGAGGCCCGCAAGGTGCAGCGGATGAAGGACGCCGAGGGTGAGGCCGAGGCCCGCAAGATCGAAACCGTCGCCGAGGTCGATTCGCGCCGCAAGCTCTCCGAGGCCGATGCCTACCGCATCGAGGTGACCGGAAAGGCCAACGCCGCGCAGATGGAGCGCGACTCGGCGCTCATCGCCAAGAACCCGCTGCTGATTCAAAAGACGCTGGCCGACAAGCTGTCGGACAAGATCCAGGTCATCGTGGCGCCGCCGTCGGCGGGCGGCTTCTTCGCCGGCGGATTGCTGGGGATGCAGGGGCGCTCCGGCGCGCCGGCCCCGTCCACGCCGGTCGCCGCCAACGTCACCCCGGCCAACGACAACGGCGCCGCGGAGGGGGAGTAACCATGACCTCCGCGGTCATCCTGTTGGTGGCCCTGGTGGCCGAGGATCCGGCGGTCCTTCGCAACGCGCCCCGTGACGACGCCCCCGCGCAGGCCACCTTGTGGCGCGGGGACTGGCTGGAGGTTCGCGGCGAGAGCGCCGGGTTCCTGAAGGTGTACGACCACCGGCACGAGCGCCCCGGCTACGTTCGTCCGTCGCAGGTGCGCGAGTACCGCATTGACGAAGGCTCGGCGCCCGAGCTGGCCTCGGTCGTTCGCTTTCTGCGCGACGCCAGCGGCTACGAGTCGCTGGGGATCGGCTACGCCGCGCTGGCGCTGCGGGCGGCGCCGCCCGGGGCCGACACCAGCGAGCTGCTGGCGGCGATCGGCAGCATGGCCGATCGGCTGGCGCGTCGGGCCTCCGCACGGCGGGCCGACGCCAGGGACGCCACGCTCGCCGCGCACGTCGCCGTCGCCGAGAGCTACGGCGTGAAATTCCAGGTGGTCGATCCGCAGGAGTCGGACGGGCGCGCGCGGATCTGCTACGACGGCGAGGCCTGGGCCGCGGTGCTGGCGTCGCCGACCGCCGCGCCGGCCGAGCGGGCCCGGGCGGCGCTGTTTCTGTCGGTGGATCCCTGCCGCGATCCGGTGCAGCCGCCGGTCGAGGCGCGGCTCTGGAACGATCGCCGCCTGCGAGCGCTGGAGGCGATCGACTTCGCGGCAGCGGGCGCGCTCCCCGCCGCCCTCGGAGGTCGGGTGCGGCTGCGCCATGCCGAGGCGCTGGCCTGGCGGGCGTTCGACGAGGCCAGGCAAGCCCACGCCGACGCGGCGTCACGCGCCGAGGCGGCGGCGGTGCGGGAGCTGGCGCTCTGCGATCGCGGCGTGCTGGCGCCCGAGGATCTCGAGCTCTACGACGAGACGGCGGTCCGGGTGGCCGCCTCGCGTTGGGCGACCGAGGCGCCGCCCAAGGAAAAGACGAGCCGTGCGCGCAAGGCGGTCGTCTCCTTCGCGGCGCGTGCCCCGGGCGAGACCTGCGTTCGCGTGACCGACGGGGCGCGGCTCCTCGGCGAGCGCTGCACCTTCGGCGTCGTCTGGCCGGGCGCGCTCCGCTGGGCGCCATCGGGCGACGTCGCCACGCTGGCCGTCCAGCCGCTGGCCGCCTGGACCGAGCTCTGGGTCTTGCGGCGGGCGGCCGACGGAACCTGGGGTTTCGACACCCTCACCCCCGCCGCCACCGAGCCCGACGTCGGCTATGTCGAGTCGGCCGGGTTCTCTCCCGACGGCGGTCGCCTGCTGGTCGTGCGCGAGGTGCGCGCCGCCGGCCACGTCTCCCGCCGGTTTCAGGTCCTGCTCACCGCCGCGCTCTCGGTCGAAAAATGGGCCAGCAGCGCCGACAGGCTGGTCGCCTTCAAGCGCTGGAGCGCCCCCTCCTGGCGGGCCGGCACGCTGGCCTTGCGCTAAGTCTTGCCGACGACCTCGGCCGTCCGGGTGATCTCCCCCATCCGCCCGCTCTGATAGTCCTGCACCGCCTGCTCGATCTCCGCGTCGTTGTTCATCACGAACGGCCCATAGCGGGCGACCGGCTCGCCCAGCGGAACCCCGGCCAGCAGCAGGAATCGGCCGCCGCCGGCCACGCCGCGGAACCGAACCGCATCGCCCTCCCCGAGGATGGCCATCTGGCCGTCGCCGACCAGCCGTCCGTTCGGCTCCTTGCCTTCACCGTTGCCCAGGCGGACGTTCCCCTCGAAGAGATAGACCAGCGCCTGCTGCTCGCGGGCGAGCGGCAGCGTCAGGTCGGCACCCTCGGCCACGGTCCAGTCCTGGTAGGTGACGGGAGTATGCGTGTCGATCACCGCCCGGGCGCCCAGCGCCTCGCCGGCGATCACCCGGACCTGGGCGCGCCCGTCGCCGGTTCGGGCAACCGGGATCTGGGCGGCGGGGATCTCCTGATATCGCGGCCGGGTCATCTTGAGGCGCGCCGGCAGGTTGATCCAGATCTGGAAGCCGTGAACGCGTCCGCCTCTTTCCCTCAGCGCGCGCGAGGGCTCCTCCGAATGGATGATGCCGCCGCCGGCGGTCATCCACTGGACGTCGCCCGCCCGCAGCGAGCCGCGGTGGCCGGCCGAGTCCTCGTGCTCCATCTCTCCTTCCAACACGTAGGTGACCGTCTCGAAGCCGCGGTGAGGGTGATCGGGCGCGCCGACCGCGTCGCCAGGGGCGTAATCGACCGGCCCCATCTCGTCGATCAGCAGGAAGGGGTCGACGACGTTCAGCCCGTACGAGGGAAACGGACGGCGGACGATGAAGCCGCCCCCCTCGCGCTGCTTGTGGGCGGTCACGATGCGCAAGATCTCGCGGATCTCCTCCCGGCCGCCTTCGTTGATTCGAGTGTTCGTCATGTCTCTATTCACTGGTTCGTTTCTGATGTGTGTGAAGCGCCCCCGGTTACACACCTGCTTTTTCCGCGTCGAAAAACGAGACGAGCGGCGAGCCGGTCTTACAATGATTAGGTTCGGAACGTGACTCAAGCGCGGTGAGGGACCGACGATGCAATCATCTATGAGCGACGTCGAAGCCTTGTTGAGCGTCGACGCCGGGCGGGTGCCGCCGGGGACGGTGGCCTTCTTCGCGCGCGACCCGGAGCGGACCAAGCGGCGAGTCCTGGCGGTCTTCGCGTTACTGATGGGCGGCACGGTGGTGGCCGGGCTGCTCGGCGGGCTGGGCCGGCCGCCCATAGCGCTCCTCGCGTTGACCACGATTGGCCTCTTCGTCATGGCGTTGCCGCCCGAGCGCGATCCGGAGACGGCGGGGCACAAGCGGGCCACGCTGGTCCTGACCCCCAACGGGATGATCGTGCGCGACAACTCGGGGCTGCGGGCCTGGAGCTTCGACGAGCTGGTCGACGTGCGGCCGTTCCTTCACCAGCAGCGGGTCGGGCTGCTCATCGCCCGGCGCGACGGTGGACGGGAGTTCGTCGACACGCTGCTGTTCAAGCGCGGCGAGAAGGTGAACGAGCTGATCGTCCGCCGCCTCAAGCCGCGCGAGGCCTGACCCCGCGCGGCCGGCGCCGCGGTCTCAGAACGGGACGGTCAGGCCGAACTCGGCGCCCAGCGTGGTGTACTTCTGGTCCCTGCTTCCCTGTTTTCCGGTGAGGCCGACGTTGGCGACCGGCGCGAAGGTGATTCCCAGGTGGGAAGCCACCATGATGACCGCCGCCAGGTCGATGGTCAGACCCATGTAGGACTGGCCCGTTGCATTGATGTAGGTGACGCCTATCCGCGGCCAGACGGCGAGCCAAGGACCAACCATCATTCCGTACCCGAGGCGCGGCGCGACCTCGAAGGCGTTCAGGGAGTCGCCACTGCCGGTGACGCGGGAGAAGGCCAGCGCGGCGCCCGCGCTGACTGACTTGGTCAGGAAGTAATCGAACCCGAGGCGCGGCCAGTCATAGGGATACGTCGCGACGCCGTAACCGTTTCCCAGGATGCTGACGCTGTTGGTGCTGCTTCCGGGCGATGGGTGGTCCCAGTTGTATCCGAACAGTCTTTCAGCCGAGAGGACGAACTGGCCGCCGTCGCCGAAGGTGGTCGGGCCGGAGGATGACGGTGCAGCGGCGGCTTCAGCCGTGGGCGAGCCTGGGGTCTCGAGCTTCTGCGCGCGGGCCTCCGCCGCCGACAGTACGAACGCCAAACTCAACGCGGCGTGCAACATCCATTTCTGGTTGCTGATCATCCTTGGGTCCTTTCTTGTTCCGGTTTTGGAATCGGGTTAGAGCCGGACGCCAGGACAAACCATCGCCCAAAGGGGAGGTAAGTCAACAGTTTGTCGACGGTGACGGGCCGGTGCGTCGAAGGCGCCGAGATTGCTGTCGGCGGGCTTCGCGGTCAAGATCGCGCCCGCGACGTGGCTGCCGAACCCAATGCTGAAGCGAACGCCGAGGAACGACGGCTGGAGGAGGATCGAACCCGTGCCCGCGACTGGAAGCGGTTCGGCCCGTACCTGTCGGAGCGGCAATGGGGGACCGTCCGCGAGGACTACTCGCCCGACGGCGACGCCTGGCACTACCTGCCGCACGATCAGGCCCGCAGCCGCGCCTACCGCTGGGGCGAGGACGGGCTCCTCGGCCTGTGCGACCGGCAAGGCCGCCTCTGCTTCGCGCTGGCGCTCTGGAACGGCGTCGATCCGATCCTCAAGGAGCGCCTGTTCGGCCTGACCGGCCCGGAAGGGAACCACGGCGAGGACGTCAAGGAGCTGTCCTTCTACCTCGACGCCACGCCGACCCACTCCTACGGCAAGGCGCTCTACAAGTACCCGCAGCGCGAGTTTCCCTATGCCCGCCTCTGCGAGGAGAACGGCAAGCGCGGGCGCGGCGAGCGCGAGTTCGAGCTCACCGACGCCGGCGTCTTCGACGAGGGGCGCTACTTCGACGTCACGCTGGAGCACGCCAAGGCCTCCCCGGACGATCTCTGCCTGGCCATCACCGTCGCCAACCGCGGACCGGCCGACGCGCCGCTGGTGCTGCTGCCGACGCTCTGGTTCGCCAACAGCTGGGCGTGGGGGCGGGAAGGGGAGGGGTACCTGCGCCCGGACGAAAAGCCCTCGCTGGCGGCGGCCGGTCCGGGCGCCATCGACGTGGCGCACCCGTCGCTGGGGAGGTTTCGCTTCTCCGTCGAGCCCGAGGGGGGCCGCGTCCCCGAGCTCGTCTTCACCGAGAACGAGACCAACACCGAGCGGCTCTTCGACCAGCCGAACGCGTCTCCGCACTGCAAGGACGCGTTTCACGACTACGTGGTCGGCAAGCGCGCCGACGCGGTGAATCCGGCCCTCCGGGGGACGAAGGCGGCGGCCGTCTACCGGCTGAACGTGCCGGCCGGCGGCGAGCTGCGGCTGCGGCTGCGGTTGGCGGAGGTGACCGCCGACGGGACGGCCGGCGAGGAGAGCCGGGCGCCGTTCGCCGATTTCGACGCCGTGGTGAACGCCCGCCGCGCCGAGGCCGACGCCTTCTACGCCGGCAAGACCTGCGCCCTGGCGCCCGACGAGCGCCTGGTGGTTCGCCAGGCTTACGCCGGGCTGCTCTGGTCGCAGCAGCTCTATCACTACGAAGTCCGCGCCTGGCTCGACGGCGATCCGGGGCTGCCGCCGCCGCCGGCCAGCCGTCTCACGGGACGCAACTCCGAATGGCGCCACCTCTACAACCGGGACGTCATCTCGATGCCCGACAAGTGGGAGTACCCCTGGTACGCCGCCTGGGATCTGGCGTTCCACACGCTCCCCTTCGCCCGCATCGATGCGAGCTTCGCCAAGGAGCAGCTGCTCCTGCTGACCCGCGAGTGGTACATGCACCCGAACGGGCAGCTCCCGGCCTACGAATACGCCTTCGGGGACGTGAACCCCCCGATGCACGCCTGGGCCGCCTGGCGCGTCTACAAGATCGCCGTCGGCGCCGACGGCGAGCGCGATCGGGTCTTTCTGGGGCGGATGTTCCAGAAGCTGCTGCTCAACTTCACCTGGTGGGTCAACCGCAAGGACACGGCGGGGCGGAACCTGTTCTCGGGCGGCTTTCTCGGCCTCGACAACATCGGCGTCTTCGATCGCTCGAAGCCGCTGCGAACGGGCGACTTTCTCGAGCAGGCCGACGGCACGGGCTGGATGGCCTTCTTCTGCGCGACGATGCTCTCGATGGCGCTGGAGCTGGCCAAGACCGATCCGGTGTACGAGGACATGGCCTCGAAGTTCTTCGAGCACTTCGTCCACATCGCCGACGCGATGAACAGCTTCGGCGGGACCGGCCTCTGGGATGAGACCGACGGCTTCTACTACGACCGCCTGCACGTCGACGGCAACGAGACGGCGCTGCGCGTCCGCTCGCTGGTGGGCCTTCTGCCGCTCATCGCCGTCGAGGTGCTGGACGAGACGCTGATCGAGCGGCTGCCCGCCTTCAACAAGCGGTTGCGTTGGTTCCTCGACAACCGGCGCGACCTGGCCGGCCGCGTCGCGCTCGGCGAGGGGGGCGCAGGCGGCCGCATGTTGCTGGCGCTCCCCTCGCGCGAGCGCCTGGTGCGCGTGCTCGGGCGATTGCTCGACGAGGGCGAGTTCCTCTCGCCGCACGGCATCCGCTCGATGTCCAAGGCGTACGAAAAGGATCCCTATCGGTTCGACTTCGGCGGCCAGACGCTGGAGGTCGACTACGAGCCGGGCGAATCGAAGATTGGCCTCTTCGGGGGCAACTCCAACTGGCGGGGCCCCGTCTGGATGCCGGCCAACTATCTGCTGATCGAGGCGCTCGAGCGCTATCACCACTTTTACGGCGACGAGCTGCGGGTCGAGTGTCCCGTCGGTTCAGGGCGCGACCTCACGCTCGGCGAGGTGGCGCGCGAGCTGTCGGCGCGGGTGGCGGGGATCTTCCTGGCCGGTCCCGACGGCCGCCGCCCCTTTCAGGGCGACGACGCGCAGCTCGCCAACGACCCTCACTGCCGGGATCGGCTGCTCTTTCACGAGTACTTCCACGGCGAGACCGGACGGGGCCTCGGCGCCAGTCACCAGGGCTGGACCACGCTGGTGCTTCGCCTCGTCGAAGATCTGGCGCGCGGAAGATCCGGTTCGGGACCCAGTTAACCTGGGCGGCGAGCGCCTGGGATTTAGATGCGGGCGACGAGCGCTTCCGACTCTTGCCAGAGCCGCGCGGCCAGCGTCATGTCGCGCGCGATTGGGGTCGTCTCCGACGGGTTGCAGTCGGCGTAGTAGGCGCCGGTGACCTGGGCGACCGCCGGGCTGGCGGCCAGGTAGCACTGGGTGGCGGCGCCCTGGGCCGGCGTCTTGAGGATGAGCGGGGCGGCCATTCGCATCGCCATCTGCGCCAGGGCCGGGATCGAGCGGGTGATGCCGGTGGAGATGACGCCGGGGTGGAGCGTGTTGGCGGTCTGCGGGCCGCTGCCGAGGCGGCGCGCCAGCTCGCGCGTGAACAAGATGTTGGCCAGCTTCGAGGCGCCGTAGGCCTTCATCGGCTGGTAGCCGCGCTCGCCCGAGAGGTTGTCGAACTCGATGCCGGCGGCCGGCGCGCGCCGGTGCGCGTTGCTGGCGACGACGACCACCCGACCGGCCGCGGCCAGCCGGTCGAGGAGGCCGGTGATGAGGATGAAGTGCCCGATGTGGTTGGTGAGGAGGTGCAGCTCCCAGCCGAACTTCTGCTGCGGCGTGGGGATGGCCATGACCCCCGCGTTGCCGATGATCGCGTCGAGCGGCCCCGCGCTCGACCTGACGGCCGCGACGCAGGCGCGCACCGACGCCGGGTCGGACAGCTCGCAGGAGAGCGCCAGGAAGTCACCCTCGAGCCCGCCGCACGCCTCCCGCGCCTTTTCCACCGTCCGCGCCGTGGCGACCACCCGCGCCCCCCGTAGGGCCAGCGCGCGGATCGTCTGCAGCCCCAGCCCCGAGTTGCAGCCGGTGACCAGCATCGTTTTGCCGGTGAGGTCGCACCCGGCCGTCGCCTCTTCGGCGGTCGTGCCGTAACCAAGCCCGTTCGGACCCTTCCCCTTCAGCGCTGCGACGATCGACATGCAGCGGTCAATATCAGAAGACCGTCCGACGGCCAATGAACCGTCGCGCCGCCAGCGGCCGGCGCGGCGGATGATGGTCGACCAAGGTCCCTTCGACCATCACCGGGCCCGAGTTTCCGAACAGGACGAGGCCGGCCGTGTTGTCCCCACCGCTCCCCTCGACCACCACGCCGAACTGGCTGTCGTGGCCGTCGTTGAAAAGCACCAGCGTGCGGCGCGCGCCCGGCAGCACCGCCGGCTCGCCGCAGCAGAGATTGGAGACGAGCACGCCGTCGCCGGTCGCGTCGGCGGTCGGGTTGTCGGGGATGCTGACGTCGTTGCGCTCGACGGCGGTGTCGTCGGCGGCGAACACGAAGATGCCGGCCATCGAGAAGGCGCCGAAGCCGTCGGGAATCGCCCCGCTCACCCGGTTGCCGACGACGACGTTGTGCTCGGGGCGGTTGACCGGCGCGCCGGGCCCGCCCGCCGCCGCGATCGTGTCGCGGGCCAGCTGGACGACGATGCCGTCGCCCCCGGCGCAGAGCGCCCCCGTGCAGTCGAAGAGGGTGAGCCCCTCGATCCGGTTGCGGGCGATGAACCAGCCGTCACCCGCGGTGTTGGTGATCGCCTGAACGGTCCCCAGAAAGACGTTGTCCTCCACCCGAACGTCGCTGGCGAAGCGCGCGAAGACGCCCAGCGCCAGCGGAGCGAGATTGTCGGCGGCGATCCCACGCCCGTCGAAGGTGAACCCCTCGATCCGGGTCCCGCTGGCGGGGCTGGTCCCGTCGGCGCCCGGCAGATAGAAGCCGGCCCGCAGCTCGTCGGAGATCGTCGGGCCGTCGGCACACCCGACGATGGTGGCCCGCCCATGTCCGAGCAGGGTCACGGCGGTCGTCACCGTGGCGCCGCAATAGCTGCCTGGTGCGACGTCGACGGCGTCTCCCGGGCTCGACGCGTCGACCGCGGCCTGAATCGTCCGGTAACGCTCGGGGACCCGCCGCACCCGCGCGTGGGCGGCCGATGCGGCCGATGACAACAAAGCACACACCACAGCGATCCCGATCCTGCTCACCCGCGCTTTGACCATCTCACCCTCCAGATCTTGGAGACCAGCGACCATCTCGGTGGCCGGTCTCGGTGAAGCTGCCGGGCGGCAATATAGCGCCGATCAGCCGGCGCGGCGCTTGAAGGCGTTGCCGGTGAAGGTGGCGGCCAGATCCCAGACGGCGCTGGGAAAACGGTGGGCATCGGCGAGGACGTCGTCGACGGCGCGGACGATCCAGTCCTCGTCCCGCTCGCTGAGACAGAGCGGGGGCAGGAGCTTGATGACGTACATGTCGTGGCCGGCCACCTGACTCAAAATGCGGTGCCGGCTGTAGAGGGGCAGCACCACCATCTGGCAGTAGAGCCCCTTGGTGGCCTTTTCGACCAGCGCCCAGGCGGCGCGCAGCTTGAGCGACTTCGGCGGGCCGAGCTCGAGCGCGATCATCATGCCCCGCCCGCGCACCTCGGCGAGCAGCTCGTAGCGGGCGACCAGCTCTTTCAGGCGGCGAATCAGGCTCTCCCCGCGGCGGGCGGCGTTCTCGATCAGCTTCTCGTCGTCGAGCACCTGCAGCGTGGCCAGGCCGGCGGCCATCGCCAGGTTGTTCTTGCCGAACGTCGAGCCGTGGACGACGGCCCGATCCATCCGGTCGAACGTCTTGTCGAAGATCCACTTCTTCCCGGCGACGGCGCCGACCGGCACGTAGCCGCCCGAGAGCGCCTTGGCGACCAGCACCAGATCGGGATCGACGTCCTCGGCTTGCGTCGCCAGGAACGTGCCGGTGCGCCCGAGGCCCGTCTGCACCTCGTCGGCGACGAACAACGTGCCGTGCTGGCGACAGAGGCGCGCCGCCGCGGCGAGGTAGCCCGGGGCCGGCAGGTTGACCCCCTTGCCCTGGATCGGCTCGACGATGAAGGCGGCCACGTCGTCCCGTGAAAGCGCCGCCTCCAGCGCCGGCAGATCGTTCCAGGGGACGCGCACGGCGTCGGCCAGCAGCGGGCCGAACCCTTCGCGAAAGATGGCGTCTCCGTTGAGCGACAGCGCGCCCATCGTCAGGCCGTGAAAGGCGTGGTCGCAGAAGACCAGCTTGGCGCGCCTGGTGGCCTGGCGAGACAGCTTGATGGCCGCCTCGACCGCCTCCGTTCCCGAGTTGCAGAAGAAGACGCGCTCTTGCCCCGGCATGCGCGCGATGAGCTTCTCGGCCAGCATCCCGGCCAGCGGCGAGACGTCCATCTGCACGAGGTCGGCCAGATCGGCGGCCAGCACGTCGGCCAGCGCCCGTTTCACCGTCGGGTGATTGCGCCCCACCGCGAACACGCCGAACCCGGAGAGGAGATCGAGATAGCGCTGCCCCTCCTTGTCGTAGAGATAGGCCCCCTCGGCGCGCACGTAGTGGCGATCGAAGCCGATCGTCTTCAGCACCTGCACCATCTTGGGGTTGAGGTACTTTTCGTGGAGGGTGAACTTCTCTCCGGCGCGCGCCTCGAGCGCGTCGAGGATCCCGTCGCTCACGCCGCACCTCGCGCGCTCAGACAGGCGGGCAGCGCCGCCTCGGCCGCCCGCGCCAGCACCAGCGCGCACTCGGCGACGCGCTTGCGCAACGTGAGCAGAACGGGCAGCGCGCCGGGGTCGCCGAGGAGGCCGCGCAGGACGCGCCCCCGGCTGACGGCGCCGCCCGCGTCGAGGCTGCGGTTGAGGAGCGGAGGCAGCGCCTCGCCGGCGGTGTCGCTCACCGCCCGCAGCACCAGCCAGGGGATCCCCGCCGCCTCGGCCGCGGCGACGTAGCTGGCCGATTCCAGATCGACCACCGCCAGGCCGCCGCCCGCCTGCTGCGCCAGCCGGCGCTTCTCGTCGACGCTGTCGGCGATCCGCCGGGCGCTCACGATCACCGCGGCGCGCCCGCCGGTGGCGCGCGTCGCCGCCGCCACCGATTCGGCGTCAGCCTCGTGCCCGCGCCCCTCCTCGTCGATCACCCGGCTGGCGACGACCAGATCCGCCGTGGCCAGCTCGGGGCTGAGCGCGCCGGAGACGCCGATGACGACCAGCGCCCGGGCGCCTGAGGCGCCGAGCAAGGCGGCGACCCCCTCGCGCGCGTTCCGGGCGCCGTCGCCGGTGGTTGCCAGCGCCACGTCATGCCCGCCGAGCCGCCCCCGCTCGACGACCACCGGGCTGACCGACGTCGGCTGTTGGCGCACCGGCCCGGAGAGCCGCGCCCGCAGCGGCGCCAGCTCTTCGGGCATCGCCGCGACGATGGCGATCGTCATCGTCTGCGTCTATCCCAGGAAGTTCCAGGCCGCCATGCGCAGCATGTCCTTGGGGCTCTTGCTGAGGCCCCGCACGGCCGACGCCTCGAACCCGCTGTGCATCGCGCAGTTCTGGCACTTTTCGTCCTTCCGCGACTCCCAGTAGGCCCAGTCGGTCTTGGTCCAGAACTCCGTCCAGTCCTGCACGTACTCGTCGCCGATGAGGTAGCAGGGCTTCTTCCACCCCTTGGGGGTGAAGGTCACCGTGCTCCAGGGGGAGCAGTCGTACTCGCGCATGCCGGCCGCGAACTCCAGATACATCGGCGTCGACTGCATCCGGTACTGCTTGGAGAGCTCCAGCACCCGCCGGAACTTGCGGTGGATCTCCTGCTTGGTGAGGAAGATGTTCTCCTTCACCGACTCGTAGTGATATCCCGGCGAGACCAGCAGCCCGTCGACCCCCAGGCTCTTGACCAGCTTGCAGAGCTCCTCGATCTCCTCGACCGACGTCTCCTTGAAGACCGTGGTGTTGGTGGTGACGTGGTAGCCGCGCTGCTTGGCTTCCTTGATCATCTCGATCGCCTTGTCGAACACCCCCTCGCGGGCACAGACCTTGTCGTGCGTCTCCCGCATGCCGTCGAGATGGACGTTGATGGTGAGGCGCTTGTGCGGCGCGATCTTGCCGAACACCTTGGTGTCCAGCACCAGCCCGTTGGTGCACAGGTAGATGTGCTTCTTCCGCTCGATGATCGCCGCCAGCAGCTCGGGCAGCTCCGGATAGAGCGTCGGCTCGCCGCCGCAGATCGACACCGTGGGGGCGCCGCACTCGTCGAGCGCGCGCAGGCAGGTCTCGAGCGGCAGGCGATCCGACAGCTTGCCGGTGTGCCGTTCAGTCGAGCAGCCCACGCAGGCCAAGTTGCAGGTATAAAGCGGCTCCAGCATCAAAACGAGCGGGTAGCGCGTCTCACCCGCCACCGCCTTCCGGATCTGGTAGCCAACCTGGTCTGTCGTTATATGAATCGGAAACCGCATGGTTCTCTCCTTAGATGACTGACGCCGCCTCTGCAACCGAGCCAATCGGACCAACCGGACCAAGCTTGTTGGTGCCCGCGCCCCCCCGCGCACGCCTCGACGCCGCCGTGGCCGCCGCGCGCGACTGGCTGGTGGCCCGACAGACCGACGATGGGTTCTGGCAGGGGGAGCTGGAAGGGGACACCACCCTCGAAAGCTACCTCATCCTGATAGAAGCGTTCTTCAATCGACGGGAGACCCAAAAAGTGCGCGATCTGGCCGGGGTCATCCGGGCCGAGGCGCTGCCGGAAGGGGGGTGGAACCAGTACCTGGGCGGGCCGCCCGAGCTGTCGGTCTCCTGCCTCAGCTATTTCGCGCTGAAGGTGGCGGGCGAGCCGGCCGAGGCGCCGCACATGCGCGCCGCCCGGGCCACGATTCGGGCCCTGGGCGGCGTCGGGCGCGCCAACACATACACCCGCCACCACCTGGCGATGTTCGGGCAGGTCCCGTGGGACAGCGTCCCGGCCATCCCGCCCGAGATGCTCTTCTTCCCGCGGCAGGCGCCGTTCTCCGTCTACGACCTGTCGGCCTGGTCGCGCACCATCTTCGTCCCGCTGTCGATCATCTGGGCCGAAAAGCCGGTCATCGCGCTCCCCGCCGCCTGCGGCGTCCCCGAGCTCCTCGACGACGCGCGCGAGCTCGGTCCCGTCGCGCCGCGGCCGGCCGCCGATTGGAAGACGGTCTTCCATGGCATCGACAAGGCGCTCAAGGTCGGCGAGCGGGTCCCGGGCGCGGGGCTGCTGCGCCGGCGAGCGATCAAGCGCGCGGGCGCCTGGATGATCGAGCGGCTCGCCGAGTCGGAGGGCCTCTCCGCCATCCTGCCGGCGATGGCCAACAGCGCGCTGGCGCTCAGCCTGCTCGGCTACGGCGAGAAGCACCCGCTGCTCGCCGAGGCGCTCGGCCATCTCGACGGCTTGCTCCTGCGCGACGAGCACTGGCCTTCGCGTGCAGCCCTGCCTGTCGCCGGTCTGGGACACGGTGCTGGCGACGCACGCGCTGCTGCAAGGGTCGCTGCCGCCCGACCATCCGGTCATCGCCCGCGCCGTCGCCTGGCTGCTCGAAAAGCAGACGCGGCTCCCGGGCGACTGGGCGGTGCGCAACCCGGTGCCGCCCGGCGGCTGGTACTTCGAAGGGAAGAACGAGTTCTACCCGGACGTCGACGACACCTGCATGGCGCTCATGGTGCTGGCCCAGGCGCGCGCCGGCGGCACGCCCGAAGCGCGCGCCGAGGCGACGGGCCGGGGCCTGACCTGGATGATGGGGATGCAGAACGACGACGGCGGGTGGGGCAGCTTCGATCGCGGCAACGACAAGCAGTGGCTGACCGCCGTCCCCTTCGCCGATCACAACGCCATGATCGATCCCAGCACCGCCGACATCACGGCGCGCGTGCTCGAGTGCCTGAGCCACCTCCCCGGCTTCGGCGTCGCCCATCCGGCGGTCGCCCGCGCGCTCGGGTTCCTGCGCCGCGATCAGACCACCGAGGGGTGCTGGTACGGCCGCTGGGGCGTCAACTACCTCTACGGCACCTGGCAGGTGCTGCGGGGGCTCTCGGCCATCGGCGAGGACCTTGAGGCGCCCTACGTGCGGCGCGCGGTCCGCTGGCTGCTGGCGCGGCAAAACGACGACGGCGGCTGGGGCGAGAGCATCGCCAGCTACGACCACCCGGCGCAAAAGGGGATCGGCCCCTCGACGCCCAGCCAGACGGCCTGGGCGCTCATGGGCCTGATGGCCGCCGGGGAGGGCGCCAGCGCGGCCGTCAAGCGCGGCGTCCTGCACCTCCTCGAGCGGCAGCAGCCGGACGGCACCTGGGAGCAGCGCCACTGGACCGGGACTGGCTTCCCGAAGGTTTTTTATCTCAACTACCATTACTACCGGCACTACTTCCCGCTGATGGCGCTGTCGCAATACCGTCACAAGCCGGGCGTGACAGCCCCTCCAACGCCGCGCTAGGGCGCGCGGCTCACGCCTCCACGGGGATCGGACGGGTGCTGGTCAACCCGCTGGCGATCTCGGCGGCGATCTTCACGACCGTCGTGCGGGTCAGCTTGGCGCCGAGGCCCTGGTCACGAAGGATCTGCAGGTTGGCCGAAGCCAGCTTGCTGATGAACGCATTGAAGGCCACCAGCCCCGATTCCGCGCCCCCGTCGCGCAGGAGCTCGACGTATGCGCCCGCGGTGGCGAGATCCTTGCGGGCCAGGGCGAATACCTCCGCCAGCGGCGCCTGGCGGGGAAGGAACGTGCGCCCCTCGGCCGCGTCGGGGCGGGCGTCTTTCAAGATGTTCACCAGCTGCAGCCCCTCGCCGAAATCGGCGGCGCGGCTCCGCAGGTCGCCGGCCACGCGGTCGAGCGACGGGCGCCCCAGCAGAAACAGCTCCGTCAGCATCTCGCCGACGATCCCGGCGACGGCGTAACAATAGGATCGGAGATCCTGGATGGTGTCGAGCTGCAGCTTGCCGCCGGCCTCGATCCGGGTGACGAAGGCCGCCATCCCCTCGGCGCTGCGGGCCACGTGCGTGCGCAGGATGGCGCGGGCCTCGGGGCGCAGCGTCTGGTACTGCTCCAGCACGTAGGGGGTGCGGGCCAGCAGCTCTTGATAGCCGGCGTGGTCGAGCGGCGGCTCGCGCGTCCAGCTCGCCACCAGCGCCTCCGACTCCGCCGCCGGGCCATCGAGCAGGCCGGGGAAGTCCTGCAGCGCCTTTTCGCGCCGCGCTGGAGACCAGAGGACCGCATCCTCGAAGGTGTCGATGATGCGGAAAAGCAGGTAGGCGATTCCGACCTCGTCGCGGGTCGGCTGCGGCAAGCAGGGGATCGTGAGCGCGAACGTCCGGCTCGTCTTCTGCAACAGTCCTTCGATGTCGATCAAGCCCTCATCCTCGTGAATCCCAAAGGAATAAGTCCGCGCGGAGATAAAAGCAATGCGAACGCTGCTCAGCTCGAGCGGGGACGGATGTCGAATACGTTCGTACCCCAAGCGGGGAGATCGAGGTAGAGTCCTTCGCTCGCCAGGGTGCGGCCTTCGCGCTCGTGGCGCTCGTCGCCGACGAGGTCCGTGAGGACCAGCACACCCCGATCGAGGGCGCGGAGGGCGACCTCGACGTAGCACTGCCCGCGCGTCGGGCCGTAGTTGACGGCGACCAGCAGCTTGCCTTCCCGCGCCTGGCTGCTGGCGCCTCTGAGCGCCTCGGGGCTCTCCCAGGTGAAGGCGATGAAGTTGTCCCAGGTCGGGTTGCCGGTCCAGGCCGCCCGGCAGGCGCACAGCCGCCAGACGCCGTCGTGGGTCTCCGGTCGGCGCAGAACGGACAGCAGCTTTTCGTAGAAGGTCCCCAGCGCCTCGTCTGGCCTCTCCGTCATCCGGCGCGCCAGCTGGATCGCCGCGTGGGCCCGCCGTCCCTCGAATTGCCCCTCGTGAAAAAGCCGCAGGCCGGGGATCAGAAACGACGTCACGGCCGCGGCGCGGTGGATCTCCGGCGGAAATGCGGCCGCCGCGCGCGGCTCGTCGTGATTCTCCAGAAAGTGCAGGGTGCGATCGCGGAACGCCGGCGCGGCCCGGAGATGCTCGCGCACGGGGCGCGCCTCCCGGGCGCGCAGCCGGTCGTAGAGGCGCTTGTCATAGGTGAAGTCGAAGCCCTCCTCTTGCAGCGCCCACTCGAGGTCCCAGTAAGCCTCGGCGACGAAGAGGAACTGCGGGTGCCGCCGGCGAATGCGGGCGATGGCCTCGGGCCAGAACGGGCGGTCGACGGGCGGCGTGCCGTCGCCGGGTTGCGCCCGCGCGCCCCAGGTGCGGGCGATGACCTCCGGCTCGAGCAGCATCGCCATGTCGCAGCGGACGCCGTCGGCGCGCGCGGCGATCCGCTCCAGCTCGGCGAGCATCGCCTGGCGCAGGCCGCCGTGCCGGTGGTTGAGCTGGAGCGTGTCGTTCCAGCCGAAGAAGTTGGGATCGCGGCCGTGCGCGAAGATCCTTCTCCCGGCGGCGGTCGGCAGCGCGACGTAGTTCCTCGGCTCGCGGCGAAGATCGTCCTCGTCCCCGGCGACGAAGAACTCCGGGTGGGCGTCGACCCAGGGATGATCGAGCGCGACGTGGTTGGGGACGAAGTCGACCAGCAGACGGAGATCGCGGCGGTGCATGCGCTCGCGCAGGCGGGCCAGCGCCCCGTCGCCCCCGAAGTCGCGATGGACGTCGTAGCCGACGATCGCGAACGGCGAGCCGACGATGTCGGCGTCGGCGAGGTCCGGCAGATCGTGGTGCAGGTCGGCGCGCCTCTCGGGCGCCCGCGCGGCCTGCTGGCCGGCCAGGCCGGTCTGCCAGACGCCCAGCATCCAGAGCCAGCGGAACCCCCGCGCGGCGGCGCGGTCGAGCAGCTCATCGGGCAGGTCGTCGAGCGTGGCCGGGCGCCCGCGGGCGGCCGCCGTCTCGCTGACGAGCACCCGCGTGTTGACCTGATAGAGCAGCGGGAACCTCCAGCCCGACCCCCCCGTCGTCATCGGCCCCATCGGCCTCCTCGTGGGATGCGGCGCTACTTGCTGGCGGCGTGTGTGGGCGGATTGGCCAGCCAGGCGCCCAGCGCGTCGATCAGCGTCTCCGGCGGCAGCCGATCGAACGACCTGACCAGCCAGTCCATCGCCTCGGCGTGGCGCTGGGCGCGCAGCAGTCCCTTGAACGCCTGAAGGCCGATCGTCGGATCCTTCATCAAGGGGAGGAGCTCTTTGAGATCGGCGGCGGCGTAGACGATCCGGCGGCTCTCGGCCGAGGCGTAGGGATCGCTCTTCACCGCCGCGGCCAGGGGCTGATAAGCCGCCCGCCCCGCCGCGTCGGTGCGCTCCGACAGCGCCACCAGCACGGGCGCCCGCAAGGTGGGATCGTTGCGCTTCTGAATCTTCAACAGCAGGTCGAGCGTACGGGCCGACGTCTGCTTGCCGAGCTCGGGTGCCATCGCCGCCAGCGGCTCGGGATCGCGCGCCTTCACCAACGGCATCACGTAGTCGACCGCCAGATCGCCGCAGGCGCGGACGAGGCCGGCCGCCGCCGCCGTCCGCACCTCGAGCGCCGGATCCTTCACCAGCGGCATCAGCCGGTAGAGCGTCGGCCGGCCGCCGCCTGGCCGGGCGAACACCGTCGCGGCGGTGGCCCGCATCGGCGCGTCGTGGTCGCCGAGCGCGTTGAGGGCGGGGCGGCGCGCGCCGGCCGGGCTGACGACGGCCAGTGCCTTCAGCACCTCGGCCCGGACGGCGACCGGCAGGGCGTCCATCTTCAACAGGTCAGCGAGCGTCGCGACGCAGGGCGACCCGGCGGGCAGCTCGGCGCCGCCCAGTTGCAGCACCCGGGCGGCGAACATGATGCCGTCGGGATCGGTCGGCTTGAGACGGGGACGCACCTGCGCGCAGAGATCGACCTTCAGCGCCGCCAGCGCCGGCGCCGCGATCGGCAGCGTGTCGGGGCGATTGAGGGCGGGGCGCAGCCGGTCGGCCTGGCGGCTGTCGCCGACCTGGGCCAGCGCCGCCGCCGCGCGCGCATCCAGCGCGGGGTCTGTCTGCCGACGCGACAGCCAGGCGCGCGCGAAGGTCGACATCGCGCCGGAGTCGCCCTTGCGCGTGTAGCGGGCCACGCGCAGGAGCGCTTCCTTGATCCGCCCCTGATAGAAGAGGCGGGGCAGCGCCTCGGCCAGCGGCGCCTCCACGCGGCGCACCTCGCCTCCCGAGCAGAGGCGGGCGTCGCGGGCCAGGATCCAGCGGAAGTGGGCCACGCCGTCGTCGCCGTACACGTCGATCGGGGGGACCGGGAACGGCCGGTCGCCTTTCACGGCGTGGACCGCGGCCTCGTCGAAGGCGGCGAGCCCCGAGGGCTTGACGACGGTCACATCGCCGGGGCTGCCGTCCCAGCGGACGATGAACAGGATCTCCGTCTGCAGAGACATGTTGTTGAGCGGATCGGTCGGAGGGCGCTTGGCCGCCACGTCCTCGATGAACAGGTTCGCCCAGCGAAAATGGATCGCCCGGTGCATCGCCCGCAGGTAGTCCCCTTCGGTTCCCGTCGCGGTGATGGGCGGCTCGGGCGACGGCGCGGCAGCCTGGGAGGCGCCGGCAAGGGCGCAGACCGCCAGGAGACCCAGCGCCGTGGCACGAAAGCGGAGCATATTGACGTCGCTGTGTCGGGGCATCGAACGCGAACGTCCAGAGGTTACTCCTTATCGACGCGCGCCGTCCACGCGATCTGCCTGGGCGCCGCCGGGGCGATCGGCTTGGCGGCCGCCCACGGCCCCGTGTCGACCGGACCTTTTCCGCGATTATCGCTCCGAGCGGTCGAGCGTCGGGGGCGCCGACCTGCGGGCGACTTGCTCAGGGGTTCTTGGCGTCATTGCGGAAGCGCGCCACGGTGGTGGCGGGCGGGTTGATCCGGACGACCCCCGCGTCGGCGTCGACCACCAGGAGATCTTCCGGGCGCAGCCAGGCGTAAAGGCCGCGCACCGATGCCAGCAGCGGCAGGCCGGCCGCCCGCACCAGGGCGGCGGGACCGCTGTCGGCGGGGACGTCGCCGTCGACGACGAAGGCCGAAGCGCCGGCGGCGATCGCGTAGGCGGTCGAGAAGAGGCCGAGCCGCTCGCTGGCCAGGATGGCGCCCGCGCGGACCAGCGGACGCCCGGTCGCCCCGGTCGTCGCGCTCGCGTGGACCAGCACGCAGAGGTCTTCGATCTCGGCGGCGCGCGCGCCGAGCCACTCCGCGGTCGCGGTGTCGCCGGACGGGGCGCTGAAGGGGACCCGGGCATAGGCACGCGCCAGCTCCGAGAGCGCCTTGAGCGGCGTGGCGGCGGCGCAGGCGTCGGCCAGGCGGCCGCGGAAGCGCTCGTCGTCGAGGATCATCGCCAGGGAGCCGATCTCGCGGGCGGCGGGCCCGGTCACCACGCCCGCCAGCCCACCGCGGAGGCGGTTCCAGATCGACTCCAGGTTCGGCGCCGCGCGCTCGGTCGACCTGGCCGGGGTGCCGCTCCTCGCCAGCGCGGCCAGGGTCGGCAGCGCCTCCGCGCGCCCCATCGCCGCTCCGCCGACGATCGTCACGCCCGTCAGCCGCACCGCCCGCCGGTCGGCGTCGGCCGCGCGCTGTCGCTCCCGCCCCTCGCCGCGCTCGAGCGCGTGGTTGAGCACGGCGGCCAGCGCCGTCGCCAGCACCACCTCTTCGGCGGTGAATGCGGTCGAGGCCCGCCGCTGCAGCACCAGCACGCCGGCGGCCGCGCCGGCTCGCAGCACCGGGACCGCCAGCAGGGCCGGGAACTGCTCTTCGCCGAGGCCGGGGATGTACTTGAAGCGGGCGTCCCGGTCGGCGTCGGCCACCGAGACCGGCCGCAGCCGATCGGCGGCGAAGCCGGTGATCCCCTCGCCACGGCCGAGGTGCACCCGGCCGAGCGCCTCGGGTGGAAAGCCGACGTTGCCGCGCATGGTGAAGCGCTCACCGTCCGGGCCCTCGTCCCGCACGTAGACGCTGGCCACGTCGGCCCGCGCGATCGCGGCAATGTCGCCGCACATCGCGGTCAGCACGTCCTCGAGCGGCTCTTCCCGCTCGCCGAGGGCGATGAGGCGGAAGATCCCGTCCAGCGTCGTGTGGTCACCGCTGTCGTGAACCTGGTAGCCAGGGTTCCTCGTGCGCGCCATCTTCCGCCTCGACTTCTAGGATAAGACCCGCGTGTTTCCGGCAGCTTTCCAAACGGAAAATTCGTTGTAAGGACTCAGCCGTCCGCCGCTTCAGTTGGGGATCGGCACGCTGTCGCCCGTGCCGGCGCAGTTCGTCACCAGGGCCGGAACGCTGGCCGCCGAATCGGGCGTGTAAGGGTAGGGGACGGCGAGCGGGGCCGGCTGGGTCGACAGAACGTTCGCTCCGTCGGTCGCGTCGAAGGTGTTGTTCACGAGGTCGACATTGCCGGCGGTCGCCGGCGAGTCGAGGATCGTCGTCACGGGACCGAAGTTGGCGTTCGTTTGCCCGGGCGGCGTCACGTTCTTGAACGCGCTGGCTTCGATCCGGACGTGGGCGCCGTCGGTTGCGGCGACGCCGTAGTTGCTCACCACGTCGAAGTAGCTGTTGAGGACGTGGACGGTTCCAAAGCGCACCCGTGGTCCCGTCTTCAGGTTGGTGAACAGATCGTGGTCGTAGGTGATGTGTTCCTTCCCGGCGTCTTCGGTGGCCGCGGCGCTGCTGTCGGACCGGCCGACGAGCCCGCTGTCCAGGTGGTCGTGATAGTGCGTCCACGAGACGGTGACGAAGTCGCTCTGGTCGGAGATGTCGATGAGCCCGTCGTACGTTCCGGTCCCGCCGTTGCTGGAGAGATCGCAGTGGTCGATCCGAGATCTGGTGCGACCCCTCGACGTGAATGGCGTCGATGTCGCCGCTGGTGTTGGGCCGGGCGATCACCAGGTTCCGAACGATGACGTTGGAGACGCGGGTCATCGCCAGTCCCCCGCCGAAGAACCCGGAGCTGGCGTTGGCGCCGACGACGGTCTTGTTCGACGAGACGCGGATCGATTCGCCGCCGGTGTCGCCGCCGTCGGGCGTGGGCGGGACGGCGATCATGCCCTTGACGACGATGGTCAGCGGCCCCGGCATCTTGTCGCTGGCGTACATGGTGAACTGCGCGAGCGCGTCGGCGTCCGCGGCGTCGACGACCACGGGGGTGCTCGCGCCGCCGCCGCGCACGCCACCGTCGAGGAGCAACGCCGGGGCCGCGTCGGTCCCGCCGTCGAGCTCGCCGCCGAGGTCGCTCATCGTGGCGAAGCCGATCAGCTGATAGGGGCAGTCCGGCGGGACCGACGCATCGGAGCCGGTCGCTGCGTCGGTGACGATCGGCGGGCGGGCACGGATGGGATTGAGGTCGCCGCAGCCGGCAGCGAGCAGCGCCAGGAAGATGACCGCTCGGCCAGCAGTGGGGGCGCGCGCCACGCCTAGATAGTACATAGCCGCGCGTCCCACCGGGGGTGAACCGTGCCGGAGCGTCCGGGACACTCAAGGCACAGGACGGAACAATGTCGTTGCCACCAGGAAGCGGTCGGCCGGAGCGGGTCTCACGCGATCCCGCGGCCGTGCGCCCGACGCAGCGCGCCTATCGGCGTCCGGTGGATCCCGCGGGGACAAGAATTCCTGGCCCAGGTAAGCTGCTGAATGTGCCGTCCCCCACCGGCCTCCGCGCGGACGGTCGTGAGCGTCCGCCCGCTCCGGTCGCCCCCCAGACGCTGAAGCCTCCGCTTCCCGTCGTGACGCCGCTCTACGCGGACGACGCCGAGCTGGTGGCGGGGCTCCGGCGGGGGGAGGCGCGCGCGCAGAGCATCCTGGTCGAACGCTACGAGCCGCTGGTCGAGCGGCTGGTGGCCGGGGCGCTGGGGATCGACGCCGAGATCGCGGACGTGGTTCAGGACGTGTTCTTGGCGGTGCTGGAGGGCGTTCACAACCTCAAGGATGCGTCCGCGCTGCGGAGCTGGATCGCCACGCTGACGGTGTTCACGGCGCGCGGCCGCATCCGGCGGCGGCGTCGCTGGCGCTGGATCCGGTTCGTGGCGCCCGAGGAGGTCCCCGAGGTGCCGGTCGCCGCGCCGCAGGGGGAGACGCACGAGGCGGTGCGCGCGACCTACGCGATCCTCTCCGACTTTCCCGCCGACGAACGACTGGCCTTCACGCTCCGCTTCGTTTCGGAGATGCAGCTGACCGAGGTGGCGGCCGCCTGCCGGGTGTCGCTGGCGACAATCAAGCGGCGGCTGGCACGGGCCGAGAAGCGGTTCGTGGAGGCGGCCCGTTCGAACCCGGCGCTGACGGAACGGATGGCCCGCGGTGGACGGTGGCGAGGGGAATGACGGAATCATGAGCTGGGAGCGCAACGAGATGAACGGCGAGCTGGAATCGTTGATGCGCGACGTGGGTCGCGTCGTCGAGGGCGAGGCCCAGCGCCAGAACCTCCTGCCGCAGGTCCAGGCGCGACTGGCCGCGCGGCAGCTGCGGCGGGCGCGTCCGGCCGCCGTTCGCTGGGGCCTGGCGTTCGGGAGCCTGGCGGCCTGCGCGGCGGCCGCCTTCATCTATTTGCACCCGCGGGCGATCTCGTATGCCGTCGCCGGTGTCGGCGAAGGCGAGGTCGGCGCGGCGCTGGTGGCGCCGGCGGCGGCGCCGCTGGAGCTGCAATTCTCCGACGGGTCGGCGGTCACGTTGCCGCCGCGCGCGGCGGCCCACGTGGACGCGCTCGATCGCGACGGCGCGACGGTGGCCATCGAGGAGGGGACCCTGGAGGTCTCGGTCATCCATCGCGCCCACACCCGCTGGCAGGTGCAGGCGGGCGGCTACCGCATCCAGGTGACGGGCACGCGATTCGCCGCCGGCTGGGATCGGAAGCGCCGGGCGCTCACCGTGACGATGCACGAAGGGTCGGTGCTGGTCAGCGGCCCCGGGCTCGCGGAGCCGGTTCGCGTGGTGACGGGCCAGCGCCTGCGTGCCAGCGCCAGCGGCGCCGATCTGGGGCTCGAGAACGCACCGGCGCCCAGCGCCGAGGTGGAGGCCCAGCCGGCGTCACCAACGCCGGCTGTGGCGCCGCCACGAGGATCAGAACCGGCCCTGGCGCCGCCACCCACCGAGGCTGCGCCGCCGAGCGAGCGCGCGTCGGCGCCGCGGGCCCACCGCGTCGAGGCGGTGGCGTCCCGGGGCAGTACGCCGCCGATCAACGCCGACTGGCGCGTCCAGGCGGCGCGCGCGGAGTACCGCGAAGCGCTGGCGGCCGCGGTGCTCGAAGGCTGGCGCGCCGAGTGTGCGCGCCTGGGCGCCGACGATCTGGTGCTGCTCGGCGACGTGGCCCGGCTGGCGGGCGATCTCGACCGCGCCGAGGAGGCCTATCGCTCGGCGCGCCGTCGCTTCCCCGACGCCGACCGGCCGATCTACGCGCTGGGCCTCATCGCCTTCGAGGGGCGCCACAATTACAAGCTGGCGGGCGATCTGTTCGGCAGCTACTTGCGCTCGTTCCCGCACGGTCCGCTGGCGCGCGAAGCGGCGGGGCGTTTGATCGAATCGCGCTTGAAGGCCGGCGATGACCTGGAGGCGCGGCGGGCGGCGAGCGCTTACCTGCACGACTTCCCCGGCGGACCGCACGCCGCACTGGCCAAACGCACGGTCGGTCCGTGATCCGCGGCCGCGGCGGCATTCAGGCCGCCGTCGCCTTTGCTCTGCTCGCTGCGGCCGCTGCGGCCCGCGCTGGTCCGGGCCTGCCCGATCGGCCGGCCCTTCCCGAGCTGCCCGACCGCCCGCCGCGGGTGGCGCTCCTCTCGGCCGTCGCCGACGATCCCTTGGCCGGGCGAATCGAGGCCGAGCTCCGCGCCGTCGGCGTCGACGTCTCCCGGGCGACCATCGCGCCCGCGACCGGGATCGAGGAGCAGGTGCGCGCCGCGCTGGCGGCCGGCGCGCGCGCGGTGGTGGTGGCCGACGGCCACCGGACCGACGTCTGGATCGCGCAGGACGGCTCGGATCGGGTCGGGCTCCGGCAGGAGCTGGAGGTCGACGAGACCTCCGGGCTGCAGGCGGTGCTGGCGCTGCGCACCGTCGAATTCCTGCGGATCAGCCTGGGGCTGGTGAGCGAGCCCAACATCGTGCCGGTGGCCGCCGCCCCGCCCAGCGGAGAGCGCACGGTCCCGGTCGCGGCGGAGCCGAAGCGCTGGATGACCGTCGACGCGTCTTCCGGCGTGCTCGCCAGCACGGGCGGCGGTGGAACGATCGCCGTCGCCGGCGTCAGCCTGCGCGCGCAGCTCCGGGGAATCCTGGGCGCCGAGCTCTGCTTCTACGCCCCGCTCACCGAGGTGCCGTTGACCAACGCCGACGGAGAGGTGCGCACGTCGGCGTGGCTCGCCGGCGGCGGGCTGGTGATCGCGCCGCGACCGGACGATCGCGCGTCGATCGAGGTCGCGGCGGGGACGCTGGCCACGCTGATCGGCTCCGACGGCACGCCCTCCGACCCCAAGGTCTCTTCTGGCGCAAACACCCGCGCGCTCCGGGCGGCCATCTACGGGCGGGGCGCGGCGCGGTTGCGTCTGACGCCGCGACTTTCTCTGCGCCTCGAGCTGCTCGGGGGAACGGTCGTCAATCCTCCGCCCATCACGACCGGCGCCCGCCAGGAGAACATGCAGGTCACCACCCAGGTGGCGACGTGGGGGTCCGGCTTCGCGGCCGGCCTCGGCGGCGCCGAGCTGCGGTTCTAGATTGCCGTAAGGCGAGGGCGAGCGCGCCTCGCCGTCCGTTCGCCTCCACGTCACCCCAGACATCCGCCAAATCAAGTCGACCCCACGCAACCCGTCGCCACCCGCGCCGAAAGTGAAAGTCGGGTCGCCCCGGGCATTTCGCCCCGGGTCGCCCGACTCGAGGCGGGCGGGTGCGCCGAAGGGGGTGCTGCGGGGTGACCATCCGTTCGCGGAAGGCCGGGCAATCCAGAGGATGCACGAATGAGGAGAACGCCAGCGTGTCGGCAGCACTTGCGACGATGCGCCCAAGTTTCCGACCGGAGTCCTGACGCGGTCGCGCCCTGAGCCGCCGGGCACCGGCGGGAACACTGATTCGACGCATGTCGGCTGTTCGCGTTCTTGTTCGAATGGGCGCGCTGGTTCTGCTCTGCCACGGCGTGGCGTGGGCGTCGCCGCGCCGGATGGCCGAGGCGCAGGATCCGGCGGCGCGGGTGACGCAGCTGAACCGCGAGGCGCTGGCGGCGATCGACAAGCGCGAGTTCGAGAAGGCGCGGGAGATTCTGAAGAAGGCGCTCGAGCTCTGTCAGGCTTCGGGGCTCGACCGGCACCCGATCGCGGCGCGCACCCACGTCCACATGGGCGTGGTGATCATCGAGGGGTTCAAGAACCTGGAGCTGGGCGAAAAGCAGTTTGCCGAGGCGCTGGCGATCGAGCCGGGGATCGCGATGACCCCGGCGCTGGTGACGCCCGAGCTCAGCGAGGCGTTCGACGAGACGAAGGAGAGGCTCAAGAGCGTCGCCGCGCCGGCGGCGGCCTCGTCGGATGCCGAAGCCGCTCCGCCGTCGTCGTCAGCGCACGATTCGGCGGCGCGCCCGCCGGCCTCGGCGCCCGCGTCGGGCGGCTTCACCTATCACACCGTCAGCGAGGTCAAGCAGGGGAACGCCATCAAGGTGACCGTCAACGTCGACGAGGCGCTGAGGTTTCACAAGATCGTGCTCGCCTATCGCCCGCAGGGGACCTCCGAGTTTTTGGGGCGCGAGATGGAGCCGGTCGGTCCGGGGGCGTACAGCGCGGAGATCCCCGAGCACGCGACCACCGGATCGTCGGTGGCCTACTACATCGAGGCCCAGGACGACGACGGGCAGCCCGTCGCCACCCGCGGCACGGAGTCGCGGCCGCTGGTGATTCAGCTGGCGGGCGAGGCGCGCTCGACCGAGCGCGCGGGCGTCTCCGAGGCGCCGAAGCGGAACGACGACGACAGCACCACGGTTCGCGCGGAGGAGACCGAGACCGAGGACAACCCGCGCTGGTTCGCCAGCGTGCTGGTGGGGAGCGGCGTCGGTTACGCGACGGGCACCGGGGAGACCAACGCCAACCTGCCGGTCCCGGGCTCGTTCGCCGGCACGTCGCTGGGACACGTCGCCCCGGAGATCGGCTACTGGGTGGCGCCTGACCTGTTGCTCTCGGCGCAGGGGCGAATCCAGCTGGTGACCGGTCCGACGGAGCTGGTCGACGGCACCGGCCACGTCTATCCGCCCGCCGAGGCGGCGCTGGCGCTGTTCGTCAAGGCGTCGCTCTTCTTCGGCTGGGAGGGCTTTCGCCCGTTTCTCTCGGGCGGGCTCGGCGGCGGACAGATTCGCCACGTCGTCACCTTCGGCGCCTATCACGACTGCGGCGCGACCCGCAGCCAGACCTGCGTCGACTCCGTGGTCGCCGGGCCCGCGCTGGCCGAGGTGGGCGGCGGATTCCTCTACACGCTGACGTCGGCCTTCGGGCTCGAGGCCTCCACCAACGTCCAGATCGCGGAGCCCAAGTTCACGTTCAACGTCGACCTCAACGCCGGCATCGCCTTCAGCTTCTGAAGATGCAGTCGTTGCGATTCGCCGCGAACAACGGAACCACGGAGTTCGACAACGTCCATGTCAGCGAGTAACGATGATGCTTCCGTGAAACAGTTCCTCGACGAAGATTTCCTGCTCGACTCGTCGATCGCGGCCGACCTGTATCATGGGGTCGCCGCCAGGCAGCCGATCCTCGACTACCACTGTCACCTGTCGCCGCAGCAGGTGGCCGACAATCACCGGTTCCGGTCGCTGACGGAGATCTGGCTCGACGGCGATCACTACAAGTGGCGGGCGATGCGCGCCGACGGCGTCCCCGAACGGGAGATCACCGGCGCGGCGACCGACTGGGAGAAGTTCGAGGCCTGGGCCAGGACGGTTCCGCACACGCTGCGCAACCCGCTCTATCACTGGACGCACCTCGAGCTCCGATTTCCGTTCGGCCTCCCCGGCAAGCTGCTGGGGCCCGAGACGGCGCGGGAGATCTTCGACCACTGCAACGCCAAGCTCCAGACCGACGACTTCACCACCCAGGGCCTCCTGCGCCAGTTCGACGTTCGCGTCATCTGCAGCACCGACGATCCGATCGACGATCTCGAGCCGCACCGGCGGCACGCGCGGAACGCCGCGGCCTTCACCAGGCTCTATCCGACCTGGCGCCCGGACCGCGCGCTGGCGCTCGCCGATCTCGCCGGCTGGAACGGCTGGCTCGACGCGCTGGCCGCCGCCGTGCACGGCCCGGTGGGGACGCTGGACGAGCTGCGCGACGCGCTCGCCCAGCGACACGACGCCTTTCACGCCGCCGGCTGTCGGGCCTCGGACCACGGCCTCGAACGGCTCTACGTCGCCGATTACACCGAGCGCGAGGTCGCCGCCATCTTCGCCAGGGCGCGCGGCGGCCAGGCCCCGACACCCGACGAGACGGAGAAGCTGCGGGCGGCGCTGCTGTTCGACCTGGCGGTGCTCGATCACCGCCGTGGCTGGGCCCAGCAGTTTCACCTGGGCGCGCTGCGGGACACCAGCAGGCGCGGGATGGCCGCCCTCGGCCCCAACACCGGCTACGACGCCATCGCCGACTTTCCCCAGGCCGTCGGGCTGGCCCGCTTTCTCGACCGGCTGGACGCGGCCGGCAAGCTGGCCAAGACCATCGTCTACAACCTGAACCCGGCCGACAATGAGGCGTTCGCCACCGTCATCGGCAGCTTTGCGGACGGGTCGCAGCCGGGGAAGATGCAGCTCGGCAGCGCCTGGTGGTTCCTCGATCAGCTCGACGGCATGCGAAAACAGATCGACGCGCTCTCCAGCCTGGGCCTTCTCTCCCGCTTCGTCGGGATGCTCACCGACTCGCGCAGCTTCCTGTCGTTTTCGCGCCACGAGTACTTCCGGCGCCTGCTCTGCAACATCCTCGGGCAGGACGTCGAGCGCGGCCTGCTGCCGAACGATCGCGCGCTGCTGGGCGCGCTGGTCGAGGACGTCTGCTTCCGCAACGCCCGCGACTACTTCCGGTTCGAGCTCTGACGGGCCGGCGCCGCCACATCTCTCTCACCCGGGCGGGTTGATGCTCGGGCATCCGAAGATGATCTGCACGGCGCCGGCGCCGGCCGCCTGGATCATGTTGCACCAGGAGCCGTGGACCTCGACGGCCGAGTCGTTGGTGTCCGTGTAGGTCCATCCGTTGGTCGCGTCGTAGGGGATGCGGGCCATGCCGCTCCCCACGTAGACGCCGAGCTTGGTCGGGTCATTGAGGACCGGCGGCGGCGGCGAGAGCGGAAAGAGACAGGTCGAGATCTGGCCGGTGATCGCCTCCATCGCCGCGACCAGCGTGGTGGCGTCGTTGGCGAGGTAGTAGTTGTGGGCGAGCGGGTTGGTGGCGGGAATCGGCTCACCGCCGGCCTTCGACATCGCCGTCAGCTCGGTGTCGGCGGTGGTCTTGGTGGTGGCGATGCCGACCACGAAGGTGGGGAACCCGGCCTCGAGCGCGTTGGCGATGGCGGTGACCGCCGCGGGACCCGCGTTGGTCGAATCCTTGCTGGTCCCGACGCAGGTCGGCTCGCCGTCGGTGGCCAGCAGCAGGTACTTGGGGTTGGTGTCGGTCAGCGTCGCCAGGTAGGCGGCGCCCTGGGCGATGGCGTCGGCGGTCGGCGTCCCCTTGCCGGCAGGCGTGAGCGCGGTGATGGCGTCGTTCATCGGCGTTCCGTCCATCGCCGCGACCTTCACGTCGATGGCGCTGGTGACGCCGCCGGCGCAGTCGCTCATCGAATCGGTGTACGTCTCGGGGAACGACTTCATCCCCCAGGAGATCGAGCTCTGGGTGGCGCTGACCACCGCCTCCAGCGACGGCACGACGATCTGCCACTTGGTCGTGGTGCTTCCGGACGGCGCGCCGTCGGGGATGTCGATCATCGAGCCCGACCGATCGAGCACCATCAAGATGTCCGCCGCCTTGGGCGTCGGCTTGAATTGCTGCAGGCCGCAGTTCGGATCCCCGGCGTCGCTGATCCCGATGTCGCCGCCGCTGCCGGTCGTGCTGACGCCACCGCCGGTCCCCGTCGCGACGCCGGCGCCCGAACCACCGCTGCCGAGGGCTCCGCCGCTGCCCGTGCCGCCGACGACGGCGCCGCTTCCGCCTTCGCCCGCGACGCTCTGCACAGGCTTTGTTCCGGCGCACCCCCCAAGGGAGGGGAAGGCGGCCAGCATCGGGAGCAGAGCAAAGAGCTTCTTCATCGAGACCTCCTACGAGGCCGCGCCGGCACCCCCAGGCAACCAGCGCGGCCCCGCAGATTCGTGAGGCTCTTGGCAGAGCCAAAATTGGGCCGCCTGGAAGACGCTCCGGCGGCGAATCCTTTGACGTTTGAGTGTCCGCGTCTCTTCCGCGCAGCTCAGGCCGCGCCGGCGTGGAGCAACCCACCCGACCGGTGAGCCGCCCTTTTCGGCGGCGGACACTGACCACCTGGGGGATGTCCATGACGACGAGGATCCGGATCGCCCTCTGCGCGGGCACCTTGCTGGCGGCCGCCGGCTGCATCACGCCCGACGGCTATTACCGGCCCCTCGACGGCGGCGGGAGTGGTCAGGCCGGCACGGGCGCCGCGACCGGGAGCGGCGGAGCGAACGGGACCGGCGGCGCAGCGGGCACCGGTGGCAGTCCCGTCACCGGCAGCGCGGGCGCGACCGGCAAAGGCGGGAGGACGGGGACGGGCGGCGCGGTCGCCACCGGTGGCGTGACGGGGACGGGCGGCGCGGTCGCCACCGGTGGCGTGACGGGGACGGGCGGTGCGGTTGCCACGGGCGGGGCAACTGGCAGCGGTGGCGCGACCGGCACGATTTTCTCCGAGGACTTCGAGACCGGCGCGGGCAGATGGCTCACCAACGGTCCCGGCACCGCCACCGTCGTCTCCGACGGGAGCAGCGTCTACGATCTGTCGTGCCTGATGAGCAAGGTGTTCCTGGCCGCCGCCGGCGACGTGAGCTGGACCGACGTCATCGTCCAGGCCCGGATCAAGGTCCTGTCCTTCAACGGCTCGAGCTCCTCGTATTACGCGGGGCTCTGCGCGCGCGTGCAGGACGCCAACAATTACTACTGCGTCACCTTGCGCAGCGACGCCAAGGTGGCGATTCGCGGCGACATCGGCGGCAGCAGCAACTCGATCGGCAGCTCGGTCAGTTACGGCGTGACGACCGGGACCTGGTACACGGTGCAGCTGGAGATCGTCGGCAGCACGATCGCCGCGTCGATCAACGGAACGCCGGTGCTCCCCAAGAGCGGCGATCCCGCCATCACCGACGCGTCGCTGGCGAGCGGCGGCGTCGCCCTCATCGTCGACAACACCGACGCCGAGTTCGACGACGTCAGCGTCTCGGTGCCCTAGGAAGGGCGAAAGCCGCTCCCGTCAGCGAAGCGTTCAAAATACGTAGACGGCCTGGCCCATGCCCCGGATGTTGTGGGGCTGGTTGCCGTCGAGGTAGTGCACCTGCGTGTACTGCCCCGAGATGCCGAAGCGAATGGCCGGCGTCGCGTCGAAGAACAGGTTGCCGTCGGCGTACGTCGAGGTGTCGGCGACCCGGTCGAGGAGCTCGATCTCGGCGCCGAGCTGCGGGAAGAGCTTGCTCAGGTTGTCCGAGTGCGACCGGGTGTAGTTCGCCGCGAGGATCAACCGCCCGTCGAGAACCGGCAGGTAATATTGGAGCCCGACCTTGAACGCCCACCAGTTGATGGTGTGCAGAATGCCGGTTCGCATGTCGAACGTCACCAGGCCGTTGTCGACGTCGGGCGCATATTGGGGCGGGGGCGACTGCTGCTGGGGGTTGAACAGCGTCGGGAACGCCGCCCCGCCGCCGGTGGTCAGCAGATCGGCGATGCCGGTGCCGATGACGAACGATCCGGTGAGCGTCAATCGATTGCGGCGATCGTTGGCGTCGGCCGCCGGAATGACGGGGAGGAGCGCGTCGACCGACAGGCCCCAGCCGGAGACGCTGTTCGAGGTCTGCGTCGGCGGCGGCAGGAAGGCGTCCACCTTGAACTGGCGGGCGATGGCCGACACGCCGATCGACAGCGGCGCGGCCATCGTTCGAACGTTGCCCGGCGTGGTGATCCCCTTCCATCCGTTGACGCTGAGGCGCAGACCCGCTTCGAAGTCGGGGATCTGGGAGTCGCGCTGGGCCGGGCGTCCGGCCGACAGCGCGACGTCGACGCTGACGGGGCCGTCGGCGCCGAAGGTGCGCGACAGCCGGATCTGTGTGTTGCGCGAGAAGACCTGATTCGGCAGCCCCAGGAACTCCGCCGAGCAGGGGAAGAAGTAGTTCTGCCAGCCGAACACGTCGTAGGTCTGTCCGGCCAGCAGGTCGAGGAAGCCGCCGTCGAGCTTGAGGTAGGCGTGGCGGATCCGGAACGTCGGGCTGTCGAAGTAGGTCGTCTCCGAGACCCCGGTGGGCGGGCTCGGCTGGTTGCCGAAGAAGTCCCCTTCGATCAACGCCGACGGGCGCAGGTTGCCGATCTGGGGCGACTGGAAGGCCAGGCCGATGCGTGTGTTCCGCATCGAGAACTGGGAGCGGCCGACGGTCCCCTCGTAGGTGTCGGAGCGCGCCACCAGCGAGCTGCCGATCGCGTCGTTGTAGCTGCGCGTGCTGTCGCCGATGTAGTCCGCCTCCACGAATCCGTAGAACGTCACTGACCATCTCTGGCTCCCCTGCGGGACGGTCAGCGTCAGGGCAGGGCGATCGAACCAGGAGCCGGTCGGCGTGTTGGCGCCGGGCGCGGGAGCGGACTCCGTCGGAACGGTCGGGAGGACGGGCGGAAGCGCTCGGGAGGATGGTGGGGGAGGTGGCGGTGCGGGGGGCGGCGGGGCCGGAATCTCGGCGGGCGCCGGCGCGAGCGCCGCGGGGCCGACCGGCGGCGGGGCCGGCTCCTCGGCCCGTGCGGGGCGAACGGTCGCCACGCAGGCGAAGGCGAAGGCGAAGGCCACGCGCGCGGCCGTCGTCGGTTCCACCTTCCGCGCTTGCGGCGCCTGTCGATTGTCGTCCGGGCTGGTTCGTTCGATCATTGGTGAGGACCTCATGCGGGTGTCTGGATGGGCGCGAAGGTGGGCGCGAGCAGGTGGTTCAGGGTGAAAGCGACGAGGTAGGCCGAACCGCAGATCCCGAACAGGATCGCGTAGCCCGCGGTGACGTTGCCGGCGGCGGCGAAGCGGTCGAGCAGCTTCCCCGAGAAGATCGGGAACAGGATCCCGCCCAGCGAGCCGGCCATGCTGCCGAGGCCGATCACCGACGCCACCGCCCGCTTTGGAAACATGTCGGACGCGCTGGTGAAGAGGTTCGCCGACCAGGCCTGGTGCGAGGCGCCGGCGATCCCGATCAGGATCACCGCCGCCCAGTTGCCGACGTGGGTGACGGCCAGGATCGGCAAGACCGTGCAGGCGAAGGTGAAGAGCGCGATCTTGCGGGCGCGGGTCACCGTCATGCCGCGCGCGGCGAGGAAGCCGGAGAGCCAGCCGCCGAAGATGCTGAGCACGGTGACGATCGAATAGATCGTGACCAGGTAGACCCAGCTGTCCTTGATCGAGAGCCCGCGGGTCTTCTTGAAGTAGTCCGGCAGCCAGATGAGAAAGAACCACCAGACCGGATCGGTGAGGAACTTGGCGACGATGAAGGCCCAGGCCTGCCGGTGCCGCAAGATGGTCGCCCACGAGATACGCGCCTCGGCGCCGGGGGCGGCCGCGGCACGCGGTCTGTCCTGGCTCCGGATGTGGGCCAGCTCGGCGGCGCCCAGCCTGGCGATCCGCTCGGGGACGTCGTACCAGGGGATCCAGAAGGCCAGCCAGACCAGCCCGGCGATCCCGGCGGCCACGAACGCCGAGCGCCAGCCGAACGAGAACGCCATCCAGGGGACGATGGCCGGGGCGATGATGGCGCCCACGTTGCTGCCGCTGTTGAAGAGCGCGGTCGCGTAGGCCCGCTCGCGGGGCGGGAACCAGAGGGCGACCGCCTTGATGGCCGACGGGAAGTTTCCCCCCTCGCCGATCCCGAGCGCCGCGCGCGCCGCGAAGAATCCGTTCACGCTGCCGACCAGCGCGTGCGACATGGCGGCCAGGCTCCAGGCCGCGATGGAGATGGCGTAGCCGATCTTGGTGCCGACGCGATCGACGAGCGTGCCGAAGGCGATGAGGCCGACGGCGTAGGCGGCCTGAAAGGCCGCGTTGACCATCCCGAACTGGGCGTTGGTCCACTTGAGCTCGCCGTCGAGGAGCGGCTTCAGGAGCGAGAGGATCTGCCGGTCCATGTAGTTGACCGTCGTGGCGAAGAACAGCAGCGCGCAGACCAGCCAGCGATAACGGCCGACGACACCGGCCGCGCCGCCGGTCTCGTCCTGCGTCAGGCCCGAGGCGCGACCTTCGCCGGAAGCGAGCACGGGGACCGGGGATGGCGAGGGTTCTCGACGCACAGGAGGACGCCGTCATGGGTTGCCTGCTGTCCGCCAAACGGCTCGGCGCGCGAATCGCAGGGCCGGCGTGAGCCACCGATCGAACGTGCGGACACCCAGCTCTTCGAAGCTCCGGATTTCCAGTGCACCAACCAGCGAGGGGATCGATGACGACGATGACGAAACGAATGGCGCCGTTCTGCGGGACCGTCGCGCTCCTGGCGCAGGTCTTCGTTCTTCAGGCCTGCGGCGGAAACAACAGCGGCACCACCGGCACGGGCGGCGCGCCCGCCACCGGCACGGGCGGCCAGACGACGGCCACCGGCGGCGCTCCGGGCACCGGCGGGACGACGACCGCGGGCACCGGCGGCACGACGACCTCGACGGGCGGCACCCCCGGCACCGCCGGCGCGAGCGGCTTCGGTCAGCCGGCCTGCGGCAACACCGAAGCGGGGACGGCGATCGCCAAGGGCGTCACCTGCTCGGCGACCGACACGGCGCTCTGCTACAAGACCTGCGGTCCGGAGAAGACCGGCGTCAAGTCCGAGACCTGTCCGGCCGGCGGCGGGACGTACGCCGAGATGACCGGCTGCAGCTTCGACTCGACCCGCGACTTCACCTGCTACAAGGTCCCGGCCGCGGCGGATGCGAGCTGTCCTGCCACCGCGCCGATGGCCTCGTCGCCCTGTTCGATTCCCGACTGTGTGGTCTGCGGGGGACCGTCGGCGGCGTCGCCCGCGGGGACCGGCTACCTCGATTCGACCGGCGCTGCCAAGACCGGCTACTGCGTCTGCCAGGCCGGCGCGACGTCGCCGACCTGGAGCTGCGCCAGCTCGACCGCCTGGCCCTGTCCGACGGGCCTCGGCTGCTGACCGTCCGGCGATCGATCGAGAGCTCACCGCGCGCCGCCGGGTTTCCCGGGGCGCGCGCGGCAAAACCATGAGACCACGTTGACGTCCCCCAACTCGCCTCCCCCGTCACCCGCCGCGAGGCAGCCCTTCATCAACTGGGCTGCCCCGCTCCTGACCTGGCTCGCCGCCTGCGCCGTCGCCTGCCTCGTCGTCGGCTGCAACACCGGCGGCGACCTCGCACCGGTCGCCTACACCTGTGGGACCAGCGATCCCTCCGTCGCGGTGGCGGGCGATCCGACGAACGGTTGCGCCGACCTCGACGCCAAGTATCTGCCGCCGGAGCCGACGCTGCCGCAAACCCCGACCGATCCGACCTGCGTCCTGCCGGCGACGCACCAGACCACCGAAGGCAACTGGCTGCCGGACGAGTCCAGCCTCGACACGAGCGCGATCAACACGGCGCTCGGCAAATGTCCGGTGGTCAAGCTGGTGACCAACGGCGCCAACAACGCCTTCGTCTCGGGGCCGATCTCGATGGCCGGCGTGACGCTCTGGATCGACGCCGGCGTCACGCTGTACGCCTCCCGCAATCCGACCCTCTATTCGACCCAGCCGGCCGGCACGCTCAGCGACTGCGGTCAGCCCGGCGTCAACGACTCGGCGGCCTGCAAGAACTTCATCACCGTGAACAGCGGCGACAGCCCGGCCATCGTCGGCGACGGGATCATCGACGGCCAGGGGGGCGAGCCGCTCATCGGCCACGACTACTCCTGGTGGCAGCTCTCGTCGGCGCTGGCGATGATCGACGGCAGCATCGGCAACCCGACGCTCATCAACCTGTCGTCGGGCGTGACCGGCTTCCTGATGTACCGGATCACGCTGCACAACTCGCCCAAGTTCCACGTCAAGATCACCTCCACGCCGGCGGGCGGGATGACCGCCCCCTGCACCCCGGGCGCCGGCTTCATCGTCTGGGGGGTGACCATCTTGACGCCGTCGCGCTGGTTCAACAGCCAGGGGCTGCTGATGTCGCCGCACCTGTCGCGCAACACCGACGGCATCGATCCCGGGGAGACCAGCTTCGCCACCTGCGGCGTGCTGGCCCACAACACCATCAGCACCGGCGACGACCACATCGCCATCAAGGGCGGCCACGGCGTGTCGAACATCTACGTCGCCCACAACCACTTCGGCACCGGCCACGGCATGTCGATCGGCAGCGAGACCTACGGCGGCGTGAACGGCCTGACCGTCTGCGATCTCACCATCGACGCCGATTCGCGTCCGGTCGGCCAGGGCGCCAGCCCCGGCGACTTCAACGGCATCCGCGTGAAATCGGACGCCAGCCGCGGCGGTCTGGTCGACAACGTCGTCTTTCGAAATGTCTGCATGCGCGACGTCAACAACGCCATCCTGATCTCCACCGCGTACAACCCGCTCTTCTCGGGGACGCTGATCCCCAACTTCAAGTCGCTCAGCTTCCAGAACATTCACGACGTCACCTGCCTGGGCCCGCAGGCGGGCGTGGTGACCCTGAATGGCTACTCGGTGCTCTACCCGGCCGGGCCGATCACCCTCGACAACGTCATCGTCGACAACATCGGGCCCACCGCCGTGGAGGCCGAGTTCTCCAACATCGTGACCGGCCCCGGCCCGGTCAGCTTCAGCGGCTACATCGCGGGCCAGGACGTCACGGTGACCCATCTGCCCGTCGACGACAGCGTCGCGCCCATCAACTGCGTCTTCCCCACCTTGCCGGCTCCACAGCCGCCGCCGGGCTGGTTGCGATGAGGGCTTCGATGAATGAACCCACGACGAATCGCGCGGCTGGTCCCCTGCCTGCTGCTCGCCGCCTGCACGACCACCAGCGAGCCACGAAACGGAAGTTGCACCGTCGATCAGACGATCACCACCGACTGCAACGGGACAGCCGACGGGGGCGCCCTGCGCGACCTCGAACTGACCGGCTACACCTGCACCGGAACCGCGCGTCCGGATCAGGCGCCGTCGTACGCGGGCGGCGTTCCGCGCGGGTTGATCTGCGCCAACCAGATTCCGCCGGCCGACGGTGGCGCTCCCGCCGACCCGCAGAGCTACTGCTGCACCAACGCCGAGACGACCTGCGCTTACGATCCGGCAGCCGTGTGCGATCCCGGGACCTACGCGTACCAGTGCCTGAACGTCAACCGGCCCGAAAGCTACAACCCGACCATCCGGTGCGGGCAGGGCGTGCGCGGGACCCAGTACGTCGACTACTGCTGCTCGGGCACCGGCCTTCCGGCTGGTTGCGGCGAGCAAGACGGCCTGGCGGGCTGTGTGCCTGGCCTCGTCGGCTGGCAATGCCCGATCAGCGGGACCCAGCACACCCTCCCCAAGGGGCAGGATCTCATGTCCAACAAGAGCCGCGCCGACCAGTACTACCTCCTCTGTTCGATTCCGCAGGTGGCACCGTCGGGGAAGGTCGACACCTTCTGCTGCTACCCGCCCGCCGCGGTTCCCCCCGGTGGTTCGTGCCTCGAGGACGTCTACGTCTCCAACTGCAACCCGCTCACCCAGTTCGGCTTCGCTTGCACCGGGACCGACACGCCCGCGGACGACTACCCGCCCATCGTCTGCCCGAACCCGGGCACCCGCGGCACCAGCATGGAGGGCTACCCGGCGACGCTCTATTGCTGCAACTTCGTCAACGACACCCACTGAGAGCCCGCCGCGGGTGACGGCAGAGCCCGGCGGCGCTACTCAGTGGACGGGCTCGTCGTGTAACGCTCGAGCTTTCGATACATCGTTCGGCGGTTGAATCCGAGGATTCGCGCCGCCAGGGTCTTGTTCCCGCCCGTCGACTCCAGGACGCGGAGGATGTAGCGCCGCTCGACCTCCTCCATCGGCACGAGCTCCGACGGATCCTCGGCGGCCACCACGACGTGGGAGTGATGGTACGCCCGGACCCGCTCCGGCAGATCCTGCGGGGAGAGGGCCTCGAAGGTGGTGAGCGCCACCGCGCGCTCGATGCAGTTCTGCAGCTCGCGGACGTTCCCGGGCCAGGGGTAGGCGAGCAGGCGCTCCGCCGCGGCGGGCGAGAGTCCGGTGACCGGCTTGCCGGCCAGGGCCGCGAACCGTTCGACGAAGTGCTGGGCCAGCAGCAGCACGTCGTTGCCGCGCGCGCGCAGCGGCGGCAGCTCCACCTGGATGACGTTGATCCGGTAGTAGAGATCGCTCCGGAACCGCCGGTCTTCGAGCGCGGTCTCCAGGTCCCGGTTGGTCGCCGCGATGAGGCGGACGTCGAAGGGGATCTCCCGGTCGCCGCCCACCGGACGGACGGTCCGGGTCTCCAGCGCCCGCAGCAGCTTGGCCTGCATCTCCAGCGGCATCTCGCCGATCTCGTCGAGCAGCAGGGTGCCGCCGTTGGCCTGGACGATGAGCCCCGGCCTCGACTCCTTGGCGTCCGTGAAGGCTCCCCGGACGTGACCGAACAGCTCGTTCTCCAGGAGAGAAGGGGCGAGGGCGGCGCAGTTCAGCGCGACCAGCGGCGCCGCCCGCCGCGGCCCCCGCTGATGAAGCGCCCGCGCCACCAGCTCCTTGCCGGTGCCGCTCTCTCCCGTGACGAGGACGGTGGCGTCCGAATCGGAGATCTGGTCGAGGAGCCGATACATCGCCTGCATCGGCGCGCTCTCCCCGAGGAGCTCCGAAAAGCTGCGGGTCTCCGCCACCGCGCGCCGCAGCAGCTTCACCTCCTGGCGGAGCCGGCGGTGCTGCACGGCGCGCTCCAGCGTCAGCTCCAGCTCCTCGACGTCGAACGGCTTGGTGATGAAGTCGTAGGCGCCGGCCCGGATGGCGGCCACCGCGGTCTCCAGGCTGCCGAAACCGGTCACGACCACGACCGGGAGGTCGGGTCGATCGGCCGCGATCCGCCGGCACAGCTCGACCCCGTCCATGTGCGGCATCTTGAGATCGGCCACGAGCACGTCGATCGACGGGTCGCTGAGGGCGACCAAGCCTTCCGCGGCGGAGAGCCGGGAGATCGCCGTGAAGCCGCGGCGGCTGAGGTTCGAGGTCATCAGATGGCAAGCGGCGGGATCGTCGTCGACGACCAGGATGCTCGCCTTCACGCCGGCTCCGAGGCCTGCGGCGCGCCGGGGATCCAGATGGTGAAGCGACTGCCCTTGCCGAGCTCGCTGTCGACGTCGATCCAGCCATCGTGATCCTGAACGATCCCGTAGACGACCGAGAGTCCGAGGCCGGTCCCCTCGCCGACCCCCTTGGTCGTGAAGAACGGTTCGAAGATTCGGGGCAGCACCTTGGGAGGGATTCCGGTCCCCTCGTCTTGCACCGTGACCGCCAGGTGGGGCGCCGCCGGCTCGGGGTGACCCGGTGGGCGCGCGCAGGCGGCGGCGACCTCGACGGAGAGCGTGCCGCCTCCGCTCATGGCCTGCAGGCCGTTCATGATCAGATTGGTCAGCGCCTGCTGCAGCTGCCCCGTGTCGACGTTCGCCAGCAGCGGGCCCGATTCGGTCGAGAGCTGGAGGCGCACCTCTCTCTTTTGGGCCAGGGGCTCGAGCATCCCGACGGCGTTCCGCACGACCTCCCCCAAATCACAGACCGCGCGCTGCGGTCCGCGGCGCCGGGCGAAATCCAGCAGCTGGCGAATGATGAGCGTCATCCGACCCGACTGTTCCACGATGATCGCGGCGCCGTCGGCGGCCTCTTTTTCCACGACCTCGCCGCTGGCAATCAGCTTGGCGTGGCCCGCGACCACGTGCAACGGCGTCCCCAGCTCGTGCGCCAAGCCCGAGGCCAGCTTCCCGACGGTCGCCAGTCGATCGGCGTGGCGGAGCTGATCGGTCGCCCGTGTCCGGGCGGCGATCTCCGCGCTCAGCCGCTCGCACATCGCGTTCATCTCGCGGGCCAGCTCGCCGAGCTCGTCGTGCTGGCGCACCACGACGGGCCCGGTCAGATCTCCCCCGCCGATCCGGCGGGCCTTCTCGACGAGGCGGCGGACGGGCCGGCCCACGATCATCATCCCGGCGATCGCCGCCAGCAGCGCCGAGACGCTGGCCGCTGCCGCCGTCGTCAGCAGGACGCCCCGGACCGCCTCGCGGACCAGCTTCCGCTGGGCCTCGAGCGACTCGGAGATCTCCAGCGCGCCCTGCACCGTTCCGTCGATGGTGACCGGAAGGTAGGTGACGTGGTGCTCCCGCCGGGCGTCGCCGAGGATCTGGGTCATCTCCTGGCCCGAGAGGACCTGGGGCTCGAACACCTGCCCCTTGGCCCCTTCCAGGGAGACCCACCGGATCTGGATGTTCTGCATCCGGTCGTCGGTGTAGCGCAGCAACTCGAGCGCCTCGGCCTTGCCCTTGTCGCGCCACACGGTGACGATGGCGGGCCGGAGGTAGCGGGCGATGGTCTCCTGGTTCTCGCGGATCTCCGCCGCGACGAGGGCGATCTCCCGCTTCGCGCCGAGATAACCGCGGGCGGCAAACACGGCGAGGATCCCCAGGATGACCGTGATGGTCAGCTTTTGAGCGAGCCGCATCGACCTCGCCAACCCTAGCAGCTCGCTTCAATGGGCGGTCACGCGATCCGCCAAACCGCGACATTGCGCCTCGCCGAGGCAGAAAGACACGCGGCGCTCCTGCTCGGGCGCCCGATCTGTAGGGGGTTGGGGCTGGCATCCCCGATGCATTCAAAGCCCGTCAACCGCAGGCGTGGGAGACGAGAGGACGATCTCGATCCGTCATCCGCACTCGAACAGAATGGAGAGAGTCGCCCATGGGAAACATCGCTGGCGTCAATCAGCCGAGCTCACCGGTGAGCGATCGTACGGAGGACCCGGAGGGAATGTCTCCCCGGATCCTCCTCGCCGACGACGAAGCCGACGTCCGGCACCTGGTGGCGCGCGCGCTTCGCAAGGACGGGTACGAGGTGGTCGAGGTCGAGGACGGCAGCGTCCTTTTACACACTCTGGGACTGTCGTTGATGCCGGCCTCCTCTGTTCGACCGTTCGACCTGGTGATCTCGGACGTCCGGATGCCGCGCTGGACGGGGATGGGCGTGCTGCTCTCTCTTCGTCACGCGAACTGCGCGATCCCTTTCGTTCTCATCACCGCCTTCGGCGACGAGGAGACGCACGCCGAGGCCAGGCGGCTTGGCGCCGCGGGGATGTTGGACAAACCGTTCGAGATCGACGACCTGCGCACGCTGGTCTGGAATCTGGCCCCCCATCCCGGGCTGCGGCGGCGCGATGTCTCTTGAGGGGCAGCGATCATGAGAGGCGCACTGAATGTGAACCGAAAGCTGCTGGCGGCGAGCATCGTCCTCCTCCTCGTCGGCGTCTGGTGGAGCGCGCGACGCATCGGGGATGTTGCCGGGCCGACGGTGCAGGCCGAGGTGCTGGCCACGCGGATCGTACAGGAGCGATCGCGCGATCGGCCGGGCGGGCCGGAGTACTCGAATTTCCGACCCGAGATTCAGTACCGGTACCTGGCGGTGGACGGTCGCACCCGGGAAGAAACGACCTTGGCCGGCCGCTGGTCCAAGAGCATCGGTGAGGCCGAGCGCTTCGTCGCCGAGCACCCGGTCGGCTCGCGGACGACGGTCGGATTGACTCCCGGCGATCACGTGCGGCTGCGCTCCGAAATCGGCCCGCGCGCGTCGACCCTCTGGCCGTCGCTCCTGCTCATTGCCGCGGCCGTCACCTGTGGGCTCCTGGCCTGGACGAAACGCGGCGACCTCGCGTCGCGGACCTCCTAGTCTGGGGTAGCCCGCCGCTCAGCGAAGCAGGCTGGCGACCACCAGGCCGGAGCCGATGGCGGAGGCCGCCACGCCGACCGCCAGGGCCAGCAGCCAGAACGCCCGCGACGTTTTTCCCGCGCCCGCCGGCCCCTCGCGCGGTCCGAGCGCGACGCTCCCCGACCTCCCCGGCGGGGTCGTTTCGACGCCGGCCGCGAGCAGCCCGCCGCTGGCCACGGCCACGTCGATCTTCCGGACGACCTCGTGCTCGCGCGCCAGCCGCTCCGCCCCCAGCTGCTCCACCCAGTGGCCGAGCTCGGAGGCGGTCGCCCAGGCCGACGCCGATTCCAGTGCGGAGGCGAGCTCGTGCGCGCTTCCGTAGCGGCGATCGGGATCCCGCTCCAGCGCCCGCAGCGCGATCGGCGCCAGCGCCTCGAGCCCCGCTGGGCTGCCGGTGCCGCGGTCCGCGCGGGCCTCGAGCGGGCTGACGATCGGCTTGCGCAAGACGTTGCCGAACGTCTCGGCGTCGGTGGCCCCGAGGAAGAGGCGCGTCCCGGCGAGCAGCTCCCAAAGGACGATCCCGGCCGAGAAGAGGTCGGTCTGGCGGGTAATCAGGCCCCCGGTCAGCTGCTCGGGCGCCGCGTAGGCGAGCTTGCCCTTGAACTCGTCCTCCCGGGTCAGATCGCCACGCCCCAGCGCCTTGGCCACGCCGAAGTCGATGACCCGCGGGATGCCGCCCAGGCCGACCAGGATGTTCTGCGGCGAGAAGTCGCGGTGCACGAGGCTGAGCGGGCTGCCGTCCCAGTCGGTCGACTCGTGCGCGGCGTGCAGGCCCCGCAGCGCGCCCACCAGGATGGGGACCGCGAATCGAGGCGGCACCTCGGTTTCGGTCGCGGCCTGCAGCCGGACCAGATCGGCGAGCGACATGCCCCGCACGTACTCCATCACCACGAACACCTCCGAATCCACCTCGAGGATGTCGTGGACCTGCACCACGTTGATGTGGCGCACCCGGGCCGCCAGGCGCGCCTCGGCGATCATCATGTTGACGAAGCGCTCGTTGCGCGCGAACTGGGGGTGGAGCTTCTTGATCGCCACCAGGCGCGAGAACCCCAGCGCGCCCAGCGCGACGCCGAGGTGGACCGAGGCCATGCCGCCGCTGGCGATCACGTCGAACACCACGTAGCGTTCGCGGCGCTCCAGAAGCTGAGGAGGATCTGCCTGGGCCATCGGAGCGCGAGCCGCGCCGATGATACCCGCTGGCGTTCCGTCCGTCTCGGGGGCGGTCTGGCGCGACGTCTGCGTCATCGCCCCTGGGGAAGCAGGCTCCGCAAGAGCTCGCGGACCTGCGGGACGCCGCGGACCCGGAAGCCGGCCCGGCTTTGCCCGTCGCCGACCCGGACGCTGACCGCCGTCTCCGGCAGCACCGCGAACATCTCCTCGTCGGTGGCGTCGTCGCCGATGCCGACGATGAGGGCGCCGGCCGATCGTTCCACGATGGGCCCCACCAGGCTCCCCTTGTTGACGCCGTGGGGACGGAGCTCGATGACCTCGTGCCCGGCGAGGATCTCCACCGGGGTGTTGCTGAGCAGCTCGGTCAGGTGCTTGCGCAGCTCGTTGGCCTGGCTGAGGCCGAACTGGGGATCGGCCATCCGGAAGTGCCAGGCCAGCCCGGCCCGCTTCTCTTCGACCAGGGTGCCGGGGGTCCGGTCGGCGTACTCGAGGAGAATGGGGCGCACGCGGTCCTTCCAGCCGTCCTCCGTCTTGATCGCCTGTCCGGCTCCGCCCGGCGCGCGGCTCCAGAGGCCGTGCTCGGCGTGGAGGTAAATCGGCAGCTCCCCCAGCCAGGCCTCGACGTCCTCGCGCTTCCGCCCGCTGACGATGTGGACCTCGTTCTTCGGGTCGGCCGAGAGCGCGCCGAGGAGGGCCATCAGCTCCGGATCGGGACGGGCCAGATCGGGGATGGGGGCGAACGGGACCAGGCTGCCGTCGTAATCGAGCAGGAGCACCCGCCGGGAGGCCTCTCGCATCCGGGCGGTCAGCCCGGCCAGCGCCGCCGGCGAGGTCAGCGTGATTCCGCTCCAGCGCTCGTTCGAGCTCTCCTCCAGCGACTTGAGGAACGAGCTCGCCCACCGCTGGACGTCGAACCGCATGACCCGACGGCGCAGCGCCTGCATCCGGGTGCGCCGCTCGTCGCGCGGCATGACGATGGCCCGGTGGAAGGCGTCGGCCATGCTCGCGGTGTCGAAGGGGTTGACGTGCAGCGACTCCGCCAGCTCGCCGTCGGCGCCCGCGAACTCGCTCAGCACCAGGACGCCGTCGTCGTCGCTGCGCGCGGCGACGAACTCCTTGGCCACCAGGTTCATGCCGTCGCGGATGGGGGTGACGAGCATGACGTCCGCCGCCCGGTAGAGCGCGACCACGTCGCGCGGGGGGAGGCTCCGGTAGATATAGTTGATGGGGACCCAGTGCGGCGTGGCGAAGGCGCCGTGAATCCGGCCGATGATTCCGTCGACCTGGCTGCGGTATTCCTGATAGGCCTCGACGTTCTGCCGCGACGGCACCGCCACCTGGATCAGGCGCACCCGTCCCCGCATCTCCGGGTGATCGCGGAGCAGACGCTCGAACGCCAGCAGCCGGCGCGGGATCCCCTTGGTGTAGTCGAGGCGATCGATCCCCACCAGCAGGTGGACGTCGTCCGGGGAGCGGAGCGCCTCCACCTCGGCCAGCGTCTCGGGCGCGCGCCCGAGGGCGTCGAAGCTGGCGGCATCCACCCCCATCGGGTAGACGCCGATCCGCACCGTCCGGTTCTCCCAGCGGAGGCGATCGACGTCGGTCGAGACGCCGAGGCGCAAGAGCGCCGACGAGGCGAAGTTTCTCACGTATCCCGCGGTGTGAAAGCCGATGACGTCCGCGCCGAGCAGCCCGGCCAGCAGCTCGTCGCGGAAGGGCAGGGTGCGAAATACGTCGGAGGAGGGGAACGGGATGTGGTGGAAGTAGCCGATCGAGGCGTCGGGGATGCGCTCCCGGATCATCCGGGGGACCAGCATGAGCTGGTAGTCGTGGACCCAGATCAGATCGCCGGGCCGGTGCTCGGCGATGACGGCGTCGGCGAAGCGCCGATTGATGGTTTCGTAGAGCTCGAACCCCTCGACCTCCAGCGGGAGCTGGCCGATGAGATAGTGAAAGAGCGGCCAGAGCACGCCGTTGCAGAAGCGCTCGTAGTAGCGCTCGACCTCGTCGGCGTCGAGGTCGACGGCCCGCACGTGGCGCTCGGCGTAGGCGCCCGCGAGGGTGCGCGCTTCGGCGGCGGTGAGCGGCTCGCTGTGGCCGGGCCAGCCGACCCACAGGCTCCCCCCTTGCCGGTGGACCCCACCGAGCCCGGTGGCCAGGCCGCCGGCGCTGGCGTCCACGCGGAGCGCGCCCTCCACCCGGCTGACGGAGATCGGCAGCCGGTTCGAAACGATGAGGACGCGCCTATCGCGTTCCATGGTCCTCGACCGCTCGCTGCAGGACGTTGGTCAAGGTGCGCAGCACCTCCTCGGTCGCCTCGATCTTCGTCCGCGGGAAGACCGCCAGCGCGCGGGCGACGAGCGCCTCGACCGTGTTGGCGTCCGGCGCGCTCGCCTGGCGGCCGCTCTCGGTCAGAACCACGATGACGCGCCGGCCGTCGCTCGGATCCGGCAGGCGTCTCGCCAATCTGCGCTTCTCGAGGCGCTTCAGGATGCCGGTCACCGTGCTCGGATCGAGGTGCAACATCTCGGCGAGCTGGCCGGGGGAGAGCCGGGGGTGCTCGCCGAGGAGGCGAATCATGAGCCGCTGCTGCCCGGTGACGCCCCGGTCGGCCTCCATCCGCCTGGAGACCAGCTGAAGCCCATGATCGAGCGCCCAGATGAGGCGCAGGAACCCCAGCACGCCCTCCAGCGCCAGCGCCGCGCCGGCCTCCGCCCCGGCGAATTTGCCGAGCGCGCGCGGGTCCAGCCTAGGAGACACGGACTTCCCTCTCTTCGTCGGCGGCCTTCGCCGGCGCGGTCGGCCTCTGCATGAGCAGGGTCTGGGTCGGATAGGCGAAGTCGATCCCGCCCGCGGCGAACCGGCGGGCGATCTCCAGGTTGATCGCCTGGTGAATGTCCATGTACCGGTTGTAGTCCGGGCTCAGCACGAAATAGACGATCTCGAACTGCAGCGCGAAATTGCCGTACGAGGCGAAGTGGGCGCGGTCGAAGCGGGTGCCCTCCTGGGCCTCGATGATCTTCCGCAGCATCGCCGGAATCTCCTGCAGCGTCTCGGGCGGGGTCTGGTAGACGACGCCCAGCTGGAAGACCACCCGCCGCTCGGTCATCCGCCGGTAGTTTCGCAGGCGGCTGCGGAGCAGATCGGCGTTGGAGAACACGATCTCCTCGCCGCCGAGGCTCCGCACCCGCGTCGTCTTGATTCCGATGTGGTCGATGGTCCCCATGTAGCCCTCGACCACCACGAAGTCGCCCGGCACGAAGGGTTTGTCGAGGAGGATCGAGATCGAAGCGAACACGTCGCCGAGGATGTTCTGGGTCGCCAGCGCCACGGCCACCCCGCCCACGCCCAGGCCGGCGACCAGCGCCGTGACGTCGACGCCCAGGTTGCCGAGGGCCACCAGGAGCAGCAGCGCCCACAAGCCAATCCGCATGCCGAGCGTGATCATCCGGGCCACGGTCCGGCGCCCCGGATCGTCGCCGTCGTGAAGCGAGCCCTCCACCTTCCGCTCGATGATCTCGCGCAGCAGCAAGGAGAGCCAGATGCCGGCCTGAAACAGGCAGATCACGACTGCGGCCGCGCGCCCCGCCCGCGCCACCACCCGGGGAAGGTCGACCATCTCCAGCGTTGCCAGCAGCGACAGCGCGACCAGGAACAGCGCCGACGTCCGTCCCACCAGGCCCAGCAGGAGATCGTCGATGCGGGTCTCGGTCTTGGGGGCCAGCCGGGCCAGTCGTCGATGGGCGATCCGCTTGACGGCCAGCAGGCCGGCCGTCATCCCCACCACGATCGAAAGCCCCACCGCCCAGGGCAACCAGACCTCGCTGGCCCAGATCCTCGAAAATTGCTCACGCATGTTCATGTCCCGCTCTGGCCGGACGATAACAAATAATGATTTGCATGCCAATTACAATTGAGCCTCCCAAGTCCCGGTTGACCGAGATCGGTGCCATGGAATCGAAGTCGCTCGCTTGTCGGACGGGATGTAACGTTTGCATGCAAACGATCCCTTGGGCGCCCTTTGGGAGGCGCTGCCGGTGCTCCGCCGGCGCGCCGGCGACCAGCGCCCCAGATGGTTGAGAAGGCGCCGCGGGGGCGCGAGAGTCGGCCACGCGGCGCGCGGACCCACTGACAATGAGTCGATCGCCCGCGCACCACGGCTCAAAGCGGGGAGGGCCAAGACACCGAGCCCTCTGGCGCGCGAGGAACAGTTCGTGTCACCGTGGAGGCCGTGATCTCTGGCGGCTTCGGGCTTTGGGCGCTGGTCGCGCTCGCGCAGAGCGGCCCCGCTGCGTCGGTCCCCGTTCGCGTCGAGTTCGACGCGCCGGCCGGATGCTCGGACGCCGAGGCCTTCTGGGCCGGAATGCTCGCCCGTACGCGCCACGTGCACCGCGCGCGCGCCGGCGAGACGCCCGTGCGCCTCACGGTTCGCGTGACCCGCGCCGGGGCGAGGGTCCGCGGCGAGCTGCGCGTCAACGAGGCGGGCGGCGAGGCGGAGACCCGGCGGGTCGACGGCGCAACCTGCGCCGAGGTGGTCCAGGTCCTGTCGCTGACGGCCGCGCTGGCGATCGATCCCACCGCCAGCCTCCTCGGGCCGGCCGGGTCGGAAAAGCCGCCCTCCACGGGAGCTCCGGTTCGCGCGCCGCCGGTCGCCGGGGCTGCGGCGTCGCCGAGGTCCGCTGCGGCCGGACCCGGGTCCCCGCCGTCGCCGGGCCGCGCCGCCTCCGGAGCAGCAAGCACGCCGGTGACGGCGCCGGCTTCCGCTCCGTCACCGACGGCGTCGTCGCCGGCCGCTTCATCGAGGACGGCCCCGGCCCAGCTGGCTGCGCGCCCGGCGCCGCCGCCGGCCGAGAGATCGCCCGAAGCTGGCGCGACCTCCGCGTCGCCGCCCACGGTCGCGCTCGGGCCGGAGCCGGGAGCGGCCGCCCTGGCTGAGCCGTCGCTCGAACGGGCACACGCCGTCACTCCCCGGTTCGGCGCCTCGGTCGTCGCCGCTCGCGTGCTCACCTCGTCGCTGGCCGTCGGTGGTTCGTTCTGGGGCCGCTTCGGGATCGCGACCCGCGGGGGGCTGACGCCGTCGCTCACTTTGGCCGCCCTGTATTTGCCCGGTGACTTCTTCGAATCGGGCGACGATCTCGGGATCGGCTGGATCGCGCTCGCCGCCACCGCCTGTCCAGGCTGGGCCCTCGGCGGCCGGGTGCGGATCGAGCCCTGCGCGCGGATCACCGCCGGAGCCTTGTCGGCGACCGATCACTCCGTCAACAGCCCGCGCTCCGTCACCCGCTGGTGGGGAAGCGCGGGCGCACTGGTCCGACTGACGGCGCCGCTCGGCGCGGGACTGATGCTCGACCTCGACGGCGGGGTCGATTTTCCATTCGTCACGCGCCGCTTCATCACCACCACCACCAGCACCACCCTGATAAATCAACCAGTTGGCGAGACGACCGCGGTTTCCCCGACGCTGTCGGTCGGGCTTTCCCACAGGCTATAAAAACGGCGCTGGTCGCTGTATGATCACCTTTCGCGGGAGCGGGAATTGAGACCCCGGACGATCATGACCACCGCAGCGGTCTTCGACGCGCGCGATCTCGATCGCGCGATTCCGGTCGTTCATGTTCCGGCGCCGAATCGCGAGCGCCCGGTTCCCGTCGAGGCTCCGCTGAAAGGTCCGCTGCGGGAGGCGGTGGTCCGTTCGCCGGCGTCGGACGACCGGGCCGGCAGCCCCGCTCGCCGGGACGCCCGGCTGCGGGGCCTCGTCGATCTGCACATCGACTTCGTGGCCCGCGTGCTTCGGAACTCCGGGACGCCGCACGCCGAGATCGACGACGAGGTGCAACGGACCTTCATCGTCGCCGCCCGCCGGCTGGACGACATCCGTCCAGGGGCCGAGAAGAGCTTCCTCTTCCGGATCGCCTTCAATCTGGCGGCCCACGCCCGTCGGACGGCGGCGCGCCGGCGCGAGGTCTCCGCCGATCAGGCGCCCGAGCAGATCGAGAGATTCGCCACGCCCGAGGCCCTGACGGATCAGAAGCGGATGCGGGAGCTGCTCGACAGCGTGCTCGAGAAGATGGAGGAGCCGCTGCGCGCGGCGTTCGTCCTTCACGAGTTCGAAGAGATGAGCACCGCCGAGATCGCGGACGCGCTGGGGATCCCGCGCGGCACCGTCGCCTCTCGGCTGCGCCGCGCGCGGGTCGAGTTTCGGGAGCGAGTCGCCGCCATCGGAGGCTTTGCGGGATACGTCAATCGGGAAGGTCAGGGCTAGCGGATGCGCGAGATGAGTGGGCCGAGCGAGCCGGTGCGTTTGCGTGAGGAGAGCGCCAGCGCTCTCGAACGGGCGCTGTTGGATGCGGGGAGGTCTTATCGAAGCACGGGGGCGGCGCGGGCGAAGACGCTGGCCGCGCTCGGTGTGGCCGGATCGGCGACGCTGCTGGCGGGGACGGCGCAGGCCGTGCCGCTCGGGACGCTGGCCAAGATGACCTGGGGCAAGCTGCTGGCGGCCATCTCCATCGCCGGGGCGGCCGCCGCGGTGCCGGTCGGCTATTTCGCCTGGCAGCGCCATCAGCAGGCGGCGAAGCACGGCGGGGCGGCGCCGGCCGTCATGGCCGCGAAGGCGATCGAGTTCCGCCAGCCGGCGCCGGTTCCTGCGGCGTCGACCGCCCGCGCGCTCGACGGACAGGCCACGGAGAACGGCTCGCCGGGCGCGGTCCACGCGGCGCGACCGGCGGTGACGCTGGCCCACGAGCTGTCGTCGCTCGACGCCGCCCGCGGTCTGCTCGCCCGGGGTGACGCCAGCGGCGCGCTGGCGCGGCTCGACGCCTATGGGCGCGCCTACCCCCACGGGCGGCTCGGGCTGGAGGCGGAGGTGTTGCGCATCGACGCCCTCGACGAGAGCGGACGCAGCGACGCCGCGCGCGCGCGCGCCGAGGCGTTCCTGCAGCATCACCCGCACAGCGTGCTCGCCGCGCGCGTCCGCACGCGGCTCGGCGACTAGGCCGGCGATGCGCGCCTCAGCCCGCTCGGTTCGGGGGCTTCGCCTGTGCTCTCGGTGGCGGCGCTGGCGCTCGCGGCCTGCAGCGCCACCACCGACTCGCTTGGGGTACGACAGCACCGAGAGCAAGACGCTCTTGCCGGTGACGCCGCCGGCTTCGTACCCGAACCTGTTTCGCGATCTGCTGGGGCAAACCGACGCGGCGATCAGCGCCAAGATCAACAACGCGTTCAACACCATCTTCCACGGCTCGCCGGTCAACGCGATCTACGTCCCGGTCGGGACCGACCAGGCGTACATCGAGGACAGCTATCACAACAACCAGATCCGCACCGAGGGGATGGGCCTGGGGATGATGATCTGCGTGGAGCTCAACAAGGAGGACGAGTTCGACAGGCTCTGGAGGTACGCCAGGGACGTGCTCCAGACTCAGACCGGCCCCGACGCCGGATACTTCCCCTCCTTCTGCGATGACGCCACCGGGACCTCGACGACCAGCTGCCTCGATCCCTACGGGTTCGAGCAGTTCGTCACCGCGCTCATCTTCGCCAACGATCGCTGGGGCAGCGCGGGGGCGATCGACTATGCCACCGACGCGCTGGCGCTGTTCCACACGCTGCACCACAAGGAGGACGACAACGGCGGCGTGGTCGGCGGCGTCACCAACATGTTCGACGCGACCACCAACCTTCCGCTCGACGTCCCCAACGTCTCGGCGGCCGGCGTGACCCGTCCGTCGCTGATCATGCCGGGGTACTACGCGCTCTGGGCCGAGGCGGACGCCGATCCGGTCTGGACCGCGGCGGCCGCGCGCGGTCGAGCCTTCTGGCAGAGCGCCGCCAACCCGACCACCGGGTTCATGCCGGTGCGCGCCGGGTTCGACGGGACGCCGCTGGCCGGCTGGGCCATCTTCCAGGCCGAGTGCTACCGGGTCCAGATCAGCGCGGTGATCGATCAGATCTGGTCGGGCGGCCCAATGCCTGGAACGTCGCGGAGAGCAATCAGCTCCTGGCCTTCTTCACCAGCCAGGGGATCAACACCTACGCCCGAATATTCACCCTCGACGGGACGCGTCCTCGACCCCATGCACGACACGTCGCTGGTCCTCGCCAACGGCATCGCGGCGCTGGCGTCGACCAACACGGACCGCGCCAGCTACGTGAGCGCGGTCTGGAACATGGAGCCTCCGTCGGGCGACGCCCGATACTTCTCCGGGATTCTGCAGATGGTCGCGCTGTTGATCTTGAGCGGCCAGTTCCAGGTCTATTAGTCGGGCGCGATTCCGCGGCGCCAGCATCCGGGCCAGCGAACGCGGCATCTTGGCGCCGTTGTCGCGCATCCAGGTCTCGCCCGCCGCGGCGATCGCGGGGTCGCCGCCCACCGCGCCGGCCGCCATCTGCGCCGCGGCCTTGAAGAGGGCCAGCTCGTGCGCGCCGGTCTCCTCGATCGCCCGCCCGATCCAGGCCGCCGCCTCGGCGCGGCGTCCCTCGGCCTGCTCGATCCCCGCGTAGAGCAGCGCGGCCATCGCCCGGCCCCAGCCGGTCCCTTTGCGCAGGCGATCGGCACACTTCCGGGCCAGGCCGAGCCGGGTGGTGCGCTCGTCGCCCGCGGCGCAGAGTGCGCCGGCCAGCGCGGCGCGGCCGCGCAGGTGGACCGCCACGATCCGCGTGTGTTGCATCTGCAGCAGCAGCGAGCGGCGGAGCGCCGGCCATCCGGCCACGAAGCGCCGGTAGGCCTGCTCGCCGTCGCCTCGATAGAGATCGATCTGCGTCTCCGCGATCAGCTGGTACCAGTGCTGGACGTGATAGCCCTGCGCCGACCAGGCCGCCATCGCGTCCCGCGTCTCGTGCTGCGCGCGTTCCGGATCGTCGTCCAGCAGCCACACGGCGTTGCAGAGGCCGATGCGCAGGGTGGTGGCGGCGTAGACCGAGCCGCGAGCGTGCGCCTCCTTCAGACCCTCGGCCGCCTCGGTGCGGAACCGCTCGAGCGCGCCCAGGTAATAGAAACACTCCAGCGTGAAATGCCGGACGGCGTTCAGCTCCCAGGCGGCGCCGACGCAGCGCTCTCGAAAGATCCGCTCGGCCGCGGCGAGGTGCTCGAGCGCGGAGGCGAACCGGCCGCCGAGGTGGGCGGCGAGGCCGCTCATCAGCGAAACGATCCCCTTGGCGTGCGGGTGATCGAGCTCGGCGGCGATGGCCGACGCCTCGCCGAGGAGCTTCTGCGCCCGCCGGTCCGTTCCCCTGGGCGGCGGCGTAGGCCGCCTCGCCGGCGATGCCGCGCGAGACGCGGTAGGGCTCGCCGGCCGACAGCGCCAGCCGCAAGCTGCGCGCCTGGAAGTGGGCCCCTTGCACGGGATCCATCAGCCCCAGGCCCGACGAGATCGACCAGCAGAGATCGGCGCGCGCCAGCTCGCGGGGGGCGATCTCCTCGGCGGTGCGGCGCCTGAACCGACGGCCGCGCACGAAGAGCGCCATCCGCTCGGCGACGAGCGCCCGCACCGGCGACTTGGCGAAGCGCATGCCGGCGTCGGCCAGCGCCTCTCCGGCCACCGCGCGTCCTTCGTCGAGGTGTCCGCTGCGCATGAGCTCTTCGGCGCCGCGCCGCCGCAGATCCATCGCCAGCGCCGGTCCGGCGCTGCGCGCGGCGGCGAGGTAGTTCGCGGCCGCCTCGGCGCCGCGGCCGACGTTGGAGAGGGCGTCGCCCAGGCCGACCCGCATCTCGCTGCCGCTGCTCCTCCGACCAGTTGCCGAGCGCCAGCGCGTCGGTGTAGCTGGCGATGGCCCGATCGAAGGCCAGCGCCTCGGCCGCCCGCCGGGCCGCCGCCGAGAAGTGGACGGCGGCCCGATCGGGGTGACCAGCCTCGCGCCAGTGTCCGCCGGCCCGCAGCGAGTTGCTGGCGTCCTCGAACGCCTCGGCCAGCTTCTCGTGCAGCTCGCGGGCGACCGCGCTGGAGGTCGACTGGCGCGCCACCTGCCGGATGCGATCGTGCGAAAAGTCGAGCAGCTCGTCCCCCCGCTCGGTCATCGAGTGGACGAGGCGGGCGGCGCGCAGCTCGTCGAAGAGCCGCACCGCGGTCGGGCCGTCGAGGTCACAGAGGCGCCGCAGCATCCGCACCGGCGTCGGCGCGCCCGAGATGGCCAGCGTGCGCAGGACCCGCACCGTCGCCTCGGGGAAGGATTCGATCTGCGCGCGCAGCACGCTGTCGAGCGTCAGGTGGGCGCCGTTGCCGCGCCGCAGGTGCGCGGTGCGGGCCAGCTCGAGGAGAAAGAGCGGGTGCCCGGCGGATTCGCGGGCCAGCACGTCGGCGCCCCGATCGGGATCTTTGGCCCCGCCCGAGAGCAGGAGCTCGCGGGCCAGCGCCCGGGCGGCGTCACCCCCCAGGTTGGAGAGCGCCAGCTCCTCTTCGGGGACGTCGGCCGCCAGGAGACGCCCGGCCGAATTTCCCCCGGCCTGCGTCCGCAGCGTCCCGAGCAGCAGGAGGCGCGGCGCGTCCGGCGGGCGCAGCACCTCCGACAGCAGGGCCAGCGAGTCGGCGTCGGCCCACTGCAGATCGTCGACGTAGGCGACGATGGTCGCCCGCTCGCCCAGCGCCCGCAGGAGCTGGCGGAAGACGACGAACATCGAGGCGCGGACCTCGCGCGGGTCGGGCCCGACGTGCTGGTGCGGGGCGTGGGCGATGAGCGGGACGCGCCCGAGGACCGGAAACGCCTGCAGCAGGACCGCCGCCCGATCGGGGACGATGCGCGAGATGGTGTCGGCGTCGAGCTGCCGCAAAAGGCCCGTCAGAACGTCGACCAGGCCGTCGAGCGCCTTGAACGGCACCAGCTCTCGCTCGTAGCAGCGGGCGGTGAGCAGGATGGGCGGCGCGTTCTCGTTGGTCTCGAGTCGCGTCTCGAGGAACGCCCGCACCAGCGCCGATTTTCCCACGCCCGATTCGCCGCGCACGATGAGCACCCGGGCGCCGTCTCCCGCCCGCACGGCGTCGAGCGCCGCCTCCATCGCGTCGAGCTCGCGCTCGCGGCCGACGAAGCGGACGGCGTCGTCGCGCGGCGCCGGGGGATCGAGGGCGCGGCCGGCCGGCGCCGGCGCCAGCGCCGCCAGCACCTCGGCGCCCGAGGCGCGCAGCTCGGGATCGGGCTCGAGGAGGCGATCGCACAGCGCCGCCAGATCGGCCGGGACGCCCGGCGCCACCGCCGCCACGCGGGGCGCCCGTCCGTGCTGTTTGCGGTAGAGGATCTCGTGCGGCAGCCCCTCGAAGGGGAGCCGCGCCGAGAGCAGCTCGAACAGGATGACGCCGAAGGCATACCAGTCGGCGGCGCCGCTGACCGGCTGCATCGCCACCTGCTCGGGCGCCATGTACTCGGGCGTCCCGGCTCCCGATTGCGTCGTCTCGATCGACGCCGCGCTGACCAGCCCGAAGTCGAGCAGCACGGCGCGCCCCTCGGCCGTCACCAGCACGTTCGAGGGCTTGACGTCCCGGTGGACCGCGCCGGCGGCGTGCAGCGCGGCCAGCGCCCGCGCCAGCTGCGCCAGCGCCGGCCGCAGCCGCTCCTCGCGGTAGTTCCCGCCGGGCGGCGCGCCGAGCGGAAGGCCCGACGACGGATCGTAGCGGCGCAGGCCTTCCCCCGGCATCACGATCGGCGTGGGGGCGTCGGAGGCCAGCAGGGGGGAGAGCGGGGCGCGGGGCGGTGGCTCCACGCCGCGCACGTAGCTCATCAGATCGACGCCTTGCACCAGCTCCATGCTGAAGAACCACTGCGAACCCTCGGAGACCAGCTCGCCGAGGCGCACCAGGTTGGGGTGGCGGACGTCGGCGACGGCCCGGAACTCGCGCTTGAAGCGCAGCAGCATGTCGGGGCTGACGACCGGCAACAGCTTCAGCGCGACGGGGACGGCATTGGTCTCGTCGAACGCTTCGTAGACGACGCCCATTCCGCCTCGCCCCAGGAAGCGAACGAGCCGGAAACGCGTCGTCCCGCGAAACGCGACAGCGCCTAAATCCATCGTCACCTTCCGGGCGCTTGCACGCCCCATTTCTATCGCGGAATGCGCCGGCGCGTCCAGCCGGGGCCGCCTGCCGGGCCGGCTGAAAGGCCGTGAAAGAAGCGGTCCCATCGACGTTCTAGTGCATGGGATCTGGTTCGGAGGATTCGGTTCATGAAGCTGGTGCCCAAGTTGGCTTCCATCGACGATCTGCAGTCCGGCCGCTGCGGCGACCTGGCGCCTGGGGACGTGTTCGCGTTCAACGGGAGCTCGAAGGTCGACGAATTCATTCAGGAGGCGACGCGCTCGGCGATCTCGCACGTCGGGATCGTCATCCGCGACAAGGGCAACGGATCGCTTTCGCTCCTCGAAGCGACGGGGAGGGGGGTCACCGCCACGCCGCTCGCCGAGGCGCTGGAGGGCTACAGGGGCGACCACACCTGCTTCTACCTGCCGCTCGCGCCGCCCAGCCGCGCCCTCGTCGTGCCGGCGAAGCTGGCCGACTATTACGCCTCCAACGCGCTCGACAAGTACAACTACGACGGCGTGATCGCGGCGGGGCTCTACGATCTCGATCATCCTTTCTTCGACCGGCTGCTCGCCCACTTTCACGAGAATTCGCCGGTGGCGCGCGCTGCCCGGTGGTGGGAGAAGCTGACCAACGAGGCGCACCGGATCTGGGCGGAGGTCTTCGGAGAGGCACCGGCCTATCGCCGGCTCTTCTGCTCGCAGCTGGTCTGCGAAGTGCTCCAGGCGATGAGGGTGGTCGACATCCCCCCGTCCGCCCGGCTGGTCGTTCCGGTCGAGGTCTGCTGGTTCGATATCTACGCCGGCGCCTACCAGCTGAACGGCGAGCGGCTGATGGCGAACCCCTTCCGCTGGGGCGACGCGCCGGCCGCGCTGGCCGGGGGCGCGCCCATCACGCTGGCGGGACCGTAACCGTCTTCGGTAACCGTCTTCCGTAACCGTGTCGGGCGGCAATCGTAGACTTCCGTAGGAGGTCGTCATGAAGTCGCCCGAGCACGAGCTGAAACCGAGGCTGTGGCCGTCAGTCCCCGTCGCCATCGCGGCGACGGTCGCCATCGCGCTGGTCGGCGCCGCGCGCTGGAGTCGGTCCGCGCCGAGGGCGAGCGACCCCACAGGAGGGCGAGTGATGTCTCAGAAGAAGTACACCAAACCATCGACCGCAGAGCTCAAGAAGAGGCTGACGGGCGTCCAGTACGAGGTGACCCAGAACGCCGGCACCGAGCCGCCGTTCGACAACGCCTACTGGAACAACCACCAGGCAGGCCTCTACGTCGACATTGCCACCGGCGAGCCGCTCTTCAGCTCGACCGACAAGTTCGAATCAGGGACCGGCTGGCCCAGCTTCACGCGGCCCGGTCGAGCAGGGGCGGGTGGTCGACGCCACCGACAGCTCGCACGGGATGGAGCGAACGGAGGTCCGCTCGGTGGGCGGCGGATCGCACCTGGGGCACGTCTTCGACGACGGCCCGGCGCCCACCCACCTGCGCTACTGCATCAACTCGGCGTCGCTGCGGTTCATCCCGGTGGCCAAGCTGGAGGCCGAAGGTTACGGCGCCTACCTGCCGCTCTTCGGCGGCCCAGCCAAGAGCACGACGGCCGCGGCCACGCCCGCCGGCGCCGGAGCCCAACAGCTGCACGCGGCCGCCGGCCGGGCGGCAAACCGGGCTGCTCGCCGACGCTGGAGACGGCGATCCTGGCGGGCGGCTGCTTCTGGGGGATGGAGGACATCCTCCGGAGATCCCCGGCGTCGTCGAGACGGAGGTCGGCTACACGGGCGGCACGACCTCGCACCCGAAGTACGAGGACGTCCACACCGGCCGTACCGGGCACGCCGAATCGGTGCGCATCGTGTTCGACCCCAAGAAGCTCTCGTACGACGACCTGCTCGAGAAGTGGTTCTTCCGGATGCACGATCCGACCACGCGCGACCGGCAGGGCAACGACGTCGGGTCGCAGTACCGGTCGGCGATCTTCGTGACCTCGGCCGAGCAGCGCAAGGTGGCGGAGATGGCCCGCGACCACGCCCAGAAGTCGGGGCGCTGGAAGAGCCCCATCGTCACCCAGATCGTCGACGCCGGCCCCTTCATCCCCGCCGAGGCCTACCACCAGAAGTACCTGGAGAAGAACCCGGGCGGCTACACCTGCCACTACCTCCGGAACTGACGTCGACCACGACCGTCGACTGACCTGCCGGCCCTCTCCCCACCGCGGGAGAGGGCCGTCTTTATTTCTGGCCGTGCGGGCCGTCGGACGGGCAGCCAGCTGGCGGGCGCGGCCGGCTACGGTTCCGCCAACCCGAGGTGGACCGAGAGCGCCCGGTCGATCTCTGGCCAGTGCCATCTGCTCGTCACGCGACCGGCGCGCCCGACGATGCGACGCCGGTCGTAGGTCATGATCGTCGACGCATTGGCGACGCGGGGCTTGTCCATTGTGGAGCGGGGCTGCCGGAGATCGACATTGTAGGGTCGGCTCGCCCGCTCGGCAGAAAAGGCGAGCGTCGGGATCACCGTCACCGTCTGGCCGAACTGATTGGCCACGTCGTGCTGGACGACCACGCACGAGCGAATCTTCTTTGGCTCGGCGCCGCCCGACGGATCGCAATCGATCCAGAGGATATCGCCGCGCCGGACCTCGAGCGGTTCACGCGTCTTCATCGCCCAGCAGCTCGAGGGTCGCGGGCTCGAGATCGGCAACCAGCTTGCCCGCCTCGGCCCGGTCGGCTCGGTAGGCTTCGGCCCAGGCCGACGTTTCTGCTGCAACTGGTGGCGCGCGACCGCTTCGGCCAGCAGCTGGCGGGCGTGGGTGGCGACCCGGACGCCTGCCTGCCGGGCCTCCCGGCTCAGCGCCGCCAACGTGTCATCGTCGAGTGTCAAATTAAGCCTAGCCATGACACGTATGGTAGCACGCGTATGCATTCCTTTCGACACGCCGGTTGAACGCTCCATCGCGGCAGAGGTCATCGCCGGACCCGACGAAGAGTTGCGTGCCGGGGCGCACCTGCCTCGACGGTCGGTTCGATAAGGAATCGTGACCGCCGGGGCCGTTGCTGCCATTCTGCTTCTCGTTGTCGAAGGCCAGCTCATTCGCGCGCCGGCTGCTGCTGACCTGGGCCCTGCTGGGCGCGGCGCTCCTGCGTTCGACGCCCGGCCTGGCGGCGGGGACGTTGCGGGTCGACTTCATCGACGTGGGGCAGGGGGACGCGGCGCTGGTGACCTCGCCGACCGGCAAGACGGTGCTCATCGACGGCGGCCCCCACAGCTCGGCGCCGGCCCTGACGGAGTTCCTGCGCGCGCACGTCCACGCGCCGCTGGACCTCATTCTTCTGACCCACCGGCACGAGGACCATCTGGGCGGGCTGCCGGAGGTCGTCCGGCAGGTCGGCGCGCGCCGGTTCGTCGACGCGCCGGTGCCGCACGCCCAGAAGGGGTACACCGCGCTCATGCAGGCGCTGGAGGCGCGCGGCGCGGTCGTGCAGACGGCGACACGCGGGCGGACCATCGATCTCGGCGACGGCGCGATCCTGACGCTGCTCGGCCCGCCCGACCCGCTCATCACCGGCTCGCACTCGGACGTGAACGCCAACAGCGTCGTGGCGCGCCTGACCTACCGCGGATTCTCGGTGCTGTTCGCGGGCGACGCCGAGGCGCCGACGGAGACCTGGCTGCTGGCCTCGGGCGCGCCGCTGCGGTCGGTGGTCCTCAAGGTCGCGCACCACGGCAGTCGCTACGCCTCGGCCACCCCGTTCCTTCAGGCGGTCGGGGCGCGAATCGCGGTGGTCAGCGTCGGGGCGGGGAACCGGTACCGCCACCCGGCCGCGGCCACGCTGGGCCGGCTCGCCCGCGCGGGCGCGACGGTTTATCGTACCGACATGGACGGCGACGTCACGATCGAGAGCGACGGCTCGTCGGTTCGCGTCCGAACCGCCCACGGTCGCCAGGAGACGGTGTCGGCGCGATGAGCGAATCCACCGAGGGCTCGGCCGACACACTGCTGTTCGTCGACCAGATCGACAACGGCTGGGCGCACCTTCTGCTCGGCGAGGACGCCTTCGACGTGCCGGCGCGCCTGCTTCCGGCCGGCACCAAGGAGGGGACCTGGTTCCGCTGGTCCTTCGCGGTCGCGCCGGCCCCGCCCGACGTCGGCGCCGCCATCCGCCGCAAGCTGCAGCAGGGCGACGACGGCGGAGACATCAAGCTGTAGGGGTTTAGGAACCCGCTACTGCGCCGACTGGGTCTGGATCGCCGGCGCCGGCTCTTCGCCTTCGAGACCGCCCTGCAGCTCGGCGCAGGCGGCGCCGGTCTCGTCGACGATGCGGGTGAGCAGCGCATGTTCGGAGGAGGGGACGCCGCCCTTCTCCTGGCCGTCGAGCCAGTGGTCGAGCGTGTCGAGGCGCTTGCGCGCGCTGTTGATGCCCCGGTTCGCCGTCGAGGGGAGCCGCTGGACCAGGCCCAGCGCCGACCGCAGGCAGTAGCGCAGCGATCGCGGGAAGCGGTTTTCGAACAGCAGGAAGGCGATCACGCTCTCGCCGCTGACGCGCCCCTGCTGCTTGCGCATGTAGGCCTCGAACCCGGAGCAGGCGCGCAAGAGCGACAGCCAGAGCGCCGACTGCAAGAGCGGCTGTTGCTGCGCCTCGGCGGCGCCGCGGATGTGGTGGTGCATGTCCAGCGTGCGCGCCGTCTGGCCCAGGCGCTCGATCATCACGCCCAGCCAGAGAAAATCCATCGCCTCGTCGTGCATCATCGTGCTGCGCATGAGGCCGAGCGCCAGCTGGGTGGAACGGCGGACGTTGCGGTAGACCTCGTCGCGATCGTTGAGGTACTGCGCGGCGGCGCCCTCGCTCATGAACCAGAGATAGAGCTCGTTGGTCGCCTCCCAGATGTCGTGGCCGATCACCTCGCGGATCGACCGCGCCCCCTCGCGCCCGGCGCGAATCGAGCTGCGGATGGAGACCGGGTTGTCGGGCGTCCAGGTCATGTAGCGCTGGACCGCCTCGCCGTCGCCGGCGGCCTCGGCGCCGAGGTGCTCGGCGAGATCGGGGTATTGCCCCGACACGATCACCAGCGGCCGCCAGCAATAAAGCGGCGGCAGCTCGGCGTCGAAGGCCAGGATGCGCGTCACCTGCAAGAGGCGCGCGGTGCTCTCGGCGCGTTCGATGTAGCGGCCGAGCCAGAAGCAGTGGTCGGCGACCCGGGAGATCACGACGCCGCGTCCGCCTGCGCCTGCACCCAGGTGTCCTTCGAGCCGCCCCCCTGGCTGGAGTTGACGACGTACGATCCCGCCCGCAGCGCCACGCGGGTCAGCCCGCCGGGCAGCACCCAGCTCCCCTGCTTGCCGGTCAGGATGAAGGGGCGCAGATCGATCCGGCGCGGCTCGATCCGCCGCTCTTCGGGGACCCAGGTCGGGCAGGTGGACAGCTCGATCCGGTGCTGCGCGATGTAGCGGCGCGGATCGGCGGTGATGCGGTCGCGGAACATCTCCAGCTCGGCGGCGCTGGCGGTCGGCCCCATCAACATGCCGTAGCCTCCCGCCTCGTCGACCGCCTTGACCACCAGTTGATCCAGGTGCTCGAGGACGTACTTGCAGTCGTCGGGGCGCGCGCAGACCTTGGTGTCGACCTGCTCGATGATCGGCTCTTCGCTGAGGAAGTAGCGAATGAGGTCGGGGACGAACGGGTAGATCGCCTTGTCGTCGCAGACGCCGTTGCCGGGCGCGTTGGCCAGCGTGACCTTGCCGGCGGCCCAGGCGCGCATCAGCCCCGGTACGCCCAGCATGCTGTCGGGGCGGAAGAACTCCGGGTCGATGTAGGCGTCGTCGGTGCGGCGATAGATGACGTGGACGCGGCGCGGGCCCAGCGTCGTGCGCACGAAGACCTCGTCGCCGGTGACGAACAGGTCGGAGGCCTCCACCAGCTCGATCCCCATCGAACGGGCCAGGAAGCTGTGCTCGAAGTAGGCCGAGTTGAAGGGCCCCGGCGTGAGCACGACGATGGTCGAATTCTCAGGGTCTTCGGGCGAGACCGAGCGGAGCCGCTCGACCAGCTGGGTCGGGTAGTCGTCGACGCGGCGGACGCCGATGCGATCCATCGCCGCCGGAAACACCCGCTTGGTGATGAGGCGGTTCTCGATGACGTACGAGACGCCCGAGGGGGTCCGCAGGTTGTCCTCCAAAACGCGCAGCACGCCGTCGGGGCTGCGGATGAGGTCGATTCCGGCGATGTGGATCCGGACGCCGCCCGGCGGCTTCATCCCCCGCAGCTGCGGCAGGTAGTGCTTCGAGCCGAGGAGGAGATCGGCCGGCATCACCTTGTCGCGCAACGCCTTCTGCTCGCCGTAGAGATCGTCGAGGAACAGCTGCAGGGTGGTGAGCCGCTGGATCAGCCCCTTTTCGAGGCGCGCCCACTCGGTCGCGCCGATGACCCGCGGCACCAGGCAGACCGGCATGACCTTCTCGGTCCCGCGGTCGTCCGAGTAGACGGAGAAGGTGACGCCCCGCTGCGCCAGCGACAGCTCGGCCAGCGCTTGACAGCGCGCGAACGAGTCGGCGCTCATGTTGGCCAGAAGGTTGCCGACCATCCGGGCGTGTGGGCGCGTCGTGCCGGCCGCCTCGACGAGCTCGTCGTAGGTGCCGGGGAGGGCGCGATAGCCGTCGAGGATCGTGGGGGTCGCCGCGCGAGCGGCTTGCATGTTGTCGATGTGCACCACCCGCAATCCTAAAAAATGCCCGAGACGCAATCTATCTCAGTAACATCGGTTTACGGTATTTGATCCGTCCCGAAACCTGACATTAACCTCGGACGCTTTAAGTTGCCCCCTATCCACGGAATGCTGCACGACGCGCCGGGCTCGGCGCTGGGAGAAGAGTCCGGGCCACCGTCGTCGGTGATTCCCTGGGACGAGATGCGTTCGCCCGACGGGTCGGTGCGGCCGCACTGGCAGGTGGTGGACGGCGCCCTCAAGTCGTTCGGGCCGGGCGAGATGTGGCGGCGCTGGGAGCAGGCCCGCCAGCTGATCCGCCAGCACGGCGTCACCTTCAACGTCTACGGAGATCCGCGCGGCCTCGAGCGTCCCTGGCCGCTCGATCCGGTGCCGGTGCTGCTGGCCGCCGACGAGTTCGCGTCGCTGACGGTCGGTCTGGTGCAGCGGGCGTCGCTGCTCGACCGGCTGCTGGCCGATCTCTACGGCCCGCGGCGGACCATCGCCGAGGGGGTGATCCCGCCCGAGGTCTTCCTGGCCCACCCGAACCTGCTGCGCGCCTGCGCCGGGCTGGTGCCGCCGGGCGGCCGCTTCTTGCATTTTTACGCCGCCGATCTGGCGCGCACGCCCGACGGCTCGCTGCGGGTGCTGGCCGATCGCACGCAGGCCCCGGCCGGGGCGGGATACGCCCTCGAGAACCGGATCGTCCTCGGGCGCGTGCTGCCGGAGGCGTTCCGCGACTCGAACGCGCAGCGACTGGCGCTGTTCTTTCGTACGCTCCGCGAGACGCTGGCCGGACTGGCGCCGCAGGGGGTCCTCAACCCGCGCATCGTCCTTTTGACCGCCGGACCGCACAACGCCACCTACTTCGAGCAGGCGTTCATGGCGCAGTACCTCGGCTATCCGCTGGTCGAGGGGGGCGATCTGACGGTCCGCGAAGGGCACGTCTACCTGAAGACGCTGGGCGGCCTGCACCCGGTCGACGTGATCCTGCGCCGGCTGCGCGACGACTACTGCGATCCGCTGGAGCTGCGCGCCGACTCGCTGCTCGGGGTGCCGGGGCTCCTGCAGGCCGCGCGGGACGGGACGGTCGCCGTCGCCAACGCCATCGGGACCGGGGTGCTGCAGACGCCGGCCCTGATCCCGTTTCTGCCCGGGCTCTGCCGCATGCTCCTCGGCGAAGAGCTGAAGCTGACCTCGGTCGAGACCTGGTGGTGCGGTCAGCCGACCATCCTGCGGCACGTCCTCGCCAACCTGCGGGAGATGGTCATCAAGCCGACCTATCCGCTGGGCCCGACCGATCCGATCTTCGCCGCGCGACTCGACGACGCGGCGGTCGAGACGCTGGCCGGCACCATCCGCGCGAATCCGGGGCGCTTCGTGGCGCAGCGCCACATCCCGCCCTCGACCGTGCCGGTGATCGAGGGGGACGAGCTGCGGCCTCGGCCGGTCGTGCTGCGGACGTTCGTGGTGGCCGACGGCACCGACGGCTACCAGGCGATGCCGGGCGCGCTGGGCCTGGTGGGGGGCGTGGGCGAGGCGGACATCTCGATCGCCCGCGGCGCGCGCAGCAAGGACACCTGGGTCATCAGCGGCGGCGCCGTCAGCGAGTTCTCGCTCCTGCGCGCGACGGTCGAGCCGGTCGAGCTGACCCGCGGCGGCGGCGATCTGCCGAGCCGCGTGGCCGACAACTTCTTCTGGCTGGGGCGGTACGCCGAGCGGGCCGAGGCGATCGCCCGGCTCGGGCGCATCATCTGCCTGCGGCTGGCCGAGCCGCGCGACGCGGAGTCGCTGGCCGGAGATCTGGCGCCGCTGGTCGCCTCGCTGCGCGCGCTGACCATGGTCGCTTCGGGGACCGACCTGGCGGCGTTGCCGCCGCTGGCGGAGGTGGCGGCCTCCAACCGGATCATGCGCGAGGCGCTCTTCAGCAGCACGCTGTCGGGATCGCTGATGGCGTCGGGGCGGGCCATCGACCGGGTCGCGCGGGCCATCCGCGACCGGCTGTCGATGGACACCTGGACCGTGGTCTCCGCCCTGGCCCACGAGCTGGCCGACGCGGAGCGGGGTGGGGCGGACGAGCGTCCGGTTGTCCTCGGCGCCCGGCTCGATCGGGTGGTCATGATCCTGGCGGGCCTGTCGGGGTTCACCTCCGAGAGCATGACGCGCGAGGCGCCCTGGCGATTCCTGGACATGGGCCGGCGGCTCGAGCGCGCGCTCAACACGGCGCTCATGATCGAGCGGACGCTCCCCCGCGCCACGACCAACGACGAGCTGCCGCTCTTGGAGGCGCTGCTCGACGCCGCCGACAGCGCGATGACCTACCGGCGCCGTTACCGGGCGACGCTGCAGGTCGCGCCGGTCGTCGACCTGCTGGTCGCCGACGAGCGGAACCCGCGGGCCATCGTCTTCCAGCTGGCGGCGCTGGCCGATCACGTCGCCTCGCTGCCGCGCGACGCCGCCAGCGCCCGCCGCAGCTCGGAGGAGCGGATCGCCTTCGAGGCGCTGTCCGAGATTCGTCTCGTCGACGTCGAGGCGGTCTGCGCGCTGGCCGGGGAGGCGGGGGAAGGACGGCCGGTGCTGGGCGCGCTGCTGGTCGATCTGGTTCACAAGCTGCAGGGCCTCTCGGACGCGCTGTTCACGGCCTACCTCACCCCGGCCACGATTTCGCGCGCCCTGGCCTCGCCGGAGATCGGCCCGTGATCTACCGGGTCAAGCACATCACCGAGTACCGCTACAGCGTGCCGGTCTCGACCTCGCACCACGAGCTGCACGTCCTGCTTCGCGGCTCGACGGGCCAGCGGATCCGCGCCGAATCGCTGACCGTCGATCCGTGGCCGGCCGTGCGGCGCGATCGCATCGACTGGTTCGGCAACCGCGCGACCCACCTGGCGATCCACGAGCGTCACAGTGATCTCACCGTCACCTCGGAGACGGAGCTGGAGGTGACGGCGCCGCCCCCTCTGCCCGGCGACGGCGGCCCCTGGGAGGCGACGCGCGATTGGGTCCGCGCGGCGGCGGAGCCCGAGGCGCGCGCCGCCTTCGAGTGGATCCTCCCTTCGCCCCACGTGGAGCTGTCGGAGTCGGCGCGCGATTTCGCCAGACCGTCGTTCCCCGCCGGACGTCCGCTGGCCGAGGCGGCCCGCGACCTGATGACCCGGATCCACCAGGCGCTGGCCTACGATCCCAACGCGACCGACGTGTCGACCTCCGTCGACGAGGTGTTGCGCGGTGGCCGCGGCGTCTGCCAGGACTTCGCGCACGTCCAGATCGCGGCGATGCGCGCGCTGGGACTCCCCGCCCGCTACGTGAGCGGTTACCTGGTGACCGCGCCGGAGCCGGGCAAACCGCGCCTCATCGGCGCCGACGCCTCGCACGCCTGGGTGTCGGTGCGCTCGCCGGCCTTCGGCTGGCTGGATCTCGATCCCACCAACGACGTCGTCCCGACCGATCGCCACGTCATCGTCGCCTACGGCCGAGACTTCGGCGACGTGACCCCGATGCGGGGCGTCTTGCTGGGCGGCGGGCACCACCAGCTGCACGTGTCCGTGGATGTCGAGCCGGTCGGCGAACGCCCGGCGGCTTCGCAGAGTCAGAGCCAGAGCTAGCGCCAGGCCACACCGACAACCACAGCCACAGCCAGCTTTCCTCGTTAGCTACTCCGACGCGGGTCGGGTCCACCAGTGCCCTGACGTAGCTCGGGTCCAACCCGCCCTGACGCAGCTCGCGTCCATTACGTGCGGTTTCCAACGCAATCCCCGATTCCGCTCCTCTGACCGCACGTGGGCTTTTGCCGGCGCGTGGTCTGCAACAACTTCAACGGCAGACCACGCGCCGGCAAAAGCTTCGTGCGGCCCTCGGCTTATGCTCGAGCGGCGCGGTGCTTCCCGCACGAAACGAAGGCGGAGGTGCGTTCGAGTGGCGGTGCGGTCGACTGCGGACGGGCGAGTTCGAAGATGGCCCCTTCGATGACGGACGTGTTTTGGGGGCGGTGAGAGTGAGAGCGCGCGTGAGAGTGAGAGTGCGAGGGAGCTGAGGAGTAATCAGCCGGCGTTCCTGAGGCCGGCGGCGATGCCGAGGATCGACATCATGAGCGCGCGTTCGAGCCGCGCGCGCTCGGGCGCATCGGCGGGCGCGGCGCGGTAGCGGGCCAACAGCTCGATCTGCAGCTGGCTGATCGGATCGATGTAGGGGTCGCGCAGCTCGATTTGACGGGCCAGCACCGGGTGCCGCGCCAGGAGCGGCGACTCGAACGTCTCTTCCAGCATGGCGCGCGCCCGGGCGTAGGCGTCGGCCAGCAGGGGGAAGAAGCGCTCGCCGAGCTGGGGAGCGCAGAGGCGCAGGTAGCCGCGCGTCACCTCGGGGTCCCCCTTGCCGAGCGCCGTCGCGGCGCTGTCGAGGGTGGAGGCGAAGAAGGGCCAGCTCCGGAAGAGCTGCCGCCGCAGGGGCAGGGGGATCGTCGCCAGGCCTTCGGCGACGCCGAAGAAGGCCGGGAGCGGCAGCCGGACCTGCGACCAGGACATCACCCAGGGGATGGCCCGCAGGTCGGTGATCTCGCGAACGCGACCCGAGCGGTAGACCGGGCGGCTGGCGATCTGCAGGACGCCGATCTCGCGGATCGGCGTCAGCTGCTCGTAGAACTCGAAGAATCCGGGCTGCGCGAAGAGGGCGCGGTAGGCGGTGGCCGAGGCGCGCGAGGCCTGCTCCAGCGCCTCGCGCCAGGCCGGATCGAGCTTCGTGCCGTCGTCGCGCAGATCGCGCGCCGCCGCTTGCCCGAGGTGAAACAGCAGCTGCTCGAGGTTGCGGTACGCCAGATCGGGCTGGCTGTAGCGATCGGCCAGCGCCTCCCCCTGCTCGGTGAGGCGCAGCCGCGGGCCGACGGTGCCGGGCGGCAAGCTGGCGATGGCCCGCCCGGCGCTGCCGCCGCCCCGCGCGGTGGAGGTGCCGCGGCCGTGAAAGAACCAGACCTTCACGTCGAACGGGCGCGCCGCTGCGGTGATCGTCTCCTGGGCCTTGTAGAGAGCCCAGTTGGCGGCCAGGAATCCGGCGTCCTTATTGGAGTCGGAGTAGCCGATCATCACCTCGAGTCCCCGGCGCCCTCGCACGTGGGCGAGAAACAGCGGGTTGTCGAGCAGGCGCGTGACCGTCGCGGCGCCGTTCTCGAGATCGGCCAGCGTCTCGAACAGCGGCACGATGTCGAAGGGGAGCGCCGCCTGCGGCCGGTAGAGACCGACCTCGCGCGCCAGCACCATCACCTCCAGGAGATCGGACGGCGCATGGGTCATGCTGACGACGTAGGCGCCGCGCGCCCGCCAGACCCGCAGCGAGCCGAGCGCGACCTCCAGGGCCCGGGTGGCCGGCACGTGGCCGATCGGCGCCAGCGGCCGGGCGGAGGCGAGCTCGCGGGTGAGCAGGGCCTCCCGGGCGTCGCGGTCGAGGGTCTCGTAGTCGTCGCAAACGCCGCCCACGCGCAGGAGCTCGGCGACGGCGGCCCCGTGCGCCCGGGATTCCTCGCGCAGATCGAGCGTCACCAGATCCAGCCCGAAGACCTGCGCCCGCAGCGCCAGCGGCCGGACCTCGATGGTCGCCGCACCGGAAAGCCCGATGCGGCCGAGCCCGCCCATGATCGTCTTCAGATCGCCCAGCAAGTCGCGCGCCTCGTGGTACCTCGGCCGACCGTCGTCGGCGAGCAGCGCGCGCAGCTTCTGGCCCATCCCGATGCAGAGGCAGCGAAACGGCTCGTCCTGCAGGGCCGGCGGAATCTCCAGCCCCGACAGGGCGTCGGCGATCTCGAGACGCAGCGTCTCGGGCAGCTGCACGCGCTGATCGGAGAGCGACAGCACCCGCGCCAGGCGATCCAGCTCGCTGCCGTAGAGGGGCAACACCTCGGAGCGGGCGAAGCGCTGCGCCCATTCGGTCACGGTGGGGACGACCTTGGGGTTGCCGTCGCGATCGCCGCCGATCCAGCTGCGGAAGACGACCGGCGGCGGCAGCGTCGGGCGCTGGCCGTAATGGGTCTCGACCGCCCGCTCGAGCTCGTCGACCAGCCGCGGGACCACCGACCAGAGGACCGTCGGCAAATAGACCAGGCCCCCGCGCGCTTCGTCCTCGACGCTGGGGCGCGCGTTGTGCAGCTCGGAGGTCCCCCACAGGAGCGCCACCCGGGCCTCCAGGTTCGCGCGCGCGCCACGGGCCTGGTCCCGAAGTCGCGGGGATGGGGCCGAGCTCTGCCCGGCGGACTCCGTCGCGGCCAGGCGGGGGGACCCTTCCAGCGTCAGCGAGGTCAATCGATCCAGCGCCACGGCGATGTCGGTCAGGTGGCCGCGCACGGTCCAGCGGCGTGTCTCCGTCGGGTGAGCGGTGAACGTCAGGTGCAGCCGCAGCGACGCCAGGAGGCTGACCGCCTCTTGATAGCTCCAGCCCTGCTCCTTCAACCCGCCGATGAGCGCCAGCAGCGACTCTCGCCGCGGTGTCCCGGCCACGCTGGCGGCGTCGCGCGCCGCGTTCACCCGCATGCGGTGGCGCTCCTCGGCGGTGTTCGCCAGGTGCAGATAGACGGAGAAGGCGCGCACCAGCCCCTCCGCGTCTTCGAGCGACAGCGCGCCGACCAGCTCGAGCCATTGGGCGGCGGAGGCCGGGGCCGCGCCGGCGCCGCCGCGCCGCGCCTCCTTGGTCAGCGCCCGCACCGCCTCCTCGTGCGCGAAGAGCTCGTCGCCCGAGAGGGTGCGAATCGCCTCGCCCAGCGCATGCCCGAGCTCGTTCACCTCGCCCCGGAGGATCGCGAACCACTCGTCGGGGGTCCGCGCGACGGGCTCGCTCATGGGTCTGACATTGCAACGAACCGGCCGCCGAAACCAGCGGCGGATTGTTAATTCCGTGTCAGCCTGGCGTCGGCAGCCGGCGCCAGATCGTCCCTTCGTGCCGGGGGGGAAACTGGTCGGGATGCAGCATCTCGGCAAGGACGGCGGGCGTGTCGAACAGCATCGGCCCCGACCGGTTGAAGTAGAAGTTGCCGTCGGCGGCGAAGGCGCGCCCCGCCCGGACCGCGGCCAGCGCGGGCCACCCCGGCCGGCTGGTCAGCGCCGGGAGCTCGGCCAGCGTGCGCGTCAGATCGAACCCGCAGGGGGCGACCACGATGATCTCCGGGTCGGCCTGGGCCAGCGCCTCGAACGCCAACGTGGTCGAATGGGCGCCCGGCGCGCTGAGCAGGCTCTGACCGCCGGCGATCTCGACGATCTCCGGCCCCCAGTTTCCCATCTCGAACAGGGGGTCGATCCATTCGAGGCAGGCGACGCGCGGGCGCGGCAGCGGGCGGGTGCGGGCAGCGACCGCCTCCAGCCGGGCGCGAAGGTCCCGCCACCAGCGCGCGCCCCGCCTCGGCGGCGCCCAGCACCTCGGCGACGCGCGCGAACCCGTCGAGGATGCCGTCGAGGGTGCCGGTGGCGAGCGCGACGACCTGGTGGCGTTCGAGCTTGGCGGCGCCGCCGTGGGCCAGATCGCCGGGGCTGACCGCGCAGACCTCGCAGTGGGTCTGGGTGATGATGATGTCGGGCGCCAGCGCCGCCAGCTGGGCCTCGTCGACTTCGTAGAGCGGCAGGCCGGCGTGCAAGCGCTGGCGCACGCGGGCGTCGATCTCGGCGCTGGTGCCGCCGACGTCGAACGCCGGGCGGCTCAGCGCCGGCAGCCGCTTCACCCAGGCCGGGTGATCGCACTCGTGCGACCGCCCGACCAGGCGGTCCCCGAGCCCCAGCGCCGCCACCAGCTCGGTGCCGCTCGCCAGCAGGGAGACGATCCGGGCCGGCTTCTCCGTCGCGCCGGCGGTCGTCACGCCGCCGCCTCCGACGGCAAGAGATCGGCGAACACGAACCCGTCGCGGGTGACCACCTCGCCGGCCTGGATCGGCACCGGGCGGCGGAACATCGGGCCGTCGTAGGCGAAAGAGTGAAATTCGCCGCGCTCGCCGCAGGGATCGACCGAGGCCGGCAGCTCGGCGAGCAGCGCGGCGTCGAACTCGCGCCCGGCGAAGCGGGCGTCGAGGCTCTTCGGATCGACGCAGGTCAGCCGCGCGCGCAGGCCGGCGTCGACCATCCGCCGCGCCAGCGCATCGGTGGGCGTCCCCCAGATTGGAAACAGCGGCGTGATGCCGGCCGGCGCCAGGCGCTCCTCGCGGTAGCGGCGGATCTCCTCGAGAAAAAGATCGCCGAACGCGACGTGGGTGATCCCCTCGGCGCGGGCCCGGGCCATCGCCGCGTTCATCGCCGCCTCGTACTCGGCGTTGCTGCAGGGCCAGGGGATCGGCACCGGCCAGAGCGGCAACCCGGCGGCGTCCGCCTGGGCGCGCAGAAGCTCGGTCCGGACCGCGTGCATCGCCACCCGATCGAACGCCTGGTTGATGGTCGTCAGCAGCCCGACGATCTCGACCTCGCCCTGCGCCCGCAGGACGTGCAACGACCAGGCGCTGTCCTTGCCGCTGCTCCAGGCCAGGAGGGTCTTGGGTTTCCCGCTCACGGGGGCATCCTAGACCAACCCGGCCGGCGCCGCGCTCGGCGTGGTGGTCGCCAAGCTGCTGCATCCACTCTAAAACTCGAGGTGTCCGCGGAGCGAGAGGACCCAGACGGGACCGCGGGCGCTGTTGTAGCCAGGGTTGGCGACGAGCTGCACGTCCTCGGCCGCAAAGGCGCCGCGCCAGACGTGGAAGTTGTAGTACTGCTCGACGATGGTCTCGCGCGCGTAGCTGAGAGAGTTGGCGCGGCTCGGGGCGGGGCAGTCGCCGACCACGTGCGGGTTACAGCCCGGAGAACCGTCGCCGAGGATGAACCCCGCGCCCCCTCTTCGAAGATACGCGGCGTGGAGGCTGGAGATACCGTTGCTGACGAAGGCCAGGCCGATGCGATCGTCCGAACGGCGCCAGCGGGTCCCGCGCACGTCGCCGCCGATCTCGAACGTGTCGTCGACCTCGGTGTAGGCGAAGCTCTCGTTGTTGCCGTCGTTCCAGCCGATCCGCGCGAACGCGCGAACGAGCGGCCCCAGCTCCTGAAACTCGTTGATGCCGAAACCGTACTTGGTCCTCCCGTTCTGCCGCGAGGCCCGGATATCCGGCACCAGACCGGTCGTCTCCGACGAGGCGATGGCGTCGGCGTAGCTCCCCATCGCGGCGTGGTTCAGAAAGCCGAGCAGGCGGGTGGTCCCCGCCCAGTCGGGCCGGCGGCTGTACTTGATCTCCAGCTCCAGGTTCTGGCCGCGGTTCTGGCCGAGGTCCCAGTCGAGCGTCTCGCCGTTCGCCACCGTCGGCATGAGCATCAGGCCGTAGCGTGCCTCGACGAATGGCCCCTGGTACTCGACGATGACGCCGTAGGTGTAGCCGCGGGTGTCGGCGGCGTAATCCCAGGCGCCGTTGTTGTCGACCGTCCAGTTCATGAACTGCATGTGGCTGTCGGAGCCGGCCGGATTGACGTCGAACAGATCGGCGGTCGACATCTTGCCGACCCGAATCTCCAGCCGGTGGCGCGGCACGTAGGCGAACGAGGAGATCGGCCCGCGGTCCTCGTTGACCTCCCAGACGTCGGTGAGCGGGATCAGCTGATGGATCTGGAGGCGCGCCACGTAGGGATCGTGGGGCAGCGACGGATTGCGCACGACGTCCAGGTTGGTGAAGCCGGCGATGCCGAGCGCGCTCGACAGCCCGCCACCGACGGCCATCTCGCCGTCGAGGATGATCTCCGTCGTGCGGGTCGGACGGTGGCCCGTGAAGATCGTGAAGAGCCCCGAGACGGCGGCGCCGCGCTGGGGGCCGAAGCTGTTCGTCCCCGAATAGGCGGCCGGAAAGGCGGGGTTGACCTGGGCGATGCTGTTGGCCTCGAAGCCGAACCAGTACGGCAGCTCGGGTCCGTGCTTGAGGAAGGTGATGTCGCTCCCGGCGCGTGGCGCGGTCTCCGGCTCTTCGGGGTTGTCGGCGAAAACCGGCCGTGACGCCATAAAGAGAACGATCGCGCCCCCGAAGAACGCTGCGCGGGCCGGCGAAAAGAGGCGGTCTCGTCGGGTGACCTTCAACCGACGACCTTGCGGGCGATGGCGCGGTAGACGCGCGCCAGCCGGCGGGTCAACGCGCGATCGCCGAGGCGCAACGACTCGGTCATCCGGTAGCCGACCGCATAGAGCGCCGCCGCGCGACGTCGGCGTCGAAAGCGGGCCAGCGTCGCCGGGCCGAGCTGCTCCAGCGTCGGCAACGGACGTGACGGTCTGAGCGGGAAGGCGATGGCGCGACCGACGACCGCCTGGCGCGGGCAGACGGCGAAGGTCGACTTCGGCGCGTCCCCCTGGTGGATGACGTAGCGACTCTCGCCTTGCGAGAAGAGGTGCACGATCCGGTGGAGCAGCAACTCACTTCCGTCTTCGGTCAGAACCAGCGCGATGTCGCCGGGGCGGAGCTCGCCGGTCGCCGGCTCGACCTTGACTTTGGCCCCCCGCTCGATCGAGGGGGTCATGCTGTCGGCCACGACCTCGATCACCACGGGCAGGCCGTGGGCAAGCACCATCCGGACCGCTTGCGGACGGAGGTTCACCGCGCCGAGTATATCGACCTTCCCCGGCCCGTCGACGACCTCGATGACCGGACGTTCATTCAGGTCGAGAGGAACCAGCGCCTCGAGACGGCGGCGTTCGATGTGACGGTGAGCTGGCGGCGTGCCCAGGGCGCGCCGCCAGCGCCAACGATCAGCCGACCACTGCTTTGAGATCAGATTTGAGAGCGGCGAGGTTGAACCCCGACGGTCCCGGCTTCTTTCCGGCCCACAGCTCGGACAGGCAGGCGTAGGCCTCGTCGCAGTAAGCGTCCCAGAACGACCAGGTCATCTTCTTTTTCTGACCCCAGGTGATGACGGTCAGGCCGTGGGCGTCGTAGGCCTCGACGACGACGGCGTGTCCGCCCCACGACCCCGGCGCGCCGGTGCCGTTCGGACCGCCCGGCGGAACCGACCAGACGTTCTGCCGCTGCGCCGAGAGCGGCAGCGCCAGGCCGATGTACGAACCGCCGAACAGATCGACCGCCGCCTGAACGTGCAGGTGATTCTTGGGCTCCAGCGCCACGAAGGCGTCGATCTTGTAGCCGCCCACGCCGGTCTTGCGCCAGTAGCGGAGCACGTCCAGCTCGACGGCGCCGCGGTCGCTGCTGGGATCTCTGGGGTCGTAGCCGGTCACGGCTTCGTAGGTCTTGACGATCGTCTGGTCGGGAAGGACGATCTCCTTGGGGCCGGCATTGGCCGTCCAGGCCTGGATGAAGTGCCCGACCGCCGCGCAGGTGCAGTCGCCCAGCTTGTCATTCATCATCATCCCCCAGTCGGCCGCCGCCTTGGCCGTCCAGTCCTGCGCCGGCGGGATCGGCGGCAGCTCGAGGTAGTTCGCCATCTGCAGCGTGCGCGGGTCGTGGTGCGCCGGCTTCTTTCCGAGCTTGTAGATCGAGTGGTCGACGGTCATCGGTCTCCTCCTGTGAGTGATCTCCCGTCGCACCCCCCCAACGCACGACCGGGCGATCGATTGTGCGCTCATTGAACGGCGCGGGCGAGCCAATCTTCCACGACGTTGTCATTGGTCGTGAATACGTTCGCGACGTTACGGAAACCGGCCTAAAGGTAACCGGCCGATTTGAGCTTTGCTTTCGCCATGGCGGCGATCTTGTTGCGGCCCGAGCGGGCGAGGTCCGACAGGATCTCCTCGCCGGCGGCGTGGCGGCGCTCGACGAGCGCGAAACCGATCTGGTAGCGCTGCTCGGGTCCGAGCTGGCGATCCTTCCGCACGGCGGCGCCGAGGTCGAACCCGCGCTCCAGCAGCTGGCCGAAGATGACCAGCGCCTCGTCGCGCCGTCCGCCGGCAAGCTCGGCGGAGCCGAGCGCGTACCCGTCGGCCGCCGTCGCGTCGCCCGACTGTCCGATGAGGCGGAGGATGGCCAGCGCGCCGTCGCTGTTCTTCCGTTGGCGCTGCTTCGCCGCCTCCGCGCGCAGGCCGTCGGCGGTCGCGGCGCGATCGAGCTCGCGGGCCAGCGGCACCATCGCGTCGCCGTGGGCCCCGCCCCGTCCGGCCCGCGCCACCGCCATGCTCACCAGCGCCCGCGCCAGCTTCTTTCCGCCGGCGCTCCCTTCGAGCAGCAGGCGCGCCCGCGGCCGCAACAGGCGGGCGAGCAGCGCGACGCGCTCGTCGTCGTCGGTCGTCGAGAGCGCCCGGCCGAGCGCCAGCGCGCCGTCGGGGCGGGCGCCGAGGGCCGCGGCGGCGGCCTCGGCCCGCCCGCGGTCGGAGGTCGACGACAAGACGGCGGCCAGGCCGTCGGCGCCCGCGGCGCCCGCCAGCTGGGCCAGGCGCTCGAGCGCCAGCAGCGCTCTTTCGGGCTCGGGGCCGAGCGCGATCTTCCGCAGCCGGGGCGCGAGCGTGGGCGGCAGCTCCAGGCTGGCGAGAGAGTAGAGCGCCGCGCGGGCCAGCTCCGGCGTCGCGCGCTCGGCGAGCTCGGCGAGCGCGGTGGCCGCCGGCGCCGTCTTGCCGCGGGCCGTGAAGCGCAGCGCGACGATCGCCTCCTCCCGCACGGCGACGGGCTGCTTGCCGTCGCGGGCGAACGCCAGCAAGGTCGGCACGGCCGTCGGGTTCTCCAGATATCCGAGAATCTTCAGACCCCCGCTCACCAGGCCCAGCGACGCCCCCTTGCGTGAGGCGGCCGCCCGCGCCTTGAGCAACTTGGTGACCTCGGCCAGGTAGGCCGCCTTTTCGCGCGGGCTCGCCTCCTTCACGCGTTGACGGACGGCCAGCGCCGCCGTGCGCGCCGCCTCCACGTCGGGGGTGTCGAGCGACGCCAGCAACGCCTTGAAAGCGTCCTTGCCTCCGACGCGCCCGAGCACCTCCTCGAGCGCGCGCCGCTCGAGCGGATCGGTCGCCGCCGTCAGGCGGGTGCGCACCGGGCCGATGGCCTCTTCGCCGATGGCGATCGCCGCGTCGACGGCCGCGCGCCGCACGGCTTCGTCCCGGGCGGCGAGCCCAATCAGGATGGCCGGCATGGCCCGCCGCGCGCCCGTCCCGGCGGCCAGGCGTGCGAGCGCGTCCAGGGCGTGTCGCTGCACCGGCGGGATCCCCCGCGCCACGGCCGCCGCCAGCGCCTCGATCACCGTCGCGTCGCGCGCGCCGAGCTCGCCGAGCACGATCGCCGCCGCGATCTGCCGCTCGTGCGCGGCGCTGTCGAGCAACGCGACGATCTTGCGGAGCTGTGGATCGGCCACCAGCCTACGCTCTCATTCAATGCTCCCCGCGTCGAGAGAGCCGCAACGTCCCCAGAGGTCCGCCAGGGTCGCCACGTCCGCGAGGCTCGGCGGCACGGTGAGGTTGGCCGGGTTCATCAGCGAGGCCCGCTCGTTGGCGGGGATGTGGACCAGCCCGAACGAGTGGCCGAGCTCGTGGGCGATGGTGATGGCCAGCTCCTCTCCCGCGAGATCGTCGTTGATGTAGATCTGCCCGGAAGGGGCGTCGTAGAGACCGTGGAAGGGCGCGCCCGCGACCTGAAAGTGAATCGGCAACGTGGGGCCGCCGGCTCCATCAGCGGAGCTGCCGGGGAGAAGGTCGCTGGCGGCACTGGCGTTCCAGAGCGCGGCGCCCGCCGCCACTCCGGCCAGCTGAGCCTCTGTCGCCGTGACGTCGGCGAGCAGGGTCACCGGCGTGCAGGGATCGAACGTCACCGCCGGACCGCTGGCCGGGGGACCTTGCGCGCAACCGAGCGCCGAGGCGAGGGCCACCATGATGGCGACGACGCGGGCGAGGGAACAGAGGGGCGCGGGGCTCAAACTTCGGGCCACGGGGAAGGCGCAATCCTAACGGGCTCGATGACGCGCGATCGAAAAAAGAGCAGCTCGGCCAGCGAAAACGAGCGTCCGTTGTGGTCGAGCCGTAATCCGCGCCCCGAGCCCCGTCCTTGTCGTCGGCCCGACGATGGACATATCTAGGGCAAGGCAACGGGTAGGTCCAAGTAGGGGAGGAGGAGACGATGAAGGTTCTTTCATTGTTTGTTGTGCCAGGTGTTCTGGCTCTCGCCATGTCGGCGGCCAAAGCGGATCCGAGTCCGAATCCCGAAATGGGCGGGGCTCAGACGATGCCCAGCGGCGCGGAGGCGCAGACGCCACCGCCCGCGACCTATGATCAAGGGACGCCGGGCACCGCGCCGGCGACGCCGACGAACTCCGACACGTCGTCGGCGCCGGCGCCGTCGAGCGAGAACCAGACGGCGACTCCGCCGGCCGAGACGAACGCTCCCGCAGCGCCGCTGCCGGAGGAGACCAATCCTGCGCTGCCGCCGCCCGGAACGCCGGCCGCGCCGACGGAGACGCCGTCCGGGGCGACGACCATCACCGTCTTGCCGCCGCCGCCCAACGGCCAGGTGACCGAGTCGGTTCCGGTGGCCCCGTTGCCGCCGGTTCCGGGCGCGCCCGAGGGCCAGTATCCGGGCGCCAATGTGTACTCGCACGTCGGCGTCGGCCTGCTGCTCGGCGGCGGCTTCAATCAGTACACGAACGGGCGGCTTCAGAACGTCACGGGCGACGGCGGATTCTGGACGGCCCGCATCGTGGCCGGCACGCGCGAGTACGTCGGCATGGAGGCCGCCTACCTGGGTGACGCCCGGGCCATGACCGGCCTCGGGTTCAGCAATGACTCGCGGCTGATCTCCAACGGCCTCTCCGGCAACCTGCGCCTCAACATTCCGATCGCGCGCGGGGCGTCGCTGGTCGAGCCGTTCGGGTTCGTCGGCGTCGGTTGGCAGCACTACACCGTCACCAACAACAACGTCGCGCTGTCGGACGTGACGTCGACCGACGACGTGCTCACCTTGCCGTACGGCGGCGGGCTCGAGTTCGCCTACAAGGGCTTCATGGTCGACGCGCGGTACACGTACACGCAGACGTATTACAACAACCTCACCCAGACGATTGGCGGCAACCTCAACAACTGGGGGGTGGGCGGCCAGATCGGCTTCGAGTACTGAGGACGCGCGCCTCGGCGCCAAGACCTGAACGAGACCGCGACGCCCTTCCCGCCCCCGGCGGGAGGGGCGTTGCCTTGTGAGGGCGTGCGATCTATCTATCGTCTCGAGAAGAGCCCCTTGCCGCCTGGCGCACCTGGATCCCCTGGCCCCGCACGCCGCCGACTGTCGGTGGTGCAGCAGCCGACCGAGGAGCGCAAAGAGCGGGATCCCGTCTGCGGCATGACGGTGTCGCCGACGGCGCCCGAGCGCTTCAGCTTCGACGGGCGGACCTATTATTTCTGCTGCGCCGGCTGCCGCGAAAAGTTCGAAAAGGACCCGCGGGCCTATCTGGGCGCCGGTCCGCAGGAAGGCAAGGCCCCGGCGGCGCCCGCCACGGCCTCGCCGGGCAGCGAGGGTGGCTCGGGCGGCTGGACCTGCCCGATGGACCCGCAGGTGCGGCGCGATCAGCCGGGCGACTGCCCCCTGTGTGGCATGGCGCTGGAACCGATCGCGCCGGCGGCGGGGTCCGACACCAACCCGGAGCTCGCCGACATGAGGCGGCGGTTCTGGGTGAGCGCCGCGCTGACCGTGCCGGTGGTGGCGCTGTCCATGAGCAGGGCGGAAGGCCTCTGGGTGCCCTGGGTGGAGGCGATCCTGTCGGGGATCGTGGTGATGTGGGGGGGCCAGGTCTTCTTCGCGCGCGCGGTGGCGTCGCTCGGGAACCGGCGCTGGAACATGTTCACGCTGATCGGGCTCGGCGTGGCCGCCGCCTACGGCTACAGCCTGCTGGTGCTGGCCTTCCCCGAGCTGATCCAGCCGCTGCTGAAGGGCAGCAAGGCGGCGCCGCCCGTCTATTTCGAGGCCGCGGCGAGCATCATCACCCTGGTCCTGCTCGGTCAGGTGCTGGAGCTCGGCGCGCGCCACCGGACGGGCGCGGCGATCCGGGCGCTGCTCGATCTTTCGCCCAAGCGCGCGCTCCGCGTGCGGCCCGACGGCCGCGACGAAGAGGTGCCGCTCGAACAGGTCGTCGTCGGCGATCGGTTGCGGGTGCGCGCCGGCGAGAAGGTTCCCGTCGACGGCCGGGTGCTCGAAGGGGAGAGCGCCGTCGACGAGTCGATGATCACCGGCGAGCCGATCCCCGCCGCCAAGGGGCCGGGCGATCAGCTGGTGGGCGCCACGCTGAACGGGTCGGGCGCGCTGGTGATGCGCGCCGAGCGGGTGGGGCGCGAGACCCTGCTCGCGCAGATCGTCCGGCTGGTCGGCGAGGCCCAGCGAAGCCGCGCGCCCATCCAGCGGATGGCCGACGTGGTCTCGGGGGTGTTCGTTCCGGCGGTCGTCGGTGCGGCGATCGTCGCCCTCATCGCCTGGGCGCTGCTCGGTCCGGCGCCCAGGCTCCCCCACGCGCTCCTGGCCGCGGTCTCGGTGCTGATCATCGCCTGCCCCTGCGCGCTCGGCCTGGCCACCCCGATGTCGATCATGGTGGGAACCGGCAAGGCGGCGACGGTGGGCGTGCTGTTCAAGAGCGCCGAGGCGCTGGAGGTTCTTCACAAGGTCGACACCCTGGTGATCGACAAGACCGGGACCTTGACCGAGGGCAAACCCCAGCTGGTCTCCGTCGCCGCGACCGCGGCGGGCGCCGAGAGCGAGGCGACTTTGCTGCGGCTGGCGGCGTCGCTCGAGCGCGCCAGCGAGCACCCGCTGGCCGCCGCGATTGTGCGGGGCGCGGCCGCCCGGGGCGTCGCCCTGGTCGAGGCGACCGGCGTCGAGACGCTGGCCGGCCGCGGCGTCCGCGGCCGTGTCGAAGGCCGAGCGGTCGCGCTCGGCAACGCCCGCCTCCTGGCCGAGCTGGGCGTCGGCCTCGACGGCGGCGCCGCCGCGGCCCGCGCCGACGAGCTGCGCGCCGCCGGTCAGACGGTGGCGTTCGTGGTCGTCGACGGGCGGCTGGCGGGCCTGGTGGGGCTCGCCGATCCGATCAAGCCCGGCGCGGCCGAGGTGATCGCGGCGCTGCGCGCCGACGGGCTGCGCATCGTGATGCTCACGGGCGACGGTCGCGTGACGGCGGAGGCCGTCGGGCGGGCGCTCGGCATCACCGAGATCGTCGCCGAGGTCCTGCCGGCCGAAAAGGCCGCCGTCGTCGAGAAGCTCCAGGCGGAGGGCCGGGTGGTGGCGATGGCCGGCGACGGGCTCAACGACGCGCCGGCGCTGGCCCGCGCGCAGGTCGGCATCGCCATGGGGACCGGGACCGACGTCGCGCTGGAGAGCGCCGGCGTCACGCTGCTCAAGGGCGATTCTCGGCGGCATCCTGCGCGCCCGCCGGCTGTCACGGCTGACGATCGGCAACATCAAGCAGAACCTCGCCTTCGCGTTTCTCTACAACGCCCTCGGCGTCCCGATCGCGGCCGGCCTGCTCTACCCGCTGTTTCGGCTGCAGCTCAGCCCCGAGCTCGCCGCCGCGGCGATGGCGCTCTCCTCGGTGTCGGTGGTCGGCAACGCGCTCCGGTTGCGCACGAAGCGCATCTGAGCCGGCTGTTCGACCGCCCGCCCTACGGAACTTCGTAGGTGACCGTGAACGTCCACTCGGTGGCGGTCACCTTGCCGTTCAACTCGGCCGGCTTGAAGCGGAAGTGGCGCAGCGCGCTCTTCACGGCGGCGGCGCCCAGTCCGTACCCGGGGTCCTTCAGAAACTTGGCGCTGCGAACGCGGCCGCGGGCGTCGATGACGATCTTGAGGATCACGCTCCCCTCGAACCCCGCGTCCAGCGCCTCTTTCGGGTATTCGCCCTTGGGGATCTCGACGTCGATCGGCTCGGGCTGGGTGGTCAACGCCGCCGCGTGCGCGATCGGGCCGATGTCGTCGGCGGCGGGCGCGGCCGCGCGTGGGCCCGGCCTTCCGGCCAGGCTGTTGCCGACCGGCGCGGAGAACCCGCCGCTGGTGCTGGTCGACGACAGGGAGATGCCGAGGTGCACCGGCCCCGGCGTCGCGGCCGGCGTGGTGGTGGGCGGCGGCGTCTCGGGGGGCGGCGTCTCGGGCGGCGGCGTGTTCGTCGGGGGCGGCGGTCTGTTGAGCGCGACCCGGCGCGCCGGGCGCAGCTTGATCGGCGCGGCCGGCTTGGGCGGCTCGGGCGGCGGTGGCGCCTTGGGCTGCACCGGCTTCACCGTCTCGACGATCTGCACGTCCACCTTCTCGCTGCGGCGCGGGTGCGCCGGCAAGGACCAGGCCCAGGCGAAGATGCCCAGGTGCGCGGCTGCCGAGAGCGCATAGGCCGCCGTCGGATTGAGCCGCCTCATTGCTCCTTTTCGATGTTGATCGCGAACTTCGACACCCCTTCGCCCTTGATGAGGTCGAGGAGGTGGACCACCGATCCGTGCAGCGCCATCTTGTCGGCGCTGATGATCACGCGGGTGTCCTGATCCTTGGCCACGGCGGCGCGGGCGGCGTCGCGCAGCCCCGTCTCGTCGCGCTTCTTGCCGTCGAGGTAGATGTCGCCTTCCTTGGTCAGGATCACCGCCAGCGTGGTGCCGGTCGTCTCGCCGGCGTTCGCGGCGCGCGGCAGATCGACGTGGATCGCCTGCCGCACGATGTACGTCGCCGTGACCATGAAGATGATCAGCAGCACCAGCGTGATGTCGACGAGAGGGGTGACGTTGATGCCCGAGATCATCGCCCCATCGTCGCCGTCCTGGTCGCCGTCGGAGACCGAGGCCATCTTTACGCCGCCTCGCTCTCGCTCTTGACGCCGGTGCCGCGCAGGCGCGCCTCCAGCAGATCGCCGAAGTAGGCGGCGCGTTGCGAGGACCGGCGCAGCGCGCGCTGGAAGACGTTGTAGGCGACCACCGCCGGCAGCGCGACCAGGAGGCCCACCGCCGTCGCGATCAGCGCCTCGGAGATCCCGGACATGACCGAGCTGGCGCCCGTCGCGCTGGGGTTCTTGGCCAGATCGCCGAAGGCGCGGATGATCCCCAGCACCGTTCCGAAGAGGCCGATGAACGGCGCGTTGTTCCCCAGCGTCGCCAGAAACGCCAGCCGCGACTCGTACTCGAGGCGCGACTTCTTGATGGCGGCGTCGACCACCTTGGCCACGCTGTCGGCGCCCTGGTCCGCCTGTCGCAGCGCCGCGCTCACCACCTCGGCCTCGATGCCGTCGAGCCCCGCGACCGCGGTCCGCGCCTTGGCCAGATCGCCGCCCAGCAGCCAGCCGGCCAGCGCCTCGCGGTTGGGCAGCCGCCGCGTCAGATAGAACGTGCCGCGCTCGATCATGATGCCGACGGAGACCACCGACAGACCGATGAGCAGCCAGAGCACCCAGGCGGCACCCAAATTCACGATGGCGAGGAGCTTCTGGACGATCATGCGCTTGGTCCCTTTCTCATGTTGCTACCGGCTCAGTTGACTGCCGGGCTCATGTTCCTAGCCGGCGAATCACTGGAAAGCTTGCGCGATCCAGTTCTCCCCGTCCCGTCCGTCCCGCACGACGCCGTAGAGCGTGAACGGCCCCGGTGGCCGGGTGTAGAGCTCGAACGTGCGGCTGGCCAGATCGGGGGTGCCGGCGGTGTTGGAGTTGGAGATGCTGGCCTGCCCTCCGCCGGTGGCGTACCAGGTGATGCTCGGATACTCCATCTGGCTGCCGTCGACCCCGTCGAGGCCGCAGTAGTAAAAAGTCTGGATGTCGGCGTCGGGAATCTTGCCGCAGATCGTCTGGCTGCCGGCCGGAAACGGCGCCGGCGGACACCAGTGGTCAGCTGAGCAGGTGGCCCCGCCGCAGTCGGCGTCGGTCTGGCAGCTCGCCACCAGGGTCTGCCCGGCACAGGCGCTCTTGTCGGCGGGGAGGTTCAGCGCCGTGATGCTGGGGTTGGCGTTGCGGATGTAGTGCTGCAGCGCCGCCGTGGACGAGGTGGGTCCGACCTGGCTCCAGGGCGACAGGCGGAGGTTCTTGACCGCGGTGACGATCGAGCCGTCGGCTCCCTGGACGATGATGATGACCGGCGCCTGGATGAAGATCGAGCACTGGGCGATCAGTTGCGTCGGGTCCTCGGCGCGCGCGATCAGCTGGTCGAGCAGGTAGCCGACCTCCTGCGGGAACGGTGAACTGAATCGTCTCGCCGACGCCGAGCTTGATGACGCCCGTGCTGGGGTCATCGGCCATGGTGATGAGATCGGCCGGCTGACGCAGCACCGTCGCGCTGGTGCACGGGGTGACGGTCTTGTTGAGCGAGGGCAGGCAGGTCACCCAGGTGACCGTCACGCCGGGGACGCCGGTGGGGTTGGCGACCAACGCGCTGAACGTCACCGTGTCGCCCACCTCGGCATCGGCCCAGTCGACGCCGTCGCCGTTGTCGATGTGAGCGGCCGCGCCCAGAATTCGCAGGCCGTTCACCAGCTGGTCATTGCGGTCGAAGCCGGAGACGCACGCCGAAACCCCGAGCGCGAAGAGCAGCCCGAGGATCGATGCGAGCCGTGGCGCGCGACGCTTCAAAACTCCGCTCGCAGGCCGAGGGTTGGGAAGATGGGAAGTCCGGTCAAGGTCGCGTACCCCTGGCAATTGTAGTTGGGAAACAGCGCCTCGGGGTTGGCGCGGTTGGTGACGTTCTGGATGTCGAGGTACGGCGTGAAGCTCCAGTTGTTGTAGACGAACCGGCGATCGATCCGGACGTCGGCCTGGAAAAACGGCGGCGCCCGCGCGGTGTCCGGGTTTCCGGCGATGCAGTCGTAGCTGCCGTTGTTGGCGTTGAAGATTCCGTTCACGAACGGCGTGTAGGGATCGCCGCTCGTGTAGCGCAGCCGCGTCCCGAAGGTCCAGTTGTGCTCGGTCTGATACGACGCGATCACGGTCAGGATGTGGGTCTGGTCGAAGTCGTACAGGTGATAGCCGTAGGTGTCGACCGACGGATCGTCGCGCCGGGTGCTGCGCGACAGGGTGTAGGCGATCCAGCCGTAGAACCCGCGCATGAGCTGGCGGCGGAGCAGGACCTCGACGCCGTACGACCGCCCCTTGCCCAGGTTCGACCAGACGAGCCCCTTGCCGGTCGTCGGGTTGACGAGGTCCGTCTCCGTCACCAGCTGGTCCATGTACTTGTCGTAGAGGGTCACCCCGAGGTCGACGTCGAAGGGGAGCTTCTGGTCGACGCCGACGCTGTACTGGAGCGATCGCTGGTAGGTGAGATTCGGGTTCCCGAAGGGAGGATTGGCCAGCTGCTGCGGCTGCGGCGCCTCGGAGTAGTAGCCGATCGCCGCCTTGAGGACGGTCTTTGGTCCCACCGTGAAGAACGCCGACAGGCGGGGGTCGAACCACCAGGAGTGCCCGCCGCCGACCAGCGAGTTGCCGTCGAAGCGGAGGCCTGGCACCACGTGCAGGCGCGGGGTGACCGCGACGTCGGCGAAGGCGAACAGCCCCGGCTGCGCCCACCCGCCGCTGCGCTTGGTGTTCTGTGGCGGGTTGGCGGAGAGGCCGCCCATGCCGAACGCGGCGCCCGGCTGGCCAAACACCGGAAGGGTGACGTCGTACGAGTAGTACCGCACCGACGAGTCGATCCCCATCTGCAGGTTGAGACGCTCCGACGGATGGTAGCTGAGCGTGTCGCGCAGGTTGGCCAGCCAGAGCGCGGCGTCGATCTTGATCGAGTTCACCGCCTCGGTGCCCTGGTCGTCCCATCCGAACGAGAGCACGGCGTCGTTGCGCCAGCCGCCCGCGAACCCGCGCTGCCAGCGGGCGGCCAGGCGCTGGAACTGGATCGTGCTGTCGAACGAGATCACCCGCGCGGTGTTGGTGTCGAGGATGTCGAGCGCGTCGCTCGACCCGAAGGCGAAGATCGAGCCCTGACCGCCCCATAGCGAGTGGACGTACTTGACCTGGTAATCGTAGAAGACGGGCGCGACGGTGAGGCCGCCCGGCACGACCGCCTTCAGCACCTGGTCGACCCAGCTGCGGCGCACCGAGGCGAAGAAGCTGCCGCTGCCCACCGGTCCCTCGACCATCGCCGCACCGTCATAGAGATCGACGTGGCCGGCGCCGTGCCACTCGTGCTTGGGATCGCGCGTGTGGATCTCCACCGCGCCGCCCATGGCGTTGCCGTAATACGGGGAGAAGTTGCCGGGGAAGAAATCGAGGCCCGAGATGACGTCGGAGTTGATGACCGCCGTGAGCGCCAGGAAGTGAAACAGCAGCGGGATCTGGACGCCGTCCATGTAGACGACGGTGTCCTGCGGCGCCGAGCCGCGCACGATGAGCAGGCCCAGGCCGAACGGCGCGCGCGCGACGCCCGGGAAGTCCTGAATCACCTTGAGCACGTCGCCCTGCGTGCCGGGGACGGTGGTGAGCTCCTGCACCGCGACCTCGTGAACGGAGACCTCCTTCCGCTCGCGCGCGCCGCGCACCACCGACTCGAACGCGCCGTAGCGCTTCCGGTTCATGCGGTACTCCACCTCCTTCACCTTGCCCGCCTCGATCACCTCGTCGATCGTCAGGTTGTGATGGGCCGACGAAACGATGCGCACCTTGACGGGGCCGACCGGCAGGCCCCGCAGCGTGAACCGCCCCTCGGCGTCGGTCTCCGCGGTGGCGTCACCGGCCTCCACGCTGGCGGCCACCACCGGTGACCGCGTTCCGCGCTCGATGACGCGGCCGATCAGCGACACCGGCTTGTCTGTCGGTGGCGGTGGGGGCGGCGCGCGCTTGAGCACGAAGTCGTAGCGGTACTCAATCTCCACGGCGGTCGGCTTTCCGCCGATCACCGCCGGGCGAAAACTTGAACTGCTTGACCGCCGCCTCGGCGGCCGGCGCGAACCCCGGGTTCGGTCCCGGGATCGAGGACCTTCACCGCGCTGACCGCCCCCTTCTCGTCGATCACGATCGAGAACGTGACGGCGCCGGAGATCCCGGCGGCCTCGGCGGCGGGCGGGTAGACGGCCGGGACGAAGTGCGTCAGCACGGGCGGCTTCACCGCCGGCTCGCCGCCGTCCGCCGCGGGGGCCGGGGCGGGGGCCGCCTGGGCGGCCGAAGGCGCCGCGTCGACGGCCGGAGGCGCCGCGTCGACGCCAGCGTCCACCGTCGAGGGCGCGATCACCTGTCCTTGTAACAGGGTGAGGAGCAGGGCCGCAGGAAGGGAACCCATCGTCGACAGGACAATGGACTACCCCGACGAGCGTCGCGATGCCAAGGACCATCCTCACGGGGCCATCCAGCGCCTGGCCGGCAACTTTCCTTTTTTGCTGAACGCGCCGGCCCTTGGGCGTATAAGGCCGAGACTGCGTTCATCCCCGTAACTTCCCCCCCGCAGCAAAGGAGTAGCCGCATGATTCGGCAAGCTTATCCCGGTTCCGGTCCGCGATTCCCATCCCTGGCCGTCCTCTCGGCCGTCGGCCTTCTCGCCTGCGCCAGCCCCTCGACCACCGGCGGCACGGGTGGCACCACTGGCGGCGGCACCGGCGGCAGCGCCACGGGCGGCACGACTGGCACCGGCGGTACCCACACGGGTGGCACGACCGGCAGCGGCGGCAGCTCCACGGGCGGCACGACCGGCACCGGCGGCACCGTTTCGACGGGCGGCACGACCGGCACCGGCGGCACCCACACGGGCGGCACGACCGGCACCGGCGGCAGCGCCACGGGCGGAACGACCGGCACCGGCGGTACCCACACGGGCGGCACGACCGGCACCGGCGGCAGCGCCACGGGCGGCACGACCGGCACCGGCGGCAGCGCCACCGGCGGCACGACCGGCACCGGCGGCATGGCCGGCAGCAACGGGTGCGCGAATACCAACATGAGCGTAATCAACGAGGATTCGTCGGGTTACGTCTGCAACAACACCTGGGGCATCCAGGGCGCCTGGTACTGCTACAGCGACGGCTCCGATTCGACCATCAGCTGCAAGGGCACCGACGGCAAGGGCGCCGGCGCCATTCCGTGGAACTCGTCGTCGAGCGCGATGTGCCTGAGCGGGACGATGGGCACGGGGTCCGGCAGCCTATGCCGGCATCGGCTTCAAGGTCAACTCCGGACCGCCCGGCAGCACCACAACGCCCGGCACCTGGAACGCGAGCAACATCGTCGGCTTCGCCGATCACCTTGGCTCCCGGCTCCAGCGGCAAGGGCAGCGGCGGCATGATTCTCGAACCTCGAGTATCCGACGTCGACGGACCTGGATTCGCAGACGAAGGATGCGCCGGGCATCACTGTCCCCGGCGTGCCGACCAGCGGCTCGATCACCTACAACGCGCTCTTTGCGGATGCAGTGCTCGCCAACAACGCGAACAATCGCCATACCGTCGATCCGGCGAATCTCACCGACGTGAAGATCAGCCTTCTTGCCGGACAGCATCTCGCACAGCTACGACTTCTGTATCAAGAGCATCGTGCCGATCATGACCAAACCGAGTCCCGTCGTGGCCACAGGCACGTACGGGCCGACCTGGACCAACCAGCAGCCTCAAGCCGTGAACGGCATCAACGGCTACGCCGTGCAAAGCGCCCCGTTCCCCACGAATGGGAATCCGATGACGATGCAGGTGAGCGCCACCGCCAGCGGCGTCGGGTTCACGTACACGCCGGGCGGGGGCTTCCAGGCCCCGAACAGCGGCCCGCGGATCCTTCCCCGCCGTCGTCAGCGGCTGGGGGCCGGGCCATGACGGCATCCAGTTCTACGGACCCTACAAGACCGCCAAGCAGATCAGCGCGCTCACGTCGGTGACGAGCAGCTGGTCGTTCACGATGGGCTCCAGCGGAGACGCGGTCTATGACGTCTGGTTCGGCAACTCGGCAACGCCAACGGTCCCGCAGGTCGAACTGATGATCTGGATCGGCAACAAGGACAAGATGCCCCTCGGCACCTCGACCGGTTCCGCTCTCAACGGGCGACAGCCGTACGTCGGCACGAACGGAACGGGTGAAAAGGTCGTCAGCTACTGGGTAGCGACCGGGACCAACGGCAGCCCAGTCACCAATTTCGACTTGCTGGCCTACTTCAAGGACGCGGCAAGCCATGGCTACGCCGGGCTGTCCAATAGCTCCTACCTGCTCGGCGTTCAGACCGGCTTCGAGGTTTACAGCGGCGCCTGGACCACGACGGACTACAACATCAGCATCCAGTAATTGAACACATGAGCCGTCCTCCCCGGCGCCACGGGCCGCCGGGGAGGACGGATAGCCTCCGACGACTGTCGCCCGGCCCGGACTTTTTGATAGGCTCGCTTTTGCAGCGGAATAGGGGTGCAGCGATGCGCAAGCAGCTTCTTCGCTCAGGTGGTTCGATCTTCGGGATGGCCTTCCTCGCTGGATTGGCCGCCTGCTCGAGCAGCCCGGGCCAGGCGGGTGGCCAGGGGGGCTGCTTCTGGCAAGGGTGGCGGTGGCGGTCGAGACGCGGCGAGTCACGTCACCCGACGCAGGCTGCACGTCAGGCGCCCCGAGCTCCAGCTACGTCCTCATCGACGACATGGAGACGACGACCCACGGGCCCATCGAGCTCACCATGGGCATCGCTTCGCCACTGACGCCGGGGTACTGGTACAACAGCGGCGCGAACTACTTTCCCGACGCGGGAATCGACATGTCGAACCCGCCGCAAATGTCGTTCGCCTTTACCGCGCTCGCCACTCCGACGACCACGTTGTGCGGCAAAGCCAGCGCCCACGCCGCCCGCCAGTCCTGTGTGCTCAACGGCCTCTACGACACGTGCGGCGTCGGCTTCGAGTTTGCCCAGAAGCCCGATGGCGACGCGGGGGCTCCCGGCCAGCAACACGGCGGCGGTCGACGCGGGCGATGCGGGACCGCCCATTCCCAGGACCACCATCCCCTTCGACATCAGCCGCTACAAGGCCATGACGTTCTGGGGGATGACGACGACGCCTGACCCGACGACAGGCTCGATGCAGGTCAAGGTCCAATTCCCCGATACGGACACCGATCCCCGCGGCGAGATATGTAACGGGGGCGGCGGCAATACTTCGAAGTGCTACAACAGCTACGCTCATTTCTTCAACTTCACGACCAGCTGGCAACAGTTCACCGTGATGCTGGATGCCGGCGGCGATGGCGGCGTAGCCCCGGACGACGGCATCTCCATCGATCCGAGTTGGGGTTACCAGCAGGCTCAGTGGATCCCCACGCAGGTCTACGGCGTCAACTGGCAGGCCCAGCGGAACGCGACCCCGGACGCAGGCCCGCCTCTGATGACCGACATCTGGGTCGACGACGTTTACTTCATCGAGTGAACTAGGGGGCGCAACGGTAATCGGCAGCCGACGTCTTGGCCCGCAGTGGGACCGGTCAACGTCGCAAGGCGTTAAGTCCGGCAATCCCGGGTTACGCAGGGGGCGTGGTGAGCTCGTCCCTCGATGTTCCTGGTGGCTGACTCACCGACGCTCTGAACTTCCCGGAGTTACTGCTCGGCGCGAAGAACTTCCGGAATCAACCGGCTCCCACCGCTACGCGCGATGGCTGCCGACCCACTTCACTGGCAACTGAAAGAGGCCTCTACGCCCACGAAAGAGGATACGCAGGATTTCCCAGCCGGACAGTTCGCGTTGGGGATGAGTGGATCGCAAGCATTCGGGAACTGAGATCCAGGTCCAGTGGAGGGGCACCCCGACCCAATGACACCAGGCGACGTCTGCGCCGTGCAACGCATAACAGTTGCGCCTTGGGCAGGATAATAGCAGCAGTCACTGTTGGCGGGGCAATCGCTGGGTCCGTCGCAAGTGACTTTGCCTGTCCCGGTGGCGGTCCCATCTCCGCATTGGACTTGTCCGGTGGACGGGCCGAGCGAACAGCCCTGCGACGCGGGACAGACCACGTACGAGCCGGTTTTGTCGGTGCAACTGACTTCCCCCGCGACGTCGACTGTTCCGAGGCAGTAGCCGCCGGGCCCAGTGCAGCCTCCCGGGACGCAATCAGCAGCGCTGTTGCAACCTGAGAAGAATGCGGGGAGAACGCAGGTCCCACCCCAGCAGGTCCCCGGTGTTTGTCCCGGCCGATAGCAACGCGTGCCGTTCGGTGTGCTTGCGGTACAGCCGCACTGGCCGGCGGAGCACCCCAACCCGTTCCCGCAGCTCGAGCCGCACATCCCGCAGTTGTTTGCATCCGACTGAACGTTCACGCACGACCCGCTGCAGTTGACCTCGTTGACCGGGCAGCAGATCCCCGTTCCCCCGCTCTTGGCGCAGTTTCCGTTCTGGCAGATTTGGCTATCCGTACACGAGCCCCCGTCAACCGTTTTGCCGACGCAATCGCCGCTGCCGTTGCAGACGAGATTCGAGCCGCACGACGTCCCCAGGGATGCGTTCGACTGGTTACAGACCGGTGTCCCCGTCGTGCAGCTGTATGTCCCCGGCGCGCAGGTCTTCCCGCAGGAGGCGTTCGGCGTGCAGATGGAACCCCCGGTGCCTCCGGCACCCGCGCCACCCGCGGTTCCGCTGCTTCCGGCGGTTCCAGATACTCCACTCGCCCCGCCAGAGCCAGGAACGCCGGCCGCGCCGCCACCCGCGGTTCCGCTGCTTCCGGTGGTTCCAGATACTCCACTCGCCCCGCCAGAGCCAGGAACGCCGGCCGCGCCACCCGCTCCTCCCGCGCCCACTCCCCCGGTGGTCGGGCCACCTGCTCCAGCGTCTGGGGCGCCCGAAGCACCGCCGAAACTTGCTCCGGCCAGACCGCCCCAGCCACCGGCTCCCCCCCATGCCGCCGCCCACACCGCCATCCTTATCGGTATCGATCGTCCGAGTGGGGCAGGCCAGAGTAGTGAAAACTAGGGGAAGGACGACAACGGCCGCGCAGAGCTTGTTCATGTCTCGCCTTTTCGGGCGCAACCTTAAATCGGTTGCGGGGGCGTGCACCAGAACGTATCGGTGGCACCTCTTGTGTCTATCGACGGTCTTATGCCGCGATGGCATCTTTCTTGCGAAGCAAGCCGCCGGGCAAGTCCCGCTCGCCAGCACGCCGCTCGCTGAGCGGATGGAAGCGCGCGAAGCCGCAGACATCGAGGCGGACCTGATTCACCGTTTTCGGCGCGCGTCTCAGCCCCAGTCGAACTCGTAGCGCAGGTACAGCTCGTCGCCGATGCGTTCCATTGACGCGAGGGTTGGGTCGGGGATTTCGTTGGGGGTGAAGCCGGGGCCGTCGGCGAGGGTGGGGGCGTGGGCGCCGCCGAGGATGCGGGGGACCAGGGTCAGGTAGAGGGCGTCGACGGCGCGGGCGGCGAAGAACTGGGCGACCAGGGCGCCGCCTCCTTCGCAGAGGAGGGTGCGGACGCCGCGGCCGGCCAGCCAGGTCAGCACGTCGGCGATCGCCACGCGCTCGCCCGTGAACTGGACCAGCTCGGCGACTGCGCCGAGGCGGGCGCGGGTGTCGAGCGGCATCGCCGGCGCGTGGAGGATGATCGACGGGCCGCCCAGGGCCGGGTCGAACATGCGCTGGTCGGGGGTGAGGCCCTCTCCGGCCGTGGTGACGACGATGCGCGCCGGCTCGGGCGCGCCGCGCGCGCGGCGGGCGGCGCGCTCGTCGGCGGGGATTGCCAGATCGGGGTTGTCGGCGCGCAGGTTCGTGGCGCCGATCAGGATGGCGTCGGCCTCGGCGCGCAGCGCCAGCATGCGGCGGAAGTCCTCGCGGTGGCGGGACATCATGAACTTTCCCTGCCGCAGTCCGGGGGCCGGGTTGATCTTGCCGTCGACCGACGAGGCGAAGTTGACCAGCACGCGCGGCCGCTGTGGCGGTTGCGGCGCGGTCATCGGAACGCCACCACCACCGCAGCCAGGATCAGCCCGAACGAGACCAGGTACCGCGGCTGCACCCCTTCGCCCAGCCAGAGCGCCGCGAAGATCATGAACACCACCAGCGTGATCGCCTCCTGCATCACCTTGAGCTGGTACGCCGACAGCACGCGGTAGCCGATCCTGTTCGCGGGCACCTGCAAGGTGTACTCGAAGAAGGCGATTCCCCAGCTCGCCAAGATAGCCACGATGAGGGGGGCCTTCCGGAAGCGCAGGTGGCCGTACCAGGCGATGGTCATGAAGCTGTTCGAGAGCAGCAGGAGACAGGCGGCCTTGGCCCGGGCGTCGATCGTCATGACGTCAGTTTAAGGGCGGCTCTCGTATCTTAATGATTTTGTTTCTGTTTCTGTGCGTCCCTCGGGCTGCCGGTCGTCGCCGGTCGATTTTCGATCTTCTTCGCACAACAAGAAGCCGGTCCCGACAAATAGACGTGCGGTTTATCACTCCCGGGGCGGCGGGGCGGGCGATGGGGCAACCACCGAGCAGGAGCCACATGGGATTTCAGCTGGTTCGTTCGCGTGCGGTCATCCTGGCCATCGGGATGCTCGCGGGATGTTCCGGGCGGATCGTCTCCGGCTCGCCGGGGAGCGGTGGATTTGTCGGGGTGGGCACCGGGACCGGAGGCGCCGGAGCGGGGTCGGGCAGCGGCGGCGACGGCCAGGTGTCGACGCTCAACCTGAACGGGTCGCCGCAGTACCACCGCTTCGTGCGGCTGACCAACTCCCAGTGGGCGCGCGCCGTGCAGGACGTCCTCAAGCTGGACGCGCCGTCCGGACTCGAGCAGAGCTTCCAGAGCGCGGTCATCGGCACCACCGATTTTTCGAACAACGAGCTGGTCCTGGACGTCAATCAGGAGTCCTGGGCCAGTTTTCAGAGCGCCGCCGAGACGTTGGCCGCCCAGGTGACCGCGACCGACGCCGCGCTCGCCAAGGTCTACAGCGGCACCGATCCGGCGGGCTTCATCACGACGCTCGGGCGTCGCGTCTATCGCCGGCCGCTGACGACCGCGGAGCAGTCGACCTACCTGACGCTCTACAATCAGGGATCGTCGCTGAGCGGGACCCGCAGCACCTTCGCGAAGGGGGCGTCGTTGGTGATCCGGGCGATGCTGCAGTCGCCGAACTTCCTGTACCGCACCGAGCTGGGCACGACCGGCGCGCCCCTGTCCGGTTACGAGATGGCGGCCAAGCTGTCGCTCTGGCTGCGCGGGACGACGCCGTCCGACACGCTGCTCGACTCGGCCGCCGGGCCCGGCAAGCTGGACACCGCCGACGGAGCCGCCGCGCTGGCCACGACCATGCTCGGCGAAGCGACCGCGACCTCGGTGTTGCGGCAGTTCCACAGCGAGCTGCTGCACTTCGATCGCTTCGCGCAGATCACCAAGGTGGGCGTCCCGACGTACACGGCTTCGTTGAACAGCGAGTTCCTGGAGGTCTCCAACCGATTTTTCGACGACATCCTCACCCAGGGGCGGGGGTTGAAGGACATCTTGACCTCGACGACCGGCTACGTCGGTCCGGGCACGGCGCCGCTCTACGGGATGACCGCGCCGGCCAGCGGCTACGTGCAGAAGGATCTCGGCCCGCAGCGCGTCGGCTGGTTCTTGCAGATCCCCTACCTCGCGCTTTACGGGTTCAACGGCGATCCCGACTCGATTCACCGGGGCGTCACCCTGAACCTCGACGTCCTGTGCGCGACGCTGGGCCCGCCGGCGGCGAACATCCCTCCCATCCCGCCACTGCAGCCCGGACAGACCAATCGCCAGCGCATCGACACGCTCACCTCAGGCTGCGGGTCGAGCTGTCACAACGACATGATCAACCCGCTCGGGTTTTCGTTCGAGCATTTCGACGGCATGGGCCAGTTCCGCGACACCGAGAACGGCGGGCTGCCGATCGACTCCAGCGGCAGCTACACCTTCGCCGACGGAAAAACCAAGTCCTGGGATGACGCCGCGGGGCTCATGCAGGTCTTGGCGTCGACGCCCCAGACGCACACCTGCTACGCGAAGAAGCTGGCCAGCTTCGGTCTCCAGCGCGACATCATCGCCAGCGACATGCCGCTCCTCGACGCGCTGACGGCGAGCAGCATGGCGCCCGGCGGCTCGGTCAAGCAGATGATCATCGACCTCGTCAGAAACGACGCGTTCCGCACCCACGTCGGAGGGACCCCGTGAAGCGCAAGCCCCAAGCCACCCCAGACTCTGTTTCGCCGATCATCCACCGCGACACGGGAAAGCTGTACGGGTTTCGGCCCTCGCCCGAGGCGCGGCCGAGTGGGATCAACCGGCGGGCCTTCCTGCGCGGCGCGGGCACGGTGGCCATCGGGCTCCCCTTCCTCGAAGGGTTGCCGGAGCGCTCGGCCTGGGCGGCCGACGCGCCGCCGGTGTTCAGCTTCTTCATGGTCGCCGCCTGCGGCGTCGTGGGGAACAGGTTCTTCCCGACCGCGACCGGAGCGCTGTCCAGCTCCAGCCTCTCGTCGAGCGGGATGGCCGTGGCCGCGCTCGCGCCGCACGCCGCCAACCTGCTTTTCGTCAAGAACCTCAATTTTCCGAACGGCGGCCCCAAGGCTTGCGGGCATGCCGAGGGGCTCTGCCAGTCGCTGACCGCCGTCGCGCCCGGCTCGACCGGCAGCACCGCGTATTCGGGGGGGCCCTCCGCCGACATGATCATCGCGCAGGCGGTGAACGGCGGCGCCGATCCCTTCACGCTGTACGCGGGCTCGAAGAGCTACATCGCCGAGCGGATCTCGTTCAAGGCGGCGGGCGCCGGACAGGTGCGGCCCGCCGACCTCAACCCGTACACGCTCTATTCCAAGGTCGTCGGGCTCACGACCACCAGCAGCACCGGGACCACCACGACGGACCCGGTCGCCGCCGAGCTGGCCTCGACGCGCAAGAGCGTCAACGACCTGGTGCGCGGCGAGCTGAACAGCCTCATGAGCAACACGGCGCTGAGCAGCGCGGACAAGCAGCGGCTCCAACAGCACTTCGACAGCATCCGCGACGTCGAGGTCACGATGGGCAACATGGGCGCCACCTGCACCAAGGATGGACTGTCGCAGTCGGCGATCGACGCGCTGAAGAACGGGATCGCCTTCACGACGACCGGCATGATCGAGGACGTGGTCAAGCTGCACCTCGAGATCGTGGCCCTGGCCTTCGCCTGCAACTACAGCCGGGTCGGGACGCTGCAGTGGGGCGACGGGACGGACGGCACCAAGTACAGCGTCCCCTCCAACTCCACCCTCGGCTGGCCGTTTCACCACCTCAGCCATCGCGTCGACTCGGACGCGGCGACCGGCTCGAACCCGACCGCCGAGGCGGCCCACGCGGAGATCGATGCGCTGCGCATGCAGTCGCTGCTGCACGGCCTCGACGCGTTCAAGGCCCGCGGCCTGCAAGACAACGCGATCATCTTGTGGACGAACCACATCGCCGACGGCCCGAGTCACAGCGCGCGCAATGTCCCCCACATCATCTGGGGCAGCGGCGGCGGCTACTTGAAGCAAGGCCAGTTCGTCGACGCCGGCAACGTGACCAACAACCAGCTCTGGAACACCCTCATCACCGCCGCCATTCGCGACAAGAGCACCGCCACCGTGAACTTCGGTTCGGGTACGGCCACCGAGCTCGCGGCGATCAAGGCCTGAAATGAGCACCATGTCCATGTCCATTTCGACGAAGAGAACAGCGTTTCTGGTCTGGTCCCTCGGGTTGGTGGTCGGCTGCGCGTCGAGCGGGCCGGGCGGGAGCTCCGGCACCGGCGGCACTTCCAGCACCGGTGGTACGACGGGCACCGGCGGCGTCACGGGCACCGGCGGCATCACGGGTACCGGCGGCACGACGGGTACCGGCGGCACGACGGGTACAGGCGGCACGACGGGCACTGGCGGCACGACGGGCACTGGCGGTACGATTGCCACCGGTGGCACCGCGGGCACGAGCGGGTTGGGGGGCAAGGGAGGCGTCACCGGTACGGGTGGCGTGGGCGGCTCCGGCAGCGGTACCGGCGGCTCGATCGTCACCGGCACGCCCAAGCCGAGCCCCGGCTGCGGCAAGTCCGGTCGGCCGTCCGGCGGAATGGCGCAGGTGGCGAACACGTCGCTCTACATGTTCCCCACCAGCTACGACGGCACCAAGCCGTTCCCGCTGCTGATCGCGTTGCACGCCTGCGGCAACCCGAACACCGAGTTCGTCAGCCTGACGGACAACACGGGCTTCGCCACCGAGTACGTCCGCTCGTTCCCCAACACGCCCGACAGCGGTCAGTGCTGGAGCAGCTACAGCGGCGACGTCGCCCGGATCCTGTCGCAGTACGATGACGTGTTGAACAACTACTGCATCGACGAGAACCGGGTGTTCGCCATCGCCCACAGCTCCGGCGCGCAGATGCTGGTCAACATCCTGTCCCACAAGAGCGACGCCCAGCACCTGAACCTCAAGGGCGTCTCACCGGTGGCGGCGGATCCCTACAACGTGGCGATTCCCATGCCGGTCCTCTACATCGACGGCCAGCATGACAACCAGCGCAGCGCCAACTCGGCGACCGACGCGGTCGCACGATTCCGGACCGCGAACATGTGCGCCGGCACCTCGACGCCCTACACCTCGGTGGCGACGTGCATGAGCACGGACTCCGGTCACCCCCTGGTCGATCCGGGCTGCATCATCTACGACAACTGCACGGTCCCCACCATCTGGTGCTCGCACAATGATCCCAGCTACAGCGGCACCGAGCACGGCGTTCCCTGCTTCGCGATGAAGGCGATGTACGACTTCTTCGCCGGCTTGCCGTAACGCCTCGTCCGGGCGGCCCGCGAGGCCGTCCTCAATCGACGAAGGGGAGCCGGACGGTGAAGACAGTCCTTCCGGGAGCGCTCTCGACTTCGATCGAGCCGCCCATCCCGGCGACGATCTGACGACTGATCGCCAGTCCCAGGCCGCGTCCGCTCTCGTCGTCCTTCGAGGTGACGAACTCCTCGAAAAGACGGGGAGCGATCTGGTCGGGGACGCCGGGCCCGTCGTCGGTCACCGAGATCTGGACCTCGCTGTCGGTCGCTGTCGCGGCGACCGCGAGGCGGGCCTGCCCGTCCGGTTGCAGCAGCAGGCTCGCCTCGAGCCCATTTTGCAAGAGGCTCAGGACCACCTGACCGACGCCGGTCGGCGAGCCGTGGAGCGCCGGCAGCGCGCCCATCGTCAGGTTCACGCGGCAGTGGCGCTGGTTGACGATCGCGAAGACCTTGGTGGCGTTCCGGATCGCGCGCGCCGGATCGAAGAAGACGGCCTTCCGGTGATCCCGGTGGCTGAGCCCCCGGAGGGCGCCGACGAGGTCCTTGATCCGGTCGGCGACCGTCACGCAGTCACCGAGCGCGGCCCGAATCTCGTCGCGGGACGCGGGGGTCTCCTCGCGGCCGGCCAGGTCCGCGACGCGCGACAGAGATCCGAGGAGGGCGGTGAGCGGCGTATTGAGCTCCTGGGCGATGCCGGCGGTCATCCGGCCGATCGTCGCCAGCTCCTCGCTGCTTCGGAGCTGTCCGCGCAGGCGATCGACCAGTGCCGCCGGCGCGTCGCCGTCGTCCGCGGCCGACGCGTTCCGGTCGCTTCGAATCAGGCTCGGTGTTGCCACCTATAATTGATCGGCTCCTTGGAGACGGATCTTGACCCGGACGCGCGAGTCGACCGACGGCGACGCGAAGGCGTTCGGCAAGCTGACGCGTCACGAAGATGTCGGGATCCCGCCGCGCCCCTGGCGCACCCTGTAGAAGCGACGGACGTCTTCCGGATGTGCCGCGCGCGACGTCGGACGGCGATGGCCTTGTTTGGGACGGACATGAAAATCAGAGGTATCGTTTTCAGATGGCGTGGAGGTTGGGGATGACGAGGACACGTTTGCTGGCGGCTCTGGTGATCGCGGCGGCCGGCTGCGGCGGCAGCGGCGCCACCGGCGGCAGCGGCGGGGCGGGCGGAACCACCGGTGCAACCGGTGGCAACGGGGGCATCGGCGCCGGCGGCAGCCCCGCCGACGGCGGCAGCGGTGGCGGTGGTCCAATACCGATCTCCCAGTACGAGCCCCTCGTCCTGGCCGCGGGTTGCCACAACTTGGTTCTGTGCGGCTCCTTCCCCGACGTGGCGACCTGCCTGTCGTCGGATCAGGTGGTCTCGCACCTCTACGACACCCTGGCCGCCGACGTCGTCGACGGGAAGGTCAGCTACGACGCCGTCCAGGCTCGGGCGTGCGTCGACGAATGGAACAGCCTGCCCTGTACCCGTACGATGTCGCTGAAGCATCCCAACGACCCGTGCGACAGCGTCTTCGCGGGGACCGTCGCCGTCGGTGGCGCCTGCTTTTTCGATCCGGAGTGCGCGGCCGGCGGCAGTTGCCAGATCGATTACACGAACTGTGGACTGTCGCAGTGCTGTCCCGGCAGCTGCGTGGAGATCCCTCCGCCGGCCGGCGCCGGCGGCGACTGCACCTCGGCCGGCGCGACGTGCGTGACGGGGACGACTTGCACCCCCGACGCGAGCGGCCTCACCGCGACCTGTCAACCGACGCCCGGCGTGGGCCAAGCTTGCGCCGCTTCCACGGTCGCCTGCGTGTATCCCCTCTACTGCGATCCGACCAGCGGAACGTGCAAGGCACCGGTGGACACGGGCGAGGCGTGCAATCCCCAGCTCAAAGGGCAGGACTGCAACGAAGAAGCCGATCTGTGCGATCCGACCACCTCGGTCTGCACCCGCTTCCCCGGACCAGGGAGACCCTGCGACCCCACCTTCGGGTTGTGCCTCTACGACGCGTGGTGCGACACGACGACCGACACCTGCCTCGCGCGGCCGGCGGTCGGCCAGCCCTGCGACGACCGCGTGCCTTGCCTCGGCGACGACCGCTGCGACCCGACCAGCTCGACCTGCGTGCTGCTGCCGACCGCCGGCGCCTGTCCCTGAGCGCGGGCCGCGCCTTTACCGACGGCGCGCCAGACCGAATGCTGGCCGTCTTGAACTTTGGGGTGAGTGACGGGGATTGAACCCGCAACATCCAGAGCCACAGTCTGGCGCTCTACCAATTGAGCTACACCCACCAGGTGTACCGATATTAGTGAGTGACGGGGATTGAACCCGCAACATCCAGAGCCACAGTCTGGCGCTCTACCAATTGAGCTACACCCACCAGGTGTACCGATATTCAGTTTTTCTTCCGTCGCCGCGGTGTTCTGCGGCGGCGCGCCCGGCAGGAGTCGAACCTGCGACCCTCGGCTTAGAAGGCCGATGCTCTATCCAATTGAGCTACGGGCGCATGCTTATGCCCGGGGAGTTTACCCGTCAAGCGAGATTCCTTCGACGGTCTATTCGATTTCTTGCAGCTCCCGCGCCGAGAGGCCCAGGAGATAGAGGATGGCGTCGAGGCCGGCGCCCGAAATGCTGGTGTCGGCCCGCTCGCGCAGCTTGGCCTTGGCGTGAAAGGCGATCCCCAGGCCGGCCCGCTCCAGCATCAGCGCGTCGTTGGCGCCGTCGCCGACGGCGATCACCTGGTCGAGGAGCACCCCCTCGGCCTGGGCGATGGTCTCGAGGAGCTCCGCCTTGCGCTGGGCGTTCACGATCGGCCCGATCACCCGGCCGGTCAGCTTGCCCCCGACGACCTCCAGGTTGTTCGAGTAGGCGTAGTCGAGCTCGAGGCGGCGCTTCAAAGCCTCGGCGGCGCGCGAGAAGCCGCCGCTGATGACGGCGATCTTGTAGCCGAGGCGCTTCAAGACCCTGACCATCGTCTCGGCGCCCTCGGTCAGCGGCAGGTCGGAGGCGATCTGGTCGAGGACCTTGACGTCGAGGCCGGCCAGGAGCCCGACGCGCTGCCGCAGCGATTCGTCGTAGTCCATCTCCCCCTGCATGGCCCGCTCGGTGATGCGCGAGACCTCGGGGCCGACGCCGGCGGCGCGCGCCAGCTCGTCGATCACCTCGATCCGGATCAGCGTCGAGTCCATGTCCAGGACGATGAGGCGCTTCGAACGGCGGAACAGGCTCTCCGGCTGCAGTGAGACGTCGAAGCCGGTGCTGGTCGCCACCTGGAGCAGCGCCCGCTTCAAAGGCTCACTGTCCTTGTCGGGCGGCAGCAGAGCGTGGATCTCCACCGAGGCCAGCGTGTTCTCCGACAGGCGGCCGATCTTCTCGATGTTGGCCCCCTCGGCGGCCAGCGTGGTGGCCAGCGCGTGCAGGTGGGCCGCTCCCAGCGTCGGTCCGATGGCGGTGATGACGTAGCGGCGCCCCTCGGGCCGGGGCTCCGGCGCGGCGTCGTCGGCCGGGACCGGCTTGAAGTCGAGCTCCATCTCCAGCTGCTTGGCCGCGAACAGCAGCTCTTTCAGCACGTCGCGCGTCGCGGGGACGCCGATCAGCAGACAGAGCGTGAGCTGCCCCTGGACGACGACCTGCTCGATGTCGTGCAAGGTTGCCCCTTGCTGCGCCAGGATGCCGGTCAAGGTGGCGGTGACGCCGGTGCGGTCAGGGCCGGTGACGGTGACGAGGACGCGATCGGATGCCAAAGCGGCGGCAGCATAGCAGGATATACTTCCGCGCATGACTCCTCCCGACGACGGCGAGAAAGTGGCGAAGACCGACGCCGAGTGGCGCGCGGCGCTGACCCGCGAGGAGTACGAGGTGCTGCGGCGCAAGGGGACCGAGCGGGCGTTCTCGGGCGCCTACTGGGACGCCCACGACGACGCCGCCTATGCGTGCGCCGGGTGCGGCGCCGAGCTGTTTTCTTCCAAGGCCAAGTTCGACTCCGGGACGGGGTGGCCCAGCTTCACGGCGCCGGCCGCCGCCGCCGCCGTGGCCACCGAGACCGACGCCTCGCACGGCATGGTCCGCACCGAGGTCACCTGCCGCCGTTGCGGTGGCCACCTCGGCCATCTGTTCGACGACGGACCGGCCCCGACCGGCCAGCGCTATTGCATCAACTCGATCTCGCTCAAGGCCAAGCCGCGTCACCCGCAGCGGTAGATCCGCTGGGCGAGGGCGTCAGGCCCCGGCGCCGGCCGCCGAGTCCACGAACAGCGTCGGGTCGGCGACGAATTGCTGCTTGCACGCCTCCGAGCAGAAAAAGTACACGGTCCCGTGGTGGTCGATCGCGGCGGCTGCGTCGGCGCGCTTCAGCTCCCGGCCGCACACCGGGTCGACCGCGGTGGCCAACTCCAGCTCTTCCCGATCCCCGAAGGCGATGCGGCCGTTGTCCAGCGAATCCGTCACACGGGTCATACGCAGAAAGCTGATCACGCGCCGGACAGATGTCCACTGGTGGCGGGAAGTCCCCCCCACTATATTCCGCGCATGAGCCATGAGGGGTATCACGAGCCGGCCGACCTCCTGCCCGAGGCGACCAAGGACTTTCACCGCGCCGTCGAATCCTTGATCGAGGAGCTGGAGGCGGTCGACTGGTACCAGCAGCGCGCCGACGCCACCAAGGAAGAGACGCTGCGGGCGGTGTTGCTCCACAACCGCAACGAAGAGGTCGAGCACGCCATGATGACGCTGGAATGGTTGCGCCGCCGCGACGCCAAGATCGACGAGACGGCCCGGATGTTCCTGTTCGCCGAGGGGGAGATCACCGAGATCGAAGCCGTCAAGAAGGCGGCCATGGCGGCGGGGGGCGCCGCTTCGGATGGCGGGCCGCCTCCCGGAGGCGCGCCTGCTTCACCTTCGTCGCTGGGTATCGGAAGCCTGAGGAGCCGATGATGTCGCGCGATCTGTTGAAGCGCGACCTGGCCCCGATCACGCCGGACGCGCTGGCGGCGGTCGATGCGGAGGCGGCGCGGGTCCTCAAGCTCAACCTGGCCGGCCGGCGGCTGGTCGACTTCAAGGGGCCGCACGGCTGGCAGCTGGCGGCTGTCAACACCGGGCGGCTCGATCCCTGCGCGGGCGGCGGGCCCGACGTGCAGCTCGGCATTCGCCGGTCGCAGCCCCTGGTCGAGGTGCGCGTGCCGATGAAGGTCTCCTTGAGCGAGCTCGACGCCATCGCCCGCGGCGCGACCGATCCCGACCTCGGCCCGGTGGTGGAGGCGGCCGAGAAGGCGGCGCAGGCCGAGGACTCGGCCATCTTCAACGGGCTCGCCGCGGCGGGGATCAAAGGGATCATTCCCGCCAGCCCGCACGCGCCGCACAAGCTGCCGGCCGACGTGCGTGAGCTGCCGGTGGCGATCCTCGCCGCCCGCGAGACGCTGCGCCAGGCGGGCGTCAGCGGCCCTTACGCGCTGGCCCTGGCGGCGCCGATCTACGCGCAGGTGCTGGCGGCCGCCGAGGACGGCTACCCGCTGGCCAAGCGGCTCACCCAGCAGGTCCTCGACGGACCGCTGGTGCGCGCGCCGTCCATCCAGGGGGGCGTCCTGCTCTCGCTGCGCGGCGGCGACTACGAGCTGCACGTCGGGCAGGATCTGTCGGTCGGCTACCAGGGCCACGATCGCCAGGCCGTCGAGCTCTATCTCACCGAGTCGTTCACGTTCCGGACCCTGGAGCCGGCGGCGGCGGTGGCGCTCCTTCGCTGAGCAGCGCCCGTAAGGTTTTGGGGATCCGCGCCACCTTGCCGCGCGCGTCGATGCAGGCGTGCACCGTGTGCCCCGACGCCAGCTCCTCGCCGTCGGGCAGGCGGCGGATCTCGTAGACGAAGCGCGCCGTCGCGCCGGTCACCACCGGCACCGCGGCGAAGATCCCCAGCTCGTCGTCGTACCGCGCCGGCCGCCGGTAATGAACGGTCGCCTCGATGACCGGCAGCCGCAGCCCGTGCGTCTCCTCGAACGCCCGGTAGGGGGCGCCCGCCCGGCGCAGGAACTCATTGCGCGCGATCTCGAAGTAGCGCAGGTAGTTGCCGTAGTAGACCATCCCCATCTGATCGGTGTCGCCGTAGATGACGCGCACCCGGGCGACCTCGGAGAGCTCTGCCGCAATCGACATCGCCCCACATTAATTGGATTTGGCTTTTTTTCCCCTCCGTTCGGGCCCTCCGTTTAGGATGCGCCCCATGCCCCCATCGATCCCCCTGACCGGCGATGCCGCCGCGTCGGCCGACGTCGAGGCCGCCACTCCGACCTACAAGAACCCGTTCCTCTGGGTTCCCTCGAGCTACCTCGTCATGGGGCTCATCTACGTCGCGGTCGGCACCGTCGCGAACATCATGTTCCGCAACATGGGGATGGAGAACGACAAGGCGGCGTTCTGGTCGTCGATCCTCGGCTTCCCCTACACGTTCAAGTTCCTCTGGGCGCCCGCGCTCGAGCTCTACAAGACGAAGAAGTTCTTCGTCGTCCTCATGCAGTTCGCGATCTCGGCGGCGCTGGTGGGGGTGGCCTTCGGGCTGCGGCTGCCGGACGGACACTGGGTCGGCCCGGTGTTGACGCTGGTGGCGATCACCGCGGTGCTGGGCGCGACGCAGGACATCGGCACCGACGGCGTCTACGTGACGACGCTGTCGCCCAAGGAGCAGGCCAAGTACCTCGGCTTCCAGAGCATGTGCTGGAACGGCGGCGCGCTGCTGGCCAAGGGGCCGTTCGTGCGCATCAGCGGCGTCCTGCACGAGAGCACCCAGAGCTGGGCGAACGCCTGGATGATCATCATGCTGGCCATGGGCGGCCTGGTCTTCGTGGCCGGCTTCTGGCACAGCCGGATCCTGCCGCCGGGCGCCAAGGCCAAGGACGCGCCCAAGAGCTTCGGCGACGCGATGAAGACCTTCGGCGACGCCCTCTCCACGTTCTTCCAGAAGAAGGACGTCGTCCGCCTGATCGCCTTCGCGTTTCTCTACCGTTTCGCCTATGGCCTGCTCGACAAGATGGGGCCGCTGTTCCTCATCGACAGCCGCGCCAACCACGGCCTGGGCCTGTCGAACCAGGCGATCGGCGACGTCTACGGCACGTTCGGCACGGGGGCCTTCATCATCGGCTCGCTGGTGGGCGGCTGGATCGTGTCGCGCGCCGGGCTGAAGAAGACGCTGCTGCTGCTCTGCTTCTGCATCAACGTCCCCAACGTGACGTTCCTGTTCCTGAGCCAGACCATGCCGACCAGCATGCCGCTCATCACCGTGGTCGTCACCGTCGAGCAGCTCGGCTGGGGGATCGGCGCCGTCGGTCACATGATCTACATGATGCAGCAGATCGCGCCGGGGCCTTACAAGACCGCGCACTACACCTTCGCCACCGCGCTCATGGGCGCCTGCATGATGTCGACCGGCGCGGTCAGCGGCTACGTCCAGAAGGCGGTCGGTTACCAGTGGTTCTTCATCATCGTCCTGCTGGCGGCGGCCCCGTCGCTGCTGGCGACGATCCTGGCGCCGTTCCACAACCCCGACGTGACCAGGCAGAAGCAGACCGCCGAAGCGACGGCCTGAGCCGTCGCCCGAGGACGCCAGGGCCGGATCGTCAAACGCGGATCGTCAGGCGCGGAACGTTCCGGTGATGACCAGTCGGCAGGCGCCGCCCAGGCGGACGCGCTGCCCGTCGAGCGCGCAGGAGAGCTCGCCCGCCCGGCGGCTCACCTGGCGCGCGCGCAGCCGCTGCTTGCCGAGTCGCGCCGCCCAGTAAGGCGTCAACGTGCAGTGCGCCGAGCCGGTCACGGGATCCTCGGCGATGCCGTGCGCCGGCGCGAAAAAACGTGACACGAAGTCGACCGGCGCCGCTTCGTCAGCGCCGGTCGCGGTGACGCAGACGCTGGTCCCGAAGGCGGCCACGGCGGCGAGATCGGGCGCCACGGCCCGCACCGCCGCCGCGCTCTCCAGCGCGGCAAAGTAGGCGGAGTTGCCGAGGACGACCTCGCGCGGCTCGACGCCGATCGCGCGCGCGATCCGCTCTTTCGTATCGCCGTCGACCGCCTGCGGGAGGGACGACGGCAGATCGAGCAACATCTCGCCTCCCTCGACCTCGCTCGACGGAGAGCAATCCGCTGCGGGTCCGGAAGGTCACCTTGGCGCGGGCCGGAGCGATCTCGGTCAGCAGCACGAAGCCCGAGGCGAGGGTGGCGTGCCCGCAGAGCTCGACCTCCACCGTCGGCGTGAACCAGCGCAACCCGAGCACCTCCTCACCGCTGCCACGGCTGATGTCGACGAACGCCGTCTCCGAGAGGTTGTTCTCGGCCGCGATCGCCTGCATCACCGCGTCGGGCAGCGGCGCCTCGACCAGGCAGACGGCGGCGGGGTTTCCGGCGAATGGCCGGTCGGCAAAGGCATCGACCTGGAAGAGGGGGAGGTTGGGCACGCCCGCCAGGATAGCGCACGGTGGCGCGCGAGCGCCCGAAGCCACGCGATCAGTTCTGGCGCCAGACGGTGACGGGGTTGTTCCACCCGGCGCAGGCCTTGAAGCCGTCGGCCGCGTGCGGATTGTCGGCCGGGGTGCAAGCGGAGGTCTTGCAGAGCGCGTACTCGGCGCCGAAGGCGTTGGTGTAGGGCGGGTTCACCTGGGCCGATCCCAGCCGACCCGCCGGCGGCTTCGTCTTGACCTTCGGCCCCGCGCAATAAAGCATCGGATAGGTGGTGGAGTTCGTCCCGTGCGCGCCCAGAGTGAAGACGTTGCCGAAGAACGTCGCTTCCTGATTGGGGTAGCTGGGATCTTGTCCCCAGCCGACCGCGGCGTTGGGCGAGACGATCCAGAGTGGGACGTGAATTCCGGCGGTGTTGACGCTGGCGAGCATGCACGCCGAGACGTACTCCTGGCAGGTCTGGTCGCAGGCGCCGTATTGCCACTCGGGCGCCATGCCGAGTGCGCCCGGGAAGGTGTAGCTGACCCCGTTCTGATCCTGCTTGACGATCGACGTCCCGAGCGGGAGGGCGCAGTGCACGAGATAGCCAATCTCGGTTCGCCCGGTCACGGTCGTCATGAGGCCGGTGAAGCTCTGGAGGCCGTTGACGGTGCTGAGGCCGTTGACGGTGCTGAGGCCGTTGACGGTGCTGAGGCCGTTGACGGTGCTGAGGCCGTTCGTGGACACGACGTCGGCGGTGACGGTGGTCGTCCCATCGTCCTCCCCCGGCACGCCGCACCCCATCAACGGAACGACCAGGGAGGCGCCCACGTAAAGCGGGAGCCATTTCCATTCCGAAGGCCTGGTCCCAGCGCGCATCGCTCGATGTGACTGCAATAGGTATGCTAGGTCACGATTTTCTATCACCTTAACAGTTCCGCTCAGTTGCCTGGAACACCAGGAATGGCTCACGGGTGGGCTGTTGATGACCGGGCGTCAGTTACGTTGTATGGGCCGCAACAGATCGCGGTCTGGAGGCCCCGGAACGGCCGCAAGAACCGCCCTCTGGGCTGGTGCAAAACTGGTTGGGGTTTTTAGGGGGTGTGTGTACGATAGCCACCGCATTTCGGTCCTCTGCGACTAAACCCGTTTCTGCGGTCACCGGGACGCAGAGAGGAGCCGGTCGCGGGTCGCCCTCGAGCGGTGGTTGTCGCTCCGAATCCCCCATAAGGAGTCTGAAAAATGCTTGCACGTAACGCTTGTCTCTTGGCCTTGGTCGCTGCCTTCGGCGCTGTCCTGTCTGTTTCGGGCTGCGCCCAGCCCGCCACCGGGCCGACCTGCAACTCCGGTCAACTGGTGTGCGGCGGGACCTGCACCAACGTCCAGGCCGACAACCAGAACTGCGGCGCCTGCGGGACGGTTTGCCAGTCGGGACAGAGCTGCCAGGCGGGGAAGTGCGCCTGCTCGTCGGGGATGCTGTGCGGCTCGTCGTGCGTGACCTCGGACGCGAACAACTGCGGGAGTTGCGGGAAGGTCTGTCCGTCGTCGGCGCCGGTCTGCAGCAACAACCAGTGCAGCTCGAGCTGCAGCTCCGGGCAGACCCAGTGTGGGACAGCCTGCACGAACACCGCGAACGACTCGAACAACTGCGGTACCTGCGGAACGGCTTGCCCGGCGGGCGCTGTCTGCAGCGGTGGCCAGTGCGGCTGCTCCGGCGGTCAGAAGCTGTGCGGCTCGACCTGCGTCAACACGGCGGTCGACAACAACAACTGCGGTAGCTGCGGAACCGTTTGCAGCGGCGGCAAGAACTGCAGCAACGGCACCTGCGTCGGCGGCACCGGCACCGGCGGCAGCACCGGCACCGGCGGCAGCGCGACGGGCGGCAGCACCGGCACCGGCGGCAGCGCCACGGGCGGCAGCACCGGCACGGGCGGCAGCGCGACGGGCGGCAGCACCGGCACCGGCGGCAGCGCCACCGGCGGCTCGACCGGCAGCGGCGGGTCCAGCGCCCGCGCCTGCGGCGCCCCCGCCAGCGGCGACGTCGTCGCCGACTTCGAGGAGGGCTTCAACCAGAACGTCGTTCAGGGCGGCCGGCAGGGTTGGTGGTCCGCATTCGGCGACACGACGGGCACGCAGACCCCCGCCGCCGGGACGACGAGCCCCGTCGTCGCCGCGTCGGTGAGCGCGCCGCTGCCGTCCGGCGATACCTGCGACATGTACGCGCTGCACTCGACGGCGACCGGTCACTCCGGAACCAGCGCGTATGTCGGCGTCGGAACTTCCTTCGCGGCGATTCTGCCCCCGCCGACCAGCTCGACCGCCAAGACGCGAGAATCCGTACGACGTGAGCGCGTACGACGGCATCACCTTCAACATCAAGTCGGGCAGCGGCACCGCGCCGCCGATCTGGGTCGAGTTCCAGAACACCGAGAATGTCCCGACCCCCGACGGAACCGCGAAATACAGCGGCGTCGACCAGTACAACACGCGCGGCATGCTCCTGACGAACGTCGGAACCAGCTGGACGAAGGTTTCCGTGCCGTTCGCCATCCTGGCGCCGCGCTATCTGCCCAACCTGACCGAGAATCGACTGTTCGAACGCCAGCGTCGTCTGCGAGGCTCCGCCGTGGGACTCGAAGAACACCCTCGGGTTCCAGTTCGGCGTCTACCCGCAATTCACCGTCCAGCCCTTCACGTCCAGCACCAGCCTGAACTACGACATCTGGGTCGATGACGTCACGCTGTACAAGGGCGACACGCGGCCTCGGTACGCTGAACAACGGCGGCACCGCTACCTTCGCCGACAAGACCTATCCGGGCTGCACCAAGCCCACCGGCGCGGCCGGCAAGTACCTCATCCCCATGTACAACAAGTGGAAGAGCACGTTCGTGACCGGCAGCGGCAGCTCGACGAAGGTCATCCGACCGGAGAACGGGAACGACACGGTCTCGGAGGGAATTGGCTACGGGATGCTCATCGCGGTCTACGTGGGCGACCAGACGCTGTTCGACGGACTGTGGGCGTATTCACAGGCGGGGCACACCGCGGTAGGTACTCTAATGAACTGGTGCCTCCCGGCCGGGTCGGGAAGCTGCTCCGCCTCCGGCGGATCCGCGACCGACGCCGACGAGGACATCGCGTTCGCCCTCTTACAGGCGGGAAAGCGGTGGGGCGGAACCTACGCGAGCACCGCTGCGAAGGTCATTGGCGATATCTGGAGCCATGACATCGACACCGCCGCAATGCTGCCGAACGGCGGAAGCAACTTCGGGAATGGTATGCAGGACGAACCCCTCGTATTGGGCGCCCGCGTACTACAAGGCCTTCGCCGCAGTCGATTCCGGACATGCATGGATGACGGTCGCCAACAACACGTACACGGCCCTCAACGCCATCGCTGGGAAGTCGACCGGGTCTGCCGCCGGCGCGTTGGTCCCCGCGTGGTGCAGCGGCTCCAACTGTGGCAACGTGGACGCCGGTTCTTACACAGATGGAGGCGTCTACCAGTACGACGCGCATCGCGTCCCCTGGCGCTTCGGCATCGACGCCTGCTGGAACAGCGCGACGGGCGCCTCCACGTTCCTCAGCAAGAACGCCGCTTTCTTCGCGAACCTCCAGAAGACCGGCATCGGCCGAATCGAAGACATTTATACGCTGAGCGGATCAGTGAACAGCGACGCCGCGCCAAACTCGATGTCCATCGTCGGGACGGCCGGCGTCGGCGCGATGGCTGCGGGAAACGCTACGTTCGCCGCCGCGGCTTGGCGGTTCCTGCTGGACGCCTCGTTCAGCCCCGCCTCCTTCATCAAGGATTCGGGTGGCCACATCTCGTACACGTACTTCAATGCGACCGTCGGCCTCCTGAGCGCGCTCACCCTCAGCGGCAATTTTTACTCGATGTAGCTACTGGTCGTCCGAGCTCGAATGGCGCCTCCTTATGAGCAGCAGTGTCAGGCGCCGTTCGAGCGGTCTGTGAACCAGGCCGCGTCAGCCCGAATCTCGCCGTGGTGCTGGTCAGACGTTACGCAACAATTTAGGCTCGCGGGCGACAAGACCGCCATGCATGCCAAAAGACTCTCCTGGGTTGTCCTTGTTCTGCCACTGATTGCTGCTTGTCCGACCCGCACCGTGCTATCGGAGGACGGCGGCGGCGGCATGCTCGGAACAGCGGGCTCCGCAAACTTGGGCGGAACAGCGGGAGCTGGAAAAGCCGGGAACCTGGGAACGGCGGGAGCCGGTGGAAATGGTGCGGCCGCCGGTGCTCCGGGAACGGGTGACTCCGCCGCAGCAGGCGGGGCGGCCGCCACGGGGGGAACCGGAGCGGCAGGTGGGACGGCAGGAAGGGCCGGAACCGGTGCAGGAGGGATGGCCGGAGCCGGTGCAGGAGGGATGGCCGGAACAGGTGCAGGAGGAATGCCCGGAACAGGCGCAGGAGGGATGCCCGGAACAGGCGGAGCAGCTGGAATTGGTGGGACGGGCGGCCGTCCCCCGTCATGTTCGCCAGCGTGTGCTACGACGGCCTACTGTGACAATGGAACCTGCAAGAGCCGGCTGACGGAGTTTCCAGTTCCTGCTGTATTCGCGAGCTTAGGTTCCATCGCCGCTGCGTCCGACGGGAATCTCTGGTTCACCGAAAGCGACAAGGGAAAGATCGGTCGGATCACGACAGCAGGCGACGCCGTGGAGTTCAAGCTGCAGTCGGTGAACGCGTCTCCCACAGGGATCGCGAAGGGCCCGGACGGCAACGTGTGGTTCACGGAGCTCGCCGGCAACATCGGGCGCATCACTCCCGGCGGAACCATCACGGAGTTTCCTATCCCGTCGGGTGCCGGTGCGCTCGCGATCGTTGCCGGCCCCGACGGAAATCTATGGTTCACGGAGACTCAGGGCTCGGCGACCGTTATACAGCTCGGAACCTGCACGACGAGCGGAAAGATCACCGAGAGGGTCCTTCCCACTGTTGCGAGCGATACGGCAATAACCGTCGGTCCCGACGGCAACCTCTGGTTCATTGAGGGCGGGATCATGCAGCCATACGTGGCTCGCGTTACCACGGTCGGCGTGGTGACCGAATTTCCGGTGCCGACACAGGACTCCAATCCGCAAGGGATCGCTGCGGGCGCGGACGGAAATATCTGGTTCGCCGAAGTGGGGAAGATAGGGCGGATAACGACGGAGGGGACCAAGGCCGTCGAGTTCTCGTTTGACGACGGCTGCAACCGGCTCACGGAAGGTCCCGATGGAAACATCTGGTTTTCCGGAGGCACTGGATCCAACCCCGAATTGGGCAGGATCGCTCCGGATGGCACCGTCACGACGTTTCCAGTGTCAGGTGTTCCGTTCGCAATCACGACCGGTCCGGACGGAAACATCTGGTTTACCGAACCCAGCTTTGGCAGCGCGGCGCTCATCGGCCGATTCATCGTTCCGTAACCTGTCGTCCAGCCCTGAGTCGAGCCGCTAGAATGCGCGCGGCGTCTGACCTCGCTGCCACGATCCGTCTCCCCCGCCGAGGCGTATACTGGCCGAGCACACCGGACCTCACCAACGAGGTCGGAGGGCTCCATGGCCAGGCTTGCTCGTCTCGGTCGGCTGGCGCGGTTGGTTTTCCTGTCGGCGATCGCCGCCGGCTGCTCGGGCGGATCCTCGACAGGGGCCGGCGGTGAAACGGCGCCGGTGGGATCGGCGACGGGTGGGGCGACGGCGACGGGCGGCGTCGCCGCCACCGGTGGCATGTCGGCAATCGGTGGCGCATCGCCAACGGGCGGTAAGTCGGCGCTGGAGGAATGTCCGGGACCGGCGGGCGGCGACGTGACGGGGACCGGCGGTGCTGGTGGCGCGAAGGGGACCGGCGGTGCCGGCGGCGCGAAGGCAGCCGGCGGTGCCGGTGGCGCGAAGGCAACCGGCGGCGCGGGTGGCGCGAAGGCGCACCGGCGGTGCAGTCGGGGGGACGGCTGCCGGCGGGACCGGCGGCGGGGCTTCCGGGGGCGCTGCCGGCGGCAGCGTGATGGCCGGGCCGTACAGGTTTCCGGCCAGCTCCACCATCTACCAGGACATCTCGGGCGCGGCGGTCGATGGCGAGTCGACGGCGATCATGGGCGCGCTCGATGCCTCGGGGTGGGGGAGCGGGCTCGGGATCGACGTCTCGTTCACCATCCTCACCGCCGACGCCAGCGTCGCGCGGCGCACCTTCAGCTCCAGCGGTGACGAGCCGGACTGCGACACGGCGCCGATCCCGCTGCCCTCCGGCGGCAACATCGAGGGGAATCCCAACTATCACTGCGCCGACGGTGGCGACTGCCATCTGCTCGTCTACCAAGGGACGCGGCTCTATGAGCTCTACAAGGCCGATGTCAGCACCGGAGCGGCCACCGGCGGAACCTTCACCGGCAGCTGCGAGGTCGTGTGGGATCTCACCCACGACTACTGGCAACCGATGGTGCCCCCGACGTTTGGCCGTGGCGATCACTGCAACGGCGCCGACGCCGCCGATCTGCCGATGACGGCGCTGATCCTGACCAGCGACGACGTGACCTCGGGAGAGATCACCCATGCGCTGCGCTTCACCATGCCCAATGGCCTCATTCAAAAGAGCGTCTACGTGCACCCGGCCACGCACATCGGGGGGCCCACCGGCGTCGGCCCGACGTTTCTCCCCTACGGCGCGCGGCTGCGACTGCGCGGCGACTACGATCTCAGCATGCTGCCGAGCGACGCCGCCCGCACGGTGGCGCGCGCGCTGCAGAAGTACGGGATGTTCCTGGCCGACGGCGGCAGCCTCTTCGTGAGCGCGACCGTCGGTGTGGAGAACGTGGTCGCCACCTCCGCGCTCCGCTCGATCAAGGCCACCGACTTCCAGATGGTCGACGGCGGCAGTCGCTACACCTGGAGCGACTACAAGTGCCAGCGCACGCCCGTCACGAACTGACGGGCGACGCTGGCGGTCAGTACGGCATGCCGGCGATCGGCATCGTCAGCTTGTAGACGCCGTGTTGGCTGGAGCCCTGGACGGTGATGTAGAGCGTCTTGTGGTCGCTGCCGCCGAAGGCGATGTTGGTGAGCTGTCCGCCGCCGGGGATGCTGCCGATGGTCGCCAGGTGCGTGCCGGCGGAGCCGGGGTTGCCGCCGAAGCTGACCACGTCGATGTCGTGCGTGTTGACCCGAACGACGTAGAGGTCGCCGGCGCAGTCGATGGCCATGCCGTCGGTGGCGTTGTTGTCGAGGGTGCTCGGGTCGACGTGGGTGGCGGTCGTTCCGATCGTGCCGTCGGTGTTGACCGCGTACGAGTAGACGCCGCCGCCGTGGCCGACGTACAGCGTCTTCTGATCGAGCGACAGCGTGATCCCGTTGGGGTTGCTCAGGCTGCTGATGAGCTCGGTGGCGGTCGGCGATGCACCAGGCGGGACCATGTAGACGCCGGTGTTCGGCTGGGGGGTCGGGCTGGGCGCCTGGAAGTTCGGATCGGTGAAGTAGATCGTTCCGTTGCTGCTGATGGTCAGGTCGTTGGGCGAGTTGAACCGTTTCCCGCCGAACGAGCTGATGATCGTCGTCTTGGTTCCGCCGGGGACCGTGAAGCTGACGATGCCGCCGACGCCGTGGTTGGCCGTGACCAGGTTCCCGTTCGCATCGACCGCCATTCCGTTGGAGCCCGAGTCGCCGGAGCTGCCCGACGGGTAGAACTGGGTGACCGCGTCGTTCGCGGTCGAATCGATCTTCAAGATGCGCGCCGGCGGGGGGTTGTTCCCGGTCATCTCCGAGAAATAAAGAGCGCTGCCGATCCAGACCGGACCTTCGACGTTGGTGAAGTTGTTTCCGTTGTTGTTGAACGTATCCGAGGGAGGCGCTCCGGCGATCTTCGTCGCCGTGCTGCCGGCTGGGATCGCGCTCGCGCCGGGGGAGCTCATTCCCGACGGGCAGACGTACGGCGCGAAGCCCGAGCTGCCGCCGGTCGCCCCGCCGGTGCCGCCCGCCTGGCCCCCTTTGCCGCCCGAACCGCCGGTGGCCGATCCACCGGTGCCGCTGCCCCCTGAACCCGTGACGCCGCCAGTGCCGGTGGTGGAGCCGCCGGTGCCGCTGCCGCCCGATCCGGTAATGCCGCCGGTGCTGGACCCGCCGGTGCCGGAGGCGGAGCCGCCGGTGCCGCTGCCTCCCGAGCCGGCAGAGCCGCCGGTGCCGGTGGTGGAGCCGCCGGTGCCGGTCGTGCCGCCCGTGTGGCTGCCGCCAGTGCCCGTGCTCCCGCCGCTTCCGGTTGCGCCCTGACCGCCCGTACCGCCGCTCCCGGTCGTGCTGCCGCAGGCCAGAAGGGCGAACGAACAGGCGAGGGGAAGGAAGCCAGCGCGCATACGAATCCGAGGAGTGGGGGCAATAAACATTTCGGGAATCTATCACGGCGCGGGACCGCGGATCCGCGCGCGAGGCATGCTTCCCTGGTGCCACGCGCGCCCGAAATCATGTTATGAAAACGGGGCCTCGGTGCCGTGGCCAAGTGGTAAGGCAAGGGTCTGCAAAACCCTCATTCCCCGGTTCAAATCCGGGCGGCACCTCAATTTTGATCGGGACGCTGGAAGGGGTCCCGTGCCCCTCGCGGTGAGCTCGCGGCGAGCAAAGCTGGCCCTCCCTCACGCGATCAATCCGGTCCTCTCGAGCTACGACGGTTAAAAGGAGAGTTTTCCCAGGACCCTCGGCCCGGCGGCGCCGGTGACGGCCGGGACGTTGCCGGCGGCGCCGAAGAGGGTCTGGTTGGCCAGCACGGCGAAGGCGATCGCCTCTTTCGCTTCGGGGTCGACGCCCAGCGCGGCCAGGCTCTGCACGGGGATCGGCGCCAGCAGCTCGACCAGGTGGCGCATCAGGGTCGGGTTGAGCGCGCCGCCGCCCGAGATGTAGACCTCGTCGGGCATGGCGGGGAGCGCCTCGCGGTAGCTGCGGGCGATCGCCTCGGCCGAAAAGCGGGTCAGGGTCGCCAGCAGATCGTCCTTGCGGTCGCCGAAGCGGGTGAGGAGGGGGTAGACGAACTCCCTGCCGAAGTCCTCGCGGCCGGTGCTCTTGGGCGGCGGTTGGGCCAGGAAGGGATGGCGGTGCAGCTCGGCCAGCAGCGGGGCGTCGATCTTTCCGCGCGCCGCGCGGATGCCGTCGCGGTCGAAGCCCTCGACCCCGTCGGAGGCGGCGCGGGCGACGGTGTCGAGCGGCATGTTGCCGGGGGCGTTGTCGAAGGCGACCAGATCGGCGAGCCGGTCGCTCACCAGCGTGACGTTGGCGATGCCGCCGATGTTCTGCATGGCGCGCCGCCGGCCGGGGGCCCGAAAGAGGAGGTGGTCGGCCAGCGGAACCAGCGGCGCCCCCTCGCCGCCGGCGGCGACGTCGCGGACGCGGAAGTCGCTCACCACCGGGCAGCCGGTCCGCTCGGCGATGACCGCCGCCTCGCCGATCTGCAGCGTGGCGCCCGACCCGTCCGGCCGAGCGCGGGTGGTGAACGGCGGTCTGGCCGTGCGAGCCGATGAGGTCGACGTCGGCCAGGGCAACGCCGGCCGCGGCGGCCACGGCGACGGCCGCGTCGGCGAACGCCTCGCCGAGGAGCACGTCCAGGTCGCAGAGCTCGGAGGCGTTGGCCTCCGCCAGACGGAAGATCCGCTCGCGCAGCGGGCGGGCGAACGGCGTGCTGACGAAGCCGCGCACCGTGCAGCGGGTGGTGTCGTCGACCCCTTCGATGGCGCAGAGCGCGGCGTCGGTCCCGTCGGCGCTGGTCCCTGACAGAAGCCCGATCACCAGCCGCTCGCGGCGCTCGCGGGCGGCGTGAATACGCGCCAGCGGCGCGCGCTCGGCGGACGGTCATGCTCCCTCGGCCGGCGCGCGGACCGGCAGATCGCCGACGATCGCCCGCAGCGACCCCTTGTGCGTCACCAGCAGCTCGCGCGCGCGCGCGGCCGAGACGCCGGCATGGTGCATGACCAGGGCGACCTTGGCGCGACCTCCGGCCTTTTCGATCAGCTTGCGCGCGGCGGCCTCGTCCAGCCCCGAGAGGGAGCGGACGATGCGGATGGCCCGCGCCCAGAGCTTGGCGTTGGTCGGCCGCACGTCGACCATCAGCCCGGCGTAGGTCTTGCCGAGCAGCACGAACGCCGCGGTGGAGATGGCGTTCAGCGCCACCTTGGTGGCCGTCCCGGCCTTGAGCCGCGTCGAGCCGGCGATCACCTCGGGGCCGGTGTCGAGGGCGATCACCACGTCGGCGGCGACGTCGCCGCCGGTCGGCGCGCAGGTGACGAAGATCGTCGCCGCGCGGCGGAAGCGGGCGTACTCGAGCGCGGCGCGCACGAAGGGCGTCACCCCCGACGCGGCCACGCCGCACACCACGTCGGCCGGTCCCACCGCCACCCGCCGCATGCGCTGCTCGGCGTCGCGGACGTTGTCCTCGGCGCCTTCGACCGAGCGGGTGAGCGCAGAGGGGCCGCCGGCGATGATCGGGACCACGCGCGACGGGGGGACGCCGAAGGTGGGGACGCACTCCACCGCGTCGAGCGTGCCCAGCCGCCCGGAGGTCCCGGCGCCGACGTAGACCAGCCGCCCGCCCGCCGCCAGCTTGTCCGCCGCCAGCTGCGCGGCGCGCCCGATCTCGCCGGCCTGCGCGCGCGCGCAGGCGATCGCCTTGGCCTCCTCGGCGAGCATCAGGGCGGCGATCGCCTCGGGCGCCAGCGTATCCAGCCTGGTGGCGCGCGGGTGCACCGCCTCGGTGGCAAGCCGCGCGAAGTCCGACGCCGTTCGCCGAGGTCCGGGCACGGTCTTTATCTTAGCGTCGCTCTGCGCCCGACGACAATCAGGCCAAGCCCAGGACGGCGCGCATGTCGTGGAGCCCAGGTTCGCGGCCGGCCACCCACAGCGCCGCGCGCACCGCGCCGACGGCGAAGGTGTCGCGCGTGGTGGCCCGGTGGGTGATCTCGAGGCGGTCGCCGTTGCCCAGGAAGAAGACGGTGTGGTCGCCGACCACGTCGCCGCCGCGGATCGTCTGCACGCCGATCTCGCTGGCGGCGCGCGGGCCGATGTCGCCGTGGCGGGCGTAGCGGCCGGCGCTGGCCAGCTTGCGCCCGGTGGCGGTGGCCAGCGTCTCGGCCAGCGTCAAGGCCGTCCCCGACGGCGCGTCCTGCTTGGCGCGGTGGTGCGCCTCGACGATCTCCAGGTCGTACCCGGGGCCGAGCGCCCGGGCCGCGTCGGCGATCAGCTTGAGCATGACGTTGATGCCGACGGAGTAGTTGGAGGCGAAGACGATGGGGATCTTCGAGGCGGCGAAGTCGATCGCCGCGCGGGCGTGCGTGCCGAGGCCGGTCGTGCCGATCACCAGGCCGACCCCGGCGGCGGAGGCGGCCACGGTGACCGCCTCGGTGGCGCTCGCGCTGGTGAAGTCGATCCAGACGTCGGCGGCGCCTCGGGCCGGAAGCGCCGAGTCGATGAGGACGTCGGCGGCTTCGATTCCGGCGCGGAGGCCGGCGTCCATGCCGACCGCCGCGGCGCCGGGGCGCTCGGAGGCGGCCGTCAGCACGGCGTCGGGCCCGGCGGCCTTGACCGCCCGGGTGAGCGCCCGCCCCATCCGCCCGTCGGCGCCAAGCACGGCGATGCGGACCGGCTTCACCGCGGCCATGACTAAAGGAGGCCGAGCGCTTGCAGCTGGGCCCGCAGCTTGTCGCGGTGCTGCGGCGCCAGCGGATAGAGCGGCGGGCGGATCTCGTCGGCGATTCGCCCCATCATCGCCATCGCCGTCTTCACCGGGATCGGGTTGGCCTCGACGAAGAGGCCCTCGCCGAGGGGCAGCAGCCGGTAGTGGAGCTCGCGCGCCTTCTTCCAGTCGCCGGCCGCGGCGGCGTCCCACATGGCGCTCATCTGCTTTCGGCGCGACGTTGCTGACGACGGAGATGACCCCCCGCGCCGCCCAGCGCGAACAGCGGGAACGCCGTGGCGTCGTCGCCCGAGAGCAGCGCCACCTGATCGTTCTTGGACCCGAGCTGCGCCAGCACTTGCGACGCGCGCAGCGCCGAGCCGGTCGCCTCCTTGACCCCCACCACCTGCGGGAATTGCGCGAGCCGCACGATGGTCTCGGGGAGGAGATCGCAGGCCGTCCGGCCGGGGACGTTGTAAAGCACGGTCGGCAGCGGCACCGCCTCGATGACCGCCTTGAAGTGCCGGTAGAGGTGCTCTTGCCCGGGGCGGTTGTAGTACGGGGTGACCAGCAGCAGGCCGTCGGCGCCGACCTTGCGCGCGGCCGTCGACATCTCAATCGTCTCGCGCGTCGAGTTCGAGCCGGTCCCGGCGATCACCGGCACACGCTTCTTGGTCGCCTCGACGACCAGCTGGATGACCCGCAGGTGCTCTTCGTTGGTGAGGGTGGGCGACTCGCCGGTGGTGCCGACGGGGACCAGCCCGTCGACGCCGCTGGCGATCTGCTCGTCGACCAGGCGGCGCAGCGCCTCCTCGTCGAGCGCGTCGCCCCGCAGGGGCGTCACGAGCGCGGTGATGACTCCGGTGAACATGATTCACCTTCTATAACACGCGACCCCGCGGCCGGATCGCGCCCGTCAGGCGATTCGATCGGGAAACCGCACCAGCGGGACGAAGGCGTCGCCGACCAGGCGGCCAGCGGCGGCGCGCACGCCGCAGAGATTGGGCATGGCGAAGACGGTTCGCCCCTGGGGGGCCGCCAGCGGCAGCGAGCGCGGATCGGCTTCGATCCCGTCGGGGCCGCGCCGCAGCAGCAGCACCTGAAGGGTGGGCGTGGGGGTTTCGGGCGCCAGGCGCCATTCGATCTCGACGGCGTCGGTCTTCTCCGTCACGCGCAGCCCCGGGACCTCGATCGGTGCGCGGGACGGGTCTTGCGCCAGCTCGGCGATGCGGCGTCTCGTACCGGAGTCGGATTCGGGCGTCGTCGGTCACCTCGGCCAGCCGCCGCAAGATCCCGATGGCTTGATCGATCAACCCCTGCCGAACGCACAGCTCGGCCATCGTCTCGGTGTCGAACACGGTCAGGACTGTATCTTAATCGGAACCCCCGAGGGGTTCCGAACCTCCCGCGAAGAGCTCCGGCCGGCAGAGCCGGCCTACGCTTCACGCGTCAACTCGCGCACACGCGCCACGTCTGCATGGATCTGCGCGATCAGCGCATCGATCGACTCGAAGCGTTGCTCGTCACGCAGCCGGTCGAGGAGCTCGAGCCGCACGCGGCGGTCGTAGAGATCGCCGTCGAAGTCGAGCAGGTGCGCCTCGACGGTCACCGGCCACTGCATCGTGACCGAACGCGTGAGCGCAGACGGGCTCTGCCCGTCGGAGCTCGTCGCGGGGGGCGCGGGGACCCTTCCAGGGTCCCCGGGTTGTTGAACGTCGGGTTGCGGCCGATGCTCAGCGCCGTCTGATGCACGGCGCCAGCCCCCGGGCCGTCGAGGAGCCTGGTCCGCGCCGCGTAGATTCCCAGCTTCGGCACCAGCTCGCCTTCGGGGACGACGTTGGCGGTGGGAAAGCCGAGCGCCCGACCGCGCGCGGCGCCACGCCCGACGCGCCCTTCGATCTCCACCGGTCGGGAGAGCAGCCGGGCGGCCCCCCGGACGTCACCCGCGGCGCAGAGCGCGCGCACCCGCGTCGACGAACAGGCGACTCCGTCGACGGTGACGGGCGGGATCACCGCCACCCCGAGGCCGAGCTCGCGGCCGAGCGCCTCCAGGCGGGCGACGTTTCCCGCCCGGCCGCGTCCGAAGCTGAAGTCGTAGCCGACCACCACGTCTGCCGCGGCGAGCTCCTGCGCCAGCACCCGGCGAACGAATTCATCGGCCTCGACGGCCGCGAAGGCGGGGGTGAACGCCTCGACGATCGCCACGTCGATCCCGGCGGCGGCGAGGAGCTCCAGCCGGCGCTCCAGCGACATGATGAGCGGCGGCGCCTTCGCGGGCGCGAACAGGCGCGCCGGATGAGGCGCGAAGGTCAACACCGCCGACGCTCCGCCGCGCTGGCGGGCGCGGGCCCGCGCCTCGTCCAGCAGCGCCTGGTGCCCGCGATGCACGCCGTCGAAGTTGCCGACGGCGACCGCGAGCCGAGGCGTGGCCGCGTCGCCGACGGCGCGCGCGGCGGCGAAGGCGCCTGCGCCAGGGAAGACCTTCATTGCCCCTCGGCGGCACGCGGGGCCAGCATCGTCCTCACCAGATCGATGAGCGTCTCCAGCTCGAAGGGCTTCTCCAGGATCCTCGCGTGCGTCACCCCCAGCGCGGCCCGGCGGTTGCGGGGAACGCCCGTCATCAGCGCCACCGGCGCGTCGGGAAAGATGGCCGCCAGCTCGGCGGGGAGCCGATCGGGACCGGCCGAGCCCGCCACCATCAGATCGCTGAGCACGGCGGCGGGACGATTCCCTTCCGCCGTCCAGGCCTGCGCCGCGCGCACGTCGCGGACCAGCGCGGGGGCGTGGCCGGCCTCGCGCAGCACCTGGGCCACCAGCCCGCCGATGTGAGCATCGTCTTCGATGATGAGAATGACTGCGCGAGACATCTAGCAGCGGGAACCTTCAAAGGGTTCCCGAGTCTTTCTGCGACCAGGGCTTCGCCGGGCAAAGCCCGGCTGCGCCTCACGCGTTTCACATTCGGTTCTGATTGACTTATCACTTCGCGACAGAAAGAATAACGGCCCGAGTTGAAGACGACATTCTCCTCGGCGTCAAGACGCGCGGACAGAGCCTGGGCTCGCCCGGCGAAGTCCTTCGCGGGAGGTTGCAGACTGATGGAGGCCTCCCGATGACCGCGCCCGCACGACAGACCACGAAGCAGACCAAGTTCATTTTCGTCACCGGCGGGGTGGTCTCGTCATTGGGGAAGGGGCTGGCCTCGGCGTCGATCGGCAGCCTGCTGGAGACGCGCGGGCTCAAGCTGACGATCCAGAAGCTGGATCCATACCTCAACGTCGACCCGGGGACGATGAATCCGATGCAGCACGGCGAGGTGTTCGTCACCGACGACGGCGCCGAGACCGATCTCGACCTCGGTCACTACGAGCGCTTCATCTCGCAGCGGATGACCCGCCTCAACAACGCCACCAGCGGCCAGATCTACCAGACCGTCATCCAGAAAGAGCGTCGCGGCGAGTACCTGGGCGGCACCGTGCAGGTGATTCCGCACGTCACCGACGAGATCAAGCGCCGCATCGTCGAGTGCGCCAAGGGGCAGGACGTCCTCATCGTCGAGGTCGGCGGCACCGTGGGCGACATCGAGTCGCTGCCGTTTCTGGAGGCGATTCGCCAGCTCCGCTTCGACCTCGGCCCGACCAACGCCATCTCCGTCCACGTCACGCTGGTGCCGTACATCGGCGCCGCCGGCGAGATGAAGACCAAGCCGACGCAGCACTCGGTGATGAAGCTGCGCGAGATCGGCATTCAGCCGGAGATCCTTCTCTGTCGCTCGGAGCGGCCGATCGAGGCGGCGATGAAGAAGAAGATCGCGATGTTCACCAACGTGGCGGCCGACGCCGTTTTCTCGGCCGAAGATGTCAGCTGCATCTACGAGGTGCCGATCCGCTTCCACGCCGAGGGGGTCGACGACAAGATCGGCGAGCTGCTCAACATCTGGTCGCGCGCCCCCGAGCTGACCGGCTGGGAGCGCGTCGTGCACCGGCTCAAGAGCCCGCACGCCGAGGTGGACATCGGCCTGGTCGGCAAGTACGTCGACCTCGTCGAGTCGTACAAGAGCCTCAACGAGGCGCTGATCCACGGCGGCATCGGCAACGAGTGCCGGGTGAACCTGCACCACATCGACTCCGAGGAGATCGAGAAGCGGGGCGCCGCGGCGCTGCTCGGCGACATGGACGGAATCCTGGTGGCGCCCGGCTTCGGCAGCCGCGGGATCGAAGGGAAGATCGAGGCCGTTCGCTACGCCCGCACCGAGGGGGTTCCGTTCTTCGGGATCTGCCTCGGCATGCAGGTGGCGGTGATCGAGTTTGCGCGCAACGTGACCGGCCTCAAAGGGGCGAACTCGACCGAGTTCGAGCCGCAGGCCGCGTTCCCGGTGGTCGACTTTCTGCCCGAGCAGCGGAACGTGACGATGAAGGGGGCGAGCATGCGTCTCGGCGCCTATCCCTGTCTCCTGACGCCCGGCTCGAAGGCCGCGGCGGCTTACGGCGCCTCGGAGATCACCGAGCGGCACCGCCATCGCTACGAGGTGAACAACGAGTACCGCGAGGCGCTCACCAGCCACGGCATGCTGATCTCGGGCGTCTCGCCCGACAAGCGGCTGGTCGAGATGGTCGAGCTCCCCGAGCACCCCTACTTCGTCGGCTGCCAGTTCCACCCCGAGTTCAAGTCCCGGCCGCAGGCCCCGCATCCCCTCTTCCAATCGTTCGTGGCGGCCGCCCTCCACGCCCGTTTGGGGGATCGGGCACGCTCCTCGGCCGGTGCCGGCGCCTCCGCCGCTCCCTAAAACTTCTCTATAGTTTCAGTTGGTTACGTCTTAGACGCGCCGCCGGGCGTGTCTGTGTGTCGGGGTGTGTGCAATTCGTGTACCACAATGCCCATTGACGCTTGTCGCTGACGACCTATAGGTGTAAAAACGATCGGGAGCGGAATGGCCATCGAGATCAAGCAGCACCTCAAGCTTCAGCAGCAGCTGGTGATGACCCCCCAGCTGCAGCAGGCGATCAAGCTGTTGCAGCTCTCCCGGATGGAGCTGGCCGACACCATCCGCGACGAGATCCTCGAGAACCCGATCCTCGAGGACGCCGTCGACACCGCCAGCGAGGAGCCCAAGACGGCGGAGGCCGCCGACGGCGCCGACGTCGAGCACGTGGGCGAGACCGAGACGCCGGTCGTCGAGATCCGCGAGGACAAGATCGACACCACCGCCGAGGTGAAGGCGGACAGCAACTCGAACGACGCGGTCAACGACTTCGACTGGGAGGGGTACCTCGACAACCAGGCGGCGGCCGCGCCCATGCCGTCGTACAAGTCGAACAACGAGGACCTGCCGTCACTCGAGTCGACGCTGACCCGCGGAACGTCGCTCTTCGATCACCTCGAGTGGCAGCTCAAGCTCAGCCCCTTCTCGCGCGAGGAGGACGGCATCGGGATGCTGATCATCGGCAACCTGACGCCCGACGGTTATCTCGAGGAGCCGCTCGGCGGATCTGGCCGAGGAGGCGAGCGTCAGCCTGGAGCTGGCCGAATCGGTGTTGAAGCGGATCCAGGAGTTCGATCCCATCGGCGTCGGCGCCCGCTCGCTGGCGGAGTGCCTGCTGATCCAGGCCCGGCACATCGGGGCCGACGACGAGGTGGTGATCGGAATCATCGAGAAGCACCTGTCGAACCTGGAGAAGAAGAACTACCAGGCCATCGCCAAGGATCTCGGCCAGCCGGTCGACGAGATCTACGAGGCGGCCAAGGTGGTCAAGGGGTTCGACCCCAAGCCGGGGCGGCAGTACACCTCCGAGGAGCCGACCTACATCACCCCGGACGTCTACGTCCACAAGATCGGCGACAAGTACTTCGTGGTCGCCAACGACGACGGGCTCCCCAAGCTGAAGATCTCCGACTTCTATCGGACGGCGCTGGCGGGCGGACCGAAGGCGCGCGAGTACATCCAGGAGAAGCTGCGCAGCGCCCAGTGGTTGATCCGCTCCATTCAACAACGCCAGCGGACCATCGGCCGGGTCACCGAGTCGATCCTCAAGTTCCAGCGCGAGTTCTTCGACAAGGGGACGGCGCACTTGAAGCCGCTCATCCTGCGTGACGTCGCCGAGGACATCGGGATGCACGAGTCGACGGTCTCCCGGGTGACCACCAACAAGTACGTCCATACCCCCCAGGGCATCTATGAACTCAAGTACTTTTTCAACTCCGGGATCTCGCGGACCGACGGTGACGACCTGGCCTCCGAGGCGGTCAAGCTGAAGATCAAGCAGATCATCGGCTCGGAGAGTCCCAAAAACCCGCATTCGGACCAGCGGATCGTCGAGCTCCTCAAGGATCAGAACATCGAAATCGCCCGCCGGACGGTGGCGAAGTACCGCGAGCAACTTCGGATCTTGTCGAGCTCGAAACGGCGCCAAGTTTTCTAATCAGCGACCCGCGCTCAATTCCTTACACCCGACGGGGAAATGGGGTAGAACGCGCGTCGCAGACAGGAGCGCCAGATGCAGTTGTCGACGACGTTTCGGCATATGGATGGTTCGCAGGCCGTGCGGGAGTACACGTCCGAGCGGCTCGAGAAGATCAAGAAATACTTCCACAAGGGGCCGATCTCGGCGCACGCCGTCTTCTCGGTGGAGCGAGGGTTCCACCACGTCGCCGATCTGAGCATCACGCTCCCGAACGGCATCGCCATCAACGCCAAGGAGACGACCGAGGACATGTACTCCTCGATCGATCTCGCCGCCGCCCGCATCGAGCGGCAGGTGCGAAAATGGAAGGAGAAGATCCGCGACCACAAGCCGCACGGCGGTCCCGCCGGGACGGTGCGCGAGCTGGTCATCCCCGCGGAGGAGATCGAGCCGCGTCCGGCGACGGAACCGCCGGCGCCCGCCTCGGCCAGCATCCCGGGCGGGTACAAAATCATTAAAGATGAGCGCGTGACCGCCCGATCCATGACGGTCGAGGATGCGGTCATGCAGATGAACCTGCTCGGCGACGAGCACCTGATCTTCACCGACGCCGGGACGGGCTCCACCTCCGTCCTCTACCGCCGGCGGGACGGCAACTACGGCCTCATCGAGACCGCCCAGGGCGAGTCCCCCGCCGGGGGCAAAGCGCCGCGCTGACCGGGCGTCGCCAGGAGCCCATGCGAGTCATCGACTTTCTCCAGCCGGACTGCATCGTCGCCCGTCTGGGGGCGACCAGCAAGCTGGCCGTGCTGGCGGAGTTGTCGGAGCAGCTGGCCAAGGCGGTCCCCGGCGTCGAGGCCGGCGCGCTGCGCCGCGTGCTCGAGGAGCGCGAGATGCTCGCCTCCACGGCCATCGGCGACGGCATCGCCATCCCCCACGGCAAGCTGGACTCGGTCGGCCACCTGGTCGGTGCGCTCGGTCGTGCCGTGGAAGGGATCGAGTTCGAGTCGATCGACGGCAAGCCGACCAACCTGGTCTTCATGCTGGTGGCCCCGTCCAGCTCGACGGGCGTCCACTTGAAGGCGCTGGCCCGCCTCTCGCGTCTGTTCCGCGACGCCGATTTTCGCCAGCGCCTCCTCGCCGCTCCGTCGAGCGACGCCATGTACCAGGTCATCGCCGAAGAAGACGCCAAATACTGAGCGCGGGGGACTGCGCCCCCCCCCACGGCCGGCCCCCCTTTAGGTCGGCGCCGGCCCGGAACGGGGTGGGTAAGCCCGCGCCTCCCGGTGCTTGGACCCGCTCGCGATGCTCGCTCCGGCGCCTCCGATCGAAGGCGTGGCTAAACAGTCCCGCACTCGTCGTATGATGTCCCGGTGACGCCGGCGCTCACTGTCCGTTCACTCCTCGAGGATGGGGCAGGGCTCCATCTCACGCTCATCGCCGGCGAGGCGGGGCTCGGCCGGCAGATCACCATCCATCGCATTCAGAAGCCGGGGCTGGCGCTGGCCGGATATGTCTTGCAGGTCCACCCCGAGCGGGTGCAGGTCCTGGGCGCGACGGAGATCTCGTACCTGGAGACGCTGAGCGAAGATGCCGCCCGGAAGTCGGTCCAGGCGTTCTTCAGCCTCAATCCCGCCTGCGTGGTGGTGACCAAGGGGCTGGAGGCGAACGCCCTGCTGCGCGAGAGCGCCGATCGGCTGGGGGTTCCGCTGCTGCGCACGCCGCTGGTCTCCTCGGTGGCGATCGACGCAGATCCAGAAGTACCTCGAGCTGCAGCTGGCGCCGACGGCCAGCATCCACGCCGTGCTGATGGACGTGCTCGGCATCGGCGTCCTCTTGCTCGGCAAGAGCGGCATCGGCAAGTCGGAGGCGGCGCTCGACCTCATCATGCGCGGCCACCGGCTGGTCGCCGACGATCTGGTGGAGGTGCGCCGCACCTCCGGGAACCTGCTGGTCGGGTGGGCCTCGGAGCTGATCAAGCACCACATGGAGGTGCGCGGCCTCGGGATCATCAACATCAAGGACATGTTCGGCGTGGCGGCCGTGCGCGACGAGAAGCGGATCGAGCTGGTCCTGGAGCTGATTCGCTGGGACCAGAGCGAGACCCACGATCGCCTCGGGCTCGACGAGATGGTCTATCCGATCCTCGAGGTGCAGGTCCCGCTCTTGCGCATCCCGGTCAGCCCGGGACGGAACGTCAGCTCGCTCATCGAGGTCGCCGCGCGCAACCGCCTCCTGCAGGTGCGGGGGCACCACTCGGCGCGTGAGTTTCAAGAGCGCCTGGATCGCGCCCTGGCCGACGCCCGCGAGCGGCGCTGGCGGGACGACGTCGAATGAGGCTGGTGGTCGTCACCGGGGTTTCGGGGGCCGGCAAGTCGACGGCGCTGCGGGCGCTCGAGGACCTGGGCTTCTACGCCGTCGACAACCTGCCGCTGCCGCTGGTGCCGCAGTTCATCGAGCTGTTCGGCAGCCGGACCGACATCGATCGCGCGGCGCTGGGCCTCGACGCCCGGGGGGGCAGCTTCCTGGTGGGCGTCTCGTCGGTGTTCGCGCACCTGCGGCAGGCGGGGCACACGGTGGAGGTGCTCTTCCTCGAGGCCTCCGACGAGATCCTCATCCGGCGGTTTTCGGAGACCCGGCGGCGCCACCCGCTGTCCGACACCGACATCCGGGCCGGCATCGCCGCCGAGCGCAAGGCCCTGGCCGACCTGCGCCGCGAGACCGACGCCCTGGTCGACACGGGCGGGCTGACGGTGCACGTGCTGCGGGCGCTGATTCAGGAGCGTTACGGCCGCGGGGAGGGGGATCTCTCGGTCACGCTGCTCTCGTTCGGGTTCAAGCACGGCATTCCGGCCGAGTCGGACATCGTGCTCGACGTCCGCTTCCTGCCCAACCCGTTCTTCGTGCCCAATCTCTCGGCGCTGTCGGGTGAAGACGAGTCGGTGGCGCGCTTCGTCCTCGACGACCCCGCCGCCAAGAGCTACCTCGACGAGGCGGAGAGGTTCCTCCGGCTGTCGGTCCAGGGGTTCGTGCGCGAGGGAAAGTCGTACGCCACGGTGGCCATCGGCTGCACCGGCGGCCGCCACCGCTCGGTCACCATCGCCAAGGAGCTGGCCCGGCGCCTGGGCGGGGCGTTTTCCATCTCCGTTCGCCACCGCGACATCCAGCGCGGAACCTCGGCCTGAAATGGGGCTCGAGCAGCGGGCGCGGTGCGAGCAGTGCGAAATGGTACACTGAAAAGCCATGGCCACCGTTCTCGACAATGCGCCCCTCGTGGGGCTGGTCATCGTCACTCATGGTGGCAGCGGCGAATGTCTGCTCGCGGCGGCCGAGGGGCTGGTGGGGACCGCTCGGCGCGTCGGCCGCCGTCTCGGTTTCGCTCGCCGATCCCTTCGAGGAGATCGTTCGGCGGGTCGGGCAGGCGTGCGACATGGTCGACGCGGGCGCCGGCCTGGTCATTCTGACCGACGTGCACGGCTCGTCGCCGTTCCGCGCCTGCCTCTCGATGCTCGACGGCACCCGGCCGGTCGAGATCGTGTGCGGTATAAACCTTCCGATGCTGATCAAGGTGGCCACAGTCGATCGGCGCGGCCAACGTCCAGTCGAGGTCGCGGAGATCATCAAAGAAGTCGGCAAACGATCGATCCGGCTCGGCTCCGAGCTGGCGGGCAAGGTCGGGGAGCCGCGGGAAGAGCGTCACTAGACGATGCCGCGCGCGGAACGGGACGTACAGGTGAGGAACCGGCTGGGCATGCACGCCCGCGCCGCCGTTCGCTTCGTGCAGAGCGCGAACGGATTCCAGAGCGAGGTCAAGGTCATCAAGGACGGGACCGAGGCCAACGGGAAGAGCATCATGGGTCTTTTGACCCTGGTGGCCGCGCATGGGGTGACGATGAAGGTGGTGTGCGAGGGGGACGACGCCGAGGTCGCCGTGGCTGCGCTGGCCGATCTCGTCGCCAGCGGCTTCGGCGAAGGGGTCGATCCTTGATGAGAGCTGCCTTGATGAGAGCTGCCTTGATGGGGCTGCCCTGATGGAGCTGCCCTGATGGAGCGCCTGGTCGGCGTCGGCGCGTCGCCCGGCATCGCCATCGGCGTCGCGCACGTCCTCGCCAGCCGCGTCGACATCCACGAACGCCGCATCGCCGCCGATCAGGTCGAGGCGGAGATCCAGCGCTTCGAGCAGGCGCTGCTCGACACCGACGAGCAGCTGGCCCGCATCCAGACCCAGCTGGCGGCGACCGAGGGGGACGATCACCAGTACCGCATCCTGGAGGCGCACCGGCTGATGCTGTCGGACGTCCACCTGGTCGAGCGGGCCCGGCTCATGATCCGCGAGGAGAAGACGGCGGCCGAGTGGGCGGTGCGCAAGTCGCTCGATCAGATCCAGGCGGTGTTCGAGAAGATCGAGGACCCCTACTTCCGCGACCGCAAGAGCGACGTCGCGCTGGTCGGTGAGCGCCTGTTGCGCACGCTGGTGGGGCGCCGGGAGTCGGTCTCGGCCGAGAACGCCCCCAAGGGGAGCATCGCCGTCGCGCACGAGCTGTCGCCGGCGGACGCCGCGCAGCTCGGTCGCGCCGAGGCCGCCGGCTTCTGCACCGAAGGGGGCGGCCGCACCTCGCACACCGCCATCGTGGCGCGGGCGCTGGGGCTCCCCTACGTCGTCGGGGTCGAGGGGCTGGGGCACAAGGTCTGGTCGGGGATGACGCTCGTCATCGACGGCCTGCGCGGCGAGGTGATTCTGGATCCCGACGCCGAGGCGCTGCGGCGGTACGAGGCCCGGGCCGACGTTCACCGGGCGCGGGCGCAGCGACTGGCGGCGATCCGCGACGTCCCCTCGCAGACCATCGACGGGACCGTCGTCCACCTGCACGCCAACGTCGAGATGCTGGAGGAGATCCCCATCGCCACCGATCTGGGGGCCGAGTCGGTGGGGCTGTTCCGCACCGAGTTTCTCTACCTCGAACGCGGCGAGCTGCCGTCGGAGGACGAGCAGTACGCCCACGCCGTGGCGGCGCTGCGCAGCGTGGGCGGCCGGCCGATCACCTTCCGCACCCTCGACCTCGGCGGTGACAAGCTGCCCCCTTCGGTGCGCATGCCGGTGGGGACCAACCCGGCGATGGGGCTGCGGTCGATCCGTTATTCGCTCCGCCGCTCCGACGTGTTCACGACCCAGCTCCGCGCGCTCCACCGCGCCGCCGCCGTGGGACCGATGCAGATCCTGCTGCCGCTGATCTCGGGCGTGGCCGAGCTGCGCGCCACCAAGCAGCTCTGCCTGCAGGTCGTGCGAAGAGTTGCGGCGGGAGGGGATCCCCCACGTCGACAAGGTCCCGCTGGGCGTCATGATCGAGACGCCCAGCGCGGCGTTGATCGCCGATCTCCTGGCCGCCGAGTGCGACTTCCTCAGCATCGGCACCAACGACCTCATTCAATACACGCTGGCCGCCGATCGCGAGGACGAGCACGTGGGCTACCTCTACCACCCGCTTCACCCGGCCATCCTGCGCGCGCTGCGGCAGACGGTCGTCGGGGCCGAACGGATGGGCAAGCCGGTGGCGATGTGCGGCGACATGGCGGGCGATCCCGTCCTGGCCTGGGTGCTGATGGGCCTCGGCCTGCGCAACCTCTCGATGGCCCCACGACAGATCCCGGTGGTCAAGTCGATCATTCGCGCCACCCAGATCGCCGACGCCGAGCGGCTCCTGGCGCAGGCGCTCACCATGTCCACCGAGACCGAGATCGAAGAGCTGGTGTACGGCGCCATGAACCGGCGCTTCCCGCTCGAGCTGACCGACGGCGAAGAGGACCAACCGGCAGGGTGAGCGCGCGCCGGCAGGTCGCGGTGCGCCCGGCGCGCCCGGAGGACTGGCTCGCGGTCCAGTCGTTGTTGCGCGAGCTGGACGAGCTGCACGCGGAGCTGGTCCCGGAGTACTTCCAGCCGGCGACGCGCACGGCGCTGGAGTGGGGGAGGCTGCTCGGCGATTCGACGGCGCTGGCGGTGGTGGCGGTCGACGAGGTGGAGCGCGGGGCGCCGGTCGGATTCCTGTCGCTGCGGCTCTACGACACTCCCGTCGACCCGACGATGGTCCCGCGGCGCCGCGGCCATGTCGAGATGCTGATCGTCAGCGCCCGCCGGCGGCGGCGCGGCATCGGCCGGAGGTTGCTGGCCATGGCGGCCGACTGGGCTCGGGCGCGCGGGGCGACCGAGATGGTGCTGACCACCTGGGTCGGCAACAGCGAAGCCGACGCGTTCTACCGGCGGCTCGGCTACCGGGTCCTCTCGCAGGTCCTGCGCGCGTCGCTCTGAGGGCCGTCGCTCAGGCGAGGGGCGCGGGGCGCCGGGCGGCGGCGCGGCGGGCCCAGACGAGATAGAGCAGCGGCGCGCCGAGCAGTGAGTACGACAGCGCGTGACCGATGCGACCGTCGGGCCCGAACAGCTCGGTGGCGTCGTGAAATGCCTGCGTCCCCCCGATGACGCCGCTCTCGGCCAGCTCGTGAACGCCGTAGATGACGAGCTGCAGGAGGAACAGCCCGAGGAACAGCGCGGTCACCTTGAGGATCACGCCGAGGTTCAGGCGCCGCCCGTAGCGCGTCCAGGCCCAGGCGACCAGCGCCGCGCAGACGAGGCCGAGCACGGCGCCCGCCGCCACCAGCACGGCCTGCGATTGGACCTCGGCGGCGCGCAGCGCCAGCGCCTGCACGCCGAGGAAGAACACCGCCTCCAGCCCCTCCCGGGTGACGAGCAGCGCGGTCACCAGCGCCACGCCGACGATCGCCCGCGCCGACGGCCGCGCGCCGGGCTCGGCCGGACCGGTCACCCGGTCGACGCGGGCCTCGATCTCGGCGCGCATGTGGCGGCCGGCGCGCAGCATCTGCACCAGCAACAGGCCGACGACGACGGCGGCGGTCAACGCGGCGATCCCTTCGTAGAGCGGCTGGTTGGGGACCTGCAGCCAGAGCCAGGCGCCGGCCGTGCAGGTCACCAGCGAGATCGCGAGGCCGAGCTTCACACCGCTCACCAGCCAGGGGCGCTGGCTCTTCTTGAGGTAGGCGATCAGCACGCCCACGATCAAGAACGATTCGATCCCCTCCCGGAAGGTGACCAGCAACGCCTGCAGCATCTCGGGACGGACTATAGCATCGGAGATTTTGGTAATTCCGCGCGGAGGAGACGGCAGAGGCCCCGCACGTGCTAGTCTCCCGCGAGGAGGCGGCATGCGACGATCGACGACGGTGATCGCGGTGCTCGGGCTGGCGCTGCTCGGATCGGTGAGCGCGCGAGCCGACGAGGCGGCCGGGCACTACAACCTGGCGCTCCAGTACAAGCGGGAAGGGAAGACCTCGGCCGCGATCGCCGAGTGTGAGACCGCCCTCAAGCTGCGGCCCGACTACGCGGCCGCGCACTTCACCCTCGGCAACCTCTACCGGTCCGGGGGGGACTACGGGCGCGCGGCCGGCGAATACGAGAAGACGGTCAAGCTGCAGCCCAAGGACGCGGACGCCCACGCCAACCTGGGCGCGGCCTACGCGCGGCTCAAGCGCCTCGACGAGGGGATCCGCGAGCTGGAGACGGCGCTCGACCTCAAGCCCGACGACTACGAGGCCCAGCTGTCGCTCGGCTTCGCCTACAAGCAGCAAGGCGACTACAAGCACGCCATCGAGCACCTGCAGAAGGCGACCGAGCTCAAGCCCGACGATCCGCAGGGGTGGACCAACCTCGGCGTGGCGAAGTCGAAGACGGACGACAAGGAGGGGGCGATCGTCGCGCTCAAGAAGGCGATCGCGCTCAGGCCGGACGACGGGGACCTGCACTTCGATCTGGGCGTGGTCTACCGGCGCCAGCGAAACACCGACGCGGCGATCTCCGAGTACCAGGTCGCGGTCTTGAAGAACCCCAAGCTGGCCAAGGCCTACTACGACCTCGGGATCATGTACTCGCAGGAGCGGAAGAACGAGGAGGCGAGGGCGGCATTCGAGAAGTACCTCGAGTACGGCTCGCACGAGGACCCCGCGTCGCGCAAGGACGCCGAGGAGCGCCTCAAGACCTTCAAAGGCTACTCCGACGGCCAAGCGGCCCACGCCAAGTAACGCGCGCGCCCCATCTCCCCTCCGCTCCGCTCGGTTCTTCCGGCGTGGGCGGAGGCGGACGGGAGTGCGGGCATCTCCCCGCCGCGCGCCGCTCGGCTCCGCTCGGTTCTTCCGGCGTGGGCGGAGGTGGCCGGGAGTGCGGGCATCTCCCCGCCGTCCGCGAGAAGGAATCCTCGGCCGCAAACGACAGAGCGGCCTGCGAGCTCCCGGCGGGAAGATGCCCGCCCTCCCGGCCACCTCCGCTTCATGCGGCGAACCTCGGCTCCGCTCCGATCCGTTGTTCTGGTGAGGACCGGACTGGGTGGTGTTCTGGTGAGGACCGGACTGTGGGTGGCCGCCGCTCAGGCTCGTCGTGAAGGGCCCAACTCTCTGCGCCGCTCAGGCCCGCAGCGTAGTCGAGGTTCGCCGCACGAAGCGAAGGCGGGAGGGGGGGCCCAATCCTCTCCGCCGGGAGCTCGCAGGCCGCTCTGTTGTTTGCGGCCGAGGATTCCTTCTCGCGGACGGCGGAGAGGATTGGGCCCCCCCTCCCGCCTTCGCGCTCGTGCGGAAGGACCGAGCGGAGCGGCCGAGGATTCCTTCTCGCGGACGGCGGAGAGGATTGGGCCCTCCCTCCCGCCTTCGCGCCCGCCGGAAGAACCGAGCGGAGCGGCCGAGCGGAGCGGTCTTAGAACCTCACGGCCATGGTCAACCGGAGGATCTGGGCGGCGCTGGCGCTGGCGGCGTCCTGGCCCCAGGTGGCCAGCGGGCGGTCGAGCGCGGCGAGCGGCCAGAAGACGCCCCAGGTGAGGCCGGCGTAAAATCCCTCGGCGGTGTTGCGGTAGCCGGCGCTCACGTCGGTCTCGAGGCCGTACATGAGCGCGTCGCCCGGGGTCGAAACCTGAACCTGGGACATGCTGAAGATGGCGCCGCCGTTGATGCCGATGGCGCGCGTCCGTCCGAGGTCGAACCAGTAGGCCGCCTGCGGCTTGAAGTAGGTGGCGTTGGTGACGGTCCCGAGGATGTGGCGGAACAGGATCTCGTCGACGTGGTAGTCGGGCGAGAAGTGAAAGTCGTTGATGCTGTTGTCGCCGTGCGGCTGCTGAACGAACCGCCAGCGATAGTTGAGGTACTGGCCCGGATCGTTGGCCTGGTCGCCGGTGGCGCCGCCAACCTCGAAGCCGACGAAGAACGAGTCATGAAACAGCCGCAGCTCGCTGGCCACGACCCAGCCGGCCTGGGCCAGCTTCAGCTCCTGGTTGTCCTCGGCCAGCGCGTAGGGGTGCTGGATGCGCCCGAGGATGGCGATCCCTTCGGCCTCGATGGTGAGCGCCTTGTAGTAGAGCTTGAACCAGACGTCCGGCGTGAACGAGATGGCGCCGTAGGGGAGCGAGGTCGGGATCTGGTCGGGCATCAGGGGCTGCGGCCCCGCCCCGAGGGAGGCTGCCGCGTTCTGCCCAGTCGGGACGGCGTCAATGTTCCCCTGATTGCGGTAGACCAGCTGCAGGCCGTAGTTGGCGACCACGTCGCCGCGATCGATCCGCTCGCGAAGATCGACCGGGTTATCGATGCGGGCCACCGACGCCATCAACTGGAGGACGTCGTCGTTCTGCGACAGGTCGTAGGGGTAGCCGCTCGGGTCGAGGCGGCCCAGCGAAAGCTGCTGGGTGGTGTCTCCCTGCGCGCCCAGATCCCAGGCGAACTTCAGTTGGTGTCCATAGACCGTGGTCATCGCCATGACCCGATCGACCGTCGTGCCGACGTCGCAGTCGGCGCAGCTGCCGTCGTTGTAGAAGAGTCCGCGGCCCCAGTTCCAGGGCATCCGGCCGAAATAGATCGAACCGAACTCGGTGTCGATCTCGGCCCAGGCTCGCTTGGCCACGATGCTGGAGGTGAAACCGTTCTGACCGACCTCCGGCGCGTCCTGCGTCTGCGACAGGAAGCCCGAGGGGGACATCGCCGTGATCTGGCCGTTCGTCGTCGTGGGGGCCGGTGTGTTGAAGCCTTGAAGGCCGGCCAGCGAATCGGGCGTGGAGCCCATGATGGTGTTGTCGAGGACGTCGATCTGGGCGTGGACCCGCACCTGATCGGTCACGTTCAGCGTCGGCTCGAGCCGGAAGCGCAGGTTTGCCCCGCCCATGTTCTTGGTCCCGCAGTTTGCCGCCGGCGTGCCTGCGGTCCCGGGTAAGCCGACGTTGCCACCGGTGCTCGCCGGTGACGGGCAATCGAGAGGGACGGGGAAGGGCGGTAGCCCGTAATTGCCGGTGTTGGGGACGATCGATCCGCTCGGCACGTGCGAGTAGCCGAGGCCGAGGGAGAAGTCGTGCATGTAGTCGTCGCGAAAACGCAGATAGCCGTTGAGCTCGAAGATCTGCATCTTCTTCTTGTTCTGCTCGGCGTAGCCGCTGAGCGGCTCGAGGTCCGCGGGGCGGTTCTCCTCGGGGGCCTCTTCGGCGGGGCCCTCTTCCTTCTCCGAATTTGACGGGGGCGGCTGCATGCCACCGCCGCCGGGCCCGCCGAATCCGCCGGGGCTCATCTGCGCGGCGGCCGGGCGGGCCAGCAGCAACAGGGCGGCGCTCGCCAGCGCCAGCCGGAGACGACCGTCTGAATTTGTCACGCGTCGGACCCCGCGCAGAGCTCGAACAGCACGCCGCCCGTCGAGTCGGGGTGCAAGAAGGCGACGTCGTGGCCGCGCGCGCCCGGGCGCGGCGTCTCGTCGATGAGGCGGACGCCGGCCGCCTTCAGCGCGGCGAGCGCGGCTGGAAGATCCTCCACCGCGAAGCAGACGTGGTGAAGGCCCGGCCCGCGGCGCGCCAGGAAGCGATCGAGCGCGGCGTTCCCGCGCGGCGCGCAGAGCTCCAGGGCGGCGCCATCCTTCGCGCTGCCGTGCGGATGCAGGAAGGCGACGTCGGTGGCCTGCGACGCGACGTGCTCGCGCGCGCCGGTCTCGAGGCCGAAGAGCGCGCTCAGGCTGGCGGCGGCGGCGTCACGCTCCGCGACCGCAATGGCGACGTGATCGATGCGCTTGACCTTGATCATCTGTTTGGCGAGGGCGACGTTGCGGCGTGGGGTGGCGAAAGGGCCCGCACCATATATCAGGGCGGCGCAAGATGGAAAGTGGATTGCGGGAACGGTGTCGATAAGATCCGGCGGATGCTTACGACCGCCGGCCAGCGTTTGCGGTTGCCCGGGCCCTGGTCGCCCGCGGGGAGACGACTGGCGTGACGGCGTCGGGGCTTCGGCAGCTCGCGGGGCAGCTCCTGTCGGTGGGGTTCGACGGGACGGTGGCGCCCGCCGCGCTGCGGGCGCGCATCGCCGCCTCGGAGGTCGGCGGCGTGATGTTGTTCCGCCCCAACATCGCGGATCCAGGGCAGGTGGCGGCGCTGGTGGCGTCGCTGCGGGGCGCTGCGCCGCCGGACGCGCCGCTGCTTGGTTTCGATCGATCAGGAGGGTGGGCTGGTTCAGCGGGTGCGCGCGCCGGCGACGGTCTGGCCGCCGATGCTGGCGGTCGGCGAGGCGGGCGACGCGGCGCGGACCGCGGCGGTTGGTCGGGCGGTCGGCGACGAGCTGGCGGCGCTCGGCGTCGGGTGGGACTTCGCGCCGGTGCTCGACGTGCACACCAATCCAGCGAACCCGGTGATCGGCAATCGCGCGTTCGGGACCACGCCCGAGGCGGTTTCCATCCAGGCGCTGGCGTTCTGGCGGGGGCTGCGCGGGGCCGGCCTGGTCGGCTGCGGCAAGCACTTCCCCGGTCACGGCGACACCCGGACCGACTCGCACCACGAGCTGCCGGTCGTGCCGCACGATCTCGAGCGGCTGCGGCGCGTGGAGCTGGCGCCGTTCGCCGCGGCCTCCGCCGCCGGGATGGAGGCGTTCATGACCGCGCACGTCCTCTATCCGGCGCTCGATCCCGATCGGCCGGCGACGCTGTCGCGCCGGATCGCGACCGAGCTGCTGCGCGGCGAGCTCGGGTTCCGGGGCGTGCTGGTCTCCGACGATCTGGGGATGAAGGCGGTCGCCGATCGCTATTCGATCGAGGAGCTGGCGGTGGGCGCGATCGAGGCCGGGTGCGACCACCTCCTCGTCCGCGAGCCCGAGGCGCGCCAGCACGCCGCCTTCGAGGCGATCGTCCGGGCCGCCGAAGCGCGGGCCGACTTCCGGGCCCGGGTCGAGGAGAGCGCCGCGCGCGTCGCCGCGCTCAAGGCGGCTTGCCGGGTGGCGCTGCCGGCGCCCGCGGCCATGCTGCCCTCGCTGCTCGGCACGCCGGCGCACCGGGCGCTGGCGGGATCTTTCGGCGCGGCGCCGCCGTCGGCCGCGGGCAGCTCGCCGGTGGCGGACTAAGGAACCCTGGGAGGGTTGCTTAAACCTCCCGAGCCCACGCGATCCGTAGCGCCTCGCTCAGAGCTTCACGCCCATGGCCAGGCCCTCGCCGGTGGGAAGCGGGGTGGCCCGGAAACGCCCGCCGCGGGCCAGCTTCTCGTGCACGGCCTGCATCGCCTGCGATCGAGCCGGCGCGCTCGCCGGCGGGGGCTTCGGGCAGGTGGCCGAACAGGAAGGCGTTGTCGAGCAGCACGAGGCCGCCGGGGCGGAGGTTGTCGGCCGCCCAGTCGAGGTAGCGCGGATAGCCTTCCTTGTCGGCGTCGATGAAGACCAGGTCGTAGGGCCCGCGCGCGACCAGCCGGGGCAAGACGTCCAGCGCGGGGCCGACGTGGACCCGGGCGCGCGCGCCGAAGCCGGCCCGCCGGAAGCTCTCGCGCGCCACCTCGGCGTGGCGCGGCTCGCTGTCGATGGTGTCCAGCTCGCCCGTCTCTCCGAGGCCCCGCAGGATCGACACGCCCGAGTAGCCGCCCAGCGTGCCGATCTCGACGGCCCGTCGAGCGCCGGCGGCGCGGGCCAGCACCTCCAGGTGACGCGCGTCGAGCGCCGCGACCTGGATGTCGGGCAGCCCCGCGGCGGCGCTGCGGGCGCGGATCTCGGTCAGCACCTCGTCCTCGGGGGCGTACATCCGCAACAGCCACTCCGCGACGTGGGCGTCGTCGTTCCCGAAGCCCTTGTTCATGCCTTGACCCTGCCGCGTCGAAACCGCAGCGTCAACAGCGACTCCAGCAGCACGAGCGCGATGGCGGCGGCGCCCAGCGCGTGCCACAGCTCGAGCCGGCGGCGCGGCGCCACCCCGGCCGTCGCCGACGGCGTGACCCGATCGGGGCGCTTGTCGTCGGCCAGGCGCGCCGGATCAGACTCGCGCGGATCGAGGTTCACGACGAAAGCGGCGTCGGGGCGCTCGCTGATGGTCCCGTCGCCGCGCGCGGCGCGAACGCGATAGAAGCCCGGCTCAGTCGGTGTCCGCGAAGGTGACCGTGCGGCGCGCGTGCGGGTCGCCGCTGCGTCCCGGCGGCGTCAGCCAGTGCGATTCGCCGGCGGGCGGCACCACCTCGACCCGGCGATCGTCGGGTTCGAGGGCGATCTCCCGCTTCTGTCCGACGGCGACGGCGGTCGCCGCCTCGCCGGAGGGGGCGCCCGCCAGGTAGCGGGCGATCTCCTGAATCAGCGGCAAGAAACCCGGACGGATCGGCAGGTCGGTCCACTCGCGATCGATGGTCGTGGTGAGCAGCAGGACGCGGCCACGGCCGACGTCGGCCTCGACCAGCGCCGGCGCGCCGCTCTCGTAGCGCAGCACGATCTGCCGCCCGGGCGCGTCGGGCACCGGCGACAGCAGCATGTACTGGAAGAACCGCGCCGACGACAGCCCGTCGCCGTGGGCGGGGAAGGCCGACAGCAGCGGGATGGCGGCGATCGATCGGCGCCAGGCGCTCGGCCGGGCGGAGGTCGACGGTCTCCCCCTCGGCGTGCGCGCCCGGCAGCGCGGCGGCGCTCCGCTTGAGGCCGAGCGGCTGGGGGAGGAGCGCCCTGGCGGTCTGGTTCCAGGCATCGGTGTCGACGCGATCGCCGACCGAGATGAAGAGGCCCCCGCCCGCCTCGACGTAATGGAGCAGCGCCGCGGCCACCGTCGGCGTCGGGCGGTTCACGTTGGCCATGAAGACGGCGCCGAAGCCGGAGAGATCCCGGCTGGCGAGATCGTCGGGGAGCGTGTTCGTCACCGAGAAGCCGCTGCCGCCCGCCCGCAGCGCCGCCTCGAGGAAGAAGGTCTCGTCCTCGGTCCTCACCGTGCGCGGGTCGCCGTCGACCAGCAGCACCCGCAGGCCGCGCGAGGCCTCGACCAGGCAGGCGCGCCGATCGTCGAGCGGGAAGCTGTCCTTGTCGATCGCCACCTCGGCCTCGTGCGCGCTGCCGCCGGCGGTGGTCAGGACGAACCGTTTGCGCGCTCGACCGGCGGCGGGGACGTCGACGAAGCCGCGCGCCACCTGGGCGCCGTCGAGCGCCAGCGTCACCCCCAGGTTTCGCGCCGGCTCGGGGGAGAAGTTGGCGATCTCGGCGATCACCGCGATCCCCTGGGCCCCTTCTTCCGGCGCCGGCTCGGCGGCCAGCGCCACCACCGCGCGGTTGGTCCAGGCCGCGCCCCCGCTGGCATCGAGCAGAACGATCTGGGGGGCGCCCGGGCCGGTGGCCGGCTTGACGTCGCCCCAACCCGCCGCCTGGAGATCGGTGGCGACGTAGATCAGACGATCGGCCCGGGTCGAGCTGGCCAGGATCTGCGTCGCGCGCCGCAGGGCCGCGGCGAAGTCGGCGCGGCGGGCCGAGCTGGGGACCGCTTCCAGCGCGGCCACCACCCGCGGCCGATCGCTGGCCAGCTCGGCGATCGGCGCGGCCGATCCCTCCGACGCCAGCACCAGCGCCACCTCCGAGTCGGCGGACAGATGCTCGATCACCGCTCGGGCCTTGGCGCGCGCGGCGTCGAACGGGGTCCCCCCGTCGGCGGCGCGCCGGCGCATGCTGGCCGAGTCGTCGAGGATCACCACCGCGCTCTGCGAGCGGCCGGTGACCGCCGGCAGATCCGACCGGACCTCGGCGAACGGGCGCGCGAACGCCAGCGGCAGCGCCATGGCCAGGCCGGTCCGGGCCACCAGCAGCAGCGCGTCGCGCAGCCTCCGCCGCGCGGAGACCTCGTGCTCGGCGCGCAGCAGGAGCTCCATCGCCGCGAACCGGATCGGCCGGGCCTGCCGGCGCCCGATGCGATGGATGATGGCCGGCAGGGCGGCGGCCAGAAGGCCGAGCAGCAGCGACGGTGCGAGAAAATGCATCCGCTACCTCCTCGCCCGCTGCCGCGCGAAGAGAAAGGCGCGCAGGACGTCGGCCGGCGGCTGGGCCGTCGTCGCGAACTGGTACTCCACGCGCGCCTCGACGCAGGTGCGACGCCAGCGCTCGCGAAGCGCCGCCGACTCGCGCTCGAACGACGCCGCCAGCTCGCGCGGATCGACCAGCAGCCGGCGGGCGTCGCCGGGCTCGATCGCCTCGAAGTCGGTCACCTCGTCGAACGGCAGCGCGACCTCGTCCGGGTCGAGGATCTGGAACAGCGCCACGTCGTGCCCGCGCGAGCGCAGCTGCCGCAGCCGGTCGGCCAGGTCGGCCGGCGCGTCGAGCAGATCGGAGAAGAGCACGATCAGGCTCTTGCGATCGGCGAGCTCGGCGACGTACGCCAGCGCCCGCCCCGGCTCGGTGCGCCCGGCCGGGGCGACCGCGTCCAGCGCCACCAGCAGATCGCGAATGTGCCCGCCGCGGGTGCGCGGCGGCAGGTACTGGCGCGTCTCGGCGTCGAACACCAGGAGGCCGGCCGGGTCCCCCTGCTGCGCCAGCAGGTAGGCCAGCGCCGCCGCCAGGTAGCTGGCGTAGGCCAGCTTGCGTCACCCCCTTGCGCCCGTACCCCATCGACGCCGACGAGTCGAGCAAGAGGAAGCTGCGCATCTCCGTCTCGTCCTCGAACCGCTTCAGGTAATAGCGGTCGATGCGGCCGACCGCCTTCCAGTCGATGCGCCGGATGTCGTCGCCGGGCGCGTACTCCTTGTGCTCGGAGAACTCGATCGACGCGCCGGTGTGCGGGTTTCCGTGCAGCCCGGCGAAGGCCCCCTCGACGATCACGCGCGCGCGCACGCTCATCGATTCGAGCAACGCAATGTCCAGCGGATCGAGCGCCAGCGACGGCATGGCCCGGCGCCTCCTTACGCCGGCGTGACCGACTCGATCAGTTGCGCGACCAGCTTGTGGGCGGTCAGGCCGTCGGCCTCGGCGTGGAAGTTGGGCAGCACGCGGTGAACCAGCACCGGCCCCGCCAGCGCGCGCACGTCCTCGATCGACGCCGCGTAACGTCCATTGAGGATGGCCCGGGCCTTGGCCGCCAGCACCAGATACTGCGAGGCGCGGGGCCCCGCCCCCCAGGCGACGTACTTCTTGATCAGCTCGGGCGCGCCTGCCTCGGTCGGGCGGCTGGCGCGGCAGAGGGCCACCGCGTGCGCCACCACGTGCGGCGCCGCCGGCACGCGCAGCACCACCTCCTGCAGCTCGAGGATCCGCTCCGGCGAGAGCACCTTGCGCAGCTGCGGCCGGTAGCTGGTGGTCTGCTGGTTGACGATCTGGATCTCCTCGGCCTCCGACGGATAGCCGACGTCGATCTGGAACATGAAGCGATCGAGCTGCGCCTCGGGCAGCGGGTAGGTCCCCTCCTGCTCGATCGGATTTTGGGTGGCGAAGACCAGAAACGGCAGCGGCAGCGCGTAGGTCTGACCGCCCGCCGAGACGCGGTACTCCTGCATCGACTGCAGCAGCGCCGCCTGCGTCTTGGGCGGCGTGCGGTTCACCTCGTCGGCCAGGACGACGTTCGCGAAGATCGGTCCCCGCACGAACCGGAAGACCCGCCGGCCGCTGGCCCGATCCTCCTCCAGCACGTCGGTGCCGGTGATGTCGGCCGGCATCAGATCGGGGGTGAACTGAATCCGGCCGAACGACAGCGCCAGCGCGTCGGCCAGCGTCTGGATGAGCAGCGTCTTGGCCAGGCCCGGCACGCCCACGAAGAGGCAGTGGCCGCGGGCGAACAGCGCCACCAGCAGGTGCTCGATCACCTGCTCCTGGCCCACGATCCGCTTGCCGATCTCGGCGACCAGGGCCCGGCGCGCGGCCGCCACCTCGCGGACGGCGTCCAGATCGCGAGCGGCGTCCGAGGCGGGCAGGGGAGTGGCGGCCGGATCCAGCGACATGGCGCGGCCCAGAATGCCATGCGCGGCGGGTGGTTGCCACGCCGTCACCCAAATGAACGCCGGGGGCGGGGATCGCTGGATTTCTTACCTCGCGGTGCGGCGGTGGGGGCAGGAACGCGCCCCGCCGGGCGGCACCGGCATTGCTACGTCCGAAGGTCAAGCTCGCGCGGCGCGAGCAAGGAGGCTGAAACGTGAAACTGCTGCTGGTGGACCCCTCGTCGATCTTCCGGATGGGAATGAACGCCGCCCTGGCCGCGCTGCCCAGGGCCGGAGATCTGGAGGTCGTCGGGGAATGCGAAGATGGTGCGGCCGCCGCGACCATGGCGGTCGCGCTCGGCCCCGACGTGGTCGTCTCGGACCTCCACCTCAGTGACGGCAACGGCATCGCCTTGGCCCGCCAGCTCGGCCGCACGGCGCCGAATGTCCGCGTGCTGATCCTGGCGTCCCACGGCCCCGAGGCGATCGTGCACCAGGCGCTGGGCGCCGGCGCCGGCGGCTATGCGCTCAAGGGGCAGCCCCCGGACGAAATCATCGCCGCGATTCGCAGCGTCGGGCGCGGCGAGCTGGTGCTGCCGGCGGGCGTGACTGCGCCGGCGCCGCGGGTGGTCGGCGCGCGCGTCGACAAGAACGGCGGCACCCACGGCATCGAGCGGCTCTCGCAACGCGAGCGGCAGATCTTCGACCTGGTGATCTGGGGGAGCTCCAACAAGCAGATCGCCGGGCGGCTGGGGATCAGCATCAAGACGGTCGAGACTCACCGCGGCCACATCAACGGCAAGCTGCGCGTTCACACCAGCGCCGACATCGTCCGGCTCGCCTCGCTCTGGGGCCTCTTCCTGCCGGGGTCCAATCAAGCGACCGGGCCGGCGGCCGGTCAGCCGGTGATGTCCGGCAGCAACGGAACGCTGTCGCAGTAATCAGTCGTCGCCGCCGCCCGCCCCGCCGCCCACCTTCTTGGCCAGCGTCTGGCGGGTGATGCCGAGGTGCTGGGCGGCGAGCGTTCGGTTGCCGCCGCAGATCTCCAGCACGCGGCGGATGTGGCCGAGCTCCACCTCTTCGAGAGTCGGGATCGTGCTGGGCGATTCCCCGACGGCCTGGTCCGTCGCCGGCGCCGCCAGCGCCGCGGCCAGCAGCTCGGCCGGCAGATGCGCCGGACGAAGCGCGGTGTCGTCGTGGAGGAGCGTGGCGCGCGCGATCACGGCGCGCAGCTCGCGGACGTTGCCGGGCCAGCGGTAACGTTCGAGCAGGCCGGCCGTCTCAGGCGCGATCTCCTGGAACCGCCGTCCGAACTCGCGCGCCGACTCGGCGAGGAAGTGCTCCGCCAGCGCGCGCACGTCGGCGACCCGCTCGCGCAGCGGCGGCAGGTGCACGGTGATGGCGTTGACCCGGTAGAAGAGATCCTCGCGGAAGGTGTGGGCGGCCACCGCGGCCGGCAGGTCGCGATTGGTGGCGGCGACCACGCGCGCGTCGACCCGCCGGACGGCCGTCGCGCCGACGCGGCGGAAGGTCCGCTGCTCGAGAAAGGTCAGCAGCTTGGCCTGCGCGCCGGCGCCGAGGTCGCCGATCTCGTCGAGGAACAGCGTCCCGCCGTCGGCGATCTCCACCAGGCCCAGCTTCCGCTCGCGCGCGTCGGAGAAGGCGCCGCGCTCGTGGCCGAACAGCTCGCTCTCCACGAGGTTTTCGGGAATGGCCGAGCAGTTGAGCTCGACGAACGGGCCGCTCGCCCGCGGCGATCCCTCGTGCAGCATGCGGGCGATCGCCTGCTTGCCGGTGCCGCTCTCGCCGGTGACCAGCACCAGCGGCACGGGGCTCTTGGCGATCACCTCCACCTCGCCGAGGAGGCGCGTCATCCGCGGCGCCGCGTGAACGAAGGCCGCGCCGCCGCTGCGCCGCCGCTCCTGCGCCGCCAGGTAGGCGACCCGCTGCTCGAGGCGGCTGGTGCGAACGGCGTTGCGGACGGCGGCGACGATCTCCTCCAGCTCGAACGGCTTCTTGATGAAGTCATAGCCGCCCAGCTTCATCGCGGTCACCGCGCTCTCGATCGAGCCGTGCGCGGAGATCAGGATGACCTTGGTGTCGGCGGCCTCCTGCTTCATCTTGCGCAGGACGTCCAGGCCGTCGGCGTCGCCCAGCACCAGATCCAGCAGCACGACGTCGGGGCGCGTCTCCTGGAAGCGGCTCCAGGCCTCGGCACCCGAGGCCGCGACGTGGACGTCGAACCCCTCCCCGGCCAGCAGCGAGCGCACGGACTGGCGGATGAGCGCCTCGTCGTCGGCAATCAAGACCGAAGCGGTCATTCGACTTCGGGACCCTGGAAGGGTCCCGCTCCCCCCGCGACGGGCTCGAACGGGCAAAGCCCGTTCTCCCCCACGCGATCGATCCGTTCGGGACCCTGGGAGGGTCCCGCTCCCCCGCGACGGGCTCGAACGGGCAAAGCCCGTTCTCCCCCACGCGATCGATCCGTTCGGGACCCTGGGAGGGTCCCGCTCCCCCCGCGAAGGGCTCGAACGGGCAAAGCCCGTTCTCCCCCACGCGATCGATTCCGTTCGTCATCGCACCACCGGGATCTGCAGCTCGAAGAGGGCGCCGCGCGCGTCGGAGCGGTTGGCGGCCACGATGCGGCCGCCGTGCTCCAGCAAGATGTTCTGGCTCACCGCCAGCCCCAACCCGTGCCCCTCGGGCTTCGTCGTGAAGAACGGCTTGAACAGCTCGCGCTGCCGCTCGGCGGGGATCCCGGCGCCGCTGTCGCGGACGCGGACGGCGATCTCGTCGCGCCCCAGGCTGATCGCGCGGGCCGTCTCGACCTCGATGGCCCCGCCGCCGGGCGGCGTCGCCTCCGCGGCGTTGACGATCAGATTGACCAGCGCCTGCGTGATGAGCTGCGGATCGACCTCCAGCGGCGGCAGGTTCGGCTCCTCTCGCCGGGCCACCTCGCGCCTGGTGCTTGGCCAAGGCGGGAGAGGCGGCGTCCAGCGCGGCGTCGACCAGGCTCCCCACGGTGCAGAGCTCGTACCGCGGCGCCAGCGGGCGGGCATAGTTCATCAGCCGCCGGACCAGGCCCTCGACCCGCGTGATCTCGCGGTCGAGCGCCCGCGCCGTCTCGACGATCATCTGCGGAAATCCGGGGAGGGTTCCCACCCCCTCTCCCGCGGGACTCCGCTGGGCAGAGCCTGCCGCCGCCGGCGCGCTCGGCCGCGCCACCGCCGCCGTCCCCTGGCGCTCGAGGAGCTGCGTCGCCGCCTTCATCCCGGCCAGCGGGTTCAGCATCTCGTGCGCCAGCTTGGCGGCCAGCTCCCCGACCGCCGACAGCTTCTCGCTCTGCACGAGGCGCCGCCGGTGCTCGAACAGCGCGGCGTCGGTCTCCTCCAGCTTCTCGACAATGGCGCTCACCTGATCGCCCAGCGTCTCCAGCCCGGCTCTCCCCGGCAACAGATGGATGCGCGTGCGCTCGGCCGCCGATTCGACCTGCACCTCCAGCTCGGTGATCGGCTTGGTGATCCGGCGCGCCCACAGGAAGCCGACCAGCAGGCTGGCCACGGCGCCCGCCACGCTGGTGGCGACCAGCACGTCGGCCAGCCGGCGGACCGAGCGCTCGGTGTCCGACAGCGTCCTCTCGGCGTCGGCGCGGGCCGCCCGGCCGAAGTCGGAGAACAGATCGCGCAGCCGCTGCGCCTGGGTGTGATTCTGCAGCAGCGCCTCCTTCGCTTCGGCGGGATGGCCGGCGTCGTAGAGGGACGACCGCCTCGCGCCGCGCGTGATCGTAGGCGGCGTACTCGGACTGGATCTCGTCCAGCAGATGCTCCGACTGGGCGGTCCCGATCTTGCCGTGCATCCGCCGGAGCCACGATTCGAACGCGGGGCGGTTGCTCTCCAGCTCGGCCAGCCAGGCGCGGTTGCCGGTCAGCAGATACTCGGCGACGAACCCCTTCTGGTACAGGAAGGCGCTCATCGCCGCGGCGTCGTCGATGAGCGCGAGCTGGCGGCTGACCGCGATCCGCGACACCGCCGAGGCGTTCCCCAGCGAAAACAGGCCGACCGCGCAGACGACGCCGACGGCGACGGCCGTCCCCAGCGAGGCCAACGCCAGCCGGGCCGACAGCCTCGCCGACCGCGATCTGCGCATCCGCGCAGTCTCAGCGCACGATCAGATCGTCGCGGCGGTTCTTGGCGTGCGCGTCGTCGTCGTGCCCCGGGTACTTCGGCCGCTCCGAGCCGTAGCTGACCGTCCTCACCTTGGCGTTCGGAACGCCGAGGTGCTCGAGGTAGCTCTTGGCGGCCTTCGCCCGCTCCTCGCCGAGCGCCAGGTTGTACTCGGTCGTGCCGAGCTCGTCGCAGTTGCCGTCGATCTCCAGCGCGGCGTTCTGGGCCTTCAGCTTGCCGGCGACCTTCTGCAGCACCGAGTGCGCGTCCGAGCGCAGCGTGTACGAGTCGAAGTCGAAGTAGATGGCGGGCTCGTTGTTGGCTTGCGGCGCTTCGCTCGGCGCCTCGGCCGGCGGCTCCGGCGGTGGCGGCCGGTGCGACACGGGCCGCCACCGGGGCCGGGGCGGGGTGGGCCGGCGGAGCCTTCTGCTCGTGCGAGCACCCGAACGCTCCCAGCAGGACCAGTCCCGAAGCGGGCGCGAACAGACTCAACCAAGACCGTGACGAATTCATACTGAACCTCCTGAAGATGAGACGGTTGGCACTTCCACGAACGACCAGAACTGGCTGCGCAGCACCTGCAACCGTTCGAACGACGCGGCGCCGTTGAGAGAGACCAGGTACTGCAGCTTGGAAAGCAAGGTCGCCGGCTGGGCCCGCGACATCAGAGGAGCTCGACGGCTGGACCACGGCGCGCCCATTCTCCGTCTCCCAGACCACATGCCCGACGACGATGAAGTCGCCTCCGGCCTTCTGCCGCGGGTGGAACCGCGCCTCCAACACACGCAAGGTGAGCTCGAGGTTTGCAAGGGGTATGCCCCCAAAGGACGCGGAGCCCCGGGGCGGTGCCGGCGCGCCGCCGGTTAAGGACTGTGCGGCACCGCGGTCAACTGACGGATTCGTTGACGCTGCGGGCGCCGGGCTGTCGTGTTATTGATGGCCCGAGGAGGACGGTCCATGCAGCGTATGCGTCAATTCTTCCAGGCAGGACTTCTTGCGGCGACGGTGTTCGGCGCCCTGACGCTGGCGCCGCGGGCAGCTCTCGCGGGCGGGCGCATCGTGGTGAGCGACGTCGAGTTCGGCTCCTACGCCTCGGAGAAGGAGATGAACGCCGCTCTCAAGAAGCAGGGGAAGACGACCTTCAAAGGCGGCGGTTCCTGGACGCTGAACATGATGATCTTTCTGGGCGCCGGCGCCGGCGGCAACAAAATCAACGTCGTCTACTACGACGTGTCGAAGCATCCGCCCGACCAGGTCAACTTCACCGAGGTCAGCGTGAAGCCCGATCAGAAGATCGTGCAGCTCAACGGTCAGACGATCTCGTCGGACATGGGGTTCGTCAAAGGGCACAAGTACGAGGTCCGCGCGACCCGTGTGGTCGGCGGTAAGGAAAAGGTCTACGCCAAGACCACGATCACCTTGAAGTGATCGCGCTTTGACGGCGTCGCCCGCGCGCGCGATCGCGGTAGCGCTCCTGGCCGTCGCGACGACGTCGTCGTCAGGTTGTGTGCGGGCGTCGCGCCTGGCGGTTCCGGAAAGGGACGCGCCGTACCGGGATCCCCGCCGCCCCGCCGCCGAGCGCGCCGCCGATCTGGTGCGGCGCATGACCGTCGACGAGAAGATCGGGCAGCTGATGACGTCGGCGCCGGAGATCCCGCGCCTCGGCGTCCCGGCCTACGACTGGTGGAGCGAGGCGCTGCACGGCGTGGCGCGCGCCGGCCGGGCCACCGTCTTCCCGCAAGCCATCGCGCTGGCGGCGACCTTCGACGCGCCGCTCGTTGAGCGGGTGGCGACCGCGATCTCCGACGAGGCGCGGGCCAAGTTCAACCTGGCCGAGGCGCGCGGCGAGCGGGGCCGCTACCAGGGGCTGACCTTCTTTTCGCCCAACATCAACATCTTCCGCGATCCGCGCTGGGGCCGCGGGCAGGAGACCTACGGCGAGGACCCGCTGCTGACGGCGCGGATGGGGGTGGCGTTCATCGAGGGGATGCAAGGAGTCGACCCCCGCTGGTTCAAGACCGTCGCCACCGCCAAGCACTTCGCGGTGCACAGCGGGCCGGAGGCCGACCGCCACTCGTTCGACGCCCGCCCCAGCGCGCACGATCTGGCCGACACCTACCTGCCGCAGTTCGAGGCGGCGGTGCGCGAGGCGCACGTCGGCTCGGTGATGGCCGCCTACAACCGCGTCGACGGCGCGCCGGCCGCCGCCAGCGCGCGGTTGCTCGACGAGACGCTGCGCAAGGCGTGGGGGTTCGGCGGCTACGTGGTCGGCGACTGCGGCGCGGTGGACGACATCTTCGCCGCGCATCACGCGGCGCCGTCGCCGGAGGCGGCCGCGGCGATGGCGCTGCGGGCGGGGACCGATCTCGACTGCGGGCGGGCGTACGCGGCGCTCGGGCCCGGCGCTGGCGCGGGGCCTGGTGACCGAGGCGGAGCTCGATCGGGCGCTGGTGCGGCTCTTCACCGCGCGCTTCCGGCTGGGGCTGTTCGACCCGGCGACCGCGACCCCCTGGTCGGCGCTCGGCGCGGAGGCCATCGACTCGCCTGCCCACCGGCAGCTGGCGCGCGCAGGCGGCGGCCCGGGCGGTGGTCCTGCTGGAGAATCGCAACGGCGCGCTGCCGCTCGGACGCGCCGGCGAAGCGGATCGCCGGTGGTCGGACCGACGGCCGACGACAAGGACGCGTTGCTCGCCAACTATCACGGGACGCCGTCGCACGCGGTCACGCTGCTGGAAGGGATTCGCGCGGCCGCGCGGGCCCGGGGCGCGAGCGTCCGCTACGCGCGCGGGGCGACGCTGGCCGGGTGCGGGCGGCTCGAGCGCCCAGCTCCGCGAGGCGGTCGCCGCCGCGCGCAGGAGCGACGTCGTGGTCGCCGTCCTGGGGCTCGATCCGCGGCTCGAAGGGGAAGAGAACGACAGCGCGCTCAACCCCGCCGGCGATCGCCGCACGCTCGACCTGCCGGGGTCGCAGGAGAAGCTGCTCGAGGCGCTGGTGGCCACCGGCAAGCCGGTGATCGTCGTGCTCACCGGCGGCAGCGCGCTGGCGGTGCCCGTTCGCGGCGGCGCACGCGGCCGCGCTGCTCGACGCCTGGTACCCGGGCGAGGAGGGGGGGAATGCCGTCGCGGACGTTCTCTTCGGCGAGGTCAATCCGGCCGGCCGGCTGCCGATCACCTTCTACCGCTCGACTGCCGATCTGCCGCCGTTCACCGACTACGCGATGCGCGGGCGCACCTACCGCTATCTGGAACGGCCGCCGCTCTACCGGTTCGGCGATGGCCTCTCGTACACGACGTTCGGGTACTCAAACCTGCGCGTCGCGCCGGACGGCGAAGACGATCTCCGTCGAGGTCGAGAACCGCGGCGCCCGTGCCGGGGACGAGGTGGTCCAGGTCTACGTCGTCCCGCACGATCCGCCTCCCTACGCGCCGCGCCTCTGGCTGGCGGCTTTCGCGCGGGTCCCGCTGGCGGCGGGAGAGCGCCGGACCGTCTCGCTGGCGCTGCCTGCCCAGGCGCTGACGCTGGTCGACGAGCGCGGAGCGCGGCGGCCACTCGGCGGGAGCGTTCGACATCGCGGTCGGCGGCGCCCAGCCGGAGCGCGACGGACACTACGCCGACGGCGCCCGAGGCCTCACGACCTCGGTGCGCCTCGGAAACTGATGCCTAACGGAAGAAGTAGGTGAAGCCGAAGGCGGCCGTTTCCTGGCCGGCGATGGAGAGCGTCGTGTCCGAGTTGTTGTCGCCGAACGTGATGGCGATGCCGACCCGACCCGTGAGAGCGAAGTTCGGGGTCAGGAAGACGCGGGCCTCAGCGCCCGGCTCGAGCGCGAAGCGCGGTCGAACGAATTCCTGCCCGGCGGTGACGGTGTAGAAGAGGCCGGCGCCGCCGCCGATCGAGAAGTCGGCGTTGTTGCCTCGCGCGAGGTGGTACCAACCGGAGACGCCGACGGTGAAGTCGGAGTCGAGCCGCTGTTGTTGGCGTGCGAAGCGTGGTCGTAGCCGAGGACGCCCTCGATGTGGAACATCGGCATGGTCGTAGACGAACTCAGCACCCGTCACGCCGGAGAGCCATTGCGACGGCGCCGATGCCGATGGCGCCGCCGCCCACGGAGGTCACCGGCGCCGAGTTCGGCGGCGGCGCGGTGGCAGGCGGGCGGGGGCGGTCGGTCTTGCGCCGAAGGCGGGAGTGGCCGCGCAGAGCGCGAGGCCACCGAGGAGAGGAGAGGAGTAGGGGCTTTTTCATCGGAACGACCTCCGTTGGTTTTTACGGACGTCCGGCATCTCGCCGACGCCAGCCGGGCCAGTATCGCCCCCTGGTCGAGGTCGTCAAATTAGCGCAGCCGCGCGGTTATTCGGCGCCCAGCTCTTTGCAGAGCTTCTGCTCGCGCGCGACGTCGGCGGCGGTCGCCCGCTCGGCGGCCGGCAGCCTGCCGTAGGCGGCGGCGAGCGCGCAGTGGACGCGCGGGTCGAAGGGGTTGGTGGCCAGCGACGCGCGCAGCGGCGGCGACGGCGCCCGGCGCGTCGCCCAGCGCCAGCTTCGCCTCGCCGGCGATGAGGTTCGGCCAGGGGAGATCGGGGTAGAGCGCCTGCACCGGGGCCAGCGCCTTGAGCGCGCGCTCGGGCTCGCCCAGCGTCAGGTAGGTTCGCCCCAGCTTCACCGGGAAGATCCAGGTCGCCGACGGATCGGTGCGGGTGCTGGCGCTGACCGCCTTCTGCCCCTTCTCGTATTCGGCGGCCGCCGCCCGCGGGTGATCGCGCCCGAGCAGCATGTTGCCGAGCCGCAGGTAGCGGAACGGCGCGCTCGCCCTGCAGCGCCGGCGACAGCGCGTCCTCCTCGGCGGGCTTGCGGCCGGAGGCGATGGCGTTCGGCTTGCGAATGTGGGTGGTGGCGATGTCGATGGCCGGGAAGGTCTTGTAGTGCTGGGCGACCATGAAGGCCCGCCAGCCGCGCTCGAACTCGGGCCAGCCGCCGCCGGCGGCCGCCGCCACGGCCATCCGCGCGTCTTCGCCGTCGCCGACGCGCTTGATGGCGTCGCGCAGCGCCGCCATGCCCCCCTTTTCGTAGAGGTAGGCGACGGCGTTTTCGACCTCGGCGAAGGCCAGCGTGGCGTCCTCGGCCGACGGCAGCTTGGCCATCGAGGGGTGCATCGCCTCGAAGCTGATGAGGTGGCCGGAGCGCAGCGCCTTGGCCAGCAGGTGCTCCATCGGCGGCGGGATGCGCCCGCCGGGCGGCTCGCGCCAGCGGCGCTCGAGGAACTTGGCCAGCCCTTCTTGCAACCAGACCGGCGCCCGGTCCTTCGTCAGGGTGGAGACGGCGTAGTGGACCAGCTCGTGGTTCATGCTGTCGAGCCAGGGGTAGCCGTAGGCCAGCGCGCGCGGCGTGGTGACCATCAGCCGCGCCCACTTGCAGAGCGCGATGGTCCCGGTGCGCGCCACCTCGGCCACCGACAGCGACGAGACCGCCGCCAGATCCGACGGCGCGCGGTAGAACTCGACCCGGATCGGCTGCGCGATCTCGAACCCCAGATCGGCGTGCAGCGCCGCGTACGCCGCCTCGATGGTGTCGCGGGCGTAGGGGACCAGCGCCGCGTCCTCCGGGGCGTAATGGATGATCGCGTGGGGCGAGCGCTCCTCGCGGAAGTCCTTGATGGCGTCGCGCGCGGCGGCGGCCAGATCCTTCAGCGATTTGATCTCCCCGTTCGCCGGCTGCGCGTCGGACGCCGCGGAGAGCGCGTGAACCGCGCCGTCGTAGTCGCCGCTCAGGAACTTCTGGTAGCCGTCGAGGAAGTTGGTCTCGGGCGCGCCGGGGGCGGCGCGCTTCAGCGTCGCCAGCGCGGCGGCGGCCTCCTTGAACTGCCAGCCGTCGAGCAGGGCATCGACCCGCTTGGCCGTTTCGCCCACATCGGCCGCGGGCGCCGCGCGGCGGCGCGCGCTGGCGGACGCCGGCGAGCGAGAGCGTCGCCACGGCCAGCGCAGTCAGGCCGCGCTTCATTTGACCAGCTCCTCGTAGTAGCGGCGGACCTCGTCGCGGTAGCGCTCGGGCGCCCGTTCCTTCATGGCGTCGAGCAGCTCTTGCCGCCAGGCGCGCGGCGCGCTCGATTCGTCGGCGCCGGGGATGCGCACCGGGTCGCGGTGCTGCTCGGCGCCGCCCATCGAGCGCTCCTGCATCGAGTCGCGCAGCTTGCTCAGCCGATCGGCGGCGTCGCGCTCGGCGGTGGCGGCCGGCTTCGATTCGTCCCGCTTGAGCGACTCGCCCGCCTCCTTCATCCGCGCGCCGGCGCCCTTGAGCTCCCCCTCGGCCTTCTCCATCCCCGGCATCTTGCCGAGGCGCCGCGCCGCCTCCCCGGCCAGGTCCTCGGTGCGCTTTCCGATGGCCGCCTGCTTCTCGGCCTGCCCGCGCGCCGCCTCGCGGTCGGCCGGCGTCAGCGTCTCCGACGGCTTCGGCATCACCTTCGACAGATCGTCGGCGATCTCCTGCGCCAGCCCGCGCGCCTCGCCGACCGCGTCGGCCCGCTTGTCGTGCTCCCCCTCGACGCCGCCGTGGCGGGCGCGGCGCGCCTCCGCCATCTCGTCGAGGTGCTCTCCGGCGCGCTCCAGGCTGGTCTCGGCCCGCTCGGCCTCCCCCTTGGCCTCGGCCAGATCGCGCTCGCCGAGGAGACGCCGCATCTGCTTGGCGCTCTCCCGGGCGCGGCCGATCTCCTCGCTGAGCGCGCTCTCCGGATCTCCCGTCGGCACGCTGCCGAGCTTCTGCTTGAGCCGATCGATCTTCTCACCCTCGCGCTTCAGCAGGTCCTCCATCTGCCCCTTCAGCCGTCGCTCGACCTCCGCCTCCTGCTTCTCGGAGATGGCCTGCGTCTCCTTCTGCAGCGCCCGCTCGTCCCCTTCGATGTCGCCGATCTTCTTCATCAGCTCGGCGACCACCCGGTTCTCCTGCGGAAATCTTTCGGCGCCGAAGCCGTCCGCGTTCTGATCGAGCATCTTGCGCATGCTCCGCAGATCGTCGCCCAGCTGGGCCAGCGCCTTCTCCAGATCGGCGGCGTCCCCTTTTTCGATGAGGTCGTCCAGCTTGCGCGCCTGCTCCTCCAGCCCCTTCATCTCGGGCAGGTTCCGCCACTCCTCCGGGACGTCGTTGCGGGCCTGGACGGCGGCGATCTTCTGCGCCAGATCGGCCAGCCGGGCGCGCAGATCGCGGGCCTCGCGCGCCAGCTGGCGCCGCAGCCCCTCGTCCTTGGTCTTCTTGTAGCGCTCCAGCAGATCCCGCAGCCGCTGGTGCGCCTCGGTCAGCTCCTTGCCGAGGCTGGCGAGATCTTCCAGCCGCTGCCGGCCGATGAGGTCGTCGAGCCGCAGCACGTCGCTCTCCAGCTCGGCGACCTGCTTGGCCGAGGCGGCCTCGAGGCGCGCCCGCCCGGCGCCCGGCCTGGCCTTCAGCGCCGCCAGCGCCTTCGCCTCCTCGCGCAGGAGGTGCTCCAGCCGATCGGCGATCCCGGCCAGCGCCGCCCGCAGCGTCTTGCCCATGACCGCTTCCCGCCGATCTTCGTCGAGCAGCCGTCCAAGCAGCGCCAGGTGCGCCTCCTCGGTCTCGTGCTCCGCCGCCACCGCCGCCAGCCGCTCGTCGGCGGCCGCCGCCTCGCTGGTGCCGGCGGCCAGCGGCGGCGCCACCGACCGGTCCCGCTCGAGACGCGCGGCCAGATCGCCCAGCAGCTTTTCCAGCAGGTCGCGCTGCCGTTCGAGGCGGTCCTCCAGGTTCTGGTGCGGACTCTGGATGACCACGTACAGCGTCCGCGACGAGCCGACCTTCGGCCCGGCGATCTGATCGCGATCGCGCGCCTCGATCCGGTAGGCGATCCGCTCCGCCCCCGCGAGGCCGGTGGTCGCCGGGTCCCACACGGTCCGCCCTTGAACCGCCCGCCCGCCGGCTCCGTCGCGCAAGCGGCACGCGCTGCTCCGGCCGATCGCCGATGCGATACACCAGGTCGATGGCCCCCAGCCCGAAGTCGTCGCTGGCCGAATAGCCGATCTCGATCGGCCGCGGCGTCGGCAGCTCCAGCCGGTCGGCGGGCCCCGAGATCTCGACGCGCGGAGGGGCGTCGGGCTCGGCGGTCAGCCGGTGGCTGCGCTCCTCGCGAATCGGCCTGCCGAACCGCGGCTCCAGCCAAAAGCGATAGCTCCCGTCCCGGGTCAGCGTCAGCTCGGCGGTCAGCGTCTCGCCCGACAGCGTCCCGGGGATCTCGCCCAGCTCGCCGTGCTCACCGAGCAGCAGGAGCGCGCGGCGCGCCGGGCGCAGCGGGTGGGTCTCGATGCGAACGTGCGTCCCCTTGACCGCCGCGATGTCGCCGGTCGAGCCCTCGACGGTGCGCGAGCCGAGGCCGGTGTAGGCGGGATACTCGTAGGTGACGCGCACGTCGCCGACCAGCGGCACCGCGGAGATCGGCGGCCCCCTCGAACCGCGACGGGTGGTGCAGCAGCGTGCGGAGCCCCCGGGCCACGGTCGGCCAGAGCGCCATCGCCGCGATCAGCGCCGCCGCGATCAGCCCGGAGACAGCGAGGGCCCGGGTCGCCGGTCCGAAGGAGACGAGGCGGGCCGGCGCGACCGGCGCCAGTCCCCGGGCCACCTGCTCCCGAAAGGCCCGCACCAGGGCCGGCGAGGCCCCGCCGCGCGCGTCGGCGGCCGGCGCCCCGGCGAGCTCCACCGCGGACAGCAGATCGCTGGCCATCTCCGGCAGCAGCGCGCCGGTGCGACGGGCGGCCGCCCGATCGTCGCGCAGCGCGCGGGCGGGGACGAGGACGCCACGGGCCAGCACCACCAGGCCGAGCACGCCGGCGAAGCAGGCCGTCACCGTGGGCCAGAAATCAGCGGGGCCCACCGAGGCCGCCGAGAGGCCGAGCACGAAGAGCCCGATCCCCAGCGCCGCCGCCCCGTAGCCCGCCGCCTGGAGTCCGGCGCGCAGCAAGAGCCGCCGGCGCACCGCCGCCAGGAAGCTCTGGATTCCGTCCCGCTCGCTCATCGCCTGCGCCGAATCGTATCAACTTCGGGGCGGCGGGGCCCGCTCGGCGGGTTGACGCTCGCGCTTTCGGGTTTCACGCTCGAGCTTTCCCTGATTGTCGGGGATCCCCTCCGGCGTCGCAGCCCTGGTAGTATGCCGGGGCCGTGCAGCCGCCGCCTCTACCGCCCGGTCTGGGCGGTCCGCCGCGCCTTCAGCCCCCAGGGCCGGCCGAGCGCGCGCGGGTTTTCGTGGCGGCCCACCGCCGGGCCAGCATCGCCGCGGCCGTGGCGCTGCTCCTTCTGATCCTCTATCCCTTCGCCGTCGGTGCTCTGGCGGTGCACCTTTGCGAGAGCCGTCTGTCGGCCAAGCTCGGTCGTGCCGTCACGGTGGGGCATGGCCGCGGGGGGCTGGGCCGCATCGTCCTGCAGGACGTCACCATCGCGGGGGCGGCCGGCGGGCCGCCGCTGGCCACGATCGAGCGCCTGTCGATTCCGTTCGGCGCCGCCCTCGGTCTGCACAGCACGGTCGAGGTGATCGGCCTGCGGGTCCACGCCGTGCGCGGCGGCGACGAGGACAACGTCGACGCCATCGTGGCCCATCTCCGCGGACACGGGCATCACGGCCCGGAGGCGCCCCCGGCGGCGGCCTCCAACAAGGCTGAAGGCGTCGCGGCGAGTCTCCCCGACGTGGTGCTGACCGGCGCATCGATCGAAGCGCGCGACGAGGGGAGCCATCTGCACCTCTCCATCGCCAGCCTCGACGGCGAGATCCATCCCGGCGCGCGGATGGCGTTCCGGATGCACGCCATCAAGGGCGGGCTGGCGTTGGGGAGCGAAGGCGCCGGCCCGCGCTTCGGCGCCGAGGAGCTCGACGTCGAGACGCCGCTGGCCGGGATGCGCCCCACCGGGATCCCGTCGGTGCGGGTGGCGGGCGGCGAGGCGTCCCCCTTGCCGCAGCTGGCGCTCACCGGAATCGCGGGGGTGATCGCGCCGCCGCCGGCTGGCGTTCCCGGCGCGGCCGGCGGTCTGGTGATCGATCTGCGCGGCAGCTACGGCGGCGCGCACGAGGCGCTCTGGACGGCCAAGGGGCACGCCGATCCGGCGCACGGCACCGGCAAGCTGTCCCTGCGGGCCGAGCAGTTCTCGCTGGGGCGGATCGCCGACGTGCTCCCCAAGTCGGTGCTGGCGCCCGAGAACACCACCCTCGACGCGGCGCTGGATCTCGACTGGCTGGGCGACGCCGTCAAGTTCGGCGGTGACCTGGCGGTCGTCGGGCTGTCGCTGCAGAGCGACGCGTTGGCCGCCGATCCGGTCCAGAACGTCTCGGTCGGGATCGACCTGCACGGCACGGTCTATCCGCTGGCCCGCCGGCTGGAGCTGGAGCGGGCCGAGGCCCGGGTGCGCGACGTGACGGCGCGCCTGGCGGGGCACATCGCCCTGCCGGCCGGGACGTTCCGCTTCACCAACGGCAAGTCGCTGAGCGTGGTCCCCGACATCGACCTGCACTTCTCGGTGCCGCGCGTGGCCTGCGCCAAGCTGCTGGCCAGCATCCCGAGCGCGCTGGTGCCGCGCCTGCAGGGCTTCGTGCTGCAGGGGTTCTTCGGCGCGGAGGTGGGCGCCAAGATCGACTTCGCCCACCTCGACGATCTCGATCTGACGGGCAAGGTCGGCATCGACGGCTGCAAGGTGGTGAAGGCGCCCGAGGACGTCACGGCGCTGGCCAATCCGGGCTCGCTGGTGATCAACGTCGACGTCCCCAAGCTGCCGGGGAGCCCCCCCGGCGAGACCGACGCCATGCCGGTGGTGGTCGGCCCCGACAACCCCGACTTCGCGCCGTACGATCAGATCTCGCCGTATCTGGTCAGCTCGATCATGACCACCGAGGACAACGGCTTCTTCAAGCACCACGGGTGGGTCAGCTCGGAGTTCAAGAGCGCGCTGCGCCGCAACCTCCAGGGGGGCGGGTTCCGGCTGGGGGCTTCGTCGATCACCATGCAGATGGTGAAGAACGTCCTTTTGACCAAGGACAAGACGCTGTCTCGCAAGCTGCAGGAGCTGTTTCTGGTCTGGTACCTCGAGCAGATCCTCCCCAAGGAGCGGATCCTCGAGCTCTACTTCAACGCCATCGAGTTCGGTCCGCGCATCTACGGCATCGGGGCCGCCACCCGGCACTACTTCGGCAAGAAGCCGGCCGATCTCACCCCGCTGGAGGCGGCGTTCTTCTCGTCGATCCTGCCGTCGCCCAAGCGTCGCTACGTCCAGTACTGCCACGGCGCGCTCTCCCCGCAGTGGGATCGCTACGTCCGGCGGATCCTGGCCAAGGTGCACGAGCGCGGGCGGATCACCGACGACGAGTACGCCGCCTACTCGGCGCAGCCGTTCGTGTTCGATCGGAGCGAGGCCAGCTTCACCGAGAAGCAGTGCCTCGACTGGGTGAAGAACATGGCGCCCCGGCCCGAGCCCGAGACGCCGCCCGATCTGGAGGACGGCGAGGGGGACCGCGACGGCAACGGCTGGTCGGAGAAGAAGCTGCGGCGGCTCTTCTCGCACGCGGGCGCCCACCGCACGACCTCGCCGCCCGCTTCGAAGATCGTCGCGCGCACGCACTGAGCCGCGTGCAGGCTCTGCGTCGGCCTGGTGGCCGGCCCCGCCCGATCGCGTTTGCTAAGCTCGGCCGGCATGAGCCCAGCATCGACACGGACAGCCCTGGTGGTCGGCGCCAACCGCGGCATCGGCCTGGCCCTCTGCAAGCGCCTGCAGGCGCTCGGGCGCCAGGTGATCGCGGCCGGTCGCCGGTCGTCGCCGGCCCTCGACGCGCTCGGGGCCCGGGTGGAGATCGGCGTCGACGTCACCACCGACGAGGGGGTCGCCGCCCTCGGCCGGCGGCTCGAGGGCGTCGTGCTCGACGAGCTGGTCTGCAACGCCGGCATCCTGCGCGAGGACGATCTCGACAGCGTCAACCTCGACGAGGTGCGGGCCCAGCTCGAGGTCAACGCGCTCGGGCCGTTGCGGGTGGTCAAGGCGCTGCGCAGGAACATCCGCCGCGGCGGCAAGCTGGCGCTCATCACCAGCCGCATGGGCTCGATCGGCGACAACGGCTCGGGCGGCTATTACGGCTACCGGATGTCCAAGGCGGCCCTCAACGCCGCCGGCGTGTCGCTGGCGCGCGATCTGCGCGGCGCCGGGATCGCCGTGGCCATCCTGCATCCCGGCTACGTGCGCACCGACATGACCGAGGGGAGCGGCAGCATCGATCCCGACGCCGCCGCCAAACAGCTCGTCGATCGCATCGACGCCCTCAACCTCGAGACCACCGGCACGTTCTGGCACGCCAACGGACAGGTTCTCCCCTGGTGAACGCTCTGCCGGTCGCGCTTCTTCAGCGGGCCATCAGGCGGGCGACGAGCCAGAGCGCGCCGAACGTGCCGATGAGGCCCGAGCCGAGCTGAAGGCCGTAACGCTCGAAGGCGCGGGGGGCGCGGCGCGCCCAGGCGATGACGATCGGCAGCACCAGGCCGACGACCAGCAGCTGGCCGAGCTCGACGCCGAGATTGAAAGAGAGCAGCGACAGCAGGAGCCCCCGGCGCGGCAGGCCGATCTCGCGCAGCACCGACGCGAACCCCATGCCGTGCACCAGCCCGAAGCCGAAGACCAGCAGCCAGCGTCCCCGCGGCGCGCGCCGCACGAGGTTCTCGAAGCCGACGTAGGCCACGGACAATGCGATCGCCGGCTCGACCCACGGGGTGGAGAGCCATCCCGGGTGCAGGACCTGGGTGATGAGCGTCAGTGAGTGGGCCACGGTGAAGGCGCTGACGATGGCCACGGTGCTGCGCACGGCCTGGTGAGACGTCGCCGCCTCCGCGACAACATCGCTGCCGGACGAGGTTCGGGTCCGGAGCCCGGCGCCGAGCAACAGCGCCAGCAGGAACGACAGGTGGTCGTAGCCGGTCAGGATGTGCGCGACGCCGAGGCGCAGGTAGAGGAGGGCGCTGCGCCAGAGCGGCTCGGGGATGCGCACGTCGACGGCGAGCTCGTGCGCCAGGTTGTGGAAGACGATCGACGACCCGGCCGGATCGCCGTCGGCGGGCACGTCCCCCAGCACGAGCCGCGTGTAGCTGGCGTGGTACGGGTCGTGGTCGAAGAACAGGTCGTAACGAAGGTGCAGCGTCCGCGCGTCCGGCCCGCAGGTGAACCGCGCGACGAAGACCGAGGTCGGCTCGGCCGCGGTGCCTCCGGCCGGGGGGATCGACTCGGAGCTGAGCGTCGTGGCGCCCGGCGCGCAGAGGTGGGTCTGGCCCGCAGGGCCCGTGGCCGCGACCCGCAGTCCTCCGCGCAGGGCCTGCGCGCCCTCCGAGATCCGCGGGCCCAGAAGGCGGGCGAGGTCGATCGTTCGAATGCGCAGGCGCCAGGTCAGATCGGCGCCGTCCGCGGCCCGCGCGGGATAGACGATCTCGCCGAAGCTGGTGGTCTGCTGGTGGGCGAGGGCACGGGCGCCGCCTCCGGCGATCAGGCACAGCGCCGCTGCGATCGCCGTCGGCGCGCCTCTCATCGGCGCCCATAGTAGCCGACCCGTACGCGCGTCAGCCCGCGCGCGCGACGGGGGTGGCGCGGCGGTGGCGGCGCGGCAGCTGCATCACCAGGACCGTGGCGTCCTCGGTGGCGCGGGCGTCCGAGCCGAGCAGCGCGCCGCAGATGCTCTCCGAGCCGTGGCGCGCCCGCGCGAGTCGTTCCAGCAGCGCGCTTTCGCCCAGCTGGTCGCCGGCGGTGGCCAGCCGATCGGTGATGCCGTCGGTGACCAGCACCAGCGCATCCTGCGGGGCCAGCTCGACCGACGTCTCTTGATAGACCTGCTCCGAGAGGATGCCCAGCGCCAGGCCGACGGCGTACGGCAGCTCCTCCGCGCCGCCGGCCGCGCGCTTGACGAACGGACCGAGGTGACCGGCGCTGGCGATCTCCGCGCGGCCGGTCATCGCGTCGATGCGCACACAGACCGCGGTCACGAAGCGATCGTCGATCCGCTGCGCGACGATCCAATCGTTCAGCGCGGCCAGCACCGACCCCGGCGCCTCGCCCCGGGCGATCGTCTGACGCAAGATCCAGCGCAGGCTGCTGACAGGGGCGGCCGCGCTCGGCCCGTTGCCGCAGACGTCCGCCAGCACCACGGTGACGCGTCCGTCCCGCTGCTGGATCACCTCGAAGAAGTCGCCGCCGTTGCCGGCCGGCGCCGACTGCTTGGCGGCGACTTCCAGTCGGCTCCAGGTCGGCAGATGAACCGGCGCACTCGCTCGCGCACCCTCACGCCCCCCGTTCGACGCCCTCGCCCCGCCGCGCTGCTCCAAATCGTCCATCCGCGACATGGGAGAACGGCTAGCCCCCGCCCAAATTTCTTGTCGGCAACGTCGCCACGATGCGTACAAGTTATCTCAGGTACTTAGAGATTTAAAGCCTTAAAAAACGTATGTCAGCTTATTCTTTTATAATTAGTAAATAATCTTTGGGCGCAGGGAGGCCGAAACCGCAGGAGAATCTGCGGCTTCCGGTTACTCGAGGACGAGCTTGCCGCTGAGCTCGATGCGGCGGGACGAGGACCCGACCAGGATCTCGAACGTCCCCGGCTCGGCCCGCCAATTCTTGGTCGCCACGTCGAAGTACGACAGCGCGCGCCGGTCGAGCAGGAGCTGAACCCGCTTCGTTTCGCCCGGCGCGAGCTCGATCTTAGCGAACCCCTTCAGCTCCTTGGGCGGCCGCGGCACGGGGGCGTGGCGATCGCCGACGTAGAGCTGCGCGATCTCCGCCCCCCTGCGCTTGCCGATGTTGGTGACGTCGAAGGAGACGGTGACCGGGACATCGCCGGTCATCGCTGCGGGCGCGATCGCCAGCGCGCCGTACTTGAAGCGCGTGTACGAGAGGCCATGTCCGAACGGGAAGAGTGGCTTGCGGCCGGTCTTGTCGAAGTGGCGGTAGCCGAGGAAGACGCCTTCCTTGTAAGCGATCTTCTTCTCGGCGTCCGGGTAGTAGCTGCCGGCGACGGCGCTGTCTTCGAACCGGCGCTCGAAGGTCACCGGCAACTTCCCCGACGGGTTGACGTCGCCCAGCAGCACCTCGGCCAGCGCCGTGCCCCCTTCTTGCCCGGGGTACCAGGTCTCGACGACGGCCGGGACCTGGCCGATGAAGTGGGTCATGTCGACGCCGCCGCCGGAGGTCAGCGCCACGACCACCCGCTTGTTGACGGCGCGAACGGCGGCGATGAGCTCGTCCTGGCCGGCCGGGAGCTGGAAGGTCCGGTCGTACCCCTCGCTCTCGGTCATCGGCTCGAACCCGGCGGCGACCACCACCACGTCGGCGCGCGCGGCCAGCTCCTTGACGGCCGGATCGACGAAGGCGTCGGCGCGCCGCACGCCCAGGCCGACGCGCGCGTGGTGATCGCCGTGGAGGTACTCGAAACGGATCGCGTAAGCGCGTCCCGCCCGGAGCGTCAGCGACGCAAAGTTGATGGGCTGCGGCCTCCGGGCGCGGTCGAGCAGCAGCTTGCCGTCGACGTAGAGCCGGTACTCGTCGAGGCCGTAGCTGAAGGCGGCGAAGCGGTACTCCCCCGACGAGGGCGCAACGAACGCGCCGGTCCAGCGGGCGGAGGATTGTTTGCGCGCGCCCGTCGGCCAGAAGTTCGGTTTGTCCCAGGCGAAGTCGACGTGCTCGTCGACGCGGGTGAGCACGGGCGCGCCGGCCAGCGCCGGATCGTCGAAGTACTCGCCCTTGAGCCCCGGCTTGCCCGGCTGTCCGCCGTGGGGGGGAGCGGTGACGAAGCTGGTGGTGTCGAAGATCTCCGCCAGCGTCGGGACCCCGTGGTGGACGAGCACGGTGGCGGTGCCGCGCAGCGCGTCCGCCAGCCCTTGCACGAAGCTGGTCGCCGCCAGCGGCCGCACCTGCGCGCTGCCGCCCCCCACGGGGACGGCCGGGTAGGCGTTGGGTCCGATGAGCGCGACGGTCTTCAGCTTCTTCCTGTCGAGCGGCAACAGATCGCCGTCGTTCTTCAGCAGCACCAATCCAGCGCGGGCGGCGTCGAGCGCCACCGCGCGCCCCTCTTCGTCATAGAGCGAGATGCTGGCGTCGGCGGCCGGGCGATCGAGCCAGCCGAAGCGGATGGCGGTGCGCAGGATCCGCCGGACCTTGTCGTCGATGGTCGCCTGCGAGACCTTGCCCGCCTCGAGGGCGGGGAGCAGCGTCTCGCGGTTCATGAACGTCGCCGCCGGCATCTCGACGTCGAGTCCGGCGTTGGCGGCGGCGACGCCGTCGTAGGTGGCGTCCCAGTCGGACATGACGACGCCGTCGAAGCCCCACTCCTTCTTGAGGAGGCCGTCGACCAGCGCGGCGTTCTCCGTCATGTGGAGGCCGTTCACCAGGTTGTACGAGGTCATGAGCGCGCCGACGTGCGCCTCTTTGACGGCGGCCTCGAAGGCCGGCAGGTAGAGCTCCCGCATCGTGCGCTCGTCGATGTCGGAGCTGGTGTGGTGGCGATCGACCTCCGAGTTGTTGCCCAGGAAGTGCTTGATGGTGGCGCTCACCCCTTCGGCCTGCATCCCCTCGATGTAGCCGACGGCCATCCGCGCGGCGAGGAACGGGTCCTCCCCCAGGTACTCGAAGTTCCGGCCGCACATCGGCGCGCGGTAGATGTTCACGCCCGGCGCCAGCATGATGTGGACGCCCCGCGCGCGCGCGTCGCGCCCGATGGACGCGCCGACCCGGTTGGCCAGCGCGACGTCCCAGCTGGCGGCGAGTCCGATGCCGGCGGGGTAGGCGGTCGAGGGGCCGACGTTGCGAACGCCGAACGGTCCGTCGGCCATGCGGAAGGCCGGCAGTCCCAGCCGCTTCACCGCCCGGATGTAGAAGCCGTCGGCGCCGCCCAGATAGTCGATCTTCTCGTCCAGGGTCATCCTGGCCAGGAGCGCGTCGGCGCGCTTCTCGATCTCTGCGGCGGTCCGGCCAGGCTTCGCGGTCACGGCGGCGGCTTTGGTCAAGGGTGCTCCCAGGCCGACGACGGCGGCGACGAACCCGGCGACGCTGCTGAAGGCAAGCGGCAACATCCGTCTGGGGATCATCGCCACGAACCTATCACGCGGGTCGTTGGCTCGACGTTCGCCTGTTGCCCGCGAACGCAGGAGCTCGCTTTCGCCGGTGCTCTCGACGCGCCTCCGGCAGACCCGGCCCCTCGAACGGGTTTGATTGAGCTATCCGACCGGCAAGGCGAAAGCGCGCTTTACGCGGCCTTCTTCTGCTTCTTTGCGCGACGGGCTTCGCGGTACTTCTTGATTTGAGCTTTGGGGACGTCCTTGTGCTTCGAGCACACCATCCCGAAGACCGGTGCAGCAGGATTCTTGCATCCGGGAACCGGACAGAGCTGTTTCGGTCCCTTGCGGCGAGGCTTCTTTCCGACACCGCCGACACCGCCGACACCGCCGACACCGCCGAGGTCCAGCGCGGAGAGCATCTTGGATGGGCGGCCGGGCGAGCGCTTTCCGCCGAGTGCGTTCTCGACGGCGACGCGTGCGCGATCCAGCGCCTGACGTTCCATCAGCGCACTGAGTTGATTGGCGAAATCTTCGATCAGAGTACGGATTGTCATCGGCGCGGATAATAGGCCCATAATTTGACAGCAAACAAGTGTTGTAAAACGGAGCAGGCGCTTTTTTGAATTCGCCGCGTCTCGTCTGGCGGCGGTGCTGCCTTTCCATTTTGTCCGCCGCGCCGAATGGAGAGAGGCGGCCGCCCGCCTCGAAATGCGCCGTTTTGGCCGGCGATGGCGGATTCAAAAAATGGCTGCGTCGTTCCAATTTGAGTCGTTCCTCAAACGCCCCGAGTCGGACGAAACGACACCTCACGCAATGAGATATGACCGCGCCCGGGCGGGAAAGCGGGGGGGTCGCAATTCGGTATGCATAAACGACCCGGGGTCGTGGATCGCGGAAGCGCGGCTGCGGCGCCCGCGCTACGCTGAGCGGCGATGTCGGTCCCGCCGCCCACCCCGCCGACGCCGCCGGTTCCGTTCGCCGAGCGGCTCAAGGCGAGCGCCACCCATTCGGCGCGCGCGCTGGGGCTGGTCTGGCGGTCGGCGCCGGGCGGCGTGCTGGTGCTGGCGGCGTTCACCGTCGTTGCCGCGGCGCTGCCGCCGTTCGTCGCCTACGTCGGCAAGCTGATCATCGACGCGGTGATCGCGGCGCGCGCGGCGTTGCCGGGGATCGCGCGCCAGGCGGCGCTCTCGCACGCCGTGCGGCTGGTCGCGGTCGAGCTGGCGGCGGTGGTGGTGATGGCGGGGGCCGAGCGCGTGCTGGGGCTGGTGCGCCAGCTGGTCGGGCTGCGGCTGGGCATCGATCTCAACGTGCAGATTCTCGACAAGGCGCAACGGCTCGAGCTGCGGCAGTTCGAGGATCCCGATTTTTACGACAAGCTGACGCGGGCGCGGCGAGAGGCCTCCACGCGGCCGCTGTCGTTGATTCAGAGCAACTTCCAGGTCGTCCGCAACGCGCTGACGCTGGCCGGCTACGCGGCGCTGCTGATTCGCTTCTCCCCCTGGATGGCGCTGGCGGTGTTGGTGGCGACGGTGCCGGCGTTCCTCGCCGAGGCCCGCTTCTCGGGCGCGGCGTTCCGGCTGCGCAACTGGCGCTCGCCCGACTCGCGACGGCTCACCTACCTCGAATACGTCCTGGCCAACGACGAGCACGCCAAGGAGGTGAAGCTGTTCGGCCTGGGGCCGCTGCTGCTCGATCGCTACCGGCGGCTGGCCGAATCGTTCTTTGCCGACGATCGGCGGCTGGCCGTCGGTCGCGCCGGCTGGGGCTACGCGCTGTCGCTGGTGAGCACCGCGGTGTTCTACGGATCGTACGCGCTCATCGTCGCCGAGACGGTGCGGGGCCGGCTGTCGCTCGGCGACATGACGCTGGCGCTGGTGGCGTTCCGGCAGGGACAGCAGAGCTTCCAGGCGGTGTTGTCGGCGCTGGGCGGGATGTACGAGGACACCCTCTACATGTCGAACCTGTTCGACTACTTCGCGATCCCGACCGATGCGCCCAAGGTGCTGGGGCCGCTGGCCGTCGTGCGAGCCGAGGAGGGGATCCGCTTCGAGGGGGTCGGGTTCCGATATCCGGACAGCAAGGGCGCCGGTGGTGAAAGCGGGCGCTGGGCGCTGCGGGACGTGAACCTCTTCATCCCCAAGGGGCAGAGCCTGGCGCTGGTGGGAGAGAACGGCGCCGGCAAGACGACCTTCATCAAGCTGCTGGCGAACCTCTACCAGCCGACGGAGGGGAGCGTGCTGCTCGACGGGCGCGATCTGCGCGATCTGGGACGAGGGCGAGCTGCGGCGCCGCATCGGCGTCATCTTTCAAGACTTCAACGAGTATCAGCTGGCGCTGCGCGAGAACGTCGCCTTCGGCAGCGTCGAGCACGCGGGCGACGAGCTGCGCGTCGGACGCGCGGTGGAACGGGGCGGCGCCAGGGAGCTGGCGGCCGAATTGCCCGCCGGGCTCGAGACGCAGCTCGGGACGCTGGTTCTCGGGCGGCGTGGAGCTGTCGGGCGGACAGTGGCAGAAGGTGGCGCTGGCGCGGGCGTTCATGCGCGACGAGGCCGACATCCTGATCCTCGACGAGCCGACCGCCGCGCTCGACGCCGAGGCGGAGCACGCGGTCTTCCAGCGCTTCCGCGCCCTGGCCGTCGGACGGACGACGATCCTCATCTCGCATCGCTTTCCGACGGTGCGGATGGCGGATCGGATCCTCGTGCTGGAAGCGGGGCACGTCGTCGAGGACGGGACGCACGCGGCGCTGGTCGCCGCCGGTCATCGTTACGCGCGCATGTTCCAGCTGCAGGCCGCGGGATATCTGTAGCGTCGTCCTTCGGGTTCCTCGATGACGAAGAACCCTTTCAATCGACTTGAACTTACATCGTCGGCGGTGTGCGAAAAGCGCCTCTGATTGACGAGTTGCGTGAACTTTCTGCGCGACAATCCATTGCGCGATCCGGTCCCGAATCATGGGCCGCCGGCTGAAGATGACGCCCGACTGTCCGAGCAGCAACCTCTGGTGCGGCCCGACCGACGGCGTTTCGCCGACCGACTACACGCCCATCAGCAACAACCACCTGCTGGTGTCGATCGCGAACATGTTCGGCGTCGAGGTGAACACCTTCGGGACGCAGCCCAACAAGTCGGACGTCACCGGCCCGCTCCCCGGGCTGTAGGGCGCGAGGCTCCGCGCCGCGCGGGGCGGAACGGCGAGACGAAGCCAATCGGCCGAGCCGGAGCGCCTCTCGGTGCGCGCTGCCCGTTCACGCGACGCCGATCATTGACCCACAATTGACGAGTGGGAAACAGCAACGATTCTACGGTCGGCGTGGAGGAAAACATGAACGCCATCGAAGTGAATCGCCGTCTGGTTTCGAGCCTGGTTTGCGGAGCTTTGTCCCTGGGCGTTTGCCGGTCTGCGCCGTCGGCGCGGGCCGCCGAGCTTTCGGGCGGGCCGCCGCCGGAGGTGACCACGGTGTCGGCGCCCGAACCCGCGCCGCCCGCGCCGGCCCCCCCGTACTCGCTCCCCTGGCAACTGCGCCCGGTGGTTGCCTCCACGGCGATCCGTTCCGACACCTCGGTCGCGCTCTACGACGCCGGCGGCTCCCAGGGGAGCACCGTCGCCACCATGCTGCTCGGCAGCTACAAGATGACGCCCCACCTGGCGCCGCTGCTCCGCCTGGGCTTCGTCAGCGACGACGCGCCGGGGACGACTCCCGGCGGATCGTCGTTCATCAACCCCATCGTCGGCCTCACCTACGCCAGCCGGGTGGGGAGCTTTCGTTGGGCGGCCTTCGCCGGCGGCACCGATCCCCATCGGCTCCGGCAGCGGCGACCAACCGAGCGCGGGTGCGGCCGACGCCAACAAGGCGGGGCTGCTGGCGCGCTCGGGAATGGACAATGCGATGTTCGCCGTCAACTACTTCACGGGCATCGTCGGCGGCGACGCCGCCTATGTCGATCGCAAGCTGACCGTTCAGGTGGAGGCGACGCTGTTCGAGTTGCTCCGGGTTCACGGCGACGACGCGGGGAAGGGGAGCACCGACGCCGCGCGCACCAACTCGACGGTGGGGATCCACGTCGGCTACTTCGTCATCCCGGCGCTGTCGTTGGGCGCCGAGCTGCGCTATCAGCGCTGGCTCACCACGCCGACTCAGCTGGTGATGGGCGCCAAGGTCGACTACTCGGACGCCCAGAAGGACACCACCACCGTGGCGATCGGCCCGCGCGCGCACTTCGCGATCGGCAAGGGGATGTGGCTGCGGCCGGGGATCTCCTACGCCCGCGCCCTCGACCAGCCGCTCTCCACCTCGTCGTACAACATGGTGCAGATCGACGTTCCGGTGATCTTCTAGCGCTGGGTCGGGGCGGCGTACAGGCTCCGGCGCTCGACCAGCTTGCGGATGAAGAGCCCGGCGTAGTCGTCGGGGACCGTCTGGGCGATCGAGGGGCGGAGGGCCAGGCGACGCACCAACGTCTCGAACCTGGGCGCCGCCGCCAACACCCGCACGCCCAGCTCTTTCTCGACGGCGACGAAGCGGAGGGCGGAGGACGCCAGCGCCAGGTGCGCCAGGCCGAACCCGTCGGGCGCGATCACGCCGCCGGCGAGCGCCTCTTCGTAACGGCCGGTGATCGCCGCCAGCCCGGCGGCCGCCGCCTCCTGCTCCTCGGGCGCCGGGGCGGTGAAGAGCCGGTACTGGGCGTTCGAGAGATCGTTGGCCAGCTCGACCCACGCCCGCTGGCGCGCCCGATCGAAGGGATCGGTCCCCATCAAGGACGGCGGGTGCGTCTCGTCGATGAACTCGATGATCGCCTGCGACTCGAACAGCGGCCGGCCGTCGACCAGCAGCACCGGCACCTTGCCGCGCGGCGAGAGCGCCAAAAACCAATCGGGTTTGGCGCGCAGATCGACGTACCGCCGCTCGAAGGGGACGCCTTTTTCGTGCATCATCGCTGCCGCGCGGTGCACGTAGGGGCAGAGCGTGTGGCTCACCAGCTCCAGCTTCATGACGGCCAGTATGACTCAGGCGACGACTCGAGCCGGACGGCTCGTCCTTGCGCTGCTCGCGCTCGGCGTCGCGGTTTGCGACCGGAAAGCGGACGGCCCCCCCGGCGCCGACGTCTTGACCCAGCACAACGATGCCGCGCGCTCGGGCGCGACGCTGGCCGAGACGGCGCTCAAGCCACCGCTCGTCGCCGGCGGCGCCTTCGGGCGCCTGTTCGAGCGCGACGTCGACGGCGGCATCGTGGCCCAGCCGCTGGTCGTGCATGGGGTGCCGACGGCCGGCCATGGCCGTCGCGATCTTCTGCTCGTCGCGACCGAGACGAACTGGGTCTACGCCTTCGATCTCGACGACCCCACCCCCGATCCGGCGACCCCGCCCCTTGCCAAGCGGCAGCTGCAACCGAGCGGGCGGGTCGTCCCGGCGGTCTGCGGGGAGACGCCGTCGCAGCGGGTCGGCATCACCGGCACCCCCGTCGTCGACGCCGCCACGCGCACGCTCTACGCCGTCGCGCGCAACGCCGCCGACCACCAGTACTATCTGCACGCGCTCGATCTGACCGCCGACCTCGGCGATCGCCGCCCGCCGGTCCGGATCGCGCCGGTGGATCCGCAACGGCGCGACGTCCGGTTCAACGCCGATTGCCAGCGCAACCGCCCGGCGCTCCTGCTCTTGAACGGAGTCGTCTACGTCGCGTTCGGCAGCCTCGGTTGCGACCGCGACTGTCCCGACGGTGAGCTCTACCGCGGCTGGGTCGCCGGCTACCGCGCGGCGGATCTGGCCGAGGTGGCCGTCTTCTCGACCGGCGCCGATCGCGGGCACGCCGGGATCTGGCAGGGGGGCGCCGGACCCGTCGGCGTCGGCGATCGCATCTACGTCATGACCGGCAACGGCCCCGGCGCGCTCGGCGACGCGTTCGTCGCGCTGGCCACCTCCGGCGCGCCGCCCGGGCTGACGCTGGCGGCCGCGCACCAGCCGGCCAACCACGAGACGCTCGATCGCACCGACAGCGATCTCGGGTCGGGCGGCCCGCTCTGGCTGCCTCCCGGCCTCATCGTCGGCGGCGGCAAGGAGGGGCGCTACGAGGTGCTCGACGCGCGCACGCTCGCGCTGTCGCAAGATCCGCCGGCGTCCGATCAGCCCGAGGGTTTCCAGGCGTTCGTGAACTCGTATCACGCCGATCCGGGCGCGCCGCTCTGCGGGACGCAGCCGCGCTCGACGTTCCCGACGAACTGCGACACCGGCGCCGTCCCCGGCTGCTACGTGGCCCCCGAGCGCTATCAAAACGGCGAGGACTGCGGCCCCAACGTCAACGCCGGCCCTGTGTTCTGGTCCGTGGCGGGTCCCGGCTACGGGCTCGTCTACCAGATGGCCGGGCGCGACTATCTCAAGGCCTTCCGGTACGACACCGCGACCCACCACCTCGACGAGCGGCCGTTCCTCACCTCGTCGGTGCGGGCCGTCGAAGGGATGGCGGGCGGGTTCAGCTCGCTCTCCGCCGACGGCGCCCGCGACGGCATCCTCTGGGTGTCGTATCCGCTGGGCGACGGTCAGTGGCAGAACGTGCCCGGGCGGCTGGCGGCGTTCGACGCCAGCACGCTGGGCGAGCTGTGGCACGACGACGGCGGCTACCTGTTCGCCAAGTTCACGCCGCCGACAATCGCCGGCGGTCGCGTCATCCGGGCCACGCTGTCGGGCAAGGTGGTGGTCTACGGTCTGCGCGCGGACGCCGCGCCGCGGTCGTTCGTCGGCCGCGCTTTCGACCGGTTGGCGGCGCTGTTCCGGCCACGCCCGTTCATGCCCCCCGCGCCGATCGGGCGCGCCGCGGTCGACGAGAAGTACCGCCTGGCGGGTGGCGAGAGCGGATTTCTGGGGAGGCCGAGCTTCGACGCGCGACCGGTCCAGGACGCCGCCCGGGGTTGGTACCGGGATTTTCGAGGCGTCATCGTCGGCGACGTTCCGTCGACGGTCGCGGTGCGGCACTACCGGCAGGCGCCGTCACCCGCGCCCGAGCACCCCTGGCTGGGGCTGGGGACGCCTTTCAGCTCGTCGATCTACTGGTCGCAACCCACGGGCGCGCACATCGTGACCGGCGACGTGCGCGACGCCTGGCTGGCCCGCGGCGGCCCGACCGGCCCGCTCGGCTATCCGATCGCCGATGAAGAGCCGGCGGCCGGCGGCGGCCGCGTCTGCCGGTTCGCGGGCGGGACCATCACCTGGTCGGTCGCGTCGGGAGCCGTCGTGCAGGTCGGCGCAAGCCGGCGGTAAGTCGCTTACCGACCCGGCGGGCGAGCCGCGCCGGGACCCGCCGGACACCCCTCTTCACGATGGGTAAGTCGCGCGCCTCCCAAAGCCCGTTGTCGCTGACCGTGTGGCTGGCCATCTCGCTGAGCGCCTGCGCGGGGGTCAAGCAGAAGGCGACCGGCACCGACGCCGCGGTGACCGGCACGGGAGGCTCCGGTCCGGGAACCTCGGGGAGCGGCGGTTCGACGGCGACCGGCTCGGGCGGCTCCAGCGCGACGGGTGGGGCGATCGGCTCCGACGGCGGCGCGCCGGACGCCGCGTGCGTCCCGACGGTGACGACCTGCACGCAGCCGGGGGGCACCTACTGCGGAAAGATCGGCAACGGCTGTCCGGGCGGCTCGATCGACTGCGGCATTTGCCAGAGCGGCTACACCTGCACCGACGGAATCTGCATCGGCGGCGCCGGTTGCCCGGCGATCGCCTGCGGCAATTACTGCGGCAGCATCGGCGACGGCTGCGGGCGCACGCTGACCTGCGGCGGCTGCTCGGCGACCGATGCGTGCAACTCGGGGATCTGCGCGTCGCCCGGCTGCGTCCCGCTGACCTGCAGCCCGGCCACCGGCACGCGCTACTGCGGGAGCATCGGCGACGGCTGCGGCGGCACCCTCGACTGCGGCGGCTGTCCGGGCGGCGTCGCCTGCGGCTCGGGCGGCGTGGCCAACCTGTGCACCGATCCGAATTGCAAGCCGGTCACCTGCACGCCGACCGGAGGTCAGTACTGCGGGACGATCGGCGACGGCTGCGGCGGCATTCTCACTTGCGGCGCGTGCGCCAACGGGATGACCTGCGGCGGCGGCGGAACGCCGGGCGTCTGTCCGGGCTCGACGGGCGTCGGCGGTTGCACGAACCTTCAGTGCCAGGTGGCGACCTGCACCGGCACGGCGACCACCTCGCTGTCGGGGATCGTCTACGACCCGGCCGGCAAGGTGCCGCTCTACAACGTCACCGTCTACGTGCCGAACGCGGCGCTGGCCAGCATCCCCGAGGGCGTCTCCTGCGACAAGTGCAGCGCGCAGGTCTCGGGCCAGCCGATCGCGGCGGCGCTGACCGACGCGACGGGCGCGTTTCATCTGACCGGCGTTCCGTCGGGGACCAACATTCCGCTGGTCATGCAGGTCGGCAAGTGGCGGCGCCAGGTGGCCATCCCGACCGTCACCTCCTGCGTCGACAACAAGCTCACCGACGTCAACCTGACGCGCCTGCCGCGCACGCAGGCGGAAGGGCACATGCCCAAGATCGCGCTCACCACCGGCGGGTCGGACGCCATCGAGTGCTTCCTGCGCGAGATCGGGATCGCGGACTCCGAGTTCACCGTCCCGACCGGCACCGGGCGGGTGAACCTTTACGTCGGCGGCGACGCGGCGATGGGCAAGGGGCAGGGGACCAGCAGCTATTCGGCCGCGCTGGGCGGCGCGGCGTTCCCCGACGCGCAGACGCTCTGGTCGAACGTCGACAAGCTGCTCGGCTACGACATCTTGATGCATTCGTGCGAGGGGGGGCAGTATCCCGACGCCAAGAAGCCGTACATCGCCAACATCAAGCGCTACGCCGACTCGGGCGGCCGCATCTTCAACGACCACCTCCACTTCTACTGGCTGCGCAACGGACCGTCGCCCTGGCCCACGACCGCGGTCTATCTGGGGACGCTGAGCGATCTTCCGTCGCCGGTGACCGCGACCATCGACACCACCTTCCCCAAGGGGGCGGCGTTCGGACAGTGGATGTCGAACACCGGCGCGACGGCGACGCCCGGATCGATCGCCCTCTACGGCAGCCAGCATTCGGTCCAGTCGACGATGGCGCCGACCTCGCAGCAGTGGCTCTACACGCCGGCGTCCGGTTCGATCCAGCGCTCGGTCCAGTACCTGACCATCAACACGCCGGTCGAGGCCACGGCCGACAATCAGTGCGGGCGCGTGGTGCTGACCGACATCCACGTCAAGGAGGCGCCTCCGCCGTCGGGCGGCAGCAAGGATGATTCAGATCCCACCAAGCCGTTCCCGACCGGTTGCAAGGCGACCAGCCTCTCGGGCCAGGCCAAGGCGCTGGAGTTTCTGTTCTTCAATCTCTCCGCCTGCATCCAGCCCGACACCAGCATGCCCGAGCCGCCCGTCGTCCCGCCGCCGGGCGCGCCGACCTCGCCGCCGCCGTCGGTCACGCAGCCGCCGCCCGTGCCGCCGCCCCCGCCGCCGCCGCCGCCGATCGTCATCGACAAGCCCTGACGATCTGCGGTCGCGGTCAGTCGTGCGGGTGGATCTTGACGTCGTAGGGGTGCGGGCGCCCCTCTTCGCGCTCGATCCAGCTCTTGAGGCTCATCAGGAAGAGCGCCCACTTGGTGCTGCAGTGGTGCATGAACTCGACGGGGTCCTTCCATCCCGCGTGCGTGAACAGCACGTAGGTCTCCGCCCCTTTTTGCACGAGCCGGAACGTCAGCTGCGTTCCGATCCACTCGGGCGGGCCCCCCTCGCACTGCCAGCGCACGACCTCGCCCGGCTTCGACTCGACCACCCTCATGTCGAACCCGTCTTCGCTCCGGCCCTTCTCGGGGCGAACCTTCACCACGCCGCCCACGCTCGTCTCGCCGGTGGTCCCGGTGATCCACCAGTGCGACAACCCCTTGGTCGTCGCGATGGCGTCGTAAACCTGGGTGGGTGATCCTTGCATCCCCACCCTGTGCAGAATGTCGGGCATCCAATCTCCTCAGCTCACTATAACGTCGGCGGTCGGGGTCAATTCCTGTTGCGGCGCCCCGTCATGGAGCTGGCGCGCAACCCCACGGGGACAGCGGCGCCCGACATGGCTTATCTTCGACGGCCATGCCGCTGCGGATCGAGGAGCTGAACGACACCAACTGCAAGACCTACTTGTTGACGGCCGGCTCCGAGGCAGCGCTGGTCGATCCCGTGCGCGAGCGACTGGAGACGTATCGATCGCTGCTCGGGCGGCGCGGGCTCGAGCTGCGGATGGTGCTGGAGACCCACATGCACGCCGATCACCTCATGTTGAATCGCGCGGCCAAGGAGCTGCTGGGCGCGATGATCGTCATGCACCGGGAGAGCCCGAGCCCGCTCGTCGACCGGCACGTCGACGACGGAGACGTGCTGATGCTGGGGGGCGAGCGGATCGAGGTGCTGCACACGCCGGGGCACACGCCCGACTCGGTCTGCTACCGGGTGGCGGGGGCGGTGCTGACCGGTGACACCTTGCTGGTCGGCGGCTCGGGGCGCACCGACTTCCCGGGCGGCGATGCCGGGCAGCAGTACGACGCCGTCCACGGCCGCCTGTTCACGCTCCCCGACGACACGGTCGTCTGGCCGGCGCACGACTATCACGGCAAGAGGTCGACGACGATCGGCGAGGAGAAGCGGACCAACCCGCGGTTCGCGGGGCGCAGCCGGGCCGAGTACGTGACGCTGATGGGGAGCCTGGGGCTGCCGTTCCCGGAGAAGGTCCAGCAGTCGCTGCAGGTGAACCAGTCGGGCTTCGAGAGCGAGGAGGTTCAGTTTCCCTTGGTGGCGGACATCGCCGCGATGCCGGGCGTGTCACCGGAGCAGGTCGCGGCCGAGCAACAGGGCGCCTCGCCCCCGCTGCTGCTCGACGTGCGCGAGCCGGAGGAGTTCGTCGGCGAGCTGGGGCACGTCAAGGGCGCGCTGCACGTGCCGCTGGACGTCCTGCAGCGGCGTCTCCCCAAGCTGGCCGGTTATGTCGGACGCCAGGTGATCGTCATCTGTCGATCGGGCGCCCGCTCGGCGACGGCGGCGGCCATCCTGCGCCAGGCCGGGTTCGGTCACGTCCGCAACCTGGCGGGCGGCATGCTCGAATGGAACGCCCGCGGCTTGCCCGTCGAACACTAGTTGCACAATCGACACATGACGGACGCGGTGATGGACCGACACTCCCGCGCATGCGGAGGACGACTTTGGTGCTCGCGGCAATGCTGGCTGCGGCGGGCGGATGCGGCCAGACGTCGCCCGCCAAGATCTCGGTGACGTTGATCGAAGGCGAGGCCGGGGTCGACGCCTCCGACGGCCCTTCCGCCCCGAACAGCATGGGGCGCTGCTGCGCGCTGGCGATCGCCGGCCCGGACGCGGGGGACGCGTCGGCTTCGGGGGCCTCCGACAATTGCTCGGTCCTGGCGCGCCACACCCTCGGCGTGGTCGAGCCCTGCCTGAGCGGCGGCGGTGGAGGCGCGGGCTTCGGCTATTGGACCTGCGGAACGGAGTCGCCCCAGGTCCAGTGCGCGGACAACGGGCTCTCCTGCAACCTCGGCGATCCCTGCACGCTGCTCGACGTCGGCTGTCCCGGCGTCGTTCAGGCCTGCCCCTTCACGCCCGACACGCCGCCGCCGGGGTGAGCAGCCTCGGTCAGTCGCCGGTGCGAAGGGCTGCCGGCCAGGCGGGGAGCCGTCGGGTTTCGGCCAGCGAAAGCGGCGGCGCCGGCGTCGCGGGCCTCTTCTGCAACGGGAGTTGCCACCAGCCGACGTCGCGCCAGGCACCGAACTTCCAGCCGACGGCCGGGTAGACGCCGACCGGGAGAAAGCCGAACGATTCGTGGAGCCCCACGCTCGCCGCGTTGGGAAGGGTGATGCCGGCGTGAGCGACGTAGAAACCTTGCAGGCGCAGCAGCGGGAAAAGCGCGCCATAGAGCGCCCGTCCGACGCCGCGCCGGTGATCTCCCTGCCGAATGTAGACCGTCACGTCCACGGACCACTGGTACGCCGCGCGCTCGGCGTGTCGCGAGGCATAGGCGTAGCCGATCGGATGGCCGGCCTCGTCGAGCGCCACCAGCCACGGGGCCAGCGCCAGCACGGCTTCGATGCGCCCGGCCATCTCGGTGGGGCCGGGCGCATCGACCTCGAACGAGGTCACCGCGTCGGTCACGTACGGGCGGTAAATGGCTGCGATCGCCGCCGCGTCACCGATCCCGGCCATCCGGATACCCACCCCCGCCGTCGTCTCGCCGCTCATTGTCGCGCGGCATTCTACCTCCGGCGGTCTGATTGTGTACGCCTGCGCACGGGGCCGCCGACGCCCGAAAGGCACGTTTTCTCGGGTGCTGGCGTCGTTGATGAGCGTGCTACTGTCCGCCGGTGCCCTCGACCAATTTCATTTGCCGTCAGGGTGGCGCCGGTGGGATCGGCGGCGCGGCACGCGCGTTTCCGACCTAGACGGTGTTGAGCAGCATGGACGCTGATCAAAAGAAGCTGGCCAACGCGCTTCCGCAGATCATCTGGACCTGCGACGCCGAGGGGCGGCTCGAGTGGGTGAACGAGCGGTGGGTGGAGCTGACCGGCCTCAGCGAGGAGGAGTCCCTCCGCGACAAGAAAGCGCTGGTCGCGGTTCACCCCGACGATCGCGAGCAGCTGCAGCGACGCTTCGCCGAGGCGCGGGCCACCGGCAGCCCCTGTGAGATCGAGTACCGAGTCCGCGAGCGGAAGGGCGCCTATCGGTTTCACGTTGGCCGGGTCGCGCCGGTCCGGGACCAGGCCGGCCTGATCACCCGCTGGGTGGCGGCGGCCTTCGACATGCAGGATCGCCGTGAGGGGGAGAGCGCGCTCCGCGACTCGGAGCGAAGGTTCGAGACGGTCTTTCACCTCAATCCGCTGCCGACCGCGATCACCCGTCTGGCCGACGGGACGTTCGTGAGCATCAACGACGCGTTCTTCAAGCTGACCGGCTTTTCGCGCGGGGAGGTGCTCGGCAAGAGCACCGTCGAGCTCGGCATCCTGACGCCGGAGCAGCGCGCCGCGATCGTCGCTCCCATCTGGGAGGCGGGGTCGACCGAGTTCGATCTCCCCTTGCGGAGCAAGGACGGCCGGATTCTCACGCTGGAGGTGGTCGTCGCGCGCATCGACTTCGGCGGTGAGCCGTGCCTGCTCATCGTGGCCGTCGACGTGACCGGGCGCCGCGCCGCCGAGGCGGCCCTGCTGGAGGCCGATCGCCGCAAGGACGAATTCCTGGCGCTGCTGTCGCACGAGCTGCGCAACCCGCTGGCTCCGATCCTGACCGCCGCCCAGATCATGCAAATGCGCGGCGACGTCGCCACGCCGTACGAGCGCGAGGTCATCATTCGGCAGGCCCAGCACCTGGTGCGGCTGGTCGACGATCTGCTCGACGTCTCCCGTCTGGCGCGCGGCAAGCTCACGCTGACCAAGAAGCTGACGGAGCTCGGCCCGGTGGTGGTCAAGGCCGTCGAGGCCACCGCGCCGCTGCTGGAACAGCGGCGGCACCGGCTGAACCTGGCGGTCCCCGCGCACGGCCTCTTCGTCGAGGCGGACGAGGCGCGCCTCGCGCAGGTGATCGGCAATCTGCTCACCAACGCCGCCCTCTACACCGATCCCGACGGACGCATCGACGTGACGGGGACGCGCGAGGGAGACGAGGTCGTGCTGCGCATTCGCGACAACGGCGCCGGCATCGACCCGGCGCTCTTGCCGCGCCTGTTCGAGATGTTCGTGCAGGACCCCCGCGGCTCCGACCGCACGCGCGGAGGGCTGGGGTTGGGGCTCTCCCTGGCGCGGACGCTGACCACCCTTCACGGCGGTACGGTCACCGCGTACAGCGCCGGGGTAGGGCAGGGGAGCGAGTTCACGTTGCGACTTCCGGCCTCGGCGCCCGCCGACCCGCTGGCGGACATCCCCGTCCGCCGCCCGCGGGAGCTCTCGGCCGGCGTCGGACATCGGGTCCTCGTCGTCGACGACAACCGCGACGCCGCGTCGACGATCGGAAGGTTCCTCTCGGAGGTTGGGTACGAGGTGCAGATCGCCGGCGACGCATCGCAAGCGCTGTCGGCGGCGTCGGTCCTTCGTCCTCACGTCGCCGTCATCGACATCGGGCTGCCGGTGATGGACGGTTACACGCTGGGACGAGAGCTGCGCGCCCGGATGGGGGGCGCGGCGCCGGAGCTGATCGCGCTCACCGGCTATGGCCAGGAGCAGGACCAGCGCCGCAGCGCGGAGGCGGGGTTCGCCGCACACCTGGTGAAGCCGGTCGACGCCGAAAGGCTCACCCGGCTGGTCGACGCGCTGGTCGGCAAGGGCAGCCGCGGGCCTAGCCGGTCGTGAAGGTCTGGACGGGACCGACCCAGGTCGCGTCATCGCAGCGGAGCTGCTGGAATTTTCCGCCGGTGTAGCGGGCGACGACCCGCCCCCAGAACGCCGTCGCCGCCGCGTTCTCGTCCCGCTGCCGGATCTCCCAGCGACCGGGAAATCGCTCGAACGCCGCCGACGCCGCGGCGAAACCGACCCCCTGGCGCCGGTACCTCCTCATGACGAAGAACTCGGCCATGTCGAACACGCCAGCGGCGCCGGTGAGGCGGCTCCGGGCGGCGACCAGCACGAAGCCGGCCAGCCGGCCGTCGACCCGGATCAGGAAGGGATGGTGGTCGCCCTCTCGCCAGTAGGCATCGAGCATCGGGGCGGCAAAGCGCCCGTCGCGCCCGACGTCCAACGAAGCGAGCTCGCTCCAGTCATAGGCGTAGAGCTGGAACAGGTTCTCCAGGACGGGGCGCTCCGCGTCGCTGGCCGGGTCGAGAGAGGTCATCGGCGACGCTAGATATAGATAACACGAAGCGTTCTGGGCCTGCGCGGGCGGCGCTGGTATCGTCGGCGGATGAGCGTGCTCGGACCGATCTTGGCGCAGACACCGGTCGATCGGATCGACGACGTGGTGGCCCGGATGACCGAGATCGATCGGGCGTTGCCGCCGGCCGACGGGATCTCCTGCTTCAACAAGCTTTATCTCGAGGTGACCAAGAGCGTGCAGGCGGCGGTGGGACAGACGACCTTCGCCGATCCGGGCTTTCTGGCTTCATTGGACGTCGCCTTCGCCAATCTCTTCTTCGCCGCTCTGCGCGCGTTCGAGGCGGGAGCGCCCGACACGCCGCACGCCTGGTCGCCGCTGTTCGAGGCCCGGTCGAGCGCCCTGATCGCCCCGATTCAATTTGCGCTGGCCGGCATGAACGCGCACATCAACCGCGATCTGCCGGTGGCGCTGGTCGACATCTTCACGGTGGCCGGTGCTCCGCCCGGCGCGCAGAGCCCGCAATACGCCGACTTCGAGCGGGTCAACGGCCTGCTCGCCGCGACGGAGAAGGAGGTCAAGGCTCAGTACCTCGACGGCCTGATGGGCAAGCTCGACGGGGAATTCCACGGCGTCGACGACGTGGTGGCGACCTGGAGCGTCGCGGCCGCGCGCCAGGCCGCCTGGACCAACGGCCAGGTCCTGTGGCACCTGCGCGACATCGGTTCAATCGAGCTCGCCTACCTGGCGACGTTGGACCGCACCGTCGGGTTCGCCTCGCGCGGCCTCCTCGTCTCGACCGGAAAGCTCTAGGATCGGGGCGGCGCGGCGGCCAGCAGCGCGCCGCCTGCCTGGTAACGCTGGAGGACCCGGGCGAGCTCCTCGGGGCTGTCGGCCTGGAGCTGATCGAGCAGGGCGACGGCGGCGTCGATGCGGTCCTGGCGATGCTCGCTCTTGATGCGCTCGACCTTGGCGCGCAGCTCGTCGAGACGGACCAGCGACGCCTGCGCCGCCGGCGAACGGAGCGCCGCCGGATCGATCGCCGCGACGACCACATCCATCAGCCAGCCGAGCTGCTTGCCGTAGGACGCCTGCTCGAAGACCTGCCGTTCGATGGCCGGCACGCCGGCTCCCGGCTTGATGCCGCGGAAGAACGCGTCGGTCGAGAACGCTTCCGTCACGGCGCCGCTCAGGGGCCAGGCGATCTGGGGAGCATAGATCCAGAGCCAAGGAAACATGGGAGGCCGTCAATGTGAGTCGTCGGCCGCTTGCGGCAAGGGGCAGGCGGTTGCCGCCGGCGGCCCGGGCTCAGCTCGAGCGCGCCGAAAAGAGGCGCGTCACCGGGCGATCGCCGCACAAACCGACGTCCCAAGCATCACCTTCGTTGATCGGGGCATCGGCGCAGCGTAAGGTCGTTTGGCCCGGCAGGCCTTCACTGAGGTCGTCCGGGCGAGCGGCCAGCATAGCGACCTGGTGCACCCTTGGAGAGGACACCTTGGAGAACCTGGCCCCACCGACCACCGATATCGAAGTCCCGGAAGCTCTGGCCCCCGCGCCGGTCCGTCAGGTCCCGCCGCGGGCCAGCTGCCAGATCGCCTTCGTCGGCATGACCGCCAGCGAGCCTCCGCGGGCCGAGGTGCACGCCTGGCTCGCCAAGCTGGGATTGTTGACCGCGCCGATGACCGGGGGGCGCGTCGTCATCGAGGCGGTCGATCAGGACCGCAAGGAGCGGACCTACCGGGTTCGGATGGAGCTCACCATGCCGCAGGGGATCGTCACCGTCCCGTACGATCATCCGAACAACGCGGCGCACGAGGATATCTACGTGGCCATTCGCAACGCCTTCCGGGCGGGGCGGCGCGCGCTCGAGGCCTATTCGTCGTCTCCCGGAGCGTCGGCGCCCGGCGAGCTTCCCGGCGCGATTTGACGGAATAGGATTCGCCCGCCCGCCGGCCCCGGCTGCTAACATCCGGACGTGCCCTCCGCGCCATCGATCATGGCTCAGCAGACCACCGTCCTCGCGAGACATCCCGGCGCCGAGGTGCCCAGCGCGCCCCTCGCGCAGGTTCGTCCCCGCGCGCGCCCCGCGGCGACGTCGCTGGCGGGGTGGGGCAACAACCTGCGCGCCGACTGTCTGCTGGCCGAGCCCGAGCTTCCGGGCGAGGTGGTCGCCTCCCTCGATCGGGCCGGGTCGGTCGCGCGTGGCCTCGGGCGCAGTTACGGCGACGCCGCGCTCAACGGCGGCGGCCAGGTGCTGGGGCTGCGCAAGCTCGATCGCCTCCTCGCCTTCGACGAGGCGACCGGCACGCTGACCTGCGAGGCGGGGGTGACCCTCGGCGAGATCATTCGCCACTTCGCGCCGCGGGGCTGGTTCCCGATGATCACGCCGGGGACCAAGTTCGTGACGGTCGGCGGCTGCATCGCCAACGACGTGCACGGCAAGGCGCACCACGTCCAGGGCTGCTTCAGCGCCTCCGTCGACGCGCTGACGGTCTTGCTGGCCAGCGGCGCCGTCGTCAACGCCACCCGCGAGACCAACAGCGATCTGTTTTGGGGAACGTTCGGCGGGATGGGGCTCCTCGGCGTCGTGCTGACCGCGACCCTCCGGCTGCGCCGGATCGAGACCACCTATTTCCGACAGCGGTCGATCAAGGTCGGCGACCTCGCCGAGATGCTGGCGGCGCTGGACGAGCAGGACAAGACCTTCCCCTACTCGGTGGCGACCATCGACGTCCTGGCGACCGGGGCGCGCCTCGGGCGCGGGGTGATCACCGTGGGCGATCACGCGCGGCGCGACGAGCTGCCGCCCGGCCTGGCCGCCGACCCGCTGCGCGTCTCCGGGCCGCCCAAGCTGACGGTCCCCTTCGAGCTCCCCGAGCTGACGCTCAATCGCCTCAGCATCCGCGCGGTGAACGCCTTCATCCAGCGCACGCAGGCCTCCGCCGCACCGTTCGGGCACTACGAGGGGTTCTTTTACCCGCTCGACAAGATCGCCCACTGGAACCGTGGTTACGGCCGGCGCGGCTTCACCCAGTACCAGTTCGTCATCCCCTTCGCCGACGGCCTGGCGCGCATGCGCGAGATCCTGAGCGCGATCCTCTCGGCCGGCGAGCTGCCGTTTCTCAACGTGCTCAAGCGGTTCGGTAAAGAGAGCGGCGGCGTGCTCTCGTTTCCTCGTGACGGCTACACGCTGGCCATCGATTTCCCGATCCGCGCCAACACGGTGGCCCTCTTGCGACGGCTCGACGCGATGGTGCTGGCCGCCGGCGGCCGCGTCTACCTCGGCAAGGACGCGTATGTCGAGGCGGCGACCTTTCGCGCCATGTACCCGGCGCTGGACCGCTGGCTGGCGATCAAGGCCAAGTACGACCCGGAGGGCGTCTTCACCTCCGATCTCGGCCGGCGCGTCGGGATGGTGGTCACCCGGCCGAGCGCGTGACCCGAACGACGCGCAACGGCGTGTCGATGAACCGCAGTCCGACGCCGGCCGGGCGATCGTCGAGCTCCTGAAACGGGCGAGCCCAGCGAACCTCGGCCAGCGCCTCGACCGGCTCCGCGTCGCCGGGAATCCTGAGCCTCACGGCGACGCGCTCGCCGACGGAGAACGCCCGCAGCGTCACCACGAAGAGTCCGCCGGCGCAGACGTTCTTGGTCACGCCGGTAAATGAGCCGGCGCCGCTGCGAATCTCGATGGGGACTTCGAGCGGGATGCGCCCTCTTCGCCCGTCGCTCGCCCGCTCTCGGTCCATCGGGGTCCGTTCGCCAGTGGGGACACTCATGACGCTGCCTCCTGCAGACTTTGTGGCTCCCCCGGGCGCGGCAGGTTAGGCCGTTGGGGCCTGAAAGGTTTTTCCTAACCTTCTCCAGCAGCGCGGCCACTGTGTTCGGTGGAGGAACAGAAATGTCCAGCGTGCGCCCGGAGAAATCAGCCTGCATCGGTGTTCGGCGTCCCACCTTTTCGCTCGGCCTGGCTGCCGTCGTGCTGGCAGCCGGCTGCGGTGGTGGCGGCGCCGCGGCGTCGGGGACCGGCGGCACCGGCGGAACCGGCGGAATGATGATGCCGGGCGGCGGGCCTCACGGTTCCGGCACGGGCGGAATGACGATGACGGGACCCGGGTCGACCGGCGCCGCCGGCGCGGCCGCCGCCAGCACCACCTGCCCGGCGGGCGTCCAGCAGACGATCATCGTCGACTGCGGCTATCCGTATTCGAGCAGCAACGTGCTCACCAGCATCACGTTCAATGAAGACGGCGTGCTGCGCGCCATCGCCCCGTCGGGCTCGGCCTCGTCCGGCGTGGTGAGGCTGTTTTACAACGACGAGCACGCGCTGACGCTCGGGGTGCGCAGCGTCGTCGCGAAGACCGCGTCCGGGAGCACGAGCACCGACTACGCCGTCTCTCCGCTCCCCGGCGACCCCGGGAGCGTCACCAGTCCCCAGACCGGCTCGAACGTGCTGGCGGGCGAGCAGAGCGGGCTCGATCCGTCGCTGCGTCCCATGTGGCCGGCGCTCTTCATCACCGACGTCTCGGTCAACCCGACCAGCCGGAGCGGTGACTGGCAGCAAGGGGGGCGCCCGAGCGCGCCCAACGCCGTTTACGGGACCTGGAAGGCGGCCGTGCGCACCGTCGACGAGACGGTTTCACCCAGCACGGTCTCGATCACGCCCGACGCCGACCCGAGCAAGAACAACTGGACGCTCGGCGGGCCCGACACGGCTCCCCAGGGGCTCTCGAACGAAGGTTACGGCGCAGAGGTCGTCTGGAACGTTCCGTTCACCGCCGGCCATTCGTATCGGGTGCAGGTCCTGGTCCACGACGGCGATCAAAACAAGGCCGGCGGGGACGCCGGAGAAGCCTGCGTGCTGTTCTGCGCAGGCGGGGCCTCGGACTGCGAGGCGACCAACACTGCGGCGGCGGAACGGGCGGAGCGAGTGGAGCGGGCGGCAGCGGTGGTCCGAGCTGCCCCTCGGGCACCAGCGCCTGCACCGGCGGGGGCCCGGACGGCTTCACCTGTCCCACCGGCGAGGCCTGCGTGAGCGGCTGCTGTCTCCCCACGATCCCCATCAGCTGACGCGCCCCATCAGCTGACGCGCCCCATCAGCTGACGCGCCCCATCAGCTGACGCGCCGATCGCCGACTCCGCGGTAGAGTTCGCCCTACCATGGAGTACGCGTACAGGCAGATCTCGGCCGGCGACCTGCCGATCATGAAGTCGCTCCTGGCGGTCTTCGGAGAGGCATTCGGAGAGCCCGACACCTACCAAGGGGCGGTCCCGACGGATGCGTACCTCGCGGCGCTGCTGCGCAAGCCGCACTTCATCGCGCTCGCGGCCCTGCGGGGAGGCGAGGTGGTCGGCGGGCTGGCCGCCTACGAGCTGGAGAAGTTCGAGCAGGCCCGCAGCGAGCTCTACATCTACGACCTGGCGGTGCGGGAGGCGGACCGCCGCAAGGGGGTGGCGACGGGGCTCATTCGTGCGCTGGGGCGCATCGCCGAAGAGCGCGGTGCGTACGTCATGTACGTGCAGGCGGATCGGGGTGACGATCCCGCCATCCGCCTCTACGAATCCCTCGGGACGCGCGAGGAGGTGTTTCACTTCGACATCGCCCCCGCGGCGTCACGCGCCGCGCGCTGACTTCGCGCGCGTTCAGGAGCGTTCGCGATCGTGGCGGAGCGCGCCGACCGCGTGGTGGCGCTGGGGGCAGAGGTAGATGATCGCGCCGCGCGGATCACCCTCGAGGCGCGCGTGGGGACGGCCGAGCTGCCCGCAGGTCGTACAACGGAGTCGCCCGGCGCCGTCTCCCGGCAGCAGCGGAAGATGGGCGGCGCGCAATTCGGGGCAGAGGGTGCAGGCCGGCGGTGAAACGCTCACCTCCCCAGCCTAGATCACCAACCGATCCTCACTCAACATGCGCCGGCGTCTCCGCCGGCGCGCCGCGCCTCTCCGCGGTCGCATGATCGGGCGCGCGGTCCGTCGCCTCCTCGCGCGAGGGAGTGGCCGCGTTCGGTCCTCGAGATTCGGCGGCCGCGTGGTCGGGCACGCCCGGGCTGGTTTCATCGCCCGGGCTGGTCGCGGCTCCCGCGCTTCGCGCCTCGGCGGCGGCGTGATCGGGCACGGCCGGCGTTTCTGCTCCACTGCTCCCGCTGTCGGCCAACGCAATGCTCGGCAGCAGTCCCACTGCCCCGCCGAGAATCGCCGCTCGCAGCGTCGCGCTGATCTTCGTCATTGCTCAGCTCCTCGCTGGACCAGCCGGCCCGACGCGGACCGAGGTCCCACTTGAGATTTAAGGGCCACCTCCGGCGAGGCAAGCACGGCCAAGGCGCGGCGTGCCACCGACGGTATCCCGTCATCGAAATGTTTTCGGCAACAGCTAACGACGGAGCCGCATTGGCCTTTTTCCGAGCGGGCTCAGGACTTCCTGAAAAGCGCGAGGTGCGTCAGGAAGGCCGCGATTCTCCACGATTTCGCCGCGCTCAGTTTTGGGGCAAGATGTTGGCCGACTCTGGTAGAGCGAGTCAGGTCCGCGGCGACCTCGAAGCCTAACCTTAGCCCCCAGGAGCACCCATGTCCCGATCGAGACTGATCCTCGGCAGCAGCTGTCTCGCTGCCCTCTTTTCTCTCGCCTGCGCCGCGCCCAACTCCGGCGGCGGGACCGGTGGATCGTCTTCGACGGGCGGGACGACCGGCACCGGCGGGTCATCGTCGACGGGCGGGACGACCGGCACGGGCGGTTCGTCCTCGACGGGCGGCTCGACCGGCACGGGCGGCGTCCAGACGACGGGCACGGGTGGTTCGTCCTCGACGGGTGGCGCAACCGGCAAAGGCGGCACGACCGGGACGGGCGGATCGTCCTCCACCGGCGGCACGACGGGGACGGGCGGATCGTCCTCCACCGGCGGCACGACCGGCGCGGGCGGCTCGTCCTCCACGGGTGGCACGACCGGGACGGGCGGCAACCCCGGCACGGGCGGCACCGTCGTCGACCTGGGGGGCATGCCCCTCGCGAAGCCTGGCGCCACCACCAACACCTCGAATGCCTATTTGAACCTGGGCGACATGCGGCTCCTCAACAACAAGTGGGGCTCCATCGATCTCAACTGCACGGGCGCGCAGCAGAGCGTCTTCATCAACAGCGACAAGACAATCGGTTGGAGCTTCAACCGCGGCAACTGCGGCGAGCAGAACCACTCCAATCCGGACTTTCCGGAGGTGGAGTTCGGCGTGGCGCCGTTCGGAAAGACCAGCTCGCTGCTGACCTCGCCGGCCTACTCGTCGACGACGCTGCTGCCGATCCAGCTCTCGGCGCTGAAGAGCGCCAGCGTCACGATGGACAACTTCTCGACGACCTTTTCGAATCCGACCTACTGGGACGCCAACTTCGAGTTCTGGATCAGCAAGAACGACCCGACGACCAACAACGACGGCGGCGTCTACGCGGAGATCATCACGTTCGTGGGCTGGAACAGCACCCGGCAGACCGGCAGCACCACCAGCTGGGCCTGCCAGATCACCGGAAAGACCGTCCCCAACAGCAACTTCTCGCTGTGCCACCAGAGCGACACCTGGGCCAGCGGCTGGCGTTTCTTCAACTTTCTCGCCGGCAACGGGACGAGCAACTACAGCGGCAAGGCCGACATCAAGGCCATCCTCGACTACATCCGGAGCCAGTACAGCGGGTTCACGGACAGCATGTACCTGACCCGCATCGAGGTCGGGACCGAGATTGACGACAACACCGCCGGCTCGTCCAAGACCAACAACCTCACCTTCGAGGTCAACGGCGTCTCGAAGTCGATCCAGCTCGGGAACTAGCGATTCGCGCCGAGCGCCCGTCGCTTCGGCGGCGGGCGATCGGGGGCGCGGCGTGATGGTACGAGGAGGCGTGACGCCGGCGTTGGTGCTCTTCGATCTCGACGGCACGCTGGTCGACACGGTCCCGGACATTGCGCGGGCGTTGGGCGTCGCGCTCGCGGGGACGGGCGTGTCGCCGCCGTCGCTCGACATCGTCAAGCGCATGGTGGGCGACGGCGCCCGCCAGCTGATCCGGCGGGCGCTCGGCATCGCTCCGTCGGACGCCGCGCGCGAGGAGGAGGTGTTCGGCCGGTTTCTGGCGAGCTACCGCGAGGACGTCTGCGTCGCTTCGCAGCTTTATCCGGGGGTGGTGGAGGGGCTGGCGGCGCTGCGCAGCGACGGCGCGGCGCTGGCGGTGGTGACCAACAAGCCGGGGGACCTCGCCCGCGCGCTGCTCGCCGCGCTGGGGATCGCCACGTCGTTCGAGGCGATCGTCGGAGATGGCGACGGCTTCCCCCGCAAGCCCGATCCGACGGCCGCGCGGTCGATCCTGGCCAGGGTGAGCGCCCCGCCTGACCGTGTGGTCGTGGTCGGCGACGGCCTTCCCGACCTGCGCCTCGCGCGGGCGCTCGGTGTCACCGCCGTGGGGGCGACCTGGGGCTACGTCCCGGCAGCCACGCTCGCCGGCGAGGCGCCGGCCTTCCTGGCCGGCTCGTTTCAAGAGGCGATCTCGCTCGTCCGCGGCGCGCCGGAACGTTGAGTCGCGAGCGCGGCCACCATCGGGGGTCTCACCGTGGGTGCGGTCACACAGACGCGAAATGAACGCGATCCGCGCGCGGGCCAGATCGCGCGTCGGAAGTCTCGCGTTACAATCCCCCTCATGCGCGTGCCCCCGACGACTCTTCTGCTGAGCAGCGTGCTGGTCCTGGGGCCGAGCTGCGCTTCTTCGCCCAAGCCGAAGGAGATCGTGGCGCTGGAGGACCTGCGCTCCAACCCGACGCTGTCCGATCCCGATCGCCGGGCGTTCGATCTGCTGGCCGCCGCCGACGGGCTGCTGGTCCTGGCGTCGCGGGAATGGGAGGGACGGGATGCCGTCGCCGCCCGACGTGACGCGCTCATGGGGCAGATCAAGATGAAGACCGCTCTGGCGCTGCTCGAGGCCGAGCGGACCCGCGCCAAGGTTGCCCAGCTCGACGAGGAGCTGGCCATCTCCCGCGACGAAGCCGACCGGCTCGACGCCCAGCTGGCGACCGCCCAGGAAGAAACCCAGCTGCTGGAACGGCTCCAGAAGATGAAGCTGGCCTCGGCGGCCCAGAAGAAGGCGTTGTCGGAGGCCGTCGACAGCGCCAAGAAGCAGGCCGCCACCGAGCGACAGCGCCTGGTCGAGCAGCTCGCCGCCGACAAGAGAAAGGCCGAGGCGCTGCATGCCCTGCGGGTCGTCGAGCTGACGCTGAAGGTCGCCGAGACGGTGGATGCTCCCCATTACGCCAAGGCGAAATATGTCGCGGCGACCGGGATGCTCCAGGACGCTCACAAGGAGTTCGATGCTGGCCACTGGGACGAGTCGGCCGCCCGTTCGACCCTCGCCCGCGCCGAGGCCGAGAGCGGGATCGCGCTCGCCCGGCCGCAATACGACAAGGCCGCGAAGGCGATGAGCAGCCGCGCGCGGGATCGGGAGCTCGAGGCTGACGCGACCTCGATCGCCGGCATCCAGACCAGGCTGGAGCGCGAAAAGGATCTCCAGCGCCTGGTGCTGGTCTTTCAGGGCCTCTTCGCCGACCGGCAGACGTCGCTGCGTCCCCAGGGGGCCAAGATCCTCGGCGCGGTGAGGGATCTCCTCGTCAAGTATCCGACCTATCCGTTGCAGCTCGTGGGGTTCACCGAAGGGCAGGGCAAACCCGAGGAGCTGGCGGCCCGCTCCCTCGCCCGGGCCAACGCGGTGTTCTGGGCGCTGGTGGGGCAGGGGATCGATCCCAAGCGGATGACCGTGGACGGCAAGGGGTCGCCGCGGCCCCTCGCCGACGGGGCAGTCGGCGCTCATGCGAACGAAGACGCCCGCGTCGAGCTTTCGATCCTGTACCACAGCACCGAATGATCGCGCGGGCGGCCCCCGAGAAGATGCTGCTGACTAGCCGGGGCAGCCTTTCTTCTTCGGGTTCTTGCAGCAGGCGAGCGCCTTCTTGGCTTCCGTGACCTTCTCCTTGGCCGCCTTGCTGTCTTCCTTGGCCTTGTCCTTGAGTGGCTTTTCGCAGGCCGACTTTTCCTTCCCCTTCTTGTCGGCGCACGACGACAGGTCGGGCTTGGCCGCTGCCTTGGCCGCCGTGTTGGCGTCGTCGACCGCCTTTTGCTGGGTGCTGCAGTCGGGCTTGGCCGCCGCGTCCGCCGCAAAGGCGGCTGAGCCGAAGCTCAGGAGCAGCGCTGGAACCAGAGTCATGAGCGTGCGTTTCATCGTGTCGTCTCCTTTGGTCTGCGTTTTGTTGCCCAAATGGGCCGGGTCAGTAGTCGAGGCTGAAATCGTTGTCCGGGTCGGTCTTGAAGGTATCCGACAACGGTGAATAGGTCTGCACGGTCACCCGGTGCTCCGACGGGCTGAACCGCATCAGCCGCAGGTACCCACCGCCTCCCAGTTTCTCCATCTGAAAGTTCGCCAGGAGCTGGTGGACCTGCGAGCCGTCCGGGCGGGTGCTGGTCAGTCGGCCGACCCCGTCCTCCAGATCGTGGCCGCAGAGCACGAACAGGATGTTGTCGTTGTCGCGGATCAACTTGCGCCAGATCTCCTCGCCGTCGTTGACGCTGCCCGGTTCCCGATCGTCCAGGTAGACGTGCGGGTTCCAGAGCTGATCGGGACGCTTCAGGTGGTCATAACGGGTGTCGTCCGAATACAGATAGGCGTGCGTCACGACGATCGCCGGCGTCGAGGCATGTTGCTTCACCACCCGGTTCGCCCACTGCAGCACGGCGTCGCGTGGTCCGAACTCCAGCGACAGGACCAGCCACGGGCCGCCGGGCGTGTCGACGACCTGGAAGCTGTTCTCGACGTGGTTCGGCTCGAACGTTCCGCCGAAGGACGGCATCGCGGCGAACGTGGACACCGGAAAATATCGATTGATGAGGCTGTTGCGGGTGATCCGGTCGGCGCCGCGCGCGTAGTCGTGATTTCCGACACTGACCATATAAGGCACGACGCCATCGAGCTGATGGAGGCTTCGGGCCGCCACGGCCCATTGGCGGGGCTCGTCCTTGTCGACGATGTCCCCTTCATGGACAACCAACGCCATGTCGGAGGGGCCCTGCTGCGAGACCAGCCACTCCGATTGGACCTGCAGGATCTCCGGGTATTCGGCGGCGTAGTACTGGGTGTCCGGCAGGGCGACGATCGTGAAGTCGCCTGGCCGGCGAGCCTCGCAGCCGCCGATCAGGACGATCCAGGTGACGGCCAGTCCGGCCCCTCCGAGCCCCGGTGTCCGTCGGCGCAATGCCCAGGGCGAGCCGGCGATCATCGAGCCCGAAGGGAGATCCGCGGCAAGAAAACGAACGGCGGGCGTCCAACCGTTGAATGTCGCCACGGTGCCAGGCGCAGGATCGCCCCCGAATCCCGCAGGAAGTCGCGGTTCTCCGCCGTGGGGGGGGTACGCACCGCGGGAGCCAATAGCAAGCGACGATCCAACCGCGACAGTCAGCGGGGCGCGGATTGCGCGACCGGTCGTTCCACGGTGCGGGGGGCCGTGCCGACGGGTACCGCGGGGGCGATGGCCGCCACCGCCTGTTGCGGAGGCTCCGCAGGCAGGAAGAGCTGGCCGAAATGAACGGTCTTCATCCCCGGCTGGGGCGCCAGCTTCTCGGCGATCTCCTGGATCGTCTGGACGGTGTCGCTCCGGGAGGCCGTGGCGCGAGCGAAGGCCTTGCCCAAACGACCGGTGCGATCGGCCGATTGTCTCGACTGCAGATCGGCCTCTCGGGCCGCCCTCAGCGCGTCGTAAGCGAGCGCGGCGGTCGCCAGCTCGTCGAAAGCTCGCTCCAGCTGGGTCTGGAGCTCGGGCGGCAGCGCCGGCCATTCATAGGCCTTGAGACCGCGGGGCGCGCCCACCCAGATCCGGGCCGGAACGCCGAACCCCGCGGGGGCGCCGCTGGCGCCGCCCTCGAGGACGAGCAGCGGGTCGGACGCGAGGGGGAAGTCCTTCGAAAACAGCGCGAAGAGAAGCGAGCCATCCGGCCTCGCCCGGATGTTTGCCACCAGTCCTCCGAACGGGAAGAAGAGCTCGTTCAACGGCCCCAGAGCCGCGTGGATCTTTTCCCGGGCGCCGTCCAAGGCGACGAGGTCCTCCTGATGTTCCGGAGCTGAGCGCTTGAGGGTGGTCATCAGGTCTCGCACCTGGTCGATCCCAATGACGACGTTCAGCGCGCTCCCCTGGCTGTAGCCGGCATGAAAGATCCCCACCAGCTCGTATTCACCGGTGGCGCGGGAGACCGCCAGGACCGGCGATCCGGAGTTGCCGGCGGAGAGCAGGGCGTCGATGACGAAGTCGTCGTGATCCCAGTCGCCATAGTCGTCGTGATCGTGCGCGGAGACGACCTTCCCGATGTTGGTGGCGCGGAACGCGCCCAGCGGAAATCCGCGTACCTCGACCACGTTTCGCTCTCGGAGGTCGGCGCTGCGGCCGATCTTCCAGGGCATGATCTGGAGCGGTGCGTGGGTCCGCAAGATCGCCACGTCCAGCGCCGGGTCGGTCACCACCACCGTCGCCGGCACGTCGTCGCGCGGGTAGTCGTCGTGCTCGTTGTCGACCAGCGCCAGCGACTGCGAGACCAGCTTGCACCCGACCGGCACGTCGTCCACCGAATGGGCGGAGTCGGTCACGCTCGGCCAGGCCGCGACGTGGTCGTTGGTGAGCAGCAGCGTGTCGTTTCCCTGACGCTGATAGGCGAACGCGGTTCCGTGCAGGACCGATCTCTGCCGATTGCGACGGATCGTGCCGTCGGCGGCATAGGACAGACACTCGTAGACGGCCGTGTTTCGGGCGCAATACGAGAAGACCGACTCGGGATGGTCGTCGTAGCTTCGGGTCCGCGCCGACAGGGCCGAGAAATCGTCGGCGTACGCTCCGGCATAGGTCTCGGTCCCCAGCGGGACGGGACTGGAGCTGGTCTGCGCGCGGGCGGCCGGCGCGGTCGCCGCGACGCTCGCCAGAGCCAGCGCGGCCAACGCCAGAGCCCCGGGCGTGGACATGAATCTGGTCGGTGCATCTGTTGTGCCCGCGCAACCGGCCGGCGCCGGCGGCGTGCGCGGGCCCGACCGTCAACGAACTGTTCGGGGGAAGCCTGGGTTGTCAGATCTCTCCGCGGTCGCATAGATCTGTCGCGCGTCGTCCCGTCATCCTTGCCCTGGCGGTGTCAGCGACGCATTCTGTGCTCGTCGATGTTGGAACCCGATCCGCCTGCTGTGGAGATACCGTCGTCGGAGACGCGCAAGGGACCGAAGGTGTTCGGTCGAACCGTTCCCATCGGGGCGGTGCTGGGGGCCATGACGCCTCCGCTCGATTTGAGGATCCTCGGACGGATGCTGTTCCACACCGCGGTGGTGGGGCTGGCGGCGGGGTTCATCGGGGCGGCGTTCTTCGCGGCCCTCGAGTACGCGCAGAGCTTCTTCATGGAGCATCTGGCCGGCTACACACCGTTGCGGGCTCACGGCGAGAGCATCCTCGGCGAGCGCGGCGTGATGGTCCTTCGGCCACTCGTCGTCATGATCCTCCCCATGCTGGGTGGACTCATGGCCGGCCTCATCTCTCAGCTCGCGCCCGAGACCCGGGGCGGCGGGGGCGACGCGATCATTCACGCCTTCCACCATCAAGGCGGTGTGGTCCGTCGTCGCGTGATCTGGATCAAGGCGCTCGCCTCGATCTTCACGCTCGGGACCGGCGGCTCCGGCGGCCGCGAGGGTCCCACCATGCAGATGGGCGGCGCGCTCGGCTCGGCCGTCGGCCTCGGCCTGGGGGTGAGCCCCCGCGAACGGCGAATCCTGATGGTCGCCGGCGTCGCCGCGGGCATGGCCGCCGTATTTCGGACGCCGCTCGGGGCGGCCCTCCTGGCGGCGGAGGTGCTCTACCGTGACGACTTCGAGGCCGAGGCGCTGATTCCCGCCGTCCTGGCCAGCGTCATCGCCTACTCGGTCGTCATCACGATCTTCGGTGAATCGACGCTGTTCGCGCGCGCCCCCCGCTATCTCTTCATCCCCAAGCACCTGCCCCTTTACGCCTTGATGGCGGTCCTCATCGCGGTGGTCGCGTCGATGTTCCTGGCGGCGCTGCGGACCGTCCAGCGTCTCTCGGCGCGGTTGCCGGTTCCGATCTGGGCCCGCCCGGCCGCCGGCGGCCTGGCGCTGAGCGTGCTGGCGGTGCCGCTCATCCTGCTGGTCGGCGGACACTTCGGGACTCCGGGGCGCGCGCTCGGAATCTTGGGCGGCGGATATGGCGCCGCGCAGGTGGCGATCACCGGCGCCGACTGGCTGCCCGCTGGGCTGAAGGGGGCCGAGCTCCTGCTTCTGCTCTGCGGTGCCAAGCTGCTCGCGACGTCGCTGACCGTCGGAACCGGCGGGAGCGCGGGCGACTTCGGCCCCTCACTGGTGTTGGGCGGACTCCTCGGGGGGGCGTTCGGTCGTGCCGCCGGCGTCCTCCTGCACGATCCGTCGATCGATCCGGGCGCCTTCGCTCTGGTGGGAATGGGCACGTTCTACGGCGGTCTGGCGCACGTTCCGGTCAGCTCCCTCATCATGGTGAGCGAGCTCGCGGGCAGTTACGACCTGCTGGTCCCGCTGATGCTCGCCGAAGGGATCGCCTTCGTGGCCCTCCGCAAACGCTTCCTCTACGACGCCCAGGTCCCGACCTTCGGCGACTCTCCCGTTCACAAGTCGTCGGGCTCCATGGAGGTGCTCGGTAAGTCGCGGGTCTCCGAGATCCTTCGTCAACGAACGCCGATCCGCACCTTCCTGCCGGCGACGGGCCTCGCCGAGATGCACCGTGCGCTGGCCGAGACGACCTGGCAGACCACCTTCCCCGTCGTCGATGCCGCCAATGCGATCCTTGGCGTCGTGAGTGCCGCCTCGATCGGTTTGATGGCGCCCCACGACGGTGTTCCCGTCCCGGCGGTCGCCTCGGATCTCATGCAGCCGCCCACGCTCCTCGGGCTCAACGACGATCTTCGCAAGGCGGGCGAGCTGATTGTGAGCAGCGGCCTTCACCAGCTCCCGGTCTTGACGGCCGAGGGCAAGCTCGCCGGCTTCATCGATGAATCTCAGGTGACCCGGGCGTACCTGAAGTCGGCGGTCGATTCACAGTCTCCGAGCGAGCCCGGTTGAGGCGGTCACCCCCCGGTCATCGAACCAGGAATGGAATCTTGACCTCGGCCAGCTGGTCGCCGTTTTGTTCGTCTTGGAAGTCGGCGCGGAAGGTCAGCCGGCGCTCTCGTTTGGTCGCGTCTTCGAAGTAGATGAACCCTGAGATCTCGCCGCCGTCGGCGAGAACCCCTTCGGGCAATCCCATCCGTTGCATGGGGCGGGTCGGTAGGCCGTCATCCCAGCGGTGGTAGAGATCGTTGGAGGCGGCGGCATCTAGCGTGAGTGGGTGCGGCCAGGCGGCCAGCGTCGGATAGATGTCGTGGTAGCGAGGGGCCACGAAGAACTTCGAGGCGGCGTAGATTGGCCTGATTGTGCCAGCATCGTCCACCGGCGACTGGTGATCGAGCGGAACGACCGGAATGGCCCGGTAGACGCGTCCGTCGGCGCCGAGCAGCGTGAACTGCTGATAGGCGATGCGTGCGGGGGCACCGCTGTGATTGATGATCCGGACCTTCACCGGCGTCAACCGGCTGGAGAGATCCGCCGGGGAAGCGTCCCAGTCGTCCCCCTCGGCGGAGACCCTGACCCCCTGGACCTCGGCGGCCGCGGCTTCGGGCGCGCCGGGAACCGTATGCGCGGAGGCTGCGGGCAACATTCTTCCGTGACCGCAGGAAAGGACGGTCAGCGAGAGGCCCGACAAGAAGACGAACAGCTCGTGTCGGATCGTCGCGTTTCTAGACGGCGCCGCGAACGAGAGTGAACCGCAAGCGTTCGAGATGCCGCGCTCTGGCTTCGTCGGTGGTCTCCTCATGATTGTCATTCGAGCAAGCGGCGATCCAACGGCGGTTGGAGAGGAGGGCGGGGCCGTCTTGCGGTAAGGTGCCAGGCCATGAGCTCGATGCGAAGCGATCTGCAGCGTATCGCCCACCGCGCGATGCTGGACCGGGGGCTGGTCCCCGAGTTTTCAGCCGCCGAGATGGAGGAGGCGCGCCGGCTCGATCCGGGGATCGGACCCGAGGATCCCGAGATCCACGATCTGCGCGGTTTTCCGTGGGCGTCGATCGACAACGACGATTCGCGCGATCTCGACCAGCTCACCGTCGCCGAGGTGAGCTCCCCCGAGGTGACCAGGATCCTGGTGGCGATCGCGGACGTCGATGCGAAGGTGAAGCAGGGCTCCGCGCTCGATCACCACGCGCGCATCAACACGACGTCGGTCTACACCGACGCGCGGATCTTCCCGATGTTGCCGGAGATGCTCTCCACCGATCTCACCTCGCTCAACGAAGGGGAAGACCGTCTCGCCCTGGTCGTCGACATGCTCGTCGACGGGGACGGTCAGGTGACCCATGGGCAGCTCACCCGCGCCATCGTCCTCAACCGGGCCAAGCTCGCCTACACCGCGGTGGCCGCCTGGCTGGAGGGGAAGTCGGACCCGCCCCCCCAGGTGGCCTCCGTCCCGGGGCTGGCCGAGAACCTGCGGCTGCAGGATCGCGTCGCTCAGGCGCTCCGGCTGCGGCGCCACCAGCGTGGCGCGCTGGAGCTGGAGACTCTGGAGCCGCGCGCGGTCTTTCGAGGAGACGTCGTTTCGGAGCTCCGGCTCGAGCAGCAGAACCGGGCCAAGCAACTGATCGAGGACTTCATGGTGGCCGCGAACGTCGCGACGGCCCGCTTCTTGGCGGAGAGGCGATTTCCCTCGGTGCGGCGGATCCTGCGCTCGCCCGAGCGCTGGGAGCGAATCGTCGAGCTGGCGGCCACCCACGGCTCGCAATTGCCGGGCGAGCCGGACGCGCGGGCGCTGGAGGATTTCCTGGCCGAGCGCCGCCGGACCGACCCCCAACACTTTCCCGATTTGTCGCTCGCGGTGGTGAAGTTGCTCGGCCGGGGCGAGTACGCGCTGGAAACACCCGGCCAGGGCGCGACCGAGCACTTCGGCTTGGCGGTGCGGGATTACACCCACTCGACGGCGCCGAACCGACGGTTCCCCGATCTCCTCACGCAGCGCCTGGTCAAGGCGGCGCTCGCGGACCGGCCGCCGCCCTATTCGACCGATGAGCTCTCGGCGCTGGCCCGGCACTGCACCGTCGCGGAGGACGCCGCGGCCAAGGTCGAACGACAGGTGAGAAAATCGGCCGCGGCGCTCCTCCTGCGCGCGCGGATCGGTGAGACGTTCGAGGCCTTCGTGACGGGCGCCTCGGCGAAGGGAACCTGGGTTCGGGTGCTGCGGCCGCCGGTGGAAGGACGGCTCGTGCGCGGGTTCGAAGGGCTCGACGTCGGCGACCGCGTGACGGTGACGCTCGAGCGCACCGACGTCGAGCGGGGATTCATCGACTTTTGGCGGTGAAGGTGAAGCGAAAACGAGCGCCGAGGATGACGCCGAGGATGAAGCCATGACAGCCAAGCTCCCCGACCACGGAAGCGCCGATCCCGTGCTCGCCTATCGCGATCGGGGCTTCCTCGACAGCGACGACGCGCGGCCGCTTCGGATCATCGCCGAGTACCTGGGGCCGCTGCGGGCGCTTCGCGAGCAGCAGGTCCGGGACACCATCGTCTTCTTCGGATCGTCGCGCATCGTCCCCGACGGGCCGCTCGGCCGCTACTACACGGAGGCCCGGGAGCTGGCCCGCGCCATCACCTCCTGGTCGATGACGGTCGAGGGGCAGACGCATCCGCGCATCGTCTGCTCGGGCGGCGGTCCGGGGATCATGGAGGCCGCCAACCGCGGCGCGCGGGAGGCTGGCGGGCGGACCATCGGTCTCAACATCGGGCTTCCCCGCGAACAGCGGCCGAATCCCTACATCACGCCTGGTCTCTCCTTCGAGTTTCACTACTTCTTCATGCGCAAGCTCTGGTTCGCGCACACCGCCTCCGCGTTGGTGGCCTTCCCCGGGGGCTTCGGCACGCTGGACGAGATGTTCGAGATCCTCACGTTGCAGCAGACGGCCAAGCTCGATCGCAAGATCGTCATGCTGCTCTACGGCTCCGACTACTGGCGCGAGATCGTCGACTTCGACGCGCTGGTTCGCCACGGCATGGTGAGCCCGGATGATCTGAAGCTCTTCGCGTTCGTCGACGATCCCGCCGCCGCGCTTGGTGCGCTCCAGGCGGCGCTCCCCCCGTCGGCTCCGCCGACGATTTCTGGAGAGCCGGCTTCGACCAGCACCCCGGCCTTCGCCCCCTCGCGCTGCGGCGAGCACCAAGGCGACGGCTGAACGGAGACGAGAGCGAGACCGGTCTCGGCTCAGGCCGAGGCGGTCACGAACGCCCGCTCGCGCGCGGCGACGAGGGCCTCCACCTCGCTGGCGGAACCGAGCGCGAGGGCCCGTTCCGCGAAGGCGCGCGCGTCGCCGAGGCTCGTCCTCCGGATTCGATTCTTCACGACGAGGAGCTCGCCGGAGGCGACGCTGAGCGCGCGCAGGCCCAGTCCCAGCAAGAGCTCGGTGTAGAGCGGATCGCCGGCGATGTCGCCGCAGATGGTGAGCGGCCGGCCGGTCTCCCGGGCCACGTCGGCGACCGAGCCGACCAGGCGCAACACCGCCGGGTGCAGCGGTTGATAGTACGAGGCGATGGTTTCATCCTCCCGATCGGCGGCGAGCAGGTACTGGACCAGATCGTTCGTTCCCAGGCTGAAGAAGTCGACCTCCGCGGCGAGCTGGCGAGCGATGAGGGCCGCCGCGGGGATCTCGATCATCGCGCCGAGGGGGATCTTCGGATCGAAGGCCTGCCCCGTGGCGGTCAGCTCGCTTTGAACCTCACGAATGATCTGGCGCGTCCGGCGAATCTCCTCGAGGCCGCCCACGACGGGAAGCAGGATGGAGATCGGGTGATTGGCGCTGACCCGCAGGAAGGCCCGGAGCTGGCGCTTGAGCACGTCGGGGTGGTCGAGCAAGAGGCGGATGCCCCGCTGGGCCAGCGAAGGATTGCGCGACGCCGGAAGAGGGAGGTACGGCAGCTGCTTGTCTCCCCCGATGTCGAGCAGGCGAAAGGTGATTCGGCGCGGGTGGAGGCGCTGCGCCGCCCGCTCGAGGAACTCGAACTGCTCCTCCTCGGTGGGAAGCGCGTTTCGGATGGCGTACCCGAACTCGGTGCGATAAAGGCCGATGCCGTCCGCCTTGAACAGCATCGCCGCTTCGGTGTCGGCCAGCTTGCTGGCGTTCGCCCATAAGCCGATCGCCGTCCCGTCGACGGTCACCGCGGGCAGGTCGACCAGCTCGCGCAGCTTGTCCTGGCCGGCCCTGATTTCCGTTTCGAGGCGCTCGTATTCGCGCTCGACCGCGCGCGGCGGGTTGACGAACACGATGCCGGAGATCCCGTCGACGATCAGAGTGTCGCCGGTCTTGATCGCGCGCGCCGCCCCGGGGATTCCGATCACCGCCGGCGTCCCCTGCGAGCGGGCGAGGATCGACGCGTGCGCGAACCGGCCGCCGTGCTCGCTCACCAGGGCCCGCACGCCGCGGAGGTCCAGGCGGGCGGTCACCGACGGAAGCAGCTCGTCCGCGACGACCACCGATCCCACGGGGACCTCGAGCTGCTCCTTTTCATCGATGAGCGCCGAGAGCACCCGGCGGCCCACGTCGCGGATGTCCGCCGCCCGCTCGCGCAGATAGGGATCGGGGATGTCGTCGAACGTCCGGGTGAACCTCTGGACGACCTCGGCCACCGCGCTCTCCACGTTGACTCTCTGGTCGCGCACCAGGGCGGAGACCTGATTGCGCAGGAGCGGATCGCGGACCACCAGCGCCTGCGCCGCGAAGATGTCGCCCTCGCTGGGACCGATGCTGTCGTCGACCACCTTCTTGAGCGCCAGGAGGTCCAGCTCGGCCTGCGACAGCGCCGCCTCGAAGCGGGCCAGCTCGCCGGAGACCTCGTCGGCCGCGATCTCCCGTCGCAGCGCCGCCGCCCCCACGCCGCTGCCGAGCACATAAGCCGTACCGCGACCGATCCCCGGGGAGACGGCCGTCCCCCTCATCAGCCCCTCCGCGGGGGGAGACTTCCCGGTGGTCTCTTCGGGCAAGCGTCGCTCCTTCAGGCCGAGGTTCTCCGAACCGCGCGCCGTTGTCGATGGTGTTCCGCTCGAGCCCCGGGGCGCAGATGTTCCGGGAAGCGTCAGGGCGCCTTCGGCCGCCACGTCGTCGGGCCAATGTCCGTCGTTCGCTTCGCTCACCGTCGCCTTTTGGGCGCCGCCCTCCTAGTGGGTGAGGGCCCTCAGCAGGTGCCGCAGGAGCTGGTCCCCGCACGGGCGATAGTTCCGGTGCTCCGGCCGGCGGAAGAGGGCGCTGAGCTCGCCCTTCGACACCTGCAGGCCGACCTTTTCCAGCAGGGCGATGAGGTCGTCGTCCTTGAGCGCGAACGCCGCCCGCAGCTTCTTGAGCACGGTGTTGTTGGTGACCGGGAGCTCGAGCGGCTGCGGCGGCCGGCTCTCGTCTTTTCCGCGCTTGTAGGTGACGAGCCCGTTGAGGAACTGCGCCATCGCCTTGTCGCTGCACGGCTGGTAGCCGGCCTCATCCTCGTTCTTGAGAAAGGCCACCACCTCGTCTGTGGTGAGCTCGCGCTGACCGAGCCGGAACACTTCGGCCAGCCCGGCGTCGCTGACGTTCAGCAGATAGCGAACGCTTCGGAGGACGTCGTTGTGGGTCATGAGCGGTCAGCGCGCCAGCCCCACCTTGAACTTCTTGCCCTTGATGCGGCCGGCGCCGAGCTGCTGGATGGCCCGCTCCGCGCTCCCCTTGGCGACAGCCACGTAGGAAAACCGATCGTGAATCTCGATCTTGCCGACCTCGCTCCCCTGAAATCCTCCCCCCTCGCCCGTCAGCGCGCCCAGGATGTCGCCGGGCCGCAGCTTGTCCTTGCGGCCGCCCGAGATGTACAGCGTCTCCATCGACGCCGCCGCGGCAATGGCCGGCCTCGACCTGACAGCGTCGTCGGCCTTCGCCTCGGCCGGCGCGGTCCGACGCTCCAGCGGCGCTCCGATCGCCGCTTCGATCGCCTTCTCCTTGGCGCGATCCTGCGGGCCGACCAGCGACACGGCCGTCCCCGGCTGGCCCGCGCGCCCCGTGCGTCCGATGCGGTGGACGTAGATCTCCGGCTGAAACGGCAGCTCGTAGTTCACCACCAGGTCCAGCCCTTCGATGTCGAGGCCGCGCGCGGCGACGTCCGTCGCCACCAGGACGCGAATGCTGTGATTGCGAAACTTCGCCATGACGAAGTCGCGCTCTTTCTGTTCGAGGCCCCCGTGCAGGCTGGCGCCGCTCACCCCCGCCGCGGCGAGCGCCTGCTCGACGCGGGCGACGGTCGCCTTGAAGTTACAGAACACGATCGCCGACTCCGGGGGGCTCGCGCGCAAGATCGCCAGGAGCGTGGCCAGGCGGCCGTGGTCGTCGCGGTCGTCCACGATGTAGGCGAGCTGGCGCAGCTGATTGCCGGGGCCGTCCGGCTCGCCGACCGTCAGTCGCTCGGGATTGTGCTGGTGCGCCCTGGTCATCGCGTCGATCGATCGCGGAAAGGTGGCCGAGAAGAAGACCGTCTGCCGCGGCTTGGGCGCGCCGCTCAGGATCTTCTCCATCTCCTCGCCAAAGCCCATGTCCAGCATGCGGTCGGCCTCGTCGACGACGAGGGTCGCCACGCCGCTCAGGTCCAGCGAGCCGCGCACGATGTGGTCGAGCGCGCGGCCGGGCGTTCCGACCACCACGTGGACGCCGAGCTCCAGCGCCTCCAGCTGCGGCTTCATCGGTTGCCCGCCCGAGACGATCAAGACCTGAAGGTCCGCCTCGCGCCGCCCGAGCTTGCGGAAGTCGCGCGCCACCTGGGCGCACAGCTCGCGCGTGGGACAGAGGACCAGAGCCTGCGGGCGCCGTTTGCGCCGCTCCAGCTTCTGCAAGATCGCCAGGGCGAAGGCGGCCGTCTTGCCGCTGCCGGTGGTCGACTGTCCGATCAGATCGCGGCCGGCCAGCAACAGGGGAATGGCTTGCGCCTGGATCGGCGTCGGGGCGGTGAACCCCAGCTCGGCGACGACCTGACAGAGGGTGGAGGAGAGACCGAGCGCGGCGAACCCGCCGTCAGCCGGAGGAACAGGCGCCGGGTGGTTCATCGTGGTGGACGGCTGATAGCAATTACCCAGGGAAAGTCCACGTATTTGCGCGCCAGAACGCGTCGCGCTCCGACCGGAGCTCGACGGGGCAGGGCGCAGGAGCCTCTCGGCGCGGCTGCGGGCTGACTACTTGCCCATGGGACCAGAGGTCCCGTGCAGCGTCGCGGTCCCGAGCGGCGTGACCAGCTTCAGCGCCGCGAGCACCTTGGCGACCCCCGCGGAGTTGGAAGTGGCGCTCCCCGACGCGCCCGTCACGCTGAGGGCGGGCGTCGACAGCGCGTAGAGGGTGAACTCGTAGGTGTCGTTTCCGCTGGGGCAGGGGGCCAGATACTTGTTGGTTTGCATCGCCCCCGCCAGGGCGCCGGTCAAGGTGGTCGTGCCCTTGGGGAACTGGGTCACGGTGGCCGGGATGTCCCAGATCGCCCAGTGCTGCCCCATCGGCATGTCGGCGCCAATCTTGGTGTCGATGAAGGTGATTGCGAACGACATCGTTCCGGCCGGGACTCCGGTCCAGTCGAGCTCCGGGTTGACGCCCGAGCCGAAGGCGCCGTTGTTGGCGGCGCAGGTGTACATCGTGCTGAACTTGGCGCCTTCCGCTTGGTCCGGGCTGGTGAGGGCGAGCGTGCCGCCCGAGGTTCCCGCGGTGCCGCCGGTGCCGCTCTTGCCGGCGCTTCCGCCCGCGCCGCCTGCCGCGCCGCCGCCGTTACCGCCCGTCGCCGGATGCCCGCCGCTCCCCGATGCTCCGCCGCCGCCGGAGCCGGCCGTTCCCGCGGCCCCGGCGCCGCCCGTGCTGGAGCCACCCGTGCCCGCGCCGCCCGTTCCCGTCGTGCCACCCGTGGCGAGGCCGCCGGTCCCCGTCGTGCCGCCGGTCGCGGGCGTCCCGCCGGTCCCCACTCCGCCGGTCCCGGTGGCCATGCCGCCCGTCCCGGGCGAGGCGCCGCCGGTGCCTCCTCCGTCGCTGCCGCTCGAGCCGCAGCCGGCGAGCGCGACGGCGAGACCGAGGCCGAAAACAGTCACCGCAGACCTGGAGAGCTGGGGGAGGCGCATCACCTAGCATGGGTGAGCGACCGCCAAACCTTCAGGGGACGGCTGAAAATCTTCCTCCGACGGCCGACCCGTGGCTCCGCGCGCCACGGGCGGCGCCGGACCTCAGGGCCCGAGGCCCGCGATGCCGCTCTTCTTCGGGTGCTTGTCCAGCCACTTCTTCAGCGCCCGGAAGGCCTTCGCGCCGCCGGTGAGGAAGACGTCGCCGAACCGATCGAGATCGGCGCGGAGGTGCCGAAATCCGGCGGCGGGATCGTCGGAGAATCCCGGATATTGCGCCTCCGTCGATATCCCGCCGAGCGCCCGGACGCCCCGCACGAGGTCTTCGTGGGAGAGAGATTGCTCGCCGAAGTGGTACCTGACGAGGCCGAGCGACCGACGGACGTGGAGCTCCAGACGCCGATCCCCGCGCCGAAACTCACCGCTGGCCGACGCGCCGCCGCTGCCGTCGTCCTCGTCGCCCGCGGCGACGAAGGTGAAGCCGGCCGGGCCCAGCACCTCTGCCAGCTCCGCCACGCCTCGGTCGAGCACCTCCCGGGGAGTCATCGTCATCGCCACAGTATGGCGCGACGACCGCGCGCGGTGTCGCCGTCTCGAAGCCGCTCGATTTTCGCCGCCTCGCGGCTACTCGCTCAGTCGGTCGCCGCGCCGATGACGGAGTCCCAGTGCGGCTCGGGCGACTTGACCGGCGTGCCGTCGGTGCTGGACAGGGGCGGCGATCTCCTCCCGTCGGCGTCGTCGTTGTTTTGCGGCTTGGAGGCGCTGGGGGCGAGTGGCGTCGTGGCACCGGACGGATCGGGGAACATGGAACAGACTCCTTTCGGGTGACGGCAAGCTGAGCAATCTCCGCGCCACCGAGGCGACCGCGATTTTCCTCGGTCTTCGCTCCTGAAAGGCGCGAAGGCCCGGTGGCATCGCGAAGCTGGTCACGCACCTCGAGCAAAGGAAGGCGCACCGCAAGCCTCGACTGATTCGCTCGCCAGGCTCTACGGGGCTTCCCTGGACGTCGCAGATTGGGGTGAAGGGCGACCCCATGAAGCTGAAGAGCGGGATGACCTTGCTCGCGGCAGCAATCACGATGGTCGTCGTCGGCGGGGCCGCCGCCGCGTCGGACGGGAAGCCGGACAGCAAGGTCGGCCTGGCGGTCATGGCGGGAGGTGGGATCACCGACTTCACCCGGGGGGCGACCCGCAGCGAGACGACGGTGGGCGGCTCCTGGGATGTTCGGGCCCTGGTCGCCACCCGCACCTTCCTCGGCTTCGAGGTGTCGTACATCGGCGGCGCGAACCCGATCAAGGCGCTGGGGGTGGCCGGCGACGGCAAGCTCGTCCGAAATGGCGTCGAGGGGGCCCTCCGGGTCCAGCTGCCGCTCTACCACCGGAGCACGCTGCTCGAGCCCTACCTGCTCGGCGGCCTCGGCTGGAACTCTTACCGGGTCACGTCCGTCGAGACGTACAGCTCCAGCGTCACGACCAGCGCCGACGACACGGTGGCGGTGCCGTTCGGGGCGGGGTTCATGGTCGGTTACAAAGGATTCCTGGTCGACGTTCGCTCCACCATCCGCCCGACCTTCCGGCAGACCATCCTCGGCGGCCAGGGGGCGACCGGGCTCAGCAACTGGGATGCGGGCGGGATGATCGGCTTCGAATTCTAGAAACACAGACCGAGCAATCCGACCGCCCTGCGCTCGTCCGCCTGGGCCGCGTAGCCCGGCAGGCTGCTGTCCCGAACGACGTCTTCCAACGCGGCCGCCAGCCGGACCGGACCGCCGAAGGGCTGCCACGAGAGCATCGCCGAGAGGAACAGCCGCGTGTCGCGGAGCGAGAAGTTGTCCTCGAGCATGGCCTGGTGGTCGTCGCGGAAGTCGATGGACCAGAAGCTCTGGCTGCGACCGTCGAGGGTGAGGCGCACGTCTACCAGCTCGGCCTCGAGCTCCGCGAACGCCAGCAGGCCTTGCGCGTAGTAGTAGCCCTGGTTCTTCAGCTCGGTCTTGATGGTCACGTTCGCGAACGCCTGGGCCGCGGCGGGATAGGCCAGCGAGGTCACCTGAGCAAAGCCATAGCTGGCGGCCAGGGTGGCGCGCATCGCCAGCCGGCCATGGCGTGCCGCGAGCTCGAGCTGCGGACCGAGCAGCCCCACGGCGAGGGTCCGGTCCCACATGTTGGGGAGGCTCCGCGCGTCGTAGTCGAACGAGCTGCCCATGCCGACGAGCAGACCGTGACCATCCGGCTCGCCCGACTGCCCGATGGTCTCGCCGTAGGCGCGCCAGTAACGCCCGAGGACCAGCGCGTCTGCGTGGAGGAAGCCGGCGGTGATCGATCGGCCGTCGGTGAGCCAGCGCGCGCCGAAATCGGTCCACTGTCCGGGGCCCGCGGTCGAGGCGCCCGCGCCCGGCTGCCGATAAAGCGCGTGGGTGGTGATCCGCGCCGCCAGCCCGAAGGTGGTCTCGTCGCGCGTCTGGCCCGGCATCTGGACGAAGGAGGTCCGGGACCCGCCGAGCTCGAAGTAGAGCCGGTGCCAGATCCGTCTGGAAAACCCCCGCTGGTCGAACGCGTCCCCGTGCCGCCTGCCGTGGCAGACGGGCGCGTCGTTCAGCGCCGCGACCGGTGAGAAGAGGGCGGCGCCCAGGCAGTTGACGAGGTTGGGCTCTCCGTCCGCAAACAGGCGGCCGAGGCGGTAGGTGGCTTCGCCGATGACCCACCCCGCCGCGGGCGTCACGATGAGATCGTTGATCGACAGCTTCTGGTTCGGCTCGCCGAAGTATTTCCAGAGCGTGGACGCCGCGACGGTGGTGAGGAACGACGCGCCGACGCCGAGTCCGTTGCCGCGCGCGATGTGGTAGTAGATGGCCCCCGCCAGCGGATGGCCGACGGCGTTCGTGTTGAAGCGGTCGTGGTCGAAGGCGAAGTACCAATCCGAGAACACCTTCGTTTGCCAGGTCGACCAGGTGAAGGGGATCTCCGATTCGGAAGGCGCCTGGTGGCCCCAGTACCAGGCGGCCTGGAGCCCGAGAAACGCAAACTCCCCGAGCAGGACTCGAAGATAAGGGTGCTCGGGGCGCGCGGTGCCCGGGTCGGCGTCGCCGGCGGTCTCCGGCCCCTCTGCTCCATGCGCCACACCGCCGGCCACGGCGGGGCGCAGGACGATGAGCGAGGCGAGCCAGAAAGACAGGATGAACGCCTTCCTACGCACACTCCCCGCCGGGCTCCCCCAAGACGAACGGTCGTCACGAAACCGCGCGCCCGCAATGGCTCAGGACCGCGCAGCGATCGGTTGCCACGAATGTCGCAGGCGTTGGCTCGGAACCGCCGGCGCCACGGGACCCGCTGCGCGAGTGTTAGGGCGGTGCCCCAATCGATCCCAGATCTCCCCCGGGTCTCGCAAAAGGAACTCAGGTTGAATCTCAAATGGGGGAAGCAACCATGCGGATGAGATCAGTGGGGTGGTTTGTGGGGTCGCTGAGTCTGCTGTTGGGGGTGGGCTCGGCGTGGGGAGAAGATCAGCCAATTTCGGGGCCCGACCCGGCCACTCAGAGGGAGGGAACGCCCGAATGCCGGGATGCCGGAGTCACGGTGAGCTTCGCGACGGGGTCGGTCGCGCTCGACACGAACGGGCAAGGGGCGCTCAACGGCGTCGCGACCTGGATGAAGGCGAACGGCAACCGCACGCTTCATGTTCACGGCTATGCCGACACCACCGGCGACAGCGAGGCGAACCTCGTGCTGAGCGAGAAGCGGGCCGACGCGGTGAAGGCCTATCTGGTCGGGCAGGGGGTCGATGCCGCGCAGATCGTGACGGCCGGTCGTGGCGAAGACGTCGCCGAGCAGTTGCCCGCGAATGGCCGCACGGTGACCTTCCTCGCCTGTCAGCCGGCGTCTGCGGAGGCTGAAGCGCCCGCCGGGGGCGAAGCCGCCGCGCCCCCCGCGCCGGAAGAGACACCCGCGCCACCGGTGGCCGCCGCGGAGCCCGCGATGGTCGAGCCGGTGCCGGCGGAGGCGCCGCCCGCCTCCGCACCCAAGTACGAGCCGCCGTCGAAGTTCGGCATGGCGTTCATGGCCGGAGGCGGTTACCAGGACTTCGCCAACAGCAACATGAGAGATCGGACCAACGGCGGCGGCGCCTGGGACTTCAGGTTCGTGGCCGGGACGCGGTCCATCGTCGGATTCGAGGGCGCGTACGTCGGCTCGGCGCGTGGGTTCCAGTCGCTGGGGGTGACAGCCAACAACCCGACGCTGATCTCCAATGGGCTCGAGGGGAACCTGCGCCTCAACGTTCCCATCACCAAGGGAGCCTCCCTCATCGAGCCTTACGGGGTCGTCGGGGTCGGTTGGTCGCAGTACCACATCTCCAACTACAACTCGAACACCCAGGCGCTGTCGGACTTCAACCCGTCGAACGACAACGTGCTGACCGTGCCCTTCGGCCTGGGATTCGCCTACGGGTACAAGGCGCTCATGCTGGACGTGCGCGGCACCTACGCGGCGACGTACTACAACAACCTGCTCCAGGGGACCAACGGCTCCGGAACCCTGAACACCTGGGGCGTCGGCGGTTCGGTCGGGTTCGGGTTCTAGCGACCTCCGACGCAACGAAGATCGCGACCTGGCGCGGCCGCGGCTTCCCTTCGGGTGGGCCGCGGTCGCGAGATGCGTCGACCGTCGAGAGAGCGCGCAGGCGACGGCCTGGCGGCCGCGGTTGCCCTCAGCGCGACGGCGCCTTCTCGGGGGCTCGCGAAGTCGGCTGAAGGCGTCTCGTCCCGTCCCAGGCCAGGGCCCGCCGTCGCTTGCCGTGGCCCACCGCCGCATCGAGGAGGCCGGTGCAGGCCTGGCCGTTGCTGCCGTCGAAGAGCTGATAGCGCTGCTCGAAGAAGCCGGAGGTCGCGAAGTCCGCCGGGCTGGTGGAGGCGTCGTTGGCCCGCTTGTTGACGTCGAGGAGATTGCCCGAGGCGTTCCGGTAACAGCGGGAGACGAACTCGGAGCAAAACAAGCTGTCCGGTGTGGCGTGCGCGTCCTGGGGGTTGAGGGTCCGCCCGAGCAGGATCCGGACGCCCAGCTCGAGGAGCCTCCAGTATCCGTACTTGGTTCCCAGCAGCGTGAGCGCGGTGTCGAAGAGGGCATCCTCCTCGAAGGACGCTGCGCGCAGCTCCGGCTTGAGCGCCCACCAGTCGACCTTGCCGCTGTACTTGCAGACCATGGTGCTGGCCGGGAGCACCTCGACGCCGCGCAGGTCCGCCTGGAAGGCGACCACGCGGTCGTTCCAGCGCGCCAAGATCGCCACGTGCGAGTAGGGGGAGTCGGAGAGCCGCTCGATCGCGCCCGACAGGAGGCGGTTCCCCCGGAAGAGCAACAGGTCTCCGGTCTTCATCTGCTCGCGCAGATCCTGATAGCTCTGGCCTGCGTGCGGCCGGGGCGCGAGCGGCACCTTCCATCGCCGGTGGTGCTCGCGCGGGGCGTGTCCGTCCGGGCCCGAGGCGTTGGCGCTCACGAGCTGTGACGTTAGCTCAACTCGGAGGGACCTGGGTAGCTGTGGAGTCCGCTCACAAACGCGACGGCGGGCCGTAGAGCGTCGGGCGCCAGCTCGAGTAGCCGAAGCGCCCCGAGAAGGTCTGCACTTCGTTCCAGCTCGAATCGAGCTCGACGATCGTTCCGTCGGTCGTGTAGGTCACGAGCGTGTTGCCGCCCGGCAGGCGCTGCACGTCGCCCATGGTGGTGCTCGCGCCGGTGCCCGCGTAGTCCTCGACCACCGGCGCGGCGAACGAGGTCGGGGTGGCGTTCAGCTTGAATTCGAAGACGTGGGAGGTCGTCGTGTAGGTGTTGTTGAACGCCAGGAAGGTCCCGTCTTCCAGCAGGTGGTGACCATGAACGACCTCCCAGTCCCGTGGCGAGCACCGGTCGCCCGCGGGCGCCTGATCGCAGACCCCACCGAGCTGCCATTGCAGTGCTCCGGCCGCGCTCACCTTCACGAACAGGTTGGGATTGCGATCGGCGATGGTGAAGCTGTCGTCGAACGGAAGGTAGTGAATCGCGTTGGCGTGATAGCTGTCGGAGAGATACAAGTTGCTGCCGATCGAAAACGGGCTGGCGATCGTTCCGTCCGGCGAGCGAATCACGAGCTGGCTCGGGGGATCGATGCCCGGGGCGCTCCAGACCAGGGCCGCGACCTTGCCCCCCGGCATCACCGTGAAGTCGTGGTGCGCATTTTCCAGACCCGCGACGTTCTGTTGCGATTGCTCCCCGTCCATCGAGACGTAGCGCATCTCGCCGCCCGCGTTGTCGAGGTTGAGGGAGACCATCCACATGTTGTCCCCCTCGTAGTCCATCTGGGCCCGGGTGGTGTTGATCGGCGCGTCGGCGTACCAGACGATCTCCCCGTCGGCGTCGATGATGAAGGCGCTGTTCGGCAAGCTGGTTCCCGAGCTGGTGACGATGAACCCGGGCTCTCGCTTGTCGGGCTGGGCGACGGCGACGGTGACGGGGCGGGCATCCGGGAGGCTGCCGGTGGTCGGAAGCGCGTAGTCGGCGCTGGCGCAGGTCGCTCCCTCGCGCGTGACCTCGACGTGGAAGGTGTAGTCGCTCGACTGCTTGAGGCCGAGGAGCAGGGTTCGATGGTTCGGTTTGCCGAGGTCGACCGGGGCCTCGCCCCCCTGGTTCAAGACCGAGCTCGGCGCGCCGTTCAGGCGGTAGACGATCTTGGCGCTCGAAGGGGCGGCCCCCGTCGACGACCACTCGACCACGCCGACTGTCGCCATCTTGGCGCTCACCTCGTTCTTGCTGACGGTGAGCTCGAATCCGCCGCAGACGCTCCCACCCTGACCACCGTCGCAAGCGGGTGCCGCGAGCAGACCGAAGGAGGCGAGGAGTAGGAGTCTGCGTGCCATCGGACGAAGTCGCGGTGCCTGCCAGCCTCTCGCCCCCGGCATCCTGCCAGTTCCCGGGCGACGCCCTTCATCTCATAAGTGGCGGTGAACGCCCTTCATCTCATAAGTGGCGGTCAAGCGATTGCCGCCGGTTTCGGTAAGATCGCTCGGGCCGGATGCGGGAGTATCCACGTTGGAACCCGTTATGCTTCGCGCCCGACATGCCCGCTCGCGACCATCCGTGGCTCCGGCCCTCGTCGCGGGCGCCTGGCTGGGACTCGTCTTCACCGCTTGCCAGGGACCGGACGAGTTCCTCCGCGCCGAGCTCGGGACAGGGGGGAACGGGACCGTCCTCACCGGGGCGGGCGGGGACATCGTGAGCGGGACAGGGGGGAACATCGTGAGCGGCGCGGGCGGAAGCACCGGGGGGAGCACGGGGAGCGGCGGCGCCGCCGGCTCGGGGAACCGCGGGGGAGCGACGGGGGCGGGCGGCACCGCGGGCCGCGGGGGAGCGACGGGAACGGGCGGCGCGGCGGGGCGCGGGGGAGCGACCGGAACGGGCGGTGCGGCGGGGCGCGGGGGAACCTCCGGCAGCACGGGGCGGGGGGGGACCGGGGGGACGGCCGGCGCCGGTGGTCGGGGCGGAGCGGGGGGAGCGGCCGGCGCCGCCGGGAACAGGGGGACGGGCGGCAGGGGCGGCGCCGGCGGGAACTCCTGTCCGCTCGGAGGGAGACTGGACTGCACGAGCGCCGGATCCCTGAAATTGGCCGACGGGCAGGTCGTCGACTTCTCGGCCCCCCAGTGGAACAACACGGCCGCCAAGTGGTGCGACGCGGACGGCCTCGACGGCGGCTTGAGCTCGTACGCGGGCACTTCGTGCACGGCGGCGGCGGCGGTCGATACGACGGCGCAGAACCTGAAGCTCAACTTGATGGTCGTGGCCGGCGGGTACGCCGGCGGCCGCGTCAACTTCGACTCCTGCGTCGACGCGAGGACGTTCAACTCCATCCAGTTCACGGCGTCGGTGACGGCGGGCAGCCTCACCGGCTGCAACTGGCAGGTGCAGCTTCAGACCCAGGATCAGCGCCCGAGCACGCTCACCAACCCGACGGGCGGAACGTGCAACGCGACGACCACGACCTGCGAACGTTACCCGGCGGCCACCCTCGGCGCCGCGACCGCGACCGCCACCAGCTTCACCGTCCGGTTCACGGCATTCAACAATCCCGCGACCTCCGCGATCGCGACCCCCAGCCAGATCGTCGGGCTGCAGTGGCAGGTCGACTCGGCTGGCGGCGCCTGCACCGTCGAGCTGCGCATCGACAGCATCAAATTCGTGACGCAGTAGTCGTGCGTTAGAATCGCTGCCCAGCAATCGAAGGAGAGGCAGCATGTTGTTCGCAGTGATCGGCAGCAGCGCGGGAAAGAGCCGCGAGGAGATCATGGCCGTCTATCCGCGCCACAAGGCGTTTCTCGAGCCGTTCGTGGCTCGGGGAGAGGTCGTGGGCGTGGGTCCTTTCACCGATGCCGCCGGCGGCAACATGGCTCTCTTCCGCAGCCGCGCCGCGGCCGAGGCCTTCGCCAGCGGGGACCCGTTTTTGTTGGAGGGGCTGGTGAAGGCCTACCAGATCAAGGACTGGGCGGACCAGATGCTGTCTTGATCTCCCTCTCCGGCCTCGCCGCGGTCTCTTGCCTGGGAACCGTCGTCTGGGTCGCCAGCCCGGAGGCGGCCGCCGCGCTGGCCGGGGCCCAGCACCGCTGGTCGGCGCTGGCCATAGGGCTCGCCGCGGCCGGCGGGCAGTCGGTGGCGCTGGTCGGCCTCTATTTCTTCGGCGCCCAGCTCCGCCGCCGGTGGCGCTGGTTCGATCGCCAGTGCGGGCGTGTCCGAGCTCGCTCCCCTGCCGAAAATACCCAGCGGTACGCGACCGGCGCCGCCGTCACCGCGGGACTCCTCGGTTTCCCCCCGGTCTCGGTCACCGCCACCTTGCTCGCGGGCGTTGCGCCACGCCCGCTCCAGCTGCTTCCGCTGATCTTGCTCCTTCGCCTGGTGCGGTTCACCGCCCTCGGCTGGGCCGGGGCGCGTTTCGGATGGCGGCTCCCCTTCTGAGTCAGAACCTCACCGACGAGCGAAAAGTCGCACAGCCGCAACCCGGCGGTGGCGCTGGAAACGCCGCTTCAGGGCGGGCGCGTCGGGTTAGAAGGGGCAGATGAGCACAACGAACGACCAGCCGCCCGTCGTAGCCGCCGGGCGGCTGAAACGGTCGGTCGGCTTCTTCGGGCTGATGATGGTCTCGCTGGGCTCGATCATCGGCTCGGGTTGGCTGCTGGGCGCGTTGAACGCCGCCGAACGGGCCGGGCCGGCGTCGGTGCTGTCGTGGATTCTGGCGGCGCTCATGCTGTCGCTCCTCGCCCTGGTGTATGCAGAGCTCGGCGCCACCTATCCGGTGGCCGGCGGTGCCGCCCGCTTTCCGTATTACTCACACGGCTCGATCGCCGGATTCACCGCGGGGTGGGCGTCGTGGCTGCAGGCCGTCTTCATCGCGCCGATCGAGGTGCTGGCGGCCATCACCTACGTCAACAGCGTCGGGTGGGTCAATCAACACTTCAACATGATCGCCAAGGTCGGCGACCAGGCCGGCCTGCTGAACAGCACTGGATTCGTGGTCGCGCTGCTCCTGATGGCGCTCTTCACCGCGATGAACCTGGCGGGCGCCAAGTTCCTCTCCGACAGCAACGTGGTCGTCGTCATCTGGAAGACGGCCGTGCCGGTGGTCGCGATCGGGGTGGTGGCGGCGCTGCAGTTCAAGCCGTCGAACTTCCGGGCCGGCGGCGGCTTCATGCCGTTCGGCTTTCACGGCGTGTTCGCCGCCTTGACCGGCGGCGTGGTGTTCGGGCTGCAGGGGTTCGAACAGGCCGTCCACCTGGCCGGGGAGGCGCGCGATCCCAAGCGGGATCTGTCGCGCGCGATCCTGAGCGCCATGGCCCTCGGCGCCGTGCTCTATGCGCTGTTGCAGATCGTCATGATCGGCGGGCTCAATCCCGCCCACATCGTCAAAGACTGGTCGAGGCCCCTCGGCACCGATCCGTCCGACTACGGCGTCTGGTACACGCTCGCGCTCGCGCTGGGAGCGGGATGGCTGGCCAAGGTCCTCCTCGTCGATGCGGTCATCTCGCCCGCGGGCACCGGCGTCGTTTATCTGGCGACCACGGCCCGACTTTCGTACGCCCTCGGCGAGGAGCGCGAGATGCCGTCCGCGCTGGCCACCACCAGGAAGGGCGTGCCGGTCGTCTCGATTCTCACGGCCGCGGTCGTCGGATCGGCCGCCCTCGGACCGTTCAAGAGCTGGAACGCGCTGGTGAGCGTGGTGACCGCCGCGACGGCAATCATGTATTCCTTCGCGCCGCTGTCGCTGGCGGCGCTGCACAAGACGGACAGCGGCCGCCAACGATCCTACCGGGTGCCGATGCCCAGGCTCGTGCTCCCGGCGGCGTTCTGCTCGGCCAATCTGATCATGTACTGGGGCGGGTTCGACACGAACTGGAAGCTCGCGCTCGCCATGCTCGCCGGTCTCGCGCTGTTCGCGCTCGGCGCCTGGCGGAAGCGCACCGGCGCTGCGCGCACGCTGCGCAACGCGGTCTGGATGGCCCCCTGGCTGGGCGGCCACGTGCTGCTCGGGTGGCTCGGGCGCTACGGCGGCGGCCGCAATCTCTTGCCCAACTGGGTGGACGTCGGCGTGGTGATCGCCTTCGCGCTGGTCATCTTCCACTGGGCCACCTCGCTCCGGTTGAGCGCCGAGGACTCGGCGGTCGAGGTCGCCAAGGACGCGGCGCAGATCGACTACCAGGCGGCGATTCCGGCCTAAAAATGGCCTAAAAGCGCAGCTCGAGGCCCAGCGCGCCCCGGCCGGCGGCGGCCGGGACCCGGTAGACGACATTGCCGAACGGAACGGCGAAGGTCTTGCGCGCGGTCGGCACGACGACCTCGGCGCGCCCGAAGACGGCGATCGCCGGAGAGATGCTCCAGGAGGCGAGGGCCGCGCCGAGCAGGGAGAACCAGAGCTGGGTGCCGTCCTGAAGGGTGGTGCCCGAGCCGTGCATCACCGCCAGCTCGCCGCCGGCGCAGGGGCCGAGCTCGAGCCGGTTCACGAGGACGGTCGCGCACCCGCGGCCCGAGACGTCGAACAGCTGGAAGTCGGCCTGTTCGATGGTCTCCATCAGCGGAGTCCGGCGGTTCGGAAAGAAACTGAGGCCGGCGAGCGCGCGCAGTCGCCAAGACGGGAACGTCCAGAGCGGTCCGCCGGTCGCCTCCATGCCGCCCGCCGGTGGATCGGGCATCGTGCCCCAGTCGAGGATCCCGTTCAGCATCAGGACCAACGGCGTACCGGCATCCCCGACGGCGGGCGCGATGGGAGGCTTCGCGGAGTCGTGTGCCGGCGCGGCGGGTGGCGCCGGCGCGGCGGGTGCCGGGGGCGCATCGGGTCCTGCCTCCGCCCAGAGCGCGATGACCAGCGTGGCGGCGGAGGCGATCGCGGCGCAGCTTTCTGCTTCGAACCGGCGCTCGGCGCGGGTGTAACCCATCTGGAACAGCAGGCCCGCCTGCCACCGTCCCTCCGTCGGTCCGCTGACGTCGACCATCGCCACGACAGGGGCCAGTGCTGCGCCCGATCGCGCGAGGTTTGCCTTCACGTCGGCGTCGACCTGCCCCGCGCTGGGACAGCCCGGGGGCGCCTTCCAGATCACCACCATCGGCTTCTCCTGCGCCGCCGCCAAGCGTGCGCTGCCGAGGGCCGCCACCGCGGCTATCACCGCGACGATTCGCGATGCGATGGCGAGTCTGCTCACTGTTCGCTGAACATAACGCAACTCGTGATGGCGCGGATGCCGACCTGCCGCGGGTCGCGGGGCGGCCTCAGGGTCGCACGGGTGGAAGCAGCCGGACCGGCGCGCCGGAGCCGCCGACGGGGCGGTGAAGCTCGACTTTTCCGCCGGCCGCGCGCCCCTGCTCGTAGGCGGCGGTTCGCAGGATGGCGCTGGCGCTGCGGGTCGAGCGGCGCGGGTACCGGCGCCGCAGGTAGGCCTCGCGCTGCGCGTCGGCGTGGCGGACCAGCCCCTGGCTCTGGCTGACGCGCTCGCCGGCGCGCAGCTTCTCGTCGAAGCCGATCATCACGCCCGCCGCGAAGCGACGGCGGTCCTGATCGGAGCGGATGCCGAGCGCGCGCTTGTGCTCGCGCCAGAGCCGCTGGGCGGTGTCGGTGAGGAACCCATGCACGTATTCGGCGACCTCCAGGTTGGCCGGGGTTCCGCAGAGCTCCAGCACGTAGCCGCGCCGGCCCGCCTCGGCGAGGTACGACGGGGTCCAGATGACGCTCACGAAGAAGTGACGACCGAGGATGCCGGCCAGGATGCGCTCGCTGCTTTCGCTGCGCGCCTTGACCTGGCCCACGTGGCGGTACCCGTAGCCGTCCGCGCTGGCGGTGGCCGCCGCGTCCACGTTGTGCAGGAGCATGAGCCGGCGGGCCTCGTTCATGGCCGCCTCCGCCTCGTGCAGATTGGGACTGTCGGCCAGCGCGAGGAGCCGCGTGATCCTGCGCAGCACGGGATGTGGTCCGCCGCTCGCTCCGTCGGCCGGCAGCCCGGCGGCGCGCGCGTCGATGCCGTGCTCGCGGCAGACGCGGGCGAACGCCGGGCCGTGCGCGGTCTCGTCGTGAATCTGCAGCGCCTCGTCGACGTACTGGTGGGCGATCTCGTGCTTGAGCACCTCGCGCACGAGCCCCCACGGATGCCCGAAGACCAGCCCGCGGGCGAGGGCGATGGTGCGCTGCAGGCGATTCCAGCTCCCGAGCCGATGCGGGCCGTCCGACAGGGTCAGGACCGGAGCGCGCAGGGCGCCGTGGAAATGGGTCTCGGAGATCTCCCGCCAGGTCAGGGCCAGCTCGCGGAGCAGGGCGGCCTCCAGGAGGATCCGATCGCGGGGCGATTTGGCGGACGGCACGCCATCCCCTATACCCGATCTGGAGCCGCCCGATCACCCCCGCTGCGGCGATCGTCTGGGGCCCCGTCGCGCTCGGGTTTCGGGGGTTCTCAGTGGACGGCGGCGACCTCTTCGAACGCCGGCGGCGGGGCCGCCTCGCGCAGCTCGGCGAGCGAGATCCGCAGGATGATCGCGTCGCCGGCCGCCTGGATCTGTCCGGTGGCGACGTCGATCGTACGCGGCCGCCAGACCGCCTGCCAGAACGACCATGGAACGTCGAGATCGCTCGACGCGTGTCGCGCGATCGCGATCCGCATCGTGTCGACCAGCCAGGTCTCCATGTCGATCAGCGCCGCGTGGACCCGGCCGACCGCCCGCCCATTGGCATCGAACACGTTCTTCCCTCGAAGCTCGTCCAGTCTGACGTGCATCATCACCTCCCCGATCCTCGCCCCGCCACTCCAAGAAGCTAAGGAAGAAGCTAAGGCTCGTGCCTGAGCGGGCAATGCGCGGGGCGTCACCCGACCTCAACCGTTCCGCCGGCGGCGGCGCCGGCAGGCCCAGGAGTCAGGCGACCCTGTTGCTGATCGCTGCGCCCTGCTCGAAGAGGGTGATGCTGTTCAGGGTGGTGGTCGCGATGTCGCGGAGCGCCTGCGCGGTGAAGAAGGCCTGGTGGCCGGTGACGATGACGTTCGGAAGCGTGAGGAGGCGCGCGAAGACGTCGTCTTGAACGATGTCCGCCGAGTGATCCTCGAAGAAGAGCCGCTCTTCCTCCTCGTAGACGTCGATGGCCAGCCCGCGGAGGTGGCCCGTCTTGAGCGCCTCGATGACGGCGGCGGTGTCGATGAGGGCGCCGCGGCTGGTGTTCACGATGAGCGCGTCGGGCCGCATCGTGGCGATCCGGCCGGCGTCGAGCAGGTGGCGGGTCTCGGGGAGCAGCGGGCAATGGAGCGTGACCACGTCGGACGCGCGGAGGAGCTCTTCGAGCGGTACGTAACGGACACCCAGCGCCGCGCAGGCGGCGTTCTCGACGACGTCGGTGGCCAGCAGCGTGACCCCGAAGCCGGAGAGGACGCGCGCCACCGTGGCGCCGATCTTCCCCGTCCCGACAATCCCCACCGTGCTGCCGTGCAGCTCGGTTCCAAGCAGTCCCTCCAGCGAGAAGTTGCCGTCGCGCACCCGGTTGAGCGCGCGGTGGATCTTCCGCTCGAAGGTCAGGATCAGGGCCAGGGTGTGCTCGGCCACGGCGTAGGGCGAGTAGCCGGGGACGCGGGCGACGGTGATCCCGCAGCGGCGCGCGGCCTCCACGTCCACGTTGTTGAAGCCGGCGGAGCGCAGCGCGACGAGACGCGTCCGGCCCGCCGCCAAGGTGGCGAGCACGGCGGCGTCGATCCGATCATTGACGAACGCGCAGACGACGGGATAAGTCGCGCCGAGCGACGCCGTCTCCTGGGAGAGGCGGGCCTCGAGAAACACCAGCTCGTGCGTCACCGGCGACCGGGCGTTCGCTTCGAGCAACGACTCTCGATCGTATCGCTTCGCGCTGAAGACTCCGACTCTCATGCGGCGAGCTCACTCTTCCAGCCGGCGCGCGGGCTCAAGATCCGCGCCTCGGCGCCGGCTCGTGGAAGTAGCTCCGCAGGTGGGCCACCAGCTGGGCGTCCGTCGGATGATCCGCCGATTCGATGCCGACGACCGATGCTTCGAGAGGGCGATCGTGCTCGTGGAGGTAGCGGAAGAAGTGAAGCTTGGTGTGGGCAGGCCCGACGAGCAGAATCTGACCGTGACCCTGCAGGGCGCGCGCGACCTCGCGGAAGTATTTGTGCTCGTCGTCGGGGTGGTTCCGGACGCGCAGATCGACCTCATCGTTGTGGCGATGGGGGTGCGGTCCGGGCGAATCGACGGTCGACTGGGCGAGCTTGTCGGCGTCGACCTCGATGATCCGAGCCTCTTTTCGATCCATCCAGATGACGGCATGTTTCACGATGAGCTCTCCTTGGATGAGTGTTTTCCTGCCGAGGTCTTGCAGCAGGTTTGAGCAAGAAGGAAGCCAAGGTCGCCCATGGAGTCGCCGGGACAGGTGGCCGATCTGGACGACTGTGGCAGGATGAGGTCATGGCGCTCGACGATCTCAAGGTCATCCTGGTTCCGACGGACTTCTCTCCCGCTTCAGCGATCGCACAGAAGGCTGCGATTCGGTTGGCGCAGCTGTTTCGGGCCTCCATCGAGCTGTTTCACGTGAACGTCGACCCGTCGGTGGTGTTGCCGCCGCCCGGCGACGTGGTTTCGTTTCCGGGGCTTTTCGAGCGGGTTCTGGCCGACGCCGCCCAGCAGATGGAGCGGATCGCTGGCGAGATTCGAGACGCCGGAGTGACTTGCACGTGCGCTTCCGACGTCGGGCGATCGCACGAGGCGATCGTCGAGCAGGCCCGCCGGAGCGGCGCCGGCCTGATCGTGATGGGCAGTCATGGCCGACATGGGCTGAGCCACGCGCTGTTCGGCAGCGTCGCCGAGAAGGTCGTGGAGCACGCGCCCTGCCCAGTCCTGATTGTCCCCGTTTCGCCGCCGGCCTGAGCGAGCTGGATTCGCCGCGCAGAACTTGCGTCGTTCGCCCCGGCGGGCGCAAGAGTTGCTGCGAAGTGGGAGGCGGTCCGGAGCCGCGAAGGCGCCTCTCGGCCGCGCGATTTCTCCCTTCAGCGCAGGCCGGCGTCCACGGATGACTGGACATCGACGGGGCCCGGCCCGACCGGGGGAATCGGCGGCGTGCTCTTCTTCGGCTCGGCGCGCTGCCTGCGCTCGCGGGCGGCGGCAATTCCCCAGCGTTCGTCGTCCTCCTCGAGGTGCAGGCCGGCCGCTGCGCGCTGGGCGGCGATCTTGTCGGGCGCGGAGTCCGGCACCCGTTGCGCCGACTCGGGACGGGAGCGGGGTCCGGCCGCGCAAGAAGCCAACAGAACCACGGCGAACACCTTGCGGACAAACGACCGAGTGAGGGTCATGCCCCAGGTCATAGGCAAGATCGCGGCCATGTTTCACCGCGCCCGTTGCATTCGGCCGGTGATCACCTCCAGCACCTCGGCGGTGATCTCGTCCTGGCGGAGCACGTTCTCCCGGCGACGCAGCTCGACGAGCATGTCGTCCAGGTGGGCGTGGGCAGCCTGCAGCACCTCCAGGCTGGCCGCGTTGGCGGCGGCGAAGCTCTCGGCGACGAACTCGAACAGCCGGGCATGGACATACTCGCCGGCGATCTGCGACATCAGGAGGGCGGTGGGCAGCATGGTGATCGGCGGAAGGCTGTTGGGACGCCCGTCGGCGGAAAGCGCGAGGGGCAACAGTCGGCACCGCTCGATCACGATGCCGGCGGCCGGCGTGCGGCGCGGATGGACGATCTCGACCGCCAGCCCGTCATGGGAGGCCGATCGCTCGACCAGCAGCGCGCCGATCTGGTCGGCCGTGTCGCCGATGCCCCCCAGGTGGCTGGGCATGCTTCCGACGTAGGTGGCGGTCAGGCCCTGCTCGCGCGCCAGCGCCTGACCGCGAGCGCCCACGATGCAGATCTGGCGAGGTCCGGCTGTTTCCGTGGCGGCTCCCAAGGTGCGCTCGTTGAGCGCGCCCACGAACCCCCGTTCGGTGCAAAGGGCGATGACCAGGATTCCAGGCGCCCGACGGGGCGCCTCGGTGGGGGGCGCGGACCCGGCTTCGCCGGTCAGGCTGGCGAAGGCGGCGCCGATTCGCTCGGCGTATTCGTGGGAGGCGGCCTGGGCCCTTTCGCCCTGTTGAATGCGCGCGGCGGCCATGCCCCGCATCGCGCCGAGGACGTCGGCCAGCTCGTTCATCGTGGCGACGCGGGCGCGAACCTCGGCTCCCCGTTCAGACATGGGCCGCCAGCTCGATGAGATGCCGCAGGTCCGCCCGGGACCTGTCGTCCAGCGCGCCGGTCTCCTTCAGGTCGGCAACCGCGCCCCGGCGATCCGCGAGCGCCTGAGCGAGCGCCGCGCGAACCCCGGCGATCCGCTCGGCGGGCAACCGGTCGAGGGTCCCGTCGGCGAGCGCGAGGAGCATCGCCACCTGAAGCGCGAAGGGTTGCGGCTGCATCTGCGCCTGCGACAACACGGCCCGGATTCGGCGTCCGTGCTCGACGAGCTTCCGCGTTCGATCGTCCGAGATGCCTCCGAAGTGGGTGAACACCTCGAGCTCGAGGAACTGCGCGTAGGCGAGACGGAGCGGCTCGGCCAGGGTCCGCATCGCCGGCTTCTGCGTCTTGCCGCCCACCCGCGACACGCTCAGCCCCACGTCGACGGCCGGCTTCTGACCGGCGTGGAACAGCTTCGCGTCGAGGACGATCTGCCCGTCGGTGATGGAGATGAGATTGGTCGGAATGTAGGCGCTGAGGTTCCCCTCCTGCGTCTCGGCGATCGGCAGGGCGGTCACCGAGCCTCCGCCGCGGCGCTGGTGGAGCTTGGCCGCGCGTTCGAGCAGCCGGGCGTGCACGTAGAAGATGTCGCCCGGGAATGCCTCGCGGCCCGGCGGCTGCCGCAACAGCAGCGAGAGCTGACGGTGGACGTCGGCGTGCTTGGTCAGATCGTCGATGACGATGAGGACGTCCCGCCCCTTCTCGGCGAAGTGCTCCGCCATCGTGAAGCCGGCGTACGGGGCCAGCCACTGCAGCCCGGGCGCGGCATGCTCGGCGTCGGCGATGACGAAGAGGCACCGGTCGGGGGCGCCGTGCTCGCGCACCTCCTCGATCACCCGCTTGACGGCCGAGGCGCGCTGCCCGACGGCGACGTAGACGCACAGCACCTCGCTGTGACGCTGGTTGATGATGGCGTCGACCGCCAGGGTGGTCTTGCCGGTCGAGCGATCGCCGATGATCAGCTCCCGCTGGCCCCGGCCGATGGCGAACATGGCGTCCACCACCGCCGTCCCGGTCTCGAGCGGGACCACCACCGGCCCGCGATCGATGATCGCCGGCGCCGGGCGCTCGGCCGGTTCGAAGTGGTCGGCGGCGATGGGCGGGCCGTCGTCCAGCGGGCGGCCGAGGGGATTGACGATGCGGCCGAGCAGGGCATCTCCGACGGGGACGGCCACCACGCGGCCGGTGCCGCGCACGATTTGTCCGGCCGCCGCGCGCGTCGTGCTGTCGAGGAGCACACACCCGATCTGGTCCTTGCCAAGCTCGACCGCCTGGGCCGTCGAGCCGTCGGGGAGCTCGAGGAGCTCATCGAGGGCGGCGTCCGGCAGGCCCGTCACGCGGGCGACGCCGTCACCGACGTGAACGATACGCCCGATGCGCTCCACGACGGGCGCGGCCACCACCTGTTTGATCCGGCTCGACGCTTCCGTCGCCCAGAGCTCCAGGCGCGAGGCGAGATCGTTCATGGCGCTTTCAGCGCACGCTGAAGCTGGGCGACCTGCTCACGCCAGCTGTTTCGGACCACGGTGGTCGGAAGGTGAATCTCGGCGCCGGCGAGCAGCGCTGGGTCCTCGGCGAACCCGATCGCCAGCCGCTCGCCCACCGCCTGGCGCAGCCGCGCGGCGACGGCGGCCTGCTGCGCGGCCGGCAGGGGCACCGCGGTCACGACCCGGATCTCGCCCGGGTCGGCCGCGGCCTCTGCGGTCGCTCCCAGGGCGGCCCCCTCCATCGACGCGATCCTTCGAAGCGCCTCGTCCAGCAGGCGCGCGGTGGCGTCGGCGACCCCCGACGCCGTCAGCAGGCGGCCGGCGATTCCAGCGGCCAGCTCCGCGGCGCACGCTTGAAGCTTGGATTCGGCCGCCGTCCGTTCCCGTTCCAGCGCCGTCCGGGCCTCCTTGAGGAGCTCGTCGGCGGAGCGCCGCGCCTCGGCCAGCGTCTGGTCGCGCCGGGACTCGGCGTCACGCGCCGCCTCGAGCAGAAGCCGATCCCGCTCGCCCGCCGCGGCGAGATGCTGCCGCTGCACCTCGGCGCGAAGCTCCTCGGCCTTGGTGCGCTCGGCGGCGGCCGCCGCCAGGGGCGCTGCGATCTCGCTCTGCCGCCGGGCGATCATCGCCAGGACCGGCCGGTAGAGCCAGTAGCGCAAGACCCCGGCGAGCACCAGGAAGTTCACCGTCTGGAAGGCGAAGGTGGCGACGTGACCGTGCATCGCGATTAGTGGGCGTGCACGAAGGGGTTCGCGAACAGGATCAGCAGCGCGACGACCAGACAGTAGATCGCCATCGTCTCGATCATCGCGAGGCCCACGAACAGGGTGCGCGAGAGCGACGGCGCCGATTCGGGCTGCCGCGCCATCGCCTCCATGGCGGCGGCGACGGCCCGCCCCTCGGCCAGCGCGGGGCCGATCGCTCCGAAAGAGACGGCGACGACCGCGCCGATGATGCTGATTTGCTCGATGGTCATGTGGTCTGTTCCTTTCCAGTCTCTCCGGCGTCGGAGCGGGGAGCCGCGGCGCCGAGGGCGGCGGCGATGAACACCGCGGCCAGGGTGGTGAAGATGTAGGCCTGGATGAGGCCGGTGAGCAGCTCGAGACCCATCAACGGCAGCGGGACCAGCAGCCCGGCCAGGCCGAGGACGATGGCGATGATGAACTCCCCGCTCATCACGTTCCCGAACAGGCGGATCATCAGCGAGAACGTCCGGGTGATCTCGGAGAGCAGGTTGAGGGGCAGGAGGAAGATCGACGGCCGGGTGAATTCTCTCAGATAGCCGCCGAGGCCGTGGCGGCTCACGCCGGCGACGTGAACCGACAGGAAGACGACCACCGCCAGCGCCGCCGGTGTTTCGAGGTGGGCGGTGGGCGCCTGGATGCCCGGAACCAGGCCGCTGGCGTTGGCGAAGACGAGGAAGATGAACATCGTTCCGAGCAGCCAGACGTACCCGCCTCCACCGTCGGGAATGACCTCTCCGACCTGACGCTCGATCGTCGTGACCAGCAGCTCGAGCGCGGTCTGGACCCGACCGGGGCTCACGCGCAGGCGGCGCGTCAGCAGCCAGCTTCCGCCCATGAGGACGGCCATGATCCCCCAGGTGATCACCACCGGCTCCGTGACCGGCACCGACCCGACGTTGAAGACGACCGGAAGGTCGAAGGGAGAAGCGCTCGCTCCGCCGGTCATGGGCTGGCCTTCACCGTGCCCCGGACCAGCGCCATCCGTGCCACGAGGGTCCCTCCGGCGACGGCCAGCAGCGAAAGCGCGCCCACCCGGGCCGCGAGCACCAGAGTGACGACCAGCAGCGCCCACCGGGCGAGGTGCAGCCCGATTCCGACCGGCCACCGGCGGGAGGTGTAGAGGCGGACGTTGAGCCGCAAGAGCGCGAAGAAGGCGCCCCCGACGAGCAGCCCGCCGAGCGTCGAGACCACCAGGCGGATGACGACCGATGCGCTCACGCCTTCCTCACCTTCTGCCAGACCAGCCCGGCACCGAGGGCGGCGCCGCAGAAGATGAGCGTCGCCGACCAAAACACGCCCGAGCCGTACCGCCTGTCGAGCCATCGTCCGAGCAGCGCGCCGCCCAGCGGCGGCAACACCAGCAGCCAGCCAAGCGATCCGACCAGACCCAGGTTTCGAAGCAGGGCCCGCGGACCTTCGCGCAGCCAGCGGTCGCGCCGCTCGCGCCGCTTGCGCACGGCCGAGGCCATCTGCTCCGAGTGGTCCTTCGACGTCACGGGTAGCTCCGACCGGGTGCTTCGGCCGTCTTCGGCCGCAAGAGGCGCTGGATGTTCCGGATCGCCGCGGCCCGGAGCCGTTCCTCGTCCACCCGGACGCGGGCGGACTCGTCGGAGGCCTGGCGGAACCGGGTCAGGACCTCGCCCTCGAGCCGTTCGAGATCGCGATCGATCACCGCTTCTCGCGTCGCGATCGAGACCATGTCGCCCTCGACGGAGAGGACGCCGCCGCGCACGGCGCAGTGAAACTCCTCGCCCCGGGCGTCCCGCCAGGAGACGACGGAGATCGACAGCGCGGTGACCAGCGCGGCGTGGCGCGGCTTGATGCCGAAGCTGCCGCTCGGATCCTCGGCGCGCAGGTAGCTCACCTGGTCGACGCTGGCGACGATCTCGAGCGGCGTGACGACGACCAGCTTCATGGCGCGGCCGCCTTCTGGCCGGCGGCTTCCTTCTGCCGGGCCTCGTCGAGCGTGCCGATCATGTAGAGCGATGATTCGGCCCACTCGTCGCAAACCCCGTCGAGGACGGCCCGACATCCGGCGATCGTCGCCGCGCGCGGGACGGAGGCGCCCGCCGTTCCGGTGAACGCCTCGGTCACCTTGAAAGGCTGAGTCAGGAACCGCTGCAACCGGCGGGCGCGCCGCACGACCAGGCGATCCGCCGTTCCGAGCTCCTCGACCCCGAGCAGCGCGATGACGTCGGCCAGCTCACGGTAGCGAGCGATGGTGCGCCGCACCTCCTCGGCCGTCGCGTAGTGCTCGGCGCCGACCACCAGCGGATCGAGGAGCACCGAGCCCGACGCCAGAGGATCGATGGCCGGATACATCCCCTCCGCCGCCATGGCGCGGGAGAGGACCACGGAGCTGTCGAGGTGGCGGAACAGCTCGGCCACCGCCGGGTCGGTGAAGTCGTCGGCCGGGACATAGACGGCCTGGATCGAGGTCACGGCTGCGCCCGCCACCGAGGCGATCCGCTCCTCCAGGTCGGCGATCTCGGTCGCCAGCGTCGGCTGGTATCCGACCCGCGACGGGTAGCGGCCGAGCAGCCCGGAGATCTCGCTCCCCGCCTGGACGAACCGGAAGACGTTGTCCATGAGCAGAAGGACGTCCCGGTGGCTCACGTCCCGGAACTGCTCGGCGATGGTGAGCGCCGTCAGTCCGACGCGCCAGCGCGCGCCCGGCGGCTCGTTCATCTGGCCGAACACCAGGGCGGTGCGCGCGATGACCCCCGACCGTCGCATGTCGGCCAGCAGCTCCTCGCCCTCGCGCGATCGCTCGCCGATTCCGGCGAACAGCGAGATCCCTTTCTGGTTCTCGGCGGTGCTGCGGATCAGCTCCATCACCAGGACCGTCTTGCCGACCCCGGCGCCCCCGAACATCCCGGCCTTTCCGCCCCGGACCAGCGGCGCCAGCAGGTCGATGACCTTGATTCCCGTCTCGAGCATCTCGCGCTTGCCGCTCTGATCCTTGAGCGGCGGCGACGCGCGGTGGATCGGCATCCGGGGGACCGACGCGTCGATCGCCGGTCCGCCGTCGATCGGCCGACCGAGCACGTTCAGCACCCGACCGAGGACCGCCTCGCCGACCGGCACCGAGATGGGGTTCCCCATCCGTCTCACCCGGGCGCCCCGACGGAGTCCACTGGTCCCCTCCAGCGCGACGGCGCGAACGGTGTGCGGGTCGTCGTGACTTTGCACCTCCGCCACGACGTGGCTTCCGGGCGCCATCTCGATCTCCAGCGCCTCCCTGATGGACGGAAGCGCACCGTCCAGGAACGAGACGTCCAGGACCGAACCGCGGATCGCCTCTACGAATCCGTCTGAGTGCGCCCGTCCTTCCACCGATCGGGTGGGTGCAAGGGAGACGCCAGGCCACCTCACGCGAACATGGCCGCCGCCAGCAGATTCGCGGCGCAAGTCTTTCGCCGCCGGCCGCGACGACGCACAATTTTGCGCGATTTGGTGTCGGGGAGAGCCCCACCCGCCCGCGCGAACGGCGGCTCATCCCTTGCAATGTCGTCCCGGCATGCAACTCGATCGGACAATCAAGGACCCTCGGCGCGCTCATCCGGACGCGCTCTCCGCTTCGCGCGAAACCACCACTCTGGCCAACGATCTCCTCCGGCAGGCGACGCCCCATCCGCTGGACCCCTTCTTCCGGCCGCGCTCGGTGGCGGTGATTGGCGCGACGGACGCGCCGGGCAGTGTGGGACGAACGCTGCTCCAGAACCTGATCTCGTCTCCGTTCGGGGGGACGGTCTTTCCCGTCAATCCGAAGCGCGACAGCGTGCTCGGCATCAAGGCCTATCGTTCGATCAGCGACGTGCCGGCGACCGTCGATCTGGCGGTCATCGTCACGCCGGCGGCGACGGTCCCGGCGATCGTGGGGGAGTGCGCCGACCGCGGCGTCCGGGCGGCGGTGATCATCTCGGCCGGCTTTCACGAGACCGGGGCGGCGGGAGCGGTGCTCGAGCAGAAGGTGCTCGTCGAGGCGAAACGGGGGCGGATGCGGATCGTGGGCCCGAACTGCCTCGGGATGATGAGCCCGCTGACCGGCCTCAACGCGACCTTCGCGGCCGGGATGGCGCTCCCCGGCAGCGTCGCGTTCTTGAGCCAGAGCGGCGCGCTGCTGACCGCGATCCTCGACTGGAGCCTGCGCGAGCACGTCGGGTTCAGCGCGTTCGCCTCGCTGGGCGCGATGATCGACGTCGGGTGGGGCGATCTCATCGACTACCTGGGCGACGACCCGCGCACGCGGGCCATCGTCATCTACATGGAGTCGATCGGCGACGCCCGGGCGTTTCTTTCTGCTGCCCGCGAGGTCGCGCTGTCGAAGCCGATCATCGTCATCAAGGCCGGGCGCTCCGAGGCGGCCAGCCGGGCGGCCGCCTCCCACACGGGCGCGCTCACCGGCTCGGACGCCGTGCTCGACGCGGCGTTTCGACGCAGCGGCGTCCTCCGCGTGACCGACATCGGCGACGTGTTTCGCCTGGCCGACGTGCTCGGCCGCCAGCCGCGCCCGCAAGGCCCGCGCCTCACCATCGTCACCAACGCGGGCGGCCCCGGCGTGCTGGCGACCGACGCGCTGGTCGCCGGCGGCGGCGAGCTGGCAGAGCTCGGCGCCGAGGCCCGCGCCCGGCTGGACGCCGTGCTGCCGGCCGCCTGGAGTCACTCCAATCCGCTCGACATCCTGGGGGACGCCGATCCGGCCCGGTTCGCGACCGCGCTGTCGCTGGCGGCCGAAGATCCCCACAGCGAGGGCCTGCTCGCCATCCTCACCCCTCAGGACATGACCGATCCGACGCTGACCGCCGAGGCGCTGGCCAAGCACGCGCACGTCGAGGGCAAGCCGATCCTCGCCAGCTGGATGGGGGGCGCCGACGTCGCGGCCGGGGTCGACATCTTGAACCGGGCCGGGATCCCCACCTTTCCGTTTCCGGACGATGCGGCGCGCACCTTCTGCCAGATGTGGCGCTACGCGGAGAACCTGCGCAGCCTCTACGAGACGCCCGAGCGTTGTCCCGATTCCGATCTCCGCCCCGACGACGCGCGGGCGATCATCGACGCCGCGCGGGCCGAAGGCCGGACCTTGCTCGATGAGCACGAGTCGAAGGCGATCCTCGAGGCGTACGGGATCCCGACCGCCACCACGCGGGTGGCGCGCGACGAGGCGGAGGCCGCCGCGGTCGCGCGCGCGGTCGGCTTCCCGGTGGCCGTCAAGCTGTGGTCGCGGACCATCACCCACAAGACCGACGTCGGCGGGGTCCGGCTCGGCTTGCCCGACGAGGCCGCCGTGCGCGACGCCTTTCGGCAGATCAAGGCCAGCGTGAGCGAGAAGGTCGGGGCAGCCCATTTTCTGGGCGTGACCGTCCAGCCCTCCGTCGATCGTCGCGACAGCTACGAGCTGATCCTCGGCAGCTCGGTCGATCCCCAGATTGGACCGGTGTTGCTCTTCGGGACCGGCGGCGAGCTCGTCGAGGTGTTTCGCGACCGGACGCTGGCCCTCCCTCCTCTGAACATGACCTTGGCCCGTCGGACCATCGCCGAGACCCGGATCTCCCAGGCGCTGGCCGGCGTCCGGGGGCGGGCCCCCGTCGACCTCGACGGCCTGGCCTCGCTCCTGGTCCGATTCGGCGACCTCGTGGTCAAGCAGCCCCGCATCCGGGAGATCGACGTCAACCCGCTGCTGGCGTCGGCGCGGGGGCTGCTGGCCCTGGACGCCCGCATCGTCCTCCACGACGAGACCGTCGCCGATGCCGCTCTGCCTCGTCCGGCCATCCGGCCCTACCCGGTGGAGCACGTCGCGGCGGCTACCGCCGACGACGGAACGCCGCTGGTCGTCCGGCCGATTCGACCGGAGGACGAACCGTTGCTGATCGCGTTTCATCAGACGCTCAGCGAGGAGAGCGTCCGGATGCGCTACATGCAGGGGATCAAGGTGGATGCCCGCACCGCTCACCAGCGGCTCCTGCGCATCTGCTTTCCCGACTACGATCGGGAGATCGCGCTCGTCGCCGAGCATCAGGGGGGCAACGGCGGAGAGCGGGCGGTTCTCGCGGTCGGGCGCCTGAGCCGCGACCGGGTGGCCCGCGCCGAGGCGGAGTTCTCGCTGCTCGTCGCGGATCCCTGGCAAGGGCGCGGCATCGGCCGCCAGGTGCTTTCGCGTCTCATCGCGGTGGCGCGCCAGGAGGGGATCGGCCTCATCTACGCCGACATCCTGGAGGCAAACATGCGGATGCAGCGGCTCTGCGCCCGACTCGGGTTCACGATCGGAAGAGCCGATGGTGGCGTGGTCCGCGCGGAGCGAGCGATCTGACGCCGGGCCGGTCCTTCAGCGCTCCGGCGAACGCTTGACGGCGAGCTGAACCCAGGAGACGACGCTGCCCGTATCGAGCGGCTTCTCCAGGGTGTCGGCCTGCCCGAGATCTCTCCGGATCTCCTCGCTCAGCCGGTCTGCGTAACCCGAAATGAAAAGGATCTGAATCGACGGATCCCGGGCCCGCAGCTGCCGGGCTATCTCCACCCCGCTGCCGTCCGGCAGCCGGTAGTCGAGGACGGCCGTCTGGAGCCGTCGCCGGTGCGCCAGCGCATCGGCGGCGGTGTGGCTCACGACCACCTCGTGTCCCGCCGCGGTGAGCGCCTCGGCCAGGTTCTCGGCCAGGTTCACCTCGTCCTCGACGAGCAGCGCCGCGGCTGGTCGCTGGGCGAGCGACTCGAAGGCCGCGACCAGGGTGGGCAGCGGCACCGGCTTGGGCAGGAACAGCCAGGCCCCGGCGGCCCGCGACCGGTCGATTGTCGCCTCGTCCGTATAGGCGCTCATCATGAGGACCGGAATTCGCTCTCCCCGACGGCGGAGCTCCTGGATGAGGTGAGCTCCGCTCTGTCCGGGCAGCCGGTAATCGGTGACGACCGCCGTGATCCCCCCCTGGGCGACGCGTTCGAGGCCGGCCTCGGCGGAGCCGGCCACCTCGGTGTCGAATCCCATCCCCTGCAAGATCTCGGCGATGTTCTCGGCGAGCTCGATCTGGTCGTCGACCACCAGGACGTGTCCGGACTTCATGGAGTTGCGCCGTAGGATTCAACAGCAACCGACGCAGGTCAAACCGACCTCGGTCGAATAGGGCTTCGGCGCATCGCTTGCGCGTCCGTGGCACGGGCGTGCAGGGATTGCGTCGGACCTCCTTTCGGGCCGCGGGTCGCACGCTGGCACGTCGCTGGCAGCATCGTCGACCATGAAGACTCGAACGATGGTCGCTGCGTCGACGCTGCTCGCCTGCGCCATCGGCGCCGCGCTGTTTCTACGTCCCACCCGCTCGATTCGCCGCGGCCCCGAGCTCGGCACGCCCGAGCGCATTCCACCGGCGGCGCGGGCGGTCATCGCCAGCAAGATGCGGCGGCACGCGCAGCAGCTGCCGGTGTTGCTCTCGGAGGTGGTCGTGCTCGACTACGACGGCGTGGCGCGAACGGCCGGTGAGCTCTTCGACGAGCCGCAGATCGCGCGTCCGGTGACGGGCGACGAGCTCAACGGGCTGCTCCCGGAGAGGTTCTTCGTGTTACAGGACGCGCTGCGAACGGAGGCGCGCCAGGTCGTCGCGGCCGCGGCCCAGCGAGACGCCCCGCGATTGGCCGGGGCGTTCAGCGGGCTGACCGAGACCTGCGTCTCGTGCCACGACCTCTACCTTCACGCCGGCCCTTAGACCCGCCGAACGCGCGCCGCGGTTCCGAGGCCGAGGAGGGCGACCAGCGGAGCCCCCAAGAAGACGCTCGGCTGCACCAACGTCAGCAACCCGAACAGGAGCCCCGCGGCCGTGAAGGTGACGGCGTGCCAGCGCCACCCGCGCCCTTCCAGAATGAAAACGCCGGAGGCGATGAACGCGGCGAATGCCAGCGCCCAGAGCGAGACCTGGAGATCGTCCCCGGCCTTCGAGACCGGACGATACTCGGCGCGCAGCTTGATGCCCTCCATCATCTTTCGCTCCATCGCGAAGTGAATCGGCTCGAAGATGCCTCGCTCGAAGCTGGCGCCCAGAAGCCCCAGCGTCGCCCGTCCACGTCCCCGCATGATGAGGCGCGAGGTGTCCTTGTCGATCGGCTCGACGACGAACGCCCAGGTGCCGTCCGGCTGGTCGGTCAAGGCCGTGCCCGGCCGGCGCGTATAAAACACCAGCGCGTGGCCTGGATCGTGGCGCGCCAGCGGCGCCTGGCCGAGTCCACCGGCCCGGTCCGGGGGATACATCCACAGCCGGTCTCCCTCTTCCCAGCGCTGGAACGCAGGAACCAGATAGTCGAGGTTCCGCATCTTGCAGCCGACGAGGTTCTCGAGAATCTCGTAGCTGTAGAAGCCGGCGCGGTCCTGGCCGATCTGCGCGACCCAGGGCCACACGCGAGAGGCGGGTGCGTGAATCACGATGGCGCGTGTTTCGCGAGGCCTCCCCAACCACAGGAGGTTGTCGCCGGGCAGAGGGGCTGTCTTCAGCGCCGCGTCGGCACCCCAGCCGAGGTACCAGGGGCGGGCGAACAAGAAGAACGCCAGAAGCAGCCCGGAAGAGCAGGCCACCAGCAGAGCGACACGGGCGCCGAGACCGCGCACGTCACCTCTCGGGGGTCATGGCCTCATGCATGAGCCGGGTCCCCTCCGCCATCGTCTGGAGTCGCGTCGCCTTCGCCGGGTTGTGAGACGGCGTCGAGGTCTGGGTTTTCGCCGCGGGGGCGGTCGTTTGACCGATGGCCAGGCCGCTGCCGACCAACAACGCGACAAATGCCGATACGAGTGAAGCGCGCCTCATTGACTTGATCCTTTCTCGGTGATTTTCAGGAATGACTGCGAATCGCCCGGGCGTCCGTCGTCCTCAGCGCTGCTCGAGTGCGTCGTGGAGCGCCTGCAGGGCGTCGATGGTGGTGAAGACCCCGACCACCCGCTCCCCCTCGCAGACGACGGCCGAGCCCAGCTTGCGTTCGATCATCGTCTCGACGACTTCGCCGATGGGCGTGTCGGCGCCGACCGTGAACACGTTCTGCACCATCGCCTCCTCGACCCGGACGTCGGTCGGATTCACGTTGGGGAGAGACTCGACGAGGAAGAGATCCCGCTCCGAGAGCTGCCCCACGATGCGGCCCCCCTCGAGCACCGGCAGATGACGCACCTGATGCTGAACCATGATTCGACGGGCCGCGGCCAGCGAGCTGGTCGGCCCAACCGTGTGGGGAGCCGGCGTCATGTACTGGCGCACGATCGGAAACTGCCGGACCACGTGTTTCTCGGGGCTCACGGATTGGTAGAACGCAACAGGAGTGCCAACTCAAAATGGGCGCCCCGGTGCGACCAATCGCGCAGTTCCTGCGCGCGCTGCGTTCGGCAATGAAACGAATGCGGAGATCTCGGGCCGCCGACGGCCGAGCGCCCTGGGGAACGGGAGTTGCAAAGCTCGAGGTCACGCCGAAAGGAGGCTGCCCATGTTCCCTCGCTCCCTTGCCGTTCTGCTCTCTCCCTGGTTGCCTTGCGCCGCGCTGATTCTCCCGTTCGGGCGCGCGCACACCGTCAACGCCCTGGTGGCGGGCACCCTGGCGATCGTTCTGTCCGGGTTCTCACTGACCAGCAGAAGGGCGGGGTCGCTGGTGAGCGCCATCGGCGTCTGGGTGGCCTTGACCGGATTCATCTTTCAGTCGACGCTCGTCGAAGAGGTGGTCATGGTCTCCTGGGGCGCCGTGATGTTCATCTGTATGTTCGCGCCATTCCACGAGCCGCTGCCGGCGACGGCGACGGCCACCGTGCCGGTCGCCAACCGGCCGGTCCCGGTGCCGACGAGCGGCAGAGAGCCGCTGGCAGCGTAGCCGCGTGCGGGCCGACGACCCGAGGCTTCCCGGGTGAAGCCGGCGTCCGTCGACACATTTTGGGCCTGCAGCCAGGCGGAGCTCTTCGCCGCTCTCGGAACGTCGCCGTCCGGCCTCGGCGCGGACGAGGCGGCGGCGCGTCTGGGCGATCTTGGACCGAACCTTCTCGCCAAACGTCGCCGGACGGATCTCCCCGCGCTGATCGTCGGCCAGCTCGCCAGCCCGATCGTCCTCATTCTCCTCGGCGCCACCGGGTTGGCGTTCTTCCTGGGCGACGCCGCCGACGCCGCGATCGTGCTGGGCATCGTCGCCGTGTCGGCGGCGCTCGGCGTCTGGCAAGAGCACGGCGCCTCGCAGGCCGTGAAGGCGTTGCTGGCCCAGGTGGCGACGCGCGTGCAGGTCGTTCGCGGCGGAGAGGTCCGTGAGGTCCCGCTCGCCGAGGTGGTTCCGGGCGACGTCGCGCTCCTCAGCGCCGGACGGAGCGTGCCGGGGGACGGCGTCCTCATCGAAGCGCGCGATCTCTTCATCTCGGAGGCGGCGCTCACCGGCGAGAGCGAGCCCGCCGAGAAGGGGCCTGGCACCAGCCCCGTCGAGACCCCGCTCGGCCGCCGCACCGGAGCGGCGTTCCTCGGCACCCACGTGATCAGCGGCGCCGCCCGCCTGCTGATCGTCAGGACCGGCGCCAAGACCGAGCTCGGGCGGGTGGCCGCCCGCGTCGCCACCCGCGTGCCCGAGACGGACTTCGAGCGCGGGTTGCGGCGCTTCGGCTACCTCCTGATGGAGGTGACGCTGCTGCTGGTGCTGGGGATCTTCGCGGCCAACGTCTACTTCCACCGACCGGTGCTGGAGTCGCTGATGTTTTCGCTGGCGCTGGCCATTGGCCTCACCCCCCAGCTGCTGCCGGCCATCGTCGCCGTGAACCTGGCGCGGGGCGCGTCGCGGATGGCGGCCGAAAAGACCATCGTGCGCCGGCTGGCGTCGATCGAGAACCTCGGCAGCATGACGGTCCTCTGCTGTGACAAGACCGGGACGCTGACCGAGGGGCGCCTCACCTTCGAGGGCGCCTTCGACGCCGACGGACGGCAGAGCGAACGGGTCAAGCGGCTGGCCTTCCTCAACGCCGCCCACGAGACCGGTTACGCCAGCCCTCTCGACGAGGCGTTGCGCGGCCTGGCCGTCTGCCCGGTCGACCCGGCCGACAAGCGAGACGAGCTCCCGTTCGATTTCGTCCGCCGCCGCCTCTCCGTCCTGGTCGGCGCCGACGGTGGCCTCCTCATCACCAAGGGAGCGGTGGCGGCGATCCTCGAGGTTTGCGACAGCGTGGAGACGGAAGCGGGCGTGGTTCCGCTGGACGGCCGTCGCGAATCGATCGGGACGGCGTTCACCCGCGCCTGCGACGACGGCTGGCGGGTCATCGCCGTCGCCTATCGCCTCATGCCGGGCGCCACGCACGTCCGCCGCGACGACGAGCGCGCCATGATCTTCGCCGGGCTGGTTCGGTTTCAGGACCCGCCGAAGCTCGATGTCCGGGGCGCGCTGGACGAGCTCGGCGGCCTGGGCGTCACGGTGAAGATCGTGACGGGCGACAACGCGATCGCCGCCCGGGCGCTGGCCCGCGCCATCGGGCTTCCGGCCCCGGTGATCGTCACCGGCGGCGAGCTTCGCCAGGCGGCGGCCGCCGCCCTGCCGGCGCTGAGCCGGACCGTCGACATCTTCGCGGAGGTGGAGCCCACCCAGAAGGAGCAGATCGTCCTGGCGCTGCGCCGCGCGGGGCACGTGGTCGGCTTCATCGGCGACGGCATCAACGACGCCCCGGCGCTGCACGCCGCCGACGTCGGGATCTCCGTGGCGGGCGCGGCCGACGTGGCGCGCGAGGCCGCCGACGTCGTGCTCCTCGAGAAGGACCTGAGCGTCGTGGCGCGCGGGCTGCGCGAGGGACGCCGCACCTTCGCCAACACGCTCAAGTACGTGTTCATGGCGACCAGCGCCAACTTTGGAAACATGTTCAGCATGGCGGGCGCGTCGCTGTTCTTGCCGTTCCTGCCGCTCATGCCGAAGCAGGTCCTGCTCACGAACCTCCTCACCGATCTTCCGGAGATGGCGATCGCCTCCGACAACGTCGACGACGACGCGACCAGGTTGCCGCAGCGCTGGGACATCGGCCTGGTGCGGCGGTTCATGATCGCCTTCGGTCTGCTGAGCTCGGTCTTCGACTATCTGACCTTCGGCGCCCTGCTCGTCGTCTATGGCGCGCATCCGCTGACCTTTCGGACCGGCTGGTTCATCGAGTCGGTGGTCTCGGCGGCCAGCGTGGTCCTGGTCGTGCGGAGCCGGCGCCCGCTCGGCCGTAGCCGCCCGGGGCGAAGCCTGCTGCGCGCCACCTCCCTCTGCGTCGCGGTCACCGTGGCGCTCCCCTTCACGCCGCTGGCCGGCGTGCTCGGCCTGGCGGCGCCCGGGCCGACCATCCTGCTCCTCATCGGCGGCATCGTGATCGCCTACGTGGCGGCGGCGGAGCTCCTCAAGCGTTGGTTCTACGCCTCCGCGCGAACACCAGCTCGCCCGGCGTGACTATAGAAGAGGTCGCATGTCGGAGGCGTGGCCCCAGATCGTCCAGGATCTTCTAAGGCGGGAGGCGTACGGCCTCGGCTCGGGCAAGGTCACGTTGCGGACGACGCACGCTTCCTGGGTGTTTCTCACCGAGAGAGATGTCTGGAAGCTGAAGCGACCGGTGGAGCTGGGGTTCCTCGACTTCCGCGACGTCGGGTCGCGCCGGCGGGCTTGCGAGGAGGAGGTCCGTTTGAACCGCCGGTTGGCGCCGGACGTCTATCTGGGCGTCGAGCCGGTCCGCCTGACCTCCCGCGGGCGCGCGCTCCGTGGCGACGGGCCGATCGTCGACTGGGCGGTGCACATGCGGCGGCTGCCCGACGCGGCGAGCGCGGCGGCGCTGCTCGAGCAGGGTCGCCTCGACGCGAGCGCCCTCGGCGCCGTGGCCCAACGGCTGGCCGAATTTCTGCGGGCCGCCCGGCCCACGCCCGACTTCGGCACGCTCGCCACGCTGGAGCGAAATTTGGACGAGAACTTCGACCAGGTCGCACCCTTCGTGGACGAGCTTGTCGACCTGGCAACCTTCGACGAGGTGCAAGCGTTCCAGCGGGGCGAGCTGACCCGAAACGCGGCGCGCTTCGCGGCACGCGTCGCCGAGGGGCGCGTGCGCGAGGGGCACGGCGATCTCCGCCTGGAGCACGTCTATCTTCTTCCCGCCGACGAAGGTCCGCCGCGGCCGGTGATCATCGACTGCATCGAGTTCACGGAGCGATTCCGCTGCGGAGACGCGGCAGCCGAGCTGGCCTTCCTTTCGATGGAGCTGGAATCGGAGGGCCGCGCCGATCTGGGGGCGGGGCTCATCGCCCGCTTCGCGGAAGCGAGCGACGACTTCGGCCTCTACGGCGTCCTCGACTTCTATCTCTCCTACCGGGCGTGGATTCGCGGCAAGGTCGCGGCGTTCGTGGCCATCGATCCCTCGACGCCGTTCGCGCTCGGCGGCTCCAAACGGGAGGAGGCGCGCCATTTCTTCGGGCTGGCCCGTTCGTTTGCGGGATCGCCGCTCGACCGGCCGTTCCTAGTCGCCGTCGGCGGCCCGATCGGAAGCGGCAAGAGCACCCTGGCCGCCGCGCTCGGACGGGAGCTGGCCGTGCCGGTGGTCAGCTCCGACCGAACCCGGAAGCTCGCGGCCGGTCTGCCTCTCACGGCCCCGGCGGACGGGCGCCTGTACGAGAAGAACGAACGCGACCGGACCTACGCCGAGGTCATCCGCCGCGCCGGCCAGGTCATCCAGTCGGGTCGCGGCGTCGTCCTCGACGCGACGTTCTCGACGCGCGGGTGGCGCCAGCTCGCCGCCGGGGCCGCGCGCGCCGCGCAGGCCTCGTTCGTCTTCGTGGAGACGCGCTGCCAGCCCGACCTCCTCCGCGGGCGGCTGGCCGCACGCCGGAAAGAGCCTTCCGTCTCGGACGCGACCGAGGCGTTGCTCGATTCCTTTCTGAAAGAGTACGAGCCCGTCACGTCCCTCGATCCCCAGCCGTGCTTCGTGGTCGAGACGGATGGCTCCCCGGAGATCGCCGTCCGAGATGCGCTGCGGCAGCTCGGTCCGACAGGGATCCTCCCGGCGTCGGCCCGGCTGGGCGCCTGAAGCCGGTCGCGCGCAGACTTTGCGGGCGGCGACGGCGATCGCGCATTCATTGCGGCTTCGGGATAACTGGAGCTGCGCCGAGCGTCCGCAGCGCTTGGTCCGGTCGTTGCAAAACCGACGTGCATGACGAGCTCGCTGAAGAAGATCCTGGTCGCCACGGATTTTTCCGAAGGGAGCGACGCGGCCCTCGATCAGGCCATCGAGCTCGGCAAGCAGTTCGGCGCGTCGATGGAGCTCGTTCACGTCCGGGAGCTCGGCGGCGGCGACTTTCCGTTGGGGCTTTATCCCGACGACGGGAGCGGCGTCATCGCCTACGCGGATCTCGAGCTGGCGCGCCGCCGCGATCAAGCGGTCTCGGCCGGGGTCGAGTGCCACTACCGGTGCCTCGAGGGGAGGGCCGCCCACGAGATCGTGCAGCGCGCCGGGGAAACGAACGCCGACCTCATCGTCATCGGCACGCACGGCCGCCGGGGCCTGAGCCATGCGCTCCTGGGAAGCGTCGCGGAGCGCGTCGTCCAGCACGCCGCCTGTCCGGTCCTCACCGTTCCGTTCGGAAAGAAAGCGGCGTAGGCGGTACCATGGGTAGCCTCAACCAAGCAGTCGCGTCTTCATTGTCGAGAGGAGTCTCCCGCGCCGTGGAAAACAAAGGAAGAATTCTGGTCGTCGATGACGAGGTCAACGCGCGGACGGCGCTGCTCGAGCTCCTCCGCGACGAGGGCTACGTGGTGGAGTCCGCCGCGGACGCCTTCAAGGCCCTCGGCAAGGCGGCCGACTTCGCGCCCGATCTGGTCCTCACCGATCTCAAGATGCCGGGGATGGACGGCCTGCAGCTGCTCGCCAAGCTGCGCGAGACGGATGCCGACCTCCCGGTGATCGTCATGACCGCGTTCGGGGAGGTCGAGACCGCCGTTCGGGCCATGCGCTCGGGGGCCCGCGACTACCTGGCCAAGCCGGTCAACGTGGGCGAGCTGTCGGTGGTGGTCGCGCGCGAGCTCGAGCAGCGGCGCCTGCGCGCCGAGACCGGCCTCCTGCGGGCGCGTCTGTCGGAAAAGTACAGCTTCGACAACATCATCGGCAGCTCGGCGCCGATGCAGGCGGTGTTCAAGACGGTGGCGCAGATCGCTCCCTCGCGGGCCAGCGTCCTCATCACCGGTGAGTCCGGCACGGGCAAGGAGCTCATCGCCGCGGCCATCCACGAGCGGAGCCCCCGGGCCAAGGGCCCGTTCGTCAAGCTGCACTGCGCGGCGCTGGCCGAGTCCATCCTGGAGAGCGAGCTGTTCGGGCACGAGCGGGGGTCGTTCACCGGCGCCCAGAGCCGCCGCGACGGAAGGTTCCAGCAGGCCAACCACGGGACGCTGTTCCTGGACGAGATCGGCGAGATCGCGCCGTCCGTACAGGTGAAGCTGCTGCGTTTTCTTCAAGAGCGGGAATTCGAACGGGTGGGGGGGAACGAGACCATCAGCGTCGACGTGCGGGTCATCGCCGCGACCAACAGAAACCTCCAGCGGATGGTCGAAGAGGGAAAGTTTCGCGAGGATCTGTTCTATCGCCTGAACGTCATCAGCCTGGAGATGCCGGCCCTGCGCGCGCGTCCGTCGGACACGGCGCTGCTGGCGTCTCACTTTCTGCGCAAGTACGCCGCCGAGAACGGCAAGGAGCTCCGCGGGTTTTCCTCCGAGGCGCTCGAGCACATGACGGCCTATCAGTGGCCGGGCAACGTCCGCGAGCTGGAGAACCTGGTCGAGAGGGCCGTGGTGCTGGCGCAGTCGGCGGAGGTGACCCTGGCCGATCTTCCGCCGCAGCTGGCGACGGCCAAGCCGCGGGAGGGCCTCCAGATTCCGGGCGCCACGATGGAGGAGATCGAGCGCTACGCCATCACCAAGACGCTCGAATCGACGGGGGGATCGACCAGCCGCGCGGCCGAGATCCTCAACATCAGCGTGCGCAAGATCCAGTACAAGCTCCACGAGTTCGAGAGCGCGCCCAAGTCGGCGCGTCCTCCCTTGCGGGACGGAGAGCCCGGCTCCTGAGCGGGCCGGCGGCCGCCGTCAGCGGGGGCCGGCGGGCAGCGTGAAGGTGAAGCAGGTGCGGCCGGGCCGCGAGGAAACGGCGATCGTGCCGCCGTGGTCGGCGATGATCCGGTGGACCAGCGAGAGACCGAGGCCGGTGCCCTGGTCCTTGGTCGTGAAGAAGGCGTCGAAGACCGGCAGCGCTTCGGAAAATCCGGGGCCGTCGTCCTCGACGTCGACCTCGACGAGATCGCCGCGGCCGCGGGCACGCAGGGTCAAGGTGCCGCCCCGTTCCTGCATGGCCTCGACGGCGTTGCGGGTCAGGTTGAGCAGCACCTGACGGAGCCGCTCGGCGTCGCCCGCCGCTCGGGGGAGCGCGGCGTCGGCGACCACCTTCACCACGATCCGGGCGGCCTCGGCTTCGGGCGCGATCAGGGCGACCGTCCCCGTCAGGAGCTCCGGCAGGTCGACCGGTCGCGGATCGAGCGGGGTTGGCTTCGCGAAGGCCAGGAACTCGCGGACCAGCCGATCGAGGCGGTCGATCTCGCCCTTGATGATCCGGGTGATCGAGGTCGCCTTGTCGCCCGTCTCTCCTCGCTCCAGGCGGCGCTCGAGGACGGCGAGCTGAAGCGACGCGGAGTTCAGCGGATTGCGAACCTCGTGGGCCAGGCCGGCGGCCAGCGTGCCGACCGCCGCCAGACGCTCGGCCCGCATGGTCCGCAGCAACATCTCGTGCTCGTTGGTCACGTCGATTCCGACCGCATAGACGAGGGGGGCGCCGGTCGCGTCGGGAATCTCGGCGCGGCTCCACCGGACCTTGCGGGTGCCCCCCGCCTTGAGCGGCAGATCGTGCGGACGCTCGTCCGAGCCCACGAAGGCGGTCCCTTCCGTGCCCAGCATCTCGGCCCGCAAATAGCCGGTCACCCGTTCGAGCTGCCGGTTCCAGGTGGAGATGCGTCCCCGCTCGTCGAGGGCCAGGACGAACGCCGGCATCGACTCGACCAGGTCTCGATGACGGCGCTCCGACCGTTCGAGATCGAGCCGCAGGCGTTCCCGCTCGCGATAGAGGCCCGACTGCTCCAGCGCCCGCCGGACCGTGTCCAGCAGATCGGGCGGGGAGACCGGCTTGAGCACGTAGGCGAAGGCGTCGCCACGCACGGCGGCGATGGCGCCCTCGAGCGTGGCGTTTCCGGTGACGAGCACCAGCTGGATGAAGTGCGCGCGGGCCCGCAGCGGCTCCAGGAGAGACAGCCCGTCTCCGTCCGGCAGACGCACGTCGATCAACGCCACGTCGAAGTCGCGATCGTTCACCAGCGCCAGCGCGGTCTTTCGATCCCGGGCGACGGCCGTCTGCACGCCGAGGCTCTCCAGGATCTCGGCGACGTTCTCCGCCAGCGCGTCGTCGTCATCGACGACGAGGACGTTTCGGCTCATGCGGTCATGTTATCCGGGATGGGCGCGGTGGGGAGAACGAGAACGAAGGCCGCCCCGGTCTCGCTGGGGGCGACCTGGATGCTGCCGCCGTGCGCCTCGACGATCCGCCGGCAGAGCGCCAACCCGAGCCCGCTCCCCTTCGCCTTGGTGCTGAACAGCGCCTCGAAGATCCGATGGCGGATCTCGGCCGGGATCCCCGGGCCGTCGTCCTGGATGCGGATGGCGGCGGCGGCCGTCGAAGGCAAGGCCTCCGCGGTGACGTCGATGCGGCCCCCCTGGGGCATCGCCTGGGCCGCGTTCGTGAACAGGTTCAACAGCACCTGCTGGATCTGGTCGGGATCCACGTGAATCGCCAGCTCGTCGGGCAGGGAGGTCATGGTCACCCGAACCATCGGCGGAAGGAGCGCGTTGGCCGTGGCGCTCTCGACCAGCTGGCGAATCCCGGTGGGAATGCGGCGCGGCGGTCGATTGCGGGCCAGGTCGAGGAGATCTTGAATGGTCTTGTTCGCGCGGACCACCTCGCCGCCGATTCGGTCGAGGTGCTTGGCGACGTGGGGCAGGGAAGCGGTCTGCTGTCCCAGGTGCTGGCGGAGCAGGAACAGCGACGACTCGATCACGCCCAGAGGGTTGCGGAGCTCGTGACCGATGCCGGCGGCGAACTGGCCGATGGTGGCGAGACGCTCGGCGCTGCGGTTCTTCACGACGAGATCTTCCCGGTAGGTCTCCAGCATGATCGCCAGCTCGAGGTCGAGGATCTGATGGAGGGCGGTGGAGGCCCCCTGCAGCGCCGGCAGATCGCCGACCAGCCGCTCGCGCACGACGTCGAGCAGGTGGACCCGGATGCGGTTCATCGCCGTGAACATGAACCCCTGGGGGAGCTCGATGCGGACGTGCACGCGGCCGATGCGGGACCGGACTTGATAGTAGGCATCGTCGTGGGGACCGAGCAGCATGCTATCGAGCCATTGAACGAGGGTCTGCTTGAGGCGTTCGACCTGAGCGGAGCCGCCGGTGATGGCGGCCCGCGCCCCGGGATGAGCCTCGATGGCGGCGTAGAAGTCGTCGACGATGGGGATGAAAGCCGGCTGGGCGAGGGGATAAATCTCGCGCAGCGCCGCCGAAGAGGCCTCCGTGAAGCCGACGTACTGTTTGAGGCTCTCGAAGAACGTCACCACGTGGGTCCCACGTCCGGACGGGCGAGCTCACCGAAGAACCGGCCGTAGTTTCGGCGTTCCATTGGTCAGGATGAAGCACGGGGCGTGCCGCTCGCCGTTCGAACGGCCTCCGCGGAGCCAACGATCAGTCCACCCGGCGCAGCTGCGCAAAGAATGCGGCCGTCCCAGACGACCGCGCAGTTCTGACGTGGTTCGACGGCGACGCCCTAAGCCGCCTATCGGGCGGCACGTCGTCGGGCATGGTTCGCGCCGCTCACCGTCGCCTTTCGGCGACGCCCTCCTAGTGATACCCGTCGGCGTCGCTCTCCTGGAGCTTGCCGCGGAAGGTCCGGTAAAGGTGGGTGAACGTGAAGGCGACCAGGACGAAGGCGATCGGCCACCAGCCGAGGGCGACGCCCATCGCGTAAGACCCCGTCGCCGCCGTCTGGATCGTCAGCGAGCGCGCCGGATCCCCCGTCGACGGCAGCAGCACCGGGAAGAGGGCGAAGGCCGCGCCGCCCAGCATCGCCGCCAGGTAGACCACCGAGGCGGCGAAGGCGGTCTGTTCGCGGTCGCGCCGCACGGCGATGGCCATGACCACCAGGCTGGCGGCGACCGCCAGGGGGATGAGCAGCCCAAGCGGGTGCGCGCGGAAGTTGTCGAGGACGGCTGGACGGACGGCGACGGTCGCCGCCAGGCTGGCCAGCGTCAGCGGCGGCAAGAGGTTGGTTCCGAGGCGAGCGACGCGCCGGGCTCGTTTGTTCAGGTCACCCCCCACGCGAAGGGCCAGATAGTGGGCGCCGTGGGTCGCGAGCGCCGCCAGGGCCACCACCCCGCAGGTGACCGTGTACCAGTCGAGGACGCCGGGCTGCTCTCCCGGGCGAAAGTCGGTCCACAGCGGCAGGAAGAACGTCCCCTCCGCGTCCAGGGGGACGCCGCGGATCACGTTGCCGAGCGCGGCACCGAAGAACACCGGCAGCAGCAGACTGGAGACCATGAAGATGGTGTCGCAGGCCTCCGCGAAGGGCTGTTCGCCGAAATGGCTCCGCAGCTCGAGGCCCAGCGCCCGTCCGATCAGCAGCCACAGGACCATCATGAGCGGCAGGTAGAACCCGCTGAAGCTGGCGGCATAGAGGGCGGGAAACGCGAAGTAGAGCGTCCCGCCCGCGGCCAGCAACCAGACCTCGTTGGCGTCCCAGACCGGTCCGATGCTCCGGCGGACCATCCGGCGCTCTTCGGGGGTCCTGGCGACCCATTTGTAGATGGCGCCCACGCCCAGATCGAAGCCGTCGAGCACGACGTAGGCGACCAGCATCAGCGCGACCAGCAGAAACCAAAAGTTGGCCATGGTGAGGTCCAATTCCCTTATTCCGCCGCCGCCGCGCCCGGCGTGGCTTTGACCGCCCCGAGGTGGGGGGCCGTGTCGGTGGAGATTCCGGCGGCGATCTCCTTCGTCATGATGAGGATGAAGGCGATCGAGAGGAGCGTGTAGAGACCCATGAAGCCGAGCAAGGAGAAGAGGCCATTGCCGGCGGAGACCCGCTGAGACGTGCCGGCCGCGGTGCGCATGAGGCCGTAGACGAGCCAGGGCTGCCGCCCGACCTCGGCGGTCATCCACCCGGCGGTGTTGGCGATGTAGGGCAAGGGAACCGCCAGCAACAGCGCCCAGAGAAGCGGGCGCGCCCTCTCCAGCCGGCCGCGGGCGAGCCAGAGCAGCGCGAAAGCCATGAGGGCGATGAACACGGTCCCCAGGCCGACCATCACGTGGTAGCTGTAATAAAGCAGGCCCACGTTGTCCGGGCGCGCCTCGGGCGGGAACTGATCGAGCCCCGTCACGGAGGCATTCCAGTGGCGGTGGGTGAGGACGCTCAACGCCGCCGGAACCTCCAGCGTGTTGTCGATCCGCCGCTCGTCCGTGTTCGGCTGCCCGACCAGCACGAGGGGCGCGCCCGGCCGGGTGGCGAAGAGCCCCTCCATCGCGGCCAGCGTCGCGGGTTGGTTGGTAGCCACCAGATTCCCTTCGCGGTCGCCGGTCGGAAACAGCTGCCACAGGCTGGCGAACGCGGCGACCACCACGCCGGTCCGCAGGAGCGCCCGGCATGCCTGCCGGTCGTCGCCCGCCTTGGCGCGAAGGACGTAATAGGCGCCGAGGCCGGCGGTGGCGAAGGCCCCGGTGACCAGCGCGCCGCCCATGGTGTGCAGGTACTGCCAGAAGGCCCAGCGGTTGAGCAGCAGCGCCGATAAGCTCTGGAGCTGAACGGCTCCATCGGGGCCGATGCTGTAGCCGACCGGGTGCTGCATCCAGGCGTCCGTCGCGACGATGAAGTAGCCCGACAGCCACGACCCGGCGAACACGGCGAACGCCGACGCCAGGTGCGCGCGCGGCGAGAGGCGCTTCTCCCCGAACAGGAACAGGCCGAGGAACGACGATTCCAGGAAGAACGCGAACATCCCTTCCATCGCCAGCGTCTGACCGATGACGCCGCCGGCGAACCGGGAGAAGCGCGCCCAGTTGGTGCCGAATTGAAACTCCATCGGGATCCCGGTGACCACGCCGAAGGCGAAGTTGACCGCGAACAGCTTGGCCAGGAGGCGCGCCGCCTCGGCGTATCGTCGCTCGGGGTGGCGCAGCGCCAGCACCTTGAGGACGACGATCATCGGCGCCAGCCCCATCGTGAGCTGCGGGAACAGATAGTGAAACGTGGCCGTGAAGGCGAAGTGCAACCGGTGTACGACGAGCGCGCTGTCCATGTCCGTCCTTTCCGCGGTCCTCGCTGCAAGAGGCGGGCTAGGTGAAATCCCGCACCCAGGGCGCAAAGTCATCCCCGAATGCGCAAATTCTGCGGGCGCAGCTGCGCCCGCGACGAACGGGGTCAGCGCTGCCAGGTGATGAGCGGCAATTCCGCGGGGACGCTGGCGATCTTCGAGGCGGGAATCACCCGCGGGGTCCAGTCGGAGGCCGGTCTGCCGTCCGGGAGCGTCCCGCGAAAGAGGAATCCGTGGCTCGTGCCCGGCAACGGGCCGGAGACGTGCATCGCCACCCGGTGGGGGACGACGTTCGGCGCGACGGCGTCAGCGAACAGCTCCACCGCCACGTCCTCGAGCGGGACGTCGTTGAGGAAGAGCTCGACCGAGATGGAGGGACCACCGGCGCCGGCCTCGACCTCCATGACGCCGAACCGAATTCCCGACCAGCAGCTGGTGAGGCGACGGGTCCAGGCTTCGAGCTGGCGCGCCGTCGCGCCCGCGTCGGCGAGCCGGGCGGAGACTTCCTCTTCCGCGGGATGGTAAAAGCCGGTCACGTATTCGCGCAGCATCCGATTCGCGGAGAACCGCGGCGTGAGGCGGGAGAGGCTGGCGCGCACGCGGCGCAACCAGGCGCGCGGCAGGCCCTCCGCGTCGCGGTCGTAGAACGAGGGGACCACCTCGTCTCGCAGGATCCGAAAGAGGGCCTGGGCGTCGCACGCGTCGTCGCTGGCCGCGTGCGGATCGCCGATCGCCCAGCCGACCTCTGGCTCGTAGGCCTCCGCCCACCATCCGTCGAGCGCCGACAGGTTGAGCCCGCCGTTGACCAGCACCTTCATGCCGCTGGTCCCGCAGGCCTCCCAGGGCCGCCGCGGGGTGTTCATCCAGACGTCGACGCCCTGGACGAGCTCCTGCGCGAGCGTGAGGTCGTAGTCCTCCAGGAAGACACAACGCATGCGGACCTCGGCGTCGGACGCAAAGCGCATCCAGGCCTCGACGAGCGCCTTGCCCTCCAGGTCGGCGGGATGGGCCTTGCCGGCGATCAAGAGCTGGACCGGACGCAACCGGTCACTCATCAGTCGCCGCAGCGCGGCCTCGTCACGAAGGAGGAGATGCGGCCGCTTGTACTCGGCAAAGCGGCGCGCGAACCCCAGCGTGAGAACATCTGGATCGAGCACGCGGGTGGCGACGGCGACGCTCTCGGGCGACGCGCCCCGCCGGGCGAGCTGGCGTTCGAGCCGGGCGCGCGCGCGATGCACCAGCTCCTCTCGGGCCCGGGCGCGCACGGCCCACAGCGTCCGGTCGTCGACGGCGGCGATGGCCGCGTCCAGCCCCTCGGGCGCGCCTCGCCAGCGGTCCCGGCCGCAGGCGTTCGTCCACAGCTCGTCGGTCGCCGGTGAGTCCCAGGAGGGGACGTGCACCCCGTTGGTGACGTGCCCGATCGGGATCTCTTCCTTCGGCCAACGGGGGAAGAACGAGCGAAACACCTCGCGGCTGGTCTCGGCGTGCAGCGCGCTCACCGCGTTCACCCGCGTCGCTCCATGCATGGCCAGGTAACTGGGGCGAAAGGGCTCGTCGGCTCCGGCCCCGGGCGCGCGGCCCAGCGCCAGCAGCTCCTCGAAGCTGATGCCGAGCTCGGCCAGGTAGCCCCGGTCGGCGGGGAAGTACTTCGCCAAGATCTGGGGGGCAAAAGCGTCGAAGCCCGCCGCGACCGGGGTGTGGGTTGTGAAGACGTTGCCGGCCCGGGTCGCGGCCAGCGCCTCCTTGAACCCGAGATGGTGTCGCTTCATGGCCGAGCGCGCGCGCTCGAGCACCACGAAGGCGGCGTGCCCCTCGTTGAGGTGCGCGGCGCCCGGCTCGACACCCAGGCCGTCGACGAGGCGCCAGCCGCCAATCCCCAGCGCCATCTCCTGTCGAAGGCGCATCTCCGGCCCGTCGCCATAGAGCTTGCCGGTGATGCCGCGATCCGCTGGATCGTTGACCGGGACGTTGCCGTCGAGGAGATAGAGGTTCACGCGTCCCACCGTCGCCTGCCAGGCGCGCAACCAGAAGGTCCGACCGGGCAGCTCCACCGGGACCATCCGCCATTCGCCGGAGGGGGCCAGCGCCGGCTGGATGGGGAGGGTGACCGGGTCGTTGTAGGGGTAGAGCTCCTCCTGGCGGCCGGCAGCGTCGAACGTCTGTCGGAAGTAGCCCTCCTGATACAGCAGCCCGACGGCGATCACGGGGACGCCGAGATCGCTGGCCGCCTTCAGGTGATCGCCGGCCAGCACGCCCAGCCCCCCGGCATAAAGGGGGATCGCTTCCCCGAGCCCGAACTCCATGCTGAAGTAGGCCACTGGATGGGCGAGGTCGCCGCTCCCTCCGGCGAAGGCCGGCGGTGTCGCCAGGTACGATTGCCTGACGGCCACGATCCGCTCGAGGTCCCGCCGGAACGCCGGATCGGCCGCGGCCGCCGCCAACCGTTCGCGCGGCAGGGCCTGCAAGAGCAGCCAGGGGTTGCCGGTGGCCTCCCAGGTCTCCCGATCGAGCGCCCGCCAGAGGTGGTCCGCGCCGTGGCTCCAGGTCCAGCGCAGATCGAGCGCCAGCTCCGCCAGCGGCGCCAGCCCTTCTTGCAGATCCGGCGGGGAGAAGGCGCTGCGGCTCATCTCCGAGCGTCGGGGGACGCCGGTGTGGGCTCCCGGTCGTGGTCGGAGCGGACCACCTCGAGCTTCGCCACGATCTCGACCTCGTCGCCGACGACAATCCCTCCCACGTCGAGATCCTGGTTCCAGTGCAGCCCGAACGACTGCCGGTTGATCACGCCGCGCGCGGCGTAGAAGGTCCGCTCCCGGCCATCGGAGGTGGCCATCGTCTGGCCGGCCTCGACGCTGCCGCGAATCTCCAGGTCATGGACGATGCCGTGCAGGCTCAGAAGCCCCTCGACGACGATCTCCCCGTCAGGCAGCTCGACGTTCGTGCTCTTGAACTCGGCGCGCGGAAACCGCGCCACATCGAGGAACTCGCCGGAACGGACGTGGGCGTCGCGCGCCTCGTCGTCGGTCGTCACGCTGGCCATGTCGACCCAGACTTGAACGCTCGACAACCAAGGCTGCTGGCGATCGACGAACAGCGTCCCCCCCCAGCGCTCGAAGCGGCCCCGGATCTGCTGGACGACGATGTGGCGGAGGTTGAACGTCAGGCTCGACCGGGCCGGATCGATCTCCCAGCGCTCCGGCGTCGACGTGCCGGCGGTGTCGCCCAGGCCCGAGGACGAGCCGGAGCCTCCTCGACGATCGCTCGCGGTGTTCATGCTCGTTGGGGGTGCACGACGAATGCCAGCAAGATGTCGCTTGCCCGAAAGCCCCGGGCCGCGGTGATCGCGCACGGAATGCGCGCCCGGCCGGGCGGGTGCACGTTTTTCGCGATCGGGTGGCTCGCAGCGGGCCTGGCGCGCGTTGCATGATAACTTAGCGGCTTGTTCAAGACCTTCCGCGAAAACGTGAAGGCCTACGTCGGGTTCGATGACGCCGCGACGGAGTCCCTTCGACAAGCGCATCCGTTGGTCGCACCGCGCTTCGGAGCGATCATCGACGACTTCTACGCGACGATCGAGGCACATCCGAACGCGCGGGCGGCCATCACCGGGGGCGCGGCCCAGATCGCCAGGCTGAAGCAGTCTCTGCTGCGGTGGATCGACGAGCTGTTCAAGGGGCCGCACGACGACGCCTACTTCGAGCGTCGCGCCCGGATCGGTCGGGTTCACGTTCAGATCAATCTTCCCCAGATGTACATGTTCACGGCGATGGATCGCATCCGCCTCCGCTCGGCCGATGCGCTGCGCGCGGCGCCCGGGGTTGCGCCCGAGGCGCAGAGCCGGATGCTGGCGGCGTTGCACCAGATCCTGGACATCGAGCTGGCGATCATGCTCGAGACGTACCGCGACGACCTCCTGACCAAGAACCGAACGGCCGAGCGGCTGGCGACGATCGGCCAGTTCGCGGCGGGCATCGGGCATGAGCTGCGGAACCCGCTCGGCGTGGTCGAAAGCTCGGCCTATCTGGTCACGCGCCGGCTCGAGCAACTCAAGGTCGCGGATCCCGGCGTGGCCCGGCACATGGAGAAGATCACCGCCGAGGTCCAGCGCTCCGGAAGGACGATCAACGACCTGCTGGAGCTGGCGCGGAGCAAGCCGCTCAAGCGGCGCATCGTCGATTGCCGCCAGTTCGTCCTGGACGCTCTGCCGGCGGCGCACCTGGCTGACACGACCGAGGTGGTCGTCGAGGTGCCGGCCGGCGTGCCCCTCGACGCCGATCCCGACCAGCTCACCCGGGCGCTCACCAACCTCTGCATCAACGCCAGCCAGGCGATGAGCATGAAGGGACACATCTGGATCGATGCCTGGCGGGAGGGGGCCTCCACCGTCCTCCGCGTGCGCGACGACGGACCGGGGATTCCGTCCAACCTCCGCGAGCAGATCTTCGAGGCCCTCTTCACGACCAAGGCCAAGGGGAGCGGCCTCGGGCTGGCGCTCTGCAGGCGGATCACCGAGGCCCACGGCGGGACCGTCAGCCTCGAGCCGGCGGAGCAGGGCGGAGCCGCGTTCCGGATCGTGGTCCCCGATGCGAGCACCGAAGCTTCGGCCGGCTGAGACCGGCGCAACGGTTGCGTCCGGTCTTCTCGCATTGTTGTGGTTGCCGTGAACGTTCCGAGCCAACCCCGATGCCGCGAACCATCAGTCAGTGGCACAAACGATGCTGCTAGACTTCAGGGGAAAGGAGCGCGCCCATGAACGACCTCGGATGGTCCGCCCCCGCGCGTCCGGTCGATGCTGGCACGGCCAGGCGTGGAATCCTCTGGCAGCACGAGCGGCTTCGAGCATTGCTGGAAAGGGCTCAGGCGCTGGCCCAGGCGCGGCTGGACGGGGAGCCGATGGCGCCCGACGCCATCGCCTCCGCGATCGGCGACATCCACTCGGCGATGGAGATCCACTTGAAGTTCGAGGAGGCGGTCCTGCTGCCGCTGCTTCAGGATGATCTTCCGGTCGGCGAGCTGCGGGCCGCGCGGCTGGTCGAAGAGCACCTCCAGCAGCGCTCGATGCTGGCCGCCCTTCACCAGGAGGCCTCCATGCACCCCGAGCTTCCGCTGCTGGCCAGCAAGCTGGCGTCGCTGACCTCCTGGCTGCTGGCCGACATGCAGGAGGAGGAGCGCTCGCTGTTGAATCCAGACGCCGTTCGCGACGACATCGTGGTCATCGATCAGAACTCCGGTTGACCTCACACCCGCGGGCGGGTCGCCACGATGTCGAAGGAGAGGGTGACGAGGTCCTTGATGCCGACGCTCCCGCCCACGAACGATGGTTGGTAGTCATGGTTGGGGCGATTGCAGCTCCGGTGCCAAACGTGGTTCGGGATCGTTCAGCCGCTGTGGGTGCATGACCTGCATGCTTCTTCCGAGACCCGCGCAGAACTTGCCGAAAGGTGTCCCTCCGAGCTCCGCGCGCCGCGGTGCGACTGTATGTTCCTCTGGGACAGAGTGGGCCTTAGATTGCACCCTCTGGACATTGGAGTTCGTTGCAGTCCATTGGAGTCGGTGATGGAAAATCATCCCGTTCAGCTTCACGTCGAGCACCCGCGACAGACCGAGCGCATCCACGTCGTCACCCGACTGGCGTTCCTGCTGGCGTTCGCGGCGCTCGGCTGCTCGGCATTCTACTGGGCGCTTTATCTCGCGCTGCCGGCGACGGTCGCCGTGGTCCTCACGAGGAAGGGGGGCCAGCGCTACCTGGCCGAGGACGCTCCCCGGATCCTCCCCATCCTTCGATGGCTGGCCTCGGCCTACGGCTATCTTTGGCTGCTCACGGACGTGTTGCCGACGGCGCAAGGAAGTCCCATCGACTTGAACATCGAGCCCGGTGGGCGGCCGACCGCCAGCTCGGCTCTCTTGCGGCTCGTCTTCAGCCTGCCGGCCCTGGTGGTCCTCGCCGTGCTCTCCGCCGTCTCCGGGATTCTGTGGGTCGTCGGCGCGGTGCTCATCCTGATCCGAAAGCGACTTCCGGACGCGATCGCCGATCTCCTCGCCTTCACGCTCCGGTTTCAGTTCCAACTGGTCGCCTATCACCTCTCCCTGGTCGACCGCTATCCCTCCCTCCGGGCCGACCCGGTCGCTCATCCGGCGACCTAGCGGGCTCGGCGGTGAGCGCCGGCGGAAGCCGCGCGGTGTCCTGGCCGGACCAGAGCGGCTTCGCGTCGGCTGGGTGCTGGCTGGTGGTCAGCAACCCGCGGGGCGCGAGCGCCACGCTGGGCACACCCGACGAACCGCCGCGAGAGAGGGCCTTCGCGGGACCAGTCTTTCTCCTCGGCAAGGTTCTGAACGCGCTGAGCCTCGATCGCGTCGACGGCGACATCGATCGCTTGGAGCTGATCAATCGCGTGCTCGCCGCCGGGGAACGGCAGTTCGGCTCTTCCTTCCTCTCGAAGATCAACGGAGACCTCGCGGCGGAAGGCACCACGTTTCTTTCGCGCTGTCATCGAATCGCGAGCGGCGGCGGCCTGAGCACGAACGACCCCTGCTCACACCGCACGGCCACGCACAGGCGCTCCGTATCCTCGCGATGGCAAAGCTCGGTCCCGTCGTTCATGACGGCGGCCGCCCCCGCGGCCACGCCGAGCCTGGCGGCCTCCGCGAGCGGGCGCCCCTCCGAAAGAGCCGCGGTCAGGGCTCCCACCATGCTGTCGCCGGCGCCCACCTTGCTGCGAACCGGCACCGGTGGGGAGGCGAAGAGGTCCGTTCCTTCCGCCGTGACCAGCATTGCGCCACCACGGCCGAGTGAGACGAGCACCGCCTCCGCGCCACGGCGTCCAATGATCTCGCGCGCCGCTCGCTCGACCTCCTCGTGGTGCGGCAGTTCCCGTCCGGTGACCTCTTCCAGCTCGCGCAAGTTCGGTTTGACCAGGTAGACGCCGACCTCGAGCGCGCGGCGTAGCGCCTCCTGCTTCGCGTCGACGATGATCCTGGCTGTACGCGGCAGCGCCCGAAGCAGGTCGCCGAACCAATCGACAGGTGCGGCGTCGGGCAAGCTGCCGCTCACGACCGCGTACTCCACGGCCTCTGGGATCCCCCGGACGGTCTCGATCCACCGAGATTGCTCCGCTTCTGTGAGCCGGGGGCCCGGCATCCCGAACCGATATTGTTCGCCCGTCGAGCGGTCCGTGACGATCACGTTCTGGCGGACCTCGCCGTCGATGGGAATCGGAAGATGCGCGAGGTGCTCCGCATCGAGGAGCCGCCCGAGCCGGCCGCCCATGTCGCCTCCACGGCTCCAGAGCGCATGGGCCTGGCCCCCGAGCCGCGTGATCACCCGAGCGACGTTGATGCCTCCTCCACCTGGATATTCATGCACGTCTCGGCCGGCGAGCTTGCGATCGGCGACCACGCGCTCCACCCAGAGCGCCTTGTCGACGCAGGGATTCAGGGTCACCGTCACGATCTTCATCGAGTGTCCCCCGCGAAGGCCAGCGGCGGTCATCGGCTGCGCCGCTGGCCAACGTCGACGGTGAGGCGATAGCCCACGCCGCGCACCGACTCGATCCTCACGCCACCGCCTTCGAGCTTCCCGCGCAGATGAGCCACGTGAACGTCGACCAGGTTCGTCCCGGGGTCGAAGTCGTAGCTGAAAGCAGCCGGCAGGATCTCCTCGCGTGGCACGATCTGCCCGCGGCGGCGCAGCAGGAGCTCGAGCAGCGCGCGCTCGCGGGGGGAGACCTTGACCGGGCGCCCGTCGACGAGGGCGTGCTGTTCCTCGCCTGGGAGGACGACCTTCCCGCAGGCGAGCTGGGCCCACCGGGGCGCCGCCGCTCGGCGTGCCAGCGCCCCCAGGCGAGCGACGACCTCGGCGCCGGTGAACGGCTTGACGACATAGTCGTCCGCCCCGACCTCGAGGGCCCGAATCATGTCGTCGAGGCAGACCCGCGCGGTCGCCACCAGGATCGGCGCCCACATGCCCAGCTTCCTGGCCCCGGCGATCACCTCGATGCCGTCCATGTCGGGCAAGCCCATGTCGATCACGGCGGCGTCCAGATCGTGCCGTTCGAAGCGTCTCAGCGCCGCGGAGCCTGTGCCGATGACGTCGACGCGAAAGCTGCTGCCTTCGAGCGCCCCCCTGAGGGTTGCCGCGAACAGCGGGTCATCCTCGACGATTGCGACCCACATCGGGGGACCAACCCTACCACGTTGGATTTGTCCAACCGTTGTGGCCGCGCGCGTTAGCCAGAGTCGCCGCCTTCATGGTTTCTTAATGATCGGAGCGTTGTTCCTGACGACATTGTCTCCCAGCATCGGAGCGGTGGGCTCGCGCGGCTGGATCTTGGTCGTCGACGATCACGTTGCGATGGCTGAAAACATCGCCGAGGTGCTGGAGACGGATGGCTATCGGGCCTCCGTGGCGGATTCGGCCGAGGAGGCGCTGACGGTATTCACCGAGAAGATGAGCGTCCTCATCACCGATTTTCGCATGAGCGCCGGGAGCGGCGCCGAGCTCATCGCGGAGATCCGGCGTCGAGGCAGCTGGATTCCTGCCGTCGTAATGACCGCGTACTCGGACGAGGCGACGCACGACGCTTGCACAAAGGCCGGCGCCCTGGCGGTTCTCCCCAAGCCCGTCGAGATGGGCCGCCTGCTCGCGTTGGTTTCGGGTGCCGTCCGGCCCTTGAGCGCGTGATCCGGAATAACGGCCCGCCGTGGCGCTCGGGCGCTGACTCGGCCCATCCCGTGCTTGCCATTAGCGATATGGTCGTCGCTTCCGGGTTCCATTTCAGGGAAGATGACTGTGCATGAGCTACGCCCGGTCGCAGCAATGAACAGACCGGGCGCGGGGCAGGTGGCGTGGGCCAAGCGGGTGTTGTCGTCGAGGGGATCAGCCAGGGTGAAAATACCTCCAAACGACGCCGCGGGGGGAGGAGTTCGAGAAGCTGGTCAGACGAAAGAAGCTGGAGGTCCTCTACCTGCGCCCCCTGGACCTCTCGATCGACGAGACCTTGATGGAGCTTCGCGAGGCGGTGAAGCGGACCGGCGCCAAGCGGGCAGTGATCGATTCGCTGTCGGGCCTGGAGCTGGCGCTGGCGCCGACCTTCCGCGAGGACTTCAGGGAATCCCTGTACCGAATGATGGGCGCGCTGACCGGGCTGGGGGTGACGGTGATGGCGACCGTCGAGCTGGCCGACTCGTACGTCGATCTCCGATTCAGCCCCCAGGGCATCGCGTTTCTGACCGACGCCATCATCATCCAGCGTTGCATCGAGATCGACGGCGAATTGAGGCGCGCGATGGCGGTCGTCAAGCTGCGCGCCAGCCAGCACAGCAAGGATCTGCGAGCGTACGACATCACGTCAGATGGGGGGATCGAGGTGGGCAAGACGCTGAAGGGATACCAGGGCCTGCTCACGGGGACCCCAGCGCTGGGCGGAACGAGACGGAAGAGATGACTGGCCGGCACTCTGGGCGGAAGGGCTATCCTCGGGAGTTGGGGGGCGGCAAGCGTGACGGAGCCTGATTTCCTGGCCTTCGAGGCGATCGCTGCCCTCGTCGTCGTGCTCGAGACCGACGGCCGGATCGTCTACTGGAACCGCCGCTGCTCCGACCTGACCGGGTACTCGCTGGAAGAGGTCCGGGGTCGCACGCTCTGGGACTTCGCGTTGGTGCCCGAGGAGGTCAAACCGGTCAAGGCGGTCTTCGCGACGCTGCTGACCGCCACGCATCCGAGTCCCTACGCCAACTACTGGGTCACCAAGACCGGTGAGCGACGGTGGATCGCCTGGTCGCATATCGCAACCAAGTCGACGGATGGACGGCTCCAGTACATCGTCAAGACAGGAATGGACCGAACGGAGAGCAGAAGAGCTTTGGATGAGCTCCGTACCTCGGGAGCCAAGCTCGACGCGAGCGTCGCCGAGACAGGACGACACTACGAAGAGGCGCTGCGGGCCGCCGCAGATCTTCGCGAGGCGAACCAGCACATGGTCGGCGCGATCATCCGCGCCCAGGAGCTCACCGAGACGGTGGAGGCGGCCCTCAAGGTCTCCGAGGACCGGGAGCGCGAACTGCGGACGATGGCGGAGGTCCGGGAGATGTTCCTCGGGATCGTCGGTCACGACCTGCGAAACCCGCTCGGCACGATCGTCATGACAGCCGAGATGCTGCGCCTCTCCGGTCACCTCGACCCGCAAGAGCGGCTGGGCGTGTCGCGCATCGTCGCCGCCAGCATGAGCATGTCGAAGATGATCCTGCAGCTGCTCGATTTCACGCGCGCCCGCCTCGGGGGAGGGTTCCCGATTCGAGCCGCGTCACGTCGACTTGCGTGACGTCTGCCGGAACGTCGTGGAGGAATGCGGGGGCGCCGCTCGACTGGAGGTCGTGGGCGACGTGACCGGGACCTGGGATCCGGAGCGATTGGCGGAGGCTCTCTCCAACATCGCGGGGAACGCTGTCCGGTACGCCCGGCCAGGCACGACGGTCGTCGTCCGGGCGCGCTCCGAAGGCGGGGTGGTCATCGTCGAGATCATCAATCAGGGAGATCCCATCTCTCCGGAAGTGCTTCCGTTCATCTTCGAGCCCTTCCGCCAAGCCACGCACGAGCGATCGAAGGGCGGGAATCTCGGGCTCGGCCTCTACATCGCCAAGCAGATCGCGTTCGCGAGTGGCGGCAGCCTCGAGGCACGCTCGGCCGGGGGCACGACGACGTTCGTGATGCGTCTCCCCCGTCGCCTCGCGTCCACCAGCGATCAGCCGTCATTTCATCATCAGCCGCTCTTGCACAGGCACGATCTCCCAGACGACTGAGAGGCGCGCCTTCAGCGGACGGGCGCGCCGGCGCGCGGTCGCCGGAGTCCGCTGCGAAACAGGCGCGCGTGCTCGACCAGCTCGGCAAGGTGGCGAGCGCCGCCGTGGTGCTTCTCTCGCGCGCGAATCTCCGCCGCGTGCAGGCGCGCCTCGAGGTGCGTCCAGCGGCGCCGCGCCTCCTGGCCGGCGAGCTCGAGGTCGGCACGGATCTCCTGGCGCAAGGTCTTCAGTACCTCCAAGCTGTTGAGGACGACGTCGGCCAGCTGGGTTTCGATTCCAGCCGGCGCCTCCTCCTCACTGGTGCCCGTCCGGCGGGAGATCTCACCAAAGGCGAGGGCGACGCGCTCGAGATCGATGTCGCCATTCCCATCCCAGGCGGCTGCTTGCCTGGCGATTCCGTCGAGGGAAAGCAGGCCCATCAGGCGCCCCTCGGCGTCGACCACGACCAGCCGGTGAACGCCGTGAGCCATCATGAGGCTCTCGGCCTCCTCGGCGGTCGCCGAGGCGGGACAGGTCCAGACTGGGTGCGACATCGCCAAGCTGACCGCGATGTCATCGAGCCGCCGGCCCTGCGTGTAGGCGGCCATGCCGACGTCACGATCGGTGACCATGCCGACCACGCGTTCACCTCCGTCGACCACGGGGACGCTCCCGCAGCGGCGCTCCCACATGATCTGCGCCGCTCGGTTCAGGCTGTCGGTGGCCAGACAGGTCGCCACCTCCCTGGTCATGAGCTCGGAGACCTTCATGCAAGAGTCCTCGTCGCCGGAATGACCACGGCCGGGCGCGAATCGACGGATCGCCTTGATGATCGCTTCGCCCGGCACGACGTTGGCGGTGACGAACGTCCATGTCCGAATGCCGGCTCGATCATGACCGAGCAGAAGAGCAGCAATCGTGCCGTCGGGTCGCCCCCCCGTTGCTTCGCGGGAGCCGGTCTCGCGCGCGTCGGAACTGCAGCTCGGCACCACCGACGCGCTAGCTTTGCGTGGGCCGGCTACCCGGCAGGGGCTGGCGCGAACGCGGCGGACTGGCACGACGCGTGCGATGCCCGACCGTCATGATTGCGTGGCTCCTTCTCCCTTTGCTCGGAGCTTCGTCCGGCGGAAATGTTCCGTCCGAGGTAAGCGTCAACCTGGCGGACGACTGGGTCCCGCGAAGGTTGTCCGATGAGCCAGCCCTTGGGGGAGCTCGGCCGCCATCCGTATCGCGCGGCCGTTCCTCCGCTGCCTCTGCGATCGAAGCCCAGCGAGATGCCGGAGGTCGTGCCTGCGGCGCAGGGACATCTGCGCTGCGACGGCCTCTTCGATCGAGCTCCCGACGGCGTCTTGGACGGCGCGACGGTCGCGGGGCTGCGGCTCTATCAGCGTGAGCAGGCGATCGTCGGCGCCGGCGGTCTCGACGCCGAAACGCGCGAATCACTTTCGACCGATTCGCGCGAGCTCGACTACCGCGCTCTTCTTCGCGTCCTTCGGGAGAGGGTCGTCGATGCGACGGGGGTCATCGAGGACGGCTCGGCTCCCGGCCGGCGCGGTACGGTGCTCGGTCGCCGCCTCGATTGCCGGGAGATGCGGTGGACCGACCGGTTGCCGCCGCTTGCGGGCGGAGCGCCTGATCTGGGTCGCAGGGCACGAAGAGGCGGTCGCCCGTTGGTTGCTCGCCGCGGGGGATCGCGCAAGACCTGCATGGCCGAAGGGGAGGCGACGAAAAAATCACCGGATCGAGTTGCATGGATCCGCGACGATCCGGGCGCGCACGTGGCTTGCATCCGCAGGGGTTCAATGACATCGGAAAGCAATTGATGCGCGGTCTCGCGACGACAGCCGAAAGGGATCACCACCAGGCTGTCCTGTCGCGCCAGCTGTCCGTCATCCCGGAGATGTTGGTGACGCTCGAGACGCTCACCATCGCCGGCCGGCACCACCTCATCGGCAAGCTCGTGACGTTTCTGGTGACGTTCATCGAGGAGCTGGTGCGGTGCGCGGACCCCCGGGTTGTCGGAACCGACGAGGCGACGCTGTCCGGCGTCATGAAACGGCTGAAACAGGAATCCGAGCGCCTGGTCCCCGACGTGGCCAGCGTGAGCCGGGACGCCCGGACGCTGATGGCCCTCATCACCGCCGTCGAGTAGCGCCGTCCGCCGGCGCCGGTGGGGATTTGCCCGATCTCAGGGGGGGCGCCACATTGTTCCCGAGCGACGAGGCCAATGGCGGTATTCTCCGGCCATGGGGCAGCTCACCCGGACTGGCGGCATCCGGCGGGTGTTGATCGTCGACGACAACGTCGGCCTGGCCGAGAACATCGCGGAGATCTTGGGGTTCGACGGCCACTCCACGGTCGTCGCGGCCAGCGCCGAGGAGGCCCTGGCGATGGCCCCGGACAGCGATCCGGAGGTGCTGGTGACCGATTATCGGTTGCCCGGGATCAACGGCGCCGATCTGGTGAAGCAATTTTGGAAGACGCGGACGCCGATCTGCGCCGTGGTGATCAGTGCGTACACCGACGAGCGTACGATCGGCGAGGCGAAGGACGCGGGGGCGAGGTTCATTGCCAAGCCGCTCGACTTTGGGCTCCTCTCCCAGCTGGTTCGCGCGGGCGCCCTGTAGGCCTGCGACCCGGCGTTCGGACAGCGTCAGCCGCGGTCGGGCATCGGCGTGTACATCTCGGCGACGATGCGGCCGAGGAGATCGCCGCGGGTGACCATTCCGACCAGCTTGCCGCCCACGACCACCGGGAGACAGCCGACGCGGTAGGAGAGCATGCGGGCCGCGGCCTCACCCAGGTCGTCGTCGGGCGAAGCGACCGCCGGCGGTGCGACCATCGCCGCGCGGACCAGATCGGCCGGGCCGTCGAGACGGTTGCCGGCCCCGAGCCAGGCGAGGATGTCGCGCTCGGAGAGCACGCCCACGACCTGGTGGTTCCGAACGACTGGCAGGTGGCGGCAATGGGCCCAGGTCATCTTGTGGGCGGCCGCCGCCAGGCTGTCGTCCTCTGCGATCACCAACAGATTGTCAGTCGTCATCACCGCGTGAACCTTCATGGCCGAAACCTCCCTTTCGCGCGCACGAACTAGAACCAGATGCCCATGACCAGCCCTGGCATGGCCCAGCTGCAGACCTTGTTGTGGGCGAAGCCGCCCACCTCGAAGTTGTCGCGCGCCGCAAAGGACAGCACGGCGTCGAGCGAGACCCCGGTGCTTCCGGAGAGCCAGCGAACGCCGGCGCGGGGACTGATGGCCCAGAAGGATTGACTGAGACCGGGATGCGCGAAGTACTCGACCATGAGCGCCAGCCGCGACGTCACGTCTCGCCAGCGGGCCGGCGTGGCGGAAACGCCAACACCGGCCGCGTAGGCCGAGCCACAGGAGCTGTCGCAGATGACCACCGGCAGGACCTGGGCTTCGGCGTCGAGCGCCCAGGGGCCCTTTTCGAAGGCGACCCCGAAGCCGAGGCCCCCCACGACGTGGTTGGCGGTCATGGCCGGAATCTGCAGCTGCTCGCGGACCGTCCAGGGACTCTCGGCGGTTGGGGTGGCCGGCGTCTGCGTGGCCGCGGCGGCCAGCGCGACGATGACGATCAGCGGGCCGATCACGGGCCACCAGCCTCCGTCTCGACACTGAGACGGTCGTCGACGGTCTGCACGCCGCGCGTTCCGCGAATCGCCCCCAAGATGGCCAGGCGCTCTTCACGCGACTGAACGATCCCTTCGACCGTCACGCGCCCCTCGTCGACGCGCACCACGATCTGCGAGGCCTCGCGAATGGCCCGCCTGTTCAACGCCTGCCGGATGGAGGCGGCGATGGCGTCGGCCTCCGCGATGCGGCTGACCTGCAGCCGATTGATGAGCCGCTTGATCCCCCGCAGCCGGCCGACGATCCGCTCGGTCTCCTCGCGCTGCAGCGGCGTGGCCACCACCCCCTCCAGAACCACCACCCCGCCGGCGACCGTCGAGCGAATGTCTTTCTCGGGCACCAGGGCGTCCCATTCGAGGGCATGGCGCACGGCCTTCGCGATGTCGGTGTCCGTCAGGTGCGCGGTCAGGCTGTTCCGGACGTGGAGCTCGTTCGCGACGTCGCGGACCCCTCCCACACGGTGAGCCGCCTCCACCGCCGCCCGGCAGGTGGCCCAGTCCTCCACGGTGCCCCCGAGGGTGACGACGCCGTGGTCGACCTGAACGCCGATCTGCGTCTCCCCGATCCGACTGTCCCAGCTCAGCTCGCTGAGGACGTCGTTGCGGATGTCTGTATCCGTCTTGCCGGCAGGAGCGTGTAGAGCTTCTTGGAACATCGTTGTTTCTCCCCGTTGTCAGCTGCGTCAGTCGCGGGGGCGGTAGTCGGCGTGGCAACGCACGCAGTTCTCGGAGAGCTTGCCGTAGGCCTCGGCGACCAGATACGGGTTGCCGGTTCGGCCGGCAGTGGCCAGATCGCGGGCAGCCGCCTTGAGGTCATCCTGGCGCACGAAGAACTTCTCGGGGATCGACGCGTTGAGCTCCGTTGCGTCGTTCGTCGTCGGGCGGCTCAGGTTGACGTCGCCGGCGATCTTGTCGGCACGGGCGATGATCTCCGAGTACTGGAGCAGCATGATGGCCGAGACGAGCTGGCTCATGTCCTGCGCATGCGAGGCCATCCGATCCTTGATGAGGGCTCTCGCCGTCGGGGAGAGCGGCTCGGGCGGTCCCTCCCGAGCGGGCGGCGTGATGGCCTGGTTGAGCTGAGCCATCTGCGGAGGTCGGTTGGCCTCCGGGCTCGCGCATGAGGGTGCGAACGCCAGGGAACTCGCCAGCACCAGGATCCAGATCCCAACCCGCGTCGTGTTCTGCATGGCTTTGGGTTGAGCAAGCGCGGGGCCATCCGGGAGAGCGACCTCCCTGGGGGCTAGTGCGCGAAGATTCTGCGTCGGCGCGACCCTCCGGCGCAGGAGCTGCGTGCCGCTTCCCAGGTTGCGCGCGCGATCCGGCAGCGGCTTGCACGCGCCCCCGACGGACCGCATGGCACCCGACGTGCAAGATGTCCAAAACGATTCGACACTCCACTGCCGCCGGCAGACACCATGACGATCCTCTGCCCGACTGACTTCTCGACCTGTTCGCGGACGGCCACCAGGCTGGGCGCGGCGCTGGCCCGGCGAAAGGGCGACACCCTGCTGCTGCTCCACGTGCTCGAGCCGTTGCCGGTGGATACGGTGGGGGTCGGGATCTCCCTGGCGGACTGGCACGACGAGATGTTCACCAGCGCCCAGACGGAGATCGAGGCCCGCGCGGACGAGCTCCGCCAGGGCGGGGTGGCCGTTGAAACCCGCGTCGCCTCAGGCAACCCCGCGGCGGTCGTTCTCGAGGCGGCGCGCGCCGCGGATACCTCCTTGATCGTGGTGGGATCGCATGGACGAACGCGTGCGGCGCGGCTGCTCCTTGGAAGCTGCGCCGAACAGATCGCCCGGTCCGCCTCCTGTCCGGTCCTGGTGGTCCGCGAAGCCGAGCTCGACTTCGCGCGCTGGGAGGGCACCGCCCCGCTGAGGCTGGCGGTGGCGACCGACGGCTCGAGCGCGAGCGCCGCGGTGTTCTTCTGGACCCGGACGGCCGCTCCGACCTCGCCCAGCGACGTCACGCTGATGCGCTCGTACTGGCCACCGCAAGAGGCGGCCCGCTACGGCGTCGACAGCACTTGGCAAGGAGACGCAGGTCATCCGGAGCTGCTCGCGCTGATCGAGCGGGACGTCCGGCGCGAATCGCAGGCCTTGGCCGGGGCCCACCTTCCCCCGCTCCGGCTCCGCGTCGCGGTGCGGGACGCGGGCGAAGAGCTGGCTGCCGAGGTCGCGGAGATGGGCGTCGACGCGCTGGTGATTGGAATTCCCAAGCGTCGCTCGCGGCACTGGGCGCCGATCGCGCCGAAGTCCGTCCTGAGGGCCGCCACGGTCCCGGTGTTCTGCATCCCCGAAGGGATCCAGCCGCCCGCCCACCACATCCCCCGCTTCCGATCGGTCCTCATCGCCTCCGATCTCTCCGCGCTGGCGAAGGCGGCGATCTTGCCGGCGTACGGACTGCTCGCGGGCGGCGGTCAGGCTCACCTTTGTCACGTTCGCCAGCAGGAGCAGCCGCTTGCCGCAGGGACGCCGGCCGGCATTCCGGCCCTGTCGCCCAGACAGCGGGAGGCGATAGAAGCCCGGCTGGAGTCCCAGATACCCGCCGAGGCCGCCGAGCAGGGGATCGGAACGTACGTATCGGTCCTGGAGGGGCCGTCGGTGGCTGGCGCGATCCTGCAGGCGGCCGAAAGGCTGGATGTGGACGTCATCGCCCTGGCGTCGCACGGCCGCTCGGGGATCGGCCGGCTCTTGCAGGGCTCGGTGGCAGAGGAGGTGGCGCGACGCTCGTCGCGACCCTTGCTCATCGTCCACGCCGAGGACCAGCACGCGCCCGAGCGTCGAGGCTGACGGCGGCGCTGCGGTGAGCGCCCGCTGTCGAGGCTCTGCTCGAAGGGACGCAAATCGGGCGCCGGCGGGCTGGGGGAGAGGGGCCGGGCGCAAGATGTGCGCGGACAGGCGCGGCTGGGGCCGGTGTTCGGCCTGGAACAACGGTTGCAGTCCGTTGGGGAGGGAGGCGATGCAGCCATGAAGATCGTGTGCGCCACGGATTTCACGCCACGCGGCCAGGCGGCCGCGCAGATCGCGGTGGACCTCGCCCGCCGCACCCGCGGCTGGGTCGAGCTGGTCCATGTCATGAAGCCGGGCACCGTCGACATCTTGGCCCTGACCGCCGACGCGGTCGTGCTGGAATCGGAGGTGCGGGCCGACGTCGAGAGCCGACTGGCCAGGGAGTGCGACCGTCTCTCGACGGCCGGTGTTCCGGTCACCTTCCGCGTCTGCGAAGGAGACGTGGAGACCTCGGTCCTCAATCGCGCCCGCGAGCTGGAGGCCGAGCTGATCGTGGCCGGGACGCACGGCCAATCGGCCCTGCGGCGGCTCCTGCTCGGCAGCGTGGGGGAAGAGCTGGCGCGGGGCTCGGATCGGCCGATCCTGGTCGTCCCTCCCGGAGTGGAGGGACTCGGCTCCCAAAACGGTTCGTCGAGGACGTTGTCGATCACCGTGGCGCTCGACGGCCGGGCGACGAACGCCGGCGCCGTCGGCTTCGTGCGAGAGCTACGAAATCACATCGCCTGCGATGTGACGTTTCTGCGGCTCTACTGGGCCATGGAGGAGTTCCAGCGCCTGGGCCTCACGGGTCCCCGCAATCTGTTCGAGCCCGACGCCGAGGTGGTGGCCGATCTCGAACGGGCCCTGCGTCGGGAGGTCGGGGTTCTTCCCGGCACCGGCCGGACGTCCTTCGTCATCAAGCCGGCCTGGGGCGAGCCGGCGGCGCAGATCCTCGAGTTCACGCGGGGCCGGTCCGACGACCTGCTGATCGTCGGGGCCGAGAGTCGGCACGGGGTCGATCGCATCAGTCATCCGGCCGTCGCCGAGCGGATCGCGCACGAGGCCTCGCGGGTTCCGGTGGTCTTCGTTCCCCGCGGTGCGGAGCAGGCGGTGGAGACGGCGGCCCCCGCCATCTTCACCGTCCTCGCCGCCACGGATCTTTCGCCGGCGGGGAACCGAGCGGTCTCGTACGCGTACGCCATGGTCGCCGCGCAGGGTGGGGTGGTCGAGCTCTGTCACGTGCACGAGCGCAGCCTGGCCGCGCCGGCCTACGCCTATGAGCGGACGGAAGGAAAGCTGACCGAGAGCGAGCGCGCGCGGATCGAAGACGCGCTGCGGGCCCTGATCCCCAGCGACGCCCGGCAGCGGGGCATCACCACGCACGTCATGGTGATCGACGGTGGGCGCGCCGACGATGCCATCGTTCAAGCGTCGGAGCGGCTGGTCGTCGACGCCGTCGTCTTGGCCGCGCACGGCAAGGGCGGGGCCCTGAAGTCACGCCTCGGCTCGGTCTCACACAACGTCGTGGAGAACAGCCGGCGGCCGGTCCTCATCATTCCGAGCCCCCGCCCATGACGCCGCGGGCCCGGGATTGAGGGAGAACCGATATGAACCTGGATAAAGACGAGCTGTCAGCAGAAGGAGAATGAGCCATGGCAACTACGATGCGAGCGGCGGTATTTCAGGGGAAGGGAAAGATTGCGCTCCGCGAGGTTCCGCGTCCGGTTCCCGGCGTCGGGCAGGCGCTCATCAAGGTCACGCTGACGACGATCTGTGGAACGGACGTCCACATCTTGAAGGGCGAGTATCCGGTCAAGGAAGGGCTGGTCGTCGGCCACGAGCCGGTCGGCGTGATCGAGGAGCTGGGACCTGGCCTGACCGGGTATCAAAGAGGCGACCGGGTCATCGTCGGCGCCATCACCCCTTGTGGCCAGTGCCGCGCCTGTCTCTCCGGCAGTCCGTCCCAGTGCGGCCACGGCGGCGACGGGTACGAGGCGATCGGGGGCTGGCGGTTCGGCAACACCATCGACGGGTGCCAGGCCGAATACGTTCTCGTTCATGACGCGCAGGCCAACCTGGCCAAGATTCCCGCCGGCCTGTCGGACGAAGAGGTGCTCCTCTGCCCGGACATCATGTCGACGGGCTTCTCCGCCGCCGAGCGTGGCCACGTGCGGTTGGGCGACGCGGTCGCCGTCTTCGCCCAGGGGCCGATCGGGCTCTGCGCGACGGCGGGCGCGCGTCTGGCCGGCGCGGCGCTGGTGATCGGGGTCGACAGCAACCCCAAGCGCCTGGAGGTCGCGCGCCGGATGGGCGCCGACGTCGTCCTCAACTTCAAGGAGCAGGACGTCGTCACCGAGATCAAACGGCTCACCGGGGGAGGCGTCGACGTGGCGATCGAGGCGCTGGGGACCGCCGGGACCTTCGAAAACGCCCTGCGCTGCGTGCGCCCGGGCGGCACCGTGTCCAGCCTCGGCGTCTACTCGGGGCACCTGACCTTGCCGCTCGACGCCTACGCGGCCGGGCTCGGGGACCACACCATCGTCAGCTCCCTCTGTCCCGGCGGCAAGGAACGGATGCGCCGGCTGATGGGCATCGTGGCCGCCAAGCGGTTTCCGTTTCAAGAGCTGGTCACCCATCCGTTCCGTCTGGCCGACATCGAGGCCGCCTACGACCTCTTCTCTCACCAGCGCGATGGGGTTATGAAGGTCGCCATCCGACCATGACCCTCGTGACAGCCGACCACTGATGGCGCGCACCCGGTATCGAGCGGCCTTCGATCGAATCAAGCTGAGCGATCTCCCCGCCGGGGCGATGCGGGCGGTCTGGCGCGAGGGGTACACGCGCGCCGATCTGCGCGCCGACGTCCTGGCGGGACTGGTGGTCGGGATCGTCGCGCTTCCGCTGGCGATGGCGCTGGCGATCGCCGTCGGGGTCGCGCCGCAATACGGCCTCTACACCTCGATCGTCGCCGGCACGGTGGTGGCGGCGCTGGGGGGCTCGCGGCTGCAGGTCTCGGGGCCGACGGCGGCGTTCATCGTCATCCTGGCCCCGATCTACACCCGCTTCGGCATGTCCGGGCTGCTGCTCTCCGGCCTGATGGGCGGCTTGATCCTGATCGCGATGGGGGTGGGCCGTCTCGGTCAGTTCATCGAATTCATTCCGTACCCGGTCACCACCGGCTTCACCGCCGGCATCGCCACGGTCATCGCCACGCTGCAGGTCAAGGACGTCCTCGGGATCACCTTGTCGCGCACGCCCGAGAGCTTCTTCGACCGGATCGCTCTCATGTGGCACGCCCGCGGCTCCGCCTCCCTGGGCGAGTTCGCCATCGCGACGGCCACGTTGGCGCTCCTCGTCGCCGTCCCGCGCGTCACCAAGCGCGTTCCGGCGCCGCTCGTCGCCATCCCCCTGGCCGGCGTGCTGGCCGCGGTGCTCAACCACCTGTGGCCCGGCCACGGGGTGGCCACCATCGCCAGCCGGTTTCACGCGACCGTCGGCGGCCACACCTTCGACGGGGTTCCCCCGTTTCCGCCGCTCCCGATGCTCCCCTGGGGCGCGCCCGGGCCGGGGGGCGCCCCCCTGCATCTTTCCCTGACCACCCTGCGCGAGCTCCTCTCGGGCGCCTTCGCCGTGGCGATGCTCGGCGGCATCGAGTCGCTGCTCTCCGCGGTGATCGTCGACGGGATGGCGGGGACCAAGCACGATCCCGACGCCGAGCTGCTGGCGCTGGGGATCGGCAACGTGGTGACGCCCTTCTTCGGGGGAATCCCGGCCACCGGCGCCATCGCCCGCACGGCGACCAACTTCCGCTCCGGCGCGCGGTCACCCGTGGCGTCGATCGTCCACGCGCTGACGGTCCTGGTCGCCGTCATCGTCCTGGCGCCGCTCATTGGATACCTGCCGATGGCCGGCCTGGCGGCGCTGCTGCTGCTGGTCGCCTGGAACATGTCCGAGGTGAAGCACTTCGCTCACATCCTACGCGTCGCGCCCCGCAGCGACGCCCTGGTCCTCATCACCTGCTTCGTTCTGACCGTCGTGTTCGACATGGTCGTCGCCGTGTCGGTGGGCGTGGTGCTGGCGGCGCTGCTGTTCATGCGGCGAATGGCAGAGATCACCCACACCCGGCTCACGAGCGAGGGCTCGCGAGACGCCGGGCTGACCGGAATTCCCGCCGGTCTCGAGAAGAAGATCGCCGTCTACGACGTCGCCGGGCCGCTGTTCTTCGGCGCCGCGCAGAAGGCGGTGGGGAGCCTGACCGCCATCGACGACGGCCTGAGGGTGCTCATCGTCCGTCTCGATCACGTCCCGATCATGGACGCCACCGGTCTGGTCGCGCTGGAGAGCGCGATCGGCGCGCTCTCGAAGCGGGGCTGCGTCACCATCCTCAGCGGATTGCAGAAGCAGCCCCAGGCTTTGGTCGAGCGGGCAGGGCTGGAGAAGCGCGGCTGGAAGCTCCTCATCCGGCCCGACGCACAAGCCGGGATGGACGCGGCGGCGTCGCTGGTCCAGCCGGACCCTCCCCCGCTCGCCCCGTGAGCTGACGCCGCCCGATGCCGCCAAGGGGCGGCTCGGGGCGACCTCCCAGGTGCTACCGATTTGTCACCCGGCAAGTGACGACCTAGGTTCACGCTTCGAAAAGGAGGAACCATGGCCAGTAAAGTCGATCCCGTGCCCGCCGGATACCACACCGTCACCCCGTACATCAGCGTGAAGGGCGCCGCCAAGGCGCTGGACTTCTACAAGCGCGCGTTCGGCGCCGAGGTGCTGGTCCGCATGGACATGCCCGACGGCCGCGTCGGCCACGCCGAGATCAAGATTGGCGACTCGCACGTCATGCTCGCCGACGAGATGCCGGAGATGGCCGACGCCGTGACCAAGAGCCCGCAGACGCTGGGCGGGACGACCTGCGGGCTCATGATCTACCTGGACGGCGTCGACGCGCGCTTCAATCAGGCCGTCGACGCCGGCGCCAAGGTGAAGCGCCCGGTGCGAGACCAGTTCTACGGCGACCGGACCGGAACGCTGGAGGACCCGTTCGGCCACATCTGGACGATCGGCACCCACGTCGAGGATGTCTCGCCCGAGGAGATGAAAAAGCGCATGGCGGCCTTCGCGCAATCCGGCGGAGCCTGAACGAAAAGACCGCTGGCCTTCTCTTTTTTGGAATTCTGTGGCCAATTAGCTGGGTGAGCGCCGGCCCCCCAGCTCTCTTGCGCCGCCCGTGGCGCGCAATCGTCCTGCTCTTGATGTGCGGGGCGTGTGCCGGGGTCAACGAAAAGCCGTCGGGCTCGGGCTCGGGGGGGCAGAGCGGGGCGGGGGGCACCAGCGCACCGGGCGGCAGCGGCGGCGGTCTCGGCGGCGCCGGCGGTCCCGGCGGTGTCGTCGGCACCGGCGGCGGCACGTGCAGCGGCAATGCCGGCTGCGGCCCCAGCCTGTGCGGGAACGGTCAGCTCAATCCTCCCGGCGAAACCTGCGACGACGGAAACCACACCGGCGGCGACGGCTGCTCGCCCGATTGCCACACCGAGACCGACTGGATTTGTCCGACGCCCGGCGAGCGCTGCACCTCCACCGTCGTTTGCGGCGACGGGCTGGTGGCCGGAAAAGAGACCTGCGACGACCACAACACCGAGGCCGGCGACGGTTGCGACCAAAACTGCCAGCTGGAATCGGGCTGGGTTTGCCCGATGGCCGGCGCGCCGTGCGTTCCCCGCTGCGGTGACGGCAAGCAGCTCGGGCGCGAGCAGTGCGACGACGGGAATACGGCGGCGGGAGACGGCTGCAGCGACACCTGTCGGATCGAACCGGGCTTCGCCTGCCCGACGCCCGGCGAGCTCTGCCACGCCACCGTGTGCGGCGACGGCGTCAAGGAAGGCGCGGAGTCGTGCGACGACGGGAACACCTACGGCGGGGACGGCTGCGGCGCCGACTGCCGCTCCGAACCGGTTTGCACCGGCACCAGCGGCTGCACCTCGCCGTGCGGTGACGGCCTGAAGCTGCCCAGCGAGGAGTGCGACGACGGGAACACCGTCTCGGGAGACGGCTGCTCGGCGGACTGCAAGCTGGAGCCGAACTGGGATTGCAAGGACGTGAGCGACGCCGAGGACGGCAACCTGGTGGTGCCCGCCGTCTTCCGAGACTTCTTGAGCCAGGATGACCCGAACGGGCACCCGGACTTCGGGGCGCAGGTCTCCGGCGTCGTGCCGGGGATGGTCCAGCCGACGCTCGCCAGCGACCGCAAGCCGCTGATGGCGTCCCCGCCGCCAGCGAACGCCAGCCTGACCACCAGCGCCAACTTCGATGACTGGTATCACGACTCTCCGTTCGGCAAGCTGGTCCGCGGCACGCTGACGTTGGTCCAGCAGGCGAACGGCACGTTCGTCTACGACCACTCGCAGATCTGGAGCAACACGCCGCCGGCGAGCTGGACCACGCCGCCCTACTTTCCGCTCGACAATCTGGGGTGGGCGGAGCCGCCCGACGGTCCGGAGATCCCCTATCTCGCCAGCTGCGACAGCGATCAATTGCCTCACAACTACAGCTTCACCAGCGAGGTTCGCTACTGGTTCGAATACAGCGGCGGCGAAATTTTGCAGTTCATCGGGGACGACGACGTGTGGGTGTTCGTCAACGGCCAGCTGGCGGTCGATCTGGGCGGCATCCACAGCCCAGCGTCCGGCTCCGTCACGCTCGACGCCACCGCGGCGGCAACGTTCGGGCTCACGGTGGGCCAGATCTACGAGATCGCCGTGTTTCAGGCGGAGCGACGGGTCTGCGGATCGTCGTACAAGCTGACGCTGGGCTCGTTCGTCCGCAAGACCACCGTGTGCACGCCCCGTTGCGGCGACGGCATCGTCAACGGCAACGAAGTCTGCGACGACGGCGTCAACGACGGCCGTTACGGCGGCTGCAATCCGGGCTGCGACGGCCTCGGGCCCTACTGCGGCGACGGCGCGGTGGCGGCGGGGATCGAAGAGTGCGACGACGGGCGCAACATCTCGACCTACGGCGAGCCGGGGTGCGGCCCCGGGTGCAAGGCGGTGCCCCGCTGCGGCGACGGCCGCATCGACGGCCTCTACGGCGAGACCTGCGACGACGGCAACACCGTCTCCGACGACGGCTGCAGCGCGACCTGTCAGCTCGAGTTCATCGTCAACTGACGGCGGAGAGAAGCCGCCACAGATCGCCGTCCAGGGATCGGCTCCGCTCGGGTACCATGGACGGATGTTTCCTCATCCTCTTCGCTTTGCGCACATCACTCGGTCGCTTCCCCTCGCAGCGCTCTTCGTCTTCCTGATTCCTGCCTGCGGATCCAGCGGCTCGTCGGGCAGCGGGTCGGGCGGGAACGGTCAAGGCGGCGCCAGCAGCACCGGCGGCACGGGCGGAACCAGCACCGGCGGGACGGGCGGCAGCGGCCCGGGTACGGGCGGTGTCAGCACCGGCGGAGCGAACGGGACCGGAGGCAGCTCGGCAACCGGGGGCCTCGGCGGCACCGCCCCGCCGGTCAGCCCTTACATCGTGGTCGATCAGTTCGGCTACCTGCCGGACGGCGAGAAGGTGGCCGTGATCCGCGATCCCCAGACCGGATTCGACGCCACCGCCTCGTTCACGCCGGGCACCAGCTACGCGCTGGTGAACGCGGCCACCGGCAGCCCGGTCTACACCGCGGCGCCGACGGTCTGGAACGGCGGCGCGACCGACGTCTCCTCGGGTGACAAGGCCTGGTGGTTCACGTTCACGTCGGTGACGACGGCGGGCGACTACTACGTGGTCGACGTCGATCGAAACGTCCGCTCGTACCCGTTCACGATCTCGGACCACGTCTATCGCGACGTGCTCAAGCAGGCGGTCCGGATGCTCTTTTACCAGCGCGCCGGCCAGAACAAGGACGCCGCCCACGCGGGCGCCGGCTGGACCGACGGTCCGAGCTTCGTCGGCGCCCTGCAAGATCACAATTGCCGCCTCTACAGCGACAAGACCAACGCCGCGACCGAGCGAGACGTCTGGGGCGGCTGGTACGACGCGGGCGATCCCAACAAGTACACCAGCTGGACGGCCGGCTACGTCGAGTCGCTCCTGCGGGCCTACGCCGAGAACCCCACCGTCTGGACCGACGACTACAACATTCCGGAGTCGGGCAACGGCGTCCCGGACGTCCTCGACGAGGCGAAGTGGGGGCTCGACTACCTCGCCCGCCTGCAGGGCACGGACGGCTCGGTGCTGAGCATCGTGGGCGAGCCGGCCGCCAGCCCGCTGTCGACCGCGACCGGGCAGTCGCTTTACGGACCGGCCAGCACCTCGGCGACGCTGACGGCGGCGGCGGCGTTCGCGGCCGGGGCGCGCATCCTCCGCCTGCCCGGCATCGCCGCGCTCACCACGGCGGCGGACGGTTATCTCACGCGCGCCAAGAACGCCTGGACCTGGGCGGTCGCCAACCCGGCGGTGATCTTCAAGAACAACGACAGCGCGACGGGCTCCTCGGGCCTCGGCTCAGGCCAGCAGGAGACCGACGATTACGGCCGCTTGGTCGACAAGCTCGACGCCGCCGGTCAGCTGTTCGCCGCCACCGGCGACGCGACGTACGCCTCGTTCTTCGACGCCAACTACGCCCAGCTCCACCTCATCTCGTACAGCAACTACGTTGCTCCCTGGGACATGCAGGGGCAGGACGCGGCGCTCGACTACGCGGACGCGCCGGGGGCGACCGCCGCCACCGTCACGGCCATTCGCGCCGCCTATCTGGCCGGCGCCGAATCGAGCGGCAACCTCGGCGCGATCATCGGCAATCAAGATCCCTTCCTGGCGTACATGCCGCAGTACACCTGGGGTTCGAATTCGGTCAAATCGAACACCGGCGACTTCCTGGCCGACGTCGTCGTTCACAAGCTGGACGCCTCGAACGCGGACGTCATGCGGGCGGCGTCGCGCTTCGTGCACTACCTGCACGGCACCAACCCGCTGTCGCTCGTCTACCTGACGAACATGTCCGCGTCCGGGGCCGAGAACGGCGTCACCCAGATCTTTCACACCTGGTTCGCCGACGGCAGCGCCAAGTGGGATCAGGTCGGCGTCTCGACCTACGGCCCGCCGCCCGGGTACCTCGCCGGCGGTCCCAATCCCAGCTACGACTGGGACGCCTGCTGCCCGTCCGGCTGCGGCAGCACCGCCAACAACGCCATCTGCACCGCAGAATCGATCTCCCCGCCCAAAGGGCAGCCGGCGCAAAAGTCCTACAAGGACTTCAACACGGGGTGGCCGCTCGACTCCTGGAGCGTCACCGAGCCGAGCGATGGCTATCAGGTCGCCTACATCCGGCTGCTCTCGAAGTTCGTTCGTTAGCCGGGTCGCCAGCAGGGACACCGCAGGCGGCGCTCAGCGCGCGCCCGCGGTCTTCCCCCGGTAGGTCGGCTCGACCGGGGCGGCCGCCCGGCAGGAAGAGATGTCGCTCAGCGCGAGACGATCGTGCTGGATCGACGAGGCCGGCGCGCCAAGCGCAAGCGGACGGCGCGGGTCGACCGGCGGGGTGGGGCGCCGCTCCGCTCCGCGCGATCGGGAATCAACTCATGATAGGAAGGTTCGATGACTGTGGCCGGCCGGCATCCGCATTTCATCTCGCCGCTTCTCTGGCACGTCAGCCTCGGGGAGGGGCTGATCGCGGCCCGCGAATCCAACCGGGCGGTGCTCCTGGTCGTCGGCCGGCAATCGTGCGGTGGCACCCGCGCCCTGGTGGAGAGGACGATCGCCAAGGAAGAGATTTGCGAATACCTCGACTCTCACTACGTTTGCGTGGCCGGCGACGCCGACGCGCCCGAGCCCGCCGTTGCCGAGCTGGTGGCGCGGATGCCGCAGCACGATCGGACGCCGCTGTGCCTTTACCTCTCCGCCGAAAGTCAGCTGATGCATTTCACCTCCGGCGGACGTCCGCCTGCGGTGTTCCTCTCCGATCTGCTCGAGGCTCCCCACCGGGCTGGTGAGACGACCGGAACCCGTTGATCCGGTCGAGATGGGCCCCTTCTCTTTTTGGGGCAAATGACTATCTATGCCCGGATTCCACCTCCTGGAGCCTGGATGCCGCAAGAGAAGCTCGCCGTCAGCTCGACCGAGCCGGATGAAGTCTTGGCCGGCGGCCGTGAGATGGGGGCGCGCATGCGTGCCTTCGACTGGTCGCGTAGGCCGCTCGGCCCGGTGGAGGGGTGGCCGCAGACCTTGCGGACCTGCGTGCGCATCGTCCTGACGTCGCGGCAGCCGATGTTCGTCTGGTGGGGCGGCGCGCTGATCAACATCTACAACGACGCTTACCGTGCCATCGTGGGAGGCAAGCACCCCGAGGCATTGCTGCTCATCATGGAGCGCAACGGGTACCCCGAGGAGACCTACTACACGTTCTCGTACAGCCCGGTCCCCGGTGATCAGGGGGGCACGGGCGGCATCATCTGCGCCAACACCGACGACACGCAGCGCCTGATCGGCGAGCGCCGCCTGGCCCTGCTGCGCGATCTGGCCGCCAGCACCGCCGCGGCGCGCACGGCTGCGCGACCAGGCCGAACGCAGCGGCTCGGCCGTGACGCTGCGGGTGCCGGCAACGGTGAAGGGGCGCTGGGACGCCATGCGCCTCGACCAGGTCCTGACGAACCTGCTGTCGAACGCCATCAAGTACGGCCAGGGGCGCCCCATCGCCGTCGAGGTCGAGCCGTCCGCCGCCGGCGAGGTCGTCTGCGTGCGCGTCCGCGATCGCGGAATGGGGATCGCGCCCGAGCACCAGGCGCGCATCTTCGAGCGGTTCGAGCGCCTGGTCCCCGACCGCCACCTGGGCGGGATTGGCCTCGGCCTCTGGATCGCGCGCCAGTTCGTCGAGATCATGGGGGGCACGGTCTCGGTGGCCAGCACGCCCGGTGAGGGATCGACGTTCTCCGTCAGCCTGCCGGTGGGCGGGCCATCCCGCGGCCCCGATTCAAAAACGCCTTGCCAGTTTGAAACGAGCGGCTAGAGGAGAGCGATGGGTGACGATTTGGCGCGGGCGAGTCTCTTCGCGGTGTTGAAGGACCGGAAGGACGTTCTCATCCGCTGCTGGGGCAACCGCATCAAGGGGTTGATCGCCTCGGCGTCCCTTCCCCGGGCCGAGCTTCTCGATCACATGCCGGCCTTCGTCGACGAGCTCATTCAGGCGCTCTATCCCGAGGCCGTTCCCCTGCCACCCATGAGCGCCAGGCCGGAGCAGCACGGAGAGCAGAGGCTCGGTCTGGGCTTCGACGTGGCCGAGGTGGTGCGCGAGTACGGGATGTTGCATGAGTGCATCCTGGAGATCGCGGCCGAGGCGGGGCTCGCCGTCGATCGACGCGAGGAGGCGCTGGTGGTGAAGTGGCTGAACGCTGGAATCGCAGACGCCGTCTCCCAGTACGTCAAGCAGCGTGATCTCGAGCTGCAACGCCAGCACTCGGAGCACCTAGGGTTCATCGCGCACGAGCTTCGCAACCCGCTTGGCTCGGCCAGATTGGCCTTCGAGCGCCTCCGGCGGAAGGAGCTGGCGGCGAGTCGCACCGTCGACATTCTCGATCGCGGCCTGCGGCGCACCTCGGAGATGATCGACAGCGTCCTCAGTCATGCGTCGTTGAAGATGGGCGTCGTCCCCCGGACCACGTCCGTCGCGCTCCGTCCCTTCCTGCAAGAGATCGAGGCGGACGCCGGCGCCGAGGCCCTGGACAAAGGGATCCAGACCGTCGTCTCGGCGCCCGAGGATCTGGTCATCGAGGCCGATCCCCGCCTGTTGCGCTCGGCGGTCTCCAACCTGCTTCACAACGCCCTGAAGTTCAGTTGCGACCAGTCGACGGTGACGGTGAGCGCCGGACGCGCGGAGGGGCGGGTCAGCATCGAGGTGACGGACGCCTGCGGAGGGCTCCCGCCCGGCAAGGTGGAGGAGCTGTTCGACCCGCTGGTCCAGCGCGGTGAAAATCGAACGGGCTTCGGCCTCGGCCTGGGCATCGCTTTACAGGCCGCCGAAGCCCACAACGGGACCATCAAGGTGCGCGACATGCCCGGCAAGGGCTGCACGTTCGTCGTCGATTTGCCGGTGACCGCGACGAAGCCGCGGTGACCTTGCTCTAGTAGGTCAGGCCGTAGGCGTACGGGTAGAGCGGGTTGTAGTTGGCGTCGCCGACGTTGATCGGGATCTGCGCCATGCTGCTGGGCCAGGTGCGGGGCAGCTTGCCCGTCGGGTGCACGTCACCGAACAGCACGTCGGTCACGCCGGCCCCCTCGGTTCCGGGCAGCCAAGCGACCACGATGGCGTCCGCAATCGGCAGGATCTGGTCCAGGATCAGCGGGCGGCCCGTCACCAGCACGACGACCGTCTTCAGGCCCGCGTTCTTCATCTTCTGGACGACCGCCACGTCGGCGCTGTCGACCTCCAGCGTCGTCGGGCGGTTGACGCACGAGTTGCCGCCCTGCGGGGCGGGGATGTCGCCGCACCCCTCCGAATACGGCGTCTCGCCGATGACGGCGACGCCGACCGTCGAGCCGTTGCCGGTCGCCGACCCGTCGAGCGCATAGTTCACGCGCGAGGTCGTCAGCACCGACTCCAGCGCAGCCCGGATGGTGGTCCCGCCGGTCGTCACGTTCCCGCTCATCCCCTGCCAGGTGACGGTCCAGCCGCCGCACTGGTTGCCGATGTTGTCGGCGGTCTTGCCCCCGAGCGCGATCCCCGGGACGGACTTCGACAGTGGCAAAACGCCGCCGTCGTTCTTCAGGACCACCACCGACGCCGCCACCGCCTGTCGCGCCACCGCCCGGTGTGCCGCCGAGCCGACGTTCGCGGTCAGCGTGCGGTCGACCAGCCGCTGCGTGCCGTCGAGCAGACCCATCTCGCACTTGACCACCAGGATCCGTCGGGCCGCGTCGTCGATGCGGCTCTGCGGGACCGTGCCCGGAACCAGCGCCTTCACCATCGACAAGAAGGAAGACGCGGTCGGCCCGAAGGTCATGACCATGTCGACGCCGGCGTTGAGGCAGGGCCCCAGCGTCACCCCGTTGGTCGTGCAGCCGTTGTAGTCGGAGCCGACGAACCCGGCGAACCCCAGCTGCCCCTTGAGCACGTCGGTGATCATGCTGGTGTTCATGTGCATCCGCGTCCCCTGCCAGCTGCTGTAGGACGCCATGATCGAACCGACGCCGGCCCCCACCACCGCCTGGTAGGGCGTGAGGTGCAGCGCGCGCAGCGCCGCCTCGTCGCCGGAGGTGTTGGCGGTGTTGACGCCGTTCAAGGTCCCGCCGTCGCCCAGGTAGTGCTTGGCGTTGGCCAGCACGGTGAACGGCCCGCCGCGCTTCTGAAACCCGTTGGTGTAAGCCACGCCCAGGGCCGAAGGGAGCTCGGGCGTCTCGCCGAACGACTCGTAGGTGCGCCCCCAGCGCTCGTCGCGGGCGACCGCGACCACCGGCGCGAACGGGAAGTCGGCGCCGACGCCGGCCGCCTCCTCGGCGACAGCGGCCGCCACCGCTTCGACCAGGACGGGATCGCGGGTGGCGCCGAGGCCGATGTTGTGTGGGAAGACGGTGGCGCCTTTGACCGGGCCGACGCCGTGAACGACGTCCAGGCCATAGATGATGGGGATCTTGAGGCGGCTGGCGAACGACGCCTTCCGGAAGCCGTCGATCATGTCGGCCCACCCGGTGGGGGTGTTGGTGGAGGGGCCCGAGCCCCCCTGGCTGTAGACGGAGCCGACGCCGTAGGTGGTGATGTCCGACGCGCTGGTGTTGGCGCGCTCGACCTGGTGCAGCTGCGCCATCTTCTCGTCGGAGGTCATCGTGGCCAGCACGGCGCTGGCCTTGTCCAGGCAGGCCTGCGTCGGGAAGGTGCGGGCGGTGCCGGCGTCCACGGTTCCGAGCGCGCCGGCCACGTTGGCCGTCCCGCCGTCGAACACGTAGCCGGTGCCTCCGGTGCCGGTCGAGACGATCCCGCCCGTGCCGGTGGCTCCGGCGCCGCCGCTCCCGCCCTGCTGGGAAGGGTTGGACGCGCAGGCCATCAGCACGGACGCGCAGAGGAAAACCAGGTTAAGACGCGACATCGGCCGAATGTACACCACCCGACCGGCCGATATTTCACGATCAGGTGGGCGCGCCGTCGCCGCGGGCGGGCTGGACGGCGGCCAAGAATCGCAGGTGCGGGTGATCCTCCGCCGCCGCCCGGAGCGCCCAGTCATTCTCGAACAGGAGGATCGATCTCCCCTCCGCGTCGGCGACGCAGGTCGTTCCGCGCCCCTGGTCGAACTTCGCCGGCGAGAAGGGCTCTCCTTCCACCCACCGCGCGTACTTGTACGGCAGCGGCCGGAGGTGGATCGACACCTTGTACTCCGACTCCAGGCGGTGCTCGATGACCTCGAACTGCAGCACGCCGACCGCGCCCAGGATCGGATCTCGTTCCAGCCGGTGGCGATCGAAGAAGAGCTGCACCGCCCCCTCCTCCGAGAGTTGCTGCAGCCCCTTCTTGAGCTGCTTTCGTTTGAGGGGATCCTTCAGGGTCACCTGGACGAAGTGCTCGGGTGAGAACCGGGGCACGCCTTCGAACTCGAACGACCCGCGCTCGGTGAGCGTGTCGCCGATGCGCAGGCTCCCGCCGTCCCACACGCCCAGGATGTCGCCGGCGTAGGCCTCGTCGATGGTGATCCGCTCCTGCGCCAGGAACTGCATGGTGCGGCTCATGGTGAACGGCCGGGCGCCGCGCACGTGGTTGACCTCCATCCCGCGGGAGAACCGGCCCGAGCAGACGCGGACGAAGGCCACCCGATCGCGGTGGTTGGGGTCCATGTTCGCCTGGATCTTGAACACGAACCCCGAGAACTGCGGGAGCTCCGGGGCGATGATCCCCTGCGAGCTCATCGCGGGGCCCTGGCGCCGGCGCGAGGTCGACGAACCGGTCGAGGAACGGCTCGATGCCGAAGTTCGTCATCGCGCTCCCGAAGAAGACGGGCGAGAGCTGACCGGCCAGGAACTTCTCCCGGTCGAACGGCTCACCCGCGGTGTCGAGGAGCGCCACTTCATCCAGCAGCTCGCGGTGGCGCTGCTCGCCGAGGGAGGCCCGCACCTCGGGATCGTCGAGACCGCACGTCGAGAGGAACGCCCGGCGCTCACCCCCCTCGGCGCGCTCGAACCGCAGCACCTCGCGGCGCTCCCGGTCGTAGACGCCGAGAAACCCCGGACCGGCGCCCACCGGCCAGTTGATCGGCGAGCAGGGGATCCCCAGCACCTTCTCGATCTCGTCCAGCAGCTCGAGCGGCGGCCGGCCCAGGCGGTCCAGCTTGTTGATGAACGTGGTGATCGGCACGCCGCGCATCCGGCAGACCTGAAACAGCTTGATGGTCTGCGGCTCGACGCCCTTGACGCTGTCGATGAGCATGACCGCCGAATCGGCCGCGGCGAGGGTCCGGTAGGTGTCCTCGCTGAAGTCGTTGTGGCCGGGGGTGTCGAGCAGGTTCATGCGACGGCCGGCGTACTCGAACTGGAGCACGCTGGTGGAGATGGAGATCCCGCGCTGGCGCTCGATCTCCATCCAGTCGCTGGCGGTCTGGCGACGACCCTGGGACTTCTTGACCGACCCCGCCAGGTGGATCGCCCCGCCATAGAGGAGCAGCTTCTCGGTCATCGTCGTCTTCCCGGCGTCGGGGTGCGAGATGATCGCGAAGGTCCGTCGTTTCGAAACCTCTCTTTTTAGTTCGTCGTCCAGGCGAAGTCCAAGGTGTGGACATCGTCGTACACGACTCGGTCGTGGCGGGCAAGCTGGTGCCCCTCAGGGGAAACGGGCAGGGGCCACGGCCCGGCCCCCTTCCGCCGCGGGGGGGAGTGCTTACCCTCCAGTGTCGCGGAAGCTGGAATGGACGAACGCGAAGACCGACTCGACCATGAGCTCGCCCGGAGACTCCTCGTGAGGCGAATCGATCCGCGTCCGCCGCTCTCCAGCGCCGGGCAGGGGCACGCCGAGGCGGCGGCCGCTCCGGAGGGCTGTATAGCGGGTGGGGGCGAAATGGGAGCGCTCATCCGCGCGATGGACTGGTCAAAGACCGGGCTCGGCCCCGTCAGCGCCTGGCCTCAATCGCTGCGCACCTCCGTCAGCACCTGCTTGAACTCGCGTTTCCCCATCCTCCTGTGGTGGGGGCCGAAGCTGGTGATGCTCTACAACGACGCCTACCGCGGCATCCTCGGAACCGTGAAACATCCCATGGCGATGGGGACCCCCGGACGCGACGTGTGGCCGGAGGTCTGGCACATCATCGGTCCGATGCTCGAGGGCGTTCTGGCAACGGGAGAGGCCACCTGGTCGGAGAACCAGCTGCTCCTCCTCGAGCGCCACGGATTCGCCGAGGAGTGCTACTTCACGTTCTCGTACAGCGCCATCCGCGACGAGTCGGGCGGGATTGGCGGCATCTTCTGCGCGGTCACCGAGACCACCGGACAGATCCTGAGCGAGCGACGTCTGCGGACCCTCAGGGACCTGGCGGAGGGAACCGCCAAAGCCACGGCGGCCGAGGAAGCGTGTCGACTCGCCGCCGACGTCCTGCGCGAGGACGCCGCCGACCTCCCTTTTGCCCTGGTGTACCTCCTCGACCGTGACGGAAACCGGGCCCATCTCGCCGGCGTCGCGGGGCTCCCCCCCGACTCGAGCGCCGCGCCCCTGACGGTGGATCTTTCCGAAGGTGGGCCCGAGGGATGGCCTCTCGCCGAGGTCGTTCGCACCGCCAAGGCGGCGCACGTCGACGCTCTCGAACGGCGGTTCGGCGTCTTGCCGATGGCCGCGGGCGTGCCGGTGCCGAGCACGGCGCTGGTCCTTCCGGTCGGCCTGCCTGGAGACGCCCGGCCGTCGGGCTTCCTCGTCGCCGCCTTGACGCCGCGACTTTCGTTCGGCGAAAGCTACCAGGGCTTCCTCGAGCTCGTCGCTGGCCACATCGCGACCGCCCTGGCCGGCGTGCGCGCGCTCCAGGAGGCACGCGAGCGTGCCGAGGCCCTCGCCGAGCTCGATCGGGCGAAGACCGCCTTCTTCTCCAACATCAGTCACGAGTTCCGGACGCCGTTGACGCTGATGCTGAGCCCGCTCGAGGACCTGCTCGGCGCCGCTGCGGGCGCGCTGTCACCGTCCTTGCGCGAGGAGCTAGAGGTCGTCCATCGGAACGCGGTGCGCCTCCTCAAGCTGGTCAACACGCTCCTCGACTTCTCCCGCATCGAGGCTGGGCGGGTCCAAGTCGTGTACGAGGCGACCGACCTCGCCCGACTGACCGCGGACCTCGCCAGCGTGTTCCGCCCGGCCACGGAGAAGGCCGCCCTCCGACTGGCGGTGGACTGTCCGCCCTTGCCACGGAGCGTCTGCGTCGATCGCGAGATGTGGGAGAAGATCGTCCTCAACCTCGTCTCCAACGCCTTCAAGTTCACCTTCGAAGGGGAAATCGGCGTGGCGCTCCGGTGGGGAGGTGATCATGTCGAGCTCGAGGTGCGCGACACGGGGACCGGGATCCTTCCCCAGGAGCTTCCCCACATCTTTCGGCGCTTTCACCGCGTCGAGGGGGCGCGCGCCCGAACGCACGAGGGTTCTGGCATCGGCCTCGCCCTCGTTCAAGAGCTGGTGAGGCTGCACCGAGGGGTCGTTCGCGTCGACAGCGTCATCGGCAAGGGGACGACGTTCACCATCTCGATTCCCACGGGGACGGCGCCTCCTGCCGACGCGATTGACCCGAGCCACGCTCTGGCGCCGGCGTCAGCCGGAACGTCTGCGTTCGTCGAGGAGGCGCTGAGCTGGCTCCCGGGCCGCGCAGCGGGACAAGGGCCGACCTACCCGTCCGCTCCGTTGACGAGCGCGGTGCCGTCGGCAGCCCGCATCCTGGTCGCGGACGACAACGCCGACATGCGCGAGTACGTCTGCCGAATTCTTTCACCGCGCTGGTCCGTGGAGGCGGCGTCCGACGGTGCAGCCGCGCTGCTGGCCGCTCGCCGGAGTCCGCCCGATCTCGTGCTCACGGACGTGATGATGCCGGCGCTCGACGGCTTCGGACTTCTGCGCGAGCTGCGGGCGGATCCTCGACTGCGCACGACTCCCGTCGTCGTGCTCTCGGCGCGCGCCGGAGAGGAGGCCCGTGTCGAGGGGCTCGAAGCCGGCGCGGACGACTACCTCATCAAGCCGTTCAGCGCCCGGGAGCTGACGGCGCGTGTGGCCTCTCAGCTGGCGTTCGCCAAGGCCCGCCGCGAGGCGGACAAGGAACGCGAGGCTCGCATCGAGGCCCTTCAGCGAACGGTGCGCGTCAGCGAGATGTTCGTGGGGATTCTCAGCCATGACCTCCGAAATCCGCTCTCCGCCATCAGCACGTCAGCGAGCTTGCTTGTGAGGCGCGGGGAGGAATCGGACAAGATCGCAAGACCCGCCATCCGCATCCTCAACAGCGCCGATCGCATGCAACGGATGATCGGTCAGCTCCTGGATTTCACCCACGCCCGGCTCGGCACGGGAATTCCGCTGCAGCGAAGCTCGACGGACCTGGCGAAGGTGTGTTGCCTGGCGATCGAAGAGCTGGAGGGCGAAGGCGGAGGCGTCATTCGATTCGAGTCGTCCGGCGATACCGTGGGCGAGTGGGACCGCGATCGACTGGCCCAACTCGGTTCCAACCTGCTCGGCAATGCGGTCGCCCACGGACAAGCGGGCTCGCCGGTGGAGCTCCGGCTCGATGGCCACGACCCGGACGTGCTGCGGCTCGAGGTCCGCAACCGCGGGGTCATTGCCCCGGAGATTCTTCCCGACCTCTTCGAGCCTTTCCGCTCGAGCCGCGAGAAGCGGGAAGGGGCGAGTGGGCTCGGTCTCGGGCTCTACATCGCGAACCAGATCGTCCTTTCCCACGGAGGAACGATCAGCGTCCGGTCGTCGGAGCCAGACGGGACCGCCTTCACCGTCGAGCTGCCACGTCGTGGTGTGGCGACGGAGCGTCCGGACTCGTGACCTGACGCTATCGCCGGGTTCGGCTGCCTGAGCGAAGTCGCGCCCATTCCCCTGGCGGGGATCGGCCCCGTGTACACTCCGTTGACGTGAGGCTCCGGGGAGACGAGCGCGGCCACTCGTTCATGATGGCCGCGGCGACGATTCTGATCGTCTGTTGCGCTCACCCGCGCCCGCAGCCGGCGAACCCCGTCCGGAGCGATCCGCTGGCGCCCGCGCGGGTCGCCCGGCTGCGCGCGTTCATCCACGACACCTGGCCGGTGTTGACCAGGGGGCCGGCCGATCTGCCGCGCGCCGCGCGCGACGACAAGGTGGCGCACCCGCCCGGGACGCCGTGGCCGGTCTACCTGCCCGCCGACGAGGACCTCACCGGCGTTCGCGAGCGACTCGCGGCGCTCCTGCCGGCCGGCGGGTTCGCGGAGATCGCATTGCGCGCGCTGCCGGCCAAGGGAGCTCCGGTCCCGGAGCCGGGGTTGCTCTACCTGCCGCGCCCTTATGTCGTCCCCGGCGGTCGCTTCAACGAGATGTACGGGTGGGACAGCGCCTTCATCCTGATCGGCCTCCTGCACGACGGTCGGATCGAGCTCGCCCGCGATCTCGTCGACGACTTCCTTTACGAAGTCCGTCACTACGGCGCGGTGCTCAACGCCAACCGCACCTACTACCTCAGCCGGTCGCAGCCGCCGTTCCTCGCCGAGATGGTGCTGGCCGTGTATCGCGCCACCGGCGATCGCGCCTGGCTGGAGGGGGCGCGCGGCGCGCTGGAGGCGACCTACGCCCACTGGACCGCGCCCCCCCACCTGATCCCCGCGCTGGGGCTCTCGCGCTATTTCGATCACGCCGACGGGCCCGCGCCCGAGGTCGAGAGCGAGCGGGACGCCGCCGGCCGCACCCACTACGACCGGGTTCGAGCGTTCTTCCGGACCAACCCCGACCCGTCCTTCGACCGCTTCTACGATCGCGCGGACGATCGCTTGACGCCGGCGTTCTACGCCGGGGATCGCGCGATGCGCGAGTCGGGCTTCGATCCGACGGGTCGCTTCGGTCCCTTCGGGGCCGAGGCCGCGCGCACGGTCCCGATCTGCCTCAACACGCTGCTCTACGCGTTCGAGCTCGATCTGGCGAAGGTGGAGGAGATCCTGGGGCGGGCGGCCGACGCCTCGCGGTTCACCGGCCTCGCGCGCCTCCGTCAGGCACGCGTCGAGGCGCTGCTCTGGGACGAGGGGCAGGGGCTCTACGGCGACTACGATCTCGACAGCGGCCGGGTGCGCCGCTACCCGTTCGCCACCACCTTCTGGCCGCTGCGGGCGGGCCTGGCGTCGCCTTCGCGGGCCGCGCGGGTGATTGCCAACCTCGGGCTGTTCGAGCGCTCGGGGGGGCTCCTGACCAGCACCGTCGTGACCGGCGCCCAGTGGGACGCCCCTTTCGGCTGGGCGCCGCTGCAGCTGTTCGCCGTCGAGGGGCTGCGCCGCGCCGGGGACCCGAGGGACGCCGATCGAATCGCCCGGGCGTTCCTGTCGATGCTGGTCGAGGACTTCGAGCGCCGGGGGAGCCTGTTCGAAAAGTACGACGTCGTCCGGGACAGCTCCGAGGTCGCGCCCGGGCGGTTGCGCTTCGGCTACACCAGCAACGAGGTCGGCTTCGGGTGGACCAACGGGGTCGCCCTCGAGCTGCTCAGCGAGCTCGGCCTTTAATGCCGGTGTTTCGGTAAACCGACGCGGAGCCGCTACGGGGCGGCCGAGCTGGTCGCGGTCGGTCAGGCCAGTTGCGCTTCGTGTGCAGCAGCAGCGCCCGCGTCGACGGAGATGTCGACCTGCGGCGCGTGCAGCAGCGTCCCGTAGGCGGGACAGCTCTTGATCGCCCGCTCGATGCCGGCGACCTGTCGCTCGTCGAGGCCGGGCGGGATCCGCACCGTGATCGTGAAGCGCCCGATGCGCGGGGCCGGCAGGCGCTCCTTCACCGCCTCCACCTCGACGGTCACCCCCTCCGTCGGTAGGCCCCGACCGTGGAGGTACGCCGCCGCGTAGTAGTGGGCGCAGGCCGCCACCGCCACCGCCATCACGTCGAGGGGCGACGGCCCCCGATCGTCTCCCCCGGGCACGGAGTGGGGCTGGTCGAAGACCAGCTCGTGCCCTGCCAGCTGGGTGCGGCTCCCGACTCTGCCGATCGACTCGACGATTGCTTTCATGTGCCCATCACCTCTTTTCACCTGGTGAGAGCCTCCCGCCAGCGGAAGGGTTCACGAACGGATGAGCTTATGAGCCGTCTCATGCATGAGCCGCCGAGGCAGGCGAACCCTCTCTTCATCCCCTGGCTCTCACAAGCAGGAGGGCGACATGACATTCAGCGAGCCTGATGCGAGGGAGGGGGGAACGATGTTTGGAATCCGAAGGTCACTTCGCGCCACCTATGACGAGGCTCTGGCCCGCGTGCCCGAGGCGCTGAAGGCCGAGGGGTTCGGGGTGCTCACCGAGATCGACATGCAGAGCACCCTCAAGCAGAAGCTGGGGGTCGATTTCCGACGTTACAAGATCGTCGGCGCGTGCAATCCGCCCTTCGCGCGAGACGCGCTCGAGACCGATCTCGCCGCCGGTCTGCTGCTGCCGTGTAACGTCGTCGTGTATGAAGGCGACGATCGGCGGGCGGTGGTGATGGCGGTCGATCCGGTCCAGACGGTGACGGCGCTCGGCAACCCGAAGCTCGACGAGCTGGCCGAAGCGGTGAAAGAAAAGCTCGTCCGCGCGCTCGCTCGTCTGGAGTAGGGCCGGGGCCGGGCGGCGGAGCTCGCCTCACGGTCCGGTTCGAAGCGTTCGCTCACGGGAGAAAGGCGGCTCAGCTCCGCGTCGGGGGCGCCAACTCCGGCGCGGCGCGCTTCATTACGCGAATGAAACGTTCGCGCAAGCTGGGGGCAAGGTGAGGCGTGCAGGCTGTGGGATGTCAACCACAGCGCAGGAGACGCCGATGCCCAATACCCGACCGAGACCCGCCGATGCCGCCGCCGACCCGATGGCGGCCTCCGACCACCTCTTTGCCGGGGGCCCCGCGCGCCGGCCACAAGCGGGGCCGCCGCCCCGGTTGGAAGCGCTCGAGCGCGCCATCCACGAGCGCGGCCAGTGGGTCGAGGCGGTGCGCCGCGAGATGGCGGGCGTCATCGTCGGCCAGACCGCGCTCACCGATCGGCTGCTGGTCGCGCTGCTCACCGGCGGGCACGTGCTGCTCGAGGGGGTGCCCGGGCTGGCCAAGACGCTCTCGCTCAAGACGTTGACCGGCGCCATCGCCGGGACGTTCCAGCGGATCCAGTTCACGCCCGACATGTTGCCGGCCGACATGGTCGGGACGCTCATCTACAACCCGCAGCAGGGGACCTTCGAGACCAAGAAGGGGCCCGTGTTCGCCAACATGATCCTGGCCGACGAGATCAACCGCGCGCCGGCCAAGGTGCAGAGCGCGCTCCTGGAGGCGATGCAGGAGCGGCAGGTGACGCTGGGCGATCACACGCATCCGCTGCCGTCGCCGTTCCTGGTGCTGGCCACGCAGAACCCCATCGAGCAGGAGGGGACCTACCCGCTGCCGGAGGCGCAGATCGATCGCTTCCTGCTCAAGGTCAACGTCGACTACCCGAGCCCCGACGAGGAGCTGCTCATCCTCGATGCGATGTCGACCAGCGCGCCGCGCCTCGACGTCCGGCCGGTCGTGTCGCTGGGGGAGATCCTGGCGGCCCGGGCAGCTGGTCGACGGCGTCTACGTCGACGAGAAGATCAAGCGCTACATCGTCAGCCTGGTGGTGGCGACCCGCGATCCCGCGGGCGCTGGGCCTGTCGCTCGACCGGTTCATTCGCTACGGCGCCTCGCCGCGCGCGACCATCGGCCTCACGCTGGCCGCCAAGGCCTGGGCCTTCCTGCACGGCCGCGGCTACGTCACCCCCCAGGACGTGAAGATGATGGCGCCCGAAGTGCTGCGCCACCGGGTCGCGCTGACCTACGAGGCGGAGGCCGAGCGGGTCACCGCCGACGGGGTCGTCACCACCATCCTCGACCACGTCGCCATCCCATGACCACGCCGGCGCCACGACGCTCGCGGCGCCCCGAGCCCGTCGAGCCGGTCGATCCGCGAGCGACATCCGCCGGGTGATGGAGAAGGTCCGGCAGATCGAGCTGCGGACCCGCCGCCAGGTCGACGAGATGCTGGCCGGGCACTACCGCTCGGTCTTTCGCGGGCGGGGCATCGACTTCGACAGCGTGCGCGAGTACGTCGCCGGCGACGAGACCCGCTCGATCGACTGGAACGTGACCGCGCGGGCCAACCGTCCGTTCGTCAAGATGTTCCGCGAGGAGCGCGAGCTCTGCGGTCTGGCTCCTGGTCGACGTCTCCGCCTCGGGCGACTTCGGCTCCGCCGACACCACCAAGCGCGAGCTGGCGGCCGAGCTGGCCTGCGTGCTGGCGCTCTCGGCGGTGCGCAACAACGACAAGGTGGGGCTGGTCATGTTCAGCGACCGCGATCGAGGTCGAGGTGCCGCCCGCCAAGGGGCGCGCGCCACGTGATGCGCGTGGTGCGGGACATCCTCAATTGCCAGCCCGCGCGGGCGGGGGACCGACCTCGCGGCGGCGCTGGATCTGGTGGGGCGCGCGGCGCTGCGGCGCTCGGTGGTGTTTCTCATCTCCGACTTCGAGCTGCCCGACGACGGCGGCGCCGCGCTGGCGAAGCTCTTGCGGGCGGCCCGCCCGGTCGGCGCGCGGCACGACGTGGTGGGCCTTCGAGCTGCGCGATCCGCGCGAGCGCGAGCTGCCCGACCTGGGTCTGGTCTCGCTGGAGGACGCGGAGACCGGCGAGGTGATCGCGCTCGACACCGGGCGGCGCCGGGTGCGCGAGCGGTTCGCCGCCCTGGCCCGCCAGCGGGACGCCGACATGCGCCAGGCGCTGCGGCGCGTGCGCGTCGAGACGCTGCCGCTCGATCCGGCGCGCCCCTATCTGCCGGAGCTGCTCAGGTTCTTCGAATCGCGCGAGCGGAGGCTCGGATGAGGTCTCGCCTCTGGACCCTCGGGGGCGTCGTGGCGCTCCTCGGGCTCGTCGCCGGAGCGCCGCTTCACGCCGCGCCGGCGGCCGCGGCGCAGGACATCCGCGACATTCACGGGCCGATCGCCGCGCCGGCGAGGCGTCCGCTCTGGCCCTGGCTGGCCGGCGGCGGGATCGTGGCCGCCGTCGCCGCTGGGTGGGGGCTCTCCCGGCGCCGCCGCACCCGGCCGCTCGCACCGGCCGACCGCGCGCTGCAGGCGCTCGCCGAGGCGCGCGCACTGACCCAGCTCGACGCGCGCGGGTTTTCGTTCGCGGTGTCGGAGATCGTCCGCGTCTACGTCGAGGAGGCGTTCGCGCTGCGCGCGGCGCACCGCACGACCGAGGAGCTGCTCGGCGACCTGATGGGCGACGCGAGCCCCGTCGCCGCGCACCGCGCCGAGCTGGGCGACTTCCTCAGGTATTGCGACCTGGCGAAGTTCGCGGGGTGGTCGCTCTCGCGCGACGGAGATGACGTCGCTGCTGGCCAGCGCCGAGGCGTTCGTGCGCGCCACCTCCGCCCCGCCGCCGCCCGCCGCTGCGCCGCGCCCTCGCGGCCGCGCCGAACCTGAACCAGGAACCCGACGCGCAACCCAACCAGGAACCCAGCCAGGAACCCAAACAGGAACCCAAACAGGAACCCCAAAAGGAACGGCCGCATGATCACCTTCGCCCATCCCGGACTGCTCTGGTTGTTGCTCGCGGTGCCCTTGCTGGGCCTCCTGCGCGCGCGCCGCGGCCCGGCGCCGGCCATCCGCTACGCCAGCGTGGCGACCGCCCGCGCGGTGGCGCGCACCACGCGCGCCCGCCTGGGCCGCTGGCTGCCGTATCTGCGGCTTGCCGGCCGCCGCGCTCCTCATCGTGGCGCTGGCCCGCCCGCAGGTCGCGCACGCCAGCACCAAGATCCAGGCCAGCGGCGTCGACATGATGCTGGCCCTCGACGTGTCGGGCTCGATGCAGGCGCTCGACCTCAGGCTCGACGGCCAGCGGGCCGACCGGCTCACCGTCGTCAAGTCCGTCGTCTCCAAGTTCATCGCCGCGCGCCCCAACGATCGGATGGGGATCGTCGCCTTCGCCGGCCACCCTTACCTGGTCAGCCCGCTCACCCTCGACCACGACTGGCTTGAAAAGAGCCTCGACCGCGTCGGCATCGGCACCGGGGAGGACGGCACCGCCATCGGCTCGGCGCTGGCCGCCGCCGTCAACCGCCTGCGGCCCAGCGACGCCCAGTCGAAGGTGGTCGTGCTCCTCACCGACGGCATGAACAACGCCGGCAGCATCCAGCCGTCGCTGGCGGCCAAGGCCGCGGCGGCGCTGGGCATCAAGGTCTACACCATCGCGGTCGGCGCCGAGGGGCGCGCGCCCATCCCCGTGGTCGACGACGCCGGCCGCCGGCGGATCGTGATGGGCGAGGTCGAGGTCGACGAGCAGACGCTGAAGAACATCGCCGACACGACGGGCGGGGCCTTCTTCCGCGCCACCGACACCGACTCGCTGGTGGCGATCTACCATCGCATCGACGCCCTCGAGAAGACGACCCGCACCGTCAACCATTACGAACGGCGCGAGGAGCGCTTCGCCTGGGCGGCCGTGCCGGGCGTGGCGCTGCTGCTGGCCGAGCTCGGCCTCGGCGCCACGTGGCTGCGGAGGGCGCCATGACCGAGCTCGCCTTCGCGCAGCCACATTGGTTGATCGTCGGCGCGGTCGTCTGTCTGGGCCTCTGCCTGCTGCTGGGCCGGGCCGATCGCCGGCGGCGGCGGACCGCGACGCTGCTGGCGGGGGCGCGCGCGGTGGTCACCGTCGGGCGCGGGCGGCGGCTGGTCAAGCGGGCGCTGGTCGTGCTGGGCACGGCCGCCGCCTTCCTGGCCCTCGCGCGCCCGCGCTGGGGTTACCGGTGGGAGGCCGAGCGGCGGACCGGCGTCGATCTCATGTTCGCCGTCGACACCTCGAAGAGCATGCGGGCGCAGGATCTGGCGCCCGATCGGCTGACCCGCGCCAAGCTGGCGGTGACCGATCTGCTGCGCGAGTTTCCGGGCGAGCGGGCCGGGCCTGATCGCCTTCGCGGGCACGGCCTTCGTCGAGGCGCCCATGACGCTGGACCAGACGGTGTTCGGCGAGTCGCTCGACGCGCTCGACACCGACATCATCCCGCGCGGCGGCACCAACATCGCGGCGGCGATTCGCACCGCCGTCGACGCCATGGCCAGCGAGCCCGACCACCGCAAGGTGCTGGTGCTCCTGAGCGACGGCGAGAACCTGGAAGGCGACGCCCTGGCGGCCGCCCAGGCGGCGAAGCGAGCGGGCCTGGTCATCTACACGGTCGGCGTCGGGACGCCGGCGGGCGAGCTGGTCCCCGTCGATCGTCAGGGGCGACCGGGGGTGATGACGGACGCCGCCGGTCAGCCGGTGCGCTCGCGGCTCGACGAGCCGACGCTGCGCCGCCTGGCGGCGGCGACCGGCGGCGCCTACGCGGCGCTGGGACCGTCGGGGCGCGGCCTCGAGACCCTCTACCGGCAGCACCTCGCCGACCTTCCGCGCCGCGCCTCCGAGGAGCGGATGCACAAGGTCTGGACCGAGCGCTTCCAGATCCCCCTCGGCATCGCGATCGCCTGCCTGCTCCTGGACGTCGCGCTCGGCGAGCGGCGGCGCCTGCGCGCGCGCGGCTCGGCCCCCCTCGGCGCGGCGGCGGCGCTCGTGCTTCTCGTCGGTGCGCCCCACCTGGCCGCCGCGGCGCCCGCGCCCGCCCCGCGCGCCAAGTCGGGCGAGCCCGGGGCGGCCACGACGTACAACGACGGCACGGCCGCCTATCGGAAGCGCGACTTCCAGGCGGCCCAGCAGCAGTTCCAGAGCGCCACCCACACGACCGATCTCGGCCTGCAGGAGAACGCCTATTACGATCTCGGCAACGCGCGCTACCGGGTGGGCGAGGCGGCGCTGGAGAAGAGTCACGATCGCGCCTCCGCCGTCGCCGCCTGGAAGGAGGCGGTGGCCGCCTACGACGGGGCGCTCGCGCTGCAACCGAAGGACGCCGACGCCAAATTCAACCGCGATCTGGTCGCCCGCCGGCTCGCGGCGCTCGAGCGCGAGAAGCAAGAGCAGCCGAAAGCGAAGCCGGATGAACGCCAGTCGCCCCAGAGCCAAAAGGGCGGCGGGCAAAAGAACCAACAGGGCGGCCAGGGGCAGTCGGCCGCGCAACCCAACCAGACCGGCGGCGCAGCCGGTTCGCAGAATCAGAGCGGGGCTGGCGGCGGCGCAAAGCCGGCCGGCGGCGAGCCGCAGAACGGAGCCGCATCGCCGGCAGCCAGCCAACAAAATCAGACCTCCCCGGCGACGGGCGGAGGAGAGAAGCAGACGCCGCGCGGAGCACCGGCGGCTTCGAACAGCGCGCCGAAGCCATCCAATGGAACGCCGGCCGCATCGAACGGGACGCCGACGACGTCGGCCGAGCGCTCGGGCGACCAACAACAGGGCGCGCCGCGCCCCAATCCCGGCCAGGGCTTGCGGCCGGCGCCGGCGCAACCGTCGCCGACGCCCAAGGGGCCGGGCGTGGTCGCCGGCCCGGCGAATCAGTCCCAAGCGCAGATCGGCTCGCCCTCCGCGCGGCGCGAACCCGGCGCGCTCACCCAAGGGGAGGCGATTCAGCTCCTCGATTCGGCGGCCGGCGAGGTGCGGCGCCTGCCTGCGGCGGGCGACAGCCGGCGTCCCGCCGGTGAAGACGTCGAGCCACAGAAAGATTGGTGAACGAGATGACGATCAGAGGGAACAAGCGCGGCAAGAGGTTGGGGCGCTGGGCGCTGGCGGCGGCCATGGTGCTGGGGATGGGCGGCGCGCGTGCCTGGGCGCGCCCGGTGGCCACCGCCACGCTCGGGGCTGAGCCCCCGCGGGCCTTCCTGCGGGTCGATCTGCGCGCGGGCGGCTCGCCGCCGCGCGAGCTCTACGTGGGGCAGGCGCTGCCCGTCACCATTCGCGCCTATTTTCTGGACGGGACGGGCGTCTCGCTCACCGGTCAGCCGCGTCTGGCCTCCGACGCACTGACGCTCTCCGAGCTCTCCGACAAGCCGGTGCAGTCGTCGGCCCAGGTCGGCGGGTTTCCGTACACGGTGGTGACCTGGACGGGACGCCTCACCGCCGCGCGGGCCGGCGCCGCGCGGACCGACGTCGAGCTCCCCGCGGAGCTCAGCTACCGCGAGGCGCCGCGCGGGCTCGGTGTGCCGAACGCCGCCCAGGGCGGCGGCACGCAGGGCGGCCAGGACGACGGCGCGACCGACGACTCCGACGGCGACGCGAACAATCCCTTCGCCTCGTTCTTCAAGCAGACCCCGCTGGCCAAGGATCCGTTCTTCTCGCAGATGTTCAAGGGGGGCGATCCCTTCGCCGGGATGATGCGGGATCTGGCCGGGACCATCCGCCAGCGCGAGGTGACGCTGCGCGGGCCGGGGGCCGCGGTGCGAGTGCTCGCGCTGCCGTCGCCGCAGCCCCCCGGGTTCACCGGCGCCGTCGGCAGCTTCGAGCTCGCCGCCGCGCTCTCCGGCGGCCCCTACCGGGTGGGCGAGCCGGCGACGCTGCGCCTGACGGTCACGGGACGGGGGAGCTTCTCGCGACTTTCGCTGGCCGGTCTGCCGTCGACGCCCGAGCTGACCACCTACCCGACGACGGTCACCAGCCCGCCGGACGCCGACGGCCAGAAGGTCTTCACCCAGACGGTGGTGCCGCGCCGGACGGGCGCCGCCACGCTCCCCTCGGCGGCGCTCACCTACTTCGATCCCCGCGCGCGCCGCTACGTCACCCGGCGGGCCGCGCCGATCGAGATCGAGGTGGCGGCGCCGGTCGGAGAGGCCGCGGCGACCGGGGCGCCGGGATCCGGCACGGCGCCGGATGGATCCGGGCCCCTCGCCGCGCAGACCGCGGGCGGCGTCGCCCAACCCGAGGCGCAGGTGCCGGACGTCATTCAGCCGACGCTGACGCCTTTCGTTCGCACCCGCTGGTTCCCGCTCTCCGTCGCCGCGCTGGGGTTCGTGACCGTCGCCCTGGTGATCCTCGGCCGCCTCGCGCGAGGCGGGACGTTCGCGCGCCGGCGGGCGGAGCGCCGGCTGCGCCGCGAGCTCGCCCGGCGTGAGCGCGCGCTGCGCGAGGCGGCCCGTCGCGGCGACGCTGCGGCGTTGTTCGACTCGGGCCGGCGCGCGCTCCAGGCGCGGCTGGGCGCCGCGTGGGGGATGCCGCCCGAGGCGATCGCCGCGGCCGACATCGGCCACCGGCTCGGCCCGCGCGGCGCCAGGATTCGCGAAATATTCGAGCGGGCCGACCGGTTGAACTATGCGGGCGCGCGACCGTCGACCGACACGGATCTGGAAAAATGGCCGGAGCGGATCTCGGCCGAGCTGCACGCGCTGGAGGCGCAGCCATGACCACCAGAGGTACAACGATCTCGGTTCGCCGAACCTGGATCGTCGCGCTCGTGACCGCGCTCGCGATCGGGCTCGGCGTCCTGGCGGCCCACGCCGTCCCGACCTCGCTCGGGGCCGGTGCTCCTGCGGCACCGGCGACGGCCGGCTATTCGGCGCGGGCGCTGGCCAGGCAGGCCGAAAGCGAGCTCGCCGCCGGTCATCCGGGCCCCGCCGTCCTGCACTTCGAGCGCGCGCTCCTGCTGGCCCCGCGGGCGCGCGCCGTCGCCGACGGCCTGGCGCGGGCGCGCGCCGTCGCGGGACTGCCCGCCGAGACGCCGGCGCTGTGGCGGCGGCTCGAGCATCGCCTGGCGGCGAACGAGTGGGCCTGGATCGGGATGGTCGGCCTCGTGTCGCTGGCCATCGGCCTGGTGGCGCTCGCCTGGGGGATGTTCGGTCGCGCGGGACGCGCGACGCTGCTCTCGGGCGGGGCCGTGCTCGCCGCGGTCGGCTTCGTGGCCGCCGCGCAGGTGGCGCCGCCGGCGCGCCGGGCGATCGTCGTCGCGCCCGACGTGGTGGCGCGCATCGCCCCGTTCGGGGGCGCCGACAGCGCGTTCTCGGCGGCCGAGGGCTCGATCGTCACGGTCGAGCGCGTCTACGGCGATTACGACCTGGTGGCTGGACCGGAGGGGCAGGGGTGGGTCCCGCGCCGGGCGGTCGACACGATTTTGCCGGCCGGACAGCGTCGCCTCTGAGGCGGTGATTACTCTTGTCGAGAGGCCGCATGCGGCTGCTGGTCGTTGAAGACGATGACAAGATAGGCTCCTTCGTCGAGAAGGGGCTTCGCCAGGAGGGGCACGCGGTCGACTGGGTGCGCAGTGGCGGCGAAGGCGCGCTGCAGCTGGACGAGAACCAGTACGACGCCGCGGTGGTCGACGTCATGTTGCCGGGGCTCGACGGGCTCGATCTCATCCGCTCGCGCCGGCGCAAGAGCGACGCCACGCCGATCATCGTGCTGTCGGCGCGAGACGCCGTGGGGGATCGGGTGACGGGGCTCGAGGCGGGCGCGGACGACTATCTGACCAAGCCGTTCTCGTTCGCCGAGCTGGTGGCGCGGCTGGGGGCGCTGCAGCGGCGCGCGCCGGTCGCGGCGGTCGCCACCCGTCTCTCCTACGGCGGCGTCACGCTCGATCTCCTGGCGCGCGAGGCGACGCGCGACGGCACGCGGCTGCCGCTGCAGGCCAAGGAGCTGGCGCTGCTCGAGTTCTTCCTGCGCAACCCGGAGCGCGTGCTCAGCAAGACGATGATCCTCCAGCGGGTCTGGGACTACGCGTTCGATCCGCAAACCAACGTCGTCGACGTCCTGGTTTGCCGGCTGCGCAACAAGATCGACCGCGGCTTTCCCACCAAGCTGATCCACACCTTGCGCGGGGTGGGCTATGTCCTCCGCAAACGGTGAGCGCCCGCCGGTCGGCGGCCGGCGCCGGCGCCCGTCGCTGGCATTCCTTCTCGGCGCCTGGTACGCGGCCAGCTTGCTGCTCGGCCTGGCGCTGTTGGGTGGCCTGGCGCTCTTCACGGTCCGGCGATCGGTGGTCCGCTCTCAGGACGTGGTGATTCATGAACGGCTGGAACGCCACCGCGAGCTCCTGGGGCGCCTCGGCCTGCCGCAGTTCGAACGGGCCGTGAACGCCGCCAGCGAGCTGGAGGGGGAGCGCGGGCCGGTGCAGGTGCGGAACGGCGCGGGGCGCACCTTGTTCAGACATGGCCAGGTCGCCCCGGGGACCGCCTTCGTCTCGACGTCGGTCGCCGGCGACCTGGTGCTGGACGTCGCGTCGAGCGGCGATCCCTGGCGGCGAATCGGGCCGACGGTCACCTTGGCGGTCGCCCTGGTGCTGCTCGGTTGCCTGGTCCTGGGGGTAGCGGGGGGCTCGCAGCTGTCGCGCCGCGCGCTGGCCCCGGTGGCGGCGCTGGCGTCGACGGCGCGGGCGGTGATCCAGTCGGGGGATCTGTCGCGCCGGGTGGAGGTGCGCCCGGGCGCCAGCGGCGATCTCGACGAGCTCGCCGGGCTGGTCAACCGGATGCTGGAGCGCAATCAGCTCCTGGTTCGCAGCATGCGCGAGTCGCTGGACAACGTGGCGCACGATCTGCGCACGCCGCTCACCCGGCTGCGCGGCACCGCCGAGGTCGCGCTGCGCGGCCAGGACGCCGGCCAGGCGCGGGAGGCGCTTGGCGAGTGCATCGAGGAGTCGGAGCGCGTGCTCCTGATGCTGCGCACGCTGATGGACATCTCCGAGGCGGAGGCGGGGATCATGCGCCTCGACCTGGCGCCCGCCGATCTGCGCGCGCTCGCGGGCGAGACCGTCGATCTCTACGAGCAGGTCGCCGAGGAGGCCGGTGTGGCGCTGGCCTTTACGCCTGGCGCGCCGGTCACCGCCCGCGTCGACGGCAACCGGATCCGGCAGGCGCTGGCCAACCTCGTCGACAACGCCGTCAAGTACACCCCGCGCGGCGGCCGGGTGGAGATCGCCGTCGGCGGGGACGCGCCGGCGGGCGCGGCCTGGATTCGCGTCCGCGACAACGGTTACGGAATCCCCGCCGACGCGCTGCCGCGGATCTGGGATCGCCTCTACCGGGTCGACCCCAGCCGCGCGGCGCGCGGGCTGGGCCTCGGCCTCAGCCTGGTGAAGGCGATCGCCACCGCGCACGGCGGGCGGGTGTCGGTCGACAGCGCGCCCGGCCGGGGCTCGACCTTCACGCTCACCCTTCCGCTCGACGGTCCTCCGCCGCGCGGCGACGCGTAGCCTGGCGCCGGGCTAGACCCGTCGCTCGCGCAGGGAGATCCCGCGGTTCTGCAGGTCGAGCCACCGGACCACGTCGCGCCGCCGGAACAGGCCGATGAAGCGATCTCGATCGTCGACGACCGGCAGCTGTTCGACGTCGCGGGCGGCGAGCTTGTCGAACGCGGCGGTGGCTTCCTCGTCGGGCACCGTGACCGCGAGCTGGGCGCGCGGGGTCATGATGTCCCGGACGGCTCGTTCACCCCAGACCGCCCGCGGGGTCCGCCGGACGTCGCTGGTGGTGACGATTCCCAGGAGCTGCTCTCCCTCGGTCACCGGAAACGAGTGTTGGTCGACCGTCATCAGCTGGTTCTCGACGAAGCTGGAGACGGCCATCTCCGGCGGCACGGTCAGCACCGGTCCGTGCTGCATGAGCCGCGAGACGTTGACCTGCTGCAACAGATCGTGGACCACCACCTGCGTGTAGCTGGCGGCGGCGGCCATGTGCAGGAACCAACCGATGAAGGCGATCCAGAGCCCGGAGACGAGGCCGCGCCCCAGGAACGGGATCCGGATTCCGAAGATCATGCTGATCCCAGCCAGGATGAACAGCATGGCGAACGCCTGGCCGATGCCCGCCGCCCAGCGCGTCGCCTTCCGGAGATCGCCCGTCGAGGCCCAGAGGACGGCCCGCAGCAGCCGTCCCCCGTCGAGCGGAAACGCCGGGACCAGGTTGAAGACGCCGATGACGATGTTCACCGGGCCCAGCCACAACAGCAGGGTCGCCAGCGGGCCGACCCCGGCGAAGGCGCGCATCGGCTCGTCGAAGCTCATCCCGGCGAGGCTGGGGGCGATGCGCACCCCAATCAGCAGCGCGACGAAGCCGAGGGCGACGCTGGTGAGCGGACCGACCAGCGTCATGAGGAGCTCGGCCCGCGGTGCTTGGGGCTCCCCCTTGGTGCGCGCGATCCCCCCGAACATGAACAGCGTGATGCCGGCGATTTGCACGCCCTGGGCGCGACCGACCAGCGCGTGGGCCAGCTCGTGCGCCAGGATCGAGAGCAGGAAGAGCACCGCGGCGATCACCGCCGTCCCCCAGCGAAGGCCCGCGGACCAGCCGGGGTGGTCGAAGGCGAACACACCGAGGCTCAGGTTCACCACGATGAGCCAGAAGATGACGATGAGACTCCAGTCGAGAGTCAGCTCGATTCCAGCGAACTTTCCCGCCCGCACGCCGCGCATCGCAGAGGCCATCGTCCGTAACCTAATCAGCGTTCCCGACGTTCCGAATCGGGGTGATTGAGGACCTCGGTGGAACCAATCCTCGCCCCACGATGCCGCCGGGAGCTCATCCTGGGTTCCGTCTTCGGCTGCGCGTGACCAGCTTCGCCGGGTGACGTTGCGAATCGCTGCTCCGGCGGGCCTGCTCCGTCCCGGCGCCCAGCGGGAGCTTCAGCAACGTCTGGTCGAACGTGGCTTCCTGACGGCCGCTCAGGTCAGCGGCCACCTGGACGCCGACACGCAGACGGCCCTGCTGCGTTTTCAAAAGGCGGTCGGGCTCGCCGAAACGGGCCTGCCCAGCTACGGCACCGTCGAGAAGCTGGGGCTGGCCCCGGAGCGGCTCTTTCGCGCCGCGGAGCGGGACACGCCCGACGCATCGTCGCCGTGAGCGCGCCCTCCGCGAAGCTGACGGCGCGACGCCTCGACACGAAACGAGAACGGGGGCGCGGCCTGCCCAGCGCGCGGCCGGCCGGGGCCCGGGCGCAACCAGCCGCCGGCGACGATCCGGGTGCTACCCTCCGACCGTGACGGTCCGGCGCTGCTGCTTCTTCACCTTCCAGCGGCCGTTGGGCTTGGCGGCGCCGCGGTGAACGACGACCCGATGCCGTTCGCGGAGATCGCCAAGGCGGTGCCTCCCGAGCTCCTCGCCACGATGGACCGCCAGCCGGTCGCCACCGCGTCGATCGGGCAGGTGCACCGCGCCGTGCTCCCCGACGGCACGCGCGTCGCGGTGAAGGTGAAGCACCCCGGAATCGAGCAGGCGATCGCGGCGGACTTCCGCTCGGCAGCGGCTGCCTCGGCGCTGCCCGGGATGGTGCTGCCGGGAGTCACGGAGGTGATCGCCGAGGCGCGCGACACGTTCCTCGCCGAGTGCGACTACGTGGCGGAGCGGACATGGCAGCAGAAGTTCGCCGCCTTCTACAGGGGGCACCCGTCGCTCACCGTCCCGCCGTCCACGGCGCCTGGTGCTCGGACCGCGTCCTCGTGACCACCTGGTGCGACGGGCTTTCGTTCGAGCGGTTCTGCTCGGCGGCCTCGCAGGCGGCGCGCGATCGAGCGGGCGCGGCGCTGTACGAGTTCTACGTGGGATCGGTGTACCGGTTCGGCCTGTTCAACGGAGACCCGCACCCGGAAACCTGCTGTTCCGCGACGACGGGTCGGTCATCGTGCTCGACTTCGGTTGCGTGAAAGAGCTCGAGCCGGAGATGGTGCGGGCGCTCGCGGCCCTGTCGCGGTCGGTGCGGGCCGACAATCCCCAGGCAATCCGCCGCGCCCTGGTCGCGCTCGGCGCGGTCGACCCCGACAGCAAGGGGTATCCGGTGACGCGGCAGCTGCTGCGCGGGTTCTTCGGTCCCGTCCTGACCCCGGGCCCCCACCGGGTTGCGTCCGGGCTCTCGCTCGACGCTCGGGAGATCATGAAGGACAAGCTCTCGGTGGCGCGTATGCGGCTGCCGGCGAAGCTCCTGTTCCTTTTTCGCATTCGCTTCGGGCTGCACTCGGAGCTCGCCCGGCTCGAAGCGATCGCCGACTGGGCGGCGCTGGAGGAGCGCTTCTCCGCCTAACGGCGATTCACGCGGGACCGGGCCGCCAGGGCCCGCGCGGCGCTCCGGGGGCATCGGCTTCATCCCCGCAGCGTGGCCGGTAAGCCTGATCGACCAGTCGCCGTCACGGCTCGGAACGCGGTCGGGACTCGGGGGTCCGCTGAACCGCCCGTGGCGTGCCGAAGCCGCGCCGCCTGAGCAAAACCTTGTGGGCCTCCGAAACGAAGAACAGACTCAGGCCAATAGCGAACGAAGCGAGCCACTGTTCCAAGCCGACGTGTTCGAGGTGAAGCACGTCGCGCAAGCCCGGGGTGTAGATGGCCGCGATGTGAAGGAGCTGGGCGACGGCGGTTCCGACGAACAGCAGCCGGTTCCGGAACGGGCTCATCGTGAAGAGGGACGCGGTCTCGGAGCGGCTGTTCCCCGCCTGGATGTTCTCGAAGAGGACGAGGAGCAGCAGCACGCCGTTCTGAGCCCGGGGCAAAGGCCAGCCTTGGCCGAGCATCCACCGGTAGGCAAAGAACGCCCCTCCCGCCATGACGAGCGCCGAGGTCAGCGTGCGCTCGACCATGAGCCGGTTGAAGATCGGCTCGCGCGGAGGGCGCGGCGGGCGAGCGAGCTCGCCCCCCTCTCCCGGCTCGAACGCCAGCGCCACGTCCTGGATCCCGTTGGTCACCAGGTTGAGCCACAGAAGCTGCACCGGCCAAAGGGGGACGGGCAGGCCGGCGGCCGTCGTCAGCACGAACAGCAGGACCTCGGCCGCGCCGGACGAGATGAGCAAGAAGATGACCTTGCGGACATTTCCATACGCGACGCGCCCCTCCTCGACGCCCGCGACGATGGAGGCAAAGTTGTCGTCGGTGAGAATGAGGTCGGCGCTCTCGCGCGCCACGTCGGTGCCGCGCTCTCCCATGGCGACCCCGATGTGCGCCGCGCGCAACGCGGGCGCGTCGTTGGCGCCGTCGCCGGTGACGGCCACGAAGTGCCCGAGGCGGATCAGCGCCCCGACAATCTGCAGCTTCTGGGTCGGCTCGACGCGCGCGAACACGCGTGCCTCTCGAATGAGAGCGTCGACGGCCTTTTCCCCGCGGGCCGCCACCTTCTCCAGCTGCGGCCCGGTCACGACCTGCTCGGGCCGGTCGGCGAAACCGAGCTCGCGGGCGATCGCCAGCGCGGTGACCGGATGATCACCGGTGACCATCGCCACCTGGATCCCCGCCGCCTGACACAGGCGGACCGACTCCTTCACCTCGGGCCGCAGCGGATCGATCATTCCGACGAAGCCCAGGAAGACGAGGCCGCCGAGGTCGCTGGGCGCGAAGTCGGCGACCTGCCTTCCGTCGAGGTCGACGGGGCCGGCGGCGATGGCCAGGACGCGGAACCCGCGGGCCGCCAGGGCGGTGGCCCGTTCATCGAGCGCCGCGGCCTCCACCGGCACGTCGCCCGCCGGCGTCGCCATCCGCGAACACATGGCGAGGACGCGCTCTGCGGCCCCCTTGACGGCGACGTGAAGAACGGCGCCGGTCCGGTGAAGCGTCGCCGCGAACCGGTGCTCGGGCTCGAAGGGGATCTCTGCCAGGCGCGGACTCTCGGCCTCGACGGCCGCGCGATGCACGCCCGCCTTGGCGGCCATGGCCAACAGGGCGACGTCGACGGCATCGCCATGGCTCACCCAGGAGCCGTCCCGGAGGCCCAGGAAACCGTCATTGCAGAGGACGCAGGCGGCGGCGAGGCGTTCGAGGAGCGGGCGTGCCTCCCCCGGGGCCAGGACCTCCCCATCCGGCTTCACACCCTGGCCCGTGACGTCGTAGGGCTCTGCGCCCGAGAGCAGCACCTTGCGGGCGGTCAGCTCGTTCATGGTGAGCGTCCCCGTCTTGTCGGAGGCGATCAAGGTGCACGAGCCGAGCGCCTCGACCGCCGCCAGGCGGCGCGCGATGACCTTCCGCCGGGCCATGCGGCGCGCCCCGATCGAGAGCGCCACGGTCAGGGCGACCGGCAGTCCTTCGGGAATCGCGGCGACGGCCAGCGCGACGGCGAGAATGAAGACGTCCGCCACCGAGCTCCCCTGCGCGACCGAGACGCCGCCGAGGGCCACGACCGCGACCACCACCGCGAGCGCAATTCTCCGCGTGAACCGCTCCATCCGGACCAGCAGCGGCGGCTTGGCGGCGTTCGCAGTGGCCAGCGAGCGCGCGATGCGCCCGATCTGCGTCGCCAGTCCGGTCGCGACGACGATCCCGCGCGCCCGCCCGCGCGTCACGAGCGTGGCGGCGAAGGCCATGTTGGTCCGATCGCCCAGCGCCGTGTCCGCAGCCAGGACGGCCGCCGGTCTCTTCGTGACCGTCAGCGACTCTCCCGTCAGGAGCGACTCGTCGACCTCCAGGCCGCCGTTCGCGATGAGCCGGACGTCCGCCGGGACCTTGCTTCCCGCCTCGAGCAGCACGACGTCGCCCGGGACCAGCTCCGCCCCGTCGAGCTCGACCTCTTCGCCGTCTCGAAGCGCGTACGCCCTGGAAACCGAGAGCGCGCGCAACGCCTGGGCGCTCTTCTCGGCGCTGTACTCCTGGGTGCAGCCGATGACCGCGTTGAGAACCAGCACCACGAGGATGAAGCCGGAGTCCGACCAGTCCCGCATGGCCAGCGGAATCGCGGCCGCGACCAGCAGGATGTAGATGAGGGGGTTCAGGAACTGCCGAAAGAAGACGCGGGCGATGCCCGGCGGCTCGGCGTGGGGCAGCTCGTTTCGACCGACCCGCGCGAGACGATCCCTCGCTTCGGCGGAGCCGAGCCCCGTGGCGCTCGCGTCGAGCGCCGCGCAGATCTCTGCGGTGGACAGCGCGTGGGGCCGTCCCGTGACCGCATCCGCCGCTCGCGCGTCTGAGCTCAGCTTCGCCACGTCCCGCCCTCCCGGTTCCCCGCCGTCACGACCCTGGGCCGGGCCATCACGGAAGCCTGAACGACACACGGGCGGGCCTCGCCACCAACACGTCGCAAGCAGCCGCTCGAATGACCCGCTCGGCGACGCTGCCGACGAGCACGTGGGAGATCCCCGATCGTCCATGCGTTCCGACGGTCAGGAGATCCGCACGCAGCCGGACGGCCTCGCCGAGGATCGCCGCCCGGGCGTCGCCGGGAACGACGACCGTTCGCCAGCGAACGCCGAGCGCGCCAAGCGCTTCCTGCAGCTTCGAAAGACCAGCGACGGCCGTCTCGCGGTACACCTTGCGCAATCGGGTCACCTCGCGCGACAACAACCTGGGGGGCATGGTGTCGTCGAAGAGCATGGGGTAGGCGTGGACCATCGTCACGGCCGCCGCCTCGGTCCCGAGGGCGCGAAGCGCGACGGTGACGACAGAGCGGCTCGTGTCCTCGAGATCGATCGCGACGAGCGGCCGACGGTAAGGACGGCTGGCCCTTCGGCTCACCACCAGGACCGGCAGATCGCCCGCCCGGATCACGCGCTCGGCCGTCGAGCCGATGAACATGTCCCGGATCGGCCGCTTGCCGTGGCGACCGAGGACCACGAGGTCGGCCCCGACCGAGCGGGCCTGGCGGACGAGCGCGACGTACGGCAGACCGTGGCACAGCTCGGACGTCACCCTGATGTCGCGCCGGCCTCGCGCGGCGAGCATCTTGGCCACCCCCTTCGTCGCCTGGTCGAGGCTTCGGCGGGCGATCTCTTCCACCTCGGCCCGCACCTTCTTGGGAAGTGATCCCGACAGGACGTGGGCGACGGTGATCGTGCCCCGCTCGGCCACCGCCAGATGGGCTGCCCGGGAGACCGCTTGCGCCGCGCCCGCGGAGAAGTCGGTGGCGACGAACAGGTGCTCGAACGGCGTGGGCCACGTGACTTTGTTCGCCGGAGCGTCGCGCTTCTTCATGCCTCGTCTCCTTCGCAGTTTAGCAACGTATGTGCCGTCGGCTGGTTTGGGAACGTGCGCCGATGGACGGAGCGTCCGAACGTGGCGCCGGCGGACCTTGCGCAGGATTTGCGCGACGGCTCCGTAGGCGCGCGGGCTCTGCCGGGTGCCCGCCGCCGAGGAGCAGGTGACGTCCGAATGGCGCGCATGTTGCTTTGTCAGCCCCGAGGATGAGAGCGGGGTTGACAGCGGTGCTCGCGCTCCATGGCGCGATTCACCTCCTCGGATACCTGAAGTGGTCGAGGCTGGCGACCATTCCGGCGCTGAGCGGCCGCCTTGTGGTGCCGCTGTCGGTGACGGGAGAGCGGGTCTTCGCCGCCGGCTGGCTGGCCGCGCTCTGTCTGTTGCTCGCGGCGGCGGTGGCCAGGATCGCCCGCCAGGACGTCTGGTGGGTCCCTGCGCTGCTCGGCGTGCTGCTCTCTCAGGGGCTCATCCTCGAAGCCTGGCCGGACGCCAAGGCCGGAACGATCGCCAATCTCGTCATCCTCGTTCCGGTCGTCGTCGCCGCCGCGCACGCCAGCTTCGCCAAGCGGGTCGACGCGGAGGCGGCGGCGCTTCTCGCGAACGCCGGCGCCGATACGCGCCCTGTCACGCCCGACGAGCTGCGATCCCTTCCCGCGCCGGTGGCGAGGTGGCTCGCGGCGAGCGGCGTCGTCGGCCGGCCTCGCGCGGCCACCGTTCGTCTTCACCAGCGCGGCGAGATCCGCACCAAACCGGACGCATCGTGGATGCCGGCCCGGGCCGAGCAGTCCTTCTCGATCGACCCTCCCGGTTTCGTCTGGAAGGTGGACGCCTCGGCGATGCGGCTCGTCCCGATTGCCGGGCGCGACAAATACGTGGGCGGCCACGGCGAGATGCTCATCAAGGTGGCGTCGCTGGTGAACGTCGTGAACGCGGCCGACGAGGCCATCGACAGGGGCGCCATGCTCCGTTACCTGGCTGAGATCATCTGGTTCCCCTCTGCGGCGCTCGGCCCGCACGTCTCGTGGGAACCGATCGACGACACGCACGCCCGCGCGACGATTCGCTACGCAGGTCGCGCCGCGACGGCCGTGTTCTCGTTCGACGCCCGCGGTCGCGCCGTGCGCTTCGATGCCGAACGACCGCTTGGCGGTGGAAACGACGCGCGCCTCACGCCCTGGTTCGGTGTCAGCTCGGCGTGGCGCACGTTCGAGGGGATCGAGGTTCCTGCGCGGGGCGAGGTCGGCTGGCAGCTCCCGAGCGGAAGTTTCATCTACTACCGCTGGGAGATCCTCGACGTCGTCTTCAACGTCACCGCGCCGTCGCGAGATGGCGTCGCGCTCGCCTCCGGCTGACAACCGGCGGGTCCGCCGGTTCGGCGCGACGGGTGACGACGTCGAGTCGTGAGGCGGTGACCTGTCCGGCGAGGAGGACACCCGCAATTTGTGCCCACCCGCATTGCGCATGCGAACGGCATGAGCATGTTGCGCGCGATTCAGCGGACGAACCGATCGCGGGCGGCCCGAAATCACATCCAGGAGGACGGAGATGCGGACAATGGTTCTGGGGGTCATGGTGTCGGCAATTGTCAGCGTGGCGGCCTGCGACGGCGCCGACGCAAACGACGAAGCGGTGGCGTCGGTGGTGGCTCTGCAGCCCGGCCACGGCGGCCCGGGCGGACCGGAGCACGCGCTCCTGGCCACGCTCGGGAAGAAGCTGTTCTTCGATCGGCATCTGTCCGCCAACGCCAACCAGGCGTGCGCGGCCTGTCACGGGCCGGAGGTCGGCTGGACCGGACCCGACGAGGAGCTCAACGAGCACGGTGCGGTGTACGAAGGCTCCGTCGCGGGACGTTTCGGAAACCGCAAACCCCCGAGCTCGGGGTACGCGTCGCTGGCGCCGATCTTCGATTACGACGCCGCCAACGTCGCGTTCGCCGGAGGGAACTTCTGGGACGGGCGAGCCACGGGCTGGAAGCTCGGCAACCCTTCCGCGGATCAGGCGCAAGGGCCGTTCCTCAACCCCGTCGAGCAGGCCCTGCCCGACGCGGCCTCGGTCGTGCACCTGGTCTGCGCGGGCGAATACGGGCATCTGTTTCGCAAGGTCTGGGGCCCCGGGGCCTGCAGCCAGGTGGACCGGGCGTATGACGACGTGGCGCTGTCGCTGGCGGCCTACGAGGACTCGGATCAGGTCAACCGCTTCGCCTCCAAGTTCGACGCCTATCTGGCGGGGAAGGCGCGCCTCACGCCGGTCGAACGGGCCGGTTACCAGCTCTTCACCGGGAAGGCCCGGTGCACCAACTGTCACACGGCCACCGGAAACGCTGGTCGGCCTCCGCTCTTCACCGACTTCACCTACGACAACCTGGGCGTGCCGCGGAATCCGGAGAACCCGTTCTACGGGATGGACAAGGTCCTGGTGGACGGCGCGCCGATCAACCCGGAAGGAGCCGCGTTCGTCGACCAGGGATTGGGCGGGTTCCTCGCCAAGCTCGCCGCCGACGGCAGCTGGCGCTCGTTGCCGCACGTCCCCGACGCCATGAAGAAGCTCACCAGCTCAGACCTCACCAGCCTGGCGGCGCAGAACCTTGGCAAACAGAAGGTCCCCACGTTGCGCAACGTCGACCTGCGACCGCGACCTCACTTCCCGAAGGCCTACACCCACAACGGCTACTTCAAGAGCCTGGCGGCGCTGGTGCACTTCTACAACACGCGGGACAAGCTGGGCCGGTGCCCGGGTGACTTCACCGAGCAGCAGGCGCTGGCGCACCGCTGCTGGCCCGCGCCCGAGGTGCCCCAGAACGTCAACACCGCCGAGCTCGGCAACCTGGGCCTGAGCCCCGGCGAGGAGGCGGCCGTGGTGGCCTTCCTGCGCACGCTCTCGGACGGAGAGTCTTCGCTCCCCTGACCGAAATGGACCCGCGGGGACGGCGTGGTGCTCGGTCTTCGCGGGCGTCAGGGCGGCACGGGCGATGCAATCCCTCCGAGGGGAGGGGAGTAGAAGCATGGAAACCGCGAAGCTCTTGCGCGTCGCCCTGGTCCTCCTGGTCGCGTCGTCTGCCGCCTGCGCGACCACCAGCACGACCACCACCACCTGGACGGGATCCTGGTGCCGTGGGGTACGGCCGTACCGGCCAGGTCGAGTCCGTCCGCCTCATCGTCCAGCGCACCGAGGGGAACCCGGCCGCCGGCGCCGTCGCCGGCGCGCTCATCGGCGGGTTGTTGTTCGGCGGGGGACGGGGACCCGCCGCCGTCGCCGGAGCCCTCGGGGGCGCCGCCGTGGGTGCGGCGGCCAGTCAGGGCAGTTCCGAGCAGCGCACCTACGAGCTCGGCGTCCGCTTCGACGACGGCGGCTACGGCACCTTCGTCTACGCGGGGTACTCGCCGTTTCGGCCGGGAGAGCGCGTCGTCGTCACGCCGGGCGGCCTGGCATCCGCCGGGTGATCGCCCGCGGCGCGAAAAGCACGAGAGACACCCGGCCCGCGCAATAGCCGGAGCCCGTTCAGCGTCACGAGGAGGGTGCTTCCCTCGTGTCCCACGACGCCCCAGGGAAGGGTGATGAGTCCGAAGAGATCCGACAGGACCAGCGCGACGATCACGGTGAGGGCGATCGCCAGGTTCTGGCGGACAATCCGGAGCGAGCGACGACCGAGCGCCACGGCGTAGGGAACCATGCTGACGTCGTCCCGGCTCAGGACGACGTCGGCGGTCTCGAGCGCCACGTCGGTCCCGATGCCGCCCATCGCGATCCCGATGTTGGCCACCGCCAGGGCGGGGGCGTCGTTGACGCCGTCTCCGACCATCGCCACGACGCCGTGGCTCGACGCCAGCTCCTTGACCATCCGGACCTTGTCCTCGGGGTAAAGGCCGGCGTGCATCTCGTCGACGCCGACCTCGACCGCGACGGCATGAGCGGTCGCCGGGCTGTCGCCACTGAGACCGACAATCGGTTTGATCCCGAGGTGTCTGAGGAAGTCCACCGCGGCGCGGGCCTCAGGCCGGACTTTATCTCGCAACGCAATGTACCCCCGGCAGGCGACGTCTCCGACCAGGACCACCGTGTGACCCTGGCTCTCCAGCTCGGCGATCCGGCGGCTCACGTCCTCGGCTGTCGAGAAGAGGGAAGGCCGGCCCACCGACCAGGCCACGCCGGCAAGACAGCCTCTCGCGCCGGCACCTATCAGCGCCTGGAAATCGGACACGGCCGCGAGGGGGAGCTGGCGGCGCGCCGCCTCGGCCACGATGGCGCGACCGACGGGATGCTCGGAGGCGCTCTCGATGGACGCCGCGTACGCCAGCAGGGTCTCCGGAGCGGTCTCGCCGGTCGAGACGACCTGGACGACGACCGGATGCCCGGAGGTGAGCGTTCCGGTCTTGTCGAACGCGATGGCGTCGATCTTGCCGAGAGCTTCGACGAATGCGGTGCCCTTGAACAGGATCCCGTTTCGGGCGGCGTTGGACAGGGCCGACAACAGAGTCGGCATCATCGCCGCGGCCAGCGCGCAGGGCGAGGCCACCACCAGGAAGATCATGGCCCGATAGACGGCCTCCCGGGTGGTCCACCATCCGACCGTCGGCGGAAGGGCGCCGAGGAGGATGGCTCCCACGACGACGAGCTTCGCGTAGCCGCGCTCGAACCTTTCGATGAAGAGCTGGGCCGGCGGCCGATTGGCCTGAGCCTGCTTCACGAGCTCGATGATCCGGGCCAGAAGCGTGTCGCCGGGCGCGCGCGTGACCTTCACGTAGAGGGCGCCGTGGCCGTTGATCGATCCGGCGAACACGTCGTGCCCAGAGCTCTTCTCGACCGGTGCCGACTCGCCGGTGATGGGCGCCTGATTCACGGCGGACGTCCCCTCGAGGATCGACCCGTCCGCGGGAACTCGGGTTCCGGGGCGGACGAGGATGCGGTCGTCGACCTTCAGTGTCGAGGCGGGCACGACCTGCTCGGCCCCCTCCCGGAGGAGAACGGCGTCGTCGGGCGCGAGCGCCATGAGCGCGCCGATGTCGCGGGTGGTCCGGGCGCTCGCGTAACCCTCCAGCGTGCCGCTCAGGGCGAAGATGAAGATGAGCAGCGCGCCGTCGAACCACTCGCCGATGGCGGCCGCGCCGATGGCGGCGACGACCATGAGGAGATCGACGTCCAGCTCCCGGTCGCGGATCAGCGTGAGAACGCCGTCGCGGGCCTGCCGAAAGCCGCCCAGCACGTACCCGGTGACGAGCACCGCAACGCCGGCGGCGTGGACGCCATTGCGCATGAGCAGCCAGCCCGTGACAACGGTGAGCGCGCACAGGGTGGTCGTCACCGCCTCGCCGTGGTCTTTCCAGGAACGCATCGCGAGCTCAGCTCAGGTACGAGTGAAGGACGTCGATGAGCTGCTGAGCCGCCTTCGCGCGGGCTGTCGACCGCTCTTTGGCGGGGTCGATCAGATGCTCCCGGACGTGGCCCTCGAGCACCTCGGTCATGAGCGCGTTGATCGCACCCCGGGACGCCGCGATGAGGTGCAGCACCTTGGCGCAGTCGTGACCGGCTTCGATGCTCCGTTCGATCGCCTCGATCTGTCCGCGCAGCCGGCGAACGCGGCCGAGCAGCTTCTCATCGTGAGCGGTATGAGCCACGCGCTCTCCATATCATATCCGGGTAGGGTATTCAGGGGGGCGGGCGCGCCTCGCGAGAGCGGGGTGGCGAAAGCCTTCCCGGTGCATCAGATCAGGTGAACATGGCTGGACAGGTCGAGCCGCCCGGGGCGCACGAGGCCGCGACGCTGAAGGCCAGCCGTCCTCGCCTTCACCCGACGGTCGTGGCGCTCGCGGTCGTGTCGATGCTTCACGACCTCGCAGGCGACATGGTCACGCCGTTGCTGCCGGCCCTGCTCGCGACGATGGGCAGCGGGCCGGCGGCGCTTGGGCTGATCGAGGGGACGGCGGACGCCACGGGCAGCCTGCTGAAGCTCGCGTCCGGCTATGTCGCCGATCGGATCGGGCGCCTGAAGACCCTCACGGTTCTGGGCTACGGGATCGCCAACCTGCTCCGTCCTCTCCTCGGTTTCTCCGGCAGCTGGTGGCAGGTGCTCGCCATCCGCTTCGGTGACCGGGTCGGCAAGGGCGTCCGCGGAAGCCCGCGCGATGCGCTCGTGGCGTCGGTGACCACGAAGAGCTCCCGTGGCTACGCCTTCGGATTTCACCATGCGCTGGAGAGCCTGGGCGCCGTGCTGGGGACCATGGCCGGCTTCGCCCTGCTCTCGTCGGGCATGTCGGTCCGCCGGGTGATCTTCTGGTCCGCCGTGCCGGGCGTCGTGACGATGCTCGTCGTCGGATTCGGGGTCCGATCGCACGCGGCCTCGCCGACCACCAGCGCCGTCCGGATCGGAGTTCCGCCGGTGACGGGATTTCGCCGCCTGCTCCTGGCGGTCGTGACCTTCACCCTCGGTAACTCGTCGGACGCCTTCCTGCTCTGGCGTGCCCGGGAGCTGGGTGTCGCGGTGGCGCTCACCCCCATCTTGTGGGCGTTGCTGCATCTGGTCCGCTCCGCGACCGCGACCTGGGGCGGGGGCCTGAGCGATCGGCGCGGGCGCTCGTTCACGATCGCGGCGGGATGGATCGTCTACGCACTGACCTACGCGGGCTTCGCCGCCTGTCGCGCGACCTGGCAGGTCTGGCTGCTGTTCACGGTCTATGGTGCCTACTACGGACTGACGGAAGGCGCCCAGAAAGCGCTGGTCGTCGACATGGTCCCGAAGGAATGGCAAGGGCGGGCGCTCGGCGCCTTCCAGATGGCCGTGGGGGTCGCCGCGCTGCCCGCCAGTGCCGTGTTTGGCCTCCTCTACCGGGAGTGGGGCGCCCGCGCAGCCTTTGGTGCAGGAGCCGCTCTCGCGCTCGCGGCCACCGTCATGCTGCCGCGCTCACCAGCGCCTTAGAATCGGCGGAGGACGCGCGGCCTCGGCAGGCCCGCAGGTCGCCTCCCCGTCGCCGCCGGCCGGCCGGCAGATCTCGTCGGACTGAGAGCAGTCCACGGCGTTCGCGGCTCCGTCGTAGCACCACGCGAGGACGGTGCCCTGGCAGCTGCCGGCGGACGTCAGCGCTCCGCACCGGGTGCGGGAGAGGGCGTCGGGGCAGTCGGCGCAGTCGCCCGACAGGCCGAGCTCGGGGTGTGAGCGAAACATCTGCTCGAGGGTGATGCCGCGCTCGTGCAGTTGCCTCGCCAGCGCGGGGCCGACGTAGCGAACGTGCCACGGCTCGGGCCGGTAGCCGGTCTCGCGCTGCCGCCCGGCCGGATAGCTGAGGGCGAAGCCATGCTCGAAGGCGTGGCCGGCGAGCCAGAGGATCGCCTTCGTGCTCGGAAGCCGCAGATCGATCGTCGTTCCCAGCTGGTGCTCGCTGTGGCCGGGACGCGCTGCCCGGCCGCGCTCCTTGATGGTGCGGAACAGGCGCGCCTGTTCTTTGTAGGAACGAAACGCCGACGAGATCCGGAGCCGAAAGCCGGCCGCCCCAGCGGCGGTCAGCAGCTCTTGCAGCGGCTCGACGACGTTGGCGGCGACCCGGTGCTTGCCGGTGCGGCGCGGGCGCCCCCGTTCGTCGAGACGCGTGAGCGCCACGTCTGGATCCGCGGCACAACGCGGGAGGCAACGGGCCGGGTTCACCCAGGGGAGGGGCCGCGCCGACTCGCGCGGCGCCTCGCCGGTCGGCCCGCGCCCGCCGGCGTTCGACGGGCGCGCCACGAGGAGCGCGGCGAAACCGAGCGCGACAGCTTTCACCGGCCCCACGATTCCATCTCATCCGATTCGCGCCCAAAGAACATCCAGAAAATGTCTTCGTGGGCTCGCCAATTCCCCGTGCCGGCAGGTCGACCTGCTCCCGGCCAGATCGTCCTCGACCTGCAGAAGTCTAAAACAGGCTGCCCTGCGGATCGCCGGCGGCTCGCGCGACGGGGAGGATGCAAGAGGGATCGTCGTTCTTGACGCTGTTCACGTGCTTGGAAACCGGCGTCGCGACCAGGAGACTCTCCGGCGCGGGAGCGATCAGGTCCACCACGCGCGGCGCTTCGTCGGCGAGCCAGTCGTCGATCCGCTCTGCCGGCACGATCAACGGCATCCTGTCATGGACGGCCGTGACGATGCGGTTGGGCGGGGTGGTCAAGATGGTGAACCGCGGAACCGCATCCGGGGCGATCTGAAAAAGGCCGCCAAGCACGAGCAGCCCGCCGTCGGGGCGATGGAACCAGGTGGGCTCCCGACGCCCGTTCCACTCGTAAAATCCGTCGACCACGACCCCGCACCGCCTCGACGAGAACGCCTCGCGGAAGCTGCCCGCGTTGACGCTCTCCCCGCGGACGTTGATGAGAGGTCGGTCCTTGGCCCGGTAGCCCCAGACGGCCGGACCTATCACCCGACCAGCCGCGCCGGCCCGCAGGATCCAGAGGGTCTCGGACGGCGCGGCGTTGTATCGGGGCCGGAAGGTCAGGGCGTCCTCGGGCGACCATTCGGCCTCCAACTCTTCCGCGACCTCGCGAAGGTCCTTCTTGGACAGCGTCGTGCGGGCGCACACCCGGGAAGTCTACGCGCCCCTCGGGCCAGGGCACGCGCTCGTCTCCGCGGTGCCCGCCATCAAACCATCGAGCTGAGGTCGTCGTCGGAGATGGCGAGAACCTGCGCCGTGCCGCCCGTCAGTACCAGTTGAAGCCGAGCATCACGCCGTACATGCTGAGATCGCCGGCGCTGTTCCCGCCGCCGCCGTAGGCCACGTTCCCGTAGCGCAGCTGGAGATCCATCGTCCAGTTGAAGCTCTGGAGCAGCTCGATCCCGGCCGCCAGCATGAAGGCGAACCCTGTCTCGTCGTCGACGTTGACCGAGTAGTAGCCGTAGTAACTGTTCGCGTTGAGCTGGAGCCGCCCGAAGCCGAGGCCCCCCTTGAGCCACACGTTGTAAAGCGGCCAGTACTGCAGGGCCAGCGTGTAGATGCCGTTCCACGTCTCGCCGTTGCCGAGCCCGGGGACCCCCGAGAAGTAGTGGAGCCCCTCCCAGAAGTCGCCCAGGACGGCCACGTTCGGCGCGATCATCCCGCCGATGTGCACCTCGGCAAGCCCGGAGAACCCGCACACGTCGCCGCAACTCGAGGCCGAGATGCCGCCGATGCCCAGTGAGAACCCGAAGGCGACCCCCGCCCGGTAAACGCCGCGGGGCGCCCGCGGGTAGTACCGCCTCCCGTAGTAGCGGGCCTGCGCGGGAGAAGCCGATCCCACCAGCGTCAACAGCATGGCCGCGAGGCCGACCAGCAGAACCCTTCGATGAGCCATGGGCCTCCTCGCGGACGTCCCGCGTCGTCCATTTGCTTAAGCTCACCGGCCGAGCTTGGCAACCCATCCGCGCGAAAATGCCACCGCGGCCGGGAATATGTTAATGTAATTATCCAATTCGACGGCGGCCCAGACCCGGGTTTTCGCGGTGGTGTCGTCGGGCCGGGATGCGGATGTCCTTTCGCGCTTGCACCCAACGACTGCGGTACGTCCTGCTGGTGGGCGCCATCGCGGCCTGCGCCAATCGCGGGATGGAAGCGCCCGCCGACGAGTCGCCGACCGGCGTTGGATTGATCGATGGAGGTGATGGCAGCGGCGGGGGTGGGATCGGCGGCGCTTCAAATGCTGCCGGGGGAGCGAGTGGCGGCGGCGGAGGTCGGGCGACCGGCGGGAGCGCCGGCGGCTCGGCGGGCGGCACCTTCGGAAGCGGAGGCGGCGCGGGCGCCCGCAGCACGGGCGGGACGTCCGGGACCGGCGGGGCGGGCGGCGGAGGTCGAGGGGGCGGGGGAACCACCGGGACTGGCGGCGCCGCCGGCCAGAGCGCCACCGGCGGTACGGCCGGAGGCAGCGCCGGTGGAACGGGTGGCGCCATCGGAACGGGCGGCGTGGGTGGAAGGGGCGGCGCGATTGGAACGGGCGGCGTCAGTGGAACGGGCGGCGTCAGTGGAACGGGCGGCGTCAGTGGAACGGGCGGCGCAGGTGGAATGGGTGGCGGCACCGGCGGCGGCGCTGCGGGCGCCGGCGGCGCTCATCCGACCATCATCAGCATCGATTTTGTCGGCGGCAGCACCATGACGGGCGGCACCGGCGGCGCCAGCCTCGTTGCGGCCCCGGCCATGGCGGCAAGCGAGACAGCCGGGGTCAAACCGGCGGCGAACTGGAACGGCGCCGGGACCCCGGTGGGAACGCTGGCCAACCTGCGCGAATCCGACGGCACGGTCACCGCCGCCGGCGTGTCGTGGAGCTCTCCGCCCACCTCGGGAAATCCCGGCGAATGGACCAACGGCTACGCGGACGCCCCCGGCGACACGCGGATGATGAACGGCTATCTGGACCCGACCGCGACCGCGTCGCCGGCCACCGTGACCGTCAGCGGCCTTCCCGCCGCCATCAGCGTCGGCTACGACGTCTACGTCTATGTGCAGGGCGACATCCCCAGCTCCTCGACGCGCACGTACCAGTACGCCATCGGCACGACGACCTTCACCGTCTCTCAAACCGGCCCATCGCCCACCAGCTTTCCGGGGTTCACGCTGGCGCCGGCCGGCGGAGCCGGCAATTACGTCGTCTTCCACAAGGTGACCGGCGCGTCGTTCAAGCTGACGGCCACCCCGGGAACCGGCCCTCAGACCCGCGCGCCCGTCAACGGCATCCAGATCGTGTGGCCCGCCGGATCCTGAACGCGCTCCGAATCCTTTCGCCGCCTCATGCGCAGGTACCGGTTCGAAGAACCGCGCCCGAGTCGCCCCGGAGTGGACGTCGAAATCTGGCTGAAGTCGGCGGAAAGGAAGTTCCCGACGGCGAGCTTCGGCGCGCTGAGCGCTCGCGCGGTCGAGAAGCAGGTCGAGGTGCAGCGGGAATCGCGTCGCTCCCGGCGGCGCAGAGCGCGTCAGGACCGCAGTCGGCGTTCTGAAGGCAGCTGGCCCCCGGCGCGATCGTCGTACACACGGGGTTGGCGATGGTCGCCGCATTCGTGTCGCAGGCCCCGACTATGCAAAGGATCCAACCCATCCGTCCCATCACCATCCGCGCATCATAGAGCCGTCGAGCTGACTGCGTCCATGCGTTCGACGCCTGGCGCGCCACCCGTGTGGCTTCTGATGTCACGGGCGCGTTTCTGATTTGAATCATTGAGGCGCAACACAATCAGGTCGGAATACGCGGAGACGAGCTCTGGTCGAAACGTTGCCCAGCTCCGCCGAACGAACGCGCCGGTCGGCGGCCCGCCACCAAGCCGACCAGCGCGGTGGCGGCGATGATCAGGTACATGAAGAACCCATACACGCAGGCCGGGTAGCCGAGGATGCTGCCCGGTGCGCCGGGTGATGGGCAAACAGCAGCGCTGTGCGCGAACACCTCCTGATACGTCAGCGTTCCAGAGAACGCGAGGCCGAACAGGCTGACTGCCAAGATGACGTAGAGCGAGCGCTTCATGGGTACGTCCTCCCTTTTATTGCGAGGGCCGATGCGCGGGGCGACACCCTTCAGATGAGCAAACGCCGTTCCAACGCGAATGCGCGAGCGGCGAGGTCCCGACGCGCAGATGCTGCGCGCGAGGACGAGCGCCCCGAGTGTCGCGCCGGAGACCCCCGCAGATGTTGCGCGCCGAGGTGACGTCTGGATCTACGGCGCGTGCAGCGACGTGCCGACGCGCGCCAGGTGGCGGGCGTGCAGCTTGGTCCCTCGCTTCAAGAAGCGGAGCGCTCCGATCTTCATGACGCTGTTGATGCCCAGCCACGCGAGGGCGTAAGCCCAGACGAGGAGCGCCTTCGACCAGCCGATGGGCGCCACGAACCAGCCGTAGACCGCCGGTCTTCACGACCGAATCCGGAGTAGGCGCTTTGGCCCGCCTTTCTGGTGACCGGCAGCGACTCGCCGGTCAGCGCCGACTGATCGGCGCTGAGATATCCGTCGCCCGTCAGCTCCAGGTCCGCCGGTACGATGTTGCCGAGGCGAACGAGAACCACGTCGCCGGGCACGAGCTCGGCCGCGTCCACCTCTTTCCAGGTGGCGTCCCGGCGCACGCGCGCCCTGGGCGCCAGGCGCTGCTTGAGCGCCTCGATGGCGGTGTCCGCCTTGAACTCCTCCCAGAAGCCGACGGCCGCGTTGATGAGGAGCATCAGGACGATGATCGTCAGGTCCTCCCAGTGCCGCGCGAAGGCGGACAGTCCACCCGCGATCTCAATCATCCAGGGGATGGGGCCCCAGAAGAACCCCAGGATGCGGGCAAGGATGCTCCGCCTGTGCGTCTCCAACATCCAGGAGCAACCGCACGACTGCCATGGCAAACCCGTCCGGCCACGCTTGCGCGACACCAGGCGGGACGCATGTTCGTGGGAGCGCCAACGACGGAGGTTCTCGATGCGCAAACAAGCTCTCTCCCTGCTCGCCATCGCGATGGCGGGGGATGCCGTGACCTTTCTGCTCGCTCCGGGAACGCAGATTCGCGTCTGGTCCTCGCCGTCGGCGCCGCGCTGGTACCGGCGAATGATGTCCTTCTTCGACGATCACCGGGTTCTGTGCCGGGCCCTCGCCGGTCTCGAGCTCGCCGGCGCGGCGGCCGTCCTGCACCACGCGTCGCGGACGCGGTGAGGTCTCGCCATCGACCTCGCCGCGCTCGGATTGCCGCCCGACATTCGGGCCTGCCTGTTCGATCTGGACGGGGTGCTGACCAAGACCGCCAGGCTGCACGCGGCCGCCTGGAAGGAGACGTTCGACGCGTTCCTGGAGGAGCGCGCGCGGGCAGGGGGCCCGCCCTTCGTCCCCTTCGATGAAGTGGGGACTACGAACGCTACGTGGACGGCCGGCCCCGCCTCGACGGAGCGGAGCCGACGTTGGCGTCGACCTCTGGTCCAGACCGCGCGCTTGTGGAGGCGTCTCGGCCACCATGACGTGCACGGCTCGTTCCGGATCGACGGCGTCACGGTTCGGACGAGTACAGCGCGATCGCCGACACAACATCTACACGAACCTCATGGCGCAGCGGAACTTGCGGGGAGCTGCAAATGCCTGCGAGCGGCACGAGGACCACAGCTTCGCGGTGACGCGTTCACCCGAGCAGAAGGCGCGAACTCGATTACTACGAACGGATCACCGTGCGCGACTCGTCGTTGTCGCCTGCACGCAGGCGGTGCTCGCCGCGGAGGTCGGCCACCTTCGCCTCGCGCTGGACTCAGGCGGTCGACCGCGTCGGCGATGACGCCGATCGTGAGCGGGCGACGGAGGGTCTCGACGATCGGGCCGGGTGGCTCGCGATCGGGGCGACCCGCGTCGGCGACGGTGAGGACGGGAACGCCCTCTCGAAACAGCAACGCACCCAACTTGTCGTCGATCGCCTCCCCATGCAGATCGACCACCAGGAGAGCGGGACGACGAGAGCGCGCCAGCATGAGCCTGACGACGGCATCCTTGAGCGCCACGAAGCCGGTCGCGTCGTAGCCGCGCTCGAATCAGCTCGGCGCGCAGATAGGCGCGCGGCCAATGGTCCGCGCTGACGATCCAGACGCGCGGCGCGGGGCGCGCGGCCCCGAGAGCCCCTCCGATCACGGCGCGGCCTCTCGGGACGTCGTATTGCAAGAAACCACCAGCAACGCCTCTGTCTCGCCAACGCCGTGGTGTCACCGGCCACCTCCGCCACTACCATCAAACATGGGGGCCGCGAAATGGCGACAACCGGAAGCGGACAGGCTGACATCGCCGACCCCTGATGGTCGACCTCTACGAGTTGACGATGAGTCAGGCTTACATCGACGGCGACATGCTCGAGTCGGCGTCATTCGAGCTGTTTGTACGTCGCTGCCGAAGACGAGGAACTTCTCGTCGCGGCCGGGCTGGAGCAGGCGCTCGCCTTCCTCGAGTAAGCTCGTCCAAGGCGCGCAGGAGGTCTGCAAGGTGGCAAGGTCGGTGAGCTCCTGGGCGCTCGGCTGCGAACGACGAGCAGAGCGTTGGCGTGCTCTGGGAACAGGGATGCGAGTCGGCGGAGAGACCAATCGTCCTCGAGTTCGGTGAGCCTCGAGTTTCGGTGAGCAGGTTTGCCAATGGCCCGCCGGCAGGTCGCCCCACGGTTCAATCGTTGCAGGGGCGCCGGGGGACACCGACCAAAGTGGATCCAATGCCGGGCTCGAAGCTCGGCGTCCGATTTGGAACCCCAAATTGGAATGGCCGGGCGACTATGAGGAGCCGAGGAGGCCCTAATCGACTCGGCGGCGCAAACTTTGCGCCCGTCCCTCGGCCTGACGGCCTCGGCTGGGATGCAACGAAGGTTGCAACTGGCACCCGCGCGCTGGCGCCGCGATTGTTGCGTAGGCCGGTAATTGCCCGAGAGACCACTCGCTATGAACCTATGTGAATGAGCGTGGTCAGAATTGAGTTACGCGACTCAAGGGAGTGTGGTACACGCGAGGCGCTGATGCTGCGCAGTGCAGCCTGGGGGATACGGTGGGCGAAGCGGAAGGAAGGTGGAGCGCCTTGGGGGATGATGCGGGTCGAACGCTCGGCGTCGCGCCGGCCCCGGTACCTGCTGCACATCACGCCGTACAGGACGCGATAGCCGCCTCGCGAAGCGGGCCGAGGAGGACCCCCGCAGGTCTTGAACGAGGACCGCGGCAATATCCCCTGTCCACACTCGAGGCGATGTCCAAGGAGGAGCTAGTCGCCGCGCTGCAGGCGCTGGAGGCGAACCCCCGGGTCGACGCTGCCTCGCGCGAGACAGCCTCCCTCATCCACGATTGCGAGGCCAATCAGAGCGACCTGGAGGTGCAGAATCGGCAGCTGCGCGAGGCCGAAGCACAGCTGGAACGAGCCGTCCGGCGGTACATGGACTTGTATGACTTCGCCCCCATCGTCTACCTGACGCTCGACGACAAAGGCCTGATCCAGGAGGCGAACCTCACGGCGGCCGCCTTTCTCGAGACGGAACGGACGCACCTGATCGGAATGCAGCTGCTCTCGTTGGTAGCCGCGCGCCATCGGGCGCAACTGCGCGCGCACCTTCAGCGGTGCGTCTCCAGCGATCGGCCATCAGCGTGGAGCTCGAGCTGTCGCGCTCCGGAATCGTCGGACGGCCCGTCAACGCCACGAGTGTTCCGGTGTTCGACGACGCCGGACAGGTCGTCGGCTATCGAACGGCCCTGACGGATATTTCGGCGCTCAAGCGCACCGAGGCGCGGCTGGTGCTGCTGGCGTCGGCCAGCAAGACGTTGGCGATGTCGCTCGATGTCGAGACCGCCATCCAGGAGGCGCTTCGCGCCGTCCTGCCGGCCTGCGCCGATCTGGGAATGGTCGACCTATTCCACCGCGGTGAGATCCTCCGCTTCGAGGCCCGCCGGGAAGCGACCGAGCCGTCCGGTATCGAGATCGCCAGGTCGGTCCGTCCGGCGCTGTCGGTCGGACCGGACAGCCCGCAAGTGCGGGTGCTCGAATCCGGTCGACCGATCCTGGTGTCGCGGTGCGATCCGAAATCGTTGGCCGGCCACGACGGCCTCAATCATGAGCCGTCCATTCAGAGAAGCGGCGCCAGATCGCTGCTGTACGTCCCGATGTCTTCCCAGGGAACGACGCTGGGTGTCCTGACGCTCGTCTCGCTGGACGAGAATCGAATCTTCGCCGGGGCGGACCTGCTGTTCGCAACCGACCTCGCCTCCCGGATGGGCAGCGCGGCCGACAACGCGCGCCTGTATCGTGAGGCCAAGGACGCGGTCCGCGCGCGCGAAGACATTCTCTCCTTCGTCGCGCACGATCTCCGGACGTTCCTGTTCGGATCGCGGCTGACAATCGACATTCTGCTCCGCTCGGTCGGACCGCGGGAGCGTCGTCGAGGGTGGAAGGAGCTCGACCGCGTCCAGAAGCTGAACGCCCAGATGGCGCGGATGATCGACGACCTGCTGGACGTCTCCAGCATCGACGCCGGGCGCCTTTCCTTGAAACTGTCGGAGTGGCCGACGACGGACCTGCTGGCAGAGACGGCCGACACGCTGTCCGCCTCGGCGACCGCCAGGGGCATCGCCTTCCACGTCGAGGCCCCTGGCGTCACCGGGAATGTCTACTGCGACGCCAACCGCGTGTTGCAGATCTTCGGCAACATCGTGGGAAATTCGGTGAAGTTCACGCCCGAGGGCGGTTCGATAACCATGTCGGCGTCGGGCGCTGGCGAAGAGGTTCAGTTCGCCGTGCGGGACACCGGGCCGGGCATCGCTTCCGGGCAGCTGAATAGACTGTTCGAGCGGTACTGGCAGGCGGAGGCAGGCGCGCAGAAGGGACGGGGCCTCGGGCTCTTCATCGCCAAGCAGCTCGTCGAGGCCCAGGGCGGCCGCATATGGGCCGAGAGCCGTCTGGGCGCCGGGACCACGATCTTATTCACTCTCCCGCGGACCAACCCGCTCCAGGCGCACATCGAGGCGGCCAACAATCGGCACCGCCCAAACTCGCTTCATCCTTGACGCAGCAGCCACGAGGCGCGTGGTGGTGAACGCATCCCCGTCCCCTTGGTGAGGACTCGTCGCCGGCCCGCTGTGGCGGTCGCCGAGCGCGGTCTTCGCGATGTTGCCCTGGCGATCGAGCTTCACGCCGTCGAGCACCAGCAGGCGATCGCCGCCGAGGTCATCCGGAAGGCAAGCGCCGCCCGCGGCCGAGCATATGGAGGCGCGGGTACAGGGATGGGAGGATGACGAGAGTCAGCAGGGTCGACGTGACCAGACCGCCCACGACGACCGTCGCGAGGGGGCGCTGCACCTCTGCCCCGACTCCTTGTGCAAGCGCCATCGGGATGAACCCGAGCGCGGCGACGAGCGCTGTCATCAGCACGGGTCGGGCGCGGTCAACGGCGGCGCTCGATGCGGCGGCAGCTGCCGACGCGCCCGCTTCCTGGTTGTGCAGAATCCGCGAGACGAGGACGACCCCGTTCATCACGGCGATCCCGGACAGAGCGATGAAGCCGATCGCGGCCGAGATCGAAAGCGGCATGCCGCGGGTGGCAAGCGCAATGACGCCGCCGACGCAGGCGAACGGCACGTTCATGAAGATGATGAGAGGCGGGCGGAGTCGACGGAACGCCGCGAACAGGACCACCAAGATCAGGACGACCACGACGGGCACGACGAGGGCGAGCCTGCGCGAGGCCGCCTGCAGGTTCTCGTACTGGCCGCCCCAGACGAGGCGATAGCCCGCCGGCAAGCGGACCGTCTGGGCGACCCGTGCCTGGGCTCGGGCGACGACATCACCGAGGTTGGCTTGGCGCACGTTGAACCCGACCAGGAGCCGCCGCTCGCCGTCTTGATGGTTCACCAGGATGGGGGCCGTCGTGTGGCGGACGTCGGCGACATGAGACAGCGGAACCAGCCCGCCCGCGGCGGAGGGAAGCGGAAGATCACCGAGGTTCCTGGCATCGACGGGGGATGCCAGATGCAGGGTGATGGGAATCCGAATTGGCCCGTCGTACGTCACGCCGACTTCCAGCCCGGTGCGGACGGCCTCGATCGCGTCGAGGACCTCGGTCGCCGCGAAGCCGCGCTGGGCGGCGTCGAGCGGGCGCGGTGTGACCTCGACCAGGGAGACGTCGGGAGAGGCGAGCAGCCGGACGTCGTCGGCGCCGCTCTCCCCGCGAAGGCCGTTCACGATCTCGGTCGCGATCCGGCGCAGCTCGGGCAAATCGTCGCCGTACACCGCGGCGGTCACGTCTGTCACCGCGCCGCCGAGGAGCTCGTTGAACCGCATCTGGATCGGCTGCGTGAACGAAAGCTCGACGTCATGGTCCTTGGCCGTGACGGCTGACTCCAACTCTCGGATCAGCTGCTCCTTGTGCAGGCCGGGCCGCCAGCTGTCAGCGGGGCGCAAGCGGACGAACACGTCTGCCTGCTCGAGGCCCATGATGTCAGTCGCCACCGCGGGGCTGCCGATTCGCGAGACCACCAGCCCGACTTCGGGTACCGCCTCTCGCGACGTCCGTTCGAGGGTGCCGGCCGCGGCCACGGCGGAGTCGAGGTCGATGTCAGGAGGCCGCGTCGTCTGGATCACCAGATCACCCTCGTCGAGCTGGGGGACGAACTCGCTGCCCGCTCGAAGGAACAGGAGGCCCCCGAGGCCGAGGAGGGCCACGGCTCCTCCCACGACGATCCAGGGGTGAGCGACGGATCGCGCCAGGACTGGCCGATAGGCGCGATCGATTTGCCGCACGAACCAGGGGTCGCGCTTGGGAATGTCGCGCGGCCTCAGCACGAGCGTGGCGGCGGCGGGGACGAACGTCAGGGACAGCAACAGCGACGTCGCGAGGGCGAACACGACAGTCAAGGCCATCGGCCGGAACATCTTTCCGTCGACACCCGTCAGAGCGAGGATGGGAACGTACACCAGCACGATCACGAGCACCGAAAAGAACATCGGCTGAGCAACGGACTCGACGATCGCGCCGATTCGCGAGCGAAACGTCGCCCGGTCGTCCTCGTCCGGCGAGCGCAGGCTGTGAAAGAGTTGCTCGACGACCACGACGGCACCATCCACGACCAGGCCGAAGTCGATGGCCCCGAGGCTCATGAGGTTGCCCGGGATGCCGAGCAACACCATCGCCAGCGTCGCACCGAGCATCGAGAGAGGAATCGCGAGTGCAACCAGCAAGCCCGCGCGGACGCTGCCGAGCGTGAGCAGGAGAACCGCCACGACGAGGAGCCCCCCCTCGAGCAAGTTCCTGCCGACGGTCTTGAGCGTGCTGTACACGAGCACGCTGCGGTCGTACACGACGTCGAGACGAACGTCCGACGGGAGGAGCGCGCGGACGGCGGGGAGCTGCTTGTGGATGGCGCGCATGACGTCGAGGGCGTTGGCTCCCCGGAGCATCTGGGCCATCAGGTAAACGGTCTCGCCGCCTCCGTTCGCGGTCGCGGCGCCGATGCGCGGAACGGTGCCCGGGCGAACCTCGGCCACGTCGGCGACCCGTATCGGGCGGCTGCCCCCGACGCCAGGCGCCACCACCGCCATGCCGAGCGCGGAGGCGTCGCGCGGAAAGGCGACGGCGCGCACGAGAGTCTGCGTGCCGGGGCTGGCGGGAAGGGTCCCGCCGGCGGCACTGCCGGTCGCGCGGGTGAGCGCCGCGCGAAGCGCTTCGAGCGTCAGCCCCCTTTGCGCGAGGCGAATCGGATCGGCGACGACGTCCAGGGTGCGGCGCTGCCCGCCCCAGGTGTTCACCTCGACGACGCCTTGGACGCCCCTGACAATCGGCGCAACCTTGTACTGCGCCAGCTCCAGCAGCTCGGTCGGGGTGCGCGATTCGGAGCTGAGGGTGAAGTGGAAGATCTCGCCGAGGCCACCGGTGAGCGGCCCCAGTTCGGGGACGACGCCCTCCGGCAGGACGCCCGAAAGGGTGTTCAGGCGCTCCTGAACCACCTGGCGGGCCCGGTAAGGATCGATGGCGTCCGCAAAGACAGCCGTCACCGACGAGATGCCGTACCGGGAGATACTGCGGTGCTGCGTGAGGCCCGGCAGCCCGCCGAGCACCGACTCGATCGGGCGAGAGACGCGCCGTTCGACCTCTTCGGGCGTGAGCCCGGGTGCGCGCGACAGAACGTTCACCTGGTTGGTCGTGATGTCGGGCAGGGCATCGAACTTGAGGCGTGAGCTCACGGTAGCTGCTACGAGGACGAACACCAGGCCACATCCCAGGACGAGCTTGGCGTGCGTCGTCGACCAGCGGACGACGGCGCGAATCATGGCATCCGCTCGGGGACGCGGTCGGCAATCTCGGTGCCGACTGGCAAGGCGGACTCGATGAGCGCGTCGGCACCCGAGGACATCAGGACCTTGACGGCGACATCCTCCGCGCGATCGGGACGTCGCGCCCGCACGAAAGCCGTCTCGGCGTTCTTTCCGACAGCTGACCGTGGCGCGATCGTGAGCCCGGGTCGCTTCGGGGGAATGATGCGCAGCTTGCCCGTGAGGCCGCCCGGCAGCACGCGGACCGGCACCGGTTCGAACCAAGATGCGCCCGTTCCGTCCCGTGGATCCACCACTGGTGCCTCGGAGATCAGGCGAACGGGGAGACGCTCGCCGGCCGCGGTCACGAATTCGAACGTCGCGCCTTCGAGGAGCCGCTGAGCCGCTCGCGCTTCGATGCGGGCCGGCGCGCTGCCTGCGATGCGCACCAGCGGCGCGCCCGCCGTGTCACGGGTCTCACCCAGCGCGGCCGAGACCTCCGTGACGACGCCGTCAATCGGGCTCTTGATGGCGACGGCTCCGCCGCTCTCGGCGAGGCGCCGCGCCTGCTCCGGGGCGACGCCGGCGCTCCGCAGGATCGCCCCGGTACGCTCCTCGTCGGCGCGGGCCTCGGCGAGCCGCATCTCAGCATCGGCAATCTCGACGGAGCGCACGAGCCCTTCGGCCTTGAGCGCGCGCAGTTGCTGCATCCGGCCGGTGTACGCGTCGAGTCTGGTCCGGGCCGCAGCGTTCTCGCCCGCCGCGGCGACGACGGTGGGCATCATGATCTCGGCGACGGCCTGCCCGCGCCTGACCTGCTCGCCGGCCCGGACACTGATCTTCACGATCTGGCCGGGGTAAGGCGGGTTCACGACGCCGGTCGCGCCCGTCGCCGTCAGGACAGTCGCTGGCAACTCGAGGAAGGAGGCGGCGTCGGGCGCGCGCAGCGGAACCCATTTCGCATCGGCGCTCGTTCGGGCGGGCGGGGCGGGGGTGGCCGCCGTCGGGGCCGGGGCGCCCGGCGATCGACAAGCGGGCAGGCTCGCGAGCGCGAGGACGATGGCCACGAATCGACCGGACCTCATCGTGCCCCCTCCCGATCGGCGGAGTGAAGCGCGATCTCGGTCAGAAGGAGCCACAGCCTGGCGCGGGCCCAAGCGTGCTCTGCTTGAATGCGCCAGAGGCGGCTCGCAGCCACCACGGCTGTCCGGTCTGATTGCAGCACCTCCAGAAGGGTTGCTCCCCCGTTCTCGAAGATCTTCCGCCGCGTCTCGGCGGCCTCGCGGCTCGCGGGCACCAGATCCTCCTGGAACACGACCAGGAGCTCGGCGGTGTGATCCACCTCGTGGAAGCTCGCGGCCAGATCGAAGCGAACCGCGAGGAGCGCGTCCGCCCGTTCGCCATCGAGCCGGACGGCGTCGGCGTGCATGGTCGCGCGTTCGCGTTCGCCCCGGTCGAAGAGTGGGAACGTCAGTCGGGCGAGCCCCGACACGACGAGGCCCTGGGGCGCATCGCGCTGGAGGACGGCTCCGAATTGAGCAATGGTGCCGCGGGCGGCCTTCTCCTCGACCTCCCGCGCTGCCAAGGCGCGGGCCTGGAACTCCTTGAGTGTCACCGCGGGGAGTTGCGCGACCTGCTGCAGGTAGCGATCGCGCGTCGCGGCCGCCGGAGCAGGCGCATCGGGGAGCGCGCCCTCTGCGAGCAGCGGCGTGGTTTCCAATGAGCCGACCTCACGGCCGAGGCCGAGGCCACTCTGGAACAGCTCGCCCTCGGAGTTGAGGACCGCCGCCCGCGCCTCGGCATGGTAGGCGCGCGCCTCGGCCAGATCTGCACGTGTCATTGCGCCGAGGGAGGTTGCCCGATCGACGAGTCGCTCGAGCTCGGCAGCAATGTGCTCTTCGCGGCGGGTCTCTTCCAACACGTGTTCCGCGGCCCAGACGTTGATCCACGCACGGGCGGCGCCCAGCTTCGAGGCCAGGGCCGTGGCGCGCGCCTCTGCTGCGAGGACGCTCTCCTCGAGCGCGACGGTGCGTCGGCGGGCCCGCGACTGCCCTGAAAGGTTCCAAGGTTGAACGATCTCCACGACGAGCTCGGGCTGCTGCTGGTCTTTGGGGGCGAAGCGCCATCCGGGCATGACCGAAACCTGCGGGTTGTACGGAAGCGACGAGACGTCGCGATCGCGCGCGCTCTTCTCGCGAGCCGCTTGCGCGGTTCCGATGACGTTGGGTGTTCGGTCCGTGAGGCCGAGCGCCGCGTCGAACGTGATCGACTTCGACGCTGGGGGCGGACCGACGGCGAGTCCAGCGGCGAGGACGAGGAGGGTTGGATGCATCTGAGGTCTCGAGACTCAGCAACGCGCATGCCGCTGGCGGACGCCCTGCGCGCGGGTCTGGGCCGAGATCTGGTCATGCGGTGAGGGCCCGACAGTGCGACCGCGCACGATTTGCGCGGCAGCCGCGAAGTCCGTACCGAAATGCGTGGTTCACTGGCACCAGGCGCGTGACCAGCCAACCAGCTCAACCGTGAGCTCAACCAGCTCAACCGTGAGCTACGCTGGCGACCTGCTCCAGCGGCGCCTTCGTGAGATGGACCTCGGACGGCTGCCCCATCGTGTCGACGCGGCTGTCGGTGATGCCTGCTTTCTCGCGAAGCGAGGCACTACCCTTGAGTGCTTCCCCAATCGAGAAAACTGAGATCAGGTGAGCTGCCATCCGTCGCCCTGTCGGTCGCTTTGCTCGGCGCGCTAACCGGTTGCGTCGGCCGGATCGAGGGGGCCTCAGTCGCCGAGCCTGGGACCGGCGGGACGGGCGTCAGTGGATCCAGTACTGGGGGATCGGGGACCGGTGGATCGGGATTCGGGGGATCCGGCACCGGTGGATCGGGATTCGGGGGATCGGGGACCGGCGGATCGGGCTTCGGGGGATCGGGGACCGGCGGATCGGGGTTCGGGGGATCGGGGACCGGTGGATCGGGATTCGGGGGATCGGGGACCGGCGGCTCCAGTACCGGGGGATCCGGCGGTGGGACCGTTGGGGGCGATCTGCCGTGCGACGTCGCCGCATTGCTTTCGAGCAAGTGCGTCTCCTGTCACGGCTCCACGCCTGCCGCCGGCGCGCCGATGTCGCTGGTCAGCTACGCGAATCTCACTGCCCCGGCGAAGTCCGACCCGACCAAGACGAACGCAGTCGTGGCCGTCGCCCGAATGATGAATACGACCAGTCCCATGCCCCCCGCTGGGCTGCCCGCCGCGACGCCGGCCGAGATCGCGTCGCTCCAGAGCTGGATCTCCGCCGGGTATCCGACGACGGGTTGCGCCACCAGCGTCGATGCCGGCACAACGCCCGATCCCTTCAGCGTCCCGCCGACCTGTACGAGCAAAACCACTTGGACTCAGGGAACATCAGAGTCGCCGTCGATGGAGCCGGGAATGGCGTGCATCAACTGCCACGCCTCATCGGGCGGCGAGGCTCCGGCCTTCACCATCGCCGGGACGCTCTATCCGACGGCGCACGAGCCCGACCTGTGCAACGGCGCGAACGGCACGGACGGTGCCCAGGTGGTGATCACCGGAGCCAACGGCGCCTCGACCACGTTGACCCCCAACGGAGCTGGCAATTTTTACTATACGGGCACCGTGGCCAAGCCGTTCCGCGCCAAGGTCGTCTACATGGGACGTGAGCGCGACATGGCGTCCGCGCAAACATCCGGCGACTGCAACAGCTGCCACACCCAGAACGGCGCAATGTCGGCACCGGGGCGCATCATTCTTCCATGAGCAAATGACCGCGTCGCGCTCTTCTGGCGGACGCGGGCGGTCGAGACGCTCGGCTCTATTCGCACGAAGATCAGGTGAGATGCCTGATTATGTCGGCGGGTTGGTACTAGGTCTGAGATGGGGCGCAGAGGCTCGTCTGTCGACGTGCCCGCGTCATTCTCGAGACCATGACCAAGGCTGAAACAATTTAGCCGCCGGCCTGCCGGATGGAGAGCTGGCTTTCTTCCTCTTGTGCGCGCTCGCTGCCCGCCTCGGCCGGCGCGTTCCCGGAATGATGAATTTCCTCACGACGTCGTATGAGCACCTGTTCAAGGCGGCGCTGGCGCTGACTGTCGTCTGTCTGTCTGCCTACCTGGTCCGGCGGAGGTGGGAGGATCGTCGCGCCAAGAAGAAGCTCGCAGAGGCCGTCAAGCTGGAGCTGAACGTCCCGATGTCGCTCCATCCGGTGATCGATCCGGACGTCTGCATCGGCAGCGGGTCATGCCTCAGTGCCTGTCCCGAAGGGAAGATCCTGGGCCTGGTCGACGGCGTCGCCACGCTGGTCAACGCCTCCAAGTGCATCGGTCATGGTAAGTGCGCGGCCGAGTGCCCCGTCGACGCCATAAGGCTGGTCTTCGGCTCGGCGGAGCGAGGCGTCGAGCTTCCCGAGGTGGATGAGTTCTTCGAGACGAGCCGAGAGGGGGTCCACATCGTCGGTGAGTTGGCGGGCATGGGGCTCATCAAGAATGCCCTCATCCAGGGGCTCCAGGTCGCGGCGCGTCTTCAGGAGACCGTCGAATCGGGCCCCCACCTCGGGAGCCGTGGACGTCGTGATTGTGGGTGCGGGACCCGCGGGCATCGCGACCGCGGTCGGATGTCGGGCGGCCGGCCTCTCCTACGCCCTCATCGAGCAGGACACGGTCGGTGGAACGGTGGCCCACTACCCGCGCCAGAAGCTGGTCATGACCGAGACCGTCGACCTCCCGTTCTACGGGAAGTTCGGACGGAAGCTCATTCGCAAGGAGGACCTGGTCGGCTCGTTTCGGGAGGTCATGGCCAAGGCGGGCGTCCAGGTCCATGAGAAGACGAAGCTCACCGGGATCGACGGTGCCAAGGGCAACTTTCTCGTCACCACCGACCGAGGGATCGTCGGCGCGAAGCGGGTGGTCTTGGCGATCGGTCGTCGAGGAACGCCGCGCACGATGGGCGTGCCGGGCGAGGACTCCCAGAAGGTTGCGTACCGCCTCGTCGACCCGCGGCAGTACGCCGGCAAGAGCGTCCTCGTCGTCGGGGGCGGCGACTCGGCGCTGGAGGCGGCGATCCAGCTCGCGGACGAGTCCGACGCGAACGTCGCAATCTCCTACCGGCGCCCGGAGTTCGGCCGATGCCGGCCTCTCAACAAGCAGCGCCTCGACGCACACGTCCGGAGTGGGCGCATCAAGGCGCTCATGTCGACGGAGGTCGTCTCGGTGGAACGGGAGACGGTCTCGCTGAAGAACGGGGTCATCCAGCGGATCCCGAACGACTTCGTCATCGCCTGTCTGGGTGGTGAGCTCCCGAACGAGTTCCTCAAGTCCATTGGCGTCTCCATTCGCAAGCACCACGGAGACAAGAAGATGGCCAACCCGAGCCTCGGCCGGAAGACCCAGGTCGGGCGGGGTGGACGGGCAGCCAGCGTGGCCTTCTTTCTGGTCGGCTTCGCCGTCCTCGCCGGGCTCACCGCCGTTGGCTACAAGTACTACCTGCTGCCGCGCGGGCTCCGTTACAAGTCGCCGCAGCACGCCCTCCTGAAGCCGTCCGGGCTGTGGGGGCACGGCGTGGGCGTCCTGGCGACGATGTTCATGCTCCTCAACTTCATCTATCCCCTTCGCAAGCGGCTGGCGGTCTTCAAGGGGAGGGGCTCCATCGCGCCTTGGCTGAGGTTTCACGTCTTCGTCGGGATCATGAGTCCCCTCATCATCCTGTTCCACACCGCGTTCCAGTGGGGCAACCAGCTGGCGACGAGCACGTACGTCTCCGTGGTGATCGTCGTGGCGACCGGATTGGTCGGGCGCTATTTCTATGGCTGGGTGCGCATCGATCCCGCCGACGCGGCGGAGGCCGAGCGGTTGGGGCAGGGGCTTTCGGAGCTGGCCCAGAAGATCCCGCCCGAGTGGCGGCAATACGCGGAGGCCCGCGACCAGCCTCTGTTGCACATCTTCGCGCTGGCGACCAACGGACCGACGTTTGCGCGCTCGCTCCCGGGGCTCTTCTTCCGGATGCCGTTCGAGGCCCTGTCCGTGCACCGCGGCCTGCGCCATTCCCGGCCCCTCTTCCTCGACAGGGTCGGCTACCGCGGCTTCTGCAGGCAGGTGCAGGAGTTCCGGCGGCTCCGTACGAAGTTTCAGTTTCACCGCCACTTCAAACGCTTCATGTCCGTCTGGCGGTCGCTCCACGTCGTCCTCGCCATCGTGCTGCTCGCGCTGATCGGAATGCATGTCTGGGTCAGCCTGCGGGTCGGTTTCCGGTGGCTGTGGTCATGACGCGGAGCCTGCGTCGAACAGCCTCTTTCACCATCCTCGTCGCGTTCGTCCTCCTGTCCCGCCAAGCCCCCGTGCGCGCGCAATTCTTCTCGCCCGGTCCGCTCGCCAGGCCCCACGCGTCGCTGGAGGGACTGGAGAAGTGCTCCAAGTGTCATCAGGAGATGAAGGGCCTGTCCGCGAAGCTGTGCCTGGACTGCCACACGGAGCTGGCGGGGGAGGTCGCGAAAGGGGTGGGCTACCACGGGCGGTTGCCGGCGCCGAAGCGCGACGCCTGCCAGAGCTGCCACCCCGATCATCGCGGGCTGGAGTTCTCGCTGATCGAATGGGAGGGGGGGCGCGATCGATTCGATCACCAGAGCACCGGCTGGCCGCTCAAAGGGGCGCACGCGAAGACTCGTTGCGACGACTGCCACAAGCGCGCGCTCATCGGGGATCGCTCGGTCCTGCAGATGCTCGCCAAACAGCCCAAGCGAACGACCTACCTCGGGTTGTCCAAGCGCTGCGACAGCTGCCACTTCGACGAGCACCGGGGGGAGCTCTCCCGCGAATGCCAGAAGTGTCACACCGAGACGGCCTGGAAGCCGACGCCAACCTTCAATCACCAGACGACGGCATATCCGCTGCTGGGAAAGCACAAGGACGTCGCCTGCGCGAAGTGCCACCCCAGCATCGACGACGAGCAGTTCGACCCGAACGCGTTTCCGAAGCCTCGGGCGGCGTCGTTCATGGAGATGAAGCCGATCGATCACAAGAGCTGCGAGAGCTGCCACGACGATCCGCACAAGGGGAGCCTCGGCCCCGCCTGCGCCAGCTGTCATTCGGAGGCTGGGTGGAAGATCATCAAGACCAACAAGGACCAGGACACCAGCTTCCACGACAAGACCAAGTTTCCGCTGCGGGGCGGGCACATCGGCGTCGCCTGCCGGAGCTGCCATGGCCCCTTCCCGGGGCAGCCGGCGAAGTTCAAGGGGCTGGCCTTCTCGGCCTGCAGCGACTGCCACGAGGACGCGCACTTCGGCCAGATTCGTCCCAAGCCGCCGGCGAAGGTCGCGGCCTGCGATTCGTGCCACTCGGTCAACGCGTTCGTCCCCGCGCGCTACGAGCTCGAGCAGCACGCGAGCACGAAGTTCCCGCTCGAAGGGGCGCACGCGGCCTCGGCCTGCCGGGGCTGCCATCCGATCGACGATCGGCTGGCCCTCCGGATCACGGCCGCTGTGCGCAAGTTCCTGCGGGTGCGCCGGCGACCGGAGCGCTTCAGCATGGTCGTTCTCCATCCGAAGAAGTCGCCACAGGCCTGCGCGGAATGTCATGAGGACATTCATCGGGGGCAGTTCGCCGACGACAACGGGAAGAACGACTGCGCCGCCTGTCATCGAACGACGTCGTTCTCCGACCTGACGTTCGACCACGACAAGGACAGTCGCTTTCCGCTGACGGGGAAGCACGCGAAGACGGCCTGTGCCGGGTGCCACCGGGCCGAGCCCGCTGACTCCGGCACGGGGACCTTCGTTCGCTACAAGCCGATCGAGACGGCGTGCGGCAGCTGTCACACCGATGCGCACCAGGGGCAGTTCCTCGGGGTCGCGGCGGAGGGCGAGGCGCATGAAAGGGGCGGCCAGCGCAAGGCGCGAGACTGCGACTTCTGCCACGAGACGGGCGACTTCAAGCAGACGACGTTCGATCACAACGATCGCCGCTTCACGACGTTCGCGATCGAGGGCAAGCACGAGAAGGTCAAGTGCGCCGGCTGCCACCCGACGGTCCGCGTAGCCGAGAACGTCGAGACGGTCCGCTACCGGCCCGTTCCGCGCGCCTGCGAGGACTGCCACGTCGATTTTCACCATGGCGCGTTTCGGGGGTTCGAGCCGTGAGGCGGGCGTGGGTGATCGCGATGGCGCTCGCGACGGCGATGGCGGCTCTCGACCTGGCGCCATCGGTCGCATCCGGGGGCGACGACATCCCGTTGCCGGCCCGGATGCGGAAGAGCCAAAATGCGGGCGGCAAGGGGCTGCCGAGCGGGAAGCCGCGGTTGCGCGGTGGCGGCGACGTCACGCGCTGCTCGGCCTGCCACCTGGTCGAAGGCTGGGAGAAGGTTCGCTTCAACCACGACCCGACCGGCTTTCCCCTGCGGGGCGCGCACGCGAACGTCGCCTGCGGGGGATGCCACCCGCGTGACTTCGACGTCCCGGTGGCGGACACCTGTGCCGGCTGCCACCGCGACCGGCACGGCGGTGAGTTCGGCCTCATGTGCGAAGGGTGCCACGATGACAAGAGCTGGCAGGCTCTGTTTCAGGCCGATGCACACCGGCGGACCGGCTTCCCCCTGATCGGCAAGCACGCCCTCATTCCTTGCCAGCAGTGCCACGGCAACATGCGGGACCGCACCTTCGTCAGCGCGCCGCTGGGCTGCGCCTCGTGCCATCAAGCCGATTACAACCGAACCAAGCTCACGTCGATCGATCACGGCGCCGCCGGTTTCAGTCTCGAGTGTCAGACCTGCCACAACACCTGGCGGTTCTGGCCGGCACGGCTCCCCCAGCACGACGTCTGCTTCCGGCTCACGTCGGGGCCGCACAACGGGATTCGCTGCCTCGGCTGCCACACCAGCCTGCCGCCCCCGACGTTCACCGGCGCCTGCGCGGTCGACACCCTCAACTGCACCGGCTGTCACGCGCACGAGTGCGCGCGGAGCAACGCCGAGCACAACAACCCTGCGAACCCCGCGCTCGCGCTCTATCAATGCGCGAACGACAGGTGTTACGAATGCCACGTGAACGACCTGCGATAGCTCCTGGCTCGGGTCGCTGGCGGCGGGCGGTCGCCGGAGCGACGGCCCTCGTGTGCTGGCTGGGGACAATCAGCGACGCGCGGGCGGGAACACGGCGGCGCGGGCGAGCCGGCGCCCACGGTGCGACGTCGGCCGGTCCGTCGAAGGCGGCGAAGGTCGCTGCGGCATCGGCCGGCAGCGTTCAGTACGTGACCGAGAAGCGGGCCTACCTCGACCGCGGCGCCAAGGAGGGCATCGCGCCGAAGCAACAGCTGCAGCTCTTCCGGGGGGGCCGCGCCGTCGGAGCGTGCGCGATCGAGACCCTCGCCGACCACCAGGCGACTTGCGTGGGTGGCCGCCCGCGTCCAGGCGACAGGTTTCGGCTCCCTCCGCGAACCGGCGCAAAGAAGCGAGAGCGGGACGCGGCGCTTCCTCCGGTCGTGGACCAGGAGACCCTTCGCAGCCGCGCCGGGGTCGTCTCGGAAGCCAGTTACGCGAAGGTCGACTTCGACGGCGTGCGCGTGCTCGCGGCGCACGCCCATGGGGAGGTCAGCGCCGGATTCACGGTCTGGCACACCAGTCCGGATCCGAACGGTGACTACTCGGTCGAGGAGCTCGACGGGACGGTGCAGGTTTACGACCTCGGTGCCACCGGCATCGACTTCAACGCGGCCTTCACCGCGATGCGCTGGGGAGCGCGGGCGGCGATTGGTCGGTTCCAGCCGGCGCAACAGAGTCAGTTCTATCTGTGGGAAGCAGAGTTCTCGAAACGGACTGCCGACGCGAAGACGGTGTTCGCGGTCGGACGAATCTGGCCCTGGCACGCGCCCGGCCTGACGCTGCTCGACGGTCTCCAGGTCGGCCGGCACAATGAGGACGAGACCGCCGAGGGGGGCGTCTACGCCGGCCTCGTGCCGCTCGCTTCCACGGTGGCTCCGACGTTCACCGCGTGGGCGACCGGCGCTTACGGCACCCTGGTCGAGAACGGGAGCAAGAGCTCCGCCTTCCGGATGGCGCGGCAAGAGGCGCGCGTCGGCGTGTGGGGCGGACCGGGCACCGGGCTGGTGGCGGATGCGGAGGTTCTGGCGCAGGCATGGCTCGGCGGCTGGAACGTGGGCGGGGGAGGGCGCGCCCTGCTCGCCACCGAAGTGGCTCCCAATCCGGTGATTGACCGCGCCTATTTCGACCTGGCGGCGCGCACGACGGCGACGTTCGGGATCGGGCTGCACCTCCGCTACTTCGGCGCCGCGTTGCCGGCGTTGGCCATTCTGCAGGGGGTGACACCGTCACCGACAGGCACCTTCAATGCGCTGGCCGACGCGCACTGGGAGCTGGCCCGCTGGGCTGGCATCACCGGCTTTGGCGGATTCAACCAGGATCGCGACACCGGGCGCAGCCTCGGCTATGCGGCCGCCGAGCTGCGGCTCCCGCGCTTGCTCGGTGGCGGCGGCGGCGTCTCGGTCGGCGGCGAGGTCGAAGAGGGGTGGCTGCGGGGCGGATTGCTTTACGGGCAGGTCGCCGCGCGGCTCTGGGGACGGCTGGGGATTCTCGCGCGCGTGTCAGCGAGCGCCAGCGAGTACCAGATTCCGACCCCGTCGCCGAACGTGGACGAGCTCGGGGGGTACGCGCAGCTCGACGGCGCGCTCTCCTCCTGGTTGCGCGTACGCGCCTCGTCGCTGATTCGGGTTCCATTCCTCATTCAGGGAGCCACGCCCTGGGATCAGACGTTCGGCCTCATCGTCGGAATGAGCCTGGTCGGCACCTTCTGAGCTCGACCGTCACTTCAGCGCCAATAGGAGATACGTCATGCGAACCAGTCGAAACATTGCTGTTCTTGCCGTCGGCCTCGCGGCGGTGCTGCTCGGTCCGAGCTGTTCGAAGGACAGCTCCTCGGGAAAACCCGCGTCCGTTCCCCCGCTCCCCGTCAACCAGACGCCGCCGCCCTCGGGCGAACCCCCGCGCGCAGCAACGCAGGCGGCGCTCCCTGCTCCTTCCGCGGCTGCAGCCCAGGCGCTGGCGGCGGCGTTCGGGGGGCAATCTCCCGGGGGGACCGCGGAGGCCAGCCCCGGCGTGCTCGACCCAAGTCAGACGATCAGCGGCACGATCGTGCTTCCGTCCTCGAATCGGACGAAAGTCGCACGCGGGGACGTCATGTTCTTGGCCGCGCGGCGGGCTGGAGGACCGCCGGGCCCAGGCTCGATGCTGGCCGTCCAAAAGCTCACCGCCGAGGATTTTCCCATGCGCTTCTCGATCAGCAGCCGAGACGCGATGATTCCGGGTATCCCGTTCGAGGGTAAGATGTCGATCACCGTTCGGGTCGACAAAGATGGCGATGCCATGACCCGGCGCAAGGGCGACCTCTACGGTCAGGCTGAGAGCGTGAAGGTCGGTTCGCAGAAAGTCGTCATCTCGCTCGACAAGGTACAAATGGAAGATCAGACGCTCGGGCCGCCAGTCGGCGCGATGGGGGGGACGTTACCCGCGGGACACCCATGAGCGGTGGTCGCATCATCTTCTTCCGATCGCGGGGAGATAGTTGTCGGCGTCGGTCCTAGCGATTGTGATCGCGGTCGGCGAGGCTTCGAACCCCGCGACGGCCGCCCTCCGGGCGACGGCCCAGGAGTCGCTCGGCTCGGGGACGTCCATTCTCCTCGTCGAAGCGGTTCAGCCGACAGACGCCGAGGCACTGCGCGTAGAGCGCGACCTGGGGGCGGGCGTCGTGGTCCTGGTCGTCTGGCGGGAGTCCGCCCACCTCCACGCTGTCCTGCGGCTTCACGTCGCCAACGGCAACCGTTGGGTTACGCGGGAGATCGGGTTCTCGTCCGAAGACACCTTGGAAGAGCGCGGGCGGACTCTCGGTTTCACCATCGGCTCCATCTGGCCTGAGACCGAGAGAGGCCCGAGGCCGTCGCCCGAACCGCGCCCACCACCTGAAGGACGGGCGCCGACCCCATCAAACGCGCCACACGAGCAGAGCTCGTCGGTCGCCTCGCGAGCACCGACTGAAGATGCGCCGCCGACACTGCCAGGCTCGGAGGTCGAGTCACCCCCTCGTCGCGCTCCGGCTCCCCTGGAGACGACTCCGTTTTGGCCCGTTCGCGTCGGGATCTCGGCTGTGGGCGCGCTCGGCCTCGGCGGACCAGCTTACGGTCTTGGGGCAGCCGCCGAAGGCGAGCTGTTCTTGACGAGCGACTTGGGGCTTCGGATGGGAGCGAGCCTTCGCGCGGGGTCCATCTCGGAGCTTCCCGGTAGAGATGTGGCCAGCTCTCTGGCGGCCGGCCTCGAGTGGTGGCCGCTGCCGACCTCATCGGCTCGTCCCGTGGGCCTTGGGCTCGCGTTTGACATGCTCGCTCTTCACCACCAGGTCACGGCGACGGGCGCCGGGCAGGCGGAGTCTCGGGGGCGCTTCATGCCCGGAGCTGACGTTCTGCTTTCGGCGGGGTTTCGGCTGACGTCACGCGTTGAAGCGATCGCTCGGTTGGGCGCCGAGATGGCGTTCGGCACAACCGATATTCGAACGGGCAGCCCTCCCCAGACGGTGGCTACGATTCCGGCATTGCGCGAAATCGCTGAAGCAGGCTTCCGCCTGGGGTTCTGACGCGCCGGGCGCAGCGACGAACGCTCTCCAGCGTGATTTCCACGCGCGGACGCCTGCTGGGTCATAGATTTCGGCACAAACGAATATGAGACCAGCCGACCGTTCTTCCGATGCAGGGCGCAGCCGCTGACACAAACAGCCGTGGGACAAAACGATAAACCTTCCGATCCCGCTGATGCCGAGAGCGATCGGTTCGCGCGCATAGCCGGGCATTGGGTGCGCCTCGCGTGGCGGGAAGCCCCACCCCGCGTGATGGCGCCGTCGCAGGAGCTGGTCGGCGCGGTGGAGGGGCAGTTGCGCTCTCGCTGGGGTCGGCGGCTGGCGCGGCGCTGGGCAACGCGATCGCTGATCTTCGCGACCGGCTTGTGCGCCGTGGGGGGGCTCCTGTTCGTGTGGCACCAGCCCCAAACGGCGGAGCCGGGCCTCCGGGTGAGCGATCCGGGAGCCCTGGTCCAGTTCCCCGCCGACAGCGGGGGGGCCGGCGCGACGGTGCAAGGACCCGTGGTCGCCGCAGGCGCTCGCCTTCTCGCCCCCGAAGCCAGCCCACTTCGCCTCGGCACCTTCGATGGCACCACACTGACCCTCGACCCAGGCGGCAGCCTGACCGTCGTCGAAGCAGGAGCGACGAAACGATTCGCGCTGCTGCGCGGCGCTCTCAGCGTGCACGTCAAGAAGCTGGGTGCGGGAGAGCGATTCATCGTCGACACCGCGGATGCCGAGATCGAAGTTCACGGAACGACCTTTCGGGTGGCCTTGTCGACGGCGCCGTCACCTTGCGGCAAGTCGTCACCGACCCGGGTGTCCGTGTCAGAGGGCGTGGTCACGGTCAAGAGGTCGGGACGTGAAGAGTACCTCCGACCGGGTGACGAATGGCCGCCTGACTGCGTGCCCCCCGGCGTGAATCCGAATCCCGCCCAGCCCCAGCGACCATCGCATCAATCGCCTTCCTCGAAGGGCCATCACCATCCCGAAAGCGCCGCCAGCGATGCATCGCCCTCGCAACAGGATCGGCCTGCCGGCTCGGCGGTTTCGACCTCCTTGGAGGCACAGAACGATCTCTTCTCGGCGGCGGTTCGAGCCAAGCATGCAGGGCAAGTGGCCCAGGCGGCCCGGCTGTTCGATCGCTTCGTGCTGACCTATCCCGATTCTTCGCTGGTCGAGAGCGCGCTCGTGCAACAGATGAGATTGCTCGTGCGGACGGACAGCGCGGCGGCGGCGCTGGTGGCCAGGCGTTACCTCGGGCGCTTTCCAGACGGGTTTGCCCGGACGGAAGCCCGAGCGTTGACGGCCGGTCAGGCGCGACCGTGAAACGGAGGGGCAGGGGACAGGGCGCCGCCCTGCTCATGATCCTCGCCGCCGCCGTTACGGCCTGTAACGCTCACCTCGATTTCGACGCCGGGGCGGGGCCCGGTACGACGGGAGGAGGCGCAGGCTCGACCCCCTCCGTCGGAGGGGCGCTTGGCTCGGGCTCGGGAGGAGCAGGCGGCTCAGGCGCCGGGGGAGTCGGAGGCAGCCTGGGCGGCGCCGGGGGGAGAGCAGGCGCCGCCTGCGGCGTCGACGCCGACTGCCACCTGGCGTCCTTGCATTGTTACACCGCGGGCGCCGGCAGCTGCGTCGCATGCGTCACGGACGCGCACTGCACCACGGCCGGGCTCCCGCGTTGCGACCCGGCGCTCCACCGCTGCGTCGCTTGCCTCGGCGCCTCGGATTGCCCCGCGACGCAGACCTGCCTCGCCGCACACTGCCGGACGACCTGCGTGGAGGACACGACGCCGTCAACCTGCCCGGCGGGAACGGTGTGCAACTCCGGAACCTGCTACTCCTGCGGGGAGGACGGTGTCTCCTGCGCCAACCTGCCCTCGACGCCCTTTTGCCTGTCGCCTCCGTGGATCTGCGTCGGTTGTCGCGTCGATGGAGACTGCTCGGGGACGACGCCGCGGTGTGATCCCGTCCGCTATACGTGCGTAGAGTGCACGACGGCGGACGACTGCCCGGCCTCCACTCCCTTTTGCGATCCGACGACGGGCGGTTGCTCGTCGGGGTAGGTCGTCTCACTCGGGGCGGGTGCGCTCGAGGTCTATGAAGAGGTCGGCGAGCTCCGCATCTTCGGCGATTCGCTGGTGAAGTCGTCGCCGCCCGCGCACGAGGCGGCTCTGCGCGGCCGCCTCGGTGACACCCATGATCGTTGCAACCTCGTCCAGGCTGTGGCCGAGGACGTCGTGAAGGACGAAGCTCCACGCCAGCTTCTCGCCGATCGCGCCCAAGTGGTGGAGAATGCGGGCCAGGATTTCGCGCACGGCGACGGTGTTCTCGCCGCTCGGACGGACGCTCGTGAGGATGTTCTCCGGCACCGCCTCGAGGGAGAGATGGGGATCCAAGGGCCGACGCCTGATGTGCTTGTAGACGACGTGCGCGGTCACCGCCGAGACCCAGGTATCCAGGGAGCTCTCTCCTCGGAACTTGCCGATCGCGCGGACCAACTCGATGATCGCTGTCTGGGTCAGGTCCTCGCGTTCGCTGTCATCCCTTCCGATGAGCCGCCTCACCGTGCGATCGACCGTGGGTAGCACCCGCATGCAGAACAGATTCGCGACCCCCCGGTTTCCGGCGCGAACCTCCTCAATCAGGGAGGCGTCATCCATCGTTCGAGCCACGGCGGAAGAGCCGCTGTCGCGTCGTTCTGGACCATCGCCCTCTCCATTCCGCGAGACGATGCGGAAGGTGACCATCAGGCGGCGGTTCCTTTGTTTTCGACGAACGTAAAGTCGCTCTGGCTTGCCATCGCTCGTTCCTGCCTGAAAGCAAAGAGAGGCTGCCACTGCGACTCCCGCCGCCGACGGTACCTAGGGCGTCAAGGCTGTCTGCTTAGTACCGTTGGACTCGCGGAATCAGGCATCACCGGGGCAGGGCAAAAAAAATGCCTGATGGGCGCGGTCGCTCGGTACCAAACTGCAGATGGGGCCCCGCACGACAGCGCGACAGGGGATCGTCACACTGCGTCTCGGTGCGCTGTGGCTTGCGATGACCGTGGCAGCGTGTGGCGGGTCAAATGGCTCGGGCAGTGCCGCCGGCGTCACCGCGGAGACTCACAGCTGGTTCCCGATCACGACGGGCACCTCACACGCTATCGGACTTCCGATTACAGAGGGCACCATCGCATGTGCCTCCTGCCATGCATCCACCACGGCCTCGCTGAAGGACTTCACCTGCGTTGGGTGTCACGGCCACGAGCAGACCGTGACCGACACGCTTCACGTGAGCGTGCCGCAGTACGCGTACGCCAGTGCTCAGTGCCTTTCGTGCCACCCCTCAGGTCAGAAGGTCGCCTACGATCACGCCAACGTCTCGAACAACTGCGCCCTGTGTCACGATGTGGGGAATCAGTTCGCAGCGCTTCCCGTTGCGGGATTCACGCACCCGCCGACGGGGGGAGCCGACTGCGGTGGTTGCCACACCACCACTGCCTGGACCGGAGCGACGGGAGCACCGCCCGACGGCATCGGCGATCCGGATGCCGACCTGGTTCTCACGGCGCTGATTCCCACCTACGCGGGGATGGCGATGTCGAGCATGAGCCCCCTGACCGAGACGCTGCCCATGCCGATGAACCACACCTCCACGGAGGTGCCTGCCGCGGCGTTCAGCGCCTGCACGAACTGCCACCAGGACGCGGCGACGGGGGTTTATTACCCGGGGAATCTCCACTCCTCACTTGCCAACCTCGCCCTCGTCGACCCGACGATTGTCGAACCGACCGCCTGCGCCTCGTGTCATCTGAATTCCATGCCGGTGGGATTCGTGGGGCCGACCGCCGCCAATCCGGCCCGAACCCCGGCTTCCGGGGAAATGAAGCACGATGCCGTGGTCTGGGCAAACGACGCGCCCACGGCCGTCAGCATCGTTCCGACGAACTGCGGGACCTGCCACGCCAGCCCATCGGCGACGGTGCAGGCGAGCTGGGCGACCAACCTGGCCGGCACCTCGCCGGCGCAGTTCCATCCGGCGCTGAGCGCCGCCGGATTGCCACAACCCACCTCCTGCATCGACTGCCATGCGAATTCTCGCCCCACGGGGCTTCTCGACAGCATGAATTCGACCGTGCCTGCCGGGCTGCAGTTCGACCACTCCTCGCCGTCGGCCCAGGCCGACTGTGCCTCCTGTCATGCGGCGAGCAGCATCACCGGGTGGACCTCCTGGTCGATGGGACAGTTCCATGCGCCCGGGGCCGCGACCCCCTCGACGTGCCTTCCCTGTCACGCCGGTGAGCGGCCGACGTCGACCGCCGGCTGGACCAGCGCGACCTACAAGAATTCACCGTTCGACTACGTCACCAGCGCCGCGGGCATCACCCACGGCGACGGTCAGGATTGCGCCACCTGCCACACGGGCCCCGGCACCGGCGCGTGGGGAGGCACGGAAAATTGGAGCGCCGGGCACTTCGCCCACGGTGCCTCGACGATCGCGGGGACGACGTGCATCGCCTGCCACTCCAGCCAGCGCCCGGATCTGCAGCCCGGGACGACGGCGGCGGCGGCGACGACCCTGGTCGGATTTGATCACTCTCAAAACGGCACCGGCGACTGCTTCGGTTGTCACCAGGCCACCGTGACGGCCGGAACGTACGTCAACTACTTCAATGCCAGCACGCAGAAGCTCCCCAACGGTGACTGGAAGGGTGGACAGACCTATCCAGGCGCGTCCTTCGCCAGCTCTGCCGATCAATTCATCACGGTGACCGAGACGACGCTCAACCGATCGGGTGCGAACAACCTCGTCACCAGCACCAGCTCGATCAGTGCCACGCTCTACAACGGCATGTTGCACGTCTCGACGGTGCTCCCCGCGGCGCTGGCGGCCGGGCCGTCCACGAACCCTGACAACACGAAGTGCTGGCACTGCCACACGAACACCAACGGCACGGTCACTGCCTACAAGGGGGGCCAGTTCCACTCGTCGCTCACCAATTACCGGGCAACGCCGACCGGCGCGGTGGCGCCGCTTTCGCAGCCGACCAGTCAGTGCGCCGACTGCCACTCGCCGATGTTGCCGACCGGAATCGTCGAGAAGGCCGGGTCGGACCTCCAGGCGATGGATCATGGCGTGTCGTTCACGAGCGCCGTCACCATCGGCGGCGTGTCGGTGACGAAGGTGTCGCAGATGGACTGCTCGACCTGCCACAAGAGCCCGGGCGCAACCTGGAGCGACGGGGTCTTTCACGCCAACATCGGTGCGGCGACGCCGAAGGACTGCGTCAGCTGTCACTACGTGGCGATGGCGGACGCGACCAAGGCGGACGTCAAGAGCGGAACGAACTTCACGATGAAGCACGGCTCGACGCAGTTGACGTTCCAGACCTGCCAGACCTGCCATCCGTCGGCCTTTGCCAAGGGCTCGAGCACGCCAATCGCGGCGACGCTGTGGCAAACGGGGGCGTTTCACGGCAGCGTGCCGACGCAACCGTCGGCCTGCATCGACTGCCACTCGGTCTCCGAGCCGGCGGCGGGCGCTGCCACCCAGAGCGCGACGTCGTACACCCTCAGCTCGGGCGGCACGAGCAGCAACGCCGGGCAATGGATGAACCACGGCTCGGGCCAGGTTGGCGGGAAGGACTGCGTGGCCTGCCACGCGGCCGACGCCAAGACGACCGGCAGCGCCTGGAGCAAGTCTGACTCTTTCCACGCCGTCGTCACGAAGGCCAGTACGTGCCAGGAGTGCCACGGCCTCAGCAACGGCGGCGGGTCGGTGGCCGGCACCAAGAACAACCTGCCTTCGGGGCTGACGAGCTCCACGGTGGCGACCAGCGCCGCGACGGGCTCGTCGACCGGGATCGCGGCCGGAACTGTCGCGCAAATCAGCCACACCGACATCAACGTCTCGGCCCACGACTGCGGCTTCTGCCACACGCAAGCCGGCGCCTCGACCACGGCGGGCATCCAGGGCAAGGAGTGGGCCCAGGCCAAGTTCCACGCCAACTTCACTTCGTCCGCCAGCCCGCTGGTGGTGAACGGGACGACCGGACGTTGCAGCAACTGCCACCTGAACGAGAAGCCGGGCGCGGCGTTCACGGCTCAAGACCACAGCTCGTTCACCAATGCGTCGGGGAGCACGGACTGCAGCTCGTGCCACTCGTTCCCCGGAACCGGGACGGTCTCATCTCCCAACTGGCTGGGCGCCGGCGGCGGCGTGCCGGCGACCATCCCGGTTGGCGGGTTCACCGTCTCCCAGCCTCCCGCGACCTCGACGACCACTCAGAAGGGCATCAGCAACCTTCCCCACCCGACTGTCGGAACGAACGTGAGTTGCTCCTCCTGCCACACGGGCGGCGCCGGCGGACTGGGCGCGATCGGATATGACCACAAGTCGTCGCTCATCAACTCGAACTGCAACTCCTGTCACGAAGCAGGGAGCAACCTCGTCGGGACCAAGTGGAACGGGGCGACCGCGCAGGGTTCAGGCGCGGGTGACACGCGCCCCTACACCATCACCAGCCTGGTGGTCTCAAAATCGGGCAACCACACCTTGAGCAACAACTTCAGCCACTTCTATCCCGTCGATTGCCACGAGTGTCACAGCGTTCCCTCGGGCAACGGCACGACCACGACGGGCTCAGGGTACACGAGCGCCTGGTCCTTCCCCCACAGGGAGTCGAACATGACCAATCCGTCGACGTGCAACCTGTGTCATGGCTCGCCCAACAATCTACCCAAGGACGGTTGACCGTCCACGCAGTCGTCGGGCGCTCATGATTCGTGAAGTCACCGAGCGTACGCACCCCCCAGGACCATGTCGGCATTTGGAACGTTGACCCTGCTCATCGCGCTGGTCGTTGCGACCTACGCGGGCGTTGCCTCTGTGATCGGCGCGCGGCGTGCCAATCGGCGCCTCATCGAATCGGGGCGGGCCGCCGTCTACGCGCTGGCGGCCGTGCTGGGGCTGTCGTCGGTCGCGCTGCTGTACGCGTTTTTGACCCACGACTACTCGATCAAGTACGTCCACCACTACTCGGACGCGTCGTCGCCGCTCTTCTATCAAATCACCGCCTACTGGGGCGGGCTCGACGGGTCGATCCTCTGGTGGGTCTTCCTGCTGTCGGTCTTCTCGGCTGTCGCCGTGTACTCCAACCGCGACCGTCACCGCGAGCTCCTGCCGTACGTCGTCGCGGTCCTGATGGCGATCGCCGACTTCTTCCTCTACGTGATCGTCTTCCACAAGAACCCGTTCGACAGCTACCTCACCGACATCCCGACCGTCGGCAAGGGGTTGAACCCGCTGCTTCAGAACGCGTACATGGTCACCCACCCGCCGGCGCTGTACACCGGGTTCGTGGGGATGAGCATCCCGTTCGCGTTCGGGATGGCGGCGCTCATCTCGGGGCAGCTCGACGACGCCTGGATCGCCTCGGTCCGCAAGTGGACGCTGGGGGCCTGGTTCTTCCTGTCGATGGGGCTGACGCTGGGGATGCTGTGGGCCTACGAGGAGCTGGGGTGGGGCGGCTTTTGGGGCTGGGACCCGGTCGAGAACGCCGGATTCTTGCCCTGGCTGACGGCCACCGCGTTCCTGCACTCGATCATGATTCAAGAGCGGCGCGGGATGATGAAGATCTGGAACGTCACGCTCATCATCCTGACGTTCTTCCTGACCATCTTCGGGACGTTCATGACCCGCTCGGGCATCGTCCAGTCGGTGCACGCCTTCGGGCAGGACACCAAGCTGGCCTGGATCTTCACCATCTTCATGGCGCTCACGCTGATCGTCAGCTTCGGGTTCGTCATCAAACGAATGCCCGAGCTGCGGTCGCGGGCCACGCTCGACTCCTGGATCTCGCGGGAGGCGGCCTTCACGGTGAACAACTGGATCCTGTTGTTCGCCGCCTTCTTCATCCTGTTCGCCACCATGTTCCCGACGATCTCGGAGGCGGTGGTGCACGAGCGGATCACGGTGGGGCCGCCGTTCTTCAACAAGTGGATGGTGCCGATCGGGCTGGTGCTGCTGTTCTTGACGGGCGTCGGTCCGCTGATCGCGTGGCGGAAGGCGACGGTCTCGCACCTGCGCTATCAGTTTTTCTGGCCCAGCCTGGCGGCGGCGGCGACGATCGCGGTCTGCCTGGCGGCCGGTCTCGGCGAGTCGCCGGCGGGCGTGATCTGCTTCGGCTTCTGCGCCTTCACGGCGGCCACGATCACCCAGGAGTTCGCGCGGGGCGTGGCGGTGCGCAAGCGGAACACGGGGCAGGACGCGGTCTCGTCGCTGATGGGGATGGTGATCCGCGGGAAGCGGCGCTACGGCGGCTACATCGTGCACGTCGGCATCGTGCTGATGTTCATCGGCTTCGCCGGGACGGCGTACAAGAAGGAGATGGACGTCAAGCTCTCGCCTGGGGGCGGCCCCCAGTCCGAGGCCAAGATCGGCAAGTACACCATCCACTTCAACCGCCTGGCGCACGAGGAGGACCGGCAGAAGGAGATGGTCACCGGCGAGGTGACCGCCTTCAAGGACGGCAAGATGATCGACCAGATGCGGCCGGCCAAGTGGTTCTTCCACAACCACGAGAGCGAGCCGACGACGGAGGTGGCCATCCGGCGCGGGCCGGCCGAGGACCTCTACATCACGCTCGGCAACTACGACCTCGCCGAAGGGAACGTCACGCTCAAGGTGGTGGTGAACCCGGTCGTCGACTGGATCTGGTTCGGCTTCATGCTGCTGGCCATCGGCACGGGCGTGGCGCTCCTGCCGGACGCGGTGCTCGAACGGCTGACGGCGGGGGTGACCGCGCCGGCGGCGCGCCAGGCGGGCACCGCCGGAATGGTGCTGCTGCTGGCGGCCGGGGCGGGCGCCGCGGTCGTCTTGCCCGCGCGCGCGGCGCTGGGGCAAACGGCCGCCGCGCCCCAGATGGCGCAGGCGCCATCAAAGGGCGAAAGACACGCCGACCTCGCACCCGCTCGTGCCGGCTTCGGCGAGCTGCAGTTCTTCGCCTGCTTCGACCGGCGACCCTGGGCCGCGGGCGGCGAGACAATCGCTCTGGCCCGGGTCTGAACGGCACTTTTCACGACGACGTCGTCGACTCGGTACCATCGCGCGGCAGCGAGATCTCGAACGTCGCGCCGGCACCAAGCGTGCTCTTCACGCGAATCGTGCCTCCCATCGCCTCCACGAACTGGCGGGCGATCCACAGCCCCAGCCCCAGCCCTCCGTACCCGCGGGTGTGCGGTGCGCGGCCGAACCGCTGAAAGACCAGCTCCTCCTGCTCGGGCGAAAGCCCGACGCCATGATCGCGGATGCGCGCCGTGACGGACCCGGCGTCGCCGAAGAGATCGATATCGATCGGTGCGCCGGCGCCGAATTTCCAAGCGTTGCCGATGACGTTGATCAAAACCTGCTCCAGGCTCCCACGATCCCAGTCTCCCCGCAGTCCGGCCCGACTCCGCAGGTTGAGCGTGCATCCCGCCGCCTCGGAGAGCGGGGCGAGGTCACCGACCAGCCGCTCGAGCAGATCTCCCAGGTCGACCCGCTCCATGGTCGGCCTCCAGGCGCCGATGGCCAGCCGCGTGCTATCCAGCAACGTCCCCACCAGATTGCCCAGACGTTGCACTTCTTGCGAGATCGATCTGACCCGCGTCTCCAGCGAACGGGCGCCAGCGTCTCCGGCGCCTGCCTGCCCGAGTGTCCGCTGGAGCTGATCGACATGAAGCCTGAGGGCGGTGAGCGGTGTCCCGAGCTCGTGGGAGGCGACGGAGAGAAAATCGTCCCGCGCGTCGATGGCGGCGCGCAGCCCCGACTCCAGCTCGCGGCGCTCGGTGATGTCGACGCAGGAGCCGATGTACCCCGCGAACTCGCCGTCCAGGGCGTAGCGCGGCGTCCCGCGATCGAGGATCCAGCGGTAGGCGCCGTCCTGCCGCCGGAGCCGGTACTCCATCTCGAACACCCGCCGGTCATTGAAGGCCGCGCGGTACGTCTCGAGACACGCCTCCAGGTCTTCGAAGTGAACGTTCTCGGCCCAGCCGACGCCCCACTCGTCTTCCATCGTCCGTCCGGTGAACGCCAGCCAGGTCTGGTTGAAGAAGGTGCAAAGGCCGTCGGTCCTCGACATCCAGAGCAGCACCGGCGAAACGTCCGCCATGTTCCGGAACCGCGCGTCGGTCTCGTGGAGGACCTGGCGGATCCGCTCCTCCTCGGTGACGTCCCGCACCACCGCCGCGATGCCCACCACTTCACCGGTCTCGGCACGCACCGGAAGGTAGTGCGTTCGAAGCGCGCGAGAGGCGCCGCCGGTGCCGGCGCGCTGCACCGACGAAAGGCCGGTCGTCCCGGCGAGCACGGCGCGAAGCGCGGGCGTTTGGTCCGGACCGCCAATCCGCGCCAGGACGTCGCCGATCCCGTAGCCGAGGACGCGAGCGGCCGGCAGCTCGGTGGACCGCTCCATGGCTGCGTTCCAGTACAGGCAGCGGAGCTCGCGGTCGCAGATCCACACTCCCTCGAGACCCTCGTCGACGAGCTGCTCGAAGGCGATGGCTCGCCACGCCGCCGGTAACGTCCCTCCGTCAGCCAAGGCGCCCCACTTCGCCCTGGTCTCCAGTGAAGGCCGGCGCCGATCGCCGGTCTATCCCCAGGAGCGCGGCGGCTGCGCGGCCGGCCGCCTCGACGGTGGGCGCCCAGACCTCTCTCCAGCGGGCCACGACCGCGCGGTTGTCCGGGCGATCGGCGGTGGCCAGCGTCAGGAGCGCCTCCGTCCAGTCCCGGTGCCACTGGCAATCCTCGAACAGCGAGCGGAGGATCTGCCCGTCCAGGTGATCACCCGAGCGATCCGCCAGCTCGGCCAGCTGCAGAAGAAAGACATCGTCGATCATCGGCTTCAGGCAGACGTTCAGCGCGACGAACGCCTCACCCCAGTCGTAGCTGACCAGCAACTTCTCCATGGCCTGCCGCAGCGGCTGCCAGCGCGGATCGGACTGCCAGAGTCTCCGGCCAACCGTTCCGACGTCGGGTCTCCGGCGCGCGAGCAGGGCCACCCGGTAGGCCAAGCGCTGGATGCGCCGGATCTCGTCGCCGCACTGAAACAGCGCGGCGACGGCGATGCGGCCGCTGGGGGCCATCTGCCCCACGTAGGCGGCGACCATTTGTAGGCCGTGGCAGAGGAATCGGAGCGGAGAGAGAGCACCGCCCAGCTTCTCGATCCAGGCGGCCGGCAGCTCCTGATCGTAGGCGGAGTCCTCGATGGAGGTCAGCAGCCGCTCGACGAAGCCTTCGCGCTCGCGCGCGACGTCGACGTATTTGGTGTAGGTCGTCGCGCGGGGATCGCACAGCTCGTCCCAGCGATCGAACACGAGAAGAGAGCCCGCCTGATGACGCCGGTAAAACTCGGAGGCCGGCAGCTGGAGCGCGAATCCCCCGCGATCGACGTAAGGGAGGAGCTTCGAGGTGGCGATCTCGTAGTCGGACGGCAGTCGCCGGTCGGCGCCGAGATGCCAGTAGGTCTTGCGGGTCGGCTTCACGAGACCGCGAGCGCCTCCCAGGCGGCCAGCTCCTCGGAGAGGACCAGCCGCCCGCGAAACGACGGCATGACCCGCTCGAGATCCTCCGGGATCCGGAAGGGCTCGCCCAGGAGGCTGGCGACCACCTCGGCGCGCACCTCGCACCGGGAGGGGACCGAGATCCGCAAATAGGATCCCCGCTGCGTCACGCGAACGCCGGCGTTCTGCTGCCGGATCGCCGTCACGATGGCGTCGGAGAGCCGCCCCGAGAGCAACACCGGGCCGACCTCGCTGCGGCCGCGCGGTTCAGACGGCATCGAGGTCCACCTGGATCTCTCCCGCCGCGATCCGCACCGCATAGCGACGAAGGGCCACACCGCCCGGATTGATGCCGCGGCCGGTGCAGGCGTCGAACTCCCAGGCGTGCGCGGCGCAGACCAGCCGATTGCCGGTGAGCGTCCCCCGGCTCAACGGATGAGCGAGATGGCGGCAGCGATCTTCGTAGGCGCAGACGGTCCCCTCGACGTTCACCAGCAGCACCGGGCGCCCCTCCACCTTCACGCCGGTCATCTCGCCGATCCAGAGCTGGTCCTGCCGGAGGACCGGTTTGAAGGTCATGGGGACGAGCCCTCGTCCCAGACGAGATCGATCCGGTCGAGCGGCTGCATGGCCTGCGTCCGCAGCGCGGCCTCCGGATCGAGCCGGCGCGCGCCGGCCCGCAGATGGTAGGGTCCGCGTGGATCGACCCGAACGCCCACCGCGCGCAAGAGGTTGGCGCCCAGCTCGGCGACGGTGCCGTCGAGCCGTCCCAGCACGACGACGCCCATCACGTCGCCCTGCACGAATCCATAGAGCGGCAGGACGGTCACCGGGGCTCCCGGGTGAGCCAGGGATAGGTGCCACCGAACGCGTCCTTGCCCCAGCTGTCGTGGGTGAGCCCGAAGGTCTGGCGCAAGAGCGCCAGGAGGTTGGCGGGGGCCTTCCCCTCCAGGACCCGCTGCACGAGCCCCGCGTGCCCGGCGTAGCGCTCCGGCTCGCTCTCGAAGATCCAGCGGCACGGCTCCGAGCAGAAGATCCGCCGCCGTCCGCCATGCTCGGCGATGACGGCGCCGTTGCAGTCGGGCTTTCCGCCGCAAAGGACCAGCTGGCAGAGCTCGCAGAAGCCGACGATGGCGGCGCCGTGCACCGCGAATTCGTTCCCCGGATCGGCCTGCCTCCAGCGCGCCGTGATCTGTTCCCAGACGGGCTCCAGCGACGGCCACGAGGCCGGATATTTGTCCCGCAGCCAGGCGCGCTCCTCCGGCCCGGGCACCACGAGGTCGAACCAGACCGACGCCCGGTAGGAGTAGGCGCTGGCGTAGACCATGTGGTGGTAGTGGTCGAGCGAGCCGACAAAGGTCTCCCAGTACCAGGGGCGCTCGAGTCCGTGCTCGCGCAGCGTCTCCAGAAATTGATCGACCACCCACTCCTGCATGAATTCCTTGAACGACGCCCTCCGTTCGGCGAGCGGCGTGAGGTAATCCATCGCGAAGCCGGTCACCAGGGCGAACAGCTGCCAGCTCCGCCAGAACCACTTGTCGACCAGGCGCTGCGCGCGCTTCGGATCCTTCTCGACCACTTTGGCCAGCACCGGCCCGCCGATCTGGGCGTGGCGCGCCTCGTCGCTCTGGATGCTGCCGAGCAGTGTCTCGAACAGGCGATCGCCAACATCGTGCGCCACCGCGGACAGGCCGATGAACTGAAGGTTGGTGAACCCCGTCTCGAACACGAAGTTGGCTCCCACCGCGAGCTCGATCGGATCGGCCGCCAGCAGGAGCTCGTCGGTCAGATGACGGGCCGCGATCGCCACCCAGTTGTCGGTGTGGAACAACCGATGGGTCCAGTCGAACTGCTCGTCCCAGGCGACGAGCGGGTGCATGAGCAGCAGGGGGATCTGCGTGTGGCGAAGCTCGTCGAGCGCGCCGAAGCTGGCGGCGGTGCGCCAGGCCGCCGTGCGACCGAAGCGTGCGGCGCGCAGGTTCCCGATCACCGCGGCGAACTCGGCCAGCGGCAGCATCGCGTAGTGGAACTTGAGCCCGCTCAGCCAGGTGCGGGGCAGTCGCTTGAAGTCCGAGATCCGCCCCAGCGCTGAACGGACCGCCACCAGCGCGCGCTCCTTCTCGCTCTGGTTGGCGACATAGCCGGCGTAGGTCGTCTTGTAGGGCTCGTCCCACCCCTGCCACTCTTCCTGGTCCAGCCAGGGGCTGCCGCTCACCTCGGGGGGGAAGACCTCCTCCGGTCGGACATACGAGAACTCCCAATCCAGATCGCGCGCCAGCTCGAACCAAGCCTCACGCTTCATCAGTTGTGACCGTCGGCGCCATCTCCCCACAGGGCCCGGACCGTGGCCCGCAGCTCGTCGGCGGAGAACGGCTTGGTGAGGACCGGCTGCGGGGAGTGCGCGAGGAACTCGCGCGACTCGAGGGTGAACGCGCCGCCGGTCATGAATATGAGATTGCGGGCCAGGTGCGGCCACTTCGCCTTCAGTCGCTCGAAGACGCCGCTTCCGCCGATCTCGGGCATCAACAGATCGCAGAGAACCAGGTCGAACGTCTCGTTGGCCTCCAGCAACGCGAACGCGTCCTCCGCCCGCGAGACCACCGTAACGTCGTGGTCGGTCAACGCCCGCGAGATCGTGAGCCCGAAGGCCGGAATGTCGTCAATCACGAGTATCCGCGCGCGCCCGGATGCCCGCTCGGTCGGCGGCGTTGCTGCGGCTGACGTCTCCCGAACGCTGGCGCGCCCGACCGGGAGGGTGACTCGAAACACCGAGCCCCGGCCGACCTCGCTCTCGACGTCGATTCGGCCTCCGTGGTCGGCGACGATGCGGCAAGAGACAGCCAGGCCGAGCCCGGTTCCTTCCCCAATTGCTTTGGTGGTGAAGAAGGGGTCGAAGATGTGGGGTAGCACCTGGGGTGAGATCCCTGCGCCGGTGTCGCCGACCTCGACCGTGACGGTCGGCCCCTCCATATACGTTCTCAACGTGACCTCGTTCCTGTCGGCGCACCCCTCGGGAAGCGCCTGGCTGGCGTTGAGAATGAGGTTGAGCAAGACCTGCCCGAGCGCCGACCAATCGCCGACCACGGCGTCGATCTCGCCGTAGAGCCTCCGCACCCGGGCCCGATGTTCGACCTGGTGTCGCGCCATCGACAGCGATTCGTCGAGGAGCTCATTGAGCGAGAACGCCACCCGCCTCACCTCGGACTGCCGCGACAGCCGTTGGAGATCCTTCACCACGTCGCGGATACGATCGAGGCCCACCCGGCACTCCTGAAAGAGCCCCGGAAGGCTGGCGAGCCGCGCCGAATCGACGGCGGAGCGACCTCGCCCGAGAACTCCGTCCAGATGGTTGACCGCGACGTCCACGTTCATCGAAACGTAGGCGAGCGGGTTGTTGATCTCATGGCCCACGCTGGCAGCCAGCCGGCCGAGAGCGGCAAACCGCTCCGCCTCTTCGAGCCTCCGCAGCAGCTGTTGTCGATCCGCCTCTCCGAGGATCCGTCCGATCGCATTGAGAAGCGCGTCCGTGTCGAGCGGCTTGCGCAGATAGGCCTCCGCATCGATCGCCGCAGCCTTGGCACTCCCATCGGCCGAGATCGCCAGCACCGGAATCTGCGCCAGCTTCGGATCGTCCTTCTGTGCGGCGCGGAATTCCCACCCGTCCATGACGGGCATCCGAAGGTCGAGGACGATGAGATCGGGTGCCGCCGTCGATCGCAGCCGCTCCAAGGCCTGGCGCCCGTTGTCGGCCGCCGTCACGGCGTAGCCCTCATCCTCCAGGATCCCCTGCATGGCCACCCGGATGCTCCGATCGTCCTCCACCAGCAGGATGTGCCCGGCGGCGCCGCCGGAAGCGCGACCGCGCCGGCTCCCCTTGCTCGACCGATCGGGCTGCCGATGATCGGTCGGGGCGAAAGACGTCACGTCGTGCTCCGGCCGGGTCGCCATCCTGAGGGGCATCATGCTGTTTGCGCCTTTCTCGATCCCGGAAACGGCGCCCCCCCGAACGCGGCTCCCGATTTGTTGAGTGTCATTCTGACGACACCGACTCGACCTGGCCACGCCCAGCTCCGGGGCGTTCCACCCCGATCGCCTCGTCGACGAGCTGGTGAAGTCGCATCGTATCGATGGGCTTGTCCAGCCGGAGATTCGGGACTCTCTCGAGGAACTCACGAGAGTGGGGCGAGAGCATCCCGCCGCTCATGAAGATGACCCGGGTCGCGATGGAGCTGTCATGACGTATCAGCTCTTCGTAGAACTCCATTCCCGTCATTTCCGGCATCATCAGGTCACACAGGATGATGCTGAAGCTTTCGCCCGCTTGAATGCGCGCCAGCGCCTCGCGCGCACGGAGGACGGTGGTCACCCGGTGTGGCAGGAGGAGACGTTCCAGAACGCGGCAGAGGGCCGGCTCGTCTTCGATCACCAGAATCGATCCCCGATGCGCCGTCGTCGGGGGGACCGCGCGTTGCAACATCGGCAGATCCTCGGTACGCACCCCGGCAGGGACCAAAAGCACCCGGAAGGTCGTCCCCACGTCGACCTGGCTCTCGACCTCGATTCGCCCATTCAATGCCGTCAGAATGCGATGGCAGATCGCCAGCCCGAGGCCCGTCCCGATGCCGATCGGCTTGGTGGTGAAGAACGCGTCGAAGATCTTCGGCAAGACCTCGGGGGCGATCCCCGCGCCGGTGTCCGAGATCTCGACGACGACCATTCCGTCCTCGAAGCTGGTGCGGACCGCGATCTCGTTCTGCTGGGTTCGCCCTTCGGGGATGGCGTGAGCCGCGTTGACGAGGAGGTTGAGGAAGACCTGACCGAGCCTCCCCTCGTTGCCGTCCACATTCGGGACCGCGCCGAAGCCCAACGTGATTCTGGCGCGTTGGCGGAGCTCGTTGCGCGCCATCCGCAGCGAGGATTCGAGCACCTTGTGAACGTCCACCGAGCTGCGCAGGTCGTCGTCCGGCCGGGAAAAAACCCTCAGATCGCGAACGATGGCTCGCACCCGCTCCGCTGCCTCTTCGGCGTCCCGGACCGATTCCCGCAGCCCGGACGTCACCGCGTCCAGCTGGGGAGAGGCAGGCGGAGGGGCGTGACGGGTCGAGCCCAACGCTCCGGCTCCCGCGGTGAGGCTGCCGAAGAGTGTCTCCAGATCCTGACGGATCACGTGCAGGTTCCCCACCACCACCGACAGCGGATTGTTGATCTCGTGGGCCACACCTGCGGCGAGTGTTCCCATCGACGCCATCCGCTCCGAGATCAGCAACTGCTCCTGAATTCTCCGCCGCTCGGCCCGCATCTCCGCCTCGCGAATCTCTCGTTCAATCGCGGCGACGAGCCGTTTGAGGTGGCCCTTGAGGAGGAAATCATGAACGCCGGTTCGCATGGCCTGCACGGCAACCTCTTCACCGACGGTGCCCGAGACGATGATGAAAGGAATGTCGATGTTCAGGCTGCGCACCGTCGCAAAGGCCTCCGGCGCGCTGAACTTCGGGAGCGAGTGATCGGAGACGATGACGTCCCAGGTCTCGCTGGTGAGCGCTTCGATCATTTCATCGCGGGTCTGGACGCGCCTGAACGAGGGCTGGTAACCTGCCCGGTAGAGCTCGAGGATCACGAGCTCTGCGTCGTCTGGATTGTCCTCCACCAGCAGGGCGCGCAAACGCTTCAGAGATCCTGCACTTACTTCGGCCAAACGACGTTCCACGCTTTCTAGTAGCTGACCGTCGGGAATCCACGGCCGGGTCTGGCGAAGAGGTAGCCCTGCAAGGCGTCAGCGCCCAACGCCGTGACGCACTCTCGCTCGGCCGCGGTCTCGATCCCCTCCGCGATGAGCCGAATTTGAAGATCGTTCGTCAGAGCGACGATCGCGCCGAGCAGCTTCTGTTTCACCGGTGAAGACTCGATGCCCCGCACCAGCGACATGTCGGCCTTCACCACCTCCGGCTCCAACGCGGCGAAGCTCGACAGGCCGGCGTAGCCCGCACCGAGATCATCGACCGCAATGCGAAAACCGAGCTCCCGGAGCCGTTCGATTCGTTTCGGCAGCCCCCCGACCCGATCAAGGGTCATTCGCTCGGTAATCTCGAGCACGATCTGACTTGCAAAGGGCGAGAGAACGCCGCCGCTCGAGAGGAGCTCGTCGTCGTCGAGATCCAATGGGTGCAGGTTCACGAACATGAGCACCCGCTCGGGGACTTCGCGTGCCGCGGCTGCCACCAGCCGACGGAGGGCGCGGCCGAGCTCTTGCGTCGCATTGAGCCGCTCCGCCACGTCGAACAGATCGGCGGGGCTGCGAAGGGTTGGCTCATCCGTTCGCGCCAACGCTTCGTACGCCAGGATCGTTCGGTTCTGCCACGAGACGATCGGCTGCGTCGCGATCCAGAGCCCCCGCAGCGCGGACGCAAAACGAGCTTCTTGCCCGGCGCGATCGCTGATTGGCCTTCCTTCCAACTCGAGCGCGGCGGTTCGACGAACCATCGCCAGGCGGTGCCAATGGACGGCGCGCTTGACCACGCGCGCGAGATCCTCTGGCCCCACGGGCTTGACCAGGTAGCGAAAGGCGCCGTACTCGACGGCATCGATGGCGCTCGCCAGGTCAGGTTGCCCCGTCAGAAAAACGAAGGGCACGTCCAGATCTTTGCCTCGAATCGCCCGCAACAAGGCCCGTCCGTCCACGTCAGGCATTCCGAGGTCGCTGACGATGGCGTCGAAGGGTGACGACTGCGCGATCTCGATCGCCTCACGCCCACCGCCCACGACCGTCACCGCGAACCCTTGCCGCGACAGGATCCGCTCCGTCGTCCGGGCGACCGCTGGCTCGTCATCCACGACGAGAACGCGTGGGAGCTGGTCGGTGGCAGCCCCACCGAAAGCCGGAGTCGCACCGCGCATGCGGGTGATTGTCCCCGAGATCGCGGCTTTGCACAAGCATCCGAATGATTGCTTTGTGAGTACGGAACGTACGTTGGATTGTCGCACAGACAGCAACGTCGTGATTTTTGGTAACGTTGGCGACGGTTCTTTGCGTTGTTGTGGTCGTCGTCCTCGGAAGCCCCAGGCCCGCGGACCACGCGATGGATTCGAAACATCTCGATGTCGGTTTCGAAACTGAGGTCTGAGTGCCACGAAAAGAGTTGTCGGCGACCCCCTCGGGGGAGGCCCTTACAAGACCTGCGCTCTTGCGGTCGCCGGAACACGCGCGCTATGGTCGCGGCGTTTCGGACACCTCCGGGTGGTCGCACTGCAAAGCAACTCCGGTTAAACAAATGGCCGACGGTCGACCCAGCGCTCCCGGAGACATTGACGCGACCGTCGAGACTGGGAGGTCCATCGGTCGAGAATCGACCGGAGTCAAGGCGGGGTCCGTCCTCGATTCGAGATTCCAGATCGAAGCGACGATCGGCGAAGGCGGGAGCGGCCAGGTCTTTCGCGCTTGGGATCGGGTGCTCGGTGAACCGATCGCCCTCAAGATCCTTCGGCCTGATCGGGCCAAGGAAAAGAGCTGGATCAAGCGGCTCGCTCGCGAGGTGAAGGTCGCGCGCGCGATCCGCCATCCGAACGTGTGCCGCGTCTTCGATTTAGGGAACGCTGACGGTCATTGGTTCGTCTCGATGGAGCTGGCGCCGGGCGGGACTCTCCGGGACACGTTCACGGCGAACGAGACGCGCGGCATGCCGGAGCGCCTCGCGGACGCTCGGGCGGTCTCCGCCGGTCTGGCCGCGATTCACATGGTGGGAATCACTCATCGAGACGTGACGCCGCAAAATGTCCTCCGGATGGGGGACGGTCATCTGGTTCTCTCCGACTTTGGGCTCGCGATCGAGGGAACGGACACGACGGTCCAGGGGGGCACCCCGCGCTACATGGCGCCGGAAACAGCGATGGGCCAGCGGCCGGACCAGCGCTCGGATGTTTGGCAGCTCGGCTCGATCTTGCACGAGCTGCTGTTCGATCGGCGGCCGGAGTGGGATGTCACGTCCAAGGGGATCGTCCTGCGCGAGCCATGTCGGCCGGGGGCGCCTGCGTTGGAGCGGGCGCTCGGCAGACTCGTTCGGGACTGCCTGGCGCAGAATCCGGCGGAACGCCCTGCCAATGCCGCCGAGGTTTGCGCCGTGGTCACGTCGGTCGAGGCTGGGCGGTCGACACCGCTGCTCGGGCAGACCAGCCGGCGGTGGACGGTCCTCGTCGGCGCGGCGCTCGCAGGTCTCCTCCTGATCGGGGTGCTGAAGCATCGGCGGCCGGACGCCCTGCCACCGAGCGCCAGCCACCCGCCGGAGATGACCGCCTCCGATCGAGTGCTCTTGAGATCCCTGGCCGAGACGATGAGGGCGGCGGGAAGACCTGCCGACGCCCGCACCTTGACCCGGTTGGCCGAACCCACCACCCAACAGTGAGAACGACATGCCCTTCGACGCTTCGCCGATCCGGGTGCTCATCGTCGACGACGATCGCGAAATCCGGGAGCTCTTGGGCGAGCTCTTGACCGAGGAGGGCTTCGCCGTCGAAGCGTCTTGGAATGGCCAGACGGCGCTGGCCCGCCTGCAGGAGGGTCTTCGTCCCGACGTCATCGTCCTCGACATCATGATGCCTGCCATGGACGGCCTGACCTTTCGTGCCTTGCAGCGCGCGCACGCCGACCTCGCCGACATCCCGGTGGTGGGGCTGACGGCCTTTCCCTCCCCGGACGCCGATTTCGAGTGCCTGACCAAGCCGATCCGCTTCGAGATCCTGGTCGACAGGATCCGCCGCCTCGCGCATCGCGCCTGACGCTCAGGGACCGGCAGGTAGCGAGACCGTGAACGTGGCCCCCTCGCCGAGCTGGCTGGCGACACCGATGGTCCCCCCATGGGCCTCGACAATCTGCCGAGCGATCCAGAGCCCCAGCCCCAGCCCCCCATAGTTGCGCGTCGATCCCGCGCGCCCGAAGCGCTCGAAGACGCGAGCGTGGCCCTCCGCGGCGATGCCGATCCCCTGATCGGTCACGGAGATCCGAATCCAGGGCATCGCGCGTTCGAGGCGCACCGCGATCGGTTCGCCGCCCCCATATTTTGCGGCGTTGGTCAGAATCCGCCCCAAGGCATCCTTCAGCTGCGCCCGGTCGACGCGGGCGAGCATCGGGTCGGCCGGGAGGTCCACGCTCAGCGTGTCCAGCCGCTCGGCGACCGAGAAGGAGCTTGCCAGATCATCGACCAGCCGCCGGAGGTCCGTCTCCTCCGGCCGAAGCGGCCTTGGAACGCCGAGCTTCGAGACGGTGAGCATATCTTCGATGAGGGACGCGATCTCCTCGATTTGCAGGTCGGCCGCCGCGAGCTTCTTCTGCACCGTCTCCTGTGCGCCGCTGATGCGGGCAGCGCTCTCGATCTGAAGGCGCAGCGAGGTCAGAGGGGTCCGCAGCTCATGAGACGCCAGGATCAAGAATTCGTCCCGGAGCTCGAGGGCTTCGGCCAGCTGCTTGACCAGGAGAGCCCGCTCCTCTTCGATCTGCCGACGCACGCGCCGATCGGCGACGTCCCGCATCGCCCGCCGAAGCGCCGGCGCCAACCGAGCGAGGTTGTGCTTGGGGATGTAGTCATCGGCGCCACCCTTCAGGAGGGCAACCGCCGCGGTCTCCCCGATGTAGCCGGAAACGACGATGACCGGCGTGTCGGGCGCCAGGTCGTTCCGCACCTGCAGGGCCCTGAGCGCGTCGAAGCGGGGCATCTGACAGTCCATGCAGATGGCATCCCAACGTCGCTCTTCGAGCGCGCGTTCCATCTCTTCCCTCGTCTGGACCTGCCGCACCTCCGGAACGAGGCCATTGCGCGTCAACTCTCGAGCGACCAGCTCGACGTCGTCCGCCGAATCCTCGACCGCGAGCAACGCCAGCGACGCGGACCCCGTCGCCCTGTTCGCAGGCGGATCTTCGGTGGCGATCGAGAGGTCCCCTTCGTCGACGCCGGTCATCACGATCGTCGCACAGGCTGGTTCACGGTCAACCAATAGGTGCACAGCTGATCGGCCATCTCCACGAACTGGCTGAACTGCAGCGACTTGCAGACGTAGCTGTTCGCGCCCAGGGCATAACCGGCCTCGATGTCCCGCTCCCGCAGAGAGGAGGTCATGATCACGATCGGAAGGTATTTGGTGCGCTCGTGGGCGCGGACCCGCCGCAGCACCTCCAGGCCGTCGATGCGGGGCAGCTTGAGATCGAGCAGGACGACGTCGGGCAAGACGCCGGGGCTGGCGGCATGAGCGCCGGTGCCAAACAGGTAGTCGAGGGCCTCGACGCCGTCGTGCGCCCGAACGACGGTCGGTTTCACCGTTCCCATCTCCAACGCCCGAATCGCCAGCTCGGCGTCGTCCGGGTTGTCTTCGATGAGGAGGATGACCTTGGTCGTCATGAGCGTCGCCGACCGCAACGATAGCGCTACCCTGCGGGTAACGTGAAAAAGAACGTGGCGCCCTGGCCGGGGCTCGATTCGCCCCAGATTCGCCCTCCGTGGCGACGAATGATCCGATCGACGATGGCCAGGCCGATGCCGGTTCCCGCGAACTCGGCGCCGTGAAGCCGCTGAAACGGCTGAAACAGCTTGCTCGCATACGCCGTGTCGAATCCAACGCCGTTGTCGCGAACGAAGTAAACGACCTCGTTCGCTGCCGTCGTGCGGCCGAACTCGACCCGCGGCTGGGGCTGCTTCTGGGTGAACTTCCAGGCGTTGCGCAGCAGGTTCTCCAGCACGATCCGCAACAGGCCAGGATCGCCGCTGTCGGTCAGGCCGGTCGGACAGACCACCTCCCGCTCGCCGTTCGCCCCATCGGCGCGGATCTCCCGGACGATCGCGTCGACCAGCTCCGAGATATCGAGCGGACGTCGTCGGAGGTCGGTACGACTCACCCGCGACAGCTCCAACAGATCGTCGATGAGTTGCCCCATTCGCCCGGCCGCCGCCCGAATTCGCGTCAGGTAGTCCCGGCCGCGGTCGTCGAGCTTGTCGGCGTAGTCCTCGATCAGCACCTTGCTGAAGCCCTCCAGCGGCCGCAAGGGCGCCCGCAGGTCGTGAGACACCGAGTAATTGAACGCCTCGACCTCGGCCAGCGTTCTCTGGTGAGCGGCGATCTCGGCCCGCAATCGCTGGCGTCCCAGGTAGAGGTCGAGGAAGACCTGGACCTTGCTGCGCAACACGTAGGGATCGATCGGCTTGAACAGCAGATCGAAGGCGCCGGCGTCGTACCCCCGCAGGACGCTCTCCTTGGTTTCGTGAGTCGCGGTCACGAAAATGACGGGGACCTCGCGGGTATCGGGGTTGGCGCGCGCGTGTTGGGCGACCTCGTAACCGTCCATCTGGGGCATCTGCACGTCGAGCAGCATGACCGCGAATTCCTGCTTGAGCAGCAGGCGGAGGGCTTCATTGCCGGAGTTGGCCCGCACCAGCTGGCAGGGCATCCGTCCCAGGATCCCCTCGAGGGCCACCAGGTTGGCTTGGACGTCGTCGACCAGCAGCACTTTGGGCTGACCCGCGTTCATGCTGGCGAAGCCTTTTGGTAAATGCGCTCGTCCGCCGCGCGGTCCGAGAATCGCCCCCGGCCGGACAAGGACAGCTGTTCGCTTCGCCCCAGGCAGAGGAAACCGCCCGGCCGAAGACTGTCGCCGAGCTTTTCGACGACCCGCGCTTTTAGCTGGCGGCCGAAATAGATCATGACGTTGCGGCAGAGGACTAGGTCCATTTCACCGAACAGGTGATCGCCGACGAGATCGTGTTGAAAGAACAGGATGTTTCGACGCAGCGATTCGTGCATCGAGATGCGGCCGTAGGCCCCGGTCACGTAACGCGAAAGATCGGACCTCCCCCCCGCCGCCCGATAACCGTCCGCGAGCTCCGGGAGGGTGGCTTCGGGATAGACCCCCAACTTTGCGATGTCCAGACCCAGGGGACTCAGATCGGTCGCGTAGATCTGACAACGATCGTAGAGGCCCTCCTCGGAGAGCAAGATGGCCGTCGAATAGGCTTCCTCGCCTGTCGCGCAGCCGGCATGCCAGATGTTGAGACGGGGCAGGGCGCGGAGCAGCGGAAATACCCGAGCCCCCAGAGCTCGAAAGAAGGACGGATCCCGAAACATGCTGCTCACTCGCACGGTGAGACTCTCGAGGACCGCCGTGAAGAAGGCCGGATCGGCCACAGCTTTCGCTTCCAGCTCCGACAGGGTGGACAACCCTGATTTTGCGAGGGCGGCGCGGAGCCGACGCCTCATCGAAGCGGGCGCGTATCCGCGCAAATCGTAACCGTACCGCTCGAAGATCGAGGCGAGAAAGTGGGCCTGGTCGGCGGTCCGGTCGGCGCCCTGCCGGCCGAGCGGCTCAGGAGTCATGCGCACCGTCAGCCAAGAGCCCGTGCAAGAGGGCCAAGAGCCGGTCGCCGTCGATCGGCTTGGCGAGGTATTCGGTGGCGCCCGCCTCCAGGCACCTCTCCGGGTCACCCTTCATGACTTTGGCCGTGAGCGCAATGATGGGAAGTGATTGAAACCGGACATCCCGACGAATCCTCCGCATCGCTTCGAAGCCGTCCATCTCCGGCATCATGATGTCCATCAGCACGGCTTGGACATCCGGGCGTCCGGCCAGCGTTCGCAGCGCCGCCTTTCCGCTGTCGGCCACCAGCACCTCGACGCCCTTGGCCCGCAAGGTGGCGGAGAGAGCATAGACCGTCCTCATGTCGTCGTCGGCGATCAGGATCTTCTTACCAGCCAGCTTCACGTTGCCGAAACGGATTCCCGACGGAGTCCTCGATTGGGCCGCTCTTCCCTCCCGCAGTCGTCGCGTGAAGAGACGCACCTCTTCGACCAATCGCTCCGCCGACGACCCATCCTTCAGCACGATACCCTGGACGTGGGTATTGAGCATCGTCGTCTCGGCCCGCGTCAGCGCGCGGGCCGTGTAGATCAGCACCGCCGGCATATCGGCGCCGTGGCGGGCCCGCAACTTCTCGAGCAGGGAGAGCCCGTCCATATCGGGAAGAGAGAGGTCCAGCACCATGCAGCCGAACCGCTCGCGCTCCAGCGCGGCCAGGGCCTCGCCGGCGTTCATCGCCCGATGCACCTCCAGCCTCTCGCCGGTGAGCTCCCGGGCCACGGAGTCGCCGGTCAGGGCGTCATCCTCGACCACCAAAACCCGCCCGGCCGTGCCGGTCGCACCGGCCGTCAGCGCCTCGATGACCCGCAGAATGTCTTCCCGGGTCGCCGGTTTGGTCAAATAGCCGACGGCACCGAGCGCGACTCCACGCTCGGCGCTGTTGACCGCCGAGACGAAGTGGACGGGAATGCGCGCCGTCGCGGCGTCGAATTTCAGCTCCTCCATGACCCGCCATCCGTCCGTGTCCGGGAGCCGCACGTCCAGAACAATCCCCATGGGACGCCGTTCCCGCGCCAACCGCAAGCCCGTCTGCCCATCGAAGGCGATCAGACAGTCGAACCCCTGCTTGCGGACGACGTCGGCAAACGCCTCGGCGAAGCTCCGATCGTCCTCGATGACCAGCAGCAGATCGCCGCCGTCCAGATCGAGAGAGGGGGCCGGTCGCGCCAGCGGACTGGTCTTCGGCGGCGGGTCGGCGGAGATCGGGAGGAGCGCCGGTCCTGCTGGTGGAACGGTCGGCCCGGCCGGTAAGTACAGGCGGAAGGTGCTGCCGGCACCGAGCGTGCTTTCCACCTGCAGCTCCCCGCCCAGCAACTCGGCCAGCTCGCGGGAGATGCTGAGACCGAGGCCGGTGCCGCCGTACCGGCGGTCGATGGCGCCGTCGACCTGTTCGAAGGGGACGAAGATCCGCTCTTGGTCCTCGGGCGCAATCCCCAGGCCGGTGTCGGATACGGCGAGGACCAGCGCGCGTTCGGGCATCAGATCAGCGCGCCGGATGCGGGCGTCCGCGGAAGCTCGGCTGACCCGCAGCGCGACCTCCCCCCGGGTGGTGAACTTGACGGCGTTCCCCAGCAGGTTGCGCACGATCTGCTCCATGCGCTGTCCGTCCGTCTCGATGATCTCAGGGACATCCGCCGCCACTTCGACCGCCAACCGGAGGCCCTTGTCGTTGGCCAAGGGAGCGAAGCTCATGCGCGCGTGCTCCGCCAGCTGACGCAGGGGCACCGGGGCGACGACGATCTCGTGTTTACCGGCCTCGATTTTCGCCAAATCGAGCACCTGGTTGATGAGGACCAGCAGGTCTTTGCCCGCCCGGTGAATGGTCCTGGCGAACTCGCTCTGCTTGTCGGTCAGCGTGCGTTCCTCGTTTTCGGCGAGCAGATTCGAAAGGAGGAGCATGCTGTTGAGCGGCGTCCGCAACTCGTGCGACATGTTCGCCAGAAACTGCGATTTGTACGCGCTGACCGTGGAGAGCTCGGTCGCCTTTTGTTCCAGCCGCCGGCGCGCGTCGTTCAGCTCGGCATTGTTCGCTTCGAGCGCCTTGCGCTGCGCCTCCAGCTCTGTCGCCTGCTCGGTCAGCTCCTGATTGGTCTGGCGGAGCTCCTCCTGCTGCGCCTCCAGCTCCTCGTTGGTGGCCCGCAGCTCCTCGTCTTGCTGTGACAGGCGGGCGGCCTGACGTTGCGTCTCCGCCAGGAGCTCACGGGTCGCCACCCTCGCCAAGGCGACCTCCAGCGCGATCACCAGGTTCTCCCGCACCAGCTCCAGCGCCGTCGCGGCGCGCTCCGACCAAGGGACGAACAGCGCCAGCTCGAGGACGCCGCGCGGCCTGCCGATCTGCTGCAAGGGGACCAGCACGATCGCTCTCGGGGCTCCCTCCCCCAGGCCCGAACGAAGGCGCAGGTACCCGGCCGGCGGATCCTCGACCACGGTGATCTGCTCGCCCAGCGCGGCCTGTCCGACCAGCCCTTCGCCCAGCTGGAACCGCGGAACGACGCCTTCCCCGGGACCGCCGTGCCCGTATTGTCCGAGCAACCCGAGCTCGCGATCGCCGTCCAGGTAGTAGAGCGCGCCCGCAGGCGCCTCCAGGTGACGGGCCAAGAACCGAACCGCGCGGTTGGCCAACTCGGTCGGCTCGAGCTCGCCTCGCATCTCCTGACCCAGCCCCACCACTGCGTCGCGCACCCAATCGTTCTGGTCGCGCTCCCGCCCGAGGTTCTTGAGGCTCTCGGCCATCTGGTTCGCTTGCCGCGCCAGATCGGCCAGCTCGTCGTCGCCTCTCGAGATCGGGATCGGCCGATCGAACTCGCCACCGCCGAAACGGCGAAGGCCCACCGTCACTTCGGACAACGCGCGAATGACACCGCCGCCGATCCACCAGGAGAGCAACACGAGACCGAGCAGACAGAGCCCGCTGACCACCAACCGCACGTGCCCGCCGCTCACCTCCGCCTGGCGCGCAGAGGCGAAGGCCGCCGCCAGCTCCTTGGGGTCGAACGCCGTCACGCTGTGGAGCAGATCGGCCGCCCGGGCCTGCTTGGCCTGCATGGCACTCATGGCGTCGACCAGCCGCTCGCCCGTCTCCCCGGCGACCAGGCGGCGCGACACGTCGACGGCCGCGCTGTAGTAGTCGTCCATCGCGACCCTGAGGGCTGCCGCCTGGCCTGGGGTCACCACACCGACGGCCCTGTCGAGGTCCTCGAGGAAGCCAAGCTCCGTGTGGCGGGTGGCGCCGATCGCGTCCAGATCACGCGCCGCCACCGCGTCCTGAAGCCCCCGCTTGAGCCGGTCGAAATCACCCTGCAAATGAGGCCCGAGCTGGAGGCGGGGGAGGTGAAGCTCCTGGATGTTCACCAGCGCCTCCTCCGCGCGGCCGGAGATCACGGTGCTCGCGGCAATCAGGATCCCCAGGGCGGCTGCCGCCGTTCCGACGATCGCAATCAGCTTCGCGCGAAAAGAGAGCCTGAGCGCCATGTCACCTCACCTCACCGTGAGGATCTTCGCGCCCTGAAGGCCAATACTCGCCGAAACGTAGCCCACCGCGTCCCGATGCTTGAGGACGTACTTCACCACGTCGCCCTCGTTGTCGAGCTCGGGCGGCGGCACACCGCCCCCCGAAAATACCATTTGCTGCCAGTAGTTCTTGACCGCGGCCACCGAGCGGCCGAGGACGGTCTCCGAGAATGCCTGCCGAGCTGGTGCGCTCGACGTTTGATCGACGGGACGGATCAGCTCGTCGTTCGGCCAGCGGGTCACCTTCTTCAGAAATGCCTCGGCCAGAAACTTCCGATCGACGGAGCCAGTCACGTTGTCCGGGTTGACGATCACGTGAAAGACCGGCCAGCCATCGGCGTGGGTGATCGCCGAACGCCCGCCGTAGGCGGCGAAGAAGACGAACAGGATGGTGACAGGCCGCATCGCGCGCACTCGCCCTCGACCTTTCTAGAAGTACCCGGTCGTCTTGATGAGAAAGACGCCCCAGTTCACGGGATTCGTAAGCACGTCCGCCATGATGTCCCCACCATTGATCAGCTCGGTCCCGTGCATGAAATGCCCCTCCACTTTGACGATCCAGAAAGTGTTGACGTCGAAGCGGAGCGTGGCGGCCAGATCGTGCTGAACGTTTCGGTCGTCCTGCTCCGCCCCCAGATTCCGGTCGAAATAGGCGAGCGAGTAGTAAACACCGGGTTCGAGCCACCGCCGGACCCGGTAGGCCGCCAGCCCGTAGCCGGCCTCGCTCACCACCAGTCTATTCGGAAACGTCGTTGGATTGTCGGTGGTGAGCGCGGCGCGGGATGAGGCAAATTCCGCCTGAAGGAGGAGGTCGTGCACCGCGTACTCGATCGACCCGATTCCGTAATAGAGGTCCTCGCTCTCATTGAGCATCGGAGCAGGGGTGCCTGCCCCTGGAAAAACAGCGGACGCCTTTGCTCGCAGAGCGACCCCGGTGAGACCGACCCGCAGTCCCTCGAGCGGCGTCTCCCAGAGGACGCGTCCGCCGCCCACGTAAGGGACGGCATAATTCGAGATCTGGGTGGGAGACCCGGCCTGGCTGGGAAGAACGATCTGCAGCGAACCGCCGAACAGGCGATAATCGAGGGCGCCGAGGAGGCCAGCCCTCAGGTGTCCGTAGATCTCCCCCCCGGTCTGGGCGAGGAGCAAATCCCGATTGACCGCCGGATAGACGCCGGAGGGAAGCAACACCGGAACGCGCGCGGCGTCGATGTCCGCGATATCGCCATAAAAGCCGAGCGGCATCTTCAGCCGGCCAGCCCGAATTCCGAACGTGTCACGAAGATGATAGTCGAGGTAGTACCAATCCGCCGAGGTGGCGTACTGGCCTAGCTTTCCGAGCTCGTTTGCAAAGAGCTGTATTCCCACTCGAAAGTTGTCGGTGAGCTGCGCCGTGAAGTTGATCCCCGCTTCGCTGTAGTCGAAGCTGCCGGCGCCTTTTGACTGGACGAGATAGTCGTTGCCCGTGCTCTTGATGTACCCTTGGCTGACGAACGCGTGGACGGCGACGGCTGACGGGCTCGGCGCGTCGTCCAGCTCCGCGGCGTTGGCCGGTGACCCGATGCTTGCCGCAACGATCACGGCGCCGAGAGCGCGCCACCACGAAATCCACAGCCGCAAATAACGTGGCACGATGGCGTGCATTAATGCCACGTTCCAGTCCGAGAGGTCAACTATCGCGGCCGACGAGGTTCGCCTTTCGTACCAGGAGCGACGGTTTCGAAACTCGCGTTCGCGCCAACCAACCGGGTTCGGTGATGAACATCGCTCGGGCGAAATGTTCCACTTGGCTCGACTCTGACAGTCCTACTTGCCGGACCGCAAGTCTTTGCCGGCAGCTCGAACGTCACCCCGATGGTATGACGAGCCCGAAGTTCGAGTCTGGCTTCGGGGCGCCGGCGCGCAACTATTCCTGCGCGAGCGCCGCGATCTCTGCCGCGGTCAGCACGCGGTTGTAGACGCGCACCTGATCGATGGCGCCGACCCAGGCCTCCGTGTTGGTGTAGGCGACGCCGGCGAACATCTGACCGGTCAGGGCGATGGTCGTAGCTGCGGTGAACTTCTGCACGCCGTCGAAGTACACGATCAGTGTGCCGCCGCCGACGGTGACCGCGACGTGGTGGAAGCCGCTGCCGAAGGCGGTGCCGGTCGCCTGCCATCCCATGCCCGGCGTGTAGACGCCGAGGTTGTTGGCGTGATTGGCGTCGGCGAGCTCGAGCCCGTAGTTGTTCCACCCGATGATGCGCGGATAGCCCGTCCCGGCGCCGTCGCGACGGACCCAGGCAGAGAAGGTCGCCGCGTTGGTGACCGTCGGGACGCTGGCGTTGCTCCGGGCCGTTCCGAGCAACGAGCTCCCGAGGTGTCCCGGCGTCCACGAACCCGACAGGACCGTCGCGTCGTTGCCGTTGCCTGACGCGTCACCCACCGCCGTCCCCGTGTTCTCGTCGAGCTTGTAGAGAATCTGGGTGTCCATCGCCACCGGCACCTCGCGCGTCCAGACCGACAGGTTGGTGATGATCGCGTGACCGGTGCTGGCCCCCGCCTCGTAGCAACGCTGGGTGGTCGACCCGGTGAGGTAGCAGTTGATCGCCGCGCTGTAGTCGGTGAAGTAGCGGTTGTTGTCGTTGGCGCCGCCAATCGACGACGGGCTCCAGTCGTTCGAGTCGATGCTCGGCCGGGGCGACGTCACGTACACGTAGCTGCAGTTCGTGGTCGCCTCGCAGGCCATCGCCGTGCTGGTCAGGACCAGCCCCTCTCCGCGCGCGGTGTCGTTCCAGGTCGCGCTCGACCGGATGAACAGCTTCTTCGTCGTCTGGTCGCCCTGGAAGCGGTACTCGCGGTACGTCCCCAGGCTCGAGAGCTCGTTGACGTTGGCGTCCGCCATCTTGGCCAAAGTCGCCGTCCCGGCCACCGCGACGGTGCCGATGTCCGACGCGGTCGGCGTGTACTGTCCGCTGGGGATCTGCAGGATCTTCATCCAGCCGCCGCCGTCGTTGGTCATGTCGCAGTAGGCGAGGAAGGCGTTCGCCGTCGAACCACCGTCGGGATCGATGCCGTAGACGCCGCTCGTCGCGGACGGGTTTGCGGTGTGGATGGCGAGACAGCTCGCGCCGCCGATGGCGACGCAGCTTCCGCCGTTCAGCAAGTAGCCGCTCGCGCAGGTGGTGCAAGCGCCGGCGCCCGTGCAGGCGCTGCAGTTGGGGTCACAGGAGGCGCAAACCGTGTCGCTGCTGGCGCCGCACGCGGTGGCGACGTACTGGCCGACAGGGCAGTTGGCGCAGGTGCCGCAGACGGTGTTGACGGTGGCGGTGCAGGCGGTGGCGGTGTACTGGCCCGCCCCACAGCTCGCGCAGGTGCCGCAGACGGTGTCGGCGGTCGCCGTGCAGGCCGCGCTCTGGTACTGCCCGGCCGGGCAGCTGCTGCAAGCCGAACAGACGGTGTTGGCCGTGGCGGTGCAGGCAGTGGTCTGGTACTGACCCGCGGGGCAGGTGGCGCACGTCGCGCAGGCGGTGTCGGCCATCGCGCTGCAGGACGCGGTCTGGTACTGGCCGCTGCCGCAGGTCGCGCAGGTCGCGCAGGACGTGTCGGCGGTCCCGCCGCAGGCCATGGTCTGGAACTTGCCGGCGCCGCAGGTCGAGCAGCTGGCGCAGTTCCGGTTGGTGGTCGGGGTGCAGGCGCCGCTCTCGTACTGACCGCCGCTGCAAGCGGTGCACGCCGAGCAGGCGCGATCGGTGGTCGGGGTGCAGGCGCCGGTCTCGTACTGCCCGCCGCCGCAAGTGGTGCACGCCGAGCAGACGCGGTCACTGCTGCCGCCGCACGCGCTCGTTTGGTGGGTGCCCGACGCGCAGGCCGAGCAGGTCGCGCAGACGGTGTCCGTGGTCGGACCGCACGAGGCGGTCTGGTAGCTGCCGGCACCGCAGCTCGAGCAGAAGAGGCAGACCGCGTCGGCGGTGGCGGTGCAGGCGGAGGCCTGGTATTGGCCGGCGGCGCAGGTCGAGCAGCCGACGCAGACGCCGCCGCTCAGGTAGTGGCCCGGCGCGCAGCTCGTGCAGGCGCCGCTGCCGGTGCAGGCGGCGCAGTCGACGTCGCAGGCCGCGCAGGTCGCGTCGCTGCTGGCGCCGCAGGTGGCGGTCTGGTACTGGCCGGCGCCGCAGACGCTGCAGGCGCCGCAGGTGGCGTCGCTGGACCCGCCACAGGCCGCGGTCTGGTACTGGCCCGCCGCGCAGGCCGAGCAGGTGCTGCAAGCCGTGTCGCTCGTCGCGGTGCAGGCCGCCGCCTGGAACTGGCCGATGCCGCAGGTCGAGCAGGCGACGCAGGCGTTACCGACCAGATGGTATCCGGGCGCGCAGGAGTTGCACGTCGAGGCGTCGCTGCAGGTCGCGCAGCCGGCGGGACAGGCCCCGCAGGTCGCATCGGTCGTCGCCGTGCAGGCCGCGCTCTGGTACTGGCCGGCGGCGCAGGTCGTGCACGCGTTGCAGACGACGCCGTCGCCGGTGAAGCCTGTCTTGCACCCACAGCTGAAGCTCCCGGGCTGGTTCGAGCAATCGGCGTTCGTCGAGCAGTTCGCCGTGCCCGCGTTGCACTCGTCGATGTCGACGCAGCCGCCGGCGCCGCCTCCCGTGTAACCGGCGGGGCAGCTGCCACAGGTGAACGAGCCCGGCGTGTTGTTGCACGTCGCCAGCGCGTCGCAGCCGCCATTGTTGGTGGCGCACTCGTCGATGTCGGCGCAGGTCGTGCCGTCGCCGCTGTAGCCCGTCTTGCAGGTGCAGGTGTGGCTGCCCGTCGTATTGGTGCACGTGGCGTTCGCGTCGCAGCCGCCGTTGTTGGTGGCGCACTCGTCGACGTCGGCGCAGGTCATGCCGCTGCCCGAAAAGCCGGTCTTGCAGGCGCAGGTGTGGCTGCCGACGGTGTTGGTGCAGGTCGCGTTCGGATCGCACCCGCCGTTGGCGGTGGCGCACTCGTCGATGTCCGTGCAGGTCATGCCGTCGCCGGTGAAGCCGGCAGGACAGGCGCAGCTGCGGCCACCCGGCGCGTTCGCGCAGATCGCGTGCGGGTCGCAGCCGCCGTTGTTGGTGGCGCACTCGTCGACGTCGCCGCAGGTGGTGCCGTCGCCGGTGTAGCCGCTGTTGCAGGCGCAGGTCCGGCCCCCTGGGGTGTTGGTGCAGGTGGCGTGCGCGTCGCAGCCGCCGTTCATCGTCGCGCACTCGTCGACATCCGCGCAGGTCACGCCGTCGCCGCTATAGCCCGCCTTGCAGGTGCAGCTGAACCCAGTCGCGGTGTTGGTGCAGGTCGCGTTCGCGCTGCACGGGCTGGGCGTCGCCCCGCAGGCGTCGCCCGTCCCGGCGCCGCCGCCGCCGCCTTGGCCCGGCGCGCCCCCCACCGAGCTGCCGGCGACTCCCGTCGAACCGCCGGTCGCGTGGCCCGCCGAACCACCGGTCGCGCCGGTCGCGCCGCCCGTCGAACCGGTCGTCGCGCCGCCGGTGCCCGAGCCCACGGAGCCGCCACTGCCGGCGGCGCCCGTTCTGACGCCACCTGAGTTGCCGCCGCAGCCTGCGGTTGCCAAGAGGACCGAAGACAGGAAGACGGACGCGGCGATCTGGATGCGCATGGGGCTCCTCGGGGACGGGTGGCAGCGAAGCGCTCCCCCCCCGAAGAGCAGCCTGTGCTGAGTCCTTCTACGCTCGTCACTCTCGCGCGATTCTTGAGAAACAATCGTGGTGTGGCGGCCACGACTCTGTTTGCTTCAACGTCGATCCGCTCCGGCCGATGGCGCAGCACGCGCGAGGCGGATCGGCCGCTTCCTGGCGTCGCCTACCCACCCGGAGGCAATTCCGGGGCGGCGACGTAAGCCGGGGCTGCCTCCCCGGTCATCGACCGCATCCAGACTTCGATGGCGTAAACCTCTTGGTCAACGAGCTCGATACCGAGTTGGTGAAGCGCCATCATTCGGATGGCCGTTTGGATATCGGACGTCGATCCGTCGTGAAAATATGGCCCGGTCTCGGCGATGTTCTTGAGTGACGGAACCTTGAACACCATGCGATCGAGCTCGAGGTGGGTGATCTCGGCGCGTCCGCGGTCTTGCTGATTCGGCCAGGGATAGATGACGCCGACCTTTTGAAGGGACATTCCACCGACCTGAGGTCCCGCGTGACAGACGATACAGCCGCGTTGCTGGAACAGAGCAAACCCCTGCTTTTCACGCGAGCTCAGGGCCGATTGGTCGCCAGCCACAAACTGGTCCCAGCGCGACTGCGTGACCAGCCCTCGCTCGAAGGCGCCGATGGCTTCTCCCACGTTATGGAGCGAGACGGGGTGGTCGTCGCCCGAGAAGGCGCGCTGGAACATCTCGACGTAGCGCGGGACACGGGAAATCGCGTCGATCACCGCTTGCTCGTCGCGCATCCCCATCTCGACCGGGTTGGTGAGGGCAACGACGGCCTGCGCCTCGACGGTGATGGCCCGACCGTCCCAGTACTGGGCGATGTGGGTGGCCGCGTTCAGCACGCTGGGCGTATTGCGTCTGCCGCCCTGTCCCTCCACACCGCTCGACGTCGAACGGCCGTCGATCCCGAAGTTGGTCAATGCGTGACAGCTGCTGCAGGAGGCGTCCCCGTTCTTCGAGAGGCGCGCATCGTAAAAGAGCAGCCGGCCCAGCGCGACGCGATTGGGGTCCCTGGGAACCATTGGCTCCGCAACCATCTGCGGAACCTGGAGCGTGTCGGGGGGAGCCGGAGCTGGCGCGGTGGCACACCCGAGCTGGGCCGCGACCATGGAGATCGAGAGGACCCGCAGACTTTGGAAGGCTGACTTCATGCCCGTACCTCCGCTTCACCCGGGGGGAAGCTGCGGCGCCGCAATGTAGGCCGGATCGGGCTCCCCGGTCATCGAGCGCATCCAGGCGGCGATGGCGCTGATCTCCTCTCGCGACAACTCGATTCCGAGCTCGTAGTGGCCCATCAGCTGAATCGCCCCCTCGAGGGTGGCCGCAGATCCGTCGTGAAAGTACGGTGCCGTTTGGGCAATGTTCTTCAACGAGGGGACCTTGAAAACCATGCGGTCTGGTGGGAAGTGCGTGACCTGGGCGCGCCCTTGGTCCGTTTGGTTGGGCCAGGGGTACATGATCCCAACCTTCTGGAAGCTCGCCCCTCCGACCTCGGAGCCCATGTGGCAAGAGATGCATCCCCGCTGCATGAAGACGCTCAGCCCTTTCTTCTCAGTTTGTGTGAGCGCAGCGCGATCTCCCGCAACGAACTTATCCCACCGCGACGTGGTCACCAGTCCGCGTTCGAAGGCGCCGATCGCTTCGCCCACGTTCTTCAACGAGATCGGATGCTCCTCGTTCGGAAATGCGGCCCTGAACATCTCCACGTATCGAGGCACAACAGATAGTGCGTCGACCACCGCCTGCTCGGTCGGCATAGCCATCTCCACCGGGTTCATGATGGGGATGGGCGCTTGCGCTTCGACGTCGGCCGCGCGGCCGTCCCAGAATTGAGCAATGTGCGCCGCGGCGTTGAACACGGTCGGGGTATTCCTCGTGTCGCGTCGCCCGGCGAACCCGCTGGAGAACACTTTCCCGTCAATCCCGAACTTGGTCAGAATGTGACAAGTGCTGCAGGAGATCTCACGGTTCTTCGAGAGCCGGGTGTCGTGAAACAGGAGCCGGCCAAGTGCAACCCGGGAGGGATCCTGGGGGACGCTGATCGCGGCGGCGAACATCTGTAGCCTGGTCGGATTATCGGCTGGATCCGGCGCACGGGATGAAGCACAGCCGAACAGCGAACCGACGACGAGAATCCAAGCAACGACTACCTTGCTCAGTTGAGACGCCGGTGTCACTCCGGGAGCTGGTGCCGAGACTCGCCCCGCAGAGGGGTTCAGCCTGACAGCCAGATCCAGGGTCAAGCGCTGCATCTCCGGGAATCGACCATGGACGTGCCACCCTCGTCCGACCGATGCCTAGGAACGGGGTACACCGTCTCAACTGCCAGAGCGCGTTGCTTCGGGCGTGACGTCGGCTGGGATGGCTTGGACGTTGCCCAGGGCCACTTTGGTGTTCTCGAGGACCACATTCACCTTCGCCGCCTTCCGCATGACCCCTTCGACATGACCCCTTCGACGCCATCCTTGTACCAACGACAGCGCGACTAGCAACCTATCGTAAGATGAATATAAAGGACTCAGCCATTGCGAGAGTCAATGACAATCGTGCCTGCGCTTCGCCTGTCTGGATTTATCGTGCATGCACGATGACGTGTTCTTCTGCTGGTGACGTCACCGCCGCGGGCGAAGCGCGTGCCGAAACTCGTCGTTGGAGTCACCTTGCTGATTCGTCGGATCACCAGCTCGGAGACGTTCCTCTTGCCCTGATTGTGTCGTCAATTGCGTTGCTCTGAATGCCGTCGGCGTCAAAGAGCCCATGTGTGACGTGGATCTCCCGATGCCGTCCGCCTCTCGGTGAGCTCTGGAACTGGATTGCGGCTCCGGCCGCGCGTGGTGGCCGGTCCTCCGGTTGGCGGTCTTCTTGGCGCTCCCCTTCTCGTCGCACGTTCCAGGGCAGGGCCGGGGGGCTCGGCTTCGACGAACCCGGTGACGGTTACGTCCGAGCGCTCGTGACGTCTGCGACCTCGAGAACGATCTTTCCTGGCGACCCGCCTCGCCGCTTCGTCGCGAACGCCGCGCTGCCTTGAGCGAGCGGCATCATCGCGCCGACAACTGGCCGCAGCTCGTGGGCGTCCAGGCGGCGGCTGAGATCGCGAAGTTGCGAATGGTTGGGCTCGACCACGAAGAACAGGACCGGCCGTCGTCGACCAGCGGTCGCGGCGGGTGTTTGCTCGACGACCGACACCGCGACGGCGTCGTCCTTCAGGGAGGGCAGGACCCGGGCCAACGCATGCCCGCCGACCAAGTCGAACACGAGATGTGCGTCCCGGGCAGCCGCCGCAACGTCGTCGCCATCGGCATCGATGACGGCGTCGGCGCCGAGCCCCAGCAAGATCTCGCGCGCCCACGCCCGTGCGCTCGCGAGGACCCGGGCACCGGCGGCGTGCGCCAACTGCACCGCGAACGTGCCGACGCCACCGCTCGCGCCGAGGATGAGCGCCGTCTGTCCCGCGACGAGCCCACCATGATCGAACAGCGCCTGAATCGCCGTGAGGCCCGCCATCGGAATGGCCGCCGCCTCGCGGTGATTGAGCTGACTGGGCTTCGGCGCCAGGTTTCGCGCCTCGACGGCGACGTACTCGGCTGCCGTCCCGTCGCGGTACCAGTCGGTCAGCCCATACACCGCGTCGCCGACCGCCACGCCCGTCGTCCCGTAGCCGAGGGCGGTGACGACGCCCGAGACCTCGTGGCCCGGAATGATTGGACGACGGTCCTTCCCGGCGCGGTCGACCCATGTCGAGGGCCAGGCCATCTCGGTGGGCGTGAAGCTGGCCGCATGAACGTGCACGAGGACATCCCCGATGCCGGGGACCGGGTCCGGCGCCTGCTCGTACCTCAGCCCCTCGGGCCCCCCCCGATCATGAGCGCGCAGTGCGTGCATCGGCGACGTGAATACCTGGGCGTGCGTGCGCCCGCTGTCAAGGTGCCGTGACCGCGTGAGACGCTGTCCTACCTCGCCTTTAAGTAGCGACCCCGATTCGTCAGAGGTCGAGGAGGTCGCGGATCTTCCGCAGCAGCGTCGTCGGGGTGAGCGGTTTCTGCAGATAGGCTATCCCGGGGGGCAGGATGTCGAGCTGCACGATCGCTCCGCCCGTATACCCGGACATGTAAAGCACCCTCATCTCCGGGCGCAGGGGCTGCAAGCGGTCGGCGAGCTGCCGCCCCGTCATCTTCGGCATGACCACGTCGGTCAGGAGCAGGTGAATGGGGCCCTGGTGCTGTTCGCAGACCAGCAGCGCCTCGCCTGCGTTCTCCGCCTCGACCACGGTGTAGCCAGAGCGCCGCAGGATGTCCCGGGCCACGTGTCGAACCTGATCCTCGTCTTCGACCAGCAGCACCGTCTCTGTTCCTCGCTGCAAGTCGAGCTCTTCCCCCGAAGGCGCTTCGGATCCGTTCCGCAGGGCGGATCCCGGTAAGTAGATGCGGAACGTCGTCCCTCGACCCGGTTCGCTGTAGACCTGGATGTCGCCGCCGCTTTGCTTGACCACCCGAAACGCCGTCGCCAGCCCCAACCCCGTGCCGCGCTCGGCCTTCGTCGTGAAGAACGGCTCGAAGATGCGGGCCTGCGTCGCCTGGTCCATCCCCACGCCGCTGTCGGTAACCGCGATCATCACGTACGGGCCCGGCGTGACGCCGGGGTGGGCGGCGGCGGAGGCCTCGTCCAGATCGACCGCCGCCGTCTCGATCGTCAGCTTGCCGCCCTCCGGCATCGCGTCGCGCGCATTGACGGCCAGATTCATGAGGACCTGGCTCAGCTGACCGGCATCGGCGAGCATCGTGCGCGGAGACGCCGCGAGGAGGAGCGTGAGCTCGACGTCTTCGCCCATCAGGCGATGGATCATCTTCTCCATTCCGCTGATCTCCTTGTCCGGGTCGAGAACCCGCGGCTGCAGCGCCTGTCGCCTGCTGAAGGCGAGGAGCTGGTGGGTGAGCTCGGCGGCGCGATTGCCGGCGCTCCGGATCTCCTCGAGGTGTTCGCGGATCGGATGGTCGGTTGCGAGCTCCGACAACGCCATGTCGCTGTAGCTGATGATCACCGAGAGCAGATTATTGAAGTCGTGCGCCACCCCTCCGGCCAAACACCCCACCGCCTCCATCTTCTGCGCCTGACGAAGCTGATCCTCGATGGACCGGTGCTCGGCTTCTGCGCGCCGCTGGGCGCTCAGGTCGCGCGCGATCGTCGAGACGCCGACGACCAAGCCGGCGACGTCCCGCAACGGCGACACGGTCATGACGACGTCCATCAGCGAGCCGTCCTTGCGCCGGCGCACCGCCAGGACGTGCTCGAGGCGGCCGACCTCGGCGCTCGGCACCACCTCTGGGGCCGCGTCGGCCGTCTCGTCCGCAGGCGCGAGCATGGCGACCGGCCGGCCGAGGACCTCGGCGCCGGAGTAGCCGAACATCGACGCGGCGGCCCGATTCCAGCTGGAGATCGTTCCGTCCGTCGATGTGCTGTAGACGGCGTCGTCCGTGGACTCGACGATGGCCGCCAGCAAGGCCCGGCTCTGCTCCTGCGCGCGCCGCTCGGTGACATCGGTGACCAGCGCCAGCGCCCCCTCATAGCCGCCGTCCGCGTCGAACAAGGGATCGATCCTGAGCGAGGCCAAGAGATCGCTGCCGTCCTTGCGTCGGAACTTGAAGTCCTGCTCGGTCGGGCCGCCTCTTCGCTGGGCCTCCACGTTCTTCAGCGCGAGGGCGTGGCCCGCTTCGCTCATGAAGGACGACAGCCGCCGGCCCATGGCCTCCTGGGTCGTGTAGCCCAGCATCGCCGCCATCGGCCCGTTCATGAAGGTCGTCCGGGCGCCGGCGTCGATGAGCCACACGCCCTCGGACGTCGTCTCCACGATGCGGCGGTATCGTCGCTCGCTCGCCCGCAGCTTTTCGAAAACCTGTCTCGAGTCGGTCACGTCCTGGACGATGCCGACCAGACGGAGAGCCCGTCCCTGGCGATCGCGCAGGACCGACGCCCGCTGCAGCAGCCATCTCACCTCGCCATCAGGTCGGACGATTCGATGCTCCAGGGAATAAGAGTCGCCTCGATCGATGGCCGCCCGGCGAGCACGCTCGATGCGGTCGCGGTCCTCGGGATGGACCAGCGAAAAGAGCGTTCCGAGGCGCATCTCCGTTCCGGGCTCGATGCCGAAGATCTGACAACACTCGGTCGACAACTCCAGAGCGTCTCGCGAGGCGACACCAGAGGACCACGTTCCCACGTGGGCGAGCGCCTGCGCTTGCTTGTAGAAGCATTGATCGTTGTCGAGGTCGGGGATCCGAATCTGTTGCGCGGCGGAGACGGGGTGAAGGGCGAGGGGCAGGGAGGCGACGTTGGGCATTGGTTCTCGGTTCGGGCTTCGGGTGGACAGGGCGAGCAGCCATCGCCGCCCCTTGCGGCTCGGCCAGGTATTGTGTCAACGCAGTGCAACTGCCGGACCGCGCACCAGCCGGTGGATGCGGGATCTGGCTCCGCAGATCCTGCCGCAAGCACGATTGCGCGCGCACGGTTTGCAGGTTTTCGCTCTGATTCGCCGGTCGTTGGACCTGACGGCACAACCTTCATGTAGTGAAAACCGCGAGTTTGCCGACTCCGATCAGGCTGGCCCGCCGCTTCGATCCGTCGCCAGGTTGATATCTCTCGCGCAAGATCTGCGAGCAGCGGGGCGCCGATCGGTCGCGGTCAGAACCGGAGCGCCATTGGCATGTGGCTTGAAGCTTCTCCGAGCGAAGGAGGTCTTCGATGCTCAGAGCTCGGGACATAATGACGGCCAGTGTCTACTCGTTGGAGGCGGACGCATCTGCCGAGGAGGCGGCGTGGGGGCTGACCCGACGCCATATCGGGGGCGCTCCCGTGCACGACAATGAGGGTGCGATCGTCGGGGTCCTGACCAAGGGAGATCTCGTCAATCCGGAGCCGGCCCAATGGATCAAAGGCGAAGCGACCGTCGCCGACGTCATGAATCCCGACGTCCTGACGATTCTGGCGGACGATCCGGCCCTGCTGGTGGCCATCGGGATGGTGCAGCGGAAGATCCACCGCGTGATTGTCATGGATGACAACCTCCGGATGGTGGGGATCGTGACCGCCTTCGACATCGTCAAGGCGGTCTCCGAGGGGCGGGACTTCACGATCCCCCCGACGGAGGCATGACCGGCGGGCGTCGCCGAGTTCCGAGGCGCGGCGGCGAAGCAGCGATCGACGAGAGCGAAGGTTGGGGGCACCGGGGCGGCCGAGAGCGGCGGTGCAGCCGGACCGGGTCTGGTAACGCGGGAGCGAGGTTCATTCGCGTCGGCCCGCGCGCCGGCGCTCACACGGCGGTGCCGCCGTCGGTCTGCAGCCGGCGGCGGACGTTGCCGACGTGGTCGCGCAGGACATAGAGCTGATCGGCGAAGGACAGCGGCATCCGCAGCTCCTTCACGGCGTCGGCGATCTCGTCGAGGCGCCCGAGCACTGCGGCGCGCTGCTCGGGCGTTTGCTGGTCGCGCATGTCGCGCTCGATCGCCATGAGCGCGCCGTACCAGCGGTAGATGCGCGAGCGAAGCCGCCAGCGGTAGAGCGCAGGCGCGACGCGCGTGGCCGGGATGAGCACGACGAGCAACGGCAGCAGCACGACCAGCAGCCGATCGACCAGGCTGGCCAGCCAGAACGGCAGCCGCTTGTAGAGGAACTGCTCGCCGGACTTGTAGTAGCGCTCGGCGTCCGGGCTGATCGGAAAGTCGCGCGCCAGCGGCGCCGGGTAGTCGCCCGCGTTACGGAAGAGGCCCGGGCCCCCGTGGACCTCGCGCGCAGCGCTGATCAGCAGGTCCGAGAGGGCCGGGTGGAGATCCCGGCGGGCCACCAGCTCGACGGTCGGCCCGATGAGCTCCAGCGTGCGCGGCGGGTAGTTGTTGCCGAGGTCCATGGCCCCTTCAGGCAGCGTGAGCTTGGAGAGAAAGCGAAATTTGCGGAGGTAGCCGTCGGCCTGGCGGAAGGTCAGAAGCTCGATGCCGGGAAGCTCGCGCAGGCTGCGCATCACCACGGGCGTCACGGCGTCACCCATCAAGAATGCGGCGTCGATGTGCCCGGCGATGAGCGCGCGCGCCGCCTCCGCGCCCGACAGATCGAGCAGCACGGTCGGTGCGCCGTCCATCCCGTTGGCCTTGAGGATCTTGAGCGCCAGCGCCCGCCCACCGGTCCCTTCGGGGCCAATGGCCAGCCGCTTGCCCTTGAGCTCGGAGAGGAGATCGATCGGCCGGTTGCTGCGGCAGTAGATCATGAGCGGCTGCGCGAACAGGCTGCCCAGCGACATCAAGCGGGAGGTGTCGGTGCTGTCGGCGAGGCCGCCTTGCACGAACCCGACGTCCACCTTGAACGACGGCGTGGCCAGCTTCTCGAGATTGTCGAGCGCGCCGCGCGACGGCAGCACCTCGACCTTCACGCCGTAACGTTCGATGATCTTCTTGTATTTGTCCGCGGTGGCCCGATAGCCGCTGCCCTCGGGCCCGCTCAGGATGCGGATCGTTCCCGGCGGTGCGAAGTGGATGGCCTTGCCCGCGACCCAGACCGCCACCAAGAGCACCACCACCACGGGCAGGCCCACGAGCGCAAGGTCGCGCCAGGCCACCGACCGGATTCGGTCCCGCCAGGCCGGCCGGATCTCTGAGGGGCGCACCGGCCGAGTGTACCCTGCGCGGTGGAGGCGCCACACGTTCGTGCCGCGCCTGATCAGACCAGCACGTCGGGAAGGTCGAAGCCGTGCAGGTAGCGGGCGCCGATGAAGCTGGTCACCTCGGCGGCCTGGCCGTTTTCGAAGCGCACGAGCTGGATGGAGTGCAGGCGGTGGACGCCGGCGTCATCCGGGGAGTACCAGACGAGGGCCGGCAGGCCGTTCGCACGCGTCGGCGTCGCCCGGAGGCCGCGCGCCCAGCGCGAGGAGAACGGCGGCACCTGCAGGAAAGCTCGCACAGCCTCGGCGCCGCGGAACCAGGCGTCGTGGGGGGGCATGGCGAAGACGACGTCGTGGCGGAGCAGCGCCACCAGCGACTCGAGGTCCCGCGTCTCCCACGAGCGGAGATAGGCGGCGAGCAGCTCGGGCGCCGGATCCTCGACCGGGCCGCGCGGCCGCTCGGCGACGGTCTGCCGCGCGCGGTGCAGCGCGCTGTTCACCGAAGGAACGGTCAGCTGGAGCGCGGCGGCGATCTCCTCCGCCGGCCAGCCGACCACGTCCTTGAGCAACAGGGCGGCGCGTTGCCGCGGCGGCAGCCGTTGCAGGAGCGCGATGAACGCCAGCGCCACCTCTTCTCGCGCCTCGGTGGTCCGCGCCGGATCAGGGTAGAGGCGCGCATCCGGCGCGGGCGTCACCCAGGCGGCGGCCTCCAGCTCCGCCAGCGGCGCGCCGACGGCGACGGGCTCGCGATCGAGCTGGGGCAGGGCGCGGGGCCGGACCCGCGTCAGCACGTTGAGGCAGGCGTTGGTGGCGATGCGCATCAGCCAGTGTGCGAGCGGGGCGTCGCCCGCGTAGGTCTCGCGCGCGCGCCAGGCCCGCAGCAAAACCTCCTGGACCACGTCCTCTGCTTCCTCGAAGGTGCCCAGCATCCGGTAGCAGTGACGGAGCAGGGCCGGGCGGTGCTCGGCGAACGTCTCGCCGAGCACCGTCGCGGACGGCGTGTCCGGGCCCGCCCTCATCGCCTCACGCCACCGGCTGCGCGCCGGACCGCACGCCCCGCTCGGCGATGGCCGCCATGACCGCCTGCCATGGCAGCCGATCATAGTAGAGATCGATCGACGAGATGCGGTCGCCGCTGAACTGCAGCCATTCGACGGCGGGAAGCGCGCCCGCGGACGTGTCGGTCACGAAGTCGTAGATGACGCAGACGTGGTCGCCGTCGACGAAGACGCGCTTGACGTCGTTGCGGACGTGGATGGCGGCCAGGCGCTCGAGCGCCGCCAGGAGCTCCCCGGCCGAGGTGCGGGTCATGGCCGGGCCACGGAACCGCACGTCGGGGGCCAGGAACGCCTCGACCTCGTCGTATTGCTGTCGTGCGACCGCCTCCAGGTAGGCGAGGGCCAACTTCTTTCAATCTGTGCTCATGATGTCCTCCTTCACAGAGACAGACCCCAACGGACCTACAAACTGTGCGGTCGTCGCGCGATCTTGGGGTTGGCCGCCGGTCAGAACGAGTAGCCGAGAGCAGCGCCGATGTAGATGAGGTTGTACCCGTCGTTCTGGTAGTACGGACCGCAGCTGGTGGCCGGTGGGTCGCAGATGGAATCGCCGGCGATGATGTGTCCGTAGCCGCCGAAGTAGCGGAGCGCGAGCCCGTACGGTGTCCGGATCTCGGCTCCGATCTCGACGTTGCCCCACGCGACCGTGCCCGACTTGGTCGCGGTGGTGTCGTAGAAGCTGGCCCAGTCCCACCACTTGTACTTGCCCCCGGAGATCCCCGCGCCAATTGTGAACTTGGCCAGGTCGTTGCCGACCAGCCAGCGGAGCATCGCCGCCCCTTGAGGGGCTTGCGCCGCTCCCCATCCGGCCCCGGCGCTGAGCGACCAGTTGGGCAGGATCATCCTTTCCACCTCGGCCCCGACCAGACCGACCGGCGTGCCGAGGCCGGCTACGGCGTAGATCGTCGTTGGCCGCGACTCGAACGGCTTGACGTCATAGCCACCGTCGGCGGCAGCGGCCTGGCCCGAGACCGCGATGACCAGCATGAAGGCGAAGAGGGTCGCGCGCATACCGATGGGACCAGCACGTCACGTGCCAGCACGAAAGGCCAGAAACCCCGGAGCAGGACGCCCGCGAGGTGTTCAATTCCGGACGCCTCGAGATCTCGCGGAGATGCTCAGGGTGTGCTGGTCACCTTGAGCATGACGACGCCGTGGCTGGGGATCGACGACGCCGCGTATGAGCCGCTGAAACTGCCCAGATCGGTGTGGCTCCAGAGGTCCCGGACGGTCGCGGCGCCGGTCGGGATTCCGAGCGCGCTCCACTGCACGGTGATCGAGGCGGTTCCCGTTCCTCGATTGAGGAGCGCGACCGCGCGGACGTTCGTCCCGGACAGCGTCTTCGACCACACTTGCAGGTTCGTGCCGGGAGTCGCTGCCAGCTTCCCTTGCTGGTCCAGCGGATCCTGGTCGACGGCGATGACCTCGGTGTTGGTGAGCGTCGCCTTGGTGGTCGCGCTCATGCTGCCCAGGTCGTTTCCGGCGATGAGCGGCGCCGCGAGCATCGCCCACATCGTGAAGTGGGTGCGCCCCTCCGTGTCCGACAGGCCGCTGTTGCCGACCTCCAACATGTCGGGGTCATTCCAGTGGCCAGCGCCCGCGTAGGCGGACAGCGAAGCATCGATGTCGATGAGGCGCGTGATGTCGCCCCAGGTCGCTTTGATGTCCGCTCCGATGCGCCACATGTTGGCGATCGACAGCAGGTCGAGCCCGCAGGTCGAGGTGTGCGCGCCGGTCGGGTCGCAGGTGTTCCCGTTGTACGGGTTGATGCTGTAGACGATCGGTCGGCCCGTCGCGCGCAGGGCGTCGCGCATGGGCGCGAACCCGCTCAGCGGACCGCCGCAGTCGTCGTACTTGAGATAGTCCACGCCCCAGGCGGCGTACGAAGTGGCGTCCTGCTGCTCGTGGCCGAGGCTCCCCACGTACACCGAAGGCATGGACGGGCTTCCATACAGGCCCTGGCAGGTTCCGGTGTTCGGCGCCGAGTAGATGCCGAACTTGAGCCCCTTGCCGTGCACGTAGCTCGCGAGCGAGGCAATCCCCGACGGAAACTTGGTCGTGTCCCACTTGATGTTGCCGGAGGAATCCCGGCCGTTCATCCAGCAGTCATCGACATCGACGTATTGATAGCCGGCGTCCTTCATGCCGCTCGAGACCAGCGCGTCGGCCGCCGACTTGATCTTCGTCTCGTTGATGTTGCAGTCGAACGCGTTCCACGAGTTCCAACCCATCGGCGGCGTGCCCGCCAGGACGCCGCTCGAATCCGGCTGACCCCGCTGCACCACCACCCCCACCGGTTCCCGCCTGCGCGCCTGCCGTCCCCCCGGTTGCGCCGCCCGAGCCCGTCGTTCCGCCCTTGCCGCCCGTGCCGCCAGTGCCGCCCTTGCCACCGCTGCCGCCCGTTCCGAGCGCCCCACCTTTCCCTCCACCGCCGCCGGCACCGGTGCCGCCCGTCGAGCCGACGGTTCCGCCGCTTCCGCCCGTGCCGCCGGTCGACGCGCCTCCGCTGCCTGTCGCGCCGCCCGAGGCCGTGCTGCCGCCGGTCCCCCCCGCGCTCCCACCGGTCGCGCCGCTCCCGCCCGTGGCGCCAGCGCCACCGGTTCCCGTCGCCCCGCCGGTCGGATTGCTCCCGCCCGCTCCGGTCGTGGATCCCGTCGTCCCCGACGAGCCGCACGCCGCCGACAGGGCCAGCAGGACGGCGCAGAGGCCGACGCGCCGTGGGGACCGAGATGACGCGCTGACAGACGACAATCGCATGAGAATAACTGTCGGAAGGTCGCTTGGGTTGGAAGGAAAAGAGCAGAGATCGCCAAGCGACAGGGCGCCCCCCGGCTACCTAGAAGAGCAGGGGGGTCAGGAAGGCCCACACCGTCGCCGGCACCCAGGTCGTGGTTGACCCGGTATCGGTGTCTTGGAAGCCGTGGCCGCCGTCGTAGGAGCACCAGGTGACCGGGAAACCGTCCTTGCAGTTCTTGTACGGGGTGCAGACATGCGTCCCCGTGCCCGCGGTCGGCAAGGTCTCGATGGTGCATCCGTTCACCTTGGCGAATTGATCGGTCTGAGTCGTCTGACTGTTGTTGGGCATCTCCTGGGTCCCGAGCGAGCCGAGGTAGGCGACCGGCGACAGGGCAGGGATGGGCGACACTCCTCCGCCCGAGTGACCGACCACCGCTCGGAACACGCCCGGACGCGAGCCGGTGAGGTACCACGACATGGCCGCCCCCTGGCTGAAGCCCTCGAGCACCACCTTCGAAGTATCGATGCACAGCTCGCTCTCCACCTGCTTGAGCACGGCATCGGTGTACAGCAGGTCCCGGTCGCCGGACCAAAGTCCGCTCACGGCCGCCAGGGTCACGAAAATCGTCGAGTTCTTGGAGAGGGTCCACAGGCCAAAGTTGTCCTTGCCGTTTTCGGCGAGGTTGCCGTTGGCCCCGTGCAAACCGATGTGAAGTGGATAGGCCTTGGCGTTCGCGTAGTCGGTGGGCCACCGCACCAGGAACTGACGGTCCATGCCGCCCACCGAGATGCTGTTGGTGGGCGTCGCCTGACCGACGGTGGCGCTCTTCAGCGTGGGGGGCGCCTTGCCGCACCCTGCGCTCATCTTGGCTCCGGTGCCACCGGTGCCACCACCGCCGGTCGCCCCAGCCGAACCACCGGTTCCGCCGGTCTTGCCCGCCGAACCGGCAGCTCCGCCCCCGCCAGTGCCCCCGCCGGCCTTGCCGCCATCACCCCCGGACCCGGACGTGTGACCACCCACCCCGGCGTTTCCGCCCGTACCGGTGTTTCCGCCCGTAGCGGGGGTGCCGCCGGTCCCCGGGGCGCCGCCTGTCTCAATCGTTCCGCCCCAGCCCGTCTTTCCACCGGACCCGCCCGAGCTGCCCCCGCTGGCGGTTCCTCCGAAGCCGGTTGCCCCGCCCGTGGCTGACACGCCCCCTGTCCCGCCTTCACCGCCCGAGGCGCCGCCGGTCCCAGAACCGCCGCTGGCGCTGCACCCCAGCGCGATCGCCAGGCCCAGACCCATCAGAGCACGACAACACGTTCCAACGACCGAGCTCTTGTTCCGCGACATGGGGTACCTCGTGTGAAGGCGAGCGAGAGTGCCCGACAGGATCCCGGGCGATGCGTGACTTGACCATCTACTGATGGGCCCGAGGAGGTATTGTCCCCAGGACCGTTAATTGGGACGGAAAGTTCCCGGTGTCATGGACGGATCGCCCAGGCGGACGGGCCGGGGAGCTCGCGTCTTGGGTCCGCTTGTACGACCGTAATTCTCCAGGCAAGCTTCCCGGCCCGTGGCAGGCCCAGACAGTCCCAAAGCACCCGATTTCGCCGGCAAGAACCCGCATGTCCCCGTCGACGTGGCCTCGGTCTTGAAGACCGTCCAGCGTCCGCGACGTGCTCTCGTCACCTCGGGGATGCCTTACGCCAACGGGCCGCTTCACCTCGGCCACCTGGCCGGAGCGCATCTGCCGGCCGACATCTACAGCCGCTGGATGGGCATGCTCATCGGCCGCGAGAACGTCCTGTTCGTCAACGGCACCGACGATCATGGCTCGACCAGCGAGGTGTCGGCCGCGGCGGCCGGGATCCCGATTCGCCAGTTCATCGACGAGCATCCACGCCCGGCAGCAGGTGACGCTGGCGCGCTACGCCATCGGCGTCGACGTCTACACCGGCACCTCGCAGCCCGAGACGTTTCCGATCCAAAAGCAGCTGTGCGACTTCTTCCTGACCCGCCTGCACGCGAAACGGCATGCTGGAGAAGCGCACCAGCCGGCAGTGGTACGACCCCCAGCTCAGTCGCTTCCTGCCCGACCGCCTGGTGCGGGGGACCTGCCCCAACCCGAAGTGCAACTACGAGAGCGCCTACAGCGACGAGTGCGATCGCTGCGGCCACCAGCACGAGCCGACCGAGCTCATCAACCCGAAGAGCGTGCTGTCCAACACCACGCCCGAGATGCGCGACACCGTCCACTGGTTTCTCGACATGTGGAAGGTGTCGGAGGTGCTGCGCGTCTGGATTGAAGGCAAGGCCAAGAAGAAGGCGTGGCGCCCCTCGGTCATCGCCGACACGCTGGAGAAGGTGCTGCCGTCGCTGCGCTTCGACGGCGAGCACGAGGAGGCCTACAAGGCCCTCAAGGCCACGCTCCCCGCGCACAAGAGCAAGTACGCCCCGGGCAAGAAGGTGGTGCTGCAGTTTGGCGACAAGGCGGCGCTGGAGAACGGGCCGCACGGCGCTGGCGGCGGCCGGAATCCCGTCGACCATCGCCAACGAGTGGGCGCACCGGTCAATAACCCGCGACATCGCCTGGGGCGTGCCGGTGCCGCCCATCGATCCGGACCTGGCGGGCAAGACCCTGTACGTCTGGCCCGACTCGCTGATTGCGCCCATCGCGTTCTCGAAGGTGGCGCTGGCGAAGAAGGGCCTGGACCCGGAGACCTACGCCCAGTACTGGCGCGATCCCGAAGCGCGGGTCACGCAGTTCCTGGGCCAGGACAACGTCTTCTTCTACGTGCTCATGCAGGGGGCGATGTGGCTGGGGACGCAGGACGATCCGCAGCGCATGCCGCTGCCCGGCGAGCTGCAGCTGACCGACATCGTGAGCGCCTTCCACCTCATGGTGTCGGGCGAAAAGATGAGCAAGAGCACGCGGCAACTTCTACAGCGGCGATCAGCTGCTGGACGAGAAAGGCTACGCGCCGGACCAGATTCGCTATTACCTGGCGCTGCTGGGGCTGTCGGAGAAGGCGTCGGACTTCGAGTTCGGCAAGCTGGACGAGCGCAACCGTTTCCTGGCCGGCCCGCTCAACGCCGCCTTCGAACGCCCGATCTCGGCGGCGCACTCGAAGTTCGACGGCCGCGTCCCCGACGGTGTGCTGGTGGACGGCGTGCTCAAGGACACCGTCCGGATGGTCCAGCGCTACGTGAAGTCGATGGACCGCGCCGACTACCCGAACATGCTCTTCGAGGTGGAAAACTACGCCCGCATCATCAACAGCCTCTTCGCGCAGTACAAACCGCACGACGATCGACACCCGGAAGAAGCGCGCCGCAACGCCCTCTTCAGCGCGTTCTACGTGCTGAAGAACCTGATGATCATGCTTTACCCCTTCGTGCCCGGGACCATGGACCGGCTGCGGGAGTCGCTGCGGTTGCCGGCTGGCGTGTTCAGGATCGACGAGCTGGGGGTGCCGATCCCGGCGGGGCACGAGATCGGGCCGAAGGGGGACTATTTCCCGGTGCCTGCGGGGATGGAACGCGGGGAGCCGGGCTGAAGGGGCTGGGGATCGCGCGAGCGTCGAGGCTGTCCCGCGCCGTCGGAGCTGACACAGTGCATGGGAACACGGCTTGTCTCCGGCACACGCGGAACCCGAGAAGCCTGGGTGTGATAATGCTCCAACCATGAACTCAGCAGAGTCCGCCGCGTGGAACGAGACGTGGAAGGCGGTGGTGTCCCCAGCTCTGCAGACCGTGAACGAGCTGATCGATAAAGAGGAGCCACCGGAATACCTTGTTCACTTCACCGACGCTGGCGGGTTCCTAGGCATCACCGACGGGAAGAAACTCCGATTGGGTAGAGCTCTCGCGTCCAACGATCCGAAGGAGCTGAAACACGGCATCCGCCTGGCGCGGGCCGAAATCATTCGGCGCACGAAAGCCGATCCGGCGTTTGTGGACCTAGGTCGAGAGATGCTCCTGAGCCTAAAAGGTAAGAGGTCTGACGGTGGCGAGGCCTTCCCGATCGACCCGCACGTCTGCTGCTTCACCTCGGAGGACAGCGTGAGGCGGATAGGGCACTGGGCGATGTACGGCCGCAATGGGGCTGGCTTCGCACTTAGGTTTCACACGGAAGATCTAGCCGACGGTCCTGGAGGCCTCACGCAGCCAAAAGGAGCTTTCGCGAAGGTTATGTACAAGCCTGCACAGCAGAGGGTGCGGACTGCGCTGTTGGTGCAGCTCGCACTCGATAAGTGCACCGAAGCGGGCAGATATGTGATCAACAATTACTCCCATCACGCCGATCACAGGAATTGGGCACTGCGCTTCGCCCACCGGGTAGCAAGCGCTATGGGGAGGATCATGGTGGCGACGCAGCTACGCTGAAAGGGCCCGAATTCGCAGCCGAGAAGGAATGGCGGCTCGTCAACCTAGGAGTCACCGCGGTGGACGGTTCGACCCCAGCGGGACCGCTGTTGCGCACCTACTACGAGTTGGCCTTCGAATCCAGACGCGCTAGAGACGGTCTTCATCGGGCGTGCTCAGGCAGAGATCAATCGGCCGACCGCAGCGAAGTTGCTCAAGGAGCGTGGTTTCGACAAGACCAGTATCAAGAGAGGGAAGGTTGAGCTGCGGGTTCTCTCCTAGCCTGTGCTCTGGAAGAAACCATGGTGGAGGTCCTCAAGCGACCCAAAGCCATTCTGGTTTACCTTTGGGACTGCGCCCAGCTGCAACTGCATGAGATAGTGTTCAGTGCGGCGGGAGACAAAGCGAGCCCTAGAGAAACCGATGAAGGAGTCATATCTCGCGAGCACCGATTTATCCTCGTCCAAACATAGGACGTCGAACGCTTTCAAATTCTTCGTCTTCGACATCGCCGACTGGAGCAAGTAGCGAAAGTTAGCATCGCCGAGGGGAAGGCTGTATCCGATCACCCGCACCTGCGTGGCCCTCGATAGCACTTCGTAGGCCGCCTCCCACTGATCCGCTAGCTGCTGGAGTTGCTTATTAGCTGTCGGAGCGACAATGACGCCGGTATCGGTTGATCCATGGAGCTTAGCCAGGAGTGGGTGATGACAGCCCGTTTCAGGGACGACGCTCGGAGCGCTTTTGGACCTCCTAAACGAGAGCCACGGGGTTCCCGGCCTTGAGAACGTACCTCCTAGCCACGCAGCCGCCTTCTCCAGCACGCAATCGTAGTTAAGTGACACGATGTCGTATTCGTACGGAGAAGGTTCGACCTTCGGGTTGTCGATTGGTTGGAGTGTCGTCTCGTTCGGGATGGTTGGCTGCGAGGCCGGCCTCAGGTAGACCCGAAAAAGACTGGCGACGAATCTAAAATACCGACTCCATGGGTTTCTGTTCTCCTGAAGGATCGCGAGCCAGTTGCTACCCGCGGGGAATGAAGCCTCTGACCCAGCGATGACGTCGAGTATCAGGTGCACGAAGGCCGCGACCCTCTTGCCACCTCCGAAGTCCTGCTCCGCTTGGAGGATGCTCAGGACTTCTTCCAAGTCGTCGAGCTTGGTCTTGAATACCGTTGACGTAATCGCGACGCCGCGAATGTCCTCAAGGATGGCCTCGATCCGGGCGTACTCAGTCGGTGAGTTGTAGTGGAGATGCCCCTCGCCTTAGTCGATGAAATTGGCGACAGTCGGGATTCCAATCGGCGCAGAAAACCCTGCGCCAATGATGCAGACGATGTCGCTCCATGCGCGGATACTTACCGCTCTCTCGCGCCCGGCCGGGTGAGGCTACAAATCGCGGCCGCGCCTCTAAGATCGGGCCGCCGACGGGGCAGCAACCTCAGATGGGGTTTTCCGGCGGAGGACGCCTCCAGGTGCAAGCCGAAGTCCTTCAGGAACCTCCCAGGTGATCGACGTGCAGACGGGATCGGGCAGTCATGCGCGACTATCTCGCGGAGCTAATTCCGGCTGGTGAAGTTCACGGAGTGGATTCGAGGCCCACCCACCGTAATTACATGGGGGTGCCGCCTAGCGACAATGTGAGTCGTCTCTGCATCAGGCTCCTGCGGCACGCCCCTGAAGGTCGCACCACCCAACTCGAAGGTGCCCACGAAGGTCTCCGCGACGGGGGCCTTTTGATACATGTTTAGGTTCGTCACGAGGAGACCGGCATCCTGAAGCTCTGACAAGACGGAAAAATCCAAGCCTATCAACGTCAGCTCGTTTGACGCTGGTTCCGATCCGAACGGAGACGCAACCAGCTTGGTGCCCAACGCCGTCGTGCTGCTGCAATTGCAGAACGTTCGGAACGTTTCAGCCAGGTCCGTCGTGAGCTTTGCTGCAACATCCAAGGTAGCCAGCCGGAATGTTCCAGGACGCTTCACCTCGCCGGCAAGAATCCGAGCGAAATACGCCTGCATTTCGCTGCTGCTGCGGGTCTCCGATAGTCTCCCGAAACTGGCAATCCAGTCGTCGTCGACGGTACCTGTGGTGCCAGCGGTCGGTGGGGCCTGCGCGATCTCGTCCAGCGCCTTGGCGACCACGGATTCGCGGTTCTTCTGTTCCCCGAGCAGGCGCCCCGCGAAATGAGCCATCGCACGCTCAGCCAGGGCGGGATCCGCGGAAAACCTTTCAGCGACTGCCTTTCCGGCGGCCTCGGTTACGGCGTTACGGGCCGCCGTGGTGCTTCGGATGGCAGCAGCCTTGCCTTCCAGCCAAGCGGCCGGTACATCGGCTAGGCCTGCGATCAAGCTCGCTGCCGCCTTGAAGAGACTCTTCCGGATCTCCGGCGGTAGCTGTGAACCCGCCGCCGCGACGGCATGAACCAAGTCCAGTTCGCCCATTGGGCAAGTCTATCCATGACATCCCGTTCGGCCAACCATGGCCTAGTGGCACCGCATCAGTCACAGCCGATTTATCTCCCCAACTTCAATGGTCACAAAAGGGTGGGTTCGGGCGCCTGAGAGATGACCTAAGGCAGCCTCCGCTGCATGACCCACTTCATGAATTCCATCGTCTTGAGCGAGCCGCACGGCGAGAACCTCAGGATGAAGTCGCGCCCCCGGACCTCCGCCTGCCAGCCAGCACCACCGGCTCGACGTAGTACGGATCTTCCGCGACGGGCCTCCACGCGAGCTCCGGTCGTTCGGCGGCCAAATCCTCGGGCGTCAGGTGGGTGCCGAGGCGCTCGAAACGATAATGTTCGCCGAGCTCGGCCTCGACCAGCTCGACGAAGCTCTGACGCGCGCGGAAGGCCTTGTCGTTGGACAGGAGCACGAGCGTGCGTGGCTTCATGGCCAGGAGGCTCGCAAAGAGCTCGGGCCACAACAGCCGCAGCACCCGCTCGTTGCCCCGTCCGATGCCGAAGGCCGGCGGGTCGACGATCACCAGGTCGTAGTTGGCGCGATGCGGATCGCGCGCGAGGCGGCGGAGGTGCCGGGCGAGGTGATCCTGCGCCTTGTCGGGCAGGACCCGCATGGTCACGCCGTTGAGCGCGGCGTTGCGGAGCGACCAGGTGAGGTAGTCGCGGTTGGGATCGACGTTGGCGACGTCGATGGCTCCGCCCGCGGCAGCCGCGACGCCAACTCAGTCGGGTGGTGGCGGCAAGATCGCGCCAGCGAGCCGCGCCCCGGACAGGTTGGTCCCGTCGAGGCACGCGCCCGACAGATCGGCCCCCTCGAGGTTGGCACGGGCCAGCATCGCGCCCGTCAAGTCGGCACCGTGGAGGCGGACGCCGGGGAGCTCGGCGCTCGCGCCCCGGATCCCGGCAAGCATCGCGCCCGACAGGTCGAGACCCTGCTTGGCCCCCATCTCCAGCGTCTGATCGGCCAGCATCGAAAAGGCGATCTGCCGGCGGCTGCGCTCGTCGGGGTCTCCGATCGGCGGCCGCCGCAGGTAGGCGGCCAGGTCGCGGGCGATCCGTCCGTGTTCCGCGCGACCGCGGCGCGCGTTGACCATCATGTCGACCAGCGCAGCTTGGCGCTCGTTGGGAGTGGCGCTGCCGAGCCGGCGATGCGCGGCCTCGAAGTGCGCGGCGAGTCGCTGGCGCCGCCAGTAGGTCATCGCGAACGCGGCCAGCGACATCCAGGCCAGCCACGCGACCTTCGACAGCAGCGTGGACTCGGTGTAAGCGGGCACGAGGCAGGTCAGCGGGGCCACGCCCAGCGTGAGGATTGTCAGAACGATCCCGAGTACGAGGCCGCCCCCGAGCCCCAGCCAGGGATATTTCCCGTCGTCCGCCGCGTCCTCTAATCGCCCGATTCCCTGGAAGATCCGGACGAGACCTTCGTTGTGGTCGTCGTCGCCCAGCACAGGTCGATGATACAGCGATCGCTCAAACTCTCAGAGCGCCGCGCCCCAGGTCCACGTCTCGTCGTTGGGTACGTTGCCGGGCCGGGGCTGCCCGCCGAAAAAGACGATGCGCTTCGTGGCGGGGTCCGTCGCAGCGGCTGGCACCTGTCCCGCGGGCGGCCCGCCGCCGGACGACAGCGTCAGATCGGTCCAGGTCCCCGCGCTGCCGTCCCACTGCCAGACCTGCGGGGTATCGAGCGGAAGAACGTCATTGAGCGCGAGGTCGGCGCCGACGGCGATGAGCCTGCCTGGACAAGGCTCGGCCGCGAGCACCGACCAGCCTCCGCCGGGCGGCCAGGATGCGGGGAGCGGTGACGGCGTCAGATCGGTCCACGTCGCTGAGCTGGCGTTCCATTCCCACATGTCGTTCTGAAGGCTGCCGCCGCCGCTGAACCCGCCGAACAACACGGGCCGTCCACTGGACGGGTCGATGCCCGCCAACGGGGACTGACGTGGCTCGAACCAGGCCGCTGGGAGCGGGTCGGGCGTGCGATCGGTCCACGTGCTCGCAGCGCTGTCCCATTCCCACGTGTCCTCCCCGACGCCCATGGGGCCGTAGGGGGTGTAGCCCGACGCGACGATCAGACGCCCGCGCCCGGCGTCATAGGTCATCGCGGGACTGACACGCGCCACGGGCCAGGCGGTTGGGCGCTGGGCGGGCGTCAGGTTGGTCCAGGTGCCGGCGGCGCCATTCCACTCCCACAGCTCGTCTGTCGCGATGTTGTCGGTGGTGGAGCCGCCGAACATCAAGATCCTGTGCCGCACGGGATCCCACGTCATGCGGTGCTGGGCGAGGGCCGGCGGCCACGAGGCGGGAAGCGGCGACGGCGTCCGGTTGGTCCACGTCCCGGTCGTGCCGTTCCACGACCAGGCCTAGCTGAGCGCCAAGCGAGGGTCGAAGCACGGTAAGGCTGGTCAGGCCGCGCGGTCGGGCGGGGTCGCTGGCTTCAACATCGCGGCATGGTTGAGCTTTTGTGCTGAACGTCCGAGCACAGACGCACAAGGAGGCTTGTTGCTTGCACGGTATCCGTGTATCCATTAACTTTAAAGCGTACCCATGATCTCTGGCTTCGCGGATGGCGCCACCGCCGATTTCTTCCATGGCGTCGACTCCGCGCGGGCGCGGCGATGGGCCGCGATCGAAAAAATAGCGCATCGAAAGCTCGACATGATGAACGCTGCCGCGAAGCTCGACGACCTCAAGGCTCCGCCAGGAAACCGCCTTGAGGCTCTGAAGGGAGACCTGGCGGGCTACCACAGCATCCGAATCAACGACCAGTGGCGCATCGTCTTCAAGTGGAAGGACGGCGCCGCCCACGAAGTGAGGATTGACGATTACCACTAGCCTTTCCTGGTCTACCTCTTACCCCGCTACTTCTCTCTCCCTACACATTCCAACCAACCACATCCCCAGATACAAAACCAAGACCGGGAGCAACAAAGTCATGATCCCCAAAAACCGAATCCCAACCCATCCAGGCGAGGTGCTTCGTGAGGAGTTTCTTGAGCCGCTGGGAGTGCCGCAGACGGCGCTCGCCGACAAGCTGAACATTTCGAACCAGCGGATTAACGAGATCGTGAACGGCAAGCGTGGCATCACGCCCGAGACCGCGTGGCTGTTCGCGGGCGCCTTCGGAACCACACCGGAGTTCTGGACGAACCTGCAGTCGGCGTACGACTTGGCGCGAGCCCGGCCGGAGAAGAAGGTGCCAAAGCTTGTCGCCGTGCGGGTGAGATAGGTTCGAGCCGCACGGACAGAAGCTCAGGATGACGTCGCCCCCCCGGACCTCCGCCTGCCAGCCAGCACCACCGGCTCGACGTAGTACGGATCTTCCGCGACGGGCCTCCACGCGAGCTCCGGGCGTTCGGCCGTCTTTCGTGCCGTGTTGGAAGGAACGCACGCACCTTCGCGAAGATGTGATCCTCGGGGAAGACCTGGTTCGCTCGACCGGGATCCGCGCCTTCTCGCCATGTTCAGCGAGGCCGGCGGCGGCTGGCGGATAGCCCCAGGCGCGTACAAGGTGTTGCTCGGCAGCTCGGCGTCGAAGATCGATCTCCAGACGTCGGTCCGGATCGGCGAGCGCCGCCTGCCGGCGACCTATCACCCGTAGCCCGCCCCTATGACGGGGTCCAGGGCCCTCCGGTCTCGCAGTCCACATGAGCGAGCCGCAATCCTGCGGAAGTCACGGAGTCGGACTCAGGCCGACAAACTCGGGATGGCGGTCCAGCGGGGTGACCGCGTCCGCGATCCACTGCGGGATAGGGCCGTAGATCTTGCGCAGCAGACCGTCTTGCGTGCGCGCGCACAAACGCGCTTCGACTGCGTCTACGGAGTTGTCATAGATGTACACGCGGTCGGCGAGCGCGATGACTGGGCCGAGGTTTCCGACGGCTCGAACGTGGCGAGACAAGATCTTCTGGATCGGCACGGCGTGCCCTCCGGCGAGCACACGGTCGGCCACGCGCGCAGCGTTGATGCGCGGGTCCGACGTCGCGATGAAGAAGACGCGAAGGAAGTAGCCGGCGTCTTTCGCGCGCGACAGGAAGTCGAGCTTCTCCCTGGTCGAAAGCACGGTCTCGAAGGCGATGCCGGCTCCCTGCGCCAGAAGTTCCTCCCGTCGCTGCGCGGCCCAGTTGGCGGCCTTCAGGACGGCGTCGGGCGAATTCCAATCTCCGAAGCGGTCCCGCGCGACCTCATCGGGATTGATGTATTCGACGCCTTCGCTCCACTGCTCGGAGCGGAGGCGCGCGGTGACAGTGGTCTTTCCAGCGCCGTTAGGACCTGCGATGACCAGCAGGACCGGCTTCAACGAGCTCCCTTGAGATCCGGCCGTTTCTTCCGAAGCCACTCCATCGCCTCCCGGCGGGCAGTCGCGATGTCCTCTCGCAACTGGCGAAGCGATGCGTCGTGGGCGTCGCGAACATGAGCGAAGGCACGTTCGGACAGGCCGATCAGATCCTCGTCCGTGGGTTCGAACGCGGGATCCGAGAGACGTTTTGGCCCGCCCATCTCTCCTAGACTACCGTCGTGTGTCGGGAACCGCCAGGCGCCGCCGATGCAGCGGTTCTGAAGCGGACCCAGCTGGTTCGGAAGCCAACGCGAGGATGGACTCGTAGATCAAGGAGCGCGCCTCTGGCCGCGCGACGTCCGCCGGGGATTGGACTCGGAGCGCTGGTAGTCGGCCCTCCTGCAAGTCGGCTCCACATCGTAGCCGAGGTACCAGTACACCTGCCACAGGAGGGTGCTCTTGCGGGGAACGGCGCTCCAGAGATTCAGCCATAGACCTTCGCTCGAGGTGCAGCTGGAAACCCGACCTTTCGGCACGGCGGGTCCCAAGTCGAGCGTGAAATCTCTTCGGCCGCCATGTCCCGGAAACTTGCCAACCACCGCGATTCCGAAGAGGCGGTCAGAGGGTAGCTCTCCGTCGGCGAGGTGGGCGCGGTACTGCGTTCCGATACTGCCTTGCGATTTGAGCAATGGGCAGTTTTGCACCGACGCATCCACCACGAAGGTGAAGACGCGCGGAAGGAGCTCCGTGTCGATCACCGTCACGACGGTGGGAGCTGCCAGTTCGGGGCCCTCGATGGCGATGCATGCGTCTCCCTCAAAAGCGGTCGCCACGCCGAAGCGAAGCTTCTGTTCCCCTCTCGTTGACTCGGCTGCAGCCGGCGGGGTCACCGCATGCAGGAGGCCAATCAGAACGCCGGCGAAACGAGCGAACTCGACGTGCATTAGACCATCGTACCGCGGTCGGCGCGAGGTCCGCACCGGTGTGTTCGAGCCAGCTCTCAACTCTCAGGGGCCGTCCCGGCGCCCCGCCAGCACCACCGGCTCGACGTAGTACGGATCTTCCGCGACGGGCCTCCACGCGAGCTCCGGTCGTTCGGCGGCCAAATCCTCACGCGTCAGGTGGGTGCCGAGGCGCTCGAAGCGATAATGTTCGCCGAGCTCGGCCTCGACCAGCTCGACGAAGCTCTGACGCGCGCGGAAGGCCTTGTCGTTGGACAGGAGGACGAGCGTACGTGGCTTCATGGCCAGGAGGCTCGCAAAGAGCTCGGGCCACAACAGCCGCAGCACCCGCTCGTTGCCCCGTCCGATGCCGAAGGCCGGCGAGTGGACGATCACCAGGTCGTGGTTGGCGCGATGCGGATCGCGCGCGAGGCGGCGGAGGTGCCGGGCGAGGTGATCCTGTGCCTTGTCAGGCAAGACCCGCATGGTCACGCCGTTGAGCGCGGCGTTGCGGAGCGACCAGGTGAGGTAGTCGCGGTTGGGATCGACGTTGGCGACGTCGTGCCGTCCTCCGTGCCGTGTTCGAAAGAACGCACCTTCGCGCCGAGACCGGCGCAGAGGCGCACGCAGTCCAGCGGCCCGAATGGACGGCGCCGCATCGACCGGGGATACTGCTCGGTCCCGAGCTCGCCATGAAGATCGCCCTCATCTATCCGCCGACTTGTGACCCGACGGCGCCGTACCTCGCCGTTCCCGCGCTGACCGGGTTCTTGCGAACGAATGGCGTCGAGGTGCTGCCGGTCGATGCCAATATCGAGGCTTACGATGCGCTGCTGCGGCGCGCGCCCATGGCGGCGTTTCGCGACCGCATCGAGGAGCGCCTGGCACGGCTCGAGGAGCGGGCCGCCCTCGACCACGCCGGGCAGCTCGAGTACCACGCGCTCTGGCAGGTGCGCGGCGACGCGCACGCCGTCCCCGAAGGCATCGACGAGGCGGTCGCCATCCTGCGGGACCCGGTCCGCTTCTTCGACGGCGAGGAGTACGCGCGCGCCGTCGATACAATCGACGCCGGGTTGCGCGTCATCTCGGCGGCCCATGCGCCGCTCCAGCTCGACTTCACGGGGTATCGAACGCCCTTCGCCTTCACGACGCCCGAGGAGATCGCGCACGACGCGACGCCCGAGCGCGACCCGTTCGACAGCTACGTCGTGAGCACGCTCGCCCCGCGCCTGCGCGCGGCGGGGGTCGGTGCCGTTGGGCTCTCGCTCTGCTTTCCCGGGCAACTGCAGCCCGCTTTCGCCTTCGGGCTCAAGCTGAGGCGCGAGCTGCCGGACGTCCACCTCACGATCGGCGGTCCCGCCATCACGCAGCTGCTCGTTCGGATGCGGGAGCGCGGGCCGGCGCTGGCGGCGGCGCTGGGGCCGTTCGACACGGCCGTCGTCTACGAGGGGGAGCACACGCTGCTGGCGCTGGTGCGCGCGCTCGACGAGCACGGCGGCGATCCGCGCGCGCTTCGCGGGATCCCGAACCTGGTGCAGCGCGATCGGATGCTGGGCGCCAGGTTCTTGCCCGGCGAGGCCAGCGAAGACATGCGCGCGTTGCCGCCGCCGGACTTCGACGGGATGCCGCTCGACAAGTACCTCTCGCCGGTGCTCACCCTCCCTTACGACCCGACGCGCGGCTGCTACTGGGGCAAGTGCACCTTCTGTCACTACGGGCTGGCCGAGGTCGGGACGGCCAGCTACCGCGAGCGGTCCGTCGAGACCTGCGTCGCGCACCTGGCGTCGCTGTCGGCCAGATACGGCACCCGCCACTTCTACCTTTCCCAGGACTCCGTCGCGCCGAAGACGATCGTCAAGCTCGCGGGCGCGATGGCCGACGCCGGCCTCGATTTGCGCTGGGCGACGGATCTCAAGCCGGAGCGCTACCTCACGGCGGAGCGGGCCGAGACGCTGCGCCGCGGGGGCGCCGTCGCCTGTGCGCTGGGGGTCGAGTCGGCCAGCCCGCGCGTCCTCGAGCTCATCGACAAGGGCGCGCCTGTCGAGGTGGTGAGCGACGTCATCGGTCGCCTGTCGGCGGCGGGCATTGCCGCCGAGGCCATGTGCTTCACCGGCTTCCCCACCGAGACGCTGGCGGATGCCCTGGCGACGCTGAGCTTCCTCGACGACCGCCGCGATCAGGTGGCCGCCTTTCTCGTCGGACAGTTCGATCTGACGCACGGTGCGCTGGTGGCGCAGGCTCCCGAGCGCTTCGGCATCCGCGAGGTCTGGCAGGTCGAGGGGGACACGCTGGGGACTGGCCTCTTCTTCGAGGAGGAGACGCCGCCCTTGCGCGACGACGAGCCGGCCCAACTGGATCAGGCCCTCGACACGCTGTCGTCGGGTTGGCTGCTGCGCCGCTACCCCTGGGCCGGCTCGCTCTCGACCGCGCACACGGTCCTCTACTACGATCGCCACGGCCGCGACGTTTTCCGCCGCCTGGCGGCGGTCGTGCGGGGAGGGGTCATCGGGGCCCGCACGAGATCGGTCCCGGCGCGCTTCGATCTCGATGCCGCCGCCGGGGCGCTCGCGCGCGAGGCCGAGGCGTGGCACCACCTCGTACGCGTCGTTCGCAAGGTCTCCCGCGAGGTTTACGGCGCCGTCACCGCCGACTTCGGTGCCCTGTCCGAGGCGCCGCGACGTTACCGTGTACGCGCGGGCGCGCCGCCTGTGGCAGTCCGTACAGCCGTGCGCGGCCGCCGACCCCCGAACTCCCCCAACGCGCTCGGCTGACCGGCCTTCTATAGGGGCGTTTCCGCGAGGGCGTTTCCATCCGCCGCCGCTACTTGCTGGTCGTCGTCACGTTGGCGACCGGGAAGTCGATGGTTCCCATGCCCCCGCCCACCTCGACGTTGATGTGGACCGAGACCAGGGTCCCCAGGGTCCAGCCCTGCGCCTCCCACGACGCGAAGTGGTCGCTGACGGTGACCGTCCCGCAGGTGCGATGCGCCGCCCGCGTGGCGGTGATGTTGGTCCAGGCTCCCGTATGCCCGGATTCGCAATCATTGGCGCCGCCCGTTCCGTTCGTCTGGCTCGTCGAGAGGTAGTACATCTCCCCGTCGATCATGGCGGTGGTGCTGCCTTTGGGGACGAAGCTGCTGTACGAATCCTCGTTGATGTACCACTCGATGCACGGGCTGTGCATCCAGCCGTAGATGCCGATCGACGAGAAGCTGCCGGGGGTCCCTGATTTGACCTCGGAGAACTCCGCCTGGATCGTCCCGTAGGCGGTGTACGGCTTGGAGGCGTTGTACCAATCGAGGCCGACGTGGGCCAGGAAGTCCATGCTGTTGTTCCAGGAGGCCGAGAAGGCGTGGGCGTTGGGGAACACGGTGATGCTGCCGCCGTTGGTGCTGTTCGACCAGATGCCGTAGTTGAGGCCGTCGGACATGCCGTTGACGTTGTTTCCCATGTACGTGGTGCCGCCGCTCGGCAGCGTGGCGGTGCAATCGACTGTCACGCTGCCGTCCACGGGCGAGCCCCCGGTGCCTGTTGCGCCGGATGTGCCTCCTGTGCCGGCGCGCCCGGCCGCGCCCCCGGTGCCGCCGGTGGCCGAGCCGCCCGAGCCGCCGGTGGCCGATCCGCCCGAGCCAGTCGTGCCGCCGGAACTGGTGCTGCCGCCCGAGCCGGTTGACCCACCCGATCCGCTGTTTGCTCCGGAGTTGCTGCTTCCGCACCCGGCGAGGGTCAAGCAAGCGACGAGGGCCGAGAAGAAATGCTTGGATGGCACGTGGGCTGCTCCTTCAAATGGACAACCGTGAGAGCCCACTGTCCCGCGCCGCCGTCATTTCTCATAGAGAATTTCGTCAGCCCCCCGCGGCCCCGGGGGCGTCGAGAAGAATGCGTCGGAGCCGCGTCGACAGTGTAAAATTGCCAGGCTCCGCCCATGCTTCCGCGACTCGCTGTCGGCCTCGCCGTGGTTGCTAGCCTGTCGGCTTGCCGCGGGCGCGACGATTGCTGGCGCGCGTGTCCGCCGCCCGAGGCGCCCGACGCTTCGCTGTCGTTGGCCTCCATGGCAGACGTGGTCGGAACGGCGAACGAGGCTTGGGCTGCCGGTGCGCGCTCGGTAGACGGCACCTACCTGGGCGAGGTGCTTCTGCGTTGGGACGGCTGTGATTGGAAGGTGTCGAGCTCGCAGCTCGACGATCGGCGTTTGAACCGAGTCTCCGCGATAGCGGCGGCCGGCGGCGATGTCTGGGTGGCGGCAAGTCGACTGAGGGTCGAGAGCAGAGGTGTCGAGGTCTTCGGTCCCGATGGCCGAATCTCCACGGAGAGGTCTGGTCCCGACGTGGCGGTTTGCGACGACGACGGCCGTATTCTTCACCGCGGTGGCGACGATTGGAGTGAGGTCACCTCGCCTAAACCTGACGCTCACATCCCACTGCCAAGGGGCGTGAACGCTCGAGATCAGTGGGCGCTGGCCGCGGGCGGGCCGGACGAGGTCTGGATGCTCGATTCGAAAGTGCGGCGGCGGTTATCTGTCGGGCGGTCTCCCAGGAGACGTGAATCTCGGGCGGTGGAACGGCAATCAGCTCACCACCGTCCAGGTCGACCCCAGCGTGGGCAAGCCGATGGGCCTCTGGACGGGCGTGAGTCGCGCGTGGCCATGGTCGGAGACGGTTCGCACCCTCTGGTTGGTTGCGAGCAAAGGTACCGGTCGGTGGGACGGACGCAGCTGGAGCTGGTTCCCCTTTGTCGAGCAGGACAGCGTTTACCGTCTCGCCGGAGCTGGCCCTTCCGACCTCTGGGCATTTGGCCTGGTGGCCCGGCATTGGGACGGCACGCGATGGACGACGGTGTCACGTCCATCGGCCCCCGATCCGAAGACCTTTGCACCGGTGTTCATGTGGGCCGGGGCCGTGGCGGGCGGCCATACCTTCGCACTCGATTCGACGGGGGCCGTGTTCCGTGCCAACGATGCTCGCCTCGATGCGATCGGCAGCGTGCGCGGAGCGGTCACCGGGCTCGCTGTCGGCGCCGACGAGCTCTGGTTGTGGCCGCGCGCCGTCGTCGAGCGCCCGGCGTTGCGTTGGAAAGGGGGCCGCTGGGAGGTCGCGCCCACAGCGAGGGCATCCGGCGTGACGCTGGAATCGGATTTCACGATCGAGACCAGATGAGATGGCCGGGTGACGTCCAATGTTGAAGGCGGCGGTGCCCGGTGCCGGCGGTCAGGGAGACCGCAGTCTGTCAGCGCCGCCCGTGCCATTGCGGCCGGGGGCGGCCGCGCGACGGACGGGTCCAAGTTGGGCGGCACCGACCCAGTATCGCGCGTAAATCCCGAGAGTGGGCAGGGCGCTCCCCTACGGTGCCTTCGCCAGCAGCACGATCGGGGCGAGGCACATCTCGTCGAGGGTCGTCTCACCGAGCTGGACGGTCTGCGGCTGGGTGAGCCCCTGCTCCGCCAGCGACGCTGCCAGCTTGGGGTTGTCGAGCGTGTTGTCGTACGTGCACCGGATGGTCATGACGTCTCCCGGCGAGACGGCGGGGAGCTGATCGATCGGCGCGTCGTACCGGTACATCCGCTGCCAATCGAAATCCCAGTGGGGGATGGCAAGCAGACACTGATCGGCGTTGGTCCCGGCGGGCGGGTTGGCATGATGCACGTTCACCTGGACCGCCGAGCCGACGTAGTGTTCATGGCCGCCGATCGAGAAGATCGGCAGCGACGCCGGCAGCGCCTGCTTCTTGAGGGTGCTGGGCACGGTGACCTGCATGGTCTCCGTGTGCCCGGAGATGCCCGGGGGAATGACGAATGCAGGGCCGGATGCGGGATCGTCCGGCCCCGGAAGCAGGCCATTGCCGGCGGCGTCCACCGCCGCTTGAAAGTTGCCGGGCAAGAGGGTGTAGGCAAAGTACTGGGGGGCGGTCGAGACGAGGCGCATCTGAAAGTGCGTCTGATCGGACGGGGGGAAGTCGATCGCCTGGTGCGGGTGGTAGTGGACCTGCATCACCAGCAGCGTGCCGGCCTCGAGCGGCGCGCCCACGTTCGACGGGTAGTCGGTCGGCAATCCCCCAGGTGCCCACGCGGCGAGCAGCGCGGCCTGCGAAAATCCGGGGCCGCCGAAACAGTCGTAGCTCTGGGTCGCCTGATCGGTCACCAGGGCCCGGCTGGCGCCCTGGGGGTCGCTGAAGACCAGGGCGTGGTGGACGACCTCGGTGTCGCCCGGGACGACGAAGCTGCCGTTCAGATAAGTCGTCTGCGCAATCGTCGGGTCCAGCACGAAGCAGCGGAATTCATCGGCGGACGTGCTGGTGAGCATCCAGGGCGCCGGCGGCGAGAGGTCGGCGTTGGCGCCCGCCAGCGCGATGGGCTGTGGCACCAGCGCGGGCGGCGCGTCCGCTGGGTCGCCCTCGGGTGCGCCAGCCGCCGACCACGCGGCAAACGTCGCAATCTGGTCGTCGCTGAGGGAGGGGTCGTCCTTCCACGAAAGCGGCGGGATGCAGTCAGCGGTCGATACCGCCCCCCACGGCGGCATCGTTCTCGACGAGGTCTGCGCGGCCATCATGGGCGCATACAGCTTGCTGTCCGCGTAGGTCACCAGCGGCATCGGCGCGATTCCATTTGCCACGTGGCACATGGCGCAGTGCTGCTGAAGGATCGGTTCAACGTCCTTGTGAAATGTCACCGCCGCGCCGCTGGTCGTGACTCCCGGGGGACTGCCCGCCGAACAGGCCAGGGCGGCCGCCCACAGCCCGAAGAATCCGGCCAGGTATTTCAAGCGCCGGGTTTGACGCGCGCGTGGTGTCGGCATCAACGGATTAGACCCATCTGGTCCCTAAAAGACAAAGGGCCCGCGTCACATCAGGGTGGCGAGGCTCAGACCCGTTCCGGCGAGCTCTCGGCGTCTGCGGGGCAGCGCGAAAGCGCTCCGGGTGCCCTCGTCGATAGGCCGATCGGCCTATTGGTGCCGTTCAAGATCTATCGATGAATGACCACGAGATCGGCACGAACGCATGGACGATAATTCGAATCAACCGAGGAGCTACCCATGACGGTCACGGCCCGGATTCTCTTCAACGGTCTCTTCTTGGTCGGCCTCACGGGCCTGGGCCTGGGTGCATGCGGATCGTCGACGGGCAGCGGGGGAAGCGGTGGAACCACGGGGACAGGCGGCAGCGCGCCCGGCACCGGTGGCAGCTCCGGTGGCAGCTCTGGTGGAACGGTGGGCACCGGCGGTTCCAGCACCGGCGGAACCGTCGGCACCGGCGGGTCCAGCACTGGTGGGAGGGTCGGCACCGGCGGGTCCAGCACCGGTGGGAGGGTCGGCACCGGCGGATCCAGCTCTGGTGGGACCGTCGGCACCGGGGGCTCGCCGGGCACGGGAGGGACGACGACCGGAACGACCAGCGCGGGCTGTGGCTCGACCACGACGACCTCTCCCTGTAGCAAGTCGGGGACGACCTGCTCGCTCGACGTCGGGGGGACCACGCGCGTTTACTACGTGCAGCTCCCGAGCACCTACTCTGCCACCAAGCCGTACCCGGTCGTGTTCCAGTTCCATCCCCTCGGCGGATCGGCCCAGCAGGCCTTGACCGAGTATCGGATCAGCACCGGCTTGCCCGACGCGATCTACGTGACGCCGCAGGGCCTGACGGACTCGAGTGGCAACGCCGGATGGGCCAACACCAACGGCGTGGACATCGCCTTCACGAAGGCGATGCTGAGCAGCGTCCAGAGCACTTACTGCGTCGACAACACCCGAATCTTCTCGGTCGGGTTCAGCTACGGCGGAATGATGTCCTTCGCCGTGGGCTGCGAAATGAGCGACACGTTCCGGGCCATCGCGCCGATGTCGGGCGCGCTTTACAGCGACTTCAACTGCAAGGGCACCGGTCATCCGATCGCCATGTGGGGATCGCACGGTCTGAACGACACCACCGTTCCCATCGCGGACGGCCGTGCCGCCCGCGACAAGATCCTGCAGCAAAATCACTGCGGCACGACCACCGTCCCCAACGCCACGGACGCATCATGCGTCGACTATCAAGGGTGCGACGCCGGTTACCCGGTGACCTGGTGCGAGTTCAACGGGACCCACATGCCGCCCAGCTTCGGCACCTCCGCCATCACGGCTTTCTTCAAGTCATTTTAGTCGCCGTCTCGAGCGCGGCTCATCGGACGGGCCGAGTCTACTTCGGCACCCCGGTGCAAGCAGTCCAGCGCGGCGACGCGGCTTGACGGCGGCGGCGGCGGCCCGCATGACTGAGCGGTGCGCAGGCTGGCCGCCCTGGATGTGCTGGTGGTCGACTGTCAGGCCACCGGAGCCAGCCCCGCCTTCGGTCACGTCCTGGAGATGGGGTGGGGCGTGGTGCGCGGCGACAGCGGTCCGCGCGGATGTCGAGGCGCACTGGATGCGCTGCCCGAGGGGCACACGGTTCCCGGCCAGGTCCGCAAGCTGACCGGCTGGCAGCCGGCAGCCGCGGCAGATGCCATCGCCGGCCACGAAGCGTGGCGCCGCCTGCGCGCGGCGGTCGCGCAGGCAGAGCCCGTCCCCACCGCCATCCACTACGCGCGCTTCGAGCTGCCGTTCCTGCGCGAATGGTCGGCGCGCTTCGAGCCCGACGCTGCCTTCCCGCTGGACGCCGTGTGCCTGCACGCCATCGCCCGCCGCCTCTATTCCGAGCTGCCGCGTCTGTCCCTGCGCGCACTGGCCGGCCACCTGGGCCACAGCGTGGCGCTGCAGCGGCGCGCGCTGGGCCACGTCGCAGGCGACGGCGTTCGTCTGGCAGCGGCTGTGCGGCGATCTGGCGGCGCTCGGCGTTGCGACCTGGGAGGAGCTGCAACAGTGGCTCGGCCAGCGAGGTCCCGTCCGCGCGCGCCCCAAGAAGCCGACGTACCCCATCGACGAGCGGCGCTTTCGTTCACTGCCCGACCAGCCCGGCGTGTACCGGTTCCTGCGCCGCAACGGGGACCTGCTGTACGTGGGGAAGGCGGCCAGCTTGAAGAAGCGCGTCACCAGCCACTTCATCGGCCGGTCCGGCAAGCTGCTGGCGCCCGAGATGCTGACTCAGGTCAGCGACATCGCCGTGACCGAGACCGCCAGCGCGCTGGAGGCGGCGCTGCTGGAGAACGAAACCATCAAGGCCCTCAATCCGCCTTACAACGTTCAGCTGACGACGGGCGACCGCCGGGTCTGGTACAGCAACGCGGCTTTCGACGCGGCGGCGGCCAGGCCAGGCGACGAGCACGCGATCGGGCCGCTGCCGTCGGAGTACGCGCTGCGGCCGCTCGGCGCGTTGAGCGCGTTGCTGGCCGGAGCGCCGCCGGAGTTGCCGGTGCGCGCGCACGCGGTCGGTGTCTCGGCGCTGTGGACGCCGGACGAGGCGGTGTTCACGGCCGGCTGGTCCGAGCTGATGGCGCGCCACGCGGCCGCCATGGGTCCGCCGGATGCTCCGTCGTGCCCACCCGCGCGCACGCGGGCGCTGCGGCTGGCCCGACACCTGCTGGGGGTGGTGGCGGCGCAGAAGGATCCCCCGCGAGCCGACGAAGAAGGCGATCGCACCTGGGACCCGCCGCGCGTCGCTCGCCACCTGGAGCGCGCGGCGGCCCAAGCCTATCGCGCCTATCGCCGCACCCGCTGGCTGAAGCTGCTGGACGACGCCGAGGTGGTCTACCGAGAGCCGGGCGCCACGCGGACCCGCCGCCTGCGGCTCCGGGCCGGTCAGGTCAGCGCGGCCGACCAGGACGGCCCGCTGCCGGTGCCCGCCGCGCCGGCCGACGCCTCCTTCGACCGTGCTTGCTACGATCGCCTGCGCATTCTGACCACCGAGCTGAAGCGCATCGCGCGCGACGGTGGGAACGTCGTCGTCCGCGTGCGGGCTGGGCGAACGCTGCCGGCCCGGCTGCTCCCCGGCGTGTTCGCAGTGATCTGACCGCGGGCGTGTCGAGGTCGACAGGATCGACCACGCGGGGGTGAGACCGAACGGGGTTGGACCGGCGGAATTGACGTCGCAGCCCATTCGCCCTCGACGACAGCTTCGTCTTCGACCTGACGGGCGTCATGTCGGGGACACGACATTGGGTCGAGGATTTCAAAATGACGACCGCCGAGCTGGTTTCGTTCCTTCGCGTCTACCCGAACGCCGTTGAGGCATCGGTCGCGCCGGACGGCGCTCCGCAGGCGGCGGTCGTAGGCGTCGCCGTCACGGACACCCTGGAGCTGGTGTTCGACACGTTGGGGCGCACGCGGAAGGCTTCGAACCTGCGTTACAACGCGCACATCGCCTTCGTCCTGGGCGGCGACGACGCGACCGTGCAGTACGAGGGGGTGGCGGACGAGCCTTCCGGCGGGGAGCTGGCGCGCCTCAAGCGCGTCTACTTCGAACGGTTTCCCGAGCGCCGCGGCCGTGAGAGCCCGGCGGACCTGACCTACTTCCGGGCGCGTCCGCTCTGGATCCGCTACACAGGGTTCCACAGTGGCGGACCGGAGATCGTCGAATGGAGCGGAAGGAAGCTCGGCAGCCTGACACCACGCGCATGGTCGGTCGGGGGAGCCGCCGGTTCGATCGCCGCGGGACGATGATCGCCGCCGCGGCGCCGTCGATCGGGCGTCGGGGAGCCGATCCGTTCACGGGTGTCCGCGGTCTCATCGCGGCGCGCGTCCTGGTGGTGGGCGCCCTCGTGTGCGGAAGCTGCGCGGGACGGGGGCCGGGTCCCAGCTCGCACCGAGACGCCGGGCCGGACTCGGGCGGCGAGGTCGGCGGCGGGGGGCGCGACGGGGGCGGGGCGAGGCGGGACGCCGCCCTGGACCTTCCGGCGGCGAGCTCCGACGGCGCCCAGCCGGCGGACGCCACCCGTCGGCCCGCTCCGCACCCCGACGCCGATCCCGCGGTCTGCGGCGACTGGGCGCTGGTCGACAACGTCTGCTGCGCGCAGTACTGGCTCGGGGCGCGACGACTGCGGCGAGGTCTCCGATTTCAAGTACGGCTGCCAGCTGCCGCCGGCGCCCCCTCCGCCCCCGCCGGATCACGATCCCTTGCCCAATGAGAGTATCCACCTGGATCTGTCGGACATCGCCATGGCGCGCCTGCAGACCGGCGACGCGAACGGGTCGCTGGTCGACGGCGT
>CAWIGZ010000004.1:0-500996 GCA_963835825.1 uncultured Pseudomonadota bacterium
TGATGGGCGGTGGGAGATAAGAGCCGACCTCCTTCAACAGCTCCAGGCCCGCGAGGGGACCCACCCTCGTCATCGCCTGAGCGTCGAATACCTCGGCGCGAGCCTGCAGACACAAGCGACCTACCCCGGTCCGACCTGGCTCGACAGACAGTTCCAGCACGCTCCCGAGCGCGCCTCGACTCGGTTCGGTGGGGAGCTGGCCGCGGCGCTCAAGGCGCGCGCGATTTACCTCCTGTCGCTGGGCCTCGAGGTGACCTCGCCCGACAAGCCAGGAAGCTCGATGCCACCGAGCGGTTGCTGGTCGGGCGACGACTCGCGGCCGATCTCGGCGCCACCTATCACGAGGGCTCCGGCACCGTTCGCGGCGAGCTGAGGGCGGGCCCGCGCCTGCCATCCGGGCGCGGTTTTGCGTGCGTTGTCGACGAGCGGAGTAAGCGCCTGGTCCTCGTTCCTGCGAGCCCGGAAACCAGCCGCCTCGAAGGTCGCAGGGTTGAAGTGACGGTCGACCAGCAGCGGCGCTTCGCCGTACGCCAGGTGGTCGGTCTCGGCAGGGGGGAGGACTGAAGTGCGGCGCGGGCGGATCTTGCTCGGTTTGGTCCTCGTCGCGCTGGCGATCAGCGCAGTCGGCTCCTTTGCCGCGACCGAGTTCGCGGCGGCGCACCTCGGTTACCCGCAGCAGGTCGGCGAGCCCGTGACGATCGCCGGCCTCCATCTCTACGCTCCCTGGGCGTGGATGGGCTGGGACTCCGACTTCGGGCCCTACGCACCGGCCATCTTCCGAACGGTAAAGGTGATCGGGTGGTCGGCTCTCTTCGGCGCATGGGTTCCCGTCGTCCTCGCGGCGCTCGTCATAGGTCGCCGGCGACCCAGCAGCACCGCCCACGGATCCGCCAAGTGGGGCAATAAGGCCGACCTCGAGAAGGCCGGGATGCTGACCGGCGAAGGGGTCGTTCTTTGCCAGACCGACGAGGCCAGGTTCGTCGCGGGAGCGAAGCCGGGCTCGTGGCGGATGGCTCGGCCGGGCCGCCTCATCACCCACGCCGGTCCCGAGCACGTCATGGTCTTCGCGCCCACCCGGAGCGGGAAGGGCATCGGGACGGTCATCCCCACGCTGCTCTCCTGGCGGGCGTCGGTTCTGGTCTACGACATCAAGAAGGAGCTCTGGACGCTGACCGCCGGGTGGCGTCGCCAGTTCTCGCACTGCTGGCGGTTCGAGCCCACGGCGCGGGATTCGATCCGCTTCAACCCGCTGTTCGAGATCCGCCGCGGCGACGGCGACGTGCGAGACGTCCAAAACGTCGCCGACATCCTCGTCGACCCTGACGGCAGCTCCGAGAAGCCCGACCACTGGAAGACCTCGGCTCGCACCCTGCTGGTCGGCGCCATCCTGCACATCCTCTACGCCGAAAAGGACAAGTCGCTGACCGGCGTCGCGCGGTTTCTGTCGAACCCCGAGTCGTCACTCGACGACACCTTCGAGAGGATGCTCGTCACCCGGCATCTGCCCGACGGACCGCACCCGGTGGTCGCCCAGTGCGCCCGGGAAATGCTCGACAAGTCCGTCAATGAGCTGGCCGGGATCGTGTCGACCGCGAAGTCGTGCGTGAACCTCTACAACGAGCCCCTGATCGCGAGAAACACCAGCACCTCGGATTTCCGCATCAGCGACCTCATGAATGCGGAGAACCCCGTCTCGCTCTACCTCGTGGTGCCGCCCTCCGACATCGACCGGACTCGTCCTCTCATCCGCGTCCTCCTCAACCAGATCGGCCGTCGCCTGACCGAGCGGATGGACTTCGGCGACAAGCCCACCTATCGGCACAGGCTGCTGCTCCTCCTCGACGAGTTCCCGTCGCTCGGCAAATTGGCGTTCTTCGAGACCCAGCTCGCCTACCTGGCCGGGTACGGCATCAAGGCCTTCCTCATCGTCCAGAGCCTCAATCAGCTCCAGGCGGTCTACGGCCAGAACAACTCCATCCTCGACAACTGCCACGTCCGGCTCACCTACACCGCCCTCGACGATCGGACGGCCAAGCGAATCAGCGATCTCGTAGGCCAGACCACGCACGTCAAGCTCCAGCGGAGCTTCTCGGGTGGCGGCCTCTTCCGAAACGTCAACGAGAGTGAGCAGGAGCATGCCCGCCCACTGCTGACGCCCGACGAGATCCTGCGCCTGCCCTTCGAAGACGCCATTCTCCTCGTCGGCGGTAATCCGCCTTACCGAGGGCGAAAGGTCATGTACTACCTCGACCCTCGCTTCAAAGAGCACACCAGGCGACCGCCGCCCGACGGCGAGCGCCAGCGTCGCCGCGAGTTGCCCCGATCACGTGAGCGGTCGGATTGGGAGAACGTCGTCCCTCTCCCCGCGGCGACCTCGACAGCACCGGTGCCGCCATCCGGTGGCTCCGACCGGGGACCAGCGGTTTCACACGTCGGCCCGACGGCTCCCAGGGAAGCGGTGGCAACCGTCTCACATGTGAAACAGACCGCCGAGATCGCACTCGGAGGATTCGAATCCTTCTACGCCTCGGACGGCGGCCGCCAACCCGGGGCCGCTCCCGGGCCAGAGGCTCCTACTCCTGCGCCTCTCCCGGGCGACGACGATCTCCCCCCGCCTGACGGAGTGTCACACGCACAACCCAAAACCCAGGAGCTGAAATGAAAACCGCCCCGACTGACAACCCATGGAACCTCGACGCAGAGCTGAACCTTCGCGTCGCAGCCTTCGCCAGGCGCGCACAGCTCACGTCCGATGAAGTGGTGGAGCTCGCGGTCGCCGACTTCTTCTTTGCCAACGCCGAACCATGGCGAGAGGCGCTATCCGCTCTCGCCGCGCTGGCGCTCATGGACCTCATTGGGCTTCACGGATGTGTCCTCGCGGCTAGGCGCATCCTTTCGCGTCCGAAAGAGGACTTCGAGCTTCCGAACAACCGCTGGAATCTCCCGCCGTTCCTGCAAGCCGCCGTAACCGCCGTCGTCGCGGACGCCGACATTACCTCTGACGAGCTTCTTGTCGCCGCACTGCGCGGTTACCTCCACCGACCCTTCCTGGAGGAACCCCACCGACGAGCGCGGGCTACGCTCGTCGCGTTCGCTCTGGCCGCCTATCTCGAGGAAAGGGAGCCTCCCTCCCGCGGCACTCGTGGGCCATCCGCTGCCGGTCGCCCGACCGAGAACTAGCCATGTCTCCCGCGAACCGTGAGGAACGGCAATGAGGACCGAAAGACGACGGCGATCGCAGCGGCAGGTGGTCCACTCGCGCGTCGATCTCGAAATCTTCAACCGGCTCAAGGCGTACGCCGCCCGGGTCGGCTCGGGAGACAGCGCGATCGTAAATGTCGCGTTGGAGCAGTATCTCGACAAGTCTTCCGACACGGCTCTCATTCTTCGACGGCTGGACCGCCTCACCCGCAGAATCGGTCGCGTCCAGCGAGAGCTCGACGGCCTCACCGAGCTGATCACCACCTGGGCTCAGGTCTGGTTCGTTCACACGCCGCAGCTCTCCCCGGAGGCCCGTAAAGCCGCCCAGCAGTCGGCCGTCCGCCGCTACGCCGAGATGTTCGACTATCTCAGGAAGAAGATGACGGGATCGAAGCGGTTTCTCATCGATCTGCTGGGCCCGGACGCTGACGACGATCTCGATCCACGAGCCATGCCGGGGGCACCTGGTGATCGCCCCCAATGAATCAGAGGCGCGCCGCTTCGAGGCGCTGCGCCTCGCCATGCGGGCGATCATTCCCTATCTCGACGACGACGACGTCATCGAGATCGCCCTCAACGCCGATGGGGCCGTCTGGGTCGAACGGATTGGGGCCCCCATGTCCTGCACCGGCGCCCGCATGAGCAAGGACGAGGCTCTCGTGATGCTCCAGCTCGTCGCGAGCGCCATTGGCACCGAGATCACCTCCAGCAAGCCGTCCCTCGCCGCCCTCGTTCCGGGCTGGCAGACGCGCCTGCAGGCCATGGTCCCGCCGGTCGTGGAGGCGCCGACCTTCACGATCCGAAAGCCGCCGAAGAAGGTCTTCACCCTCGACGACTACGTCGCGCGGAGCATCCTTTCGCCGCGCCAGGCCGACGAGCTTCGTCGCGCGGTGGGCGATCGCGCCAACATCCTCGTCGGAGGGTCCACCGGCTCCGGGAAGACGACGTTCACGAACGCCATCCTCCACCAGATCGCGGAGCAGACCAGCGACCGCCTCTACATCGTCGAGGACATGCGGGAGCTCCAGTGTGCGGCCCAGAACAAGCTCCAAATCTTCGTGCAGGAGCCCCTCTACGGCTGGCAGCGCGCCATCGTCGATGCGCTGCGCTCGCGCCCCGACCGAATCGTCGTCGGCGAGCTGAGAGGAGGGGCGGCTGCGCTGGAACTGACCAAGGCCTGGAACACCGGCCACCCGGGGGGCATCTGCGACCATCCACGCCAACGACACCCGGGCGATGCTCGATAGGGTCTGCCAACTACTCGAGGAGGTCGATCCCCAATCGCGCCGCGTCAGTTCTTGGCCCAGGTCATCAACGTCTGCGTTCACATCACCAAGGACCCGTCGCACCCGGCCGGCCGGCGGATCAGCGGATTCGACCGGGTTCTGGGCCTCAACCCAGACGGGAGCTGGAAACTTGAACCCGTCGCCTAACCAGCGGTTCGCGTTCGCGAGCCCACAGGAAGCCTCTTGTTCAGGGGGCGCCCTGATGGCCCGGGCGGTCGCAACAGAGAGAACGACAAAGCGGCAAGTCGTAAGCGCCACGACGGATGGTGTTCGGCATGAGCGTTTGGGCCAAACCGATTTCGAAACTTCCAGTGGCCTGCCCCGGGCAATGGAGTTGGAAACGCGATATCTCCGATTGACCGAAATGATACCTGCCAGCAACAACACTGTTTGCCGAAAGGGTCAGCTCGCTTCTTGCAATCAAGTGGCGTCGCGTTTCAAGATTACGCTGCGAAAGGCCCTGATGTTGAAGGTCGCCACCGTCCTTTCGATCTGCCTCACGACAACCGGCGCCCGAGCGGCCGTGCCTGAGCGGGTCGTGGTCATTGATGCTGTCGAGCTGACGCCGGCACTCGAAAAGACCAACGCCCGCCAGCGGATGAAGGAGGGCGTGATGGCGGCGGTGAGCGCGCACGGATGGGACCCCGTGGCGAGCACCGGCGATTGCCACGATTTCACCTGCGTGGGGTTGGCGGCGGCGGACGCCGGGGCTCGCTACGCCCTGATCCTCTCGGGTCGGTTCGTCGAGGGGCCACTCTACGCGACCGAAGTGAGCGCCTCCCTCTGGCATGACGGCAGCGTCATCGCCCGGCGCACCGAGGCGGATGAGCAAGCCGAGTTCGACAAGATCGGGCGTTGGGATCTTCTTCGCGTGTGGGCCGCCCAGCGGCACCTGCACGATGCCCCTGCTCACGACCAAGCTGCAGCAGTACGCCGGTCGGCTCCTCGACGCCGAGGCGGCGGCGATCCATCAGCGAGACACGGTGGCCGCGCCCCCGCAGTCAGAGCCGCGCCCGCACCGGTGGTCACGGTGGTGCCGCTCACTTCGGAGTCGACCGACCAGAAGGGCGGTGGGGGAGGGCGGCTCGTCGGCTGGTCTCTCATCGGTGGCGAGCGTCCTCCTCGGCGCCGGCGGCCTGGTGTTGTGGGCTACGACAACACTGGCACCGGCTGTCACGATGTCGCCGGCTCGGGCTGCCGGGAAACCCGGCACACCGCGCACCGCCGCCGCGCTCATCGGCGGCATCGGGGCCGCGGCAGCAATCGCCGGCGTCGTGGTGCTCGTTCTCGATCGCGGCCCGTCTCGGGTCGCGTTGTCCGCGTCGCCGGGCGGTCTTGCGGTCGGAGGGCTCTTTTGATGGACGCGCTGCGCTGGTTCGTTCCCGCTGCCGTCGTGTTTGCTGCTTCGGCCTGTTCCACGACGCTGAATCCGGGCCGTTGCAACCGGACGTCCGACTGCCCGACGGGCCAGGTCTGTAACCTGGCGCCCACCGTTCAGGGTGACGGCCGCTGCGTTCCGCCGAGCTCCCTCGATGGGGGAGGGACCGGCGGGGCGACGGGCGCCGGCGGGGCCGGAGCGGCCACCGACGGGGGCGGTGGTGATGGCAACAGCTGCGCTGCCTGCGGCGGCGACACACCCGTCTGCCTGCAGGGCAGCTGTGTCGGGTGCGCGGCCGACTCCGACTGCAATGGGGACGCGACCAAGCCGATTTGCGATCCGACCGCGCACACCTGCGTCCGCTGCTCGAGCGACGGCCAGTGCGCCGCAAAGCTCGGGCCGACCGGGAACCCCGGGATGTGTATGTCGCATCTCGACGGGCACTGCGCGACCGACGCCGAGACCATCTACGTGCAGAACACCGCTGGGTGCACCGCCACCTACGTCAACGACTCCGGCGGGACGGCGGCCGCCCCCTATTGCTCGCTGGACCCCGTCGGGCTGGCGGCGAACGACACCCACACGCTCGTCGTCATCCGAGGGGCCGTGAGCGGCGGGACTTGGACCTATCAGCGCGGCGCCGGGCACCCGGAGACGTCGTTCATCGGCCAGCAGTCGGCGGTCGTCGCCAGTGCGACATCTCCGGGATTCAGCATGAGCAGCGGGACCGCTTACATCCGCGACGTGAAGTTCTCGTCATCCGCCAGCGTCATGCATCAGCGCCACCGGTGGGACTCTCGATCTCGACACGGTCGTCGTCGACAACTGCCAGGGTGGCGGCATCCTTTTGGACGGGGCTGCATTCAACATCACCAACACGACGGTGACGAACAACGGTCCGGGACAGGACGGAGCGATCACTGGGGCGGTATCCTCGTAAATGCGCTTCCGGTATCCGGGCTGCCCGTGCTCAGCCTCGATACCATTCAGGGCAACAAGGGCCCAGGACTGGAGTGTGCCGGTCAAATCGACGGCAGCGCCGTGCTCGCCTCGGGGAACAGCACGGCGGATATTGGCGCCACCTGCGGGTTCAACTCCTGTACGCCCGGTCGCGGCGCTTGCGGGGCTCCCTGAGGCGGCATGGACGCGTTCCCTCAGCGCTGGGGCGCCTACGTTCTCATTCGGCCTCTCGGAAGCGGCGGCATGGGATCGGTGTTCCTGGCCCTCACGGGACGGGCCGGGAACGACAAGCTCTGCGTGGTCAAGCGCCTCAACGCCGACACGCTCTCGGACGGTGAGCGCCTGCGAAGGTTTCGCCGCGAGGCGGACATCGCCCGGACTCTGTCGCACGGCGCGATCGCGCAGACGCTCGCGGTCGACGATCACGAGGGGGAGCCTTTCATCGCGCAGGAGTTCGTCGCGGGACGAACGCTCACCCAGCTCGGCGCCACGGCCCTGGGGATGGGGGAGCGCATTCCTCAGACAGTCGCCGCGTACGTGGCCCGCGAGGTCGCCCGAGCGCTCGCCTACGCCCATCGGCTGGGGATCGTCCACCGCGATATCGCCCCCGACAACGTGATGGTCAGCTTCGACGGCGAGGTCCGCCTGATCGACTTCGGCATCGCGCGCGGAGGCTCCGGACCCGGCATTGACCGCCCCCGGCACCTTCGTCGGCCGAGCGAGCTACACCGCGCCGGAGGTCCTCGGGGGAAGCACGGCCGATCGCCAGAGCGACATCTATTCCCTCGGGGTCCTCTTGTGGGAGCTGCTGGTCGGAAGACACCCCGCTTTCCAAGAGCTGCTGTCCAAGCCCGCACCGTCCTCGCTCGAACCAACGCGGGGCATCCCCGGGGAGCTCGATCAGGTCGTGCTCCGCGCTATCTCCGAGAACCCCGCCGACCGCTTCGCCTCGGCCGAGGACTTCCAGCGCGCCCTTGCTCCGCTCTTGCCGCCCACGTTCGTCGGGGAGACGGAGCTCGCCGCTTTCATCGGCCGTTGCTACGAGGTGGAGCGCGAGCGTCAGAGGCTCGCAGCGGAGGTCGTCGAGGCACGAGCCCTCCTGCCACGGGCCTTCGCTTTTCACTACACCCGAGATCCGCGACGCGGGGCAGACGCCTGCGCGTCGCCGCGGCGGGCGGGTGCTCACCTACCTCCTCCTTGGGGGCCTCGGGGCGATAGCCGCTGTGGCGCTGTTCCGCTCCCGACAGGAGAGCTCGCCACCTCGCGAGCCGCGCCACGTCGTTCTGGGACCGTCGGCGATGACCGTGGCTCCCTCGATCCAGCCGAGCAAGCCGGTGACACCGGCAACGCCGGCCGTCGTCTCTGAATCGCCCGCTCCGACACCCCGCCCGCTGAAGGTGGCCGCGCGGAGAGTGCCGACGCCGACCAAGCGGCCGCCGGCGATGCCGGCGACAGGGCTAATTCTCGATCGCGCGCGCGACAGTCTCCGCGCCGGCGATCTGGTCGCCGCCGAGCGCGCTGCGGAGGATGTCCTCCCGGAGGGAAATTCAGGTCAAAAGTCGGTCGCTCACTTCATCCTAGGAAAGGTGCTCCTCTTCCGGGGCCAGAAGAAGGCGGCGGCCGGTGAATTCGCCCAGGCCATCGAGCTCGATCCCGACAACGTCGCTGCCGCCGACGAGCTCGCCACGCTTCGGCGTCGAGGCTCACCATGAGCGGACGACGGGCGGCGGCCAGCCAGGCGCCTCACCGCGGGCTACCCGATGCGGGCGCCGCCGGTGGCGAGGACGCATTTCCAGTCTCTGCGCCGAGAACCACTGGCGAAAGGAGAACCTGATGGCGCTCGAACGGGACAGCCGGCTCGGGAAGTACAACATCCGCCAGCGGATTGGTGCGGGAGGAATGGGCGACGTCTACCGCGCCCGCGACGAGGTTCTCCAGCGCCAGGTCGCCATCAAGACGATCCTGGCGGACAAGGCGTCGGACAGAGAGTTTCTCTCCCGCTTTCGCCGGGAGGCCTTCGCCATCTCGCAGATCGATCATCCGCACATCGTCAAGCTGCTCGACTTCGTCGAGGCGCAGAACGGCCAGCCGTCGTTCATGGTCATGGAGTTCCTGCCAGGCAGAGATCTCGGGCGCGTGATCAAGGACGGGCCGCTCGCCATCTCCCGGGCGGTCGACCGGATCCTCGAGGTGTGCGCCGCCGTCGGGGAGTGCCACCGGCTCGGGTACGTCCATCGCGATCTCAAGCCGACGAACATCTTCCTCGCCGAGTACAACCAGATCGAGACCGCCAAGGTCCTCGACTTTGGAGCGGCAAAGCAGGAAGAGCGGCGGGAGGGCGACGTCGAGGACACCGAGCTGACTAAGAAGGGCACCTTCCTGGGCACGCCCTTTTACATGCCACCCGAGCAGATCCTGGGGCACCCCGCGACCGCCAAGTCCGACGAGTACTCGCTCGCGGTGGTGCTCTACACCGCTCTGGCCGGTCAAAAGCCCTTCGAAATCGACAAGAACAAGGACTTCAAGGACTTCGAGCTTCTGCAGGCCATCAAGCACGGGGACCACGTCCCGCTCCGCGCTCGCCGCGGCGAGGTGGAGAGCGGATTGGCCGATGTCGTTGAAAGAGCGATGAACGTCGATCCGGCGAAGCGCTTCGTCGATCTGCATGCCTTCGGCGCCGAGCTGCGCAACTGGGCATCACCGCAGGCGAAGCTCACCTGGGAAGCGCACTTCACAAGCTCGGCGCCGACGCGCCTTGACCCGCAGCAATCGATCGCGCTCGTGGCGACCGACGATCGTCCCAAGGCCAAGCCACTCTCCACCGCCGCTGCGCCGCCGGTCGATCCGACGATTCCCCCTCCCGAATTGGCCCCCGGGACGGGACCCACGGTCGCCGGGACGCCCGAGCGACAGGAGACGGTGCCCCTCGACACGGCAGAGCTTCGAGCCCTCTCCGGGGAGCTGAGCCTCGCGACCACCTTGCGTCGGCCGTCGGACCCGCCCAGCGAATCGATCTCATCGTTTTCGACGAGTCGTCGCAATCGGTGAAACGGGAAGCATCGGGGGCCCCGCTCGACACGCCGCCCGCCACGGCTGGCTGGCGGGGCCTCGTACACCGTCCCGCCATCCTGGTCGGTGGGGCCAGCCTCCTTTTCGCCACCGCGCTCCTGGCAGCGGTGGGCCTCAGTCACAGAAGGCCGTCGGCCCATCCCCCGCTGCGACCGCCGCCGCGATCTCTTCGCGCAACCAGCGGTACACACACCACCGCCCGCCGCGCCTGTCGCTGCGCCGCCCGTGTCGATTCCAGCCCCGCCCGCGCCGGAGGAGCAAGCGGAAGACCGGACGCCGCTGCGACAGGCCAGACACCGCTCGCACAGAAGAGCCCAAGGTGATTCTCAATCCCCACGGGATCCCCATTCCTTCGGAGTGAGACGAGCTAGATGCGCGCTCTACCGTTGCTCCTCGTCTCCAGCCTTCTCTTCGCGGGCTGCCCGACCCGGGACCAGGATCCCGCGGACGGGGGCGGCGCGGGACGGCAGCTCGCCGCTCAATTCGGTGAGCATCACGTCGCCGACCACGACGACCTATACGAAGGGCTCCGTCACCATCGTCGTCACCACCACCCAGCCGACGAGCAGCCCGATTGCGATCGTCGCGACCGCAACCAGCCCGCAGACGATCGGGACCGTCACCGCCCCCCAAACGTCCTTCGTCTGGAACACGAGCGGGGTGGGGGAGGGGACGTACTCGGTGACGGCCCAGCTCACCAGCAACGGGCAGCTCGTCACCTCGAACGCTGTCACGATCGTCGTCGACCGAACGCCGCCCCAGGTGGTGGTCGCCAGCCTCGTTCCCGCACCAGGAGCGTCCGACGTCGTGCTCGCCGCGCCGATAGAAGCGGTGTTCTCCGAGCCGATCCTCGCCTCCACCATCAACGCCAATGCCATCCCGATTCAGACGGCCGGGGCCACCACCCTCCCCACCAGCGTGTCCCTCAGCAGCGACGGCCAGACCGCCACCATCACGATCACCTCGGCCAAGGGCATCACGCTCGATCGTGCGTTCAGCGGAACCTTCGCCGGCACCATCACCGATCTGGCTGGAAACGCACTCACCCCGCTCAGCACAGCCTGGTCTTGGAACGTGCCGGCCTGGATCAAGTACGCGCCCCTCGGCAGCAACTCGCCTCCCCTCGTCGCGGTCGGCACAAACTACCAGCCCATCGTTGGCTACACCGTGTGCGGACCGGGGAACGCCGCCGATTCGTGTCCGCCCCTCCTGCACGTCGCCGTGAGTGACGGCCAAGGCTGGAATGACCTCGGTGTCGTCGGGACAGGGGGCCGCCGGGAACAACGCCGCGATCTTCGTCGACGCTCAGAATCATCCCAGCGTCGGCTGGGGCTACGGAACCTCGGCCAACCTTGGAGAGGTCGTCTTTGCAACCTGGGATGGGAGCGCCTGGCAAACCACGACCTATCCGCCGATCACCCTTCCTGCCACGGCCGGCGCGAACGTCGACGCCATCGCGGTCGCGCTCGACGCCATGGGATATCCCGTCGTCGCCTATCGGGCCGACCTCTACACCCCGACCACGACGAAGACGGACGTCTACGTCGCTGCGTGGACCGGAAGCGCTTGGGATACCTCCTTCGGTGCCGTCGGTGATCCGACCAGCAAGACGTTCGACCTCGTTTTGGACAATCAAGGGGCACCAATCGTTTCGGCCGCGAACAGCGACAACAGCAGCGGCACCTATACTTGGAACGGAACGTCGTGGGCCTTCACGGCAGGCGCCGGCGCCACCAACGCTTCCGTCGGCCTCGATCGGAGCGGGAACCCCGTGATGCTCAACAGCGTCACGACCTCGCTGGGTTCCGGACCACCTGACGAACGGGACCTGGTTGCCCCTCGTCTCGTCCGCGGTTCCGTCGAGCACCACCGCGACCAGTCCAAGCCTCGCCAACACCAGCGATGGGCTTCCTGTGGTCGCCTGGTACGAACCATCCGGGTCGCCGCCCGCCATCGGTCTCGTGCGGTGGTCCGGCTCTGCCTGGGACAATCGAGCCGGCTTCGCCAACGCCGGGGGCTTCCCAAGCTCCTCCCCTCCGGCGCTGATCGTCGATGCGCGAAACGACATCTGGCTTGGCTGGAGTGAGAACCAGCAAATCAACGTCTGGATGAGCAACTACTAACGCGGAGCCTCACCATGAAGCGCGTCATCCTCGTCACCATGGCCCTCCTGGGGGCCGCGCACACGGCCCGCGCCGAAGACGAGAAGGCCGCCGATGCCATGATCTCTCGGGGCCTCGAGCTTCGTCGGGAGGGCAAATCGCTCGACGCGCTGGAGATGTTTCAACGCGCCCAGGCGATTGCCCCTTCACCCCGGACCCTTGGCCAGCTCGGCCTCGCCGAATCTGCCGTCGACCATTGGGCGGAAGCGGAGGAACACCTCGCGACGGCGCTTCAGAGCTCCGAGGACGCCTGGGTCCGCAAGAACCACCCGGCCCTCGAGCAGGCGCTGACCCTGGTGAAGACCCACGTCGGCCAGATCGCGCTCACGGGACCGGCCGGCGCCACCGTCCTCGTCTCGGGCAAGAGCATCGGAACCCTCCCTCATCCGGCGCCGATCAGGGTGAGCGAGGGCTCCGCGATCGTGACGGCGACAGCGCCCGGGTTCAAGCAGTTCATGATGAGCGTCCCCGTCGAGCCGGGAAAGGAGACCCAGCTCAGGATCGCGCTCGATCCCGTCGAAGTGGCGGCGCCGGCCGCCCTATCCGGCCGGCCGACACCGGGCACCGATCTGCGCGGCCGCGATTCTCGCCGCGCCTGGACCGGCGGAACGCTCCTCGGTGTAGGCGCGGGCGTGGCGGCCTGGGGGATCGTCTGGATCGCGCTCGATGGGCACGGCGCGAGCGGCGGGTCCTGCTCCCCTGGCGCTCCTCGTGGCTGCGTGCCCGTCTACAACACCAAGACCGTCGGCTGGATCCTGACCGCCGCTGGCGCTGCCACCGCGGCAGTCGGAGGCGTCGTGCTCTACGGCGCCAGGAAGAACGGCGGCGACGTCGGGCTCGCCTTCGGCCCCTCGTCGGTGATGTTGGGGGGCCACTTCTAGGTCGATCGCGGGTGACCACTCGTCGCGACCAGATCCCACCCTCTCTACGCCACAGGAGCAACGTCCGTCATGGCTGACGAATCAACCCTGACCCTCGGTCCGCTCGACACCCTCACGGGCCAGGCTGGACTTCCCCTCGTCCCGGCACTGACGATCGTTTGGCACCCGCACCTCGATCGAATCGGACAGATCGCGCCCCTGACCGACCTGCTGGAGGCCGACGTCGCTCACCTGAGCCGCGACCAGCCCCTCTTCCTGACGCCGGGCGCCAGCACCGGTGAGGCCCTGGCCCATCGCGGGATCAGCCACGAGTCTGTCCTCGATCTCGCCTTCATTCGAGGCGCCTTCGAGCTGCGCCGCGCCCAGCTTCGCACCGAGGTCGAGATCGACGGCGAGATGCTCACCGAGCCCCGCCGTGTCTCGTCGGAGGACCTGCGCAGGGGGCTGATCATCACGGTCGCTCGTCGCTTCGTCTTCTGCCTGCACTCGGTTCACTTTCCGATCACCCGATCACCGACGCTTGGTCTCCTCGGCACCAGCGATGGAATCGAAGACGTTCGCCGCTCCATCACGCGAGCCGCCGACCACGACATGCCGGTGCTGCTCCGCGGGGAGAGCGGCACCGGTAAGGAGCTCGCCGCGCGCGCCCTGCACGACGCCGGTCCCCGCGCGAAGGGGCCGTTCGTGGCGGTCAACATGGCCCTGCTGCTTCGCGAGCGCGCCGCCGCCGAGCTCTTCGGCCACAAGAAGGGCGCCTTCACCGGGGCGACCGCCGACGCTGCCCGGTCACTTCCGGGCGGCCGATGGGGGGACAATCTTTCTCGACGAGATCGGCCTCACCTCGGTCGACGTCCAGCCGATGCTCTTGCGAGTCCTCGACGACCGAGAGGTGCTGCCGCTCGGCGCTTCTCGCCCGACCAAGATAGACGTCCGCATCGTCGCCGCCACCGACGCGAAGCTGGAAAAGGCCGTGGCCGAGGGGCGATTCGAGGGCGCCCTCTACAACCGCCTCAACAACGCCCTCAACATCAATCTGCCGCCCATGCGCGAGCGCCGCGAGGACATCGGCACCATCCTCCTTCACTTCCTGAAAGCGGAGTTTCGGGACGCGGGGGCGCTCCAGCGCGTTCAGGATCCGGCTCCGACGACGCGGCCCTGGCTCTCCGCCCGCGACGTGGCGGCGATCGCCCGATCGCCCCTGCCGGCCAACGCGCGGAGTCTCCAGGGACTGGCCCGACACCTGGTGGGAAAGGCCCCGCCCCAGGCCGGCACCGACACCCATGCCTTCGTGACCGACTTCCTCGCGCGTGACGGCCTGTCAATCACCACCGGCCCCGCTGCCGCCGCCAGCGAAGCTCGCCCTTCAACGCCGAACCAGGAGAGCGCGGATCTCAAAGCCCAGCTCTTGGCCGCGCTCGAAAAGACCAACTGGAATCGCCTGCAGGCGGCCAAGGCCCTGGGAGTCGCGCGCAGCACCTTCTATCTCTGGCTCGCGAAATACCCCGACCTCGAACAGCTCGCGAAGATCGAGCTTCCGAGATCTCCTCGGTGAGCTCGCTGCGTGCGAAGGCAACATCGAGCGCCTGGCCAGCCAGCTCGGAACCTCGCCGGCCCTGTTGGCCCGCCGCCTCGCCGGCCAGCGATAGCCGGACGCTCTCGGGCCGGACTGTCCGACCCACTGTCCGACGGACCGCGCTGCGTCGGACAGCAATCGACTCGCCGGCGCTCGCTAACTCCGCATTCTTGCTGAGTCGGCGCGGCGCGAGTCGCCGGCATCGACCTTGCCATTACCTCGGCCTGGATGGGCCGCCGGCCCGCCAGAAAGAGGCAACCGATGGAAACCCTCGCGCGCGACCGACTGATCGCAGACCACCTCCACTTCACCAGCGTCCTCGCGGAAGACGTCATGAGCGAGTTCAACCTTCACGACGTCGTCGATCGCGACGACGTGCGTGGCTACGCCAAGGTCGGCCTGACCGAAGCAGCGTCCCGCTACTCGCCCGAAAGAGGGGCCAACTTCACGACCTTCTCCTTTCGGCGCATTCGCGGGGCGGTCATCGACGGCCTCAGGAAGGCTCACCGCTCGCGCGGCAACCACCTGAAGTTCTGCAAAGCCCGTAGCGAACCGTGGACCAGCGCCTCGAAGCCCGGTCCCGTCCACGGGATCGTGGTCCGGGCGGAGCAGTCCGTCGACGATCTGCCCGCCGCAGACGTCAACAACCCCGAGGCATTCCTCGAGGGGATCTGGCTTCGCAACGCCGTGGTCCGCGCGGTGCGCAGCCTCCCGGCGCTCGACGCGAAGGTCATCCTGCTCTTCTACTTCGAGGATCTCAATCTCGTCCGGATCGCCGAGCGCCTCGGACACACGGAATCCTACATCGGCAGGGTTCGCCTCCGCGCGCTTCGCCAGCTCGAGCAGTCGCTCGCGGACGTCGCTGAAGACTTCGGCCTCCGGGGCTCTCGATGACCACCTCCGGCAACTCTCGGCCGGCTCGTGCGGCAACCAGCGTGGAGCGGCGAGCGCGGCGTTTGCCTTGGGGCATCGAGGTCCAGACCTGGCGGTTGGTCGAGACCCGAACCCTCCCGACTGAGTCCGCGCGCCTTCCTCTGTCGTTGCTCTTCGACGAGGACACCGACCGCGGCGCCATCCCCTGCGCGCCAAACGATCTGGCCGACACGCTCGAATTGCCCGCCGAGGAAATCGCCCGGGAAAACCTCCTCCCCGACCACGCCGGCTACGACACGGAGGAGCCGTGAGCGGCGACGGTCCCGGTGGGCCGCGAGAGGGGACCGGACGGGAGCCACGCGGGCAATCGAGCCCTCCGCCGACGATCAGCGGGCTGCAATGCGCGCCAGCCTCCTCGAACGGCTCGGCAGAGCAGATCGATCTGCCCGCCTGGCTGATCGCGCAGGGCTTCCACCTCTCGGCGACGCAAAGAGAGCCGACCCGGCTGGCGCTCTGCGACCGTCACGGCGAGACGCTCTACCTGCGAAAGGACGTCGAGCGGCGTACGTGGACCTACTTCACGGAGCGCGGGCCGGTCGAGCGCGGAACCGTAGTCGATCTGATGCTTCGCCGGGATGCCATCGGCCTCGACGAATGCCTGAACCGGATGGCCGCTTGCCTCGACCCTTCGAACAGGGCGCGCGAGCCCGCCGCTTACCGGGAGGCCTTGGCCGATCGCGACAACACGCTTCGCCGGGCGGTCGCCCGCCACCTCATCGCGGTGACCAACGAGCGCGACGCAGAGCGGGACCTCGAACGACTCGGCGTCGTGCGCGGCACCTTCGACAGCTGGCGTTTCGGCCCTGCCACCGGCGTCCTCGGGGATCCGGACGACCTCGGGCATAGCCGATATCGCAAGGGCGATCGGGCCATGGTGTTCGTCGAGCGTCCGATCGACGCCATCGCCTACGAGCGCACGCATGGCAAGCAATTCGCCACGTACGTCTACACCGGCGACAACCCGAGCGATGAGGCCAAGCGAAAGATCGCTCACGTCCTCGCTGACGCCCCGCCCGAGCTGACCGTCGTCGCCGCCTTCCGCAGGGACCGACGTGGGATCGCGCCTGGCCGAGGAGATCGCGGAGCTGGCTGCCCACCGCCCCGTCGAGCGGAGGACGCCGCAGTTCGGAAACCGCTGGGCCGACGAAATGCAAATCGAGCAGCGGCACCGCGACTCGCTCCAGCGTCTCCATGGCCGCCCCAATCCGGTCATCGACGACGTCCGTCGCGAGATCTCCAAGGCGCTCGACGCTGGCGTCGACCGCGCCGCCATCCGCACCGCCATCGTCCGGCGCCCGCCACGCGGCCGGGACGGACTCGATCGCTAACCCTGACCCGCAACCGCAAAACCACCCGATCGAAGGAGTTCAACATGCTCTTCCACCGATACGCCGCCTTGCTCGTCCTCGTCGCCCTCTCCGGCTGCCCCCTGAAGAACTCCGACCCCGAGCTCGGCAGACGCCGGCGGCGGCGCGGCGGCCGGCGGGGCAGGGGGCGCGAGCCCCGACGCCTCCGCGGAGATCCCCAAGCTCCCGGCGCCCGACGCGGCGGCCGCGGATCCCGGCAAGCCCCTCGCCGAGGGGTGCGCCACGAACGCCGAGTGCGCCTCCGGCTTTTGTAGCGACGGTGTCTGCTGCAACTCCGCCTGCGACCAGCCCTGCTACACGTGCCACACCACCGGCTCCTACGGCTCCTGCCTCCCGCAGCTCTCGGGAGACGACTCCACCGCCACGCCTCCATGCACGGGAGCGAAGACCTGCGGGTTGAATCCGAACCTGGCGAGCGGCGGCCTTTCGGTCTGCGCCCTCAAGGATCTGCAGGCCTGCACCAGCAACGCCGCCTGCGCGAGCAACAACTGCCTCATCTACTACGTCGATGCCGACGGCGACGGTTGGGGGAACACGGCCGATCCGATCAGGATCTGCAACCAGCCGAACGCGGCGGCGCCGCCTGGCTTCGCGACGAAGCCGGGTGACTGCTGCGACACGGACGCCGCCGCGCATCCGGCCTCGACCCTCTCTTCCACGACACCCGACGCCTGCGGCTCTTTCGACATCAACTGCGACGGGACCATCGAGATTCAGGCGGGGTGCGCCGGAGAGGCCGATCCGAGCACCTGCGGCATGAGGTGCAACCTCAAGAATGTCTTCGACCCGAACCCGATCGCCTGCCTTTGACCAAACACCGGGGCCGCTTCGCCCGGGCGAGGCGGCTCCTCAACCTTCCTCTGTCGTGAAAGGAGCCCGCCATGCCCACGCCGACCCGCCTCGTGATTTCGATCCTCCCGCTGCTGGTGCTCGCCGGCTGTCGGTCGAACGGCACCGACAAGAACGCCGACGCCGGCGTGGACGCCGAGCCTGCTCCCCAAATAGATGCCTCGGGTGTCGCAATCACCGTTCCCCGCAACCCCATCGGTACCACCTGCTCCACGGACGGCGACTGCGTGTCGGGCTTCTGCACCGACGGCGTCTGCTGCGACTCGGCCTGCACCAAGACCTGCTTCTCATGCAATACGACGGGGAAGGTCGGGAACTGCGCTCCGCTCACGTCCGGCCAGGACCTCTCCGCCACCACGCCCTGCGCCGGATCGAGCACGTGCAAGGTCGAACTCGCCACCAGTCTTCCGGCCTGCAAGGTCGCTGATCTCCAGCGCTGCACGACCAACTCGGACTGCGCGAGCGACAACTGCGTCACCTTCTTCGTCGACGCCGACGGCGACGGCTACGGAACGCCCACCGAGGCCCAGATCTGCACGGGGCTGGGAGCGCAGCCCCCCCCCGGCTACGCCGTCCTGACCGGCGACTGCTGCGACCTCGACGCGGGCGCCAACCCCGGCGTGGCCGCCGGCGTCTTCTTCGGCTTCCCGGACGCCTGCGGCAGCTACGACTGGAACTGCGACGGCAAGGTCGAGCCGCAGCAGCAGTGCACCTATAACCCCTCCCTCGCCTGCGGCGGCGAGTGCTCCGTCCAGACCATCTTCGGCGGGACCCTCAACCTCTTCACCGAATCGTGCCACTGATCGCCACCTGGCCGAGTCCTCTGAGCACGCGACCCCGCGCCCTGGGTGATTTGGTCAGGATCGCGAGCCCGGTCGTTTCTTTTTGGCGCGCGTGCCCTTCGGCGGCTGGGCGACGGGCCGCGGGACAAATCGCTCCCCGCGCCGGGCAGCGAAGGCCGCTGAACCGTCTCCCTTCGCGTCGCGCCGCTCGAGTTGCCGGCGCTCGCGGGCAAGCTCCCGCTCCAGCTCCTCCACGCTCGGCAGGTGGAGCAGATACTTCGCCGCGAAGAGCTGCTCGTTCTCGTGCAGCACGGAGTAGCGCGCGACCGCCTCGTTCTTCTCGGCGCAGAGGATGAGGCCGATGGTCGGCCCATCTCCTTGGGAGCGGCCCTGTTCGTCGAAGAGCCGGACATAGCTGTCCATCTGGCCGACGTCCTGATGGGTCAGCTTGCCGAGCTTGAGGTCGATGAGCAGGTAGCATTTGAGGATGACGTTGTAGAAGACGAGATCGACGTAGAAGTGCTCGTCCTCGAAGGAGAGGCGCTTCTGCCTGGCCACGAAGGCGAAGCCCTTGCCGATCTCGAGCAGGAAGTGCTGCAACTTCTCGAGGATCGCGCCTTCGAGATCGCTCTCGCGGAGCGCGGCGCTCTCTGGCAGGTCGAGGAAGTCGAGCACGTAGGGGTGCCTGATGGCGTCGACGGGGCGCTCGAGAACCTGACCGCGGGTGGCGAGGTCCATCACGCCCGCCTTGTCGCGGCTCTTGAGCAGGCGCGCGAAGAGTTGGGTGTGGACCTGCCGTTCGAGGTGCGGGAGGCTCCATTTGCCGCGGTCAGCCTCGATCTCGTAGAAGCGCCGCTCGGCTTCGTGCTCGATGTTCATGAGGAGGCGGTAGTGCGACCAGCCGAGGAGGGGCGAGAATCCATCGAGGCGAGTCTTGTCCCCGAGGGCGCGCTCGAGCTCCCCAAAAACGCCACCTGCGATGTGGCGAATCTTCCGGCGTGCGCCCTTCGCGTCGGCCGCGGGGGGCGGGCCAGATTCGCCACCTCCGATGTGGCGAATCGTCGCGGAGCGATCGGCGTACGCCAGATAGAAGGTCCGGAAGTAGCGGAGATTCGTGGTGGAATAGCCACGCCCGAGGCGGCGCTGGAGCTGGGCCGAGAGGGCGTCCAGAAGCCGATCGCCATACTCGGCTCGGACGGCTCCCGCCTGGTGGTGCTCGACGATCTCGCGTCCGATCTGCCAGTACGCGAGCACCATGGCGCTGTTCACCGACCGAACAACCTGGGCGCGGGCTTCCTCGAGGATCGAGACGATGCGCTTGAACAGTGGGCTGATGTCGGCCGCCCCGCGGTCACCGCCGGCGTGCTCCGCCGCCGGCCCCACCGCTGGTGACGCTTTCTTGCCGGTCGCCCGAGGGGGCTTCTTGGTCGGCGATCTCGTCATCGCTTGGTTACCGATCGGCCTGGCGGACATTCTGGAGGAGTTCTTCGCGGCTGCCGGCGAGCGCTCCCATCAAAGGCAGCGTGCAGGATTGGGAATCGAGGACGCTCATCGAGGGCAAGGCCGCCGTGGCCGGTGCCATCGTATCTTCAAACGTCCGGTTTCGTGAGAGGCGGCCGACCACTTCCGCCGGGTTTGCAGGCTATCACCTCGAGCTCGACCTGCGGGCCTCCGCTCTCCGGCTGCGCACCAAGCCGACCACGGATGTCACGATCGCCACGCCGGCGACGTTCAGCGTGAATACCCCGGCGGCGATCATTCCGAGCGCTTCGAGATCCCACAGCCGCATCTCGTCGCTCCCCTTCGAACATAGGTTAGCGCCCCGACTCCGCCAGGGATGTGCGGCTGCCCACGACGGCAAGCCAGGTTCTCCGCCGTCCCGCGGGTCCATCGGCTCGTCCTTCTCTCCCGGTGCCTCCGTTCTCTGGGTGGTTGCGGGTCAGCGCTCACTTCCCACGCGCCCCTCCCGAGTACTCCCCCCGCTCCGCGCAAAGCCTTGTGCGCGGGGCCCCCCTCGCTCGGGGAGCTAGGTCGTTCGCTCCCTTCGGGTGACCGCAACCACCCAGAGAACGGAGCACCACGATGAAGACTCAACTCAGCCAATCTCCAGTCGGGAACGACGTCGACCCCCAGCCCTACCTGCCGAGCAGCAGCCGACCGATCGCCAATCCCGCCTGGGTCCGCCTTGGCGGCGCGAACGATGTCTACGAACAGCTCTCGGACATCCGCCGCGAAGACCGCGAGCACCTCGTCGTCTTCGACCTCAACGTTCGCCACGGGGTCATCGCCCGCCGAACCGTCCACATCGGCACTCTTACTGGCGTCGAGGTTCATCCGCGAGAGATCTTCAAGGGCGCGATCATCAACTCGGCCGCAGCGGTGATCGTCGCGCATAACCATCCGTCGGGAGACCCCTCTCCGTCGCGGGCCGACATCGAGATGACCGGTCGGCTCCGCGAGGTCGGCGAGCTCTGCGGAATCCCGCTCCTCGACCATGTCGTGGTCGCGCTCAACGGGTACCCCCTGCCGAAACTTTGTCAGCTCCCTCGGTATGCCAGCGCTCGAGCGCTGCCGCGCTCGGGAATGAGCCACACTGAGCGCTCCTGAGCGAAAGGCCCCTGGCGCGCGCTGTACGGGACGCGGCGAGCCGACGTCGGTCGGGTGCATCCATCGCGGCGCCGAACGTTCAACGGCGGGCCAGCGGCTTCGCTACGTGCCCGCCCGCGGCGAGCGCACCGGCCCCCGTCGGGTCGGGTCAGCGAGCCTGCGCTCGATCTCGGCGAGGCACGCCGGGCAGTCGACGTAGCGGCGGTGGGTCGTCCAGAGCGTCGTGTAGCCCGGAGCACCGCACAGCGAGGTCTCGGGCGCCGACCGCCAGGCGCAGATCGGCTTGGCCCGGAAGGTGAGCGCGTCGGAATCCACGGCGCGCCAGTCTGCCCCCACCCTGTCCACACGAGTGACCGATTTTTCGTCCGCTCCACCATCACACTGGCGCTCACGCCAGCAGACGGCCCACTACCTACGCGGGCTTGCGCGGTGGAGCGGACGCCCCGGAAGGCGACCGGCTGATTTCAAGATTGTCGCCTTCGATCACTTTCGGCCACTCCCCCGAGAATGTCGCGGAACATGGCCATCGATGCGCCCCCATGACGTGTTTTGGCTGGCGGAGGTGTGCCGGCTGACCGTGTACCAGGTCCACGTGTCGGGTACGGCGCACGCCTGGAAGGCGACCCGGAGCGCGCCCCTCTGCTGCCCTTGACGAATTTGCTTCGGCTCCGACAGGGGGTGAGCGGCTTGAAGAGCAATCGCTCGCCCCCCGTTCCCAACCGCGTCAACGGACGATGCGGTCGATCTCCCATGTGCTCGCCGAGAGGTTCTCGGCCGGAACGTAGACGGCGTCGGCTGTGACGGCTACGCCCTTCTCGATCCAAGAACGGTCGGCCGCGCCTGGCGAGCACGCCAACATGCTCGCGGTCCCTTGCGCATCCACCAGCCAGATCGTCATGTGGTCGACGCCGTCAGAGAAGATTTGCAGGCTCGTCACAACCCAGCCCCCTTCGGGATTGGGCCAGATTCTTTGGACCAATCCCCCGAGCGGCGAGCTGGCCGCAAAAGCCTTGGCCGGACTGCCATCGGTGGGAGACAGCATCAATGATCCCGGCTGGTCGCCAAGGCCCGGCACCGACCAGTAGGCACCCAGAGCGTCGAGGCCGGCCAGGGAGGATTCAACGTTCATCTCCGCCGACGCGGTCGGCGTGGCGAGCAGCGTGGCGTCCCCACCACCGGTGGGAACCGTGGCGGCCTGGCCGAACGCGGATCCGATCACGATCGTGTCGCCGCCCAAAGCGATGGCGGTTGCCGGGTACTCGAACCCGCCAGGTTGGGTGAAGCTGGTCGCGCCAATCTGGGCCGGCACGCCGCCCGATCGCGCCTGGTGCCAGACGGTGGAGTTCTCGATGACGCTGTCCGTGGGGCTTTCTTCGATCCAATAGAAGTCACCAGCCGTGAATACATGCGCCATTGCGATCCCGGGTGAGTTTCGCCCCGCGCCGCCGTCGAGCACGAGCTGCGCCGTACCTCCGGCCAGCGGCAAGCTGTAGATCTGGTTAGCTAGGTTGCCGCCCGAAAACAGCAGGTGATCGCCCTCGAGCCAGAGCTCACTGGAAGGGCCGGGCGAAGGCAGCGTCATCGGCGCGCTTCCGTCCGTCGGAACAGCCACCACCGCCTGGGCGTTTAAGCTGGAGTAGTAGACCGTGCCTCCGGCATAGACCAGCCCCGAGGTGACGTCGAAACGCTGCGGCGCCGACAACGGCTGCCACGCCGATTTGCAAGCGGCCGAGTCCTCGAGTGGCGGGGTCGCGCTTCCCCCACCACCGCAGCCCAAGCCGTCCAACACGATGAGTAGGACCATCTCGACTCGCCGACACCGACCCATGAACGCCAGTCTAGAAGAGCCGGCCGCGTCCGTCGACGATCGGGGTCACAGACGCGGCGGCACTCGCCGCCCGCCGCTCCCCGGGGACGAGCAAAACGGCTTCGCTGCAGCCGGCCATGGTCCGGCCGGCGGTGCTGCACCGGCGCCGAACGTCACCGCAGCGAGAGCGAGCAGCGCAACCGACCCGCACGAGCGCCACACCGTTCGCTTCCAACCGTCACGAACGGCACGTAGTTCGGCGCGCCATTCTCTCTGCCGCTGAGGAGCCGCCGCTACTCGCCGAGGAGAGCTCCGCGGCTCCCGTTGTTACCGATTGCTACCCAACTTCCCACCGGCCCCCACGACCCCTCGCACCGCGAAACCGATGAGGCGGTTCTACGCGGGGTTACAGTTGTCGGGGCGATAAGATTTTGAACCTCCGACCTTTCGGTCCCGAGCGATGGGGTCTCCTGGGCTTGGTTGTGCGGGCGGTGCCGTTCGGTCGTGGGAAATCGGCTAACCGCTAAGCCCCTGTCGCAGCGCCGGGTTGAACGTCTTCCTAACGTACCGCGCGTAGAATCGCTTCGTCACTGCGGGCGAGCTGTGACCGACTGCCGCTGAAACCTCGTCGAGCGAGATCCCGGCCTTGAGGTTGCGGGACACGAACGAGTGACGGGTCGCCTCGTAAAAAGTGAGTCCCTTGACCTTGCATGCCTCGGCCGCCCGGTCCCAACACTGCGCGAGGTATTCCTTCCGATAGCCTCGCCACTCGGACGTGCGGCGACGGTTCTGCGGCTTGTCGGGTGTGAAGAGGAAGACCAGATCGTTCGCCTTCGCTCCCTGGAGCTGCCGGCGCTTCAGGTGAAGGCGGAGGACATCTTCGGCATCGAGCGGGGCGGGCACCCACTTCAACTTGCCCTCGGCCTTCTTGTCCTCCTTCAGCGGGCCGCCGTAGCTGTGTGCGACGCGGATGATCCCTTCCTCGAGAAACTCGAGATCACTCATCCGGAGACCGGCGACCTCTCCGGGGCGCATCCCAGACCGGTTTCCTAGGTAGAACATCAACCCCACGACAGGACCAAGCGCGGCGACGAGCTCGGGAACCTTGGCGTCGTCCTCCAGCCACGGCCAATCCACGTCCAGGACGGCCACGGGCCGCTTGCCCATAGGGACCATCTTGACCGGGTTCGACACCGCATGGCCGCCCTCGATGGCCCAAGAGAAGAACCGAGAGAGGAGGTTCACGAGGTGGCGCTGGGACTGTCCCGAGAGGTCGGTCTTCGACAGGTCGCGGATCCACTCCATGACGGCGGGGAGGTCCAACTGCTCGATGGTGTAAGAGCCGAACCGCGGCTTGAGATGTCGCATGATCCGCGAGCGGTCATCATCGGCGTTCCGATTGCTCAAGCCCTCGACCCATTCAGCCATGAGGCTCCTGACGGTGTCGGGAGCCGCCACCGGCTCAGGGAACGGATCCCGCCCCGCCGCGATGTCGCGCTTGATGCGCGCCAGCTCGTCCGCAGCCTGGTCCTTGTTGACCACCCCGGGGAGGAGTCGCATGAACGCCGCGCCCACCAGTGGCTGGTGCTTGACGTAGTACCTGGGCGCCGACCGGGAACCGCGCTTGACGATGCAGGCCATCTCACTGCCTCCGTTTCGCTTCGGGTTGCCGAAGAGTATACGGGCAGTATAGCGCGGAAGAGGCGAAAACCAGGAAAGCTAAAAACCCAATGATTCCGGCGGGGTGGACGGGACTTGAACCCGCGGCCTCCGGCGTGACAGGCCGGCGTTATAACCAAGCTTAACTACCACCCCAGGTGATGCTCGCCGCCGGCTTGGTACTGCCGACTGCGGTCGGTGGATCTACATGCTGGCGACGGGAGTGTCAACCGGCGTGCGAGGGTTGTGGCTGTGGTACGGTCCGGGACTTCATTCACGACGCAAGGAGGCGCTCGATGTCGCATCGGAAGATCATGTTCGGTCTGTCGCTCTCGGCGGTGGTGGGGTTCGGGGCGGCGTACGTTCCGTCGCTGGTCGCTCGCGCGGACAACAAACCGGCGGCTGCGCCCGCGGCGGCGCCGACCTGCAAGCTGCACGGCAAGAAGTGCTGTGACCCGGCGATCATGGCGCACCTGCCCAAGGAGGCGGTCTTCAAGGCCTGCAATGAGTCGGAGGCCACGTTCCTCGGCGAGGACGGGGGCGAGAAGGACACCTGCAAGTACTTCTTCAAGGTGCCGAACGAGAAGGAAGACGTCACCTACGTGCAGGTCTACGCGCCGGCGCAGAAAGAGGTCCTGCCGGAGCCGAACGATCCGTTCTTCGGCTACAAGAAGATCGGGAAGGTCTTCATGACCGAAAAGGCGAAGTCGCCCAAGTCGGCGCCGATGCTCGCCACGCAGACGGGCCTCTACATGCCCGGCAAGGGCTTCTCGGTCAGCGTGAACGCCTCGGTGAAGGTCTGCACCAAGGCCGAGGTGAAGAAGCTGGCCGCGTCGGTCAAGTAGATCGCTCGACGCGATCAAGTCGGGCTACGTCACAGAGGCGCGGGAACGGCGACCTAGTCTAGTCGCCGCGTTCGTTCGTCCCCAGCACCACGTCCATCAGCGGGATCGTCACGTTGAAGTTGACGTGCGCCATTCGCCCGAGGACGTGGTGGTGGGTGTGATGCGCCTGGAGCTTCCGGAACAGGCGCACCCGACCGATGCCGAGGCGATTCAGCGTGGGGTCGGGCAGGTGGTAGAGCGCGTGGAGCGTCTCGTACATCAGGAAGTAGGCGACGGCGGTCAGCAGGAAAATGCCGGCCAGCCCGGGGCCGCGCAGCAGTCCGGCCAGCACGATCACCGGCGAGGTGACCACGAAGATGCCGATCATCGTGTACCAGGGCATCATCACCAGGCCCAGCTCGGCCGGGCGGGTGATCGGCATCTGGCCGTGGGTGAAGGCCAGGTGATGGATCAGGGTGTGGTTGCGGTACATCAGCCGCGGCGGCTGCGGGTGGTGCATCGGGTGGCGGTGGACCATCCACTCGATCAGGTTGGCGACGACCAGGAAGATCGGCGCCAGGGCCCAGTCGGTCGGGCGGGCGTGGGCCGCCAGTCGGACGCCGAGCGTGGCGATTGCCCCCGCGATGAGCAGGGTCAGCGCCACGTGGCGGGCCGGCGAGTAGCCCGGCGCCAGGTGCTCGGCGCGCACGAACCGGGCGGCCGCCACGGGCAGCGCCGGCTCTGTCTGTGACACGTCCACGGGGGGGGCGGCGTTCGGCTGCGCCATCCTTTCAGTATGGCCTATGATTGGCCCATGCCGTCTTTCGATGTCGTCTCGAAGGTCGATCTGATGGAGCTGGACAACGCCCTCAATACGGCCCGCAAGGAGCTGGGGCAGCGGTACGACTTTCGCGGCACCAAGACCGACCTCGAGCGTGGTCCGGAGGGGATCATCCTCCGCTCGTCGGATGAGCCGCACGCGACGGCGGCGCTGACCGTCCTGCGGGAGCGGATGTCGAAGCGGGGGGTGTCACAGCTCTGTCTCGACCCCAAGGACGTGGAGCCGGCGGGGGGGCAGACGGTCCGGCAGCTCGTCGTCATCAAGCAGGGGATCGAGATCGAGACGGCCAAGAAGATGGTCAAGGCCATCAAGGACGCCAAGCTCAAGGTGCAGGCGTCGATCCAGGGAGACGAGCTGCGGGTCTCCGGGAAGAACCGCGACGATCTGCAGTCGGCGATCGCCTTCCTGCGCAAGGGGGACTACGGTCTCGACCTGCAGTTCGTGAATTTTCGCGACTGACCGGGACGACGACAAATTGAGGCTCGATTGACGGGGGCGCTAAGATCGCGGCCGTGACCGTGAGAAGAAGCCTCATCGCGTCGCTGCTGACGGCGAGCGCCCTGGCGGCGCTCGGATGCCGTCATCGGAGCGCGCCCGTCGTACCGCCTTCCGCGGCCCCGGTGGCGGTCAAGCCGGCGCGCCCGCCGATCCCCACGCGCGCCCCGGTGCCGGCGCTGGCGGCCGGGGAGACCTACGCTTACGAGCGGGGCGTCGCGCGCAAGGTGACGGTGGAGGCGGCGCGGGCCGCCGGGCTGCTCGACGTCGACCTGGGGGACGACTGGGCGCCGTACATCCTGCAAGACGGCGACGGCGAGGGGGACGGAGCCAAGCCGAACGACTACCGCCAGACGTTCGTCGCCCTGGCCAACGACAAGCTCTCTTCCGACGGGAAGCCGTCGACCAGCGCGGGCGACCAGAATTTTCTGGAGGTGTTCGGCATTCCGCCGACGCTGTCGGTCCTGGCGGCGCGGGTGGAGGCGGACGTCGCGCCGGCGCGCGAGGCCTGCTACGACGCCGTCGACCGCCAGGGGCTCGAGCAGTTCACGGGCGACGTGGGGTTTCTCGATCGCGATCGCTCGAAGCGCGACTACGAGCAGGCGGTGCATGACGCCGATTGGATCGCCAAGGAGACGGTGGCGCGGTCGACCGGCGTGACGATGGCGCCCGAGGCCGTGCTGGCGGCGTTGCGCGAGGACCCCAAGGCGCGGGGGCGCGTCGATCGCTACCTGCGCGGCAAGGCGCGCGTGCGGGCGGTGCGGGCGGCGCAGGCCCGGCTGCTCTGTGAAGGGCTGCTTTCGCCCAAGAGCCGGTACACAGCCGGGAGCTACGATCTGCCGACGCACGAGGCGCTGGCGACCTGGGAACGGAAGCACGACATCTTCGGCTGGGGCTTCCTGGGCGGCGAGACGCTGGGGATGTTGCTGGCGCCCAATCGGTCACTGCTGCTGGACGATCTGCGGCGCGTGCTGGCCGAGCGGGTCGCCGACGCGGCGGGGATCGTCGAGGACGGGTCCATCAATCAGGCGCGCAAGCGCAACCCGCCGACCTGGCGGGACGCCGCGGGGACGACGCGTCCGGTGCCCAACCTCATCGACGATCACGTGAACGCGCTTCTGACCGCCATCGGGGTGCAGACGCCCGAGCAGGCGATCGCCTTCCTGCGCGCGCACAAGGCGGGCCTGGCCGCGCTGCACGTCGCCTTCAAGGCGCCCGCGCTCCCCGAGTATTACGGCAAGGACATGGATCTCAGCGCCGAGATCGACCGCGGCGACGTCTGGTACGACCTGCCCTTCGACGGGCGCGGCAAGCCGGTCATGCAGCGGCGCGATCACTATCCGCACCTGACCCTCTTCGTGCGCTGGCACGGGCAGAAGATCCCGCTTTGTTGGTGGCGCACGACCATCGGGTCGTGGCGCAGCGAGATGCACGAGGACGGGCACGAGTACTTCAAGTACAAGAACTCCGACGTCGGCCCGAGGGTCTGGAAGCAGATCGTCGCCGCGCCGGTCTGGATCCCGCCCGACGGGACGCCGGCGAAAGATCTGCTGACGCGCAAGGTGCTCGACAAGAACGTCGGGCCGGTGACGCTGGTCAACACCGACGTGATGGGGCCGGGATTCGGCTCGGCGTATGGTCTGGTGATGGGGATTCACGTCGATCCCAAGCGCGGCGACTTCGACAACCAGATCCGGACGCACGGCTCCGTCGACTACACCTCGATCGCCCGGCGGTTCTCCCACGGGTGCCATCGCCTGGTGAACAACCGCGCGGTGCGGCTCTATGATTTCGTGCTGCGGCACCGGGCGTTCAAGCGGATCGGGAACGTGCCGCTCAACCTCAAGAAGCGGCTGGAGGTCGACGGCGACGTCTACCACTACGCGCTCAAGACGCGGGGCTACTATTACGAGCTGGCGGATCCCGTCCCCGTGAACGTGCTGGAGGGGCGGATCATGGGCGAGGTCAAAAGACCGATCGTCGCCTTCGTCCGCAAGCCGGGGGTCGACTACGGCCCGGCGCCGGCGGTGGGCGACGCGGCCGCCTCGACGGCCGTCGCGTCGCCGGGCGGCGAGACCGCGCCGGAGATCGGTCCCTGAACCCGGCGCGCCGGCGATGACTCGCGCCGGGCTGTCGGCCCTCGCGCTCATCGCGACGCTGGCCGCCGCGCCTTCCGCGCGCGCCGAGACGGCGACGGCGAAACCCGAGCCGGCCGTGGCGCTGGACGTGACGCTCGATCCGGGCGCCTCGCGGGCCGTGGGCCATGTCCGCCTGCGGGTGGTCAACCAGACGGGGGCGCCGCTGGGCGACGTCCCGCTCTGGCTCTACCCCAATCACCTGGCCACGCGCAGCAAGGCGCTCGGCGACGTCAACTACCACTGGCTCTATCCCGGCGTGCGGTTTTCCTCGGGCGGGATGACCGTGGCAAACGCCCGCGCCGACGGCGTGCCGGCGGCGATCGCTCTCGAAGATACGCCGGCCGGCGCGCACACCATCGCGCGCGTCACGCTGCCGGCGCCGCTTCTGCCCGGAGCCGCCGTCACCATCGACGTCGACTTCGACACCGCGGTGCCGCGCCGCTTCGGCGGCTTCGGCTGCGTCGGGCTCCGCTGCCGGTTGATGGGCGGCTTTTACCCGATGCCGGCCGCCCAGATCGGCGGGGCGTTCGATCTTCGAGCGGCGCCGGCCCGCGCGGGGCGCGCCCGCGTCACGCTGCGGACGCCCAGGTCCCTGGGCCTGGTGGTGAACGGTGAGCCGGTGGTCTGGCCAGGGCCGACGGGCGCAGTCACCGTCGAGAGCGCCGACGTCCCCTACCCGACGATCGTCACCGATCGCGTGCTGCGGCCCGAGACGATCACCGTCGGCGGTCACGTCGTCCGCTACCTGCACCGAAATCCGCGTCCCCCCGGCAGCGAAGACCAGCCGCTCCCCTACGTCCGAGAAGACATCACGGCGCTGGTGCTGAAGACGGCTGCGCGGGCGCTGGAGCTGGGCGACGCCATGCTGTGCGGGCCGGACTGCCCTCCGAGCAAATCGTCGCCGGCGCGGCCGCTCGATCCCGCACGCAGCTTGCCGATCACGCTCATCGAGGCGCCGCTTCGCCACCGGTTGGTCCAGGCGCACGGCAACGTCATCCTCGTCTCCGATCAGATCTTTGGCATCTTCCCGGTCAACCGCCTGCGCAAGTACCACCATCAGGAGCTGGGGCGCGCGATCCTGGCGGCGCTCGTCGACGCGCGGATCGCCGCCACCGAGACCCCCGCCGATCGCGACCTGGCCGCCGGGACGCTGGCCGCCTATTTGACCGAGCTCTACACAATCCACCAGTTCAAGAAGGTGGAATACGCCGCCGATCTGCTGCGACCTTTCGACTTCGTCCCCGCGGTCGACCAGCTGCTCTATGCGCCGCTGCTCGCCTCGTCGTCGAGCTACTTCGGCGACGTGCGGGCGGAGGATCGCATCCGCGACGACGTGCGCCTCTTCGCCGATCCGACGGCGCCCAGCCCGCGGCTCATCTACAACAAGCTGCTCGACCTGCTGGGCGGCGCCGCCTTCCCGACGCTGGCGCGCAAGATGCTGAACGAAGGGGTCCCTTTTCGGCGCGCCGCCGCCGAGACCTTCGGCGCCGACCTCGGCTGGTTCTGGCGGCAATGGCTGGGACCGCTGCCGCGCGTGAATTACCACCTGCAGGCCGTCCGGGTGACGCCGCTGTCCGCCGGCGGCAGCCACGTGGAGATCGACGTCCGCCGCGAAGGGGCGCTGATTCGCGAGCCGGTCGAGGTCGCGGTGACCGACCGCGCCGGGGTCACGCAGGTCCTCCGCTGGGACGACGCGACCAGCGCGCATCGCTTCACCGTCGATCTGCCTTCCGGGCTCAAGTCGGTGGAGATCGATCCCCGCGGGAGGCTGGTCGAGACCGCGCTCGGCTCGCTGCGGCCGTCGGACGATCCGCGCTACGACAACCGCGAGCCGCAGCGCTGGCGCCTGCTCTACGAGGGGTTCGGCGCGCTGCTCAACATCACCGCTCTGACGGCGAACTTCGAGGCGGCGTTCCTGCTCAAACCGCAGCACGATCTCCGCCACGCCTTCCTCCTGACCGCGTACCACAACCAGAAGACCGACTTCGGCGTGGGCGGCGCCCACTTCTGGAACTTCGGCGCGCAGGCCGACAAGAACACGCTCGACAGCTACTTTCTCGCCGGCGTCAATTTCTCGCGCCTCAACGCCCGCTTCGGGCTGGGCGCGGGCGACATGCCGCAGGCCGGGTATCAGGCCTCGGGTCGGCTGGTCCTGGCCCACGACACGCGCGACTTTCTCTTCGATCCCTGGCATGCGGTGGGCGGCAGCCTCGGTGTCGGCTACGCGCTGACGGCGCTGGACGACGGCGAGCGTCTGTCCCAGGCCAGCGTGGCGGCGGGAGCGCTCCGCCTCTTCGAGCTGGCGCCCGGCCACGTCCTGGCCCTCGACGCCAGCGTCGCCGCGACCTTTGGCGACATCCGGCTCAAGGTGCAGCTCACCGACGCCGGCGGCCAGGGGGGGCTGCGCGGCTACCTTCCGGGGGTGCTGCTCGGCCGCGCAAACGCCGTCGCCAGCGTGCAATTCCGCGACGACTACGTCTCGGGCCTCGACTGGAACCTGCTGCACTTCACCACCGTGCGCGGGTTCGGCGGAACGCTGTTCGCCGACGCCGCCGTCGTCAGCCGCTGCGACGACTACGGCCTCTCCAGCCAGAACGTCTTCTACGACGTCGGCTACAGCTTCCGGGTCCTGCACGACGCGTTCGGCGTCTACCAGCAGCTCCTCTCGATCGATCTGGGGATCCCCATCAACCCGCGCCCGCCCGCCGGCACCTGCCTCGGCTACCCGCAGACGCCGGTGTCGCGGACCTTCACCGTGCAGGTCACGTTCTTCCCGAGCTTCTGACGCCCAGGCTCGTCTTTCTCAGCCAGCGATCGAGCACATACAGCGCCCAGAGCGGCCGGCTGCGATCGCGCTTGCGCTCCTGGTGCTCGCTCTGCCAGCCGGCGAACACCGCCCGATCGACGAGGCCGAGCTCCCAGAGCGGCGACGCGGCGATCACCGCCTCCAGCCGCGCGCGGAGCGGTCCGCGCAGCCAGGCCGCCAGCGGAATCCCGAAGCCCTTCTTCGGGCGATCGATCACCGCGTCGGGGATCTGGCCGCGCGCGGCGCGCTTGAGCAGGTACTTGCTCTGGCGCCCAGGCAGCTTGGTGCGCGACGGCAGCGAGAACGCGAAGTCGACCAGCGCGTCGTCCAGCAGCGGCGGCCGCACCTCGAGACCGTGCGCCATGGACGCCCGATCCACCTTGGTGAGAACCGACCCGGACATGTAGGTCGTGAAGTCCAGCGCCAGGATCTGGTTGAGCCAGTCGTCGCCCGGCGGCAGCCGCGCGTCCATGGTGGCCGGCCGGAGGTCCCGCGCCGCCGGCACCGCCGCGCCCAGCTCGGGGAGATCGACGCTCGACATCCAGCGCAGGTGGCGCACGACGCGCGCATCGTCCCAGCGTCCGACGAAGCGGCGCAGCTTCCATTCCAGGCTCTGGTAACGATCGTCGATGGGCAGCTTGTCGACGGCCCGCGCGACGATCCCGCGCCGGAACCAGCCGGGCAGCGCGGCGTAGACGGCCGCCAGCCGGTGGGCGCGGTAGGTCGGATAGCCGCCCCACAGCTCGTCGCCGCCGTCGCCGCCGACCACCACCTTCACGTGCCGGGCGGCCAGCCGCGAGAGGAGAAACGTCGGGATGAACGAGGGATCGGCCAGCGGCTCGTCCAGCAGGTCGAGCGCGTCGTCGACGACATCGAGCAGGTTCGCCTCGCTCAAGGTCTCGGTGACGTGCTCGACGCCCAGCTGCCGGGCCACCATCCGCGCGTAGCTGGTCTCGTCGAACGTGCCGTCCTCGAACCCGATGGAGAACGCCTTCATGCGCGTCCCGGCGCGCTTCACCGCGGCCGCCGCCACCAGCGACGAGTCGATCCCCCCCGAAAGGAAGATACCGACCGGCACGTCGGAGACCAGCTGCGCTTCGACCGCTCGCTCGATCCCGGTCCACAGCCGCCGGCCCAGCTCGTCGCCGCTCTCGGCCGGCGCCGGACCCGATGGAGGGACCTGCCAGAACGGACGGGGCGCCTCCAGCCGGCCCCGCTCCCAAGAGAGCGTGTGCCCGGGCGGCAGCTTCTTCACCGCGCCGACCAGCGTGTGCGGCGGGTGGACGTAATCGGAGAAGAAGTACGACGCCAGCCCCTCGACCCCCAGCGTCCGGTCGACGCCCCCGTGCGCCAGCAAGGCGGTCAGCTCGGAGGCGAAGACCAGCCCTCCGGAGGGCAGCTCGGCGTAGTAGAGCGGCTTGATGCCGCAGCGATCGCGCGCCAGCAAGAGGCGCCCGGCGGCGCTGTCCCAGACGGCGAAGGCGAACATCCCGTCGAGCGCGGCGACGCCGGCCGCGCCGTGCTGCTCGTAGTGGTGGATGATCGTCTCGGTGTCGCTGCGCGTGCGGAACCGGTGCCCCTGCTGCTCCAGCGGCGCGCGCAGCGCCCGGAAGTTGTAGACCTCGCCGTTGTAGGTGAGGACGACCTGGCCGTCCTCGTTCCCCATCGGCTGCGCGCCGCCCGCAACGTCGATGATCGCCAGCCGACGATGCCCGAGCGCCACTTGCCAGGCGCCGGCGGCGTCGCTCGAGCTGCCGCGCCAGGTCCCTTCGCCGTCCGGGCCGCGGTGGGCGATCTCGCGCAGCATGCGGGGCAGCGCGGCCGGATCGGCCTCCCGCGCGACGAAGCCGGCGATGCCGCACATGCCGGGCTCTCAGCCCTCTGTCGGTTCGGCGGGGAAGCCGACCCGCGAGGCGATCGCGTAGCTGGTCTTGCGCTGGGACTCGAACTGGGTGCGCACGATCAGCTCGGCCAGGATGCCGGTGCCGATCGACTGCATCCCCATGAGTGCGCTGGTCACCGCGATCATGAACAGCGGGTTGCGGTGCACCCAGATGTCGAAGGTGATCTTCTCGTAGAGGACAAAGGCCGAGATCAGCGCCGCGGCCCCCAGCATGAGGGCGCCCAGCCCGCCGAAGACGTAGATCGGCTTCATCTGGTACCTGCGCATGAACCAGACGGTGGTGGTGTCCAGCATGACCTTGATCGTGCGCAGGAGGCCGTACTTCGAACGCCCCGCCACGCGCGGGCGATGGTTGACCACCTCCTCGCCGACGCGCGCGCCGAGGCCGTCGGCCAGCACCGAGATGAACCGGTGCATCTCGCCGTAGAGGTGGATCTCGTCGGCCAGATCCTTGCGGTAGACCTTCAGTGAACAGCCGAGATCGTGGATCTGGGTCCCGGTCACCCTGCGGATGAGCGCGTTGGCCACCAGCGACGGAATCCGCCGGAGGACCAGCCCGTCCTTTCGATCCTTGCGCCAGCCGGTGACCAGATCGAACCCCTCGTCCAGCTTGGCGATGAGGCGGGGGATGTCGTGCGGATCGTTCTGGCGATCGGCGTCCATGGTGACGACCAGCGCGCCCCTCGCCGCATGAAACCCGGCGTCGAACGCCGCCGACTGACCGGTGTTGCGGCGAAAGAAGATCGCCTTCAGGTAGGGCCGGCGCTGCGCCTCTTGCCGAATGAGGGCCACGCTGCCGTCGTGGCTGCCGTCGTCGACGGCGATGATCTCGAACTGCTTGCCCATCGACGCGAGCACGGCCGCGATCTCGTCGAACAGCGGGACCAGGTTGTCGCGCTCGTTGTAGATGGGAAGGACGACGCTGATGTCCATGACCGTTTCGGCGCCGCGCGCCCCGCTCCCCTTTATCATGCTCAGCGCCGACTTTCAGGAATCGGTGCGCCCCTGGGGGATCCCACATGGCGCGCACGGTGGCGGTGGCGTGCCTCTCCTCGGCCCGCGGAGCCCGTCCGTAAGCGGACAGCGGCAGCAGGAAGAGCCCGGCGATCCCCAGCGCCAGCGCCAGGTGGGCGGCGGCCCGGCGCGGGCGCGGATCGCCCCCGGCCGCCACCAGCGCCAGCGCGGCCAGCACCACCAGGGCCAGCGGCGCCATCGCCCAGCTCCCCCGCAGGCCGAGGGACCACCCGAGGCCGTACGGCGTGAACCCGGCGCCGACCAAGGGGAACGCCAGGTCGAACACGGGATTGTCGAACTGCTCGGGATAGTGCGGGTAGAGCGCCCCCGACACCACGTTGAGGAGCACCGACGGAATGGCGAGCCCGACGATCGCCGCCGTGGCGGCGGCGTGCCGGGCCAGCCGTGGCCAGAGCTGCACGAGCGGCAGGAGCAGGAACGGCACGACCGTGGCGATGTAGCGCGGCCCCACGCACCATCCGGCGCGCCAGTTGCTCATCCCGGCGATGAACAGAAACATCGACGCCGCGATCGCCAGCGTCAGCACCGCCTCGCGCCGCGGCCCTCGGGCGACGAGAAAGACGGCCCCCCCGAGACCGAGGAGCAGCACCGGGGAGAACATGAAGAGGCCGTAGGCAGGCGAGATCAAGAAGGCGGGGAACGCCGCGGGGTGGGGGAGCGACAGCCCGTCGAACCCGACCTTGTGCGCCGTCTGCGCGAAGACGGGATTCTCGATGTTGGCGTACGGGAGCGTCCAGGGCCGGCCGAACAAGGCCGTGTGGTAGGCGCCGAGCGCGATCGCCGGGGGCAGCGCACCCGCGGCGAACGGCACGATGGCGCGGCGATTGCGCACCATCAGGTAGACGGCCAACGCCAGCGCCACCAGGATCGCCTGGTACTCGAGGGTCACCGCCAGCGCGGCCAGGAACCCCGCCGCCGCGACCGGCGTCCCCATTCGCCCCGCTGCCTGCCCAGCTTGCCGCGACCGGGGCGCCGGCAGGTCGATGCGCGGGTCGTCCAGCAGAATGAACGCCGAGAAGACGGCGGCCGCGGCCAGCGCATGTCCGACGAACATCCCGCCATAAGGGTAGAGCATGGTCCCCAGCCCCAGCGCGACCAGCAGCAGATCGCGCGCCAGCGCCGACCGCGTCTTCCGCTCGACGTAGCCGGCGAACAGCCAGAAGAAGGCGAGCATCGGCAGCTTGACCGCAACCATCCGCAGCCAAAACGTCGCCGCACGCTTGCCGGGCGGCCCCCAACCGCACAGCTTGCGCAGCTCGGTCTGGGCGAACAGCACCGGGACCCCGAGGAAGCTCACGCCGGGCGCCTTGCTCGAATAGACGTGGTGGGCGTTCTTGGCCTTGTCGTTGACGTAGCCCCATTCGCGGGTCACCGCGTCGATGTCGAGGACATGGTGCTCGACGATGGCGCGCGTCGCCCAGACCCGGACGTTCTCGTTCGGGTTGTTGATGGCCTCGTAGTAGGGCGAGACGATCAGATAGGCGGCGGCGACCAGGAACCAGGAGGCATGCCGGCGCAGGAAGCCGCCCGCCGCGCTCCGCCAGTTCGGCTCCATCCAGCCCCGAACCCTACCAGGTCGGGCCGCCGGTTTCGCGACCGGTGTCTATCGCCGGGCCGCTTTGCGGGGGCCGAGGCGCTCTTCGAGGCGGTCGAGCTCGGATTCGAAGAGGCCCGAGGCGAACGGAAACAGGGTCACGTTGGCCGCGCCGGCCATGAGGGCCGGTTTTTCGACCGCGTCGGTCACCGTCGACGTCCCGGCCACCACCCGGCAGCGGCGCTGGGCGCGGCTGGTGAGGCTCGACAGGACCCGGCAGGCCTCGAAGGCGTGGACGTTGGCGACGCCCAGGTCCAGGAACACCAGCTCGGGGCGGTAGCGTTCAGCCAGGCAGATGCCGATCGGCAGGCCGGTCGCGACCATCCCGTTGACGTCCGCATGACGGGACAGCGCCTCCCCAAACTCGAGCCGCCCGTCGCCGTTCCCGGCGATGAGCAGGACGACGCCCCGGCCGCTGGCCTCGAACTTCGAGCCGTCGAGCGCGAACAGCGAGGCGTCGGTGGCCACCTCGACCGGCTCGACGCGGGTGGCGGGCTTCTTCTTCTTGCCGTCGTCCGGGCGCGCGGCCCCGGCGAGCTGTCGATGAGCTTGCTCGACAGTCAAGGTCCCGGAGGCCATCGCCACCAGCAACATGGTCTCCACGTCCAGGGCGTCGGCCAGCCGGACGAGGTACTCGGCCCGGTCGACGTACATCTGGCCTTCCTTCCAGCGAACGGCCCGGGAGTGCTCGAAACCCAAGATGTTTGCCAGGTCGCGTTCCCGGGTGTCAGGCCCGCGCAGCTCGCGGAGGCGCTCCATGCAAAACTTCCAGAGTTCTTTGGACGGGGGGTGTCGAAGCATTTTCATATCGATCTTGCTCGATGCGGCATGTTCACTTTAGGCAACTGCCTTTCGATTGCAAACCCGATGTAACTACACGCAATTATCTCGGGGAATTTGGATAAGTAAGCCAAAATCCAGTCGCTATTTGCAGTGATATAACTGAAACTTTCAGGGATTGACCGAGGGCGGTCTGACGCACGGTGGGGGAAGTGCAATCGATGAGGTCGGGCTTCGGCTTCTGCCAAGCTGAGCCGGAAAAAAGCTGTCCATGCCCACCGCTCGGCGCCAGGTCCCGTTTTCAGGTTTTTGCTGAGGCGCGCCAAAACCGCTAAGCTGACGGCGCCGCATGTCGCGTAAAATTTCGTTCCTGCTGGTGGGCACCGGGTTGCTTGTGGTCGGTATCGGATGCGGGATCGCCGTCCAGCGGGATCTCTCCGCGATCCCTCCTGGGCAAGTCGGGTTCGACGACATGTGCGGTCTGCAGGGGTACTTCGACGCCCTGGAGATCAAGAGCTCGCCGCCCCCGCGCATCGTCAGCGCGCTGGACCTCGAGGGGGAGAGCGGCGGCAAGGTGATGCACGGCGGGCAGGAGCGGTTCGCCTTCGACAATGACTTTCTGCTGGGGCACCTCCGGCGCGTCTTGAAGGAGAACTGGCGCGCGTTGCCCGAGCCGCTCGCGGGCGCGCCGGAGATCGACATCGAGGTCCGCTGGTCCGAGAAGGCCGGCGCCAAGCGCGTCGTGACGGATCGACCGTCCGAGCTGATCGTCGGGAGCGAGAGCTGGCCACTGCCCTACCATCCCTGCCTGTCGGAGCTGCTGTACGGCGCGCCGCTCTATCGCCAGCGGCGAGAGATGTGGGGACTGCCGCTTCCGAACCAACACCCCGACGCAGGGGCGGAGCCAGAGCTGCCGCCGATCTCGACCGGTCCGCTCGTCGTCGGCGGGGACGCCGGCGCTGTCGACGCCGCCCGGGGCCACTGAGCGTCGCGGATCGCCCAGTCCAGCTAGGAAGGCGTCGCCGTAAAGGCGACGGTGAGCGAAGCGAACCATGCCCGACGACGTGCCGCCCGATAGGCGGCCTACGAGCCGAGCCAGAGCTGGACCAGCTCGGGGCCGCCAAACAGATAGATCAGCGCCGCGAGCGCCAGGAACGGGCCGAACGGGATCTGCACCCGGTGGAGCGGCTCCGCGATCGCGTCGGGCTGACGGCGCCGCTGCCAGACGGCGACGGGGAGGCTCACCAGCGCGCCGATGACCGCTCCGACGAACACGACGAACGGCAGCGCCCGCCAGCCGAGCACCGCGCCGATGACCGCCAGCAGCTTGCCGTCACCCAGCCCCAGCCCCTCTCGCTTGAGGACGTAATAGTAGAAGTCGGCGATGAGCCGGAAGAAGAGGTAGCCGGCGGCGGCCCCGATGAGGCGCTCTTTCCAGTCGGCGCCATGCGCGCCGAAGGCCGCCAGGTAGAGAACGGGGATGGCGGGGAGCGTGATGACGTCGGGGAGGAGCTTGGTCGCGAGATCGATGAAGGCCAGCACCAGAAGGACGCCGCCGAACGCGAAATAACAGGCGAAGCGCGCCAGCCGGATGCCGGCGGCCTGGCCGGGATCGGAGGCCACGAACTTCCACCACAGCGCGGCCGCCAGAACCGCCGCCAGCGCCTCGACCAGCGGGTAACGGGCGGAGATCGGCGCCCGACAGGAGCGGCAGCGGCCCCGCAAGAGGAGGTACGAGAGAATCGGAATGTTGTCGGCGGCGCGCACCGGCGTCCCGCAATGTGGACAGCGCGATCCGGGGCGGACGACCGATTCGCCGCGGGGAATCCGCACGATGGCGACGTTGAAGAAGCTCCCCCAAACGGCGCCGAACAGCCCAGCCGCCACGACCCCGACGGACGAGGAGGAGAGAAAGGCGAGGCTTTCACCCATGGCGCTCGATGCTAAGGTTCCCGGAGCCTTGAGGGGAAATTATGTTGCCGCGCTCGCGGTCTCGCTCGTCGCGCTCGACGCGGGCGCTTGCGGCGCGCGCGGCAAGCCGGAGGCGCCGCACGTGGTGGCGCCGGCCGAAGCGGTCCGGCCCGCCTTCTTCGCGGAGGCGCTGCGCAAGCTCGGCGGGGCGCACTACCACGCGACCCTCCGCTACAGCGTCGGCCGCCCGGCCGCCGCGCCGCTGGCGGTCACCACCACGACCGACGTGTGGCTCGACCGTACAGGCAACTACCGCCTGCGCGAGGAAAACGATCGCGACGGCGGCCGGGAGGTGATCCTCACCGGGCGCGAGCTGGCCGTTGCGCTACGCTATGGAAAGATGATCCGTCGCGTCGCCGAGGAGCCGGAGCCGAGCCGGCTGTTGGAGGAGGGGCTGGGCGGCCCGTGGGCCGCGTTCGAGCTCGCCGCGCCCCGCATGCACCTCGAGAAGACGGGGAGCGATCTGGTCGGCGGGATTCGCGCGACCAGCTACACGCTCTCGCTGGGCGACGGAGCGGCCGTCAAGCCGCCGGCCCCGGCGCTTCCGCTGGCGGGGCTGCGGGCCTGGCGCGGCAACGCGCGGATCGAGACGCTGTCCGGCCGCCTGGTGATCGACGACGCCACCGGCGCGCTCCTGTCGGCTGACTTGCAGTCGACCTTTCAGGCCAGAGGCGACGCCGGGCCGGAACAGGGGGCCGTCGAGGTGCACGCGTCTCTGGCCGACGTGGCGGCGACGGCCGCGATCGAACGGCCGGCGGCCGAGGAGCTGCAGCTGCGGCAGCGCACCGTACCCGAGGCGCACGCGCTCTTGCGAGGCCTCGCCGAGCCGGAGCACCGCGGACCATCCGCGCCACACGAGCGGCGACCATGAGCGAGCGCAACGGACGCGACGGGTCCTCGGGCGAACCTTCGGGCGAACCTTCGGGCGTGGGGCCGGGAACGCCCGAGCTGGTGCTGGTGTCGCCCGCCGCGGCCGGTCCGCGGCTCGAGCACCTGTCGGAGAACCGCAAGCTGATCGTCCGGCGCGCGCTGCTGGCGACCGCCGTCGGTGGTGTCATCCCGCTTCCGGTCCTCGACGACTACTTTGCCGGACGGGTCCGCGCGGGGATGTTGATCAAGCTGGGCGAGCGACGGCAGGTCGACATCGCCCAGTCGTCGGCCGAGCTGCTGGGGGATCCGCGCGAGGGGACGGCGGTGCGCAACGCGACGCTCACGGCGGCGACCCTGCTGGCGCTCAAGCTCGCCTGGCGAAAGTTCTTCGCCATCCTCGCGCTCGGACGCCGCGCCGAGGACATGGCGACGACCTTTCAGCTCGGGATGCTGTTCGATCATTATTGCGCCAAGCTCCACGTCGGCGGCGAGATCGATCGCCATCAGGCGGCCTTGCTCCGCTTCGCCATCCACGGCGCGCTGGCCGAGTCGGAGCGGGCGGTGCTGGTGACGGCGTTCCGCGACGGCAGCCGCGTCCTCGGCCGCTCGGCGCTGGAGGCGCCCGCCTGGATGAGCGCCCGGGTCGAGCGCGCGGCGCGACGCTGGGCCGAGAGCGGCGGTCGTTCCGCCGACCCCGGCGACATCCCCGACATCGATCCCCAGGGCGACGCCGAGGAGGCGCGCTGGCTCGACCGCGCCTCTGCCGCCGTCGAGGCTCGCCTCGCCCGTCTCGAGCAGGGCTACCTGGCGGGGCTGGTCGCATCATTCGAGCGCCGCCTCAAAGAAGCTGTCGAGGCGGCGCGAAAGGATCCGCCGCCGCCGGCCGGCTCGGGCTGACCGAAACCTTTGGCAGCCGCCCGAGGGCTTTGGTAAATTGAGTCCACGTGAAGAAAACGGGACGCTCGCCGGGCGCGAAGGGTAGGGCCAAGGATACCAAGCGGGAACGACCCGCCGGCCGCAAGGCGACCCAAAAAGGGCCAAAGACGACGGCCAAGCCGGGCCTGGAACGAATTCCCGTACGCGGCGCCCGCAAGACGAAGGTCAAGGCCCGCCCGGCGCCCGAAGCGCAGCCGCGGGCGCGTGGCGCGGCTGATCTGGCGGAGACGCGCGAGCTGGCCATCGCGGCCATGGAGGCGGCGCTCGACAAGCGCGCCCTGGCGCCCATCCTGATCGACGTCTCCGGAATGGGGAGCTACACCGACTTCATCGGCGTGGTCAGCGGGCGCAGCGACCGTCAGGTTGACGCCATCGCCGAGGGGGTCAGCCTGGCCATGAAGGCGCGCGGCATCTACCCGCTCGGGCGCGAAGGTTCGGGGACGGGACGCTGGACGCTGCTCGACTTCGGCGCCTTCGTCGTCCATGTCTTCTATCACCCGGTGCGCGAGTTCTACGACCTCGAGAGCCTCTGGATCGAGGCGCCGCGCGTGGCGCTCGAGGTCCCGCCCGAAGCGAAGCTCAATCAGGCCGACGCCCTGTACGGCGCGCTCTGACGGGTGAAGATCGTCCTGCTGGCGGTCGGCAAGCTGCGCGATCGCCACGTCGCCGCGCTCTGCGACGACTACCTGGCGCGCGCCCGCCGGCACCTTCCCGTCGAGGTCGTCGACGTCGAGGACGACGACGCGCTGGCGCGGCGCTGGCCGAAGGACGGTGAGACGATCGCCCTCGAGCCGGGCGGCGTCAGCTGGACGACCGGCGAGCTGGCCCGCCAGATCGAACGACGAATGACCCACGGCACGCGCAGCCTGACCTTCGTGGTCGGCGGCGCCGACGGGATTCCGGCCGCGCTGGTCGCCAGGGCCCACCTGCGGCTTTCGCTCTCGGCGCTGACCTTGCCGCACCGGATCGCGCGCCTGGTGCTCTGCGAGCAGGTCTACCGCGCGCTGACCATCATTCGCGGCGAGCCCTATCACCACTGACGGGGCCAGATGTTAAAGTTCGCCGATGAGCACCCCTCCCCGCGTGGTTCTGGTCGTCCTCGATGGCTACGGCGAGCGCGCCGAAAAGAATGGAAACGCCATCAAGATGGCCCGCACGCCGAACTTCGACCGCATCTATGAAACCTCGCCCTGGACGCTGATCGGCGCCTCGGAGAACGACGTGGGGCTCCCCGTCGGGCAGATGGGGAACAGCGAGGTCGGGCATCTCAACCTGGGCGCGGGGCGCATCGTCTACATGGACGTGGTCCGCATCGACAAGGCGATCGAGACCGGCACGTTCTATTCCAACGAAGTCCTGACCAAGCTGGTCGACGGCGTGAAGGCCAGCGGCGGGACGTTGCACCTGTTCGGCCTGGCCAGCCCCGGCAACGTGCACGCCTCGCTGGAGCACGCCTACGCCGTGTGCGAGCTGGCCAAGCGGCGCGGGTTCACCAAGGTCGTCTGGCATGCGTTCCTCGACGGGCGCGACACCCCGCCCAAGTCGGCGGCCGGCTACCTGCGCCAGATCGGAGCGAAGCTGGCGGAGATTGGCGTCGGTGAGCTGGTCTCGGCCATCGGACGCTACTACGCGATGGATCGCGACAAGCGCTGGGAGCGGCTGGAGATCGCCTGGAAGATGCTCACCCGGGGCGAGGGGACGCTGGTCGACGATCTGGCCGCCGCCGTCGAGAAGGGCTACACGGCCGGTCCCGACGGAAAAGAGCTGACCGACGAGTTCGTGCTGCCGCTGGTGCGCAAGGGGCCGGACGGCAAGCCGCGCGCGATCATCAAGGATGGCGACGCTTGCTTCTTCTACAACTTCCGCGCCGATCGCGCGCGGCAGCTGACCCTGGCGCTGCACGCCGGCGACGGCGAGTTCCCCTTCTTCGATCGCGGCAAGCGGCCCAAGCTGGCGGGATTCGCCACGATGACCCAGTACGATTCCAAGGTCGACGTGCCGGTCGCCTTCCCGCCGCAGAGCCTGCGCATGATCCTGGGCGAGGTGCTGTCGAAGCACGGCGTCTCGCAGCTGCGGACCGCCGAGACCGAGAAGTACCCGCACGTGACCTACTTCTTCAACGGGGGCAACGAGCAGGCGTTCCCCGGCGAGGAGCGGAAGCTGATCCCGTCGAACCGTGACGTGGCGACGTACGACCTGGCGCCCGAGATGTCGGCCGCGCCGGTCACCGACGGCGTCGTCGAGGCGCTGAAGCCGGGCGGGCCGACGTTCATCCTGGTGAACTACGCCAACCCCGACATGGTCGGCCACACCGGCAAGCTGGAGCCGGCCATCCACGCCATCGAGACGGTCGACAAGGCGATGGGGCGCATCGTCGAGGCGGCCGCCAAGGTGGACGCGACCGTCTACATCACCGCCGATCACGGCAACTGCGAGACGATGATCGACCCCCAAACCGGGCAGCCGCACACCGCCCACACGATGAACCCGATCCCGTTCATCGCCATCGGGAAGCGGCAGGCCGGGCGCAAGCTGCGCAAGGGAGGACGGCTGGCCGACGTGGCGCCGACGATCCTGGAGGAGATGGGGATCGCCGTGCCGCCGGAGATGGACGGCGTCAGCCTCTACGATCATGGAGAGCGCGCCGGAAGATGAGCATCGGCAAGCGTCTGATCGATCTGGCGCGCTCCGAGCTGAACTCGTTGCTCGACAAGGCGGCGCGCGTCGACGGCGAGGACGCCGACGACCGGGAACGGCGGCGCTACGGCTCGGATTACGCATCGATGTCGGACAAGGAGCTCGACGAGGAGATCGAGCGGCGGCGGCAGGCGCGCGAGGAGGTCGAGCAGGCGACGAACCGCAACTACCGGCCGGAGGCGGCGCGACCGTCGCGCCCGTCGGCGGCGCCGCCGCGGCGCACGGCCGCCGGTGACGAGGCGATCCGCCGGGCCTACGCCGCGCTGGAGGTGCCGGCCGGATCGGATCTGGAGACGGTCAAGCGTTCGTACCGGCGGCTCATGCGCAAGTACCACCCCGACCTCAACGCGGGCTCACCGGAGAGGCAGCGGGCGGCCACCGATCTCTCGCAGCGGTTGACGGAAGCGTACAAGACCCTCGAGCGCCACCTGCGCCGCTGAAGTCGCGAACAGGGGCGCAACCGGCGCGGCGGCCGGCCGAAGACGGGCGCATGGCTCGATACGCGCTCTGGTCCGGTTTGGTCAGCCTGTTCGGTCTGGGGATGATGATCGGCTGCACCCCAGGGCCGGTCACCGCGCGCTCCGCCGGCGACGGCACGGCGGGGGCGGGCAACACCGGCGGCAGCGGCGCTCGGGTGAGCGGGCGTGACGCCGCCGCGCCCGAGGCCGACGGCGCGGGCGAGCCGCGAGGCGCCGGCGGCACCGGCGGTGGGAGCGCGGGGCAGACGCTCGCCGACGCCGCGCTTCCATCCGACAGCGCGCTGCCGGAGACACCCAAGTTGCCGGTGCACGACGCTGCCGCTGCCGACGCCGGCGCCGACGCTGTCGACGCGAGGACGGATGCCCTTCGGGATGCCTCGAGGGACCTCCCCGGGGCCAGAGCGCCACGCCCGGGCGAGATCGCCATCGACGAGCTCCTGGTGAACCCCACCGGCGACGACCTCGGGCGGGAATGGATCGAGCTCGAGAACCGGGCGTCGGAGCCGCTCGATCTGTCGCAGCTCCACCTGGCGACGGCGTCGACCGACGTGGCGGTCGCGGCTGGCCTGCTCGCGCCTGGTGCGCTCTTGCTGCTGGGACAGTCGAGCGATCCGGCCAAGAACGGGGGCGCCCCGGTGGCCATCGCCTACAACGCCAAGCTGATCCTGGTCAACGCAAACGGGCAGCTCTCCATCTGTGTCGGCGCGTGCGCGTCCGGGGTCGTGATCGACGCGGTCTTTTGGGGCGTGCTGAGCGATGACCAGACCGGGCACGCCCTGATCGTCGATCCTGCAACCAGGGCGCTCTGCCCGGCCTCGGCGCCCTTCGGAACCTCCGGTGACTTCGGGACGCCCGGGGCGCCGAACCCGCCCTGCGTCGAAAACGTCGACGGAGGATCGCGCCCGGACGTTTCTGTTGCAGACTGAGGCAGCGCCGCCGGGCGCAGCCTCATGACCGCCGCCCCCGACTCACCAACCCCCTCGTCGCCGCCGCTGGCGGCGCTGCTCCCCACCGCCGGGGCCGGCGCCGACGAGCTGCTGTCCCGGTTCGTCTCCTACGTGAGCGCCTCGGGGCTGTCTCTCTACCCGGCCCAGGAAGAGGCGCTGCTCGAGCTCATGGACGGCAAGCACGTCGTGCTCAACACCCCGACCGGCTCGGGCAAGTCGCTGGTCGCGGCGGCGCTCCACTTCAAGGGCCTCGCCGAGGGGAAGACGTCGTTCTACACCTCGCCGGTCAAGGCGCTGGTCAACGAGAAGTTCTTCGATCTGTGCCGGCTGTTCGGCCCCGAGCGGGTGGGGATGCTGACCGGTGACGCCAGCATCAACCGGGACGCGCCGATCGTCTGCTGCACCGCCGAGATCCTGGCCAACATGGCGCTGCGTGACGGCGCTGGGCGGGCCGACTACGTCGTGATGGACGAGTTTCACTACTACGCCGACCGCGAGCGGGGGATGGCCTGGCAGATCCCGCTGCTCTGCCTGCCGCAGACGACGTTCCTCTTGATGTCGGCGACGCTGGGCGACCTGCGGGTCATCACCGACGGGCTCACGGCGCTGACCAAGCGCGAGGTGGCGGTGGTGCGCGGGCGCGAGCGCCCGGTGCCGCTGGAGTTCGACTACCGCGAGACGCCGTTGCACGAGACGATCGCCGACCTGGTCACGCTCGGCCGGGCGCCTATCTATCTGGTCAACTTCACGCAGCGGGGCGCCGCCGAGGAGGCGCAGAACCTGATGAGCGTCGACGTGTCGTCGAAGAGCGACAAGGAGGCGATCCGGGACGCGCTCCGCGACGCCACCTTCGACACGCCCTACGGCAAGGAGTTTCAGCGCTTCCTGCGCCACGGGATCGGCATCCACCACGCGGGTCTCCTGCCGCGCTACCGCCTGCTGGTCGAGCGGCTGGCGCAGCAGGGCCTCCTGAAGGTCGTCAGCGGCACCGACACGCTGGGCGTCGGCGTGAACGTTCCGATCCGCACGGTGCTGTTCACCCAGCTCTGCAAGTTCGACGGCGAGAAGACCGGGATCCTCGGCGTGCGCGATTTCCTGCAGATCGCCGGCCGCGCCGGCCGCAAGGGGTTCGACGAGCGTGGCTTCGTGGTGGCGCAGGCGCCGCCCCACGTCGTCGAGAACCGGCGGCTGGCGGCCAAGCAGGCGGCCGGCAAGAAGGTGGTGATGCAGAAGCCGCCGACCAAGGGCTACGTCCACTGGGATCGCGGGACGTTCGACCGGCTGGTCAACGGGACGCCGGAGCCGCTCGCCTCGCGGTTCGAGATCACGCACGGCATGCTGCTCAACTGCCTGCAGTCGCGCGCCGAGGGGGGAGGGTATCGGCGGCTCACGGCCATCATCGGGCGGTCGCACGGCGGTCCGCGCGACAAGCGGGCCGAGCGCCGCCGCTCGGCCGCCTACTTCCGGACGTTGCGCCACGCCCGCCTCATCGACGTCGTCCCCGGCGAGGCGATCCGCGGCCGGACCGTCGAGATCAGCCCCGAGCTGCAGCGCGATTTCTCTTTGAACCAATCCCTGTCGCTGTACCTGCTGGAGGCGGTCGGCGTGCTGGACCGCGCTTCGCCCGTCTACGCGCTCGACGTGCTGACGCTGGTGGAGGCGATCGTCGAGAACCCGGACGCGGTCCTGCGCAAGCAGCTCGATCGGATCAAGACCGAGAAGATGGCCGAGATGAAGGCGGCCGGCGTGGAGTACGAGGAGCGGATCGCCCAGCTGGAGGCGCTGGAGTGGCCCAAGCCGAACCGCGACTTCATCTACGCCACCTTCAACGACTTCGCCGAGCGCCACCCCTGGGTCGGTCAGGACAACGTCCGCCCGAAGTCGATCGCCCGCGAGATGTACGAGGGGTTCACGGCGTTCAACGACTACGTGCGCACGCTGGGGCTGGAGCGCAGCGAAGGGGTGCTGCTCCGCTACCTGTCGCAGGTCTTCAAGACCCTGGAGCAGACGGTCCCGGCCGCGGCCCGCACCGACGAGGTGCTGGACGTGATCGCCCATCTGCGGTCGCTGTTGCGCGAGGTCGATTCGAGCCTGCTCGAGGAGTGGGAGGCGCTGTCCAATCCGACGCGCCGCCCGGCCAAGGCCGCGCGCGGGTCGGCGGTGGTCGTCGATCCGGCGGCCGAGCGGCGCGCCACCGTGGCCGGGATCCGCGCCGAGCTGCACAAACTGGTCGCCGCGCTGGCCCGCCGCGACTTCGAGGCCGCGGCCCGGCTCTGCGCGCCGGTCGGCGAGGGCGAGCCGTGGACCGCCGAGCGCCTGACCGAAGCGATGGCGCCCTTCTGGGCGGAGCATGCGGTGCTGCTCACCACACCGGACGCCCGCCGCCCCGATCGCACCCGCATCGACGAGATTGCGTCCGGCAGGTTCCGCGCCCAGCAGGTGTTGGTCGACGGGGAAGGGGACGAGGACTGGTCACTCGACTGCATCGTCGACCTGACCCGCCCGCGACCCGACGGCGGCCCGCTCGTCGAGCTGCAGCGGATCGGCGTCTAGAGGCCAATCGCCGACGCCGCCCGATCCGCTTCAGATGGCGGGCGCGATGCGGGTGCCGGGGCGGAGCCCGGCCGGCGGATCGACGATCACGCGATCGCCCACCCGCAGGCCGTCGCTGACGAGCGCGTCCTCGCTGGCGTCGATGACCGCCACCTTGCGCAACTCGGCGGTGCCGTCGGGCCCCGCGATCCAGACCGACCGGCCATCGCCGTCCGCGATCACCGCCGCGGCGGGGACCGGAAACACGGCGTCGAAGCGCCGGCGCGCCAGCCGCAGCGGCTGTCCGGAGACCAGCCCCAGCTCGCCCGGCAACGGGATCTCGACCTTGCGGCTGCTGGGCCCCGCAGCGCCGCCCGGTGGCTGGCAGTCGAGGAAGCGCGGCCCCACCTGCGCCTCGGCCGCGCCCATGTCGGCGGCCGTGGCGCTCCCCGCGTTGCGCGGCAGATCGTTCGAGGCCCGCGGGCCCAGCCCGACCACCTCGATGCGACAGAAGTCCATCTTGGCCAGCGTCGCGCGGTCGTCGGCGTCCAGGTCGAACGCGCCGTGGAGGACTCGCCCTTTCACGCGGGCGACGGGCGCGCCCGCCGCGATCGGCATCCCGATCTTGGCCAGCGTCTCGACCACTTCCCCCGGCTCCGTGGCCACGACGGTGAACTTGGTGAGGGCGGCCAGCGCCATGTCGACCAGCTTTTGCTTCTCGGTGAGGTGAAGCTCGGCCTGGCGCAGCTCCGCGCTGTTCCCCGCCGCCCGCATGCTGTCGCGCAGCTGCTTGTAAAATCCGACCCGCGAGCGATCGTGGGCGAGCAGCGTCTCCAGTCCCGACGCCCCCTGCAGCTTCGCCACCACGTCGCCCGCCGCGATCTCGGTTCCCGCCGGCAGCAGCTCGGCGAGTCGCCCCGGGTTGGCGAATGCCAGCGTGGTCGTCTCGTAATCGGTCACCTGGCCGTGTCCCGAGAACCATCGGTAGACGTCGGTCGGGGCCGGGCTCATGACCCGGACCCGCACCGCCTGAGGGGCGGCTGCCGCACGCTGGTGGCTCCAGAGCCAGTAGCCGATGCCAGCCGCCGCCGCGAGGACCACGAGCGCGACCACCACAATGGGAACTTTCGAGCGGCGAGCTGTCGCCGTGCCCCGCGCGGCCCCCTCGGGTGTGAACGCCGCCATCACCACGCCCTCGGGATCGGGCGGCTGGCGGCGTTCGGGGAGGCCCGGCGGCGGCGGCGCCACCTGGACGGAGAGCGGCAGCACCAGAGGCTCGTCCTTCCGGGCGGGAGCCGGCCTGACGGCCGGAGGTGAGTCCGAAGACTGCAAAGCTCCGTCGAGCGCGGTCGCCCAGCTCGCCTTGGGGGCGACATCCCCCTTGGGCGCGACCGTCACGGACGGCGCGGAGACCGGCTCGGAGTCGAGCGCTTCGCTCGGCAGCTCCATGATCGCCTGCGCGGTCACCTCGCCGTGGATGGCGGTGGGCGCGCCTTCCGGCGCGGGCGCCGATCCCGAGCTCAGCTTCAGGACGTCGAGCGGCACCACCGGCGTCGGCTCGGGCGCACTGTCCAGCATCGCCAAGTCGGGAACGAACTGCGCCGTCTTCGCTGCCTGCGCCGACTCCCACTCCGCCGCCACCCCGTCGGAGGCCTCGTCCAGCGCCGCGGCCGGCACCGCCGGAGCGGGCGCGCCCGGGGAGGCTCCCTCTTTCCCGCCCGGATGACCGTGGTGGGCAGCGGCGCTCTCGGTCCCGTCGACTCCGACGTGGGCGGGGAGGGGACTGCCTTGGCGGGCTCGAGAAATCCCAGCTCCTCGAGGCGCGCGGCGAACTCCGTGATCCCCTCGCCGGTCAGGTCCGCTCCATAGGTCTTCGACGCCCAGTCCGTCACCTGGGAGATCGGCTGCCCGTTGAGCTGCAGCGCCAGCTGGTATTCGAAGTCGTAGAGCCGGAAGCTCGCGCCGCTCTTCGGATCACTGACGTCGACGCATGCGATGCCGTCCGCTTCAGTCGGGGACACGGTCAGGTCCTGACGAAAGCGGGGGCTGGCTTCGCTCATCCAGGCACGAGCTTACAGGCCCGGTTCGGCCCCGAGCAACATATAGTGCCTGCGCCTCGAGCCGGCGAACGTCCGGTCGACGCTCGTCGATGGCCACCTCCCCGAAAAGGCAGAACGCGTTTCTTTACCGCGCCGGCGTCCGGCTGGCCGGGACGGTGGTGGCCTGCGACGCCGCCGCCGGGGGCGACCTGGTGTTCCTCTCCCACGCGTCGGTGCTCGGGGCCCGGGGGCGCCGGGCGCTGCCCCATGTGGGCGGCAGTCGACGTCAGATTCTTGCCACCGAGGCGACCCTCGCGCTCCTGGGACCGTTCGGTGAACGGCTGCGGGCCCAGACGCTGGTGGTGCCGTTCGGGCGCCCGTTCGCGCTCGGTGATCTGCGGCTGGAGCTCTTTCCCTCCGGCTTCATGCCGGGGGCGGCGTCGCTGCTCTGCGAGCGCGACGGACGGCGAATCGTCTACGCCGGGCCCATCGGTCAGGTCGAGCAGGTCGAGCAGGTCGGCCAGCCGGGCGACGGTCGAGCCGAGCTGCGCGCGGCGGATGCGCTCTGCATCGACGCGCGCTTCGCGTCGGGCGAGATCGCGTTCCCCCGGCGCGCCGTCGCCGAAGAGGTCCTCTGCCGGATCGCCCGCGACCGCTCATCCGGGGGGGCGCCGCTGTTCTTGATCGAGCCGCCCGCGCTGGCGCCGGTGATCGCGCGGGTCCTCGGCGCGGCCGGCGTTTCGCTGCGGGCCCACCGGACGATCCTGGATGCGGTGGCGGCGTTCCGCCAGGTCGAGCCCCAATCCTCCTACCCGCAGGTGCAGCGCTTTGCCGGTCGCCTGGCCGACGACGAAGCGCTGCTCTGGCCGGCCGCCGCGCGGCCCCCGAGACAAGGGGGCCAGGCGCAGGCCCGGCCGAGCGTGCTCGTCTCACCGCGGGCCGGCACCGCCGCCGCCCGCGAGCGGTGGAACGTCGCGCATCGGTTGCCCTTCCCGCATGGCGCGGACGTCGCCCAGTTGGCCCGCTATGTCGAGGCCACCGGTGCTTCGGAGGTCGCGCTGGTCGGCGCCCCGGACGACGAGCTCGCCGAGCTCTTGCGCGGGCGCGGGGTTTTCGCCTATCGCGTCGGCCCGCCCCGGCAGATCGATCTGTTTCACGCGGCCTAAAACGCGGTCGCGCATTGTTTCTTGGGGGTTGATGGAGTTAAATTTCCGGGGTGTTCAATCTCGGCGCGGGCGAGATCACCGTCATCCTGGTGCTCGCCCTCATCTTTCTCGGTCCCAACAAGCTCCCGGATCTGGCGACCGGGTTGGGGAAGCTCATTCGCGAGATCCGCAAGGCGACCTCGGACGTCAAGAGCGAGATCACGCTCGACGATTCCTTCCGCAAGCCGTTCGAGGAGCTGCGCGACGCGGTCACCTTGCACCCGGACGAGCTGAAGCGGCGCGACCAGATCAAGAAGGCGGTCGAGGAGGCCAAGAAGCGCGCCGAGGAGGCTGAGGCCGCCATGGTGACGGCGGCGCCGGCCGTGGCTCTCCCGGAACAGGCGGTCGCAGTGGGAGAGGCGTCCCCGGCCGCCGCCGCGGTCCTCGCTTCCGTTGAAGCCCCGACAGAGCAGCCGCCAGAAGCACCGTCGATCATCCCTCCGATCGCGCCTCCGGCGGGCACCGTCGCCCGGTCCCGCCCGGCGGCCGCCAAGTCGAAGGTCCCGGCAGGCGCTCCAAAGGTCGGGCCAGAGGAAGCGGCCCAAACCGTCCAATCCGGTAAGGACAGCCTGCCGTCGGTCGCGCCCCCGGGTGATCAGGCGGCCACGCGATCTTCTCCGCCTGCGGCGCCGAACGCCGAGATCCTCACCTCGGCGGTGGCGCCGCTCGGGGGCCAGCCGCGGGTGACGCCGCCCGTCTCCAGCCTCGACGGCGACCGCGCCAACACCACGCAGACGTTGTCGGAGGCCAATCTCCTGGCCAGCGTGCCGCAGGCGAAGCGGAGGCCGACCCCTCCGCCGCTCCCGGGGCTGGATCGGCATCCGCCGCCGGCCAACCGGATGGGGCTTCCGCGGGTGACGCCCCCGGTCTCCAGCCTTTCGGGCGACCGGGCGAACGCCACCCAGAGCCTTTCGGAGAGCGATCTCCTCCCGCCGGGCGCGGGCAAGCCACCGCCGCTGCCGCCGCCGCCCAAAAAAAAGACGTAAGCGGAAGTCCCACGCAGACGACATAACCAGCCGGCGTCGCCAGCCGGGACGACAAACCGTCCGCGAAACACGAGGTCCACACCCTGACCATTCCCGACGAAAAAGATCGCTCCGCCGTCGAGGGCGCACGGATGAGCTTTGTCGAGCACCTGGCCGAGCTGCGGCTGCGCCTCCGCAACTCCGCGGTCGTCTTCCTGATCGCGATCGGGTTCTCGTTCTACTTCGTCAAAAACTACTTCGACTTCCTGACCCGGCCGGCGCGCGCCGCCTGGGTCGTCGCGCTCGCGGGCCAGGAGCCCGTGTTCCGCTTCGCCAGCCCAACCGAGCCGTTCTGGGTCTACACCAAGCTGGCGCTGTACGGCGCGCTGCTCGTCGCCAGTCCGTTCATCTTCTGGGAGCTCTGGCGGTTCGTGGCGCCGGGCCTCTACCGGCGGGAAAAGCGGATGGCGCTGGTGGTGACCCTCGCGACCGCCGCCTGCTTCATCGGCGGCGCGCTGTTCGGGTACGGCGTTCTCTGCAAGCCGGCGCTGACGTACATGCTGTCGTTCGCCGAGATCTTCCCGGCCGGCACGCTGCACTTCAAGATCGAGCCGGCGGTCATGATGGACGAGGTGGTCGGCTTCATGCTGGCCATGATGATCGGAACCGGCGTGGCGTTCGAGCTGCCGGTGATCCTGGCGGTGCTGGGCTGGCTGGGGCTGATCACCTCGAAGGCGCTCTGGCGGTTCAACAGGTACGCCCTCATCCTGGCCTTCATCGTCGGCGGCGTTCTCACGCCGGGACCGGACGTCCTGTCGCAGGTGCTGATGTCGGCGCCGCTGTTCGGGCTCTACAACGTTTCGATCCTGGTCGTCTGGCTGATCGAGCGCGGCGCCCGCAAGCGGCTGGCGGCCCTCGCCCAGGCGACAGGCGCCGATCTCGTCCCCAGCGAGGACTGAGATCCTGCTGGCGGCGCGCGCCGGACCTGCGAGCTCCCGAACGCGCGCCTTTGCAAAAAATTTGACGGGTGCCGGTCCCCGGTGAAGATGGGACAGGTGATCAATGCTGGGCGATTTCTCTGATGGTCGTGCACGCTCCTTGCCGAAGGGCTTCGTGCTCGTTTCGGTCGTTCCCCGTCGGGGCGCGGTAGCGGGGCTGCAGCGAAGGCTGCGGGCGCGCGACACCATTCCCGCCTCGGGACAGATCGTGTTCCGAGCGGCAAGCCAGACCTTGCGCTGAGGCAAACCTCTTGTTCCGACTCTTCAGACTGGGCATCGCCCTGATCGGGTTCGCCGCGTTCGCCTGGTTCGGCGTCACCGTGAAGCTGGGATCCCGGACCCTGTTCCAGCATCTGCGCGCCATCAGCCAGACCAAGGAGTCGCAGGAGCTCGTCGAGGGGACGCGCGAGGCCGCCGGCCCGCTGGCCGACGATGTCCGGCGCAGGTTCCATGAAGGTACGGCAGACGCTACAGCCGAAGAGAGGGCGAAACGGACGGCGAAGCGGACAGCTGGGACTGCCGATCCGCAGATCCCCGACGCGGGCGCCGGTCGTCCTGAAGAGCGTGTCTCGGCGGCGGATCGTCAGGCGCTCCACCACCTGATCAGACGCGTCGATCGCTGATCGCCCCGCCGGGAACCATCGCGTAAGCTCTTCGGCGATGCGCCGGATCGCCGCGATCGCCGTCGGGCTCCTTTCGCTGGACCTCACCGGGCAGTCGGGTCAGGCGCGCGAGCCGCCGTCGCTCTGGACCTCCGCGCCCCGCCCCGCCAAGAGGACGGCCGGCCTCGCCGATCTGGCCGAGCGGGCCCGGGCCGCGGTGGTGCACGTGCGCGGCGAGATGCCCGACGGCAGCGCCGCGGGCGAATCCGACGGCGAGAGCGGACGTACGTCGATCGGCACCGGGTTCATCATCAACAAGGACGGCTACCTGCTCACCAACGAGCACGTGGTGCGCGGGGTAACCGACCTGCGGGTGCGGCTCCTCGACGGGCGCGAGCTGCCCGCCTGCGTGGTGGGGGCCGACATGGCGACCGATCTCGCGCTCCTCAAGGTGACCACCAAGCGGCCGCTCCCGGTGCTGGCCCTGGGCGACTCCGCCGCCGTGCGGGTCGGCGAGCCGGTGATCGCCATCGGAAACCCCTACGGCTTCAACCACAGCGTCACCGCCGGGATCGTCTCGGCGAAGGATCGGGTCGTCGATCGGGCGAGCCTGCACGAGCCCGGGGCCGAGGATCTCTATTCGTTCTTCATCCAGACCGACGCGTCGATCAACCTCGGCAACTCGGGGGGGCCGCTCATCGACGCTTCGGGCGCGGTGATTGGCGTCAACGCCGCCTTCTGGGCCGGCCATCCGCTGCAGCCGGCGCAGGGGATCGGCTTCGCGATTCCCATCAACATGGCCAAGGCGCTGTTGCCGCGCCTGGTGGAGACGGGGACCGCCCGGCGGGCCTACCTGGGCGTCGACGCGCAGCCGATTGATCCGGCGCTCGAGGCGGCGCTCAAGCTGCCGTCGGGGCGGGGCGCGCTCATCGCCAGCGTCGAGAAGGGATCCCCCGCCGAGGCGGCGGGGCTGGAGCCGGGCGACGTGGTGGTCAACTGGAACGGCGTCGACATCGCCACCAGCGAGGACTTCAAGATCGACGCTCAGCTCAGCACGCCGGGCGCGCGGATCAAAATCGCGCTCCTGCGCGACGGAAAGCGGAGCGACCGGGAGATCATTCCGCGGGCCGCGCCGGCCAAGGAGGTCGCGCCGCCGCACCCGTCGAGCTGCACGCGCAAGCCCGAGCCGCTGATGGCCAACGTCGACGACTTCGACGTGCAGGAGACGCCCGCGCGCGCGGGGCGCCCCGGCAGCGGCGTGACGGTCACGCGGGTGACCGACCACAGCGCGGCGGCCCAGGCCGGCCTGCGGATCGGCGACATCGTCCTGCGCATCGGGAAGAGCGGCGTGCGCGTTCCCCCCGACGTGGCGCAGGCGCTGGGGAGCTTCAAGCTCGGCGATCCGGTGCCGATGCTGGTCCGCCGCTCGGGATTCGATTTCTGGATGGCCTTCACCCGGCGGTAGGCCGCCCCGCGCGGTAGATTGTCTGTATGGACGAGAAGCGCTACCGGCATCTGCTCGACGACACCTTCGCGCGCGTCGATCGCGCGTTCGAGACGATCGATCCCGATCTGGCGGAGGTCTCGCTGTCGCAAGGGACGCTCACCATCACGTTCCTGGAGAAGCAGCGCCTGATGTTGACGCCGCAGCCGTCGCCCCGCCAGCTGTGGGCCGCCTTTCGCGACCGCGCCTGGCACTTCGACTGGGACGAGACCCGTCAGGCCTGGCTCGACGATCGCGGCCAGGGGGTCGATCTGCTGGCGCTGGTCGAGACGACCACCCGCGAGATGACCAACGCGACCGTCGAAATTTCTAGGACGCCAATTCGATCATCTTGAGCATGGCGCGGGCGGCGCCGACGCGGACCTCCTCGGGGACGGTGATGCGCTGGGCCGGCGGCTCGTCGCGCAGCGTCCGGTAGACGCTCTCCAGATCCGTAGCCTTCATGTAGCGGCAGAGGCGGCACGGCTTGTAGAACTGCTTTTCGGGGTGGTCGAGCTCGAGCCGCACGACCAGGCCGCACTCGGTGAGGATGGCGTAGCGGCTCTGCTCGGGGTGGCTGTCGACGTACTTCGCCATCTGCGACGTCGAGAGGACGGCGTCGGCCGCGCGCTGCAGCTCCGGACGAACCTCGCCGTGGACGATCACCGTGGCGCCCGGGTCATCCTTCCGAATGCGCGCGATGTCCTCGACGCTCATCTGGTGGTGGACGTGGCAGGCGCCCTCCCAGGCGAACACGTTGCCGCGGAGGCCCTGCTTCTCGCCCTCACGAATGAGCGGCTCGATCATCTCGGCGTACTCGCGGGGGTGGAACTTGTGCGGCTCGGGCGGCGGCAGGTAGGTCCGCTTGGTCTTGAGCGCCACCTGATAGGCCAGGTTCTGATCGGGGACGAACAGCAGGTCGGGAACGCCCAGCCGGTCGGCGATGCGCGCCGCGTTCGAGCTGGTGCAGCAGCTGTCCGACAGCGCTTTGACGTCGGCGTAGGTGTTGACGTAGGTCATCGTGGCGAAGCGGCGGCCGGCGGCGCGCAGGAAGTCCTGGCGCTCGGCGACGTCGTCGGCGTCGACCTCCGCCAGCGAGCAGAGCGCGTCGAGGCTGGGGAGATAGACCGGGCGCTCGGGCGCCAGCGTGTAGCACCCCTCGGCCATGAAGCGGACGCCGCAGAAGACGACCAGCGCGCCCTGCGACGGAGCGAGATCGCGAGCTTTCACCGCCAGCTCGAAGCTGTCACCGACCAGGTCGGCGATCGCCTGGACCTCGGGCACCTGGTAGTTGTGCGCGGGAATGAAGGCGCGCTTGTCCCGCTTGAGCCGGCGAATCTCGTCCCACAGCCAGGCGACCCGGTCCGCCTGATCCTCGGGCAGATGCCCGCGCCGCACCAGCTGGTCGACTGCCACGAACGCCATCTTGTGACCTTGTTTACCGCGCCGGCCGGCAGCCGTCGACCGTCGGTCGGCGACGTCGAGATGACCGGCAACGCGACGTGATAGGTTGGGTGGACCAGCATGGAGCGACTGTTCGATCCGGAGGTTTGGCGGGAGGCCACAGGGGGCGAGGTGGCGAACCGGGTCCGGCGGCTGGCGCGGGTGACGCCGCTCGTCCCGGCGCCGTCGCTGGGGCGGCGGACGGGCGCGGACATCTGGCTCAAGCTGGAGAACCTGCAGCGGACGGGCTCGTTCAAGCTGCGCGGCGCGGCGACGCGGCTGGCGGCGCTGGCGCTCGAGCCGGGGCCCCGCCGCAAGGTCATCACCGCGTCGGCCGGGAACCACGGCCTCGGCGTGGCGCTGGCGGCGCGCACCTTCGGGCTCGACGCGACGGTGCTGGTCTCGGCGCAGGCGCCCGAGTTCAAGCGGGCGGGAATCGCCGCGCTGGGCGCCAGGGTCGAGATCGGCGGCGCGACCTACGACGCGGCCGAGGCGGAGGCGCGCCGGCGCAGCGACGCCGATCCGGGCCTGGTCTTCGTGTCGGCGTTCGACGACGACTACGTGATCGCCGGCAACGGCGGCCTGCTGGCCCGCGAGATCCTGGCGCAGCTCCCCGACGTGCAGTCGATCGTGGTGCCGGTCGGCGGCGGCGGGCTCGCCGGCGGCATCGGCGTGGAGGTCGTCCCGCGCGGCATCAAGATCCTGGGCGCCTCGCCCGAGTCGAACTGCGCCATGCGCCGCTCGCTCGACGAGGGGCGCGCCTACACCACCTACGACGGCGGCCCGACGCTGGCCGAGGGGCTCGAGGGCGCGGTCAGCGAGCGGACCTTCGCCATGGCCCGCGACTACTTCCCGGAGATCGCCCTCTGCAGCGAGCTCGCCATCCGCAGCGCGATGGTCTACGCCTACCGGACGCTGGGAATCGTGTGCGAGGCCTCGGCCGCCCCCGCCATCGCGGCGCTGCTCGATGACGCCAGCGCGGTCCGCGGCCGGCGAACCGTGGTGGTGGTGACCGGGGGCAACGTCGAGCCCGACCTCCTCGATCAGCTGCTCAGCGGCGCGCCCGTCTCATAACTTCTGCGCCTCGGCGGCGCCGGCGACCTTGGCCCGCGCCAAGGCCGCGCTGCGGAGCTGGTGCCCCGTCGGTCCGTTGCCCAGCTTGGCGCGGGCGGTCCCGCCGTGCCCCGCGCCGAGGATGTCTCGCAGGTAGGCCTCGTACTGGAAGGTATCCGAGTGCTGCTCGGTGTGGCACCCGGTGCAGGTGCTGGCCGGCGTTTCCAAATGCACGGACGACGGCTCTTCGAGCCCCTTTTCGGCGACGTGGATCGACCCCGGGCCGTGGCAGACCTCGCACTGCACGTTGCGCAGGTGGTCGGTGTGCCCCAGGCTGGTGCCGCCCACCTGGCCGTAGCCGGTCACGTGACAGCCGACGCACTTGTAGTCGTTCTGCTTGCCCACCTCGACCAGCGTCCGCCAGGCGTCCGCGTGCACCGTCTTCTTCCAGAAGGCCAACGCCTCCTTGTGGCAGGGGCCGCACTTGGCGTCGCCGACGTAGTAGGCGCGCCCCGGCTCGCGCGGGGCCGGCGGCGGCGCGTTCCGCAGGTTGATGGCGGCGATCTGCGCGTCCAGGCGGCGCATCTCGCGGGCCGTCTGTTCGTCGCGCGGCAGGCTCCGGCGCAGCGGGATCAGGCGATTGGTGAAGTAGTTGCCGCTGGCCGGGGGCGCCCAGGGGCGCTGCAGGCTCTTCTTCTCCTCGTCGAGCGCCGCGCGCTCCCGCCGTTTGGCGGCGACGAACCCGGGGTCGCTGCCGGCTGTCGATCCCGAGGACCAATGCTCGAGCTCCTGGTCGAGGCGCGCCGCCGCGGCGTCGATCTCGACCCGGCGCAGCGCCGCCGCATCAGGCCCGCCCGCGTCGGTCAGCGGGCCGTGGCCGCGGAGGACGACGTCGATCCGCCCGACCCGCGCCAGCTCCTCGCCTGCGGCGACGAGGAAGCTCGACCCGACCTGCTCGGCCCGCGCCTGGCCGCCGCCCACCTGCCGCCCGAGGACGATGAGATCGGGCGCCGCCGCCCGCGCCAGCCGCCGGGCCGTCGGGCGATCGAGCGGGACCAGCGCAATCACCAGCTCGGCGCCGGCGCCCCGCAGCCGGGCCACCTCGCGCTTGGCGGCCGGGATCGGATCCTCCGCCGTCGCGCCGACGCGGGCGGCCAGCGTCGGATCGGCCACGCCGAAGATCCCCACCCGCACGCCGCCGATCGTCTTGAGCTCGGAGGGAGCGACGGCGGGCGACGTGGAAAAGTTCACCGCCAGGCGGGGCGGGGTCACCTCCCCGTGGCCTGGGCCGAGATCGTTCTCCGCCAGCCCGGCGGCGAACGGGCCGAGCCGCTGCAACCTGTTTCCCAGGAACTTCGCGCGCAGCTCGTTGGCCGCCCTCTCCTTGGCGCTGGCGCTCTCCGGGTACGACAGCCCGCCCCCGTCCGCCAGCAGCGTCGGTCCCGAGCGCTCGGCCGTTCGCACCAGCGCCGCGTAACGGGCGACGTCCCCCAGCGGATCGCTGGTACACCCGCACGGCTCCAGCGTCCCGCGGACCTGGCCCGAATAAAAGAGCGTCAGGTGCCGCTCGCCGCGGCCCGGCTGGGGCTGACCGCGGACCAGCGCAGGACCGGCGACGGCGGCGGCGAGCACCAGTCCGGCGCCGAGCGACGAGGTTCGCCAGAGCAACGTTCGCATGTGCCGGCACTATGGCAATCAGATGCACGCCCTGGCAATTCCCGACTGACCTTTGCTTGACAGCGGGAGGGCTGGCCGGTAGGTTTCGCAGCTCCTTTTTCGGACCCACGCAAGGACCCACCCCATGGCCGTAGTCATTCGTCTCACCCGCGCCGGCGCGAAAAAAGTTCCCTTCTATCGTGTCGTGGCCGCCGATCGGCGCAGCCCGCGCGATGGCCGCTTCATCGAGCAGCTCGGGGTCTACGATCCCATTCGCGAGCCGATCGAGTTCCGGGTCGACGAGGAGCGCCTCAAGCACTGGCTGTCCGTCGGTGCCGTCCCCAGCCAAACGATGTCCGAGCTGCTTCGCCGGCAGCGGCGCGCCGCGCCGTCCGCCCCGGCGGCCTAGTCCCGGGATTCATGAGCGAAGACGCTCAGAGATCGGGAGAACCAGCGCTCCGCGAGCTGATCGACTATCTGGCGCGCGGCCTCGTCGATCGCCCGGAAGAGGTCGAGGTCGAGGAGGTCTCCGAGCCGGATGCGCTGGTGTACGAGCTCAAGGTGGCAGAGGAAGATCTCGGCAAGGTGATCGGCAAGCAGGGCCGGACCGCCAAGGCGCTGCGCACGATCCTCTCGGCCGCGTCGGCGAAGAGCCGCCGCCGCGTGATCCTCGAGATTTTAGAGTAGCGCGACGGACCCCAAGCGCCCTTCGTATGACCCGGACACGCTGGCCGTCGGCGTCTTCGGGCGCCCGCACGGCGTGACGGGCGAGCTGTCGCTTCGGCCGTACAACCCGCAAGGCCGGAGCCTGGCCGGCCTCCGGAAGCTGGTCGTGGTGCGCGCCGCTGGACGCGAAGAGCACCAGGTGACCGCCTGTCGCCCTGTGGAAGGCGGATATCTCCTGCGGCTGGCCGGCGTCGCCGATCGCGAGACCGCGGCCACCTTCACGCTCGCAGAGGTGCGCGTCCTGCGGACAGCGCTCCCGCCCCTCGACCCCGGCGAGTACTACGTCGAGGACGTCCCCGGTTGCGCCGTCGAGGACGAGGCCGGCCGCCCGCTGGGCGTCGCCGTGGGCACCTTCTGGAACGGCGCCCACGACGTCCTCACCGTCGCCGACGCCGAGGGGCGCGAACGGCTGATCCCGCTGGTGCCGGAGTTCGTGCTGTCCGTCGACGCCCGCGGCCGTAAGATCCGGGTCCGCTGGGACGACGACGTATGACCCAGGACCCGAACCCCAACGAGACAGCGGCGGCCCTGACCATCGAGGTCGTCACCCTTTTCCCCGAGGTGATGGCCGGGTTCCTCTCGGCCACCGTGATCGGCCGGGCGATCGAGGCGGGCGTCCTGGCGGTTCACTGCACGAACCCGCGCGACTTTGCCCCGGGGCGCCACCGGCAGGTGGACGACACCCCCTACGGCGGCGGGCCGGGGATGATCCTCAGCGTCGAGCCGATCGCCGCCGCGCTGGAGGCGATCGCCGCCGCGCGGGGCCCCTCGCGGCGCATCCTGCTCACGCCGCGCGGGGCGCTGTTCGATCAGGCGCGTGCCCGGGCGCTGGCGGGCGAGACGCACCTGACCCTCGTCTGCGGGCGCTACGAAGGCGTCGACGAACGGGCGACGGGGCTCGTCGACGAGGAGCTGCGGATCGGCGACTTCGTCCTGGCCGGCGGCGAGGTGGCGGCGGCGGTGGTCATCGAGGCCGTGGCGCGCCTCGTCCCGGGGGTCCTCGGCTGTGCGCTCTCCACCAGCGACGAATCGTTCTCGGCGGGGCGCCTCGAATACCCGCAGTGGACCCGCCCCGCGGCCTGGAAAGGGGAGGCGGTTCCCCCGGTGCTGCTCTCCGGCGACCACGGGGCGATCGCCCGCTGGCGGCGGCGCCAGTCCCTCGCGCTGACTCGAGCACGGCGGCCCGATCTGATCGCCGCGCACCCGCTCAGCGAGGAGGAGCGCCGCCTCCTGGAGGCCCCGTCAGATGCAGGTTCCGACAAGGACACTTGACTCGCGGCCCGTGGCCGTCTAGATCTGCGGGCTTTCCAATGAGCCAGAACCCCCTTTTGCGAGAGATCGAAACCAGCTTCCGCCGGACGGATGTGCCCGAGCTGCGCTCCGGCGACAGCGTTCGCGTCCACACCCTCATCAAGGAAGGGGACAAGGAGCGGGTGCAGATCTTCGAGGGGGTGGTGATCGGCCAGCACCGCGGCGGTTCGCGCGCCTCGTTCACCGTCCGCAAGATCTCCTACGGCGTCGGCGTGGAGCGCATCTTTCCGCTGCACACCTCTCGGATCGAAAAGATCGAGGTGGTGTCGCAGGGGCAGGTCCGCCGCGCGCGCCTCAACTACCTGCGCGGCCTGCAGGGCAAGGCCGCTCGCATCATCAAGACCGAACGGGCAGTGAGCGAGGACGGGGCACCGGCTTCCGCGGCTCCCGCTCCCGCTGCCGAGCCCGCTCCGGCGCCGGCCGCGACCTAGTCGCCGCGCCGCTTCGAGACCGTCCATGCCCGATCGCCTCGCCGCGCGCGCGGGCCTCGGGCGTCAAGCCGAGAGCCTGGCCGCTGTCTTTCTCGAGGGCCTGGGCTTCCGGATCGTCGCCCGCAACTGGCGGCAGTACGGCGCCGACGCGGGCGAGCTCGATCTCGTCGCCGACGACCAGGGCACCTGCGTCTTCGTCGAGGTGCGGTCACGGACCGGCGAGGAGCAGGGACACCCCCTGGAGGCGATCACGGCGCACAAACGCGCGCGCGTCATCCGGGCGGCGCGCCTCTACCTGGCGGCCGAAAGCCCCTCAGCCGAGGCTTACCGGTTCGACGTCGTGGCGGTCACCTTCCGGGAGGACGGACGCCCTCCCGAGATCGTGCACATCCCCAACGCCTTCGAGCTCGGCGCCTGACGCCGAGCGGCCACGGCCCGCCGGTTACGGCGAAACGTTCTGGCAGGTCGGCGGGCTCGGTCCGCCGCTGGAGGGCGAAAGGCAGGTCTGCGGCTCCGGGATTCCACCACTCGGTACGACGACGAAGTCGTGGCAGACGCACATCTTCTGGCAGCAAAAGCTGCCGGTGGTGGTCGGCCAGGTGCAGATGAAATCGCCCTTCTTGCACAGCGTGCCGGGATCGCTGTCGGCGCAGTCGTCGTCGGTCGAGCAGCCAGCCGTGCACATCGCCCCTTCCGCAGCCTGATCGGCGGCGGAACCTTGTCCCCGAGGGGCCGCCTGGAGGCAGATGCGGCTTGGGCATTCGAGGCTGGGTGACGTCAGAATGGCGACCTGTCCCCCAGAGGCGCCGGCGTCGGCCACGTTGGTGTTGCAGGGGCGTCCGATGTGCTTGTCCTCGCAGCCGCTACCCAACCCGATGACCAGTGCACCCAGAGCTACCAGGAAGTAGCCACGCACCGCACTGCCTGAACGTGGGATGAGTCGGGAAGCGAAACTCATTGAGGACTCCTTGCGTCCGTGGGGGGGAAGCCTCGGCGCCGCGTTGGGATACACCCGGGCCCAAAACAAAGGCCGCGCGATGTTACCTACATGTCTTTGCCTGTCAAGCACCGATGAGCCACCGTATACCACCTAGTCGACGGCTCGCGGAAAACCCGGTCAGCCAAATCGAACGTACCGTGCCTGACCGTGCCTGACCACGTGCCTTACAACGTCCGGTTCGACACTGGCCGGCACGCGGAACCATTGGAATTGGCGAAGCTAATCCGTGGATTTCCTAGCACGTATGGCTTGACAGGGGGAAACGGGCTTTCGTAGGATGGCGCGGTTTTGGGTGTGCCTCTCCACGTGGGTCCACGCCCATGTAGACAGTGCAGAGCGGTGTAGGGTCAGGTACGGGTGATGCAGCCGCGACTCGTGAATCACTTCCCGTTGTAGCCAGTCTGTCGTAAAACGTTCGCCCCATCCCTTCAGCTCCCGTGCTTTCGAGCACAACCAGCGAGGTCTCCGCATGAGCCCCAAGCGCGCGATCGGCATTCTGTTGACGGGTCTGTTGATCCTTTCCGGATCCGAGGCTTCGGCCAAGAAGAAGAAGGCAGCACCCGACGCGGGTGAGGCGCAACCCGAGGGCGACGCGCCGGTCGGCGATCAGCCGTCGAAGGTGCTCGAACGCGCCTTCAAGCTGTACGACGGCGAGGATTACTACTCGGCGTCGATCGAGCTCAGCAAGGTCGTCGAAGGCGAGTCCGGCGACAGCGAGCCGAACAAGCAGAAGGCCGAGTTCTGGATGGGCAAGGCCCTCTACAACATGAAGTACTACTCGGCGTCGCTGTCGTACTTCGATCGCATCGTCCAGAAGGGTCCCTCGCACGCCTACTACAACGCCACCCTGAAGTGGCTCGCCTCGCTGTCGCGGCAGCTGCCCGATTCGACCGGCATCCTCGAGAAGATCGGTAAGTACAACCGCGCCGAGCTCGATCAGCCGGCGCTCGAGAAGGTGCGCGACGAGCTCTACTTCCTGCTGGGGAAGTTCTACTACCAGAAGGGAAACTTCAAGGAGGCGGTCGAGCTGTTCCAGGCCGTCCCGCCGAACAGCGAATCGTACGTCGAGGCCAAGCTGTTCGAAGGCGCGACGCACGTCCGCCAGTACGAGGCCAAGCCGGCCGTCGAGGCCTTCAAGGAGGTCTTGCGGACCGCGGCGCAGAGCGAAGACCCACGCATCCAGCCGTACGCGGACATCGCCAACCTGTCGCTGGCGCGCACGTTCTATTCGACCGGCCAGTACGATCTCGCCGTGAAGTACTTCGACCGCGTCTCGCAGGACGCGTACGACTGGGCGAACAGCCTGTTCGAATCGTCCTGGGCGAACTTCATGCTCAAGGGCAAGGGCTACTCGAAGGCGCTCGGGAACATCCACACCATCCAGGCGCCGTACTTCGACGAGTACATCAAGCCCGAGTCGGTCGCCGAGGGGATGACCGTCAAGGCGACCATCTACTTCTACAACTGCCAGTACGATCGCGCCGAGGAGGCCATCGGCGACTTCAACGCGATCTACCCGGACGTGTTTCAGGAGCTGAAGAAGCTGATCACCGGGACGCAGGACAACGGCGACCTCTACGAGGTGGCGGTCAAGATTCGCAAGCAGACCTCCGGCCTGCCGGAGCAGGTCGAGCGCGCGGCGCGCGGCGTCCTCGGCGACCTGACGATCGGCCGCCGGTTCGACTACGTGCGCGAGCTCGACAGCGAGCTCAAGCGCTACGACAAGGCCGACGCCTCCTGGAAGTCGACCAACATCGCGCAGAACGTCTTCGCCGACCTGACGCTGCAGCGCTCGCTGGCGGTGAACGAGGCGGGCGATCTGGCCCGCCGCCGCATCAAGCGCCTCACCGAGGAGCTGGCCCAGCTCATCAAGCGCGTCATCAAGATCGATTACGAAATCCTGGCCGGCCAGAAGGGCGAGCTGGAAGAAGAGGTCAAGCAGGAGCAGCAGGTGATCCACACCGGCACCGAGCACCGCGGCATCGAGATCAAGGCCGACGACGAGCACGTGATCTGGCCGTTCAACGGCGAGTACTGGCGCGACGAGCTCGGGTACTACCGGGTCAAGATCCGGAACAAGTGCGGCGGGGCGGCCCCCGAGGGCGCTCCCTCGACGGGTGAAGCGGCGACGCCGGCGGCGGCGCCCGCTGGCGGCGACACGGGCGGCGGTGGTGCGGACACGGGCGGCGGCGGTGCGGACACGGGCGGCGGCGCTCCTGCGGGCGGCGACGTTCCGTAGCTCAGCGCCGACGGCGCCTTGGCTTTTGGACGAGTTGGGTTGAAGAAGTTCTCAACGTTCGGTTGTTGCAGTTGCGAATAGTGGAGAAATCAATGAGTGAGTTCCGGTTCTCGAGGGGAATTTTGGCTCTGGCTGTCACGCTGCTCGTGCCTGCCGTGGCGCGCGCGGGGTCTGACAGCGCCGCCAACAGCGGGAAGGCCCGCTACACGAAGCAGGAGACGGAGGTCACGGCGAAGCAGACCAACCTCACCAAACCGGCAGCGCCGCCTCCCCCCAAGAAGGAGACCGGTCCGGTCCTGACGGTCGACCAGTTCGTCTCGCAGAAGCGCGAGGGGATCATCAAGCTGGTCGATCTGCAGATCAACAAGATGCGCCGCCTCATTCAGGTCACCACCGACGACGATCCCCAGAAGCCGGACTTCCTCTTTCGTCTCGGCGAGCTCTATGCCGAGAAGCAGAACTACAACTTCATGCAAGGCGCGCGCGCTCGACGAGAAGATCTACGAGATGCAGCCGAATCAGCGCGGCCAGCTGGTCGCGGCGCAGACAGCGCTACCAGCAGGAAGCAGCAGAAGTGGCTGCTCGAAGCGGTCAAGGCCTACATCGGCGCCACCAAGTTCCGGAAGTACGAGCGCATGGACGAGGTGCTCTTCCGCCTCGCCTTCCTGCTGACGTCGGTGAAGAAGGAAGACCAGGCCCGTGAGTTCTTCCACCGCCTGATCAAGGACTACCCGAACAGCAAGTACATCCCGGACGCGTACCTGTCGTTCGCCGAGTACTACTTCGACAAGGGCGAGATGGACAACGCCCTCAAGTTCTACGAGAAGGTCGAGCAGTTCCCCAAGTCCAGCGTCTACCCGTACGCCGTCTACAAAAAGGGTTGGTGCTACGTCAATCAGGGCGACTACAAGACCGCGCTCGAGACCTTCGTCAGCGTGGTCCGCATGTCGACCGAGGGGAAGGTCAACGTCTCCAAGGCGCAGAAAGAAGCGCTCATCAAGGAGGCCAAGAAGGACATCGTCAAGGCCTACGCGCACGTCGGCGGTCCCGAGAAGGCCTGGGAGTTCTTCCAGCGCACGGGCGGCGATTACGCGCCGAAGATGATGGAAGCGCTGGCCGAGCTCTACTGGGAGCAGGGTCAGTTCGGCGACTCGAGCCGGGTCTACAAGAAGGTCATCGCGCAGAACATGGACTCGCCGCGCATCTGCGAGTGGCAAAACAAGATCGTCCGCAACACGCTCTCGGCCGGCAACAAGAAGGATCAGGTCCAGGAGATCGAGCGTCTCGGCGCCGTCTTCGACAAGGTCGGCGAGATGAAGGGCGTCAAGAAGGATCAGCTCGAGGAGTGCCGCAACACCTTCCACGACACCACCAAGGAGCTGGCGCTCATCTGGCACAAGGAAGCGCAGAAGACGAAGAACAGCGACACCTACGCGCTCGACAAGTTCATCTACAAGGTGTTCCTCGATCACTTCCCGAAGGACAAGGACGCCTACGAGATGTCCTACTACTACGGCGAGCTCCTCTGGACGCTGGAGAACTGGAAGGACGCCGCCGAGCAGTACACGAAGGTCGTGGAGATGAACCCGGGCGGCAAGTACGTCAAGGACGCCGCCTACGCGGCGGTCCTGGCCTGGAAGAACGCGCTCAACGTCGACGACCACGAGCACCAGGACGAGGTGCAAGCCGACCAGCAGAAGCTGAAGGATCGCGAGAAGGGCGGCGAGAAGAAGATGGCCGCCATGGAGATCCCCGAGTACCAGAAGAAGATGATCGGGGCCTTCGACACCTACATCAAATACGTCCCCGACGCGCCCGAGCTGGTGACCATCAAGTACCGCAAGGCGCGCATCTACTACGAGTACAACCACTTCGACGAGGCCGCGAAGCTGTTCGAGGACATCGTGCGGAAGTACCCGAAGCACGAGCTGGCCATCTACTCGGCCAACCTGCTGCTCGACTCTCTGAACGCTCAGGGCAAGACCAAGGAGGTCGTGAGCTGGGTCGACAAGTTCCTGGAGATGCCCGAGCTCATGAAGGACCCGGAGTTCGGCAAGCAGATGATCTCGCTCAAGAGCGACACGTACGACATGGAAGGGCACGCGTACGAGAAGGAGAAGAACTTCAAGGAGTGCGGCCGTTCGATGCTGGCCGCCGCCGAGTCCCTCCCCGATCACCCGAAGCACGCCGAGCGGCTCTGGAACGCCGGCCAGTGCTTCCAGAACGCCCACCTCGTCGGGCAGGCGCTCAAGGCGCGCGTCCAGCTGATCAAGGATCACCCCAAGGATCCGCTGGCGCAGAAGGCGCTCTTCCGGGTCGCCGCCGGCTATCACCAGCTCGCCTACTACAGCAAGGCGGCCGAGAACTACGAGGACTTCGCCAGCAAGTTCCCGGGCGAGAAGAAGGCGACCGACGCGCTCGGCAACGCGACCACCTTCCGCATCGGCCTGGGCGAGAGCGACAAGGCGATCGCCGACATGGATTCGTTCGTGAAGTTCTACGGCGTCGCGCAAGCCCCAGGACGCCGCCGGGCGTCTTCTTCCAGATGGGCGACGTCTACGAGAAGGAGAAGAACTACGACGCCCTCGCCAAACACCTCGAGGCCTACCTCAAGAAGTGGGGCCCGCAGGGCGGTCCCGACCGGCAGGTTGCAGGCGCACTTCCGCCTCGGCGAGATGGCCTGGAAGGCGTCGTGCCCCAAGGCCTCCGAAGACGGCGCCTGCCTGGAGATCAAGCGCGTCGCCGCCACCGGCCGCCAGAAGGTCCTCTACGATCTCAACAAGAAGCTCAAGAAGGGCAAGAAGATCAAAGAGGCGAAGCGGACGCAGTGCGGGCCGCCCACCAGCTCGAAGATCATCGTGTTCGACCGGAACAAGCAGCAGGCCGCCAAGGCCGCCGAGCACTTCCAGGCCGTGCTGAAGATCTGGAACAAGGGGGCCGCGGCCTCGAAGATCACGGGCAAGGACGTCCAGACCCGCGCCGGGCTGGCCGCCTCCGCCGTCGCCGGTTCCGCCTTCTACCTGGCGGAGACCCAGTACGAGAACTTCCTGCGGATCAAGTTCCCCGAGGGGCTCGACTTCCAGCAGCCCTCCCAGTACGACACCAAGAGGAAGGCCGAGGCCAAGAAGAAGAAGGCCGCGGAATCGGGCAAGAAGTTCGCCACCTACCTCGAGGAGAAGTCCAAGGGGCTCGGTCACGCCCGCGACCAGTACCTCGAGGTCTTCAAGATGAAGCAGGCGCAGTGGGCGATCGCCTCCAGCGCCCGCATCGGCCAGCTCTACGCCGACTTCGTCGGTCAGCTCTACACCGCCGAGATCCCCAAGGACTTGAAGGAGCAGGATGAGTGGGGGAACCGCCCGCGCGAAATCTTCTGCGACGCCCTCGTCGACAAGGCGGAGCCGGTCGAGGCCAAGGCGGTCGAAGGGTTCGAGACCTGCCTCAAGGCCGCGACCGATTACTCCTGGTACAACGAGTGGTCGCGTCTGTGCGAGCGCGAGCTCAATCAGATGAAGCCGACCGAGTATCCGCTGGCGTCGGAGATCAAGCCGGAGGCCGGCTACGTCTCCACGACGATGTCCGAGACACCGGTGATTTCCGATCTGGGTGAAGGGGCGCCGCCGTCATCCAGCTCCTCTTCCTCTTCCTCTTCGAGCGACAAGTGAGGACCAAGGTCATGGCCAAGTTTGGCAAGAAGTGCGACGACAAGATGGGTCCTCTCAAAGGGAACCGGAGCGGCCTCGGCCGCGCGCTGAGGTTGGTCCTCGGCACCGGCCTCGTTCTCTCGGCGATCGGCTGCGGCAGCTCACCGGCGCCGAAGTCGCGGACGGCCGCCAACGCGGAGGGGGAAGAGACCGGCACGATGGGGGGCGAGGCGACCGAGCACGACACGATCAACAAGGCGGGCGCCGCCGATCTCATCCCCAAGGAGAAGAAGCGCGCCATCAGCGAAGACCAGCGCGCCGAGTTCGACAAGGCGATGCAGCGCTACATGTCGGCCAAGAAGTCGGGTGGCCTGTCGGGGTCCGAGTGCAGCAGCGTCTCCGACGCCTTCAAGTCGGTCGCCGACAGCAACCCCGGCCTTCCCGAGGCGCGGTTCAATCAAGGCGCCGTGCTGGCCGAGTGCGGCCGGCAAGAGGACGCGGAGCGCATCTGGAAGGGGATGACCTCCTACGGACCGGCCATCGCCAACCGCGGCTATCTGGCCTGGAAGCGCGGGGAGCCTCAGGAGGCCGAGTCGCTTTTCAATGAAGCGATCAAGGTCGACCCGTTGCACACCGTCGAGGCGCGCAACAACCTGGCCCAAATCCTGCGGGACAAGGCTCGCCGGGCGTCGAGCCCCGACGAGAAGAAGGGATACGTCTCGCAGGCGGTCAGCAACCTGCGCACCGTGCTGGCGCTCGACAGCAACAACCTGCAGGCGTTCTCGACGCTGGCGTTCATCTACTACGACATGAACATGCTGGAGATGGCCAAGCTGGTCGGGAACCAGGCCATCGCCAAGGCCGACGAGATCGCGACCGGCAAGTTCGCCGAAGAGAAGGTGGAAGAGGCGGCCGAAGGTGAAGGCCGGCAAGGGGAAGAAGGGCAAGAAGGAGAAGAAGGAGAGCGGCGGCGACGAAACCGAGGGGGGCAAGCTGGCCAAGGAGGTCAACGTGCGCGAAGAGGGCACGGGCGTGACCCCCGAGATGAAGAAGGAGCTGGCGGTCGTCTACAACACCCTCGGCCTCGTCGAGCTCAAGAAGAAGAACATCAGCCCCGCCATCGGCCAGTTCAAGAAGGCCGTGGGGATGAACCCCAATCTGGCGGAGGCGCGCCTCAACCTGGCGGTCCTGTCGCTCAATAACCGCGACTACAACACCGCGGAGGAGAACTTCCGCGCGGTCCTCCAGCTGCAGCCGAAGAACTTCGAGGCCGCCATCGGCCTCGGCGTCGCGCTGCGCGGGAACAAGAAGATCGACGAGGCGGAGACGCAGTACAACACCGCCGAGAAGCTCGATCCCTCGAGCCCCTGGAGCTACTTCAATCTCGGTCTCCTCTACCAGGACTACAAGGACGGCCAGAAGCCCGCCCTGCACAAGGCGCAGGACTACTACCGGCAGTTCCTCGGCCACGCCAACGACAAGACGCCCGATTCGTTCAAGCGCGACGCCGAGAAGCGCATCAAGGACATCGACGAAATTTACGTCGCCCTCGACGAGGCGGCCAAGATGCAGGCCGAGGCCGAGGCGATGCAGAAGAAGGCCGAAGAGCAGCAGAAGCAGATGGAAGAGCAGATGAAGAAGCAGGAGGCCGACGAGGCCGCTGCCGCTGCCAAGGCCAAGGAAGCCGGAGGCAAGGGCGCTGCCGCCGGCGGTGCAACTGCTCCTGGCGCCGCGGCCCCGGCGGGCGACGCCGACAAGGCGGCGGCTGCTGCTGCCCCCGCTGACGATCAGGCCGGCGGCGGCAAGAAGAAGTCGAAGAAGAAGAAGAAGTAGCTTCGCGACCTGATTTCGTCGGATCAAAACGTAAGGTAAATTGCAGGCGGCAGGGATTCGAAAGCCCTGCCGCCGTTGCTTTTCGGGGCGTTCAGCGAGGGAGCCCCACCTCAGTCCCCAATGTGGCCTGATCTGCTAAATTCTTTGGAACCCGCGGAGCTCTCGGTTGTCTGAAGTCCAGCGACCGCGCTCCCGGCACTTGAAGGAGACCGAATCATGAAGAAACTCGTCATCGGATTTGCCATCCTCGGGAGCTTCGCGTTCGTGGGCGCCACCGGTCGTGCCCTGGCCGCCGATCCGGCGCCAGCCGGTGACGCGAAGGCCGCTGGCGGTGCCGCGGCCGGTGGTGGTGGCGACGACGCCAACACCACCTACAAGGCCAAGACCGTCTACGACTTCGAAGACGACACGGTCGAAGGCGATCTTCAGCGCCCGGACGGCGAGCTCGTCAGCGCGCAGAAGAAGGCCGAACACTCGAGCCTGATCGAGATTCGCAAAGACTTCATCCCGGAGATGTTGAAGACGCTCGAGGACATCTAATAACGGAACCCTGAAAGGGTTCCGTAGCCCTCCCGCGATGAGGTCAGACGAGCAAATCCCGTCTGCCCTCGACGCGATCAGATGGCTCCAGTTAGACGGCCAGACGGCGTCTCCGCACGTTGCCAAGTAACCCCAAGGAGAGCAAGCCATGGCCGATGTGAATGTCCCCATCCGTTTCGAGATCTACAAAGGGGACCAGCCCGTCCGCGAGGAGATCCTCGCGCAGGACGTGATCAAGATCGGGAAGCTGGCGTCTTCCCATCTTCGCCTCGACGACGAGACGGTGTCGCGCATGCACGCCGTCATCGAAACGACCGGCCCGAACGAGATCCACGTGGTGGACCTCGGTTCGACGCGCGGGACGACCGTCAACGGCGAGCGCATCACCAAGGCGCGGCTGCAGTCGGGCGACGAGGTCATGTTCGGCGACTGCCGGGTGGTCGTGACCTTCATGGAGGGCGCAGGCGTTCAGGAGACGCCGCCCCCGCAGGCTGCCTGGGGCGGTCGTCCGGCCGGCGGGTTCGCGCCGCCGCCGACGGCAGCTTACGCGCCGCCGCCGCAGCAGCAGGCGTACGCGCCGCCGCCACAGGCGTACGCGCCGCCCGCCGATCAGGGGGCCTATCACGCAGGCATACGCACCGCCGCCGTCCTTCGCCGGCGCGGCCGGCGCCGGGGCCGAGGTCGAGGTGCACGACGGCTCTCGCGCCATGGAGGTCCAGACGGTCTTCCGCGGCGTCGTCACCGGGACGCGCCACCTCTTCAACCCCGAGGGGAAGTCGACGCACGGTCAGGGGACGTCGATGCTGTACGGGGGCATCCTGGCCTTCGTCGCCGCCCTGGCGACCTTCATCTTCGTCGCCGTCGACGTCGGCGCGGAGAAGGTCCAGTACGAGGCCTGGCAGACGGCCGGCAAGGAAGCAAAGTCCTTCTACTGGAAAGAGCGCTCGCCGGTCTTCCCGGTGATCGTGTTCGGCGGCCTGGTGGCCGGCATCGCGCTTTCGTACATGGGGCTCAAGCGGCGCGGCAAGGCGACCGCCAACTTCGTGATCGGTTCCGACGCCGATGTCGACGCGCCGGTCTCGGCGGATTTCGTCCCCTCCTCGTCGCACCCGCTGGTCGCCGCAACCGGCGCCGACTACGTCATCAACGTCACCCCGCGCATGGGCGGCGAGGTTTACGTCGACGGCCAGGGCTACCAGCTGCAGCAGTTCATCCAGCAGCGCGGCTCCAGCTTCTCGTTGCCCCCCGGCGGCAGTGTCCGCCTCGACTGCGGCGAGACGACCTTCGTCATCACCTCGACGCCCAAGCCGCGCGCGCTCGAGGTTCCGTTCCTCACCTGGAAGTGGAGCGAGCAGGTCTACACGGTCGGCACCTCGCTCGGCCTGATCCTCTTCCTGCTCATGATCTTCGCCGTTCCCCCGGACCCGAAGTCGCTGTCGCTCGATCTCTTCAACAGCGACAACCGGTTCGTGAAGTTCCTCATCAAGCCGCCGGAGGAGAAGGAAGAGGACATCCCCGAGTTCCTCAAGAAGAAGGACGACTCCCAGCAGGGCGGCAAGGGGAAGCGCCACAAGGGCGAAGAAGGCAAGATGGGCAAGAAGACCTCCAAGAACAAGGAGGGTCTCTACGGCCTCAAGGGTCCCGAAGGACAACCCGGATCCGCACCTCGCCAAGAAGCTCGCCGAGGAGCAGGCCAAGAACGCCGGTATCTTGGGCGTCCTCAAGATGAACGAGGGGTCGCACATCGCCTCGATCTTCGGTCGTGACTCGGCCCTCGGCAACGACGCGGCCGACGTGCTCGGCGGCCTGGTCGGCAACGCCATCGGCGAGGCCTACGGCGTCGGCGGTCTCGGTCTGGTCGGCACCGGCTCGGGCGGAGGCGGCACCGGCGAAGGGACCATCGGCCTCGGTAACCTCGGCACCATCGGCAAGGGTGGCGGCGGCGGCAACGGCAGCGGCTACGGCCGCGGCGCCGGCGGCCTCGGCGGCCGTCGCGCCCACGCCCCGGACGTCATCCCCGGTCAGGCGAACGTCCGCGGCTCGCTCGACAAGGAGATCATCCGCCGCATCATCCGTCGCCACATCAACGAGGTGAAGTACTGCTACGAGCAAGAGCTGACGAAGAAGCCGGAGCTCGGCGGCCGCATCATGGTGCAGTTCACCATCGCGGCCTCGGGCCAGGTCATCGCGTCGGTCCTCCAGAACTCGACGATGGGCAACGCCCGGGTCGAGAACTGCACCGTCCAGGCCGTTCGTCGCTGGGAGTTCCCGAAGCCGCTCGGCGGCGGTATCGTCATCGTCTCGTACCCGTTCGTTCTCACGCCCGCCGGCGGAGGAGAGTAGTCATGAACCGAAACCAGTCACTGGGAGTGGTGCTCGCCATCGCCTGCATCTTGCCGGCCTGCGAGGGCTTCACCTGCAGCCAGGAGCGGATCAAGGCCATCGAGCTCGCCAACCGCGGCGCCGAGGAGTTCAAGAACAACCTCTACGACTCTGCGGAGAAGGACCTCAAGCAGGCCATCCAGACCGATCCCTCGTACGAGATCGCCTACTACAACCTGGGGAAGGTCTTCCAGAAGCAGCGGAAGTGGGACAAGGCCATCGAGTCGTTCGAGCAGGCCGTCCAGCGGAAGCCGGACAACGCCAACTATCAGTACGACCTCGGCGAGGCCTACCTCGAGTCGAAGAAGATCGACGAGGCGGAGAAGGCGCTCAAGGCCGCCACGGCCGCCGATCCCAAGCTCTTCAAGGCCTGGTGGCGGTTGGGCCTGGTTTACAAGATGCTCGATCGTCCGAAAGAGGCTGACGACGCCCTCCGGCACGCCATCGAGGCGAACACCCGCTTCTCGAAGTCCTACGTCGCGCTCGGCTACCTCTACCTCGACTACGACTTCAACAAAGAGGCGGCTCAGGTGTTCCAGGGCTGCGTGACGGCCAAGGACGACGACGGCGAGTGCCACAACGGCTACGGGCTGGCGCTCAAGAACCTCAAGCAGTACGAGCAAGCGTCCAACGAGTTCAAGAAGGCCATCGACGACGATCCAGAGCTCTACGATGCCCTCTACAACGCCGGGATGGCCTACGCGGACTGGTACGACGAAGCTCACGGGAACGATCAGAAGGACAAGGCCCGCGAGTACCTGCAGAAGTTCGTCGGCAGCAGCAGCAAGACCACCGATCCGAACTACGTCAAGGCGGCCAACGACAAGCTCTACGCGCTCAGCGGCCCGTAGTAGGCCCTGCGACCACATCGGGTAGAGGGAGGCGAGCTGTGCTCGCCGGCGGTCGCGGGTGGGTTGGGAACCCATCCAAGGTTCCCCGTTAGATCGCGTGGGCCGAGGCGAGCTCTGCTCGCCGCAGCCCGTCGCGGGAGGGCTTGGGAACCCCGTCCGGGGTTCCCATCTAAATCGGAAGGCGACCGAGAACCACGTGTTTTCGGTCGCTTTCATGTTTTTAGCGGCTGCGCGTCGTGCTATAAAAATCGTCCTGTTTTCTAGTCTGTTTCGCTACTTAGCGGGCAGATACGCCGGCACGATCCGAGTCTGGAGGAGCGAGTGGATCAGCAGTCGAAGCAGGGCCCTGGCCAGGGCCATGGAAAGCGCAAGAAGGACGACGAAACGGCTGCGGGTGGCAACGGCGCCTCCAACGGTCACGACGAGTTTCCCGCGGACCTCGCAGCGTCGGCCAAGGCCGCCTTCGAGGCCGAGAAGCAGTCGGTCGAAAAAGGAATCGACGCCTGGAAGAAGCTGGTCGCCTCCAACCAGTCGGCCTGGGCGCCGCGCCGTGAGCTGGCGCGCGTTTACAAAAAGGCCGAGCGCTGGAACGCCTTCATCGAGGTGATGAAGGAGGCGGTCGACAAGGCCAACTGGTCGTCGCCCGAAGACAAGATCCCGATCCTCCGCGAGATGATCGAGGTCTATCGCGATCGTCTGAAGCTGGACGTGATGGTGGTCAACGCCTTCACGCAGATCTTGAACATCCAGCCGACCAACTTCGAGGCGACCGACGAGCTGGCCGCGCAGTACGAGTCGATGAAGCGCTGGCCGGATCTGATCTCGCTCCTGCGCAAGAAGGCGTCGGTGGTGGAGACGCCGCCGGAGAAGGTCGCGCTGCAGCTGCGCATCGCCAACCTCTTTCTCGAGAAGTTCTCCAACCAGGCGGAGGCGATCAAGGCCTTCGAGGCGATCCTGGAGATCGATCCGGAGAACGCCGACGCGCTCGGCTTCGTCAAGCAGATGTACGAGAAGCGCCGCGACTGGGAGAAGCTGGTCGCGGTTCATCAGCGGGAGATCGAGAAGATCACCGACGACGACGTCCGGCGCGCCCGCCGCGTCGAGGTGGCCAAGCTCGCCTCCGAGAAGATGAAGAAGGCGTCCGTCTCGATCGACCTTTGGCAGAAGGTGCTGGCCGACGATCCGGAGAACGTCGAGGCCCTCGGCGAGCTGGAGAAGCTGTACGAGCGCGAGAAGATGTGGAACGACCTCGGCGCCGTGCTGGAGCGGCAGGTGGCGACGGCGCCGGACCCGGCGCGGCGCTCGGCGATTTACGTGAAGCTGGGCGTGCTCTACACCGAGAAGGTCCAGAACGTCGCCCAGGCGACCGCGGCCTGGCAGGCGCTGCTGCAGGCAGAGCCCGACAACCGTCGCGCCCAGGACGCGCTCAAGAAGCTCTATCTCCAGCAGAAGGACTGGAACGCCCTCGAGGGCTTCTACGCCGCGCAGGGGAAGTGGGACGAGCTGGTGCGCGTGCTCGAGCGCCAGGCGGAGTCGGAGGACGGGGCCGGGCGCGTCGGCCTGTGGAACAAGATCGGCGAGCTTTACCGGGACCGCCTGCAGAAGGCGGACCGGGCGCAGAAGGCCTACGAGAAGGTGCTGTCGTTCGACGGCAAGAACCTGCAGGCGGCCGAGGCGCTGATCCCGCTCTACGAGAAGGCCAAGGACGTCAAGCACCTGGCCGAGGTGCTGTTCGTCGAGCTCGAGCACACGAACGATCCGGCCGAGCGGCCGGCCCGTCTCAAGCGGCTCGTCGAGCTGCTCGATCTCGGCGCCGGCGACAAGGTCGGCGCGCTGCGCGTCGCGCTGACCGCGCTGGCCGAGGCGCCCACCGACGGCTGGGCGATCGAGACCTCTCGCCGCCTCGCCGCCGAGGGGCGCGGGTGGGCCGAGCTGGTGAAGGCCTACGAGGCGGCGGTGCCGCGGGCGACCAAGGACGAGACGGCGCTGCTGGCGCTGCTCGGGACGCTGGCCGCCGCGTACGAATCCGAGCTCGGCAACCCCGAGCTGGCCATCGAACGCAACCAGATGATCATCGAGCTTTCGCCCAAGGACCCCCAGGCGGTGGGGGCGCTCGAGCGCCTCTACGTCGCCACGGGGCGCTTCGCCGATCTGCTCGCCGTCTACGACAAGAAGCTGGAGCTGGCCAAGAGCAAGGACGAGGAGCTCTCGATCCGCTTCAAGCTGGCCGGCCTCTACGAAGACGAGATCAAGCAGCCCGACAAGGCGGTGCAGCTCTATCTGGCGATCCTCAAGCAGGATCCCAAGCAGACCGCCGCGCTGTCGGCGCTCGATCGCATCTACCAGCAGCTCGGACGCTGGAAAGAGCTGGCCGAGACGATCGAAGGGGAAATCGACCTCGCCACCGACATGGCGGCGGTCGCCGAGCTGAAGTTCCGGCGCGGCGCCATCCTCGAGCAGCACCTGGCCGACGGCGCCGGCGCGGTTCTCTCGTACCGGGAAGCGCTGACGCTGGATCCGTCGCACGTCGGCGCGCGCACCGCGCTGCAGGCCTATCTGTCCAGCGCCGATCCCGCGCTGCAGCAGTCGGCCGTTCAAGAGCTGGAGCCGATCTACGAGTCGACCAACGATCTCCCGCGCCTCGTCGAGGTGCAGCGGATCAAGCTGTCGCACGAGAAGAAGACCGACAAGCGGGTCGACCTGCTGCTGCGGATCGGCAAGCTGGAAGGCCAGCTGGGGAACGCCGACCAGGCCTGGGAGGCGTACACCCGCGCCTTCGCCGAGAGCCCGTCGTCGGCGCCGGCGCGCGAGTCGCTGGAGAACCTGGCCAACATCCTCGACAACTGGCAGCCGCTGGTGACGCTGTACGAAAAGGCGCTGTCGGCCAAGGGCAAAGAGAAGCTGCCGTCGGCGCTGGAGCGCGAGCTGCTGCTGGTGGTGGCGGTCGCCTACGACGAGAAGCTCGGTCACAACGAGCGGGCGGTGGAGTACTTCCGCCGGGCGCAGAGCATCCAGCCGGAGGATGCCTCCGCGCTGGTGGCGCTGGAGCGGCTCTACACCCGCACCGAGCGCTGGAGCGACCTCGTCGACACGCTGCTCAAGAAGGCGCAGCTGGTCACCGACGCGGCGGAGCGCGAGGAGATCCGGATCCGCATCGCCACCGTCTGGGAGGAGATGCTGGGGAACGCCGAGCAGGCGATCGTCGCCTGGAACGTCGTCCTGCAGGACAACCCCTCGAACGTGCGGGCGCTGCGCTCGCTCGATCGCCTCTACCTGGCCCGCGGCGAGTTCCGCGAGCTGGCCGACAACCTCCAGCGCCAGCTGGCGCTGGCCGACGACGACGGCGCCGAGACGGTGGCGCTGCTCGGCCGGCTGGGCGCGCTGCGCGAGCTCAAGCTCGATCAGCTGGGCGCCGCGGTCGACACCTACTCGAAGATCCTGAAGCTCGAACCCGAGCACCGCGAGACGATCGCGGCCCTCGAGCGCATCCTCCTCGACGAGGGGCACGAGCTGGACGCGGCCCTGCTCCTCGAGCCGATCTACAAGATCCGGGGCGACTGGAACCGCCTCATCGGCGTCTACGAGGTCGAGGCCCGCCACGCCTCCGATCCCGAGCAGAAGATCGCTCTTTATCGCCAGATCGCCGACGGCTACGAGGTCGGCCTCGACGATCCGGGGCGGGCCTACGAGGCGCTGGCCCGGGCTCTGGCCGAGGATCCGCAGCACGCCGAGGTGCAGACCGCCGTCGAGCGGCTGGCCCGCGCCCTCGACAAGCTGGACGATCTGGTCGCTCGCTACGGCCGGCTCGTCACCGGCGTCTCCGATCCCGAGCGCAAGAACGCGCTCTATCACATGATCGCGCGCCTGTGCGAGGTCGACCTCGGCGACGATCGCCAGGCGGCGGCCGCCTACGGCGCCGCGCTGGAGGTCTGGCCGCGCGATCTCGAGGCGGCCAACGCCCTCGAGCAGCTCTATCTGCGCGGCGGCGATTACGCGAACCTGGTGCAGCTGCTCCAGCGCAAGGCCGAAATCGTCGAGGGCGCCGCCGAAAAGAAGGCGCTCTACTCCCGCGCGGCGCAGCTCTACGAAGAGGTCCTCGAGGATCTCGAGAGCGCGGTCAAGGTCTTCCAGCACGTGCTCTCCGTCGACGACGCCGACGGCGCGGCGCTCGATCAGCTGGAGCGGCTCTACATCCGTCTCGGGCGCTGGAACGACCTCAAGAACGTCTACGCCAAGAAGGCGGAGCTGGCGGCGACGCCGGCCGAAAAGAAGCAGATGCTCTTCGTGCTCGGCCAGGTCTACGACCGCGAGCTCGGCGATCCGGAGCGCGCGGTCGAGACCTACAGCTCGATCATCGATCTCGATCCGGAGGACTACGACGCCGCCCAGGCGCTCGATCGCCTCTATCAGCATCTGGAGCGCTGGTACGACCTCCTGGCCGTTCTCGAGCGGCAGACGGAGATGGCGCCCTCGCCCGCGGAGGTGGTTTCGCTCCGCTTCCGCATCGGCGAGCTGTGGCGCGAGCACCTGAAGGATCTGGCCCGCGCCGTGGAGGCCTACCGCCAGGTGTTGAGCATGGACCCCGCGCACGAGCCGACGGTCCGGGCGCTGGAAGCGCTCATGGCAGGTGGCGAAGCGGAGTCGGCCGTGCTGGCGGCGCAGGTGCTGGAGCCGATCTACGAGAGCGCCGGCGAGTGGGACCGGGTCATCGCCGTCTACGAGGTGATGCAGGCGCAGGCCGAGGAGCCGGCGCGCAAGGTGGAGCTGCTGGGGCGGATGGCGGAGATCGAGGAGCGGCGCCTCTCGCACCAGAACGCCGCGTTCGACATCTACGGGCGCGCGCTGCGCGTCGATCCGACCAACCCGGACATCCTGTTCCAGCTCGATCGGCTGGCGTCGGAGACGGGGCACTGGGGCAAGCTGGCGACCCTGTTCGCGACCGAGCTGGACAAGATCGACGATCCCCAGAAGCAGATCGATCTCCTCCTGCGCCTCGGGCGCGTCTACGAAGAGGAGACCAATCAGCCGGAGGAGGCCATCGCCACCTACCGCCAGGCGGTCGAGGCGGACGGCGAGAGCAAGCCGGCCCTGGTCGCGCTCGATCGGCTGTACGGGCGCGCGCAGCAGTGGGACGAGCTGGCGACCATCGTGCGCCGCGAGGTCGGCATCGCCTCCTCGGACGACCAGCGCGTCGCGCTCACCTTCCGGCTGGCGCAGATCTACGAGCTGGCCTTGATGGACCTGCCGAAGGCGGTCGAGGCCTACCGCGACATCCTGGTCGCCGAGCCGACGCACCCCGAGACGCGCGCCGCGCTCGAGCGGATGTTCATGGGCGGCACGATGCAGATCGAGATCGCCGAGGTGCTGGAGCCGCTCTACCGCGCCGGCGAGGAGTGGGAGAAGCTGCACCAGATCCACGAGGTGCAGCTCGGTCGGGTGACCGACCTCGCAGAGCGACAGGCGCTCCTGCGCCGTCTGGCGGAGATCGCCGAGCACAAGCTGGTCGATCAGGTCGCCGCCTTCAGCTGGTGGGCGGAGGCCGTCAAGGAGGACCCGTCGTCGGCGCAGGCGCTCGACGAGCTCCTGCGGCTGGCGCGGGCCACCCACCAGTGGGACGCCTTCGTCACCACCATGTCCGAGGCCGCGTCGGCGGATCGGCCGCCGGCCGTCCGGCGCGACGTGCTGCTGCGTCTGGCCGCCAGCTTCGAGACCGACCTCGGGGATCTGGAGCGGGCGGAGAAGGCGCTCCTGGCGGTGCTCAACGAGCACGACAAGGACGCCGCGGCGCTGGCGTCGCTCGACCGCATCTACGAGAGCCAGGGGATGTACGAGAACCTGGCCGGCGTTCTCCGACAGCGCATCGCCACCACCGACGACACCGCGGAGCTGGTTTCGTTCAACTTGCGGCTCGGCAAGGTGTACGCCGAGGCGCTGGAGGAACGGGACCTGGCGATCGCCAGCTACCTGGCGCGTGCTGGAGCACGAGCCGCAGTCGCGCGAGGCGCTCGACGCGCTCGAGCGGCTCTACTTCCGCGGCGAGCGGTGGAGCGATCTCTACGGCATCTACGAGAAGATCGCCGACGTCACCAGCGACGAGATGGGTCTGGCCGACTGCTACGCGCGGATGGCCAAGCTGGCCGCCGACGCGCTCGATGATCGCCCCAAGGCCGTCGAGCTCTGGGGCAAGGTCGTCGACATCCGCGGCGAGGACGCCATCGCGCTCTCCGGGCTGGCCGATCTGCACGAGATGGCCGGCGAATGGACCCCGCTGACCGAGGTGCTCGAAAAGCAGGTGGCCGCGACCGCCGACGGCGAGGCGCGGATCCCCATCTACAAGCGCCTGGGACGAGTCTGGGGCGAGAAGCTGTCGCGCGAGCGCAACTCGCTGGAGAGCTGGCAGAAGGTCCTGGAGATCGATCCGCAGGACGTCGACGCGCTGCGGGCGATCGCCGCCAATTACCGGAGCGCCGGCGCCTGGGAGGAGCTGTCGCAGGCGCTGCGCCGGCTCATTCAGGTCGGCCAGCTGGGCGGCAGCGGGATCGAGAGCGACGAGCTGAAAGAGCTGTTCGCGCAGCTCGGTGAGCTGGAGGGCGACACCCTCATGCGCACCCAGGACGCCATCGACGCCTGGCGCGAGGTCCTCGAGCTCGACACGGCGGACTTCCGCGCGCTGGCGGCGCTCGAGCGCCTCTTCATGCAGGAGGCGCGCTGGGAGGAGGCGGTCGACATCCTCGAGCGGCGCGTGGAGGCGCTGGCCAACCCGACCGAGCGGGTCGACGTCCTCATGCAGGCGGCCTCGCTGTGGGCCGACAAGATCGGCGACGGCGGCTCGGCGGCCCAGGTCTACGAGCGCGTGCTGCAGATCGATCCGGGGCACCAGACCGCCTCGCTGGAGCTGGAGCAGCTCTATCGGCAGCGAAAGAGCTGGATGAAGCTCATCGATCTGCTGCTGGCCCGCACCGAGTTCGCGCCCGACGCAGCGGCGCGCATCCTGTTGCTGGGGCAGGTCGCGGAGATCTACGAGCAGCAGCTCGACGATCGCGACAGCGCCTTCGTGACGCTGCAAGCGGCCTTCCGCGAGGACTACTCGAACGACCAGGTGGCCGAGGAGCTGCAGCGCCTGGCCACCGCCGCCGACAAGTGGAACGAGCTGATCGGCGACTACACCCAGGTGGTGCAGGGGATCGCCGACCCCAAGCAGGCGGCCGACCTGTGGGTCAAGATCGCCCGCTGGTACGACTCGGCGCTCCGCCACGTCGACTACGCCATCGCCTCGGCGCAGCAGGCGCTGCAGCTCGACAACGCGCACGTCGGCGCGCTGCAGGCGCTGGAGGACTTCTACCGCAAGCAGAAGCGCTGGAGCGACCTCGTCACCGCGCTCGCGCGCCACGCCGAGTGCGAGACCGAGCCGGCGCCGCGGGTCGACATCCTGCTGCAGCTGGCCGACACGTACGAGACGCAGGTCGGCGACGCCACGCAGGCGGTGAACGCCTACCAGCGCGCGCTCGACAACGACGAGCGCTGCATCGACGCCATCAATGCACTGGAAAGGCTCTATACGGCGCACCCAGGCCTGGGATCGCCTGGTCGACGTGCTGGCCAAGAAGTCGCAGGTGGTCGACGACACCGAACAGGCGATCAAGCTGAAGCTGCAGGTCGGCGAGCTCTGGGAGGACCGCCTGGGTGACAACGATCGCGCCGTCGAGGCCTACAAGGAGGTCCTCTCGGTCGATCCGCGCAACCTGCCGGCGCTGACCGCGCTCGACACGCTGTACGAAAAGACGGGGCGGATGGAGGAGTACCTCGAGAACCTCGAGCACCGGCTGGAGGTCTCGCCGCCCGAGGAGGATCGGGTCGCCACCTACCAGAAGATGGCGACGATCTGGGAAGAGAACTTCGCCAAGCCGGATCGCGCCGTCGGAGGTGCTGGAGAAGATCCTCCTCATCGACGACAAGAACGCCAAGGCCTACCGCGATCTCGAGCGTCTCTATCAGCAGGAGCGCAAGTGGGAGGCGCTGGTCGAGACCTACCGCAAGCACCTCGGCGTCACCGCCGACGGGACCGAGCGGATCCAGATCTTCACCAAGATGGGGCAGGTCTACGAGACGGAGCTGCGCGATCTCGACAAGGCGATCGAGTCGTACAACGACGTCCTCTCCGTCGAGGCCGAGCACCCCGAGGCCCTGGCCGGCATCGCCCGCCTCTACGAAGAGACCTCGCAGTGGGACGAGGCCGTGGAGGTGATGCGGCGCCTCATCCGGATCAGCGCCGATCCGAAGCAGAAGGTCGACCTCAACTATCGGCTCGGCAAGATCTTCGACGAGCAGATGCAGGATCCGGAGCCGGCCCAGGAGTACCTGGTCGAGGCGCTCTCCCAGGACCCGGCGCACGTGCCGTCCATGCTGTCGCTGCTCGGTCTCTACAAGCGGCGCGGCGACTGGCAGAAGGCGGCGCAGCTGATGGTCCGCGCCGAGGCGGCGACCGTCAACCCGCTGGAGAAGACGCGCCTCCTGTACGAGGCGGGGAAGATCTTCCAGGAGAAGCTCTCCGACGAGACCCAGGCGGGCGATCTCGTTCGCCCGGGTCATGCAGCTCGATCCCGAGCACGTCGAGGCGGCGGAGCCCCTCTCGGAGGTCTACTTCAAGCGCGAGGAGTGGGCGCCGCTGGTGCCGCTGCTGGAGATGCTGGCGCGCAAGGCCGACCGCAAGACCAACCGAGAGCTGACGCAGCTCTATCACCGGCTGGCCAAGGCGGCCGACCGCCTGGGCGAGAACGAAAAGGCGCTCAAGTACTACAAGCAGTCCTACGACCTCGACTCGACCTACCTGCCGACGCTGGTCGACCGCGCCGCCCTGCTCTACAAGCTGGAGCACTGGGACGACGCGTTCCGCATCTACCAGACGATCCTGGTGCACCACCGCGACACGCAGAAGGACGACGAGATCGTCGACATCTTCTTCCGCCTGGGGCGCATCAAGGGAAAGCTGAACGAGCGCACCAAGTCGGTGAACATGTTCGAGAAGGCGCTGGAGATTCAGCCCGGACACCGGGCGACGCTCCAGGCGCTCATCGAGCTGTACACCGAGGCCGGCGACTTCGAGGCGGTGATCAAGCAGAAGCGCGCGCTGATGGCCTCGGCCAGCACGCCGCCCGACGAGAAGTTCACGATCTGCGAGGAGATCGCCGGGATCTACAAGGACAAGCTGGCGAACCCGCAGAAGGCGATCGCCTCCCACCTGGAGGCGCTCAACTTCAAGCCGAACGATCGCCAGCTGCTGCACGACCTGCTCGATCTGTTCAGCGAGACCAAGCAGTGGAAGAAGGCGATGGAGATCCTCGGCAAGCTGGCCGAGCTCGAGACCGGCAAGGTCAAGGCCCGCTACTTGGTCGCCGCCGGCAACATCGCCAACTACGAGCTGCACTCCACCGACGAAGCGGTCGAGATCTACAACCAGGCGCTCGACGAGGACCCGGATGATCTGAAGGCGTTCGAGCGCATCGACAAGATCATGACCGCCAAGAAGGACTGGAAGAACCAGGAGCGGAACTTCCGGCGGATGATCAAGCGGCTCGGTCAGGAGCCGGCCCCCGAGCGCAAGGCCACGCAGATTGCCCTGTGGCACGGGCTGGGCGAGATCTACCGCTCGCGGCTCAAGGACTTCAAGTCGGCGACGGCCGCCTTCGAGGTCTGCGTCCAGCTCGATCCGGACGCGACCCCCCGCCACCAGATCCTGGCCGAGCTCTATCAACTGTCGGGCCCCGAGTCCTACGACAAGGCGGTGAACGAGTACCGCCACCTCATCAAGGTCACGCCGGACTTCGGCCAGATGGCGGTCTACATGAAGACGCTGCGCGGGCTCTTCATGGCGATGCAGCAGTACGATCGCGCCTGGTGCGTGGGGGCGGCGATGGCCTTCCTGCGCAAGGCCGACGCCGAAGAGCAGCAGTTCTTCGAACAGTACAAGCCCAAGGGCTTCGTGCGCGCCAAGGCGCGGCTGACCGAAGACCTCTGGAAGAACATCTACCACCCGGACGAGGATCGGGTCGTCTCGCACATCTTCGCCACCGTCAGCCAGGCGGTGGCCAGTGCGCGCGCCAAGGAGCACAAGGACTGGGGGCTCAAGCGCAAGGACCGGCGCGACGTGGCGACCGACCAGCTGCTCTTCAGCAAGGTGTTCAACTACGTCAACCAGGTGCTGGGGGTTCCGCAGCCGGAGCTCTATCTGCGCCCCGAGTCGCCGGGCGAGCTGGATCTGGCCAACGCCCGCGAGAAGGCGCACCTCATCCCGTCGTTCGTGGTGGGATCGAGTCTCCTGCAGGGGCGTCCCGAGAAGGATCTCGCCTACGTCATCGGCAAGCGGCTGACGTTCATGCGGCCGGACCACTTCGTTCGCTGGCCGACGGTCGTCCCGACGGTCGCCGAGCTGAAGGTCGTCTTCTTGGCGGCGCTCAAGCTGGTTCACCCCAAGCTGGAGGTGAAGGCCGACGTTCAGCAGCCGGTCGGGCAGTACCTCGATCTGCTCAAACGGACGGTCCCGCCGCAGGCGCTCGAGCAGCTGGGCGCCGTCGTCCAGCGGTTCGTCGCCGGCAAGGGGGAGGCCGACATCCACAAGTGGTCGAACGCCGTCGATCTGACGGCCACGCGCGCCGGCTTCCTGATCTGCAACGATCTCGACGTGGCGGCGCGCCTGGTCCAGAGCGAGCCGGTCTCGATCGGGGTCGCCGATCCCAAGGACAAGATCCGCGACCTGCTCCTCTGGTCGATCTCGGAGGAGTACTTCGTGGTCCGCGAGCACCTCGGCCTGGTCATCGGCCAGGGCTAGAGCTCGGGGAGCTCGAGGATGGGAACCTCGCCGGCCGCGCTGCTGGTCCTGGCGGCGCTGTTCGCGGCCGCCGGGGGCTGGCTCGGCCGGCGCGTCGCGCGCCAGCGCGCGGAGCTGCTCTCGGCGGGTGTCCGGCAGCTCACGGCGGCCATGGCTCGTGCCGCGGAGACGGAGCGCGCCGAGATTCTACGAACCGCGGAGCTCAATGGGCGCGAGGAGGCCCGGGCCTCGGGCGCCGCGGCGGAGGCGGCCATGCGGACGCGGGCGGCGGGGCTCGAGGCGCGCCGGCGTCGGCTCGACGCCTCCGCCGCAGAGCGCGCGCGGCGCCAGGCTCTCCTCGCCTCGGCGAGCGAGCGGATCGGGGCCGAGCGCGCGCGGATCGCCGCCCACGAGGCCGTGACTGCCCGCGCCCGTGCCGAGGCGGCGGCGCTCGCGCGCGAGGCCCGCGCGGCCCTGGAGCGCGCGGCCGCCGAGACCGTGGCCGAGGCCGTGAGCGCAATCCGCGACAGCGAGATCGAGGAGACGCGGATGGTCTCGGCGCGGTCCGAGCGCGCCGCCGCAGAGGCGGCCGCCGAAGGGGCGGTGAAGGGAGCCAAGCGGATCATGGGAATCGCCGCGGGGCGTTTCTATGGTCACTACCTGACCGAACGGCTGCACTCTGTGCTGCCGCTGCCGCCGGGGGAGGCCGGCGCGGCGATCGTCGGCCGCGACGAGGCCAACCTGCGCGCCATCGAGAGCGTCGCCGGCGTGACGCTGGCGCTCTCCGAGCAGCAGGACGCGGTCCGCCTCGAGGGGCTCGATGGGGTCGGGCGTGAAGTGGCCCGGCGGACCCTGGCCCGCCTTCAGCGGCAGCCGGGAGCGGCGCGCGATCCCGCTGCCGTGACCAAGGCGGCGCGGGAGATCGCGACGGCCCTCGACGCCGAGCTCGGCGATCTCGGCCGGCGCGCCTTCTCGATGCTGGAGATCCCCGCTGCCCACCCCGACATCGTCAAGCTGGTCGGTCGCCTCAACTACCGGACCAGCTATACCCAAAACCAGTGGAAGCACGCCGTCGAGGCCGCCTACCTCTGCGGGATGATGGCCGACGAGCTGGGCCTCGATCTGCAGCTGGCGCGCCGCGCGGCGCTGATGCACGACATCGGCAAGGCGCTCACGCACGAGCTCGACGGATCACACGCGGTGATCGGCGCCGAGTATGCCCGGCGCCTCGGCGAGGCCGAGCTGGTCGCCAACGCGATCGGAGCGCACCACACCGACGAGCCGTTCAACAGTCCGTACGCCTACCTGGTCGCCGCCGCCGACGCCATGTCGGGCGGCCGGCCGGGCGCGCGCCGGCAGACCGACGAGAGCTTCTTGTCCCGCGTCGAGGAGCTCGAGCGGATCACCCGCGGCTTCCGCGGCGTCGCCGAAGCGTATGCCGTGCAGGGTGGGCGGGAGATCCGCATCTACGTCGAGGAGAACCGGGTCGACGATCTGGGAGCGGTGAATCTGTCGAGCGAGATCGCCGGAAAGATCTCGCGCGAGATGCGCTTCCCGGGGCAGATTCGGGTTACCGTCATTCGCGAGCTCAAAGCCGTGGAGATCGCCAGCTAAGCCATGAACCTCGTCATCCCCCCTCTGGTTTTCTATCTGATCGGCGCCGCCCTGGCGATCGGTGGCGCGGTGCGGGCGGCGACGCTCGGCCGTCGCGACTCCAAGCGCGAGATCAACGACGACTCGCCCGAGCGCGCCCGGGCCCGCCGCCGTCACCGGACCTTCGGTCTCATCTGGGTGGCGATGGGGATCTTCCTGATCGCCTCCACCGCCGGCGTGCTTCACATGCGCCACTGACGGTCGGAGCGGGCGACGCCCGTTACGGGGTCGTCGACGGCGGCTCGGGATCGAGAGATGGCCCGGTTGTGGGGTCGAGGACCGCGTCAGCGAGGGGCGGATGCTCGTAAAGCGGCCGCGTCTTTCGCCAGAGCAGGACCGCCGGAAGGGCGATGATCGCCGCGGAGAGGCAAGAGACCTCGCCCAGGATGGCCATCAGGCCGAATCCCTGGAGCGCCCGATTGCGCGCCGCCAGCAGCGATCCGTAACCGACGATCGTGGTCCAGGAACAGAGCGCCACCGCCGCGCCGGTCGAGACGACCGCCTTCACGACGTCCTTCTCCTCGCGGTAGCGGGTGATGACGTTCAGCGCGTACTCGGCCCCTATCCCGAAGGTGATCGGCAGCGCGATGAAGTTCAGGAACGTCACCCGCACCTGGGCCCACCCGGCGCCCCCCACCATCAGCAGGATGCCGAGCATCAGCGTCGCCAGCGCCATCACGGCGGCGGCCGCCGGGCGGATGGTGAACGAGATGATGATCAGGACGGCGATCAACGAGGCCGCGGTGGCGATCGGGCCATCGCGGAGGATCGAGCGGATCATCGAGGAGAAGACCACCGCCGAGCCCGAGGTCTCGACCACCTTTCCGTTCGGCAGGTGCAGGTACTGCAGGACGGAGGCGATCTTCAGCAGATCGCGCCCGTTCCAGACCGAGAGCCCCTGCTCGGGCGGGTAGACCAGCACGACGCGGCCGATGGTGCCGTCGGTCTCGGTGAACGGCCGCCGCGCGAACGCCGGCAGGTCGCCGGGGGCGAGCTCGTGCAGCCCGGCCGGCGGGTCGATCTTGGCCAGGTCGGCCTTCTCCTTGGCGTTCAGCAGCTCGAGGGAGGGGTCGTGCGTCAGCTTGCGAATCTGCGCGATGAGCGCCAGCTTCCGCTCCTGGACCTCGGGAACGCCGGGGAGGAGATCCCAGACGGTCACCACCTGTCCGATCACGTCCGGACCGGGGAAGTCGTGATCCTGCCGCCGGATCGCCTGCTTGATCGGCTCGACCTCGTCGACGCTGTCGGCAAGGACGATGGTGGGCGACGGCCAGCGTCCGAACAGGCGGTCGACGCTGTGGTTGAACTGCTGGGCCGAAGCGGTGGTCTTCAGCGACGCGGAGAGCTTGCTGAAGTCGTACTCGAACGGGTCCTTCAGGAAGTGGCGCATGCCGACGAGCCCGAGGATCGACAGCACCGTGAACAGCGCCGTCACGGTGCCGCTCCGCCGCACCAGCAGGCGCCCCAGCGGGGAAAATTCGACGGGAGGGCGAGCCGATCGGGAGATCCGCCGGGGCCGGCGATCGAGCAGCACCAGCAGTGCGGGCAGCGCGGTGAAGGTGGCCACCCAGCAGGCCAGGGAGCCGACCGCGCCCATCACCCCGAACTGGTAGAAGCCGCGGAAGCTGGTCACCATCAGCGACGCGTAGGCGGCCGAGGCCGAGATCGACGCCACCAGCGTTCCCCGCCAGACGCCCTCCAGCGCCGAGCCCAGCGCCCGGTCCGGATCCTCGCCGCGCGCGCGGTGCTCCTCGTAGCGCGACATGAGGACGATCGCGTAATTGATGCCGTTGCCGACGATGATCGACCCCAGGAACGACGTCGACTCGGTCAGGTACCCGAACGCCAGGTCGGCCACGGCGAAGGCGATGGCCGCGCCGATGGCGGCGGGGATCCCGGTGAGCGGAATCGCCCGCAGCCGGCGAAAGTAGAACCCGATCGAGAGGATTACGATCACCAGGCAGGTGCCGGTGACCATCGCGAGGTCTTCGATGAGCGCCTTCCGGTTGGCGATGCCGGTGGCAATCGGTCCCGACACCTGGGCCGTCATCTGCGGGTGATAGCGCGAGGGGGGATCGGTCTCGATGAGCTCGTGGGCGGCGTTATAGAGCGCCGCGCCAGCGTTTTCGACGAACAGCCCGCCCGGCGGCAGCGCGGCGATCCAGACGTACTCGCCGTTGTTGCTGCTGAAGATGCCGCCCGGGAAGCGCTCGTCGAGGCCGTCGTGGTGCTCGAGGCGCTTCTGCATCTTGTCGATCGGCTCCTCTTCGTCGAGCGAAACGAAGAGCGGGTTCTTGCGCTTGCTGATCTCGTTGCGGAGGCGATCACGGATCGATTCGAGGTCGTCCTCCGACACGAACAGCCACTTGTTCTGCTGGTAGAACGTGCGCAGATCGCGGACGTCGTAGGTCGCCAGGTTGACCACCGTGGGGGGCAGGGCCCGCAGCTTCTGGGTCAACGCCTCCGCGTAACGCAGGTTCGCCGCGTAGTCGGGCGAGTGAACGCCGATGAGGAGCAGCGACATGTCCCCCATGCGCTTTTGCGTGCGGGTCAGCGTCCTCACGCCGGGATCGTTGCTGGGGAGCAGCTCGGAGAACGCCGTCTTCAGCTGGAGCCGCGAGGCGAGAAGGGCCGCGGCTGCGGCGATCGCCAGCGCTCCCACTAGGACCAACACCGGGTTTCGGGTGAGCCAGCGGTGGTAACGGCTGATACGGCTGTGCGCGGGGGGCGCCATCGGCGCCGAACGTTACCAGGATTTCACCGTCCGGGCATCGTCGGAACAGCAGCAAAATAGAGCAAAAGAACAGTCGATCGGACAATGACGACAGAGGTGCACGGGTTCTACATGTACGTGCGTGAAGTCTCACCGGGCAGTTGCTGTTTACGAACGGCGTTCCCACCGATATCCTTAAGCATGGCCTCGCTTCGACTCGCAGTGCGGGGAACGCTTGCAATCGCCCTGATTGCCATTGGCATTGCGATCTCCGCCCGACCGGCCTTCGCGGTCGGCGAGGAGATCACCGACGTCCGGGTCCTCGACAACCAGCGCACGGAAGAGTCGACCGTCCGCTCGATCGCCGGGCTCTCCATCGGCGACACGCTCGAGGCGGACACGCTCGATCTCGTGCGCGAGCGCCTCAACACGACGGGCCTCTTCGCGGACGTCAACGTCTGGTGGGAGCCCCACGGCTCAGGTGTGCGCGTCAACATCTCGGTCAAGGACAAGTTCCCCTGGGCGCCGGTCCCCACCGCCTCCTGGTCCTCGAACAACAAATCGATCGGGCTGCTGTTCGTGCACGGCAACCTGTTCGGGCGCGGCAAGCAGCTGCTCCTCGGCGCGCGTCTCGCGCAGATCGATTCGGGCGCCGTCCTCGCCTATCGCGATCCCTCGCTGTTCGGCACCTGGATGTACTGGCAGCTGCAGGGGGTGGTGCAGCGCCAGATCATCCCGGAGTACCAGAACTCGGGCATGACGCCGCTGGGGGTCGCCTCGCTGGGCAACCCCTTCGAGTTCCGGGAGACGCGACTCTTTTCTTACGGGTTCGAGCCGTCGTTCGGCGTCGCCTGGATGCGCCGGGTGCGGACCCAGGTGGCCTGGCACCTCGAGCGGTTCTCCTACTTCGGCGCCGGGACGGATCCCGCCGATCCGACGCTGGAGACGGGCTCGAACCTCCCCACCAACTCCAGCGTCCCTCTGGTCCCCGCGAGCAACGGCGGCACCTCGAGCTATGGTCGCGCCAACCTGAGCTTCGACTTTCGCGCACGCGAGTTCGCGGTGATGACCGGCCAAGCGCTCAGCCTCTACTTCGACTACGGCAGCGCCGCCCTCGGCAGCGACTTCGACTTCTATCGCGGCGGCGTCGGCTGGGAGCAGGGGATCAAGTTCTTCAAGTCGCACAACCTCGTGTATTCGGCGAACGCCACCGCCGGTCACAATTTGCCGTTTTGGAACGAGAACACCGCCGGCGGGACCAACCTGCGTGGTTACATCGGCCAGCAGTTTCGCGGCGACACGCAGATTGGCGGCAAGCTCGAGTATCACTTCCCGCTCTTCTCGATCAGCTCGCTCGATTTTCGCGCGCTCGGGTTTTACGACTTCCAGGCCGTCTGGTTCCGGGACGCACCGGAAGGCACACCGGTGATGGATCCCAACGGCGCCGTCCCCTACGGCGTGAATTACGTTCAGCGCAACACCCCGGACGCCCGCACGTTCCCCACGATGATGCCAACCGGGTTCAGCCGCGACAGCATCCACAACGACGTCGGCGTCGGGCTCAGGTTCTTCCTTCGGTCGGTCGCGGTCCCTCTGGTCGGGGTCGACTTCGGCTACGGGATCGAAGCGAACCACTGGCAGTTCATCATCGTCGTCGGCGCCTGAAGTCGGGCCCGGCCGGGTCTGCTGAGATCGGCCCTGGATGTTGGAAAGTGGTCAGACGATCTGTCAGAAATTGAACAGGTCGCACGCTCGGTCGCCACGAAGTCGAGCAATTCCAGGTCCTTAGGGATGAGATGGCCGCTGGCGTCAACCTTGCTCTTCCCCGTGGTCCATGTCCGCTTCAGGATTTTTCGTCGCGCCGGCCCTCCCCAAGTCGTCACACGGACCTTCGGGCGCCGCGCTCCGGGTTCCCGGCGGCGTTGCGCGCCGTCCCGCGCTGGCCCACTTGCCGCTTCCGCGGGTTCTCCTCTGCGATCTCGACGGGACGCTCATCGACAGCATGCCGACGCTGGCCGAGATCGCCGCCGAGGTGATGGAAGAGGTCTATGCGACGCCGGCGATCCTCTCGCGTGAGCTGTACCTGGCGACCTGTGGGCTGCCGTTCGCGGCGCAGCTGGAAGAGGTCTATCCGGGCGATCCCCGCAACGCGCGCGCCTCGGTGATGTTCGAATCGCAGAAGCCGGACCGGTGCAACGCCATCCAGATGCCGGCCGAGACGCGCCGGACGCTGGAGGACCTCCGGACCGCCGGCGTGCGGATCGTCGTCTCGTCCAACAACGGCGTGGAGAACGTCGACACCTTCGCGCGCGCTTCCAGCTTCGGATTCGATCTCACGCTGGGGTTCGGCGGCGGCCTGGCCAAGGGGCGACCGCACTTCGACGCGGTGTCGCGCTTCTTCGAGATCGATCGGCAAGAGATGCTCTTCGTCGGGGATTCGCTGCACGACGGCGAGATCGCCGAGCGTGAAGGGGTCCCGTTCGTCGGCGTGGCGACGACCTTCTCCCCCGAGCGCTTCATGCTCCGGTTCCCGCAGGTCCCGGTGGTCCGGCGCTTCGCCGCCCTCGCCGATCTGTTTCAGTAGAGGGGCGAATCATGCAGGCGGTGTTGCTGGCGGCGGGGCTCGGGAGCCGCCTCGGGGCGCTGACCGAACATGTCCCGAAGGCGCTGATCTCCGTCGGTGGCGAGCCCCTGCTGGTGCACGCCGTGCGGTTCGCGCGGGCCGCGGGGGCCAGCAGCGTCATCGTCGTCGGCGGCTATGGTTTCGATCTGGTGGCCGCCGAGGTTGCCCGGCGAGAGCTGCCGGTGACGCTGATCGAGAACCGCGCCTTCCGCGACGGGAACCTGGTCTCGCTGCAGGCGGCGCGGGCGCTCGTCGTCGACGACTTCCTGTTGATGAACGTCGACCACATCTACCGGGCGCCCATCGCGGCGCTGGCGGCGGCCGAGGTCAGCGACGTCACGGCGTTCATCGACACCGATCGCTCGCTGGGCGCCGACGACATGAAGGTCGAGCGCGACGCGCGCGGGCGAGTGTCCCGCATCTCCAAGACGCTGACCAGGTTCGACGCCGGCTACGTCGGCATGACCAAGGTGCCGGTCGGCGCCGCCGATCGCTACTGGGCGGCGGTGCAAGCGGCCCAGGCCGAGGAAGGGCGGGCCATCCACGTCGAGCGGGTCCTGGCGCGCCTCGCCGACGGTGGGCACCCGCCGCTCTGCCGCGACATCAGCGGTCACGGCTGGCTGGAGGTCGACCTGCCCGAAGAGCGCGCCCACGCCGACGCGGTCCTCGCTCGCGGCGACTTCGGCTACGGTCCCGGTTGAGCGTCACGCCGATTGCACTGCTGATTTGGCATGTCCTGGTCGGCGAGAGTAGAACGGGAATCGTTCATGCCGCCCGTCGGCTCCACTGATCGCGCGCTCGCGGGGCAGACGCCATGTGCGGCATAGCGGGTCACGTCGGCCTCGGTTCGGGCCCGGCGCGCTCGCCGGAGAGCGCGCGGGCGCTGGTTCAGGCCATGACGGACGCGATCCACCACCGCGGCCCCGACGCCTCGGCGGTTCGCCAGGACGGCCCGGCGACGTTCGGACATGCGCGCCTGGCGATCATCGATCTGTCGACGGAAGCCAACCAGCCGATGGTGAGCGCCGACGGCGCGGTCACCCTGGTCTTCAACGGCGAGATCTACAACTTCCCCGACCTGGCCGCCGAGCTGCGCGCGGCCGGGGTGGCGCTGCGGACGAAATCCGACACCGAGGTCTTGCTCGAGCTCTACCGCCTGCGCGGGCCATCGTTCGTGGACAAGCTGCGGGGCATGTTCGCCTTCGCGATCTGGGATGCCCCGCGCCGGCGCCTCATGCTGGGGCGCGATCGGTTGGGCAAAAAGCCGCTGTTTTTCCACCTGGGAACGCGCGGCCTCTCCTTCGCGTCCGAGCTGCGCGCGCTGCTCGGCGACGACGACATCGCCCGCCAGCCCGAGCCGCGCGCGCTGCACGCGTACTTGTCGCTCGGCTTCGTTCCGACCGGGTACGCCGCCATCGCCGGCGTTCGCAAGCTCGCGCCCGGCGCGATCGCGCTCTACGAGGACGGCCGGCTGCGCGAAGAGAAATACTGGCAGCTCAAGTTCGCCCCCAGGGCCCGGCCGGTCGGCGAGTTGATCGAAGAGCTCCGCCACCACCTGTTCGAGGCGGTGAGGCTCCGCCTGGTGTCCGACGTTCCACTGGGGGCTTTCCTGTCGGGCGGGATCGATTCATCGGCGGTCGTGGCCATCATGAGCAGGGTCGGCGCCAAACCGGTGAAGACCTTCTCGATCGGCTTCGAGGAGAAGGACTTCTCGGAGGTGGCGTACGCCCGCAAGGTCGCCAAGCTCTACGAGACTGACCACCACGAGGAGGTGCTCCGGCCGCGCGCGGCGGAGCTCCTCCCCAAGCTGGTCTCCTTCTACGGCGAGCCGTTCGCCGACCCGTCGGCGCTGCCGTCGTACCTGCTGTCGGAGATGACCCGCAAGCACGTGACCGTCGCGCTTTCGGGCGATGGCGGTGACGAGAGCTTCGCCGGCTACACCCGCTACGCGCACGAAAAGTTGGCCCGGCTGCTCGCCCTCCTGCCGCGTCCCATGGTTGCCGCGGCGGCGCGCCTCGTCGAGCGCAATTTTCCCGGCCGCCAGGCGGGCTTCTGGGGCGAGGTCGGCGCGACGGTCCGCGGGCACGCCCGTCGGATCCAGATGGACGACACCTCCCGGTACCTGTCGCAGTTCGGGAACTTCAGCCCGGACCAGCTCGCCGATCTCTGCACCCCGGAGTTCGCCGCCTCCGGCGCCGCCGCGGGGCGCGCCCTCTTCGAAGAGACGCTCGGTCGGGGCACCGCCCCCGACGCCCTGGGGCGCCTCCTCGAGCTCGATACGCAGGTCTACCTGGTCGACGACATCTTCACCAAGGTCGACATCGCGTCGATGGCGAACTCGCTCGAGGTCCGCTGCCCGTTGGTCGATCACGTGCTCGTCGAGTTCGCGGCCACCGTCCCGTCCGACCTGAAGATGAGAGGATTTCGGGGCAAGTGGCTCTTGCGCAAGGCGCTGGGCGATCTTCTGCCACGCGAGATTCTCTACCGCCGCAAGCGCGGCTTCAGCATCCCCCACAGCCGCTGGCTGCGTGGCGAGCTGCGCCCGATGCTCCGCGAAACACTCTCCTCTGCGCGCGTCTACCAGCGCGGGTTGCTGAATCGGAAAGCCGTCGAACGGCTCATGGACGAACACGACTCAGGCCGCATCGATCACGGCCTTCGGCTCTGGAACCTGCTCTGGCTGGAGCTCTGGTTCCGGACCTTCGTCGACTCGGCTGGCGCGCGAGCGGGTTAGGATCTCGACGCGAGCCCGCGCGACGGATCTTCTCTCGCCCGGCGGGCCGCTCTATTGTTCAGCAGCCGCGCTCGAGTGACTCAACGTATGGCACGCACGAAGATATTTTATTTCATTCCCAACCTTCAGCAGGGGGGGACCGAGGGGCAGATCCTGGAGCTCATCAACAGCCTCCCCGCGCGGTTCGAGCCGGTGCTGTGCGTGTACCACGCTGACGAGATCTTTTGGGGCGGCCGCTGTCCCCCCGGGCAGCCGGCGCACGATCTCGGCGTGCGGCGCATGAACCTGGCGGCCCTCGATCGCCTCACCGAGATCCTGCGGCGAGAGAAGCCGGCCATCGTCCATTCGTTTCGCGACAAGGCCAACTTCTGGGCGCGCTGGGCCGCGGCCCGCGCCGGCGTTCCGATCACCGTCACCTCCTGCCGCAACCGGATGATGGAGCTGCGCTACCTCGCCACCGAATGGTTCATGTCGCGCAGGAGCCGCCTGATCCTCACCAACTCGATCGGCGTCAAGCATGAGCTGACTGCCTGGGCGCGGGTGCCGTCCGACAAGGTTCGGGTGGTCTACAACCTGCTCGACGTCGAGCAGTTTCGCCCGCCGACCGAGCTCGAGCGTGCCGACGCGCGCGCGCGCTGGCAGATCCCCGCCGGTCACCGGGCCATTCTGCTGCCGGGGCGGATCGGCCTGCAGAAGAACCAGCTCGGGGTGCTGCTGGCGATGCGCGCGCTCGCCCGTCGTGACCGCTGGCCGGCGGACGTGACGCTCTTGCTGGCTGGCCGCGCCCGCGATCGTCTCGTGACCAGCTGGGTCCGCCGGCTGGCCGGTGATTCGCGGCTCGCGCCGTCGGTGCGGTTCCTGGGCTCGGTCGAGGAGGTTCGCTCGCTCTATTGGGCTTCCGACCTGTTGCTCATGCCCTCGCTCTATGAGGGGCTGGCCAACGCAGCGCTCGAAGGGTGCGCGGCAGGGCTTCCCGCCATCCTGTCGCACGCCGCCAACATCGACGGGATCGTGCGACCCGGCGAGACGGGTTGGGAGGTCTCCACCGGTCGCCATCGCCCGCTTTGCCAGGCGCTCGAGCAGGCGCTGGCGACCCCGGCTGCTCGCCTGATCGAAATGGGACGCAGCGGGCGCGACCACGTCGCCAACCGCTTCGCCCCCAATGAGAGCTTCGCCATCGACAAGATGGTGGCGATTTACGACGAGCTGCTTTCGGGCACGCCCCCCGCCTGACCCCCCACAAGAGCGTGATCGAAAGGCCTCGCTCTCTGCTAGCCTAGCGCGGGTGAGCAACCTCGATCGGGAGCACGAAGTCGCCTGTCAGGCCGCCCGCGACGCGGGTCGGGTCATCCTGGGCTACTACGGCAACCCCGAGCTCGCGTTCGACACCAAGGCCGACACGTCGCCGGTCACCGTCGCCGACAAGGCCGCCGACGCGCTGATCCTCGATCGCCTCCGCACGGCGTTCCCGGACGACGCCTTTCTCACCGAAGAATCACCCGACGATCCGGTTCGGTTCGGCAAGAGCCGCGTCTGGATCGTCGATCCGCTCGACGGCACGCGCGACTTCCTGGCGCAGACGGGGGACTTCTCGGTGCACATCGGCCTCTGCGTCGATCACCAGCCGGTGCTGGGCGTCGTCTATCAGCCGGTGCGCCAGGCGCTCTATCACGCGCGGCGGGGCGGCGGCGCGTTCATGGAGTCGAGCGGCGTCCAGAGCCGCATCACCACCTCCACGCGCAGCGCGCCGAGCGAGCTGCGGGTCGGCATCTCGCGGCTCAACCCGGACGAGGGGCTCGGCAAATGCCTGGCTGCCTCGGGGCTGGCGCCGCGCGCGGTGGCGATGGGCGCGTCGGTCAAGCACATGGCGCTGGCGCGGGGCGATCTCGACGCCGTCCTCAACCTCTCGTCCGCCGAGCAGGAGTGGGACACCTGCGCGCCCGAGGTGATCTTGAGAGAGGCTGGTTGCACCGTCAGCGACGGCGACGGAAACCCGATGCGCTACAACCAGAAGGACCTCTTCCGGCGGCGTGGCTCTGTCGCCAGCAACGGCGTCTGCCATGCATTCATGATCCGCGTCATGGCGCCCTGTCTTCCCGAAGATCCGGTGTCATAAGATCCGGTGGCATAAGGTCCGCCGTCAGCAATTTGACGAGAGACGTTCGACGTAAGAACCGACTTCCGTCGGTGATTACGCTTGAGTTGAGGCGTTCGGAATGGCATTGTCGGGCACCCGGCGGTATGTGCGTGCTCCGGGGTTTTTGTCGCACAGAGATTTGTTGCAATGATGATGAGTGAAGGCGCGGGCGAGCTGAATTCGACGGTGGGGGTGGCGCCGGCCGTGCTCCCCCGGTCAATGAGCATCGGGGCGCGGACGATGGTTCCGATCATCCTGAGCGCCACGGAGTTGGAGGCGACCGGCGCCCGCATGCAGGTGGCCGGTCTGCGCGTCGTCGATCGGGCCATTCGGCTGCTCGCGCGGCTGCGCGACGCTCATGTGGTCATCGCCGCCGACGGCAGCGTGCCGGTGCCTCGCCGTCTGCCTGCCAACATGGAGCGGCGCGAGATCGACGGAGACGTGACGGCCGGCCTGGCCCGGCTGCGTGCCGAGCTCGGTCCCGAGGTGATCGTCGTGGGCGCCGACAACGTCTGGCTGCAGCCGGCGCGGTTCGACAAAGGGATGCGCGTGGTCGACGCGGCTTCGCGCCGGGCCGCCGCAGACGCCGTGTTTCGCGACAGCCATCGGGAGACGGTCGGGATCGTCGATCGCTTGCTCAACCGGAAGATCGCCGCGCGCCTCACCCAGCTCTTGCTGGTGCACCTCCCGGCCGCGCCCGCGCTGCTGACGCTGATCGCGGGGTTCGTCGGCGTCTATGGCGCGCTGATGGTCGCGGTCGGAGCGCCGGCCAGCGTCCTTTGGGGGTTCGTGATTCTGGAAGGGTTCGCCATCCTCGACGGCTGCGCGGGCGAGCTCGCGCGCGTGCGCCTGCACCAGACGGCCTTCGGGGCCTGGCTGGATACGCTCGTCGGCGACTTCGTCAACGTGGTGATGATCTTGGCGGTCGGCCTTGCCCTCTGGCGCCACGGCGGGACCTACCTCGACATGAAGATGGCACTGGCTGCCGCGGCCATGACGCTGTTCTACGTCGGCGTTTCGTACCGCGAGCTGGTGCGCCAGGGCGAGGGCGACGTGATGAAGCTGCGCTGGTGGTTCGCCTATGGTCAGACGTTGAAGAACGTGAGCGGCGCCGGGTCGACCTCGATCAGAGGGGTGATGCTGCTCGGCCGCCGGGACTTCGTGATTGTGTTGTCGCTGGGCCTGGCCCTTTTCGATCAGCTCCCGATCGTCCTCCTTTACCTGATGATCATCGCCATCGTGCGCGCCGCCGGCGCCCTCGGTCAGCTGCTGACCCCCGACTGGCGCATCCGACCGCCTCTGTGATGGGGACCCTGGGAGGGTCCCCAACCCCCCCCGCGACGGGCTTCGCCGGGCGGAGCCCGGCTCCGCCCAACGCGTTGATGGGGACCCTGGGAGGGTCCCCAACCCCCCCGCGACGGGCTTCGCCGGGCGGAGCCCGGCTCCGCCCAACGCGTTGATGGGGACCCTGGGAGGGTCCCCAACCCCCCCGCTGGTGGTGGCCGTGGACGGGTTGGACGGCAGCGGCAAGTCGCGGTTCGCCACCTCGCTGGCCGCCGCGCTCTCCGCGGACGGGCCGCCGGCCTCGCTCCTGCACGTCGACGATTTTCGCCGGCCAACCGATTTTTCACGGCTCGCGCCCGAGGCCGAGGCGGCGCTCTACTACGAGCATTACTTCGACTTCCCGGCGGTGGGCGATGCGCTGTCGGCCTGGGTCAAGGGCTCCGCCGACGGTGCGGTGATCGTCCTCGAGGGGGTGATGCTGCTGCGGGCCGCGCTCCCGGCCGGGACGCCGCTCATCGTCCTCGAGGTCAGCGCCGCCGAGGCGCGCCGGCGCATCCTGGCGCGCGATCAGGCCAAGGGTCGAACGCCGGAGGAGATCGCGGGGCGGATCGACCGCCGCTATTTCCCCGCCCAGGCGCGCTACCGCGCCGCCTGCGATCCCTTGGCGGTCGCCGACCTCGTCATCGACAACGAGGACTGGGCGCACCCGCGGGTCGTGCACCGCGCCGAGCGCCGCTTCGCCCCACCGATCGCCGCCGCCCTCGATCGGGTGCTCGGGGCGGAGTAACGTACGCCCCGAGGAACGACCTCCGAGATGAGCGACAGGTGACGCCCGGGAACGTGGTGATCGCGGCGACCCGCGAGGAGGCGGCGGGGGCGGCGCTGCCCATCGGCGGCCTCACCGTGCTCGGGCGGGCGCTCAAACAGCTGGGGCAGTCGCCCGAAAAGCGCGTCGTCGTGGCCCGAGACGGCGCCATCGCGCTGCCAACCCCGCTGCCCGCGAACGTCGAGGTCCGCACCGTCACCGACCGCGCCGGCGCGGCGGAGATCGCCCGCTCGCTCGGCGCGCCGCTGGTCGGCGCCGACGTGGTCCGCCTCGATCGCACCCAGTTCGAGGGCGGCCTCCGCGTCATCGATGAGCCGACCCGCCGCACGGCCGAGGACGCCGTCTTCGCGGCTCTCTACCGGGCCGACCTCGGCTTCGTGGCCCGCCGTCTCAACAAGCCGATCTCGGTCCGGCTCACCCGCCACCTGCTGGCGCGCTCGTCAATCACGCCCAACCAGATCACGCTGTTCGCCGCCGCGCTGGGGATTCTCGGCTGTGCGCTGATGGCGACCGGGCGCTACCTCTGGATCGTGCTCGGGTTGGCGCTCGAGCACACGCAGTCGGTGCTCGACGGCTGCGACGGCGAGCTCGCGCGCGTGCGGTTCCAGCAGTCGAAGCTGGGCGCCTGGCTCGACACCTTCGTCGACGACGTGCTCAACGTGTTGATGACCGCCTCGGCCGGGATCGGCCTGTGGCGGGCGGGTGCCGGCGACTGGGCGCTCGGTCTCGGCCTGGCTGGCGCCGCCATGCTCGTCCTGTCGAACCTGATCGTCATGCGGGACATGCGCCGTCAGGGGGCCACGGGCGATCTGATGGACATGGTCTGGTGGTTCTCGGGCGGGCGGAAGCTCGGCGCGTCGACTGCGACGCAGGGCAAACCGAGCCTGGGCACGTTCCTGTTTGGCCTCGGCCGCCGCGACGCGGCGATCTTCCTGTGGCTGATCTTCGCGCTGCTGAACCAGTTCGTGCTGGTCCTGATCATGGCTGCCATCATCGCGCTCGCCTGGTTCGTCGCCAGCGTCGTCCAGCTGATCGTCCGACCGACACCGGCCGCTCCCTGAAACGGCCCCGCCGTCGCGCGGAGCCCGACGGAGGGTCTTCGCTTGCGCGGAGGGGGGGCGCCTAATAAGGTCTAGGGCCGCCATTTGCGGCCACCCCCCCATGATCAGTTTCGTCGCCAAGAAGATTTTCGGAACCAAGAACGCCCGGGTCATCAAGGGGATGCGCCCAATCGTCGAGCGGATCAACCAGCTCGAGCCGTCGATCCAGTCCAAATCGGACGCCGACCTGCGCGAGATGACGGCTGAGTTTCGCCGCCGTCTGGACAAGGGGGAGACGCTGGACGATCTGCTCCCCGAGGCGTTCGCCGTCTGCCGCGAGGCAGGCAAGCGGGTGCTGGGGATGCGGCACTTCGACGTGCAGCTGATCGGCGGGATGGTCCTTCACCGCGGCTGCATCGCCGAGATGAAGACCGGCGAGGGGAAGACGCTGGTGGCCACGCTGCCGGTCTACCTGAACGCGCTCGCCGGCAAGGGCGTCCACGTCATCACGGTCAACGACTACCTGGCCCGCCGCGACTCCGAGTGGATGGGGCGCATCTACAAGTTTCTCGGCATGACCGTGGGGATCGTCGTCCACGGCCTCTCGGACGGCGAGCGGCAGCTGAGCTACCGCTCGGACGTCGCTTACGGCACCAACTCCGAGTTCGGCTTCGACTACCTGCGCGACAACATCAAGGACTCGATCGAGCGCTACGTCCAGCGCGAGCACAGCTTCGCCATCGTCGACGAGGTCGACTCCATCCTCATCGACGAGGCGCGCACGCCGCTCATCATCTCGGGGCCCGCCGAGCAGTCCGCGGAGCTGTACACCAAGGTCGACGGCATCATCCCCGGGCTGCGCAAGGACATCGACTACACCGTCGACGAAAAGGCCCACTCGGCGATCCTGACCGACAACGGCATCGAGCGGATCGAGCAGCGTCTGGGCGTCGGGAACCTCTACAACCCCGCCAACATCCAGTGGCTGCACCACGTCTCGCAGGCGCTCAAGGCGCACACGCTCTACAAGCGCGACGTCAACTACCTGATCGACGACGGCGAGGTGATCATCGTCGACGAGTTCACCGGCCGCAAGATGCCGGGGCGGCGGTGGTCGGATGGTCTCCACCAGGCGATCGAAGCCAAGGAAGGCGTCGAGATCCAGGAAGAGAACCAGACGATGGCGACCATCAGCTATCAGAACTACTTCCGCCTCTACGACAAGCTGGCCGGCATGACCGGCACCGCCGACACCGAGGCCGAGGAGTTCAACAAGATCTACAAGCTGGACGTCACCGTCGTCCCGACCAACAAGCCGATCCAGCGCAAGGACTCGGACGACGTCGTCTACAAGAACGAGCGCGGCAAGTTCCGCGCGGTGTGCGACGAGATCGAGGACTGCTACAAGCGCGGGCAGCCGGTCCTGGTCGGCACGGTCAGCGTCGAGAAGTCCGAGGTCGTCGCGTCGCTCCTGCGCAAGAAGGGGATCGAGCACGCGGTCCTGAACGCCAAGCAGCACGAGAAGGAGGCGTTCGTCGTCTCGCAGGCGGGGCGCAAGGGGCGGGTCACCATCTCGACCAACATGGCCGGCCGCGGGACCGACATCATCCTCGGCGGCAACGCCGAGTTCATGGCCCGCAACGAGGTCGATCCCGAGAACGCCGGCAAACCCGGGCACGAGCTGGCGCCCGAGAAGCAGGCCGCCTACGAAGAGGCGTTCAAGAGGTTCAAGGCCCAGTGCGACGCGGAGAAGCTGGAGGTGCTGGCCGCGGGCGGCCTGCACATCCTCGGCACCGAGCGGCACGAATCGCGCCGCATCGACAACCAGCTGCGCGGCCGCGCCGGCCGCCAGGGGGACCCCGGCAGCTCGCGCTTCTACCTGTCACTCGAAGATGACCTGATGCGCATCTTCGGCGCCGAGCGGATCACCGGTCTCATGGAGCGCCTCGGGATGGAGGAGGACGTGCCGATCGAGCACGGCCTCATCAACCGCGCCATCGAGAACGCGCAGAAGAAGGTCGAGGGGCACAACTTCGACATCCGCAAGAACCTGCTCGAGTACGACGACGTCATGAACCAGCAGCGCAAGACGATCTATTCGTTGCGCCGCCAGGTTCTGGAGGGGCGCTACGCGCCCGAGCCGACCCAGGAAGAAAAAGACCGCGGCATCACCGCCACCGACGCCCCGCTGCCGACCGAGTCGGGCAGGCACACCGTCGCCAGCCTGTCGTCGATGATCCGGCCGATCCTGGCCCGCATGTGCGACGCGCTGGCGGAGTCGCGCGCGGCCGATCCGGCCAGCCCTGGCAACTTCATCGTCACCGCGGTGCCCGTCAACGCCTCTCACCTCCGCTCGCTCATCTACCGCGAGTGGGGCGCCTATCCGGACACCAAGGGGATCGTCGAGGATCGCACCGCCACTCTCGATCGGCTGGCGGAGGAGGTCGCCTCATCCATGATCCAGCAGCGCGAGCGGCTGCTCGACCTCAGCGAGGAGATGATTCAGTCGATCATCGACGAGCACTGCCCGCCCAACTCGCACGCCGAGGACTGGGACCTCGAGGTGCTGAGCGCGGCGGTCAAGCAGCGCTTCAACTTCGACCCGGCGATCGACGCGCAGGGCGGGCTCGAGCGCGAGACGCTGGCCGAGTCGCTCTGGTCCGAGGTCGAGAAGGTGATCGAGGCGCGGGAGACGGAGTACCCGCTCTCCGTCCTCTTGCACTACGCGCGTCTCTTCTACCTCGAGGAGATTGACGAGCGCTGGATCGAGCACCTCAAGTCGATGGAGGCGCTGCGCGAGGGGATCCACCTGCGTGGCTACGGCCAGATGGATCCCAAGCAGGAGTACAAGAAGGAAGGGTTCGTCATCTTCGGCGAGATGATGGAAAACATCGGCCGCAACGTCTGCGAGAAGCTGTTCCACATGCAGCTGCAGCGGGCCGACGCGCCCGCGGCCGCGCCGGCCAAGCCCCCGACTTCCGTCCCGATGACCGCCGCCCCCCGCGCGCGCAAGACGATCGAATCGGGCGGAGGCGCCGAGCCCCAGGCCGGCGCGTCCAACGGCAACGGCAACGGCGCCGAGGCCCAGCCGAAGCCGGTCCGTCGCAACGAGCCCAAGGTGGGTCGCAACGATCCCTGCCCCTGCGGAAGCGGGAAAAAATACAAAAAATGCCACGGCGACGTCGCCACGACGTAGTCGTCTTCGGGCTGGCGGCGCTGGCCGTCGCGGCCGGGGCTTGCCAGGCGGAGTCGGGCGACGCCGGCTGTCAGCTGACGCGCCAGGTGACGCTGCCGGGGACGCCGCTGACGTTGCTTCCGGATGCACGGCTCGATCAGGTGGGGGACCGATACTACTTGCTGGGGAGCGACGGGAGCAGCATGCGCTGGGCCGCGGTCAGCGCCGACGGCATCCTCAGCGACGAAGCGGCCCAGCCGCTCCCGCAGGGCGTCACCAGCGCCTACTTCGCCGTCGCCGGCGTGGCGACGCCCGGCGACACCATCCTCGTCGGCTACCTGGGGGCCGACCCAGCCACCGGCGACGGCGGGCTGGCCGTGATCGCGTTTCCGGCCAGCGGTGCTCCCCCGGTGGCGCCGGCGAGCACGATCGTCTCGTTTCCCGGCGGCGTCCCGCTGGCGAAGTCGGTGACGATGACCTCGTCCCGGACCGGCATGAACGCCGGGCTGACCTGGATCGACGACCAGTCCCAGCAGGTGATGGTCGCGACCGTCGACGGAACCGGGGCGATGACCGGCGCCCCGATCGCCACCTCCCCGTCCTCGGGTCCTCCGTTCTCCTGCCTGGCCTTCTCCCCCGGCAAGGACGCTCTGACCGTCGTCTACTACGCCGGGACCACCGCGCTGACGAACCATTCCTCGGGTTGGATCATCGCCGAGGCGAACGACGCGGGCTCGGTCGACTCGACGACCGTGCTCGGTCTCGATCGCCCACTCGGCAGACAAGTGCGCACTGGTCTCGCCGACCGCCACCGGATACGGCATCACCTGGCAAGACACCGAAGGGGACTGGCTGGCCGAGTTCATCTCGCAGGTGATGACCCTCTCGAAGCCTTATCCATACGCGTCCGCCGCCGGGTTCGGGGGCTCGGATCTGCAGCCGCCCGTGGTGGGGCTGGCGCCCTTCGGGACCGACTTCGGCGTGCTGCTGGCGCGACCCCAGGACGTCGAGCTCTGGCGCGTCGACGACATGGGGAACCGCCGGGCGGGGGCGCTCATTTTCCCGTCGATCAACGGGACCTTCGGGAGCGTCTCGGCGCTCCCTCCCTCCCCGGCCGTCCCTGGTGGCCCGCTGGTGGCGACCTACGCCGACTACACGAGCCCGGCCGGTGCCTCCACGCCGACCGGCGGCCGACTGTTCCTTAATGCGGTATGCTATTAGGCGCGGAATAAGCGGCAGCGAGCAGCGGTTTCCACAGATGGGGTGACGGAAAACCGATGAAACGGCGACCTCTAGCAGTCGATTTCGAGCGGGAAGCGCTTCCTCATCTGAGCGCCCTTTACGCGGCCGGGTTGCGCATGACGCGCAACGAAAAGGATGCCGAGGACCTGGTCCAGGACACGTTGCTGCGGGCCTATCGCTTCTTCGACACCTTCCAGGCGGGCACCAACTGCAAGGCCTGGCTGTTCCGGATCCTCACCAACGTTTTTTGCAACAACTACCGTGATCGGGAGCGGGAGCATGTGGTCCTGACCGAGGCGGAGTCGTCTCCCGCCAATCTCGAGCAGTTCATCGGCGGCGGGGCGGACGGGCGCGACGTCGAGACGGCTCTGCTCGGCCGGATGGTCTCCGCGGACGTCGAGAAGGCGCTGGCGGCGGTCCCCTCCGACTTCCGGATGGCGGTGATTCTCGCCGACCTCGAAGACTTCTCCTACAAGGAGATCGCCGAGATCATGGAGTGCCCGGCAGGGACGGTCATGAGTCGGCTGTTCCGCGGCCGCAAGATTCTGCAGGGCCTGCTGCGCGACTACGCCGTCGAGCAGGGGATCATTCAGGGCGAACCTCAGGCGGAAGCGCGCGGCGGGGACGGAGCGGCCCCCGTGGACATGGCGGCCTACCGACGACGGCGAGACCAGGGCCACGGAACCGGGAGCGCGTCGTGAGCTGCGCGAACCTCAGCGCCTCGGTTCAGGCGTACGTCGATCGCGAGCTGACCGGCTTCGATCGCGAGGCGGTCGAGCGGCATCTCGTCAACTGCCCCGGCTGCGCCAGGCAGGTCTACCTCGAAGGACGGTTCAAGGCGGCGGTGCGGGCGCACCTCCCCCGGCCCGAGGTGCCGCTGGCGCTCAAGCTGCGGGTGAAAGAAGCGCTCGGGGCGCAGGAGATCGCGCCGCGCCGCTGGCCCTGGCTGTCCTATCCCCGCCTGGTTCCGGCGGCGGCGGCGTTCCTGCTGATCGTCGGGATCACCAGCACCGTCCGCCAGTCGCAGTCGATGGTGCTGGAGCAGGCGCAGCGCAGCTATCAGGCCGAGATGCCGATGGACATCACCGGCTCGGACTGTGGCTCGATTGCCTCCTGGTTCCGCGGTCGGGTCGACTTTCCCGTGCACGCCCCGATGCTCGGCGGCGGTGCGACCTGTCAGGGGGGACGCCTGGTCAACGTGGGCGAGCGTCCGGCCGCCTACCTGCTCTACCGGGGCCCCACCGGGCCATCGGGTGGCGCTGCTGGTGTTCGATCCGCGCGATCAGGCCTTCGACGGGCCGGAGCGCCGGGTGATCAACGGCCGCGAGATCTACCTCGGGAGCGGCCCCGGCATCTCGACCGCCACCTACCGCGACCGCGGCCTCGGCTACGTCGTGACGGCCGACCTCGACGAAGAGGCGCTGACCCGACTGGTCACCACCTCCTTCGGCCGCTAGCCGCCGGAGCTCATCGCGGGGGGTCTGGGACCCTTTGAGGGTCCCGGATCTATCGCGTCGAGCGGAGCCGGGCTTGGCCCGGCGGAGCTCATCGCGGGGGGTCCGGGACCCTTTGAGGGTCCCGGATCTGATATCATAACGGCCCCTTCGCGTTCTTTGCGGAGGTCGGGCGCTCTTTGAGCGCTCCGTCTCAGAGGAGGCGAGATGGCCGACCGAATCGCGCTGTGCATCGAACCTGACGCCACAACCGCGGACCAGATCCGCAAGCTGCTGACCCCGAACGGCTTTCAGGTCAAGAACATCCCGAGCGGCGATGACGCCATGGAGTGGGGCCGCTCCCACAAGCCGGCCGTCATCGTGCTCTCCGTCGAGCCCAAGAAGATCGGCTACGCGATCTGCAACAAGCTGCGACGGAGCCCGAGCCTCCGCGAGGTGCCGCTGCTGCTGATCTCCGGCGAAGAGACGCCGGCGACGTTCGAGCAGCACCGGAAGCTGAAGTCACGCGCCGACGAGTACATGTTGAAGCCGATCGACGGTCAGGATCTCCTGCTCAAGGTCGGGGGGCTGTTGAAGCTGAATCTTTCCGCTCCGGCAGCCGATGACGACGAGGTGCACGAGCTGGACGCGGATTCGGACATCGTGATGGCCGAGGACGACGACATCGATATCGTCAGCAGCGCCTCGACCGACGACGCGGACGAGTCGGACGACGACGAGAAGACGCTGGCCGTCGATCCCGAGAACTACGGAATCGTGGAGGAGAGCGCCAACCCGCGCGACACCTCCGAACAGCACGTCCTCCCGGACGACAGCGTCCCCAACACCCCGTTCGAAGGCGAGAAGTTCGATCCCGAGACTCAGGCCGCCTTCGCAGCGCTGGAGGCGGGATCGCCGGAGAACGCACCGGCGGGTGGTGACATGGTCGATCTGCGGAACCTCTGGTCCGACGACGATCTGCCGCCCAACCTCGCCTGGGAGAAGCCGCCGCGCGAGGTCCAGGGGGAAGTCGCGGCCGCGGTCGCGCCGCCCTCCAGCGAGGAGGCCGTTCCCGAAACGAACGGCCTCGATCCCGACGTCTACCGGACGGGCGAGACGCTGGGCCCGGAGCCGCTGGTCTCGGACGCGTTGCTCACGTCGGCGCTGCACAACGCGCCCACGAACGAGCACGACGTGCCGCCGGCTCCCGACGAGATCGCCTTCGAGGACGTTTCGACCGAGGCGAGCGGGCGCATCATCTCGGAGACCTTTGGGCTGCCGGCCTGCCGACGACGGGCGGCTGCGCGAGGCCGAGGCGCGCAACACGGAGCTGGAGGCGCGGATTCACTCGCTGGAGAACGAGCGGCAGACGCTGCGCAAGGAGATCGAGGAGGCGCGCGAACGCTTCACCCAGTCGGCCACCTTCTCCAAGGAGCGCGAGTTCCTGGGGCTGCGCGAGATCATCAACAGGAAAGAGAAGGACATCCTCGATCTGCGCGACGCGCTCGACGCCAAGGAGCGCCAGATCCTCGACCACAAGGACAAGATCCGCGAGCTCGACCGGGCGCGGCGCGATCTCGAGGAGAGCACCATCGGGTTCGAGCGGAACCTGGTCGCCGCCAACGAAAAGGTCGCCGAGCTCGGGCAGGACCGCGAGAAGTCGGCCGAGCGCGAGAAGGGGCTGAAGGCGCGCCTCGACGACGCCCACGTCGAGCTGCGCAAGGCGCACGACGAGGTCGACGCGATCAAGAAGCGCGCGGCTCAGGAGGAGGCGCGCGCGCGCGCGGAGGCCGACCGGCTGCGCGGCGAGATGGAGACCCGGCTCGGCGAGCAGGAGGAGGCGCACCGGGCCGAGACGGCGAGCCTGTCCGACGAGCACGGTCAGGCCATGGCCGCCGCGGAAGGGGCGAGACAGGCCGAGCTGGCCCGTCTCGATGCCGCGCACCGGAGCGAGGTCGAGGCGCTTCAGCGTCGCCTCACCGAGGAACAGGCGCAGGCGGGCGAGCGCCTGTCGAACGAGGTGACCAAGCTCCGCAAGGAACATGAGAAGGCCATCGCCGCCGCGCGGGAAGAGCAGGCTGTTCAGCTCGCTTCGGAGCGCCAGTCGTACGAGGCGCTGACGGAGCAGAAGGAACGCGACCACCGCAACGAAATCCTCGGGATGCGGCGGCGCCACGAAGAGGAGGCGCTGGCCGCGGAAGAGCGCCGGCAGCGCGACATCGCCGAGCAGGAGGCGCGGCGGATCTCCGAGCTGGAGGCCGCCGAGACCCGGCGCCGCACCGAGCTCACCGCCCGCGACGAGGACCACCACGTTCGGGTCACCGAGATCGAGCGTCGCCACCTGACCGAGAAGACGGAGCTGACGGAGAAGCACCGGGCCGAATACGACCAGGCGCTGGGGCGGGCGGCGCGCGCCGAGGGGGAGCTGGCGGCCCGGGTGCAGGAGATCGAGCAGGCCTATCGGCGCCTCGCCGGACTGGAGGCCGACGTCGACGCCGCGCGCGCCGAGCTCGGCAACCGGGACGTTCGGCTGGCGCAAGCGCGGGATCGGATCAGCGAGCTCGAGGGCAAGGTGGCCGACTACGAGGACCAGATCGTGAGGGCCTTCCAGCGCATCCGCTCGGATGACAAGACGGCCGAGAAGACCCGCCGGGCGCTGGCGGTGGCGCTGGCTTTGATCGACGAGCGCGCGCCCGCCCCCTCTGCCCCCGCGGCCGCGGCCCGACCGCCCGCCGACGAGCCTGAGCTCAAGACCTAGGAGGGCGTCGCCGAAAAGGCGACGGTGAGCGAAGCGAACGACGGACTTTGGCGCGACGACGTGCCGCCCGATAGGGCGGACTAGCCCGGAGCCCAACAGCTGGGTTGACGATCGGGCGCCGCGCCCGTAACGTCGGCGACGCGTCATGCGCGTCACGGCGAACCAGGTCACCTCGGCCCGCCTGCTCGCGATGCCGCTGGTCGGCTGGCTGATCTACGGGAGCCCCACCACCCAGGCGATTGGCGTCGCCATCGGCACGCTGATCGGGCTGACCGACACCGTCGACGGGTATCTGGCGCGCAAGTACGGGCCGACCGTGCTGGGGTCGCTGCTCGATCCGGTGGCGGACAAGATCTTCATCGTCGTCTGCTACGGATGCTTCGCCGATCGGGGCGGGATCCCCTGGTGGATCGCGGCGGCCATCTTCTCGCGCGAGTTCCTGGTCACCGTGTTGCGCTCGAGCCTGGAGCTGGGCGGCCAGCGGCTCCCCAGCACCGGCATCGCCAAGGTGAAGACCTGGGTTCAGATGCTGGCGTTCGGCTTTTTGGTCCTGATCCCGATCATCGGCTCCGGACCGGGGCTGCGGGTGCTGTTCGCGGCGCCGTTCGCCTTCGCGCTGCTGGTTCTGGCCACCCGGCGCTTCTCGGGGATCGCGGGCGTCTATCGCCGCGGGTTCGAGATTGCCGCGCTGGCGCTGGTGCCCTTCGTCGCCGCGTCGTTCGTCGGGGTCGGGGCGGTCGAGAAGTTGCTGATCGGCGCGGTCGTCTTCATCACCTGGTTCAGCGCGCTCGACTATCTGAAGCTTGGGTTCCCGGCGATCGCCCGCCCCGTCTCGCACCGTCCGCTGCACTGGCTGAGGCTGGCCGCCGGCGCGCTCTTGCCGATCGGGGTGATGGCGGCGATCGCCACCCATCGCTTGCCGACGATCCCGCTCATCATTCTGTTGGCCAGCGACATGGCGCGCGGCGCGCTCGACAACTTTGCCGCCAACCAGGGGATCGCCGACTTCTCCTGGGCGGCGAGCATGGGGGGCGAGCTGGGGTTGCTGGCCGCCGCGCTCGCTTTTCCGGCGGCGGGGAGCCAACTCAGCATCGTGGCGGCGGTGGTCGCCGTGACCGAGACGCTGCGAAGCCTGGTCAGGTACCTGCGGGCGCCGGCCCGGCCGGAGTCGGCCGCGGCGGCGCCGTTCAGCGCGCCTACTTCCTCCGTCCCTGAAAGGCGCTGACGGCGGTCTCGGTCAGGACGCGCCAGCGGCTGTAGTCGAGCGGCAGACGTGCCGGCTGGCCGGCCCGGAGCTCCGCTTCGATCGCCTGCTCGACCCGCCGGGCGAAGGTCCGATCACGGCAGAAGACGTCCACCTCTTCGTAGCCTCCGTGGGAGAGCCGCGTGAAGTTCGTCGAGCCGAGGTCGACCCACTCGCCGTCGCCGACGATCGCCTTGCCGTGCACCATGCTCGGGTGCAGCACCACCCGCAGGTTGTCCGGGCTGCCGGTGCGGCGCAGCAGCTCGGCGCAGGCGGCCAGGTTCAGGTCGCCGCCGACGTTCGCCCGCGCGGCGGTCAACAGCGTCACCGACACCCCGCGCTTGACCGCGTCGCACAGCGCATCGGTCGCGGTCGGGTCGCCGAGGTAGGCCATGGCGATGGTCAGCCGCTCGCGCGCGCCGGCCAGGAGGTCCAGGCGCTGCGCGGAGAGCGACTCGCCGGTTCGCGCCGCGCCCCGGAAGGAGTGGAGGAGGTAGTCGAACGACCGGCTGGCGTCGAAGGTGGCGCGCCCTTCATAGCGGTCGGCGAGCCGTTCGGCCGCATCCCCGCCGGTGATCTCGACCATGAAGTCGACGTTCACGTCGCGGAAGTCGTCGCCGATCCCCATCCCGCCCAGGATCACCGTCTCATCGTCGAACTGGTAGAGCTTGGCGTGGTCGAAGCGCTTCTCGGTCACGAAGGTGACCTTGGGATGCGCGAGCAAGGCGGCGCTGAGCTGGCTGGGGCTCTGCCGCAGCGAGCCCCAGCGCCCGTAGAACGTCATCAGGAAAAACAGCTGCACGCGGGCGTGGAGGCCGATCTTCTTGTGAAAGAAGCTCTGCTTGGTCGCCTCCAAGTGCTCGTAGTAGCCGCCGATGCGGTCCTTGAGGATCGAGACGCGGACACCCCGGTCGGCGGCGGCCAGGAGGGCGCGGGCGATCGAGCGCCCCGCGTCGTCGTCCCGCCACTCGAAGCAGCGAACCATGATGCTGTGACGGGCGCCGTCGATCCGGCTCAGGATGTGCTGGTAGGCAACCTTGCCGCCGGCCAGCAGCTCGAACGTTGGGCCCTCGGCCGGCGATGCGACCGGCAAGCTCGTCAACGACATCGGGCCGCGCACTTTAGCGTAGGCCATGCAGGCCCGCAATCGAGGCTGTGCTCGAGCTTGCGTCCGCGCCGTGTCACGCGCGCGTCACCTCGCGGGCCCAGGCCCGGTAGCGGGCATAAAAGGCGCGCTTCTCCTCGGGATAGATCGGGATCCACCCCGTAACCGTGTAGCCGAGCATCCAGAAGAACAGCACGTCGAAGACGTAGATGCGGGCGAAGAAGACCGCCGCCAGGACCGTGACGAGGGCCGAGATGACGAGCAGCCGGACATGCAGCTGCATCTTTCGCTTTCCCCGGTGCGTCATGTACGGAATGGGGAGCAGGTTGAGCAGCGAGAACGCGCTGACCAGCACCGCCCCGACCAGATAGCGGGCCGGGTTCATGGCGAAGAAGAAGTGCGACAGCACGTAGGCCATGCCGCCGTAGCCGCTCACCGTGCGCGGCAGGCCGCAGTACATGAGCGGATCCCCCATCTTGGCCGTGGAGAACAGCGCCTGCCGCACCGTCGCGCAGGTGATGATGACCGACATGAGCGCGATCCCCGCCGCGGCATGGCCCCCCTGGGAATAGACGGCATAGACGATCACGGCCGGGGCGATGCCCTGGACGAAGTGGTCGGTCGCGGTGTCGAGCTCGCTGCCGAACTGGTTCGAGGTCTTCGTCATGCGCGCCACCGGCCCATCCAGCGTGTCGCCCAGCAGGTAGCCGAGCAGCAGCGCGCGTCCCGGCCGCCAGCGGATCACCCGCCATCGCGAAGACGATGGCGAAGACGCCGCCCATGAGGTTCACGAGGGTGAAGAGATCTTTGACCCCGAAGGGCCCGATGTTCCTGCGCATTTTTTGCGGCAGACTACCAGGTCTGGTCGGCCCGTGGCGCCCTCCATGGCGCCCGCGAGAGGGCCCGGCGTCGCGTCCGCTCATGGTACCGTGGCTGTTCGGAGGCACACGCAGGATGGCCGGACGTTACGGGATGAGCTTCGCCGCGAAAATGATCCAGGAAGGGAAGTACGCCGAAGCGATCGAGGAGGCCACGCGCGCGGTGGCGCGGGACGACGAAGACCCGGCGCCCCTGGTCGAACGGGCGAGCGCTTACGCCTGGCTCGAGCGATATCCCGAGGCGGTGAAGGATCTCGAGGCGGCGATGGCGCTCGACGAGACGGCCGGGGTGCTCGAGACCGACGTCGTCGATGACGCCTACTTCAGCGCGCTCCTTGGCGCGGCGAAGCTCGAGGCGCGGAGCTCGCTCGCGGCCGCGACCGAGATGCTGGCGCGCTACGCGACCATCCTGCCGGGCGGGCGCCACCTGGCGGACGCGGCGGCCTGGCCCGAGCGTTTGCGGACGGCGAGCGCCGGCACGTGACCCCGGAGCCAAAGGTGGACGGCCGGGTGTCGCGCGCGCAGCGGCTTCGTGAGTCGCGGCGGGCCGGCGTGCTGGCGGTGGCGCGGCGGATCTTCTCCCAGAAGGGTTATCACGCCACCAGCATCCACGACATCATCGAGACTGCCGACATCGCCCGGGGGACGTTCTATCTCTACTTCGAATCGAAGCGGGCGATCTTCGACGAGCTGCTGGACGGCCTGGTGACGACGCTGCAGGCCCAGGTCAAACGGATCGAGGTCGGCTCCGACGCGCCCCCGCCGGTGGATCAGATGAATGCCACCGTGGACCGGGTGCTGCAGACGCTGCTCGACAACCGCGAGCTGCCCCGCATCTTGCTGCGCGAAGCGGTGGGGATCGACGTCGACTTCGATCGCAAGCTCTCCGAGTTCTACGGCCGCATCGAGGCGATGATCATCGGCGCGCTCAACACCGGGCGGCAGCTGGGCGTGGTGCGGCCGTGCGACGCCAAGGTGGTCGCCCGCTGCGTGCTCGGCAGCATCAAGGAGGTCGTGCAGTGGGCGTTCGTCGAGCAGGACACCCCGCCCGTCGAGATGACCCAGATCGGGCGGGAAATGATCGCCTTCACGCTGAAGGGCTGTCTGGTTGACTGATCCGGAAGACGCCCTTGCCGGCGCTTTCGCGCGGATCGCCGCCCTGTCGCCCGACGCCGTGCTGGCGATCTTCCGGCGCTACGGCCGGCCGCTGGCGGTCGAGATGCCGCCGCCCGCCGCCGACGACCGGCGGGCCGTCCTCGCGTGGGCCGAACAGCCGCCCACGGACGGCGGTCGCCCGCCGGAGGCTCCGGCCACCGTCCGGGTCCTCCAGGTCATGGGCTACGGCGACGTCATCCCCAATGACTACTTCGTGCTGGAGGTGACCGGCCAAGAGCCGGTGGCCGTCGCCGGCCCTTTCTTCGCGGCCGCCGTCGAAGCCCTGGCGCGGGCGGCAGGGATTGCCTAGGCCGCCTTCGGACGGGAAGGTCGTCGGGCGTGGTTCGCCTCGCTCACCGTTGCCTTTTCGGCAACGCCCTCCTACCCTCGCTCCCTGACCACCATGGCGCAGCCCGAGCTCCCCGACTTCGTCGCCCTCCTGCCCGACCGGGTCTGGTACCTGACCCAGAGCGGGCGGGACATGTGGTGCCGGCGCCCGCACGGCTTTTTCTTCACTTCTAGCCAGGCCGCCGTCGATTTTGCCGCCGCCGTCGGCACCGAGCTCGACCTCCAGCCGATCGGCGTCGCTTCCAAGGAGCTGGTCTCGGAGGAGGGCATCGCGGCCATGGATCGCCTGGCGGTCACCCGAATCTTCGTCGATCCCCGGTTCGATCCGGAGACCGGCGACGTCTTCGGCCAGATCCTGCGGATCGCCCCCAAAGCGGCCGGGATCGTCTAAGCCCGCCCTGGTTCTTCGGCCGGGAGCTTGATCTTCCCGAAGCTCATGGCTACAGTGACGCTCGATTCAAAGACTGAAGTGTCAGTCTAGTTCTTCACTGAGCTGTCAGTCTTTTTCTTTCTTGGTCGTTTGCAAAGGAGCATGCGTGGCTGAAAGCGTCGCCGGTGAATCTTCGGACGGAAGCGGTCGCGGTCGGCATCGACGTCGGCTCCACGACCGTCAAGGCTGTGGTGGTCGATCCGGTCACCAAGGAGATCCTCTGGAGCGACTACCTGCGGCATCAGACCAAGCAGGCTGAGTTCGTTCTTTCGTTCCTGGAGCGCATTGCGGCAGCGTTCCCGAACATCCCCACCGACCAGATCCGCACGTTCATCACCGGGTCGGGCGGGGCGCCCATCGGCCCGCACATCGGGTCCAAGTTCGTCCAGGAGGTGAACGCGGTGACCCTGGCGGTCGAGACGCTGCACCCCGACGTCGGGTCGGTCTGCGAGCTGGGCGGGCAGGACGCCAAGATCATCATCTTCAAGAAGAACGAGGAGACCGGCGGCAAGACCGCCATCACCTCGATGAACGACAAGTGCGCCTCGGGCACCGGCGCGACCATCGACAAGTGCGTCATCAAGGTCGGCCTGCCCAACGAAGAGGTCGTCAAGATCGGCTTCGACGATTCGAAGCTGCACCACGTGGCGGCCAAGTGCGGCGTGTTCGCCGAGACCGACATCGTGAACCTGGTCAAGAACGGCATCCCGTCGCTCGAGATCATGAACTCGCTGGCCGACGCCATCGTCATGCAGAACCTGTCGGTGCTGACGCGCGGGAACACGCTGCGCCACAAGGTGCTGCTGCTCGGCGGCCCCAACACCTACCTGCCGTTCTTGCGCGACTGCTGGCGGAAGCGGATCCCCGAGACCTGGCGCGATCGCGGCTACGCCTATCCCAAGGACGTGCCGATCGAAGAGCTGATCATCGTCCCCGAGAACGCGCAGTACTACGCCGCCTACGGCGCCGTCGTCTACGGCCTCTACGAGAACGCCAACGTCGGCGTCTACAAGGGGATGGACGGCCTCAAGGACTTCATCCTCAACGGGCGCGCCGCGCGCCTCGGCGAGACCGCCGGCCCGCCGCTGCTCACCCAGGGCGCCGACCACGGCAAGGCCGAGCTCGACGAGTTCAAGAAGCTCTACACCATCCCCAAGTTTCAGGACGCGACGTTCGCGCCGGGGCAGGTGGTCAACGTCGTCATCGGCATGGACGGCGGCTCGACGTCGTCGAAGGCCGTCCTCATCGACTACGACTCGGGCGAGCTGCTCAAGAAGTCGTACATGCTCTCCAAGGGCAACCCGATCGCCGACACCAAGGAGATCCTGGCGGGCCTCAAGAAGTACATCACCGACCAGGGCGCCATCATGGAGGTCAAGGGCTTCGGCGCCACCGGCTACGCCGCCGACGTGCTGAAAGAGTCGGTCAAGTCCGACACCAGCATCGTCGAGACCGTCGCCCACATGATGTCGGCGACGCACTACTTCGGCGACATCGACGTCGTCTGCGACATCGGCGGGCAGGACATCAAGGTCCTGTTCATGCAGAACGGCGACATCCGGAACTTCCGCCTGTCGAACCAGTGCTCGGCCGGCAACGGCATGCTGCTGCAGGCGATGGCCGATCAGTTCGGCGTGAAGGTCACCGACTACGCCGACGTCGCCTTCGAGGCCAAGCTGTCGCCCAAGTTCAGCTACGGCTGCGCCGTGTTCCTCGACTCGGATCGCGTGAACTTCCAGAAGGAGGGCTTCTCGAAGGAAGAGCTTCTGGCGGGCCTCGCGCAGGTGCTGCCGAAGAACGTCTGGCAGTACGTGGTCCAGATCCCGCGCATGGCGGAGCTGGGGAAGAAGTTCGTGCTCCAGGGCGGCACGCAGCACAACCTGGCCGCGCTGAAGGCGCAGGTCGACTACATCAAGGCGCGCGTTCCGGGCGCCGAGGTGTTCGTCCACCCGCACACCGGTGAAGCCGGCGCCATCGGCGCCGCCATGGAGACCCGCCGCGTGGTCATGCGCAAGGGGTTCTCGACCTTCATCGGCATCGACGCCGCCATCAACCTCGAGTTCCAGGCGGTCAACGACGAGTCGACCCGCTGTCACTTCTGCCCCAACAACTGCGCCCGCACCTTCATCGACACCAAGACGCCCGACGGGCGGACCTCGCGTTACATCTCGGGCTTCTCCTGCGAGAAGGGGACGGTCGAATCCGAAGAGGCGATGATCGCGCTCAGCAAGGAGCGCAAGAAGCTGATGAAGGAGTTCCCGAACCTGGTCGACTACGAGTCGAAGCAGGTCTTCCGGCACTTCTACGATCCGGAACCGATGCCCGAAGCCACGCAGGTGGTGAGCGACGTGGTGGTCGAGAAGGCCTTTCTCTCACTGGGCGTGAAGAAGAAGACCATCCAGCGCAACTTCAACCGCTCGACGCCCGAGTCCTGGCAGGCGCGCCGCACGGTGCGGGTCGGCATCCCCAAGGTCCTCAACAACTGGACGCTGGCGCCGTTCTTCCGGACCTACCTGGAGACGCTGGGCCTGCAGAAGCAGAACATCGTCTTCTCCGACGAGACCTCCGAGGAGATGTGGCAGAAGGGCGGCAAGTACGGGTCGATCGATCCCTGCTACCCGTCGAAGGTCGCGCAGGCCCACATCCACAACCTGCTCTTCGAGCACCATCAGCCGGACAGCGAAGCCGGCAAGAATGACGGCAAGAAGCTCAAGTACCTGTTCTTCCCCTGCATCACCCACGTCATGCCGGGTCTGAACAAGCTGATGGACACGGCGTCGTGCCCCATCGTCGCCGGCGCGCCCGAGGTCATGAAGGCGGCCTTCACCAAGGAGACCGACTTCTTCGCCGACCGCGGGATCACCTACGTCGATCCGGCGCTCACCTTCACCGAGCCCTCGCTGCTGAAGAGCCAGCTCTTCGCGTCGTGGGGACCGCTGCTCGGCGTGACCGAGGACGAGAGCGACTTCGCCTGCCAGCAGGGGTGGAAGGCGATGGACATCGTCGACGCCGATCTCCAGAAGAAGGGGCGCGCGATTCTGGAGACGGTCGAGGAGGAGAACCGCGTGGCGGTGCTCATGATCGGCCGGCCGTATCACTCGGACCCGGGGTTGAACCACGGCGTGCTGGAAGAGTTCCAGGTGCTCGGCTACCCGATCCTCTCGATGCGCTCGATCCCCAAGGATCCGGAGTGGCTGCATCGGTTCTTCGAGAGCGACATCAAGGCGGGGCGGATCGAGGGGCCGCTGGAGGTGCAGGACGTCTGGCCGGAGAACTACTCGGCCAACTCGGTGCAGAAGGTCTGGGCCGCCAAGTTCGCGGCGCGCCACCCGAACGTGGTGGTGCTGGATCTGTCGTCCTTCAAGTGCGGGCACGACGCGCCGACCTACGGCCTCATCGACTCGATCATCTCGACCTCGGCGACGCCCTACTCGGCGCTGCACGACATCGACGCCAACAAGCCGGGCGGCTCGATCAAGATCCGCGTCAAGACCTACGCCCACTCGCTGAAGCTCCACGAGGAGCGGCTCGAGGACACGGCCAAGCGCACCGACGAGCTGAAGTTCCGCATGGAGGAGAAGCGCCTCCAGCTGCTGGAGCTCAAGCGGCAGCAGCTCGAAGCCCGCAAGCAGCAGGACCCGGCGCTGGAGAAGATGATCAACGAGACCAAAGAGAAGGTCTCGGCGTATTCGAAGCGGGTCGAGGCCAACAGGCCTGTGAACCCGGCGGAAGCTGGCGGCCAAGGATGCCGGCCTGATTCGGATGGGCATCAAGAAGCTCGTCAACGATCAAGAAGTTGTGGCGCGCGTTTAACCCGGACGGAGGACTCACCGTGGAAACTATCGACAACACTCAGACCGACACCCGCAAGCGACTCCCCGTTCTCGGCGCCAAGGCGAACGTCGACATCGACGTCGAAGCCGAGCTGAAGAAGTTCGAGCTGGAGCAGATGGCCGCGCTCGGCCTCGAGGCCGGCAAGGAGCACTGGCGCGACGACAACCCGACCACCTTCACCGGCGGCCAGCGCGCGCACACCACGCTGCTGATCTCCGGCCTGACGATGGCGCACGACCTGTTTCTTCAGGGCGCGCTCCGCGGCATCGGCTACAAGGTCAAGGCGATCGACGTCCCCGACAACTCGGCGCTGACCTTCGGCAAGGAGTTCGGCAACCGCGGGCAGTGCAACCCGACCTACTTCACCGTCGGAAACCTGATCAAGTACCTCTCCTGGCTCCGCGACGACCAGAAGGTGCCGGTCAAGGAGATCATCGAGAACCACGTCTTCGTGACGGCCGGCGCCTGCGGCCCCTGCCGCTTCGGCACCTACGTCACCGAGTACCGCAAGGCGCTGCGTGACTCGGGCTTCGAGGGCTTCCGCGTGCTGCTCTTCCAGCAGCAGGGCGGCCTCAAGCAGGCCACCGGCGAGGAGCAGGGGCTGAAGATGAACCCCGAGTTCTTCAAGGCGATGCTGAAGGCGATCCTGATCGGCGACGTGCTGAACATGGTCGGCTACCGCATCCGCCCCTACGAGGTGGTTCCCGGGTCGACCAACGAGGCGGTCGAGGCCTCGAAGAAGCTGATCCACGACGCCTTCTCCGACCCCAAGGGGAGGTCGCTGCTCTGGGCGCTGATCCAGACGCGCCGCAACCTGATGAACGTCAAGGTCGACCGCACCATCGTCAAGCCGAAGGTCTCGATCATCGGCGAGTTCTGGGCGATGACGACCGAAGGCGACGGCAACTACGGCCTGCAGAAGTTCCTGGAGCAGGAGGGCGCCGAGTGCGACATCCAGCCGGTCACGGCCTGGATCCTCTTCATGATCTGGGAGCAGACCTGGGACACGCAGCAGCGGATGGTCCTGCGCGGCGAGGACAAGTCGCGCAAGGGTCTGGCGGGCGTCAACGTCCGCAAGAAGCTGCTCATGCTCTGGCTGGCCAAGCACGCCATCAAGGGGACCTTCTACGGCATCGGCCACCTCATGGGCCTGCACGGCGTGCACCTGGCGGACATGGACACCGTCGCCGAGGCGGCGGCGCCCTTCTACAACAACCACCTGCGCGGCGGGGAAGGGCACATGGAGGTCGGCAAGCTGATCCTCAACATCGCCAAGGCCAAGGCGACCATGACCCTGTCGGTGAAGCCGTTCGGCTGCATGCCGTCGGCGGGCGTCTCCGACGGCGTCCAATCCATGATCACTGAGAAGTACCCGCAGGGGATCTTCTGCCCGATCGAGACCAACGGCGACGGCGCCGTGAACGTCTACTCGCGCGTGCAGATGATGCTGTTCAAGGCGCGCCTGGCGGCCCGGGCCGAGTACCAGGCGGAGCTGGAGAAGAACGGCCTCACCGTCGCCGAGCTGCGCGCCTATCTCAACGACAAGAACTGGCGCGGCTCGTCGCTCTTCTACCCGCGCCACGGCTCGGTCGCCAGCACGGCGGCCAACCTGGTTCAGCACGTGGTCGACGACGTCAAGAAGACCCGCACCGGCAAGGTCATCGACTTCACCAAGCGGCTCCTGCAGCGTGGGCAAGGCCAAGGCAGACGCGACCGTCGCGTCGAGCGATGTCCGCGCCGCGGCCGCCAACTAGTCGGCGCCGTCGACATCATGAACGGCGACATGCTGAGCGGATTGACAGGGAAGCTGCGCTTGCTGGCGCACCAGCAGCTGGAGGCCCGCGAGGCCGACAGCCCGCTGGTGCGGCGGCTGCGCGACGTGGTGAGCACCGTCAACGACCTGCTCGGCAAGCCGATCCGGCCGGACGAGATCCGCGCGGATGCGGCGACCGCCGGCGGCCCGGTGGTCGTCACGCCGGTCGTGCGCGAGCAGGCGCCGGTGATCGTCTACTTCGACGGCAAGGATCAGCGGACGAAGACCAAGGTCGAAGAGCTGCTCAACGCCCGCGAGATCAAGTTCCGCCTCCTCGACGTCACCAACGACGAGGCGGAACGCTCCTGGGTCATCACCGCCGCCAAGAGCGAGGAGTTCCCCATCGTGGTCATCGCCGGCACGCCGGTGGGCGGCTTCCACGAGCTCATGCAGCTGGACGTCACCGGCGCCCTCAAGAAGCGCGTCTTCGGCTCCTGAACACCCGTCACGGGTGGTCGTCCACCAATGCGCGGTGCGCGCCCAGCGAGCGTCAGTTCACCTGCGCGCAGAAGGACGTGCTCTCGAGGTTGACGCCGCCGCGCCAGATCTCGAAGCCCGTGAAGATGTTGGTCAGGTACCAGCTGCTCTGGATGGTGTTGGGCTGGTTCTTGACCGCGTCCTGAATGAAGAGGTTCAGGTCGTACGACAGCGACAGGGTCGTCTGCGTGCTGACGTAGGAGATGCAGGGGCGGGTTCCGTTGAGCCCGATCCAGACGTCCCACGTTCCAGGGACGCCGGCGATGGTGATCCCCTTCTTCATCGGCGAGCCGCCGATCGGCTGCGCGTCGGCCGGCTTGTGGTACCAGACCATCAAGTAGCCGCCCGAGGGACCGGAGGCGGTCGGCTCGCCCGCCGCGCTGGTGCTGAACCAGACGTCGTAGGTGGCGTTGTAGCTGTTGGTGGTGTCGTCGGCCAGCGTTCCGTTGTCGTTCCAGGTCCAGCTCGTCGGGACGGTGGTCAGCGCGCTGACGGCCTTGGGAAGGTTGCTGTTCATGGTCGTGTGCTTGGAGTTGGCGCCGATGAACACCGACGGGAATCCGGTGGGACCGCCGTTGGTCGCGGTGCTCCCCATCTGGGTGGTCATCTTGAAGAGGTAGTCGCCGCCATAGCTCATCACCTGCGTCCCGGACGAGTTCCACTCGTTGACCTGCATGAAGTAGCTGTTGTTGTCGAAGAACATCGAGCCGTATCGCCCGTTGAGGGCGCCGGTCATGGTCAGCGACGCCGGCGTGCAGGTCGTGCCGGACTGCCCGCTGCCGGCGGTGCCCCCGGTCGCCGCACCGCCGGCGCCGCTGCTTCCGCCGGTCGCCGCGGCACCGCCGGTACCGCTGCTGCCGCCCGAACCTGAGCTGCCGCCCGTCGCCGCGCCGCCGGTGCCGGTGCTGCCGCCCGTCGCCGCGCCGCCGGTGCCGGTGCTGCCGCCCGTCGTAGCCCCGCCGCTGCCGGAGCTTCCCCCGGTGGCTTTGTCGCCGCCGGCGCCCGTGGCGATGTTCCCGCCGGAGCCGGTGCCGCCGGAGCCGGTGCCGCCTGATCCGATGCCCCCGGTCGCCGTCCCTGGTCCGCTGGCACCGCTGCCTCCGGCACCGTCGCCATTTCCGCCGTTCGAACAGGCCGCGGCCGTGAGCAGAGGCCAGATAGTAGCGAAAGGACGAAGCTGGGCCTGACAGGCGAACAAGGGCGCATCGAGACTGCCTCCGGTGGGGGGCCGGGAAACGAAGGACGGCCGAGGGCGCCGCGTTCACAGATTGCACGTTCGTGGATGGGGGCGGCGGAAAACTTCAGAGAAAGCGCGAATTCTTGGCCGGGGGCGGCATGCTAACCTCCGGCTCCTGAAGACCGTCACCGGCAATATCGTTGGGCTCAAGCCGAGCCAGAAGCACGCCCTCGAGCGCGTCTACCGGCGGCGCCTCCAGCCATCAGAGGTGGCGTCGGCCGAGCTGGCGACCTTCCTGGGCGCCGTCTCGCGCGAGATCGAGCGACAGGTCGGCATCCTGGTCGACCGGCGCGGCGAGATCGAGCACGTCTTCGTCGGTGACGCCTCGCGGATCAACCTCCCGGAGATCGGCCGCCTTCGGGCCGGACGCGGGCGCTTTCGGGGCCTTCGCCTCGTGCACACCCACCTGCGCAACGAGCCGCTGACGCGCGACGATCTCGTCGACCTGGCGCTCTTGCGGCTGGACCTCGTGGCGGCGATTGGCCTTCAGCCCGACGGGCGGCCGGCCGATCTGCACGTCGCGCACCTCTGCCGCCGCTGCCGGGCCAGCCGCCTTGGCGCATCCTGCCGAGCGAGCCGTTCCATCACAGCACCCTCGACGCGGTGGCCCTGACCGAGGCGCTGGAGGAGGAGTTCGAGCGCGTCGCGCCGGCGGCGGTGGCGACCGACACCCGCACCCGCGCGCTGCTGGTCGTCGTCGATCTGCGCCGCAAACGCCCCGGCGCTCCGCCGGCGGCCGGAGCCGACGGCGCCGATCCCGGGGGACGCGTCGCCGAGCTGCGCGAGCTCTGCCGGACGGCCAACGTCCGCGTGAGCGGCGTGATGGAGCAGCGCCGCCACGAGGCCGATCCCAAGTACCTGGTCGGCCGCGGCAAGCTGGAGGAGATCCTGATCCGCGCCATGCAGGTCGACGCCAACGCGCTGATCTTCGATCCCGATCTGACGCCGGTGCAGGCGCACGCCATCGCCGACTTCACCGACCTCAAGGTGATCGACCGGACGATGCTGATCCTCGACATCTTCGCGCAGCGGGCGAAGAGCCGGGACGGCAAGCTGCAGGTCGAGCTGGCGCAGCTCCGCTACCGCCTGCCGCGGCTGCACGAGAAGAACACCATGATGAGCCGCCTGACCGGCGGGATCGGCGGCCGCGGACCCGGCGAGACCAAGCTGGAGGAGAACCGCCGGCGCGCGCGCGAGCGAATTCACCGGCTGGAGAAGGAGATCGACCGCTTCGGCGAGCAGCGCGCCGGGCGCCGCGCCGAGCGGGTGCGGCGCGGATTGCCCATCGTCGCCATCGTCGGCTACACCAACGCCGGCAAGTCGACGCTGCTCAACACGCTGACCGGCAGCGAGGTGCTGGCCGAGGACAAGCTGTTCGCCACGCTGGATCCGACCACGCGCCGGCTGCGGTTCCCGCGCGAGCGGGAGATCATCCTCGCCGACACGGTCGGCTTCATCCGCGATCTGCCGCGCGATCTGGCCCGGGCGTTTCGCGCCACGCTGGAAGAGCTGGACGAGGCCGATCTGCTGTTGCACGTCGTCGACGCGGCCGATCCGGCGCGCGAGCAGCAGATCGCCGCGGTGGAGACCATCCTCGGCGACCTGGGCCTCGGCCGAGACGCCGCGCCTCCTGGTTCTCAACAAGATCGACCTCGTCCCCGACGAGGAGCGGTCACAGCTGCCGCGTGGTGAGCGAGGGCTTCCGGCGGTGCCGATCTCGGCGCAAGATCGGGCCACCGTGGCCCCCCTCTTGGAATCGATGGAGACGGCCCTCTGGCGCGAGGGGCGGATGCGTCCGACCCGGTCGGGGCGGCGGTGAAACGGACCCTGGATCCGAAGTCGGCACGGGGGCTCATCCGTCGTGAGCCTGCTGGTCTGGGCCGTCGCGGTCCTGGTGCTGCTCGGCGTGCTGATCCTGGTGCACGAGCTGGGGCACTTCATCTTCGCGCGCCTGTTCGACGTCAAGGTGCTGCGCTTTTCGCTGGGGTTCGGCCCGCGTCTGTTCGGCTTCACGCACCGCGAGACCGAGTACCGGCTGTCGCTGGTGCCGCTCGGCGGGTACGTCCGCCTGCTCGGTGAAGATCCGGGCGAGCCGATCCCGCCGATTGACCGGCCGCGGGCGCTGGCCGCCAAGCCGCTCTGGCAGCGCTACACGGTGGTGGTCGCCGGGCCGCTGTTCAACATGTTGCTGCCGCTGGTCATCTACTTCGTTCACTACGCCGGCCAGCGGACGTTGCTGCCGCCGACGATTGGGACGGTCCTTCCCGATCTGCCGGCGGCCACCGCCGGGCTCCTCCCGGGGGACCGCGTCGAGACGGTGGACGGCCGCCGGGTTCGTTACTGGGAAGAGCTGGAGCGGGTGATCGCGAGCTCGGCCGGCAAGACGCTGCGGTTCGCCATCCGCCGCGGCCCCGACGCGGAGGAGCGCGACGTGACGCCCATCGACCTCGAGCGGCTGGGGCCGATGCGCGCCCGCGAGCACGTCGGCTGGATCGGCGTCTCGCCCCGTTTCCATCTGCCGGAGATCGGCGTGCTCGATCCGGCGTCGCCCGCGGCGCAGGCCGGGTTGAAGACGTTCGACTTCGTCACCGCCGTGGGGGGAGTCCCGGTCGGCACCTGGACCGAGTTCGCCAACGCCATCGAGCGCGCGGGCGCCTCGCCGCTGCGGATCAACTATCTGCGCGGCGGCTATTCGGCCGTGCCGTTCGCGCACATCGAGATCCAGGAGCCCGGATCGGCCATCGTCATCCCCACCGCGGTGTTCGACGCCGCCGGACACCGCCACTACGAGACCGGCATCCTGTCGGCCGAGCTGTTCGTCTTCTCCGTCGAGCCGGGCAGCCCCGCCGACCAGATCGGCCTGCGGCGCGGCGACGAGATCGAATCGCTGGACGGCGCGCCGCTCCCCCACTGGGACGTGCTGCGCGAGCGGCTGGCGGCGCATCCCGAGCGCAGCTTTCGCATCGGGTGGCTCTCCCCTGGCGGCGAGAAACACGAGGCGACCTTCCGCCAGGAGGTCCGCTCCGAGCTCGACGTCTACCGCCAGGACGAACAGCACCTGATCTTCGGCGCGCTCAACCGGCTGGCCTGGAAGACCGACCCGCCGGTCCCCATCACCAACCGCTTCGGCTACGCGGCCAGCCACGCCTTCGAGCGGACCGGCCAGATCATCGTGGCCATGACGTACGGGTTCGGGCAGATCGTCCGCGGACACGTCCCCCTGACGACGCTGGGCGGGCCGATCATGATCGGTTACGCGGCGGGGGTCGCGGCCGAGCAGGGGTTCGACCAGTACCTGTGGCTGATGGCGCTCATCAGCATCAACCTCGGCCTGCTGAACTTCCTGCCGGTGCCGATCCTCGACGGTGGCTTGCTGGTCTTCTTCACGCTGGAGCTGTTCAAGCGCCAGCCGCCGTCGCCCCGGGCGCGCGAGATCGCCACCTACGTCGGGCTGGTGGTGGTGGTGACGCTGATGTTGTTCGCCATGCGCAACGACGTCGTCCGCTACCTGCTTCCGCGGTGACGAGGTAAGACGATGAGCAACGAGATGGGTGCGCTGTTTCTCTGCCTGGACACCTCGACCGCCACCGCGCGCGTCGCAATCCTCGACGGCCACCTGCAACTCCCCGAAGCGGTCCGCTTCGCCGCCGAGGCGACGGCCGAGCGCCACGCCGGCCACCTCTTGCCGCTGTGTGCCGAGGCGCTGCGTGCGGTCGGCGTCGCGCCTGCGGAGCTGGCGGGGATCGCCTGCGGCGGCGGTCCGGGCAGCTTCACGGGGCTTCGGGTCGGCCTCTCCGTGGCCAAGGGGCTGGCCATGCCGACGGGCGTCCCGCTCCACGTGGTGTCGTCGCTGGAGGCGCTGGCGCTCGATATTCTTGGAACATCGTCGAAGGCCCCGAGCACCGCGATCCCCTGTCTCGACGCGGGAAAGGGGGAGATCTACGTCGCCGCCTACGTCGGCGATCCCGAGCGGTTCGTCCGTGAAGTGATGCCCTGTGCCCGGCTGGCGCCGGCGGCGTTCGCGCCCTGGGCGGCGGCGCTCGACCGCCCGCTCGTGGCCGGGAACGGGGCAGCCCGCTACCGGTCCGCGCTGGCTGCCGGCGAGTTGGTCGAGGTCCCCGGCCCGACGGCCGTCTCCGTGGGGCGGCTGGCGCTGCTCCAGCGCGCGCGGGGGGAAGCGTCGGATCTGGCCGCGGTCGTCCCGTTCTACGGGCGGCCGCCCGACATTACGGTAAAGAAGCAGGCGTAGGACAACCCGCCTCACGTATCATGCGCGGCGTGGCGGAGCCGGTCGCGCCAACTCCCATCGATTGCTCGCTGACGACCTTCGCGCGCGAGCTGTGCCGCATTGACGACTACGACGCGCTGATCGAGCTCGTGCGCCGCGAGCTGGGGGCGCGGCTCGGTCTGACCAACGCCTGGCTGTACGTCGTCGAGAGCGAGGACGACGCGCAGGCGGTGCTGGTCTCTGTCGCGGGGCCGAACGCCGCGGCCATTCGTCACGAGCTTCCGGTGGCGTCCGCTGCCGGAGACTGGCTCGTCACCGCTCTGCGCCGCGACGAAGGGCCGATCGTCATCCCCGACGCACGCCAGCTGCCGGAGAACCCGGACGTGGCGCGCCGGCTCGACAACCGCACGGTCGTAAACGTGCCGATCGGGATCGTCGACCGCGCGCTGGGGATCTTGGGCGGCGGCACCTTCGGCGACGAAGGGGCCGTCCCGATCGACGCGGGTGCGAACGCTTATCTCTTGCACCTCGGCAACCTGGCTTCGGTGGCCATTGCGCGGCTCTCGCTCCGCGCGCGAGACGAGGCGAGGGCGCGCCTGCAGATCGAGCGCGCGCAGAAGCAGCGGCTCGAGAGCGTGGGGCTGCTGGCGGGCGGGGTGGCGCACGACTTCCGCAACCTCCTCACCGTCATCCGCAACAGCGCTGGTTTCATCCGCGCCGAGCCCCTCAGCGAGGCCCAGCGAAAGGATCTCGCCGTCCTCGAGGACGCCGAGCGAAGCGCCAGCGCCTTGACCGGAAAGTTGTTGATGCTGGGCCGCGACGAACCGCCCTGCCTGGTGGTCGCGGAGGTCAACGACGTCGTGACCGGCTGTCTTCCCCACCTCCAGCAGGTGCTCCCCCCGGACGTCCGGATCACCTTCACCGGCGCCGAGGGGTTGCCGCCGCTGCGCCTCGATCCCCATCAGCTGGAAGAGGTCTTGGCCAACATGGCGGTGAACGCGCGCGACGCGATGTCCGGCGCCGGGCACCTGGTTCTATCGACGCAGGTGGTGACCATCGACGAGGGGGACCGTCGCGCGCACCCCTCGGCCAAGACCGGCAGCTACGTCCGCCTGACCGTCGCCGACGACGGCTGCGGCATGTCGCCCGAGGTGGTCGAGCGCGCGTTCGAACCGTTCTTCACCACCAAACCCCAGGGGGAAGGCACCGGGCTCGGGCTCGCCGTGAGCTGGGGGGTCGTGCAGCAGCACGGTGGATTCATCCACTGCGTCTCCGAGGTGGGCGCGGGCACCACGTTCGAGATCTACCTGCCCGTCGTCGAGGAGATCGGGCCCCAGGCGGCCCCCCCCGACGAAGCCTCCGCGCCGCCGGGCGGGACGGAGCGAATTCTCTTCGCCGACGATCAGCCCTATCTGCTGGACATCGTCGCTCGCGTGTTGTCGCGCGCCGGCTACAGCGTGGTCGCCGTCGCCAACGGTGCGGCCGCTGTGGCCGCCGCCGCGCGCGAGAAGTTCGACCTCCACGTGCTCGACGCGATCATGCCGGTGATGAGCGGCCGCGAAGCCTGCGAGCGGATCCGTGCCGCGCGGCCGGAGGCTCAGTTCCTCTTCATCAGCGGCTTCAGCGGCGCCGCCCTGCCGGTGTCGTTCCTGGCGGAGCTGGGAATCAAGGTCCTCCCCAAGCCCTTCGACGCCGCCACCCTGCTGCGCGAGGTCCGGGCGACGCTGGACGCGGCCGCTGGTCGACCCGTTCCGGCCACCCCGGAACGGTAGCCGGACGTTCAGTCGAAGGTCTCGCGGGCTGCCCTTCGGGTCTCCTCGACGAGGCCGTCGAGGAAGCGGCCCACCGGCGTGGTGCGTTTGAGGGTGGGGCGGCAAGCGAGGCGGACGTCGATGGGCGGGACGTCGGCCGGCTCGACCGCGAGATGCCGCCGATCATCGCGGCCGGAGCGCCAGCCCGGGGACGAGGCCCATTCCCAGCCCCTGTCGAACGTAGGAGAGCAGCAACGACACGCTGGGGAGATCGATGGTGGACAGCGGACGCAGGCGGAGCCGTCCCAGGCAATCGTCGAGGACGCGCCGGCCCTGGCTTCCGGCCCGCAGGCGCAGCAGCGGCGCGCGGGCCAGGCGGCGTCCGCAGCGGTTCGGCGCCGGCGCGCTTGGACCCGGGCCGGGGCATGACCCAGAAGAAGCGCTGGGTGCAGAGCGGCGTCTCGTCGGCCGTCAGCGCGCGATCGGTGCTGACGACCGCGACGTCGACCTGGCCGGCCGCCGCCAGCCGTCCCGCCTCGATCGAGTTGGTGGTGGTGATCTCGAAGCGCGAGCGGCGCCCCTTCCGCGAACAGGCGCCGCAAGACCGGCAGCAGGAGCGCCTCGCCGAGGTAGTCGCTGGCCGCGATCCGCAGCGTCGTCACCCGCGCGGCGGTCATCTCGCCGAGCTGGGCCTCCAGCGAGGCCGCCTCGTCGAACAGGCGGGTCAGGCTTCCGAGCAGCGCCTCCCCGGCGGCGCTGGGCCGGATTCCGCGCCCCACCTTCTCGAACAGGGCGACGCCGAAGCGGGCCTCGATCCGGCGAATCTGCTGCGAGACGGCCGAGGCGGTCTTGTGCAGGCGGCGGGCGGCCTCCCCGACCGAGCCGGTCTGGGCCACGACCAGCGCATCGTGGAAGGCGGGGATGAGCGAAGGGTCCATGGGCGAGGGGCGCTCGATGGTTAAGTATAACTTAACGATTGGGGCGCCCGTTGTCACTGGACGGGACCGGCCGGCGGGGCCAAGGTGGGGGCATGAAACCCCGCACGATGTTCGAGAAGATCTGGGAGGCGCACCTGGTGCGGCCCGCCGACGCCGACACGCCGGCCATTCTCTACGTCGACCTGCACCTGGTCCACGAGGTGACCTCGCCGCAGGCGTTCACCTGGCTGCGCGAGCGCGGCCTCAAGGTCCGGCGGCCCGAGCGGACGGTGGCCACCATGGACCACTCGACGCCCACCACGCCCGCGCGGGCGCGACGGGAAGATCCCCATCCTCGACAGCGCGGCGGCCACGCAGATCGCCGCGCTGGAGAAGAACTGCGCCGATTTCGGGATCGAGCTGCACGCGCTCGGCACCGACGGGCAAGGGATCGTGCACGTCATCGGACCCGAGCTGGGGGTGACCCAGCCGGGCGAGGTGATCGTCTGCGGCGACAGCCACACCAGCACGCACGGCGCGTTCGGCGCGCTGGCGTTCGGGATCGGGACCAGCGAGGTGTCGCACGTGCTCGCCACGCAGACCCTCCTGCAGCAGCCGCCCAAGACGCTGGCGGTGACCATCGAGGGGACGCTGCGGCCGGGCGTGACCGCCAAGGACGTCGTGCTGGCGGTGATCGCGCGGCTGGGCATCGGCGGCGGCACCGGGCACGTCATCGAGTACCGCGGCTCGGCCATCCGCGCCCTGTCGATGGAAGAGCGGATGACCGTCTGCAACATGTCGATCGAGGCCGGCGCCCGCGCCGGGATGATCGCGCCCGACGAGACGACCTTCGCCTATCTGAAGGATCGCCCGCGCGCGCCCAAGGGCGCCGCCTGGGACAAGGCCGTGGCCGCCTGGCGACAGCTGCCGTCGGATCCAGGCGCGACGTTCGATCGCGAAGAGAAGTTCGACGCGGCCAAGCTGGAGCCGATGATCACCTACGGGACCAACCCCGGCATGGGGATCCCCATCGGCGGCGACATCCCGGCGTCGCCGGGCCGCCAGCGACGCCAAGGCGCTCGCCTACATGGGCCTCACCGACGACAAGCGGTTGCTCGGGCACAAGATCGACGTCGTGTTCATCGGCAGCTGCACCAACTCGCGGCTCTCCGACCTGCGCGCGGCGGCCACCATCTTCAAGGGGCGCAAGGTGGCACCCGGCGTGCGCACGCTGGTGGTGCCCGGCTCGCAGGCGATCAAGAAGGCGGCCGAGGCCGAGGGGCTGGATCGGGTGTTTCTCGACGCCGGCGCCGAGTGGCGCGAGGCCGGCTGCTCGATGTGCATCGCCATGAACGGCGACCAGCTCAAGCCGGGCCAGTACGCGGTCAGCACCAGCAACCGCAACTTCGAAGGGCGGCAGGGCGCCGGCGGGCGCACCTTCCTGGCCAGCCCGCTGACCGCCGCCGCCGCCGCCGTCACCGGCCGCGTCACCGACGCCCGAGAGTTGACCTAGGAGACGACGAACATGGAACCTTTCAAGACCCTGACCTCGAAGACGGTCGTTCTCCCGGTCGAGAACGTCGACACCGATCAGATCATCCCGGCGCGCTTCCTCAAGGCGACCAGCAAGGCTGGGCCTCGGGTCCAAGGCTGTTCGCCGACTGGCGCTTCGACGCCGAAGGGAAGCCCAAGCCGGACTTCGTGCTCAACCGTCCGGAGTCCGCCGGCGCGGCGATCCTGGTGGCGGGCGACAACTTCGGCTGCGGCTCGTCGCGCGAGCACGCCCCGTGGGCGCTCGTCGACTACGGGATTCGCGCGGTCGTCAGCACGTCGATCGCCGACATCTTCCGAAACAATTCCTTGAAGAACGGCCTCGTGCCGGTCGTGGTCGACAAGGCCGCCGCACGCCAAGCTTCTGGCGGCCCCAGGAGCCAGCGTGACGATCTCCGTGGAGGATCGGGCCTTGACGCTCCCCGACGGATCTCGTGCGTCATTCCCCATCGACCCGTTCGCCCGCTACTGCCTGCTGAACGGCGTCGACGAGCTGGAATTCTTGCTTTCCCACGAGGCGGCCATCTCGGCCTTCGAGGCGCGTCGCGGCTGAGTTTCGGGGTTTTCCCGAGATTGATCCTTCGCCGCCGGCGGCGCTATCATCGAGGACGACGGAGGTTCGACGCATGGAGAAGATCCGCGTGGACACGGGGTCGGCCGCGGTGCAGATGGTGAGATTGAAGGAACGTCACGGCGAGCTGGAGCGAAGGCTCGCGCAGCTGGAGCGGCACCTGTCGCTGACGCCGGACGAGCAGGTCGAGCGCAGTCGCTTGAAGAAAGAGAAGCTGCGCACGAAGGACGAGCTGCAGCGCCTGGGCGCGGTCCGCGCTCCATAGCCGGCCCTCCCCGCCCCAAGCGCCAGAAGAGAGACGGACCGTGAGCGGGTCGGCCGAGCACGCCGCCTTCATCGAGCGGCTCCGGCGCTCCGGGATTCGCGTCGATCGCGAGGGGCGTTTCCTTCACGAAGGGGCGGAGGTCACCCACGCGGGGCTCCGGCAGGCGCTCTTTCGCTGGCTCGATCGCCTGCCGCCGCCTCCTGATGACCGGTACGTCCTCCGGCTCGATGAGAAGCGGTTCGCCTACCTCGACGTCGACGACACGCCGCTGGTCGCGCGGGCGGCGCGGGTCGATCCGGCGGGGACCATCTGGCTGGCGCTCTCCGACGGCGCCGAGGAGGCGCTCGATCCAGCGACGCTGACCGTGGACGCGGCGGGCGTCCTGCGGGCCTGGGTCCGTGGCGGACGGCTGGAGGCACGCCTCGCCACCTCGGCCGTCGCGGCGCTCGGCGACCTCGTCACGGAGACGCCCGGCGGACGCCCGGCGTTGCGCGCGGGGGGGCGGTCGGTGGAGATCCCGCCGCGCGGACGACCGGAAGGGTGACCACGAACCGCGCGCCGCCGAGCGGCGAGGGCGCCTCGGCGACGCGCACGTCGCCGCCGTGGTCGAGCACGATCTTGCGGACGATGGCCAGCCCCAGCCCGGTGCCGTGCTCCTTGGTCGTCATGTAGGGGTCGAAGATTCGCTCGCGCGCGTCGCCGGCCACACCGGGGCCATTGTCGTCGACGAAGAGCGATGCCGCGCTGTCTCCTTCCGCGAGGGCGATCCGCACCATCGGCTGGCGCCCGGCCGCTTCGGCCGCCTGGATGGCGTTCTCCACCAGGTTGGCGAGCACCCGGCGGATCAACATCCGGTCACAGAGCGCGCCGACCGGGCCAGCGACGATCGACCTGCAATGCGTTCTGCCATTCGGGGTGCGCGCGGGAAAAGTCCTCGACCACCTGGCCGAGATCGACGGGAACCGGCTCGACCTTGGGGAGCTTGGCGAACGCCGAGAAGTCGTCGACCAGGCGGCGGATGGCGCCGACCTCCTCGGTGAGGATCTCCTGGGCGGTGCCGAGCAGCTTCTCGTACGCCGGATCGCCGCCCCGGTACTTGGAGGCCAGCTCCTGGACCGCGAGCTGGATCGGCGTCAGCGGGTTCTTGATCTCGTGCGCCAACCGTCGCGCCACCTCCTGCCAGGCGGCCAGCTTCTGCATGTAGCCGAGGCGCGACCGCGCCTCGGAGAGCTCGGCGACCATCTGATCGAAGGCGCGGCCCAGATCGTCGAGCTCGTCGGAGCCGCGCGGCGCCACCCGCACGGTGAGATCCCCCTCTCCGACCCGCCGGGCGGCGTCGCTGAGCGCGGCGACCCGACCGGTGGCGCGCCGGGCAATGAAGAGACCCAGCGCCGCCGCAATCAAGAGCACCACCACCAGCGCCACGCCGAGGCCGTGGAAGATGCGCGGCAAGATCACCGGCAGCAGGCGATCGAGCTCGTGCTCCTCCTCCATCGCCGCCCGCAGCGACAGGAAGTTGGCGTAGATCTCCCGTGGGATCCCGAAGGTCAGCTCCAGGATCCGTTGCTCGCCCCGCGGTTCGCCCTCGCTCGCCGGCAGCGCGACCAGGTTGGGGGGCGCCTCGCGGGCCTCGGCGATCACCGTCGCCGGCGCCGACCACTCGTCGACGACGCGCGCGCCCGAGAGAATTCTGGCGCGCAGAAGATCCGGGACGTCGGCGAGCTCGGCCGCGCGGTCGAAATCGCCGGCGGCGATGTCCGCTGTTCGGGCGTGGAAGCTGTCCTTCATCTTCTCGAAGTAGGCCTTGTAGACCTCGACCGCGCCGCCCAGCGAGTTGCGGACCGCCTCCTGGTGCTGGTCGGTGATCGCCTCGATCCGGCCGATCGTCACCGACATCAGGTAGGCCGTCGCGCCCAGCGGCAGCGAGGCGACGGTGAAGAGCGCGAGCAGGATCTTCCACTCGAAGCGGCCCGGCAGACGCAAGAGCTTCATCAGCGTGACCTCCCTCGTTGCGGCGGCGACGGCGCCGGGGGCGACGTTCTGGTGACCGGCGGCGGAGCAAGGCCCAGCACGAACGGCTGCGAGACGAAACGGACCTGGCGGTCGCTGTCCTCGATGCGCGGGTTGACGAAGATGCTGACGAACGAGCCGAAGAAGCTGTCTCCCGCCCCCAGGCGCCGCTGCCCGCGCGCCGGCTGGACCAGCCAGCGGCGCACCTCGATGAGGAGGTCCTCGGAGATCGGGTTGAGATCGCCGCGCACCGCCAGCACGTACTCGGTGCCGGGACGCAGGCGGGCCAGGTCGACCATCGGCAGCTCGAAGAGGACGGCCGCGCGCCAGATCGCCTCGTCGGCCGTGGGGGCCACGGCGCGCCTCTCGACGCCTGCGCCGTCGGAGGTGCGCACGCCGAACTTTTCGTCCCAGATGTCGTAGACGATCTCGGCGCGCTGGACGGCGACGGCCACCGGCTCGCCCGTCGACGCCTCTTCGAGGGCGGCCCGGATGAGGACGCGGGTGGCGAACCCGGACTTCAGGCGCTCCCGCTCGGCCTGGCCGAACAGATCCTGCAGCCCGACCGACACGGTGAGGCGACCGTTCCTGCTGGCGAACCCGACGACCCGCCGGGGTGCTGGCTCAGCGGCCTGCGCGGCGGTCGGGCCGGCCGCCAACGCGCTGGCGAGGACCACGGCGGCGACCACCCGACGGCACCCCATCAGAACGAGCTGCGGCTGAGGACGTTGGCGATCGAAACGGTGAAGACGCCGACGTAGGTGTCGAGGCGAAGGCCGAGATCACCCGTGAGAGCGACGGGCGGCGACGTGAGCGCGTCCTCGTCGCTGGCCATCGCCAGCACGCCAAACGCCACGAAGGCGTCGCCGCCGTAGACCCACCCGTGGTGGCGCCAGACCGGCACCGCGTATTCGATCAGCAGCCGTCCCGCATAGTTGTCGTAGCGTTGGGATGCGATGGCGCTGCCGAGAAAGCTCGACGCCGGCTGGGTCGAGAAGTTGATCCCCAGCGCGCGGCGCGGCAGCAAGAGGTCCAGATCGCCGATGAAGAACCGGTCGAAATAGGGGGCATTGCCTTCGATCCCGCCCCCGAACAGGTGAAACCCGAGCGCATGCCCGTGCGGCATCTTCAGGTACCACGACCCGTCGAAGACCGTCTTCACGTAGCTGTAGGTTGAGCCGAGCAGCGAGGTGCCGGCCTCTGCGGAGAGCGCCAGCCGCATTCCGGAGCGCGGCAGCACGGGATCCGAGCGGGTGTCGTAGTCGAGGCTGGCAGCGACGGTGCCAACCCGGCTGGACCCGTCCTGGATCATGAAGTCGATGGGCACCGAGGTCCCGTCGGCCAGCGTCCGCGACTGCCAGGCCGGGGGCGGCAGTGTCGCCGAGAGCTCCTCGACCCGGACGGCCGCGGTGACGTGCAGGTTGTGGGGGAGCATCTTGCCGGCGGTCAGCACGCCGCCGGCCCGACGGACCCGGGTGGCGACGAAGCGCCCCGGATCGGCGTCGCTGTCCGGCCCGGACGTCCGGTAGAACTCGCTGCCGTCGTTGTAGAGCGCCGTCACCGACAGGCCGACGCCGTTGGGACCGCCCAGCGGGGGAACGCCGACGTGCAGCCGCAGCCCCAGCCCGGCGTGAGCTTCGGGCACCACCGGCTTGGTCGAGACGACGAAGCCGCCTCCCAGGTTGATGCCGCGGCCGAGGAAGTTCGTCTCCGAGACGTCGGCGCCGCCCCAGAACAGCGTCGCCTCACTGGTGGCCGGGAAGAGCTCGTTGATGACCAGCGTGCCGCGCTCCTCGACCTCGACGATCAGCACCACCGCCCCCCGCGTCGATCCCCGCGCCACCGAGAGATGGACATCGAGAAAGTATCCGAGCGAGAGCAGCCGGTAGCGCGCGGCCTCGACCCGGGCGTCGGAGGCATCCAGGGAGACGCCGGGACCGAGGCCCATCACCGCCAGCTCGCCGACGATGAGCGAGGTCGTCGTCTTGCGGTTCCCGGTGACGGTCACCGCTTCGATGACGTAGCGGGGGCCGAAGCGCGGATCGCTGAACGCCACGGCGTCGGCCACGGAGGCGCCGGTGGCATTGGCCAGGTCGACGGTGTCGGCCCCGGCGGCGTCTGGGGATCCGGCCGCGAGGGCCGCGGTCGCGCCCAGCAACGAGATCGCAACGGCGACGAGGCGGGCGCCGGCCCGGGCGAGCATGCCGCAGCATACCCCGACCGAGGAGTTTCGAGCGTGAGCGAAGCAACGGCCGCCGTCGATTGCTTCGGGCGCGGACTGCCGCTCGCGCTAGAGCAGCCTTCTGGTCAGCTTGAGGTCGGTCAGCGAATCGTAGGTGCGCACCTGCTCGGGGAGGATCTCACGCGCCACCAGGGTGCGCGTGTCGCGATCCAGCTTGCAGACGTCGTCGAGGTAATGCTTGAGCCCGCGATCCTCGCTGGCCTCCAGCGCCATGATCGCGGCGTCCGCCGAGTCGCCCCCCGCTCTCGGCCCAGCCGGCGAGATCGTCTCCGAGGACTCACCGTCGTCGTCCTCTTCGTCTTTCAGTGGCTGGTTGGGATCCCCGCCGAGGAAACGAATTCGCTGCTCCAGGGTGGCGATCCGCCGCTCGTGCGACGCCAGACAGGCGCGCAGCTCATCACCGTCAGGGGCCTCCGCAAATCCGGGCAGCGCGCGCCGGTAGCTGGCCACGGTCGCCAGCTCATCGTGCAGGAACGCGATCAGCGTCCGAATGCTTGCTTGCTGTCCCATTACCTCTTCCACGCCTCCCGCCCTTCACGCCCGCCTGCCGCCAGCCTGTCTGTCGCCCCGAAACCCCGTTCAAACTTGACCATCCTCGGCGATCCGTGAAGAGGGGCCATGCCCCACCAGGTCCAGCAAGGCATCGCCGTACAGCTCGAGCTTCTTCGGCCCGATGCCGGAGATCCTGAGCAGCGCGTCGGCGGAGCGTCGGCCGTTCTTCGGCGATCCGCATCAGCGTCGCGTCACTGAACACGACGTAGGCCGGCACGCTGCGCGCAACGGCCAGCGATCTGCGCAGCGTCTTCAGTCGGTCGAACAGCTCGGCGGTTTCCACCGTCAGCTCCTCGGGCGCCCGGGGCGGCCGGTCTGTCGCGCCCGCCACGGGGCGCCGGGGAGCGCGGCGAGCCGTCCGGGCCGCCGCCAGCGGGTCCAGGCCCGCGCAGCTGTCGCACGACTCGTCACAGCGATCGATCTGCTCGCCGAGGTGGCGGACCACCAGCCGGTGGCGGCAGTCGCGCGCCGAGGCGAAGGCGAACATCTCGCGGATCTGATCGCGCTGGCGGGCCAGCGCCGCCGGATCCACGTCGTCGCCCGGCCGCTCGCCGAACCGATCGAACGCCATCACGTCGGCCCACGAATAGAACAGGATGCAGTCGCTCGGCATCCCGTCGCGGCCGGCGCGGCCGATCTCCTGGTAGTAGCTCTCGATCGAGCGGGGCATGTCCCGGTGGATCACGTAGCGGACGTTCGACTTGTCGATCCCCATCCCGAACGCCACGGTCGCCACCACCACGTCGACCTCGTCGCGCGCAAAGGCGTCCTGGACCCGCGTCCGCTCGGCCGGATCGAGGCCGGCGTGATAGGCGGCGGCCGCGATGCCGCTGTCGCGCAGGTGCTCGGCCAGCGACTCGCAGGCCTTGCGCGACAGCGCGTAGACGATCCCGCTCTGCCCGCGCCGCGCGTGCACGAGGGCGGTAATCGCCGAGCGAACACCCTTCGTGCCCGCGCTGGCCTTTCCGTCGTGCTCCCCCTTGCGGTACATCGAGATGTGGAGGTTCGGGCGGAAGAAGCGCCCGCGGAAGCAGGCCGGATCGATCATCGCCAGCTGCCCGATGATGTCGGCGGTGACGGCCGGCGTGGCGGTGGCGGTCAGCGCCAGCATCGGCACGCCGCCGAACTTGCGCTTGAGGCCGGTCAGGTTCCGGTAGGCCGGCCGGAAGTCGTGCCCCCACTGGCTGATGCAATGAGCCTCGTCGACGGCGATGAGGCGCAGGTCGAGGCCGCCGAGGACGCGCCCCACCGACGCCTCGATCCCCTCGGGCGCCGCGTAGCAGAGCTCGTACTCGCCGGCCGAGAGCGCCCGGACCCGCCGCTGGCGCTCGTCGGACGGCAGCGACGCCGACAGGTAGGTCGCGCGCAACCCGACCTCCGTCATGGCGTCGACCTGATCCTTCATGAGCGCGATGAGCGGCGAGACCACCAGCGTGATTCCGCCCAGGACCCGGGCCGGGATCTGGTAGGTGAGCGACTTTCCGGCGCCCGTCGGCATGACTCCCACGCAGTCCCGACCCGCAAGGAGCGTCTCGATGATCTCCAGCTGACCGGCCCGGAAGGACGGGTAACCGAACACGTCGCGCAGGACCTCCAGCGGGGGAGGTCCGGCAGAGAGCGCCGCGGGCGGCCGCGAAGAGAGCGCCGGCGGGGGAGCTCTCCGCGGCGCCGCCAGGGCCTGGCCGACTTCCCGCAGCAGACTGACGGTAGCCGGGGTGAACGCCTCGGGGCGCCGCCTGAAGACCTGGCGCAGCTCGCTCAGCGTGCCGTCGCAGGCCGCCCGCAGCGCCAGATCGCCCTGGTTGCCGGCGCGCCACCGCTCCGCCAGCGCGCGCGCCGCGGCGTCGATGTCGGCGGCGGTCGTCGCCTCGGAAGGACCAGTTTCGCTCGCGATCTCCATGGGGCCGTTATCGGCGTCCACGTTAACGAAGTGGCTTGTTGCCGTCGAGAGCGCGGTTACGTTTCGTTCGGAGGGGACGGGACGATGGAAGAAGTGTTCTTGGCGGCACGGATGCTGGCGGGCGGCTTTTACCTTTTGAGCGCGTATCATCACTTCGCCGACCTGCAGTCGCTGGCTCGATACGCCGGGTCGATGGGCGTTCCCCTCCCCGCGGCGGCCGTCGCCGTCGCCGGCGTCCTGCTCGCCATCGCCGGCGTCACGCTGATCCTCGGGATCTACCCCGACGTCGGGATCGCGGCGTTGATCCTCTTCTTCGTGCCCGTCACGGTCGTCATGCACGCCTTCTGGGCCGACCACGACCCGGTGATGCGTCAGATCGATCTGGTCAACTTCGGCAAGAACGTGGCGCTTTTGGGATCGTCGCTGATGTTCGCCATCGTGCCGCGTCCGTGGGCCTACAGCCTGGAACGCCGGGCGCACCTGCCGGTCAAGGTCCCCGCCTGACGACCGGCCGCCTTCAGGAGCTGGCCGACGTGTAGAGGCCCAGGGCGCGGCGCCAGACCCGGCGGGCGATGGCCGCGAAGATCAGGCCGCCGGCCAGCGCCGCCAGGGCCGTCTTGCCGTCGAGCCGCCCCAGCAGCGCCATGGCCGGGTAGGTGGTCAGAAGCGCGATCGGGAACACGAAGGTGAAGACGATCCGCAGCGCGCCGCGGAACACGGTGATGGGCCAGCGGGCAGCGTCGAACAGCGATCCGAACAGGTAGGAGAGGTTGTCGACCTTCACCACCCAGAACGAAGCGCTCACCACCAGGATCCAGAACGAATACAGAATGACCACCGCCAGCACCAGGAAGGCCAGGCCGGCCCCGACCCCCAGCGCGCTTGGCCAGCGACCCAGCTTGGTGAAGGCGTAACCGAAGATGGCCAGCGCGCCGAACACGTCCACCACGTGCCAAGGTTCGATCTTGGCGGTCGAGACCAGGAACTGCGCGTCGGCCGGCTTGAGCAGGAAGAAGTCGAGCGTGCCGTTCCGGACATGCTCGACCACGGCGGTGAGGCTGGGGCTGACGGCGCCTTCCAGGACCGCGTGCAGGAGGGTGAACCAGCCGACGACCACCAGCGATTCGGGGAAGGACCAGCCGGCGACGGTGCGTCGCACACCGAAGACCACCAGGACGGGCGCCAGGGTCACCGCCATCCAGAGGATCGCGATGAGGCCGCGCACCACGAAATCGGTGCGGTACTGCATGGCGGTCAGCGCCGAGATCGCCAGCTGCACGCGGAAGAGCGCCGTGTAGCGGCGCAGCACCGCGATGGGGCCGGAGGGGCGGGGGACGACGGCGGCGTCGGAGGGCACGTCATCCACCGTAGGCCGAGAAGGTCCGCAGGCCCACCCGCCAGACCCAGTGCGCCGCCAGGCCGAAGAGGGCCACGTACCCCCACTGGGCGCCGAGCGCCAGGGCGGCTTCGTGGCGTCCCAGGAGCCCGACCAGCGTCTCCACCGGAAACCCGAGCATGAACCGAAACGGCAGCACGTTGGCGGCGCCGCGCACCCAGTGCGGCAGCGCCTCCAGCGGGACCAGGTAGCCCGAGAAGATGGCGTGCACGCCCAACCAGAGCTCGAAGATCCCCAGCGCGCTCTCGGCGAAGAAGGCCAGCGATCCCATCAGCACCATCGAGAAGAAGATCAGCAGCCAGGCGCCCACCAGCGACGCCAGCAGGATGACCAGCAACACGGGATCGTGCCGCAGCAGCCGATCCCAGCCGCTGTAGAGCATGATCGCCACGACCGGCGAGATGACCGCCGCGCGCATCGGCACCGCCGACAGGTGCTCGGCGGCCAGCGCCAGGATCGGGTGGATGGGCCGGAGCAGCTTGGCCGACAGCGTCCCGTCGCGGATCTCCATCGAGAGCTGCCAGACCGCCCAGTTGCTGGTCAAGAGGCGCACCGCCAGCACCCCCAGGTAGTAGGCGGTGAAGGCGCGCTGATCGAAGCGGCCGACCGGGCCGTCCGCCGCCACCGCGTGCCAGATCGCCAGCATCACCAGCGGCATGTTGGTGGTGAGGATCCAGACCAGGAACTCGGCACGGTAGGCGACCACCTCGGAGACGCCGACGCGCAGCAGGGTGGGAAACGCCTTCGCGGCGCGACCGAGCTCGGTGCCGAGCCCGGGGCGTGCGGGAGGGGCAGGAGCGGGGGCGGTCATTCGTGCGCGTGCGTCTCGTCGCGCGGTTCGGTCGCGGCCTGCGCGTCCTTGTCCTGCGCGGCTTCGACCTGCGCGTCTTTGTTCTGCGCGCCCTTGGCCTGCGCGGCCTTCGCCCGGGCGCCGAACAGCTCGCGCATCACCTCCTCCAGCGGCGCCTCCTCGATCGTGAGGTCGACGATCGGCAGCGCAGCCAGGGCGTCGCGGACCACCGTCTGCAGACGCGGCTGCGGAACGGACAGCACGGCGCGCGCCGCGTCGGCCGAGACGATGGTCCCCAGCTTCTCCAGATCGGCCCGCTCGACCGTCCGTGACAGTCGAATGGTGAGACGCTTGTCGGGCCGCACCCGTCGCGCCAGCTCCTGCAGATCGCCGTCGTAGATGAGCCGGCCGTGGTCGATGACCACCACCCGCGGGCAGAGCGCGACCACGTCGTCCATGTAGTGGCTGGTGAGCAGCACCGCCGCGCCGAACCGCACGTTGTAGTCGCTGGATGAAGTCGCGCATCTTGGCCTGCATCGAGACGTCGAGCCCGATGGTCGGCTCGTCGAGGAACAGCACCCGCGGGCGGTGCAGCAGCGCGGCCACCAGCTCGCACTTCATCCGCTCGCCCAGCGACAGCTGCCGGGTCGGCTTGTTGACGAGGTCCCCGATCTCCAGAAGCTCGACCAGCGCCCGCACCGTCTCGTCGGCCTGGGCGCGCGGAATGTCGTAGATCGCGCGGTTCATGGCGTAGGTCTCCGACGGCGGCAGGTCCCAGAGCAGCTGCTGCTTTTGCCCCATCACCAGCGTGATGAGCTGCAGGAACCGTGGGTCGCGATCCTGAGGGACGTACGACCCGACCCTCACCGCGCCCGACGTGGGGTGCAGCAGGCCAGCCAGGATCTTGAGCGTGGTGGTCTTCCCGGCGCCGTTGGGACCGAGAAAGCCGACCCGTTCTCCCTCGCCGATCTGGAACGACAGCTCCTCGACAGCCTTGACGTGCTCGTACTTCCTGCTGAGCACCGAGCGCAGGGCCGCGCCCAGGCCCGGGGGGCGCTTGTGGACCCGGTAGCTCTTCGAGAGGTCGCGGACGTCGATCAGCGGGTCGGGAGGCATGAGGTGAGGACTGGAAGTGGCTGAGGCAGGGCTTGCGCGGTTTGGACGTGGGCGGGAAGGCTCAATCGTACACAAGTAACCCGACCCAGAGCAGAGTTACGCGCGTGTAACCAGAACGGTGAGCTTTGTAGCGCGCGGCGTGATCGCCGACCGCACCGTCGGGGTGGTGTCATTCTTGCTCGACTCACCATTGTGATGAATATCGACGTGGGAAGCGGGGAGGTGGGTAAGCGGCGGGAGACAATCCTGATCGTCGACGACGATCGGGACGCACGCGAGCTCATCGGTCAGCTACTGGCTGAGGCGGGCTACCTGGTCGAGGTGGCGGCGGACGGCTTCGAAGCGATGGCCAAGCTGCCGCGCGCGCTCCCGGACCTGGTATTGACCGATCTGCGCATGCCCGGCATGCACGGGATCGACCTGGCGCAGCGGATCCGGCAGCAGAGCGATGTTCCCGTGGTGCTCACCACCGGGAACGAGACCTTCGATCTTTGCACCTCGTCCGAGGCATACGGCGCGGTTGCTTGCCTGATGAAGCCGATCAACCTGGACGACCTGCTCTGGACAATCGAATGCGCGCTGGCCTGCCGCCGTGCCGACGACGGGGCCAGCTCGCTGGTGGCGTGATTTCTTTGGGCGACGGTGAGGATCGACCAGGATCCGTTTCACCGTCTTCAGGTCCACGCTCCGGAGCGCTCGCCGGAGCCGTGGGCGCGAACCTCGGAGCCGTCCCGCTTGACCTTCCGTCCCGGCGCTGGCAGGAAGGCGCGATGCCCAGCCAGGTCATCGCCGCCCGGATCCGCGGGTTCATCTGCCTCAACGCCCATCCCGGCCGGTTGTGCCGCCAACGTCGACGCGGAGATCGCCGTCGCCCAGCAGGGGGCCCGCGGCACCGGGCTCGGCGCCGCGCTGGTGATCGGCGGCAGCACCGGCTACGGGCTCTCCAGCCTGCTGAGCGCCGTGTTCGGCTACGGCGCCCAGGGGACGGTGGTCTGTCTGGAACGGCCGCCCCAGGGGGAGAAGACGGCGTCGGCCGGCTGGTACAACCTGGCGGCGGCCCAGACGCCGGGCGCGGGCCGCTGGTCGCGAGATCGCGGTCGTCAACGGCGATGCGTTCAGCCGCGAAATCAAGGATCAGACCCTGGCGCGGCTCAAGCAGGGTGGGCGGAAGCTCGACCTGGTCGTCTACAGCCTGGCGGCACCGAGGCGCGTCGATGCCAAGGACGGCGTCAGCTACAGCTCGGTCTTGAAGCCGCTCGGCGAGCCGTTTCGCAGCAAGAGCATCAACCTCGGCAACGAGCAGGTGGTGACGGTGGAAATCGCGCCCGCCTCGGACGCCGAAGTGGCGGCGACCCGCAAGGTCATGGGGGGCGAGGACTTCGCCGACTGGGTGCGCGCACTGGCGGACGCCGACCTCCTGGCGCCGGGCTGCCGCGCGGTGGCCTACAGCTACATCGGCCCGGCGCTGACCTTCCCCATCTACCGCTCGGGGACCATCGGCAAGGCCAAGGAAGACCTGGAGAAGACGACCGCGGAGCTGTCTGCGATGCTGGCGGCGCGGGTGGGCGGTGCCGCTTACGTGAGCGTCAACAAGGGGCTCGTCACGCAGGCCTCGTCGGCCATCCCGGTCGTGCCCCTCTACATCAGTCTGCTCTACAAGGTGATGAAGGCGGCCGGGACGCACGAGGGGACCGCCCAGCAGATCGCGCGCCTGTTTCGCGACCACCTCGGCCCTGGCCGGCAGCCTCGCACCGACAGCGAAGGACGCATTCGGCTCGACGATCTCGAGCTTGCGCCGGACATTCAGGCGCAGGTGACCGCGCTGTGGGACCAGGTCACGACCGAGAACCTCGCCTCGCTGTCCGACTACGCGGGGTTCCGGACCGAGTTTCGAAAGCTGTTCGGGTTCGAGGTCCCGGGCGTCGACTACGCGCTGCCCGTCGAGATTGGTTAGGTTCTAACTTCGGGACCCTGGGAGGGTCCCCGCGCCCCCCGCGAACAGCTCGCGCCGGCGAAGCCGTCGCGAGCCTTCGGGCGCTACTTCGGCATCGGCTCGTCGTCGGGGGCCGAGGCCTTCTTCTTCTTGGTGGCCTTCGGCTTCTTGTCCGCGCTGGCGGCCGGCTTGTCGGTCTTGGCGGGCTTGGCGGCCTTGGCGGGCTTCTCCGCCTTGGCCTTCGAATGCTTCGGGTGCTTGCGATCGGGCGACGGGTTGATGTCCTCGGGCTCGAGCTGGTTCTTGATCTCTTCCTTCGCGGAGAGCAGCCGGAACTCGATCCGGCGGTTCTTCTCCTGCCCTTCCTTGGTGTCGTTGTCGGCGATAGGCTTGTCCGGCCCGAAGCCGACGGTGCCGATCCGCTTCTCGTCGATGCCCGGCCGAGACCAGGTAGTCCTTCACCGCCTCGGCGCGCTTGCGCGAGAGCTTCATGTTGAACTCGCGCTTCCCCTCGTTCGAGGTGTGGCCCGAGATCTCCACCCGCAGCGCCGGGTACTCCTTGAAGACGATGACCGCCTGCTTCAGCAGCGGGAACGACGTCGCCTTGATGTCGGCCGAGTTGCGCCGGAAGTTGATCCCCTTGACCACGCCGCTGAACTGCTTGACCTGCGCCGGCACCTCGTCGGGGCAGCCGTCCTCGTCCTGGTAGCCGTTCTTGGTCTCCGGCTCGTTCGGGCACTTGTCGTCCTTGTCGAGGATGCCGTCCTTGTCGTTGTCGGGATCCGGGCAGCCGTCGGCGTCCTCGAAGCCGTCCTTGTCCTCGGCGTCGTCGGGGCACTTGTCCTTGGAGTCGACGATGCCGTCCTTGTCCTTGTCCTCCTCGGGGCAGCCGTCGCGTTCGGGCGGACCAGCCTTGTCGGGGCACTTGTCCTTGCGGTTCACGACGCCGTCGCCGTCGGTGTCCGTGTCGGGGCAGCCCTTGTTTTCGCGCGGGCCGGCCTCGGTGGGGCAGTTGTCCTCGCTGTCGGGGATGCCGTCAGCGTCGGTGTCCTTGACCAGGGTGGCCATCGGCGGCGGCGGCGGGGCGTGGCCGCCGAGCGTGACGCCCACGCCGGCGGTGAGCTCGTAATCGGGCGAGAAGCCGTCCTTGGTGGTGTTGGGCGCCGCGAGCACGCGTCCGTCGAGCCGGAGATGAAGCAGCTTGGTGACCGCGAACATGACGCCGGCGCCGGCGTAGAAGTTCGCATCGGTGTCACCCTTCTGGATGGCGAGCTGGCTGTTCCCCCCGCTGCTCGACAGCACCGTGGAGGCGCCCACGCCCGCCAGGATGAACGGGGTCACCGCGCCGTGCGCGATGGCGCCGGGCGCGATGTTGAAGCGGAGGTGGATGCGCTCCGCGCTGATGAGCACGCTGGCGTCCGCCTTGTTGTCGTGCGTCGGCATCATCAGCGCTTCGCCTTCGATGACGAACATCGGGTCCAACATCAGGCCGACGCGGATGCCGAAGGCAACCGAGCTCTTCGGGCTCGCTGCGTTGGCGTCGTCGGGGACGCCGAGCTCGAGATCGTGGGCGAACCAGTGATAGCCGCCGGTAATTCCGAGCTGGACCCTCACCCCTTCCGTCGTGTCTTGGCTCGTATCCGGGTTGTCCTCCGCCACTGCGCGCGACGCAGCAAACGACATCAAGGCGCCGACCATCAATGCCAGGACGACGCGGGAGCCCCTCCGGAAAATCTGTGCCATGGGCGACGACTATAGACCTGTTTGGCCCATTGCGAAAAGACCGCACCGACGGTGATTTGCTCGCCGGTGTAGGGCGATCGCCGGTCGATGTAGGCGGCGCAACTCCTAGTACGTAAAGGGGTGTTGTCCCGGCGGCAGAGGGCGCGCTATAAGCTCTCCGCTGCCGCCGGTACGTCCTTCGCCCCTGCCGACCGAGGAGATTTCATGACCCGCTTCATTTCCAGGCTCTCCGTCGCCCTGTTGCTGTTTTCCGCCGGTGCCGTGGGCGTGGCCCGCGCCGATGACGCCAAAGGCGGCAAGTGCACCATCGCTACCAAGCCCGACAGCCCCACGGGGAAGGCCTGCGCCAAAGGCGGGCGCGCCGAGGCCAAGAAGGTGATGAAGGAGATGGTCAAGGTGGCCAAGGCGAACGGACAAAAGTTCACCTGCGACGGTTGCCACAAGGACCTCGACAACTACGCTCTCACCCAGAACGCCACCGACGAGTACAAGAAGCTCGAGGCAGCCCAGACCAAGAAGTAAAGGACCGTCCGGCGCCCGCACCACTGGGGGCGGCGCCGCGCCGACGAACGAAGAAACGATGAAAACCGTCACTGAATTCTCCGGGATCTTGCTTCGCGAAGCAGCGCAGGTGCGGCGTACGCACCGTCCGGCGCCTCCGCCGAAGCCGGCAGCCGAACCGGCAGCATCCGAGGGGGCGGAGATCGAAGCAGCGATCGAATCCACGCCTCTCGCGGAGGCGGCCGGCGCGGAGCCGGGGATCGAAGCGGCCGTCGCGGCTGCCGCGGTCGAGGGCGCGGGCGCCTCGACGACGTCGGAGAACGTGGAAGGGGCGAGCGAATCAGAGCCGGCCGAGGCGAGCGCGCCGGCGGAGGAGCCGTCCGTCGAGGCCAGCGCCCCCGGCGAGGAGACGCCCGTTGCGGCGAGCGCCTCCGCCGAGGAGACGCCGCCCGACGCGAGTGCGAACGGTGAGGCGAGCGACGGTGAAGCCGGCGCGGAACCGGCGGATGCCGAGGCGAGCCCGCCGGCGGAAGCCCTGCCCGATCCCGGCGCCGCGCTGGCGGCCGCCGAGATCGAGGAGAAGCTCGGAATCAAAGAGGATCGCCTGGCGCGCTTGATGGAGGCGCTCGACGTGATCCGCGACCGCGCCGACAACGTTCGGCTGGTGCGCGTGATGAGCGGCGAGGATCCGCCACCCGGCGCCAAGAAGCAGGGCGACTTCTACTACCTCGTCGACCTCATGCCGCGTGGTGAGCCCCGGCGCAATGATCGCGGGCGCGGCGGCCCCGGACGGAACGATCGCGGCGGTGGCGGCGGTGGAAGGCCGAAAGGCGGCACCGGCGGGCCGGGCGGAGCGCACGGCCCCGGTGGCAACAAGCCGGGGCGATTCGAGTTTGGCTCGGGCCGAGATCGCGATCGCGATCAGGGCGTCCCGGGCGGAAGTCCGGTCGCCGGTCCCGGCTGGATGGTGACGCGTGCGCCGGGCGGCGGTCCTGGCGACGGGCGCCGCGATCACCGGCGCACCGGCGGCGGTCCTCCGGGCGGCGCACGCGGTCCGCGTGGCGCCGGCGGCTTCGCTGGCGGACCTGGTGGCGGCCCCGGCGGTCGTGGCCCCCGCGGTCCCGGCGGCGGTGGTCCCGGCGGCGGTGGTCCCCGCGGTCCGGGTGGCTTCGGCGCCGCGCCTGGCGGCGGCCCCGGCGGCGGTGGTCCCGGCGGCGGCGGTCCGCGCGGCCCGGGTGGGTTCGGCGGCGGCCCGGGTGGCGGCGGTGGTCGTGGCCCCGGTGGCGGTCGCGGCCCCGGTGGCGGCGGCCGTGGTCCCGGCGGTGGTGGCGGTGGTCCCGGCGGTGGTGGCGGCCGTGGTCCCGGCGGCGGTGGCGGTCGTGGTCCCGGCGGCGGCGATCGCGGTCCCGGCTTCGCGCGCGGCAACAACCAGGGCGGACCCGGCGGACCGCGCGGAGGTGCGCCCAATCGCGACGCCAAGGGCTGGCCGATCGCCGACACCAGCGCCGTCGATCCCGATCGTGGCGCTGCGCCGCCGGTGACGGCGCCCCCGGCCAAACCGGCCCCCCAACCGGCGCCCGTCGACACCGCGCTGCCCGACTCGTCGAAATCGACATAGGATCGTCGGCGCGATGAAGCGCGCGCTCGGTCGGCAAGGTGGGCAGGGTGGGAACGACGGGCAGGCTTCGTCGCGGGCGCACAGTCGCTCCCGGGCGCGGATCCTGGCGGTCGGGATCTGGTATGCGCTCGGGATCTCGGCGGTGGTCGGCGCCACGGCGGGGGCGCCCGCGCCGCCGCCGCCGAAGCTGACCGCCGAAGGGCCCGTCGCCTACGACGTGCGCGACCCCAAGACCGGCAAGCCGATCCCGTGCAAGCTGACCTTCGTCGGCGTCGACGGGACGCGCGATCCGGCGTTCACGCGCGTCGACATCGCCCGACAAGAGGGGGACGGCGCCATCGCCGCGTTCAACCGGGTGATGTCGCTGACCGGGGTCGGCGTGACCCGGGTGCCGCTCGGTACCTACGACGTCACCGTCAGCCGCGGCCCCGAATGGGAGATCTCCACGACCAGGAAACTGAAGCTGACGGCGCGCGGCGCGACCATCACGGCCAGCCTCGCCCACGTCGTGGAGACGCCGGGATGGCTGTCGGCCGACTTTCACGTTCACTCGGCGCGCTCGTCCGACTCGCGCGTCCCGATGTACGACCGGATCTTCGAGTTCGTCGCCGACGACGTGGAGATGATCGTCGCCACCGACCACAACGTCATCTCCGACTACGAGCCGTACATCAAAGAGCTGGATGCCGGCCGCTACATCACCAGCGCCATCGGCGACGAGCTGACGACCAACGGCTGGGGCCACTTCGGGGCTTTTCCGCTGCCGCGCGACATCGCCCGGGCAGGCGAGGGGGCCGTGCTGGTCCACGGTCGCAAGCCCGACGACTTCTTCAAGGACGTCCGGCGCGACGCCCCGGGCGCGATCATCGACGTGCACCACCCGCGCATCGACGCCGAGATCGGCTACTTCGATCTCGGGCAGCTCGACGCCCGCACCGATCGCGCCGGGCGGGCCGGGTTCTCATGGGACTTCGACGCGCTGGAGGTGATGAACGGCTACCAGGATCCGGTCCGCCGCAGCGTCGACCGCGTCGTCGACGACTGGTTCTCGCTGCTCAACCACGGCCACCTGGTGACGGCGACGGGCAACTCCGACACCCACCACCTGACGTTCAACATCGGCGGCTACCCCCGCAACTACGTCAAGGTGCGCGAAGACCGGCCGGAGCGGATCGATCCCACGGAGATCGCCGCCGCGATCAAGGGCCACCACACGTTCCTCACCACCGGCCCGTTCGTCTCGCTGCTGGTCAACGGCGGGATCATCGGCGATCTGGTGCCGGCGCGGGGCGGGAAGGCGCACGCCGAGGTGTCCGTGCAGGCCGCCCCCTGGATCTCGGTGAGCCGGGTGATCCTTTACGTGAACGGCCAGGAGGCCAAGCGGTGGACCGTCCCGCCGGGGACCGCCGCCGTCCGCTTCAAGGAATCCTTCGACCTCACCACGCCGCGCGACGGCTACGTGGTGGTGCGCGTCGACGGCGATCGATCGATGACCCCGGTGGTCGGCGACGGCAAGACGTTTACCGCCTACCCGTTCGCGCTGACCAACCCGGTCTTTCTCGACGTGGACGGCGACGGCAAGTACCGGACCGGGTTGCCCCACGGGCACCCATAACCCTCGGAACGATGCCCGCCACTCCGATCGGAAGGAGCGCGAGATCCGGCCGCCGGCGGGCCGCCCGGACGGGCCTGCTCGGGGCATTGCTTTGGGCGCTGCTCGCGTTGCCTGGAAATTCCGCGCTGGCCGAGGCACCTGCGGCGACCGCGCCCGAAAATGGGGAGCTGCCCGCCGCGAGCCCGCCGCCGCCGAGCCCGCCGCCGCTGGCGAGCCAACAGAAGCCGAGCCTCTCGCCGCCGTTCGTACCGCCGCTTGCCGTGGCGCCCACCGTGCCGGTCAAGCCGCGCTACTTCTACTTCGGCCGCGACTACGGCAGCGAAGCGCTGTACGGGCCGCTGTGGGTGTTCGTGAACCGCGGCTACGACGTCCTGCAGGATCACGTCGCCGGTCGCAACATCTTCACCTTCGATTACCGCACCAACGGCGCCAACGTGGCCCGGAACGTCGCCAATCCGTTCCCCGCCATCGCCGCCGACGGCTGGAAGACCTTCCTGACCGAGGAGATCTTCCCGCTCAGCTTCACGCAGAGCACCGCGCGCTGGACGCCCAACTACAGCCTCCACCTCATCGGCGGCGGCATGACCTACACCTCCTTGCGCGAGTGGTTCGAGGACTACGGCGTGCCCGCCCCGCGCGTCTTTTCGGCGGTGACGCTGATGGCGTCTGCGTTCGTGAACGAGTCGCTGGAGAACAAGGGCGTGGTCGGATTCAACACCGACTGCATCGCCGACGTCTGGTTCTTCGACATCGGCGGCATCATCCTTTTCAGCTTCGACTGGCCGAACCGGTTCTTCAGCCACACGGTCGTCATCGCCGACTGGTCGCTGCAGCCGTCGTTCACGCTGCCGAACGGCGAGCTGCACAACGTGGGGAACTATTTTTCGGCCAAGTGGGCGCTCCCCTTCTATCGGCGCCTCTCGCTCTTCGCCTGGTACGGCGAGGCGACCACCGCCGGGCTGTCGTTCGCGCTCAACGACGAATATTCCCTGTCGGCCTCGGCGGGCGGCGCCGCCATCCACATCACCAACACCGCCACGAACAGCGTGGAGAACGTCGTCAGCTTCGTGCCGACCGGCGCCATCTTCCTCGACCGCCATAACTCCCTGCTCGCCTCGCTGCAGATCACCAACGTCGACGACTACTTCATCCACTTCAACATCTACCCCCACGCCTTCACCGACCGCGGCCCGGCGGTCGGCGTCTGGGGCGTCGTCGACAAGCGCGCCCGCGTCGCGGCCGGCTTCGCCATCGGCCGCCCGTTCGGGATCGGCGGCGGCTGGAGCAGCCTGTGAGCGGACGGTTGCGCTCTCCGCGCCGGACGGCGGCGACCGACTCACGGTAGACTCCCGCCCGACGACCATGCCGCTCTCCGGTGACAGAGCCCGCGCGCTCGAAGAACGCCTGGCGCGGCTCGGCGTGCGGCCCGAGGATCTGGAGGAGAGCTTCGTTCATTCGGGCGGCAAGGGCGGGCAGAACGTGAACAAGGTCGCGACCTGCGTGGTGCTGGTGCATCGGCCGACCGGGATCGCGGTGAAGTGCCAGCGCGAGCGGACGCAGGGGGCGAACCGGCTCATCGCCCGCCAGTTGTTGGCCGACAAGATCGAGGAGCGGAAGCTGGGCGCCGCCAGCAAGCGACAGCAGGAGGCCGAGAAGGTCCGCCGCCAGAAGCGGCGCCGATCGCGGCGGGCGAAGGCCCGGATGCTGGACGACAAGCGGGCGCACTCGGAGAAGAAGGCGGGGCGTGGCTCGGTCGGACGCGACGACTGACGGAGCGCCGGACACGGTCGCGGACGTCTACGACGCGCTGGCCCCCATCTACGATCAGATGGGCGGCGGCGGGCGGCCGTTCGCGATGCTGGTTGCCGAGCGGCTCGAGCGGCTGTTTGCGTTTCGCCGCTCGCAGCTGGTGGCGATCGGCCAGGCGCCGGCGCTGGCGGCCGAGGGCGCACTCGTGTCGGACGCGGTCTCGTTCCTCGACCTCGGCTGCGGCACGGGGACCCTCCTGCTGGCGCTGCGCGCGCTTCACCCCGGCTGGCGCCTTTGCGGGGTCGACGTCAGCCCCGGGATGCTGGCGATCGCCGGGCGCAAACCGGGGCATGAAAGCGTGCTCTGGACCCGCGCGCGGCTGCCGGCGCCGCTCCCGTTCACCGAGCGCTTCGACGTCGTCGGCTCGTTCTACGACACGCTCAACCACCTCCCCGATCACGACGCCCTGGCGGCGACCTTTCGCACGGTGGCCTCCGTGCTGCGTCCGGGGGGGCTGTTCGTGTTCGATCTGAACAACGCGTTCGGGTTCGAGACCTGGTGGCAATATCGGGTCGCCCTCGACGTCGCGGGGCATCATGTCGACACGAAGCTCGGCTACGACGGCCGGACGCGGACGGCGCGCGCCGCGATCGGTCTCGAGACCGACGGCCTCGAACGGCGGTTCGTCCTTCAGCAGCGCTGCTTCTCGGAGCCCGAGGTGGAGGGGGCGCTCTGCGTCGCGGGGTTTTCGCCTGAGATCGCCGGCCCCCTGGAGCCCCGTCAATCCGGACAGCCCAAGCAAGACGTGGTTTGTGGCGACAAAGAAGCAGTGAGACCGCGGACAGACGCGAGAGCATCGCGTCAATAAGATCAAATCGACACGACTTTTCCACGGCATCGTCGGAAACGACTGGACGGATGGGCTGATTCGACGTAGCTTCTGACCTCGCACTTTCGAAAGCGAGGTTTCCCGTGTCAGCCAATCCCGCCACCAAGTCCACGCCCGAGTCCTCCACCACCCCGATCGCCGCCCCGGTCGCGAAGTTCCAGACCGGCGCCGAGGCGCTGATTCGCTGCCTCGAGCGCGAAGGGGTCGAGTACGTCTTCGGCCTGTCGGGCGGCGCCGCGATGCCGATCTTCGACGCCCTCGTCGACTCGAAGATCAAGCTGATCCTCGTCCGCCACGAGCAGGGGGCCACGCACATGGCCGACGGCTATGCGCGCGCGACCGGCAAGCCGGGCGTGGTGCTGGTGACCTCCGGTCCCGGCGCGACCAACACGGTGACCGGCATGCTGACGGCGCTGATGGACTCGGTGCCGATGATCGTGCTCACCGGCCAGACCATCTCGCCGATGCTGGGCAAGGACGCCTTCCAGGAGGCCGACGTCACCGGCATCACCTACCCGGTGGTGAAGCACTCCTACCTGGTGAAGAACCCCAACGACATCCCGCGCATCACGCGCGAGGCGTTCTACCTGGCCGGTACGGGGCGCCCGGGGCCGGTGCTGATCGATCTGCCCAAGGACATCACCAGCGCCCCCTGCACCGCGCCGTTCGACCGACAAGGTGGACCTGGCCGGCTACTCGGTGCCGGGACATCCCGACAAGGATGCGCTGCACAAGGCGGCGGCGTTGATCGCCCGCAGCCGCAAGCCGGTGCTCTACGTCGGCCACGGCGCGGTGATCGCCGGCGCCGGCCCGGCCATCATGCAGCTGGCCGAGAAGCTCAAGGCGCCGATCGTCAACACGCTGCTGGGCAAGGGCGCCTGCCCCGAGGACCATCCCGCTGCACCAGGGGATGCTGGGCATGCACGGCACGGCCTACGCCAACAAGGCGGTCATGAACTGCGACCTGATCATGGCCATCGGCGCCCGCTGGGACGACCGCATCACCGGCAAGCTGTCGGAGTTCTGCGTGGGGGCGACCAAGATCCACGTCGACATCGACGTGGCCGAGTTCAACAAGATCGTGCGCCCCGACGTCTCGCTGGCCGGCGACGCCAAGCTGACCATCGAAGATCTCCTGCCGCTGGTCGGCGAGCTGCGACACCAAGGACTGGCTCAAGGAGATCACCGAGTGGCGGAAGCAGTTCCCGCTCAAGTACGCCAAGCAGGGCGGGCTGCGCGCGCAGCACGTGCTCGATCGGCTGGACGCGCTGGGCGGGCGGGACTGCATCCTCACCACCGACGTGGGCCAGCACCAGATGTGGGCGGCGCAGTTCTGCCGCACCACCAAGAACCGCCACTGGCTGTCGTCCGGCGGCGCCGGCACGATGGGCTACGGCTTCCCGGCCGCCATCGGCGCGCAGTTCGCCAAGCCGAACGAGAAGGTCTGGTGCATCGTCGGCGACGGCGGCTTCCAGATGACGATGTGCGAGCTGGCGACGGCGGCGCTGCACAAGCTGCCGGTCAAGATCCTCATCATCAACAACAGCTACCTGGGGATGGTGCGCCAGTGGCAGGAGCTGTTCTTCGACAACCGGCTGTCGGGCGTCGATCTCGAGGGGAACCCCGACTTCGTCAAGCTGGCGGGCGCCTACGGCATCAAGGGCTTCCACATCCGGCGCCCCGCCGAGGTCGATCGCGTGCTGAAGGCGGCGATGGCCTGGAACGAGGGGCCCTGCCTGGTCGAGGCCGAGGTGATCAAGGAGGACAACGTCTTCCCGATGATCCCGGCCGGCGCCGGGCTGAAGGACATGCTCATCGAACGTCCGAAGCAAAAGATGGCCAAGCCAGAAGGGAGCACCTAGAGATGTCCGCCGCTGCAACCCCACATTGCGCCCAGCCCGATCTTGCAGACGGCGCCGCTGCACACGCTGTCGATCCTCGTCCGCAACAAGCCGGGCGTCCTGGTGCGGGTCGCGCTGGTGTTCGCCCGGCGCGGCTACAACATCGAGAGCCTGGTGGTGAGCGCCGACGTCGCCAACGGCGACTTCTCGCGCATGACCATCACCTGCAGCGGCGATCCCGAGACGCTGGAGCAGATCATCAAGCAGGTGACCAAGCTGATCGACGTGGTGACCGCGTTCGACCACACGGGCCAGTCGGTCTACGAGACCGAGGTCGCGCTGGTGAAGCTGAAGTGCAAGGTCGCCGACCGGACCGAGCTCTTGCAGATCACCGAGCTCTACAGCGCCAAGGTGGTCGACTACGGCGTCGACTCGCTGATCGTCCGGATCGTGGGCGCCGCGGAGAAGCTGGACGTCTTTCTCAGCCTGCTTGCGCAACTACCACATCACCGAGCTGGTCCGGTCGGGCAAGATCGCCATGACCCGCGGCCTGGCGACGACCTAGTTCGGGACCCTGGGAGGATCCCGAGCCCCCCGCGAAGAGGTCGAGCCGGCGAAGCCGTCTCGCCCTCACGCGATATATATCAGCCCGGGAGTCCTGGGAGGAAGGGCCAGGCAGCGCCTCCAGGGTATAAACGGCGGATGTACGTTCAGGCATCGTTTGCCGAGACGGATCCCGAGAAGCTCCTTGCCCTGGCCGCCCGGCACCCGTTCGCCACGGTCGTCACGCCGGCGGCGGACGAGCTCTGGGTGTCGCACCTCCCGCTGCTGGTGCGGCGCAGGGGCGGCGCGGTCGTGCTGCTGGGGCACCTGGCGCGCGCGAACGCGCACTGGGCGGCAATGGAACGGGGCGACGGCGCCCCGACGACCGCGATCTTCCACGGACCGCACGCCTACGTCTCGCCCACCTGGTACGCGACCTCGCCGGCGGTCCCCACCTGGAACTACGTGGTGGTCCACGCGGTCGGCAAGACCCGCGTCCATCACGACGGGCCCGAGTTGGCCGAGCTGCTGCGCGACCTGACGGCAGAGTACGAGGGCCGGCAAGCGGGCGCCTGGAATCCGGACCGACTCCCCGACGAGTTTGCGCAGGGCATGCGCGGCGCCATCGTCGGTTTCGAGATCGTGGTGGACCGGTTGGAGGGGAAGACCAAGCTGAGCCAGAACCGGAGCGCCGAGGATCGGCGGGGCGTCGTGGCCGCCCTGGAGGCGCAGATGTCCGAAGACTCCCGGGCCGTCGCGGCGCTCATGCGAGAAAACGAGGCGTCCCAAGCCTGACCCGAGGTCCCGCGCCTTTAGCCGAGGCGGGCATCGGCCGATGAACGTGGGGCGGTGCGCTCGATGCCCAGCGGAGGATCGGGGGGCGGCCCGGGCGGTTCACGGAGCGCGCCAGGAGCCGCCCGCGGTCCGCTGATCCACGTCAACACCCGCTGCGGCTCTCTCGAAGAGTTCGTGGAGAGATTCGCCGGCCTCGCGTCGGAAGGGGCGCTGGTGCTCCCCGCGTCCGGCGAGCTGCCGATCGGCACGGAAGGGCGATTCGCCATTCGTCTTCGCGACCAGTCGGTGGCGATGCGCGGCCGCTGTCGGGTCACGGGCGCCCGACCGGGGCCGTCCACGCCCGCCGGAGGTGGTCCGCGCCCGACGCTGCTGCGGGTGCTGCTCCTGGAGATGGAAGAGGAGAGCGCCGCCATGCACCGCCGGCTGCTGGCGCGTCGGCGGGCGCCCGTCCCGATCCCGATCCCGCCGGCGCTTTCGGAGCAGACCGTGGTTTCGCCGCCGCCGCCGCTCGAGGTCGCCGCACCTCCGCCGTTGCGCGTTCCTCCCCGGCCCCCGGTCTCCGGACACGCCGCGACGATGATCGGGATGACGCCCCTGGGGCGCGCCGCGACGACTCCCCGGACGCGGGCCAGCCCGTTCGTGGATACGCGGCCCAACCCGCCGGCCGAGACGCGGGTCCCCGGCGCCTCGTTCACCCTGCCGGCCAACCCGCTCAGCGAGCTGGACGCGACCGATCTGGCGTCCTTCATCGACAGCACGCTGCTGGAATCGGACGACGACGACGCGACCGTGCAACGGCAAGCGAGCCCCGTTGGTGGCGATGACGAGACGTTGGAGAGTCTGGCGCCCCCGCGCGCGCCGGAGATCGCGGTCGAGCCGACAGCGCCCACGATGATCGACTCGAAGCCCGTCCGAGTCTCGAATCGTGCCGCGTCGGACGCGGCGGCACGGGTCGGGCCCGGACCGCGTTCGGGCGATCGTCAGGCGCGCCGCGCCCTACCTGCTGTGTACGATCGCCGGTCTCGGGCTCGGCCGTCTGGTGACTCATCGCAGCCCGAGCGTCGCTCCGGTCGCGCTTGCCACCCAGGACTCGCGCGTCGCGGCCGAGCGATCGTCCCCGGCGCAGAACGCCGTCGCCCCGGCTCCGTCGGCTGCCGAGGAGCGGCCAGGGCCGTCGCCGCGCGATTCCCGTCCCGCGCCGCCGGCGGAAGCGGCCAACCCGACAGCCGCCCTCGCCGCGCACCAGGACGCGCCAGCCGCCGGTCGCCCCTCTGTCGGGTCCGAGGGCTGCACCGCGCGCGTCGTCACCGAGCCGCGGGACGCCAAGGTTTCATGGCGCGACCAGACGCTCGGCAAGACACCCATCGCCAGCGCGAAGATCCCCTGCGGCGCGGGGGTGCTGACCATCGCCCACGAGCGGTACCAGACGGTGACACGCGAGGTGACGGCCGAGGCCGGTACGCCGGTCGCCGTCTCCGAGCGGCTTCATCGGCCCCCAGCGACGCTGATCGTGGGGTCGTCACCGCCCGGGGCGGCAATCTCGGTCAACGGCCGGCCGCTGGGCGCGGCGCCGCGCCGGCTGCCGACCTCCCGTTACGAACACGCCTCCATCCGCGCCACGCTGGCCGGCTATACGCCCTGGACCAAGAAGGTCTATCTCAGCGAGGCGACCACCCAGGTGACCGCGCAGCTCAGCTCGACCGGCCGTCGCCGCTGAACCGCCGCGCGCGCCGGCTGAGCTCGGGCTCCTTCGGGCGCCACGTCATCGGGCATGGTTGGCTGGCGCTCACCGTCGCTTGCCGGCGACGCCGTCCCAGCGATGTGGCGAGATTCCTTGACGTTTGTGAGGCTCCGCGATAGTTGCCTGAAAGGTGCCCGTTCGAAGTTCGGTGACTGGTCTTGGCCCTGTCGGACGGCTCCGCGGCGCGCGGATCTGGCCGACCGTCGCCTTCCTGATCGCAAGCTGCGGTCATCCACCCGAGTCCGGCAAAGGGATCGACGCCGCTCCGGCGGCCGTCGCCGCGCCGGCGCCCGCGGCCGGCCCGTCGCCGCCAGCAGACACCGCCGGTTATCGGACGGCGTTCGACTTCGTCGCCAACCGGGTGCATGCGGTCTCCCACCGCGACGGCCGTCTGGTCGTCGACGCGGGGGGGCTCGATTTTCTCAAGTACGTCGACGGTGGCTGGAAGACGTCGTGGCTGCTCGGCGAGAAGGACGAGGGGAAGCCGGCGTCGCTCATCAACGGCGTCTCGGCCATGGCGTTTCTCCCCGTCGACACCGACGGTGACGGCGCCGGGGGGACCGCGGCGGGCGCGGGCACGCTGTCGATCACCATGCGGGCGCTGGCGCCTGCGCAGAAGGTCTCGATCTTCGTCAACGAGAAGCCGGTGGGGACGATCGACGTCGGCACCGCCAAGAAGCGCTACGACGTCGTGGTGCCGGCCGAGGTCATGCACGCCGGCGACAACCGGGTGCGGTTCACCTTCAAGAGCGCGACGAACCTCGCGGGCGGCAAGCGGTCAGCGGCGGCGATCGAGCAGCTCGCCCTCGGGCCGGTGGCGCTCGGAGCGGTTCCCGCCGATCTCGGGGATCGCGGAAGCGCGCGACGTGACCATCGGCGGCGTGGCCCGCCGGGCGCTGTTCGCCGGCGGGCATGGGTCGCGGATCTCGTACTACGTTCAGCTCCCTCCCGGCGCGCACCTGGCGGTCGCCTACGGTGGTCAGGGGCCGCAGGCGGGCGGCACGGCCCTGGTGCGGGTCGCCGTCGACGGCAAGCCGGCCCGGACGCTGCACGAAGGTCCGATCGCCGCGCGCTGGAACGATCTGTTCCTGGACTGCGGCGACGCTGCCGGGCACGCGGCGCGCATCGATTTCGTCACCCGCGGCGGCGCGGCCGCCTGGGCGGAGCCGCGGGTGGTGGTGAAGGCGCCGCCGCACGTCTCGCCGCCCACGCCGCAGCCCCGGTTCGATCACATCTACGTCTGGATGGTCGACACCTTTCGCGCCGACAAGATGCACGGCTACAACCCCAAGACGCGCGTGCTGACGCCGAACTACGACGCCTTCGCGGCCGACGCCACCCGCTTCGCCTGGGCGACGGTGCAGGGGACCTGGTCGCTGCCGTCGCACGCGTCCTTGCTGACGGGCGTCTACCCGACGGTGCACAAGGCGACCGCCCATGAATCGAGGCTCTCGCCGACCGTCCCCTTCGTCGCCGAGGAGCTGAAGCACGACGGCTACAAGACGGGGATGTTCTCGTCGAACGGCTACATCTCGGCGAAGTGGGGGTTCGATCGCGGCTGGGACGTCGACCGCAACTTCATCCGGGAATCGCTCCCCAACGGCGCCGACTACCTCTGGAAGACGGCCAAGGCCTGGATCACGCCGCTGCTCAACAAGAAGCAGTTCGTCTATCTCGCCACCATCGAGCCCCACGTCGCCTACACGCCGAAGAAAGAGTTCCTGGTCAAGTACTGGAACAAGCCCTACACCGGGCCGCTCAAGCCGGTGCAGACCGGGGTGCAGCTGGGCCTCATCAAGGTCGGCAAGCTCAAGATCAACGACAACGACAAGGCGTATCTGGAGGCGCTGCACGACGCCGAGATCACCGGCAGCGACGCGCTCTTCGCCGGCTTCATCGCCGATCTGAAGAAGATGGGGATCTACGACAAATCGGTGGTCATCGTGGTGTCCGACCACGGCGACCAGTTCTACGAGCACGGCAGCGTCGGCCACGGCGACACCGTCTACCAGGAGCTGACGCACGTCCCGATGATCATCCGCGCGCCGGGGCTGCTGCCCAAGGGCGAGGTCGTCAACGCCGACGTGGAGATGATGGACATGGCGCCGACGCTGATGGATCTGGCCGGCGCCAAGCCCGACCCCAAGATGCAGGGGACGACGCTGGTGCCGCTGGTCTTCGACGAGGTCGGCGTTTCGCCGCGCGCCGCGCTGACGGTCGACGGCCAGGTCGCGCGCGGCCTCAAGGTCGATCGCTACCGGCTGGTGCACAAGGGGCCCGGGCGGATGGAGCTGTACGACGAATTCGCCGATCCGCGCGAGCAGAAGGACCTCGCCGCCGATCACCCGATCGCCTTGCGCGGAATGCGGGGCGTCCTCGGGCTGCTTCATGCGTACGAGACCACCTGGTCGAAGGCCAAGTGGGGCACCGCCGCCAACGTCGCCGAGCCCTTCTACGCGGCCGCCGGGCCGCCCGGCCACCTCGGCGTCCCGCCCAAGTCCGGCGGGCCCAAGTAACTCACTCCGCTCCGCTCGGCTTTTCCGGCGAGGGGCGGCGGGGGACGGCGGGATATCTCCCCGCCGTCCGCAGAAGGAATCCTCGGCCGCAAACGATCAGAGCGGCCTGCGAGCTCCCGGCGAGAAATCGCTTCGCTCCGCTCGGCTTTTCCGGCGAGGGGGCGGCGGGGGTCGGGATATCTCCCCGCCGTCCGCGAGAAGGAATCCTCGGCCGCGAACGACAGAGCGGCCTGCGAGCTCCCGGCGGGGAGATATCCCGACCCCCGCCGCCTCTCGCGTTGCGCCTCGGCTCCGCTACCTCAGACGGCTGACCCCTTCGCTCGGGATGCCGCCGCAGCGATCGCCGGCCACTGTGCAGGTGGCTCCCGCACCTCCTGGAATCGTCCGGTGGGGCCAGCGCAGCGGAGCCGAGGCTCGCCCAAGGGAGCGGCGGGGGTCGGGTGTCTCCCTGCCGGGAGCCCGCAGGCCGCTCTGTCGTTCGCGGCCGAGGATTCCTTCTCGCGGACGGCAGGGAGACACCCGACCCCCGCCGCCCCCGCCGGAAGGGCCGAGCGGAGCGGAGCGCCGAGTGGTGCGATGGCCTACGCGGACAATCCGGCGGCGCGGTTCACTTCGGCGAGGGAGGGGATGCCGCCGGTGCCGCCCAGGTGGCGGCAGTTGAGGGCGGCGGCGGCGTTGGCGAAGGGGAGGCAGCGATCGAGGGGCCAGCCCTGCAGCGTGCCGTAGATGAAGGCCCCCCGAAAGACCTCGCTGGCGCCGGTCGTGTCGTAGACCTCGATCGGCAGGGCGGGCTGGCGCACCAGCGTCTCGTTTTCCAGGCCGATGGCTCCCTCTTCGCCCAGCGTGATGACCGCGATCTTGGGTCCCATCTGGGTCAGCTCGAGGAGGCTGCGCTTCATGTCCGAGGAGTGCGAGAACTCGGCGGCGAACCGCTCGTTGCCGATGACGATGTCCGAGAGATCGAGCAGCTCGCCCATTCCGGGGCCCAGGCGGCGCGCGTCCAGCAGCACGGTGATCCCGAGCGCCTTGGCCTTCTCGGCGGCGGCCACCTCGGTGGTCGGCGTGCGCCCGTCGACCAGCAGGATGCGGGCGTCGTCGAACAGGTTCCGCGGCAGCTCGCCTGGATCGACTGGCGTGGTGCTGCCGCGCGTGAACCGCGTCAGCCGCCGCCCTGTTCGTTCGTCGATCAGGACGAATGACGCCGGCGAGACCTTGCCCGGCTCGATCAGCACCTGCGAGACGTCGACGCCGAACTCCTTCAGCCCGCGGAGGATGATCGAGCCGAACTCGTCGTCCGAGAGCCGGCCGAAGTACCGCGCGCGCCCGCCCAGGGCCGCCACGGTCGCCAGCGTGGTCCCCACCGCGCCCCCGGTCTGGATGCTGAACGTCGCCAGCTCGACGACCGGCTCGGGCGTCCGTGGACCCACGCCGAGCATCTCGACCGTGACTTGGCCGAGCCCGACGACCAGATCGGACGCGCTTGGCACGGCCCGAAAATATCACGGTCGCCCGTTCGGGGCCTCGGAAGATCCCTGAAACGGCGGCTTGCCGCAGACTACGTCGCCGCGGTTGCTGCCGTACGGCCCGGCGCGCCGGCTGCGCCGGCCTGCCGGTCGCCTACTCCGCCACTCCCTACGTCCTGCGCTCTACTGGCCTTCGCCGCCCTGCAGCTTCGCTTCGTCGGAGCGCTTGAGGATGATGAACTCGACGCGGCGGTTTTGGCTCCAGCAGTCTTCGTTGTGCTGCATGCAGATCGGCTTGGTCTCGCCGTAGCCGTGGCTCTTGAGGCGGCTCGGCAAGACGTTGCGTTGCTCGAGGGCGACCCGCACCGAGTGCGCGCGCCGCTCGGTCAGGTCGAGGTTGTGCGCGTCGTCGCCGCGCTCGTCGGCGTGACCCTGGATTTCGATCAGCTCGATCTGCGGGTTGCCGTTGATGGTCGCGGCGATGGCGTCGAGCAGCGGGAACGACACCGGCTTGATCTCGTCCTTGTCGGTCTCGAAGTAGATCTTGTCGAGGATCTCCAGCTTCCCCTTGTGGACGATGACCTTCCCCTTGTCGGGGCAGCCGTCGGCGTCCTGATAGCCGTTGTAGGTCTCCGGCTCGTTCGGACACTTGTCGTTCGCGTCGAGGATCCGGTCGTGATCGTTGTCGGGATCCGGGCAGCCGTCCTGGTCCTCGAAGCCGTCCTTGTCCTCGGGATCGTTGGGACAGAGATCGTTCTTGTCGGGGATGCCGTCCTTGTCGTTGTCGGGATCTGGGCAGCCGTCCTGGTCCTCGAAGTTGTCCTTGTCCTCGGGATCGTCGGGGCACTTGTCGACGTCGTCGGGGATGCCGTCGCCGTCCCGGTCGAACGTCGTGTTGTCCGGGCAGCCGTCCTGATCCTGGTAGCCGTTCTTGGTCTCCGGATCGTTCGGGCACTTGTCGTCGACGTCGGGGATGCCGTCCTTGTCGTTGTCGGGATCGGGGCAGCCGTCGGCGTCCTCGAAGTCGTCGAAGTCCTCCGGATCGTCCGGGCACTGGTCGACGTCGTCCTTGTAGCCGTCACCGTCGCGGTCGCCGATCGACGGCTCGAAGATGAAGCCGATGAAGGCGCGCGGGGAGCCGCCGCCGTAGCCGTCGGCCACCTTGTACCCGCCGCCCATCTCGAAGAACGAGTTGCGCGCCAGGTAGAGCTTGATGCCGGCGATCGCCTCGGCCGAGGGGCCCATCTTGCTGGTGGTGCCGTCGGGGGCGATCTTTTTCGAGTTGGTGCCGTAGTTGCCGTAGACCTCGCCCACCACGTCGAACTTCTGCGGCACGATGCCGTAGGAGAGGCCGAGGCCGCCGATGAACTCGTTGCCGACGCTGATCCCGGCGTGGGTCGTGATGTCGGTCCCCATGAACATGGGGGACATGGAGCTGGCCGGATCGCCGGTATTGAAAGCGTTCGGGTCGTCGGTGAACACCGCGGTGTGCGGCCGGATCCGCATCCCGCCGTTGATGGCCGCCCGGAAGCGCCCCAGGTACCCGAGCTCCGTGTCGATGACCGCGGTCGGCTGGAAGATCGTCTGCCCTTCGCCGAAGAACGACTTCTTGTCGCCGGTCGGCAGGATGATCGACGGGATGATTGCCAGCCCCAACCCGTTGCGGGTGGCGTTCATCAGCCGGATCTTGGGATGGACCTGGAGGTCGCCGATCCCCTGCGCGGTGAAGGTCCAGTCCTTCTGCCCCATCGCCGTTTGGTCGCTGGGCGTGCTCTGCCCCGAGACGATGGCCAGCGGCAGGATGACGCCCAGCTCGAACCCCAGGTGCGGCAGGTGCGTGAACCCGACCGCCGCCTGCAGCGACGGCGTCACCAGGTTGTTCACCTCGAACTGGGTCGCCGTGGTGCCGGTCATTCCGTTCAGCACCAGCGGCTTGCGCGCGTAGGACGTGACGAGGCCGAAGGAGAGATCCCCTTGCCCGAGAACTCCCGAGGAGTTGATGGTGATGAACCCTTTCGAGTCCATCGCCGGGCGGAAGATCTCGAGATCGACCGGCGCAACCTGCAACTGGGCGTGGGCGGACGCGGCGAGGCCGGTCACGGCCGCTGCGATGACGGCCGCCTGGATCAGACCCCGGCGTGGGCGAGCGAGCATGAACACCTCCGGTAGAACAGGAGCCCGAACGTCCGGCTCCACCGAGCTTGTCATCGAAAAAAGAGAAGGACCTTTATAACAGCGTCGAGATCTGAATCAAAGCGCTATCCTGCGTCGACGCATGGCTTTTTTGGCGACCGACCTTCGACCGCCGCGCGCCGACGGCGGCGAGCGGATCACGCGCCTCGCCGCCGAGACCGGCGCCGAGGGGATCCATCTCGGGGGTGGATGCGACCTGGAGATCCTGAGCACGTCGCCGCTGGTCGGCTCCGCGCTCCGCCTCGGTCTGGAGGTCCCGTCGGTGGCGCTGCCCCTCGGCGAGCGCGCTCTGCCCGTGGGACGCCGTCTGCCGCGGCTGGCGGCCCCCGCCAGCGACGAGCGCGAGGCGGCGATCTCCCTCGCCGCGCGCGGCCTGGCGGCGGCCGGCTCGTTCGGGGCCCGGCTGGCGGTGGTCGACTTCGGACCCGTGGTGCTGGCCGCCGATGCGTCCGCGTTCGCCCGGGCGTTCGCCCGTCGGGCGATCGGACCGGACGAACCAGGCGGCGTGCTGCTGGCGAATGCGCTCGGCGAACGCCGCGCGCGGGCGCCCGAAATTCTGGACGCCTGCCAGTGGGCGCTCGAATCGCTGCTCCGTGCCGCCGAGGGCGCCGGCGTGCGGCTGGCGGTCCAAGTCGGCGTCACCCCCTGGCAGTCGGTAAGCCCACGGGAGGCCGGCGCCCTGCGTGAGATCTTCGGCGGGTCCTTCGGCGTCGCCTGGGATCCGGGGCGGCTATCGTTGCTGGCGACTCTCGAGCTTCCAGTCGGCGACGATCGCTTGAAGTCGCTGGCCGCCGCCGCCCTGGTCGTCATCGAAAACGATGCCGTGGGCGTCGAGCCCGGTTACCTGCCGGGCCTCGGTGAGCGTACGCAGCGGCTGGCGGCGTTCGCTCCGCCGGCCGCGGCTCCCCGCGTCGTGACCGGCCAACGGGGCGCCACCGACGCCGAGATCGCCTCGGCGCTCGCCGCGCTCAGCATCGAACCGGCAGCACCAGGTGCCGGCTGAACATCAGCGCGCGGTGGTCGAGCAGCGCGGGTGACACCGCGTCCTTCACCTCCTGATCGAGTGTCTCGAAGGCCTGGCGGACGGGCGGCGGCATGGGGCAGTCGGCCTCCGGCAGCGGCCGGATCGTCGCCAGGCCGACCGCCGCGTGCAGATCGAGCGCCGTCGGGGTCGGCCCGAGAAAGTAGGCGTGTCCGCGACCGCGGCTCTCGGCGAGCACGCCGTCGAGGAGCCGCAGGCTCTCGACGGCGCGCGCGCGGGCCGCGGGCGCGCGATCGGGCGCGTAGCCGTAGCGGGGCGCCAGGTACTCCGCCACCGGCTTCGGCCACCCGGCGCGCCCATCGGTGGTGAGCCCGGAGTGCGTGAGCAAGAGGCGCACGTTCCAGCCGAGGCCGCCTTCGCCGAGGATCTCGTGCGACAGCCCGAACATTCTGGCGCGGCGCTCGCCGTCCTCGGGAACCAGGGACATCCGGCCGCCGAGCCGTTCGCCGAGGGCGACGATCTCCGCCCAGCCGCTGCGGGGCGGCTCCTCGTCGAACAACACGACGGGCGCGTTGCGGGTGCCGGTCCAGCGCTTGATCTCTTCGTCCGTGCGCCGGAAGCGCACCACCAGGTAGTCGAGCCCCTTCATGTCGAACAGGCCCAGCGCGGCCTGCGACCAGGGGCTCGGGACGTTGGTCGCGATCACCACCCGCAGGCCGGGAGCCTGCCGTGCCTCTTCGAGCTCGACGAAACGCATGCCCGCCAACCCAGCAAGGTATGTGCCGCCCTCTCACCTGTAGACGAACCGCGCCGATACGGGCCGATCGGTCACCGCCCCGACGAAAAGCGCGCAAACCGCTACTCGCGCCGTCACCCGCGCTGCGCAGCCGGCGCGACTTGGCGGGCCCTAATTCCCGGGGGCGGTGGCCAGGATGCCGGCGAGCTGCTTGGCGATGCCGGTCTTGATCTTCTCGGCGAACGGCGTGAGCAGAAAGCCGAGGTTCAGATCGATGTGCACCTTGGACGGCTCGACGGTGACGATGGCGTCGAGCCCCTTGCGCGAGACCGACAGCTCGTTTTCGCCCTTCCAGGTGCAGGCCGCGCCGTACTCGCGGGTCAGCTTCTCGGTGGCGCCGGCGATGCGCGACTTGGCGTCGGCGACGGCCAGCGTGTGCGGGATGTCGACCTGATACTTGGGCATGGTCGAATCCTTATCACGCCACGCCGGTGGCGGTAGTCGGATCGTAAACGAGACGGGCGACCTCGACCTGATTCATCGCCAGGCGGATCAGCGTCCCCTGCCCGTGCAGCAGGGCGTCCCGCTGAAACAGGTGATAGGTACGCATCCCCTCGCGGGCCGGCGGCTCGCCGTGCGACTTCTTGCCGGGAACGCCGGAGACGACCAGGATTTTCTCCCCCGGCTGCAGCATGAACCCGGGGTCGATGACCCCCAGGACCGAGCCGCGCTTACCTTTCTTCGAGGCGATGACCTGCAGGCCGCCGGTGTTGATCGACGTCGCGCCAGCATTCTCGAGGATGAAGTACTCCAGGTTGATCTGTTTCTTGTCAGGCGCCGCGTGCGCCTCGCGAAAGAGCAATGCCACGATCAGACCTCCAGGATCTCTGCTTCTTTTTTGGCGACGATCTCGTCGATCTTGAGCACCGATTTGTCGGTGGTCTCCTGAACCGTCTTCAGGCCTTTGCGCTCGTCGTCCTCGGTGACGGACCCTTCCTTGAGCGCCTCTTTGATCATCTCGTTGGCGTCGCGGCGGGCGCCGCGCAGGGCGACGCGGGCCTCCTCGGCCATCTTCTTGACCACCTTGACCAGGTCCTGGCGCCGCTCCTGGGTCAGCGCCGGCATCGGCAGCCGCACCAGCTCGCCGTCCGACTGGGGGTTGAGGCCCAGCTGCGCCGCCCGGATCGACTTTTCGATCTCCGGGATGAGCGACCGCTCCCAGGGCTTGATGGTGATGAGCCGCGCGTCGGCGACGTTGCACGACGCGACCTGGTTGAGCGGCGTCGGCGTCCCGTAGTAGTCGACGCGAACGCCGTCGAGGATCGACAGGTTCGCGCGGCCGGTGCGGACCTTGCCGAGCTCGCGGCGGAAAGCTTCGATCCCCTTGTCGAGATCGCCCTGCAGGCTCTTCACGATGTCGTCGATCATCGGTGTCCCCTCTCGGTTGCCTTTCGATTGTCCTCTAAGTCGCCAGGTTCGTGCCGGGGCGGGGCTCGCGGCGCTCGTCGAGCACCATGCGTCCCCAGCGGTTCGCCCAGCAGCACCCGCCGGATGTTGCCCGGCTTGGTCATGTTGAAGACGAGAATCGGTAAGCTGTTGTCGCGGCAGAGCGAGATGGCCGTCGAGTCCATCACCCCGAGGTTGCGGTTGAGGACGTCCAGGTACGACAGGCGCCGGAACATCCGCGCGTCCTTGTGCTTGTTCGGGTCCTTGTCGTAGACGCCGTCGACCTTGGTCGCCTTCATCACGATCTCGGCGCCGATCTCCATCGCCCGCAGCGAGGCCGCCGTGTCGGTGGTGAAGTAGGGGTTGCCGGTTCCGGCCGCGAAGATCACCAGGCGCCCCTTTTCCAGGTGGCGGATCGACGCGGCGGCGGATGTACGGCTCGGCGACCCGCTCCATCTCCAGCGCCGTCATCACGCGGGTGTGCGCCCCGCGGGCCTCGAGAGCGTCCTGCAGCGCCAGCGAGTTGATGACCGTCGCCAGCATCCCCATGTAGTCGGCGTGGGCGCGATCCATGCCGCTCGAGCTGGCGGCGATGCCGCGGAAGATGTTCCCGCCGCCGAGGACCATGGCGATCTCGACGCCCAGGCCGTGCACGTCGACCAGCTCGTCGGCGATCTGGGAGAGCGTGGCCGAGTCGATGGCGTTCTGCGTGGCGCCCATCAGCGCCTCGCCGGAGAGCTTGAGCAGGATGCGGCGGTACTTCACCCCGGGCGCCAGCGGGAGCTTGGTGTCGCTCTCCGTGGCGCCCGATGCGCTCGCCCGCGGCCGCTTGGGGGGCGTCGGGATCGCCGCCGCCGCCGCCGCCGCTCGGGCCGGCCCGCCGTTGGCGTCTCCGTTGTGCCCGGGCGGGCTCTTCCCCTTCCCCTTGGCCATCGTTTGTCTAGGCCTGGCCGGCTTGCTTCTGGACCTCGGCGACGAAGTCGTCGGAGCGCTTCTCCAGCCCCTCGCCGACCTCGAAGCGGACGAACCGGCGCACCTTGACGTTCTCGCCGGTCTTGGCGACGAGGTCGGTCAAGCAGCGCGCGGATGTCCTTCTTCCCCTCGGGATCCTTCACCCACACCTGATCGAGGAGGCAGACCTCCTTGGACCACTTGGCGATCTGGCCGTCGACGATCTTTCCCCACACCGCCTCGGGCTTGCCGGACGTCTTGGCCTGCTCGATGCGGATGGACTTCTCCTTCTCCAGCACCGAGGCGGGGATCTCGTCCTGCGAGACGTACTGCGGGTTGAGCGCCGCGACCTGCATGGCGATCTCCTTGGCGAAGGCCACGAAGTCGGGGTTGCGCGCCACGAAGTCGGTCTCGCAGTTCACCTCGACCATCACGCCGATGCGCGAGCCGTGCAGGTAGCTGGCGATCGTCCCCTCGGCGGCGATGCGGGTCGCCTTCTTGGCGGCGGAGGCGATCCCCTTCTTGCGAAGGTACTCGATCGCCTTCTCCATGTCGGTGGCGCACTCGGTGAGCGCCTTCTTGCAGTCGGCCATGCCGGCGCCGGTGCGCTCGCGCAGGTCCTTGATCATCTGTGCCGTGACTTCTGAAGCCATGACGTGGGTATCCTCTTTGGTTCGCGTCGAAAGAATTGGTGAAGCGCGGAGAAGGCGAGCGCTTAGCTGCGCTCTTCCTTGTCTTCCGGCGTGGCGGCGGCTTCCGGGGTGGGGAGCTCGCCGCGGTGGCGGGAGACGACCTCGACGCGCGGCCCTTCGCCGCCCGAGGAGACGCGGATGGTCTGCGGCTCTTCGCCGCCGCCTTCGTCGCGGGCGTTGCGCTGCTGGTTGGCGCGCTCGCGGCCGACCTTCTGGCCGAGCACGCAGGCCTCGGCGATCTTGCCGGCGAACAGCTTCAGCGAACGGATGGCGTCGTCGTTGCCGGGGATCGGGTAGTCGATGACGTCGGGATCGCAGTTGGTGTCGACCAGGGCGACGATGGGGATCTCCAGCTTGCGCGCCTCGGTGACGGCGATGTGCTCCTTGACGACGTCGATGATGAACACGGCGCCGGGGAGCTCGGACATCGACTTGATGCCGCCGAGCGCCTTCTCCAGCTTCTCGCGCTCGCGGGTGATGCCGAGGACCTCCTTCTTGGTCATCCGCTCGAAGGTGCCGTCGGTCGACATCTTCTCGATGGCGTGCAGGCGATCGATCGAGCCCTTGACGCTGTTGAAGTTGGTGAGCGTGCCGCCCAGCCAGCGGTTGGTGACGTAGTACTGGCCGGCGCGCAGCGCCTCCTCGCGGATCACCTCCTGGGCCTGCTTCTTGGTGCCGACGAACAGCACCGAGCGCCCCTGGGCGACGTTGGAGACGAGGAAGTTGTAGGCGCGCTTGAAGGCGCGGACCGTCTGCTGCAGGTCGATGATGTGGATGCCGTTGCGGGCGCCGAAGATGTAGCTCTTCATCTTCGGGTTCCAGCGCTTGGTCTGGTGGCCGAAGTGAACGCCGGCTTCCATCATCTCGCGGATGGTGATCGGCGCGTCGCTCGGGTTGGCCTGGGTGGCGTCCGGGGCGCCTGTCATTCCGGTCGTTGCTGCAGTGGTCTCGGTGGTCGTTTCCATTTTCATTCCTTTGCGTTGTCGTCCGCCGCCCGCGTCACCGATGGCCGCAACCCGTTCGCGCGATGATTCGCGTTCTGGGCACGCACGGCCACCTCAGCAGGCGTGTGGTGTCGAGGTGTTAAAAGAGCGGGGGGTTTCTACCACAAATTCGCCCCGCGCAAGCGTGAACCCCAGGCGGGTCGCGGGGCAACTCCTGTCGCCAGCACGGATCGGGGCGGCACCGCGGTTGCATCCGGGGATGGATTCGTGGTTGCAGGAGCCCAAGTTCGCCGTTAAAAGGAGCCGCAATGTCCCTGACGAAGTCCACTGGTAAACCTATCGACATCCGCCCGGCGACGGGCAAGCTCGGCATCCTGACGCCCGGAATGGGCGCGGTCGCCACCACGTTCATGGCCGGGGTCGAGGCGATCCGGAAGGGGATCTCCAAGCCCATCGGCTCGCTGACCCAGATGGGGACGATTCGGCTCGGCAAGCGGACCGACGCGCGCACGCCGCTCATCAACGAGTTCGTGCCGCTGGCCAAGCTCGACGACATCGTGTTCGGCGGCTGGGACCTCTTCCCCGACGACGCCTATCAGGCGGCGTCCAAGGCGGGCGTCCTGTCGAAGGAGCACCTCGGCCAGCTCAAGGACTTCCTTTCGACGATCAAGCCGATGAAGGCCGTGTTCGAGCAGGCCTACGTCAAGAAGCTGACCGCCACCCACTTCAAGACCGGCAAGAACAAGGCGGACCTGGCCGCGCAGGTGATGGACGACATCAAGGAGTTCAAGAAGAAGAACAACTGCGACCGGCTGGTGATGGTCTGGTGCGGCTCGACCGAGGTCTTCCGCAACCTGGCGCCCTGCCACGCGACGCTGGCGACCTTCGAGAAGGGCCTGGCGGAGAGCGATCCGGAGATCTCGCCGTCGCAGATCTACGCCTACGCGGCGCTCAAGCTGGGCGTCCCCTACGCCAACGGCGCGCCCAACCTGACCGTCGACACGCCGGCGCTGCATGGAGCTGGCCAAGCAGAACAACGTCCCCATCGGCGGCAAGGACTTCAAGACCGGCCAGACGCTGATGAAGACGATCCTGGCGCCCGGCTTCAAGGCGCGCCTGCTCGGCGTCGAGGGGTGGTACTCGACCAACATCCTCGGCAACCGCGACGGCGAGGTGCTCGACGATCCGGAGTCGTTCAAGTCGAAGGAGGTCTCCAAGCTCGGCTCGCTGGAGCACATCCTGCAGCCGCACCTCTACCCCGACCTCTACGGCGACATGTACCACGTCGTGCGCATCAACTACTACCCGCCGCGCGGCGACAACAAAGAGGGCTGGGACAACATCGACATCTTCGGATGGATGGGCTACCCGATGCAGATCAAGATCGACTTCCTCTGCCGCGACTCGATCCTGGCGGCGCCGATCGTCCTCGACCTCGCGCTCTTCATGGACCTCGCGCAGCGCTGCGGGATGGGCGGCATCCAGGAGTGGCTGTCGTTCTACTGGAAGAGCCCGCAGACGCGCGCCGGGCCTGTACCCCGAGCACGATCTCTTCATTCAGCTGATGAAGCTGAAGAACACGCTCCGGCATCTGCGGGGCGAGGAGCTGATCACGCACCTCGGGGCCGAGTACTACGACTGAGCTCGGGGGTCCTCTATCGCAGCCGCGCGGCGGCAGTCGTGCCTTAAGTCGAGCGCCGCTCGCTGCGCCATAGGCCATCCGTGTTACGCCAGCGGCCCTCTGTCGCTGGTGCGCGGCGGCGGCTGCGTCCCAGATCGAGCGCCGCCCGCTGCGCCATAGACGATCCGTGTTACGTGCGGGTCGAAGGCGACCTGCGGTTCCAAGCTCACCGCCGCACGTGGGCTTTTTTCGGCGTCGCGGAGCGCGCGTGTCGACATAGGTTGGCGCTCCGCGACGCCGAAAAAAGCTTCGTGCGGCGGTTTCGCGTGGGCAAGCGGTAGCGTTCGATCCGCACGAAGCTGACGGACCTGCGGACGGGGCGCGTTCTCTTGGATAGGCGGTGTCGACATAGGTTGGCGCTCCGCGACGCCGGAAAAAAAGCTTCGTGCGGCGGTTTCGCGTGGGCAAGCGGTAACGTTCGATCCGCACGAAGCTGACGGACCTGCGAACGGGGTGCGTTCTCCGGGACGGGCGCCGTTTTCCGGATCGGGCGGGTTCTCTGGGACGAGCGCCGTTCTCCGGATCGGGCGGCGTTCTCCGGACAGGCGCCGCTCGCCGCGCCATGCGCGAGCCCCGCGACGCGCCCCGTGTTCCGGGCGGATTTCAGGCGCCCAGAATAGAGACGGCAGGTGCGGCGCGGGGGCTTCAGTGAAACAGGCGGGTCTCGTTGGCTGGAGTTGCGGTGGAATGCATCCCCAGCGGCGCGAGGTGCGGCAGGATCCAGCGCGGCAACGTGCAGTCGGAGCTCGCCGGCAGCAGGCCCAGCGACTCCGCTTCTTCGTCATTGGGGCGCGGTCGTTCGGCGGCCGCCGAGCGGCGGTGAGGGCCTCGGCCCAGAGCGCCCGGCGCTGGCGCGACGACCAGCGGCGGATCACCCAGGCCGCCGTCTTGGCGCCGAAGGTCGCGTGCCGGGCCTCGGCGTGCAGCAGCTCGGTGTAGGCCCAGGCGAACAGCGGCTCGCGGCTGATGGCGCGCGCCGCCGCGAAGGCGGCCGCCGACGACGGCTTGCCGAGCGCGTAGTCGGCCACCAGCGTGCGGGCAAGGGCGCTCTCGCCCACCGGCGCGCGGGGGACCAGATCGAGGCGGCGCGCCGTCGCGCTCTTGACGGCGCTCCCGCGGGACGGCGCTTGCAGCTCGTCGAGCACGCAGGCGCACACGTCCAGGTGATGAACCTCGTCGGCAATCACCCGCGCGGCGGCGGAGAGGAGCGCCGGCGGGGCGCCCAGGGCCGCCAGATCGGCGGCGATGTGGGCGGCGCTCGCCACACCGCGCCGTTCGTCGTCGGCGATCCGTCGCCACCCGTCGGCCACGCGCGCGAGCAAGGCGGGCGAGTAACGCGAGCGGGCCAGCGTGTGAAAGGGCATGCGCGGAAATCCAGCAAGCGTCGTGCCCCCGGTTTCGCCGGCGCAGACCCGAGGCGGCCGCATGCCGGCGGGTGCTCGCGTCGCTGGATCTGTGAAAACCGGCGTTGACCGCGACAGCAATGTCGCGGCGGTTTGGCTGGGCGTTGACCGGCAGTCGTGCGGGCGGGCTATTGCGCCTGTAGCCGCCGCAGCTCGTCGGCGAGCTCGACGGCCTCGGGATCCAGCGCCAGCAGCCGTTCCAGCTCCCCGATGGCCGCCTCGGGCTGCCCGGTCTGCGCGTAGATCTCGGCCAGGTGTTGGGCGGCGCCGCGGTGACGTTCGTCGATCTGGGTGGCGCGGCGCAGCTCGGCGATGGCCGCCCGCGCGGCGCGCGCGTCGGCGGGGGCCTGGCGAAACAGCGCCCACCCCAGCGCCGCGCGGTAGTCGGCCTCGTTGGGGACCAGCCGCGCCGCCTGGCGGAGCACCTCGACGGCCTCGTGGTGGCGCCGGGCGCGCAGGTGCTCGAGGCCGACCTCGTAGAGCGACTGGGCGGCGCCGGTCGGCGGGGCGGCCGGGCGCGACGAGGTCATCGCGGGACCGGCGTTCGCCGCGCGCACCGGCTCGGAGTCGTCTCGCCGCTTTCGCGTCCGAGCTTGCCCACGTAGGCCCGTCGCAGGGCGGGATCGTGCAGGACCCGGTGGGCTTCGGCCAGGCTGTCGAAGATCTCCTGGGCCATCCGGCGATCGTCCTCGGGCGAGAGACGATACCGATCGGCATGGAAGCTGCGCGCCAGCGCCTCGTAGGCGCGGTCGACCTCGGCGGTCGACGCTTCGCGCCCCACGCCCAGCGACCAGAAGTGATCCTGGGTGCGCGCCATCTGCAGCATCATGGAAAGCTCGCCGCTGCCGAGCGGCGCCGGCTGGGGCTCGACGGCGGGGATGCCGGGCGGCCGGCGCGGGCTCCGGCGGGGCCGGGGCGCGCCGCCGCGAGGTCGCCTCGCGCGGCTGGATCATCCCCGCCTCGGACAGCGCCACCAGCAGCAGGCGCGCCTGGTCATGCGGGATCTTGGCCTTCGCGAGGATGCTCGCCATCTGGCGCGCGCCGTCGAGGTCGCGAATGAACGCCTGCTCGGTGGCGTCGGCGGTCATCTCCTGCAGGCGCAGCACCGGGTCGGCGCTGAGCGCGATGTACTGCCCCTCGTAGCGGGCCAGCACCGCCTCCTGCCGGGCCTCGTCGTAGTGACGGCGAATGCCCTCGAGGATCAGGGCCGCGGGCGGCCGCTCGAGGCGCGATCCCGCCGGCGGGCAGCTCCTCGCCGGCCTTGAACATGAACTTGCCGTCGGTCCAGGCGAAGACCTCCAGCAGCTTGGCCTCCAGCTGGTCGACCAGCGCGCGCTGCAGGTTGAACGGCGACAGCGCGCCCATCTCGATCAAGATCTGCCCCTGCTGGCGCTTCTCTTTTTGCATCCGCGCGACGGAGGCGGACAGCACCTCGCCGGTGATCAGCTTCTTCTCGAGCAGGATCTGCCCCAGGCACTCACCGAGGAGGTTCGAGCGGACCGAGAACGGGTACCCCTCCGCGAAGAAGACGATCTTCTTCACGCTCTCGCGCAGCAGCAGCAGCGAACCGCTGGCCCGCGTGGCGTAGAGCCGCTGGAGCACCCGGGCCAGCGGGGTTCGCTTCAGCGTCCCGGCGAACGCCGCCTGGATCGGATCCTCGACCAGGGTCTTCGCGGTCCGCTCGACTTCGCGCCGCTCGCGCTGCTGCGCCGGATCGTGGAGGCTCTCTTTCGTGACCTGGACCGGCTCCGGCGTGTCGTCGTCACCGACGAGGGCCGCGCCGGCCAGCTCGGCGAGATGGGCCGGGACCGCGCGCGCGTCGAGCGGCGTCGGCAGGTATTCGGCGGGGGCGAACCGCCGCCGGGCCTCGGCGCGGTGGCTGGTCCCCCGGTGGCTGCTGGCGATGAAGACGATGGGCACGCCGCGGGTCTCGGGATCGCGGCGCAGCTCCTCGGCCAGCCCGAACCCGTCACCGTCGGAGAGTCGCGTGCCCAGCACGACGGCGTCGGGCCGGCGCACGGCGATGCTCCGCCGGGCCCACGACGATTCCGTCTCGGCCGCCAGCTCGTACCCGGCATCGCGCAACGCCGCGCCGATGCGCTGCTGCAGCTCTGCGTCTTTTTCGACGATGAGGACGTACCCGGCCATCGCTTGCAAGGCAGTCTATCTCGCCGGCCGCGATGGACAAAGGCTCGGCCCGTTGTTAAGTACCGTCGAGCTTCGAAGCCAGAGTTCAATGCCGGCGCGCGCGAAAAAGAGTTCCAAGGGTCGACGCGCGGTTCGCGGCGGGCTGGCGGCGATCGTGCTCGCGGCGGGGAAGGGGACGCGCATGCGCTCCTCGCGCGCCAAGGTGCTGCACGAGATTCTGGGGCGGCCCCTCGCTGTCTATCCGGTCGAGCTGGCCCGCGGGCTGGGCGCCGAGCCGGTCGTCGTGGTCCTCGGTCACCAGCGGGCGGCCGTGGAGGCCGCGCTGCGTGAACGTCTCGGGGCCGACGCCATCACCGTCGTCGAGCAGACCGAGCAGCGCGGCACCGGCCAAGCGGTCAAGCTGGCGATGGCTGCCTTGAAAGGGTTCACCGGCGATCTGGTCCTGGTGCTCTACGGCGACGTCCCGCTCCTGCGCCGCGAGACGCTGGCGGCGCTGGTGGGGACCGCCCGCCGCTATCGCTGTCTGGCGGTGGTGACGGCGACGCCGCCCGATCCCACCGGCTACGGGCGGATCCTGCGCGACCAGCGGGGACACGTGATCGGCGTCGTCGAGGAGAAGGACGCCTCGCCGGAAGAGCGCGCCCTCACCGAGGTGAACGCCGGGATCTACTGCGGTCCCGCGGCGTTTTTCCGCGAGGCCACCGCCGGGTTGTCGGCGCGCAACGCCCAGCGCGAGTACTACCTGACCGACATCATCGCCCGCGCCGCCGAGGGGATCGGCGTCACCGCGGTGGAGGCCGACTTTCGCGACGTCGCCGGCGTCAACGATCGCCAGCAGCTGGCCGAGGCCGAGGCGGCGATGCGCGCCCGGATCAACCGCGCGCTCATGGCCCACGTCACCTTCCGCGACCCGGCGACCACCGACGTGGAGCCGGGCGTCGAGGTGGGCGTCGACGTCGAGCTGGGCCGGGGCGTGGCGCTGCGCGGGCGCACCAAGATCGGGCACGGCGCCCGCATCGGCGACGGGGTCATCCTCACCGACACCGAGGTCGGCGCCGGCGTCCTCATCCGCCCCTACAGCGTCGCCACCGAGGCGGTCATCGGCGTGGGGGCCACGGTCGGGCCGTTCGCCCACCTGCGCCCGGGGACCAACATCGGCCCCGACGCGCACATCGGGAACTTCGTCGAGACGAAGAAGACCACGCTCGGCCGCGGCAGCAAGGCCAACCACCTGACCTATCTCGGCGACACCGTCGTCGGGGAGAAGGTGAACATCGGCGCCGGCACCATCACCTGCAACTACAACGGCTACGAAAAGTCGAAGACGGTGATCGACGACGGCGCGTTCATCGGGTCGGACACCCAGCTGGTGGCGCCGGTGAGGGTGGGCAAGGGGGCGGTGGTCGGCGCCGGGACGACGGTGCAGGAAGACGTCCCGGCCGGGGCGCTGGTGATCACGCGCGGGCCGCGGATCGAAAAGCCCGGTTACGCGCAGAAGGTGGCGAAGAAGTATGCCGCCGCGCGGAAGTCCGGTTAGGATTCACCGTTCCACTCTCGCCACTTTCGTCTCGCCACTTTCGGAGGTTCCGATGCCGACGTCCGTCAAGGCGTTCTTCGATCAGAAAGTCCCCGCCGTTCTCGCCACCAGCCCCGAGAAGGCCAAGGACGTCGCTGCCATCTACCTTTTCAAGATCAGCGGCGCCGACGGCGGGACCTGGACCGTCGATCTGGTGTCGACGCCGCCGACCTGCGTGGTCGGCGAGCACGGCGTCCCGCAGTGCACGATCGAGGCGACCGACGACGACTTTCGCGGCATGATTGACGGCGGCATGCAGGCGGCGATGTCGCTCTTCTTCAGCGGCAAGCTGAAGGTCGCTGGCGACCCCATGCTGGCCACCAAGCTCTCGAAGCTGCTTCAGATGGCGGGGTAGATTTGCCGGCACGCGGGCCCTCAGAGGGTCCCCGGCGCTCGCCCGCGATCTTGGTCTGGGGTGCGGCGCTGGTTGGGCTCGCCACCGCCGCCCGCCTGATCTGGGCGCTGTCCGTTCCGACGGTGCCGGTGAGCGACTTCGCGATGTACCGCGAGTCGGCCAATTACCTGTCGGAGTTCGGCCGGCTCGATCACGGCTTCATCTACATGCCCGGCTTCGTGGCCCTGCTGGCGGCGATCCAGAACCTGGGGGGCGATCTGCTGGCCCAGAAGCTCCTGGGGGTCTTCTTCGGTGCGTTGGGCGCCGCCGGGCTGTTCGTGGTGACCGGGAAGCTGGTCGACGACGCGGGCGCGCCCGCCGTCGCCGACGGCCGGGACGGCGAGACAGCCGGGTGGAGGCGGCTCTGCCCCTGGCCACACGCCGCGCTGGCGACGGCGATCTACGCCTTGTGGCCGGCCGGGGTGGCGATGTCGAGCGTGGTCGGCACCGACGTGCCGGCGGCGGCGCTGGTCGTCGGAGCGCTGGCCCTTCTGGCGGCGCTCGGTGGGGCGCGCCCCTGGACGGCGGCGCTGGCGTTCGGCGCCGCGATGGGGCTCGCCGCCTGGGTGCGCGCGGTGGCGCTGCCGCTGTCGGCGCTCTCCCTGGGGTACTGGCTGAGCCTGCGCCTTCGCCTCGGCCGCGCGCTCGCGCTGACCGCCGCAGGGCTGGCGGCGGCGCTGGTGGTGCTGTCGCCCTGGGCGTTGCGGCACCTCCGCCAGAGCGGATCCCTCTACTTCACCGACGATCACGGCGGGATCACCGCGCTCATCGGCGCCAATCCCAACTCCGAGGGGACGTACACGCGCGCGCTCAATCGCCTCTTCAAGGACGTCACCGGACGGAGCGTGCTCGACGAGCCGCACCACACGACCGACCAGGCCGCCTACGCGATGGTCCGCGAATGGACCCGGTTCGAGCCGCGCTACACGCTGGGGTTGATCACGCTCAAGGCGGAGCGTCTGTTCGATCCCGAGATCCGGCTGCTCTACTGGCCGATCTTCCGAAACGGCACGCTGGTCGGTCCGCGCGCCGCCTGGTTCGCCAGGCACCACGACGCGATCGAGACCGTCGCCGACGGGTTTGGGCTGACCGTGCTGGCGCTGGCGCTCGCCGGGATCGGGATCGCGCTGGCGCGGCGGCGCTGGGCGCTGCTGGCCCTGTTGCCGTTCCAGCTGGCGCTCGCGGCGACCTACGTCCTCTTCTTCGCGGAGCCCCGCTATCGCCTGCCGATCGAGATGCTGGCGTTTCCCTTCGTCGCGCTGGCGGTCGGCGAGGTCGCCGCGCTCGGGCTGGCGCTGGGCCGCCGCCGCCCGGCCGACCTGCGCCACGCGTTGCGCGCGCTGGGGCCGGCGCTGCTGCTGGTCCTCTTGTGGCGGAGCGTCTGGCCGGCGGTGCTGGACGGCGGACGGGCGCTGCGGGCGCATCACCGGTGGGCGGCGACGGAGGCGGCGTTCCGGAGCGGAAGCGAAACGGGGACGCGCCTTCTCCTCTGGAGGCCGACGCCGCCGTTTTCGAGGACGTCACCGATCGAGGGGGCGCCGAGCGGCGTGCACCTTCGCGTCGGCGCCGACGGAGAGACGCGCGTCCACGTCCGACTGGGCGGCGGCGCCGTCGCGGGCGGCACGTACTTGGTCGCCCTGAAGGTCGCCGACGAAGCTGCCGACGCCGCTCGGCTGTCGATCGCCGACGGCGTGTTCGACCTGCCCCCCGGGTCGCCCACCGAGGTCGAGGTCCCCCTCAGGCACGCCGGCGGTCCGCTCGAGACGGACGTCGCGCTGGCCGGGCAGCCGGGCGCTTCAATTTGGCTCTATGAAGCACGTATTGCAGCTTCCGATGTTATGACGCCCTGATCCTGGCGATCGTTCGCCTCTGCGGCGCCGCCCGTGTTAATGGAATACGAAGGGGGGGCGCACTCGGATGAGCTCTGACGCCTTCGATCCCGAGCAGCCGTCGGTGCCGCCGGGCGAAAACTGGACCGCGCAGGTCGAGGCGCTGTTGCTGGAGGCCGAAGCGGCGCCCACCGGCGCCGAGCGGACGGCCATGCTCTGTCGAATTTCCGAGATCTACGAGCGTCGCCTCGGAGACCCGAACGCAGCGCTGGTCACGCTGCAGACCGCGCTCGCCGAGGACCCAGCCAGCGGCCGGGTGATCCAGGAAATGGAGCGCATCGCGCGGGGGAACGGATCGTGGGGCCAGCTGGTCGCGGTCATCGCCGAGGTCGCCGGGGCGCTGGACGATCGAAAGCAGGCGGCTGATCTCTGGGTGCAAATCGCGTTCTGGAACGAGACCGGGCGCGCGCAGCTGGACGAGGCGACCAAGGCGGCCGAAACGGCGCTGGCGCTGGCGCCGGAGCACGGGGGCGCGCTGGCGCTGCTCGAGAACCTCTATCGCCGGCAGCGGAGCTGGGATCGCTACGTCGAGATCCTGGCGCGCCGGCGGCAACTCCCGGGGGCCGATCCGGGCAAGGTCGGCGACGCCTACCGGGAGGTGCTGCGCTACGAGCCGCGGCACGCGGGCGCGCTCGGGGGGCTCGCGCGGCTGCACGAGGAGAGCGGCGAATGGGATGCCGCCGCGGAGGCCTTCCGCCGTCTGGTCGGCGTGCTGCCCGAGGGCGCGGAGCGCATCGAGGCGCAGTATGAGCTGGCGAAGCTGCTCAGCGAGCGGCTCCACGATCCGCGCGCCGCCGAGGAGCAGCTGGCGCTGGCGCTGGCGGTGCCCGGCGGCGAGGCGCACGTGCCGAGCCTGCTCCTGCTCGCCGCGATCTACCGCGAGCGGAAGGACTGGTTGAAGGCGCGGCAGCTGCTCGGGCGCGCGGCGGCGGCGGTCACCGACGTGGCCGACAAGACGCGCATCCTCGGCGATGCGGCGGAGATCTGCGCCACCGCGCTCGACGACGAGGTGCAGGCGGCCGAGCTCTACACGGAGATCCTGGCGCTCGACGACACGCGCACCGACCTCGTCGAGAAGCTGGCCGAGATCAAGCTCCGGCGCGGTGACTTTCCGGGGCTGCTTCCTCTGGCGGAGCGCCTGGCGAGCAGCGCCGACGGGGAGCCGCCGGCGGAACGCGCGCGTCGCCTCCATCGACTCGGGCGAGCGCGCGAGGCGACCGGCGACGAGGCGGGAGCGCTCGATGCGTTTCGGGCTGCCGCGCTGGTCGAGAGCTCCTCGACGGCGCCCTCCGCGGCGACGCTGGCCGCCCGCCATGGCCTCGCCGAGCTCACGTTCCGGCGGCAGGACTGGAGCGAGGCCGCCGCCGTCTACCAGAGCGTGCTCGACCACCCCGACGCGCTGGCGCGTGACGCGCAGCTCGTCGCCTACGAGAGGCTGGGCATCGCCCGGCTGCGCGCCGGCCAGCCGGCGGAGGCGATCGAGCCGCTGGAGAAGGCGGTGACCCTCGATCCACGCCGCACCCGCGCGCTCGAGGCGCTGGTGGAGGCGGCCCGCGCCTCCGGCAACGACGACGCGGTCGTGCGCCACACCCAGGCGCTGCTGGCGGTCACCGACGATCCGCGGACCAAGCTGGGGCTGCTGGAGCACGTGGCGACGATTCACAGCGAGCGTCGCCACGATCCGCAGCGGGCGATCGCCGCCTATCTGGAGGCGCTGAAGATCTGGCCGGACGAGCGGTCGATCATGCACCGGCTGCTCGAGCTGTACACCGACACCAAGCAGTGGAAGCAATCCGTTCAGCTGCTGGAGCGGCTGGCCGCCCTGGCCGGCGATGCGACGCGCGGGCCGTACTTCGTGGCCGCCGGCAACATCCTGGCCGAAGAGCTGAACGCGCGGGGCGACGCGATCGAGGCGTTCGAGCAAGCCTTGGACGCCGATCCGTACGACCTCAAGACCTTCGAGCGCGTCGACCGGCTGGTCACGGAGGCGCACGACTGGAAGACGGAGGAGCGCGTCTATCGGCGGCAGATCAAGCGCCTCGGCGCCGAGCCGCCGCCGGACAAACGTCCTGCCCTCATCGCGTTGTGGCACGGCCTCGCCGAGATCTATCGGACCCGCCTCAAGGACGGCTCCGGCGCCCTCGCCGCGTTCGAGGTGGCGGTGACGCTCGACCCCGAGGGCCTCGAACGCCGGCGGGCGCTGGCCGAGCTCTATCGCCTTTCCGGTCCGGAGGCCTATCCGAAGGCGGTCGCCCAGCACCAGGCGCTGGTGGCGCGCGCGAAGACCGCCGCCGAGATGGAGCCCGATTTGAGGATGCTGGTGCGCCTCTTCGTGGAGCTGGGAATGCTCGATCAGGCCCACGGCGCGGCGGCGGCGCTGGTGCTGATCGGAAAGGCCGACCCCGAGGAGCGTGCGCTTTACCAACAGTACCGGCCGAGCGGCGTGGTCCGGGCCCAGGCGCGTCTCACCGAGGAGGTCTGGCAAAAGCAGATCTACCACCCCGAGGAGGACTGGGCGCTGTCGCAGATTCTGGCGACGCTCTCGCCGGTGGTGGCCACCACGCGGGCCCGGCTGTTCAAGGAGAGCGGGCTCAAGAAGAAGCAGCGGCGCGACGTCGCCTCGGATCCGTCGTTGCCGTGCAAGGTGCTCGCCTACGCCGGCGCGGTGCTGGGCGTTCCGACGCCCGAGGTGTACCTGGCACCGGAGATCCCCGGCGACGTGGACGTCGTCAACCTGCGGGTCGGCCCGACGGCGGGGGCGCCCGCGCTGGTGCTCGGAAAGGGGGTGGCCGAGATGGGCTCGGACATCGAGCTGGCCTTCGTGGCGGGACGGACGCTGGCGGCGCTGCGCCCGGATCATCTGTTGCGCTGGCCGACCTTCGTGCCGACGCTGGCGGAGCTGGAGGTCGTCGTGCGCGCGGCGATCCGCCTGGTCGACCCGAAGAGCGAGGTTCCCGCCGACCAGGCCGCGCCCGTCGCGCAGTACACGACGTTCCTCGAACGGACCTTGACCCCCCAGCTCGTCGAGCAATTGACCGCGCTGGTGCGGCGTTACGTGGCCACGACCCCCAGCCCCTACAGCCCGGACGTCGGCCGCTGGTCGCGCGCGGCCTGTTTCTCGACCATCCGCGCCGGCTTCTTGCTGGCCGGCGATCTGGAGTCGGCGGCGCGGCTCGGCCAGGCGGCTTACCCCGCGCTCGACCCGGCGGAGATCGTGCGTGACCTCTGCTCGTGGGGCGTCTCCGACGGCTATTTCGAGCTGCGCGCGCAGCTCGGCTTGCGCACCGTGAACCTCGAATTCCGCGGCTGAGCGCCCGTCGCTCTCGCTTCAGCTGAGCGGATAGGCCTCCGAGCCCATCTCCGTCGAATCGAGGCCGGAGAGCTCCACCTCGGCGTTCACGCGGTTGCCGATCAGCCGGTCGGTGAGCCGGAAAAAACCGAACGCCAGCGGGAAGACGAACAGGACGTTGGTGACGACGCCGATGAGCTGCGCGACCAGCTGGCTGCCGTCGCCGAACAGCAGGCCGCGCACCGGGCCGGCCACGCCGTTCCAGCCGACGCCGTAGGTGCCGTCGGCGAACAGCCCGAGCGACAGCGCGCCCCAGCACCCGCAGACGCCGTGCACCGAGAAGGCACCGACGGGATCGTCGATGCGAAACCGCATCTCGATCCAGGAGACCGCGCGCACGACCAGGAGGCCCGCCACGAGGCCGATCATCACCGCGGCAGCCGGGCTGACGAACGCGCACGGGCCGGTGATCGCCACCAGCCCCCCGAGGAGGCCGTTGCACACCATGGCGACGTCCGGCTTGCGCAGCGTGTGCCAGACGAACACCAGGGCGGTGAAGGCGCCGGCGCTGGAGGCGAGCATGGTGTTGACGGCGATGGTGGCGATGCGCGGATCGCCCCCCGCCAGCGTCGAGCCGGCGTTGAACCCGAACCAGCCGAACGCCAGGATCAGCGTCCCGACGACGGTCATCGGCAGGTTGTGGCCCGGGATGGCGACGATCGTCCCGTCGCGCAGGAACTTGCCGGCGCGCGGACCGAGCACGATGGCGCCGGCCAGCCCGGTCAAGCCGCCCGTGAGGTGCACCACCGTCGAACCGGCGAAGTCGACGTGACCGTGGCCGAGCCCCCAGTTCGTCCCCATCGCGGCCAGCCATCCGCCGCCCCAGACCCAGTTTCCGTAAAGGGGGTAGAGCAGCATCGACATGAACAGGCCGTAAACCAAGAAGGAGGCGAAGCGCCAGCGCTCGGCCATCGCGCCGGTGGGGATGGTGGCGGCGGTGTCCATGAAGACCGCCGAGAACAGGAACATCGCCAGGTTCGCCGGATCGTGCGGCGCGGTCAGAAGCGCGAAGCGCGACGCGCCGAAGAGACCCAGGTGATGGCCGCCGAGCGTGAGGCCCACCTCGTGCGCGCCCGCCAGCGGCGCCCCCAGCGACGGCCAGCCCGCCACGCCCCCGGACATGAGGCCATATCCGACCAGCCAGAAGCCCAGCACGCCGAGCGGGTAAACGATGATGTTCATCGCCATCGTGTTGACGGCGTTCTTCGAGCGGGTGAAGCCGGTCTCGACCAGCGCGAAGCCGACCTGCATGAACATCACCAGGAACCCGGCCATCAGCACCCAGACCAGATTGAGCGCGATGTCGAGATGCCCCTGATTCATGGCGACCTCTGTCTCGGTCAGCGCGGCGCGGGCGCGGCGGACGGCTGCTCGACGTGGCGGCTGCTGAAATAGATGAGCGCGCCCAGCCCGCCCATGACGCCGACGACGATGGCCACCTTGCCGAGGCGGCGCACCGCGCGTGCGACGCCGCGCCGGGGCGGGCGGGGCGCGTCGGGGGCGCGTCGCAGCGCCGACTGCGGATCGCGCAGCTCCGCCTGCAGCTCGGCGGCGCCGGCGTACCGGTCGCGCGGCTGCCGCTGGATCGCCTTCACGATGATCGCGTCCAGCGCCGGGTCGAGCTTGGGGACGAAGTAAGAGGGGGGCCTGGGATCTTCGCTGGCCTTGGCGCGCAGGAGCGCGTTGGCGTTGGAGCTCTGAAACGGCAGGTTCTTGGTGAGCATCTCGTACATCATGATCCCGACCGCATAGACGTCGGTGCGGGCATCGCCCCGGCGCCCGCCGATCTGCTCGGGCGCCATGTAGTCGGGCGTCCCGAGCGTCGACGAGATCCCGGCCCAGGTGAGACGGCGTTTCGATTCGTCGAGCGCGATCCCGAAGTCGAGGATCTTCACGCGTCCCTCGGCGGTGAGGAGGATGTTCTCGGGCTTGATGTCGCGATGAACGACCCCCTGGGCGTGCATGTACCCGAGCGCCTCGGTGACCTGGCGGGCGATGTCCAGCGCGCGTTCGTCGGGGAGCGGCGCGTCCGACTGGATGATGCTGCGGAGCGAGCGTCCGTCGACGTACTCCATGGCGATGTACATCCGGCTCTTCTCGCGCGGCTTCAGCACCTTGACGATGTTGGGGTGATCGAGCCTCTGGCCCATCTCCTCCTCACGCTTGAAGCGCTCGAAGAAGACGACGTCGCTCTCCAGCTGCGGGTGGGGGATCTTGAGCGCGACCTGGGCGCCGCTGGCGCCGTCGACCGCCTTGAAGATCGACGCCATCCCGCTGCGGGCCAAGAGCTCGCCGAGCTCGTATTGATCGAGCTTTTCTCCGACGACGGGCTCGCGCATCAGCGGAGCGCCCGGGCTGACATGGCCGGCAACTTAGCATGAACGTCGCGGCCGAGACCCGGTTCGCCCGCAGCGGCCGGAGGCCTTGGCCGGCGCCGGTGGCGGCCTCCGGCCCCTCTTCACCCGACGCGGCGGTTGAAATTCCGCCCCGCCTCGCGGAAGGATCCGGCCGCCAGAAGGATCGGAGAGGTGGCTGAGTGGCCGAAAGCGCCCGATTCGACGGACGCTGATCGTGAGTCGTTTCAGTCGCTTGCGGTTTCAGTCCGTTTCACGACCTCCGTCGAGGACGCTCGCGGTTCCGGACTCTCCCTGATCAAGAAGTTGTAAAGACGGTGGCCGGGCCTGGCAAGTCGAAGCCCTTCGTGGTCGGGTGACCGGGTCTACTTTGTCCGTGGTCCCAAGCCCGGAGATCTCCCCACCCAGGTCGGGTGAGGAACGAACTGTCCGACCTCGGCGTCCAACTCGTGACTGTGGTACAGGTCCAAGCACTTCAGCAACTCGAAACGAACGTCGACGAACCCCTCCAACGGGTTGCGATAGTCGCGCCGCAGATATTTCTCGACCAGGTTGTCCGGCGACGAGGATGCCTTTTGGACGTCGAAGTACGTCCACTCCATCAAGGCACTTGCGGTCGCGCGGGCATCCTTCGCCGCGACAGGCTGGTCGCTGTAGGCTTTCGCAAGGCAGCTCGCCAGGACCCAGTCCTTGAAATTCATCCCGTTAGTTCGTCTCGCGGCTCCCGGCGAGTCGCTGGCGATTGACGCCGCGACCGCCAAGGACGGCAGCAGCGTCCATATTGCGATCGTTCGAGGGATCTTCATGGGAGCGTCCAGAAATTTGCGCGCTCCGTTCGATAGTTCGCGCCGGGCTCGTTGAAGTAGCAATGGTCGTAACATCGAGTTCCGTCCCAGAGGGTGGCGTGGCCGAGTGCGTCATTCCATCCACGGACCTCGAAAAGGATCAGGCCCTTTTTTCCGCTCAGGGGACCAGCGCCGGCGGGCGGATGTTTGACAACCTCGTCGGGCTTTCCCCACCTCTGTTTAAGGAATCGGATCAGGTCCTTGACTCGGAAGAAGTAGTTTCGATGATCCGCCCCGCAAACGGTCTCTGACACAATGCGAGGCAGATGAACGCCCGTGTAATTGAGGATGTAACTCATCCGGACGGCGCAGGTATTGAGCCACGGGTGCTCCCTGTTGTTTATATTGGCCGCAACCTGTCCTCCGACTACGAACGCGACGCGTGCGGCGGCATTGGCGGGATCGTAGATTCTTTGAGAAGCGCGCCACACTGTCGAAAATGAAGGTTGTGTCATGCGGATCTCCATTAGCCCCTCGCGACTTGCGTGGAGAGAGGAAGAACAAGCGGCCTTTTTGTCCGATAATCGCCGCTCGGTCAATTCCCGCCCCCATCCCCTGAGCCCTTTGGCCCCCTCCCAGGGGCGTGAACTACCTGGCCGGCGCCGCGGTCAAGGTCGTTATAAGGCACGCCCCTCAGAACAGGGACCCCTGTTCATCCGGGCCCCGCTCCGTGATCCATTAGGGGTCGTCGTTCTTCACCGTGTTCACGTGCTTCGAAACCTTCGTTGCGACAAGCGCCCGAGGCGGCGCAGGACGCATCATCGCCTGCGCCGCAGCGCCTCGCCCGTCAACCAGCTGTCGAGCTCGGTGCCTCCCACGATCATTGGCATCCGATCATGAACAGGCGCGACCACTGCGTTTGGCTCGATCGTCAGCACGGAAAACGTGGGCAGGGCGTCAGCAACCACAGAGAACTTTAGAAGGGCCCCGAGGACCATGCCGTCGTCCGACGGCATGGAACCACGTCGGAGGCGCGCAGTTCGCTGGCCACTCGTAGAACGTAGCCGGCCGGCGGGGGCGCCGGGCGCGCCGATCGCCAGGCGAGACCTCCGGGCAGGCGGGCCGGAAGAACCACCGGCCCGTCTGCGGCAGCCGATCGAGCCAGCGTCGGAGGAACCGGTACGTGGGCGCGTCGAGCCGGAGATCGAGGCGACCGACACGCGATCCGGGTAACAGGGCTAAGGTCGGGCTACGGTGCTTCACGGGCGCCGACCGCCCTGCAGCTCTGGCTTCCGCGCTTGACCTGGTACCAGTCGACGCGGCATACATTCGCCTCGCACTGGGTCACCAATGCCTGCCCCTATGGAAAGCTCCGGGATCTCTCGGGCCACAGCAACCGTCCAGGTGGACGAGCGCTGCCCCGGACGGTTCGGGCGTACCGAAGGGCGGGATCCTTTCGTCGACCTTGGGCCAGGCAAGAGCACGGCGCGCGCGAGGAGGGCACAATAGGGGCGCAATGACTTTGGCGGGTCCAAAATCCGCCCGCAACTAGCTGAAATTATTATCGGAGAGGTGGCTGAGTGGCCGAAAGCGCCTGATTCGAAATCAGGTTTGGGCGCAAGTCCAACGTGGGTTCGACTCCCACCCTCTCCTCGATAACACAGGAACCCTCAAAGGGTTCCTGCAACCTCCCGCGATGGGGTCGGCCGGGCAAAGCCCGTCCGTCCCCGACGCGATCTTCTGCGTGTGGGAGGTTGCCGTCAGAAAAACAGAATAGCCTGGAGAGATGTCCGAGTGGCCGAAGGAGCACGATTGGAAATCGTGTGTACCGAAAGGTACCGAGGGTTCGAATCCCTCTCTCTCCTCAATCTAGTCGGGGGGCGTCGGCGCTGACGCGCCTTTGGCCCCCCGCGCCCCCGGCTCGCTTCGCGTGGCGAAGCCACGCTGCGCTCGCTGCGGTGGAGGGGCGGGGGAATTGGGCGGGCGTGCACCGGGAGGGCGCGCCTTTGGCCCCCCGCGCCCCCGGCTCGCTTCGCGTGGCGAAGCCACGCTGCGCTCGCGGCGGGGGAATTGGGCGGGCGTGCACCGGGAGGGCGCGCCTTTGGCCCCCCGCGCCCCCGGCTCGCTTCGCGTGGCGAAGCCACGCTGCGCTCGCATGCGGTGGAGGGGCGGGGGATTGGGCGGGCGTGCACCGGGAGGGCGCGCCTTTGGCCCCCCGCGCCCCCGGCTCGCTTCGCGTGGCGAAGCCACGCTGCGCTCGCATGCGGTGGAGGGGCGGGGGAATTGGGCGGGCGTGCACCGGGAGGGCGCGCCTTTGGCCCCCCGCGCCCCCGGCTCGCTTCGCGTGGCGAAGCCACGCTGCGCTCGCATGCGGTGGAGGGGCGGGGGAATTGGGCGGGCGTGCACCGGGAGGGCGCGCCTTTGGCGCCCCGCGCCCCCGGCTCGCTTCGCGTGGCGAAGCCACGCTGCGCTCGCATGCGGTGGAGGGGCGGGGGATTGGGCGGGCGTGCACCGTTCGCGCCTTTGGCCCCCCGCGCCCCGGCTCGCTTCGCGTGGCGAAGCCACGCTGCGCTCGCTGCGGTGGAGGTGCGGGGGAATTGGGGGGGCGTGCACCGTTCGCGCCTTTGGCCCCCCGCGCCCCCGGCTCGCTTCGCGTGGCGAAGCCACGCTGCGCTCGCTGCGGTGGAGGTGCGGGGGAATTGGGGGGGCGTGCACCGTTCGCGCCTTTGGCCCCCGGCGCCCCCGGCTCGCTTCGCGTGGCGAAGCCACGCTGCGCTCGCATGCGGTGGAGGGGCGGGGGAATTGGGCGGGCGTGCACCGGGAGGGCGCGCCTTTGGCCCCCCGCGCTCGGGGGATAGGGGGGGTGCGGGGTCAGGCTGCGGCGCGGAGTTGCCTCAGCCTCTCGCGGACGGCTTCGGCGTGGCCGGCGGACTTCACGCGGGCCCAGTGATGGGCGATCTTTCCCTCGGGCGAGATGATCACCGTCGAGCGGATGACGCCGATGGACTTCTTGCCGTAGAGGACCTTCTCGCCCCAGGCGCCGTAGGCGGCCATCGCCTTGCGCTCGGGGTCGCTGAGCAGGCGGACCTTCAGCTTGTACTTGGCGATGAACTTGCGGTGGCTCTCGGTCGTGTTCGGGCTGCAGCCGACGACGGTCGCGTCCAGCTTCTCGAAGTCCTTGAGGCCGTTGGTGAAGTCGCAGGCCTCGGTGGTGCAGCCGGGCGTGTCGTCGTTCGGATAGAAGTAGAGAACCAGCCAGCTCCCCTTGAAGTCGCTCAGCTTGACCGGCTTGTCGTCCTGGTCGGGAAGGGTGAACGCGGGCGCCTTCTGCCCGACGTCGATGATTTTTTCTTTGTCGGCGGCCATCGGCCGTTCTTACCACGGCCGGTTGTACGGCTGCGCTGGATCTCGGGGCCGTTCTGTGACAGATAGGGGGCGGTCCCGGGCGACGGAACGCCAGTGAACCCCGCCAGGCCCGGAAGGGAGCAACGGTAACCAGCCGACCGGGTGCTCGGGGCCATTATCAACTCAGGAACAGGGGAACCCTCGAAGGGTTCCTGAAACCTCCCGCGATGGGGCCCGCCGGTCGCCGACGCGATCGACTCGCAGAGAGACGGTTCAACAGATGGCCGACGTCGTCTACTTCATCAACGACATGCTCTTCTCGTCGAAGCTGCGCGAGGCGGCGAAGGCGACCGGGGTGACGGTGCAGCCGGCGCGCGAGCCGGCGGCGTTCGCGGCCGCGGCGCGCGAGGCGAAGCTGGCCATCGTCGACCTGCGGCTGCCGACGGCGATGGCGGCGCTGGAGGCGCTGGGCGGCGCGGTCCGGACCGTCGGGTTCATCGATCACGAGAAGACCGACGTGATGGACGCCGCCCGGGCCAAGGGGTGCAGCGACGTGATGGCCAAGGGGCAGTTCGCCAACGCGCTCCCCAAGTTACTGGCGTCACTCGTCGGCAGCTCGCCGTCGGTGTAGATCGAACGGGCGGGCTTGGGCTCGCGCCCGAATACTGGGGTATGTTTTGGCGAGGGCAGCGTGACTTCCGAGCACGACGACCACCGCGGTCACGACCACCAACGTGACGATCACGGCCACGGCCCTGACCACGACCACGACCACGGTCACTCGCATACCCACCTGGCGGAGCTGCGCGACCTCTCCCGACGGCGCCTCCTCGTCGCGCTCGCGCTCACCAGCACGTTCCTGATCGTCGAGATCGGGGCCGGGATCTGGTCCGGGAGCTTGGCGCTGCTGTCCGACGCCGGCCACATGTTGACCGACGCCGGCGCCCTCGGGCTGGCGCTCTGGGCGCAGGCGCTGAGCACCCGCCCGCGCTCGAGTCGCAAGACCTTCGGCTACCGGCGGGCCGAGATCCTCGCCGCGGCGGCCAACGGGATCGTCCTGGGGATCACCGCGGTCGGGGTGATCGTCGAGGCGGTGGGTCGACTGGCCGCGCCCCCCCCGGTCAACGCCCGCATCATGCTCGTCGTCGCGGTCATCGGTCTCCTCGTCAACCTGGTCGGGGCCTGGAATCTCTCCCGCGGCGGGACTCGCAACCTGAATCTCAGGGCCGCCACCGTCCACATGCTCGCGGATGCCGCAGGGTCGGCCGCGGCGATCACCGCGGCGATTCTGATTCTCGCGTTCGGCTGGAATCGGGCCGATCCCATCACCTCGATCGTCATCTCCGCCTTGATCCTGACCGGGTCCTGGCGTCTCCTTCGGGACGCCACCCACGTGTTGATGGAGGGCGTGCCGCCGGGGGTCGACATCGCGTCCCTGGAGCGCGTGGCCGGCGAGACGCCCGGGGTGTGCGACGTTCACGATCTGCACGTCTGGTCGATCGTCGACGACGCACCCGTCATCACGGCCCACGTCGTCATCGATCCAGGGGCCCACGGGGTCGAGGTGGCGCGCGACGTCGGACGTCGCATCGAAGAGGCCGTGGGGCAGTGCCACGTCACCGTGCAACCCGAGGCGGCGCAGCAGGACCAGCGGCTCTTTCCGGCGGGCGGGCTGGTCCGGCCGCGCTGAGCGGGCCCGACGGTCGCGCGGTCAGGGCCCGAACATCGGCAGCAGCTCGCGCAGGGAGGCGACGATCAGATCGGGAGAGCCCCAGTCGGCGTGCTCCTCGGGCGGCAGCGGCGCCGCGCGCAGGAGGACCGTCCGGCAGCCGGCGCGCCGTCCGGCGATGACGTCGAACTTGTAGTCGCCGACGGTGAGCGTCTCTTCGGGCGCGCGCGCCGAGCTGCCGGCACAGCGCCAGCACGCCGTCGGGCGCCGGCTTGTGCGGCCCGTCCTCGCGCGTGTAGATCGCCTGGAAGCGGAGGTCGAACATCCGCGCGAACGTCAACACCACCTCGCGCACGTTGCGGGTCAGGATCCCGATGGGGATCTCCGCGCCTGGCCAGCTGGCCCAGCAGATCGGCGCAGCCGTCGGTCAGCGTGGCGCCGGCGATGGCCGTCAGCTCGTGCCGGCGCATGATCTCCTCGGCGCGGGCCCGCTCGGCGGGCGTCGGCGTCGGCCAGCTGCTCGAGGATGGGCAGCCCCGGTCGAAGGCCGATCTCGGCGCGGATGGCGTCGAAGTCGAGCAGCGAATCGGCGAGCGTCCCGTCGAGATCGAAGATCACCGCCCGGAACGCGCCGTCCTTCATTCGGAGCCTTCGGGCGCGCCACCCGAACGCGCGACGTCCTCGGTCTTGATCTTGGCGGCGTCCATCCCGCGGGCCCGCTTGGTCATCGACGGCAGCAGCTCTTCCAGCGGCGGCGGCTCGCCCTTGATGAAGCGCAGCGGGTTGGTGCGGGCCACGACGAAGTTGCGCAGGTAGGGGCTGTTGAAGCCCCGCGCCTTGAGGGCGGCCACCGCCTCGGTCACCGCCTCGTCGTAGGCCAGCAGCAGCGCCGCCCGCTCGCGCCGCACCGGCAGCGCGTCGGCGAGGCGTCCCGGCAGCCAGCTTGTCGGCCTTGCGCAGGATGGGATGGTAGGCGCCGCCCGAGAGCCGCCCGCGTTCTTGATAGGCGAAGCCCAGCGTCGCCAGCGCCGGCTCCTCGAACTCCAGCGCGAAGGCGGTCTCGTCCTCCTTGGCCCCGGCGACGGCGGCGAGATCTTCGTACATCCGCCGCACGCCGATGGCCTTCTCGCGCAGGTTGTGGGCCTTTTCGATGTTGAGCGCCAGGATCTGGTAGGCGACCGCGCGCTCGGGGACCACCAGCGCCAGGATGCTCTTCGCGCCCAGCTCCTTGAGCGCGGTCAGCCGGTGATAGCCGTTCGGCGTCCAGTAGGACGCCGTCTCGGTCTGCTCGCGGACGACGATGATCGGGTCGAGGAAGCGCTTGGTCTTGTCCATCGCCTGGGTGAGGCGGCGAACGTGGGCGTCGGAGATGTCGCGCTGGAAGGGGGTGGGCGCGATCTTCTCGAGCGGGAGCGCGGCCAGCATCAGCGCGTGGCCGCCCAGGGGCTCGCGATAGGTCGCCAGCACTGCGCCGCCGTCGCCGGCGATGGCGTCCGCCAGGTCCTTCAGCTCAGGCGGCGGCGCCTCGAGCGCCAGCTCCGTCGCGCCGAGCTCGGTGGGGCGCAGCTTGACGCCACGCCGCCGCCGCGGCGTCCCGCTCGCCTTCTTCGCCCGCCCCTTCGCCTTCGGTGTGGCAGCCATCGCCCAGAAAGATGCCACACCCCCCGGTCAGAATGGGGTCAGGAAGCGGCCGAAAGGGAGGCCGAATGGTCGGGGTCGGGCCGGCTTGCCTAGAGCAGGCCGTCGCCGAAAAGGCGACGGCGAGCGAAGCGAAACGACGGACATTGGCCCGACGACGGGCCGCCCGACAGGCGGCCTAGTCGCCGCACTGGCCGTTGGCCAGCTTGTCGATGCAGATCGGCTGGCCGTCGCAGGCGTAGACGAACTGGACGTTCGTGTACGTTCCAGCCTTCACGCTGTCGCAGTACGATGCCATGAAGCTGGATGGCGGTGTTCGTCGTGTCGGTGTACGTCCAGCCGTTCGTCGCGTCCTCGGGCACCTTGGTCGGGTTGCCGGAGGCGTCGTCGACCGAGACGGCCACGTTGGTCAGGTTCGCCGGAACGCCGGTCAGCTGGATCGTGCAGTGAGGACCACGCCGACGATCTTGATCAGGGCGGCCTCCAGCGAGGCCTCGTCCGTCGCGGCGAAGTAGCTGGTCGCCGCGCCGGTCTGCGCCTGGCCGCCGTTGATGGCGAACTGGTTCAGCGTGTTCTGGGCGGTGGCGACGTTTCCGATCCCGATCACGAAGGTCTGATAGCCCTGCATGGCGGCCATCATGATCGCCGCCTCGGCCGCCATGTCCTCGTTCGGGTTGTCGGTCATCCCGCACGAGCTGCTCGGATTCGACATGCCGGCGCAGCCCGACCGGGCAGTTCGGGAGCCCGTCCGTCGCCAGCAGAAGGAACTTCGGATTCGTGTCGGTGAGGGTCGCGAGATAGGCCGCGCCGCTGGTGATCGCGTCCCGCGTCGGCGTGTTGCCGCCCGGCTGGGTGCCGGTGATCGAGGTGGTGATCGCGGTGCCGTTCATCGGCAGCGATCCCGACGGCGGGCCGCTTGCTGGCGTTGCACGCGTCGTTGTCGGAGAAGTACTTGAGGCCCCAGTTGACGGTCTGTCTGCGTGCTCTGCACGACCGTCGGTGAGCGCCGTCGTCAGCTGCGTCCATTTCGAGTTGGCGCCGCAGCCGTTGTTGCCGCAGCTGGTGCCGTTGTCGTCTTCGTCCATCGACCCGGACTTGTCCTGGACGATGAGGATGTCCGGCGGCTCCGGCATGACCGGAACGCTGCTCTGACCGCAGGTCATTCCGCCGGTGCCCATGCCGACGTCGCCGCCGGCACCGGAGCTGAGGCCGATCCCGAGGGAGCCACCGCCCCCGTTCACGCCGCCGGCGCCCGTGGTGGCCACGGAGCTCCCGCCCGCGCCCGTCAGCGATTCGCCGGGCGCGCCCGGATTGAATCCGCAGCCGACGACGGAGGAGATCAGAAATGCTTTTACGACCTGCTGTGGAAACCGACGCATCGAGTGACCTCCGAAGTAGGGGGCTAGTCCGGTCCGTACGTGTATTAGCTTACGCTCGATCATCAAAAAAAGACCCGTGAAATAAGCCTCTGGAGAGTGCCTGCAGCTCGCGCGAACAGCTCAATTGCGTCCCACATGTGGGGTGCGGAAGCAGGTGTGGCTATACTGACGGCCATGGTGCGCCGCGAGACCGCCGCCCGGGCGGATCTGAGTTCTTAGGTCGCGCGATGGCGGTCGATCTACCGGCGCGCGGGGTCAGGATCGGCGGCGTGTCGGTGGCCCCCGGCGAGGCGCGCGCCGTCAAGATCCTGCTCGCGCCGCGCTCGCGAGCGGCCGGCGCCGCGGAGCGGGCCGTCCCGGCCTGGGTGATCGTGGGGAGCAAGCCCGGGCCGCGGATCAGCGTCGTGGCGGCCGTTCGCGGCGTCGAAGCGACGGCGGCGCGCGCTGCGACCCGCCTGGCGGCCAGCCTGGATCCGGGCGCGCTGGCGGGGAGCGTGGTCGTCGTGCCGGTGCTTCGCGCCGGAGGGCGGCTGGCCCCGGCGAACCGTCCGGCGAGTCAGCTGCCGTTTCCGGGGAGACTCGGCCGGGAAGCGCGCGTCGCGCGACGCCTTCACGCTCTTCTCGGACGTGGTGGTGGGGGTCCAGGCGCTGATCGTGCTCGGCGGGCCACGTCGCGGGCGCCGGGGGCCGGTCGTGGCGCGCGGCCATTTCGAGGATCCGCGGGTGCGCCGGCTGGCGATGCAGAGCGGAGCGACGGCGCTGCTGCCGGCGCGGGCCACCGGCGACCTGCTGGCCGCAGCCGGCTCGGCGCAGGTGGTGGCGGTCGAGCTGTCGGCGGCGGGGGCCTCCGTCGACGCCGCGGCGGCCGAGCCGCTGGTCCGGTCGGCGCGCGCGCTGCTGTCGGCGCTCGGGGTGCTGGCCACGGACGACGTGCCCGACGTCGGCGCCGAACAGCGCGCGCGGCCGACCTTCCGTTCTCCTCGCGGTCCCGGCGTCTCCGCGCGGGCGGTGCGCGTTCGGGCGCCCGCCGACGGATTCCTGGAGGCGCCCGCCCAACCCGGGAGCGCAGTTCGTGCTCGCGATCCGTTGGGGCGCGTCGAACCGGTGCTCCCCGGGCCGCCGGTCGGCGTGCGCGCTCCCGTCGGAGGCCTCGTGATCGAAGCGGCGGCGGCCGGCTTCGTTCGCGCCGGAGCGACCCTGTTTGCCATCGTGCCGTCGCCCCCGCTTTCGACGCCGCGGCGGGGGAGCCGCGCGGCCGGCGAGGCGATCCAGACGCGCGCGGAGATCGACGGCAAGACGCGGATCGGGTGGGTCGAGCACGTCGGCTTGCCCCGGCTGGAGATCAAGCGGCTCAAGGCCAAGATCGACACCGGGGCGCGCACGTCGGCCCTCCACGTGACCCGGATGCGGACCATCGACACCGCCGGCGGTCCCAGCCGGCGTCCCATCCTGGAGATCACGGTGCCGGGCGGCCGGCGGGGAGAGCGGCCGCACGTCGTGCGGGCGACGGTGCGCGGGTTCGCGATGGTGCGCGATACCTCCGGTCGGATCGAGCGGCGACCAGTCATCGAGACGACGCTCGAGCTCGGACCGTTCCAGCGTCGCATCACCGTCACGCTGACCGACCGGGGCGACATGCTGTTCCCGATGCTCGTCGGCCGGACGGCGCTCGGTCCCGGCGTGGTCGTCGATCCCTCCCGCCGCTACCTCCTCGGTCGGACGCGGCCAAAGGTCAGGTCAATGACGAAGCCCGCAAACGAGAAGCCAGGCAATGAAAGGGCGGGCAATTAATTGACAGCGCCGGCTTCGAGGCCAATCCTCGAGGGACGCATGAGCCGTCCCCGACGCAAGGTCGCCGCGCCCGGGCTCCGTTCCCGGCGCGTCCCGGCGCGTTCACGCGTGACGGTGCGCCGGAGCGAGGCGCCGCTCTTGCGGTCGACCACGCTGGCGACGGCGCTGCGCGACAGCCGGGCGGCGCTCTGCAGCCTGGAGGGTGAGCTGGACGCGATCCTGAAGGCGTTGCGCAGCGCCGACCGTGCGCCCGAGATGACGGCCGCCGATCGCCTGCGCGGCGCCACCCGCGCGGCGGAGGCGGCGATGGCCTCCCTGGGCGCCTTCGGCCGCCGTTGACGGGCGTCGCCGTCAAGCAGCTCCCGGTCGCTGCGATCGCGTCCGAACCCGCGCGCGTTCCGGGCTAGAGTCCTTCATCGTGGGACGCACGTCGGCCGGGCTTCGCGAGCCGCTCTGGGCCTTCGCGGCGGCGACGGCGCTGGCCGCGGCGCTGGCCGCGCTTGGGGCGGTGGGCCCGTTCGTGCGCGACAACCTGCACGCGCCCATCGCCCTCATCTTTCTCTACACGCCGGCGTTCGCCGCCCGGCGCGCCGGGCGGGAGTTCGACTACGCCGACGCCGGGCTGCGCGCCGATCCGATCGGGCTCAACCTGGCGGTGCTGGGCGCGTTCGTGGCGCTCACCATCCCGGCGTTCACCGTCGGGTTCTTCGTCTTCTACGGTCACGTCTGCACCATCCCGGCGAATCAGATGACCCACCTCTTCGGGGGGCTCTGCCGTCACTGGCTGGGGCTCGCCGGCGGTCACCTGCGGCTGCCGCCCCGCTTCCTGCTGCTCGCCTTCAGCCAGCTGGTGGTGGTCGCCATCCCCGAGGAGCTGTTCTTCCGGGGCTATCTGATGGAACGGCTGGAGCAGGTCTGGCCGCCGACGAAGACCCTGTTCGGCGCCCGGATCGGTTGGGCGCTGGTCGTCTCGAGCGCGCTGTTCGCGCTCGGCCACCTCTTGGTCATCCCCAACCCGCAGCGGCTGGCGGTCTTCTTCCCCGCGCTGGTGTTCGGCTGGATGCGGGCGAGGACCGGATCGATCGCCGCCGGCGCCACGTTCCACGCGCTCTGCAACGTCGTCTCCGACGTCCTGCACACCAGCTACTTCGGCTGAACGCGCCGGGCGAAGGCCCGCGCGGCGCCCACCGCGGGAGCGTTACCCCTTCAAGGCCTCGACGTAGCGCAGGCGCAGGTCATAGAGCAGGCTCTCCATCAGCCGCTCCTCGGCGGTGGAGAGGTTCCCCTTCGTCTTCTCCTCGAGCATCGCCAGGATGTCGATGGTGTGCTTGGCGAGCGGCAGATCCTTCTGCGACGCGCCGTCGTTGGGATTCTCGATCTCCCCGAGGTGCAGGAGCGCCGAGCTGCCGAGCGACAGCACGAAGGTGTGAAAGTCGACCGGGGGAAACGCGGCCGTGGGGGCCTCGGCCGTCACGCCCGCGGCGTTCGCCGGGGCGGGGCCAGGGGCCTCCGGAGAGGCCGGCTCCGGCGCCTTGTCGCGCGGCTCCGCATCGTCGGTGAACGACCGTCGATCGGTGACCTTGAAGCCCCCCGCTGGTTTCGATTCGCCACTCGCCATGCGGGAAGGTTACGCACGCCTGGCTGAGGTTTCAATCGCCCGCGCGGCGATTTTGCAGGCGCTATTCGCCGGCGTCGGCGCCGGCGCCCGCGTCGTCGTCCGCCTTGCCTTCCGGGACGCCGTACAGGCCCTTGCCGGCCACGTCTTCGAGGGTCTTGATGTGCTTTTCGTAGTCCTTGCGGCCGATGAGCCCCTTCTTGATGTTGCGCTCGACCGTGCGCTTGTCGAAGAGGCGGCTGTTCTTCGTATCGCTCTGGCTCATGGCGGCCTTAGCTAGCACATGAACTGGAAATATCCTAGGCGCCCTCGGGGTTGTAAGCTGCGCGCCGCGCCAGGCGGCGTGAAGCAGCAGACACCCAAAACCGAGGGAAAATGGACGTCCGGGTCATCAACGAGCTGGTGCACAAACAGTCGGCATTCGTCGAGAAGCTGAACTCCGAGGTCGCCAAGGTCATCGTCGGGCAAAAAGCGATGATCGAACGGATCCTGATCGGCATGCTGACGGGAGGGCACATCCTTCTCGAGGGCGTTCCCGGTCTGGCCAAGACGCTGACGGTGAAGACCCTGGCGGACACGCTGGACATGAAGTTCCAGCGGATCCAGTTCACGCCCGACCTGCTGCCGGCGGACATCGTCGGCACGGTCATCTACAACCAGGCCAAGGGCGAGTTCATCTCCAAGCAGGGGCCGGTCTTCGCGAATCTGGTGCTGGCCGACGAGATCAACCGGGCGCCGGCCAAGGTGCAGTCCGCGCTGCTGGAGGCGATGCAGGAACGACAGGTCACCATCGGCGACACGACGCACAAGCTGCCGGATCCCTTCCTGGTCATGGCCACCCAGAACCCCATCGAGCAGGAGGGGACCTACGCGCTCCCCGAGGCGCAGCTGGACCGCTTCATGCTGATGATCAAGGTCGGCTACCCGAGCAAGGAAGAGGAGCGCGCGATCATGGATCGCATGACCTCGCCGATGAAGGCGGTGGCCGAGCGGGCCTGCACGCCGCAGGAGATCGCCGAGGCGCGGTCCGTCGTTCAGGAGGTCTACATCGACGAGAAGATCCGCGACTACATCGTCAACATCGTGCACGCCACCCGCGAGCCCAAGGCCTACGGCCTGGCCGACCTCAGCGACTTCATCGCCTTCGGGGCCAGCCCGCGCGCGTCGATCTACCTCAACCTGGCGGCGCGCGCCCACGCGTTCCTGCGGCATCGCGGCTACGTCACGCCCGAGGACATCAAGGCGGTCGGCATCGACGTCCTGCGCCACCGGGTCATCCTGACCTACGAGGCGGAGGCCGAGGAGATCACCACCGAGACCGTGGTGAAGAAGCTGTTCGAGCGGGTCGAAGTCCCGTAGCGATGCTGCCGCGCGAGGTCCTCAAGCGCATCCGCAAGATCGAGATCGTCACCGAACGCCTGGTGCGCGATCGGATGGCGGGGCAGTACCACTCCGTCTTCAAGGGGCGGGGGATCGCCTTTTCCGAGGTGCGCCAGTACATCCCCGGCGACGACATCCGGTTCATCGACTGGAACGTCTCGGCGCGCATGAACGACACCTACGTGAAGCTCTTCACAGAAGAGCGGGAGATGACCGTGCTCCTCTTGGTCGACATGTCGGCCTCGGGGCGGTTCGGGTCGCGGGTGCGGCAGAAGCGCGATCTGGCGGCCGAGCTGGCGGCGGTGCTGGCCTTCTCGGCCATCCGCAACAACGACCGGGTCGGTCTCATCATTTTTACCGACGAGGTGGAGAAGTTCGTGCCGCCCAAGAAGGGCAAGCGCCACGTCCTGCGGGTGGTGAGCGAGATCCTGTCGTTCGAGGAGAAGAGCAAGCGGACCTCGCTGGGCGCCGGGCTGGAGTTCCTCAGCCACGTCGTGCGGCGCAAGGCGGTGGCGTTCCTCATCTCGGATTTCCTGGCGCCGGTCGACAGCTATGAGCGGGCGCTGCGGATCACCGCGCGCCGGCACGACCTCATCCCGGTGCGCATCGGCGATCCGCTGGAGGAGGGGCTGCCCGACGTCGGACTCATGGAGATCGAAGACCCGGAGACGGGCGAGGTGCTGGTGTTCGACACCGGCGGGCCGGAGGCGAAGGCCTTCGCGCGGGGCGTGCGCCAGGCGGCGCGAGGCGCGGCGGGCGCTGTTCAAGCGTCTCTCGATGGACCCCATCGAGCTCGGGACCGATCGCCCCTACCTGCCGGCGCTGACGACCTTCTTCGAGTCGCGCGCGCGGAGGATGCGACATTGAAGAAGGCGGCCTTGAGGGCGGGCGCGGCGCTCCTTCTCCTCGGCGGATGGGCGGCGCTCTGCGCGGCCGGGGTCGCGCGCGCGGCCAGTATCGACGGCGGCGCCGCTGCCGAGGCGCCGGATCCCGACGCGCCGACGGTGGCGGCGCGGGTCGATCGCGCCGAGGCGCACGTGGGCGACCCGATTCACCTCGAGCTGGTGGCGATCGGCAAGAGCGCCGTGCCGGTGAACCTGCCGTCGACGCTGGAGCTGGGACCCTTTTCGCTGCTCGATCGCCAGGAGAGCGAGCAGAACCTGGGCGACGGACGGATGAAGCGGCAGTTCACGCTGACCATCGCCGCCTACGAACCCGGAGCGAAGCAGGTGCCGCCCATCGAGGTGACCTACCTCGGTCCGCGCGGTGATGTCCGGACGGCGCGGACCTCGCCGGTCGCGGTGAAGATCGGGAGCCTCACCGCCAACGAGCCGGAGCCGGCGCTCAAGGACGCGGCGCCCCCGGTGACGGTGATGGAGGAGAACCTCTGGCCGGCCTACATCGCGGGCGGCTCTGTGCGCCGCGGGGTTGGGCGCCTTGCTCACCATGCTGATCGTCCGCCGGCTGCGCGCCCGTCGCGGCGAGCGGCCCGGTCCGCCGCCCCGCCCGGCGCACGAGGTGGCGCTGGAGAAGCTCGATCGCCTGGGCGCCTACGGCTTTCTGGAGAACGCCGACAACCGGCCTTTCTACTTCGCCGTCTCGGAGATCATCCGGGAGTACCTGGGGGGCCGCTACGCCTTCGATTCGCTGGAGCTGACGACCGACGAGCTCTGCGCGGAGCTGCGGCGGCAGGCCGGCCGCGAGCTGGTGCTGGGGGAGATCCAGGGATGGCTCTCGGCCTGCGATCTGGTGAAGTTCGCCAAGATTTCGCCGACCGCCGCGGAGGCGCGGGGGGCGCTCGAGAGCGCGATCCGGATCGTCATTGCGACGCGTCCGGTGCCGGCGCCCGTCGGGACCGGCCCGGGAGGCGGCGCATGCCTGAACGGCGGAATTCCGCGACCCGCCAACCGGGTCCCGAGCGGCCCCGGCGCGCGGCCATCCCCTACGCGCTGATCGCGATCGTGTTCGTGCCGCTGGCGGCCGCGTACTTCGTGATGCTGCGCGACGTGGAGGGGTTTCGCTTCGCCCACCCGTTCGCCCTGGCGCTGATTCCGCCGGCGGTGGCGCTGGTCGCCTGGGCGGGGCTGGCGCGCGCGCCCGGCCGGCGCGGCCTCTTCGTCTATTCGCGGGCCGCCGAGCTGGGCGCCGAGCGTCCCGGGCTGGTCGCCCGCCTGCGCGATCTGCCGGCGGTGCTGCGGCTGGCGGCGGTGGTCCTCATCGGCGTGGCGCTGGCCCGCCCCGAGACCACCCAGGTGACGGACGACCTCGAGCTGGAGGGGATCGACATCGTCATCGCCCTCGATCTGTCGGGGTCGATGACCGAGACCGACCTGCGTTCCAAACCGGATGGAGGCGGCCAAGATGGTCATCCAGGACTTCGTGCGCCGGCGCCCGTCCGATCGCATCGGCCTGGTGATCTTCGGGCGCGAGGCCTTCACCGACATTCCGCTCACGCTCGACCACGGGACGTTCCTGCGCATGCTGGCCGATCTGCACGTCGGGATCATCGACGGACGGGCCACCGCCATCGGCAACGGGATCGGCGTGGCGCTCAACCGGCTCCGCAAGTCGGAGGCCAAATCGAAGGTGATCATCGTGCTCACCGACGGCGAGAACAACGCCGGCAACATCGCGCCCGAGCAGGCCGCCCGCTACGCGCAGACGCTGGGGGTGAAGATCTACACGGTGCTGGCCGGGAACAATGACGGCGAGGCGGCGGCGAACCACGGTGGGCCGCAGCGGCAGCCGGTCAACCCCAAGCTGCTCGAGCAGATCGCCTCGATGACCGGCGGCACGCCCTACCTGGCGACCGACACCCGGGCGCTGGCCGAGCGGTTCCAGAAGATCCTCGAGGATCTGCAGAAGTCGCGCATCCATGACCGCGGGACGCTGTACAAAGAGCTCTACCGGCGGTTCCTGCTGGCGGCGTTCGCGCTGCTGCTGCTGGAGACGGCCTTGCGCCTCACCCGCTTCCAACGGATCCCCTGACCATGCGCTTCGCCAATCCGCATGCGCTCTGGTTGCTGCTGGCCGTTCCGGCGGCGGTGATCGCCTATGGCCTGGGGTTCGCGTCGCGACAGCGCCGACTCAAGCGGCTCGGCGACCCCGAGCTGGTGGCGCTGATGTCCGCCACCGTCTCGGTTCCGCGCAAGGTGGTGCGGGCGGCGCTGGTGGTGACGGCGCTGGCGCTGACGGCGCTGGCGCTGGCCCGCCCGCAGGCGGGGGGGCGGGCGCGGGTCGCCCGGCAGCGCGGGCTGGATCTGGTCGTGGCGCTCGACTTTTCGCGCTCGATGCTGGCCAAGGACGTCTACCCCTCGCGGCTCGAGCGGGCCAAGCGCGAGCTCGAGCAACTGCTCGACACCTTGGGCGGCGATCGGGTGGGCGTGGTCGCCTTCGCGGGCGAGAGCCTGACCTATCCTCCGACCACCGACTACGCGGCGGTCAAGCTGTTCTGGCGCGATCTCGGCCCCTGGGACATGCCGGTCGGGGGGACGGCGATCGGGCGGGCCATCAAGAGCGGGCTCGAGCAGCTGACCGCGTTGCGGGTGAAGGGAGGCGCCACCCGCGGGCAGGCGATCCTGCTGCTCACCGACGGCGAGGACAACGACAGCGAGCCACAGCAGGCCGCCGAGGAGGCGTCGAAGCTGGGGGTGAAGATCTTCACGGTCGGGATCGGGTCGCGCTCGGGCGAGCTCATCCCCGAGTACGACGAGCAGGGGAAGGTGACCGGCTACGTGAAGGACGCCGAGGGCCACTACGTGACGTCCCGCCTGGCGGAAGACGCGCTCCGCGAGATCGCCCGCAAGACCGGCGGCGAGTACTTTCATGCCGACGCCAAGCGGTTCGGCGTGGAAGACGTCGAGCGCGCGCTCAACGGCCTCAAGCGCACGGAGAACGAGGCACGGGTGGTCCGCGAGTACGACGAGATCTTCGAGCTGTTTCTGCTGCCGGCGTTCCTGCTGCTGGTCGGCGAGGCCTGCATGAGCGAGCGACGGCGTCGCAAGGTGGCCCGGAAGGAGGCCGCCGCGTGACGCGCCGGGGGATCGCTGCGGCGCCGCGCGCCGCGAGCTTCGCCGTGAAAGTGGCGGCGATCTTGGCGTTCGGGCCGCTGCTGTGCGGGTTTGGGCTGTTCGAGAAGCGCGACGCGGAGATCGAGGCGGGGAACAGCGCGTTGCACGCGGGGAAGGCCGACGACGCGCTCGTGCACTATGACAAGGCGGTGAAGAAGCTGCCGGCCGAACCAGGAACGCACTTCGACCGCGGCGCCGCGCTCTACGCGCTGTCGCGCTTCGACGAGGCGGGCCAGGAGTTCCTGCGCGCGACGGAGGCCAAGGACCCGGCGCTCAAGGCCTCGGCCTTTTACAACCTGGGAAACGCCTTCTTCAAGAAGGAGAAGTTCAAGGAGGCGGTGTCGGCGTACGTCCGCTCGCTCGGCCTCAAGCCTGACAACAAGCAGGCCAAGTGGAACCTGGAGATCGCGCTGCGCAAGCAGAAGGACCAGGAGGACAAGAAAAAGAAGGACAAGCAGGACCAGAAGAACAAGGACCAGAAGAAGGACGACAAGGACAAGGACAAGCAGGACCAGAAGAAGGACGACAAGAAAGACGACCAGAAGAAGGACGACAAAGACAAAGACAAGCAGGACCAGAAGGACAAGCAGGACCAGAAAGACAAGCAGGACCAGCCAAAGCCGAGCCCGCCCAAGGAGCAGGAGCAGATCCAGTCGGTGCTCGACAACCTCGAACGCAGCTCGAAGGATCTCGAGAAGGAGCGGGCCAAGGCCCGCGCGGTGCGGCGGGCGCCTCCGGAGCGTGACTGGTGAGGGCGCCGGTCCGGCGTCTCTGTCTGCTGGCCGTCGCCCTGGCGGCGTTGGCGCCGCGCGCGGCGGAGGCGGCGAGCTTCACGGCCGAGCTCGACCGCGATGCCGTCGCGCCCGGCGAGCCGTTCATCTACCGGATCACGCTGAACATGGGCGATGGCGACGCCGAGAACTTTCGACCACCCGACTTTCACGGGTTTCGGGTCCAGCAGGCGCAGGGGCCCAGCAAGTCGACCAGCGTCCAGTTCGTGTTGGGCAGCAACCAGCAGTCGGTCCAGTCGACCTACGCCTGGACGTACCAGCTGGTGTTGCCCGCCGGCACGAAGGGGCCGCTCACCATCGGCGCGGCGCACGTGCGCGTCGGCGGACGCGAGCTGGCGACGAACAGCGTGCGGGTGCGCGTCGGCGCCTCGAGCGGACAGGCCCAGCCAGGCGGGTCGCCCGCCCTCGATCCCAATCGCCTGTTCCAGCGCCTGTTCCCCGGGGCCCAGGGGTTCGGACCCGACCCCGATCGGGAGGAGCCCGGCCAGGTCGCGTCGTCGCCGTCGCCGGCGTTCATCCGCGTCATCCCGGACAAGACGCGCGCCTTCGTCGGCGAGCAGGTGACGGTCGCCTGGTACCTCTACGTGGCCGACGTGCCGAACCGGTTCGGGCAGACCTCCGAGCCCCACACCGACGGCTTCTGGTCCGAGGAGATCCCCTCCACCAATCCGCAGGGGCGGCTGGCGTTCGGCGAGCCGCAGAACGTGGCCGGGCGCTCGTACAACGTCGCGCTGCTGTTCAAAAAGGCGCTGTTTCCGCTGGCGCCCGGCAAGCTGACCATCACCCCGATGGAGGCGGAGATCGCCCAGGGGGACTTCTTCGGGCCGATGCAGGTCCGCCGGCTCAAGACCGAGCCGCTGGTCATCGAGGCGCTCCCGCTGCCGGCCCAAGGCCAGCCGCCGCACTTCGATCCGGCCAACGTGGGGCGCTACGAGATCTCCGCGTCGGTCGATCGCACGGCGGTCTCCGTCGGAGACGCCGTCACGTTCAGGGTGGCGGTGAAGGGGACGGGGAACGTGCGCAACGTGCAACCGCCCACGCTGCCGCCGCTCGCCGGCTGGAAGAGCTACGAGCCGAAGACCGACGTCGCCCTCGACGGCGGCGACACGATCTCCGGCACCAAGACGGTCGAGTGGTTGCTGCGCCCCGAGCGCGGCGGAAAGACCACCATCCCGCCGTTGGTGCTGGAGACCTTCGACCCGGCCGCCAAGCGCTATGAGACCGCGCGCAGCCAGCCGATCGAGATCGCCGTCAGCGGCGAGGCCGGCGCGAATGCGGCGGCGGGGGGCGTCGCTTCGCCGGTGGGCGCGGGGGTCGAGAACGTCGTGGGGGGATCGATCCGGCCGATTCACGCCCGCGGCGGCCTCGGCGGGGAGGCCGGCGTGGCGTTCTTGCACAGCGTGGGTTTCAAGGCCACGGTCGTCACGCCGCCGCTGGCCCTGGCGGTGCTGGCGCTGTTCGGGCGGGCGCGCGCGCGGCTGGGGCGGGACTCGCACCGGACGCGCCGCCGGCGGATGCGAACGATGGCGCGGCGCCGGCTGCGGACGGCCGAGGCCCACCGGGCGGCCGGGCGCCCGGGCGACTTCTACGGCGAGATCGATCGCGTGCTGCGCGAGGCGCTGTCGGAGCGGCTGGGGACCGGGCTCGGCGGGCTGCGGTTCGACGAGCTGGGGGCTCTCTTGCGCGCGCGCGGCCTGCCCGACGCACAGACGGCCAGCGTGGTCGGCGCCATCGAAGCCTGCGACGAGGCGCGGTTCGCCCCCGCGGCGGCGACGGCCGATCCGGCGGCGCTCGCCGCGATGCTGGCCCGCGCCGAGGCGCTGATCGACGGCATCGAGAGGGCAGAGCTCGGCGAGGAGGCGCGGGTATGAGGCGCCGGGCGCGGGCCGCGAAGCTGGTCCTGGCGGCGCTGGTGCCGCTGGTGCTGGCGCTGGCCGGCGCCGCGCACGCCGATCGGCGCGACGAGGCCTGGCATCGGGGCAACGAGGCCTACCTCCACGGTGACTACGCGGCGGCGGCGGCAGCCTACGAAGAGCTGGAGCATCAGGGGATCGTCTCGGCGGATCTCTATTTCAACCTGGGCGACGCCTATTTCCGCAAGGGGGCGCTGGGGCCGGCGATCTGGGCGTTTGAAAAGGCCGCCGCGCTCGATCCCGGCCACGAGGACGCGCGCTACAACCTCGGTGAGGCGCGCAAGCTGGCCGCCCGCGGGGCGCACGACCGGATCGAGGGGGAGGATCGCGATCCGCTCTGGATCCGCGCCGTCACCCTCATGGGGCCCTCGACGGAGACCTGGCTGTTCGTGGTGGTCTACCTGGCGTTCTTCGCGCTGGTCGTCATTCGGTGGCGCGCGCGCGACGATCTGCGGCCGGCGCTCGGCGCCGGGGCGGCGGTGCTGGGCGCCGCGGCGCTGCTGACCGGGGCCCTGCTGTTCGGACGGGCGCAGCTCGACCGGCTGCCGTTCGGGGTGGTGCTCCCCGACGCGGTGGCGGTCAAGGACGGCGCCGACGACAACTATCGCACCGCCTTCGACGTGCACGCCGGGCTGCGCGTCCGGATGATCGAGCGGGACCAGGACTGGCTGCGGGTCCGGCTGGGCAACGGCCTCGAAGGCTGGGTGCACGCCTCCCAAATAGGGACGCTGTAGCCCAATAAACACAGAAGGAACGCTATACTCGCCCGCTCATCATGGCCGAGCCACACTTCGACAAGCACGTCTTCGTCTGCACCAACCGGCGCGATCCGGGGAACCCCAAGGGGTCCTGCGCGGCGAAGGGGAGCGAGGCGGTGCGCGATGAATTCAAGCGCCTCCTCCACGACCGCGGCGTCAAGGGTCGCATCCGCGCCAACGCCGCCGGCTGCCTCGATCAGTGCGCCCGCGGGGTGACGGTGGTCGTCTATCCCGAGCAGATCTGGTACGGCGGTGTCTCCGTCGGCGACGTCGGCGAGATCATCGAGCAGCACCTCTTCGGCGGCGTGCCGGTCGAACGCCTGCGGATGAAGTGACCGGCTTGGCGGATTCATCCGGACCTGGTGACCCTGGGCGGGTCCCGGCACCCCCCCGCGAAGGACTCCGCCGAGCAGAGCTCGGCTCCGTCCGCGCGCCCGAAGCGTCGGGCCCGCCGGCGCGCTGGACCGTCCTGGAGGTGATCCGCTGGACGGTCGCCCGGTTCACCGAGCGCGACCTGGCGACGCCGCGTCTCGACGCCGAGCTGCTGGTGGCGCACGCGCTCGGTCTGCCTCGCGTGCAGCTCTACGTGCAGTTCGACCGGCCGCTGCTGCCCGACGAGCTCGCCGCCATCCGCGCGCTCATCAAGCGGCGCCAGGCCGGCGAGTCGGTGGCCTACCTCGTCGGCAAGAAGGAGTTCTGGGGGCTGGAGTTCGCCGTCGACGCCCGCGTCCTGGTCCCCCGCCCCGACACCGAGACGCTGATCGAAGAGGCCCGCGAGCGGCTGGCTGGTGGCTTGATTCCGCGGGAGCCGGTCGCGGACGGCGACGGGCAGCCCGTTGAAGAAGCGCCCGCGGCTGTCGAGCCAGCTCTCCGCCTGGCCGACGTCGGCACCGGCTCGGGGGCCATCGCGCTGACGCTGGCCAAGCTGTTTCCCGCGGCGGCGGTCGTCGCGGTCGACGTCTCGCCGGCGGCGCTGGAGGTGGCCCGCGGCAACGCCGAGCGGCTCGGCCTGACGGTGACGTTCCTCGAGGGCGATCTGGGGGCGCCGCTGGCCGCGGAGGCACCGTTCTCGCTCCTCGCCGCCAACCTTCCGTACATCCCCTCGGGCGAGCTGGCAGCGCTCCCCGCGGAGGTGCGCGTCGAGCCGGCGATGGCGCTCGACGGCGGCCCCGACGGCCTTTCGCTGGTGCGGCGCCTCGTCGCCCAGGCACCCGCGCTGCTCGGCCCGGGTGGCGTGCTGGCGCTGGAGATCGGCGCCGGGCAGGCGGCCGCGACGGCCGAGCTCCTGCGCGCCGCCGGATTCACCGACGTGCAGGCCCGCCGCGATCTGGCCGGCGTCGAGCGCGTGGTCTCGGGGATGAAGGCGTGAGCGTCGGGCAGACCGCGGTCGCCTCTCCCGCCGGCGCCCAGCCGTCCGACGGCTCCACCGCCGCCAAGGGGGCCGTCTTCATCGGCGGCGCGAAGCTCTACTTCATGCTGAGCGGGTTCCTGCAGCAGGTCCTGCTCACCCGGCTGGTCGGCCTGGCCGAGTTCGGCGCCTTCGCCGTCGTCAACAACGTCATCTCGATCGTGAACAACACGGTCGTGCAGGCGACCATCCAGTCCGTCTCCAAGTTCACCGCCGAGGACGACGCGCGGGCCGGGGCCGTCCAGCGCGCCGGCGTGAAGATGCAGGCGGTGCTGGGGACGGCGCTGGCGCTGGCCATCTTCTTCGGGGCGCCGCTCATCGCGGCGTTCGAAGAGGCGCCGCGCTACACCACCTACTTCCGCATCGCCGCCGCCATTCCCTTCCTTTACGCGCTTTACGCCGTGTTCGTCGGCTCGGCCAACGGCCTGCGGCGCTTCCGGACCCAGGCCAGCTTCGACATCGGTTTTTCGACCGCCAAGACCATCCTTCTCCTGGGCCTGGCCGCGCTCTGGAAGGTGACGGGCGCGTTCGTCGGATTCGCGGCGGCCGCCGCCTTCATCCTGATCGTCGCCTCGCGCGTGATGCGGCTGCCGCCGGCCGCCGAGCGGTTCCCGATGCGCCGCCTGACCGGCTACATGAGCGCCGTCGTCGCCTACGGCTTGCTGCTGAACGTGGCGCTCAACTACGACCTGCCGCTCCTCCACCACTTCGCCGGAAAGAGCGCCGGTGCGGCGGCCGCGGCGGTGGTGGCCGGGCACTACCAGGCGCTGCGCACCCTGGCGCTGCTCCCCTATCAGGCGCTGGTGGTGGTGACGTTCGTGATCTTCCCGCTCGTCTCGCGCGCCACCTTCGCCGAGGACCGCGAGGCGACGCGACTCTACGTCACGCAGACCCTGCGCTATGCGCTCATCCTCGTCGCGCTCATGGGGATCGTCCTGGCCGCGCGCCCGGCGGCGCTGCTGGGCATCGTCTACAAACCGGAGTACGGCGAAGGGGCGTCGGCGATGCCGATCCTGGTCGTCGGCGAATGCTGCCTGGCGCTGCTGGCGGTGGTCTGCGCGATCCTGAACGCCGCCGGACGGACCAACGCGACGCTCTCTTTCGTCGCGCTGACGGTGGCGGTCGGCGCCGTGGCCGCGGCGCTGCTGGTTCCGCGGGCGGCGGTCGGGACGCCGATGCTGAAGGCGGCGGCCGGAGCCACCGCGCTGGGAATGATGGCCGGCTTCGTGACGGCGGTGATCTACGTGCGGTCGCGCCTGGGCGGGACCCCGCCGCTCGCCACCGTCATGCGCGTCGCGCTCGGCGTGGTGGCCGGGTTGGCGGTGGGCCGCTTGGTCCCCGGCCACGGCAAGATCATGGGCCTGGCCGCGACCGCGCTGGCGGCGCTGGTCTACGTCACCCTCCTCGCCGCCACCGGCGAGCTCGGCCCGGCTGACCGAGCCAAGCTCGGCCGCATGCTGCGCCGCTAGGAGGGGTCGCCGAAGGGCGACGGAGAGCGCAGCGAACCGCGCCCGACGAGGTGGCGCCCGAAGGCGCCCTCGTCAGACCGTGTCAGGGCGCCGGCTGGGTCGGGTGCGCCGCGCCGCCGCCGGCTCCGCCCCGCTTGGAGACGACCACCGCCACGGCGGCGCCGAGCAGAACGGTCCCGATGAGCGCGCCGATCAAGAAGCTCCGCCCTGGGCTGGACGACGACTGGGCGGCTCCTCGCCCTGGCGCAGCCCGCCGCGCCGGGAGCGGCGCCTGCGGGCCGGGCATCGGTTCGAGCACGTTGGCCAGCGCCTCCGGCCCCGGCGTCGATTCGGCGGGCGAGGCGACCGGCGGCGAATTTCTGGGGGCGCGGTTCTCCCCGGTCGGGATCCGCATCCGCTCGGCCGCGCGGGGCGGCCGCCCGAGGGCGGGGGCGGTGACCGGCGCGTCGCGCGAGGTCCGTCGAGACTCGAGCGCGCGCATCTCCGCGCTGTCCATCGCCGGCACCCGCTCGTCCGCCCAGCCGCGCGGATCGACGAAGTCTCCGTCGGGCGGCCCCGGCGCCTCGAGCCTCGGCGCCAGCTCGTCGGCGGTGAGCGGCTGGGCCCCCGGATCTTCGAAGTCGACTGAGGTGAACTTGACCAGCTCCCCCTGCAGGATGTGCTCGGCGATGCTGGGCCGCTTCCCCTCGCCCGACTGCATCCGCTTGTCCTCGAGGCACTGCCGCACCAGCTCCGCGATGTCCCGGGAGATGACCTTCAGCCCGCGCGAGTAGCTGTACTGCGCCAGCGCGTCCTGGAGGTCGATGGCGCTCTGGAAGCGATCTTCTTTCCGTTTGGCCAGCGCCTTTCGGACGATGTCTTCCAGCTCGGGCTCGACCTGCGGGTTCTGCGGCCGCAGCGGCGGGACCTTGGCGTTGCGCACCAGCTCGACCGTCTGGTAGTCGGTCTCGCCGTAGAAGAGGCGCTTCCCGGTGAGCATCTCGTAAAGCAGGATCCCGACCGCGAAGATGTCGGCGCGCGAATCGACCTCCTCGCCGCGCGCCGCCTCCGGGGAGAGGTAGCTCATCTTCCCTTTGACGACCCCGGGGTCGGTCACCTCGACCTGGCTGGTCGCCTTGGCCAGCCCGAAGTCGACGACCTTGACCTCCCCCTGCTTGGACATCAGCACGTTGGGGGGAGAGATGTCGCGGTGGACGATCCCCAGCGGCGCGTCGTTCTCCTGGTTGGTGAGCTCGTGCGCGTAGGAGATCCCCTTGCAGATCTCCATGATCACGTAGAGCGAATGCGCGACCGGGACCCGCTTGCCGATGCGCCGCCGCCAGTCGAGGATCGCCTTGAGGTCGACGCCGTCGACGAACTCCATGACGATGAAGTACGTGTCCTCGGTGTGCCCGATGTCGAACACCTGGACGATGTTGGCGTGCTGCAGCGAGAGCGACAGCCGCGCCTCGTCCAGGAACATGGCCACGAACTTCTTGTTCTTGGTCAGCGCCGGCAGGATGCGCTTGATGGCGACGTTCTTCTTGAACCCGCGCATCGACTCGGCGACGCCACGGAACACCTCCGCCATGCCGCCCGCGGCCACCCGCTCGGTGATGCGATATCGGTTATCCGCCATCGTCGTCCAAGGTCCGGGACAGCCCGGATGATGACGCTATAACGAAAGCCAGGCAGCGGCAATTAAGGGCCGCCGCGGCCTGGTCGGCCCGCCTCAGCCTCAGTCCTCGGCGGGGAGCTTGGTCTCGCCGTCGCCGCCCCCTTCGCCGAGCTCGCCGAAGCCGCTGCCGGCGCGGCCCGGCTGCTCGCTGGCCGCCTCTTCCCGCTCACTCTGCTCCTTGCAGTCGATGCAGAGCGTGGTGACCGGGCGGGCCAGCAGGCGGCGGAAGGAGATCTTCTCGCCGCAGTCCTCGCAGACGTCGATCTCGTCGCCGTCCAGCCGGGCCAGCTGCTTGTTGATCTTTCCGAGCAGGAACTTCTCCCGGTCGTGAAGCCGCATCTCGGTCGAGAAGATCTCTTCCTCCATCGACTCGTCGATCGAATCGCGGCCGATGTTCCGCTCGTGATTCATCGCGTACGACAGCGCGTTCTCGCTCTTCTTGACCAGCCGCCGCTGCTCGTCCTCGAGCACGGTTCGAATCTGCACTTTTTCTTTCGGGCTCAACATGACTCCACCCTCGGTTTGGGCAATCTTAATGCCGGATGGCCGGCGGTAAAGGCGTCGGTCCCAGAATGGACCGACTGACTGAGCCGACAGGCCGCCCGCCAGCCTTCACACTCTGACACTCTCGGCTGAGGCGTTCCGCCTATGAAGCCTTCTTCTCGCGGACGAGCTGCGGTCGGCTGCGTGACACGACCACGTCACGGTTGACGACGCACTCGCTGACCCCCGTCAGCGACGGGATCTCGTACATCACTTCCAGCATGACCTCTTCGAGGATCGCCCGCAGGCCGCGGGCGCCCGACTTCCGCCGGGTCGCCTCTTCGGCCACGCCCTGGAGCGCGTCCTCGGTGAAGCGCAGCTTGACCCCCTCCATTTCGAACAGCCGCTCGTACTGCTTGGCCAGCGCGTTCTTCGGCTTCCAGAGGATCTCCACCAGCATGTCGACGTCGAGATCGTCGGCCGCCACGATGATCGGCAGCCGCCCCATGAACTCCGGGATCATCCCGAACTTGATCAGGTCCTCGGTGCGGGTGAGGGCGCGGAGGTTGTTCTTCGACTCCTCCCCCTTGCCGATGTGGGCGCCGAATCCCAGCCCGCGCTCGCCGACCCGGCGGCGGACGATCTCCTCGACGCCGTTGAAGGCGCCGGTGCAGACGAAGAGGATGTCGGTGGTGTCGACCTGGATCAGCTCCTGCTGCGGCCGGTTGCGGGCGCCGTCGGGGGTGATCGAGGCCTGCTTCCCCTCGAGGATCTTGAGCAGCGCCTGCTGCACGCCTTCGCCCGACACGTCGCGGGTGACCGACGGACCGCCCCCCTTGCGGGCGATCTTGTCGATCTCGTCGATGCAGACGATGCCGCGGCTGGCCTTCTCGGGATCGTTGCCGGCGTTGCGATAGAGCGCCTTGATGACCGAGTCGACGTCCTCGCCGACGTAGCCGGCCTCCGTCAACGTCGTGGCGTCGGCCATGGCGAAGGGGACGTCGAGCTTCTTGGCCAGGGTCTGCACCAGCAGCGTCTTGCCGCAGCCGGTGGGGCCGAGCAGGAGGATGTTCCCCTTCTGGATTTCGACCTCGCCCGCCTTGCCGTGCTGGCCGATCCGCTTGTAGTGATTGTGCACCGCGACCGACAGCGCCTTCTTGGCCCGGTCCTGACCGATGACGTACTTGTTCAGCTCGTCATAGATCTCGCGCGGGCGCGGATGCTTCGGGCGCTCGGCCGCCTCTTCCTTGGCGATGATGTCGTTGCACAGCGCGACGCATTCGTCGCAGATGAAGACGCGCGGACCCGAGATCAGCTTGCGCACTTCGCGGCGCCGCTTCCCACAGAAGGAGCAGTGGAAGTCGTCCATACAAGGAAGAGTATTGCACCAGGTTTGCGCCGCGCCAAGCGCCGCCGCGCGACGTCGGACGGGGAGATCCGCCCCAGGCAGCCCGATGAGCGCCCGATGACGGATTTTGGAAACCTCCCCTTGATATTTCGGCGAACGTGGACAAGGCGTCGCTGTTGCCGCCGGAAGCGCAGGCGGATACTGTAACTCGCGAATGCGCGCACTCGTCGTCACGTCCAATCCCGCCACCGCAGCCTCGGAACCGGATTCGCCGGCCGCTGCCCTCACCGATCTCGGTTGCGAGGTGGTCGCGGTCGGCTACGACGTCGACCAGCTGCCAGAGGACATCGAGCTGCAGCGGCCATCAGTCGTGGTGGTGGACGCCGGGGCCCACCTGGAGGTCGGCCGCGCCGCCATCCGCCGCGTGCGCGAGGTCGGCTCGCTGGCCGACGTCCCGGTCCTGCTGTGCGTCGAGGTGTCACGCCTGGCTGGGCTCGACCCGGAGGCCGGCGCCGACGACTTCGTGCTCGCGCCGGTCGTCGGACCCGAGCTCTACGCGCGAATCCGCCAGCTCGACTGGAGGATGTCCTCCTTCCGCGCCGCCGGGCGGATCAAGATCGGCGACCTCATCATCGACGCCGTCGCGGTCGAGGCCGCTTACCGCGGGCGCGCGCTCAAGCTGCCGCGCCAGGAATTCCAGCTGCTCAAGTTCCTGGCCGAGCGGCCGGGGCGGGTCTTCTCGCGCGAGCAGCTCCTGTCGCGCGTCTGGGGCTATCGCTACGCCGGGGGGACCCGCACCGTGGACATTCACGTCCGCCGCCTGCGCGCCAAGCTCGGCCCCGGCAGCGTGATGATCGAGACCGTTCGTCACGTCGGCTACAAGCTCCGCCCCCCAACGGCCTGAGAGCGACGGCCTGAGACCCGCGCTCTCGACTTGAACTGAGGCGCGGATTACGGTAGGTGGCCAGGCGCATGGCCGACTTGAACCTGCTGGAAGCGGTGAGGGACGCGTTGCGCCTGGAGATGCGCCGCGATCCGCGGGTGCTCGTGATGGGCGAGGACGTGGGCCGCTTCGGCGGCGTCTTCCGGGCGACCGACGGCCTGCAGGCCGAGTTCGGCCCCGAACGTTGCATCGACACGCCGCTGGCGGAATCGGGAATCGTGGGGACGGCGATCGGGATGGCCCTCTACGGGATGCGTCCGGTGCCGGAGATCCAGTTCGGCGACTACATCTACCCGGCCTTCGATCAGATCGTGAACGAGCTGGCGAAGCTGCGTTATCGCTCGGGCGGGGAATACTCGGCCCCCGTCGTCATCCGCACGCCGGTCGGCGGCGGCATCAAGGGCGGGCATTACCACTCGCAGTCGCCCGAGGCCTTCTTCACCCACGTTCCGGGCATCAAGGTCGTCTGCCCGTCGAACGCCTACGACGCCAAGGGGCTCCTGGCGAGCGCCATCCGCGGCGACGATCCGGTCGTCTTCATGGAGCCGAAGCAGTACTACCGCGCGCCGCGCGTCGAGGTCCCCGACGGCGAATACCTGATTCCGCTCGGCGAGGCCAAGGTGGTGCGTGAAGGCCGTCAGGTCACGGTGATCGCCTGGTCGGCGATGGTGACGACCGCCCTCGAGGCCGCCACCAAAGGGGCGGCCCAGGGGTACGACCTCGAGGTGATCGATCTGCGGACGCTGGTCCCGTTCGACGAGGCGACGATCCTGGCGTCGGTGAAGAAGACGAGTCGAGTGGTCATCGTTCACGAGGCGCCGCGCACCTCGGGCTTCGGCGCGGAGATCGCGGCGACCATCGCCGAGAAGGCGATCCTGCACCTCGACGCGCCCATCGTGCGCGTGACCGGGCTCGACACCCCCTTCCCTTACACGCTCGAGCGGGAGTACCTGCCCGACGCCGACCGCGTTCTCGACGCGGTCGAGCGGGTGGTGAGCTTCTGATGGTCTACGAGTTCCGTCTTCCCGACATCGGCGAGGGGGTCGCCGAGGGCGAGGTGGTCCGCTGGCTGGTCAAGGAGGGGGACACCCTCAAAGAGGACCAGCCGATGGTCGAGATCATGACCGACAAGGCGACGGTCGAAATCGGCTCGCCCCGCGTGGGGCGCGTCGCCAAGCGGATGTTCGCCGAGGGTGAGCGCTGCCCCGTGGGCAAGGTGCTCATTGCGATCGACGTCGAGGGGGAAGGGGCGCCGGTGGTCAAGCCGAGCGCGCCCGCCGCGCGACGCGCCGAAGGCGAGCGCGGCGGCTCCCGCGGCCAGGACCGGAAACGGCGCCGCAGGGCAATGCGGTCCTGGCCACGCCGGCGACGCGCAAGCTGGCGCGCGACATCGGCGTCGACATCCGCGCGGTGGTGGGGTCCGGACGGGCAGGCCGGGTCACCGCTCGACGACGTCCGCGCGCACAAGGGTGGCGGAGGCGCGCCGCAGCCGGCGGCGACGCCGCGTGCGGACGGCGTCCGGATCCCCTTCCGCGGAATGCGCCGGAAGATCGCCGAGACGCTGGTGCGGTCGAAGCACACGGCGCCCCACGTGACCTACGTCGAGGAGATCGACTGCACCGAGCTGGTCGCGTTGCGGGGGGCGTTGAACGCGCGGCGCGCGGGCGAGCGAGAAGCTGTCGTTCCTCCCGTTCATCATCAAGGCGACCATCGCGGCGCTGCGGAAATATCCGCAGATGAACGCCATGCTCGACGACGCGGCGGGGGAGATCATCCAGTGGCAGAGCTTCCACATCGGCCTGGCCACCGCGACGGAGAACGGCCTCCTCGTGCCGGTGATCCGCGACGCCGACACCAAGTCGCTCCTGACGCTGGGGCGCGAGATCGAGCGTCTGGCCGAGGTGACCCGCACCGGCAAGGCGACCCGTGACGAGCTGGTCGGCTCGACGTTCACCATCACCAGCCTCGGCGCGCTGGGCGGCGTGATGGCGACGGCGATCATCAACCCGCCCGAGGTCGCCATCCTGGGCGTGCACCGGATCGCGAAGCGGCCCGCGGTGGTCGGCGACCAGATCGTCATCCGCGATCTCATGAACCTGTCGCTGTCGTTCGATCACCGGGTGATCGACGGCTTCGACGCCGCCCAGTTCGTCGCCGAGATCAAGCGGACGCTCGAGGCGCCGGCGCCGCTGGCGGAAGGCTCGAACGAAGGGTCACACGAAGGCTCGAACGAAGGTTCGAAGGCGGGCTGAGCGATGGCGGCGCCCAAGACCAGCCCCCCGCGCTCGACCGGCCTGGCCGGCCTCAACTCGTCGGTGCCGCTGGTCCGCGCCGGGATGGGCGCGCCGGACGTCGCCGAGATCGAAGCCTGGACCGATGAGGATCACCGTCGGGCGACCGGGCTGCTGTCGGTGTTGCCGGCGGACGGCCAAAAGATCGATCGCGCGGCGGTCCCGGCGTTCGAGCCGGCGGCGCTGCGCGAGGCCGTCCGCGCGATGCTCCGCGCCCGGGCGCTCGACGCCGCCGCGCGCGAGCTGGTGAAGCGCGAACGGATCGGCTCGTACGCCGAGACGGCCGGGACCGAGGCCGCGATCGTCGGCGCCGTGGCGGCGCTCTCGCCCGATGACGTGGTGGCCCCCGGACGGCGCGACGCCGGCGCGGCGCTGTGGCGCGGATATCCGGTCGCCGGCCTCTGCGCCCAGCTCTTCGGCAACGCGCACGATCCGGCGATGGGGCGGCGGCTGCCCGGCTCGCCGGTGCTGCCGCGCGCGCTCAACGTCTTGCCCGCCTCGTCGCACGCCGCCACGCAGCTGCCGCACGCTGCCGGCGTCGCCTGGGCGGCCAAGATGCAGAAGAAGCCGACCGTCGCGCTGGCGCTGTTCGAGGCGATCGACGTCGACGCCGAGGACTTCCACACCGGGCTCAACTTCGCGGCGGTGTTTCGGCTGCCGGCGATCTTCGTCTGCGTCAACGACGGGAAGACGGCGCCCCTCCTCAACTCGGAGACGATCGCCGTCCGGGCGCTGGCCTACGGGATCGCCGGGGTGCGCGTCGACGGAGGCGACTTCCTGGCGGTGGCCGCGGCGGTGCGCGCGGCGGCCGAGCGGGCCCGGCGCGGCGAAGGCGCGACGCTGATAGAGGCGGTGGTGAGTGGCAACGCCGTCGGGGGAAAAGCAGGAGCCAAGGAGGACCCGATCGCGCGCCTCGCCGGCTGGCTGGCGGCTGAGAAGATCCTCGACGCTGCAGCGCTGGCGTCGATGCGGAAGGAGGTCGACGCCGAGGTTCGCGCGGCGCTGGCCGCCGAGGAGCAGATCGGTCCGCCGGCCGCCTCCACGCTCGTCGATCACGTCCTGGCCCGGCCGTCTGCCGCGCTCGAGCGGCAACGCGAAGAGCTCCAGCAGCGGCGCGAAAAGCCTCCCGGCGTCTAAGCCGCCTATCGGGCGGCACGTCGTCGGGCATGGTTCGCTTCGCTCACCGTCGCCTTTTTGGCGACGCCCTCCTAGCCAGTCCGCAGGTTGCCGGCGCCCTCGGTTCGGGTATAAGCGTCCCGCGATGGCGGACGAGACGATTCGTGTTGAAGCGCTGGTGATCGGCGCCGGCCCCGGCGGTTACGTCGCGGGGATCCGGCTCGGGCAGCTCAAGAAGAAGGCGCTGGTGGTGGAGAAGGACAAGCCGGGCGGCATCTGCCTCAACGTCGGCTGCATCCCCTCGAAGGCGCTCATCAACGCCTCGAAGATCTTCGACAAGATCCGCCACGGCGCCGACATCGGGATCCTGGCCGACAATCCGCGCGTCGACATGGCCAAGATGCAGGCCTGGAAAGGCGAGGTCGTCTCCAAGCTGACCGGCGGCGTGAAGACCTTGCTCAAGGCCAACGGGTGCGACTACCGCACCGGCGTGGCCCGGTTCGTCTCGCGCAACACCGTCGAGCTGGTCGCGCCCGAAGGGCAAGACGGGAAAGCCGGCAAGGGCAAGACGGTCATCACCGCCGACCACATCATCGTCGCCACCGGGTCGCGGCCCATCGAGATCCCGGGGTTCAAGTTCGACGGCAACCGGATCGTCGACTCGACCGGCGCGCTCGACTTCGCGGCGGTGCCGGAGAAGTTCGTGGTCATCGGCGGCGGCTACATCGGGATCGAGATCGGAACGCTCTACGCCAAGCTCGGGTCGAAGGTCACCGTCGTCGAGGCGCTGCCCGGCATCCTGGCGGGAAACGATCCGGAGATCGTCCAGCTCGTCGCGCGCAAGCTCAAGAAGCTGGGCGTCGAGGTGCTGACCGGCGCCAAGGCCAAGTCGTGGGCCGAGAAGGGCGGCCGCGCCGAGGTGACCGTCGAGGTCGGCGGCGACGCGGGCGGTAAAGTCCAGACGATCGAGGCCGACAAGGTGCTGGTGGCGGTCGGCCGCCGGCCCAACTCGGAAGGACTGGGCCTGGAGGAGATTGGCGTGAAGGTCGAGCGGGGGTTCGTCCCCGTCGACCGCCAGCTGCGCACCAACGTCCCCGGCATCTACGCCATCGGCGACCTCGTGGGGCAGCCGATGCTGGCGCACAAGGCCTCGCACGAGGCCGAGGTGGTGGCCGAGGTGATCGCCGGGCACAAGGCGGAGATGGACGTGCGGGTGCATTCCCGCCGTCATCTTCAGCGATCCGGAGGTCGCCACGGCCGGAATCAGCGCCGAGGAAGCGACCAAGCGAGGCCGGACCATCAAGGTCGGCAAGTTCCCCTTCGCGGCGCTCGGCCGCGCCATCGCCAACGCGGACACCGACGGGTTCGTGAAGGTGGTGATCGACGCCGAGAGCAAGGAGGTGCTGGGGATTCACGTCGTCGGCAACGGCGCCTCCGACATCATCGCCGAGGCGGCGCTGGCCATCGAGATGGGCGCGCTGGCGGACGACATCAGCCTCACCATCCACGCCCACCCGACGCTGCCGGAGGCGATCATGGAGGCGGCCAAGGCGAGCCTGGGCGAAGCGATCCATATTGTTAACCGGTGACCACCGATCAACATGGGGACCCCGAGAGGGTCTCCAATCCCCCCCGCGACGGACTCCACGCGGCAAAGCCGCGGTCCGTCCACGCGGCGCGCCTCATCGACCTCGGCACCCGTGAGTTCGGCGAGGTCTGGGCTCAGCAGCGCGAGCTGGTGAGCGCGCGACAGAAGGACGAGATCCCCGACACGCTGCTCTTCGTCGAGCACCCCCACGTCATCACCGCCGGCCGCAGCGCGCACAAAGAGAACCTGCTGGCCACCCAGGGCATCCCCGTCTTCGACATCGAGCGGGGGGGCGACGTCACCTACCACGGCCCGGGACAGCTGGTCGGCTACCCGATCTTCCTGCTGCGCGAGGATGAGCGCGACCTGCACGTCTACCTGCGCAACCTGGAAGAGGCGCTCATCCGCGCGCTGGCGCGCTTCGACCTCGCCGGCGAGCGCAAGAGCGGCTGGACCGGCGTCTGGACGGCGGGCGGCGTGCGCAAGCTCGCCTCCATCGGCGTGGCGGTCAAACGCTGGGTGACGATGCACGGCTTCGCGCTCAACGTCTCGACCGACCTGGCGCGGTTTTCCGCCATCAACCCCTGCGGCCTCGACGCGGCGGTGATGGGCTCGATGTCCGGCGAGCTCGGGCGCCCCCTCTCGCTCGACGCGGTCAAGGCCGCCGTCCGCGACACCTTCGCCGAGGTGTTCGCCCGTAAGTTGGACTAGATTCGGGACCCTGGGAGGGTCGAGGTCTAGTCTGTCCCACCGTCGGTGGCGGCGGGGCCGCAGCCGCCATCGGGGGCGGCCGGCGCCACGCCGCTGGCCATGAAGGTCGTGTGGGCGTCGGCGGCCATCGCCACCCCGAAGGCGTCGGGCACCCCGGCGGCGATCGTCACGTCGATCGTCACGCCGACCGGCCAGCCGCCCAGGCAGCCGGCGGGCGACAGATAGACGACGGTCGGATCGCTGGCGTCGGCGGTCAGCACCACCGGCACCGGCAGTCCGTTCGCCTCGACCTGAACGTACGGCTCGACGCTGGCGGTGCCCGCCACCCGGTTGGAGAAGTTGACGGGCAGGGCGTACTTCGTGGGCACCGAGGCCGAGCCGTCGGCGCCCGTCGGGAGACGAAACGAGGCGGAGAACGGTCCGGTCACCACCGTGATTTCGCTCGGCCCGATCATCTGTTCGCCGTACGCGCTGGTCAGCTTGGTCTGGTCGAGCGAGAAGGTGATGGTGTCGGTGGAGGGGAATCCGACCACGGCCGGCCGGAGCAGGACGTAGGAGGTCGTCGGGCCGTAGTACGGCTCGCTGTTGTAGCGGACCTGATCGGAGAAGGGGGGCGTGCTCATCAGGGTCGCGGCGTCGGGCCAGGCGGCGGTGATGGGCGGCGTCGCCTTCGGCACGGTCGTCTCCACGCCGTTCTGGGTGACGACGTCTTCGATCCGAGCTCCGTCGAGCAGCCGGTCGAACACGAAGTCGACCTCCTGTCCGGCCGCCGGCGCCTGCACGGGGGCGGTCTCGGTCGCTGTCCAGACCTGCGTCTTGCCGCCGCCCCCGATCCACTGGACGCTGAGCAGCACCGGCGAGCCGTGCGGCTCCCCGTTGCTCGAGCAGGCGGCGGTGAGCCCGGCGGCCAGCAGGAGTCGGGTGAGCGTCGACGCCCGCGGGACCTCCAAGCGACCCTTGGACGGTCCTTTACCGGGCAGAGGGCCAGGACGCATCCGGCGGTTCTATCATGCAGACGGTGTGCGGCCGCGCGATCCACTATCCTGCCCGACGTGGCGCTGCCTCCGATCGACATCCTGGACGCCGACGATCCGCGCGTCGCTGACTACCGGTCGCTGAAAGAGCGGCGACTCAACGAGGAAGGGCGCTTCGTCGCCGAGAGCGAGCGGGTGGTCCGGCGTCTCGTCGACAGCGGCCTGCCGATTCAATCGGTGCTGCTGACGGCGCCCCGGCTGGCGACGCTGGGCGACGCGCTCGGCGGCGACTTCCCCGTTTACCTGGCGCCCCAGAGCGTGCTCGACCAGGTGGCCGGGTTCCACGTGCACCGGGGCTGTCTGGCCGTCGGCGTGCGGCCGCCGGCCGCGCCGATCCCGCGCGACGCGCGCACGCTCATCGTCCTCGAGGATCTGACCGACGTCGACAACCTGGGGGCCATCGCCCGCCACGCCGCGGCCTTCGGCGCCGACGCGATCCTGCTCAGCCCGCGTTGCGCCGACCCGTTCTACCGCAAGGCGATCCGGGTCTCGCTGGGCGCCGTCTTCACCGTGCCGATGGTGCGCCTCTCCCGCTGGCCCGAAGAGCTGCAGGCGCTGCGCGCCGGCGGGGTGTCGGTGATCGGCGCCGTGCTCGACGCCGATGCGATTCCGCTCACCGCCTTCGCCCGCCCTCCGCGCGTGGCGCTGATGTTCGGCGCCGAAGGCCCCGGCCTCTCGCCGGCCGCGCGGGCCGCCTGCGACCACCGGGTGACCATCCCCATGTCCCCCGGCGCCGATTCGCTCAACGTGGCGACCGCCGCCGCCCTATTTCTCTTCGCCCTTGAGGACGTGCCTAACTTCGACCAGGAGACGAAGAGCTTGCGGGTCTCGGGCTGGCAGCGCGGGCAGAAGCAGGCGTCGCCGTCGCCGACCCGCACGGCCCGGATGGTCGTCCCGCAGACGAGACACGGCTTGCCGTCGCGGCCGCGCACCTTGAGAAAATCGCGCACCTTGATCTCGGGGGGCTGGTTCCGGTTGCGGATCTCGACGATGGCCTCCCGGAGGACGCGGCCGATGGCCTCGTAGAGCGCATCGATCTCGGCCGGCTGCAGCTTGCGGCAGAAGGTCTTGGGATGAATCCGCGCGGCGAACAGGATCTCGTCGGCATAGGCGTTGCCGATGGCGGCCATCGCCCGCTTGTCCATGAGGAACGCCCGCGTCTGGTCGCGCCGCCCGGCGATCAGTTTTCCGAAGGCCTCGCGCGTGAACGCCGGCGACAGCAGATCGACGCCCAGCTCGCCGTAGACCGGGATCTGCATTTCGTCCTCGGCGCGCGCCAGATAGACCTTCCCCATCCGCTTGTCATCCACGTACTGAAGCTCGGGCGCGTCGATGAAGCTGAGCGCCAGGCCGAGCGCGCGGGGATCCTTCTTCTTGGCGCTCTCCGCTCCTGGCGCGATCAGCTTGTAGCGCCCGGCCAACATGGCGTTGACCACGATGCAGAGGCCGCCGTCCAGCCCGAAGCGCATGAACTGGCCGCGCCGCTCGATCGTCTCCAGCCGCCGCCCGGCCAGCAGGTCCGGGAAGGGCTCGCGCACCATGATCCGCAGGACGGTGGGATCGCCGGTCCGGCCGGCGGAGATGGTCTTGCCCGCCAGCGCTTGGCGCAGCACGTCTTCGACATGGACCAGGTCGGGTAGCTCGGGCATGGCGGGTCTCGTCACCTAGTCTGGCATTCGAACCGTGGCCGGTACAAACTCCGCGAATGCCGCTCTGGGCGCTGATTGCCGTCCTGATCGCGACGATTGCCTGCGCCGCGTTCATCGCTTCCCAGGTGCGCACCCTGTTGCGCCGCAAGCGCAACCTCGTGCACTGGGAAAAGGACGAGCCGCTCGAAGGCGTCGGCGACTGGGATTGACCAGCCGCTCGGGCTGGGAGCTTCCGGTGAGACGGCGCGAGATCGGTCAGTCCACGAGGAGGTCGAAGGCGCGGGTGCGGCGCCAGCGGTAGATCCGGAAGTCGCTGTCGAGGGTCAAGATGCGGCCCGTGCCGAAGGTGTCGGCGAGCGATACGAGGCACGCATCCGCAAAGTCCATCGGGACCCGCGCGTAACGCTTCATGAGCGCGCGAACGGCTGCGGACGATTCCTCCAGGCGAAAGGGGACCAGAAAAATGCCCCGTTCGACGTTCTCGAGGATGGCCTCCGCCGCACCAGGCTGCTGACGCAAGAGATGGCACGCTTCGGCGATGACGGCTTCGCAGGTCACCAGGCCCCCTGACACCGACCGGAGCACGTCTCTGCAGCGTTGGTGATTTCGTTCGCTTCGATCCAGGAGGGCGACGATGAAGCCCGTATCGAGGAGGGTCGGGTTCACTTCCGTCCAAAACTCTTGAGGTGCTCCTTGTTCGATCCGAGGTCACGAACGCCGGAAGAAAACCGGCCCGTCCCGATGACCCGCGTCTCGGCGGCAGGGCGGGAAAGGGCGGCCAGCGAACGAACGCCCCGGCGAACGATCTCCGAGTCGGAGAGGCCGGTCCTGCGCCGCAGCTCTTTCAAGAGTTGGTCGGTCTCATCGTCGAGCCTCGCCTGGACCAGCTTTGCCATTGCCCCCCATGGCCTCCCGTATGACGCCAGCTATTATGTACGACAGGGCCACCAGGAGCAACCCGGCGGGCGTCGCTCAGAGCTTGTCGCGCAGGAAGTCGACGTAGTAGGCGGCGTCGCGGCGCTCTTCCAGCTCGCCCCGCTCGACGGCCGCTTCGCACAGCTTGCGCAGATCGCCGATCCGCTTGGACGGCGGCAGGCCGAAGGTCTCCATGATGGTGTTGCCCAGCCCCGGCGGCAGCGGCGGCACCCGGGCGTCGAGGGCGCGAATCGCCAGGATCCGCTCCTTGAGCGCGTGGATGTTGCGCACCGCCTCCTGGCGCCGGCCCGGACGGCGGGAGGTCACGTCGGCGCGCGACAGGTCGAGCAGATCGTCGAGGTTGTCGCCCATCTCGTGGTCGAAGCGGCGGACCGCCGCGTCGGTCCAGCCCGGCTCGTAGGCGTTGGCGCGCAGGTGGTGCAGCACCAGGAAGCGGATCTTGTGCCGCTCCGGCTTGCTGAAGCCGAGGCGTCGCGCGATCGGATCCCACATCCGCGCGCCCACCTCGGCGTGGCGGTGGAAGGTCACCTTGCCGTCGGGGAGCATCACCCGGGTGGGCACCTTGCCCACGTCGTGCAGCAGCGCGGCCCAGCGGACCAGAGGGTTGGGCACCGACTGGACCACCACCTGCTTGGTGTGCTCCCAGACGTCCTTGTGCCGCCGCCCGGCCTCCTGCGAGAAGTCGACCGTCGCCTCCAGCTCGGGCAGGAGCGCCGCCAGCACGCCGGCGTCGTGCATCCATTGCAGGCCCACGTCGAGCGAGCGGGCCATGATCACCGATTCGATCGCCGAGCGGACCTGAGGCGCGGGGAGCTCCCTCAGCAGCGTGGCGGCCGGCCGCGCCGCCACGGTGATCTCCGACGGCGGCGCCTCCGCGCCACGCGCGACGGCCACCGCGATCTCCAGCAGGCTGGCCGGAGAGTCACCGGGCAAAGCGACCACGGGCCCACGCGACACGACAGCGAACTTCCATCATCAAAACCGGAGCCTCGAGTGCGGCAGGCTGCGTCCGCTAGGACGTGATCTTCTTCTTGTCCTGATCGCGCTTGCGCGCCAGATGATCCACGAACGGCTGAGCCTGCTTGACCCGCCCGGCCAGCGACTTCTCGGTGATCGGGTAGAGCGTCGCGAACTTCAGCCCCTCGTCGTAGAGGAAGGTGCCGACCTCTTCGTCGTCGACGAACATGGCGATCTTCTTCTTGGCGTAGACGCCCTTCAGCATCGCGGCCCAGCGGCTGTCCAGCCAGTCGACGATGTCGCCGCCCAGCGTCTGCCGGAAAAGACCGAGCTCCTCGTCGAACTTGGCGTAGTCCTCGGCGAAGCGGGCGCGGAACGCCGGCGCGCCTTCCCCCCCTCGGCGGCGATCTTGGCCAGCGCCAGCCGCAGCTGAACGACGTCCTCGGCGTAGCGCAGCGGCGCCTCGACGTTCCCGTCCTTGGGCGTGATCACGTGCACGACGGTGCCGGCCGCCAGCTCGCGCACGCCGCGCTCGAGGTCGGAATCAGCGACCGCTTCCAAAAGGATTTTGAGGTCGAAAGGGAGAGAGACGAGCGCTCTCGACATCGTGTCCAGAAACATACGTTCCGTATTATCCATCACGCGAAGGGGTCAGAAAAGTACGACCCTGCTCACCTGTCAAGCAGTATACCCCGATATCGCACCCTTCCGCGGGATTCAGGGCCGCCCCAGCATACTCGAAACTGGCCTCCAGGGCCGCGAACGCCTGGGCGCGAAACCGGGAAAGCGGTCCCGCCGGCAACTCCAGCGTCAGGACAGGCAGGCCGCCGTCGATGCCCAGCCACGACCCGAACGAGCCGGGGGTCGGGTAGCCGATGTCGCCGCGGGCGGGCCAGCCGCAGGCCGCCGCCACCGCCTCCGCCCAGGCCGCCGCCGGCCCGTCGTAGTTCACGCAGGCGAACGGCGCGTGCACGGCGACGGCGCCCCGGAACGGCTCCCGCGCGACGAGCGCGGCGATCGCCTGCGTTTCCGGCTCGGACAGCGGCGACGGCCCCGGAAAATAGCCGGGCGCGTGGGCGGTGGTGAACGAGCGGGCCGGGAAGTTCCGGTTCAGATCGACGTCGCGTTCCGAGTTCTTGCGGTTTCGCGCCAGTCCGTCCGGGTTGGCGGCCGGCAGCAACCACAAAGCGGGGCGTTCGCCAGCCGTGTCGCTCCCCCCAGCCGGACGCAGAGCTCGACCAGCAGGTCGACGGTGGCCGGCTCGTCGCCGTGGATGCCCCCCATGACCAGGAGCGGCGCCCCGCGGCCGCCGAAGCGCTGGGCGAAGATCGGCCGCCCCAGCGTCGACCGTCCGAGCTCGGCGAGGCCGAGCGCCTCCACCGCGGCCAGTCGGGAGGTCGGGTCGCCGAGGTCGTCGTGCATCGGTACCACTTTGACCCCATTTCACGCTCCGGATAACGTCTGCGCAATGGCGCTTCCGCTTCGCGAGCTCAAGGCCGGGGCACGCAACCTGGCCCGGGCGGGTCAGGTTGCCGCCGCGCTGGCCGCCCACGACCAGATGCTGGCGGCCAATCCGCTCGACGGCGACAGCCGCCGCAAGATCGGCGACCTGCTGTTCCAGCTCGGCGATCGGGCGGGCGCCGTCGAGGTCTTCCGGACGGTGGCGATGCACGACGTCCGCTCGGGGCACCTCCTGCCGGCGCTCGTCGGCTGCAAGGTGCTCGAGTTGCTCGGCCAAAACACCGACCAGATCGTCGCCGCGATGGCGCGCAACTTCGCCCACGGCGCACCGACGCTGGCGAAGTTCGCGGCCCGCCAGGCGCCCGTCGATCTCGACGCGCCGATCGAGCCGCCCGCGCCGGCGGCGGCCGCCGACCTCGGCAAGCTGGTGCCCCGGGCCCGGGCCCGCGCGCTCGATCTCTCGGTGTTCGTTCAGTACCCGGAGCAGTTCCTGCCGGTCGCCTTCTTCTCCGAGCTTCCCGCCGAGCTGTTTCCGGCGGCCGTCCGCATGGCCCGGTTGCTGCGCGCCCGTGACGGGGAGGTCGTCTTCCGCGAGGGGGACCCCGGGTCGGCGTTCTATTTCGTTGCGGCGGGCGAGGTGCGGGTGGTGGCCGGCGGACAGCCGGTGGCCGGCCGGCCGACCCGCGCGGTCGAGCTGGCCCGCCTGCTGGAAGGCGCCCTCTTCGGGGAGATGGCGCTCATGACCGACCAGCCGCGCACGGCCTCCATCCAGGTGGTGGACGAGGCCGACCTGCTCGAGGTCAGCCGCAGCGCCGTCGCCGAGCTGACCGCCGCCGTCCCGGCGCTGGCCGAGCGGCTCGACCAGTTCGCGCGCGAGCGGCTGCTGAAGAACCTCATCGCGACCTCGCCGCTGTTCAAGCCGTTCGACAACCAGCAGCAGATGGAGCTCGTCCGCCGCTTCGAGGGGATCGACGTCGCTTCCGGGACGACGATCATCCGGGAAAACGAGCTCGGCCAGGGGCTGTTCCTGATCCTGGTGGGTGAGGTCGAGGTGCGGCGGGGCGGGACGCCGATCGCCCGCCTGCGCGCCGGCGACCTGTTCGGCGAGATGGCGCTGCTCGACGACAGCCCGACCACCGCGGAGGTCCGCACCGTCGCGCCGACCAGCGTCCTCTTCCTGGGGCGCGACTACTTCCGCCGGCTGGTGTCAGCGCTGCCGGCGCTGCGAAAATACTTCGAGGACCTGTCCCGGAGCCGCAGCGGCCGCTGAGCCACCTGGCCGGCGACCGTTTGCCGGCCCGGGATCGGCGTCATAGACTCGATCACGTCATGACTCTCTTGCGCCGCGCCCCCCGCTGGCTGGCCGTGCTGCTGGTGGCCCTTTCGACGTTCGCCTCGGCCGTGGCGTTCGCGGGACCCCGCTCGGGCGGGAGCTTCGGCAGCCGCGGCGGCTTTCGGTCCGGCGGCGGCTACAGCAGCCCCGGATATTCGGGGGGCGGCTACCGCAGCCCGTATTCGGGCGGGTACGGGTACGGCGGCGGGTCGCACTTTCTGTTCTTCCCCAGCTTCGGCGGCTACGGGCTCGGCTACGGCGGCGGTTTCGGTCTCTTCGGCGTGCTGGCCGCGGTGGCCGTGATCGGGCTGGTGATCCGCGCCGTGCGCGCCGGCCGGGCCGCCAGCGCGAACCGGGGCGGGTATTACGGCGACGGAGACGACGAGGTGGTGGCGATGCCGGGGCGCGCGTACCTCTACCGCCTTCAGCTGGCGCTCGGGCGCTCGGCGCGCGGCATCCAGGACCGGCTGGCCGAGTTCGCCGCCCAAGGCGATACCGAGACCGAGGCGGGACTGGCGGCGCTGCTCCAGCAGACCGCCGTCGAGCTCCTCCGGGAGAAGGATTCCATCCGCTACCTCGGCACCGACGCCCGCGGTCCGATGAGCCTCACCAACGCCGAAACGGCGATGAACGGGATGGCGCTGGCCGAGCGCGGCCGCTTCCAGGTCGAGCGGGTGCGGGCCGCCGGCGGGCACGTGTCGCGATCGGCCGCCCCGGCCGAAGAGGGCAAGGAGGCCCTGGAGCTGGTCGTGGTCACGCTGATCGTCGCGACCCGAACGCCCCTCGAGAAATTCAGCTCGACCGGGTCCCCGGCGTCGCCCGCCGATCTGGACGCGCTCCTCGCCGAGCTGGGCGGCGTCTCGCCCGACGCGATCCTGGGGATCGAAGTGGTCTGGACACCGGCCGATCCGAATGATTCCATGACGGAGACCGACGTCATGACCACCTACCCCGACCTGCGGAGCGTCTGAGGGTGCCCGCGCAAGCGCCGCTGGGACGGCTGCTGCTCGATTTCGCGCTGTTCGGCCTGTCGGGGATCGTGCTGCTGATTATCGGCTACTACCTCTGGGAGATGATCACGCCGTACAACCTGCGGCGCGAAATCCACGAGAACAAGAACCTGGCGGTGGCCATCGTGGCCGGTTGCTTCGTCATCGGGATGGGCATCGTCATCGCGGCGGCGATCGCCACGGTTCGTTGAAAAGACCGGTAGGCGACCCCCAGGCCGCCATTGACTCCGGCCGAGCCCGGCGGATACAGTCAAAAGGCCCGGGGATTTCGAGGGTCTCGCCGTGTTCAAGCTGAGCATCGAAGACGATGAGGGTAAGACCACGGTTGTCCCGCTCGCGCGGGATGAGATGACCGTTGGTCGGATGGAGGGCAACACCATCCGCCTCACGGAGCGCAACGTCTCGCGCAGGCACGCGCGCCTCACCCGGCAGAACGGCGCGCTGTTCATCGAGGACCTCTCCAGCTTCACCGGCGTCCGGGTCAACGGGACGAAGATCGCGTCGCCCACGCCGCTGCGCGAAGGGGACGAGGTTCAGATCGGCGATTACAAGCTGGTCCTGCGCGGGCGACCATCCCCCGATCGGCGACCGGCCGACCACCCGGAGCCTGCCCGCCGTCACCACGGCGCCGCTGGCGACGGTGGGCGGTCCGGTGGCGATCCCCACCCGGGCCTCCGTCGCCGCGATGGCCGCGCAACAATCCTCTGGCCCCCCCGCGGCCGACCCGGGCGCCGCCCAGCCTCGTTCCCGGACGAAGACGTCGCCCCCCAAGCCGATGACCGCGGTGCCCGAGGCCGACGGCGCGGTCGCCGAGGCGGTCGAGGGGCAGCCGACCATCCCGCTGCGGGCCATCGGCGAGAAGGCGGCCGGCAACCAGGTCGCGCGACCGGCGGCGCGGCTGGTCGTGCTGACGACCGATCTGGCGGGGATGGAGATCCCGCTCGACAAGGCGTCGCTGGTGATTGGCCGGACCGAAGAGAACGACATCCTGCTCAATCACCGGTCGATCTCGCGCCACCACGCGAAGATCGTTCGCGACGGTGACCACTACACGATCGTCGATCTCCAGAGCGCCAACGGCATCCGCGTCAACGGCGAGGACTACGAACGGATCGAGCTGAACGCCGGCGACCTCGTCGAGCTCGGTCACGTCAAGATCCGGTTCGTCGGGCCGCTCGAGAGCTTCACCTTCGACCCGCACGCGCCGCAACCGCGGCAATTGCCGGTGAAGGCGATCGCGCTCGGGGGTGGGGCGCTGGCCCTCATCGGGCTGGCGGCGCTGTTCCTCCACCGGCCGAGCGCGAACGAGCCGCCCGTGGCGATGGCCCCGCCGCCGCCGCCGGTGGCGCTCGCTCCCACGCCGGTCGCCGCCGCGCCGGCGCCGCCGCCGGCGCCCGCCCCGCCGCCTCCTCCGGAGACGCCCGCCGCCATCCTGGCCGCGGCCAAGCAGGCGATCGTCGCGGAGGACTGGGAGACGGCCCGGGGCAATCTGGCGCGAATCGCGACCACCGATGAGCCGGCCATCCGGCGCGAGGCGCTCGCCCTCGGCCGGCGCGTCGAGACCGAGCGGGAAGGGGCGTCGATGTTCGCCAAGTTCGACGAGGCCGCGAACGCCAAGGACTACGCGGCGGCGGTCAGCGGGTTCCGCCAGATCCCGGCCGAAAGCGTCTACAAGCGGCGGGCCCAGCCACGCTACGAAGAAGCGCGGACGCTCCTGGTCGCCGAGCACATGGCGGCGGCCGAAAAGGATCGCGCCGAAGGGCGCTGCGCCGACGTTCGTGTCGAGGCGGCCGAGGTCATCCGGCTCGAGCCGCACAATCAGCTGATCCGCGACCTGTCGCGCCTCTGCCGGGCGCGCCCCGAGCCGGTCGCGGCGGCGTCTCGGTCGGCCCGCATGCGGCCTGTCGCGGCGGTGACGGCCGTCGAGCGCCCGGAATCATCGCGGCGGAGCGAGCCGGCGCGGACAGAGCCCCGCGGCGCCGAGACAGCGGCGGCGGCCGAGCCGGAGGACGCCGAGGCGCTCATGAAGCAGGCGCGCGAGGCCTGGCTGCGCCAGCAGTGCGGCGCGGCGATGGATCTGTCGCGCCGAGCGCTGCGGGCCAAGCCGGGCTGGACCGACGCCTACCAGATTCTGGCGGTCTGCTCCTGTTCGCTGAAGGACGCCGAGGCGGCGGGGCGGGCCTATTCGAGGCTCGACGACAAGAACCGCACGCTGGTCCACGCCGTCTGCCAGAAGAACGGCATCGCCGTCGGCGAGTGAGCATCTCGGGCGGTTGGCGTGGGCTCTCGGAGCTTCTGAAAATCTAGCAGCGAGGGCCCGCTACCGGCTTATTTTATTCAGAGACCGCTTCGCGGCCTTCGTGGTGTCGGCCGTGCGCGATCCACGCCTCTGGTGCAGGGGTGGAGCAAGCTTGGGAAGAGAAGCTCGCACGACGAGCGGACGAGCTCGATCCGGGCACCGTGAAGCTGGAGCCGTGGTCGAAGGTTCGGCAGGAACTCGACGACATCGTCCGTGGCTCCTGAACGATTCTCCTTGATGCACCCGAGCGCGTCTCGGGAACTGCGCTCGGCTGGTCGGCGCGGGGAGGGCCGTGCACCCGCGCATGAACCACACCGCGGTGGCGCTGCCCGACGGGCGCGTGCTGATCGCCGGGGGCACCGTGCCCAACGACGACGGCGAGGGACGGAACGTCGGAGAGCGCGGAGATCTGGCGGCCCGATCCCTAGCGCGTAGGGTAGCGATCACGTGCGCCAGCGGGAGCAGGGGCCGAACATCGCGCCCGGTATCGTACCCCAGGCCGCAAGCCCAAGCCGGTAGCCCAGAGGGAATCGCCGCAGATCTGGAACAGTTCACCACTGGCAGAGGGGCCGAGAATGGTGGAGAGTAGTGGGCAGGTGACCGTCGGGCGCCCTAAGGATTTGCCAGAGTTCGAGCACCCACCTGTGGTGGAGGTGGCGTTGGGCGTCCAGTTCGAGCCTGTGCCGAAGCTCGACACTTCCTGGATAGCGCGGTTCTGGTTGGAGCAAGTCAGGGCTCGCTTTCCCGAGTGGGTCGAGGCGCCGGCCGTTCCCCCTACGATTGAGTGGTTCGGAATTCCCGGCCAGCCAGGCGGTTTCATGTTCCAACTTGGGCGGGTCGCCTTCACGAACCGAGCGATTTTCCAGGATGCGTCGCGGACAGGCCTGCTCCAACTTCAGCAAGACCGCTTCGTCCGGAACTGGCGGAAGGCTGGGGAGGGTGCCGCTTACCCGAGGTATGAGTCGATCCGAACGAGCTTCGCTTCCGAAGTTTCGCAGTTTCGGCAGTTCCTGACCCAGCACCAGTTGGGCGAGCTGATCCCGAACCAGTGCGAGGTGACGTACGTCAATCACATCCCCGTCGAAGACCCGAGCAAGCTCGGCCAGATCGGCACGCTGCTTGCCCCTTGGTCCGGGAACTTCAGCGACGGTTGGTTGACCACGCCCGAGACCGTCGAACTCGCCTCACACCATCGAATCATGATCGACAGCACCCCAGTCGGTCGCCTCCACATCGGGCTTCAGCCTGGGTACGGCGGAGCCCAAGCGATGTTCGTTCTGACATTAACCGCGCGTGGTCGGCCGTCTGGTCCGGCGGACGCGGACGTGCTCTCCTTTCTGGACATCGGTCGCGAACAGATCGTTCGCGGCTTCACCTCCGTGACTTCAACCGAAATGCATGCGAAATGGGGTAGACGCTCATGACCGCCACCCTCGCGCCGATCGAGTTCCTAAGCTTTCGCGATCTCCGCAAGACGGAATCGAGCTCAGTGCTCCGTCCCGAAGCCACCCTCTCGGAACAGCGGCCAGCGTGGCTCGACGCGGTGGCGCGCGAGTGCGCCTCCTTCGTCGATCTCGAAGGCGACTGGGACTCCTATGGTGGACGTCCGGTTCACGAGACGGTCGCTCAGGCGACGAGTGACCTCCTTCTCAAGCTGGCACGCGCGTCCTCACCGGCCCCAATCGTGGTGCCGACGTCTCGAGGCGGAATCCAACTCGAATGGCACACCCCCTCCGTGGATCTGGAGATCGCGGTCGCGTCTGCGGGCAAGCTGTCCGCAGCATTCGAAAACAAGGCAACCGGCGAGGAGTGGGAACGGGATTTCCAGTCTGACCTCAGCCAACTCGTGGACGCGATCGGTCAGTTGCCTGCTGTGAGGTAACGGAGCGTGGCGCCCGCTGAGGCGGGCCTCCCGCCTGACGATCTCTCGATCCCAGGTGAGGCGGTGCTCTGGCGCCGAGTTCCTCCGCACCATTTCGTCCCAGATGCCGATGGCGCGATCCGACCGTCGTCAGCAGCCTTTGACGACGATCCCGACGGCGATCCCATGTCCACGGTCCTGGCCACGCCGCGGCGCGATCCATTCCCCGTCCTGTTGGGGAACAATAGTTGGGCGCTGGTCGCCATTCCCGTTGCGCTGGTTCGGGAACTTGGATGGGTTCTCTCGCGTCAGCCAACCCAGGATGAACCCGACCATGTGGTGGTGATCGGAAACAAAACCCTTGGACGACGTCGCCGCGTCGCACGCGAATGCACGTGGGTGATTGCCCCGCCACCAATGCGCGCTGCCGACCTCTGATCACCTACCCTTTACAGGCCGACCTTGGTTCAACGTCGACTGCGTCGCGCCCTGCCCCTCGAACCACGCTACTTCTGGACCGGCGTCGCCTGGGAGAGAGCCGTGTAGGTCTTCTCGGGGGCAGCCGTTGTCGAGACCGGGAGTTTGGACTCGAGCCAGCCCGCGCACGTCACCCGGCCCATGCCGTCGCGCTCGCCGTGGAACCCGCCGCGCATGTCGACGACGCTGGTGTAGCCGGCCGCCTCGAGCAGCGCCGCAGCCTGCAGCGAGCGGCCGCCCGCCTTGCACCCGATCACGAGCCTGGTGTCGGGGGGGAAGTTGGCGGCGACCACCTGCTGGAAATCGCCGTTCGGGCTCATCCGGCCGTTGGTGAAATGCAGCAGCGGGACGTTCGCCGCCCCCTCCGGATGGCCTTCCTCGAATTCGGGAATGGACCGGACATCCAGGTAGCTCCAGCCTTCCGCGAGCAGGGCGGCAGCCTCGGACGGTGTCACGCGTTTGACCATGGAGCGGGTGTTACCACAATATATGGATCCACCCATGACGAAAGTCCCCCACCTGCGGGTCGTCGCGGCCGTCATCGCGCGCAACGAGCGTTACCTCATCACCCAGCGCCGACCCACGGCCGTGCTGGCCGGGCTCTGGGAGTTTCCCGGCGGCCGCGTCGAGGAAGGGGAGACCGACGCCGAGGCGTTGCTGCGCGAGGTGCGCGAGCGGGTCGGCGTCGAGGTGACCGTCGGCGCCAACATCGGCCGGCGCACCCACGACTACGACGGGTACTCGGTCGATCTGGCCCTCTACCAGGCGGAGATCGTCGGCGCGGCCGAGCCGACCGCGGTGCGGGTCGCCGATTGCCGCTGGGTCGCCTCGAGCGAATTCGAGAACTACCGTTTTCCCGCCGCGGATCAGGCGACCATGGACCTGCTGCTCGGCATAAAGCGCTAGGCCGCCCTTCCCAGGGCCCGCGCTAAGGTGGTAGTTACCGGGCGCACCATGGCCAACCTCGTTAGCCCCAACGACGGACTTCGCCGTGCCGAGCGCGGCTCGATTCGCCCGTTCAAGCGCGTGCTCTGCGCCAACCGCGGCGAGATCGCCATTCGCGTCTTCCGCGCCTGCAGCGAGCTCGGATATCGCACGGTGGCGATCTTCTCGGAGGAGGATCGCGTCCACCTCCACCGCTACAAGGCCGACGAGGCCTACCTGGTCGGCAAGGGACTCGAGCCGGTGGCCGCCTATCTGGCCGAGGACGAGATCGTCGAGCTGGCCAAGCGTCACGACATCGACGCGATTCATCCGGGCTACGGCCTCCTCTCCGAGCGGGCGTCGTTCGCGCGCAAGTGCCGCGCGGCGGGGATCGTGTTCGTCGGTCCGACGCCCGAGGCGATTGATGCGCTGGGCGACAAGGTGGCCGCACGGAAGATCGCCGCCGCCGCCGGCGTGCCGACGGTGCCGGGGACGCCCGATGCCATCAAGACGTTGGAGTCGGCGCGCGCCTTCGCCGACCAGGCCGGCTACCCGGTGATGATCAAGGCGTCGGCCGGCGGCGGCGGGCGCGGCATGCGCGTCGTGCGCAGCGCCGGGGAGCTCCCCGAGCTGCTCGAGCGCGCGCGCTCGGAGGCCCGCAAGGCGTTCGGCGACGACTCGGTCTTTCTGGAGAAGCTGGTCCTGCGCCCGAAGCACATCGAGGTCCAGATCCTCGGCGACAATTACGGCAACCTCGTCCACCTCTACGAGCGCGACTGTTCGGTGCAGCGCCGCCACCAGAAGGTCGTCGAGTACGCCCCGGCCTGGTCGCTCCCCGAGGCGCTGCGGGCGCGGCTGGCCGACGACGCGCTCAAGGTCGCTCGTCACGTGGGCTACGCGAACGCCGGCACGGTCGAGTTCCTGGTCGGCGAGGACGGCGGCCACTACTTCATCGAGGTCAACCCGCGCATCCAGGTCGAGCACACGGTCACCGAGGCGATCACCGGCCGCGATCTGGTGCAGGCCCAGCTGCGGATCGCCGAGGGCTATCGCCTGGCCGACCCCGAGATCGGCATCGCCAAGCAGGCGGACGTCGTCCAGCGCGGCGTGGCCATCCAGGTGCGCGTCACCGCCGAGGATCCCCGGAACGACTTTCTCCCCGACACCGGCAAGATCCAGGTCTACCGGCCGGCGGCGGGGCTGGGCATCCGCCTCGACGACGGCTCGGGCTACGTCGGCGCGCGCGTCTCGCCCTATTACGACTCGCTGCTCGCCAAGATCACCGCCAACGGTCTCGAGTGGGACTACGCCCGCCGCAAGGTGGTCCGCGCCCTGCGCGAGTTCCGCATCCGCGGCGTGAAGACCAACCTGGCCTTTCTGGAAAACGTCCTGCTGCACCCGACGTTCGAGGCCGGCAAGGCGCACACGACCTTCATCGACGAGACGCCCGAGCTGGTGCAGTACGCGCCGCGCCGCGATCGGGCGACCCGGATCTTGCGCTACGTCGGCTCGACGATCGTCAACGGCCACCCGACGGTGCGCGGGAAGCCGAAGCCGCCGCTGTCGGTGCTCTCCATCGAGGCGGCGCCGCCGCCCGCGCCCAAGACGGCGCCTGCCGCCGGGACCAAGCAGCTCCTCGACCGCGAGGGGCCGGCCGGGATCGTCAAGATGCTGCGCGCCGATCCGCGCGTGCGCCTCACCGACACCACCTGGCGCGACGCGCATCAATCGCTGCTGGCCACCCGCGTGCGAACGTACGATCTCTCCCGCGTGGCGCCGGCGACCGCCCATCTGGCGCACGATCTGTTCTCGCTGGAGATGTGGGGGGGCGCGACCTTCGACGTCGCCTATCGCTTCCTGTCGGAGGATCCCTGGGTGCGGCTGGACGAGCTGCGCCGGCAGGTCCCCAACGTGATGTTCCAGATGCTGGTCCGCGGCGCCAACGCCGTCGGCTACACCAACTACCCCGACGACGTGGTGGTCGCCTTCATCGAGGAGGCGGCCGCGGCGGGGATGGACGTGTTCCGGATCTTCGACGCGCTCAACGACGTCGACAACATGCAGGTGGCGATCGAGGCGGCGCAAAAGACCGGGCGGATCGTGGAGACGGCCATCTGTTACACGGGCGACGTCGCCGATCCGACGCGCACCAAGTACGACCTCAAGTACTACGTCAACCTGGCCAAGGAGATCGTCAAGCGCGGGACGCATCTTCTGTGCATCAAGGACATGGCGGGACTCCTGCGGCCGCGGGCGGCGACCATGCTGGTCAAGGCGCTGCGCGACGCGGTCGACGTGCCGCTGCACCTGCACATGCACGACACCTCGGGCAACAGCATCGCCTCCAACCTGGCGGCGGTCGAGGCGGGCGTGGCGGTCATCGACGGCGCGGTCAGCAGCATGGGCGGGATGACCTCGCAGCCGTCGCTGTCGTCGATGGCCTTCGCGCTGCAGGGCGCGCCGCGCGATCCCAAGATGTCGCCGGAGATCTTCGAGAAGCTGGCCGCCTACTGGGAGCCGGTGCGGGCCTACTACGCCCCCTTCGAGTCGGGGCTGAAGGCGCCGGCAGCCGACGTCTACCAGAACGAGATCCCCGGCGGCCAGTACTCGAACCTGCGCGCGCAGGCCGAGGGGCTGGGGGTCGGCGACCACGGCTGGGAGACGGTCAAGCACGCCTACGCCGAGGTCAACCAGCTCTTCGGCGACATCCCCAAGGTGACGCCGTCGTCGAAGGTCGTCGGCGACATGGCCATCTGGATGGTCAAGCAGGGGCTGGACGGTCCGGCGGTGGCGGCGCGGGCCAAGGAGCTGACCTTCCCCGAGTCGGTGATCGACTTCATGCGCGGCTCGCTGGGCAAGCCGCCGGGCGGGTTCCCCGAGCCGCTGCGCAGCGACATCCTCAAGGGCGCCGCTGTGATCGAAGGGCGCCCGGGCGCCAGCATGCCCCCCTACGACTGGGCCGGCGCCAAGCGCGAGGTCGAGACGCTGGCCGGCGTCGAGGTGGCCCGGCGCGATCTCGTCTCCTACGCGCTCTACCCCAAGGTGATGCGCGGCTACATGGAGCACCGCGCGCTGCACGGCGACACCTCCGTCCTGCCGACGCCGACCTTCTTCTACGGCCTGCGGGTCGGCGAGGAGGCCTGGATCGACATCGAGCCCGGCAAGACGCTGATCATCAAGCTGCTCTCCATCGGCGAGATCGAGCCCGACGGCGCCCGCGTGCTGACCTTCGAGATCAACGGCCAGTCGCGCCAGATGCGCGTGGCCGACGACGCCGCCAAGGTGACCGGCCCCAAGAACCGCCGGGCCACCGAGAAGCCGGGCGAGGTCGGCGCCCCGATGCCGGGGCGGGTGATCGATCTCGTGACCAAGGTCGGTGAGGTGGTGAAGGCCGGACAGAAGCTGCTCGTCACCGAGGCGATGAAGCTGGAGACGGTCATCAAGGCACCCATCAGCGGGACCGTGCGGGAGATCGTCGCCGGCGCCGGCGAGAGCGTCGAGGCGGGTGACCTGCTGGTGGTGATCGAAGAGGCTCCCCCCGCGTCGTGAGGCCGTCCGGTGAAGACCGGGCCGATCCAATTCGGGAAATCCACGGCTCGCGAGGTACAATGCCGCGCGCCATGATCGTTCTGCGGCGGCTGCTGCGCTCGCAGCAAGCGGGGCTCGTGCTCATCATCGCCGCGCTGATGATCGCGCTGACGCTCGCGGCCGGGTCGCACGTGGACCAGTCGACCGGCGCGACGGTCAACAACTTCTTCAACTCGTACACGCTGATCCAGACGGCGACCGACGCCAGCTTCATCGCCATCATGGCCGTGGGCGCCACGGTGGTGATCATCTCGGCGGGGATCGACCTCTCGGTCGGCTCGGTTTACGCGCTGGCCGGCGTGGTGATGGGCCTGGCCCTGCGCCACGGCCCGGGCGGCCCCGGCGCCGTCTGGTTGGGTTTGCTGATCTGTGTCGGCATCGGTCTCGCCGCCGGGGCGCTCAACGGGGCGATGGTGGTGGGCCTGCGGGTCCACCCGTTCATCATCACCCTCGGCAGCATGTGGATCCTGCGCGGCATCGCCTTCGTGACCAGCAAGGCCGAGAGCATCATGTTGCCCGAATCGTTGACTCACTTCGCCAAGGCGCCGCTCGGTCTGGGGACGGCGCTCTATCCGGTGCCGATGCTGGGGATGCTGGCGGTGGCGGCGCTGGGGGCGCTCTACCTCGACCGGACGGTCATGGGGCGCCACGTCTTCGCCCTGGGAGGGAACGCCGAGGCCAGCCGCTATTCGGGGCTGCGGCTGGGGCGGATCCAGATCGGCGTCTATGTGCTCGCCGGCGGCACGGCCGGGCTGGCCGCGTTCCTGGGGGCCAGCTTCTACGGCTCGGTCTCCTGTGGAGACGCGACCGGATATGAGTTATACGTCATCGCTTCCGCGGTCGTCGGCGGCGCTCGGTTGAGCGGCGGTCGCGGGAGTGCCATCAACGCGATGTTGGGTGCCGTCCTCATCGTCCTCATCCGGCAGTCCATCCGGACGCTGCACCTCGATCAGAACTACGAATGGATCATCATCGGGTGTGCCATTGTCGTCGCGGTCGTTCTCGATCAAGCCAGCGCCCGGTTTGCGGCGCGAAGACTGGCGGAAGCGGGGAGAACGGAGAGATGAGGAACGCTCGGTTCGCGGGTCTCCCGCGCGCGATTCGCGCCATTGGCGCCATCGGCGTCATCGGCGTCATCGGATTGACGGCGTTCATTGCCGCCGGCTGTCACCAGCCCGCCAGCCAGGCGCCGCCGCCGGCTCCGACCGCGCCCGAGCCGGCGCATCCGGCCCAAAAGCCGATCCGGATCGCGATGATCGCCAAGAGCTCGACCAACCCGGTGTTCCTCTCGGCCCGGCGCGGCGCCGAGACGGCGGCCCGCGATCTCTCGGCCAAGATCGGCGTCCCGATCGAGATCGTCTGGCTGACCCCGCCGGTCGAGGACGGGCAGGCCCAGGCGCAGCGGATCGCCCAGGCGGTGAACGAAGGGGCGAACGCCGTCCTCGTCTCCTGCTCGGACGCCGGCAAGCTGACCGGCGCCATCGACGATGCGGTGGCGCGCGGCGTGCCGGTCATGACCTTCGACAGTGACGCGCCGAAGTCCAAACGCTTCGCGTACTACGGGATCGACGACTACCGGGTCGGGGAACAGGTCATGGAGGAGCTCTCCAAGCTCCTCGACGGCCGGGGGAAGGTGGCCATCCTGGCCGGCAACCAGAACGCGCCCAACCTGCGCCGCCGCGTCGAGGGGATCAAGGCCGAGGCGGCCAAGTTCAAGGGGATCCAGATCGTCGGAACTTTTTATCACAACGAGACGCCGCAGGACGCCGCCGCCGAGGTGATCCGGGTGAACAACGCCTATCCGGGCATCAAGGGCTGGGCAATGGCGGGCGGCTGGGCGCTCTTCACGAAGACGCTGCTGACCGATCTCGACCCCAAGAAGATCAAGCTGGTCGCCGTCGACGCGCTTCCGCCCGAGCTCCCCTACGTCGAAAAGGGGCTGGCCCCGGTGCTGCTCGCGCAGTCGTCGTATCTGTGGGGAAACGTCGCGGTCACCAAGATCATCGACAAGCTCTTCTACAAGAAGGAAGTCCCCGAGATCATCCCCATGGATCCGGCGCGGGTCACCATCGACACGCTCGGCGCCTGGTCGCGCCAGCTCCGCCAGTGGGGTTTCCCCGACGTTCCCGAGGAATACCTGAAGCTGAAGTAGGCGTGCGTTGGACGACGCTCCGATCATCTCGTTTCGGCGCGTGGAGAAGCGCTTCCCGGGCGTCCGTGCGCTGGAAGAGGTCAGCTTCGACATCGCGCGCGGCTCCTGCCACGCTCTCTGCGGCGAGAACGGCGCCGGCAAGAGCACGCTCGGCAAGCTGCTGGCGGGCATCGACGTCCCCGACGGCGGGGAGATCCTGCTCGACGGCCGGGCGGTCCGGTTCGACAGCCCGCGCGACGCGCTGGCGGCGGGCGTCGGCATCGTCCACCAGGAGCTGGCGTTCTGCGAAAACATGTCGGTGGCCGAAAACCTCTGCCTGGGGGCGCTGCCGCGGCGCGGGCCGTTCGTCGATCGCCCGGCGGTGGCCCGGCGCGGCCGGCAGCTGCTGGAGGCGATCGAGGCCACGATCGACGTGCACCGACTGCTCGGCGATCTGAGCGTCGCCGAGCAGCAGGTCGTGCAGATCGCCTCGGCCGTCGGCGGCGGCGCACGGGTCATCATCTTCGACGAGCCGACCAGCAGCCTGTCGGAGCAGGAGGCCGATCACCTCTACGCCCTGATGGGCCGGCTGCACGCGCGCGGGGTCACCTGCGTCTACGTTTCGCACCGGATGCCGGAGATCTTCCGGCTCTGCGACACCATCACCGTCCTGCGCGACGGGCGACACGTCACCACGCAGCCGGCGTGCGCGCTCGACGAGGCGGCGCTGGTCGAGCTGATGATCGGACGCCGCCTCGATCTCTATCTTCCCAAGCAGTCGAGGCGCGAGCCGGGCGAGGTGATCCTGCGGGTCGACGAGCTGTCGAGCCCAGGCAAGTTTGACGAGGTCAGCCTCGAGGTCCGCGCCGGCGAAATTGTCGGCCTGGCCGGGCTGGTGGGCGCGGGGCGCTCCGACGTGGCCAAGGCGATCTTCGGGCTTGATCCCGCCGCCGCGGGGCGGGTGGAGGTGGCGGGGAAGCCGCTCCCCGGCGGCTCGCCCATCGCGGCGATGCAGGCGGGGTTGGGCCTGGTGCCGGAAGATCGCAAGCGACAGGGATTCATCCCCCAGCTCTCGGGCAGTCAGAACCTGGCCCTGCCGGTGCTGCCGCGGCTCGCGCGCTGGGGATGGTTGCCCGCCGGCGCGGAGCGGGCGCTGGGCGAGGAGGCGTTTGGGCGCCTCAACCTGCGGGCTCCGAATCTGGACGTCGCGACGGTCGGGCTCTCGGGGGGGAATCAGCAGAAGATCGTCTTCGCGAAGTGGCTGGCCGCGCGATGTCGGCTGCTGATCCTCGACGAGCCGACCCGCGGCGTCGACGTGGGGGCCAAGTCGGAGATCCATTCCCTCATCCGCGATCTCGCCGAAGCGGGGACCGGGATCCTTCTCATCTCGAGCGAGCTGCCCGAGCTGATCGCGCTGTCGACCCGGATATTGGTGCTGCGCGAAGGGCGGATGGTCGGCGCGCTGCCGCGCGGAGCGGATCAAGGATCCTTGATTCGTCTGATGGCGGGCATCGCTCAGGGCGCGGTTGTTTCCGACGCCTGATCTCGCTCAAGTACCCGCACTCACAGCGCATCTTCCCGAACGGGGCACATCGACGTTTCTGGCTTATTTCCCAGGGGTTTCCGAGTCGCAAAATCTAATCGGGCGTGTCCTGAAAGTCTTTACAGGAAGCCCAGCCGCAGCTACGGTCCGCGAAGTTAGCGACCAAGGATCAAAGAAATCAACCTGGGAGGGATCATTGATGCGACTTCGTGCATGCCTACTTGCGATTGCTGTCGTGGTGCCAGTTCGCGCGTTCGCGCAAACGCCGCCGCCGGCCGCGCCGCCGCCCGCTGAGGCCGCGCCGCCGCCGCCGGCTGTGGTCGTCACGCCGCCTGCTGCTCCGCCGGCCGCCGTCGTCATCGTACCGCCGCCCGCGCCGCCGCCGGCCGCCGCCCGGCAGCGCCGTCCGCCGAAGTTCGTCTTCGGCGGGCTGGTCGACACGTACTACATGTACAACTTCACGCCGCCGTCGGGCGCGAACTCGCTGGTGTTCCGCCGCCGGTCGGGGCGTGGGTCGGGCGTTCGACACCAACGCGAACAGCATGACGCTGGCGCTGGCGAAGCTGACGCATGAACGCCTCGCTGGACGTCGGTCTCCCTCCAGCTCGACCTCGGGTACGGATCGGTCGGCGACGATCATCAACGGCGCCATCGACGGAGCTTCGCCGCGGCGTCCGCCAGACCGGAAACTACTTCCTGGTCGAGCAGGCCTTCGGCGAGATCGCGCTGCCCGGCAACCTCACCCTCGACTTCGGTAAGTTCGTCACCACGGCCGGGCGCCGAGGTCATCGAGGCGAACAAGAACTGGCTCTACTCGCGTTCGCTGCTCTTCAACATCATCCCGCTGCTCCACACCGGTCTGCGCGCCAACTTGAAGGTCAACGACATGCTGACCCTGCAGGGCAGCGTGGTCAACGGCTGGAACAACGACCCGGACATCAACGCCTGGAAGACGATCGGCCTGTCGGCGTCGATCACCGCCAACCCGTGCTCTCGCTGGTCGCGCACCACCTACTTCGGCAAGGAAGGCCAGCCGCAGCCGGCGCCGACGGGCGCGACGCCGGGCGACCTCCGCTTCCTGCTCGACGTCGTGGCCGCCTACACGCGTCAACAGCGCGCTTCGGCCTCAACTTGAACTTCGACTACATCAAGGCGTTCGACGACATCGCGGCCGACTACCAGGTCGGCGGCTCCCTCATGGGCCGCTACGTGATCAGCGATCACCTCAACGTCGCGGCCCGCGGCGAGTTCCTGGCCAGCCACTACAGCATGCCGGTGGTGGCGAGCCGAGACCGTGAAGCAGGGCGAAGGCACCATCATGCTCGGGCATCGACGTCGGCAAGAACTTCGAGCTTCGTCCCGAGGTCCGTGGCGACTTCGCGGGTCAGATCAACGGCCTGACCTTCTGCAGGGCGGCACGAAGACCGACGCCAGTCACCGGCGAGCTCGCGGCCCTCACCTGGTTCTAGCCGCCGCATCACCAGTTAAGACTTAAGCAGCACCAAACGGGAGGCCTCGGCCTCCCGTTTTTTTTACTGGAACCCTGGGAGGGTTCCAAGCCTCCCGCGATGAGCTCCGGCGGGCAAAGCTCGCCTGCGCTCGACGCGATTGGTCCCGCGGTCTCCCCTCGAGTGGTTAGGGCGCTCCGCGTCAGCCGCTGACGCGGAGCATGTCGTTCAGGACGCCCGCCGCCGTGACGGCGGGGCCGGCGCCGGGGCCGGTGATGACCAGCGGGTTCTTGCGGTAGCGCGAGGTCGTGAAGGCGACCTGGTTGTCGGTCCCCTTGAGGCCGTAGAACGGGCTCGACGCGGTCGACGACCTTCAGCCCGACGGAGATCCGGTTCTTGGTGACGGTCGCGACGTAGCGGAGCGTGGCGCCCTTGGCCTTGGCGGCGGCGGCGCGGCGCGACCAGTCGGCGTCGACGTCGGCGAGGCGCGCGAGGAACGCCTCGCGCGGGAGCGCCTTCATCGCCTCCGGGACCAGCGACTCGACGGCGACGTCGGCCGGCTCGCCGGCGAAGGCCAGCAAGCCGCCGAGGATCAGCGCCTTGCGGCCGACGTCGACGCCCGACAGGTCGTCGCGCGGGTCGGGCTCGGTGTAGCCGAGCTCCATCGCGCGGCCGAGCGCCGCGGAGAACGAGCCGCCCCTTCTCGACCTCGGTCAGCACGAAGCCGAGCGTCCCCGAGAGGCAGCCCTTCGATCTTGAGCACGCGATCGCCCGACTCGACCAGCTTGCGGTGGGTGTCGAAGATCGGCAGCCCGGCGCCGACGGTCGCCTCGGTCAGGAGGCGCCGCCCGGCGCTCTCGGCCAGCGCCGCCAGCGCCTCGCTCTCGGCGCGCGGGCCCGAGATGGGGCGCTTGTTGGCCAGCACGACGTCCATCCCCGCGCCCAGCGCCTGCCGGATGAGCGGCGTGCTCTCGTCGGCGGTGACGTCGACCAGGATCGGATCGCCGAGCGCGTGCTCGGCCAGCGCCGCCAGCGCGTCGGCGGGCGCGCGCGGCGCGGCCCGCCCGGCACCTCGGCGAGCGACTTGCCCCGTCTCCTTGGCGGCGGAGAGCGCCGCCACCACGCGCGGCGGAGGCCCGTTGGGGTCGAAGACGAACCCCCGCCGATCGATGGCGCGCGACCAGGCGCAGCTTGCGATTTCTTGCGCCGTTGTCTTGCCGCTCTTGCCGTTGCCCTGGGCCATGATCTTGGCCAGCGCGCGGCCGATCTGGCCGAAGCCGAGCAGCACGGCGTCGGTGTGCGCCGCGCGGGCCGCCGCGCCGCCGCCGATCTTCGAGAGCTGGAAGGCGCCGTGCACGGCCCGCTGGGCGGCCGCCACGTCCTTGGCCGCCACCACGAACGAGATGTTGAGCTCGGACGACCCCTGCGCGATGGCGACGATGTTGATCTTGGCCTCGGCCAGCGCCGCCGAACACGCGCGCCGCGATGCCGAGGTGGCCCGCCATGCCGATGCCCGACCACCGCCACCGTCGCCAGCCCCGAGCGCGAATCGATGCCGTCGATCTCGCCGCGCGCGATCTGCTCGCGGAACTCCTCGGTCAGGCGCTCGCGCGCCCGCCGCGCCGCCCCCTCGGGGACCGAGAAGCAGATCGACTGCTCGGACGACGACTGCGAGATGAGCGAGACGCTGATCCCCTCGACGTGCAGCGCCTCGAACGTCCGCGCCGCGATCCCCGGCACGCCCAGCATGCCGTTCCCGGCGACCGTGAGCAGCGCCTGGCCGCCCACCGCCGAGAGCGCCTTGACCGGATAGCGATCGAGCGTGCGGCGCGCCGAGATCTCGGTGCCGGCGGCGGTCGCGTCGGCGAACGGCCGGACGAAGACCGGGATCGAGCGGCCGGCGACGGGGATCAGCGCGCGCGGGTGCAGGACCTTGGCGCCGAAGTAGGCCAGCTCGGCCGCCTCGCGGACGTGCAGCTGCGGGATGACGCGCGCGTCGGGGACCACCCGCGGGTCGGCGGTGAGCAGGCCCGGGACGTCCTTCCAGAGCGAGATCTCCTTGCGCCGACAGCGCGCGGCCGAGCAGCGTGGCGGTCAGGTCGGTGCCGCCGCGTCCGAGCGTGGCGACGCCGAGCGCTCGCCGAGCGTCGCCGTGCGCGTGCTCGTGCCCGTGGTCGCCGTCCCGGTCGTCGATCTTGGCGGCGCCGATGAAGCCCGGGACGACCGGGCGTCAGCCCGGCCGCGCAGAGCGGGCGCAGGACCTTGCGCGCCGGCCAGGTCGGTCAGCATCAGGTTGGGCGAGGCGCCGCCGAACGGGCCGTCGGTGAAGACGACCTCGGTCGCGTCGACGTAGCGCGCGCGCACGCCGGCCGCGCCGAGCGCCGCCGCCAGCAGCCGCGCCGACAGCCGCTCGCCGCGGCTGACGATGAAGTCGCGCGTCCGCGGGGTCAGCTCCTTGAGCACCGCCAGGCTGGAGAGCAGCCGCTCGAGCTCGTCCATCGAACGGTCGATCTCGGCGGCGACCTCCTTGGTGCCCCTGCGGGCCGCGCCGCGCAGGATCTCCAGGTAGCGGGCGCGCAGGTCGTCGATCTCCTTCGCGCCGCTCTCGCCGTCGCCGGCCGCCGCCCGCTTGGCCAGCCCGAGCAGGGCGTCGGTCACGCCGGCGGGCGCCGACACCACGACGACGCGCGGCGCGCGTGCGCGTCTTGACGATCTCCACGACCCGCCGGAACGCCGCGGCGTCCGCCAGCGACGCGCCGCCGAACTTGTGAATCTCGATGCCCAGCCTGCGGGCGTTCGGAAAGACCTTCTTCGGGCTCATGTCGACGAAGGTGTATCAGGATCGCGGCATCAGCTGCGGAACCCTCGCCCGGTTCCGGGTAAGATATGTTTCCCGTCATGTCACGCTCCACCTTCCGCTGCATCTCCGGCTGCGGGGGCGAGTACGCCCTCGACGAGATCATCTACAAGTGCCCGAAGTGCGGAGACCTCCTGGAGGTCGTCCACGACATGGAGGCGCTCAAGACCCGCAGCGCCGCCTCCTGGATCAAGCTGTTCGACGAGCGCTACCTGCGGACCTCCTGGCCCTACGGCTCGGGCGTCTGGGGAAAGAAGGAGTGGGTCCAGCCCGCACGTCCGCGACGAGAACGTCGTCTCGATGCTCGAGGGGGGGACCAACCTCCTGTGGGCCGAGCGCTACGGCCGCGAGCTGGGCCTCGGCGATCTCTGGGTCAAGCAGTGCGGCGTCTCGCACACCGGATCGTTCAAGGACCTGGGCATGACGGTGCTGGTCTCGACGGTCAAGCAGATGATCGCCGACGGCAAGCCGCTGCGCGCCGTCGCCTGCGCCTCGACCGGCGACACCTCGGCGGCGCTGGCCGCCTACGCCGCGGCGGCCGGCATCCGGGCGATGGTCATCCTGCCGCGCGGGAAGGTCTCGACGGCGCAGCTGGTGCAGCCGCTGGCCAACGGCGCGATCGTGCTGGCGGTCGACGGCGACTTCGACGACTGCATGGCGATGGTGAAGCGGCTGGCCGAGGAGGAGGGCGTCTACCTGGCCAACAGCATGAACAGCCTGCGCATCGAGGGGCAGAAGACCGTGGCCATCGAGATGGTGCAGCAGTTCGACTGGGAGGTCCCCGACTGGGTGGTCATCCCGGGCGGCAACCTCGGCAACGTCAGCGCGCTCGGCGCCGGCTTCCTGATGATGAAGGAGCTGGGCTTGATCCAGAAGCTGCCGCGCATCTGCGTCGCCCAGGCCCAGGCGGCGAACCCGCTCTACCGCGCCTACAAGGACGGCTGGGAGAAGTTCAAGGCGGTCACGGCGCAGCCGACGCTCGCCTCGGCCATCCAGATCGGCAACCCGGTCAGCGTGAAGAAGGCGATCCGGACGCTGGAGAAGTTCGAGGGCGTCGTCGAGGAGGCCACCGAGGCCGAGCTGGCCGACGCCGCCGCGCGCGCCGATCGCACGGGGCTCTTCAACTGCCCGCACACCGGCGTGGCGCTGGCGGCGCTGGAGAAGCTGATCGCGCGGCGGGAGATCCGGTCGACCGACCGCGCGGTCGTGGTCAGCACCGCCAACGGGCTGAAGTTCACCGACTTCAAGGTGCAGTACCACGAAGGGAAGCTCCCCGCCGTCCCCAATCCCCGTTACGCCAACCACCCCGTCTACCTGCCCAACGACTACCTGGCCGTCCGGGACGAAGTGCGGCGCCGGCTGGACTGACCCGCCCAGCACGCTGGGCTCGCATCGGGGGCCGGCATCGGGCGGCTCGCTTCGCTCGGCCGCCCTCGCTCGCGGGCTCGCATCGGGGCCGGGCATCGCTTCGCTCGCCGGCTCCTCGCTCGTCACCCCTCAGGGACCCGGAGCCGAAGGCGACCCACGTTACGCGCGGATCGAAGGCCGCCGCTCGGGCCCAAGCCGAGGGCCGCGCGGAACTTTTTCGGCGGCGTGGGCTGCCCTTTCAATTGCGAGACGCAGCCCACGCCGCCGAAAAAGTCCGGTGCGGCCCTCGGCGCGGTCCGAGCGTCGGCCTTCGATCCGCACCGCCCTGACGGACGTCCGTCAGGCGACCGGCGATGGACGATGGAGCGTTGCGGGCGAGCGAGGGCGCGAGCGAAGCGACCGGGCCGACGCGAGCTCTGGTCCGAAGCGAGCTGGGGCGGTGGGGCGAGCGAGGGCCCGGCGAGCGAAGCGACGCCGGCCCGACGCGAGCTCTGGGCCCGAGAGCGAGCCCTCCGAGCCTCCGGAGCCGGCCTCCGGGGCCGACCGTGCGAGTTCCCCTGGACGTGGAACACCCACAGCGTGCTACAGTGAGCCGTTTGGCAATATTCCCGGAAACCGCGGACATGGAACGAGCACCTCAGCCCAGCGCGTCAAGGTCTGTATGACCCCCAAAATGAGCATGATTCATGCGGGGTTGGCTTCGTTGTCGATCTGAAGGGACGCAAGTCCAACAAGATCGTCCGGGACGGGGTGCAGATCCTGCTCAACCTCGAACACCGCGGCGCGTGCGGGGCGGAAAAGAACACGGGCGACGGCGCCGGGATCCTCATCCAGATCCCGCACGACTTCCTGGCCGCGGTCTGCGCCGAGGCCAAGGGGCACATCACGCTGCCCGCCGTCGGTCACTACGGCGTCGGCATGGTCTTCTTGCCGAGCGATCCGGGCAGCCGCGCCGCCTGCGAGCACCTGTTCGAGAAGGTGGTGCGCGACGAGGGGCAGCGCGTGCTCGGCTGGCGCGAGGTCCCGGTCGACAGCCGGATGCTCGGGCCGACCGCCCGCAAGTCGCAGCCGGTCATCAAGCAGCTCTTCGTCGCCCGCCACCCGTCCATCACCGACGACGACGCGTTCGAGCGGAAGCTCTACGTCATCCGCCGGCGCGCCCGCCACGCGGTCCGCCGCCTGGAGATCCCCGAGAAGGCCAGCTTCTACATCGCCAGCTTCTCTTCACGGACCATCGTCTACAAGGGGATGCTGAACTGCGATCAGCTGACCGCGTTCTATCTCGACCTGCAGGACGAGCGCGTCGAGTCGGCGCTGGCGCTGGTTCACTCGCGCTTCTCGACCAACACCTTCCCCAACTGGTCGCGCGCGCATCCCTACCGGATGATCGCCCACAACGGCGAGATCAACACGCTGCGCGGCAACGTCAACTGGATGCACGCCCGCGAGAGCATGTTCGCGTCCAAGCTGTTCGGCGACGACCTGCAGAAGTGCATCCCGGTCATCGACACCGAGGGGTCGGACTCGGGGATGTTCGACAACGTCCTCGAGCTGCTCTTCCTCGCCGGGCGGTCGCTGCCGCACGCGATGATGATGATGATCCCCGAGCCGTGGTCGAACCACGAGTCGATGCCGCGCGCGCGCAAGGACTTCTACGAGTTCCACGGCTGCCTGATGGAGCCCTGGGACGGCCCGGCGTCGGTGGCCTTCACCGACGGCGTGCGCATCGGCGCCACGCTCGACCGCAACGGCCTGCGCCCGTCGCGCTACTACGTCACCAAGGACGACCTCGTCGTGATGGCGTCCGAGGTCGGGCGTGCTCGACATCCCGCCCGAGCGCATCCTCGAGAAGGGGCGCCTGCAGCCGGGGCGCATGTTCCTGGTCGACACCTCGCAGGGCCGGATCATCGGCGACGACGAGATCAAGGACGAGATGGCGGCCGCCGCCCCCTACGGGCAGTGGCTGAAGGAGAACATGATCTCCATCGCCGATCTGCCCAAGCCCCCGTCGGTGATCGAGCCCGATCACGACACGGTGCTGCGGCGCCAGGAGGCCTTCGGCTACACCAGCGAGGACCTCAAGGTGCTGGTGACGCCGATGGCCGTCGACGGCGTCGAGGCCAACGGCTCGATGGGGACCGACACGCCGCTGGCGGTGCTGTCGAACAAGCCGCAGCTGCTCTACAGCTACTTCAAGCAGCTGTTCGCCCAGGTGACCAACCCGCCGGTCGACGCCATCCGCGAAGAGATCATCATGGCGGTCGACACCGCCATCGGCCCCGAGGGGAACCTGCTCGAGCCGACGCCCGCCTCGGCGCGCCAGATCGGCCTGCCCACGCCCGGTGCTCCGCAACGAGGAGCTGGAGAAGCTGCGCAACCTCGACGGCGGCGCCAGCTCGCACGGCTTCAAGAGCATCACCCTGCCGGCGCTCTACGACGTGGCGGCCGGCGGCGAAGGCGCTGCAAGGCCGGCATCGAGGCGCTGCGCGCGGCGGCCAGCAAGGCCATCGCCGACGGGCAACAACATCATCATCCTGTCCGACCGCGGGCACGACCGGCAGCGGGCGCCCATCCCGGCGCTGCTGACCGTCGCGTCGGTGCAGCACCACCTGCTGCGCGAAGGGTCGCGCACGCGGGTCGGCCTGGTCCTCGAGACCGGCGAGCCGCGCGAGGTGCACCACTTCGCGCTGCTGCTCGGCTACGGCGCCAGCGCCATCAACCCCTACCTGGCGTTCGAGTCGCTGCACGACATGATCAAGCAGGGTCTCCTGCCGGGAGACGCCGAGAAGGCCGAGCAGAAGTACGTCAAGGCGGTCGCCAAGGGGATCGTGAAGGTCTGCTCGAAGATGGGGATCTCGACCATCCAGAGCTACCACGGCGCGCAGGTGTTCGAGGCCATCGGCCTCAACCAGCCGTTCATCGACGAGTACTTCACCTGGACCGCCACGCGCGTCGAGGGGATCGGCATCGACGCGGTCGCCGCCGAGGTGCGCGCAGCGCCACCTGCGCGCCTTCCCGGAGCGCCCGCTGCCGGAGGACAGCCTCGATCCGGGCGGGCAGTACCAGTACCGCCGCAACGGCGAGTACCACCTCTTCAACCCGGAGAGCATCCACAAGCTGCAGCACGCCTGCCGCACCGGCGACTTCACGGTCTTCAAGGAGTACTCCAAGCTCATCGACGATCAGGCGAAGCACCTCTGCACGCTGCGCGGTCTCATGGACCTCAAGTCGACGCGCAAGCCGGTGCCGCTCGACGAGGTGGAGCCGATCGAGGCGATTCTCAAGCGCTTCAAGACCGGCGCCATGTCGTACGGCTCGATCAGCAAGGAGGCGCACGAGACGCTGGCGATCGCCATGAACCGCATCGGCGGCAAGAGCAACACCGGCGAGGGCGGCGAGGATCCGGCGCGCTTCGTCCCCGACGCCAACGGCGACTCGCGGCGCAGCGCCATCAAGCAGGTCGCCTCCGGCCGCTTCGGCGTGACCAGCCAGTACCTGGTCAGCGCCGACGAGATCCAGATCAAGATGGCCCAGGGGGCCAAGCCCGGCGAGGGGGGCCAGCTCCCCGGGCTCGAAGGTCTATCCCTGGATCGCCAAGGTCCGCTACTCGACGCCGGGCGTGGGGCTCATCTCGCCGCCGCCCCACCACGACATCTATTCGATCGAGGATCTGGCGCAGCTGATCCACGACCTCAAGAACGCCAACCCGCGCGCGCGCATCAGCGTGAAGCTGGTCGCCGAGGTCGGCGTCGGCACGATCGCGGCCGGCGTCGCCAAGGCGCACGCCGACCTGGTGCTCATCAGCGGGCACGACGGCGGCACCGGCGCCTCGCCGCTGACCAGCATCAAGCACGCCGGCGCGCCCTGGGAGCTGGGGCTGGCCGAGGCGCACCAGGTGCTGGTGCTCAACGACCTGCGCAGCCGGATCGTCGTCGAGACCGACGGGCAGCTCAAGACCGGCCGCGACGTCGTGGTCGCCGCGCTGCTGGGGGCCGAGGAGTTCGGCTTCTCGACGGCGCCGCTGGTCTCCGTCGGCTGCATCATGATGCGCGTCTGCCACCTCAACACCTGCCCGGTCGGCGTGGCGACGCAGAACCCCGAGCTGCGGAAGAAGTTCACCGGCAAGCCGGAGAACGCCGTCAACTTCATGCGCTTCGTGGCCACCGAGGTGCGCGAGCTGATGGCGGAGCTCGGCTTCCGCACGCTGAACGAGATGGTCGGCCACACCGAAAACCTGGAGATGAAGCCGGCGATCGAGCACTGGAAGGCGCGGGGGCTCGACTTCTCGAAGATCCTCTACCAGCCGCAGGTCGGTCCCGAGGTGGGGCGCTACAAGACGCTCGAGCAGGACCACGGCCTCGAGAGCTCGCTGGACATGACCACCATCCTGCCGCTCTGCGAGCCGGCCATCGCGCGCGGCGAGAAGGTGGAGGCATCGCTGCCGATCCGCAACGTCAACCGCGTCGTCGGCACCATCACCGGCAGCGAGATCACGCGGAAGTACGGTCCGGAGGGCCTGCCCGACGACACCATCAAGCTGAAGTTCACCGGCTCGGCCGGGCAGAGCTTCGGCGCCTTCATCCCGCGCGGCATGACGCTGACGCTGGAGGGGGACGCCAACGACTACGTCGGCAAGGGGCTCTCGGGCGGCCGGATCATCGTCTACCCGTCGCAAGCAGGCGACCTTCGCCGCCGAGGAGAACATCCTCATCGGCAACGTGGCGCTCTACGGCGCCACCGGCGGCGAGGCCTTCTTCCGCGGCGTGGCCGGCGAGCGCTTCGCCGTCCGCAACAGCGGCGCCAACGCCGTCGTCGAGGGCGTCGGCGATCACGGCTGCGAGTACATGACCGGCGGCCGGGTGGTCATCATCGGCGGCACGGGCCGCAACTTCGCCGCCGGCATGTCGGGCGGCGTCGCCTACGTGCTCGACGAGGGGGGCGACCTTCGCCAAGCGCTGCAACAAGGAGATGGTCGGCCTGGACAAGCTGGAAGATCCCGAAGAGGCGAAGCTGGTGCACGGGCTGGTGCTGCGCCACGCCCAGCTGACCGGCAGCAAGCGGGCCGAGGAGATCCTGGCGACCTGGAAGGAGTGGGTGCCGTACTTCGTGCGCGTCATGCCCAACGACTACCGCCGCGTGGTCGAGACGCAGAAGAAGATGCGCGACCAGGGCCTGTCGCAGGAGGAGGCCGAGATGGCCGCCTTCGAGCTGAACGCCAAAGACACCGCGCGCCTCGGTGGGAAGTAGGCGGCCATGGGTAAGCTGACCGGTTTCATGGAGTACGAGCGGCGCGAGGACCCGGGCCGCGATCCGCACGACGCGCGTGCGCGACTGGCACGAGTTCCACGACCACCTGCCGGAGACGGCCCTCAAGGAGCAGGGGGCGCGCTGCATGGACTGCGGCGTCCCCTTCTGCCACACCGGGACGCTCCTGCCGGGGGGCGCGTCGGGGTGCCCGATCAACAACCTCATCCCCGAGTGGAACGACCTCGTCTACCGCGGGCAGTGGCGCGAGGCGCTGCTGCGGCTGCACAAGACCAACAACTTCCCCGAGTTCACGGGGCGGGTCTGTCCGGCGCCCTGCGAGGGCTCGTGCGTGCTCGGCATCAGCGAGCCGGCGGTCAGCATCAAGAGCATCGAGTGCGCCATCGTCGACAAGGGCTTCGCCGAGGGGTGGATCGTCGCCGAGCCGCCGCGCGACCGGACCGGCAAGACGGTCGCCGTCGTCGGCTCCGGGCCGGCGGGCCTGGCCTGCGCGGCGCAGCTCAACCGGGCCGGCCACACGGTGACGGTCTTCGAGCGCGACGATCGGATCGGCGGCCTCCTGATGTACGGCATCCCGCCCATGAAGCTGGAGAAGCCGATCGTCGACCGGCGGGTGAACCTGCTGGCCGAGGAGGGGGTCAAGTTCGTCACCGGCGCCCACATCGGGCAGAACTACCCCACCGACAAGCTGCGCGCGTCGTTCGACGCCATCGTGCTTTGCGGCGGCGCGACGGCGGCGCGCGATCTCGCCGTCGAGGGGCGGAACCTGGGCGGCGTTCACTTCGCCATGGAGTTCCTGCTGAAGAGCTGCAAGAGCCTGCTCGACAGCAACTTCGCCGACGGCCAGTACATCGACGCCAAGGGGAAGAACGTCATCGTGATCGGCGGCGGCGACACCGGCACCGACTGCGTCGGAACGTCGCTGCGCCACGGCTGCAAGAGCCTGGTGCAGTTCGAGATCCTGCCGCGCCCGCCGACGCTGCGCGCGGCCGACAACCCCTGGCCGCAGTGGCCGCGCATCTACAAGCTCGACTACGGACAGGAAGAGGCCGCCGCGCTGTTCGGCGCCGACCCGCGCCGGTACGTGACGGTCACCAAGGGGATCGTCGGTGACAGCAGCCGGCAACGTCAAGGAGCTGCACACCGTCGAGATCGAGTGGGTGAAGAACGGCGACGGTCGCCTGGCGATGAAAGAGAAGCCCGGCACCGAGCGGGTCTGGCCCGCGGAGCTGGTGCTGCTGGCGATGGGCTTCGTCGGTCCCGAGAAGCCGGGCCTGCTGACCGAGCTCGGCGTGGCGCTCGACGGGCGCGGCAACGTCGCCGTCGACGGCGAGAAGGCGACCAGCGTCGCCGGCGTCTTCGCGGCGGGCGACATGGCGCGCGGCCAGTCGCTGATCGTCTGGGCCATCGCCGAAGGTCGCGCCGCCGCCCGCGGCGTCGATCGCTATCTGATGGGCGAGACGTTACTGCCGTAGCTGGCGGCGCCTGGTGGGTCTACCTCGCGCGATGCGGGGACGGGACCCTCTACTGCGGCATCGCGCGCGACGTGCGGGCCCGGATCGCGGCTCATGGGTCCGGGAAAGGGGCGCGCTACACCAGGGGCCGTGGGCCGATCGTGCTGCTCTCGGCCCACCGCTGCCGGGACCAGGGGACGGCGCTCCGGATCGAGCGCGCAATCAAGGGGTTGTCTCGTTCCGAGAAGCTGGAGGCCGCCACCGATGCCCGGCGCTGGGCGGCCATCGCCCGCGCCGCCCGCGAGAGGGTCCGCCAAGGGCGATAAACGCCCACATGTCGCAGTTCATCCTCCCGATTTGTTTCGGGCTGGTTATTTGTCTGCGCACCGCGATTTCAGCAGAGCTATCGTGCGCAGCATGAAGCTCTCCCGTTGCTTAAGTGTATCGACGGTCGTTTTCGGGCTCATTTTTGCGGGGTGCGCCGGCGTCAAGCCGATGCAGAGCACCGGCACCGGCGGCAGCGGCAACGGCAGCGGCACGGGCAAAGGCGGCAGCAACGGGACCGGCGGCCGCATCACCGTCGACGCCGGCAGCGTCGACCTCGGTGATCCCACCCTTTGCGGCAACTCGACGCTCGATCCCGGCGAGAAGTGCGACGACGGAAACAAGCTCGGCGGCGACGGTTGCACGCCTCTCTGCCAGATCGAAAAAGGATGGATCTGTCCGACGGTCGGTCAGCTCTGCATGCGCAACGATATCTGCGGCGACGGCATCCTCACGGCGCCCGAGGCCTGCGACGACGGCAACACAGAGCGGCGGCGACGGTTGCTCGGCCGACTGCCTGAAGGTCGACACCGGCTGGCGTTGCCCCGTCCCGGGCAAGCCCTGCATCCCGATCTGCGGCGACGGCGTCATCGAAGGCAGCGAGAAGTGCGACGACGGCAACACGACCAACGGCGACGGTTGCTCCAGCACCTGCCAGGTCGAGCCCGCGTCGACCTGCCCGACGACCGCCCGGCGCTCCGATGGCCGGGAAGTGCACCACCGCCATCTGCGGCAACGGCGTGAAGGAGGCGGGCGAGTCCTGCGACTGCGGCACCGACCCGACGAAGTTGCCCACCGGCTGCACCGGCCCCAACGGGCTCTTCAACGGCGACGGCACCGGCTGCTCCAAGACCTGCACCAAGGAGCCGACCTGCCGCAACGCCTCGCGGCAAGACGCCAGGCCTGCTCGACCGAGCTGCGGGAACGGCAACATCGAGCCGGGCGAGGAGTGCGACGACGGCAACGCCGTCAGCGGCGACGGCTGCTCGACGACGTGCAAGGCGGAGGCGGGCTTCACCTGCATGCACGTGCACGAAGCCGGACGCCGTCGACTGCATGCAGAGCGGGAACAGCGGCAAGTGCCTCGAGCTGCCGGTCAAGTACCGCGACTTCAAGAACGAGAGCGTCACCGGCGGCCACCCCGACTTCTTCTACCTGGGCGCGACCGTGCCCAACCCGGTGAGGGTCAGCCGGCGTCGACGGACAGACGGGCGCCATCATCGTTCAGCAAGCGCTACTGCGTGTCCGAACTCCGGCGGCCCGGCGCAAGCAAGAACGACTCGGTCGACCGCTGCTGGGACCTCGCGCAGGCGAACCTCGACGCCAACGGCAAGCCGCAGTTCAACTCGCACGCCGCACCGGCGGCGTCGACCTGCCGACTGCCAGTTCACCGACTGGAGCCACGACGGCGAACGGCGGCCACGTCCCCGGGCACCGCAGGCGACGCATGAGCCCGACCTACGGCGCTGACGTACATCAACGGATGCCATCGGCCACCCGATGTACCGCGGGCCCGCCCCCGTCGTGACCAGCGCGGCGACCGTTCGCGCAGTGGTGGCGCCGACGGGATCGTACGAGAGCGACGGCTACGACGGCAGGGCCACACGCCATCGGCATCCTCGAGCTGGCGCCGGCCGCGGCCACCGCGAACCAGTACCGGTTCTCCAGCGCGCCGAACAGCGTGCTCGGGCGGCTTCTTCCCGCTCGATCCGCCGGCCAACAGTTCCCGCTCTACACCGACTACCGGCAGCCCGGCCGGGCCCCGGTGAAGCACGTGCGGCCATGCGCCCTGGACCGAGCCGCTGCTCTGCAACCTGTGGCCGTACTGGTACCGAGCACCGACCGCGTTCGGCGGCGGCGACGGCTGCAAGGGCGACCAGTACCTGTTCCCGCCGAGCCTCATGCCCTCGACGACCGCGCCGACCGGCGGCCAACTGGGATGAACATCAATGCGATGTACCCCAACGGGACCTGGACAGCCCAGGGCTGGTACCACGACTCCTGGTTCTCCGACGAGGCGCGTTACCTGTTCGCCTTCAACGGGCCGTTCAACCTGCAGTTCTACGGCGACGACGACATGTACATCTTCATCAACGGCATCCTGATGATCGACCTCGGCGGCGTTCACCAGCGCCTGCCGGGCAAGGTGGACGTGGACGCCACGCGGCAGCGCGACGACACCAGGAGGGCGGCAACGTCTCATGCTGCACGGGACGGCAGATCGCTGTCCCTGCCGGCGCCATGTGGGCGACTCGATCCCTGTACACGGCATGCTGATCCGGTCACCAAGCGTGGCTTCAACTCCGACGGCAACGGACACAGCAACTGCACCGTGAGCGCCAACTGCGACTGCCGGACCGCAGCCCGAACGCTCGACCTCGGCCTCACGGCCGGCAAGCACCTACGAGATCGCCATCTTCACCCGCGACGGTCACCCGACGGAGTCGAACTTCCAGCTCACGCTGAGCGGGTTCTCGACCAACACAGACCCAGTGCGGTCCCTCCTGCGGCGACGGCGTGCAGACCGGCGGCGAGGAGTGCGACTGCGGGAGCGACGCCGCCAACCTGCCCGCCGGCTGCATCGGGCATCAACGACGACAGCGCGTACAACGGATGCACGACGACGTGCACCTACGGGCCCTTCTGCGGCGACATGATGGTCAACGGCCCCGAGCAGTGCGACGACGGCGCCAACAACGGCGTCGCCTACACGAAGATGTGCAACAGCGGCGGCTGCACCTCGACCTGCACGCTGCCGAGCTGCTGCGGCGACGCCGTCGTCGACACCGACGAGGGCGAAGAGTGCGACCTCGGCAGCGGCAACGGTACGCCGGGCTCCTCCTGCACGGCGGACTGCCAGAATCTCCATCTGCCTCGACCCGCCCTGCAGCTTAAGAGGAGTGCGTCGGAACCCTGAGAGGGTTCCACACTTTCCGCGGGCCGTCGCTCCGCGCCGAGCAGTGGATTTTTTGACGGGCGGGCGGGGCGCCTCACAATGGGGGGGTGACGGTCTCACCGGCTCTGCCTCTGTCGACATCGACCGGGTCCAAAGCGGCGGCAACGCCGCGGCGGGTTGAAGCGTTCGACCTCAAAGGGACGATGGCGTCATTCACGATGCTGCGGCTGCGCAGCACCGACGTCGCCCTCGTCGAGCAGCAGCTCCGCGCCAAGGTCGCCAAGCTGCCGAGCCTGTTCCTCGACGCTCCCGTGCTGGTCGATCTCGAGCGGGCTCGGTGATGAGGCGTCGTCGCTGGCGCTCGACGATCTTGTGAGGGCGCTGCGGGCCTGCAAGCTGGTTCCGGTGGCGGCGGCCAACATCCCGGACGAGCTGCGCGGCGCCGTCGCCGCGGCCGGCCTCGGAGTCTGGCGCCCGCCGGTCGCCCCGCGCGGGCGCAGCACCTCCGACGAGGGTGAAGCCGCAGAGAGCTCGGCGCCCGAATCGGGGCCGGCGGGCACGCCGCCGGCCGCGTTTGCCTCGGCGCTCGCCCGCCCGCCGCACACCGGGCCGGTCGTCGTCACCAAGCCGGTGCGTGGCGGCCAGGTCATCCACGCCCGCGACAACGATCTGGTCGTGCTGGCGCCGGTGAACCCGGGCGCGCAGGTGATCGCCGACGGGCACCTGCACATCTATGCGACGCTGCGCGGGCGGGCGGTGGCCGGCGCCGCTGGGCTGCCGGGCGCGCGCATCTTCTGCCAGAAGCTGGAAGCCGAGCTGGTGGCGATCGCCGGTGCCTACGTGATGGCCGAGGAGATCCCCACCGCGCTCCGCGGTCGCGCCGCGCAGGTCTTCCTCGAGGACGGCGAGTGCCGCATCACTGCGCTGTGAATCGCCCGTTGTCGCGCAGAAATCGTCACAAAAAATTTGGAGGCGTCGTCGAACGCCCGTTCAATGGAACCGAGGTAGCTGCATGAAGGAGGCTCACGTGTCGAATGCGTCCAAAGTCGTCGTCGTCACATCTGGCAAGGGTGGGGTCGGCAAGACCACGACCAGCGCCAACATCTCGACCGGCATCGCCCTCCAGGGGAAGAAGACCGTCGCCATCGACTTCGACGTCGGGCTGCGCAACCTCGACCTGGTGATGGGATGCGAGCGGCGGGTGGTCTACGACTTCGTCAACGTCATCCGCAACGAGGCCAAGCTGCAGCAGGCCCTGATCCGCGACAAGCGGGTGGAGAACCTCTACGTCCTGCCGGCGTCGCAGACGCGCGACAAGGACGCGCTCGATCCCGAGGGGGTCGGTCGGATCATCGAAGAGCTCAAGCAGATGGGGTTCGAGTACATCATCTGCGACTCGCCCGCCGGCATCGAGAAGGGGGCGCAGATGGCGATGTACTTCGCCGATGAGGCCATCGTCGTCACCAACCCCGAGGTCTCGTCGGTGCGCGACTCCGACCGCGTCCTCGGGCTCCTCGCCGCCAAGACCAGCCGCGCCGAGATCGGCGGTCCGGCCATTCGCACCCACCTCCTCCTCACCCGCTACTCGCCGATGATGGTGAAGCGCGGCGAGATGCTCAGCGTCGGCGACGTCCTCGAGCTGCTGGGGATTCCGCTGCTCGGCGTGATCCCCGAGTCGAAGGCGGTGCTGCAGTCGTCCAACAAGGGCGCGCCGGCCATCCTCGACGAGACGACCGACGTCGCCCAGGCCTACCTGGACGTGGTCAATCGCTACCTGGGGCAGGAGCGCCAGCACCGATTCATCGAGGAAGAGAAGCGCGGCTTCTTCGGCCGCCTGTTCGGCTAACCCCCGAAAGGAGAGGATCCAATCATGGCGTTCTTCGACTACTTTCGGAAGGCTCCCAAGACGGCGGCGTTGGCCAAGGACCGACTGTCGATCATCGTCGCGCGCGAGCGCACCGGCAGCCGGAGCGGCGGCGCCAGCTACCTGCCTCAACTGCAGCAGGAGCTGCTGGCCGTCATCGCCCGCTACGAGACCATCGACCTCGGGCACGTGACGGTGAACCTCGACAAGAGCGGCGGGACCGAGGTCCTCGAGCTGAACATCGTCCTCCCTGACGCCCCGACGCCGCCCGCCCCGCGACCGACCCACCCCGCGCAGGCCTGAGCCGGCGCCCCGCGACGACACTCCGCGCCGGCGCGCGTTGACGACGCGTTGAGCGCCGGTTATGGTCGCGGACCCGCGCTTTCGCGCGTCTGGAAGGGCAAAAATGGCCGGAACGATTCCCGTCTCCCCGCTCGAACGCGCAGCAGCGATGCGGCGGACAGGGCCGGACGCGAACTACACGGCGCCGTTGGCGGTCCTCACGACCCTCTTCTTCATGTGGGGGTTCCTGACCTGTCTCAACGACATCATCATCCCGCACCTCAAGGCGGTGTTCGAGCTGAGCTACGCCAAGGCGATGCTCATTCAGTTCGCCTTCTTCACCGCTTACTTCGTGATGTCCCTGCCGTCGGGGAAGATCGTCACCCGCTTCGGCTACAAGAACGGGATCATCATCGGGCTGGGCGGCGCGGCGGCCGGCTGCCTGATGTTCTATCCCGCGGCGGCGGTGCGGTCGTACGATCTGTTCCTGCTGGCGCTCTTCGTGCTGGCGTCGGGCATCACCCTCTTGCAGGTGGCCGCCAACCCGTTCGTCGCCGCGCTCGGCCGCCCGGAGACCGCCTCCTCGCGCCTGACGCTCACGCAGGCGTTCAATTCGCTGGGGACGACCATCGCGCCGCAGTTCGGATCGCTGTTGATCCTCTCCACCGCCGCCAAGTCGGCGTCCCAGATCGCCCAGATGAGCCCGACGGCGGCCGACGCCTACCGGCTGGCCGAGGCCTCCTCCGTGCAGCGGCCCTACATCGGTCTGGCGGCGACGCTGGTCGTGCTGGCCATCGCCATCGCGATGTTCAAGCTGCCCAAGATCGAAGACGTCACGCCCCGCTCTGAGGCCGGCGGCGCCGACGATCGCAAGAGCGCCTGGAGCTACCGCCACCTGGTCCTCGGCGCCGTGGCGATCTTCCTGTACGTCGGCGGCGAGGTCGCCATCGGCAGCTTCCTGGTCAACTATTTCAAAGAGCCGGCGATCGGCGGTCTGACCGAATCGGCCGGGGCGCGGCTGGTCTCGTTCTACTGGGGCGGCGCGATGGTCGGCCGCTTCATCGGCACCCTGACGTTGCGGATCTGGAAGCCGACCAAGGTGCTGACGCTCCACGCGCTGGCGGTGGTCGCGCTCATCCTGGTGACCATGACGACGCACGGCTCGGTGGCCATGTGGTCGATCATCGCCGTCGGGCTCTTCAACTCGATCATGTTCCCGACGATCTTCACGCTGGCGATCGAGGGGCTCGGCCGGCACACCAGCCAGGGCTCGGGCATCCTCTGCATGGCCATCGTGGGCGGCGCGATCGTTCCGGTGGTGCAGGGCGCCCTGGCCGACGCCATCGGCATCCACCACGGCTTCGTGGTGGCCGGCCTCTGCTACGTCTACATCGCCTGGTATGGCCTCTCCTTCCGCTCGCTCGACAAGTCGCCGGCGCCCGCCGGTTAGCGCGCGGCTTGCCCGCCGGGCGGCGCCGCGTTTTCGCATGGTATAAGCGCCGGTCGTGAAAAGCGACGCGCTGCTCAAGGGGATCAACCGCGCTCCGGCGCGGGCGATGTTGAAGGCGACCGGACTCAAGGACGCCGATCTGGCCAAGCCGCTCATCGCGGTGGCCAACACCTGGACCGACGCCACGCCGTGCAACATGCACCTGCGGGAGCTGGCGGTTCACGTGAAGGAGGGGATTCGCGCCGCCGGCGGAACGCCGATCGAGTTCAACACCGTGGTCGTCTCCGACGGGATCAGCATGGGGACCGAGGGGATGCGCGCCTCGCTGGTCTCGCGCGAGGTGATCGCCGATTCGATCGAGCTGGCTGTGCGCGGGGCGATGTGCGACGGCGTGGTGGCGCTGTCGGGGTGCGACAAGACGATCCCCGGGACCATGATGGCGCTGGCCCGCCTCGACGTCCCCGGGCTGATGCTCTACGGCGGATCGATCATGCCGGGAAACTTCCGCGGCAAGCTGGTCACCATCCAGGACGTGTTCGAGGCGGTCGGCGCCTGCTCGGCCGGCCGCATCACCGAGAGCGAGCTGGGCGCGCTGGAGGACGTGGCCTGCCCGGGTGCCGGCGCCTGCGGCGGCCAGTTCACCGCCAACACGATGTCGATGGCCGCCGAGATGCTGGGGCTGTCGCCGATGGGCCTCAACGACATCCCGGCCGTCGACCCGCGGAAGAGCGCCGCCGCGGTGCGCGCCGGCAAGATCGCCATGCGCCTGGTCACCGAGGATCTGCGGCCGAGCAAGATCCTGACCCGCGCCGCGTTCGAGAACGCCATCACCGCCGTCGCGACCACCGCCGGATCGACCAACGCGGTCCTGCACCTGATGGCGCTGGCCAGGGAAGCCAACGTTCCGCTGACCCTGGAAGACTTCGACGTCATCTCGGCGCGCACGCCGACGCTGGCCGACCTCAAGCCGGGGGGGCGGTTCTTCGCCACCGATCTCGAGCGCGCCGGCGGCGTCCGCCTGGTGGCCAAGCGCCTGCTCGAGGCGGGCATGCTGCAAGAAAGCCTGACCGTCAACGGCTGCAGCATCGTCGAAGAAGCCGAGACCGCCGTCGAGGCGACGGGCCAGGAGGTCGTGCGCCCGGTCGGCCAGCCGCTGAGCCCGCGCGGCGGGTTCGCCATCATGCGGGGCTCGCTGTCGCCCGACGGCGCGGTGGTCAAGCTGGCGGGCCACGACCGGAGGCAACACACCGGCCCGGCGCGCGTGTTCGACTCGGAGGAGGCCTGCTTCGCGGCGGTGCAGGCCCGCCTGATCAAGGCGGGAGACGTGGTCATCATCCGTTACGAAGGACCGAAGGGCGGCCCCGGCATGCGCGAGATGCTGGGGGTCACCGGCGCGCTGGTCGGGCAGCAGCTGGATGACAGCGTCGTCCTGCTCACCGACGGGCGATTCTCCGGGGCCACCCACGGCTTCATGGTCGGGCACGTCGCGCCCGAGGCGCAGGTGGGTGGTCCGATCGCCTTCGTGCGCGACGGTGACACCATCACGCTCGACGTCGACACGCGACGCATCGACGTCGACTTCGACCTCGACGCCCGCCGCCGCGAGAGCGGCTGGCAGCCGCCGGCGCCGCGCTTTCGCACGGGCGTGATGGCCAAGTACGCCGCCGCGGTGTCGTCGGCCGCCGAAGGCGCCATCACCCTGCCGGTCACCCGCTGAGCGCCGCGCGCCCGGTCTGAGGGCGGCTTCAGCGAGCCGAGGCCGCCGCTGCACTGCGCGCGGGGTGGGCGCGAAACGAATCCCACAGCGCCTGCACCAGCGGAGAGCCGAGCTTCTTGCGCTGCGTGCAGACGCCGACGCGGAATTCGCCGAGGGCGTCGCGGGCGTCGTCGGCGTCGAGGATCCGCACCTTGGAGGCGAGCGGGCTCTCCTCGAGCACGATCCGGGGCACGATGCCGACGCCGCAGCCGAGGCTGACCAGCGCCAGGATCGCTTCGCTGCCGGGGAGCTCGCCGTAGATGCGGGGGGTGATGCGGCGGCGGCGAAACCAGCGATCGGCGCTCTCCCGGGCCTGACCGGAGGCCGGCATGACGATCGGCAGCTCAGCCCAGGGGATGGGCCGCCGGTGGGAGAGGCGCTCCACCTCGCAGGCCGCGCGGGGCGCCGCGAACACCAGCGGGGTGTGCAGAAGGACGCGCGCCACCAGCGCCCGCGGCACCCGGGACGGAATCGCGGCGATGCTGACGTCGACGCGCCCTTCGGCCAGGCGCTCGAGCGCGTCGGCGGCGTAGCCGGTCTCCAGCTGGATGTGGATGTCGGGATGGCGCTGGCGGAACTCGCTGAGCAGCTCGGGGAGAAACGTCTGGCAGGCGGTCACCGAGGCGAAGAGGACGATCGTCCCGGCCAGCGTCTCGCGCCGCCCGCGCAGATCGCGCTGCAGCCCCTCCCAGCGCTCCAGCGTCTCGCGGGCGTGGGCGGCGAAGCGCGCCCCCTCCGGCGTCAGGCGGACCGAGCGGCGATCCCGCTCGAAGAGCGGCCAGCCTGTCTCGCGCTCCAGGCGCTGCACGGCGCGAGAGAGGGCCGAGGGGCTGACGTGGCAGGCCCGGCTGGTGCGCAGGAAGTGCAGCGTGCGCGAAAGATGCAGGAAGAGCCGGAGGGTGTCGTAGTCCATCGTCTGGCCAGTATTGCAGAAACCGCAATACAGAGCTGAGGCCATGGCATTTCACGCAACGGTGGCCTGGTCCTGGACCTGGACGCGTCACGGATCTGACGCGCGCTCGGCTCACGACACCAGACCGTCACGAAGGTGACCGCGCCCGGCGTCGCCGCGGCCCGACGAAGAGGCCGGAATCATCGTCTCGGTTTCGACGGTGTGAAGCAGCGGTTAACATTCGCGCGAAAGGTTGCGCGAGGCTGCTTTGCCGCTCAACATTCCGGTGGTCGAGCCGATGACCGGTTCGAGCTGAAAACTGAAAACGCAGGGCCGAGGCGAAGGCCGAGGCAAACGAAAGGACGACAGGAAGATCATGAGGAACGTGGTGACGGGGTTGATGATGTTGGCGGGAGCGGTTGTTCGAGAGAAGGGACAGGGGGTCGACGACTTCGGGTGGCGGCGGGAGGTGCAACAGGCGCGTGAGGCACAGGAGGCCGACGCGGCGACGTCGGGCCGCGTGAGGGGCGAGGGCGGCGTGACCGGCGCGGCGATGGTCGACTCGCGGACTGCGGACCGTCGCAGCACGGTCGAGGTGGTGGCCGGGCCTCCCATCGGCACGGCGGGTTCGTCGCGCGGCGCGCTCATGAGCGTCGCCGCGACCGAGGACGACCGGGTGGCGCCGGGCGTCTGGGACGTGGCTTGCGAGCGGGAGGCGGGCGATCGGCTGGTGTTCGATCGCGACTCCGTCCGGGAGATGGGCGGTGGGACCTTGTTTCGCTGGGCACCGACGGGCGGCGCGGCGCCGGGCGCCGACGACACCATCTACACCGCGGTGGCCGACTGCCATGGCAAGAGCATCGAGGCGAGCTGGCCGGGCAAGCGCAGCGAGACGCGCGCCGGCACCTGCGGGCGTCATCTGGTCGACGCGGTCTGCGCTTCGCGGAGGGCCGCCAAGGCGCCCAAGCAGGACCTCGATCGGCTCGGGCGCCCGCGCGCCGGCGCCCCGAACGCCAGCGCGACGCCGTAGAGGCGGCTCCGGGATCGCTTTGGTCGGCGGTCACCCCGTCGTCGCGGTATTCTCCCGCGCATGACGGATCTGGTGCTCACGTTGTTGGGGCCCGATCGGCCGGGGCTCGTCGAGCTCGTGGCTGGGGTGATCGCTGCGCAGGGTGGGAACTGGCTGGAGAGCCGGATGATCCACCTCGGCGGCAAGTTCGCGGGGATCCTGCGCGCGGAGCTGCCGGCGGAGCGGGTGGCGGCGGCGACGGCGGCGCTGGCCGCGCTGGAGGCCCGCGGCCTCAAGGTGATCGTCGAGACGGCGGTGCGGCCGACGGCCCCGCCCGCCGAAAAGAGCATGGATCTCGAGCTCGTCGGGCTCGACCGGCCGGGGATTGTCCGCGAGATCTCGCAGCTCCTGGCCGGTCAGGGCGTCAACGTCGAAGAGCTGACCACGAACCGGGTGAGCGCGCCGATGTCGGCGGAGATGCTGTTCGAGGCGCACGCCCACGTGCGCGTCTCGCCGGCGACCGACGTCGCCAAGTTGCGCGCCGAGCTGGAACGGCTGGCCAGCGATCTGGTCGTCGAGATCAAGCTGACCTGACGGGCGATGTCGTCGACCCGGCTCCTGGTCCTGGGTGCGGTGCGGATCTTCCAGCCGGTGCACGGCTATGACGTCCGGCGCGAGCTCCTGTCGTGGCGGGTCGACCAGTGGGCCAACGTGGCGGCGGGCTCGATCTACAACGCCCTCAAGACGCTGACCAAGGAGAAGTTCCTCAAGGTGGTCGGCACCGGACAGATCGGCGGGCGCCCGGAGCGGACGCAGTACAGCCTGACCGCCGACGGTGAGAAGGAGTACCAGGACCTCCTGCGGGCCACCTGGTGGAAGGTGGCTCCGCCGCTGGACGACCTGATGCCGGCGCTCTGCTTCATGCCCAGCCTCAGCAAAGAGGAGCTGACGGCGGCGCTCGAGCACCGGATCTCGGCGCTGGAGGGGGCGCTCAAGCACCTGGAGTTCTCCCGCAAGGAGATCCACCCGCCCGAGACGCCCGAGCACGTCAAGGAGCTCTACGATCGGATGCACGCCATCTTGAACGCCGAGATCCCGTGGGCCCGCACGCTCATCGGCCGGCTGGGGCGGGGGGCGTACGAGGTGGGGAGGTCGGCCGCGGTCTCACGCCCCGGCGCGGGACATCGCAAGCGCGAAAAATCCCCTTGACCCCGGCATAGTCAAATTTGAATAATCGACCTGGATCAAATGGTCCGGCAGGTCACCCAACCGATTCGGCGGGCCCGGGGCCCGCGCCACCCCGCGCCGGGCTCGGCCGACGGACGCTCGGCCGAGCTCCCGCGCGCGCGCCTACTTCAACGTCTGCGGCTCGCCGGGCTTGAACTCGACGACCTTCGCGCCGTTCTTCTCCTTCTTGAGGGCGGCGCGCAGCTCGTCGGGCGTGCCGGCCAGCGCGGGGAAGGTCCCGTAGTGCATCGGGATGACCGTCTTGACCTTCAGCAGCTTGACCGCCAGCGCGGCGCCGACCGGATCCATCGTGAAGTGACCGCCGATGGGGAGCATGGCGATCGTCGGGTGGTAGCGCTCGGCGATGAGCGACATGCCCGGGAACACGTCGGTGTCGCCCGCGTGGTAGAGCGTCGGACCCTTGGCGATCTCGATGACGAACCCCATCGCGGGACCGCTGTACTTGGGCCCCGCCTTGTCCTGGCCGAATCCGCCCGAGTGGACCGCCTCGACCAGGTGGATGGTGGCGTCCTTGACGACGGTGGAGCCGCCGATGTTCATCCCCTCGGAGTTGGGCGCGCCGATGAGGCTGGCCAGCTCGTACGAGGTGATCAGCTTGGCGCCGGTCTTCTTGGCCAGCTCGGCGGCGTTTCCGACGTGGTCGAAGTGGCCGTGGGTGACCAGAATAGCGTCCAAGGTTTTCGGGTGATCGATTTTCGGCGCGTTCGGATTGTCGAGCCAGGGGTCGATGGCGATGGTGGCTCCCGCCGGCGTGGTGAGGACCCAGGCGGCGTGTCCCCACCAGGTGGCGGTGGTGGTGCCGGCGGCGGCTGGCGCCGCGGGCGCAGCCTTGGGAGCAGCGGCGGCAGTCGGCTTCTCGCCGGCGCGGCCGGCCGAAGAAACGGCGAGGGCGAGGGGGATGACGGCGGCGAACGGGAACCAGAGCTTCTTCATGTGGTCTCTCCTGGCGAGGGGGGGAAAACGGCGGCAAATGTAAACGATCGCCATCGGTTTGAAACAGCTTTGCGCCTTGACAGGGGGGGGACCTCGGACTATTGCCGCTTTGTCGACGGGACCCTGTCCAGGCCGGTCACCAAGTCGGCAAGTCGGATTGCCGGGACAAATCGGAAACGCCGGGACAGTCGGAAAGGACGTCATGAAGGCCATCGTTTCGGTTCGTGATGCGGTCAAGAATTACACGCTCGGCAAGGTGGTCGTTCCGGCCCTTCGGGGCGTCACGCTCGACGTGCTGGCCGGCGAGTTCATCTCCATCGCCGGTCCGTCGGGGAGCGGGAAGACCACGCTGCTCAACCTGATCGGCTGCGTCGACACCCCGACCTCGGGCGTGGTGGAGGTGGCGGGAAAGGACACGCGCCAGCTCTCCGAGCGCGCGCTGACTGATCTGCGCCTGCACACCATCGGCTTCATCTTCCAGAGCTTCAACCTGGTCTCGGTGCTGACGGTGTTTCAGAACATCGAGCTGCCGCTGCTTCTGCAGCGCCAGCTGTCCGGCCCCGAGCGCAAGACGCGCGTTCTCGGCCTGCTGGAGAAGGTCGGGATCCGGGAGTACACCAACCACCGGCCCAGCGAGCTGTCGGGCGGCCAGCGCCAGCGCGTGGCGATCGCGCGCGCGCTGGTGACCCGGCCTCAGCTGGTGCTGGCCGACGAGCCGACCGCCAACCTCGACTCGGTGACCGGGCAGAACATCCTGGATCTCATGAAGGAGCTCAACCGCACCGAGAAGACCACCTTCATCTTCTCGACTCACGATCAACAGGTGATGGCCCACGCCAACTCCATCGTGCGGCTGGCCGACGGCAAGTTCGTCGACCGCGTGACTCCGGGCGTGGCGGCGACCCAGCCGCACGGAGCACAGGTGTGAGGGGCTGGTTCGACACCCTGCGGGTGGTCGCGCAGATCGCCTTTCGGAATCTGTTCGCCAGCCGCCTCAAGACCATCATCGTCGGCGGGATCATCTTCTTCGGCGGGCTGCTGGTCGTCACCGGCAACTCGCTGCTCGACAGCCTGGTGGCGTCGATGAGCCGCAGCGTCATCGGCAGCGTCGCCGGCCACATCCAGGTCTACAACGCCAAGTCCAAGGATCCGCTGGAGGTGATGGGGCGGATGATGATGGGCGATCCGGAGCTCACCCAGCTCGACGATTTCTCCAAGGTGCGGGCCTCCCTGCTCAAGGTGCCCAACGTCAAGTCGGTGGTGCCGATGGGCATCAGCGGCGCCATGGTCACCTCGGGCAACACCATCGATCTCGCGCTCGAGAAGCTGCGCGACGCGGTGAAGGCCGAGCGCGCCGCCAAGACCGACGCCGACAAAGCGCAGGCCCGGGCGCAGATCGAGGCCGAAAAGGGGCACGTCCGCCAGATCGTCTCGGTGCTGCAGGGCGACCTCAAGAACGCCAAGGCGGTGCTCGACGAGAAGGCGATCGATCCGGCGGACGCCGCGGCGGTCACCCGCGCGGCCTCGGACGAGTTCTGGCAGGACTTCGACAAGGATCCCTTCAACGGCGCTCGAGTTCCTCGAGAACCGGATCGCCAGCCAGGCGGCCGACGCCGACCTGCTGTTTCTCCGCTACGTCGGCACCGACTTCCAGGCCTTCCAGAAGTCCTTCGATCGCATGAAGATCGTCGACGGGACGATGGTCCCGCCGGGCAAGCGCGGCTTCCTGTTCGCCAAGTACGTCTACGAAGATCAGCTCAAGCTCAAGACGGCGCGCCGGCTCGACAAGATCAAGGAAGGGCTCGATCGCAGGGGGAGAAGATCGCCACCGATCCGGAGCTGAAGCGGATGGTCCGCGAGAACACCTCCCAGGTGCGCGAGATCCTGCTGCAGCTCGACGCGCAGAAGACCACCGAGTTCCGCGCCAAGCTGCAGCGCGAGCTCGGCAGCCAGGAGACCGACGTCGGCAAGCTGCTGGCGGCCTTCTTCCAGACCGACGACCAGAACTTCCACGAGCGCTACGACTTCTTCTACAAGGAGCTGGCCCCCTCGCTGGAGCTCTACCGGGTGCGCATCGGCGACGTGCTCACCATCAAGGCCTTCACCCGTTCGGGCTACGTGCAGTCGGTCAACGTGCCCGTCTACGGCACCTTCCAGTTCCAGGGCCTGGAGAAGTCGACGCTGGCGGGCGCGCTCAACCTGATGGACATGGTGTCGTTCCGCGAGCTCTACGGCTTCATGACCGGCGAGAAGCTGGCCGAGATCAAGGCGCTCCAGAAGGAGATCGGGCGCCCGCGAGATCAGCCGCGAGAACGCCGAGGCCGAGCTGTTCGGCAAGGCGGACGCGCCGGCCCCGGCTCGCCGAGGCCAAAGCGCCGCGCCACATCGCGGCCGACCACCACGCCGGGCGTCTCTGCGGTGACGCACGATCTCGGGGAGTCGCTGGGGGGCAAGCTGCAGCGCGAGGAGGCGCGCAGCCGCGTCTTCCCGCCGGGCGAGGTCGAGCAGGGGGTGGTGCTCAACGCCGCGGTGATCGTGAAGGACCCGAAGAAGATCAAGGAGACCATCGCCGCCATCGAGGCCCAGGGGAAAGCGGACGGGCTGACGCTCAAGGCGATCGACTGGCAGCAGGCCTCGGGCATCATCGGCCAGTTCGTCAACGTGATCCGGATGGTGCTCTACGTGGCCATCCTGATCATCTTCATCATCGCGCTCGTCATCATCAACAACGCGCTGGTGATGGCCACCCTCGAGCGGGTCAAGGAGATCGGCACGTTGCGCGCCATCGGGGCGCAACGGCGCTTCATCCTGGCGATGCTGGTCGTCGAATCGATCGTCGTCGGCGTCATCTTCGGCGGCCTCGGCGCCGGGATGGGGGCGCTCATCGTCACCATCGTCGGCAAGGTCGGCATCCCCGCCAAGTCCGACATCTGGTTCTTCTTCTTCTCGGGGCCGCGCCTCTATCCCTTCATCGGCACCAGCAACATCATCGCCGCCTTCGTGATCGTGCTGCTGGTCAGCGCCTTTTCCAGCTTCTACCCGGCCTGGATCGCCATGCGGGTCACGCCCCGCCAGGCGATGGCGGAGGAGGAATAGCGATGCCCAGCCACGTCGGTTCCAAGCTGTTCGTCGATCTGACGATCGCCTTCCGCAACCTGGTCCAGCACCGGCGGCGCACGCTGTTCCTCGGTCTGGCCATCGCCGCGGTGACGGCGCTGCTCGTGCTGCTCAACGGGCTGTCGACCGGCATGCGCGAGACGATGATCGACACCGCCACGACGCTGTCGACCGGGCACGTGAACGTGGGCGGCTTCTACAAGGTGACCGCCGGGCAGGCGGCGCCGGTGGTGACCGACTACAAGAAGGTCCTGGAGATCGCCAAGAAGGCGGTCCCCGAGATGGACTTCGCCGTCCAGCGCGGGCGCGGCTGGGCCAAGGTCGTCTCCGACACCGGGTCGATGCAGCTCGGCATCACCGGGATCGACATCAAGACCGAGCCGAAGATCGCCCAGGTGCTGCAGCTGGTCAGCGGCAACCTCAACGATCTGGCGCAGCCGGGGACGATGCTCCTCTTCGACAACCAGGCCGAGAAGCTGGGCGTCAAGGTCGGCGACGCCCTCACCATCTCGGCCCCCACCACCCGCGGCACCAACAACACCATCGACGTGCGGGTGGTGGCCATCGCCCACAGCCTGGGGCTGCTCAGCACCTGGAACACCTTCATCCCCATCGACAGCTTGCGGGCGCTCTACCAGCTCAATCAGGACTCGACCGGCGTCATCCAGATCATGCTCAAAAGGCAGGACGTCGATCGCATCCCGGCCATCGCGGCCCGCCTGCGGCAGGCCTACGATAAGGCCGGCTACCGGGTGATGGAGGCCGATCCGCGCGCGTTCTGGATGAAGTTCCAGTCGGTCTCGCGCGAGGACTGGACCGGCCAGAAGCTCGACATCACCAGCTGGGAAGACGAGATCTCGTTCATGACCTGGACGTTGAAGGCGCTGCAGGGGCTCTCCGCGGTGCTGATCGTCATCCTGATCGCGATCATCATCATCGGGATCATGAACACCATGTGGATCGCCATCCGCGAGCGAACCCGCGAGATCGGGACGCTGCGGGCGATCGGGATGCACCGGCGCGAGGTGCTCTGGATGTTCCTGCTCGAGTCGATCATGCTGGGGTTCGGGGCCACCATCGCCGGCGTGCTCGCCGGGGCCGCCATCGCCGCCGGGCTCAACGCCGCGCACGTCCCGGTGCCGACCGGCCTGCAGTTCTTCCTGATGTCGCCGCACCTGCACCTCTCCGTGCATGCGGCGCTGCTGGTGCAGTCCGTCGTGATCATCACCCTGGTCACGGCGGTGGCCGCGCTCTATCCCTCGATGAAGGCGGCGCGGCTGCAGCCCGTCGACGCCATGTCCCACTTCGGATGAAACAACCATGACCCACCAGACGAAACGATGGATCTTCGTGGCGTTCGCCGTCGCGATGACCTTGAACCTGTTGCCGGGCCTCGGCTCGCCGAGGAGCGCGTGGGCCGCGCTCACCAACGCTCAGATGGTCGACCTGCTCAAGATGGTCGACGACCGCCAGAGGAACAACGGCGACTGGCGGGCGCAGGCCTACCTCGAGCAGAAGGAGAAGGACAAGGTCGACACCGTCTACGAGACGGAGTACTTCCGGCGCTCGTCGGATCAGAAGTTCATGATCCTCTTCACCGCGCCGAAGTCGTCGGCCGGGCAGGGCTACCTGCGCATCGACAAGAACCTCTGGTTCTACGACCCGTCGGTCGGCAAGTGGGAGCGGCGCACGGAGCGCGAGCGGATCGGCGGGACCAACTCGCGCCGCTCCGACTTCGACGAGTCGCGGCTGGCCGAGGAGTACAACCCCACCGACGAAGGGGAGCAGAAGCTGGGCGTCTACACGGCGCAGAAGCTGAAGCTGACCGGCAAGCCGGGCCAGGACCTCGCGTTCCCGATCATCCACATCTGGATCGACAAGGAGAGCAAGAACATCCTCAAGCGGCAGGAGTACGCGCTGTCGGGGCGGCTCTTGCGGACGTCGTACTACACGAAGTGGAAGAAGATCTACAGCCCGTCGAAGAAGGGCGACACCTGGTACCCGGAGGAGATCCGCTTCTACGACGAGGTGGAGAAGGCCAACCAGACGCTGGTGCTCATCAAGGCGGTCGATCCCAACCCGCTGCCGCAGAACCTCTTCACGAAGGCCTGGCTCGAGAGCAAGAGTAGATGAGCGGGCGAGCTGCCGCCGCGGCGCTCGCGCTGCTGACCTTCGGCGTCGGCGGGGCCGCGCGGGCGGAGGATCGACCGAGCGAGCAGGAGATCTTCGGCGGCGGCGCCTCCACCGCCACCCCACCGCCGTCGCCCAGCGGCGCACCGGCCGCGCCGACTCCCACGACGGCGCCGCCCTCGCCGGTGACCGGCGCGCCGGGTCCGCCGTCGCCCGCCGTGTCGGCGCCCCCCGCCGCAGCCTCGGAGGCCCCGGGCGGAACCGCGCGCGACCAGGAGCTTTTGGGTGGCAACGGCGAAGCCAAGTTCCTCTCCGAGTACGTGGCGCCGGAGAATCCGCTGCAGATCGGCGGTCAACTCTATCTGCGCATGCAGACCACCGCCTCGGGCGGTCAGGCCCCCGCCGACTGGTCGCTCTCCGCGCCCAGCCTGCTCGATCTCTACCTCGACGCGCGTCCGAATCCGCGCGTGCGTGCCTTCATTCTCGGCCGCATGAGCTACGACCCGACCCTGCCGCCGAACGGCGCGGTGCCGTCGGTCGGCCAGACCGCGTCGAACGGCGCGTTCGCCAGCGCCGGGAGCCCCACCGGGTTTTCGACGTTCAGCAACACCCGCGGACCGGCCACGCTGCTCGACCAGATGTGGATCCGGTTCGACATCCTCAATCGCGTCTTCGTCACGGCGGGCAAGCAGCACGTGCACTGGGGGACGGGACGGTTCTGGCAGCCGACCGACTACCTGCACCAGGAGAAGCGCAACCCGCTCGACGTGTTCGACGCGCGCCCCGGGACGACCATGCTGAAGCTGAACGTCCCCTGGGAGGAGAAGGGGTGGAACTTCTACGGGTTCCTGGTCGCCGAGGATCCGAACGCCCCCACGCCGAGGATCGCCGACCTGGCCGGCGCCTTCCGCGTCGAGGCCGTGATCGCCGGCGTCGAGCTGGGCGCCGATACGTATCTGCGCCGCGGGGAGAAGCCGCGATTCGGCTTCGACTTCTCGACGGGAATCTGGGACTTCGACGTCTATGGCGACGTCGCCGTCCGTCCGGGCAGCGACTTCCTGCACGAGTTCCCGACCGAAGGCGCGATGCCCGCCGGCCTCTACGGCTTCACCGGTTACGAGACGCAGGCGGTGGGCGGGATCAATTATTCGCGCAAGTACAACGACAACGACGCCTGGACCGCCGGCCTCGAGTACTTCTACAACCACCCTGGCTACGACGACGCCTCGGCCTACCCGGCGCTCTTGCAGGCCGCCTTTTTCAGCGGCGACCCCTCCGCGTTCCCCTTCTTCTACCTCGGGCGCCAGTACGGGGCCGTCTTCCTGACGCTCCCGGCCCCCTATTCGTGGAACTACACGACGTTCACGCTGTCGACGCTGGGGAACCTCTCGGACAAGTCTTTCATCACCCGCCTCGACTACTCGGTCACCGTCCTCACGCACCTCTCGGTCGAGGCGTTCGCCGGCGTCCATTACGGCCACCTGGGGGGCGAGTTTCGGTTCCAGCTTCCGGCGAGCCTGGTCGCCGCCAACCAGGCGGCCATCGCGCAGCTCCCCAACCCGGGGCAGGTGACCGACTACCCGGTCGTCGATCTGGGCGTCGCGCTTCGCCTCAAGATCTGACGCTGGTCAGTCCTCCGGGTCGTCCTCGGTCTTCTTTTTGGGGCGGGGGATCTTGTAGAGGTCCAGTTTGTTGACGAACGTTCGCCGCGGCATCCCCAGCATCTCGGCCGCGCGGCTCTGGTTGCCGGCGCAGGCGTTCAGCGCGGTGATGATCTTGTCGCGCTCCGTCGGCGCCGTGATCTTCTGAGTGTCGACGCGCGGCGAGGGGGCGCTGCCGGGCATCGATCCCGGCGCGAGCTTGTCGAGCGGCAGGTGCTCGTGCCCGATGATCGGACCCGAGCTCAGCAACACCGCGCGCTCGACGACGTTCTTGAGCTCGCGGATGTTCCCCGGCCAGGCGTACGACTCGAGCAGCCCGATGACGGCCGGCGGCAGCACCGGCGGCGCGCGCCCGAGGTCGCGGCAGATCTGGCGGGCGAACAGCTCCGCCAGATAGGGGATCTCCTCGACCCGGGCCCGCAGCGGCGGGATGGTCAGCGTGATGCCGTTGAACCGGAAGTAGAGATCCTGACGGAACGCGCCGCGCCCCACCTCGGCCTCGAGATCGCGGTTCGTCGCGGCGATGAAGCGGACGTCGATGCGGCGCGGGCGGACGCTCCCGAGCCGCGTCACCTCGCGCGTCTCGATCACCCGCAGCAGCTTGGCCTGCGTGGCCAGGGGCAATTCGCCCACCTCGTCGAGAAACAGCGAGCCGCCGGCCGCCGTCTCCAGCAGGCCCGGCTTGGCCGCCACCGCGCCGGTGAACGCCCCGCGCTCGTGACCGAAGAGCTCGCTCTCCAGCAGCGTCTCGGAGAGCGCCGCGCAGTTGAGGCAGACGTAAGGCCCGTCGCGCCGGGGTGACGCGCGATGCACCGTCTCGGCCAGGAGCTCCTTGCCGACGCCGGTCTCGCCGGTGATGAGGACGTTGATCGTCCCCGCGGCCGCCCGTTCGGCGAGCGCGTGCACCTTCTTCATCGCCTCGGCCCGGGGCGGGGACGTCGGATCCGTGGCCAGGCCCGTGTCCCGGAGAGTCTCCGGCCGCATCTCCTCGACCGGGGCCGTGCGGCGCTGGACGATCAACACCGACGAGCCGATCTGGATGGTGTCGCCGATCCGGATGGAGACGCGCTCGCCGCGCTGGATCGGCTGGTCCTTGATGCGCGTCCCGTTCACGCTCCCCAGATCTTCCAGCGACATCACCTCGGCCACGTGCAGGCAGGCGTGCGCGCGCGAGGCCAGCGGATCGTCGATCCGCACCGTGTTGCTCTCGCCACGGCCGATGGTCAGCGAGCCGGTGGCTGGAAGGTTGTAAGTGGCGTACGAGTCTCGGCCGACGACCAGCAAGAAGGCGCTCTCCGCGCTGTCGTCGGTCTGCGTCGCGACGATGGTGGTCCGTCCAGCTCGCATCGTCTTCCCCCGGCAGTATGTCGATCCGTGCCCCCGCTGGGCAAGTGGCAGTTGCGCAAGTTGTGCAAGGTTGCGCAAGTCGCGCGAAGCGTCGCGAGATATCCCCTGCGATTATCGCGGGTTGCCCGTGGCACAGCCGTTGCTCAATAGAGAGCCCATGCATCCAGAAGAAATGGCCTCGCGGTACGAACCGGTGCTCTATGCGCGGGCGATGCGCCTGCTGCGCAGCCGGTCGGACGCGCTGGATCTGGTTCAGGACACGTATGAGCGGGCGCTGCGGGGCAAGGCGAGCTTCACGCCGGGCACCAACCTGCGGCACTGGTTGATGACCATCATGTACAACCTGTTTCTCGATCGCTGCCGCCGCCTGGCGCGCGAGCCGCGGTCCTTCTCGATCGACGACCACGAGGTCGCCAGCCCGGAGCCGTACGTGCCGGAGGCCTGGGAGACGATCACCCAGGATCAGATCCACGCCGCCCTGGCCGATCTGGAGCGCCCCTTCCGCGAGGTCTACGAGCTGCGCCTGCTCGAGAACTGCAGCTACGACGAGATCGCCGACAAGCTCACCATCCCGCGTTCGACCGTCGGCACCCGCCTGATGCGCGCCCGCACCAAGCTCCGCCAGACCCTCCGCGCGGTTGCCTCCAGCGGCTAGCGCCGGGGGCTCCGCTCCACTCAGGCCCTTCGGCGGGGGGCTCCGCTCCGCTCGGTTCCACTTGGGGGCGGGGAGGGACTGGTATCGCCTCGTCCCACGCACCCGAGGGGTTGGAATCGGAGGGCGGAACAACAGAGCCGCCCTCCTCAGCGTGGGCCGAGGCGACACCAGTCCCTCCCCGCTCGTGCGTTCCACCTCGGCTCCGCTACGCAGGAATCTGGTTTTGGGGCCCGTCGGCGCACGCAGTCAGTGCGGCTTCGACCGGCGGGGGGGTACTGGGACGTTCTTCCGGGTCGACGAGCGTTTTTCCGGGCCGACGAGCGTTCTTCCGGGCCGACGAGCGGAGCGTAACGCGGCTCTTCGGCAAGCGAGTGGGCCGGGTGTTCGGTCGGACGGCGCTGAGGAGGGCGGCTCTGTTGTTCCGCCCTCCGATTCCAACCCCTCGGGTGCGCCGGCCGACCGAATACCCGGCCCGCTCGCCCCCGCCGAAGGGTCTGAGTGGAGCGGAGCCCCCGCCGAAGGGTCTGAGCGGAGCGGAGCCGCTAAAGGGGGTTGCCGTCGGCGTCGTACAGAGCGGGCGCGGGCAGGCCGAGCTCGCGGAGGCCGGGCTCGATGGCGGCGCGATCGCCGACGATGACGATGCTCGCGGCGTCGGGGTCGATGTAGCGGGCGGCCAGCGCGCGCAGATCGTCGGCGGTGGTCCGCTCGAGCGCGGCCACGAAGCGGAGCGGCTCGTCGAGCGGCAGGCCGTAGAGGCCGATGTCGCCGAAGCTGGCGGCGATGCCGCCCGTGGTCGACAGCCCCTCGGCGACACGCATCAGCAGGGTGGCGCGCGCCTTGGCGTGCTCCTCGGCGGTGACGGGGCGCTCGTGCAGGCCGGTGAGCTCGCTCAGCATCTCGCGGACCGCCGGCGCGGTCGATTCGGCGAACACCGCGGCGCGCGCGGCGAAGCTGCCGGGCCGGCGCAGGAAGGCGAAGCTCGACGAGGCGCCGTAGGTGAAGCCGTTCTTCTCGCGCAGGTTGAAGTTGAGCCGGCTGGTGAAGCTGCCGCCCAGGATGGCGTTCAGCATCGCCAGCCCCGGCCGATCGGGCGACAGCCGATCGGTGCCCGGCGCGACGAGGCGCACGATGCTCTGGGGCGCGCCCGGCCGATCGACGATGCAGAGGCGCGGGCGGGCGGGCCAGGCCGGCGGCGCCGCCGGGTCGGGCGGCGGCGTCCCGGTCCAGTCGCCGAAGGCGGTCTCGAGCCTGGCGCGAAGGCTCCCCTCGTCGAAGGCCCCGGCCACCACCAGGAAGGCGTGGTTCGGGCGCCAGTGGAGCTGGTGAAAGGCGCGCACGTGGTCGAGGGTGAGTCGCTCGAGCGTGCGGGTGAACCCCTCCACCGGGCGTCCATAGGGGTGCGCGTCTCCGAACAGCAGCCGATCGGAGACGACGCTGACCACCGCTTCCGGTTGATCGCGGCGCTGCGCGTTGGCGGTCTTGCGATCGGCCAGCACCCGCTCCCAGTCGGAGTCCGTCGAGGCGCGGGCGCACCAGCACGTCGCCCGCGATGTCCAGCGCCGCGAAGAAGGTGTCCTGGGGCGCCTGCACCGAGAGCTGCGATCCGTCGCGGCCGCTCCCCAGCCAGAGGTCGGCGCCCAGGCGCTCGAGCTCGTCGGCCAGGGTGAGGGCATCGCGCTGGCCGGCCCCCTCGTCGAGCATCTCGGCGGTCAGCGACGCCAGGCCCGACTGCTCCGGCGAATCGTCGCCGGCGCCGCTGCGGATCATGAGCGCGGCCGAGACGATCGGCGCCACCTCGCGGCGCACGGTGACCACCTCGAGGCCGTTCGACAGCGTGAACCGGTCGGCCGCAGGGGGGACCACGCTCGGCAGCGGTCCGACGGCCGGGGCCAAGGTCATCGTTGCGGGCGCTTCGATCACGCCGTCACCGGATCGGGCAGCGTCTGCAGCGCCAGCCGCCTCCCCGCCAGCGCGCGCGCGAAGGCGTCGCGCACCGACGCGCAGGTGGCGTCGGCGTAGCGGGCGACGTCGCGTCCGACGCCGTCGGGATCGCCGAACAGGTTCTGGTAGTGGTTGAGGAGATCGGCGCGCGTCTGCAGGTGATCGAGCCCCTTGTAGAAGTCGGCCAGGTGGGTGTTGCGGGCGCGGGCCAGCTCGGCCTCGGTCGGTCCCTCGGACGCGAGGCGAACGAGCTCGGCGTCGACCGCCGCGCCCGATCTCGGCGAGCTGGCGATCCGGTTTGGCCGTGGCGCCGATGTGGAACACGCTCCCCAGCATCTGCGACCCCTGGTAGGCGAAGACGTCCTGGGCGATGCGCCGCTCGAACACCAGCGCGCGATAGAGCCGGCTCGACTTGCCGCCCCCCAGAACGTGCGCCGCCAGGTCGAGGTCGGCGTCGCCCGGTGCGAACAGCGCCGGCGTGTGCCAGGCCAGCCGCAACCGCGGCAGCTGCACGCGGTCGGTCATCAACATCTCGACGTCGGCGGCCAGGCGCGGCGCCGCCGGGTGCGGCGCGCGCTGGGGCGGCTCGCGCTTCGGCTGCCAGCCGAAGTAACGGTCGATGAGCGCGCGCGCGTGGGCCGGATCGAAGTCGCCCGCCACCACCAGGCTGGCGTTGGACGGGCGATAGAAGCGATCGAAGAACGCCCGCACGTCATCGACGGTAGCCGCCTCCAGATCTTCGTGCGACCCGATGGTCGGCCAGTGGTAGGGGTGGTCGGCCGGGTACATCGCCTCCGGGATGGCCAGCTCGGCGCGGCCGTAGGGGCGGTTCTCGTAAGATTGCCGGCGCTCGTTCTGCACCACCTTGAGCTGCTTCTCCAGCTCCTCGGCGGTGATCACGTCGGGCAGCGTGGCCAGGCGATCCGCCTCCAGCCAGAGGAACGTCTCCAGCAAGTTGCGCGGCCCGATCTCGTAATAGTTCGTCCGGTCGTTGCTGGTGGTGCCGTTGTTGTGGCCGCCCCAGCTCTCCATGATCGTGTCGAACGCCGGGTAGGGCGCGTGGCGCGACCCCATGAACATCAGGTGCTCGAACAGGTGCGCGAAGCCGGTGCGCCCGGGCACCTCGTCCTTCGAGCCGACGTGGTACCAGAGGTCGACGGCCACCAGCGGGCTGGTTCGATCCGTGTGAAGGATCACCCGAAGCCCGTTGGCCAGTGCGTACGTTTCGAACTCGATTTTGAGCATCGGCGCCGGGACGAGCGCGGGCATAATGGCACGAATCGATGCGCGCCTCGCCAGTAAAGCGCGCCTGCCGAACCAGCGCCTCGACCGCGGGGCTGCTGGGCAAGGTCGTGGTTTCGGTCGCGGTCGCGGTGGCGGTGCCCTGTTTTTCAGGGGTCGCGCGGGCCAACAACGGCATTCCCGGCTCGCTGGGAGTCCTGCTGCCGCTCGACAAGCCGCTGGAGATCGGGCTGGCCACCACGTTCGGCCTCATCCTTTCGGACGACGGCGGCCAGAGCTGGGTCTGGACCTGCGAAGAGGCCGCCACGTCGATGGCCAACGTCTATACCGTCGGAGCGCCGCCGGCGGATCGCTTCTATTCGCGCTCTCGCTGGTGACCGGGCTCTCCTTTTCCGACGACGAATCGTGCGGCTGGCAGGGTGCGGGCGGCGCGCTCGCCGGCCAGAAGGTCTCCGACTTCTTCACCGACCCGTCCGATCCGACGCGCGTCCTGGCGGCGGCGACGCCTGGCACCGACGGTGGCGGCACGGCCCTGGCGTCGGTCTACGAGTCGACGGATGGCGGCACGACGTTCGATCCCACGCCGCTTTACACCGCGCCGGCCGGCGCCTCGATCGTCGGCATCGAGATCGCGCGCACCGATCCGCAGGTCGTCTACCTGACCTACGTGACGCTGACCAACGGCAGCTATCACCCGATGCTGGTTCGTTCACCCGACGGTGGGCAGAGCTGGACGGAGCTCGATCTGCTCGCTCCGCTCGGCGCGGGCATCGTCCGGATCCTGGCCGTCGACGGCGACGACAGCGCGCTCGTCTATCTGCGGGTGATCGGCGCGACATCCGAGACGCTGGCGGTGACCCGCGACGGCGGGATGACCTTCGCGACACCGCTCTCCCTCGCCAACGGCGCCTTGAGCGCCTTCGCGCGGCTGGCCAGCGGCACGGTCCTGGTCGGCGCGCTGGTGAATCTGGCGGGCGGCGGGGGCGGAACCATGGGCGCTGCGTACCGATCGACCGACGGCGCGAGGACGTTTTTGCGCTGGACGCTGACCCCGGATCCGCAGCCCCACCTGGTCGGCCTCGGTGAGCGGGTCGTCGGCGGGCAGTCGACGCTGTATCTGTCGGGCAAGAACTACAGCGACGGTTGGGCGCTGGCCACCTCGACGGATGAAGGGCTGACCGTCAAGCCGTTGATGAGCTACGACCAGGTCGCCGGAATCAAGGCGTGCGTCCAGCAGCAGTGCCTCGACAGCTGCCAGTACCAGGAGATGCAGGGGATCTGGGACCCGGCGGTCTGCACCGGCCGCGACGGCGGGGTGGCCGACGGCGGCGGAGGTCCCGCTGGAAGCTCGGGCTGTCACTGCGCGGCGGCCGGCGGTGGGACGTCGGGCGCCGCGGGTATGGCCGGACTGTCGCTGGCGGCGGCCGCTGCGGCCCTCGGTCGGCGGCGGCGGCGAGCTCCCGGACGACGGGCCGCCTCCTCATGATCCACGATTTCCGTCGGTGCTTCGCCTCGACAGTCGAAGATCGGCAGTGTAGATTTCCCCCCTCTTTGTACACCGCGTTTCCGTACAAGGCTGGGCCCATAGCTCAGCGGTCAGAGCTGGCGGCTCATAACCGCCTGGTCCCTGGTTCGAATCCAGGTGGGCCCACTCTCGACTCGACGGCGACGTCGGTCATATGTCCCGATACGGAGGAACGCATTGCGCGATCAGCTTAAGCGACTCGAAGAGCTACAGGCACACGACGCGAAGATTCAAGAGCTCGAGAGCTCACTCAAGGCCATCCCGCTGAAGCTGGCGTCCGCCGAGAACGACGTCGCCCGGGTGGAGGGCCTCTTGGCCACGGAGCGGCAGGCACTCGGCGAGACGGAGAAATACTACTCCGAGCAGAAGGGGCTCCTGACCGAGGACGAGATCCAGGTCGCCGGCGCCAAGCACAAGCTGGCCCAGGCCAAGAACTCGAAGGAGTACATGGCGGCCCAGCGGGAGATCGAGCAGCGCCGCGAGGGGCTGACGACACGCGAGGGCGAGATCGCCAAGCTGGTCGAGGCGGTCGACGCCAAGAAGAAGCTGCTCGCCGACAAGGCGAGCGACGTCCAGGCGCTGAAGGACGCGATGGCCAAGGACGGCGAGGCGGCCAAGGCGCGCATGGCCGAGATCGAGGCGAAGATCGCCGAGCAGCGGGCCGAGCGCGACAAGCTGGCCGCCCAGGTGAAACCGGACGTGCTCAAGCGCTACGCGAGCATCCGCATGCGCCGCGGGCTGGCGGTGGTCAGCGTTCGCAACGGCACCTGCCAGGGGTGCAACATGAACATCCCGCCGCAGCTCTACATCATCATCCAGCGCGGCCAGACGATCGAGACCTGCCCGTCGTGCCATCGGATCATCTACTGGGAAGATCTCATGAAGGACGACCAGGGCGGCGGCGCCTCGTCGTCCAGCCCCTCGGCCGGCTAAACCGCGCTATAGTGCCCCCGCTTCTCGCTCGAGCCGGACAGGTGGTCGCGGCGGGCCCATCGGGCGCCCGTCGAGGAAAGTCCGGGCTCCGCAGGGCAGGGTGCTGGCTAACGGCCAGTCGGGGTGACTCGAAGGACAGTGCAACAGAAAATAGACCGCCGGGGCCGACCCGGGGTCCCCGTGCAGGTCTTCCTGCACGGGGTGGGTTGGCGCCGGTAAGGGTGAAACGGTGCGGTAAGAGCGCACCTCTCCCTCGGTGACGAGGGGGGTACGGCAAACCCCACCTGGAGCAAGACCGGTCCGAGATCGCGGGGCAACCCGCCGGCGTGGCCCGCGTCGATTCGATCTCGAGTTGGTCGCACGAGCCGTCCGGCAACGGCCGGCCCAGAGGAATGACCACCACCGGCGGCAACGCCGGAACAGAACCCGGCTTACGGCCGGCTCGAGCGAGAAGCGTTATGCACGGCTAGGCTGCGCGCGGAGGGGGGGGGGCCCCTCTCCTCCGATGAGGCCTACGACGCGCTGCCGGCCCAGAGTGTGGTCCGTCTCAACCGGGGATGGCCAAGCGGGCTCGAAGAGCGTAGGCGCCCGTCGCGGCGAGCAGACCAGCCAACCAGATGGGCGGCGGCCCCCAGGGGAGCCTCGACCAAGGGACAATCGCGGGAATCATCAGAGCGCCTTCGATCAGAAGGAGGACCAGGCTCGTCGATCGCGTGCGACTCCATCGCCGGCGCTCGTTCGCGATGGCGAAGGCGGCGAAAGAAAAAAACCAGGCCAGTTGCAGGACGCCCAATCCGAGGACGCGGTCGACCAGCGCAGAACGGATCGAAGGGGAGACCAGCAGCTGCCCCGGAAGCCACGACGGGTGCTCGCCGAACGAGGGCGGGCGCGACCGCGTGATCGTGTCGCGGGGATACGAAAGCGACGACAGGTCGTCGCGCGCGACGGTGGTGCGCGTCTTCGCGCTGACCAGCGCGGCTGCCGGGAAAAGGAGACTGAGCAGGACCCAGGGCAGAACCGCGGCGCGCAGCAGCAGCCGGCGACGAATTGGTCTGGTCGAGAGAAATTCGCGCGCCGCTCGAGAGTTCGAGGCCGCCAACGCGTTCGCGGCGGTCATCTGAAAGACCAGGCTGGCGGTGAGGGCCTTCATGGGGCTCGCGATCGTGAGCAGCAGGAAGCAGGTGCCGGCAACCGCCAGCGCGAACCACGCGATTCTGTTCGCGCCTCGAGGGTTGGCGCGGAGAGCCACCTGAAAGAATCCGACCGGCCGACCCGCGGCGCCCTCCGCCGTGATCCTGGCGCACGGTGGGATCGAGCGCGGGGCGGCCAACCTGCGTGCCCGCGGGCGACCGCCTGGAGCCCCGCGCCACGAGTGCGAGGAAGCGATCGCGTGGGGCGGCCAGGCAGCCCACCACGCCGAGCACCGCCGACACGGCGGCTACTGCCGTCAGACCACCGGCCGCGAATGAAAGGGCTGCCACCAAAAGGGCCACGTACGCCAGCGGCACGGCGACGAACAACAGAAGCCAGCCGGCGCGTCCGGCGAAGCGGTGACCGATCGCCATCGCCCAACACCAACAGCCGAGCAGCGCCACCGCAGCCAGAGCTGGCAGCACCGACAACGACGCGAGGGCGATGAGGACGCCCAGACCGGCCGCCGGCAGCAACACCAGCGAACGGGGTGCGTGGGGCTGAGGAATGGTTCGCAAGAAGCCCAGCGGGCCAATCCGACGAACCTCGAAGGAGACCATGAGCATCGCCGAGATTGGAATCAAGAGCCCGGCCAGGATGAAGAAGCAATCCGGCGGCGACGGGTGCCGCGGCAGAATCAACACACCGAGGGAAGCCGCGGCCCCCGCAAACGCGACCAGGAGGACCACGGGCGCCATCGCTTCGGCGGCACCGCCCGCCGCGCCGACCATGAGGACGGTCTCCCACAAGCTCAATCGGTCACGCCGATAGGTCTCCGACGCGGTCATCTTCAACCCGCCGCCCAATCCGGACGGTTCCCGTCGCCAACCAGATCGATGAAGAGTCCTCGAGATTGAGAGCCTGGACCTCGACGCGCGCGCCGAGAGTCTCGGCCAGTTGGTTGATGGCTTCCTGGTCGTAGCCGATCACGGTCAGGAGCATTTCGCGGGGGGCGCGTCTGACGGCAAGCAGCCCGGGAATGTCGAAATGGTCGGGCGAGACGCCATCGAACATTAGACGCAGGCGGCGGACCTGCTCCTTCAGCTCATCGAGCGGCCGCTCGATGAGCAATCGTCCGCGGTGGAGGATTGCCACCCGATCGGCGATGCGCTCCACGTCGCTCAAGATGTGACTGGAGAAGATCACCGTGCGATTGGCGTCGCCGGTCAATGTGAGGACAGTCTCCAGAAACTCGCGCCGCATGACCGCGTCCAGGTTGGCCGCTGGCTCATCGAGGATCAGCAGCTCCGGCTGCGGGCAGACAGCCAGCATCAGCGCCACCGCACGTCGCTGCCCGAGCGAGAGGTCCCGAAGTTTGCGCCGTGGGTCGATCTGGAAGCGGGAAAGCACCTGCTCCTCCAGAGCTCGATTCCAGGTTGGATAGAGCGGTGCGCAGAGTCGGATCATGTGCTCAGCGGTCGCAGCGGGAAACGGCACGCCTTCTTCCGAGAGGTAGCCGATGCGTCTACGCATCGAAACGTCGAGCTTCAGCGGATCGCGATCGAGAACCCTGATCTCGCCGTCGTCCAATCGCTCGAGACCGACCAGGCAGCGCAGCGCGGTCGATTTCCCGGCGCCGTTTCGTCCCAGCAAGCCAAATACGCTGCCTTTTGGAACGGACAAGGTGAGGCCCCGGATCGCTTGCGTGCCCCAAAAATTCTTGGTGACATTGGAAAATGCGGCGCTGACGTCGGTCATCGTTGCCTCCGAACACTCTTCACGGGACCGATCACCAGCGCCTGCCAGGCGTCGTCGACGATCTTCAGGGCTTCCACGCGACTGAGACCCGCCTGCGCCGCTTCCAGCACGAAGCGCTGAGCGCCGCCCGTTACAGTGGCCGGTGCATCACCTGCAGCTGTCGGGACGTGCGCGTCGGGTGGCCGGACGAACATCCCGAGGCCGCGCCGCATCTCGACGATCCCACTGCGCTCGAGCTCGGTGTAGGCCTTTCCGACCGTGAGCGGGTTGATCTGCAGCGTTGCCGCCAGATCTCTGATCGACGGAAGCTTCTCGCCGGGCGTCAATCGTCCAGCAACGATCATGCGACGCACCTGGTCCATGATCTGGCGATAAACGGGGAGGCCGGAGCCTGGGTCGACAGACAGAAACACGAGACATAGTGATATATATATCTATATCACTGTGTCAATCGGCCTTCGCCGAGCTCGCTCGATGAGCGCGCTCGGGCTGGTGTTCATGGCGGCCGCCGCGCCGGGGTTGCCGCAAGCACGGTCGCTGTCACTAGATCTCTAGGCGTCCTCAAGGCTTGAAGGGGGCGAAATCAACGGAATCCGGCCCCCCGGTCGTTGGCGGCGTCAGAAAGTGGATGGGGGCAGAAACAAGCGGGCCTTTGCGCCGTATCTCTCGCAACGCGAGGAGGCGTGAAGAGATGAAGCTCAAAAAGACGACCCTAGGTGGAATGGCCGTGACGTTGATGTTCGCGGTGGGCTGCGGATCGAGCGGCGGGGGGACGGCGACGGGGGGCAGCGGTGGGACAGCGGGCTCCGGGCAGGGTGGTTCCGCCGGGGCAGCGACGGGCGGCAATGGGACGGGCGGCAGCGCGACGGGGCGGCAGCGGGACGGGTGGGCGGCGGGCGGGCGGGGCCGGTGGGGTCGCGGGGAGCACGGCTGCGACGGGCGGGGCCGGCGGCGTCGCGGGTGGAACAGCGGGGAGCGGCACAGGCGGGGCGGGCGGTCTCGGCGGCGCGCAGGCTCTGAACATTCCGCCGGCCTGCGGTGCCGGCCGGCGCGACGCTGGCTCTCCAGTATCACGGCGTCGGCTCGCAGATTTACACCTGCACACCGAGCGGCGGCGCGGGAGGCGCGGGCGGCGCCGGCGGTGCTGGAGCCATCAGCTATTCCTGGGTGCTCAAGGGACCCGATGCGAAGCTGTATGACGCCGCTGGCACCCAGGTCGGGACGCACGGCATCGGTCCCGAGTGGACCTCCAGCGACGGCAGCGTCGTCAACGGGGTCAAGGTGGAGCAGGTCAACGGGGCCACCGGCGCGGTCGCCTGGCTGCTCCTGCGGGCCTCCTCGACGACCGGCACGGGCGTCTTCAGCCACGTCACCTACGTGCAGCGCTGAATACGAGGCGCCGCGGCCGGTTCGGGCGTGGCGCCTCCGTCGATTCGTCCGTTCGGAGAGCCTCGCCGACGGACTCAGGCGGCCGGGTGGCGGTGGCGCGGGCGCGGCGGATGCCGAGCAGGGGGGCCAGGAACTGCCCGGTGTAGGAGCCGGCGACGCGGGCCACCTCTTCGGGCGTCCCGGCGGCCACGATCTCGCCGCCGCGGGCGCCCCCCTCGGGGCCGAGGTCGAGCACGTAGTCGGCGGTCTTGATGACGTCGAGGTTGTGCTCGATGACGAGGACGGTGTTGCCGGCGGCGACCAGGCGGTCGAGGACGGAGAGGAGCTTGCGCACGTCCTCGAAGTGCAGGCCGGTGGTCGGCTCGTCGAGGATGTAGAAGGTGCGGCCGGTGTCGCGCTTGGCCAGCTCGCGCGACAGCTTGATCCGCTGCGCCTCGCCGCCCGACAGCGTCGTCGCCGATTGGCCGAGGGCGATGTAGCCGAGGCCGACGTCCGACAGCGTCTGCAGGATGCCGCGCAGGACCGCGGTGGTGCTCGAACAGCCCCATGGCGTCGGAGACCGAGGTCTCCAGCACGTCGGCGATGCTGCGGTCTTTCCACTTCACCCGCAGCGTCGCCTCGTTGTAGCGCTTGCCGCGGCAGACTTCGCAGGTGACGTAGACGTCGGGCAGGAAGTGCATCTCCACCTGGCGCACGCCGTCCCCCTCGCAGGCCTCGCAGCGCCCGCCGCGCACGTTGAACGAGAACCGCCCGGGCTGGTAGCCGTAGGCGCGCGCCTCGGGCGTCTGGGCGAAGACGTCGCGGATGGCGTCGAACGCCTTGGTGTAGGTGGCGGGGTTCGAGCGCGGCGTGCGCCCGATCGGTTTCTGGTCGATGTCGATCACCTTGTCGAGCTGCTCGATGCCGGTGACGCTGCCGTGCTTGCCGATGAGATCGTAGGCGCCCAGCAGCTTGCGGCGCAGGGCCGGCTGCAGGATGCCGCCGATGAGCGACGACTTGCCGGCGCCCGAGACGCCGGTGACCGCCACCAGCACGCCCAGCGGGAAAGCCGCGTCGACGTTCTTGAGGTTGTGCTCGCGGGCGCCCTTGACGGTCAGGAAGCCCTGCGGCTTGCGGCGCGTGGTGGGGACCTCGATCCGCTCGGTGCCCGGCCAGGAACTTGCCGGTCAGCGAGGCCGGATCGGCCTTCAGAAAATCGGGCGTCCCGGCGGAGATCACCCGTCCGCCCAGGCGCCCCGCGCCCGGGCCGAAGTCGACCACGTGGTCGGCCGACTCGATCGTCTCGGCGTCGTGCTCGACGACGATGACGCTGTTGCCGAGATCGCGCAGCCGGCGCAGCGTGGCGATGAGGCGCAGGTTGTCCCGCTGGTGAAGGCCAATCGACGGCTCGTCGAGCACGTACATCACGCCCGACAGCTCCGAGCCGAGCTGCGACGCCAGCCGGATCCGCTGCGCCTCGCCGCCCGACAGCGTGGCCGCCGCGCGATCGAGCGTCAGGTACTCGAGCCCGACGTCGAGCAGGAAGCCCAGCCGCGCGTTGACCTCCTTCAAGATTTCGGTGGCGATCTGGGCGCGCGCGCCCTTCAACCCCAGCTCGCCGAAGTGCTTGGAGGCGCCGGCGACGGTCATCGCCGTGACCTCGACCAGGCTCTTCTCCGCCAGGACGACCGCGCGTGATTCGGGACGCAGGCGCTGGCCGTTGCAGGCGCGGCAGAGCTGATCGCGGAAGTAGCGCCCGTACCACTGGCGCGTCACCTCCGAGGTCGACTCCTGCATGCGCTTCTTGATGGTGTTGACCACGCCCGAGAAGCGCATCGCCCACGAGCCGGCGCCGTGCTTGCCGTTCCAGCTCACCTTGACCCGCTTGTCGCCGGTGCCGAACAGCATGATCTCGCGCTGGCGCGGGGTGAGGCTCTTCCAGGGCTTGTCGAGCGGGATGCCGAACTCGCGCGAGACGGCGTTGGCCACGTTGGCGGTCCAGCCCGACTCTTTGCCGGCCCGCTCGCCCCAGGGCTCGATGGCCCCGTCGCTGATCGAGAGGTTCCAGTCGGGGACGATCAGATCGGCGTCGATCTCCAGGCTCGAGCCGAGCCCGTTGCAGTCGACGCACATGCCGAGCGGGCTGTTGAACGAGAACGACTGCGGCGACAGCTCGGGGAGCCCGACGCCGCAGTCGGGGCAGGCGCGGGCCTCGCTGTAGGCCCGCTCGCGCGTCTCCCCTTCGACCGCAACCAGCACCGAGCCGGCGCCCACCTTGACGGCGGTCTCGACCGAGTCGGTCAGCCGCGCGCGCTCGCCGGCGCTCGATGCTGACCCGGTCGATCACGATCTCGATGGTGTGCTTCTTCTTCTTGTCGAGGGCGGTGACGTCCTCCAGCCGCTGGATGAGGCCGTTGATCCGGACGCGCGAGAAGCCCGCCTTGCGCGCCTCCTCGAACACCTCGCGGAACTCGCCCTTGCGGTTCTCCGCCTTGCGCGCCATCAGCGTGGCCTTGGTCTTGGCGGGCAGGGTGAGAAGCTCATCCACGATCTCGGCCGCCGAGCGGGCCGACACCTCGCCGCCGCACAGGTGGCAGCGCTGCTCGCCGGCGCGCGCGTAGAGGACGCGGAGGTAGTCGTAGATCTCCGTCACCGTGCCGACCGTCGAGCGCGGGTTCGACGAGGCCGACTTCTGCTCGATGGCGATCGTCGGCGACAGCCCGCGGAGCTGCTCGTACTTCGGCTTCTCCATCTGCCCCAGGAACTGCCGCGCATAAGAGGACAGCGACTCGACGTAGCGGCGCTGCCCCTCGGCGTAGAGCGTGTCGAAGGCCAGCGACGATTTCCCCGACCCGGAGACGCCGGTGAAGACCACCAGCGAGCGTTTGGGGATCTTCAGCTCATCAATGGCGAGGTTGTGCTCGCGCGCCCCCTTCACGACGATGAAGTCGGGCTCGTCGGCTCCACGCCGGGCGTTGATCGAGGTCGGTGTCGGTGTCGATTCCTTGCGACTCACTGGAGGCGCAGTCTAGCAGCCCGCGCGAGGAGGGCGTCGCCGTAGGCGACGGTGAGCGCAGCGAACCGTGCCCGACGACGTGGCGCCCGGTAGGCGGCCGAGGGGCCCGGGCACATGGCGGGATCGAACCTACACGTCTGAAGCTCGTGTGGTCCCGTACTTCAGCCGGAGGTGCTGATGCGTAACCGTGTAGTTGTCCCTGCAGTCCTGTTCTGTGGCCTTTCGTTCGTCTGGTCGTGTGCACAACCGGGTATCATTTCGGGACCGGACGGAACGGGCGGGTCGGCGGGGCAGCCGTCTGACAGGGGCGGCTCGACGGTGGCGACCGGCGGTTCCTCCAGCACCGGCGGCGCGCAGGAGACCGGTGGCTCGACGGGACAAGGCAGCTCGGTCGTCCCCACCGGTACCGGCGGCGCGACCGCGACGGGCGGCGCGACCGCGACGGGCGGCGCGACGGCCACGGGCGGCGCGACCGCGACGGGCGGCGCGACCGCGACGGGCGGCACGACGGCGACGGGCGGCACGACGGCCGGAACCGGTGGGTCGCCGGCGACCGGGGGTGCCAGTGGCGGCACGTCCACGGGCGGCCGTACCGGGCGCACGGGCGGCACCACCGGGACGTCGACGGGCGGCACCCCCGGCACGTCGACGGGCGGCAGCAAGGGCACGTCCACGGGCGGCAGCGGGGCCGGTGGCAGCGTGGTCACCTCGACCGGCGGCGCGGGCGGCAGCTCGCCGACGGGGAGCGGCGGATCGACCACTTCGACCGCAGCGGGGACGATCGTTCCGCTCTACACCGATCCGACCGATTCGTCCTGGAAGGACATCGCCACGGCCGCCGTGGCGCATCCGACGGTTCACGTCGTCGCCATCGTCAACCCCAGCGACGGGCCGGGATCGTCGAGGAACAGCGGCTACACCAGCGGCATCGCGGCGCTGCAGGCGGCCCACATCGAGGTCATCGGCTACGTGGCCACCGGTTACGGCAGCCACAGCATCGCCTCCATGGAGTCGCAGATCGACCAGTGGAAGTCCTTCTACCCGACGCTGCAGGGGATCTTCTTCGACGAGCAGTCGAATTCCACCAGCGATGTCGGCCACTACCAGACGCTGTCGCAGTACGCGAAGAGCGTGGGGCTGAGCTACACCGTCGGCAATCCGGGGACCGACGTTCCGGCCGCCTACGTGGGCGTGCTGGACACGATGCTGATCTACGAGAGCGATGGCGTCCCCTCGATCTCCAGCCTTTCCCAGTGGTCGGCCTACGCGCCGGGGAACTTCGGCGTCATTCCCTACGCCGTCTCGGCGATGAACACGACGTTCGTCCAGCAGGCGCGAAAGTACGTCCAGTACATCTACCTGACCAACGACGACCTGCCGAATCCCTGGGACAGCCTCACGTCCTATTTCTCCACCCTGCTGGCCGCGCTGGAGTAGCCGGCTCTCCTGGTCCGAGGCGGGCTTTGCCCGCCCGAGACCTCCGGGTGCGGCTCTCCGTCGGGGGTGGGTCCGCGGGCGGGGCGAAAGCCCCTTCCGCGGAGGCGAGGTCGTCCCTTAGCTGTTGCCCTTGGGCTCTTCGTCGTCGGACAGATAGGCGAAGGTGCGGACCAGGTTGACGATCTGCTCGCGCTGCTCGGCCGACAGATCGACGAACTGCACGCCCATCCCGGGATTGATGTTGTCGTAGCTCCCGGGCCGAAACGGATTCACCCACATCACGCGGCCCTCGAGGTTGAGGCGCGGACCGCCCTGCGGCGCGAAGCTGAGATTGAGCTTGGTCCCCGGCGCCTCGGGCGCGTTGGTGCGGATGAAGATCCCCATCGCGCTGATGTCGGTGATGTACGCGAACAGGAAGTTGTCGGCGCTCTTGTAGTCGACCTCGAGGTCGACGGTGACGCGGGTGTGGATGCGGCGGTCCGGACCGCGGCCGCGGCGATCGGACGGGACAGTGACCTCTCGCTTCCGCCGGTCTTTCCCTCGCCGCGTCATCCTGAAGTCAGTCTACTTTATTTCCAGGGTGCCAAGGCGAACGCGATCTTGGCCGTCGTTGGGGCCGTCGGTGATCTTGAGCCGCTTCCCCTCGCCGCCCGGCCAGAAGCCCATGTAAACGGTGTAAGTGCCGGCCGGCGTGGTCATGAGCGGGACGTCCGTCTCCGAGTGATCGCGCACGTACTCACCAGGCAGCCAGTACGTCGTGCCGAACGCGCGGTTCACCGGATCGTGGTCGCCGATCACCCGCGGCGCCGCTGGGCCGTCGAAGTGGACGAAGATCTTGTAGCCGCCGGGCGGCTTGGCCTTGACCCGGAAGATGAGGTCGAGCGGGATTTTGCCCGGGCGCCGGACCTCGGCGGGGAAGTTGGCGCCGACCAGCTCGATTGCGTTGTCGAAGGTCGCCGAGATGGGGATGCGCCAGGTCCAGGGGGGCTTGGCGTCGGCGGCGGCGCCGGGCGGCGGCAACCAGACGTCCTTGAGCAGCGGGTTCTGATCGCGCTGGCCCGGGTCGAGCTGGTTGGTGAGGAGCAGGAAGCGCGACGACGATGCGTCGACGACGTAATAGGGGACGTGCGCCAGCTTGAAGGCGGAGTCGAGCGGCGCCAGCTCGGAAGCGGCGACCAGCGCGAACACCCGCTGCGGGTCGCGCAGGAACGCGACCACCCGATCCTGCGTGGAAAGGTCGACCAGGCTCTCCCGGCTGTAGAACGTCGAGCCGTGCCCCTCGACGCGGTAGCGGCCGATCTTCTCGCCGTGCTTGGCGAACCTGGCGTACGACTCGAGCACCGGCTTGAACGACAGGTTGGTCGACAGCGCCGGGACGATCACCTGCGAAAGGTAGAAGGCGAAGAACAGCGCGCAGACGATGGCCCCCTGAAGACCGTAGCGGCCGATGGCGGTGAAGGCGCGCGCGATGGCCCGCCTGAGCTTCCCACCAACAGGCGCTTGGCCGGAGCCGGCGTGACCGAGGGCCCGCGGGCGGGCCGCCAGACCGGCGTAGACGCCCATCGCCGCCAGGAGGCCGATCAGGAGGATCAGACCTCCGACGGAGACGTTCGAGGGCCAGCGGATCTTCTCGAACAGGTGGACGGAGCCGAGGTCCTCGGGCGCCAGATAGAAGTCGCGGGCCACGACCATCGTCCCGGTCGCCATCAGGAGGCCGGCCACCGGCTCGGGACGCAGCCCCTCCAGCGCCTCGTCGAGGAAGGCGCCGATCGCCAGGGCGATGGCCGGGAGCGCCTCGTAGCGGGCCTGACCGAGCACGATGTCGCGGTAACTGGAGAGGGCGTAGCCCATGCCGGCGAACAGGAGCAGGTAGAGCTCGACGAACGCCAGCCGCGGGTTGCCGCGCGGCCCGGAGGTGCCGTCGGCATCGAGGCGAATGAGCGGGCGGGCCAGCGCGAACACCGCCACGGCGCTCCACGGGAAGAGCCCGAAGCCGAGCTCGCGGACCAGCGCCTCGAAGGTGTGGGCCGGCGCGCCGCTGCGCGGGACGCCGCCCACCAGCCACGAATATTTTCCGGCCACGACGTGGCCGAGGCCACCCGCCAGCAGCACGACGCCGGTCAGGCTCAGCAGCGCGAAGGCCCAGAACCCGCGTGCGGAGAGCCGCCAGGTGCTGGCGCCGAACGGTCGCTCGGCGGCGACGTCGCGACCGATTCCCGCCTCCGACAGCTGGCCGGTTCCGTCCTCGACGGTGGACGCGGCGACGGGGACCAGCCCCCGCCCGATGACCAGGGCGGCCGCCAGCGACAGGAGCGGAAGGACCACGCCCGACATCGCTCCGCCAGATAGGACGCCGACGACGAGACCGAGGAGGCCGAGCAGCAGATCGCGCGGCCGGCGGCGGCCATCGGGCGGCCAGGCATAGCGGCCGAGCGCGCCCAGCACCAGCGCGAGCGCGGCGACGAGGGGCGCGTCGGAGGTGAGCTGGCGCGCCTCGAGCACGAAGAGCGGCGTCGTTCCCAACGCCACCGTCGCCAGCAGGCCGGCGCGCTTGCGGAGCAGGCCGGCGCCGGCCCAGTAGATCGCCATCAGCGCGCCGATCGCGCAGAGAGCAAAGAACAGGCGGGCGCCGAGCTCGCTGGCACCGAAGAGCCGGATCCCCAGCGCGGCCAGCGACAGCTCGAGCGGCGGGCGCGCCGGGTACTTTCCGGCGACCGTCGGATCGAACAGGCTGTCCGAGCGGGCGATGTCGCGCGCCTGCTCGGCCAGCCTGAGCTCGGACGGATCCCAAAATCCGGAGGCCCCCAGCCGCGGCAGGCAGAGCGCCAGCGCGAACACCAGCGCCCAGGCCCAGGTTGGGACGCGGCCCAGCGCCGCGCGCACGCGCTCCATCATCGGTCGTCCATCAATCTACTCTCTCTGCTAGGTCGCGCCGCCCGCGCCGGCGCCGCCGGCTTGGCCCCCGGCCGCGCCCGCCGCGCCCGAAGCTCCAGCGGAACCAGTCGCGCCGGCCGCGCCGGCTCCACCGGCGGAACCAGCAGCGCCGCCCGCGCCCGCCGCGGTCCCACCAGCCCCGCCGGCTTGCCCGGCCTTGCCGCCTTGCCCGCCCTGGCCTTGACCACCGGCGCCCGTCGGGCTGGTGGTCGGACAGCTGGTCCCGTCGGCGACGCAGAGGCACGAGGGTGACTGGGCCGCGAACTGGAGGCCGGTCCCGCAGGTGGGCGGGTTCGTGTAGGGATTGCAGTAGGGAGCGGCCGAAGCGCAGTCGCTGTTGGTCGTGCAGGTGCCCCCCGCCTGAACCAGATCCGTGCAGGTGCCCGCCGCGCAGCGATACGAGTGATTGCAGGGGGCGGTCGTGCAGGCGTCGCCGCTCTTCCCTTCGGCCATGCAGAGCAGGACGTTCGAAGGGTTGGGCGCGCAGTAGCTGTCCTGGGCGCACACCTGGCCGGCGTTCCCGCACTGGGCCCCGAGCGACACGGTGGCGCTCGTGGCGCAGAGGTGAGAGTTGGCGTCGCAGATGATCGATCCGTTGGTGGTCCCCGCGCAGTCGAACTGGGTCGTGCAGCTGCTGGTCAGCTGGACGCCCTTGCCCTGAAAGACGTAGTTGCAGGCCAGATCGATGCTGGCCATCGTCGAGGGGGTGATGGGATTGGTCGACCCGTAGGCGGCTTTCACCTTGTTGATGCAGTCGCCGACGTTGCCGGGGGTGAAGACACGCACCCCGCCGGCCGTCGCGCTGGCGGCCATCGCCTGGCAGACGCTCTGCTGGTGAGTGGTGCAGGTGGCGGGTGGAACGCCGCAGTTGGTCGCGATCTGGCAGATGGCCGCCGCGTACTGCGTGCAGAAGTCGGCGGTGGTCGCCGGGGCACCCGAGCCGCCGCCGCCGCAACCGGCCGCCATCAACAGTGGAAGAACCGCCGCGCCCAGGAATTTCAACGTTTTCATCGCCTCGCCTCCGGTTTTTTTAAAAGAGCCGCAGTTTGACCTCGGCCCGTCGGGCGGGTCAAGCGCGCATCCGCAGGTGCAGGGTCTGGCCGTGGTCGAGGATCGCCAGCTTGCGATCGCTGTCGGGGCGGGCGAAGCCCTGCTCGCGCGCCAGCGTCTGCAGCCAGGCGAGCGGGGCGTCGAGCCCCTCGTAGCTGAGCGGGAAGGACCCGTAGCTGGTGGGGACGAGGAGCCGCGCGCCCAGATCGTCGAACGCGTAGAGCGCGTCGAGCGGAGACAGGTGCTCTTCGCGGAACACCGCCGGCTGGTAGCCGGCGATCGGCAGCAGCGCGACGTCGGGGTGAAAGCGGCGGCCGATCTCCGCGAACCCCGAGAAGTAGCCGGTGTCACCGGCCAGGTAGGCGCAGGCAGAGGTCGACCCGGCCCGGGCGCGCAGCACGTAGCCGCAGGCGCCGCGGCCGCGCGTCGCGGAGTGGCGAACCGGCACCGCGGTCACCTCGACGTCGCCCAGGCGGTGGCTGTTGCCGGGGTCGAGCTCGACGATGTCCGCGAAGCCGAGGCCGCGCACGAAGCTGGTGCAGCGGGGCGGCACGACCAGCACCGCCTTGCGCGCCACCCGCATGATGCTGGGCCGCGACAGGTGATCGCGGTGGGCGTGCGTCACCAGCACCAGATCCACGTCGTCGAGATCCTCTGCCGCGAGCCCGGCCGCCTTGGCCCGGCGGATGCCGTAGAAAGAATTCTCCAGCAGCGGGTCGGTCAGGACCCGCACGCCGGGGGTCGTGAGCATCACCGTGGCGTGGCCGACGAAGGTGATCGACACCATGCCCGCCGGGGGGCGGGGGACCGGCGCGGCTTCGACCGCCACCGTGCCGCGCCCGAGGCGACCGAGCGCGGCGGTCAGATAGCGCAGCGACAGCACGCGCGGCCAGACGCTGCGCTCGCGCTTGCGGTGCTCGAAATCGAGGACGCGGGCGCGCTCCGCCGCCGGAAGCGGCGCAGCCGAGGTATCCGAGCGCGTCACGCCGCGAATACTACTAACTAACGGCGGCCCGCGCGCCCCGCCCGGAAAGGGAGCTTTCGTGCTAAGTGACGGCGCGTGACCAGCGACGCGCAGAGCGCGCAGGCAGCCCCCGGCACGGCGCCGGTGGTGATCCTCGGGGGTGGGTTGACCGGCATCTCGACGGCGGTCCATCTGCGGGCGCCCTGGGTGCTGTTCGAGCGCGAGGAGCGCCTGGGCGGCCACGCGCGCACCGACGAGCGCGAGGGTCACCGCTTCGACAAGACAGGCCACTGGCTGCACCTGCGCGATCCCGCCGTCAAGCAGCTGGTCGACGAGCTGCTCCCCGGGCAGATGGCGCCGATCGCCCGCAAGGCGCGGATCTTCTCGCACGGGGTGCTGACCCGCTATCCGTATCAGGCCAACCTGCACGGGCTGCCGCCCGAGGTGATCAAGGAGTGCCTGCTGGGCGTCATCGAGGCGCGGGTGGCCGGCGCCGGAGCGGCGGCGACCACACCCGGCAACTTCGAAGAGTATTGCCTGAGACACTTCGGCCCGGGGATCTCCCGGCACTTCATGATCCCCTACAACGAGAAGCTCTGGGGGGTGCACCCGCGGGAGATCACCGCCGAGTGGTGCTCGCGCTTCGTGCCGCTCCCCAACCTCGAGCAGGTGGTGGCCGGCGCCGTCGGCGCGGGTCCGCCGGAGATGGGCTACAACCAGAGCTTCCTTTACCCCAAGTCCGGCGGCATCGAGACCTTCACCCGGGCGCTCACCACGCGATGACCGGCGGCCGGGTGCACACCCGCGCGAACCCCGACACCGTCGACTGGCGGCGGCGTGAGGTGGTCGTCGGCGGCGAGCGGATCGCTTACCGGGCGGTCGTCGCCACCATCCCGCTTCCCGAGCTCTTGAAGCGGATGCCGGAGCTGCCGCCCGCGATCGAGCGGGAGGCGGCGCGGCTGCGCTGCACGACGCTGCGCTACCTCAACATCGGCGCCCGCGGCAAGCCGCCCGCCGACTGGCACTGGATCTACGTCCCCGAGCAGCGCTACCCGTTCTACCGGGTGAACGTGTTTTCGACCGCCATGGCCAGCATGGCCCCCGAGGGGCGCTCGTCGATCTGCGTGGAGATGGCCGACCGCGGGCCGATCGGCGAAGCGACGATCCGCGACACGACGGCGGCGCTGGTCGAGGCGGGGGCGCTGGGCAGCGCGCACGACGTGCTGTTCGCGGAGGAGAAACAGATCGAATATGCCTACGTCGTGTTCGATCAGCACTACTACCAGGCCACGCGCACCATCTTCGCGTTCCTCGAGGCGAACGGCATCCATCCGCGCGGGCGCTACGGTGCCTGGACCTACAACGCCATGGAGGACTGCGTGCTGGCCGGGCGCGAGGTGGCGGCGCTGATCGACGGTGCCGACGCGGCCGGGAGCGCGCCATGAGCCAGGCGCCGCACGTCTCGATCGTCATCCCCGTCTACAACGAAGAGGGGATCCTCCGGGGGTCGGTGCTGGAGCTGGAAGAGAAGCTGCGCCGCTTCGGCTGGAGCTACGAGCTGCTGCTGTGCGAGAACGGCTCGCGCGATCGGACCGTCGAGATCGGCCACGAGCTGGGGGCCGAGCACCCGCAGGTCCGGATGCTCTCGGTGGGCCAGCCGAACTACGGCCTGGCGATGAAGCAGGGGATCCTCGAGGCGCGCGGCACGTTCGTCATCTGCGACGAGATCGATCTGCTGGACACGGAGTTCTACGCGCGGGCGATGGCGCTGCTCGAGCGGAGCGACACCGATCTGGTCGTGGGGTCGAAGGCGATGGTCGGCTCCCACGATCAGCGCCCGCTGTTCCGGCGCACCGCCACCCGCGTCTACAACGGCCTGCTGCGCGCGGTCTGCCGCTTCCCCGGCACCGACACCCACGGCCTCAAGGCCTTCCGGCGCGAGGCGCTGCTGGAGACGGCACGCCGCTGCGTGCTCGACCGCGACGTCTTCGCCAGCGAGTTCGTCATCCGCGCCCACAGAGAAGGGAAGAAGGTCGTGGAGATCCCCTTCGCCGTCCGCGAAAAGCGCCCCCCGTCGATCAACCTCCTCAAGCGCGTCCCCCACGTGGTCAAGAGCGTCGCCAAGCTGGCGATCTCCGTCCGCCGCGGCTGAGCCTCAGCCCAACACGTCCGCCAGCCGGGGATGTGACATTTGTGCGTCGGGCGCGATCCGCCGCCGGCGGCCGGGCGATCTCGGGCAAGATCGCGCGCCGTGCGCCGCCGCCCGAGATCGTCAATGGTCCGCATCGCGCTGCTGGCCGCGGGCGTCGCCGCGGGAGGTTGCCGAGGCCGGCCCGCCGTGCCACTGGTCCCGATCGCGGCGGCGACGCCAACCGCCGCGCCTCTGCCGGCGCCACCGCAGCCGACCACCGCCACCGCCGCGGCGAAATCGTTCTATGCGGCGGGGCGGTTCAGTCGCCGGCCGACCCCCGCGGAGATGACCGCGCTCGGGCGCCGGCTGTTCTTCGCTCCGCAGCTCTCGGTCTCAGGGAGGATGTCCTGCGCCACCTGTCACGATCCCCGCTTCGGGTACGGCCCGCCGAACGCGCGCTCCACGCAGCTGGGCGGCCCCGATCTGAAGAGCGCGGGCCTCCGCGCCGCGCCGGGGTTGCGTTACCTGCAAACGCTGCCGCCGTTCTCGGAGCACCACTTCGACGAGGCGGTCGACGAGAGCGTCGACCAGGGGCCGACGGGCGGGCACGGCTGGGACGGCCGGGCCGACACCACGCACGATCAGGCGCGGCTGCCGCTGACCTCGCCGTTCGAGATGGCCAACCCCGACGTCGACAGCGTCGTGGCGCGGGTCGCGCGCGGGCCGCTGGCCGAGACATTCAAGGCGGTGTTCGGCAACGATGTGTTTTCGGAGCCGCTCCGAGGGTCGACGGCGCTTCTTCAGTGTCTGGAGGTGTTCCAGCAGAGCCCGAAGGACTTCTACCCCTACAGCAGCCGCTACGACGCCTACCTGCGGCGCCAGGGGACGCTCAGCGCGGCCGAGCAGCGCGGCCTGGCGCTCTTCAACGATCCCAAGAAGGGGAACTGCGCCAGCTGCCACCCGAGCGGGATCCGCCACGACGGCTTCCCGAACTTCACCGACTTCGGTTACAACGCGCTCGGCGTCCCGCGAAACCGGACGCTCCCCGCCAACGCCGACGTCGCCTTTCACGACCTGGGGCTCTGCGGCCCGGTGCGCACCGATCTCGCCGGTCACCAGGAGTACTGCGGCGAATTTCGCGTGCCGACGCTGCGCAACGTGGCCGTGCGGCGCGCCTTCTTCCACAACGGACAGTTTCACACCCTCGACCAGGTGCTGGCGTTCTACGTCGCGCGCGACACCAATCCGGGCAAGTGGTACCCCAAGCTCGGCGGCGAGATCGACCCGTTCGACGATCTCCCCGCTGCCTTACAAGAAGAACGTCAACAGCGAGCGCCCCTTCGGCGGCAAGCCAGGCGACAGACCGGCGCTCAGCAAGGCCGAGATCGGCGACGTCATCGCCTTCTTGAAGACGCTCACCGACGCCGACCTGACAAAGAAATAGCCGCCGCCCCGGGACGAGGCGACGGCCATCGCGACCCGGCGGTGAGGCCGGCTCGGCGTTACGGGAGCGTGAGCGCGCCGGTCAGATCGCCCATCGCGGTGCCGCCGTTGCTGACCAGCGCCTGATCGCGCTTGGTGATCCCGGGCAGCGTGCTCAGCCCAAAGCGCTTGGTGATGAGGCGGAGGGTCGACGCGCTGTCGTACTGCGTGTGGTCGACGGTCCCCTTCTTGGCGAAGGGGGAGATGATGATGGCCGGGACGCGCTCGCCCGGGCCCAGCAGATCGCCCTTCGGCACCGCGACGTGGTCCCACTGGCCGCCGTACTCGTCGTAGGTGATGACGATGACCATGTGGCCCCACTGCGGGCCGGCCTTCAGCTTGGCCACCAGGTCGGCGATGTGGTTGTCGCCGTCGTCGACGTTGGCGTAGCCCGGGTGCTGATTCAGGTTACCGGTCGGCTTGTACCAGGCGACCGGCGGCACCGTGCCGGCCGCGATGTCCGTCAGCAGGTCGTTGTAGTCCTTGAGGTGCGCGCTGCGGGCGGCCGCCTGCGTGGCCGGGTCGAACGCCGCGTAGTAGTTGAACGGGTGGTGGTGCGTCTGGAAATCCGGGCTGCCGCGCGGGCCGGACGGCGCGTAGATCACGGTGTGCGTCGAGCCGGACGGCGCGCTCCCGTCGGTGATGGCGGCGTCCCAGTCGGTCGCGTACCAGGCCCAGTCGACCCCCTTGCCGGTCAGTAGGTCGCCGATCGTCGTCTGCGTCTGGGGCGGCAGCGTGGTCGCCGCGCCCGGATCGGCGTAGCGAAGATCGGTGGCGCCCGCCTTCGGGAGGTTGCCGCTCGGTTCATACGCCGGCTGCATCGTGTTCACCGCCCGGTAGCCGTCGCCTGTCCCGAAGTAGTCCAGCGGAGCGATGTTCCCGGTCTGCAGCGACGGTGCGCCCGTCAGCGCCGAGGCCGGCGAGGTGGAGTTCTGCGCCAGCTGCGGGACCCCCTTGGCGTTCGCCGTCCCCAGCACGTTGAGCGACGGATTGTTGCTGGTGACGAACGAGGCGGGCACCGTCGGCGCGCACGCGCAGATGAGGTACTGGTGGGTCAGGAACGATCCGCCGAAGGCCCCCATGAAGAAGTTGTCCGCCAGCACGTACTCGTGGGCCAGGGCCGAGAGCTTCGACTGGCTGTAATCCCAGTGTCCCATCGTGATCCCGCCGGCGTCTTCCCAGGCGGCGAACATGTCGTTGGTGCCGCCGTTGAGCTCCATCTGGTTCTCGAAGAACCGGTGGGCCATGTCGCGCGTGACGTCCAGCGTGGTCAGCTTGGGGGCGCCGTTGACGGTGTAGAACGTCGTCTCCAGGGCGAAGGGCGCGTTGGGGAGATTGTCGGTCTGGGCCTGGGTCACCACCGTCGGATTTCCAGCCGCCGTGGCGCCTCCCCAGGTCTGCGGCAACTTGGCGAGGACGGTCGTCCCGTCGCGATCCTTCTGGGGGATGTACGCCGCGGTGGGCGCTCCGGCCGAGACCACTGTGCCAAGGCCGTTCGCGCCCTGGAAGTCCCCGAACAACCCGTCGAAGCTCCGGTTCTCGGCGAAGATGATGACGATGTTTTGAACGTCAGCCGTCAGGCCACCGCCCGCGGCGCCACCCGCCGATCCCGCCACGCCTCCCGCACCGCCGCTTCCGCCCGCGCCCGCACCGCCGCTTCCGCCCGCGCCCGCTGCGCCGCCGCCCGCGCCCGCTGCGCTGCCGCCCGCGCCACCGCCCGCCGCGCCGCCGCTCGCGCCCGCTGCGCCACCGCTCGCGCCCGCTGCGCCGCCGCCCGTTGCGCCTGCCGCGCCGCTGGCACCCCCGCCCGCTGCGCCGCTGCCCCCGGTTCCGGCGCCCGCCGCCCCGTTCCCCGCGCCACCACCCGCTCCACCGGTTCCCGTTCCGGACGGCGAGCTGCTCGAGCAGGCAAAGCCCACCGAGGCCAAGGCAAGGACCACCGCAGTTCTTCGAAGATTACCCATGCATGAGCGATATCGGATCGGTGAACGGCTCCGTCTGACAAAGTCGTTACGGTTTCGCGTCGGTTCGGCGATCCGATGTCGCGCGTGCGTCAAGACGCCAGGCGTCGGGCCGTTCCTGTCGTCGTCGCCCGAATTCGGCTATCGTATTGGGCCTCGAATCGCTTCGCGTGCTCCGTCGCGTGCTTCACAGATCTTAGGAGGTCCCCTATGCAGCGCTCTCTCGTTCGCTTCGTTCTAATTGGGTCCGTTTTTATCTTCGGTTGCGCCAAGCCGAACACGACCACCGAGACGACCGGCAACGGCGGGAGCACCGGCAGTGGCACCGGCGGGAGCGGCCAGAGCACGGGGAGCGGCGGCACCCAGGGCACGGGAAGCGGCGGCAGCCAGAGCACGGGGACCGGCGGCAGCCAGAGCACGGGAACCGGCGGCACCAGCTCCGGCTCCACCGGCGGCTCGACGGGAACGGCCTGCACGCCGAATCCGAACCAGCTGGTGAATGCGGCGGCCTGGAACTGCGACGCCAGCGATCCGATCGCCATCCAGGGCGCGATCTACGGCTACACCGACGGCTCCTCCTGCGCGAGCCCCCAGCCGGCCAACATCTGCTCGACCGGCTCCTGCTGCATCAGTGGAACGACGGTGGTCGATGCGACCAGCACCAAGTGGGGCTGCGGGATCGGCATGGAGCTGAACGACGCGGGCGGCACGACGCCGGTCAAGAGCGTGTACGCGGGCACGGCGAAGTGCTTCAACATCACGCTCACCGGCTCCAGCGGCGGGAACGAGGTGCGCATCGGGTTCAGCCAGAGCGCCAACTCGACGACCGCCGTGGCCCCCTACGAACCCATCGCGGCGTTTGCCAACGGCTGGACGGGGCAGGTCTGCTTCACCGACGCCAACTGTCCGTCGTGGGCCACGGCCGCCCAGTGCAGCAAGGCGGCTGGCGCCGCGGGGACGCCCTACGACATGCAGATCCAGGTCTCGGCAGGCTCCGACGCGACCCACGTCGGCACCTACAACGTCTGTGTCAGCAGCATCGTCCCGGTCTCCACCACCGGCGGCGGCGGCATGACCAACAGCTGCAGCTCGACCTCCGGGACGGGGACGATCACCGAGCAGTACGGGACGGGCGTCGTCACCTGCAACAGCAAGGAGTACATCGTCCAGAACAACGCCTGGGGCTCGACGGCCGGCCAGACCATCACCTACGGCCCGGGGCCCAAGTTCAAGGTCACGGTTCAAAAGGGGACCGGTGCCGGCAACAACCCCGCGGGGTTCCCCTCGGTATTCACCGGCGCCAACTCGGACCACAACACTGGCTCCACGAGCATGCTCCCCCGCGCGGTCAGCTCGATCCCCAAGGGGAGCGTCATGACCAGCTGGACCTGGGCGGACAACGGCGCCACCGGCAGCTACAACGCCGCCTACGACGTCTGGTTCAGCACCAGCTCGGCGGGCGAGCCGTCCGCCGCTTCACCGAGCGGAGGCTTCCTGATGGTCTGGTACCACATGCCGACCAGCAACCAACCGATCGGCAGCATGGTCGCCTCCACCACCATCGGCGGCAAGAACTGGAACGTCTGGTACGGGAACAACTCCGGCAACGGAAAGCCCTGCGTCACCTACGCCGCCCAGCAGAGCATCAGCTCGTTGACGTACAGCCTGGGAGACTTCATCCAGGACGCCGTCACCCGCGGCTATGTCCAGAGCACCTGGTACCTGACCAACGTGTTCGCCGGCTTCGAGATCTGGAACGGCGGCACAGGCCTCGAGGTCACCGACTTCTCCGTGGCGGTACCGTAAGCCGCTCGACGCCCTCTCCCCGGTTTCTTCTTTTTCCCGCTGATGTGTCGATAGCGGGGAGATGCGAAAAAGTGCGCGTGCGTTCTCTCTGGGGATTGGGGTGTTGGCGGCGGCCGTGGGGTGTGGCTCCGTGTCGGACAATCACCCCGCCCCGATGCTGGTCCCGGGCGGCGGCATCGGTGGCGGCGGCATCGACGGCTACCTGAACGTCTACGTCATCGACGCCGACACCTACGCGCCCATTGCCGGGGCGGCGGTGCAGGTCGGCGCGTCGTCGGCTGCCGCGCCCTGCATGGCGCTCACCGACTCGACGGGACTCGTGGCCTTCGATCCGATGAGCTGCCCGATGTTGCACGGGGCGGTCACGGTGACCGCCTCGGCGACGGCATACGCCCCCAGCACCTGGATCGGCGCCAACGGCGCGAACATGACCATCAACATCCAGGCCAACGTGCGTCCCACGCCCGACACGGCGATGGTGAGCGGCACCATCGCCGGCTGGGAGAGCCTGCCGGCGCCGGCGGCGGGGCACACGACCATCGGGCTGGTGGCGGCCTCGCAGGCGACGAACCTCGGCGACCTGTCGAACAACATCAACCAGCCGACGCGCACCATCGCGGTCGCCGGGACGGCGCTGACGACCACGATCCCCGGCAACGCCTGCGTCAGGAACGCGCTGGCCGACGACTGCAACTGGCAGCTCGTCGCCCGCACGGGACCGCAGGCGCACTTCGCGATCATCGTCGACGACGACTCGAACGGGACGCCCGACGACAGCACCGACGACATCGTCACGCCGGTCGGCTGGGCGCTCTTGACCGGGCTGGATCTGACGGCCGGGGCCACGACGGTGAACGAGACGCTGCCCCAGATCGCGGCGGCGGACCTGATCCCCTTCTCGGCGACGTTCCCCGCGCTGCCGGCCGGCATGACCTATTTCAACGCCTACCCGGCCATCGAGCTGCCGGGCGGCCAGGGGCGAATCCCGGTGGTGGTTCCGACGCTGGGGGCGCACGTGACGATGACCAGCATCCCGAAGCTGGGCGGAACGACGACCGCCGGGCTGGCCGGCGGGTCGTACGATCTGCTGGCGTCGGCGCAGGCGACCATGACCGCCGGCGAGCCGGCCTCGCTGTCGTGGATGCACGGGGTGACCGCCACGTCGCCGGTCGCGCTGACGCCCTGGCTGCCGGCCCCGACGGGGATCGCCGCGTCGGGCGGCCAGTATTCGTTCGTGCCGGTCGCCGGCGCCACGCTGCACGCCGCCGAGTTCAAGGACCCGAACGGCGGCACGCGCACCTGGTCGGTGACGATCTTCGACGGCTCGACGACGTTCACGCTGCCGGGGCTGTCGCCGAATCCGCTGGCCACCGCCGGCGGGACGGACACGCTCACCGTCTCGGCGCTGGCCATCCCGGGCGTCAACCTCGGCAACGTCGCGTTCAACGACGCCACCCAGAAGCTGACCGGCCTTTCGACCGATCAGATCACCTTCACCCCTTGAGGCCAAACCAGCCGGCGCGGACCGCGTCGGCGCGCGCGCCGGCGTGGGGAGCGACGGTGACGGAGAGCCGGCGGTCGGGGCTCTCCGCCAGCGTGAGGCGCGCTTCGCGCAGCTCGTCCCGGCGGAAGTAGGCGATCCGCACGCGCGCGCCCGGCGGGCGATCGGCGATCCGTTTGGCGAAGGTCGCCGGCGTGACGCGGGCGCCGTCCACGGCCACGATCTCGTCATTGAAGGTCAGCCCCGCGCGCCAGGCCGGCGACCGCGGCACCACGTTGCGCACGACTGTTCGATCGGCCTGCAGGGCGATGCCGGTCCAGGCCCGGGCGCGGCCGCTGCGGACGGCGTCGCGCTCGGCGAGCGGCCGGCCGCTCTCGTCCCAGTCCGCCCGGGCGGTGAGCTCGAGCCCGGCGCGCTTCAGGAGCGCCGGCAGCGGCAGCTCGTCGGTGCCGCGGACGAAGCGGTCGAAGAAACGGTTCATCGACCGGCCGGCGATGCGCGCGGCGGCGGCGCGCACGTCGGCGTCGGTGATCGGCCGTTCGGCGCGGCCGAACTCGTCCCACAAGACCCGCAGCATCTCCGGCAGCCCGCGCGCGGCGTCGCCGGTCAGGCGCAGCTCGAGATCGAGCGCCATCGCCGTCCAGAGCCCCTTTTCGTAGTAGCTGACCGATCGGTTGGTGAAGTTCTCCGACGGCTTGTATTGCTTGACCCAGGCCTCGAAGGACAGCTCCTCCAGCGACGACTCGTTGCGCCCGGGGCGCGTCGCGTACCTCGGCCAGTCGTCGGCGATCATCTTCAGGAAGTGCCGCTCCCTGCTGACGCCGGCGCGCAACATGATCACGTGGGCCAGGTAGTCGGTGCACCCCTCGTAGAGCCAGAGCAGCCGGGTGTAGTTCTCGCGGGTGTAGTCGAACGGCCCCAGGTTGGCGTCGTGGATGCGCTTGACGTTCCAGGCGTGGAAGAATTCGTGCGCCGCCAGATCGGCGAAGCGGAGGTATCCGGTCTCGTCCTCGAAGCCGAGGCCGGCGATGTCCATGGTGACCGAGGCGCGGTGCTCGAGCCCCCCGAGCCGACCGGCAGCGCGTGCACGATGAAGAGGTAGCGGCGAAACGGGAAGCCGCCGAAGATCTTGCCGGTCGCCGTGACGACCCGGCGGAGGATGTCGAGCAGGCGCGCCGGATCGGCGTTGGTGCGGCCGTAGAGCGCCAGCTCGAACCGGGTGCGGCCGACGGTGAAGGTGGAGAGCGCGTGCGTCCCGATCTCGAACGGTGAATCACAGAGCTCGTCGAAGTCGGCGGCGGCGTAGCTGAGCCGCCGCCCGGGGATCGCCGGCAGCGCGGTGGCGACCCGCCAGCGGCGGGTGGGGACGGTGACGGTGACCTCGCAGCGGCGGGCCAGCTCCCCCTCGACGAAGAAGAAGAGGCTGCTTCCGTTCCAGTAGGCGTGGGTGTCGTCGAGGAACGAGGTCCGCACCGTCGCCTCGAAGGCGAAGATCCGATAGCGAACGCGGAAGGGACGGCCGGCGCTGGCGATCCGCCACCGCTGCTTATCGAGGCGCACCACGCTCCCCGGCGGCAGCGCGCGGCCGCCGCCGTCGTGGACGACCAGCCCGGTGAGGTGGCGGACGAAGTCGCGCACCATGTAGCTGCCGGGCGCCCAGGCCGGAAAGACGATCTCCACCTCGGCGCGGCCGGGCAGAGCGGGGATCAGCATCTCGACCTCGTACTCGTGCGACGCCGGCTCGGGCATCGAGACGCGATAGACGATCGGGGCAGCGGCAGCGGTCAGGGCGGCGGATGGGGTTCGGGCGGACATGGGCCGGCAGAATACATGGACGACCGGCTGGGACGACAGTCCGTCGACGACTCGCGATCCCCTCGCGTGGTCATTGAGCCCGGATTTTGGTCGTTACCAACTCCGTCAACGACATCCAATTACATCCAATCACATGCAATCACATTGGGCTCGTAAACGATCCGGGCATCTCGCGATGGCACGAGACACGAAAAGACGGCGGCTGAGGTAAAAGTTCTGATCCTCGTTCGCGAGCGAACTGATACAGTGCCGCCTAGTCCAGGAACGCGAGCGGCCGCCCCCCCTAGTCCATGGCCCTCGATAGCCTGGCACGCCCTCGAATCAGGAGGTCCCCCATGCGCGTTCCTTTGGTGCTGGCACTGTCGATGGTGCTGTCTCTCGGTTGTGCGGCAGAGAGCTCTTCTTTCATTGACGGAACGGGCGGCAGCGCGAGCGGGGGCGATAACGGAGCGACCGGAGGAAACAGCGGGGGAACCACCGGCGCGAGCGGCGGCAATGTCGGCAGCGGCGGCAACGTCGGCGCAACGGGCGGCTCGGCGGGACATGCGAGCGGCGGCAAGGGCGGCAACGTCGGCGCCGGCGGATCGGCGGGCCATGGCAGCGTCGGGACCGGCGGCAACGTCGGCGCAACCGGCGGCTCGGCAGGCCACGCCAGCGGCGGCGCCGCGGGCCACGCGACGGGCGGCTCGGCGGGGCACGCCAGCGGCGGCAACGTCGGATCCACCGGCGGCGCGGCGGGACACGCCAGCGGCGGCAACAGCGGTTCGACCGGCAGCGGCGGAACGACCGGCACCGGCGGGTCGGGGAGCCAGGCCGGAAACCCGAACGGATCCTGCAAGGCGGGGGTCCCGGCCAAGGGGCAGCCGGCCGACGTGTCGAGCCCGACCACCGTGGTCGGCACCGGCACCGCCGCCAGCTGCACCTTCGCGGCGCTCAACACAGCCGTCAGCAAGGGGGGCGTCATCACCTTCAATTGTGGCAGCGGCGCCGTCACCATCGCGATCACCGCCACCATGAACCTGCCGACCAACAAGAACACCGTCATCGACGGCGGCGGGAAGATCACGCTCGACGGTGGGCATGCCGTGCAGATCCTGAGCTTCAACGGTCCGGACTTTCAGACGAACAACAACGGCCTGACGCTGCAGCACCTCTCGCTCGTCAACGGCAAGACCAACCCCACCCAGAAGATCCCGACCGCGTCGCAGACCGCCTGCTCGCAGGGATACGACGACGGCCAGGGGGGCGCTGTGTTCATCAACGACGGCAATCTTCTGGTCGTCGACTGCATCTTCTCCGGCAATCAGGCGGCGCAGCTGGGCCCTGATACGGGGGGGGGCGCCATTTACATCGAAGGGAGCAAGAACGGCGCGGTGATCGTGGGGAGCACGTTCACCAACAACAGCGGCGCCAACGCCGGCGCGGTCGGCGCGCTCTTTGGGGAACTCGACATCTATAACTCGCTCTTCCAGAGCAACACCGCCACCGGCCACGACGCCAACAACGACGACGCATCCATGTGCTCGGCCATCAACAACGGTCAACACGAGACCGGCTCGGGCGGAAACGGGGGCGCCATCTATGGCGACGGCAATGGCTTCAACATTCTCCTGTGCGGCGACGCGGTGCTGAACAACGCCGCCGGCAAGAATGCCTATGGCGGCGGCGTCTTCTTCACCAGCGACGATATGTCGGGCGTCCTGTCCATCACCGACACGACGATCACCGGCAACACGGGCGGATACTGGACCAACGTGACGACCGGCAGCGTGAATGACGTCGGCACCGCCATCGGCGTGAACGCCAAGAGCATCACCGTCACGAGCTCGACGGTTCAAGGGATGTAGCGGCCGGCCGCCTCCTCGGGCGATAGTGCCCGGCGAGAAGATGACGGACCTCGAGGCATTCGCGGCAAGGCTGCGCCAGTTCGTGGCCGAGCGGGACTGGGGACAGTTTCACGATCCGAAGAACCTGGCCATGCTGCTGGCCTCGGAGGTCGGCGAGCTGGTGGCGGAGTACCGCTGGGTCGCGGGCTCGGCGTCGGACGAGCACTCGCGCGCCGCCGGGCCGCGCGCCCGAATCGCCGACGAGATCGGCGACGTCGGCATCGCCCTCCTGCTGCTGTGCGAGCGAACCGGCATCGATCTGCTGCGAGCGGTGGCCGACAAGCTGGAGCGAAACCGCGGGCGCTATCCCGTCGAGGCCTCGCGGGGAAAAGCCGAGCGGCCGGAACGACCGAAAGGCTGACTTCGCGTACTCCCGTCGTGGATCCGGCATCCAAGCGCCACCCGCCCACTTCCGGATCGCCATCGGGAGACCTATATGAGACCCACTGAAAGGAACCATGCGCGCCATCGTCCTGCCTGAATACGGTCCCCCTTCGGTCCTGCAGCTACGGACGCTCCCCGACCCCAAGCCGGGGGCGAAAGAGATCGTGGTGCGGATGGCAGGGGCCAGCCTGAATCCGGTCGACTGGAAACAGCGGAGCGGCGCCCTTCGGCAGTACATGCCGCTCGACCTACCTGCCGTTCTCGGGCGGGACGCCTCCGGAACGGTGACGGCGGTCGGGCCGGGGGTGACGGAGTTCGCCGTCGGGGACAAGGTGTTGGGGCGGGTGATGGGCGGATACGCGGAGCTGGTGGTCGCGCCGGTCGACGCCTGGGCGCCGGTCCCGGCGAAGCTGGATCTGGCGGACGCCGGGGCGCTGCCGCTGGTGGTGCTGACGGGCGCCCAGCTGGCCGAGGACGCCACCGACGCGCGCGCGGGGGAGACCATCCTGGTCACCGGCGCCGTGGGCGGGGTCGGGCGGGCGGCGGTGTTCGCGGCCAAGGCCCGCGGCGCGAAGGTCTACGCCGGCGTGCGCGCCAGACAGAAGGCCGAGGCGGCCAAGCTGGGCGCCGACGCGGTGGTGGCGATCGACGACGACGGCGAGATCGCCCGGCTGCCGCTGCTCGACGGAATCGCCGACACCGTCAGCGGCGAGACGATCCAGAAGCTGCTCGCCAAGCTGAAGCCGGGCGGGAAGGTGGGCAGCGTGCTCGGTGAGCCGGCGGGCGCCAAGGAGAAGGGGTTCGTGGTCAAGGCGTTCATGACGCGTTCGGATCCCAAGCGGCTGGGCGAGCTGGCGCGGGCGGTCGCCGACGGCAAGCTGGTCATCCCGATCGTCAAGCGGTTCCCGCTCGCCGAGGCGGCCGCCGCTCACCAGCTCGCCGAGCAGCACGTCGACGGCAAGGTGCTGCTGCTCGGGTGAGTTTTGACCGAGACCTGAACATGCGTATAGTGGAGCCATGGCGCCGATTCGAATCTTTCCGCCGTCGACAGTCGCCAACGACGTCGCGTCGGTGACGATCGCCGGCCACACCTTCGCCTCGGCGGGGGGCGCGACCGGCGGGATCGTGAACCTGCGCGTTTCGCTGGGGGGCAGCGGGCTCGCCGAGCTGGCGCGCGTGCTGGGCCGGCTGGACGGGGTGCGCGTCACCTCCGGGCCGGCGATCGCCAGCCGCGGGGACTGTTACCTGGTGCACGCGCCGGGGTTCAAGCTGGTGCTGTCGGCGCCGGCGCCGGGCGGCGACTTCGCGCCGGCCCTGCTGTCCCGGACGCTCGAATCGAATCCCCCGAAGCTGGCCGTGACCTGCGAGCTGTCGGCGGTCTTCGCGAGCCTGATGAAGGCGCCGCCGCTTCCCCGGATCGAGGAGGCGCCGGCGGTGGCGACGTCGGCGACGTCGAATCGTTCGCCGAAGAATTCGCCGAAGACCTCGACGCTCCGCCGGGTCGGGCTTCAGCCGGGCAAGACCCTGGCCCGCAAGACGCCGCTCACGCGCAAGACCCCGCTCGGGCGCGGGACCTGGTCCAGGCCCCGAAGCTGACGCCCCGCGCACGCCGCCGGCGGCGCCCGGCTCAGGCCGCCGGCGCCGGCGCCGGCACCAGCGGGCTGGGCGCGCCGGTGACCACGAGCCAGAGCTGCCAGGCGGCGCGGGTGACGCCGATGTGGAACAGGTGGCGCGATTCGTCGTCGCGGCCGTAGCTCGAATCGTTGGCGTCCAGCATGACGACGTAGTCGAACTCCAGCCCTTTGACCTGGCGGACGTCGGTGACCTCGACGCCGGGGCGAAAGGCGAAGTCCTGCGCGCGCACCCGCCGCAGCGACGGGACCTCGGCGCGGCGGAGGCCGTCGTAGTAGCGATCGGCCTGCTCGGGATGGCGGGCCAGCAGGGCGACCGTCGCGCGTGGCTCGCGGGCGGCCAGCTCGCGCAGCGCCTCGGCCAGGAAGGCGACGGCCGCGCCCACGCCGGGAAACTGAAACGTCTCGACCGGGGCGCCGGTGCGCGGCGCCTGGGGCGGATCGGGATCGGCGAGCGGGCCCATGGCGGCGCGCGCGACGTCCATGATCTCCCGCGTCGAGCGGTAGGCGATGCGCAGCGGCTCGATCGCCACGTGCGCCAGGCCGAGGTGACCGAGGACGGCCCGCCAGTCGCCGAAGCCGTTGTCCAGGAACAGGCGCTGCGAGGTGTCCCCGGCCAGGGTGATTGACGGCGCCGGGCCTCGCCGGGCGGGGATGTGGCCGATCAGGACCGACAGCTTCATCGGCGACAGGTCCTGCGCCTCGTCGACGAAGAGGTGGGCAAACGCGTGGACGGAGCTCGGCTTCGCCGAGCGAAGTCCTTCGCGGGGGGGACCGGGGACCCGTCCGGGGTCCCCGGATACTGGCGCCCGCTTCACGCCGCGCAGGAGCTGGCTGGCGCGCAGCAGGATGGCCACGTCGTCGAGGTCGAGCGTGGCGGCGTCGTCCTCCGTGCGCAGGCCGTCGATGCCGGTCTCGCCGCGGATGTTCTGGTCGTCGTCGGCGTCGTCGTCCGGATCGCCGCCGGTCCCCTCGACGCGGCGGATGCCTTCGGGCAGATCGCTGTCGACGGTGCGCTGGCCGGCCTTCTGCTCGAGCCCCATCGCGGTCCAGTGCATGTCGGGGCCGGGCGCGCGCTCGCGCTCCTTGGCGCGGCGCTTGGGCGGCGGCTTCTTGCCGTCCACCTTCGCGGGGGTCGCGGGCCTGGATCGCGGCCACCCGGTCGGTCATGAGCCGGTGCGCCTCGGCGAGGTCGCGCTCGGCGATCGGCATCTCCGGCGGCGTTCGCCGTCAACGCCGCCAGCCGCCCGCGATCGCTCAGCAGGTCGGCCCAGATCTCGACCACCGCGCGCGACGTCTTCTTGCCGGTGTAGGCGGCGCAGGCGCGCTCGAGCTCGTGCAACAGCGCGGGGTGGCTCTTGACGCGGGTGACGGCGGGGATCGTGTCGTCGACGATCGTCGCCCGCAGCCAGGGGATCTCGGCGCGCAGCTCGCGCGTGGCCAGCTCGCCGAACGTCATGACGCCGACGCCGGCCACGCCCAGCGACGGCAGCAGCTGGCTGATGTAGGCGGCCAGCGCGGCGCCGCCGGTGACGACCGCCAGCTTGCGCGGCGGGAACTTGTCGGGAAAGGAAAACGCCAGGTACCCGAGCCGGTGCAGGCCGACGGTGGTCTTGCCGCTGCCGGCGCCCCCCTGGATGACGACCACGCCGGCGTCGCGCGCCGTGATGAGGTCGAACTGGCGCGGATCGATCAGCGCGGCGATCTCGGGCAGGTGCCGGTCGAGCGCCTGCCGTCCGACGGGAGCGGCGCCCAGCTTTCCGCGCTCGGGGCGGATGGCGGTCTCCTGTCCGCCGGCCAGCTCGTGCGTCGGCAGATCGGTCCGCGCCCATTCCCCGTTCGCGCCGCGGGCCCAGACGCCCTGCGGGCAGGCCACGCGGCGCAGGACGCCGCCTTCGATGGTCAGGATCCGGCGCGCCACGATCTCCCCCTCGACGTCGCGATCGCCGAAGCGCTCTTCGTAGTCGCTCCCCTCGGCGTAACGATAGAAGAGCTGGCTCACCGGCGCGTGCCGCCAGTCGACGACGTTCACGCGGGCGGCGGCGTCGACGAACGTCGCGCGCCCGATGAAGACGTCGCGCTCGACGGCGCCGCGCCCGCGGACCTGCTCGCGCAGCCGCAGGTGGCCGAAGTACGGCGCGGCGGGATCGACCAGGATCGTCTGCAGATCGCCGCGGGTGAGCGACACGTTCTGCAGCCGCTCCATCTGCGCCACCAGCGCCGGCACGTCTTCCAGGCGCGCCTCGCCGATCTCGTCGCGCAGCGCGATCATCTCCTCGATGTGGTCGCGGCGAGGCGCGGCGCCCGCCGCCGGACGCGCGGCCGGCGCATGCGCCGCCAGGCTGGCCAGCACGCGCGCGAGCAGCCGCTCCTCCTCGGCGGGGATGTCGGGGGCCGTCACGGCCTTGAGGCTACACGACGCCGGATCTGCATGTAGACCCGCGGTCCGAAACTGGGAGGTTTCTTATGAGCGCTCTCGTCCCTGTCCTGTCTCCCAGACGCCAAGAAGTAACGACGCCGATTGGTGTAAACTTCTCCTCCTAACTTAGGAGGTCCGCATGAAGTCGCTCGCGCTTTGCCCCGGGTGCGCCCGCCACGTGAAACCGGACGAGACGGTCTGTCCGTTCTGCCAGGGGGAGTTGGTCCCCAAGCAGGACCACGGTGTCTGCACAGGTCCCTGCTCGGGTCATCGGTTTCCACGTCTCGGCCGCGCGGCTGTGGTGGCCGCGGGAGCTGCCCTTCTTTGTACCTCCTGCGTGCTTTCGACCAGCGCGTCGTACGGAACCGCGGCCCTCGTCGACGCTGGTCAGCAGACCGTCGACGCCGGCGGCCAGATCGACGCCGGGGTCGACTCCGGCGACGCAGCGAAGTGACGTTCTCGCTCCGGCGCATCGAGGCGCGGACATCCGATCTCGCGCCGCTGCAGGCGTTGCATCTCCGCTGCGCCGACTTCGTCGAGGCGACGACGGGGCATCCGCCACGCGAGGACGAGGCGGCGCGCCTGCTCGCGGGCCTGCCGCCGGGGAAGACCCTGGCCGACAAGCAGGTGCTCGGCCTCATTCGCGACGGCGAGATGGTCGGCGTCGTCGAGTTGCTTCGTGGCTATCTGGGGCCGACCGACTGGTACATCGGGCTCCTGCTGATCGGTCCCGAAGCACGAGGCAACGGTCTCGGCGCCGCGGCCGTCGACGAGCTCGTGGGCCTCGTCCTCGCCGAGGGCGGCCGCGCGCTCCATCTCATCGTCCGGGAGGACAACCCGCGGGGCGTCGCTTTTTGGCGGCGCCGCGGGTTCGAGGAGGTCGACCGGCGGGTTCAAGATCTGGGCACGAAGAAGAACCTCGTGCTGAAGATGGTCCGCACTCTCTAGGCCGACGCGCGGGCGATCAGCGCTTCGATCTTTGCGCGGGGGACGGCGCCGACGATCTGGCCGACGACGCGGCCGTCCTTGAAGACCATCAGCGTCGGCATGGCCCGGATGTCGAGCTTCGCCGTCAGCTCGTTGTTTGCGTCGACGTCGCAGGTGCCGACCTTCAGGGTGGCGGCCTGCGCTTGGGCGATCGCCGCGACGTGGGGGGCGATCGCCCGGCAGGGGGGACACCAGGCGGCGGTGAAGTCGACCAGCACCGGCAGCGGCGACTGGAGCACCTCCTTGTCGAAGTTGGCGTCGGTGATCTCCAGAAGGTTGGCGTGATCGGTGCTCATGAGCTCTTCCTTTCAGCAGGTTCGTTGGTCATGCAGGCGAGCAGGTTGGCCTTGGCGCGGTGGAGGAGGACCGCCACGTGGCCGGGGGTGATGCCCAGCGTGCCGGCGACGTCCTCGCCGTCGATCTCGTCGAGCATCCGCAGCGTCACCACCGCCCGCTGCATCTCGCCCAGCGAGGCGACGCAGCCGCGCAGCCGGACCTGATCCTCGGCCGCCGAGAGCAGCTCTTCGACGGTGGGGGCCGGCGCGGGAAGCGCCGCCAGCGTCTCCGGATTGGAATCGTGCGGGCGAGCCAACGCCGCCCGCCGCCGCCGGTTGCGGGCCAGGTTGCGGGTCACCGCCACCAGCAAGTTGCGCGAGTCGTCGCGGGCGTCGACCAGCGTCCGCGCCGAGGGGAGCGTGAGGAAGGTGTGGAACGCCTCCTGGACGGCGTCGAACGCCTCCTCGGGGCCCAGCCCCTCGCCGCGGGCCACGGCGACCAGACGCCCCCGGTGATCGTGGACCAGGCGCCCGACCCAGCTCAGGAACGGATCGTCCTGCTGCGCCCGCTCGAGGCAGCCGCAGCCCGGCTTGTGACGCGCGAGGGACGGCTGGGGTTCAGTGACACGGGACGACATCGGCGATGGTCTCTTTCTGGTCTGCTGGGAAGATGCCTGCTCACCCATAAAGGTGCCGAGGAGCCGCCGCATTACACGGTTCGTCCCTGCGTGGTAAGCAAGGCAGCCATGGGCGATTCCGGCCGGCGGATGGCGGTCTCCGTCGATCTCGACGCGGTCGCCTGTTACTACCGGGTTCACGCGCTCGGCGAGCCGCCGACCGGACCGGGGCGGTTCGCGATCTTGCGGCGCTGCCTGCCGCGGTTCGCCGACCTGTTCGCGCGCCACGAGCTGCGCGCCACCTTCTTCGTCGTCGGCGCCGATCTGGAAGAGGACGCCGAGGGGAGGGCGCTGCTGGCCGAGCTGGCGCGGGCGGGGCACGAGCTCGCCAACCACACGCACACGCACCGCTATGACTTCGCCCGCCTGCCGCGGGCCGCGATGGCCGAGGAGATCGATCGGGCGCACGCGGCGGTCGGCGCCTGCTCCGGCGCGGCGCCGATTGGATTTCGCGCGCCGGGCTACGCGATCAACGCCGACGCGCTCGATCTACTGCGCGCGCGCGGTTACCGCTACGACTCGTCGGTGTTTCCGTCGGCGGCTTACTACGGCGCCAAGGCGCTGGTGATGGCGGCGATGCGCGTGGCGGGGCGACCGTCCGGCAGCTTTCTCGACGACCCGCGGGTGCTGCGGGCCCCGCGCGAGCCGTATCGACCCGCGCCCGCCGCGCCCTACCGGTCCGGCGGCGACGGGCTCCTCGAGCTGCCGATCGCGGTGACGCCGCTGGCCCGCCTGCACGTCATCGGCACCAGCTTGATCCTCGCGCCGGCCTGGCTGCGGCGCCATCTGGTTTCGACGGCCTTGCGCGCCCCCTTCTTCAACCTCGAGCTGCACGGCATCGATCTCGCCGACGCCGAGGCCGACGAGATGCCGCCCGCGCTGATCGCCCGGCAACCGGACCTGCGGCGGCCGCTGGCGCACAAGCTCCGCGCGCTCGACGAAACGTTGACCGCCGCGCGGGCCGCCAGCGCCCGGTTCGTCACGCTGGGCGAATACTCAGCGTGAGCGGCCATTCACCGCGTCGCGGGCCAGCTCGTCGCAGCGCTCGTTCTCGGGGATGCCGGCGTGACCGGCGACCTTGACGAACTCCACGTCGAGCGGCTCGAGCTGCCGCCTGAGGCGCGCGATCAGCTCCTGATTCGCCTTCGCCTTCCAGCCCTTGCTGAGCACGCCGATCGCGTAACTCGAGTCGGTGTAGACGCGCATGCGCCGCGTGCTGTCGCCCGCCAGGTCGATCCCCCGCGCGATGGCGGTCAGCTCGGCGATGTTGTTGGTGCCGATGCCCAGGTACTCCCCCTTTTCGCGCCGGGTGGGGCCGTCGATGACGACGACGCCGATCCCCATCGGCCCCGGATTTCCCGAGCAGGCGCCGTCGGTCCAGATCTCGACCGCGGATCCCCCGGCGGACGGGGTCCTCGCCGGCGCCTTGGCTGCCGGCTTCGAGGCGCCGTTTGCGCGGCGCTTGCGCTCGGGGGCCGGGGCGCTGGGGGCGCCGCCCGGGTCGGGGAGCAGATTTCCAGGAGATGGACGGTAGCTCTTGGTGTCAGTTTCGCGATACTTCATCTCGGCGCGGCCGTCGGCGTCCAGCACCAGCTGTCCCGATTCGTCCGCCCGCACCCAGACCTGTCCCCCCTTGAAACGCATGCGAGCCCAACCGGATGACATCCGAGGCAATATGACGCGAAGGCGAGTTTTCTTTCCAGCCTTGATCGCCCTCGTGGCGCTCGGGTCCTGCCGGGGCGGCTGCCGGCATCGCGACGATCGCGCCGCCACCGTCGAGGGGCGATTGGCGCTGTTTCCGGTCGCCACCAAGGTCGTGGCCGCGATCGACGTGGCCAAGCTGCGGGCCAGCCCGGCCGCGGCCAAGCTGGCCGAGAAGGCGCAGCAGGACCAGGCCGACCAGCGCGAGATCGAGGAGTTCGCCCGTCGCACGGGGTTCGATCCGCTGCGCCAGCTGACCAGCGTGACCGTCGCCTTTCCCGAAGAGGCCCGCGCCCACGGGGAGGTCGGCATGGTCCTTCGCGCCGAGAAGCTGGACGAGACCAGGCTGGTCGCCTACGCCCGCGATCAACTGCAGAAGACGGGTGACGATCTCGTCGCCACGCCGCACGGACGGTTCACGCTCTGGTCGTCCAAGCGCGATCCCGACGTGGTCGGATTCTTCATCGACGCGCAGACCTTCGCGCTGGGGGCGGGCGGCTGGGGGCCCAAGATGGCCGACCTGGCCGAGAGCGCGCGCCCCGTCGACAGCGCCGCCACCGACGTCGATCTGGTGAACCTGGTCGAGCGGGCAGCCGACGCGCACGCGCTCTGGGCGGCGGCCATCGTCCCCGAGGCGACGCGCAAGTCGCTGGCGTCCGATCCGCAGTTCTCCGACGCGGGCGCGATCCTCACGCTGTCGGCCGGCGTCGATCTCGGCAAGGGGCTGCAGGCGCAGTTGCAGGCCGATCTGGCGACGGCGACCGAGGCGAAGTCGCTGGCCTTCAAGGTGACGGAGTCGTTGCGCGACGCCAAGCGGAACCCGGAGGTGCTGATGCTGGGGATCGGCCCCTACCTCGACGGCGTCACCGCCGCGGCCGTCGACCACACGTTCACGTTGCACGCCACGCTCAGCGAGCCGGCCTTCGACAATCTCCTGGCCCGTCTGGGCGGCCTGCTGGCGCTCGTGCGCAGCGGGGCGCCGCTCCCCGGACTTCATTGATGGGAACCCTGGGAGTTCCCATCCCCTCCCTCACGCGCTCGCTGGCTCGCTAACCCGGCCCGATCTCCACGACGTCGTGGAACTTGCGGTAGTCGATGATGCGCCTGCCGTCCTCGCGGGTCGACAGCACGTCGGCGAACCGCGCGCCCGGGACGATGTCGTCGAGCGTGTACTGCTTGCGGACGTGGATCGTCTGGCCAATCGTCTCGTCGAGGCCGGTCAGCCCCAGGTAGAGCTCCGCCTGCTGGAGGCGCAGGCGCTCGAGCGCGTCGGGGCCGTGGAACGGGCTCTTCTCGTCGACCAGGTGCATGGCGCTCCAGGTGAGGAAGAAGACGTTGGTCTTGCTGCGCACCAGCGGCAGATCGATCTGCTTGCGCATCACGTCCCCCTCGCGGGTCCGCTCGGTGACCAGCAGGACGGCGCTCAGGCGCGCCTCGACGATCCGGTTGCGGCGCCAGTTGGCCATCCGGAACATCACGTGCGGCACGCCGTCGCGCGGTGAGATGACCACCTTGTTCGAGAACAGCACCCGCGCCGACGGGCGGGCGAACCGGGTGAAGGTGATGCCGGTGATGAGCGCGACCATCAAGATCCCGACGATCGCCTCCAGCGCCACGACGAGGTGCCCGTAGCGGCTGGCCGGGGCCATCCCGCCGTAGCCGATGGTGGCCAGCGTCTCGACGCTGAAATAGAAGGCGTCCTCGAACGAGCCGGGACGGACGTTGGTGACGGCTCCCGGATCGGCCAGGTAGAGCCAGGCAAACAGCATGTTGGTCACCACGAAGACCACCGCGACCAGAAGGAAGAAGGTCGGCCAGGTGCGGCCGAGGATGAAATGATAGATGTCCTTGTGCGGCGCCCGCTCGAGCCCGATGGCCTTCACCCCCTGCCGGCTGAACCGGTCGTTGATGATCCGCCGGATGGCCGGCTGCGTCGGCGCGTGGTCGAGCGGCGGGCGGCCGGGTTCTTTCCCCGTCGGTGACGCGGCGGGACGGTCCTGAGCGAGGTCAGCCATCGGTGGCTGAGCCTATGCGGCGCGCGCGTCTCCGGCAAACGTGGCAAGATTTGGCGAGTGGTTTTCGCCGACTATGTGGACCGCTGGAACGCCTCGGTTCCGGCGCCCGCCGAGGCGTTCCGATATGGGACGGTGACCGAAGGAGGCCGCGACTTCGACCTGGTGGGACTGCGGCTCCCCGGCCCCCGGACCGTCCTCGTCACCGCCGGATTTCACGGCGACGAAAAGGCCGGACCGCTCACGCTGCTCGAGCACACCGCGGAGATCGTCGACTACGCCGCCGCGCGCGGCGTGGGTCTGCTCATCTACCCGTGCATCAACCCGTCCGGCTTCGAGGCGCACACCCGGTACAACATCTCGGGCGAGCGACCCAACAACGACTTTCTCCGCTACGAGCTGGCCCCGGGGCTCTGGCGCGGCGAGCTCCGCGACGGTGAGCAGTTCTCCCGGATCGTGCCCGCCGTCGACGGGCTTCCCCAGGAGACGGCGGCGCTGGCGCGCGAGCTGGATCGCGCGCCGCTCCCCGCCGCGTCGCTGGATCTCCACCAGGACAACTTCATCCACGGGTCGCTCTTCTACGCGTACGTCTTCGGCGATCTGGAGAGCTACCGCCCGCTGATGGCGCGCGCCGGCTCGCTGGTGCCGGTCCTGCGCAGCAGCATCGTCGATTCGGGGCACGAGCCGGGGAGCGACGTGCGGGCGGACGCCGAGGGGTTCATCATCTGCCCCGACGGCAGCATCACCGACCGGTTTCACCGGGCCGGCGTCCCTTACGTCGCGGCGATCGAGACCACCACCGAGACGCCCTCCGCGCTGTCCGACGAGATCAACCTGCTCTGGATCCGCGGCTTCATCGATCTCTGTCAGGCCTGAACCGGCAGCTCGATCTCGACCGTCGTCCCGCCGCCCGGCCGCGAGGTGAGGTGGAACGAGCCGGCCCGCGCGCGCACGCGCTCGCGCATCCCGACGATCCCCAGGTGGGCGGCCAGATCGAGCGCGGCGAGCGACGACGGATCGAAGCCCCGCCCGTCGTCCCGGATCGCCAGCGAGACATGGTCGGCGTCGCGCGAGATTCGCACCTGAATGTGCTGCGCCGAGGCGTGGCGGAGGGCATTGGTGATCGACTCCTGCACCACGCGGAAGCAGGCGATCTCCAGATCGGGGGCGAGGCGCGCCCCGGCGGTGCCGTCCTTGAATTCCAGCACGATCGGGACGCTCGACAGCGCCGCCTGCCCCTCGAGATAAAACCGCAACGCCGGACCGAGGCCGACCTCGTCGAGCAGCGGCGGCCGCAGGTCGACGGAGATCCGCCGCACCCGCGCGATCAGCTGGTCGATGAGCGCCAGCGCCTGCGGCGCGTTCTCGTGGGGCGCGGGGACCGGCGAGCGGCCATCCAGCTGCAGCCGCAGCTTGAGCGCGGTCAGCGACTGCCCCAGCTCGTCGTGCAGCTCGTGGGCGAGGAAGCGGCGCTCCTCTTCCTTGGCCGCCTCGAGACGCCCGTGCAGCAGGCCGAGGCGCTCGTACGCGACGCGCAGCTCGCCCAGCATCCGGCGCGCGGCGGCGGCGTTGGCCTCGACGTGGCGAATGACGAATTCGATCACCGTCGCCAGCAGCACCGCCAAGCAGCGAGGTGGTCGCCGCCATCCGGATCCAGTTCTTGAACAGGAGCGGATCGACCTCGCGCGGCGCGAGATGAAGGACCTTGCGAGAGACGAGCAGCCCGATGACCAGGTGGGCCAGCGCGGAGAGGCCGATCATGACGAGGCCCAGGTTGCGGCCCAGGGTGACGACGCCAAGCACGCAGGTGGTGACGATGATGACGCTCAGCCCGGCCGCAAACCCGGCCCGACCGAGGAGAAAGATTCCGGTCGCGAACAGGATCAGGATGGCGGCCAACGCCCGCCGCCGCACCGGCAGCGAGCGCAGCAGGCCGAGGAGCGGCAGCAGCACGCCGGCCGTGCCCATCACCACGATGTCCTTCACGTCGCGTGGGGTTTCGCCCACGAAGATCCCCAGCGCCGCCAGCAGCGGCGCCACCAGCGCGGTGACGGTGAGCATTCCGCGCAGGACGCTCTCTCTCCAGGTCTCGTACGCCCCCTGGGGCGGAGGCGCGGCGGAGAGGGTCGGGCCCCAGCCGGTCGAGGTCGTCAGCTCCGCCGCCATCACCCTCCCTTCGAACACGCGAACGAGAGGCGATCAAGGACGACGTTCTGCGCCGGCGCCTGCAGCGCGGCCGGGACCCCTCCCCAGCTAGAAGCTCGTGCGGAAGAGCGCCAGCCGGTAGGTGCGCGCCGGATCCGGCGACCAGACCTGGCTGACCGCGGTGTTGGCGCGACTTTCGTCGGCCGCCACCTGCACGATCCCCACGCCGGTTCCGACGAGGACGCCCCCGGCGGCCCAGAGGCCGATCCGCGCCGCGTGCTCCTGATTGTCGGCCAGATAGTAGACGGCGCCGCCGACCAGCAGGCCGGCGATGCCCCCCATCAGGGCGCTGACGGTGATGGTGGCCATCACGTTGTGCGGCGGGTTGACGTCTTCGTGGACGACCTTCTGCGTGTGCGACTCCGGCGGCGCGACGGGCGCCTGTTCTTGCACCGGCACGGTCTGGACCGGCGCCACCGCGGCCGGCGCCGGCTGTCCCGCCGAGGGATTGACGATCTCCACGTCACCCGCGCGGGCCACGCCGCCCCAGGCCAGGGCCCCTGCCACTGCCGTGACGAACACGTAAGTAGATTTCCTCATGATTGCCTCCGTGACATCCCGCAGATTGCAGCGGTCGTGCCACGCAGACGCCTGAGGAACCCGCCGTCGAAATCAGGCAGGCGCCTACGTCGGCCGGGCTTGCCGTTACCGCGCCGTGCCTGAGGCCAACTGATCGGTGACGCTCAGGCGACGCGCAGCGGGCGCAGGGAGTGGCCGAGGGGCCCGCGGCTGCAGCTTGCGGGGCGTGCCCCAGGTCAGGCGAAAGATCAGCCTGAATATGGCCAGGGCGATGAGAATGTGAATCGCCGCCGACGCCACCTCGAACAGGCGGAAGCCCACCACCCAGACGACCAACGCGATGATCAGGAGCGTCAACAACATCGCCACCCGAGGCTGACTCTCTGGGGGAAAGTTAATCATCGCCCCTGCTGCGGCCGAGGTCCTCGGGCCCGATCGCGGCGCCCCCCCTAGGCAAGCGGCCGGGATTGCGGTAAATACGCGCCCTTCGAAGGAGAACGTGCACCATGTCCGCGGCATTGAAGAAGAGCCCGCTTTCGCGGGTCAAAGACGAGTTCGGTGGGAAAGACAAGCTGGTCGACAAGATCGTGGGGATCCTCGACTCCGGTGAGCTCAGCAAGGACGACCTGCGCAAGAAGCTGCTCGGCGTCGCCAACGGCAAGCTGATCCGCCTGCACACGGTCGCCACGCGCACCAAAGAGGCGGGAGGCCACGACAAGCTCGCGGCGACCACCGCCGAAAAGCTCAAGCGCGGCAAGGACAAGGACTACGTCAACAAGCTGGGCGAGTATTCGAACGGGCGCCTGCTCGACATGCTGACCGTCGCGGAGCGCGCGCAAGCGGCGGCCGTGGCGGCCGCCAAGCCTGTCGTCAAGCGCGCGCGGACCGCCAAGCCGGCCGCCGCCAAGGCGAGCAAGAAGGCCGCTCCCGCCGCCAAGAAGGGCGCCGGCAAGAGCGCGGGCAAGTCCAGCAAACGCAAATCGAAGTAGGTTGACGGCCTGACGCCGGAGCACCGATGGTGATGGGCCGGGTGGTGGGGCGGCTCTGGGCGTCCCGGCAGGCGGCCGGTCTCGGCGGGCGCAAGCTGTTGCTGGTCCGCGTTGACGGAGCTGGGCTACGCCCAGCGGAGTCGTCGCGGGAGGTCCAAGGAACCCTCCCAGGGTTCCTGTCTGATCGTCCCGAGACCGCCAGCGGCAAGGAGACGACCCGTCTCATCGTGGCGGTCGACGGCCTCGACGCCGGTCCGGGCGATCGGGTGATCGTCGCCCACGGCAGCCGCGTGCGCGATCTGACGGTCGGCCCCGAGGTGGCCGACAAGGACGTCATCATCGGAATCGTCGACGGGTACGAGGTGCACGGATCGTGATCCTCGGGCGGGTGATCGGCGAGGTCTGGGCCACCCGGCGCGACGCGCGCCTCGGGCGGGCCAAGCTGCTGGTGGTGCGGCCGCACGGCCTCTACGAGCCGGCCTTCGGCGGCCGGCATCTGGTGGCGACGGACGACGTCCATGCCGGCGTGGGCGACGAGGTGATCGTCTGCCTGGGGGCGCCGGCGCGCGCTTCGGCCGGCGGCAACGACACGCCGGTCGACGCGGCCATCCTGGGCGTCGTCGATCGCGTCGACTTCGACGCCCGCCTGAGCACGGCGCCGGGCGCGGCGCCGGGGATCAAGCGGCCGCTCACCGTCGCGTTCACCGCCGCCGGCGGGGGAGCGCGCGCATGATCCGCGGGACCGTGGTGGGGCAGGTCTGGGCCACCCGCAAGGCGCGCGGGCTCGACGGGAGGACCTTGCTGATGGTCGCCGCTCGCGACGCCGACGGAAATCCCAGCGGGCGTCTGGTCGTCGCCGTCGACGTGCTCGACGCCCGGGCCGGCGACGAGGTGACGGTCGCGCTGGGATCGGGCGCGCGCAACGTGCTGCGGCCGGGGGTCGAGAACCGCGATCTGCTGTGCGACGCCGCCGTGGCGGCCATCGTCGAAGGGGAGGGCTGATGTTTCTCGGACGGGTGACCGGGACGGTCTGGTCGACGGTGAAGTGGCCGCAGGCGAAGGGGCTGAAGCTGCTGCTGGTCCGCCCGTATCGCCTGGGCGATCTCGCCCCGGGAGAGCTCCAGGCCGGCCGGGAGGCCTCCGAGCCGACCGACGATCTGGTCGTCTGCGCCGACACGCTGGACGCGGGGCCCGGCGACGACGTGCTGGTCGCCTTCGGCCACGCGGCGCGCGTGGCGGTCAGCGAGAAGCTGGCGCCCGGGGCCAAGCCGGACGTTCCCATCGACGCCGCGGTCGTCGCCGTCGTCGATCGGGTGGAGATCGACCGTGAAGCGGGACGTTGACGATCGCCTGCGGCGCCTGGTCGCCGAGGTGACCCGCGAGGTGGCCGCCGAGGCCGCGCGAACAACGGGGGGCCCGATCGCGCGGACGGAGCGCGGCCTCGCCGCGCGGAGTCCATCGCGGGAGGGTGCGGGAACCCTCCCAGGGTTCCCGGGTGCAAATGACATCTGCGCCTCGTGCGCCGAGGAGGCCCGGCGGCGCGGGCCGCGCGCCGTGGTCACCACGACGGGCAAGAACCGGCGCGGGATCGTGGCCAACATCGCCCAGGCGATCGCCGAGGCCGGCGGCGACATCGTCGACATCTCGCAGACGCTGGTCTCCGACTACTTCACGATGATCATCGTGGTCGACACCACCGCGCTGGCGGTGCCGCTGGCCGACTTCAAGGCGCGCCTGACCCGCGCGGTCCAGGCGCTGGGCGCCGAGTGCGTGGTGATGCACGAAGAGATCGTGAACGCGCTCCAGCGCGTATAGTCGGCGGGTGGCGACCCGGTTCGAAGCCTCCGAGGTGCGCGAGGTGCTGCGGATGATCGAGAGCGAGAGCCTCGACGTGCGCACGGTGACCATGGGGATCTCGCTGCGGGACTGCGCCGCCGAGACGCTGGAGCGGACCTCGGCCCGCATTCACGAAAAGCTGATGCGGGTGGCGGCGCGCCTGGTCCCCACGACGGCGGCCGTGCAGGCCGACTTCGCGGTGCCGATCACCACCACCCGCCTGTCGGTCACGCCGCTGGCGCTGGTGACCGAGGCCTCGCGGGCGCCGCGGGTGGTGCCGGCGGCGCTGGCCCTCGATCGCGCGGCGGGCGAGCTGGGGGTCGACTACATCGGCGGCTTCTCGGCGCTGGTCGAAAAGGGGATGACCCCCGGCGACCGGGCGCTCATCGATTCGATCCCCGAGGCGCTGGCGACGACCACCCGGGTCTGCTCGTCGGTGAACGTGGCCACCACCCGCGCCGGCATCAACGTCGACGCGGTGCTGGAGATGGGGCGCGTCGTGAAGGCGACGGCCGAGGCGACCGCCGCCGGGGGCGGGATCGGCTGCGCGCGCCTCGTCACCTTCGCCAACATCCCGGACGACAACCCGTTCGTGGCCGGGGCGCTGCACGGCGTGGGGGAGGGGGAGTGCGTGATCAACGTCGGCTGCTCCGGCCCCGGCGTCGTGCTCTCCGCGCTCAAGCGTCTGCGGATCTCGGGCGAGCCGTACGATCTGTCGACCGTCGCCGAGACGATCAAGCGGATGGCCTTCAAGGTCGCGCGGGCCGGCGAGCTGGTCGGGCGCGAGGTGGCGCGGCGGCTCGGCTCGGACGTCCGCTTCGGCGTCGTCGATCTGTCGCTGGCGCCGACCCCGGCGGTGGGCGATTCGGTCGCCGAGATCCTGGAAGAGATGGGCGTCGACATGGCCGGTGCGCCCGGCTCGGTCGCCGCCCTGGCGCTCCTGACGGACGCGGTTAAGAAAGGGGGGGTGATGGCTTCTTCGGCGGTCGGCGGGCTCTCCGGCGCGTTCATCCCGGTGAGCGAGGACGCCGGGATGGTCGCCGCCGCCCGCGCCGGCGCGCTGTCGCTGGAGCGGCTGGAGAGCCTCTCGGCGGTCTGCTCGGTGGGGCTCGACATGGTGGCCGTCCCCGGCGACACCTCGGCCGAGACGCTGGCGGCCATCATCGCCGACGAGATCGCCATCGGCGTCTTCAACAACAAGGCGACCGGCGTCCGCATCATCCCCGTCCCCGGCAAGAAGGCGGGCGAGTCGGTCGTCTACGGCGGGCTCCTCGGTGAGGCGTACGTCCAGTCGGTCGGCCGCTTCGGCGCCGATCGCTTCGTGCGGCTGGGCGGCCGCATCCCGGCGCCGCTGCAGGCGCTGCGCAACTGATGAGGCAACGGGTGCGACAGCCGCGTCTGCTGGCGTTGGCGCTGCTCGGGTGGGCCGCGTTGAGCGCGGGCCCCGCGCGCGCCGACAAGACGATCGCCGTCACCGTCGAGCCCTGGCGCTTCTACGCCGGGGCGCCGCCCGCCGGCTGGACGGAACCGAGCTTCGACGATCGCAGCTGGGACGGACCGGCGCTGGGACCATTTTCGCCGCGCCCCTCGAACCCTGCGCCGCCGGGGCTGGAGACGCCCGGCCCCTCAGCCGGGCCGTCGGGCACGCTTTACGATCTGGTTCCGCGGGCCCCGCTTCTCCTTCGCGGGCGCTTCTCCGTCGCCGACGCGGCGCACCTCCGGGTCCTCGAGCTGCGCGTGGCGTACAACGACGCGTTCGTCGCCTACGTCAACGGACAGGAGATCGCGCGCCGGGGAATGACGCCGAACGGCGGTGCGGCCGCGGCGCCGCACGGTCCGGAGATCGAGCACGTCTTCCTTCCGGTCCCATCGCCGGCCCTTCGGTCGCTGCGCCCGGGCGGCAACCTCCTGGCGGTCGCCGTCTATGCTTTCCCGGGGCGACCGGTGGAGTTCGCGTCGGCGCCGGCCGTGTCGGTCGAGCTCGCCGCCGCCAGCGGCGTCCGGATCGTGCGCGGTCCCTACCTGTCGGTGCCCACCGACGATCGGAATGGGGCCGGCGTGCGCTTCAACTGGCAGACCGATCTGCCCGCATCGGGGACGCTGACCATCACGCGAGACGACGGCAAGACCGCGGCCGCGTCGCCCCGCAGAATTCCCGCCTCCGAGGCCACGACCCGCCAGGCGATCACCGTGGCGGGTCTCCAGCGCGGCGCGACCTACCGCTATGAGGTCGAGGTCGAAGCCGGCGTCGATCGCGCGCGGGCCGGACCCTTTCGCTTCAAGACGCTCCCCGCGGCGCCCGCGCCGTTGCGGTTCGCCGTCTACGGTGACATGCGCTATCCCGGCCATGCCGCGCACCGGACGATCGTCGAGGCGCTGGTGCGGGAGGCGCCGGCGCTGATCATCAACACCGGCGACCTGACCGACGTCGGCAGCGAAGAGTCCAACTGGCAGAAGGTACTTCGAGATCACCGCGCCGATGGGGGCCATCGCGCCGGTGGTCCCCGCGCTCGGCAACCACGACGCCGAGCGGCGCGGGGCCGGGGCGCCGCTCACCTGGTCGCTGTTCGGCGTCCCCGCCAAGGGGCCGCCCGGCTGGACGTCGCTGGATCTCGGCGGCGTTCACTTCGTCATCCTCTCGACGAACGAGATGCGCAACCCGGCGCAGGTGGCCTGGCTGCGCGACGATCTGGCGCGGGCGCGCCGTCACCACCCGCGGGCCATCTTCGCCTTCTGCCACGAGGGGCCCTGGTCGCACGGCACCCACGGCGGCGCGCCGGAGATGGCGCGCGACTATGCGCCGCTGCTGGCGGCGGCCCACGTCGACGTCCTCTTCTCGGGGCACGACCACATCTATGAGCGGGGGGTCGGGACCACGCCCGAGGGAAACCTGACCTACGTCGTCACCGGCGGCGGCGGCGCGCCGCTCTACAGTCCCACCTGCCACGCTGCCAGCGGGCCGCCCCCCATCGTGCCGCATCCGGTGCCGCCGTGCCCCGCCAGCGTCGCGGTCCTGACCAACACCTACCACTACATGATGGTCGAGGTGACACCCGAGGGGGTGACGCTCTGCCCGCGCCACCCCGACGGCACCCCGGTCGAGGCCTGCGTGCACCTGCCGTTGCACGGGCGACACGGTTCCGGCCGGCACGGCTCGGCCGCTCCGGCGACCGCGGCGAGTTCGAATTGATCGCGCCGGTCGCGCACGGGTAGCATGGTCGACGTGCCGGCTCCGAAGCTGAACCCGATCGCACCCGAGGTGCGCGACGGCCGCCACGTGCTCGCCTGGGACGACGTCTCGTTCGAGGTCGACGCCCGCACCGGCGGGCGGGTGACGGCCCTCCGCCTCGGCGGCCGCAACCTCCTGACCGGCCCGGAGATCGACGCCGGCAACTTCGGCTCGACCTTCTGGACCAGCCCGCAGAGCGCCTGGGGCTGGCCGCCGGTGCCCGAGGTCGACCACGCCGAGTACCGCGCCTCGATCGAGGACGGCGCCATCGTGATGCGCAGCGCGCGCAGCGTCAGCCTGGGGGTGGAGATCGAGAAGCGATTCTCCGCCGATCGCGCGCGCGGCGCCGTGCTGTTCGAGTACCGCATCCACAACCTGGGAGCGGCGCCGATCCAGACGGCCCCCTGGCAGATCACCCGGGTCGGGCCGGGCGGCCTGACGTTCTATCCCTCGGGCGACGGAGCCTTCCCCCCTTCGAACCTCGCCGTGCGCGATGCCCTGGGCGCCACCTGGTACGACTACGACAAGGAGTCGATCACCGAGCACCAGAAGCTCTTCGCCGACTGCGGCGAAGGGTGGCTGGCCCACGTCGACGGCGACGCCCTGTTGGTGAAGATGTTCCGGGCGGTCCCGCGCGCGGCGCACGCGCCGGGCGAGGCGCAGATCGAGATCTACGCCAGCCCCGCGCACACCTACGTCGAGGTGGAGGCGCAGGGGGCCTACGAAACGGTGGCCCCCGGCGCGGCCCTCACCTGGCAGGTGGTCTGGCTGGCGCGGCACCTGCCGGCGGAGCTGCCGATCTCCGTCGGGAGCGCGGCGTTGCTGGCGCACGTCCGGGCCCTGGTCGCCGCCGACCTCGCCGCGAGCTAGCCATGGCCTTCGAGCGCCGCTTTCGGCTCGAGCTTCCGTTCGGGATCTGCGTGGGGGTCTCCCTGCCGGAGCAGGGCGCGTTCGAGTTGCCGGCCGCGCTTCACCCCGCGGAGGCGGCCTTCGCGCGGGCGCTGCCGGAGGCGCGGCGCGCCGGCTGGGTCGGTGGAAGGGTCGCGCTGCGGGGGGCGCTGGCCGCCGTCGGCGTCGAAGCGCCGGAGGCGATGCTCTCCACGCCCCGCGGCGCGCCCCTGTTGCCGGCCGGCGCCGTCGGATCGGTGAGCCACAAGCGGACCATCGCCGTCGCGCTGTGCGCGCGCGCGGCCGATCCGCGCGCCACGCTCGGGATCGACGTCGAGGACCTGCGCCCCCTGCGCACCGACATCGCGTCGCGGGTGCTCACCTCCGACGAGCTGGCGGTGCTCCCCGCCGACAACCCGGCCCGCGACGCCGCCGTGCTGCTGACCTTCTCGGCCAAGGAGGCGATCTACAAGGCGCTCGATCCCTGGGTGCATCGCTTCGTCGGGTTTCAAGAGGCCTCCCTGGCCCGGGAACCCGACGGCGCGCTCACCGCCCGCCTCGCGCTGACGGGGCGCGAGGGACCGTTCGCCGTCGAGCTTCACCACGCGTCGCTCGCCGAGGAGCCAGAGGCGCTCCTGGTGGCCGCCCGCGTCCGGGCCAGCGCCCCGCGCTGACGGTCAGCCCCGCTTGCGCTCGCGCAGCGCGCGGAACTCCTCGAAGGTCGCGCAGCGCAGGAACCGATTGCTCCGGAGCTCGTGCGCGATCGTCGAGGTGGGCGTGTCGCCGTAGTCGTGTCCCGGATAGACGCGGGTCTGCTCGGGCAGCCGCGCGAGGCGCTGCAGGCTGTTCCACATCTGCGCGGTGTCGCCGCCGGTGAAGTCGGTGCGGCCGCAGCCTCCGACGAACAGCACGTCGCCGGTCACCACGTAGCCGTCGGCCAGGTAGCAGGTGCCGCCGACGGTGTGGCCGGGCGTCTCCAGCACGCGCAGGCCGCGCTTGCCGATGGCGAGCTCCGCGACCTTCGACGGCGTCGATCATCGTGCGCCCGGGTGCGCGCACCGCGGCCGCCTCGCGCGGGTTGACCACCACGGCGGCGCCGGTCTTCTCGACCACCAGATCGACCCCCTCGATGTGATCGTTGTGGGTGTGCGTGACCAGCACCGTGCGGACCTTGAGGCCCCGCCGGCCGGCCTCGTTCAGCAGCCGATCGACCTCCCAGGCCGGGTCGACGATGGCCGCCTCGTGCGTCTCGGGGCAGTAGAGGATCTCGCAGAAGTTCTGCAGCAGCCCGACCTCCATCTGGATCACCTCGGGCGCCGGCGGCAGACCGGCGGCGTCGTCCGGAGCGGCGCCGGGCTCGTCGCTCACTTCGACCCCACGCGGACGGTCACCGACGCCGCGCCCACGTTGTCGGCGCTGTCCCAGGCGCGCACCGCGACCGCGTGAGGGCCGGGCGGCAGGACCGGGAGCTTGATGTTGAACGCCTCGACCAGATCGTCACAGATGCCGTCGGCCGGCGACACGAGCTGCCAGTCGCCGCCGTCGACGGCGTACTCCAGGCTGGTGAGCGGGCTCTGGTCGTCGTGCGCGCGCCCCGAGACGAACGGGTACTTGGCGACCAGGCCGGCCACCTCCGGCTTGCGGTTGTCGACCAGGATGGGCCCCGAATCGAGGGCGGACTCGAGGGCCCGATCGCGCGGCTGGGAGCGCTCGTCGCTGGCCACCACCCGCACCACGTACGATCCGTCGGGGAGCCCCTCGGTGTTCCAGTCGAAGTCGGTGCGGGTGAGCGGCTCGGGGCCCCCGAGAGGCCGCCAGACGGCGTCGTTCTCCTGACGAAACCAGAGCCGGTAGTCGAGCTCGTCGCCGTCGATATTGTCGACCTTCCAGTGCAGCTTGATGACGGGTGAGTGGCTCCGGGTGGCGGCGGCGGTCGTCGCCGCGCCGCCGAGCGCCGCCAGCGTCCCTCCGGTCGCCGGCGGCGTCGCCCCGCTGCTCTCACCGACGGAAATCTCGGTCACCCGCGCCCGCTGGTTCTGCGGCAGGTAGGCCAGCGTCACCTCGCCGACGTGCGCGTCGGCGGCGCCGAGCGTCAGCCGGTACTGCACGTACCGGGCGGCCGGGCTGGCGACCAGTCCCACGCCGCCGTCGCCGGTGGTCCGCGGATGGTCGAGCTGGCTGAACGCCGACCAGGTGGCGTCGGGCTTGGCGGTGTTCCCCGACCGGGTCGCCACCCCGAGCTCGTGCGTCCCGTGCCAGCGCATCAGGCCCCAGCGCGCGTGGAAATCGGCGTCGAGCACGCGCGACAGATAGGTGGCCTGGTTCGGCGGCGCCGGAGTCACCCGGTAAAGGCCGCCCACGTCGCCGGTGCCGACCAGGAAGTTCTTCCCGGCGCGCAGCAAGGTCAGCGCCTGCCGCTCGGGCAGATCGATCGCCAGCGCCGCCTTGCGATCGGGATCGACGCGATAGACCCGCCCTTCGGTGCCCGTGCCGACGAACGCCCGCCCCTCTTCGTCGACGGAGAGCGCGGTGAAATATCCGTCGCCGATCGAGAAGATCTGCTCGGTGCGGCCGTCGGGATCGATCCGGTAGAGCGCCGCCTTGGCCTTGCGCTGCCCCGGCCGCGGCAGGGCGCCGGCCGAGGCCGGCGAGCCGGTCGGCGAAACGGTGATGCGGGTGCCGCGCGCCGCGACCGGCCCGGCCGTGAGCGCCGGGGCGGCGTGCTCGAAGTCGTTGACCGCGACGTAGATGGCGTTGCCCGAGCGGGCGATGGCCCGGACCTCCTCGGCGTCGAAGTCGCCCAGCGCCTCGGCGTGGCCGTCCAGGCCGACCCGAAACAGGATGGCGTTCTCCGACGTCCCGGCGAGGAGGTGCTTGTCGTCGGCCTGCAGCAGCGACACGACGTGCTTGTCGCCGGAGTCCCAGAGCTCCTTGGCGTGTCCGCCGCGATCGACGGCGAAGATCTTCCCCGGTCCGCCGGTGCCGGCGTAGACGACGCCGGTCCTGGCGTCGAGCGCCAGCGACCAGACGTGATCGGTGCCGAGGGTGGCGAACGGTCGCACGCCGGCATCGCCCTTTCCGTCGCCCGCCTTTTCCGCCTTCTTCGGATCCACCGTGAAGAGCTTCCCGCCGGGCGTGGTGCCGGCGACGAGCGTGCCGTCGGGGCGCGCCACCAGCGCCGTCACCCAGGCGGCGTCGAGCGTGGCGATGCGGCGGGCCCGGGCCTCGCCGCCGGCCACCTCGACCGCGTAGATGCGACCCTGGTCGCCGGTGCCGAAGTAGGCCGTCTTGCCGTCGGGCGAGATGGTCGAGCACCAGACGAACGCGGCGTCGAGCGCGACCGGCGACGTCTTCATTCCCGGCACGATTGTCCCGTCGGGGAGGATCATGCTGGCCGTCGCTTCCCCTTCCTCGAAGTCCTTGGCGGTCGTCTGGCGGAAGCTCTTGCTGGCTGCCGCGCCGGCGGGGGTCGCCGTCGCCATCAGGGCGAGCGCCAGCGCCGGGAGCGCCAGCGGCGTGAACAGGGAGCGAAATGCCACCGCCAGGCGCGACGCCGGCGTGGCAGGGGGACGACGAGACGATCGCATCTGGCGCATCGGGGGCGTAATTGTACGGGAGGCGGGGATATTCCGCTCAGGGCGCTGAAGTCGGCCGTGCGATCGCCGAGCGCGTCGGTCTGGACGGCCACGCTCAGCTCCTCTTTTCCGCTGACCAGCTGGCGCGCCGGAAACAGCGTGCGATCGGCGATGTGGTAGGCGCCGGCCCGGTTGGTCTGGTTGCCGGGGCGGAGCGTGTCGAGCGCCGAATCCGGCAGCCCCGAGATGAGCCGCCCGCGCAGCGAGGCGCCGTCGTCGGGCGTCTGCAGGGTGACGACGATCGACGACGCCGAGTACGACTTGCGCATGTTGTCGATGTAGACCGGCAGCGTCTCGGCCTGCGGCATGTCGGGTTTCACCGACGCGCCGGAGGCCACCTCGATCTTCAGCAACTGGCCGGCGACCGTGCGCGGGATGATCACCGGCACCGTCTCCACGTACTCCGACCCGGCGTAGGGGCGGAGGGTGACGCGCAGGTCGACCGTGTCGCCGGCGTGCACGTCCCGCGTCGGCAGCGCCACGCTGACGATCTCGGCCACGTCGCGCCGGTACTCGACGCGAACGTCGACGTCCAGGCGATCCAGCGTGACCGGCTCGAACGGGTTGAGGAGCAGCTCCCCCATCGCCCGCAGGCCGCGCGACGAGGCGAGCGCGTGGCTCGACACCCCCTCGGGCGAGAAGATCTGATCGCGCGTCTCCAGCGGCGCGAACCCCTTGAGGCCGACCTTGGAGGTGACGGTGACGATCATGTCGGTCACGTCGGGCTCGGCGTCGGCGATGGCGTTGCCGACCACCATCGAGGCCAGCATCGGCGTCAGCCGCCGGTTGCGCGCCACCTCGGCGTGAAAGAGGCGCGGCTCGACGCCGGGGCCGGTCACGCGCACCTCGATCGGCAGCATGGTGGTGCGAGCGTCGAGGTCGCCCACGATGCAGGCCGGACGATCCTGAACCAGCGTGCCGACCTCGTTCAGCGGCGACGACATCTTGAACGACTGCGAGAGGCTGGGGAGAAAGGCGTGGATCTCGGCGTCGACCATCGGCAAATAGACCTCGCCGATCCCGAACAGCGGATGACCGAAGGCCAGCACGTCCGAGCCGTTGACGTAGGTGACGGTGCCGGTGGCGACCGTGCTCATGTCGCCGCGCACCAGCTCGACGCCGATCGCCGAGCCGGGCTCGACGTGGCCGGCCTTGGGCGGTCCGATGTGACCCCCGCCGCCCGCCTGCAGCGGCACCAGGCCGGTGGGACGCATCTCTTCGGCCAGCTCACCCACGGTGCGGGCCGAGAAGCCGGAGACCGTGAGCGGCACCGAGGCACGCAGCAGGCGCGGCTCGCCGTAGGCGGGTCCGGGGCCGATCGGCGGCAGGCCCAGTCCACGCGACAGCGCGTCGGGCGATCCGAATCCGCCGTGGTCCGGCGCCAGGCTGGGCATACCGGCCATGGCCGCCGGAATGTGCAGCGATTCCTGGCCGCTCGCCTGCGCGACGGCCGAGCCGCCGGGCTTCGTCTGTCCCTGGCCGTTGGTGGGGCCGCCGTCTGCGAAGTATTCGTGACCGACGCGACGCGGACGCCGCCGCTCGGCCAGCATCGACTCGATCGGCGTGACGCCGCCGAGCGGCTCCTTGGCGAAGCTCCAGGCGTAGGCCACGGCGCCGACCAGCTTGCCGTCGATGTAGACCGGGCTGCCGCTCATGCCGGCGACGATGCCGCTGAACTCGACGCGCGGATCCTCGGCGCGGATCAGGATGACGTCCTGCTTGGGCAGGAAGTTGTGCATCACCGCCACCACCCGCACCTTGAACGGCTCGGGCTTGGTCCCCTGAAAGACCGTCAGCGCCTGCCCGACCATTCCCGGCTTGACGTCGGAGAGCGGCATGATCGACGGCGGCGGTCCCGACGGCACGATGGCCCGCAGCCGGACCCCTTTCGCGTTGGCCGCCGACGCAGCAACCGGAAGGGAGAGCGCGAAAAACCCAAGAAACAGGCTCAACCAGGGGCGATGCACGAGACTCTCAGGGTAGAGGGCCGATCCGGTCGCGTCAACGCGAGGCCCAGCTTTTTCCCTGAAAACCGTCCTTCGGATGAGCTGCAAGCGCTCGGAAATGCGACGCTTGGGGCCAAGCTCGTCCCGCCTTGACACCTGCCGCCGCTGCTGCCCATCATCGAGACATGAAGTCGCTTTTGGCTGTCTTGATGCTTGCCGGCGCGCTCGGTCTGACGGCGGGCTGCACCCCGTCGAAGTCCTTCTGTCCCAACGCGGGCGCGGACGCCGGCGGCGTCTGTCCGGTCTTCGGCGACGACGGGATGGCCCCGCAGGTGGACACGGGGATCGTGACCGGGCCCTGTTCGGCGAACCAGCAGGCCACCGTGGGACCGGACGGCGGCATCATCTGCGTCAACAAGCCGTAAGGCCGCCGTCGAGATAGAAGGCGAATGAAGCGCTTCAAGGCCGTCGTCATCGGCGGCACCGGCTACGGCGGTGCCGAGATGATCCGCCGCCTGCTCATTCACCCCGACGTCGAGCTGGTCCGCGTGGTGGCGGTCGATCACGTCGGTGAGCCGCTGGGGGCGGTTCACCCGCCGCTCACCGGACGCAGCGCTCTGCGCTTCGAGAACGTGCCCCCCGCCGAGGCGGCGCGCGGCGCCGACGTCGCGCTGCTCGGCCTGCCGCACAAGGTGAGCGCGCAGCACGCGCCGGCGATCCTGGCGACGGGCGCCAAGGTGGTCGACATGTCGGGTGACTTCCGGCTGCGCGACGCGGCCGCCTACGCCCGTTACTACGGCGCCACCCACCCGCACCCCGAGGCGCTGGGGACCTTCGTTTACGGCCTACCCGAGTTGAACCGGGCGGCCATCCGGACCGCCCGCGCGGTCGCCTCCCCCGGCTGCTTCGCGACGACCATCGAGCTCGGGCTCCTGCCGCTGGCGCGGGCCGGGATGCTGGCGGGTGTGGTCCACGTCGTCGGGATGACCGGCTCGTCGGGGAGCGGGATCGCGCCCTCCGCCGGGACGCACCACCCGGTGCGCGCGGTCAACCTCAAGACGTACAAGGTTCTCGAGCACCAGCACACTCCCGAGATCCTGGAGACGCTGGCGTCGGCCGGCGCGCCGCAGGTGGAGCTGCGGTTCGTCCCGGTGTCGGCGCCGCTGTCGCGCGGGATCCTGGTGACCAGCTTCGTGGAGCTCCCGGCCGCCGTCGACGACGCGGCCATCGCCCAGCTCTTCGACGACAGCTACGCCCGCGAGCCCTTCGTCCGCTTCGTGCGCGACCGGCTGCCCGAGGTGGCCGCCGTCGCCGGCAGCAACTACGCCGAGGTCGGCTTCACGCTGGGGGCGCCGGCGGGCGCCTCGCGCACGCTGGCGATCGTCAGCGCCACCGACAACCTGATCAAGGGGGGCGCCGGCCAGGCGATCCAGAACATGAACCTCATGCTGGGGCTGGCCGAGACCGCCTCGCTCGAGGATCCCGGGCCGTGGCCTTAGCGATAGCCAGATCGCGTGGGTGTCGGCGAGCTCTGCTCGCCGGAGCCCATCGCGGGAGGGTGCGGGAACCCTCCCCGGGTTCCCGAAGATGATCGACACGGCGATCATCAAGCTGGGGGGTGACGTGCTGGCGCCGCCCGGGCTGAACGTCGTCGCCGCGGAGATCGCCCGGGCCCGCGCCTCCGGACTGCGCCTCATCGTCGTCCACGGGGGCGGACCGCAGACGACGGAGCTGTCGCGCCGCCTCGGCCTCGAGCCCAAGCTGGTCGGCGGGCGGCGCATCACCGACGAGGCGTCGCTCGACGTCGTGAAGATGGTGGTGGCCGGCAGGCTCAACGTCGATCTGGTGGCGGCGCTGCGCGCGGCCGGCGTCCCCGCCGTCGGCCTCTCGGGATCGAGCGGCGTCGTCCGCGCGCACCGCCGCCCGCCGCGCGTCGTCTCCGGCTCGGGCGGCCAGGCGATCGACTTCGGGCTGGTCGGCGACGTCGAGGGGATCGACCATGCGCTGCTCGACGCGCTCGATGCCGGCGGCTACCTCCCCGTCGTCGCCTGCCTGGGCGCCGACGCCGCCGGCACCACGTTGAACATCAACGCCGACGTGGTCGCCAGCCAGCTCGCCGCCTCGGTGGGCGCGGCGGCGCTGGTCGCCTGCACCGCGGTCGGCGGCGTCCGGCGCGACAAGGACGATCCCGCCACCCGCATTCCCCGCCTGACGGTCGCCGAGGCGCGGGCCGCCATCGCCGACGGGGTCGTCCAGGGGGGGATGATCCCCAAGCTGGAAGAGGCGTTCGCGCCGCTCGCCGCCGGCGTCGGCGCCGTGCACATCGTCGCCCCCGGCGAGATCGCCGCCTCGCTGGCCGCGCCGGGCAGCGCGGGCACGCTGCTGGTGGCCTGAGCCGCGTTCAGCGCCGGGCGGCGGGCCTCGACGCGAAGAACAGCGCCGCCCGCGAGGCGCCGGGGCCGAAGCGGGGGAGGCGGCAGTCGGCGCTGTAGAGAAAAACCAGAAGGAGGGCGGCGAACGCCGCGACGGCGCCGGCGCGGGCCCAGACCCGCCGCCACATCCAGGCGACGGCCAGGCCAAAGAGGCCGCAGAGGATCGGCGCCACGAACTGCATGTACGCCCCTTTGATCGGTCCGAAGTCGTCGTTGGGATACTTGGTGGCGAAGTGCATCTGGCCCAGCAGCGCCACGAGCGGAATGACCAGGAGGACGACCCGGGGATCACTCGGCCGGCGCCGCAGCCCGCTCACCGCGCCGAACCAGGCGAGCACCGTCAGCAGCGCGATCACCGTTCCCCCCATCACCGAGTAGCGACTGAGCTCGAACGCGCGGACGGGAACCGCCCGGTGATGGATGAAGGAGACGGGGGTCTTCGCGTCCCACGCCGCCAAGCAGTAGCTGTAGTAGTCCGAGAAGGTGCTGGCCACGAGCACGGGAAAAAACCGCGACTGCGGACGTTCACCGGTCGGAACGTAGGGATGGCTGAAGATGGCGCTGTCCCACTGCCAGTAGAACGCCAGCGGTCGCCGGGAGAGGTAGGGGATCTTTTCGTACGGCGCCTGGTTGGGCTTCAAGATTCCGTCGTAGCCGGTCGGCGCCATCCGACCGTAGAGGATCTGGTTGCGGACGAAGAACCAGCCCGAGAGCGCGACGACGATCGTCGCTCCGACGGCGAACGGCTTGCAGCGGGCTCGCAGCGCCTGGCGCCAGGGCTCCGGCGAGCGCTTGATCTCCAGCGCGACGGCCGGGATCAGCGCCAGGATCAGCGCCGATGCCGAGACCTTGGTGACGAGCGCCAGCCCGATCCAGAGCCCCAACCAGGCGCTCGGCTTCATCTTTCCCCGCCGCGCGCCTTCGACGGCGGCCGGCAGGGCGACGATCGCCAAAGCGCAGAACAGCATGCTCAACGTTTCGTTCGTCACCATCCCGTCCAGCTGGACGCCGACTGGGAGGACGCTTGCCGTGAAGAGGGCCACCACGCGCGCGAGCCGCGATTCGGGCAGCCAGCGCTCGAGGCCGATCCAGACGACGATCAGCCGACCGATGCCCAACAACGCCGCCAACCAGCCCCCTGCTCCGGTGCCGAGGCCCAGCTTGATCAGTCCCGCGACCAACAAATAATAGAGCGGCGGGTGATAGGACTCGGCATTCAGGACCAGTGGCGGCAGCGCCCCGTGCCGCGCGATGTAGTCGGCGTAGACCCAGTGAGTGTCGAAGTCGAAGCCCTGCGTCACGTCATAGGTCGTCGCCATCGAGATCCGCAGGAGGGCCCCCAGCAGCAGGGCCGCCAGCTCCGGCAGGCGATCGCGCAGACGCGGGACCATCATTGCCAAAGAGTGCCAGGCGAGCGTGCTTTTGGCGATCCCGGCGGACTCGGCGTCTAATTCGATGGCATGGGACGCCTCAAGACGCACCTCCGCATCAAGTTCGTGACCGGACTTTTGGCCGCGATCCCGGTGGCGGTCACCTTCTTCATCCTCTGGTACGTCGACAGCAAGGCCCGCGAGCTCCTGGGGGTCACCGTCCCCTTCCTGGGGATCGCCGTCGCGCTGGGGGCCATCTACCTGCTCGGCCTGTTCGTCACCAGCGTGATCGGGAAGTTCCTGATCGGCATCACCGACTGGGTGCTCGGGCATGTGCCGGGGCTCCGCGATCTGTACCGCGCCTGGAAGCAGGTGGCGCTGACCGACACCCACGACGGCGGGCTGGGGATCTTCGGGCGCGTCGTGCTGGTGCCCGACGACGCCGGGCGCGGCATGATCATCGGGTTCACCAGCGGGCACGCGCTGGAGGGCGATCCGGAGGTCTGCTGCGTGTTCGTTCCGGCGTCGCCCAACCCGACCAGGGGGCGGTTGCACTTCATCCCCCGGAGCCGCTGCGTGCGCGTCGATCTGGCGCCCCAGGAGGCGATCAAGATGATCATCTCAGGGGGCAACTACGTTCCACGGGCGCTCGGCGTCGCGACCGCCGGCGCCCCCAGGATCTGAGCGGCCGCCCGCCCTTTTGGTGGGTAACTTTCCGGCGTGGAGGCGAACGAGGGTCGAAGTGTGCTGGAGCGGCCGCAGCCAACGCGGGACGACCACGCCCTGGCCGCCGCCGAGACCCTGGCGCGCTGGCTCGATGACCGATTCCTCGATCCTCTCCTGGGGCTCTTCTTGCCGGGCCTGGGCGATCTGCTCGGCTCGGCGCTCGGCCTCTATCCGGTCCTGCTGGCCTGGCGGCGGCGCGCGCCCAAGGCGCTGATCGCGCGCATGCTGCTGAACCTGGCGGCCGACGCCGCCGGGGGCGCGATCCCGATCCTGGGCGACATCTGGGACTTCCTGTTCAAGGCCCACGCGCGCAACCTGTCGCTCCTGCGGTCGCGCGCCGCCGGCCGGGCCTTCCGCGGCCACTGGTCCGACAACCTGGTGGTCGCCTTCGCGATCGTCGTGCTGCTGGCGGCGTTCGCGCTGCCGGTGCTGGTGGCCGTCGGCCTCTGGCACCTCCTCGGGCGGGCTCTCGGCCGGTGAGCAATTGAGCGCCCAGCCGGGTGACGCCTCCGCGAAGTCGCTGCGCTCGATCGGGCGGGCGCTGCGGAATCGCAACTACCGCCTGTTCTTCGCCGGGCAGAGCGTGTCGCTGGTCGGCACCTGGCTGACCCGGGTCGCCACCAGCTGGCTGGTCTACCGGCTCACGGGCTCGGCGTTGCTGCTGGGGATCGTGGGGTTCGCCGGGCAAATCCCGACCTTCTTCCTGGCCCCGGTGGCGGGCGTCTGGGTCGATCGCTGGAACCGCCACCGCGTCCTGGTGGTGACGCAGGCGCTGGCGATGCTCCAGTCGGCGTCGCTGGCGGCGCTGGCCTGGTCGGGGCGCATGACCGTCCCCCTGATCGCGGCCCTCAGCGTCGGGCAAGGATTGATCAACGCCTTCGACATGCCGGCGCGGCAGGCCTTCGTGGTGGAGATGGTCGCCGATCGCAACGATCTGCCCAACGCCATCGCGCTCAACTCGTCGATGGTGAACGCCGCGCGCCTCATCGGCCCGTCGGCGGCGGGGATCCTGATCGCGCTCTTCGGCGAAGGGTGGTGCTTCGCCATCGACGCCGTCAGCTACCTGGCGGTGATCGCCTCGTTGCTGGCCATGCGGATCACCGTCCGCCCGCGGCCCCCGCGAACGACGCGCGTCACGACCGAGCTGGCCGAGGGCTTCCGCTACGTGGCCGGCCACGTGCCGATCCGATCGGTGCTGCTGCTGCTCGCCGTCGTCAGCCTGATGGGGATGCCTTACACGGTGCTCATGCCGGTGGTGGCCACCAAGGTCCTGCACGGGGGGGCGCACACGCTCGGTTTTCTCATGGCCGCCTCGGGGGCGGGCGCGCTCGCCGGGGCGCTGTACCTGGCGTCCCGGACCACGGTCCTCGGTCTCGGGCGGGTCATCGCCATCGCCGCGGCGGTGTTCGGCGCCAGCCTGCTGGCGTTTTCGCTCTCCCGCGCGCTGTGGCTGTCGCTGGTGCTGATGGTGCCGACCGGGATGGGGATGATGGTGCAGATGGCGGCCAGCAACACGGTCCTGCAGACGCTGGTCGACGAGGACAAGCGGGGGCGGGTGATGAGCTTCTACGCCATGGCGTTCTTCGGGACGGTCCCCTTCGGGAGCCTGCTGGCCGGAAGCCTGGCCGAAAAGCTGGGAGCCTCGAACACCATCGGGATCGGAGGGATCGCCTGTGTCGTCGGGGCGGCGCTGTTCTTTCGCGCCCTGCCCGCGCTGCGGCGACTGGCGCGTCCCACCTACGTGCGCCTGGGGATCCTCCCCGAGATCGCCGCAGGGCTCCGGACGACCTCGCGGTTGCCGGTCACGCCCGACGAGTAGCGCGGTCGCGAGCTCCGGCCAGGTTCCGGCTAGTGATCGGGGAGGATGACGATCTCGGTGGCCGGCCGCGCCTTGACCGACGTCAGCACGACGGTCGGCTGGGTTTCGCGCCGGACGTTCGCCTTGCGCTCGAGGAACAGGTCGAGCGCCGCGGGCTTGTAGTGCATGGGGACGATCATCAGGCGCGGGTGCAGCTGGTCGACGACCCGGGTGGCCTGGTAGGCGTCCAGCGTGGTCACGCCGCCGACGGGGACCAGCAGCACGTCGACCGAACCGATCGCCTCCAGCTGATCGTCGTCCAGCACATGGCCGAGGTCACCGAGGTGGGCGATCCGGAGCCCTCCGACCTCGAAGATGAAGACGGTGTCGAGGCCGCGCACGGCCCCCCGCTTTTCGTCGTGGTAGACGCCGACCGAACGGATGGAGACGTCCCGGAACCGCTCGTCGACGCGGGTCCAGCCCTTCTTGTCGGCGGTGAGGCCGTGAAGGACGTGCGGCGCGCCGGTCGACATCCGGAAGTTGTTGTGGTCGGGGTGCTCGTGGCTGATGGTCACCACGTCCGCGCGCAGGTTGGGCGGCAGCGGGCGGCCGGTCGACTTCCCGAACGGATCCATGAGCACGCGGGTGCCGGCCGCCGTCTCGAGCAGAAAGCAGGACTGCCCGTACCAGGTCAGCTTGCCGACCACCGGCCCGCCCGCCGCGCAGGCGGACGGCTCTGCTCCGAGCATCACGGTCAGCCCGAGGAGAAGCGCCCAGGGCAGCGCGTAGAGATGAAGGCGACGTCGAGACCACATGCGGCGCGAATATACCGCGCGCGTTATGGTTACGGGCATGTCCGAGGAGGGCGATCAGCCACGGCCGAGCCTGCGCGAGGCGGAGGTCTCGCCGCCGCGCAAGACGCTGGCCGAGATCCTCGAGGCCCTGCCGACGGCGCCCGGCGTCTACATCATGAAGGACGCGCGCGGCAAGCCGATCTACATCGGCAAGGCCGCCGTGCTGCGCAACCGCGTCCGCCAGTACTTCCAGCCGGCGTCGGGCGACAGCCGCGACTTCGTGCCGCTGCTCGAGGGGATCGTGGCCGACATCGAGACGGTCGTGACCTCCAACGAAAAGGAGGCGCTGCTGCTGGAGAACACGCTCATCAAGCGCCACCAGCCGCGCTTCAACGTCAAGCTCACCGACGACAAGAACTTCCTGGTGCTGCGGCTCGATCCCGACGGCGAGTGGCCGCGCCTGGAGGTCACGCGGCGGCTGGGCGACGACGGCGCCTACTACTTCGGCCCCTACCACTCGGCGACGTCGTGTCGCGAGGCGCTGCGGGTGGTGAACCGCCACTTCCAGCTGCGCACCTGCACCGACCACGTGCTCCACAACCGCAAGCGCCCCTGCCTGCAGTACCAGATCAAGCGCTGCCCGGCCCCCTGCGTGCTCCCGGTCTCGCGCGAGGCCTACGGCGATCAGGTGCGCGACGTGCGACTGTTCCTCGACGGCAAGAGCGACGAGCTGCTCGACCGGCTGCGCGCCCGGATGAGGGACGCGGCCGCGCGCACCGACTTCGAGGTGGCGGCGGAGATCCGCGACCAGATCAAGGCGCTGGAGGTGTCGCTGGAGAAGCAGCGGGTGGTGTCGAGCGACTTCCTCGATCAGGACGTGGTCGGCTATCACCGCCAGGGGATCGCGCTGGAGATCGTGGTGATGTCGATCCGCAATGGGCAGCTCAACGGCAACCGCGCGTATTCCTTCACCGGCCAGGAGTTCCCCGACGCCGAGCTGCTCTCGTCGTTCATCGGCCTCTACTACGATCTCGGCGCGCCGCCGCCCGACGAGGTGCTGCTGCCCATCGAGATCGAGGACGCGGCGCTCAAGGCCGAGTGGCTCAGCGAGAAGCGGGCCGCGCTGCCCGGGCGACACAAGAAGGTGGAGGTCCTGGTCCCGCAGCGGGGCGATCGGAAGAGGCTCATCGATCTGGCCGAGAAGAACGCGGCCGCCAGCTTCGCCAGCCGCCGCAACGCCCGCGCCGACGTCGAGCTGGCCCTCGGCAAGCTGCAACGGCGGCTCAAGCTGCCGAAGCTGCCGCGGGTGATCGAGTGTTACGACGTCTCCCACCTACAGGGGTTCGCCACCGTCGCCTCGATGGTGGTCTTCGTCGACGGCCGCCCCGACAAGAGCCGCTACCGCACGTACAAGGTCCGGGCCCCCGGCGCCGCCGGCCGCAGCCGCCACAATGACGACTTCGCTTCGATGTACGAGGTGCTGTCCCGTCGGTTCCGGCGGGCGCGCGAGGGGGGGAAGGATCGCGTGAGGGAGCACGGGCTTTGCCCGTGCGAGCTCATCGGGGCAGGGCTCGGGAACCCTCTGAGGGTTCCCGAGAAGAAGACACGTGGAAGCTGCCGGACCTGATCGTCGTCGACGGCGGCAAGGGGCAGCTGGCGATGGCGCTGGCAGCCGCGCGCGACGTCGGCATCGACGTGCGGGCCGGCGTCGGGCTGCCCATCGTCGCCCTGGCCAAGGAGCGCGACGTCGCGCTCGCCGAGGGGTTGGCCGAAGGCGAGAGGGCCGCCCCGCCGGAGCCGGCCGGTCCGCCCGAGACGACCGCACCATCCGAGACGCCCGCCGCGCCGGAGACGCCCGCCGCGCCCCATCCGGCGGCGGAGCCCAAAGCCGCGGCGCCGGAAGCGGAGATGAAGCCGCCGGTTCTGCCCAAAAAATCCGGCCGCGACGACGGCGGCACGACGAAGCCCGATCGCGTGTTTCTCCCGCAGGCCAAGGACGCCATCCCCATCCGCACCAACAGCGCCGAGATGTTCGTCCTGCAGCAGCTGCGCGACGAGGCCCACCGCTTCGCCATCAGCTTTCACCGGAACAGCCGGCGCCGGCTCACGCTGCGGTCCGCCCTCTCCGACATTCCGGGGATCGGTCCGGGGCGACAGCGCCAGCTGCTCCGCCACTTCGGCAGCATCAAGCGCGTCCGCGAGGCGACCGTCGACGAGCTGGCGGCGGTCGCCGGCATGACCCGCACGGCCGCCGAGGCGGTCTTCGCTCACTGGGCCAAGCAGCCGCTCGAAGCGCCGCCGCCCTCGGACGCCCACGCGACCTCCGAGGAGCTCGCGATCGACGACGCCTTCACCAGCACCGCCGGCGCGGTCGTCGAGATGATGTCCGACGAGAAAGAACCTTCGCGCTGACCCGACCCGTCAGGCCCCATGAACCGCGGGGCCGCGACTGTCATTTAAGTTAATAATTACAACAACTTATGTTAGATGGCCACCGGATTTCGGAGACCCGAGCTGGTCGCTGACCGGAAACCGAAGACGCGGAAATTTGACGAACTGTCGGTCCGAGTAGTCTGATGTAGGTGTTAGCCCACCTCTGACTACGAGGATCCCACCCATGGCCGCCAGTACAAAGACGACAGGCTCCTCCCCATCCGCCCCCCGGGGGAGCCGCCAGAACCGCCGACGCGAGATCAGCGGCATCCTGCTGCTGGCCGGCGGCCTCTTCGCCGCGATGTCGCTGGTGTCGATGCAGGTCGGCGGCGATCCGCTCATGGGTCCCGGCGGCGGCGCGGTCGCCACCTGGCTCTATTCGCTGTTTGGTTTCTGCGCCTACCTGGTGATCGCCGCGACGTCGGTGGCGGCGGTCCGCTGCTTCCGGGCGCGCCCGCTCGTCGACGGCCTGCGCGAGGGGACCGGCGCGCTGCTGCTTCTCTGCGCCATCGCCGTGCTGCTGCATCTTCCGTTCGCCGGGGACGACGTCATCCAGCATGGTCCGGGCGGGCTCTTCGGCCAGTGGCTGGGCGAGGTGGGGGCCAGCTTCATCGGCGCCGTCGGCGCGGCTCTGGCCGCCACCACGATCCTGATCGTCGGCATCCTGCTGGTGACCGAGATCAGCCTCCAGCAGGCGATGGTGGTCATCGCCTGGGCCGCGCGTCAGGCCCGCCGCGGGCTGACGGCGGGCGCGCTGGCCGCCTGGCGGACCGCGCGCGCCGCCTTCCCCGAGAAGGATGACACGGGCGAGCGCCACCGCGCGCTCGAACCCCTGGCGGAGAGCGACCACGACGAGATCGCCATCGTCGAGCCGGTGCGCGTCGCCGCGCTCGAGTCGGACCCGGACCTCGAGTCCGAGCGCGATCTGGCGGCGGCGCCCGCCCGCATCGAGTCTCAGGAGAGCGAAGCGATTCGCATCGGCGCGCCGCGCACGGTCGCCGACGACGTCGCCGAGGAACGCGCGGCGATGGCGGCCATCGTCGCCGAGGTCGCGGCGGTCGAGCGCTTCTCGGCCGACGACGCCGAGGTGGAGGAGACGTCCGAAGCGACGGCGGCGCCCGTCGTCGCCCCGGACGCGCCGATCATCGTCGAGTCGGCGTCCCTGGCCCGGATGCGCAAGAGCGAGGCCGCCGAGGCCGCCGCCGAGGAGGAGGCGGAGAAGACGCCCGAAGAAAAGGCCGGAGAGAAGATGGGCTTCATCCGCCTCTCGGACGGCGCGTTCCAGCTGCCGACCACCGACCTCCTCGAGTACATCCCGCCGCCGGCGCACGAGATGGACAAGCAGCAGCTCTACGACATGGCCGAGCGCCTGGAGCAGGCGATGTCGAACTACGGCGTGCGCGGCAAGGTGAAAGAGATCCACATGGGACCGGTCGTCACCATGTACGAGTTCGCGCCGGCCCCCGGCACGCGCACCGGCAAGATCGCCAACCTCGAGAAGGACCTGGCGATGGCGCTGGAGGCGCAGGCGGTCCGCATCGTGGCGCCGATCCCCGGCAAGGCGGTCGTCGGCGTCGAGGTGCCGAACCAGACGCGCGAGATCGTCTATCTGAAGGAGATCCTGCAGGACAGCTGCTTCACCGGCGCGGCGTCGAAGCTGCAGGTGGCGCTGGGCAAGGACATCAAGGGGGCGCCGGTCAGCGTGAATCTCTCGAAGATGCCGCACCTGCTGGTCGCCGGGACCACCGGCTCCGGCAAGTCGGTGGCGGTCAACGGGATGATCACCAGCATGCTCTACAACGCGTCCCCCGAAGAGGTCCGCTTCATCATGGTCGACCCCAAGATGTTGGAGCTCTCGATCTACGAGGGGATCCCCCACCTGCTCTTGCCGGTGGTGACCGATCCCAAGAAGGCCAACCTGGCGCTCCGCTGGGCGGTCGACGAGATGGAGCGGCGGTACGAGCTGCTGGCCAAGACCGGCGTGCGCGACGTCGCCAGCTACAACGCCAAGATCGACGCCGCGGCCAGCAAGGCGGCGGTGCCCGAGGCGCCCGCGCGCAAGGAGCACAAAGAGAAGAAGATCCGTGTCGTCCTGGCCGGCCCCGACGGGACCGAGCAGGAGGTCGATCTGGACGCCGACGCCGAGATCACCGTCGCCGAGGGCGCCGACGGCGACGGCGCCGGGATCGTCGAGTACGCGACGCCCAGCGACGAGGATCAGTCGGACGTGGCGGCCGCCGCCCAGGCGACGGCGGAGAAGGCCGCGACGGAGTCGAAGCCGACCAAGCTCCCCTACATCGTCATCGTCATCGACGAGTTCGCGGACCTGATGATGGTCGCGCCCAAGGACGTCGAGACCAGCGTGGCGCGCCTGGCCCAGAAGGCCCGCGCGGCGGGGTTGCACCTGATCCTGGCGACGCAGCGCCCGTCCGTCGACGTCATCACCGGCCTCATCAAGGCCAACTTCCCCAGCCGCATCGCGCTGCAGGTGGCCTCCAAGATCGATTCGCGCACCATCCTCGATCAGGCGGGCGCCGACACGCTGCTCGGCAACGGCGACATGCTGTTCTCCGATCGCGGGACCAAGCTGCGCCGCATTCACGGCGCGTTTCTCTCCGACGACGAGGTCCACCGGGTGGTCGACTTCCTCAAGAAGCAGGCCAAGCCGGTCTACGACATGGACATCCTCAAGCCCCGCGAGGAGGACGCGGAAGAAGGCGGCGGGCCGGCCGACAGCTTCCACGACGATCTCTACGACCAGGCGGTGGCCATCGTCTGCGACACCCGCCAGGCGTCGGTCTCGTACATCCAGCGGCGCCTGCAGATCGGCTACAACCGCTCGGCGCGCATGGTCGAACAGATGGAACGCGACGGCATCGTCGGTCCGACCAACGGCGCCAAGCCGCGCGACGTCCTGGCGCCGCAAGGCGAGTACCTGCAGGCCGGGGGGTAGGGCGCGACGGCCGGGGCGACGTTTGGCGACGGGCGTTGACTCGAAGCGCTCACCTGGGGAGACTGCCTCCGTCTCATTTGCCCCGGGAGGTGTCGGATGTCGATCTCGTCGGCCTTGATGCGACGGACAGGCGGATGGTGCGCTTCGTTGCTGGTTGTCGCCGCGCTCGGCTGCGGGTCCTCGACCGGCGCGACGGGATCCGGCGGCGTGGGGGGAGCGGCGGCGACGCCGGGCGGCGACGGGGGATCGGGCAGCGGTGGCGTGGCGGGCGCCACCGCGTCGACGGGCGCGGGTGGAGCGGGCACCGGCGGCGCCACAGGCTCGGGCGCGGCGGGCGGCGCTGGCGCCGGCGGTGTGAAGGGCGCCGCGGGGACGACCGGCGGCGCGGGCACGTCGGGCGGCGCGGGCGCAAACGGTGCAGCCGGCACGAAAGGCGCGGGAGGGACGAACGGGGCCGCCGGCGCCAAGGGCACCGCGGGCTCGGGTGGCGGCGCTCCGGTGCCGAGCAGCGGCTGCAGCGCGTCCACGTCGCCGGCCAGCGGGATGGCGAGCATCGACGTCTCGGGCACCACGCGCCAGTACATCCTCACCTTGCCGGCCGCCTACGATCCGCACCATGTCTATCCGCTCCTCTTCGCGTTTCACGGCGGCTCGTACAACGCGCAGTGGGTCGTCAACGGCGACCCACCGCAGAGCGGCCCGTACTACGGCATCCAGGCGGTGGCGAACGACACGGCGATCCTGGTCGCGCCGCAGGCGCTGAGCGGAAGCTGGACCAACCAGAGCGGGCGGGACGTCGCCTACGTCGACGCGATGCTCGCCCGGTTCGAGTCGCAGCTCTGCGTCGACCAGTCGCGCGTCTTCGCCACCGGCTTCAGCATGGGCGCGATCATGACCATCGCCCTCGGCTGCAACGACTCGTCGAAGTTCCGCGCCGTCGCGGCGATGTCCGGCGAGATCATGAACGGCTGTCCCGACACGCGCCCGCTCCCTTACTGGTCCTCCCACGGGATGAGCGACCCGACGATCAATTTTTCGCTGGGCGAAGCCGCCCGCGACACGTTCGTGCAGCGCAACCATTGCACGAGCCAGACGGTCGCGATCAGCCCGGCGGGGTGCGTGAGCTATCAGGGATGCGATCCCGGCTATCCGGTGGTCTGGTGTCCGTTCGACGGCGTGCACGAGCCGCCGCCTTTCGCCGGCTCCGCCATCTGGGCGTTCCTCTCGCAGTTTTGAGCGGCGAGCAGCCTCCGCCCGCGGCTGCTCGCGCGGCGCCGGGCGCTCGGCTAGGATCGAGGGGATGTTGATCCCCTTTTGGGCGTACGCCCTCCTCGCCGCGACGCCCGCGCCGGCGATGCCGGCCGCCGGCGCGACCTCTCGCCTGCCCGTCGACACCGTGGTCGCGCGCGTCCAGAAGCGCTACGACGCCGCCAGCGATTTTCGCGCCCGGTTCACGCAGACGCTGACCAGCGCGGCCATGGGCCGCAAGACCAACTCGGCCGGCAGCGTGATGTTCAAGAAGCCGGGGCGGATGCGCTGGGACTACGACCAGCCCGAGAAGGCGACCTACGTGAGCGACGGGGGCGTGCTCTGGCTCTACGAGCCGGAGGACCAGCAGGCGTTCAAGCAGGAGCTGAAGACCTCCCAGCTCCCCGCGGCGCTGGCGTTTCTCACCGGCAAGGGGAAGCTGGCCGCGGAGTTCGACATCACGGCCGTGGCGAAGAGCGTCTACGGCACCCCGGGCGACTACCTGTTGTCGCTGTCACCCAAGGTCCCGGAGTCGCAGGTGAAGAACATCCTCTTCGTCGTCGATCCCAAGACGTTCGACGTGCGGGAGAGCGTCATCACCGACGGGCAGGGGAACCTCAACGACCTGACGTTCGCCGACATCAAGACGAACACCCGCCTGCCCGAGTCCGAGTTTCACTTCTCGCCGCCCCCCGGCGTCCGCGTCATCGACACTGCCAAGCTGGGCAAGTAACCCCACCCGCATCTTCCATCGCCAACGATCGGCGGGTTCCCGATCGCGTGGGCGCAGGCGAGCTTCGCTCGCTGGAGCCCTTCGCGGGAGGGTATGGGAACCCTCCCAGGGTTCCCATCTAAATCAAAAGCGCATCGAGAACGCGCCGCCGGTCATGGCGGGGCTGGCCACGGGCACCAGCATGAACGCCTGGGGCGTGCCCGACGGCGCGGCGGCACCCTTCTCGCTCCCCCCGAGGATCAGCGGCAGCGCACAGATGCCGGCGCCGACCAGCCCGACGGCCGTCACCACCCAGCCGACGTCCGCGATTCTGGCGTCCCGCTGTCCGCGCTGCTGGATGGAGTCCTTGTCCGCCTGGGTGGTGGCGTTCTTGTAGTCGTTCTCCGCCTGAATATCGAGGATCCCGAAGGTGGTGCCGACGGCGATCCCCACCACCGCGCCGGCCAGGAACCCGTACATCAGGTTCTTGCGGCCGGAGGTCATCTCGCCGCCGCTGAAGACGCTGCCGTTGTCGCCCCCGCCCTCGGCCTTGGCGGTCTTGGCGCCGCCGAGGTCGACGGCCGTCTCTTCGTTCTCCGAGACGGTGACCGGCTTGCTGATCTCTTTGCCGTTCGGGTACTGCGCTTCGACGATGTAGTCGCCCTTGGGGACGCTGTAGATGGTGACCGGTGCGGTGCCGAACAGCCGCCCCTCCAGAAACACCTTCACCTTGTCGCCCGCCGGTGCCGTCACCATGACGCGCCCAAGCCCCTCGCCGTTGGGCGAAGCGAAGTGCACGTGACCGAGGCTATCGGCCTTGGGCGCCTCCTGGCTGTTGTCGAGGATCGTGTGCGGCTTCTCCGTGTCGTTGGCCTGGGCCGCCGGCTTCGCATCGTCGGAAGGGGCCTTGGGGTTCTCACTGTCCGCTCCGGCGGCCGAGCTGTCGCTCGACTCGGCTGGGGGGGCGGCCTTCTTCTTCTTGGCCGACGCTGGCGAGGAGATCATCAGGGTCAGCCCCGACACCAGCAGGGCGAAAACGGTCAGTCGCGAGGGTCCCGAACGGTGGTCTGAACGCGTCATGGAGAATCCTGTTGCTGAAGTTGGCGATCCAATTCCCGTTGGAGCGCGAGAGCATACGCCGATTTCATTAAAAATGCGCCGGCGCGGATCTAGCCGCCGGCGCCGGCGAAACGCCCCACGTAGGGGTTGCTCTCCCGCTCCCGCAGGACGCTGGTTTCAGGGCCGTGACCCGGGATGATCAGGGTGTCGTCGGGGAGCGTCAACAGCCGTTCCCGAATGGATTTTCGGATGGCGGGCATCGACCCGCCCCACAGGTCAGTCCGTCCAATCGAGCCGCGAAACAGCGTGTCCCCCGCAAACAGGATGGGCGTGTCGGCGGCCTGCTCGAAATAGAGACAAATGGATCCGGGGGTGTGCCCGGGGGTGTGCAGCGCCCGGGTCTCGCGGTGGCCGAAGGCGATGGCCTCGTCGCCGTGAAGCTCCTGGGTGGGGGGCGGTGGCGGCTGCCAGGGCTTGCCGTCGGCGCGCCTGATCCCGAACGCCTCGGTCTGCATCACCGCGTGGTCGTAGAGCCAGCGATCGTCCGCGTGGAGGAGGACCGCCGCGCCGGTGCGGGCCGCCACCTCCCCGGTCGCCATGACGTGATCGAAGTGAGCGTGGGTGTGGATTACCTTCACCGCGGTGAGCCCGTCGCGGGCCAGCGCGGCCAGGATCTCCTCGGCCGCGTCGCCGGGATCGATCACCAGCGCCTCCCGCGTCTCGGGACAGCTGACGATGGTGCAGTTGCAGCCGAGCGCGCCGACCGGGAAGGTCTGGCGGACGAGCTTTCCGGCGGGCATCGGGATCAGCGCAGGCGGAGCGGCACGCCGCTCACCATCATCACCACCGACTTGGCCCGCTCGGACAGGAGCTGATTGGCCTTCCCGGCCACGTTGATGAGGCGCCGATCTGGGACGTTGGCGGGGAGAAACCCGAGGCCGATCTCCGTCGTCACCACCACCGCCGGCGTCGGCGAACGATACAGCCGATCCGCCAGGGCTTCGACCTCACCCAAGAGGTCATTGTCGTTGCTCTTCTCCGTCTCCGCCAGCCGCCTGGAGAGCCACACCGTGAAGCGGTCGATCACCGCGGCGCCGCACCCCTCCAGCATGGCCGGATCCAGCGCGGTGATCATCTTGTCGGGCGCCTCGATCAGCTTCCAGGTCGTGTCGTGATCGCGGCGGTGATTGGCCAGCCGCGCCTTCAGCTCGTCGTCGCCGTCGATGTGCGCGGCGACGTAGAGCCAGGGGGGCGGTCCGTGCTCCGACGCGCGCCGGAGCGCGTAGGCCGATTTGCCCGAGCGCAGTCCACCCGTGACGAACGTGAACATGCGACAAGGCTACCGTCACCCGCCGAGAAAGGCGAGCGTCGTCGGGCGAAAGCCGAACCGTGTTTTGCCCCGCGCGCTGCTGACGGGTCGTCAGCGCGCCCGGGAAATGCGGCGCGTTTGTGACGCGATTGAGCCCCCTCAAGGGGGCCACCTCGACCGTCGAAGATCGCTCTTGGCGACGGCGGGTGAACGAGAGAACCGCTCCGGGGCACCCAGGTCGCGAAAGGTGGTCACCACTCCATGCAGAGACGCTTGTTCGGGGCGTTCGTCGTCGCCGAAGGCTACGTCACGGAAGGCCAGCTGGGACTGGCCCTCGAGCACCAGAGCAGGCTGCGCCAGACACGGCTCGGCGACATCCTGGTGGCGCAGGGCTCGATCCCGCGCGCGCTCCTCGAGCGCGCCGCTCTGGATCAGATGGACGTCGCCGGTGGCCGACGCCTGCGCATCGGCGAGTTCCTCGTCGGTGAGGGGCTGGTGCGACAGGCCGACATCGCGCGGGCGCTGGCCCAGCAGGAGCGCGATCGCGGCAAGCGGATCGGCGAGCTGCTCCTCGAGCTCGGCTTCCTGAGCGCGCAGACCCTGGCCGAGGCGGTGCGCGCCCAGCTCGAGGACCACTTCCACGACCGCTGACGCGCCGGCCCGGCTAGGAGGGCGTCGCCGAAAAGGCGACGGTGAGCGAAGCGAACCATGCCCGACGACGTGCCGCCCGATAGGCGGCCTAGGCGACGATTGCCTCGGCGGCCAGCAGCAGATAGGGCTCGGCGATCGGTTCGCTGGCGTCCGCACCGACCGCGCGCAACCTGATCCCGTTCGCGTCGCCGTAGATCAAGATCGACGTCCCGGCGCTCGAGTCGTCGACCGGCACCGCCAGCGCCGCCCCGCCGCCCGCCGCCGTCACCTCGTACTCCCCTTCAGGCCCGGCCATCGGCTCATAGAGGACCCGCCTCACCGGCCGCGACTCGCCGACGGCGTGAAAGCGCAGCTCGCACCCGTCGGGGATCCCCTCCTGCTCCTCAACGACGACATCGATATAGCGACCGGCCACGATGAGAGCCTACCGCACCAGCTGGACGGCGGGATGGATGAGCTGTCATGCCCAAAATCATACCGTGGTAGTATTGAAACATGTCGGCCAGGAAACTTGCCATCTCCCTCGACGGTGATCTGGCCAAGGAGGTCCAGCGTGCCGCCAAGGTCGAGTCCCGCGGGAACGTCTCCGCCTGGTTGGCCGAAGCGGCGCGCGCCCGACTGCGGCAGCTCGCGGCCAGGCAGGCGCTGAAGGTCTACGAGGACGAGATGGGCCAGATCACCGAGGCGGAGCTTCGACAGGTCCGGCGGCTGTGGCCGCGGGGCTGACGCTCGACAGCGGGGCGTTGATCGCCGCCGAGAAGGGGGACCGGCGGTTCTGGGCCTTGTGGAAGGAGGCCCTCGATCGAGGAGCCGTGGCGACCGTGCCCGCGGCGGTGGTGGCCCAGGTCCGGCGCGGCCAGAGCGCGGTGATCGCGCGCGTTCTTCAGGGGTGTGAGGTGGAAGAGCTCACCGAAGAGCGCGCGAAGCGGATCGGACGTCTGCTCGCGACCAGTCGCATCACCGACGTCGTCGACGCGTCGGTCGTCGTGGGAGCCGCTGCCCGTCGGGACGCCGTGGTCACCTCGGATCGGCGCGACATCGAGCGGCTCGTGAGCGACCTGAAACAGACGCTCGCCATCATCGCGATTTAGCGTCGGTCCGACAGGAGGGACGCAAAACGAAAAGGGAGGACCCTGGCGGGCCCTCCCTTTCGTCGAGACGTTCGGTCAGCGGGTTACGAGCAGCCGGAGGTCGTGCCGCAGTTGACGCACTTGTGGCAGCTGCCGTTGGGGATCATGATCGAGCCGCATTCGGGGCAGGTCGGCGCGTCGGTTCGGGCGATGAAGCTGTAGTTGCCGTTGCCGGTGTGCGTGCTGCCGTTTCCGTTGGCGTGGCCGTTGTGCCCGTTGGCGCCGTTTTGGGCGCTCACGTCGATCACCTCGACCTTCTGTGCGGCCGCCACCACCTCGCCCACGCGCTGGATTTCTCTATCGGCCGCGGGCGCTGTCGTGGCGGCCGGCGCCGGGTCGGCCTCGGCCGCCGGCGTCTCCCGCACGAACTTGGAGGCCAGCCAGCGGAAGAGGTAGTCCATGATCGAGCTGGCCCGCGGGATCTCCGGGTTCTCGGTGAACCCGTAGGGCTCGAAGCGGGTGCGCGCGAACTTGTCGCACAGGAGCCGCAGCGGAACGCCGTGCTGCAAGGCCAGCGAGATGGCCGTGGCGAAGCTGTCCATGAGGCCCGAGATGGTCGAGCCCTCCTTGGCCATCTTCACGAAGATCTCGCCCGGCTCGCCGGTCTCGTAGAGCCCGACGTGGACGTAGCCTTCGTGACCGGCGACGGAGAACTTGTGCGTGAATGACTGGCGCTCGTCGCCCAGCTTACGCCGCACCGCCGCCGGCGGCCCGTTCTTGACCGGCTTCTCCGCGACGGCCGTTCCAGCCCCCGCTGCCTTGACCAGCCCCGGATCGGTCTTGCTGGTCGACAGCGGCTGCGTGCGCTTGCAGCCGTCGCGGTAGATGGCCACCGCCTTGAGGCCCTGCTTCCAGGACTCCATGTAGGCCTCCTGCACGTCCTCGACCGTCGCCTCGGGCGGCAGGTTGACCGTCTTGGAGATGGCGCCCGAGATGAACGGCTGGGCGGCCGCCATCATCCGGATGTGCCCCTGGTAATGGATCGAGCGCGTGCCGTTCGCCGCGCGGAAGGCGCAGTCGAAGACCGGCAGGTGCTCCGGCTTGAGGCCGGGCGCCCCCTCGATCGTCTCCTCGGTGTCGATGTATTCGACGATGGCCTTGACCTGCGCGTCGTCGTAGCCGAGGTGAGCCAGCGCCTCGGTGATCGTGTTGTTGACGATCTTGATCATCCCGCCGCCGACCAGCCGCTTGTACTTGATGAGCGCGATGTCCGGCTCGATGCCGGTGGTGTCGCAGTCCATCATGAAGCCGATGGTCCCCGTCGGCGCCAGCACCGTGGCCTGGCCGTTGCGGAAGCCGTGCTCCTTGCCGATGGCGAGCGTCTGATCCCAGGCGTCGCGCGCGGCCTCCATCATGTCGGCCGGGACCGCCGTGCTGTCGATCTTGTCGACCTCCTTGCGGTGCTTCTTCATGACGCCCAGGAACGGCTCGCGGTTCTCGGCGTAGCCGTCGAACGGACCGGTCACGTCACGGGCGATGACGGCGCTGGTCCGGTAGGCCCAGCCGGTCATGAGCGCGGTGATGGCGCCCGCGTAGGCGCGCGCCTGGGCGCTGTCGTACGGCAGCCCGCGCGACATGAGCAGCGCGCCCAGGTTGGCGTAGCCGAGCCCGAGCGGCCGGAAGCGCAGCGAGTTCTCGGCGATCTTGGGCGTCGGGTACTTGGCGTTCCCGACGATGATCTCCTGCGCCAGGATGGTGGTCTCCACCGCGCGGCGGAACGAGGTCACGTCGAACTCGTCGGCGCCGGGCGCCTCGACCGTCCCCCCAACAGTTCCTGCGGGACCGGCGGTCACGAACCTGCGCAGGTTGAGCGAGGCCAGGTTGCAGGCCGAGTCGTCGAGGTACATGTACTCGCTGCAGGGGTTCGAGGCGTTGATGCGCGCCGTCCCCGCCGAGGTGTGCCAAGCGTTGATGGTCGTGTCGTACTGCAGGCCGGGGTCGCCGCACTGCCAGGCCGCCTCGGCGATGTCGCGCCACAGCTGACGCGCCTTGACCGTCTCCACCGGACTGCCGTCGCGCACGGCGCGCGTCGTCCAGTCGCGGTCCTTCTGCACCGCCTCCATGAAGTCGTCGCTGACGCGCACCGAGTTGTTCGAGTTCTGGAAGAAGACGGACTTGTAGGCCTCGCCGTCGAACGAGCCGTCGTAGCCGGCGTCGATCAGCGTCCAGGCCTTCTTCTCTTCCTTGGCCTTGCACCAGATGAACTCGTCGACGTCGGGGTGGTCGATGTCGAGCATCACCATCTTGGCGGCGCGGCGGGTCTTGCCGCCCGACTTGATGACGCCGGCGAAGGCGTCGAAGCCGCGCATGAAGCTGACCGGGCCCGAGGCGGTGCCGCCGCCCTGCAGGAGCTCCTTCGACGAACGGATGGGGGAGAGGTTGGTCCCGGTGCCGGAGCCGTACTTGAACAGCATCCCTTCGGTCTTGGCCAGGCCGAGGATCGACTCCATGGTGTCGTCGACGCTGTTGATGAAGCAGGCCGAGCACTGCGGCTCGGGCTCGCTGCCGACGTTGAACCAGACGGGGGAGTTGAAGGCCATCTTCTGCGTGACGAGGAGGTGCTTGAGCTCGGCGTTGAAGATCGCCGCCGACTCCTCGTCGGCGAAGTAGCTGGCGCTCTTGCCGTCCCGCCCGTGCCTGCCCCAGGCCGTGATGGTGTCGGCCACCCGGGAGATCAGCTGGCGGACCGAACGCTCACGCTCCGGCGTGCCGACGGTGCCGCGGAAGTACTTCTGGACCACCACGTTGGTCGCGGTCTGGCTCCAGCTCTTGGGGACCTCGACGTCGCGCTGCTCGAAGACGCTCTTGCCGTTCTCGCCGGTGATGGCGGCCGTCCGCAGCTCCCACTCGACGGTGGCGAAGCCGTCGTCGCCGGGGGCGGTGAAATAACGTCGCAGCTTGAGCCCGCGGGAAGCCGCCGTTTGGGTCGACGAGGCCTTGCCGCCTGCGTCTGGTTTGCTGCCTCGCCGCGATGGTGCGTGTGCCGTGAAGGGCGCCGGCGCGCTGGCGGCGCGCCCGTTGCGATTCTTCCGGACGTCTTGCTTCTCGAGCATGGACTTCCTCCCCGTGAAAGACTTGGACGCCCAAATGGCGCCCGCGAAGGTTGTATCCGAATCTCGGTGAGACCGCAAGATATAGTGGGGCGAACTCGCTCAGCCACTATGCCTTGTGGATAGGAGGTGGATAACCTGTGGTGTGTTCTGTGGGTTCTTGGGGGGTCTTCCGAATCCCGGCCAAAAACACCAAAGTTTTCGCCCACCATAAACGTGAGGACGAATTCTCCCCCTGGCCTCCCCCAAATGCAAGTACACCACATATATGGTCACTCAATTTCGCGACGCGACGCTCCGAGCCGACCCGGCTCGGCTCGCTTAAGTGAGCTGCGCCCCGCGTTCTTGCGTCGCCTCGTCGGCGCGCGGTCGTAAACTACCCGGCCCAGGATCACCGATGCCCAACACCACGCCGCCCGTCCCCACCTCTGACTCTGGCACCTCTCACTCTGGCGACTCTGACTCCAGAGCGACCGCCGGTCCCCGGGCGCGGTCGGCGCCGTCGGGCCTGCGCCGCGCCGGCGGGGTCGCGTTGCTGGCGCTCTGCGCGTTCTCGGCGGGGTTGGTCTTCTCGCGGCCGCTGCAGGCGGGGCGCTTCAACCCGTATCAAAAACTGGGCGTGTTCACCAAGGTGCTCTCGTACATCGAGGGGCACTACGTCGAGGACATCGCCGAGACCGATCTCATGTACGGCGCGGCCCGCGGGCTGACCGACGTGCTCGATCCGCACTCGCGCTTCATGGACCCCGACGAGTACGGCCGCCTGAAGAAGGAGACCGAGGGGAACGAGGAGATCGACGGCATCGGGATCGACGTCGAGAAGCGAAAGAACAAGTTCGTCATCGTCTCGCCGATCGAGGGCTCGCCGGCGGCGAAGGCGGGGATCGAGCCGGGCGACGTCATCAAGCGCGTCGACGGCGTCGAGATCTCGACGCTGGAGTTCGACGACGCCATCGGGCGCATGCAGGGGCCGGCCGGGAGCGAGGTGGCCCTGGTGGTCGATCGCCACGGGCGCGAGGTCAGCTTCCGGATCAAGCGCGCGCGCTACGAGGTGAAGGCGGTCGAAGGAAAGCTGCTCGAGCCGGGCGTCGCCTACTTCAAGGTCCGCGTCTTTTCCACCAACACCGATTCGTCGCTGGGCGATCTGCTCGATCAGCTTTCGGCCAAGTCGAAGGGGTTCAAGGGCATGATCGTCGACCTCCGCCGCAACCCGGGTGGGCTGCTCGACCAGGGGATCCGCGTCGCCGATCGCTTCATCTCCGACGGCCTCATCGTCAAGACGGTCGGCAAGGGCGGCCAGGTGATGGACGAGGCGCGCGCCCACAGCCACGGGACCTGGGAAGGGTTCCCGATGATCGTCCTCGTCGACGGCGCGACCGCCTCGGCGGCCGAGATCGTGGCCGGCGCCCTGCAGGACCATGGGCGGGCGGTCATCCTCGGGACACAGACCTTCGGCAAGGGGTCGGTGCAGACGGTGATCGACATCGACGGCTGCGGCGCGAAGCCCTGCGGCCTCAAGCTGACGGTGGCGCGCTACTACACCCCGAACGGACGGTCGATCCAGGGGCAGGGGATCACCCCCGACGTGGTCGTCGAGGCGACGGCGCCGCCCCCCGACATGGAGGAGGCGGATCTGCCGCGCGAGCGCGATCTGCACAAACGGCTGCGCAACGAGCAGGGGGACAAGCAGGTCGAGGCGCCGCGGCTCGACGACTATCAGCTGCAGATGGCGCTCGACTACCTGCACTCCTGGTCGGTGTTCGCCAGGCAGACCGCCAAGCGGTAGTGCGCCTTCGGCGCCGTGAGGGGGTGTGCCCCCTCACGCGCTCCCCCCGTGGGCCGTCGATGCCGGCTCGGCAGAGCCGAGCCTCCCGGTGCTTGGACCCGGGCGCAGCGCGCCCTCCGCCGTAGAGGTCGCCTTCGGAAGCCTTGCAATCGAGCACAAACTGCGGTTTTCTCCGGTCCCGGCGTGATCGCGCCGCCCCCCGACGAGAGGAGACGAGATGTCGTTCGGAGCTGCCCCTCCTGGAATGGACGAGTATCAGCGCCTCATGGCCGAACGGGCCGCGGCGGCCAAGCGCAAGCGCAACCTGTTCGCCGTGGTTGCCGTGGCGGTGGTCGGCGGCGGCCTCTTCTTCTTTCAGAAGAACGCGGCCAAGAACAAGCAGGCCCAGGCGATCCTGGACGCCGCCGGTCGCTTCGCCGAGCGCGACAAGACCGAGATGGGCGCGTTCTGGAACTGCGCCATGTCCAGCGAGGTCGACGTCGGGATGTTCAACAGCGCCGACCAGATTCAGCAGCGGATCGAGAGCGCCTACTTCACCCAGCAGAAGACCTACTCGGAGCACCTCACCACCGAGTGCGTCCCCAAGCTGGAGGGGGCCAAGTCGGCGCTGGCGGCCATCCCCGACCTGCCGGACGTGCTGAGGCCGCCGCTGGACAAGTACCTGGCGGCGCTCCCCAAGATGCAGTCCGGCCTCGAGAGCTACGCGGAGAAGCTGAAGTCGCGCGGCGCGGTCAAGGACGTCGACGGGGCCATTCAGGAGGTCGGCGGCGGGATTCACCACCGATCCGACGGCCGAGTCGGTGGCCTTCGAGAAGTTCCTGGTCTGCGCCGTTCCTGACCTCGAGAAGAAGAAGGACGTCCAGGCGCTGCTGGAGAGCCTGGCCGACACCTGCAAGAAGGACGCGGTGACCTTCATGACCAAGGTCCGCACCGATTGCGGCTCGCTGGTCACGGGCGTCGACAAGGACAGCCAAGCCGTCACCCGACAAGTCCTTCAAGGCCAACGCAAAGAAGTTCGTCGAGGAGGACAACAGCCGGCTCTTGCAGGCCTGGGAGTTCTGCGGGAAGCGGTCGCGCAAGGGGAAGAAGCAGCTCGATCTGGAAGACTTCCTGCTCGCCTCCAGCGACTACATGGAGGCGCGCGGCGAGCTGGTGAAGACGGCGCGCGAAGAGGCGGCCCGCATCACCGGGCAGCAGCTCCCCAAGGAAAAAGAGAAAGCGCCCGGCGCGGCTCCGTAGCACGGCCGTCGCACGGCGGGGCGCGGGACCGTCTCGAGCGTCCCGTCGCCTCAGCTCGCGTCCGCGCCCGCTTGGCGCCGGCGCCAGGGGTAGGGCACTCGTCTCTCGTGATTAGTTTCGAAGACGCATGCGGATCGCTCAGGTTTCGCCGCTGTACGAAAGTGTTCCGCCCAAGCTCTACGGCGGCACCGAACGGGTGGTGTCGTTCCTGACCGAGGCTCTGGTCGACCTCGGTCACGAGGTGACGCTGTTCGCCAGCGCCGATTCCGTCACACAGGCGACGTTGGTGCCCTGCGCACCGCGGGCGCTCCGGCTGGACCAGGGCTGCCGAGATCCGCTGGCCCATCATCTGGCCATGCTGGAAGAGGTCTTCAGCCGCGCCGCGGAGTTCGACGTCATTCACTTTCACCTCGACTACCTGTCGTTTCCCAAGGCCCGCCACTGCGACATTGCCCAGGTCGCGACCATGCACAGCCGGCTCGATTTTCCAGAGCTGCAGCCCCTGTTTCGAGCGTTCGCCGACGTCCCCGTCGTCTCGATCTCCGACGCCCAGCGGGCGCCGGTTCCGTTCGCGAACTGGTGCGGCACCGTCTATCACGGGCTGCCGCTGGATCTGCATCCGTTCCGGCCCGAGGCCGGAACGTACCTGGCGTTCCTGGGGCGGGTCTCGCCGGAGAAGGGGGTCGATCGGGCGGTGGAGATCGCGACGCGGCTGGGGCTGCCGCTCAAGGTGGCGGCCAAGATCGACGACAAGGATCGCGACTATTACGAACAGCGGCTGAAGCCGCTGTTTGCCCAACCGCACGTCGAGTTCCTGGGCGAGATCGGCGAGGATCAGAAGGGCGATTTCCTGGGACACGCGGCCGCGCTTCTGTTTCCCATCGACTGGCCCGAGCCCTTCGGTCTGGTGATGATCGAGTCGATGGCCTGCGGGACGCCGGTGGTGGCTTTTCGCCGGGGCGCCGTGCCGGAGGTGATGCGCGACGGCCTGTCCGGCTACGTGGTCGACACGGTCGACGGGGCGGTCGAGGCGACGATCCACGCGCTCGCCCTGCCGCGCAGGCGCTGCCGCGCCTACTTCGAGGGACGGTTCTCGGCGCCGCGCATGGCCAACGACTACCTGTCCGTGTACGAGCGCCTGATGGCGGCCGGTGCGGCGCCGGCGCATCAACCGCCGCGGTTGGGTCTGGTCCCGGCCGACACCGGCGACGCCCGGCTCGAGACCGACACCGGGATCGAGACCGCCTGAGGCGTGACGTGTCGGAGGTCGGTCATCCAGAGCACGCCGACGACGAGGTGCTGACCCACCAGGATAAGTTCTACATCCAGGCCACCTCGTCACGCACCGACGACCGCACGCGCGTCCTCAAACACGGCCGGATGTTCGCGGTGTTCGATCGGCACGGCGACGTGCAGCCGGTCGGGCTCGGCGAGCAGGGGCTCTACTTCGACGACACCCGGTTCCTCTCCCGGCTGGAGCTGCGGGTCGGCGGACGCCGGCCGTTGCTGCTCAGCTCGACGGTCAAGAAGGAGAACGATCTCCTGGCGGTCGATCTGTCGAATCCCGACCTCAAAGAGGCGGGCGGCTCGCTCACGCTGGCGCGGGGCGAGCTGCACATCTTTCGCAGCACGTTCCTCTGGAACGGGGTCTGCTACGAACGCTTGCGGGTCTCGAGCTTCAGCCTCGAGCGGTTCGAAGTGGACCTGCGGCTGGACCTGGACGCTGACTTCGCCGACATCTTCGAGGTGCGGGGCGCCAAACGGGAGCGGCGCGGACGAAGGCTCCATGAGGTCACTGGCGATGCGAGCTTGGTGTTCGGCTACGAAGGTCTCGATGGAGTGACGCGGCGCACCCGGATCACCTTCGAGCCGCCGCCGCAGTCTCTTTCCGGGCGGCAGGCCCGCTACCGCCTGGCCATGCACCCGCGGCAGTCGGTGACGCTGCTGATCGCCATCGCTTGCGAGCTGGGCGCCGAGGCCGTGGCCGCCGCGACGCACGAGCGCGCCCTGGCGGCGCTCACGGCGGAGCTGGGAAGCGTCGCGTTCTCGCGCTGCCGGATCCAGGCCAGCAGCGACGATCTCGACGAGTGGCTGCACCGCTCGATGTCCGATCTGCAGATGATGATCACCGCGACGGCGGACGGCCCCTATCCGTACGCCGGGGTCCCCTGGTTCAGCACGCCGTTCGGACGCGACGGGATCCTCACCGCGATGGAGACCCTCTGGATCGCGCCCGAGATCGCCCGCGGCGTGCTCGGTTTTCTGGCCGCCACCCAGGCGACGGAGACCTCGCCCGAGCGCGACGCCCAGCCGGGGAAGATCCTCCACGAGGCGCGCGGCGGCGAGATGGCCGCGCTCGGCGAGGTCCCGTTCGGGCGCTACTACGGCAGCGTCGATGCGACGCCGCTCTTCGTGATGCTGGCGGCGGCGTACCTCCGACGGACCGGGGACGTCGCCTTCCTTCGCTCGCTGTCGCGGCATGTCGATCGCGCCCTGGCCTGGATCGAACGTGACGGTGACTGTGACGGTGACGGATTCGTCGAATACGCCCGCCAGACCGACAAGGGGCTGGTGCAGCAGGGATGGAAGGACTCGCGCGACTCCGTGTTCCACGCCGACGGCACGCTGGCCGAGGGGCCGATCGCGCTCTGCGAGGTGCAGGGTTACGTCTACGGCGCGTTCGGCGGCGCCGCAGAGATCGCCACCGCGCTGGGCCATGCGGCGCGCGCCGAGGCGTATCTGCGCAAGGCGCAGATGCTGCGCGGGCGGTTCGCCGAGACGTTCTGGGACGAGGAGCTGGGGACGTTCGTGCTCGCGCTCGACGGGACCAAGCGCCCCTGTCGCGTTCGCAGCTCGAACGCCGGGCACGCGCTCTGGACGGGGATCGCCGACCCGGCCCAGGCGCGCCGCGCCGCCGAGACGCTGATGGGCGAGGGGAGCTTCTCGGGCTGGGGGGTGCGGACGCTGGCCGCGTCGGAGCTGCGCTACAACCCGATGTCGTATCACAACGGCTCGATCTGGCCGCACGACAACGCGCTGCTCGCGGCCGGCTTCGCCAACTACGGTTTCGACGATCTGGGGCTGCGCCTGTTCGAGGCGATGCTGGCCGCCAGCGAGATGGTCGATCTCCATCGGCTGCCGGAGCTGTTCTGCGGATTTTCGCGCCGGCCGGGCGAGGGGCCGACGCTCTACCCGGTCGCCTGCGCGCCGCAATCCTGGGCGGCGGCGGCGGTCTTCATGCTGCTCGGCGCGGCGCTGGGGATCGGCATCGACGGCGCGCGCGGGGAGGTGTCGCTCCGTCACCCGGTGTTGCCCCCCGCCGTCGGCCAGCTGTGCATCACCGGCCTCGAGGTGGGGAGCGGTCGCATCGACCTGCTGCTCGAGAACCACCCCCACGACGTGGGGCTGACGGTGTTGCGCCGGGAGGGCGACGTCAGGGTCGTCGTGGTGAAGTAGCGGTCCGGCGAGAGCGAGGCGGCTTGGCCTGGAGCGCGAAGGCGCGCGGCAGCAGCGCGCCCAGCGTGGTGCGTTCGGCGGCACCCTTGGGGCCGGCCATCAGCACCTCGGTCTCGGCGTCTCCCAGCTCGGCAATCACCTGCCGGCAGGCGCCGCAAGGGGAGGCGGGGGGCGAGGCGCCGGAGGCCACCGCCACGGCGCGAATGCGCCGGGCGCCCGCGGCCACGGCGGCGGCGATGGCGTTGCGCTCGGCGCAGACGGTGAGCCCGTAGGAGGCGTTCTCCAGGTTGCAGCCGACGGAGACGCGCCCGCGCTCGTCGAGGACCGCCGCGCCGACGGTGAAGTGCGAGTAGGGGGCGTGGGCGCGTCGCCGGACGGCGCGCGCCGCTGACAGCAGCGCGGTGCGCGCGGCGGGGGTGCTCACGGCGCGTCCAGGCCGGTCACGACGGCGGCGATGAGGCGCCCCAGCGCATCGGCGCCGGCCGCGGCGGCGCGGGTGACGTCCTCGTGGCGCAGCGGCCCGGGGGTGACGCCGGCGGCCATGTTGGCGACCAGCGACAGCCCCAGCACGGAGAGCCCGGCGTGGCGGGCGGTGATCACCTCGTGCACCGTCGACATGCCGACCAGGCCCGCGCCGAGGGTTCGCAAGAGGCGCACCTCGGCCGGCGTCTCGTAGGCGGGGCCGGCCATCCCGGCGTAGATCGCCTCGCGCAGCGGCCGCCCGAGCGCCTCGGGCGCGGCCGCCATGGCCAGCGCGCGCAGCTTGGGATCGTAGGCCTCCGTCATGTCGACGAAGCGGGGCCCCAGCCGCTCGTCGTTGGCCCCGGTGAGCGGCGATCCGGAGGTCAGGTTGATGTGGTCGGAGATGGCGACGATCTCGCCCGGCGAGAACGTCGGATCGACCCCCCCGGCGGCGTTGCTGACGATCAACGTCCGCACGCCCAGCGCGGCGACGACGCGGACGCCGAATCCGACCTCCGACGGCGGGTAACCCTCGTAGCCGTGGACGCGGCCGCAGAGCAGCAGCACGGTCTTTCCGCCGGGCTTGCCCAAGGACGCGCTCGGGAGCTTGCCGGCCACCAGCCGTCCCGGATGGCCGGCCACGGTCGTCTCGGGAAAACAGGGGAGCGAGGCGTAGGCGACCCGGCGGGCGTCCGTCAGCCGATCGGCCACGCCGCCCAGGCCCGAGCCGAGCACCACGGCAGCGGTCGGCGTGTCGAGCTCGAGCTGCTCGGAGACAGCCCGGGCTGCTGTCTGCACGCGTTCGAAGAGCGACGCTCCTAGCTTCATATCCGTTTCTCCCTCTGGCCGGTTCTCAATTGAAGGCGGTCCCTAAGAATGACGTCAGCGCTCGCTCGAACGCCTCCGGCGCCTCGAGGTGCGACAGGTGCCCCGCGCCGGGGAGGCTCACGAAGGTCGCGCCGGCGATGGCGCCTGCCAGCTGCTGCATGTCGACGGCGGGCGTGACCTGATCGTCGCTGCCGCGGATGGCCAGCGTGGGGACGCGGATGGCCCCCAGCTGGCCGGTTCGATCGGGGCGATCGCGCAGCGCCTCGATCCCGGCGATCAAGCTGGCCGCGCGCGTCTCGGCCCGGGCACGCAAGAAGCTGACCAGCGCCGCCGGCGCCGCCGGGGAGAGCAGCCGCGCCAGGCTGCCGTCGAGGTACGGTCCCGACCCGGTCGCCTTGATGCGCCCAATGGCGCCGTCGCGCGCCTTGCGCGTCTCGGCGCTGTCGGCGGCCGCGCGCGTGTCGCAGAGGATCAGCGCCCCCAGGCGCGCCGGGTGGCGGACGGCGAAGGCCAGCGCCGTGTAGCCGCCCATCGACATCCCCAGCACCGCCGCGCGCGCGACGCCCAGCTCGGCCAGCAAAGCCGCCAGGTCGTCGGCCAGATCGTCGATCTCGTAACCCCGTTCTCCGAGCGGCGATTCGCCGAAGCCGCGCGCGTCGACGGAGATGACCCGATGGCGGGGCGCGAGGACGTCGGTCAGGCCCGACCAGAGCCCGCGCGCGAATGGAAACGGGTGCAGCAGCACGACCGGCGATCCCGCGCCGCGCTCTTCGTACCCGACCACCCGCGCCCCTCGGCTCAGCATCGTGCGGGCAAAGCTACCGCACTCATCCCAGCGTCTCCAGCACCAGCGGCGTCGGCCGGGGGGCGCGCGCTCCGACCTGGAACGCGCGCCGCGCCAACGGCTCGGCCGCGGCCGCCCGGGCGGCGTCGTCGTAGAGCAGGGTGCACAGCACGTCGCCCCGGGCCACCGGTGTCCCGACCTTGGCCTGCAACATGATGGCGGCGCCGGGGGCGATCCGATCTTCCTTGCGCAGGCGGCCGGCCCCCAGCAGCGTCGCCGCGCGCCCGAGGAGGCCGGCGTCGGCGCGCACCACCACACCGGCCCGGGTCGCGCGGAGCACGCGGCTGCGCCGGGCGCGCGGCAGGCGCGCCGGATCGTCGACGACGCGGGGGTCGCCCCCTTGCAGCCGGACGCCGAGGGCGAAGCGCTCTAGCCCCGCGCCGCTGGCGATCACCCGCTCGATCCGTCGGGCCCCGTCGCGCAGATCGCGGGCCTTGCGGCCGATCACCAGCATCTCGGCGCCGAGCCGCACGGTGAGCGCGCGCAGATCGGGCGGGCCTTCGCCGCGCAGGATCTCGATCGCCTCCTGCACCTCGACGGCGTTGCCGATGGCGGCGCCGAGCGGCTGGTCCATGTCCGACAGCACGGCGCGGACGCGCAGGCCGAGGCGGCCGCCGAGGCCGATGAGCGCCCGGGCCAGCGTCCGCGCCCGGCTGAGCGCCGGGAGAAACGCTCCGCTGCCGACCTTGACGTCCATCACCAGCGCGCCGGCCCCCTCGGCGATCTTCTTGGAGAGGATCGACGAGGCGATGAGGGGGATCGATTCGACGGTCGCGGTCGCGTCGCGGAGCGCGTAGAGCAGCCGATCGGCCGGGGCCAGCCGCGCGCTCTGCCCGGCCAGCACGAACCCGGCCTGGGCCAGCACGCGACGGAAGGCCGCCGGCTCGAGCGCGGTGCGAAAGCCGGGGATCGTCTCCAGCTTGTCGAGCGTGCCGCCGGTGTGGCCGAGCGCCCGTCCGGCCATCATCGGAACGTAGAGCCCGGCCGCGGCGCACAGGGGGGCCAGGCAGAGCGAGACCTTGTCGCCGACGCCGCCGGTGGAGTGCTTGTCGACCGTGCGTCCGGGCAGTGACGACCACTCGAGCCGCTCGCCCGAATCGATCATCGCGCGGGTCCAGGTCCCGAGCTCACGCGGGCCGAGGCCGCGCCAGACGATGGCCATCAGCAGCGCCGCCAGCTGGTAGTCGGGGATGGTGCCGCGCACGGCGCCGGCGATCACCGCCTCGATTTCTCCGTCGGTGAGCGCGCCGCCGTCGCGCTTCTTGGCGATCAGCGTGGGGACCGCGATGGCGGCACGGGCGGGCTTCTTCATCCGGCGATCGCGTCCAGGAAGCTCGCACCGCGGGCCAGCGGGGCGGCGCCCAGCGCGGCGGCGATCGTCTGGCCGAGGTCGCAGAACGAGCTCCGCGTCCCGAGCGGCGCCGGGCGGACGCCGGGGCCGAAGGCGAGCAGCGGGACCCGTTCGCGGGTGTGGTCGGTCCCGGGGGTGGTCGGATCGTTGCCGTGGTCGGCGGTGAGGAAGGCGATGTCGCCAGGCCCGAGCGCGTTTTCGAAGGACGGCAGCCAGGCATCGAGCTCGCCGAGCGCGCGGGCGAACCCCGCCACGTCGTTGCGGTGGCCGTAGAGCATGTCGAAGTCGACCAGGTTCACGAACAGCAGGCCCTGTTTCAGCGACGGCAGCGCCTCCAGCGTCAGCCGCAGCCCGTCGGTGTTCCCCTCGCTGTGGAGCGATCGGGAGAGGCCGCGGCCCGCGAAGATGTCGGAGATCTTGCCGACGCCGATCACCTCCTGGCCGGCGTCGACCAGCTGGTCGAGCAGCGTCGGCGCCGGCGGGACCAGCGAGTAGTCGCGCCGGTTGTAGGTGCGCCGGAAAGCGCCGGGCGCGCCGACGAACGGACGGGCGATCACCCGGCCGATCCGGTAACGATCGGCGATCGCCCGCGCCGCCTCGCAGATCCGGTAGAGCTCGGCCAGCGGGACGACATCCTCGTGCGCGGCGATCTGAATCACCGAATCGGCGGAGGTGTAGAGGATCAGGTCGCCGGTCGCCAGGTGCCGTGGCCCGAGCTCGTCGATGATCGCCGTCCCGGAGGCGGTCTTGTTGCCGAGGAGGCCGCGCCCCGCTGCCGCCCGGAGCGCGTCGGTGATCGCCGGCGGAAAGCCCTGAGGGAACGTCGGCATCGCCTCCTCGGTCACGAGGCCGGCCATCTCCCAGTGTCCGGTGATGGTGTCCTTGCCGGCCGAGGCCTCGCTCATCGCGCCCCAGCCGGCACGCGGTTTGGCCGCCGGGGGAACGCCCGCCATCGCGGTCAGATGCCCGAGGCCGAGCGCTCCGAGATTCGGCAGGCTCAGCCCACCGGCGGCGCGTGCGATGTTCCCGATCGTGTCGGCGCCGGCGTCACCGTAGGCCGCCGCGTCCGCGGCATGGCCACAGCCGACCCCGTCCGCAACCAGAATGACGGCGCGACGAAAAGGGGGCACCTCATGAGTCTGCACCGGCGCCCCACTCATTACCATGGTAATGTAAACGACATGGCGCTGGCGCGGTCGCGGCTCACCGCTCAAGGGCAAATTTCGGTCCCTGCCGAGGTTCGCCGCAAGCTCGGCCTGGGGCCCGGATCGGTGCTCGAATGGGACGAGGAGGGCGACAGGATCTTCGTCCGGCGGGCCGGAAAGTACGATTGGGACGACCTGCACAAGAAGTTGTTCCCGGACGGGCCACCCCGCCGGCGCGCCATCGAGGAGATGGACGACGGGATACGCGAGTACATGCGGAAAAAGTATGCGCGCCGCTGATACGAACGTCCTGGTCCGACTCGCCGCTCGGGATGACGCTGCTCAGCTCGCCGCTGCCCGGGCGTTCGTCGCGGGAGGCGTTTGGGCGTCGCAGCTCGTGCTGGCAGAAACGGCCTGGGTCCTTCAGGCGTCGTACGCTTTTGACGACGCCGAGTTGGTCACCGCGCTGGAGGTGTTGCTCAATCATGTCGGCCTCGTCGTGCAGGATGCCGATGTCGCGCTGGCGGCTCTCGCGCTGTTTCGAAAGCGACCGGCGCTGGGCTTCGCGGACTGTTTGATCCTGGAGACCGCCCGCAAGGCCGGCCACCTTCCCCTCGGCACCTTCGATCGCGAGCTCGGCAAGATCGACGGCGCGCGGCGACTCTGAGCCCGCCGGCCGAGCGCGAGCTTCATTTCCAGAGCGTCGGATCGATACGTCGTCGAGTGGCGAGCGCCTGTTCGAGCTTCGGGTCCTCGGATCGGGCGGGCGGCGAGCTACTCGCCCCAGCCGGGCTCGGGATCGTCGGCGTAGTTCTCGAAGCGGGTGTACTCCTTGATGAAGGTCATCTTGACCGCGCCGGTGCCGCCGTTGCGGTGCTTGCCGACGATGATCTCGGCCAGCGCGGTGGGGTTGGCCCCGTCGGGGGTGTCCCCCGAGGCCATGTCCTCGCGGTGGATGAAGAGGACCATGTCGGCGTCCTGCTCGATGCTCCCGGACTCCCGCAGATCGGAGAGGCGCGGCTTCCCCTCGCGCTTCTCGACCTCGCGGTTGAGCTGGGAGATGGCGATGATCGGAACCTTGAGGTCCTTGGCCAGCGCCTTCAACCCGCGGGAGATGTCGGCGATCTCCTGCTGGCGGTTGTCGTCGCGACGGCTGCTGCCGCCGCGCGCCAGCTGCAGGTAGTCGACCACGATGAGGCCCAGCGGGGGCGGGGGCGGCCGGCCGTCCACGGAGGGACCGGGGGGCGGGAAGTACTTGGGGTCGCTCCGGAAGCGGCGCGCCTTGGCCCTGATCTCCATGATCGAGATCGCCGACGAGTCGTCGATCAGGATCGGCGCCGACGCCAGGCGCCCCGACGCCGGGTGGATCTTGTTCTTCCAGTCGGCGTATTCGAGAAAGCCGCGGCGAATCTTCGACGAGTCGATGCGCGCCTCGCCGGCCAGCATGCGCTCCATCAACTCGTACTTCGACATTTCCAGCGAGAAGAGCAGGCAGGGGATGTTGTGCTGCAGCGCCGCGTGCATGGCGACGTTCACCGCCCAGGAGGTCTTGCCGCCGCCGGGGCGCGCGGCGACGATGATCAGGTTCTCGCGCTGCAGGCCCGCCGTGAGCTCGTCGAGCTTGGAGAATCCGGTGGGCACGCCGGTCACGGACTTTCTTTCGGAGGTCCGCACCTCCAGGTTGTGCAGCACCTCCTCCATCAGGTCGCCGGTGGCCGAATAGGTCTCGCGGCGGTTCTGCTGGGCGACCTTGAAGATCTTGGTCTCCGCCTCGTCGAGGAAGCTCTCGAACTCGCCGAAGTCGCCGTAGGCGGTCGACTGCACCTCGGCGCAGGCGGCGATGAGGCGCCGCAGCGTCGCCTTCTCCCGCACCAGGCGCGCGTAGTGCAGCGCGTTCTCCGCGGTGGGGACGGCGTTGGCCAGGGCGATCAGATACGACTCGCCCCCCTCGAGCCGCCCCAGCATGCCGCGGGTCTTGAGCTCGTCGGCCACCGCGATGTAGTCGAGCGCCTGGCGCCGCTTGTCGATGGCCAGCATCGCCTCGAAGATCTCGCGGTGAACCGGCAGGAAGAAGTCGTCGACCTCCAGGTTGGTGCCGACCTCGTCGAAGACCGACGGCTTGATGAAGATCGCGCCCAGGACCGACTTTTCGGCCTCGATGTTGTGCGGCGGCGTGCGGGCCGCGGGCGCCGGATTCGAGCTGACCACTTCCAACATCGGGTGCGCGATTCTACTCTTCTGAAGCGAAGCCAGAGCGCCGAACAGAAGTTCGAGCTGTGGACAAAAAAAGGGCGCCGCCCGGTGGCAGCGCCCTTGGTACTTCGATCGAATCGAAGCAGCGAAGAAGGAAGAGCTATTCTTCTTTCTTGACCACCCAGACCTTGACGGTCGCCGTGACGCCGCGTCCCAGCTTCACCTGGACCTCCGCCAGGCCGAGCGCCTTGATCGGCTCGTCGAGGTGGATCTTCTTGGCGTCGACGATGACCCCCTTTTCTTTCAGCGCTTCGGCGATGTCGCGGCCGGTGACCGACCCGAAGAGCTTGTCCTCCTCGCCCACCGCGCGGGCGATCGAGACCGCCACCTGCGAGAGGTTGTCGGCCTCGGTCTGCGCCTCTTTGGCCAGCTTGGCGGTGCGCGCCGCGATGACCCGCTTTTCGTGCTCCACGCGCGCCACGTCGGTCTCGGTCGCCTTGATGGCGTGGCCGCGCGGCAACAGAAAGTTGCGCGCGTAGCCCTCTTTGACGTTCACCACCTCGCCGGACTTGCCGAGGTGGTCCATGTCGTCTCTCAGGATGACTTGCATGGGCTCACGCTCCCGTGACCGCGAACGGCATGAGCGCGATCATTCGCGCCCGGTTGACCGACACGGCAATGGCGCGCTGATGCTTGGCGCAGTTGCCGGTCAGACGCCGCGGCACCAGCTTGCCGCGGTCGGTGATGAAGTACTTGAGCAGCGAGGCGTCTTTGTAGTCGATCTTGATCGCCTCGTCCGCGCAGAACTTGCACTGCTTGCGTCGGCCGACCGGGCGCTTCTTGTCGTCGCCCCCGCGTCCACCGCGCTCGCCTTTGCCCTCACCTGCCTCGGTTGCCATGATTAACCATCCCCCCGGCCGCGGCCCGGCTCATCAACGCCGCCGAACACGGCCTCTTCGAAGTCGAATGCACCCTCGTCGTCGTCGAACGGCGAGCGGACCTCTGCTTGACCGGTCGCGATCGCTTCCTCGTCGGGCCCCGGCGTCGAGGCCTTGGTGAACGACTCTTCGGTCAGCTCGCTCACGCGGACCGCCGGATCGACGTTCTCGTGCGATCTTGACCGAGTAGTAGCGGATGACCGAGTCGGTGAGGCGCAGGTTGCGCTCGACCTCTTCGACCAGGCCCGCGGTGCCGAGGTAGGAGAAGAAGAGGTAGATCCCCTTCAGCTGCTTCTTCACCTCGTAGGCGAGCTTGCGCTTGCCCCAGTTGTCGACCTTCAACAACGTCCCGCCGCCCGCCTCGATCACGCCGCGCACCTTCAGGTTCACCTGAGAGATGACGTCGGTCGTGCTGTCGGGACGCAGGATGTAGATGGTTTCGTACTCGCGTTTGCGGCCGGCGAGATCGCGGGCCGACCCGCGCCGCGCCGGTCCCGTCCCCTGGGGCGAGGGGGCTGCGCCGGCGCGCGTCGCCGGCTCCGTTCCAGTTGCACTCATCGTGTCTCCTTATGGGCTGTCGTTTTCATCGCAGTTGTCCGTGTCGCCACGGGCAAGGAGGAGCGGCCAGGCGTGACCATTCACGCGCGGTCGCTACTGTCTTTGCTGCTCTGACCTTTTCCGTTGAACTTGTTCATCGCAGAGGTGAGGCCGGATTTGACGATCGCCTCGACGGCGTCGGCGGCCAGGCCCACCAGCTCCGGGAGCTCCTTCGCCTCGGCGCGCGAGAAATTCGCCAGCAGGTAGTTGGCCGGGTCATGGCCGGCCGCCGGGCGGCCCACGCCGACCCGCACCCGCGCGAAGCCCGGCGTCGCCCAGATCGGCGAGCAGCGAGCGGACACCGTTGTGCCCGCCGTGGCCCCCGCCCACGCCCAGCTTGAGGCGGCCGAACGGCAGATCGAGCTCGTCGTGCACGACGATCAGCTCGGCCACTGGAACTTTCCAGAAGCCGGCCACCCGGGCGACTGCCTGTCCGCTGACGTTCATGAACTCCATGGGCTTGCAAAGAAGGACGCGCGCGCCCGCCAGCGTGACCTCCCCCAGCTCGGCGCCGAACTTGGCCCGCGGCGCGTATCCACGCGCGCGGGCCGCCAGCTCGTCGACCACCTTGAACCCCAGGTTGTGCCGGTTCTCCTGATACTCCGGTCCAGGATTTCCCAGCCCAACCACGAGGTGCATGTGTGGGTGCCGCCGCTCGGGAGATGACGTGCGGGGTTACTTCTTCCCCTTCTTCTCCTCTTTGGCGGGGGCGCCCTCTTTGGCCGCTGCCGCTCCAGCCGCCGGCGCAGCGCCAGCCGCCGCGGGCGCGCCAGCCGCGCCCTCCGCCGGAACCGCACCCTCGACGGGGGCCGCCTCGGCCTCCACCTTCTCGGCCTTCGGTGCCACGACCGACGCGATGGCGTCGCGCGGATCGAGCAGCGCGCGCACGCCCTCGCCCAGCTTGAGGTCGCTGACGTGCAGCGCGTCGCCGATCTCCAGCGGGGTGACGTCGACCTCCAGCTTGGTCGGGATGGCCGCCGGCTTGGCGGCGATCGGGATGACGTGCAGGCTCTGGTGCAGGTTGCCGCCGTTGGTGGTGCCGATCGCCTTGCCGGTGAGGACCAGCGGCACCGTCACGTGCACCTCGGAGTCGAGATCGACGCGCAGGAAGTCGACGTGGACCAGCCGGCGCGACAGCGGATTGATCTGCGCCTCGCGCACCATCGCCGTCACCGTCTCGGACTTGCCCTCGCCCGTGATCGAGAGCTCGAGGACGGTGTTCCGCCGCTTCTCCTTGTCCAGCGAGGTGAGCAGCTCCTTTTCGTTGAAGGTCACGGTGACCGGCTCGATCTTGCGGCCGTAGACCACGCCGGGGACCTTGCCGGCGGCGCGAACCTTGCGCGAGCCGCCCTTGCCGATACCGCTCCTGACCTCGACGTTGACCTTTGCGAAATCCATGACTTCTTTTCCTTTGTTGTCCGAATTGTCCGTGGTGTGTCCAGATACCCGTTTCGCGTCGTATCCGTTCAGATGAACAGCGAGCTGATCGAGTCGCCGTGATGAATCCGTTTGACCGCCTCGCCGAGCAGGCGCGCGACGGGGAGGACCTTGATCTTGGGACAGTCCCGGACCTCGTCCCGGACCGGCACCGTGTCGGTGATGAGCAGCTCCTCGAGCGGCGAGGCCATGATCCGCTCGATGGCCGGCGGCGAGAGCACGCCGTGGCTGGCGCAGGCATAGACCGCGCGCGCTCCCTGCGCCATGACCGCCTGGGCGGCCGCGCAGAGCGTGCCGGCGGTGTCGACCATGTCGTCGACGATGATGGCGTCGCGCCCCTTCACGTCGCCGATGATGTTGACGACCTCACTGACGTTGGGCGCCGGCCTGCGCTTGTCGATGATGGCCAGGCTGGTGCCGAGGCGCTTCGAGTAGGCGCGGGCCCGCTCGACGCCGCCGGCGTCGGGCGAGACGATGACCGCCTCCTGCGAGAACCGCAGCCGCAGATCGTCCATCAGCACCGGCATCGCGTACAGATGATCGACCGGGATGTTGAAGAACCCCTGGATCTGCCCGGCGTGCAGGTCGATGGAGAGCACGCGATCGACGCCGGCCGCGGTCAGCAGATCGGCCACCAGGCGGGCGGAGATCGGCGTGCGCGGCTTGCTCTTGCGGTCCTGGCGGGCGTAGCCGAAGTAGGGGATCACGGCGATGATCGAGCCGGCCGAGGCGCGCTTGAGCGCATCGATCATCACCAGCAGCTCCATCAGGTTGTCGTTGGCGGGGGCGCAGGTCGGCTGCACCACGAAGCAGTTCACCCCGCGGACGTTCTCGTTGATCTCGACGTAGACCTCGCCGTCCGCGAAGCGCGTCACCTCGGCGCGGCCGAGCGGCGTCTCCACGTAACGGCAGATCGCCTGCGCGAGCTCGCGGTTGGCGTTTCCGGTGAATATGGTGAGGGCTTTGAGCACGACAAAACCGGGGGGGGAACCCCGGGGAGGGCGAATCCTGCCATCGCCGGACCGTGCCGTCAACGGCGGAAGACGCCCGCGGAGATCGCAGGAAAAGCCGGGAAATCCGGGCGGTTAAAGATCGATGGCCGCCAGGCAGAACTTCATGTTGCTCTCGTCGACGATCTTGAGGCTCTTCTTGGTCTCCGGCGGCACCAGCCCCTCGAGCTGGCTCATGCGTGAGCGCTCGATGAGGAGGTAGGCCCGCTGCCCGCGGTGGCGGCCCATCCAGGCCTTGAGGTTCTCGACGTTCTTGTCGCCGAGGAAGATGGTTCGTTCGGCGGGGGGCCCCTCGTAGATCTCGTTCTCGGTGTAGAAATTCTCGCCGCGCCAGTACATCTGCCAGACCAGCAGGTGCTCGTCCGGCGAACGCCGCATCTTGTAATAGCTCGCGATGAGGCCCTTCTGCGTCCAGTAGGGCGTCACCTTCATCATGTAGCCGTCGAGCAGGTAATAGGTGAAGCCGACGGCCAGAATGCAGAGTCCAACGGCTGCCGCCCGTTGCACGCGACGCCAGGCCAGCGCGGCGGTGGCGATCGCGAACAGCGCGGCGAAGGCGATGAGGCCGGGGCGGAAGTCGAGCGCCGCCGGCCAGGGCCGTCCCTGCGGCGTGTTGATGTAGTCATACGAGAACAGCCAGATGAAGTGCTGCGCGTCCTTGGGGGCGAACGCCAGGTCGACCATCACCAGCGCCAGCAGCGGAATTCCGATCACCGCCGCCGCCGCCGCCGCCCGCCCGTCGCGGCGGGAGAGCAGATCGTCGAGGAAGCAGCCGACCACGATGGCCAGCCCGGGGAGCGCCGGCAGGATGTAGTGGTGGAACTTGGTGACCGACAGCGACACCAGCGCGTACGCCGCCACGAACCAGATCGCCCCGAACCAGTAAATGCCTTGCCGGCGCGATTCCCGGGCACCGACGTTGGGATCGCGGCCGCCGCATCACCACCGCCGCCAGGGCCGCCGGCGCCAGCGCGATCCAGGGGAGCACCGCGTACCCGAGCTCGCGCAGGAAGTATTCGAACGTCCCGCGATCGCCGTGGCGGCCGACCATCAACCGCCGCCAGTGGTTGTCGCCGTAGAGCTCGTCCCAAAACGGCTTGCCGTGGCGGACCAGCATCGCGTGGTGCCAGGGGACCGCCACCACCGCCACCGTCAGCAGCGCCAGCAGGATCCCGAAGCCCAGCTGCGCGCGCCGCAGCCGCTTCCAGTTCCAGGTGAAGCCGAGGTAGGCCAAAAAGACGATCACCGGCAGGCCGAGCCCGGCGATCCCCTTGGCCAGCGTGGCCAGGCCGCAGAGCGTCGCCGCGATGTTGAGGTAGAGCGGCGGCTTGGTGCGCAGACGGCCGATGAGCGCGAAGTAGGCCACGAACCCGGCCATGTAGGGGAGCATCACCAGCACCCCCGGCAACGTGACCAGGCCATGCCCGAGGTTGAAGGTCCAGCGCAGCTGAACGGTGTTGACGATCAGCTGGGGCAGGGCCACCACGGCAAACAGGCCGGCGGCGAGATAGAAGAGCGGGTGGTCGGGCCAGCTCAGCTCGAGCTTGCCCAGCCGGGCCTTGCGCCTCGGCAGCGGCGTGTCCTCGTCGTCGAACAGCGCCAGCGCGCCCAGCGCCAGCGCCATCGTCATCGGGCCGACGAAGGCCATGTCGGTCATCGCCTGCCGCGCCACCAGGCTGTAAAGCGGGGAGGTCGCGGTCACCAGCGCGGCGAAGAGCCCGGCGCGGCGGCTCACGAACCGCGAGACACAGAGGTAAATCCCGTACATGCCGAGGACGCCCATCAGGCAGAACGGCAGCCGCATCGCCCACTCGGCCCGGTGGGTGAGGGCCATGGTCCCCGGCGCGGCGTGACGCAGCCCGAACAGCTGCATCGACAGGCTCATGATCCAGAACGACAGCACGGGCTTCGACCAGAAGTGGTCGGCGTCGATCGGCGCGCCCGGCCACCACAGGCTGATGTAGTCGCCCCGCTCGGTCATCTGGCGGGCGACCTCGCCGTAGTGCGTCTCCCAGGGGTCGTAAAGCCCGTACGACCCGGCGAACGGGATGTAGAGCAAGAGGCCGATCAGGATGACGAAGAGGGCCGCCTGGCGTTCACTCCACTCGTCGGGATGAAAAAGCAGGCGCCAGGAGCGCGAAGACAGGCCCATGAAAGCGCCGATGCTAAGCGCGCCCGCCGCCGCGCGCAATGACGACTCTGGGGGGCCTGCGAAGGTCCCGGGCCGCCCGCCCAGGGCCCCGGCCCGCCCCGTCACCTCTGCCGTCGCCAAATCGATCGGTTAGCCTTACATTCAGCGCATGTGCGGCATCGTCGGGTACGTGGGACAAAAGCAGGCGATCTCGATCCTGCTGGGCGGTTTGCGGCGTCTCGAGTACCGGGGTTACGACTCGGCCGGCGTGGCGATCGTCGGTCCGCGGGGGACCCAGGTGCTGCGCTGCCGCGGCAAGCTGGCCGGGCTGGAGGCGATGGTGGCGCGCGAGACGCCCGAGGGGACGCTGGGCATCGGGCACACGCGCTGGGCGACGCACGGCCGCCCGAGCGAAGCCAACGCCCACCCGCACAAGGCGGGCAGCGTCTCGGTCATCCACAACGGAATCATCGAGAACTATCTGTCGCTGCGGCAGCGCCTGGAGGGGGACGGGCGGAAGTTCTCTTCCGAGACCGACACCGAGATCGTCGCCCATCTGGTGGATGAGGCGCTGCTGGCAGGCGCGCCGACCCTGGTCGAAGGGCTGCGACGGGCCTTGCGTCAGGTGCACGGCGCCTACGCGCTGGTGGTGATCTCCGACAAGCACCCCGGTGAGCTGGCCGCCGCCAAGAACGCCTCGCCGCTGGTGCTGGGGCTCGGCAAGGGGGAGACCTTCCTGGCCTCCGACGTGCCGGCAATCCTCGAGCATACCCGCGAGGTGATCTTCCTGGACGAGGGCGACGTCGTGGCGGTCTCCGCCGGCAAGGCGGTGATCACCGACGTCGAAGGAAAGCCGCGCGATCGCCAGCCGCGCACCATCACCTGGGACGCCGCCCAGGCCGAAAAGGGCGGTTACCCGCACTTCATGCTCAAGGAGATTCACGAGCAGCCGCGGGCCATCACCGACACGCTGCGCGGCCGCCTGCTGCTGGAGGCGCGCGACGCCGATCTCGAGGGGTTCGAGATCGATCCGCGCGGGCTGCGGCGCGTGCTGCTGCTCGCCTGCGGCACCTCGTACCACGCCGGGCTGGTCGGCAAGTTCCTCATCGAAGGGACCTCACGCATCCCGTGCGAGGTCGATCTGGCCAGCGAGTTCCGCTACCGCGATCCGGTGGTGGGGCCCGAAGATCTGGTCATCGCCATCTCCCAGAGCGGCGAGACGGCCGACACCCTGGCGGCGGTCAAGGAGGCGCGGGCGCGGGGGGCGCGGGTGCTGGCCATCTCCAACGTGGTCGACGCGGCGATCCCGCGCGCCTCGAACGGCGTCCTTTACACCTACGCGGGCCCGGAGATCGGCGTGGCCTCGACGAAGTGCTTCACCGCGCAGCTGGCGGCGCTGGCTCTCATCGCCATTCACCTCGGGCGGCGCAGCGGCAACCTCCAGGCCGACGCGGCCGCCCGGCTGGTCGAGGAGCTGGCGCTCACGCCGACCAAGATGACCGAGGCGCTGGAGGGGCTCGGCGATCTCAAGCAGCTCGCCCGCGAGTACCGCTACGCGCGCGATTTTCTGTTTCTCGGGCGCGGCACCAACTATCCCATCGCGCTCGAAGGGGCGCTCAAGCTGAAGGAGATCTCCTACATCCACGCCGAGGGCTACGCCGCCGGCGAGATGAAGCACGGCCCCATCGCGCTGGTCGACGACGGCGTCCCGGTGGTGGTGCTGGCGCCGCGCGGGCCCGGCTATGACAAGGTGCTGTCGAACCTGGCCGAGGTGCGCGCCCGCAACGGGCACATCATCGGCATCGGGACCAAGGGCGACGAACAGCTCGCCTCCCAGTGCGACCGGGTGCTGTCGATCCCCGACGCCCCGGCGCTGCTGCAGCCGTTCCTCACGGTGCTGCCGCTGCAGCTCATGAGCTACGCGATCGCGGTGGCCAAGGGGAACGACGTCGACCAGCCCCGCAACCTCGCCAAGAGCGTCACCGTCGAATAATGGGGGGACCGCCCGGCGGCGTGCGCTCACGCCCGGTAAATCGAGCGACGCAGGCCGCCTCTGCGTCCCCCCAAACCCCCGCTGGTCGCCGCGGCAAAGCCGCGTCGCCCAGCCGCTCCAAAACCCTGTCGCACGTCGACGCGCGAGGGGCGGCGCGGATGGTGGACGTCGCCGCCAAGCCGGAGACGGCCCGCGCGGCGACCGCCTCGGCGGCGGTCAAGATGAAGCGCGAGACCTTGCGTCTCGTCGTGCGGGCGTCGGGCGGGCGCGGCGTCCGCGGCAAGGGCGACGTCCTGGCGGTGGCGCGGCTGGCCGGGATCATGGCCGCCCGGCGAACGGCCGAGCTGATTCCGCTCTGTCACCCGGTGCGCCTGACCAGCTGCGACGTCGACCTGACGGTGGATGAGGCGCTGCCGGGCGTCCGGATTCGCGCGACGGCGCGGGCCGTCGATCGGACAGGCGTCGAGATGGAGGCGCTGACGGCGGCGGCCACCGCGGCGCTCACGATTTATGACATGGTGAAGGGGGCCGAGCGGGGGGTCGAGATCCGGGCCGTCCGGCTGGAGGAGAAGCAAGGGGGGCGCAGCGGCCACTGGCGCCGAGGTCGCACGAAACCGATTGCCACCGGCCCGGCATCCAAATAAACAATCGAGACCAAGGATGTCCCCCATGCCACTGCCCGAACGAACGAAGGTCGCCATCATCGGCTCCGGCCCGGCAGGCTACACGGCGGCGATCTATGCCGGCCGTGCCAACCTCGATCCGGTCCTGTTCGAAGGCGGCGGCGCCGCCATCGAGCCGGTCACGCTGCCGGGCGGGCAGCTGATGATCACCACCGAGGTCGAGAACTACCCCGGCTTTCCCAAGGGGGTGCAGGGGCCCGAGCTCATGGAGCTGTTCAAGGCCCAGGCCGAACGGTTCGGCACCCGGGTCGTCACCGGCGACGTCACCGCCGTCGACCTGTCGGACCGCCCGTTCAAGATCACCTCGACCGAGGGGAACCTGGTCGCCGAGACGATGATCATCGCCACCGGCGCGTCGGCCAAGTGGCTGGGGATCCCGTCGGAGCCGAAGTTCCAGAACTACGGCGTGTCGGCCTGCGCGACCTGCGACGGCGCGCTCTTCAAGGGGCGGGAGCTGATCGTCGTGGGCGGCGGCGACACGGCGATGGAGGAGGCGAACTTCCTCACCCGCTTCGCCACCAAGGTCACCATCATCCACCGCCGCGAGGAGTTCCGCGCCTCGAAGATCATGCTCGATCGCGCCATGCACAACCCGAAGATCACGCTCATCACCAACGCCGTCGTCGAGGAGATCCTGGGCGAGCTGCCGCGGCCGGGCGTCACCGGCGTCAAGCTGCGCGACACCCGCGACAACTCGATCCGCGAGATGCCGGCGGGCGGCCTCTTCGTCGCCATCGGCCACGAGCCGAACTCCAAGCTTTTCCGGGGCCTCCTCGACATGGACGCCGCCGGCTACCTGAAGGTGAAGCCGGGCTCGACCGCCACCAAGATCCCGGGCGTCTTCGCCTGCGGCGACGTGGCCGACCACGTCTACCGCCAGGCGATCACCGCCGCCGGCACCGGCTGCATGGCCGCCATCGACGCCGAACGCTTCCTCGGCTGACGCGCCTCCGTTCGGCGCGCGGGTCCCCGGCCGCTATGGTGCGGCGGCCGCGGACTTGGCCTTGTGGGACTTCTTGTGGCCCGGCGCTCCGCCCGCGCCGTCGGCGCCGGTCTTGCTGCTCTTGCCGCTCTTGCCGCTCTTGCCACCTTCTCCGGCGGCGACGGCGAGGGGAGTCCCCTTCAGCTTGAACTGCTGGTTGGCGCCCGACTTCCAGTCCGCCTGGCTGACCACCGTGCCGTCGGCGGTTCCGCCGCCGGTGACGTCCAGCGACTTCCCGCTGTGGCGGGCCACCAGGCGAACGTTTCCGCCGCCGCCGTCGGCGATGATCCAGTTCTGGTTGGCGCCGCCGTTGCACGGGTACTGCTGCACCAGCGCGCCGTCGTTCATCGCCAAGGCCGAAACGTCGAGGCACTTCTCACTGTTGACGTTCACGACGGCGTAGTAGCCGCCCGGCACCGGCGAGAGCTTGAACTGCTGGGCGGGCGTGCCGTTGCACGTCGCGATCTCCGCGCGCGCGAGGTCAGCCTTGGTCCCACCGCCGAACTGCAGGCACTTGGTGCCGCTGGCCGTGGCGATGGTGACCGGTGCTTTGACGTCGATGGTCAACGCAGCCCGGGCTGGCTCGGGAGGAGGGGCCGCGGGCGCCGGCGCCGGCTCTTCCTTCTTGTCCTCTTGCTGAACGCAGCCCGCGGCGAGCGCGAGCGCCAGCAGCGCCACCAGGGAACCCGAGGACCACTTGTTGATTCGCGTCATGGTGTTTTCCAGTGCAGGACAGGGGCGGAGATTGACGACGGGCAGAGCCTGCCTCGCCCCCACCTCCAAAGTCAACGGGGCGTGTTTTTCGGTTCCTTTTCCGGTTCTCGTTCGCGTTCCTGGCATAATCCCCGGGCGATGAGCAGCGAGCCCGTTGCGCCCGGCGCCGACGCCGAGCCGGATTTCGAGCTGACCGAGGCCTCCGGCGTGAGCGCGGGGGCCGTGCCCACCGCGCCGGTCGCCGAGGCGGGCGCCGCGCCGGAGCGGTCGGCCATTCCGCCCGAGAAGGCGGTCGAGCTGCTCTCGAAGATCAGCCTCTTCTCCGCGCTGCAGCCGAGCTACTTGCGGCGAATCGCCAACCTCGGCATCGAGGAGGACTATCCGTCGGGCGCCGTGATCTTCAAGGAGGGGGCGCAGGGGGACAAGATGTACCTCATCCTCTCGGGCGCCGTGCGCATCGGGCGGCAGGTGGCGGGGATGGGCGAGGAGGCGCTGGCCATCCTGCGCGCCGGCACCCACTTCGGCGAGATGGCGCTCATCGACGACTTCCCCCGCAGCGCCGACGCCCGCGCGCACGAGGCCTGCCGCCTGTTCGTGGTCCGCAAGGAGGACATGGAGGACCTCCTCTTCGTCGACCGCGATCTCGCCTACGATCTGCTCTGGTCGTTCGTTCGCACGCTGTCGTCGCGCCTCCGGGAGACGAACGACAAGATGACCTTCATGGCCGTCACCTCCAAGTTTTGACGGCATCCTGACGGCGACGCGCCGTTTCACTTCAGTTCGGAGGAGATCCGGCCGATTCACGACCGGAGGATCCGACATGGCATGGAAATCCAAGCCTGAGAGCGGTGGCGGCGCGACCCACGACGCGATCGAGAACGTCCTGGGGCGGTCGTGCGTGGTGCACGGCGATCTGAGCGCGGAGGGCGCGTTTCGAATCGACGGCACGGTCGAGGGCTCCGTCGAATCGCGGGCAGCCGTCGTCGTTGGCGAGAGCGGCACCGTGCGGGGCCTCGTGCGCGGCACCGACATCGTCGTCGCGGGCTCGGTGATCGGCGACGTGATCTGCTCGGGGCACCTGGAGATCCTGGCCAAGGGGCGGATCGAGGGGGACATCAGCGCCAAGAGCATGCGCATCGAGACCGGCGGGGTGTTCCGCGGGACCAGCAGCATGGGCGGCGAGGCCGGCGCCGTCGCCGACGCCGCCGATCCGCGCGGGTCGCTCTCCTCCGTCGCGTAGGCAATGCCGCTCCGGACGCCGACAACCGGTCCGGGCGTCGACCTCGAACGAATCCGCAAGCAGCAGGCGAAACCTCGGCGCGCCCGGCTGCGGATCATGATCGCCGGGGATCCGAACCGGCCGATCCGCACCATCTCGTTGCCGCGCCGGTTGCCGCTGGTGGTGTCGCTCGTCTTCGGAACCCTGGCCATCGCGACGGTGGTGCTCGCCTGCGGGTCGTGGAAGCTGAGCGGCGCGCTGGCGGGCCTGCAGCGGCGGATGTTCGCGATGGTCCGCGCGGCGGACAGCGCGGCGCTGGCGTCCGGCGACACCGCCCCGGGGACCTCGGCCGGCCTGTTCGCGGCGGCGGCGGGACCGGCGGGCGGCGTGCGCCTTCCGGCCGGGCAAATCGGCAGCTTCGTCATTCAACTGGTGAACACCGGCGAGGAGCTCGAGGTGAAGCTCAACGTCGCGACCGGGGAGGTCGACGCGGAGGGCTACCGCCGGCTGCGCCACCTCATGCGTTGCCAGCGCACCACCGCCGAGACCCCGATCGATCCGCGGCTCATCGGCCTGCTCTATCGCATCTCGCAGCGGACCCGGCAGAAGATCATGCTGGTCTCCGGTTTCCGCGCCCCGATGTTCTCGCTGGCGACGCTCAGCTATCACACGCGGGGGATGGCGGCCGACATCCGAATCCCCGGCATGACGCCGCTCATGGTGCGCGATCTCGCCGAGTCGATGGGCGTGAAGGGGATCGGCTATTACCCGGTGTCCGGTTTCGTTCACGTCGACGTGCGCGACCAGTTCACGACCTGGACCGACTACGGGCGGGACCGGCAGGACACCGAAGGGGCCGAGCACGGGCCCGAGCACGGCGAGCAGGTCGGCACCGAGCCGGACGACGGCGCCCTCTGACCGCGGCCCGTCGTCGAGCTCGGCCTTCGAACGCTCACCTCCGGGCGTCCGCCCGCCGTGCGCCAGGTGTCAGCGCAGGTTCACGCAGCGTGAGTTCTCGGCGCGCAGACGCGCGAATGCCGCCGGATCGGGGCGACGCTTCTGGGCGCGCAAGGCCGCCACGTATTCGCCGGCCGCATGGCAGGCGTCGCCGTGGCCGCTCAAGGCGTGTCCGAAGCGTTCGGTCGCCTTGACGAGATCCCCGGCGAGCTGTGCGGCCACGCCATCGAGGTAAGCCTGCAGCGGGTCGTCGGTAGCGGCCGCGACGGTCGCCTGGCCCGCAGCCCGCGCGGGGAGATGGGGCGTGCGCGAAGCCAGCTGGCGGAGCCGAACGAGATCGGCATCGGGGGCGTGCGCCGCCGGTCCGAGCGCGCCCAGGGCCAGGCCCAGCGCGCCGACGCCGCCCGCTGCCAGCGCCGCACGGGCGACCAGCAGCGTGGTCTCCGGATCCGCTGGACGTGGGCCGCCCGGAAGCGTCCCCGCGTGGCCGCGACCGAGGGCGACCGCGGCCGTCGCCCAGACGAACGCCGGCATCTGAGCCGCCTCCCGTCGTCGGGCCCGCGCCAACAGGCCCGCCGCGCGGTCGACGGCGCCGAGCTGCGCGAGCAGCAGAGCGGCTCGGGCGAGCAGACGCGGCTGCTCGGGGACGGCGCGGGCGGCGCTCTCCGCGTCGCTGCGCGCGGCGGCTCTGTTTCCCGCGCTCCGCTCGCGCTCGGCCCGCGCGAGCAGGCACGCCGTTTCGATCGCCGGCGGCCGCCACTTCCCGCTGCAGATCGGTGCGCCCTGCAGCGCAACGCCTTGGTCGCTCGTCGCCAGCGCGACCTCGTCCATCAGAAGCTGGGAGCGCGGATCGCCGGGCAGGTCCGACAGGGCGGCCGCGAGCGGCAGCCGCGCCCGCCCGACGTTGCCGAGGTCGAGGTAAAGCTCCGCCTCCGCCACCCGCGAAGCGAGAAACGCGGGCGCGACGACGGTCGCCGCGTCGAACGCCCGCGCGGCCCCCTCGAGATCGCCCGCGAGCGCGCGGGCGCGGCCGAGCGCGTACAGCGGATAGGGGCTCGCGGGCTGGGCAGCGGCTGCCGTGGCGGCGATGCGCGCGGCGCCGTCCCGGTCGCCATTTCGGGCGGCGAGCAGCGCCTTGGCGCTCGCCGCCAACGCCGACGCGCCGTCTCCCCGCCCATCGGGCAGCCGGAAGCGCGCGAGGATTGCCTCCGCCTCCGGGGCGGTCGTCGCGCCGTAATCGATGGCCAGCCGGGCGTCGGCAAAGGCGAGCGCGGCCGCCTCGGCCCGCCCTCCGCCCGCCCCCAGCACCAGCCGCCGCCCGACCGCCTGGGCCCGCCCGAGGTCGCCGAGGCCGCCACGGTCGAGCGCGGCGGCCAGCTCAGCGTCGAGCTGTCGGTCGAGGGTGCCGGTTCGGGCATGGACGAGCCACCCCACCGTCCCGCCCCCCACGACGGCGATCGCCAGGACCCAAGCGGCGCCGCGCATTCACCATTGTCTATCGGCAAACCGCCGGCCCGTCCAAAACGCGACCGTGCCGTCCGGGCGCGGGATCCCGAAGCGCCGACACCGGCTCCCCAGGAGCTCCGTCACCGGCGGTTCAGACGTTGAACTTGAAGTGGATGACGTCGCCGTCGCGGACGACGTACTCCTTGCCTTCGAGCTGCAGCTTGGCGTTGGCGCGGCAGGCTGCCTCGGAGCCGTACTTGATCAGGTCCTCCCACCAGATGACCTCGGCCTTGATGAAGCCGCGCTCGAAGTCGGTGTGGATGACGCCCGCCGCCTGGGGGGCCTTGGCGCCGCGCTTGACGGTCCAGGCGCGGCACTCGTCGGGGCCGGCGGTGAGGAAGGTGATGAGGTCGAGGATCTTGTAGGCGGTGTGGGCGACGGCGTGCAGGCCGGGCTCTTTCAGGCCGAGGCTCTCGAGAAACGCGGGGCGATCGGCGGCGTCGAGGGCGGCGATCTCCGCCTCGGCGGCGGCGCAGATGACGACCACCGGCGCGCCTTCGGCTTCCGCGTGCGCCCGCAGCGCGCTGACGTACTTGTCGCCGGCGGCGCTGGCGAGCTGCTTCTCGGCGACGTTGGCGACGTAGAAGACCTTCTTCAGCGTCAGCAGGCCCAGGTCGCGCAGCAACAGCTGCGCCTCGGCGTCGAGCCCCTGCGCGCGCGCCGGCTTGCCCGCGTCGAGCCCGGCTTTCAGCTTCTCGCAGAGCTCGAGGACGAGCTTCTCCTCCTTGATCGCCTGCGCCCTTGAGCGCCTTCTTGGCCCGCTCGATCCGCTTGTCGACGGTCTCCAGGTCCTTGAGGCAGAGCTCGGTGTCGATGGTGCCGACGTCGGCCACCGGATCGACGCGCCCCTCGACGTGGATGACGTTGTCGTCCTCGAAGCAGCGGACGACGTGGGCGATGGCGTCGGTCTCGCGGATGTTGGCCAAAAATTGGTTGCCGAGGCCTTCACCCTTCGAGGCCCCGCGCACCAGGCCGGCGATGTCGACGAAGTTCACCGTCGCGGCGACGACCGACTTCGGGTGGTAGAGCTCGACCAGCGCGTCGAGGCGCGCGTCGGGCACCGGGACCACGCCGACGTTCGGCTCGATGGTGCAAAACGGATAGTTCGCCACGGCGGCGCCCGCCGCCGACAGCGCGTTGAAGAGCGTCGACTTGCCCACGTTGGGCAGCCCGACGATGCCGCAAGAGATCGCCATGGAAAACGCCTGAAGCCAGTCTAGGCGACCGGCGTCTCGGCGGCTCTAACCAATCTTGCCGAAGAGCTGGAAGGCGATGAGCAGGCCGTAGATGACCAGCGACTCGATGAGCGCCAGACCGACGATCATCGGGACGAAGATCTTGCCCGAGGCCTGCGGGTTGCGGGCGATGCCTTCCAGGGCCGAGCCGGCGGCGCGCCCCTGGCCGATGGCGCCACCCAGGGCCGACAGGCCGATGGCCAGCGCGGCGGCGAGCCCGAGCCACTTGTCGCGGTCGGCGCGGGCGACGTCCATTGCCTGCGCGAAGGCCGGGCTGGCGGTCAGGGTGACCGCGGCGGCGACGCCGAGGGCGAAGAGGGAAACGAAGGTCTTGGAGATGCGGCGCATGATGATCGGGCTCCTGCTCGGTTTTGGTTTTCGGGTGCGGACCTTAGCTGCAATTCGATTGCCGGGCTAGTGCTCTTCGTGAGCGACCGCCTGGCCGATGTAAACGGTGGAGAGCAACGCGAAGACGATGGCCTGGACGACCGCGACGAACACTCCCATGAGGAGGAAGGGGACCGGGACCAGGAACGGGATGATGGCGAAGAACGCCAGCACCACCGCGTGATCGGCGGCGATGTTGCCGAGGAGCCGCATCGACAGCGACACCGGGCGGGCCAGGTGGCTCACGATCTCGATGGGGATCATCAGCGGGGCGAGCCACCAGACCGGCCCCATGAAGTGCTTGAAGTACTTGATCCCGTGCGCCTTCACGCCGAACACGTGGGTGAGCAGGAAGATCAGCACCGACAGCATCAGGTTGGTCTTCAGCGTGTCGGTGGGCGGCAGGAACCCCGGGATGAGCGCCAGCAGGTTCGAGAACAGGATGAAGAAGAACAGCGTGCCGATGAGCGGCAGGTAGCGCCGGGCCTCCTTCTCGCCCATCACGCTGGCCATCAGGTTGAAGATCGTGTCCGCCAGCGTCTCGAACAGGTTGCGCAGTCCGAACCTGGGCGGCGGCACGAGCCCGCCGTCGCTGGCGCCGTTGACGGCGGCGGCGTAACGGCTGGCGCCGAACAGCAGGAAGAGGAAGACCACCAGCGCGCCCAGCACGTGATCGAGCTGAAAGTGCGTGGTCTGGAACATCTGCCAGGTCCAGGTGCGACCGAGCAGCCCCTCCAGCCCGTCATACAAGGAGCGGTAGCCGGGGAGAAATTCGAACCAGGTGGCGTGCGGGCTCATGGCGTTTGCGCCTCGGCTTCTACCGCACGGCCGGAGAGCGACACCAGCAGGATCGCGACCACCAGCACGGAAAATCCCAGCGCGAATGGCACGACCGCCAGATGCGCGACACGGAGCGCGACGAACACCAGCGCGAAGAGGGCCGTCATCTTGCCGATGAGCGCAAAGGCCAGCCCGCCGAGCGCGCCGGCCGAGGCGCCGTCGCGCGCGGCGGCGACCGCGCGCCCGCCCAGGCGGGCCAGAACGTAGAAGTCGGCGCAGGCCAGCAGCGCGCCGGCGGCAGCGCCCAGCGTCCCGCTGGAACCCCAGATGAGGCCCGCCAACGCGGTGAATGCCACCGCCAGGATGACGTTGGCCCGCTCGATCCTCTTAACCCCGGCCGTCATCGTCTTTCCCCTGTTCGCGCTTGTAGGCGCGGGTCACCCGCACCAGCGCCTTGACGGCGGCGCCGATCCCCGCTGCAAATCCCAAATAGCTGAGCCAAGGTTGCGTTCCGAGCTTGTGGTCGAGGTAGTGCCCCCCCAGATAGCCGATCCCGATGGCGGCCGCGATCTCGATTCCGACGGCGCCGGTGGTGCCGGCAATCCGCCACATTTTTTTCGCTTCTTGGTCGATGGGCGGCGGTCCGATAACACGCCGAAGGCCTGAAATCAAGGCGGGCACCGCAGGCCGGCCTGCCACATCCCAGACCTCTCCAGGACGATCGGGGGACGGGCCGTCGAGCCGCGTCGCCGCGGTGAAGGCGACGGTCCCTCGGCCACGCGCTTTTTGACAGCCGGGCCCGAACAAACGGATACTGGCATTCATGCAGGGACTGACGTCGAGGCTCGTGTGTGGTTTGTGGCTCGCCGCGGTGGGGGCGCTCGCGGGGTGCGGCGGCGGTGGCGGCTCGGGCGGCCACCCCGACACCGGCTACGGCGCCGATCAGACCGTGCCCGCCAGCGAGACGTGCACGGCGCTGTGCCAGCGATCGGTCGACTGCGGCGTCGAGCTCTGCGACGAGGACAGCAACTCGACCACCTATCAGTCGCTGGAGTCTCTGCTGCTGTCCGAGTGTCAGGCGGCCTGCACCGATACCCAGATCCAGTCCTCCATCTCCGCCGCCGCCTGGACCTGCCTCTTCACCGACAGCTGCCGGCAGGTCTTCGGCGAGAACTCCTGCCACGTGCCGAACGCCAGCTACAAGTGCAACTGAGGGGTCGCTTTCACGCGCCCCGCGATGACGAATTCCACGGGTTGACCACCGGCGTGCCCGCGCGGAGGTAGTCGCGTGGATCGCGCGTCACGACGGTCAGCCCGTGCTGCAGGGCCGTGGCGGCGATGATGAGGTCCGGCTGGGAGAACGTATGGCCTGACTTTCGACCTTCCTCGACGAGCAACCGCCAGGTGAACATCACATCTTCGCTCACCGGCAGGACTCTCAACCGGCGGCCTGCGGCCGCCGACCTCTCCCGCTTTGCGGGCGAGGTGAAGAGGCAGATTGGGTGGAGCACCTGAGGGTGGCGCTCGCTACATCCGGGTGAGGTGGTGGTCCGACAGCTCGATGAGCTCGCCAGCCCGGAAGAATAGCTGCCCGTTCTTCAGCGCGGGCAGCCGACGGCGGGCCGGTCTATTTGCCGGCGGCGACTTCCGCCAGCGCTTCGCGGGCGGCGGCGGTGAAGGCGTTCACTTCGTCCAGCGTGTGCGCCAGCGAGACGAAGGCGGCCTCGAACTGGGCCGGCGGCAACAGGAATCCGCGTTCGAGCATGCCGTGGAAAAACTGGGCGTACTGGTCGGTGTTCGACTGTTTCGCGCTGGCCAGGTCGACCACCTCTTCGGGGGCGAAGAAGAGCGTGAAGGCCGAGCCGACCCGCTGCACCCGGGCGGCGACGCCGGTGCGGCGAACCGCGCGCGACAGATCGTCCTCCAGCACCCGGCCGATCCCCTCCAGCGCGACGTAGGCGTGATCGTCGAGGCGCTTGAGCGTGGCCAGGCCGGCGGCAACCGCCACCGGGTTCCCCGACAGCGTGCCGGCCTGGTAGACGGGGCCCAGCGGGGCGATCACGTCCATCACGTCGGCGCGCCCGCCGTAGACCCCGAAGGGGAGCCCGCCGCCGACAATCTTGCCGAGGCAGGTGAGATCGGGGCGCACGCCGAACATCTGCTGCGCGCCGCCGCGGGCCACCCGGAACCCGGTGATCACCTCGTCGAAGATGAGCAGCGTGCCGTGCTCGTCGCAGAGCGACCGCAGCAGCGGCAGGTAGGCGGGGCGCGGCATCACCAGGCCCATGTTGGCGGGGATCGGCTCGATGATGAGCGCGGCGATCTCGTCGCGGTGCTCCTCGAACGCGGCCCGCATGGCGTCGAGATCGTTGTAGGGAACCACCAGCGTGTCGGCCACCGCGGCCGGGGTGACGCCGCTCGAGCCCGGCAGGCCAAGCGAGACGACGCCCGAGCCGGCCTTGGCCAGCAGCGAATCGGCGTGGCCGTGATACCCGCCGTCGATCTTGATGATGCGGTGGCGCCCGGTGAAGCCGCGCGCCGCGCGCAGCGCCGACATGGTCGCCTCCGTCCCCGAGGAGACGAAGCGCATCTTCTCGAGCGCCGGCATCATGAACCGGATCAGCTCGCCCAGCTCCACCTCGCGCGCGGTCGGCGCGCCGAAGGTCGTCCCGTTCGAGGCGGCGTGGACGACCGCCGCCACCACGTCCGGATCGGCGTGACCGAGGATGAGCGCCCCCCACGACCCGACGAAGTCGATGTAGCGGTTGCCGTCGACGTCGTGGACGAAGGGCCCGACGCCGCGATCGATGAAGACCGGCGTCCCGCCCACCGCCTTGAAGGCGCGCACCGGCGAGTTCACCCCACCGGGGAAAAGCGCGCAGGCGCGCTCGTAGAGCGTGGAAGAACGCGGCCGTTTCGAGCCAGGGTTGGTGGCCATGGCAGCCGCCTACGACTCTTCCCCGGGACCGTCGTCCGCGTCGTCGTCCTCGTCTTCGTCTTGCGCCTCGTCGGCGGCGGCCTCGTCGCCCAGATCCTCGGCGCCCAGCGGCTCGGTTGTCAGCTCGGCCCGCGCCGCCGCCACCTCGGGGGCGACCTCGGTCTCCCCCTCTTCCTTTTCGGCCATCCGCTCCATGGCCACGACCTTCTCGTCGGTCTCCAGGCGAATGAGGCGCACGCCCTGGGTGTTGCGGCCGATGGTGGGGATGCCGTCGACCGGCATGCGGATCAGCTTGCCGCCGTCGGTGATGAGCATCAGATCGTCGTCGTCGCTGACCAGCCGCAGGCTGACCACCTTGCCGTTGCGCTCGGTGGTCTTGATGGTGATGACCCCCTTGCCGCCGCGGTTCTTGGTCGGGTAGTCGGAGGTCGGCGTCCGCTTGCCGTAGCCGCGCTCGCAGACGGTGAGCAGGGTGGCCGGCTCCTCGCGGGGGATGATAGACATGCCGACCACCTGGTCCTTGTCGTCGCCGTCGCGCAGCCGGATGCCGCGCACGCCGCGGGCGGTGCGCCCCATCGGGCGGACGTTCTCCTCGCGGAAGCGAATCGCCCAGCCGTTGCGGGTGCCGATGAGGATGTCGGCGGCCCCCTCGGTGATGCGCACCGCGACCAGATCATCGTCGTCGGGGATGGTCAGCGCGATGATGCCGGAGCTGCGGATGTTGGCGAAGGCGTCCAGCGACGTCTTCTTGATGTAGCCGGTGCGGGTGGCCATCACCACGAACGCCCCCTCGGAGAACTCGCGCACCGGCAGGAGGGCCACCACCCGCTCGCCCTCCTGCAGCGGGATCAGGTTGACGAACGCCTTGCCCTTGGCGGTCCGGCCCGCCTGCGGGACCTCCCAGATCTTCTTCGAATAGGCGCGCCCCTTGTTGGTGAGCATCAGCAGCGTGTCGTGCGTCGAGGCGACGAACAGCTGGGCGACGAAGTCCTCTTCGTGCGTGGCGGCGCCGGTGATCCCGCGGCCGCCGCGCCGCTGCGCGCGATACAGCGTCTTGGGGTTCCGCTTGACGTAGCCGCCGTGGGTGACGGTGACGACCATCTCCTCCGGCACGATCATGTCCTCGACGCCGATCTCCACGCCGGCGTCGATGATCTCGGTCCGGCGATCGTCGCCGAACTCTTTCTTCACCGCTTCGAGCTCGTCGGTGACGACCTTCATGAGGATCGATTCGCTCCCCAGGATCTCCTCCAGCCGGGCGATCAGCGCGCCGACCTCGGCGATCTCGGCGAGCAGCGCCTCGCGCTCGAGGCCGGTCAGCTTGGCCAGGCGCATGTCCAGGATCGCCTGCGCCTGCCGCGCCGACAGCTCGAAGCTCGACATCAGGCCGGCCTTGGCCGTCTCGGTGTCCTTCGAAGAGCGAATCAGATCGATGACCGCGTCGATGTTGTCGACGGCGATCTTCAGCCCCTCGAGGATGTGCATCCGGTCGCGGGCCTGGCGCAGATCGAACAGCGTGCGCCGGGTGACCACGTCGCGCCGGTGGGCGATGTAGTGGACCAGCGCCTTCTTCAGCGACAGGATCTGCGGACGCCCTTCAACGATCGCCAGCATGTTGATGCCGAACGATTCTTGCAGGGGCGTCATCTTCCAGAGGTTGTTCTGGACGATCTCCGGGACGGCATCCTTCTTGAGATCGACGACGATCCGCATCCCGTCGCGGTCGGACTCGTCGCGGAGATCGGCGATCCCCTCGATCTTCTTCTCCCGCACCAGCTCGGCGATCTTCTCGATCAGCTTGGCCTTGTTGACCTGATAGGGGATCTCGGTGGCGACGATCGACTTTCGGCCGGTCTTGGGGTGCTCCTCGACGGTGGTCCGGCCGCGCATCAGGATGGCGCCGCGTCCGGTCTCGTAGGCGTTGCGGATGCCGTTGCGTCCGCTGATGAAGCCGCCGGTGGGGAAGTCCGGGCCGGGGACGATCTCGATCAGCTCGTCGGTGGTGATGTCCGGGTTCTTGATGACCGCGATGGTCGCGTCGATCACCTCGCGCAGGTTGTGCGGCGGGATGTTGGTGGCCATGCCGACGGCGATGCCGGCGGCGCCGTTGATCAACAGGTTGGGGAAGCGCGCCGGCAGGACGGTCGGCTCGGTCTCCTTGTCGTCGTAGTTCGGCTGGAAGTCGACCGTCTCCTTGTCGATGTCGGCCAGCAGCTCGCCGCCGATCTTCTCCATCCGACATTCGGTGTAGCGGTAGGCCGCCGCCGAGTCGCCGTCGACCGACCCGAAGTTCCCCTGGCCGTCGATGAGCGTGTAGCGCATCGCGAAGTCCTGGGCCAGGCGCACGAGGGCGTCGTAGGCGGCGGTGTCGCCGTGCGGGTGATACTTGCCGAGCACGTCTCCGACCACGCGGGCGCACTTGATGTACGGCCGGTTCCAGAAGTTGGAGAGCCCCTGCTGGGTGTAGAGGATCCGGCGGTGCACCGGCTTCAGACCGTCGCGCGCGTCGGGCAGCGCGCGCGAGACGATGACGCTCATGGCGTAGTCCATGAACGACGACTTCATCTCCTCCTCGATGGAGATCGGGATGCGGTTTCCTGCGAATGGGGGCGGGGCGGCGCCGTCAGCGCTCATGCGGGTCCTCTCGGTCGTCTATTGAAAAGGGTAATGGAAATGGAACGGTTGTGGGTCACCGGGGGATGAACCGCCCCGCGGCCGCCTCCAGGCGCCGGAACTCCTCGATCTGATCGAGGAACACCGGAACGATCTCCGGATCGAACTGCGCGCCGGTGCAGCGTTCCAGCTCCCCGCAGGCGATCTCGTGCGGCAGCGCCTTGCGGTAGGCGCGGTCGGAGGTCATGGCGTCGTAGGCGTCGGCGACGGCGACGACGCGCCCGATGAGCGGGATGTGGTCGCCGACCAGCCCCTGCGGATAGCCCGAGCCGTCCCAGGCCTCGTGGTGGCAGTAGCAGCCGGGGACGATGTCGCGCATGAAGGGGATCGGCTCGAGGATCCGCTTCCCCTTGGCCGGGTGCGACCGGAACATGGCCAGCTCCTCCGGCGTCAGCTTGCCTGGCTTGTTCAGCTTGTCGTTGCGGACGCCGATCTTGCCGACGTCGTGCATGAGGCCCACCTTGACGATGGTGTCGATCTCGGGCCCGCTCAGGCGGAGGCCGATGGCGATGAGGCGGGCGTACATGGAAACCCGCTCGGAGTGCCCGCGGGTGTAGCGGTCCGACTCTTCCAGCGCGTGCGCGAAGCCGATGATCGTCTGCTTGAAGTTCTCTTCCAGCGAGACGTTGGCGGTGGTCAGATCCTGGTTGGCGTCGACCAGGTTCTCGTAGAGGCGCGCGTTCTCGATGGAGACGGCGGCCCGGCTGGCCAGCACGTACAGCATCTTGCGCTGCCCCTCGGAGAACTTGTTGCCGCGGGTGTAGCTGTACGAGTTCAGCATCCCGATGATCCGGCCGTTGAGCTTGAGCGGAATGCTGCAGAGGCTGACCAGGCGCCGTTCCAGCTCGTGCGGCGGCGCCTCCAGGAAACGATACGAGCGGCTGCCATGGACCAGCAGCGGGCGATCCTCGGTGAAGAGGGGCAGCGCCTCCTGCAGATTCAGCTGCGGCGCCTCGACGCCGGGGTCGGCCCGCTCCGACACCTTGCGCATTCGCTCGGAGAACCGGCCGGCGTGCTTGGGATCCTCCAGCAGCAGGCTGACCACGTCGGCGTCGACCGCGTCGATGGTGGCGTCGAGCACCAGATCCAGCACCTTCTCGACCGACAGCGAGGTCGCGATCGCCTCGCTGATCTTGTAAATCGACAGCGCGTCCTTGAGCCGGATGTTCTCGTGCTGCAGGCGCTGGCGATCGAGCCCGCGCTGCACGATGTGGATGACCTCCTCCACCTTGAACGGCTTGAGGATGTAGTCGTAGGCCCCCTTCTTCATGGCCTCGATGGCCGTCTCGACGGTGCCGAAGCCGGTCATGATGACCGTGATGACCGGGATGCTCTCCTCGCTGATCTTCTGGATCAGCTCCAGCCCACTGAGGTTGGGCATCTTGAGATCCGAGATGACCAGGTTGTAGCTGCGCTTGTGCAGCTCCTCGAGGGCCAGCGCGCCGTCCTCGACGGCGTGCACGACGTACCCCTCCATGGTCAGGAAGTCGGCCAGGATCTCGCGGATCACCTTCTCGTCGTCGACCACCAGGATCCGGGCGGTCTCCAGCATCGGGACGTAGTCCGCCCTCTCGCTCCGGTCGGAAGAATCGGTCGAGTCCGCTGGGTCGGCTGCTGGTTTTTGCGCCGCCGCCGCCTGGGCGGCCGAGACGCTCGCCAGCAGGGCTTCTCGCTCGCTGGTGCTCAAGAATTACCCGGAAAGGAGCCTAGTCCAGCGGGGTTACGATGACTAGGGGAATCACCCTTTCGTCAGCCTTTCATTTTGGCTTGCTGCGTGGAGATTTCCTTCCACTTGGCCTCGCGCTCCTGGGTCGATTTCTGCTCCGAATCGGCCTTCTTTTTGGCCGATTGCCAGTCGTCGTTCTTGTCCTTCCATTGCTCCTCGAAGTTGCTGACCGAGAAGTCGCCGCTCGGTTTGATCCCCTTCTGTTGCGCCAGCTTCGCCTTGGCCAGTTCGACCTTCGCCTGCGCGGCGGCCTCGTGCGCGTCGGCCGCCTTGGCCGCCGCGCTCAGCCAGTCTTCCTTCTCGTCCAGCCATTCCATCTTGGCCGCGGAGACCTTGACCCCCAGGTCGGCGATCTCCTTGCCGTGGTGGGCGGCGTTGGCCCGGTTCTCGTCGTGCGACGCGTTGGCCGACTCCTGCTCGGTGCCCGCCTTGTCGACCTCCAGCGCCGCCTCTTCCTTCTCGTTCTTGGCGACACTGCGCTCGCGATCGAGCTCGTCGAGTTGGGTCTTGACGGTGCGCTGCTCGCTGCGCGCCACCTCGAGGTCGTTCTGGGCCGCGAAGATGTCCTGCTTGTCGCCCGACGAGATCGAATCGATCGCCGAGTCGTCGACCTTGTACTTGAGCCCGCCGCCGCAGGCCGCCAGCCCCATCGCGCAGAGCAGGACCAGCGGAGACACCTGGGTGACGGAGAGTCGGGTCGGCAGTCGCATGGAGCCTCCAAGGGTGGTCATGATCCCCCATCGTCGGCCCGCGGCGGCCGCCCAGTCAAGGCCGCCGCGGCAGGCTATGGCTCTGCGGAGCGGCGCGCAGTATAGTCGGCGCTTCGGAAATTGTGGCGGGCTGGAGTCTCGCGTCGCCCCCCGCCCAGGTCCCCAAAAGCGTCGGAGCAAGCCTATGCGTCTACAGACTTCGTCGAGCCTATTGTCCGTGGTCACCTTGTCGTTCGGTGTCGCCGCCGGACTGGGATGCGCCGGCGTCAAGCCGAACGCCACCACCACCGGGAGCGGCGGCAGCGGTGCGAGCGGTGGCAGCACCGGCAACGGCGGCAGCTCCGGCGGGAGCACCGGCAACGGCGGGAGCTCGCCGCTCCCGGTAACGCCCATCGTCGGCAGCTTCACCTGCACCGACTTCAACAGCGGGTCGTGCGCCTCATTCTCCAGCAGCAATGAGGGGAACTTCGACAACGGGACGTCGGGCTCGACGAGCATCACCTACCCGCTCGATCATTCGCTCTTCCCGTCGAATCTCGGTCCCATCCAGATCCAGATGTCGACCTCGGGAGCCGCGGCGCGCATCACCTTCCAGACGCTGGCGAGCGGCAACGTGAACATCCAGTACTTCGGGAGCTGCGAGACGGCGCCGGGCTCGGGCTGTTCGGTCACCATCCCGCTCGCCCTCACGCGGATGCTGGTTCCGGCCTGCCAGACCGAGGACATCCAGATCACGGCGCGGGTCCTGAACGGCACCAAGCCGACGGCCGACTCGGCTCCCATCAACGTCGCCTGGGCCGACGCGGGCGTGACCGGTGGCCTTTACTACTGGACCGTCCTGCCAAATCAGAGCTACTGCCCCAGCTCGACGATGGCCAGTCCGGGGACCTACTGCTTGCAGGACACCACGCTCAACCCCAAGAACGGCACCGCGATCTACCGCTACGATTTCTCGCAAGACAATCCCGTGCCGCAGCAGGTCTGGACCGACGACGGCGGGCCGTCGTCGTCGCCGTCCTACCAGGGGGGCCCGCAGTCGTACGTCGCCTCGACAGGTCAATACGGCGGCCATTGCATCGGCTGCCACGCGATCACCAACGACGGCAAGTACATGGCGCTCGGACTCGGCGGGGCCGCGACCTACAACGGCTCGAACTGGGCGATGCTCGACATCGGCGCGCAGGCGCTCGACGTCATCAACCCGACGGCGAGCACCGATCCCAACAGCTCGCCGACCAGCAACCCCTCCGACTACTGGAAGAAGTTCCGAAAGGACGCCTTCGGCGTCGAGACCGCGTGGGGTCCCAACGACGATTTCGCGGTCACCATGTACAAGTCGGCGCTCTATTTCAACTCGGTCACGGCCGGGACGGGCACCGCCACCGTCACGCAGCTGGGCCTGGCGCTACCCAAGTCGGCGGTCGCCATCGACAGTTACCAGTCGGACCCCTTCTGGAGCCACGACGGGGGTTACCTGGTTTACACCTCCTTCAGCACGACCGGCCCGGCAGACACGTACAACGTCGGCGGCCTCGACGGCGACTTGAAGACGGGCGGACAGATCGCGATCGCCCACGCGACGCCGTCGTCAATCACCGACGACGCGAGTGTCATCGCCCCGCGCCAGCAGGGGTACACGGACTACTATCCGTGCATCAGCGAGGACAGCAATTTCGTCGTCTACAACCAGAGCAGCTGTGGCAACAATGCCATGGCCGCCGACGTGGCCTACGATGGTCCGAATGCCTACGGCTACCAGGTCTGCGACGGTTATGACGACTCGACGGCCAAGCTCTGGTGGGTCTCGACCAGCGGAACCGGAAACGTCCGGCTGGACAACGCCAACGGTGGGGACAGCAACTATGACAACTCCTGGCCGCGCTTCAGCCCCGACGTCAGTACGTTCCGTGGTCGGACCCTCTACTGGATAGCCTTCTCCTCGCGGCGGCCCTATGGCGGGCAGTTGAACACCAGCGGCATCCTCTCATCGCAGCCGCAGCTCTGGTTTGCGGGCGTGACCGTCGGGGAGATCAACGTCACCGACCCCAGTTGGGCGCCGGTCTGGTTGCCCGGCCAGAACAACACTCAGGCGAACAGCGGCGGCAATTCGACCCCCGTCGGCAATCACGTCCCGCAGTGGGTCAAGGTCGCCATCGTCATCGACAAGGGCACTTTGTAGCAGCTGGCTGACAGTCCCCCTGGCGCGACGGCGCCCGTTCAAAGGAACGGAGAAAATTGAAGATGGGTCCGCGGTTCGCCGCATTGTCGGTGTGCGTCCTGGTGCCGCTCCTCGGAGCAGGGTGCCGGGTGGACCGATCCGGTCTCTCCGCCGTGGCGACGACGCCGGGCGGTGCCGGCGCGCCGGTGCTCAGCGGCGCCGGCGGCCTGTCATCGACGGGCGGCGCGGGTGGGAGCGGCAGCGGCGGCCAGTCATCGACCGGCGGCAGCGGCGGCCAGTCGCCGCTGGGTGACGGCGGCGCCGGCGGCGACCCAGCGACCGGCGCAGGCGGCGGTGAAGTCGATGCCGCGGGCGATCCGTCGGGATCCGGAGGCGATGCCGCCGGTGGTGCGACGGGCGCGGCCGGAATCACCGGGAACGGCGGGATCGGGAGCGGTGGCGTGCTCGGGACTGGCAGCGGCGGAACCACCGGCAGCGGCGGCGTCACCGGGAGCGGCGGCGTCACCGGGAGCGGCGGCGTCACCGGGACCGGTGGGGCCCACCCCGCCGACGCCGGGATCTCGACGGCGACCTGCGGGCCGCCCGACGCGGACGTCGCCTGCGCGGACTGCGTGGCGGCCGGCGGCGCCTGTCAGAACGGCGTCTGCACCTTCGCCTGTGGCTCCAGCTGCTCGCCCTGCACCGGCCCCATCACCTGCCCGATGGGGATCGCCTGCAAGATCACCTGCCCGGCGGGCGGTTGCACCAGCGCGATCGACTGCCGCGCCTCCACCAGCTGCAGCGTCACCTGCGCCGACAACGCCTGCACCAAGGCGATTCAGTGCCGGGGATCGACCTGCACCGTGACCTGCAGCGGGACCAACTCCTGCGCGGGCGGGGTGACCGCCGCGGGCACGACCAACGTGGTCACCTGCTCGGGCTCAGGCTCCTGCAAGGGGGCGATGAGCTGCAGCGGCAACAACTGCGACGTCGAGTGCACCGGCCCGACGACCTGCACCTCCACGGTCACCGCCAACGCCGGCACGAACAAGATCGTCTGCCGCGGCGGCAACTCCTGCACCGGCGCCGTGCGCTGCAGCGGCAACGTCTGCACCACCGACTGCTCGGGCATCCACGACTGCGCCAGCGGCTACTGTTGCTCCTCGGCCAGCTGCCAGACCACGCCCATCAACGAGCCCACCTGCCACTGAGGACAGCCGAAGAGGCGCCGGGCGACGCCTCCAGCGCGCTCAGCCGCCGTTGGCGGGCGTGAAGTCGATGCAGGAGCCGCCCGGCAGGCAGACGTTCGGACTGCAGTAGTAGCCGACCGTCAGGTACGGGCAGCAGGTCGCCTCGGTTCCGCAGAAGCCGGCCGGTTTGCCGTTGGCTGCCGCGCTGCAGGGATCGGTGACCGTGGCGGAGGTGTTGATCCCGGCGATGGTGCAGACGCAGGGAACCCCGTTGAGCTGGAGGCCGAAGGCCTGGTCGCAGGTGCAGAGCAGGCCGCCCGGGACGCCCGGCTTCGTGCACTCGCCGCCCCCCTTGGTGCAAGCGATGCCGACACCCTTCTCGTTCGCGCTCGCCGGCGGACAGCCGGGCGGCAGATCGAGCGCCAGATCGTAAACCTGGGCGTCCTTGGGCCCGGTGACGGTGCCGCCCGAATGGCACCCCCCGAACGCGAACGCCACGACCAGCAGTCCGCCCAGCGTCCAAAGCTCTGTTATTCGCATCCGCCCAGGCTACCGCCATCGCCGCGTCAATTGAAGGACCGACCGACCCGCAGGGTGTAGGAGCTGGTTCCGATGTACTGGAGCACGCCGAAGGCCTCGGTCCCCGCGGCCAGACCGGTCAGACCCAGGCGCGCGATGAGGTCGACGCGCCAGTCGCCGACATGGACCTGAACGGCCGGCGCCAACCAGGCGGAACGGATGTTCTGAATGGGAAACTGGGGATCGTTGACGTCGTTGACCTGGAGGTCGGTGCCGAATTCGACCGACCCAGCGAGGAAGTCCCAGGGCGAGTAGCTGACCGCCACGTGCGAATCCCAGAACACGATGGTGGGGACGACGATCAGCTGCCCCTCGATGGTGCCGTCCGGGCCCCAGAAGACGTCGAGTCCCTCGTTGACGACGAAGATGAAGCGCCCGAGCGCGCCGCCCAGAATGGCCGTCGGCTCGATGTGAAAGTAGTACGGGAAGACGAAGGTCAGCAGACTTTGGTCCTGGAGGTGAAACGAGAAGTTGGTGGTGTGCGTGGCCAGCCGGCTCCGCAGGCCGAACCCGCCCACCAGCTGGTCGCCGAGGAGCCGCTGGGTCCAGGTGACGCCGACGCGCGCGTCGCCGAAGGATGTTCCGGTCTGCTTGGCGTCGGCCGGGATCGGCATCTGCCCGCCGGTCAGGGCCGTCACGTTGAGGGTGGTGACCTGCACGAAGGGCACCTCCGCCTCGAACGCGAAGCGGCGCCAGCGCCAGGTGCCCCCGACGGAGAAGCGGACGTTCTTGCCGCTCCCCCGAATGAGCTGCAGCGCGGAGAGATCGCTGCTGGAGGCGTAGGCGCCGTCGACGTACAGACGGGTGGGCGACTCGGGAAGGCGCAGCTCCGGCCCGTCGACGGGCGGCGGGTAGTAGGTCTCGAGAAACGAGAGGCCCGGCTCCGGTGAGCGCGGGGGCGGCGGAGCGGGCGGCACGCTCGCGGGCGCCGACTCCTCCCCGGCAGCGGTCTCGCTGCCCGGGGTGGGACCGTCGTCGGCCGCGCGCGCGGCGGGCGCGCGCGCGACGGCGAAGCAGAGCGCCAGGACAGGGAGCGAGACCGTGAGGATCTTATGTGGCGTCAACGGTCCCGTTTGTGCCCGCGAGCGCGATCAGCCTTCGAGGAATTCCAGGGTGCCCAGATAGTCGCTCTTGCCGATCTCCACGCCGCCCTGACGCAAAATATCGTACGCGGTCACGACGTGGAAGTAGAAGTTCGGGATCTGGCGGGCGATCAGGTACTCCTCGGCGCGGAGCGTCTTGCCGGGGCGGTTCGGGCGGTCGGGCAGCTTGACCGGCTGATCGGCCTTGGTCCGCTCGAACTCCTTGGCCGACAGCGTCTCGAGGTACGCGACGCACTTGCCGATGCGGGCGCGCAGCTCGCCGAAGGTCTTCTCGTTGTCCTCGTGCTTGGGGGCATCCTTCCTGGTCAGGTTCGCCGCCGTCGCCTTGGCGGTGTCGCAGGCGATCTGGATCTGCACCGAAAACGGCAGCATGTCCGGGTAGAGCCGCTGCGCGAGGAAGTTGTTCACGTCGAACTTGCGGGCGTCGGCGTGCTTCTCCCCCCGCTCCATGATGGCGTCCAGGTTCTTGAGCGAGCGGATGAACTGACGAACGATCAGGTGATACATCGAGGCCTCCGGGAATTTGTGGGAACCGGATCTACTCCGGCCGGAGCACCTCGGCCACTCGCGCCGCCGCCCGCTTCCCCCCTGATTCGAAAAGGCGCAAAATCGGCCCATGAAGCGCTCTCTTAGCTTTGCTATGCGCGGATGGCTCGCAATTCCCCTCGGTGTCCTGGCCCTCCTCTTCGCGCGGTCCGTCGCAGCGCAGGTGTCGCAGCCCGACGGCACGGTGATGCCACAGCCGGTGGGCTCGGCCGAGCTCAACTGCTGCGTGACCGGCCGCGGGTTTCCGATGTCCGCCGACACGCTGAACGGTCTGTTCGCCAGCAACGAGATCAATGGCGGCGAAAATCCGCCGCTCGATTACATCAAGGACGCGCACATCACTCCTGGAACCTTCGCTCCACAGTGCGGTCTGAGCGGGACGATCGTGCTCCACGGCGGCGGGTGTCACAACGCCCTCGGCTGGTACAACGCCACAACCCCCCCCAGCGCCCCGGCGGCCAACCAGATCTACGTCATCGTCCCGGCCAACCTCCAGCAGGCGCCGCCCAATGGGATCTCCTGCGCGGACTCCGACTTCTGTCCGCTGGCCACTCGGAACTCGAGCCAGCCCCCGCCCCAGCACACCTGGGCGAGCCCGTTGCCCGACTTCGCCGCCAACATCCGCAACGACCCACGCTGGGCGGGCGGCAACGTTGGCTTCGCCTTGATTGGGAACACCGACAACGGAAATATCTGTCCCCAGACCAAGTATTCGGAGGCGGACCTCAACGTTCACTCAGCTGCCGGCGCCCCCACCAACGGCGCTCCCTGGATCACGACGCTCATCTACCAGTCGACGACCGATCCAAACGGCTACTACATCGCGTTCGAGGATCAACCGACCTGCACCGCCAGCTGGCGCGGCTGCCAGCCTGGGAGCACGATGGCCAACGTCGCCCCCAACGGCAACGATGGCGACTTCAATGACTTCGTCTTTTATGTGAGCGGCATCGACTGCGCGGGTGGCGGGCAGGCGTGCGATACGGGGATGCCGGGCATCTGTGCGGGCGGGACGACCCAGTGCGCGAACGGCGGCATGGACATCAAGTGCCGGCAGGACATCCAAAAGCGCGCCGAGGTCTGCAACCTGCTCGACGACGATTGCGACGGCGTCATCGACAATCCGGACGCGCCCGGCCTCTGTCCGGTGGGGCAGGTCTGCAGCAAGGGCGTCTGCATCAACCCTTGCTCGGACGGCGAGTTCCCTTGTGCTCCCCCGACCGCCTGCGACACGGCGGACGGGCTATGCAAGGACCCGAGGTGCATGAATGCCGACTGCCGGTCGGATCAGATCTGTGATCAAGGCGTCTGCGTCGGTGGCTGCGACGGCGTGGTCTGCCCACCCGGCCAGGTCTGCCGGATCGGAAACTGCGTCGATCCCTGCCAGGGGATCACCTGCGACAGCGGCCAGGTTTGCGAGGGGGGCGCCTGTCTCGCCGCCTGTGGCTGCAGAAATTGTCCCAGCGGGAAGACCTGCTCGAACGACGGGACCTGCGTCGACAAAGGCTGCGACAAGGTCAAGTGCGCCGCGCCGATGGTCTGCGTGCAGGGCGAATGCAAGGACGGCTGCGACGGGGTCCAGTGCCCGGCGGCGCAGGTCTGCTCGAACGGCCAGTGCGCGCTCCCCGACGGCGGGATCGTCGTCCCTCCGCCTGACGCCGGCGTGCCGACGACGGGGACTGGCGGCAGCCCTGGAACGGGCGGGCGAGCCAACACCGGCGGCACGACTGGCGCCGCGGGAAGCCCGGCGACCGGAGCCGGCGGCAGCGGGTCGGGCGGCTCGTCGATGGTCCGCGAAGGGGGCATCACCACGTGCAGCTGCGACACCGCGAGCGGCCCCGGAGCCAGCGGCCTCGCGCTCCTATTCGCGGCGCTCGGCGTCGCTGCGCTTCGGCGGCGCGTGCGCGCGGCGGCTCCGCGCCGCCGGTAGCCGGCAGAACGTCACGACCCGTGAGTCGCGCCGGTCATGCCGGACGACCACGGGTCGGACGAATCGCGAGCCCTCAGAAGGAGATCAGTAGGCCGGCGGGGCCCAGTAGCCCTGCTGCCAGACCCAGGTGTAACCGTTCCAGGCCCAGTGGGCTGCGACCCAGTTCCAGCCGGAATAGGGCGCAACGGTCCAGGTGGGACCGATCCAGACGGTCGCGCCGCCGCGGTAGCCCCAGTATCCGGGGACGTAGACGCGGCCACTGATTGGCCGTACGACGACCGGGCCGCGCACGCCGTAGGCCGGGCCGCGGTATCCCGGTGCGACGCGGACAGCTGGTCCGTGGTAGCCGCCGTAGGGCGCGGCGACGCGGAAGCCACCGTGGAATCCGGCGGCCGGTGCCGCGTGGAAGCCGCCACCACCGTGGAAGCCGCCGCCGCCACCCTGACCGCTGCCGCGCGCGAAAGCGGCCGCGGGAGCCGCCAGCAACGTCAACCCGAGCACAGCCGTCAAAATCCTCTTCATGGCTCGATCCCTCCACCTTTTCGGATGATGGACACACGAGATCGGTCGCCGGTAACTGGGTGGCATACGCGCGGCTTGGACGTCGGCCACCAACTCTTGTTAGATCGGGAGCTCATGCCTGCAGGGAAGCCCAGCAATACGGCGCGCGGCGCAGCGAAACCCGACGGTGCGCCGGTCATGGCCGAGCCGTGGCTGTCGCCGCGCGCGCGGCGGATCGTCGCGGTGCTGGCCGGGATCTACGCGCTGTTCGTCTGGATGGACGGCGCGGGCATCGGTCTGCCCGACGCAATCCTTCCGCTGCCGCTCCGGTTCTTCGTGCAGGAGGCGGCGCTGTTTCCGCACGCCGCGCGGGACGCCATCGAGTGGCGCGCCGAAGGGTGGCGCTGCGACCTCGGCCGGTTCGAGGAGATCGACGTGCGCCCGCTGTTCCCCATTCGCCGCGACGACAAGGAGAGCCGCTTCTACCGGGCGATGTTCTTCCATTACCGGCAGCGGCGCGTGCTGGAGGCGCTGGACAAGTTCATCGTCGAGGCCCACAACCGCGCGCACCCCGAGGCGCGCATTGGCGGCGTGATGCTGCTCGACCTGCGCATCCCGATTCCGCCGCCCGGCACGCCCGAGCGGCGCTACGAGCGGTTGCCGCTCACCGAGTACCCGCGCGACGTGGAGCGGAAGTACTGGTACGCGACTTCGTCCGAGGACCGCACGCGCCGTTGCGAGGAGTTGGCCACACCATGAGGCGGCCGCCGCGCGAGGTGACCTGGCGGACCCGCCTGGGAGACTGGCTGGATGCGCCGCAGCCGATCGAGCGGCTGGCGCTCGCCCGCATCGTGCTTCCCCTGGTGTTGCTGGCGTTTCAGTCGTCGCGGCTGATTCACGCCGATCACTGGTTGAGCCCGGTCGGATTCCGGGTTCCGTACCTCGGCGGGCACGACTGGCGCCAGCCGCTCTACATCCCGCCGGTGTCGCCGGGGGTGGCGTGGACGATCGCGATCGTGACGGTGGTGAGCGGGCTGGCCCTGGCAGCCGGATTTTTCACCCGCGCCTCGGCGGGGTTGTTCGCCGCGCTCCTGGCGTATCTGGCCCTGGCCGACCGGCTGGAGGCCTTCACCGTCAGCAAGCTGGGGCCGATGCTGGCGCTGGCGCTCTGCCTCAGCCCGTCGGGCGCGCGCTACGGCGTCGACGCCTGGCTGCGGCGGCGGCGAAATCCGGAGGCGCCCGTCCCGACGCACGTCGCGGGCGGCGTCATCCGGTTCTTTCAGATCTTCCTCTGCGCGATGTACTCCGGCGCCGGGATCGCCAAGCTGCGCGGCGACTGGCTGGGGGGCGACGTGCTCTGGAGCCACCTGCACGACAACTATCAGACGACGATCTCTTGGCTGCTGGTGCGGACGGTTCCGGGCTGGGGGTGGCAGGCGCTGCAATATCTCTCGTTGACGTTCGAGACGGCGGCGCCGCTCTGGTTCGCGCTCCGCTGGACGCGCCCGTACGCGGTGCTGGCGGGCCTCGGCATGCACGCGCTCATCGGCCTCATGTTCGGGCCGGTGATCTGGTTCGCGCTCCTGATGAGCACGCTGCTTTTGACCTGCTATCTGCCGGAGCGCTGGCTGTTCCGGCTGTTTCGCCGTCTCGCCGCGCCCGCTTGAACCGGGCGCGCGAGATCGCTACGCCGACGACGGGGAGGGGGCCGGCGATTCCGTGAGCGTCGGGTCGCGCTCCCGGTCCGCGGCCCCTTGCCGGGTCCAGCGGCGCTCGCCGGCGTGGGCCAACACCAGCAGCGCCGGCTGCAAGAGCCGCGGCAGCAACGCCAAGATCAGCGCGCCGCCGATGACCACGATGGCCAACGGCTTCTGGGTGTCGGCGCCGATGCCGTGCGAGAGCGCCGCCGGCGTCAGCCCCAGCATCGCCACGAAGGTCGTCATGAGGACGGGGCGCAGGCGCCGCTGGGCGGCCTCCCGCGCCCCTTGCTCGAGGCCGTGCCCCTCGTCCCACAGCCGTTGCGCGTAGGTCACGACGATGAGCGCATCCTGCACCGAGATGCCGAAGATCGAGATGAAGCCCATCGCCGCCGAGATCGAGAAATTTGTGCGGGTGATGAGCAGCGCCAGGATGCCCCCGGTGCAGGCGACCGGGATGCCGCCGAGGACGATCAGCATGTCCTTCCAGTTCTTCACCGACGAGTAGACCAGCATGGCGATCACCAGCAGGGTGATGGGGATGATGAGGGTGAGGCGGCCGGTCGCCTCGTTGAGCTGGTTGATCTCGCCCGCCCATTCGAGGTGGGTGTCATAGGGGAGCTTCACCTTCTCGGCGATCTTCTCGCGCGCCTCGTCGATGGTGGAGGCCAGGTCGCGGCCCCGCACCGAGAACTTCACCGGCGCGTAGCGGCGGTTGTCCTCGCGGTAGATGAGCGACGGGCCTTCTTCTTCGACGATCTGCGCGAGCTGGCCGAGCGGCACCTGCGCGCCGTCCGGCGTCGCCACGGTGATGTTTCGGATGGCCTTCAGATCCTTGCGGAAGGCGGGCGCCCAGCGGACCGTGAGGTCGAAGCGCTTCTCCCCCTCGTAGACCTGGGTGATCGCCTGGCCGCCGATGGCCGCCTGGACGACCGCTTCGACGTCGCCGACGTTGAGTCCATAGCGGCCGCACAGGGCGCGGTCGGGTGAGATGCGCACGTTCGGCTGGCCGAGGGAGGGGAAGAGACCCAGATCCTCCACCCCTTTCACCGACGACATCACGCCGACGATCTCGTTCGCCTTGGCCTCGTTGACCCGGAGATCGGGCCCCACGACCTTGACCGTGTTCTCCCCCTTGACGCCGGAGAGCGCCTCCTCGACGTTGTCCGAGATCATCTGCGAGAAGTTGAAGATGACGCCCGGGAAGGCCTCCCCGAGCTCGTGGGAGAGCTGGGCGGTCATCGACGCCTTCGTCACGCCGCGCGGCCACTCTTTGGACGGCGCGAGCGGCGCGAACAGCTCGATGTTGTAGAAGCCGGAGACGTCGGTGCCGTCGTCCGGGCGTCCGAGCTGCGAGACGACCGTGGTGATCTCCGGGTGCTTGCGGTGCGCGAGGTCGCAATGTTCGGCGTCCGCACAGCCGAGGATCACCGCCCGCATCCGGCCGACGTACTTCGACGACTGCTCGAGCGAGATCGACATCGGCAGCGTCGCGCGGATCCAGAAGTTCCCCTCCTCCAGCTTGGGCATGAACTCCCGACCCAGCGTGGTCCCGGCCCCCAGGCTGGCCAACACCACCACCGCGCCGATGGCGACGGCGGCGCGCTTGTGGCGCAGCGAAAAGGCGAAGAGCGGCAGATAGAAGCGCTTCAGCGTCCGCATGAGCCAGTTGTCGGGCTCGTGCTCGGGAGCATGCAGCGGATCGAAACGGCCGGTGTCTCCCGGGGGCGCGCCGGCGTCCGGGCCGGCGACCTTGAGGCCGCGCTCGGCCAGGACCGGCGTCAGCGTGAGCGCCAGAACGATCGCGCCGCCGATGGCAAACGCGTAGGTGTGCGCCATCGGTGAGAAGATCACCCCCGCCACTCCCGTCAGCGTGAAGAGAGGGATGAACGCCACCGCGATCACCAGCGTCGAGGAGAACATCGGCGGTCCAACCTCGCTGGCGGCGAGCAAGATCCGTTCGATCTTGTTCCGCTTCCCGGGCATCGACAGGTGCCGGAAGATGTTCTCCATCATGATCACCGTCGAGTCGACGACGATCCCGAAGTCGACCGCGCCCAGCGAGATCAAGTTGGCCGGCGTCCCCGTCCCCACCATGCCGATGAAGGCGATCATCAGCGCCAGCGGAATGTTGAGGGCGGTGATGAATGCGGCCCGACCGTTCCCGAGAAAGAGCCAGAGCACCAGCGCGACCAGCACCATCCCCACCAGCAGGTTCTCGATCACCGTGTGGGTGGTCAGCTCGACCAGCTTCGCGCGATCGTAATAGGTCTCGGTGTGCATTCCGGGCGGCAGGACGTGCTCTCCGGCGATCTGGTCGACCTTCTGGTGGACGTTGGCGAGCGTCTTCAACGAATCGCCGCCGTAGCGCATGAGGACCGTCCCCTGCACGACGTCGGGATCGAGATCCTTGCCGACGATCCCCAGGCGCGGGGAATGCCCCACCGACACGTCGGCGACGTCGCGGACCCGCACCGGTGTCCCGTGCTGTTCGGCGATCACCACCTCGTTGATGTCCCTCAACGAGCGAAAAAGGCCGATGCCGCGGACGTTGAACGATTGTTCGCCCAGCGTCAGTCGCTGGCCGCCGACGTTCTGGTTGGCGTTCGACAGGCCGGTGATCAGCTGATTGAGCGTGAGGTTGTGCCCCTTCAGGCGAGAGGGGTCGACCTCGACGTGGTACTCCTTGGTGAAGCCACCGTAGCCGACGACGTCGATGACCCCGGGCGCCTGCCGGAGCTGCCGCTCGAGCGTCCAGTCCTGGGCGGTCTTGAGGTCGGTCAGCGAGTAGCCGTCGCCCCGCACCACGTAGCGGTAGATTTCGCCGATCGCGCTCCAGGGAGAGAGCTGCGGCGACATCCCCTGCGGGAGCGAGACGAAGTTGAGCCGGTTCAGGACCCGCTGCTCCGCGGTGTAGTAGTTGACGTTCCAGGTGAAGTAGCACTTCACGTCTGACAGGCCGAACAGCGACTGCGAGCGGATGTGGTCGAGATCGAGCATCCCGTTGAGGCCGTTTTCCAGCGGAATGGTCACGTAGCGCTCGACCTCTTCGGCGCTCCAGCCGTTCGGCTGGGTGATGATCTCGATCATCGGCGGAACCGGGTTGGGGTAGGCCTCGATGTCGAGCTGCTTGTAACAATAGAGCCCGAGCGCCAAGAGACCGCCCGCCAGGAGCAGCACGAACGCCGGCATCCGCAGGACGAAACGGACCAGGCGCTGGATCATGGCGCCTAGAGCATTCCGGACAGCAGGATAGCGCCCGAGGTGACGACCTCGTCGCCGCGATCCACGCCCCGCACGATCGGCAGGTAATCGGTCCCTTCGTCCTCGTTGACGGCGACGATCCGGCGGCTGAACTTGAGGCGGCCGTCGGGCGCCTGGCCGGTGCGGACGAAGACCATCGTCTGGTCGCCGACCCGCAGCAGCGAGGCGCGGGGCAGCGCCGTCACCGCAGGCGCCGCGACGGAGATGGCGACGGTGGCGTACATCTCGGGCTTGAGCTCGCGCGTGGGGTTGGGGATCGAGCAACGGACCCGCGCGGTGCGCGAGGTCGGATCGAGCGCGTCGGAGATCCAGTCGACCTTGCCGGCGAAGGCCTTGTCGGGGTAGGCGACGACCTTGATGCTGACGGGCGCGCCCCGCCGCACGCGTGCCAGATCCATCTCGAAGACGTCGGCGAACACCCAGACCGAGTCGATTTCGCCCACGGTGAACAGCTCGACCGCCGCGCCGCCAGAGTACTGCCCTTGCACCTCGGCCCCAGGGTTCACGTTGCGGGCGATCACCTGGCCGTCGATCGGCGCGCGCAGCGTGAACTCCTGCGAGGCCTTTTCATTCGACGAGCTGCGGAAGAGGCGGGCCTTCTGCTGGGCGCGATCCATCTCCGCCTTGGCCTTGCCGTAGCTGTCCTCGGCCGACTCGAAGTCGCGCTGCGAGCCGGCGTGCGCGTCGTAGAGCTCTTTCTGGCGCCGGAAGTCGTGCTCCGAAGCAACAATGTCGGCCTGGGCCTTGCCGTAATCGGCGATGGCGTTGCCGACGTCGGGTGATTCGATGATGGCCAGCGGGTCCCCCTTTTTCACCCGCTCGCCCGGGTTGGCCACGATGCGCTTGATCCGCCCGGTCACCGGGGAAAAGATGTGCGCGACGCGGAGGTCGTCGAAGGAGACCTTGCCGGTGGTGACGATCTCGTTGCCGACGCCGTGCTCGGCCACCGGCTCGACCTGGACCTTGGCGTCGCGGACCTGCTGCGCGGTCAGCCAGACCTCGCCTTCCGGCGGTGGCGCCAACGCGTTGGCCGCGGCGGGGGCATTCCGGCAGCCGGACGAGGGGGCGGCCATCGCGGCGGCGAGGACCAGGGCCGCGAGGCGGGCCCAGCTCCAAGTCCAGAGCCGCGTCGGTGTCCGCTTCGAGCTTCTTTGCGACGTGGTCATTGCACCACCTCCGTGGCGGTGGCGGCTTCGATCTGGAAGATGGCGTTCCAGTAGGCGGTCAGGTTTTGGATGTACTCGCCCTTGACGGCGACGTACGTCCGTTGTGCGTCCAGATACTCCAACAAAGAAGCGGCCCCTTTCTGGTACTGAAGCTCGACCAGCTGGCGCGCGCGCTGCGCCCGATCGAGCAAGCGTCCTTCCATCCGCTGCACTTGACGCTGCGCCGTCTGGTAGCCGGCGTACGCGCTCTCCACGTCGGCCACCACCTGAGCGCGCAGCTTCGCCGCCTGCGCGTCCTGCGTCCGCGCGTCGGCCTCGGCCTTCTTGATCTCGCCCTGCTGCTGATAGAAGAGCGGCAGCGTGCCGGTGAGCGAGATCTCCAGCGTCGGCGGTGAGATCGCCGACGGAGGAGTGCAGGGCGGCGGCGCATTGCCCGAGCCCTGCTCCGAGTACTGCACGCCCAAACCGAAGTCGGGAAAGCGCTGCCGGCGGGCGAGGGCGACCGACTGCGCGGCGCGCGTCCGCTGACTCTCCTGCGCCCGAAGGTCGGGGCGCGTCTCCATCGCCCGCTCGACCAGCGCCTCCACGCTGGCGTTCTGCAGCACGGGGGTCGCCGAGCGGAGCTGGGCGGCGTCGACCGCAAAGTCGTTGAAGACGTGCCGCTGCCCGAGGAGAAACGCCAGCTGCACCTTGGCCGTCCGGAGCGCCAGCGTCGCGGCGTCGACCATCTGCTCCGCCTCCAGCTTGGCGGTCTCGGTGCGCGACAGGTCGACCTCCGAGATGGCGCCGCTCTTGTAGCGGATCTGGTTCAGGTCGAAGGTGTGCGCCGTCGACTCGGCGGTCTCGTGGGCGAGCTCCAGGGCCTCGCCGGCCGCGACCGCCTGGTAGTAGACCTGCTTGACCTGTAGCTCGAGCGTCCGCAGCGCGTCGGCCCGCCCGAGCCGGGCCGCAGCCAGCGCCGCGTCGGCCACGCTCCGGCGGAGGCCCCGCTTGCCCGACAGCGTGTCGACGATGGCGTTCGAGTCGCCGAGGCCGGCGAACCAGCCGTTGTGCGACTCGAAGGCGTTGCCCTGGAAGAACGAATGGTACAAGCCGCCCGTGACGCTCGGGTTGGCGACGGCACCCGCCGCCAGCGCGTCGCCGGCCGCCCCCTCCGCGGCGGCCTCGGCGATCAGCAGGTCGAGGCCGTGCGCTCGAAACAGGGCGACCGCCTGACTCAGCGTCAGCGTCGGGGGAAGGACCGGCTCAGGCGGAAGCTCCGCCGCGGAGACCGGCGCGGCCAGGGCTGCCAGGATCGCGATGAGCGGGACAGTGAACAAGGGACGCAGGGGCACGACCGGGCACCTTGCAAGACCTGTGCTCCAGTGTAAGCCGTCAAAATCCCGAGAAAATGGCCGGAGCCGCGTCTCCGGTTTCGCCCCACCACAAGTTTCTTGTGTGTCTGGCGAAAGTTTCCTTCAGCCAGTGTCCGGCCAGTTGCTGGACGTCCAAGCTCAGGGGCGCGCCGGCACGACGATCGTCTCGCCGACGGCAGCGACGTGGGCGGCCGAGTCGGTGAGGCCGCGGGCGGCCGCGCCCTGGCGGAACAGCGCGGGCGGCTCGTCGAGCGGCTCGTCGGTCAGCTTGAAAGTTCCCCAGTGCATGGCGACCACCTTGCGGGCGCCGAGATCTTGGAAAGCGCGCAAGGCGTCCTCCGGGTTCATGTGCTGCTTCGACATGAACCACTGCGGATCGTAGGCGCCGATCGGCAACAGCGCGACGTCGAGCCCGGGGAAGCGCCGGCCGATCTCGGCGAACCCTTCGAAGTAGGCCGTGTCGCCGGAGTGGTAGATCGAAACGCCGCCGCTCTCGAGCACGAAGCCGCCCCACAGCGCGCGGTTCGCGTCGTTGAGCCCGCGCCGGCTCCAGTGCTGGCTGGGGACGTAGGTGACGCGGACACCGCCGACGTCGACGGCGTCCCACCAGCCGAGCTCGGTCACCGGCAGGCGGCGACCGATGAGACGGGCGTTCTCCAGGCCCACCACCACCGGCGCGCCGACCGCGCGCAGCGACGGCGCGTCCATGTGGTCGTAGTGGTTGTGGCTCACGAGCTGCGCGGCGATCGGCGGCAGCGCCTCCGCCGGCAGCGGCGGCTCCCCGTTTCGTTTGATCACCACGCTCACCGAGTCGCCCAGCACCGGATCGATCAGCAGCGAGCGGCCACCGAGCTGCACCAGCCAGCTGGCGTGTCCCAGCCAGGTGAGCCGCGCCCCCTCGCCCGGCGCGGGCGGGATGCTCAGCGCCGCCGGATCGGGCATCACCGCCGGGACAGCGGCTCGCGGCGGGCTCTTGCGGCGGCGGCCGGCCAGCTTGTCGGCGACGGCCCACTGGTAAACCGCCTTGAACGGATGGGGCCCCGACCCGTCGAGGTTGACGAAGCGCCCGTCCGGAGCGCGTTTGAAGCGCTCCGTGGCGACGGCCGCGGGGGTCACCGGAAACGTGGCGCCGGGGTCGGGCATGCACGAATTGAAGCAGGCTTCGCCGCGCCGGCCAAGCGAGCAGCCGATGGGCTCTCCTCGGCGACGGTGTGGAGGCCGGCGCTAGGCCGCCTATCGGGCGGCACGTCGTCGGGCCAATGTCCGTCGTTCGCTTCGCTCACCGTCGCCTTTTCGGCGACGCCCTCCTAGCCGTCGGCTTGGCGCCCCGAGCGGTGGCCGGACCAGAGCAACAGGGCCGCCAGGCTGGGCGCAATGACGGAGATCGCCGCGACGGTGAACGTGAGGGCGTTGCGCGGGCCGTGGCGCAGGTTCCAGCCCAGAACCTGGACCAACGTGGCCACCGCGTCCGCGGTCACCAGCGACGCCAGCACGGTGTCGAGCCCGCGTCGCCATCGGCGCGCCAGGCTGGTGAGCGCCAGCGCCAGCGTCGCGTCGAACGCCACCCAGGCCCACTTGACGACGTGCGCAGGGAACCAGCGGGCGCTCGGCGCCGCCGCGATCAGGATCGTCCAGGGGATCAGGATCAGCGCCAGCGCCTGGATCAAGACCGCCGGACGTCGCAGCAGCGCGTGCAGACCAAAGCGAAGCAGGCCGCCGCGCGCGAACGCCGCCAGCGCGTCGTAGACGGTGACGATTCCCAGCTGCCCGGGCGGGTAGGAGATGAAGATCGGCGCCCAGCCGTTTGGGCGCAGCTTGGCCTTGAAGGCGTGGACGCCGCCGAAATTGTAGAGGGGACTGCCGGTGCGGCGCAGGGCGCGCAGCCAGGGACCGACCGCGCCCGCCAGGGGCGCCAGGCCCAGCGTCAGGTAGCGGCTCCCGTCGGCGGCCGCCGAGCGCATCGCCGCATCGACCAGCAGCTCGGCGGTCCCGTTGGGCGCCTCGGGCGACCGGATGAGATCCTCGATGAACCAGCCGCGCCGCGCGAAGACCGGCACCATGCTGAGGAACCCGACCAGCGCGTCGCCTTGCGTGGCGGCGAAGAAGCGCCGCTCCGCCAGCTCGGTGTGAAGGTGCATCTGGACGAGGAACCCCATGGGCGGCATCGGACGCGCCGCCTCCCAGCGCGCGATCAGGCGGTCGACGCTGGCGCGCGGCTCGCCCGCCGGGTCGGCGAACAGGCCCGGGTCGAACGGGCGCACGGTGACTCCCTTGGCGCGCGAGCGGCGGAGCTGTTCGCGCAGGCTGCGCGAACGTCGCAAGGTTTCGGTCCAGGCGAGAGGATCCCAGTCCGCCTGCTCGCCGATGCGCATGGCCGCGAACGGCGCGGCCGTGGCGAACCGATCCTCGGTCCCGAAGAAGCAGGCCCGCCGCCGGTGCGCGGCGGCCGCAGCCACGAACCTGAGGGCGACGGCGGGGGCGCGATCGACGCTGGTGATCGGCGCGGCGGCCGCCACCCAGGCCCGGCCGGTGTCCAGGTAAGCGACGCAGGCGTCGTCCTGGTTGCCGTCTTGCTCGTCGAACCAGTAGAGAAAGCCCGGCTCGAGGATCTGGAACGAGGTGGCGTTCCACCCGTGGCGGCGCAGGATCGCCAGCGCCCGCTGGCGATCGCCGTCGCCCGTCGCCGTCGCAGAGGTCGTCACGCAGACAGTCCAGTGGTCGTCATGAGGTGCTGGTCGCCGTGATACGCTGGGATTCGCCCGGCGCGCGTCAAGCTTATCGCAAGCGGCCGCTGCACCTGGTTCGTCATGACGGCAAGAGCACCGGTAACCATTCGAGCGTTCCGCGAGGCCGACCGGCTTCAGCTGGTTCAGCTCTGGACGGCGGTCTTCGCCGACGAGCCGCCACGCAACGCGCCCACCCGCATGATCGACCGCGCGCTCGCTGTTCGTCCGGAGTCACTCCTGGTCGCCGAGCTCGACGGCGCGTTGGTGGGGGCGGTCATCGCGGGCTGGGACGGCGTACGCGGCTGGATTTACCATCTGGCCGTCTCGCCCGCGCAGCGACGGTGGGGGATCGCCACGCGGCTCATGCGCGAGGCGGAGGCGACATTGCGTGCCCTCGGCTGTCCGAAGATCAACCTCCAGGTTCGCGCGGCCAATCAAGGCGTGGTCGCGTTCTATCGGGCGCTCGGTTATCAGCTCGAAGACCGGCTCAGCATGGGGCGCGCGCTCGATTGAACCGCCGTCTGCCGCCCAAGGTGGTCCTGGCAGCGATCCTGGCCGTGGGGCTGGGATTGCGCCTGTGGGGGATCGCCTTCTCGCCGAGCACGCCCGTCGGCCGCCCCGATGAGGACATCTTCGCCGTCGGGGCGCTGCACATGTTCGGGCGTCCCTTCGATCGCCTCGACACCGGATGGCCGGACGGGATCTTCATCGTCTGTCACGCCGTTCTTTGGCTCGAGCACGCGTGGTATCGGCTGCGCTACGGGGTCGACGTCAACATGGGCTGTCTGGTGGCGGTCAATTCGATCGCCGCTTACCTGCCGATCCGCATCGTCTCTGCCGTTCTGGGAAGCGCCACCGCCTGGATCGTGGGCGCTATCGCGGGCGAGCTCGCTCCCGAGCGCAGCGACGTGCCGCTCTGGGCGGCCGCCCTCTATGCCGTCAATTACCTGGTCGGCCGCGACGGCCATTTCGCCGTCAGCGATGCTCTGCTCTGCTTCGAAATCTCGCTGGCGCTGTTGTTTTTCGCGCGGGCGACGACGCGCAGCGCCTGGTGGCTGGTGGCGGCGGCCTTCTGGGCCGGAACGGCCTTCAGCACCAAATACAGCGCGATCGGGCTGGTCTTTCCCTGCGTGGCCGCGGCCGTCGAAACCTTCCGCCGGGAGCGCCTGGGTGCAAGGCTTCCCATCGCCTGCGCGGTGCTCGCCGGTCTGCTCGGTGTCCTGGTCTGGTCGCCGGACATCGCCGCGCACTGGTCCACGTTTCGCGGTGGGCTCTTCGGTCACTTCAGCCGGTACGGAACGCTCGACACCCCGCTGGGTGCGATCTTCTATCCGGGGACGGTGTTTCCGGCGGCGTTCGGCTGGCCCGGTTTTCTGCTCTGCGTGGGAGGGCTGGTCTGGTGCGTGCGTCGGCGCGTCGGCCTCTTTCTGGTCGTCTACGTGTCGATGTTCTGCGCGTGCGTGCTGGGACCGCTGCACGCCATCTTCGTGCGCTACGGCTCACCGGTGGTCCCGGCGATGGCGGCCGCCGGTGGCATCGCGGCGTCCTTGCTTCGCCGCCGGCTCTCGGAGCGCGGGTCGCCCTGGCTGGCCTGGGGGGTGGTCGCGTTGGTCGCGCTTGCGCTGCCGACGGCGCGCCTGGTGGCATTCGACCGGTTGCTGGCGCGGCCGGACACGCGCGACCTGGCCCAGGATTGGCTGATCGCGCAGGGCCCAGGGGCGGTCGTCCTGACCGAGGGCGCTTATGGGCAGGTCCACGCCGTTGATCCGAGCGTCGTCGCTGTTTGCAAGCAGGAGCTGCCGGTGAATCTCTGGCGACCGACGCCGGTCCTCCTGGCGCCGACGCGACCGCAGGCGGCCGCCCCCGGCGAGCTTCAATGGACCGTCAACCGGCGTTGGTTGCCGGTGCGGCTGGCCAACGAACCGGCGCTTGCCGGCCAGGGGGAAGCGGGGTGGGAGCGGATCGGCTTCTTGGGGACCGAGCGCTTCGTCATCTGGGAGTACGATCAGCTGCTGGCGCTGAACGATCTCCACGCGCCGTCGGCGCCGGATTTCTTGTCGCGCGCCGAAGGGCCCCGCGCGATCGGTTGGGTGGTGGGACGGAGCGACCGCGCCCGCCCCGTCGATCCCTGCTGGACGCCGATGGCGAGCTTCTCGTCCGGACAGCAGGACGCGGCAGAGTGGGACACGGTCGATGCGTTCCTGGTTCCCTTCGAGAACTTCGGCGTGATGGACCGCCCCGGCCCCCAGATTTCTATCTACAAGAACGCGTGCAAAGGTCGATGACCCGGGGCCGAGCGGCTGTCCCGGCGCTAGAATTCGCTGGATGAGCAGCTCCGACGCCATCCTCTCGGTGACGCCGCTGGGATTCCCCTGGCAGCCGCGCGATCCCTTCCTGTTCTGCGTCCACCACGACGATCGCTACCCGCGCGGGAACGATCGCCTGGGGCCGGCCGCCACGCTGGACGGGCGCAACCTCGGGCAGGACTTCGAGGGGCGGGACGGCTGGCGCATGTACCACGGCGAGGTGGTGCCCGGCTTTCCCCAGCATCCGCACCGGGGATTTGAAACGGTGACCGTCGTGCGCCGGGGGCTCTGCGATCACGCCGACTCGGTCGGGGCGGCGGCCCGCTACGGCGAGGGGGACGCGCAGTGGCTGACGGCCGGCGGCGGCATCCTGCATTCGGAGATGTTCCCGCTCGTCGATCCCGAGCGGCCGAACCCGCTGGAGCTGTTTCAGATCTGGCTCAATCTTCCGCGCGCGCAGAAGATGGTCGAGCCGCACTTCTCGATGCTCTGGAGCGGGATGATTCCGCACAAGCTCGAGACCGATGCGCAAGGGCGCAAGGTCGAGGTGACGATCATCGCCGGCCAATATGGCGACCTGCGGGCGCCGCCGCCGCCGCCGGCCTCCTGGGCTGCGCAGCCCGACGCCGACGTAGCGATCTGGACCATCAAGCTCGGGCCTGGGGCCTCCTGGACGCTGCCGCCGGCGCGGGCGGGCTCGAACCGGGCGCTGTATTTTTTCCGCGGCGCCGGGCTGCGCGCCGGCGGGCGGGAGATCCCCGCTTCGCACGAGATCGTGCTTTCGCCCGAGCGCGAGCGTGGTGCTGGAGGCGGGCGCCGACGAGGCGGAGCTGTTGCTCTTGCAGGGGCGCCCCATCGGCGAGCCGGTCGTCGCCTACGGTCCGTTCGTGATGAACACCCGCGCCGAGATCCAGCAGACGTTCGCCGACTACCAGCGCACGCAGTTCGGCGGCTGGCCCTGGCCCAGCCCCGAGCCGGTTCACCCGCGCGACGAAGGGCGCTTCGCGCGGCACGCCGACGGGCGCATCGAGCGTCCGGGCTGACCGCCATGGCCACGACCACCATCACCGGGTTCCACCAGGACGCTGAAGGCGACTGGGTGGCGGAGCTCGCCTGCGGTCATTGCCAGCACGTCCGCCATCGGCCCCCCTGGCAGCTGCGCCCGTGGGCGGCGACCGAGGTGGGGCGCGCCGAGCGTGTCGGCCAGGAGATCGAATGTCCGCTGTGCGAGCGGCAGGCGGACCAGCGCGGCGCTCGAGACGCCGACCGTTAGTTGGCGGCCGCCGTGATGTTGAGGCCGCAGATGCCGTTCGGCGAGCCGTCGGCGCCGACGCAATCGCCGGCCGACCCAGGATTGATGCAGAGGACGGCGGCCGCCAGCGGACAGACGATGGTCCCCCGCCGTCTTTTCCGGATGCTAACGGCGCAGGAGAAACCAGAGTGACGGCTCGTGATCGAGGTGGACGACCGAGCGTCCACGACCGCCAGCCTCGGCCGTGACGGCGAGCGGCGCGGCGATGCCGCCCGCGGGATCCAGCCGGTCGGCGCGCACCTGCGGCCCGGGGAGGGTGACGGTCAGCGGAACGAACTCGGCCACCGCCGGGCCGTGGCCCCAGGAGGTGAGCCCCGTGCGCTCGGCGTTCCACTTCATCCCGGCGTTCTCGACCCGCGCGACGGCGACCAGCAGCATCTCCTTCGAGAGGGCCAGCGGGAGACCGTCGAGGGCCACCAGCGCGATGGAGGCATCGCCGCGCGGCAGATTGCCGACGGCGAAGTGGACGTCGCCGAGATCGAACGCGGTTCCGGCGATCTTTCCGGCGGCAACCCGCAACGCCGGCGCGTCGACCGTGAAGGTCGGCGCGGGGGCCGCGGCGTTCCAGGCGATCTGGCCGGCGGGCTCGTTCGCGCCGGGCATCTTGGCGGACGGCGCGCGCTTGGCCGGCGAAACGATCTCCAGCCGCCGCGACGAGACCAGCGACGGTGGCAGCCCCGCCGACGTCCAGAGCTTTGCCAGCGCTCCTTCACCGACGAGCGGCGGGTCCTTTTCGCTGGTCGCCGGCAACGCCAGCCGGGCGACGGTGGTCGCGGGCGCCACCAGTCCTTTGCGAAACGTGAGCGCCGCGACCGGCAGGAAGCTGAGCGCGGCGGGGTTGCCGGCCAGGTCGAAGAAGCCGAGCAGGTGGTCGGCGTCCCAGCGCGCCGAGAAATCGAGGTACGTGTACGCGTAGATGGCGTCCCAGTCCTGCGCGGCGGCGATCGACGCGTACATCGGCAGCGCTTCGCCGGCGTAGTCGTTGGGGGCGGGGACGTTGTATTCGCTGACGGTGAACGGCTTGCCGCCGACGCGGTAGACGGCCAGCGAGCCGAGCGCGCCGCCGTCGGGCGCCGCCGTCTGCGTCGTGTTGTCGATGTGAAAGCGGAGCTGGCTCCAGCCGGCGGCGAAGTCCGGGTGCTGCCAGTAGGCGTGCATGTCGATGAAGTCGGACTCGGCGAGCTCGCGGCGCAATCCCTCGAGCCCGCCGTAGCTGGCCTGGGTGTCGACGAGCAGCGACCGCAGCCCCAGCTCTTTGCGAATGAACGTCGCCAGCGTGTGCGCCGTCGCGCGGTCGGTGTCGGCCAGGAAGCGCAGGAAATCCTCGCCCGCGGGCGAGCCGCTCTCGCCGTGCACCAGCGGGATGGTCGCCTGTTCGATCGTCTCGCCGGCGGTCAGCTTCACCGGCGCCGCGCCGGCGGTGAGCGAAAGATCGGCGATCTCGACGACGCCCGGCATGTTGCGCAGGCCGAAGTTGAGGCGCCCTTCGCCGGCGATGGTCCCCTGCGGCCGGAACGTCACGTCGATCCGCTGCCACGCGGGCGTCAGCGTCACCTTTCGGTAGAGGCCGATGTTCCGCCAGTCGGGGACGGCGAGCATCGCCAGCGTCTCCAGGCTCCGGGCGGGCGGGATGGGGCCTTCGGGGCCGACGAAGCCGCGCGGCGCGCGCACCCGAAAGCCGAGGTGGTAGCTCGCGCCTTCGACCAGCGGAAGGTGCGCGCGATAGAACTGCAGGTGCCAGCTGGCCGTCCCCGGTCGAGCCGCCGAGAACCGCAGCGCGCGGCCGCCGTTTTCGATCGGCACGACCTCGCCGCGGGTCGGGACGCCCGCCGACTCGAACGTCCAGCCGTCGGTGCCGGCCGAGAGATCGGCGTTGCTCAGGAGCTCCTTGGGCACGCTGTTGGCGTCGCTGCCCCAGGCGGCCCGCAGGCGTGGCGTCGATTTGTAGCGCGCGCGCAGCCAGACGTTCCACTGACGCTGCAGCTCGCCCGCGTACGGCTCGGGCAGATCGTCGAGGTTGCCGGCCCAGAACGGCAGCGCGCTGTTCTCGTTGTTCATCTCCACGCAGAGCACGGCCGGCTCGGCGGTGTAGGCGTGCTTGGTGTACGGGTTCACGTGGGTGAGCAGCGCCCGCGCGTAGACCTTCTGCGACGCGATGAACGGCGGATAGAAACGATCGAGCATCTTCCCGAATTCGAACCGCTGGGCGGCCTCGCCCTCGAGCCCCGGATAGCGGCGGGCGACGTGGAGGTTGATGTTGGCGTAGATGCCGTTCTTGGCCAGCTCGGCGACGAAGAAGTCCAGCCGATCGAGCTGCGCGGGATCGAGCGCGTCGGACTTCTGAATCAGAAGGCCGATCGGCGCGGTCCCCTTGTCCATGAAGTGAAAGCGGACCAGGTTGATGCCCAGGCGCCGAAAATGGGCCGCGGCGCGCGCCGCCACCTCGTGGGTCGGGAAGCAGGCGGTGGCGGTGCAATCGACGCCGAAGAACCGCACCCGCGTCCCCGCCTCGTCGACGAAGTGGCCGCCGTCGGCGCGGATGAACCCCCGCGAGCCAGCCGGCGCGTCGTCGAGGGCGCTGAGATCGACCAGCCCCGCGGGCGCGCTGATTCCGCGCGCGGGGAAGGGAAACCAGTGTTGCGGATCGTGCGCCTCGTCGGCCGGGGCCGGCGGCGCCGGCGGGGTTGCCGGTGCGACGTTCGCGGCCGTGGCGGGCGCGGGCGCTGGCGGCGGTGCCGGGACGAGACACGCCGAGAGCAGGAGCGCCGCGGACGTGAGCACGAGCGGGAGCTTCATTTCGTGAGATTACCCCACGGTCGGGAACCGGAATGCGTCGCGATGCGTCCCGGAAGTTGCGAAGGGCCCGGCTTCGAATGCAGTAGACTGCCGCCAGCCCCCGGAGGTAGTCCCATGGACCGACGACGACCCTCGCCGCGCTGGATTGTTTTCGGCGCGCTTGCGCTGACGCTCGGTTGCAGCAACCAGACCGGTGGAACCGGAGGTTCCGGGACCGGTGGCCAAGCTGCGACCGGCGGTTCAGGCGGCGGCAGCGGGACCGGCGGCTCTTCGAGCGGCACCGGCGGCAGCAGCGGCACGGGCGGATCCCAGCCCGGCACCGGCGGTGTTGGAACGGGCGGCGCGAAAGGGGGCGCCGGCGGCGCGGCCGCTACCGGAACGGGCGGGGCGAGCACAGGCGGCGCGGGCGCGGGTGGCAGGGCCGGCACCTCGGGCAGCGGCGGCAAAGCCGGAGCCGCGGGGGGCGGCGGTGCGCCCGGTACCGGCGGCAGCAGTGGATCGGCTGGCAGCGGCGGCAGCCCGTTCAAGGGGTTCGCCGGCGATCCGGCCGCCTGCGCCGACATGCAGCACCTGGGCGTCTCCTGGTACTACAACTGGAAGCAGACCCCGAGCAGCGGCTGCGCGAGCACCGGCATCCCGTTCGTCCCGATGATCTGGGGACACACCGGCAGCGAGCAGAGCGCCTCCGGGATCACCAGCGCCGTCTCCTCGTTCGTGAGCAAGGGCTACGGCTACGTCCTCGGCTTCAACGAGCCCGACAACAGCGGCCAGGCCAACCTGCCGGTCGCGACGGCGGTCTCGCTCTGGCCGTCGTTCAACACCAGCGCCATCCAGCTCGGCACGCCGGCGACGTCGGCGAACTCGGCCGGACAGACCTGGTTCACCAGCTTCATGGGCTCGGTAAACGGCAGCACGACGCTGCACGCCGACTTCATCGCCATCCACTGGTATGGATGGAACGCCGGCTCGTGCGACGCGGCCGCCTCGCAGCTCGAGAGCTACATCAAGTACGCGGAGGGGTTCTCGGGCAACCGGCCCATCTGGATCACCGAGTGGGGTTGTCTGAACAACAGCGCTCCGGACGAGCAGACGGTGCTGAATTTCTACAAGGGCGCGCTGGCCGTCTTCGCGAAACACCCGCGGATCGCGCGCTACTCCTGGTACCCCTGGTCGACCAACAACGAGCTGGTCAACTCCGACGGGACGCTGACCGCCCTCGGCAACGCCTACGCGGCCGCGCCGGCGTACAGGTGAGAGCGCCCGCTGTGGTCGATCATTCGCGCCCGATCGTGGCAGAGTCACCCGCGGAGGTGCTCGCGTGAGCCGCGTCCAAGAGCTGATCGATCGTCTGGTCCTCGCGCCGCACCCGGAGCGCGGTTACTACGTCGAGACCTATCGCGCGTCCTTGAAGCTCCCCGAGCTGTCGCCGCCGCACGCGGGCGCGCGTGCGGCGTCGACCGCTATCTACTTTCTGGTGACGCGAGAGCAGCCGACGACGTATCTCCATCGCCTGCTCTCCGACGAGATGTTTCATTTCTACGAGGGGGGGCCGCTCGACGTGCTGCTGCTCGGCCCGACCGGGCCGGGCGAGCTCCGGCGCCTCGGCACGAACGTCGCGGCCGGTGAGCGGCCGCAGCTCCTGATCCCCGCCGGGACCTGGTTCGCCGCCGAGCTGGCCGACGCGGCTTCGCACTGCCTCATCGGCTGCACGGTCGCACCCGGCTTCGAGTTCGCCGACTTCGAGCTGGCGCAAGGACCCGAGCTGGCCGCGCGCTACCCGGCGCACGCCGCGCGCATCGCGCGCATGACCCGCAGCGCCTGAGCGGCGCCCGCGGTCAGAAGTAGATCTTGTTGATCGGGGCGGCGGTGCCGCCGGTGATCTGGATCTTGTAGCCGAAGGTCTCGCCGGGGTCCCAGCCGTAGGAGAGTGCGGTCTTGTAGCCGTCCAGGGTCACGTTGGTGATCACCAGGACGACGACGCCGTTCTTGGGGGGCTTGGTGAGCGTGAGCGTGGCGGTGCCGGTGGCGACCGGTTGGCCGTAGACGGCCGTGCCGTCGGTGGCGCGGTAGACCAGCTGGGCGCTCATGCTGGCGGGCGTCCCCTTGCTCCCCGCGGCGTCGGGCATGAAGGCGACGCTGACCGACGTCTCGCCCGAGGCGACGGTGATGGGGATGTTGTTGCGCGAGGTGTAGCGGGGCAGCTTGCTCGCGTCGCTGGGCGCCAGGGTGCCGGCGGTGCTGGTGGTGGCGGCGTACATCTGCGCGCTGGCGAAGCCCTGGATGCTACTCGACAGCTCCATGAAGTCGCCCAGCGCCAGCCGCGCCGCGTATTCCTGCACCATGCACTGGACCCGCGGCTTGTCGAGCAGGCGGGTCATCGTCTGCAGGATCTGCTCGGTGGACTTGGCCTGTTCCCAGACCGCCGCGAAGAAGTGCATGCCGACCCGCTGCGAGACGAACAGCGGGAAGAGATCGTTGTAGCGAAAGCCGGTGCTGTCCATGAAGTAGTCGGCCGGTCCGGTGAGGGTCGTCTTGTCCGACTCGATGCCGCAGCTCTCGATCGGCGCCTGCGGCTGCTGATAGACGAGCGCGTCCAGGTAGCCGACGTTCGAGGGGAGCTTGAACTGCGTGGCCTGGCCCGCCGTCGCGTTGCCGACGTTCTCGGCGACGCGCAGGATCAGGTAGTCGTTGTACGACTCCTGGATCCACGACACCTTCTGCCCGGGGACCGTGCCGTAGGAATTTTCCAGCACGTGGAAGAACTCGTGGGTGAGGTCGTAGCGTTGCGACGCATCGGTCATGGCGACGCCGGTCGTCTCGACGTCCGGATACGAGCCTTCGTAGCTGGAGTCGCCGCCGGCGTTCGGATCGTTGGGCAATCCGGTGCCGACCAGGAGGTAGTCCATGTAGTGCAGCGCGCCGCCGGTGGTCCAGGGGGGAAGGTGCGTGTAGGTCAGCTGGGTGACGTACTTGATGTCGGCGTTGATCCGCATCAACGAAGACATCTCGAGCGCGGTCGTCACGCCGGTCGGCAGCGTCGGACCCGAGCTGAGCAGGATGTACCCGACGGCCATGGTGTTCGCCGGCTTGCCGTACGGATTGGCGCCGATCGGGGTCAGCGCCGGGGTGTCGTTCCAGGCGGCCGGCGGCGTGGCGCTGGGGACGTTGCCGTAGTTGCAGTAGGGATAGTCGGACGATCCACCGCTGCCGACTCCGCCGCCGGTCCCGCCCGGCGCGCCGGCCGCGCCGCCGGTGCCGTTGCCTCCGCCGGTCGCGCCGCCCGTGGCCGTGGCGCCGCCGCTTCCCTTGCTCCCGCCGGTCGCGCCGCCTCCGCCGGTCGCGCCGCCGGTCCCCGTGCCGGTGCCACCGGTCCCGACGATGCTCCCGCCGCTGCCGGTGGTGCCGACGCCGCCGCTCCCCTTCGCACCCGCCGCGCCCGCCGCGCCCCCCGCGCCTGTCGAGCCGCCCGTCGTGGTGTCACCGCCTGTCCCCGTTGCAGAGCTGCCGCCGCTGCCGGTCGCGCCGCCTGCATCGCTGTTCGCACAGGCGAGGCTCGCCGCCAGCGTGAGTGGACCAAGCAGACCTATCCACTGGATCGTTGCGCGCGCCATGCCGAATCCTCCGGGCAGCGTTCCTCGGAGCTGCCCTGCCTTCCGGTCGGGCCGCGAGGATCCTGCGTTGCAAGGGAGGTCCCACCCGCTGCGGCTGGTGGCTCAAGAAAAACGTTCGCCGACCGTCAAGGCACTGGCCGAAACAGCCGAAAATGCCGTCATGCGTGGAGCTCGCTGGACGTCGTATCTGGTGGCCGCGATCTTGGCGACGGGTTGTGGCTCGAGCTCCCCCGGCGCCAGCTCGGGCAGCGGTGGGACGGGCGCGACGGGAGGTGGCGGCGCGGGTGGCGCGACCGGTGCCGGCGGCGCGACTGGTCAAGGTGGAGGAAGTGGCGGCGCGACCGGCAGCGGCGGGGCGACCGGCAGCGGCGGGGCGACCGGCAGCGGCGGGGCCGCGGGCGTGGCGGGCGGTCTCTTCACGAAGCCCGAGCCCTGGACCAAGGACGTCACGGTGCTGAACAAGGACACCAGCTCGGACGCCATCATCGCCGCCCTTCACAAGGCGGGCGGATGGGGCGGTGGCCGGTTGCAGATCGATTTTTCGATCCCGCTCTTCTTCGCCGACGCCTCGACGCCGCGCAAGACGATCGAAGCCCCCACGCCGGGCGGATATCCGTACTGCTACGGCGGGCCCGACTGCGATGCCGTTCCGTTTCAGATGCCGATCCCGGCGAACGGCAACGCCGAGGGGAGCAGCAACTACGCCTGTGACACCTCCTACAACACCGGCGGGCAGGGCGACTGCCACATCCTCGTCGCCGACACCAGCCAGCAAAAGCTCTTCGAGCTCTACAACGCCACCCAGAACGGCAGCGCCATCGATGCGCTGGTGGCCATCGTCTGGGATCTCACCAAGACGTACCCGGACAACGAGCGCGGCGACCAGTGCACCTCGGCGGACGCCGGCGGATTTCCGATCGCCGGGCTGTTGCCGACGGCCGACGAGGTGGCCGCTGGCGCGGTCAACCACGCGATCCGCTTCATTCTCCCCAACCAGTACATGAGGAAGGCCACCTACGTTCATCCGGCCTCGCACGCCGGCAGCCCGAGCAGCACGGATCCCAACGCGCCCCCCTACGGCGTGCGGTTTCGCCTGAAGCCCACCTTCGACGATTCCAGCTACAACGCCGCCCAGAAGGTGATCATCGCGGCGATGAAGAGGTACGGGATGCTGCTCTCCGACGGAGGGACGATCCCGCTGACCTTCGCGGACGACCGGACCTCGACCGCCAAGTGGTCGAGCCTGGGGATCACCGCGCTCTCCTTCTCCGCGATCACCGTCGACGATTTCGAGGTGGTCGACTTCAGCACGCCGGTCGCCGTCACCAACGACTGCGTGCGCAACCCCTAGGTCGGAGTCCCTGGGCTCAGGCGGGGCAGCCCTGGCTGGGGCCCCGTCGTCGAAATAAATGTCCGCCCCGGGCGCGCTCGAACGTCGACTCTGTGAAGGGGCCAGGGACGACGAAGGATGGGCCTTCGGCTAGGCTCCAGAACGATCGACGAGGAGGATGTCATGGCGAACTATCTCTATATTTTCCGGGGCGGCGACATGGCGCGGATGTCTCCGCAACAGATGGAAGAGAACATGAAGAAGTGGGGCGCCTGGATGGGGCAGCTCTCCCAGACCGGGAGCCTCAAGGGTGGTGACCCGCTGGCCGAAGGGGGGCGGGTCCTGGCCGGGAAGAAGAAGGCGGTGACCGACGGTCCGTTCGGCGAGACCAAGGATCTCGTCGGTGGCTATCTGTTGGTGACGGCGGCCAGCCTCGACGCGGCCACCGAGCTCGCGCGCGGCTGCCCGATCTTCGAGAACGACAACGGCAGCGTCGAGGTGCGTGAAGTCCGGGAAATGCGGATGTGACGACGCCGGAGCCAACCACCACGACGACCGAGGTCGAGCACCTGTTCCGCCGAGAAGCGGGGCGGATCTCGGCCGTCGTGGTGCGGCTCTTGGGGTTCGGTCATCTGGACCTGGCCGAGGACATCGTCCACGACGCGCTGGTTCAGGCGCTGGAGGTCTGGAAGTTCCGGGGGGTTCCCGCCAACCCGGCTGCCTGGTTGATGGCCGCGGCGAAGAACCGCGCCATCGACGTCATCCGGCGCGAGCGAACCGAGCGCCGGTTCGCGCCGGAGGTCGCGGATCTGCTGTCGACGGAATGGTCGCTGGTGCCGACGGTGGCCGCGGCGTTCGAGGACAAAGAGATCGTGGACGCCGAGCTGCGGTTGATGTTCGAGCTGTGCGACGGCCGCCTGCCGGAAGAGACGCAGGTGATGGTGATCCTGAAGTACCTGTGTGGCTTCGGCGTGCGCGAGCTGGCCCAGGCGTTCCTGAGCGGCGAGGACGCGGTGGAGAAGCGCCTGGTTCGGGCGCGAGCCACGCTGCAGTCGGCGGGGGGATTGGCGGAGCTCGGCGACGCGCAGCGGGCGCGGGGCCGGGCCCCGGCGGTTTGCCGCGCCCTCTATTTGATGTTCAGCGAGGGCTACCACGGGAGCCACCCGGAGACGGTCGTGCGCGAGGAGCTCTGCGCCGAGGCGCTGCGGCTGGCGTCGCTGCTGGCCGCGCACCCGGTCACCGGCGCCGCCGGCGAGGTCAAGGGACTCCTGGCGTTGATGTGTCTGCTGGCGGCCCGCCTGCCAGCCCGGCGCGACGGGCGCGGCGATCTGATCCCGCTCGACGAGCAGGACCGCTCCCGCTGGGACGCGACGCTGAACGCGCGGGGGCTGGCGGCGCTCGCCGAAGCGGGGGCGGGCGAGGCGAACGCGATGGTCCTCGAGGCGGCGATCGCGGCGCAGCACGCGCTGGCCCCGTCGGTGGAGTCGACCGACTGGCCGGCGATCGTCTCGCTCTACGATCGACTGGCGGAGCTGCGGCCCAGCCCGGTCGTCGCGCTCAACCGGGCGGTGGCGGTCGGGTTCGCGCGCGGGCCGGCGGCCGGTCTGGCCGAGATCGACGCCATCGAGAGCCTGGGGCGGCTCGACGATTATCTGTTCCTGGCGGCGACGCGCGCCGATCTGCTGCGGCGGGCCGGGCGCCCGTGGGAGGCGCTGCCGCACTACCGGCGGGCGCGGGAGCTGGCGCGCAACGAGCCGGAGCGCCGGTTCTTCGGCCGTCGCCTCGGTGAGTGCGGCGAGGGCGGCCGTCGTGGCTGAGCCGGGCCGCCTGGCGATCTGCGCGCTTCTGGGGGCGGTGGTCCTGGCCGGCTGTCGCCGTCCGCGCGGCTCGCCTCCGCCCCTGGAAGCGCCGAAGCCCGCCCCTGTCGCGTCGACGCCGGCTCCGGCGGCCAGCTCGCCGTTGGCCTTGCCCGACGTCGATGGCTTTGCTTCGGGCCTGACTTCACGCGCCGCCGGCTACGTCCGCCGGACCTACGCGCGGGGCAGCGCCCGCATCGAGGTCACGCTCGCGCGCATGCCGATGTCTCCCGACGACTACGCCGGCTGGGTGAAGATGAGCGCCTCGTTTCCGCAGGCCGCGCTCGAGCTCCCCCCGGATGACGCCAACGGATTTTATCAATGCACCGACAGGCCCCGGCCGAGCTGCGATCTGCTCATCCAGCTTCGCGCCGGGGTACACCTCGAGCTCCGCGGGGACGGGACCTCCTCGCGCGCCGACGTCGACGCGCTGGCGCGCGGGCTGTTGCCGCTGCCGACGCCGGCGGGCCGCCCGGCCGAATGATCGCACGCAGGAGTTGCGCTTCGGCCCGCGGGATGGTTCGCTCTTCGGCCGAAATGCAGATCGCCGACCAGAAAGCCGTCACCATCCACTACACCCTCAAGGACGACGAGGGGACCGTCCTCGACAGCTCGAAGGGGCGCGAGCCGCTCGGCTACCTGCAGGGCGCCGGGAACATCGTCCCCGGGCTGGAGAAGGCGCTCGCGGGGAAGGCGGCCGGCGAGTCGGTGCAGGTGACGCTGACCCCCGAGGAGGGGTACGGCCTGCGGGACGACAAGAACACGCGAAACGTCCCGCTGCGGAAGATCTCCGACAAGAAGGTGACGGTCGGGATGCAGGTTCAGCTGCGGACCTCCGACGGGATTCAGCTCGCCACGGTCACCGCGGTCCGCGGCGACTACGCGACCGTGGATCTCAACCACCCGCTGGCGGGCATGAAGCTCCACTTCGACGTCGAGGTGGTGGCCGTCCGGGACGCGACCCCCGAAGAGCTGACCCACGGCCACATCCACGACGCCGGCGGCCACCACCACTAGGAGGGCCTGGTCGGCTCAGCAACCCGGGGCCGCCACGCCCGGCATGCAGAGCGAACAGCTGATCGTGCTGTCTTCGCTGGCCGCCGTCATGTTGGCGGCGCTGTCTTTCACCTTCAGCTCCTGGCCGGTGCAGCCGTTGGTCCCGGGCTCCAGCGTCCAGCAGGGGGCCGTGTTTCCGTTCTCGTTGCAGTTCTCGATCGCGACGTGGCTCTGATGGCCGCTGGCGTCGGTGAGGTTCTGGATCACCGAACAGTCGGGATTTCCCAGGGCGTCGTTTTGAAGCTTGGAGTCGATGCAGGGGGGCGTGAAGAACTGGCTCAGCTTGGCGGCGATCTGATTCATGGACTGCGAGTAGTCCCCGTCGCAGATCGACCCGATGATGCTGTTCCGGAACGCATTCGCGAACTGTGCCTCCCGGACGCCGGGGTCGCCGAAGCTCTGGTCGCCGACCGTCTGGGTCGCGGGATCGGGGTTGACGTCGGGGCCGCCGGCCGCGCCGCACGAGTGCATCACCTGCGGCCAGTTCTCCGTCGTCCCCGCTGGAGTCACCGTCGGTGCCCACTCGACGGCATACGGCGCCGCGGGCCCGATGATTTCGCCGACCAGAATCTGGTTGTCGGGATCGGGCTTCAGCGCCTTGATGTCGCTGACGAACTTGCTGACCGGGGTGAGGGCGCTGGAGCCGCTGTCGTTCTCCTTGCAGTCCGCCAGCTGAAGGATGGCCGGGTCGCCGGTCGCATCTTGCGGGGGAGCGAGAGGCGGCGTCGCGTAGTCCGTGCTGAGGCTCCCGGCGTTCAGATCCTTGCACAGGTGGCCGCCGTGACGGCCGCCGTTGCAGCGATAGTTGTCGATGGGCCCATCGGGATTGGTGATGCTCTGCGCCGCGCCGTTGAGCGAGTAGATCGTGGTGTCGGCGGGCGCCGAGCAATCGTCCTCGTTGGTGAGCATCACGATGCCCAGGTAGGCATCGGCGCGGAGGAATCCGACGTTTTGCGAGGGCGGCGGCCCGAGACCGTCGGCGCCGAGCGCGCGGTCGATGGAGGCGAGCTGGTGCTCGAACCCGCAGCCGCTGGCGCCCAGGAGAGAGATGCACTGAAACACCGAAGCGATGGGATCGGTGAAGTTGGCCACGCCGTCGACGTCGGAGATGAAGGTGTCGCCGGCTGTGAGCGTGGTGGCCAGACAGCTGCCCTCGGGCTGGGAAAGGAACTCTCCCTGGTCGCCGAATTGCGTGCACGTGATGTCGGCGTCGCTCTTGGCCCCCATGTCGGAGGAGACGACCGCGATGTGAAGGTTGGGCCTGATCGGGAGTCTTTGCAGGAAGGTCAGGAAGTTCGGCAGCTGCAGGAGCAACTTCTGCTGCATCGTCGTCATCGACGACGAATTGTCGACCATGAAGAGGAGGTCGAGGTTGTTGTTGATCTTCTGGGTGACGCTCCACTGCGCCGTCACGCTGGGGGTGGTGGTGGGCATCTCCAGGCTGCGAGAGGTGCAGGCCCACAGTGACGCACCGGCGGCGCCGAGGCCGACCCAGCGGAGAACGCGCCAACACCTCGACGACGGAACGACCAGACGGTTCATGGGAAGGCCTCCTGTTTGACGGACGTCGAGGAGGCGGAATTGCAACGGACGCGCCAGGGCGGCAGACCGCGCGCGCGGCCTTTCGGAACGAAGACCGCCAACTCAGTTGTGCGCGGAGCCAACGTTCGAGTTGGCGCGCGACCGGCGCGCCGCGGGCGTGCGCGAGGCCGGTGCTACGGCGTGCGAACGGTCGTCCAGGTCACCCGCCGCTCGCCGCGGAGGTAGAGCGCCAGCGCCCAGAGCGCCGCCAGATTCACGACCACAAAATAGAAGGGAACGTGCACTAAGGGGAGGCGGAGCCCGAGTTTTTGGCGCAGCCAACCAACCGCGGCGGCCAGATAGAGCGCCAGCTGGGCCAGCGTCAGCGCCCGGTAGAGGGCCGCGCAATGACCCCCGGCGAACGTCAAATAGAGCCCGCTCCCCAGGATCGCCAGCAGCAGCTCGGGGACCAGGTAGCGCAGCACCTTGTGACTGAAAAGCTGGAACGAGAAGAACCCGTAGCGAAATGGGTTCAGCATCCGGGCGCGGCGCACCAGCGCGTTGATCGTGCGGATGATGATCCGGACCCGCATCTCCAGCTCCCGGCCGGCCTCCTCGTGCGTCCTCTCCGACGAGACGGCGCCGCCGCCGTAGACGGTGATGAAGCCGCGCTGGAAGACGTCGCCCGCAATCACGAAGTCGCTGATCAGATCGGGTTCGATGGGGCGGTAGACGCCGGCGCGCACGGCGTAGAGGCAACCCGAGACGCCGATGAGCGTGCTCACCGCGGCCTCCAGCTCCTTGACCCGCTTCTCGTAGCGCCAGTACAGGCCGCCCCCCTTGCCGACGGCGCTCCCCCCTTCGGAGACGTACTCCAGCTCGGCGCCGACGCACCCCACGCGCGGATCGGCGAAGGCGGCGACCAGCGCCCGCACGCTGCCGCGCGCGAGCTCGGTGGTGGCGTCGGTGAAGATCAACACCTCGCCGCGCGCCGCCGTCGCGGCCAGGTTCTGCGCCGCGGTCTTGCCGGCGCGCGCGGGCAGGACGACCAGGCGAACGCCGCGCGCCGCGAGCTCGCGGACAATCTCGTGCGTCCCGTCGGTCGAGTTGTCCGAGGCGACGATCACCTCCAGCTTTTCGGTCGGGTAGTCGAGCGCCAGAGTGCTCTCCAGCTTCCGGCGGATGGCTTTCTCTTCGTTGTAGGCCGAGATGATGACGGTCACCGTCGGCTCCGGGGGCGTGGTCTGAGTCTGTGGCGGCGCTCGCCGCGGGCGCAGGCGGGCGAGCGCCAGCAACAGCAGCGGATACCCGGCGTAGGTCCAGGCTACCCCGGCCAGGGAGACCCAGAAGACGACCGCGGCGGCCGCCGTCACCGAAACCACTCCTGGGCCCAAAGCTGAAACATCATCAGCGCCCAGAGCGCGGCGCTGTTGTCGCGGCGGCGCGCGAGATGCTCGGACTTGAGCGTCTCCACCACCGCCGGCGCGAACCACCCCTGCTGACGGAGTCGGTCCGGCGCCAGGAGCTCGTCCACCATCCCGCGCAGATCCTCGCGCAGCCAGCGCGCCAGCGGCAGGCTGAAGCCCGCCTTCTTGCGACGGAGGAGCTCCGGCGGCAGGTCGGCCGCGAGCGCGCGCTTGAGGAGGTACTTCTTCTCGCGCCCGCGGATCTTGAGCCGGCCCGGGACGCTGGCCATCAGCTCGACGAACGGGTGGTCGAGGAACGGCACCCGCACCTCCAGCGACACTGCCATGCTGGTGCGGTCGGCGACGGTCAGGAGATCGTCGACCAAATACATCTGCTGGTCGATGCAGAGGATCTTGTTGAGCAGCTCGGCGTCGGGTTGCTCGGTCGCGAGCGCCTGCATGCGCTCCAGCGCCGAGTCGAGCGCCACCCGGGCCCGCAGCTCCGGCTGGTAGAGCGCCTCGCGCCGCGGGCGCTCGAGCGGGCTCGAGAAGGCGAAGAAGCGCTCGACGAAAGGGAGCTCGCTCGCGCGAACGAACCGCTTGGCCCGATCGATCCCCCGGCCCCCGCCGCGCCCCTCGGGGACGAGATCGACCAGCCGGCGCACCACGTCGTTCCGCAAGAAGGCCGGGATCTTCCGGTACCACTCGGCCACCTCGACCCCCAGATAGCGCTGGTAGCCGCCAGCCAGCTCGTCGCCCCCCAACCCCGAAAGCGCGACCGTCAGGTGCTGCCGCGCCAGCCGGCAGACGAGCAGGTTGGGGACGGCCCCCGAGTCGCCCATCGGCTCGTCGAAGATCCGCCCCAGCGCCTGCATCGCTTCGCCGATGTCGGGCGCCACCTCCATCTCCCGGTGGTCAGTGTCGAACCGCGCGGCCACCTGCCGCGCGAACGGACGCTCGTCGAACGCCGCGTACTCGGCGGGGAAGCCGATCGAGAACGTCTTGATGCGCCCGGCGCCGGCCCGCGACATGGCGGCGACCAGGGCGCTCGAGTCGACGCCGCCCGACAGGAAGATCCCCAGCGGCACGTCGGCGCAAAGGTGGCTGGCGACCGCGTCGTCGAGGCCGCGCCGCACCTCGGCGATCCACTCGGCCTCCGAGCGGGCGCGATCGGGCCGGGAATGAAGCTGCCAGTAGCGCCGAACGACCGCCGGTTTCCCCGGGTCCTTCACCAGGACGTGTCCGGGCGGCAGCTTCTTGATCTCGCGGAAGATGGTCCGCGGCGCCGGAACGTAGAGCAGCGAGAAGTATTGATCGACGGCCACCTCGTCGAGCGTCAGCGACAGCCCGGGCAGGTCCCGCAGGCTCTTCAGCTCGCTGGCGGCATAGAACCGCCCGCCCGCCTCGGCCCAGTGCAGGGGCTTGATCCCCAGCCGGTCGCGCGCCAGGAACACGCGCCCGCTCTTCCGCTCGTGAATCGCGAAGGCGAACATGCCGCGCAGCCGGGTGACCGCTTCGGCGCCGTACTCCTCGTAGGCGTGCAGGATCGCCTCGGTGTCCGACGCGGTCGAAAACGCGTGCCCGCGCGCCACCAGCTCGGCGCGCAGCTCGCGGTAATTGTAGATCTCGCCGTTGAAGACGATCGCCATCGACCGATCCTCGTTGAAGATCGGCTGCCGTCCCCCCGCCAGATCGATGACGCTGAGCCGCCGCATCCCCAGGCCGACCCGCCCCTCGACGTGCAGACCCTCCGCGTCAGGCCCCCGGTGAGCGATCCGCTCGCACATGCCGTGGAGCAGCTCGGCCTCGACCGCGCCGGCATCGCTGACCACGACACAGATTCCGCACATCGGACTGCCCGAGGCTATCCTGCCGGCCGCATCGGCGCGTCACCTTTCGCGTGAAGGTTTGCCGCGCGCTCTGCCCTTCTGCGATCAGCGCTCGCTGTCGAGCACGGCCATCTGGGGAGCGGCGTAGCGGGTCCCGGCGACCTCGTTCGCTGGAACTGCAGCCTCCAGCGCCGCGACCTCCGCCGCGGTGAGGGCGACCTCGAGCCCGCCGAGCGCGGAGGTGAGCTGGGCGCGGGTGCGGGCGCCCATGGTCGGGATGATCGCCACCCGCTGGGCGACGCTCTTGGCGCGGACCCAGGCGACGGCGAGCTGCGCCGGCTCGACCCCCTTTTCAGCCGCCAGCCGGGCCAGAGCTTGCGCCAGCGCCCGGTTCTTCTCCCCGTTGTCGCCGGCGAAGCGGGGGAGGTGCGCGCGGAAATCGCCCTTTCCCTTCGGCGTGCTCCCGGTGAGCAGACCGCGCGACAGCACGCCGTAGGCGGTCGCGGCGATCCCCAGCTCGGCCAGCGCCGGGAAGATGCTCGCCTCCGGGCCGCGGCTGACCAGCGAGTACTCGATCTGCAGGTCGCAGATCGGATGCACCTTGGCGGCGCGGCGGATGGTCTCGACGCCCACCTCGGACAGACCGATGTAGCGAACATAGCCGGCCTTCACCATGTCGGCGATGGCGCCGACGGTCTCCTCGATGGGGACGGCGGGGTCGAGGCGCGCCGGACGATAGATGTCGATGTGCTCGACGCCGAGGCGCGAGAGACTGTGGGCGAGGAAGTTCTTGGTCGCCGCCGGCCGCGCGTCGTAGCCGAGGAACGCGCCGTCGGGGCCACGCAGGCCGCCGAACTTGACGCTGAGCAGAGCCTGGTCGCGCCGGTGGCCGGCCAGCGCCTTGCCGACGAGCAGCTCGTTCTTTCCCATCGCGTAGAAATCGCCGGTGTCGATGAGGTTCACGCCGCGGTCGAGGGCGGCGTGGATCGTGGCGATCGCCTCCGACTCGTCATTGCCGCCATACATGTTGCCGGCGCCCATCCCCATGCACCCGAGGGCGAACGGGAAGACCTCGGGCCCGGAAGAGCCCAGCTTGATCCTGGATGTCGTGGCCGAAGCCGGGGTCGTCGTGGTCGTCGTCATGGGGCTCAGTCTGCGCCCGATGCGCGACCAGCGCCGCCTCACATTTGAAAGCCGGCGGGGCCTACGTGTCCCCGCTTTTCCTGGGAGGTGTGGACCGTCCAGATGATCACGAACAGCGTCGCGAGGCAGGCGAGCGTGATCGTCAGAAGAAATGAACGGCCGGTCGCGCGGCGGCCCCCTGGCTTCGAGGCCGCAGCCAACTTCACCTCGCCGGCATCAGTTACCTTACGTGGCATCCGCGCCCACCTTGGGCCATCGCGCCGGCGATTTCAACCAGGACCGAGCTCGCCAAAGCTCGAGCGCGGTCGACTTCCGGCTCAGGAGCCGAAGCGGTCGCGTCGCAGTCGTGTCATCGGCCGCCGCGGGCGAGAGCTGGGCGGCGCCTGGTTTGCTCGCGGCGAAGCTGCGCGACCTCTGCGCGAAGCGCCTCGATCTCCCGGCTCTGGGTCTGGATGGCGGCCACCGCCATGCTCACGTAGCCGTACAGGTTCACCGAGTTTCCGTCGGCGTTGATTGGGTACGGCGTCTTGGTGTCGTCGATGATGAACCCGAGCCTTCGCGGCGCCGCGGGAGGATCGCTCTTGTACTGGTAGGTCGTGAGCTGGATCCTTCGAAGCTCGTCGGAGATCCGCCCCAGCGCATCGTCGTCTAGCCGTTCGATGTCTCGCTTGTAGATCCGGCGCGAGACGGGGCACGCTCCCGCGTCACCGCCGCAGCAGCGGATGCCGCAGATAGCGCCGCCGGCGAGCGGAGAGGAGCAGGATTCACCGCTCCCGCAGGCCGCGCCCGCGTTGCACCGGCAGGTCGGCACCGAGCCGCTGGTGTCGCACCACTCGCCCGACGCGCAACATCCGGCGCCGCAGCAGGCGCCGGTCGTGCACGTCGTGCAGGCAGTGTCGGGACCACAGAGGTGCCCGGCCGACGCGCCGGCGCCGCCCGCTCCGGCGGAGCCGCCGGTTCCCGGGCTCCCGCCCTTGCCGCCGCCTCCGCCTCTTCCTCCCGCGCCGCCGGCGGTACCGCCGGCTCCGCCCCCGCCTGTCCCGCCACCCTGGCCACCGGTGCCGGTTCCGCCGCTGCCGGTGGTTCCGCCGCTCTGGCCACCGGTGCCGGTTCCGCCGCTGCCGGTGGTTCCGCCGTCGCCGGTGGTTCCCCCCGTCCCGGTGCTGCCGCCGTCGTGGTTGTTGCTGGTCGAGCCGCACGCGCCGGTGAGCCCGATCGCCAGTGCCGCCACTGCCACATGAACGTATCGCCGCATGACCACGTTCTGCAGCAACCTTCGGACCATTCTGTGCGCCGACCAACCTGCCGAGATCGTTGATTCTCGGCGGGCGCCCCCTCAGAAAGCTGAGTGCCGCGCGATCGGCTTGGCTGGCTTCGCTTCGTCGGGTCGCCAGCGGGGCGGACCTACCGGCGAGGCTGTTTCCGGCGCGTGCTTGCCTTGCTCCGACCCGAGCGGAGGACGAACGTTCGCGCCCAGGACGGCGCCTCCGGCAGAGCGTGGACCCGCTCGCGCAGAGCGGCGAAGCGCGCCACGTTCATGGCCGGCCCGATGAACGAGATCGAGCGGAGGATTCGCTCGAGCGTCGGGTGGTCGACCGGAGTGTCATCGTGGAAGCACCGCTCGTTCGTCAGCGGCACGCCCGAGAGCGCGGAGAGGTGAACGATCGACTGGGTGAGCGCGCGGGGCCGGCGCGGGGCGGCCTCCTCCATCAGCCGGACCACGCCGCGCATGAACGGCGTCTGCCCGAACCCGCAGGTCACCAGCGCCAGCGCGCCGCCCGGCGCGAGCACGCGCGCGATCTGCCGCGCCGTCAGCTCGGTGTCGAGAAAGTGAAGCGCGTCCGAGATGATCACCAGATCCAGTGAGGCGGGCTCGAGGGGCAAGTCCTCGGCGGCCGCGTGAAGCGCCCGCAACGCGACTCCCCTCTCGTTCGCCGCGGCCCGCAGCTGCTCGAGCATCGCCCGGGCCGGCTCGATGGCCGCCACCTGGTAGCCGCGCGCGGCCAGCGGGACCGCGAGGTGGCCGACCCCCGCGCCCAGCTCGCCGATCCGGCTGCCGGCCGGCCCGGCCAGCTCGGCCAGTGCGTCAACCAGCTCAGCCGGGTAAGCCGGGCGGGCGGGGTAAAACGCCGCCATCCGGTTGAAAACCCACCGCGACTGTTCTTCGAGACCGACCTTGCGACGCCCGAGACTCATTGATTGATGCCCTCCGGACCGGAGGCGCTTCGATAATCCTGGATCTGCCCGCGATTTGCGATGTCCAACCGGGAGTTGGATCGAAAAGGAAAGTTCTGGGAATATTGGGTTGTGCTGAGGAGGATGACTGGGCGGCGTGCGAACTGGCCGAGCCTCGTTTGGCCTGGTGCGCCAGCGCCGAAGGTGGTGTCGGGCTCTACCCGGGGGGGGCTGTCGTCGCTGTTGATGGCGCTCGACGAGATTCGTTGCATCGAGGATACGGATCTCGTTCTCCGGCGCGCCATCGAGCTGGCGCGGGATCGCATCGGGCTCAAGCGGGCCGGCATCTTCGTGCTCGATCCGTCGCGCAACGTCATGCTGGGAACGTGGGGGATGGACCTTTCGTGTGCGGTCGTCGACGAGCACCACGTCATTTACGATCTCTGCGACACCGATCAGGAAGCCCTGCGCCGCTCGGGCGAGGAGGGGGTGCACTTCACGGTGTTCGAGAACTGCCCGATCATCGAGCACCAGCGAGGCGAGACCCGGGTCGCGGGGCGCGGCTGGGTGGCGAAGACGCCGATCCGTTCGACGCACGGAGCGATCGGGATGATGTTCAATGACGCGGGGCTCACCGGCGCCCCGGTCGACGAGTCGAAGCAGGCCCACGCCGCCATCCTCTGCTCGATGCTGGGATCGATGCTCGACCCCGTCCGCGGCCTCATCGGGCGCCGCGTCGGTCACCCGGGCGAGTCGCCCAGCCAGTCGCTGGTCTCGGCGACGGTGGAGATGCTGAACAGGGATCCCCGCATGGGCGGGAAAGAGATCGCCGCGGCGTTGAACATCAGCCTTTCTCGCCTCGCCCGCGTCTTCAAGACCATCAAGGGAACGTCGCTGGTCGAATACCGGAACGGCCTTCGGCTGGAGAGGTTCGTGGCAATGATGGATCGCGGCTGCACCAACCTGCTCCAGGCGGCGCTGGACTCGGGGTTCGGCAGCTACGCGCAGTTCCACCGCGTGTTCCGGGCGCGCCTGCACACGACGCCGCGCGAGTACGTGCGCCCCGCTGGTGGCGAGCGTCACCGGCTGCCGGCGCTCGACGACGACAAGGTCGAGCTCGCTGGCCAGGCTGAGCCCGCCCGCCCGCCGTCGAAATAGGGCCCTGCCCGGGCCCGGCAATCAGCGCGGGGCCGACGGGCGGGTCTTCGTGAACCGGGCGCTGAAGGCGAGCTGGCTGCGGCTGCGACCGAGGAAGGTGCGCGCCCAGTGAAACATCGTGCTGAACCGGTTGGCGAATCCGGTGAGGAAGGTGAGGTGAACGACCGCCCAGGTCAGCCAGCCGAGCAGGCCCCCCACCCGCAGCCCCTTGACGCTGACCACCGCCCGGAAGCGCCCGACGCTGGCCATGCTGCCGAGGTCTCGGTACCGGAACGGCGCGCTCGTCGGCTTTCCGGCCACCCGCTGGCGGATCATCCGGGCGGCGTGGAGCCCCTGTTGCATCGCCACCTCGGCGACGCCCGGGAGCCGATCGAGGCTGGTCATGTCGCCGATGGCGAAGACCTCCGGATGCTTCGGGAGGGTGCAGTCGGGGCGGATCTCGATGCGGCCGGCGCGGTCGCAGATCGCTCCGGACGCCTCGGCCAGCAGGCGGGCCAGCGGCGAGGCCTGTACCCCCGCCGCCCAGATCACGGTGCGGGCCTCGATCCGCTCGGGGCCGCCCGGCCCTTCGAAGGTGACGGCCTCGGCGTCCGCGGCGGTGACCTTGACGCCCATCCGCAGCTCGACGCCCAGGTTGGCCAGCTCGCGCGCGGCGATCTCCGACAGTCGATCGCCGAACTGACTCAGCGGTTCGTGTCCCGCGTCGAGCAGCACCACGCGCACCCGCGCCGGATCGATGTGGCGGAAGCTGGTGCCGAGGCTGCGTAGGGCCAGCGCGCGGACCTGGCCGGCGATCTCGACGCCGGTCGGGCCGGCGCCGACGATGGCCACCGTGAGCCAGGCTTGCTGCTTGCGGGGATCCTCGCTGAGCTCCGCCATCTCCAGCGACTGCAGCAGCCGCCGCCGCAACCGGAGCGCGTCGTCGAGCGTCTTCATGCCGGGCGCGTGCTCGGCCAGCTCATCGTGGCCGAAGTAGGACATGCCGGCTCCGGCCGACACAATCAAGCTGTCGTAGGGAATCACGATCTCCGCGCCGTCCGGGCGCCGCGCCTGGACCTCGCGGCGCTCGAGATCGAAGCCGGTGACCTCCGCCAGCAGCACCGCGGCGTTCTCCTGGAAGCGGAGGATGTGCCGCAGCGAGGGGGCGATCTCCCCCTCGGAGAGGATGCCGGTCGCGACCTGATAGAGCAGCGGCTGGAACAGATGATGCGGCTCGCGGTCGACGAGCGTGACGTCGACCGGCGACCAGCCGAGCGCCCGGGTCGCGAACAGTCCGCCGAAGCCGCCCCCCACGATCACCACCCGGTGGCGGCTCTCGGGCTTCTCCCCCTCGATGGCCGCGCCACGCTGCAGTCGGCTGCGCTGGTCGAGGACGAACAGCAGCAACAGCGCCGGCACGGCGGTGACGCAGGCGACGAGGAAGGTGGCCACCAGCCAGCCGAGCGAGCGGGTCGCCCCGGCCGCGGCGTCGAAGGTCAGCGAGGTCGGCAACAGGTACGGGTACTGCGCGACGCCCCACCCGGCGAGCACGCTGACCACGGCGACGACGGCGAGCACGCGCGTGCCGCGGATGATCCCCTGGGTGAGCAGGACGACGACGGCCCCGCCGCAGGCGCCGGAGAGCAGCACGAAGGGGAGCCCCTCGTGCACCAGCCCGTGGAACAGAAACGGCGCGTCGCTGCGAATGACGAACAGACCGGCGACGGCGATGAGACCGGTCACGAGACCGCTCGCGACCGCCCGCCACCGGAACGAACGGTCGAGCGTCTCATTCACCCGCCGCGCGTCGAAGACCAGGAAGACCGCCGACAGAAACGCCGAGCTGGAGACGGCCAGGATCCCGACCAGGATCGGCGTCGGGCCGAGCCAGGTCGCGGTGGAATCTCCGACGAGGTCGCCGGGGCGGACCCGCCCCGAGGCGATCGCGCCGAAGACGGTGCCCAGGAAGAACGGGGTCATGACCGATGACAGGGCGAACGTGGCGCCGAACAGCCGCCGTCCGCTCAGCGCCTTCGTCGCCTCCCGAAAGACGAAGCCCGAACCGCGCAGCACGATTCCGGCCGCGGCCAGGGCCAACGGCAGATAGAGCGTCGAGGTGATGGCGGCGAATCCGCGGGGGAAGGCGGTCCAGAGCACGACCAGCGCGAAGATCAGCCAGACGTTGTTGGCCTCCCAGACCGGCCCCATCGCGTGATCGATGAGGGCCCGCGCCGGCGCCCCTCGCCGCGCGCCGCCGGCCGTCAGATCCCAAAAGCCCGCGCCGTAGTCGGCGCCGCCGAAGACGGCATAGCAGGCGACGGCGAACCAGAGAATCAAGGCGACGACGGTGCTCATGGGGCCTTTCCCGCCGGGGCCGCCGCCGCCCCCGAGGCCGGACCAAGCGCGCCGGGCGCCGGCAGAACGATGGGACCGCGCGGCGCGTAGGGTCCCGGCAGCGCGTCGCCTTCCCCGCTGCGCCAGCGGCGGGACATCCCGCGCAACACGAGGACCAGGCCGGTCCCGACCGTCGCGTAGATGGCGACGACGATCGCGAACGAGCCCCAGATCCCGCGGGCGTGGGTGACCGCCTGCGCGGTGCGCAGATAGCCGTAGACGATCCAGGGTTGGCGTCCCACCTCGGTGGTGATCCAGCCTGCCTCCATCGCCACCAGCGACAGCGCGCCCGCGCCGGCGCAGGCGCGCAAGAACCAGCGGGTGGCCGGCAGATCGCCCCGGCGCCACCAGGCGAAGACGAACCAGGCCGACAGCAGCGAGAGCGCGCTGGCCGCGAAGATCATCACGTCGAATGACCAGTGGACGATGGTGGCGGGCGGGCGATCCGCCGCCGCGACGCTGTCGAGGCCGACGATCTTGGTGTCGGCGTGGAATCCGGTCAGGAGCGAGGCCAGGTCCGGCACCTGGAAGCCGCCGGTCGGAACGCCGTCTTTCATCCGCCCGCCCAGGCGCTCGGGGACGTGGGTGGCGGTGTGGGCCAGCATCTCGATCGCCGCGAACTTGACCGGCTGCAGCTTCACCACCGCGCGCACGGCGCGGTCCCCCACCAGCATCTGCATCGGAGCGGCGACGGCGGCGATGGTGAACGGGATGAGGAATCCCAGGCGGTGCAAGCGATCGCGGCGCCCCTTCAACATGCCGACCGCGTAGATCGACGCCACGACGAAGCCGGCGCAGAGCAAGGCGGCGAGGAGGAAGTGCGCCAGCTCGTGCGGCAGCGCCGGATTCAAGATGGCGGCCCACGGATCGACGGCGAACGGCCTTCCCGCGGCGTCGACCTGAAAGCCGCGGGGCGTGTTCATCCAGGAGTTCGCCGAGATGATGGAGAACGCGCCCAGCAGGGCGAAGAGGGGCAGCGGCGCGCCCAGCCAGAGGTGCAGGCGCGGCGGGAGTCGATTCCAGCCGAAGATGTAGATCGCCACGAAGATCGCCTCGAGAAAGAACGCCAGCCCCTCGATGGCGAACGGGAGCCCGAACACGTCGCCGAAGCGACCGAGCATCCCGGGCCAGAGGATCCCGAGCTCGAACGAGAGCACGGTGCCGGTGACCGCGCCGACCGCGAAGGTCACCCCCATGGCGTACGACCAGCGGCGCGCCAGACGGAGCGCCGCCGAATCGTCGTGGCGCAGCCCATAGGCGTTGGCGATCAGCGCGAACAGCGGCAGACAGACGCCGAACGGCACCAGCAAGATGTGGAACCCCAGGGTGAACGCCATCTGGCTGCGGGCGGCGATCAGATTGCTCGCTCCCATCAAGACCTGCGCTGCATCCGCTTGCATGAAGCTCTCTCCTTCGACCGTGTCTTCCGTCGGTCACGCGTCAAGATGGCCAGCGATCGAACGGCAGACGGGTACGCCGCCGACTGATTCGGCCCCGCGCGAATGGCAGATTCGCGGGCCCGCCGCAAACTGCAGGACGTTCCCGTCGCCGCAAGGAGGTCCGTCATTCGTTCGGTGGAGCTGCTCCAAGAGATCTTGCACCGGATCACCACCGGTCCGACGCTGGCCTACGCCGTCCTCGTCCTGGCGCTGATCCTGGCGCCCAAGATCGCGGAGGTCCTCCGGCTGCCCGCGATGGTGGGCCTCGTCCTGGCGGGAATGGCGTTGGGGCCGCACGGCACGGGCGCCCTCGCTTCGAAGGAGATCGCCCTGTCATCGATCGGGGACTTCGGTCTGCTCTATCTGATGTTCAGCGCCGGCCTCGAGCTCGATCTCAAGCTGTTCATGAAGATGAAGAGGGCCGCCGTCACCTTCGCGCTGCTTTCGTTCGCGATCCCGTTCACGCTGGGGATCGTCAGCGCGCGGCTGCTCGACTACCGGTGGGCGGCGGCGGTGTTGATGGGGTCGAACTGGGGCTCGCACACGCTGGTCACCTATCCGCTGCTCCGGCAGATGGGGCTGGCGCGCAACCGGGCCGTCGCCACCGTCGTCGGGGCTACCGCGGTGACCGACACCTCGGCCCTGCTCGTGCTGTCGGTGATCTCCGGGACCGTGAAGCCGGGAGGCGGAGCCCTCAGCCTGCAACTCCTGGGGATCGCCATCGGGTTGCTGGCGCTCGGCGTCTGGTCGCTGCTGGCGCTTCCCGTCGTGGCCCGCTGGTTCTTCGCGCACGTGGGGACCGATCGCTCGTATCGGTTCATCTTCGGCATCGCGGCGTTTCTGGGCGGCGCAGTGATGGCGGAGGCGGCCGGGATCGACGGCATCGTGGGCGCCTTCTTCGCCGGGCTCGGGCTCAACCGGGCCGTTCCCGAGGAGAGCCCGCTCATGGATCGCCTGCAGTTCATGGGCTCGACGCTCTTCATCCCCATCTTCCTGGTTTCGGTCGGCATCCTGCTCGAGCCCAAGGTGATGGTCGATCCGAGGACGCTGGGGATCGCGCTCATCTTCACGATCGCCGTTCTCGGTGGCAAGGCGCTGGCGGCGGTGATCGCCGGACGGACCTTCCGCTTCACCTGGCCGGAGGTCGGCGTCATGTCCGGTCTCTCCGGGTCGCAGGCGGCGGCCACGCTGGCGACCACCCTGGTCGGCGCCAAGCTGGGCCTCTTCGACAAGCAGACGATCAATGCTGTGCTGGTGGTCATCCTGGCGTCGCTGGTGGTGACGCCGGCGGTGGTGAGCCTCTTCGGCAAGCGGGTCACCGCCGTGAGCGAAGAGGCGGCGACGGTGGGAAAGACGGTGCTGGTTCCCGTGTGGGGCGATTCGACGCGACCTGCGCTGACCCTGGCCGGTAAGCTGGCGACCAGCGACGGGGGAATCGTCCTGGCGGCGAGCTTTGCGAGCACGGAGTCGTCGCCGGCCGAGCAAGCGGCGCAACGCGGGCTCGCCGCCGAGGCGGAGGGGTGGCTGGCCAAGGAAGGGCTCGAATCGCGCACGCTGTTTCGCGTGGCCGAGACGATTCCCGAGGGGGTGCTGGAGACGATCCTGGGCGAGAAGGCGACGTTGCTCATCAACGAATGGCACACCCGCCATCGGATCCAGCCGGACAGCGAGGAGTCGGCGGCGCTGGCGCGGTCGCCCGTGCCGATCCTCATCGCCCACGGCGACGTGGACCACTTCGAGCGCATCCTCATCGTCACCCATCCGGAGAACCTGGTGCGCCCCGGGCGCCAGAGCCTGGAGCTGGCGGCGCAGCTCGCGCCGCGCTTCGCCCACGGCCGTCCCATCCAGACGGTGAGCGCCACGGCCGATCCGGTGCGGGCTCTCTTCGCCGACAAGCGAGAGATGGGCTGGATCGAGGCCCGCGACCCCGTCGACTGGCTCAAGCGCAACCTCCAGAAGGGCGATCTGCCGTTCTTCGCGGGCCTGGCGTCGCTCGGGGAAGCGATCCAGCGGGTCCCGTCCCTGGTCGAGGGGCGCTTCCTGGTGGCGCTGGCGGCGCACGAGGAGACCACCTTCCACAAACGCGAGGAGCGGGTGGCAGGACCGGTCGTCGCCGGGCGAAGTCTCAAGCCTCACCCTGCCTGACGAGCTCCGACAAAACCCACCCCAAGCCAACGAGGTCCTCATGCGTGCAATTGCCATGTTCCCGGCCGAGAAGAAGATCCGCGTCGTCGAGCGCCCGTCCCCGATTCTCGAGGGGGACGCGCAGGCACGGGTTCGAATGCTGGAGGTCGGCGTCTGCGGGACCGACCACGAGATCGCGCGGTTCGAGTACGGCGCCCCGCCCACCGGCGAGCCGTACCTGGTCATGGGGCACGAATCGCTCGGCGAGGTGGTCGAGGTCGGCAGCGCCGTGTCGAACCTCAAACCGGGCGATCTGGTGGTCACCACCGTGCGCCGCCCCTGCGGCGATCCCGAGTGCCGCCCCTGCCATCACAACCGGCCGGACTTCTGCGTGACCGGCGCCTACACCGAGCGCGGCATCATGCGCCGGCACGGCTTCATGACCGACGAGATCGTCGACCTTGCGGCCAACATGCACGTCGTCCCGCGGGAGATCGCCGACATCGCGGTCCTCACGGAGCCGCTCACCATCGCCGAAAAGGCGCTCATCGAGCTCGACTCCGTGCTGGTTCGCATGCCGTGGGTCAATCCCTCGAAGGAGGAGAAGCGGGGGCTCAACGCGGTGGTCCTCGGCGCGGGGCCGGTCGGTCTCCTCGGCGCGCTGGCGCTCCTGGTGCGGGGCTTCGACACCTGGATCTACTCGCGTGAGAGCGCCACCAGCCCACGGGCGGCCTGGGTGGAGAAGATCGGGGCCCGCTACCTCGAGTCGGGGAAGCTTCCGGTCGGCGATCTCGCCAAGCAGGTCGGGAACGTCGACCTCATCTACGAGGCGACCGGCTCGGCCGCCCTGGCCTTCGCGGCGCTGCCCGCCATCGGAAAGAACGGGGTCTTCATCTTCACCGGCGTCCCGGGCCACAAGACCCCCGTCAGCCTCGACGCCGAGCCGATCATGCGCGATCTGGTGCTGGAGAATCAGCTTCTCTACGGGACGGTGAACGCCGGACCACCGGCCTTCGACGCGTCGATTCGCGATCTGGTCAAGTTCAACGCCCGCTGGCCGGAGCCGGTGCGCGAGCTCATCACCGGGCATTTCCCCCCCGAACAGATCACCGACGTCCTGTCGCCGGGCCACGGGGGCATCAAGAACGTGATCCGCTTCGGCACCCCGATCGGCGCCGGCGTGGGAGCCAAGGCCGCGGCCGCGTCCGCGAAGGGAGGGGCCCATGTCTGACTCCTACGACGTCATCATCATCGGCACCGGGGCGGGGGGCGGCACGCTGGCGCTCGAGCTGGCGCCGTTCGGCAAGAAGATCCTGCTGCTCGAGCGGGGCGACTGGCTGCCGCGCGAGAAGCAGAACTGGAGCGCCGAGGACGTGTTCGTCGACAACCGCTACGTCTCGAAGGACGTCTGGTACACCAAGGACGGCAAGCCGTTTCAACCTGGCGTTTACTACCACGTGGGGGGCGCGACCAAGATGTACGGTGCCCAGCTCTACCGCCTGCGCGAGCGCGACTTCGGGGAGCTGCGGCACCAGGATGGCCTCTCGCCGGCCTGGCCGATTTCGTACGCCGATCTCGAGCCCTACTACACGCGCGCCGAGAACCTCTACCAGGTCCACGGCAACCGCGGCGAGGATCCCCTCGACCCACCCGCCAGCGCGCCCTATCCCCACCCGGCCGTCTCGCACGAGCCGCGCATCCAGCAGCTTCACGACGATCTGGCGCGGGCCGGTTACCAGCCGTTTCACGCCCCGTGCGGGATCATGCTCACCGAAAACAACATGCCGTTCTCGACCTGCGTTCGTTGTGCCGAGTGCGACGGGTTCCCTTGCCTGGTCCACGCCAAGTCCGACGCCGAGGTGATCGCGGTCCGACCGGCGCTGAAGTTCCCCAACGTCACGCTGCTCACCAACGCGCGCGCGACGCGGCTCAAGACCAACGCGGCCGGCACCGCGGTGACCGAGGTGGAGGTCGAGCACGACGGAGTCGTTGAGAGCTGCCGGGGCCAGATCGTGGTTGTCTCCTGCGGCGCCTCGAACTCGGCCCGACTGCTGCTCGCCTCCGCCAGCGACAAGCACCCGCGCGGGCTCGCCAATGGCTCGGACCAGGTGGGGCGCAACTACATGTGCCACAACAACCAGGTCGTCATGGCGGTCTCGAAGGAGCCGAACCCGACCCGCTATCAGAAGACGCTGGGCGTGAATGACTTCTACTTCAAGGGTCCGAACACCGATTACCCGCTGGGCAATATCTCGATGGTCGGCAAGTCACAGGCGCCGATGTTCCGGGGCGAGAAGCACATCGCCAAGCTGGCGCCGCTGTGGTCGCTGGAGATGTTGGCCAAGCACGGGGTCGACTTTTGGCTCTGCACCGAGGACCTGCCGCGGCCCGAGAACCGGGTCACGCTGGAGAGTGACGGCAGCATCCGTCTCAGCTACACCAAGACCAACGAGGTCCCGACCAAGCAGCTCGCCGATCAGCTCAAGTCGATGCTGGGGCAGCTCGGGATGCACCCGGATCACTTGGTTCCCCGCAACCTCTACCTGAAGAACGAAATGGAGATCGGGGCGGTCGCGCACCAGGCGGGGACCTGCCGGTTCGGCACCGATCCCAAGACCTCGGTGCTCGACGTCAACTGCAAGGCGCACGAGCTCGACAACCTCTACGTCGTCGACACCAGCTTCTTTCCCAGCATCGGCGCGGTGAACCCCGGCCTCACGGCGATGGCGAACGCCCTGCGCGTCGGGGACCACCTGCGCCAGCGGCTGCGGTGACGCGCGGGTGAGCGCCGGGAACGCCACCGCCGGGCGGGCGCGCGGCGAGAGCTGGAAGCAGGTCGGCGCCGTCTACACTGCCGGGCTGCTGCAGGGGCTGGCGCTGGTCACGTTCCCGGCGGCCAGCGGCGTGTTCACCGATCCAGACGCGTACGGCCTCTCGAACGGCGAGTACGGCGCCATGTTCGCGCCTCAGACCGCTCTGGCGATCACCGCCGCCTTGCTCGGCGGGAGGTTGGCTCGACGGTGGGGGGAGAGGCGCGTCCTCCTGCTGGGCCTCACCGCCGATCTGGCGTCGATGGCGCTGCTGGTGACGAGCCGATTCGCGCTGGGGATGCATTCGGCGGCGTTTGCCTGTTTGCTCGGCGCCACGGCGCTGATGGGGATCGGCTTCGGACTGACCATCCCGGTGGTCAATTCGCTGGCGGCGTCTCTGTTTCCGCGTCGGGTCGACGTGGCGGTGCTGGCGCTCAATGCCTTGCTCGGTCTGGGGACGGCGCTGGCGCCGCTCTTCGTGGCCCTCTTCGTCGGGCTGGGGATCTGGTGGGGGTTGCCGCTCACCGTCGGTGCGCTCCTGGCGGCGCTCGTGATCTGGACGCTGTCGCTTCCGCTCGGCGCCGGCGCGGCCAGCGGGCCCGGCATGGTCGACGAAGGACCGACCAATTCGCCCGGCGTTCACGCTCGCCAGGCCTGGCTCTTCGGTGCGTTCGCGCTCTGCTACGGGATCGTCGAGACACTCAACGGCAACTGGGCGATCCTCTACATGAAGGGCGTGCTGGGGGCCCCGGCCGCGCTGGCGGCGCTGACGCTCACGCTGTTCTGGGCGGCGACCACAGCGGGCCGCGTGTTCTTCGCCGCGATCGATCGCTGGCTCCCGGGGCCCAGCACCTTTCGCCTGCTTCCCTGGCTGATCGCGCTCGCCTTCGTCGCCACCTCGCTGGTCCCGTCCTCGAAGGCCGGGCTGGGGGCGGCGGCGTTCGCGCTGGCCGGCCTCGGATGCTCCGCGCTGCTCCCCCTCACCATCAGCCTCGGTCGCAAGGCTTCGCCGCCCGGTCATCTCATCGCTTGCTATCAGCTGGGATACGGCTTGGCGGCGTTCGGAATCGCCCCCCTGCGCGATCACGCCGGTCTCGGCCTGCGGCCTCTGTTCGGAAGCGCCGCCGCGATCGCGCTGGCGCTGGCCGCACTGTCCGCGGTGATCGTCGGTTCGAGCAGGCGCGCCGCTCGAAGAGACGCAGCCGCGCGCGCTAATTCGTGATCAGGAGGCGTTCGTGGTTCAAGCCGCCGTCGGCGGGCGGAGGCGACCCCGGCGTCTGGCAGACGTCCTGGACCAGATCGAGCGGCGGGTTCGGCTGGAAGTTTGGATTGTGAGCGCAGACCAGCCCGGCCCCGCAGGTGCCGAGCCAAGGGTCGTTGCTGGCATACGGTGGACAGCAGACCTGGTCTGGGCCACCGCAGACCGCGCAGGCCACGAACAGGAAATCGAGGTTCACGCAGACGCCCGGAGGGCCGCACGGTCCGCCCACGCAATCCACCGTTGCCCAGGTCGCCGGAATGCCTCCGTTCGTTCCGGTCACCGCGGCGTCGCCGCCGGACGAGGGTGCGCCCGCGTCGGTGTTGCCGCCGTTCGGTGCGCCGCCCGCCCCGGGCCTGCCGCCGGTCGCGCCGCCGCCGGTACCGCCGGTTGCGCCGCCCGCGGCCCCGCCGGTCGCACCGCCCGCGCCGCCCGCGGCCCCGCCGGTCGCACCGCCCGCGGCCCCGCCGGTCGCGCCGCCCGCGGCCCCGCCGGTCGCGCCGCCCGCGGCCCCACCGGTCGCGGTTCCGGAGATGCCGCCGGACCCCGTCCCCGCTGCTCCTCCGGTGTTCTGGCCGGGGCCACCGCCGGTGCCGGCGCCCGTGACGCCACCGGTTCCCGGCTTTGGGGTCGCGGTCGGTCCATTGGGCGATGCCGGCGGCGTGTTGGTCACGTGCGGATTGGCGGGATTCGTGTCGGTTGCCGCCGACGGCGCTCCGCCGACGCCGTTGCCCCCGATGTTCGCGCCGGCCCCTCCGGTGCCCGGGCCTGCACCGTTGGTCCCCCCGGTGCTCTGGCCGGACGTCCCGCCCGAGGCGGCCCCATCGCTCGGACTCTTCTGGTTTGCGCTCGAACAGCCCAGGAGCACCGCCAGCACCAGAAGGTTCCCCCATTTCGCGCGCATCGCTGGACATGGTGGGACGCGATCCGCCGAACGCAATCAAACGTCCGGGAAGCCCGATCGGTGATTTCTTTACGAATACTGACAGCTACTCACTTTCACGCGTCATTGCGCGCTTCATCTTTTGGGCGCTTCGGCCCCGTTCGAAGGCTGACGAGAGCGTTGCGCGATCCTCAGTCACCGGGGGGTTGATTGCATCGGAGGTCGCCATGAAAACGCAGCAAGAAGCCACGAATGAGGCGCGCCGGAGGGCCCTCGCCGCGGCGATCGAACGCCACCAACCGGAGATCATCAGCAGATGGCTGGACCGTGTGCGCGAAGACGCGCAGAAGGCCGGTCACAGCGTCAGCCCGTCGGAGCTGCGCGACGGCATCGGCGACTACCTGGCCAACCTGGCCGACGCGCTCCGCAGGTCGGAGAGCCCGGAGATCGGCGGTACGGACGCCTGGAAGCGCGTCGCAAAAGAGCATGCCCTGACGCGGGTCCGTATGGGATTCGACATCGATCAACTGGTTTACGAGTTCGTGACCCTGCGGCGCGTGGCTCAGCAGATCGCCATCGATTCCTCCGACGGCCTGCAGATCGTCTTGCTGGCGGATCTCATCGACGCGGCGATCGCCACCTCGGTCAAGAGCTACGTCGAGTCGCGAGACTACGGAACCCGGCGGCTGGAGGAAGAGCACCTCGGCTTCCTCACGCACGAGCTGCGCAACCCGCTGACGACGGCCAGCCTGGCTGCCACGCAGCTGCGGAAAGATCCGGCGCTCGGTCCAAGGTCACTGCGGGTCCTCGACCTTCTGGATCACGGGCTCGCTCGGACGAGGGAGCTCATCGAACAGGCGCTCCTGGCAGGCAAGCTGGGAGCCGAGCAGGCCCAACCGGTGATCGAGGACCTGCGCGCGGCCGACGTCGTCCAAGAGGCGTTGACCGCCGCGGGGGCGGAGGCGCGTCGCAAGGGGCTCGTGCTCGAGACCAAGCTTGATCGCGAGATCGTGGTAAGGGCCGATTCGAAATTGATGGCCTCCGCGATTCAAAATCTCGCGGACAACGCCGTGAAATTCACCGATCACGGAAGGGTCGAGGTCACGCTCGAGGGGCGAGACGATGAGGCCGTCATACATGTGCGCGACAACTGCTCGGGGATCACCGCCGTCGAGCTGGAAAAGATCTTCGAGCCGTACGAACGCGGGAGCTCGCAAAAGCCGGGGACCGGTTTGGGCTTGGCGATCGCGCGTCGCGCCATCACCTTGATTGGGGGGACGATAGGCGCCGAATCCACGGAACCCCAGGGCTGTCACTTCTGGCTCACGGTCCCGCTTGGCGCCGGACGTTCGGACATTCCATCGACAAAAGGGGGCGGAAGTGGCGAAGGTTCTGATCATCAACGATGAGGCCGATCTGGTCGACATCGTCGCCATCGTTTTGCAAACCGCAGGGTACGAGACGAAGGTTTGCACCGAGGGGCGGAGGGCGGCCGAAATGGCGCGCCGCTACTGCCCCGAGGTCATTCTCCTCGACTGGAAGCTTCGGGAGACCGATGGCGGGCGGGTCCTTTCGAAGTTGCGGGCTGACGAGATGACCCGTTCGATTCCCGTGATCATGATGTCGGCCTCCCAAGACGGGCGGAGCGTCGCCCGAAAGGCCGGCGCGGATGCCTTCCTGCCCAAGCCTTTTGGTGCGGACAGCTTGATCGAGGTCGTCAGCGCGATCCTGCGGAGCTCGTCCGGGGACGGTCGCTTTCCGTCGACAGCTTCCGAGACGACGCATTCGAGCTCCTGAAGGGCGCCTGCGCCGGGAGTCAATCCCACGTCGAAGGCGGATTCTTCCACCGTCGGGTCCCGCGGGTGACTCGCTTCGCCGACGGCGCTCTATCTTGAGGACCGTGTCCGACAGTCCGGGACTCGAGGGGGATTGCGAGCGAGACGGCACGTTTCTGGGGCTCGTCTTTCGCCATCTGCCGGGGAGCGTCTGGGCCGTCGATCGGAGTCTCTCGTTCACCTACGTCGCCGGGCGCCTCGTCGACGCTGCCGGGCTCCATGCGAGCCAGGTCGTCGGAACGACCGTCCAGGAGTTTCTGGGAACGCGTGACCCGGCGGATCCGGGAATCGCGCATCACCTGGCGGCCCTGGCCGGCGAGCGCCAGTCCTTTGAGTATCGTTACCGGGATCGCTGGTACGCCGTCCTCATCGATCCGCTGCCCGGCCCCGAAGGCACGGTCGCAGGGTGCGTGGGCGCGGCGTTCGACGTCACAGAGCGACGGGCGGCCGAGGCACGCATCGCCCTGAATGAGGCGCGCCTCAGCGAGGCGCAGCGGACCGCCCACGTGGGGAGCTTCGAATGGGAGATTGGCTCGAACCGGGTCACGTGGACCGACGAGCTCCATCGGATCTACGGCCTGGAACCGGGGCAGTTCGGCGGCACGGTCGAGGCGTTCGAGGAGAGAGTCTATCCGGAGGACCTGGACCTGACGCGGCGGGTGGTGGGCGCGGCCTGCCGGAGCCCGGGACCTTTCAGCTACGATCACCGGATCGTCCGCGCGGACGGGAGCGTCCGGTCGCTCCATACGCGCGGCGACGTGTCCAAGGATGCGGAGGGGCACGCGGTCCGATTGGCCGGCTGCTGCTGGGACGTCACCGAGTTGACCGAGGCGACCAAGAGCAGGGAGCGGCTGTTGTCGCTGATTCAGGCGACGATCGAGGCGACCGCCGACGGCACGCTGGTCGTCGATCGCGATCGCAAGGTGGTGCTGCGCAACCGGCGCTTCCTCGAGCTCTGGCGGATCCCGCCCGACCTCGCGGACTGCCAGGACGACACGAGATTGCTCGACTCGATCCGCGGCCAACTCGAGAGCCCCGACGAGTTCATCCGCGAGGTCGAGGAGATCTACGCCCGCCCTGAAACGGAGAACACCGGTCAGGTCCGCTGCAGCGACGGACGGATCTTCGAGCGCTATTCGGTGCCGCAGCGGATCGGGAATAGGGTGGTCGGCCGAGTCTGGAGCTTCCGCGACGTCTCCGAGCGTGAGCGGTTGCTCCACAGCGCGCTGTTTCTCTCGGACGCGACCCGCCTTCTCGCCTCGCTGGAGGTCGAACAGGCGCTGGACGGCGTCGCACGGATCGCGGTCCCCTACATGGGAGAGGGGTGCGCCATCGACGTGTTCGGCGCGACCGGGCCCCGGCGGCTGGTCGCGATCTCGAGGGACGCGAAGACCCCGATCTCACCCGAGCTGCACCCGACCGTCCTCGCCGGGCAATCGCTGGTCTACCAGGTCGGAACGGTCTCCTACCTCGGCGTTCCCTTGCTCATGAAAGGCGCCCTGGAAGGGGCAATCACGTTCTGCGCGGCGGCGCACCGCCGGTACCAGCGCAGCGACATCGAGGTCGCGGAGGAGCTCGCCCGCCGCGCCGCCCTGGCGCTCGACAACGCGCGGCTCTACCGACGAGCCCAGGAGGCGCTGCGCGCCCGCGACGACTTTCTCTCGGTGGCGGCGCACGAGCTTCGCGGCCCAGTCACGGCGATTCACCTCGCGGCCCAGGCGATCCGACAGGGGAAGGTTCGCCCCGAGTCGCTGTCGAACATGCTGGCCGTCATCGAGCGCGAGGACCGGCGTCTCTCCCAGTTCGTCGACGAGCTGTTGGACATCGGACGGATCCGCGAGGGGCGGCTGCAGCTTCGGTACGAAACGGTCAGTCTGGGGGAAGTGGTGCGGGACGTCGCCAGGCGGCTCGACGCCGATCTCATCCGCAGCCGCTCGTCACTGTCCATCGTGGCCGAGGAGAACATCGTCGGGAAATGGGACCGGTTTCGACTCGAGCAAGTGGTCAACAATCTCCTGTCGAATGCCATCAAATTTGGACTCGGCAGGCCGATCGAGATCGTGACCTGCTTGCGATCTGAACGGGCGCGCCTGATCGTCGAGGACCGGGGCATCGGAATCGAGCCGGAGGTTCTGGCGCGGCTGTTCAAACCGTTCGAGCGCGGCGTCTCGGAGCGCCACTACGGAGGGCTGGGGCTCGGCCTACACGTCGTGAAGACGATCGTCGAGGCGATGCGCGGGACGGTCAAGGTCGAAAGCGGGCCGGAGACGGGCACCGTCTTCACCGTAGAGCTGCCCACCGGCGAGTCAGGCTGATGAGCCCCGGCGATCGAATCCTGGTGGTCGATGACGACGACGACATCCGGGAAGTGATGCAAGAGCTGCTCGTGGCCGAAGGGTTCCAGGTCGACGTCGCCAAAGATGGGATCGATGCGCTCGGCAAGCTGGAGACCGAGGCGCAGCCGCCGCTGATCCTCCTCGACATGATGATGCCGAGAATGGATGGGGAGGCTTTTCTCCAGGCGCTGCGGGCGAAACCCGCCTTGGCCAATGCATCGGTCGTCGTCATTTCGGGCAACGCCGCGGCCCGCGAGAAGGCGGGCGATCTCCATGCGGCCGGCTGCCTGGTCAAGCCGTTCGAGCTGAACGAGCTTTTGGAGCTCGTTCGTCAGGTCCCGCGCTCTTGTTAGCTGTCCCGGCAGCCGCATGTTGTCGAGGATATCCCTCACGTCCGGACGGCAGGTATCCGGGAAGGGAGCATGGAGATGGAGCATGCTCGTAAGGATGAGCAAGGCCAGCCGGCGCTGGGGAACCTCATCCTTACCCGGAAGAGCGAGATCTTGGCGCTGTGGGAGAGGGCGGTCCGCAGCCTCCCCGTCACGCGGGAGTTGCCGAGGCCGGTGTTGTTGGATTCCGTTCCGCGGCTGCTGGAGGCGATCGCCCGGGTCATCGGTGAACGGTCGCTCGCCGACTGCGAGCTGCCTGCGAATCTGGTGGAAGAGCACGCGTTTCATCGGCTCCAGAGCGGGTTCGATCTCGGCCGGGTCGTCGTCGAGTATTCGCTTCTGCGCGACGCGATCCTGGAGCTGAAGCAGAGCGACCCAACGGCCGTGGTCGACCCCGGCGGGGTCAGGATTCTCCACCGGGCGATTGACCGGGCGATCTCCCTGTCCGTCGAACGATTCGCGGAAGCGCAGGGGCGCGGCGAGCGGGCGCTCGAGCGGATCGCCGAGGCCAGCCTGGAGAGCCGTGATCTGGATGATCTGCTGCGCCGGCTGGTGGTGGTGGTGGTCGAGGCCGTGCCGGCCGTCGATACGGCGGCCATCTTGCTGCGTGAGGATCGCCTCCTGAGGGTGCGCGCCGCCGTTGGCCTGGAGCGCGAGGTCGAGCTCGGGTTCACGATCCCCGTGGGCGAGGGGTTTGCCGGCCAGATCGCCGCCGAGCGCAGGCCGGGCTTTCTGGCGTCGGCGGCGACCGATCCGCTCGTGAAGAGCCGCGTCCTGCGCGAGCGCGGAATCCAAGCCTTGTACGGTGTGCCGATGCTCGAGGGCGAGACGGTCATCGGCGTCATCCACGTCGGGTCGCTGACGGCCCATGACTTCTCCGAGGACGACCGCCGGCTCGTGCGCAGCCTCGCGTCCCGGGCGACGGCCGCCATCCATCAACAGACGCTCCGGGCACGCGCCGAGGACGCCGAGGCGGGCCAGCGGTTTCTCTCCGAGGCGACGGCGATCCTGGCGTCGTCGCTGCAGTACGAGAAGACGCTGGAACGCATCACCGCGCTGGCGGTTCCGCAGCTGGCCGACTGGTGCGCGATCAACCTGCTCACCCCCGACGGCAAGCTTCGGACGGTCGGGCTGGCCCACATCGATCCGAACAAGCTCGCGTCCGCCAGGTTGCTCGCCGAGCGATACCCGGCCCGTGCGGACGCACCATTCGGGCCTCCGGAGGTCATCAGGAGCGGGAAGGCCCAGCTGAGCGCGGACCTTCCCGACGAGCTCCTGGTCGCCGTCGCGCGCGACGCCGAGCACCTGCGAATCCTGCGCGAGCTCGCCTTGGGCTCATACATCGTGGTCCCCATCTCGGCGCACGGCGACGTATTCGGCGCGCTGTCGCTCGCCATGGGACGGTCGTCCGGGCGTCGTTACGGGCCGGCGCAGCTGGCGATCGCGGAGCACCTCGGACGCCGCGCCGGCCTGGCGATCGAGAACGCGCGCCTCTATCGAGAGGCCCAGCAGGCGGCCCGGCTGCGCGAGCAGGTGCTCGCGATCGTGTCGCACGACCTGCGCAACCCGCTGGGGGCGGCCAAGCTGGCGGCCGACATGGTCACCAAACGGGCCCAGGCGGACCATGATCCGCTGCTCGCCAAGCAGGGGCAGACCATCCAGCGGGCCGCCGGGCGGATGGAGCGCCTGATCGGCGATCTGCTCGACATGTCGAGCATCCACGTCGGCAAGCTGAGTATCGACGCCCGCCCGCAGCCCGCGGACGCGCTCTTGCAAGAGGCGGCCGAGATCCAGGAGCCGATCGCGAATGAGCACGGCATCCGGTTCACGGTCGACCGACTGGTCGCGGATCTATCCGTCCAATGCGACCGCCAGCGCATTCTCCAGGTGTTCGCCAACCTACTCGGCAACGCGTTCAAGTTCTGCCAGCCAGGGGATCGCGTCAGGCTGAGCGCCCAGCGTGCCGGCGACGACGTCCGGTTCGAGGTGGCGGACACCGGGCCCGGCATTCCGCCCGAGGAGCGGCGGCACATCTTCGAGCCCTACTGGTCGACCGAGCGGGATGGAAAGAAGGGGACCGGGCTCGGCCTCTTCATCACCCACGGCGTGATCGAGGCCCACGGCGGAAAGATCTGGCTGGAGAGCGAGCCAGGGCAGGGGACGAAGTTCTTCTTCACGCTGCCCATGATCCAGCCCGCCGGGCAGCCTGCCGTCGGCCCCGGCGCCTAAGGGCGTCGCCGAAAAGGCGACGGTAAGCGAAGCGAACGACGGACATTGGCCCGACGACGTGCCGCCCGATAGGCGGCCCAGTGTTGGACCGGTGCCCGGACGCGCGCGTCAGTGCTGCGGCGCTGCCGGCGCCGATGTCACGAGACCACGCAACAGGTCGGCCCGGTCGACGGCGCCGAGCAGGTGACGATCACGGTCGACCACCACCACCAGCTTGTGTCTGCCGGCGACGACGGTCTTGATGACCTCTTGCAGCGGAGTGTCGGGCAACACCGAGGCGAGGTCATCCGTCATGAGGTCGCCGGCCTGTCGCGCCGACGCGTGGTGTTCGTCCGCCGTCGAAGGCACGAAGGCGAGGCGCTGCATCAACGACCGGATCGCGCCCGGATGGAGCGCGGGCGTGACCCGCTGGAGCAGCTCACCATCGGTGATCACGCCGAGCACGTGCCGCTCGGAATCGATGACCACCGCCCGGTGCAGGCGGGTCGAGACCACCGCCTTGAACACCTCTGGCAGGCGCGTGTCGACGTGCACCGTCGGAACGTCGGCGCGCATGATCCGCGAGACAGGCGCCGCCGCCGTCAGCCCGCTTCCGCGGGGCGCCGGAGCTTCGCGGCTCGGGAATCCCTGGACCACCGTTCGCAAGAGATCGAGCCGGCTCACCATCCCCACCAGCGCGCCGGCTTCGTCCACCACCGGGAGTCGCTTCAGGTGCCGGGAGGCCATCAGGCTGGCCACGTCCGGCAGGGAGGTGCCGGCTGCGACGGTCACAGGGGCGCGCGTCATGATATCCCGCGCGGTCTTGCCGCCGTCGCTCACCTTGTCCAGTTGGGCCCTCTTCCCACCAGCGTCCAACGCGTTGAGCAGCGTCAGCCGGACGCCCAGCGCGCCGCGGTCCGTGAGATCGGAGTTGGTGATGATCCCGATGGGCTTTCCGTTTTCGACCACCGGGACGGCCCCGTAGATCTGTCCCACGATCCGTTCGACGATCTCGCGCACCTTGGTGTCGGGACCGGCCGTCACGAGGTCGCGCGCCATCACGTCGGCCGCGGTCAGGGTCGCCGAGACGTCGCGCACGCCTCGCGGCTCATAGAAGATGACCTCCGTCTCGTCGAGCGTCATGAGGCCGCAGGTCACCATCTCCTTGAGGCGCGGCAGCAGCCGCTCGACGCGCTCGGGCCGATCGATCCACTCGATCACGATCGGGAGCTTCTCGACGACGTCCGCGAGGTTCACCGTGTGGACCACCCCGGAGCTGCCGAACCCCCCGGTGCCATGCAGCACCGTGGCGCCGGCGGCGTTCTCGCCGCGCAGGAGAGCGACGATCGCCACGGAGGCGGACTGATGCCCCACGCGATCGCCTTCGTTGAGGTAGATGCGGAGCCGCTTGGCTTTTCCCACCAGATCCATGGCGATTCTCTTTTCGTTTGCAGCCGTCAGCCGGCCGGCACCAGGCGCACGAGGAAGGCGGCCAGCGAGCCGAGCAGGAGACATCCGATGACCGTCGCGCCGAGGTAGGCGAACGCGAGGCCCCGTGTCCCCTGCTCGAACAGGCGGATCGTCTCGTAGTTGAACGATGAGTAGGTCGTGAACCCCCCCATGACCCCGGTCGTGAGAACCAGCCGCACGTCGGCGGGAACGACCCCTTTTTCGAGGCTCAGGCCCATGATGATGACGATCAAGAAAGAGCCGAGCGCGTTGATGATCAACGTCCCGAATGGAAAGACGGCGCCGAACGTCCGTGCGACCCAGGTGCCGAGCAGGTAGCGCGCACCGGTTCCGACCGCTCCTCCGAGGCACACCATCCAGAATCTCGCCTGAATCATCGTCGTCTCCTCTGCGAAGGAATTCGCCGGAGGCGCGCAGAGAGACGCCTACGGGAAAAGAGCACGACCGTAGGAGTCATTGGCTGCCGCGAAGGGCAGCGGTTGAGGCGGACTCCACCGCCTGTACGGGCCCCGATGATAAGCCCCGCGCCTCTCCACCGCAACGGCTATGCCCCACAGGGGCCGGCTCCGCGCAACAGGCCTGTTGCGATCTCGCAATAGGCCTTTGCCTGCCTTGGCGCCGACGAGGGCGGTGCCACCCTTCATGCCGAACCTTTACCGGAGGAGTCGTCATGAAGGAGATCGGAAGCCTCACGAGGTCATTGCTCTTGGTGGCGCTTGCGGCCGGCGGCGCGGCGTGCGGCGAGCCGGAAGGGACGGATGCGGCCGTGACGCCCGCAGAGGCCCAGGCGCTGGTGGAGAGACGGCCACCACCGTCGGAGGTCATCTTCGGGCGGGTCGCGGAGTTCGCTCTGCCGCCGCCATCCGACGGTAACTTCTCCCGGTTCCCGGCCCAGATTACCGCCGGACGCCACGACGATCTGTGGTTCCGCGACCAGTACGCGGAGCTGGGGCATATCACGCAAAACGGAAATGAGATCAGCTTCGTTGCCGCGCCGCCCGGGTTCGGAATCGCCCTCGGATCCGACGGGAACATTTGGTTCGGCACCCAATCGGGAATCGCTCGCCTCTCCCACTCCGGGGCGATCGACGAATTCGCCCTGCCCGACGTGGGTGGTCCGCAGGACGTGGTGGCCGGCCACGATGGAAACCTTTGGGCGCTCGGGTTCGATCACGTCGCCCGGGTCACCACCGAGGGCGTGGCCACCTCGTTCGCGATGCCGACGCCAAGCTTTTCTTCCGGCGATCACATGGCCCTGGGGCCGGACGGCGCCGTCTGGTTCACGAACCGGAGCATGAACCTGCTGGGCCGGGTCACGGCGGCCGGCGCGATCACGGAGTTCGCGCTCGGCGCGGGCGGTTCCCTCTTTGGCATCGCCGGCGGTGATGATGGCACGGTCTGGTTCACCCGCCAGGGGGGCAATCCCGGCGAGAACTCGATCGGCCACATCACCCGCCGCGGCGTCGCATCGACGGTCGTGCAACTCCCCGACAGCACCACGACGATCCCTAATCCGCCCAACGGTATGCCGATGGCCATCGCCGCCGGCCGCGACGGAAAAATGTACTTCACGACCTACTTCGAGATCGACGACAACTACATCGGCCAGGTGAGCGAAGAAGGTTGTCTGACCAAGTTCGACATTCCCACCGGCGGCGCAGCCTCGTTCGGCATCATCGCCGACCGTTCCGGCACCCTCTGGTTCACGGAGATCTTCAACAACTCGATCGGCCGCCTGAACGTCACCGGCCGAAGGACGACTCGATGAACGTGTTCAGGTCGGCTCGATCCGGCGCCAAAGTACGCCGAGCTTGTCCAGGAAGGCGATCCGCTATCGGTCGGCGTTCGTCGGCTGGGAGCAGACTGCGCTGCAGGTCGAATACGACCCCGCGCAGGTGAAGGCCGGATTGCAGCCGGGATGATTCTTGAAGTAGTTCGGATAGCCGGCCAACAGCTCTGCGCAGGCAGTGCAGCCAGTCCCGCGGCATCCGGCCCAGCCGCCGGGCGATCCATCGCAGGCGACCGCGTCGGCCGCGACCGGGGCAGGGCAAAGCGAGCTGCACGCAAAGTAGGTGCCCGCGCAGGTCGTGGCGGCGACACAGTGGGGGTGGTGCTGCAGGTAAAAAGGGAAATTGGCGATCAGCTCCGAGCAGACCATGCACCCCGTTCCCCGGCACCCGACCCACCCATTGGCGTCTCCACTGCAGCTGACGTCGCTCTCGGTCGGCATCGGGCAAGCCGTGCCGCAGGTCGAATAGGCGGCGCCACAGGATTGGTTGACGATGCAGTCGGGGTGATTGCTCTGGTAAAGCGAATAGTTCGCCAGGGTCTCCGGGCAAACACTGCACGCGTTGCACCCCGGCCAGCTCCCCGCGCTGGGAGGCGGGCAGGCCGCCCCGCCGCTGCCGCTCATGCCGGCCGCGCCCGCGGCTCCACCCGTGCCGGTGATTCCACCCGTCGCGGTGATTCCTCCGGTACCGGTCATTCCGCCCGTACCTGTGACTCCGCCGGTAGCGGTGATTCCACCCGTGCCTGTGACTCCGCCGGTAGCGGTGATTCCACCCGTGCCTGTGACTCCGCCGGTAGCGGTGATTCCACCCGTGCCTGTGACTCCGCCGGTAGCGGTGATTCCACCCGTGCCGGTGACTCCGCCGGTAGCGGTGATTCCACCCGTGCCGGTGGCTCCGCCGGTAGCGGTGATTCCACCCGTGCCGGTGGCTCCGCCGGTAGCGGTGATTCCACCCGTGCCGGTGGCTCCACCCGCTCCGGTGGTTCCGGCGGCTCCCGTAGCGCCTCGCGAGCCTTTGGCACCAGCGGTGCCCGTGGTTCCCGCGGCGCCCTCGGACCCGGCAGTTCCGGCGGAATCGGGAGCTCCGCCATCCGATCTTGGGGTAATCCTTCCGCAGCCGACAAGAGCGGTCAGGGTCAACAGCGACACCGCGAACAGATCGATTGGCTGCTTAATCATAGGTTGGCCGGTTGGCGGCCGGGCGCAGTGTAAGGAGGCGTAACAGTGGAGTCAACGTCGTCGAAATTGCGCCACGGTGGGCTGCCTCGGAGGTTGGCGCCGATCCCCAGCCGCAGCAGACCAGGCGATCCCCGGGATCGACCCGTGTGAGAGGCGGGCGCTGCGGGCGGTGGCCTCCCGCTTCACGGCGACTTCCACGCGTCTGTGTCGGGATCACCGGATGAGAGGATTGCCGCGGCGCTGTCCAACAATCGTCGGACTCTCTGAAGGGTTCGTCAGCTCTTCACCAGCCGGCGTGCGCTAAACGCGCGCCGAAGCTGAGCTCTGCTGTCTGGCACGCGGGCTGCTCAATCCCCCGCTCGTGAAGAATCGCCGCGAGCTGCTCGCCGCAGGAATCGCCGGTGCCTTCGGGACCGGTCTCGATCTCGGGGTGCTCGTCTCGCTGGTCGGGCATCACGTGCCGATTCCGCTCGCGACGTTCTGCGCGGCGCTTGCCGGCGCCGCGACGAGCTTCACGATCAACAAGTACGTCGCGTTCCGCGACCGCTCGCCGATCAGCCTCGGTCAGGTCGCGCGCTTCGACCTCGTGGCCCTCGTCGCCGCGCTCTTGATGGCAGCCGCCATGAAGATCGCGACCGCGAACCTCGGCGTGCCCGTGGTGGCCGCCAAGCTCGCGTGTGCGGCGGTCGTGTTCGCGATCTGGACCTATCCCGCGCAGCGACGCCTCGTGTTCGCGCGCGGTGCGGAGGTTGCCTGAGCCCTGTCACTTCACCCCTCGAGGAGTCTCGCCATGTCGAATCCAGCGCCGTTGATCGATCTCAGCTTGGTCATACCCGCATTCAATGAAGAGCTGCGCCTGCTCCCGACGCTGGAGCGTCTACACGCCCACCTTTCGGCGCGGTCGCTGAGCTACGAGATCCTGGTCGTCGACGACGGCTCTCGCGACAAGACGCGCGAGGTCGTCGAGGCGGCGGCCAACAGGATCCCGAACCTCACCGTCGTCTGCCAGTGGCCCAACCGCGGGAAAGGCGCCGCCGTCCGGCGCGGCATGCTCGCCGCAACCGGGCGGATCCGCATCATGTGGGACGCCGACGGCTCGATGCCGCCCGAGGAGCTCCCGCGCCTGGTCGCGCCGATCTTGGCCGGCAGGGCGGAGATCGCGATCGGGTCGCGTTATGCGAAGGGCGCCAAGACGGTGAAGCAGCCGAGTTACCGCGTCATGTGGAGCCGGCTGTGCAACAAGGTCGTCCAGCGCTGGCTCGTTCCGCGCGTTCTCGACACGCAGTGCGGTTTCAAGGCGTTCACGGCGGGAGCGGCGCGGAACTTGTTTGGAAGCGCGACGATCGACGGCTGGGCCTTCGATCTCGAGATCCTCGCGCTGGCCCGCCGCCGAGGCTTCTCGATTGAGGAGGTCGGCGTCGAGTGGAAGGACGACGAGCGTTCGCACGTCAATCCGTTCACCGACTTCTGGAAGGTGATTCGCGAGGCGCTGACGATCCGCCGCAACCTGGACCGGGGCGTCTACGGGACGCCGAGAATGTTGGCGCCATAGAGAGTCGCGGATCAGCTTCTGGACGTCTGGGAGGGCGACGGCGAGCGAAGGAACCATGCCCGACGACGTGCCGCATCAGTAGCAATAGTCGTACTGCTGGCCGAAATCCTGACAGGTGGTGGCGGTTGGGCACCTGCCGGTGGCGTTCGCGCAGACGGGAAGGCAGGTGCCGGCGCCCGGGCCGACATCGGGACAAGTATACCTCGGCAAGCAATCCCGCGAGTACTGGCAGGCGCTGTTGGTCCCCTCATTGCTCGAGATCTCGCAGATCGTAGTGTCGCCGGTGGCGGCGGGCGTCTCGAGATAACAGGTGCGACCCGCCGGACAGCCGGTGAGCATGGTCGGATCGCAGTTGCTCGGGGGAAGTCCACACACCGAGGCGACCGTCCCATTCTTTTCGAGCAGACGCTGTTCGCAGTGGATGCCGCTCCGGCAGTCGCTGTCCGTCCGACAGAGCATCAAGCAGTAAGAGTTGGCCCCCGTGATGCCGACCAGTCCGGGAACGCAGTTGTCGGTCCTCTGAGGGGTTTGGGCGCCCGCGATTTGGCACGGATTGTAGAGGGTCCCGGTCGGGTTGTTGGTCGCCACGCATCCCAAGGCGGCGATGGGTGGATTCGTACTGGTGTTCAGCGCGGTGCACTTCTGATCCGCGCAGCATCCGGTCTGACAGACGGGATCGCACGGCAGCGACCGATCGGGGATGCAGCCTGGAACCCCAGCTTGGGGAGTACAAGCGGGAGGGGCCGCGTCCACCCCGTTCTTGTGACAGAGGCCGCGGACGCACGAGAACCCATCGGGGCAGGACTCGTTGTCGCCGCAGCTGAAGCCATAGTCGGCAATATCGGGGTGATAACACCCGGAAACCACCAGCGCGCCGAGGAGGGCCAGCGCGCGTGACGATGGGACGATGAGAGCGCTTGGTTTCAGCACGGGGACGAACCACCTCCACGTGCAAGGATCCACGCGCGCTCGGGCAACAGGTGCTCGGAGAGGTCAGCCGCCGGACAGGAGGCCCGGTCATGTGGCGAGGCCGACATCATATGCACAGTCCTGCCAGGCACGTGCTGCTCCCGTTGTTGCATGGAGTGTTGTCAGGTTGTTCCGGGTTCGAGCACTGCCCGCTCCCGGGGTCACACGTTCCGGCGGCGTGGCAGTCGTCGGACGCCGCGCAAACCACCGGGTCGGCGCCGGTGCAGGTACCGTTCTGGCAGGTGTCTGTCTGGGTGCAGGCGTTGCCGTCGCTGCAGGCCGTTCCGTTGGCGACGGTCGAGTAGGAGCAGGTGCCGGTGGAGGAGTTGCAGGTGCCGGCGGTGTGGCACTGGTCGGAGGCGGCGCAGGTGACAGGGGTGCCGCCGGTGCAGGTACCGCTCTGGCAGGTGTCTGTCTGGGTGCAGGCGTTGCCGTCGTTGCAGGCGGTACCGTTGGCGACGGTCGGGTTGGAGCAGGCGCCGGTGGAGGAGCTGCAGGTGCCGGCGGTGTGGCACTGGTCGGAGGCGGTGCAGGTGACAGGGGTGCCGGTGCAGGTCCCGCTCTGGCAAGTGTCTGCCTGGGTGCAGGCGTTGCCGTCGCTGCAGGCGGTACCGTTGGCGACGGTCGGGTTGGAGCAGAGGCCGGTGGAGGAGTTGCAGGTGCCGGCGGTGTGGCACTGGTCGGAGGCGATGCAGGTGACAGGGGTGCCGCCGGTGCAGGTCCCGCTCTGGCACGTGTCTGCCTGGGTGCAGGCGTTGCCGTCGTTGCAGGCGGTACCGTTGGCGACGGTCGGGTTGGAACAGGCGCCGCTGGAGGAGTTGCAGGTGCCGGCGGTGTGGCACTGGTCGGAGGCGGTGCAGGTGACGGGATTGCCGCCGGTGCAGGTCCCGCTCTGGCAGGTGTCTGTCTGGGTGCAGGCGTTGCCGTCGTTGCAGGTGGTCCCATTGGCGGCGGTCGGGTTGGAGCAGGCGCCAGTGGAGGAGTTGCAGGTCCCGGCGGTGTGGCACTGGTCGGAGGCGGTGCAGGTGACAGGATTGCCGCCGGTGCAGGTCCCGCTCTGGCAAGTGTCTGTCTGGGTGCAGGCGTTGCCGTCGTTGCAGGCGGTACCGTTGGCGACGGTCGGGTTGGAGCAGGCGCCGCTGGACGAGTTGCAGGTCCCGGCTGTGTGGCACTGGTCCAGCGCGGTGCACACGACCGGCGTTCCGGCCTTGCAGACACCCGCCATGCACGTCTCCGCTCCGTTGCACGCATTGCCGTCGCTGCACGACGTCCCGTCGGCCACGTTGGTGTGCGTCACCACCCCCGCGCTGCTGCACCCGTCGGCCGTGCAGGGGTTGCCATCGTCGATGGTGGCGGTCACCGAGCCTTTACACGCGCCGCCGGTGCAGGTCCCCGCGGTGGTGCCGATTCCGCTCGCGCACGACGCCGTCCCGCAGGCGTTGGTGTTGTTCGTGTGAGTGACCTGTCCCGTGCTCGCGTTGCACGTGTCGGTCGTGCACGGATTGGCGTCGTCGATGGTCGTCGCGGCGCCGGTCTGGCAGCTGCCGGCCGTGCTGCAGTAGCTGGCGGCGATCCCTTGCGTCGACGAGCACGAGGCCGGCGTGTTGCAGGCGGTGTTGCAGCAGACGCCGTTCCCGGCGGTGGTCAGCGCGCAGAAGCCAGACGAGCAATCGGTCCCCGCGCCGCACGCCTGGCCGGCCGCCAGCTTGTCGCCGCACTTGTTCGTCTGGGTGTTGCAGGTGACGTTGTTGCAGTCGGCGCTGCTGATGCAGGTGGTCTTGCAGGCCGTCGTCCCGTTGCAGCCATAGGGATCGCACGACTTCGTGGTCACCGCCGAGCAGGCCCCCGTCCCGTTGCAGGTCGCGGCGTTCGTCTGGGTGATCCCGGCGCAGCTCTGGTTTCGGCAAGCCGTCGACGTGCTCCAGTTCCGGCACTTGCCGGTCCCGTCGCACGCGCCGTCGAGGCCGCAAGACGTGCTCGCCGTGGCGGTGCAGCGTGACTTCGGATCGGAGCCGCCGTTCGCCACAGGCGTGCAGGTGCCGACGTGGCCGCTGACCTTGCAGCTCTGGCATGTCCCGTTGCTCGCGTCGGTGCAGGTGGTGTTGCAGCACACGCCCTCGGTGCAGTTTCCGCTGGTGCACTGCGTGGCCCCGGTGCACGCCGAACCGTTCGCCTTGGTGCCGCAGGAGTTCGCGTTGCAGGTTTTGGGGCTCACGCAGTCCCCGTCGCTGGTGCAGGTGGTCTTGCAGGTCGCCGTCGCGCTGTTGCAGGCGTAATTGCCGCAGCTCTGACTGGCCTGCGCCGGGCAGGCGTCGCCGCGCCCGTCGCAGAACGACGCCAGCACCTGATTTGTTCCCGAGCAGGTCGCCGCCTTGCACTGATCGGTGGTGTGGTAGACGTCGCAGGCGCCGCTGCGGCACTTGCCGTTGGTCCCGCAGGTTCCGACCGCCGTGGTGGCGCACCTGGAGTCGGCGGTGCCGTCCGCGATCGTGGTGCAGGTCCCCACGGAACCGCTCAGGTTGCAGGCCTGGCACGCATTCGTACAGCTGCTGTTGCAGCAGACGCCCGACGAGCAGTACGACTTCTGGTCGGGCGCTGGCTGGCACTCGGCGGCGGCGCTGCACGAGGCCCCCGGCGGCTTGAGGCCGCACGAGCCGTTCAAGCACGAGTTGTTCGCGGCGCACTGGTTGTTTTGCGAGCAGACGGAGTAGCAGGAGTTCCCGGCGCACGCGAACGGGAAGCAGGTCCGGCTGGGCGGCGCGATGCACTGGCCGCTGGCGGTGCAGGTGGCCTGAGGCGTGTAGGCTCCGCCGACGCAGGTCTCGTCCGCGCAGACGGTCTCGGGCGGGTACTGCTCGCACGTTCCCTTTCCGTCGCAGTACCCGTCGGTGCCGCAGAAGGTCCGTCCCATGTCCTTGCACTGGTGATGTGGATCGAGCTGGCCGGCCGGGGCGTTGCTGCACTTTCCGGGGGCGCTGGTGAGGGCGCAGCTCTGGCACGCGCCGGTGCAGTCGGTGTCGCAGCAGAGGCCGTCCACGCAATAGCTGGACAGACACTCGGAGCCGGCTTTGCACGACGAACCGTTCGGCTTCTTTCCGCACGATCCATTCATGCAAGAGTTCGGTGAGAGGCAATCGTTGTCACTCTTGCAAATAGGAATGCAGGCCGTCCCCGAGCACTGGAAGGGGGCGCAATCAATCTGACCGCCGGCCTGGCAGTACCCGAGCCCGTCACAGGTCCCCGCGGTGAGGTTGATGCTTCCCGAGCACGTCGCCGGGATGCACTCCGTCTCTTTCGGGTAGAGGGCGCAGTTCCCGAAGCCGTCGCATGCCCCCGTCTTCCCGCAGGTCGATTTCGGGGTCGCCGTGCATTGCGGGTCGGCGAGGCCCGCCGCGAGCGCCAGACACTTTCCCGCGTACCCCGTCTGGTTGCAGGAGAGGCACGCGGCGGTGCAGGCGGAGCTGCAGCAGACGCCGTCGGCGCAGAAGCCCGAGGTGCAGTCGCTGTTGCCGGAGCACGGCCGCCCGTTCGGAAGAGTGCCGCACTTGCCGCCCTGACAGTTGACGCCGACGCTGCAGTCCGAGTTGGTCGCGCACTGAGTCGCGCAGGTGGTGCCGGAGCAGTGGTAGGGATAGCAGCTCTGATCGGGACCCGGGCTGCAGGCGCCCTTTCCATCGCAGACGTAGACGCCGGTCATCCCGTCGCCGCTGCAAGTCGCTTTGTCCTTGTTGCAGAGGGTCCCCTGGACGTAGTCACGGCAGCCGCCGTTGCCGTCGCAAGTGCCGTCCTGCCCGCACTGTCCTCCGAGCGTACAGTCGGAGGCGTTCGTCGGTTTTCCGCCGGCGGCGACCGGGCGGCACGTCCCCGCCGACCCCAGCGCGTTGCAGGTCATGCATTTCCCGGTGCACGCGCTTTCGCAGCAGACACCGTCCACGCAATGGCCGCTCGCGCAGTCGGAATCGCAGGCGCAGGTGTCGCCCGTCCGCGTGCTGGCGCTTCCGCCGTCCTTACAGATGACGGGCGGCCCGTTGCCGCCCTTTCCACTGTCGCTTTTGGGCGACGCGTCAATCGGCTCCTTCCCGCCCCCTCCTCCGCTGCAGCCGAGGCTGATGAGACAGCCCACGACCACGAGACCACCCACGCTCCACCGACCGACGCGCTCTGACCACATCTCTAGACTCCATCCGGGGGCTCAAAAGATTAGTAGGCCCTCGCTGACGACCACCGACTCCAGGCGGGTGGCATACCTCACAGTGCGTCGTCTCGGCCGCGACCGCGACGCGCGCACTTGCAGGTATTTCCCCGACATCACCCTACGCTGCCCAACTGAACCGTAAGTATCAACATCAAAACGCAGGGCATAGTTGCTTCTTCCCGGAGCGGTACTCCGGGCCCAGCGACTGCTTCCGGCGCGCCCGCGCCCCTGTGCGCCGCAATTTTTTCGGTAACATCGGAAAACAAAAAGGGATTCGAGGCCTTGGCGGCGCCCCTGACGCCCTCCGGCCAGCTTGGCAATTTTCGGGTGATGCGCTCGAGCTCGCCACGATGGTTTACGGTGCTGTCGGGTCGAGACCAGGCGTTCATCCGGCGCATGTCGAAGAGAACCCGTGTGTAAGCATCTTTTGCTCCAAAAGAAGGTGACGCCGAAGGCGATGCGTCGGTCCTGCGCCGCCCCCGGCCGCGCGGCGAATGCAGTTAGGCAGCAAGCAGGTCGCGGGGAGGCGGGTGGACGACATCACATTCGCGCAAAGTCCCGGCCGTCGATTGCCCGGCGCTGCGTCAGAGGTTGACGCCGATCCGCAGCCGGACCAGGCGATCCCCGGGGGCGACCCAGCTGTTGCAGGTGTCGACGCCGCATGCCGGCGTCCCGGCGTGGTTCAAGGCAAACGCGACCGTCAGACCGGCCGCGAACGCGAATCCCGCTTGCGAACGCAGCTCCAACCCGACGTCACCCTGCGCGAACGCGGCGCTGCCAAATTCGGCGTCGGTGACCAGCATTGGACCGGCGCCAGCCGTGACGCGAACCCCCTCGGACCAGGACGTCGCGAGCTCGGCGGTCGCCCCGAGGATTGCCCCCATCCCCAGCCCCGATCGCGACATCGGCGTCAGATCTCGCGGAGCCTCCGGGCACGCCCCTTGACGAGCGCCCTCTCGGGCGCTTGGCTTCAGCGATGACTGGAACGATGCTCATCACCGGTGGGGGTCGCGGGATCGGAGCTGCCACCGCGCGGCTGGCCGCAACGCGCGGCTACGCGATCGCCGTCAACTACCTGAAGGACGAGCGCGCCGCTGACGCCGTCGTGTCCGACATCCGCGCCTCCGGCGGATCGGCAATCGCGATCCGCGCCGACGTGAGCCAGGAGGCGGACGTCGAGCGACTGTTTCGCGAGACGGTCCGCCAACTGGGGCCGCTGTCCGTGCTGGTCAACAACGCCGGGATCGTCGATCAGAAGGCGCGCGTCGACGAGGTTCGCGAAGCGCGTCTCCAGCGAATGATGGCGATCAACGTCGTCGGCAGCTTCCTGTGCGCCGGCGAGGCGGTCCGGCGCATGTCGACGCGGCACGGAGGCCGCGGCGGCAACATCGTCAACGTCTCGTCGGCCGCCTCCAAGCACGGGTCGCCGGGCGAGTACGTCGACTACGCCGCCTCGAAAGCCGCCATCGACACCTTCACCATCGGCCTCGGGCGGGAGGTCGCCGCCGAAGGCATCCGGGTCAACGCCGTGCGCCCCGGCATCATCGACACGGAGATTCACGCGAGCAGCGGCAATCCGGCGCGCGCACAGCACCTGGCCGCCGCACTTCCGCTCCAGCGAGCGGGCACGGCGCAGGAGGTGGCGAGCGCGATCCTCTGGCTCGCCTCCGACGAGGCCTCGTACTGTACCGGAACCATCCTCGACGTCGCAGGCGGACGCTGACGGAATCCGCGGGTTCATTCTCGCCAGCTCTCGTGCGCGGCGGGCGGTTCGCCCGGCGGCCTCGGCTTCAGCGACCGGCTGGCGTTTTCTTTTTCATGTGCGCCGGGCGCCGCGCGCATTGGCGCGACCGGGCGCGGAGCGGCCGAGCGACGACGCTCGCGCGGGCGCGGGAGGTGGCGGTGGCGTAGGCTCCGGAGCGTTCGGGGGCGGAGGTAGCGCCGGGACGAGAGCCGAGGTGCCGGGCGCGCGCAGGGAGGGATCGCTGCGGAACCTTCCCACGGAATGCTAGAGTTGCTGTTCGGCGTATGGGACCCTTGATTCCTGCCCATCTCAGACTCGCGGCGGGCTTCGTGCTCCTCTGCCTCGCGTCGAGCGCTGGAATCGGCGGTTGCGCCGGGGTCCAGGGGGGCGCCCGCGCGGGCACGGGCGGTGCGGCCCCGGTCGGGAGTTCAGGTGGGGGATCCGGCGCCGTCGAGACCGGCGGCCGTCCACCGTCCACGCAGAGCGGTGGGGGAGGCGGGACGACCGGCTCGTTCCCTGTCTCCGACGGTGGGCAGGTCGTCGGCTGCGACGGTGGGGACGCGTGTGTGTGTCCGCCGATCAAGCTGGCCGTGATCGGCAAGCCGGGAAAATGGGGAGCAAACCCCAACGGCGATCCGGACACGGCGCTGCAGGACTGGCTGAACAGCAGCAGCGCGGGGACGGCGCAGGTCGACAACTTCACCAGCCGGCCCAACCTCACCGCTGACTTCTTGGCCACCTACGGCGTGATCATCTTGGCTTCGCTGTCGGAAGACTCCAGCAGCGGCCCCTGGTGGACCTTTTCCGCCGACGAGGTCGCCGCCTTCCGGGCGTGGATCGAGAACGGAGGCGGGGTCATCACCCTGTCCGGCTATGCGGGCGATCCCGGTGAGGTTGCCCCGGTCAATCAGCTGATCGGGTTCTCTGGTATCACCTATACCCAGGACGGCGTCTGGGGCGATTGCGTGGACGTCCAGACGTGCAATTGCACGCATTCCAACACTCTGTCCGAGTGGAACCGGACCGATCCCGTCGTCGCAAAGCTCGCCACCGGGGTGACCTACGTCGGATTCCAGAACGGACGTCCGATCATCGCGCCGAGTGACGCCCACGTCGCCGCCACCATCGGGGGCACGACCAACGCGCTGGTCGGTAAGCTCGTGGGCAAAGGCCGCGTCCTGGCGTTCGGGGACGAATGGATCACGTACACCAGCCAGTGGACCGGAGTCGGGAACCCCAGCGCCACGGATCCCAACTGCGCGGGCTACCTGCCCCAGGACAAGTACCAGATGGCGCAGTTCTGGTACAACATGATCCACTGGTCGCAGCCAGGGGCCAACTGCTTCACGATCGTCGGACCTTCTCCGATCATCATCTGGGTTCCGTAGTCGAGTTCGGGCGCGACGTGCGATCTCGGACAATTCTGAGCGTTCGGCAACGGCCACTCGAGGTCTCGGGACCGGCGCTCGATGCGCTGTCGTGCCCGTTCCGGGAAGCCAATGAGGGCGAATCTGGAGGGCTGTCATGAAGCGGGTGTTCCTGCTGCTCGGGGCGGTCATCCTGGCCGCCTGTGGTCTCAAGGCTATGGCGGCCGGGTCGGGCAGGATTACGGTCCATGTGTCGACGTTCCGGACCGTGAAGGGCTCGCTCATGTGTCGCCTCTATTCCCGCGGAGACGGATTCCCCGGAAAGCCTCCGTACGTCGCGCAAGAGGTTGTTGCGGTGACCTCTACGACGGGCACCTGCCTCTTCGACGGCGTTGCGCCCGGGACTTACGCCGTGGCTGTGTTCCACGACGAGAATGGCAACGGCAAGCTGGATACGAATTTCCTGGGCATTCCTCGTGAGGGCGTCGGCGTCTCGAACAACAAGCTGCGTAAGCTGGGGCCGCCGACGTGGGAGGATTCGAAATTCGGGTTCGCGGGTAGTCTGGCCCTGGACGTCGTTCTTCATTACTGATGCGAGATTGAGGCGAGGCGCTGAGGCGCGACGCGTTCGCGCTGGCGGAGAAGCTTCATCCGCCCGGGGGTGGGGCCTCGCACTCAACGCCCCCTTGCGTCGCGAAGCGCGATCTGCTGGCCTCCATCCGGGCATTAAGAGGCAGGACAAAATGAGAGCTCGATTTGTAGGGGGCGCGTGGGTGGCGTTCTGTATGTTGGCGTACGGGGGCGCATCTGGGTGCCACGGGGCCTCGACGGCCGCCGGCTCGGGCGGCTCCGGGGGCGCCTCGGGTGGATCGGGAGGCTCGGCCGGCTCAGGTGGATCGGCGTCGGGCGGGGCCTCGGGACAGGCGGGTGGATCTGCGGGGGCCGGCGGCTTCGCGACCGGAGGTCGAGCCGACAACGGTGGCTCGGGCGGTGGCCTTTCGGGGACGGGCGGCGGTCCTGGGACGGGCGGCGGCATTTCCGGAACGGGCGGTGGTATTTTCGGGGCGGGCGGCGCGTCGGCGGCCGGCGGTTCGTCGGCCGCGGGCAGCTCGGGCTCCGGCGGCTCGCCGACGCCCGCGAACGTGCTGGTGACCTCGGCGCCGGGCAGTTATTGGAAGACTGGCACGTTTGCCGAAGCCACGGCGGGCGCTGCCGTGGTGACGGTCGACGTCACCGCGACCGCTCAGCTGTGGCAGGGCTTCGGTGGGGCCTTCAACGAGATCGGGTGGAGCTTGCTGACCTCGAAGGAAATGCAGGACCAAGCCGTTCATCTCCTGTTCAGCGCGACCGACGGCGCGAACTTCGTGTGGGGTCTCATTCCGATCGGCGCAACCGACTACGCCATCAGCCGTTACACCCTCGACGACACGGGCACCGACGTCATTCCCGACGGCGGCGGCAATCGTCCCCCTGCGGACGCCGCGCTCACCCAGTTCTCTCTCGACCGAGATGGCCAGCTACTGATTCCCTACGTCAAGGCGGCGCAAGCGGTGAAGCCGGATCTCCGCTTCTGGGCGGCCCCGTGGACGCCCCCCGTGTGGATGAAGACCGGATACACGACGAGCAGCGCGGACCCGACGGGAGGCGCGCAGAGGCCCTCGTATTACGACGGGGGCAATATGAAGAGCGACGTCTCGACCCTGAGCGCGTACGCCCAGTACTTCGTCAAATTCATTCAAGGGTATAAAGCGCAGGGGATCATGGTCGAGATTGTGGCTCCCCAGAACGAGCCCACCTTCGATCAGAATTACCCGTCGTGCCTCTGGGACAAGTCCACCTACACCACGTTCGTCGGCGAGTTTCTGGGACCGGCGATGAAGCAGTTGAACGTCTCTGTCATGCTCGGGACGTTCGCGAACGCCAACGGCGGGAACGCGGACGACCTTGCCCTTGCTCTCGCCGTGCTGGCCGACCCCGCCGCGAGCAGCTTCGTCAGCCTCGCGGGGGTGCATTGGGACGTGCTGCAGAAGGTGAACACCGGCACGACGATCGGCGGCCTGCCCATCTGGGCCACCATGCACAAAGCCGGAAATTACCCGTTCTGCCCGACGGTGAACCCCCCTTACTGCCCGAGCGCCTACGATTCCGTCCAAGCCCCGAATGACCAGGCCTATGGCGTGGAGAGCTGGGGCAACATCCGGGACGCGATCACCAAGGGTCGGGTGACCGAGTACAACGCGTGGAACATGGTCCTCGACAAGAACGGCCTGGGCATTGATACGAGCCGCGAATGGAAGCAGGACACCTTGCTGGTCGCGGACGGCGGGCAGGTCAGTGCAACGCCGGCCTACTACGTGTTCCGCCACGTCTCACAGTACGTGTCCCCGGGCGCGACCGTGCTGGGCACGACGAGCGGCGACGCCATTGCCTTCAAAAACCCGGACGGGAGCATCGTGGTTGTCGCGTACAACAGCGGCGCCGCCATCGAGAACTTCATCGTGGCGATCGGCGGCAAGAAGCTGCAGTTCGCGATGCCCGCCACCGGCTGGGCGACGTTAAAGTACACGCCCTGAAGGATCGCCAACGTTGACGGTCTTTGCCGTCGCTGATCGCGATCCGTTTGCCTTCGACCGGCGATAGAGCAGCCAGACAAAAGGCGTGATCGGTTTGGGGGGAGCGCGGCGTGTGCCGAAACCGCGACGCAAACAACCGCCGCGCTGAGCTCGGCGATGTGGGCGGTGTTGGGGGTATGGTTCCCGTCGCCGAACAGCCGGCGGACTTCTGTCGGGTACGGGAACCACAGCTTTCACGACCGGCTGCTAAGAGTGAGAGGCTTCCGTGCGAGTGCGGCCGCGGCGGGTCCGCCGGCGGACCAACTGAACGCCCAATGCGCCGAGAAGGAGGGTGGGCAGGATCATTTCGTCGCGTGTGTCCGAGCCCACCGTGCAGCTGCAACCGGAGGAGCTGCTTTCACCCGGGGTGGCCGTCGAGCCACCGTTGCCAGTCGTCCCGCCCGACGAGCTGCCGCCACTGCCGGACGCGGCGCCACCCGATCCTCCGCCGGTTGACCCAGGGTTTCCGCCGTGACCGACCGAGCTCCCGCCACTGCCGCCTTGACCAACGCCGCCGGTTCCAACGGCACCGCCGGTACCACCGCTCATGCCGCCGCTGCCGCTCACGCCGCCGCCACTGCCGCCCGCCTTGCCTCCGCCGCCGGAGTTACCCCCCGTCGCGGCACCGCCACCGCTGCCCGCCTTACCCCCCGCCCCCGAGGTGCCAGCAGAGCCGCCGGTACCTCCCATGCCTCCGCCGGTGCCTGTCGTGCCGCCGCCGGCTCCCCCCGTACTGCCGTTGCCGAAGTCTGCGTCGAACGCGACGCCGTCGAATGGAACGACGACGACCTTGGTACCGTGATTGGATCCGGCGGGAATCGAGTTGTCTTTGTCCACATCGGCCACGGCCCAGGTGATGTACATCGGGTGGCCATTCTCCAGCACCACGCCCGGTCGCTCCATCTTGTACCAGGCGGTGCAGGTGGTGGTTCCCTCGTAACAGAAGATCTTCTGGTAGTCGCGCGGAGACCACGCGTACCCGTTGTCCTTCCAGCCAGTGATGCCGTCGGGGGAATAGACGTGCCATCCGACACGATCTCCGGAGCCCGAGTAGATGATGTGGTAGGTCCCTCCGCTGATCCAGATGTGGGGATCCTCTTCGTAAGCGTAGGTTGGATTGGATACACCCGGTGTCGAGGTCCGCGTCGGATAGACGGTGTTGCTGTTTCGCGCCGTGTAGGTCGTCTTGGGCTGCTGCCTCACGTAATGGCCACACAGGGTGTCCGAGATCGCGAGGCCACCGTTACGCTCGGTGATCTCGAATCTGCCGTCGAGGCGCTCGACGAAGCTGATGTTGGAGGCACCGACGTCGCTCTGGGGTGAACAACCCGTCCAGGGGCCATCGAGAGAGCTCGATTTGTAGATCGTGAAGGGAACGATCTCGCTGACGACGACCACGTAGCTGCCGTCCGACAGCTGGGCTGCGGAGACGTTGTGCCCCTTGTGCGAGCCGTTGTTGTTGTACACGTAGTCCTGTCGCACGTAGGGCCCGAGCACGTTGGTCTGGCTGATGGCATGGTAGGCGTCAGAGCTCGTCCACCCCGGGTTGAAGGACTGATTGCCCGAGAAGGTGCTCATGAACATGTGGTACTTGCCGTCCACCGCCTTGATGATCTCGCCGTCCCAATAGTAGTAGTCCGGGTGAACGCCTGCGCCTTTGGCGCTCTCGATGCCGTTGGAGATGTCTCGCGGAAGCACGCCCGCCACCCCCCAGGTGGCCGAGGTGAGCGGCGCGACCGTGGGAGTCGCCTTGATGTACTGCTCGAACGGCTTGGCTTGCGCCGCAGGGGCGATGCCGAGACCCAAGCCTGCCACCACGCTCGCCGCGACCGCGCAGTGCTCAAGTCGGGCTGCCCACGAAGTCGCGCTCGTGGCGGGATGTGCGGCCGTGGAGAAAGACAGAAAGTGACGTCGAGCAGAACGCATACCCATTCCTGTCGACGCGCTTCGGATCGTGCAAGGAAAGTTAGGCGGATGTGTAAAAAGGAGCGGGTCTCGGGGCGACGCTGCTCTGCGGAGAACAAGCTGCGAGGCGGCAAGGGGACGGGAGGCGGGCGGCGGCCAGAGGTTCGCCGCTGCCGAAGAGGGCGGCCCCCTCCTCTTGTCGGGGCGCCTTCAGGCGGCGCGGCGCTCGTATCTGTGGTGCAGGCCGCCGACCTCGGGCAACTCGACCACCTCACCGGCTTCGGGCGACATCATCGTGCGCGGGTTGGCGCGTCCTTGTCGAGCGACAGATGGGTGCGCGAGTGATGATAGGAGACGAAGTAGGATGCGAGGAGTCGCCGGAGACGGCGCTCGCCGAGGACGACCATGTGATCGAGACACTCACGGCGGACCGAGCCGATAAGGCGCTCGACGAAGGGGTTCTGCCAGGGCGAGCGCGGCGCGCTCAAGACTTCCTCGATGCCCATTCCTGCGAGTCGGTCGCGGAAGGGCTCGCCGTAGATCCGGTCACGGTCGCGCATCAGGTACTTCGGCGTGCTGGCTTCGGGGAACGCCTCGACAATCTGGCGGGCGGTCCAAGCGGCGGTCGGATGCTCGGTCACGTTGAAATGCACGACACGTCGGCGGTCGTGCGCCAACACGACGAAGACGTAGAGCACGCGAAGGGTCGCGGTCGGGACGGTGAAGAAGTCGATGGAGGCGAGCGTGCCGACGTGATTGGTCAGGAAGTGCGCCATGTCTGCGACGGCGGCTTGCGCGGCGCGCGTGGCATCAGACGCGAGACCTCGCGCTCGGAGATCTCGACGAGGGGGCGTCAGAGCTGCCCTAGCAAGCCCTAGCAAGTGGCCGTTAAACTCAGCTTTTCTTGAGCGGGATAGCGGGTTCGAACCGCCGACATTCAGCTTGGGAAGGTCGGGGGCGAGCGTCGGCGGGGGTAGCATGGCGTTGCAAGCGACGGAGAATATTGAGAACCGCTCCGAGAGCGATTCGCACTCTGCGCCGCCAGAAGCACCGGTTAGCAAGGTTCTTATGTCTGGCTTGTGTCTGGAAAATCGGCTGAAGACCGGGGGTGGAGACGCTCCCGATCGCCTGCTCTCGGTCAAGCAGGTGGCCAAACGTCTGTCCGTGACGACGGCCAGCGTATACGGTCTCTGCGCTGCCGGTCGACTGCCGCATGTGCGGATCTTGAACGTCATCAGGATCGCCGCGAGCGACTTGGCCGCTTTCATCACGTCGTGCCGCGTCGGCAAGTTGGGCGGCAACGCAGGCTGCTGACCGCCGGATCGCGCCGCGGATGCGATTCGATCGGCTACGCGAACGGGTTGACGATCTCGACGCCTTCGATCCGCTGACCCGATTGCAGATCTTCCGTCATCAGACGATCGCAGCCAGCCCGGCGTGCGGCCTGGACGATGAGAGCGTCCCAGAAGCTGAGGCCGTAGAGCCGGTGCAGCTTGATGCTTTCGATGATGTGGTCGGCGTCGATTGTGACGGCGACAAGCGCGGCGAGAAGCTCGACTTTCTTCTGGGCCGCCTCGGCGGCCACGGAGAGCTTGCGCGTGACAACGGCGAAATACTCCTGCAGCACCTGCGTCGATATCACCGCATCCCCGTTCGCCAGCGCGCCGAGGACGAGCGCTTGTGCCTTCGCGCGCTTGGGCCCGGCGTCGGCGTCGTCGGCGTAGACGAGGATGTTCGTGTCGAGAAAAGCCCGGGCCATCAGGACCGACGGGGAGTCGTAGGCATCGGACCGGCGGATTCGCTTGCCGCCCGAGCGCGCGGCTGACTGCGCCCAGAGCTTCCGCATCTCGTCAGCGAGTGCCTCGCCCGTCGGGCGTCCGGCGACGAGCTCGAGCTGCCGGCGGACGAGCTCGTTGAGAGTCGTTCCCTGGCTCTGCGCGATTTCACGCACCCGAGCGACCAAATCGTCGGAGAGAGCGATGGTCACATTCATCGTGTACACAGGATAAGTGTGCACACGATACGTGTCAAGCCGCGCCCCGCGCAAAGGCCGTGCCACGCTCGGAGGGGTGCTATCCCCACGCAGCCCCAGAGGTTGGCGTAGTCGACAACCTTGTCGTCGGTGAGGTGGTGGGTGACCTCGACCTCGTAGACGGTGATTTGGAGCATGCCATCGTCGAGGCGATCGATCTTGTAGACGTCCCGGACCCGATCGAACTCGGCGAAGAGTTCGACCAGCTCTTCATCGACCCAGCACTTCCCGTTGCACGGGTTCTCTTCGTCCGAGTCGCACAAGGTGCCGTCGCACACGCCTTGGTCTCGCAACGCCTGGATGACAGTCTTGCGGAAGCCGCGGTCTTTGGCTCCGTGGTACGCGACCAGGTCGTCAATCAGCGTTCGGTGGCGACTCTTCGGCGCTGGTGGCTTCGGCTCGGCCAGCTTCTTGAACGCTGCCGCCTTGGCGACGGCTTGGACCGTGCGAGGCTTACCCGGAGGCAGCTGGGATGCTACGAGGCGATCGAGAGGCGCATGCTCAATTCTCTATCTAATCTTCACGGCGCTCACTCCGCAGCCTCGCGGTTATCCAACGCCTATCACACGCCCTGATTAGGCCTGATTAGGCCGTTTCGACCCCGATCGCGTAGGTGTTGGGGTGCGGCCGGCAGGTACGCCCGGGGCCCTTGGTGGGAACTTCAGCGGATCAGCCTTGGCCCAAGGGGATCGTGGCCCTGGGTACCCTCACTCGCGCTGTTCTTACTGGGGGCTGCGATCACCGTGACAGGGGCAGGCGGCACACCAAGCGCCGCAATCATCTGAGTGAGCCCCGCTTCACGCCACAGAACAGCAAGGATCACCATGGATGACTATCAAGAGCCCGACCCCGTACACCGAGCGAACGAGCCCGAGCGATGGCTGGACCCCCGACCGCCTACGCGATCGCCGGCTCGACGCGAGCGAGCCCAGGCCCCACCACACCGAGACGAGGACGAACGCCCCGCCAGCGATCAGCCGTTGCGTGTGGCGATCGATTTCGCGTCGACGTACGGAGCGCCGCCAGAAGACGACGCTACGGCGCCTCATCGCCATCTACGACGGCCGCTCATCCAAGTGCGTTCGAAAGACTACATGCGCAACCTCGGATCGCGCCTCGTCGCCGGGGACCGCAGGAAGAGCGGCAAAGGGCACTTCACGGCCATCTACGCCACGCCTCCATCTCGGGACTTCACGGCCGAGCGAAAACACCAGTCATGGCCGTGGTTTATGGGCCACTTTGAGCTCACTTTGCTCGGGAATCAGGTACGGACAGAGATAGGCGTGCGGTTGTTAACCCCCGTGTTTTGGCCGCTGATGGCGCGCAACCGCGGCCCCTTGCAACCCGAGGGTCATGGTACGGGTGGATCGAGTGGGTACGAAGCGGCGTTAGATGGAGCCAAGAAACAGGGACGGCGAGTTTCCGCCACTAGGTGTGGAGATCGTTGTGGACGGACCAGAAAACCAGCTTCTCCACCGTCCGCCCGGATGTCTGTCCACCACCAATTCACAGCGCAAAACAACCACGCTCACCGACGGAGAATGCTGATCCGTCCACATATCCCACAGGCCCTACTGCTACCTCTTCTTCGCGACCGTATATGGTCGTGATAGGGGTGGATCGAGTGGGTACGAACGAAGGATAGGTATGCGGTCGATTTCTGCTGAACCGGGTCCAAAACCGAGCCCAACAATGGATCGGGGGATAGACGGAGAAACCTCCGGGCCTTTGCTTGCTTCACGAACTCGCCAACCCCTACAACGCGAGGACGCCTCACTCGAAAGCATACAGATAGAAAGCGAGGACGAATGAAGGCCCCACACCGCAGGCACGACGACGAGACGCTGGACCTCTTCGAATGGGTCCGGCCCGCCAACGACACCGTCCCAGCGGTGTCGACCTTCCAGCGCGTGGCTGGTGGCTGGGTCGAGATGCTGGCCTCGGGGCGCGTGTTCTACTGGAGCCAGGCCGAAGGCGCCGACACGATGGAGCCGTCGAGCATCTGCGACGACCAGCGCCAACTTTTTCGACAACCTCGGCTGTTCGTCGATCTGGCGCGCAATTGCAGTAGTAGGGTCGTCGAGTGAGTAAGAACCGGCGTGGTTTTTTGTCCACATGCTCGGCGCCCGAATCGGTCGTTTGGGCCTTCCCAAGGGATACGTTCGAAGGTAGATGCGATCGAGAGGACGGTGGGGCATTGAGCCCGCTTCGGTCAGTTAACGCAAAGCACCTACGGACCCGTCTTCTGTCGCCAGAGTATCTCTTGCCTTAGGACAACCGCAGAATACAGTCGAAATCGTTCCAAAAAAGAAGCGCCGATCCGGGGTAGCCGTGGAAAGCAAAACCCCGAACCGGCGCTGATTGGTGGGTCAATGGTGTCCCGCCAGTTCAGAACCGACGGGGCTTTGTAAGTGGCCACATTGCCATCGACGTCTCAGCCCCGTCAACATTGAAGGGTGGGCATCGCGATGGATGAAGAAAACGAGACCAAGGACGCGCCGGAACCACGCAAGGGGCCGCAACTTGCGCCGGCAGTGAGACCCCGCCGAGCGCCAGATCGGCCGGCGCTGCAACCCGATCCGTGGCCTGGGTTCTTTCCGGGGATCCACTACACCCACGGCGCGCCCGACGACGACGAGTAGCGCTCACGCATGGAAAGCCCCGGGCGGGCTCATACCCCCGGGGCAACTCCGTGGCGTCCAACCCGATACCGACCGATGACCTTCGAATCAGCTCTGGCCGTCCTCGCCCGGTCTCGTACCGACCTGGCCGACGTGGCTGACGTGCTCTGCGTGCTGGCCGGCTACGCCCTGACCGTGGGTGACCTCCGGCGATGAGACGACTCCCGGCAGGGGGCCGTAGGGCCCAGGGAGAGTTGACGGAGGGCCCCGGCAGGGCGCCGTAGGGCCCAGGGACAACCCCCCGCTTGTTCGGGCTATCCCCCAGCCGAGGAAGTGGACCGAACACCGGCACCTCAGGGAGCGTGCCGCGCCGCCCCCTATCGCTGGCCCGCGAGCGCCACCGCGCGGCGACGAGGAAGCAGAGCTCCGCCAGCCCGACCTTCCCGAGCCATGGCCCGCGGCGGCTGGACACGCGCCGAGATCAAACGCGGTGAGTGCCCGCCGTTGCGCCTGCTCGTGCCGCCGGCGCTGTGGAAGGAATGGGAGGAAGGTGCCGCGCGGCTCGACGTGTCGCCGGCTGCTTGAGCACCACCACGTCGCCGGCCGCCCGGCCGGGTGTAAAATGCCGTTCGCACTCCTCGGGCCGGGCAAAATGGGCGACGCGTGGCAGACAGGGCTGATCGGCATCGGCGGTACGATCGGCATCACGTGGCTCTTGAACCGCCGCGGGAAGGAGGTCGACGACCTCCGGACGATCTACGCGGATTGGGCGTCCAAGGCGCACGACCTGCTGGCGCGGATCGACGCCGTCTACGACGATGCGGAGAATGCCTCGATCCGACACGGTGCACCCGACGATTATTTTCTGCCGTCACCGTTCGAGAACCCTGAGGCATGGCGCGCCACCGGGATCGACCAAGCGAAGGCAGCGCTTGAGAAGGCGCGCTTCAAAGTCGTCATGTCGGACGCGAACGAGCGCAGAGTCAGGAGCGTCGTGGACCAGACTGAGCGCCTCGCCAAGCTGGGCGTCGGGAGTTACGACACGCTCCGCGTAGCAAAGAGAGAGCTTGAGGCCATCGTGATCGGTGTACTTCGGCCCGCCTTCCGGCTCCGCACCCTCCTCGACGACCAAATTTGAGCGGCGCGCGCCGGCTGCTCGGCGAGCCAGAGTAAGGATCTGGCGGACTAGACATTTGCGCAGTACCCTGCGGCTCAGGGGGTATTCGATGAGCAACGCAGACGTGATCGATTCACGGGCAGTGCTGATGCAGCTTTTCGGACCGCGCTCGCCGCTCGCGCAGTTCATGACCGGAATGGTTGCAGCGGCGAACGCGATGGGAGAGCAGGTCCAACGTTGGGTGAAAGCGCACCCGGCGGAGGCCGAGGCCCTCCTCAAGCTCGCGCGCGAGCTGCAAGCCGCTAAGGCCAACACCGAAGCGACCGAGCCGGCACCCTACCGCGGCTTGCTGGACGAGCACCGCCTTCCGCAGCTCGACAAATACACAGCCCTTAGCGCTGCTCGCGTGGAAGCGGATGCCGACGACGACGAGTCGGACGAGCCGCCGCCGACGCCGGCCAACAACGGCGGGCTTCTGAACTAGCTCGCGCCGACGGGCGTGCTCGCCTCGGCGATCTTCCGGAAGCGGAGCTTGTACGGTCGCCCGTGCATGCGCTCGTCGTCGTTGTTCACCACGATCCCCGTCCCGTCCGGGTTGAAAAAGTCGAGACTCCAAATGCCATGGGACTCGTAGGGGTTCCCCATCCCGGCGTGCTGATCATCGATGTAGTGGATGCGGAACCGTTCCAGATTGCGGGCGTCGTCGACGAAGATCCCGAACACGCGACCGTCGCGAATCGTGGGCCTGCCGTACTCTTTGGGGATCGTTATCGTCCACGCGCCACCGTTGGTGACCTGCACTTCAGGTTGCCACAATCCGGGGCTAGCTTCGAACTCAGTCGCGGCGACACCGTTTCGCTGAGCCGGGATCGGCGCTCCGCGCTCCATCGCCTCGGCCCTACCCGAGCCGATGCACTCGTCGCAGACACCGTCTCGTTGACCTGCGACCGCGCACTTGATGCATGCCATGGCGATCACCTCTTGAACCTCAAGCCTACGCCGCGTGAGCGCGCCGTTCAACGGCGGAGATATCCACAGCCGGGCTCGCCGACCGGCTGATCGACCGTGCGGTCGAGGCGCTCACGCTGCGGTAGGCTTCCGCCGTGGATTGGTCGCAAGCCGCGGCAGCGCCGACGATTCACGCGCGCCGGGCGCCGACCACGGCCGCGCTCTGCGGCGCGCCTCCGGGCACGCCGTTCACGACAACGCGATCGTGGGTGACGTGTGAGCGCTGCAACGAGGTGATCGCTGAGCGCCTCAGACGGCGCGGACCGCGGCGCGCGTAGACCGCCCGCGACCGTGATCCGGGGGCGGTCGTCAGGATCGCCTGATCTCGCCCTTGACCTGGATGACGTGCTCCGCGACGGCGCCCACCTGCTTGGACAGCGCTTCCCGGGCGTCCTCGATGCGCCTCGATGTCCACGACATGTGGACGGCCAAACCAATGAGGATCGCCCAAGCCCACCAAGGCGACGCCAAACCGACCTTGCTCGCCAGCCATTGCAATGCCGCTCCAGCTCCCGCCATCCAGACAACATCGCCCAACGTGAGCCCGACGCGGATCAACAGAGTCGTCATCGCCCCAGCGTAACACCACGAGGTACCCGCCACTCCGGGCCCAAGTTGTGTCCAATAGTGTCCATTTGGGCCCTCTGAGGGTCTGGACACGGGCCCGTAGGACCCCGCTATGACTCCGCAATTTCCGGCAGGGGGCCTTAGGGCCCAGGGAGAGTTGACGGAGGGCCCTATTATCGGACAACCGGCGCTTGTTTTACTTATCCTCGGTCGGTGCCGCTTTCGCCTCGTCCCGTTTCTCGATCGCCGAGAGCTGCGCAGGATCTTGCTGGGCGCCGCCGCGAGGAGCAGCTCTTCCGCTCGATCTCGGTGAGCCGATCGACGGGGCGATCGCGCGCATCTCCACGGTGATGGGTACAAGTCCGTGACATCTCGTCAGGCTTCCATTGATCTTCATTGGGCGGTGACGATGTTTTCCAGGTCGTGCGGTCGGGACGGGTGGCGCTGGGGGGTTGGTTGGTCCTCGTGATGGGATCGTGCGGGCGATCCCTCGGGGCGGGCGGCGGCGCGGCGATGACCGGCGGAACCTCCGGGGCGGATGCCGCCCCCCACCCCGCCGTCGACGCCGGCGCGGCCTCAGCGCCCGATGCGTCGCCGCGCCTCGTCGACGGCGGCGGCGCCACGGCCTCAGACGGGGGGGCGCGCGCCCCAGACGGTAGCGCGCCCGCGGCGCGCGACGGCGGCGATCCTTCGATCGTTCCGGCGACGGTCGGAACGATCATCGAGCCCGAGGTCGCGCCGTACACGCGCGACGTTTGCGCCAGCCGGACCCCCACCGGCTGGTGCTGGGTCGAGCCGCGACCGCAGGGGAGCTTTCTCCACGATCTCTCTTCCGCGCGCACGGGTGAGATGTGGGCGGTCGGCGACTCGGGCACGGTGCTGCGCGGCAGCGCCGAGGGGACCACGCCGGTCGCCTGGACGCTCGTCGACGTCGGGTTGACGGCGAACCTGACCGCCGTCTCGGCGTCGGCGGACGGCGCAGTCTTCATCGGGTCGGCCTACGGCGACGTCGTGCGCGGTTTTGCCACCGCCGGCGGCTGGACGAAGCTCGCCGCGCCGGGGCTCGCCAAGGTGACTGGGCTGTGGGCGGCGAGCGCAAACGAAGCTTGGGCCGTCGGGAACGAACCCACCGTCTATCACTGGGTGCGCGAGAGCGGCTGGACCGGCACCGACGTCGGCCCCGACGGCGCCGCCGCCGTGGTCGGCCGCGGCGCGACCGACGTCTGGATGGCGAGCGAGATCGGCCACTCCGTGCACTGGGACGGGACGGCCTTCACGAGCGGCGACATCGCCGTGCAGGGGCGCGCGACCTATCCGTGGGACGCCAGGCACAATCTCTACTTCAACCGCATGGGCGTGCTCGACGATGGGACGATCTGGGCCGCGGCGGAGAGCAATGGCGGCGACGGGGCCTGCTGGGCACTCTCGAACGGGAGCTGGTCCTCCGCGGACGCCTACACGATCGCCGGGGCCAGTTTGGCCGACCACTGGGCCTCGGGAATCCACGGTTCCGCGATCTTCGTATCGCCCTACGGGCCCGACAGCACCAACCAGACCTACTTCGGCGAAACGTTGGTACTCGGCGGGCATATGGACGACCTGTGGGCGATCTCCGGGAGAACCGCCCGCCACGGCTTCGAGAACGGCTGGGATCCGCCGACCTCGCTGTTCCAAGAAGCCGAATACGTTCACGTGGCGGCGAGCGGCGACGTCTGGGTGACCGGCCTCTCCCCCAACTGGAACGCGCAGGCGGCGCGCTGGGACGGCACGCAGTGGTCGCTCTACACCATGATGACGATTCCGGCCGACCCGCCCGTCGTCGCCTCGAACGGAAGCGACGTCTGGATGGCCAACGCCAGCCTCTGGCACTGGAACGGCGGCGCGCTCGAAGAGCTCCCCTTCCCGACCTCGCCACCGTTCCCGTTGGCCGGTGGCTGGAACGCGCGCCAGCTCTTCGCCGTACCGGGTGCAGTCTGGGTCTTCGGCAGCTACTCCGCCGGCCCCGCCGCGCTCCTCCGGACCGACGGCAAGACCTGGCACCTCGTCCCCTTGCCGGCGGGCTTCCGGCTCGACCCCCACGGCGTCGGGCTCCGGGGGACGAGCGACCGCGACCTGTGGCTGGTCTCCGGCCTGTCCGTCTATCACTACGACGGGCAGGCCTGGTCCGATCCCGTCACGCTCCCGGGGAGCGGCCAGTTCACGATTCGCGACCTCTGGCCGCTCGGGCCCGGCGACGTCTGGGCGGGCCTCTTCCACTTCGACGGAGCGTCCTGGACGGCGACGGCGCCCGCCGACAGCCTCGGCGACGTCTACACGATGTGGGCCGACGCCGACGACGACGTCTGGGCCATGACGACCGCGGGCCTGCGGCGCTTCGACGGCAAGAGCTGGTCCGGACCGGTCACGCTCGCGACGCCGGGCTCCTGGTACGGCATCTCGGCAATCAGCTCCGCCAATCTCTGGATCTCCGGCTTCGACGGCGTCATCCACGGCGCGCCGCCCAAGCCGGCGCCGTCGCCCTGAGGCCCGACCACCGCGAGCGGGTCAACCCGGCAGGGCCCGCTGGGCCCGGGTAAAGGCAGGGGGAGGGGTTGACGGAGCGCCGTGGAAACGGGGCTCTTGGGCGGGTCTGGGAGGGGGAGGCGGTTACGGAACGCCCCATTATGGGACGGACCCGTATTGGCGCAAAGCAGTAATGTCCGCTTTCTGCAAACCTGAGATGTCCGCTTCGTGGCTGCCCGAGCCAGGGTGCCGGCGATGCCGACGACCCCCAGCGAGCTGGTCACCATGAGCGCCAAAGAGATCGATCGCCTGACGGTCATTCAGCGGGTTCAGGAGCGATGTCTGTCGCAGAAGAAGGCGGCGGACATGCTGGGCGTGTCGACGCGCCAGATGCGGAGGCTGGCCAAGTCCTACGGCCAGGACGGCGCCCGAGGGCTGGTCTCAAAACGCCGGGGCCGTAGGGCAAACAACGCCATGGAATCGGAGTTTCGCCAGCGTGTGATGGCGCTCGTGGCCGAGCGCTACTCCGATTTCGGTCCGACGCTGGCGACCGAGAAGCTGGCGGAGCTCCACGGGCTTCGCGTGTCGCGCGAGACCCTGCGGAAATGGATGATCGGCGCCCGACTCTGGACCTCGCGTCGGGACCGGGCGGCGCAGCCCCATCAGCCGCGACCACGCCGGGAGTGCCTGGGCGAGCTGGTCCAGATCGACGGGTGCGACCACGACTGGTTCGAGAGGCGTGGTGAGCGCTGCTCGCTGCTGGTCTTCGTCGACGATGCCACTGGCCGCTTGATGGAGCTGCGGTTCGTGACCACGGAGTCGGCGTTCGACTACTTCGATGCCACGAAGAGCTACCTGCGGAAATACGGGCGGCCCGTCGCGTTTTACAGCGACAAGCACAGCATTTTCCGGGTGACACGGGAGGGTTCCCGCGGCCCGAATAAAGGTGTCACCCAGTTCGGCCGCGCCCTCGCCGAGCTGTCCATCGAGATCATCTGCGCCAACACGCCGCAGGCGAAGGGTCGCGTCGAGCGGATGAACCAAACTCTACAGGACCGGCTCGTCAAGGAGCTGCGGCTCCAAGGGATCTCGACCATGGAGGACGGGAACGCCTTCCTGCCGAGGTTCGCGGCAGAATTCAACGCACGGTTCGCCCGAGCTCCTCGAAATCCCCACGACGCCCACCGACCGCTCCGCTCGCAGGACGATCTCGATCGGATCTTCACCTGGCGTGAGGTCCGAACGATGTCGCGCGATCTCGTCGTCCACTACAAGCGGCCGACGTATCTGATTCGCCCCACGGTTGAGACCCGAGGGTTCACCGTGGCCAAACGTCAGGTCGATGTCCTCGAGAACGCCGCTGGCATCGTCGACATCCAGTACGAGGGGTGTTCTTTGCCCTACACTGTCTATGAGCAGCAGCCGATCATCGCACAGGGCGAGATCGTCGAGAATAAGCGCCTGGGAGCCGCACTCGGTGTGATTCGAGCTGTCCAAGAGGGTCGCGATTCAGGTCGGTTGGCGTCCAAGAAGGTGTCTCTGCGAGGGAAGGAGCGGATCCGCGAAGGTCGCGCAGCTGCAGGCTGCCCTGCCGACCCAGACCCGCGAAAGCTTTTGCCCGGGCAAACATCAGCCGACCCGTGGCGGATTTCCTCGCTCGCTTCGCCGACGAGCAGAGACAGAAGCGGAAAAGAGCCAACGACATTATCAACGAACGCAAGCGTCAGCGGCAGATCGAAGCAGCGCTTCGTGAGTGAGCGCCGTTGGACCTGTGGATCAACAGCCCGCTACAGAGACACCCGGGTTACAGATCTGGCAGCTGATCGTAAACGAGGTACTGGGTGCGCCCGGTGCGTCGACCACCGTCACCGTCGAGCCAACGCAGGTGCCGGTCCCGTTCACGAGGGTGAAACAGGGCGTCACGTTCTGGGTGTCTGCGCAGGTCGGATAAGTTTGAATCTGGCTCGCGTCGCTCGCTCCCTGGACGACGGCGCTACCCGTGCAGTTCGGTTCTCCGGCGGCGTTCGTCCGGATCGTCCCGGTGATGCAGGGCGGCGGGCCAGGCAGATGAGTGATCTTCGTGGCGATGGTCTTCATGCTGGCGGCGTAGCTGGGATCGCAGATCGACGCCACCACGAAGTTCGGGAAGGCGTTCAAGAACTGGGCGATGCGAATGCCCGGATCACCGAAGCTCCCATCCGTCGCGATTTGGGCCTCGGGGCTGGTCTCTCCTCCATTGCCGCAGGAGTGCATCTCTTCCGGCCACAGCTCACCCGGCGAGAGGTCCATTCCACCCACCGGGGGATACCATCCGATCTCGACGGGCACCGTCGGCGCAATGAACCCAGCGACTAGAATCTGCTCATCAGGGTCAGGCTTGAGCGCCTTAATATCGCTGACGAACTTGCTCACGAGGTAAAATGCGCTCGAGCCGCTGTCATTGTCTTTGCAGTTCGCGAGAGTGAGAGTGGGAGCGGTCGCCGTCCCTTGCGCGTCCGAAGGAACAGCGAGCGGCTCCGTGATGAACGCTGTCGGGTTCGCGCTCGCGGGATCGTTACAGAGGTGCGGGCCCCGGGGACCGCCGTTGTGTCGGTAGGCGTCGAGAGGTCCATCCGGGTTCGTCATGTTCTCCGGATAGCCGTTGAGCGAGAACACCGTCGTGTTCTCCGGCGCCGAAGCGTCGTCCTGGTTCCCGAGAAAGATGATGGCCAGGGAGGCGTCCGGTCGCAGGAACCCGACGTTCGTCGCGGGCGGCGTGGGCGTACCAGCCTGAACGTTGTCGGCGCCGAGAGCATGATCCGCTGCGGCTAGCGGCTGCGCGACTCCACAGCCCGCAGTACCTAGCAAGGCAATGCACTGCAGAACAGCGTCCGGCGGGCCTGTGAAGTTCGTGGTGCCGTTGCCGTCGTCCGCCAGGTACAAGGCACCCGCCGCGAGCGTCGTGCTGGTGCAGGTCCCCTTCGGCTGATACTGAAACGCACCGTCGTCCCCTAGCTCCGTGCACATGATCTGGCTGTCGCTATGGGCGCCCATGTCGGAGGAGACCACCCCGACGTGCAGGTCGAGCGCGATTGGACTGCTCTTCAGCACCTGCACGAAGGTTGGGATTTGGGCGAGGAGCTTCTGCTGAATAGTGGTCTCGTGTAACCCGGTGTCGATGACGAAGAGGATGTCGACCTTGTTGTTGATCGTCTGTCCGAAGGTGAGGCTCACCTGCGTGGTCGGCGAACCTCCACCGCCGCCTTCGCCGCCCGTACCGTTCTGACCGGCGGTACTGCTCAGGCAGCATTTGTTGCCCGAGTTGCTGCAGCCGAGGGCTAGACTTCCGGCAGCCGCGATCCACCAGGTGGCCACCCTTCTCTTCACAATGGACATGGTGCCACACGAGCTGAATTCTTGGTCAGGCCCGAGCGCAAGGGCTGGCAGTCGCGAGGTAGGTATTGGGCTACATGTCGGATGGCTCCTTTGGCTTGCTCCTTCCAGAATGCGGACATCTCAGCTTTGCAACCGATCGGACATCTCTGCTTTGCGTTGACAAGAGGCCGCTTGTTCGGGCTATCCCCAGGAATCGCATAGCGCATCGCATGCGCCGCCGATGGCGCCGGCTATCAAGGTGCGGATAGCCTCCAGCCGTAAACCGAGCCACTGTCAGCTTGCGGAAAACAGTAGGCACCTTTCACAACCCATCCCCGCCCCGAGCAGGTTGCGAGAACGCGGATGCTACCCGCCTTGGCGAGGCCGTACGCGAGCTGTCCTTCCGGCGTGTTCGCCCAGGATTCGGCCGCACGCTCGTCCTGGGCCGCCTGGTAGCCATCGGCATGACCCGCCGCTCTGCCCGAGCGAGACGCCAGGACGTTGACGGTTGTCAGCGCCGCTGTGGCGATTGCGAGCGAGACCGCGATCCACTGCCATCGCTTGGTGCTCGCGCGCCGGTCTGCGATCCTCGCGGCCGTGTCCGCCACCGAGCGGGCGAGGTCGGCCTGGATTTGCACGCTCGCGGCTTTGAGCTCTGCCTCCGCCGCCGATCGCGCTCTCTTGACGGCCCCATTGACGGTCTGTGTGATGAGCGAGGGAACCTTGGAGTAGATCGTCTCGTAGTGGCGCAGCATCACGAGCAGTGGCCAGAGCGCGTCGTTGTTCTTGATGTTGAGGGTGTCACGAGCGCGGAACAGGTCCTGCCTCTCTGCGTCGGTGGGCAGCTTTCCCAAGAGCTCGGTGAAAGAAGCGTCCATAGTGCTCACAGCATCACCCCGGCGAACATCTGGCGGTACTCGCCCTGCCATCGGCACACTTCGACGCGCGACCCGAATGGCAGCTCCTGCCGCGCCTTGTGGATCGGCATCCGGTCCCGATTGATCGATTCGGCGACGCGGTCCGCGACGTCCGGGAAGTTCAGCGTCCGGCCGCCCCGGCGCTCGATCTCCTTGCGCAGCTCGGAGCCGTTGTACATGTCGACCTTCGTCTCGTCGCCCCAATAGAGGTTGCGGACCACGTGGACCTCCACGCGTTCATCCTTGGCGAGCGTCTCCAGGAACCCTCCGAGCAGCTCGAGGCCGTCCCGCTTCCTATCGATGACCCAGAGCGTGACCAGCTTTCGCTTCTGCTGGCGGACGGCCTCGACCAGCATCCCACCGAACTTGCGCAGGCCCACCTGGTTGGCGGCCTTCGAGTTGATGACGATCGGCGTGTCTGCATTCTGGTCGAGGACGTCGAGCAGCTCCAGCCAACCGTCCCGTTGCTCCAGGTCGATGCACCGGCTCTCGACGTCATCCTTATATGCCTTCCACACGTCCGGGGCCGAGGTGTCGGTCTCGATCAACAAAGGAGCAATCTCCTCGCAGCGCAGGTGGTCGAGCAGCGCCATCGACAGCATGCTCTTGCCGACGCCGTGATCGTCAAGAAGGTACCCACCAACAAGAAGGCGCCGCTCAAGTCGAAGGGCCTCCATGCGCGCGATCTCTGTGACTACATCGCCGGGCCCGACGCCGGGGGCGGGGACGAAAGGGTGGAACACCGGGGCGCCACGAACCTTCTGAACATCGACCACGCCGGCCAAGTGCAGGAGATCTCCGATCTCGCCGAGGCCGCTCGCAGGTCGCCGCAACCCGTCCAGCACTGGATCCTGAGCTGGCGCTCGGGCGAGCAGCCGACGGCCGCGCAGGCCGACGAAGCCGTCCGACTGTTTCTCACCGAGATGGGGCTGGGCAACCACCAGTGCATCTATGCCCTGCACCGGAACACGGACAACCACCACCTCCACCTCGCGGTGAATCGCGTTCACCCCGAGACCGAGCGGGTCGTCACGGTGAACGGCCGGTTCGACATCGAGGTCGCGCACCGAGCGATCGCGCGCATCGAGCGGGCGCAGGGGTGGCAACGGGAGGAAGGCGGTAGGTACCGCGTGCTCAACAGCGGCGAGGTGCAACGGACGATCAAACCCGCCGGGCCGAGCGATCGCGCGCCGGCCACACCCGCGCGCGATTTCGAGAACATGACGGGCCAGAAGTCGGCCCAGCGGATCGCAATCGAGGAGGGCGCGCCCGTTCTCCGCCAGGCGCGCCATTGGGACGAGGTTCACGCCCGGTTGGCCGAGCGGGGAATGCGTTTCGAGCGGAAGGGAAGCGGTGCCGTCCTTTGGGTCGCCGCTGTCGCGGTCAAAGCATCGACCGCCGGTCGCGACTGCAGCATGTCGGCGCTCGAGAAGCGCCTGGGAGACTTCACCCCACCGGGAGACGACGTCGTCGTCAGGCCACTGTCGCCCGCGCCCGTCGACCCGACGGCAAGAGGGTGGAACGCCTACAGCGCGGAAAGGAAGGCCCACGGCGCCGAGAAGAAGGCAGCGCAGGATGCGCTTCGACGGCAGCAGCGAAAAGACTGGGACGAGATGCTCGCACGCCACCGAGAGGAGCGTCGCGAGAGCCTGGACCGCGATTGGCGGGGTAGGCGGGATGCGCTGAATGCGATGCGGAGCATGCTGGCCGCCCGGCAGGCGCAGGAGAAAGCCGAGCTCAGGGAACGCCACGACGTGGAACGCGCCGTGAGCCGCGAGCGGTTCCCGGCTTCACCGCCGTTCGAGACCTGGCTTCGGGATCGGGGAAGCCCCGAGCTCGCGGACAAGTGGCGGTTCCGGGATCGGACGCCCGCCATGATTGTCGGCGACCGAGCCGATCCCGCGCGGCCGCGCGATATCCGCGCTTTCGCCGCCGAGGTTCGCGGTTGGGAGGTCCTCTACCGGCGGCTCGACGCCCCGACGCGCGCGCCCTCGTTCTCCGATCGGGGCCGTGAGATCCGAATCCATGACCTTCGCCGCGACAGCGTGCTCGCCGCGCTCCAGCTCTCCGCGCAGAAGTGGGGCACGTTCCAGGTCTTCGGATCGGACGACTACAAGCGCCTATGCGTTGACCTGGCGGCAACGAACGGGTTCCGGATCACCAATCCCGAGCTGCAGGAGGCGATCGAGGCGAAGCGGCGCCAGGAGATCGAGCGGTCACGGCTCCAACGAGCCACGTCCGCCTCTTGGCCGGGGCGCGGTGACCGCGCCGCCACCCCGCCGCCGCGGGCATCTGCCCGCGAGACGCCCGTTTCCGCTCCCCTGCGCGCGCCGGTTCGCGACGCTGCCGAGGCATACCAGCGGCACCGCGACGATATCGCCGTCCGGCTTCGCGGGCGCAACGTCGACGCTTCCGTGGTTGATGGGCTGATCGCAGTTCGCCCGCGAGCGACCGGGTACGACCGGGCCGAGGTCGTGCAGGCCATCCGGAGCGAAGCCGCGAAGCTTCGGCCGGGCGAAGAGCGGGACTGGGATGCGTACGCGGCCCGCGCGACGGCGCACGGCTTCGGTCCGGCCGGAGAGCGCCAAGCCCGCCTGCTCCAGGAACCGCGGGAAGCGTTGCTCGCGATCGAGGGCCGATCGCGCCCGATTGAGCCCAGGCCGGGCATCCGCCGACGGCGTGGACCCGATCTGGGCCGGTGAGACACATCGCGGCGCGCCGACGCGCAACTTGACCTGCTCGCGCCCGAATCATCTGGCGAAACGCTGAACCCTGCCCGTTAGGCAACACTTGCTGGGCCCGCCGCGAGAACCCCCGTGGAGGAACGACGCGTGAACCGAGATGATCAATCCGTTGACGAAGAAGGGCCCACCCAGGTCTACGCCCGCGCCGCTCGCCCTACGGCCACCGTTCGATCCGCGGAGCCTGACCGGTCCGGTCTTTGGGATTCGAACGACGTGGCTCGCTACCTGAAGGTCAGCCGGTCGTGGGTGTACCACCGAGCGGAGGCGGGCCTGCTCCCGTCCGTTCGAATCGGCAGCCTGCTGCGATTCGATCCGGACGTGATTGCGGGGATCGCGCGGGGCGAGCGATCGCCGATGTCCGGAACGGTGACGCCCATCATTGCCGGTGCATCGCCGGAGCGGCCATACTCCGGTCCGTCGCGACGGAGTAAGGAGAAGCGCTGATGGCCTCGGTATTCGAAAAGCACGGGCACTACTACCTCCGCTACTAGGACGAGCGCGGTCGCTGGCGCGGCGTCAAGTCAGCCGCGACGAAGCTCTCCGAGGCCCGCCGGCTCGCGGATGACAAGGAGCGCCTGTGCGAGCGCGTGCGGCTCGGCGTCGAGAAAGCCACCGACGAGAATGCCGAGCCCTCGATCCGAGAGCTGCTCCACTGGTGGCTGGAGCGAGTCTGGAAGACCAAGCCCTCGTACGAGAAGGCGCACAGCGCGATTCACCGGCACCTCATGAACGCGCCCTTCGCCGCGAAGACGCCGAGGGAGCTGTCGGAGGGCGAAATCGAGGAGCACTTCGAGGAGAAGACGCGTACGCCTGGTCCCAAGGGCAAGCCGCTCGGGCCGCAGGCGATCAACCACCTGCGAAGCTTCCTGCGACGGACGTTCAAGGCCGCGATCAAGAAGCGGAAGATCGCGGGACCGAACCCGGTGGACGAAGTGAAGGTGTGGAAGGTGCCGAAGCGGAAGCCCGACTTCCTGCGCGCGCACGAGGTGGCGCCGGTGATGGCGAGCGTGCCGCCCAAGTGGCGGTCGCTGTTCGCGACGGCCGTCTACACCGGCCTGCGAAAAGGGGAGCTGTTCGGGCTCAACAAGTCGGACGTCGACTTCGACATCGGCATGATCTTCGTCAGGCGTTCGTACGATCGGGCGACGACCAAGGGCGGCCATGAGGATGGAATCCCGATCGCGAGCGAGCTCGTGCCGTACCTGCAGGCGGCGATCGAGCGCTCACCATCGGAGCTGGTGTTCCCGCGGCCCGACGGGACGATGTATCCGGACACGACGAAGCTCGAACCCATTCTCCGCCGCGCGCTCCGGCGCGCTGGCATCACCATCGGCTATCGACACATGTGCCGGAAGCAGGGCTGTGGTTACGTCGAAGCGGCGACCGATTCGGCCATCCGTCGATGCCCGACGCACCGCCATCTGATGTGGGTGGCGAGCGTCGTCCGGCCGATCCGTTTCCACGACCTACGCCACACGGCGGGCAGCTTGCTCGCGATGCAGGGCGCCGAACTGCACACGATCCAGAAGATCATGCGGCACAAGGATCCGCGCATCACCTCTGAGACGTACCTGCACCTCGACCCGAGCTACCTCCGCGCAGAGATCGAGCGTCTGAGCTTCGGCGTGCCAGCGCCTGCTAAGGCGTGCAACGAGACCGCGGTCGCCGACCCGCTTGTGTCTATTGTGTGTCCGGCGAAAGGGGAGGGTGAATCAGAGGGTGATCGGGACTCCCTCGAAACCCTTGTGCCTCAAACACTTACGGTGGAGCGGGATAGCGGGTTCGAACCGCCGACATTCAGCTTGGGAAAACGAAAAGGGCCGTTTCGGGCCGCAACGGGTAGTGCCAAGTAGTTGAAAACACGATCGGTGGCGTAACCTGGACGTCCAGCCCGTTACGCCGGAGTGGTGGGAAAAGTGGTGGGAAGAACTGGTTGCAAAGAGCCCGTAAAACCGTCGCTCGGACTGTCAGGCGCCGTAGCTGATAGTCGCATTTGCTGGCGCTGCCGCGGGACATTGGCTGCCTTCGAGCCCTCGCAAGGTTCCTGCCCAGAGGGAGGAGGTCGACCAGACACGAGGGTGCGAATCTCCAGCGGATCACTATCCGATTTGAGACTGGCGGCGCCGGTGGAGGTTGTGGCGCTAGGCGCGGTATAGGAGTCGCGCCAACCGGCAACTACCTACCAGACGATTCCTTGATGGCGGCGATCGCCGCCTCGAGGGCCGGGATCACCGCCCGATCCTTCGGACGATCGGCGGCGCGCTTGCTCGCGAGCACGCGATCGATAGGAAGCACCTTCACGATCAGGCCAGGAGCCAGCGCGATGTCGATCGCGGCGGCGTACTCGGCGTCGAAATCGCGCAGGCCGTCGCACTTGATGACGATGTCGATGTCGTCCAGTCCTGGTCCGGAGAACAGCGGTGGGTTGTTCCTCCACGCGAATACCGCACCGACCCGCCGCGCTGCCTCGGCGACCCCCGGGTGTGCCGTCGAGCGGAACCACAGGTCGAGATCCTTCGTGACGGCATCCGCCCCTTGCACCACGGCAGCGCCGAGTCCGACCAGCATGAAAGGCACCCCGGCGTTCGTCAGTTGGCGAAGGAGCTCGAGCTCCTTCTCACTTACCGGCAGGCCGTCCAAGTCGGGCACGCCGGAAGCTCCGCTGGAGCCGCTCGAGGGGCGGCAAGGTCAGGTTGGAAAGGACGTGCTCGACATCCCCTGGGTCCACCGCGTGCTTTCTCGCCACTTCCTCGGCGAATCGCCGCCTTGCGATGCGGTCAACCGCTCCTTCGGGGACCTCCTCCTCTTTGTGATGCGTCGACACGCCAAAATTATAGCCCAGCTGCGGACCAGGACATGCCGGCGTGCAGGGCGCTATAAGGCCCGAAGTCCCGCCGCGTTAAATGGCCGAGATTGGGGCGCTACGTCAACTCCATCGCCGTGCTTTTCCCGGGCCCTGCGGGCCCTGCCGGGATTCATGCCGGGCACTATAAGACCGCCGCGCGCGGCCAACCGTAGTTCAGCCAACCTCGACGGCATGTTACGGTCGAGGCATGCATAGCCTCTCGTGGCCTTGGTTGGTTCTGGTGGTGGCGGGCTCCGGGTTGGCCGCGTGCGGCTCGAACGGCACCCGGGTCGTGAGCGGCGCCGGCGGGCTGGGCGGTGCCGCGGGCGCACACGCCGGGACCGGCGGCGCGGCCGGAGGGGGCGGAACAGCCGGGGCAGCCGGAAGCGCGGGCGCCGCCGGAGGGCACGCTGGCGGCGGGGCAGCGGGCGCCGCCGGAGCCGGCGGCGGCGGCGGAAATGCCGGCGCGGGCGGAATGTCGGGAGCGGCTGGCGGAGCCGCCGGCGGAATGGCCGGCGCGGCGGGCGGCGGCGGGACGGCCGCTGGCGGCGCGGGCGGCGCCTGTGACGCGACTTGCGCCGCGGTCGCCGGCAGCCTCTCTGGACTGCTATGGCAGCTCCCGTGCAGCGACACCGGCAACCCGGCCTGCGCCACCACGCCGACGACGACCGTCAGCGCGATGATGAACGGCAGCACCGGGACCACGTACGACGTCACATTGCAGTTCCGCGGCGTCGTCGAACAGAAGACCTACACCGGCGGGTGCAGCGACGGCAGCACCTGGCTGGTCGGCGGCGCCGACGACGGCGACACATTCAACGTCTACGAGCTGGACGTCTCTTCGCCGCCCCAGCACCTCTTCCTGAATCGCGGCGCCTCCAGCATCAACCACTGCTGGGTCCTCAACTTCCAGCAGACGATCCGGATTGACGCCGGTGCGACGGTCACCCTGACCGCCAAGTCGGTGGACAGCATGGAGATCATCAACGTCGGAACCGACGGGACGACCCCGCTGACGGTGCCGGGAGTTTCCGTCCAGCAGCCGTACAACGGCCAGTTCATCCAGATGGACGTGCTGTCGGTGGCGACCACCGGTTCGCGTCGGGCGCCACCGTCGGAGCTGGACAGCCGGCGACGCCTTGGCCTTCGACCGCAGCATGGGCGAGCAGGTCACGATCGCCGATTCGGCGTCGCTGGAGCCGACGGCCAACGTGACTCTGGAAAGCTGGTTCCAGTTCTCGTCGACGCCGAACGGCTATGCGTCGTTGGTCGGGAAACCGTACGGCACCGGTACCGCCGACTCGTACATCATCTGGTGGGAGAACAACGCCATCAATGCCGGGGTTGGGCTGACCAGTCCGTCGGGCGCCGCGTCGGCAGCCTGGACGCCGGTCGCCAACCAGTGGCACCACGCCGCCATGACCTACGACGGCACAGCCATGAAGACGACCTTGTACGTCGACGGCCTACCGGTCTCGTGCGTGACGGCCACCGCAGCGCCGACTTACGACACGCACCCGGCGCTGATTGGCGCGGACGTCGACAACGGTCCGGCGCAGGGCTACTGGGCCGGCAACTGGACGAGGTGCGGGTCTTCTCGACGACCCGCACCGCCGACCAGGTCTGGTCCGACGTGCACACCCACGCGTTGGGCCACACCGCCGGCCTGGTCGGCGAGTGGACCTTCGACGACGCCTCGGCGATACCGCCGTGGACGGCAGCGGCAGCGGCAACACAGGCACGCTGGGGACTACGACCGGCGCGGAAGCCGGCGACCCGAGCTGGGTACGTCGACGGTTCCGCACTGACCGACTACACGACCTCGCCAATCTTGTCGCCCAGGATGTTCTTGATGATCGCGAAGCAGATCTCGTCGCCGTGCGCCGGCGCCTTGGCGAAGTTCAGCGCCTGCGACGTCTCGATTTGCCCCGGCATGGGCGGTTCGTTGGGGCGGATCACCGCCTCGACGAGCGCCGCGTCGGGCTGAGCGAACGCCTCACGCATGACGGTGTTAGCGTCCTGCGACCGCTCCTGCGTGTACCCGCGAATGCCGCAAGCCCGCGCCACCGACGCGAAGTCGGCCTCCGGCGTGACAGGCCTTTCAGAATGTGTTCTGCCGTGAACTCCCGTGAACAGAAATAGCTGAATTCGTGGGCTCGGGCAAGGCGCAATCACCGGAGAACGTCACCTGCGATCACCTCAGACAACGATTTCGTTAATACGCATTTTAATACAAACGGAGATGCGTTAGGTCCCGGCGGAGCGATGCCTGGATGGCCGCGGCGCGTTCAGGTAGGTGATCTGCTGTCGCCGTCCAGGGGTACGCTGGAAAATGGAAAGGCGCGGCCGTTGCAGTAGAAGGCGTGCGACGTCGAGTGATATCACTCGTTTTCTTTTGTAAGGCGCACAGCGTCTGATCGCCGAAGTCGCCACGGGTCGTTACTTCCTGCCGTGAACGCCGGGAAATGCCCGGGAACGATCCGTGGTTGCAACGTTGTATGAGCGGACGGCGGAACGGAGTCACCCGCCGGATCGCCATAGAACAGTCGCGCGGTTTACGGCCAGGTGGAGGCGAAAGATGGCGAAGGCGTCGGCTATGCGGCGAAGTTCCGAAGCAACGCGAGTCTCTGTCGCTATCCGGGCGGCGACGCCTGCCCGGGGCCGATGCCGACCAGCGCCGCCCTGATCTGCTGGGAGCCGGGGCCCTCGCGGCCCTGGAAGCGGCGCTGGGCGCGCTCGAGGCGCCAGCGTTGATCGTCGGACAGGTTGGCGAGATCGTCTGCTCGAACGCCGCCGCCCGCGTCTTCATCGGTAACGCACCCGATACGCTGCGCCGGCTGCCGTCCGCGACCGAGACCGCGAGGCTCCCCTCAAGAGATTGGGAGGTGTCGCCGATCCCCGGCTCCGGCGGGCGTGCCTGGTCGCTGATGATCTTGCGCCCGGCCGCCGCGTCGCCACGCCACTGGAACCTCACCGTTCGTCAGACCGACGTCTTGGAGCTGGTCGCTCGCGGCATGACCAACGGCGTCATCGCGGAGACACTCGGGATCGCTGTGGGGACGGTGGAGTTCCACATTGCCGCGATCTTCGACAAGGCTGGCGTCAACAGCCGCGCGGCGCTGATCGCCGGCCTCATCCGTCAAAAGCGTCTTAATCATCTTAACCACGACGTTGGCTCCGGTGCCCTCCCGTTCGTGGAGGAAACGCTGGACGTCACGCCCGGCGATCGCGCAACCCTCGCGGCGTGGTTGCGTTCGCCCAACATCTCATCGGCGCTCGCGATGCGGGCTCGGATCGTCTTGGCGAGCGGAGAGGGCGAAGGTATTCGGGAGATGGCCCGCCGACTTGGCACCACGGTGCCGACCGTCTGCACGTGGAGAAGACGCTACCGGATGGAGGGGATCGGCGGCTTGAGGTCGCGGAAGATCCCCGGTCGGCCCAAGGAGCTGAACCCGGCCGTGGAGCAGGAGATCGCGGATCTGGCGCGCAATCCGCCCGCGGAGGTCGCGCGTTGGAGTGCCGCCCGATTGGGTCGAAAGATGGGAGTGAGCGAATCGACAATTCTGCGGATCTGGCGCCGGCACGGTCTTAGGCCGTCTTAGGCCATTGCGAATGGAGAGTTCCAAGCCCGACATGGATCGGAGCTCCCGATAGGGACGTTCGGCCGCTCTTTTCAGTCAGTTCACGATGCCGAGATAGGAGTGTGGCGTGGAAAAACTGCCGCCGCGTGTCCCTGGGCGGTGCGGTGATGTTCTCGATCGGAAATCCGAGGCAGACGATGGTCGAGGTCCCCTTCAGATGGCAGAAGGGAAGAAAGCGACAAACAGGGTGCATAATGGACCACGTGGATCTGCCATGAAGTCTCTCGCGGGCGGCAAACTCACCCGTTTGGTCATCGTCATCGTTCTCGTCCTCGGGGTTGGATGCGGAGGACAGACGGCAGGCGGCTCACCGGGGACAGGCGGAGGCGGCGGCAGCGGTGGTCGGGGGACCCGGGACGCTGGACGCGATTCGGCAGGCGGCAATCCCACCGACGCGACCGCCAGCGGCGGTTCGCGCGGGGGAGCCGGCGGATCGGCGGTCGGCGGCGCGGCGGCGGCCGGAAAGGGGGGCGCGGGCGGCGCGAAGGGAGGCGCAGGCGGGGCCACAGGGGGCGTGGGCGGCGGAGCGCCTGGCGGCGTGTCCGGCGGCCGGTGCACCGTTTTCCAGTTTCCGCAGAGTAAGCCGTCGCTGGAACAGATTCTGTTCGACATGGACGGCGACGGGCAGCTCGACGTCGTTTCCACCTGGAGCGACAGCAGCGGACTCCACGTGCTCATCCACCGACAGATCGCCCCGCGCGTCTTCGCCGATCCCGTCCAGTACGACGACGACGGCATCGGCCCCTTCTTTCAGCGAGGGATGGCGGCCGGCGATCTCGATCAGGACGGAATCCCGGACGTCGCCATGGCGGATGAATACGGCTTCGTCGCGGTGATGCTGAGTGGCAGTGGGACGGGATATTCGTTCCCTCCGCGCCTCAGTACCCCCGGCGTCGCAGCCGGCCTTCGATATCGCGCTCGCGGACTTCGACGCTGACGGGTACGGCGACGTCGTGGTCCCGGTCTACGACACCGGCGTCAGCCACGGCTTCTTCTGGGGCACCGGTAAGGACACCTTCGCCGCGCGGACGAACGAAAAGGTCTGCAGCCTCGGGACGGCGACGGCGGTCATTGACGCCAACGAGGATGGGCGACCCGATCTGGTTGTCGTCTGTCACGATGGGGGCGCCCAGGTCCTGATCAATCAAGGGGGACGTTCGTTCACGCCCGTGCTGTTGCCGGGCGCCGCCCAGAGTTTCGCGCTGGCGACGGGCGATCTGAACAACGACGGTCACGTGGACGTGGTGGTCCCGGATCGGGTTCTCCAGGATCTCGTCGTGTCGCTCGGCGACGGGCACGGCGGCTTCACCATCGCACCGGGGCAACTCGTGGCCACGACCTCCACCATTGAGACGGCAGCCATCGGCGACCTCGACGGCGACGGGAACGCGGACGTCCTGGTGTCGGACGTGAACCTGACGACGCTGGCCTTCTACAAGGGGACAGGGGACGGGCAATTCCAGGCTGCCCAGAACCTCCCGATGGCGACCCGCAGCAGCGACCACCTGATCATCGGCGACATCGACGGCGACGGCGCGGCGGATCTGCTGATCGGGAACGGGCCCACGATCGTATACGGACCGTGTCCATGAGGAGCAAGGGCGTGACCGCAGGGCGCCTGTGGTGCGTGGCCCTGGTCGTGCTGAGCGGCACGCCTGTCACGAGATGAGGCGAGAGCCGGCACCGCCCGCCAGCGAGAGTAGGTGGCGCTGGCAGCGGCCAAGATGGGACCCAAGCCAAAGGCCTCGGCGGATCGCACCGGACCCGATCATCACCGCCAAGCAGGTCCAGGGGATCGCCGGCGCGGTGTTCGCGATCGTCGAGGGGACGCTGACATTAAAGAGCATCCCGCAGACGGCGCCGCTCCCTGCGCTGCACACTTAGCTCGAAGGACAGGTCGTCCTGCGATCAACCTCGCGCCCCAGCGATACTAGGGAAAACCCCAGTACCCGGGATCCAGGAGGTCGTGTACACCAAGAGGCATGTTCGGGCGCCGGTGGACAACTCGGGTGGCGGGCAGGTACCCCGCGCCCCGGAGCGGTCGGCGGTCGGTACCCCATTCAGTTCGTCTTGCCGCTCGGTGCCGGCGGCGCCGTCGCGGCGGGCAGCCGAACATCGAGAATGTGTGCGTCCAAAATCGTCTGGGCCGCGAAGCGGGTGCTCACCCCCTCGATGTCCGCGAGCGCGCCGAAACTCTGGCCCTCGCGCCCCATTTCACCGCAACCGAGCGGCGCGCCGGAGGCGGTGTCTTCTCGGCGGCAGTCGTCCGTTCCCACGAAGAGGAATCCGCGAGAGACGACCGTGTAGATTCTCGCTGTCGCGTCCGGAGTGGCGCCGGCGACGAAGTGCTTTACCGTTACTCGACATTTTGTGCGAGAACTGGAACACCCGCAATGAATCGGCGCATGAGTGCAATGGCCTTTGGACTGTCCGTCACCGCTCTGCTGGCCGATGGTTGTCAATCTGGACATCGAGTGACTCTCGCAATGTTGGCTCACTCCGACCTCCACTTCGCCCTGTCACCAGACGACGCGACGCTCGCGCTCAGGATCTTTCCCCGCAACATCCTGCCGCCGGGTTCCGACTGCCGATTTGAGGTCCCTGGCCTGGAGGTAACGTTCAATAACGTTCATCTCGTTCGCCGTCGTGGCAATACGCCAGGTGGGGACGTCTCGATCAATAGTGATTGTATGTTGGACTACGCTCTCCCGCCCTCCGGCAGCCCGTCGACCTCCCCTCCCACTACATTCGGAAGCGGGCATGCGGGCGTTATTCGGTTGCGCGATGGAAACACCTCATGGTCGTTGGCGATTCCCGACGCGCTCACGCCACGTCGCCTCCGGCTCGCATCTCCCGAAGACGGCATATTGCGCCCCGGACAGGAGGCCGTCGTCCGCTCGATTCCCGCGACCGATAAGATGCCTTCCGAGGGCCTCGGCATCCGACTGGCGGCCGAAAACAACCGGGGCAAGTCAGTAACGATCGGAAAGGTCCAGGTTAGCGGTGATACGATCCGCTTTCGCGTCCCGATTGACCTCCCGCCAGGAATGGAGGGGCCAGGTTCCCTCGTGCTCCTCGGCGTTGCCCTGATCCACATCGATCATTCGTTGTGCCCAGTCGACAGCTGCACAATCGAGGTCAGCGCCTCCCGCCCCTCCCTCGGGGTGACGATAGGACATATCGCCGATGCCAATGCGTGCAGGGCGGATAAGGCCCGAAGTTACGCCGCGTCAATGGCCGAGATGACCGATTCTGTCGACTGCCCGCCCTTCTCGCCCCGCCAAGACGCCCTGTTTTCACGGGGAAAACAAGGACCGCGTGAGCCTTCAGGCACACGTCCACCGTTAGAGGCCAAAGTTTAGGCCGCTAGCTTTCCCAGCCGTCGCCCCCCTACGCGGCGAAGTCGTCGGGAGCGGGTGGGTCCGGGCGGAAACCTGATGGATCGTCGCCGAACGACATTTCTATGTGCGGAGGAGGGCGTGCGGGGTGGAGCTCCGGCGCGTCGAAGGGCAGCCCGAGATGCCCGAGCACGCGCTCGATGGCATGGCCGGAGGTCAAGGCGGCAACGATCTCCATGCGCCCTTTGCAACGCGTGCACTCGAGGACGTCGTTCAGAAAGACCCGCCAGATCATCGACGCCCAAGGAAAGCGGCGCCCTCGAGGTGGTCTCCGGTCGGGGCCGCTGTCCGAGCCTGCGGGTTGTACGAGATCGATGGGGGCAACCGCCGGGACGATTCCGGCGCGGGCAGCGAATGCCGGGGCGAATACGCCAAAGTAGCGGCTGAGGTGGGCCCGTGGACGAGGAACGAGCGCGATCAGGCGCTCGATCAATTCGTGCGGCGTGAATACGAACGAGGTCGTGCCATCGCGCCAGGGACGCTTGAGTTGGAGCTCCAGGCGGCCGTCGTCGAGCCGGGTGAGCCTATTGCCGGCTATTGGCGGGCGGGCCAGATACCTCCCCATGCGCTCGAGCCCTTCGCGATCATTGGCAGCGACACGAGAGGCGGCCTGGAGGTTGAACCCTTCGACTTCGGCGCACAGACGACCGAGAAGGAAAGCGTTAACGGCCGCCGGCGCGCCGCGGACGCGAACGACGCGTTGACCGCGCCGCGAGCCGGTGGCGCTCGCTCCGCGGACCGCCGCCTGGGATATTGCGGCGAGGAGCGGCGCCGTTTCGATGAAGTCCTGGTGAGCTGGGCTCGGCTCTCCACGGGCGAGCTTGCGCGTGACCCGTCGGAAAACGGACGCGGCGACCAGCGCGACATCCTCGTCGGTCGGTCCGGGCGTCGGATGGAAGACTGGCGCCCTGCCGAGGGTGAAGCTGTAAACCCCGTCAACAAATAGAGTATGGAAATGCGGGCTGGCTCCCAGCGCCGAGTTGAAGCGCTGAATTACCGTCACTGCCCCGGTCTTGAGGACACCCTTGATGCCGAGTCGCCGGGCACGCCGCCGAAGCCACGACGAGACCGCGGCGATGAGCTCGCGCAACACCACGGTGGTCAGCGCAGGGTCGAACATCATCCTCGCGCGCAACGAATAGGGAACCGTCAGAACCCACTGCCTCACCGGGCAGCGCGGGATCACGCGATCTACAACATGCGCCGCGAAGTCGGACATCCTGCGGCCGATACAGCTCGGACAGAATCCGCGGCGACGACATGAAAACGCGACGGGCCGGCACCACCCACAGTCACGACACCTCGCCAGAACAAACCCATGCGCCAGGATCCCGCACCGTAGAAAAGCCTCGACCTCCGCCACGACGAAGGCAGGAAGGGCCGGTGTTTCGGCTTCGGCGTTGAGCTCCTCGAGGAACGTCTTCCAGTGCGCTTGCAGCGTCGTGTAGAGGACCGTCTCCTCGGGCCGATGCCGCTCGTAGCTGGCCGTTGCGAGACCAGCCCCGATCGGCGCGGCACCAGGCGCGCCCATCCTGATTCATCGGAAGGCTGCGACCAAGGTTTCGTCGGCGCGGCCCCGGACCGATCACCTGCCTATCGACGTCGTGCGGCAGGATCGAATCGGTGTCGGACGGGGCGGCGTGTATCGAGGTCGGAAGGCGGGGGACCATTCGGCTTCAACCTCCTCGGACGACCTCGCGAAAAGACTTCTTTGCCAGGGATGGTGCGGGCGCACACGGCCGAGAAGCGGAGCGCCGCCGGTCGAAAGGCAGCCGCCCCTGCTCGGCGAGGGACGAGCTACGCCGCGGCGGCCACCGGCGGCTTGGCGGCCGCGATCGGTTTGGGCGCTGCCTTCTTCGTCCCTCGCTTCACGGTCTTCGCCGGTTTGGCGGCCCTCGCCGGCTTGACGCCGAGCTTCTTGGCCTTGCGCGCCTCTCGGTATTTCTTGATCTTCGTCTTCGCTACGTCCTTGTGCTTGGCGCAGACCATGCCGAACACCGGCGCCGCCGGGTTCTTGCAGCCAGGCACCGGACAGAACTGCTTGGGGGGCTTCTTTCGAGGTTTGGCGGCGATCGCAATCGGCGAGATCTTCGCCGGGCGACCGGGACGCCGGACACCGAGCGCGCTTTCTACCGCGGCCCGGGCTTGGGCGAGGGCTTGGCTTTCCACGAGGGTGGCCAGCTGGCTGGTGAAGTTCTCGATGAGAGAGCGAATGTCTGACATGGGCGCAGATGCTACTCCCCGCTCGTCGACATCGGCGTGAATTTCTTCTTCGCCGCCCAACTCCATCACCTCGGCGGGGGGGGAGAAGGACCGTCGATACCGCCATTGATGTCGACGCGATGACGCCATCCGGGCTAGCGGCAGGTTCAAAGGACCAATCTCGCGCGCGGGCACAGCGATTGAGCTAGCGACGCCCCCGATTTCTGTTGCCACGACGCCCCGGAATTCGCCTTCCCATCGCGGACTGCGGCGGGCCTACGCGGAACGACCGAACAGGCCCGAACCTCCCGAAACGCCTCGACTTTCGACGCAAGTCCGCGTCGTGCCACGGTTTACGTCGAAGCGCCTCGGGACGGTTCGAATCCCCGCTGGGGTCGCAAGTGGGTTGATTCTAGGCTGCTGCGGTCTTCTCGGTATCGGCCCGCACAGCGAACGCCATCCGCGCAACCTCTTCCTTCATGAAATCGGGAGCGAGGTGGGCGTATTTCATCGTGACGGCCACCGACGAATGACCGAGGAGCTTCTGCAACGTGAGGATGTTTCCGCCCGACATCACAAAGTGCGACGCGAACGTGTGGCGAAGCGCGTGGAAGTTCAGATCGTGGCATTTGGCACCTGCCAATGCGGCGGCGTAGCCGTATTCCGAATCCTTGCTCCGCATCTTCCCCGCTGACGTCGGGAACACGAGCTCATCGGCCGACGGAACCGCCCGGGCCTTCCAATCAGCCAGGATCGGCAGGAGCCGCGGATTGATCGGCACGTGTCGCGGCTTGCCGGATTTCGGTGTGCTCAAGTACGAGCGTCGGACGCTGATCAGCTCCCGTTCCAGGCTCACGTCGGTCCAGCGCAAGCCGAATAGTTCACCCATTCGCATCCCGCCGTAGACGGCGGTGGCATAGAGCGGGTACTCCGTCGGTTGGTTCACACTCGCCCACGCGAGCAGAGCGTGGACCTCGTCGGCCGAGAGGAAATCGAAGTCATCGGCCTGGCCGGCGACCGACGGCTTCTCGACCAAGGCCACCGGGTTGGCGCAGTCGATGATCCCCTCTTCACGTGCCCAGTTGAACATCCGCGACAAATACGCCAAAGCGATCTTCACGGTCGAGTTCGAGAGACCGCCTTCGAGCAGCTCATCGCGAAACCGCCGCAGGTCGGAGCGGCCGACTTCCGCAACCTTCATCCGACCAAGCCACCCACGGCCCAGCTTCGGTTCTTTCGGCCAGACGTGCTTGCCGAGGAGATAGCCGACCTCGCGGCGATACTTTTTGACGTTCTTGACCCGGCCGCCGGTGTACTCGGCCACGAACCGCTTCCCCAGATCGCCGACGGTCATCCGCTTCGATGCCAGCGCGTCCTCATCGACGTTGGGGATGCCCACGAGACCGTTCGAGACGCGTTCCTCCGCCAGCTCTGCGAACCGCCGAGCTTTCTGCTTGGTCGGGAGATGGGAGGGCACCATCTTCCACGCGCCGCCGTCCTTGTACTTCACGTACCAGAGTGGACGATGCTTCGTGCCGCGGTTGAAAACGGACGCCATGATGGGATCGATTTTACCGAGTGCCGCGGTCCAGCGTGACTGATATCTGCACCAAGTTGCACCAAATCGTGCACCACGCGCCGGACCTGGACCGGCAACGGCGTCCAACGGGCACGTCAGCGACGGAGATAAGGACGCGAAATGTCTATCGGTGTCCACCCTGCACGAGACACGGCGAGACACGTTTCCTGAATCGCACTCAGGAGGCCGACGGTTCGATCCCGTTCGGCGTCGAGGAATAGAACAGGTTCTCGACGGATGACGGTCCCGGCCCGGCGGCGCTCTCTTGCGCGACGGCACCGGACGAGCGATCGTGGTTGGCCAACGCGAGGGAACCGGACCCGCGTCGCCATGACCGACCTCCCGTCCAGGGCCCGAGCGCGTGGTCGCGACCTTCGTCGATGGCGCCTCGCCGCGTTGGTCCTGGTCGGAATCGCCGGCAGTTGCGGAACCAGCGGCTCACCTGAGGTGGCCTACGTCGTGCCGGTTCGCGAGTACGACATGCCGAGCGGGCTGCGGGTGGCGGTCGAGCAGGTCGACAGTGCGCAGACAATCGGCGTCGCCTGGGTTGTCGACGACGGACAGGCCGACAATCCCCCCGGCGCATCGGGGCTCGCCCACCTGGTGGAGCATCTGGCGTTCCGAGGACCGGACGAAGCCGGTGTGCCTCTTATCAGCCAGCTGGCGAATCTGGGCGCCGCAGGGACCAACGCCGTCACCAAGGTCGATCGAACGATCTTCTGCACCTTCGCGCCGCGCTCCGCGCTAGAGGAGGTCGTCGATGCCATGGCAACGCGGTTGGCGGATCCGCTGCGCGGCATCGACGACGCGCTGCCTGCGAAGGAACAGATGGTCATCCGCGAGGGGCTCGCGCTGCGACACGGATTCGCGTCCAGCGCGGGGTTCGGGCTCGTGCTCGGCGCGCTGGTGCCACCCGCGCAGCCGCTCGCCCACATGCGCGACGTCTTCGCGGACGCCCCCGCCGAGCATCTCTCATTGGAGACCGCTCGCGCGTTCGTCGCTCGCCACTACCGGCCCGAGCGTATGACCCTGGTGATCTCAGGGGCCATCACGCCGGAGGTCGGCCGCCGGATCCTCGGCGCGCTGCCCCCGGTCTTCGTGGGGACCGCGGCAGCACCGGTGGCCGCAGTCCGGCGCCCTCTGGCGAACGCGGAGTTGGCGCCCAACCCGAGGATTGGCCTGCAGCCGCAGGCCGTCGACGTGTCAACGCCCGAGCTCTGGGTGGCCTGGTTGCTTCCACCGGTCAAGGGGACGGTGACGATCGACTTCGAGGTTCTGGGCGGCGTGGTCTCTCGGACCCTCTCCAACCTGGTCGATAACGGCTTCCTGCCCGACGTCCTCGGTGCGGAGGTCGCCACCCACCACAGCAGCCTCGGGGGCGCGCTGACGGCGCGTCTCGTTCTTCGCCCGTCAGCGGACGCCAGCTTGATCGAGCAGCGCGTGCGCGAGAGCGTCGCGGACCTGGCCGGCTTCGGCTACCGCTTCGCGGCCGAGGGGCGCATCGGCCACGAGAACCTGTTCCGCGCGACCGTTCTTCTGACCGCGCTCGGGATGGAGAACATCGCGCGACGGACGATGGTTCGCGCGACTCTGCTGCACGACGACGCCGGTGCCTCCCTGGCGACGGTGATGGACCACCTGGAGGCGATCACCCCGACGCCATCGCCGACCTGGCCAGCCGCTATCTCAAAGAGGAGCAGGCCCGCGCGGTGCTCCTGGTCCCCCGTCGCCCACTGGTCGCCGCCCATGCCATGTCGGTCTTTTCGAGTCGCTCGCCTCGGTCGAGCGACGGGAGCGAGCCCTTGCCCCTCGACGGTGAGGAGAGCGGACGACCCGTCCGACGAAGAAGCGACGGCGACCCGCAGGGAGATCTGCTCGCCGTGGCGACCGCGCCCGGGATGGGCGCCGCGGTGACCACCCGGCTGCCGAACGGCTTGACCGTCATCGCGCTCCGGCGTCCGGCCTCCCGTTCGCGTCAATGGTGCTCGGGTTTCACGCCGACCCGCAACCGGGCGAATCGCCCGCGACCGGCCAGGCCGCGTTGTATGCCCGCACCTACTCGTTCATCGAAGGGCCCCTCCAACGCGGCCTGATCGACAGCGTCTCCCACGACCATGACAGCTACCGGGAGGCGCTGTCGATGTTTGCACCAGAACGGGGCACGCCTTCGAGCTCTTCGCCGACGAGGCCGGAAGCATGTCGGTGCGTTGGCCGAGCAAGGCGTTCGGACGTTGGCTCGAGGCGGCGACGCTGTGGGTCGGCACCCCGGCGGAGCGCGCCGACAGGGCATTTTCGTCGGCGCTCTGGGGAGACAACGTTTACGCGCTCCGGGTGACCCGGGAGGCGGCCGGCAAGCTGACGGCCAATCAGCTCCACGCCTGGCTGGATCGGATCAGGCGCCCAGCCAATGGCGCCCTGGTGATCGTCGGCGACGTCAATCCCCACGCGATGGCCAGGACGGCCGCCGACAGTCTCGGCGGCTGGAGGGGGGATCCGGCGCCGCCACCTCCGCCGCCGGCCGCTCCCGCCTCCGTTCATAGCCCGGACCTGCCGCTCGTCCTGACCGAGGATCCGCAACGGCAATCGGCGGACGTCCGTTTCGGTTGCTTCTTGCCTCCTGCTCGGAGCGAGCGGGACGTCGTGGCCGGCGGCGTGTTCCGGGAGATGTTCGAGCACGAGCTGTTTCGACGCCTCCGGCTGGAGCTTGGAATCAGCTACGCCCCTGGCGTTCGCGCGACCGCCCTGCGCGGCGGAACGCATGTCGTCGACGGACACATCGACGTCGGCAAGGCGGAGCTGGCCCGAGCGCTGCCAATCCTCCACGCCTGGCTCGACGGGATTCGGACCCGTTCCCTTCGAGACGCCGGCGTTCGAAAGGGCGCGCTGGCGGGTCGCCCGGCGGAGCGGCCTCGTCTCCTCGACGAATGCCGCCCTGGCGCGCCGGATCTTCGACACATGGAACATGGGCTTTCCACCGGCGTCACTCGACGAGTTCCCACACGACCTGGCGAGCCTCACGCCTTCTGACATGACCGCGGCACTGGCCGCCTGCCGCGCAACTGCGGTCGTCTCGGTGCTCGGCGACTGACCGCCGCACGACGGCAGACGACGAGCCAGGCGGACGGAAGTCACTGAACTACAGCGTGTTCCTCCTCCGAGGTGGCTGGGCCCGGCGAGACCTGCGGTGGGTTGATCGCTAACGCGCGCCAGTGCCGGGCTGGCCATACCTGCGCCTCGAGCGACGGCGAAGCGCCCGGTCTGCCCGGCAACTGCCAGAAGAACGACTTAGGCCGGCCGCGAGGTCAGCCGGGTATCGGCTGGCGGCACAGGCGGATGGAATGCTGACGAAGCACCCCGGGCCTGGAGGGTTCAGCCTGAAGCTAGGCTGAACATCGCTGCCCGCCAGTTCCCCAAACAGATCCAACCGTCCCAAACTCGAACCGACCAGACCTCACGAAAGTTGCGGCAAGCGCCCGGGAGTCTGTGCAAGTCCCTGAAGTGTCGGGGTTGATCGACGTTTTCGACTCCTGGCGCCTATCAACGGATCAGGACGGCGAAACTACGCCACCAACGGCCAGAGAAAGAAGGCTCTACCGGGTGAAGCGGCATCTCCAGTGTCTGGAGGAAGTCGAGTGAGATGGTACGCCTGCCATCCGCCGCCGTGGCTGGCGCACGCGCCGGCACAGCAAGCCAGCACGGTCTGCGAGGTTTCACCGCGTGCGTCCTGCGTTCTCAGGGTCACACGGGTCCGCCGGACGTCTCGAGAAACCGGGCCTCGGGGAGCCCATGGGGGCAAAATCGCAGCATGGATGTCACGTTCGGGGGCCGGATACGGCGGCAGGCAGCGCGAACACCGCGAGTTCGAGCGGGTTCACGTCAGGCCCACCGCTTGCGACCACTCGCACCGGAAACGAACGTCGGCGGTTCCTGGAGTTTGCTCAGCTTCTCTGGAGAGGTCGGATGACACACGTAAACAGAAGGTGGCTTACCGTAGCAATCGCGGTGGTGGGCCTGAGGGTGTCCGCTTGCAACGAAAGGTCCTGCAACTGCCCAGACGACGTCGGCGTCGCGCAACTCTCGGTTCCCGGCACACTCTCCGCGCCGCTCGTCTCCGTCACGACCTCGACCGAGCTCTGCTCGGCCACAATCATCGGACTCGATGCCGCTATGGCCGTCGACGTCGTGGCGAGCACCTCCAGCTGCGAGGTGGTCGGCACTCTGGCCAACGGACACCAAATCGAAGCGACGGTCCTCTTCCGCTCGGTCTCTCTCGCGTGCGGGTGCGGCACCTTCGAACTGACCGGCCCCACGCCCAGCTTCACGCCCGTCGATGGCGGAACCGGCTGACGCTATTGCCATTCAGCCTCACGCCCTCTGCCAATCGACGTGGGGACCCGCGATCGTCTTCCATCTACTCCCCATCTACGATTTTGCATTTTCTGGCGATTCTGGTCGAAACGCTCCCCCTCGATCGAGCCCGCAACCGGCTGGAATCTTTACCTTTCGTTTCAGGCTGAATCACCAGAAAACCCCTCC
>CAWIGZ010000005.1:0-527798 GCA_963835825.1 uncultured Pseudomonadota bacterium
CACTCAGGTGCCGCCGATGGCCACCTCCGAGCGCACGATTGATTTTCTCCTCGACCAGCTGGGCTCCGTGCCGGGCATGCGGGCCCGCAAGATGTTCGGCGAGTACGCCCTTTACTGCGGCGAGAAGGTCGTCGCGCTGGTCTGCGACGACCAGCTGTTCGTGAAGCTCACCGCGCCCGGCAAGGCGCTGGTCGGCGACCGGTATGCCGAAGGTTTCCCGTACCCGGGCGCCAAGGCCGCGCTGCTGGTGGGCGCGGGCGATCTGGAGGACCACGAGCGGCTCGCCGAGCTGATTCGGGTCACCGCGGCTGCGCTGCCGGCGCCCAGGCCCAAGGCGAAGACGAAGCGCAAGGCGAAGGCGCCGAAAGCGAAGACGAAGAGCAGAAAGAGCGCCGCCCGCGTCCAGAGGTGAGCACCGCCCCGACCGGAGGCGGGGCCAGACGTACTCCGCCAGATGGTCGCCAGCGAGCTCGCCGGGCCGGGAAACACGGGCGTTGGTTTCCTTAGCGCACTCGGGCAGTGCCAATCGAGAAGGTGTGCCTCATGCCGCCGGGCGAGACCAAGCCTTAGGTTTACCGGCGATGCGCCCTGCCCCGCCACCACGGGTGAACAACGAGATCTACGGCGCGCTCGGCGACTTCTGGTACACGTCCGACGACTCGCCGGTCGCGCTGCTGCGGGCCGAGTCGCGGCTGCTCGGCCCGTGGGTGGCGGCCGAGATGACGGCCAAGCTGGGCCAGCGGCGCTGCCGGGTGCTGGATGTCGGCTGCGGGGCCGGCCTTCTCGCCAACCAGCTGGGCGCCGCCGGTCACGACGTCACGGGCCTGGACCTGTCCGACGACGCGCTGGCGGTGGCGGCCCGCCACGATCCGCGACACACGGTCCGTTACCTGACAGGCGACGCGCTGAGCCTGCCCTTCGCCGACGCCTCCTTCGACGTCGTCTGCGCGATGGACTTCCTCGAGCACCTGGAGACCCCGGCGCGCGCCATCGCCGAGGCGGCCCGCGTCCTGCGGCCGTCCGGGCTCTTCTTCTTCCACACCTTCAACCGCAATCGCCTGGCCTGGCTGGTGATCATCAAGGGCGTCGAGTGGTTCGTCCGGAACACTCCCCCCCGGCTGCACGTGCTGCGCCTGTTCTTGAAGCCGGCGGAGGTCGTGGCGATGTGCCGCGCGCACGGCCTCGGGGACGTGGAGCTGCGCGGGTTGCGGCCGGTCGTGGGGCGGGCGTTCTGGCGGATGCTGGCGACGGGGACGGTGCCGGCGGGGTTCGCGTTCCGGTTCACGCGGGGAACGCCGCTGGGATTTGCGGGCTGCGCGCGGAAGTGACGCCGGCCCGGATCGTCGCTCAGCAGCTCGACAGGATCGCGCAGGCGGGCGCGTTGCTCGCGTCGGCGAGGGTCGCGCAGGCAGGCAGCGTCACGATGCACGCCTCCATCTGGGCGACGGTCGCCTGACACGCCGTATAGGTCGCGTCGCGAGCGTCGGCGACGCAGGCCGCCTGATCGTCGTAGGTGAGAAAGGTCGACATCACCCGGCCTGCGTCCGTGCTCAGCTGCCCTTATTTCTGTAGCTGCCCGCCCGCCCCACCATCCAGTCGCACAGCGTCCCCTTCTCGGCGTCGGTCCAGCTCCATCAGCTTCTTCGCACCCGTCGACGCCGGAAGCTGTGGCGGCGCCGGTGCCGGTCGAGCTGCCGCAGGCCGGCACGAAGAAGGTCGAACGCCAGCAACACACCCCTGAATCCGAACGTCCCACTGGATGCGCATGCCGGCATCAAATCTCTCGACGCCGTTCCGTCTCACGGCGACGCCCCGGCGGTCACCCGTACGTGAAGTCCGGGCTGGCTCTGGCCGACCTCGATGATGTAGCCGTCGGGATCGCGGATGTAGCAGCGGGTCTCGCCGGACTCGTCCTTCGGCTCGGTGATGAACTCGGCGCCCCGGCTCTTCCACAGCCGGTAGTACTTCTCGAATGTCGGCCACCCGGATGTTCATGAAGCTGCTCATCTCGCCGCGGTCGCCGAGCACGCTCTGCTGCACCGTTGGGGCTTGTCGGGGTGTTGGCCTGCTGCTGACGTTGACGATCAGCCAGGCGTTCGGCGATTCCTGGAGGTACCCAGGCGCGCCCTTGCTGTCGCCCTTGCTCAGGACGTGACTGCCAAAGACAGTCTTCCGTAGAACCGAAGCGACTGGGTGATGTTGGCGACGGTGAGGAAATGCGCCACGGTGATCCCGTCGTGCTGGGCATCTCGTAACTCTTCTGTTCGACTTGTACGCTGCTCATGACGATGTCCAACGTGTGGCCATGCTGGCCGCCGACAAAAGCCGACAGGCTGCTGAATCCGCTGAATTCGGACGCTGTTCGGCTCCCTGGGCTCGTCGGGCTGGCGCTGGTGCTGGTGCTGATGGTGGTGGCCGCGAAACCCGACGCCGCCGTCCACCTCAGGTTCCAGGGCGCGCCGATCCCCGGGACGGAGCTGCGTCTCGAGCTCGACGGAGCGCTCGACGGCGGCCTCTCGGTCAGGCGTCAGAAGGTCCGCGCGCGCGTCGAGGTCGACCTGCCCAACCCCTAGTCCACCGGCGTCAGCGCGAAGGCCACCACTGCGACCGTCACCGTGACGGCTGAGGCGAACTGCGAGGGACCGCAGACGTTCACCCTCTCGCGGGCGCGGCTGGAGGCCCTGCTCGAGAACGCCGCCGCACGGTCCCTCGCCCGCGCCCAGCAGTGGGACGGGGCCGCCGCCGGTCTCCCGCGCGCGTCACGGCTGATTCCGACGCTGTCGGAGGCCGCCACCAACCTCGCCGTCGCGCAGGTGCACGCGCACAACGTCCCACCGACGCGGTGGCGACGCTGGCCCGCGCCGCCGCGCACGATCCGATATCCGGGTGGCCTGGCGCCTGGCCGCCGATCCGGAGCTCCTGCCGCCGCGCCGCCGCTGGTCAGGCCGCGACGGCGCCGCGGCGCGCCCTCCGTCGCACCGGGCGCTCGACGGCAAGCACGTGGCGATCTTCAGGTCCGCGGCCTCTTCGCCTGGAACCTGTCGCCCGGAAACTCGATGAGCGACGACGACGCCGCCAACGACGAGCTCCGCATCGTCGACCTGGCCAGCGGCGCCCTCCAGGCGCGCTCCCCTACAGCCACCTGCCTCGCTGCGCCGACGCTGCTGCGCGCACGCTGGTCGCGCTGGGGTTCACGGAGCTGGCAGAGACGCGGGCTCTGGATGCGGCTTTCGGAGGGAGCGGCCTGAAGGTCACGTTCGACGTCGACCAGGGGACAGCGCTGGCGTCGGCGGGCGGGACGCCGATTGGCACCGCCCGGTCCACAAGAAGCCGAGCGGGCGCCACCATGCTCTGCTGGCTCGACCCCTGGGCGGCGTCGATTCCGGGAGCGGTGATCGTCGGCGCGGCAGCGAACATCGGCGACGGCGCCGGCGCCTGGGGTTGTACCGCCAGGCGCCGCGGGTTCTGGTTCCGGCAACCCGATGAGCGACGCTACGGAAAGGCGGCAACCGAATTGCTACGCTTCGCTCGGCGACCGCCGCGTCGGGCTCCCTTTCTCAGGCACTCCCTGGCGCCCTTCTCGAGGCGAAGCTGCGGCGGAAACGCTTGGCCGATCGCGCCGCAGTAGCGCTGCAGCGTGGAGACCTTCACGTCCGCGCCAGCCTCGAGCTTGCTGACGACAGAGGCTGCGGTGCCCATGCGCGCGGCGACGAGGGTCTGGCTGAGCCCGGCGCTGGACCGCTTGGCAGCAAGCTCTCGCGCCAGCGCGCGCCACGCTCCGCCTCCGCGACGAGATCCGGGAAGCGGACAGTTTTTCGGGTGCGCTGGACCATCAGCTCGTCCAGGAAGTCCTTGGCCATACACAAAGGATGATGCGTTGGAGCAATAGCGTCAAGGGCATAGCTTGCACGCTATGGTCTGTGCGTCCGCCCTCGGCGGCGCCGGTCCAGCGAGGCGGGACTCGGCCAGGACGATCTCGTCGGGAGGCGTCTTGGGCCTCTTCTTTCGGAAGCCTGAGAGCGACAGCAGGATGAAGGTCGTCTCTTGAGCAAAGAGAATCCGAAAGGCCTGCCGGTCGGCCTCGGCGCGCACTTCGTAGACCTCCCCGCGGAGATGGCGGGCCGAAGCCAGCCCACTCCGGGCGACATCTTTCATCGCCGCGACGACGGCCGCCGCCTGTTCGTCTGTCAGTCCATCCATGAAGGCCTTCACGGGTCGCGCGCCGGCTCCCGTCCGGTAATCTCTCCAGCGCAGGCGGCGGGGTCGGATCACCCCAGGCTTGTCGGGTGGACGGTGGGTTCCGTTTCGCTACCTTCTCGGTACCTAAGCAGTGATCGATGCGGAGCGCTGTCGATCCTCCATCGGCCGTCGTCGATCCGCCGTCGTGAACGAGGCCCAGGACGTCTTCGTCCGAGAGGTTCTGCGTGGCGTTCTCGAGTAACAGGGCGGCGAGCTGCATGGGATGGACGTCGCCCCCTTGTGTCCGGATTCTGGCCGCGAGCGCTTCCAGTCGCGCGAGCGTCTCCGGGCGGAGTGGCAGCTGCCGCCGTTCCGTCCAGCTCGGGTCCGTCCGACGACCTCCGTTCTGAGGAACCCTGAAGCGCGCCGAGACGTCAGCGGCAAGGTTCAAGGCTCCGAAGTACCCACCCTTGGCAGCGACGGAGCCCCGCCGCTCGCCGCCAAGGGCCTTCGCGATTCTGTTCATGTCGAGACGCGCCCTCATGAGCTACTCCTCGTCCAGGTTTCACGATCAGTATGGATCGGCGGTGCGATTCGTAGAAATCGACCGGGGGGCGGGAAGAGCATCTCAGGCTTGTCGGACGGCCGAGACTTTCGTTTCGTCCATTCGTCCGTCGAGGTAGGCGTGTCGGAGCGGTCACACCGGTCCACGCGTTCAGCACCAGTGACCGCTCGTGATACTCTCGCCGGGAGCTCGTGGGAACCGGGGACGTCAAGGCCAGCTCGCTCGCCGTGGCGGAATCCGGCGGCCCCGATTCTGAAGCCGGCGCGCGACCTGGAAGGTGAGCTGTCGGCCCATCGCAAGGCGCTGGCCGCCCTGATGCGGTCGCCGGCCCTGGGCGCGGGGGACGTCACCCGCGCCTTCAACCAGATCACCGAGACCGCGGCCGACGTGCTGGAGGTCGATCGCGCCAGCGTCTGGCGCCTGGTCGACGACGGCGCCGCCATCGAGTGCATCGATCTCTACGAGCGGTCGCAGGACCGGCACACGGCCGGCACGCGCATCCGGGCGGCCGACGTGCCGCGCTACTTCGAGGCGCTGCAACAGGAGCGGGCGATCCGCGCCCACGACGCCCTGACCGACGAACGCACCCGCGAGTTCTCCGCCTCCTACCTCCAGCCGCTGGGCATCACCTCGATGCTGGACGCCCCGGTCTTCCTGCGGGGCAAGATGGCGGGGGTCGTCTGCCACGAGCACACGGGGAAACCGCGCCGCTGGAAGCTGCACGAGGAGCTGCTGGCCAGCTCGTTCGCGGACTTCGTCGCCCTGGTGCTGGAGACCGCCGCCTGGCACGAGATCGAGCACGCCCTGCGCGTCGAGCGGGACGCGCTGGAGACGAAGATCAGCGAGCGCACGCGCGACCTGCAGGAGAGCGAGGCCAACCTGCGCGCGCTGGTCGACTTCTCGCCGGTGGCGATGGTGCTGACCCGCATCGCCGACAGCACGATCCTGCTCGCCAACCGGCGGGCAGGCACCACCTTCGATGTCCCACTGGAAGAGGTCCAGGGCCGGAACGCCCCCCAGCACTGGGTGAACGTGGCCGACCGCGACCGCTACGTCGCCCAGGTGCTGCGCCACGGCCGCGTCGACGACTTCGAGGCCCAGCTGCGCACGCGCGGCGGGCGAACCTTCTGGGCGTCCGTGTCAGGCCAGCGCCTGCGCTTCGCCGGCGACGACGCGCTGCTGGCGGCGATCGTCGACATCACGGCCCAGCGGCAGGCCCGCGAGGACCTGCTGCAACAGGCGACCCACGACGCGCTGACGGGCGTCTTCAACCGCCGCCACATCGAGGACCTGCTCCGCCAGGAGATCGTCCGAGCCGAGCGCCACGCCCGCCCGCTGGCGGTCGCGATGATCGACGCCGACCTCTTCAAGCGGATCAACGACACCCACGGCCATCAGACCGGCGACGAGGTGCTGCGCGAGATCTCGGCGCGCTGCCGCCGGACGTTGCGAACGAACGATTTGTTCGGGCGCTACGGCGGCGAGGAGTTCCTGGTCGTGTTTCCCGAGACGACCATCGACGAGGCGGGCGCGGTGGCCGAGCGGCTGCGCGTCGCGGTGGGCGGGCGGCCGATCCAGATCGGCGACAAGGCGCTGGAGGTCACCATCTCGATCGGGCTGGCGGCGCACGCGCCGGGATTGGATCTGCACAAGCTGGTCGATCGCGCGGACGCGGCGATGTACGCGGCGAAGCAGGCCGGGCGGAACGTGGTTCGATGAATCTCAACGACCTTTTGCCCGAGGAGAGCCTGGCGCTGGTGGCGTTGAGCCGGGCCGTGGCGCGCGCGGACGGGGCGGTGTCAGAGCTGGAGGGGGAGGCGATCGCGATCATGGCGGCGGAGATTGGGGAGGCGACGTACCGGAGGCTGTTCGCCAAGGCGGCGGAGTCGTTTCCGGACGAGGCGGCGCTGAAGAAGTTTCTGGTGACCATCGAGCGGGCGGAGGCGCGGGCGCTGATTTACGAGTCCGTGCTGGCGGTGGCGGGGGCGGATGCGATCTCGGTGGAGGAGGAGAGGCTGGTGGGGTGGTTGCGGGAGGCGTGGGGGATCGGGTGATGCCTGGATCTAAATGCCAGACGTTTTCTGGATCATCGGGCGGCCGCTTGTGGTGGCCCGGTGAGCTGACCCGGGCGGCTCAGCAATATCAGCGTTAGCTCGTTCGCTTCTTGGCGGGGCGGTTCTTCTTCATCTTCTGGACCTCTCGAACCGCCTCCTCGAAGTGTTTCTCGACGACCGACGGGAGGGCGGCGCGTTTCGATGCGAAGCGGTCGTATTCGAGCTCGGCCTTGGCAATTGCGATCCCATGCGAAATCTTTCCGGCGGATGCGAGCAAGCAGCTCGTCGAAGTAGTCGGGACCATCGAAGCCCGGTGGATTCTTCAGGCGCTGGTCGTCGATCGTGAAGCCCTTCACGACGTACTCTTCCAAACGTGCGGTGGCCCATTGCCGGAACCAGGTCCCCTGGGCGGAGCGGACGCGATAGCCGACCGCGAGAACTGCGGCCAGGTTGTAGTGCTTGAGGGCCCGCCGAACGTCCCGGTTCCCCTCCTGGCGAACTTGTAAGAAATCCTTACAAGTTGCGGATTCCGTGAGCTCGGCCTCTTCGTAGATGGCGGCCAGGTGGTACGCGCTGCACGGACCCCGCGCTTTCGTGGAGCGACGGGCTGATGCATACCGGGAGGCATGACAGCGACCGAGCAGAAGTGGGCTGAGCGAGTCGAGAGCTGGCGCGAGAGCGGATTGACGTCGGAGCAGTACAGCGACGGGCGAGGCTTCAGCGCGAACGGGCTACGGCATTGGGCGTACAAGCTGGGGAAGACGGAACGACGGCGGCCGACGGTGGAGGTGCCGGAGGTGCGGATCGTGCGCGTCGTGCGAGCGACGGCGGAGGCCGGTCCAGTGGCGGAGGTTCCGGCGCTGGCGGCGACGCCGACGGCGATACCGGCCAAGATGCCCACGCCTGCCCGGGCGGCGCCGTTGGCAGCAGCGCCGCCGGAGGCGGCGACGGCGCCGATGCCGGCATCGATGGCGGCGTCGAGCGCGCCCACGCACGCCGACCCATCATTGGGCATCGAGGTCGGCCCGGTCCGCGTGGTGGTTCGGCCTGGCTTCGATCGCGCCACGTTGGTGGCGGTGCTCGACGTGCTCGCGGCGCACGGAGGCACGCGATGATCCCCCGCGGCGTCGAGGTGTTCGTGGCGCTGGAGCCGATCGATCTGAGGTGGAGCTTCGATCGGTTGAGCGGCATCGTCGAGGAGCGCATCGGGCGTGAGGCGCGCTCGGGAGCGCTCTTCATCTTCTTCGGGAAGCACCGAGCGGCGCTGAAGGTTTTGTTCTTCGATGGCTCGGGAATGTGCGTTTTCTACAAGCGATTGGACGCTGGGACCTTCAGGTTGCCCGCGCCGCCGGACCCACGCGCCAGCAGCGTGGTGATCGACGAGCGCGCGCTCGAGGCGCTGCTCGACGGCATCGACATCGACGCGCCGGCAACGAAACGACGACGCCTGAGCGTCCATTGACGTTTTTCAGTCGACAAGACGAGCGGCCTTTGGCTATCACTGCACGCACTCGATGGTCGGCGCCGATTTCTCGACGAGCACGCGCTCCGCCGACGCGACGACGCGAATCGCAGCGCTCGAAGTCGCGCTCGCCGAGCGGGACACGCGCATCGCCGAGTTGCTGCGCGAGCGCGACGAGCTGCGCGCCGCCTACGATCGCCTGTGGCTCGAGGTCGAGCTCATGCGCCGTCGCATCTTCATTGCCAAGGCCGAGCGCGTCGACACCACGCAGCTCGAACTCGAGTTCAAGGACAAGCTCGCCGCGCTCGACAAGCTCGCCGGCACCCTCGGGATCGGACCGGCCAGCGATGCCACCGACGGAAAGAACGGGGGCTCACGGCCTAAGCCCAAGGGACGGCGAGACCTGCGCCAGATCAAGATGCCTGAGGAGCGCGTCGAGATCCCCGACCCGGGGGTCGAGGCCCTCGTCGCACAAGGCCAGGCCGAGCGCATCGGCTTCGAGGAGTCGGCCAAGATCGCCTGGCAGCGCGGCGGTCCGCGGCGCCTGATCCTCGCGCGCGTCAAGTACCGCGTCCCCGACGCCAACAATCCATCGCCCGAGACCACGCAGATCGCCACCGCGCCCATGCCGCCCGAGATCTTTCCGCGCGCGATCGCCTCGGTCTCGCTGATCGCGCACGTCATCGTCGACAAATACTGCGATGGGCTGCCGCTCCATCGCCAGGAGCATCGCTTCGCACGCCTCGGCCTGCCGCTCGACCGCGGCACCATGTGCCGGTGGGTCGAGCACGCCGGCGCGACGCTGGGCGCCACCGTCGTCGCCGCCATGCGCGCCGACGCGATGAAGACCGCATTCTGCATCTCCACGGACGCCACCGGCGTGCTGGTCCAGCCGGCGCGCGACCCGCAGCGGCGGCGGCAACCGTGCCGCCGCGGCCACTACTTCGTCCGGATCGCCGATCGCGATCACGTCTTCTTCGAGTACACGCCGCGCGAGACCTCGGCCGCCGTCAGCGAGATGTTCAAGGGGTTCTCCGGCTACGTGCAGGCCGACGCCAAGAGCGTCTACGACATCCTGTTCCGGCCGCCGCCCGAGGACTCGCCCGACGGCGACGGCGACGCCGACCGCGCCGAGCGCACAGAGGTTGGTTGTCTGAGCCACGCGCGCAGACGGTACTGGGAGGCGACCATCGCCAAGAGCGCCGTCGCCCGCGAAGGGCTGGCGCGGCTCGGGCGCGTCTTCGCCCTCGAACGCAAGTGGAAGAGCCACCCGCCCGCCGAGCGCACGGCACTGCGCCAGGCGCACGCACGACCGCACCTCGAGTCCTTCTTCGCCTGGGCCGAGGAGCAGTTCGCGCTCGTCAAGGACCAGCGCGGCCTCCTGCGCTCCGCTCTCGGGTACTCCGTCCGGAACAAGGCCGCGCTCATGCGCTACGTTGACGACGGCCGTCTCGAGCCTACGAGTCGGGTCGGGGACCGGCGCGGTGGTGTGCAGGTTTCCCTTGGCCGTGTCCGCCGTTTCCGGCTTCGTGCCCGTGTAGGGTGCGCCATCACTCCGTTTCCGGTCCCCGCCACATCGAACCGGACAGGCGGATTTCCCGCATCCGGCTCACCGCGAGGGTGTCCTCGCATCGGGGTTATGGGTCCGTTTCAACTCGGTGCCGCTTTCGCACGGGTCGCGTAACGGATTTGGTAGTCATCAAATAGACCCCAAGCGCCGTATACGACCCCGCTACTCCACCGCGCCCAGCCGAATCCCCTTCGCTTCATCTTCTTTACCGCGAATCGCCTGACCTTGCGCTCGACGCCGGTTCGTACCGCGTCGAATTCGCGCGTTGAGTTCCCGATTCGGAAGTAGTTCACCCATCCCCGGACGATTGGGTTCACGCGCGCGACGGCGTCTCGCACCGAAAGGTGCCTGCTGGCGCGTAGCGTGTCCCGAACCTTCCGGAGGATGTCGATGACCTTCTTCCTCCGCGGGGTCGTGTGCGCGTACCCTTTCTGAATGGTCGGATTCGGCTGCCACCGAATGTCGAACCCCAGGAATGCGAAGAAGGTCCCCGGTTCGGTGAGTGTCACCTTGCGAGTCTTCTCCGCGTTCAGCGACACGCCGATCGCTTCCGCCTCTTCGCGGATGCGTTCGAGCGCTCGGTCGGCCCAGCGACGACCCATTTTCGAGTCGTACGTCAGGACGACCATGTCGTCGAGGTAGCGTGCGTAGGAGAGGTAGCCGTATCCTCGCGCCAGGGCGTGGTCCAAGTCGTTCAGCATCACGTTCGCCAAGAGGGGCGAGAGCGGCGATCCTTGCGGGATGCCCCTCGCGCCGGTGCTTTTCAGGAACTGCTTGATGAGCCGGAGCACTCGCTCGTCGCACACCCGTCGAGCAACCCTCGCCAACACCGGCACGTGCCGGATGTCGTCGAAGAAGCTCTTCAGGTCCACGTCGAGGACAAGGTGCTTCTGGCGTATCAATCCCGAACGCACCTCTCCGATGGCGTCGTGAGCCGAGCGACCTGGCCTCGCCCCGAAGGAATGTCGCGAGAAGTCGGCTTCGAAGATCGGTTCCAATATGAGCCGGAGAGCACCTTGAACCACGCGGTCTCGGATCGCGGGGATCGAGATCACGCGGACCTTGCCACCCTCCTTCGGAATCTCTCTTCGTCGATACGGTCGAGGGCGGTACGTGCCCGAGCGCAACTCCGCGGCAAGCTCCGTGAGGAACCCCGCTCGGCCGCGCTCCTCGATCGCCTTGAACGTCTCGCCGTCGGACCCGGGTGCGCCGCCGTTTCGCTTCGCCTCCAGGTACGCCGTCTCGATCGTCTCGGGCTTCACGAGATGCACGTACAACCCCCAGAATCGATGCTCGGGGGCAGACTTCGCCCGATGGCCTATCCGCTTTTGAAGTTCTTGCGTTGTTGTCGTGGGCTTTGTCATCCCGCGCGCCTCGCTTCGTGTACGGAATACCCTCGGTAGGGCTCCTTCGCTCGGCGGGCGTTACCCCGCGTCTGCGCTACTACGAGCCCTTCCGCCAGGCTCTCGCCTTCGCCGTGCTTCGCCTTGCGGCTCGCGCGGCTACCTTGCTTCCGCCGGATTTCTCGGCGGGGCGAGGAGCCCTTCCCTGCTTCAACTCATGGCCTTGTGCGCGTGCCGTCGCCTTTACCCCGCCGAGCGGCGTTCCCCCGTGGTCGGTTGCGGGAATCGCCTGCTGCCTTCGCCAGTATTGTGCGGGCTCGGCGCTCGGGGCTTTCATCTTTCGGGGCCTCGACCGGTCGTTCATCACGTCGTTACGGCCCGCGCACTCGCGTCCCCGCCAAACGGGGCTTTGTCGGTGGGCTTCGCCCGTGGGATTTCCCCGGCGGGCGCCACCCGAGCTATGCGGCTTCGACCTCTTGCCGCTTCAGGACTTTCACCTTACGGGTCCATGAGTACCTCCAGGCATCACACAACGGATCCGAGCGCGCGCTCAGGACCATCGCTGTCGGCAGAAACGCATGGATGTTCGTCGGCTCCGACGACCACGCCGAGTCCGCCGGTCACCTCTTCTCGCTCATCGCCTCCGCTCGGCTCCACGCTCTCGACCCCGAGGCCTACATCCGCGACCTGCTGCGCGTCCTGCCGCATTGGCCCCGTGACCGCTTCCTCGAGCTCGCGCCCAAGCTCTGGCCGCGCACCCGCGACCGCCTCGCCCCCCTCGAGCTCGCCGCCGAACTCGGCCCGCTCACCCTCCCGCCCACGATCAACCCGCCGGCGGAACAGGAACCATCCGCGCAGTCCTGAGCCCGTCGTCGGCTTTCCGTTCGTCATGGCCCCAGTCTGCCCGCCTCCCGTTCAGGTCGGCACTCCGGGGTCCGTGCAGCGGGTACCCCGTTCAGGTCGGCACTCCGGGGTCCGTGCAGCGGGTACTCCACCTCGGCGCTCATAGTCCGCATAAACGGAATCCGCGCTCCGGACGAGGTTCGCCCGGTCGGTACGTGATGGCACACGTAGAGGGAGTCGCTGGGCGAGAGGAGGTAGTTCAGGTTTGTGCGTTCGACGGCCACGCTGACTGATCCGTCCGCGTTGGCAGCCCCGGCGGTTCCTTTGAGCTGAACATGAACGCGGACATTCGTACGCGCGCCTGAATCAACGGCTTCGAGTTGATGGTCGGACCCGTAGTCCTGCCGATCCGGCTTCTGAATGGCGAATACTCCGACCCGAAGAACTTCGTCTTCAAAAGCCCTGACTGCGGCTATCGCGAGTGGGTCGTGAGGATTCTGTTGCGGAAGGTCGTCTCGGCTTCCCACGCTGGCAGCGTAGCATCGGAAGGCATCCCCTCGGGATGGCTACTCGGGACTGGGACTGCAAGATAAAGGACAGGAGCTCACTCCGCCTAAGTGGGCGGGTTCGTTGGGAAAAGTGTAGAGTCCGCGCCCGCTTGGTGCTACGCGAGCGCCGCAACGGCCGATTTTCACAGCTCTTTTCAGGTAGCACCGAGCAACAACCGCCAAGTTTCTCGACGAATACGAGCGTTTCCGTCCCGAAGCCGTGATCCGGCGTGATCGCCGCGGCAACGGCGGGCGCGCCCATCGCGAGAACCGATCATGGCCGGCCGGTCAACACCGCGGGATCGCGCTGGCTCCCGGGCCCGATATCTCCCCCAACCGCCGACCGGCCGACTTCGGACGGTCTGGTCGAGAGTTCGGGCGCGTAGGTCAAAAATTCTGCGCTTGGCCGATAACCCCCGGCAGGTAGGTCAAGACCCGTCGAGCTTTTTAAAGACTTGGTCGGATTTCCGTTCGCCGAACCGACAACTCCCGCGAACCGAAGAAAGTTGGTCACTTTTTGGGGCCTGCTTTCGACAACTCGCCCCAAAGGTCCCTTTGTCGAGGTTTGGCCGAGAACCTCAGGGAGAAGATCACATGCGACACCGAGCCCGAATGCAGCCGTGGGTCCCGCTAGGGGTACGTAGGCGGGTCCGAGCCTATTGCGTCACCCACAATGTGACGGAAAGCGCTCTCGCGACGGACGCCCTGGTCCAGTACATGGACGGTGACGGCGTGGACGAAGAACTGGTCGTCCGCCGGCTGGACGGGCTCACGGAGGCCGTCGCCAAGATCCAGCACGACCTGGACGTGCTGGGCGTTGCGTTCGGCGGATTCACCTGGCGCTGGTTCATATCGGGGCAGGCGCCTACCGCCGAGGGGCGGCAGCGGGCCAGCTCTACGTACTGGGACTTTCTCCGCCAAGCCCATGAGCAGATCAGCAAAGGCGTCAGGTTGACGCGACAGGTTCTCCAGGCTGGCTCCAGCCCGCCTCCTCGACCCGGTGCCCGCAAGGATGGGGACGGTGGGAAAGGAGGAGGTGGCAAATGAGCGACCAAGATCCTTCCGAAATCGAGGATTTGCTGCGACCGAGGTTTGGCCGCCCGCCAAACGCGGAGCGGATGCCCATTCTGTCGTTTCGGACGCAGCTCGCGCGTGCTCTCCGGAAGTACGGAAGCGGTCGCTCAGGCCGACAAGAACCCAGGCCTCCTCGACGCGGGCGCATAGCCGTCAAGGAGCCGCACGCGAGCAGCCGGCGCTGCGTGATCAAGGCGCACTACGTCCCGCTGCGCACGCAGCAGGGCATGAAGGCCGCCAAGGACCACCTGGGATATCTCGAACGCGACGGCGTCGAACGCGACGGCTCCCCCGGCCGATTCTATGGGGCGGACGAGCGCTTCGAAGCCGCCGAGATTCGGAGACCTCTCGAGGGCGAGCAGCGACAATTTCGTTTCATCGTCTCGCCGGAGGACACCGACGGGGTGGACCTGACCGAATTCACACGCCAGCTCATTCGCCACGTCGAGAAAGACACCGGGCGGCGACTGATCTGGGCTGCGGTCAATCACCACAACACCGACAATCTACACGTTCATATCGTCGTCCGCGGTATCGATCGGGACGGAAGCGACCTGCGAATCGACGGTCGGTATATCGGTCAGGGAATGCGCTGGCGCGCCCAAGAAACTCTGACCCGCGAACTTGGGCCGCGGCTGGAATTCGAATTCACCAGGACCAGGACGGCCGAAATCGGGCAAGAGCGCTTCACCGAAATTGACCGCACGCTCGATGAGTATCTCGGCTCGAACCGGACGGTGAAGGTTCGAGAATTGTTGTCGGCACTGGGTCCAGAGGGACCGAATTGCGTGGCGAGGCTGGAGACGCTCCGCAAATTAACCCTCGCACGGGAAAAGCCGCGCGGCACTTTGGAGCTGGCGGACGGCTGGCAGGAATCGCTGGCGGACCTCGGGAGATACCACGACAAAATTGAGCGCCTCTATCCGCTCGTCGGCCAAAAGGCGATCGCATATGGAACGCTCGATCCGAACATTCCCGTCCCGGCGTTCGAGGGCGTCGTGGAGGGCAAGGGACTCGACGACGAGCTGACCGGCCAGATGTTCGTGGCCGTGTGGACGAGCGCGGGCACGGGGTACTACATCCGGTTGCGCCCCGAGGTCGCGGAGTCTTTGCGTCAGGGAGAGACGGTTCGGGTGGGGTTTCAGACCGAGCAGTGGCTGAAGCCGGCAGACCGAATTATTGCGCGGTTTGCCCAAGAAAATGGCGGCATCTACGATCCGAAGCGCCACCAAGAGGCCTTGGAAACTCTGCGCCGCCCACCAGGCGATGGCCGGGAACCGACCCCCGCCGACCGGATTACGGCGAATCTCCGACGGCTCGAACGGCTCGCCCGATACCGGCTCGCGATCCGGCTTCCGGACGGTAGGTGGCAGGTCGCGCCCAATTTGATCGGCGAGCTCGAGGCGCGCGAGCGGACACACCCGCGTAACTTGGTTCGGGTTGAACCCGTCCGCGAGCCGTCACAGGAGCGGGCACGAGAGCGCGCTCCGGACCTGGGGAGCGAGCGTGCAGATCTCGCCCGGGGGCTCGCGAAGCAGCTCGACATCACATTCGTGAGCGAGCCGATGGCGTTTCGTGGGCGGGTGTTTCTGTGCGACCCAGCGCCGTCCGGCCGCGAATACGTCCGGATTGTCGACGAGGCTCGGCGCCGGTTCACGCTCATCCCGAAACCGCCAAATGTGGAGCAGCTTCAGGGACATCGGGTGCTCGTCTTGCGCGATCGCGAGCAGCGTCTCTCGATTCAGATCCGCCCAGAGATTTCCCGATGACCCTGCGCTTTGCGCGCTGGGATTCACCCCGAACCAGTCACGAAAGGAGAACACGATGGAAAGCAGCAAACGGAGGGTTGGCCGGCCCAAATCTGAACCCCGCAACGGACCCCTGGTGCTCGATGAAGATAGAGACCGGCAGAAAACGGAGGTCGAGCTCACTGCGGCCACGGCACGGGAGCTTGGTGAGTACGCGGCGTGGGTAGAGATGTCGTCGTCGCTGACCACGGCGGATGCGACTTTCACTACCGTCGAGTTTGCCCTGCGCGACCTATTTCGGCGCGACCGCGTCTGGCGAGAGCAGCGACACAGCTTGGAGGCCAATCCGTCTGGGACGGCGCCCGCGGCGGCGCCGGCTGCGGCCCCCGCGCGATCGCCGGCCTCGTCTCCCCCCTCTCTACCGCCCCCCAGCCCGCCGCGGACGACGACGTAACTTGTAGCCGAAGCATCTGGTTTACGTGGACCCGTACGTAACATTGGAGGCTCTCCTTCGCCGGTCGATCCGGGACGCCGTGCACCAAAAGGTGTTGGGCGTCCCGGACGTCCCCTTATCGGATGCCAGCGATCCGAGTTGCGTGGACGGTCCGATGAACGCCGCCGGAACGGCTCGGGACCGTGGATTCAAGAGCACCGCCGCGATCAGAATGTGCTTCGAGAAGAGAGCCTTAGAGCTTGCTCCGCACGCCGCAGAGAGGACGAGGCTGGTATGAGCGCCACGGATGCTCTCGTGGAATTGGTCCGCGCCGCATTACGTGATCCGGCCGTCCGAGCGGATATCTTGGAGCTCGTCTCTTCCGCAGCTCCTGTGAACGACACTGCAACCGAGCCGCTTCTGGACGCAGTTGAAGCTGCGAAGATCCTTGGCATGACTGCAGCCGCTGTACGTGCCGCGGCGTACCGTGAGACGCTCCCTTGTGTTCGCGTCGGCCGGCTGCTTCGTTTCCGGCGAAGCGCGCTTCTGGCGGCGACCCGTCGCTAGCTGTAGACGGCCACGAAAAAATTTGGCGGAGCAGCGCGCCGGTGGCGGTGGACCTGACGGCGAGCGCGTCGTAGTTGGTGGCGTGGGTGTGGATGACGAACGTCGACGTGACCTTCACCGACCCGTCGCTGGACGTCGCGCTCTGATTTTCGGCGGCCGGTCCGGGCGTCCCCAGCGACGCCAGCGGCGGCGCGCTGGTGAGATCGGCGGGCGGCCCGCAGAGCTGCCCGTCGTCGGCCTCCCGCCAGAAGTGAAACAGCGCGGCCGGATCGCCGGTGCCGGCGCCGAAGCGGCCATCCGCCGACCAGACCGCGGCGGCCAGCGGATAGCTCGACGTCGCGACGACGGCGCCCGTGGCCGGGTTCCACCAGGAGGTCTTCCCTGAAACGGAGCCGACCAGCTCGTCGGCGGGCGAAACGCCGAGGAAGGTGACCCCCGCCGGCACGGTGAATTGACTGATGGGGTGCAGGTCGGCCGCGCGACCGCCGACACCGTGGTGCCGGTCGCGACGAAGAGCCGCGCGCCGTCGCGGGAGAAGCCGATCACCGTCCCCGCGAAGCTCGGATCGAACGCCTGCTGCGTCCCGCTGGTGGCGTCGAAGAGAGCCAGTCCGGCGGCGAATCCCTGCGCTCCGGCCTCGGCCGTCGTCGCCCGGGCCACCGTGCGCCCGTCCGGCGAGAACGCGTAGCCGAGAAGGCCGCGGCTGTAGAAATCGTAGAGAACGGTCCCGGTGACCGTCGACGGATCGCGCAGCTCCAGGCGGGTGCTGGTCGGGGAATTTCCGACCTGATAATGGGTCTCGACGAAGAGCCGCCCGTTGCCGGCGGTGAAACGGAGCAGCGGGATGCTGCCCCCCGCCACGCTGAAGCGGAGGTTCTCCGGATTGCTCGTCAGGGTCACGGTCTCGGGTGCGCCGGTCAGCCAGCTGGTCGTCGTCCCGCTGCCGAGATCGATCTCCGTCCCCAGCGACGTCGCCAGCCGGCCGCCGTCGGAAGAAAACGCCAGCGCCGCGGCGCTGGTGTCGACGCCGGAAGCCGGCGGTCCGGCAAAGCTGCGCTCGAACGCGCCGTCGTGCGCGCTCCAGAGCGCGACCTCGCCCATCTCCGAGGAGAGCGTCGCCAGGGTCGCGCCGTCCGGCGAGAAGGCGACCGCGTCGATCGCCCCCAGCGGCGAGCCGAGCTGCGCGATCTCCGTCCAGGAGTCGGTGGCGAGCAGGCGCACCGTTCCGGCGCCGGTCCGCGCCGCCAGTCGGTCGCCGGCCGGCGAGAGCGTCACCCGCCAGCCGGTTTCGGGCCCGAGCGTCTGGCAGCGGACATAATTCTGCCCCCCGGCGGCCGGCGCGAGGACGATCGTCGAGCTCAGGCTCAATGCCCCGCAGGCAACGCCCGGCGCGGGTCCCTGACCGCCGCCGCCCGCCGCGCCGCTGATGCTGCCGCCCGTTCCTGCGTCCGGGAGCGGCGCAGCGACCGCCTGGTCTCCCTCACCGCGACCACGCAAGAGGTGCTCGATCAGGCCGTCGTCGCATCCCAACCCCGCCACCACGAAGAGACCAAGGAGCAGGCAGGCCACGCGCATTCAAACCTCCAGACCTACGAACAAAGTTCGTGGTTGAACGTAAGGCGCTGCGGCACTGCCACCAGTGCAGGAGGCGGATCAGCCTTCGGCGATGAACACCATGATCAGGCTCCAGGCGCCGAGCGCCGGGACGAAGAGCAGGAATTGCAGCCCGACCGGCAGCGCGTAGATGATCGAGACCATCGGGATCCAGAACAGCCAGTTGGGGACGATCAGCGACAGGACGCGCGTCTGATAGAAACCTCTGCCGACCGCCGGGAGCGTGGCGGCCAGCGAATAGCCACGCTGGCGCCAGAGAAACAGCAGCACGATCAAGACCGACCACAGCGGCGAAAAGACGAACTGATCGAAGGCCGACCTTCTCCACCACCGTGCGGAGGTGCGCGTCGCTGCCGAAGAGGCGCGCCTCGCCGCGGTAGAGCAGATCGATCACCACGCCGTCGAACGCGAAGAAGGCGACGTTGAAGAGAACCTCGCCGCCACGACCGCGCAGGGCGCTGCGGCCACGGTCGGCCACCAGCTTGGCCAGTTCGGGGAGGAGCCCGGCAAGTGGCCCGTAGGGCCCGGGAGATGGGGGGCGAGGACTAGACAGAACCGGCGTACTCGGACACCGTCACAAACCCCCGCTTATTCTTCCTTTCCCCTCTACCGCGTCACTGGGCGCGGAGCGCCCTCGATCTCTGGAGAACAGATGGCGTCGCGCCGCGGGCGAACGTAGACTAGCTTCCACTGTGGATCATGACTCGTTGCTCGCGTTCCTCCGGAGAATGGCGTTGGCGTCTGCTCCACTCATAGCCACTGGTTGCGGTAGCGGCAACAACGCGACGACCTGTCCGATTCTCGACAAAACAGTCTCCGTAGCCGCTTTGCAGGGGGATGCAGCAGTAACGCCTTCGGCTGATGGGGGACTCCTGGAGCTCTGTCAGCGAGCCGTTCCCACAGATTTCATTAGCTCGTGCACACTCGTCGATGCAGACGGCGGGCAAGCTGTCCACGTTGTCTCACCATTCCATTTGTGGCACCGGGCGCCGGCCTCCTGGTCTTGTCTCGCCCGCGGGTCCGGGCACGGCCTCAGATCTCCGCGAATGGCTGGCCGCAACGGCCTACCTTGAGGGAGCCTCCGTCGACGCGTTTGCCATCCTAAGAGACGATTTGGGAGCTTATGGAGCGCCGCGAGCCCTCGTCGAGGCCGCGAGCGCGTCAATCGAAGACGAGCGCAGTCACGAAAGGGCTATGACTCGACTTGCCGTTGCGGCAGGCGTGTGTCCACCCGCCGTTCGTGTCGCACGTCCCGCGCCACGTGACCTCGAGACTGTGGCACGAGAGAACGCTGCCGAGGGGTGCGTGGGGGAAACTTACGGCGCGTTGGTTGCCTGGCGACAAGCACGCCAAGCCACCGACCCTTCGATTCGCGAAGCGATGGCCGTAATCGCGGACGATGAAACACGCCATGCTGCGCTGTCCTGGGCAATTGAGGCCTGGTCCTGCGAGCGATTACCACGAAGTGCTCGGGTCCGCGTACGCCGGGCGCGGACCGAGGCCATCTCCCGCCTTGTACATGACGTCGCCGTTAGTAAACCGGCGGCGCTCCGCCTCGCCGCAGGGCTGCCCGACGGTGGCGAAGCCGTGGCGATGGCATCGTCGCTCTTCGCCTGTATCGCCTAACGATAGTCGTCAGCGCGTAGTCGGCAGCGCTCCTCCATCCCGGTGCCGGTGGACTTGAACCCGTAGGCGCCCCCCATCAACGTCAAGAGGTACGCGCAGCCTGCCGTCGTTCCGTAGGTGGTCGCCAAGCGGTCCCCGAACCCCTCGGGTCCTTTACTCGCTCCGGATTCATTGCAGTGGCGGATTCTATGAAAGCGAACTCTCGTGGCGTTTCGTCATCATTCGATCAGGGAACTCGGGTCGTCGTACTCTCCTTCGTCTTCGGCCAATACGACTACGCCGGCCAGAACATACCCTTGTTGACCCTTACCCGTGACCTTGAACATCTTCCGATCACTCGTGCGAACGCGTCCCGCTTGGGCGAATAACTCAGCGGCTTCATCGATCGACACTTCTTGAATGGTCAAGTCGTCCAGACTTGACGGCAGGCATATCCATCCGGTGTCCTTAAAGAGGATGTCGATCCGGTGCGGATGGGCCGAAGACTTGGTCCGACGCAGCAGCAGTCGCCCATGTCCAATTGTGTAAGACCAAATGGCGACCGACCCGCCGATTTTGATGTCATTTGGCATGCCTACCCCCTTTACTTGAACGGATTTGCAAGTACCTCACCGGCACCGTTGACGAATGTAACGTCGCCGAGGCGTCCAGCTAGCCCGCAGCTAGCCCTTCTTGCTCGCGGGCATCGGGAGCCTGAGCCCCGCCGCGAAGTCTTTGCGTACATAGTGCGCGTAGCTTCTACGGGTGGTCTCTGGCGAGGCGCGTCCAACGGGCTGCGGAAACCTGATCGAGCGGGACGCCAGCCTTCAAGGCACGCGAGACGGCCGTTTGCTTGTCGCCTGGTACCAACTCATCGTCACGCCAACACTGGCGCTCGCGCGTGGGCGAGGGTGGGTTTTAGAAAGCGCGGGTGTTTGTTCCACACCCGGGTTCTCGGCCAAGCGCCGAAAAGTTGACCTAGACCTCTTTCACTTTGAAGTGATTGCGCTCCTGTCTGTGACGGAGCCACCGGGAGGCGATGAGGTCGTGAAGGGCCTTGGCCGGTCTCCGGCTGCCCGCGCGGTCGCCTGGATGGCCGCCGTAAGACTGGCCACCCGAGCCCGGCCGCCGGTCAGGGGGGCGTCTGGCCGGGATGATCGGGGACGCAGCCCTCGTAGACTTGCGGGGCGAACTGGCTGTCGAGGTAGGTCAAGCAGGCACTACCGTGCAGGATCAGACGGGGCGTCCCGTAGTTGTCGGCGTCGTACGTCCACCCGTTCGTCGACCCTGGCCCGATTGGGGGCATCCCCTGCCCGAAGGAGACGCTGAGCTGGCTCGGCGCGCTGGGCGTGGCACTGAGCGTGAAGCGACAGGCGCCGTTCACCACGCCGGACATAACCATTTCGATGTTGTATTGAAGCGCCGAAAACCCCGGTGAATCGTAGTAGAGGCTCGTCCCGGCGTAATAGGAGGGGGGGGCCCCGGCTGCGTGGTCGCCAGGTTCTGGAGGCAGCCGCTCATAGCCGTGGTTCCGACATGGACGATGACCGTCCAGACATTCAGATCGTTGACCAACCTCGATATCTCGTTCTGCGCGGCCAGGCAGTCGTTCTCGGGGCAGTTGGTCCCCGGCGCGTCGGCCGTCACGAGCAGCACATAGCGCTGCGCGTTCTGGGCGCCGCTCGACGTCGACTCCGATTGGAAGTGGGTATAGGTCGAGATGAGAGCGCCGGCGATCGGGCGATCAGCAGACGGGCCGCAGCTATTCGCCGGCCCTTCGCATGTCATCGCCGCCGCGCTGAAGTCCGGAGAGCTCTCGGTAGGGGCCACGGCGCTCGCGCAGCACCCCGGGTTGATGCAGTCGTTGCTGCTGTCGGGGAACTCCAGGTAGGCGAAGGAGATCGCGGGTCGGCTCGAGTGCTGTCCGTCTCGCGCGTAGTGTCCCACTTCAGCGCTCAGATCGCTCACCGCGGCCGTGAACTCGGTGTCCTGTTGCCCGAAGGGCGTCTCGGTCATCTCCGAGGAGCGATCGAGTGCCACCACGACTTCGGGGGTGTTGGGCGTCGCATTGATCTGCCGGACCTGGTTGCCTATGCAGTGCCCGTCGGCGGAGGCGTCGCTCGGGCCGATGCCGCTGGTGCCGCCTGTCCCGGGCGGGCCCGCGTCGGGGGCCAGATCGTCGAGCACCAGTGTCTGCTGACATCCGACGGCGGCGATGCCCGTGAGGGCAGAGGCTAACAAGAACCACCCCGTCACGTCGCCTCTACGGGCGCGGCGCGGACCCGCCGGCCAGCGCCGCTGCCTCGCCGCGGAGCTTCCCGTTCGAGTAGGCGCTCAGGTAGGGCCGCCCGGCGTCCATACCTCCCGCGTCGCCGAGGCGCACCAGGCAGTCCACGCGGGGGAAGGCGGCCGCCTCGACCGCGTCGCGGGGGCGCGAGGCGGCGAGCGTGATTCTGGTAGATCGGGACCCCGTGGTGGCTGTCGCCCCGGCCGCGGTAGAGGTCGCCGACCAGCCGGGCAATCTCGGCACGCCGCTCACTGTCGGAGCGCCGGCGCAGGAAGTCGTTCGCCTCGATCAGCGTTTCGTCGGTGTCGGCTGTACACGTCAGCGTCTCGATGATCGACACGTCGGCCTCGACACGCAGGATCCCGTCCGGGTTGCCACCCCGGTAGCGGCGCCAGGCGGCCAGACGTCCGAGGCTGGAGTAGACGGCCACGAAGACCTGCTGGCAGGCGTCCTCGCGCTCTTCGGGCGGGACGCCGAACGGCCCCAGGAAGCGGTAGACGACCGGCGCGTAGCGATCGCAGAGCCCCCCACCCGCTGCCGTCACCGCGACGGCAACGGGCCACCATCTCGATGTCGGTTGATAGACCGCCGCCGCTTGCAGCGGCGCGCATGAGGCCAAGCGTATTCACGGGACCTTCTGCCATGATTAGTGACCGGCCCCGGTTTCGCTTCATCACGAAAACCAAAGCCCCGATCTAGCTCGGCCGACAGGCTGAATCGGGGTGTATGGAAGGTACGGGACCGAGGTCACGGCTTCGGCCAATGCCCGAAGACAGACGGCATGCCGCAACTTCAGCTTCCGGGCCGGTTCGAGCCGGAATCGGCGCGGTGGCTCGCTGAGGGCGGGCGAAGGGGCGGGGCCCACGCGGCGGCGCTGGCTTCGAGGAGCCGAGTAGCGTGGCTCAGGATTTGGCGACCCGCGCCGCTCGATGTGATCGACGAGCCTGATCCAGTAGATATCCGGGAGGGCGTCGATGCCGGCCTCACCGATACAGGCGCGGAGCCGCTCATGCGGGGCGAAGGCATCGAGATCCGCGGCTTCGGTTCGTTCACCGTGCGGTCCTACGGGGCGTACGAGGGGCGGAACCCCCGTACAGGCGTGCCCGTACACGTGAAGGCAAAGCGGCTCGCGTTCTTCAAGGTCGGAAAAGAGCTACAGGGGCGGATTCACGCGGGGCGCCCGCCCTCGCGGTGATGAAGCCAAGAGCTGCCGCCAAGAATGCGTTCGCGCAGGTTGGGACGGAACGGATCCGTTCGGAGGCGCGTGAACAACAAGAAACGCTCGTCAGTTGGAGCCCGCCTGATCGTGTCAATTACTTCTGCCGGCAAATGTAATTGTCGCCGATCACCCGCCGGCGTGATCACGATGCTCCGATCTGGGCGATCAAGATGGTCCGGCGCACGCGTGCAAAGAGCTGGAATCGCCTCCCGGAAGACCGATGCTTCCGCCATGTCGACGTTTGAGCACGCCCGGTCGATCTAGTCCTTGCCTGTCGGGGTCGGCATCATCGGCAGGCGCAAAGCCGCCGCGAAGTCCTCCCGTACGTGCTGTACGTAATGTTTTCTCGTCAGATCGCTCCCACTGTGACCGAGGGACGTGCTGATCTGCTCGATGGGAACGTCGGCCCTTGCTGCCCGCGATGCCGCGGTCGTCCGCGTCGCGCCGTAGAACGTCACCGTCGGCTTGTCTTCCGCGTCGACGAGGCCGCAGGCCTTACAGGCCGCGTGCCAGAGGCAGTTAATGTGCTCCTTCCGAAACCCCTGCCATTCCTTAGTTCGGCGCCGCCGAGGGGGCTTAGGCCGGCAGGAACACGAGATCATCCGCCTTCGCCCCGTTCAAACGGCGTCGCGCGAGATGCAGCTTGAGGACCTCCTCTGCGTCGATGGGCGCTGGCACCTTCTTCACCTTGCCCACGCCGCGCTTATCTTCCTTGAGCGGCCCACCGTAGCTGTGGCTCACGCGGATGAAGCCCCTCGGAAGGTCGTCGAGATCGGACATCCGGAGCCCACATACCTCGCCCAAGCGCATCCCCGATCGATTGCTGAGCGCGAACATCATGTCGACCGGGGACGGGAGTGCCGCGATCAGGTCGGGCAGCTTCGCCTCTTGGTCGGGCGTCTCAAGCCACGCCCTCGGAGCGTGAACCACCACAGGCCGCTTGCTGAGTGGGATCATCTTCACCGGGTTGAGGGCCGTTCGCTCCTCTTCGATGAGCCACCCAAAAAACCTCGATAGGGTGCTGAGCGCATGGCGCTGGGTCTGTGGCGAGAGCTTCGACGCCGCCAGGTCTCGGAGCCAATCCTTGATCGCGGCGACCGTGATCTCCTCGATGGTCATGCCGACCGAACCGCGGGACCAGATGCTTCCTCACGATGGTGCGATCGTTCGAGGCGTTCCGATTGGTCAAGCCCTCCGCCCAGCTCTCTAAGAGGGCCTTGGCGGCGGCCGGCATCACCTGCTTGGGAAAGGGGTCCTTCCCGGTGGCGAGGTCCCGCTCGACGCGAGCGAGTTCCTGTTGGGCCTGCTTCTTGTTCTGCACGCCCGCGAGCAGCTTCCACCTCTGCTTACGCTCCGGCTTGCCCTCCTCATCAACGCCGAAAAAGTCGTACTTGCAGAAGAACTTCGGCGCCGCCCGAGTCCCACGGTCTACGATTGAAGCCATGCCCGATCTGCCTCCCGTGCAATCCGGTAGATGCACAGTAGACGCGCGAGCGAAGCGGAGTCAATGACTCGGCAAAAACCTTAATGATTTCAGGTGGGCGCGGCGGGACTCGAACCCACTACCCCCGGCTTCGGAGGCCGGTACTCTATCCAGATGAGCTACGCGCCCGACTTTGATGCGGGCGCAGAGACTAACCAAATCGGCCGCTCGCGGCCAGCCTCGATTCCATTCGATTTTCGGCCTCCCGGCTCTGCTCCAGGCGAGGGCTCGCTGTCGCGCGTCATTAAATTGGCATGAAGCGCGGTCCGGTGCCTGCTGACCCAGAGCGGAAGCCGGCAAGAGGCGGCTCGCCCCGCGGGCGTCGCCTACCGGACCATGTGCGAGATGATCCGCAAGCTCGGCATCTCGACCGACTGAGCTCCGTTGGAGTCCCGCGCGGCGCCGCCTTCAGGAGTCAGGCGCCGCTCGGGCACTCAACTCTTCCGCCGCTGGGCGAGCTCGTCGGCGGTCGCCTCCTCGCGCCGCTCTTGCTCGCGGCGGCGGAGGGCCTCCCGGCGGGCGATCGCCTTTTCGACCACCTCGCGCCGTTGACGGGCCCGCAGGTGCGCCGCCCGCGCCTCCGCCTCGGCACGCTCCGCAGGCGTGACCACCTGCGCGCGATGACGGTCGAGCGCCTCGACCGCCGCCCGCGTCGCCAGGCGGAGCCGCTCCGAGAACCGCCGCGCCGTCTGGGCGGCGGCCGCGTTCGCCACGGCGGAAGGAACCTCCGTCGCGCGGGCCGCGACCTCGGCCGCGCGCGCCTCCACCGTTCGCGCGGTGAGGCGCTCGGTCTCGACCTCCGCGCGGCGCACGATCGCCAGTGCCTCGCCGAGCGCCTGCTCAGCCTTGCGCTCCTCGGTGACGCGCAAATCGCGCAGCGTATAAAGCGCGTAACTGGACATTGAATCTTGCGGGTCCTGATCCTACCCTCGACTGGGATGGCCGCCACCTCCGAGCAGATGCCCGCCCGCCGGTACCGGATCGAACGGTACCTGACGGAGGGGGGAATGGGCGCGATCTACGTCGGCAAGAAGCTGGGGCCCAGCGGGTTCGAGAAGGAGGTCGTGCTCAAGCAGCTGCTCCCCGAGTACACGGCCCGGCCCGAGTTCCGCGATCTGTTTTTTCGCGAGGCGAAGATCTCCGCCACGCTCGATCACGCCAACATCGTTCACGTCTTCGATCTGGTCGAGTCCGACGAATCGCTGTTCATCGTCATGGAGTACGTGCGCGGCGTCGACCTGCGCACGATCATCCGCCGCTCCAAGCTGCGCCGGCGCGAGCTGTCGCCGGCCGCGGCGCTGCACATCACGCTGGAGGTGCTGGCCGGCCTCTCCTACGCGCACAACCGGCGGACCCAGGCGGGCGCGTCGATGGCCATCATCCACCGCGACGTCTCACCGTCGAACATCCTCTGCTCCGTGCAGGGCGAGGTGAAGCTGTCCGACTTCGGAATCGCCAAGGCCGCCACCCACTCGTCGGCCTTTTATCGCGTGCGCGGAAAGGTCGGCTACATGTCGCCCGAGCAGGCGCGCAGCCAGCCGATCGATCACCGGACCGATCTTTATTCGGTGGCGGTCTGCCTTTACGAGGCGCTGACGGCCGAGCGGCTGTTCGTCGGCGATCTCAGCACCCCGGCCGACGTCATCTACGCCCAGACGATCGTCCCGCCGTCGAAGAAGCGCAAAGGCCTGCCGACGGCGCTGGACGTCGTCCTCTCCACGGCCCTGTCGGCGGATCCGGCCGATCGTTACCAGGATTCGGTGGCGTTCGCGGACGCGCTCCGTCAGGTCGCGCACCGCCACGGCCTGCTCTACTCGGCGCCGCAGCTCGGTGAGCACCTGCGACACATCCTCGGAAGCGATCCGCAGAAGTGGCTGAGCGACGACAAGCCTGGCGCGTCCGGCAATCCGTCGACGCAAAAGATCCCTGCCAAAGAGCTGGAGGGCAAGGAAGCCGCGTCGATCGGCGTCGTCGAAGCGTCGAGCTTGTACGTGATGAGCGGAAACGACATTGTTGATTCTCCGGTGCCGCCCAAGAGCCCCACCTTCGATCCGCTGCGCCGCCTCCCCCGCTCCAAGGCGACGCCCGAGCTCTTCATCCCCATCGAGGAGGAGGATCAGAACGACGTGCCGACGCGCGTGCGCCATGCGGGGCCGGACGCCACGCCGCCACCGCCCATGGTGACGCCGCCACCGCCCATGGTGACGCCGCCACCGCCGACGTTCAGGGCGCCCCCACCGAGGATGGCTCCGCCACCTCCGCCAAGGCCGCCCCGCCGGGCTCCGATCCCGCCGCCGCTGCCGCCGCCCCCGGTGGCCGCCACGCCGCTGCCGCTGCCGGAGTCACCGTTCGACATCCCGCCGACCCCCGGGCCGGTGATGGTGGAAGAAGAGTTTCCGCCGACCCCGCCGCCCTTGACGGGGGCGTCGCCGTACATTCCTGGCGCTCGCGCCGCTCTTCCAGGTCCCGGCGGCTACCTGGCGCCGACAGGGCTCCGCCCCGTCGTCCCCGCGCCCTGGCCCGCTCCCGCGCCGCCGCCCCTCTACGATCCGGGGCAAGGCAGCTCGACCGGCGGGTACGCCATGAACGCCGGGTTTAACAACTCCGGATTCAACCCGCAGGGGGGCTTCAACCTGGCGCCGCCCGAGACGATCGATTTCGGCGCCGGCCCTGACCTGGCGCCCGCGGTCGCGCCCCGCCGGTCCGGTCCCCCCGGCCTGGTCATTCTGATCGTGCTGCTCGGGGCGGCCATCGGGGGCGCAAAGTTGGGACAGCTGGCGACGCGCGCCGATCTGGCGGCGCTCGCGGCGGAGACCGCCCGCGACGGCCGGGACGCAGTTCCCACGGCGGCCCGACCCGCCCCCGAAGAAAAATGATCGAGAGGAGCGCAACGCGCGTCCTGGCCGCTGCGGCGCCGATCATCCGGCAATCGGGCGGCGGGCGGCTCCTGGTCGTCAAGGGTCCCGACCGCGGGGAATCGATCGAGATCGGAGCGGTGGCATTCACCCTCGGCTCGGGAAGCGGGTGCGACGTGCCCCTGTCGGACCCGACCATTTCCCGCCGTCACCTCGCCATCGAGCCGAGCCCGGAGGGCGTCGTCGCGCGCGATCTCGGGTCGACCAATGGTTCCTTCGTGCAGGGCGCACGGTTCCACGAGCTGACGCTCGGCTTCGGCACGGAGATCACCATCGGCAAGACGGTGCTGAAGTTCGTCCCCAACGAAGAGGCGCTCGATCTCGGCCCTTCGGATTTGGAAAGTTACGGTGCGCTGGTCGGGCGCGATCCGAACGTGCGTCGGCTGTTCCGTCTGCTCGACGACGTCGCCGCCACCGACGCGACGGTGCTCATCGAGGGGGAGACGGGCACCGGCAAGGAGCTGTTCGCCGAGGAGATTCACCGCCACAGTCCCCGCAAGGGCGGCCCCTTCATCGTCTTCGACTGCGGCTCGGTCCCCGCCGAGCTGATCGAATCGGCTCTGTTCGGCCATGTCCGCGGCGCGTTCGAGGGCGCCTCGACCGATCGCCGCGGGGCCTTCGAGGAGGCGCACGGCGGTACGCTCTTCCTCGACCAGGTCGGCGAGCTGTCTCCGTCGGTGCAGCCGGTCCTGCTGCGCGCCATCGACAAGCAGAGCGTTCGCCCGGTGGGCGGCACCAGCTACACCCCAGCGTCGGTGCGGGTCGTCGCCGCGACCAACCAGAACCTTCGCGCCGCCATTGCCGCCAAGCAATTCCGGGAGGATCTCTACTACCGCATCGCGGTCATCCGGATGCTGGTGCCGCCGCTGCGCGATCGCCCCCTCGACATCCCGCTGCTCGTCCAGCACTTCATCCGGCAGTTCCGCCCCGAGCGGCCGCTCGCCGTCGCCGAGGAGGATCTCGCCCGGCTGCAGCGACACCCCTGGGCCGGCAACGCGCGTGAGCTGCGCAATGTCGTCGAGCGCGCCTGCGCGCTCAGCCACGGCGAGCAGCTCTTCATCGACGACGCGCTCGACGAGCCGCGGTCCGGCGCCGCCGCGACCGCGCCGGACATCGATCTTCCCTTCAAGGACGCGAAGGCCAGGGTGGTCGACGCGTTCGAGCGCGGCTACATCGACGCCCTTCTCAAGCGGCACGCGGGAAACCTCTCCGCCGCGGCGCGCGCGGCCGACATCGATCGCAAGCACCTGCGCGAGCTCCTGCGCAAACATGGGCTGCGCGAGTCCTCGGAGTGACGTGAAGCTCCTCGACGAGCTGCGGGCGCGCTTCCGCGAGCTGGGGCGCGAGATCGCGGGAGGCATGACCGATTCCGGACACTCGGCGATCTATCTGCGCCAGCTCATCCGGGGCAACCGGGCGCCGCACGCTCAGGCCGCGCCGGTCCCCAATGCGGCCCTGCCACCGGTCCTGCTCATCCACGGCTACCTGGCCACGCGCGGCTCGCTGCATCTGCTCGAGCGGCAGCTGGCCGACCGCGGGCACATCGTCATCAGCTACCCGCTGGGGTTTCCGGTGAACCTGGGCGACATCCGCGACTCGGCCGGCCTCATCGCGCGCAAGGTTGAGTCGATCGTCGCCCAGACCGGAGTCACGAAGATCGACGTCGTCGCCCATTCGCTGGGCGGCCTGGTCGGGCTCTACTATTTGAAGCGCCTGGGGGGGCGACACCGGGTGCGGCGGCTCATCATGCTGGGAACACCGGCCCAGGGAACCTGGTCGGCGCTGCTGGGGCTGGTGACGGCGCCGCTCGGGCGCGCCAGCCTGCAGCTGCTCCCCGGCAGCCCATTTTTGCGCGAGCTCGGCGAGGTGCCGCTCCCCAAGGGTGTCGACGTCATCTCGATCGGCGCGATGCGAGACTGGATGGCCCCCTTGTCGACGACGGTGCTCGACGGCGTTCGCCACATCGCTCTGCCCACCGGCCATTCCGGGCTGCTCGTCGACGGCGAGGTGGCGAAGGTCGTCGCCGACCTCCTCTCCGACGGGCCCCCGGTTGACGGAAACGGCTCGGCACCCTAAAATTGCTAGGTTTTGAGTACCTTTAGGCCGCGGGACTTTTCCGACGGAAATGAAGAGGGGCGGGGTGAATCGCCGCTCTGGGCGCTGCGTTTCATCTCCGGGAAGTACCAGGGCGGCGAGTTTCCCTTGCGCCCCCACCGCGAGATCATCATCGGCCGCTCGTCGGATCTCGACATGGTGCTGGTCGAGGACATGGTGTCGCGCAAGCACGCCAAGATCACGACCGACGACGCCGTCGTCACCATCCAGGACTTGGGATCGACGAACGGGACCTTCGTCAATGGAGAGAAAGTCCGCAAAGCGGAGCTGAAGGACGGGGACCGCATTCTCATCGGCACCTCGATCATCAAGATGGTGTTCGTGGAAGGCGACGCGACCAGCAACGCCATCAACGTCAGCGAGACCGAGGCGCGGTCGAAGATGGCCGTGGCCGCCAACAAGCGCGCCACGCCGAAGTCGATGTCGGGAAGCATCGAAGAGATCCCGCTGCCCGATCTGATTCAGCTGCTGTCGACCAGCCGGAAGTCGGGCGTGCTCTTCGTTCGCACCGATCACGCCGCGGGGCGGCTGTTCCTGCGCAAGGGGCAGATCTATTTCGCCAACCTGGAGAACAACGCCGGGATCTCGTCGCGAAAAGCGATCATGCGGATGCTGAGCTGGGCCCAGGGATCGTTCGAGCTGGAACCGCCCGACGAATCGCCGGTCGCCGAGGAGCTGGAAGAGTCGACGGAGGCGCTGCTGATGGATGGGATGCGCCAGCTCGACGAGTACCGCGTGCAGGTCGAGAAGCTGCCGCCGTTCACCGCGACGGTCAGCGTCCCGCGCCCGCTCGGGCCCAAGCTGCGCGATCTCACCCCCGAGGAGCTGGACGTCTTCCAGGCCGTGCTCGAGGCCTCGACCATCGACGCGCTCTTCGACAAGTCTCAGCTGACCGACCTGGCCCTCGCCGAAAAGCTGCGCGCCCTCCTCGACAAGGGCTACGTCACGACCGGTTAGAGGCTGAGCGTCGCGCCTTCGATGGCGCCGGACAGCGCGATGTCCCGGCCGCCGCGCTCGTCGAGCAGCCTCCGCCCCCGCGTGCAGAGCGCGTCGACCTCGGCGTCGCTGTAGTCCTGGTCGTAGTGGAACAGGACCAGGCGCTTGACGCCGCCCGCGATCGCCGCGCCGACGGCGTCCTCCACCGACGAAAACCCCCGGTCGGCGTAGCGGCGCCCGTCGTCCGGCGTGTAGGTGCTGTCGTGGATGAGGACGTCGGCGCCGCGGTAGAGCTCGATGGAGGCGGCCGGCGGACCGCCCGGGCCGTACCCGGCGTCGCTGGCGTAGACGACCGACCGCGCGCCGTCCTGGATCCGGAACGCCAGCGCGCCGGCGCGGCCGTGCGGGTTGGTGCAGGCCCGCACCGCGCAACCGGCCATCTGGATCGACCTGCCTTCATCGATGGCGGAGATGTCGATCCCCGCGCCCATGTTCTTCAGCGTCTGCACCGGGAAGTACTGCGGCGCCATCTGCCCTTCGAGGATCCCCTCCAGCATCGCCGAGCTCTGGGCGCCGCCGTAGATGTGGAACTTGTTTCCCGGCTGATAGAGCGGGACGAAGAAGGGAAACCCCTGAATGTGATCCCAGTGGGCGTGCGACAGCAGGATGCTGGCCTCCCCGCGCCCCTGGCCGAACGGCCCGTCCATGAGCGCCATCCCCAGGCTGCGCGCGCCGGTGCCGCAGTCGAGCACGATGAGCCCCCCGCCCGACGGCGCGAAGAGAAACGCAGGAGGTGTTGCCCCCGTAGCGGACCGTGGCCGGCCCAGGGGCTGGAATTGACCCGCGCACGCCCCAGAACGCAATCTCCATCAGCTCTTTCCGATCTCGACGTCCAACCCCTCGTAGGCCGCCGCCACGTCCAGCTGGACCGCCTCGTGATCGGCGAGCGCGCGGGTGTCGGAGAGGATGCGGTCGATCTCGGCGTCGGTGCGCTCCGGCGCGTGATGAAAGAGCACCAGCCGCTTGGCCCCCGCCTCCCGGCAGATGTCGACGGCGTCGCTCGGGCGCGAGTGGCCGTAGTGGGGAATTCGCCGGTAGTCGTTGGCAGTGAACATCGTGTCGTAGATGACGACGTCGGCCCCCTCGCAGAGGCGAACCACGCCCTCGCGCATGTTGGCCAGCTTCTGCTGGTCCCTGGCCGGCAGCTCGCCTGGCGACGGCGGCCGCTTGACGAACTCGTCCTCGAACAGGATGTCGGTGAACGGAGCGGTGTCCGACACGTAGACGACCGACGCGCCGTCGGCCGTCAACCGATAGGCGGTGGCGATGTACGGGTGATTGAGCCGAGCGCAGGCGACCTTCACGTCGGAGATCTCGAACTTCGCCGCGTCGGCCAGCTCGCGGAAGGCGATCTCTGCCCGGGTCTCGGCGAACGGAACCGGGAAATAGGGATCTTCGGTCTGCGAGGCGAACACCGCCTGCAAGTGGAGATCGTCGCGCTTGCGCGCGTAGACCGACAGCTTGTTGCCGCTCTGGTAGAGGGGCGAGAAGTACGGCAGCCCCTGGATGTGATCCCAGTGGGTGTGGCTGATGAGCAGGTGGACGTCGGTGCGCCCAGCCTCCCCTTCGGCAAGCTCCTTGCCGAGCTTGCGGATACCGGTGCCGGCGTCGACGACGATACGTGTCCCCGCCGCCGAGCGCACCTCGACACACGAAGTGTTGCCGCCGTAGCGCTCGGTCTTGGGCCCGGGAACCGGCAGCGACCCACGCACGCCCCAGAATCGAACCTTCATGACGGACGCAGGGCACGACGAGCGCGACGGTATCCGAGCGCGCATAGGCTCGCGTGAGGCCGCGGGACCATGGACAGAGAATAACACGATGCCCGCGCGGACCGCGATTTCCGCCGTCGGAGAAAGTGCCAGACCGGCCCGCGGCAACCAAGGGGGGGAGGCGCGGACCGGTCCGGCTGATGACCTATGAGAAGCGCACCAGATAGCCTGCCCCGTCGGGCAGGGTCGTGACCGTCGCCCCGATACGGGCGGCCAGGTCCGCGGAGAGAGCGAACCGCCAGGACTCCACCGGCGGACGCTGGCCGGCGCTCTCGATCGAGAGCACGAGCGCGCCGCGGGTCGCTTCGACGTGGATGTCGATCTGCAGCCGTCCGCCATCGGGGGAGGAGCTCTGGGGATCGGCCTGGGCGAGGTCGACCAGCAGCGCGGCGAGCATCGATTCGAAGGCGCTCCCCCGGTTGGCGACGCCGGTCCGGCGCTCCTTGTGAAGGGAGACCATGGTCCGCCCCAGGGTCGGCCCCGCCAGCCGCAAGGCCCGCGCCACCACGTCGTCCAGGTCGGCGATGACCGGCGTGCCATCTCTGATGGCGGCGTCGACGAACGCGACCAGCGCGTTCAACCGATGGACGTTCGACTCCGTCTCCGCCAGCGCGTCGCCGATCGCGCGGGCTGCGGGGAGGGGCGTCGCCACCCGAATCTCGTTCGCCGCTGCCAGCAGAACGGTGAGATGGTTTCGAAACTCGTGCAGGATTCCGTCCCACACGGGCACCAGACGCACGAGCTCCGGTTCGGCTTCGACCCCGGAATCATGCCGGGCAACTGCAACTTGGGGCTCGCTAGTCATCACTGGTCATGAATTCGGCGTCGCGTTTGGCATGTGTCGAGGGTGACGCATACAAGATCCGTGCCGCGGATGGTCATCGGATTGAAGCGCGAGGGCTCTCGACCGTCCTGGCACCGCCCAGCGGTTCACGGTAGAAGGCGGGCCGCGATGCCGAATCGGGCCGTCACCACGATGGTTTTGGCGCTGACGTCAGCGCTTGCCCTCGCGTCCTGTGGCAAGCAGATCGGCGACAGCTGCCAGACGGCCGCGGACTGCGATCCGAATGGCACCAGAATCTGCGACCTCTCCCAGCCCGGCGGTTACTGCACCGTCCAGGGGTGCGACGAGACGACCTGCCCGAGCGAGGCGGCCTGCATCCGGTATTTCCCGGTCCAGTTTCTGACCAAGGCCTGCAACCCCTACTGCGAGGATCGGCAGGGGCTGCCGGTCCCGGACGCCGGCAGCGACGCCGGGATGAGCGTCGATGCGGGGGCGCTCCCCCTCTGTCCAAGCCTGTTTCCGCAACCTCCGGCCAATCAGGCCGGCAACGAGGCCGTCTGTCCGAACGGGCCGACGAACGACTGCACCGCCGACGAGATCTGCCTCGACTCCGGTCTCTGCGCGCCGCGGTCGACCGAGATCCGGTACTGCGCCCTCGTCTGTTCCAGCAACAGCGACTGCCGCGGCGGCTATGTCTGCCGGCCGACCGGCGTCGAAGGGAGCGTCTTGCTGTCGGCGACTCCCTGCGCCCAGACGTCGTTCTGCGTCCCCGCACATTAGACGAGATCGCCTGAACCGGCCGTCAGCTCGCCCGGGAACCCTGGGCGGCCCGAGCAACCGACCAGCCGCGCGCACCGACAACCGAGCGTGCGTTGGCGCGCCATCATCCTCGCTGTCGCTTTGCAGTGCGCGGTTCCCGCCGCGCGCGCGCGGGCCGGCAAGGGTGTCGACGGCGTCATCAACCTGAACACCGCGCCGGTGGAGCTGCTCTCCCTGCTGCCCGGCGTCGGGCCGGCCAAGGCAGGTGCGATCGTGATCTATCGAAACCGGCGCCCGTTTCGGACCGTCGACGAGCTGGTCCGCATCAAAGGGATCGGCCGCAAGATGGTCCGCCGGCTGCGTCCCCACCTGGCCGTGGCGGGACCCACGACGGCGACCGCCGCCCAGGCGGCGGCCAACGGCCCTCGCTCCGCCGGCGCTTTCCAAACCGGCGGTGTCACCTCACCCGATGCCGGCGCCGCGCTGCCCGCCGCCCCGGCCATCGTTGCGCGCGCCGCACGCGATCGGTCGCGACCACCGGCCGGAGCGGCCTTTTCCCGCGCCCTGCCTCGGTCCGCGCTGAGCTGACCTGGGCAGCTAACGCGGGGGCGGCGCCGGCGGGGGCGCCGCCTCGAGCGGCATCACGAAGGAGAGCGCCAGCGTCTTGTCGTACCTGACGATCGCCCGCGCTGGACGGTAGCCTGGCAGCGTCGCCTCGATCACGTGGTCGAGCAGGTCGCGACGGACCGTGACCGTCGTCGGCGACACGCCGGGCAACGTGACGCCGTCGAGGCGAAGGCTGGCGCCGTTGGGATCGGTGGCGATCGACAGCCCGGCCGGATTGCGCCAGACGAGCAGCACGTCGAGCGGCACGACCCAGCGGTGCACGGCGGCTGCCCCTCCCGCCACGATGACGATCAGGAACAGCAGCGCGCTTCGCCAGCGGCTGCGCGGGCGGAGCGGCTGCAGGCGCGCGGTCTCGCGCTGCGCGCCTCCCGGCGCGAACGTCGGCTGCGCCGCGCCCGGCATGCCGAACGGTGCCGGCGGCGTGCGCCTCCCCGGTGAGCCGGGCTGCGCGGCGCCCGACTGCGCGGTCGTGACGTTCCGGCCGGATCCACCCGCGGCCTGGGGCCACTGGGGCGCCGCCGCGTACTGGCCCGATGGCGCACGCTGGGGCGCCGCCGCGTACTGGCCCGATGGCGCACGCTGGGGCGCCGCCGCGTACTGCCCGGACGGCGCACGTTGCGGTGCCGTCGGGTACTGCCCGGACGGCGCACGCTGCGGCGCCGCCGCGTACTGCCCGGACGGCGCACGTTGCGGTGCCGTCGGGTACTGCCCGGACGGCGCACGCTGCGGCGCCGGGCCTCGCGCGGTCCACGGCGGGCTCGAAGGGGGGTTGGACGGCCGGCGCGCGCGACCCTCACTGACCGGCGCCGAGGTCGGGGCACCGGGCGTGGCGGCGCGCGACCGCGAGGGGGGCAGCGGCGTGGCCGCCGGGGGCGTGGCGTTCGGATCGGCGGGCGCGCGCGAATGCGGCAGCCGGGGCGGGGCCGCCGCGGGCGGGTGCCGGTGTCGTTCGCCGGGGGGTGGCGGCACGCGGCGTCGGCGGCTCCTCGCGCGGGTGCAGGCCGATCGGCGCCGGCGTGGGCGGCGCGGCGAAAGCTTCACGCAGCGCGCGCTCCTCCGGGCCGAGCCGAATCACCTTCGATCTCTCCATCATCAGATCGCGCGGGCGCCGGGGCGGGTTGACGACGCCCAGCAGGGCGCCGAGATCGCTGGCGCCGACGGGGACATTCATCTCCGCGAGCGCCTGGCGGATCGCGTTTCCGAACGGCGCTCGCGTCGGGGAAGCGCTGATTGGGGTCGGCGGCCAGCGCGCGATCGAGCAGCCGCTCGATGATCGGCGGCAGATCGGGACGCAGCGTCCGCACCGAGGGGACGGCGCCGGAGGCGACGTGGCTCCACCCGGCCACCTCGTCGGTGATCTCGCGCAGGCGGCGTCCCGTGAGCATCTCGAACAGGACGGCGCCGAGCGAGAAGATGTCGGTGCGCCGATCGAGCGGCGACTGCATCGCCTGCTCGGGCGACATGTACGAAAGGTTGCCCTTGAGGCTCCCCACCACCGATCGATCGTGACGACGCTTGGCCAGCCCGAAGTCCGAAAGCTTGACCTCGCCCGCCAGCGAGATGAGGACGTTCGACGGCGTGACGTCGCGGTGAATGAGGCCCAGCGGCTGCCCGTCGTCGCCCTTGAGCTCGTGGGCGAAATGCAGCCCCTGCGCCAGCTCGGAGGCGATGTGCAGCGACAGCACCTCGGGGATGATCTCCCCCTCGGCCGCGAGCTGTTCGGTGATCATCCGCAGGTCGTAGCCCTCGACGTACTCGAGCACGATGAAGTACTGGCCGTCCTCCGAGATCCCCAGATCGTGAATCTGGACGATGTTGCGGTGCGAGAGCGCCGAGTGGATGCGCGCCTCCGTCAGCAGCATCTTGACGAACCGCTCGTCCTCCGCGAGGTCCGGGAGGATCCGCTTGATGGCGACGAGCTTCTCGAATCCTTCCGCGGCGACGACGCGGCCCTTGAATACCTCGGCCATGCCGCCCACGGCGATCAGCTCGAGGAGCTCGTACTGGCCAAACTTCATGCGAGGAGTCCGCCAGGCTAAACCGGAAACCGGCCGCGGGTCCAGGGCAGCTTCGGCCACCACCTCGTCGGGTCGCCAACGCTCGCTGTCGCTTTACGGCGACGCCCTGGCGGCGGCGCATCGAAACGCGACCCCAGCCGGCCGGACGACGTTCGGGCTACTCGTCTTCGGGCGACTGGACCAGGCCCGCGCCGGGGCGCGGCAATGGCTCGCGCTCCGCGTCGGCCGGGTTCGCTGCGTCGATGTCGTGCGCGAACTCATCAGCGGCGCTGGTGAAGACGAACGGCCCGCCAATCTCCTCGGTCACGCGCCGCGTCGTCGGCGCCGTCGCCGCCGGTGACCGCGTCGACGAACTCTTCCGCGAGATTCTCGGCCAGATCGTCTCCGATGTGCGCCGGGCCGCCCTCCGGGTCGGGCATGAACGCATTCGCGTCGTCGGAGCGTTGACGCGCGGGCGCCGCTGGCCGCTTGCGCGGCCGACGGGCTCGTACGTTTGTCCTCGCCTTCTCCATTCTTGGCCAACGTAATCACGATCCGCAGGCTATAGTGGCCCGCGCTTGAAGCTCAGGTTCGATCCGGTCTGTCGGATGTGCTTGGCGGCGGTCGAAGGGGGCGTCACCCCGGGGCTCGTCGTGCTGGCGGCGGCCCAGGGCCAGATCGTGTTTCACGAGGCGTTTGGCGCCCGCCAGCTGGTCCCGCGCCTCCTCCCGGCGCTCCCCGAAACGATGTACGACGTCGCCTCCCTGACCAAGGCGGTGGCCACCAGCGTGCTCGCGATGCAGGAGATCGGCGCCGGGCGCCTGGCGCTGGACGCCAAGGTGGCCGAGCTCCTTCCGGAGTTTTCCGCCCGAGCCGGCGAGGACCTGGTTCGCGACGAGGTCACCGTTCGGCAGCTGCTCTGCCATTCGTCGGGGCTGCCGGCGCACCGCCCCTTCTGGAACCAGGCGGCCCAATCGCCGGCGGAGCGGCTGGCGATCGCCAGGCTGGCCGCGCGAGAGCCGCTCGAGTATCCGGCCCGGGACGCGCGCGGTCTACTCCGATCTGGGGTTCATCGTGCTCGGCTGGCTGCTGGAACGACTGACCGGCGCGCGGCTGGACGTGCTGTTTCAAGATCGAATCGCCCGGCCGCTCGGATTGGCGGCCACCACGTTCGTCAATCTGGCCGATACCGAAGCGCGGGCCCAGCTGCTCGGCGAGCGCACGGTGGCGGCGACGCAGCTCTCCGCCGAGCGCCACGGCCTGGTGCTGGGCGAGGTCGACGACCTGAACGCCTTCGCGATGGGCGGAATCGCCGGCCATGCCGGCCTCTTCAGCACCGCCGGCGACCTCGCCGCCATCGCCGCCGCGCTGCTCGCCTCCTGGCGCGGCGACGGCGCTCTGGTCGAGCGCGACGTCATCCGTCAGTTCTGGTCGCCCTCCGGGGTCCCCGGATCGACCTGGCGGCTCGGCTGGGACGGGCCCGCGGATACGGGCTCCCAGGCGGGCGAAAAGCTGTCGCGCGCCAGCGTCGGACACCTGGCGTTCACCGGCTGCTCGCTCTGGATCGATCCGGCGCGGGAGGTGGTCCTGGTTCTGCTGTCGAACCGGGTTCACCCCACCGTCCCGACCGACAGCCGGTTTCGGCGATTCAGGCCCGCTCTGCACGACGCCGCGCTGTCCGCCCTCGGTTATGATGGACGCTGAGTGAGCCTGCGCGCCCCCATCGCCGTTCCGGTCGAGATCCGCGCCGACGCCCGCGCCGACGCGCGGCGGGCGTTCCGCCTGGCCTGGAACATCGGCGAGGACGGCCTGCGCCTCTGCGGCGATCTCCCCTTCGAGCGGGGGCGGGTCGTCGAAGTGCGCCTCTCGCTCCCCGATGGTGAGGCGCTGGCGCTGCGGGCGGAGATCACCGCCGGCGGCTGCGACCGCGAGCGAGATGACCCGCAGGACCAGGAGGCCGGAGAGCTCGGCTTCGTCGATCCGCCGGGTGACGCCCGCGAGGCCCTCCGGCGCTACGTGATCGCCAGGCTGGAGCTTCCGGCATGAGTGACGCCGGCAAGCCGGATCGGTTCGCCGCGCTCACGGCGCTGGAGAAGCAGGCCGGGGAGGCGGGCGGTGCCGCGCGCGTCGCCCGCCAGCACCAGGCCGGCAAGCTGACCGCCCGCGAGCGGGTGGCGCTGTTCTGCGACCCCGACAGCTTCGTCGAGCTCGACAAGCTGGTCACCCACCGCTCGACCGACTTCGGCCTCGCGGACAACAAGATCCTGGGCGACGGCGTGATCACCGGCTACGGCACGGTCCACGGCCGCACCGTCTTCCTGTTCGCGCAGGACTTCACCGTCTTCGGCGGCTCGCTGGCGGAGGCGCACGCGCGCAAGATCTGCAAGGTCATGGACCTGGCGATGAAGGCCGGCGCGCCGATCGTCGGGCTCAACGACTCGGGCGGCGCGCGCATTCAGGAAGGGGTCGTCTCGCTGGCCGGCTACGCCGACATCTTCCTGCGCAACACGCTGGCGTCGGGGCTGGTCCCGCAGCTCTCCGCCGTGCTCGGCCCCTGCGCGGGGGGCGCGGTCTACTCGCCGGCCATCACCGACTTCGTCTTCATGGTCGAGGCGACCAGCCACATGTTCATCACCGGCCCGGACGTCATCCGCGCCGTCACCCACGAGACCGTCACCAAGGAAGAGCTGGGGGGCGCCGCGGCGCACGTCCGCTCCGGCGTCGCCCACCGCGCTTTCCCCGACGAGCCGTCGTTGATCGAGGGGCTGCGGACGCTGCTCTCGTTCCTGCCCCAGAACAACCGGGAGGATCCGCCGCGCCTGCCGACGCGCGACCGCGCCGACCGCGCCGATCCGCAGCTCGACGAGCTCATTCCCGGCGAGCCGGCCAAGCCATACGACATGCACGCCCTGATGGAGCGGATCGTCGACGACGGACAGCTGTTCGAGATCCAGCCCGAGCACGCCCGCAACATCATCATCGCCTTTGCGCGGCTCGACGGGCGGCCGGTGGGTCTCGTCGCCAATCAACCGGCCTACCTGGCCGGCTGCCTGGACATCGACGCGTCGGTGAAGGCGGCGCGCTTCGTCCGCTTCTGCGACTGCTTCAACATTCCGCTGGTGACGTTCGTCGACGTCCCGGGATTCCTGCCGGGAACGTCGCAGGAGTGGGGCGGCATCATCCGCCACGGCGCCAAGCTGCTCTACGCATTCGCCGAGGCGACCGTCCCCAAGCTGACCGTCATCACCCGCAAGGCCTACGGCGGGGCCTACGACGTCATGTCGTCGAAGCACATCCGCGGCGACCTTTCGTTCGCCTATCCGACCGCCGAGATCGCCGTGATGGGTCCGGAGGCGGCGGTCAACATCGTGTTCCGGGAGGAGCTGGCCAAGGCCGCCGACCCCGACGCCGCGCGGGCTCGCTACGTCAGCGAGTACCGGGAAAAGCTGGCCAACCCGTACACCGCGGCCTCGCTCGGCTACGTCGACGAGGTGATCCGCCCGCGCGAGACCCGGGCCAGGCTCTGCCGCGCGCTCGGAGCGCTCGCCAACAAGCGCGACACCAACCCTCCCAAGAAGCACGGAAACATTCCGCTATGAAAATGGGCGACGTCACGACCGGACTCCGCGCCGTCCTCCTTCGGGTCGCGGGATCGATGGCGCTGGTCGCAGCGCTGGTGCTGAGCGGGTGCGCGACGGCGCCTCAGCCGATCACCAGGATCGTGAACGGGCGGCTGGTGGTGACGCGCGCGGTGAGCGCGGAGGCTTACGAGCACGTCACGCGGGCGTACCTCTATGAAGAGGAAGAGCGCTGGCAGGAGGCGGCCGACGAGCTCCAGCGCGCGCTGCCGTTCGATCCGGACGCGGCCGAGGTGCGGGCCGACCTGGCGGAGCTGTTCATCCGGCTTGGCCGGCGCGACGACGCCGCCGACGAGATCGCCCGCTCGCTGGCCATCGCGCCGACGGTGGTCGGCTATCTGGCCCAGGCGCACCTGGCCGAGACGCGGTCCGAAAAGCCCCACCAACCGGCCAGCGATCCCGTTCCGTCGCTCGAACAGGCAGCCCGCCTGGCGCTCGCCGACGGAGACGCGGAGGAGATCGAGACGACCCACCTCGAGCTCGCCGACGTCCAGGTGGGTGCGCTCGACCTTTCGGCGGCGCTGGAGACCGTCCGGCGTCTGGTGCACGCCGCCCCGGAGACGCAGCGCGGACGGGTGCAGCTGGCGGCGCTGGCCTGGACGATGGACGCGCGCGACGAGGCGAGCGCGGCCCTGACGAGCGCGCTCGACGACGAGCCGTCCGACGTCGAGGCGCGCGTGCTGCTGGCCGAGCTGCAGGTCGCCGAGGGGCACGACAAGGAAGCGAAGGCGAGCTTTGGCGAGGCGATCGATCGCGCGGACGCCCCGCTGGAGATCGCCTCGGCCTTCGCCGGCTGGATGGTCCTGCGCGGCGAGGTCAACGAGGCCCGGGAGCTGGCCGACCGGTTGACTGCCGACATCCCCGACGTCGATGCGCTGGAGCAGGCGGCGGCGCTCGAGCGGACGGTCAAGCGGCCCGACCGCGCGCTGGCGCTGGCCGAACGCGCGCGCAAGATGGGCGCCTCGGCAGGGCGGGTGGCGATCATGACGGGGACCGCGCTGGCGGCCAAGGACGATCAGGCCGGCGCGATCAAGAGCTTCCGGACCGTCGCCAAGAGCGACCCGCTCTACTTCGAGGCCCGCCTGCGGATCGCCGAGCTCCTGCGCGAAAAGGGGAAGCTCGACGAGGCGGGCAGGGCACTCGAGGCGGCGGCCGGTGACGCGACCGACGGAGCTCACAAGGTGGAGCTGGCGCTGGCGCGCAGCCAGCTGGAAGAGAAGCGAGGCGACTCGGCGCGCGCCGCCCGGGTCCTCGACGACGCCCTGACGGAAAACGGCAGCGCGGGTCCGCTCGGCACCCGCCTCACGCTGGAGCGGGCCGCCGTCGACGATCGCCGCGGCGACTGGCAGCGCGCCCTGACACGGGCCGAGGAGATCCTGACCCGCGAGCCGCGCAACGTGGAGGCGCTGAACTTCGCCGGCTTCCTGGCGGCCGACCACGCGCACGATCTTCCCGGCGCCGTGAAGCGGCTGCAGGCGGCGGTGGCGCTCTCGCCCGGGTCGGGCGGGATCATCGACAGCCTCGGATGGGCCTACTTCCGCAGTGGCGATCTGGCCCGCGCCGACAGCTTCCTCGAGCAGGCCGGCCGCCTCGAGCCCGCCGATCCGGAGATCCTCGGCCACCTCGGCGATCTCTACGCCAAGCGCCAGGAGCGCGATCGGGCGCTCATGACCTACCGGCGCGCGCTGTCGCTGTCACCGAGCGATCGCGTGGCCCGCGAGCTGGGCGAGCGGATCCGGACGCTGGACGCCAAGAGCGCCGCGGGACGATGAAGCCTCCGCTCGCGCGCGCGCTGCCCGGCGCTTTCGTCGTTGGCGCCTTGGTCGCCGGTTGCGTGCACGCGCCGCCGGTGGCGCGGCCGTACCCGGCACCCACGCCCGACGCCCTGATGGCCGCTCTGCAGGCCCGCCAGCAGGCGGTCACGGAGATGAGCGCGCGCGTGCGCGCCACCAGCTGGCTCGGGGGCGAGCGGGTGCGCGCGACGGTCAACATGCTGGTCGAGCGCGACGGCCATCTGCGATTCGAGGCCGAGGTGAGCTTGCAAGGGACGGTGGCCACGCTGGCCACCGACGGGGCGACCTTCGCGCTGCTCGACGCGCGCAAGAACGAGCTGTCACGTGGCCCGGCCTGTCCGGCCAACGTCGCCTCCCTGATCCGGATTCCGCTGGCGCCGGCCGAGGTGGCCGCCATCCTGCTCGGCGACGCGCGTCTTCCCGATCCCGCAGAGGTCGCCGGCGCTCCGCTCGTAGACTGGGACGCTCATCTCGGCGCCGATGTGCTCACCATCCGGGAGCGGGCCGGGGGCTCGCTGCGGCTGTTCTTCCGCGGGGAGGGCGCTGCCCGCGAGCTGATCGCCGTCACCCGGGTGGGCGCCGACGGGGCGCCGCTCTGGCGGACGTCGTACCAGGACTTCGAGACGGCCGCCGGACAGCGGCTGCCGCGCACCATCCTCTTCGCCGAGCGCGGCGCCAGCTTCGACGACGGCGTCGAGATCCGCTTCAAGGACCGCGCGATCGACGGCACGGCGCCGGCCGGCGCGTTCAGCCTCGCGCCGCCGCCCGGCGTGACGGTGCGAGATGTGGGCTGCAACGCCGGACCCTGATTTTTCAGCGCGGCCGGCGCGCCCCAATCAGAATTCTGAGCACGCCGCGGGAGATCGGAGCCACGTCCGCGCCGGGTTTCCGCCGGTTTGGCGGTGGCCCGCTCCTTGCTGATTCGTGGCGTGCGGAGGCCTTCGATGAAACGAGCTTTTGTTCTTGGCGTTCCTCTCTTTTTCTCTTCCTTCGTCGCCTGTCAGTCCCAGTCGCTGACGCCGACGCCGCGTGCCGGCTCCTCGTTGATCCCGGCGCTGACGGTCAACGACGGCTGCTCGGCCTACACCACGGCCACCGATTGTCAGAACGCGGTCGGCGCGAGCACCGGGACGGCGTTCCCCGCGAGCAAGGTCTGCACCTGGACGCCGGTCGAGGCCTGCCCGGCGGGCGCCTCCTGTCCCTCCGGCGTCTGCGTGACTGCGAGCGCGTGCGCCGGCTTGACGAACGCGGCCAAGTGTCAGGCCGACGCCAACTGCGTCTGGTCGGCGATCTTGGCGACGGCTTCCGCGCCGGCGCTCTGTCCCGTCGGTCAGGACTGCAGCGGCGGCGGATTCTGCTTCGACCGCGGCGCGTCGGGCGACACCTGTCTCTGCGTCCAGCCGCTCGCTTGCCCGGCCAACGGCGCCTGCCCGCCGGTCCAGTGCGACTGTCCGCCGCCGACGCCGGTCGACGCCGGCAGCGTGGGAAGCGGCGGTGGCGGAACGTGCACCTGCGGCTGCCCGGCCTGCCTGCCCGGCGAGGTCTGCCCGCCGTGTGATTGCACCTGCGGCACCGGCGGCGCGAGCGGGGGCGGTGGAACAGGAGGCAGCGGCGGCACGGGCGGTTGCGGCGGCGACGCGACCGGGGGCGGCAGCGGCACAGGAACCTGTACCTGCAACTGCCCGAACTGTCCTGTGGGCGCGCTCTGTCCGGCTTGCAGCTGCGCCTGCAGCAACGGCGCGACCACCACCACCATGACTCCGTCGTCCGGGACGGGCGGCGCATCGGGATCCGGCACGGTCACCGGCGGCACGGGGAGCACCGGATCGCCGACCATCGTTTGTAGCTGCCCCGCCTGTCCGGCCGGCGCCGCCTGTGCACCCTGCGACTGCGGCGCGCCGCCGCCGGCCGATCCCTGCACGGCGCACACCGACGCCGCCTCTTGCACCGCCGACACCGCTGACGCGTGCGGCTGGACCTCGCTGGCCATCGAGTGCATCACCGCCCCCTGCCCGACCGGCGCGTGTGCGCAGCTGAAACCGGTTCCGCCCGTCGACGCCGGCGTGGGCGGCTCCGGCAGCGCGGGTTGCGGTTGTGCTTGCCCGGCTTGCGCCGCGGGCGCGGCCTGCCCTCCTTGCGCGTGCAACTGCTGTCCGGCGCCCACGCCGCAGGGAACGCCGGTGACGCTGCAGCCGCAACCCGTCGGGGGCAGCGGGACGGCCTCGGGCGGAGCGGTCTCGGGCGCTCTCTAAGCTCGCGAAAATCGCCGCCCCGGGGCGCGCGCCGGCATTGACTCCTACCGGCCCCGCTGGGAGACTGCGCGCCGTCCGTTTCACCCAGTCTTTTAAGGAGTCTTTCATGTCCGAGTACCTGTTCACCTCCGAGAGCGTCACCGAAGGCCATCCCGACAAGTTGTGCGATCAGGTCTCGGACGGGATCCTCGACGCGCTCATCAAGGGTGACAAGGGATCGCGGGTCGCCTGCGAGACGCTCACCAAGACCGGGTTCGTCATGGTGGCGGGCGAGGTGACCTCCTCGGCGCAGATCGACATCCCCAAGATCGTCCGCAGCGTCGTCAAGGAGATCGGCTACAGCGACTCCGCGATGGGCTTCGACTGGCAGACCTGCGGCGTGATGGTGGCGCTCGAGCAGCAGTCGCCCGACATCGCCCAGGGCGTCGACGGCAAGGGCGTCTACACGCGCGACGAGCAGGGGGCCGGCGACCAGGGGATGATGTTCGGCTACGCCTGCGACGAGACGCCCGAGCTGATGCCGATGCCGATCATGACGGCGCACAAGCTGTCGAAGAAGCTGGCCGACGTGCGCAAGAAGGGCGTGGTCGACTTCCTGCGCCCCGACGGCAAGAGCCAGGTCTCGGTCCGCTACTCCAGCGATGACCGTCCGCTCGGCATCGACGCGGTCGTCGTCTCCACCCAGCACAGCGAGGACGTCAAGTACAAGACGCTCAAAGAGGCGGTGATGGAGGAGGTCGTGCGTCCGGTGCTGCCGGCCGCGCTGGTCTCGAACAAGACCAAGTTCTTCATCAACCCGACCGGCCGCTTCGTGGTCGGCGGACCGATGGGCGACTCCGGCCTCACCGGCCGCAAGATCATCGTCGACACCTACGGCGGCATGGGGCGCCACGGCGGCGGCGCCTTCTCGGGGAAGGACCCCTCGAAGGTCGACCGCTCGGCTTGCTACTACGCGCGCTACATCGCCAAGAACGTCGTGGCCGCGGGCCTGGCCCGTCGCTGCGAGGTGCAGGTCGCCTACGCCATCGGCGTCGCCGAGCCGGTGTCGCTGCTGGTGCACACCTTCGGGACTGGAAAGATCTCCGAGGATCGCCTGGCCGAGATCGTGCGCGCCAACTTCGACTGCCGTCCGGGCGCGCTCATTCGCGAGCTGAACCTGCTGCGGCCCATCTACCAGAAGACCGCCGCCTACGGTCACTTCGGCCGTCAGGACGCCGACTTCTTCTGGGAGAAGACCAACAAGGCCGACGCCCTCAAGTCGGCGGCCCGCAAATTCGTGGCGGCCAACGGCCACGCCAACGGCAGCGTCAAGACCGCCGGCGGCGCCAAGCGCCGTGGCGACCGCGCGCTGGCGGTCTGAGCACGATTCAAACCCGCGGCCCGCTCGGTGCGGGGCCGCGGGCATGCGGCCCGCTCAGTGCGGGGCGGCGGGGATGTAGCGGGGGAGCGACGGCCGGGCGGGCTCCTTGCAACAGACCGTCTGGACCGGGTTGGGGGCCTTCGTCGGAGCGGGCGCTGACGGCGGCAGCTCTTCTTGCCCTTCGGCAGCCTCCTCGCCGGACTCGAGATCCGGCGTCGGGCTCAGCGGTGTCGCCTCGGGACCGAGCTGGTTTCGCTTCCCCTGCGCCTCGCGCACGTAGCGCATCATGGCGTTCACACAGGTCACCTGCGCGCCCCGCACCGCGGCCAGGCTCCGCCCGCGCAGCCCTTCGACCAGGATCGAAAAGGCCAGCACGTCGGGCCCGTCGCCCACCAGCCCCGACAGGCAGGATTTTCCGCGCAACGTGCCGGTCTTGGCCCGCACCCGTTCGGCGGCCAGCGTCCCCTTGAACCGGTTGCGGGTCGTTCCGTCGACGCCGCCGACCGAGAGCGACTGCAGGATCTCCGGCCCGAGGCGGGGATCGAGGTAGAGCGAGCGCAGCAACGCGGCCATCGCGTCGGCGGTGATCCGGTTGGCGTGGCCCAAACCAGAGCCGTTGCGCGGGACGTAGCTGGACGGGGGGAGGCCCAGCTCGCCGATCACCTCGCGCAGGAGGTGGACTCCCTTTTCACCGGTCGGCGCGCCGCCGTAGACCTCGGCGCCCGCGGCCTCGAGGACGCGCTCGGCATAGTCGTTCTCCGAGTCCTTGTTGATCTTGCGCAGCAGGATCCCGAGCGGCGCCGATTCGTGCAGCGCCAGCAGCGGCCGCGCGCGGCCCGAGCGCAGCGGCGGCGTCGGCTCGACGCGCGCGTCGTCGCGCACCGCGATCCCGGCCGCGGCCAGCGACGCCCGCATCAGCGCCGCCGCGTAGAGCGCCTGGTGCGGGACGCGTCGGCGGAAGAGCAGCGCGCCGCGCCCGAGCCCGATGCGGCCGTCGACGTCGATCTGAATGCGCGACCCGGCGACCGACAGCCAGACGGTGACCCGGGAACGGCTGTGGGCCTTGGTGTGCACGGTGTCGTGGACGATGAAGGACGGATCAGCCGGGTTGGTCGTCACCTCGGCCAGAAGACCGGCCTCCGCCCCCGGCCGCACGCGCACCAGCATGAGCCCGTGGTCCACCACCAACGGCACCCGCGGCGACAGCTTGCCGAGCGCCTCCAGCTTGGCGTCGTCGGCCGTCCGGGCACCGCCGTCGTCGTCGCCCCCCTCCTCATCGGCGACCGGCTCGTCGGCGCCGAGACGCCGCGGGTCGGCCACCACCGCGCCGGCGATGCTCCGGACACCACGGCGCGCCAGCTCCGCGGCCATGGCGTCGAGATCGGCGCTGCTCACCGTGGGATCGCCGCTGCCGCGCAGGTAGACGTCGCCGACCACCACGCCGTCGGCCGTCGGCGCCGCGCCGGTCAGCTCCGTTCGAAAGCGCCAGTCGGCCCCGAGGCGCATCAGCGCGGTCGTCGTGGCCAGCACCTTCTGGTTGGAGGCGGGGTCCATCAGCACCGTCCCGCGGGTCTCGAAGAACAGCCGCCCGGTGCGCGCCTCGATGACCCGCATCCCCACCCGCGTCCGGCGGAGCGCGCTGTCGTGCAGGATCTCGCGCAACGCCGTCTGCATCCGGACGATGCGGTCGTGGTCGCGATCCTGCGGCGGCGGCTCGGGCGCGGTGTCGGTCACGCGTGCCTGCTTGACCGGCGCCGGCGTCGCGTGGTGATGAGCCACGGCGGCGCGCGCGACCGAGACGTCGGCCGCGCCGAGGCAAATGAGGAATGCGAGCAGGCGCTTGGTCACGTCATCACGTCGTCGTCGATCCGCTGTCGTCGGTGTTCATCGTAGTCCTTCGGCGTCGTCATCGGGCGGCCGCGCACCGGAACCCGAGATCGCCGTCGCGGTGGTCGGGGGCCCAGGCGTTCCGGTTGGCGGCGCGCGGTCCGACGAAGAAGGTGCAACAGGAGCCCCCGCGCACCACGCGCCGGCCGGGATCTTCATCGTACTTGTCCGCCACCCATTCCCAGACGTTGCCCCCCATGTCGAGCAGGCCATACGGGCTGGCGCCGGCCGGATATTGTCCGACGGCGACCGGATGGCCCGGATTCTTGCCGGCGCACGGACCTTCGCCCTCGAACGTCCCCCAGTTGGCACGCGCGCAGTCGAGGTCGTTTCCCCACGGGTACTCACGCCCGTCGGTCCCGCGCGCCGCCTTCTCCCACTCGACCTCGGTCGGAAGGCGGCCGCCCGCGAACTTGCAGTACGCCTGCGCGTCGTTCCAGTCGACGCCCGTGACGGGGAGCTTGCCGTCGGGCCCCTCGGCGGCGGCCCCGTCGGAGGTCGCCTTGCAGCGACCGGCCGCCACGCAGGCCGCGTAGTCGGCGCGGGTGACCTCGGTGCGATCGATGGCGAACGACTTGACGGTCGCCTTGCGCGCCGGACGCTCGTCCTCGTCACCGCGCGTGCTCCCCTGCGTGAATGGTCCAGCCGGGATGGCCACCCGATCGTGCGGCGGGCGATTGACGTGCGCGGCCCCCGCCAGGATCGCGGCCGAGATGAGCCACCGCACCATGGCGGAAGTTTAGTCGAGCCGCTGGATGAGTGCGCGTGCCTGTTCAGCCCAGGGGGTCGCTTCCGGCTCCAGCGACAGGTAATGCTCGAGGTGGGCGCGCGCGGCGGCCCGGCCCCCCAGCCGCTCGAGCGCGACCGCCAGGTTGTAATGGGCGTCGGCGAAGTCGGGCGCGGTCTGCAACACGCGGCGCAGCTCGGCCACGGCCAGCTCGAGATCCCCGTTCTCCAGGACAAGGTTGGCCAGGTTGAAGCGTGCCTCGGGCTGATCCGGATCGAGCGCCAGCGCCGCCTCGAACGCCTCGCGCGCCGCCGCCGTGTCACCCCGCCGGTACGCGAGGCTGCCGAGGTTGGTGCGCGCCGCGGCCAGCCCGGCGTCCAGCGCCAGCGCCTCCCGGTAGCACTGTTCGGCCCGCGCGTCTCCCTCCCCGCCGTTGCTGAGCTCGGCGCGCGTCCCCTCGACGAACCAGTCGTACGCCTGCCGCTTGGTCCCCGGCGCCTCGGCCATCCGGAGCTCGATCGCCTTCGACGCCGATCGGCCCCCCTCGACCGAGCCCATCGCGCCGGAATGCCCGGCCAGCTCCGCCAGGCCGAAGTCGAACAGCTTCTGGCCGGACGATTCGAAGGCGCTCCCCTCGTCGACCACCACCAGCTTGGTGCCGTCGAAGGCGACCCGCATCCGGTCGAGCGGCCGGTCGACATGCGGCAGCGTGGCGCGCACCTCCTCGATCGCCTTGCGGATCTCACCCGCCTTGAAGCCCCGGTCGACCAGCTCCTTGGCCGCCTTGACGCTCACCAGGTCCTGGAACGAATAGTGCGGCTTGCCGCCCCGCCGCACCGACGGCCCGACGAAGCCGACCTGCGCCCAGTAGCGCAGCTTGCTCTCCGGCACCCCGAGAATCTTGGCGGCCCCGGCGAAGCTGTACATGGCGTCGTCCATGGTCAAAACGATCAGAAGGTCGCTTCCACGTCGATGTCGATGAAGACCTTGGCCGCCTGGGCGCGGATGGCCACGTGGGTCCGCACCGACTTGGGCGTCGCCTCCGCCACCCGCGCCGCCTCGCGGGCGGCCAGCGCCTCGACGCGGGCGCCGGCCTCCGCGTCGCTCTCCAGCAGCGCCGCCAGCCGGCGCGCCGTCCCGGCGTCGCAGGAGTCGCGCAGCAGCAGCTCCAGCGACGGCAGATCGATCGTCAGCATCGTCGACCCGAAGTAGGCGTCGCGCCCGTTGCGGTTGCTGCGCTGCCCCTCGGAGATCACCTCGGCCCGCGACAGCACCAGATCCAGCGCCGTGCGCGACAGCCGCTCGCGCACCTCCCGCTCGAACAGGGCGATCTGCGTGGCGCGGGCCATGGGCCGGCGCGCGGCCAGCGCTGGTTGCGCCGCCGCCTCCGGCGCCGGCTCGGGAGAGCGTGACCGCCTGCGTTCCGTCATGACTGCCAAGAGGGGGACCGAGACAAGGGGATTGGTCGAAAGGGGGACAAGGAAGCGGCGATCGTATCAAGGTTGGAGGCCGGAGCGCAAAAATGCCCCCTGTCGGGTTATGCTGTCGGGTGATGGCGCAGGGGCTGGATCTGGCGAAATACCCGGTGCTGGTGGTCGACGACGAGTCCGACAACCTGGACGCGTTTCGGTTCAATTTCGGGCGCAGCTTCAAGCTTCTGCTGGCCGGGAGCGGCGAGGAGGCGCTGGCGCTGGCGCGCGCCGAGGACGTGGCGGTGATCGTCACCGACCAGCGGATGCCGAGGATGACCGGCCTCGATCTGCTGAAGGCGGCGCGGGAGATCCGCCCCGACGCGGTGGGGATCATCGTGACCGCGTTCACCGACGTCGACGTCCTCATCGAGTCGATCAACCTCGGCCGCATCTACCGCTACGTCACCAAGCCCTGGGACTCGAAGGAGGTGCGCGGCGTGCTCAGCCACGCCATCGAGCGCTTCGCGCTCTTGCGCGAGAACCGCCGCCTGGAAGAGCAGCTCTCGGCCTACGTGGGGATGCTTTCCAAGGAGGCGCACAGCGCCTTCAGCTTCGGCGCCATCGTCGGCGAGTCGCCGGCGCTGCGCGACGTGCTGGCGCGGGTCGAGCAGGTGGCGCAGACCTCGTCGACGGTCCTCCTGCGCGGGGAGACCGGCACCGGCAAGGAGATGGTGGCGCGCGCCATCCACATCAACAGCGCGCGCGAGTCGCGTCCGTTCGTGCGGGTCAACTGCGCCGCGCTGGCCCCCGGCGTTCTGGAATCGGAGCTCTTCGGCCATGAAAAGGGGGCCTTCACCGGGGCGGTCGCCCGCCGGCTGGGCCGCTTCGAGCTGGCCGACGGCGGCACGCTGTTCCTCGACGAGGTGGGGGACCTGCCGCTCGACGTCCAGGTCAAGCTGCTGCGCGTCCTCCAAGAACGCGAGTTCGAGCGGGTGGGCGGCGCCGAGACGGTCAAGGTCGACGTCCGCATCGTCTCGGCGACCCACCGGGACCTCGAGCAGCAGATCGCCGACGGAACGTTTCGCGAGGATCTCGTATTATCGCCTGAACGTCTTCCCGATTCGGCTCCCGCCGTTGCGCGACCGGCCGAGCGACATCCCACATCTGGCCGAGCACTTCTTGCAGAAGTACGCGCCCGGCGCCGGCAAGGCGGTGCGCGGGATCGACGCCTCGGCGGTGGCTGCGCTCTGCGCCTATCCCTGGCCGGGGAACGTCCGCGAGCTGGAGAACGTGGTCGAGCGCGCGTTGATCTTGGCCCGCGGCCCCGAGATCACCGGCAACGATCTGGAGTTCACCCGTCGGCCGCCCCCCGCCGGCGCGGCAGCGGCGCCGGCCCGCGCCGGTGCGGCCGACGCGGGCGCGCGGCCTCTCGGCGAGCGGCTGCACGAACAGGAGCGCTCGGCCATCGTGGCGGCCATCGACGCCGCGCAGGGAAACATCGCCCACGCGGCGCGCGCGCTGGGGATCAACCGCTCGACGCTCTACTACCGGCTGCGCAAGCATGGCCTCGAGCATCTGCTGCCCATGAAAGAGACCGTGCCGGGCGGCGGCGATCCGGGCGGCGCGACGGGCAGTTCCTCGCCACAATAGGGACCATGAAGCTCCTCTTCGTCATGGATCCGCTGGCCCGGCTGCAGATCGCCGGGGACACCACGTTCGCCATCATGCTGGCGGCGCAGGCCCGCGGCCACGAGATCTGGTTTTGCGAGCCGCGCCACCTCTCGCTCGAGCACGCCGACGCCGTGGCGCGCGCCTGGCCGGTGACCGTCCGGCGGGTCGTCGGCGATCACTACCTGCTCGGGCCGCAGGCCTCGGTGCCGCTCGCCAGCTGCAACGCCGTGTTCATGCGCAAGGACCCGCCGTTCGACCTCGACTATTACTTCGCCACGCTGATGCTCGAGCGGGCCCGCGGGCGCACGCTGATCATCAACGACCCGCGCGGCCTGCGCGAGCAGAACGAAAAGCTGGCGGTGCTGGAGTTCCCCGAGCTCTGTCCGCCCACCATCGTCACCCGCGAGACCAACCGGCTCCGCTCGTTCCTGGCCGAGCAGGAGGGGGAGATGGTGGTCAAGCCCCTCGACGCCTCGGGCGGCTTCGGCGTGTTTCACGTCCGGCGCGGCGATCCGAACACCGGCGCCATCCTCGAGCAGTCGACCAACCTCGGCCGCCGCTGGATCATGGCCCAGAAGTACCTGCCCGAGGTCCGGCGCGGCGACAAGCGGATCCTGCTGGTCGACGGGGCGCCGCTCTGCGCGGTGCTGCGGGTGCCGGCGCCCGACGACGCCCGCGGCAACCTCCACGTCGGCGCCAAGCCGATGGCCACCAAGCTCGATGACCGCGATCAGGCGATCGTGCGCGCGCTCGGCCCCTGGCTGCGCGAGCGGGGACACTTCTTCGTCGGCCTGGACGTGATCGGCGGCTGGCTGACCGAGGTGAACGTCACCAGCCCCACCGGCATCCTCGAGGCGAACGTGCTCTACGACGACGCCTACGAGGTCAAGGTGCTCGAGCTCCTGGAACAGAAGATCACGCAGAAGATCGCGGCCGGATGATCCGGGCGCTTCGCGCGCCCGCGGCGTGCGTGGCGCTCATCGCCGTCGCGGGCGGTGCCTCCCGCGCGGCGGCCGGCGAAGCCGACGGCCCGGACCGGCGTTCGAGCGCGGCTGCCTCTGAAACCGAACCGCTCGTCCTGCTGGTGCAGGGGGACGCGCTCCTCGCGTCGAAGCCGAACCTGGCCGAGGATCCCCGGGACGCGCCCGCCGGCCCGGCGCTGCGGCTGCGGCGCCTGCGCGTGGGCGACGACGGAAGGATCGGCGACTTTCGCCTGCGGCTGCTGTTCGAAGGAGACGCGGACACCGCGGCGGGGACGCCGTTCACGCCGCTTGCCGGGGGGCGCCTGCCGTTCGGCGGCTCGGTGCGCGTGACGGAGGCGTATGTGGCGTGGGCGGCCCACCGGGCCTTCCAGCTGGTGGCCGGCTCGTTGCGCGTTCCCTTCTCGCTCACCCGGCAGGTCGACGAGGGCGAGCTGCGCCTGCCCGAGCGGGCCGCCTTCGCCGACGCGTTCCTCGCCGACTATCGCGCTCGGCGCGGCGCTGAGAGGAGACCTCGGCGAAATCATCTACCAGGCAGCCGTGATGAGCCCCGATCCGGTGCTCGACGGCCAGCTGTTCGACCACGGCGTGCTGGTCGCCGGCCGGCTGGTGGCGGAGCCGCTCGGGCCGGTGGGGCTGACCCCCTGGCGGCGCGCCGAGTCCGATCCCTGGTACGACTGGTTCCGGTTCGCCGCCGGGGTTTCGGTCCTTTACGGCACGCTGGCGGCGCCCCGCACGCTGGCCCTCGATCCAGAGCTCACCGCGCAGTGGCGCTGGCTGGTCGTCACCGCCGAGTATCTGTTTTCGGTGCGCTACGCGAACGGCCTGGCGACCGTCCCCGGCAGCACCCAGCAGGGGGCGGCCATCGAGCCCGGCGTCACCTGGCTGTCCCGCCGTCTGGATCTGGTCGCGCGCGGCTCGTGGGAACGGGCGGCCTCCGTGAACGTGTGGGCCGTCGGCGCCGGCCTCACCGCCTACGCGCCCGACCCGCGCTTCCGCCTCAACGCCGGTTTCGAGCGCCGCTGGACCCAGCCGGGCACGCCCGGCGTGGACGGCGGATCCTACTGGGCGATCGTGCGGCTGGCGGTCGTCGTCAATTGATCCGCTCGCCCCCCGGCGTCGTCTTGGGCGCGGGCGCGACGTGGTGGTGGTGCTTCTTGACCGGCTTGGGCGCGATCGATTCGTCGTTGGCCGACGGGGGAGGGGGTGCCGCCGCCGGCGACCTCTTCTTCGCGTCGGGGCAGCCGTTCTTGGCGGGATCGGACGACGCGACGCCAGGCCTCGTCGCGCAGGCGTCGTCGGCGTCGGAGATGCCGTCGCCGTCCGAATCGATGAACGGACAGCCGAGCCGCTTCGGATCGGGCGTGGGTCCGGGCGGCGTGACCGGGCAGGGGTCGTCGACGTCGGGTATGCCGTCGCCGTCCTCGTCGTTCTCGGGACAGCCGGGGCGGAACGGATCGGGGTGCTTGCCCGCGGGGACGTCCTTGCACTGATCTTCGTCGTCGGCGACGCCGTCGCGATCGGTGTCGGGAATCGTGATGTGCCAGGCGCCCCGGCGGGTGTGCGGCTCGGAGGTGGACTTGGGGGCCAGCGCCGCCCGACCGAAGTGGTAGGTGAAGCGCCGCGCCGATGCTCCAGGCGAGGCCGTCGTTGCTGTCGCGCCGATCGGGGTTGATGAAATCGCCGTAGCGGAAGTAGGGCCCGATGGCGAGGCCGGGCACGTCCGGCAGGTCGAAGTCGATCCCCAGCCCGATGTCGAACCCGAACGTCCAGGCATAGCCCGGTCGAGGCCGGCCCCAGCGCCAGGTCCGCGTAGGAACGACCCCAGTTCCAGGTGAACGGCTCGAACCGCGTCCCGAGGCCCAGCATGAGGGCGTGGTTCGGACCCGGCAGCCACCACTGCCGCAAGGCGAGGAGGGCGGCGAAGCCGTGGTTGATGTCGTAAGAGGCGTGCACGGACGTGAAGAACAGCGTCGAGTCGTTGCTGGGAAATACGTTGAAGTCGGTGATGGTGCCGCCGGCGCCGACCTCGAGCCCCAGCGCCAGGCGCAACGTCCAGTCCTCGTTGGCGGCCGCGGACTGGTCGCGTGACATCAACGGCGCGGCCGCGACGGGGCGGCCGCCCGCCAACCACCGAGGCAGACGAGACCAACCGCCATGGCGATCGGCAGCAGGCGCCGGCCGACGCCCCCCCCTCGTGCTCTACGCGACTCGCTCGTCATGGTGCGCATATTGCCAGAATCGCCCGCCGACCACGAAGATCCCGATCGCCGGCAATGAGGCGTCGTCGAGATTTATTCGGATCGAAAGCGGATTAACTAAAGGGCCGACAGCGAGTTGAGGGCGCGATTAGCGGAGACCCGGCAATCGGCGCCCGGGCCAGCGAGCGCCTCCAGATGCCGGCGCCCCTCCGGCCAGTCGCCCAGGCCGGAATCGGCGTTGAGGTGTCCTTTTCTTCCAGCGTCGACGAAGGCGGCCCCCCAGGCGGCGGCGAAGGCCCGGGCCCGCGGCAGGGTCACATAAGGATCGTCCCCGCTGGCCACGACGGTGGCGGCGAACGGCAGGGGCGCCGTCGGCATCGGCGCGAACGTTCGGGTCTCGGGCGGGGTGCGCTCCGGCGAATCGACGTCGGCCGGCGCGACCAGCAGCGCGGCGGCGATCCGCGCGGCGCCCGGGCGCGGACGCCAGGTGCGCGACCAGCGCGCAGCCGAGGCTGTGCGCCACCAGCACGACGGGCTCGGGCGCCGCCGCGACGGCGCCCTCCAGGGCCGACCGCCATTCGGCGCAATCGGGATGGTCCCAGTCCCGCTGCGCGACGCGAACGGTCCGCGGGTAGAGCGACTCCCACCGCGATTGCCAGTGCGTGGGGCCCGAGCCGTTCAGCCCCGGCACGATCAACACCAACGGCGAGCTCACGCGCCGGGTCTCAGAGCTGCGTCTTGCTCCCGACACACTGGTTGTTCACGCAACCGCAGGTCTTGAGGGGCGTCAAGCAGGCGAGCAGACACTGCACCGGGGGCGGCGCCGGGGCGCTGGCCGGCTGACAGACGCCGCAGCAGCCGCTGCCGGCCCCTGCGTACAGCAGGCAGTCTCCGTTCGAATTGCATTCGCTCACGCCCGCGCCGCCGGCACCACCACCGGCCGCGCCGCCGATGCCACCGGCGCCGATCCCGGCGACGCCGCCCTTGCCGCCCGCGCCCCCGCCGCCGCCCTGACCGCCGCCCGCGCCGCCGGCGACGCCGCCTTGACCGCCGGCGCCACCGCCCCCGGAACCGCCGCGCGTCGAGGCATCGCCGGAGCCCGAATCGTGGCCTTCCGGCGCGTCTTGGCGCGCATCTATCTTCGTCGATGAATCGGCGGGCGAGCCGCCGGCTCCGCCGTCGGACTTCTTGGCGGTCACCGACCCGCAGCCGGTGGACACGACGAGGATGCTGCCGAGCAGGAGCGCGGCGATATCGAACCTACGCCTGGCGGTTCCGGGGATGGCCCGTCACCGGGTCGCCCTCACCGGGTCCGCCCCTCCGGCTGCCGCAGGCGCGAGAAGAACGAGCGCAGCAGCGCCGCCCCCTCGGCGCCGAGCACGCCGGGGACCACCTCGACCCGGTGGTTGAGGCGCGGATCGTCGAGCAGCGTATAGAGGGTCCGGGCGGCGCCGGCCTTGGGATCGTCGCACCCATAGTAGAGGCGCCGCAGGCGCGCGTTCACCAACGCCCCCGCGCACATCGGGCAGGGCTCCATCGTGACGAAGAGGTCGGCGCCCGTCAGCCGCCAGCTGCCGAGCGCGGCGGCCGCCCGGCGGAGCGCCAGGATCTCCGCGTGCGCCGTCGGATCGCTCCCCGTCTCCCGCTCGTTGTGGGCGATGGCGACGATCTCGTCGCCCACCACCACCACCGCGCCGACGGGCACCTCGCCCCGTCCGGCCGCCTCTTCGGCCGCCCCGAGGGCCCGGCGCATGAAGCCGAGCTCCCGCTCTCCGAAGGCAGCGACGGATTCGGGGAGTGAGACAGAGGCAGCGGTGGTCATCGGGAAGGCTTATTCTATTATCATTCCCGTGCCGAAACCCGAGATCGATCTGTCGTTTGCGCGCTACGTCGCGGCGCGGAAGGGGGACGTGGCGGCCCGCTCGCGCGAGGGGGCGGCCTACGCCTACGGCGGCGACATCAAGGTGCGCGCCGCGCTGGACCGCGTCCGGCCGGTGACGCTGGCGGTCGAGGCGGCGGTGCGGCTCTGGCAGTCGATGGAGAAGACCCGGATGCTCGGCACCGCCGTCAAGGTGACCGGCAAGCAGTTCCCGCGCATCGCCAAGCTGGCCGAGCGCTGCGCCGACACGCTGCGCATCCCGATGCCGACGCTCTACGTGTCGCCCAACATCGGGTCGCTCAACGCGCACACCTTCGGGACTGCGGAGGATCCTTACGTCGTCCTCAACGCCGCGCTGGTCGACCACCTGTCCGAGCCGGAGCTGCTGGACGTCATCGGCCACGAGTGCGGCCACATCCAGAACAACCACGTCGTCTACATGACGACGCTCCACTTCCTGACCCACGCGGCGAACATGTTCCTGCGCTGGAGCGTCCGGCCGGCCGTGCTGGCGCTCAACGCCTGGGCGCGGCGGGCGGAGATCACCTGCGATCGGGCCGGCCTCATCTGCACCGGGGACCTGGACGCGTCGATCGGCTGCCTGGTCAAGCTGGCGCTCGGGTCGCACAAGCTCTACAGCGACGTGAACCTGGACGAGTACCTGGCCCAGCTCGACGAGGCGCAGAAGGGGATCGGCCGCTTGGACGAGCTCAGCCGAACGCACCCTTACCTTCCCAAGCGGGTGGCGGCGCTGCGGCTGTTCGCCGAGACCGCCTATTTCAAGGGCCTCAAGGGGGACGCGGACGCGGCGCCCGCCGGCACGTCGAAGCAGGAGTGCGACGCGCGGGTCAGCGAGCTGCTCTCGGTGTTCAAATGACGACGCACCGGCGGCGTGCTGGAGGGGTCTGGACGCGCGCAAGGCGGCGATCCGCGGCGTGCTGGCCGATCTGGGCGCGCTGGCCGAGCGGGCCGGGCTGGCCTACGTCGCCCGCGACATCCGCGACACGCGGCTGCCCAAGCTGGACGACGAGCGGTTCACCGTCGTCGTGCTGGGGGAGTTCAACCACGGCAAGTCGACGTTCATCAACGCGCTGCTGGGCGCGCCGGTCATGCCGACCGGCATCACGCCGACCACCGCCGTGCTCGCGCACGTGATGCACGGACCGCAGCGCGACCGCGACGCTGGTCGGCGACGACGGCGCCCGCAAGACCGATCGCCGGCGCCGCGCTGGCCGACTGGCTGACCGTCGACGGACAGGCCCAGCAGGGCAAGGGGGACGGCAAGGGCGCCACCTTCCACCACATCGAGCTGACCCAGCCGGCGGCGCTGCTGGAGAACCAGCTGACCATCGTCGACACGCCCGGCGTCAACGACATCAACGAGCAGCGCGCCGAGATCACCTACGGCTACCTGCCGCGCGCCGACGCGGCGGTCTTCCTGCTCGACGCGACGCAGATCCTGACCGCCTCCGAGCGGCAGTTCCTGGAGGAGCGGATCCTGCGCTCGACGCGCGACCGGCTGCTGTTCGTGGTGGCCAAGACCGATCTCCTCGACGAGGCGGAGCTGGCCGAGACGCTGGCCTTCGCCAGGAAGCACCTGGCGGCCATCGTGCCCGAGCCGGCGATCTTTCCGGTGTCGGCCAAGCGCGCGCTGGCCGGCGATCGCGCCGGATCGGGGATGGACGCCTTCGTCGCCGCGCTGGGCGCGACGGTGGCGAACCAGCGGCGGAAGCTGCTGCTCGATCACGCGCTGGCCGACGCCACGCGCGTCTCGGCCTTCGTGCGCCAGAGCCTGGCGATTCACCGGCGGTCGCTGGAGCTGCCGCTCCCCGAGCTGGAGCAGCGGATCGGGCGCGCGCACGAGCGGCTGCGCACCGGGAAGAAGGTGCTGGAGACGGCGGCGGCGACGGTGCGCGCCGAGACCGCGGCGCTCAAGGCCCGCGTGCGCCAGGACCTGGCCGACTTCACCGCCGAGCTGCGCGCCGCGGTGACGGCCGACATCGACACCGTCGACGCCGGCGACATCCGGCGTTACCTGTCGTTCTTCGTGCAGGACACCTGGAAGGCCTGGACCGAGACGGAAGGGGGACGGATCTCCGCCGAGCTGGAGAAGCTGGCCGAGACGGTGATCCAGGTGGCGAACGAGAACGTGCGCGAGGTGCTGGACACCGTCACCACCGAGCTGGGGCCGGCCGACACCAAGGTCGAGATCAAGGTCGACACGCTCAAGTACGACGCCTCGATCTTCGCGCTGGGCGCCCTCGGCACCACGGTGTTCCTGTTCGTCGACGGGCTGGCGGGCGGCGTGCTGACGCTGGCGGCGCCGATCCTGGCGTTCGTGCTGCGGGGGAAGGTGGCCGCCGAGGTGAAGGTCGAGGCCAAGGCGCAGGCGCCGCTGGCGGTCGATCGGGTCGCCGCGCTGGTCGGCCCGAAGCTGGACGAGATCATCGACGGGTTCGGCGCGCGGCTGCTCGAGTTCGTGGCCCAGGCGGGCGACACGCTGACGCGCGGGATCTCCGAGGTGCTCGATCGGGCGCTGCGCGACCGGCGGGCCGCCGACGCGACCGTCTCCGCCACCGCCGACGCCGCCGGGATCGACGGCGCGCTCTCCGCGCTGCGCGCCATCGACGAGCGGATCGCCGAGATTCGCCAGAAGGTCTGGGCGCCCGAGAGCGCTTGATGGGGATCCTCGATCGCATCGCCGGGACGCTCGACGAGCTGACCGGCGACGGCCGGGCCGCGATCGCCGACGAGATCGCGCGCGCGCGGGCGGTGGCCGCCGACGGAGATCCGGCGCGCGCCGAAGCGCTGCTGGGCGAGCTCACCCGGCGGTCGCCCGACGCCGCCGAGGCGCATCTGGCGCTCGGTGAGCTGCGGGCAGGGCGGGGGGCTCTCGAGGAGGCGGTCGCGCCGCTCGGACGGGCCGTCGATCTGGACGGCGGCTACGCGGCGGCGTGGTGCGCGCTCGGCGAAGCGCTGGCCGGCCTCGGACGGGTCGATCCGGCGCGCGATGCGCTTCGCAGGACGCTGACCCTGGCCTTCGACAGCCAGAACCTGCGGCGGCGCGCCACGGCGGCGCTGGGCCGGGTTCACGCGACGGCCGGCAAGCTGACCCACGCCGCGCGCGAGCTGCGGAAGGCGATCGAGATGGGCGGCTCCGACGGCGCCGACGATCGCGACGGCTGGCGCTGGATTACGGCCGGGTGCTGGCCCGGCTCGGCGAGCGCGAGGCCTCGGAGTGGCTCACCCGGGCGGCGCGCGCCGAGGACGCCGACCCGGCGATCTTCGCCGAGGCGGCGGCGGCGGCCCCCGATGACGCCCGGACCGAGGCGCTGCTGCGCGAGGGTCTCGGCCGCGCGCCGGCGGACGTCGCGCTGCGCGCGGCGCTGGTCGCGTTTCTCCTGCGCGCCGCCCGCGCCGAGGAGGCGGCGGCGCTGGCCGAGGCCGCCGCGGCGGAGGCGCCCGCCGATCCGCGCGCCTGGGCGGCGCTGCGCGAGGCGGCCGCAGGCACCGGACACTGGCGCCAGGCGCTCGACGCGGCAGCGCGCGAGACGGCGCTCGGGGCACCGCCGCCGGCGGAGGCGCGCCTGGCGCTGGCGCTTGGCGCCGAGGATCGAGAGGCGCTGGTCGAGCTGGCGCGCACCGAGCCGTCAATCGAGCCGTCATGGGCCGAAACCCTCGCGGCCTTCGTCGACGGCCGCGCCGCGGAGGCGGACCTGCTCCGGCTCGGGCGGCTGGCGCCGAACGAGACCAGCCGGCGGTTCGTGGCCCGCGCGGGCGCGCCGGGCGCGCCGCCCGCCGGACAGCTCGCCGGGCTGCTCGCCTGGGCGCACGAGCTGGCGAGCGCCACGCCCGCGCTGCTCGGGCCTCGCCCCCGCGGTGGGACGGGCCGCCGAGGCGTTCGACCGCCCGCTGCTGGTCGCCGTCATGGGCGAGTTCAACGCCGGCAAGTCCTCTTTCGTGAACGCGCTCTGCGGCGCGGAGGTCGCCCCGACGGGCGTCACCCCCACGACCGCCACGATCAACGTGCTTCGGTATGGCGCCACGCCCGAGGCCCGCGTCGTTCATCACGACGGCTCGGCGCGGACCATCCCCGCGGCCGACGATCGCGGCTTTTCTGGGAACGCTGCGCGACGCCGGCGCGCGCGAAGTCCGGATGGTGGAGATCTTCCTGCCGGTCGAGGCGCTCCGTCGCGTCGAGATCGTCGACACGCCTGGCTTGAACTCGATCCGCCCCGAGCACGAGCGGGTGGCGCGGGACTTCTTGCGCGACGCCGACGCCATCGTCTGGGTGTTCGCCGCCGGACAGGCCGCCAAGGCGACCGAGCGCGAGGCGCTGACCCTGGCGCACGCGGCCGGCAAGCGGGTGGTGGGCCTCCTCAACAAGATCGACCGCGCGGACCCCGGCGAGGTGGGCGCGCTCGTTCGTCACGTCGAAACGACGCTCGCCGATCTGGTCGATCCGGTGGTGCCGTTCTCGGCGACGCGGGCGACGGCGGCCCAGAAGGAGGGGAGGGCCGATTCGGGGCTGGCGGCCCTGACGGCGGTGCTCGAGCAGCGGTTTCTCGCCGACGCGCGCGAGCTCAAGCGCGCCACCGCCACCGCCGCGCTTTCGCGTTTCGTGGCCTCCGCCCGGGCGGCGGCGCCGGCCCCGATCGCGTCCGATGTCGACGGCGGGCAGCGCGCGCTGCGGGCGCTGGCGCAGCGACTGCAGAGCGCGCTCGACGGCGAGCGAATCGCGCTGGCTGCGCGCATCGACGACGGCTACCGCCGGGCGGCCTTCGAGGTGCGCGAGTTCGTTCAGCCGCGCTCCTGGCTGTTCGGCGAGCACCGCGCCACGCCGGCCGACGAGGAGTTCCTGGCCGAGCTGCTCGAGGACGCCGTGGCGCAAGCGGCCGACGGCACCCGGAGCGCGCTGCGGGCGGCCCTCCTGCCGGCAACGACAGATCCGGGCGACGACCCGGCCCAGACCGCCAAGCTGCGGGCCCGCGTCGCCCGGGCGATCGAGGCTGCGCTCGATCGCTTCACCGCCTACGCGCGCGGGGTCATCGAAGGCGGCGCCGTCCCCGATTTCTTTCGCCACCAACTCCCCCGCCTGAAGCTGGAGATCGCCGCCATCCGCGACGTGCTGGTTCGGCGCGCCCCCACGCCCGAGGAGCCGCTCTTCCTCGGATTGAAGCGCGACCTCGACGCGGCTTTCAGGGACGCCGCCGCCGCGCTCGCCGACGCGGCGGCCGACGAGACCATGCGCGCGCTCATCCACGACGAGCGGCTCACCCGGCCGCTCGATTCGCTCGCTCGCGCGGTCGAGGCGCTCACCGTCTCGTAGCGCCCTTCAGCGACGCTGGCAGCGCGGGCAGAAGAAGGTCGCCCGCCCGCTGTCGACCCGCCGGCGGATCGGGGTGCCGCAGCGAAGGCAGGGTTCGCCCTCCCGGCCGTAGACCAGCAGCGCGGCCGCGTTGTCGCCGCGCGCGCCGTCGACGTCGACATAGTCGCGCAGCGTGGTCCCCCGTCGGGCGATTCCACTCTCCAGCGCGTCGCGCACGGCCGCCAGGAGCTCGGCTGCCCGGCGCGCCAGACGCCTGGCCGGCGTGGCCGGGTGGGCGCCGGCCCGGAACAGCGCCTCGGCGACGTAGATGTTCCCCAGGCCGGCGATGCGCCGCTGGTCGAGCAGGAAGGCCTTGATCGGCGTCCGGGCGGCTCCGAGCGCCGCGGCCAGCGCCGGCGCGTCGAGCTCGGTGAGCGGATCCGGCCCGAGCGCGGCCAGCGCGGCATCGCCGGCGATCGGCCGTCCCGGCGTGACCCAGCCGAAGCGGCGCGCATCGACGAAGCGAAGCTCGTCGCCCCCGGCCAGCGTCAGCACGACATGCGTGTGCGGCACCCGCGCCGCCGCCTCCGGCTGAACGCGCAGGCGCCCGGTCATGCCGAGGTGAATGATGATCCCGGCGCCCCGTCCCTGCGCGCCGTCGTCGACGTCGACGAGGATGTACTTGCCGCGCCGGCGCACCCCGGCGATCGCGCGCCCCACCGCGACGGCGCGCAGGCCGCGCAGATCGACCTTGCGCCCGAGGTGCAGCCCCTGGCCACTCCACCAGACCGCCTCGATCCGCCGCCCCCGCACCAGCGGTCCGAGGCCGCGGACGATCGTTTCGACTTCCGGCAGCTCTGGCATTTCGTCGCCGCCTAGGCCTTGACCCCGGCGTCGGCGAAAGCATCCGCCAGCCGGGCGAAGTCCGCCACGGAGAGCTCCTCGGCGCGCTTGGTCCCGGCGACGCCGCTGGCCGCCAGCGCCGCGGCGGCCAGCTCTTCGCCGAAGCCGTCGCCCAGCGCCCGCCGCAGCATCTTTCGCCTGGTCGCAAACGCCCGCTTGACCACCTCTTCGAACAGCCCCGGATCGCGGACCGGCGCCAGCGGCGCGGGGCGAGGCACCAGGCTCAGCACCGACGAGATCACCGCCGGCGCGGGGTGAAACGAGCCCGGCTTGACGTCGAACAGGATGCGCGCCTCGGCGTGCTGGGCCACCGCCACCGTGAGACGCCCGTAGACGCGGCTCCCCGGCGGGGCGGTGATCCGCTTGGCCATCTCGCGCTGGACCATCACCACCGCCCGCGCGACAGCGCCGGCGCGGCCGGCGTCGATCACCGCCAGCACCAGCGCGCTGGCGATCTGATACGGCAGGTTCCCGACGACGATGAGCGGGCGTCCCGCGGCGCGCGCGGCCTCCGCGAAGTCGAAGCGGGCGGCGTCGGCGGCCGTCGGCTCGACGCGCGGCTCGCCGGCGAACTCGGCGCCCAGGACCCGCAGCATGTCGGGATCGCGCTCGAGCGCGACGATCCGCGCGGGCGGCGGCTCGATCGCCGCCAGCGCCGCCGTCAACGCGCCCAGCCCGGCGCCGATCTCGACCACCACGTCGTCGGCCCCGGCGCGCGCGGCAGCGGCGATGCGGGCCAGCACCGTGCGATCGCGCAGGAAGTTCTGCCCCCAGGACTTCTTGGCCGCCAGCCCATGTCTGGCCAGCACCCGCCGCGGATCGTCGCTGGCCGGCGTCAAGACGGCGCGAGCGGCCCGCCGGGCGACAGCGGCAACCCGGGATCGACCGCCAGATCCAGTCCCGCGCGCTTGCCCCGCAAGAAGAGCGCGCTCCCCTCGGCGGCGATCATCGCGGCGTTGTCGGTGCAGCGCTTGGGCGGCGGAATGAAGAGACCGAAGCCGTCCTCGCGCGCCGCTTCGGCCAGCGCGGTGCGCAGCCCCCGGTTGGCCGCCACGCCGCCGCAGACGACCAGCGCGCCCAGCCCTTCGCGGACCAGCGCGCGCCGCGACTTGCGCACCAGCACGTCGACCACCGCGGCTTGAAAGCTGGCGCAAAAGTCGGCCAGCGCGGCCCCCTGTGGAACCCCGGTCTTCGCCAGGCGCGTGGAAACCGCCGTCTTCAGCCCCGAGAAGCTGAAGTCGAGATCGTCGCGGGCCGGCAGCGCGCGCGGCAGCTCGACGGCGCGCGGGTCGCCGGTGGCGGCCAGCCGGTCGATGGCGACGCCGCCCGGATAGCCGAGCCCCAGCAGCTTCCCCACCTTGTCGAACGCCTCCCCGGCCGCGTCGTCGCGGGTCGCGCCAAGCAGCGAGGTCCGCCCCGGCTCGTCGACACGAATGAGCGCGGTGTGCCCCCCCGACACCAGCAGTGCCAGATGGGGGAACGGCGGCGGGGCGTCGTCGCCGAGAAAGATGGCCGCCAGGTGGCCGGCCAGATGATTCACGCCGACGAGCGGCTTGCCGAGGGCGAACGCCAGCGACTTGGCCGTCTCCACCCCGACCAGCAGCGCCCCCACCAGACCGGGTCCGCAGGTGACGGCGATGGCGTCGAGATCGCCGAGCGCGATCTTGGCATCGGCCACCGCCCGCTGAATCACCGGAACGATCGTGGCGACGTGCTGGCGGGAGGCCACCTCGGGAACCACGCCGCCATAGGGCGCGTGCACCAGGATCTGCGACGCCACGACATCGGCGCGAACGTGCCGGCCATCCTCGACGACGGCGGCCGCGGTCTCGTCGCAGGAGGTCTCGATCCCGAGGACCAGCACCGCTCAGAGCTTCCCAAGCCGGTCGACGATCGCGCGCAGCTCGCCGGCGAACTCACCATGGGGTTCGAGCTCGAGGTAGCGCTGGTACGCGCGCCGGGCGTCGGCCATCTCACCGGCGTCCTGGTGGATCCCGCCGATGACGACGTAGGCGTCGGCCCACTTGGGGTTGAGCTTGATGGCACGCTCCGCTGCCGCCAGCGATTCGCGCCGGCGGTTGCGGTTCAGCAGTGCATGCGCCAGGAAGCCGTTCGCCTCCGCCGAGCCGGGGTTGGCGTCGCGCGCCGCCGTGCAGGCAGCCTCGGCGTCCTTCATCCGCGCCTCTTGATACGAGGTGCGACAGGCGGCCAGCAGCGCCGGCGCCTCGGCGAGCCGCGCCCGCGCCAGCTTGGGATCGGCGCTGCGCTCCTCGGTCTCGTCGAGAGAGGGCGTCGCCGCCGCCGTGTGCGCGACTGCCGGCTTGGCGACCGGCGGCGGTCCCGCCGGCGCCGCCACCGGCTGGCCCGCCGGCGCGACCGACGGCGCGCGGCAGCGATGATTGCATGGCCACCTCGGCAGAATCGGAGGCCTTGTCCTGCCGCGAGGTCAGCCACATCCCCCCGATCACGGCGACGGCGAGCGCAACGGCCGCGCTGATCAGAGCGCCGCTGTGACGCGACCGCGGCGGCGATTCCTCGAACGAATCCGGGGCGTCGACCGCCGCCTCGACCGCCGTGGCCCGCACGAGCTGGGTGGTGGGCCGCGGCAGCGGCTCGGGCGCGGGACCGTCGAGCAGCGGGGGCGGCTCGTCGAGAGCTCGCGCGCTTCCCGGCGGCGTCAACGACTGCGACGGGCGGACGAAGGCACGCGCGTGCTCTTCCCGCAGATGCGCCAGGCGGACCTCGGCGGCCGGCGAGTGCTTGGTCTTGGTCCTGGTCGGGCGGACGATGATCTCGCCCGAAGCGGAGCGATTCTCGGGACCCATCGGCAACGCCGCTGCGATCGCCGGCGGCTCGGCACCGGCGGCGGTGGCCACCGCATCCAGGCTGGCCACGTCGATGATCGGCGTCGCGTCCTCGGCGCTGACGATGGCGTCTTCGGCGTTCGGCGAGGAGACCTCGGGCCGGAGAATCGATTCGACGAGCGCGCCCTCGCCGCCGAGATCGCGGCCCGACAGCGCCGTGTCGAGCGAGCTTTCGAACGCGCCGGAAACGGCCTGCATCGCGGCGGTCGTCGCGCGCTCCTGTTCCTCGGCCGCCGCGCCGAATCCCGGCAGCGTCGTGGGAAACCCAGCCACACCGGGGTTGGCCATCGGGGCGGGCGCGGCCTCCGGGGTCTGCCCTTCCGCCACCAGCCGATCGGTGAACCGCGCGCGCAGATCGTCGTCGAGGGGATCGCTCGCGCCGTCGCCGAGCGGCTCGAGCGGCGCGGTGGGGCGGCCGTGCACGCCGATGCCCGCTTCGGGCGAGGCGCCGAACAGATCTCGTTCCCGCCGCGCCGGCGATCGGAACGGGCCCGCCGCCTCCGAAAGCCAGCCTTCCATGTCGGCTGCCCACCGCCTCGTCCTCGCCGAGCGGCAGGCGGATGTCGTGGATGATCCGCTCCTGACAGAGCTTGCCAATCGCCGCAGCCGCGTCGAGATCCGCGAGGCCGCAGTCGTCGATCACCTGCAGGAAGGTCCGCACCCCGTCAAACAGGCGCAGGATCCGGTTCACCTCGTCGGGGATGTCGGCCAGCCGCTCCGCCAGCATCCGGTAGTCGACCTCGAAGATCGTGTCGAGCGGCGGCAACCCCGCCAGGAGGCGGCGCCATTCGTCGACCCGCCGCAACGCCTCCATCAAGAGATCCTGCGGGCGCATCTCGATCGTGTCCTTGCGCCGGATGCTCTTCCACTCGACCTCGAGCCTTCCGACGGACCAGCAGAACAGCCGGTAGATCGCCTCACGTCCCGACAGACGCCCGACCTCGGCGTCGACCACGTTTCCCTGGCGGAAGAAGATCTCGCCGCGCCCGCCGCCCTCCGCGGAGATCACCGCGACGCCCGATTTCTGGTGCGCGGAGATGGCGCGCAGCAGATCGACGAGCGGCACGTCGCTGATGTCGCTGACGAAGCGCTCGGTCCTGGGCGCCGGCGCCGGGGCTCCCTCGGACGCGCCTGGCGCTCCCGGCGTTCCGACCGCTCCGTTGGAACCGTGGGCCGAGAGCTCGAGCCGCTCCCGTTCGCGTCGCTGCAGGAGCGCGCGCGCACGCGCCACCACCTCCTGCACGTAGATCGGCTTGACCACGAAGTCGTCGGCGCCGGCCTCGAGGCCCCGCGTCTTGCTCTCGAGTCCCGGCTCGGAGATCAGCACCACCGCGGGCGGAAGCCGATCGCCGGTCTGCTTGACCCGGCGGCAGAGCGCCAGCCCGTCGGGATCGGTGGCACCGGAAATCACCAGGTCGGGACCATCGGCAAGCCGGGTCAGCGCTTCCTCGGGGGTGCTGGCGAGGCCGACGGCGAAGCCTGCGTGTCGCAAGCTGAGATCGAGGATGCGGCGAATGGACTCGTCCGCCTCGACGATCAGAATCGCCTGCGTACCCCTCCCCTCTGTCCGTTGAGACTCCATCACAAAGTACGCTCCGCAGTATATGCGTTACGAGGGGTTACTGTTTCCACTTATACAAACATCCAATTGCTAATTGTTTGCTCGGCCGGGCCGGTGCCCCCGGCCTGCCCATGTCTGAGCCGGTCTCCATCTGCGCGAGGGCTCGCCCGAGGCGCCCCTCAGCGGTATCGGCAGCGTCGGCGTTTGCTGTTGTCTCCTGCTCATTCTACCTCCGCCGAAGGTGGCCGAACCGTGCCCGACCGCCCAGTGCCCCCACCGGGAGGGAGCCGCCGCACCCGAAGCAGCGACCCCTCCCAGGACCCGCAGGTTCTCCGGGCGGCTGCGTGATAGTACTTGGCTCCCGATGGCTGGGAGAGAGCACGCCGAGGTAGATCCGCAGGCTGCACTGCATTTGCTGTCAGTCGAATGGGGCTTCGGCCCGGGCGCCGAGGAGATGGCGATGCTGCTCCAGTTCGCCGAACTCTTGGTTCGCTGGAACCAGAGCATCAACCTGACGGGCGCGAAGTCGGTCGGGGCCGTGGTGTCCGAGCACTATCCGGATGCCTTCGCCCTGGCGAGGAGACTCGACGGCCCGGCCCGCCTGGTCGACGTCGGGAGCGGCGGTGGGCTACCGGCGTTGCCTCTGGCGTTGCTGCGGCCCGGCCTGGTGATTCGTCTGTGCGAGCCGATCGCCAAGAAGGCCGCCTTTCTGCGAACCGCCATTCGCGAGCTGAAGCTGAACGACCGGGTCACGCTGGAGAGTCGTCGCGCCGAGACGCTGGCTGCTGAGCTGACGGAGGCCGGCGCTCAGCGGTTCGACGTTGCCACGTCCCGCGCGACGTTTGCGCCGGAGCTGTGGCTCGAGCTCGGACGACGGCTGGTCCGTCCCGGTGGTCGGGTCTTCGTTTTGACCGTGCCGGGCACAGCCATCGAGGGGTTGACCGACATTTACGGCGATGGCAGGAGGGCCCTCATCGAGGTGCGAGCCGGCACCGGTCCCGACGCGTCCCCCTGATGTTCCACGTGAAACGTCCGGACCGGGCTGTACAGCCGGGCCTCGGGTCGGGATTCCGGGGCGCCTGTTTCACGTGGAACACCCGCTCCCGGAACTTGATATAAAAGCCCGTGCGTTCGTTCGAAGCAGTCCTCGCGACCGAGCTGGCCGAGCTGGCCGCCGCCGATCGCCGCCGCGCCTGCCCCGAGGTGTCGGGCCTCTCGCGGACCAGCGTCACCGTCTCGGGGGAGCCACGGCTCTCGTTCTGCTCGAACGATTACCTCGGATTGGCCGACCACCCTTCCCTGGCCAGCGCGGCCTCCGAGGCCGCCCGGCGCGATGGCTTCGGCGCCTCCGCCTCCCGGCTCGTCTCCGGTGATCTCCCCGCGCACCGCCAACTCGAGCAGAAGCTGGCCGGGTTCCTCGGCCGTCCGGCCGCCCTGGCGTTCCCCACGGGCTATCAGACCAACATCGGCGTCCTCACCGCCCTGGCCGGACCCGACGATGTCATCGTCTCCGACGCCCTCAACCACGCCAGCATCATCGACGGCTGCCGCCTCTCGCGCGCGCGGATCGCCGTCTATCCCCACCGGGACGGGGACGCGGCCGCGCGACTCCTCGAGCAGGCGCGGCCCGCCCGCCGCCGCCTGTTGGTGACCGAGTCCCTCTTCAGCATGAACGGCGACGCCGCCCCGCTCGCCCGCCTGGCCGAAGCCGCCGAGGCCTACGACGCAATCTTCATCGTCGACGAGGCCCACGCCATCGGGGCCCTCGGACCGAGAGGCCGCGGCCTTTGCGCGGCCGCCGGCGTCGTCCCCGACGTCCTCATAGGGACACTGGGAAAGGCCCTCGCCACGGGCGGTGGATTCGCGGCCGGCAGCCGGGGCCTCCGGGAGCTCCTGGTCAACAAGGCCCGCAGCTTCATCTTCACCACCGCGCTGCCTCCGCCAGTCGCGGCCGCCGCTCTCGCCGCCCTGGAGATCGTCGACAGCTCCGAGGGAGACCGCCGGCGGGCCCTGCTCCATTCGCATGCCGATCGCCTCGCGCCCCAACTGGCCGCCCTGCAGCCCAAGGAATTCGAGACCGCGACCGCCCCCCTCCCCGGCAGCCCGATCCAGGCATTTCTCGTGGGGACCGATGCCGCCGCCCTGGCCCTTTCGGCCGCGCTGGCCCGCCGTCAAATCTTCGTCCCCGCAATCCGACCGCCGACGGTCCCGGTCGGCTCCGCTCGGCTGCGAATTACCCTTTCGGCTTCCCACGACCCGGCCGACCTCGACCGCCTTCTCCTTGCGCTGAGGACGCCCGCGTGAGCCCCCGCCCGGCCTGCCGAGGCCTCTTCGTCACCGGAACCGACACGGGGGTCGGCAAGACCGTCGTCTCCGTTGCCCTCCTCCGACTGGCCCATCGACGCGGCCTCACGCCGATCCCTTTCAAGCCCGCCGAGACTGGTTGCGCCCCCCATCCGGCGGATGCCCGGGCGCTCTGGCTCGCCGCCCGGCCCCCGGTGGCGCAAGCCGACGTCTGTCTCTACGCCTTGCGGCTACCGGCCGCACCGGCGCAGGCCGCCGCGGCCGAAGGGGTGCGCATCGATCTCCAGCGCATCGACGACCAGGCCCGGGCGCTGGCCGCGAAGGGAGACATGCTGCTCGTCGAGGGCGCCGGCGGGCTGCTCGTCCCCTACGCCGCCGGCGTCACCTGTGTGGAGCTCGCCCTTCGCCTCGAACTGCCAATCCTCGTCGTGGCGCGGACGGCCCTTGGCACCGTCAACCACACCACCCTCACCCTGAGGGAAGCCGCGCGCCATTCGCTGGAGGTCGCGGGCGTGATCCTGAACCGCACCACCGAAAGTGAAGAACCGCACGAGACCGGCAACGCCGATCTCATCACCGAGCTGACCGGCCGGCGCCCGCTCGGAACTCTGCCGTGGCTACCGCCCGAGCGGGCCAGCGATCCGGACGCCGTCGCCGACGCCCTGGCCAGAAGCATCGGCGAGCTCGCCCTCGACGAGTTACTCGGCCGCAAGCTCTAGTCGTCTGGCCGGGCAAGAGGCCCAGCCCAACCGCAGATGGGCCGCGCTCAGGCGCCCGCAGCCGGACGATCCTTCGGGTAGATGACCACCCGTCGAAACAGCCCTTCGCCGTCCGATTCCGTCGTGACCCCCGGATGCTCGGCCAGAGTGACGTGGACGATCCGGCGATCATGAGGATTCATCGGCTCGACCGGGACGGGCCGCCCAGTCTTGATCGCCTTGTCGGCCAGGCGGTTGGCGAGGTCGACCAAAGAATCTTCCCGCCGGCCCCGATAACCCTCTGCGTCAACGACGACGCCCGGTCCGTCGTTCGGCTTCTTGCTGATGATTCGATTGACGACATACTGCAGCGCGTCTAGGGTTGCGCCCTTCTTCCCGATGATGAGGCCGGACTCCGCTCCGTGCGCGTCGAGGAAGATCCGCTCTCCGTCGTCGAAGGCGCTCACCTCGGCCTCGATCCCCATTCGCTCCAGAATCTCGCGCAGCGCTTTCGCTGCCGCCTCTCGCTTCTCGGAGAGAACGGCCGTAACCGTGGTCGTCGACTCTGCCATCGGGGGTATCCTTCCGTGTCCTTCTGGATGCTCAGAAAGTGAAGCTGGCGATGGGCGCGGGCAAGGGAGGTGCAATCTCCGGAGCCGCCACCGGCCGTTCCGGAGCCGCCAGGACCACCGCGCTGCGCGCCGGGCGCAACGGGACGGTCTTGCTGCCTGCGGAACGATCGGCCGGCTTGGCCTGACGCTTCGACGACGTCACCTTCACCTCTCCGCCGTTGAGCTGCCGCGGCTTCGCCGCCTTACCGCCGGTCTTGCTGCCAGTCTTCCGCAGCGGTCGGGCCTTTGCCATCGAACCGCCCACGCTACTGGCTCCCCCTGGCGCTGTCAACAGTGTGTCGGCGCCTTGATATCACGACGATCCCCCCCTATCCTTTCGGGTTGGCGCGGTCCGAATCGATGCTCGAGCTTGCCTTCGTTGATGGGGATCCGCTCGACCAGGATGTCGATCTCCTCCTGGTCGGCTGCGGCGAACGGGACCTGGACGGACAGGGGATACCTGCGCGGGGCGACGCCCGACTGGACGGCCTGTTGCGCCGCGCGGCCGTCGAGGAGCGCTTCGCGGGAAAGCCGGGGCAGTCGCTCCTCGCGCACACCCATGGCGCGCTCCCGGCCCGCCGGATCGCGCTCGTCGGTCTGGGGGCGAACGCCGGTGAGGACCCGCGCGCGCTGCGAAGCGCCGCCGGGACCGCCGTTCGCATCGCGGGAGCGGTCGGTGCCGTGCGCGCGGCGCTCACCTGGCCGTCGGGCAGCGGCGAGGCGAATCTGGCCGCCGCCGCCGAGGGGGCCTGGCTCGGCGCCTACCGCTTCGATCGCTACCTCACCACCGACGATCGCAAGCGAGATTCATCGCTGAGATCGCTGACCCTCTGTCCGCCGTCGCCGGTCTCACCGGAGCTGGCCGCCGCAGAGCTGGCGCGCGCGCGCATCACCGCCCGCGCCGTCGCCCGCGCGCGCGATCTCGTCAACGAGCCCGCCGGAGTCCTGACGCCGACGCGCCTCGCCGCGCTCGCCACCGAGTGGGCAGAGCAGGCAGGCCTCTCCGTCGAGGTTCTCGATCGGGCCGCCTGCGCCGAGCTCGGCATGGGGCTCTACCTGGCGGTGGCGCAAGGGAGCCCCGAGGAGCCGCGCTTCATTCACCTCGCCTGGAAGCCGCCGGGCGCGCGCCGGCGCCTCGTGCTCGTCGGCAAAGGGGTCACCTTCGATTCGGGCGGGCTGTCGCTCAAGACCAACGAAGGCATGCTGGACATGAAGACCGACATGGCCGGCGCGGCCGCGGTGTTGGCGGCGACCGTCGCCGCCGGCGAGGAGAAATTGCCCGTCGAGGTCCACGCGCTGGCGGCCTGCACCGAGAACATGCCCTCGGGCAATTCGTACAAGCTGGGCGACGTCCTTCGTTCGCTCAACGGAAAGACCGTCGAGATCAACAACACCGATGCCGAGGGACGGCTCACGCTGGCCGACGCAATCACCTTCGGATTGCGCCTGCGTCCCGACGCTCTGCTCGACTTCGCCACGCTGACCGGCGCCTGCATGGTCGCGCTCGGGCCGCACATCGCCGGGCTGATGAGCAATGACGACGCTCTCGCCGGGAGCTTTCTCGCGGCGGCCGAGCAGTCGGGCGAGGAGATGTGGCGGCTGCCTCTTCCGCCGCGGCTGGCAGAGCAGCTCAAATCGGAGATCGCCGATCTGAAGAACACCGGCGAGCGGTGGGGCGGCGCGCTCACGGCCGGGTTGTTCCTCAAAGAATTCGCCGGCGACGTTCCCTGGGCGCACGTGGACATCGCGGGTCCCTCAAGCGCGAACAAAGAACAAGGACACGTCGCCCGAGGCGGAACAGGTTTCGGCGTCTCGTCCATTCTCAATTACCTCCGCCGCAGCGCGACTTGACACCAATTTGGCACGCGCGTCGCGGCATCCGTTTTCCGACGGTGAGACAACGGAGACCCGTTGAATAAAGCGGTTCCGCGTGATAGAGTTCGCGGGCCTTGAAAACCGTCCTCAACAAGGAGCGAACGTAGTCATGGAGCCGACTTTCCGAGTGGGTGATCTGGCCGTCTATCCGGCCCACGGCGTTGCGCAGATTGTCGGCATCGAGACGCGCGAGATCTCGGGCAACAAGCAGACCTTCTACATTCTCAAGATTCTCGAGAACGGAATGAAGATCATGATCCCGACGCGCAATGCGGGCGCCGTCGGTTTGCGCGAGCTCATTCGCGCCGACGAGGTCGACGAGGTTTTCGAGATCCTCAAGAGCCGCGAAGTGGCCGTCGAGGGGCAGACCTGGAACCGCCGCTACCGCGAGTACATGGAGAAGATCAAGACCGGCTCCGTGTTCGAGATCGCCGAGGTGCTGCGCGATCTGCAGCGCCTCAAGGGCGACAAGGAGCTCTCCTTCGGCGAGCGGAAGATGCTCGACACCGCGCGCACGCTGCTGATCAAAGAGATCGCCGTCGCGACGAAGTCCAAGGAAGTGAAGATCGAAGAGAAGTTGGACCGCATCTTCTCCGCCTGAGCATTCGACCCAAGGGCGCGCGACGCGCGCCGAACCTGACCCCGGCCGGTTGACTCCGCGCCGGGGTTTTTGTTTTGGGGCGCACGCAACTCCTACGAGCGCGGGCCGACACCTCCTCCGTCCAACAACCGGACTCACAAAGGAGGCGCCGATGGCCGCCCAGACGAACAGCACGCAGCAGATCGATTCGCAGATCCCGCCCGCCGCCCGCCGGTTTCTCGAGGAGACGACGATGAAGTCGCTCTTCGGCATCCCGGACGAAGCGCTCGACTCCATCATGGCGCTGGCCTACCAGCTCTATCAGGTCGGCCGCTACGCCGACGTCGAGGTGCTCTGCCGCGGGCTCATCGCCGCCGATCACAAGTACTGGTGGTCGTACTCCCTGTACGCCGCCACCCTCCGCCGCCTCGGCCGCCTGCCCGAGGCGCTGGCCCAGTTGGAGAAGGGGCTCGCGTACGAGCCCGACGAGCCGAAGCTGCTCTTCATGCGCAGCGAAATCAGCGAAGCGCTGGCGCGAGAGACGCGCCAGCCGGAAGCGTCCGCATCTCCCAGCGTCGCCCGCGCGACGTCCCCCGCCAGCCCGCACGTCGCGGCCTAAAGCCAGAAAAAGGAGCAGCCATGGGTTTCTTTGGAAGCATCGTCTCAGACGTCACAAAAGCAGTCACCGATCCAGGCGCGTTGATCAGCGACGCAGCCAAGGCGGTCCTCCCCAAGAACATGGGCGCCATCGGCGACATCCTGGGTGGCATCGCCGACATCGAGTCTGGACATCCGCTGCAGGCACTCAGCCACCTGACCGACACCCTCAAGGACCTGCCCCAGCTGGCGCAGGGGCTGTCGGGCGCGCAAGCGAATGACGCGGCCGCCCCCGCGGGGACAGCAGGCGCCGAGCCGTCTCCGCCCCCGACCAGAGCGAGCCAATCATCAGCGGCGGAATCGACCACCTCGACCGCCGCTCCAGCCCCGGAGTCTCCCAAGGTGAACGTCCAGACGGTCGGGAAAGGAACGGTCATCTCGATCGACGACGGCACGCACACGACCGTCATCACCGAGAAGCCCGGCCACAAGCCATTCGTTTCGGTCCATCTGGATCGAAGCCCAACCCCTGGAACCTCAGGTCCGGGCGCGGAAGCGCCGGTCCCGTCCCCGCCGTCGACCCCGTCCGAGACCAGCACGCCCGGAGTCACCACGCCCGGCACCACCGCTCCCGAAGCCAGCACGCCCGGCACCACCGCTCCTGGAGCCACTCCTGCCAGCACTCCGGGCACCCCGCCCGGTACGAGCACGCCGGCAGCGAACAAAGCCCCCTCGGCTGCCCCGACGCCGCAGGCACCCAACATCACTGTGCAAAGATTCGGCAGGGAAACGATCACCACGGTGGACAACGGCAGGCGCACCACCGTCATCGTTCAGCGACCTGGCCAGCGCCCGATCGTCAGGACCCACGCCGACAAGGTTCCCTCGTTGCGCGACCTCATCTCGGGATCGGCCACGGTGGCCGCCGGATCCGCGAAGCCCGCCTCCTCGACCGCAGCTGCGATCAGTACGACGGGGACGAGCAGCTCGGCAAACGGCGCGAGCGCAGGAGCAACCAGTACCCCGTCCGGCACGAGTGCCCCCGCCGCGACCGCCGCGACCGCCGCGACCGAGCCAAGCGCCTCGACCGCCGCGGCGGCCGCGACCGATGCGAGCGCCTCGACCGCCGCGGCACCCAAAGACCTCGCCGGCTTGATGGCGATGTCGCCCGATCAGTTCATGCAGGCGGTCACCAGCGGGAAGATCCCGGACAGCGTTGCCAACAGCCCGAGCGCGATGATGCAGGTCCAGGCGCGCATGAACCAGATCACCCAGATGAATCAGCTGGTGACGGGGATGATGGCGGCGATGCACCAGATGGAAATGTCGATCATCCAGAACATCCGCTGCTGACATCGCTTACATCGCGTCGGGCGAAGGCGAGCTCTGCTCGCCGCAGCCCATCGCGGGAGGGTTTGGGAACCCTCCCAGGGTTCCCATGAATTTCGAGGCGCGCGATCGCGGGGGGCTGGGCCTCCCGCGGTCGCGCGTTTAGACGTCGTTTAGACGTCCAGGTTGCGGACGTTCAGCGCGTTCAATTCGATGAAGGCGCGACGCGGTTCGACCAGATCACCCATCAGCGTCGAGAACAGGCCGTCGGCCTCGTAGGCGTCCTCGATGCGAACCTGAAGCAGCGTGCGCCGGGCTGGGTCCATGGTGGTCTCCCAGAGCTGCTCCGGGTTCATCTCACCGAGGCCCTTGTAGCGGTTGATCGCCAGGCCCTTCTTGCCGATCTCGTGGACCCGCTCCCCGAGCTCCTGGATGCGCGTGAACTCGAACGTCTCGTTGCCGTGCTCGAGAGCGTAGGGCCCGTTGCCGACGGACGTCACGAGCTCGGCGTAGAGGGCCTGCAGATCGGTGAACTCGGGAGAGTTCATGAGCTCGAAGTCGATGATTGTCTCCCGCCGGACGCCGGTTCCAGTGGCGGGAGCCACGATCTTGAAGCCGCCATGCTCGCTGTCGGGAGCGATCTTGAGAACGACATCCGACAGGTCGGGCATCAGGCGCTCGAACTCTTTCGCCGCCGCCGCGGTCGCCTTCACCAGCTTCGTCTGATCGCGAAGATCGGCCTTCGTCAGCCGGGCGAACTTGACCATCCCGTCGACGATCCGCGCGTCGCACTTCCGGTCGATGACGCTCAAGAGGCGCTTGTACTTGGCGGCCTGGCGGGTCCGCAGGCGAAGCTCTTCCCCGACAATCCCGTCGGGATGACTGGCCGAGCGGAGCTTCAGGTTCTCCGCGGCGCTCTCCAGCAGGTAGTCCTCGAGCGCCTGCTCGTTCTTGAGGTACAGCTCCTTCTTCCCCTTCTTGACCCGATAGAGCGGCGGCTGCGCGATGTAGAGGTAGCCGAGCTCGACGATCTCCGCGGAAGTGCCGGTAGAAGAAGGTCAGCAGCAACGTGCGGATGTGGCTGCCGTCGACGTCGGCGTCCGTCATGATGATGATCCGGTGGTACCGGACCTTGCCGACGTCCTTCTCCTGCTCGACGCCGCAGCCGAGCGCGGTGATGAGCGTGACGATCTCCTGCGAGGAGAGCATCTTCTCGAGGCGCGCCTTCTCGACGTTCAGGATCTTTCCGCGCAGCGGGAGGATCGCCTGATCCTTGCGGTTCCGCCCCTGCTTGGCTGAGCCGCCGGCGCTGTCTCCCTCGACGATGTAGAGCTCGGCCAGCGCGGGATCGCGCTCCTGGCAGTCGGCCAGCTTGCCGGGCAGCGACGACGAGTCGAGCGCGCCCTTGCGCTGCACCATCTCGCGCGCCTTGCGGGCGGCGTCGCGGGCGCGCGCGGCCAGCACGGCCTTCTCGATGATCTGCTTGGCGACCGCGCGGGTTCTCCTCGAGAAAGCGCGCCAGCTTCTCGTTGACCACCCGCTCGACGATCCCCTTCACCTCCGAAGAGACCAGCTTGTCCTTCGGCTGGTTGCTGAACTTGGGATCGGGGTGCTTGATCGAAACGATGGCCGTCAGCCCCTCGCTGATGTCGTCGCCGCCGAGTCCGTTCTTGAGATCCTTGAGCAGCCCGGCCGCCTGCGCGTAGGCGTTGACGGTGCGGGTGAGCGCGGCGCGGAAGCCGGTCAGGTGGGTGCCGCCGTCCTTGTTCTTGATGTTGTTCGTGAAGCAGTAGATCGCCTCCTGGTAGGAGTCGTTCCACTGCAGCGCGATGTCGACCTGCGTCCCGTCCACCTCGCCGAGCACGGCGATCGGCTTGTCGTGGACCGGCGTCTTCGAGACGTTGAGGTCGGCGACGAACTGGGAGATGCCCCCCTCGAACTTGAACTCGTGCGCCTTGTCGGCCCGCTCGTCGCGGATGGTGATGGTGAGGCCGCGGTTCAGGTAGGACAGCTCGCGCAGCCGCTGCGTCAGGATCTCGAAGCTGAACTCGGTCCCCTTGAAGATCTCCGAGTCGGGCTTGAACGTCACCTTGGTGCCGCTCCGCTCCGAGACGCCGATGGCGGCTAGCTCGGTCGCCGGATCGCCGCGCCGGTACTCCTGGTAGTACGTCTTGCCGTCGCGCTTGATCTCCAGCTTGAGCCACTCCGACAGCGCATTGACGACCGAGACGCCGACGCCGTGCAGCCCGCCCGAGACCTTGTAGCTCGAGTGGTTGAACTTCCCGCCGGCGTGCAGCTGGGTCATCACCAGCTCGGCCGTCGGTCGCTTCTCGATCGGATGCTCCCCGACCGGGATGCCGCGTCCGTTGTCTTCGACCGAGACCGAGCCGTCGAAGTGAATCACCGTGTCGACGCGATCGCAGAAGCCGGCCAGCGCCTCGTCGACCGAGTTGTCGACGACCTCGTAGACCATGTGGTGCAGGCCCGACCCGTCATCGGTGTCGCCGATGTACATCCCGGGGCGCTTGCGAACGGCGTCCAGGCCCTTGAGGACCTGGATGCTCTCTTCGTTGTACTCGCCGCCGTTGACCGGCTCGGACGTGGTCATGAACAGATCGATCGCACTGTGAGGCGCACCATGAAGAGACCTGCGTTCAAGGGAGCCAGCTGGCTACAAACCTGAACGTTTCCAGGTATCTAGCATTTGGTAGCCGGTAAGTAAAGTGAAACCTGTGTCAGGCGACGCCCGTGATTCGCCCTCGCCCGGACCTGGAAATCGAGGCGATCGGTGCGGTCCGGAACGATCTCGCGTTCGGTGACGGAGATGAGCGTCTGACAATCGAGCTTGGTGATCACCTCGAAGAGCAGGCCGCGGCGGCGCGGATCGAGCTCGCTCGGGACGTCGTCGAGCAGGAGGATCGGCGGGTCGTCGAGGCGGGCGCTGACCTCCGTCAGCTCGGCGAGCTTGAGCGCCAGCATGAGCGACCGGAGCTGGCCCTGCGAGGCGTGGGTTCGGGCGAGCGAGCCGGAGAGCCCGATCTCCAGGTCGTCGGCCTGCGGGCCGAACCCGGTGAACCGACGGCGCTCGTCGAGCGCCCGCCGCTCGACCAGCCCCCGCCCCAGCGCCGCGCGCACGCCCTCCTCGTCGTTCGCCGCTTCCACCGCCGGGTCGCTGCGATAGACCAGCGAGACGGGGAGATCGCCGTGCAGGGCGCGAAAGTGGTCGCGCGAGGCGGGGCGCCAGGGCGGCGGTGAGCGCGCGGCGGCGCATCACCACGCGCGCTCCGGTGCGGGCCAGCTCGTCGTCGAAGGCATCGAGAAGGGTCCGATCCCAGTCGCGGCGCTTCAGCAGCGCGTTCCGGTTGCGCAGGACCTTCTGGAACGCGCTCGCCTCCGCGTAGTAGCCGCGCTCGACGTTGAAGATCGCCAGGTCCAGAAACCGCCGGCGGGCGGCCGGCGCCGCCCGGGGGAGCAGCAGGTCCTCCGGCACGAACAGCACGACGCTGACCGCCCCCAGCGCCGCCGCCGTGCTGCGTACCAGCTTGCCGTCGAGCCGCACCACTCGGCCCGCCGGCCCGAGCTCCACGTCGAAGCGCCGTTCGAGCCCGCGGTGCAGCACCTCCGCCCGCAGGTGAGCCCGCCCGTGCGGCGCGCCCCGCTGGATCAGATCCTCGGCGTGCGTCGTGCGGAACGACCGGAGCGCCGCCAGGTAGTAGGCCGCTTCCAGCACATTCGTCTTTCCCTGCCCGTTGTCGCCGAACAGCACCGAGAGCCGCTCGGCCGGCACCAATTTCATCGGCTCGAGGTTGCGCCACCCCTCCGCCGCCAGCTCGCAGAATGCGCAGCTCGTACAACCTCATCGGCATGACGACGCAGACGTAGTCGCTGCCGTCGGCGGGACGGACCACCGCCGGATCGAGCTCGCCTGCCAGCTCCACCCGCACCTCGGCGGTGCCGATCTCGGCCAGCAGGTCGATGAAGTAGCGCGCGTTGAACCCGATCTGCACCGGGGTCCCCTTGTAGCCAATCTCGATCTCCTCCTTCGCCGCGCCGAGATCGGGGTTGTCGCTCTCGATGCGCAGCTTGCCCTTGTCGAGGCCGATGCGCACGCCGGAGGTCTTGTCCGACGACATCAGGGACACGCGCCGGAGCGCGTCCAGGAACCCCAGCCGCGACACGGTGAAGGCCCGCTCGTTGTCCTTGGGGATGACCTGGTCGTAGGGAGGGAACTGGCCGTCGATCAGCTTCACCGAGATCCCGACGTCGTCCGCCTTCAGCACGAAGTTGCCGTCGTGGATGCCGATGGCGGTGGGCGTCTCCCGCGTCTCGATCGCCCGGCGCAGCTCGACGATCCCTTTGCGCGGAATGAGCACGCCGGTCGCCAGCTTCGGGCCGCCGGCCAGGGCATGTCCGGCCTTCGACAGGCGGTGGCCGTCCGTGGAGACCATCCGGGCGGTGACCCCGTCCGACTCGAACAGCACGCCGGCCAGGTGTTGCCGGGTCTCGTCGAGCGAAACCGAGAAGATCGTCTTGCTGATCATGTCGCGGAGCACCGCCGTGTCGACCAGGGAGGTCTGTGCTTCGGCGATGGCGGGAAGCTTGGGATAGTCGCGGTCAGGCATCCCCACGACCTTGAACTCGACCTTGCCGCTGCGGATCTCCGCCCAGCTCTGCTCGGTCCGGCGGACGTGCACCTCGTCGGCCGGGAAGCCCTTTCACGATCTCGTAAAGCTGCCGTGCCGCCACCGTCAGCCCGCCCTCCTTTTCAATCTTGGCGTCGAGCGTGACCTGCGTGCTGACGTTCAGATCGGTCGCGCCGCAGAGCAGCTTGTCCTTGCCCTCCGTGCGCAAAAGAACATTGGCGAGGATGGGGAGCGTGCTCTTTCGATCGGCGATCCCGTGCGTCAAGTAGAGCCCCCGCAGGAACTCTTCCTTCCGAATCTTGAACTCCATCCTTCGCTCCTTGGGTTTTCCCGGTCTCTTCTATCTCTAATTTATAAGATTAAGAAGAAGAGGTAGCAGTAGGTGCCTGTGGGATATGTGGACGGAGCAGATTCTCCGTCGGTGAGTGTGGTCGTCGGGGCTGTGAATTGGTGGGGGATACAGATCCGGGTGGATGGTGGAGGAGCCGGGCGGACGGCTGTTCGGGCGGTTCCTCCACAGCCCTCTCCACAGACCGCTGTGAAGAGAATCAGGGCTGGCGCAGATGGCCTTCGAGGGTGCCGACCACGCTGCGAACCGACGGATCTTCTCCGCAGAGGCGCTCGATCTTGCGGACCGCGCTGATGACCGTGGAGTGGTCCTTGCCGCCGAACCGGCTGCCAATCTCGGGGTAGCTCATGTTGGTCAGCTTGCGCGCCAGGAACATCGCGATCATGCGCGGGTGCGCGATCGCGCGGTGGCGTTTCGGTCCCTTGAGATCGTGCAGCTTGACGTCGAAGTAGGCCGCCACCTCGCGCTGCACCGCCTCGATGGTGAGGCCGCTCGGCGCGCTGGCCATCAGCTTGGAGACGGCCTCGCGGGCCAGCTCCATGGTGATGGGGAGCCCCTGGAACGAGGCGCGCGCCGCCAGGCGCAGAAGGGCCCCCTCGAGCTCGCGGACGTTGCTCTTGATGTGAGCCGCCAGGTACAGCGCCGCCTCGTCGGGGAGGACCACCCGATCGAGCTCCGCCTTGCGCTTGAGGATCGCCACCCGCGTCTCCAGATCGGGCGTCTCCACCTCGGCGATGAGGCCCCAGGTGAAGCGGCTGCGCAGGCGATCCTCGACGCCGGGGAGCTCGGCCGGCAGCTTGTCGGAGGCGAGCACGATCTGCTTGTGGGCGTAGTGGAGGGCGTTGAAGGTATGGAAGAACTCGTCCTGCGAGCTGTCCTTGTTCGAAAGGAACTGGATGTCGTCGACGATCAGCACGTCGGGCGCCGTCCGATACCGGGCACGGAACTCCTCCATCGAGCTGCCGCCCGACGAGCGCTTCTGGCTCATCATCGAGCCGATGAAGTCGGTAACGAACTTCTCACCGGTGATGAAGCAGACGGCCCACTCCGGGTGCTGCAGATGGATCTCGTGCCCGATGGCCTGCAGGAGGTGGGTCTTGCCGAGGCCGACGCCGCCGTAGATGAAAAGCGGGTTCCAGCGGGAGGCGGGCGCCTCGGCCACCATGCGCGCCGCCGCGTGGGCAAACTGGTTGGTCGGACCGACCACGAACTTGTCGAAGGTGTAGCGCTCGAGCAGCTGCGGTGGCCGCGCGGCGGGGACTTGGGCCAGGCTCGGGTGTCGCTCGGACCCGCCTCCCACGCTCCGGGACGGCACGCTTTGTTCCCGCGGTGTCTCCTTCACCTGCTCTTCCATCACCTCGAAGTCGACCTTGAAGGCCCGCTGGGCGCGGGATTCGATATCCTTGAGGATCGACGGGAGGAAATTGTCCTCGAACCACTCCTTGTGGTAGCGGTTCGGCGCCCGCAGGCGGATGTGTCCATCGTCGATGCCGACGCACTCGATGGGGCGTAGCCAGAGATCGCGGTGCGCGGGCTTCACCAGCGGCTCGATCGATCGGACGGCCTCGGTCCACAGATCAAGCATCACGGGCACCATCTGTCCACAGGCCAGGAGACAGCAATTCCATAGTAATTTCCGGGTCCATCACGCCGATTCCCCCTCTTTGTCCACAACGAAAGGCCAAGCGAAATCAACCCGCAGCAGCCCACCGAGATCATTCGCCCTGCCTCGGCCTCGTCGGTCACCGTGCGACGGGTTCACCGCGCGGTGGAGGTTCTCTATCAAACGGCGTCGGACGCCATCAAGCGACAAACCCGGGCGACCAGGCAAGACCGCGAAAATCAGCGGGATAATTTTTTCAGGGTTGTTGCCGATTCGACGCGCGGGTGGAACCGACGGAGCGCTTGGGCCTCATAACTCGGCGTAGGGGCGCGGATTTTTTGATTCCGGTAGAGCTCGAATCCGGGCCGAGTCGGAATTCACGGCACTTCACCATCCTCGATGGCGGAAAGCCCCATGACATGGGCACTGGCGCACGTTCTTCGCGCGCCGATGCGAATCCCCCGACGGAGATTGGCGTGCGGCGCGAGCGCGCTTCGCGAGAGATCGTCGAAAAACGGGCAAAGTGCGCGGCAAGAGCTCGCGCACGAGGCCGTGCGGGATGAGCTGCACGAGATGGTGCAAGAGGTCCTGCAAGGGGCGCCGCACGAGGGCGGCCACAAAGCGGGCAAGCCGCTGGCGCGACCAGGGGGCCGGGGCGCCCGGCGGGCGGGTCCGTTGACACACCGGATCGACGGTGCTATCAAGTTCGACCTTCCGGGCGCCGCGCGGCGCTTCGCCTAAGCAAGAGCATCAGAGACCTTTCGGAGGACGTCGTGAGCAAGAGGACATTTCAACCGCACCGCAAGAGCCGCCTGCGTACCCACGGTTTCCGCAAGCGCATGAAGTCGCGCTCGGGGCGCGAGGTGATTCGGCGCCGGCGGCGCAAGGGTCGCCGACAGCTCACCGTCTCTGTCTCGAAGAAGTAGGGCACGCCATGGGCGCCGCGGCTGTTGTAGAGCGGCGCCGCGAGCGCTTTCCCGGCGCGGCCCGCGTCCGGCGCCGCCCCGACTACCTGACGATTCAGAACCGCGGACGCCGCCTGGTCGGCCCGCATCTCCTGCTGTTCGCGCTGCCTGGCGCCGTCCCCGGCGCGGGCCGGCTGGGCGTGACCGTCAGCAAGAAGGTCGGCGGCGCCGTCTTGCGCAACCGCGTGAAGCGCTGGATCCGCGACTGCTACCGGCGGCGGCGTCCCGAGTTCCCGCCCGGCCTCGATCTGGTCGTCGTTGCCCGCCCTCCAGCCGCCAATGCCGATCACAGCGCCGTCTGCAATGAGCTTGCCTCGCTGGCGCGCCGGTTGAGAGGCGCGCCGTGAAGACGATCCTGCTCGGCCTCATCTGGATCTACCGGCGCACGATCTCGCCGGTGCTCGGTGGCCGCTGCCGGTTCGAGCCCACCTGCTCGGTCTACGCCGAGGAGGCGATCCGCACCCACGGCGCTTTCCGGGGCGGCTGGCTGGCAATTGGTCGGCTTCTTCGCTGCCAACCGTTCGCCCGGGGTGGTATAGACCCGGTTCCCGCGCCGGGCTCACCTCGGCACGCGGAATAAAAAACCATGGAAAAACGAGTCATCCTCGCGATTGGCCTCTGCGTCGCGGTCATGATCGCCTGGACGAAGTTCTTCCCGGTGCGGCCGCCAACCCCGGCTCCGGTGGCGCAGACCGCGCCGGCCGCCACACCGGAACCGGCCAAACCGACCGTCGCGGCGGGGCCCTCGGCGCCCTCGGGCGCGAGCGGCGACCGTCACCAACCGCCCCGAGCAGAAGGTCGAGCTCGACACGCCGGAGGTCCGGTTCGTGTTCTCGAATCGGGGCGGGACTCTGCTGCACGCCGAGCTGCGCAACGCGAAGTTCCGCGACCGACCCAAGGATCCGGCCAGCGGTCACGACCTGGTCTCGACCTTGGATCCGCAGGAGGCTCCGCTGCGGACCACCTTCCCGAAGTCGGGATTTCCCGAACCGGCCGACGGTTCCTGGGAGACGCGCCAGCCAGCTCCGAACACCGTGGTGTTCGCGACCGATACGGGGACCGTCCACATCGAGAAACGCTACATCGTCGACACGACCCGCTATCGCGTTCATCTCGACGTGACGGTCACCAACCACGGCGCGCAGCCGGTCGATCAGCACCTGGCCATCTCGCTGACCGGCCGGCAAGATCCGGAGAAGAAGGGCGGGGGCTTCATGTCGGGGTCGTCGGCCAACACGGCGTCCATGCTCTGCGCCGTCGACGACAAGGTCGAACGCAAGCCGATCGAGAAGCTCGCCAAGGGTCCGCTCGACAAGCTGGGGGCCGTGAAGTGGATCGCCTCCGACGAGAAGTTCTTCATCTTGGCTGCGGTCCCGTACCCGGAGTCACCGCCGCACGAGCGGGGCTGCACCGCGAGCGAGCAGTCGGATGGGACCGGGCAGGTCACGTTGTCGTTCGCGGAGCGCACGGTGCCTGCGCAGGGGACGGTCGACTACCCGTTCGCCATCTACGCCGGTCCCAAGGTGATCACCGACCTCGAAGCGGTGCGGCCGGGCGGTGAGGATGTCGAGCTGGACAAGGCCGTCGACGTCACCCTCTCGTTCCTCTCGCGCCCCATCCTGTCGCTCCTCAAGTTCTTCTACAGCTTCGCCCACAACTGGGGCCTGGCGATCATCCTGCTCACGGTGTTCATCAAGCTGCTGACCTTCTACCCGACGCAGAAGTCGCTGCTCTCGGCCAAGAAGATGCAGAAGCTGGCGCCGAAGATGAACGCCATCCGGAAGAAGTACGAGAACGATCGGCAGCGCCAGTCGGTCGAGACGATGAACCTCTACAAGGCGCACGGCGTGTCGCCGTTCGGCGGCTGCCTGCCCAGCCTCATCCAGATGCCGATCTGGATCGCGCTCTATTCGACGCTGAATTACGCGGTCGAGCTTTATCGGGCGCCCTTCTTCGCCCACATCCACGACCTGACGGCCAAGGACCCCTACTACATCACGCCGCTGCTCATGGGCGGCGTCATGTTCGCCCAGATGCGGATGTCTCCCTCGGGAGCCGATCAGCAGCAGCAGCAGATGATGTCGATGATGATGCCGATCATGTTCACCGGGTTCTCGCTGTTCCTTCCGGCCGGCCTGGCGCTGTACATGCTCACCAGCTACCTCATCGGGATCCTTCAGCAGCTCTACATCAACCACCTCGACCGCAAGGGCGCCGCAGCCGTCTAGCCCGTCTGGCTGGGGAGCCTGGAAGGGCTCTCCCACGCCCCGAGGCGGGCGGCGCGGCAGAGCGACCTTGGCCCGACGCGCGCGCGCCGCGTGGTAAATTTGTCAGGCAGAGGGGAGATGAAGTTCTTCATCGACAGTGCAGATCCGAAGGAGATCCGAACCTGCGTCGAGCAGGGGCTGATCGACGGCGTCACCACCAATCCGAGCCTCATCTCCAAGGTGCTCGGGGCCGGGAGCTCGGCGCGCGATCCGCAGGCCCTGCTCGAGGAGATCTGCGAGATCTGCAAGGGGCCGGTCTCCGCCGAGGTGGTCAGCGAGGACCAGGAGGGCATGATGCGGGAGGCGCGCGCCTACGCGAAGCTCGCGCCCAACATCGTCGTCAAGTTGCCGCTCACCACCGAAGGCTTGATGGCGGTGCGTGCCTGCGCCGAGGAGAAGATCAAGACCAACGTCACCCTCTGCTTCTCGCCGGTGCAGGCGATCCTGGCGGCCAAGGCCGGGGCCGGCTACATCTCGCCGTTCGTGGGGCGGCTGGACGACATCGCCAACGACGGGATTGACCTCGTCCGCAAGATAGTGGCGATCTACAAGATGTACGACTTCAAGACCGAGGTGCTGGTCGCCTCGGTGCGGGGACCGAACCACATCGTCGAGGCGGCGCTGGTCGGGGCGCAGATCGCCACGGTGCCGTTCGCCATTCTTCAGACCTTGGTCAAGCATCCGCTGACCGACGCCGGTCTGGGCAAGTTCCTGACCGACTGGAAGAAGCTCCAGAAGTAGCCGGTGCCCCGAGTCCGTCAGCACGTCAACCCCCTGAAATCGGATCTGCTGGAGATCGCGGACGTGCCGCGCATCGAGGCCGAGCCGGGCCGGGGGATCGAGGTCGAGCTTGGCGCTGCCGAGGCGCACTTTCTCATCGATCGCGCGCTCGCCGATCGCCAGACCCTGTTCGTGGGGGTCGAGATTCGCCGCGACCTCATCGAGGTCGCGAACGCCGGTTTCATGCAGGCGGGCGTCGACAACTTCCGCTGCGTCTTCGCCAACATGTCGGTCGACATGCCCCGCCTGTTCGCGCCCGGGAGCGTCCGGCGCTTCTTTCTCAACTTTCCCGATCCCTGGTTCAAGAGCCGCCAGCACAAGCGGCGGGTGATCGGTCCCGCGCTCATCGCCGAGATCGGCCGCGCGCTGGCCCCGGCCGGTGAGCTCTACGTCATGACCGACATTTTCGCGCTCGCGCTGGAGGCGATGGCGGCGCTGGAAACGTCGGAGCTGTTCGAGAGCGCGCGCGGCCCCTGGAGCTTCGCGCAGGACAACCCCTACGGCGCGAAATCGCGGCGTGAACGCCAGTGTGAAGGCGAAGGGGCACGCGTCTGGCGGCTCCTCTATCGGCGCATCGCCGGCGCCGCCGTCTGAGGCGCCCCTCCGGTCGTGAGCTGCCGGCGTAGCCAGCGGCAACCTGCTCTCGGGGGCGCTCCATGCCCACGCCAATCCGTAGTGCAGGCGGCGCGGGGCCAAGTTCTTCCGCGGCCGCCTCGCGAGAGGACCTCATGAGAACAACACTGACCTCGCCCCGGGCGATCCTTTTGTTGACGGCTACGCTCTCCGTCATTGCCGGCTGCTCCAGCTCCGGTCCAGCGCGGACCGCCGGAACCGGTGGCGGCGGCCCGTCCACGGGCGGCGTCGGCGGTACGCACGGAAGCGCCGCTGTGGGCGGCTCTCTCGGCTCCGGCGGTTCGGGCGGGCTGATGGCGGACGCGGGCGCCGACGCCGCCAGCGGGAGCGCCTTCGTCTACTTCGTAAAGCAGGCCAACGGCACTTCGGCGACGCTGGCCAACGGGTCGTTGTCGGTCAACAGCAGTTATGGGGCTTCGGGCAATGGGTTCAAGTACGTGGCTCCCAACTACTACGGCACCGTCAGCAACGGGTTCATCTCGTTTCCGACGCCGATGCTCGGCGACTTCAGTATCACGGCCCAGGTGACGGTCACCGCGCAGAACAAGGCCAACAACGCCTGCGGCATCGGGGTCGGTCTGACCACCGGCTTCGCTGGCACCGATTCCTACGCCTACCTGCTGATGCGCAACTCGAACAACTCCACCAACGGGTACTACGTCAGCGCGGCGGGCGGGGTCTCGGCGGGCGCGCCCACCGTTGCTTTCACCAACGGAACGCCGCTCCAGCTGTCGTTCAGTCGCAACGGCGGCAACGTCAGCTTCGGCGCCGGCCCGGTCGGGGGGACGCCGGCCACGAACAGCGTCGCCGCCAGCCTCCTCACCAACGGAACGACAGTCTACGGCACCGGTCCCGTCTACCCGGCGATCTCGTTCAACAACGTCGCCGCCACCATCACCAACCTCGTCATCAAGGACGCCACCGGCGCGATCGTCTACGACTCGGCGACGGGAACGCTCGTCAACTACCTTCCCGCGTCGCTGACGCTTTCGGCGAGCACCGTCGGCTTGAACAAGGGCGCGGCGACCTCCGTCATCGCGACGGCCAACGCTGTCGGAGGGGCGGTCTCGGGCGTGACGGCAGTGTCGGCCGATCCCAGCATCGCCACGGCGACGGTCAGCAACGGCGCGACCAACTCGACCATCGCGCTCAGCGGCCTCAAGGGGGGCGCGACGTCGGTGACCGTCACCAACACCGGCGACCCGAACGGCGCGACCAACACGAAGACCATCTTGGTCTCCGTCGCCGAGTACGCGGCCACGGATCCCTACGGATCGCTGGCCTCGCTCGCCTATCCCGCCCCGGGCACCACCGGCGCCTACACGGATGGAGAGCTCGCGCTCACCTTCGATGCCCCTCCCACGCTGAATCCAGGCGGCACGATCAAGATTTTCGCCCTCGCCGACGGCAGCGAGGTCGACAGCGTCGCCTTCGCCGGCGAGACCCAGACGTTCGGCACGACGGTGATCAACGTCGGGTCGCAGCTGGTTCGGATAGCCGGCAACACGGTCTTCTTCACACCCCACCTCGGCAAGCTGGCCTATGGCACGGCCTACTACGTGGCGATCCCCACCACCTCCATCACCGGCACGTTGAACGGCATGGCATTCAACGGCCTCTCGAACGTCGCCACCGTCGCCACCTGGAGGTTCACGACGCGCGCGGCCCCCGCCCTGAGCGCGGCCGCCGTCACCGTCGACGGCGCCCAGAACAGCACCGCCAATTTTCGCACCCTGCAGGGCGCGCTCGGGAGCCTCGCCTCCGGTCTGCCGGGCGCCACCACCATCACCATCACCGTCGCCGCCGGGACGTACCGCGAGCTGGTCCACTACGCGGGTCCCGGCGCGACCCAGACCATCAACCTCGTCGGTCCTCCCGGTAACAACCGGGGGGACAACTGCATCGTCGAGTACGCCAACGGCAACATGGTCAACGGCAGCACGTCGACCCGGGCGGCGGTCTACTTCACCGGCACGAACGTCGTCCTGCAGAACATCACGCTCAAGAACACCGGGGTCCGCTCGGTCGTGAGCCAGGCCGAGGCCCTGTGTTTTGCCGGCGGGCCGGCGTTCACGCTGGCCGCCTTCAACAGCTCGTTCTCCAGCAACCAGGACACCATCCAGACGTCGGGGCGGAACTGGTTCTACGACTGCTCTGTCGAGGGCAACGTCGACTTCATCTGGGGGACTGCCGATGCGGCGCTGTTCGAGAACTGCAGCCTGCGGTTCATCAACGACGTCGGCGGCGGCGCGGCCAGCTACGGCCTCTTCGTGGCGCGAACCGGGGCGACGATCGCCGCGGGCGCGAACGGAACCGTTCCAAAGGGGTACGTGCTTCTCAATTCCACGGTCAGCGTCGACGCCAACGTGACCGCCTACTTCGGCCGCGATGCCGGCGCGGGGGCGTTCTATGACCAGGCGGCCCTCATCGACGTCGTGTTCAGCGGGGCCGGCATGCTGGGCGCGGGGCTCTGGAACGTCACCACCGCGCCGCTCTGCCTCGGCGATTCCAGCTATGTCGGTTGGAAGTCGGCCGGGTGCTCGGGCCTGAACCTGGCGTCGCTCACCACCGATCCGAAGACCTCGGCGACCATCGCCGGCCAGGCCACCGAGTACGATACGCGCGATCACATCCTCAACCGCGTCGTCACCGTGACCGGGGGCGTGCCGAGCGGGTTCCAGGCCGCCGCCACCACCTGGGACGTCTCGCCGCTGGCCACCGCCTGGGGGGCGCCCTAGGCCGCCTATCGGGCGGTACGTCGTCGGGCCAATGTCCGTCGTTCGCTTCGCTCACCGTCGCCTTTTCGGCGACGCCCTCCTGGGCGGTCGTCAGCCGCCGAGCGACAGGCGGATCTCTTCCAGGTCCTTGATGCGGTCGCGGATGGCGGCCGCCTTCTCGAACTCCAGCGCCTCGGACAGCTCGGTCATCTGCCGCCGAAGGGCGATGATGGTCTTGGGCAACTCTTCCAGCGCCACCTCGTTGGCCTTGGCCTCCTTCGCCGTCCTGGCGAGATCGACGAAGTCGTCCTGGGCCGTCCCCGCCAGCGCGGCGATCGCCTTCTCGATCGTCTTGGGCGTGATGCCGTGGCGCTTGTTGTGCGCCTCCTGGGCCGCCCGCCGCTCGGCGGTCACCCTGATCGCCTTCTTCATCGAGTCGGTGTGGCGGTCGGCGTACATGATCACCTTGCCGCGCACGTTGCGGGCGGCGCGGCCGATGGTCTGGATCAGCGAACGCTCGGCGCGCAGGAACCCCTCCTTGTCGGCGTCCAGGATGCCGACCAGCGACACCTCCGGCAGATCGAGCCCCTCGCGCAGGAGGTTGATCCCCACCAGGACGTCGAACTCGCCGAGGCGCAGGTCGCGGAGGATCTCGATCCGCTCCAGCGTGTCGATGTCCGAGTGGAGGTAGCGGACCCGGATGCCGAGCTCGGCGTAGTACTCGGTCAGGTCCTCGGCCATTCTTTTGGTCAAGCGTCGTGACCAGCACCCGATCGCCCATCTTGATCCGCTCGCGGATCTCGCCCAGCAGATCGTCGACCTGCTGGCCGACCGGGCGGACCTCGATCTCCGGGTCCAGCAGCCCCGTCGGGCGGATGATCTGCTCGACGACCACCCCTTGCGCGCGCGTCAGCTCGTACTCGGCCGGCGTCGCCGAGACGAACGTCGCCTGCCCAATGCGGGCCTCCCACTCGTCGAACCGCAGCGGGCGGTTGTCGAGCGCCGACGGCAGCCGAAACCCGAACTCGACCAGCGTCTCCTTGCGGGCGCGGTCTCCCTTGAACATCGACCCGATCTGCGGGACCGTCTGGTGCGACTCGTCGACGAAGAGGAGAAAGTCCTTGGGGAAATAGTCGAGCAGCGTCGGCGGCGGCTCGCCCGGGGCCCGCCCCGACAGGTGGCGCGAATAGTTCTCGATCCCCTTGCAGCGCCCCATCTGCTCGAGCATCTCGAGGTCGTAGAGCGTCCGCTGTTGGAGGCGCTGCTCTTCCACCAGCTTGTTCTGCATCTTGAGCTCGCCGAGTCGCTCGCGCAGCTCGTCCTTGATCCCGGTCATCGCTTTGGTCAGCCGATCCGCCGGCGTCACGTAGTGCGACCCCGGGAAGATCGACACCTCGTCGATCTTCCGCAGCACCTTGCCGCGCAGCGGGTCGACCTCGGAGATGGCGTCGATCTCGTCGCCGAACCACTCGACCCGGATCGCCTTCTCGCGCTCGTAGGCGGGGAAGATCTCGACGGTGTCGCCCCGGACCCGGAACGTGCCGCGGGAAAAATCGACGTCGTTGCGCTCGTACTGGATCTCCACCAGCCGGCGCAGCACGGCGTCGCGCCGCACCTCGACCCCCCGCGCCAGATCGAGCTTCATCCCCAGGTAGGCCTCGGCGGCGCCGATGCCGTAGATGCAGGAGACGGAGGCGACGATCAGCGAATCGCGCCGGGTGAGGAGCGCGTACGTCGCCGCGTGGCGCATCCGATCGATCTCCTCGTTGATGAGCGAGTCCTTCTCGATGAAGGTGTCGGTGGACGGGACGTAGGCCTCGGGCTGGTAGTAGTCGTAGTAGCTGACGAAGTAGTGGATGGCGTTGTCGGGGAAGAGCGCCTTGAACTCCATCCAGAGCTGGTGCGCCAGCGTCTTGTTGTGCGCCATCACCAGCGTCGGACGCTGAATCTTCTCGACGACCTGGGCCATCGTGAAGGTCTTGCCGCTGCCGGTGATGCCCAGCAGCACCTGCGACGGGTCGCCGCGCTGCACGCCGGCGGTCAGCTCGGCGATCGCGCGCGGCTGATCGCCCATCGGTTTGAGGTCGGTGACGAGCCGGAACGGGGTCGGCAAAACGCTATAGTGTACCGCGATGTTTTCGCTGCGCGGCTACTACGCGATCGTCGACGCCACTGCCGCGCTGCTCGCCGACGGCGAGGCGCTCGACCGCCGCGCGCGCCAGCTCCTCGACGCCGGCCCTTGCTGTCTGCAGCTCCGCGCCAAGGGGGCCGGAGCCCGCGCGTTGGCCGCCGCGGCGCGACGAATGCTCTCGCTCTGTCAGGCGGCCGGGGTCCCCTTTTGCGTGAACGATCGGCTCGACGTCGCGCTCGCCGTCGGGGCGGACGCCGTCCACCTGGGCCAGGAAGACCTGCCGCTGGCCGATGCCCTTCGCGTTCGCGGGGCGGCCGGTCGGCCCGACCTGGTGGTCGGGTTCTCCACCCACAGCGCCGGGCAGGCCGTCGCTGCGGCGAGCGACGGCGCCGACTACATCGGCTTCGGGCCCGTCTTCGCCACCAGCAGCAAGCTCAACCCCGACCCGGTCGTCGGGCTGAGCCGGCTGACCGAGGTCTGCCGCGCCGTCTCGATCCCGGTCATCGCCATTGGCGGGATCGCGCCCGCTCAGGCCGGCTTGCTCGCCCAGGCCGGCGCCGCCGCCGCCGCCGTCATCTCGGCCGTCAACGCCGCCCCCGACCCCACCGCCGCCGGCCGCCAGGTCGCCGCCGCGTTCGCGAAATAGTTCAGCGGAGCGCCGCCGCTTCCGCGTCGCCTTAACTGGTGCAGGACGACTTGGGGAGCTTGGCGATCGACCTGAGCTCGCCGCGCGCGTCGGCGGCCCGGGCCGATTTGGGGTAGCGCTTCACCAGATCCGACAGCAGCGCCCTGGCGTCGCCGCAGAACCGGAGCTGTACGAAGGAAAGCGAGAGCTGCCACATCGCCTCGGGGACCTCGGGGGACGAGGGGTAGTCCTGCAGCACCTTCTGAAACTCGGCGGCGGCGTTGGGGTACTTGCTCTCCTGCACGAACGACATCCCGATCGCCAGGTGCGCCTGCGAGGCGCGCGGGTCTTGCGGGAAGCGCTGGATGAAGACCCGGTAAAAGCGGCGGCCGTCGTCGCGCTGGCCGGAGGCGAGGCGCTGGCCGGCCTGCGTCCAGAGCTGATCCTTGTCGGTCGGCATCTCGGGCGCGACGCGGTCGACGATCTTGTTCTGCGTCTGCTCAAGCGCCGCCAGCCGGGCCTCGAACTGGGTTCGGGCCTCGACCCCCTGCCGGTTCTCGAGATCGACGTTGTGGGCCAACTCTTCGATGCGCCCCTGGATGGCCTGGATGTCCTGCTCGGACTTCGCCGCCTTGGCGCCCACGTCGGCCGAGTTGCGCGTGAGCAGCGCCGTCGCCTCGTCCAGCACCTTCCGCAGCCGGACGACCTGCTCTTTGTACTCCCGGTCGCGCTTGTCGATCTCGTCGAGGCGGGTCCGCAGGGTGTCGATGCTGGTCTGCATCTTCTCCCCCTCGGTCGAGGTCACGCAGCCGGGCGGCGCGAAGAGGCCGAACAGGGCGACCGCCCCCAGGACGAGGCGGCGGCTACTTCCAGCTGAAATCGACACGGCGGTCCTGCGCCCAGCTCGGCTCATCGGTTCCTTTGGCATCCAGTGATCCGCGCGGCAGGATTGACAGCTTGGTGCCGTCGACCCCCAGCCGGCCGAGGTGGTCGCGCACCGACTGCGCGCGCTTCTCGGAGAGCGCCAGGTTGTACTCCTGCGTTCCGCGCGGGTCGGTGTGGCCGACCAGCGTGACCCCCCGGCCAATCTTCTTGAGGCAGTCGGCGTCGCGCGCCAGCGTGGCCGTCGCCTCGGTGGTGAGCGCCGACTCGTTGAAGTCGAACAGCACCGGGTCGAGCGTGCACTGCGTGGGCGGCGGCGCCGGCGCCTTCTCCGTCGTGCAGAAGCCGTTCACGCAGTCCTCGTTCTGCGCGCAGTCGTTCTCGCTCTTGCAGGGCTTCTTCGCGCTGCAGGTTCCCGCGACGCAGTGCTGGCCGCCGGGGCACTCCTTGTCGCTGGCGCAGGCGCGGCACCGGTTGGCGATGCACTCCTGGTTGGCGGGGCACTGCGCCTTGCTGCTGCAGTAGCCGGGGATGGCCGAGCACTTGCCCGCCTTGCACTCGTTGCCCGGTGCACAGTCGTTCGAGTCGCGGCACAGCTGGCACTTGTTGGCGACGCAGAACTCCTTCGGGTGGCAGTCCTTGTCGGTCTCGCAGGAGGGGTAATCCGGCCTGCAGCCTGCGGCGAGCGCGCTCGCGACGATCAGCAGCGCCAGAGGCGCTGACAGACGAGCCGCCCGAATAGCCCGCTCAAAAGGACGATGCGTTCGCATTGTGGGGACCCCCTCGACGGGAAAACCGTACGTTCGTGCGCTCTTAATGTCAACGCGAACCCCTTCCAAAGTGTTTCGGACGGTCCGGTTGGGGGGTCGCGCCGGCTGTCAGCCGTGCCTCCGCGCTGGGGGGTTGCCCCGACCTGCCGATTCGTTTTGCGCGGCGAGCCGTGGTATTTGAGAAGGCCCCGTCGGGAAAGCCCCACGTGAAGTGGTTCATCGCGCACCTGTCGACCCTCACGCCGCTCGGGGCTTACTCCTGGCTGGGCGGGATCCTTCTGCTGTGCGGGCTGGGGCTGCCGATCCCCGAGGACATCTCGCTCATCGCCGCCGGGTACTTTTCCTGGCGCGGTGTGCTCCAGGTCAACAAGGCCTTTCTCGTCTGCTTCCTGGCGGTGCTGGCCGGCGACTCGCTGGCCTTCTTCCTGGGGCGCTACTTCGGGCGGCGTGTCCTGGCCAGCGCCTTGGCCCGCAAGTACTTCACGCACCGGCGGCAGATCAAGGTGCGCGCCTACTTCCGGAAGTTCGGCAGCAAGGTGGTCCTGGTCGGCCGGTTCACCCCCGGGCTGCGCTTCACGATCTTCTTCACCGCCGGGACGCTGCATCTGCGTCCGCCGGTCTTCCTGATCTACGACTTTTCGGCGGCGGCCTTCACGGTGCCGCTGCTCGTCTACACGGCCTGGTTCTTCGGCGGGCAGATCGACTACGTCATCCGTTACGCACGCAACACCGAGCACGGCATCGTGGTCGCCATGGTGATCGCGGCGACCGTCGTGGGGGTGCGCGCCTGGCGCCGGCACAAGCGGATCGCCGAGGCCCGGAGATCGTCGCCGCCGTCGTAGACTACGGTTTCGGCTCCTGTTGCGTCATGCAGTGGAGCGTCCCCAGCCCCCAGACCAGGTCGACCGCGTGGATGCCGACCACCGCGCGGGTCGGAAAAAGCCGGGCCAGGATCTCCAGCGCGCGCCGATCGTTCGGATCGTTGAAGGTCGGCACCAGCACGACGGCGTTCCCGATGTAGAAGTTGGCGTAGCTGGCCGGCAGGCGAACCCCGTCGAGGAACAGGGGCGCCGGCATCGGCAGCGGAACGACGCGCAGCCGCCTTCCGTCGGCGTTCTTCATCCCCCGAAGCCGCCGGAGGTTGTCGCGGAGCGGCTCGTAATTGGCATCGGTCCGGATCGGGCTCCTGGGCCAGCGCCACCGTCGTCTCGTCGACGAAGCGGGCCAGATCGTCGACGTGCCCGTGGGTGTCGTCGCCGGCGATCCCGCGCCCGAGCCAGAGGACCTTCCGGACCCCGAGGTGCGCCGCCAGGATCCGCTCCAGCTCCTCGCGCGGCAAGCCGGGGTTGCGCGCCTGGACGTCATCCAGGAGACACTCTTCCGTGGCCAGCATCGTTCCGGCCCCGTTGACGTCGATGGCGCCGCCCTCGAGGACCACCCGCCAGGGCTTGCCGTCGATCGTCGTGGTGGGGCGCCACTGCCGCAGCCGGAAGCGGCGGGCGATCTTGTCGCTGACGGCGTCGTCCTTCTTGTGGTTGGGGTACTTGGCCCAACCGTTGAAGCGCCAGTTGGTGATCGCCACCTTCCCCGCGCCGTTCCGGACGAAGAGCGGGCAGTAGTCGCGCGTCCAGCTGCGGTCGGTGGGCGCGCGCACGAGGTCGACCATCTTCAGGTTCGCGCCCACCCGCGCGAGCAGCCCCCGCGCCCGCCGCTCCGTCGCCGCGTCGTTCACCAGGATGCGCACCCGTTCGCCGCGCGCCAGCTGCCGCACCACCTCGCCGTAGACCCAGGGGATGGGCGCCAGCTTCCCCGGCCAGTCGCGCGGCTCGTGGGGCCAGGCGATCCAGGTGGCGGCGTGCGGCTCCCACTCGGCCGGCATCCTGAACCCCAGCTCCGCCGGCGGCGGTTCGCCGCGAGAGACGCGCGTCATTCGTCTATCAGGCGGCGGGTGACGCCGCCGTAGGCGTCGATGCGGCGGTCGCGCAGGAACGGCCAGTGCCGGCGCACCGTCTCCTGATGCTGGCGATCGCAGGTGACGATCAGCGTCTCCTCGTCGCTGCGCGAGGCTTCGGCCAGCACGACGCCGAACGGATCGGCGACGAAGCTGCCGCCCCAAAATTCGATCCCCTTGCCCGGCGTTCCGACGGGCGGCTTCTCCAGGCCGACCCGGTTCACGGCCGCGACGTAGACGCCGTTGGCGATGGCGTGCGCGCGTTGCGCCGTCTGCCAGGCGGAGGCCTGCGCCGCGCCGAACTCGGCCTTCTCGTCGGGGTGCCAGCCGATCGCCGTCGGGTAGAACAGCACGTCGGCCCCCGCCAGCGCGGTCAGCCGGGCGCCCTCCGGGTACCACTGATCCCAGCAGACCAGCGTGCCGATCCGGCCGACCGCGGTGTCGAACGCGCGGAACCCGAGATCGCCGGGCGTGAAATAGAACTTCTCGTAATAGAAGGGATCGTCGGGGATGTGCATCTTGCGGTACCTGCCGCAGAGCTGCCCGTCGGCGTCGATGATCACCGCGGTGTTGTGGTAAACGCCCGCCGCCCGCCGCTCGAACAGCGAGCCGATGAGCACCGACCCCGTCTCGCGCGCCACGTCGGCCAGCGCCGCCGTGCTCGGTCCCGGGATCGGCTCGGCCAGATCGAAGTTGGCGTGGTCCTCGGTCTGGCAGAAGTACTGGCTGCGGAACAGCTCGGGCAGGCAGATCAGCTGGGCGCCGTCGCGCGCGGCGGCCCGGATGCGCGCGATCGCGCGGGCCAGGTTGTCCGCCGGATCGGTCGAGCAGCGCATCTGAACGAGCGCGATCTTGAACTTCACGGGCGACGGCACGGCGTAACTATTGTCGCCGTCCGCGATGCCGTCAATCGACGTTTGCGTCAGCCGACCAGCAGATCGATCGCGTTGCCGAGCAAGCGATCCCAGGCCGGCTGCGCGCGCGCGTAAAGGCGCGCGGTGTCGGCCAGGATCTTCGCGCCGCCGCCGTCGCCGTTGGCGCCGCGGACGTAGTCGGCGTCCTCGCGAACCCAGACGGCGACCGTGTCGGCCTCCAGCTCGCAATGAAATTGAAAACCGAACTGCCGCCGCCCGAGGCGAAACGCCTGGTGACGGCAGACGGCGGTCGACGCCAGATGGGCCGCGCCGGGCGGCAGATCGTACGTGTCGCCATGCCAGTGCAGCACCAGCAACGGCGAATCGAGGCCCGCCAGCACCGGCTCGCGCCCGGCGCCGATCAGGTCGACGGGGCCCCAGCCGACCTCGCGGGCGGGCTCGGGCTCGCCGTCCGGTCCGGGACGGGTGTTCGGATAGACGCGGGCGCCGGCGGCGGCGGCCAGCAGCTGCGAGCCGAGGCAGATGCCCAGCACCGGCGCGTCCCGCGCGACGAGCTTGCGCAAAAGCGCGATCTCCTGGGCCAGGAACGGCCAGCGCGCGTCGGCCACGTCCCCCACACCCATCGGCCCGCCCATGACGATCAGGATCTCGTCGTCGCCCAGCTCGTCGGGGACCGGCTCGCCGGCGTAGACGGCGCGGGTGGCGCAGGCGACGCCCCGCGCGGCCAGCATGACCGCCACCCGCTCCGGCCCTTCGGTCGGCGTGTGCTGCAGGACGATCGCGCGGCGGGCGCTCACCCGCGTATCTTGGCCCAAGCGGGCGGCGGTGCCTCGATCAAAATGTCGCGACCCCCGTCGGGGTGCGCGAACCGGACCGTCGCCGCGTGCAGGCGCAGCTCGCCCTCGCCGCCGCCGTAGAGGTCGTCGCCCACGATCGGGTGACCCGCGCCGGCCAGATGGGCCCGCACCTGGTGCGTCCGCCCCTTGGTCAGGCGAACCCGGAGCAGCGTCGTCTCCCCGCGCCGCTCGATGGCGTCCCAGCTGGTGTGGGCCGGCAAGGGGTTGCGCCCGCCGCCGTCGACCCGCACGCGCGCGCCCCGCCGGCCGACGCGCCCGATGGGCGCGTTCGATTCGCCGGCGTCGGCCGGTGCCCCGACGACCTCCGCGAGATACGTCTTCTCGCAGCCCGCCTGCGACAGGGCGGCGCGCAAGCTCGTCCAGGCGGCGGGACTGCGGGCGGCGATGAGCACGCCGCTGGTCCCGGTGTCGAGGCGATGCACGAGCCCGCCCTCGCGCGGATCCGGCGAAGCCCCTGCGCACTCGGGAAAGCGCGCGGCGAGCCCGTTCGCCGCGGTGCCGGTCTCGCCCGCCGCCTGCGGGTGCGACGGCACGCCGGCCGGCTTGTCGATCGCCACGAAGGCCTCGTCGACGAGCAGCACGGCAATCGGCACGGCGGGATCGGGGCGGACCTGGCGGGCGTCCGGTGCCTCGGCGGTGGCCTCCGCGTCGTCCAGCTCGACCATCTGGCCGGCGACGAGGCGCGCCCCCTTCTTCGCGGCCTGTCCGTCGACCCGCACGGCGCCCGACGCCGACCAGGCGCCGCGCGGCCGCGACGCTCAGCCCCGGGACCACCCGCGCGACGAACTGATCGACCCGCGCACCGGCTGCTTCCGGGTCTACGCGAAACCGCGCCACGAAGACCGCCGCTACTTCTTCTTGGCTGTTGTGGTCGGGCGTCGCGGCCTTTGGTGCGCCGGCTTGGCCGGGGCCGGCTTCGGCGACGGCGACCTTCTTCTTGGAATCGTGCGGCGCCGGCTTGCGGTCCACCTCGGCGATCGCCTTGTGCCCGCTGGCCGTCGCCTTCGCCGTCATGCCCTTCGACGTCGCCGTCGCGCGCCCGGGGCGCTTCTCCCCCGGCGTCATTCCGCGCGTCACCTCGTGCGGGGCGTCCCCGGTCGGCGAGTAGACGACGACGCGATCACCCTCGTGCAGCTCGGTGTTGTAGGAGAAACGGTTGATGCGGGCGAGATCGCCGGGCGTCAGCCCATAACGCCGCCCGAGCTTGGCCAGCGTGTCCCCCGCCTTGGCGCTGTAGAGCAGGCGCTTCTTACCGCGGCGCGCGGTCTCCAGCTGCAGGAACTCCTCCGACCCGAGGGTCACCACCCGCACCTTCGTCGGATCGAGCAGCAGCACGCCCGCCGGATCGAAGTCCTTGCGCACGAAGATCTGCAGCACCATGCGCGGGTGCAGCTTGGCGACGGGATCGAGGTTGTTCCATTCGACCAGATCTTCGGTCCGCACGCCGAAGACGTCCGCGACCTCGTCCAGCCGGTCGCCGTCGCGCGTCCGGTAGAAGACCCGCTCGCGCCCGTCGTAGCCAAACGAGCGATCGGGCACCGCCACCAGGATGGTGTCGTCGTCGGCGCCGGCCTCGCCGTCGGCTGCCGCCGTCGCCTCGCTCTCCCTGTCGGCGTCCCGTGCCTTCGCCTTGGCGACCGGCCCGCGGCGCGGCACGACAATCGAGGTGCCGCCGCGCAGCTCGGCCGTCTCGCGGACGCCGTTGAGGCGCCGGAGCTCCTTGGCGCTGCTGCCGTGCGCGCGCGCCACGTCGTCCAGCGTCTCGCCGAAGCGCAACACCACCGTCTCCAGCTTGTCGCTGTCGCGCGTCTTGTCGAAGCTGGCGGCATAAACCGAGGCCGTCCCGGGCGGCAGGCGCACCTTGGTCGGTCCGCGATCGGGCGGCGTGCGGGTCCGCAGCAGGTCGGGGTTCAGCGCCTCGATGACCTCCGCCTTGGTGCCGGCGGCGCGCGCGACCGTCGCCAGCGCCGTCCCGGCGGGCACCTCGACCTGCTCGTACTCGAACGGCGCGTCCAGCGTCACGTCGGCAAACCCGAACGCCGCCAGGTTGTGCCCGACGATCGCCGCCGCGAGGATCTTCGGAACGTAGAGCGTCGACTCCCACGGCAGCCCCGACTCGTGCCGGCAGAGCTCCCAGAAATCGTTGGTGTTGTAGGTGGTGATCGAGCGCAGCACCGACCCGTAGCCGGCGTTGTAAGCGGCGAACACCAGGTACCAGGACCCGAAGCGGACGTAGAGATCCTTGAGATAGCGGGCGGCCGCGTCGACGGCGCGCTCCGGATCGCGGCGGGCGTCCACCCAGTAGCTGACCTCGAGCCCGTAGGCGCGCGCCGCGGCGGGCATGAACTGCCAGATGCCGCCGGCGCCGACGCGCGAGCGGGCTCCGGTGTCGAAGCCGCTCTCGACCATCGCCACGTAGAAGAGATCCTTGGGCAGCCCCTGGCGCTCCAGGGTCCTCTCGAACAGCTCGCGGTAGCGTCCGGCGCGGCGCAGCCAGCCCGCCATCACGGCGTGCCCTTTGGGATCGCTCTTGAAATAGTCGAGGTAGCGCAGGACCTGGGCGTCCCAGCGCACCGGCAGATCGGGGAGCTTGAGGCTTCGCAGCCATTCGGAGTCGGGTGGCGGCGTCGCTCCGTCGGCGCGCGCGGCCGATTGCGGCGAGCGCAGCTCGGCTGGAACGTCCCCGCTGCCTCCCCACTCGCCGGGCAGCGCGCCCGGCGCCGGGTTTGCTTCGCCGCTGCGGGCCGGCCCGGTCGCGTCCGGATCGCCCGGCTTCGGGAAGGCCTGCTCCTCGAAGCGCCGAATCTCTCGCAGCTCTGGTGTCTCCGTCGCGGCGACGTCGTCGACGGGGACTCCGCGGACCGCACGCCGCTCTGCAAAGCTCCGGTCAGCCGGATCGGGCGCCCCTGATGCCGCTGGTTGGGCTGGCGCCGATCGGGCCGGCGCGGCGCTCGCCCGGGTCGCGCCCAGGGCCGGACCACAGAGAGAGGAGAGCGCGATCGCCAGACCCGCGCGCGCAACTGCTGACGACGGCATGTGCGGCGGATCGTAACGGATCAACGGGGCCACGACAAAAATCAGTGCCTTCCACGTTGATTGTTCCCGGCGTGATGCTATAGATCGCGGGTCATGCCGTTTGGAATGGGCTTCGGGGAGCTGGTCCTCGTCCTCATAATCATCGTCGTCGTCTTCGGCGCTGCCAAGCTCCCGCAGCTGGGCGACGGCCTCGGCAAAGCGATCAAGAACTTCAAGCGAGCCGTGAACTCGCAAGACGAGATCGATGTCTCGCCGACCGCCAGCTCGACAAAAAAGAGCGAGCTCGACGAGGACGCCGGCAAGCCCGGCAAGTAAGCCCGCAAGCAACCCGTCACTTCCGGTGCGGCGTTTCGCGGTCTCCCCATGGGAGTGGTGCGTCCGAGCTAACTGCTTGGATTAGCTAGTGCTTTATCCCACCCGGCCGATCACGTGGGCCGTGGCTTAAGGACCACGGATAATAGTTGTTTGTATTACATGATTGACCCCAACATTTGCCTATGACACCCTAAGACAATGACCACAGCACGTACTATCAAGCGGTACGCGAATCGGAAACTTTACGATACACGCGATAGTCGGTACGTGACGCTCGACCACATCGCGGCGATGGTGCGGGCCGGCGACGACGTCCGCGTCGTCGAAAACACGACGCGCGCCGACCTGACCACCGCGACGCTCGCGCAGATCATCTTCGAAGAAGAGAAGAAGACGCCGCGACTGTCGGTGGCTGGGCTGCGCAAGATCATCCAGGGCGGGATGCCGGGGGCCAGCGCTCCCCCGGTCACGCCGCCCGCGGGTGGCGCGCCGCCCCCCGCCGCGCCGAGCGCCGCTGGCTCGGGTGGCGTCGGCGGCGCCGCGGCCTAGGAGGGCGTCGCCGAAAAGGCGACGGTGAGCGACGCGAACCATGCCCGACGACGTGCCGCCCGATAGGCGGCCTAGCGACGGCTCGGCCGCCGAGCTCTGCTGGCGCGAGCGCATCGGGGCAGGGGAGAGAACCCTCCACGGGTCCCATCCAAGATATCAGAAATCGAGGCCGGCCGAGAGCGAGAAGCTCTCCTGCTTGGCGCTGTTGTCGACGATATCTGCGTTGCTGTCGTGGCTGTCACCGCCCTGAATGAGGTCGCCCTCGACGGTCAGGAACAACACCGAGAGCTTCAGCTTGGCGCCCACGGACCAGCGGTAGCGCGTGATGATGTCCTGGGAGGCGAAGGTGAAGTTGTTGCCGAGGTCGTTCCAGGTCCCGTTGTCCGCCACGATCGGGCAGCCGCTCAGGGGCACGCCGGCTGGCTGCGCGTGCTGGGCGTACGCGTCGCAGCTGGGCGTGGCGTCGATGACGCCGCTGCGGGCGTCGATGAAAAGCACGTTCCACCCGAAGTACGGCTCGATCCGCGCCGTTCCACCGATGCCGAAGGCCTTCGAGATCAGCACGTCGACCCCCCAGACGGTCATGTTGACCTGGCTGGTGCCGAGCAACTGGGAGACCGAGCCGCGCACCGCGAACGACGGCAGCACCCAGTCGTGAAAGCCCTCCTGCAGGGCGATCTTGGCGTAGCCCTGCAGCGCGTACATGTGTGAACCGAGGACATCGATCGCGCCGGCGCCGAACTCGAAGGCCGGCAGCGGGAACCAGAGCCCCTTGCGGACGAATCCACCGACGGTGGTCAGCGACGAGTTGGGGCGGACAGCGTTCGGCGCGCCCGAGGTGACCCCTTCGATCCCGTTCCAGTAGGCGATGCCGGTCGGATCGTTGCTGACCTTGCGGTTGTTGTTGATGGTGGTGATCCCCAGCTCGGCCGAGAACTGGAAGCCGGCGTAGCCGAGCGTGTCGGCGGGCGTCATCAGCCTCGGCGCGACCACGACCCCCAGCTCGGACATCAGGCTCCGGTACCGTGACTGCGCATTCGCGTCGGACCCACCCGCGCAATGGTTGGTCCCGTCCGGCGTGAGGCAGAGGTTCAGCAGGGCGAGGTCGTTCTTGTCGGCGCGCGCGACCGCCTGCCACGAAAGGGCCAAGCCCACGACGAGAAGGAGGGGTGACGGACGGCGCCGCCCCCGGAACGAAGCCATTGCCGTGTACGGTACGGTTTGCCCTTGAAGGGTGTCAAGGCGGCTGTCACGTGCGAGGCGGCCGCCAGCCCGGTCGCCGTCCGGTCCCGGTCTGCTACCCTCCTGTCGTCCATGCGTTCCCGCCTGCTGACCCGCCTGATTCTGATCGCGGCCCTCGCTGGAATTGCGGTGGCCGCCATCCTTCTCCCCAGCCACCGGACCACGCTGATCGAGGGGGCGGTGGCTGGTCTGCTGGTGGTCGGGCTCGCCGATCTCTTCACCTTGGGGCTGGAACGGCTGGTGGGGATGCGCTACCTCCACCGCGGGCGGCGCTCACGGGTGGCACGGCTGGCGCTGGTGGTCGGGGTGGCCCTGATGATCGTCGGGTTCGGCGTGTTTTGGCTGGCCCACGACCGCTCGCGGACGATCGAGACGGTGGCGGTGCTCGGCGTGCTGGCGGGCGGGCTGACGGCGGTCGTGGCGTTTCTGCTGCGGACCTTCTCGGTCTTCACCACCGTCTCGACGATGGGGGTGGTGCTGGGCGTCGCGTCGCTGGTGGTGGTGCTGGGCGTGACGAGCGGGTTCGAGCGCGAGTTCCAGGACAAGGTCCTGGCGCTCAACGCCCACCTCATCGTGATGCCCTACGGCGACGCCGACGTCGACGGTCCCGAGATCGCGGAGATCGAGAAGCGCCTGCAGGGGATGCCGGGCGTCGTCCGGATGGCGAAGTTCCTGTTCTCGGCGGGCGAGGTGATGATCGGTCGGGTCGGCGCCAACCTGAAAGGGATCGACATCCAGCAGGGCGCCGACGATCTGCGCCGCTCGCTCATCGCCGGGAGCGTCGAAGCGCTGGAGCAGCCCGCCAGCTGCGCGCTGCCGGCGGGGACGCCGCGCAAGACGACCGACGGGGTGGGGAGGATCGCGCTCGGCGCCGAGCTGGCCCATCACCTCCACCTCGGCGTGGGCGACTGCGTGTCGATCATGATTCCGTTCAGCTCGGGCGTCGGCGAGGCGCCGATGTCTTACCTGTTCAAGGTGGTCGGAATCTTCCGGATGGGGTTCAACGAGTACGACACCCGCCTGGCCTACATCAGCATCAGCGACGCGCACCGGCTGGCGAACGCCCGTCGGCTGGTGTCGGGCGTCGAGCTGCGCTTCGCCAACCCGATGATGGCGCTCAGCGCCGCGCCCGAGGTGAAACGCCGGCTCGACGGGCCCTATCGGATCATCGATTGGAAGGAGCTGAACCACAACCTCTTCATGGCGCTCACCATGCAGAAGGTGATCATCTCGCTCCTGCTGGTGCTGATCATCGTGGTGGCGGCCTTCAACATCATCGCTTCGCTCACGATGATCGTCCTCTCCAAGGTCCGCGAGATCGCCATCTTGAAGTCGATGGGGGCTCCGGCGGGGATGGTGGCGCGGGTCTTCCTGATCGGCGGAACCACCGTCGGTGCGGTCGGCACCGGGCTCGGCATCGCCTTCGGCCTGTTGATCTGTCTGCTGGCGCGCCTCTACGGTTACCCGCTCGATCCCAAGGTCTATCTCATCGGCTCCCTGCCGGTGCGGATCGCGGGGGGCGAGGTCCTGTCGGTCGCGGCGGCGACGCTCGGGATCTGCTTCCTGGCGACCCTCTATCCGTCGCTGCGCGCCAGCCGCCTGCGCGCCGTCGACGGCCTCCGATACAATTAGAGACGGTCGCTATAGCTGCTGAGCGACGCCGGGGGACATCGGCTTTGACGGCGGTGCGTTCTTGTCCGCGTCGTACTTCGACGGGCACTTGGCCATGATGCCGTCGGGGACGACGGCCAGCTGGTTGTCGGCGGTGAGCGTCCCCTTGGCGACCACCTCGGCCCCGTCCTTGAACGTATCGGGGACCAATCCATTGTAGGTGGCGCTGATGACCGCCGGCGGGCGCGGCGGGCGGCTCTCGATCTTGAAGCGATAGAGCAGCGTCCCCTTGGCCTGCTCGATCGAGCCGGCGACGACGTTGCCGTGCACCTGCAGCCTCTTGGAGCGCCAGGCGTCGGCGTTGGAGGTCACTTCATCGACGTGCTTGTAGTACTCCGCCCCCGCCTTCATCGAGGAGTTCAGCAGGTAGCCGACGGTGCCCGCGAAGACCAAGACCGTCGCGACGATCTTGATCGCGGTACCGCGCGCGACGGGGGGGACGCCGGATACGCCGCTCATAACCGCTAGGGTAGCGCGATGGGCGGCCGATTCAACCGCGTTTCGCAGGGCGGGGGCCGCGGGCCGCGATCTCGTGGAAATAGCGGCAGAACATCTCCATTCCCCCGGCCGCCTGGCCCCAGTCGAAGTTCTCGTTCACGGCGTGATACCCGTGCTCGGGGAGCGAGAGACCGAGGAAGATCACCGGTGATTTCAAGAGCCGCTGCATCGTCAGCACCGCGCCGATCGACCCCCCTTCGCGCACGAAGGCCGGCTCCTTGCCGAACGTGGCGCGCACCGCGGCCGCGGCGGCCTCGTGGTAGGGGCCCCCGATCGGCGCCAGGTAGGGCTCCAGCGACGCCTCATGCGTGACCACGGCGTCGGGGAGCTGCTTCTTGACGAAGCTCTTGATCAGCTTGAAGACCTGGGACGGCTTTTGATCCGGCACGAGGCGCGTCGAGAGCTTGGCCTCCGCGCGGTGCGGGACGATCGTCTTGATGCCGGGGCCGGCATACCCACCGACCAGGCCATGCACCTCCAGCGTGGGCGCCGCGATGAGCGCGGCCAGCGCGTCCACGTCGTCCCGCGTCGGCCGCAGGCTCCCGAGCTCGTGCGCGGACGCGAATTTCCGCCGCGAGAAGCCCGCCCGCCCGAAGGCCTTCTTCTCGGCGGGAGAGATCTTGCGGACGCCGTCGTAGAACCCCGGGATCTTCACCCGCCCGGTGCGCGCGTCGTACATCGCGGCGATGAGCGAGGCCAGCTCGCCGACCGGGTTCCGCGCCACTCCACCTGTCGTGCCCGAGTGGACGTCCTTGGCGCCGGTCTCGAGCGCAATGGTGAACCCCATCAGCCCGCGCAGGCCATACGAGATCGACGGGTGCCCGGCCGCCGTCCAGATCGTGTCGGAGACGACCACCGAATCGGTCTTGAAGGCGGCCCGCCCAGCCGAGCGGTCGCCGGCCATGGCCGCCGCGAGGCCGCTGGCGAAGTGGGGGCTGCCGATCTCCTCCTCCAGCTCCCAGAGGAACTGGATGTTGACGCGGGCGCCGGTCTCCAGCGCCAGCCGCGCGCCAAACAGCGCCGTCAGCGCCGGCCCCTTGTCGTCGGTTGTCCCCCGGGCAAACCAGCGCCGCGGCCCCTTCTTCGAATCGACGTGCGTCAGCTCGAAGGGCGGCGTCTTCCATCCGTCGGCCACCTCGGCCGGCTGGACGTCGAGGTGGTTGTAGACGGTCACCGTCGGCAGCGACGGGTCTTGAATGAAGCGCCCGAGCAGCATCGGGAACCCGCCCGTGTCGACCACGTCGACGCGCGCGCCGGCCTCCCGCAGGTAGGCCGCCCGCCATCGCCACGCAGGCGTCCATCTCGGGGCGCCGTCCGGGGTCCATGCTGACGGTGGGAATTCCGACCAGCGCCGCCAGGCGGTCCTCGAACTCGGGTTGCAGGTCGACCACTCGCTGTTTCAGCTCCGCGCTGTCCATCGTCATTCCCGTCATTCGCGTCATCCGCCGATCTGTACCATCGCCTTGCGGGGACCGCCGAGGCCGATCAGTTGAAAGGTGTGCCCGTCGCGCTTTGCCGCCAGCGCCCGCCGGATCGCCGCGCGGACCCCGTCCGGATCTCCGGCACGCAAGGGCGCCCGCAGATCGACCGCGTCGTCGTGGCCGAGGCAGGCGTGCAGGGCGCCCGTCGACGACAGGCGCAGGCGGTTACAGGTGGCGCAGAAGTGCTCGGTCATCGGCGAGATGATGCCGAACCGGCGGGCGGCGGTCGAAGCCGATCCGGTCGATTCGGTCAGGCGATAATAGCGGGCCGGTCCCGCGCCCCGGGCGCTGCCCCCCGCATCCTCGACGACGCTGCCCCGCGGCTCGATCTCCGCGACCAACGCGCGGATCTCGGCGGCCGACAGGCAAGCGCCGGGCAGGTAGGTCCTCCCGGCAGCCATCGGCATCTCTTCGATGAACCGCGGCACCAGCTCCCGCTCCCAGGCGAACCGGCAGATGGCGGTCACCTCGCCGTCGTTGAAGCCCTGGATGGCCACGGTGTTCAGCTTGATCGCAAGGAACTGCGCGGCCCGCGCCGCGTCCAGGCCGGCCAGCACCCGTGACAGATCGCCGCCCCGGGTGATCCGCTGGAACTTGGCGGGATCGAGGGAGTCGAGGCTGACATTGAGGCGATCGACGCCGGCCGCGCGCAGCGGCGCCGCCAGCTCGGCCAGGAGGTGTCCGTTGGTCGAAAGCGCGATCTCCCCGAGGCCGGCGATGGCGCGGAGCATCCGCACCAGCGCCGGCAGATCGCGCCGCACCGTCGGCTCGCCTCCCGTGAGCCGCAGGCGCCGCACGCCCAGGCCGACGAAGACCTTCACCAACGCCGCGATCTCCTCGAATGACAGCAGCTCCTCGCGGGCGCCGCGGGCGACGCCTTCGGCCGGGACACAGTAGCTGCAGCGGTAGTTGCAGCGATCGGTCACCGAGATGCGCAGGTAGTCGATCGTCCGCCCCTGCGGATCGACGAGCGGCGCCTTCTCAGCGTTCATCGGGGCGCTCTCCCGGCCGGACGCTCGGATGTACGCCGCGCCGGAGCTGGCCGACCAGGTGCGCGAGCTCGGGCGCGATCAGCTTGCGGACCGCCAGCTCGATCGCCGCCGGCGATCCGGGGAGCAGGAACACCAGCACGCCACCGACGACGCCGGCCTCGGCCCGCGAGAGCATCGCCGAAGGCCCGATCTCCTGAAACGAGAGCATCCGGAACAGCTCGCCAAATCCCGGCAGACGCAGCTCGTACAGCGGAGCGAGAGCTTCGGGCGTTCGATCGCGCGGGGCCACCCCGGTGCCGCCGGTGACGAGGACGGCGTCGGCGACGGTGGGCCGCGCCAGCGAGCTCACCCGCTCGCGCAGCGTCGGCACGTCTTCCGTCAGCAGCGATTCCTCCGCGACGGTGAACCCCGCGTCCTCGACCAACCGGCGCAAGAGGCGCCCCCCCTCGTTGGTCGCGGTCGTTCGACTGTCGGAGGCGGTCACCAGCGCGACGCGAATCTTCGCCGCGGGTGGAGCTGCCGTCTTGTGACTCTCGGCCGGTCCGAGCTCCGACGTCACCGGGGCCTCTTCATCTGCAGGCGGTCCGCTGTCAGAGGGCCAGCAATCCGGCGACCAGTCCGCAGACCCCGAGGCCGATCAGCCCGAGCGGGGCGCCACGCCAACCGCGCGACGCCAGCCGGCCGAGCGCCCGCGAAAACAGCGCGCCGCTGAGGATCGGCGCCATCAAGAAGCTGACGCTGCCGATCCCGCTCAGGACCAGCCAGCGCGGCGCGTGCGCCAGCTGCCACAGCTTGAAAACCACCACCACGCCCAGCAGCCATCCGAAAAAAAACGTGCCGACGACGAACGCGCAGAATGACGAGATCGCCGCCTGAGCGCGCTGGGGTGAAGAATCGACGCTCACCGGCTGAGCATGGCGCGCGGCATGCGTTGACGCAAGCGAGGGCGCGTGGCACAAACGCACGATGTCGTTGTTGGACGCCGTCAAGGACAGGGTGGTTGGCCAGGCCATGCGTTTGATGAGCGATCCGCGGATCTCGCGGGTGATGGGGGACCAGCGGGTCATGAGCGCCGCGATGAAGGCGGTCGGGGTTGGCGGTTCGATCAAGGCCGAGCTCGATCGGGCCACGCGCTTCGCGGCCGGCCTCCTGGGCTTCGCAACCCAGGAGGAGGTCTCGGCGCTGCGCTCCACGGTTCAGAGCCTGGAAGACAATCTTGCCGTCATGGAGTCGAAGGCCCAGGCGGCGTCCCCTCAGAACGGCGCGGCGACGACGCACGGCGCCGTCCGCTGACCGCGGCCGCTTCACCTGCGCCTAACCTGTGACGGGCGGTGCGGGTCCCGAAGAGGGAGCGCAGCCCATGATGCCGAGTCAGCCCAGACCTCTCAAAGTGGCGATGCCGGCCGACGACGATAGCCCGGACGAGCTTCTGGTGACCCGGGCACAAGGCGGCGACCGTGGGGCCCTCGGCCTGCTGGTGCGACGCCATCAAAGGGCGTTGTTCGCGCTCTGCCTCCGTTACGTGCGAGACACGGACGAAGCGGCCGACCTGGTTCAAAAGTCTTTCGTTCGCGCGATGGCCAAGCTGACCGACCTGCGGGACGCCGCGGTGTTTCGTTCGTGGCTGCTGCGGATCGGCGCTCACCTCGCGCTCAATCACCTGCGCGACAACGCCCGCTTCGTCTCCGACGACGGCGAGGACGAGCGACCGAGCGATCCCGACCGACCGTCGAGCGTGCCGGTGCTCGACCGGATCGAGGCGGCCGAGTCATCGGCGGCGCTCCGTGACGCCGTGCGGGCGCTCCCCACCAAGCAGCGCATGACGCTGGAGCTGCGGATCTACGAAGATCTGCCGTTCCGCGAGATCGCCGCCGCGCTCGACATCAGCGAGGGAGCGGCCAAGGTGAACTTCCACTACGCGGTTCGAAAGCTGCGCGCCACGCTGGGCCCCGCGCCCGACGGCGCCTCGCGCAGGGGGAGGGGACGATGAGCCCGGGGCGTGATGCGACGTCGCTCTGCGGACAGGTCCTCGATCGGCTGGTCGAAGGAGACGATCTGAATGGCGATCGGCTCCTGGCCGAACACCTCGGGTCCTGTGTGACCTGCTTCCGGGCGCTGACCGAATTGCGGGACACGCCGCGGGTGGCGGAGGCGTTGCGGGCGGAGGCGCCGGTCTCGCCGCCGCCGAACGATCGGTTCTGGGACGACCTCGCCGCGCGAACCACGGCGGCCGCGGAGAGTGAGCTGCAAAGAACGCTGCAGGCAGCGCCGGCGCGCGGCGAAACCTTCGCGGTGGCGGCGAGCGCGGCGGATTCCCTGCAGCACGCCCGGGCGCGCCGCTCGTCAGTCGGCCGCGCGCGGACCCTCTTCGTTGCGGCGACGCTGGCGGTGGCAGCGGCGGGGTTCCTGCTGGTCGCCCACGGTCCGCGGCGCACCCCGTCGGCGATCCCGGCCACGCCGCCGACGCTGGCGAGCGCGGAGCGGAGCCACACGCCGGCGCCCGCGGTCCGAACGGCTTCGGACGATGCGACGACCGACGAGGAGGCCGACGTCGCGGAGCTGGACCCGGGCGCGTTGCGCCGGCTGCTCGATCGCCTGCGGCCGACGGCGCCGGCGGCGTTGACGGCGTCGGCGGGCGACGGGGCCGGCGACACCGCGGACAGCGCGGGCGATGACGAAGGGCGGGTGAACGAGGAGCTGGCCGATCTCGACGGAGCCGAGCTGCGGCGCGTGGCCCGCTCGCTCGAGGTGGGCAGGCTTTGAGGCGGGCAGCCGGGCTCGCGTTGGGGCTCCTGCTCGCCGGCGGCGCCGCCGGCGCGCAGCCGCGGCCGACGCCGCCGGTCCCGACGTCGCCGGCCGCCGACGATCACCGCACGCCCGAGCAGCTCCGCAAGGAGGTCCTGGAGCGGATGCGCGCCCTGCGGGCCTGGAAGATCGTCGAGGCGTTGAACCTCGACGAGGCGACGTCGGCGCGCCTGTTTCCGATTCTTTCCCGTTACGACGAGCGCGAAATGGCCGTCGCCGCCGAGCGGCACCTCATCATGCGCGACCTTCGGGAGGCCACCGAGGCGGCGCACCCCGACGACGCGCGGTTGACGGCGACGCTCAACAAGCTGCTCGCGAACCGCGCCAAGCAGCGCGCCCTTCACGATGATCGGATCAAGGACGTTCGCAAGGTGTTGACGCCGGTGCAGCAGGCGAAGTTGGTCCTGTTGCTACCGCGAATCGAGCACGACTTCGCCGGGTGGATTCACGAGGCCTCGGGGCGGGGGGGCGGCCCCGGCCCGGGCGGGGACGATCCGTAGCGCGCGGGCGACAGCGACGACGGCGCTGGTCTAGAAGGTGTATCCGACCCCGCCGCCCAGATAGAAGGCGTCGTAGAAGCCACCATCGAGGCGGGCCTCCCAGCCGCGCAGCTTCGGGACCCGAAAGTCGACGCCCAGCTGGACGCTGAAGATCGGGATGGCCGGCGGCACGTCGGCCAGCTCGGAGGTGAGGCTGTTCGGCCCCGGCTTGCACAGGCTGGTGTCGCCCGCGTTGGCCTCCGTGCAGCCGGACAGATTCCTGGTGCGGTCGATGTGACCGCCCACGATTCCAATCCCCACGCCCGCGCCGTAGTGGATGCCGAACCAGTCGGTGAAGTAGTTGTGCCAGAGGAACGAGAAGTCGAAGCCGTAAAGGGCCAAGCCCTGGAACTGAAGGTAGCTGACATCCGTCGTGGCATCGTTGCTGCTCCCCAGCCAGTTCCCGGGGGGCGGGGACATGTTCTGGTAGTTGAACGAGAGCGCGATGTCGAAGTTGCCCTTGCGGCGAAAGACCGACAGCCCGGTGCCCCAGGAGGACAGCGGCACGTTCTTCTTGGTGAAGGCGTTCAGCAGCCAGCCCGGCACCGAGACCCAACGAAGCTGGGCCGACACGCCGTAGGCGAGATCGGCCGGACGCACCGGGGTCATCTCCTCGCCGAGGTCGACGGGCGGCGGGGCGGGCGCCGGGGAGGCGCCCCCGGGGGCGGTTTCCGGTTCCCCGCCCGCCGTCGACACCGCCTTGTCGGCGGCCGCCGGGCGGGAGAGCGCGACGAGAACCCCAAAAACGATCAGGCAGGCGCGGGAACGGTGGACCATGCAATCATCTCCTCTGGGTATGGCGAGCGCGATTATACAGATCACGGTCTTGCTCACGGGATTGGTGGCGGCCGACGCCGGCCCGCCATCGAAGGATCGCCCGAAGGCGCCCACGCGCGTGCAGGCGCCGACGCGCGTCGAGGTGGAGTCGGCGCTGGCGAAGGACGGCGCCCCTGCCGAGCTGCAGCACTGGGCCGTCGCCGCCGACAGAATCCTGACGGAGGTCGCCGCCGATCGCGCCGTGGCCGAGACCGTTCGAGCGCGGGCGCTCTCGGCGCTGGCCTACGCCCGGACCTCTCGGGCGCGTGCCTTTCTCGAAAACTTCATCATCGAGAAGACCCCTTCCAGCTCCCCGGTCGATCGGGTCTTGCTCCGTCGGGCAGCCACGTCGCTCGGCTGGCAGGGGGGAGCGCGGGTCGTGGAGATCCTGGCGCCGCTGCTCGAGAGCACCGACGCCGAGGTGCGCCTCGACGCGGCGGCCGCCTTGGGGCTGTCGCGCGCGCGCGACGCTGAACGGCCGCTGCGGGCCCGGCTGGCGGTCGAGGCCGACCCCGCTGTTCGCCGTCAAATCCAGGCGGCCCTCGAGGCCGTGACCGCCGCGCGCTGAACGAGCGACCGGTTCCGGCCGACCGTTCAATCGAGCTCGGCGAGATCGGTTTCGACCAGCAGGTACAGCGCCCGCAGGAAGGTCAGCCGCTCGTCCGGATCACCGAACTGGTCGAGCCAGGCGCGCACGGTCCGCTCGCCGTCGAGCATTTCGAGCACCTCGCGCGGCGTCGGTCCGATCTTGAACGCCTCGGGATCGACGCGGCCGCGGCCGCTGGCGACGGGGCGCAGGTCTTCGATCGGCTCGAAGCGGCTTTCCAGCAGGGCGGCGGGCATGCTCACCACGCCGGCCCCCAGAATCTCGAACGTGTCGAGGCCCAGCGGGAAGCTCTCCTGGCGGTTGGTGACACCGCGGTAGTAGGCGAAGGTCCCTTCGGTCCAGCCGAACACGTCGATCACCCGATCGCGCACCTGCTCCGAGAGGAGGCGAAACACATCGAGCGGGCGCAGCATCCCCAGCGCGACGAACGTGTCACCCAGCTTGCCGTTGTAGTGCGGCAGCATGCTGAGCGCGAGCTCCAGATCGGCGGGGCCAAGCACGCCGCGCCCGACCAGGTACTCACCGAAGCGCTCGCCGCCGCCGCTGGAGCTGACCGACGCGGGCGCGCCGCCCACCAGGAAGATCTCCTTCTCGGTGCCGCGGAGCTCGAAGTGCAGGAGGCCGGTCTCGTTGGCCAGCGCCAGGCCGCAAAAGAACCGCATCGGGGTGATGACGCTGATCTCGCCGGCGCTGTCCGGGGGGCGCTTGGGTGCCGCCGAGATGAACCGTCCGACGTCGCTCTTGGTTTGACTGGCCGGCCGGATCCCCGTCCGCCCCCGCGATCCCCCGACGTCGCCCGGATGTGACACCGGGGTGAAGCGGCGCGCCGACGAGTGCTCGCCGTCGTGCTCTTGCCAGGGCTCGTCGGCGACGGCGGTCGCTTGCGCCGGGCCCCCCGAACCGGCTGCCGGGTTGGTGGTGACGGTCTTGACCAGCTCGGGCGGCATCGCCGCGGTGACCGCCCCCCGACCGTCGTCGCTGGCCCCCTGGTCGGTCGTCTCGCTGGCCGCCGGGATATCGGGCCTGGCCTCGGCCGGGGCGGCCTGGGGCGCCGGAGGAGGCGCCTTGTCGGCGCGGCGGGCCGACTGCAGGAGGCTGGCCGCCGCCTCGGGATCGGCGTCGAGCAACGTCCCGGTGAAGGCGCGCAGGTCGTTCGGTCCGACCCGCTGCCCGGCGGTGAACAGATAGTTGCCCAGCTCTTCGTGCAGCTCGGCCGCGGATTGCGGTCGCTCGGCCGGGTCTTTCTTCAGGGCGCGGCGCACGATCCGGTCGAGCGCCGGGGGGATGTCCTTGCCGTATTTGTCGAGGCGATCGAGGTGAACGTCGCGGACCTTCAGCAGGACGTCGAGATCGGCGGGCGCCGAAAACAGGCGGCGGCCGGTGAGCAGCTCGGCCAGCAGGACGCCGACCGCGAACAGATCGCTGCGGTTGTCGATCGGCCGGCCCACCACCTGCTCGGGCGACATGTACCCGTACTTCCCCTTCAGCGTCCCCGCCTGGGTCTTCGATTCGCGGCGCTTGGCGTGGGCGATGCCGAAGTCGCCCAGCTTCACGTCGCCGCGCTTGGAGATGAAGATGTTCGACGGCGAGATGTCGCGGTGGACGATCTGCATCGGCTTGCCTTCCGATGTCGCGCGCGTTGTGCGCGTAGTCGAGCGCCTCCAGGATCTCGTCCACGATGAAGACGGCCAGCTGGGTCGGGATGCGCGTCCGCTTCTGGGCGGCGATGCGCAGCAGGCCGAGGGCGTCGAACCCGTCGATGAACTCCAGCGCTGTGAAGTACTGGCCGTTCACCTCGCCGAAGTCGAGGATCTGGACGATCTTCGGGTGGGTCAGCTGCGCGGTCAGCTTGGCCTCGTCGATGAACATCGCGACGAAGCTGGGGTCGGCGGCCAGGTGCGGAAGGATCCGCTTGATGACCAGGATCTTCTGGAAGCCGTGCGACGAGGAGATCTTCGCGCGGAAGACCTCGGCCATTCCGCCCACTGCCAGTCGTTCGAGCAGCGTGTAGCGGCCGAACGTCACCGGCGCGGCCGGCGCAGCCTCTGTCGACATACAAAGTCCACTATAGCGTCTCCGCCGGGCGAGATCGCGCCGGGACCCGATTCAGCGCCGCTTGCCCAGCGTTTTGCGCAGCGCCAGCGGCTCGACGGTCTCGCCGGCCAGCTCGAGGGTGCGGTAAGCGGCACGGCGCGCGCGGGCCTGGCTCTCCTCGGTGGTGGTTGCCCCCACGAGTAGGCGTCGCCCCTCCTCGTAGTAGCGACGCTCCTCCTCGGCGATCTCGGTGCCCAGCAGCCGGGCGCTCTCCGCGTCGCCCTTCTCGGCGCAAAAGGCGCTGAGCGCCGCCAGGCGCGCCATCGAAAGCGCCTTGCCGGTGACATAGCCCGCCGAAGAGCGCTCTTCGGGCGTCTGCAGCGACCGCAAGAAAGCGAACAGCTTCGAATAGCCACCATTGCGCGGGTCGTAGTCGGCGCACGCCCAGGGCCACCAGCCGCGCCGAGAGGCGCCGGCACTGGCGCGCGCCCTCACCGCACTGCTCCGCAAGCGACAGCTTCATCTCGAGGTCGTTGCAGTCGGTCACCCACAGCGCGGCGACCTCGGCCAGCTCGATGGCCGCCTTCAGCGCCATGCGCAACGTGTCGGCGACCTCGACGCCTTCCTTGCCCAGCCCCTCATGGAGCGCGGCGATCACCCGCTGGATCGAGGGCTGGTTCTTGGCGTCAAGCTCATTGACGAAGGTTTCGGCGGCGACCATGTGGGTGAGGAGCTTCTGGGGCGAAGAAATCTGTACGCCTGATCATAAAGCGCCGGCCGGATCCGGCCGATGTACAGACCAGAGACCCTGCCACAGGTCGACCTGCATCGCTAGCGTGGTGCGAGCGGGGGAGGTCGATCGGCGCCGCGTCCCGGAGGCGTAGTCGTGTTCCCGAAGGTCGCACGTTCGACGAAGTTGCCGAGCGGCCTGGCTCTCGCTCTGGCGCTCGCGTCGTCGGCCGCAGGTTGCGGCGGCGAAGCTTCGGACGTCCCGGAAGCGGCCGGCGTTGCCTCTTCGCTGCAGAGCGATCTGGCGATGGTGAAGGCGCCGGTCGGGGTGGCCCTGGAGACGCCGGCCGAGACGGCCAGCGCCAAGAGCAGCGCGCCGCCCCCCAAGGTCATCTACCTCGTCTACGCCGACGGCAAGACGCCGCTCCCGGCGACCAACTACGATGCCTGCGGCGGCCTCGCGCCCAAGTTCGAATGCACGTTCGGCAAGACGCTGCTCGATTGCCAGCAGCAGGTGCAGGCCTATCTCGATCGCTGGTACGCCGACTTCAACGTCATCTTCACGCTGACCCGGCCGTCGAGCGGCAGCTTCTACACCGAGGTGGTTTCGTCCGGCGGCGGTGCCTGGTGCAAGGTCGACGGTTCGGTGGCCGGGGTGGCGCCGTTCCTGTGCCAGGACCTTCACGGCGGCGTGGCCTATACGCTCGACGGCGGCGCCAACGCGCACGACACGGCGGTGATCATCGCGCAGGAGCAGGCGCATCTGGTCGGGCTCGAGCACGTCTCCGACAACGACGACATCATGTACCCGTTCATCTGCCAGAACTGCGACGGGTTCAAAGACCAGGCGGTGGCCGTCTCGGGCGATCGCTGCGATCGACAGACCCAGAACTCGTACCAGATGATGATGTCGGGGCTGGGGGCCTGGGGCGGCGGCCCCAAGCCGTCGGCGTTCGGCTGCATCAACGACACGGCGGCGCCCAAGGTGACGTTCCTGTCGCCCAGCGAGGGGCAGCGGATGGGGCACGATTTCTCGGTGAAGGTCGACGCCCACGACGACTGTGACCTGGCGGCCGTCACGATCAGCGTCGAGCCGCAGGGCTTGTCGGCGACCGCCAGCAAAGGGCCCTACGAGTGGGATCTGACCGGGATCGACGGGAACCAGACGATCACCGTCTCGGCCACCGACGGCGTCGGGCACGTCACCGTCTCGACCCTCGCCGTCTTCGCGCCGTCGGCCGGCGAGACCGATCCATCGGCGGCCATGGCGGGAAACGCCGGCTGCACGATGGCCTCGGGCGCGTTCGGCGCCGCGGGGCTGATCCCGTCGCTGGGGATGCTGATGTTGTTCGTCGGCCGGGCCCGCCGGCCGCGCGGACGGCGGCGCATCGTCCCCGGCGCGTTGGCCGAGGCCCCCGTTTCCTCGACGCGCTAAGCGTGGCCGGAGCGCCGGCGGAGCGTCCATTCGAGCGTGAGCAGCGCGAGACCGAGCAGCAGCAGCAGCGGGCGCGACCAGATCTCGACGGTCTGTTGGCGCCCGATGTGGACGTCCCGTGAGGGGCGGACGGTCAGGCGCGGCAGCTCTTCGTAGCTGTAATCGCCGCCGCTCGCCTGCGCCAGCTCCCGCAGGACGCGATCGCGCGCGGCCACGTCGTCCAGCTCGGGCCCGCCCGCTCGCACCACGAAGGTCTCGTCCTGCGTGACCGCGCGTCCGTCGATCGTCGCGTGTCCGTTCAGCCGGTAGGCGCCGGGCGGCAGCGCGCCGAGCTCGGCCTGGGCCTCGCCGTCGCCGTCGGTCGTTGCGTGCAGGCTGCGGAGCGGCTTGGCGCCCGCCTCGTTGCCGGCGGCCACGACGTCGACGCCCACCTCGACGTTCGCGGCCGGCGTGTAGTCGGCGTGGACGGCGCGCAGGCGCGCGGAGATCGGCTGGTTGCGCCGGTACTCCTGCCGTTCGAGGTCGATGTGCAGCAGCGTGAGCGCGGGATCGCGCACCAGCCAGCGGATCGCGTTCTCCCAGAACCGCTGGAATGCCCGGCCGTCATCCCCCTCGCCCGCCGCCGGGAAGCCCCAGTGCCACGCCGAATCGGTCGAGCAACGCCAGCGCCCGTCCCTTGCCGGCGTCGCCCGCCACCAGGACCGGCGCCGGCTTGCCGTCGGCGCCCTTGAGCGTCGGGTGGGCCAGCAGCGTGGCGGCGTTCGGCTTGGCCCGCGGCACCCGGTTGATCCCCTCGAGCGGCGGCAGCTTCCCCCAGCGCGCCTCGTTCTCCCGCGGGTCGAGCAGCAGCGAGGTGACCGGGTGGGTGCGCCCCTCGGCCGTCAGACGCGGCTTGAAGACATCGGTGGTGACGCTGGGGTCGGTTTCACCCTCGAGGGTCGGCGGCACCGGCGGCAGCTCGACGGGGAGCACGTCGCGCAGCGCGGTCAGGCCATAGCCGCCGCTGGCGAACGACAGGTCGCCGCCGATCATGGCGATGGCGCCCCCCTCCTCGACGTAGTCGCGCACGTTGGGGAGGAACGGCTCGACGCCGTAGGGGGCGTAGTTGAAGTTCTGGAAGATGACCAGATCGAACGAGCGGAGCTGCTCCTCGAAGATCTCGAAGGTGGGGAAAGGGATGAGCGACAGGTCGTCGTGGTTCCAGGGCTGCTCGTCGGTCTCCGTGCGCAGGATGAAGAACGACACCAGATCGACGTTGGGATCGCGGCGCAGCATCGAGCGCAAGAAGCGCTCGTCCCACGAGGGGCGGCCGGCCAGGTGCAGGATGCGGACGCGATCCCGGATCACCTTCAGCGTGAACGACTGCTGGTTGTTGCTGGAGAGCGCCTCGCCGCTCAGGACCGGCGTCGAGATCCGGAAGACGAAGTTGCCCGGGTGGTCAGGCAGCCAGTCGAACGAGACCTTCTCTTCCGAACGATCGCCGCGCAGGATCACGCCGCGGCTGGCGATCGGGCGGCCGTCGCGCTCCAGGGTCACCTCGACCTGACGATCGGGCAGGCCGGTCTGCCGGACCACCGCCTCGATGGTGACCGGCGTGCGCACGAAGGCGAGCTGGTCGGCCAGCACGGCGGCGATCGACAGATCGCGCAGCGATTTCTCCCCCAGCCCGACGGTGTGGATCGGCGCGCCCAGCGCGTCGAGCGCCGCGCGGCTGGTGGCGTCGAGCGGCCCTTCGCCGATCCGTCCGGTGTCGACGCCGTCGGAGATCAGCACCACCGCGCCGAGGTCGCGCCCGGCATAGCGCGCCCGCAGCTCGCCCAGCGCCTCGCCGATGCGGGTGGCGTCCGCCGCGGGCGGCTCGTGCAGCGACACCGACGTGGCGGGCGAGAGGCTCTCACCGAAGCCGTAGAGGTCGACGTCGTGGCCATCGCGCTGCAGCGCCGCCAGCTCGGGCGCCGCGCGATCGAGGAGGGCGGCCGCCCGCTCGGCGCGCGATCGCCCGCCGTCGGGAGGCCGGACCTCCATCGAGCGCGAGGTGTCGACCAGGACCGCCACGTGGTTCGGGACCCGGGTCACCTGCCGCAGCTCCACCGTCGGCTCCAGCGCGGTGAGCAGGCAGGCGAGCACGCCGGCCGCGCGCAGCCCCAGCAGCACCAGGCGGCGCGCCGGCCGCTCGTCGTTGAGCGCCAGCGCCGAGAGCGCCACCGCGACGACGGCCGCCGCCACCAGAAGCGCGACGCCGCCCCGCCCGTAGTGGCTGGCGGCGCCCAGGCCGAGCCGCCAGTCGTTGAACCCGCTCGGCAGGTGAAACAGCGCGTTCATCGCCGGAGCCTCATCGCGCGCACCTCATCGGGAGAATCTCCGGGTGCGCAGGATGTAGTCGATGTGCGCCTGTTCGGTCTTGTAGTCGAGGCAGAGCGCGTACATCACCAGGTTGACGCCCACGCGGAACGCCTCCTCGCGTTGGTCGTCGCCGCCAGGGACCACCTCGTGCTCCCAGCGGCCGAAGCCGTCGCGCGCCCAGGCGCCGCCCAGATCGTTCTGGGTGTAGACCACCGCCAGCCGGCGATCGCGCTCGACCCCCTCCAGGTACGGCGCGGCGATGATTCGCCCGGGCGCCCCGTGCAGGACGTAGAACGACTTCCACAGGACGTGGCTCTCGGGGATGCGGATCGGCAGCTCACCGGGCAGCGTCTGGGCCAGCAGGCGCCGCACCGATTCGTCGAAGCTGCCGCCGGCGCGCCCCTCGCAGGAGTCGATCAGCAGGAAGCCGCCGTAGGTGATGTAGCGGCGCAGGCGCGCGACGTCGTTCTCCGACGGGAGCGCGAAGCCCCGATCGCCCGAGAGCACCAGGAACGGATAACGGAACAGGTTGGGATCCGAGAGCCGCAGGTCGATCGGATCGGAGGCGGTCTGGACGCTGGTGCGACGGACGATCTCCCAGCTGAGGCGCTTGAGCGCCGTCGGGCGGGGATCGGGCAGCCCCGGCAGGGAGAGGCGCGCGAACCGGAACAGCGAGCGGTCGCCGATGGCCCAGGCGGCGCGGGCGCGCAGCATCACCAGCAGCCCGGGCGCTGTGGCGGCCGCGGCCAGGAGCTGGCGGCGCGTCGGGCAGGGCTGTTTCGCGCTCACCGGTCGGCCCCCTTTCTGTTCGCCCGCTTCTTCACCCTCTTCGCCCGGAGATGAGTTTGCACTACACTGAATCGTCCATGCGAGCGTGCCCCGCCTTCGCGGTACTCCTTTGTGTATCGGTTGCTGGGACGGCGCGGGGGGCCGGCGGCACGCCGGAGCCTGCCGCCGGCGCGGCGCCGGAGGCAGGCTCCGCCACCAGCAGCCCCGCCGCGACCCGAGGGAACGCGGCCGGCTCCGACGAGGCCAGCGCGCCCGATCCGAAGAAGAGGTTCCCTCGCATCCAACCTCCGTCGCTCTTTCACAAGGACCAGTTTGGGGTCTCGGTGATGCCGGGCTCGGGTTACCGGATCATCGCCCCCTACAAAGACGGCATCCCCTGCGGACAGCAGACCAACCGGGTCTGCACCGGGGCGATTCCGTTCTTCATCGAGGTGCAGCCCTCCTTTGGGTTCGCCCGCCACTGGGACGTCATCGTCGACCTGCGGTTCGGGGTGGCCGCCGACTTCAACGGGTCGCATCAGTTCGCGGTCGCGCCCGGGGTCCGCTATTGGGTGGACGCCGACCTGCCGACGAAGTTCTTCGCCACGATCCAAGGCGTCTATGATCTCAACCCGCAACACACACCGGGCGTGAAAGACTACGACTTCGGTGTTCGCAACGCGAACGGCTTCATGCTGGAAGTGATGCGCAATCTGGGGTTCTATCTGCAGTTCGGTGAGACGCTTGGGCTCGTCCGATGGCTGCGCTTCGAGGTGGACGGTGGCGTCGGGGTCCAGGCGCGCTTCCCCTGACCGCGGCGTGAGCGCACGTGAACGGCTCGGTCCATCATGATCCAGGTCGTCGCATGATCCAGGTCGCCCGTATGGAGAGGTCCGACGTCGACGCCGGCGCGGAGATTCTGTTCGACGCGTTCGGCGCCGTCTACCGCCAGCGCGGCCACGTGCCGCCGTTCCCCACCCGGGACAGCGCGGCCTGGCTCTGCCGCGCCTATCTGGATCTCGATCCCGAGGGGTGCATCGTGGCCTGGTCAGGAAAGGAGGCCGTGGGGGTCGGCTTCGCCCATCCGCGCGGCGTCGTCACCAGCATCGGCCCGCTGGCCGCGCGACCCGGCGCGCCGGCCGGCGTGGCGCGCGCGCTGATGGCCGAGATCGGACGCGTCGCCGCTCAGTCGACCAGCCTGCGGTTGTTCCAGGACAGCTTCAATCCCGATTCGTTCGGTCTTTACGCCCGGCTCGGTTACGCGGTCGCCGACGTGGCGCCCTACCTGCTCGCCGAAAAGCTGATTCCCCCCTCCGCCGCGCCGGCGGGGGTGCGCGCGCTGCGTCCCGACGACCTGCCGGCGCTCGAGCATTACGACAGGGCCCGCACCGTCGCCGACCGGCGGCGCGATCTCGCCCTGCTGGCGTCGACCGGCAGCGGGTTGGTCGCCACGGCCCAGCCCGGCGCCGGCGGCAAGATCTCGGGCTATCTCTTTTACCGGCCGCTTCCGGCGCGGGTGGTGATCGGGCCGGGGGTGGCCGAAACGGCCGAATTGATGGCTGACCTCGTGGACGCCGTGGCCGTGGCGCTCCCCGGCCGGGCCGCGGTCATCCGCGCGTCGGCGGCGGCCCCGTCGGTCCTGCTGCGCTCGTTCGCGCGCGGCTTCCGCGTCGACCATCTGGGGAACCTGATGGTCGCCGGCCCCTACATGCCGCCGCCCGCCCAGCTCTACGCGCTCTTCCCAGAAAGCCTCTGACCGCGACGGCTCCGGAAACTCAATCGGCGTCCGCGGGCATGGTATGTTTTCGAGGCCTCACGGGACGTCGTCCCGCCTCCCCCCTGGTGCCCGCTAAATGGACGTACGTTGCGATCGCTGTCAGACCGAATACGAGCTCGATGACGCGAGCGTCGCGGACAGCGGCGCCTCGGTTCAGTGCACCACGTGCGGACACACCTTCGTCGTCGGGCGCGGCAGATCGGCCGCGACCCCGGCGCCGGTTCCTCAGCCCGACAGGTCGCCAAGTCCGACGCCTTCTCCGACACCTTCGTGGATGCTCACCACCGAAGAGGGGAAGACGCACCGGTTCCGAGATTCGCAGACCCTGCAGAAATGGGTGGTCGAGCGGCGCGTGACGCGAGCCGATCGCGTCTGTCCGCCCGGCGGCAGCTGGCGGCGGCTCGGCGACGTCGACGAGCTGCGCCCCTTCTTCGACGTCGTGGCCCAGGCCGATCGGGCGGCCGCCGCGGCTCGGGGCGCGCGCCCCACCCGGCCGGAGACGCCGCGCGCATCGGCCGCGTCGCGTCCCTACGTGTCGCCCGATCTCGACGATGACGACATTCTGGGCGGCAGGGCGCGCCGCCCGGTCGCCAGCGCCGCGTTCCACAACGACGATCTTTCGACCGACGACGATCTGGCGATGGCCGGGCTTGGCTCCCGCCACCCCGGCCGGAAGCTGCTCATCGGCGTGGTGGTGGTGTTTGTCGGCCTCGCCGCCTATCTGGGCTTCCGGGGGACGGCCGGTCTTCACCTGCCGGGGAGCGGGCCAGCGTCCCCACCGAGCGCGGCGCCGGTGGCCGTCGCTCCGCCGCCGGCCGTCGTGCCGCCGGCCCCCGCCCCTCCACCGCCGGCTCCGGTCGCCGCCGCCCCTGCCCCTGCGGCGACTGCCGCCGCGGCGACGCCTCCCGCGGGCACTGCTCCTGCAACAGCGGTCCCTGCCGCCGCTGCCCCGCCCGTCGCCAAGTCACCCGCCGAACCGCCGGCCGCAACGCGCCCAGCGCCCCGGGAGCTCGCCTCCGGCGGGGACCCTCATCCGAGGAGCTACGAGCACCTGATCGCAGAGGCGGACCGCGCGATCGAGAACGGCCAGACGGCCAAGGCGCAGAAGCTGTACGACGAAGCACTCAAGCTGCAGCCGAGCGGCGTTGCCGCGCTCACCGGATCGGCCTACGTGTTGCTCGACAGGCAAAAGCCGCTTGCCGCGATTGACACCTTCAAGCGAGCGCTCTCCGCGGCGCCCAGCTTCGGGCCGGCGCTGTTCGGCCTCGCCGACGCCTACCGCCTCGAGGGCGAGCCGGCCCCGGCGCTCGCCGCGTACAAGCGCTACCTCGAGGCTTCGCCGAACGGCTCCGACGCGCCGGCTGCGCGGCGGCAGATTCGCGAGCTGGAAAGTCAGGCGCCTGCTCCTTCCCGCGGCGAGTCGCCCGCGCCCGCTGCTGCGACCTCTCCCGCCGGCCCGCCGCCGCCGTAACCGCGCTCAGCTCGCGGCGGGCAACGAAGCGTCGAGCAGATCGGCCATGGTGTCGACGATCGAGACCACCCCCTCGACGGGCGCGGTTCCCCCGACGTCGCCGGCGAATGGCGGCGGCGCCTCCGCGGCCGACGACGGGTGCGCCAGCAGGTAGCGGGCCGCGCTGCCGCTCCAGAGGGTGAGAACGCCGTCCCCTTGCTGGCGCGCGATCCGGTGGCGCAGCTCGGCGTCTCCCAGCGGCGCCTTGCCGTGCACGCTGAACTTCTGATCGAAAGAAACGTCGCCGGTCTTCATTCGGGTGAGCTTCAGGCGATGTTCGGGACTGCGCGCCAGCCAGCGACGGTGACGCTCGATGCTGGCGTCGGGCGGCTCGCGACCGATCCGCCCCACCGAGGCGTCCAGCTCGACCAGCGTTCCTCGCCGGCGCAGCAGCTTGACGACCAGCGGATAGCCGCGGCGGTGGGTCTGGATCCGGCTCACCTCCAGCTCTTCCTCCTCGGCGATCACGGCCTCGGGCGGCGTTCCGTCCGGCTCGCTCCCGTCACCCAGCGCCGTCGCCAGACGGCCGATGAACGCCCGCCAGTCGGGGGAGGTGACGCGCCGTCGATCGCGGTCGGCGTACGGAGCGGCCCGCAGCTCGCCCACCGCGATCGCCACGAGCCCCAGCAACGAGAGCGTCAGCTCGACGGGCGAACCGGCGTCGTATCCACCGAGGGCCAGGAGGCCCAGGCCATAGCCGACGAGGCGCATCCCCGCCTTGTCGGCGAGCAATTCGACGGTGGCGTAGGACCACCCGAAAAACGCGATCACGTAGGCGACGCCGGCGACCGAGCCGAGCGGCGGGAGCTCCATCCGCAAACCATAAAGGGCGCTCGCCTGGATCAGATCGAATCGGGTCGCGAGGCCGATCACGAAGAGCGCCGCGAGCGACCCCGCCACGATGAGCGGCAACCTCCAGCGACGCTCGCGACGCGGCCGCGGCGGCAAAAGGAAGGGAGCCCCGGCGCCGGCGGCGATCAACGCGGCCTCGCCGAGGCCGGCGATCAGCGTCGCGGAATCGCTCCCCTGTCCCCATCCGAGGCCCAGGATGGCGGCCGCGTGGAAGAGCCCCGGCAGCGAGAACAACACCACGCCGACCTTCACCCGCGGGAGCGTCCGCGAGAAGGCGAACGCGAGGGCCGTGAGCAGCGACAGAAAACCGAAGCTGGTCTCGAGATAGAGAAAGTACCGCGGCACCAGCTGCCCGCGGAGCAGCGCCTGCGCCGAGAGGACGGCGAACACGGCGGCCATGACCCCGACCGAGAATCGCATCCCGCGGGGATACAGCTCGCCGCGCCGCAGGAGCCCGACGAACGAGGCCACCAGGACCACCAACCCCAGCACGGCCGTGAGCTGGAAGAGAAACGGGCCGGAGGCAGCAAGAAAGCTGCCGGCGCGCGACCCCCCGCCGAGCGACAGCGTGGCGCGCGGGAAGAACAGCCGCCCCGCCAGCCGATTGAGCCACAGCTCGAGCAGCGCCACCACGACGAGCGCCGCCGTCAGGTTCCCAGCGCGCGTGCGCGGTCTCGCGGTTTCCATTGGAAGCGCGCGATTATACAGGACGGTCGCCGGGGAAGCGGTCAAGCCTGGGGGTCCTTGGCAGGTAGCTCAGGGGGGAGCCGGTCGTCGATTTTCCACCGATTGTGGTAACCTTCTAACTGGGTTCTCTCGTGGTCAGTGTCACCGCCAGAAAAATCCGGGATCACGGCCGGGAGCGCGCGTCTCTCGGTATCGGGCGGACTTACGCTGGCTACCTCATCAGCTACCCCAGCGTGGGGCGGGGGATGGTGATCTTTCGCGATCCCAACGGCCACCGCATGGTCACGACGCCGGTGCGACGGGTCCTCGGCGACGCGGGGGGCGATCAGATCTACGTCGAGACCGAGAACTCGGTCTATTTGCTGACGTTCCGTGCTGAACCGCTGCGGCAGATGCCGCACGCCTTCGCCGCCGTGACGGGCAGCCGCCACCGCAAGAACTGAACCGTCGCGCTGGAATCGCCCCGACGCTCGAGCACGATTGGAAAGTGACGGCCGCCCCTCCTCTGACTAAGCTGGTCGACGTGGATCGGGCTTTGCTGTTGCTGGCTGCATGATTACACGCGCGCTCATTCTGGCGGCCGGCCGGGGAATCGCCATCGGTGAGGACGGCGTCCCCAACTGCCTCGCCGCCGTCGGCGGCGCCAGCCTTCTCGAACGGACGCTGGGGTTGCTCGAGGCGATCGGCATTCAGAAGATTGGCCTCACCCTCGGCTACGACGGCGCCGCGATCCGCCGGCACGTCGCCGGATCGGCGCGCCTCGGGGCGGCGCTCAAGCGACGGATCGTCTTTTTCGAAAACGCCGAATGGGACGGGCCCAACGGGCTGTCGGTCCTCGCGGCGCGCGCCTTCGTCACCGAGCGGACGCTGCTGGTGATGGCCGATCAGATCGCCGCCCCGGCGCTGTTGCGTGAGCTCTGTGCGTTGCCGGCGGCCTCCGGGCCGACCGTGCTGGCGATCGATCGCGATCTGCCGCGGGTGTTCGACATCGGCGACGCGACGAAGGTGAAGCTGGCCGGAGATCGCGTCGCCGGGATCGGCAAGGGGTTGGAGGTCTACGACGCGGTGAGCGCCGGGCTGTTCGTGATGGCGCCGTCGCTCTGCCGGGCGCTCGAGCAGCTGCCGCGCCCGTCGCTCACCGAAGGCGTGGCGGCGGCGGCGCGGGATGGCCTGGTGGTGGCGCACGACGTGGGCGCGAAGCTCTGGCAGGACGTCGACTCGCCGCCCATGCGGCTGCACGCCGAATGGCTGCTGCGCGTCTACGGTGACGAGCTGGCGCGTCCAACGATGCAGTCCGCTGCCACGCACGGCGCCGGCGCCGCGGGGACGCTGGCGCTCATCGAGCGGCTGCTGGCCGAGAAGGATCAGCCCGGCTACGTCCTCTTCAGCCCGGGCCCGGTGATGACCTCGGCGCGTGTCAAGGCGGCGCTGGTGCATCACGACGTCTGCCATCGCGACGACGATTACGCGGCGGTGGTCGAACGGCTGCAAGAGAAGCTGCGGCCGGTGTTCGGCGCCTCCCCGGCGCACGACATGCTGCTCATCACCGGCTCCGGGACCGCGGCGATGGAGATGGCGATCTCCTCGGTCGTGCCAGCGGGGAAGAAGATCCTGGTGATCGCCAACGGCGCGTTCGGCGATCGGCTCGACGAGATCGCGGCGCTGCACGGCATCCCGCGGATCACGCTTCGATACCCCTGGGGCACGCTCCCCAACGTTCGCGACGTGGCGCGCGCGCTGGAGGGCGATCCCGACATCGCCGCGGCGGCGATGATCCAGCACGAGACCTCGGTCGGGATCATGAACCCGGTGGGGGAGATCGCCCGGCTCTGTCGGGCCCACGGCGTGACGTCGATCGTCGACGCGGTCTCGGCGCTGGGGGTGGAGGACGTCGACGTCGTGCGCGACGCCGTCGACATCTGCTATTCGTCGGCCAACAAGTGCCTGCACTCGGTCTCGGGGGTGTCGTTTCTCTGCGTGGCGCCCGAGGTCTGGCCGCGCATCGCGGGGGTCGCGCCGCGCGTCTACTACCTGGATCTGGCCCGCCACCGCCGGTACCTGGACGAGCTGAGCCAGACGCCGTTCACCCCCGCCGTCTCGTCGTTCTTCGCGCTCGAGACCGCGCTCGACGAGCTCAACGAGCAGGGGGGCGTCGCCGCCCGTCGCGAGATCTATCGCAAGCGCAGCCTGCGCATCCGACGCGTGTTCGCCGATCTGGGCTTCGAGTCGTTCACCAACACCGGCCGGGAGTCGCACACCATCTCGATGCTGCGGCTGCCGTCGGGCCTCACCGTCGACGCGCTCTACGACGGCGCCAAGGCCCGCGGGTTCATCATCTACCGCGCCAAGGGCGAGTTCGCCGACCGCTACATCCAGATCTCCAACATGGGTGAGCTGTCCGACGCGACCATCGACGTCTTTCTGGGCGCCGTCGCCGACGTGGTCCGCGCGGCCCGCCCGGCCGACGCGCCCGCCGCGCGCCCCGCGCTCAAGTCGGTCTAGCGATGCGCGCGGCGCTGTTTCGACAGCACGGGGGGCCGGAGGTGATGGAGGTGGGCGACGTTCCCGTTCCCGCGCCCGGCCCCGGCGAGGTGCAAATCCGGGTCACCGCCGCGGCGTTGAACCACATCGACCTGTGGCTTCGCCGCGGATTGCCGGCGTTGCACGTCTCGCTGCCCCACGTCTCGGGGGGCGACGTCTGCGGCGTCGTCGCGGAGCTGGGGGCGGGGGTGGCGGCGCGCGCCGGCTGCGCGGTCGGCGATCGGGTGCTGGTCAACCCCGGGCTCTCTTGCGGCCGATGCGCGGCGTGCCTGGGCGGGCGGGACAATTTCTGCCCCGACTTCCGGATGCTCGGCGAGCAGGTCTGGGGGGGCGAGGCTGAGTACCTGGTCGTCCCCGCTCAAAACCTGGTGCCGGCGCCGCGCGATCGCATCCCGCTGGACGACGCCGCGCTGGCGGCGCTGCCCATCTCGTTCCTGACCGCCTGGCAGATGCTGGTCGATCGCGCGCAGATCCGCCAGGGCGAGACGGTGCTGGTGCTGGCCGCCGGCTCGGGCGTCGGCAGCGCGGCGATCCAGATCGCCAAGCTCTACGGCGCGCGGGTGATCGCCACGGCTTCGACCGACGCCAAGCTGGCGGCGGCCCGGGCGCTCGGCGCCGACGAGACCATCAACCACGCGACGACCGAGCTGGTGGCCGAGGTCAAGCGGTTGACCGACCGGCGGGGCGTCGACATCGTGGTCGAGCACGTCGGCGCCGCGACCTTTCCGAAGTCGGTGGTCGCCTGCGCGAAAGGCGGCCGCATCGTCACCTGCGGGGCCACCGCGGGGTACGAACCGGTCCTCAACCTGCGCCACGTCTTTTGGCGCCAGCTCAGCATCCTGGGCTCGACCATGGCCAGCAAGGGTCGCCTCTTCGAGCTGCTCGACCTGGTGGCGGCGGGGCGGTTGAGGCCGGTCGTAGACCGGGTGATGCCGCTGTCCGAGATTGCCGCAGCGCACCGTCTGCTCGAGTCCCGCGAGACCTTCGGAAAGTTGGTCCTTGTCACCGCGCCAGTCTGATATATACATAACCCATACGTATGGGTGAGGGTTCAGACGAAATCTCGGTAGAGAGCCTCTCGCTCGTCAAGGTTGGCGAGCTGGCGAAACGGACCGGCAAAACGGTCCGCGCGGTGCATCTCTATGAGGAGCTCGGCCTTTTGGAGCCGGCTGTCCGCTCCAAAGGGGGCTTCCGGCTCTACTCGGGCAAGGCGCTCAAGCGCATCGACTGGATCCAGAAGCTTCAGGATCTCGGATTTTCGCTGACCGAAATCAAGGCAGTCCTCCGGGATTGGGAGGGCACCGCCACCGCGCCCAAGGCGATGAACCGGGTGCGCGAGATCTTCTCGGACAAGCTGCGCGAGACCAAGGAGACGCTGGCCCGGCTCGAACAGCTGGTCGGCGACCTCAACGAGACGCTCGCCTACATGGACAGCTGCCGCTCCTGCGAGCCGACCCACAACCCGGCCGAGTGCGGCACCTGCGATATCCACGGCCACGACGGCCGCGCCCCCTTGCTGGTCGAAGGAATCTCCAAATGACGCTCAAGCTCCCGATCTACATGGACAACAACGCCACCACGCCGGTCGACCCGCGCGTGGTCGAGGCGATGCTCCCCTACTTCACCGAGATCTTCGGCAACGCCGCCAGCCGCTCGCACAGCTTCGGCTGGACGGCCGAGAAGGCGGTCGAGCTCGCGCGCGAGCAGGTCGGGTCGCTCATCGGCGCCAGCGGCAAGGAGATCGTCTGGACCTCGGGCGCCACCGAGTCCGACAACCTGGCGATCAAGGGCGCCGCCGAGTTCCACCGGGACCGCGGCAACCACATCATCACGGCGCAGACCGAGCACAAGGCCGTCCTCGACACCTGCAAGCGCCTGGAGAAGGACGGGTTCGACGTCACCTACCTCCCGGTCGAGCAGGACGGCCGCGTCAACCCGGACACGCTGCGGGCGGCGATGACCGACAAGACGATCCTGGTGTCGATCATGCTCGCCAACAACGAGATCGGCTGTGTCAACCCGATCGAGGAGCTGGGCGCGATCGTCAAGGAGCGGGGCGCGATCTTCCACGTGGACGCGGTTCAGGGCGTGGGGAAGATTCCGTTCGACGTCAACGCCGCGCGCGTCGATCTGGCGTCGCTGTCGGCGCACAAGATGTACGGACCGAAGGGCGTCGGCGCGCTGTACGTCCGTCGCAAGCCGCGCGTCCGCATCACGGCGCAGATCGACGGCGGCGGGCACGAGCGCGGGATGCGCTCGGGGACGCTGAACGTTCCGTCGATCGTCGGCTTCGGCAAGGCGGCGGAGCTCTGCGGCGCCGAGATGGTCAGCGAAGGGAAGCGCCTCTCCGCGCTGCGCGAGCGCCTGCGCGAGGGGATCCAGTCGCAGGTGACCGACACCTTCGTCAACGGTTCGATGGAGCACCGGCTGCCGGGGAACCTCAACATCAGCTTCGCCTACGTCGAGGGCGAGGCCATGCTGATGGGGCTCAAGGACGTGGCCGTGTCGTCCGGCTCGGCCTGCACGTCGGCGTCGCTGGAGCCGTCGTACGTGCTCCGCGCGGTGGGCGTGCAGGAAGAGATGGCCCACACCTCGATTCGGTTCGGGCTCGGTCGCTTCAACACCGAGGAAGAGGTCGACTACGTGACGAAACTGGTCGTCGGCAAGGTGAACAAGCTGCGTGAGCTCTCGCCGCTTTACGAGATGGCGCAGCAGGGGATCGATCTGAAAAGCATTCAATGGGCGGCGCACTAGCGGCGCCGCTTCGGGCGGCCCACTAGGCCCGCTCTTCGAACGAAGGAAAACACCATGGCGTACAGCGAAAAAGTCATCGAGCACTACGAGAACCCGCGCAACGTCGGGAGCTTCGACAAGGACGATCCCAGCGTCGGGACCGGTCTGGTCGGCGCCCCCGCCTGCGGCGACGTGATGAAGCTGCAGCTGAAGATCAGCGACGCAGGGATCATCGAGGACGCGAAGTTCAAGACCTTCGGCTGCGGCTCGGCGATCGCCTCGTCGTCGCTGGCGACCGAGTGGGTGAAGGGGATGACCATCGATCAGGCGATGGACATCAAGAACACCCAGATCGTCGAAGAGCTGAACCTGCCGCCGGTGAAGATTCACTGCTCGGTCCTGGCCGAGGACGCCATCAAGGGCGCCATCGCCGACTACAAGGCCAAGCGGGCGGCCAAGCGCGAAAGCAACGGAGACGCCAGGATGGCGACGGCCTCCAAGTCGGCCTCCGCGTCGGCTGCCAAGGCGGCCGTCTAGGAGGCTGAGCCGTGGCCATCGGAGTCAGCGACAGAGCGATCGCCGAGATCAAGAAGGCGGCCGCCCAGCGGGCGACGCCCCCCAAGGGGCTGCGTGTCGGCATCCGCGGCGGCGGATGCACGGGGTTCTCCTATCTGTTCGAGTGGTCGGACAGCGAGCCCCGGCCGGAAGATAAAGTGCTGAGCTTCGAGGAGGGCGCTGTCCGGGTGTTCGTCGATCCCAAGAGCTTCCTGTACCTCGACGGCTCGACGCTCGGCTATTCGACGTCGATGGTCGGGCGCGGCTTCAAGTTCGAGAACCCCAACGTCAAGGGCTCCTGCGGCTGCGGCGAGAGCGTCCAGTTCTAGAGCGCGGAAGGGGCCCCCTCCCGCGGGCTCCGCGCGAAAGAGCCGAGCCCGTGAGAGCAATGTCTCGATGATCTGTTGGTCGTGTGAGAAGGAGGGCGGCGGAGGGCCGTTCTGCGCGGCGTGCAAGGCGATCTTGCCGCCCGACGCCGGGACCGATCGGCTCGCCGTGCTCGGGTTGCCGCGAAGGTTCGAGGTCGACCTCGGCGCGGCGGAGACGGCCTACAAGGAGCTGTCGCGGCAGCTGCATCCCGATCGCTTCGCCAAGGCCGATCCGCGGGCCCGGAAGGCGGCGCTGGCCCGAACCGTCCAGCTCAACGACGCCTGGCGCACGGTGAAGGATCCGCTGCGGCGGGCCGACTACCTGCTGGAGCTCGCGGGCTTCAGTCTGGGCGGTGACGATCAGAAGAGCGGCGACGGGGACGACCAAGAAGGTGGCCGCGCCGCCGGCGTTCCTGATCGAAATCCTCGAGCTCCGTGACGAGCTGGCCGAGGCACAGCGGGCGAACGACGCCGTCAAGGTCGCCTTCATGGCCGAGGAGATGCGTTCGCGGGCGGCGGCGGCGATGAAGGCGCTCGCCGCGGCGCTGGAAGCCGGCCAGTTCGAAGAGGGGGCGCGCACGGTCGTCGCGCTCCGCTACTACCAGCGATTTCTCGATGAGGTTGCGGCCCACGAGGAGCGCGCATCGTCCGGAGGGGACCTTGGCTGAGGCGTTTCTACAGATTTCCGAGCCGGGGGCCTCCCCCACCAAGCGCGCGTGCCAGACGCGCGCCATCGGCATCGATCTCGGCACCACGAACTCGCTGGTGGCGATCGTCGACGGCGGACGGCCGGTCTGTCTGCGGGACGATCGCGATCGGGCGATCCTGCCGTCGGTGGTCCATTACGCCGCGGACGGAACGATCATCGTCGGCGCCGACGCGCACGAGCGGTTGGCGGCGGAGTTCCCCCGGTCGACGATCGCCTCGGTCAAGCGGTTCATGGGCCGCGGGCCGGGCGACGCCGAGGCGACCCGCAAGCTCACGCCGTACCAGTTCGCGCCGCCGGCCGGGGACGCCGGCAACGTCGTGCGCTTCGACCTCGGCGCGGGACGCGCGGTCACGCCCATGGAGGTCTCGGCCGAGATCCTCAAGGCGCTCAAGGCGCGGGCCGAGGATGAGCTCGGTGCTCCGCTCGACGGCGCGGTGATCACCGTGCCGGCCTACTTCGACGACGGCCAGCGGCAGGCGACGCGCGATGCGGGGCGCCTGGCCGGGCTGGAGGTGCTGCGCCTCATCAACGAGCCGACCGCGGCGGCGATCGCCTACGGGCTCGACAAGCAGGCCGAGGGGACCTTCGCGGTGTTCGATCTCGGGCGGCGGCACCTTCGACATCTCGATCCTGAAGCTGGAGGACGGCGTCTTCGAGGTGAAGGCGACCGGCGGCGACTCGGCGCTGGGCGGCGACGACTTCGACCGCGCGATCGCCGGCGCGCTGCTCGAGAGATGGAAGCTGACCGACGCGGCGGCGGGCGATCCGCATCTCCTGCGACGCGTGCTCGACGGGGCCCGGGCGCTCAAGGAGAAGCTGACGGACGCGACCGAGGCGACGATCGAGCTCGCCCTGCCCGACGGCAAGCGCACCGCGGGGCTCACGCGTACGGAGATGGAGCTGCTGGTCGAGCCGGTGCTCGGGCGCTGCACCGCGCCGGTCCGGCGGGCGCTCAAGGATGCGGGGGTGGAACCGGCGGCGCTCTCCGGCGTGATCCTGGTCGGCGGCGCGACGCGCATGCCGCTCGTGCGTCAGTTCGTCGAGAGGCTCTTCGGGCGGGCGCCCCTGGGGGACATCGATCCCGACGAGGTCGTGGCGCTGGGCGCGGCCGTCCAGGCCGACGTGCTGGCCGGGGGCACGGGGCAGGGCGACATGCTGTTGCTCGACGTGGTGCCGCTGTCGCTCGGCCTCGAGACGATGGGCGGCGTCGTCGAGAAGATCATTCACCGCAACACCACGGTCCCCTGCGGCGCCACCCAGACCTTCACGACGTTCGCCGACCGCCAGACCGGCTTCGAGCTGAAGGTCGTGCAGGGGGAGCGAGAGCTGGCCGACCAGTGCCGCTCGCTGGCGCAGTTCACGCTCAAGGGGATTCCGCCCATGCCGGCCGGGATGGCGCGGCTCGAAGTCACGTTCACCGTCGATGCCGACGGCATCCTGCGGGTGGCGGCGCGCGAGGAGACGACCGGACAGGAGGCGAAGATCGAGGTCAAGCCGAGCTACGGCCTCACCGACGAAGAGGTCGAGCGGATGCTGCTCGATTCGTTCGCCCACGCCGAGGAGGACGTCCAGATCCGGCTGCTCACCGAGCAGCAGGTGGAGGCCGACCGGATCGCCGCGGCGGCGCGGACGGCGATGGCCGACAGCCCCGAGCTGTTGACGCCCGAAGATCGCACGGCCATCGACGCGGCGCTGACGGCGCTCGGCGACCGCGCGCGGCGGGAAGGACCACCACGCCATCCGCGCGGCGGTCGAGGGGCTCGACCAGGCGTCGAAAGAGTTTGCCGCGCGCCGCATGAACGTCGCGTTCGATCGTGGGTTGCGCGGCAAGGACGTGGCGTCGGTGGAGGCAAAGGCCGACGAGACGGCGCCCAAGCGGGATCTCGCGTCGCGCGCGGGCAGCCACAGCGGTCATTCGCACTGAGAGAGAGGACGAGATGCCGAAGGTCAGGTTCGAGCCGGATGGAATCGAGATCGAGGTGCCGATCGGGACCAGCATCCTCGAGGCTTCGAACAAGGCGCACGCGCAGGTCGGCTCGGCCTGCGGCGGGGTCTGCGCCTGCTCGACCTGCCACGTTTACGTCAAGGAAGGCCTCGGCGCGCTGGCCGAGGCGTCGGACCGGGAAGAGGACATCATGGACAAGGCGTTCGACGTGAAGTCCAACTCGCGGCTCGGCTGTCAGTCGAAGATCCTGCGCGACGTGACGGTGGTGGTCGAGATCAGCCGGGAGAGCCGGCAGGCGTTCCTCGACGAGCACCCCGAGATCCGCGCGGCGCTCAAGCAGGCGCAGGACGCCGCCCGCTAACCCGTCGCCGAAGGCGACGGAGCGAAGCATGGCGCCCGAAGGGGCCTGTGCGGGCGCGGCCCCGTTCAGGCCAGCAGCGCCAGCAGATCGGCCTTGGTGAGGCCCGCGGCCGCGGCGCCGTCGCCGAGCGCGGCGTCCATCAGCGCGCGCTTGCTGTCCTGCAGGGCCAGGATGCGCTCCTCGACGGTGTCGGCGGCGACCAGACGATAGACGAACACCGGGCGCGTCTGGCCGATCCGGTGCGTGCGGTCGGCGGCCTGCGCCTCGACGGCGGGGTTCCACCACGGGTCGCACAGGAAGACGTGATCGGCCGCGGTCAAGTTCAGGCCGCTGCCGCCCGCCTTCAGCGACACCAGCATGACCGGCGGGCCGTCCTCGGCCTGGAACCGCGTCACCACCTCGCCGCGATCGCGGGTGCTGCCGTCGAGGCGCACGAACGGCAGCTCGGCGCGCGCCAGCGCCGGCTCGATGAGATCGAGCAGGCTGGTCCACTGCGAGAAGACCAGCGCCTTGTGATTCTCGGCGACCGCCGTTTCGAGCGCGTCGAGCAGCGCCTCGACCTTTGACGACGTGCTGGCCGTCTGTCCCGGGACCAGCGCCGGATGACAGGCCGCCTGGCGAAGCCGCAGCAGGGCCTCGAGCGCCTTCATCATCCCGCCGCCCCCGCCGCTGTCGAAGAGGGCCAGGACGTCCTTCTGGGTCGCCGCCCGGACGGCGTCGTAGACGGTGCGCTCGCCGTCGCCCAGCTCGACGCGCAGCACGGCGTCGGTGCGCGGCGGCAGCTCGGGAGCGACGTCCTGCTTGAGCCGCCGCAGCAGAAACGGACGGACCCGCTGCCGCAGCGCCGCGGCGGCGCCGGTCACGCCGTCGGCGATGGGACGCCCGTGGCGATCGGCGAAGTCGGACCGACCGCCGAGGAGGCCCCGGTTCGCGAAGTGCATCAGGCTCCAGAGCTCCTCCAGCCGGTTCTCGACCGGGGTGCCGGTCAGCGCCAGCCGGAACGACGCCGGCAGCGCGTAGGCGGCGCGCGCGGTCTGGCTGTCGGGGTTCTTGATCGCCTGCGCCTCGTCGAGGACCACCGTCCGCCAGGTCTGGGCGGCGAGGCGCTTTTCGTCGAGGCGGAGCAGCGCATAGCTGGTCAACGTCACGTCGGCCGCGGGATCCAGCGCCCGGTTCGCGCCGTGATAGACGCAGACCTTCAGCGCGGGGCGAAAGCGCGCCAGCTCGGCCTGCCAGTTGAAGATCACGCTGGTGGGCGCCACCACCAGCGTCGCGCCCTTTGCCGACGATCCGGCTTCGAACGTGCACATCGCCTGCAGCGTCTTTCCGAGGCCCATGTCGTCGGCCAGGATGCCGCCCAGGCCCGCGCTGCGCAGGAACGACAGCCAGCTCACGCCCTGCCGCTGATACGGGCGCAACGTGCCCGTCAGGTCGGCCGGCAGCGGCGCCTCGGGCAGACCTTCGAACCCGGCGATCAGCGGCGCCAGCCGATCGAGGCCCGGCGGCTGCGGATGGTCGAGCTCGGTGCAGAGCGCCGCCAGCGCCGGCAGCGCATGCCGCGCCAGATGCCCATCGTCCTGCCGGGCGGCCAGCAGATCGGCGACGCGCTGTCCGTGCTTCTGCATCCAGCCGTGCGGCAGCGACGCCCATCCGCCGCCCAGAAGCGGCACGATCCCCAGCCCCTCTTCCCAGGCCCGCACCACCGCGCCCGCGTCGACGCTGGCGCCCGACTTCGTCGTGAAGGTCAGATCGAACCGCACCGCCTCGGTCCCGGCCGCGGCGTCGCCGTCGGTCGACAGGCTGAGGCGCGGCTCCAGCGCCGCCGCCGGTTTGACCACTCCCGCGGCGCCGCCCGACAGATCGCCGCGCCAGCGTTTGAGCTTCTCCACGAAGCGGGGCGCGTCCGCCCCTGCGTAGCTGGTCCGGCGGCCGGGCAGAAGATCGAGCTCGGTGCGCAGGCGCTCGACGACCCGCCGCTCGGCGACCGGATCGCGCAGCGGCACCGGGCCGCGCAGGTGCACCAGCTTGCCGCCGTCGATGCGGGCGCAGGGTGGCGCGCCATAAACCAGCGCCGGCAGGACGCTCAGCCCGCCGCCCGCGGTGGGATCGAGCTGATCGAGCTGCAGCACGACGCGCGGTTCGAGGTCGCGCACCACCGGCGGCAGCTTCCGGCTGCGGTTGTCGAGCGCCGTCCGCCGGGCCAGGTCGGGCAGGACGACCGTGACCAGCTCGCCCAGCTCGGACGCGCCAAACGCTCGCCGCACGGGGAGGTGTTGCAGCCGATCGCCGGTCAGCTCGATCTCGCCCAGGGGCCGCAGCACCAGGTGTCCGTCGTCCTCGCAGAGCGCGACACCCGAGGCGACCACCGCGCGCACGCGCGGGTCGGCGGCGATCGTCAACCGAACCTCGGGGGCGCCGTCGCCGCGGCGGGCATCGACCAGCGTGGCTTGCGGCAAGACCTCCTCGGCGGAGATCCCGGCCGCCACGCCGTCGACGGTGATGCGGGGCGCGCCGGCCAGGAGCTGCATCAACCCGTGCAGCTTTCCAGGTGAGAGCACACCGCGCGCGCCGCCGCCGGTCGTCAGCAGCGCGTCCACCTGCAGGTCGGCCTCTTCCAGTTGCAGCGCCGCCGCGTCCGCTGGGTTGGCCAGCCGGGCCCGCAACCCGCCCTCGAGCGGTGTCTCCGCTCCGTCGCCGGCGACGAGCACGCGGTCGAGGCGCAGTCCCTCCTCGGCGCGGAGGAATCGGTAACCGACCCGCGCGCCCAGCGCGCGCGACCGGAACCACCGGTGACTCTGCGGCCGCTCCCTTGGCCTCGCCGAGCATGATGGCCGCGGCGGCCACGTGCTCGCAGGGGCTGACGCGTGAAGGACAGTCGCACTCCCACTCGTTCTCCGTCGGATAGAGCACCACCGTCGGTGCCACCACCCGTCCGGGCGAGCGGACGCGCAGCACGAGCTCGTCGGCGCTCTGTGACTCCACCGCGACGGCGCCGGCGCGGGCCAGCGTCACCCCTTGCGACCAGAGCCCCGACTTGCAGCGCTTGCGGATCGAGGCCAGCAGCGAATCGAGCGCCGGCGTGCTCACAGGCTCATCATCTTGTCGACGATGGCCGTCAGCGCCGCCAGCCGCAGGCCGCCCCGCCCGAGGGCGAACGGTTCGGCCGCCGCGACGCCCAGCCGCGTGGTGCAGTCCTCGACCGATCCGGTGCGCGCGCCCAGGTGCCCGCCGGCGACCGGACGCATGTCGAGCCGCGCCTTCGGCAGCGCGACACCTTCCGCTTCCAGGAGATCCAGCGGATAGCGTCCCCAGCTGCAGGCGAAGTCGTCCTCGCGCGCGAACGCCGCCCAGCGCGCGCGGAAGTCGCTCCAGCTCTCGCCCGCCGCCAGTCGCTCTTCGCTGATCTGGATGTGGCGGGGGATGGCCGGCGCCAGCGGGCGGCGCGGTTTGATGACCGCCTCGAAGGTCTCGCCGGTCTGCGGGCGACGCGCCACCCAGTGCACGATCTCGGCGGGATGTCCGCCGGGGCGCCGGGCCGGCCAGGCGTTCGCCTCGCCGTGGACGCAGATCAGGTTGTCGGCGCGCGCGCGCAGCATCGTGGAGATCGTGGGGCGCTGCGCCTTGCGCGTCCGGTGAAGCGCATGGCGGCGGCGCGCCCCGCGCACCGTCGTCGCGTAGTGGATCTGGGTGTCGATCATCGCCTCGAACGGGCGCAGCAGGGTCGCGAACCGCTCCGGATCCTGCTCGAGCGCGCCCAGCGTCAGCGCCAGCGCCTCGACCGTGGCCACGCAGTGGTCGGCCGGCTCGCGCCGGATCCGGTAGCGGCTGAGCCCGGGCGGCGTGAACCGGAGCTGCGGCAGGGTCGCCAGCACGGCGTTGCGCTTGAGCAGCTTGCGGGCCTGCCACCAGGTCCCGTCGACGACCACCAGCGTGATTGGACCGGCCGGTCGCTCCACCGCCAGATCGATCGCCTGCGGCCCGGGAAAGAGGAGATAGGCCGGCCGCGCCGGATCATCGGCCAGCGCCGCGCGGACCTGCTGATCGTTGTCGAAGTCGATCCCCACGTGCAGCTCGGAGCCGGGAAGGCAGAGGTGCGCCAGCCGCGCCGTCCCGATCGGAACCCGCTCTTCGCGCGGGTGCTGCAGCAGGACCACGCGGGTCCGCGTCTCCAGCGTCACCAGATGGGCGCAGTAGCAGACCGACGTCGGGCGCCGGCATCGTTCGCAGACCGCGCGGTGAGAACCAGCCTCGGGGATCAAGCGCCGCAGATTAGCAAACCGGTCAGCCGGGTGCGGTGGTCAGCGCATCGGGCGCGAAGATTTCCCCCGGCCCGCTCCCGGGCGGCGGCGGGTCGGATCGCGCGGCGGCTTGGCGCTCCCTTCGAGCGCGCCGCGCAGGCGCTGGGCCAGCGCCGCCCCCTGCCCCGAGGCCTTGTCGCCGAGCGCGAGGATGGTGGCCGAGAGCGCCTGCCGCAGATCGGGATGGCGAGCCTCCCGGCAGATCTCCTCCAGCCACGACGCCCCGCGCTCGCCGAAGGCAATGACGACCGCGGCCAGCGTCCGTGGCAGCGCCAGCAGCAGCCGCCGGCGCGCGTCCGAGCGCTCCGCGGCGCGCGAAGCGCCCACGACGGCCTCGATCGCTTGTGCGAGGTAGTCGAGGAGCGGCTGGGGATCCGTCAGGGCAGTCAGCGTCTGCCGGTTGCCGAAGACCTCGACCATCACACCGGCGGCGCCGTAGCAGATCTCTCGATCCTCGAGCTCGAGCCAATCGGTCGCCCGGCGGACGAGAGTGTCAACCCGGCCCGGCCGCGCCCCGAACGACGTGAGCGCGTCGAGCGTCCCGATCCGGACCGGGGAGCGCTCGTCCCCGGCCAGCAGTCCCAGCGCGTCCCAGGCGGTCCCGACCTCCCGCCCGGCGCGCAGCCGCCCGACCCATCCGTGCGCCGCGGCGACGGGGAGAAACACCTGGGGCTGATCGGGCGCGGCGTCGTTCGCGCCCAGGCGGTCGAGCAACGGCGCCACGGTTCCCGGCAACGACGAGACCTCGGCGCCGAACGCGGCCGCCAGCCGCAAATTCGGCCGGGTGCCGTGGCCCCCGAAGCGGCTCAGCAGCTCTTCGAGCGGGGCTGTCTTACCGGCGAGCGCCGCGGTCAGCGCCGCTTGCATCGCCTCGTTGCGAAGACCTTCCTGAGCCGGACCGGGAGACATGGGCCCGGCAGCCTACCCCGGCGACGGAGGCCGTGCGGTAGGAATAATGGTAGCATGAAAGGTATGACTGCGGCCCGCAAGGTGAAGATCAGCGTGAGCATCGATCCCGCGCTACTCGGGGCGGTCGATCGGTACGCTGCGCGCGTCGGCGTCACGCGCAGCGCGGCCATGGAACGGTGGCTCTCTCAGATCTCCCGACAGGAAAACCTCAACAGGCTGGAGGAGGAGACCGCGGTCTATTACGACTCGCTCACAGCTACCGAACGCCAGGACGACGAAGACTGGGCCTCGGCAGCCTCGGTGCAGGCGCGGAAGCTGCCGATCGACGAACCGACGCGTCCCGGGCGGCGGAAGTCTTGAACATGCACCGGCGCGGCAATCTTTACTGGGCCCGCCTCGACAAGCGTCGACCCGTCCTGGTGCTGTCGGTGAACGCGCGCAATGAGAGGGCGGGCGACGTCATCGCGGTTCCCTGTTCGACCACGCTCCGCGAGGCACCGACCCACGTCCGGTTGGCTCGCGGGGAGGGCGGCGCTCCCCAGGCCTGCATGGTGAAGTGCGAGCAGATCACCACGCTTCTCAAGGAAGATCTGGACACCACGGCTCTCGGGTCGCCGCTCGGCGGAGCCCGGCTTCGCGAGATCGAGATGGCGGTGATGCGCGCCATCGGGATTCCGGTGTTTTAGGCTACCCTGTCGGGCCGTGCGTCTGGACGTGTTGCTCGCGCGCAATGCTGGATGGTCGCGCACCGCCGCGCGCGCGGTGATCGCCGAGGGGCGGGTGCAGATCGCGGGCGCCGTCGTGGAGGATCCGCGGCGCGAGATCCCCGCGGAGGCGCTGCCGGTCGACGTCGTCGTCGACGACGAGCCGTTGCCGCTTCACGACCGCGTGACGCTGGCGCTCAACAAGCCGCTCGGCTGCGTGACGGCGCTCCGCGATCCGCACCATCCGACGGCGTACGAGCTGCTGCGCGAGGCGCCTCTCTTTCCGCGAGCTGCGGCCGGTCGGGCGGCTCGACCTCGACACCTCGGGGTTGCTCATCTGGAGCACCGACGGAACGGAGATCCAGCGGCTCACGCATCCAAAACGGGCGGTGCCGCGGACCTACCAGGCGGCGCTGGCGGGGCCGTTCGCGCCGCTGCCGGCCAAGCTGGTCCTGGACGACGGGCACGAGCCGAAGATCAGCGCCCTCGAGCCGCTGGCCCGCGACGCCGCGCACCCCAGCCTGGACGTCCCGGGGCAAACGCTCGCGCTGGCAACGATCACCATCATCGGCGGCGCGTATCACGAGGTCCGCAGGATCTTCGCCGCGCTCGGCAGCCACGTCCTCGGCCTGTGCCGGGTCAGGTTCGGCGACGTCGAGCTGCCGCGCGATCTGGCGCCGGGCGCATACCAGCTGCTTCCGCGCGGGACGCAGCCGCCATGAGCGATCTCCACGTCGTGCTGGTCGAACCGGAGATCCACTGGAACACCGGCAACGCCGGGCGCACCTGCCTGGCGGTCGGCGCGCAGCTTCACCTGGTTCGGCCGCTCGGCTTTTCGCTGGACGAAAAGGAAGTTCGCCGCGCCGGGCTCGACTACTGGGGGCGGGTCAATCCGACCGTCTGGCCCAGCTGGGCCGATTTCGAGCGATCGCTGCCGTCGCTGGGCACGCCCCTGTTTTTCACGACGCGCAGCCCGCGTCGCTTCCAGGAGATCGTCTATCCGCGTCCCGCCGTGCTGATCTTCGGCCGGGAGAGCGTGGGGCTGCCCGCGGAGCTACTCGTCCAACACGCGGAGGAGACCGTCGCCATCCCCATGCTCGATCCCGAGCTTCGCTCACTCAACCTCTCGACCTCCGTCGCGCTGGCGGCCTACGAGGCGCGGCGGCAATGGCGCCAACTCTAGGACCGCGTCCCGGCTGACTTACTCGAGCGAAGGAAAACCGCGGCACGCGCGCGGCAAGAACGTCGCGTCTTGACCGGGCAGCGCCCGATCGAAGCGCGGCGTTCGCGCCGCACGTAACGTGGGTTGCCTTCGACCAGGAGCGGAGCGGGTTGCCTTCGACCAGGAGCGGAAGCGATCGCATGCGTCAAGCGGCTGATCGGCGGCCAGCGCACCATCAGGCCGATCTCGGGACGCCAAGCCGAGGCCGCTAGGCCGCGACGTCGAGCGACTGGTCGAAGTTCGGGCGGCGGACGTCGGTCGCCAGGCCGAACTTCTCGAGCAGCAGGATCGTGTACCACCCGATGTCGAGCTGAGCCGGCGTGAAGCCGAGGCGCGCCGATCCAGGGCGGTCGTGGTGGTTCTTGTGCCAGTTCTCCCCCTGGAAGAAGTGCATCAGCGAGAGCCAGCGGACGTTCTGAGCCGTCGGGTCGTCGGGGCCGGCGTCCTTCTTGAGGTGGCAGACGCTGTTCACGAAGCACTGCGCGTGCAGCGCGAACACCAGGCGAATCGCGCCCACCCAGAAGAACGCCGCCCACCCGAACGGCAGTCCGATCAGGAAGCCCAGCGCGCAGAGCGGGATCTGCACCTTCGTCCAGAACCGGTACGCCGGCGTGTCGATGTCCTTGCAGTAGCGCTTGATCGGCGCGGCGCCCGCCTGCCAGAGCCAGCGCAGGTGCGACCACCAGAAGCCGCCGACGCGCGGGCTCGAGACATCCTCGGGCGTGTCGGACTTGGCGTGGTGCAGGCGATGATTGGCCGCCCACGACAGCGGCGATCCCGACCCGTTCAGCATCGTGAAGAACGTCATCACGTTCCGCACGACCGGGTGCAGCTTCACCGATTTGTGGGTGATGCCGCGGTGAAAGCAGACGGTGGTGCCGAGGCCGCCCAGGAAGTGCAACACCGCCGCCGCCAGCAGCACGCGCCAGCCGGGGAACGGGAACAGGCACAGCCCGACGACGGCGGTGACGTGAATCAGCACCATCCAGAAGAAGGTCGGGCCGTCGCCCGGCGCCGGCTTCCACCAGGGCTGCGTCCAGGGCTTCTGCTTGACGATGTCGATCGCGTCGGGAACGGGGAGCGCTGATACGGTCACTCTGCGCCTCCTTCGATGGGCGGTGCGAGGGGCGCCACCCTCAGCCCCGCATCGCGGAGCAGGCTCAGGTCGGCGTTCACGTCCGGGTTCCCGGTGGTGAGCAGTTTTTCGCCGTAGAAGATCGAGTTCGCGCCGGCCAGGAAACAGAGCACCTGCGCCTCGCGCGTCAGGGCCAGCCGCCCCGCCGAGAGCCGCACCCGCGCCTTCGGCATCAGGATGCGGGCCGTGGCGATCATCCGGACCAGCTCCAGCGGGTCGACCGGATCCCGCTCGCCCAGCGGCGTGCCGGACATCGGCGCCAGCGCGTTGACCGGCACGCTCTCCGGCTGCGGGTCGAGGTTGGCCAGCGTGGCCAGCAACGAGCAGCGATCGTCGAGCGACTCGCCCATCCCGATGATGCCGCCGCAGCAGACGGTGATCCCGGCCTTGCGGACTGTTTGCAGCGTCTTCAACCGATCATCGTACGTGCGCGTGCTGATGATGGACTTGTAGAAGGATCGCGACGTGTCGAGGTTGTGGTTGTAGGCGGTGAGCCCCGCCTCGGCCAGCCGCTGGGCCTGCCCCTCGGTCAGCATCCCGAGCGTGGCGCAGGCCTCCATGCCCAGCGCGCGCACGCCGCGCACCATCTCCAGCACCTCGTCGAACGCCGGGCCGTCCTTCACCTCGCGCCAGGCGGCGCCCATGCAGAAGCGGGTGGCGCCGGCGGCCTTGGCCTTGCCGGCCGCCTCCAGCACCTCCGGCGTCTTCATCATCCGCTGCTTCTCGAGCCCGGTGTCGTAGCGCGACGATTGCGAGCAGTAAGAGCAGTCCTCGGGGCAGCCGCCGGTCTTCACCGACAGCAGCGAGCAGAGCTGCACGTCGGCCGCCGGATGGTGCTCGCGATGGACCAGCTGCGCGCGCAGGACGAGCTCGGGAATCGGCAGGTCGTGGATCGACCGAACCTCGGCAAGCGTGTGAGCAGAGCCAGCCTTCGGCTGGCGGAGCTCTTCGCGAGGGGGCTCGGGGACCCTTTGAGGGTCCCCGTCGCCGGTCGTAGAGGGGGTCGGCCGGGTCAAGGGTGCGTCTTTTATCATGATTTTCCGGGGATGCCGGCGGCTAATTGACCCGGCGCAAAACGATGAGAACTCGCACAGTTAGCCACCGGGCGGCGTCCCGTTCCTTGGCCGGCGCCGCGGCGGCGAGGCCCTTGGCGGCCCCGTCGGGCTTGGCCGGCGCGCCCGGATACCAGAGGCCGTCGGGATTCTGGCGTCCCCGCACGTACGCCTCGGCGGTGCGCACGCCCGAGTTCTCCTTGCCGAGCCCGACCGCCGTCACGCCGTCGAGCGCGTCGAGGACGTCGGTCCAGAAGCGCGGCTCGCCGATCTGTTCCCAGAAGGTCGGCGCCTTCCGGTCGGGGTAACGATCCGGCTGCAAGAACCGCGTGGCGAGCAGCTCGGCTGCCCGGCGCGCCTCGCGCGAGGTCCGGCGGGTCGCCGAGGCGGCGAACGCCCGCAACGCCATCCCGGTGACGAGGTGACTCGACGGGCGGGCGGCGGAGTCGGTGCGGACGCCACGCCAGGCCCAGCCGCCGTCCGCCTGCCGGTTGGCGAGCAAGTAGTGGAACCCTCGCTCGACGCGCGGATCGTCGTCGAACCCCGCGCGGCAGAGCGCCGCCAGCGCCCAGCCGTGGAAGTGAATCGCCACCGTCTTGGGGCGCGCTTCGGGCGTCTCGCCGAGCGCCAGATCGCCGATTCCCCCCTCTGCGTCCTGCGAACCCAGCAGCAGATTGGCGGCGCGGGCGACCGGCTCCTCGGAGCGCCGCAGGCCGTAATCGGCCATTCGCTCGAGCGCGCGCAGCGTGGCCACCGCGCGGGCGAACTTGGCCGGTCCCAGCCCCTTCTCGGGGGGCCTGGCTGGAAAGGCGCCCTGTTTGTCCTGCTTGCGCAGGAAGGCTTTGACCTCCGAGTAGGTGAGGATCTCCTCTGCGGCCGGCGCTTCGTCGTCGTCGATCAGATCGCGACGCACACGCGACACCAGCGCGTCGCTCCCCTCGCGCAGCAGAATCGGCACCGGATCGCGACCGAGGCGCGCGCGCCAACCCGACGGAAATCTGGGCGCTGCTCCCGGCGGCGGCGCGGGCGTGAGTCGGTTCATCTCCCGGAAGGGTATCGCAAAAAACCGACCTGCGAAGCGCGAGAGCGAAGTTTTTTCAAGAGATTTCGCTCCTCGGCCGGCCAGACCCCGGTGAGCGGGAAAGAGCCCAAGAAGACGCGACGTTCCGATACTCGTGCACGGTCGTCGTTGCACCGCGGCCGCTTCCAAGTAAAACTCTCAACGCCTTCAACGGCACGAGCGCGGATGAATCCCGAACGCCCCCCGAAGCAACAGGCTTTTTTGGCGCTCCTGAAAGAGGGGTCGACCTCTCTGCATCTCGACGCCCGCCGGCCGGGCGTGGTGGTTCCGGAGGCCTTTCGACAGGAAGCCCACCTGATGTTGCAGTACGGCTACGACCTGGCGATCGCCATCCCCGATCTGGAAGTCGACGAGCACGGGGTCCGCGCCACCCTGTCGTTCTCGCGCACGCCGCACATGACGGTGATCCCCTGGGCCGCTGTTTACGCCATCGCCAGCGTCGACGGTCGCGGGGTCCTGTATCCGGAGGACGTCCCGGGCGATGTCTCGGTGATGTCGGCGGCGGAGCCGGGTGAGGCCTCGGAGGCGACGCAGACCATGCCTGCGGAGGTCGCGACCATGGGGACCCAGAGCAACGGCAAGGGCGCCGGCGATCGCGTTCCCGGGGCGAGCATCCGCCGCCTGCGGTCCATCCCCGCGCATCCCGAAGCCGAGCTGGCCGAGCCGCTGGCCGGCCGTCGCCGACGCCGCCCGCAGCTCCGCCTGGTGAAGTAGCCCGTTCGGCGCCGCGCCGCCGGCGAGTCGCGCGCCTACTCTGCCGTCTGCTCGCTACTCGCTACTCGCGGACGACCGCGTCGCCCAGGAACTTGGCCAGCTCGTCGTGGTGCGCGCGGGCGTCCTCGTAACCCATGCGCGCGACCTCGGCGGCGTAGAGCCCGTCGAAGAGGATGTACGACAAGAGGTCGGCCTCGTCGGCGCCGCGGGCGGTGGCCAGGCGCCGCAAGAGCTGGATGCCCGCGCCACCGCCGCTCCCCTTGAACCTCCCCGAGCGCGCGACTTGGCCGGCGATCTCCCCGAGATCGCCCGACGGTCGGATCATGTACTCGCCGACGATCCGGTAGGGGGCGCCGCGCATGTTGGTGACGACCTCGTCGAAGCGGGCCTGATGCTCGGGGCTGCCGACGGCGCGCACCGCCTCGATGACGGCGTTGAACCGGCGCAGGCGATCGAGGTCGTAGTCGATGTGGTCCAACAGGAAGGCGTCCAGGATCTTGCCGACCAGGAAGGCGGCGCCCGGGAACGGCATCGATTCCTCGGGGACGTCGGGCGCGGCGACCGGCTGCTGGCGGAGGCCAATGACCAGGACCTTGTCGGCGCCGAGGCGCAGCGCCGGCGACAGCGGCGTGTTCTGGCGCAGGCCCCCGTCACAGAAGAAGCGCTCGCCCACGCAGATGGCTGGAAACAGGATGGGGAGCGCCGCCGACGCCAGTGCGTGCTCGGCGCCGACGGTGACCGACTGGGCGCGCACGAACGGATCCTTGCTCCAGTTCGAGGCGGGTTTGTCGCGGGCGCTCTGCAGGAAGACGACGGTCTTGCCCGATCCGATGTCGGTGGCGGTCACCGACAGCGACTCCAGCTTGCCGTCGCGGATGTTGGGGCCGATGCGGTTCCAGGGGATGAGGCGCCGCACCACCCGTTCCAGCTGCTGCGTTTGCACGATGCCGCCCAGATGGCGCTGCCCCTCGACCTCCTCGATGTGCCCGCTGCCGAGCAGCGTGGCCGGGGCGCGCATGAACTCTTTGACGCCGAAGCTGACCATCTCTTCGAGGACGAAGCTCTCCCAGCGGTCGACCAGGATGCGCCCCTGCTTGTCGGCGATGTCGGCGGTGGCGGCGAAGAAGCAGGCGTGGATCGCCCCCACCGACGTGCCGCAGATGATGTCGAACTGGACCTGGCCGCCCAGATCGCCCGCCAGATCCTCGCGGATATAACGCATGACGCCCGCCTCGTAGGCGCCACGGGCGCCACCGCCAGACAGCACCAGAGCTACCCGGGGACGGTCGCCGCGTCGTCGCGGTCGCGTCGGTGCGCTCATCCGATCGGTTCAGATTAAGCGAGTCACGCTTCGACGCAAGTGTTCGCTGCATCGAGGTTTGCGCAGAATCAGGCGTCGCGATATTGACAATTCAGCGTGAGCGACCCGGCGAACGCGCGAGGAGGGGACGAAACCAGCCGAATCCGGGCCTGGTTGCGCGCGCCCCGGACCTGGACCATCGCCGGTTGCGTCGCCATCGCCTTCGCGCTCGCCGCGCCGATGATCGTCTACTGCGCCGGCGGCGCCTGCCACTTCGTGCTCGATCGGCTGGGGACCACCGACGACTGGCGCCATTTTTCGATGCTGTGGGAAGCGGCGCGCGTGGCGCTCAGCGACTTCCACCAGTTTCCGTCGTGGAACCCGTACCACTGCGGCGGGCTCGTTCTCTATCAACATCCCGAGTCTCCGTTCCCGGGGCCGCTGTTCCTGCTGACCTACTTCTGGCTGCCGACGGCGGTGGCGATGAAGGTCTGGATCTTCGCGCATCTCGTGTGCGGCACGCTGGGGGCGCGGGCGCTGGTCGCCGACCGCGGGGGGAACGCCGCCGAACAGCTGCTCGCCGCGGCGGTGATGGCCGCCTGTGGCTTCTTCGCCGAGCACATCGGCGGCGGTCACCTGTCGTTCACGCCGTTCCTGTACCTGCCGCTGATCCTCTCGGCGGGCGATCGGCAAATGGGAACCCTGAGAGGGTTCCCAACCCTCCCGCGAAGGACTGCGCCGGGCGGAGCCCGGCTTCGTCCACGCGATCGAAAATGGGAACCCTGAGAGGGTTCCCAAACCCTCCCGCGAAGGACTGCGCCGGGCGGAGCCCGGCTTCGTCCACGCGATCGGCAAAAATGGGAACCCTGAGAGGGTTCCCAAACCCTCCCGCGAAGGACTGCGCCGGGCGGAGCCCGGCTTCGTCCACGCGATCGGCGACCTTCGTTATTCGGTGGTGGTCGCGGGGCTGTTCGCGCTGACGGTGTTGGAAGGGGGGACCTATCCGGCGCCGCTCATGGCGGTCGCGCTGGCGGTCGAGTCTCTGGCGCGGCTCGGGTCGGCGGAGGATCGGCGGGCGATGGCCCGCGCGCTGCCGGTCATGGCGGTGCTGTTCGTGCTGCTGGCGGCGGTGCGTCTCTTGCCCGCGCTTCACTACCTGCGGGAACACCCGCGGCTCGAGCCGCTCGACGACGGCTTCGGGCTCGGCGAGCTGTTTTCCTTCTGGACCACCCGCACGCACGCGCGGCGGATGCCGGGGCACGGTTACGTCTGGCCGGAGTACGACGACTACGTGGGGATCGTCCCGGTCGCCTTGATGCTGGCGGGGCTCCTGGTCGCCCTCTTCGCCCGCGCGGGGGCCCGGCGCGAGCGGCGGATCGATCTGGCCGTCTTCCTCGCGCTGGTCTGGTGCGCGCTCGGCAGGATTCACGGTCCGGCGCTGGCGGTTTGGCTGCACGCGCTGCCGGTCTTTCGTTCGCTTCGCGTCCCGTCGCGGTTCCTCGGTCCAGCGATGGTCGGCTTCGGGTTGCTGGCGGCGGGCGCGCTGGGCGCCGGCCGTCGCGCGCTGGAGAAGCGAAGCGCGCGCCTGCGACGAGTGGCGCTGGCGCTGGAGCTCGCGCTGGTCATTGCCGTGGCGCTCGACATCTGCCTCACCAATCAGCGGGTCATGCAGCAGGGGCTCGATCCCCGGATGCCCCGGACGCCGGCCAGCGCCGACTTCTTTCAAAATACGGGCGCCGCCTACGGCCGCCTGCCCACCTTTCCGGTGCAGGGGTTCGGGACGCGGGCCTGCTACGTGGCGCTCGAGTGGAAGCCGGCGCCCGGGATCACCGACGGCCGCGGGGCGCAGGCGCGCCTCGAACCTCCCAGCGCCGGCACCGTCGTCGAGACGACCTGGTCGCCCAACCGGCTCGACCTCGACGTTCGCCTCGATGCCCCCGCCACGGTGATCGTCAACCAGAACTACGAGACGGGCTGGCGCGCGCAATACGACAGCGACGGCAAGGCCGGCGGGGGCGACGTGACGGTCGGGGCGTATGTCGTTCCCCAGCGGCGGTTCTGGGATGTCCGCGCACGTCCGGCCGAGCTGCCGGTCAAGGGGGCGATCGGGCTTCTGGCCGTGTCGCTCCCCGCCGGTGCCGGCCACCTCGTGCTGATGCATCGCCCGCCCTGGCTGCGGCTGGGCGGTCTTCTGTCGATCGTCGGGGTGGCGCTGGCCGTGGTGATCCTTCGCCGCGCGCGTCGCTGAGCGCGCGCGAAGCTGATATCCTGATCTCATGGGCGCCCCCTCGATCACGCTGTCGCCCGGCGGCGGGTTTCTCCTCGAGCCGACCGGATCGGTCACCATCTTCACGCCGGAGATGCTCTCCGACGAGCAACGCATGATGAAGGAGACGGCCGACGACTTCCTCATGAAGGAAGTCATGCCCCGCGTCGCCGACATCGAGTCGAAGAAGCCCGGGGTCATGCGCGGCCTGTTGCAAAAGGCGGGCGCCATCGGGCTCCTCGGCCACGACATCCCCGAGGCCTACGGCGGCCTGGGCGGCGACAAGACCAGCTCCAGCCTCATCACCGAGGCGGCCAGCCGTCAGGGATCGTACGCGGTCAGCTTTGGGGCCCACGTCGGGATCGGGACGATGCCGCTCGTTCACTTCGGCACCGCCGAGCAGCGGCAGAAGTACCTCCCCAAGCTGGCCTCGGGCGAGATGATCGCCGCCTACGCGCTGACCGAGCCGGGCTCGGGCTCCGACGCCCTGGCCGCCAAGACCAAGGCGGTCAAATCGGCCGACGGCAAGAGCTGGAAGCTGACCGGCTCCAAGCTCTACATCACCAACGCCGGTTTCGCCGACCTCTTCACCGTGTTCGCCAAGGTCGACGGTGAGCAGTTCACCGCCTTTCTCGTCGAGCGCGGCGCGCCCGGCCTCACCATCGGGCCCGAGGAGCACAAGCTCGGCATCCGCGGCAGCTCGACCTGCCCGCTCTTTCTCGAAGACTGCACCATCCCCGTCGAGAACGTGCTGGGCGTCATCGGCCAGGGGCACAAGATCGCCTTCAACGTCCTCAACATCGGGCGCTGGAAGCTGGGAATCGGCGCCGTCGGCGGCGCCAAGTATTGCCTCGAGCTGGGGGTGAAGTTCGCCCGGGAGCGCAAGCAGTTCGGCAAGCCGATCGCCGAGTTCGATCTCATCCGCAAGAAGATCGGCGAGATCGCCATGCAGACCTTCGTGGCCGAGTCGATGGCCTTTCGGACGGCGGGCCTGCTCGACGCGCGGGCGCACCTCATCGATCCGGCCGACCCGCAGGCGCAGAAAAAGTCGATCGACGCGATTGAAGAGCACAGCATCGAGGCGTCGATCATCAAGGTGTTCGGCTCGGAGATCCTGCACGCGACCGCCGACGAGACGCTGCAGATCTTCGGCGGCGCCGGCTACATCGAGGACTACCCCATCGAGCGGGTCAGCCGCGACGCCCGCATCAACCGGATCTTCGAGGGGACCAACGAGATCAACCGGCTGCTGGTCCCGGGGACGATGCTCAAGCGCGCCCTCACCGGGCGGCTGGCGCTCATGAAGCTGGTGGGCGAGGTGCAACAAGAGCTGGCCGATCCGATCAAGATCGATCGCCGCCCGCTGGAGGGGCCGCTGGGGCGCGAGCGGAAGAAGTGCGACTACGCCAAGCGCGCCATCGCCTACTCCGCCTCGCTCGGCGTGCAGAAGTACATGCAGGCCATCTCCGAGAAGCAGGAGCTGCTGGGCGTGCTGGCCGACGCGCTGATCCTCACCTTCGGCATGGACTCGGCGATCTCGAGGACGCTGCAGCTGATTTCCGAAAAGGGGGAAGCCGCCAGCCAGATTCCGCTCTGCATGACCCAGCTCTTCGTCGCGCGGGCGCACGAGCAGGTGTTCGACCTGCTGCGCGAGATGCTGATGTGGATGTCGCAGGACGAAGAGTGGGGCCGCGAGATCCGCGACATCAACACCTACTACAACCTCGATCGGGTCAACACCTTCTCCCTCCGCCGCAAGATCGCCATGCACGTCATCGAAGCCGGCGGCTACGCGTTGTGATTGCGGGCGGCGGTTCTTTCGACGCCGTTGCAATTCCTCGCAAGTCGTTCAATGCCGCCGGCGTCGCAGTGCCGGCCTGACGCGTGGCCTCACCTCACCCCTGAGGTGCGATAACTGCGGTGTGTGTAGCCTGCGACACAGGCGTGCAAACCTTGACACGCGTGTCGCGGTGAGCGGAATGGAGCGCGGCGGCTGACGCGTCCAACCGTCGGCAATGATTGAAGCGAGCGCCGCATCTCATTTTGATTGACCTGCGGCATGCAGTTTGCTCACGCTGTACGGCAATGACAAAGCAAACAATCCTGATCCCCGCCCTCGCTCTCGCCGTCTCCGCGTTTGCCGCTCGTACCGCCGCCGCCGCCGTTTGCGTGCAGGTCGATCAGCAGCACGACACGTTGTCCGAGCCCGATCGCAACGCCGCCCTGATCATGCTCACCCAGACCCTCCGGCAGCAGGGGCTGGAGGTCGCCGATCAGAACTGCATGGGCCTCTACGTCGTCTATCACGTGAAGTTCGGGAACAGCATCAACGTCTTCATGCAGGGGCCGCAGGGCTACCGGCAGGCCAGCGCCCGCACGCTCGAGGAGGTGCCCGCCCTCTACAGTCAGATGGTCCGCTCGCTCATCACCAACCAGCCGATGAGCACGGTCAACGGGACGGTCGACCGCACGAACGTCACCTCCGATCAGCAGTCGCCCAACCGGGTCGAGGCCGACTCGCTCTGGTACGCGCGACTCGGGTACGCGGGCATCGCCAATCCGGGGGCGAACACCGGACCGGCCATCGGCCTCGGCTATCGCTACGAGCTCGATTCGCTGGCGATCGACCTTTCGTTCATCAATCTGATGTTCTCCACCAGCAACGACAACTCGACCACCGGCAGCAGCGGCAGCGCCGGGATCACCGGTTCGTGGATCAAGCTGATGGCGCTCTACTTCAACAACCCGACGGCGAACGGGTCGAGCTATCTCGGGGGCGGCGTCTCCTGGGGCGGCACGGCGGTCACCAAGGACGACGCCGGGACCTTCACGACCTATTCGGGCAGTGGCCTTCAGGCCGAGCTCTCGGCCGGCTACGAGTTTCTGCGGGCCAGCACCATCCGCATGTTCGCGCAGTTCGACGCGACCCTCCCCATCTACCGCGTGAGCTCGAACGACTACACCACCGGCGCGACGTCGTACGCCTACTCCCCGTCGTTCGGCCTCTCGGTCGGGTTGGGTTGGGGCCGTTCGGTCCTTCGTATCCACGCGGTGCCCTGACGGGCCCGGACCGTCGCTTCGAGCGATCCTCGCGCCCTCCTAGGGAATGCGCTTCCAGCTCGGCTTGAACGCGGCGGAGTAGGTGGGGGGACCGTCGGAGAGGACATAGTCGACGCGCCGGTTGCGCGGCTCGTCGACGTTGTCGGCGGTCTTCACCTCGGGCGACGTCTCGCCGAAGCCTTCGAACGAGATCGGCAGCTTCACGCCGCGCTTGCGGAACCAGCTGGCAATCGAGCGGGCGCGATCCTGCGACAGCTTGAGGTTGTGCGCCGCGCTCCCGACGGTGTCCGTGTGGCCGGCGATGTAGAGCGTGATGCCCGGGTGCATCCGGCCGTGGGCCTGATCCTTGGCCAGCACCTCCCCGAGCTTGGTGTAGGCCGCCTCCAGCTTGGGGGTCTCGGGCGCGTCGATCTCCGCCGAGCCGGTCTTGAAGTTGACGTCCTCGTGGGGAATCGGGACGAACCAGGGGGCGATCTCCACGCCGACCCAGTTCCCCTGGGCGTCGTAGGCGTGCACCTCGATGCGCGCCACCGCCGCGTCGCTCGACGGCGTCCAGGTGACGATCAGGGGGGCGCCGGCCGGGCGCCCGGTGAAGTCCTGCTCCTCGTCGGCGATGACCGCCTCCGATTCGGCGTAGACCTCGATCTTCACCTTGCCGGCCGGGTGAGACATCTTCACCTCCAGCCGGTGCTGCTTGAGATCGACCTTGCTCTTGTCGACCTGCACCTTGAGCCCCGCCGGCGCGGCGAGCGCGCCGGGGCTGACCATCTGGACGGCGGCGATCACGGCCGCCGCGGCGAGTCCGAACCTGACCACGGGGCGCATGCTACCACTTTGCGCGCCCGATACGGCAGAGCCGGGACCGCATCGATTGCCGTCGGCTGCCGGACGTCCGGCACGGGCGTGGTAGCGTTTGCGGCGTGAAGGCTCGCTCGAGGCCCGCGTTCTTGCTCGCCGCGCTCGGTTGGTCGGCGGCCTGCGCCACCGGGCCGCACCCGCTGGTCGATTCGGGCTACGCCGCGCGCGCCTACACCCCGGGTCGCATCGCGGTGCTGCCCCCGGACGTGTTCGTCGTCCTCGATCAGGTCGGTGACGACGATCCGGTGAAGTCGGCGGCCATCGGCCAGGCGGTCTCCGCCGAGACGATGCGCGCCGTCGACCGCTCGCTGCGCAGCCGCGGGTACGACGTCGATCTGCTGCCTCGCTGGGACGCCGTTTACGGTCCGGATGGAACGCCGGTCGCGGGCGGCGACGCTCTCGACGGGCTCGCGCGCGGCATCGTCTCCTTCGCGAGCAGCGCGGACGGCGCCCGGGAGGGAGCGACCGGCACGCCGCCGCGCGTCTCGCCCGAGCTGGCCGCGCAGGTGGGCGCCGCGACCCAGGCCGACGCCGTCCTTTACGTCAACGTCAAGGGCGTGGTCACGACGCCCGGTCGGCAAACGGCGACGATCCTGACGGGTGTCTTCATCGTGGTGGTCGTGGCCGCCGTCATTCTCATTCTGGCGTCGCAGAAGGGGGGCGGCGGACGGGGAATTTCCCGCGGCGCGGGCGGACCTCACGGGGGCGGAGGCGGCGGCAACTGGCGCGCGGCGCCTCCGGCCGGAGGGTCGTCCTTCAGGCCCTCGGGCTGGCGTGGCGGCGGCGCGCCGATGGCGACGGCGTCGCCCCGCGCGGCGGCACCCGTCGGCGGGTGGCGCGGGGGGCGACCGCTCGGCCCGCCGCGCGGCGGGCACGTCTTCCTCGCCGGGGGCGTCAGCCTGGACCTGGTCGTTCCGCTCGACGAGCCGATTTACACCCATGACGGCAGCATCGCCTACGACGATCCCGTCTTCGCCGGCGACGAGCTCTACGTCTCGATGACCCTCGTTTCGACCTACGACGGGCGCGTGCTCTGGCACGCCCGCGACGCGCTGGATCTGGAGGCGAACAATCCCGCCCACGTCGATCGGATGGTGCAGGAGTTCATGGACACGCTGCCTCCCGCACTGCCGCCAACGGGGGCCGCGCCCCGCCCGTGAGCGACAGCGATCTTTCGGCCACCGCGCCATCGCCCGGGGGCGCGCCCGCGCCGGCCATCCGCCAGCCCCGCGGAATCTACCTCCTCTTCACCGTCGAGATGTGGGAGCGCTTTTCGTTCTACGGGATGCGCGCCATCCTGGTGCTCTTCATCGCCGACAACGCGCGCGGCGGAATGGGCTGGTCCCACGCCACCGCCAGCCGGTTGTTCGGCCTGTACGGGTTCTTCGCCTACGCACTTCCGGTCCTCGGCGGCTACATCGCCGACAGATTCTGGGGGACCCATCGCTCCATGACCGTGGGGGCGGTGGTGATCGCCGCCGGACACTTCTCGATGGCGGTGCCGACCACGCCGACGTTCTTCCTGGGGTTGGCGCTGGTGGCGATCGGCACCGGCTTCTTCAAGGTCAACGCTTCGACCATGGTCGGCCAGCTCTACCAGCCGGGGGACCCGCGCCGCGACGCCGGCTTCACGATCTTCTACATGGGCGTCAACGTCGGCGCGCTGATTGGCCAGATCGCCTGCGGCTACCTCGGCGAGAGCCCGCGCTGGGGGTGGCACTACGGCTTCGGCGCCGCCGGCATCGGGATGTTGTGCGGGCTGGCGTTCTACTTGAAGCTCAAACCGCGCTACCTGGCGGGGATCGGCGATCGGCCCCCGCGGTCGACGGCGGCGACCCGCGCGGCCTCCCAGCCGCTGACACGCGACGAACGCGATCGGATGGCGGCGCTGCTGGTGATCATGTTCCTCACCATCCCCTTCTGGCTGGCCTACGAGCAGGCCGCCTCCTCGATGAACTTCTTCGCCGAGCAGAGCACCGATCGGATGGTTCACGGGTTCCAGGTGCCGGCCTCCTGGTTCCAGTCGGTGAACCCGGCCGTGCTGATCGTCGCCAGCCCGCTCTTCGCGGCGCTCTGGACCGCGCTTGGCCGGCGCCGCCGCGAGCCGAGCACGCCGGCGAAGATGGCCGCGGCGATGGTCTTCCTGGGCCTGGGGTTCGTGTTCATGGTGGCCGGCGCGCGGCACGGCGCCGGTGGCGCCCTGGTCAGCCCGTGGTGGCTGGTGGCGGCGTACACCTTTCACACCTTCGGTGAGCTCTGCCTGTCGCCGATCGGCCTGTCGCTGGTGACCAAGCTGGCCCCCGCCAAGCTGGCCGCGGTGACCATGGGCCTCTGGTTCCTGTCGACGGGAATCGCCGAGCTGCTGGCCGGCCAGATCGCGGCCATCACCGACAAGGTGGCCCGCGGCGAGCTGTTTCATCTCTTCGGCGGCCAGGCGGACTTCTATTTCATCTTCGTGGCGCTCTCGGCGGTGACGGCGCTGGTGCTGGTCGCACTTTCGCCCTGGCTCGAGCGACACATGCACGGTCTCGACGCGTGAAGCTCGTCGCGGTCGCCTTCTCCCTGCTACTGTCTTCGATCGTGAGCGGCGCACCGGCCGATCCCTACCGCTGGCTGGAAGACGGCGACGCGCCCGCCGTGGCGCGCTGGACCGACGCGCAGAACGCCGCCACCCGGAAGGCGCTCGACCACCTCCCCGGGCGCGCGGCGCTGGAAGAGCGCCTCGGACATCTCTATGCGATCGGCTCCCTGGGCGCGCCCGTCTCACGCCCGAGCCCCGGGGGCGCGGCCAGCAAGGCGACCAGCAAGGCGACCACGAAACCAGGACGGGCCGACCAGCCCGGCAGGGCGAGCAAGGCAGGAGCTGAGCGCCGCTACTTCTACACCCGCCGCGACGGCGCCCAGAACCAGGCGATCCTCTACCTGCGCGACGGCCTGCACGGCGCCGATCGAGCGCTCGTCGACGTCAACGGCGAGCGCGCCGACGGCACGCGCGCGCTCGACTGGTGGTTCCCCTCCGACGACGGCCGGCGCGTCGCCTTCGGCACTTCCGACGACGGCAGCGAGGAGTCGCTGCTGCGCGTGCGCGACGCCGACAGCGGCCAGGACCTCGGCGATCGCATCCCGCGCACGCGCGCCTGCTCGCTGGCCTGGCTGCCCGACGGGAGCGGCTTTTACTACACCCGCTATCCGAAGCCGGGGGAGGTGCCGCCGGGCGAGGAGGCGTATCACCGCGGCGTCTTCTTCCATCACCTCGGCGACGATCCGGCGCACGATCGCAAGATCTTCGGCGACGGTCGCGATCGCACCGACTGGCCCAGCGTCGATCTCTCTCCCGACGGTCGCTGGCTGGTGGTCAGCGTCGCCCAGGGGTGGACCAAGGGCGAGGTGTACCTCTTCGACATCCACGCCGGCCGGGCCGGCATTCCCCAGCCGCCGATCGCCGTGGCCGCCGGCGAGGACGCCCGGTTCGAGGTCATCGAGGCGCTCGACGATCGCATCTATCTTCTCACCACCAGCGGCGCCCCGCGGGGCCGGATCGTCGCCGTCGACCCCCGGCATCCGGCGCGCGCCCACTGGCGCGAGGTGATCCCCGAAGGGCCCGACGTGCTCGAGCGGGCGGTCTATTTCCACGGCGGCCTGGCGGTCGGCTTCCTGCACGACGCCGCCGCGCGTCTCTCGCTCTTCGACGAGCGGAACGGCGGCGCCCGGCGGGAGGTTGCGCTGCCGGGCCTCGGCGCGCTGACGGCGCTCTCCGGCGCGCGCGACGTCGCCGAGCTGTTCTACGGGTTCACCAGCTTCTTCGCGCCGACCTCGATCTTCGACGTCGAGCTGGGGGCCGCGCCGAAGAGCGTCGTCTGGCGGGCGCTGGCGGCGCCGGTCGATCCGGCGGCCTTCGAAGTCGAGCGGGTGATGGTCACCTCGCGCGACGGCACCCGGGTTCCGCTGTTCCTCGCCCATCGAAAAGGTCTCCCGCGCGACGGCACGCACCCGGCGCTGCTCACCGGCTACGGCGGCTTCGACGTCAACATGCTGCCGGTCTGGACCCCCTCGGCGATCCCCTTCCTCGAGCGCGGCGGCACGTACGCGCTGGCGATCCTCCGCGGCGGCGGCGAGTACGGCGAGAGCTGGCACCGCGCCGGCATGCTCGGCAACAAGCAGAACGTGTTCGACGACTTCATCGCGGCGGCCAGCTGGCTCATCTCGGAGCGGGTGACGGCGGCCGATCGGTTGGCGATCTCCGGCGGCTCCAACGGCGGCCTCCTGGTCGGCGCCGCGATGACCCAGCGCCCGGAGCTGTTTCGCGCCGTCATCTGCGGCGTGCCGCTGCTCGACATGCTCCGCTACCACCTCTTCCGCATCGCCGCGCTCTGGATCCCGGAGTACGGCTCGCCCGACGATCCGGTGGCCGCCCGCTGGCTGGCGGCCTACTCTCCCTATCAACACGTCCGTGACGGCGTGAAGTACCCGGCGGTCTTCCTGCACGCGGCGGCCTCGGACACGCGCGTCGATCCGATGCACGCCCGCAAGATGGCCGCCCGCCTGCAGGCGGCGACCGCCAGCGGGCTCCCCGTTCTGCTGGAGGTCGAAAGCAAGGCTGGCCATGGCGCCGGCAAGCCGCTCCGCAAGGTGATCGCCCAGCTGGTCGACGAGTGGAGCTTCCTGTTCGCGCAGCTCGGAATGTCCAACGAGGTGAAAACGCCGTGAAGAAGACCCGTGTCATCATCCTGTTCGGCGGCCGGTCGGCCGAGCACGAGATCTCGATCCTGTCGGCGCGCAACGTGCTGGGCGCGCTCGATCGCGAGCGGTTCGAGCCGGTTCTGATCGGCATCGATCGGGCCGGGCGCTGGCATCAGGAATCCGAACGGACGCTGGCCGCGGCGACCGGCGATCCGCGCGCCCTGGCGCTCGATCCCGCGGCGCCGACCGTCAGCATCGAACAGGGTCTGGTCGCCGGCCAGGTGGACGCCGCCGCCGACGACGTGGTGGTGTTCCCGGTGCTGCACGGCACCTTCGGCGAGGACGGCACCGTGCAGGGACTGCTCGAGCTGGGCGACGTCGCCTACGTCGGGGCCGGCGTGCTCGGCTCCGCGATCGGGATGGACAAGGACGTCGCCAAGCGCCTCCTGCGCGACGCGGGCATCCCGGTGGTGGACTTCACGGTCGTCACCGCCGCGGCGTTCGCCCGCGATCCGGCGGCGGCGCTGGCGGGTTCGGCGAGGCTCGGGTGGCCGCTGTTCGTCAAGCCGGTGAACGCCGGCTCGTCGGTCGGCGTGCTCGCGCGTCAACGGGCGGCAGGGGCTGGCGCCGGCGGTGCGCGCGGCGCTGGCGTTCGATCGCAAGGTGCTGATCGAGCGGGCGGTCGACGCGCGCGAGATCGAATGCGCGGTGCTCGGCAACGACGATCCGGTGGCGTCGGTCCCGGGCGAGATCCTCGTCCACCACAAGGACGGCTTTTATTCGTATGACGCCAAGTACGTCGACCCCAGCGGCGCCAGCTGGAAGATTCCGGCCGAGCTTCCGGCGGCGACGGCCGCTCGCGTCCAGACGCTGGCCGTCGAGACCTTCCGGACGCTCGAGCTGGCCGGCCTGGCCCGCGTCGATTTTTTCCTTTCGCGCGCGGACGGTGCCCTCTACGTCAACGAGGTCAACACCCTCCCCGGGTTCACGGCCGTTTCGATGTACCCGAAGATGTGGGAGGCCTCGGGCCTGTCACAAAAAGCGCTGTTGACTCGCCTGGTCGAGCTGGCGCTGCAAAGGTGGAAGGCCCGTCGCACCATTGATACGGGAAGGGACGCGCTCCCCCGCTCATGAGAACCTTCGAACAATTATTGTTTTCCGTGTATCCCAGGCGGGTGTGAGTCGTACATAGGGGCGTGGATCAAGAGATTGGTGCAACGAAGAGAAGCGTCGGACGTCCCTCGAAGGCGCAGCCCTTCCGCGCTTTTGTCGTCAATCTGCTGCTGAAGCAGCCGAATTTGAGATCGCTGGAGATCGTCCGGCGCGCCCGCGAGGCCGGTTACGAGGGTGGCAAGAGCGCCTTCTATTCGTTGATCGCCAGCGTCCGTCCGCGTCGGAGCCGGCCACTCGGCGAGCACGACAAGGTGCCGGGCGAGATCGCCCGTCACGGCTTCGGCCAGGTGGATCTCAAGTTCCGCGACGGCGCCGAACGTTCGGTGACCTTCTTCGTCTCGCGGCTCGAGTACTCGCGCTTCACGATCGCGTCCATCGTCCCCGATCAAGGTCTCGAGACCTGCGTGCGAACGCTGGTGGCCCACTACCGGTCGTTCGGCGGCATTCCGCTGCTGGCGGCCTTCGATCGAGCGCGGCCCATCGGGATCGGCTCGGACAAGGATGGTCGCGTGCTGGAGTGGGATCCGGCGTTTGCCTATGCGGCGCTGCAGATCGGCCTGGGGGTCGAGGTGCGGGCCCGCCGCGGCGCCGATCGCGGCCCGGGGACCAACCTCGGCAACTGGCTGAAGCTGGCCTTCTTCAAGGATGCGGCCTTCGTCGACGAGGCGGACGCCGCCCGGCAGCTGGCGATCTGGCTGCGCGAGCAGAACGACGCCCCGCAGACGGACGCCGGAGGGAAGTCGCCGGCGGTGCTGCTGGCCGAGGAGCGCCAGCGGCTGCGGGCGCTGAGGATCGAGCCCCAGGAGCTGGCGCTGCGGTTCCCGGTGCTGGTCGGACCGCGCGGCGCGGTCATGCACGACGGCCAGGCCTACGCGATGCCGCCGGAGTCGGCCGGTCTGTCGGGCGCGCTGCACCTTTTCCCCGATCGCATCACCATCGTCGTCGGTCGTTACGAATCGACCCACGCCCGCCACCCGGCGATCCGCCTGCTCGAGTCAGCCGCGCCGACGTCGTCGTCTTCGTCCTCGTCGGGCAACTGGGCGCCGGGCGCCGCGATGCCGCTGGCCGCCGGCGCCCGCTGAGCTGCGCGCCTGGCTCTCAGGCTCTGCGCGGCCCATGCCGTAGTACGTGAACCCGGCCGTGCGCAGCTCGGCGGGGCTCCAGACGTTGCGGCCGTCGAAGATGACGGGCTGACGGAGCAGCGACTTGAGGCGCTCGAACGAGGGGCGGCGGAACTCGTGCCACTCGGTGACCAGCACCAGCGCGTCGGCGCCCTTCGCGCAGTCGTAGTGGGCCTCTTCGTAGGCGATGCGATCGCCGAGCTGCTTGCGCACCGCCTCGATCGCCACCGGATCCGACGCGGAGATCTTGGCCCCCGCCGCCGAGGAGCTGCTCGATCAGGACCAGCGCGGGCGCCTCGCGGATGTCGTCGGTGCCCGGCTTGAACGCCAGGCCCCAGACGGCGATCTGCTTGCCCTTTGAGATCGCCGCCGAAGTGCGCCAGGACCTTCTCGCCGAGGCGGCGCTTCTGCCGCTCGTTGACGGCGACCACGGCGTCGAGGACCTCCAGCTTGTAGCCGACCTCTCGCCCCGTGCTGATGGCGGCGCGCAGGTCCTTGGGGAAGCAGCTGCCGCCGAAGCCCGGCCCGGCGAACAGGAACTTGGGGCCGATCCGGTTGTCGGAGCCCATGCCCTTGCGCACGAGCTCGATGTCGGCGCCCAGGATCTCGCACAGGTTGGCCAGGTCGTTCATGAACGAGATGCGCGTCGCCAGCATCGAGTTCGCGGCGTACTTGGTCAGCTCGGCCGAGCGGCGATCCATCACCAGCATCCGGTCGGTGGTTCGGGTGAACGGCGCGTAGAGCGCGCGCAGCGTCTCGATGGCGCGCTTGTCGCTCGGTGCCGACCACCACGCGATCCGGCTTCATGAAGTCGTTGAGCGCGTCCCCCTCCTTCAAGAACTCGGGGTTCGAGGCGACGGCGAACTCGTGCTTGGTCCGCTTGCTGATGATCGCCTCGATCTTGTCGCCGGTGCCGACCGGAACGGTCGACTTGGTGACCACCACCGCCCACCCGGTCAGCGCGTCGCCGACGTCGCCGGCCGCCTTCAGGATGTACGACAGATCGGCCGAACCGTCCGGGCCGGGCGGCGTCCCCACCGCCAGCAGCACCACCTCGGCGCCGGCGACGCCGGCCTTGACGTCGGTCGTGAAGCTGAGTCGCCCCTCGGCGGCGTTGTGGGTGACCAGCTTGTCGAGGCCCGGCTCGTAGATCGGCATGACGCCGCGCTTGAGGCCCTCGATCTTCTGGGCGTCGAGATCGCAGCAGGTGACGTCGTTCCCCATGTCCGCGAACCCCGCCCCCGCGACCAGCCCGACGTACCCGGTTCCGATGACAGAAATCTTCATGCCGATCGCATACCATGAACCGACAATGGCGCCGAGCACCTGCCTGCACCGGCCGCGATGAACGTCAGCGTCATGCTCCTGGCGGCCGGAAGGTCGACGCGTCTGGGTGCGCTCGGCCTGACGCTGCCGAAGCCGCTGGTCCCGATCTGCGGCCACCCGGCCATCGTCTTCGGGCTGCGGGCGGCGGCCCGGGCGGGGGCGACGCGCGCGGTGGTCAACGTGTTCCACCGCGGCGATCTGGTCCGCGCGACGCTCGGCGGGCGCGCGGCGGGGCTGACCGTCGATTACGCGGTCGAGGCCGACCTGCTGGGCACGGGCGGCGGCGTCGCCAACGCGCGGGGGCTGCTGGGGCCGGGCCCGGCGCTGGTGATGAACGCCAAGGTGGTGGCGGATCTGGATCTCCCGGCGCTGCTGGCGGACCACGCCGCGCACGGCGCCACGGCGACGATGTTGCTTCGCGACGATCCGGACCCGCAGCGCTGGGGCGCCATCGGCGTCGACGCGACCGGCCGGGTCGTCAGCATCCTCGACGCGCGCTCGCCGCGCCCGCCCGAAGGCGCGGTGACGCTGCGGATGTTCACCGGCGTCCAGGTGCTGGCCCCCGCGCTGATGGACCGCCTGCAGCCGATCTTCTGTGACCTCATTCGCGACGCCTACGTCCCGGCGCTGCGCGACGGCGAGACGATCCGCGCGGCGACGCTCGGCCGGCTACTTCGCCGAGCACTCGACGCCGGAGCGCTACCTGGCGGGCAACCTGGCGCTGCTGCGCGATCCGACGCCTGCTGCGCGATCCGCCGGGGATGCTGGCCGGCGTCGATCCGGCCGCCCGGGTGGCCGCAGGGCGCGCGGATCGTCGGGCCGGTGCGGATCGCGGCCGGCGCCGAGGTCGAATCGGGCGCCGAGGTGGGCCCGGACGCCGTCATCGACGCGGGCGCGCGCGTGGCGGCCGGCGCTCGGGTCCGGCGGGCGGTGGTCTGGTCGGGCGCCACCGCGACCGGCGACGTCTGCGACGCGGTGGTCACGACGTCGGGGGTGGTGGCCGTCTCCGACGGCGCGGTCACGACCTCGGGGTCGTGACGTCCTGGTCGCGACGGCCCCCACTGCGATCGCCTCGCGTCGATACGCCTCGCGTCGATCGACTCGCGTCGATCGCCTCGCGTCCTGGTCGACGGGCAACTCCGGTTACGTGCGGCCCGACCGTCGCGCTTCGATCTGGCTCTGGTGGCCGCACGTGGGCTTTTTGCGGGGCGTAGCCTGCCTGGATGTCATTGCAGGCTACGCCCCGCAAAAAGCTCGTAAGCGGCGAGCAGCGCCCGGTCGAGGCGCGAGGTACTTGCCGCGCGCGTGCCGTGGTTCTCGTTGGCTCGAGGGCTTGTTGCGTGCGGCGCCCGGTCGCGTCTGATCGCCTCGCGTCCTGGTCGACGGGCAACTCCGTTACGTGCGGCCCGACCGTCGCGCTTCGATCGGCTCTAGTGGCCGCACGTGGGCTTTTTGCGGGGCGTAGCCTGCCTGGATGTCATTGCAGGCTACGCTCCGCAGAAAGCTCGTAAGCGGCGAGCAGCGCGCGGTCGAGACGCGACATCTTGCCGCGCGCATGCCGGGTTCTCGTTGGCTCGAGGCGGATAGGGCCGCGAAACGCGATCTAGGCCGCTTCGACGCGGACGGCGACGACGGTGATGTTGTCGACGCCGCCGTTCTTGTTGGCCTCGGCGATCAGCTTCTCGCACATGACGTCGAGGTCGGGCTCGCTGGTGGCGATGGCCGAGATCTCCTCGTCCTTGACCATTCCCGACAGGCCGTCCGAGCAGAGCAGGTAGACGTCGCCCAGGACCGGCTCCTCGACGTGGACGTCGACCTGCACGGTGTCCTTCATGCCCAGCGCCCGCACGATCACGTTCTTGTGCGGGAACGACGCGATCTCGTCGGCCGTCAGGTTCTTCATCTTGATGTAGTCGTTGAGCAGCGAGTGGTCCTCGGTCAGCTGCTTGAGCACGCCGTCGCGCGCGCCGGTAGAGCCGGCTGTCGCCGACGTGCCCGATGACCAGCGCTCGATCGGCGAACAGCGTCGAGACCACCGTCGTTCCCATCCCGTGGCAGCGCGGATCCTTCTGGGCCTGCTCGTGGATCTTCAGGTTGGCCAGCTTGATCGCCGTGACCATCCGGTTGGTGTCGTAGCGGTTGCCGTGGTCCATCTTGAACGGCCAGGTCAGCTGCTGGTCGTCCTGCGTGGCCTTGAAGAACCCCACGATGGTGTCGACCGCCATCCGGCTGGCGACCTCGCCCGAGGCGTGGCCGCCCATCCCGTCGGCGACGATCGCCAGGCGTTCGCTCTCGGGGAGATAAAACGCGTCCTCGTTGTGGGCGCGCTTCATGCCGACGTTCGAATCGCCTGCAAACCGGACCCGCATGCCGTCCATGGGAAACGACGAGCTCATCGCGTGACGTCCATCGTATCGCGCCCGGGAGAGACAATCAACGCGCCGTGCTCGCCGGGCTGGGCTCGGCGGCGTCCGTCGCGGGGGGAGCGCCGCGACCCTTCGCGGCTCTCCGAGCGCAGAGGTGGTCGGCAGCTTGACGAACTCGATGTGGGGGCCGACGGAGATGGTGAGCGGACCCTCGCCCTTGTAGAGGTCACCGTCGATCGTGTAGGCCATGCTGCCGCTCTTGGGGGTGATCTTGAGCGTCGAGGCGACGGCGCTGAAGGCGCGCTTCGGCGAGATGCCGCGCCCCTGGTACACGGCCGGGAACTCGGGGATGAGGCCGACGGGGCGTCCGTGAATCGCCAGCACGCCGAACCGTTCGACGTCGTCGTCGGCGCGGTGGTTGAGCTTGAAGCCGAGGCCCACCTCGCGAACCGTCGCGGCGCCGACCCCGATGAACACTGTTCGCTCCAGCGGTTGACCGTCGACCTCGACGGTCCCTTCGAAGCGCTTGAAGAGCTTGTGAATGAACGGACCGTCGATCAGCGCCGAGCCCAGCGCCCGCAGGAGCAGCCAGGTCGCGCGCACGGGCCCGTACTCTCCGGTGCCGTAGTACTCGCCCAGGAAGTTGGCCATCAGGCCGTTGCCGAAGATGAATCCCAAGGTGTCGCCGATTCGCAGGCAGCGCCGGCGGACCGTCTGGAACGGCTGATTGGCCCGCACGGCCCCCAGGATCGCCGTCAAGAACGGCGCGGCCGGCTGACGGATTCCCAGCGACGCGCTGACGACGTTCATCGTTCCGCCGCCGAGGATCGCCAGCGGGGGAAGCGGGCGTCTCGCCGAAGGCCCGCCCCAGCGCGGCCACCGTCCGATGGAGCGTGCCGTCGCCGCCGTGCACGGCGATGACCGACGGTGGGTCGGCGCTCAGCGCGACCGCTTCGTCCGCCAGCTCTTCCAGCGTCTTCGGCGCGAACACCCGGCCGTCGGCGCCGAGCAATGCCTGGAACTGCGACGCCACCCGGGGGTTGCGTCGATTCGCGCGCGAGCGCGGGTTGATGAAGAGCGCGATCGGGCTCAGTCGTCCCCGCCCGGGCCGTCGTCCCCGCTGTCGTCGTCGCCCGAGGTCTCGGCGTCTTCCGCCGCGGCTGCCGCCGCCGCCGCCATCTTGGGGTACCACTGCTCGAACACCTCGGCGATCTGGCGCGCCTGCTTCTCGTTCGAGATGTTGAACGACGACTGCTTGCGGTAGCTTCCCTTCGACTTCTTGAAGCGCACGATGGCCATCTTGGGCGCCCGGAACTTCCCCTTGGCCCGGTCGAGCTCCTGGAACAGGAACATGATCGTCGCCCAGCTCCCCTTGGTGAGCACGGCGCGATCGAGCTCCTTGCGGACCAGCGTCCCCTCGTCCTCGTAGTCGTAGGTCAGCTCTTCCAGCGTCTCGGCCATCGATGATCTCCTGGATCTCCTGCGGTCTCTACGACGTCCGGGTGTCGATCGCCGCCCGGTCCTCGGCCGACAGATCGACGAACTCGATCCCCATCCCCGGGGAGCGATCCTTCTGGCCGCCGCGCGTGACCCGAACGACGCGACCCTGGGCCTTGATCTGGCGGCCGCTGGGCAGGCGAAATTCGACCACCAGCGTCTCGCCGACCTCGAACAGGATGTCGGCTCGCAAGAACGCGCCGCCGCTCGACAGATCCGTCGAAGCGAAGCGGATCGGCCGGCGCACCTTCTGGGCGGCGTCGGAGACCGACACCAGGATCTCCAGGTCGACGCGCGCGTGCTGGCGCGTGTCGCGGCGGACCGAGTTGGGGCTCACGGGCGCAGCTCCGCGGCGACTGCCGAGCGGGTCTCCACCGAGACGCGGGCACCCGAGGGGGCCAGCGGCGCGCGCGCGCGGATCCGCCGCGCCACCTCGATCGACACCGGGACGCCCCAGGTGCCGGCGCGGGCGCGCGGCAGATGGACCAGCAGCGCGCGGGGGACGTTGATCACCGCCTCGGTCGAGGCGTTGCTCGGCACCGCGCAGATCACGGCGACGGTCGCCCCGAAGGGGCGCAGCTCGACGCGCGCGCCGGCCGCCCCGCTGAGCGACAGCGACAGCCCCTCGCTGGCGTCGATCTTCATTCCCGCGACCGGCGCGGCGCCGTTGGCCGCCTGCAGCCGCGGCAGCGCCGGGACGGTCAGCTCGGCGACCGGGAGCTCCGCGTCGGCGCCGTAGATGCTCAGGCGCTCGGGGAGGAGATCGAGCGGTTGCGGCGCCGCCTCGGCGACGACCCCGCCCACCACGCCGGCCACGTCGGGGAAGACGCGCGGATCGAGGCGCAAGAGCGGCTCGCCCGGGCCGAGGCCGATCCCGACCCCGGAGAGCTCCTCCAGATCGATCGAGCTACCGCGGGCGACCAGCGCGCTGGTCGCCTCGTCGACGTCGCGCAGGGCGCACCCCTGATCGGGGGCCGCGGCCGACAGCGGATCGACCAGTCCCAAGACGTCGGTCGCGTCCGGTCCGGCCGTCGCGGCGCGGAATCCCAGCACCGACACCGTCGGCTGCCTGCCGTCGGCCACGTCGAAGCGGATCGACAGCTCGGCCGACATCAGGCTGACCGCCGCCTGGGCGTCGGGCGGGCGCGTGCCGCTGTCGCAGGCGGCCACGAGGGCGACCGCCGCCAAAACAGCGGCCGCGGCACGAGTGCGGAGGTCGGCGAACAGGCGGGACATGAGCGTCGGACCGGGGACTCAACACTATAACTTCTACGGCGGCAACTCGCCAATTCCTGCGGGCGCCGTGCTATGAAACGGACCTCGTATGTCCCGGATCACTGCCGACGAAGTCCGCGAGTTGGCCATCTTGGCGCGCCTGGCGCTCTCCGAGCAAGAGGTGGCCCGGATGACCGTCGATCTGGACGCCATCCTCGATTACGTCGATGCCATGCGCGAGCTCGACACCACGGGCGTCGAGCCGATGACGCACGCCGTTCCCTTCGACTGCCCGCTGCGCGCCGACCAGACGGCGCCGTCGCTGCCGGTTGACGAGGCCCTGGCCAACGCCCCCCGGCGGGAGGCCAGCTTCTTCCAGGTCCCCCGCATCGTCCCCGGCCCGGGCGGCGCCTCCGCGGTCGAGGACGACTCGTGATCGACCCTCGCGGGGCCAGCCTGGTGTCGATCGTCGACGGCGTGCGCGCCGGGAGCTTCAGCGCGCGCGAGGTGACCGAGCAGTTCCTCGATCGGGCCGCCCGGCTGGACGGAGCGCTCGGCTGCTACCTGAAGATCGACGACACCGGCGCCCGCCGTCGGGCCGACGCGGTCGACGCCGCCCGCAAGGCGGGGCGCGATCCGGGCCCGCTGGCCGGCGCGCCCATCGGGATCAAGGACATCTTCTGCATGCGGGGGGTCGAGACCACCTGCGCCTCGAAGATCCTGCGCGGGTTCGTCCCCCCGTACGAGTCGACGGTGACGGCGCGCCTGGAGGCGGCCGGCGCCATCGCGCTCGGCAAGTTGAACATGGACGAGTTCGCGATGGGCTCGTCGACGGAGAACAGCTCGGTCAAGCCGACGCGCAACCCCTGGTCGCCCGCGCACGTGCCGGGCGGATCGTCGGGCGGCTCGGCGGCGGCGGTGGCGGCCTCGCTGTGCGCGGGCGCGACCGGGACCGACACCGGCGGCTCGATCCGGCAGCCGGCGGCGCTCTGTGGTGTGGTCGGGATGAAGCCGACCTACGGGCGGGTCTCGCGCTACGGGGTCATCGCCTTTGCTTCGTCGCTCGATCACCCGGGGCCGTTCGGCCGCACCGTCGAGGACGCCGCGGCGCTGCTGGAGGTCATGTCGGGCGTCGATCCGCTCGACGCGACGTCGATCCCGGCGCCGGTCGGCGCCTATCGGCAGGCGGCGCGCGCGGGGCGCCAAGGTCTGGCAGGCGTGCGGCTCGGCGTGCCGACCGAATATTTTCAGCCGGGCATGGACGCCGAGATCGAAGCCGCGGTGCGCGCGGCGCTCGACGAGCTCGGCCGGGCCGGCGCGAAGATCGTGCCGGTCTCGCTGCCGCACACGAAGTACGCCATCGCCACCTACTACCTCATCTGCACCGCCGAGGCGTCGTCGAACCTGGCGCGCTACGACGGCGTCCGCTACGGCCACCGCGCCGCCGAGGCGCGCTCGCTGGAGGAGCTCTACACGCAAGACCCGCGGCGAAGGCTTCGGCGCCGAGCCCAAGCGGCGGATCATGCTGGGCGCCTACGTCCTGCGCGCCGGCTACTACGAGGCCTACTACGGCAAGGCGCTGCGGGCGCGCCGCAAGATCGCCGACGACTTCGCGGCGGCGTTCGAGACCTGCGACGCCATCGTCACGCCGACCTCGCCGGTGCCGGCGTTCAAGTTCGGCGAGCGCATCGGCGACCCGCTGCAGATGTACCTGGCCGACATCCTCACCGTCGCGCCGAACCTGGCCGGCATCCCCGCGCTGTCGCAGCCCTGCGGCTTCACCAAGGCCGGGCTGCCGATCGGCCTGCAGACCATCGGCCCGGCGCTGGGCGAAGAGATCTGCTTCCGCGTCGGCGGCGCCTACGAATCGCGCACCGACTGGCACACCCGCGTCGCGCCGGAGGCTGCGTAAATGGCCGCGTCGGGGGAGCGGGAGCTTGGCTCACGCGAGCCCATCGCGGGGGGCGCGGGACCCTCTCAGGGTCCCGGTAAAACCGACTGGGAAGTGGTGATCGGGCTGGAGGTGCACGTCCAGCTCGCCACCCGTTCGAAGATCTTCTCCTGGTCGTCGGCGGCGTTCGGCGCGGAGCCGAACTCGGCGACCGATCCGGTCTGCCTGGGGATGCCGGGGACGCTGCCGGTTCTGAACCGCGCGGCCGTCGAGTCGGCGGTGCGGCTGGGGATGGCGGCCGGCTGCAAGATCCGCACGCGCTGCCGGTTCGCGCGCAAGCACTACTTCTATCCGGATCTCCCCAAGGGCTTTCAGATCTCCCAGTTCGACGAGCCGATCTGCGAGGGGGGCGCCATCAAGTTCCGCCTGAAGGGCGAGCCTCGCGCGATCCGCCTGACCCGCATCCACATGGAAGAGGATGCCGGGAAGAACCTGCACGCCGCGGCCGGCGTCAGCTTCGTCGACTACAACCGGGCCGGCGTCCCGCTGTGCGAGATCGTCAGCGAGCCCGACGTGCGGTCGGCCGAAGAGGCCGCCGAGTACGTGCGCGCGGTGCGGACGCTGGTCCGCTACCTCGGCATCGGCGACGGCAACATGGAAGAGGGATCGTTGCGCTGCGACGCCAACGTCTCGCTGCGCCCGCGCGGCACCGAAAAGTTCGGCACCAAGACCGAGATCAAGAACATGAACTCGTTCAAGAACGTGCGCGACGCGATCGAGCACGAGGTCAAGCGGCAGGCGACGCTGCTCGACCGGGGCGAGCGGATCATTCAAGAGACGCGCCTGTGGGACGCGGCGCGCGGCGTGACCCAGGCGATGCGCTCGAAGGAGCAGGCGCACGACTACCGCTACTTCCCCGAGCCCGATCTGCCGCCGCTGGTGGTGACCGAGCTCGAGCAGGTCGCGCTGCGGGCCAGCCTGCCGGAGCTCCCCGAGGATCGCTTCGCCCGCTACACCGGCGAGGGGGGTCTGTCGCCGCAAGACGCCGGCGTGCTGGTCGCCGATCGCGAGACCGCCGCCTACTTCGACGCGACGGTGGCCGCCGGCGCGCCGGCCAAGCGCGCCGCCAACTGGCTCATCAACGAGCTGCTGGCGCGCGTCGACGATCCGCGCAAGCTGGGCGAAGTCGACTGCCCGATTCCGCCGGTTGCCCTGGCTGAGCTGATCAAGCTCGTCGACGACGGGACCCTTTCGGGCAAGCTCGGCAAGGACGTCTTCGCCAAGATGTGGGCCGAGCGGCGCTCAGCCAAGGAGATCGTCGCCGCCGAAGGATTGGCCCAGGTCTCCGACAGCGGCGCCCTCGAAGAGGCCTGCAAGCGGGCCATCGCCGCCCACCCCAACGAGGCCGCCAGCTTCAAGACCAACCCCAAGCTGATGGGCTTCTTCGTGGGCGCGGTCATGAAAGAGACCGGCGGCAAGGGGAACCCCAAGGCCGTCAACGAAATCCTGCGCCGGCTGCTCGGGTAGCCCCCCGAATCCGCGGCGTTCCACAATCAGCGAAGCGCTATCGCGGCCGAGCTACCTTCGAAGGTGTTGTTCGCGAGGGTGCTGTCACCGACATGCAGGCCCGAGGCGTCGTCGAAGATGTTGACGCCGAGGGCGCGCAAATCCACGTGCAGGATGATCTCGTCAGCGGCGATCGCTTGCGCCATCAGCACAGGCCGGCCATTCGCTACGATCGTGAGTGCCTGCGGAGTTTCGAGATCGGGAGTCCCGGAGACCTTGAAATGGTCAGGCTGGCCTCCGAGGAGCTGATTCTGCCGGATGTCGAGCGCCGCCGGGAAGACCGGGGGTGGGGCCGCCAAGTCGATCCGGATGGGAGGGCCCGAAACCGCGAGAACGACGCGGTCGCCGTATGACAGCAGAGCGACACAATCCCGAAACAGGTTTCCACCCCATCGGACTATCAAGCGGCCTCCCTTCGCCAGTCATGGGGTGCCTGCCAGCTCGCGTGATCGAACCTCTGGTCTCTGACGGTTGGTGCCGGCAGCGCGGGGGGCGGCGGAATCGGCAGCTGAACCGGAAACAGGTCGGCCGGCTCGATCTGTCCACGGGCGTCGAGGCGCGCGAGCTCTTCTGGAGACAGTCGGAGCCACAGAGGATCCATCAAATCGCGGATCCGATCAGCCATGGCGTTCGAGTCCGCGTCGAGCTCGAGCATCAGCCGTTCGAGGGCGAGGTACAGATCCAGCGTTTTCATTCGGGCCACACCTGTTTCCACGAGCGCCTTGTTGCGGCAAGCGAGCTCTCGTACGTCTCCAACGAGACGACGCGAGCAGGTTCCACGAATGCGTGCCGATCCGGTCGGGCCGGGTCCGGCCTGATCGAGAGGTCGTTGAGGTGGATCGGCGCCTCGCCGATCGAATAGATCCTGTTCTCGAGAGGACCCGTCGAGCCGCCGGCGAGCCCACGGGGACGCCGGTGATGGGGGACGTTCCAGACTGTTCCAGGCGCGACCGACATTCCGCCGGTTGCAGGGTGCACCATGCCGTCGGACGACGGTTGGATGTCGGTGGGGACCCGCGCGCCCAGCGCCCAGGCTGACCGGCCCACCACCGGAAGCGCGTCGACGTCCGGCCGCATCGCCCTGAAATAGTCCACGGGGGCAGTATACCTCTGCTTGACAGACGGCCGCAGGTCTCTAAACTACGCCGCTCTCGGAGGTCCCAAGTCAGATGTATGCCGTCATTGCCTCAGGTGGAAAACAGTACCGCGTCAGCGAGGGTGAAACCTTGCGCGTGGAAAAGCTCGCGGGGCCGGCCGGCACCAAGGTGACCTTCGGGCCGCTCTTGTTCGCCGACGACGGCGGCGGGGTCGAGGTCGGCAAGCCGACCGTCTCCGGCGTCACCGTCGAGGCCGAGATCATCGAGCAGGGGCTCGGCAAGAAGATCGTCATCTTCAAGTACAAGCGCCGCAAGAGCTACCGCCGCAAGACGGGCCATCGGCAGCCGTTCACCTCCCTCAAGATCACCGCGATCCGCGCCGGAGCCGGCGCCACAAAGGCGGCCTAAGCCATGGCACACAAAAAAGGTCAGGGGAGCTCTCGCAACGGCCGCGACTCGCAGTCGCAGCGCCGCGGGATCAAGCGCCACGCCGGGCAGGTCGTCCTCGCCGGCAACATCCTCGTGCGCCAGGTGGGCACGGTCGTTCATGCCGGCCGCAACGTCGGCATGGGACGTGACTTCACGCTGTTCGCTCTCAAGGACGGCGAAGTGAAGTACGTCAAGTCCGGCTCCCGCACGATCGTCAGCATCGTCGCGCCCGCGGCTCCCGCCGTGGCCGCCGCCTAACCGACCGGCTCGGTCGGGGCGCAGGCAAGTCGGGCCCAAGCAAGAAAGACGGCGCCCGTGCACTTCATCGACGAGGTCGTCATCCGCGTGCGCGCGGGAGACGGCGGCAAAGGGGCCGTCGCGTTTCGGCGCGAGAAGTTCGTCCCCCTCGGCGGCCCGTCGGGCGGCGACGGCGGCCACGGCGGCAGCGTCGTCCTGGTCGTCGACGAGGGGCTCTCGACGCTGCTCGATTTCCGCTACAAGAGCGAATTTCAGGCCCCGACCGGTCAGGCGGGCGCGAACAAGGACCGCTACGGGCGCGGCGGCGAGGACGTGATCCTCCGCGTGCCCCCCGGCACCCAGGTGTTCGACCAGACGACCGGCGAGCTCATCTGCGATCTGCAGACGAACGGCCAGCGCTTCGTCGCCGCGCAGGGCGGCAGAGGGGGACGCGGCAACATTCACTTCGCGACCTCGACCAATCGGGCGCCCCGCCGGTCCGAGCCCGGCACGCCGGCCGAGGAGCGGACCATCAGGCTCGAGCTCAAGCTCCTGGCCGACGTCGGCCTCCTCGGTTTCCCCAACGTCGGCAAGTCGTCGCTCATCTCGCGCATCTCAGCCGCACGGCCGAAGATCGCCAACTACCCGTTCACCACGCTGGTCCCCAACCTGGGTACGGTCGGGCTGTCCGACGAACGGAGCTTCGTCGTCGCCGACATCCCCGGCCTCATCGAGGGGGCGCACGCCGGCGCGGGGCTCGGCGATCGGTTCTTGAGGCACCTCGAGCGGACGCGCCTCCTGGTCCATCTCCTCGATCCGAGCGCTGCCGAAGGGACCGACCGGACCCCGCTGCGCGACTTCGACGCGACCAACAAAGAGCTCGCGCTTTACGACCCCCACCTGGCGGAACGGCCGCAAATCGTGGCGATCAACAAGATCGATCTGCCCGACGTGCGCCAGAAGCTGGCGACGATCGCCCGACCGTTCAAGCGGCGGGGCATCGAGCTGCACGCCATCAGCGCCGCCACGGGCGAGGGGATCGGAGCGCTCCTGGAGGCGATCTGGCGAGCGCTGCCCCCCCGCGCCCCCCGCAGCGGCGGCGACCAGCTCGACCGGCTTGGTCCCGGGGACGCGCGGACTTAGGTTGGCAGGGCAGCCGTGCAGGCCTCACTGAGGGGTGGGCAAGCGCGCGGCGACACGGAGCGGGCAACGCGCAGCGTAGAAGAAGCGTCAGACGAAAAAAAGCCGGGCGGCGTTCGGGGTGGCGTCGAGCTTGTGGGAAACGCAGAAAAGCCGAAGATTGACCGCACTTGCGGGTCCTGATATAGAAAAGCGGCTTCGACGCTGCTCCGCTCTTCGGGTCCTCCCAATACGCCCCTTCAAACGCCAGACGGAGTTACGACATGACATCGCTGCGGACTGTTTTTTTGCGTGGGGCGTACCGCGCCCTGGGGGTATTGGTGATTTCGTGCGTGGTGGGCGCCTCTGCGCAGGCCGAGACCGCCGCGGCCCCGGCCGCCGCTCCCGCGGCTGCGCCGACGCCGTCGGGCGCTCCGCCCGCTCCCGGTGAGACGACGGCCGCGCCGGCGCAAGCGGGCGGCGGGGCCGATCAGGGCGCGTACACCGTGCGCCTGCGCGGGCTGGAGAAGAACGTCAACGAGCTGAAAGAGCAGATCTTCCGCACGAAGGCGCGGCTCAATCTCCTCAAGGAGACCGTCCTCGGCGGGGTCATCGGCGCCTCGCGCGCGATCATCCATCACAAGAACGAGATGGGGAGCTCCTTTCGCCTGGTGAAGGCCGCCTACGCGCTCGACGGGGTACAGATCTATTCGAAAGCCGACGACAGCGGCGCTCTGGCAGAGATGCAGGACTTCGACATCTACAACGGCGCCATCCAGCCCGGATCTCACACCCTGTCGGTCGCGCTGACCTACCAGGGGAACGGCTTCGGCGTGTTCAGCTACCTCAAGGGCTACAAGTTCAACGTCAAGTCGAGCCACACCTTCGTGGCCGGCGATTCGAAGACCACCAACATCACCGTGGTCGGGTACGAAAAGGGCAACATCACGACCCAGCTTTCAGACAAGCCGGCCGTCGACTTCCGCGTGAACGTCATTTCCGCTGGTGAGGGTGGGGCGACGGCAGCGGCGGCGCCGGCCAAGAAATAGTCACGCGTGGGTGATGAAACAGCGGCACGCTTCATATCGCAGTAACTGCCGTTCGCGGGTCGCGAACGGCTCGAAGTGGGGCCTGACCGCAGCGCTCGTGCTCGGCATTGCCGGCACGCTCGGCCTTTGCGGCGGCACGGCGCACGCCGACGACGTCGACGATACCGTCAAGAAGCTGATCGACCTCGATCAGCGCGTCCACCTGATGGCGCTGGAGTTCAAGGAGGCGCCCCCGCCGCCGCCCGACGCCGCCGACCGCCGGGTGCTGGACGCCCAGGTGCAGCTGTCGGTGAAGAACTACGACGAGGCGGCGACCATCGCCCTCGACGTCGTCGAGAAGTATCCCAACACGCGGGCCTACGACGACGCCCTGTACCTCCTCGGTGAGTCGCTGTTCCAGGGGCGCGACTACTACTCGGCCCGCCACTACCTGCAGGAAGCGGTCGCCAAGAACAACGGCTCGAAGGCCGAGCAGCAGGCGCTGCAGCGGCTGATCGAGGTCGCGCTGCGCACCGGCGACTACGAGAACGTCGACAACTACCTCAAGCGGCTGGAGAACGTTCCGGCCGCGGCGGTGGAGCCGAGCGTCCCCTACGTCCGCGCCAAGTACCTCTACTTCCGCGGGCGGCTCGACGACGCCCAGGCGGTCTTCTCGTCGATCCCGGCCACCAACCCCTACTACTTCCAGGCGCGCTACTTCCTGGCGACGATCATGGTCAAGCGCGGCGATCTGGCCGGCGCCTCGAAGGCCTACGACGATCTGCTCAAGCAGCAGCCGCCCGACGACACGGCCAAGGACATTCAGGATCTGGCCCGGCTGGCGATCGCCCGGATCTTCTACGAGCGCTCCCAGTTCGACAAGGCGATCGAGGTCTACCTGGCGGTGCCCCGGCAGTCGCGCTACTGGTCGGAGGCGCTGCGCGAGCAGGCCTGGACCTACATCAAGGCCAAGGACTGGCAGCGCGCGTATCGCTCCGTCAACCTGCTGCTGCTCTACGATCCCGATACGGCCGACGCGCCCGACCTGCGCCTGCTGGAGGGAAATCTCGAGCTGCGCATGAGCAACTTCTATCTGGCCAGCGACGAGTTCAGCAAGGTTCGCGACGAATTCGAGCCGATCCACCGCCAGCTGCAGCAGGTCATCGTCAAGTCGCAGACCGATCCGGCCTACTTCGATTCGCTGGTCGGCAAGAGCCTCGACAAGTTCGACATCGGCGTCTTCATCCCGCCGACCGCCGCCAAGTGGGTGAAGGCGGAGCCGGACGTCGCCCGCATGATGTCGCTGGCCAGCGACGTCGGCGAGATGCAGCGCGATCTGGTCGACAGCCGCAAGCTGGTGGAGCGGATCGAGCACGCCATGGAGGGGACTGGCCGCGTCGGGATCTTCCCCGACCTGGCCGCCGCGCGCACCAAATCGGTCGAGGCGATGAACGAGATCGTCGGCACCCGCGAGAGGTTCGTGCGGAAGATTCGAGCGATCATCGACCCGGTCTTGACGCCGGAGGAGCGCCGGCAGCTGGACCAGCTGGCCATCCTCCGCGACGGCTACAGCCGGCAGGCCTCCGACCTCCCCACCACCGACGAAGGCGTCAAGGACCACGAGCACTCCATGAAGGAGCGCTTCGGGGACCTCGACAAGCAGGTCTCGGAGATGAACGTCGAGATTCAGTCGCTGGAGGCACAGCTGGTGGCCCTGGAGCAGTACTACCGGGTCTCGCGCGCCGAGCAGAAGATCCGGCCGGAGGACATCGAGGCGCCCGTTCGCGACATGCGCGCGGCGGTCGAGGACCTCCGCGCCATGCACGACAAGCTGCGCGAGCAGATCGCCGACGCCACCCACGAGGCCAGCGCCGCCGGGTCGACCGGCGAGGCCGAGCGGGAAGCGACGCAGAAGCTGGCGGGCGTGCTGGCTCAGGAGCTGGCCATCGAGCGACAGGCGGCGACGCGCCTGAGCGGCCCCGATCGCGCGCAGGTCGACCGGGTGAACGACGTTCTTTCGCGCTGCGACGCCGTCCAGACCCAGCTCGATGCGTTCGACAAGCGCGTCGACGGGCAGGCCACCGTCCGCCTGGCGATCGTGACCCGCTACCTCACGGCCGAGAAGGAAGAGCTGGCCTCGGCCAGCGACAAGCTGGGCGCCGTGCTCGACGAGTCGAAGTCACTCGGCGGAGGCCTCGCCCAGGCGATGTTCACCAAGGTCGCCGACAAGTTCTACGACCTGGTCGTCCGCTCGGACGTCGGCATCATCGACGTCTCCTGGGGGCTCAAGGACCAGAAGACCCAGGCGGTCACCAAGCTCACCAACCTCAAGAACCTCGAGCTGAAAGCCCTCGACGAGGACTTCCGCAAGGTGCTCGAGGAGGACAAGTGAGCGGCGCCGCCAGCAGAGGACCGAGAGGAACGAGACCGATGATGGTGCGCCCGCTGGCCCTGTCGCTCGCCTGCTGCCTGCTGGCCGGTGTCACGGTCGATTCCCGGGCGGCCCGCGCCGCCAACGCCGCCCCGTCGCCGGCTCCGGCCCAGATCAAGGTCGATCCGCGCCTGCTCGACGACATGGCGAAGGACGTCCAGCACTTCGCCGAGATGGTGGCCGAGTACCGGGGGACCGCCCGGCAGATCCTGAAGCGCGCCTATCAGGAGAAGGTCAAGGAGATCAACGCCAAGTACGACGCGCAGATCGATCTCGACGATCGCGAGGCGAAGGATCGCCGGCGCGACGCGATCGCGATGTTCGAGGCCTTCCTGCTCAAGTACCCGAACGACAAGCGCTGGACGCCGGACGCGATGTTCCGCCTGGCCGAGCTCTACTACGAGAAGTCGGCCGAGGAGTACCTGGACGCCGACGAGGCCTACAAGACGGCCATCGACGGCCCCAATCCTCCGACCACGCCGCCGCCCCGGGTCGACTACACGCCGACGATCAACCTCTACCGGCGTCTGTTGACGGAGTTCCCCAACTATCGCTTTCTCGACGCGACCTACTACCTGCTCGGCTTCTGCCTGGGGGAGATGGGCGAAGACGCGCAGGCCAAGCAGGCGCTCCTGGCGCTGGTCTGCGCCAACAAGTACAAGCCGCTCGATCCGCCGGCGCCGCCGCCCGCCCCGGCAAAGGTCCCCGCGAGAAGCTCGACCGTCGCCAACATGTCGATGGACGACGAGGCCTACAAGAGCTGCACCCCGGTTCGCAAGGACTCGAAGTTCCTGCCCGAGGCCTGGACGCGGGTCGGCGAATTCCACTTCGATCAGCCGAACGAGCTCAAGCTGGCCATCGCCGCCTTCCGCAAGGTCCTCACCTTCAAGGACTCGCCCTACTACGACCGCGCGCTCTACAAGCTCGCCTGGTCGTACTACCGCGACAACCGCTTCCCGGAGGCGGTGCGCGAGTTCGACAACCTGGTGAAGTTCGCCGACGCGCGCACGGAGGCCGGGCAGAAGGTCGGCTCCGACCTCCGCCCGGAGGCGGTGCAGTACCTGGGCGTCAGCTTCGCCGAGCCCGACTGGGACGGCGACGGGCTCCCCGATCCGCTCACCGGCCTGCAGCGGGCGCTCGACTTCTACAAGGGGCGCGAGGGCGAGAAGCACGTCCGCGAGGTCTTCCAGCGCCTGGGCGACATCTACTTCGACCAGACGAAGTACTCCGACGCGATCGCCGTCTACAAGACGCTGCTGTCGAAGTGGCCGTACTACGTCGACGCGCCCAAGGTGCAGGACCGGATCGTCCACGCCTACGAGAAGGACCGGAACCTGGTGGCGGCCGCCAAGGAGCGCGAGGCGCTGGGCCGCAACTACACCAAGGGGAGCGACTGGTTCCAGCACAACCGCGAGAACCCCGACGCCCTGGCGGCCGCGCAGGAGCTGGCCGAGGACGCGCTCTTGACGGCGGCCACCAACGTCCACGCCGGCGCCCAGGCCTGCAAGACCAAGTGGCAGCAGAACCAGAAGGACACCGCCAAGCTCGAGGAGTGCAAGAAGCTCTACGCCACGGCGGCCGATCTCTACGAGAAGTACCTGGCCGCCTACCCGAACTCCAAGCGGGTGTACGAGTTCTCCGCCTTCTACGCCGACGCTCTCTACTACTCGGGGCAGCTGCCCCAGGCCATCGCGGCCTACCAGGTCGTCCGCGACTCGATCCTCGACAACAAGTACCAGGAAGACTCCGCCTTCCGGATGATCAAGGGCTACGAAGAGATCATCGCGGACATGAAGGCGCAGAAGAAGATCGAAGACCCGCCCATCCCCGACGAGAAGAACACCAAGCCGCCGGTCGTCGCCATCCCGATGCCGGAGATCTACAAGAAGTACCTCGACGCCATCGACTGGTACGTCGCCAACGTCAAGAACGACCGGGTCCCGGATCTGAAGTACGCGGCGGCGGTCATCGTGCTCCGCTACCGCGACTGGCCGGCCGCGCGCGAGCGCCTGTCGTCCATCACCGAGAAGTACTGCGGCACGAAGGCCGACGTCGGCTTCAAGGCGTACGACGCGATCTTGCAGACCTACTTCATCGACTACAGCGTCGAGGACGAAGAGCAGAAGGACTGCGCGCTCGGCAAGCTCCTCACCGTCGTCGACCAGTTCAGCGAGTCGGCCTGCGGAAAGGCGCCGGAGGCCAAGCCCTACCTGGCGCGCATCGCCCAGATCAAGTCGTCGGTGAAGACGACCATCATCACCAAGCGCCTGCAGCTCTCCATGGAGAACGAGGAGAAGGGGACGCACAAAGAGCTGGTGATGTGCCAGTCGGGGCCGGGCGGCATCGCCATCGTCACCGGCGTGGCCGGTCCCACCCCGACCGCCGTGGCGGGCAAGCCGGGCGAAAAGGCGCCCCCGCCGGGGCCGAGCAAGATCTCCACCGAGCTCGACGCCGGCCTGGCGCTCGATCTCATCGACGTCGTCAACGCCAACCCCAAGGACCCCGGCGCCCCGACGGCGCTCAACAACGCCTGCGTCATCTACGAGAAGCTGTTCCAGTTCGGCCAGGCGACGAAGTGCTACGAGCGGCTCTACCAGGACTACCCCGATTCGGAGTGGGGCAAGGAAGCGCTCTGGAACTCCTCCCGCAACCACTACCGCTTCTTCGAGTTCGACCAGGCGGTGAAGGGCTACCTGACGGTCGCGCAGGATCCGAAGTTCGCCGGGTCCGAGCACCGCAAGGAGGCGCTGGGCCTCACCGCCTCGCTGCTCGACAACGACCAGCAGTACGCGCGCGCCGCCGAGATGTACAAGAAGTACTCGGAGACGCTGGCCGACAAGCCCCAGGACAGCGCCCAGGCCTACTTCTTCGCCTGCAACGCCTACGAGAAGGCCAAGGACGTCCCCCACCAGGTCGCCTGCCTGAAGGACTTCATCAAGAAGTTCGACAAGAAACAGGAAGCCGGCGAGTACGTGGTGCAGGCCTACATGAAGCTGGCGGTCGTCGCCGAAACGACGGCGAGGAACAAGGCCGACGTCCTGACCGCCTACAAGCGGGTGCGCGACGAGTTCATCAACCGGAAGCTGCCGCCCGCGACGCCGGCGGCCGGATTCGCCGCCAAGGCCGACTTCATGATCATGGAGGAGAAGTTCAAGGCCTTCCAGAAGAAGGACCTGAAGTTCGGCAGCAAGCCCGAGCAGATCAAGAAGACGTTCGATTCGTTCACCGCCGAGGCCAAGCAGCTCAACGAGGACTACCAGAAGATCTGGAACTACAAGGACGCCACCTGGACGCTGGCCTCGTTCCTGCGGACCGGCGACGTCTACTACGAGTTCGCCCAGAAGCTGATCAAGGCGGCCGACAACCCGCCCGACGATCTGAAGAAGCTGGCGCGGCAGGCCTGCAAGCTCAATCCGGACGACTGCGGCGTCGTCGAAGGTCAGTACAAGGACGCCATCTACCAGTTCGTCACGCCGATCGAGGACGAGGCCAAGCGGCGCTGGAAGCAGACGCTGGAGCGCGCGTCGCAGCTCGGCGTCACCAACGACTACGTCAAGAAGGCGCGCGAGAACCTCTCCAAGTACCTCCCCGACGAGTTCCCGTTCATCAAGGACGAGCGAATCGGACTGGAGTACCCATGAGAGCGGAACCGCGTCGCTCCCCACGCTGTCTGTTCGTCATGACCTTGCTGGCGGCGAGCGTGGTGGCTCCGGGGCTGGCCCACGCCCGCCGGGAGCCGCCGCCGGCCGTCATCCCGACGGCGGAGACCCAGCAGGCCGAACAGCTCTTCAAGAGCGGCCGCTACCCCGAGGCGGTGGCCGAAGCGAAGGCCGCGCTCACCAAGAACGAGCGCTACACGCCCGCCATGCTGGTCATGGCCAAGTCGTTCTACAAGCTCCACAAGTACGAGTGGATGAAGAAGCTGTGGGAGATGATGCAGGCCAACGGCGCCTCCAACGCCGAAAAGGCCGAGATCTACCAGCTGCTCGCCTTCCTCGAGGTCGACCAGAAGAACGTCCCCGGGGCCATCGTCCTCTTCAAGCAGGCGACCGAGGCCAAGCCGGACGACGCGATCCTCTGGAGCAACCTCGGCGCTCAGTACCTGGCGGCCAAGAACTACAGCGACGCGACGCCGGCGCTGGAGAAGGCCGTCAGCCTCCAGCCGGGATTCGCCAAGGCCCATCTGAACTTGGGTGACGCCTACCGAGGAGACAAGCAGTACGAGAAAGCTCAGGCGGAGTATCAGCGCGCCCTACAGCTCTTCCCAAATTATGCCGACGCGGTGTTCAACCTCGGCATCCTGTACCTCGACGCCGACAAAATTCCGAACATGGATCTTTTCGCCAAAGAGAACACCGCGATTCAGTACCTGGAAAAGTACAAGCAGATGATGGGCGGGACGCTGGCCGCTTCCGACCCCGCCGACAGCTACATCGTGGAGGCCCAGGACAAGATCAAGAAAGAGGAAAAGCGGCAGGAGCGGATCAAGAAGCAGCAGGAGCGCGAGGCGGCCCGGGCTGCCAAGAAAGCCGCCGACGACGCCAAGAAGGCGGCCGCCGCCCAGCCCCCGGCGCCGCCCCGGCCCCCGGCGCTGCCCCGGCCCCCGGCGCCCCGCCCCGGCCCCCGGCGCCCCCGCCCCGGCCCCCGGCGCCGCCCCAGTTCCCGGCGCGGCCCCGGCCCCCGAGGCTGCCCCGACCCGCGGCGCGGCCCCGGCAAAGCCTTCCGCGGCGCCCGCCGCGCCCGGGAAGTAAAGCGGAGACCCGAATGCGACGAAGAACCACAGTCTTGACGCTCTTCGCGATGGCGCTCTCGCTCGGTCCGGTGGCTGCACGCGCGCAGACACCGCCGTCTCCCCGCACCCCACCGGCGGCAGCCGCCGCTGTGCCGGCTGCCGCGCCCGCCGCCCCCGGGGCCCCCAAGGTGAAGGTCGAGCACGGCGCGGGCGGCAAGAAGATCTACCGCATCACCGACGAGATCCGGATCGAAGGCAAGATCCAGAAGCCCGAGGCCTTCTTTTTCTACCAGAAGTCGAGCATCAACTACGACTGGCAAGAGCTGAAGCAGGACTTCGTCCCGAAGATTCTGGACAGCGTTTCGCGTTCACCGTTCTAGGCGGAGCAGACGCGTGAGCAAACAGCGCGTGAGCACACAGCAGGAAGGGAACTGACGAATGGCGACCCAGGCAGCGGCCCGACAAGCGCAGGTGGGATCGGCTCCCAAGCCCAAGATCCTCCGGATCGGGATCATCCAAGGCGGACGAATCGTCGAAGAGCGGTTGGTCCGCAAGCGCGAGAACATCACCATCGGGCAGTCGGCGAAGAACATGTTCGTCGTCCCGTCCGATGCGTTGCCGCGCAACTGGCTCCTGTTCGAGGCGAGCGGCAGCCAGTACGTCGCGCACTTCTCGGACGGCATGGACGCCCGCATCGCCGTCGGCAACGAGATCATCTCGCTGTCGCAGCTCAAGCAGACCGGCAAGATTCAAAAGAAGGGGACCAGCTGGCCGCTGCCGCTCGACGAGCGCTCGCGCGGGAAGATCTCGCTCGGCCGACATGACGATCCTGTTCCAGTTCGTCACGCCGCCGCCGCCGCAGCCGCGCCCGCAGCTCCCCGCCTCGGTGCGGGGGTCGGCGCTGACCGGCGTCGACTGGTTCTTCACCACCATCGCCGCCATCTCGTTCCTGCTCCACCTCATCCTCATCATCTACCTCCGCAACGTCGACTGGCCGCGCAAGCCGGACATCGAGGCGATCCCCGATCGCTTCGTCCAGATGGTCGTGAAGAAGCCGGAGGAGAAGAAGCCGGAAGAGAAGAAGGTCGCCGAGGAGAAGAAGGAAGAAGGAGAAGAAGCCCGAGAAGAAGAAGGGCGCCGACGAGGAGAAGAAGGCCGCTCCCAAGCACGAGATGACCGAGGAAGAAAAGGCCAAGGCGGCCGAGGAGAAGGCCCGCCTGGACGCCGAGCGCCGCGCGCGCCTGGCCGAGCAGGTCAAGTCGACCGGCCTCCTCAAGCTGCTCGGCGCCAAGGCCGACGGCGACGGGTCGATTGCCGACGTGCTCGGCAAGGGCGACGTCGACCGCGACCAGGAGAAGGCGTTCCAGGGCGTCGGCGGCGTCGGCGTGGCCCAGAACAACGACCAGCTGCGCGGCATCAAGTCGGGCGGCAGCGGCTCGGGGCGCGTGGCCACCGTGGGCGGCCTGCGCGGCGGCGGCTCGATCGCCGGCGGCGGCACCGGCGCGGCGGCGAGCGAGAAGAAGGTCTCCGGCGTCGTGAAGAGCGAAGCGCCGGCGGTCGACGGCGAGCTCGATCCGGCGATGGTGGCCAAGGAGGTGCGCACGCGCCTCGGCGCCATCAAGGCCTGCTACGAGCGTGCCCTCAAACGCAACCCGAACCTCAGCGGCAAGGTCGTCATCCACTGGACGATCACCCAGGCCGGAACGGTGTCGGGCGTCGACGTCGAGACCGACACGCTGGGCGACGCCGAGGTGGCGAGCTGCATCAAGTCGCTGGTCGCCCGTTGGCGCTTCCCCGCGCCGTCCGGCGGATCGGTCGAGGTCTCATTCCCGTTCGTCTTCCAGGCCTCACAGTAGTGAGGTTGAAGGAGATTCGAGCCCGGCAGCACCTACAGAACCGACGGGTAAGCGCATCTCGGCCGTTGACACACCTCCCCACCATGCCTATAATCTCTACCGTTGATATAAGTACCTGATTTTCTTCGATTTAGTTGGCGACCGAGGGGGTATCAGGGTGACTATCAGGGCGAAAGGACTGGCGCTGTGCTGAAAACGAAGCTCTTACTGACGACCGTCTTCATGGGGAGCACTGTTTTTGCGCAAGGTCCTGCCCCCGAAACGTCGCCGGCACCGGGCAGCCAGCCTGGCGGCGCCGTCGACCTCTCGGTCAAGCAGCGCCCGACGCTGACCCCGGCCGACATGATCAACCAGTCGAAGGAGTACTTCACGGGGATGGGCGCGGTCGTCAAGCGCATCCAGACCCTGCAGGATCAGGCCAAGCGCGAGAAGGACATCATCCGGCTCAACTGCGTGACCGACAAGCTGGTCCAGGCTCGCGTGAACGTGAACATCGCCGAGCAGTCGATGGCCACCATGCAAGAGAGCATGGCCCGCAACGACCAGGGCGAAGAGACCCACGAGTTCACCCGCCTCACCATCGTGAACCAGAAGGTTACAGTTCTCGGCGCCGAGGCCGAAAATTGCATCGGCGAGGACCTCAGCTTCGTCGGTGCAACCCGGATTGACGTCGAGGTCGACCCGAACATTCCGCAGTACGACCCGACCCAACCCGGCAGCCCCTTCATCGACATCACCCGTCCTCCCCAGGCGAGCCCAATCGACTGACCGCGGCGTCCGCCCTCCCCCGCGCCGGTCAACCTCCTTTGTCGAGATAAAGATACCCTTCTATGAATCGCCGTTTTGCTCTGTCGATTGGTCTGGGCGCGCTGCTCGCGGGAAAAGCCGCGTCCGCGCAGGAAGTCACGATCGGCTACCAGGGGCTCCCCTACAAGTCGAGCGGTGAGAGCAACACCGGCATCCAGATCGCCGACGGCGTCCTGCTGCACACCGGAATCGGCGTCGAGGCCGGCTACGACACCAACGTCTTCTACGCGCCGACGAACACGATCGGCTCGTCGATCTTCCGCTTCATGCCCTACGCGGAGATCACCAACGCGACGCGCACCGGGCCGGCATCGAAAGACCTGACGCTTCGACGCTCACGCCGGGCTGCAGTATCGTCACTACGGCAGCTCCGAGGTCTCCAGTCGCGGGCTACACGGACGCCTGGAATCCCAACGCCGGGCTTTCGCTCAGCCTGGGCGGCGCCCAGTTCGGGTTCGGCGTCGCGGACGTCTTCGCCCGCATCGAGGATGCCCCCTACGCGAACAACACCGGGGACTCGGCGGCCTCCCCCCGATGGGCGTCGGCATTCAACGCAACAACAACCAGGCCTCGGTTGAAGGGCGCTGGTCGCCGGGCGGCGGCCGCCTGAACGTCGGTGCTGCGCTTCACCAACATGGTGAACATCTACGACCAGAACAGCCAGCAGAGCTACAGCTACGCCAACGCGATGACCAACACGCTGATGCTGGACGTCGGCCTGGAAGTGGCTCCCCAAGACGGCGATCTTCCTCAACGTCTCGCAGGGCTACATCGACTATCTCAACAACGGGTCCGCGAACGGCGAACAAGCTCTCCAACTCGTACCCGCTTTACGTGACGACCGGCCTCCGAGGTCTGCTGACCGAGAAGACCTCGGCTGTCCTGAGCCTCGGCTACGTCAACGGGTTCTATTCCGAACGGCACCTCGACGACCGGCTTCCTGGGCAGCACCTACCTGGACCTGGCGTTCACGGCGCGGTCTGACCCAGCTCAGCCGTGCGGTGGTCGGCTTCCGGCACGACTTCGTCAACGCCGTGATCTCCAACTTCGCCTACGAAGAGACCGTCTACGCATCCTACGTCCAGCAGATCGCCGGGCGCCTGGCGCTCGATCTGTCGGGCCGCTACGCCCATCTCTCGTATCAGGGCGCAGACCGCGCGATCAGCTGACGCAGCAGGGGATCGGGTCGACAACTACTTCCAGTTCGGCGCGACGCTCGACTACTTCCTGCGCAACTGGGCCTACCTCGGGCGTCGGCTATTCGCTTGCTCGACAACCGCAGCAACATCCCAGATCGACGAACTATCTGAAGCAGCAGGTGTTTGCGCGCCTGGGCGTCACGTACTAATCTTACCGGCCCAATGTCTGCGTGGTGTCGTTCGGCCTTGCTGGCTGTCGTTGTCGGTGGCCTGCTGGGCGCTCTCGGCGCTGCTATCCGGCCGCCCAAGCACCCCACGACCGCCAGCGACGAGGTCGGCGTGCCCGAGGATCGGGTCGGCATCGACGACACCTTCGACGTTCGGGTCTACGGCGAGACCGAGCTCTCCGGAATGTTCCGGGTCGCCACCGACGGAACCGTCGACTATCCGCTGGCCGGCCGGCTGCAGGTGGCGGGCTTGCGGACCGGCGAGATCCAGCAGCTGCTGGTCAGCAAGCTGAAGGACAAGTATCTCAAGGACCCCCAGGTCGTCGTCACGATCAAGGACCGCAACAGCCAGAAGATCTCCGTCCTCGGGCAGGTCACCAAGCCAGGGCAGGTCGGCTACTACCCGAACATGACGATCGTCGACGCCATCGCGAGCGCGGGCGGGTTCACCGGCATCGCGGCCAAGAACTCCGTGAACTTGCGTCGCCAGGTGGCGGGCAAGATCGAGATGCACGTCTTTCCGGTCGCCGACATCAGCGAAGGGCGCTCTCCTAACGTGATGGTTCTCCCTGGTGACGTCCTCGTCGTCGACGAACGCGTTTTCTGACGAGGCCGGGGAGCCCTCCCGGTCGCCTGAGACGCCGCCGTCCCGTGCGGCGCGTGGTCGTCGCGGCCGGATTCGCCGGGGCAAGGGTCTTCCCCGCCCGTCGTCCGTAGGCGCTTGGATCTGCGTCGCGGCGGGAGCTTCCGCCCCTCTCCTCGTCGGCGGCGTTCACCGAATCACCTCCGTCGCTCTTCTCATCGCGATGGTGCTCGGGCTGAGCTTGCTGTCGATCGGCGCGATTCACGAAAAGCGTCCGCTCCGTTTCAGCCCTTCGGCGCTGTTCCTTCTGCTTCTGGTCGTCTGTCCCCTCCTGCAGTCGATTCCGCTGCCGGGGTCGGCGCGAAAGGTCCTCGATCCGCAGGGGAGCGCCCTGCTGCGCCGACGTGGCCCCAGAAGCGGCCTCGTTTCCGCTCAGCCTCGATCCACCGGCGACCCGCGCGGACATTGGAAGGGCCGCCCTGGCCATTGCTTTCTTCATCGTCGCTTACCACCTCTCCTCGGGACAGAGGCACCGGCACCTGCTTCCGCGGATCGTCGGCCTGGTGGCGACATCGGCCGTCATGATCGGCATCGCTCACAAGCTCTTTGGCGTCTCGAAGATCTACGGTCTGGTCGCCTCGACGCCCCGGACCTTGCTCATCGGCCCGTTCGTCAACGCCAACCACACGGCGGAGCTGCTCGAGCTCGGTGCCTTCGCCTGCCTGGCCTGTTCCTTCCAGCGGCCCACGATGCTCAATCGCGTCTCCTGGCTCATCGGGACAGCTCTTTGTGCCGGCGGCGTCGCGGCGACGCTTTCGCGAGGGGGGATTGCGGCGCTCGGGGCAGGCGCGCTCGCATTCGTTACGCTGCGCCATTTCGGACAGGGCGACGGCGCCCCCAAGCGCTGGCGGACGTCCCTGATCCTGGGGCGCGCTGTTGCTTGGCCTGCTGGGGCTCGGTGCCGCCGCCTTCGGCGCCGATCAGCTGATCGACCGATTCAAGTCGGGCGGGATCACCAGCGACGTTCGGTTTCGGGTCTGGCGCGACAGCTGGCGCGTGCTGCAGGCCCATCCCTTCGGGATCGGCCGCGGCGCGTTCGATCGCGTGTATCCGATCTACCGCACCGTCACGGCGCCGTTTTCGCTGCGATTTGCCTTCGTCGAGAACGAGCCCTTGCAGCTGCTCATCGACTGCGGCTGGCTCCTCTGCGGCCTGCTCTTCGTCGGCTTCGGGCTGGTGGCCTGGGATCTCTTCCGAAACGCGCGCCGCGACCGGATCGAAGCTGCCCTGATCGCCGGTCTGTTCGCCGTCCTGGTCCACAATCTGGTCGACTTCGGCTTCGAGACCCCCGGGGTCCTGCTCCCCGTCCTCGCCATCGTCGCCAGCGTGTTGGGCCGGGCGCGCCCGACGGTCGAGCGGGTTCCCGTCTGGGCCCGGTGGACCGCCATCGGCGCTGGCGGGTGCTGGGTGCCTCCTCGGCATCGCCTCGATCGTGCGCCCGAGCTCCGCCGACTTTGACGCCCAACTCAGGAAGGCGCATTCGCCGGCCGAAAGAATGCAGATCCTGACCCGGGCGCGCGCCGCGCATCCGATCGACTACTTCTACGTGCTGGCGTACGCTGGCCTGGAGCCGCTGCGCGGTCCCGCTGGACAGCCCTCGCCCCGCCTTCACGCCTTGAATCAAGCGCTGATGCTCTGCCCGGGCTGCGAGGCCGTTCATCTCGCAGTCGGCGCAGAACCTCTGGGCGCTGGGGATGCGGCGCCAGGCCTTGCTCGAGTATCGGTCGGCCGTCACGCTGCAACCGACGTTCTTCAGGCAAGTCCTGGGCGAGCTGTTCGCCAGGGGTGCCCGACCAGAGGAGCTGGCGTCGATCGCGACATTCCAGCCGGCACGAATGGTCGATGTCGCGCGGTTCCTCAGCGACATGGGCCGCGTCGCCGACGCCGTCGTCGTCCTCAATCAGGCCGAGACGTATGGTGCGCCCCGCACGGATGTTCTCTTGAGCAAGGCCGCCTTCCAGCTTCAGCTCGGCCAGCAAGCCGCCGCGGAGAGCACGCTCACGGCCCTGCGCGCGCTCCGCGTCGACGACCCTCGCCTCCCTCTCCTCGAGGCGCAGGCCCTGCTTCTGTCGGGGAGCGTGCCGGACGCCCCCGAGCGCGCGCTCGGGCTCTTGGATCGGGCGGCCGCCCGCTATCCGGGAGACGTCGATGTCCAGCGGGCGCGCCTCGACCTCGTCACCCGTTACGAGAAATGGGGCGCGGCGGCTCGAGCGCTCGAGGGTTATAAGGAGGCCTTGTACACGCGGGACGGTGCGGCGACCGAGGCCCATCTCGCCTCGGCGCGAATCTTGACCAAGATGGGGCGATTGACCGAAGCGCTCGGTGAGTACCGCATTGCGCTCGGCGATCAGCCCCTGAACGTGGCGCTCTGGATGGAGCTCGGAGCCGCCAGCGAGTCGGCGGGGCGCATCGAGACGGCGCAGGAGGCCTACGCGATGGCGACCAGGTTGAGCCCCAACAACCCGGACGCCGCCCGAGGCCTCCAGCGACTTGCCGACCGGCGAAAAGAGCTGAGCGCCACACGGCTGGAGCCGACCACGGCGCCAGGAGGCGGCAACTGATGTACATCATCTGGTACACGCTCCTCGTTTCGGCCATCTGCCTCGAAGGGCTCGGTCGGAAGTACCTGCCGGGCATCCCCTCGATGTTCTTCTACTTTCTTGAAGGACGCCGTTCTGGTGTTCGGGTACTTCAGCTTCCCGCCGCCGCCGTCCGTCCGGCGCGCGGTCCGCTACCTCTATGGCGGCTTCGGCGTCGTCCTGGTCGCCGGCGTCGTCTGGACCGCGATTGAGCTCGCCAACCCGAGCCAAGAGTCCTGGATGCTGGGGCTCATCGGCTTTCGGGCGTACTGGCTCTGGTGGATCGCGCCGCCGCTGGTCGCCGGATTCTTGCAAGACGAGAAGCGAAAGCGCCAGGCCATCAACGTCCTGGTCGGGACCGCCATCCTGATCTCGGTCTTGGCGGCCTTCCAATTCGCTTCGCCGGCAGACTCGAACCTCAATCTCTATTCGGTGGTCGACGGGCAGGAGATTCACGCTTCGGACATGGCCACCGTCGCCACGACCGGGCGCGCCAGAGTCGCCTCGACGTTTGCCTTCCTGAGCGGCTTTGGCGATTTCTGCCTCCTCGTGCCGACGCTGCTGCTCTCGATAGGCCTCGAGGCGAAAGAGAAGCGCATCCGGTATGCAGCCCTGTTCGCGACGGCCTGCGCAGCGGCGGTCATCCCGATGTCCGGCTCTCGCGGCTCCGTTCTCCTTGGCGGCTTGGTGCTGGTCGTCATGGCCTGGTCGTCGGGGCTCTTCTTCACGCGGATCGGGCGGCGGGTGCTGCTCGGAGGCGTGGCCGCGGCGATTCTGGCCGTGGTGGTCTTCCCGGATGCCATCTTCGGTGTGGAGAGCCGGTTCGAGGATGCGGACTGAGACGACGGGCCGCGTCGAGCAGGTCGCCCTCGTGTTTCCACCCGTGGCCCTCAGTTACTACGATTATCCGGCCATGGGCATCGGGACCGGAATGCAGCAGAACGCGAGGTTCGCACTCCACGTCGACACCGAGTGGGATTCGGAAGGGGAGGTTGGCCGATACCTCATCGAGCTTGGACCGATCGGGTACCTTTTGGTCTGGACCGCGAAGCTCGGTCTGGTCGTCGGTCTCCTGCGCTGCTATCGAATTTTGAAACGGGCTGGGCGACGGGGAGCTGCGGGCGCAGCACTTTGCTATGCGCTGCTGACGATGCTTGGAAATCTCACGTTCGATCACGTCTGGCAGGCGTTGTACTTCCTCGGGTGTGGCTTCATTTTGTCGGAGGTCGTCTCCGTGATGCGCCCACCATCCCTCAGAGAGGCGCGACGTGGCGTGGTCACGCCCTGCAACCGGATGAGCTCGCCGCAGGCGTCGGGCTGGCTGCCGACCGCCCTGAAATCGTGAGCCAGGACGTCCATAACGTCCCTTCCAAATGACGTCTCCCTCAGGCTCCTTTTCGGCGCAGTCTCCGATCCAGACGAGGTGAGTGAAGCCCCGCGCAGCCAGGTGAGGGATCTCCTCCGCTGACACGATCGTCGCGCGCGGACGCAGGTAGTAGACGTTGGGGATGCCGTAGACGGCCGGGCGACTGTCGGCGCCCAGCATCGTGTTCATCTGCTCGAAGGCGGTGTAGTCCATCGCCATCCGTCGCAGATATCCGCCGCGTGTCTCGATCCCAGCCACCACCTTCCAGCTCCCCTTGGCGACGACGGCGCCGGTGGCGAGGCCGACGGCGATCGAGACCCCGACGGCGGCCTTTGCGCCGAGACGAGCCCAGCGCTCGATCTCCAGTCGATCGAAGGCCACGGCGATCATCCCGGCGGAGAGGGGCAGGATCGGAAGCAGCAGGCGCGTCTGTGGGCTCGAGTAGAACCAGACGATCCAGAACAGCGCCAGGGCGCCGGCCAGCACCTGGAATGTGCGCTCACGCCGGCGGAGGACGAGGGCGATCGGGACCAACGCCAGATAGCTCGGCCCGATGCTCCAGCCGAGATCGAAAGGATCGCCTCGCCAGAGCAGATCGAAAGGGGAAGTAAAGAAATGCAGGAGGTCGCGGCCGTACCCGTAAACATAGCTCGACAGGGGCTGGGCGGGCGGCGGCCTTCCAAAGAGGCGGTTCGCCAGCGGAAAGAAACGGATTGCCCGTCCAGAGGGCATTCCGGAGATACCACGGGGAGGCGATCGCCACCGCCAACGCGCCCACCGCCAACAGACGTGCCGACGCCCGCCGTCGATCCGGCAGCGCCTGCAGGAATGCGACGCCACCCACCAGCGCCGCGACCGTACACCCGGTAAATTTGGATCCCGCCGCCAGGCCGGCGAAGACCCCCGCCAGCGCGACGCCGGATCGCCCGAGATCGGAGCGCGTGGCCCAAAGGAGGGCCAGCGATGAAAAGAGGGTCAGCCCGAGATCGATGAACGACGAGGTGGACTCCCAGACATAAAGAGGGCTCACGGCGAATACGGCGATCGCCACGAGGGCCGATTTCGCGCCGAGCCGGCGGGCCCAGGCGCCGGCCGTCAGCGCCGCCCCGATCCCCAGGAGCCAGTGCAAGAGGGCGGCGACCACGTCGTCGCGAAGGCCCATCCCGAAGGCAAACAGCATCTCGACGTTGAACGGCTGAAAGGCGCGGACGTCATCCGTGATCGCGGCCATCCGCCCAGCCCTGAGGTACTCGTGGGGGATCCGCAGGTGGTAAACGAGGGCGTCCATCGACGACGGCGGGGCGAGCGTCCCGATCAGCGGTGAAAATCAACGTCGCCGCCAGCACTGCGACGAGCACGAGCGTCCAGGGCGTGACGGCTCTCCGGGCGTCGGGGCTTTGCGAGCCGGAGCAGCGACCGGCCTTCGAGGACTGCAGGAATCGGTCCAGGCGGCCAGGAGGATCCAGAGCTGCGCGGGACGGAGCCATCCCACGACAGCGAGCAAGGTGAGGGCCACCGCGGTGGTCCCAGCCCCGAGGCCGAGCGCCGACGCCCAGACCAACATGGGCTCTTCACCTCGAAGCCGGCTGGGCAGCAGGCGGCGCCCACCCAGAAACCAGACTGCCGCGATCCAGGCGACCAGTCCGACGCGACCAACAGCTCGCGCATGAGCTAGTGGGGAAGGTGGGTCAAGAGCCGAGGCACGATTCCGTGCAGGTAGCCCAAGACCACGACGGCTATCCAGAGGACGGACAGCGTGGAAGCAAGGCGAATGCGGAGAGTCATGGGTGCGGATTGGTCATCAAATCCGGATCTGTCTATCGCGTTGGGGCCCGTCCCGTCCAGTGCGCCTAGCCCCATTTCTTTCGGGCGCAGACGGCGGGCGCTGCCTTGCGTGGATAGGCTCCATCTTATAGGGTACAGCCGTGAAAGAATCATCCGATTCGGCAGCAAACGCAGCCTTCGGCGAGGCTCCGGCCGCGAAGATCGATCTGCGCGCCGTACTGGCGGACGATCCGGAAGCGATGGCCGTTCGTCGTCCTGTCGATGATCGTCGCGACGGTCATCGCGTTCGTCTACACGTACCGGCAGCCGAAGATCTACGAGGCGACCTGCCAGATCATCATCGAGCCGATGGCTCCGCAGGTCCTTCCCGGGGTCGAAGGACGTCGTCGAGCTCGGGACAGGGACGTTCTGGGCGAACAAGGAATTCTACGAGACGCAGTACCGGATCATCCAGTCGACCAGCGTCGGCCAGCGGACGGCGGAGAAGCTGGGTCTGCAGTACGATCCGGACTACGCCGGCGCTGGTCGGGCCGAACCACGATCTCACCGCGCTCGGGCGGGCGGTCGCCGCGCAGCTGTCGGTCAAGCCACTCAAGGACTCGCGCCTCGCGCTCATCACCGTCTCCGACCGCAAGCCTCAGCGCGCGGCGCTGATCGCCAACACGGTCGCCGACACCTACATCGAGTACAACCTCGACTACAAGCTGGAGGGTGCGCGCTCGGCGATGGCCTGGCTGGCCGAGCAGGAGTCGGATCTCAAGCGGCAGCTCGAGGAGCTCGGAGCTCAAGCTCTACCAGTACAAGAAGGATCGAAACCTGCTGGCGGTCAGCCTCGACGACAAGCAGAGCATGCTCAGCCAGAACCTGGCGAACGTGAACGCCAAGCTGACCGAGCTGCACATCCGGCTCCTCGAGCTCGACGCCAAGCGAAAGATGATTCAGCGCGCGCGGGACAACATCGCCGACGAGGAGACGCTGCCCGAGATTCGGGAGAAGGAGACGATCGAGAAGCTCCGGGATTCGTACGTACAGCTCTCGACAAGGAATACGCGGATCTTCGTCCACGATACGGTCCCGAGCTACCCGAAGATGAAGGCGCATCCAGGGGCAGATGGAGAGCATCCGGAAGGCCTACGAGCAGGAGATCGACGGCGTTCTGGCGACGTTCGAGAAGACCTACCAGGAGCTCGCTCGACAACGAACATGCGCTCAAGGCCCTGATGGAGCAGCAGAAGAAGGAGGCCATCGAGCTGTCGAAGATCGAGGTCGAGTACAAGCCGCTCCAGCGCGCGTCCGAGCAGGACGAGAAGATGTACGGGATCATCGCCACCCGGCAGAAGGAGATCGACATCACCGGCCCGATGAAGACGAACAACGTCCGCGTGCTCGAGCGCGCGATCGTCCCGACCATTCCGGTGCGGCCGAAGCCCGATTCAGAACCTGCTCCTCGGGCTGATGCTGGGGCTCGGGACCGGGCATCGGTCTGGCGTTCGCCATCGAGGCGCTCGACAACACGCTCAAGACCCAGGCGGACGTCGAGCAGTTCCTGGGCGACGCCGGTGCTGGGCCTGGTGCCGGTCATCGGCGCGGCGCCCGGCGGCGAGGCGGTCGCAGTCTGGCGACAACCTGCGCGAGCGCGACCTCGGCGTCTTCCTCGATCCCAAGTCGGTGGCGGCGGAGTGCTGCCGGTCGATTCGAACGAACATCCTCTTCATGTCGCCGGACCGCCCGCTGAAGACGATGGTCGTCACCAGCCCCAGCCCGCAGGAGGGGAAGACGACCACCGCGATCAACCTCGGCGTCACCATGGCGGAGGCGGGCGGGCGGGTGCTGATCGTGGACACCGACATGCGGCGTCCGCGGCTTCACCGGTCGTTCGGCGTGCCGAACCAGACGGGGATCTCGACGGTCATCGTCGGGAAGGCGACGCTCGAGGAGGCGATCAAGCGGACCGACGTCCCGAACCTGGACGTCCTCACCTGCGGGCCGGTGCCGCCCAATCCGTCGGAGCTGCTGCACACCGAACGGTTCGGCGTGGTGCTGGCGGACTGCGCCAAGCTCTACGATCGCATCATCCTCGACTCGCCGCCGACGTCGGCGGTCACCGATCCGGCCGTGCTCGGCAATCTCGCCGACGGCGTCGTGCTGGTCATCAAGGCCGGCGAGACGACGCGCGAGTCGGCGATGCACGCGCGCCGGCAGCTCGCGACCGCCAAGGCGCGCCTCTTCGGCGTGGTCGTCAACGCCATCGACTTCTCGAACCCGGCCTACGGGTACGAGTACTACTACCGGAACTACTACCGCTACGGATACACGTACGGGAACGGCCCGACGGATCACAAGGCGACGACCTAGGAGCGCGCGGGATGGGGACTGCCCTCGTCACCGGAGTCACGGGTCAACTCGGTTACTACGTCGCCGAGCAGCTCGCCCAGCGCGGCGACACGGTCTGGGGGCTGGTTCGCCAGTCGACGATTGGTCGCGGCGGGCGGCGACCGCGAGCTTCCCTACCGGCCGGTGACCGGCGATCTGCTCGACGAGTACTCGCTGCTGTCGATCCTCGAAGAGGTGCGTCCGGACCGGATCTTCAACTTTGGCGCGCAGAGCTTCATTCCGGCCTCGTGGACGCAGCCGATCCTGACGGCGCAGTACACCGGGTTGGGCGTGGTCCGTCTGCTGGAGGCGGTGCGAAGGGCGGTGCCCCGCTGCCGGATCCTGCAGGCCGGCTCCAGCGAGCTGTTCGCCGGGCGCGGAGACGCTCGCCGCAGGACGAGGAGCGCGCCGATCCGGCCGCTGAACCCCTACGGGATCGCCAAGGCGTTCGCCTACCACACGGTGCGGGCCTATCGGACCCAGTACAGGCAGTTCGCCAGCAACGCCGTGTTCTTCACGAACGAGTCGCGGCGGCGCTCCCCCGAGTTCGTCTTCCGCAAGGTGACCCGCGGCGTGGCGGAGATCGTCGCCGGGCAAGTCCGAGCACCTCTCGCTCGGAAATCTGGAGACCGTTCGAGACTGGGGCTACGCGCCGGAGTACGCGGCGCTGTCGATCGCGCTCCTCGACTGCGAGACGCCGGACGATTTCGTCATCGCCACCGGCGAAGGTCACACGGTGCGCGAGCTGGTGACCAAGGCGTTCGGTCTGGTGGGCCTCGACTGGGAGAAGTACGTTCGGGTCGACACCACCCTCGTCCGTCGCAGCGAGCAGGTTCCGATCGTGGGCAACAGCGGCAAGCTCGAGCGCACGATCGGGCGCGGGCCTCGGGTCAGGTTCGAGTCCGTCCTGGAGATCCTGCTGGCTCACGACCTGCGGCTGCTCGGCTGCGAGGTGCCGTTCGCGACCCCGGAGCCGAACGTCTCGGCGGCGTGAACCGAAGCGTGCGCGCGGGCTGCTTTACGCGCGCGGGGCGGCGGTCGGGGCGGGGACGCTGGAGAGCGCGACACCGCCGGCGAGGTCCAGGGCTTCGCCGAGGCGCTCGCAGAAGATCTCGGCGGCGATCTCGATGTCGCGGTCGATCTCGATGCGGCCGTCCGACCACCCCAGCTCCAGCGTCCTCGCCGGCCCCCTTGCCGCCCGGGACGGCGAAGCGGAAGCGGAACAGGGGGATCGACACCTCGCCGTCCGCGGGCCCGTGACTGAATACCGGGAGGGGCGTCTCCGCCGTCGCGGGCGAATCGGCCTGCAAGGTGACCGCGACCGCGCCCAGGGCCGTGGCGGCCTCGACGATCACCGGCCACATCTCGGCTGGCGCGCGGAGCTGGCGCAGGCGCCGGCCGAGCGGCTGGAGGGCGGCGCGCATGGCGCGGTTCCGCCTGCGGTCGACCGCCGAGTCCTGGATGCCGGTCGAAGCGCACGTAGCCCGAGCGAGCGCAGGAAGAAGAACGCCACCAGCATGAGCACGACCAGGAGAAGCGCCGCCTGGAGGCTGCTCGAGTAGGTCAGCACCATCGCGACCGCGCCCAGCAGGATGCAGAACCCGTAGAGCACCAGCACCGACTGCCGGTGGCGTCAGGCCCAGGTCCATCAGCTTGTGGTGGATGTGCTCCTTGTCGGGCTGAAACAGCGGCCGCCCGCGGATCGCGCGGCGGCCGATCGCCAGCAGCGTGTCCATGATGGGCAGCCCCAGCGCGATCCCAGGGATCAGCACCGCGACGGCGGTGGAGGACTTCTGGTTCGTCTCCATGGCGGTGGTCGCCAGGATGAAGCCCAGGAACATGCTGCCGGTGTCGCCCATGAAGATCGACGCCGGGTTGAAGTTGTAGAAGAGAAAGCCGACGATCGATCCGGCCAGCGCCGACGAGAACAGCATCATCAGCGGGTGGCCGCGCTGGAGCGAAACGAGGAAGGTCGTGACCACGGCGACCAGCGCCACGCCCCCGGCCAGGCCGTCCAGGCCGTCGATCAGGTTCATGGCGTTGGTGACGCCCACGATCCAGAGCATGGTGAAAGGGAGGTTCGCCCAGCCGAGCGCGATCGGCTCGCCGAACGGGTTCGCCAAGGTGTCGAACCGGAACCCCATCCAGTAAAGGAAGAAGGCCACCGCGAACTGGACCGAGAACTTCTTGGCCGGCGTTCGCGCCGCGCAGATCGTCGTAGAGGCCGAGGAGCGCGATGGAGATCCCGCCCACAAACAGGCCGATCACATGCTCGCGCTCGGCGACGAAGAGCTTGCCGACGCCGCTGTGGAAGAGCAAGCAGGCCCGTCAGCGGCGCGAAGAACGCGATCACGATGGCGATCCCGCCCAGCCGGGGGATCGGGTGTCCGTGAATCTTGCGGGACGAGCGGGCGTGGTCGAGCGCCCCGAAACGGTAGGCCAGCCGCCGGACGAGCGGCGTCAGCGCCGTCCCGCACAGCATCGAGAGGATGAAGGCGACCGCTGCGGTTCTCATTCAGGCGGTCGCGTCAGGACCCAGTTCCCCAGCGCCAGCACGTCCATCCGGGTCTTGAGGTAGCAGGCCAGCGCCTCGCCGGGCGTGGCCACGATCGGCTCGTGCTCGTTGAAGCTGGTGTTCAGCATCAAGGGGACGCCGGTCTGCCGCTCGAACTCGGAGATCAGCGCGTGGTAGCGGGGGTTGGCGGCGGCGCTGACGGTCTGCAGGCGGCCGGTATCGTCGACATGTGTCACTGCCGGGATGCGCGCCCGCTCGGCCTCGCGGACCTTGTAGACCAGCATCATGAAGGGGGACGGCTCGCCCCGTTCGAAGATCTGGGAAGCCTTCTCTTCCAGCACGCTGGGGGCGAACGGGCGGTAGGTCTCGCGGTGCTTGATCCGCTTGTTGAGGATGTCCTTCATGTCGGCGCGGCGCGGGTCGGCGACGATCGATCGGTTGCCGAGCGCGCGCGGGCCGAACTCCATCCGCCCCTGGAACCACCCCACCACCCGGCCGGCGGCGGCCGCCCCGGCCACCTCGCGGAAGAGATCGGCGTCCTCCAGGCGGCGGACGTCGATGCGCGCGTCCCAGCCGTTGCCGCGCGCCTTCTCGATGGCCGCCTGGATCTCCGCGTCGCCGAAGCCGAGCGCCGGTGTAGGCGTCCCGCATCACGTAGCTGCGCGGGCGCCCCAGGATGGCGTGCTCGACGTAGAAGGCGGCGCCGATGGCCGTGCCGTCGTCGCCGGCGGCCGGCTGGGCGAACAGCTCGCGGAACTTCGTTCGCTCGAAGATCTTGCCGTTGGCGACGGAGTTCAGCGCGCAGCCGCCGGCCAGCGCCAGCTTGTCGAGGCCGGTGCGGCGCTGCAGGTCCTCGAGGACGTGGAAGAAGATCTCCTCGTAGACCACCTGGGCGCTGTGGGCGATGTCGGCCCACTTGCCGAAGAACTCCGGATCCTCCGGATCGCGCGCCGGGCCCAGCAGGTCGGCCAGCTTGGGCGAGAAGACCAGGCCCATCTGCGGCGCCCCGTCGTCCCAGGTCATCTCCACGCCTTCCGTGTGGTGGCGGAAGTAGTCGAGGTTCAGCTCGAACCGCCCGTCGTCGACGGGGTGAATGAGCTGCCGGAGCTTGTCGACGTAGGTCGGCTTGCCGTACGGCGCCAGGCCCATCATCTTCCACTCCTCGCCGTAGCGGTGAAAGCCGATGAACTGCGTGACGGCCGTGTAGAAGAGGCCGGCCGAGTGCGGGAACTCGATCCGGTCGATGATCTCCAGCTTCCGATCGCGCCCCACGCCGCGCATCGTCGACACGAAGTCGCCGAAGCCGTCGATCGACAGGCAGGCCGCCTCCTCGAACGGCGAGACGAAGAACGCGCTGGAGATGTGCGACTTGTGGTGCTCGACGGCGTGGAACTTGGCCTTCAGCGCCCGCGGCTCGACCCCCAGCGCGGCGGCCAGCGCCTCGTCGACGCCGCGGACCTTGGCCACGTTGGCCAGGCGATCCTTCACCAGCTTGGTGAACGAAGGTCGCTTCTGGATCGCGAACAGGATCTTCTTGTGGAGGTTGGCCTTGGGATCGCGCGAGACGGCCACGTGATCCAGCTCGGAGGGGGAGACGCCCGCCGCCTCCAGGACCGCCTTGGCCGCCAGCCCCGGGAAGCCGGCGCAGTGCTTGCGGCGATTGAGCCGCTCCTCTTCCATCGCGCCCACCAGCTGACCGTCCTTGACCAGCGCGACGGAGGCGTCGCCGTGGTAGGCATTGATTCCTAAGATGTTCATTTCGCGGACCGGATTATATCTATGAGGCCTGCGCCGAGTCCGGGAATCTAGCACGGGCCTCGCCGGACCTGATGTTAGACTCCGCCCGCCACCGTACGGTGGCTAACAAACTTGCGCGTCGCGGTCCTACACAACTATCGGGATGAGCAGCAGCCGAGCATGCGGCTCTACGCCGAGCGGCTGGGCGAGGCGCTCCTGCGGCGCGGCGATCCAGGTCACGCGTCTGCGGCCGCCCGGCGGTGGTGCCGGCCGAGCTGGCGGGCGCGATCGGCGACCTGGAACAAGGTCGACGGCTACGTGGGGCGCTTCGCGGTCTATCCGCGGCTCGTGCGGAACCTTCGACGCCGACGTCATGCACGTCGTCGATCACGGGCAGGGCTACCTGGTCGGCCGGCCTGGACGCGCCGGCGCACGGTGGTGACCTGCCACGACGTCATCCTGCTGGCGCTGGCCGCCGGGACGCATCGGCGCGGCGCGGGTCCCGCAGATCGCGCTGCAGCTCTTGCGGATCTCCCTCGAGATCATGAAGCGCGCGGCGATCGTGGTGGCCGATTCGATCCAGACCAAGCGGGATCTGGTCGGCTTCATGGACATCGATCCGGACAAGGTGACCGTCATCCATCCCGGGCTCAATCAGCGCTTCGCGCCCGACGAGCCGCGGGGAGCGGCGCTGCGGCGGCGGTTCGGAATCGGGACCGGCGCGGTGATGCTGCAGATCGGCCGCGGCTTCTACAAGAATCTCCCCGGCGTCCTGCGCGTCCTCCGCCGATTGCGCAAGGGCGGGCTCGACGTGCGGGTGGCGCGCGTGGGCCCCGCGCTGGCCGGCGCCGATCGCGCGCTCGCCGAGCGGCTCGGCGTCGTCGACAGCGTCGTCGAGCTGGGGATGGTTCCGGACGCCGATCTCCCCGCGCTCTACAACGCGGTCGATCTCCTGCTGTTCCCGTCGCTCTACGAGGGGTTCGGGTGGCCGCCGCTCGAGGCGATGGCCTCCGGGACCCCGGTCGTCTGCTCGCGCGCCGGCTCGCTCGACGAGGTCGTCGGGGACGCCGCGCTCACGGCCGATCCGGAGGACGTCGAGACGCTGGCCTGGCACGCCGCCGCGGTGCTCACGGACGGCGGCCTGAAGACGCGCGCTCGTCGAGCGCGGGCTGGCGCACGCCGCGCTGCTTCAACTGGGATCGGCACGGCCGAGCGGATGGTCGGCGTCTACCGCGACGTGATGGCGCGGGCCGCCTGAGATGTGCGGGATCGTCGGGATCGTGCGCTTCGACGGCCGCGCCGTGCGCCGGGAGGAGATCAGCGCGATGATCGGACAGCATCCGCCACCGCGGCCCCGACGACGAAGGCCTGCTGGTCGAGGGCGGTCTGGGGATCGGGATGCGCCGGCTGCCGATCGTCGATCTCAGCCCGTCGGGACACCAGCCGCTGTTCAACGAGGACCAGTCGGTGGCGGTGGTCTTCAACGGCGAGATCTACAACCACCGCGACATCTGCGCTCGCGGCTCGGCGTGAGCGAGCACGTCTTTCGCGGGACCAGCGACACCGAGGTGCTGGTCCACGGCTACGAGCAGCTGGGCGCCAGCGAGCTGGTCAGGCGGCTGGGCGGCATGTTCGCCTTCGCGCTCTACGACCGCCGGCGGCGGAAGCTGTTTCTGGCGCGCGACGGGTTCGGCATCAAGCCGCTCTATCTGCGGCGGACCGGCCGCCAGCTCTCGTTCGCGTCGGAGATCCGCGCGCTGGCGTTCGACGGCGAGGGCGCCGCTCTTCGATCGATCCGACCTTCACCCGCACCTACCTGCGCGTCGGTTACGTTCCGTCGCCGGGGACGGCGTTCACCGGGATCACCAAGGTCGCGCCCGGGACGCTGCACGAGATCGATCTCGCCACCGGCGAGACGCGGGTGGAGACCTTCTACCGGCTGGCGCCCGCCACATCGAAGACACGCGGCCCGACGCGCTGCTCGAACGGCTGCGCGAGCTGCTCAACGCCTCGGTGCGGCGGCACCTCATGGCCGACGTGCCGACCGGGCTGTTTCTCTCGGGCGGGCTCGACTCCAGCGCGCTCGACGTCTTCGCCAACCATCACGCCGCGCCGCCCAAGACGTTTTCGATCGGCTTTTCGTCCTCCGATCGCGGTGACGAGACCGCCTTCGCGGCCGCCGTCGCGCGCCGGGCCGGCAACGAGAACATCCGGATCGACCTCGGGCCCGCGAACCTCGACGATCTGGGGCCCATCGTCGACGCGCTGGAGGAGCCGCTGGCCGACAGCGCCGTCCTGCCGCTCTGGTACCTCTGCAGCGGGACGGCTCGGCACGTGAAGGTCGCGCTGTCGGGCGAGGGCGGCGACGAGGTCTTCGGGGGCTACGCCCGCTACTTCTGGGGCGACGTCGATCGGCAAATTCCGCCCCTTGCTGTCGCGCACACGGCCCAGATCCTCGACCTGACGGCCCGCTTACCCTCGCGCTCGCTCGGGATCTTCAACATCGCGCGCCGCGCGGCCAAGGTCGCCGAGTCGGTTCCGCTGGAGGCCCCCGCCCGTTACCTCTCCTGGTTCGACATCTTCACCAGCGACGAGCGCCGCACGCTGGTGGGCGACGGCCCGGACGGCGCCGCTCCCGCGATACGAGAGCATGTTCGCCGACGCGAACGATCTGCGCCTCGATCCGGTGCAGCGGCTCCAGTACGTCGACTGCCAGACGATGCTGCTCGACAACCTGCTCATGAAGGCCGACAAGATCTCGATGGCGCACAGCCTGGAGGTGCGGGTCCCCTTCCTGATCGCGCCAGCTGGTCGAGTTCGGGCTGGGGCTGCCGCCCCGCGAGAAGATCGGCCCGCTTGCGTGACAAACGCCTGGTCCGGCGCCTGCTGGGGCCGGAGCTGGGGGCGCGGATCGCCAACCGGCCGAAGCGCGGGTTCGAGATCCCGGTCGATCGATGGTTTCGTGAGCCGGCCGCCGAGCCGCTCCGCGAGCGACTCAAGACCGGCGCGCTGGTCGTCGACGCTGGGGTTCGATCCGCGCGCGCTGGGCGCGCTCGTCGATCGTCACCTCGGCGGCGAGGACGTCGGCCGCAAGCTGTTCGCGCTCACGGCGCTCGAACAGTGGATTCAGAAGTTCGGTTGACGCCGGCGGAATCGCCGGCCAGCGCGCATGGTAGCGGGACCAGACCCGCTCGGCCACCGAGACGACGTCGAACCGGCGGGCGCCGTCGGCCGCGCGCGCGCCGAGCTCGGCCGCGGAGCGCGGGTTTCGCAGCAACGTCAGCGCCTGCGCCGCGAACGCCGCGGCGTCGCCCGCCGGGGCGCAGAGCCCGTAGGCGCCGCGCTCGACCAGCTCCGGCGGCGCGCCTTCGTCGGTCACCACCGACGGCCGCGCGGCGGCCATGGCCTCGGCGACCACGCGCCCGAATCCTTCGTGCCGCGAGGTGAGCAGGAACAGATCCAGCGCCCGCATGACGTCCGGTATGTCGCGCCGCGCCCCCGCGAAGACCAGCCGCGCTTCGAGCCCGAGCTCGCGCACCAGCGCGTCGAGGCGCGCCCGGTAGGCCGTCTCCACCGGCGCCTCCGCAGCGCCGACGATCGCGAAGCGGGCCTCCGGCGAGCCGGCCGCGATCCGCGCGGCGGCACGGACGAACGTCTCCAGATCCTTGCGGGGGTGAATCCGACCGACCGTCGCCGACCAGCGGTTGCCCCGGTCCGGCGCCCAGCGCCGCGCGAACCTCCGTCGAGGCGGGCGCAGGCGCTGAATTTCTCGAGGTCGATGGGGTTGTAGAGGACCTCGACCTGGTCATCGCGACCGCGGCGGCGGAAGATCTCGGCCGTCGCGCCCGAAATGCAGAAGATTCGATCCGAGACGCGGGTCCAGGTCGCGACCAGCAGATCGAACGCCCACTTCGGCCGATCGATCGTGTTGCCGCGATAGTGGAGGACGTGCGGCAGACCCAACGCGCGGGCCGCCAGCCCCCCTTCCAGCAAGACCTCCATATTGGTGTGGATGAGGTCGGCGCTCGATCCTCTTCGCCAGGGCCGCCGATGGCGACGGCGCTGCGGGCGAGCCGCGCCGGATAAGCGGCGGCGGCAAAGGAGAGATCGCGCCGCAACACCGCCAGCGGCGCGAAGTGGACCCGCGCGCCCAGCGCTTCATAGCGCGGAACCTGAGGCCCCGGGGCAGGCAGGACGACGTGCGCCTCGACGCCCGCGAGGAATCAGCGCGCCCAGCAGCGTCCGCAGGCTCTCGTCGGGCCCGCTGACCTCTTGCGAAAACGGGTTGAGGTAGAGGACGCGCATCGTCAGAGCTCCAGAGCGCGCTCACCAGCGCCTGGCCGGCATCGCGCCAGGTCCAACGCTCGGCCCGCGCCCGGGCGGCGCGCCCGACGGCGTGAAGGCGGTCGCGATCGGCAGCGCAGGCCCGCAGCCGCTCGACCAGCGCGTCGATGTCGCGCGGCGGGACGATCCAGCCGTCCACACCGTCGGTGATGCATTCCGGGCCGCCGCCACAGGGGTGGTGACGACCGGCGTTCCCGCTGCACATCGCCTCCTGAATGACCAATCCGAATCCGTCGCCCAGCGTCGGGAAGACGAGCAGATCGGCAGTCGCGTAGCGCGCGCCGAGCTCGCTCTTCGGCGACGTGCGGCCAGTGTCGAAACGTGCCCGCGTAGCCGATCGATAAACGACTTGGCCAGCCGAAGCGGGCCGACCAGGTGCAGCTCCGCATCCGGGATCGCGGCGCGCTTCCAGGCCTCCAGCAGATAGGGAGTCCCTTTGCGCAGGTCGTGGGTTCCGACCGACAGCACCGTGAACGGCCCGGAGGCGGCGCTGCCCGCAGCGCGAAGCTCGTCGATCGGAAATCCGTAGGGCGCCATGACGATCGGGCGCTCGAGGTCGAGCCGCTCGAGCGATTTCCTCGTGAACGCGGAAGCGACCGAGATCTTCGTGGCCAGCGCCAGCTCGGCGTCCTTGCGCCGCCGCTTCCATTCGGGCTCGCGGTGCGGCGGGCCGATCGACCGCCCCTGGCCAGCGTTGAAATTCGGCGCGTCAGCAGTCTCCTCGATGGTCAGGTAGTGAGGCAGTGGCAGGTCCCAGATACGTTCGAGCCCGGCGCCGAGCCGCGCGCCGGAAGGTCCAGAGGGCGGCGTCTTCGTAGGCGTAGACCGTCGTGGTGTCAGGGGGCCATCGAGCCCAGGAGACCGCCCGGTCGTGGGTCGTGAAGAGTGCGTTGTAGAGGCTGAAGCGTGGTCCGAGCCCCCCCGCCAGGCGCGCGGCGAGTCGCGCGCCCAGCTCTGCGACCGCGCTCGCGTGGAGGCGGCGCGCGGGAACGCCGGCGACGATTCGATTGCGGACGATTGGTCGCCGGGTGGCCAGCGCCGCGGCGACCCGGCCCGACAAACCGTTGCTGGCGAAGCGACACCCGCGAAGTAGGCCGCCAGCTTGCGGTCCGCCTCGAGGCACGCGGCCAGCCCGGCGGAGACCGCCGCGACGTGAGGGTGGCTGACGAGGACTGACGTCACGGGGCAAAGACGCTGCGCGCCGCAGAATCGTCCTCGATCGCGGCGCGCGCCGCGTCGACCTCGAACCCTAAGCTGGCGTGCCACCGGCCCGAGCGCGAACGGCAGCAGCCCCGGCGCGTGTCGCTCGCCGACCGTTATCTGGTACATGAACGAGATCGACCGATGCGCTCGGCGAAAGACGACGCAAGGCAACGCGCGCCTGGTTGAACGCGTACCAGTGCTGGCTGTCGGTATCGGACCAGCTCCGCATGCCGATCGTTTCGCGAGGCGCGGAATAGTGTCTGATCGCGATCGCGGGATCGAAGATGATCTTCCAGCCCATTCCGCGGGTCTGAAGCCCGAGGTCGACCTCGTAGCCCTGCGCCACGTTCTTGTTCAACTCCATGTCCAACTCCAGGCGGCGGGCGATCTCGCGACGGAAGCTCATGTTGCCGCCCATCAGGAACTCGACCTGGACCGGTTCAGTAAAGGTCGGACGATGGAACATTCTTCCGATGAATTGGCCGCGACGGTTCACATAGCCGACGCGGTCAGCATCGGGAACTTGGGTCGGACCTGCCTCATCGGAGGTGTTGATGCAACGGCCCCCGATGGCGCCCACGCCGGGGTCGGCGTAGTGCGCGACCAGACGCGAGGCCCAGCCCTCCGCCGCCTCGGCGTCGTCATCCATGACGGCAACTGACGTCGCCCGACGCGGCCCTGAGCCCCAGTTCGACCGGCGGAGTTGAAAACTCAGGGGCGGAGACGAGGGCGCGACGGAGCTTGAACGGCAGCGGTTCGCGCCCGAGTTTGTCAATCGCCTCGTGGGTGGGAAGATCCGGGTTTCGCGCGACGGCGACCACTTCGTCGGGCGGGCGGCTCTGCTCCTGGAAGAGAGCGGACGGCACGAACCATCCAGACGGTACGGGGAAGGTTGGGATCACCACGCTGAACATTTTCGGACCGGCCCATCGCTCTGGACGCGGCGAGTATACGCCATGAAGAACGCACGATTAGGAACAGGCGAGGGATACGGCCTACTGCCTGTGGGCTACCGAAGGAGCGGAGCCCGGGGCGCCTTCCTACCGATTGTAATCGTGTCGTAGGCACGTTCGACCGGATACCCGAATCGGCCGAGCAATCGGTTAGCCAGTCCCGAAGACCTTCGACGTCGAGCCTCGCGCGAGGCGCCCGGCATGTAGTTTCGAAACTGCGGCTCTTCGAGCGACTCCCAGCCCGAAAAGATCACTTCCAGCCCTGCTATCTTCGTATAGCGCCTTCATCCCTTCGGGATAGGCCCGCCAGCAATCGATGGGGGCTTCGTGGTACGGCCAGCTCACCGGGTTGATTGTGATGACGATTCCCCCGGCCTTGCACACCCGGGCAACCTCCCGCATCCAGACCCAGATCTTCCGAACGTGCTCGATAACCTGGCTGGAGAGGACGACGTCGTAGGTTTCGTCAGGAACTGGAAACGAATATTCCGACGAGGCCACGTGCGTGAGGCTCGGGTGCTTGGAGATGTCTGAAGCGTGTCCCAGGGGAGGCTTCCTCGATTGACCTTCGACCGATAGGCGGAGGGGGAATCCGTCTGGTCCGATTTCGAGCACCCGGGTTCCTGGGGGAAAGGAGCGGTGGCAGCGGATCTTCTCCTAAAATCAGTTTGCTGTTGGCGTGCATGTCGGTCCGGCTGGGGCTGGCGGAGCCTAACACCGCGCCTGATCGGTCTGCGAGAGTCCGTCCCGTGTTCTCCGGAGGGTTTCTTGATCGTCGTTTGGCCGGCCTTGCGCCCTGCGCCCTGCTCGGTGTGGCCGACGGTGCGCTCGTTCTGCGGAACAAGTGGGTGGTCTCCAGCCTTCGGCAACGCGCCCCTCCCGTCTCACCATTGGCGGCTCTTTGAACACTCCCCATGAGCTCGACGAGTTTCGTATCGTCGATTTCTGGCGGCCACTGTGGACATTTCGTCGTCCTCTGCGAGCTCGTCCTCGAGGAGAGGTTGGGGCGCAGCGACGACAAAGTACCTGATCGCTGAGGGATTCTGTTCACATCGTCGAAGAGATATCATTGATCCTTGCTGACACTGGATCCACCCCGCAAGGTGTCGGGTGATACACGGTCTGGCCGGCCTTCGTCAGGGAGAGGGCTCAGCTGCGCAGTGGTTCTCAGAATCTGTTGGACGCGACGGTCGCTTCAGATACCGGCGTCAAACGGGGGACCAAGGTCCCGGCCATCGACCTGCTGGCCCTCGTTCCCGACGGGCCGATCGACATTCTGCAAAGTCGACATCGAAGGTTCCGAGCACGACCTCATCGATAGCTATCCGACGTTGTTCGAGCGGGCGCGGCTGGTGGTCATGGAAGTCCATGATGTCGGTCGTCCTATCGATCGCGTGTTGCAGGCGCTGGAGGCTGCGGGCCTCCAGCCGAAACTCCCCCATATCCAAAAAGTGGACCCCACCTTCTGGTCACGTATAAGCGAGAGCCGCAGGCTTGAAGATCGCGCTCCTCTCGAAGGCGTTCCTGCCGAGCGTCGGTGGGATCGAGACCTCGACGGCGATGATGGCCGAAATCTGGCATGAGGCGGGACACCAGGTGGAGGTGATCATGGCCACCCCCGATGAACAACTCTGGCCTGGTCTGTACCGGGTCTCGCGATCCTGGTCGCTTCCCACCTTGGCGCGAAAGATTGTCGATGCCGATTTTGTGGCGACGAACGGGTTTTTGTGCGTGGCGGTCGCTGCGGCGATGGTTCGCCGACGGCCGATTGTGATCTTTCATCAGGGCTACCAGCTCATCTGCAGCGAACGGGATTGGGATTTCGCGACCGGCAGTTCCACGGATTCCGACTCCGCGACGATCTGAGGCTCGCCTTCGCCGCGGGCACGAAACCGGGGTTGCGCGCCTTGGCGCGGGTGCCGCTCGACGCCGGCAAAATCCGGGCCTGGCGTCCAGGAATCACCCACGTCGTCCCCAGCCATCATGTGGCCACGCGCCTCGGCCTGCCCCAGAGCACCGTGCGCTTGACCAGCCGCCCAATCCGGTGGTGATCGCGGCGATCCGCAGGCAAGCTCGGCCCGCAGACGGCCGAGGCGCGGGCAGACGCGCACGCGCATGGGGACATCGTCTTTTTCGGTCGCCTAAAGTTCGGGAAAGGATGCGACGTCCTGATCCGGGCCTACGACCTATGGCTCAAGCGCAGGCCTCCGGCGCAGGTCTGCCGCCCGATCGCGCCCCGCCGCGACTGGTCATCTACGGCCGTGGGCCCGAGCTGGCCGCCACAGAGGAGCTGATAGAGTTCCGGACAGCTCGGTCGAGCTGGTGTCGTCGAGATTCGCCCGTTTCTTGCGGTCGAGAGCTCGGTGCGCTCCGCGCGACGGTCCTCAGTCGTCGTCATTCCTAGCGTCTGGGAAGAACCAGGTGCAACCGTGGCGGTCGAGCTGTTCGCGTGCGGCGTACCGGTGATCGCGCGTATGTCGACCGGTGCGCAGGGGAGATTTTCTTCGCTGCTCAAGGCCTGCTCGCTCCGAATGGCGAAGTCTCGAGCCTGGCGGATGCCTTCGCCGGCCACTTCTCCACAGGACCGGTCTTTCCGACAGTTGACCGGTTGAGAACCTTGGGCACTTCCCTCGATTAAGCGGTCGCTCTTGGCGCTGATTGACAGTAGTCGAGCCTCGCCGTCAGCATAGGCGGCGCCGCGCAAGGGTTGGCGTCAAAGCGCCAATCGCTCGCGCGCGGAGCGCCGGCGGAAACGTGTCTCGAAGTACTCCCGCGCCTGGCGCCGCGACTGGATCAGCGCGTAGCGAACAGCGTCCGATGGGGCGTCGAAGTGGAGGACCTTTCTCACCAGCTGTTCGGGGCGCGGCAATGCGATCGTCGTTCCATAGTTGTCGATCACACGCTGCGAGAACGGCGCGGCAACGGCGCGCCGGGGGCCACTCTCGATGAGCGAGGAGACCAGCGAGCGCGCGGTGGCCAGCGGGCGCCAGCACCGCCAGGCTCGGGCCAGTCGCTCCGCGAGATCGGCGGCCTCGACCATCGGCAGCAGCCGGTTGAGATCCAGAAGATAGATCGCCGGAAGTCGAAGTGATCGATCGCCATATGCAGGGCGTGGAAGACTGCGGCGTGCGGCCGTGCCAGCACGAGCGCCTCGGTGGACCCCAGACGGAACGGCTCCGCCTCGCTCCAGATGGCCCGGTAATCAATCCACAGCGGGCCAGCGGGGCCAGCGCCATGTGCAGGTCGACCTCGGCTCCCGCCCGCGTCCAGGCCACCTCGTGGTAGTCGGGCTCGTCGAACCCGGGGGCGGCGGCGCGCGGTTCGAAGCCGAGGCGGTCGAGCACTTCGAAGGCCGCGCGTCGCTTTTCGTCGGGGACCAGGAGGTCCACGTCGGCGGTGGGGCGGGCGCCGGCGGCGCCGTAAAGGCGGGCCTCGTAGTCGAGTCCCTTGAGCACGATGGTGGGGATGCCGGCCGCGGCCAGCGCGCGCAGGCACTCCTCCGCGACCTGACCGAGGATCATGTTGCGGGCGGCGGTGACGACGCGGTCGCGCCGGAAGGCCTCGGCAAGCGGCGCAGGCAGCGTGTTGCCGCAGGTGATCGACAGCAGCGGCGACAGCCGGTGGTGGCGGGCCACGGCCACCAAGACCGGATCGTCCGGCGGAAGCGCCGCGGCTTGCGGCGGATCCTCCAGCGCCGCGAGGAGCGCCCTCAACCGGTCGCGTTCACTCACGGGCGAATTCACGTCCGCCCCAGCAGAGCATGCGCCAAGATGCCGATCAACGGACGATGGAGAGAATTCCCTTTCTTGATCTCGCGGCGCTGCATCGACCGCTCGGGGATGACCTGCGCGCCGCCGCCGCGCGGGTGCTGGCGTCCGAGCGGTTCATCCTGGGTCCGGAGGTGGCCGCCTTCGAGCGCGAGCTGGCCGGGGAGCTGGGGGTCGCCGAGGCGGTCGGCGTCTCCTCGGGAACGGACGCGCTGACGGCGCTGCTCATGGCGGCCGGCGTCGGTCCCGGCGACGAGGTGGTGACCACGCCCTACTCGTTCTTCGCGACGGTCGAGTCAATCGTGCGCCTCGGGGCGAGACCGGTCTTTGCCGACATCGAGCCGGGGACGATGAACCTCGACGCGGCCGAAGCGGTCACCCGGATCGGGGAGCGCACCAAAGCGATCTTGGTGGTCCACCTCTTCGGTCGCGCGGCCAGCACAGGCCCCCTTCGCGCCGCCTGCTCTGCCGCCAAAGTCCCGCTGCTCGAGGACGCGGCCCAGGCGATCGGCGCGTCGGGGGTGGGCGCGGGTGGGGGGCGGCGCTCTCGTTCTTTCCGTCGAAGAACCTGGGCGGCTTCGGCGACGGCGGCGCGATCACGACGAACGATTCCGGCGCTCGCCGCCCGGCTCCGGGCGCTGCGGAACCACGGGGCCGTGGAGAAGATGCAGCACCAGCGCATCGGCGGAAACTTCCGCCTCGATGAGCTGCAGGCGGCGCTGCTCCGCGTGAAGCTCCCGCATCTTTCGCGCTGGACGGCCGAACGGCGCCGGCTGGCGGCGCTTTACCGCGAGCGCCTGGCCGGCCTGCCGATCGAGCTGCCGCCGGCTGAACGCCGGCTGCGTCTGGAATCAGTTCGTCATCCGCGTGGCAGCGGAGCGCCGCGAATTGCTCCGGCGCCATCTCGACGCTCGCGGGATCGACACCGCTGTCTACTATCCGATCCCGCTGCATCTGCAGCCCGCGCTCGCCTTCCTGGGACACCGCCCGGGCGATTTCCCGAACGCCGAGCGCGCTGCCCAAGAGTCGCTGGCGCTTCCAATCTATCCTGGCCTAACGGATGTGGCCCTTTCGCGCGTGGCAAACGCACTGCGCGATTTCTTTCTTCGCTGACCCGCGCGTCTCCCCGCAGCGGCAGATCCACCCGGTCCGTCGCGCCGGCACGCCCGTCACCACGGCATGCGGCGCGACGTCGCGGGTGACGACCGCGCCGGCGCCGACGAAGGCGTAGGCGCCGATCGTCACGCCGCACACGATCGTCGCGTTGGCCCCGATGGTCGCGCCTGTCCCGACGCTGGTCCGTTCGAAGGCGCCGCGCCGATCGACGGCCGCGCGCGGGTTGCGGACGTTGGTGAAGACCGCCGACGGTCCGACGAACACCTCATCCTCCAGGACCACGCCGTCGTAGATCGACACGTTGTTCTGGATCCGGCACCCGGCGCCCACCTGGGCGCTGCCGGCGATGAAGACATTCTGGCCGAGCGTGCAGCCGGCGCCGATGCGCGCGCCGCGCATGACGTGGCTGAAGTGCCAGATCTTGCTTCCGGCGCCCACGCGCGCGCCGCGGTCGACGACGGCGGTCGGATGTCGCCAGGCGGCGGCCCTCTTCACACGACCTCGATCGGCGCTCCACCGGCGCGCATCGAGCGCGCGCCGGCCTCGAGCACGCGCACGACGGCCAGCGCGTGGGCGCCGTTGCCGGCGGCGGTGTCGCCGCGCGCGACGCTGGCGACGAAGTGGCGGCACTGGGCGCCCAGCGCGTCGACGACGTCGACCGGGACCGGCTCGCCGGGCATCGCCGAGCCTGCCCGCGCCGGATCGCGAAGCTGGAGGGCGCCCCCGGCCGGCAGCTCGTCGAAGGTCAACGCGCGCTCGGTCCCGATGATCGAGAACCCGCGCTTCTTTTCGGCCGCCTGGCGTGCCGCGTGGAGGTGCGCCAGCCGCCCGTCGTCGAAGTGGAGCGTCGCCCAGACGACGAGCTCTTCTCCCGGCACCCGACCGCCGCCACCGACCGCCGTGACCCTGGTGGGGACGCCGTCGAAGAGGTGCAGCGCCAGCGAGACGTCATGCGGCGCCAGCGTCCACCAGACGGAGCCGGGGGCGCGGGCCGGCCCAGGCGCCAGGCGGGCCGCCTCCAACCACAGCGTCTCGCCGAGCACGCCGTCGGCGATCAGCTGGCGGGCCCGCCGCACCGCCGGGTGATGCAACAGAAGGTGCCCCACCGCCAGCACGCGCCGGCGCGCCTCCGCCAGCGCGCTCAGCTCGCTGGCGTCGGCCACCGTCAGCGCCAGCGGCTTTTCGACCATCAGGTGCCGGTCGGCCTGCAGCACGCGCAGCCCGACCGGGTGGTGGCGCGCCGAATCGACCGCCACGAACGCCGCCGCCACGCCGGGATCCGCCAGCACCTCGTCCAGCATCCCGGTCAGCCGCGCGCCCGCGGCGATCCCGGCCGCGCCGGCGCGCCGGTCCGGATCCAGCTCGCAGATCCAGCGCAGATCGATGTCGGGGAGACGGGCCATCGCCCGTCCGAGGGTCAGCCCCCAAGGTCCGGCGCCGATCAGCGCGACTCCGACGGGGTTCATGGGCGGGGAATCTAGCGACCGACGGGCAGCGCCGTCCAGCGGCGCGTGTACAGAACGACGCGGATCCGTCGATGTCCGATCGCGCCATGAGCTGCGGGGGACGACATCCGGGAGGCGCGGCGGGGCTCGCGGCCCTGCTGCTGGCTGTGGGGTGCGCCACCGCCGCCGCTCTTCCAGGCGGCCCCACGCGTGAGCTGGTGATGGCCTACGACGACGCGCGCCCGAGCGGCGCGGTGGCGTTCCCCGCCGACACCTACGAGAGCGTGGTGCGCTTCCAGCTCCCCGACGGCGAGCACCAGCCGCTGCGGCTGCGCTTGCAGGCCGAGTCGCCCGGCACCCTGGAGATCAACATCTACGGAACCACGCTGCTGGAGACGCCCGGAGATGCGATTCGCACGCTCACGCGCGAGCTCTCCAAGGACGACGTCTCCGACGGGAAGGACGGCCGCTGGGTGGTGGAAGACCTCGTCGATCTGAAGCCGCTCAAGGGGATCGTCTGGGTGGGCGTCCACAAGGTCGGCGGCAATCCCAGCATCTGGGCCAGCAGCGTCGTGTCGGGCCAGGCGTTCGTGCGCAACAACGATCCCACCAACCCGATGGGCCTCCTGCCGACCAAGCGCACCCCGATGATCCGGCTCGAGCTGCGCCCCCTGACATCACGCCAGGTGGCGTTCGTCGTCGGCGGCGACCGGCCGGGCGATGAGCTGCGCCAGCCAGGCACCCGCCTCGGCGACGGCCTCCGAGAGGCCGCGGCCGCGCCCCAGGTTCACGGCGATCGCGGAGGCGAGCGCGCAGCCGGTCCCGCGCGGGCTCGGGCCCGGGGTGCGCGGGCGGACGAAACGCTCGGCGCCTGAAGCCGTCACCAGGACGTCGACCACCATCCCGGCCGGCGGTCCGGCGTCTGTCCCAAGGTGCCCCCCTTGATCAGCACGGCGCGCAGCCGCTCGGCATCCATCAGCCAGCGACCGGCGGCCTCGGCGTCGGCGGCCGTCGCCACCGCACGCCCGGCCAGCGCCGCGGCCTCGACGGCATTGGGGGTCACCAGCGTCGCGCGCCGGAGCAGCGGAAGGAGCTCGCGCGGCGCCCCCGCCCAGAGCGCTCCCCCGCGCGACGTCGCCAGCACCGGATCGACGACCACCGGCCCGGCGTAGTCGCCCAGCGCCTCGACGATCGCGGCGGCGGTGGCCGGGCCGACGGCCATCCCAATCTTCACCGCCGCCGGCCGCAGCGACGCCAGCGCCTCGGCCAGGGCAGCCCGGACGGCGCCGGGCGGTCGAGGCGCCACCTGATGCACGCCGGGGCCTTGCTCGGTCCAGGCGGTTTCCACGCCGTGCCCTCGCGCGCCGAGCGCCGCCGCGGTCGCCAGGTCCCGGAGAAGCCCGGCCCCGCCGCCCGGATCGACCCCCCCCACCAGCACCACGACCGGCGAGTCTATTTGCGGCAAACGCACGGGATCGCTATCATAAGCTGCCCCGGGAAGACTCGCGTCCTCACTTCTCCTCTACCCCCCTCGGGGACGCGACTTCGGTCGGCAGGGTCTGTCGTGTCATCCCAACTCACCGAGCCGATTCAATTCGGCAAGTACTCGCTCTTCGAGCTCATCGGCCGTGGTGGGATGGCCGAGGTCTACAAAGGGCGCATCCAGGGCCCGGCCGGGTTCGAGCGGACGTTCGTCGTCAAGCGCATCCTGCCGCATCTGTCCGGCGACACGACCTTCATCAAGATGTTCGTCGAGGAGGCGAAGCTGTCGGCGCGCCTCGCCCACCCCAACATCGTCCACATCTTCGAGCTGGGCGCCGTCGACGGCGAGTACTTCATCTCGATGGAGTACATCCGCGGGCACGACCTCTCCGAGACGATGCGCGCGATCTGGAAGATGATGGGCCCGCCGCGCCCCGAGCTGGTCGCCTACATCGGGCGCGAGGCCTGTCGCGGGCTCTCCTACGCGCACGGCCTCACCGACGAGAACGGGCGCCTCCTGGGGATGGTCCACCGGGACATCTCGCCGTCGAACGTGATGCTGTCCTACGAAGGGGCGGTCAAGCTGCTCGACTTCGGGATCGCCAAGGCGCTGGGCGACGCGCCGGAGATCACCAAGGCCGGCACCATGAAGGGGAAGTACGCCTACATGGCGCCCGAGCAGACCGAGGGCGATCACGTCGACAACCGGAGCGACATCTTCGCCTGCGGGATCGTCCTGCACGAGGTGCTGACCGGCCGGCGGCTGTTCAAGGGCGCCAACGACGTGCAGACCATCGAGCGCGTCCGCCGCTGCGAGGTGCCGCCGCCGTCGCTGCAGAACCCGGCCGTCCCGCCCGAGCTGGACGCGATCATCTTGAAGGCGCTGCAGCGCGACCCGGCCAACCGCTGGGCCGACGCCGCCGACATGGCCAACGCGCTGGACGACATCGTGCACGTGTCGCGCTTCCAGCCGGATCACCTGGCCCAGCTGCTGTACGATCTCGTTCCCCGTCGAGGGGGGCGGGCCGCCCCGCGTCACCGTCCCGGCCACCACGATCTCGCACGGGAGCGCGTCCTCCAGCAGCATCCGTTCGCCGACGGTGCCGCCGATCTCCCGGTCCGATCTCCGGCTCCGGCCCGCCGCCGTTCGACATGGGGATGGCGCCGTCGCTCAAGCCGAAGTCGAGCTCCAAGGGGCTCTTCGTGGCGCTGGCGCTCCTGGTGGGCGGCGGCGCGGTCGGCTGGAAGATGTACGGCCACAAGCTGCTCGGTGGCGGGCACGCGACGGTCGCCAGCGATCCCAGCCGGCGGTTCTTCGTCTACGTGAAGTCAGATCCCGGAGGGGCGAACATCTTTCGCGCCGACGGGCACAAGCTGATGGGCGCCACGCCAATCACGCTCCCCGTCGATCTCACCGGCGTCAGCTCCGTCCATCTGCTGATCGAGAAGCCGGGCTACGAGACCTATGACCAGATCGTCGTCAACGACGACCCGATCTCGATCTCCGTTGACCCCCACCGGCGGCCCGAGGCCGGTCCCCGACGCCGGCGCCGCGTCCGCCGCCGCGGGGCTCCACCGCCACCGGCCAGCAAGCCCCACCACCACCACACGTCGCACGCAACCGCCCCGAAACCGGACGACACCGCCCGACGCCTCCCCCCCGGACGAAATCGAGTAGCGCGCGTGTCCCGCGCTGAGCGATGTTCCGTGGACAGCTCATCGCCGTGGTCATCCCGGCGTTCAACGAGGGGGACAAGATCGCGGCGACGATCCGGTCGGTGCCGGGGTTCGTCGACCACGTCATCGTCGTCGACGACGGCAGCGGGGATGCCACGGCGGCGGTCGCGCGGCGGGCGGCGCGGCGGGCCTCGGGGCGGGGCGGGGGGCGCGCGGTCGAGGTGATCGTGCACGCCCGGAACCGCGGGGTCGGGGCGGCGATCGCCACCGGGTATGCGCGGGCGCTGGCGCTGGGCGCGGACGCCACGGCGGTCATGGCGGGGGACGGGCAGATGGATCCGGCCGATCTGCCGCGGCTGCTGGCGCCGGTGCTCGACGGGGCCGCCGACTATGCCAAGGGGAATCGCTTCGCCTGGCCGGGCGGGTGGCGGCAGATGCCGGCGGTGCGGCTCGCGGGCAGCGTGGCGCTCTCCTGGCTCACGCGGGCGGCGTCGGGGTACTGGCGGCTGTTCGATTCGCAGTGCGGGTACACGGTGGCGTCGCGGCGGGCGCTGGAGGCCATCGGTCCCGCGCGGATGTTCCCGCGCTACGGGTATCCCAACGATCTGCTGGCGCGCCTGGGCGCCGGGGGGGCGCGGGTCGTCGACGTGCCGGTGCGGCCGGTCTACGGGCCGGCGTGGCGGTCGGGACTTCGTCCGTCGCGGGTCGCGCTGCCGCTCGCCTGGCTCCTCCTGCGCGCGTTCGTCTCGCGGGTCGTCCTTTCACGCGTCGTCAATTTACGCGCCGCCATTTCACGCGCGTTCGGGCGAAGCGCCTTCGGGCGAAGCGCATTCGGGCGAAGGTTTCGGGCGCGAGCTGTGGCGCGGCCCGCGCCGGTCGAAGCCGAGGAGGCCCCCTGCACATTGGCCTCCTGACGACGTCGTTTCCCCGTCACGCCGGCGACTACGCCGGCAGCTTCGTGGGCGATCGCGTGCTGCGCCTGCTCGACGAAGGGCATCGGGTCGAGGTGCTGGCGGCGGGGGGCGCCCCGTCGCTGACGGTCGACGGCGCCCTCACCGTTCGGCGTGTTCCGGCGTCACCCGCGCTCTTTTACGGCGAGGGGGCGCCCGAGGCGCTGGAACGTGGCGGCGCGATCTGGCTGGCGGCGGCGCAGTTCTCGACCGCGCTGGCGGCGGCCGCCCGGGACCGGCAGGCGGACTGGGACGCCGTCGAATCGCACTGGCTGGTCCCCTCGGCGCTGGCGGCCTCGGCGGCGGCGCCCGCCCTCCCGCGCCGCGCCTTCGCGCACTCGGGCGACGTGGCGCTGCTCGAGCGGATCCCGCTCGGTCGCGCCGTCGCGCGCCGGCTCGCGCGCGACGGGACCGACCTGCGCTTCGTCAGCGCCGCTCTCCAGGCGCGCTTCTCGCGGCTCTGCGGGGAGGCGCCGCACGCAGGGACCATCGGGACGGTCGAGACGCTCGAGGTTCCGCCGGCGCTCTTCGCGCCGCGCGCGGCGCCGGACGCGGCCCTCCGGCGCCGCCTGGGGGTTGCCGGCCCGACGGTGCTGGCGGTCGGGCGCCTCGTTCCCATCAAGGGGCACGCGACCCTGCTGCACGCCTGCGCGCGCGCCCGCGCCTCGACCGCCGCCCCTCGCCGCCCCGAGGTCGTCATTCTGGGCGACGGGCCGGAGCGGGCGCGGCTGACCCGACTGGCCGCCGCGCTCGACGTGCCCTTGCGACTCGTCGGAACGGTGCCCCGCGCCCAGGTCGCCGATTGGCTGCGCGCCGCCGATCTGTTCGCGCATCCGTCCGGCCGGCTGGCCAACGGCCGCACCGAAGGGGCGCCCATCGCCGCGCGTGAGGCGCAGGCCGTCGGCATTCCGGTCGTGGTCACGCACGAGGTCGGCGCCCTGGCCCGGGCCATCGCCGCGCTCTCGTAGCAGCTCCGGTCGGTTCGTCCAGCAGGTCCGATCTCACTGTTACGAGAGCGTCAGCAGCGTGTAACGGAATTCGCACGTCAGACACCTGGCGTGCGAAGGCGGGTTCGCACTTGGGCCGCCTCCGAAGATCTAAGATGCTGAAATTACTGATTCCTCGGGGCGGCATATTCCATGCTCTCTTCGTAAGCACCGATGCGAACTGTTCCTCTGTCGCAGCGCATGCCTGAGCTGTCCGTGGTGATTGCCGTGGGCAACCACGAGGATACGATCGGCCACGAGATCCGTTCGGTCGCGGCGCACCTCGGCCGCCTGGGCCGGGCGTTCGAGATCCTGGCGGTCAACAACGGCTCGTCCGACAACAGCTTCTCGATCGTCAACATCCTGGCCGGGTCGATCCCCGAGCTGCGCGTGCTGGGGCGGGAATCGTCCGGCCGGCCGTTCTTGCGCGGGGCATCCGAGGCGCGCGGCGACGTCGTGGTGCTGCTGGATGCGGGCAAGCGGGTCTCGCTGGCGCCGCTCGGCTGGGCGCTGTCGCGGCTGGGCGCCGGACGCGACGCGGTCGTGCTGCGCGGTCGCTACCTCGTCGCGCGTCGCCTCGCGGCTCTGCCGGTGATCGTGCGCGCCAGCGGTCCGGGCCTGCTGTTCGAGGCGGTGTTCGAGCGGCGCGCGCAAGAGCTGGGCGTCGACGTCGTGGGATCGCGCCCGCGCCGGCCGATGCCGCTCCTGCTCCGCCCCGTTCTTCGATTCCTGGCCGCCTGAGCGAAGCCGCCGGCTGGTCGGCCGGCCGCCGGGCGCGCCGGGCCTGCCTGGTCGGCCGCGCCGGGCCCGTTCTCGGCTGTCGACGTTGCTCCATGCTAGTCTTCCGTTGATGCTGTCGATGCTCGTCGCAATCATCGGGCTTGGCCTGCTCATCGTCTTGCACGAGGGGGGGCACTTTCTGGTGGCCCGACTGTGCGGCATGCGGGTCGAGCGGTTCTCCATCGGGTTCGGTCCGACGCTGCTGGGGTTCCAGCACAAGGGGACCACCTTTCAGATCGCGCCGATCCCGCTGGGCGGCTTCGTCCAGATCACCGGGATGAATCCCAGCGAGGAGTTCGACAAGTCGGATCCGATGGTCTACCCGAATCGCCCGCGCTGGATGCGGATGGCGACCATCCTGGCCGGGCCGGCGGCCAACTACCTGACCGCCTTCGTGCTGACGCTGTTCGTGCTGCTCGCGTTCGGCATGCCCTCGAAGACGCAGAAGGTGCTCGAGCCGGTGGCCGGGCGTCCGGCCGCGGTGGCCGGGATGAAGGCGGGCGACGTGCTGGTCGCGGCGAACGGACAGGCGGTCGACGCCGATCACCCGATCACCGAGATCATCCAGTCGTCGCAGGGCAAGCCGGTGGCCATCAAGGTCCTGCGCGACGGCAAGCCGCTGGTCTTCAACGTCGCGGCGGAAAACAAGGCCGGCGTCTACCAGGTCGGGATCCAGATCGGGCCCATCGACCAGCGGACGCCGATCGGGGTCCCGGGCGCGCTGAAGGAGGCGGTCGTCTACCCCTACTACGCCTCGGTCGGGATCCTGGACGGGCTCTACGGGATGGTCCGCGGCAAGGTGCACGCCGATCTCTCGGGGCCGATCGGGATCACCAAGCAGATCGCCAAGGCCGCCTCGCGCGGGCCGGTCGATTTCCTGGGGATCTTGATCCTGCTGTCGGTCTACCTCGGCCTCTTCAATCTGCTGCCGGTGCCGGCGCTGGACGGCGGACGCGCGGTGTTCCTGGCGATCGAGTCGGTCATGCGCAAGAAGGTCAACCCGCGCATCGAAGCGGCGGTGCACACGGCCGGGTTCGTGCTTCTGCTCGGCGTGCTGGTGATCGTCAGCTTCAAGGACATCTTCGGGAAGGGATAGGCTTCTGCCCGCGCCCAGGCCGCGCAAGCGGCAGCGCTCGGCCGTTCACGCCGGGCTCGTCGGAGCGCGCGAGCTGGTCGGGACCCCGTACCTGGCGGACCCGGCCTTGCGCGCCGAGTACGCCCGCGACATCGCGCCGCGGACGGAGGCGGCCCTGGCGCGCGTGCTGGCCGAGGTTTACGACGCGCGCGGCGCCGCGCCGCCCGGGCGGGCCATCGATCTGGGCGCCGGGACGGGGGCGGCGGGGCGCGTGCTGCGGGCGCGATTCGGGGCGTCGTTCGAGCTGGTCGCCGTCGATCAGACGGCGGGGCCCGGGCTCGTGCGCGCGAACCTCGCGGTCGAGCTGCCGCGGGTCGAAGGGAAGTTCGACCTCATCGTCGCCGCCCACCTGCTGAACGAGCTCTTCGTCGAGCGCGCGCCGGCGCGAACGCGTGGGGCTGCGGGCCCGTCGGGTCCGCGCCTGGTCGACGCTGCTGGCGCCGAACGGCGTCCTCATCCTGATCGAGCCGGCCCTGCGGGAGACCTCCCGCGAGCTGCTGGCCGTCCGCGATGAGGTCCTCGCCGCGGGCCTGCACGTCGTCGCCCCCTGCTTTTGGACGGGGCCCTGTCCGGCGCTCGCCCTCGAGCGCGACTGGTGCCACGACGCCGCGCCGGTCCCCTCGAAGCCCCGCGTCGACTTCAGCTACCTGGTCCTGCGCGCCGAGCCCGTCCCGCCCGCGCCCACCCTCCATCGCGTCGTCAGCGATCCGATGCGCGAGAAGGGGCGGCTTCGCCTCTTCGTCTGTGGCCCGCAGGGCCGTCACCCGCTCATCCGGCTCACCCGCTTCCGGGCCCCTCAGAACGCCGCCCTCGATCGCGCCACCCGCGGCGCCGCGCTCTCGATCGCCGGCACGGAGCAGGCCAGCGACGGCGTGCGGATCACCGGAACGAGCACCGTCGTGACCCCCGCTCCGCCATCAGGTCAAGCCATGATAAAGTAAAGACGCTTGTCGTCGCGTTTTGCGCACGAGTGGTCGGCGCAGGGATCGCTTCCGTTCTTCGCGGTCGGGTTGCTGGCTGTCCTTTTTCTGCTGCGGTTCATCGTCCCGGCCAGCGAGCGCGGGCGGGTCAAGGCGGGGATCTTCTTCTCGGGCGCGTATCTGGTCGCGACGCTGGCGATGGGCCTGTTTCACCCGCCCGTCGCCCCGTCCAACACCACGACTGGCTGCGCCTTCTGTCGGTGCTGCTGTTCTCGTTCGGGGGGGTCATCGTCGCCGGCCTGCTGCTCTTCGACGTGGTGCTCGTGCGGCGGGAGATCCCCCGCATCCTGCGCGACATCGTCCAGGGGATCGCCTACCTCATCACCGCGGTGGTGGTGCTCACCCGCTCGGAGTTCGACGTCACCAAGGTCTTCACCGCCTCGGTGCTCACCACCGCGGTCATCGGCCTCGCGCTGCAGGACACGCTCGGCAACGTCATGTCCGGGCTGGCGCTCCAGCTCGAGCGTGACCTGGAGATCGGCGACTGGATCAGCCTCGACGATCGCATCTCCGGGCGCATTCGCGAGGTGCGCTGGCGCGCCACCACGATCGTCACCAAGAACGGCGATCTGATGCTGATCCCGAACTCGGCGATCACCCGCGCCACCATCGTCAACTACAGCCGGCCGACCACCGCGCATCGCCAGTGGATCAAGGTGCGCGTCCACTTCCGGCACCCGCCGGGGCGGGTCTGCGCGGTGATCGCCGAGGCGGTGCGGGCGCTGCCGTTCGTGCGGGCCGATCCGCGCGCCGACTGCATCCTGTACGAGTTCCGGGAGGACGCGTCGATCTACGCGGTCCGCTACTGGATGGACGACGTGCAGCGCGACGACTCGATGGACAGCGCCGTCCGCAGCGCGATCTGGTACGCGCTCCACCGCGCCGGGATGGAGATCCCGTTCCCGTCGCGCAACGTCAACCTGACGGAGATGAACGAGGATCGCGCGCGCCGCAAGGACGACGAGGAGTACGCGCGGCGGGTCGACGCCCTGTCGCGGGTCGACGTGTTCCGGGCGCTGGACGCCGAGAAGATCGATCGGCTGTCGCGCCGGCTGCGGATGCTGATGTTCGGGCCGGGCGAGACCATCCTGCGCCAGGGCGATCCGGGCGACTCGCTCTACGTGGTGCGGACCGGGGCGGTGGCGGTGCAGATCGGCGTGCTCGGCGCGTTCAAGGAGGTCGCCACGCTGAGCGACGGCCAGTTCTTCGGCGAGATGTCGCTCATGACCGGCGCGATGCGCGCGGCGACGGTCGTCGCCAAGACCGACGTCGAGTGCTACATCGTCGACAAGGAGGCCTTCCAGGAGATCCTGCAAGAGAAGCCGGAGCTGGCCGGCATCATCAGCGACATCCTGGCCCGCCGGGAGCTCGCGCTCGGCGAGATGCCGGCCCAGAGCGTGGTCCCCACCGCGGCTCAGAAGTCGCAGCTGATGACGAAAATCGGCGCGTTTTTCGGAATCAAGCAGAAGGCGTCGTAGCGCGCGGCGATGAGGAGGCGGACGTCGACGGCGTGCATGCCGGCGCGGCGGGCGGCCTCGAGGCCGATGTCGGTGTCCTCGTAGACGGTGCAGGTGGCGGGGGCGGCGTTCACGCGGCGGGCCGCCTCGAGAAAGACGTCGGGCTCGGGCTTGTGGCGGGTGGTGTCCTCGGCGGCGACCACCGCCGCGAACCAGTCGGCGATCCCCAGCGCCGCCAGCGTCCGGGTGACGAGGCGCCGCACGCTGCCGGAGGCCACCGCCAGCGGGCCCTCTTTCAGCTCGCGGTGGCTGCGGGCCAGCGCCAGCACCGGGTCGATGCCCACGATGCCGCCGGACCCGAGCCCTTCGTAGTAGGTCTGTTCCTTCTCGAGGGCGACCGCTTTCGGGATCCAGCGTCAGCCCCGCCTCCGTGATCAGCATCCCGGCGATCTTCTCGGTCGGGCACGCCCCCCAGCGAATAGAACCGGGCCTCGGGAAAGGTGAGCCCGTACCGGGCCGCGACCTTGGTCCAGGCGACGAAGTGCGTCGGCATGGTGTCGGCCAAGGTCCCGTCGAGGTCGAAGATGAACGCGCGCGCTGGTTTCTCCATTTATTGTCGATGAACTGTGAAAAGAACCGGCTCTACATGTCAAGCCTTCGCCGCCGGTTGTAGACTGGAATTCGCGCGTGCCGAACTGTCCGACCTGCCACCTCGCCTATCCGCCCGGGACGGACGTCTGTCCTCGTGACGGCGCGGCCCTGCCGGGCGACGCCGCGGAGGGAGGCGCGGACGGGGCGCCTTCGGCGGAGACCGCCGGGGCGGAGTCGCTCCGGGTGAAGCTGGGCAGCGCGCCGACCGTTCCCGAGCGCGCCGTCCGGACCGGGCGGGGCGACCACCGCGACCGCGGCCCAGCCGCAGCCGGCCGAGCAGCAGTTCGACTCGCTCATCGGGACGGTGCTGGCCGGCCGCTACGAGGTGGTGCGCCGGATCGGCGAGGGGGGAATGGGCGCGGTCTACGAGGCCAAGCACGCGCTCATCGGCAAGCGGGTGGCGGTGAAGGTGCTGCTCGAGAAGTTCCACGCCAAGAGCGACTTCGTCGCGCGCCTGCTGCAAGAGGCGCGGCTGGCCAGCTCGATCGGCCACCAGAACATCGTCGACGTGACCGACTTCGGCACCACCGACGACGGGCGGTCGTTCGTGGTCATGGAGTTCCTCGACGGCGAGTCGCTGGCCGATCTGGAACGGCGCGAGGCGCCGCTGCCGATCGAGCGCAGCCTGCGCATCGCCCGCCAGGCGGCCAGCGCGCTCGGCGCCGCGCACGCCAAGGGGATCTTCCACCGCGACGTCAAGCCGGAGAACCTCTACCTCGTGCGGCGCGGCGACGCCGACTTCGTGAAGGTGGTCGACTTCGGGATCTCGAAGGCGGTCAAGCCGGGGGGCGACGACGGCGCCGAGGCCTACCGCCTCACGCACACCGGGCTCCTGCTGGGCACGCCGCTCTACATGTCGCCCGAGCAGGCGCGCGGCGACGAGGATCTCGATCACCGGGCCGACATCTGGGCGCTGGGCGTGCTGCTCTACGAGTGCCTGACCGGCGAGGTCCCGTTTCGCGCCAACAACTACCTGCAGATCATCTCGCAGGTGCTGACGCACGAGCCGCTTTCGCCGTCGCGGCTGCGCCCCGAGCTGGGGATCCCCGACGCCGTCGACGCGGTGGTGATGCGCGCGATGGAGAAGGATCGCGCGCGCCGCTACCAGACCATGGCGGAGCTGGAGGGGGACCTCGAACGGCTGCTGGCCGGCGATCAGAACGTCGGGCTGCGCCCGGCCGAGGGGGCGGCGCCGGCGGTGCGCGCGGCGGCGCCGAAGCGCTGGCCGCTGGTGCTGCTGGCGGTGGCGGCGCTGGTCGTCGGCGTGACGGTGGCGCTCCGTCGCCCGGCGGTGGCGATCGCGCCCGGCCCGCCGCCCGCGCCGCGTGGCGCCCGCGCCTTCATCGCCGGCACCGCCGCCTGCTCCGTCGACCGTGGCGGTTCCCGCCAAGCCGGTCGCGCCGGTGGCGGCGCCGGTTCACAAGGTGCGTCCGCGCCCCGAGCGGCACCCGGCGAAGCCCGCGCCGTCGCCCTCCGAGGCGGAGACCAGCGAATCGGTCAAGCGGGGCGTGCTCCCGTCCGGCTCGCGTGAGGCGTATCCAAGAAAGTGAAGCGCGCCGCTCTCTTTCTGGTGGTGCTCGGCCTGGCGGGTGGCGTCGCGCGTCCGGCGCGCGCCGACGACGACAGCGCGACCGCGGCCGCGCGCTCGCACTACGAGATGGGCCTCAAGCTGTTCGACGCGCGCGAGCACGAGCAGGCGCTGATCGAATTCGAGAAGGCCAACGAGCTCAAGAGCCGGCCGGCGGCCCTGTTCATGATGGCGCAGTGCCAGTATCTGCTCGGGCGCCTCAAGGAGGCGCGCGGGAACTATCACCGGTACGTCGAAGAGAACCCGGAGGGTGAGTTCGCGACGCTGGCCCGCGACCGGATCGACGCCATCGACAAGCGGCCGAGCACGTTCGTCATCAACGCCGTCCCCGACGACGTCACGGTGAAGATCTCGCCGGTCGGCCAGCTGGGCCGGGTGGTGGCCAGCGGCCAGGCGCCCAACAACTTTTCGGTGCCGCGCGGGCGCTACCGCGTCGACGTCACCAAGCCGAACTACCAGGGGCAGACCCGCATCGTCGACGTCGACGTCGCGGAGACCAAGCCGCTCTTCTTCAAGCTGGAGCCGATCCCGGCGCGCCTGGAGATTACGACCGCCCCGCTCGGGCGCGACGCTGTACGTGAACGGCAACCGCGCGCGGAACCCGTACCGTCAGGATCTGTCGCCCGGGCCGGTGGAGATCTTCGCCGAGGCGCCCGACTACGAATCGCGCGCCATCGATCTCTCGCTGGCGCCCGGCGAGCACAAGCTGCTGGTGGGCGACCAGCGCTTTCAGCTCAAATACCGGCAACGCTCGGGCCGGCGCGAGCTGATCGCCGCCTCGGGCGTGCTGGGCGCCTTCATCGGCGCCGCCGCGGTGGCCGCCGCCATCGGGCGCGACCTGAGCGATCAGAACGTCTCCTCGGTGCTGCTCGCCACGGGCGGCGGCATCTCCGGCGCGGCGCTCGGCATCCTGCTGGCGACGCCTCTGGTCCCCGACTACATCCCCGACAACCGCGCGCTCTTCATCATCGGCGGGATGTGGATCGGCGCCGCGGAGGGGTTTGGGGCCGGCGTCGTCGGCTACCAGATCGCCACGCACTTCGGAGGGCCTTCCCCCCCTTGCATCCCGGAGCCCTGCCGCCCCGACGTCGGCGACCAATTGCGGGCGGGCTTCGTCGGCAGCATCGCGGGGTTGGGCCTGGGCCTGACGGCCAGCGCGCTGTCGTCGAAGCACGCGCCGACCTACGGGCGCGGCTGGCTGATCCAGAGCGCGGCGGCCGGCGGCGCCATCAGCGGCGCGCTGCTCCAGATCGGGATGAAGTGGAAGCCGTACGGAGCTGCTTGGCAGCACGAAGCGTCGAGCAGTTCAGTGCGACGACGGCGCCGATCGGCCGATGGCGCTGCGTCGAACGCGGAAAGCATCACTGTGACCCGACCATGTATGAGAACAGTCCCGGTGCTTCAACTGCGCCGAACAGCACGAGACGAGCGCGCTCGATCTCGGCCCCGGGAACGCTCATCGGCCTCAACGTCGGTCTTCTGGCGGGCCTCATCGGAGCCTACGCGCCCGATCAGTCGCACTACGGACCGACCTGGCAGCGCGTCCTGTTCGTCGATCTGGCCGCCGCGTCCGGGGCCATCGCGGGCGGCGTGTTCGGCTGCGTGTTCAACGTCAAGGGTTGCCTGAAGGCGGCAAACCCCTCGGACGAAGCGCGCGCGATCGAAGCCTGGGCTGCGCTGGGCGGCGCCGGCGTGGGCGCGATCGCGGGCGTGCTCGGGACGCGCGCGGTTCGAGGACGAGATGCCCGACGGGAGAACGACGGGGGACTCGGCCAGCGCGACGATGCCGGTGGTGACCGTGGCGCCGATGCGCGACGCCACCGGCGGCGTCGTGCCGTCGTTCGCGGCGATGGGATCGTTTTAGCTATTGGATCGACCCGGCCGTCACCAGATCGTTTCGATTTCGAATTCGCCGATTTTCCGGTCGTTCGTCGCGAGCGGGATCCGTTCGACGGCGCTCTGGGCCGCCAGCATCCGGTCGAACGGATCGCCGTGATCCTGAGGCCACGATCCGGCACGCTCGGCGTGGGCGAAGGTCACGGGCAGAAGGTGGAATTTTTGGCTGCGACAGTACGACTCGATCGAGCCAACGCCCTCCCAGACGAGCCGCCCAAGCCGAGCCTTGGTCGCGATCTCCCAGGCCGTCGCCGCGCTGACGAGGATGTCGGTCTCCTCGGACTTGATGAGGCGCCGGACTTTGGCGCTCAGCGCCTTGTCGCCGGTGGCCCACCAGATGAGCGCGTGGGTATCGAGCAAGAGGGCCGCGCCTTCCATTCATTCACGCGTCATTCACGCGCTGACTCATTCACGCGCTGACGCGCCCCCGTCCCACCCCGGAGGGAGGGGATCGAAGAAATCATCCTTGAGCTCGACGCGCCCGGCGAGCGTTCCCGGATTGCGCGCCGGTTCGCCGCCCTCCAGCTGAACGAGCCGCGCGTAGGGCCTGCCCCCCTTGGCGATGACGATCTCCTCACCGTCATGCGCCCGGTCAAGCAGCCTCGAGAGGTGGGTCTTCGCCTCGTGGACGTTGACGATCTTCATCCCGATGAAAACCGTAGCATACGAGTGGACTAAGTCCAATGACTAAGTTCATTGGACACCTCGGGGCGGGCCAGCGTGCGGGCGCGCGACGCTGGCCGAACCACGCGCGTTCGCGGCGATGGGATCCTTTTAGTACACTCCCCGGCGATGGCCGAGCGGCTGCGCGAAGTGTTCGTCGTCGACGCGGTCCGGACCCCGATCGGCCGGCACCGCGGGGCGCTGGCCGACGTGCGCCCCGACGATCTGGGCGCGCTGGTGATCGCCGAGCTGGTCCGCCGGACGGGCGCCGATCCGGCCGGCATCGACGACGTGCAGCTCGGGTGCGCCAACCAGGCCGGCGAGGACAACCGCAACGTCGCGCGGATGAGCGCGCTGCTGGCCGGGCTGCCGCCCTCGGTCCCGGGGGCCACCGTCAACCGGCTGTGCGGCTCGGGCCTGGAGGCGGTCATCGACGGGGCGCGGGCCATCGCCGTCGGCGACGCCGAGCTGATCGTCGCCGGGGGCGTCGAGTCGATGTCGCGCGCGCCGCTGGTGATGGGCAAGGCCGCGCGAGGCGTATCCCCGCGGCGACGTGACCGCCTACGACAGCACGCTCGGCTGGCGGTTCGTCAACCCGCGGATGGAGGCGATGTACGGGACGCACCCGCTGGGCGAGACGGCCGAGCTGGTCGCCGAGCTCTACAACATTTCGCGCGAGGAGCAGGACGCCTTCGCGCTGGAGAGCCAGCGCCGGTGGGCCGCCGCGCAGGCCGCGGGCCGCTTCGCCGACGAGCTCTGCGCCGTCGAGCTCGCCGTGAAGAAGGGTCCCGCCAAGCGGTTCGAGGTCGACGAGCACCCTCGCCCGAACACGACGGCCGCCGAGCTCGCCGCGCTGGCGCCGGTGTTTCGCAAGATCGGCGGGACGGTGACGGCGGGGAACTCGTCGGGGATCAACGACGGCGCCGCGGCGCTCATGCTGGCGTCGGAGGCGGGGGTCAAGCGGCTGGGGCGTCCGCCGATCGCGCGCGTCGTCGCCTCCGCGGTCGCCGGCGTCGAGCCGAAGCACATGGGTCTCGGCCCCATCCCGGCGACGCGGAAGGCGCTGGCCCGCGCCGGGATCGCGGTCCGCGATCTCGATCTGGTCGAGCTCAACGAGGCGTTCGCCGCCCAGGCGATCCCCTGCGTCCGCGAGCTCGGGCTCGACCCGGCCACCGTCAACGTGAACGGCGGCGCGATCGCCATCGGCCATCCGCTCGGCTGCTCGGGCGCGCGCCTGGTGACGACGCTGGTGCACGAGCTCGGCCGCCGGCGCGCCAACTTCGGGCTGGCGACGATGTGCATCGGCGTGGGGCAGGGGACCGCCGCCATCTTCGAGCGGGCATGAAGCAGGACCACGCCGATCCCAATCTGTCGCTCGCCGCGGCCGCGCACGAGATCAAGAACGCGCTGGGGCCGCTGGCGATGACGCTCCAGCTGGCCGAGCGGCAGCTCCTCGCCGGCGATCCGGTCGCGCCGGCCGACCTGGCGTTCGCCCGGGCCCAGGTGCGCCGGCTGTCGTCGCTGGTCGAGGATCTGCTCGATCAGACGCGCGCCGATCTGGGCGCCCTGGCGTTTCGCGCGCAGGAGGTCGACCTCGGCGACGTGGTGAGCGAGGCGGTGGAGACCTTCCGCCGGGGCAAGCCGTCGCCGTTGACGATCGTGGTCGAGCTGCCGACCGAGCCGCTGGTCGCCTCGGTCGACGCCGGGCGGATTCAGCAGGTCCTGGTCAATCTGCTGGAAAACGCCGTCCGCTACTCGCCGCCCGGATCGAACGTCACGGTCTCCCTCGCGCGCCGCCCGCCGGCCACCGCGCGGATCGAGGTGCGCGACGCCGGGCCGGGGCTCTCCCCCGACGAGCAGGCGCGGATCTTCGATCGCTTCGTGCGCGGCGCCGCCAGCGCGGGGACCAGCGGCCTCGGCCTGGGGCTCTACCTCTGCCGGGCGATCGTCGAGCAGCACGGCGGGACCATCGGCGTCGACAGCGCCCCGGGCAAGGGGGCGACCTTCTGGATGGATCTCCGCGCCGGCTGAGGCTGCCCGCGGACGCGCGCTTGCCGACCTGCCGGTTGCTCGTTATCCTGATCGCCTCCGACGGAGATTCACGGTTGGCCCGCGATCCGAAAATCACGCCCATCACCCGCCACGAGCCGCGCACGTTCTACGCGACCCGGGTCACCCGTACCCAGGCGGGTGAGTCGTGGGATCTCTGGTCGGTCGAGGACGGGCGCCGCATCGGGTTCCTCTCCGTCGTCGACGATGGGCACGTGGTCTACGCCCTCTCGACGGTCAAGCGCGGCACCTCGCACGAGGAGGTCGCCGATCTGGTGGAAGGTTTTTTCACGCCGTCCTCGACGGATGCCCACAATCGGGAGATCATCATCTCGGACTATGACGAAGAGCCGGAGATGCTGGAGTCGGACATTCGCCAGAGTTAGAGGCGGATGACTGAGGCCGGCGCCCCCACCGGCGGTCTCTTCGGCGCGTTCGTGCCGTTCGACGAGCGAAGCGCCGAGGCCTTCTTCGGCCGCACGGAAGAGACCGCGCTGCTCGACCAGTTGCTGGCCGGCGAGGCGCGCGTCGTCACCTTCATGGGGGCGTCGGGCGTCGGCAAGACGTCGCTGCTCCGCGCCGGGCTGACGCCGGCGCTGGCCCGCCGGGGCGTCGCCGCGGTCACCCTGGGGAGCTACCGCGATCTCGACCGCGAGCTGGTCCGCGAGACCAGCCGGCTGGGCATCGCGCCGCCGGTCCCTGGCCAGGATCCGGCCGACTACCTGGGCGGCGTGGCGCGCGAGGCGAAGGGGGGGCTGGTGTTGATCCTCGACCACCTCGAGGAGGCGCTGGGCCCGCGCGCCGACGAGGGATCCGACGTCATCGCGCTGGCCTCGCAGGTCGTCGAAGAAGGGGGGCCGCTCTTGCGGCTGGTCCTGTCGATCGACGAGGCGGCGTTCGCGCGGCTCGAGACGATGAGGATGGCGTTGCGCTCGAAGATCGGCGCGCGCGCGTCGACCACGCTGCCGCGTCTGCCCGAGGCGCGGGTGGCCGACATCCTCGAGCGCAGCGCGGTCCAGTCCGGGACGCCGTTCGAAAAAGGCCTGGCTGCCGCGGTGGCCGCCGATCTCTGCCGGGGCGGCCCCTGTCGGGCCATCGACCTGCAGATCACGGCGCGCGCGATCGCCGATCTGCGCCTCGGTTCGCTGCGGCGCTACCGGCGCAGCGGCGGCGCGGCGGTGGTGCCGGCGGCCTGGTTCGATCGGGTGGCCGCCGAATCGGGCGGCGCGACGGCCCGGCGCGCGCTGATCGCGGCGGCGACCGAGGCCTCGGTCTCGGCGGATGACCTGGCGGCGCGGGCGCGCAACGGCCGCGATCTCGGCGCCGAGGCGCTGGCGGCGCTGCGGGCCCGCGGGCTGCTGGTGGCGCAGGCGCGCGGGCGGCAAGAGGTGTTCGTCCTGGCGCACCCGGCGCTCCGCGATCTGGTTCTCGAATCGACGATGGCCGACCGGGCGCGGGCCGCCGGGGCGCGCCGCGTGCTCATGCGCCGCCGCGCCGCCGGCGAACGGTTGCGGGTCGGCGAGCTCTACGCCATCAGCCGCAATCTCCGCGGCGCGCTGACCGGCGAGGAGCGCCGGGCGGTCTTCCGCAGCCTGGGCGCCGTCGGGTTGCGCCTCGGCGTGGCGGTCGGCCTGCTGGTGCTGGTGGTGGCGGCGCTGTTCGCCGACTCCCGGCGCGCCTACACGCTGGCGCTCGATCCCGCTGACGGGGGCGGTGCGGCCCGGATCGTCGTGCGGCTGGGACGGCGCCGACTGTCGCTGCTGAACTTTCTCCCCAATCACCCGCCGCTCGGGTCGATCCTGGCCGACACCGGCTACACGGCGGCCGGCCTGTCGCGCGACACGGTCGCCCGGATCGCCAGCGGCGGCGCGACGGGCACCCTCGAGCCGCCGCCGTCGGGCCCCAGCGGGCGCTCGCACGTCCCCGGCTGGCTGCGCGAGGTGCTGAACGGGTTGCGTCCGGTGCCGCGCGGAATCGCCAAGGCGCTCCTCGGCGATCCCGACGGCGTGGCGGCGCTCAAGCAGGCCTTCGCCGATCCGTCAGCCCGCGGCGAGATCCTTTCGGCGCTCTCGGTGATCGGTCGCGGCGGCGCCGGCGAGGACGAGATCCTGGCCGACGCGCTCGCCGATCACGCGCCGGAGATCCGCCGCCGCGGCGTGGAGGTCGCGGCGGCCATAGACCGACGCCAGGCGGGCGGACGGTAGACCGCCGCCAGGCGGGCGAGAAGAATCGCGGTCGCCAGGCCGCAGCTCAAGCGCCGGGCGCCCACGCCGCGATCCTGCGGACCGCGCTCGCCGACCGCTCCGCCGACGTGCGCGCCGCCGTCTTGCAGGAGGCCCCGACGCTGCCGTCCACGGAGGCGGCCGGCATCCTCACGCTGGCGCTGCGCGATCCGGATCCGACGCTGCGCCGCCGGGCCGAGGCCGAGACCGCCGCGCTGGCCGAGCGCGCGCCGGCGACGGTCGTCGACGCGATGGTCGACGTGCTGCAGAGCCCAGACGCCGGCGCGCGCCGTGCGGCGCTGACGTTGTTCGAGTCGATCGCCGCCCGGTCGCCGGCCGAGAGCGCCGCGGCGCTCGCCCGGGTGGTGAGCAGCGAGAAGGTCGCGGACGACGTCCGGGTCGCCGCGCTGCTCATCCTGCGCCGCGCGGGGGCGCCGGCGCCGAGCCTGCGCCCGGTGCTGGAGAAGGCGATTCGTCCCGAATCCTCGCCCCGGCTTCGGGCGGCTGCGCTGCCGCTTTACGCGCGGCTCATCTCGCCCGCCGACGCCGAGGATCTGGCGCACACGGAGATGAAGGGATCGCCCGCGGCGCGGGCGGCCAGCGCGTCGGTCTGGGGCGCGGTGGCCGCGACTCGTCCCGAAGACGCGCTCAAGCCGCTCAAGTCGATGCTCTACGATCCGGCGATGGAGGTCCGCATCGAGGCGGCGCGCGCCTTCGGAGCTCTGCGCCGCGACGGGCTCGACCTCACCGACAAGGCCCTCAAGGATCCCAGCCCGGAAGTGGAGCGCGCGGCGATCGAATCGGCGCTGGCGCTCTCGGCGCAGTACCCCGGTCAGGTCGCCGACATGCTCGGGCGCGCGGTGAAGACGGTGCGCCCGGCCGTCCGCCGCAGCGTGGTGGAGGCGCTGGCGCACCTCGGCGAGAGCCGGCCGGCCGCGGCGCTGCCGCCGCTGGCGCACGCCATCAAGGACAGCGACGTCGCCACCCGGCTGGCCGCCACCAACGGCTTTTGCGCCCTGGCCAAGAAGAGCGGCGCGGCCGCCTCTCCCTACCTGCGCATCGCCGCCCGCGACGACCACGACGAGGTGCGCGCCGCCGCCGCCGCCTGTCTGTCCGACGTGGCGGCGGCCGATCCCAAGGGCGCGGCCCGCATGGCCGCCGAGCTGACCGAGGCCGAACAGCCGCCGGTGCGGATCGCGGCCGCGCAGGCGCTGGGCGGCGTCCGCGGGACGGCCGCCGAGCTGGCGTTTCCCTCCTTGCTGAAGCTGGTCGGCGATCCCAACCGCGAGGTCCGCGCCGCGGCCGAGCGCGCCTTCACCACCCTGGCGCCGGCGCTGCTCGGGGGCGACGGCGCCGGCCCGGGAGCGGCGGCCAAGCGCCGCGCCGACGCCGAGCACGCCCTCGAAGGCGCGTTGGTTCAGGGCGACGTGGCCGAGCGCCAGGCGATCGTCGCGGCCGCCGTCCGGGCGGAGCTGTGGGGGCTGCTCAAGCAGGCCGCCCGCGACGGCGACGAGACCGTCCGGCTGGAAGCGGTGCGCGCGGCGGGCGCCGGCGCCGCGACCGCGCGGGCGGGCGGATCGGCGCCACCGTCGCCCCGCCTGGAGATCGTGCGCGACGCCGTCGACGACCGCTCGGAAAGCGTCCGCGCCGAGGCGATGCGCCTGCTGGCCGGGTCGACCGGGGGCGGCTCCCGCGACCTCTTGCCGACCTTCCAGGCGATGCTCCACGGCGGCGATCGGGCGGCCCGCGAGGCCGCCGTCGCCGGGATCGGCGCGCTGTCCGATCCGGGCGACGCCGGATTTCGGCTGCTGGGCCAGGCGATGGACTCGCGCAGCGAATCGCTGCGCACGGCCGCGGCGCGCGCCTACGGCCGGCTGGCGGGGCGCGCGCCCGAGCGGGTCGCGCCGGTGCTCGAACGCGCCGTGCGGGATCCCAGCTACGACGTGCGCAGCGCCGCGCTGCCGGCGCTGGCGGCGGTCTGGTCGCAGCAGCTCGACGCGCGCGCGCTCGGCCGGACGCTGGTCGGCTCCGACGCCGACAGCACCCGCCGGTTCGTGGCGCTGGAGGCGCTGGTGGGGCTGGCGCAGCGGTCCGGCGCGCCGGCCGCCGAGCGCGCCGCGGCCCGGCACGAGCTGGATCGCATCGCCGATTCCGGACCGGCGCTGGCCCGGCTGGCGGCGCAGATCGGACGCAGCTTCGTCGACGCGTCCCCCGCCGAGCTGCACGTCTTCATCGAACGCCTGTTCGGCGGCTGACCGCGCCTGACGGACGCCTACTGGCAGACGTCGCTGCAGAGATCGGCCGGCTGCCAGCCGTCGCTGCAGATGATCTCGCGCCCGTGATCGTAGTGATCGTCGAAGAACTGGCGGAAGGCGGCCGGATCGAAGCAGTCGGCGCGCAGGGTCCAGTCCCAGGCCGAGGCGGCGAACTTCACGCCCAGGTTCGGATCGGGATCGGGCATCAAGATGATGCGGTTCTTCCCCAGCGTCGGCGCGCAGTCGCTGTCGGGCGGCAAGCCGTCGATGAAGGCCTGGAGTCGGGCCACGTCGGCGTCGCAGCCGCCGGGGCAGTTGTAGACGATCACGATCGCGCCGTGCTCCAGCGAGTGCACCAGGTTCCCCCAGGGGATCGGGGCGCTGTAGGTCTGGTAGGCCGCCCAGCAGCTGTAGTGGTTCCCCGACGACGGCGGCTCGGTCTGGTAATTGACGCCGGCCGTGCAGGAGACGTGGGTCGCGCCCTCGTCGGGCCATTGCTGGATGGTCGTCGTGCAGGTGCCGCCATCGCCCGCGTCGCTGGCCAGGGTGCTTCCGTCGAGGGGGACGACCCCGGCCTCGGCGGGCGGCGTGACGGTGTCGGTGCCGGCGGTCCGGCCGCCGCCGCACGCGGCGAGGAGGACCAGCGCCAGCGCGCTAGGAGGGCGTCGCCGAAAAGGCGACGGTGAGCGAAGCGAACCATGCCCGACGACGTGCCGCCCGATAGGCGGCCTAGGAGGGCGTCGCCGAAAAGGCGACGGTGAGCGAAGCGAACCATGCCCGACGACGTGCCGCCCGATAGGCGGCCTAACGGCGGCGGCTGGCCATCGCCCGGTCGATCTCACGTTGGCTCTCTCTCTTCTTGGAGTCTTCACGCTTGTCCCAGCTCTGCTTGCCGTGCACCAGGGCCAGCTCGGCCTTCACGCGACCCTTCTTCTCATACAGCGACAGCGGGACCAGCGTGCTCCCTTTTTCGCGAATCTTCCCGGCCAGCCGATCGATCTCCCTCCGGTGCAGCAGCAGCTTGCGCTTGCGGCGCGGATCGTGGTTGCGCTGGTGGGCGAAGGTGTAGACGCCGATGTCCATCTGGTGCAGCCAGGCCTCGCCGCGATCGATGTCCGCGAAGGCGTCGACGAGCGTGACCTTCCCGGCGCGGATCGACTTGACCTCCGATCCCGCCAGCACGATGCCGGCCTCGAGCGTCTCGTCGACGTGGTACTCGTGGCGCGCCTTCTTGTTGCGCGCGAGCACTTTCACCGCGTCGGTGGGGACGGCTTTGGCCATGACGGCGAAGACTACAATGCCGCCCCGGCGATGACGATTGGCGCCGTGGACCGGTCAGATCGCCCGGGCGAGGGCCAGCACGTGAACCTCGGCGGCGCCGGCGCGCAGGAGAGCGTCGGCGCACTCGCTGAAGGTCGCGCCGGTGGTGAACACGTCGTCGACCAGAAGGACGCGCCGGCCGCGGATTCGCGCCGTGTCGCTGACCAGAAACGCGCCCGCCACCTCGGCCAGCCGGGCCGCCGGCCCCGCGTGTCCCAGCTCGCGCGTCGCCCGCACGCGGTGAAGCAGATGACGCTCGAGGCGCGGCAGATCGCCCGGCGCCGCCAGCGCGGGCGCCCGCGACAGGCCGACCAGCGCCCACCGGGCCAGCTCCAGCGCCTGGTTGAACCCGCGCGCGGCCAGCTTGTGCGCGTGCAGCGGCACCGCCACCACCGCGTCGGCGCGTTCCAGGCGGCCGCGCGCCAGCGCCCCGGCCAGCGGCGCGACGAGCAGGCGGGCCAGCCGCCGGGCCAGGAATCGCCGCCCGCCGTGCTTCATGCGCACCAGCGCCTCGGCCAGCGCCTCGCCGTATTCGAACCCCGCGGTCGCGTTCAGGAAGGGGAAGGGGACGCGGTGGCAGGTGCGGCAGCGTGACCTTCCGTCGACGGCGGCGAACAGATCGCCGATCGGCAACGCGCAACCCTGGCAGGCGCCGCAGAGCGGGTTGATCGAAAGGTTACAGGCGGCGCAAAACAGCGCCTCGTCGGGGATCGAGCGATCGCAGGCGGCGCACCCGGCCGGCCAGACGGTCTGCAGGGATGCGTTGAGCAGCCCGGACAACGACGGCGACATGCGCCCCTTATCGGGGCGCGTCCGTCAGCTGTTGCGGCCGATCGTCGCTGCGGCTACTCGGGCTGCGGCTACTCGGGCTGCCGCTACTCGGGGGCGTACAGGCCGCGACGCAGGTAGGTCGGCTTGTCGAACTCCGACTCCTCGACACCCAGCTCGTCGGGCGAGCGTTGCGCCGGGACCTGGCCGGAGACGCGGCGCTGGAGCGGCGCCGTCCCCGCGCTCTGCGGGCGGATGATGGGACGCTCCGAACGTTCGGGACGTTCCGCCGGCGTCCACTCCGCGCCGCCCTGAGGACCGAGCGGCGCGGGCGGGATCTGCTCCATGTTCAGGTAGAAGTCGTCGGTGTTGATCGTCTCGCTGGGGACGGCATAGCCCCCGCGGCTGGTGGGCGTCGTCGCCGGGGGCCAGGGGGCCGTGGCGATCGCCGGGATGGCCGCGGCCTGGGCGGCGGCGGACGGCTGCATCGGCAGCGCCATCTGCCCGTCGCGGCCGCGGGCGTGTCCGCGTCCGGCGCTGGGCGTCGGGTGCTCCTGCACGTGCGACTGGAAGCCCGGTGGCGATGACCGTGATGCGGACCTGATCGCCCGCGTTGGCGTCGATGACCGAGCCGAAGATGATGTTGGCGTCGGGATCGGCCGCCTCGGCGATCAGGCTGCAGGCCTCGTTCATCTCGGCCAGCGTGAGGTCGGGCCCGCCGGTGATGTTGAGCAGGATCCCGGTGGCGCCGTTGATCGACGACGTCCTCGAGCAGCGGCGAGCTGATCGCCTGCTGCGCGGCCTCGATGGCGCGCTTGTCGCCGGTCCCCATGCCGGTCCCCATCAGCGCGCGGCCCATGCCGGTCATGATGGTGCGGACGTCGGCGAAGTCGACGTTGATGAGGCCCGGCGCGATGACCAGATCGCTGATGCCGCGCACGGCGTTCAGGCAGACGTTGTCGACCATCGCGAAGGCGTCCTTCAGGGTCATCTTCATCCCGGCCAGCGAGACCAGGCGATCGTTGGGGATGACGATCAGCGCGTCGACGGCCTTGCCGAGCTCGCTGATGCCCGAGCCAGCCTTCTTCTTGCGCTGCGAGCCCTCGAAGGCGAACGGCTTGGTCACCACGCCGACGGTGAGCGCGCCGACAGTCGCGCGCGATCTGGGCGATGACCGGCGCCGCGCCGGTGCCGGTGCCGCCGCCCATCCCGGCGGTCACGAAGACCATGTCGGCGCCGCTCAGCGCCTCGGCGACGCGCGAGGCGTCCTCCAGCGCGGCGGCGCGGCCGATCTCCGGGTTGGCGCCGGCGCCGAGGCCCTTGGTCAGGTTGCGGCCGAGGTGGACCTTGGTCCCCGCCAGGCTGGCCTCCAGCACCTGTCCGTCGGTGTTGGCGACGATGAAGTCGACGCCTTCGACGCCGGCCTCGATCATCGTGTTGAGCGCGTTGCCACCGCCACCGCCGACGCCGATCACCTTGATGACGGGACGGCCGGGACCCTGAGCATCGTCGTCGAATTCGAGCATAGAAGATCGATCCCATGCCTTCGCCGACGACGCTAATTTTTTACCTGTTTTTCACGGTGTAATCCGCAGCGCGCGCACTGGCGCATTCTCCGTCGGTGGCAAGACCTGAACGTCTGCGCCGTACGTGAACGCCGGCGCGCGCAGTTCGGCGAAGACGAGCAGCGCAGTCGGTCAACCAGAGCGGATCCAGAAGGGACATCGCGTGAGGGCGCGACGGCTCCGCCGGCGCGACCTCTTCGCGGGGGGCGCGGGACCCTCCCAGGGTCCCGAAGTAGAATCGCGTGAGGGCGCGACGGCTCCGCGGGCGCGACCTCTTCGCGGGGGGCGCGGGACCCTCCCGGGGTCCCGAAGTAGATCGCGTGAGGGCGCGACGGCTCCGCCGGCGCGACCTCTTCGCGGGGGCGCGGGACCCTCCCAGGGTCCCGAAGTAGATCAAAAAGCGCTGGAGAGCGTGCGGCGCAGGCGCGAGAAGAGGCCGCGCTTGGCCGGCGCGTCGGTGACGCGGGTGGCGCTCTGGCGGTTGACGCCGTACTGAACGAGGCCGACCGCCGTCGAGAACGTCGCGCTGTGCACCACCTCGGCCAGGCCGCCCACGCCTTTGGGGACGCCGCGCCGCACGGGGATGCCCAGGATCTCCTCGCCGAGCTCGGTCATGCCGGGGAGCTGCGTGGTGCCGCCGGTGAACACGGCGCCCGAGGCCAGCACGTCCTCGCAGCCGAGACGGACGATCTCCGCCTTGACGAAGGAGAGGATCTCCTCGACGCGCGGCTGGATGATGTCGCGGCAGAGATTGTGGCGCGACAGCACGCGCGGGCGCGCGGCCGCCGACGGAGGCGACCTCCAGCGTCTCGTCCTCGGCCACCATCGCCGACAGCGCGCAGCCGGAGCGGATCTTGATCTTCTCCGCCTCGTGCGGCGGCGTGCGCAGCCCGAAGGCGATGTCGCTGGTCAGCTGGTGGCCGCCGATGGGGATGACGCTGGTGTGCGCCACGGCCCCCTCGGTGAAGATGGCGATGTCGGTGGTGCCGCCGCCGATGTCGACCAGCGCGACGCCCAGCCCCTGCTCGTCCTCTTCCAGCACCGCCTCGCCCGACGCCAGCGGCTCGAGCACGATGTCGATCACCTCGAGGTCGCAGCGGGTGCAGCACTTGATGATGTTCTGCGCGGCGGCGGCGGCGGCGGTGACGATGTGGACGCGCGCCTCCAGGCGCACGCCGCACATGCCCAGCGGCTCGCGCACGCCGTCCTGGCCGTCGATCTTGTACTCCTGCGGGAGCACGTGAACGATGTGCCGATCGACCGGCAGCGCGATGGCGCGCGCCAGCTCCAGCACCTTGTGCACGTCGGTGGGGCGGACCTCCTTGTCCTTGATGGCCACCGTCCCCGTCGAGTTGACCCCCTTGATGTGGCCGCCCGCGATGCCGACGTAGACCTGCGAGATCTCGCAGCCGGACATGCTCTCGGCTTCCAGCACCGCCTGCTTGATCGACGCCACCGTCGAGTCGATGTTGACGATGACGCCCTTCTTCAGGCCGCGCGACGGGTGGGTGCCGACGCCGATGATGTCGAGGCCGTCCGGTCCAATCTCGCCGACGACGCAGGCGATCTTGGTCGTCCCGATGTCGAGACCGACGATGATGTCGGATGATCTCCGCGGCATGCGAGCGCAATCTTCACCGCGTTTGTCAGGGACGCGAAATTTTTTACTCTTTCCGTCGGCGCTGACGGTCGGCGACCCGGACCACGAAGCGCAACCCGGACCAGGTGTCGTCGATGGCGCACACCTTGTTGTCGACGAGGCCGGTGGCGAGACCGCGCGCGCGGACCTCGGCCTCGGTCAGATCGGTGGCGAGGCCGCTCGACTTCTTGGCCGACTTCTTGGGCCAGGCGATCCAGAGCCCACCCGAGGGTGAGCGGGCCGGCAGCGCGGCAGATCACGCGCCAGCTCCTTCGAGCTGCGGGCGAAGCAGACGATCACGTCGAACTGGCCCTTGCCGCGGGCGACCGGCGTGGCGAGACGTCGTCGGGGAGGTCGCCCAGCGTCTCGGCGAAGCCGTCCGGGGCACCGACCAACCCGGCCGCGCCGGGCTTGATCCCCAGCTTTTCGGCAGCGGCGTTCCCGAGTAGCCGGCTCGTCCTAGCTCGCCGACCGCTCGCTAGTCCTCGTCGGCTGCGGCGACGGGGTCGGCGTCTCGACCGCTTGGTGCCGGGCGGGGCTTCTCGGGGCGGCGGTGCGCGCGGGCGGCTTCTTCTCGCCTTCTGGCTGACTCTCTCTCGTCCTTTTCGGCCGCAGCGGCCATCTGAAGGGCGACCCGCTCCGAGAGAGGGCCGTCGAGGTAGACGGTCCGCAGCGCCGCCGGGCTGCGCGGGCCCAGCGCCGCGAAGATCCGATCGAACTGGGCGAGCTTGGCTTCGAAGTTGCCCTGGCCGAGCCGGATCTCGCCGCTCCCTTCGAACAGGATCAGCGAGAAGCCGGTGCGCGGTGTCGACGTGAATCTCCGACAGCTTGGGGCGATCCGGGTGGCCGTCGCTGTAGGCGGCGTAGAGCGCCAGCGCCTGCCGGAAGACGGCCTCGCTGGTGCCGCGCACGCTGGCGTACTGGTCGCGGGTCACGCCGGTGATGACCGGCAGCCCGTCGGCCTCGGCGAACGTCGCCCGCTTGAACGGGTGCCCGGTCCCGTCGACGCAGGTACAGCGCGCCGAGCAGGGCGGTCGCGACCGCCCGCCGCTCGGTCACCTCGATCGACCAGCGTCGACGGCAGCTGGCGCCGCACGCGCGCCGAAAGGATCCAGGGGTGCGTCGCCACGCGCGTCGCCACGGCGTCGGGGTCGACGGCCAGCAGGCGATCGCCGATCGCGACCCCGGTCAACCGGCGAATCTCGTCGCTGGAGACGTGCGTGGAGGCGCCGACCTCGATCGCGCGGACGGCGAACCGCGGGGAGGCGATCACGTGCCGCACCAGCTGCCGCCCGACCCAGACGGCGCCGGCGACGAAGGCCACCACCACCAGCGCCTTGCCGAGGACCGCCAGCTTCGCGCCGCGGCGGCGCGCAGGCGGGCCCGCCAGCCACGCGGCGAGCGACGGGCGCGCCACGCGTGATCCGCCGGTTGTTGCGCCGGCGGAAGAGCCGGCGCCGGACGGGCGGGTGCTCGACGGTGATCCCGCGCGCGGCGGCTCGGCCGGTCGCGCGCCGGCGTTCGCTCTCACGCGACCTCACCGGGCGCGCCCAGCGCCGCCAGCAGCTCGCCCGGCACGGCGGTGATGTCGCCCGCGCCGAGGCAGAGCACCAGGTCGCCGGGACGGCTGGCGCCGCGCCAGCTCGGCCGTCAGCTGGCCGCGCGGGACGTGGCGCGCGGGCGCGCCGGCCGGGAAGGTCGCCAGCAGCGCGCGCGCGTCGGCGCCGGCGATCGGCGCCTCGCCCGCCGGCATAGACGTCGGTCAGGAAGAGCTGATCCGCGCCGCCCAGCGCCGGCGCGAAGTCGGCGAGGAGATCGCGCGTCCGCGTGTAGCGGTGCGGCTGGAAGGCCACCAGCAGGCGCCGCCCGTGCAGGCGCGCCGCCGCGATGGTCGCCGCCAGCTCGGTGGGGTGGTGCCCGTAATCGTCGACGACCAGCACGCCGCCCGCCTCGCCCCGCAGCGAGAACCGCCGGTCGACGCCCTGGAACGCCGCCAGCGCCGCGCCCGCATCGGCGAAGGGGACGCCCAGGAAGTCGGCCACGCAGAGCGCGCCCAGCGCGTTCTCGGCGTAGTGAACGCCCGGCATCCGGACGCGCGCCTCGCCGTGCAGGCGGTCCGCGCACGCGGACGCGGAAGCGCGTGCCGGTCGGCCCCGCCTCCAGGATCTCGCCCCGCCAGTCGCCCGCCTGCAGCCCATACGTGAGGTGGCGTTTGGAGAGGCGCGCAGGCAGGCGCGCGGCGGTGGGGTTGTCGGCGCCGATCACGACCAGTCCATAGAACGGCACCTTCTCGGCGAAGTCTAAAAACGCGCTCTCCAGCGCCTCCAGCGACCCGAAGTGGTCCAGGTGCTCGCGATCGATGTTGGTGATGAGGGCGACCGTCGGGAAAAGGTGGCGGAACGAGCCGTCCGACTCGTCGGCCTCGGCGACCAGCACCTCGCCCTGGCCCAGCCGCGCGTTCGAGCCGAAGGCGCGCGCCTTGCCGCCGATGATGGCCGTCGGATCCAGCCCCGCCTCGGCCAGGATGACCGCGATCATCGTGGTGGTGGTGGTCTTGCCGTGGCTGCCGGCCACCGCGACGCCGTCCTTGACGCGCATCAGCTCGCCCAGCATCTCGGCGCGCGGGATGACCGGGATGCTGCGCGCGCGGGCGGCGGCGACCTCCGGGTTGTCGGCGCGCACGGCGCTCGAGATGACGACCACGTCGGCGTGGGCGACGTTCTCCGGGCGGTGGCCGAACGACGAGGCGCGCGCCCAGCGTCCCCAGCCGTCGGGTCACGTCGCTCTCGCGCAGGTCCGAGCCCGACACCGGATACCCGAGGTTGAGCAGCACCTCGGCGATGCCCGACATGCCGATCCCGCCGATCCCCACGAAATGGATGGTGACGTCTCGCTTGCGGAACATCAGCGCCCTTTTAACACCGCCCGGGCGGCGCTCATCGCCTGAACAGAGGCGACGCTCGGGCCCGAGCTACGGCTTCCCGGCCATCGCCCGAAGCTCGGCGACGACGTCGGCGGTCGCCTGCGGGCGCGCCAGGGTTCCCATCGCCTCGGCCATGGCGGCGTGCCGGGCCGGGTCCTGGAGAATCTCGTCGACCAGATCGCCGAGCCGGGTGGCGGAGGCGTCGGGCTGCGGCAACACCAGCGCCGCGCCCGCGCGCTGGAAAGCGAAGGCGTTGATGCGCCTGGTGATTGTCGGCGGCCGTCGGCAGCGGGATCAGGATCGCCGGGCGCCGCATGATCGCCAGCTCGGCCAGCGTGAGCGCGCCGGCGCGCGCCACGACCAGCTGCGCGTCGGCCAGCGCCGCCGGCATGTCGTCGATGAAGGCCCGCACCTGCACGCGGTCCTCCTGATACCCGAGCGCCGCGTAGTGGACCTGCATCCGCTCCTGCTCGTCGGGCCCTGTCTGATGCACGATCGGCGGCAGCCGCCCGCGTGCATCGAGGACGCGCACCATGCCCGGTCGCCAGCTCGTTGACGGCGTGCGAACCCTGGCTGCCGCCCAGGATCAGGATCGACTTGGCGCTGGTGGCGTCGCGGCCGGCGAAGGCGGCGGCGCGCTCGACCAGGGCGCGGCGCACGGGGTTGCCGGTGAAGCGGACCTTGCGGCGCGCGAACGCGGACGCGGCCTCGTCGAACGCCACGAACACCCGGCGCGCGAAGCGGCCCAGGATCCGGTTGGTGAAACCGGGCACGCTGTTCTGCTCCTGGACGGCCGTCGGGTAGCCCGACAGCGCCGCCGCCAGGACCAGCGGCCCCGAGGCGTAGCCGCCCGACCCCCAGCACGACGTCGGGGCGGAACCGCCGCAAGATCCGGCGCGAGTCGAGGAAGGCGCGCGGCAGACGGCCGAGCCCGCGCGCGCAGCCCGCCCAGGCCCATGCGCTTGAGCCCGCTCACCTTGATCAGCTCCAGCGGAAAGCCGGCCTTCGGCACCAGGCGCGTCTCGAGGCCCCGCTCGGTTCCCACGAAGATCGCCTCGCCGCCCGCCGGCGGCGATCGCCTCGGCGACGGCGATCCCGGGATAGAGGTGGCCGCCCGTTCCGCCGCCCGCGATCAGGACCCGCAGCGGCTTGGTCGTCGCTCATAGCTCGGGCGGCGCCTCGACGGTGCTCGGGGACGACAGGGCCGGCGCGCTTGGCGCTTGGGCGGGCCCACCTCGACGATCAGGCGCGGGCCGGTGTCGAGACGGCGGTTGGCCCCCTTGCCGGCGCGGCTGCGCGCCGCGGCTGCCACTCGTGCGGCTCGGGGTTGCGCGCGCTGATGTTGGCCAGCACGCCGGCCATGAACAGGCTCATCACCAGCGACGTGCCGCCGTAGCTGATGAACGGCAGCGGCAGACCCTTGGTCGGCAGCGAGCCCAGCACGACGCCGATGTTCACCAGCGCCTGCAGCCCGAACATCGCGGTGATCCCGAACGCCAGGTAGGCGCCGAAGACGTCGCGCGCGCGCACGGCGGCGCGCAGGCCGCGCCAGACCAGCAGCGCGAAGGCGGCGATCACGAACAGGACGCCGATGAGGCCCAGCTCCTCGCCGACGATGGAGAGGATGAAGTCGGTGTGGGCCTCGGGGAGAAAGAACAGCTTCTGCCGCCCGTCGCCCGAGGCCGAGGCCGGTGACGCCGCCCGAGCCGACGCTGATCAGCGATTCGGTGATCTGATAGCCGACGTCGCGCCGAAACGCCCAGGGGTCGAGGAAGGCCAGCATGCGGCGCATGCGGAACGGGGTCGAGACGATGAACTTCCAGCCGGCGGGCGCGGCGACCAGCACGGCGAGGATGAGGTAGCTCGAGCGCGTGCCGGCGATGAAGAGCAGCCCCAGCGCCACGCAGCCGAAGATGACGGCGGTGCCGAGATCGGGCTGCTTGAGCAGCAGGCCCATCATCACGCCCGTGACCAGCAGCGGCGGCAGGAAGCCGACCGAGAAGACGCGCACCTTCTCGGCCTTGCGCGCCAGCAGCGAGGCCAGGTAGACGCAGAGGGCCAGCTTGGCCAGCTCGCTCGGCTGGAACGAGAGCGGGCCGAGTCGGAACCAGCGGATGGCGCCGCCGGCGCGCGAGCCGATCTTCAGCACCGCCGCCAGCAACATGATGCTGACGAACAGCAGCGGATAGGCGAACCGGCGATAGACGGAGTAGTCGATCCGCACGGCCAGCGACAGCGCGCCGAGGCCGAGCACCGCATAGACGATCTCCCGCTTCAGGAAGTAGCCGGCGTCGCCATACTTCTTGGCGGCGAACACGGCGCCCGACGAGAAGACCATCACCATGCCAAAAGCGACGAGCACCAGCACGGCGCCGACCAGCACGCGATCGACGCCGACCTCGCTGGGGCGGATCATCGGCGCGCCGGAGGTGAGGTCAGGCCCGAGCAGCTTGGCGGCGCGCAGGCGAAGCGCCGACCAGAGCTCGCGCGCGCCGGCCAGCGCCCGCGCGGCGACGGTCGGGGACGCCTCTCGGCGGTCGAGCTTGAGCGCCGGGTGCTTCGACCGCCGGGCGGCGGGCCGCGACGCGCAAATGGTCGATTGGCCGGTCGCGTCGATCGGTTCGCGCGGTCGGTTGCACTGCCGGTCGCGGGAGCGGTCGCGATCGATCGATCGGCGGCTTCGTTCCCCGGCTCACCCGGCGCCTCCCGGCTGCGTCACGCGGGCGACGGCGCCGCGGAAGACCTCCGAGCGATGCGCGTAGTCGCGGAACATGTCGAAGCTCGAGCAGGCGGGCGACAGCACGACCGCGTCGCCCGGGCGTGCCAGCCGCGCGGGCGGCCTCGACCGCCGCCTCCAGCGTCGCCGCCCGCTCGATCGGCAGCACGCCGTCGAACGCCGCCTGCATCTTGTCGGCCGCCTCGCCGATCAGGATCGCCGCCCGCCCGACCCGCCCCAGCGCCTCGGCCAGCGGCGCGTAGTCGCCCCCCTTGTCGCGGCCGCCGGCGATGAGGACGACCGGACGCGGGAAGCCGTCCAGCGCCGCGACGACCGCGCCGACGTTGGTCCCCTTCGAATCGTCGTAGTAGGCGACGCCGTCGGCCTCGGCGACCAGCTCCATGCGATGCGCCAGGGGGCGGAAGGCCAGCAGCCCCGCGCGGGCGTCGGCGGGCGAGGCGCCGGCCAGACGCGCGGCCAGCAGCGCCGCCAGCGCGTTGGCCTGGTTGTGCCGCTGGCCGAGCAGCCAGGGCAGATCCGCCGGGTAGGACTCGGGGAGATGGTCGGTGAGCTTGAGCATCAGCGGACCACCGAGCCAGGCCCCGGTGGCCAGCGTCTTGGCGATGGAGAAGCCGTCGCGCCGGCTGCGGGCCGCGGCGCTGGCGCGCACCGCCAGCGGGTCGTCGAAGTTCACCACCGCGAAATCATCGGGGGTCTGCGCGGCGAAGACGCGCGCCTTGGCCGCCACGTACCCGTCCATGTCGCCGTGGCGATCGAGGTGATCGGGGGTGATGTTGAGCAGGACGGCGACACGCGGGCGGAACGTCCCGACGGTCTCCAGCTGGAAGCTCGACACCTCCACCACGCAGAAGCCGCCGGCGTCCGCGGCGGGCGTGCCGACCGCCTCGGCCAGCGGCTCGCCCAGGTTGCCGCCGACGAAGGTGGGCCGGCCGGTGGCGCGCAGCATCTCGCCGATGAGCGTGGTGGTGGTCGACTTGCCGTTCGTTCCGGTGACGGCGACGATCGTCGCGGAGACGAACTGCGACGCCAGCTCCAGCTCGCCGGTGATCTCGACGGCGGCGGCGCGCGCGGCGGCCAGCTCGGGGATCTCGGGCACGCCCGGCGAAAGCACGATCAGGTCGGCGCCCAGGAAGGTCGCGCGCTCGGTGGCCCCCGAGCTCCTGGGCAACGCCGGGGGGCAACTGCGCCAGCGCGTCGCCGAGCTCGGCGGCAGCCCGCTTGTCGGTCACGGTGACCCGCGCGCCGCGCGCCGCGCACAGGGCCGCCGCTCGCGATCCCGGAGCGTCCGAGACCGACCACGAGCACGCGTTTGTGAGCGAGCTCGATCAAGCGGGGCCTACCTGACCTTGAGGGTCGTGATGAGACCTAGAATCGCGCAAGCGAACGACACGATCCAAAAACGCACCACGATCCGCGATTCGGGCCAGCCCAGCTTCTCGAAGTGGTGGTGAATCGGGGCCATCAAGAAGATGCGCTTCTTGGTCCGCTTGTAGTAGCCGACCTGGATGATGTCGGAGAGCGCCTCGACGACGAACACGCCGCCGACGATCGGCAGCGACAGCTCGGTCTTGGTCGCCAGGCCCACGAACCCGATGGCGCCGCCCAGCGCCAGCGCGCCGACGTCGCCCATGAACACCTGCGCCGGGTGGGTGTTGAACCAGAGGAACCCGATCCCGGCGCCCCCCATGGCTCCGCAGAACACCGCCAGCTCGTCCGGCCCCGGGGACGTGCGGGATGCCGAGGTAGTTGGCGATGTTGAAGTCGCGCAGGGTCGTGCCGGCGGCGTAGGCCAGCAGGAGCAGCGTGAAGGCGCAGATGATCACCGGCCCGATCGCCAGTCCGTCGAGCCCGTCGGTGAGGTTGACGGCGTTCGATTCGGCCATCAGCACGAAGACCGCGAAGGCGACGTAGGCGGCCAGCGGCAGCGCCAGCCAGGTGTGGTGGAAGTTGACCAGCGGCAGCGCCATCTTCAGCCGCACGTCTTCCGGGAGGCCGTCCCCCTGGTAGAGCCAGATCGTGGCCACCACCCCGATGACCAGCTGGCCGGCCAGCTTCAGCTTGCCGGGGAGCCCCTTCTTGTTCTTGCGCGCCAGCTTGAGGTAGTCGTCGAGAAACCCGATGGCGCCGTACCCGACGGTGACCAGCAGCGCCAGCCAGACCAGCGTGCTGCGCAGGTCGCACCAGAGGATGGTGGCGGCGGTCAGCGCCAGGATGATGAGCGCGCCGCCCATCGTCGGCGTGCCGCGCTTGGAGGCGTGCGCCGCCGGGCCGTCCTCGCGGATCACCTCGCCGAGCTGCCGTTCGCGCGCCCGCCGGATGAACCAGGGCGCGACGAAGAAGGTGATGAGCAGCGAGGTCAGCGTCGCCATTCCGACGCGCGTCGAGACGTAGCGAAAGACGTTGGCCCCCGGCACCCGGTCGTGTTGCGCCAGCAGATGAAAAAGGTGGAACAGCATGGGAGGTCAGATTCCCCTTTCGGTCGTGGGTCCAAGCGCCACCCGCAACGCCTCGACGGCGCGCTCCAGCCGGAGACCGCGCGACGCCTTGACCAGGATCCAGTCGCCCGCCGAGGTCCAGGAGGCCACCACCGCGGCGGCCGATTCGGGCGATGCCGCGACGACGGCGCGCTCCGCGGGCAGCCCCGCCGCGCGCGCCTCGCTCACGACGATCGGCGCGAACCGGCCGACGGCGGCCAGGCCCGGCCAGGCCCCCGCGCCCGCCGGCCGCGCGCCCCAGCTCCCGGTGCGCCGCCTCGGCCCCCGCGCCGAGCTCCAGCATGTCGCCCAGGATGGCGAACCGGCCTCCCTGCGCCGGCGGCCGCCGCCAGCGCACCGAGCGCCGCGTTCATCGAGGCCGGGTTGGCGTTGTAGCAGTCGTCGAGGATCGTGCGCCCGCCGGCCGCCACGGGGGCCGACCGGTGCGGCGGCAAGGTCACCGCCTCGAGGCCGCGAGCCGCCTCGACCGGCGACACACCAGCCGCCGCGGCCGCCGCCAGCGCCGCGGCGCCGTTGCGGGCGTTGTGCGCCCCGCCGAGCGGCAGCCGCACCACGACGGGGATCCCGCGGACGGAATAGCGGACGACCGAGCCGCCGGCGCCCGCCGGAACGAAGTCGAGGACCCGCACGTCGCTGCCTCTGATCGCCGAAGGTGAGGCGCCGCTCGGGGGCCACCGGCGCCGCCTGGGCGACGATCAGCGGATCGTCGGCGGGGAAGACGGCCGTCGCCCGAGGGCCGAGACCGGCGAACAGCTCGCCCTTGGCGCGGGCCACCCCTTCGATCGAGCCGAGCGTCTCGAGGTGCGCCGCCGCGACGTTGGTGATGATCCCAATCTCGGGGCGCGCGATCTCCGTCAGGTAGGCGATCTCGCCGGGCGCGCGCATCGCCATCTCCAGCACCCAGGCCGCCTCGCTGACCGGTCGCCGACAGGATCGTCAGCGGCAGCCCGACGTCGGTGTTGAAGTTGCCGGGCGTGCGCAGCACGTCGCCCAGCGGGCGCAGCGCCGCCGCCACCAGCTCCTTGGTGGTCGTCTTTCCGTTCGAGCCGGTCACGGCCACCACCTGACCGCGAAACTCCGGTCCGGACCGCGCGCGCCAGATCGCCGAGCGCGCGGCGGCGGATCGTCGACGGCGATGACCGCGGCGTTCGCGCGCCCGGCGGGCACGCCGCGCCCGCGCGCCACGACCACGCCGGCGGCGCCCGAGGCCACCGCCTGGGCGACGAAGTCGAACCCGTCGACCCGCTCGCCCGGCAAGCGCGAAGAAGAGCTGCTCCGGCTTCGACGGCGCGGCTGTCGGCCGCCGCGCCCGCGAACGACAGCCCACGCGCGCCGGCCTCCAGGATCGTCCCGTTCATGGCGCGCGCCGCGAACTCGATGGTGTGGCGGGCCGCGCTCATGCGCCGCCGCCCGCCGCCAGCGCCAGGGCCGCCTCCTCGCGATCGTCGAAGTGCAGCCGCTCGGTGCCGACGATCTGATAGTCCTCGTGTCCCTTGCCGGCGATGAGCAAGACGTCGCCCGGCCGGACGGCCGCGGCGGCGGCGCGGATGGCCGCCCGCCGATCGACCTCGACGTGATAGCCGCGCGCGGCCCCGGCAAGCGCGCGCCGCCGGCAGCTCGCCCGCGCCGGCGCGGCGAATCCCGTCGACGATCATGGCCACGATGCTGGACGGCTCCTCGGTACGAGGGTTGTCGGAGGTGACGACCGCCAGATCGGCCTCGCGCACGGCGATCTCGCCCATCAGCGGCCGCTTGCCGCGATCCCGATCGCCACCGCAGCCGAACACGACGAGCAGGCGTCCGGGCACCTTCCCGGAGGACGCCACCAGCGGCCTGCACCGCCGCGATCGCCCGCGACAGCGCGTCGGGCGTGTGCGCGTAGTCGACCAGGCAGAGCACGCCGCGCCCGTTGGCCACCCGCTCGAGCCGCCCCGGGACCCCGGGCAGCCGCCCGGCGCCTGCCACGATGGCGTTCGCGTCCAGCCCGCGCGCGACGGCCATCCCCACGGCCAGCGCCAGGTTGTCCAGGTTGTAGCCGCCGACGAGCGGCGTGGCGATCTCCAGCTTGCCGAGCGGCGTCTCCACCGTCGCGCGCGTCCCGTCGGGCGCGAAGGCGTGTCGCGCCACCACGACGTCGGCGCCGCGGGCCTCGGCCCCCGGCGCGCGCGCCACCGTCAGCGTCGCGCTCGCCTTCGCCCGCGCGCGCATCCGCCGCCCCGCCTCGTCATCGGCGAACGTCACGGCGACCCCGTGCGCCGGATCGATGAGCCGCTCGAAGAGGATCGCCTTGGCGTTCTCGTAATCGCCCATCGTCTGGTGATAGTCGAGGTGGTCCTGGGTCAGGTTGGTCAGCGCTGCCACCCGAAACCGGCAACCGTCGAGGCGCCCCTGCGCCAGCGCGTGCGAGGTCGCTTCTAACACGACGTCGGTGGTCCCGGCCGCGCGCATGTCGGCCATCAGCCCGTGCAGCATCAGCGCGCCCGGCGTGGTCAGCGGCGCGACGCGGCCCCCCCGGCCAGGCCGGCCGCGCGGTAGGTGATCGTCCCGAACAGCCCCGGGGCTCGCCCGCTGGCCCGCAACATCTCTTCGACGAGGTACGCGGTGGTCGTCTTGCCGTTGGTGCCGGTGACCGCCAGCAGCGTCAAAGCCTCGGCCGCGCCGAACCGATTCGCGGCGATGAGGCCGAGCGCATGGCGCGCGTTCGGCACGCTGACGACGACCACCCCGGGAAGCTCAGGCGGCGCCGTCGGCTCTTGCACGACCACCGCCACGGCGCCCCGCGCGGCCGCGTCCGCCAGGAACTGGCGACCGTCGGCGGCCGACCCCGGGACCGCCACGAAGAGATCTCCCGGCGCGACCAGCCGCGAATCGTCGCGCACCTCGGCGATCGCCAGCGCCGCGAACGCCGGGTCCGCGCTGCGCGCTCCGTCCACGCCGCGAAGCAAGCCGCCCAGAGTCAAAGGCGCCGCCATCGTTCAGTTCGCCCTGCGTCCGAAGGCCACCCGGCAGACCACGCCGCGCGACGCCGGCCCCGGGGCGGGGCGCTGCCGCAGCGCCACGCCCGGACGCCCGTCCCTCCGGATCGTCGAACGCCAGCTCGACGCCGCTCTTGTGCGCGGCGTGGATCGCTTGCCCCAGGCTCATGCCGGTGAAATCAGGGACGTCGATCCGCTCGACCGCCGCTTCGGCCGCGCGCCCCCCCTCGGCTCCCGCGACCTCCTCCCACTTCTCGGCCAGCGCCGGATCCTCGCCGAGCGCGTCGTCGTCGAGCGGGAGCTCGGTCGCCGGCGCGTCGACTGCCCGTCGCTTCGTCGGCGTCGACCGCCGCCTTCGTCGGGGCGGTCTCCTTCGCCGTCTGATGAGTCCCCTTGCCCTCCGTCGCGACCACCGCCGTCGGCGGCACGTGCAGGTAGCGCAGCGCCTCCTCGGCGATCTGCTTGAAGATGGGCGCGGCCACCAAGCCGCCCAGGTGACCTCCCTGCGGCTCGTCGACGACGACGATGATCGCCAGCCGCGGATCCTCGACGGGGACCACGCCGAGAAACGACGAGACCCACTTGGTCGGATCGTAATGACCGTTGGCCACCTTCTGCGCCGTTCCGGTCTTGCCGCCCACGGTGTATCCGTCGATGGCCGCCTGGGGCGCCGTTCCCCCCTTCTCGGTCACGCCCCGCATGATCCCAAGCATGGTCCGCGCCGCGCTGGCCGACATCACGCGGCGGTCGGGCGCCACCGGCGGGATCTCGATGCTCCCGTCCGGCGCGACCACCCGGGCCACGATCCGCGGCTGCCGGTAGATGCCGCCGCCGGCGATGGCGCTCACCCCCGCGATCATCTGCAGCGGCGTCACCGCGATCCCCTGCCCGAACGAGATGTTGGCGAACCCGATGTCGCCCCATTTCTCGACCGGCCGCAGCACGCCGGCGCGCTCGCCGGGCAGGCCGATGCCGGTGGGGCGGCCGAACCCGAAGCGGGCCAGCGCCTCGGCGAAGGCGTCGCGCCCGAGGCGGCGGGCGATCTTGGTGGCGCCGATGTTGCTGGAGAACTTGAACACCTCGGCCACCGTCAGCACGCCGTGCGCCGTGCGTGTCGTGGATCGAGTACTTGCCGACCATCATCTTGCCCATCAGGCAGTCGAAGCGATCGTCCGGCTTCACCGCCCCGGCGTCGAGCGCCGAGGCGATGGTGAACGTCTTCATGGTCGAGCCCGGCTCGTAGGTGTCGGTGATGGCCCGGTTGCGGGCCTCCACCTCGCCGGCGCCGATCGGCTCGTTCGGGTTGAACGTCGGCACGGACGCCATCGCCAGCACCTCGCCGGTGCGCGGATCCATCATGATCGCCACGGCGCCCTTGGCGTGGTGCTCGGCGGCGCCGGCCTCCAGCGCGCGCTCGGTGATGAACGTCAGGTAGCGATCGATGGTCAGCACCGCGTCGTGGCCGCTGCGTGGGCGCGTCCAGCGAGCCTTCGACCGCGATGTCGCGTCCGAGCGCGTCCCGCACCCCCTGCACCGACGAGGTCGTCCCGCGCAGCTGCTTGTCCAGCGCCAGCTCGACGCCGTCGAGGCCGCGTCCCTTCGGAGCCGGCGTGCCCCATGACCGTCGCCGCCAGGCTGCGGTTCGGATAAAAGCGGCGCGGCTCGCGCGTGAACGCCATCCCCGGCAGCCCCAGCTTCTTGACCGCGTCGGCCTCCTCGGGCGTGACCTTGCGCTTCACCCAGGCGAAGAACCGGCGCTGCTCGAGCTTCTTCTCCAGCTCGGCCCGGTCGAGCCCCAGGATGCGCGCCAGCTTCCTGGCAGCGTCGCGGGGATCGGGGAGCTGCCGCGGGTTGCAGTAGATCGAGTCGACGTCGGCGGTGGAAGCCAGATCGGCGCCGTTGCGGTCGAGGATCCGGCCGCGCCGCGGGGGCAGCTCGATCTCCCGCAGGTACTGCTCCTCGGCCATGGCCCGCAGGCGATCGGCGTCCCGGACCTGCAGGTTCACGGCCCGCTTGCCGACGGCCACGAAGAGCGACGTCAGGACCACGCCGCAGAAGGCGATCCGCACCCGCGCCCACCGGCTGGCGGGGATCATCATCGTCGCCCACCCCTTCCCCGCCCGCCGGTCATGGGAGCACCACGCCGGGCTCGAGCTTGATCACGTTGGCCGGAGCCGGCGGGCCCATCTGCAGCTTGTCGTGCGCCAGACCGATGACCCGCCCCGGATCCTTGAGCATGCCGATCTCGATGATCAGGCTCCGCTGGCGCTCCAGGAGCTCGCTGTTCACGCGCTTTTCGCGGCCCAGGTCGTAGGCGATCTGGATTCCGTGCATCCGGACCGCGACGTGGGCCAGCGCGCCCGCCGTCACCAGCGCCAGCGTGAAGGCCCAGACGCCGACGCCGCGCCGGTTGGCGACATCCAGACGCGGGTACCCCGAGAGGGTCGCGGGCTTCGCCCTCACCGAGTCGACCGGGGTGGCGCCACCGATTGTCCGCGCCTCCGTCGTGACGATCACTGCAGGCCCGCTTCGCGGCACCTCGGGCCCGCTCCGCCGCATTTCAGATGCGCTCCGCGGCGCGCAGGTGGGCCGACCGGGCGCGCGGGTTGCGGGCCCGCTCCGCGCCGCTGGCGGGCACGACGTGCTTGGTGAGTATCTTGAGCACCGGCGGGCGATTGTCGTCCGCGCCGCCCGGCTTCCCGCGATCCTTGCCGGCCAGCGCCCGAAGCCGCCGTTTGACGATCCGGTCCTCCAGCGAATGGAAGGCGATGACGCAAAGTCGGCCACCGGGGCGCAGGCAGTCGGCCACCACCGACAAGAACCGGTCCAGCTCCGCGAGCTCCTCGTTGACCGCGATCCGCAGCGCCTGAAAAGTTCGGGTCGCCGGGTTCTTGCCGTACTCGTGCCGCGGGATGGCCCGGGCGACCAGCGCCGCCAGCTTGCCGGTGGTATCGAGGTCGCCGCCACGCCGCGCCTCGATGATCGCGCTGGCGACCCGGGCGGCGTGCCGCTCCTCGCCGTAGTTGCGGATGATCTGGACCAGCTCTTCTTCGTCGATCCGGCGCAGCAGGTCGGCCGCGGTCTCGCCGCTGGTGGGGTCCATCCTCATGTCGAGCGGCCCGTCGTTCCGGAAGGAGAAGCCCCGCTCCGGGCGGTCGAGCTGTGGCGACGACACGCCGAGGTCGACCAGAAACCCATCGACCGCGACCACTCCCAGGCGATCGAGCACCTCGCGGGCCTGCGAGAACCGGGCGTGGACCAGGGTCACCCGGTCCCCGAACGATTGAAGCGCGAGCCGAGACGCCTCCAGCGCCTCCGGGTCGCGATCCATCCCGATCAGCTTCCCGTCAGGCGCCGACCGCTCCAGCACCGCGCGGGCATGTCCTCCCAGACCGACGGTCCCGTCGCAGTACCGCCCGCCAGGCTTCGGGTCCAGCCAGGTGAGCACCTCATCGAGCAGCACAGGAAGGTGCGCAGGGCGCTCTAGCCGCAGTATGTCATTGCTTCCTGACAGCTCGGCCGGCATCTGCCGCTTCATTCTTGACCGGAGGGCCCGGGTGTCAAGTTTTGTGGGGAGATAACTTGCGTAATTTCAATTAGATAGAAGGTACGGAGGGGACGCCGTTTCGGCTCCTGCTCCGGCGTGTCAGGGGCTCGTTTCGGCCTGGCGAGGGCCGGCTCGGTTCGGGGCGGGCGAGGGCAATCGAGGCTAACTACGCTTGACTAAAGGGTTCTTTGGATTATAGTGCTTCCCGGTTTCACTCGGCGGAGGACTTCTGGACTCATGCAGGAGACGGGGATGGACGCGAAGTTTTTCGAAATGGATACGAAGATGGAAGCGCTCCGCGCCAAGACGGCGAGCTTCCCGGCCAAGATCCTGAAGGACTACCAGGACCGTCTGGACGTATCGTGGATTTTCCACGACAACGCCCTCGAAGGGGTGGTGCTGTCGTACTCCGAGCTGAAGGCGGCCATCGATCAGCGGATCATCAGCGATGTCACGCTCATCCCGATGTACGAAGAGGTCCGCAACCAGAAGACCGCGGTGGACTTCGTTCGTGAGGCGAGCGTCGCCAAGAAGCCGCCGGTCGTCGATCTCGAGCTGATTCGGAGGCTCTACGCCATCCTGACGCCCGAAGAAGCGGCCAAGGGGTACCCCTACCGGAAGGAGAACCCCCTTCACCGGCTCTACTATCACGAGATCGCTCCGCCCGAGAAGATCACCTACAAGATGAGGAAGCTCGGCGAGTGGATGGAGTCGGACGAGTTTGCGGAGCTCCATCCGATCACCCGCTCGGCGAAGGTGCACTTCCGTCTCCTGTCCGCCTACCCGTGGACCAAGAACTCGGGCAAGGTCGCGCGGCTGTTGATGAACTTCATCCTCATCAAGCACGGCTACCTGCCGGCGGTCATTCACTCGATCGAGCGGCAGCGCTACTACGAGGCGCTGCGGACGGAGAACGACGCGCTGTTGAACCTGGTGATCGAGTCGCTGGAGAACAGCATCGAGACCACGGCCAAGTTCCTGGACGAGCTCAACGGGCTGCGCGTCAAGCGCGCCAGCTGACCGGCGAGTTCGGTTCGCTTGGGCGCTTGGGCGCTCCGCTCGGCTTTTACGGCGGGGGCGGAGGTGGCAGGGGTGTCTCTCCGCCGCTCGCGAGAAGGAATCCTCGGCCGCTCCGCTCGGCTTTTACGGCGGGGGCGGAGGTGGCAGGGGTGTCTCCCCGCCGTTCGCGAGAAGGAATCCTCGGGCGCTCCGCTCGGCTTTTACGGCGAGGGCGGAGGTGGCAGGGGTGTCTCTCCGCCGCTCGCGAGAAGGAATCCTCGGCCGCGAACGATCAGAGCGGCCTGCGGGCGATCGGCGGAGAGACACCCCTGCCACCTCCGCGCTTGCCTCCAAGCCTCGGCTCCGCTTCGGACGCGACACCAAGGGAGCGGATCGCGTGGAGGGCGGGCGAGCTTTGCTCGACCGACCTCATCGGGGGGGGCGCGGGACCCTTTGAGGGTCCCGAAGTAGATCGCGTGGAGGGCGGGCGAGCTTTTGCTCGACCGACCTCATCGCGGGAGGTTTGGGACCCTTTGAGGGTCCCGCCCTGAATAAAAAACGCGCCGGCAGGCGGTCCTGTCGGCGCGTTTGGGTTCCGCTAGTTGACTGGTCAGGGGGCTGACGCCGCGGGGCGTAGCCCAGTTCGTGGGTCTCGGCGTGAGCCTCGCCGAAAGGTCCGGGTTTTTCGTCCTCGATGGGCTCAGGACGCCTTACGCGAGAGGGAAAACCGAGGAGGGCTTAGCTTCGGTCGGGCTCCTTGTGTCCGAACCGAGGAAGATGGCGTAGAGAAGGCGTACCGTTCCAGTGGGTGCGTTTACTCATGCGTTCTTCTCCTCCTTTGTGGGCCAGTCGTTCGCGGACCCTTCCCAGATGTTAGCTTGCACGGATCGATTTGGCCAGATGATGAGCGTGATATGAGAGGGACAAATGTCTGCGGGTAAGCCGAGTGGCGGTCGCGGCGCACGATTCGCAGGGGCCATGGACCCGGCGGCGGCGGCGCTCAATGCATCAGTCCATTTCGATCGCCGGCTGCTGCGTGACGACGTGCGCGGCAGCCAGGCCCACGCCCGGATGCTGGCGGCGGCCAAGCTGATCTCTCCATCCGACGCCGAGGCGATCGTTGCCGGGCTCGATCAGGTGGCGGAGGAGCTCTCCTCGGGGAAGCGGGCGCTCGATCCGGCCCTCGAAGACATCCACATGAACGTGGAGAGCCGGCTCATCGAGATCATCGGCGAGCCGGCGCGCCGCCTGCACACGGCGCGCAGCCGCAACGATCAGGTCGCCACCGACCTGCGGCTCTATGCGCGGCGCGCGGCGATCGAGATCGTGGGCGCCATCGATCGGGCGCGGCTGGCGCTCTGCCGGCAGGCGCGCGCCCACGCGGCCACGCTGCTTCCGGGCTACACGCATCTGCAGCGCGCCCAGGTGGTGACGCTCGGCCATCATCTGATGGCCTACGCCGAGATGCTGGGGCGCGATCGGGGACGCTTCGCCGACGCCGAACGGCGGGCCGGTGAATCGCCGCTCGGTTCGGGAGCTCTGGCCGGGACCGGGCTGCCGATCGATCGCGCGCACACGGCCGCCGCGCTCGGCTTCGCCGGCGGGCCGACGCACAACAGCCTCGACGCCGTCTCCGATCGCGACTTCGCCGCGGAGCTCGCCTTTGCGGCGGCGCTGCTGGCGGTGCACCTGTCGCGGCTCGGCGAAGAGCTGGTGTTGTGGTCGACGACCGAGTTCGGGTTCGTGCGGCTCGGCGAGGGCTACTGCTCGGGCAGCTCGCTGATGCCGCAGAAGCGCAACCCCGACATCGCCGAGCTGCTGCGCGGGAAGTCGGGCCGCGCGATCGGCGACGTCGTCGCGCTGTTGACGATCAGCAAAGGCCTGACGCTGGCCTACAACAAGGACCTGCAGGAGACGCAGGAGCCGCTCTACGACGCGGTCGAGACGGCGCAGCAGTCGCTGGCGGTGCTGCCGGGTTTGATCGCGGCGCTGGAGTTCGACGTCGAGCGGATGCGCGCGGCGGCGGCCGATCCGGCGCTGGGTGCCACCGATCTGGCCGAGGAGCTGGTGCGTCGCGGGATGCCCTTTCGGAGCGCGCACGAAGTGATCGGCACGCTGGTGAGGACCGCGGAGCAAAAGCGCGTTCCGCTGCACCAGCTCGACGCGGCCGAGCTGCGCGCGGTGGACAGCGCGCTTTCGCCCGAGGTGATGCAGGCGCTCGACGCGGCGCGGGCCGTCGCGGCGCGCGCGCTGCCGGGCGGCCCGGCGCCGGCCATGGTCGAGCGCGAGGTGGCGCGCCTCGAATCCGAGCTGCGCGCGCTCGGTCTCGAGCTCTGACCGGCGTTCGCGTCGCGCTTGTCGCCTCTCGGGCGGTGATTACCCAAATCACCGCAAGGAGGAACAACGACGATGGCAAACCTCATCAGAAGAAACCCCGGTTACGAATTGGCTCAATCCGGTGCGGCGTGGGATCCGGTCCGCGTCATGCGCGACCTTCTGCGCTGGGATCCTTTCCGCGAGGTGGAAGCGGTGCGCGGCGCCGCCGACGACCGCGGGTTCACCCCGACGTTCGACGTGACGGAGACCAAGGACGCTTACCTCTTTCGCGCGGATCTTCCGGGCGTCAAGGAGCAGGATCTGGAGATCTCGCTGACCGGCACGCGCCTGTCGATCTCCGGTCACCGCGAGCAAGAGCGGCACGAGCAGGGCGATACTTTCTACGCCAGCGAGCGCTCGTACGGCAGCTTCACCCGATCGTTCACGCTCCCCGAAGGCGTCGACGGCGAGAACGTCGCGGCCGAGCTGAAGAGCGGCGTCTTGACGCTGACGGTGCCCAAGAAGCCCGAGGTCCAGCCCAAGAAGATCGCGATCGGCACGGGCAACAAAGCGCCGAAGGGCGAGTCGGCCAAGGCGTGAACTCGGCGGATTTGGAATCGGTGCGCAGCTCCGGATCGCCCACCGGGGCGCCAGAGCTGCGCGGCGAGTTCCACTAGAAGTTACCTCGCAAGGCGACGGAGGTCGGGGTGAGGCCGAGCGACACGGTCGCATCCGTAGAATGGTGACCGGCGAATAACAGCACCGCGCCGCCGGCGATGGCGGCCGTGCCCACGCCGGTGATGATCATTCCGTATGTTCCGGTGTGGTACCGCTGGTTCTGGCCGATGGGGTTGCCATCTATCGCGATCCAGTAGATCCCCCACCCGAGCCCCGCCGCACCCGCCACGGCGAGCGACACCCCGGCCCAGGTGTGCCAGCTGCTCGGGCTCGACTCGCTGTGGGTCGGCGGTTCCGTGGCGAGCAACGGGGCCGGCGCCGGCGCCGCCGGCACGGGCGCGGCGGCTGGCGCCGGAGCCGCAGGGGCTGCGACGGGCGTTGCGATTGCGGGAGCCAACGCGATCACCAGGGTCGAGCGGCTTCCGGGATGGATGGTGAGCGTTCGTTCGAACGGTTTCGATCCGGGCGCGCTTGCTGATACCGTGACGGTGCCTTCGGCGAGCCGCAGGGCAGGGACGGCGGGGAGCGTCCCGACCGACTGGCCCGCCACGAAGACCTCGGCGCCGGCCGGCCCGGTCACGACCAGTTCGCCGACGTGTCTCTTGCACGACCGCAGCGCTTCGTCGAGGAACGGACGGTTCTTGGCGACCCAGCGATCGTCGGGATTCGCCAGGGAGAGCGAGAGGTGATCCTCCGCGTCGACCCAACGCTTGAGCGAGGTCTCGACCAGCCCCATCTGCCCGAAGGTTCGGGGCGACGGCGCGATGGCATGTGCCTGCCGGAACAGCTCCAGAGCCTGCTCCGGTTTGCCTTCCCGGCGCAGGGCGAGCCCCTGTTCGATGAGAGCGTCGGCGCTCGGCCCGGCCGCGGCGGCACCGACCGACAGCGAGGTCGCCCAAAGAAAGGCAGCGATGAGGAGGGGACGGTTCATGGAGGTTCTCAAATAAAGGTTCTCAATTCGAAGGGATGCCGATTCCATTCTTGTCTAGGCCGGTCAGTTTCGGCGGGTTGTCGGTCGAAGGTGCATGAATCTGTCGAACGGCGCGCGCTTTCTTCGGCGCTTTCGGCCGTGTGGTCACCAGGGGCGCCTGGGCCGACGGCTTGGGCGGCTTGGGCGGCGTGGGGGCCTCGGGGCGTTCGTGATTCTGGTGCCACTGCCGATGCCGGCGGGGGCAGGAGCTTCGAGGTCGTGTCGCTGGCCGGCATCGAAACCGGCGCGCTGGAGGTGGACCTGGCGACGGTTCCGAAATGGCGATACCCGAGGATGAGCCCGGCGGCGATCGCTCCGGCCACGCCGAAGCCGGCCCATCGTTGCCAGCTGCGCCCAGTCACAGGTGGCAAAGTGGGGAAGGACGGCTCCGAGGGTTCTGGTGTCGGTCGGGCCAGCTTGGTCGAGAGGAAAAGCTCCGGGCTCGCCGTCGGCGAGATCTTCGGCGCCACGTTGACGGAGGCCGCCAGGACCGCGGTCGGCTCCACTTTGGCCGGGGGAACCGCCCTTGCCGCGCCCAGGGAGACGCTGGGGACGCCTGGAACGGGCGCGGGCGGAAGGCCGCGCAGGGTCGCCTCGGCGTACGCGGAGGCGGGCGGGGTGTGGAAGTAGTAGTTCTTCCATTCGACCTGTCCGCGGGAGCTGGCAAACGTCCAGAGCGCCTGTCCGAGCGCGTGGACCGACTCGAAGCGCTCGGCCGGTTGGGCGTGCATGGCGCGAAGAACGATCGCCTCCAACGCCTGCGGGATCTCCGGCCGGTGGGCGCGCGGGCCCTGAAAACGGCCGATCTCGATGGCCCGCAGCAGGCTGAGGTTCTGGTGCTCTTCGAAAGGGAGCTTCTTGGTGAGACAGACGTAGAGCAGCACGCCGAGGGCGTACTGATCGCTTTCGGGACCCACCTTGCCGTTCACCTGCTCGGGTGAAAGGTACTGGGGCGTTCCCAGGATCTGCCCTTCCTGCGTGAGATTGCCCGCCATGGGCGCCTTGGAAACGCCGAAGTCGAGGACCTTGATCTCCGGGCCGGTATCCGTATCGGCCAGGAAGATGTTGCTCGGTTTGAGGTCGCGATGAACGATGCCGAGCTGGTGGCAGGCGCGAAGAGCGGCGCAGACGCCCAGCATCACGTCCGCCACGTACTCGATGGCCAGCGGCCCTCTCGCGTTCTTGAGCAGCACCCCGAGATCGCGGCCCCGCAGGTATTCCATCACCAGGTAGGGCGTGCCGTCGTCGGCGACACCGAAGTCGATGACGTGGACGACGTTGCGGTGGTCTACCTGGGACGCGGCCAGCGCTTCCCGCATGAACCTCTGGCGGAGCTCATCCGCGAGACCCTCGCCCGAGCGGTGCGAAATGACGGTCTTGAGCGCGACCGTCCGGCCGAGGCGGGTGTCGATGGCCCGATAGACCGCGCCCATTCCCCCCTCGCCGATGAGCTCGTGAATCTCATAACGATCGATCCGGCGTCTCTTCAAAGGCTCTGTTTCGGATACGCCCATTGCCGCCGGGCCAATATTCCGTATTTTGCCCCCGGCCGCCAACCCTGTTTCGCCTACGGGGATCAGGGCCGGTGCCGGGGAAGATTCAGAATCGCGCTTCGAATCGGACCGAGTGCGTCGTCATCCCCACCGTTGCGTTCAAGCCTGCCGGATGAAGGCCCATATACAGCAGGACGCCGCCCGCCAACGCCAAGGTTCCACCGCCCACGGCCAGCAGAGTCCCCGGCGTTCGCGTGTCGTAGATGGCCGAGCAGGCGTTTGCTCGACCTCCGCTGCAGACCGCCCCTCCATCCACCGCAATCCAGCCGATGCCCCAGACCAGGGCGCCCGCTCCGGCGACCGCCAGGGCCGTCCCCGTCCAGAGTTGCCAGTGGGTTGGCGGCGGACCGTTCGATTCGGGATCCCGCGTCTCTGGATTGCGCGGCGAGAGATCGATTCGTTCGGGCACGATCGAGACGGCCGCCCGCGCTCCGCCCTTGATCGAGAGATCCAGCGAGAACGGTTTGCAGCCGTCGGACGTCGCATGGATGGCGACGTCCCCTTCCGGCAAGCGAACGGGCCCGGCCAGGGGCAGCGAGCCGATCGGTGTGTCGCCCAGGCTCACCTTTGTTCCAGGGGGGCCGGTGATCAGCAAGTCGCCCATGTGTTCGTGGGCCCGCTCCGTGGCCCGCTGGAGAAACTGATGGTTTCTATGAACCCAGCCGTCCTCGGGCGTCGCCAGGGCTGCCGTCAGGTGGGCCTCGGCGTCGGCCCAAAGTTGGAGCGACGATTCGACCAACCCCATCTGTCCCAGCGTTCGCGGCGAAGGCGCCACCTCGTAGGCGCGCCGGAAGAGAGCCAGCGCATCGGCCGACCGGCCGGCCCGTCGCAGCTCGAGCCCCCGCTTGATGAGGACGTCAGGGCTGGCCTCGTCGGCGCCCGCCAGGGCCGGGGCGAGGTGGACGACGAGGAGCAAGGCGACAGCGGCAGCACGGAGAGTGTTCATTGATTGACCTTTATTCCGAGGGGATGCCGATGCCGGCCTGGTCGATGTTCGGCAAGGGGCGTTCGACAGATGCGCGGTCTCGGCGACGCGCACGGTGGGGATGTACCGGCGGTGGTTCTGCAAGACTGTCCGACCCATAGGAGGCGGCCGGTGCGAGGGTGGGGGCCGGCCTTGCCACGGGGACGGGTGTGGACGGAGCAGCACTTCGGTCCGGCGGCGCGCCTCGTGAGACGGCCGCGCCTCGTGCCGCGACGACCGCGCCTCCCGTCGCGACGGCCGCCGGGCGTGGCCTGACGGGCGCAGCGCGTGGCCCGACGCGTGCCGCGCGTGGCCCGATCGTCGCGACGGGTGGGCCAGCCAGCGCGCTCTGGGCGGCGAATGCTCTCCGGTGGGAAGCACGCAGCCGGGCCGCGAAGATCCCGGCGAAAACGAGCAGCGCAACCGCCGCCGCCGCCATCGGGCGGCGCGACCCGGATGGCGGCGGGTCTTCCCAGGATTGCTTCTCCCACGCCGAGCTCTCGTACCACCGCGACAGATCGACCGCCGCGCTCGCCTTGGTCGGCAAGCCGAACGACGGCCCTCGTTCATGCGGGTCGTCGCTGCCCGAGTCCTCGACGATTTGGGTTCTCGCGATCAGGCCGGCCGCCGCATTCCGCTCGCCCGGAGAGCGGGGAACATAGTAGCTGCGCCATTCTTCCTGGCTTCGGGGGCTGGCGAGCTCCCACAGCCGCTGCCCGAGCGCGTAGACCGACTCGAAGCGCTCCGACGGTGAGACGTGCATCGCCCGAATGACGATTGCCTCCAGCGCCTCCGGCAGATCGGCTCTGAGCTTGCGCGGCGACTCGAACGTCCCCGTTTCGATAGCCCGCAGGAGCTGCCGGTTCTGATGATCCTCGTACGGCAGCCTCAGGGTGAGGCAGACGTAGAGCACGACTCCCAGCGCGTACTGATCGCTCGCCGGTCCGACCTTGCCGTCGATCTGCTCCGGCGCGAGGTATTGCGGCGTTCCGAGGATCTGCCCCTCGCGCGTCAGATCGTCGGCGCTCGGCGCCTTGGAAACGCCGAAGTCCAGCACCTTCACCTCTCGGCCGGTCTCCGTGTCGGCGAGGAAGATGTTTCCCGGCTTGAGATCTCGATGAATGATTCCGGCCCGGTGGCAGGCCCGGAGCGCGGCGCAGACCGCGAGCATGACGTCGACGACATCGGTGACGGGCAGCGGTTCTTCCGCCTGTGCCAGCAGCGCTCCGAGATCCCGGCCGCGCAGGTGTTCCATGACCAGGAACGGCGTCCCGTCGTCGGCGAACCCGAAGTCGAGCACCTGGACGACGTTGCGGTGCTCGACCCTCGACAGCGCCATCGCCTCGCGCAAAAAGCGCTGGCGCACCCGGTCGGTGAGGCGTGCGCCGTTGCGCGTCGCCACGGTGGTCTTGAGCGCGACCGTGCGCCCGAGCTTGGTGTCGACGGCGCGATAGACGGCCCCCATCCCGCCGCTCCCGATCATCTCGAAGAGCTCGTAACGGTCGATCTTCCAGGGGGACCCCGGGAGCGCTCCTCCGCCCACGCGCGCCGGCCGCAGCGCCTCGGTGTCGAGCTCCTGGTCGGCGTTCTCGCGCATGACTCGGAGCACGTCTTCGGCCGCCGCGCCTCCCGGTTGCGTGCCTCCCCGATCTGGACGTTGGCCCCGCCGATGCTTACCTGTTCTGGGACCAGGAGGTTCCGTGCGGATGGGGGAATTCGGGCCACGAGGTTGGGGTGCGGCGCTGTTTTGCCTGGCGATCGCGGCCTGTAGCGTGAACGGGGGAGAGGGATCGCACGACGGAGCCAGCGGCGGGAGCACGGGGGCGACAGGCGGCACCGGCGGACCGACCGACGGGCCGCCCATCGTCCTCGACGCGGGCGCCGTTCAGCCGGGGACGGTGCACATGGTCGTGCCGGCCTACTGGGATCCGGACCAGCAGTGGCAGCGGATCATCGCCGCTGCGCCGACGGTCGGGATGATCATCTTCAATCCGGACAGCGGCCCGGGGACGGTCACCAAATCTGAGTACGTGGCGGCGATTGCCCAGGCCCAGGCCGCCGGCATCAAGGTGCTCGGCTACGTCTCCACCCAGTACGGCGCCCGGGCCGAGGGGGACATCGACGCCGACGTCGACGGCTACTACAAGCTCTATTCCCCCTCGGGGATCTACTTCGCGGAGGGACCGACGGCGGCCACCTGCGACACGCTGCAGGCGGAGTACCAGCGCCTCACCGCGCTGGCCCAGTCGCACGATCCGCGGGCCTACCTGGCGATCGGGACTCGGTTCTGCCCGACGTTCATCACGTTCTCCGACCTGATGGTCGAGTTCGCCGAGACCTATTCGACGTACCAGGACTACTCGTCACCGTCGTGGATGCCGGGCAACTCGCCCGAGCGGTTCTGTCACTTCGTCAGCGAGGTCCCGGACGCCGAAGCCAGCCAGGTGCTGTCGCGGGCGATCGGGCTCGGCGCGGGCTGGGTGTTCACCACCGACGGCACGGCGCCCAACCCGTGGGGCGCGCTGCCGAGCTACTTCGATCAAGAGCTGGCGGCCCTGCAGAAGCTGCACTGAGCGAGCGCCGTCATCATCGCGACGGCCGGAGCGCCGCCGGCGCCGCGACGGCGCGGTCGCCTCAGCGACGCTTCTTCTTGGCGGACGGCTTCTTGGTCTTGGCGCTGGCCTTGGCCTTCGGTTTCGTCCGGGCCTTCGGTCTCGCCTTGGCGCTGGCCTTGGTTTTGAGCTTCACGTTCGGCTTCGCCTTGGCTCGCTTCGGCGCGCTCTTGCGGGTCTTCGCCGGCGCCGGCTTGGCGTCGGGATCGGAGTGGCAGACGACCTCGACGTTGTTCCCCTCGGGGTCGCGCACGAAGGCGCCATAGTAATGAGGATGATAGTCGGCGCGCAGGCCGGGCTGTCCGTTGTCGATGCCCCCGGCGGCGAGCGCAGCGGCGTGGAAGGCGTCGACCGTGGCGCGATCGGCGGAGAACGCGACGTGGGTCGGGTTGATCGGCTGCTCCGTCGCCATGAGCCAGAAATCCGGCATCCCGGCGCCGAGGCCGGCGGCCCCCGGATACTCCATCAAGACGCGGTAGCCGAGGGGGGCGAGCGCCGTCCGATAGAAGGCCACGGCCCGCGAGTGATCCTGTACGCGGAGGCTGATGTGATCGAGCATGGCGCGACCATAGCATGTCCGAAACGAGGCGCAGCGCCGGATTGCCCGCGCAAACAATCGTTAAAATTGGCCCGGTGCCGACCCTTGCCAATCGATTGACCGCCGTCGCGGACTGGTTCGCGCGCAATGACGCGAGCCCAAACGGAAATTGGCTGGGCCGGTTCGTGATTCTGCGGCTCTTGGGGCTGGTGTACCTGATGGCGTTCTTGACGCTGGCCTGGCAAGGGCCGGCGCTGCTGGGCCCGCGGGGGCTTCTCCCGATCGACAGCTATCTTGCCGACGTCGCGGCGCAGGCCGGGTCGCGAGCGTCGGGATTCTGGGAGTTGCCGTCGCTGTTTTGGCTCGGTGCCAGCGACGGCGCGTTGCGCGCCGCCGGTTGGATCGGCGCCGCGCTCTCCTTGGCGATGCTGGCCGGATACACCAACGCCATCGTTCTCGCCTTCCTCTGTGCGTTGCAGATCTCGATCTGCAACGTCGGGCAGGCGTTCTATGCCTTTGGCTGGGAGCTGCAGCTGGTCGAGACGGGCTTCCTCTGCATCTTTCTGTGTCCGCTGCTGGACCCCCGGCCATTTCCGCGCCGGCCGCCCCCGCGCGCGGTGATCTGGCTTCTGCGCTGGCTGGCAATGCGGATCATGTGGGGCGCCGGGCTCATCAAGCTGCGCGGTGATCTCTGCTGGCGCGATCTCACCTGCCTCGATTTCCATTTCGAGACGCAACCGGTGCCGAGCCCGCTGTCGCCCTACTTTCACGCGCTGCCACACTGGGCGCACGCCGTCGGCGTGGTCTTCAATCACGTCGTCGAGCTGGGGGCGCCGTTTCTGGTGTTGGGTCCGCGTCGTCTCCGTTACCTCGGCGGCGCGCTGATGGTCGCCCTCCAGATCATCTTGATTGCCAGCGGCAACCTCGCGTTCCTCAACTGGCTCACGCTGGTGGCCATCCTGGCCTGCTTCGACGACGGGCTCTGGCGCCGGATCTTCCCCTCGGGCCTGGTGGCGCGCGCCGAGGCGTCTTCGGCAAGGGCGATACCGTCGCGCGGGCAGGGCCTGACCGTCGCGGTCGTCACCGTCGGGATCGCCGCGCTGAGCATTGCTCCGACCATCAACCTGCTCTCCGGCTCGCAGGTGATGAACGGCGCGTTCACGCGGCTGCCGATCGTCAACACCTATGGCGCGTTCGGCAGCGTGGGGCGCGAGCGCGCGCAGCTGGTGTTCGAAGGGACGACCGACGCGAAGCTCACGCCCGAGACGAAATGGCTCCCTTACGCGTTCAAATGTCAGCCCGGCGATCCGGCGCGCCGCCCCTGTTGGATGAGCCCGTACCATTACCGGCTCGACTGGCTCCTCTGGTTCGCGGCGATGGGCAGCCCGCGCGAATACCCGTGGGTGTTGCACCTCGTCTGGAAGCTGCTGTCGGCCGATCCGGCCGCGCTCGGCCTTCTGGCGGAGAATCCCTTCCACGGCGCTCCGCCGCGCTACGTCCGCGTCGATCTCTATCGGTACAAGCTGGCGCCGCTCGGCCGCAAGGTCTGGTGGGAGCGCACCCGCCTCGGGCCCTGGCTTCCGCCGCTGTCGCGCGACAACCCCGAGCTGCGCGCCTATCTGCGGCAGCAAGGTTGGTTGAAGTGACGGCTGATCGTTCGAAGCGATGAGCGCTCAGATGCGCCCGTAGAGCTCGCGTTCGCGCCGCACCCCCTCGGGTCCCTGGTCGACCAGCGCGGCGATCAAGATGGCGATCGCCACGATGGCGTTGTTCCAGACGGTCGCCCGAATCAACGCGGGGAGCGTGAGCGCCGACAGGAACAGGAACACGGCCACCACCGCGTTCAAGTACCGGGCGCCGCGAACGTACATCTCCATGATCGAGAGGACGAACGTCAGGACTGCCGCCACGATCGTCACCTCCTTGGCCAGGTGCGTGTGCGGCCACATGAAGGCCGTGGCAAACAACCAGATGGCGATGAGCGCGTTGAAGATCCGTGTGGTCATAGGGAACCCTCCTCGGGGTCGGAGGGCTCGACCGCAACCGGGTCCACCCGGCGATCCCTACATCATTGAACGTAGTGACCGCCGGGGGACCCGTCGAGGTGTCAGCGTGCAGCTCAGCCGGGCCGCCGGCCGGTTCGTCGGCCTGCGAGCCGGCGACGTCGTTTGCTACCGGCGACGCCACGCTCGAGCTCGCCGCCGCGGAGACGTCGCCTCGGTCACACGCAGGCGTCGTCCAGCGCCGCGCGACCGAAATCGAACAGGGCATGCAGGGGTCGTGAACGCCATCACGGTGCGCAGACGGCGCGATTGCTGTGATCTGGATTGCGCGTGAGCGCCACAGCGTCCGGCGTGAATGAGTGGCACACACGGGCACGTCTGGGTGGCTTCGATCACCGCGTGCTTTGAGCTCGATCCCGCATTGCCGTCGGCGATCGCGGCACTAATAAGAACGTTTTGAGATCGGCGGGCGCCGGAGCCATGTGGCCCGTCGCTTGCGATGTGCCGCTCGGCAAAAGGAGCACCTCATGACACGCCTTCACTTTCTCGTCGGTCTCTCCGTGATCTCGATTAGCGCGCTTGGAACCACGGGGTGTCTCCCCGTGACGGATCCCAACGGCAACAGCGGGGGCGGCTCTTCGTACACCTACTGCTATTGCGACGCCGACTGTCCGAGGGGCGCGATCTGCGACGAGACGTACGGCAAGTGCATCATCCCGCCGACGACCACCGGTGGTCACAGCGGCAGTACGGGCGGGGCCGGCGGGCGTGGCGGCCACGGCTATGCGGGGGCGGGCGGCACGGCAAGCTCAGGCATGGGAGGGGGAGACGAAGGGGGCGCGGGCGTCTCCGGGACGGGCGGCGTTCCCGGATCCGGCGGCACTGGAATTGGTGGCGCCGGCGGCGGCACCGGCAACGCCGGCGGCTCGGGCAGTGTGGGCGGCGCCGGCGGCAAGGCGGGCAGCAGCGGCAAGGCGGGTGCCGGCGGCGCTGCGGGCGGGACGACGGGCTCGGGCGGCGCCAGCGGCAGCTCCTGTGAAGCGACGATCGATTGCGGCCCGGGCGCCTGTTGCGTCTCGGGAATGTGCCAGCCGTTGCCGACCGCGCCGCCTCTCTGCCGTTTCAGCAGCGAGTGCGGCCTGGGTGGTCGGTGCGCCAACGGTCTCTGCCAGCCGGCCTGCAGCTCGGACGCCGATTGCGGAACGGGCGACGCCTGCATCGGGGGGCTCTGCCAGGCGAGCACCACCGGAGGTGGCGGGTGCGTCTTCAATACCGACTGTCCGACCGGCGACACCTGCGTGAACGGTTTCTGTCACGGCGCCTGCGTCATCGACGCCGACTGCGGCCCGCACGACATGTGCTCGGCGGGACTCTGCGTGCCGGACGTGCGCCCACGCCCGAGCTGCCTGTCGAACGCCAACTGCAGCGCGGGCCAGATGTGTGTGGACGGGTTCTGCCGGTCGAGCTGCCGCTCGAGCGCCGACTGCTGCACCTGCACCAGCGCGACCGTCTGCGGCCCGGGCGGGTACTGCGAGACGCCGGGCGAAGCCTCGCCCAAGTGCCAGCTCGACGCGCAGTGCGGCGCCGGGATGTCCTGCGTCGACGCGATCTGCTCGTAGTCGCGAATCAGTTGAACGCCCGGCCCGCGGGTTCGCCCCGCCGGCCGGGCGTCGCCTTGCCTGTACGCTCTGCCGCGATGCGCCTTCACATGGTGCGACAGCAAAGTGACGCCGCTTTGTGTTGAGCCGTCGCGCCGCCTCGAGGGAACTTCCCCGGTGATCCCCCGCGCGTTCCGTCGGCGGTCGGGTCGCGGAGTGTACAATCATGAGCCGGGCGAGATGAAGGCGCGACGCATCGACCAGAGCGCGCAGATCTCCTATCTGCCAAGCGCCGCGCTGGCGGACGCCGACGACACCACGCTCGTGGGCGGGCTGCTGGACGGGGATCCGCGGGCCATGCGCGAGGCCTGGCGCCGGTTCGGACCGATGGTCCGCCGGATCCTGCTGCGCACGCTCGGACCAGAGAGCGAGCTCGAGGACCTGTCCCAGGAGGTCTTCATCACCTTCTTCGATCGCGTCAAGACGCTGCGCGATCCGCGCACGGTGACGGCGTTCATCATGTCGATCACGGCCTTCAAGATCCGGCACCACCTGCGCTGGCGCTGGCTGCGCCGCTGGCTGGTGCTGCCGGGCCAGGTCGAGAAGCTGGACCTGCGGACGTTCCAGCCCAACGTCGAGGCCCGGGAGGCGCTGGCCCGATTCTTCGACATCCTGGACAAGGTCAACGCGGTCGATCGCACGGCGTTCACGCTCCGCTTCGTCGAGGAGATGGAGCTGCGCGAGGTGGCGATGGCGCTGGACATGTCGCTGGCCACCACCAAGCGGCGGCTGGCGCGGACCTGGAAGCGGCTGGCGGTCTTGGTGCGCAACGATTCGGCGCTCGGTGAGTTGCTGCCGACGTTCGAGCACGGTATCGAGGGCGAGGCGTAGAGATGAGCGGGACGCGAGACGATCTGGTGGTCCGGGCGGACAGTCGGCAGGACGAGGGTTTGCGCAAGCTGGTCGACCTGACGCGGGCGACCCTGAGCGATCAGGCGACCCGGGAGAACTGGCCGGCCGACGAGAGCGGGCTGCGGCGGCTGGAGAGGCCGCACCGAGGCCGCGTCCGCCTGCGCTGGCAGGCGGTTTCGGCGATTGGATTCGCAGCGCTGCTGCTGGTGGCCGCGCCCGCAGCCTGGTTCGCGGCGCGCCGGCCCGGACCGCTGACCTTCGAGGTGATCAACGGGACGATCGGCGTGACGGGCGAGATTCGCCCGGCCGTCGCCGAGAACGTCAGCACGCGGATCCGTTTCTCCGACGGATCGGAGATCGCGCTGGATCGCGAGGCGCGGGCGCAGGTCAGCAACGTGACGCCTGTCGGAGCGCGGATCGTTCTCCTGAACGGCCGTGCGCACACCTTCTTCGTGCCGAAGCCACACGCGCGCTGGCAGGTGGCGGCCGGGCCCTACGTCGTCCATGTCACCGGCACCATCTTCGACGTGCAGTGGTCCGGTGACCGCGAGGCGTTCGACGTCTGGCTGGAAAAGGGGTCGGTGCGGGTCACCGGACCGCTGATCGGCGAGGGGATCGCGATGACGCACGGCCAGCACCTGCTGATGCGGGTGCGGGACAACAAGATCCTGCTCGACAGCCAGCGCGCCGACGCGGCCGAGCCGGTGCCCGCGACGCCCGAGCCGGTTCCGGCTACGGCGGCCGAGCCGGCGGGCGCACACGGCGAGGCGACGCAGGCCGCGGACCAGCGAGACGACGGCGCTGCCTCAGCGTCGCACCTCCCCGCTCGGGTCAGCCATCCGGTGACCAGGTCCTGGAGCCGCCGGATGGCCCGGGGCGACTTCGAGGCGGTCGTCGAAGCGGCCGAACGGCGGGGGATCGAATCGGTCCTGGCGCACGGCTCGCGCGCGGAGCTCGCGGCCCTGGCGGACGCCGCGCGCTACACGCGCCGCAGCCGGCTGGCCGGGCGTGCGCTGCACGCCGAGCGGGAACGATTTCCGGAGACCGCCGAGGGGCGGGAGGCGTCGTTCTTCCTGGGCAATCTGGCCGAGGACGGCGGCAATCGTTCGGGCGCCCTCTCCTGGTACGGACGCTACCTTCGCGAGGACGCCGCCGGCACCTACGCGGCGCAGGCGCTGGGGCGCAAGATGTTGCTCGAGAGCCGGCACGCCTCGCCGTCGGCGGGCATCGACGCCGAGGAGTATCTGCATCGTTTTCCGTCGGGCTCGTACGCCGACGCGGCCAGGCTCATACTGAAGCAATGATGCTGGCGCGCGCCGCGCTTGGCGGGCGAGGGCTTGGCGTCGCGGGCGCCGGGGCGCTGCTGGCGGCATTGACCTTGGCTTCGACGCTGCGCGCGGAATCGGCGCGCCGCGTGGTGCTGGTGGTCCCCGAAGCGCCGAGCGCGGTCGCCACCGAGGCGCTGGCTCGGGTGCGCGGCGAGCTGGGAGCGGCGCGGTTCGAGGTGGAGACGGAGGTCGTGGCCAACACCGTCGATCGGCGCGCGACCATCGAGGGGGCGTTGCGCCAGGCCGACGCGCGCGCGGCGTTCGGGATCTTTTTCGGCTCCGGGGTGGCCGAGATCTGGGTGAGCGACAGCGTCTCGGGGCGAACGGTCGTGCAGACGCTGCCGCTCTCCACGGCGGCGCCCGAGCGACGGGCGGCGGTCCTGGCGGTCAAGGCGGTCGATCTCCTCAAGGCGACGCTGGCCGAGGTCTGGGTGCCGGCGCCGCCCGTCGCGGCGCCGCCGTCCACGACCCACACCGCGCCGGCCGCGACGCACGAGGCAGAACCTGCCGGATCCCCTGCGACGCACGAACCGGCTGCCCCCACGCCCGCGCCGGGCGCCCTGGAACCACCAACGTCTCCACCTCCCCGTGTGGAAGTAACCGGGGGCGGGCAATCGGCGCCGGCCGTGCCCGGGGAGGGGGCGCCCTCCGCTAACGAAGGTGGGTCGAGGCGGGCGCTCGGAAGGCGGCTGGATCTCGCCGTCGGGGCAGGGTGGATCGGCGCCGGAAGCATCAGCACCTGGGCGCCGCTGCTCGCGGTCGCGGCCTACTCGGGACATGCGGGAGCACGCCTCATCGCGACCGGGTTCGGCTCGTCGGCCGAGCTGACCCAGTCGGCGGGATCGGCCCGCCTGGCATATGGGCTCGCCCTCGCCGAGCTGGCGGCGCGCCAGCCGTTCGGGAGCCACTTCGAGACGACGGCCAGCGTGAGCGCGGGCGCGGCCCGCCTGGCCGTCGACGGAACGGGTGGCCCCGGCTACCAGGGGAGCTCGGCGCGGGTCTGGTCGGCTGTCGGCGGCGGCGGGGTCGGCGCGGCCGTGCTCTTCTCGCGGCTGACAGTCACCGCCGACGCGCGGGTCTTGATGGCGGCGACGTCGGCGGAGGTTCGCATCGCCGGCGCCGACGTCGTGCAGGCGGGACGGCCCATCATCTGGATCGGCGGCGCGCTGGGGGTGCGGTTGTGACCGCGGCGGGCGCCGCGATCTTCGCGACGGCGCTGGCGGTGCTCGGGTGCACGCGCGTGGTCGACGCCGTGACGCCCGCCGGCGGGTCGGCGGACTGCACGCCGCAGTCGACCGATCCGGACTGCGCGCCCACGCCCTGGCCGAACGTTGGCCACAGCGCCAACTCCGATCCCTGGCTCGTCACGCACAACCAGGTAATCACCGTGATGAAGCCAGAGGTGCTGGTTCTCAACTTCGACAACGGTCAATCCACGGCGCAGACGATGCAATACGCCGAACAGGTCGCCGCCCAGCTGTCGGTGGGCTCGGCCTACCACGGCTACGCGGATGCCTCGGCCCCGGCGTTTCTCAATTATCAGATCGCAAAGGTCGTCGATCTGACCGATTCGTCGACGCCGATGACGGTCAGCGCGAAGCTCCCGCTCACGTCGACCGGCGATTTCGACACGACGGCGCTGTTCAGCAGCGCCACCTTCCCGCCGCTCTACGCCTATCCCGACCCGAGCCACAGCGGCGGCTACCTTTCTCTCTGCCAGCTGTTCGAAAACGGGATCATCAACGAGGTCTGGATTCAAGACGGCGGCGATCCGGCGCAGAACCGCCCCCGGGCGCCGCTCTACGAGGAGCAGAAGCAGGGATACGACGCCAGCGGCCAGGCGATCCCCAACGACCTCGCGACGTGCGTGGGAGAGACCTCCGGGTCTCCGGGCTGCAATTTCCCATGCGGCGTCACCGTCCGGCTGGCGCATCTCGATCCCGGCGCGGGGGCTGGTTGCGACGTCCAGGTGCGAGGGTGGGGGATCGAGGGGATGTGGGCCGCGCTGCCGGCCAGCCTGGCGGTCGACGCCAATGCCTTTCTCAACCAGGACTTCAGGACCCGCTTCGGGGTCAGCTTCGACAGCTGGAGCGACCTTTGCGGCAACCTGCCTCTGTGCGTGAGCTACCCGAATCCGATGGAGGCGACCAGCACCTCGAGGGACGCGCAGTCCTTCGACTTCAAACCGTTCGACCAGGGCTGCGGCACGTCGCTCTTCCCGCCCAACGCCACGTTCGCCGACGATTTCAGCAATGGCACGTCCGTCAATTCGCGGTGCGAGACCTTCGGCCTCGGCGGTGGGGCGAACGGAGGCGACATCTATCGCCCCTACTCCGCGAGCACCGTGGCCAGCTACGATCGGACGTACACCGGAAGCTCGCGCTGCCCCGCCGGCTGGCAGATCTACTGGCGTCAGAACATGCCCGGTTACCAGAACAGGGCGACCGCCTCCGACGGCAGGCCGATGAAGAACTGGTGGCCGATCCTCTTCTATTAGATCGGCCGTCGCCGCGGCGGGGGCGAGTCCCCCGCCGGCGAACCGCAGGCGCGCGTGGCGACGACGCGTTCAAGGCTTCTGCGCTCGGTCGCGACTACGGCGTCTCTTCCCCTTCGGGCGGAGGCTGCGGTCCCGGGACGATGCCCGCGATGTCCGGATCCTCGTCCGGCCCGAGCGCGGGACGGTCGGCCTTCTCCCGTTCTCGCTCGTCGCGGCGTTCGGCTTTCTTCTTCTGACGCTCCTTGCGAGCGATTTCTTTCTTACGTTTTTCGAAGGGATTCGGTCGCGGTCGCATTGTCGCCGCCTATTCTGCCTCAGCGCCGCAAAAAAACGAGGGATTCATCTGGATCCGGTCGGGCTCGCCAGGAACCTGCCCAACATAGGTGAGCCGCAGCCGTTCGGGGTCGTCACTTTCCCATACCGAGGTGAAGCGGATGAACCTTCGCAGAAACGCCGTGTCGATCGCGGGGGCGGGCGCGCTGTGCCTGTTCGCGCTCGGCTGCGGGTCGTCGATGGGCCAGCAGGGCGGCTCCGGCGGCTCTGCCAGCGGTGGAAACGGTTCGGGCGGCAGCACCGCCACCGGCGGTAGCACCAGCACGGGCGGTAGCACGGGCACGGGCGGAACCACGGGCACGGGCGGAACCACCGGCACGGGCGGCAGCAGCGCCACGGGCGGCGGACCGGGCGTCCCGATCTCCGACGGCGGATCCGGTTCGAGCGGCGACGTCGGCGTCTGCTCGTCGGCGCTGTCGGGCCGGGTGCGCATCACCGAGGTCGACGTCGGCGCCAGCTACGCCTACAACGAGGTCGACAACAATGGCGCGGGCCTGGGACTGACGCCGCTGGCGCTCTCCCCGATCCCGGGCGGCGGCTCGCGGCTGGCGTTCCTCGAGAAGGGGGCGAGCCTGATCCACATCGTCACGCTCGACGCGAACGATCAGGTGGTCGCCGGCTCGGCGTTCACGCTTCCCGGCTACGACTTCCAGGACATCTACGCCGACGCCAGCGGCGGCACGCTGCTCGTCAGCCGGACGGCGATGGGCTCCACCGACAACAACAACTGCGGCAACATCGACAACCTCTGCGGCCTCGTCGGCAACTATCCGACGGCCGCCTCCTGCTACGACATGTACATGGTCCGCTTCGACGGCGCGTCGGAGACCTGGGCGACCAAGCTGACGGACACCACCGCGTCGCTGCCGGCGTACGGCACCAGCGCGACGAGCGGCGGCAACGTCATCTTCATCTGGTCGGAGTACGCTCACAACGGCCGCATCGCCTTCGACGGCACCAACTACGCCGGCTACTTCGGCGCGGCGATCACCGTCCCCAAGCAGCCCTGCGTCGGATCGAGCACGCTCACCACGGGCGTCAACATTCACCAGGGCGATCGAATGAAGGTGGTGAGCGGCAGCGGCGCGCTGCAGACGAGCGGCTTCGATTGGGGCTGCAGCCACAGCGGCTACGAACGGGTCATCTACGACAGCGCCGCCAAGAAGTTCATCCCGGTGTGCAAGAACGACGCGATGACCGGCATCAAGTCGGGACGGATCGCGCTGGCGCCCAACGCCTCGACCATCTATCCCGTCGATCTGAGCTATTCGGACCTCGGCAACGTGCTGCCGGCGGCGGGCGGCGGAGACTGGATCATCTCCAGTGACATCCGCGCCGGGCAGACGGCCAACGCGAACGGCCTGGCCGACGTGCACCTCCTGCACATCGCCGGGACCAGCATGCTGACACCCGACAAGGACCTCGTCGTGGTGAGCGACGCCAAGAACGATCGCGCGCCGCACCTGGCGGCCTACGGAACCGGACAGATGCTCGCCGCCTGGGAAGAGTCGACGGCGACCGGGGACTTTCCGCAGAACGACAAGAATCGCCAGATGTACATCCAGGTGCTCGCCGGCGCGACCGGCGCCGCGCCGGCCGGCTCGTCGGCGACGTCGGCCGGGCCGCTGATGCTGTCGCCCAACGTGCTCGGCAGCCGCTACCAGGATTTCCGCAGCTACCCGGACGGGTCGGTCGCCTATCCGGCGCCGGGCAGCAGCGCCACCAAGATCAAGATCCTGCGCGTCCTCGGCTGCAGCTGAGTCCCCCGCCGCGTCGGCGCGGGCGAAAACCCGCGCCTTGTGACGCCCCGGGCTTGACCCGGCGGCGCAATTGGCAGGAGATCGTAGGGGCGCGGGGTGGGCCCGCGGTTCGGCAGGATCGATCATGCCCGCAATCGGCGAAACCATCGGCAGCTACCAGATCCTCAAGCAGCTCGGAACGGGCGCCATGGGAGAGGTCTACCTGGCCGAGCACCGCCACCTGAAGCGCAAAGCGGCAGTGAAGCTGCTGGCGCCCGAGCTGGTCGGCCGGCCCGATCTGCTGGAACGATTCTTCCTGGAAGCGCGCGCCACCTCCGCGATCGCGCACCCGGGCATCGTTCAGGTGTTCGACTGCGAGCTCGACGCCACTGGTCGTCCCTACATCGTGATGGAGTTTCTCGACGGCGAGACGCTGGCCGCCGTGCTGGCGCGGCGGGGCGCGCTCCCCGGCCTGATGGCGGCGCGCTTGGCGCGCGGGATGGCCGAGGCGCTGGAGGCGGCGCACGCGAAAGGGATCGTTCACCGCGATCTCAAGCCGGAGAACATCTTCGTCCAGGCGCAACCGCCCGACTCGGTCAAGCTGGTCGACTTCGGCATCGCCAAGCTGGCGGGCGATTTTCGGGCCGGGCAGGTCCATCAGACGCGCACCGGCGCCATGATGGGGACGCCGCTCTACATGTCGCCCGAGCAGTGCCGCGATTCGGCGAACATCGACAGCCGGACCGATCTGTATTCGCTCGGGTGCGTCCTCTTCGAGATGTTGACCGGGCATCCGCCGTTCACGCACGCGACGCTCGGCGATCTGGTGGTTGCGCACATGACCGAGGCGCCGCAGGATGCGCGGGCGGTCAATCCGTCGGTGCCGCCGGCGCTCGCTGCGCTGACGGCGGAGCTCCTGCGCAAGAACCCCGCCGAGCGACCGCCCGGAATGCGGGCGGTGGCCGAGCGTCTCGCCACGTTCCTCGGCGGTCTGACCACCGTGCCGGACGCGCCGTCGCGCGCGCCGGTGGCGACCCAGCCGCCGACGAAGGCCAAGACCACCTTCGGCGATTCGGCCGCCGAGCTCGTCGTCGAGGGCGACGCCGCTCCGCCGCGGAGGGGCGCGTCGAGGACGCTGGTGATCGCGGCGCTGCTCGGGCTCGGCGCGGGCGGCGTGGCCGTCAGCCGGCTCCGCGCGCATCACACCGACGGTGCGCCGGCGGTCGCCGCCGCCGAATCAGCGCCGCATTCGCCCCCGGCCGCCGCACCTGCGCCGGCTGCCGACCCGACGCCGTCACCGACCGCCGGGCCAGCTCCGTCCGCGGCGCCCCCCTCTTCGGCCAGCGCGCCCGTCGCCCCGGCCACGCCGGCGGCCTCCGCCAGGGAAGCGGCCTCGGCCAGGAAGAAGGGCCATCGCCATGGCGTCGAGGTCGCATCGGCCGTCGGGGGCCGGCCGTCGCTCGAGGCCGCGGCGGTGGCGCCGCCGGCTGCCGGGCCGACGCCGAATTCGCCCGCCTCGGTCGACTATTCGGGCGTGTGGGAAGGGCCGTGGACCGACAGCGAGCGGCACCAGAGCGGTCGCCTCTACCTCCAGGTGACCGGCGGAGGCGCCGCCAACGGCTGGCTGTCGAACGCGACGGCCGGTCGCAGCTACCGGTTGACCGGGCGCGCCGAGCGGCCCGGCGAGTACGCGCTGGTGTGCGAGTGCCCCGTCAACCAGGGGTTCAACGTCCGCGTCGCCGTCCATCCGACGGAAGGGAGCGAGCTGAAAGGCCGCCTCTCGCTCTCCGCGGCGACCGGGGTATTTGGCCAGAGCCACCTGGTCCTTCGTCGCTCCGCCGCCAGGTGAGACGGCTGTCGCTTTACGAACGCAACGACTGCGCCTAAAGTTTCGCGCATGAGCCTGAACCGCTTCCGCGCCGGGAAGTTCTTCCCGATCGCCTGTCTGGTCACCGTGGCCGCCTTCACCGGTTGCGTGAGCTCCACCGTCTTGCAGAGCCAGCCTCAGGGCGCGCGGGTGTTCCTGAACGGCGTACCGGTGGGGGCCACGCCCTACACGATGACCGACACGAACATGAGCGGCACCGCGACCGCGGTTCGGCTCGAATACCCTGGGTTCGAGCCGTTCAATGCCGTGATCGTCCGCAGCGAGGAGCTCGATCCGCTGGCGCTCATCGGCGGCATCTTCCTCCTGGTCCCGCTCCTCTGGGTGCTGGGGTATCAGCCGACGCACATGTTCGTGATGCAGCCCCTCGGTGGGGCGCAGCCGCCGGCGGGCGGCGGGTGGGGCCCGCCTCCGCAACAGCAGCAGCAAGGCTACCCGCAACAGCAGGAGCAGGGCTACCCGCCGCCGCAGCAAGGCTACCCCCAGCAGCAGCAGCAAGGCTACCCGCCCCCGCCGCCTGCCGGCTATCCTCCGCCCGCCGGGTACCCGCCTCCCCAGTGAGCCGCTCGCTCTCGCGCGCCTCTCCGCCGGTCAGTCTGCCGGTTGGGCCGTATCGGCCGCGGTGAGCGGGGTGCCGGCGTTGATGCGCATCGGCTCCCGCCCGGCTTTGCGCGGCTTGGCGGCGTCGGCGCAGGCCTGACTGAGCGCGGGTCCCAGGCGCTCCCACAGCTCCTTGCCGAGCGCCGCCGCCAGCTGGTGCCGCTCGGCGGCGACGGTCGCCGAGGCGGTGCGCATGCCGGTCGCGCCGTTGCGGACGTAGACGGTGGCGCTGCCGTCGTTTCCGTCGATGGTCACCTCGCCGTCGATATAAGCCACCAGGTTCAGCGTCACCGACATCTCGCGATACTGCTCGGCGCTGTCGACCGGTCGCAGCGAGGGCATGAGCTTCATTCCCTTCGACTTGAGCAGGTGCATCACCTGCCGGCGAATCGGCTCGGCGTCGTCGCCGGTGAACGCGAACATCGCGACCTTCCCGCCGGCGACCACGATGGGCGCTTCTTCCTTGGGTGCCGGGCACGCCTTGGCCACGGGCTTCGACTTCGACTTCGACTTGGCGCGCGAGGCGCCGTGCCTGCCGGCGGCCTCGACGCGCGCCGCGGCCACCACCGCGACCAACAGCGCCATGGTCGCGATCTGCCGGGGGGCGAGCCTGCAGCCGAACGGCATCCACCTCCAGAATAACCCAGGACGGCGGTCAGCTGCGCAGCTTGTATCCGGTGGCGAGCATCCAGGTCGTCAAAATCGTGGCGGTCGCGACCACCGCGCCGGTGATCGCCAGACCGAGATACGGCGAGCTCGTGGAGGTCCCGAGAAACCCGAACCGCAGCCCCTCGACCATGTAAAGGATCGGGTTGAGCCGGGTGAGCGAGTCCCACGGCTTCGGCAACATGCGCGCGCTGTAAAACACGCCGCCCAGGAACGTCAGCGGCGTGAGCACGAACGTCGGCACGACGTTGAGCTGCTCGAACTTGTCGCTCCAGATCGCCACCGCCAGCCCGATCGCCGCGAAGGCCGTCGAAATGAGGAGCATGAAGAGCAACACCCAGAGCGGATGCGCCACGCTGAATCCGCAGAAGAGGCCGGAGATCAGCCAGACCAGGCCGCCGGTCAGAAAGCCCCGCAGCACGGCGGCCGCCAGGAACGCGGCCAAGAGGTCGGCGACCCCCAGCGGCGCGATCAACAGATCGACGATCGTCCCCTGCAGCTTGGCGATGAACATCGACGACGACGTGTTGAGGAACGCGTTCTGGCTCAGCGTCAGCAGGACCAGGCCCGGGATGATGAACCGGATGTAGGAGACGCCCTCGACCTCGCGCACTCGGCCGCCCAGCGCGAAGCCGAACACCAGGAAGTAAAGCGTGGTCGTCACCACCGGCTGCGCCAGCGTCTGCCCCGGCACCTTCAGGAAACGGCGCGTCTCCTTGGCCAGCAGCGTCCGAAACCCGATCCCGTTCATGACGATCGCCGGGTGAAGCTGGCGGCGTCGGGCCGCTTGGTCAGCTGCAGAAACACGTCTTCCAGCGACGGCTGGACGATCTCCACGTCGACGACCGCCGGCGACAGCGCGCCCGCCAGAGCCAGCAGCTCGCCGATCGGCGTGCTGTCGACCGGACAGATGACCGTCGCGCCGCTCGGGTCGAGGGTGGCGCCGCGCCGGCGCAGCGGCTCCGGCAACGCCGCGGCGCCGGCGGTCCAGGGGGTGGCCAGCCGGAAGCGGATCTGCTTGCGCCCGAGCTGCCGCACCAGCGCCGCCGGCGTGTCGAGCCCGACCAGCGTGCCCTTGTCGATGACGGCCACGCGATCGGCCAGCGCCTCCGCCTCTTCGAGATAGTGCGTGGTGAGCACGATGGTCGTCCCCTGGGCGCGCAAGGTCCGGACGTACGACCAGAGATCGTGCCGCAGCGCCACGTCCACCCCGGCGGTCGGCTCGTCGAGGAACGCCACCCGCGGGCGCGGGACCAGCGCCTTGGCGATCAGCAGCCGCCGCTTCATCCCGCCCGAAAGCGCCCGCGTGTTGGTGTCGGCCTTGGCCGAAAGATCGAGCGCCGCCAGCACCTCGTCGACGCGGCCGTCATCCGGCGGCACGCCATAGTAACCCATCTGGAATCGCAACACCTCCCGCGGGGTGAAGAAGGGATCGAAGTTCACCTCCTGCGGCACGAGCCCCACCAGGCGCCGCGCCGCCAGCGCGTCGCGCACGACGTCGTGTCCGAGGACGCTGGCGGTCCCGCCCGTCGCGCGCACCAGCCCGCAGACGATCGAGATCCAGGTGGTCTTGCCGGCGCCGTTCGGTCCCAGCAGGGCGAAGATCTCGCCCGGCTCGATTCGCAGCGACAGACCGCGCAGCGCCTCCACCTTCGGGTAGGTCTTGGCGAGGTTCACGGACTCGACGGCGGCGGCCGGCATCAAAGAAGCGCGAAAGGATGGCGCCGCCGAACCGGCGGCGCAAGTGTTAGAACGTTCCCCCAACCGCCGTCGGAGGCATTTGTCGTGAAACTTCAGGTCATCTTTGCCAGCACCCGCGAGGGACGCCAGGGGTTCCCCATCGCCGAATGGGTCGTCGAGCGCGCGCGGGCGCACGGCAAGTTCGAGCCGGACCTGGTCGATCTCAGGGACGTCGACCTCCCCCTGTTCGACGAGCCGAAGCACCCCCGCCTCCGCCAGTACCAGCACGCGCACACCAAGGCCTGGAGCGCCACCGTCGACGCGGCGGACGCGTTCGTGTTCGTGACCCCCGAGTACAACTACGGGATGCCGCCGGCGTTGCTCAACGCCATCGACTACCTCTTCACGGAGTGGGCGTACAAGCCGGCCTCGGTCGTCAGCTACGGCGGGGTCTCGGCCGGTACGCGCTCGGCGCAGATGACCAGATCGATCCTCACGGGATTGAAGGTGATGCCGCTTCCGGAGGCGGTCTCCATCCCCTTCTTCTCCAACATGATCGCGGAAGGTCGATTCAAGGCCGGCGAGCTGCAGGACAAGTCGGCGGCCGCCATGTTCGACGAGCTCGGTCGCTGGGCCGCGGCGCTGGCCACGCTGCGAAAATGATCGACCCGATGCAGACGACGGGCGCGACGTTCGCCACTCTCCTCGTCTCGCCGCCATTGCTATATTGGGCGCCGTGAGCAACCTGACCTTGGCCCCGGCCGATGCGGCGCTGTTTGCCGCGCCTCCCCGCGCCGCGGAGCGCCCCTGGATGATCGCGCCCGGGATCGACGCCCTGCTGTTCGTCGGGGTGACGCTGTTGACGATCATCCCGTGGATCGTCTCCGACGTCCTGAAGTACCCCGGTTGGTACGTGATCCTCGCCGTCGCCGTCGCCAACGGCCCGCACCTCATCTCCACCTGGACCCGCGTCTATCTGCTGCCCGGCGAGCGCTGGAAGCGCCCCGTGCGCTACTGGGTCATCCCCGGCCTGGCGATGGCCTGCGCGATCACCGCCGACGCGACCGGCGATATCTGGCTGCGTCTCGTTCGCTCGGCCATCTTCTACTGGGCGACCTGGCACTTCGTCGCGCAGAGCTGGGGGGTGATGCGCATCTATCAGCGCAAGCACGCCGCCGCCGAGCGGACCGAGGCCAGGCTGGAAAAGGCGCTCATCTTTTTACCCGCATTCTTCTGCGTGCTTCATCGCCTCTACACGGGGCCCTGGACGCTGTTCGGCATCGAGGTGATTCACGTCCGTCCGGCCGCCTGGTTGGTGAACGGCTTCGGCGCGCTGATCGTGGCGCTGGCGGCGGTCTACCTGATGGTCTGGTTCGCGGGCAGCAAGGAGCGGCCGGCCTACGAATGGGTGCGCCCCGCCTACCTGGCGTTCAACTTTCTGGGCTTCGCCATGCCGTTCCTGGTGATCCGCGACGGCAACAGTGCGTTCGGCGCGGCGGCGCTCTGGCACGCGGTGCAGTACATCGCGATTGTCTGGCTCTACAACGACCGCCGTTATCGGGGCGGCCTCGACCCGCAGGCGAGATTGATGTCGTGGGTCGCGCAGCGCGGGCGCGCGTTCGCGTACATGGGGCTCATCGCTGCCTGCGCCGCGATCGTCTATGCGTTCGCCTTCGGCGTTTCGTTCTTCGTCCACCGCCCGTTCGAGGACATCGCGCTCACCTTCTGGACCGGCTTCACACTGGGGCATTACTACCTCGATGGCATCATCTGGAAGTCGCGCCGCTACGACCTGCGGACATTGACGACGAGCGCGCCGGCCCCCGTGGTCTGACGCGTCGATCGGATGAGCTCGCGGGGGGCTGGCGTCCGGGCATTGCGGCTCCCGGCGCTCTCTGAGAAAATGCGCCCCTACTTCCCACCCCCAGGAGAGTCGCTTTGAATTATTGGAAAGTCCTGCTCGTCGTCGTCGCGAGCGCTGGTCTGGCGGTCGCTTCCTGCAGTCACCCGACCGGCACCGGCACGAGCGGAACCGGCGGCAGCAATGGCACCGGCGGGTCCGGGAACTGCCCGGTCGGGTCGGTCGGCTGCCCCTGTATCGGGACGACCTGCGATCAAGACCTGTCGTGCGCGGACCTGGGCGGAGGCAACATGGTGTGCGTGACGACGGCGGGCACCGGCGGCAACACCGGCAGCGGCGGCTCGGTGGCGACCGGCGGCACGCCGGGGACGGGCGGCACGCCGGCGACTGGCGGCAGCCCCGGAACGGGCGGCAGCGGCCCGGGAACGGGAGGCACGCCGGCGACCGGCGGCAGCCCAGGGACGGGCGGCAACCCGGCCGACAACTTGATCGCGAACGGAGACTTCTCGCAGGGAGACACCAACTGGCACTTCGAGAACGGCGCCGCCAGCGTCAACGGCACCCAGTACTGCACGACCAGCATCAACGCCAGCGCGCTGTTCGGGTGGCAAGATGCCTCGACCCCGCTCGTGCTGTCGAACGGTCAGAGCTACACGCTCTCCTACCGCGCGTCCGGGTCCAACAACGCCGTGCTCCACATCAAGGTGGCGCACGCCGTCAGTCCGTACACTCCGGATGATTACGAGACGAGCCCCGACGACCAGCTCACCGCCAATCTGCAGACGTTCACGCACACGTTCACCCCGACGATGGGGAACGACGACAACACCGGCGTCGCGTTCTTCGTGATGTCCGGTCAGAACATCTGCATCGCCAGCGTCAGCCTCGTCGCGAACTGACCGTCACCGGGCGCGGGCTCGGAGCTTTCAAGCGGGCGAGTCGGCGCGCAGCAGGCCGTCGCTCGCCCACCGCCCCGACCAGCTCGAAGGCCCGCGCGGCGGCCGCCTCGTCGGTGCGTCCCCGCCCGAGCCCCGTGCACAGCTCCTCGAACGTGACGTCGCCTGTCTCCAACCGGCGCAGCCAGTCGGCCTCCTCTCCGCCGACCGCCCGGTGAAGCACTTCCAGCTCGCGCCGCCAGACGAGCAGGGCCGCCGGAGACGACTCCGGGACCGCGGCAGCGGGAGCGCCGGCGCGCCAAAGCGTGACGACGTCGAACCGGGTCGCGAAGAGTGCGTGACTGGGGACGAGCCGCAGGCGGAGCGGCGCGAACCGGGCGGGGGGCAACGCCCGCAGGGTTTCCAGCGTGAGCAGCTCCGCATCGGCGCTGTCGACCATCTCCAGCCGCGCCCGCTCGAGGCGGGCCAGCTCCGCCAGCCAGGGGCGCCCGGCGGCGGTCGGATGCGCGGCGAGAAACCCCGGCAGGCGGGCGCCGACCTCGCGCATCGACGGGTGGTTCGGCCGGCACCCGTCGAGGTAGTCGAGGACCATCCCGTGAAACCCAGCCGCGCCCAGCACCGCGGCGGTCTTCGCGTACTCATCGGCAAGCACGTCGTGGATGCGGACGAAGTACATGTCGGCGTAGATCTCCAGCCGGGCGATCGCCGGCAGCCGCGCGTCGCCGGCCACCACCTCCTCGACGGAGCGCCGCTCCTCCGGCCCGCGCGCCGCGACCGTCGCCGCCACGCTCTGCCGCGCGGTGACCAGCTCGTAGAACCGCGCCTCGACGTCAGCGAGCTTCACGGGCGGCTTCCTTCCCGCGCGCCGCGCGCGCGATCTCCCCCGCGCGCGTCACCTCTGCGCAGAGCTCCTCGAGCGGCGGGATGCGGTCGTCCCGCTCGATCAAGGTGGCGACGTCGCCGAACCGCGCGACGGCATGACGATAGAGATCCCACACGCCTTCGCACACCGGGTGATCGTGCGTGTCGCGCAGGTGGGTCGGCAAGGTCTCGTGCCCGGCCAGGTGAAACTGCCCCACGCGCTCCCGCGGGATGGCGTCGACAAAGGCGGTCGCGTCGAACCCGTGGTTGTGCGCGCTGACGAACACGTTGTTGATGTCCAGGAGGAGGCCGCAGTCGGCGCGCTCGGCGAGCGCCGTCAGAAACTCCGGCTCGCTCATGGTCGAGTGCCGGAACGTGAGATAGCTGGAGACGTTCTCCACCAGGATCCGGCGGCCGAGCCGCTCCTGCACGTGGGCCACGCGCGCCGCCACGTGCGCCAGCGCCTCCTCGGTGAACGGCAGCGGCCACAGGTCGTGCCCGCGGTGGCCGCCGAAGCTCGACCAGCAGAGGTGGTCCGAGATCCAGGCCGGCTCGACCTCCGCCGCCAGCGCCGCCAGCCGATCGAGATAGCGGACGTCCAGCGGGTCCGTCGACCCTAGCGACATCGACACGCCGTGGAGCACGATCGGCCGATGCGCGCGCGCCGCGCGCAGCACCCGGCGGGGGTTTCCCCCCTCTCCCATGAAGTTCTCGCTGATCACCTCCCACCAGTCGACGGGCGCGGCGGATGGGGCATCGGTGGCGGCGGCCTCGTAGAAGGGGGGGCGCAGGCCGAGCCCCTGACCGAGAGCGGGAAATCCCTCCATTTCAGCCAATGATTGCACACCGCGCCTCGCCGGGCCGGCCGGGCGAGAGCGTGGCGCGATGGTCTCCGGCGCACACCGGCGCGCGGCACTTTTTCGCGCGCGGGGCCAAGCCCGCGGCCGCAATTGCGCTGCCGGCGCCGATCGCGCGGGCAAACCGCTGGTCCACGGCGTCGGCGCGAAAAATGCACATGCCGATCGTACACAGACTCAGCGCAGCGGCGGCCCCGTCGACCGAATGCCTCCGGCGTCCGGATGCGCTAGAAAGAGTGAGACCATGAAGTCCCTGATTGTCGTCTCATTGTTCGGCGCATCGGCCCTTCTCGGTCCTCGGGCCGGCGCGCAGCAGATGCCGACGCCCTACGCGCCGCCCTCGCAGCTCGAGCAGATTCCGCAGCCGGCGCCCGAAGCTCAGGGTGACGGACTGGCGCTGCCGACCGCGGACGAGATGCCGATGCCTGTCGGGGCGGAGTCGCAGCAGGGGTACGATCCAAATTCCCCGAACGTTCTCGACTATCCGCCCGCCGATCTCGGTCCCGACGACGAGATCGCCCAGAGCTACGACGACGGATACGACGCGCAGGCGTACACCCAGTTTGAAACGGCGCTCGCGCCCTACGGCGGCTGGGACTACGACAGCTCGTACGGCTACGTCTGGTCGCCGAACGTGACGATCGTCGGGGCCGACTTCTCGCCCTACGCGACGTGCGGCCACTGGGCGCTCACCGAGTACGGTTGGACCTGGGTCTCGGACTGGAGCTGGGGTTGGGCGCCCTTTCACTACGGCCGGTGGATCACGCGCGCCGGCCGCTGGAGCTGGGTTCCGGGATCCATGTGGGGCCCGGCCTGGGTCTCCTGGCGTTCGGGCGGCGGCTACGTCGGATGGTCGCCCCTCCCGCCGCGCGGCGTGCATTTGGCGGGCGGCTACGGCGCCGGATCGCCCTGGCGGTTCGCGCCCGCGGCCAGCCTCGGTGTCACGCGCCCGAGGTTCACGTCGCCGCGCCATCTGCCGGGGATCTTTGCCCGGACGACCGTCGTTTCGAATGACCGCTTGCTCACGCGCGGCCGCTGGGCGGTGCATATCAACGCGGGCCCGACCCGCGGAATCACCGCCCGCCCCGTCGCGTTGTCGAGGGTCGCGCCGAGCGTCTTGCCGCGCGTCGCCGTCTACCCGCACCGGGGACTGGCTCTGAGCGCGCGGCCGTGGATTCGCACGGCAGAGGCGCGTCGAGACGTTCTGACGCACGGCTGGCACGCGGGTGCTCCGACCGTGCAGCCCCACACCGTCGGGCGCGCGCCCGGCTTCGGCTCGAGCCCAACGGCGCGCGCGGAGGTCCATGCACCCTCGGCGAGCTGGTCGCAGCGTCCCGCGCCGGCCTACGGGAGCGCCGCCGGCCACCCCCACGCATTCAACAGCGGCTGGTCGGCGCAGTCGCCGGCGCAATCCTATGGCGCACCGAGGGGCTACGGCGCCGAGAGCGCCTACCGCCCGCCGGCGGGCGGCTCCCGCGGTCCCGCACCGATGCCGGCGTATCGCGCCCCCGGGCCGGCGCCCGCGTATCACCCTCCCGCGTACCACCCGCCGACGCCGTCTTCCAGCCCAGCTCCCCGCTCGTTTGCGCCACCTTCCGTCCCCCCCTCCAGCGGCGGTTTCAGCCACTTCGGCCCGCCCCCTGGCGGCGGCAACCACTTCGGCCCGCCCCCGGGCAGCGGCAACCACTTCGGCCCGCCCCCTGGCGGCGGCAACCACTTCGGCCCGCCCCCGGGCAGCGGCAACCACTTCGGCCCGCCCCCTGGCGGCGGCAACCACTTCGGCGCCTCGGGCGGCAGCCACTTCGGCGGCTTCGGCGGCGGCCGTCGCCGCTGACAGCGGTTGACGCTGTTTCTCCGTCGCGCTATCAAAGATCGGTCGGGCGTTTAACTCAGCGGAAGAGTGCCACCTTCACACGGTGGAAGCCGTAGGTTCAATCCCTACAACGCCCACCCAAAATTTCAGCTACTTAGGCGAGACCCCCCCTTCGGCAAAACCGGTCAGGGACGAGTTCCGGGACGAGTTTTCGGCGCGATCGAGCGCTCGCCATCAAAGAGGGGTACGAGAGTTGAGAGAGCGGCGGTTTCCTAAGTCGGGAAGGGGCGAGTGCAGCGCTGACGAGAAGGACTCAACCGCGCTCAGAAGGCCGGGGCTACCTCACGCAGACGTATCATCGGCTGAGCGCGTTCGGAAGCGCTCATCGGTGCAGGTTGGGCACAGTTTGGGCACGGCCGATACCGCTTGAGGGCCTCGCAAGTAAGTGGTCTCTTTAAGGGGAAAACCGGGTACGGCGACTGAAGGGTGGGGGCTCAGCGACCACAAGAGCCAGGGGTGGTAGAATTGACTCGATGGCCGATGACCCGAAGCTGGTTCCGGAGGAGGTCCTCCCGCCGATCTATTCGGATGCGCACGTCATCCAAATGACTGAAGCGGTCGCGACGGTGTTTTTCCTGCGCATCCCGCCTACTTTTTCGGACGCACAGCGCGCGGCGCGAGACGCGGCCTCTCCCGGAGAGCTCCATGCCCCAACGGTCGCTACAATCACAATGGCGTCGGAGTTAGCGGTGAAACTCGCGACCTCGATTTATAAGCTCGCAGGCAAGACACTCCCGCCGGAGTAGGACGATGGACGCAATCGCATATTCGACAGAGAAGGTTCGGACCGTTTACTCGATCGCCTCGGGATCGATGGACGTTGGGCAAGAACGCGGGGTTGCGGCGCATTTGGCTGAAAAGGCACTGTCCAATTCGACGGGCCATCGACTGCCGCGCCAATCGTCAGGATCGTTCCGCGTCATGACCGCTACCCACGAAAGCCCGCGCGTCTGCCTTGGGTCCGATCTCGCGCGCCTCTTCGCGAGCATCACGCCTGATTCAGGTTTCGCGGATGACATGGAAGCCGGCATGCGCGAGCGCCGTGCGATGGCCGAGTTCCGAGTCTCTCCTTGGGAACGCTGATCGATTCCAGCATCTTCGTCGCCGCAGAGAGGGGCGATGCCTCGCTCCAAGCTTCTCTGGCCGCACTCAATCCGTCCGAGGAATTCTTCATCTCGGCGGTCACCGTGTTTGAACTGCTGCACGGCGTGTACCGCGCGAACACTCCGGCGAGGAAAGCCGCCCGCGAAGCCCAGGCAGAACGCTTTATCAAGGCTATCCCCATCATCCCATTCGACGAGAAAGTCGCGCGGTTCCTGGCGCCGCTAGACGCCGGGCTAATGGCATCTGGAAAAAAGATCCCCATCGAGGACCTGATGATTGCCGCAACGGCGCTCGTCCACGGCCACACTGTCGCAACTCGCGACATGAAGAGCTTCCCTCGAGTGCCGAACCTCACCATCGCGGCGATGTAGGGTTTCATGCTGCGTCTCGCCCACAGATCTGCGCGCGCCAACTGCGTCTGATCCGGCTCTCTCCCACGGGTGCGACCGCCGCTTGGCCCAGATCGCCGAGTTGCTCGTCTATTTGGGGGCGAACCCAGTCGCGCTCCGGGTTTCCCGGCCTTCACGGCCGGCGCTTGGGTCCGCCCAATCCGTGCTTCTCCTGGATCCGCTTGACGATCCGGGCCTGGTCTTCCTCGGACGCGTTCGTCGTCGTTCCGATCATGAAGCCTTTGGCGGTCGGGACGACCATGACGGATGCAGCCTTCTTCGGGACGGTGAGGCCGGCCAACGGGTTCGTGCCGGGCATTCGGACGATGAACCGGTGAGCGCAGTACGCCACGTGGCGGTTGATGATGTCCGCCTGCGCTCGGTTCCCGGGCATCCAAAGCTCGTCTGCGTCCTCGTCGGGCCTGACCATGACCAGCGCGCGACGGGGATCGATCGGGAAGACAATCTGAGGAGCGTTCGCCAGTCCCCCCACGTTGCCGAACGTCTCCGGATCACGACCTACCAGGGCGACCGGCTCGTCAGAGGTGATGAGAGCTGGTTCCTCGAACTCCAAGACCCGCCACCGGCGGCCGTAGAAGAACTTCACCAACTCCGGCACCGCCGGGAACGCCATGCCCATGTGGAGGTTCGCCACGCGCTGAACCTCGATCCTATAGCCATCGCCGTTGGCGAAGGCCGCTGTGTCGGCTGCTTCCTCGTCGGTGACCTCCTCCCCTCGCAGGCGAGCGATTCGCTTGATCTCCGATGGGGTGGCCATCAACCCGAGCGACCGCTTTCTCCTGCTCGACGGCCGCCTCGCGAACACGGTTGCCCCGCACGTACTGGAAGGCGAGGAAGAAGCTCAGCATCCCCCGAGGTCCCGGCGCGGCCAGCGATCGTCCCTGGTCGAACAGCCGGCGGATCGCATTAGAACCCGGTCCATCGACGTGATCTCGGAGTAGCTCCTCGCCGATCGGCTCACGTCCGTCTTCGGTCTCGACGCTGTAAAAATAGTTCTCAGCCAGGGCCTTCTCGATGCTGGGCGTGATTGGGTCACCCTGTAGATCATCCCTCCGCACGAGTTCGACCTTGCCCGCGACCGCGAACCGTTCGAGGTAGAACTTGGCCACCACGTGGTGTCGCTTCGGATTGCTGCCGCCCGTGCGTACTGGACGCTCCGGCGTCTCCGGCGGCGTCACGGACGGATCTGGTGGCTCGCCCTCCAAGGCATTCCTCCGGCTTACCTACCCGGTCAGGCGTCGGATGGCCGAACGACACCGGCGGGAACGGGCCGACATCTTCCGCGGGTCATGGCAGGGCAAGGGCGCGCTGCTCAATGCCCTCCGCAGCACGCTCGCCGCGCGCCAGGCGGCTGAGAAGGCCGCTTTGCACGACCGACACAAGCTGGAGCGGGCTGCTCTTCGACGAGAGAGGGGCCCCTTTCCGTCTTGTGAACAGTGGCTGTCCCAATTTGGGGGCTACTCCGCTCAGGAGTGGCGGCACCGCGAGACGCGTCCGGCCTCCCTGGAGGGACCGAGGTTCGACCCGCCCGCGCCGCGTGACATCCGGGCGTTCAGCGCGGTGATCGACGGCGGAAGGGTCCACTTCCACCGGTCCGGCTCGCGTGACGCACCCGCCTTCACCGATCGCGGCAAGACGATCGATATCCACGACATCCGGCGACGAGAGAGCGTGCTGGCCGCCCTGCAACTGAGCGCACAGAAGTGGGGCGTCTTCACGGTCCGCGGCGACGAACAATTCAAGCGGACGTGCGTCGAGCTGGCCGCCGAGCACGGCTTCAAGATCACGAACCCGGATCTTCAGGAGGCGATCGTCGCGGAGCGGGAACGCATCCGGCCCACGAGGAGACCGGACGCCCCGGACCGTCGGGCACGTGCGCAACCGACGTCGATGACGCCGGCCGCGATCTATCGTCGCCACCTGGCCGAGATCATCCGAGAGCAGCCGGAGCGGCGCGCGGATCTTTCCCGGCTCGACGCCGAGGTCGCCGTTCGAATGGCCGTCACCGGCCATTCGCGGGAGGCGATCGCGAAGGCGATCAACGAAGGAGCCCGAACCGATCGACCAAAGGAGAAACGAGACTGGGAAGCCTACGCGCAGCGCGCGGCAAGCTACGCGTTCAGTCCGCCAGGCCGGGAGATGCGAGCCCGGATCCGCGAGCAGGAACAGAAATTCATTCGGCTCGAAGGTCGGGACGGCGAGCTCGAGCTCCTGCGCAGGAACGGAAGCCCGTTGAAATACCTTTAACGCTATTCCCCATCACCCGCTCGCTGATCTCACCGCCCACAAGAGCGCGGGAATTGCGGTGACCATGTCGAACACATGGTTGGGCAGGGGACCAAAGCCAGACGACGCCATGGCCTCGTGCTCGGCAGTACGGCCACTCTGAAGTGGTTTGGCCCCCCTCTGACATAACTGTCGCGATCCGTGACCGATGCCAATGTCCGCCCTCGGAGCGCCCTCGGAGTGATGGGCAAGACCACGGAACGTAAGTTGCTTTAAGATCGCCTCGATGCCGAATCGAGTGGATCTGAGCGCGTGGCGGCGATGGCTCTGGGTGGTCGTGCTCGTCGCGGCGTCGGGGTGCTACGTGACGGCCCCGATCAAGCCGTCCGAGCTGGTCCTACTCGATGGGTACCATGACGGCGAGCCCAAGGGCGGGACGGTGTCTGTGTTGTCGCCCGACAACAAGCCGACGGAGATCGCGGGGAGCTCGAAGATCTTCCTCGATCTCCCGGACGGCACGTACGGCGGAACGTTCAAATCGATCCAGGTAAGCGACGGAGTCTTCCGCGGCGTCATGGATCACGGGCCGCCGATCCAGGTGCCGCTCGGGTCGATTCAAGGAGCGCGGGTGACCGAGCCGAACCGTCCGGCGGAGGGCCTCGGTTATCTGCTCCTCGGAGCCGTCGGCGTCGTCCTCGCTTTCACGGGGGTCGTCCTGTACGTGGCGACTCATCGGGATTGCGGCCCCTACGGCTGCTCGGGGCGGGCGCTTCGCGTCGCTCGCCAAGCCGTGACGGCGCGTGCGATCGACACCGACGGGTGGGAGGCCGACCTTCCGTTGGCAGAGGCCTCACCGTTACCGCCAGACGTTCGCGGCGCGTTGGCGCGTCTGTGGGCGGAGAGTGCGCGCGGCGAGCACGCGTCCGTGCCTGCCTTCTCGCGCTTGTCGCTGTCGTTGGTGGCACTGGGCGCGCCGGCGTGTCTAGTGGAGGCGGCGCTCCAGGCGGCTTTGGACGAGATCCAGCACGCACGTTTGGCGTTCTCGCTGGCCAGCGCGCACGCGGGGGAGCCGGTGGGACCGGGGCCGCTGCCGGAGTTGCAGAAGGTGCCAGCCGTCACCGCGATGTCGCTCGCCGAGCTCGCGGTGGAGTCCCTGATAGACGGATGCCTCCTCGAGGGCGTGGCCGCCGAGGTGGCGGAGCGGGCGCTGATACGGGCGCGCGATCGGCAGGCACGAGCCGCCCTCGCCGTCATCGCCCGCGACGAGGCGTCGCATGCCGCGCTAGCCTGGGACGTGGTGCACTGGTGTTGCGAGCAGGGCGGCAACCCCGTTCGTCGGCGCCTGGCGGCGTCGCTGCAAAAGGCGCCCGCCTCGATAACGCCGCCGGAGATTCCCGACGCGCTCGCCGACCCGCTCGCGGACCACGGGTGGCTGGGCGTCCATGTCTGGGAAGAGGCGTTTCGCGAGACTGCGGCAGCCGTCGCCGCGCGCGTCGCCGCTCTGAACGGCACCCAGATTGTGACGATCGAGCAGTCACCATCTCCACGCTGGAGCGCTCGCTCAGCGTCAACGACCGAAGGTATCGGGGACCCCCGCGGGCTGCGGCGCTAATGTGCGCGGCTTTCCCTAGTACCGTAGAGCGGCCCGACGACATCTCCGAAGGCCCGCTCGTCGAACGTCCGCACGAGGGGTTCGAACACATCTGGCCCGCCCGCTCCGCCAGTATTCGGCGCACGCCCGCCGGGAAGTTGTCTCGTGCACTCATGTTCTTCGAATCACCGGCACCGGGAAGTTGTCTCCTGCGTTCATCTCGTCGAATCCCCCGGGTGAGCTGCCACGTTGAGTCGTACAGTCGCCCTCACCTTCTCTCGGCGAGGGTGCCACACGTACTATCCGCCTACTGCTTGCGCCGCCTACAGCTCCTCGAAGAAGGGCTTTCGTGGGCGCACGCGTCGCGGACCTTGCGGGCTGAAGGCGGCGCTCGTCGTGCGGCTCTGATCTGGGCGGATCTCGAAGGTTCGAGGGGATGGCGCGCCGCAGTGTCTGCAGTTTGATGAGCGCTGCCTTCTCGGGGCACCAATCGAGAGCAAAACTAAGTACGCCCCCTTGCTGTTTGGGAGTCCCATGCAACGCATCGTCTGGTTTGTAATCTCACTTCTGATCCTCTCCTGCTCGCTCGACACCAATAACCTGCCGGGAGGCGGAGGGACGGGTGCCGCCGGCGGCACCGGCGGAACCTCGTCGACAGGTGGCCAGCGCGGCGATGGCGGCAGTGCCACCGGCGGGCAGATCGGAACCGGCGGCAGTGCGACCGGCGGCCAGATCGGCGCCGGAGGTGAAACCGGCGGCCAGACAGGGACAGGCGGCAGCGCCACCGGCGGGCAGATCGGAACCGGCGGCAGTGCGACCGGCGGCCAGATCGGCACGGGAGGTGAAACCGGCGGCCAGACAGGGACAGGCGGCAGCGCTACCGGCGGGCAGATCGGAACCGGCGGAAGCGGAAGCGGCGGCCAAATCGGGACGGGCGGCGACAAGGGTACGGGGGGAAGCGCCACTGGCGGTCAGACCGGAACCGGCGGCAACAAAGGAACTGGCGGCGGGACCTGCCAGCAGCTCGCCATGAATTACGTCAACGCACTCCCCGCGGCGAAGGACTGCACCTACGGGGTGACCGGACAATGCCAGCAGCTGGTCGCGAGCTCGCTAACCTGCGGCTGCCAAGTGTACGTCAACGACGCCACCGCGCTCAACGCGATCAAGGCGCAGTACGTGAGCCAGGGATGCGGGGGCCCTATCTGCAACATCGCCTGCGTGGCCGGGCCGGCGAGTTGCACCCTCCCCGCCGCGACGCCCCGGGGCCCGGGCGCTGGCACCGGGGGCGGGACGGTGGCCGTACTCGGAACGTGCACGTCCAACTGACGTTCGCGCCGCGATGCCCTCAGCGGCCTTCGTTAAGAGGCCTTGTTGTAGACGCTGACCCGGACGAGGCCGTTCTTCAACTCGAACAACGTGATCGATGTCGAAGTGATCGTGAACTCGGCGCTGCCGCCCGAGTCGGTTCCCCCGTCGGTAACCGGACAGGTCGGGGTGAAGGTCGCGGTCATTCCCGACACGGCCACCGCCCCTTGGGATCGGGCAACGGCCGTCCCCGAGGTCTCGACCTGATCGAGGGCGAATGAGGTCGTGGTGACGCTCCAGACGACGTAGGTCTGACGAAAGGTCAGCGAGGAGAATCCGGCGTCTGCCGGGCCGTAGGTGGTCTGCGAAACGAGGTTGTACGTCCCAGCCGAAAAGACGCCGCCCGCTGGCGTCGGCGGCGCTGCGGTCGAAAAGGTCGAGGTCACGCACGGACCGCTGGTCGCAAAGGTGTTGCAGGTCGCGCCAAATCCCGTCCGGGTCGCAACGCCGCACGCCGAACCGCCTCCCGTACCGGTCGTGCCGCCACCGGCCGAGCCGCCGTGACCGCCGACGCCCGCGCCGTCGTAACCGCCGACGCCCGCGCCACCAGTCGTGCCCGCTCCGCCGGTAGTGCCCGCTCCGCCGGTAGTGCCCGCTCCGCCGGTAGTGCCCGCTCCACCACTCGCGCCAGCGCTGCCGCCGGCACCGGCCGACCCACCGCCGCTTCCGCCGGTGCCGCCTCCGCTCGACGAACCGCAAGCACTCACTGCCACCGACACGGCGAGCGAAGCGAACAAACCAAAGCGACGCATGGACCCTCCGTTTGAGAAGGACCCACTCTAGAGGCAATGCGAGCGGCGACAAACGAGAGTCGTCACGCCAGCATCAAAAAGTCGAGGCCTCCTCCGTCACGAAACATAGCGCCGGATCCTTTCACCGGACCGGGACACGAGGCGAGGCCGCGCACGAGCAGACCGCTCGCAGAAGACGACCTGGCGCTCGATCCCTTCGGGGGATCGAGACACGAGACGATACGGCGCGCGGGCAAACCGATCGCGGAGGACGATCTCGCTCCCGATCCCTTCGCGGGATCGCCGCGTGAGGCGAGAGAGCGCGCGCGGAGATCACTTGCTGAAGACGATCTGGCGCCGGTTTCCTTCCGAGGATAGGCGCGTTAGGCCTTCCGGCTTCGCCGCCGGCGCGATCGTCCCTGGGCCCGACTCGCACATCACTGGACCTCAGCTGCGCCTAACGCGTATCGGCCTTTATGAACAGGTGGTCCTTCACACCGAGCACGCCAGTGACGTGCCTGGCTACGCTGACCGCCTTTTCCCTTTTGGCCGTCGAATCGACGGACCCGGAGAGCGTGACGACCTCGGCGTCGGTGTCGACGTGGATGTGGAGGGGGTCCAAGCCATCGCTCGTCAGCGCGCTTTTGACCTTTGTCGTAATCCAGGCGTCTTGGCCGCCGGCGGTGGCTTTGTTGGTCGCGTCCTGAAGGCCGTTGCCCGCCTTATCGGCGAGGTCGACGGCGGCGTGGCCGATGTCTTTCGCCGTCTTCTCGGTTGTTTTGGCCACGCCTCTCATGTCGTCGCGTACGACGCTCCCGGCTGTCCCTGCTACGCCCGGCGTCGAGCTTTCGGACGCGCGCGTGCATCCGAACGACGCCGAAGCGAGTAAGCAAGTGGCACCGATGAGACGCCTGTCAAATGCACGCATCTACGTAAGCCTGATCTTCACGCCCGAAAATGCAACCGCCCGTCTGTGCCTCGGGGATGATCACCGGCACCAGAGCGCAGCGTCGAAGGCGATCACGGCTCACTCAGAGCAGTGGGGCCCGGCCTAACCACATCGCGCCGAAATGGCTCCCAGATTGCTCTACTCTGCTGACTGTGACGAGAACGACTGTGAAACCGCGCCTGATCGAGGCTCTGCTGGCAACTGTCTTGGCGGTTATCGCCAACGGCGGTTGCGCTGCTACCAAGGCAGTCGACGGCGGAACCGACGCATAAGCCTTCACCCCCGGCTGTGACCCGCTCCCGAATGGCGCGGACAGTGGTTGCCAAGCACCCGACGCCAGCCCGGGCGCCAGCGGCCTAATCTAAGGTACCCACTCGGATGCGCCGCCTCGTTGCCTGTGGAAGGTACTCCACACGTCTGTACCTGTGGCCCCGGCCCCACTGACGCATCGACGTCGGCCTGGTGGTGCGGGGTATGAATGGGCCGAGATTGTCCGAACGCTGTTACAGTCTTTCCGTGGAGCGGTCGTTCACGGGGCGCGTCTGGAGCTCGGTCCTCGTTTTGGTGGCCGTGTCGTTGTTCGAGGGATGCGACGGGACGTCCCACCTGCCGCGTCCGGGCCTCGCCAGCTGCACTTCCGGATGGATGCCGACGTCGCTCTTCCTCGAGACGGCTGGGGGCCCGCGGGCGATGGTGTGGTCGAACGGTGTTCTCTATCAATCACGGACCAACGTCCCGACAATTGGAGAAGCAATCGTTTCCACGCCCGCCGACGGCGGCAGCGTCACGACGCTGGTTCCCAACGACTCGGCGAACGGGATCTGGGTCGAGGGAGACAATGTCCTCTACACACATGACGATCGACTGATGCAGGTGCCGATCACCGGAGGGAGCCCGACGGCGATTTTGGACGGCGGCCAGGCTGGCGCCTCCAGCACGCCTCCGACCTACTTCGATACCTCGCTCCTCGATTCGTCATGGTTCTACTGGGCGACTTCGAAGCTGACGGGGGTCTCGCAGGTCTGGCGGATGCCCCGGTCCGCGGGTGCGCCGGAAGCGCTGGCCCCTGTTCCACTCGACACCGTGAGCAACCTGGTGGCCGTGTCCGACGGCGTGCTGGTCGAGGGAACACAACCTTTTGGCAGCGGCGGAACGTGGAACGCGCTCGTGGCCCCGTTTGGCGGCGGAGATCCACGGCCGCTGGACCCGATTGGCTACACGTTCGTCTCGGTGGACAGCGGCGGGGCCATCTGGACCGCCTTCACGGGCGCGCCGGACGCGTTGGACGAAACGTTCGAGGTGCGGATCTCCCCCGCCGACGGGTCACCGGCCACTCCCCTGTCACCCGAGCTGCCGATCGGATTCTTGGCGGACTGGGGTTTTCCCGACGGGCAAGGTGGCCGACTCTTGAGCGGGAACGAGATCTTCGACGATCTCCTGATCCACCGAGAGGTGTTCCTCGTCGGGGCCGACGGGAGCGCGACGCGTCTCGCTTGCAATCCGTCAAACGACGTCACGTATTTGGGGGCAGGCGCAATCTCGCCGGACGCCCTCTACCTGACCGTCAACGACTCGAATGGCTGGGTGATCGTCAAGGTCCCCCGCGTAGCGCCATAGCTTACCGAGGCTGAGGGAGCCCGGTCCTGGCCCGCCTGTCGCCCCGCGCGAGAGTGCTAACGGCTGACCGCCACCATTCCAGGAGTGCCCGGCGGCCAGAGGTACGGATCGGCGAGCGAGCCATCGGCCCCCACCGACGTCAGGATCTGATACGGGCCGACCGTCAGCGTCAGATCACCCCCCGTGAACAGGAGACCGGGCACCAGAAAGCTGCCCGACATCGCATCGGTCGAGAACGCCGCATCACCGGAGACATAGGTGACGACGAGCGGCATCTGGCTCCAGTCGCCGCAAGCACCCGCGCTCTTGACGAGGGTGCGAGCGCCGCATGCGTAGGCGCCGCGCACCAAGGCGCGGCCCGCCGACCGAGCCGCCGTCGCAGGCGCTGCCGCCTGCTCGACGTGCACGGTGACCTGCGTCGCGGTTCCGCCGTCTGGCGTGATCGTTAGCGACCAGTCGCCCGCGACGACCGCCAGCATCTCCGCGGCGCCGTATTGAAACTGCGGCTCATCGCTGCAGGCGAAGCTAGGGTTTAAGAAGAAGACGGCGACAGGAAGCATCCACCATAAGTTACGCATGGCGCAATCGTCCGCCCGGCCGGCGCGAAGCGCAAGCGACCGCGGATCGGTGACCAGCACTAGCCCGCGGGGGCGGCGGCTCCTTCCGGAGCATCTAGGAGGCACGGGATAGTCGTGGTTCGAGCCTTGCAGACTCGCTTCCGAATCATGAGTCTGAACGCGGCGAAACGGCTCCGTCGGGGTCGGGGGTCTGACACTCCGATCGCGGTTCGCCGCCTCAACAGTCGATCATCAAGGATGGTGGTCGACTCGGCAAAAGACCCGACCAGATTTCCCCAATCCGGCGGCACTAAGAAAGCTGAGACTGCATCCTCGTCAAGGAGCTCCCTAATGGGCAACGCGACTTTCCCTTCGCCTCGTAAGGTTCGCCGCCTCATCGCGGCGCTGGTCCTCGGCCTCGCGGCCGCCTCCGGCGCCTGCACCAACCCGGCACCGGGCGTGAGCGTCGCCGACGCGGGCGTCTTCCCCACCCCGACTCCGCCAGTCAGCGGAACCGGAGGTGCCGCCGGCAGGGGCGTCGTCGGGCCCGGCGGTGCCGCCGGCGGGGGCGTCTTCCCTGGGACCGGGTCGATCAACCCGCCGAACTTCGATACTACCGTTTCTGCCGCCGACCCGCCGCCGGCCATCAGCGGGGGAACGCTGGCGATCCTTCCGGACGGCGTCACGGCCGTGGCTGCCGATCCCGACCGCGATACGATTGCGGTCGTCAATCTCACGACCAACACGCTGACGGCCAACATCGCGCTCCAGCCACACGACGAGCCTGGCCGATTGGTCGCCGATGCCGTCGGGCACGTTCACGTCATCCTCCGCAGCGGGGGCGCGCTCGTGACGATCGATCCCGTCGCGGGGACGATCCTGGCGCGCCGAACCGCCTGTCCGATCCCGCGCGGGGTGGCCTATGATCCGGCGACCGACCTCGTGCACGTAGCCTGTATGGGCGGCGAGCTGGTGTCGTTCCCGGCGGCAGGCGGGATCGCCACGCGGTCGCTGCAGCTACCCCGCGACCTGCGGGACATCGTGGTCGACGGCAACACACTGCTCGTGAGCCAGTTCCGGTCCGCCCAGGTCCTGGTCATTGACGCCAACGGCAATGTCACTTCGACGATCGTGCCACCCGTCTACGGAGATCCGTCGGCACGGCTCGGCGAGGCGTTCACGCCTTCGACGGCCTGGCGGATGCGCGCTCAGCCGGGCGGTGGCGCGATCCTGCTACATCAGCGTGGCACCACCGGCACGGTGATGGTCAGCGGAAGAGGGAGGCCTGTGCCCGGAGGGGCTGGCGGCGCGGGAGGTTCCCCTGTGGGTTCCAGTGGCTACGGGTCGAGCGATCCCTGTGCGGGCCTGGTTCATCCCGCGCTCACCCCGATCACACCGGGTATGTCCCCCCCGACCACGCCGCCAATTCCGGGGATGGTGCTTCCGGTCGATTTCGCGATCTCAGGCGATGGCAACACGGTGGCGGTGGTGGCTGCGGGCAACGCCCACAACAAGTCCATCCAATCTCTGTTCGTGTCGCACTACTCGGACGTCACTGACGCCAGCCACTTCAGTTGCTGTCCCGACGGAGTCCACGGTCCGACCGCGGTCGGCACGATGGTCAACCCTGTCACATGCCCGTCCCAGCCCGGGCGCCCGCTGACCTGTCCTCAGCCGATGGGCGAAGCCGAAGCAGTCGGATTCGACGGTTCGAACCGGATCGTCGTCCAGACGCGCGAGCCCGCCACCATCCAGATCCCGGCCGCCGGCGTGGTCATCTCGCTCTCTGAGGTCAGTCGCGCCGACATCGGTCACGAGATCTTCCACGCTAACACCGGCAACGGGATCGCCTGCGCTTCGTGTCACATGGAAGGGCAAGAGGACGGCCGGACCTGGAACTTCGACACCGAAGGGCCGCGCCGCACCATGAACGTCGCGGGCGGCATCAGCGGACGCGCGCCCTACCACTGGGACGGCGGGCTCGCGTCGTTCAGCGTTCTCGTGACCACCGTCTACAACCAGCGCATGGGCGGCCCCACTCTGACGGGTGACCAGATCACGGCCGCCCAGTCGTGGATGAACGCCATTCCGTCCCTGCCCGGCGTGATCAGCGACCCCGACGCCGTCGCGCGGGGCCAGGTCGTGTTCACCGACAGCACGCACGGCTGCGCGGTCTGCCACACCGGGGCGCAATTGACGAACAACAGGACCGGCGTGGACGTCGGGACCGGCGGAACTTTCAAGGTACCGTCGCTAGTCGGGCTGGCCTACACCGCCCCTTACTTACATGACGGCTGCGCCGCCACGCTCGCCGACCGCTTCGGCTCCTGCGGCGGCGGCGATCTGCATGGCGCCACGTCGACGCTCACGCAGGATCAGCTCGCCGACCTCATCGCGTACCTCGACTCTCTCTAGGCCACCGGTCGCCGGCCAGCGAAGCGCTGTCGCTGCTGCTGGCCGAGAGCGCGGTGAGTGAAACGCTCTCCGCGGCAACGTTCGCAGCAATCCGGGCCGACGCGCGCGAAGTCGCGCACCCGTGCGGCGCTCTCGGTCATCCTCCGAGATGAGGCCCATCATGCCCGGAGCTACTTGAGGCCCTGGCGGTGCTCTCCATGGAGGCGGCGACATGGAGGCGGCGACCGACCGCGACACTCCGCGGAACGGCGGCCGGGCTGGCTTGGCTGGGGGAGGACAAAGCCCGTCACGGCGCGGGCCTTCGAGGCGACCTACGCTCGGGGCCGCCCGGACGATCGCCGAGCTACTGGGCCGTCTGGCAGTTGAGCACCACCTCCCCTGCGTTGGAGCTCGCGGCGGTGCCGATCAGAGACAAGGTGACGACGGTGTCGGTGCTCGACAAACTGTAGCCCGGCAGGGAGCCAGACAGACCTGCGTCCGGGCAGCCCAGAAGGTTGAACCCGTTCGAGATCGAATAGGTTGTCCCGTCGGGGCAGGTAAGTGCGATCCCGAGCTGGCCGGGAGCGGTCTCGGGAGTGGTCTCCTTGACGGTCTGTCCCTGGACCGTCAGCGTCCGGATGCCGCCTCCCTCGTCCAGATAGGCGAGGCACTGGGCGCCCCTCGCTGTGGTCACCGTGAAGTCCCAGTCCATTGGGCCGGAGAGTGGGAGGACCAGCGGCTGGGCGAACGTCACCACGTCACCGCTCGCATAGGTGCAGGTCTTTCCGTCGGCGCTCAAGGTGCCGACCTCCGACGAGGCGGGCAGGCAAATCGTCGCCGCGCTGGCTGTAGTCTTCCAGCAGTTGTCGCTCGCGAGGTAGTTGCAGTCGAGGCTGGCGGCCGAGCCGCCGCAACCGGTGCCGATTCCTGCCACCCCGAGGACCAACGCCAAAGCCGAGGTTCGCATCTCGCCACGATAACTCCCGCTCGAGCAATAGGGAACGAGCGGTCGTTTCGCCAATAATGAGCGTTCAATCCAATGACCGCGCTCCTCGACCCACCAAGATGCCCATTTCAGCTACGGCGCCAGGGCGGCGCCGGACCCACGCGGCACCCTACAAGCTGGCGATGGACACCGGCGCCAGGGCGGGCAAGCTTCGAGCGCTGGTCGCGGCCCGTCGACGCCTGCGTCGCCAGTTGGGTGCGTGTCCGTGTCGGGGTCTGATCAGGGCTCGGCCTGAGGCGGGCCTGCTCACCAGTTTCCAATCGCTTCGGGGGGACTTTGTGCCTTCGCGACAGGGACGATGGTTGGGGTGGTTGCCGCCTCGCGGCGGAACCTCAACGCGGTGTTGGGATCCGGTAAAGTCGTGGCCAAGCACGGCTTTGACAGCCGCTGGAGCCGGGACTGGACGCGGTCGACGACCTTCATGCCCACGTCCCGGCACACCTCCGCTGGAAAGATCTTCCAGGCGTTGGCTCCCGCCTGCGCGACCCGGTAGAGGTCTGCTGAGCCAGCGTCCCTCGCGGGACGATCGAAGACCAGTTCCAGCAGGAGCCGCGGAACGATCGGTTCACCCGGCCTGGGGTAGAAGGCAGAGAGCGTCACTCTCGGTCTGGCAACTTGCCGGCCCATCAGGCACCCCAGCCACTCGCGGTCCGTTGGTGGTATGGGCACGTCGACGCGGTCCTGCCGACCCGACACGCTGAGATTCTCCCGACGATCACTTTGCCGCTGCTGGACCGGCGGCGGCGTTTCCCGTCGGCGCGTGCTTCGGGAGCTCGCGATCCAGCGTGAGGTTCGTCTCGAGGACATTGACCCGCGGGTCGCCGAAGAGACCCCATTGCCGTCCCTTGGTCTCGCGGGCGATCAGAGCCCGCACCTCCTCGACGTCGACGCCGCGGGCGGCGGCGATCCGGCCTGCCTGCAGCCCGGCATTCGCGGGCGTGATGTCGGGGTCGAGGCCGCTTCCAGATCGGGTCACCGCATCTCCGGGCACCAGAGCTCCTGCCGGCAACTTGTTCTCGGCGCGGTAAGCCTCGACGAGCTCCTTCACTCCGGTGAACGATTCGTCGACGTCCTTGGTCTTGGGATCGTCGGGAGCACCGTTCAGGAGCTTGTCGCTGATCGGTCCCAGGTTCGTTCCGCTGGAGTTCGAAGCGTCGTACCCCGCGCCAGCGGCGGAAGGACGCGGGTGAAGGTACTCGGGTGCTTTGAACGTCTGGCCGAGGAGGCTAGAGCCGACCGCTTGCTCCGGCTCCACGGAGTTCCCTTGCCGGTCGATGAGCGATCCATCCGCCTTAGAGCGGAGGACCGTGTGGCCGATGGCGTACACGGCCATCGGATAGAAGGCGCAGCCGACGACGGCAATGAGCGCCGTGGCGCGGAAGGAGACCACAGTTTCGCGAATGAGCTCTCGCATGATCACACCATGTGCAGCAGGTTGTGGACGAACAGATCGATGACCTTGATGCCAACGAATGGGACGATGAGGCCGCCGACGCCGAAGACGAGCAAGTTGCGTCGGAGAATCTCGCCAGCGCCGGCAGGGCGGAATTTGACCCCGCGGAGGGCGAGCGGCACGAGGCAGATGATGATGAGGGCGTTGAAAATCACCGCGCTCAGGATGGCGCTCGAGGGCGAGCCGAGGCCCATGATGTTGAGGGGGGCGATCTGGGGGAAGGCTCCGATCAGCATGGCCGGGATGATGGCAAAGTACTTGGCGACGTCGTTGGCCACGCTGAACGTGGTGAGCGCGCCGCGGGTGATGAGCATCTGCTTGCCGATCTCGACCACCTCGATGAGCTTGGTCGGGTTGCTGTCGAGGTCGACCATGTTCCCAGCCTCCTTGGCGGCTTGGGTGCCGGAGTTCATTGCGACGCCGACATCGGCTTGCGCCAGGGCTGGCGCGTCGTTGGTTCCGTCGCCAGTCATCGCCACCAGGTGCCCACCCGCTTGCTCCCGCCGGATGAGGGCCAGCTTGTCCTCAGGCGTCGCCTGCGCCAAGAAGTCGTCGACGCCCGCCTCCTTCGCTATGGCGGCCGCGGTGAGGGGATTGTCGCCGGTGATCATGACCGTGCGTATACCCATGGCGCGGAAGCGGCTGAATCGGTCGACGAGCCCATCCTTCACGATGTCCTTCAGATGGATGACGCCCAGAACGCGTCCCGAGCTGGCGACGACCAGAGGGGTGCCGCCCTGACGAGCGATGTTGTCGACCTCCGTCTGGACTGGGCCGGGCAGCGAGCCGCCGGCCAGCTCCTTGATGGCGGCCGAGGCCCCCTTCCGGATCTCGCGGCCATCCACGTCGACGCCGCTCATCCGGGTCTGGGCCGAGAAGGGGATGAAGGCCGCGGTGGGTAGGTCGTCGGCGGTCAGCGCCGGCTGCCCGAGCCGCTGGGCCAGCGCGACGATGCTGCGCCCCTCGGGCGTCTCGTCGGCCAGCGACGACAGCTGCGCTGCGTGAGCGAGGTCCACCGGTGCTACCCCGGGGGCCGGAAGGAGGGCAACCGCCTGCCGGTTGCCGTGGGTAATGGTCCCGGTCTTGTCCAGGAGAAGCACGTGCACGTCGCCCGCTGCCTCGACCGCCTTGCCGCTCATCGCCAGCACGTTCTTCTGCACCATGCGGTCGATGCCAGCGATACCGATGGCGGACAGGAGCCCGCCGATGGTGGTGGGGATGAGACAGACCAGCAGTGCGATGAGGACGGTGACCGAGAATGCCGAGGCCGCCATCGTCGGCGTGTAGCTCTGGATGTAGGCGCCGAAGGGTCGCAGGAAGAAGCAGACCAAGAGGAAGATGATGGTGAGCGCCGACAACAAGATGTTGAGGGCGATTTCGTTCGGCGTCTTCTGCCGCTTGGCGCCTTCGATGAGGCCGATCATTCGATCGAGGAAGCTTTCGCCGGGGTCGGCGGTCACCCGGATCCGAAGTTGATCGGAGATGACCGTCGTTCCGGCGGTGACCGCGGAACGGTCGCCGCCCGACTGGCGGAGCACGGGAGCCGACTCGCCGGTGATCACCGATTCATCGACCATCGCCACGCCCGCCGTGATCTCGCCGTCCGCGGGGATGATCTCGTGCGCGGGGACCAGGACCTCGTCCCCCTTGCGCAGCAGCTCCGAAGGAACGGTCTCCGTCGTCCCGTCGGGACGCAGCCGCCGGCCGAAGGCCTTCTTGCGCCCCCGGCGGAGCGCGTCGGCTTGCGCCTTGCCGCGCCCTTCGGCCAGGGCCTCGGCGAAGTTGGCGAAGAGGACCGTGAACCAAAGCCAGATGCAGATCTGGGCCACAAAGCCCAGCGATTCACCGTGCGCTCTGGCGCTCAGCATTTCCACCGTGGTGACGATCGCGCCGACCTCGGTCACGAACATCACCGGGTTTCGGACCATGTAACGCGGATCGAGCTTGGTGACGCTGGCGCGTAGGGCGGGGAAGAGGATCTCGCGCTCGAATACCGAACGCTTTTTGGCAACCGACATGGCGTCTCCTCGATTCAGAAGGTCAGGGTGGACGAGGTCATCAGGAAGTGTTCGACGATCGGACCGACGGCCAGTGACGGGAAGAACGTCAGCGCGCCGACGATGATGACCGTCGAGGTGAGCAGGACGACGAACATCGGCCCCGTAACCGGGAAGCTGCCGGCGTCGGTGGCGGTCGCCTTCTTCTGGACCAGGGCGCCCGCCAAGGCGAGCACCGGGATCGCCGGGAAGAGGCGCCCGAACAGCATCGACAGCCCCTGGACGAAGTTCCACATGATGTTGCCGTTGGCGGGTGTCATCGTCAGGCCGGCGAACGCGGAGCCGTTGTTGCCGACGCCCGAGGCGAAGGCGTAGAGGATCTCCGAGAAGCCGCGGGGCCCGCCGTTGTTGAGCCCCGCGAGCCCCCAGGGCGCGACGCTGGCCCACGCCGTTCCCGCCAGGGTGAAGACCGACACCACCAGCAGCGACAGCGCCGCCAGCTTCACGTCGCGCGCTTGAATCTTCTTGCCCAGGTATTCGGGCGTCCGCCCGACCATCAGGCCCGCGATGAAGATCGCCACGAAGACGAAGACCAGCATCCCGTAGAGGCCGCTTCCCACGCCGCCGAAGATCACCTCGCCCATGAGGATGTTTCCCAGCGTCACCAGCGCGCCGATCGGTGTGAACGAATCGTGCATGGCGTTCACCGCGCCGCATCCGGTGGCGGTGGTCATCGAGGCGAAGATCGACGAGTTGGCGATTCCGAATCGCACCTCCTTACCCTCCATGTTGCCGAATGAGGGATCGACACCGAGCGCCGTGAGGCGCGGGCTGCCGTGGGCCTCAGCCCACCAGCAGACGATGATCCCCACCATCAACATCCCGAACATGCTGGCCCACACCGCCCAGCCGTGACGCTGGTTCTTGACCATCCTCCCGAGGTAGTAGGTGAGTCCACTGCAGATGGCGATGAAGAGGACGATCTGCACGAAGTTGCTGAGCGGCGTGGGGTTCTCGAACGGGTGCGCAGCGTTGACGTTCATGTAGCCGCCGCCGTTGGTACCGAGCATCTTGATCGCGATCTGAGAGGCGATTGGCCCCTGGGCGATGGTCTGGGTGGCGCCCTCGACTGTCTTGGCCGCGGTGTACGGGAGAAAGTTCTGCGGGATCCCCTGGAACATCAGAAACACGGCGTAGATGATCGCCGCCGGCAGAAAGAGATAGAGCGTCTGGCGAATCACATCCCGCCAGAAGTTCCCGACGGTCGAACCCGTCGACCGCGCGATCCCGCGCACCAGAACAGCGGCGATTCCGATGCCGATCGCGGGCGAGGTGAAGTTGTGCAGCACCAGCGCCAGCATCTGCGACAGGTAGCTCATCGTGCTCTCGCCGCCATAGCTCTGCCAGTTGGTGTTGGTGGTGAAGCTGGCGGCCGTGTTGAAGGCCAGATCGGGCCGGACGGGACCGAGCTTCTGCGGATTGAGCGGCAACAGGTGCTGGACGCGCAGCAGCACATACGTGACGAACATTGTCACGGCTGTGAAGAGCACCATCGAGACGGCGTAGCCCTTCCAGGTCTGTTCCTTCCGCGGATCGACCCCCAGCACCCGATAGCTGACTCGCTCGACGGGACCGAGCGCCCGTGCGAGCCACGGCTCACCCCCGACATCCGGGTCGAGAATCTTGACCAGATAGATCCCGAGCGGCTTGGTGATGAGGACGAATCCCGTGACGATGAGCGCGAGCTGAACCCAGCCGGCGGCGTCCATCAGAAGCTCTCCGGGCGAAGGAGCGACCAGAACAAATAGATCACCAGACCGAGTGCGATCAACGAGACGACGGCCGACTCCATCTCACAGCCTCTCGCATGCCGCCGTATAGGCGAGCGTGATTCCAAAAAAGCCGATCGCGACAACTACGAATAGAACGTCCAACATCGTCGGTCCCTCCGGGCGAAAGCGGTCTTCAGTTCGGCTGGCTGTTCAGCAGCAGTCATGCCAACGCGGGCGTGTGCTGCGAAGCCCCGTCACCCCGACCCCTTCGCTCGGCAGCGTCGCGGCCGCTTCACATTGCCGAAACATGCCGGTTGCGGTTTGCGGTGGCGTGAGGGGAACAAATCCCGCAGGTCGCATTCTCAGCGCGGTTTGCTCGAAGCGACGGCGCCGTGCTCGTCCCGCTTTCGTTTCCGCCAGAGCGTACTCGTGTCGATGCCCAGGATCGTCGCGGCCTTCTTGAGACTTCCCACGCGACCGAGAACGCGCGTGACGTGCTCGCTTTCCAGATCGCGAAGCGTGACGTCTGCCCCTGCGCGAAGGTCGCTCATTTGAGAACCAGCGAAGGCTTCCGCTTCGAGAACCTCACCCTGCGAGACGAGAAGCGCCCGCTCGAGGAGGTTCCGCAATTCACGGAGGTTCCCCGGAAAGGGATACCCTTGCAGCCACGTGGCGGCGCTGGGCGACAACGTGGGCTTCCGTCGACCGAGATCAGCGCTGAGGAGCGTGATGAACGCCTGCGCGGCAGGCAGGATGCCCTCCGGACGATCGCGAAGCGGCGGAACGTATATGTCGACGACGTTCAGGCGAAAGAGCAGGTCTCGACGAAGCCGCCCCTCCGTCACTTCGGTATCTAGATCCCGGTGGGTCGAGCTGATGAGCCGCGGGGATGGTCCGTGTGCTTGGAGGGCGTCGAGGAGATGGACCAGTTTCGCTTGCAGTGGCTCAGCCAGCTCGCCGATCTCATGAAGAAAGATCGTTCCGCGGCCACTCATGCTCAAGTTGCGCACTGGAAGCTCGGTGAGCGATGCGCAGGCGACCGTCAGAAATGGATGGGCGCGGCGCCCACTTTGGTCATGGGCGAAGCGAGCGAGCTCGGAGATCTCGCAGCCGAGTTCGCCCCGGAGAACGATCGGGGCGTCAGTGCCAGCGGCCGAGGTCAGTGCACGGATGGCGCTACGCATCGTCGCGCTGTATATCTCGGTCGGGAGCGGCGAGAGTGGATCGCGCACGGAATCACCTCCGGGCTCGAGTGTTCCAACGGGTCCTCGCCCCCAATCCCTGCGATGCTCATGCCATGCCCCCGTCCTGGCGAAGGGCCGGACTCGCGGTCCCAGCCGGGGAGCTGCCTACGCGTTCCTGGCATCCTGCACACGCGAAGGACTTCCGCGCCTGGTACGGTGCACTGCCGCTAGAGCCCCGCCGAAACCGAAGCGCGTAGTTGATCCCGAGACCGTGATTGCGGGAGATCAGCTTGAAGCCAGCGCGCTCGATCTCTCCGGTGACCCCAGTTTCGCCCGTGCGCACGTGCTCCACGATCCACTCCGGGATCTGTCCCGGCAAGCGCGAGAAATCGACCAGAAAGAGCTCTCCACCCGGCCGCAGGGCCCGTCGGATTGACGCCAGCATCTCGGCAGGGTGATCGACGTGATGGTAGACGTCGCAGGCGAAGGCGAGATCCGCCGATTCGGGCGGCACCCCTACTCCAGTGGCGGTTCCCATGACACTGACGACGTTGTCCCGATGCTCGTGCTCGGCGCGCTCCGCGATGAAGCGACTGAACTTCGGGAGGACCTCTTCCGCGTAGACCCGTCCGCCCGGCCGGACAGCGTCGCTCAACATCATCGAGAAGAGGCCGGTTCCCGCGCCGACGTCGAGTACCACCATCCCGGGCTTTGGAGCCGCGATCTCGATGATCAGGGCCCGCTCGTTGTAGATTTCGCGGTTGTCGCTCTCGAACAGCGTTCGCCAGTCTTCTGCGCTCATCCGCGGATCGAGATAGGCCTCGTTCGGACCCGGGCGCCGGCGCGCACAGCCAGCGACTTGGATCGACACGGCGCCCAGGAGCGCCAACGCGCAAAGGTCCCGGCGCCGAAGCGTCAACATGAAGCCGACTGAAAGCGAACGGTGTGCCGAGCCGCCCCTCTGGGCCTGTCAGCAAAGCTGCCTCGCCGGGCGTGCAAAGCGAGAACACCGCGTCTCGTGGACACTGCAACTTGCGGGTGACGGACGGACCGTCTTTACACTTTCTTGATCGAGCGGGCGTTCATCTTGACGACTTCCTGAGGCAGTCCGCGGCTAGAAATAAGAGACCGTTCCATGCCTCGGGAGTTCTTTGTCCTGCATTCCTCTGTGGATCCGGAGCCCAGCGGCTCCAAGCTTCGCACCGCGCTGGCCGCGCACGCGGCCCTCGAACGCGCACAGCGCCTGCGGGACACGGTGCTTTACCTCTTGGTCGCGGTGAGTGCGCCCGTGTGGCTCGCCGCCGTCTGGCCAGAGTGGCCGTGGCCAGGATCGCGGCGGTTTGCTCTGACACTCTGGGCGGTCGCGGCCGTTGCGCTCGTGCTGGCCGTGATATCTGAGCGGAGTTGGCAGCGGCGGTGTCTTCGCGCCCTGACGCCCCAGCGCCCCAGCCGTCCCGCGGCCTGAGCGCGCCGGCCTGATGTGTTGTGTGTGTCTGCGCGGCGGCGACCGCGGCATTCAGGTGCTCGGCGGCGTGGAAGAAATCGACGACCTCGTCGCCCGCGGGCAGCTCGCTGTGCAGGAAGCTCCAGTTATCGTTTGCGCCATCCGCGGCCTTGACGAGCCGCAGGTCGGGGCGCTTCGCCAAGGCGACGTCCAGCTCCGCCTTCAGCGCCTCCTTGAGCGACGCTTTGTGGGGCTCGGGCATGCGCGCCATCCGCACGGCGGCGAGGCACTTGCCTTCCTTGTCGCAGAAGGAGAGCGTCGCGCAGCCGACCTCCGGGTACCCTGCCGGACCTTGGCGATCTGACCTCGCGCGCAGTCTCGGCGCGTTTCTCCGCGGCGCCGCGATCTTTCATCGGCGCGAGCACGCCGTCCAGGCTCGCCATCACCGTGACGGCCTCGTAGGGTACCGTCATCGCGTAGCGCAGCGTCGTCTCGAAACCCTTTCGGTCGTCGTTCCACCGCTCAGCGAGCAGCTTCGGCAGCCGATCCAAGCTGCTCTTCGACGGCGTCATGTTGCCCACCCGCGCGAACAGCTCCTCGGCCGTCTGCGGGCTCATCTGCGACACCACCCAGGCCGCCTGCCGCGCCGCCATCGGCGTCCAGAACCCACCCACAATCCCCGTCTTCAACTCCATCGGGACCAGCGCGCGCTCCCCATCGTCCGTCCGGTCCTTGTACAGCGTCCGCTCGACCCGCACCGGCCCGGCCGCCGTCATGTACGTCTCTTCGCCGCGCAGCACCCGTCGGTACGCTGTCCCCTCGACCATGATACCGTCGGCATCGACGTCAGCTCGTCCCAGATCCTCGGCCAAAAGCTCGCGCTCGACCTCCTCCTGTGCTCTCCTAGGAGCGTGAACAACGGACCTTTGACGGCAGGGTCCCGCGCCGGTGCGAGCCCATCCGGGTGGCGAGGTTACGGGGCCGGCGCCGCGTTCGTCGCCGCCGCTACCGGCCTCGGGGTGCTCGGTCGCCGCCACCTGGCGCTGCCGGATTTCGTGATGCTCTACATGCTGAGCATCATGGCTGCGGCCGCCCTGTTCGGGCGAGGTGCCGCGCTCCTTGCCTCGACAATGTCGGTCCTTGCGTACGACTTCTTCTTCATCCCGCCGTTCTTCACCTTCGTCGTCGATGACCAGCGGCACCTGCTGACGTTCGCGATGATGTTCATCGTCGGCATTCTCTTCAGCGGTTTGACGCAGAGGGTTCGTCGGCACGAGCAGCGGGCCACCGACGCGCTGTTGCGGGCACGTACCGAGGAGATGCGGAGTGCTCTCCTGAGCGCGATGTCGCACGACCTGCGTACGCCGCTGGCCGCCATCACGGGCGCGGCGACGACTCTCAAGGAGCGGCGCGAGGCGGCCGACGGATTCGAGAACGCCGAGCTACTCGATACCATCTGCGAAGAGGCCGAACGCCTGGAGCGCCTCGTGAGGAACCTCCTCGACATGACTCGACTCGAGTCTGGTGCGCTGGTCGTCAAACGAGACTGGGTCCCCCTGGAAGAGGTAGTGGGCGCAGCGCTAACGCGGCTCGAGAGGCAGCTCGGAACACGACCCGTGCGCACGTCCTTGCCGGACAATCTGCCGCTCGTTTCAGTCGATGCGATCTTGCTCGAGCAGCTGTTCGTGAACCTCCTCGAAAACGCGGCAAAGTACACGCCGGCAGGTAGTCTGCTCGAGCTCTCCGCGTACGCCGCAGAGCATTCCATCATCGTCGAACTCGCCGATCGCGGCCCGGGGCTGCCGGCCGGCGCCGAACAGCGGATCTTCGAGAAGTTCTACCGCGGGCAACACGAGGGGGCGCCCGGTGCAGGTCTCGGTCTGGCGATCTGTCTGGGAATCGCGCACGCCCACGGCGGGGCGCTGGTCGGCGAGAATCGCCCTGGAGGCGGCGCGGTGTTTCGCCTGACCCTGCCGCAACGCGAGCTTCCACCCTCGGTCCCGCCCGAGGCAGAATCCGTCCCGGCGGGCGAACCCGCTGAGAGGGCGTCATGAGCGCCCCAGGCCCGCTCGTCCTCGTCGTAGAGGACGAACCTCAGATGAGGCGATTCCTCCGGGCCTCCCTGACGTCTCACGGGTTTCGCCTCGCGGAGGCGGGCAACGCCCGGGACGCCCTCGCCCTGGCCACAAGCCAAGCGCCGGAGGCGATCCTCCTCGATCTCGGGCTGCCGGACCGAGACGGCATCGACTTCGCGCGCGAGATTCGCGGTTGGTCCCGCGTGCCGATCATCGTGATCTCCGCGCGCGGGCGGGAGGCGGACAAGGTGGAAGCCCTAGATGCGGGTGCCGACGACTACCTGACGAAGCCCTTCGGCGTCAACGAACTGATGGCCCGCATCAGAGTGGCGCTGCGGCGCTCGGGCGAATCCTCGGCAGGCTCGACTCCCATCATCGAGGTCGGGCCTCTGCGGATCGATCTCGTGCGCCGAGAAGTCACCATGGCGCGCCAAACGCTTCACCTCACCCCGATCGAATATCGGATGCTCACGCTGCTTGCCCAAAATGCCGGCCGTGTGCTGACCCAACGGCAGATCCTCGAGGAGGTCTGGGGTCGCGGCCACGCCGCCCAAACCCACTACGTGCGCGTCTACATGGCACAGCTTCGGCGCAAGATCGAACACGATCCCGCGAGACCCCGGTTCCTCGTCACCGAACCGGGGGTCGGATACCGCTTGCGCGATCAGACGGACTCGTCTGTAGCGTGACGGGAAGCGTACTGATGCGGCGGATCGCTTACCCACCCGTCGCCGATCTTCCCTGGGGTCACGGTCAGCGCGATCACCAAGTTCTGTCGGATGATGCGGAGGGACTTGCGGCCGAGGGCGACCACGTCGGGAACCATGCTGACTTCACCCTTGTTTAGCACCAGGGTTACGCCCGAGCTCGCGTCGAACCGCCTCTGCGTGCTCGCGGCCGAAGAGATGATCGACGACCTCGACGAAGTTCAGATTCGCGCGCTGGGGGTCCGCCACGGCGTGCGCCATCTCCATGCTCCATCGCGAGCGAAGCACCTCGAAGACCAAGGGGTGTCGCCGGTGAATCTGCTCGATGACCTCGACGTCGTGCTGGTATCCCCGGAGTGTCTTCATCAGGACGAGGTCGTGCCGCTCCGGAACCACGACCGTCAGCCGTTTCAGTCGCAGCTCACGAATCGGGATCGAATCGATCCTCGAAGTCGTAGGGAGCGTCCGCGACGGCGGCGAAGGAGACCGGAATGGTCATCCCTCTGGACCGCTGCGCGGCCTCGACCGCCTTCTGGACAGCGGGAGTCAGCGGATGGAAGGTGTCGATGTCGTCGGTCGGGCGGGTCGCTCCGTACGCCAGCGCCGCAGCGGCGCCGCCGATGACGAGGATCGAGGCGGGCTCAGTCAGCGCCGCATCGATGGCCTCGATGAACTGTTCAAGTTCCTGGGGAGGGTGGCGCACCGAAGGTCTTTCGGAAAAGGGTCTCGAAGCTGTCGAGGGGCATGTTCATCAGGAATCGCCATCGCCCAGCGACCGGTGGTGTATTGAGGGCGGCCAGCTCCTTGCCGACCAGGCTCTTCTCGGCGCCATCGAAGAAGAAGGTGTTCGAATGCGGCCGATCTTGCTTCAGGTCTGCATACGCCGCGGCGAATGCCCGACTTCTCCCGAGCGCGGACGTCAGCTCAAGGAAAAACCCGAGGGTAGCTCCCTCCTTCGCTCGGCGTGCACGGCGGACCAAGTCGGCGAGCCGCAGTTTGTCGCGGTTCGCCCAGAGCATCACCGGGAGTGCCCTCGCCACGGTCGCGTCCCTGTGAGCCAGGCGGAGGCCCTCCACCACGACCCGTTCGGAGTTAGGGGCCCGCCGGTTCGTGACTACCGCGCGAGTCAGCGGCGCGCCCAGGTCGTGAAGCCAGCTTCGCACCGTTTGGGCCGAGGGCTTTGCGGTGGACCACCGGGCCAGAGCGGCATGGCGGGCGAGGTCACTTCGTTCCTGAGCTGAGAGACTCCTCGTGCGTGCCGCCGCTGCATTGCGAGCTATCTCTCGGCGTCTTCCGGCCGTCAGGGCTCGCGCCCGAGCTCTTCCGCCCTTGGCACCGCCGAGGCGCCCTAAAGCGACGGCATGAGGGTTTGTGGTCACAAGATGCAATTCTACCATGCCCGTTCAAGTGAGCATGAGCGTGCTCCTCGCCAGCTAAGGGAAGCCTGAAATGGAAGAGGCGCTGGGGGCGGCGGAGCAGCGGGAGGAGGCGCGTCCGCGCGTTTGGCTAAGCGAAGAGCAGAGTGGTCTACCCGCTGCGCGGCTCACGAGATGTGGCGGCCAGGTCAGACTTCTATTCGAAACGCGGGGTCGAACGCTTCCAGGCTTCTGGGTTCACTAGGGTACCCGAGTGGGTTCGCCCACCACGCGGGTCGTTCCGAGCAAGTAGTCGCACCGGTCATGAGTGTGCCCGTGAATCCACAGCTTCGGCTGCCTCTCGGATATGTAGGCGGTCATGTCGCAGACGAAGAAGGCGTTCATGGTCGAACGCGCGAATCGTTCTGGGATGCTTGCCGGCGTGGGTAGATGGTGGCTGACCACGACGTCGCTCGCTTTCAACCGGGTGGCCACGACTTGTTCGAAGGCGGCGCTCTGTTCGTACACCCACGGCTCGAAGTCTTGGATGAGAGAGAAATCATGCATGAGGCGTTTGCTCTGCTCCGCCGTCGGATCGGGACGAAACCACATCGTGCCCGCCACGAATCGCTGACCGGCGATCACCACAGCACCGTTCTGCGGGATCACGACCTCGGGCAGCGCCTTCGTCAGCTTCACCAGGTTACGCGTGACCTGGCCGGGTGACGATTTGTAGTACTCGTGGTTTCCCGGGACGTAGAGGATGTGGCGATATTTTTGGGCCAGCGCCTTGAACGCACTCTCGAGGCTCTCGTAGTACCGAGCCGTGGTGATGTCTCCTGCCAACACGAGGACATCAACGCCCGTCGGATCCAGCCCGCGAATCAACTCGGCGCCGCCGTCCGCATGCATCTCGAGGTGCAAGTCGGACATGATTTGAAGCTTCATCGTTCGGCGCTCACGGCAGCAGCCAGTCGGGCAGGGCGATCTCCGTCTCCGGCGTGCCGAACAGGTCCCGCTCTACACGATGCAGGTTCTCTATGTACTTCGGCAAATCTTCCGCCCGGGCGTCCAGGAGGAAGCAGTCGACCGCGGAGCGAAATCGGTCGATCAGAGCGGCGTGAGGGACGAGATCGAGGTCGATCATGGCTTCGATGTCCCGAAGGTCATTCCCGTGGAGCCGTTTGAGCTTGCTCACGACGACGTCGACGACCGTGAGCACCTCGATGTGAAAGTGCGCGAGCTGCCCGTTGAGCTCGGCCAGCTCGAGCCACATCGGTGTTTGCGGAAGGAGTGGCAGGCCAGTCGCGACGAACTCGAGGTAAAGCCCATGCCTCTTGCTGAGGTCCGTCCCAGGTCCGGCCAGGGCGAGGAGGTGGGTCTTTGTCTCGAGATCCAGATCGGCGGTCTCGAGGATGTCGCCGTCCTTCGTGCCTCGTTCGTATCTCGCCTGCAGCAGCAAGGCGCTGGCCCCGATGATCCGGAGGTTGATCTTTCCGTCCCCGGATCGCGACCACCGTCGGTCGACCTCGCCTATGAGGTCATGGATTGGCGGCACTGGCGGCTCGGATGGCTTGCGCGAAGTCTCGCGGTTGTAGAGCGCTCACGATACCCCACTTCCGCGAGATACCGGACGCCGTGGCCTGGACCGAATCGAGAGTCTGCTTGCTCCGGATGCTCGGATCGAAAACATCGGGAGATGGGGAACCGGTCGTTGGGGATTCAAGCCTATGTTCGAGAGGATCGAGAAAGGCTCCCAGCACAACGATTGCGCGACGGACACGCTGACCCCAAGTTCGAGGCAGCTCCCGGACGATGTCAGAATCCAGAGCTGCCAGGATATTTTCACAAAGCCAGGCAAGGCGCCGTTCTAGACCAACGCTTCCGAGATCGAGATACAGCTTGCTCAGACTGACGCGGTCGACGTTCGCGCACAGGACGGGCGCCAGCGCCGTCGTGAGGCGTGGATCAGCCTGAAGGAGCGCTTCCCGAATCGCGGTCACGACGTCCGCCAGACCTTCTGCGGGGATCACGCCGGCGCTCTCTTGAAGGTGAGACGCTCCCAGCCGGGCGAGGGCATTCTGGAGTTGCTGCGCGCGATCCGCAGTGTCGGCGAATCTGGCGGTCGTCACGTTGAAGATCTTCAAGATCAGCAGGAACTGCTCGGCCGTGAACGAACCGTCGCCGCGTTCGATCTCGCTGAGGCGGTTCTGAGAGAGCCCCAGCTTCTCTGCGAGCTCAACCTGGGTCCACCCCCGCTCCTTCCGCAAGGCCCGGACAACCCCGGCGATGCGGGCTCTCTCGGAGGTCTTTCGAGAAGGCAGCTCCATGGTCGCGCCCTGTATCGATAATGCGATATATTTATCGATAAGTCGATAACAAGGGACGAGTTCAGGGACGAGTTGGTCGTCCCGGAGCGGGTTTTTGCGGGTCTGAATGGGTTTCAGAACTTCCGAAAATCGCACCTAACCTGACGAAATGCCTCGATTTTCGTGACCATATATTTGCCGCGATTTGTCAGAGTGCCACTTTCACACGGTGGAAGCCGTAGGTTCAATCCCTACAACGCCCACCCAAAATTTCAGGTTCTACTCACTGGATAGTGGGTACGGCCGAAAAGCAGTTCAGGCGCACGCATTTAGGAGTCTGAGTCTGTAGTTCCGGAAGCTCCTATAGCCGTAAGCCCGCTTTTTTACGAGCTTCGCCTTGTTGTTGAAGCCCTCGGTGCGGCCGTTCGTGAGGCCGGTGCCGAAGTGGGCGAGGATTTCCCGCCGCCAGCGCAGAGTCCGGCGGAAGGTCTGGAGCTCGGGCAGGGGGGACGACGCGAGCCGGTCAGTCAGGGCGGTCAGTGCCCACCCTGCGCGCTCGCAGCCGCGGATGCGGTACAGGGCGTGCAGCGACTCCTTGGCGGGGTAGAGCTCTCGCAGGTCGGGGTAGGCCTCAAGCCACTTGTCGACGGCCCAGCGGCTGGCGTGATCGAGATTGAAGCGGCTGCGGAGCAGCAGGCGACGAATCAAAGCGGAGCGCCGATCGCCGGTGATCAGCTTGCGGCGGCGGTTGATGTGGGGCGTGAGCATCCGCAGGACGTGGAATTTGTCGGCGACGACGCGAGCGTTGGGGAAGAAGCGGTAGGCGAAGCTCCTGTACGGGTCGCAGAGGTCGGCGACGACGAAGCGGACGTTGTCGCGGCCGGGGATCTCGGCGAGCTGCGCCTCCATCTCGCCGACGGTGCGCCCCTCGACCAGCTCGAAGAGCCGCCGGTTCGGATAGTCGACGACCATGGAGACGAATTGCCGAAATCCTCCGCGTCCTCGACGGAAGAAGTGTTCATCGAGGCCGACGACTTTTGGCCATGGATAGAGCCGGCGGCGGCGCTCGAGCTCGCCCAGGGATGGCGACATCGAGAGCGGCACCCGCCGCGCATAGAAGGGCCTACCTTCGAGCAGCCGGTGTCCCAGGACATCCGGGCGTTCGCCGCAGTCGTCCAAGGTTGGCACGTTCACTATCGTCGCATCGGCGAGCGCGGCTCTCCTGCCTTCACCGACCGAGGTAAGGCGATCGACATCTACGACAGCAAGCGCCCGGAGAGCGTTCTCGCCGCCCTCCAGCTGAGCACCCAGAAGTGGGGCACCTTCACCGTTCGCGGGAACGAGCGGTTCCTGAAAATATGCGTCGAGCTGGCGGCAGAGCACGGCTTCAGCATCGCGAATCCGGAGCTCCAGAAGGCCATTGTCGATGAGCGAGAGCGGATTCGCACGTTTGGACGAGAGCGTCCGGCGGATCGCGATCGCCGCACGGCCGAAATCCCGAAAGTCCGCACGCCAGCGGAGGCCTATCGGCGTCACCTCGAAGATGTCACCCGGGAGGGCTCAGGTCAGCCAATCGACCAGTCGCGGGTCGATGCCGAGGTCGCTGTCCGCATGCGCCTTGCCGGCCACCGCCGGGACGAAGTCGTGCGGGCGATCAGGGAGGCCGCGCCTGCAGTTCCGCCCGGCGAGGTGAGGGATTGGGATGCCTACTCGAAGCGTACGGCGGACCTTGCATTCGGAGTGCCGGGAGACCACCTCGCAGAGCACCTCAGACGGGAGGGCGACCGATTGCGACAGCTTGAAGGGCGCAACCACGACGATCAGGAACGGCTACCGGTTCGCGGTCCATTGGCCCGGTCAGGAATCGAGCGCCAACGGCATCACCGCTGCACCCACACGGAGCTGCAAGAGCATCGGCGGACTGCACTGCCGCGGAACCCGAACGAGCCGCAAGCGCCATCCACGCTTCGACCAGCGCTGACCGTCAACAGAGACCACAGATCGAAAACCAGCTTTCAAAACGAATGTTCCTTGGCCCACTTCGTGCTTCCTGCATTAGGTTCTGGTGTGCGAGTCCCAATGCTGATGATGCCAATTCGAGTAAAGCGCCTCGGGCGACTGCGGGGGGCGGCGGCTTGAGCGATTCTGCAAGCGGTCGTTCTTCGCGGGCCGAGCGTGTTCAGCTCGTCGCCGACGTCCTCGAGATCGAGGACCTCGTCGGCCTTTCGGAAGACGTCGCTCGCACCCGTCTGGCTGAGGAGGGGCCGAACGAGCTCCCCGCACAGCGGAGGCGGAACCTGCTGACCATTGTCCTAGAGGTTGTCCGCGAGCCGATGTTCCTCATGCTGGTCGCTGCCGGCGTCGTGTACCTCCTCATGGGGGAGCCGACCGACGCGTTGATGCTGCTGGGCTTCGTGTTCGTCGTCATGACCATCACCACCGTGCAGGAGCGGCGCACGGAAAACGCGCTCGAGGCCCTGCGCGATCTCTCAAGCCCACGCGCCTTGGTCATTCGCGGCGGCGAACGGCGGCGTATCGCAGGTCGTGACGTGGTGCGCGGCGACCTCGTTGTCCTGGTCGAGGGCGACCGCATCCCTGCGGATGGCTACTTGCGACGAGCACTGCACCTCTCCGCCGACGAGTCGCTGTTGACTGGAGAGTCGGTGCCGGTCCGCAAGGTGCCAACTATCGATTCCCGGGCGATTGATCGGCCTGGCGGCGACGACCTGCCGTCGGTGTTTTCCGGCACTCTGGTGACGGCTGGACAAGGCATCGTGGAGGTCACCGCCACGGGGCCGCGCACAGAGCTGGGCAAAATCGGCAAGGCGCTCGAACAAACCAAGCCTGAACCGACGATGCTACAGACGGAGACCAGGCGGGTCGTTCGCGTCCTGGCCATCTCCGGGCTGGTGGCGTGCATGATGGTGGTGGTGATATTCGCGCTCGCCCGCGGTGGTGGTGCGAACATCTGGAAGCAGGGCTTCCTCGCCGGCATCGCGATGGCAATGGCCATCCTCCCGGAGGAGTTTCCCGTCGTGCTCACCATTTTTCTCGCGCTCGGTGCGTGGCGGCTCTCGCGCAGCCAGGTGCTGACGCGACGGATGTCGGCGGTCGAGATGTTGGGTGCCGCCACCGTTCTGTGCGTCGACAAAACGGGCACCCTAACCCAGAACCAGATGACCCTACGAGAGCTTGCCACAGCGGGCAGGGCCACCGACCTGGCAAACCTCGACGGGGCCCTTCCTGAAGAGCTGCACAGCCTCCTCGAGCACGCAATCCTGGCGAGCAAGCGCGACCCATTCGACCCCATGGAGCGGGCGCTCCACGAGGCGGGAGCCCGGCTCATCAAGAACACGGAGCACCTCCATCCGGACTGGACGCTGGTGCGCGAGTACCCACTTTCGCCCGGCCTGCTCGCCGTGAGCCACGCTTGGCGTGTCGGCGCCAATGACGACGTCGTGGTGGCGACCAAAGGAGCGCCCGAGGCCATCGCAGACCTCTGCCATTTCACAGCGGATCAACGCGCCGCGATGGCTCGCGACGTGCTGAGCCTTGCCTCACAGGGCTTACGCGTTCTTGGCGTCGCGCGTGGCACCACGCGCGCGGAGGCGCTTCCAGTCCAGCACCACGACCTATCCCTCGAGCTTGTCGGCCTGTTGGGCTTTGAAGATCCGCTGCGGACCACAGTACCTGGTGCAGTGGCCGAGTGTCACGCTGCAGGCGTGCGGGTGGTGATGATCACGGGAGACTATCCGGCCACTGCCCAGAGCGTCGCTCGGCATGCCGGAATCGTTGACTGCGAGACGGTGCTCACCGGTTCGGATCTCGAACAGATGTCGGAACAGGAGCTCGCCCGGCGCGTCTCGAGCGTTCAGGTCTTTGCGCGCGTAGTCCCCGCGCAGAAGCTGCGCATCGTCAACGCACTCAAGGCGAACCGCGAGATCGTCGCGATGACCGGCGACGGCGTCAACGACGCGCCCGCCTTGAAGGCCGCGCATATCGGAATCGCCATGGGGGGCCGCGGAACCGACGTAGCCCGCGAGGCGGCGTCCCTCGTGCTGCTCGACGATGACTTCTCCTCAATCGTCGGCGCGGTGCGCCTCGGCCGACGTATCTATGACAACATCAAGAAGGCCATTGTCTTCATCGTCGCCGTGCACGTGCCGATCGCCGGTTTGTCGATGCTGCCTGTCTTCTTCGCCGACTGGCCGCTGCTGCTGCTGCCTGTTCACATCGCGTTCCTTCAGCTGATCATCGACCCCTCGTGCACCCTCATCTTCGAGGCCGAAGAGGCCGAGAGCGACGTGATGAGGAGGCCGCCGAGGAGGCGAGATGAGGGGCTCTTCTCGAAAGAAACCCTCGGCATCGCCGTCCTGCAGGGTCTCAGCATTCTCGGAGTCTGCCTGACCGTCTTCCTGCTCGCGCGCAAGGGGCACTCCGCCGAGGCGGCTCGCGCTCATACCTTCGCGACGCTGGTGGTCTCCTTCGTCGTCGTCATTCTGGTCAATCGTTCCTGGACCCGGTCGGCCCTCGCGATGCTGCGCGTTCCGAACAGGGCCGTGCGCTGGGTTCTACTCGGCGCCCCCAGCTTTCTCGCCCTCGCACTCCTCGTCCCGTTCGCGCGACGCCTGTTCCGTTTTGCACCGCTCCACCCGACGGACGCCCTTCTCAGTCTGGGGGCCGGATTTGTCTGTGTCCTTTGGTTCGAAGTCGTGAAGCGCGTGAGACGGCGCGCCAAGGGGACAGCGTGAGTCGGCTCAGGCCGATGAGCGCTCTCACGGTGGCCCTCTGCGTCGCCGCGGTCGCCATCATCGCCCCCCTTTGGGCCCCCCTTGTGGTCGCGGCTTGGATTGCTGACCTGCTGCGACCGGCGGCCAGGAAGTTCGAGCGACATCTCGGTGGACGGCGGCGCGCCGCCGGTGTGCTCATCGTTCTGGTCGCAGTGGGGATCCTCGCTCCTCTGATTGGGATCATCGCGGCGCTGACCAACGCCATCCTGGACTTCCTTGGGCAGGTACGTGCAGCAATCGAAGGGCAAGGGTCACTCGCCGCAGTACTCCTCGGTGGGGGCAACGCCCCCGGACGCCTCGGGCTCACCGACTGGGCGAATATCGCCACCCGCCACGGCGCGAACGCTTGGCGCGCGCTTACCGTCATGGGGCGCGCGTCGGCGGGCGCCGCAGTGGCCGTGCTCGTTTTTGGCGCTGCCCTCTACACGTTCATCAGCGAAGGTGAGCGTGGCTATATGTGGCTTGAGGAGCACGCGCCGATTTCGGCCCGGTCATTGGCCCGATTGACGGCCGCCTTTCGTGAAACCGGGCGCGGGCTCATCGTCGGCGCAGGAGGGACCGCCCTCGTCCAAGGCGCTCTCGCGACAGTGGCGTACCTCGCTATCGGAATCCCGCGGGCGTTCATCCTCGGTCCTCTGACGGCCGTGTGCGCGCTGGTTCCCTTCGTTGGCACCGGCCTCGTGTGGATTCCACTCGCGATCGAGCTTGGCGCAAGCGGACAATACTGGCGCCTCGGCGTCGTCGTCACGGTGGGCGTCGGTGTGCACACCGTTGTCGACAACTTCCTTCGGCCCTTCCTCACACGGTACGGGCACCTCCAGCTGTCAACATTCGTTGTCCTCGTGGCGATGCTCGGTGGCGTCGCGGTATTCGGCGCAACTGGCGCGCTACTCGGTCCCCTGGTGGTACGACTCTGCGTCGAGTCACTGGCGATCGAGCTGGAACATCGGCGCGAGGAGGCTTCGTGACTCTCGAGGCTCCGCCAGCCCGGCTGTCGAGGGAAGCTCACGGTCCGAGGAGTGCGGTCGACCGCCTGCGGGCACGCGCCACGGCATCGCACGGCGAGCGCTGGGCGTGACAAAATCCGGTTCTGGGGTTACGATGAACCATGCGTACTCTATTCGCAGTCCTCGTTCTCTTCCTTGGTCTTGGCGCCTGCGGAGGGTCAAGCTCGACACCGACACCTCCTCCTACCTGCACCGGGGCGACCTGCTCGTGCAATTCTGGGATGAGCTGCGCCTTCAGCGCCGGTACCTGCGGAGGCGACGCGGGCAGCTGCTCGCTTTCCTGCGCGAACCACACGAGCTGCGCTGGTTCCTGTCTGGACTCGTGCAGCCTGAGCTGTACTGACAACTCCGTCTGCACGACCACGCTCGGTGCGAGCGGCAGCGTCTCATGCAGCGGCAACTCCACCTGCCACATCACCTGCACCGGCTCGTGCTCCGTGAGCTGCAGCGGTGCCACCTGCGATCTCCGCTGCGCTGGCGACGCCATGGCTCACGCAGTTCAGAACGGCGGAAGCTGTCCCTGACGGCCCAGGGAGCGACGGGACGCCGAGGCGGCCCGCGCGCCGACGCGGGTGTCAGTCTCGGAGCGTGAAGCTGTGGAGCGTCCGCAGGTCGGCGCCGACCAAGCTGATGATGAGGGTCGTCCCGGGTGGCCTCGACGACGACGAAGCCGCTCTCGCAGGCCGCGGAAGAGCGAGCGCGGGCCGGTGCCTGTCGGGCGTGGTGTCACGCCATCGCCGCGAGGTTGGCGTCCACGGCGAAGAACTGTACCGGGCCGGCGACAATCGGACGGGCGTCACGGCAAGCCTCGTGCGCGCGGCTTTGGCGGCGTCGACGGGTACGCTACTGAACGTCTCCCTGGAAGCAAACCGGAAAGAGACGTAGGCCGCGCCCAGCTCCGGTCCGCCGGCCTTCGCGCCCATTGTCTCGTCCCACCACATGCCTAGCTTCCGTCCATCGGCAGACCGGCCTGCGGCGGCGGTCCTTGATCCAGTTGTGGGTGGAAGAAGCATGAAGCGTCTGGCGCTCGCCGCTCGCTGCTGGCCTGCGCCCGAGGTGCCGCAGAATCTGAACACCGTTCGAGGTGGGCAATCTCCATCTCAGCGCCGCCGAGGAGGCAGCGCTTGTCGCTTTCTTGCAAACGCCCTCCGACGCCGACGCCCACTGATCCGATTGGCCGGCGCCAGCGCGCCGGCCACCGGGTGACCTAGTTCGGGGTGTGGTCTAACACGGGCACACCAAGATCGGCGTCGTGGGACCGGTGACGTCCAGGTAAAGGCCGTTGAGCGCGCGGACGATCCCTCGCTCCACGAAGTCGGGCTGGCCGGCGGCGTTCGTGGCGTTGAAGTCGGAGGAGTCGTCGAACAGAAGCTCGACATGCCCATCGCCGTCCACGTCGACGGTGGCGGTCGGTTCCAGGGTCATCTGTTCGTCGGGCGCGTTGCGGAGGACCAACTGCGGGTTGGCCGCGTCGCCCCGGAGCTCCCAAAGCGCCCACAGAGCGCCGTTCACGCCACTCTCGCCGCATCCGCCTTCGTCGATTGAAGCGGACACCGATACCAGCTTCGGCCCTTTCGGGCCGGACCGGAGCACGCGCACCAATGCACCCGATCCTTCGTGCGCGAACCAAGACGGAGGTTTCCCGGTCCCCCCGTGTTCGCTGCGGTACCACCCCTCGAATTGCTTCTGGATGCGCGCGCTTTGCGGAAGCGCGCCGAACGCCACCAATGCAACCCGTCGTGTTTCCTTCGAAGGGTCCTCAGCGGGTGTCACGACGGGTACCGGCAACTCTGCCGCGCGAGCCCAGGTCGCACCGGCGCAAGCCAACCGATCGCCCACGACCTTCGCCACCAACAGGTGTGCGCTCATCTCCCAGGCGTCGGCCTCGTCGTCGGCTATGTCCGAGATGGCGCGGCCCCGTAACAGAAACGCGCCCAGCTTTGCCTCGCAACGTTCGCCGGACGCGTTCAGGAGGCGAATCGACATGCCGGCGAGACGGGCCACGACGCGCGGCAACTTGGCGACGTCGACCGAGCGCCGCGTCTGAACGAGGAGACGAGCTGCCCCCTGCTTATCGAACACCGGCGGCCCCGACGCCCACCGGTCGTCCGGAGTCAGGCTGACGACCACCTCACCATCGATGACGAACGCGAACCGTCGAAACGCCTCAATGTCGACGTCCTTCGATTTCCCGACGGCCGAGGCGAGCAGCTCTTCGCGGGTGATCCGAAAGCCCGCCGGCCCACGATGCAACACGAGCTCTTTCGCTCCGACATCCGAGTACCCGCCGGAAGCCCATCGCTGAACGAAGATCACGCGCGCTGACGCCGCATCTGCGATGACCCGCACGTTCTTCGCGGACACGGTCATCTTCTTCCGAAACATCCGCTGCCGGTCCTGCATCCATCCTGCCCGATCGACTGAGGCGGTCCGCGATCCGGAGCGGCGCACCCCAGTGAAGCTTGGCGCGTAGAGAGACTGGTAGGCGTCGAAGTTGCCTCCGTTTTGGGCGGCGATCCAGGCGTCGAGGAGGGCTTTGGCGTCGAGCTTGGGATCGGCCGCAAAAGCGCGGGTGAGCGTCAGGACGACGAGAACAACTCCGACGCGAGGAATGCGTGCTCTCATCGCCACTCGACCAATGTTCGCACGTCGGTACCAAATCATCATCCGGAGCGAGAAGTCCACCTCCCGAATGGCGATGGCTCCTCAGGCGAGCCGTTCATCGGCTTAGATTCAGCGCGGATGAGCCGACCCCGCGGAGGGCTTGGGCGCTCTATGGTTCTTCAGGGCTTCGTGTGCCCACCGGAGGCCGGAGTCTCTGCCCGCTGCGCATCCTTCTTGGTGTGATGCACGGTTCCGAAGGGATGCTGGGGCGGCGAGTAGAGAGTGTAGAGTTTCAGCGGGTTCGGGCCGGGGTTGCGGACGTTGTGGCGCATGCCGGCAGGGACGCAGAGCACGTCGTTCTCCTTCACGGTCCCCACTCTCCCGGCGACCGTGGTCTCAGCCTGCCCCTCGACGATGAAGAAGCACTGATCCACCTGGTGGACTTCTGCGCCAATGTCCTCGTTGGCCGGAAGCGACATGGCGACAATCTGAACGTGGTCGCCCGTAAACAGAACTCGGCGGAAATCGACATTCTGTTTCGCCAGCTTCTCGACGTCCGCGTGGTACGGCTCCGGCGTTTGCGCCGCGCCGGGCCGGGCCATGCCCAAGAGAGACGCCACCAACACGAGTCCCCGGGTCATCGTTCGCATATGGACAAACTGGACACGATCCGCAACCTGCAAACGGTTCGCACGAAGCGTGGCCGTCAGATCGGTAAATACCCTCGGCCGACGCCCCAGCTGCAGGCTACACGAGGCTACGCCGCTATCATCTGAACGAAGGCCACGCGGCCATGGCACCGCTCGAGCTCCTCCGGGTTGCCAACGCCGGCGCACGGGAAGGGAGTTGGCGCCTCGAAGAGAGCAAGGGCCGCTGCGTATTCAACACCCACCGGATGGTGCAGCAGTACATCGTCAACGCGTACCTTTGAGAGCGTCGGCCACGCGATAGAGAACCAGGAGGCCGACAACGGTTCCGCAGACGACGTACAGGACCTGGATGCCGGCGACGGTCGAGTCGCTCCCTGCGAAGACCCCGTGAGTGACCGCGGATACGAAGACGAAAAACGACAGATAGTGGAGCTTGCGCCAGGTCTTCGCGCCGATGCGCGCGCGGAGGTCGAAGCTGGCATGAACGACGACCGCGCCGTATGCCGCCAGCACGCCCACACCGACCGCCATCCGTCGATAGGACGAGAGGAAGGGCACCAGCACGTCCAGAAGGTCGAATCGCACGAACCGATCGGTCGTAAGGACGACGATGTGGATCGCGATGAGAACGAGCGAGACGCTCGACAGCCAACGATGGATCTCGATGGCACGCCCGCGACGGATCAGCCGATCGGCAGCACCCGTAGCGACGAGCAGCCCGAAGACCATGCCCAAGGCCAGAGCGAGCAGGGCCGTAAGGCCCGATGCGCGCGCCGTGGTCCACGGGGATGTTCCCGATATCGTCGGTAGCGGGGACGCCGTGAGTCCCAGGCGCGCCGCCGTCGCGGCGAGCATCCCGAGCAGTCCTACGCCGATCGCAACGCCCGCCAGGATCCGCCTATGCATCGCGGAACCCTCGAATGTCGACTTCCCCAACCACCACGAGGGCGCCAGTGCTCGGGACCAGCACTGCGCTGACGTGGAGCTGCCGCTCGAGGAAGCGGCGACCCGCCTGTGCGCCGAGCAGGAATGCCGTCTTAGCCAGCACGTCCGCGAGCTCCGCGGTTGGCGCGATGACCGTAGCCTGAAGCAGGTCGGTCACCGCAGGAGAGCGAGTTCGCGGGTCGACAAGGTGATGGGCGATGGACTCGCCCACCCGCCAGCGTCGGCGGTTGGCAGCGCTGGTCGCGACCCCGCGATCGGCAAGCGCCAAGGTCGCCAGCATGCGCGAAGGATCCATGGGATCCTCGATCTCCACCAGCCAAGGTTCGCCGGTCGGGCTTCGTCCGCGCAGGACGGCGTCGCCTCCCGCGTCGATCACCCCCGACGTTCTCAAGCACCGAGCTGCTGCGTCGACGCTTGCTCCTTTGATCATCCCGCCGAGATCGATCCAGAGGCCGCTCGGGCGCTCGACCGTGAAGGTCGAGCGATCGAGGATCAGGTCGAGAAACCGTCCCGTTCGGGGGACAGGCGCGCCCCGCTCGCGGTCGAGCGCGCCTGGCGCGAAGGAGCGATCGTAGCCGAGGGCGATGAGGTCCGCCCCGATGCCTGGATCGAAGAGGCCGTCGGTCATCTCCGTGTAGCGGCGCGCTCGCCTGAGGGCGTTGAACAGCTCCGGTGAGACGACGAGCGGACCTTGCGACGTATTGAGCCTGGCGAGCTCGCTGTCCGCGCGGAATCGGCTGAAGCGGCGCTCCGCCTGCCAGAAGATCGCCGCCACGTGGCCGGCGATCGCCTCCTCGTAGGGGTCCTCAGCGGTGACCGTGACCTCGGTGTTCATTGATCGGAACGCGAACATCAGGAGCTCCGTGTGCGAACCCGCGCTCGCTCCGAGACAGCGCGAACGGGGACCGGCGGTGCTTCGTCAGCCGCCCGTGAGTCCGGGGAGTCGTCGGCAATGCGCCACCGGGCCGGCAATTGGAGCCTGGGACGCACAGACGGCGGCAAGTCCGAGTACCAGACCGCGGCTCCCGTCCTCGGGGTGTCGCCGACCGCCGGTGCGGCCGCCGGTACGCCTTCCGTGTTGGACGAGGGGAGCCGCGACCCGAGTGCCCACCAGATGACGAGGTAGGCGCTGGCGAGGAACGCGGTGAGATACAGCTTGAGGTTGACGAGCGATCCTGGCCGCCTCGCGCTGGTATTCCCGGAACTAATCGTCGTCATCTTCGTGCTCCCTGCGGTCGTCGGCGGTTGCGATAGGGTGGTGCTCGCGCTCGTCGTCGTGGTCATCCGCGAGGATGGGCGCCAGGCGCCTGCGCGTGGCAGTCGGCGCGCGCTTCGGGCGCGGCGCTGCTTCAGTCACCGGGACCAACACGACCGACGGCGGCGGATCCTTCTTTTCGGCGGCGGTCGTCGGTGCGACGACCGTGGGATGCGACGGGGCTTCCCCGTGCGGTGCCAGGTAGCCGGTCAACGCGGCCGTGGTGACCCCGACCGCAAAGGTGACCGCAGCGGTCGCTATAACGACCGCGAGCGTCTGAGGACGGGGTGACTTCTCTTCTGGGCTCATCTTCGAGCTCCAGCGATCCGCAAGAGGACCTCCCGATGAAACAGCAACGCATCCATGGTACGAACCTCCGATTGGTGGTGGACAAGCCAAGCGTGAGCGCGTTCGGAGCTCGGACCATCCGCCATTTGTGAAGGGGAGGAATCACAGGCACTTGGACGATCACGGGCTCACATCCGAAGGAAGGTCGCTGGCCGCCCTGCTCGTCGTCTTCGCCGGGATCGCGGTCCTGACGGGCCTCGATCTGGGCTTCGACACGCAGGGAGGGTCCAAGCTGGCCCACGTCCTGATCGAAGGTGCCGTCTCGCTGACGGGATTGGCTGGAGCAGCGCTCGTGGCGCGGCGGCTTTGGACCGCGGTCCGTGAGGGCCACGAAGCTCGACGGGAAGCTGCGGCACTGACGGAACGGCTCAAGGCGACCGAAGTTGAAGCCGCCCATTGGCGCCAGGAGGCGCGAGACCATATCGAAGGTCTCAGCGCGGCGCTCGACCGGCAGTTCGATAGCTGGCAGCTCTCGCCGGCGGAGAAGGAGGTCGCGTTGCTGCTGCTGAAAGGGCTGAGCCACAAAGAGCTCGCCCAGGTCCGCTCGATCACCGAGGCGACGGCGAGACAGCAGGCGCGCGCTGTCTACAAGAAGGCGGGGCTTACCGGGCGTAGCGACCTCGCGGCGTTCTTCCTCGAGGATTCGTTCGTCCCCCCAGACACCTCCCCGACGACCTAAGAGGCGGGTCAGCCGACGAGGAGTCTGAGCCTCGGCGGACGAGTGGCATCGACTACGACGACGAGCGCGCGCAGCCGAGGACGCTCCCGCACTCCGAAGACCCGCATCCTCGACTGCGGCCGTCAGGGGGAACTGGTTCGGTCCCGACCGCGCGGGGCCGTCAGGGAGAACACCGCGGCTAGAACGAGGGCCCATGCCGTTCCGAGAGAGACGCCGCTCGCCACGTCACTCGGATAGTGAACGCCCAAGTACACGCGGGAAATGCCCACCATCCCGATCAGGACGAACGCCCCCACGACGATTGTCGCCTTCGGTGCTCGGGACCGCAGGTGACCGCTGGCCACGATCGCAATGGTGAGATAGAGCGCCGCGGCGGCAAGCGAATGACCGCTCGGATACGAGAATCCGGAGACTTGAACCAGGTGCTCTACCTCCGTCGGCCGTCGGCGCTCGACGATATCCTTCGTCACGTAGGTCAAGAGCCAGGTTCCCAGTGAGGCGATCGCAATTTGCAGCGAACTGCGTTTGTGATGGAGCACGAGCAGGATGAAGAAGGTCACGACCGTAAATACGGTCACGAGCGTAGGTGATCCGAGCGCGGTCAGATCAACCATTGCGCCGGTCAAAAGTGGCGCGCGAAAACCGGCCATCCACAGCATGACGGCGCGATCGATGTTCACGGTGTCCCGTTCAATAACGGTCTTATGCGTGATGGCGATGAAGGTTCCAACAGCAAGAGCGCCAGCTCCGCACCACAGGGAGATACGAGTCATCCGCGGGGTGAGTGGGAGCCATCCTCGTGGAGGGACAGGAAGAATCGTCACGTCTGGGGCCGCCTGCTGCGGTTCACGACCTGAGAGTTCCCCGCGAGAAGAGCCCTTCGGCGCACGATCGCGGCAGCCTAGGCATCACGTTCGCCTCGGGCTGTTCCGCCTCGAAAATCAGCGACCAAGTCGGGTTGATGATGAACTCGAACACGATGTGAATCGGCAGCAAAGGAGACCGGCAGGATCGATAGGCCGGCGATGGGCACGTGTACGGCCACGGTGAAGCGATGGCCTTCTTCAACTCGAAAACGATCAGATGGGCATCCTGAGTCTACGGTACTTCACGGCGATCCAGGGGCACGACGTTCATGGCAGGTTCGGCACCCAGGCACATGTCACCGGACGCGCGGAGGGGAGCCACCGCCTCGCTGTGGTCTTTGGGCCTGATTGTGTCCTTGGTAGCGACGGCCTTCGATGGTGACGAGACGTGGGTCCTCGCCGAACGCGAGCGGCCCACGCACCTGGCGCGCGCAGGCCGTGGCCCCACAGATGCACTCTGCCGCCCGCCGGCCGACTCGCCGCACCGCACGCCGGACACCGCCCTGGCCGCGCCTCCTCGCACGAAGGCGTTTTCCAAAATCCAGGACTTGACGTCGAGCGCGCTGTGGACGAGACGAAGGGGGCTCCGGTCCTCTACCAGGGTCGCCGGAGCTCGACGGGGAGCGGTGCTGTAACACCCTCCCCGTCACCTATTTCAGGCCTGGCGACATGCCAGAGCCCCGGCCTCCGGGTCCCGGACTACATCACCGACCCGGACGAAGGGAAGCCCACCCCGGTGATGGTGTTACTGGCGCACCCGGCGCCCATCCCATCACGCTACCGGCGCGAACCAGTCTGGCCAGCCGTCAACTACGCTGCGCCGTAACAGCAGCCCGATGCGGCCGGGCGCGCTGCTTGCTCCGCGGTCTCGACCCCCTCGGCAATCACCCGCAGGCTCATGGTGTGCGCCAGCGCGATGATCGAATCGACGATCGATCGGCTGGTGGCGTCGCGGTTCATCTCCTTGACGAACTCGCGATCGATCTTCAGCGCGTCCAGGGGCATTCGTTGCAACTGGCTGAGTGACGAGTAGCCGGTGCCGAAGTCGTCCATGTAGATGAGCCCGGCAGCGGGGGGCGATGGGGGGGCGAGGACTAGACAGAACCGGCGTACTTGGACAGAAACCCGCTTGTTCGGGCTATCCTCACGCGACCCCGACCGGGATTTGAATCTCCGTGAAGTGCGTGAGGTCCGGGTTGACCTCCGTCGTTCCGGTCAGGACCGGCGCCAGAATGTCGCGCGGGAAGCGCAGGGCCAGCACGTTCGCCGACAGCGCGGCGTCGAAGCCGCTGCCGTCGGCCCGAACGAAGAACTGCGCGTTCACGGGGCGCGTCCGACGATGAACTTGAACCCGGCCGGCAGGTCGACGTCGGCCTCATGATCTGCAGATCCAACGTGGCCCCCAGCCCGACTCGTCGTCGAGGATCGACCCGCCGATGTAACGCAACGGCGTCCAGGAACGAGAAGTCGACCGACCCGAAGTAGTCTGTCGGCCAAACGTCTTCGGAGAGCACAGTGCTGAGCGGAACGTATGCCTCGTCGGCATCAGCCATCGATTCCTACTCCTTGCCGGGCAGCGCGCCGCCGGCTCCCCGGAGCACGCGCCCGTCCCGACCGGTCACCCAGAGCTTTCCGTTCGAGTACGCGCAGGCGGTCAGCGTTCCGTCCCGCGTCGCCGCGGATGCCGGCGCGACCTCCTCGTAGCTGGTGGCGCGGTTGCCGTCGATCCGGAACTGACCGTTCGACCCGAGCAGCCAGAGCGTGCCGCGTCCAGCGGCGCAGGCCACGCCCAGCGCGGTCGTATGCGCGATCCGTTCCGCGACGCCGTTCGAGAGATGAAAGGGCCCGTCGCTGGTCAACACCCAGCGTTCGCCGTGGCCGCCCGGGACCACGGCGTTGATCCGCCGCCCGGTCCGGACCGGCCCGAGATCGCCAGGCGCCCACCGGTGACCGTCCCAGCGCTGGTCGAACAACCAGAGCTCGCCGTCGCCCGCGTAGAGGTGAGAGGCCCCTTCCTTGGTGGGGAGCGGCTGTTCGGTCCAGCTGTTGCCATCCCAATGAACGCCGGCTCCCTTGTAGCCGACGGCCCAGACGTCATTGGGACCAAGCCCCGCGACGGCATACAGCGGCGCCTGGGCCGGTTTGGTCCGCCTGACGGGACGTACCTCCCGACAGGTCCCCTTCAGGCAGCGGACGATGACCCCGAAGTTGCCGACCACCCAGACGTCGTCGGCCGAGGCCCCCCAAACGCCGAAGAAGTCGGTCGCACTCCCGGCGGGAACCGATGACCAGCGCCCTGCCTGGCGGCGAAGGATCCCGCCCCGGCCGACCGCCCACACGTCGTCCCCGAAAGCGGCGACGCCGCGCAGCTCGTAGAGGGGCTCGTCGGGCCCACCAGGAACCCGCCCCGTCCAGCCCTGGCCGTCGAATCTCCGCATGGTGCCACGCGCCCCCACCAGCCAGACCTGGCCGTCGTCGGTGCCGAACAGATCGCGGATCGGTCCGACCCCCTTGAACAGGCGATCGCCTTCGGCCGGCGCGGCGGCGACCGCCGGCACCGTGGCGCGCCGGGCCACCGCGTCCCCTTGGAGGATCCAGACCGGTGCGCTCTTTCCCTTCCAGAGGGGCCCCACCAGGCCGACCCCGGTGTCGAACGTGGTGACGGTGCTGAAGTGGGCGGGTCCCGCCGCCAGCCACGCCGCCGGGATCGCCGGCTTCGCGCTCCAGGCATGACCGTCATAATGAAGCGCGCGGCTCTGATCGGACTGGGCGCGCGCGAGATCGCGGCCGACCGCCCAGATGTCGTTCGCGGTTCGTCCCCAGATCGCTTCGAGCGGCGGTGCGCGCTTGATGACCTCGGCGCGCCATTGCTCGCCCGTGAAGTGGCGCACGATGGCGACCTCGCCGCCGCGCAGGTCGCCGGGCGACTGCCGTTTGTGCCGAGCCCCGCCCACGATCCAGAGCTGGTGGCCGTCCCCCCAGAGCCCGGCGTACGTCGCCGCCATGTCATCGGCCAGGTCTTCGGCGGGCGGCGACGCATGCAGCGTCAGGGGATCGTCGACCCGCTGCGGGGAACTGGGCCCAGCGCCGTTGGTCCGGGAGGGCGGACGGGCGGCCCAGTCACGCTCGTCCGCCGACAGCAGGCTGGTGCGGATGCGCTCACCGTCCCAGCGGAGCAGCTGCCCTTGCTCACCCAGCATCCAGACGCTCTTGGGGGAGGCTCCCCAGACGCCGACCAGCGTCGCGCCGGTTCCGGTGGGGACCCGCCGCCAGCTGGCGCCGTCGAAGTGAAGCGCCGTTCCCCGATCGCCCACCGCCCAGACGTCGTTGGCGTTTGCCGCCCACACGGCGTTCAGCTGCTCGCCCTGCGGCCGGGGTCGATCCCAGCAGAGCCCCGATTGGTAGCAGATGTCCCCCGTCAGAGGCGGCCCGCTCGCGTCGACCGCGACCAGCTGCGGTGAGCGCGGCGCCTTCTCGGCGGGCGGCCCGGCGGCCTCGCTCCGGCGGTGACCCGCCAGGCTGCCGAGACTGCAGAGAGCAACGGCGAACATCGGTCCGGGCAGCTTCACCGTTTGAGCCTCACGGTCGGAATCGCCGCCCCCTGCGCTTTGGGATGATCGACTACAGGTTGGCGCGATGGCCGCGCCTACAGCGCGATCGGGACGCGCTTGTTCTTCTTCACTGCCACGCACTCCAGTTCGTAGCCGAGCGCTTCGAGGTAACGGCGAAGAGTATCGACGTGGGGGTTCCCGCGGTGTTCGGTGCGCGAGACCTGCGTCTGCGCGACCTCCACCCGCCGGGCCAGCTCTTCCTGGGTGACCCCCTCGGCCTCGCGCAGCTCGCGCAAGCGGATGGCAACGGTCTCCTCTTCGACCAAGCGGTCGGATGCGGCGATCCGCTCTGGAGACATTCCTTTGCCTTTGATGTCGTTCCACTTGTGAGTTTTCATTTTTTGTTACCTTGCTCTGTTCAGACGCGCCTTCGTCGTGCCTGGTGGGACGTCCGCGTCAATGTCGCGCGCGGTGTCCGGTGGGATCTCTACTTGCTCCCCTCCTTCAACTCCTCCGCGTACCGCCGCGAAATCTCGTCTGCCTTCGGGACGAACCACTCGTAGAACCTGTCGTCGCCAGCCTTGTCGCCGGCCAGGAGCACGACAGCGTCACGGTTGGTGTCGAAGTTGTAGGCGATCTTGATCGCGCGCCGCCGGGCCGACTTTCGCAGCTCGCGGCAGCCGTACTTGCTGCCATTGAGCGCGCTCTGGTAGGGAACTTGAGCGTGACTCCTTCCTGTTCGAGCAGCACGATGATGGCGCGGGCAGCGTCATGGATCTGTTCGTCGAGGTCAGGGTCCTGGTACCAGGCCAGAAACTCATCGGTGACTATGACCTCCATCGACGATGGTCATCTATGCCCTTAAGCGCATAGGCGTGCAAGCGCATTAATATACCCTATGACGCATGAACATCGAGCCGATCGGCTTGAGGATCCAGGGACGAGTTCAGGGACGAGTTGGTCGTCCCTGAGCGGGTTTTCGTGGGTCTGAATGGGTTTCAGAACTTCCGCAAAATGCTCGTAACCGCATGAAATCCCTAGATTCCCGTGACACTATATTTGCCGCGATTTGTCAGAGTGCCACTTTCACACGGAAGCACTCGGTCGGCGGATCGGCTTCGGCGGCCTGCGAGTTCAGCTAGCTGGTTGTGACCAGTTCTGACTCAAGCCGAGCGCCCAAAGGTCCTGAGCGACGTGTCCCGTCCGTCACTCCGCAAATGGATCGACCCACGGGCTGACGGACTCGAAACAATTCGCCCGCATAGGAGGCAGCTCCCGATTTCATCGTCAGCCGCCTGACGCAACGAGGAAGAGCGACGATCAATCCGGGAAAACCACTACACGGAACGTGGGGACCTCCGGACAACGCGTCTGTTGCGCTCAAGCTATGGATCGGCCGGAAAGACATGGACGTCAAATCTAAGAGCCAGTTCGATCTACGGCGCTGCGTCCCGATGTCGCGCGAAGAGGAGCATCGCTCCGCGCTCGAGTATGTCAGGACCAAGGACCCCGTCCTCGCTCAGCGGCTGGTCCTCGCGAAACATGCGGATCGTGGTGGCGTTGGCGCATCAACATTGTCGCGCGGCCAGCTACCCCAGGTGGGTCCCCGAGGTCGCTCAGTCGCAGGTGTCGTCATGAGCGTCCGAGTCTTCGTCGCGAACGATCATGGGATCCTGCGGGGCGCACTCAGCGCGATCATCAATATGCAGTCCGACATGGAAGTGGTTGGTGAAGCGGCCACTGGATCAGACGCCGAAATCGGAATCAAAGAGACGGAGCCGGACGTCGTGGTGATGGACATCAATGGCGGAGGGCTCGACGCCATCGCCTCGCTGAAACGACTTCGTTCTGGGACGCGGACTGTTGTCCTCACGTTCCAGGAGGAGCTCGGATACATTCGGGGAGCGGCCGCCCGCGGATATGTTGTGAAGAGGGTGATGAATACCGAGCTGCTATCCGCGATTCGAGCAGTCGCCCAGGAACTGACCGTCGCGGACGCTTCGATCAAGCTGGAATCGGTGCAGCGTTCGATCCGGTCAAGCCCCACTGACTCGGCGGCCTACCCCCAAGGGACAGCAGGTTTGACCGATCGAGAGCTGCGGTTGCGGCGCACTTGCGCCCGGCGGGCTCGCCCCTCGAGGGCGCTCATCGATCCTGCCTGAACGCGCTGACCTTCGGGGTGGGTTCATGCCGGAACGTAAGAACGAGCGTGACTGCGAGCTCGTCCGGCTGATGGCCGAGCCGGGTGACGAAACTGACGATGAGATCGTTCGGTTGGTGGCCGAGATCGCGCCGAGGCGCGAGCGGGTCAGCGCCGATCGCGTTCCTCTGAGGGACCCGGCGACTCCGACAATCGGTACTGTCCTCGGCGAGACCTATCGAATCGTTCGCCCGCTTGCGGACGGGGGGTGTGGCGACGTCTACGTGGCGATTCACGTGCGGCTGGGCTCCGAGGTCGCCGTCAAGGTGATTCACCCCAGCCGGGCGGGGAACGCGCAGGCCTTGGCCCGCTTGCACCGCGAAGCCGACGTCATGTCCGCGCTACGACATCCTCACATCGTCCAGATCTTGGACTTCAACGTGACGGAACACGGCGTCCCGTACCTCGTGATGGAGCTGCTTGAAGGCCGGACCCTGACCGAGGGCACCGGAACCGGGACGCCCTTCGAACCGCGCGCGGCGATCCACATCGTCGAGCAGATCGCCCACGCCCTGGCCGCGGCTCACGCACACGGGATCGTCCATCTGGACCTCAAGCCAGACAACGTCATCCTGGTCTCGACTGACGGCCGCGACGATTTCGTCAAGGTCATCGACTTCGGGATCTCTCAGGCGACCTGGCGCGATCGGCCCGCCGACGAGCCTCTCGTCACGGGCACGCCCGAGTACATGGCCCCGGAACAAGCACGCGGGCTGACCGAAGAGATCGATCATCGCACCGATCAGTTCGCCTTGGCGTCCCTCTCGTATTGGCTCCTGACGGGGCACGAGCCCTTCGACGGCGCCGACCCGAGCGCCCTTCTTCATCAGGTCATAAACGAGCTGCAGCAACCGCCCTCGCGACGGGCGCCCTGGCTCGGCAAGGGGGTCGACGCGGTGATTGACAGGGGAATGTCCAAGCGCTCGTCCGCTCGATACCCTGACATCATGGCATTCGCGGATGCGCTGTGCGACGCGGTCGAGCTCATCGCTTCTGATAGGAGGCTGGTTCCTCGCCCGGTATCCGAGTCAGCTTCCGACCAGAAGGCGCGGTCGCCAGAGTTGGCCGAACGAGACACCCTGAAGTTCATCCGAAAAAGAAAATGACGGTGAGCGCACTGATGCAACATCGCCCAGGGCAATGGCGAATTCCGCGGTGCTGGGTCCCGAACGGCACATATTGATTCAGGGGTCTTGACGATGACGAGAGAGATGGTCGGGGATGAATGGTCGGACGCACAAGCAGACTTGGGCCGGGTGTTCGAGACGAGTGGCAGCCCCATGTGGGTCCGCGAGGGCTCGGAGTTCGTCGCCGTCAATCAGGCCGCGCTGCTCCACTACGGTTACTCCCGAGACGAGTTTCTCGCCCTGGCCATTGGCGGCCTCGTGATGACCGATGAGCCCGAAAAGGACCCTGCGACAAAGCCGTCCGCGATTGATGTCGCCGAGCACTCGCATGTGTTCTCGAAACATCGGAAGAAGAACGGATCATTCATCGACGTGGAGGTGACTTCGTGCGCGGTCACGTTCCGCAGTCGGCCGGCTTCAATGGACAGGATTCTCGACGTCACCTGCCGCCGGAAGTGCGAAGCCCAGGCGCGTTATCTCGAGCTCTTGCTGGCGAATGTCACGGATGCCGTGGTCACAAGCGACCCCAACTTCATCCTTACGGGTTGGAATGCCGCCGCCGAGTCGACCTATGGAAGACGGGCGGACGAGGTGCTCGGGCAGCTGGACGCACTCGTATTCCGCACCAATTTCGTCGGCGTGGAAGGTGCCGACGCGATTCGACGGCTGGTCGAGACCGGACGCTTTCATGGCGAGGTAACGCACCGCCGGGGCGACGGAAGGCACATTCACATCGAATCCCACGCCGCCGCTCTCTTCGACAGTGATGGCAAACGACTCGGTTACGTCAGCGTCAACCGCGACGTCACGGAGCGCAGCTACGCCGAGGAGGCCATCCGCGCTTTGCTGAAGGAAGCGCTCACGGCTCAGGAGGTGGAGCGTGGGCGAATCGCCCGCGAGCTGCACGACGATACCGCCCAGACACTGACGAGGCTGCTGGTCGACCTCCGGGCCGTCGAGGAGTCAAAGGATCTCGCTCAGGCGCTCGGCGCGACGAGCAAGCTGCGCGCCTTGGTATCGCTAGCCTTGGAGGGCGTCAAGCGCATGTCTAAGGGCCTCCGCCCCAGCGTCCTCGACGATCTCGGGCTCGACGATGCGCTCGAACGGTTGGGCATCGAGGTGAGCCACGCCAACGGGTTCGTGGTCGATGTCCACGTCACCGGTCCACGCCTCCCCCGTCTTCCTGAAGCACTCGAGACCGCCCTCTACAGGGTGGCGCAGGAGGCGCTGACGAACGCGAGCAAACATGCCTCGCCCAAGGCGGTCAGCATTGTCATTCATCGGAACCCAGGCGAGCTCCGTCTGTTAATCGAGGACGACGGTAAGGGGTTCGACGCCTCCGAAACATTCTCTACAGCGCAGCTCGGATTGGCGGGAATGCGCGAGCGCGTGCACCTCGTCGGAGGCTCGGTAACCATCGAGTCCTCACCAGGGCACGGAACGACCATCTGTGTCATCGTTCCGCTTCCGGGGCCCCCGACGGCTTCGTCATGAGCGCGCCGTCTCAGTCAGGGATTCCCCTACAGGTCATTCAGACAGTCTCGCGCCCCTTGGAGCCGATCGTGTCTGCTGGGTCACTTCTGCTGTGCGGTTTCGGGAAGAGTGCATCATCATCGCCGGGCGACAGTAATGAGCAGACCGAGCGCCACGCAGGTAGCAAGAGCAAAGAGGCTGCTGGCGAGCGAGGGCGCGTCGGGGAGCAGCGCGGCGGAGTGTGCAGCGGCCGCCTGGCGCGTCTACGAGAAGCTCAACGCTCGCCTGGCCCCGCTGCTGGGGTCCGCCGGCGTCCAGGCGCTGTTTGTGCGCAGCGCGAAGCTGGCACAGGCGGACTTCGCTTCCCTGGTCGAGGTGGCTACCTCTGAAGGGTTGACGAAGCTCGGCGCGTGTCTGCAGGCGCTCTCGCCCGCCGACGCCACAGAGGTGGCTGCGACACTGTTCGGCACCTTCCTCGATCTCATGACCACGTTCATCGGAGAGCGCTTGACGGTCCTGGTGCTGCGAAGTGCCTGGCCGACGATCGAAGACACGGCACCCACGGAGCCCAAGAAATGAACGACAGCGTTTCGATCCGCAAACTGCCCTCGGGCGTTCCCGGCCTCGACGAAGTGTTGGGCGGCGGGATCCCCGAGTTCTCGTTCAACCTGATCGCCGGTGGCCCGGGGTGCGGCAAGACGACGCTCGGTCACCAGATCACATTCGCGAACGCGAGCCCCGCTAGAAAGGCCGTGTACTTCAGCATCATCGGCGAACCGCCCATCAAGATGCTTCGCTACCAGCAACAGTATTCTTTCTTCGACTCCGCCAAGATTGGAGACGGCTCGGTACGTTTCATCCATCTCGGCCAGGAGGCCCTCGAAGGAGGGTCGGCGAAGGTACTCGAAGCCATCGTGCAAGAGCTCGAGACCTCGAATCCGGCGATCGTCGTCGTGGACTCCTTCCGCGCGATGGTCCGAGGCACGCTCGCCGGGCCAATCGGCGAAATGGAACTGACGGACTTCATGCAGCGCCTCGCTTTGGCGCTCACGACGCACGAGGCGACCACCTTTCTGCTCGGGGAGTACGCCGAAGGCGAGCACGACAGCGCATTGTTCACGGTGGCCGACGGGCTCCTGTGGCTCTCCCAGGCAATTGATCGCAACTCCGTTGTCCGCAAGCTGCAGGTGATCAAGATGCGCGGCCAGGGACAGATTCCGGGGCTGCACACCGCCCGCATCACCGACACGGGTTGCAGCGTCTTCCCCCGAATTCTCAAGCCGGACGAGATCATCAACGAGCGTCCGCTCAAGCATCGCCTCAAGACGGGCGTCCCGGGGCTCGACGAGCTGATGGACGGCGGCATCCCTCACGGATACTCGGTTCTGATTGCCGGTCCTTCCGGCTCCGGCAAGACGGTCCTTTCCAACCAGTTCATCGTCGAGGGGGTCAGGAACGGAGAGAACGGGATCGTGGCGGTCTTCGAGAAGCGCCCCAACGATTACCTCCAGACCACGCCGCGCGGAGAGGAGTTCGAGAAGCTGGTCCGCGAGAAGAGGTTGGAGGTCCTCTATATGCGCCCGCTCGATCTCTCGATCGACGAGACCTTGCTGGAGCTTCGGAATGCGGTGAAACGCCTCGGCGCGAAACGGGCAGTGATCGATTCGCTGTCCGGTCTGGAGCTGGCGCTTGCGCCGACCTTCCGCGAGGACTTCCGCGAATCGCTCTACCGAATGATGGGAGCGCTGACAGGGCTCGGCGTCACGGTGATGGCGACAGTCGAGCTGGCCGACTCTTACGTGGATCTCAAGTTCAGCCCGCAGGGGATCGCGTTTCTGACCGACGCCATCATCATCCAACGCTACGTCGAGATCGACGGGAGGCTCAGACGCGCCATCGCGGTCGCCAAGGTACGCGCCAGCCAGCACAGCAAGGATCTGCACGAGTACGACATCACATCCGATGGGGGGATCGTCGTCGGCCAGGCACTGAAGGGCTACGAGGGCCTTCTTACGGGGACCCCATCGGTGGATGAGAAGTCTCGAAAAGGGTAACGGAACCGACAGTCGGGGTCGAAAGGTGCTACTACCTATCCGAGGATGTGGGAGCCGTGGCGGAGCTGGAGTTTCAGACTTTCGAGGCGATCGCCGCGCTCGTCGTCGTGCTCGACGTCGACGAGCGGATCGTCTACTGGAACCAAGCTTGCTCTGACCTGACGGGCTACCCCCTCGACGAAGTTCGCGGGCGGAGACCTTGGGAGTTCCTCTCGGTACCAGCAGACGCCGAGCCGGTCGCGCCGGCCCTGGCCGCGTTGCAGACGGGGGACCGTTCAAGTCGCTTCGCGGACGAGTGGCTCACCAAGACGGGTGAGCGACGGTGGATCGCTTGGGCGAGTAGGGTGAGCGAGCGCTCTGCTGGACGGCCTCGCGTAGTGATTAATACAGGATTCGACCGAACCGAGAGTAAGCAAGCAGAGGACAACCTCGGCCGAATCGTCGGCAGCGTCTCCGACACCGCTCGCGACCTGCGCGAAGCGAACGAACACATGGTGAGCGCAACGATTCGGGCACAAGAACTGGCGGAAGAGGCGGAAGCCGGCAGGGCTCGTCTCACGGAGAGCGAACGCGAGCTGCGTGCGGTCGCTGAGTTCCGGGAGATGTTCATCGGCATCTTAGGGCATGACCTGCGCAACCCGGTCGGGTCGATCGAGATGACGGCGACCTCGCTGCTTCGGCACGGCCGACTCGACGAGAAAGCAAAGCAGCAAGTCACGCGCATCATCGGCAGTAGCAAACGCATGACCAGGATGATCTCTCAGCTGCTCGATCTCACGCGCGCTCGTCTCGGAGGCGGGTTTCCGCTCGAACCGAAGCCCACCGACTTGGGTGAGGTCTGCCGAAACGTCGTCGAGGAATTCGAGGCACCCATCGAACTGGAGATTGAAGGCGACGTGACCGGCACCTGGGACCCGGATCGTTTGGCTGAAGCCCTCTCCAACATCGCGGGGAACGCCATCGAGCACGCTGAGCCGGGAACGACCGTTGCCGTCAAGGCGCACGCCGACGGTCCGGAAGTCGTCGTCGAGATCAGCAACTGGGGAGAGCCCATCCCCGCAGACGTGCTCCCGTTCATCTTCGAGCCCTTCCGTCGAGCAAGGCAGCAGGAGAGCTCAACGACCGGGAATCTCGGACTCGGCCTCTACATCGCAAAGCAGATCATGAATGCGGGCTGCGGCACGCTCGCCGCGTACTCCGCCGACGGCAGGACGACCTTCCTGATGCGCCTCCCGCGCCAAGCGCCGCTCGCGCAGCCGACCTCGCAGCAAGTAGAGGGCCGCGCGTGAGCGCGCAGGGCCCATCGTAGGTCGATCAGTCAGGGATTCCCTTACGGGTCACTCGGGGTATTCCGACTGATCTCTCGAAGGCGACAGCCAGTAATAGAGATTCGGGCCTGCCGAAGCGGTTTCGAGCTAACGTGAAGCGTTGTCAATCACAGTGAAACTTTTTGTGCCGCGCCAGCCATTCGGCCGGTCGGAAGCCTCGTAAGAGCCCAACCGTGGGTGTTTTCGAACTGTCCGCTCTGCTGGGGCGCATAGCGAACTCCTGGCGCGGAGCAGATACGAAGGGGTTGGTCTCGACCGAAGGCACGGAGCAGCCGCTGCGTGCCGAGCTCTTGAGCGTCGAGCAGCTGGCGCAACACGGGGCCAAGTTGGCAGCTTCACACAGACTGGCCGACCGGCGAGGTTCCGACCGGCTTATCCCGAGGTTGGATCACAACGAACAGCTTCTGATCCAAACTCATCATCTGGTAGCCGCTGCTGTCGCACGCAACCGGCGCATCGCGCCGGCGGGTGAGTGGCTGTTAGACAATTTTTATCTGATCGAAGATCAGATTCGATTGACGCGGCGAAACTTGCCGCGCTCCTACAGCCGAGAGCTGCCGCAGTTGTCGGGCGGTCCGGACGCTGGCTACCCACGTGCCTACGCCGTCGCCCTGGAACTGATCGCTCACGTCGATGGACGGATCGACCTGGACAGCCTGAACAGCTTCATAGGCGCGTACAGACCTGCCCATCCCCTGCAACTGGGCGAGCTATGGGCCATCCCGATCATGCTGGGACTGGCCCTGATCGAGAATCTTCGCCGCGTCGCCGTGCGCGTCGCCGCCGGACGCCAGGACCGCGACCTGGCCGGCGACTGGGCCGAACGAATGGTCGAGGTCGTGGCGCGAAATCCGAACGATCTCGTGCTGGTCTTAGCGGATATGGCGCGCACCAATCCGCCGCTGTCCGGGGCGTTCTTGAGCGAGCTCACGCGGCTTCTGCAAGGCCAGAGCGCACACTTCACGTTTGCAAACAGCTGGATCGAGCATCGTCTGTCCGAACAGGGACAAACAACCGACCATCTGATCGTCTCCGAAGGACAGGCGCAGGCAGCAGACCAGATCTCCATCGGTAATTGCATCACGAGCCTGCGCTTCCTCGGTGCCAACGACTGGCGCGAATTCGTCGAAGCCCACAGTCTGGTCGAGCAGACGCTCCGAACAGACCCGGCCCAGATCTATGCCGCGATGGATTTTGCGACGCGCGACCGTTACCGCCATGTCATCGAGGAGATCGCCAAGCAGAGCCCCATGGAGGAGCCCGAGATCGCTCGCCAGGCTATCGCCCTGACGCGCCTGGAGGCGGACCGAGAGTCGGGCGCTGGTCTCCCGGGTCGTACCTCGCACGTTGGCTTTTATCTCGTCGATCGTGGACGCCGCGCGCTCGAGATTCGGGCGAAGATGCGTCCGTCGGCATGGGGAGCGATCTGCCGCCTCAGCCGCCGCAGGGCACTGTTCCTTTATGTGGCCGCGGTCGGTCTCGTCACGGCGGCCGCGACCGCGACATTCATCCACCTGTTTCTCGGCGGAGCTATTGAGCTGTCTGGCCTGGAGTGGGGTGTCGTAGTGCCGACCCTTTCACTGGTCGCCACGCATCTCGGCGTCGCGTTCACCAACTGGCTTGTCGGAGTGCTCGTGGTGGCGCAGCGCTTGCCCCGGTTGGACTTCAGTGACGGAATTCCCGCTGATAGCCGGACGATTGTCGTGGTGCCGGCGATGCTCTCGAGCGCCGATGGCGTCAAGCACCTGCTGGAAGGGCTAGAGGTCCGATACCTCGCCAACCGCGACGATCATTTGCATTTCGCCTTGCTCACGGATGTCACCGATGCGGCGCAAGAGACCCTGCCCGGGGACGCGGAGTTGGTGGAGTTGGCCCGTCAAGGGGTCGAGGTGTTGAACCGCAGGTACGATGCGGAACGGCGGGATATCTTCCTGCTGTTCCATCGATCGCGCCGCTGGAACCCACGCGAAGGTGCGTGGATGGGCCATGAACGCAAACGCGGGAAGCTGGCGGCGCTGAACGCGTTCCTGCGCAGCGGTCGACCTGAGGCCTTTTCCGAGGTGCTCGGCGACACCAGTCAGCTCTCGAACGTCCGCTACGTGATCACCCTCGATACCGATACGCAGCTTCCTCGCGGTGCCGCGAGAGAGATGGTGGGCGCCATGGCCCACATCTTGAATCGGCCGGTGCTCGACGCTCGAAAGCGTCGGGTCATCGCTGGTTACGGAGTTCTTCAGCCCCGGGTCAGCGTGAGTCTTCCCAGCGCCCAACGTTCATGGTTCGTTCGTCTCTTCGCTGGCGATCCCGGTGTCGACCCGTACACCCGCGTCGTGTCGGACGTGTATCAGGACCTGTTCGGCGAAGGTTCGTTCATCGGAAAGGGCATTTACGACGTCGACGCCTTCGAGGCGACCTGCGGAGACTTTCCCGAAAACACGGTCCTCAGCCACGACCTGTTGGAAGGAGCTCACGCACGCTCGGCCCTGCTGAGCGACGTCGAGCTCTACGAGGCATACCCGTCGCGGTACCTGGTGGACGTCAGCCGCCGCCACCGGTGGATGCGTGGCGACTGGCAAATCGCGCGCTGGTTGCTGCCACGGGTCCCTCGCCTCGGCGGAGGTAGCGCGCCGAATCCCATCGGGATCTTGTCGTGCTGGAAGATATTCGACAACTTGCGCCGCAGCCTGGTGCCGGTCGCGACGCTGACGCTGTTGCTCTCGTCCTTTATCCTGCTGGCGCCGCTGAAGGTGGCCGCGGTGATGCTCTTCGTCCTTTCGGTCTTCGGCGCCATCCCCCTCCTGGCCATCCTCACCGACCTCGTTCGCAAGCCGACCGATCTGCCTTGGGCCTCCCTCTTTCGGACCTTAGCCGGAGCATTCGGGATTCAGCTGGCGCGGCTACTCTTCACGATGGCGTTTATCTCCTATGATGGCTACGTCAGCTTCGACGCCGTCGTCCGAACGACAGCGCGACTGCTCCTTACGCGGCGGCGTCTGCTGGAATGGACGACCGACAGCGACGCCGATCGCGACAGCCAGACGACGTTGCCAGGTGTCCTCACCTCGATGCTGGTAGCCCCGGCGCTTGCCGTCGAGGCACTCGCGCTCATCATCGTGTACCGACCGAGCTCTCTCATGCCGGCAGCCCTGCTCCTGGGGCTTTGGTTCGCCTCCCCCGCGATCACCTGGTGGCTCAGTCGCACCCTGGCGCCACGCCCCGTTCGCCTCTCTCGTCCCCAGCTTGTATTCCTACTCAAGGTGGCGCGAAAGACCTGGCGGTATTTCGAGACGTTCGTCACCGCTGAAGAGAACTGGCTTCCGCCAGACAACGTCCAGGAACACGCGACTGTCGTCGTTGCATCACGAACGAGCCCCACCAACATCGGAATGGCGCTGCTCGCCAATCTCAATGCCGTCGACTTCGGCTATCTCCCGGTCAGTCATCTGATCGAGCGGACAAAGGACAGCCTCGCGACCCTGCTTCAAATGCGACGCCACCGGGGGCACTTTTTCAACTGGTACGACACCCGGACACGCGAGCCCTTGCAACCGCTCTATGTCTCGACGGTTGACAGCGGCAATCTCGTGGGACACCTGTTGGTCCTTCGCGTCGGTCTCTTGGAGCTGTGCGATGCGTCGCCGCAGACGGCACGTGCCTTCAACGGGATTCGCGACACCGTGCACGTGCTGAAAGACCTGCTTCGTGAGAATGGACGTACGGGCGTTGAGCGGCGTGAAGGGCTCGGCTCTTCCGACGTATCAGCGCTGACCCAGAGGTTCGAAGACCTGGTGCAGTCCGGGCCCACGGGCTCGACAACGACGGCGGCGGCGACGCTCTTGTCGAGTCTGACAGCGGTCGCGACCGAGATATCGACCGCCGTCGGAGCCGACGAGGAGCTCGCATGGTGGGCGCTCGCTCTCACCCGCGCCTGTCGTGATCACCGTGCCGATCTCTTGCGAATGGCTCCGTGGGCCGACCTGGCTCCCCTGACGCCCGACGTCCTTCACGGCACCGCATCCGCGCGACATCCACACCTGAAGACGTTGCACGGCATGGTCACCGCGATCGACGCCGGGCTCAGCTTACGTGAAAGCGTTGGACTTCGTGACACGATGATTCCAGCTCTCGATCAGATCGCGAACAGCCTCGCGCTCATGTCTTCTTCTGCGGACCAGGCGTCGCTTGTCGCGTGGTGTGGCTCGTTCCGCGCCGCACTGGGCCTCGCGGCTCAGCATGCCGCAGATCGGATCAAGGTCCTGGAGGAACTGGCGGCCCAATGCCTAGGTCTAACGGAAGTCGACTACACGTTTCTCTTCGACGAAGCGCGCGATCTGTTCGCCATCGGATACAACGTCACCGACCAGCGTCTTGACAGCAGCTTCTACGATCTATTGGCCTCCGAGGCGCGGCTAGCCAGCTTTGTGGCCATCGCGCAGAGCAGGGTGGGGCAAGAACATTGGTTTGCCCTCGGCCGAATGCTGACGACGACCAGGGGCGCTCCCGCCTTGCTCAGCTGGAGCGGCTCGATGTTCGAATATCTCATGCCGCTGCTCGTGATGCCCAGCTACGAGAACACCTTGCTGGAACGAACCTACAAGGCCGTCGTGCGCCGCCAGATCGACTATGGAAACCAGCGTGGTGTCCCGTGGGGCATCTCAGAATCCGGCTACAATACGGTCGACCCTCGATTGAACTATCAATATCGTGCGTTCGGGGTACCTGGGCTCGGCCTGAAACGCGGGTTGGCCGAGGACCTCGTCGTTACGCCTTACGCCACGGCGCTCGCGCTCATGGTCGAGCCTGAGGCGGCCTGTGGGAATTTGCAGCGCCTGGCCGCAGATGGATACGAAGGCGCCTACGGGTTTTACGAAGCGATCGACTACACAGCCTCTCGGCAACCGCCCGGTGCCTCGCATACGATCGTGCGGCAGTTCATGGCACACCACGAGGGCATGACCCTTCTGTCGCTCGGCTATCTCCTGCTGGACCGTCCGATGCAACGCCGGTTCGAAGCCGAGCCGATGTTGCGCGCCGCCGATCTCTTGCTGCAGGAGCGTGTCCCCAGGACGGGCGCAACCCTATTCCCCCACGTCGCGGAGGCCGGTGCCACACGGAGAGTCGCCGCGGCCGACGAGGGGACGATGCGCGTCTTTACTGATCCGGGCACCGCAACGCCGGAAGTCACCCTGCTCTCGAACGGCCGGTACCATACTGTGGTGACCTCCGCGGGAGGAGGATACAGCCGGTGGCGGGACATTCAGGTGACCCGCTGGCGCGAGGATCCCACCCGCGATTGTTGGGGATCCTTCTGCTACCTGCGTGATCTCGACAGTGGCGTGACCTGGTCGACGGCATGGCAACCCACGCGGACCCATACCACCCGTTACAAAGCAGTGTTCACCCAAGCGCGCGCCGAATTTCATCGGCGGGACGTTCAGATCGACACGCGCACCGAGATCAGCATTTCGCCCGAGGACGACATCGAGCTGCGTCGCATCACGCTGACGAACCGTTCGGAACGCGTGCGCAGAATAGAGGTCACGAGCTACACCGAGGTGGTCCTCGCGCCTCAGGGCCAGGATCTCGCCCATCCCGCGTTCAGCAACTTGTTCGTTCAAACGGAAGTGGTGCGATCGCGGCGCGCGATTATCTGTACCCGCCGGCCTCGCTCCGCGGGCGAACAGCCACCTTGGATGATGCACTTGATGCAGGTCGAAGGGACGACCAGCGGCGAGGCATCATTCGAGACCGACCGAATGAAGTTCATCGGCCGGGGCAACACGTTGGAGGCGCCGGCTGCGATGGAGGGACGTCAGCCCCTCTCTGACAGCCATGGGCCGGTTCTCGATCCCGTGGTTTGCATCAGATCGATCGTCGTGTTGCAACCGAACGAGACCGTGAAGGTCGACCTGGTCACCGGGATTGGCGAGAACCGCGAGATTGTCACGGCGATGATGGACAAGTATCACGACCCGCATCTTGCTGACCGCGTGTCTGAGCTCGCGTGGACTCATAGCCACATCCTGTTGCAGCAGATTAATGCCACCGAGACCGATGCTCAGCTCTACGCTCGACTTGCCGGGCCGGTGATCTTTGCCGGGGACGTGCACCGAGCCAAGGCCAATATTCTCGCGCGCAATAGGCGGGGGCAATCCGGGCTGTGGGGCTACGGAATCTCAGGCGATCTGCCCATCGTCCTCGTCCGCATGAGCGACCACGCAAAGATCGAGCTGTGCCGACAGGCGATTCAGGCCCACGCGTACTGGCGTATCAAGGGGCTCGCCGCGGACCTCGTGATCTGGAATGAAGATGATTCGGTCTATCGCCAGACGCTGCAGGGAGCGATTATGGATCTGATCGCGGCGAGCCCGGACGCTTCCCTGGTCGATAAGCCCGGTGGCATTTTCGTGCGCCGAGGCGAGGCGATGTCGGACGAGGATCGAACCCTCTTGCAGACCGTGGCGCGCGTCATCCTGTTCGACGACACCGGCTCCTTCGTCGACCAGGTCGAGCGTCGCGGAAGGGGGAGCGTCTCCATTCCCGACCTCCGGCCGACGAAGAGGCGCCCCGAGCTGGCAGCGCCTGCCGAGCCGCCGCCCCGCGATCTCGCGTTCTTCAATGGATTGGGTGGGTTCAGCAGGGACGGGAGGGAGTACGTCACGCTGCTCGGACGGAATCAGAGCACACCGGCGCCCTGGATCAATGTCATCGCCAATCCTCAGTACGGCACCATCGTTTCCGAAAGCGGGAGCTCCTACACCTGGTCCGAGAACAGTCACGAGTTCAGGCTGACTCCGTGGTCCGACGATCCGGTCACCGACCAAGGCGGCGAAGCGCTCTACGTTCGCGACGAGCAGACCGGAGCGTTCTGGTCGCCCTCGCCATTCCCGGTGCGGGGAGACACGCCCTATGTCGCGCGCCATGGGTTCGGATACACCATCTTCGAGCACACCGAGGACGGAATTGTCACCGAACTGTGCATTTTTGTGGCCACCGATGAACCGGTGAAAGTCACGCGTCTGCGGATCTCGAATCGGTCCGGCCGCGCGCGCAAGTTGTCGATCACGGGGTACTGGGAATGGGTGCTGGGCGAGTTGCGCGGCAAGACGCTGCCACACGTGGTGACGAGGGTGGATGCGGCGACAGGGGCTCTGTTCGCGCAGAATGCCTACAGCAGCGAGTTTGCCGGGCGCGTCGCATTCGCCGACTGCAGCGAGACCACCCGCACCGTCTCCGCCGATCGTGCTGAGTTCCTGGGCAGAAACGGATCGCTGGCGCATCCGGCCGCTTTGCGCCGCGTCCGATTGTCAGGACGTGTCGGCGCGGGCCTCGATCCGTGCGCCGCCATTCAGGTGCAGATCGACCTGGCCGACGGACAAGACAAAGATGTCGTGTTTACACTGGGCGCAGCTCGCGACGAGGGTCAGGCGCGGCAACTGGTGCAGCGCTTCCGGGGCCCGGCGCGAGCACAGGGAACACTGGAAGGGGTATGGGGCTATTGGGGCCGCACCCTCGGCACGCTCTACTGCGAAACACCCGACCCGGCGGTGAACTTTTTGGCTAATGGTTGGCTTCTCTATCAGGTGCTCAGCGCTCGCATGTGGGGCCGGACCGGATTCTATCAATCGGGGGGGGCGTACGGCTTCCGCGATCAGCTCCAGGACGCGATGGCACTGATCCATGCAGAGCCGGTGGTGTTGCGACAACATTTGCTGCGCGCGTCGCGGCGACAATTCACCGAGGGCGACGTGCAACACTGGTGGCATCCGCCGGCTGGCCGCGGCGTGCGGACCCATTTCTCCGACGACTACCTCTGGCTGCCTTACGCGACGTGCAGATACGTCGCCGTGACAGGCGATACGGGTGTGCTGGATGAGCGAGCGCCTTTTTTGACCGGGCGCGCACTGCGCGCCGACGAAGAGTCGTACTACGATCTGCCGCAGATTTCAGAGGAGACAGGAACACTCTACGAGCACTGTGCGCGAGCGGTCGACCACGGATTGCGCTTCGGAGCGCATGGGCTACCCCTCATGGGCTCTGGCGATTGGAACGACGGAATGAATCTGGTGGGCGCAGGTGGGCGGGGCGAAAGTGTTTGGCTGGCGTTTTTCCTTTTCGATGTTCTCACGCAGTTCGGCGCGCTGGCGCGTCGGCGCGGCGACGTGTCCCGGGCCGACAGGTACGTGGCCGAGGCTGCAAAGCTGCGGCTCAACATCGAAGAGCACGGATGGGACGGCGAGTGGTACCGGCGGGCATACTTCGACGATGGTGCGCCCCTGGGATCGGTGCTGAATCCGGAGTGCAAGATCGACTCTTTGCCCCAAAGCTGGTCAGTCCTGTCGGGCGCCGGGCCCCATGACAGGTCGGCGACCGCGATGATGAGCGCTGAACGGTTCCTGGTGCGCCACGACGAGCGGCTGGTCCAGTTGCTCGATCCGCCCTTCGACAAGTCGCCGCTCGACCCCGGCTACATCAAGGGTTACGTGCCCGGGGTGCGGGAAAACGGGGGCCAGTACACCCACGCGGCAGTCTGGACGGCGATGGCGTTCGCAGCAATGGGAGATGCGCCGCGCGCATGGGATCTGTTCCGCCTAATCAATCCGGTGTCGCACGCCACGACGCCTGAAGAGGTCGCCAGATATCGCGTCGAGCCTTACGTGGTCGCCGCTGACCTCTATGCGGTCGCGCCGCACACGGGCCGCGGCGGTTGGACCTGGTACACGGGCTCGGCTGGCTGGATGTACCGCCTCATCACCGAATCATTGCTAGGACTCCACCTCGACGTCGATTGCCTGCGTTTCGCGCCCTGTCTACCTGGGGACTGGCCCAGCTTCAAGATCCACTACCGCTATCGCGACACGCAGTATCATATCGAGGTCCGAAATGGCGGAGGCGGTACCCGCGTCGGACGCGTCGTCACGGATGGATGGGAACAGCCTGACGGTCTGATCCGCCTCGTCGACGACCGGCAGGAGCATCATGTCGAAGTGGACGTGGCCTAGTTGCCGATCGCCAGCCGTTGCCATCCGCTTTCGTTCGTCCGCGGTCAGCATCCCCGACTTCATGGCCTCTTTACCCACACAGTCACGCCCCCGACGCAGCCTTTCATAATGCGAGCCTCCCTGGAGTGTGCCTAGGAGGGCGTCGCCGAAAAGGCGACGGCGAGCGAAGCGAACGACGGACATTGGCCCGACGACGTGCCGCCCGATAGGCGGCCTAGGTTCTGGGCCATTCCGATGCAGCCGATGACAGACTGGACCTGTGCCGACGGCGGCACGTCGCTTACGGCGTCTTGGTCTTTCGCTGTGGATGCTCCGGCTTCCTGGCGAACGCTCGAGCCTGCGCGCGCTGTAAATCCCTACTTGCCAGAGCGGCGGCCCGTGCCCAGACGTCGCCGTCAGTCGGACCGGTGTTTGGGGTGGCCGACTCCCGAGCTCGGTGTCGGTCGCTCTGATCGTCTTCCATGGGGCCTCACCACTTAGAGGAACATCTCCGCGTTCATCGTCGAGCCAGTTGTGTCACGGGCCACGCACCGTAGCTCTGGCGCATTTGGGAGCATCCTCAGCCTTCTGTTGGCGCTCGGCCATCACCGAATCGAGCTCACCGTCGAAGACACAGGCTCGGTTTCCGCCCAACCGTTTGGCTCGATAGGCCGCCGCATCGGCGTTGGCAAGGAGCAGGTCGCTCGAGTCGTCGGCCGAGCCTGCCAGGGAAGCGATCCCGATGCTCATGGATACGTCGACCCCTTCCGGCCAGAGCTGGCGGATCCGGCTGAGGAAGCGCTCGGCAAACGCGCCACCTTCGGCGACGCTCGTGTGCGCGAGGATGGCCACGAATTCGTCACCCCCGTACCGCGCGGCGAGATCAGTCTCGCGAATCATGCCTCGCAACAGCCCTCCGACAGCTTGGAGGATACGGCTCCCCACGATATGCCCGTGGCGATCATTGATGGTCTTGAGCTTGTCGACGTCCATCATGAGGACAGCTGATGTGGCGCCGTATCTCGAAATGCGGGACTGTTCGATGGCCAGGGTTCTGACCAGAGCGCGAGCGTTGGCGAGTCCGGTCAGCGCGTCGACTTCGGCCTCCGCGCGCAGCCCTTCATAGACCAGACCTTGCCTCAGGGCTCTCTCGATACGCGCCAGTAGCTCCGGTGGTGCGTAGGGCTTGCGCAAGAAATCAACGGTCTGGGGCTTGAGGCCCTGAACGCGGAGCAGCAGGTCTTCGGCGGCCGAAAGGAACAGAATGGGGACATCGGACGTTCGGGGATCGGCATGAAGGCTTTCGGCGGCGTGGAAGCCGTTGAGAATCGGCATGTGGCCGTCGAGCAGGATCAGATCAGGAGGTGCGCGTCGCGTCTCGTTCAGCAGATCCTCGCCGTTCTGGGTCAGAACCACATCGAAGCCCTCGCCGGCCAGGATACCCTCAATTATCGCCGCCTGATCGACGTCGTCCTCGGCCACAAGAATTCGGCGCCTTTTGCCAGTCGGCAGAGTTGGAGGCCGGATGGCCAGGGGGACACCGTCCCCCGGTACCCCGCACTCGAGCTTTAGCTGGTTGCTGAGATCGCTGCCGAATTGCAGTTCGAGTAACGTCCCCAGCAGGCGCCCCTCAAAACGCGCCGCCATGACGTCAGCCTGAACTACCTCGCGCGGCCGTTCCGACCGCACCGTGATGACGCCCAAGCAGCGTGGCCCGGCCACCAACGGAATCACCACCACAGCGCCCAGATGATCCGGCAGGAGATTCGCCACTGCCTCCAGCATGGTCGATCGTCGTACGTCCTCGATGGAGACGATCTCGCGGCTGGCGAGGGCCGACGTGATCTCCGGATAACGGGCGAGATCAATGTGGAGATCGCTCAATCCCGGCACATCCGTCGACAGCACGACGCGGGCGCGGTCGTCGACCAAGACGCACGACCCCCGATCTCCGAATCGCCTGACCAGCCCGCGGGTGGCCTCGGCAACCTGGGCCCGGCTGCCCCGTCCGACCTCATCAAGCAGGCGTTCGAGATTTTCCGTTTCGTTCGTCCGTCGTTGCTCTGTTTCCACCGTTCGCACGCCGCGAGCTAACGTGGACACGATCGGGGCTTCTGCCCAGCTTCCCCTCCGGGTCGCGACACTGACGCCCAGGGTCACGAGCGGCCTCAATCGTGCCCCGGAGCAAACCCCACCCAGGGATCGATGCTTATCGTAGGCGCGTGCTCAACGACTTCATTTTCGCCCACCGCGCCAAGATTGTGGCCCTGACGCGGCAGAAGGTGGCGGTTCGGATGGCACCGCGACCGACGGACGCCGAAATGGAGGAGGGCATTCCTCTCTTCCTCGAACAGCTCATGGCCGTCTTGAAAGCGCATGAGTTGCGCGGCTCGGTCTCGGATCCGGCGGTCGGACGAACCGCGGCTCACCACGGCGCAAGCCGCATGAGAATCGGGTTCACGGTGGACCAGCTGGTTCACGACTATGGCGACGTCTGCCAGGCGATCACCGAGCTCGCCGTCGATCTGGACAAGACCATCTCTGCGGACGACTTTCGCACCCTGAATAAGTGTCTCGACTTCGCAATCGCTCAGGCAGTGACCGAGTTCGAGCGCCAGCGCGCACGTCAACAATCGGAGCAGGAAACTGAGCGAACGGGCTTCCTGGCACATGAGTTGAACAATCTGGTCACCACCGCCAAGCTCTCGTTCCACGTGCTCAAGCAAGGAAAAGTGGGAATCGGGGGCAGCACCGGTGCAGTGCTCGAGCGCACGCTGAACTCGATCGCCGATATGGTCGACCGATCGGTTGCCAAGGTTCGAGCGGCCACCGGCGTCTACGCGCGAGAGCGCGTGTGGGTCTCCGAACTGATGGAGGAGCTCCGGGTCGTGGCGACGATCGAGGCGACCACGCACGGCTTCAAGCTGGAGGTCTCTCAGTTGGACGAGGCGCTCCAGATCGAGACAGATCGACTGCTCGTGGTGGGCGCCGTCGTCAACCTGCTGCGCAACGCATCCAAGTTCTCGCCGCGCGGCAGCACCATCGGCCTCCGGGTGTCCAAGATCGCGGGGGAGAGGGTTTGCTTCGAGGTCGGAGACGAATGCGGCGGTCTTCCGCCAGGCGACGAAGAGGGGCTGTTCCAGGCCTTCGAACAACGGGGCAGCGACCGATCGGGATTGGGCCTCGGCCTGGCCGTCAGCCGCCGGAACATTCGTGCCATAGGCGGCGAGCTCCGGGTACGCAACCTGCCGGGGAAGGGGTGTATCTTTTCGTTGGAGCTACCGTTGCGATCGGGGATGGAGCCGAGTACGCCGACGGCGTGACATCACGCCCGCGGCTGCGCCAGAGTCCGTGGCCGTATTGCCCGACATTGTCGACCGCGGGCCCTCAGGTGGGGAATCCCCTACAGGCCACACGGGTCATCCGGACTGGCTGCGGCACGCCATGGCGGCTATTTGAACTCCTGGCTGGGCGGCGTCGTGATTGGGGGAAAGGGCGGCGGGAATCGCCGGAGCGGGATCCCGCTTCGGCGATGAGGGGTCGCATCACTGTCGGACCGCTGAACACTGACCAGGAGAAGTCATGAGAGCTCGCGTCCGTAAAACTGCACAGCTCGGCGAGGTGGTCGCGGCGGTGTTCGACAGGGCGGCGCACTACAGCGCGGATCCCAAAGAGGTGTCGCGTCTGGCCACGCGGGCCGTCGCTCTCATCCTGGGCCCTCAGCGGCGGACCTTGCCGCACCCGCCTTGGCCGTCTTTCTTCGCCGGGGACCTCCTGTGAATGAGCGCTCGCATGCTCTATCCGATGACTCCCCAAAGCCGCAGCATTCTGGCCGAGCTAGATCATCTTCGGACCGCAGCGCGGGCGTTACTCGAGTTCGCCAGTCCCGGAGCGTGCGATGAGTGGGCGAAACTAGAGAACCGACTTCCATCAGAGCTGGACGTGAGACGAGGGATCATTGCGCTTTCGACATCGGAGCTGGAGGAAATGCAATCAAAGGTCCGTCGCTTCCGAGACATCCTGGCAACCTCCCGTCAGGCCGAGCAGGCCTCCGAGCCTAGCGCGGACCCGGAGCCAGGTCGCGGCGAGCAGGTCAGGAGCTCTGGCATCGCCCGGCCCTGATTCGGCCGCCTGCCAGTGATGCCGGATTGTGGGACACCAGGTGAGAGCGGGGAAACCACTACGCGAGAGGTGGGGGTCTCCGTACGGGACCGGCGTTGTAGCTGATCTATTGATTGGGGTGGCAGCATGCACGTCGAGTCGGGGGGGGATCATGTCGATCGGTGGCGTTGCGCTCCGATGTCTCGTGATGGTGGGTGCTGCGGTGCGACGCCGGGACTCGGCACAACTATTTGTGTGAACGTCCCGCTTCCGGGACCAAGGCTGGTCTCGTGATGAGCGTGCGGGTCTTCATCGCCGACGACAACGACATCTTGCGGGCCGGCTTGCGCGCGCTCATCACCATGCAGCTGGATATGGAAGTGGTTGGAGAGGCGGCCAACGGGCCCGACGCAGTGGTCGGGGTCCGAAACACCAACCCGGACATCGTACTGATGGACCTCACCATGCCCAACGGCGGAGGGCTCGCCGCCATTGTCGCTCTGAGGCAGGTGGGCTTGAAGACGCGTATTGTCGTCCTCACGGCTCACGACGAGCTCGGCTACGTTCGCGCCGCGGGACAAGCGGGCGCCGTCGGCTACGTGGTGAAGAGCGCAGTCGATACGGAGCTGCTGGCGGCGATTCGTGCGGTCGCGCAGGGAGGGACCTTCATTGACGCCGCGCTCGCGGTGGGGTTCGCGCAAAGCTCGATGCGCTCGCCCCCGACCGGCGCAGGCGGGCTGGGGACGGCGCAGCTGACCGCACGGGAGCTGGAGGTCATGCGGCGTCTCGCCGAAGGCTTCACCAACGGTCAGATTGCGGACGAGCTGCGGCTGGACGTCAAGTCGGTCGAAACCTCTCGTTCCATGGTCATGGAAAAGTTGGGCCTGGCTTCCCGGTCCGCTCTGGTGCGGTTCGCCCTCGACTGCGGAGTTGTGGCACTCGGCGGCCACGTCACTTGAATTCCATTCATCGACGATCGCTCACTTCCGGGCACTCGCGAACACGTTCTCCCACGGACAGAGGATGATCTTCCCCGTCAGCCCTCCTGCCTCGAGCTTGCGGTGCGCGGTCGCCACGTCGTCGAGCCCGATTCGTTCTGCGATCCGGGGACGAATGACCTTCCCGGCGAGCAACCCGAAGAGCTTCTGAAGGTCGGCCTGGTACCAGTCTGGCTGCCGTTTCCGCAATGCCATGATCGAGTAGAAACGGGCGGCCCTGCCGTTCGGTAACCAGTTCCAAAGATGCAGACGCAGGAGCCAACAGGCCATCGTCATCAGGCCCGTCCCTCGCCGCACGGCCGAGGTGAATCCGAAAGCGCAGAGCATTCCCCCCTTCTTGAGAGAGGCCCAGGAACGCACGAAGCCTTGCTCGCCGATGCCATCGAAGATGACGTCGAACCCTTCCGGGACCGATACCCGAGCGTCCCCGGTCTTGAGGTCGAGGGGTGTCGCGCCCAGGGAGCGTATCAGGTCGGCGTGCTCCGGCCGCCCGACGCCCCATATCTTCAGGCCCGCGAGCTTGCCCAGCGCGCAAAGCGCTTGCCCGACGGCGCCCGCCGCTCCGAGAACGAGCACCCTTTGTTCTTCCGCCACGCGCGCCTCGCGGTGCAGGAGTTGGTACGCGGTGACCCAGCTGAGCACGAGGGCATCAGCCTCCGCCGAGTCGACGCCTGACGGCACCCGGACGACGCGGTCGGCGCGGAGCGTCCTGTACCGCGCGTACGAGCCCGTCATGGTGAGATCCGCGACCCGATCGCCGACCGCGAGCGATGACACCTCGGAGCCGACCTGGTCGATCTCGCCAACCACGTCGTACCCAAGCACGAGGGGCGGCCTTTCTTTGAGGTCGGGGTACTTCCCCTGGCGCAAGATGACATCGGTGAACTGAACGCTCGCGGCGAGCACTCGCACCCGCACCTCGTTGGGCCGTATGGTGGGCATCGGCTCCTCGACCAGCCTGAAGCCTTCCGGGCCTCCAAAGCGGGTCAGGCTGAGAACAAGCTGACGACGGTCGGGATCCGCCCGCGGCCCGGGTGCGGCCAATGACGGCATCGGAGCCTCATTGTTGGGACCGCTGGAAATGCTCATATGGCTCCTTCTACTTCAGCTCTTCGGCGAAGAGCGACGGCCACCGCGGGGCCCGCAAGGCCGCCGCCGGCCATACGTACCCCTCCGCGCCGAAGAGGACTCCCGCTCCGGCGATTCTCGCCGCTCCTTTTCCCCCAATCGTGACGTCGCCCAACGAGACTCTTGATATCTAGCTGCACGCGACGCATCCAGTCCGGACTACCCGCGCTGTCCGTAGGGGATTCCCCACCTGGAGGAGACGGCCGGGGCTCGCTCCAAACACACAGCTCGAGCTCCGCCTGGTTGCATGCAGGACAGGCGGTGCGCAGGTTTGATCCATGAATGACCCGGGGGCGATGAGTACGGGCCAGAAACTCGGGAGCCACGAGGCCCGGCGTGTGTTGATCATCGACGACAATGTCAGCCTCGCCGAGAACATCGCCGAAATCCTTCAGATCGACGGCCACTTGACGGACATCGCGGCCAGCGCTGAAGAAGCCTTTCCCATGGCACTGGAGAGCGAGCCAAATGTCGTCGTGACAGACTACCGGCTCCCGGGAATCAGCGGGGTCGACTTCGTCAAGAAAGTCCGAGGTACGTGGACCGGGCTCCTCGCGGTGGTCGTCAGCGCTTACACGGATGAGCGCACCGTAAATGAATCGAGGGATGCCGGCGCGACGTTCATGGCCAAGCCCATCGACTTCAAGCTCCTGACCCGTTTGGTCCGGGGAGCTTCGGCCTGAGCGCCACACCCGCTGGCCCCGTCGATTGCGATTGCTGTTCGGGCTAAGCATGAGCCCGCGCTGGAGGAGAAACCGACTCCGGTTGAAGGAGGCGACCGTCACGCATGACAAGCTGGCGGGTGCAGCGTGCAGCGACCTGGGGATCATGCGTGACCACCAGGAGCGCTGCTCCGAGGCGGCAGACCTCCGTGAGGGCGTCGAGAACGGCATCCGTCGAGCCCGAATCGAGGCTGCCCGAAGGCTCGTCGGCCAATACGACCCGGGGACTGTTGATGAGCGCTCGCGCCACCGCCACCCGCTGTGCCTCCCCGAGAGACAGGATGTGGGCCTTGGCTTGAGCGCGCGCCGCCAGTCCGAAACGCGACAGGAGGGCTGCGGCGCGGTCCATCGCCTCCCCACGTCGCCCCGACACCCGCCAAGCTGGAAGAGCCACGTTCTCGAGCGCGGACAGCGACGGGAGGAGATTGCTCTGCTGAAAGACGAATCCCAGAGTCTCTCGACGCAGTCGCGCGCGCTCCCTCTCGCCAAGCGTGATGGGATCCTGACCGGCTAACAACAACTGTCCTTCGTCCGGTCGGTCGAGGGTGCCAAGGATGTGGAGCAGGGTCGTTTTGCCGCAGCCGCTGGTCCCCATCAGGCTGACGGACTCGCCAGCAAGAATGGTGAGCGAGACATGATCGATGACGGTTCGATCGGCATAGCGCCGAACCAGCCCGCGGGCATCGAGGGCGGCGTTGTTGGTCATTCAATTCCTCTCAGGATCGGAGACGGGTCGAGACGGGCGGCGCGCCAGGCCGGGTAGGTTCCCGCCGCCACGGCCGTCAAGAGGACCACCAACATCGTCATGGCCAGATCGCGTGTCGACAAGACGGGGCGAATTACGAACGCTTGCCAATTGAAGACCGGATGCCGGATCAAGTAGCGCACCAGCCCGATCGCTACCGTGCCGCCCGAAATGGCGCCTGCCATTCCCAGGAACAGCGCCTGCGCCAAAAATGTCGCGAAGAGGTCGAGGCGTGAGAAGCCCATGGCGGTCAGGAGACCGATCTGCCGCCGCCGGTGCAACGTACTGATATAGAGGAGGGCCAGCACGGGAATCCCCACCGCCAGGACACCCATCACCCAGGACGCCTGCGCCAGCGTCTCCACGGCGCGTACCGAGCTTTGGAGGTAGCGACTGTCGTCAATCCAGGAGCGAACGACGGCGTTCGGAACGATTGGCGCGATCTTCGCGGCCACGGCAGAAGCGTTTTCGTGATTCGGGATGTGGATGAGGACCGACGACGCGACGTTCTCGTCGCCAAGCTCGCCGGCCAGGAAGGACCGCGCCACAAACGCGCCATCGGAGGCGCCAAATCCGACCAGCCCGCGAACCACCAGGGAGTAATCGCCGTACCCGTCGTCGTCGAGAACCAAGCGGGGATAGGTGGACAGCAGCACGCGCAGTTTCACCCGATCGCCGACCGCAACGCCGAGACGGTCCGCCAGCGAGACGCCGATCAGGACCTCCTCATTCGAGCCGTCGAGTGGCTCTCCCGAGACCACACGATACGGATGAAATCGGGCGCGCGGCTCTACGCCGATGAGCGTCAGGCTGCTCGACCGCCCATTCGCCGTGACCTGGGCAGGCGCCCCGACCACGGGCGTCGCTTCGGTCACTTGGGGGAGACGGGACAGTCGCGAGGCCAAAGCGTCGGCGCCCCGGAGGTACAAGCCTTTGTTGGGGCGCACCCGCACGTCGCCGTACCCCGCATCCAGCGACTGCGCAAGCAGCTCGGCTCGGTAGCCTTGAAGGTTCGCTGTGCTCGGGACCTGAAAACCGATGCCGATCGCGATGGCAACGACCATGAGCCCCGTCGAGAAGAGGCTCTCGCGGAGGCTACGGCGGGCCAGAAACAAGGCGATTCGGAGGTTCACGACGGTAGGTTGCGCAAGCTCACCGCCGAGGCTGTCCGCTCACGCGGCAACACCTCTTTGGCGCCTGCTCGTGCAGGAATAGCCGGATTCTAAGCATCAACTACCAGGAAGCTTGAGTGGCGAGGCTCGAAAAGCGACGCGTCTGCGCCGTCAGCATCGTCGATTGTGACCTCAGTTGCCACCGCCTCCTTGCTCGTCCTCCCCGCCTGGGGCGATCGCTCACGGGAATGCTCGTCTCGGCCGTGGTGGTGCCGGTCCTGGATACGGTGCTCGGTACCCTCGTCGCGACCCTCGTTCACCGCCCCCGGGTCCGATCATCATCAGCGTGGCCACTGGACTCTTCCTCCTCAGTCTCCTGCGCCGGCAGGTTGACGCAGCCGTGGGACTCCCGGGTCCCGAAGTGATCGTGCCAGTAGGTTCCGTGAACCCTTCGCGAACCTGCTGTCTTGCGTGACCCTCCTGCCCAATAACCGTCCACCTAACCTAACTAGCTAAACGATCCCATGGTTGCCTGAGTCGGGGTTGACCGGTTTGGTGGACTTCATTCCCCTGGCCAACGAATCAGGCTGAAGCCGGGCTCGAGGCGCCCGTCTTCACGCGAACGCTCTTGGGCTCGGGCCCGCTTTCGGCGTCAGCCTTCGGCTTGGTTTTGTGGCGATCGAGGACCCAATAGGCGAGCAACTTCACGCGGTCGTTCACCATGAACCAGACGAGCGCATAGCCCCACACGAAGAGCGCCCATCCCCAGCCGAGCGGCGCCATGAACAGGCCGTAGACGGCGATCAAGGTCGCCGCGATCTGCGTCCCCAGCACCGCCAGCCAGACGACCCGCGCCGGTCGTATCGACCAGAATGGGCCGCGCGTCCGCGTCAAGAAGATCGTCAGGTGGCCGGCCACCGACAGCTTCAAATACATCAGCGTCTGGATGCGCGCGTGGTCGAGATGAAAGACCCGCATACCCAGAAAGAACAGGCCGAAGGCAGCCACGACCCCGATGAGGCCCAGCACCGTGGAGATCCCCAGCACCACGCGCATGTTCCAGGCCTCGGGCTTGTTCCGGTAATGGACGTTGTCATAGGCGATGGACAGGATGGCGCCGTCGTTGAGCAGGGCCAGCATCACGATCATCACGGCGGTGACCGGATAGAAGTTGAACACCAGGATCGCCAGCGTCATGAAGAACAGCACGCGCAGGGTCTCGGCGATGCGGTAGATCGCGTAGCTGTTCATCCGCTGAAAGATGCGGCGGCTCTCCTTGATCGCGTCGATGATCACCGACAGACCAGGCGTCGTGAGCACGATCGACGCCGCGGCGCGCGCCGCGTCCGTGGCTCCCGACACGGCGATGCCGCAGTCGGCCTTCTTCAGCGCGGGGGCGTCGTTCACCCCGTCGCCCGTCATGCCGACGATGTGGTGGAGTCTCTGCAAGACGTCCACGATGTGAAACTTGTGCTCGGGGAACACCTGAGCGAAGCCGTCTGCCTTCTCGATGGACTCGGCGGCCGCCGCAGTCTCGAGTTGCTTGGCGTCGCCCAGGCTGCTGGCGTCCAGAATGTTAGCGCCCATTCCCAGCTTCCTGGCCGTCTCCTGGGCGATCGCCAGCTGGTCGCCGGTCACCATCTTGATCTTCACGCCCATCCCGAGCGCGGTCGCGATGGTCGCCTTGGCGTCCTCGCGCGGCGGATCAAACAGGGGCAATACGCCGAGCAGCTGCCAGGGCCCGTCCCCCTCGGCGCGGGCGACGCCCAACGAGCGAAAGCCGCGCGCCGCGAAGTCGCTGACCGCCTTGTCGGTGGCCGCCTTGACCTGCGCCGCATTGGCCGCCAGGGCCAAAATCACCTGCGGCGCGCCCTTGGTCACCTTGAAGGGCTTGCCGTCCTTGCCTTTGAGGGAGGACTCGGTGCGCTTGCGCACCGAGTCGAACGGCTGAAAGTGAAGCACCTCGTACCCCTTCAGTGACTCCTTGTCTTTCACTCCGCCCAACACCGCCAGGTCGATGGTGTCGTTGTTGTCCCCGCGCGACGCCAACGCGCCGCTGAGGATGACCTGCTCGGCGGGGATGTCGTTCACGCTGAACGGATCGCCGAGCGTCAGCTTGTTCTGGGTCAGCGTCCCGGTCTTGTCCGCGCACAAGAGGTCGACGCCGGCCAATTCTTCGATGGCCACCAACCGGCTCACGATCGCCTTCTTCTTGGCGAGGAGACGCGCCCCGACGGCCATCGTGACCGAGAGGACCGTCGGCATGGCCACCGGGATGGCGGCCACCGTCAGCACCAGCGCGAACTGCAGGGTCCCGAGGATCGAGTCGCCCCGAAAGATCGCCACGGCAACGATCACCGCGACCAGCGCGACCGCCAGGATGATCAGGTAGTTTCCGATCTTCAACACCGCCTTTTGAAAGTGGCTGACGGTGTGAGCCTCCTGGACCAGCTGCGCCGTCTTGCCGAAGTAGGTATTGGCGCCGGTGGCGTAGACCAGGCCGGCGATCTCCCCCTGACGAATGATCGAGCCGGAGAAGACCGCCTCCCCAGGTTTGCGGGTGGCCGGCAGGGATTCCCCCGTCAAGGCCGACTGGTCGACCTCCACCGGATCGCCCTCCAGCAGGCGCGCATCCGCCGGGACGATGTCGCCCAGCCGCATCCGGATGACGTCACCGGGCACCAGATCGCGCGCCTCCGGGTTGATCCACTTGCCGTCCCGCCTCACCCGCGCCTTGACCGCTAGCCTGGCTTTGAGGGCGGCGATGGCGTCGCTCGCCTGGCGCTCTTCCCAGAACCCGACCACGGCGTTGGCCGCCAGAAGAAGGAGGATGATCCCGAAGTCCGGCCAATGTCGGACCACCCCCGACAGGACAACCGCCACCTCGATCATCCAGGGGATCGGACCCCAAAAATAGCTGAGAAATGTCAACAGGGCGTTGGTCTTCTTTTCGGCGAGCTCATTCGGCCCGTATTGAGCGAGCCGCTTCTGCGCCTCGGCGCCAGTCAGTCCCTCCGGCGACGAAGCCAACCGCTTCTCCACCTCGGAGAGGGGTAGCGATTTGAGGTCGTCCTTCGGATCGGCGTTGCCTTCCGGCTTCGGTCCGGACGGACGTGGCTTGTCGACGGCGGTTTGCATGGCGGGCGTTTCCTTCTCTTTGTGCTCAATGGCGGATGATGAACCTTTGGCGCGCGGCCGGCGTCATGAGGTTCTGGCCGCCTCCGTGGCGGACGACCCGAGCCGGGGGAGACTCTCTTGGTCGCCGCGCTCGAAGGCGGCGTCGTATTCACCCCGGCGCGCAGCCGCGTCGCACTGCGCTCGGTGAAGCAGAGCCTGCTGCGCCGCCGGCACGTTGGCCTCCGCGCCGCGCCAGATCTCCAAAGCCGGTTGCTGAATGGCGCGAGCAAAGGAAAAGGTCAGCGCCCAGGGCAACCGCGCCTTGAACCGAGCGTTCATCGCGTTCAGACGCGCGGAGGCCAGCTCGCCCGATTGCCCTCCCGACAGGAACGCAACCCCGGGAACGGCGGCGGGGACGGCCCGCAGAAGACACTTTACCGTCGCGTCGGCCACCTGCTCCACGCTCCCCTGTTGAGAACAGGTCGCTCCCGGGAGCACCATGTTCGGCTTCAGGATCATCCCTTCGGGAATCACCCCCTCCGCAAAGAGGTGGTTGAACACCGTCCGGAGGACCTCCTCGGTGACCTCCGCGCAGCGCTCCAGAGTGTGGTCGCCGGCCATCAGCACCTCCGGCTCGACGATGGGGGTGAGGCCAGCTTCCTGGCACAGAGCGGCGTAGCGCGCCAGCGCGTGCGCGTTCGCTTCGATGCAGGCTCGCGTCGGCCTGCGATCGTCCACGGCGATCACGGCGCGCCACTTCGCAAACCGGGCGCCGAGGCCGACGTATTCAACCAGCCGTTCGCGCAGGCCGTCCAGCCCCTCGGTCACCTTCTCTCCGGGATGATTGGCCATCTCCTTCGCCCCAGCGTCGACCTTGATCCCAGGAATGATCCCCGCGTCGGTGAGCACCTCGACGAAGCTCCTGCCATCCCTCGCGCTCTGCCGGATCGTTTCGTCGAATAGAATCGCGCCATTGATGCACTGGCCGAGGCGCGGCGTCGTCACCAGCAGCTCCCGGTACGCGCGTCGGGTCTCCTCGTTCTGAGGAATGCCCAGCCGCGCGAACCGCTTGTTACAGGTCGGGGTGCTCTCGTCCATCGCGAGCAAACCCTTGTCGCCGCTTACGAGCGCCTGCGCCGTGTTGGCCAAATCATCTGCCTTCATGTGCGTCCAGCCTCCTTGCCTTCGAGCTCTGCGATCTTCGCGAGACGGCGCTCGAACCGCTCGTCCCCCTTGAACCGCGCGGCGAGAAACAGCTCGACCAGCTCCCGCGCCAGCTCACCGCCGGTGACCCGACCGCCGAGGCACAGGACGTTCATGTCGTCGTCCTCCACCCCCTGGTGGGCGGAGAACGAATCCGCTATCAGTGCCGCCCGGACGCCCGCCACCTTGTTCGCCGCGATGCAGGCTCCCACCCCGCTGCCGCAGATCGCCACGCCCCGCGCGACCTCGCCCTTTGCCACGGCGTTGGCCAGTGGAACGACGACGTCGGGGTAGTCGTCCCCCGCCTGGAGCGTATAGGCGCCGAAGTCCACGACCTCATGGCCAGCGGCCGTGATGGCGCCTGTGAGCTGGCCCTTCAGCTCGAAGCCCCCGTGATCTGCGGCGATCCCGACGCGCATCATGTTCCCCCTGCGACTCCCCCTGCGTTCTTCCGCTCTGGCCGTCGGCTCTAGTCGCGGCTCCACTTCCAGTCGCGGATCTCCGGCAGGTCTTGCCCGTGCTTGTCGATGTAGTGCTTGTGCTCGATCAGCTTGTCCCGCATCTGCTGCTTCAGGTAGGCACCCTTGGCGCCCAGCTCGGGCACCCGATCGACCACGTCCTGCACCAGGTGGAACCGATCCAGCTCGTTCTGCACCCGGATGTCGAAGGCCGTCGTGATGGTTCCCTCTTCCTTGTAACCGCGGACGTGGAGGTTGCGGTTCGTCCGGCGGTAGGTGAGGCGATGGACCAGCCAGGGATATCCGTGGAACCCGAAGATGATGTGCTTGTCCTTCGTGAACAGCGAGTCGTAGTCCTGGTCGCTCAGCCCGTGCGGGTGCTCGCTCTTGGGCTGGAGCTTCATGAGATCGACCACGTTGATGACCCGGATCTTCAGATCGGGCAGATGCTTTCGGAGGATGGTCACCGCGGCCAGGATCTCCAGCGTGGGCGTGTCCCCGCAACAGGCCATGACGACGTCCGGGTCGCTGCCCTGATCGTTGCTGGCCCATTGCCAGATCCCGAGCCCCTCCGTGCAGTGCACGATGGCGGCGTCCATGGTCAGCCACTGCGGCAGGGCGTGCTTGCCGGCGACGACGACGTTGACGTAGTGCCGGCTCCGCAGGCAGTGATCGACGACGGAGAGCAGGCAGTTCGCGTCGGGGGGCAGATAGACCCGCACGATGTCGGCCTTCTTATTGATGACGTGGTCGAGGAACCCCGGGTCCTGATGGGTGAAGCCGTTGTGATCCTGCTGCCAGACGTGTGACGCGAGCAGGTAGTTCAACGAGGCGATCTTCCGCCGCCAGGGGAGCTCCAGCGTCACCTTCAACCACTTGGCGTGCTGACTGAACATCGAATCGACGATGCGAATGAAGGCCTCGTAGCTGTTGAAGAGGCCGTGGCGCCCGGTCAGGAGATACCCCTCCAGCCAACCCTCGCACTGGTGCTCGCTGAGCATGGAGTCCAACACGCGGCCGGCCGGCGCGAGGAACTCGTCATTGGTCTCCTTCCTGGCGTCCCATTGCCGGTTGGTGGCCTCGAAGACCGCGCCCAACAGATTCGACAGCGTCTCGTCGGGACCGAAGACGCGGAAATTGCGCTGCTCCTGATTCAACGTCGCCACGTCACGGAGAAACTTGCCCAGGACCAGGGTGTCTTGGGCGGCGACGGCACCCGGCGAGGGCACGTTCACCGCGTGAGCGCAAAAGTCCGGCATCCGCAGATCGCGCAGCAGAAGCCCGCCGTTCGCGTGCGGGTTGGCCCCCATCCGGCGGTCGCCCTTGGGCGCCAGCTCGGCCAGCTCCGGCAGGAGTCGACCGGCGCTGTCGAAGAGCTCGTCGGCTCGGTAGCTCTTCATCCAACTTTCGAGCTCCTTGACGTGATCCGGATGCTCGGCATCGACCAGCAGCGGAACTTGATGCGCGCGGAACGTCCCTTCGACCTTCAGGCCGTCGACGACCTTGGGTCCCGTCCAGCCCTTGGGAGACCGCAGGACAATCATCGGCCAGCGTGGCCTAGTGGCGTCGTCCTTGCTCTGCGCCCTGCTCTTGATCTGCCGGATCTCCTCGACGGCCTTGTCCAGGGTCGCCGCCATGAGCTGGTGCATCTTTTGTGGGTCGTCACCTTCCACGAAGTGGGGCGTCCAACCGCAGCCGCGAAAGAAGTGCTCCAGCTCCTCGCGCTCGATGCGGGCGAGGACGGTCGGGTTGCTGATCTTGTAGCCGTTGAGGTGCAAGATCGGCAGCACGACGCCGTCGGTGATCGGGTTGAGGAGCTTGTTGGACTGCCAGGAGGTCGCGAGCGGTCCCGTCTCCGCCTCGCCGTCGCCGACGACGCAGGCGACGACCAGATCGGGATTGTCGAACGCGGCGCCGAACGCATGACTGAGCGAGTATCCGAGCTCGCCGCCTTCGTGAATCGAGCCCGGCGTGGTGGGCGCCACGTGGCTGGAGATCCCACCCGGAAAGGAGAACTGCGTGAAGAGCTTCTTGAGGCCGGCCTCGTCCTGGGAGACGTTCGGATAGACGTCGGTCCAGGTCCCCTCGAGGTAGACGTTGCCCACGATCGCTGGACCGCCGTGACCGGGACCGGCGATGTAGAACATGTCGAGGTCGTACTTCTTGATGATCCGGTTGAGGTGCACATAGATGAAGTTCTGGCCGGGCGTCGTTCCCCAGTGCCCGACCACCAGCGGCTTCACGTGCGACAGCTTCAGCGGCTCCTTGAGGAGCGGGTTGTCGTAGAGATAGATCTGCCCGACGGACAGATAGTTCGCCGCGCGCCAGTAGGCGTCCATCTTCCGGAGGAGCTCGGGCGTGATGGTGGTGGTATCGGTGGTCATGGTTGTTCCTCGTGGTGAATCACAGACGCGCCCTTCGTAACCGGAGGGCATTGGTGATGACCGAGACGGAGCTGACGCTCATCGCCGCGCCGGCGATGACGGGGCTGAGCAGCAAGCCAAGAAACGGATAGAGCGCCCCTGCGGCCAAGGGAATCCCGAGCGCGTTGTAAAGAAACGCGAAGAAAAGGTTTTGGCGGATGTTCCGCATGGTGGCGTGGCTGAGGTGGATGGCCTTGGCGATGCCGCGGAGATCTCCTTTGAGGAGAATGATCCCGGCGCTCTGCATCGCGACGTCGGTGCCGGTCCCCATGGCGATGCCGACGTCGGAGGCGGTCAACGCGGGCGCGTCGTTGATGCCGTCGCCGGCCATCGCGACCTGCTTGCCGGCGCCACGCAACGCCGTGACGAGGGCGGCTTTCCCTGCCGGCTCGACCTCGGCATGCACCGCATCCAGAGCCAGTTGCTTGGCGACCGCCTCGGCGGTGCGATGGTTGTCGCCGGTGAGCATGACGAGCGTGAGCCCGAGTCGGTGAAGGTCGTCGACGGCTTCGCGGGTCGTGGCCTTGATCGGGTCCGCCACGGCCAGAAGTCCTGCCGCCTTGCCATCGATGGCCACGAAGATGACTGTCTTCCCCTCGTCTTGGAGTGCCACGGCCGATGCTTCGGACGGCTCCAAGGCTTGGACCCCTTCGCTCCGCAGAAGATCCACCTTGCCGACGATCACCGCGCGGCCGGCGACGGTGCCGAGGACTCCTCCGGCCGTGACCGACCGAAAGTCTTGAACGCTCTCGACACCGAGGCCTCGCTCCTTGGCGCCGATCGCGATGGCTCCGGCCAGCGGGTGTTCGCTGTTTTGTTCCAGCGAGGCAACGAGGCGGAGAAGCTCAGCCGCGTCGACGCCGCCCGCGGGCAGGACATCCACCAGCCTGGGCTTGCCTTCGGTCAGAGTGCCGGTCTTGTCGACGACCAGGGTGTCGACCTTCTCCAGCCGTTCGAGCGCCTCGGCGCTCTTCACGAGGACGCCCTCGTGAGCGCCGCGCCCGACCCCCACCATGATGGACATCGGGGTGGCCAGTCCGAGGGCGCATGGGCAGGCGATGATGAGAACCGCGACGGCGTTGACCATCGCGTACGCGAGCCTCGGCTCCGGCCCGAGCCACATCCACAAGATGAAGGTGAGCACCGAAACCGCCAGCACCACGGGCACGAAGATGCCGGCGACCCGATCGGCGAGACCTTGAATGGGGGCTCGGCTGCGCTGGGCTTCCGCCACCATGTTTACGATCTGCCCCAGCAGCGTGTCGCTGCCCACCCGCTCGGCGCGCATGACGAAGCTACCGGATCCGTTGACGGTGCCCGCGGTGACCTTGCCGCCGACGGTCTTCTCCACGGGCAAGGGCTCGCCGGTGATCATGGACTCTTCGACGGTCGAGTGACCTTCGACGACCGTGCCGTCGACCGGCACCTTGTCGCCCGGGACCACGCGCAACCAGTCGCCGACGTTCACCCGGTCGAGCGGAACTTCATGGTCGCCGCCCGGCGCGACTTGCCGCGCCGTGGGAGGCGCCAGGCCCAGCAGCGAGGTGATCGCGCTGCCCGTGCGGCTGCGGGCACGAAGCTCGAGCACCTGACCGAGCAGGACCAGGACGACGACCACCGCAGCGGCTTCGAAGTAGATCGGGACCTCGCCGTGGTGTCGCATCGTGGGCGGGAACAGGCCAGGGGCGAGCATCGCCAAGGCGCTGAAGAGGAACGCCGCGCCCACCCCGATGGCGATCAACGTGAACATGTTCAGGTGCCGCGAGACGATCGAGCGCCAGGCGCGGGAGAAGAAGGGCCATCCTGCCCACCAGACCACGGGCGCGCTGAGCGCAAATTGCATCCAACGTGAAGCGCGGCTGTCCACCCAGGGCTGCCGCGCCAGTGGCGGGACCAGGTGAGCCATCGCCACCACGAAGACCGGGAGCGCCAGGGCGGCACCGATCCAAAAGCGCCTCGTCATGTCGCGCAGCTCGGCCTGGTCGTCGCCGTCCGGCGCGGTCGTCTTGATCTTCGGCTCCAGTGTCATGCCGCACTTGGGGCAGTTCCCGCGGTGGTCTTGCTCCACCTCGGGGTGCATCGGGCAGGTGTAGATCGTGCGATCGGAGGGGGTAGGACCGGTCGTTCGGGCGAGCGCGTGCGCGCCGGCCGCGATGGTCTCGGCGCTCACCGGAGCTCCTGTGCGGGCGCGAGCCGCGACGGGAGCGACCGCACGACCGGGTCCTGCGGATTGACCCCCTTTACCTCGAGGGCACTTGCCGACAGCCCGATCCGCGAAATGTCGCCCTTGGCCAGCCGTCGCAGCGTGCCGCCTGCCTCGAAGAGCGCGAACTTGATGCTCGACGAGCCCCCGTTGATGGTGAGGATCACGGGTGGGGCGGGCTTCATGCTGCCCCCGTGTCGCCGCTCTGCAATCCGAGCGCATCCAGTTGTGCGCAGGTGGACCGATAGTCGGTGTGGTGAATGCTTCGAATCCCCAGGCGCCCGGCGACGTCCACGAACATTTGGGTGTTGTCGATGAAGACCACCCTTTCGGCCGGGGCCTGCGCAATGTCCAGCGCGAGCCGAAAGATCTCGGCGTCGGGCTTGCGGACGTGGACGAAGCAGGAGGAAATGAAGGCGTCCACGAACCGCGTCAACCTGAACTGCCGGATCCGATACGCATTCAGCTCCCGCGCTTCGTTGCTGACCGCCACGATCTTCAGCGGGTGCCGAGCCTTGAGCCGGGTGACGAGCGCGATCATCTGCGGGTGAGGCTTCGACTGTGACAACATGAACTGCCTGAACTGAGAACGCGTGAAAGCTCGCTTCCGACAGAACACGACCAGGTCGAGATAGTCCTCGAGGGTGAGCCTTCCTTCTTCGAAGGTCTCGAAGGTCATGTGGTGCCGCTCCTCCATCTCGGCGGCGTCCAATCTGAAGGCCTTGGCGGCTCGCCGGCGGGCGTGACGGTCCCAACCGTCGGTGAGCAGCACGCCACCGATATCCAGAAACAACGTCGTAACGTCCCGCGCTCGCCGCATGTGACCTCAACGCCTGAGAGCTTCCGCTGGCCTGGTCATCATCGTTGCCAAAGGATGTGAGCCGATTCCAAGGGGACGGCCACGCCGGACCGCTTGGGGATGACGCGCGTCGTGTAGTCGCTCGCCGGACGTGCAGCGGGCACCGTCGCACGGTAGATCCTGCCACCAGACGGGTTGAGCCGCGTGTCGGTTGAGATCATCTCCTCCCGCACCGGAGCGCCGCCATTGATCCCGTTCGCGTAGAGCTCGACCCGGACTGAAGCGGGGTCGAGCTCACCCGAGATGAGCTCGACTGCGATGTCATGGTGGTCGGCGCGGGTGTCGACCCGCATCTCGCCGAAGCGCACCTGACCCCACTTCTGGTCCACCGTCCGCAGCCACTCGACCACTTGCGCGCCCCCTTCGCCTTTGTTCGCGGCGCGCTCACGGTAGGCGGCGGCGGCCGGGAGGTAGCGTTGCTCGGTGTATTCGCGAACCGTTCGGTTTGCGGAAAAGCGCGGGGTGAGGCGCGCCATGCTCTGTCGCATCCGCTTGACCCATTTGGTCGGAATCCCGCTTTTGTCTCGCGCGTAGAACTCCGGGATGACCTCGCGTTCGAGCAGGTCGTAGAGCGCTCCCGCCTCGACGGCGTCCCAACCCGGATCGTCGCCATGCAGTTGGCCGTCGCCCAGGGCCCATCCGACCTCGGGTGTGTAAGCCTCCGCCCACCAGCCGTCCAACTCGGAGAGGTTGATGCCCCCGTTGACCAGCACCTTCATACCGCTCGTGCCGCTCGCCTCCCAGGGGCGCCGCGGGGTGTTGATCCAGACGTCGACCCCCTGGACCAGATGCTCCGTCAGCAGCATGTCGTAGTCGCTGAGGAAGATCGCGTGCGGTCGGACCTCGGGGCGCCGAATGAACTGGACCCACTTTTGAATCAGGGCCTGCCCCCCCTGATCTGCCGGGTGTGCCTTGCCTGCCAGGATCAGCTGCACCGGACGGTCGGAATTGGACAGGAGTCGCAACAACCGCGCTGGATCGTGCAGGAGGAGGTCTGGCCTCTTGTAGGTCGCGAAACGCCGGGCGAATCCCAGGGTCAACGCCCGGGGATCAAACAGGTGCCTGGCTCTGTCGATCTCTTCCGCCGAGGCCCCGGAGGAGGTCAACTCCCGGGACAGCCGATCGCGCGCGTATTCGACCAGAGATGTCCGGGCGGCCGCGCGGAAGTCCCACAGGCGTGCGTCGGAGATCCCCTGAATCTTCTCTTCGAGCGTTTCCGTCGTCCCCAGCCAGCGATCCTTTCCGCAGGTGTCCGTCCACAGAGCATCGGCTGGGGCCGAGTCCCAATTGGGCATGTGGACGCCGTTGGTGACGGAGCCGATCGGGACCTCGCCCTCGGGCCAGTGGGGAAAGAGCGGCTCGAACATCTGCCGGCTCACCTCTCCGTGCAGGCGGCTCACGCCATTGACCGCGCCGCTGCCGCGAAGGGCCAGATAGGCCATGTTGAAACTCTCGGCCATATCGTTCGGGTTCTGGCGGCCGAGGGCCAGGAGACGCTGGACCGTGATCCCGAGCTTCTGCTCGGCATAGCCGCCGAGGTATTGCTCGACGAGCGCGGGAGCAAAACGGTCAAATCCTGCGGCCACGGCCGTGTGGGTCGTGAAGATGTTCCCTGCCCGCGTCACGGCCAGGGCGACTTCGAAGGGCTGGTCGTTGTCGACCATGAAGGTCCGCGCGCGCTCGAGGATCGCGAAGCCCGCGTGCCCTTCGTTCAGATGGCAGACCTCCGGGGCGAGTCCCAGCGCGGCGAGCAGACGCCAGCCGCCGATCCCCAGCAGCAGCTCCTGCTTGAGACGGAGCTCGGGCCCGCCGCCATAGAGCTCGCTGGTGATTCCCCGATGCGCGGCGAGGTTCGCGGCGTCATTGCTGTCGAGCAGATAGAGCTTCGCGCGGCCGACGCGCACCTCCCAGGCACGCAGCCAGACGGCATACCCGGGCAGCGAGACCTCCAGCCTCAACCATTCGCCGTTCGCCTGACGCACCGGCGTGATCGGCAGTTGCCCAGGGTCATTGTACGGATAGAGAGCCTCTTGGGCTCCGTCCTTGGTGATGACCTGACGAAAGTAGCCCTGCTGGTACAGCAGTCCAACGCCGACCACCGGTATACCCAGATCGCTGTTGGCCTTGAGCTGGTCGCCGGCCACGTTGCCGAGACCGCCCGAGTAGATCGGCAACGCTTCGCTGAGCATGAATTCCATGCTGAAATAGGCGGCGCAGGTGAGGACGCTCTTAGGATGCGTCTTCTGAAACCACCCGGGTGATTCCAAGGTCGCCCGCCTCTTCCGGATCAGAGCGTCCACGTTCTCTCGGAACGTAGGTTCGGCCAACACGGACCTGAGCTTGTCGCGCGACACCGTCTGCAGGACGACCCATGGATTGTGCGTGAACTCCCATAGTGCGGGATCGAGTCGGCGCCAGACCCCGTCGGTCGCGTGATTCCACGACCAGCGTAGGTCCAGGGCCAGCTCGGCGAGAGAGTCGAATCCCTCGATGTCCCTCGGCAAGAGTCCGTATGCGACTTTGTCGACGCGCGGTTGTGTACTCATGGTGCTTCCTCCGGGAGTGCTGATGGCCAAGGAGCTTTGCTCCGCCGCGGCGCCTTCGCCGGCCCCAGGGCATCGCCGACGATCTGCTGGGCTTCCGCCAGAAGACGCCGCAGATGATCCGGACCCTGGAAGCTCTCGGCGTAGATCTTGTAAACGCTCTCGGTTCCCGATGGCCGCGCCGCGAACCACCCAGTCTGGGCAGTGACCTTCAGCCCTCCGATGGGCGCGTTGTTGCCCGGCGCCCGCGTGAGAACTGCCTCGATCTTTTCGCCCGCCAACTCGGTGAGCTTGACCTTATCGGGGGAGAGCGTCGCCAGAAGCTTCTTCTCGTCCAGCGTCGCCGGCGCCTCGACCCGGTCGTAGACAGGGTCGCCGAGCTTCCGCGTCAGCTCACGATAAATCTCGCCCGGGTCGCGGTTCATCCGGGCGGTAATCTCGGCCGCCAACAAGGCCGGGACTATTCCGTCCTTGTCGGTGGTCCAGACGCTGCCGTCGATACGGTTGAAAGACGCGCCGGCGCTCTCTTCACCGCCGAAGCCAAGCGAGCCGTCGAGGAGCCCCTCGACGAACCACTTGAAGCCGACCGGCACCTCGAAGAGTTCTCGGCCGAGCTTCGTCGTCACGCGGTCGATCATTTGGCTGCTCACCACGGTCTTACCGACCGCGGCGTCCTTTCGCCACTTGGGCCGATGTTGGTAGAGGTAGTCGATGGCGGCGCACAGGTAGTGATTGGGCGGTAACAGTCCGGCGCTTCGGGTGACGATGCCGTGTCGGTCGTGGTCCGTGTCGCAGGCGAAGGAGAGGTCGAAGCGGTCCTTCATCCCTATCAGCCGCTGCATCGCATAGACCGATGAGGGGTCCATTCGGATCTGACCGTCCGCGTCTACCGTCATGAAGCGAAAGGTTGGATCGACCTCCTCGCTGACTACGGTGAGACGCAGGCCATAGCGCTCGCCGATGCGTCCCCAGTAATGAACGCCGGCGCCGCCGAGCGGATCGACCCCCAGGTCGAGCTTGGCGCCGCGGATGGCCTCCATGTCGATCACGCTGCCGAGATCGGCGACGTAAGTGTCGAGGTAGTCGTGTCGGTGTGTCGTGGAGGCGGTGAGAGCCCGCTGGAAGGGAATCCTCTTCACGCCCAGAAGGCCAGCCTCGAGAAGCTCGTTCGCCTTCGCTTGGATCCAGTCGGTGACGGCCAACGGTGCCGGCCCGCCGCTCGCGGGGTTGTATTTGAACCCGCCGTAGCGCGGTGGATTGTGCGACGGGGTGATGACGATGCCGTCGGCAAACCCCGACTTGCGCCCGCTGTTGTAGTGAGGATCGCGTGCGAAATGACGGGGGTCGGGGTGTACTCGTGACCTTGCGCGATCATGAGCTCTACCCCGTTCGCCGCCAGCACCTCGAGGGCCGTGGAGAAGGCGGGGACCGACAGCGCATGGGTGTCCGTGCCGAGAAACAGGGGTCCATCGATCCCGTGCTGTCCCCGGAAAAGGCAAATGGCCTGGGAGATGGCCAGGATGTGCCACTCGTTGAACGCCTTATCGAACGCAGATCCCCGATGTCCCGAGGTTCCGAAGGCGACCCGCTGTTCGGGTACGGCAGGGTCGGGCCTTTCCGTGTAGTACGCGGAGACGAGCCGGGGCACATTCACCAGCATCGAAATGGCGGGCCGCTTTCCTGCCAAGGGACTTGCGTTCATGATTCCCTCGCCGGGGCCCGCTCGATCGCTTTCGACGGGGCGTCGCGACCGATGGCGACTCGGCGGGACTCCCGGCCGACCATTCCGAGTGTCATCCCCTCGTCCTGTCCGTCCGTCTCCGGTACACGCCGGTACACTCTGGATCGCCTGCGTGACGCTGGGTGCTCATTGCGCTATCGCCTGACCGTCCAACCCCAGTGGAAGACGACTGCCCAGAGCATTCCGAGCAGAAGAACCACCCAGAGGAAGTCGCCGCCCCGCCCCCAGGCGTGATGATCAAACGACGCGGACGCCCCGGGAACCGCGGCTCGCAACCCCCGACGTCGTTGGACATATCTCGGATAGGGTGGTCCCCATCCTCGATAGCCCCAACCGTAGCCAATAGGGACCAAGAGAAAGAAGAACATGCCGCCCATCCACAACAACCACCAGGTGCTCATCTGATATCTCCAGTTCCTTCGCGTTGTGCACTCGCATCTTGTCGAGTACTTGGTCAACGACGTTCGCGACCGGCCCATTCGGGCAAGAGCTGCATAGCACCCGCGATGGCTCGAACCAGTAATGACTAATGCTACTGGCTCGTCGGGGATTGCCCTACGAAGTAGCCCTGAGACACCGAGGCAAAGGCGAAGCACGCGGCCCTCCTCACGTTCGAGCGGGTGGAGATCACGGCGACTTGAAGACGTGAAAGGGGCCTGAGGCCGCCGGCCAGTCCATCGACCTGCGCGAAGTATGCGGGCCGTCTCCGCCGAGCCCCCGCTCGGCCCCACGACGCACGGCGAGGCCCAGCCCTCGCCATCCGTAGGGAATCCCTTACAGGCCGCCCGGGGAGACCCGAATGCCCCGGTGAGCCGCGGGGGCATATGTGAGCAGGCGCCGCACTCATTCGCGGCCAGCGGAGGAATCAATGTTTCTGGTCTATGGAGCTGTCGCGATAGCCGGGCTGTTGCTGCTGACCGGGTCCCGGATCGTCAGACCAACCGGGAGAGGACTGGTCGAACGCTTCGGCAAGTACCGGCGCCTGGCGATGCCCGGCTTCAACTGGATCATCCCGCTCATCGACCGAATGTTCTTGGTCAACATCACAGAGGTGATGGTGAACGCCGACCGCCAGGAGATCATCACCAGCGACAAGCTCAACGCGCGCGTGGACGCACAGGTCTACTTCAAAGTGAAGAGCGACGAGGAGAGCGTCAAGAGCTCCCAATACAACGTCTTCAACTACCAGTATCAGATCGTCAACCTGGCGAGGACGACCCTCCGCAATATCATCGGGACCCTAACGCTCAAGTCCGCCAACAGCGAACGCGGACGGATCAACAGCGAGCTGCAAAAGACTATGCGGGAAGAGACGACGCACTGGGGGATCGAGATTGTGCGAACGGAGCTGATGGAGATCGATCCACCGCCGGACGTCCAGGAGACCATGAACAGGGTGGTCAAAGCCGAGAACGAGAAGGTGGCGGCGATCGACTTCGCGACGGCGACCGAGACCATCGCGGACGGCGCACGAAGAGCCGAGATCAAGAAGGCGGAGGGGGTGAAGCAGGCCAAGATCTTGGAGGCTGAAGGCGAAGCGCAGGCGATCCAGCTCGTCAATCAAGCCGCTGACAAGTACTTCGTGGGCAACGCCCAGCTTCTTCGAAAGTTGATCGCGGTCGAGACGGCGCTGGCGACGAACTCCAAGATCGTGATTCCCGCGAATACGCAGCTGATCAACATCGTGGGAGACATGGCGGGCATTCTACCGACGAGCGGGATCCCAGCCGTTCTCAAGGCGCCTCCCGCGTCCTCTCCCCCGGCTCTGGTCTCGAGGCAGTTTGGCGAGCCGGTCGAGCAAATTCCTCGCGAGCAGGAAGGTCCCGGCGACGGCTGGACCGCCGATCATTGACGACGACAGGTCACCAGGAGAATCCAATGAGAAACACCCTTCGGAAGATCGCCGAGCCTCGGTGAGGTGGTGGCGGCGCCTTCGACAATGCCGCGGACTACACCCGGACGGGCGAGTTTGCATCCAGGTCGAAGACGAATGCGGCGGCCTGCCGCGGGGAGACGAAGAGGGGCTGTTCCAGTCCTTCGAACAGCGCAACGCCGACCGCTCGGGGTTGGGTCTGGGCCTGGCCGTCAGCAGGCAGAATATCCGCGCGATCGGCGGAGAGCTCCGGGTACGCAACCTGCCCGGGAAGGGTTGCATCTTTTCGCTGGAGCTGCCTCCGTAGACGGCGCAGGCGCCGGCCGATCAACGGGGGCGCGAGCGATCTTGAGGCCCGCCTTCATCTCCCGGTGTTTGGTCATGTCCTAACCTACGCACGAACCAACCCGTCGGCTCCACTGGCGGATGTTGTCGTTGACGAAAGGTGGCCCCGCATCGCCGAAGCGGGATCCCGCTTCGGCGATCCCCACCAACCGCCCCCGAAAGGTCGCAAACTCAGGCAACCGGGCATTGAAGTATCAGGAGTGGCGAGCCGAGGTCAGTCGGAATGACCCCAGCCACTCGTAGGGGTTTCCCCCACCTTGGCTGGAATGGCCTCGATCAGCGGGATGACCGCCTCGAAGAGACGGGTAGTGTCGACCGGCTTCGTGAGGTGCATCTGAAAGCCGGCGTCCAATGATCTTTGGGGGTCTCGCTCTGCGGCCAGCGCCGTGAGCGCGAGCGCGGGCGTCTCTCCCCCGACCTCTCGTCCGAGCGCCCTCAACTTTCGGATGAACGTGTATCCCTCCTCGCCGGGCATCGCGATGTCACACAGGATCACCTTCGGTCGCAGCTCTTGCACGGCGATCATGGCCTCGGCGGACGAGCCTGCCCGCCGCACCTCGGCGCCCATCCCCTCCAGCATTTCCCTGACGGTCTCCCTGGTTGCGAGATCGTCGTCGATGACGAGGACGCTCAGCGCCTTCAGTCGCTGGCGGTCCGAGCTGCTCTGCAGATCCTTCCGTCCGGCCGAAACGAGGATCTCTCTGTCGTGGGTCAACGCCCGGCGCGCTTTCATGAGGGGGATGGTCACGGAGAACGTGGCCCCCTGCCCGATTCCGGGACTCCGCGCCTCGACCTCCCCGCCGTGCTGCTCGACCAGGTGCCGCACGATCGCCAGACCAAGCCCCAGGCCGCCGTGCTGCAGGCGGATGCAATCACCGGCGACCGCGCCGATCGACTCGTCGAGGTGCACGTCGATGACGAGCGACTTCGCCTGAGCCGCCGCGGTCACCTCATCGAGGGCCGCGTGGACGACCGCGCTCAGATCGACCGCTCTCAGCTTGACCTTGAGCTTGCCGGCGACGATCTTCGAGACGTCGAGGAGATCGTCGACGAGTTGCATCTGGATTCGAGTGGCGCGCTCGATCGTCTCGCCCACCTGCGCCAGCTTGACGCTGTCCGAGATGACGCCCCGGCGGAGCATCTGCGCGCGCAGCAGCAGCGTGGTGAGCGGGGTCCGGAGCTCGTGGCCCAGCACCGCCAGGAACAGATCCTTCGCCCCATTGGCCCGCTCGGCCTCGGCCCGCGCCAGCTGAGCGGAGACGACCAACTCTTTGAGCGCGTCGATGTCGACCAGCGACAGGATCGCGCCGTCGATCTTGTTGTCCAGCCCCTTGTAGGGGCGGATCTGCATCCGGTGCCAGCGGCTCTCCCGGTCCTGGACCTCGGACTCCTTCACCGCCATGGTCTCGATGACCTCGGCGATCTGTCGATCGAGATCGGGGACGTCGATGTTGGGCTTGATGTCGTCGATCGAGCGTCCGGTGTCGGACGGCACGACGTTCAAGATGCTCCGGGCCTTGGGCGTCAAGCGACGGATCCGCCGCTCCAGGTCGAGAATGACGATCGGGATATCCACGCTGATCAACAGATTGATTAGATCCCCGTTCGCCTGCGTCACCTCCTGGTTGCGGCAGTGGAGCTCGGCGTTGACGGTGGTCAGCTCCTCGTGGGTCGATTGCAGCTCCTCTTTCGCCGTTTCGAGCTCCTCATTCATGCTCTGGAGCTCTTCGTTGCCCGAGACGAGCTCCTCATTGGCCGACCCCAGGTCTTCATTGGTCCGCCCGTGCTCCTCGATGACCGACTGCAGATATTCCTTCGTCGCGTTGAGCTCGTGCTCGACCCGGGGGATTTGCCGCCCCTCATTGTGCCATTCCGAGGTCCGACGCCGGACCACCGTGCTCTCCCCCCCCTTCGACCTCGCCCGAGACCGCCTCTTCGAACAGCACGACGTAGAGGGGCTCCTTGACGTCCGGGAGTCCGGTGAAGGGGAAGACCACCCAGGTTGCAACTCCTGGTGAACCCGTCCTGATCGACCTCCACCCCGGACCGCGTGACCGACACACGGAGCGCGGCGGCGAGCTCGTCGACGCTATAGAACCGACCCGGACGATCGTCCGACATCGCTGCAAGGATCGAGCTGGGCGGCGGTTGTTGCGGCGCGATCGGGGAAATCCTTACGGGCGTCCCGGGTTGTCCAGACTGCCGCTGGCGTACGAGGAAGTGTTAGCTGACCTCGAAGCAACCACTCCGCACCCTGAAAGAAGGTCAACCATGTCGGACCACACTCTCCTCAACAACCCCTCGCGCTCCAACGGACCTTTACCGACGCCAGCCGCCATCGTTCACCTGGTCCAATCCCAGCCTCTGACCGACGATGCGGTCGCCGCGCGCGCCTACGAGAAGTTCGTCGCCCGCGGTCGTACGCATGGACGGGATGTGGAGGACTGGACCGCGGCAAGGACCGAGTTGAGCGCAGAGACCCGCGGTCCCAAGAGCTGACCAAAGCCAACCCGAGCCGTTATGATCGCTCCTGGGCGATGAATAACGGCCGGCGCGACGACGTCGGCCGTACGCCCTGGTTGCGGAGCATCAGCGCGACGGCCTGCGCGACCAGGCGCGACGCTCACCGTCGCCTTTTCGGCGACGCCCTCCTAGATGACCAAGATGATGAGCACGATGAGCAGTACGATTACCAGCGTTCCGCCACCGATGTAGATCCCCGTCGCCCCTCCCTTGAAGTTCCCGAGCTCGGGCGCCGCCGCTTCCCGCGCGGCATAGCCGGCCGTCTCGCTTGCCGCGGCGCTGGAGGGCGCCGCGCCGATCGGCCGCTCCCCCGGCGTTTCGGCGGCGCCTGCCGGTGTCGTTGGCGGCGCGTCGATCGTTGCGGCCCGCGCCAGTGACGGAGCACCGGCGAAAGCCAGCAGCAACAGTGCCGTCATGAGTCTCTTCGCCAAGGTCCTCAAAGGATCCTCCTTCCCTGGACCAAGCGGACGACAGCGACGATCACCGCCACGACCAGCAGGATGTGAATGTACCCGCCCATGGTGTAAGAGGTCACTAACCCCAGCCCCCAGAGCACCAACAAGAGCACCGCAATCGTCCAAAGCATCGTCGTCTCCCCTTCTGCAGGTCGTGGCAATTCAGTTGCCCAGCAATACCCAGCTCTACCGGCCAAGACCAATCCGAAAGACCAGAGTCGTCTGTAAGGGATTCCCCTCTCCGGGCACCGGGGCGGCTCTCTCTCCCGTCGCCTCTTGACGAAGGAACCACCCGAACGGGTGACCCGGGGAAACCACTACAAAGGACCGGCGCTGTCCCCAGAGAAACGGAGGGCCAGTCGGATCACAGTCGAGGGGTTCTGGCGATCCCGAGGAGACGGTCGAGTATGGTCTGTTCGCGGAGAACAGCCTATCCATGTGGGTGTTCGTGCTCGCGAATGGGGTCGACATCAGCCGGGCGACGGTGCTTCACGCGCTCTTGAATGACGCGCTCGGCGCGCAGGAGGCGGAGCGGCGACGCATCGCCCGCGAGCTGCAATCCGACACCGCGCAGAGCCTAGTGTCACTTCTGGTCGGCCTCAGGACCGTCGAGGAGTCTCACGACCTCGGTCAAGCCGCGGCGGCGGCGAGCGAGGTGCGCGGGTTGGTGTCGGCCGCCTGGAGAACGTGCAACGTCTGGCCTGTGGACTCGACCCCGGCTCGCGATCGCCGCCTCCCCGCCGCTGAATAGGGAGAACCACTACGTGGGGGTGGGGGGCTCCTGCTGGCGTTGGGCGGAGAGATCAACGCCATTGTCGACGCGAATTCGTGGCCCGGCCGGGAAAAACACTACACGGGGTGTGGGGGGCGCCGGACAAGACCGCCGATGTGCCCGAGCTATGAGTCGGTCGAGGATAAACATGCAACTGAGCTCAAGAGACCACTTCGATCTACGGCATTCCGTGCCCATGTCGCGCGAAGAGGAGCATCGCTGCGCGCTCGCTTATGTGAAGACCCAGGACCCGGCTTTGGCCGAGCGGCTGATCGTCGCCAACATGCGGATGGTGGTGGCGCTGGCGCACCATTACTGCCGCGCCGACGACGACCTGCACGACTTTGTCCAAGAGGGAAACCGCGGACTCCTTCAGGCGGTCGACAAGTACGATCCGACCCGGGGCATCAAGTTCTGCAGTTATGCGGTCTATTGGGTCCGGGCGTACATGTTGAAGCTCACGATGAGCAGCTGGCGACTGGTCAAGGTCGGGACGACGCAAGCCCAGCGCAAGCTCTTCTTCTCGCTGGGCAAGGAACGAGACCGCATGCAGCGCGAGGGGGGCGAGGTGAACAGCCGAACGCTGGCCGCCCGGCTGCGGGTCAAGGAGAGCGAGGTCGTCGCAATGTTGGAGCGCTTCACGGCGACCGAGATGTCGCTGGAAACGCCGGTGAGATTGCTGGAGGCCGACGGGCTGACTCTCGGGGACTCTCTGAGCGATGCCTCCACGCCGGGCCCGGACAGGTGCGTCGAGGAGGCGGAGTTCAGTCGGGTCCTTCGCACCAAGCTGGCGGCGTTCGGGGCGACGCTGAAGGGACGAGAGGTCGAGATCTTCCGGAGGCGGCTCCTCAATGACGACCCGGCCAAGCTGACGGCGCTGGCGGCGAGCTTTGGCGTCACGCGCGAGCGCGTACGTCAACTCGAGGGGCGACTCAAGGGCCGGCTCCGCGCCTATCTCCAAGCAGAGCTGGGTGGCGAATTCGAGGTTTCCGCCGTCCCAATGGCGAATTCCGCGATGCCCCGCTTCGAGCAGCCCATAGTGCATCAAGAGTTCTAAGGGATGACGCCGGAGATGGTCGAGGCTGGGTGGGTCGCCGAGGCCCACGGCGTGGTGGCCGTCAACCGGGCCGCGACGCTCCACTACGGCTACTCGCGGGACGAGCTTCTCTCGATGACTGTCGACGATCTTTGCGCCGAAGAGACCCACGTAACCGAGGCTGCCCAGACTCCCCGGACTCCGTCGGCGATCGGGAGCCCGGAACCTGGGAATGACGCTCGCTGGTAGCTACGATGCCATCCTCGCCGGTACCGAAGCACCGGACGTCGTCGGTGACCAATGGTCGTTCTCCCGCATGCTCCGCCTTGGCGATGGTGCCGCGCCCGGCGGCCACTTCTCATCAGCCGAGCCCTCAACTCGACGTTTCGATCTTTCCCACCACTTTTCCCACCACCTCGCGTAACGGGCTGGACGTCCAGGTTACGCCACGATCAGTGTTTTCAACTGTTTGGCACTACCCGTTGCGGCCAGAAACGGCCTTCTTCGTCTTCACACGGTGGAAGCCGAAGGTTCAAATCCCTTTAACGCCCACAAGAAAAGCTAGGCAGAATCGGCCGGTTGGGAGTCAGAGCCCAGCTGGCCGCTTTCGTTTGTGGGTCGATACAGATCACTTCCATACCACCTGAGCTCCGCCGCATCGCCCGCGGCGTGACGCGCTTCCCGAGGCCGGTCACCGCGAGTCGTCACCTCATTCGAATGAACATGGATGGCGCGCAATATGAAACCGCTCCCTCTTGATCGGCCATCACGCTGACCGCCCACGACGACCGAAGTCGGGTTGCCCTTCGTAGTTCGTAGAACTGCCTGGAGCTGACGCGTTGGCGGCGCGGCAGCCGTACGAGATCGTAAAAGGGCTCCCGGACGACGTAGGGTTACGTGATCGGACCGAGGAATGCGCTGGTTCCGGCGTGCTTAACGTGACGGTCATGCACTTGGCGTGGCGGGCGCTATCGATTGTCTTGGGCCTCAGTCTCCCGTTCGCGTGCCACCGAACCACGCCAATGACCACGCACCTCGTGGTCGGGCACCCCGGGTCTACCGACGCTGCCAGCCCGGACGACCAGACCGATGCCAGCCCCGGCTCGGCGAGCTACCCTGACGCCGGGAGCGCAGTCCCGGATGCCGGCGCAACGATGGTGCGGGTGGTGGCGGCCGGGGATATCGCATGCGACGGATGCAGCCAGGACTCCACTGCGAATTTGATAGACCAGCTCCTGTTTGCCGATCACGTGGCGGGCGTTCTCGAGCTCGGCGATCTGGCCTACGCGAGTGGCTCGGCGGCGGAGTTCCAGTCCTTCTATGCGCCCGCCTGGGGACGCCCGGAAATTCTGCGGCTCTCGCATCCCGTGCCCGGCAACCACGAATACGCGAGCGGTTCAGCGAACGACTACTTCGACTACTTCAACGGCGCAGGGACCACTTCGGGTCCGGCCGGCCCTCGTGGCGAGGGCTATTACAGCTTCGACCTGGGCTCGTGGCACATCATCGGGCTCAACACCAGCGACGAATGCCAGTTCGTTTCCTGTAGTGAGACGTCGGCGCAACACGACTGGCTGCTCGCCGATGTGGCGGCACATCCTTCTCTCTGTACGTTGGCGTTCTGGCACCATCCGCGATATCAGACTGGCACCTCCACGGGAGAGTTGGACGCCGCGGCGCCGTTATGGAAGGTCCTCTACCTCTCGGGCGTGGACGTCGTGCTCAACGGCCACGAACACGGTTACCAACAGCTCTTACCGCTCGACGATGCCGGGCAGCTCGATCTTGGAGGCGGCATCCGCACCTTCGTCGTCGGCACCGGAGGCGGTGAATTCGACACGACCTTCGGCGGACCGCGCCTGAGCGCCCTCCAAACCAGCATCACAGGAACCCATGGCGTTCTCGAGCTCACGCTATTGCCAAGTAGCTATCAATGGCAGTTCGTCGCGATTGACGGCAGTAGACCACAGGCCGCCTCGGGGTCGGAACTCTGTCACTGATCAGGATAGGCGGAACAAGCACCGGTCTGTCCCATAATGGGGCGCTCAGTCAACTCCCTCCCCATGCTTTTCCCGGGCCCTGCGGGCCCTGCCGGGTTCCATGCGTCCGCTCATTGCGCGACGATACAACAGGGGACCGGCCGACGGACCGCCTCGGCAGAGTCATTGGGAAGCTGCGACCCCAGCGCATCACCGGTCTCTAAACCAGGCTCGTCCCTCCCCTCATCCCCCGGGACAGGTGGTGGCGCAGGAGCTAACCGCCGCCGACGCCGTCGCCCTCGCCGCCACCACCGCGGGGTAGCAACAGACCAGGCCGTCACAACAGGTCCCCTGGAGGGGCGACCCCGAACAGGGATCTCCTTGACCCGAACAGCTCGGGCCGCCACCCTGCCCACCGGCTCCCCCTTGCTCTCCGGCGCCCGTTCCGGCAGAGCCGCCGGACGCACCACCCTGAGCGCCGCCGCCCTGACCGCCGGTCCCCACTCCGTCGGCGCACGCTCCCCCGTACTGGATCGCGACGTCGGCACATTCAGCCTCGCAGAGGCTTGAATAGGTGACGCCGTTCGTGCCGCAGACGGGCGCGTTGGAGCCCGTGCATCCACAGGTGGTTTCTCCCCCTGCACCGCCAGTCGCTGAGCTCCCGCCGGCTCCCCCTCGGCCCGGGCTTCCACTCCCCCCGCTCCCGCTCAGGCTGTCGCTCGAGCTCGAGCAACCAATGCCGACCGTCAGGATCCCAGCGCACAGGAGCGGGTAGACGAGTCGCATGCCGCTGAAAATGCAGCAACGTCCGCGCCACACGCAAGTGGGCGAAAGGTCGGCCTTCCGAGGGCCGTCTCTTTCAGAAAGCTGAGGGGTACGCGCGCCCACGATCAGACTTGCCGGCGACCCGGCGGCGGGGCCGGCCGATCCACGTTATCGATCAGCGGTATGATGGGCGCTCATGGACGCTGACGTGGGTTGGCGTGCGGCGTTGATTCTGGGCGGGTCAGTCGCGCTGATCGTCGTCATGCGCTTGCGGGCGCGCGGCAAGCTGCCGCGCGTGTCGGCGGGGCTCGGCGTCGGCGGGATGCTGCCCGCGCTCGCCATCGACACCAACTTCGCCCCCGACGTGACGGTGGTGCTGGCGCGCGCGTTCGGCGAGCGGCCGCTGGGGCTGCCGGTGGCGTGGGCGGTCAGCCTCGCCGAGGCGGTGTTGCTCGGCCCCGCGCTGCTCGTGCTCGGAGCGTCGCTGCTGTCCGCGCACGACATGGCGGCGCGCGTGGGCGTACGGGCCACACCGCTCGCGGCGCTGTTCGTGACGGGCGCTGCGCTGCCGCCGGCGTTCACGCGCGCGCGGCGGCGCGCGATCGCCAGCGGCGTCTACCTCGTCGCGTGGATCGCTGCGTGATCGCATATGCCTCGTGGCGCGGGATCTGAAGCCTCAGTCCCGGGAACGCGCGGCCCCGGTCGTTGCGGATGCGCTCGATGAACACGGTTCGGAAGCACGACGCCTTCTCGACGGAGATCGTCGCCGTCATGCACGGCCAGCCGAGCCTCGTGGTCGATGTGGCGGAAATCGAACGGGCCGCTGTCCCCGCTGCGGTTGGCGATGCGTCTGTGCGCCGTATCGTCCTCACGATGACCCCGCCTCGGATTGTGGCCGGGGAGATGAATGCGTTTCTTGACCACAATCCGAATGCTCTGCTGCTTGACGTCGGAAGACTGTCTGAGGCTGGATTGAAGGAGTCGTGGTTGACAGCGCGTGCGGCAACTTCTGAGGATCCTTCAATATGGCGCAAATTTGCAAAAATCGTGCGGTCTGCCACCCAGACGGGCGTCACGGCGGTTAATCCGGAAACAGGCGCTACGGTCAAGATGAGGGAACATCGCTTCACTCCCGGCGCCGAGCGCCTCGAGCGCGCCGGGATTCTAATGTTGCCCGTCGCCGGGGTCGCCCGATTGAAGTTTGGAAAGAGCAGCTGATAGCGGGCCGGGGGACCAGGAGCAGACAGACTCAGGCGTCGAGTCAGCACGACATCACGGACGAGTTCTCGATAGAGGCTGCCGACCTGACAGAGCGGGGCCTTGAAATTATGCGGACGGTCTACGACAAGTGGGTACGGAAGATCGACAAGGGCATGGATTTGACGGACACCTCCTTGTTGTTGATGAAGGCTTTGAAGAGCAAGTAGCCCGACGACCAGAAACTTCGATCCGACGTCGGTGCTTGGTTACGTCGCGGCTCGCACCTTCCATTCGACATGGCGCTGATCGAGGCGGGTGACGAGCTCGTCGAACGCCGCCCAATCGTCCTCAACGTGATACATCGTGGACAGATCCGCGCCGAGGATCTCGTCGTAATCGTGAAGGTACGTATCCGGTTCGTAGTAGGTCGCGAACGCGTTGCCTTCGGCGCTAAGATTCTCGTCGGTGAGCTCTCCGTCGCAGTCCTGAAACAGGAACTCGCGCCCGGTCATCGTCCGCGCCCGCACGGCCGCGGCCCTTCAGGACCTCGATGGTCGAGGCGCGGCCCGAGGCGGTCTCCCCCGGCAGGGCCCGCAGGGCCCGGGAAAGCAGGGTGGAGGAGTTGACGGAGCGCCCCACTATCGGACAAAAGCCCGCTCAAACGTCCTATTCCTCACGACCGTTCGGGACGCGCGTGGGACGACCTGGATGTCGACGATGAAGGGGCCGTTGCCATCCATGAAGATCCCTGGCGAGGGTCAGTGGGCGGAAGCGTCGCGGACGTACGGACAGGACGCGGTCGGCAGGGTCGCGCACCGACCGCTGGTGCACATGAGATACACGCCCCCGCAGGGGTGGGCGGCGTCGCACGGATCCCCGAGGTTGCCCAGCGTCCCGCAGATCCCGGGCGTCCCCAGGCAGAGCGCGCCGGACACGCACTCGGTGGTCGTGGCGCCGCCGTCGGGGGCGCAGATCTCGCCGATCGCGGCGCGTGGGGCGCAGACGTGGAAGCCCCGGCCATCCGGCTTGCAGAAAGAGGCGTCGTCGCAGACGCCGCCGTCGACGCACACCTCGAACGGATCCGGCTGACAGGTCGTCTGATTGAAGCAGACCAGCGGCGGCTCGCAGAGCGCGCCCGTGCCGGCGCAGGACTCGCCGTTGCCGAGCGGCGCGCGGCAGATCCCGGCGGTGGTTCCGGCCGTTGGGGCGATGCAGTGCAGATCGCCGCTGCAGCCGACCGCCGGCGTGGCAGAGAGATCGCAGGGCTGATTGAGGCCGCCGTGGACGATGGTGCTGACCGGTGTGCAGAGCTGTGTCTTCCGGTGGCAGAAGTCGCCGGGGCCGCACCCCGCCGACGCGCACGACTGACCCGTCGCCATCGGGAGGGCGCCGCAGGTCCCGCATCGCTCGCTGCGCCCGGTGCAGCCGCCGCTCTGGCACTCGCTGCTGTGAAGGCAGGTCGCCCCCGGTGGTCGGGCGCCGCCGCTGAAGCAGGAGGGATAGGCCCCGAGGTCGAAGTCGGTGCAGGTGACGGTCGCAAACTGGGCGAAGCAGGCGGTGACTTCCTGGATCGTCTCGTTGGAATCCGGGCCGAAGAGGAAGTCGGGACAGGTGACCGCCACGTCCTCGCAATCGCTGGTCGAGTTGTACTCACAGGCCACCAGACGCTGGCACTCCGCGTGGATGGCGGCGCGGCAGGCCTGATCGGCGGGCGTCGAGCTGCCCGCCGCGTCGGCGCGCGCGTCGTTCGCGGCGTCTGTCCGCGCGTGATCGGTCGCGGCGTCGACCGCACCGGCGCCCGCTCCGCCGTTTTTCCCGCCGGCGCCGCCCGCTCCCAGGCCGCCGGCGCCGGCTGTTCCCTTGGCCCCGGCTCCGCCGGATCCCTTGCCGCCAGCTCCGCTCCCACCGCCAGCGCTGCCGGTCGACCCCTGCTTCGAGGTCGAGGAACAGGCGCAACCCAAGAGAGCGGACAGCGCGGCGGCGACCAGCGCACGCCGCCGTCCCGAGAACACCATCGACCGCACCGCCGAGATCCTCATGGGCACGGCGCGCCGCAGGTGGTGACGTCGCCGCTGGGACAGGTGACCGGCGTGCCGGCGGCGCACTCGACGATGTCGCAACCTGCGGTGCCGGCCAGCGCGGCAGGGCAGTGTACGACGCAAGCGGCGCCGGCGGAGCAGGTGAGCGCGACGGCCAGGACCACGGCGAACCCGGCGTAGAGAAGACCCTTGCTCGGCATGCGTGCCGCGCATTCTAGCCTCTCGGGCCGCGCCTGAGGCCGCCAGTGTCGCTTTGACCCCAAGGCCGATCGGATAGCGTGTAAGCGATCGGAATTGACGCCCGCCTGCCGAGGCCGATATCCAGCGCTTCTTCGCTGTCACGCCACCCAGCGTCCACCACATGATCAAAGAGCTGGAGCGACGCGCGCTCATCACCCGCGTCCCTCGCCAGCCTCGTAGCATCGCCCTCTCGGTACCCGAGGACGAGCTACCCCGCCTCCGGCAACCGATCAAAATCACTGTGGAAAGGTACTAGTAGCCTACCGGACCTTGACGCGGCTGATCTGCGTGCCCCGCGCTGCCAGGCCGGCGGCCAGGCTCACGACGGCCTCGAAGGCGGCGTCGTCGCAGTCGAACGCCTGCGTGAAGGTCTGGGTCACGGTGGTGGGGTCGTAGAGCAGCGCGCCGTCCGGCAGCGCGCCGGAGCGGCGGGGGTCCTGTCCCTCGAGCGCGTACCCGCCCCAGAGGATCAGCTCGGCCCAGAGGTCGAGCGCCGCGATCAAAGCGTCGACGGCGTCGTCGGCGGGTGGCGTGGCGAACACGACCTGGACCCCGCGATCCTTCCCGGCGCGGGTCACCTGCGCCCGGTCGACCGTGAAGCTGGCGGGCGCGGCGCCCGGGTAGGCGAGCATGCCGACGTTCAGCGGCGGGACCTTCTCCCAGTCGACGCCGGCCTGGCGCGCCGTGGTGAACGTGACGGCGTCGAGGTCCCGCGCGGCGAGCAGGTTCGCGAGGATCCGAAGCGCGCCACGGTCTGCCAGCTCGACGCGGACCAACCAGGTCTGCTCGCCGTTGGGCGCCCGGGCGGATTCGATGAGCTCGGCGGCGCAGCGTTCGGGCGCCGCCACGGCGCTGCCCAGCAATCCCAGGTTCACGGCTTGCACCCAGCGTGCGACGACATCCGGGATGGTGTCTTCGTCGTACTCGCCCAGGGGCTGCTCGGGGGCGATCCGCGCGATGTCGCTGCCGGACGCGACGATCTGCAGGAGCTGCGGCAGCCGATCGCGAATGCGGAGCGTGGGGACGGTCATGCGTACGGCTTGTCGAAGATGTTGAAGAAGTGGTTCCAGAACTCGCTCTCTTCTGCGAGCCGATTGACGCGCGCCGGACGCAAGACACTGGCCAGCTTGCGCTGGAGAGGCAGACCGTCGCCGGCGCTCAGGTCACCCAGCTGCGGCCGCTCTCCGGCGCGGACCAGCAGCCCGTGCGGCAGCGTCTGGACGGCGAGCGCCGGCGTGTCGGCGAGCTGTGCGCGGACGGCCGCCTCACCACCCAGAAACTGCACGGTCAGGGGACTGAGCACGTTCATCCAGGCGGCGCGCTTCACCAGTGGCACGAGATCTGGGTAGGCGGCGTCGGCGCGGTAAAGGCGCAGGGCATGGTTCAGCCGGAAGCTGTCCAGCCCCGGATAGCGGCTGCACAACGTCTGTTCGAACGTTTTCGTACCCACGTCATTCCGCAGGCCCTGGACGGACGCGAGGCCGAACCCGCACTCCACATAGGCCACGCGGCCGTGCTTTACGACGTCCAGGTCGGTCAGCCAGGCCGCTAGCGGGGTCGCTTCGACGAGAGGATGATTGGTGGGCAGCGTGATTCGAACGACCGACGACAGCGCGTCTCCGACGTCTCCCTCGCCCGCCATTGCGATCTGGTTCGAGACGGAACCGGCGATCTGCTTGGGCGTCGTGGCGCCCCACGGCTGCAGCCACAGCTCGAGTGAGGGAGGCAGGCACCCGAGATCGGCCCCGCCGTTCGCCTGCCAGTAGTACCGATGCAACTTCTTGGGCTTGCGCAGCCAGGTTGGAACCATCTCGAAGGCCCGGGCGCTGATCGCGGCCGGTTTGCCCATGGTCTCGGCCTGATAGTGAGTCAGGCCGTCCTTCACGATCTCCAGGGCGCGCTCGTAGATTTGGCCGATGTCCGGGAGGTGCGGCACCCGGACGTACAAGGCGATCGAGAACACCGGGCAGACGGTGGTGATCTCGATGCCAGGCTCGACTTCGAACCGGTGGACCATCTCGGACCAGGCGATCGACATGGTTCGTCGCTCAGAACACGGGGAGTGGCTCGGGGGCGAGCTCGGGCATGCTCGGCATCTCGGGCAGCGCCCCTTCCTGCGGCGCCAGGTAGAATTGCCCGGACGGCGCCAGCGCGGGGTCGACCTCCTCGACGGGCGCTGGATCCTCGGGGCAGTCGCAGCTCTTCGGGTCCAAGCTGAGATTCTGGTCCTCGCGACCGGTCTGCTGCTTGACCATCTCGTTGTAGTCCTCTTGCTGGGTCTTGCCGTTGATGCTTCCGGGATCCTTGCCCCAGGTGTCGGTCCCCCCGCTCGGGCGATCAAACTTGAGGTCGACAGGAACGCTCTTGCCATTGGTGCCGGTGGCCGTCGCGTCCGGGAACCGTGGTTGTCCCGTGGGCCAGCGTCCCGGCTCGGGACCTTGCTGGTTCGTGAGGATCCGGATGGTCTTCTTGATGCTGCCCATGATTTTTCCCCAGGTCGTCTCGGTCGGTTCGGGCCGCCATTCGCCGGTGTCCCGGTTCTGTGTCCAGGGGCGCTGGTGGTCGATCTCCGGCGTCGGCTTGCCCATCCGCTCGCGGTGGTCCTTGAGGGTATCGACCGCCTTCTCGAAGCAGGCCTCCTTGTTGGTCTGCGCGTGCGCTCCCATGTTCGGCTCCTAGGCTCGGATGGCGCCCGGGGGGACTTTCTTGACGACGCCTTCGCCCGCCGAGGCGCCACCTTCTCCGTGGGCGTTACACCAGCAGAACGCCGTGCACAACATGTCCTTGAGGTCCTGGCCCAGGACGGCGACCAGGTTCGCCTGGATCTCCGCGGGCGTCATCGTGTTGGGTCCGTTCCCGTTCATGGTCATCGGATCCCCGAGGCGGGCGACGTTCTTGCCCTCAAACTTCACGTCCATGCTGTAGTTCACGAACTTGGCCTTCCCTTTGATGACGCCCGACACAATGCCGCCGGCCGAGCCAGCTTCGTCACCGGTACTGGTCGCGAACACCGAATCCTTGACGGCCACCGGCTGTCCTTCTATCGAGACGGTCGTGGTCCCCTCGGCGAGGTCGGAAGACATCGCCATGTTGGGATAAGGAATCGGGACCGGTCCCGCGGGTGACGGCGTCTTGCAGACGTCGGGCGCGGCGGCCGTCGCCGTGCCGCTGCTGCCCTTATGGACGGCGGTGAGGTTGTTGACGATGACCGAGACACCCATTCAGCTCGCCTCCTTCTCCACCAGGGCGGCCCCACGAAACGGCCGCGTGTCGCTGGCACACCATAGCAGGGCCCGCGGGCCCCGCACGCGCCCTCGTTCCAGATCGACCAAGACGGTGGCCAGCATCAAGGGCGCGCTGGCCGCCCCCACGTCGCCCCACGCATCGCCAGGGTGGCGGAGCTCGAGCGGCTCGCCGTGTTGAGCGACGGTGCGCAGGTACGCGAAGCTCCACTCCTCGGCGCGCCACGGCTCGCCAGTCATGTCGCAGTAGGTGACGTCGGCGCGCGCCTTCTCCGGCAGCGCCGCGAGCGCGCCGCGCAGCGCCCGCGTCAGGCCCTGTCCTTGCGTCGCTCGCCCGAGGTACCAGGGATGCGGCTCCGTCGCCAGCGCCACCCCGACGAGCTGCCCGCGCGACGCCAGACCGAGCCGAGCGGCAATCCCTGCGCTGCTGAGCAGAACGGCGCCCGCACCCTCGCCGGGAACGATCCCGCTCGGCGTCTCGTCACCCTTGAGCCGGCCAGAGTCTGCAAGCCAGTCAAGCGCGGCGAGGTCCAGGTACGAGTCGACGCCGCCTACTAGGCACACGTCGACACGGTCGGCGTCCAGCAGCTCCTTCGCGCGCGCCAGGGCCGTCAGCCCACCTTCGTGACCGCGATCGTACACCCCGCACAGGTTGCGGACGACCGGCAGGCCGGTCTCTTCGATCAACGCACGACCGAGAGAAGCGACGTTCTTGGCGGTGAGACCGGGACGTTCGGGCGGCAACGACAGCACGACGGCAATGCGCGCGCGATCGTCGGGGTCGGCGGCGCGCAGCGGGGCCAGCGCGCTCGCCAGCGCCCGCGCGCCCAGCCACCGCATCCGGTCGACGACGCTGCCCGCGATCGGTAAGCACGCGAGGCGCGACAGCTTGAGGGGCTCGCCCCCGCGCTTGTCCCGAAGGCTCTCGACCAGCTCGAAGCGACAGACGCCGGCCGCTGCCGCCGCGGCAACCGACTCGGGATAGAGGCCGACGGGCGCAACCGCGCCCAGCCCGGCGATGACGATCCTGCGTCGCCGCGCCAACCGCTGGACACTCAACGTGAGATCCTGAGTTTGTAGTCGACCCGGGTTCGGCTGATGTCGCGGAAGCGCGGGCCGCATTTGAGGGCGGCCCGCCAGACGGCCACGACGCGCGCGTCGTCGGGCTCGATGATCACGCGGTCGAGCTGCGGCTTGAGGCGCATCCGGCGGCCGCCCAGCCACGTGTCGATCAGAAGGACTTCGCGCGGCACGTTGAAGGCCAGTTGCCCACCGGGGCTGAGACCTTGCAGGCAGATCGGTTCGCCGCCTACCAGCGCCTGTCGCGCGTGCAGTTCGGGCGTCGCCGCCACGAAGAACAGCGGATCGAAGTCGTCTGGCAGCAGCGGCAGCTTGTTCTGCCCCCAGGCCGCGTCATAAGTGCCGGCGTGCTCGCGCCGCGGCGACCAGTGGCTGCCGAGGGCGCGCAACCCGGCGGGCGGTGGGCGATCACGCCAGCCCTGGATCAAGTGCTTGGGGTCTTCGACGTTCGGCAGCCACCGGTCAACGAGCTCCTCGCGACGGACGGCAAACCCTCGGCCAATCGGGTTGCGGGACTCACCGGCGCCGCTGCTCTCTGGACCGACGCCGCCGTAGGCGCGCTCCCAGGTGATGGGCATGGTTGTGAACCGTGCGGAGGTGCTGGGGACCAACCCCAGTAAGCCTGATATCCACTTTCGCTCGCCGAACACGCGCAATGATTTGCGCAGCTTGCCGACGGCGACGTGGACATCCAGTTCGCGCACGGGAGTGCCGGCCCGCGCGTGCGCGCTGGCGTTCACGATCACGTCCGTTCCCGGGTGGGCGAACGTCATCTCGGTCTCGCGCAGCAGGCTCGATTTACCCTCTTCGCCCAGGTATCGCGGCTTGACGGCGACCGGCTCCTGCTCCTTGGCGGCCACCAGTTGCCCGGAAGGCTCGATCGTGTAGGTGGCCTTCACGATCACGACCCAGTGCTGAACGCCCTCCGGATCCATCTGGATCCCGCGCTCGGCGGCGAACGGCGTCTCGTTCGAGAGTTGAAGCATGTCGAACTGGCCAGCGGACTATACTGCGAGGCGCCATGAGTCGGGACCCCGAAATCCTCTGGGACGTTGTCGAGGAACACCTGTCCGAGGCGGATTTCCTGATCGAGCGGTGGCAGGCCGCGATGGGCTCGCCCCGGCTTAGCGTGAAGGACGTGCAGCGCTCGATCGAGGGACGGTTGAACGCGCACCTGGACGGGCTCGTCGTCGGGGGCGGCGCCGTTGCTGGGCGGACGCTGCGTCCCGCGCTGGCCGACGATTCCGAAGCAACTTCGACCCGGGCGGCGGCGGCGGCGCTGGCGCTGCTGGGGGGCGGCCTCACGCCGACCGCGCTGGCCGAGCACCTGAAGGTGAGCGCGTCGCCGGCGGTGGTGGGGGGCGTCGCGACCGCCTTCCAGATCTCCGGTCGATTGGACGTCGACGAGCCGTTGCGCCTGGCTCTGTACGCCACGGACGACACGCAGACTCAGTCGGCAATTCTATCCGCGCTGGTCGCACGGCAGATCGATCCCGGTCCCATCGCCGGGCCGCTGGTCGCGCGGGCGGATGGGCGATTGGCTCCGCTGGCTCTGGCGGCGCTGGCCGCGGGCGATCGGGCGCGGTTCCGGAATCTGGTCGAGGGCTGCATGTCTGGCGAGCCGAATGCCCGCGCCGAAGCCGCATTGCGGACGGCGCTTGTCTGGAACCTCGCGAGCGGCTGGCGGGCCTGTCCGGCCGCGGCCCGCACCGGTTCGCTGACGGCAATGCTCGCGCTGGCTCTGTTCGGTACGCAGGCCGACCTGGCGCCACTCTGGACCGCGCTGCAGGAGCCGGGGCGGCGCGGCGCGGCCCTGTTCGCCCTCGGTTTTGCGGGGTCTCGCGAGGCGGTCGAAGCGTGCCTGCCGTTGGTCGGTGACAACGACGCCGAGGCGGCGAGGCTGGCGGCCGAGGCGATCGCCGCCATCACGGGACTGCCGTCGTTCGATCCGCCGTTTGCCGAGACCGCCGACGCCGAAGGCGGCGACGACGAGCTGCCGCCGTTAGGGCAGGACCTTCGGTCCGATCTTAACCCGGGGCCTCACGACGATCTGCCGAAGCCGAATCCAGAGGCGTACCGCGCCTGGTGGACCGAACACCAGGGGCGCTTGCGGTCGGGCGAGCGATATCTCCACGGCCGGCCGCTGTCCCTGGAGGTTCTGGCGTGGGCAATGGCCACTCGTCCGCTGCGCCGACGCAGTGTGCTGGCCTTTGAGATCGCGGTCCGCAGCGGCGGTCGGCAGCGAATCCCGGCGGTCCACCTGTCACAACCAGAGGTGCCGCTCCTCGGCGATCTTTCGCTACGGCGGCCCCCGGTTTGGTCCTGAGCCGTCAGTTGATGGCGACGGAGCCGCCCTTGATGCGGTTCTTTCCGCGCGCGCGGCTCTCCACTTCGACGCCGCGAATGGCGATGCGGCCGTTGCGGCGCAAGGTGATGGCCGCCTCGCCACACTTGAGGACGATCTCATCTTGCGCCTCCAATGCGATCCGCTGCCCGTCGACCAGCACTTCCAGCTCGGAGGCGCCCGCGAGCGGCTGCAGCAGGCCCAGGATCACTGTCCCCTCGCGCGGGTCGGCCTGGACCAGGAGCACCACCTCGCTCCGGGCGGCCGCCTCGCGCGCCAGGGCCGCCCGCGAGAGCGCTTTGATCAGGCGCGCGGGGACTGGCCCGCGCGCGCCGTCGTGCTCGACCAATGCACCGCGTTCGTCCCAGCCGACCAATCGGCCCAGGCACACCTGGCTGGCGGTCGCGCGACGGCGTGCGCTGCTCGCCGGTTTGCGGCTCTCGCGCGGCGCGATATCGGGTCGTCGACGGGCTTTGATCATCGTGCCACCAGAGTAACCGGGAAAAGCCCGGAGAGGGAGTTGACGGAGCGGCCCATCATCGGCGAAGACCGCGCTTGAGAGGCCTATCCCCGGACCGCTCCGAGCCCCCGGCTTCGCGGGGGCGACCTCACAGCGCCCCTTTGTCCCGCATGTTTCGCCAAACGGCGGCTAGGAACAGGATGCCCCCCGCGAGCACCAGCGGCACGCCGAGCGCGGCCGACAGAATAAAGGTGGCCGGCGTCCAGTGGAACGCCGCCCCGAGCTGCAGCGCCAGCCCGACGCCGCCGAGGATCGCGGCCCGCCGGATCTTTCGGGCGATGTCAGGGCGCTCGGTCGTCATTTGGCCTGCCAGAAATCGTCGGCGGCGACCTTGGCCATATCGTGCGCGATGCGGTGACAAGAGAGGCAAGAGGTCGTACCCGCGTAAATCGCGCTCAGCACGGGCTTGTGCGACGGCGCCTCCACGAAGCGGCGCATGTCGTCGTGACAGTGGAGGCAGTTCGAGTTGGGGTACGGCTCATAGAGCTCGATCTTCTTGGGGACGCCCGCGATGTAATGAGCCCAGACGTGGCGCAGCCCGTTCATCTTCGCCTTGACGTCCCCGAACATCGCGTAGTCCTTGTGGCACGAGAAGCAGACCGTCTCGCGGTCCACGAGACGGTTCTGGTAGTGGAAGGCCGCCAGCGCCTGCTGGCTGTCGACGAACAGGCTCTTGCCATAGGGCCGCATCTCGTGACACGAGAGACAGAAGGCGGTCGTGCTCGACTGGTGAAATCCGTACGAGATATTTCCGGCGGACAAGAGCAGCGGCAGGACGAGGAGCCCCACCAGCAACACCAGCCGGCCTACGGTGTGACCCGCGAGGACGCCGGCTCCGAAAAAGAGGAGAGCGACGAACGCGATGCCGACCGCGAGCGCGACAATGACCGGAAGCGGAAGCATGGTACTGGCGGCTAGCGATCTGCAGTCGCTGTGCCCGGGCAACGGAACGCAGCTCTGCAAGCGTTGCTCGACGGATTCGCTGCGAGGACCGTGGCGACCCGCAGGAGCTGGGTCCTCACTTCGCGGTTGCCGGAAACGGTTGGCATGGGTTGGAGATCGTCAGATGTCGAAACCAGGATGGACTCGGAGCCAAGCCGGAAGAGTAAGGCGGGAACATACGGTATGGGGGGTTTCTGGTGCGACCTCTCATGTAAAAGTTGTGTGCGCCCTTCTCGCGCTGTGGCGATCCTCACGGATCGCTCGAAACCGCCGGTCGTTCCGCGTGATGGGCGAGTGAAGCGCGCCTGGAACGGCGCCGCCGCTCATTTGCCGACCCGAATTCCACTCTCCGCGCGCGGCTGTCGTGGTCCGTGGCAAGCTCGAGGTTGAGCGGCGGTCGGGCTCCCCTCAGCGCGACCGCCGCTCGTGGGCTTTACTTGTTGGCGCGTTCGCGGGCCAAGGAGCTGGCGGCGTCGGCGATTTCGTTATTGTTGGAGGCGGCCATGCGGGCCAGCGTCTCGTCTTCGGTTCGGCGCATCGCCATCTCGACCTCGGTGTCCGAATACCGGGAGCCGTGATCGACGGTGGCGCAGCCGATCCCGAAAACCGAAAATGCCAGGGCGACGATGACCGATGTGTTCATGTTCTTCATTGTCAGTGTTTCCTCTTACTGGTCTCAATCGGATAGTACACGTGGGGACTTTAGGTCCCATGACCGGGTATTTTGTCCCCGGAATGCATATTTTTTTAAGCATATCGATGTACTGGGTATGGGGTCTACGCACCCCATTGTGTCACCGGCCTGACTTTCCCAGAGACGACCACTAGCCTCATTGCGTCATTTCGGCCTGGTCCGTCGCAAGCCAACGACCTTCTCCGTTCGTGGGAGCCTTTTCGATCTCCCGCGGGCTGCCTTCAGCGCGGACGGTGGCGGCGATCGGAATGGCGAGCGGGCGCACCAGAGCAGCGCCACCTTCTGCCGTCGCTCACCCGCACGCAACGCGCGCGGCCCATTATGGGACGAACCGGCGCCTCTTCCTGCTTATCCTCTGTTCCCTTCGGCATCCGCTTCGGCGCGCACGTGGAGCTCGCCTGGTTGAACGTCCTGGCTGATTGGGCAGCGCTGGAGGAGCGCCCGTGCGGACCGCCAGCATGACGTTCGGCGTCGCACGTTGACCCGCCCGGGCCGGCAAGAGACTCTTTAAGAGGCGAGATGCGGAGCAACCACCTCAGCCGGACCGCCGTCCTGGCAGCGCTCGGCACCGTCGCCGCCTCGGCCTGCGGGGGCGGCGACCGCGGCCCCTCGACCTCGACGTCCTCCTTTCTCCGGGTCCAGGGCCAGCAGATCGTCGATGGCGCGGGCAACCCGGTCTTTCTCAAGGGCGTCTCGTTCGGCAACGAGGTCTGGGCCAACGTCGCCGTGCCCGACGACCACGCCGAGATCGACTTCCAGCGCCTCGCCGACATGGGCGCGAACTCGACGCGTTTCCTGCTCAACTACCAGACCTTCGAAGACGACACCGCGCCCTACGTCTACAAGGACGCGGGCTGGCAGTGGATCGACCAGAACGTCGCCTGGGCCAAAGCCCACGACATCCACCTGATCCTCAACATGCACGTCCCGCAGGGCGGCTTCCAGTCGAACGGCGAAGGCGGCGCGCTTTGGACCGACACCTCCAACCAGGATCGCCTCACGGCGCTCTGGACCGCCATCGCTCAGCGCTACGCGGACGAACCGATCATCGCGGGCTTCGGCCTGCTCAACGAGCCCGAGCCCACCACCTCGCGCCAGCAGTGGGACGATCTGGCCGAGCGCATCCGCGCCGGCATCCGGTCGGTCGACGAGAACCACATCATCTTCCTCGAGCGGCCGATCGCGATCGCGGGCAGCTTCGAGGCGGACGCCGACCAGAACTTCTTCACGCTCGGCGATCCGAACGCCGTCTACGAATTTCACTTCTACGATCCGACGGACTACACGTTCCAGCTTCAGCCATGGAACATGACGCCGGATGGGGGCGCGTACCCGGACTCGACCAAGATCGCGGGGGTCACGGAGCAGTGGATCGACCACGCGACCTTCGACGCGCCGACCGCGCCCGCCGGCACGTCCGACTGGACGCACTATGACGGGACGCGCATCACCGCGACCGATCCGGCGATCGTCGTCGGCAAGCCCACCCTCGTCGGCCAAGCCGTCGGCGCCGGGACGATCGCGTTCGACGAGCTCGTCGTCAACGAATACGACGCGAGCGGGACTTTCACGCGCGAGCTCGAGCGCATCTCGCCCTCCTCGACGAGCGGCTGGTACTTCTGGTCGGCGAACGGGGTCGGCACGGGCGGGACGGCGACCGGCTGCAAGTCGAGCGCGACCTGCCTGACGATCACCGGCACCACCGACGACGCGAGCTGGGGCGGCTACGGCTTCTACTTCGCGCCCACGCCCGGGTTCCAGTACAGCATCTCGGGCTGGATGAAGGGGACCGACCTGCCGGCCGGCGCCACGGCCCGCATCCGGCTGGACCTGCTGGGCAGCTCGACGCCGGTGCGTGCGCGCGACAGGGCCGGGCTCGCCGCCATGATGGCGCCGTACCTCGCGTGGGGGCGCGCGAACGACGTGCCGCTGTTTCTGGGCGAGTTCGGCGTCTACAAGGCCTGCTTCTCCGACGGCAAGGGGGGCCTCGCGTGGGTCGGCGACGTGTACGATCTCGCGGTCGGCGGCGGGGTCGGGGGCGCGCCGCGCGTCGCCGCGCTTTCGTACCACCAGTATCACGAAGACGCGTTCGCGCTGTATTACGGAACCGGGGCGGTGGATCCGGGGAACGCGAACCAGCCGCTGATTGACATGCTGACGGAGAAGCTCCACGGGGCGCCGTAGTTACTGAGAACATGCGGAACATGCGGATCGCCTCCCTCCTGGCTGTCATGTGCGGCGCGACCCTGTCGGCGAGCGGGTGCGGGTCCACCCAGTGCTCGCCGGCTGCCACCTTCTTCGGCTGCGACTCCGCGTCGGGCATGGTGACGATCGCCGGACCGCCCAGCTACGGACCGCCCACCCGCGTCTCGGTGACCGCCACGACCTGCCTGGACCAGAACGGCAGTTGCATCGATCCGGAACGCATCGACGTAGAGGCTTGGTTCGGAACGTACAACGGCGGCTCGGCCCAATTCACGATCGAGGTCACGCTGCCCGCCCTCGATGGCGCCGCGACCTTCACGCTCCCCGGCCCCGCCTCCGGGGGGCTCCCGACGTTCGGCGGATCTTTTGACGAAAGCCTGCAACTTACCGGCGCCCCGGCCCAGTTCACGACCTTCTCCGGAAAGATCGTCGCCGCGCACTCCACTGGCGATACGTTCGAGGCGACCTTCGCTCTGCAGCTCGAGACCACCGATCAGATGACCTTCACGCTGACCGATGGCCAGGTCCAGGTGTCGGGATGCAAGTACGTGACGAACCCCGAGATGTGCGAACCCAGTCCCTGACCCCGCCTTCAGCCGGCAGGGGCGGCGGCTGGCCTCCGCCGTCTCGAACGCTACGTCCGAAGAGTCCCCGGCAGGGCCCGCCTGAATCGCCACCAAACCCTTCCTCCCGCCTGTGACGCCGGAGGCAGCGGGGTTCAAGTCTCGTCCGCCATTGGCTGTGAAGGCCGGCTGACCTCCCAATGAAACGGGCCGACTGGTAGGGCGTCGCCGCGGCCCAGGGCGAGGGACTCCTGGGGAAGCTCGTTATCCGGCGAGCGGGAGGCTGGGACTCACGCCGCGGCCCGGCCGACCCGGGCCAACCTCTCGACGTCCGCGAGATAATCCGGGTAGCTCATCCGGAGATCATAGTAGGTCGTCCCGGAGAGCTCGATGACCCGGGTGGCCAGCGATTCCACGAACTGCACGTCGTGGCAGGAGAAGATCATCGAGGCCTCGCTCTTCAAGAGGCCATTGTTGAGCGCCGTGATCGATTCGAGATCGAGATGGTTGGTGGGCTGATTCAGAAGGAGCGTGTTCGGGTCCTTCAGCATCAGGCGGGAGAGCATGCATCGCACCCGCTCGCCTCCCGAGAGGACCTCGACCTTCTTGTGAACCTCGTCGGAGGTGAAGAGCATGCGGCCCAAGAACGACCGGATGGAGGTCTCGTCCTGGCTGTCTGGCGCATACTGGCGCAGCCACTCGAGGACGCTCTTGTCAGTGACGAAGTAGGTGTTGTTGTCCTTCGGAAAGTAGGCGACCTGCGTCGAGCGTCCCCAGGTGACGGTGCCGGCGTCGGGCTTGGATTCTCCGGCCAGAACGTCGAGGAGGGCCGAGATCACCCGATCGTCGCCCACCAGCGCGACGCGCTCGCCACGGCCGATCGAGAAGGTCAACCCGTCGAACAGCACCTCGCCCCCGATGGTCTTGCGGAGGCCCTCCACGTTCACGACCTCCTTGCCGAGGGCGCGCTCCGCCTTGAACTGGATGAACGGGTACTTGCGGGACGACGGCCGGATGTCATCCAGCGTGATCTTGTCGAGCAGCTTCTTTCGCGACGAGGCCTGCCTCGATTTGGAGGCGTTGGCGCTGAACCGCCTGATGAACTCCTTCAGGTCGTCGATCTGTTCCGACTTCTTCTTGTTCGCGTTCGACCGCTGGGTGAGCGCCATCTGGCTGGTCTCGTACCAGAACGTATAGTTCCCGGAGTAGAGCGTCACCTTGCCGAAATCGATGTCGGCGATGTGGGTGCAGACTTTGTCCAGGAAGTGCCGGTCGTGGGAGACGACCACCACGGTGTTCGGGAAGTCGAGCAGGAACTCCTCCAGCCAGAGGATCGAGTCGACGTCCAGGTGGTTGGTCGGTTCGTCCAGCAGCAGGATGTCCGGATTGCCGAACAGCGCCTGGGCCATGAGGACGCGGACCTTTTCGCTGTCCGGCAGCTCCTTCATGAGCGAAGAGTGATTTGCCACGGGGACCCCGAGCTCGCTGAGCAGCTTGGCAGCCTCGGCCTCGGCCTCCCAGCCATTGAGGTCGGCGAACGCGGCCTCCAGCTCGCCGGCGCGCACGCCATCGGCCTCGCTGAAGTCCGGCTTCGCGTAGAGCGCCTCCTTCTCCATCATCACCGCGTGCAGCGGCTTGTGGCCCATGATCACCGCCGTCAGGGCCGGCACCTCGTTGAATGCGAAGTGGTCCTGCGAAAGCATGCTGAGCCGCTTGTTCGGCTCGATGCTCACGGAGCCGGAGGTCGACTCGATCTTGCCCGCCAAGCACTTCAGGAACGTCGACTTTCCAGCGCCGTTGGCGCCGATGAGCCCATAGCAATTGCCGGGCGTGAACTTGACGTTCACCTCTTCGAACAAGGCCTGGCTGCCGAACGCGATGGAAAGGTCCTGAACGGTGATCATGCTGGCCGGGGCGTCTTACGCCGACGACGCGTGGGGTTCAAGCGGAACAGTGCCCGCACCTCAGGCGCTGGGCAAGCTGCTGGGCGAGGAACGCGCTCCGTTACTTTGCCGCCCGCTGAAGGCCGGCGTCAGTCGGCCGACGCGTCCTGGAAAAGGACAGGGACCCGGCAGGGAACCCGGGCTGGACGACGTATCTGCTCCCGCAACAGCCCAGATCTTCGGTCCCGATCCTTCACTTCGCCACCGCAACGGTTTCTTCGACCCGGACTCGCGATGGGCGCGTTGATTGCGCGGCGTCGAGCCGGTACGCTGGCGGCCATGGTCGCTGTGCGGGGGCGCAAAGGGCGGCTGTTGGGGGGCGCGGGGTTGGTGTGGGCCGCGGTGGTGACGGGCGCGATCGGCTGTGGGAGCTCCAGCGCCCGTCATGGGACCGATGCCGGCGACGGCGGGATGGGGACTCGGGACGCCGCGCGTGCACTGGACGGACCCACCGAGTCCCGACCGGCCGACGACGCAGGGCCGCACCCGGATGCCGCCCGCCACGACGCCGGCGCGGGACTGACGATCCGTCCAGGCTGGAACGCGCTCGAGGCCTCGATCACGCCCCGGTCGGGCCACACGGCGACGTTGCTGCCGAACGGACAGGTGCTCATTGCGGGTGGCCAGGACCTGACCTCTGATTCGAAGCAGCAGACGCTGGCGACCGCCGAGGTTCACGACGTGGACACGGGCGCCGTCACGGCGACGGCGCCCATGATGGCGGTCCGGTACAACCACACCGCGATCCTGTTGTCGAACGGCAAGGTCCTGATTGTCGGCGGGGCCGACAACAGCAATGTCGCGACGGCTTCCGCCGAGCTTTACGACCCGGCGACAGCCACGTTCACGCTCACCGGTTCACTGAACGCCGCGCGCCAGTTGCACACGGCGACGCTGTTGCCAAGCGGCAAGGTGCTGATCGCCGGGGGACGCGGCAGCACGGGAGACCCGGTCACGGCTGCCGAGCTCTACGATCCCGCCACGGGGACCTTCATGAGCAGCGGCTCGATGCTGTCGCCGCGCTACGAGCACACGGCCACGCTGCTTCCGAACGGGAAGGTCTTGATCGCCGCCGGCTACAAGTTCGGCACCGCGCCCGCGATGATCACCAGCGAGCTCTACGACCCCGCGACAGGAATGTTTTCGGCGACGGGGTCCCTGTCCGTGGCGCGCTACAACCACACGGCCACGCTGCTTCCGAACGGGAAGGTGCTGGTCGCCGGCGGACAGGGGAACCTCACCAGCACCGGGGCGTACGTCGACTACGCCAGCGCCGAGCTCTACGACCCGGCGACCGGGATCTTCTCGGCGACGGGGTCCCTGAGCACGCCCCGCCTCACCCACGCCGCCACGCTGCTCTCCGACGGCACCGTGCTGGTGACCGGCGGCTACAACCACATGAACGGCGATACCTACCTGGCCAGCGTCGAGGTGTATGACCCGGTCCAGGGGACGTTCTCGGCCGCGGCGCCGTTGATCGACGTCCGCTTCGGCCACACCGCGACGGCGCTTCAGGACGGCCGCGTCTTCCTGGCCGGAGGGACGGCGCTCACCACCGTCGTCGAGATCTACGATCCCGGCCCGCGTGCCTTCGCCGCGCGCGGCCTCTGCCGGATCGGCCACACCGCGACCCTGCTGGCCGACGGCAGGGTGCTGTTCCCGGGCGGGCGCAGCTCCTGGTATTTCGGCAACTCGGCGCTGTTCGATCCGGCCCATCTGGACTTCGTTCCGACCGCCGGGCAGCCGAAGGCCGTTCGCGACTCGGGCACGGCGACGCTGCTGGCGGACGGAAGGGTCTTCCTGATCGGCGGCCTCGACAACGACAACGTCCCGAAGATCCCGGCCGAGATCTATTCACCGGCCACCGACAGCTTCACCTCGGGCGCGTTGCCCATCACCCAGCGCATCTGGCACACCGCCACCTTGCTGCCGAACGGGCGGGTGCTCATCGCGGGCGGCGGCAGCTGCACGGTCTCGAGCAGCACGGAGATTTTCGATCCGAGCGCGGGCACGTTCACGGCGTCGGGCTCGATGATGTCGCCTCGCGGCCAGCACACGGCGACGCTGCTCGCGAACGGCAAGGTCCTGATCGCCGGTGGCATGAGCAACGCTTCCTCGCTCGGAACCGCCGAGCTCTTCGACCCGGCCACCGGAGCCTTCGCGCCGACGGGGATGATGACCAGCAGCCGGTTCGGCCACACGGCGACGCTGCTGCCGGACGGGCGCGTCCTGATCATCGGCGGCTGGAGCGGCACGTTCATCAGTTGCAACGCCACGCCCGGCTCGTATCAAGGGCAGGCGGTCCCCGGGGTCGAGCTGTACGATCCGGCAACGGGATCCTTCACCGCCGTGGGGCCTTTGAACCACGCCAGCTACGATCACGCCGCAGCGCTGCGGCCGGATGGGACGGTGTTGGTGGTGGGCGGCATCGACCTCGTGCAGCCGCCGAGCTGGGACGCGGTGCCTGACTCTGCGCTCGATCGCGCGGAGATCTATGAGCCGAGCACGAAGACGTTCAGTCCGGCGGGAACGATGCGCTTCCCGCGCTACGCGCCGACGGCCACCACCCTCTCGACGGGCGACGTCCTGATCGTCGGGGGAAACGCCGGCGCGTCAGGTCCGAGCGGAAATTTCCGACTCGGCCTCGCCGAGATCTACCACTAGGACACTGGTGTGAGAGCCCCGTCGGAGCGCTTCGTCGGTCAGATCGACAATGACGTGGACGTCGAGCTTGGAACTGCCTCGGCGGCCACCACGGCCGCCGGACCAGCGCCGACGTCGTCGTCGTTCCGCATGGCGCCGAGGTTGAATCCCAGCCCGGCGGTGTAGTTGGCGGGTTACTACGGCAGGTAGCCCTTGATGGCGCCGTACCAGAGGCTGGCCATGTCTGCGTATCCCTGATCGGTCGGATGGACGTTGCCGTTGCCGTGGATGTCGGAGGTCGGCAGCGTGCTCATGTCGACCATGATGACGTGCCCGCTCGTGTGGGACTGGACGACGCCGGGAATCTTGGCGATGTAGCTGGTGTAGTTGGAGTTCGAGTAGCCGAGCGGGACGATCTTCGCCACCACGATCAGCGCATCGGGCGCCGCATTCACCAGGTCGGTGATCAGCGTCGAGAGCTGATTCGCCGTGGTGGTGGGATCGGCGTTCATGGTCATGTCGTTGGTCCCGGCGTGCAGCAGAACGATGTGCGGCGTCGTCGTGGAGAACGCCTTGGCGGGCGGGACGAGGCCGGTGATTTGCGTGACGGTGAAGCCGTCGTGCCCCTCGTGGTGACTGGGGAACGTCTTGCCCGACACGGTGGTGGGACCGTTCGTCAGCGAACCGATGAAGGTCACGTTCTGGTTCGCCGCGACGATCAGCTTGAACAGCGCCGAGCGATAACCGGCGTCGTCCGTGGACGAGTAACCGTGGGTGATCGAATCGCCGAGCGGCAAGATGACACACGGGCTGGCCTTGCACGGGTTGTAGCTGCCGCTGCTGCCGCCGGCGCCACCTGTCGAGGTCGTCCCGGCTGTTCCGCCACTCGGTCCTCCGCCGGAGCCGCCGCCGTTCTTGCCACCCGCCGCACCGCCGGCCGCGTGGCCGCCCGCGCCGCCCGAGCTCGCTCGTCCCCCGCCGCCGCCGGTGGCGGCGCCCCCCGCGCCGGAGCTGCCGCCCGACGCGGAGCTGCCGCCCGACGCGGAGCTGCCGCCCGACGAGCTGCCGCCCGACGCGGAGCTGCCGCCCGACGCGGAGCTGCCGCCCGACGCCGAGCTGCCGCCCGACGCCGAGTTGCCGCCAGAGCTCGTCCCTCCTGTGCCGGTCATTCCGCCACTCGACGCGCCACCGCTGGAGGTGCTCCCGCCCGATGCGCTCCCCCCCGCTCCTTGCCCGCCAGTTCCGTCAGGTGCGCTTCCACTCGACGAACAGGCCAGTACGCCGACCGAGATGCCAAAGGAAAACAAGCAGACGAGGCTTTTACGACTCACGGGTCCTCCGCATGGTCTAGTTCGGTTGGATTCGGCGCAGCCGTCACGGTCGAGGCTGCCTTCGGCTCATTCTATCGAGAACGCCGCCTAGGGGACCGGAATCGTACCTCATCACGAGGCCGGGGCCGTTCGGTCCCCTTGGACCAGGACTTGATCGTCCCTCAGCTCTTCGCTTCGCGGCGCCAGGGGGTCGACCCGACGCTGCTGCGGGAGAGGCGGCCGCCGCCGCGCTGCCGGCGTTCGCGGCTGCTCGCCCCAAGCGCCAGAGTGACGCGCCCGCGAATCCGTGACACCCGCTGTGTCGCGTCTCGGAAATTCGAGACCCAGACCCGCCAAGAGCGCGGCCCGGCGAGGCTTCACATTGGTCCGCGTCTTGCTGCGAGTCGGCACATGAGCTCTCGGCGACGGCTCTTTGCCTGGGTGACGTCCGCAACCCTTGCGTGGGCGGCGGCGGGCTGCGGCAAGGGCGTTGACACCACCCCGTCCCCGGACGTCGGGGTCCAGCAGTCGTCGCTGGCGCGCGACACGAGCCCCACCGTGCCGGCCGAGGACGCCGCCCAGCTCGCGGCCGACGACCAGGCCTTCGCCGTCGACCTGTATCAGCAGGTACGGGCGCGGCCGGGCAACCTGGTCTATTCGCCCACCAGCATCTCGCTGGCCCTGGCCATGCTTTACAACGGCGCCGCCAACGCCACCGCGGCGCAGATGGCGGCGGCGCTGCACTTCACGCTGCCCGCGCCCCGCCTGGACGCCGCCTTCGACGCGATGGACCTGACGCTGACCGCGCCTCCGAGCGGGAACGCCGCCTTCGCGCTCGCGGTCGCCAACTCGCTGTGGGCGCAGCAAGGGTTCGCCATCGAGCAGCCGTTCCTGGACGCCCTGGCGACCAGCTTCGGCGCCGGTGTGAACACGGTCGACTTCCAGACCGCCCCCGAGACCGCGCGCATGAACATCAACGCCTGGGTGTCGGGCCAGACGCAGGGCGAGATCCCGATGCTGTTCGAACAGGGGACGATCGACGAGGCGACGCGCCTGGTGCTGGTCGACGCGGTCTTCTTTCACGGCGACTGGCAGACCCCGTTCGACGCGAACAGTCCGAATGGCACGTTCCACGCCGCCGCCGGCGACGTGACGGTGCCCATGATGGAGGGCCACGGAAACGCCCAGCTCTGGAGCGGCGACGGCTGGCAGGCGGCCGCGCTGCCCTATCAGGGCGGCACCACGCGGATGGTGGTGGTCGTGCCCGAGGCCGGGACCTTCGACAGCTTCGAGCAGGGCCTCACGACCGATCAGCTCACCGCGATCCTCTCGGCGCAGAGCGCGACGGGCGGCGCCGTGTCGATGCCGAAGTTCTCGTTCGGCTTCAATCAGAAGCTGAACGACACGCTGGCCGCGCTGGGGATGACGGACGCGTTCTCGGCGGCCGCCGATTTTTCCGGCATCGACGGGCGGACCGACCTGATGGTCGACTCCGTGATTCACCAGGCGAAGATCGCCGTCGACGAGCAGGGGACGACCGCCGCCGCGGCCACCGGCGTCGTCGTCCGCACGACCTCGGTCGAGCTCAACTCTCTGACCGTCGATCGCCCGTTCCTGTTCTTCATCGTCCACCAGCCGACCGGCGCCATCCTGTTCGCCGGCCGCGTGGTCGACCCGTCGGCGATCAGCTAGGAACCCTCGGACGGTGGCTGGCCCACCGTTGGGGGATGGCCGCTCCGCTGCCATCCCCCCCTCGCGACCTTGAACGTCCACGACGACTCCCCTTTCGGTGGCGACCACCAGAAGGTCGATTGACCCGATACAGTGTCCGGGATGATCACTCTGGTCGTTGCGTCGTTCCTGGCGATGCAGGTTCAAGGCGCGGGCAGCTGCCCGTCGCCTGGAGAAGTCGAGGCGAACCTGGCGCCGCTGCTTCCCGTCACCTTTGCCTCCGGCTCCGCCGATCTGGCGGCCATCACTGAGCAGGCGGACGGTACGTTATCGGTCTCGCTGGCGCGCCCCGACGGCAAGACCGTCGCCCGCCGGCGGCTGCCTCGCGCGGCGACCTGCAGCGAACAGGCGCAGACGGTCGCTGTCGCGCTGGCGGTCTGGGAAGCTCAGATTCACCCCGAGATTTCGTTGCGGCTCGATCGCCTGGCGGCACCGCCGATGTCGTCGACCACGGGATCTCCGAGGGTGGCGGATGGCGACCTGACGATCCGTCGCGCGGCCCAAGGTGCACCGGCGCAGCCGCTCAAGCTGGGCGTCGGCGCTGGCGCAATGGGCGCCTGGCAACCAGGCTCCGTGGCACCCGGCGCGCGGCTCGACGCCACGCTCGGCAGGGCGAGCGGGGCCTGGCGCGCCCGGCTGTCGGTGGCCGGCGTGGCGACGCATTCCGAGAGCCTGTCGCCGGGGCAGGCCCGCTGGTGGCGGCTCTATCTCGCGCTCGGGGCAGACTACTGAGATCCCGCTCAGCCGCCGCTGGGATCTGGCGCTGGGCGCCGCCGGTGTGTTGGGGTTAGCGACGGTGGAAGGCGTCGGCTACACCACCGATCGGACGGCCCGGACGACCGATGTGGGCGTCGAGTCCATGCTCCGCGTCGAGGTGCGACTCGGCGCGGTCCGACCCTGGCTGGGGCTGGCGGTCGTGGCCTGGCTGCGGGAACAGACCCTGGATGTGACCGGGGCGGCCGCCTCACTGGTGCTGCCCCGAGCCGAGCCGATGATCGCCTTGGGCACCGATTTCTACTGGCAGCCCTGAAACCTTTGGCCCGTTCGCGACACCAAGGCCTCGTGACGCTCCGTTCGGTGGAGCCAACCGCCCGAATGGAAGAAGAGTCGCAACCGCTGGAGTTCGATGCCGTCTATCAAGCGCACAACCAGACCGTCGCTCGCTGGGTGGCTCGGCTCGGGGGCTCCGGCGTAGACGTGGAGGACATCACGCAAGAGGTGTTTTTGTTCGTGAACCGCCGGCTGCCTGACTTTCGACAGGAGAGTCGGCTGTCGACCTGGCTGTTCAGCATCACCGCCAAGATCGTCGCCAACGATCGTCGCCGGAGGCAGATCCGCCGCTGGTGGACACGCTTTGCGCCCCATGCCGTCGAGAGCGCCGAGGCCCCCACCGACACCCCACTCGAGGAGCTGGAGAGGAGGGAGCGACGTACGCAGTTCTACCAGGCGCTCGACGCGCTCAACGAGCGCCAGCGCCGGGTCCTGGTCCTGTTCGAGCTGGAAGAGATGTCCATCGCCGACGTATCGGCCTTGACGGGGCTGCGCCCGGGAAATGTCCGGGTGCTGCTTCATCGGGCGCGAGCCGCCTTTCTCAAGCGTATGACCGATTGTGAGCTTCGGGAGATGCTGACGCGGGAAGAGCCCGCTTCAACGGAGAAGAAGACGTGAAGACCGTCCGCGGTGACGATCCGGTGCGGTGGCGCGATCGCGACCTCGACGGCCACACCCTGGAAGCGCGCGCCGCCGCCTTGACCGATGCCGCGCGGCCGGCGCAAGCGCTGGGCCAGCAGGCGGTCGCCCGGATCCGGGCGGAGATCCTGCGACGGGCAGCTGGACGCCCTGGCTTCTTCGACTTCCGACGTCGTCCGATCATCGTGCGGGTGGCGGTCGGCCTGGCGCTCGTCCTGATGTGCGCCGCCACGGCCGATGGCGCGGCCGTCCTGTGGCGCAGGCATGCGGAGAGGGCACGGACGCAGGGACGCTCGACGCCGGTGCCGGCCGAGGCGCCCTCGCAAGCTGCTCGGGCGCGCCGCCGGGCGTCGGCCTCGAGCCCGGAGACGCCGCGAGACACGGCTCCGGAAACCGGCTCCGCTCCGATTCCGCAGCTCCCGTCCGACGAGGTCGGGACCAGACGGCCATCATCCCAGCTTCGCGCGCGGGCGCGAGCCAGCGCCGCGCCCGCCCCAGAGGTTGCGCCCACGCCGGCGCCGCCGCCCGCCGAGGCGCGCGATATCGCACCGACGAGAGCCACCGAGGCGGGGATGGTCGCCGAGGCGCTCTCGCAGCTTCGCCAGCAGCGAGATCCGCGCGCTGCGCTGGTGACGCTCGATGCGTACGCTCGGACGTTTCCTCACGGCGTCCTCGAGACCGAGGCCGTGCGCACCCGGGTGGAAGCGGTCATCCGGCTCGACGATCGCAAAGCGGCGCTCGCGTTGCTGGACGCCATGCCGGGACTGTCCGACGAGCCGGGGACAGATCTGTTGCTGACGCGGGCGGAGCTGCGCGCCGCCGGCGGCCGCTTCCGCGAGGCGCTGGCCGACCTCACCCACGTCGTGGAGGGGGAGGGTGGCGCTCCCGCGGCGAGCGAACGCGCGCTCTACGGGCGCGCGGTCTGTCTCGGGCGCCTGGGCGAGGATGACCGCGCTCGGGCGGACCTGCGCGCGTACGAACGGCGATTTCCGAACGGACGTTTCGCCACCGAGGTCCGACGCCTTCTGGCCGAACCCGCCCCCGCACAACGACCGTGACTCATCGACCGTAACTTATCGTCGCCTCGCGACACCAAGCAGGCCAAGGAGACCCTAATGAACTCTTCGTCCCCCCGTTTCTTCTTGTCCGGACTCGGCTTCGTCCTCCTGATGGCTGCCGGGAGCTGCGGAACCCGCTCCGTGATCGGCCAGCAGACTGGACAGGGGGGAGCGACAGGCGGAATGCCCGGCTCGGGCACGGGCGGACAGGCGAACCAGGGGGAGGGTGGTTTGACCGGCACCGGCGGGATCTCCAATCCGACCGGCACCGGCGGGAGCCCCAACACCGGGACCGGGGGGAGCATCGTCGTGGATGGAGGAGGGAGCTGTCCCGTCGGCGCGGGCAACGCGGGCTCGTCCGGCAGCAGCCTGTCGTTTGGCACCCCGGTCGATCACCTCACCCACGCAGGCTCGTTCCTCGTCGCTCTTGGAGATCTGAACGGCGACGGCAAACCCGATCTGGCCGTCGCCAACTACGCGATCCCGCCCAGCACCGGCGGCATCGGCGGTAACGGCTCCGGCACGGGGGGCTCAGGGACCGGCGGCACCCCGGGAACCACGCGGGGCAGCGTGAGTGTGTTCTTGAGCTCGACTGGCGGCTACGGCTCGCCTCAACTCTACAACGGGGGTATCAACCTGCAGTCCATCGTCGCCGGAGATCTGAACGGCGACCAAAGGGCCGACCTTGCCGTCGTGAACGATCAGGGCGTCAGCGTCCTCTTCAACGGCGGAAGCGGCACACTCCTGTCGCCGGTGAGCTTCGCGACCGGCACCGGACCGGTCATGGTCGCACTCGGGGACCTGAACGGTGACGGAAAGGCCGACCTTGCCGTGGCGAACCGGGGCGCGTCGAACGGCTCGGAAATGGTCGGGGGCGATGTGGCCGTCCTGCTCAATATGGGTGGCGGAACCTTCGTTGCCGCCAACTACCCGGCGGGAGCCAGCCCGGTTTCGGTCGCCATGGCCGATCTGAACGGCGACGGAAAGGCCGACCTTGCCGTCGCGAGCGGTACGGGCGTGAGCGTGCTCCTCAACAACGGGAACGGGACCTTCGGTGCGCCCGCCAGTTATGGATCGGGAACCAATCCCTTTTCGGTGGCCGCCGGGGATCTGAACGGCGACGGCAAGATCGATCTGGCGGTGGGAGGTCGCGACAGGGCCAGCGTGCTTCTCAATCTCGGGAACGGCACCTTTGCGGCGGCCGTCAACTACAGCTATGCGACCGACCCGTACAACGGCTCCGGGCAAATTGTGATCGGAGATCTGAACGGAGACGGCCGGCCTGATCTGGCCGGCAACACGCTCACAGACCCCTGCAGCGCCGTGGTCGTCCTGCTCAACCAGGGAAGCGGCGTCTTCGGCGCCCCTTCATATGTCCCCGCCTCCAACTCCAGCCCCTCCTCGGTCACCGTCGGGGATGTGAACGGCGACGGCAAGCTCGACTTGGTCGTTCCGAACGGCGACGGCGTCGCTCTCCTGCTGAACACGGCTCCCTGAAGGGGCAGGTTCCCCGCATCAGATCGGGCGGACCCGAGCACTGCGCGGGGTTCCCCGGTTGGCCCGACCTGGGTGCCGCTTTGGCTCCCAGCGGTCGCCGCGCTTTTCGAAGCCGTCCTCGAGTACCGCGTAAGTCGTGCGATTCGCCTGACGACGACGGCCGAGACTCACGGGGAGTCGACGGGACGCTCAGACTGGGCCATCGGACCGCCGGGAATTCTGGCCTCATACGACCTGCCGTCCACGCCGGATGTCCGACGCTGTTTCACCGTCGAAATAGTTTGCGAGCGGCTGCCTGTTGCACGACTCTGGCGGCACCTCCCCACGACGTCGACAGGAGCGCGTGTTTTTGCAGTTCAAATTTCGCATTTCGTCTTTCTCGTTGGCCGTAACCGTGATGTTGATCGCTTTCGGCGCCGCCCGGCGCGCTGAGGCGTACACCTGGATGATTCGCTACGGGCACTCGAGCTGCGTCTCGTGCCACGTCGATCCTTCCGGGGGCGGCCTCTTGACCTCTTACGGGCGGGACGAAGGAGCGGACGTCTTGCGGACGCGCTGGTCGTCGAACGAGGACGACGACGCGCTCGAGCGCCAGGGCCAGTTTCTTTGGGGGCACGTCCACACGCCTGACTGGCTGTTGCTGGGCGGGAGCTTCCGCCCGGCGCTGATGGACACCCGCGTCTCCGCCGGCGGGATGACCAACAGCTCGGCCACGCCCATCCTGATGCAGGCCGACCTGCGGGCGGGCATCAAAGCGGGCGGCTGGCGCGCGTCGGCCACCCTGGGCGTGGTCTCGACCGGCGGCGCGTACGATTCGATCGCCGGGGCGCTGGTCTCCCGCGAGCACTGGGTCGGCTACACCTTCGGCGGCGACACCTTCATGGTCCGGGCGGGCCGGATGAACCTGCCGTATGGGCTGCGGGTCATCGAGCACGATCTCTGGATCAAGCAGTCGACCCGCACCGACATCAACGATCAACAGCAGCACGGGGTGGCGTTCGCCTTCAACAACCAGCTGATTCGCGCCGAGGTGATGGGGATCCTGGGCAACTACCAGATCAGCCCCGACGCCTTCCGCGAGCGCGGCTACAGCGCCTACGCCGAGATCGATCCGGTCGCGGGCTACGCCGTCGGCGTCAGCAGCCTGGTCACCCATGCCGCCGAGGACATCCAGCTGCACCTCGCGAACACGCGGCAGGCGCACGGGGTCTTCGCGCGGATCGCGCCGTGGACTCCGCTGGCGGTGCTGGGCGAGGCGGACCTGACCATTCAGAGCCCTGCCGGCGGGCCGCACGCGACCGGGGTCGCGACCATGCTTCAGGCCGACGTGGAGCCGCTGCAGGGGCTTCACGTGATCGCCACCGGTGAGACGTGGCGCCCGGGCGGTCCCCAGACCGACACCTCCTATGGCGCCTGGGGCTCGGTCGACTGGTTCTTCGGCTGGCACTGGGACGTGCGCTTCGACGCCATCTGGCGAACGATGGCGCTGGGCGGAGGGATGCGGGCGGACGCCACGGTGCTGCTGGGACAGCTTCATCTATACTTGTGAGGCGCGCATGACGAGAACATGGCTGTGGATCCCGTTGGTGGCTGCCTCGTTCGGGGGCGCCCGAACCGCGTGGGCGCGCAAGCAGTTCCCGTCCGACATCGCGCGCGCATTGAACGCGCCGTACGCTCCCGCGTGCAGCATCTGTCACCTGGACGGCAAGACGGGCGGCGCCACGCTGGTCACGCCGTTCGCGTATTCGATGCGGGCGCGCGGCATGGCCGGATCGAGCAGCAGCGTCGAGGTAGCGATCTCTGAAGGTGCAGTCCGACGGCGTCGACAGCGACGGAGACGGCGACCCCGACGCCGACGAGATCATCAAGGGCACCGACCCGAACGAGCCGGGCTCCGCGACGGGCTACGCCGATCCCAACTTCGGTTGCACGGTCGCGGGGCGGTCGCCGCCCGGGGCGGCGGTCCTGGCCGGCGCGGGCCTGGCGCTGGGGCTGCTCATCCGTCGCCGACGTCGCTGAGTTTCTCGGCGACCTTGACGGGACAACGCCGTTGCTGACGACTGTTTCGGGAGTAAGCTCAGGCCGAGACCCGAGGCGGGTCGCCCGCCGCCAGCATCTTGTGCCGAATGTCTTCCCAGGGGAGCGCGCGAGATGAAGGTCGACGCTCTCGAATGATGGTGCGAGGATTTGGCCGCAAGGACGCCAAGCGGGCGGAGGAAACCAGGTGACGCTACGACAGGTGTTGCGGGAGGACTGGGCTGCCAACAGCCGCGACTGGACCCGACCAGGACTCCAGGCGCTTGCGGTCCATCGGTTCGGGGTGTGGCGCATGAAGATAAGGGCCCGCCCGGTTCGGCTGCCGTTCAGCGCCCTTTACCGGGTCCTCTTCGTATGCCAACGCAACTTCTACGGCGTCGAGTTGCCGTTCACGGCCAAGATCGGGCGTCGCTTCCGGATCGAACACCAGGGCGTGATTGTGGTTCATGGTGACGCGGTCATCGGAGATGACTGCACGATTCATCAGGGTGTGACGATTGGCTCCCGAACGGGCGATGGGACCTTGGGTGTCCCGACCATCGGTAACGGCGTCTACATCGGCGCCAACGCCACGATATTGGGGAAGACCCACGTCGGCGACCGAGCCACGGTTGCCGCGGGCGCGGTTGTAATTCGGGACGTGCCCGCCGGTTGCCTCGTCGGTGGGGTGCCGGCCAGGGTGTTACAGCCGAAATCGTGTTGACCTCCGGCTCAACGAGGCGAGCCTTGATGGGTGGTGTTCAAGCGGTCGGCGAGGGTCGTTCTGGCTAGAACGAGCCGCCCAGCCCCGAAGGCGAAGGCCCCGCATCCTCACCGCCTCCGAATTCAAGTTTGGCCCCAGCACGACTGGATCATGTCGTTGCGCAACCGTCCACTGCGGGCGGAACCGCGCTGGAGTAAGTGGGCATTAGGCGGCGGTCCTGTTCTCCACAATTGAGCTCAGATTGACACCACCCTGCGAATGAGCGCACGCTCGTCCAATGCGATATTGGCGATCGGCCTTGGTGGGGGCGGCTCTCTGCGCGGGTTTCGCGGCGGGAGCCTCATCTTGCGGCGGGAGCGGAAACAGCGCGGGTGAGCAGTTCTGTCACCAGTGGGCGACGGATTTCTGCAACGACCTTTACACCTGCACGCCGACCGACATGCGCGGCAGCGACTTCTTGGGGGGCACGTCGCAGGCGCAATGCGTGTCGCTGTGGAGCCAGAGCTGCTCGACGCCTCCGCCGCAGGGGACGGTGGCGCTCGTCAACTGCTCGGGTGGCGTGCATGTCAACACGGCGGCGGAGACCGCCTGCCACCAGGAGCTCACGACGATCACCTGCGACGAATTCAACTCGCCCACCTACGTCAGCGTCTGCAATCAGGTCTGTGGCTCGACCGGGAGCAGCGGCACCGGCGGCACGACGGGCACGGGAGGCGGCACCGGCGGCGACACCGGCGGCACGGGCGGAGCCACCGGGGGAACCGGCGGCTCGAGCGCGGCCTGTGGAACCGTCGAGCCTTGCGGCGGCACGCTGGCCGGCACCTGGACGATCACCTCGGAGTGCCTGAATACCGCGGAGCTCACGACGTCGGTCCAGCAGAGCATCTGCGCGCAGGCCATGGTGACGTCGGCGAGCGCCAGCGCTTCGGGCACCACGACCTTCAACGCCAACCTCTCCTACAGCGTCTCCGAAACGGTCACCGCGGTCCTCGCCTACCAGTTCCCCGCCACCTGCACCGGTGGCCTGACCTGCGCCGCCTACGGTGAGTATCAGGCCGCCACGCTCGCCGCGGGCGCCTCATTCACCTGTACCGGAACCACCGCTTGCGCTTGCACCCAGGCGATCCTCAGCACCTCCACCGACAGCGGCACCTACTCGACGACCGGCACCAACCTCGTCATCACGAGCGCGGTCACAGGAACGACCACCTCCGGTGGCTACTGCGTTCAGGGATCGACGTTGCACCTCGTCACCGTGGACCCCACCCTGAACACCGGTCCGATGGGCCAGCCGACGATCGTCAGAGACGTCGTGGCCCAGAAGCAGTGAATAGGCGAGCGTCAGGGGGACGCCTCGGCCCGGGCTAAGCGGTGCCAAGCGCGCGTCGGACCCGACTCGAAGGCGGACAATGAGCCCATCACGTCGCCGGTTCGGCGGCCGATCTCCCGCCCTGGAGGGACGCAAGCCGTCTGGGTGGCACCGGGCAATCCGGAAGAGCGAAGCTCAGGCCGGTCGATTCGGGGAGGGGCAGTACGACTCGTCGTTCGACTTCCGATCGGAGATCCGCCAGACGCCGTCCTTCTCGCGCGTGATCGTGTAGCGAGAAACGCCCTGGACTGTCGTGTTGGTGTCGGGCTCCCCCGTGTCCTGGACGAACAGGACACCCTGGTCGTCGACCACGTCGCTGGGGGCCTCGGAGATGTCGGCCACCACGCGGTCGGACGTCTGCTCGACGATCGTCACCTTCGAGAGCGTGAACGGCCTCGCTCCCGGACCGACGAACGAGGCGAACGGCGCCCCGACCCATTTCCCCGCCTCGCATCCGACATAGGTCGCGACGTAGCAGTCGACGAGCCGGGCGGAAACGAAGGATCGCATCTGAGAAAGGACCCTCGCTTTCTCGATCGCTCGGGCTATCGGGGCGCCATGGCACGTTACAGGTGTATCCAGGTCGAGCGAGTCTTCTCCGGCATAGATTGCCCGCATCTGCAGGTCGGTCCGGATGACGAACGCCAGGAGCTGGTCGGCCGTCCAGTCTTTTCCGCTGGCGGGCTTCCGCAACGGCGCGAGGCGGGTCCTGGGCCGCGGGCTCAGGTCGATGTTCACGAGTTTGGTAGGCAACGGGAAGCTCGGCTTGCGGTCCGAGATCCGCCAGACGCCGTCCTTTCCCCGGGTGATCGTGTACCGAGAGAAGTCCTTGACTGCGTCCACCTCGGCCTGGGTCAAGAGCCGCTCGTCGTCGTCATCCCCGTCCGAGGTCACCGCGACGTGGTTCCCTAGGTCCTGTTCCGGGTAATAGCTCTCGGTGACGTCCGCCACCACCCGGTCGGCGGTCTGCTCGACGATGGTCACCCTCGAGCGCGTGAACGCGCGGGGCATTGAAACCAACGTACCGGATACGAGCCAGTCGCCGGCATCGCAGCCGAGGTAGCTCGCGAGGTAAGAGGTGACCGCGTCGCCCGTGACCAGGGCTCTGATCTGGGGCATGACCACCGATTTCTCGATGCCGTCCATGATCTCACTGCCGCCGCACGTCCCGCGGAGCGGGTGCCGGGTGTCCATTTGTTGCGACGTGAGGTGGCTCATGAGGTCATTGATCCGGAATACGAGCGCGAGCACCCGCTCGCGGGTCCATGCACCCTCGGCGGCGGCCCGCGCCGCCGGCCCCCGGCCGAGCAGCGCGACCGCGCCCAGGAGGAACAGCACCCGGCGCGCCGTCACGACACGTTTCCAGATCGCAATACGTAGCAGCGCTTCATCTCGGCCTCCAACTGTGTTCGAGAGATCCAGACCTGGCCGACGCCCCGCAGCGCGGCGCCCACCTTCATGACGTTGTCGTCGGTCGCCGACAAGGGCGGCCGGGCCGCGGCCTGATCGCGATGGCCGGGATCAGCCACGGCGAACCAGTCTTCGCCGTTGCGTCTGGCGCAGCCGTTGATGACGACGACGTGGCTCTGCGATGAGAAGTGCGCCACGTGGGTCACCGGCGCGGCCCCGATGCTCACCAGCGCGATGCCGTTCGCCAGCAGGCCGGCCTTGAGGACGTCCACGTTCTTCGACTGTCGAGCAGAGAGTCCCTCGGTCAAGGCCAGACCCTTGTCCTTCGCCCAGAGTCGCGCCAGCTTGGCCGTGTTCGTCCCCGCGGACGAGGGCGTGCCACTGGCGTCATTGGCGACCGCGAATTTGGCCGTCATCGTGGGCGGCAGATGCGAATCTCGAAGTCCGCAGTCGATCATGGCCAGCGAGGTGGGCGCGCAACCGGCGCGCCCGATCGTGCGGGTTTCGCCTGGCACCGCCGGCCGTCGGGGGTACGCCTCGTGGGACCAGGACGACTCGCCCTGGTAGAAATAGGGAACCGGCCGCAAGCGAACATCCGTGAACCCCGCGGCGCCGATCGCCGCCAGCGACCTCTGGCAGTCGGCCCTGCTGGGGAGCGCAGCCTTGTCATTCTCGATCGTCCCGGGCGGCGAGCCGACGCGACCACCCCGGGCGTGCTTGACCGGCGCGTCGGCGGCGGCGCCGGAGCCGGCGGCGGGGGCAGAGGCTCGCCGCTGGGCAGAATTCGTCACCCCGGCGGAGCCCGGCCGCTCGCCGTCGCGGGCAACTCGGTCGAGGGCGTCGTAGAGGCGACCGAGCTCGTCGGCCAACCTGGCGGGTCCGGTCCTCGGCGGCAGGCCGGGCGCCTCGGGTGCGGCGGTCGGGCCACCGGACGCCGCCGTCTTTTCCCCTGTCAGATCGTCGACATCCAGATCGGTCGGGCGAGCGCCCGGTGCCATCGGCAAATCGAAGGTGACTCGGCCCATGAATCGCTATCGGATCCAACCCCTCGGCAGTTGCTGGCCTGCCTGACGAAATCGACCACCGAGCCGTCCCGCGGCGCAGCGACCTCGACGGAGACGACGAAGGTGCCCTGACGGCGCGACAGCATCACAGGACGAACGGGACGAGCCGCTTGGTGCGGCCTTCGTAGGCGGCGAACGCCGCGCCGTAACGTTGCCGCAGATACTGGTCGAGCTTGGGGACGTTGTAGAAATAGAAGAAGCAGAACAGAAAAGCGGGGATGCTCCAGGCGAACGCGTTGTGGGTCACGCAGGCATAGCCCGCGACCCAGAGCAGGTCGCCGAAGTAGTTCGGGTGCATCGACAGCGAGAACAGTCCGCCCGTGTACAGCTTCCCCTTGTTCTCTTCGCGACGCTTGAAGCGCCGGCGCTGGTGCTCCGCGTAGGTGTTGACGAAAGAGCCGACCACGAACAGGGCGATCCCCACGACCTCGAGCGCGCCGAAGCTCACCGAGCGGGTGCGCGCGAGCAGCGGGAATCCTCCCAGGTAGAGCGCGAAGGCCATCGGGATCGAGAAGGCCTCCGGCCAGGGGATCCGACGCTCGGCGAACACGAACAGCGTCAGCAGGAAACGCAGGAAGACGACCAGGTTGAAGGCGAACAGGGTCACGTTGCGGGCGAAGCTCGGCGCATCATCGAACGCGCGAACGCCGCGGAGCAACGGGCCGAAGAGGACGAGGTACGACGCCGCGATGAGGCCCAGCTCCGCGCCGACGATGACGAGCTTCTGCGGCCAGCTCGGGCTCTTCTCTCCGTACATGTCCATGTCCGCAACCTCCTAGGGAGAAAACGCCCTTCGAAAGATTCCCAGGAAGAGCGGCACCAGCTTGCGCATGGCCTTTTCGTCGAGTTGTTGGGTCAAGAACCAGGTGTCCATCGCCTGGCCAATGCCGAAGACCAAGCCGATCAAGAAGTCGAGCGGCAGATCCTTCCGCACGGCGCGCGCCCGCTGTCCGGCGACGAGCGTCTTTTGGAACCAGGGAAGCATCGCCGCTTCCATCTCCTTCTGGGCTCGCTGGAGCGCCGGATTGGCCGACGCCGTGACCCACCCTCTGGCGAGCGCCGCCACCTGGGGCGACGAGGCGAGCGCCCCCATGATGCGCAGGTAGTCGTCCTCGATCGCCGCCCAGAACGCGTCGGGTGCGCGCGCCGCCGGAACCGGGAACGGCCCGGCGGCGTCGAACAGGCGCCCGATCTCGACGCTGGCGACGTAGGCGTAGAGGTCCTCCTTGCCGTCGAAGTAGTAGTACATCGACCCCTTGGAGATGCGCGCCGTCTCGATGATGCGGTTGAGCGACGCCGCGGCGAACCCGTGGGCGGCGAACTCGTCGAGCGCGGCGCGCAGGATGCCCTGCTGGTGCTCGGGCGGCAGCTTGTGAAAGCGAGGTCTGGGCATCCCGGACTCAGGCGGCGGGCGCCGCCGGCAGCTCGATGGCGTCCTTGAAGCTCTTGCCGACGGCGAGCTTGGCGACGAGCGGCACGGCCATCAGCTTCATCACGCTGTTGCGCACGAAGAGCTGCCGGCGGTTCTTGGGCGCGAAGGCCAAGGCCAGCCGCTCCGCCGCCTTCTGCTTCGACCGCAGGAACGAGAACAGCTTCCGTTCGTAGCCGGCGAAGGCTTCGGCGTGACTGGGCGCCCGCCCGAGCTCCGCGGCCAGCACGTACGCCTCCACCATCGCCAGCGCCGAGCCCTGACCGGCCAGCAGCGACGCGCACGCCGCGGCGTCACCGAGCAGCGCGACACGCCCGCGCGTCCATGACGGCATGCGAATCTGGCTCACCCGATCCAGGTAGAGCGACTCCGCGCTCGACATCTGCTCGAGGATGGCCGGGGTCTCCCAGCCGGCGCCGGCGAAGCGCGCCCGGAGCAGCGCCTCCTGACCCTCCCGGGTCGCCGGGAGCTCCCGCCGGTCATCGACGAAGGTGAACGCGAACATCGTCCCGTCGTCCCGAATGGGCAAGGAGGTTACCTGAAAGCCGACCTCGGTGTAGAGCTTGGCGACCAGGTCTTCCCGCGGGCGGTAGCTCTTGAGCTCGAAGGCCGCGACCTTGAAGCCGAGGTACTTCTCGAACTGCTCTTCCGGACCGAAGACCAGCCGGCGCACCTTCGAGTGCAAGCCGTCGGCGCCCACCACCAGGTCGAAGTCGCGGGTCGCGCCGCTCTGCTCGAAGGTGACCCGAACGCGCTCGCCGTCGTCGTCGATCGTCTGGATCGTGTCGCCGAAGATCGTCTCCACCCTGCCTTCCAGCGCCCCGTAGATGGCGGCGGCCAGATCGCTGCGGGCGAGGGTCACGTAACGGCCGTCGGAGCCGACGAAGAGCTCCGGGTTGAACGACAGCATGCGCGTGCCGTCGCGTCTGATCTGGCGCCCCTCTCGGGCCCGATATCCCCGGGCCACCAGCTCGCCGGCGATGCCCATCCGCTCGGCGACCACGAACCCAGCGCCCCAGAAGTCGACGATGTATCCGCCCGTCCGAAGCTCGGGGGCCCGCTCGACCAGCGTCGGCGTGTGACCGGCGCGCAAGAGCCAGTAGGCCAACGTGGGGCCCGCGATGCCCGAACCGACGATGAGGATTTCTTCATTTCGGCCTCCCTTCTGTCCCGTTGTGTACCACTAGTTCGACCACTGGTCTAAAAATGCCCGACTCTTGCCTTGCAGTCAACCCCCTTGCGTTGAGGTCGCCCGGGCCCCCGTGCGCTCGGACGGCGCGGACCGCGAGCCGCCGAGCAGACAGAGGGAAGCTCACGCGCCCGAAGCCGGCGTCAGCTTCCTAGGTCCCTGACAAGCTCACCACGGTGACCGACAACGCGACGACCGAAGGCATCGAGATTGTCCGGCCGTGAGCAGGTGCCTCGCCGCGGGGCGTGGCCCGGGGAAGTCTTGGCTCCCCCGCCGACGAGCGCTACAGCTCCTTCGCCTCGATGCGGCGGTTCTTCTGGCGCCCTTCGTCGGTGTCGTTGGGGGCGATGGGGTGCTCGTCGCCGAAGCCGACGGCGTCCAGCCGCTTCTTGTCGATCCCCTTCGACACGATGTAGTTGCGGCACGCTTGCGCGCGCCTTTCCGACAGCGTCTTGTTGGCCTGGGGGTTCCCCACGTTGTCGGTGTGGCCCGAGATCTCGACGCGCGCGTTCTTCTTGTGGGCCATGAACTCGACCACCGTGTCGAGGCGTGAGAACGACTCGGGGCGGATGGTCGCCTTTGCGGTGTCGAAGTTGATCCCGGCCAGGATGAAAGGCCGCTGGGCGAGCTCACGCTTGTAGCGCAGGGTCAGCTTGACGGACTGGCTCGGTTCGTCCGCCACCGGAACCGTGGCCGCGATCTCCCGCCGGCCGAGACTGAGGTAGGTGATGTCGTATCGCTTGCCGACCGGCACCAGCAGCTCCGCGTACCCCTCGCTGTCCGTCGGCTCGGCGTAGTACTTGGTCTTGTCCGGCCCGGTCAGGAAGATGACCACCCCCTTGACCGGCCCCTTGTCCTTGTCGACGACGAACAGCTTCATCGCCGCCTCGGTCTTCGTCGGCACGATCTTCGACGCCGTCGCGCCGTGCGCCCCCTTGGCGGTGTGGGTGTCCTGAAGCTGGAACTCGCGCTTTTCGTCGGAGGCAGGCGGCGCCGGCGCTGCATACGCGGCGGTGCTGGCTGCCAAGACGATCGCGGCGATCATCGCGTTCGAACGGTGACGCATGGGGGAGCCTCCGTCGTCAGAATTCTGCACGGTTCACGGTAACACGAAGGACCGGGGGCGTCGCCGTGGCTCGCCGGGCCTCCGGCAGAGTCCGTCGACGCTCACGCGCCTCCTGAGCGAGCTGGTAGGCTGGCCGGAGCGGCCCATGGCTCGTCCACGCACCCTCTACCTCGCCCGTCACGGCGAGACCGAATGGAACCGGATCGGGCGCTGGCAGGGCGCGACGGACATCCCGCTCTCCGACGTGGGGCGGGCGCAGGCCCGGTTGCTGGCCGACAGACTGCGCGACCGGCGGATTGCGCGGGTGCACGCCAGCCAGCTCTCGCGGGCGCTGGAGACGGCGCAGATCGTCGCCGCGCGGCTCGGGGCACCCGCACCCGCCGCCGATCCGCGGTTGCGCGAGCGTGGCTACGGCGCCTTCGAGGGTCTCACCCGCGAGGAGTGCGCGGAAAGGTTCCCGGGCGTCTGGGAGCAGTACCTGGCCGATCGCCGGGTGGTGCCGCCCGGCGCCGAGCCGCAGGCCGAGGTCATCGAACGAATCACCGCCGCCATGACCGAGATCGCCGCCGGGGTGGCAGCCCAATCGGAATCAGGGGCGATCTTGGTCGTCTCGCATGGGGGCGCGATCCGCTCGTTCATCCATGCCACGACCGGTGTCGTCCCGCCGCCGCTCGAAAACGGCGCGATCTTCCGGCTGCGCTTCGAAGGCGGCGCGTTCGTGACGGCGGACCACGAGCCGGCCTGAGCGGCGGGCTCGAGCTCGGGCGATCGGGAGATTGCGCCCGCGCCTCACAACGGAGGGCATTGCCGTCTCGACGCGGGCACTCCAGCTTGAAGGAGGTGGAAGAGAGATCCTCGGCGCCGAGGCTGGCGAATGATCCCACGGCCCGGCCGGCGCTTGGCCGGGGGCGGCTGATGCTGCGTTTCGCGCTCGGAATGACGGAGCTGGCGGGGGAGCGCGCCGGGGCGGTCCTCTCCGCCTGCGCGGCCGTTGCTCCACCTGCCGCTCCCGAGCCGCCGGCCGCCGGCGCTCCCCTCAACCTTCGTCACGCCGCGCTCGGCCTGCTGTGGGAGGCCGCCGGCGGCGCCTCCAGGGCACCCGCGCGGGTTCGTGCCCGGTGGAGGGGCCTGGCCGCGTCGGCCCGCCGCCGGGGTGCACCGCTTGCTCGCCTGGGCGACGTCGCCGGCCGGCTGCCCGGGATGGCTTCCGCGATGGGTCGCCTGCGGGCGTGGCGCGCCGACGGACGCCAGCGGCTCGCTCACTGGGCGGAGGTGGGGCGTCACGAGGAAGCGCAGAGCCGCGTCCTGGCCTTCGATGCGCTCACGGTGCTGCGCGAGAACCTGCTCGCTCGCGTCTCCGAGAGCCCCGAGGTCAAGACCGTCATCCGGGAGCAGAGCGAAGGGATCGCGGTGACGGCCATGACCGAGCTGCGCGAGCGCTCCGCGCGCGCCGACAACCTGGCGGAACGGACGGTGGGGCGCCTCTTTCGCGGCGGCCGCCGGGCAGGATGACCGCCGCCGTCGGTGCCTCGGGCCAGCGTGCCGGCGTCGTGAGCCGGCTGGGCGCCCTCCTCACGGACACCATCATCCTTTGGGTGGCGCTGCGGGGCACCGAATCGTTTCTCCTGCTGGCGGAGCATGCGCTCCGGCGATTCGCCCCACCGTTGAGCCTGGGGAGACTCTTGCTCGTCTGCGCCCCGCTGATCATCAGCCTCTACAACATCGTGTTCTGGTGGCTTCGGGGACAGACCCCGGGGAAATGGCTGCTGGGCCTCCGCGTGGTGCGGCTGGGCGGGGGAAAGCTCGGCCTCGGTCAGGCGGCTCTCCGATTCGCCGGCTACCTGCTCTCGGCGCTCCCCTTTTATCTCGGGTTCCTCTGGATCGTCGGATCGGAGCGGCGGGGGCTTCATGACCGGCTCGCCGGAACCGAGGTGGTCTACACGCGGCGGCCCGCGCGCAAGCTGCCGAGCCCGAACGAACGACCGGTGGTCCCCCGCCGGTACTCAGCCGCCTGAATGGCCCCTGGTCGGGGTCGGCCCTGTTTGAGTCGGTGTCGATTTCAGGGCGTCCGATCGCGCCTGAGCGCCGTAGATCGGGCGATGGCCCGAAGACATCTCGCCCCGGCGACCGTCGGCGCGCTCGCAATCCAAGAAGAAGAGGCGCGCCCGCGGGGTCGAGCGGGACGCTCCAGCTTCGCAGGGGCGGGGCCAGGAACCGCAGTGGAGCGACCTCGAACAGGCGTTCTTCGCTGCCGCGCCACCGGATGAGCCCGCGCCCGCGGCCGAGCTGGAGCGCTTCGACGATCTGGTCGCACCGGCGCGGCCGGACCGGGCTGGGGGCGTCGGACAGGCGGCGGCCAGTGCCTGGGCGGCCTTCCGGCGCTTCCTGTTCGGTCCCCCGCGCCGCTCCCGGCCAGCGTCCCCGAGATAGGGGTGCGTTTGACGAGGCGCCGTCCCCGCGCGCATCATTAACGGCGTGACCGCTAACCAGGGGGCGACGATGCAGTGTCCGAGGTGCGGCCTCGTCAGCCCGGAGACGGCGATCGCCTGCGATTGCCGGTACGAGTTCCAGGCGGGCGCGCTGGCGGTGGGGTCCTCGCGGGCGTTGGCGCTCCCGCGGGCGACCCTGGGTGAGCGATTCGCAGCGCACTTCATCGATTCGGCGGTCTCGTGCGGCGGCATTGTCCTCGGCACGCACATCGGGACGTCCCTGGGCGTGGGCGCGGCGCCCGCCCTGCTGATGTTCGTCGGCTACCTGCTGTTTTCCGACGGCCTCGGCGAGGGGCAGAGCTTCGGAAAGAAGCTGGTCAAGATCGCCGTCGTCGATCAGAGCACGGGAGCCCCCTGCACGTACGCGGGCTCGCTGTTGCGGAACCTGATTCGGGTGTTCGGCGTGTTCGATTGGGCCTTCGCGCTGGGTGAGGGGCGGCAGCGGCTGGGCGACAAGGCGGCGAACACCATCGTCGTCAAAGTGCGGTCGTAACGGCCGCGCCGGGATCGCCTTTCTCAATAAATGGAATGCGGCTCGCGCATTCGCAACGACAGGACGAAGCGGACGTGCCGCCTTGACCGCGCGATCGTCAAACGAAGGCCCCGCGGCGCCAGTAATGAGAGTAATGCGCCACGAATGTGAAGATTTTTCGTCGACCCCTGAGACTGTCCGCCTGACTCGCGCGCAGAAGAGCGCCCGCGATTTTGTCATTCCACCGTTTCTCCCTCAGGAGGCGAAGAAGATGATGTCGCGAATCTCGCTAGTCGTATGTGCGCTTGCCCTCACGGGCGGTACCGTCCGCGCGGAAGAAGCCCCGCCGCCTGCGCCTGAAGCTGTTCCGGCGGCAGTTCCCATGGCGCCACCGCCGCCAGAAGTATCGATGGCGCCGCTGTCCGCTCCGCCGGCCCCGGCCTGGCCGCCGTCCGTGTCGTTCAAGAGCGAGGCCTCCAGCGGCAACACGCTGAGGGTCGGGCTGCTGCTGCAGCCGCAATTCCAAATGCTCGGCAGCAATTCTCTCGACGGCAATACCTACAACTTCTTCATCCGCCGGACGCGGCTCTTGGTTGCAGGCACGTTGTTCGGCAACTTCGAGTACTTCATCGACACCGACTACCCGAACCTGTTCCTGGCGACGAACGAAGGGCCGACCGCGACGGCCGACGCCACCACCACCAAGGCGACGCCGGGGATGAACATTCAGGACGCCTTCGCCACCTGGAAGGCGTACGGGGACATGATCAAGGTCGACGTCGGTTACATGTTGCCGCCGATGGCCCACAACGCTGTCCAGGGCGCGGGGACGCTCTACTCCTGGGACTACTTCGCGTTTCTCGTTCCTCAGCACCGCCAACACCCTCCTCGGCAGCGCGGGCAACCCGGTCGGTCGCGACGCGGGCGTTCAGTTCCGTGGGTTTCTGCTCGACGGGCGCATCGATTCTGCGCCTCGGGCTATTCCAGGGGATGCGCGCCGCGGAGACGCCCGGCGCCGCCGGCGACACGCGCGACCACGGTCGGTTCGAACAATTTCTTCCGCGCCACCGGCCGCTTGCAGATCAACCTGCTCGATCCGGAGCCGGGGTTCTTCTACGCAGGGACCTACCTCGGGAAGAAGAAGATTCTCTCGTTCGGCATCACGGGGGACACGCAGAAGAGCTACCACTACTACGGCGGTGACGTCTTCGCCGACCTGCCACTCGGACCGGGCATCTTCACGGGGCAGGTCGACGTGGTGCACATGACCGGCGGGACGTTCATCGCGCTGGCCAAGCAGACCGCGCTCATGAGCGAGGTCGGCTACACCTTCGATGCGCCTCAACCTCTCGCCGATCTTCCGCTTCGAGCACCTGTGGGGAGGGACGTCATCCGGCGGGACCACCAGCGCCAATCAGACGCGTGTCGGGCGGGGCCTGGCCTTCTGGCCGTACGGACACGCCTCGAACCTCAAGGCGTTCTACATGCGGGACACCCGAGCGGGTCCGCGCACGGCGCCAACCAGGTCAACGTTCAGTGGCAGCTCTATTTCCTGTAGCAGAGCTCTAGACCAAAAGGGGAGATGCCATGACCACCGGATCAACGGCAACGACATCGGCGCGGGAGCTCAGCGGGGCGGAGATCCGAAAGGTCATCTTCGCCTCCTCGCTGGGGACCGTCTTCGAGTGGTACGACTTTTACATCTACGCCACGCTGGCGCCGTTCTTCGCGACGCTGTTCTTCCCCAAGGGGAACGCAACGGCGGCGCTGCTGGCCAGCTTCGCCACCTATGCGGCCGGATTCCTGGTGCGCCCCTTCGGCGCGCTGGTGTTCGGGCGCGTGGGCGATCTGGTGGGACGGAAGTACACCTTCCTCGTCACCATCATGGTGATGGGCCTCTCGACCGCGGCGGTCGGCGTGCTGCCGACCTACGCGAGCGTGGGGATGCTGTCGCCGACCATCCTCGTGTTGCTGCGCCTGGCGCAGGGGCTGGCGCTCGGCGGCGAGTACGGCGGCGCCGCGACGTACGTGGCGGAGCATGCGCCCGACAGCAAGCGCGGGCTGCACACGAGCTGGATCCAGACCACCGCCACGCTGGGATTCTTCGTGTCGCTGGTGGTGATCGGGGGCTGCCGCGCCAACATGGCCGAGGACTCGTTCAAGTCGTGGGGCTGGCGGATCCCGTTCCTGCTCTCTTTGGTGCTGCTGGTGGTCTCGGTCTACATCCGCCTCAAGCTGAACGAGTCGCCGATCTTCCTGGAGATGAAGGCGAAGGGCAAAGGGAGCAAGGCGCCGCTGCGCGACAGCTTCACCAACTGGGCCAATCTCAAGATCGTCCTCATCGCGCTCTTCGGTGCGGCGGCCGGGCAGGGGGTCATCTGGTACACGGGGCAGTTCTATGCGCTCTTCTTCCTGACCGGCACCCTGAAGCTCCCCTGGAAGACCGGCTACATGATCGTGGCCGTGGCGCTGGCGCTGGGCACCGGGCTCTTCGTCTTCTTCGGCTGGCTCTCCGATCGGATCGGCCGCAAGAAGATCATGATCGCCGGCTGCCTGCTCGGCGCGCTCACCTACTTCCCGATCTACCGGGCCATGACCCACTACGGGAATCCCGCGCTGGAGAGCTTCGCCGCCCGCACCAAGATCTCGCTGACCGCCAGCAACTGCGCCATGCACCTCTTCCCCAACCCGAAGACGGTCTACAGCGAGTGCAACAAGGTGCAGGACTTCCTTTCCAAGAAGAGCCTCTCGTATGAAACGGTCGAAGGACTGGCCGGCGAAAGGCCGGTCACGCACATCAACGACGCCGTCATCGTCGGCTGGGACGAGCCGAAGCTGACCGCGGCGCTGAAGGCAGCCGGCGTGCCGGGGGCGCCCAAACCGGAGGAGGTCAACATTCCGATGTTGATCCTGCTGGTGTTCATCCAGCTCGTCTACGTGACGATGGTGTACGGTCCGATCGCGGCATTCCTGGTCGAGCTCTTCCCGGCCCGCATCCGCTACACGTCGATGTCGTTGCCTTACCACATCGGCAACGGCTGGTTCGGTGGCATGTTGCCGCTCACCGCGGCGGCGCTGGTGGCCGCGAAGGGCGACATCTTCGCCGGGCTCTGGTATCCGGTCATCGTTGCGGCGATTACGGTGGTGATCGGTCTGTTGTTCATCAGGGAGACCCGCGACCACCGCATCGACACGCTGTAGCTGCGCGCCGTCTGCAGTCAGCAGGACGATCGCCGTGGTGGTAGCCTCGACCCATGGTGCTGCCGGACGACGACTCCCCTGAGTTGCTCGAGGACGAGCCGACCCGTCTCGATGACATGCAGCCGCTCGGTGTCTCCGAGCGGCAGACCCGAACTTACAGGAGCGCGGAATACCTTGCGGGACGCGAGTCGGGGCTCAAGGAAGGGATCGACGCGGCGGTCGCCGCCCTGCGCGTGGAGTTGATCCGGGCCGGCTGCACGGAAGACGAGATCAAGCACATCGTGGCGCGCGTGCGCGCCGGTGCGGGCGCGGCCAAATGACCGTCGAGTAACGGGAAGGCGGCGCCCGGAGCCGCGGACCATGAGCCGCTTCCGCATTCTGCGGCCGTGGTTAACGTCTCCTGTGAATCACAACGGCAGGAGGCGACATGAAGATGATTCGCACAGTGGTGGTCTTTGCAACGTTGTTCGCGGTCTGGTGCTTTCCGATGGTGAGCTCGGCGAAGGCGTTGGCATCCGAGCCCGCGTCCGGGGGAGCCATGGTCGCGGGGACGCTCAGCGCCGAACGGACAGCAGCGACCGCTGGTACGGCAGCGACGCAGGCCGGCGGCTCCGAGGCCGCCGACCTGGCGACGCGCGAGCAGCAGGCCCGCAACCTTCAGGACTTCAGGGGCGGCGGCGTCTCGATCTACATCGGGAGCGGGGTGCTGTTGATCGCGGTGATCATCCTTCTCATCCTGCTCATCTGATGACGTCTCGGGCGCGCGCCGCGCTCTGGCTGGCGCTGCTGGGGGTGTCGGTCACCGGCTGCTACGCCGGCGAATCGCGCGGCGTGTCGCCCCAGAGGGCGTCGGCGCTGGCCGCCGATCCGGCCTGGACCTTCGCGCCGAACGTTCCGTTCGTCGCCCAGCAGTCCGACTCGGATTGCGGTCCGGCCGCGCTGGCCATGGTGCTGGCGCACTTTGGGGTCCCGGCGTCGCTGGCCGAGGTGGTGGCCGCGGATCCGCCGCGCGACGGCGGCGTGCGCGCCGGAGATCTCCGAGACGTGGCACGCGCGAAGGGACTGTCGGCCTTCGTGGTGGCGGGGACCTTCGCCGATCTGTTCGAGCAGATCAGGCGCGGCCGCCCGGTGTTGGTCGGCCTGGCCAAGCCTATGACCGCCGGGCGCGCGCTGGCCCACTACGAGGTCGTGGTGGCGGTCGACCGGCGCGATCACCGCCTCTTGACGCTCGATCCGGCCCGAGGCCTGAGTGAAAACAGCATGGAGGCCTTCGCCCGCGAATGGGCGCCGACCGGCCGGGTGACCGTCATCGTGTTTCGGCCCGGGGCGGTCGACGGCAGGGTTTAGGCCGCCTATCGGGCGGCACGTCGTCGGGCCAATGTCCGTCGTTCGCTTCGCTCACCGTCGCCTTTTCGGCTCCTAGCGCCGCACTTCGTGGCGTTGTTGCGGGGAGGGCGACAGCTCGCCGGGTTGGCGCAGGGCATCGTTCGGAAGCGGCCACCGTCGCAGCCGGGTGCGCTCTTGCCAGTCGAGTCGCTGGACCGCACGCCGGGCGTCCTCCTCGGGCGTCGCGATTCGCGGCTCGACCGTGGCCTCCTCGGGCACACCGTCGTCGGGTTTCCGGGGCATGTCCCAGAACCTGGACACGCGCCGCGATTGCGCCAGGGGGATCAGACATTTCCGGAGGCGATTCGTCGAGTATTCGAATCGTGCTCGAGCTGCGGTATACGAAGGCATGACCGTCGAACGCACAACCATCTCCGCCGCCGAGGCGCTCGCGCGTCTCAAGGACGGCAATGACCGCTACGTCAAGAACGTCCGCAGCGTCGATGCGATGCTCAGCCACAGCAAGCGCGACGACCAGGCGCCTCAGCTGCCGGTGGCGATCGTGCTCGGCTGCTCCGATTCGCGGGCGCCGGCCGAGATCGTGTTCGATCAGGGGCTGGGCGACCTGTTCGTCATCCGCGTGGCCGGGAACATCGTCGCGCCGTCGCAGGTCGGCAGCGTCGAGTTCGCCGCCGAGCGCTTCGGGACCAGGCTGGTGGTGGTCATGGGGCACACGCAATGCGGCGCCATCCACGCCACCATCGAGGCGATCACCGGCAACGGGCCAGCCTCGCGCAACCTGATGTCGATCGTGAACCGCGTCCGCCCGGGTATCGAGGGTTTGATGGGGACCGAGCTGGTGCGCGACTCCGTGCGGCTGCACCGCGAGGCGATGCGCGCCAACGTCCGCGCCTCGGTCAACCACCTGCGCCATGGGTCCGAGGTCATCGAGCGGCTGGCCGAAGAGGGGGGCCTGGCCGTCGTCGGCAGCGAGCTCGATCTGTCGACCGGCGTGGTGACCTTCTTCGACGGCGTTCCGGCGTAGCGTCCCGACCCTGCGCGGCCGACCGCCTATGGATCGTTGAATGCGATCCAAGATGGCCGGCCGGGAAAGCGGACGGCGGTGCTTGCCGAAGCGGCCGTGAGATCCACCTTTCGTCGAATGGCGACGAAGGCGGAACGGTACCGGAGCGCGGCCGAGCGGTCAGGACCCAAGCGGCCGGCGCGAACGAAGAAGGCGATGCCTTCGCGCGGCACGCACAACGAGGCGGCGCGGGTGTCGGCGCACGCAGGTTTTCAGCTGGAGGAAAAGACGGCCGCCGGGCGCGCCTCGCGCAAGTCGACGCGCAAGGCGGCCAATCGACAGAAGGCGGGCGTGACGCTGGGATTGCGCCAGACCGCTCGGCTCGGCTCTCCCAAGCGCCGCAGCCCCAAACGTTGACTCCTCGCCCGCGACGTCAGCCGGCGCCGGTCACCCGCGCGGGCAGCACCACCATGGTGGCGCCGGCCCAGTAGAGCCGCTTCTGGATCGACAGCGCGGTCTCGTTGTGCAGGAGCCGCTGGTACCAGCGCTCCTGCTCGAACACCACCTTGCCCGCGAAGAACGTCACGATCGGAAACTCGCGGAGCAACGCCAGGCAGAGCTTCTCCGCTTCGGCCACCGCGTCGGTGCCGACGGTGAACCGGTATTCGGAGGGGACGCCGAGCTCGGTGGCCACGGCGCTGTACCGTTTGAGCATCGCCTCCGTGTTCACCTCCAGCGCTTCGACCGCCTCGGCCCCCTTGAAGCCGCCCGAGTCGATCACGCCCACGGAGACGAAGACCAGGTTCTTGAAGTGCGCGGGGAACGACCGGAACACGTTGAGGATGGTGTGGATGCCGATGCCGCCGAAGTTCGGCACCAGCACGACGGCGGTCGGCGCGCGCCGGTCGGTGATGGGGATGGGCGTCAGGTCGGGCGACGCGCCGATGTGCTTCACGTCCTGATAGAGCTGGGCCAGCTTGAACCGCACCCGCCGGTAGTGGCCGCGAATGACGAAGCAGAGGGCGATCACGGCGGTGGTGCAGAGCAGGGTGATCCAGCCACCCTCCTTGAACTTCTCCATCACGGTGATGACCAGGATGGTCGCGCAGAGGGCGAATCCGACGCCGAACAGCAGCAGCTTGCGGTGCCGGCGCTGGACCTGGGCGCCGGTCTTCCACGTGTGGCGGAGCATCCCGAACATCGACAGCGAGAAGGTCAAAAAGACGTTGATGCTGTACATGACGACCAGCGTCCCGACGTCGCCCTTGGTGTAGAGCAGCGCGGCCAGCGAGGTGGCGCCCATCAGCACGATGCCGTTGTGGGTCGTCAGCCGGTCTGAAAGGGCGGCGAATCGCCGCGGCACCCAGGAGTCGACCGCCATGTTTGCCAGGACGCGCGGCCCGTCGATGAAGCCGGCCTGCGCCGCGACCACCAGCAGGATCCCTTCGGACAGCATGGTGACCACCACCAGCACGCGGCCGAGCGGGATGTGCTCGGTCATGCGCTCGGCCAGCACGGCGTTCATCGTCTTGCCGGCCTCCGGCGTGATGTGCCAGAGCAGGTAACAGATGAGGAGCCCCGAGGCGGTGAAGGCCAGCGACGTCGCCATGTAGACCATGGTCCGCTTGGCAGTCTGCACGCGCGGCTCGCGCATGATGGGCAGGCCGTTCGAGACCGCCTCGATCCCGGTGTACGTCCCACCGCCCAGCGAGTAGGCGTGCACGAACAGCAGCAGCATCCCGCCCATCCCCAGCGTGCCGAGGCCGTGGTGAAAGCCGGTGCCGACGGCGCGCGCGGTGGCCGGCAGCTCGGGCGCGTGGACCAGGATGCCGGCCACGATGAGGGCCAGGTGGGTCACGCAGAAAAGAAGGAAGACCGGGGTGAGGGCAATCGCCGACTCCTTCGCCCCACGGAGGTTGAGGGTGGTGAGGGCGGCGATGAACGCGATCTCCAGCGGCATCTTCAGCGCGAGCCATCCTGGGGGGAGAAAGCTGAAGATGGCGTCGCCGGCGGCGGCGATCGAGACGGTGATGGTGAGGATGTAGTCGACCAGCAGCGCAGAGCCGGAGGTGACACCGGCCGACTTTCCGAGCAGCTTGGTGGCGACCACGTAGCCGCCGCCGCCGTGCGGGAACTGCTCGATGATGCCGCGATAGGCGGCCGAGATGATGAACACGGTCATCGCCATGACCGCGGCCAGCGCCACGGCCAGGTAGGTGTGCTCGTGGAGGTTCCGGAAGGCCTCCTCCGGACCGTAGGCCGACGAAGAGAGCCCGTCGGCGCCCAGTCCCACCCAGGCCAGGAACGGGATCAGCGAGATGTGGTGGAAGATCCGCGAGTCGTGGAGGTCGCGCGGGTTGCCGAACAGCGTGCGCTTGAGGCGCACGCCGAACGACCGGTCACTCTCGTGGGGTCCGGAGATCTCCGCGGTGATCGAGGTCGGGCGCGGAACGCCGTCCGCGGCAGGTGGGGTGGACTGCTCGGACGGTGCAACAGACGACGACGGCTCCGTGTGACTCATGCGAAGGCATGCTACCTACGCAATGTGTATGCCTGGTTTCCCCGACGGTAATTGACTGTAAAGACCGGGTCGCGAAGCTCACGCGACATTGCAAAACACAACGACGCGCCATGGTCGTGATTGCATATTGAAACGAATCGGTCGCCGATGAGAGAGACGGCCTAACGCGTGCCGCCGAACCGCTCTTTCGCCAGCGCTCCTTGGAGAAGCGCCAGGCTGGCGTCGCAGGCGGCCACCAGCTTCGGCGCGCGACGGAGCGCCAGCGCCAGCGAGTGAACGTTGCTGTTGCGGCGAGAGAGGGCGACGAGCTCAACCGACAGCTTGTCGAAGCGAGAGAGAGCCGCGCTTGCCGCCCCCAGCTGCCGCGCCATCGCGCCGGTCGCGCCGGCGGCGAGAGTCTTGAGCGCTTCTCGCGCCGCGGTGAGGCGCTCCGCCATCTCCTCTTCGAGCTTGGTCATCGCCGCCTCGTCGTGCTCCGCGATGTGCGGGGCCTGCAGGATCTGGATCTCGCGCACCGCCAGCTCGGCACGCGCGACGAGCGCATCAACGCGACAGCGATTGTTCGCAGGCGCCAGCTGCGCGGCGGCCTGTAGGCCATTGCGGAATTCGTCGGCCGCCTGGCGGACGGGGCCGAAGGAGAGCCGCTGCGCCTTGAGGTTGGTGTTCTGGACCGCGAGGCCGAGGACCTCGTGGTCGAGCTTGCGGTAGGCGCCGAAGCGATCAATAAAGTTGCGCAGCTCGCGCAGCTCAGCGGTATAGCCGAGACTCTCCAGTCGCGCCGAGAGCGCCACAGACTCGCTCTCGATCGCCGCTGCCGTCTGGTCGGCTTCGCGGGCGAACGCCACCGACTCCTCGTCGGTGTCAGCCATGACGGCTCGATCGGACGCATCCGTGACCTTGGCCAGGTGCGCGCTCAGATCGTCGGCCAGCCGGCGCGCCTCGGAAAGCTGCGCGAATGCCAGTTCGGGTACGTTCCGGCAGCCGCAGACCGCCAGGCTGAGGGCGAGCGCGACGGCGGTCGGGGCGATTCTCAGCGAAGCAATCCGGCTCATGCCCCTCTTCGGCGCGCTGTTCATCCCCCTCACAGCTGCAAGCAGGGGACCAATTCGTGGGTCCTAGACCGGGTCGGACATCACCGGAGGCGCGACGCTGACGGTCGAGACGACGGCGGCGCCTGCCCGATCTCCCACCGGCGCCATGCTGCCGCGTTGCGGGTTTCGAAATAGGAGGACCGTGCGAGTAGAAACATCGCTGGACCCTCGTTGCCGACGGTCCGAAACAATCGCTTGGGATCAATTTAACCTCGAAATGCGTCCGGCCGAGGGTCGACTGGATAATGTTTGAGGCAAGGAGCACTTGAGATGACCTCAACACCCACCACTGGAATGCTCGGTAAACCCAGGCTCTGGGTGCCGGGTGACTGGAACGCCTTCTTCGGGTTCGGCACCAACATCCTCGTGAACCTGCTGACGCTCAGCGCGCTGCTGAGGTTCGTCCTGCAGATGCCCGACGAGCTGGTGTTCAAGCGCATCCTGCCGGCGTGCGGTTTGATGATGTGCCTGAGCACTTTCTACTACGCGTCGCTCGCCTACCGTCTGGCCAAGAAGACGGGGCGCTCCGACGTCTGCGCGCTCCCCTCGGGGATCAGCGTGCCGCACATGTTCATCGTCACCTTGGTCATCATGCTGCCGGTCAAGCTGGCGACCGGTGATCCCATGAAAGGCTGGCAGGCCGGGTTGACCTGGGTGTTCATTCAGAGCTTCGTCCTGATGGCGGGCGGCTTCATTGCGCCCGTCATTCGCCGGATCACGCCCAAGGCCGCCCTGCTCGGTGCCCTGGCCGGCGTCTCCATCACCTTCATCTCGATGAAGCCTGCTCTGGAGATGTTCCTGACCCCGATGGTCGGGATCGTCTGCTTCGCGATCATCCTGGTCAGCTGGTTCGGGGGCGTGAGGTTCGGCGGAATCCCCGCCGGCCTGGTGGCGATCGCCGCGGGCACCATCATCGCCTGGGGGTCCAATCTGTTCGGGCTGCATTTCGGCGGGATGAGCGCCGACGCGCTCAAGGCGTCCTTTCAGACCTTTGGCTTCTCCGTCCCGCACCCGGTGATCGGGCTGGTGTTCGGCGGCCTGCACTGGTCGTTCTTGAAGATCATCCTGGTCACCGCCATCCCGTTCGGGATCTACGATCTCGTCGAGGCGATGGACAACGTCGTCAGCGCCTCCGCGGCGGGGGACGAGTATCCGACGACGCGCGTCCTGACCGCCGACGGCGTGGTGAGCCTCATCGGCTGCCTGATGGGCAATCCCTACATCAACGCCGTCTACATCGGACATCCGGGCTGGAAGGCGATGGGCGGTCGCATCGGCTATTCGGCGGCCACGGGGGTGATGGTCATTCTCCTCTCCTGGTTCGGAATCATCTCGCTGATGACGGCGCTGATCCCGGTGGTGGCGATCTCACCGATCCTGCTCTACATCGGCATGCTGATCGGCTCGCAGGCGTTTCAGGAGACGCCGCGGCGCCACGCGCCGGCGGTGGTCATCGCCCTGTTCCCGTCGCTGGCGGCCTGGGGAAAGCTGCAGATCGACAACTCCCTGAGCGCCATCTCGGGCATCCACCTGGTCACGCCCGCGATGATCGACAAGATGCAGCAGGTCGGAATCATGTACCACGGCCTCTCGATCCTCGGCGGCGGGTCGATCCTGGCGGGCGTCATCCTCGGCGCCACCACGACGTTCATCATCGACCGCAACTTCTCCAAGGCGGCGGGGTTCGCGGCCGCGGGGGGCGCGCTGACTTTTCTCGGTCTCATGCACGGCGAAGAGGTCGGCGCGTTTCAGAATCCGACGGTGGTCGTGGCCTACTTCGCCGTCGCGACCGTCCTTTACGCTTGCAGCCGCTTCGCCGCGATCGCGCCGGTACCCGCGTCGGCGACGGAGCACGCCGAGCACGGCGAGCACATCCTGGCGTTGGAGTAGGTCGACCGACTACCGCCGCGCCGGGGCGCCTCAGGGGCCTTCGAGGGATCATCCGGTTCAGGTATTCTCCTGACCGTCGATGATCCCTGGGAGGCGCCATGTCGATTCGTAGAGCGGTTGCGTGGTTGCTCGACGTCGGGAACCAGAGCGAGGTCGACGCCGGACCGGCTGGCGTTCGACGAGAAGACACCCGCCCGCATGAGATCCTGGAACCCCACCTCTACGGCCAGGCGGAGGCGATTCGCGTTCTCTATCAGACGCCCCCGCGGCCAGAACGCCCCCCGAAGCCGCCGCGTGCCAAGAAGGTCCGCGGGGCATGGATCGCGCGATACGTGGGTTCGTTGAGCTCCCCGCTGTCCGGGCCGGCCGGGTCCGAAGCCTAGAACGGCAGCAAGCGATCGCCCGGTCGGGTCGGCGCGGGCGACATTCCCGCGCCGGCCTCCGCGCGCGGACCGCACTCGCCTGTATTTGCCGGGAGGCTGATTGACAGGGCCAAGCGGAGGATTAAACGATCAGCCTGGACGGGTGTCGTCCAATTCGGGGAGAGGAATATGGTCCCTGAGACGGAGGACGGGTTCGCGGCGGGTTTCATCGAGCCTTCGACCAGCCAGGCCGACCCTGACCGGATTGCGAGGGAGTTGCTCCGCACGGCGAGCCACGATCTGCGATCTCCGCTCACGGTCATCCAGCTGCTGGTGCAAAGGCTGGCGCGGCTCCACCAGTCGACGAGAGAAGATGGCGGCTCGGATTGGGAGGCGATTCTGTCGCGCCTTTCCCGGGTCGCCGATCACGCGCTGGCGCTGATCGAGGACATCTTGAACGCGGATCGCATCGACCCGCGACAAACTGCGGCCCGCGAATCGGAACCCCCGGTCGACGTCGAAGACGTGATCGCGGAAGCGATCACCATGCAGCAGGAGGTGCTCGAACGAGCCCGATGCGCCGTGACCGTCAGCCGCAAGTCGGGGCTGGAGCGGGCGCAAGGAGCCTGGAACCGAGGCTGCTTGCTGCGGATCTTCTGCAATCTGCTGCAGAACGCCAGTAAGTACGCGCCGGCCTCGCCGATCCACGTCCAGCTCGCCCGCACCGGCGACCGGCTGCGGATTGCCTTCGCCGATCGCGGTCCCGGTCTCCGCTCAGGTTCCGAGATGGCAGGCAAATACCTGGATGATGGGCTGGCGCCGACCGGGTCCCACGGCCTCGGCATCTGGATCATCCGGCGTGGCGTGGCCGAGCTCAACGGCAGCCTCAAGATCCGGAACGCGCCCGGAATGGGGCTCGCCTTCGCCATCGAGTTGCCGGGGTTGCAGTCGTAGCCGGGCCGCGCCAGCTGCGGTTGGTCCCCTAATCGGTGCCGGCGCGCGTCCGCCGGTGGGCCCGCCAGGCGGAGACGCGGGCCCGCGCGTCCTGCATCAACAGGTAGAGCGCCGGCGTGAAGAACAGATTCAACACCGTCGACAGCAAGAGGCCACCGAACAGCGCCGTCCCCATCGAGTGCCTGCCGTTGGCGCCGGAGCCGCTGGCGAAGACCAGCGGAAGAACGCCCAGCAGGAACGCGAACGAGGTCATCAAGATGGGCCGCAGCCGCAGCAGGGTCGCCTCGGCGACGGCGTCGGCGGCGGTCGCGCCCTTGGCCCGGAGCTGCTCGGCGAACTCGACGATCAGTATGGCGTTCTTGCTGGCGAGCCCGATCAACATGAGGAGCCCGATCTGGGAGAAGACGTCGTTGTTGAGCCCCCGCACCATCTGGGCCAGGAGCGCTCCGAGGAGGGCCAGCGGCACGGCGAGGATGATGATGAAAGGCAACGTGAAGCTCTCGTACTGCGCCGCGAGAACCAGGAACACGAACGTCAGGCCGAGGACGAAGATCACCAGCGCCTGATTTCCCGCGCGCACCTCCTCCCAGGAGATCCCCGACCATTCGAAGCCGAGCTCCGCGGGCAAGACGTCGTGGGCGGCGGCCTCCATGGCCGCGATCGCCTGGCCGCTGGAGGTCCCCGGCGTCGGCGCTCCCGCCAGCTCGATCGATCGGAAGAGGTTGTAGTGACTGATGACGGGCGGCCCCGAGCCGGTCTTCACGCGCACCAGGTTGCCCAGCGAGACCAGCGCGCCGGTTTGCGACCGGACGTAGAGCTCGCCGATGTCGCGCGGCTGGTCGCGGTAGGCGGCGGCGGCCTGGGCGTAGACCCGATAGGCCCGCGGACCGAAGTCGAAGTCGTTGACGTACTGAGAGCCGAGATAGACGCCCAGCGTGGCCCCGACCTGATCGATCGGCACGCCGATGCTCTTGGCCTTCTCGCGATCGATGGTCACCCGAAGCTGGGGATCGTCGACGCTGAAGGTGGAGAAGAGCCCGCCCACGCGTCCGCTGCGCATCGCCACGGCGGTCAGACGGTCGCGCGCCGCCGCCAGCTCGGCGAAGTCGGTGCCGCCGCTTCGATCGAGCAGCTCGAACGTGAAGCCCCCCGTCGAGCCCTGCCCCTGGATGGGCGGGGGAAGGAAGGGGACCACGATCGCGCCTGGGATCGCCCCCAGCTTTCGTTGCATGTCCGCGATCACCGCCTGGGCGGAGTGGGCGGCCCCCGCGCGCTCGGTCACCGGCGAGAGGCTGACGAAGATGATCGCCCGGTTGGCGCTGTTGCCGGCGAAGTTGAACCCCAGCACCGAGAAGACGTGGCGGACCTCGGCCCGGCTCTTGAGCCGCGCCTCCACCTGCTTGGCGACGCCGGTCATGTAGTCGAGCGACGCGCCCTGCGGCCCGATCATCTGGACGATGAAGTAGTTTTGATCTTCGTCGGGGACGAACGCGGTGGGGACGGCGCGGAACACCAGCAGCGTCAGGGCCAGCCCGCCGACGAAGGCGGCGCCCACCCAGCCGAGGTGGTGAAGCTGCCACCCGAGCGCGCGGCGGTAGCGTTCGCGGGTGGCGTCGAACGCCCGGTTGAACCAGCGGAACAGGGCAAAGCGATGCTCCCGCGGGGCGCGCATCAAGAGGCCGGCCAGCGCCGGCGACAGCGTCAGCGCGTTGAACGCCGAGATGGCCACCGAGAACGCGATGGTCAGCGAGAACTGCCGGTAGAGGCGCCCGGTGGTGCCGGACAGAAACGCGACCGGCACGAACACCGCCACCAGCACCAGCGAGGTGGCGATGACCGCGCCGGCCACCTCGCCCATGGCCCGTTGCGCGGCGACGCGGGCGTCCCCGCCCGTCTCGCCCAGGTTGCGGGCGATGTTCTCGACGACGACGATGGCGTCGTCGACCACCAGGCCAGTGGCCAGCACGATCCCGAACAGCGTCAGCGTGTTGATCGAAAAGCCGAACGCCTTGATGAAGGCGAAGGTGCCGATCAACGAGACCGGGATGGTGACGCTGGGGATGACGGTGGCCCGCCAATCCTGGAGAAAAAGAAAGATGACGACGATGACCAGCACGATGGCCTCGAACAGCGTCTTCAGGACCTCGCGGATCGACTCGCGCACCGCGGTCGTCGGATTGAACGCGATCTCGTACTTCATCGACGGCGGAAACCGGGTGGCCAGTCGGGTCAGCGTCGCGCGGACGGCGGCCTCCAGCTGCAGGGCGTTGGCGTCGGGCTGTTGGAACACGCCCAGTCCGACGGCGTCGCGGCCGTCGAAGCGGAGGTTGAGAGAATAGTCCTCGGCCCCCAGCTCCGCGGTGCCGACGTCGCGCAGCAGGACCAGGCTGCCGTCGGTGCTGCGTTTGAGCACCAGCTTCTCGAACTCGCGCGGATCGGTCAGCCGACCGGCGACGGTGACGCTGATCTGGAAGGTCTGCCCGGGCGGCGCCGGGGGACGGCCGACCTGACCGGCGGCGATGATCGCGTTCTGCTCGCGCAGCGCCGCCACCACGTCGGAGGCGGTCAGCCCGCGCGCGGCCAGCCGCACCGGATCCAGCCAGAGGCGCATGGCGTACTTGCGCTCGCCGAAGATGCGCACGTCGGCCGCGCCGGGGATGCGCTTGATCTCGTCGCGCACGTAGAGGTCGAGGTAGTTGCTGATGAAGATGTTGCTGAGCGAGTTGTCGTCGGAATAGAAGCCCGCGGCGATCACGATGGCGGGCGAGGTCTTGATGACCGTGACCCCGGTGTTCTTCACGTCGGCCGGGAGCCGGGGGAGCGCGGTGTTGACGCGGTTTTGCACATCCACGGCCGCCAGATCCTTGTTCCGCCCGACGTCGAAGGTGGCGATGATGTTGCTGGTGCCGTCGCTGGCGCTCGTCGACGTGAGGTAGCGCATCCCTTCGGCGCCGTTGATCTCCTGCTCGAGCGGCGTCGTGACGGCCGACTCCACCGCCTGGGCGCTGGCGCCGACGTAGACGCTCTGCACCTGGACCTGCGGCGCCGCCAGCTCGGGATACTGGGCGATCGGCAGCGTCGGGATGCTGACCGCCCCAGCCAGCACGATGACGATCGCGCAGACCGACGCGAAGACCGGTCGCTTGATGAAGAATGACGCGAACATTCTTATTCGGGACCCTGAGAGGGTCCCGTGCCCCCCGCGAAGAGCTCGGACGAGCGGAGCTCGTCCTCCCTCACGCGAATGAATTCGGGACGGTGAGAGGGTCCCGTGCCCCCCGCGAAGAGCTCGGACGAGCGGAGCTCGTCCTCCCTCACGCGAATGAATTCGGGACGGTGAGAGGGTCCCGTGCCCCCCGCGAAGAGCTCGGCCTCCCTCACGCGAATCATGGTCCGCCGTCTTTCGAGGGGGGCGCAGTGGGGAGCGGCGCGACGCGGGCGCCGGGGCGGAGCTTCTGCACGCCCGACGCGACGATCCGGTCGCCCACTTGCAGGCCACTGGTCACCGGGTAGCTCTGACCTTGAATGGGTCCGAGCTGGACGGGCCGCAGCGTCGCGGTGAGCGCGTCGTCCGTTCCGCTCACCACCCAGACGAACGCCTGGCCGGCGCGTCGTTGCACCGCGAGCACCGGCACCACCGGCCCTTGGTACTGGCGCCAAACGATCCGGGCGCGCACGAACTGCGCGGAGCGGAGGTGCCCACCCTGGTTGTCGATCTTCGCCTTCACCAGGACCATCTGGGTCGCCGGATCGGCCCGCGGCGAGATGAAGCTGACCTCGCTCGGCGCGATCACGGCCCCGGCGGCATCGAGGATCTCGACCAGCGTGCCCAGCTTCAACGTTGCCGCTCGTTCCAGCGGGACCTCGACGTACGCCTCCAGCGCGCTGTTGTCGTCCAGGGTCGTGAGCTCCGTTTGCGGCGTCACCAGGTCGCCGACGCGCACCGGGATGTCGCCGACGGTCCCGCCCACCGGCGCCAGCACCCGGTAGTAGTGCAGCTCCACCGCCTGCGCGCGCGTTTGCGCCTCGGTGGCGCTGGCGTTCGCCTCCGCCTGCCGCAGGCCGTTTTGGGCCTGGTCGAAATCCTGGCGGGTGGCGGCGCCCCGCTTGTAGAGGCGCTCGATGCGCGCGAACTGCTTGCGCGCCAGATCGAGCGCGGCGACGTTCGCCCGATGGATGGCGCGCTGGCTGTTCACCGCGGCGCGCTGGCGCGACGGATCGATGTCGATCAGCGGCGTGCCCGGCCGTACGTCATCGCCCGAGGCGACCAGAATCTTGGAAACATGACCTTCGACGAGCGGTTGAATCTGCACCGATTGTCGGGAGCGCAGCACGCCCACGTACTCGGTGGCGTCGCGCAGGGGGACCGATTTGACGGACTCGATCTGCACCGGCACGGCAGGTGGCGGACCGGAGGTCCGGTGGTCTCCGCACGCCGCCGCCGCCAGCAGGAGGCCGACGGCGCACGCAGCCGACGTATTTTTCGCGGATGGCAAACAAGCGCGAAGGTGGCCACGGCTTTGCTGCTCGCAAGGCCCAGGCGGCACGGTGCTATGTTGGCTGCGGCGGATGAAACGCTGCAGAGTCCAGCCGGTGGTCCTCGCGCTGGCAGACGAAGGTGCCGAGCAGGAACGCGGCGAGGAGGCAAGCGGTCGTGCCCGCACGTAGAGCTGCCCCGCAGTCCCGGCGGCGAGAGCCCTGGCGCCGGGCCTTGCTGGCGTCACTGCCCGTCCTGGCGTTTCTGCTGGGCTGTTTCCCCATGGCCGACTTCGATGTTTGGTGGCACCTGCGCGCCGGCCAGCTCATCCTCGCGACGCACACCGTCCCGCGCCTCGACCTGTTCACGTACACCAACGCCACCCGGCCCTGGATTGACGTCTACTGGCTTTACCAGGTCGGGTTGGCGCTGCTGTACCGCGCCGGCGGGGCCTCCGCGCTGGTCTTGTTGAAGGCGACGGCGGGCGCAGGAATCGTCGGTCTGTCGACGCTGGGACGCCGACCGGGTCATCGCGCCTGGCCTCTGGCTCTGGCCTGGCTGCCCGGTGTGTTGATGGTCTCGGGGCGGCTGTCCGAGCGCCCGGAGGCGGCGTCGCTGGTGTTGCTGGCCGCCTTTTTGGTCCTGCTGGCGCGCGCCCCCCGTGCACCACGCGCGCTCTGGCTGCTGCCGATCCTGCAGGTGCTGTGGGTCAACTGCCACGGCTTCTTCGTGCTCGGTCCGTCGGTGCTGCTGGCCTACGCGACGGAATGGGCGGTCGAACGGGTTCGGCCACCGGTGGTGCCGGTCGATCGTCCACCGGTGCGTCTCTTCGCCGCCGTCCTCGTTTCGACCCTCCTGGCGTGCCTGGTGAATCCGTACGGGATCAGGGCGGTGACCTTGCCGCTCGCGCAATTCCACACGCTCGCCAGCGCCGCCCTCTATCGCGCCGCCATCGGCGAGCTGAGGTCCGTGGGCGACTTCATCGCCCTCTCGGGCGTCTGGAATCCCTACTTGCTCGCTTACTTCGCGACCATTGTCTTGGGCCTGGTCAGCTTCGTCGCCTGCGCCCGCCGCGGTCAGGTGCGCCTGTTTCGGGCAGTCCTCTTTGCCGGGGGGGCCTACCTCGGCTGGCAGGCCACCCGCAACAACGCGCTCTTCGGGGTCATCGCCGTGTTCGTCACGACCTGGAATCTCGACGACGCGCTGGCAGCGCGCCCACTCGCCGACGCCGCGCGCACGACGAGTTCGCCCGGGCGATCGCCGGCAGGCAAGTTCCCCCAGGCCGCCAGAGCTTCACGGCCACCGGAGGACTCACGCGCCCGGCGCTGGCCCGAACCGAACGTCGCCCTGCTCGTCGCCGTCGGTGCGCTGGGACTGGCCACCGTGTCGGGGACGCTCTACGCCTGGTCCGGCGAAGGGCGGCGGGTGGGACTGGGCGAGCGGCCCCGCTGGTTCGCGCGCGACGCCTGCGCCTTCCTGGCGCGACCGGAGCTCCCCCGGCGCAACGTCGTCTACAACATCAGCCAGGCCGGCGTCTGCATCGCCCACGGCGCGCCCCAGCACAAACAGTTCATGGACCCGAGGCTGGAGGTCAACACGCAGGAGACCTTCGAACGCTACCTATCGGGGATCCGGCGCCTCTGGAAGAACGACGTCAGCTGGGAGAACGCGCTGGGGATCGACTACGGCCGGCCCGACGAGCTCCCCGCCATCTTGATCGAGCGCGGGCCGCTGGGGCGCGCCGCCGAGATCCTGAGCCATGATCCGCGGTGGCGCTGCGTCTTCGCCGACCAACTGGCGACGGTCTTCGTCGCCACGCAGTTCGCCGAGCAGCACAACCTACCGGGCGTTCCCCTGCATTGAGCCTGAGTCGATCGTCGCGCGGGTCAGTCACCGCAGAGCATGACTTTTCCGCAGGCCACCTCGCCGATGGCGAGCGCGCTGCCGCTCGGCGAGAAGGCGACTGAGGCCGGATAATAGGTCGGCACCACTGCCGCGTACTGGACCCGCGCCGGGTAGGCGTAGATGCTGGCCGACCCGCCGGCGAACGGGCTGCCGGCGGCGATGGCCAGGTAGGCGCCGTCGCGCGACCAGGAGAGCCCGGCGACGGTGTTTGCGTTGCCGTTGGTCGCGAACATCAATGCCGTGCCGCTGGCGGTGGTCGTGCTCACCGGGTTGGTCCAGAATTGGAGCTTTCCGTCGTCGTCCCCCAGCGCCAGCAAGGTACCGGTGGGAGCGAACGCGGCGGACCATACGCTCACGGTGGTGGCGGTCTCGACGGTGAAGGCCGACACCGGCATGATCGTCGAGCCGGAGATCTGGAACGTCGCTGCGCGTCCGGTGTCGAACCCGACCGCGGCCACGATCTTCGCGGCGCTCGACCCCGCTTCGAGCGACAGGCTCATCGGATAGACACCGAGCGGATAGGTGACCGGCGTGCCACCGCTGACGAGCGTGTGGACGTAGAGGTTCTCGGCACCGTCGATCGTCACGATCCGCTGACTGTCGGCAGTGACGGCCACACCACGGACCTGACCGGTGACGCCCGAGAAGGCGGGTCCCAAGGTCCAGTTGGCCACGTTGTAAGTGGCGAGCTTGCCGTTGGAGCCTGCCACCAGCGTCGCGCCGTCGGGCGAAAAGGCGACGTAGGTCTGTCCGTTGGCCGAGATGACGTGCCCGGAAGCCGTCAATGCGTGGCCGTCGAAGTTCCAGATCTTGACCCTCCCGTCGTCGCCCGCCGTGGCGAGCAGCCGGCCATCGGGCGAGAACGCCAGCGACCAGATGTCCCAGTCGCTGACCCCGGTGCTGTCGTTGCAGGCAGGAGCGTTGGCGTCGTTGTGGTCATACTCCTTGCAAGCGGTGAGCGACGGTGGCGTGACGGGACCAGCGCCGCCCGCTCCCGCCATGCCGCCGGTGCCCGTGCCGCCGCCGGTCCCTTTGGTGCCGCCGCTGCCCGCGACGCCGCCGGTGCCCAGCGAGCCACCGCTTCCGCCCGCGGCGCCGCCTGTCCCTGATTTGCCGGCGAGACCGCCGCTTCCGGCACCGCCGCCGGTGCCGGAGCCGCCGGTGCCGGAGCCGCCGGTGCCCGAGCCGCCGGTGCCCGAGCCGCCGGTACCCGAGCCGCCGGTGCCGGAGCCGCCGGCGCCCGAGCCGCCGGCGCCGGAGCCGCCGGTGCCCGAGCCGCCGGTGCCGGAGCCGCCGGCGCCCGAGCCGCCGGCGCCGGAGCCGCCGGTGCCCGTGCAGGCGACCGCCGCCGTCAGGGCGAGCGGGACGGTGACCGTCACGCCCGCCGAAGGAACGTTCGCGGTCGTCGATCCGGCGAAGCAAAGCGCGCCGGTGGCGGCGCTTGCAGAGACCGGGAGCATTCCGGTCGCGCTCGAGGGGACGTAGACACCGTAGCTGACGGGCGTCTGCGAAAGCCCCGCCGAAAGGGGGAAGCTCTTGGTCACCCCCGCGACGGTCAGCGCCACCGTGCCGAGCACCGCCGCGTCGGGATCCGCCGAAGTGAGGCTGACGATCACCAGCGACTCCTTGTCCTTCGAGCACCCCGCGGCGCCCGCGAGCACGGCGAGCAGCGGGAGGGCAGCCCCGAGAGCACGCGCTCGAATGGGTGTCCGCAAGGGCCGCCGATTCAGAGGAGACGCGCGCATAGGAGCATAACGTATCGGAGCAGCCTCGCCGGGATCAAGGCCGGCCTTCGCCGCTCGCCCTGGCGGCTCCTGGCAGGGAGCGGCGCGCGTCGACTGCAATGACACGCCGCCAAACGCAAAAACGGGACCCCCGAGCCGTCGCCCGGAGCTCCCGTTTTGTGAGGCGCGCCAGAGCCGTTTAGTTTAGTAGCGGTAGTGGTCGGCCTTGTACGGGCCTTCCTTCGGAATGCCGAGGTAGCTGGCCTGGCGATCCGTGAGCACCTCCAGCTCGACGCCCAGCTTGGCCAGGTGCAGGCGGGCGACCTTCTCGTCCAGCTTCTTCGGCAGGGTGTAGACGCGCCCCGGCTCGTAGCCGGCGATGCCCGACAGCGTCGGCTTGCCCTGCGTCGCCAGCCAAAGATCGATCTGCGCGATGGTCTGGTTGGTGAACGAGTTGCTCATCACGAAGCTGGGGTGGCCGGTGGCGCAGCCGAGGTTCACGAGGCGCCCTTCCGCCAGCACGATCAGCGACTTGCCGTCCGGCCAGATCACCTCGTGCACCTGGGGCTTCACCTCCACCCACTTGTGCTTCTTGATCTTGGCGATCTCGATCTCCGAGTCGAAGTGGCCGATGTTGCAAACGATCGCCCGGTGCTTCATGGCGTTCATGTGCTCTTCGGTGATCACGAACTCGTTGCCGGTGGTGGTGACGAAGATGTCACCGCGCGGCGCGGCCTTGGCCATCGTGGTGACCTCGTAGCCCTCCATCGCGGCCTGCAGTGCGCAGATCGGATCGATCTCGGTGATCAGCACGCGGGCGCCCTGGCCCTTCATCGCCTGGGCGCAGCCCTTGCCGACGTCGCCGTAGCCGGCGATGACCACCACCTTGCCCGACAGCATGACGTCGGTCGCCCGCATGATCCCGTCCGGCAGCGAGTGACGGCAGCCGTAGAGATTGTCGAACTTGGACTTGGTGACCGAGTCGTTGACGTTGATGCAGGGGAACAGCAGCTCCCCCTTCTGGGCCATCTGGTAGAGGCGGTGCACGCCGGTCGTCGTCTCCTCCGAGACGCCCTTGATGTTCTTGGCGGCCTGGGCGAAGAAGCCGGGGCGCTCCTTGATCGCCCGCTTGACCAGCGCATAGAGGACGCGCCCTTCTTCGTGGCCCGGGTCCTTGTCCAGGAACGACGCGTCCTTCTCGGCCTTCACGCCGAGGTGCACCAGCAGCGTGAGATCGCCGCCGTCGTCGAGGATGAGGTTGGGGGTGCCGCCGTCGGACCACTGCAGCACGCGCCAGGAGTAGTCCCAGTACTCTTCCAGGTTCTCGCCCTTGACCGCGAACACCGGCACGCCGCGGTCGGCGATGGCCGACGCCGCGTGATCCTGGGTGCTGAAGATGTTGCACGAGCACCAGCGGATGTCGGCGCCCAGCGCCTCCAGCGTCTCGATCAGGACCGCCGTCTGGATGGTCATGTGCAGCGAGCCGGCGATGCGCGCCCCCTTGAGCGGCTTGCTCTTGGCGAACTCGGCGCGGGTCGCCATGAGCCCCGGCATCTCGGTCTCCGCCAGATCGATCTCCTTGCGTCCGAAGCCGGCGAGGGAGAGGTCGCGGACCACGTAGTCGGGTTTTCCGCTGACGACGGGGGCCTTATTGAAGGTGCTGATCTCGGGCATGGATGTTCTCCTCGACGGGCTCGCGAAGCTTGGGGGTTTCCGGGTGACGCCCGGTTATCCTTGTATCTAGATTTAAGGATACCTAGGCGTTCGTCAGTGTGTCAGCCGGAGTTTGGGCTGTCAAGGCAGGGCCGGACGACCCGGCGGACGAGCCGACGGACGAGCCGACGGCAGGTCCCGGCCGGCCCCCGCCGAGGGCGCTCCGGGAGCCTGAGCCGGGTCGTATCGGCGAAGTGGGTTTCTATGCGACTGAAGCACACCGTTTTGGCCAACTTTCGCGTAAAGTAGCGACCTCAATGCACCGCCAGCTCGATACCGACGCCCTCGAAACCACGGAATGGCTCGACGCTCTGGAGAGCGTCCTCGCGCTGGAGGGGCCCGAGCGGGCCCACTACCTGCTCGAGCAGCTCGTCGCCAAGGCCCGGCGCGACGGGGCCTACCTGCCCTACAGCCCCAACACGGCCTACCGGAACACGATCCCTGCCCACCTCGAGGAGCGCTCGCACGGCGACTACGAGCTCGAGCACCGGCTGCGCTCGTTCGTCCGCTGGAACGCGGTCGCGATGGTGCTGCGCGCCGGCAAGCGCAACCTCGACCTCGGCGGCCACATCGCCAGCTTCGCCTCGGCCGCCACGCTGTACGACGTCGGCTTCAACCATTTCTGGCGGGCGCCCACCAAGGAGTTCGGCGGCGATCTCGTCTACTTCCAGGGGCACTCCGCGCCCGGCATCTATGCCCGGGCCTTCGTCGAGGGGCGCCTCACCGAGGAGCAGCTCGACTCGTTCCGCCAGGAGGTCGACGGCCACGGCATCTCGTCCTATCCGCACCCCTGGCTCATGCCGGACTTCTGGCAGTTCCCGACGGTGTCGATGGGGCTCGGGCCGCTGCAGGCCATCTACCAGGCGCGGTTCCTCCGGTACCTGCAGGGCCGGGGTCTCGCCAACACCGAGGGGCGCAAGGTCTGGGCGTTCATGGGCGACGGCGAGATGGACGAGCCCGAGTCGCGCGGCGCCATCAGCCTTCCGCCCCGGGAGTCCCTCGACAACCTCATCTTCGTCATCAACTGCAACCTGCAGCGCCTCGACGGGCCGGTGCGCGGGAACGGCAAGATCATCCAGGAGTTGGAGGCGGAGTTCAGCGGCGCCGGCTGGAACGTCATCAAGGTGATCTGGGGCGCCTACTGGGATCCGCTGATCGCCCAGGACAAGAGCGGGATCCTGCTCAAGCGGATGGAAGAGGCCGTCGACGGCGAGTACCAGAAGTTCAAGAGCCGCGACGGCGCCTACGTGCGCGAGCACTTCTTCGGCAAGTATCCCGAGCTGCGCGAGATGGTGGCCAAGATGTCCGACGAGGACATCTGGCGCCTCAACCGCGGCGGCCACGACCCGCACAAGGTCTACGCGGCGTACGCCCAGGCCGCCAAGCACGAGGGGCAGCCGACGGTCATCCTGGCCAAGACGGTCAAGGGCTACGGCATGGGCGCGGTGGGCGAGGGGAAGAACGTCGCCCACCAGCAGAAGAAGATGCCGATCGAGGCGCTGCGCCAGTTCCGCGACCGGTTCCAGGTCCCGATCCCCGACGACAAGCTGGCGGAGATCCCCTACTACCGGCCCGCGCCCGATTCGCTGGAGGGGAAGTACCTCCGTGACCTGCGCGAGAAGCTGGGTGGCCCGCTGCCGCAGCGCCGGCGCAAGAGCGTCAGCCTCGAGGCCGCCAAGCCCGAGCCGTTCAAGCCGCTGCTGGAGGCGACCGCCGAGGGGCGCGAAATCTCGACCACCATGGCCTTCGTCCGCCTGCTGACCGGCCTCGTGAAGGATCCGAACATCGGCAAGCGGATCGTCCCCATCGTGCCGGACGAGTCGCGGACCTTCGGCATGGAGGGACTCTTCCGCCAGTTGGGGATCTACTCGCAGGTCGGACAGCTGTACGAGCCCGAAGACTCCGACCAGCTCATGTTCTACAAGGAGGACAAGACCGGGCAGATCCTGCAGGAGGGGATCAACGAGGCGGGCGCGACGTCGTCGTGGATCGCCGCCGGAACGTCGTACGCCAACAGCGACGTGCCGATGATCCCGTTCTACATCTTCTATTCGATGTTCGGGATGCAGCGGGTCGGCGACCTCATCTGGGCGGCCGGCGATCTGCGCACCCGCGGCTTCCTCCTGGGGGCGACGGCGGGGCGGACCACCTTGAACGGCGAGGGGCTGCAGCACGAGGACGGCCACAGCCACGTGCTGGCCGGCACCGTCCCCAACTGCGTCGCCTACGATCCGACTTTCGGCTACGAGGTGGCGGTCATCATCCAGGACGGCTTGCGCCGAATGGTCCAGGAGCAGGAAGACGTCTTCTATTACATCACCCTCATGAACGAGAACTACGCGCACCCGGGCCTTCCGGAGGGCGCGCGCGAGGGGATCGTCAAGGGGATGTACAAGCTCACGGACGGCGGGGCCCCGAGCAAGAAGGACGGGCCGCGGGTCCAGCTGCTCGGCAGCGGCGTCATCCTGCGCGAGGTGATCGCGGCCGCCGAGCTGCTCAAGAACGACTGGGGGGTGACCTCCGACATCTGGAGCTGTCCCAGCTTCAACGAGCTCGGGCGCGAGGGACGCGCGGTCACGCGCTGGAACATGCTGCACCCGACGGAGAAGGCGCGCGTGCCGTGGGTGACCCAGCAGCTCGCCGGCACCAAGGGGCCGGTGGTGGCCTCGACCGACTATGTCCGCGAGTTCGCCGAGCAGATTCGCGAGCTGGTGCCCCGCCGGTACAAGGTGCTCGGCACCGACGGCTTTGGGCGCAGCGACTCACGCAAGAACCTGCGGCGCTTCTTCGAGGTGAACCGGTTCTACGTCACCATCGCGGCGCTCAAGGCGCTGGCCGACGACGGCGAGCTGCCGGCCGCGAAGGTCGCGGAGGCCATCAAGAAGTACGAGATCGACCCGGAGAAGCCGGCGCCCTGGACCGTTTGACGGGCGCCAGGCCACGACCAAGACGAGCGCGACGCGACATGAGCACCATCAATCAGGACTCGAGGAGAGACGTTTGGCCGCCACAGAAGTGAAGGTTCCGAACATTGGGGACTTCAAAGACATCCCCGTCATTCAGCTCCTCGTCAAACAGGGCGACACCGTCCAGAAGGACGATTCGTTGCTCGTCCTCGAGAGCGACAAGGCGACGCTGGAGGTGCCTGCGCCTTCCGCCGGGGTCATCTCCGAGCTGAAGGTGAAGATCGGGGACAAGGTGAGCGCCGGGACGCTGGTGGCGTTGCTCGAAGGAGGCGCCAACGCGCCGAGCTCCGTCACGAACGGCAACGGTAACGGGAAAGCCAAATCTCCCGCGTCGACAGTGGCCACGGCGGTCACGAAGGCTCCGGAACCGGCGGCGCCAGCTGCGCCTGCGCCGCCGGCCGTCGCCCCCGCGGTCCCGGCGTCGTCGCTGGCCGTCGCCGCGGTGCCGTCGCCCTCGGGGTCGTCCGGCGCCATCGCCCACGCGAGCCCCGGCGTGCGCCGGTTCGCGCGCGAGCTGGGAGTGCCGCTCGCGGAGGTGACCGGATCGGGCCCGAAGAACAGGATCCTGAAAGAGGACATCCAGTCCTTCGTCAAGCAGGCGATCTCCGGTGGCGTCAGCGCCCGCGGCGGCGGGGGACTGTCCGACCTTGGGCTTCCCCCGTGGCCCAAGGTCGACTTCGCCAAGTTCGGACCGATCGAAGTGCAGGCCCGCACGCGCATCCAGAAGATCTCCGCGCCCGGGCTGGCGCGCAACTGGGTGATGATCCCGCACGTCACCCAGTTCGACGAGGCCGACGTCACCGAGCTGGAGGCCTTCCGCGCCCACATCAACGAGGAGAACGCCAAGGCCGGAATCAAGGTCTCGCCGCTGGCCTTCCTGGTGAAGGCGGTCGTGGCGGCGCTGAAGAAGTACCCCACGCTGAACAGCTCGCTCGACGGCGACAACCTGATCGTCAAGCAGTACTGGAACATCGGCTTCGCCGCCGACACGCCGCAGGGGCTGGTGGTGCCGGTGATCAAGGACGCCGACAAGAAGGGGATCCTGGAGATCGCCCGGGAGACCGGCGAGCTGGCGGCCAAGGCGCGTGACGGGAAGCTCGGCCCCAATGACATCCAGGGCGCGACGTTCACCATCTCGTCGCTGGGGGGGATCGGCGGGACCGCCTTCACGCCCATCATCAACGCCCCCGAGGTGGCCATCCTGGGCGTCTCCCGGTCGGCGGTGAAGCCGGTCTGGAGCGGCACGGAGTTCGCGCCGCGCACCATGATGCCGCTGTCGCTCTCCTACGACCATCGCGTCGTCGACGGCGCGCTGGCGGCGCGGTTCACCACCTATCTCGGGCAGGTGATCGCCGACATTCGCCGGGTCATGCTCTAGGCCATGGCCACCCGCGAGATTCCGGTCCCCGACATCGGGGACTTCAAGAACATCCCGGTCATCGAGATCATGGTGAAGCCGGGCGACGTCGTCGCCAAGGACACCCCGCTCGTGACGCTGGAGTCGGACAAGGCGACCGTCGAGGTCCCCTCGCCACAGCCCGGGACGGTCAAAGAGCTGAAGGTGAAGCTCGGAGATCGGGTGTCGCAGGGCTCGGTCATCGTGTTGCTCGACGTCGCCGAGGGCGCCCCGGCGGCTGCTCCGGCCGGCAAGGCGGAAAACGGCGCACCCGGCAAACCGGAGCAGAAGTCGCCGTCCCCAGTCGCGCCGTCCGCCGCGGCCAAGCCCGCGCCCGCACAACCGCCGCACGCCGCCGGCGCCCCCGCCGTCGCGCCGGGGACGGGCGCAGCCAAGCACCCCGACGCCAATTTCCACGCCGACGTGCTGGTGCTCGGCTCCGGTCCTGGTGGTTACACCGCCGCGTTTCGGGCGGCGGACCTGGGCAAGAACGTGGTCCTCGTCGAGCGCTATCCGCGCCTCGGCGGCGTCTGCCTGAACGTCGGCTGCATCCCGTCCAAGGCCTTGCTGCACGCCGCGAAGGTGATCACCGACGCCGAGGAAGGGAGCCACCTCGGCCTCTCGTTCGGCAAGCCCAAGATCGATCTCGAGGGGCTGCGCAAGTTCAAGGACGGCGTGGTGAACAAGTTGACCAGCGGCCTTGCTGGCCTGGCCAAGGCGCGCAAGGTGACCACCGTCGAGGGGCGGGGCCAGTTCGCCTCGCCGCACCTCCTGGCGGTGGAGACGAAGGACGGCATCAAGACCGTCTCGTTCGATCATTGCATCATCGCCGCCGGGTCGCAGTCGGCGCGCATCCCCGGGTTTCCGTACGACGACAAGCGTCTGATGGACTCGACCGGCGCGCTCGAGCTGTCCGAGGTGCCCAAGCGCCTCTTGATCATCGGCGGCGGCATCATCGGCCTGGAGATGGCCACGGTGTACGACGCGCTGGGGTCCAAGGTGACGGTCGTCGAGTTCCTCGATCGGCTGATCGCCGCCGCCGATCCGGACCTCGTGCGGCCGCTCGCGCGCCGGATCGAGAAGCGCTACGAGAAGATCATGCTCAAGACCAAGGTCTCGAAGCTGGAGGCGCTGCCCGAGGGGATGCGCGCCACCTTCGAGAGCGCCGACGGGACGTCACCGGCGCCGGCGCCCGCCGTCTACGACCGCGTGCTGCTGGCCGTCGGGCGCCGCCCGAACGGAAAGAACATCGCCGCCGACAAGGCCGGCGTGAACGTCAACGACCGCGGCTTCATCGCCGTCGACAACCAGATGCGCACCAACGTGCCGCACATCTTCGCCATCGGCGACATCGTCGGCGACCCGATGTTGGCCCACAAGGCGACCCACGAGGCCAAGCTGGCCGCCGAGGTGATCGCCGGAATGAGCCATCATGCCTGGGAGGCGCGCACCATCCCCAGCGTCGCCTACACCGATCCCGAGGTGGCCTGGATGGGCCTGACCGAGATCGAGGCCAAGGTCAAGGGTATCGAGTACGACAAGGCGGTCTTCAACTGGGGCGCCAGCGGCCGCGCGCTGGGCATGGGGCGCGAGGAAGGCCTCACCAAGGTCCTCTTCTCCAAGGAGACCAAGCAGGTCCTGGGCGCCGGCATCGTCGGCATCAACGCGGGCGAGCTGATCGCGGAGACCGTGTTGGCGCTGGAGATGGGTGCCGACGCGGAGGATCTCAGCCTGACGATCCACGCCCACCCGACCCTGTCCGAGACGATCTATTTCAGCGCCGAGATCGCCGACGGCACGATCACCGATCTGCTCCCTGCCAAGCGATAGACCAACGGTAGCGGGTTCGCGCCCGTCCGAGCGCGCCTCGGCCTTGCGGCGCCCCCGAGTCGCATCGGGCCCGCCGCCGCGCGTTGCCTTCACCCGCGTTTGTCGGACGTCCGGGCCGACGACCGCCGCTCGTGGCCATCGGGGAGGATCCGAATCCTGCAATTGGGGGAATAAAGCGCAAAGGAACGGCGGTCCGCCGCCCATTAATGATGGAGCGGGCCCCCGCCAGGGTGGTCGCTTGCTCGGTGGACGGTCCAAGGAGAAATGATGAAATATCTGTCGCTTGTGTCGCTCAGTGTTGCCGCGACGATTTCGCTCGCGGGCGGGGTGGGGTGCTCTTCCGGGACCGGCAGTGAGGGGGGGACCGGAGGGGGAAGTGGTGGGACGACCACTCAGACTGGCGGCAACACCGGCAGCGGCGGCTCGACGGTCACAGGCGGCACGACCGGCACGGGCGGCGGCGCCACCGGCACCGGGGGCAGCACAACCGGTACGGGCGGAATTGCCGGGACGGGTGGAAGCGCCACCGGAGGCCACACTGGCGGCAGCACCGGGACCGGGGGCAGCACCGCTGGCACGGGCGGCGCCAGCACCGGCGGCGCAGGCGGCGCGCATGCGACCGGCGGGGCGGCCGGCTCTTCCAGCTCGGGCGGCGCCGGTGGAGGCCTCGGCGGCATGGCCGGCGGACACGGGGGCAGTGGAGGCGCGGTGGTGGCGACCGGGGGCGCCGGCGGATTCGGCGCCGTGAGCTGTTCCTCGGCGGGCGCCGTCATCACCTATCCGACCTTGCCCGGCGCGACGATGAGCCCGCTTTACACGGTGACCGCCAACGGCACGAACCAGTTCGTCGAGAAGCTGACCAAGTTCTCGCCGGAGATGCAGGTGCACTACGCCAACTTCGCGGTGGCGACCGGATGCACCGCGACCGTCGCGGTGACGCTCAGCTCGAGCTTCTCGTCCTACACGCTGAGCCCCAAGAGCCAGAACATCACGGTGAGCAAGAGCGGCAACACCCTCACGTTCACCAGCGGCCCCAACTACCTGATCCTCCAGGTCGGCTCCCAGGAGCTGCTGTTCATTCTCATCGATGCCCAGGAGACGAATCCGCCCAAGCTGGGCGACGCCAACGTGAAGAATCTCGCCGACTACACCGTCGACAACACGGGGGGGACGGTCGTGACGTCGAAGATTCAGTCTGCGATCAACGCCGCCTCGGGGGCGACCCAGAACATCCTCTACGTCCCGCCGGGCAGGTACAAGACCGGCGAGCTCTCGCTGAAGAGCAACATGACCCTCTATCTCGCGGCGGGCGCCATCCTGGACGGCTCGACCAACACCGGGGACTACGCTGCGGCGGGGCCGGCGGTCGAAAGCACCACCCACGGCCTGGTGCACCTGAACAACGTCACCAATACGAACATCCTAGGTCGCGGTGTGATCGACGGCGAAGGGACGGCCATCAACAAGGGGAGCAACGACACGCCGGCGTTCAAGATCAACGTCCTGCGAATCGACTCCAGCTCCAAGGTCACGATCGACGGAATCACCGTTCGGGACCCGGTCTTCTGGAACACGCTCGCCTACATGAGCTCGCAGGTCACGATTCAGAATTACAAGGTGATCAACCGCCGGCCCACCTCCACGACCTACAACCAGACCGACGGCATCGACATCGACGCGTCCAACAATTGCACGGTCTACAACACCTTCGTCTACAGCGGGGACGACAATCTGTCGCCCAAGACCGAGCAAGAGGCGAACATGAACAGCTCGAACATCACCTACCAAAAATCGGTGCTCTACAGCAACTCGGGCGCTTGCAAGATCGGAACGAAGACCTTCGGGACTTCGAGCAACCCGACGATGACCGGGATCGTGTTCAAGGATATCGACATCGTGAAGGCCGGGCGCGGGCTGGTCATCGACGCCAACGACACGGCGCTGATCTCGGGCACCACGTTCGAAAACATCAGGGTCGAGGCGGTGGACAGCATGCTGATCGACATCGAAGAGGATCAGGCTCCCACCTGGCGCACCGCCCCCAACACCTCCATCGCCAAGGACACGTACTTCACGAACGTGTCGTCCAGCGTGAAGAAGACGATTCAGCTGCATGGGCTGAACTCCACCGTGAACGTCAACGGCGTTCACTTCAGCGGCTTCACGGTTCAGGGCAACGCGGTGACCAGCCAGACGGATTCGGACGCCAGCTGGGACATCAACCAGTACGTCTCGAACATCACCTTCCAGTAGGCGCCGCGAGTAGGCGACAGGCGCCGCCGCGAGCTCGAGCTCGCGGGACGCGCGCCCTGCCTTACCGCCGGAACAGGTCCGGGTCGAGCCCGGCCAGCCCGAGATTCTTGTCGCCTCGAGGGCGGTGATTAACCGCCAAGAAGGAGGTGAGAGATGGCGAACATCGTGAAGCGAGAGAACCAGGGGAACCAGGGATTGGCGCGGGGCGCGGCTGGGCAGCGCTGGGATCCCTTCCGGGCAATGGATGCGTTGCTGCGCTGGGATCCCTTCCGCGACGACCTCAGAGACCTGGCCGGCGGTGACTTCGCGCCGCGCTTCGAGCTGAAGGAGACCAAGGAGGGATACGTCATCAAGGCCGACCTTCCGGGCGTCAAAGAGTCGGACCTCGAGTTGGCGCTCAACGGGAACTTGCTCAGTATCAAGGGGCACAGGGAAGAGGAGCACCACGAGGAAGGCGAGAGCTACTACACGACCGAGCGGAGCTACGGCAGCTTTGCCCGAACGTTTACGCTGCCGGACAGCGTGGACTCCGAGCACGTCGACGCCGACCTCAAGGAAGGCGTCCTGACGGTTCGCGTTCCGAAGAGGCCCGAAGCGCAGCCGAAGCGGATCCCGATTCGGAAACGGGGGCGAGGGCAAAGCCAAAGCGAAGTCCTGAACCAAACCACCTGATTCGTTCGCACTCGGGCGCCGGCTGCCCAGGGCGCCGGCGCCCGGCGACGTCCGTAGGGCGAGGCAGTCGCGAACGGACGGCGAAGGGTGGGCTGGGAGCCGGGGTGCAATGGTGTCTGTAGCGCGGCGCGCGCTCAACCTTTGACGACGCCGAAGGGCAGCAAGCGCGCGACCTTGCGCGCCAGACCGGCGCCGTGAACCGCGCCGACCACCCGTCAGGCGCGCGTGGTGTCCGACGTCTGAGCACCGCCGGGGTGCGAGCGACATCTTTCTTCCGGCCCGGCTGCCGCGCCCTTGGCGGCGCGACCCTCGAGATCCCAGAATTCAAGGGGAGGGCAAGCGAACGCAGCCAGCGCAGCGAGAGGAGGACGGATGCAACCCGGTCGAGCCTGCGTCGAGGAGGATCTCGGATGACCGCCGGAGGTGGAGCACCGACGCTGATCTACGACGCGGACTGCGGCTTCTGTCGGCGCTGGATCGCGCGCTGGAGCCGCAGCACCGGCGATCGGGTCCACTATCTTCCGTACCAGCGGCGCGGCGTCTTGCGGCGCTACCGGGTTCCGCGGCGCGCGGCCCGGCGCGCCGTCCAGTTGGTCGAGCCCGACGGCAGACGGTACTCAGGTGCGGCGGCGGTGTTTCGCTCGCTGCTGCGCTCCCGCTCATTCTGGGTCCGCCTGGCGGCGCAAACCCCGCTCTGCACTAGAGCGAGTTGCTGGTCCGGAGCTCCGCCTTTTGCCAGCGGTATCCGGCCAAGAGCAGGAACGCGAACGCAGCGACCAGCGTCCACGAGGCGAGCCACGATCTCTCGCCGTTGGCCAGTGCCGCGATCCAGAGCCCGAACAGACCGAGGGCGAGTAAACCCCATCCGACGGCGCCCGCGCGGCGCGATTCCGCGAACGGACCGGCGCTGCCAAAGGCGACCACCCCAGCGATCAGGTCGAGCCAGGTCAACCAGGCCGGTTCGCCGTGGGACACGCCGCCGACCCAGAGGAGAACCAGCCCAAAGCTCAGCGTGATGGCAGGAACGCGAGACATTGCACCATCCCGAAGGCGACGCCCGGCGAGACCGGACCACGGGGGCGCCTCATGTCCTCACCTGGCGGGGACCGCCGGCGCGGTGTTGGGCGCGGCCGCGGGCCGCTGCCTGAGCGGCGAGGCGCGGCAGTCGTCCACGTAGCGGTGGACGAGCTCCACGCTCTTGGCGTCGTACCCGTCCACCAAGTTGGTGTAAGCGTCGAACGCCTTCTGAGCGTCCGCGCAGCGTCCCGCCTGCGCATAGGCGTGCCCACGACCGTACAGGGCGACGGATCTCCCCCAGACGTCCCCGGGAGGGAAGCGGCGCTCCGACTCGACGAACGCGGCGGCGGCAGCGTCCACCTGGCCGAGCTCGCTGAGCGCCGTCGCCTCGTCGTAGTACGGCCAGGGGTCATTCTGGTCGGCGCGGATCCCTTGCTGGGCAAGCGCGAGCGCCTCGGCTGGTTGCCCGTGCATCTGGGCGACGGCCGCGCGGGTGGCGAGCTCGGCCGATTGCGGCGTCCCCGGTGCTCCGTTCACGTTTTGCGGCGCCCGCAGCTCTGCCGCGTGCCCAGTTCCCCCCAGCGTCAGCACCCCCAACGCCACCAAACCGACCAGCGACCTCCACGGCATGGCCCACGTCTCCCTTCACTATCGAAGCTAATCACCGAAACGATTGCCCTCGGAGCGCAACCGGAGGGCGCCGAAGCGGGAGCGGAGGAGCTCCTCTCCGCCGGCTCGGTGTCGCCGGAGCGGCGGGCAGAGGCCACGGCCGCCATTCCAGACACGGCGGAAGCCGAAGCGCACCGTCTCCGCGCTTCGTCTCGCCCGCTCACCGACGAAGAGCGGTTGGCGCGGAGGTGAAGAAGACCGGCTGATCGTGGGGCGACCCGCCGATCTGGTCGGCGAGAACGCAATCGCAGCTCAATCACCTCGGCGCCCGGAGCGGCGCGCGATGTGGGAATCACTCGGCTTGCTGGCTCGCGCGGCCATCCCCAACTTGGAGACGTGACCCGAGCGTGGAGAACGGAGGCGTGCGATGCGCGTGGTTAGATTGGTTGCCTTGACTGTGCTCGCTCTTGCCGGGCTGAGATGGGCGCATCACGGCCGGTGGGCACCCAGCGCCCAGGATCTCGAACGAGACTTTGAAATCCAGACCTGCCCGTTTGGCCTGTGAGCGGCACTTTCGGCGTACCAGCCGGGGCCTGCGGTGGCCAGGAGGGCGGCCTTTTCCTGACAAGAAGGTGCCGCTCGCGACACTATAAGCTGAATGACTGCCCCATGGCCCGGGAGGCTTGATCACGACAGCTGGACCAAGGCGACGGCGCCGCGCCGCGTAGGGCGCGCCCCGTGGCCGGCGTGGCTCGCCGTTCTGGCCCTCGGCCTGTCGCCGGCCGTCGCGCGCGCCACCACGGTGTTGAACGTCGATCTCTCGACGACCGTCAGGCCCGTGACTCACGCGGCCAGCGGCTCTCTCTACGGCGCGCTCGAGACCCAGCCGGCGGACGTCAACGGTCTCATCGCCCCGCTGCATCCGAACGTGTTCAACAATCCGGCGGCGGACATCCAGCAGCCGATCGGGGACGCCATCGTCGTCGCTGGGCGGGTGGCGTCCATCGGGGGCAAGGTCAGTGTTCGGTTGGCGGACTGGTTTCCGGGCTGGCCCTACAAGTTCACCAGCATGACCGACTGGTTCGACAAGCTCGGCCAGACCGTCTCGCGGCGCAAATCCGCCAACCTGACGAACATCTACGCGTACGAGATCTGGAACGAGCCCAACGGCACCTGGACCAGCACGTCGATCGCCTTCAACGATTTCTGGCGGCAGACCTACGTCCAACTCCGGCAGCTCGATCCGACCATCAAGATCACCGGCCCGTCGATCTCTTACTACAACCAGTCTTACCTGCAGAGTTTCCTGTCGTACTGCAAGACGAACAGCTGCCTCCCCGACATCGTCGGGTGGCACGAGCTGAGCGGCGGCAACGTCACCGCCAACATCCAGAACTATCGCAGCCTGGAGAAGACGCTGGGGATCGGACCGCTCCCCATCACCATCAACGAGTACAGCGGCGCCGCCGATCTGACGGTGGAGGGGCAGCCGGGCGCATCGGCGTCCCTGATCGCCAAGTTCGAGCGTCTCGGCGTCGAGAGCGCGTGCATCTCGTTCTGGGACGTCGGCCACCCGGGGCGACTGGGGAGCCTGCTGGCGACGAACACCGATCCGAACGGCGGTTGGTGGTTTTACAAGTGGTACGGCGACATGGCCGGAAACATGGTTTCGACCACGCCGCCGAACCCGGCGGACAGTGCGGCGCTGGACGGCTTCGCCAACCTGGACACCACCGGCCGCAGCGCCAGCGTCCTGTTCGGGGGGAACAACGACGGGTCCGTGCAGGTGGTGATCAAGGGGCTGAGCGCGGGCTCGATCTTCGGGTCGACGGTCCACGTCGTCGTCGAGCACACGCCGTTCGTCAATCGGACGACGGTGGTGAAGGCAACCAACGTCGTCTCGACTGCCGACGTCGCCGTCGCGAACAACCAGCTCACCGTCTCGGTCTCGGGCACCAACAACAGCGACGGCTATCGCGTCACGCTGACACCGGTCGGTGGCGGCACGGGCGGCAGCGGCGCGGCGGGCGGCAAGGGGGGCGGCGGGTCTGGCGGCGCCGCCGGCGGAGGTGCCGGAGGCAGCAAAGGCGGCTCCGGCGGCTCGGGGCAGTCCGGTGCGGGCGGCGCCAGCGGGGGCAGCGCCGGTGGGATGGCTGGAGCCAACGGCAGGGGCGGTGCGGCCGGCTCCGGAATGGTCGCCACCGGTGGACGGGACGGGACGGGCGGGACGTCGTCCGGCAGCGGCGGAAATCTGGCCACCGGCGGGGCCTCTGGCGGGATGGAAGGGGGGACGGGCGGCGGTGGTGGTGCCTCGACGCCGCCCATGCAGACGGGCGACGGCGCGGCTGGTTGCTCCTGCGACGCGAGCGATTCGTCTCCGTCGGGGCGCTGGCTGAATACCGGCGCTGTCGTCCTGCTGCTGATCGGGCTGCTGTGGTCGAGGGCCCCGAGCACGCGGAGACGTCCCGGCTGCGCGCCGCGATCGTCGCGGTGAAATGCGATCCGGCTTCGGCAACGGTGGTGAAATCGGCGCTTAGAGGGCGCGCTCTCTGCGGCGCACTGGCGCTGGTTGTCGCCTGGTCTCTGGCCGGAGCTCAGGCCGTCGCCGGAGACCAGGTGCTGGTGTCGCTCGATTACGGCACCGCGCCGGGTATGGTCGGCTGTCCGAACGCTGCTGAATTCCGCAACGAGGTCACGCGCCAGTTGCGCCGCGATCCGTTTCGCGACGGCGCCTCGCGGCACCTCGCTGTCCGGCTTTACACCACCGGTGACAGGCTCGGGGGGCGGATCGAGTGGCGAGACACGCGCGGTGAATGGGAAGGGGAGCGCACGTTCTCGTCGCGCAACGAGAGCTGTGCCGCGATGGCTCGCGCGATCGAGCTGGCGACGGCGATCCAGATCGAGTTGCTCGCGACCCTGGGAGGCGGCCCGGCGGCCGAACCGCCGCCGCCCGGACTCGGCGAGGAGAAGCCGCCCCCGCCGAGTCCGGTGCGGGCCGTCATCGAGGACGCCAACCTGGCGTCGCCCCGCGTTCCGGCGGAACCCTTCTTCGGTGTCGCGCTGGGCGTCGGCGTGCTCCGCGATGTCGGAGACGCCCCGAGCTTCTTCCTTCCTCGCATCGAGGTCCTGGTGGGGCGGCCCCCGGTGCTCGCGGTGCGTCTGGCCGCGAGCGGGTTCGGCCTCGGGGCGCAGGTTTCGGGAATGGAAGGGACGGCGCAACTCGACCGCTTCGTGGGGACGTTGGAGATCGTCCGGTCGTTCAGGAGCGATCGCACGATTCAGCCGCTGGTGACCGCGGGCGCCGGCGTGCAGGATGTTCGCATCATCGGAACCAGCGCCATGCCCAGTCTGGCGGCCGGACACGACGGGCAGCGCGTCTCGGCGCTCTTGACCGCGGGCGGCGGCGTGAGCGTCGCGTTGGCGCGCCGGCTCTCCTTGGGGGTGGAAGCCGACGCGCTGGTCTTTCAACCGTCGGTGACGGTCAAGATCGGTTCCTCCACGGCTGCTCACCTGGATCGCGTCGCTCTCTTCGCGCACGGGGGACTGCTTGCGCGCTTCTAGCTCACGCGCGGTCCTGGTCGTCGCCGCGTTGACCGTGATGGGCGCCGGTTGTTCGGCGTCACCGTTCGTCGCCGTCGATCCCTATCCCTGCGTCGATGGAGGCGCGAGCAGCTGCGGGCCCGGCCTGTTGAACGATCTGATCGGGTACTGGCGGCTCAACGACGGGACGGGCAGCAGCACGGCGCGTGATTGGTCCTCCTGGGGCAACGACGGGACGCTGGTCAACCTCGATCCGGCGACCGCATGGACGACCGGCGGTCCGGAAGGGGTCGCGCTGTCGGCGCAAGGCAAGGGGTACGTCGACGTCGCAGAATCGTCCTCGATCGATTCGATCACCAACCAGGTGACGGCGGCCGCCTGGATCTACCTCGACCAGATGAACACCGACTTCGCGACGGCGATCTCGCGTCAGATCGGCACCGGCTTTGGCCAGCAGTACCACGTGTCGATCAACCCCACGCAACAAGCCGCGTTCTACCTCACCAGCCCGACCAAGCTCGCCTACCTGACCAGCCCGTCCGCCCTGCCGCTCCAGACCTGGATTCACCTGGCGGGGACCTGGGACGGAAACGAAGCGCGGCTCTACGTCAACGGGACCGAGGTCGCGACCGCGCAGGTGGGGGGGCCGTTGAGCGCGGAGACAAATCCGGTCGTCCTCGGCGGCAACGGAAACGGCGGCAGCAGGACGGTCTCCGAGCTCGTCCCCGGTCGGCTCGGTGACATCATGCTGTACCGGCGGGCACTCGCCGCCGATGAGATCGCCCGGCTGGCCAGCGGGCCGCTGCTCCCGGCGGCGATCGTTCGCTCGGAAGGCGGCGGGCAGTGACGCCCCTGTCGGAAACCTACGGGTGCGTCCCGGAGCCGAGCGCCTCTCGTAGATGAGGCAGCAGAACACTGTGCGGGTACCGATCGGCGAAAGCCTGAAGCGCGCGGCGCGCGTCGGCAGAGCGACCGCAGCCCGCCAGTGACCGCACCCGCAAGGCCTCGCGCTCCTCCGCGAGCCGCCCATTCGGGAACCGGCGACCGTGCTCCGCGAGCAGCTCGATCGCATCCGGTAAGTCTCCGTCGGCGTACGCCGCCTGAGCCCTTTGGATCAAGGCCAGCTCCGCGGCGCCGGCGTCGTCCGCTCTCGGCACGTGCCGGTGGTGCCGCGGCGCGGTCACCTTCGCGACCGGTCCTCGAGCCAGGCCCGGAAGCACCGGGTCATGGTGAGCTTGGGCGTTGACGGGCGGTGGCAAGGCAGGCACGGGCGCCGTCGGTGGGGCACGCCGAATCGCCGCTCCACGCCCCAGCGAGGGACCGAGAAACGCGGCGGCCGTGCCGGCCGCGCCGAGAACGAATGCCACCCCCGCCGCGAGCGCCAGCCGCGACCGGGACGTCGGTTGTTGAGGAGCCGCGGTCGCGAGCGTGGAGGCCGCTAGGGTTGCGCGGGCCCGCGCCCGAACCCGGGCCCGGGCGACGTCCGACACCCGATCGAGGGCCTTGGCCGACGCGAGGAGAGGATCGAGGTCATCACCAGAAGGCTGATTGCCGCCACTCACTTCACCCGCTCCCCCTTCGACAGTTTGCGTACCGCGACCTTCAGCTCCGCCCGTCCCTTCCGCAGCCGGGCGTAGGTGCCGAACTGAGACATCGAGAGGCGCCGGGCGACCTCCAGGACGGGAACGTCGTCGAGCTCGTGCATGACGACGACCGCGCGGCGCCGGAGTGGCACCCGGTCGAGCGCGGCGAGAAGAAGCGCGATCGACTCCTTGCGGTGAAGTGATCCCTCCGGATTGGGCGCTCCGTCCTCGAGCTCGACGACCCCGAACGGGATCTCCCGCTGGCGCCGCCGCCGGTGCGCATAGAAGATCCGGAAGGCGACGCCGAACAGATAAGGGCGCAGCGGCCGCGTCGAATCCAGCGTCGACCAGTTCTTGTGCAGCACCACGAAGATCTCTTGGGCGAGGTCCTCGAGCTCGGCCGGTTTGGCGCCCAGCCGGCGCAGCGTCGTGAAGATGTAGTCGAGCTCTCGGTCGAACGATTCGAGGCAGGGGTGCTCGGTCGTCGACGAGGCGGGGGCCGGCCGACCAGATCGCGCGGACCGAAGGTAGGCCACCATGGTACCTGTCGGCTGCAAGGGCGATTTGTCACGAAATCGTCGGTGCCTGCGTCGATCCAGTTCCCTTGCGCGTCAAAACAGGCGCCGGCTCATTTGTTCACAAGTTTCTGGAGGCGCCCGCAGTAGGCATGGATGAAAGCAATATGCCGAGCCTTAGCGGCCATGCTGGCCCTGATTTCGCCGCTCTGCGCCGCCAGGATCGCCTCGGCGCAGACCGCCACGGTGACGCTCAGCAGTCAGAAGCAGTACATCCGGGGATTCGGGGGCATGAGCCACGCGGCCTGGGCGGGCGATCTGACCGCCGCCGAGCGAACCACCGCCTTCGGCAACGGCGACGGCCAGCTCGGCTTCACCGCGTTGCGCATCCCGGTGACCGATGGCTCGCCCGACTCGGCGAACGTGGCGACGGCCAAGGCCGCCATCGCCGCCGGCGCGATCGTCTTCGCGACGCCCTGGAACTCCTCGGGGACGATGTCCTCCTCCCAGTTCTCTTCCTACGCGACCCACTTGAACGACTTCGTCTCCTACATGAAGGGCCAGGGGGTGAACCTCTACGCCATCAGCGTCCAGAATGAGCCCGACTACGGGGCCCAGGCCGGCTGGCGGGCCTGGACCGCGGCGCTCTGCCACGACTTCGTTCTGAACTACGGCGCGACAATCACCACCAAGCTCCTCAGCTGCGAGTCGTTCAATTACGCCAAGAGCTACTACGATCCGATCCTGAACGACTCAGCCGCGCTCGCCAACGTGGCGATCCTGGGGACCCACCTCTACGGCACGCCGGTGAGCGGCTATCCCTATCCACTGTTCGATCAAAAAGGCGCCGGCAAGGAGCGCTGGATGACCGAGCATTACACGGACAGCACGACCGACGCGAACTCCTGGCCCAACGCGCTGGGCGTCGCGACCGAGCTGCACCACGCGATGGTCGACGGCCAGTTCAACCTCTACACCTGGTGGTACATCGTCCGGAGCTACGGCCCGATCTCGACCAACGGGACGGTCAGCAAGCGGGGCTGGTGCATGGCGCAGTTCTCCAAGTTCATCCGCCCCGGCTTCTACCGGGTGGACGCCACCGCGACGCCGAGCTCCGGCGTTTACCTCTCGGCGTACAAGAGCAACACCGACGTGGTGGTGGTCGTCGTCAACACGAACAACTCGACCTCGTCGCTCAACGTCACCATCAACGGCTCGACGATCTCCTCCTACGATCGGTTCACCACCTCCGGCAGCAAGAGCCTCAGCAACGACGGGAAGGTCACCGCCTCGAATGGTTCACTGACGCTGTCGCTGGATGCCCAGAGCGTCACCACCCTGCACGGCACCGGCAGCTCCACCACCGGTACGGGCGGATCGACGGGGACGGGCGGGTCGACGGGGACGGGCGGGTCGACGGGGGCCGCCGGCGCGAAGGGGAGCGGTGGCGCGACCGGCTCGGGCGGCGCGACGGCGTCGGGAGGAACCTCGGGCGCGGCCGGAGCGAAAGGGACCGGCGGCGCGACGGGTTCTGGCGGCGCCACCGGCTCGGGCGGCGCCGTGAGCAGCGGTGGCACGACGGGCACCGGCGGCGTGACCGGCTCCGGCGGTTCCACGGGAACGGGCGGTACGAGCGACACGGGCGGGAGCGGTGAAACGGGTGGTGCGCCCGGCTCCGGCGGCAGCTCAGGCGAGGCCTCGGCCGATCCCGGCTGTGCTTGCCAGCTCGGCCGCGACCGTTCTCACCCTCTCTCGGCCGCGGGCCTGCTCGTCTGCCTGGCGATCGTCTCGGCGCGACGGCGACGAAGATCGCCGTGACGCAAGGTGGGCACCCCCACGCGACGTCTTGACCGACGGGGGGCCGAACAGGCAATGGAAGCGTGATGATCAAGACGCGGCTCCTGCTCTGCTTCGTGGTGCTGGGAGCCGCGCTCTCGTCCTGCCTCACCCCGCCGGCGGCTCGGCCCGCCGGGGCGATCGCGCCGGCGCCCCCGGCCGTTCCCCGCGCTGACGCCGCCAAGCCGCTCCCGGTCCCCGGGCTCCCGGCCGTCTTCGCCTGGACCGCCACCGGGCCGCTCATCGTCCCCCGGTCAGACCCGAAGCACGAGCTCGTCGCCGTGAAGGATCCGACGGTCGTGCGGTTCAACGATCGCTGGATCGTCTACGCCAGCTCGGTCGGGCGCGGCGGCATCTACGGGATGGTCTACACCTCGTTCGCCGACTGGAAGGACGCCCCCAGCGCGCCGCTTTACTACATGGACCAGACGCGCGGCTTCAACACCTACGTGGCGGCGCCGCAGCTCTTCTATTTCACGCCGCACAAGAAGTGGTACCTGGTGTTTCAGTCGGGCCCGCCCATGTTCGCGACGGCGGACGCTCCGGACGATCCGACGAAGTGGACCGAGCCGGCGCCGTTCTTCGCGCGGACACCCGCCATCGTCGAGAAGAACGGGGGGTGGCTCGACTTCTGGGTCATCTGCGACGCGCAGTCCTGCTATCTGTTCTTCTCCAACGACCACGGCCGCTGGTATCGGAGCAAGACCTCGATCGCCAAGTTCCCGTACGGCTTCAGCGACCCGACGGTGGTGCTGGAAGATGCCGAGGCCGGGCGGATCTTCGAGGCCTGCAACGTCTACAAGCTCGGCGGCGCGAACCGGTACCTGGCACTGATCGAGGCGTTCGACGGAACCTCCGAAAGCCGGCGCTACTTCCGTTCCTGGATCGCGGAAAGTCTGGACGGGCCGTGGAGGCCGCTGCACCAGGACGGGGCGGCGCCCTTCGCCGGCGCGCGCAACGTCAGCTTCGCCGGCGCGCCGTGGACTCGCGACATCAGCCACGGTGAAATGCTCCGGGCCGGTTACGACGAGACGATGGTCATCGACGGCGCGAAGCTGCAGTACCTCTTCCAGGGGTTCGACTCCCAGGCGCCGACCGCCGACTACAACGCGATCCCCTGGCGCCTCGGCTTGTTGACGCTCAAATAGCGATCGGTTGCCGGACGTTTCGTTTGACGTCGTCCGGGAATGACTGCCGCTTCGGTCCGATTTGCGTGAGCTCGATCGGCCGGCCTCGCGCTTGACGCCCGCCGGCCGGTGTTTGTACAGCGGGCGCAGGAAGGTTTCCCCACCAGATCGGGCACTTAGCCCAGGAGGTCGAACATGCTCGTGCGAAGGGTTTGGCCCTCGAGGCCCACGTTCGAAAGCTCTTTCTCCGACTTCGATCAGATACGGCGCGAGATGTTGCGCCTGCTGGACACGACCAGCGTCGATGAATCGCCGGAGCCGGCGGCCGGCGTGTTTCCGCCCATGAACATCACGCAGGACGACGACAACTTCTATCTGCGGGCGGAGGTTCCTGGAATCAAGCCGGCCGAGCTTTCCATCTCCGCGCTGCGGAATCGGGTCTCCATCGCCGGCAAGCGGGAGATCCCCCGCGAGCAGGATCGGGTGAGCTACCACCGCAAGGAACGACCGGAGGGAGCCTTCAATCGCGCCGTCACGCTGCCGATGGAGGTCGACGCGGAGCGGGTCGACGCGCGCTACGCGGACGGCATCCTCACGCTGACGCTGCCGAAGGCGGCCCAAGCGAAGCCGCGACAGATCGCGGTCAGGACCTGAGCACACGGACAACGACAGGAGGAATCGCCATGGCCACGGAAGCCACCACCACGAATCCCCAGACGCCGAAGACTTCAACCGTCCCCGAGCAGACGCGGCCCGGCGCGGTCTACTCACCCGCGGTCGACATCTTCGAGAACGACAGCTCGATCACGTTGCTGGCGGACATGCCCGGCGTCAAGCCGTCGGAGCTGGAGATCGATCTTCGCGACAACGTCCTCACGCTGACCGGTCGGGTCTCACCGCTCGGCACCGCGAGCGAAGCGAACGTCCTGCGCGAGTACCGTCCCGGCATGTTCTTCCGCCAGTTCACGCTGTCGGAGACCATCGATCAACCGAAGATCGACGCCCAGCTGACCGACGGCGTGCTCCGCCTCGAGTTGCCGAAGGTGGAGAAGGCCCGCCCCCGCCAGATCACGGTGCGAGCGACCTGACGACCGGCCACGTTCGTTGAACGAACCAGTTCGGTGAGACGCCGACGCTTCCGGCGCCCCCGCGCCTTCGCCGCGGAGCGCATCGAGATGCGGAGGACCCCATGCTCCGTAACCGGCGCGGGACGGCGGCGTAATGGACGCGGGCACCCGGAATGCCTCCGGGTGCGAGTCTCTGAGAACTGGAGGATGACATGCCGTTCGTTCGTTCACTCGCGTCGGTCGTGGTTGGGTCGGGGCTCTTGGTCGGAGCTCTTTGTGGAAGTTCACAGGCGGAGCGCCGGTCGGACGCCCAGGTCTGCACGCTGGGTTCGGAAGCGGTGGGGCAGCCGGGGACGCTCATCTGCAAGGACCTGGAATCAGGCGCCACGGTGCAGGCCATTCCGCTGGGGCGCACCGTCTCCGCCGCGGGCGGAATCGCGGCCAGCCTGGTGAGTCGCGGTGATCGCGTCCTGGTGACGAATCAGGCCAACGGGGCGATTCTCTTTCACGTCGGTCACGGTTTTCTGGTCAACCCCCTTGTCCTGGAGACGAACGGCGAGGGGTCGGTGTCCGGTGCCCTCGGCGATCGCGGCGCCTACGTCCTGACGGGAACCACGCTGCGGTTCTTTCCATACGGACAAACGACCCCCACCAGCGCGCGCTCACTTCTCGTGGCGGATGGTTCGGCGGCCGCCGTGACGCTCACCAGCCGGTTCGCATACGTCGCGGAGAAGAGCGGCTCGCTGGAGGCCTTCGCGCTGGCCGACGACGGCAGCCTTGGCCCGGCGGCGCCTGTGTCCGGAGTATCGCCCGGGGTGATTGTCGGGATCACCGGGCTCGACCGGCTGGTGGTCGCGCCGATTGCGCACCTGGCCAGCAACGCCGGCCAGGCGGAGATCGCGGTGGCCGGTGGCGTCGCGCAGGTCCAGCGCGTCCCCACGAAAGAGGTGGCGGCCTGCTGGGCGGCCAACGACGACGGCGAGGTGTGCGTCGCGAACCCTGGCAGCATGACCGTCTCCTGCGGGCGCACCGCCGGGGGGGGCTTTCTCAGCTACACCGGCGCCGCCGCGAGTCTGCCCGGCGAATCGGTCTTCGACCTCGCCATGGGGCAAGGCCTGGTGGTGCTGCAGGGGGTGCACAACGGCGCGCCCGTCCTGCTGGCCTTCCACCGGACGACGGGAGACTTCCTGGCGCCGATCACCGAGCTCCCGGCGGGGACGTCGCTCGCCGCGGGCGCGCTGCTGCTGCCCACCATCTCTCGTTGAGCGACCGTACGGGCGGGCGGGCCGGACGAGTTGGGCCCTCTTCCCGAGGCAGTCGTTGTGGTCAGGGTGAGGCGGCGCCGTCCTGTTGAATCCCGTAGCGCGCCTTCAGCGTCGCTTCCGCGGCGGTAGATCAGGACCTCGGCGACGATGCCCTCCGCCGCCGACCGGGCGCTCGGATCAACGCCATGCTCGCTCGTACTGTGCGGGGAAGGAGATTGACGCCCCGAGCTCGCGCGCCGCGCGGAGCGGCCAGTAGGGATCGCGGAGCATCGCCCGCGCCAAGAACACCATGTCGGCCTGGCCTGTCCGCACGATGTGCTCCGCCTGCGCCGCCGCGGTGATGACACCGACGGCCGCGGTCGCCATCGCCGCCTCGGCGCGGATCCGGGCCGAAGCGGCGGTCTGGTACCCGGGGCCGACGTCGATCGCCACGCGCGGCGCGATGCCGCCCGACGAACAGTCGACGAGATCGACGCCCGCGTCGCGCAGGCGGCGGGCGAGGGCGATGGAGTCCTCGACGGTCCAGCCGTCGCTGCCCAGCCAGTCGGTGGTCGAGAGCCGCACCAGCAGCGGTCGCCCCTCCGGCCACACCCGCCGGATCGCCGCCACGATCTCCAGCAGGAGGCGGATCCTGCCGCTGAAATCGCCGCCCCAGGCGTCGTGCCGGCGGTTCGCGATCGGTGACAGGAACTCGTGGATCAGATAGCCGTGGGCCGCATGAATCTCGACGACCTCGAACCCCGCCTGTCCGGCGCGCGCCGCTGCCCGGGCGAAGGCGCCGACCAGCGCTTCGATCTCCGGTTCAGTGAGGGCCGCCGGAGTCTGGTAGCCGTCGTCGAACGCCACCGGGCTGGGCGCAACGATCGGGCTCCACCCCGCCGGCGGCGCCAGCGGCTTGCCCCCCTGCCAGGGGCGCGCCGTCGATGCCTTCCTGCCGGCGTGGGCGAGCTGAATCCCCGCGACCGCGCCCTGCGCGCAAACAAACCGGGCGACGCGCGCCAACGGCTCGATCTGCTCGTCCTTCCAGAGCCCCAGGTCCTGGGGGCTGATGCGCCCGTCCGCTTCGACTGCGGTGGCCTCGGTCATGACCAGTCCGGCCCCTCCCACCGCGCGGCTGCCGAGATGAACGAGGTGCCAATCGTCGGCGAGCCCGTCGGTGCTCGAGTACTGGCACATCGGTGAGACACCGATGCGGTTCCGGAAGGTCACCCCGCGCAGCTTGAAGGAATCGAAGAGCATCGCCGGGAGATAGTGCCCCCGTGAAAACGAAAACGGAATGGATACGGGGCGCCCCGGCGCGATCACCGAACAGATGAGGGTTCAGGTCATCGTTTTGCGCTGGCGCACCAGCTTGTGGCCGCGCTGGCGCGAGGTGTCGCGGCGCCGGGCCAAGGCTCGGTCCACCGCCTGCTCGATGCGATCGGCGGCGCGGGCCATGGCCGCCCGCAGATCCTGGTGGAGCTCGCTGACGACGATCGGGCTGGCCCGGCGGAGCGTCACCTCGACCTCGCAAACCTTGTCGGCGCCCCCCTTGTCGCCGTTCACGTCGTCGAACCGCAACACCACGGTCTGGATGTCGCGGGCGTGCTTGGCCAGTCTGCCAGCGACGTGGTCGGTGGCGTAGGTCCGGATGGCGTCTGTCATCGCGAACCCGTGCGCCCGAACGTCCAGACGAAATCCCCTGGGCGGCTCTCCGCCCACAACGTCCGAATCCGATCCGATCATGGTGATTACAACCTAAGCCTGGCGGCGCCAAAGAGCGCGCAGGTCTCCCGGCAGCTGATGCTCGACCGTCCTCGCCAGCTGCGGCGGCAGCTGCGCTCGAACTGCGTGCAGCACGGCCGAGGCCGGCGTCTCGACGACGGCGGGGGCGAGCTGCAGGTGGCGCGCGACGCGCTCCAGGAACGCCGCCTTGCCGAACGCTTCGCCGGGCGCGCCGCCGTGGATGGGGCACTCGGAGATGGCCGCCGTGACCTCGGGCGGCAGCACGTCCAGGATCTCCCGCCCCTGCTCGAGATCCAGCCGCGCCAGCAACACGCAGGTGACCGCTGCCGCCGCCTCCCGGGCGTCGACCCCCGACGGCAACGTGCCGCTCTCGTCGATGGCCCGGAAGAAGTCCTCGGCGGACCCCTCGCGGGGCGATCCCAGCACGGTCCCGATGCGCTCGACCTGATCCATCGACATGCATCCCTCCCCGGAAAACATGCGCGCTCACCGGCGCGGCGCCAGCTGGGCCACCGGATCGAGCCCGGCAGGTCCCTGGATCGACGTCCACGACGGGTGATTAGCTTTGCTGCGAGGTTCGCGATGGCAGCCAATCGACAAAAAACCCAGCGGCAGCCGGCCCGCGCGACCCAGCAGAAACCATTCGCGCCGCAGGCGCGAGAGCGCTCCGACGACGCGGACGCCTTCCTGCCCGATCCTCGACGGTGGTCCCGCGCGGCCCCGGACGAGCTGCCGAACGCGAGCCGCTGCCCCGTCCGGTGGCCGGGCTGGTGACCGAGCCCGACATCGACGACCGGCTCGACGACCAACTCGCGGGCGCATCCGCCGACGCGCACGCCTCGGCCGGGGATGCCGCGCCGCCCGACCCGGCGCGCAGCCTCGACGAGCTGAACGAAGAGACCAAGGTCTAACGAGGATCGAAGGTCTCACCGGGCGGCGACGTTGGCCGGTTGCGCCAGCAGGCGCCCGCACGCCTCGGGGAGCTTCGGTCGCAAGCGCTCGTCGGCCGGCTTCCTCTTGGCGAGCGTGGCCTGCGCGTCGGGGCTGAACCACCAGTCGAGCGAAGGGCCACAGCCGTCGTCGGACGGCGGAGCCTGGGCCACGCACGCCGGGCTCCCCTCCGGGCACCTGAGGCGGACGTGGAAATGGTCGTGGTGGCCCCACCAGGGGCGGATGCGCCCGGCCCAGGGCGCTCGACCGCTCGGTCCTTCGCACAGCATCCGTTTGATCGCCGGGTTGACGAAGATTCGATCGACCGCCGGATCGCCGGCCGCCGTCGCGAGCAACGTGACGGTCTTCGACGACCAGACCGGCGTCGCCGCATGCGTTCGGAGATCCACCACGGCAGGAGGCTTGAGGCGCTCGCGCTCTGCCGCCGAGACGTGGCCCACGCGCAGGCCAGGCGGCGCCGCATAGCCGATGTCCACGTCGAGTCCGGTCTGGTGGCTGCGATGGCCGTTCGGGGTCGGGCCCCCGCGGACCTGCGAAAGGTCACCGACGACGACGAAGCCCAGCTTCTTCGCCTTGATCTCGGCGCCCAGACGCCGAACGAAGGCGACCAGCGCCGGGTGACCGTAGCGGCGATGGCGCCCGAGGTGCAGGAGCTCATAGCCTGGGCCGCTCGCCGGCAAGGTCGCCGCCCCCTGCAGGCATCCGCCGCTGTAGCCGCCGATCGCCTGGGGCGGCCCGGGCGCGGGCACGCGCTGGGCGCTCCACTCCTTCGGCGATGCGGGGATGAGCGACGCTGCGAGCCACAGCGCGAGGACGACGGTCGAGCTCACGACCGTTTCACCATAGCGCCCCCTGAACGCTCGGTCGATCGACGCCGCTCCAGACCGACGGGCGGCGATGACGGTTGTCTGGCTCCCGGGTTTGGAGTCAAATGCGCGGCGTGGAGGATTCCCCCATGTCCGACGATTCACCCTCTCCCTCTCCTTCGGTGCCTCCGTCTTCTGGAAATGGCCAATCGCTCTCGCGGCGGCCGGTGTGGATTGCTTTTGCCGGCGTCGCGGTGGTGGTCCTCGCGTTCTGGGCTTGGCGCGGGCACCGGGCGGGCGTCGCGGCCTCGATCACCTTGGTCACCACGGATCGCGACGATCTGGCCTGCGCCAGCGAGCAGCGCTTTGGCCGTTACCGATGCGAGTTCCGCGCGCCAGGCGTCGCCTGGCCCGATCCGCCGGCCCCCGCCGATCGCCTGGTCGGCTACTACACCGTCGAGCAGCAGCTCTACGTCATCCCAGGGCTGTTCGAGCAGCCGGCGCTCGCCGCGCGCTACTCCTCGGAGGAGTCGCGCAAGCTCCCGCGCGATCAGCGCCAGCGCTTCGCCGCTGCCTGCCAGCTCAAAGTGATTGGTCACATGCGCAATTTTCAGACTCGCTGGCTGAAGACCGGCGACTGGGGGCACCAGGACGACGCCCCCGTGGCAACCGCTTCGGACTGCCGCATTCAGTAGCTCGCCCTTCCTTCCTGCCGTCCGGAAGGCCTCTTGAGAGACCTGTCATCGGAGACGACGACATGCCCAGAGACGAAGTGACGATCCAGACCCGCGACGGCGCCTGCCCCGCATTCGTGTTCCGCCCGTCGGGTGTCGGCCCATGGCCCGGAGTGCTCGTGTACATGGACGGCATCGGCATCCGGTCGGCGCTGTTCTCGCTGTGCGAACGGATTGCCGGTGCCGGTTACCTGGCCCTGCTGCCGGACCTTTTTTATCGGGCCGGACCGTATCAGGCCCCGGACCCGAAGCTGTTGTTCACGGACGTCGCGTTTCGTCAGGCGTGGGGCGCAAAGTTCAGGTCCACCGCAACCATCGCCAACGCCATGAGCGACACCGGCGCCTTCCTCGATTGGCTGGCCGCCCGCGCCGACCTGCGGGGCGGCAAGATCGGCAAGATCGGCAAGATCGGCAAGATCGGCAAGATCGGCACGGTCGGGTATTGCATGGGCGGAGGCCTCTCGCTGTCGGCGGCGGGGACGTTTCCCGACCGCGTGGGCGCCGCGGCGTCGTTCCACGGCGCCAACCTGGCGACCGACGCGCCCGACAGCCCGCACCTGCTGGCACCGAAGATGCGCGGCGCGAAGATCTACGTCGCGGGCGCGGTCGAGGACGCGTCGTTTCCCGACGACATGAAGCAACGCCTCGACGACGCGCTGACCGCCGCCGGCGTCGACCACCGCGTCGAGACCTACGCCGGCCTCCGCCACGGCTGGGTCCCCTCCGACACGCCGGTCCACGATCCTGAAGGCGCCGAGCGCCACTTCCGCGCGCTGTTCGAGCTGCTCGCCGCCGCGAACCTCGGCTAACGTCGCCCACGGCTGCGCGCCTCTCACGGTCTCCTCGCCACCACCTTCAACGGCGGCGTCGTCGAGTCGCACCAGCGGTGGCGGCTGTCACCGCCGGCGAACCCATGCCGAACGCGTTGACAGGCCCGATCGGTCCTCGTATCGTCGCGGGCCCATTCGACGGCACGCCCTCAGAAGTTTGCTCGAGGCGGCGCGCGCTCTGCCCGTTGCGTCGATCGCCGAGGAGATCGTCCCCCCTGCTCCGGCGTTTCCTCCTGGGCCGCGGCGCTGGCGCGGGCCGCCGCGCGTCCGGCGGCTGAGCCGGCCGCGGCATTGATTCCTCCGGTCACCGCGCGCGCGGCCGATCTGCGGCGCGACGTGGCGTCGCTCCTCGCGCGGCTCGCCCGACGTGTCGACGAGGTGCTGGCCACGGCGCTGGCGCGGGCCGGCAAGGCGTGGGAGCAGGTCGACGCGCTGCCGATGGTCGATCGTGAGACGGAGGTCGACGTCGATGTGACGCGGCGGCGGCTCACGGCGGCGGCTGACGTCGCGGCGCAGGCGGCTCAGCGGGCCGTCGCCCTCGAAGGACTGCTGGCCGTCGACGCAGCGGTCGCGCTGGCGCGCCTGTTCGAGCGGCGGATGGCCTCGCTGCTTCGATTGCGGTTGCGCTCGCCGTCTCGCGCGCTCCTCCCGATGGGTCGTCCCTTTCTCGATCTGGGCGCCGCGCTCCACGAGGCGGCCGAGGCGTGGCGATGACCCGCGCGCGTTGGATCATCGGCGGGCTGGTCGGCGTCTCCGCGCTGGTCGTCGCGGGCGAATCTCTGGCCGCGTACATCGCCGGCGGTTCGGTCGTCGGGGTCGCCGCCGTGCTCGTGCTGGCGGGCCTCCTCATCGTCGGGTTCGTGAGCCTCGCGCGCGCCCGACGGGACGTGGGGCGGGAGCTGGCGGCGCTCGCCGCCACGCCGCCGGGCGGCGCGCTGTGGGCGGCACGGCGCGCGCAGGCGCTCGAGCTGCGCGGTCGCAACGTCGTCCTGGATCTCGACGTTCTCGCCGAGGCAACGGCGGCCGAAGAGGTGGAGCGCGGGTTCGCGGGCAAGTACCTGGTCGCGACGACGATCTTGGTGGGCCTCGTCGGCACCTTCGGCGGGCTGATGGAGACGCTGGCGCACCTGTCGCCGCTCCTCAAGGGCCAGGGAGCAACCGACGGGCCGGCGGGGGTGCTGGCGCTGCTCGGGGGGCCGCTGGCGGGCCTCCACGTGACGTTCGGGACCAGCGTCGTCGCCATCCTCATCACGCTCGCGCTCGCGCTGGTTCAGGGTGACGTGGCCCTGCAGCAGGAGCGCCTTCTCGCGCGGCTGCAAGAGCGCACCCGGCACGTGCTCGTGCCCGAGCTGTGGCCGGCAAGCGAGGGTGCGGCGGAACGCGCGGCGCGCGCGCTCGAGGAGCTCAAGGCGCTTGTCGCCGGGGCGGCCACCAAGACTGCCGAGGCGACTGCCGAAGCGACCGCGACCAAGGTGGCCGCTGTCGTGCGTGTCGAGCTCGCCCGTGTCGCCGAGGCCGTCGGTGCCGCGATGACCGGTGCCGCCTCCGCGACCAGCAAGGCGATGGCCGGCGCCGAGACCGCGATGCGAGCGGCGCTGACGGACGCTGCGACCGCGACCCGCGAGGCGATGTCCGGGGCGGGCGCGGCGCTCACCGCGACGGCGGCGGCGACCGCGGCGGCGCTCCGCGAGGACGGTGAGCGGACGCTCGAGGCAGGCGCGGCTTCGGTCGCGACGCTGCTCGCCGAGACGCGCCACCAACAGGACGAGGCCGCGGCCGGGCTCGCGCGCGCAGCGGCCGCGCTGGGTGAGGCCGTCGCGTCGCTCACCGCGAGCTCCGAGGGCGCGATCGCGGCTCTGGCGGCGACGGCGGAGCGCTCGACAGCGGCGTTCACCGCCGCGGTGGGAACCGCCGTGGGCGGCCTTTCCGACCTGCGCACGGGCGTGGGCGGCGAGCTGGGCGCGGCGGCCCAGTCGATCACCACGGCCTCGACGGAGCTGCGCGGCACGGCCACAGAGCTCTCTCCCCTGCTGGCCGCGCTCGCGCCGCAGCTCGGGGCACTGGCACGCGAGGTGGCGCTGCTCGCGGCGCGCGCCGACAATCCCGAGCCGATGAACGCAGTCCTCGACGAGCTCATTCGTCTCGGCGAGGACGTCGAACGCCTGGTGGCTGTCGCCCAGCCGGACCCGGCTCCGGCGGCTTCCGTCGAGCTCGATCGCGACAGCAAAGGCGCGGGTGCATGAGACGCGCGCGATCGCCGGCGGCGCTGTTCCCGGTCAATGTCTGGCCGCCGTTCGTCGACGCGCTGGTGCTCGTCCTGGCGGTGTTCGTTCTGCTGTCGATGCTGGCCTTCGTCGCCCAGCGGGCGCTGGTCAAACGGGTTGACGACAGCGCCCGTGAGCTCGTGGCCGTGCGCGCCGAGAAGGCGCGCATCGAGCGCCGGCTGCGCGCGCTCGCGCCCGGCGGGACTATCGAGGTGGAGGAGGGGAAGGTGATCCTCCAGGGCGAGGTGCTCTTCGATTCGGGCGCGGACCAGCTGCGGCCCGAAGGGCGCGCGTTCCTCGAGCGCCTGGCGCCTTCGCTGGCGTCGTTGCTCGCGGAGGAGCCCGATCAGATGGTGCTCGTCGGCGGGCATACCGACGATCGGACTCTGCGCGGCGACGGCCGCTTCGCCTCGAACTGGGAGCTCTCCGCTGCGCGCGCGCTCGCCGTGACGCGGGTCCTCACCGGCGCGGGCCTGCCGTCCACGCGCGTGGTCGCCGCCGGCTTTGGCGCCGAACACCCGCGTGTCCCCAACGCGGACGATCGCGCCCGCCGCAAGAATCGGCGCATCGAGGTGCTGCTCGTGCCCATTCACGCCGTGGCGTCGCGATGACGGCCGCTCTTGCGCTCGACGGAGACTCCTCGCTCGCGGCGCCGCTCCTCCGGCTCGCCGAGCGCGTGCTCTCGACCCTCGGCCGCGGCGAGCTGCCCGAGGCGCTGGTGGCGCTGCGCGCGTTCACGGATGAACCTTCTCCCGCGCACTACCTGGCCGCGACGCGTGCGTTGCGTGCGGGCGAGCGGCGGCAGAAGGTGGCGCTGCTCGGGCGCGCCCGCGGGGTGCGCTCCGAAGACCTGGGCATGGACGCCCTCGCGCGCGCCGGGCTGGCCGCTGAGCTGGTCGAGGCCCTGCGCGCGCTGCCGCCGGACCCGCGCAACGGCCGGCGCCTGGCGATCGTCGGCGATCTGCTCGAGATCTATCGCTTGATCCACACCAGGGCTGCGGAGGCCGAGCGCGCATTGCGGCTGGCGCTCGGCCCGATCCGCCCGCGTCGCCCTCCCGACCGCCGCCACCGTGCGCGCTGAAAGCAGCCGGTCATCGCCGGTCAGGGCGCCTCAGGGGTTGTAATAGAAGGTGTTGTAGACCATGAAGCTCGAGGCGTCGGCGGTTTCTCCGGTGGCCGCGGTGTACCTCAGCTTCGTATAGCGGAATGTCAGGGAATACCCGCCGTGTTGCTCCGGCTTGGGGAGATCCGGGTCGAGCTTCAAGATGTCGAACGTGTAGTAGAAGCCCGCCTCGCCGAACCAGCCCAGGCTGGCGGTCGCATCGGGGTTCGTGCACGAAATGACCCCGCTGCACGAGATTGAAACGTCGGCCTCCTTGTCGATTCCACCGCGCGCCAGGAGGAGCCAGTTGTGGGCGACCCGCGGGAGCAGGTGGACGCCCGCCGTGAACGGGAACCTCCCGATCGAGATGTCGCCGTTCGAGGCCCCCACCGACCAGCCCTTGTACCCCAGCGTCCCGCTGACCCCGATCCCCAGCGCATCGCCCACCCAGACCGGCGTCAACATCAGCCCGAGCGAGGCGTCGATCCCGTCGCCCGCGCTCAAGGTCTGCGTGCTGCCGTCGCTCAGCGAGACCTTCACCAGATCGTCGCCGCCGCCGCCGAAACCGAACACCAGCATCAGCCCCCAGACCGGGTTCCGGGGCGGCCGATTGTCCTCATCGTCGCCGTTGCGCCGGATCGTGTGGCCCCCCGGCGGCACCACCCCCGCCCGCGCGCGGGGCCGGCGAGGCTCCTCGCTGTCGTCCGCGGCCGGCGGCGTCCGAGGCGTGGTGGTGGCGCTGGTCGTCGGGGACGCCGTCTGCGGCTGCCCCTGATCCTGGTCGGCCGTTCTGTCCTGAGCTGATGCCCCGCGACCTCCAAGGAGGCCGAGCAACATCACCGCCGCACTCACCCCGCGATTGGCCCAAAAGTTTGCCATGGAAGAATTGAACCGCGACATCGGCGGCCGCAGAAGCGGACTTTAGATGGGCGGGACGAGAAGGGCGGCGGGCAGGGCGCATGAGGCCCGAACTCCCGGCACGCCAACGGTCTGCGCGTGCGGTCGACTTCCTCCCGGTGCGTCTCCCGGGCCCTGCGGGGAGCTAGAGCGCGCTCTCGGACAAGTATGGCGGCCCAGCGAGGTAGGTCCCACACTTGCCCGTCACGCCGAAACCATAGAGGGAAGAGGCCAGGTAGACGGCGGCCGGAATCATGATGAGGGCGGCGACGGCAGGCGCCGCATCCCCCCCTTGTCGGGCGACGTAAACCGCGCTCCCCGAGAGCCCGAGAGCGAAAGCTCCGTCTGCGATCGGAGCTACCGGGGAGGCCGTACAGTTATTGCGATCGAGCCCCCACCGGTTATCAGAGGGCCATTGATCTCTCGGCGGCGCGCCATTCACCAGGACGAACGAGCAACCCCCGATCACCATACTCGCAAGGACCAACGCTGCCGGCAGCCGACGCCCGGACAAGGCCTCCTTCTTGAACCCAACTAACATGGGGTGCCAAAGAAGCAACCGGTGCGCCACCCTGGTCGCGACTGCATGGGTCCGATCCTACTGCACCTGCTCGAACATGAGGAGGGCCGGTTGTGTCGTCATCGCCGTCGGTGTCTCAGGGCTGCTCGGTAAGGCAATCCCCGACGAGCCAGTAGCGCTAGTCATTACTGGTTTGGGCAATCGCGGGTGCTATGCAGCTCTTACTCGAATGGGCCGGTCGCGAATGTCGTTGGCGACGGAGGAAGCTGGTTTCAAAGCCCTGGCGTGCGCGACATCACGATGAGCACAGTCGCTGTCGGAACAGGGCGACTGCACTTCACGTGCTCGACAAGATGCGAGCGCACAACGCAATGGGAATTTGAGAAATCAGATGAGCACATTGTGGTTGTTGTGGATGGGCGCCATGTTCTCTGTTCTCGAACAGGAGAAGGCGATGAAACTCGGATGGTGGGGCTCGTGTACGGCAGAAAGGGAAAGCCATGTTGCGAAGTTTGAAGGACCTCGAGCGTTACGCGGTGACAGCGACCGACGGAGATGTAGGCGCGGTCGTCAACTTTCTGTTGGACGACGAGCGATGGGTCGTTCGCTATCTGGTCGTCGAGACGGATGGAGCGTCAGGTCCGCGCGTCCTCATCTCACCGATCTCCTTTCGTCAGGTTGACTGGGCGACCCACACCTTCGGTCTGGCGTTGACCAGGGACAAGGTCAACCGCAGCCCGAACATCGACGCTGATAAGCCCGTTTCCCGTCAGCACGAGCGAGAGTACTTCGGCTATTACGGGTATCCCTACTACTGGGGATATTTGGCGCCTTGGGGTCCGAGCGCTTACCCAGCCTTGCTCGCTGTCGGCAGAACGAACGAGAAGTCCCCCGAGCGGTCCGACGAAAAAACCTCCGGAGACGTTCATCTCAGGAGCGCGAGTGAGGTCCGGGGATATCACATCCACGGCAGCGACGAGGCGATCGGGCACATTGACGATTTCATCGTCGACGACGAGAGCTGGGAAGTGCGTTATTTGGTGGTCGACACCAGAAAGTGGTGGTTCGGAAAAAAGGTCCTCATCGCACCCCACTGGGCCAGCCGGGTCAGCTGGGACGAGCGACAGGTCTACGTCGACCTATCTCGAGACGCGATCAAGAAGAGCCCTGAATGGAATCCGACGATCGGGGTCAACAGGGAGCTCGAGACTCGGCTGTACGATTATTACGGGCGTCCAGCGTATTGGTTTACCGACGCTGCCGGAAAGCCAGTGTTCGGCTCGGGGGGAACGACGGCCACGGAGACCGGTGGGCCGCACGGCCGTCCGGGCGTTGCGACGAGCAGCCCGGGGAAAGGCCGATAGGAAGAAGCTGTGGAGCGAGCCAAAGAGACTGGCGTGGACTCGTCGACCCGTGTCGCACCTGGCGGTCCCGGAAGTTCGGCGCGTTGGACCTCCAGCGCCAAGGCCGGGCTCGGTACGGCGCTCAGCCCGAAGAGCCGTGTCTGGTTCACGATGAGCCATGGAATTCTGAACGAGATCTATTACCCCAGCATCGATCAGGCCTGCGTCCGCGATCTCGGCTTGATCGTCACGGATGGGAACGGCCTCTTTTCGGAGGAGAAGCGCGACGCCGATTCGCGTGTCAACTGGTTGGCGGAGGGCGTTCCCGCGATTCGCCTGGTGAACACCTGCCGGGAGGGTCGCTATCGGATCGAGAAGGAGACGGTCTGCGACTCAGACCGTGACGCCGTCTTGCAGAGCGTCCGCTTCAGCCCCCTGCGCGGTGCGCTGTCGACCTATCGGCTGCATGCTCTGCTCGCACCCCACCTCGGGAACCAGGGCGCCGACAACAGCGCCTGGGTGGAGGACTTCGAGGGGACGCCGCTCCTGTGTGCCCGCCGAAATGGAACGGCCCTCGCACTCGCCTGCTCCGCTGCGTGGGTGAAGCGGTCAGTGGGCTATGTCGGGTCCTCCGACAGCTGGCAGGACCTGAAGGCACACAAGAAAATGACCTGGGAATATACCCGGGCCGATCACGGCAATGTCGCGCTGGCCGGGGAGATCGACCTAAATGCCTCACGGGGTGAGTTCGTCATGGCGCTGGGCTTCGGCCGCGACCCAGCCGAGGCGGCGCGAATCGCCATCGCCAGCCTTGGCGCCGGGTTCGACAAGGCCAAAGCGGATTATCTCGCCGGGTGGCGCAGCTGGACAAAGACCAACACTTCTCCGCAGAGAAAGCCTGTTCGACTCGGTGATCTGTCGCAGGTCAGCTTGGCCGTTCTTCGGGCGCACGAATCTAAGAAGGCGCCGGGCGGGCTCATCGCCAGCCTCTCCATCCCGTGGGGCTTCAGCAAGGGCGATAACGACCTTGGCGGGTACCACCTGGTCTGGTCGCGGGACATGGTCGAGACCGCTGGGGGCTTGCTGGCCGCGGGCGCGCACGACGATGTCCGCCGCGTCCTTTCCTACTTGAAGGCGACTCAGCAACCGGACGGTCACTGGTCGCAGAACATGTGGCTGGACGGCTCGCCGTATTGGAACGGAATCCAGATGGACGAGACGGCGCTGCCCGTCCTCCTCATCGACCTGGCCTTTCGCCAAAAGGCCCTGACGGAGGCCGACGTGGTGCAGCTGTGGGCCATGGTGCGGAGCGCCGCTGGTTACCTGGTGCGAAACGGCCCGGTCAGCCCGCAAGATCGGTGGGAGGAAGATCCTGGCTATTCGCCGTTTACGGTCGCAGCACTGGTCGCTGCGCTCCTGGCGGCGGCAGATCTGGCGGATATGAGCCACGAAGCCGCCGTTGGAACCTACCTTCGCGAGATCGCCGACGTCTGGTACTCGTCCATCGACCGTTGGATGTACGCCTCTGCGACGGATTGGTGCCAGCGGTTCGGTGTCAATGGATACTACGTCCGGATCGCCCCCAAGGAGACGGGCGAAGGCGTCTCCCGGTTCGAGAACAGTGTCCGGATCAAGAATGTGGCGGCCTCGGAGGACGCGCTGGCCGCCATCCATCTGGTGAGCCCGGACGCTCTGGCGCTGGTTCGCTTCGGCCTACGCGCCGCGGACGACCCACGCATGCGGGATACGACGAAGGTCATCGACGCCTTGCTCAAGGTCGAGACACCCACGGGGCCCACCTGGCATCGGTACAACGGCGATGGCTATGGCGAGCACGAGGACGGGTCGCCGTTCGACGGGACAGGCATCGGGCGTGGTTGGCCGTTGCTGACCGGGGAACGGGCCCACTACGAGTTGGCGCGCGGGCAGGTAGACCGTGCCAAGGGGCTCCTTGCAACGATGGAATCGTTTGCCAACGAGGGCGGCCTGATCTCGGAGCAGGTGTGGGACTCGCCGGACATCGCCGCCCACGACCTCCACCTCGGACGGCCATCAGGCTCGGCGATGCCGCTCGTATGGGCGCACGCCGAGTACCTCAAGCTGCGGCGATCTTTGGAAAGTGGGAGCATTTTCGATCTGCCCCCGCAGACCGTTCGCCGGTACCTCACTGACCATATCGAGTCCCCCCGAATGGTCTGGCGGTTCAACCACAAGATTCGCTCGCTGCCGTCGGGGAAGATGCTGCGCATCGAAACCTTGACGCCCGCCGTAGTTCATTGGAGCGCCGACGAGTGGTGCACCATCCACGACGCGACGACCCGGGACACAGGGCTGGGAGTCCACACCGCTGATCTGGAGGTCGGGAAGTTGCCCGGCGGGACTCGGATCGACTTCACGTTTCATTGGCTCGACGCCGGGTCCTGGGAAGGCGTCAATTTTTCGGTGGGGATCGACGCCGTCCCGAACAAGGTTCGTCCATCCGCGCAAGATGGCGGGCGGTGAACCACGGGATCAAGAGCGCCGGAAGGCGATTCGTGTATTTGGCCACCGCCGTCTCGGCGCTGGGTGGCTTGCTCTTTGGCTACGACGTCGGGGTCATCTCCGGCGCCATCCTGTTCATCAAAAAGACCTTCTCGCTCTCCCCGGGGCTCGAGGAGATCGTGGTCAGCTCCGTCTTGCTCGGATCACTGGTCGGAGCGGCCGTTGGGGGCGTCCTCGCCGATCGACTCGGGCGACGGAAATTGTTGATCGGCACCGCGCTGGTATTTGGCGCGGGTGCGATCGGGGCGGCCGTCGCGCCAGGGACAGGTTGGCTGGTGGTCGCCAGGGTCGTCGCAGGCGCCGCCATCGGCGTCGCTTCGTTCGTCGCGCCGCTCTACATCTCCGAGATCGCTCCAGTCGAGATTCGCGGCAAGCTCGTCTCGATCAATCAAGTCGCCCTCACGAGCGGGATCGTGATTTCCTACGGTATCGACTACGCCTTCGCCGGAGCGCAGGCATGGCGTTGGATGTTCGCGCTGGCCGTCGTCCCGGCGGCCGCATTTTGCACCGGTCTGTTCTTCATCCCCAACAGCCCCCGGTGGCTCCTCGGACGCGGCCATGAGGATCGAGCCCGGGCCGTCCTGGAGCAGATCCGGGACCCCGAAAGGGTTGAAGGTGAGCTGACCGAGATTCGCGGGGGTCTGACGCAGCAGAAGGGGCACTGGTCCGAGCTCCTGAGCCCATTGTTGCGACCCCCCATGATTGTGGGCGTGGGGCTCGCGATCGCCCAGCAGATCACCGGGATCAACACGGTGATCTACTACGCGCCGACCATCTTCAAGTTCGCAGGCCTCTCCTCCGCATCGGTGGCCATCCTGGCCAGTGTCGGGGTGGGCGCGGTCAATCTTCTCCTGACGCTGGTGGCCATGCAGCTGATCGACCGGGTGGGGCGCCGCCCGCTGCTGCTGGCCAGTCTGGCCGGGATGGCGCTCAGCCTCTTCGCGCTGGGGCTGGCGTTTTCCCTTCCTCGGCTGGCCGGCAGTCTGGGATGGATTGCAGTGACTGGTCTCATGGTCTACGTCGGTTCTTTCGCGGTCGGCCTCGGACCCGTCTTCTGGCTTCTCCTCTCGGAGATCTATCCGTTGCGCATCCGCGGCCGGGCGATGAGCGTAGCGACGGTCGTCAACTGGGGCGCCAACCTGCTCGTGGCGTCGTCATTCTTGACGCTCACCCACTCATTGGGCCAGGCCTGGACCTTCTGGTCCTACGCCGCCGTCAGCGTGGCAGCGTGGATATTTGCCTTCTTCCTCGTGCCCGAAACCAAGGGCCGCAGCCTCGAGGAAATCGAAGCGCACTGGAGGGACGGGAAGCCCGCCAGAGACTTGTAACACTCTGCCCCTGCGATGGGTGCGCGCCATCGAGAGCGAGGACACAAAGCCTGCGCGCGCTGGCAGTGTCGTTGTCGGTTCGGATTAATGATCGAGGAACCAGATTGCGTCTGACATGGATCGTGCCCAGGTTGTAACCATGAATGACTCGCGGACAATGAGTAAAAGTCAGCGGCTCGACGAGATCGGAAACGGCAAGCGAACCGCAATCATTATCGCCGCCGTTCTTGTGCTGGTCGCTCTGGGGGCGATACTGGCGTTCGCGTTCCGCGGAAGACACATCAGGCGGAATGCCGCCGCGATGGTCACCCCTGCGGGGGGGACGGTTGGACCCGCAGGAGCGGGCTCTGCCGCTGCGCCTGCACAGCCCAAGCATTGAACACCGTCACCTAACGGAGATCAAGACGTGACGTGTGCCGCGACCACCCCGGTCGCCAGCGCGCAGTGTCATCGATGATCGGCGGTTTACAGTGCAGCCGGATCCTGTCGGTAGAACTGTTGCAGCTGGAGATAAAGCTCCGGATATTTCGATCGCAACTGGCGCGGCTTTTCGAAGAACGTCTCGGTCACCACGGCAAAGAATTCGGCCGGGCTGGTCGCTCCATAGCGGTCGATGATCGTGCGGTGATGCCGTTGCGTATCTCGCACGAGTCGATCGAAGTCGCGGCCCAGCACCCGCGTCCACGCGAGGTACATGGAGCGTCGGGGAAGGATCGGCGCGCCATCGCCGGCACCATCTTCTTGATCCAACTGGTGCGCGAACTCGTGCAGCACGACGTTGTGTCCGTCGTGGATATCAGAGGCGCCCGACAGCACGCTGTCCCAGGCCAGGACCACCACGTCGCGCGTCCACGATTCACCTAGGCGGGCCTGCGGTTCTTCATCAGGGAGGCCGCTCGCCGCTCGGCCCCCGCCTGGCACGAGGTATGTCGAAGGATAGACCAGGATGGAGACGAGGCGCGGGAAGTAGTCCGTCTGGCGATGCAGAAGAAGAACGCAGGCCTGGGCGGCAATCGTGACTCGGATTTCCTCGGTGACCGACAGGCCGCCGCACCCTTCGAATCGCTTCTCGGCGAGGAAGACCTGGACATCCGCCAGGAGCTCCTGCCGATCCTCGAGCGAAAGGCAGGCCGCGTAGGGGACGTTCTTTTCGATGACCGCTCGCCATGCATCTGGAAAGGCGCGGCGTCTGACCGCATCGCGCCGCCGACGTTTCAACCAGCCGAACATGGACGTGCCGCGACTGGGACGTGGCGCCCCCAGCGATTCGCGACCTCCATTTCCAAATCTGCGGAGGACCGAATCACCGCCACCAGCCAGAGTACCCGAAGGAAATTGTCCTTGCTGCAGCCCACCGAAGAGCTCGGTAACGTCTGGAAGGCCTCCAAGCTGGTGGGCTACCACCGCGGCACCCTCTTGGCAACCCATGAATCCCCGGGGACCTGCCGATAGTTGTCCAGCGCCAAACCGGGACCGGGACGGGATCATCACCCGATCTCTGACGATCTCCCCGCGGGCCACTCCATCGGCGATGGTCAGCCGACCCACGGCGACCGGCAGCTGAAACCGCCGCGGACCCGCGCTCCCTGGATTGAACCACAGCACTCCGTCGCGTGCCTCCTGCGCAGGGCGGTGGGAATGCCCGGATACGACGACGCGGAATCCCCCTGCGACCGGATCGAGATCCAGCTCCTTGACGTCGTGGATCACGTAGATGAGCAGCCCCTCCGCGTCGACGACTTCGGTGTTCGCGATCGCTTTCGCCCAGGCGCCGTGATCGTTGTTGCCGCGCACCACCGTCACGGGAGCCAGCTCCGCCAGGGCGACGAGCACCTCCGGCGATCCCACGTCACCTGCGTGAATGATCCGATCCGAGCCTTCGAGCGCAGTCAGCGCCTCGGGTCGTAGCAGCCCATGGGTGTCCGAGACAACGCCGATGATCATGGCGAGCGCTGGGACGATAGCATCCGCTGCCGAGGGCCCGCCTGGTAGCCTTGCCCGTTCATGTTCATCGGACACTTACGGCCTCGGCCTGGCCGCCGGCGAGCCCCGCCTGCCGGCGGCCGTCGCGGCCGCGACGCCGCCAGCGGTTCAGCGCGGGTCGGCGGCGAGGACGAACGGGCGCAGGCGGTGACCGTCGGGATCGGCGACCACGAACGTGAACCCGAAGTCCATGCGGGTCGGCTCCTGCATGACCTCCAGGCCGAGCCTGGTCCAGGCCGCATAGGTCGTGCGCACGGCCGTTTCGTCGGGCAGTGAAAATGAGAGCTCGACGCCACCCGCGGGCCGCGGGACCGGCTCCATCCCGTCCGCCGCCCACAGCCCCACCTTGAAACCGGTTGGCAGCACGTAGAGCACGAAGGTCGGGGAATTCTCGACCGGCTTGACGCCCAGGAGCTGGTCGTAGATCTCGGCGCTCCGGCGCGGGTCCTTCACGGCGAGCAGCAAATAGTTGAGGTCGGGCATGGTGTCTCTCCTTTCGGTTTGTGGAGACACCCTAGCGGGAGGCCGTGTCAGTTCTTGTCAGCAGCGGACCTAGCGTCGGACCGGGACTGGGCCGGCGACTGGTCCTGGCCCTGCCGCCACTCCGCCAGCAGGGCGGCGCGTCCGCGCGGGTAGCGGGCGGTGGTGACCTCGAGCTTCGTGACCCGGTCGAGGCGAAAGTGGCGAAAGCCCCGTCGTCTTTCGCACCAGGCGACGACCACGCGCGCGCGTTCGAAGAAACCGATCGCGAACGGCCAGATGGTGCGGGTCGTCCGGCGCCCGTCGGCGTCGCGGTAGGAGATCTCGAGCTTCTGCTCGTGGCGGATGGCCTCGCGGACCAGCCCCGTGTCGACCGTGTCGATGTGCGGCGTGGCGGGCCCGACCAGGAGGGTCGCGGCTTCCACCTCCCGGCGAAGAGCGTCGGGCAGCACGGCCGCGATCTTGGCCAGGGCGTCGCGACCGGCGGCCGCCAGCCCCCTGTCGTCCGAACGGAGCGCGACCCAACGAGAGCCGAGCACCAGCGCCTCCAGCTCCTCGACCGAGAACATCAGCGGCGGCAGCGTGAAGCCCGGGCGCAAGAGGTACCCGATCCCAGGCTCGCCTTCGATCCCCGCGCCCTGTCCGCGCAGGGTGGCGATGTCTCGATAGACCGTGCGGAGGGAGACCCTCAGCTCGGCCGCCAGCGTTGCGCCCAAGATCGGGCTGCGGTGGCGGCGCAGGATCTGCAACAAATCGAGGAGGCGTTCGGTTCGAGTCATGTCGCCCGCCGTTCGCGGGCGGGCCGCCGATCGTAGCAATCTTCTGTCGCGATCGATCTGCTGCCCGTCCTCGCAATCACGCGACGGCATGCCGAGCGACCTGTAGCGCCAATCGGATGGCCTATACTCCTCACATTTCAGGCAAACCTTGAACCGGGATTCATTCCGTTCAGGGCGACGCCAGATCGCCCCAGGGCCCTTACCATTGACGACGAGAAGGAGACCGCATGCCACGACCCAACGTCGGCGATCGCGCCCCGGACTTCACTCTGCCCGATGCGGAAGGGAGGCCCGTCCGTCTGAGCGAGCTCCTGTCGAAGAAGACGGTGGTGCTCTACTTTTATCCCAAGGACGAGACCCCTGGCTGCACCGTGGAGTCCTGCGCCTTCCGCGACGCCTACGACGCCTTTACGGCGGCGGGCGCCGAGGTGGTGGGGGTCAGCCGCGACGACGAGGCCTCGCACCAGCGATTTGCGACGCATCACAAGCTCCCCTTCGTCCTGGTCGCCGATCCGCAGGGCGGCGTTCACGATCTCTATGGAATCCGCAGCAGGCTGGGATTCCTGCGCGACCGGGTCACCTTCGTGATCGACCGCGGGGGGATCGTCCGTCACGTTTTCACGTCGATGATCGACATGCAGGGGCACGTGAAGAAGGCGCTGCCGATCGTGCACGCGCTGGTGGCGGGCCCCGAGCTGTCCGGTCGCTAGACTGGCCGGCCGGCTTGTTGGCCGTCTTGTCCACCGTGTTGGCCCGCCCACCCACGAGCATCATGCGAGCGGGGTGGCTGAAGTTGGCGCCAGCCACGGTGGCGGCACTCATCGCGTGCGCCCTTCCATTCGGTTGCAGTCTCAGATCCTCAAACTCAGGTTCCGGTCTTGACTTGATCGAAGGGCGCGCCCGCGCAGAGGCTCGCGAGGGCGTCGACGCCGGCAGGAAGGCCACACCGCCCCATGCTCATACCGATCTGGATGAGGTGGCCGAGCGAAAGGCTCGCAGGTCGCCTTTTCGTGGTTGGCGACTTTGGCCAAGCACGACAGCGAGGCTCTCGTCGTGACGTCTCGCGTTCCGTTCGTACTCCGCGAGGCTCGCAGCGGGGGGCACTGCAAGAACGCCATTCTCAAAGACGCCGAGCAGCTCCGGGCAGCTCTGAAGTGCCTCCTGGAAGATGCCACCCTTACGAAGGTCCTGAGGGCGAACTCAGCCCCACAGGGTGGTCCAGTTCCTCGAAAATACCTGCCGAACTGGGCCGAGAAGTGGACCAAGGATGTCGGCCCCGAGATTTATCCGATCGCGATCACCGTCGTCGGTGAACTGGCAAGCTGTGATTTCGTGATCCTCGCTGCGCCGGATGGCGTCCACGGTGTGTTCAAGCACGTCTCGCACGAAGCAACTGAACTGTGCGTGCGTGAGCTGCGCTAGCGTCCCAGAGGAACGGGGGCGTCGGGTGCAGGCTTGTCCCCGATCTGCGTACGCCCGAGTCCGCCGCGGAAGGAGGGAGACTCCGCTCACCGAGGTGGCGCCGACGGACAACCCATAGGGCGCCGGACTGTCGCGCCGTTCGTGCTCCGAGCGAGCACGATTCGCTCACTTGCTCTTCGGATTTAGCTTCAGCTTGGCCGTATAGGTGCCCTTGGGGGAATTGACAAACTCGACCCGGCCCGCCGCGAGGAGCTCCCCTTCCACTTTTTGATCCGGAGCCTCGACGCTCTGGGTGAGACCCGTGAGGGGTTCACCTGCGTCGTTCACGTAGCTGATCTTGAAGAAGTCCTTCTCTTCGCCCTTATAGACCTGCACCTCGGGCGGTGCCGATGGCGGCGCCATCGCCGACATCCAGGGCGCTGGAGGCGTGTTTCCAGGCTGGGGACCGATATGGTTGTGCGTCAGCAGGTCGAAATGCCGCACCGCCGGTTGACCCTCGAAGGTGACGTTCATCGAGTAGCTGCCCCAATACGCCTTACCCTGGACGGTGGCCGTCACCACGCCACCTCCGGTCGACTGAGCAACCTCGTTGCCAGTGGACTTCGCGAAGTACGATTGCTGATGCCCCACAGGGTTGCCCTCGACCAAGACCGTCGGCGCGCCGCCAGTCAGAATCCGCCGCCACCACGGTGTTGGGAAGGGGCGTCGGTATGGGGCCTGCGGGCGGCGTGGGCGGGCAGAGACAGACGTCCGGGAACGCGATCGATTGACCCGCGCTGTCCTTGTGAACGGCAGCGCGCATGTTGATGAAGACGGTGTCACCCATGGTCTCGCCCCCCGGTTCTCTCCTTCGGCGCCAGAGCGACCGCGCCTCGGATCGGCCCTTCCGATCGTAAGAGACACAGCCCCGGCCCCTCGAGAACGCCCTTCTCGATGAAGAACGCCAGCATCGCGAGCGAGAGCGCTCCTGCCGCCGCCCCGATCTCCCCGACGGAGAAGCTCGGTGCGAAGACCCGAGCCGCCCCGGCGGCGTCGAGCGGCGGGCGACCCCGGGCGAGCAAAAGAATCCTCGAAGTCACGCTGGGGACCGCTCACGTCGTGAATCAGCCCCCGCAGGTCGGCACCGCGCATCCCGGCCTCGGCGACGGCTTGCTTCGCGGCCTCGTGGAGGCCGACGCCCGTGAGGGAGATGTCGTTCCTCTGGGCTGCCGGTTCCCTCCCGCTGCCGAGGCCGGCAAGGACGGCGGCGCCATTCTTCTTGTTCGCGGAGAAGCGAAGGGCGACCGCTCCCTCGCCGGGGATGAACCCGTCCGATTGCTCGCTGGTGAGGACCCGCCGCGCCTCCATGAGGTCCTGAATTCTGGCGGGCGTGACCAGGCTGTCAACACCGAGCAAGTAGAAGGCCTCCGCGCGCCCGGAGACCAGCAGCTCGCGACCTGCCCGGAGCGCATCGATCAGACCGGCGCGCCCACCGGAGAAGATCCGGCTCTGTCGCCAATCCACTCCGATCCCGGCGTCGGCGCTCACGCCCTCGACCAGGCTCGACGTCGCGCCAGACCCATTTTCCGTCTCGGGCGCGCACACGAACAGCGGGACCGCTGGTCCGATGGGCGCACCAGCGGCACATTCCTGCAGGGCGAACAATCCGAGCGCGGCGAGGCGGTCTCCCCCGACGAGGTTCGAGGGCAACGGCGTCGATGCGCCGATGACGGGCGCGCCATCGGGGCCCACGGCCTGAAGATCGTCGAACGCTTGGAATTCCGACACGAGCGCCGCCATGGTCGTCGGAAGGTCGCCGCCCACCGACGTGAAGGCGCCCATGGATTGTATAACCGGGAGCATCGATCGAACCGTTGTGAACGGGTTCTCGAAAGACGTTAGACGTCGCGCCGCCGACGGTCAATCGCATATGCTGCCGGCTGAAGAATGCTCAGCTTTCGTACTGCTCGGCTCATCTCGCCTTCCCGTCGGCGCTCGTGGGAGAACGAGCTCGTGCGGTTCCAGATCGACGAGCTCAACGCGCTTTACGACGGCTTGATGGAGGCTCCAACACCGTCTGAACGCCGGGATCGGCTGAGACGGGCCCACATTCGCATCGACCGAATCGTCCTCGCGGCAGCGTGGATTCCGAAGATCGTGACGCGCGCGGCGCGCTCCGTGATCGATACCGGTTTTGACGAGCCCGAAGATGCGTTCGGTGCGGCACTGCTGCTCGGCGCCCTCGGTGCGAACGAGCGCACCGCGCATCCGTGGATCGACGGCTGGCTCTCGGCACTCCCACGCGAGGTCGTCACGATCCTCGCCGATCTCGGGTCTGCGCGGGATTTAGGCTCTTAAGGGATTCACACGAGCGCGCATTCGCGATTGCAAGCTCGCACTCCCTCACGTTCCTTGGACCTTGGCCGGCGCTTTGGCCGCCGACGACGTGCGAGCGATGTATTGCTTGCCTCGATCGATGGCACGGCGCAATCCGCGGCTCGGCTTTCCAACGACGACACGTCGCAGCTCGAGCAATGAAGCCTGCGGTAGGTATTCGGCGCGCGACACGATCGACAGCCGCTGCCGCTCGGGGTCGATCACGAGGGTGTCGACGGTGGTGCGGGTGTTGATCACGGCTTTGTCCCCGACGAAGATGATCGGCACCGCGGCGTTTGGAAGGACGAAACGTTCCTGGCCGGCGAGCGTCAAGTTGACCAGCCTCACTTCGTCGCCGGGAACAAACGCCTCCAATTGCTGGTCAGTGGGCGCGACGTTGTAGAAGGCGGGATCGAAGTCCTCCGGCAAGAGAGGACTTCGGCGCTCTTTCCACTCTTCATTGAACGTCCCCGCGAGTGGCGACCGGGGCAGCCAGTGCGCGGCGACCGGGCCAAACCCGACCGGGGCGGGCCGGCTCTTCGGCGTGTCGACGAGGTCGCGCGGATCTTCGAAGTTCGGGAGTTGCGTACTCTTCAGCGCCGCAGCCTGACGACGCAGCCCCACCCCGACCGGGTTTCTCATCTCGGCGAGTCCGGGATCGTCGGGATCGATCCCTCCGAACGAGCGGCTCCAAGTGATGGGCATCCGCGTGAAAGGCTTCGGCCGCCCCGGCCGCAGGCCACCGGTCGCGGCGGGGAGCCAGTGACAATCGCCGGTGACCCTCAGCGTCTTGCAGAATCGCGCGCCCACCGCGAGCGTCGCGTCGACGCCCTCAACGGGGGCTCGGAGAGCAAGCGCCCCGACGAGAATCACGTCGATCCGCTGCTTGCGCGGGCCCAACTCCGCTGGATAAAGCACCGACGGGGCTCCGTCGGGCGCATCCGGATCGGTCTCGAGCTCGTCTTTGACCCGCACGGGCTCCGCCGCCACCGGCACGAGCTTGCCTGCCGCGTCCCAGGCGTAGTCCGCCTTGACGACGCAGGTGAACGACGGGCGACCCTCCGCGTTCCGACCGACGAGGGACACCGCCGCGCAGGTCGTGACGTTGGTGATGAGGCCCATCCCTCAGTTCACGCGAACGACCCCGCCCTGAATACGCGTGGAGCGCGAGCCCCGGACGACGACCTCGCGTCCCCGGACCCGGAGCGACCCCTCCTGGGACAGCTTCAGCTTGGACTTGCCGCAGACGATGCTCACGCCCTTTGCGGCGACCAGGTTGATCTCGTCGGGAATCGCGCGTCGTTGCTCGGCGGTCGGCACCAAACACCATACCACGCCTTCCCCTTTCCCGAAGCGCGGGATCGATCCCTCGGCGCGGACGCTGCCCAGGCGAAGCGCCGCCCGCAACCAGCCGACGTCTACGCCGACGGCACACGTGCAGGTCAGCCGCCGGCCACCGCCGGTCACGAAAGAGACCGCCTCGTCGGACAGCACCTCGACGACCGCTCCCCCGACCACGAGACGCTCGTCCTCGCGCGCAACCGAAAGCCCTTCGTGAGCTGTCCGCGGCGCGAGGCTGGGCGTCTTGGTCACCTTCACGAGCTTTCGCTGTAGAGCCATCCGGGAACTATATGCCTGGATGCCGTTGATGTGCGACGGGAGTCTGCCGGTCGCCGACGGCCAGGCTGCCGGCATCGTGGACACCCGGGCGCTGCCACACATAACGTTTGGCAGTCTTGCGCACAGGGAGAGGCGGCTGACGGCTGAATGCATCGCTCTTGGTCTCGAGTCGGCCTTCTCGTCCTGGGCGTGGTCCTCACGGCCTGCAGGAGTCATCCGGTGCATCAACCAGCCAGGACCATTTACGGCGGTCGTTTTCGCTTCGACATCCCGACCGAGTTCACCTTGCGCGGCGAGGGGGGCTCCGTGAAGGGCGTCGAGCTCATCGGCGTGACGTTGCCGGCGGGCCCGTCGCTGTCCGCGGCCCGCGACGCGTTCTGGAAGGACCACCTCGCCAAGGTGCGCCGCAACTCGCGTCCACACGATCTGCCACCCATCCTAGAGGAGGGTGAGCTGCGTCCAGGGATCCCCAAGTTGGTCTACCTCGGATATGCCGAGGTCGATCTCGTCCACGAGGCGCTGCTCACGGAGCCCGGGCGGGGGGTCATCGTGAAGGCGGCCTGGCGGGAGAGCTACAAGCCGGAGGACCGCCCCGCCGAGAAGACCGAGCGTCTGCAGGCTTTCAATGACGTCGTGAATGCCTTTTCGTTCCTGCCGCTGGACTACGCCGCCGCCGATCGCGACGCCTTCTACATCAAGGAGGGGATGGTCCGAATCACCTACGCCCCGAGCACCATGCAGCATCCTGAGCACTATGAGATCGGATTCGACGGCAAGACGCAGCGGATGAAATTCAGCTTCGACTACGATTATCCCGACGAATCGAGCGACAATCGACCGGGCTTGCTCGAGCGCGCCGCCAAAACGATGGCGGAGTTGGCCATCTCGGCGCGGTCGCTTCGTTCGGGCCATCGCGTCGTGGGCGGCTTCTCAGGCCAGGAGTCGGTGTTGCACATAAACAATGAGAAGACAGTGGGGCTCACGTGGATGTACGAGCCCGTGGCCGCCGCCAGGGGCTTTCAACCCACCATCACCATCAAAGGTGAATCGGACGACAGTGATGTCCCCGCCGTGCTGGCCCTGTGGGACCAGATGCTCGACAGCGTCCAGCGCTAGACGACGTTGACACTGCCGCGATCGGGCGCCTAACGTCCGCGGGTGTCGAGTGAAGGGAAAAAGGCGTCGGCTGGACGGACGGGCGATGCCGGCGCGCCCATCACCCTCTTCCGTCTCTTCATTCTGGGCGTGGTCCTCACGGCCTGCAGGAGTCATCCGGTGCATCAGCCAACCAAGACCATCTACGGGGGTCGGTTCCGCCTCGATATCCCGACCGAGTTCACTCTTCGCGGCGAGGGGGGCTTCGTGAACGGCGTCGAGCTCATCGACGTGGCGTTGCCGGCGGCACCGTCCCTGCCAGCAGCCCGCGATGCGTTCTGGAAGGGGCACATCGCCGAGGTGCGCCGCCAGAGCAGGCGGCATGAGCTGCCGCCGATCCTCGAGGAGGGCGAGCTTCGCCCCGGAGTCCCCAAGCTCGTGTACCTGGGATACGACGAGGACGATCTCGCCTACGAGGCGCTGCTCACCGACGCGGGGCGAGGGGTCATCGTGAGTGCGGCCTGGCGGCAGAACTACAAGCCGGAGGACCGACCTGCCGAGAAGGCCGAGCGTCTGCGCGCTTTCAACGAGGTCGTGAATGCCTTTTCGTTTCTGCCGCCCGGCTACGCCGCAGCCGATCGCGAGGCGTTCTACATCAAGGAGGGCGTGGTCCGAATCACCTACGCCCCGAGCACCATGCAGCATCCCGAGCACTACGAGATCGGATTCGACGGCAAGACGCAGCGGATGAAGTTTAGCTTCGACTACGATTATCCCGACGAACCGAGCGATAATCGACCGGGCCTGCTCGAACGCGCCGCCAAAGCGATGTTGGAGTGGGGGACCTCCGGACGGTCGCTTCGTTCGCGTCACCGCGTGGTGAGTGGTTTTGCTGGTCAAGAGTCCGTCTTCCACGCATCCGACGAGAAAATCGTGGGGTTCACCTGGATGTACGAGCCTGCCGCCGCTGCCAAGGGATTTCAGCCCACCATCACCATTAGCGGAAAGTCGAAGGACGGCGACGTCCCCGCCGTGCTGGCCTTGTGGGACCAGATTCTCGACAGCGTCCAGCGGCTGGTCCCCTAGACGTGGGCTCCGACGATAACCTGCAGGTCTTTGAGGTCGACTGGCGCGATCTGCAGAAGCCCCTCGATAAGCCGACCGGCGCGTCCTACAAGATCGTCATCAAACGCGAGCCGATTCCCATCATCGTCTTGCCCGGAATCATGGGCACGCGGCTCCGGCAGAGCGGATCCAAACAGGAGAAGGTCTGGGATCCCGACTCGAAATATTTCATGCTCACGACGTACGGGACTCTGTGGAAGACGGCGTACAAGAAACAGAAACAACTCCTCGGACCCAACAGGGTCTTCGATGCCCGCTTCGTCAAGGTCGACGAAGACGATCCGGAACACAACCAAGACGAGGACATGTTCGGCGCCGTCGTTGGCGGCAAGCCGCTCTATCCGGACGCCGCCAAGCGCGGCTGGGGGGGCGTCGCCTGGAGCGCGTACCAGAACCTCCTTCTCGGCCTGCACAATCGCATCTGGCCCGGCAACATCACGACATGCTTCAAGCTCCCGGTCTACGCCGTGGGATACGATTGGCGCGATTCCATCAAGGCGGGGGGCCAGTATTTGAAGGACAAGGTCCAGCAGATCAAGAGCGACAACCCCGGATGCAAGAAGGTCATCTTAATGACCCACTCGATGGGCGGTTTGGTCGCGCGCGCCGCATGCAACGCGGGCCTCGAGTCCGACGTCCTGGGCGTGATCCACACCGTGCAGCCGACCACCGGCGCGACAGCGGCCTACTGGCGTATGAAGGCCGGGTTCGAACGAGGTCATGGCCCCACCTTCATGAAGCGGCTGCTCTCCTATCCAGCGGCGTGGGTCCTCGGTGCCGACGGGCTGGAGGTGACCGCCCTGCTTGGTCACATGCCCGGCGGGCTCGAGCTTCTGCCCAACATGACCCACCAGGACAACACCAGCCACGCCGGTTGGCTGGTCTACCAGCCGCCCGACGGAACTGGGCCAATCCGCGTTCCTAGCACTGGAGATCCGTACGGCGAGATCTACCGCAGCGAGACCGCGCCGTATCGGCTCATTCTCTGGAAGGAGTACCTCGCCGGCAAGCGGGACGCCTCGGCCGCCGAAACGGGTAGCGCGTGGGCCGACTTCCTCAAGTGTATCGGAGGCGCCGAGGCGGTCCATCGCGGGCTGGGGGTCTATCAGCACCCGAAGAGCTGGCATTTCTACGGCGTGGGGCGCCAGACGATCGACGCGATCACGATCACCGCGAACACCATCGACACCAGCCTGACGGTGATCGACCCCATGCTCGGTATCACGACGGGTGGTTTCCCCCCCTTGCTCGAGCGCGGCGATTTCTCCTACGCCGAGGCGACGGGGGAAGACACCGCGACCTTCTACCAGATGTCAGATCCGGACGGCGACGGGGACGGCACCGTCCCGCGAGGCTCTGGGAGCATCCTGACGGTCGGCGGCGCGCAGGGTATCCCTGTGCCCAACTCGGGCCACGACACTTGCTTCAACGACAACGATCTCATCGGGTCGCGCGATCTCCGCAACAACATCGGCAGCATCATCGAGAGCCTCTGTAACGACAAGATCAGCGCGGAGATGAACCACTAGACGCGTCGCAACGCCGTCGGCGCGTCAGGAGATCGGCCGGCCGAAGTAAAACCAAGCTCCGTCGGGGATCGACCGCCCGCGCGGCTCGATCGCGCCGCGCAACCGCGCGAGGGCGGACTCCTGAACGGCGACCGGCGCCGAGACGTCGAAGACCACCGGCGCCTTTGCGCCACTCCGGACCGCCACTTCGAGCGCGAGCCAGCGACGCACACGAACGAGCTCTTCGGGAGATCCTAGCCGCGTCAGCGCGCCCGGGAGCGACCAGACGTCGCCATGGAGCAAGCGGACGCCCTTCGGAGACGTCCTCTTCTTGCCGATGCTGCTCCCGACGATCATCTGAAGGGCCCGTTCGGCCACCGCCTTCGGTTCAAGCTCGGCCGCGAAGGCGACGGCTCGACCCGGCTCGCCAAGGTGACCGGCGGCGAGGAGGGCCCAGGGCGCAAGCGCCTCGTTTCGAGAGGCTAGCGTCAGGAGCCGTTCGGCATCGCGCGCGGCGCCGGCGCAGGCAAGCGCGTCGATGGCGTGTTCCGTGAGCGGAGCGCCGGCGTCCATCCGCTTCCTGACCTCGTCGAGAGCGCTCGTCGAGCCGAGCGCGACCGCAGCCAGGAGAAAAGCGCAAACGCGCGCCTCGGCGACCCCGCGTCGGAGGTGATGCTCGACGATTCGCGTGTCGGTCGGAGGACGCCCCAGCCAGGCGAGCAGCTCCGCTGCCCGAACGGCGACCGCGTCGCTGGCGTGGTCGAGCAGCTCGAGCAGGGTGTCGGCCGAGAGCTGGCCACGATCGGCGAGCGCGGAGAGAGAATCCGCGGTTGTCGGGGTCGCCGCCGGCGCGCGGGCGACGATCTCTTGCCAAGGTGAAGCCTCTCCGCCCAGGCGGAGCGCCGCGAACACCCCATCCCCCACGTCGGCGAGGGCGGCCGGCCCGGAAAGAAACGGCGCGATGTCGCCGTCACCGCCGAGATGAATGAGCGCCAGCGCACCCGCAAACACCTCCGCCGGCCCTTCGGAGGCCGCGAGGAGAGCCCTGGCGGGCCGCGTGACCGCCTCGCCAACCCACCTGAGCGCGTGAACCGCGTCCCGGAGCTGTCGGTCCATCATCCGAAACTCTCGCCAGGAGGCGAGTGGCCAATGGAGCGTCCGGCCGCGCGAAAGATAGAGGCTCCCCAGCTTCGAGAGGATCCCCGCCGCGAGCCGTTCAGTGCGCTCCCCCTCGAGCGGCAGAGGCACCCCCGATGGTCTCGCGCGCACGACGGAGTGCGCGGCCGGACGAACGTTCGGCGTGGCCGGCGCGATCGGCGCCGGGGACGGGGGTGGGGCCGCCGGTGGTGTCACCAGCGCCTCGAGGAGCGCGGCCAGCCGTTCCAATCGAGGAAGCTCCAGCCTGTCGCCGGGGCTGCTCGATCGTGATTCCGCGAATGCGCGGCCCTGACGCAACAGCTCGAGTGCCGTGGCGAGATCTGACTGACGAGCCGGCGGCCGTTCGAACGCCGACGACACCGCACCGTCGACGGCTCCCTCGAGTGCTCGCAGTACCGATGAGAGGCCCGACTGACGACCGAGTGCGAGCAGCGCAGCGTCGATGGCGGGCGGGATGGTCACGTTGGGCACCGATGGTACTGCGGTCTGAGAATACCCAACGACGGACGTCGACCAGCCGCTAATATGGAGATATCGGTCTCCGGTTCGACGACGACACGATCATCCGCCTGTCCATATCTGGCCCTTCTTCCCCAGTTTGAGAGCTTCCTGTCCCGTAGTCGTGGAGCGGAGGCCGCCGCTCGCCATCGCGACGCTCGCGGCGTGCTCCTCGAACGGAGCGTCCGGGAGCCCCGATGGGGGATCGGCCGATGCCACCGGACGGGGGGCACGGGCGCTGGTACGGGCGGCGCCGCCGGTGGCGGGCCCGTCCACGATGGTGGGGCCGGCGGCAGTGCCAGCGAGACGAGCCAATGTGTGAGCGGCCTCTGCGGCCAGACGAACGCCTGCGCAACCTGCGGGGCCGGCGGTCTCCACGAACGGATCGACCTGCACGACGACCAGCGAGTGCCAGACCGGGAGTTACTGCCAAGGTGGGACGTGCACCGACGCCAGCGCGATCGTGCACGCCTCCGAAGGGCAGCCCTGCAACCTGCAGGGGATGCCGGCGGTCGGGTCTGTCGGCGATCTCAGCTGCGAGGAGACGTCACCGCCCAAGCCGCCGGGGACGTGCATGGCTCCGCCCGGTGCCGGGCAACCCTGCGCGCTCGCTGGCTTCAGCGGGAACGTCTGTGCCGCCGGCAACACCTGCTCGACGCCCACGGGCGGAACGTGCATGGCGACCGTCGACGCGGGGACCTCGCCGCCTGACCGTCGCAGAAAATCCGTACGGGTCAAGCTGCCAGCGCGGTTGGCTGCGTCGGCGCCGGCGGGCTTGTCGAGAAAGCATAGCGGTGATGAAGGCCCGCGAGGATCTGGAACGCGTCAATGGGGGGACGGAAGTCGTAGGAGCTCCCGTAATCCGTGAGGAGGCGCTCCGCGTGATGCTCGTCGCGACAGAGAAGGTGGTGGTACAGCCTCGGCGTATCGTCCCGATCACGCGCGCTCGCAGAACGAATTGGCCTGTGGGAAGCGCGGCGGCTCGCCAGCCAAGTGAGAGCCAGCCACGTTCGTAGGACCTGTGGATGATCCAGTTCGCTCCGGCCCCGGAACCAGATGCGGCGACGAGAACTGTCCCTTAGGCGTGACCGCCTAGTCGCATCCGGACCGGCTTTTCGCCCTCGTTTGGGCTGCTCATCGTGCAACCCATTAATACCCGGAGAAGGCCAGGGATGCTCTCGTCTTCAGGGCGCTCACGCGACTGCGGCCGGAACACGTCTGTGCCCGGCTTGCCGGCAGCCTCGTCACGGGCGCAATGTCTCTTCGATCATGACCGGGCGAGCTGGTCGATCGACGTTCGTCGCGAAATTTGTGGGAGCTGCAGGGAGTCGGTTGCGAAGCTGCGCCTCTAGTGCCGCGCTGCCTCGGCCGCCGCGTGCATCTTCTGCACCTCGGCGTGCTGGGCCGGCGTCAGCTTCTCCTCCTCCAGCTTGATCTCGACCTTCTTGATCTTGCCAGTGAACCGGAACGGGGACTTGTAATCGGGGCTCACCGGCGAACCGGTGTCGCAGCCGATGTCGAACGTCTCGTCAGCCGAGAAGCGCGCCGCCTCCGTCTTTTCCACGCGGCCGGTGCCGACCTGCTGGCCGTTGACCAGCAGCTTGACCGTTCCCCCCTTCCCGAATCCGCCGCCGTCGTATTCGAACTCCATCCGGATCGCGCACGGCCCGACCGGAAGCGGCGATGATCCGGTCACCTTGTAGTGGTCCGCGGTGAAGCAGTTGTACTCGTAGACCGGCTTGCGATCCTTGACGTACAGCGCATAGCCGCCGACCACGCCCCCCTCAGCGACCAGCACACCGTCGCCGCCGGACGCCGGAACCTCGACGTATGCGGTGATCGCGTGTGACCGGTTCTTGATGTTGGGAGCGCAACTTTCGGCCACCCGGCTTGTGCCGGCGTAGTACGTGAACTCGGTCCGCCCGGCGATCAGGCTCGGCCGGAGCCTCGGGTCCAGGCGCTCGGCGGCGCGGTCGTCGAGCGGCAGCACGTTGTACCTGCCGGCCTCCGCCATGAAGAGCTCCTGAAGCTGCTTCAACTTCAGAGGCTCCTGCGCCGCCAGATCGGTGTACTCGCTGAAGTCGTCGTCGATGTTGTAGAGCTCCCAGGTGTCGTGGTCGAAATCGACCGTGCCCGCCTTCCAGGGCAGCCGTCCGTGGAAGCAGGCCGCCACCCACCCGTCGTGGTAGATGGCGCGGTTGCCGAACATCTCGAAGTACTGTGTTCGGCGAGTTCCCTTCGCGGCCCCGTTGTCGAACGTGTAGAGCATGCTGACGCCTTCGATCGGTTTCTGCGCGACGCCGTTCACGGAGACCGGCTCGGGAACTCCCGCTGCCTCCAGGATGGTCGGCACGACGTCGATGGCGTGGTGGAACTGCGTGCGCAGGCCGCCCGCTTCGGCGATGCGCGCCGGCCATGAGACGACCATCGGGTTACGCGTGCCGCCGAAGTGGGACGCGACCTGCTTGCCCCACTGAAACGGCGTGTTCATCGCCCACGCCCAGCCGACCGGATAGTGGTTGTAGGCGGTGGGGCCGCCGATCTCGTCCAGTTTCGAGAGCAATGTCGCTGGGTCTTCCGACAGGCCGGTCAGCGTCACCATCTCATTGAAGGCGCCGTGCAACCCGCCTTCCATCGATGCGCCGTTGTCACCGATCATCCAGATCACCAGCGTGTTGTCGGCCTGGCCGATCTCCTCCAGCGTATCGAGGAGCCTGCCGACTTCGTGGTCGGTCTGCGCGGTGTAGCCGGCGAACGACTCCATCAGTCGCGCCGCCACCTTCTTCTGGTCCGGCGTCAGCGAATCGTAAGCCGGGATCTCCTCGGGCCGGGGCGTCAGCTTCGTGTCCTTCGGGATCACCCCGAGCGCGAGCTGCCGGCGGAAGGTCTCCTCACGGTACTCGTCCCATCCCTGATCGAACTGGTCCTTGAACTTGTCGATCCACTCCTTGGGCGCATGGTGGGGTGCGTGCGTGGCACCCGGCGCGTAAAAGATGAAGAACGGCCGGTCGGGCGTGACCGACTTCTGCTGGTGGATGTACTCGATGGCGCGGTCGGCGAGCGCCTCGTTAAGCGTGTAGTTTCCTTCACGCCCCGGCGGGACCTCCAGCTCGACCGGCCGGGTGTCCTCGTACAGCGCCGGCTGCCATTGGTTCGACTCGCCGCCGACGAAACCATAGAAGTGGTCGAACCCCTGGCTGGTCGGCCAGCGGTCGAATGGCCCCGACACGCTGGTCTCCCAGTCGGCGATGTTGTGGTTCTTGCCGAAGAAGGCAGTGCTGAATCCGTTCTGGCGCAGCATCTCCGCGCCCATCGCGCAGCTCTTGGGAATCTGGCCGGTGTAGCCGGGGAAGCTGTCGCCGAGCTCGGTGATGACCCCGGTTCCGCAGCTGTGGTGGTTGCGCCCGGTCAGCAGCGCCGCGCGCGTCGGGGAGCAGAGGGCCGTGGTGTGGAAGCGCGTGTAGCGCAGGCCCCTCTTCGCCAGGCGGTCGAGGTTGGGCGTCGGGATCTGCCCGCCGAACGTCGACCACTGGCCGAAGCCGCAGTCGTCGATGACCACCAGCAGCACATTGGGGGCGCCGTCCGGCGCCTTGGGGACCGGGAACGTCCCCATTTGCGAGTCATTGTAGGTCGTGCCGATGACGCCGTCGAACTTGGGAGCGGGCGGCGGCAGCACCACGTGACCGCGAGGCGATGCCGCCTCCGGTGTCTTGTTGACGACCGTCTGCCCGTCGCCTCCGTTGCCGCGCGCCTGGGTCCCGTTACCGTTCTTCTTCGCCATGCAGGGGAAGCTGGGCACGGAAGGCGCTGGGGCGGGCCAGTCGTTGGGATTTGCGGGGGCGTCTTACGGTAGTGGCCAAGTCTGCTCGCCGCTCCGGCCCGTCTGCTGCCAGAGTCGCGCTGCAATCCCTCACTACGAAATCACTACATTCGCCAACGTCGCGAGCTGAAACCCCAGCAGTTTCAGGCAGCTGGTCACGGCCTCCGGTGTGTTTAGCCGGGCCAGGAAACTGAGAGGAAAAACCCGAATGATTTCAGTGGGGTGGACGGAACCTGAACCCGCGGCCTCCGGCGTGACAGGCCTTAAAATCCGTTATCCGTCGTGATCCATTGGTATCGAAAGTGCCCAAATCATCGTGGAATCGCGAGGAAAACCTGTCGGCGATGGTCTCGACAGATCACGGCAGGCCACGAATCCGTCACTACAAACTCACTACGTAACTGAAAGCGATTCTCAATACCGTGGAGTTCGCGACAATCTTCTTCCGCCGCAGTTGCTTGAGCCTCGAGACCGCCGTTTTGTCCTTTAGGAACTGATAGACGCCTCGACTCCCACCTCGATGTGCCAAACAGATGCCTCGAGAAGCTGGGGGCGGTCGGTAGCGGCAGTCGGCGGCTGCCTCGGCGGTCGTCAGGAAGGGTGAGGCGAAGGGAGGCGCTGGATCATGTGCGGACGGCCGATCGATCGTCGCGGTGGCTCCTGGCGGAGCTGCCGGACGGGGGACCACATCCGCCGGGTCGCTTAGCGCGCAATTCTGGCGGCTTGCCGTCGGAGAGCTGGAGTCCCACCTTTTCAAAAGATCGACTGAGGACCTGTCATAAGCGGCGGCATCGTTCCCAACTGATGAGGTAAAAGATGGCTGAGCTCCCAACGCGCCCAGACGGTATTGTGCTTGCCCACTTCATCGTGTCGGATGACGTCGAGCGTTCTGCGCGCTTCTACACCGAAGTACTAGGTGGCAGGGTGGTCTTTTCCCCAGAGCCGACCTATGTCGAACTCGCTAACAGCTGGATAATCATCAATGTGGGAGGAGGTCCGACCGACGACAAGCCGGCGGTCACCCTCGAGTCGCCGCGCGATCCTGACCGCGTCAGTAGCTTCCTCAATATTCGGGTCAGGGACATACAGGCCGTATATGCCGAGTGGAGCGCCCGGGGTGCTCAATTCCTGACGCCGCCCAAACAGCACCAGTACGAGATCCGTTGCTACATCCGCGATCCCGATGGCCATCTGATTGAAGTAGGGCAAACGACCGACCCAGAGGGCGACTGGCGGCCCGCTCATTGGCCATCGACTCCGCCCGGGGGAAAGTCCAAGTGAATGCCGATAGCTTTCAGTTAGGACAGGGCGACGCAGGCTTGACCGCCGGCCGTTGCGGCGGGGGGCGCGCGACACCATCGTTGGTCGGCGCGTCATGAAGGCCTGTCGCATTCACAGGTTCGGCGGACCCGAGGTCATCACCTTCGAGAAAAGTGGACGTTCCGGTCCCGAAGAACGGCGAGCTACTGGTGAAGGTAGCCGCGGCGGGCGTGGGCCCCTGGGACGCCCAGGTGGAGCGTATCCTCGAGGTCGCGAGGGGGAGGGGCGCGTGCTGGCGGCGAGGGGCGTCTCGACGCCCACGGGCTCGCGGCACCGTTCGACGGGACCGCAGGCCGGCTCGACGAGCTACCTGGTCCGGCAGACGTGCTGTGCGCCGCCCTATGCGCTTGCATCCTCAAGAACGTCGAGCGGTTCTCGCACATGCTGCCGTTCGCGTACGAATCGGCCACGGTGAAGGTCGTGGCGGAGCGCGAAGAGCCACCGCCGCACATCGCGCGAATGCGCTACGACCTCCAGGTCGTCACCGACGAGCCCGAGGCCCGCGTCGAGCTCCTGCATCAAAGAGAAGCTTCGACCGGTGTCGCCAGGCGTCGGCCCTCGCGCGGCGCGAACCCGTCGCTCCACGGCTCGAGCACGATGCGGGCAGCGTGACCGACGAGCTCCTTCAGATGTGTCGCCTCGTGGCCCTGCCGTGAGCGCAACACAGGATCCGTCACCGTCAGGGGGGTGAGGCTCTGGTTGACGACCCACGCGAACGGCTTGATGTCTGCGCGGGCGAGATCGCGCTCGAGCTGCATCGCCTCGTGGATCGGCGTCGCCTCGGGCAGCGTCACGAGCAGCACGTGGGTGAACTCTGGGTCCCTCAAACGCGGCAGCAGTCGTTGCACGGCCTCCGGGCTGCCACTCGGCCTCTTCAGCACCTCGCGGTGATAGGACTCGGCGGCGTCGAGGAGGAGGAGCGTGTGGCCCGTCGGGGCCGTGTCGATGATGACGAAGCGGTCTTCCCCCTGGGCCACGGTCTCGGCGAAGGCCCGGAAGACGGCGATCTCCTCGGTGCAAGGGCTGCGGAGATCTTCTTCGAGCAACGCTCGGCCCTGGGCGTCGAGGCCGGCCCCGGCCGCTGCCAGCACCTCTTCGGTGTAACGGCGGGTCTCGAGCGCGGGATCGATGCGTGTCACGCGGAGGCCGGACGCCCCGGCGCTCAGGTCGCGCACGGCTTGCTCGACGTGGGCGGCTGGATCGGTGGTGGTGAGCGTGACGGGAAGCCCGCGGCGCGCGAGCGCGTTGGCGATGCGCGCGGCCACGGTGGTCTTGCCGACGCCGCCTTTGCCCATCGTCATGACGACGCCCTTGCCCCGTTTGGCGAGCTTGTCGACCAGCGCGTCGAGGTGCTCGCCGTGAAAGGCGCTCGTCGCGGGAGCCATCGCCGGATCGCTGGAGCCTCCGTTCAGCGCACTGACGCCGGTGCCCATCTTGCGGAGCGCGTCGATCCCGACGAGCCCGAACGGAAGGAGAGGAACATCGACGCGGGCGAGCCCGCGCAGACCCGCGGGCAGCGCTTCGAGCGACGCGAGCCCCCGGGCCTCCATTGCCACGGCGGTGGCGTCGCCCGGATCCCGGGCCTGGAAGACCCCGTTCAAGATCAGGCGCACGTTCGCGACGCCGAGCTGCCCGAGCTCGGCCCGCGTCCGCTCCGCCTCGGTGAGCGAAGAGCGCTCCGGCCGCGCCACCAGGACGAGGATCGTCTGCGCGGGATCGCGGAGCGCCTCGTTGGAGGCGGCGTACAGCGCCTTCTGCGCGCTCAACCCGGACAGCGGACCGAGGCAGGACGTTCCTCCGACGTTCGAGTCGATGAAGGTCGACCAGGCGGCGGGCAGCTCGAGCAAGCGCAGGGTGTGGCCCGTGGGCGCCGTGTCGAAGATGACGTGATCGAACGCCTCCGTGGCTGCGCGGTCACCGAGCAGCTTCGAGAACTCGTCGAAGGCGGCGATCTCCACGGTGCACGCGCCCGAGAGCTGCTCCTCCATGCTGGCGATGGCCGTCGCGGGCAGCACGCCGCGGTATGGCCCGACGACACGCTCGCGGTAGTCGTGCGCCGCCTGAACGGGATCGATGTTCAACGCCGATAGGCCGGGCACGTTCGGCACCTGCGTCGGTGTCGCCGAGAGCGACACCCCCAGGACCTCGTCGAGGTTCGAGGCCGGGTCAGTGCTGACGAGCAGCACACGCTTGCCCGCGTCGGCCATGCCGATCGCGGTGGCACAGGCCGCGGAGGTCTTGCCCACACCGCCCTTGCCCGTGAAGAAGAGGATACGAGTCGGGTCGGGGACGATTGTGGACATGGCGGCTCCCTCTTCAGCAGCAGCCGGACTTCTTCAATCCCGATCCCGATGCCGTCCGGCCGGACTGCAGCAGCCGGCAGCCTTCACGGTCGGGTCGGTCGCCGGAGCGCTGACGCCGACCCACGCAGCCAGGTCATCGCGCGAAGGGTACACGCCGCTGCTCTTCACCTTGCCGTTCACCTTCACGAGCGGCAGGGCGTCATCGCCTAACGTCTCGAGAGCGTTCTTCACGGTAGCGTCTTGAGCAAACGCCGCGGGTTGCTGCGCGAGGTTGAACCGCTCGACGGAGACGCCCCGGCTCTTCAACCAGTCGAGGTCCGCGGCGAACCGGGCCAGCTTGGGGTCGACGGACGGTCCGCAGATACCGGTGGAGCAGCACATGGCAGGGTCGAAGACGTGAATCGCGGTCATGGGGTTCTTCCTTTCGAGGCGCGGTCTATCAGGTTCAGTGCAACAAGAGGTCCACCACCAGCCACCGCGCCGGACGGGTCGCCAATGAGCCAAAACGCGCAGAATCTGCGCCCATACCCGGTGGCCGTGCGCTTCCAGCTACTCGTCGGCTTTCCGGCGCTCGACAGGACAAAGGTCGTGGTGGATTGACGCCGGCTCACACTTGCATCATACAACTGTGGAGTGACCAAGGGGAACGATTCGCAGCTCTGGTGTCCGAGGTGGCGCGTGAGGTCATGCGCCGCAGGTCCTCGGACGCGTGCTGCGGAGATTCGACTCCCTGGCCGCCGGCGCTCAACTCCTCATCACCATGGGCTGCGGAGAAGCCTGCCCCCACGGTCCCGCTCTCAAGCGGGACCGATTCGACGCCCAAAGCGCCGGGCTCGAGCCGGGGCGGCTCAATCCTCTGGCCGTCGAGGCGATGCAGAAGGCCGACATCGACATCAGCAAGGCGGGGACGCAGTCGGTGCTTGAGCTCTTCAAGGGCGGGAAGCGGTTTCACTACGTCATCAGCGTCTGCGACGAAGCCTCCGCTGAGCGGTGCCCGGTGTTCCCCGGCGTCACCACGAGGTTGAGCTGGAGCTTCGCTGATCCGTCGAGCTTCACCGGCACGAACGAGGAACGCCTCAAAAAGACCATCGCCGTGCGCGACGAGATTAGGAAGAAGGTCGCGGGATGGGTCGAGGAAGAGGACGCGCGCGACCTGCTCCACGGGCGACGCGGCTGACCACAGGTCCGAGGGCGGCGCGCGCCGAGCCGTGCCAGGAAGCCTTGCCCGCCTCCGTCAGCGACTCAAACGTCTCGTCCTACCTCCACGAAGACAAGCTCGATCCTTCCCTCGCGCGGTGAAGGTCAGGATGAGCAACTACCCGCGCAAGCACCCCTGATCGCCGCCGAGAGGGACCCGTCACCACAGACACCGAGCGCCGAGCGTCCCGAGCGCGTCGTCTGCGGTGACGACCTCCATGTTCTCGCACAGGGCCTGGGCCACGAGCATTCGATCGAACGGATCCCGATGCGTGCCAGGCAAAGTGCCCGCCAGAACGGCGTGCTTCGTGGCGATCGGTAGCTCGTCAAATCCGGCCCGCGCGAGGATCCCTGGGAAGTCCGCGAGTAGTTCGCGTGCCTCGGGTAGCCGGCCGATGCGGTGCTTGGTAGCGATCTCCCAGGCGCTCGCCGGACTCAGGCACACCATCCGCTTCGGATCCGCGATTGCCTTGCGAGCCCGCTTGGACAGGCGCGTGTCATCAGCCAGCCACCAGAGGAAGGCATGTGTGTCGAGCAGTAGTCTCATCGGCCATTGTTCCAGGCGTCCAGCTCTTCATCCGGAAGCGGCTGATCGAAGGCCGGATCGATGTGCAACCCGCGCAAAAGGCCCGGCTGGCGGGCAGCGGGCGCCGCGAGCGGAACCAGGCGCGCCCACGGCTCGCCGTCCTTCGCTACCACGATCTCCTCCCCGGAGTGGGCTCGATCCACAAGCTGCGAGAACTGCGTCTTGGCCTCGTGGATATTGACCTGCTGGGACATGCCTCTATGTTAGTCCATTAGGCGGACTAAGCCAAGGTCGTCGGGGCCGCCGGGCGCTCGATGCCGCAAGCAGCGTCTCGGGGGGGAATGGCGACTCCCTTGCGCTCCAGTTCGGCAGACGTCGTGAACGTGAGCCCTCCCGGTGAGAACTTCCCAAACGGGAGAAGGGCACCGTCGCTCATCGCGTCCTTCCTTCCGTCCGACTGACCCTGACTGCCCATGACGCCGCTGCTCCTCGGCAGTCCTCAGGGACGTCTTCCAGGGCGCGCGCCTCGCATTCGACGACGCGGCCTCGACAGTCCACCGAGACCTCGCAGCACTCCTCGAACATCTCGCGAATCCTCTCGCGACCGCGTTGCACGCGAGACTTCATACCCGAGAGCGAGACGCCCAGCATATCGGCCGCCTTCTTCTGCGTGAGGCCCTCGAGGTCGGTCAGCGTAATGGCTTCGCGGTAAGGCGAGGGGAGGCGTGCGACGAAGAGGGCCACGCACTTTCCAAGATCCGCCTGCAACTCGGTGGCTTCGTCGCCCGCGGCGTCACGGTCCTCCGGAACGTCGGCGTCCGCCGTGAGTGGGCTCGGAGCACGGGCGCGCGTACTCGCGAAATCCGCGATCGCGTGCTCCGCGATTCGGTAGACCCACCCGCCGAAGCGCTCGCCGTCGCGCAAGGTCCCGAGTCCGCCGAGCGTCTTGACCAGGATGTCCTGGACGATGTCGTCGACCTCGGAGGTGGAACCCACGCGGCGCGCGACATATGGCCGGAGCCGCGTCTCAAGTTCGCGCCATGCGCCGCGTGCTTCCGGTGGGATCATCCGAAGCCCTTCCTACGTACAGCATGAAGGCGCGCAGCAATTGGCGCCACCGGGCTTCCTACCCTCGATCCGCGCCGACGCCAGGTAGTCCTCGGCGCCGGGCATGCACTGGCCGATGATCGCCTGGCTGTCCGGCCGCGGATCGACGATGACGTTGTCGAACCCGGCCTCGGTAAGGAAGGCCCGCATGTCGTCGACCTGCGCCGCCCCCGCCACGCATCCCGTGAGGGCTTCGACGCTTTCCGCCAGCTCGGCCGGGATCGTCTTGGTGGCGACGACGTCCGAGATCGCGATCCGTCCGCCGGGTTTAAGAACGCGGATCGCCTCGCGGAAGACTGCGCGTTTGTCAGGCGCCAGGTTGATCACGCAGTTCGAGATGATGACGTCGACCGACGCATCGGGCACGGGCAGATGCTCGATCTCGCCCAAGCGGAACTCCACGTTCACTGCGTCGACGCGGCGGGCGTTGTCGCGCGCCTTCGTGACCATCTCCGGGGTCATATCGACGCCGATGACGCGGCCGCCGGGCCCGACTCGGCGCGCTGCCAGGAAGCAGTCGAACCCGGCCCCACTCCCGAGGTCGAGCACCGTCTCGCCCGAGCGCAACGCGGCGATCGCCTGCGGATTTCCGCATCCGAGCCCGAGGTCGGATCCCTCGGGCACGCTTGCGAGGTCCTCGTTCGAGTAGCCCATGGTGAGGCTCCCAGAGCCCTCCGTGCCGCAACAGCCGACACTACAGCCGCCGGCGCCTTTCGCTACCTTCGCGTAAGCGGTTCGAACCTGACCTCTGACTCGATCGCTGTCTTGGGTGTCCATGTCTAACCTCCGACTGTAAAGACGGGCGCCGCTCGAAAAGGACGCAGGAAATCGATAACTGACCTTCCGCTTCGCAGGGACAGGACGGGAGATCACCCCTCGCCGAGGCGAAGAAACTCGACATGGAAGGAGACGGCGTGGTCCGCCTTCACGTGATGCGCGGCGCCCGGCGGTGCGATTCCCGGACATTCGGGTGTCAGCAAGAACGTGCGGACTGGCGAGTCCAGCGTGTACTCGAGCTCCCCCGCTTCGATCACGATTCTCGCCCAGACGCCGGGCTTCGTGCGGTGGTCACGCAGCAATCCGATGGGGACGGAGGATTGGGTGAACGTCGCGGTACGCTTGTACTCGCCGATGCCTACTGGCGCTTCGGGCATCTCGCAGAGCGGACAGTCGATCGATGCGCCCAACTTCTCGGCCCGCCCTGCCTCACTCGTCACCCACGGCCTGCTCTGCCACGGCGGCCGATGACGGACGTGCTGCGAGTGTCCGCACGCGAGCTCGGCGATCCAGTCGCCCTCGATGTCCTGGTGAAAGCCCGTGATGACCGTCGTGCACATCGTCTGATCCACGCAGTCTCGATAATAGGTGAGAACTCGACGCCCGGCCGCGAGCCGTTTGTGTCGTCGCCCCGTTGACGCAAGCGTATCGGTCGCTAGGGTTGATCCCGTGGTGAAGCTGAAGCGGGCCTACGAGCCTAAATCGCGAGGCGACGGATATCGCGTCCTCGTGGAGCGATTGTGGCCGCGCGGAATCCGGAAGGAGGATCTGGCGCTGGACGAGTGGCGCAAAGAGGTCGCGCCGAGCGGCGAGCTTCGTAAATGGTTCGGCCACGACCCGACGCGCTGGCCAGAATTCAAGTTGCGCTATCTCGAAGAGCTGAAGGCGACCGGGCCATCAGAGCAGCTGCGCTCATTGGCCGATCGGGCGGTGGGACAGACGCTCACGCTCATTTTTTCTTCTCACGACACCGAACACAATAATGCGGTCGTCCTCCAGGGGCAGATAGAGCGCCTCGCGCGCAGGCCCCTGCGCGCTCGGCGGCGGACGGGCAGGGCGCCCGCCTCCGTCACCCGCCCCGGCGCGGCCCCCAAGAGATAGCCAATGATCGCTGTTCGTCAGCTCAGTCAATCTCGGGCTCGTGTTCCTCGTCACGATCGCGGCCAGAGCGGACGACGTCATGATCGGTCGCCGCCCAATCGAAGCGCTGGAGCACGCTCCGGAATCCCCTGAAGCCAGGCGGACGTGTCGTTTGGCCTCTCGGTTGGGGCGGCTCGTTCTCCTGTTGTCGCTCGCGATCGTCTTCTTCGCGGTCGCGCTCGTCCGCGGCTTCTGGATGTAGGGTGGTCTCGATGTCCCGGTCCAGCCGTTCCGCTCTCTCCGTCTCGCCCGCCTGGCTCCAGGTCGCGATTCTCACCTTCGTCGTCGGGTTCGCGATCCTCGGCTACCTCGCCTACCGCGTCTACGCCGAGCATCCGCCGGTGCCGCGGACGACCGTCGCGCCGGACGGCGCCGTCCTCTTCACCCGCGACGACGTCTTTCAGGGCCAGCTGCTGTTCGAAAAGTACGGCCTCATGGAGTACGGGACGATCTTCGGCCACGGCGCCTACCTCGGCCCCGACTTCACGGCTGACTACATCGAGCGCGCGCGTGAGGCGATGCTGCGTGACTACGCCGCGCGCGGCGTGAGTGACGCCGCCGCTCGCGTCGTCGAGGACTTCAAGACCAACCGCTGGGACGCAACCAGCGACGTCCTCTCCTATACCCCAGCCCAGGTCCTCGCCTTTCGGGAGCTCGGGGACTACTACCGCCACTGGTTCGGCCCGGCGGCAGAGCAGACGGGGTTGAGACGCCCCAGCATTCCCGCCGACCGGACACCCGCGCTGGTCGCCTACTTCTCGTGGGCGGCCTGGGTCTCGACCGCGAACCGCCCTGGCAAGTCGTACTCGTACACGAACAACTGGCCGCCCGCGCCGGGGGTCGGCAACACCGTGACGCCGGACGCGGTTCTTTGGTCGACGATCTCGCTCATTGCGCTGCTCGCCGGCATTGGCGCGACCCTGTTCGCGTTCGGGCGTTTCAAAACCCTTGGTTGGCCCGACGACGCGCCGGACGCGGCGCACGCGATCGTGTTTCGTGAGCCGAGCGAAGTTCGCCTCACGCCCGGGCAGCGATCGACCGTCTGGTTCTTCCTGGTCGTGGCCGGACTGTTTCTGCTCCAGGGGCTCTGTGGCGCCGCCAACGCCCACTATCACGCGGAGCCGAGCGACTTCTTCGGTTTCGACATCGCGAAGTGGCTCCCGTATCAACTGACGCGAACCTGGCACCTCCAGCTGGCCCTGTTCTTCGTCGCCACGGCGTATCTGGCGATCGGGATCTTCCTAGCGCCGATGATCGCGGGCAAGGAGCCGCGTCATCAAAGCAAGCTCGCGGGGGTGCTGTTCGTCGCGCTGGTCGTCGTGGTCATCGGCTCGCTGGCCGGCGAGGCGCTGAGCTACCGCGACGTCATCAAATCGCCGACCACGGCCTGGTGGGTCGGCGCGCAAGGCTGGGAGTACCTCGATCTGGGGCGGCTCTGGCAGATCGCGCTGACGGTCGGGTTGCTGCTCTGGCTGGTGATCATCGCCCGCGGACTCGGGTCGAGGCTCCGGTCCGAACACTTCGGCAGCATGCCGTGGCTGTTCTTCTACGCCTCGCTCTCCATTCCGATCTTTTACGGCGTGGGAATGCTGTTCGGGCCCAAGTCGCACTTCGCCGTGATCGACTTTTGGCGGTTTTGGGTCGTCCATCTGTGGGTCGAGGACTTCCTCGAAATCTTCACCACCGTCACGGTCGCCTACATGTTCGTGCTCGTCGGCATGGTGCCGGAGCGGACCGCCACGCGGCTCATCTACCTCGAGATCATTCTCTACTCGATCGGCGGCGTGGTCGGTTCGATGCACCACCTCTACTTCAGTGGCGCGCCCGCCGTGCACATGGCGCTGGGCGCCTTCTTCTCGGCGATGGAGGTGGTTCCCCTCGTCCTCCTGACCTTCGAAGCGTGGCGATTCATGCGCCTCGGCGGAGCAAAGCCCGGTGAGACCGTGCTGGACACGAGCGACGAGCGGTTCCCGCACAAGTGGGCGGTGATGTTCCTGGCGGCGGTGGGCTTCTGGAACTTCGTCGGTGCCGGCATCTTCGGGTTCCTGATCAACCTCCCCGTCGTGAGCTACTGGGAGATCGGTACGCAGTTCACGGCCAACCACGGTCACGCGGCCATGATGGGCGTCTACGGGATGCTTGCCATCGGCTTCTTCGTCTTCGTGGCCGCCTACTTCGTCCCGCGCGACGCGCGGACCGAACGGGCGATGAAGTGGTCGTTCTGGTCCCTCAACGGAGGCCTCGCCTGGATGGTCTGCGTGAATCTCTTCCCCATCGGCGGACTGCAGTTTTACGACGCCCTCGTGAACGGCTACTGGCACGCGCGGCGCCCCGAGTTCTTCGCGCAGCCGACGATCCGCACGCTCGAGTGGCTGCGGTTGCCGGGCGACGTCGTCTTCATCGTCGGCGGGATCCTTCCGCTCGTTTACCTCGCGGTGCGTATGGTCGCGAACAGGAACAGACAGGAGACCGTTCCCGCACACGAGGCCGTGAATCCGCTCACGCGTGCGCGATGAGCTCGGCGGGCGTTCGACCACCGATGCCGGAGTCGCCGGCTTTCTGGAAACCGATCACGCAGGGATCGACGCTCTCCTGATCGCGTCGGTGGTCGGAGATGCTTCGACCTTTCGGTCTATGGAGCCTTTCGGGGCCGCCTGTTGCGGCACATCGGAATGGAGGAGAAGATCCTCCTTCCGTTTGCCCGCGCCGCGCAGCCGGATGCGCTTCCTGCCGTCGCGAAGCAGCTCAAGCTCGATCACGGAGCGCTCGTCTCCCTCCTTAGGGGACGCTTCTTGACGGCCATTCATCGACCATTGCTCGCTTCCGCGGCAATGGAGTGTCACCCGGTAGGTGGGCATCCTCGCGAATCCCGGGCTCCCTCCGGGGCACGGCGGGATTCGCCGAACGCGCGCTGATTGTCGCAAAAATCAGCGAGAGAAAATCCCAAAGGATTTCAAAAGCTTTCGTCACGGCCTCAAGGCGCGATACGCCGGAGGCTGTGGAGTCGTCGAAAAAGACTAATGAAATCAGCGGGGTGGACGGGACTTGAACACGTCCGGTCCCGGTGCGGTAGAGCGAAGTCCAGCGCGGTCAGGCCCAATTTCCGGGCACTTGCGGGTCGTGCCCGCGGTGGCGGATGCGCCAGGGGGCGGTTCCGTGCGGTCGACCTGTAGCACTGTAGCTGGCGACGAGGGTCGGGGCGACGAGGTCGCCGAAGCGCTCCGGAAATCGATGAGCGATTGGACCACCGCGGGCGACCGCTCCACCCTTCGACGTCAGTTGCTTGCTCTACTGATGCTGGTCGAGAAGGCCGGATAGAGGGTTATGCTGGGCACCGCACCGGCGAACGATTCGTCCAACGAGGTGCGGCCGTCAGCCTCGGGAGGCCAGCGAGGAGGATGGCGCACGGTGATCGGTCCGTCCTTCGACGCCAGCTTGTGGCTCTCCTGATCCTTGTGGAGGGGGGCACACCGGCGACAATCCGGTATGGACCGACGGCTGTACCGCCGGTCGGGCGCGCGCCCGCAGCGCGGCGGGTCGGCGATCCGACGGTCCGTCGCGACAGATGTATTTCGATCTGGCGCCGCGTGTTAGGTTGGCTCGGCGTCGTGCTCAGCAGCGTCTTCGCCCGAGAATTTCCCGCGGTCGTCCGTGCTAGAGGCGCCGCGTACTTCCAGCGTCGAGCGGTGAAGATCGACGTGGCCTCGAACAGCGAGGTCCACGCCACCGTGAAGGGCTCGGAGGCGTACGCGGTGCTGCTCAGCGCCCGAAGGACGAGCCTTGGCGTTTTTTGCACCTGCCCGTATTTCGACGGGGAGGGGCGCTGCAAGCACGTCTGGGCGACCTTGCTCGCCGCCGAGGCGCGCGGAAACCTGACCCTCCCTTCGACCCTAACCAGGGTCGAGGATCTGTCCGACGACTTACAGAGCGGCAGCACCGCCGATGACGAGCTCGGCGACGACGATAGCGACGGAGCAGACGCGGGTCCGCTGACGCGGGCAGGCTGGTCGCCGCCTCCCGCCGTGAGGTCCCTGCGCGTCCCTCCGCGTCGCCCTGACTGGAGGACCCTCGTCGAGAAGGCGGGCGCCGGAGCGCACCCCGAGCCTGATCCCGCTCCGACGAGGGCGCCCGTCGAGATCCGCTACGTCGTCGACGTGGCCGCGTCGCGCGCCCTGGGAAACCTGGTCCTTCGGATCTCGACGTTCGATCGCCAACGAGACGGCACATGGACACCGTCCAAGCCGGGACACCTTCGGCAGTCTTCGCTCGGCGAGCTCGCCGATGATCGCGATCGGCAGGTTCTGTTGCTGCTGGCCGGCGCCGGCGCCCTCAAGACGGCCTCCAGCTATTCATACTCGCCCTACCCCGCTAACACCTATGCTGATCCGGTCGTTCCCGGCGTCGTGACGATACCAAGCTCGCTCCACGCCTTCGTGTTGCGGACGCTCGCGGACAGCGGGCGCTGCTCGATCCGAAGCGGCGAGAGCGGCGATGGCGAGACATCGCTTCGGTGGGAGGACGAGGGGTACGCGCTGGCGCTCAAGGTGGATCGAGATCCGCCCGCCAAGGTGACTGCCGTCGCCGGCCGCCTGATTCGCGGTCAAGAAGCTATCCCCCTCGACGCGGCGCCGCTCCTGCTGGAGAGCGGGGTCGCGGTGCTCGCCGATCACGCCGCGCCCTTCGATCACGGAGGCGCGTTCGGCTGGGTGTTGCTCTTCCGGCAGCACGGTACCCTCGCCGTGCCGCGCCGCCATGAAGACGAGCTACTCGAGAAGCTGTTCTCGCTGACGCGCCTGCCCCGGCTCGACCTTCCCGCGTCGCTTCGATTGGAGGAGTTGCGTCTGACGCCGACGCCCGCGCTCAGGATCACGCTCGAGGAGGTGGCGCCGTGGCAAGGCAAGCGCCTCATGGGCGCGCTCTCTTTTCTCTATGACGGCGTCGTGATCTCGGCCACCCGGCCCGGGGATCGCGTGCTTCGAGCCGCGGAGAGGCGCCTGCTCCTTCGAGACGGCGCCGCCGAGCGCGCCGCCGCGGCCAGGCTCATCGCGCTCGGATTTCGCGCGCCGCGCGCCCTCCGCGGCGGTGGCGTTGACGATGGATCGGCCTTCGAGATCTCTCCCGCGCGATGCCCGCCGCGGTCCGCGAGTTGGTGGCGGCAGGCTGGCGCGTCGAGGCGCAGGGCAAGGTCTATCGCCAGGCCGGATCGTTCAAGCTGGCCGTCACCTCGGGCATCGATTGGTTCGGCCTCGATGGCACCTGCGACTTCGAAGGCGTGTCCGCGTCCCTCCCGACCCTGCTCGCCGCAGCCCGAAGGGGCGAAACGACCGTCGTGCTGGGCGACGGCATCGCTCGGGCTCCTGCCGGAGGCGTGGCTCGAGCGGTACGGACTCCTGGCCGGCGTGGGCAAGCCGAGGGGAGATCAGCTGGGGTTCCGGCGGAGCCAGGTCGGCATGCTCGACGCCCTGCTGGCGTCGCAACCCGAGGTCGAGGTCGACGCCGCGTTCGCCCGCGCGCGCGATCGGCTGGGGAGCTTCACGGGCGTTCGAGCCAAGGAGGCGCCGCCGCCAGTTCCAAGGCAAGCTACGGACTATCAGCGCGAGGGCTTGGGCTGGCTCGACTTCCTTCAGCGGTTCGGCTTCGGCGGCTGCCTGGCCGACGACATGGGCCTGGGCAAGACCGTGCAGGTGCTCGCGCTGCTCGTCGGCGCGCGAAGGGCAAGGCCAAGGCGCCGTCGCTGGTCGTCGTGCCGCGGTCGCTCGTGTTCAACTGGAAGCACGAGGCGGCACGGTTCGCTCCCGAGCTTCGGTGCTCGACCACATCGGGAAGGAACGGACACGCGACCCGGGCCAGCTTCGACGACTACGATCTGATCCTGACCACCTACGGCACGCTCCGGCGCGACATCGTCGACCTCAAGGACGGCGCAGTTCGATTACGCCATCCTCGACGAGGCCCAGGCCATCAAGAACGCGAGCAGCCGAGTCGGCCAAGGCGGCGCGGCTGCTGCGGGCGCGAGCACCGCCTGGCCCTCAGCGGCACGCCGGTCGAGAACCACCTCGGCGAGTTGTGGAGCCTGTTCGAGTTCCTCAACCCCGGCATGCTCGGCGCCGCGAGGCGCGTTCGCTTCGGCCTCGGCGCAAGCGCCGCCGAGCCCGAGGCGCTCGGCCGCTCCTCGCGCAAGCGCTGCGGCCCTTCATCCTCCGCCGCACGAAGGACAGGTCGCCAAGGACCTGCCCGCGAAGCCGAAGCAGACGATCTACTGCGACCTGGAACCCGCGCAGCGCGAGCTGTACGACGAGCTGCGCGAGCACTACCGCGCAATCGCTGCTCGGCGCAGATCGAACGCGACGGGCATCAAGAAGGCGAAGATCCAGGTCCTCGAAGCGCTGCTCCGCCTGCGGCAGGCGGCGTGCCACCCCGGCCTGATCGACAAGGCCAAGCGCGCGGACGAGCCGAGCAGCCAAGCTCGACGTGCTCCTGCCGCAGCTGCGCGAGGTCTTCGGCGAGGGGCACAAGGCCCTGGTGTTCTCGCAGTTCACGAGCATGCTGGCGATCGTGCGCGCGCGGCTCGACGCGCGAGGGCAGTCGCCTACGAGTACCTCGACGGCCGAACCCGCGACCGAGCAGGCGCGTGTCAATCGCTTCCAGGACGATCCCGGACTGCAAGCTGTTCCTCATCAGCCTCAAGGCCGGCGGCGTCGGCCTGAACCTGACGGCGGCGGACTACGTGTTCCTGCTCGATCCCTGGTGGAACCCCGCCGTCGAGAGCCCAGGCGATCGACCGCGCGCACCGCATCGGCCAGACGCGCCGGTGTTCGCCTATCGGCTGATCGCGCCGCGACACGGTCGAGGAGAAGGTGCTCGAGCTCCAGAAGCAAGAAACGCGCCCTGGCCGACGCCATCATCACCGCCGACAACAGCCTCATTCAGGGGCTGACCCGAGAGGATATCGATCGGTTGCTCTCGTGATGGTCACGATGGAAGAAACTATCGCGGCGACACGCTCAACAGCCAATGCGCGTAATCAGGCCGCAGATGCCCCCGCAGGATCTCGGATGTGATAACAAGATCAAGTCGCGGTTCCCCGCATGAACCCTTCGTGCCGCACTGGTCCGATCCGAAGGTCCATCCCGATCATCACCTCCAGGCGCTCAAGGCGCTGTACTCGGCGCCCACCCTGTGGTTCGCCAAAACCAATCGAGGCCCCCGCGGAGGGGGCTGAATCCGTGCAACGCGACTATGGGCCCGCGATTCCTCGACAACTCGGGGCGACGCTGCTCTGCGGAGAACAAGTTGCGAGGCGGCAAGGGGACGGGAGGCGGGCGGCGGGCAGATGTTCGCCGCTGCCCAAGAGGGCGGCCCCCTCCTCTTGTCGGGGCGCCTTCAGGCGGCGCGGCGCTCGTACCTGTGGTGCAGGCCGCCGACCTCGGGCAACGAGGATTCGCCGGAGATGGCGCTCGCCGAGGACGACCATGTGGTCGAGACACTCACGGCGGACCGAGCCGATAAGGCGCTCGACGATGGAGTTCTGCCAGGGCGAGCGCGGCGCGCTCCTGGTCCGGCGCTCTCAGACGGTAGGGGTAGCTTCCCGGCTGGGGCCGCTCTAACGTGGTCCGCGGTGGCTGTGAGGTGTCTGCTTCTTGCGGTTCTGCTCTCCTCGCTGGGGATGGGTTGCGGTGTCCACGATCCCAATCCCGGCGGTCCGGGGCAGTACTGCCGAGCGGACGGTACGTGCTACGCCGGCCTTAGGCGTTTGATCCAAATTAGCTATTCAACTCGTTGATTTACAGCCTCTGCGATTCCCGAGGAGCCAGGAAGCGTCCGTGGCAAGATAATTTCCGCGCGCCGCCTTATCTGTGCGAATCAGATTTGCGTGTCTGCGCGTGTGAACGGCCGGCCCGAAAGGTCGCGGTCGGGACGGTGAAGAAGTCGATGGAGGCGAGCGTGCCGACGTGATTGGTCAGGAAGGTGCGCCATGTCTGCGACGGCGGCTTGCGCGGCGCGCGTGGCATCAGGCGCGAGACCTCGCGCTCGGAGATCTCGATGCCGAGCTTGAGCAGCTCGCCATGGATGCGCGGGGCGCCCCACAGGGGTTGGCCAGCGCCACTTGGCGGACGAGGCCGCGCGTGCGGCGATCGACGGGTGGGCGCCCGGGTGGTCGACGGGAGCGCCAGGTCCAGAAGCGCCGGAAGGCGGAGCGGTGCCGGCGCACGACGGTGGCGGGCTTGACGAGCACGAGGATGTCGCGCCAGTGGGACCACGCACGCGACAGCGCGATCCAGAAGAGCCGGTCGGTCCAAGCGAGGGGAGGGCGAGGGCGCCCGCGCCGAAGAACGGCAAGCTGCTGGCGGAGGGCGAGATTCTCGAGAGCGAGCGCGGCGCGGGTTCGGAGCGCGGACCTGGCTACGGCAAGTACGGTCAGAAGGAGCGAGAGCACCGCGGCGATCTATCAGTTCGGGCGACGCCGCGCTCACCCAGGAAACGCCAAAGATCTCAACTGGATCGAGTTTTGGCGAACGACAGGCGCTCCGTCAACCGCGCCCCCTGCCTTTCCCGGGCCCTGCGGGCCCTGCCGGGTCAAAGGTCCCGGATCGGGACTGGCGTCGTGGCGCCGTTGGCGATTTGACCGGTGTCGTCGTTGCCCCAACAAGCGACGCCGCCGCTCGCAAGCAAGGCGCAGGTGAAGCTGTTGCCCGCCACGATGGCGACAGCGTTGGTCAATCCCACGACCGCCACCGGCTTCACGGTTTGGCTCAGACTTTGGTCGCCGAGCTGGCCGTAGTCGTCGTTGCCCCAGCACGAAACCGCGCCACCCGCCAGGAGAGCGCAGGTGTGGTTCCCGCCCGCTGCAACCGCCGTGGCGTTTGCCAGCCCGGTGACGGCGACTGGCTTCGCCGACGACACCAACACCGGGGCACCGAGCTGCTCGGACATGTTGTCTCCCCAGCACTGGACGGTGCCGTTCGAGAGGACCGCGCACGTGTGGTCGTAACCGGCGGCGATCTCTGTCGCGCCTGTCAGCCCCGTCACGGGGACAGGTGTCGTCGCCTGAGTGGTGGTGCCGTTGCCAAGCTCTCCCGCACCGTTGAATCCCCAGCACGCGGCGGTGCCGTCGGAGAGGAGCGCGCACACGTGCTCTCGACCGGCGGCCAGCGCATGGGCGCCCGTGAGGCCCGTGACCATCGAGGGCGCCGGCGTCGCGGCCGAGCTCGTGGCCCCGTTTCCGAGCTGTCCGTATTCGTTCAATCCCCAGCACGCGACGGTTCCGCCGGAGAGGAGCGCGCAGGTGTCTTGGAGGCCCGCCACGATGGCCGTAGCACCCGTCACGCCCGACACGGCGACCGGCGTCACGGACGGACTCGTCCCGCCAATCTCACCCTTGCTGTCGTTCCCCCAGCACTCGACCGCCCCCCCAGAAACCACGGCGCAGGTGTGGTCGCTTCCCGAAGCAACGGCGGTGGCTCCCGTCAGACTGGCCACCAGAACCGGTTTGAAGGAAGTGGAGGTGGTCCCGTCACCGAGCTCGCCGTGAGCGTTGTCGCCCCAGCACTCGACCGCTCCCCCAGAAACGATGACGCAGGTATGCCCATTGGACGTGGAGCCCTCGGTCAGCGGGTCCCAACCAGCGGAGATGGACGTCGCCCCGGTCAGTCCGGTCACGGGCACGGGCGTCACCGCGCCGTTGGCGATCTCGCCCTCGCGGTCGTCTCCCCAGCATTCGACCGCCCCTCCCGCGACCACCGCACATGTGTGAATTCCCCCCGCGCTGATGGCCGTGACACCTGCCAGCCCCACCACAGGGACTGGTGACAGCGCGGGCGGGCCGGCGGACTTGGTTCCCACCCCGAGTTGCCCATCGTGATTGTCGCCCCAGCAGGTGACCGTGCCTCCCGGAAGCAAGGCGCAGTTGTGGGCACCTCCCGTGCTGATAGCCGTGGCGCCCACAAGGCCCATCACCGCGACGGGCGACGACTGATAGGGCGCCGTCATCCCATTGCCCAGCTGGGCTTCGTCGTCGGTCCCCCAGCAGGCAGCCGTGCCTCCGGAAAGCAAAGCGCAGCTGTGCTCTCCGCCGGCGGCGATCACCGTGACGCCCGTGAGACCGGGCACCGGCACCGGGGCCGAGGCATCGGACGTCGTCCCGTTGCCCAGCTGGCCCCATCCGTTGTCGCCCCAACACGCCACGGTGCCGTCCGAGAGCAGGGCGCAACTGTGGTCGTCGCCCGAAGCAATGGCCGTCACGCCCGTCAGGTTCTTCACCGCGACCGGCGTTGAGGACGAGGTGTTCGTCCCGTCGCCGAGTCTGCCTCCCTCCCCCCAACAAGTGACCGTGCCGTCGGAGCGGAGGGCGCACGTGTGATAGGTACCGGCAGAGATCGCGGTGATGCCGGTCAATCCCGTCACGGTCGCGATGTCCGTCACGGACGACGTCACCCCGCCCAGAGCGCCATAGGAAGAACCATCTCCCCAGCAAGCGACCGTGCCGGCCGAAAGGAGCGCGCACGAGTGGTCTCCACCCGCCGCGATGGCCGTGACCCCGGTCAGACCGGCAATCGGCGTCGGGTGGAAAAAGTCGGAATCGGCCTCATCCCCGTGCGGTAACGTATCTTTGTACCCCCAGCACTCGACGGTGCCGTCGGTCAGCAGCGCGCACGTGTGGTTAGCTCCTGTCGCGAGGGTGACGGCCATTCCCGGGCCTCTCGTTCCCGCGGCGCCGCCCGCGGCCAGAGAACCGCCCACGCCCTCCCCGCCCAACCCGAGGCTTCCGCCGGTTCCCGAGCCGTGTCCACCAGCCGCCGACGCACCCCCTTTTCCGCCGCTGCCTCCCGCGGTCCCGGAGCTGCCCGCCTTGGCCCCCCCTGCGGCCCCGCCGGCCGGCGCACCGCCGGCCGGCGCACCGCCGGCCGCTGCTCCGCCGCCCTTCCCCGAGCCACCCCCGCACCCACCGAACGCGACGACACCCACGACCACGAGCCCTGTCACTCTCCGGCGACCCATTTTGCGGCAATATACTCCCTCAGAACTTCATACTCCCTCAGAACTTCGACGTCACGGCCATGAACGTCATCTTGTCGTTGGTCTCGCGCAGGCGGGACGACAGGGTGCGGACGAACGACCACAAGAGGTCGTAGGCCAGGTCGCGGTCGACGAACAGCAGGTCGCCCAGATCCTTCTTGTGGATCACGAACAGATTGGCGGGCTCGAGGATTGTTGCCAGGCGGGCTGGATGGGGCGGCGGCTCGGCGGGCCTACAGGAACGTCTTGTCGTCGAGGTCGACGTGCACAGTGACGGTTCCGGTCGCTGCGCTCGATGGATCCGCCGAGTAGGTCGCGTCGAGTGTCGCCTTGGTGTCCCAGGCTTGACCCAGGGCAAGAACGTGGGGCGTGCCAGCGATCTGCGTGACGTCGATGGCGTAGGTCCCGCTGTCGGGCGGGGTCTGGTTGGGGTTGTTTGCGGCGAGATCCCACTCTTGTCGCGGTGTGACGCCGACATTCGTGACCGCGCCAGTGACCACGACGGAGGCGTCGCCCGAGCCGTAGTGCCCGGTCCCCACGGGGATGTAGCGGATCTCGAAGTTGAACACGCCCGTCACGTCCTCGATGATCACATAGGCTTGGTCGGGACCGGTGTTGCCGGCCTCCTGTTGCAGAGACCCGGCGCACGCGACTGTTTGGGTCAGAGGCCCGGACAGCGTGGCGGTGCAACTCCCGCCGGACGTGCCGGTCGACGCCGGGCCCGTCGTCGAGCCTGATCCGCATCCGGCGATGAGAATCAACGTGGTAAGTCCGAACCGACTGGCTTTCAACGAGTGGTGCCTCCTGGGTTGGCCCGGGCTGATGCAACTCTAGCTACGAGGTCGTGTCGGATGGTACTATCGCGCTCCTGTCCGGGTACAGGCAAATCAAGGGGTCGTTCTCTCGCCGCGCCAAGCGGCGCGCAGCGCGGGAGATGGCCCCCGGCGCACGGTGGGAAGTTTTACATAGAAGGGAATTATCGGCGTTTGACGCGCAGAATAGCGGCTCTTGTTTTCACTGTCCCCCTTGTCCCATAGCCGGCTTCATGTGGCCGAAAAGAGCTGCACCCAATCACATCTTGGGCCCACTTTCTTCCATCTTCCGCTCCACGTTGGCGCGCTCCTGGCGGAAGCGGTTCAGCTCGACGCTGATCCTGCCGTTAGTGCACGCGTGGATGGGCTCGTACGAAACGTGCAAGATGCCTTCGACATCCCAGTGCTGTTCGTGCGCTCGGTCGGTCTTGATGCCGGTCAACGTATTCTGGCACCACATTTCTCCGCCTTCGTGCCGGTTCTTGGCACCGTATTTTCGTGACAAGGCCTCGATGATCGTCGTCTCGTATTGCACGCCGTTGGTCTGAAACGTCGCGCCGAGAGCAACGCCGTTCCGGACGTTGAAGATGATCGAGCAGCCGAACGCCTGCTTCATCCAGTTCGGACACTGCGCCATCCCGAGCTTCACCGAGATACCGCTCGAGACCCAGGGCACGGAGTTGGACGCCGCGATGAACTGCGCCAGGCCTTGACTGAAGCTTCCGGCCTTGTCGACGACGCACGTCCGAGCGGCTGACGAACCGAGGAGCGTCTCGCTGAGCAGGTCGTTGTCGGAGTCCTTCGTCGAGCAGTTCGGTAGGTTCATCACCTCGCCAAGCTGAACGCCGAAGACGCTCAGGTCGGTGTGGTGATCGCGGGCCTTCTTCAGATCAGGTGCCAATGACCGTTTGGTATCCTCGGCCGCGGCCGCATCGCTGGAACGACGGGCACCAGCGGCGGCCGCCGCCTCCTGTCCCGCCCAGTGTACCTTCTCATAGTCGTCTACGATCGCCTGGGGAGCATAGCGGCTGAGGACTTCTCGTCGGAAACGCAGGGAAAAATAGTAGCTCGTCGCTGGCGAACTCATGTTCTCCGTCGCGCTCTTTCCAGGAATTACCACCTCCTCCGCACGGTTCGCGGCTTGCTTGTACTGCCCGTAGAGAGCGGCCCTGTCGGGCGGCATTCCTTGCGTGGGGTTGTTCATGTTCCCGTGGTAGACGTCCTCCAGCAACTCGTCGAGGAGCGTGAAAGTAGCTTCCTGCCGGGCGGCGGTATCCTTGACGTTCGACCCGTGAGTGGACGCGGTGACGTCTTCCACCGAAGGAAACTGCATGCCCGGCCCGGATTCCGACGTTCGGGCCTGCCGAGCGGAAAGCGCAGGCTTGCTGCCGTCGCTCCCTGGTAGATTCTGAGCATCCGACCCCGCGACGGGCGTTGGTTGCGTCTCCGCGACCGCGCGACCCTTCTTCACGGACGGCTTTTCCCCGGGCCGCCCGGTAGGGGGAGGGGGCGTGGCGACAAAGGGAGAGTCTGGAGGACTCGACCCGGCCCGCACGGGTACGACCGGCGCAGGCGAACCAACACGGAAGAATCGTGTACCCCCACTGAACAAGATGTTGGGGTTGCGGGGCTCCAACCGCACGATCGCCCGCCTCCATTGCGGCCGTGGTGCGCCACCAGGGAGCACCAGGCGAATCTCTTCCGCGCCTTGAAGGTAGGGTTGATTGCTCACAGGGCTGGCGATCCAGCACACCTCGCCGACCACCATCACAGACCGAGCTGATAGGAATCCCTGGCGGACCAGAGTACCTTCGTAGCGACCTGTGGCGGCGTTCCAGCCCACCCGAATGACGTAGTTGTTGTTCGGCGCCTGTGACTGCCACGTGCCAGCCAACTGGGGCACGGGACCTTCCCCCCAGGGGCCGGCGACAACGCTTCCTGCTCCCCCCAAGACGGGCGTCGTGACGGCCAACGAGACCAATGCGCAGACCAGGGCTCGGTTGCTTTTCATCTATGAAAGGTCCTTCTGCTGGTTGAAGACACCAAACGCGCGGAAATATTCGGGCGCTTTCGAGCGCCATTTGATTGAGGCCGTCCCGGCGGAGAGGATAAGTAAAACAAGCGCGGTTTTTGGCTGATAATGGGGCGCTCCGTCAACCCCTCCCGCTGCCTTTCTGGGGCCCTGCTGGCCCTGCCGGGGTAGGCGGGCTGACGGTGAGCGAGTCGGAAATCCGGACCAGGTTGAAGGTGCGAAGAAGCCCCGGCGGCCTGGGTGATTCCCGTGGGGCCTCGCTGGGCTGGCGCCTGTTCCTGATCCGAGTTTTGTCATCACGATCCTTTTCGCGTCGCGCCCCGCCACATCCGTTTTCGAAGCGCCAGCGGGGATGGTTCGCCCAGGCTTCCTCGATTACCGTGTTCGTGTCGTCCTATTGGAGCGATCCGCACTCTGGCGCGATCGTGACGGTTCCCTTGTGGTAGGAACCGTCGCTCGTGAGATATTGGAGAGACTGCGCGCTGCCGGCGGCAACGACGTTAGACAAACCGACGTTGGCCGCGTAGGGCTTGTAACCGGTCCCCCAGCACCACAAGGTGCCTCCGCTTCGCAGCGCGCAGATCGTGGTGACGCCAGCATATAGGTCAATCGCGTCGCTGAAGGACGTCATGCCATCTGCCAACTTCACGAGCGTCGGGACACGAACGGGTGTGTTCGCGTTGCCAACTCCGGTCTCGCCTTGAAGGTTATAGCCCCAGCAGAGCACGTTGCCACCGTCGATCGCGCACTGTGCTGGAGCCGATTCCCCAGTAGCAAGATTGCCCCAATTCCCGATAACTTTCGTTGGATTGGTGAATCCCACGATCTTGGTCGGGTAGTGTCGATTGGTGTTGTCCCCGGTTCCGAGATCGAAACTTCCGTTGTACCCCCAGCACCAGACTTCGTTGCTGTCGGTCCCGGCGATCAGGGCGCACGGGCTCGGACCCCCGACCGACGCCTGCAGGACGCCTGCCAACGGCGTGGCTCCATCTGTCGTGATGGGCTGCGCGTAACCGGAGGTGAGGGTCGTTCCGTTGTTGACCGCCCACGTGATATCGCCCCAGCAGTAGAGTGCCCCGTCGTTGGTCACCGCACAGGATGACAGGTCAGCGAGCGACTTGACGTTCGTGAGCGGGGTGTTGGCCGCAATCAGAACTTGCGTCGCTCGAAAGGTCGGGCCATTCGTGTCGATCGAACCATTGCCGAGAGCTCCCTTGCTATTGCCGTTCGCGGCGGTACGCCAGCACCAGACCGTCCCGTCGTCGCGCACAAGGCAGCCCGCGGACGCCAAGTTCGACGTGAAGTCCTGGCCGCTGACGGCGCCCGTCAAAGGTTGCGCGGTGGCGGCGTCCAGGACCGCCGTCTGCGCTCCGGTCGCCGTGGTCGGCTGCTGCAACACGACGCCATCAACGCGGATGATGTAGCTGCCAAAGATTCCCTTCGCGCAGCTGCAGCTCGCGCCCAGCAGACACGTCAGGTCCGCCCCACAGCTGTTGGACGGACTCGAGCAACACGCCTGGCTCAGCGCGCCGCAGGTCGAGCTCGTGCCGCCGCTGCCGCCAGCCCCCGATGCGCCACCGCTCGCGCCTGCCTGCCCGCTTGATCCGCCAGCCCCCGCTGCGCCGCCACCCGCGCCACCGGTGCTCGTTGATCCGCCGGCCGAGCCGCCAGCGCCCCCAAGGCCGGAACCGCCGCCGCCGGATCCGGCACCGCCGGTTGTCCCGCCGGCGCCGGTCGCTCCTCCGGTCGCTTCGTTGCCTCCGGTCGATCCACCGTCCGGTCGTCCCGGCGGAGAACTTGAGCATCCGCCAAAGAAGGCGGCCGCCAACGCCACGGAGACCAGACCCTGAACCCTCGAACCCCCACGTACGGACATCATCGTTTCCTTCCCGGCGCTACCAAGCGCCTCTGACCACCACACCGCCTGCGTCCGTCGTGACCCACGACGAGACCTGGAAGGCGTTCGACCTTTCCGGAGCTGTTGCGACCAAAATGATTCCGCCGAGCAGGGCGCCCGCGCCCACGCCGGCGATGATCCAGCCGCGCTGGTTCGTGCCTTTCCCGGCGTTGTAGTCGGGTAGGGCGGCGTCGTACTCCGCGTCGGTCGTGGCCGCCGCGAGGCGGTTGCGGGCGTCGCTCTCTTGGTTCCAGCCGCGGTAGGCTTCGATTCCGCCGACCGTGCCGGTGGCGATGCCGCCCGCGATGAGGACCAGACCGCCGAGCCGCTGCCAGTTGACGGAGGACTCGGGCGCCTTGCGCGAGATCTCGGCGGCGGGCATCGCCTGAATGGCCGGCGTCGGCGCGACGGCGGTGGCCGGTGCGCGCGGGGCCTCGATGACCACCTTCTCGAACTCGGGCGCGGGGGGAGCGGCCGGTGCGGGCGCGGGCGACGATAGCGGCTCGGGCGCCGGCGTAGCTTCCAGCGCCATCTCCAGTGTGTTGCTGGCCTTCCCCGCGATGTTGACCTCGCGGGTCAGCGTCGCGTGGCCGGCCAGGAGGGCTTCGACGGTGTGTCGGCCGGCGTTCACGCTCACCGGCTTGGGCGAGCGGCGTCTGCCCGACGAGCTCGCCGTCGATGCGGACCTCGGCGCCCTCCGGGCTGGTTCGAACGAGGATGGTCCCGATGCGCTCGAGCTGCTTTTTGATTTCGACCTCGACTTCGCGCCTCCGCGCCGCCGGGATCGCGCCGGCCCCCTGTTTGAGGTACCGGTCGTAGGCCTGCATCGCCTCGAGCGAGCGCCCGAGCGCGACGTCGACCTGCCCGATGTTGTAGAGCAGCTTGAACGCGGGCGCGAGCTTGTAGGCCGTCTCGAACTCCTCCGCGGCCTCCGCGAATCGCTGGTCGTCGTACGCCGCCAACCCCTTCTGGAAGTGCTCGCGCGCCGCGGCCGTCGCGTCCGCGGCTTGTGCCCGTTGGCCGGCTAAGGCCGCGGCTGTAATCAATGCAGTGACGAGCATGATGGTTTTCGTCATGAGCTCTCAGCAGCAGTCGTGCCAAAGGCGCTAGGGTCCAAACGGGTCCTCCCGGTCGATCCTGATTCCGTGGCTCACGGCAGGTTTGTCGGCCGGCGTCGCGGGTTTGGGCGGATTATCGGGAGGCGCCGGTCGCGGCGTGGTTGGTCGAACGTCCGGCGGGAGATGAGCAGCGTGCCTGTTCGAACTGCGTTTGGAATGTTCGGACAAGGTTCGAACGACGCCCGAGGGCGCCGCGGGAGGGGGACCAGCCAGTGGACTCGCCGCAGGTGAAGACGGTAGCGGCACGATCGCCGCCGGCGGGGGTACCGAAGGAAGGTGTGGCGGCCCGGCGGACGTCGACGTTGACGTTGACGTTACGGGTGACGACGACAGCGGACCCGCACCCGCGGGTTTCGCGCGCGCGAGCGGTTCCGGCGGACGACGGCGCGCGACGAGTAAAGCGACGGCCGCAACGACGACGATCGCGGTGAGAAGGATCACCTTCCTCGAGAAGCCGGACCCGCCCGGCGCCAAAGGCACTTCGGTTGCTCGGCTGTTCACGATCTTCGGGCGTTCGCCAAGCGAGAGCTTGCCCGATCGGGTGGCAGGTGTGGCCAGCGTTGGCCCGAGCGCCTGCGCTTGCCGGGGAGGCTCCACGGCCGGTCGGCTGCTTACGAACGGAGCGAGCGCCTCGCCTAGCGCCGTCACCGATGGCAACCGCTCCGCGGCGTCCTTCCGCATGGCGTGTTCGATCACCGCCACCAGCTTTGGAGGGAGATCCGGACGCAGCGTCGCCAGCGGAGGCGGCTCGAAGCTCAGGATCTGGTGGATGACCTCGAGGAACTGCTCGCCGACGAACGGCTTACGGCCGGCGAGCAACTCATAAAGCACGACGCCCAACGACCAGACGTCAGTTCGAGGATCCACGTCACCCGCGCCGCGGGCCTGTTCGGGTGACATGTAGTAAGCGGTCCCGAAGGTCGCCCCTGTCCCGGTGATGACGCTCGCGTCAGCGATTCTGAGCTTCGCGATTCCGAAGTCGAGGACCTTCACCAGATCGCTCCCGTCCCCTGCATCGGTCACGAACAGGTTCTCGGGTTTGAGATCGCGGTGAACGATGGACGCCCGGTGCGCGATCGCCAGCCCGCGGCAGGCCTGCGCAATGATGTTCGCCGCCCGGCCTACCGCGATTCGTTCCTGCCGGCGCAACAGCTTCGCGCAGTCCTCTCCTTCGAGGAACTCCATCACGATGTACGGGGCGCCGTCGTCGGCGCGGCCGAAGTCGGTTACCGCGGCCAGATTCGGGTGCTCGAGGCCGCCGGCCGCTTTCGCCTCGTTTTCGAACCGCCGCAGAATCTCCCGATTCGTGGCCAGCTGCGGCAGGAGGAACTTGATCGCAAATCGTCGTGACAGCGTCGCGTGGCGCGCTTCATAGACCGCGCCCATACCGCCGCGGCCGAGGACACGCATGAGGGTGTACTTGTCGACGACAGTGCCGACGCGTGCGCTCGGGTCGTTCAGCTCTGGCTCGACCGCTCCGGTGCCAACCATAGCTACTGGCGCACTTCCTCGAGCGAGAAGCCAGGGTGGGCTGCTATCAGCCGATACGCTCGCGCTCGACTAATGCCGATGAGAGCGGCGGCCTTGGCGACACTTCCATCGGCGCGACGCAGAGCGTCCGTCAGTGCTTCGAAGTCTGCCCCATCGTCGGTCGCGCGCCGAGCGCGCTTGTCGGCGTTCGGCGACGCGGCGGCGCGCTGGGCCGCCTCTGGGCTCTCTCCGCCGCTCACGACACGCCCCAGAATGCGCTCCGGCAGGTGGGCCTTCCGGAGCACGGGCTCGTGGCCGTGGAGGCCGAGGAGGCGGCGCGCGAGCAGCACGAGCTCGCGCACGTTGAGCGGCCAGTCGTAGAGGCAAAGCGCCTCGACCAGCTTGGCCTCGACCGCCGGCGGGCGTCCGCCCGCGTGCTGCCGCAGGAACTCGAGAAAGAGGGGGAAGACGTCCTCCCGGCGCTTGCGGAGCGGCGGCAGAACAACGGTCAGGCCGTCCAGCCGCGCGTGCAGGTCGGCCCGAAACCGTCGAGCGGCGACCGCCTCGCCGAGCGGCTCCTGCGTTGCGGAGATGACCCGCACGTCGATGGCGTTGTCGCGCGTCTCCCCGAGCGCGCGCACCTTCCGTTCCTCGAGTACCCGCAACAGCTTCGGCTGGATAGCAAGCGGCAGCTCCAGGATCTCGTCGAGGAAGATGCTCCCTCCTTCGGCTGCCCGAAACAGCCCCAGGCTCGTCTGGTCGGCGCCGGTGAACGCGCCCTTCCGATAGCCGAAGAGCTCGGCCTCGGCGAGTTCGCTGGGCAACGCCGCGCAATTGACGGCGACGAACGGCCCCCGCCGGCCACTCCACGCGTGAATCGCGCGGGCCGTCCCCTCCTTCCCCGTTCCGGTCTCCCCCTGCACGATGATGGGGAGATTGACGGCGAGACGCCGGGCGGGCTCCACCGCGGCAGCGAGCGCCGCGCCCCCGTACCAGCCCGGCCCGATCTCGCCGAACGGCGCCGAGCCCTCCGGTTCCGAGACCACGACGCCAATCCACTCTCCGCACCGGACGATGTCGCCTGCGGCGACCGGAGCGTCCGCTACCCGTGCGCCGTTGACGAAGACGCCGTTCCGGCTATCGAGATCGCGGACCGCAACGATCGGACCGTCGATCCTGAACTCGGCGTGCCGCCGCGAAACCTCGGTCCCGGCCAGAACCGCTTCGCAGGTGTCGTCGCGCCCCACGACGCTCCGTCGTGCGAGCGTCATGATCATCCGCTGCGGGAAGACCCAGCGAACCTCCGTGGCCCGGCCGCTCGACGGGCCGATCCCCGTGCTCTGCGAGGGGCTGGTCGTCGATGTCAGCGGCATGAGGGTTCGCGGTTAGGGCCGGGACCATGGCCCCCGGACGCCCTCGCGACTGCCTGTGTAACATCGGTTTCAACCTGAGCCGTGTAAACATTTTGTAACTCCGCGTACAGGCCATCGAATGTTCGTGCAAGTTATCACTTGACAAGAGGTTGACCGGCGCCAGTGGCATTCGGGCGCCGGCCTGGGGCGCGCGTGACCGCACCAACATTGCGCTGCCGCGCTTAGAACAACCAGCCTGCGCCCACCTTCAGCCCGGAGGACCCCACCTCGGCGCGGAGCGCCAGGCCGCCGCTCAACTTGTAGAGGAGGCCGCCCGCGCCGTTCACGAAGGTTCCGCCATAGCCCCCAACCCCGACGATGCTGTTCGACAACCAGCCGAACGCATAGCCCGCCTCCAGTTTCGGATACAGCGCGAAACGATCGCTGAACCAGAAATTCCAGCTCATTCCCACGACGGGGAGAACCTCCGTCCACGTGTAGCTCGAGCTGTATAGAGTGTCCTGGCCGTAGCTCCAGCGGAGGAGGTCCGCTCCGAATTCCAGCGTGAAATTGTCGCGTACACTGGTCGACGAAAGCAGGGGCGGGATGGGCAGCGGCATCATGTACCTCGCCCCGACCCCAATCCCTCCCCAGGGGAGGATTCCCCAGACGCTCGCCCCTCGCATCGCGGGGGCCGGCTGTACGGCGACCGTGGGAACGGATCTCCCCGTGCCGACAGGACTGGCTGGCGACGTCAATGCGGGTGTCTGCGTCGCACTGCCAGTGTCCGGCTGCGCGGGCGTCGACGCGACCGAGGGCGCCGCGGGCGGCACTTCCGACTGCGCAAGGGCACGAGAACCGAAGGCAGAGACGATGGACACAGCGAGGATGAAAGAGCGCATGGATTCTTCTCCGTGTGAGAGGTGTTTGGGACGACGACCCTCTCAGCAGAGGACATGCCAACAAGACGTCCGCCGAACCATCGCGTGTTCTCGACGCCAGTGACAGGCGCACTCCCGTTCGATCTTTGTCCGGATTGTTCGGACACCCGGACCACGCTCGTGAGTCTCGGGCGACATTGCGGGACCTTTCGCTCACCCTCGCGGGCGATGGACTGCGCACCTTCGTCGGCGGCGTGTGGCGCTGGGTGCAGCGGCGCGTGGTCGCACGGAATCGACGGCGCCCAAAGACCGCGCTCAGCCTCAATCCATTGCCGCGCGCTCTGATCGACCGCGGCTACGCGTGTTCGCTGTGTCCGAACAGTCTCCGGACGTCTCCGGACCCAGCCGCAAAAACGGCATCTTGGTCGGGAGGCACGCCGCTCGAGTGCGGCCGCCTGTGCTCGTGACTTCGTTGTACCCGGTGTACATGTCGACCACGAGCGTCTCCGTGCTCGCCCCCAGAATTGTCGACGGAGTCTCTCCGCTGCGGCTGCTCGAGAAGACGTAGGCGATGAGCTTCTCCGCCAGGAATGTCCAGACGAAGCCCCGCTTGTTCGGCTGCTGCATCTTCAGCGATGTCTCGTCCGCCTGCACGACCTCCGAGGCGGCGACCAGTTCCAGCAGCCGCTTCGACAGAGGCGCGAGCTGACCAGCTGCCTGGTGGATAGTGCGCCGGGATAAACCGGCGGGAAGGAGAGGATGAAGGAGCCTCACATCGAAGGAGTAGCGACCCACGATGACCCCGAGTCATGCGTCGGCGACCGCGAGGGCGACGGCGAAGCGTTGACAGGGGCACGTACGGGCTCGGTATTGAGCCGCGAAAACAGAAAGTCCGGGGCGCCGACGCCGTTATCCGAGGCGGAAGGCAACACGACCCGAGAGCGATATCGCGAGCGCTCGGGCGGCCCTGCGCGGTCGCAGACCCGACGCACGTACGGAACCTTCCCGCGCGAGAACCGGGAGGTCCCCAGGTCGCCCGTCGCAGATGGTGCGACGGGACGCGCCGGAAAGGCCAAAGGCCGAACACCGGCGATGAACGACCAGGGGAAGTCGGACAGGCCCGTAGTACCGGCGAAGCCGCCGAACAAAGCCGGGCAACCGGCCGCGGAAGCGGTGGAGGGAAGGGGCCTGGCCAAGGGGAACACGGACGAGCAAAACGCGCCCCGGACACAGCGCCGGACCAGCGTGTAGACGGCCATCTCGATCCGAGGAGATCTGACCTTCGGGTCGTGGCCGAAATCGGCGCGGCAGCAAAAGTCGCGACAGCCGCGGGCCCGGCGTAAACGGCAGCGGCGGGCAGAAGAATGAGGACCCAGGGTTGCCGCCCTGGGCCCTCTGTCAGGCGGATGAAAGTCTGACGAGCAGGGACGATAAAGCTGTGAGGATCGATCGTCCAGTTCCTTCCACCCGCGGCGGATGGAAGACGAAGAGCCTCTATTTCAGCTGGGTTGCGCGTTGTGCCGGCGCGTCTTCTTCGTGTGCCGCCGAGACTTTCGCGGGCAGATCTATTGCCCGGGCTGTCGTGACGTAGGTCGAGCGCGCGCCCGACGCGCGGCCAATGCGCGCCACCGGCGTAGCGAAGAAGGACGCCTCGATCACCGCGATCACGTTCGGGCATGGCGGCGCCGACTTGCCCTCACCAGGCGCGCGCCGGTGACGGATATGGGTACCGAGAAATTTGCGTTTCGCTCGAAATCGCAGGGGCCGAGTGGTCCGACCCCGCCGATTTCCGTCGGGCCCGAGATCACCGGCGGGAGCGATGACGATGAGCGAGTACACGGTGACCATGTCCTTCTCGACGGCGCGCAGCCGGATCCTGGTGACGGCGGGGGCGGACGAGCTGATGCGCGCGGTGCTGCCACCGCCAGGCCAGGTCCGAAACGATCGGGCAGCCCTGTCGCTCTTGGAAGCGTTGGCCCTGTGGCTCGATCGCTGCCCGCGCGTTGTTGTGTCTGCGGCCGAGGCGGACGCTACATATTCATTCGGGCTCACCGACGAGATAGGCAATCCCCAGCGCAGCGTCTACTACACCGTCGAGGTCGTGGAGCGACCGACCCGCCGCCGCAGCAGGCGCATCGCCGGCATCGGCGACTTTCGTGATTTGCGGCAGCTCAGTCTCGTTCACGGAGAGCGCCGATGACCGTCGCCGCCGAGGTCGAGGCGGAGATCGCGCGCCTTCATCACGCCGAGCACTGGAAGGTGGGCACCATCGCCGCCCAACTCGGCGTCCACGAGGATGTCGTCCGCCGCGTTCTGGGGCTGCTGCGGCCCCGAACCGATCGGGTCGTGCGGAGATCTCTCCTGGTCGTGCCGTACGTCGATTTCATCAACGAGACGCTGCTCAAGTATCCGCGCCTGCGATCGACGCGGCTGCTCGACATGCTCAAGGAGCGCGGCTTTCGCGGCAGCGCCCGTACCCTGCGCCGTTTCGTCATGACCGCGCGTCCCACGCCCAAGCGCGAGGCCTTCCTGCGTCTCGATCCTCTCATCGGCGAGCAGGCTCAGATCGACTGGGCTCACGTCGGGCAGATTCCGGTGCCGGGTGGGGGCAGCCGCTCACTGTGGCTCTTCGTGATGGTGCTGGCCTGGTCGCGCGCCATGTGGGGTGAATTCTGCTTCGACACCACCGTGCACTCGCTCTTGCGCTCGCTGGCGCGGGCGTCGACCTACTTCGGCGGCTCGGCCCGCCAGTGGCTCTTCGACAATCCCAAGATCGTCGTGCTCGAACGGCACGGCGACGCGGCCCGCTTCCATCCCTTGCTCCTCGACCTCGGCAGCGCCATGCACGTCCAGCTGCGGCTGTGCGCCCCGTACCGGGGCAACGAGAAGGGACGCGTGGAACGAAAGATTCGCTTCCTTCGCGAGCGCTTCCTCGCTGGCCGCGACATCTACGACGTCGAGCACGGCAACCGGGAGCTGCTCGCCTTCATCGACACCATCGCGCACCAGCAGCGACATCCCAATTTCCCGCAACGCACGATCGCCGACTGCCTGGTCGAGGAGAAACAGCGCTTGCTCCCGCTGCCCGACCCCATGCCCGCCACCGACGTGGTCCAGCCCGTGCTCGTCGACAAGACCGCCTTCGCCCGCTTCGACACCAACGTCTATTCGGTGCCACCGGACCACGTCGAGCGCACCCTCACCATCGTCGCCGACGACCGCTCCGTCCGTCTGCTCGACGGCGCCGCCGTCATCGCCCAGCACCCCCGCTCTTGGGGCCACCGCCAGAAGATTGAGCATCCCGATCACCGTGCCGAGATCCTGCGCCGCAAACGCGGCGCCGCTCCCTCCGCCGGCCGCGATCGACTGCGCACCGTCGCCCCACAAGTCGATGTCCTCATCGAGCGCTGGGTCGAAGCGGGCCGCAACATCGGAAGCATGGTGGCCCAGACCGGCAAGCTGCTCGACCTTTACGGCGCCGACGTCTTCGGGAAGGCCGTCGCGGAAACCGTCGAGCGCGGCACGCACGACCCCGGCGAAGTGGGCGTGCTGTGCGAGAAGCACCGCCGCGCCGCCGAGCATCCCGTCCCCATCGATATCCCGCTCGGGGATGGCATCCCCGACCGCGACGTCATCCCGCACGATCTCGGGGGCTACGATGCCAAGCGATGACATCGCCACCCAGCTGCGCCAGCTCGGCTTCCGCGTCTCGCTGGCCGCGCTGCGCGCTTTCTTCGAGCACGCCACCCACAGTCGCATCGGGCCCGTCGAATCCTGCGAAAAGCTGGTCGAGATGGAGCGCCGCGAACGCGAGAGCCGCAATCTCGCCGCGCGCACCCGCCTCGCCACCCTCGGCAAATTCACCACCCTCGATCGCTTCGACTGGAACCATCCCCGCTCCATCGACCGCAATCTCTATCAGAACCTACACGCCACCCTCGATTTCCTCGAGCGCGGCGACAACGTGCTCCTGCGTGGGCCGAGCGGCGTCGGCAAGACCACCCTCGCGCAGAATCTCGGCTTCGCCGCCCTCACCCGCGGTCACTCCGTCCGCTTCTCCAGCCTGGCCGCGCTACTGACCGATCTCCTTCGTCGCGAGTCGCTGCCCGCCCTCGAACGCGCTCTGCGCCACAGGTACCTCGCGCCAAAGCTCCTGATCGTCGACGAGCTCGGCTACCTCCCCTGCGACAGCCGCTCCGCCGATCTCCTCTACAACATCGTCAGCCGTAGGCACGAGACCAGGTCCGTCGTCATCACCACGAATTTGCCCTTCAAGCAGTGGGGCACCGTCTTTCCCGGCGCTGCCTGCGTCGCCGCCCTCGTCGACCGCTTCGTCCAGCACTGCCACGTCATCGACATCGACGCCGACTCCTGGCGCCAGAAGTCTCAGCCTCCCACGCCCAAAAAGGCCAAGTGATGGCCACGCCCTCGATGGTCAAATTTCCCCGGATCCTCGTGGCCGTCTACACC
>CAWIGZ010000006.1:0-112754 GCA_963835825.1 uncultured Pseudomonadota bacterium
TTGGACTCGGACGCTGACAGCGACGCTATCGCGGTGGTGCGCGGGCACCATTGTCGGCGCGGCCCGGCGGCCCAAGGACGAAACCTTGGCCACTCGCTTCCGATGAATCGGGATGGCCGCGCCTGGTGCCGCGCCGATCGGCGCCGGTCTCACAACGGCCAGCTACCAGCGGCATCGGCCAGAGGAGACGGTCCTCTATACGACGCTGCAAGCGCACTGGAAGACGTTCCTCGAGGAGCTCAACGCCGAAGCCGAAACACCGGCCCTTCCTGCCTTCGTCGTCGCGGAGGTCGAGGCTTTTCTACGGTGCGGGATCCTGGCGCATGGGTTTGTTCTGGCGAGGTGTCGTGACTGTGGGTGGTGCCGGCCCGTCGCATTTTCATGTCGTCGCCGCGGATTTTGTCCGAGCTGTATCGGCCGCAGGATGTCCGACTTCGCGGCGCATCTTGTAGATCGCGTGATCCCGCGCTGCCCGGTGAGGCAGTGGGTTCTGACGGTTCCCTATTCGTTGCGCGCGAGGATGATGTTCGACCCTGCGCTGACCACCGTGGTGTTGCGCGAGCTCATCGCCGCGGTCTCGTCGTGGCTTCGGCGGCGTGCCCGGCGACTCGGCATCAAGGGTGTCCTCAAGACCGGGGCAGTGACGGTAATTCAGCGTTTCAACTCGGCGCTGGGAGCCAGCCCGCATTTCCATACGCTATTTCTTGACGGGGTTTACAGCTTCACCCTCGGCAGGGCGCCAGTCTTCCATCCGACGCCCGGACCGACCGACGAGGATGTCGCGCTGGTCGCCGCGTCGGTTTTCCGACGGGTCACGCGCAAGCTCGCCGGTGAAGAGCCGAGCCCAGCTCACCAGGACTTCATCGAAACGGCGCCGCTCCTCGCCGCAATATCCCAGGCGGCGGTCGGCGGAGCGAGCGCCACCGGCTCGCGGCGCGGTCAACGCGTCGTTCGCGTCCGCGGCGCACCGGCGGCCGTTGACGCCTTCCTTCTCGGTCGTCTGTGCGCCGAAGTCGAAGGGTTCAACCTCCAGGCCGCCTCTCGTGTCGCTGCCAATGATCGCGAAGGGCTCGAGCGCATGGGGAGGTATCTGGCCCGCCCGCCAATAGCCGGCAATAGGCTCACCCGGCTCGACGACGGCCGCCTGGAGCTCCAACTCAAGCGTCCCTGGCGCGATGGCACGACCTCGTTCGTGTTCACGCCGCACGAATTGATCGAGCGCCTGATCGCGCTCGTTCCTCGTCCACGGGCCCACCTCAGCCGCTACTTTGGCGTATTCGCCCCGGCATTCGCTGCCCGCGCCGGAATCGTCCCGGCGGTTGCCCCCATCGATCTCGTACAACCCGCAGGCTCTGACAGCGGCCCCGACCGGAGACCACCTCGGGGGCGCCGCTTTCCTTGGGCGTCGATGATCTGGCGGGTCTTTCTGAACGACGTCCTCGAGTGCACGCGTTGCAAAGGGCGCATGGAGATCGTTGCCGCCTTGACCTCCGGCCATGCCATCGAGCGCGTGCTCGGGCATCTCGGGCTGCCCTTCGACGCGCCGGAGCTCCACCCCGCACGCCCTCCTCCGCAGATAGAAATGTCGTTCGGCGACGATCCATCAGGTTTCAGCCCGGACCCACCCGCTCCCGACGACTTCGCCGCGTAGGGGGGCGACGGCTGGGAAAGCTAGCGGCCTAAACTTTGGCCTCTAACGGTGGACGTGTGCCTGAAGGCTCACGCGGTCCTTGTTTTCCCCGTGAAAACAGGGCGTCCTGGCGGGGCGAGAAGGGCGGGCAGTCGACAGAATCGGTCCTATCGGCCGTTTGACCCGATCAAATTTCGGGCCTTAAATGCCCTGTCCCCGTGGAGTTCTCATTTGTGCCGGGATTGAGAATTGGGACGGCTGTCGGTGGCCGCTTCGCACCCACGGGACCATTCAACCTGACCCTCTGTGCCGATGTTGTTTCAATCGGTATCGGGATCCGGAAGCGTGGCTCGACTTTTCCAGTACGCTTCGTCCTTGGCTTGGTGCGCGACCGCCACGATCAGGACGGCTCCGTCGGATTCTGCTCGGTAGACGATCGCGTAGGGAAACCGGTGCATCAGGTGTCGCCGTGTACCGTGAGCGTAGGTAGGCCACCTCAGCGGGGCCTGGATGATTCGACCAGCGGTGGCCTTGTACTCCAGACCAAACGCTTCTCCAGCTTTCCGATTGCGCTCCCTGTACCAGCGGCGCGCCGATCGGAGCTCCAGAGCTGCTTCTGGATGGACTCGAAGCTTATCGGTCGGGTTCATCGGAGTCGATGAACCGCTGAGCTTCGTCCCACGACAGCGGCGTCACGCTGCCGCCGTCTGCTTCGGCCAATCGCCGCGCGATGCGGTCCTCGACGGCCTCCGAGGACGGCCCGAGCGCCGCGCCGCTGCCGTCGAGGCTCACCAGCAACTCGCCAGCAATCTCCGCTCGCTCGTCCTCTGGTAGCTTCAGAGCCTCTTCGATCATCTTGCGGGCCGCGCCACTCACAACGATCACTCTACGCAGCGAGGGGGGCCCCCGCAACACGCACATGGACGTGCCCCCACATCCGAAAATCGAATCGTTCCCAGCGCAAGTGCCTAAAACTGCTGACGTTTCGCCTGTCGAGGGAACGATTGCATACTCTAAGTACCTGGTTTTGTTCGCTTCACCCCGAAATCGCACTCAGGAGGCCGACGGTTCGATCCCGTTCATCTCCACGATTTTCTTACCGTTTTTCTGTCGCGAGGATCCCTCGCTTCGCGGGGCTTTTCCAGAAAGCCGTCGAGCTCTCGCAAGCCGCCCGAAAGCACCTGCAAGACCTTGTCCTGCCGAGCGCTCGTTCCCGCTCCCGCCTTGGCATAGCTCTGGAGCGCGACCCTCTCCCATAAACCCCTTCGAGCGGGCCAACTGAAATTCACCTCGCGGCCATGACACCCGTGCCATCGAACTCTGGCGCCGCAGCCTGGATCATCTCGACGAGCGCGTCTTTGACGGCACGGACGCGCGGGTTGTTGCGGACGCCGTGGCTCGTCACGATCCACAGCGCGTAGGCCCCGAGAACGTCGCTGAGACGGACCAAGCGCGGATCGGCGTCAGCCTCCAGACATCCCAGGACGCCGACACCAACACCAGCGATGACCGCCGTCGTCACGGCCATCAGAGGATAGATCGCCGCGGCCACGGCGGCGGGCTCGTCGAGCTGCGCGTTCCACGGATCGCCCGGGCCGAAGTTCCCGGTGCCGATCATCTCGTGGCCAGCCAGGCTGCGAACCGGACGTTCCGGGCGCCCGTGCCGTTCGACGTAGTCTCGACTTCCGTAGAGCGCGTAGGCGAACTTGCCGACCCTCATCGCGAGCGCCTCGGGTTCGGCGGGCGCGCTCCCCTCGGGGCGCTGACGGATGGCGATGTCGGCTTCTCGCTTCAGCACGTTCACGGGTGCGATGTCCGCAACGATGTCGAAGGTGACGTCGGGAAACGAAGATCGCAGATGGGGCAATCGCGGGATGAGGAAGTGTTGCGCTACGACCGGACTCACGGCGATGCGCACGGGCCCGCTGCGCGCGTCAGATGCGGCGTTGGCGGAGTCTTCGATCTCTCGCGTCAGGAGCTCGACGCGCTCCGCGAGCGGCGCGATCGCTCGGGCCAGGTCGGTGTCGACGAGACCCTCGGGCGTCCGCTCGAAGAGGCCGGCTTTGAGCGCCTCTTCGAGGGCCTGCAGGCGACGGCTCACGGTCGAATGATCGACCTTCAGAATTCGCGCGCCGCCCTTGATCGACCCCGCCTGACGGACCGCGAGAAAGAAGCGCAGGTCGTCCGCGTTCACGACGTTCGTTCCAGAGGGGTACGGGGCACGATTGCACACCCCCAGTGCAAACTCACCGTCTCCCGGCGCGCGTCGACCACGGTCATTCTCCTCACGTGCCCGACCGGATTCGGGCGGAAATGGAGAAGATCATGAAGTCACTGCTCGTCACTGCACCGATTGTACCGGGGAAGCTCGATGCCTGGAGACGCTTCGTCGCCGCCGTCCTCGGAGAGCGACGGGAGGCCTACGAGACCGCCATCCGCGAGGGTGGGCTCACTCGGCTACGGGTCTGGCATCACCGCGGGCCGGCTGGCGTCGACACGGCGGTGGTCCAGTACGATGGGCCGGCGCCCGAGCGCTTCCTCGAAAGAATCATGACGTCCACCGACGACTTCGCGAAATGGTTCCGCACCCAAGGCGCCGAGTGTCACGGCTTCGGCCCATCTTCTCCACCCCCGCCTCCACCCGAGCTCGTGGTCGACGTCAGTGTGTGAGCGGTGCTGGTGAGTCAGGACCCGGGGCTTCCCACGCTGACTCTTGCTGGAGTGGCGCCAAGACAGCCCGGGCCTCCCAAGCCGTCAGAGTGGCGATCCGCACATGCACGTAAGTCCCAGCCTACACCTTCGAACTCGCGTGCGGGCCTCGGGCGCCGACGCGAAAATCTGCACCGCGGAGGCATTTCCCGCCAGCTGCCCAAACAGATCCAACAATCCCAAACTCGAACCGACCAGACCTCACGAAAGTCGCGGCAAACGCGCGGGAGTCTGTGGAAGCCCCCAAAGTATCGGGGTTGACTGACGTTTTCAATTGGGTGCAGATCCCTCAGGACGACGGCGTAATCGTGTGATTCCGCTGAGATCCGCGTAGAGGGAGTGGAGAAAAAGGGGCGCGGCGAGGTACGTATGCGGTTGCGAAGCCCATACGCCACCCCGGAGGCCCCACGCCATGGAAGCACACGCGGTCGTCGACGCCAATCCCTTCGTTCCCGCGCGGGAGCATTTCGAGAGTCTGGTCGCCCGCCTCGACGGCGAGGAGACGCGACGGATGACTCACGCCGATGTCGAGCGTTTGCTCCGGACCGACGGGACTGAGTTGCTTCGGCGGTTGTTCCAAGGGCACCTCGACGCCCGCGGAGTGGGCGAGGCGGCGGGAGCAGTGGTCGGCTCCGACGGGAAAGCGCGGACTCACGCGCGCGTCTCCGACCGGGCGTTGGTAACAGTGTTCGGCTCCGTGCGGCTCGCGCGCATGGGCTACGGGCGGCGTCGGGTGGAGAGCCTCTACCCGCGCGACGCCGAGCTGAACGTGCCCCCGGAGAGCTACTCGCACGGTGTACGGCGGCAGGTCGCCGAGGAGACAGCGCGCGGATTGTTCGACGAAGCGGTCGCGGCCATCGAGCGGACGACCGGCGCAGATGTGGCCAAGCGGCAAACGGAGGAGTTGGCGGCGCGAGCGGCGGCGGACTTCGATGCTTTCTATGACTCGCGCGCAGCGGCGACGCGGGCGGAGGCCGGGAAGACCGCCGGGATCTTGGTGCTGACGACCGACGGCAAAGGCGTGGTGATGCGCCCCGAGGCGCTGCGCGAGGCGACGCGGAAGGCAGCCGGCGAGCGACAGCGCAAGCTGCGCAAGCGTTTGAGCAAAGGCGAGAAGACGTCGACGCGCCGGATGGCAACAGTCGCCTCCGTCTACACCATCGAGGCGTTCTACCGTACGCCCGAGGACATCGTGCGTGACCTCGACGCTGACAAGCGCGAGGCCGTGCCTCGTCCCCGGCCCGAGCACAAACGGGTGTGGGCCAGCGTGGCCAAAGAGCCGGCCGAGGTCATCGAGGAGATGTTCGAGGAGGCCGATCGGCGCGACCCGGAGCACCGCAAGGAGTGGATCGTTCTGGTCGACGGCAACGAGACTCAGCTCAGGCTCATCAAGGAGACCGCCGCCAAACGCGGCGCCAAGGTCACGATCCAGCTCGACGTCATTCACGTCATCGAATACCTCTGGCGTGCGGCCTACTGCTTCCACGCGGATGGGACGTCCGACGCTGAGGACTGGGTCACCGAGCACCTATTCGAGGTCCTGCGCGGCAACTCGAGCGACGTGGCCGCCGGGATCCGGCGAAGCGCCACGCTGCGGGGCCTCGAGCGCGACGGGCGCGCGGCTGCCGATGTCTGCGCCGACTACCTCCTCAAGTACCGCGCCCACCTCGACTACCACCTCGCGCTGGCCGCCGGGCTCCCCATCGCGACCGGCGTGATCGAGGGTGCGTGCCGTTACCTCGTCAAGGACCGCATGGACATCACCGGCGCGCGCTGGGGCCTCCCCGGCGCCGAGGCGGTCCTCCGTTTGCGCGCCCTGCGCGCCAGCGGCGATTTCGACGCGTACTGGACCTTCCACGAGCGCCTCGAGCACGCGCGCCATCACGCGGCCAGATACGCCGGGCCGCCGCCCCCGACAATCGTCCCGCTCAGGCCATCCCGCCACCGCCGCCCGACCCTACGCCTCGTCCCATGATCGCCGTCGTTCTGGGGGAGCCGCACCCTTTTCAATTCCCGGCGCCGACCCTCCGTTCCCGCAGCCGCACCCACCGTCATTGGGCGGTAGGAAAGCGACCCGCCTCCCGCGCGGTCAGCCGCCGAACGATATGAGGATCGGAATCTTGATCGCCACGCCGAGTTCGATCGAGAGGCTGCCGTCGAACATCGACTGCAAGCGCAGGTAGAACGGACCGCAGAGCGGGGTCAGTTGAACCCCGCTGCGCGCACGCGTCGATTCGCCGGGCGAGAGCGCGACACCGACGGCCAGACCCCAAAAATCGTGACGCCCCTGCAGTTCGACATAGGTCGTCGGCTGATGGTCGCTACGGCCGGACCGGAGCTCGGTGGGGGTCCACCCCAGATTGAGACCGAACGCGGAGCGCGGGCGGCTGAACCCGGGCGTGTCGCCCACGAGTGTTTTGTCGTCCGGCGTCACCCGCGTCCAATAGAGGCCCAGCTCGAACCCGAGCGCCGCCTCGGCCTGCGCGGCACCGGCGGTTTCTCTGGCGCCTGTCCCCCCCAGGACGCCGGGGCTCACGACAAGCGTCGGCTCCGGTGCCGGCGGGGCCAGCGTGGCGCCACGTGCGGCCGGCGCGTTCGGCAGTTGCCACAGATCGACCTTCCCCGGGAGCGTGCCGCCGATCTGGAAGTTCGCGCAGCCGACGGTCGCGGCGACAAACGCCGCCAACAGAGCGGCCTCACTGCCACGAAACTCCGTCATTGCGCACCGTCCGCCGGCGAAGGCTTGACTTGCCACCAGACCCAGCTCGGCCGGCCGGTGCCGCAAGCGATCTCGATCCAGACCCCCAGGTCACTGCTGGCGAGCTTGGAGCGGCGGGCCGCGTCCAACGGTAGGAACAGTGGGACCTGGGCGTACTCGTGCGGGCGGACGGTCACGTTCAGCGCTGCAGGGATCGACACCACGACCGTTTGGCCGGAGCGAAGTTCGACCCGCGAGATCGAGAACGAGAACGAGTCGGCCGTACAAGGCAGGGCGCGGAGCACCAGATGGACGCCATCAGCCGCGGTGTCGGTGACCAGCAGTTCGCCCCACGCACCGCACGGCAGCCCCGAGGAATGCTGAAAGGTCGCCCAGGTTGGGATGGCGGCCCGGCCGTAGGCGAGCGGAAAGCTCAAGGGGTGGGGCCCATCGGCGTCGGTAAGGTCGATCTGGACCGAGCCGGACTGCCAGAGGCCCCGCGACGCCGCGGCCTCGAGGGGTACGGGGAAGTAGCGGTAGAGAGTCTCTCCGTTGGAAGGCACCAAATCCTGGGGAGTCCCCGCCGCCGGAAAGGGCGCCCGGCCTGATAGCAGGATCGCGATCCGATCGATCCGGAGAGCGCAGGGCGTACCGCGTGAGCGCAGGCTCACGGTCAGGCCAACCCCTTCCTGGCCGGACTTGGCCACCCACAGCTGGATGTCGGCGCAGGCGAGGCTACGCGGCCCCTGCTCCGTGACCATCCACGTTGGCAGCGGCCGATAGACGTATGGACCGCGGATCGGCTGTGTCGCCGCCGACGTGACCGCCGCGCCTCCGAGGACGATCAGACGGGCCCACGCCGGCGACGCGAAGGTCCCGGTAAAGCGGCGGCGGCTCACCCACCACCAAGCGCACGCGATCGCCGGCAAGGCGAGGAGGTCGGTGGGATCGGGGACCACGATCAACACCGCCGAGAGCCACCGACAAATCGCCGGCGAGAGCTTGCAGAGGGCGAAGACGATTGCGGTCGCCAGCGCCACGACGGTGGGTTCTCGTCCATCGCCTGGCCACCGGCGCCCGAAATGGAGTCGCGCGGCACGCGCGGCGGTCACGACCGCGATGGGAAAAAAGAACAACCCAGCGACGTCGCTCAGCTTCCCCGCGACCACGGCGGGGAGCAGCCCGCCCTGCTTGAGCAAGTGATCGTTCAGCGCGGTGAGCGCGATGGCGGCGATCGGCAGCGGATGGAGCAGCGCTGGCCATGGGTCTGGGCCGGACGATCTATCGCGTCCCTTCACGCCAGCCTCAGACTATCAGAGCGTCGAGGTCAGCCGTTGGAGCAATCTGCCGTTCGCGGAGCCAGCCAAGATATTTATCGATATGTCGACGTTCCCGCGACGAAGCAGCCCATGGGGTAGACCGGTCTGAAGTGATTTCGATTCGTTTTCCTGCCAAATAGCTAACGTTGCTGAGGTTCTCGGAGTCGAGAAAACGCTTGGGTTCATAAGCTATTGATATCGTTCGTCAGTCTTGGGAATCGCACTCAGCTCAGGAGGCCGACGGGGCCGACCTCGGAATCGTGGTGACCGGCTGGTCCAATAAGCTTCTTCCCACTCAAGTGCCGGAAAAGCGGGACGTGCCGGGTGCTGGTCGGCCTCCTCCCTGCCGGGACCGGCCTCGAAAAGTAACGTGGGGCGGCGCCCTTCGTCGGCGCGAAAGAGGAGAAGGGCACCACGTGCCGAGATAAAGTCGACGGCGCCTGTTAGCACTTCGGACGTCTCGTGCGTCTTGGAGGGAGAACGCTCGCGCGTCCCGCGCGGCTTACAGGAGAAAATCCCATGCTTTCTCGACGTATCACCACCATGTCTGCCCTCGGTCTGGCCCTCGCCGGCGCCGGTTGCGGCAGCCTCTCGGGGGACACCGGCTCCCCCTCCGCGCTCACCAACATCCACGGGACCATCACCTCCGACTCGGCCTCCATGGTTCCCACTTCGCTGGCCACGGCGATTGTCTGGTTCGGGATATCCGCGGACCACACCTTCCACGAGTCCGCCGACAGCGTGCCCGTGTCCGGTGGATTTCCGGCATCGTTCGCTATCGCGCTCACGGCCCTCCCTCCCGCGAGCGCGATGATCGACTTCAGCACCGTCTTCGCCGCTCCGGACGCCGGCGCCACCGGCGTGCACGTCGCGTTGGGATTCGTGGTGGCGTACGACGATCGCAATGGCAACGGACGGCTGGACATCGTGGACCCCGGTGCATCGCAGTACGTCGATGAGGTCGAGGGGATCGCCGATCGGATCATCGTCTACGTCGACCAGTCCGTTCCGGATTCGCTGGCGACGAGCCCCCAGTTCATCGCATTGGGCATCGACGGCTCGAGGCCACAGAAGGGCTACAACCTGATGTTTCCCGACTCCAACTATTGCTTCGCCGAGGCCGACGCCGACGCGGGCTCCGCGGGAGCGTGCGTGAGGGGCTATGTGTGGGAGCCGATGGACACCCCCGTATCACTCACGCTGGGAGAGAGCTCCTCCGTGATTGCTCCCCAGAACATGCAGCAGCTCATGTGCTCCACGGGGCCGAATGGCAACAACATCACGCCAGGTACCCTTCCTCCGACGATCTCCGCGGCGGACTTTTCCGGGGCGCTCCCGTCGGCCGACGATGAGAACGTCCTCTGCTTCGACCTCGACAACTTCCAATACACCTCCTCTTGCACCACCAGTCCGGCCGCTCCTTGCCAACCGGTGAACACCGTTTGCACTCAGCAGACGATCGTGACGCTCGATCCGGTGGGGGGATCGCCCCTCGCGCCGCCCGCCGGCTGGCCGTGCGCCGCGCAGCCACCGCCGTCGCCCGTTTTTCTGAGCTGGCTGGCCGCGGGTCAGCACTCGTCGAGCGGCGGCGGTGGTGGCCCGAGCGGACCCGGTGCCCCTGACGCTGGGCTGAGCTCGAACTGATCCCATCGCCTCGCCCGACAGACTATGGCGACCGACGACGGAGCGGACCTGACCAACGCGGAGCTCGCCGAGCTCTACCGCCGGTACGGGTTCCTGCTCCGTCGTCGCGGCCGTACGCTCCTCCGTGACGAAGCCCTGGCCGAGGACGCCTTGCAGACCGCCTTCGTGAAGATCATCGAGTCGCGCGCGGCGCTAGGCCGCGCCGAGAATCGTCTGGCCTGGATGTATCGGGTCGTCGACCGCTGTTGCTTCGACCTGCTCCGTCGCCGCCGCGTGCGCCGTGCCGAGCCGATCGACGAGCACGCCGACGCGGCGTTCGCCGTCCCGGGTGTCGACATCGAGGCGCGCAACGCCGTGCTCCGGGTCCTCGGCGAGCTCTCCGACTCCGAGTACGACGTCGCGGTGCTCGCGTACGTCGACGGCGCGCCCCAGACCGAGATCGCGTCGACGCTGGGCCTCTCGCGGCCGACGATCTGGAAGCGCCTGCTGGCGATCCGCGAGCGGGCGGCCCGTTTGCTCGAGGTGACGCCATGACAGAACCCCTGCCCGATCTCCGCAACATCCACCCCACGGGCGCCCGGCTGGACGCCGTCGTCACCGGGGACGCCGACGCCCAGGCAACCGCGCATGTCGCGTCGTGCGTAGCCTGCGCGGCCTACGTCGAGCGCCTCCGCCGCGAGGTGGACGCCTTCGCCGCGGCGCCGCGCCCCGAACCCGAAGCGTTCGTGCAGGCGGTCACCCGTCGGCGCGCGGCGGACCAGGCGCGCCGGCGACGGGCGAGCTGGCTGGGCGCGACGACCTCGGCGCTGGCCCTGGCGGCGTGCGTGGCGCTGTTCGTTCGTGTACGCCCGCCCGCGGCGCCCGCGACCGAGGCTCCGGTCGCGGCACCGAGCGCGGGGCCGATCCGATTCAAGGGGGGATCGCAGGTGGCGGTGGTGCTCGAGCGGCATGGCGCGCAGTCGCGCGAGACCGGGATCCTGAACATCGCGCCTGGCGATCGGATCCGCGTCGAGATCGCGCTCGACCATGACGACGACGTCCAGGCCGGCGTGCTCGCCGACGATGGCGCCTGGGTGGCGCTGCAGCCCGCCGCCCATCTCGGCGCGGGGACCCACTTCTCTGAGGGGGCGATCGCCTTCGATCAGCGCGTCGACCCCGGGTGGGTGATAGTCGGCCCCCCGGACGCCGTCGCCCGGGCCCGCTCGACCCGCGACCTCTCCGGCGTTCACGCCATCCGCATCCACCCGGTCGCTCCTTGAGGCAGGCCCGGCATAAACGCGTTGGCGTCGCGTTGGCGACGGTCCTCTTCCTCTTCCTCGGGTTGTCGGCCCGGGCGGCTGCGGCGCCGGTCCGCATCCTCATTGCCGTCGGCGCGCCGATCGGCCTGTCGGCTGACCAGACGCTGGTGCACCCGCGTGACGACGCCCGGGGCGTGGCCGAGGTGCTCACCACCCTGGGCGACGTCTCGCCCCGAGACGCCCTGCTGGTCCCCGACGCCCGGGTCGCGTCGATCCGCGCGGCGTTCGATCGCGCCGAGGCGATCGCCCGCCAGCATCTGGCCGCCGAGGTGACGTTCCTCTTCTACTTCAGTGGCCACGGCGACCACGACGCGCTCCACGTGTCGGGAGAGACGCTCCGACTCGACGAGCTCCGCGCCCGCGTCGAGCACATGCCGGCCGCCCTCCGCCTGGTGATCATCGACGCCTGCCGGGTAAACCAAGATCGCGCCAAGGGGATGAGTGCGGAGCCGGCCTTCGCCATAGCCCTGGCGCCGGTCCCGCCGGCGACGGGAATGGCCTGGCTCTTCGCTTCCAGTGACGGCGAGGTGGCGCAGGAGTCCGATGAGATCGGGGGCGCGCTCTTCTCACACTTCTGGACCACCGGCCTGCGGGGCGCGGCCGACGCCGATGGGGACGGGCGAGTCACCCTCCAGGAATCTTTCGATTTCGCCTACGCCCAAACGCTGCTGCGATCGGCGCGATCGGGCGCGGTCCTCCAACGGCCGCAGGAGCGCCTCGATCTCACCGCGGCGGGGCCGGTCGTCCTCACCGAGCTCGCCGCCCGGCGGGCCACGCTGGTGCTCCCCGCCGATCGGGATGCCCTCTACTTGGTCTACGGGGTGGCGTCGCGGACACTCGAGGCCGAGCTGTTCGCCCGCCCGGATCGCCCCACGGCCCTAGCGCTCCCGGCCGGGCGCTACCTGGTCCAGCGGCGGTTCGCCGGGGCCGGCGGCGCCGCGGAGGTCGTCCTCCCAGCGGGAGCCGCGCGTGGGATTCGAGCCGACGGCCTTCCGTCCTTTCGAATCAGAGGCTCTGGCACTCAAGAGCGAGCTGGTGGTGCGCCCCTGGAGCCTCACCTTGAGCGACGGCCTCGTGGGGGGAACGGCGATCTCGGTCGGTGACGAGGCGATGCTGGAGATCGAGCACCGCTGGCGGCGCTTCGGCGTGGCGGCGCGCGCGCTGGCCGGACGGGGAGAGTACGGTACGTCGGCCAACGACGTGTACGAGACGTCGCTGGGCGCCGAAGCGGGGGTGGTCGGCATCGTACCGCTCGGAGCTCGAGTCGACCTGCGCCTCGGGATCGACGCGCGCGCCGTCTACATTCGCCAGGAGGTTACGCGCAAGGATGCGGCCGAGGTCGAAGCGGTCGGATACCCCGGAACAGCGTGGTTCAACGGCAGCGCCTGGGGCGGCGGCCTCCACGCCGATGCCCGCTACCAGCTCTCCTCGACGTTCTACGCTTTGGCCGCGGTGAAAGGCCTGGCGCTGGGGACGCCGACCGACATGGGGCTCCAGGCGCGGCTCTCTTTCGGCGCGTACCTGGGAGTCGGCGCGTCGTTCTGAGCCGCCGCTCATCACAGCACCGATCTCATCAACCGATCCCAGGTCACCCCGCAGAAGCAGCTTGATCAGAGTTGCCAGGGCTCCTTCGCTTCGGCTTTGCTGGCGAGGAGACCCGGAAACTCATAGACCGGCACGCCGTCCGGAGAGAAGAGCAGGCGAGCGACGCCGGATTGGGCCGCCTCTTCAAGCGCCCGCTCGGCGGGCTCTGGCGCGATCGCGAGTGCGGCTGCCAGCTCGGCCACGGTCAGGCGGCCCCGGTGATGGCTCGCAATTGCAAGCAGCCGTTGTCGGATCGCCTCGGCGAGGGCGGGCGCGGTTCGGGCACTGGCCTGCTGGCGAAGCATCCGGCGCGCCAGCAGAGCGCCAGCGGCCCCGATACCTGTGAATACGGCGCATCCAACAACAGTCGTGGCGAGTGAGTCGTGCGACCTATCGATAACGGCACCTAGGATGACCAACGCAGAGACCAGCGTCGCGCCCACACCGACTACCGTCCCCACGGAGCGCGTGATGCGCCCGAGCGTTCCGTCGCGCGGTCGATTCAATTCGAGGGGAAGCGGCCCAGGACGAGTCGCCAGGCCTTTGGTCAGTTTGTCTTCCCGCATGAGCGGCGCTGAGCCTACCGCAGCCGACTAGAGTTGGCAGGTATGCCGTCCAACCCGGACCCTGAGGCGTACCGGGCAGCGCCCGGCGGCTCTCGAACTCGGCGTCGGCGTGGTCGGAGTATGGGCCTACCGCCCTTCCATCCGGAAGCGCACTGTGAAGTGCGCGGTCGCGGGTTGCGGACCCACTGTAGGCCATTCAACCACGCGTTACAGCCGGCCGTCGCCGAAGTCTCGAAGGAGCGTCGCAAACGACCTCAAGCTCGCGCTGCGAGAGCTCATGCGGATGTCCCCCACCTAGGCGTAGCGGAGCGTGGTGCTCCCGTGCCCCCGTGTGACGGTTTGGCCAGGTCGGTTTCGTCAGTCGGCGCGCCGTCTACTTCGGCCGCACCGGCGATACCCTCGTCGAGGTCTGGTCCGTTACCGGCTATTCGATACTGGATTACCGTCGGCGTCGAAGCTGAGCGTCGACCCCAGACCGAGGGGGGCCGGTGGCGGCTCCACGTCATAGGTCGCTGCGGCGGCGAACGGGGACGTCGATGATGAACTTGTATGGTGGAGGATCACGAGGCCGTCCCCTTGGGCGTCGGCCGGCAGCTTGGCCTTGTACGCGGCGAGTTCAGTCGGGTTGACGAGCATCGCCTGGAACGCGCGGGCGCTCGTAACGACGTCGGCCGGAATTGTCGGCCAGTAGAAACCTTCGCTCGTCGACTGGTCCTGGTTGTCGAAGCGATCGACTCGGCGACGTCGATGCCATCGACAGAGCGCGCGAGCAAAACAGTTCGACCGTCGGAGCCACTATCGACCTGCGCGTCCCCGATTTGGCAGGAACTGACACCGGACGTGGCGAAGTAGGCGGTGACGTGCGAGGCGAGTGCCGTCGCGTCTGCGCTCCAGTCGGGGAGGTTGGCCTCGGGTGCGCCAGCGTTCAGGATGCCGAGCTCGCCTCCCGCTCTGCTCGATCCCGACGACGCCATCGACGCCGACCCAGCGCGCAAGGTTGGCGCACCGCTCGCCGGTGCGGCCTACGACCTCACGAAGTCGAAATCCGTACGCATCGTCCTCGGACGGCGTCGATCCGAAGGCGAAACGCTCACAGCCCGTGACGTCGCCGATGGCGGCCGAGCCATCGATCGCCGAGCCGGCACAGCCGACACTCGCCAGGCCCATCCAAACGAGGACCGACCAAGCACGCTTCATGGCCGAAAGCGTCCCACGTCGGGCGTAGAGCGACAAGGCGCGGCCGAGTGAACGGATGATGCTGCGCCGGGCCGACACTTCTCATCGGCCGCCGCCTCTCTTCGACGCTCGATCTTTCCCACCACTTTTCCCCACCACCGCCGCGTAACGGGCTGGACGTCCAGGTTACGCCACCAAGCTCTCCCGGGCGTCGCGCCAGTGTCGCGGCTACGCCGTCCAGTTCACGGCATCGAGAGGGACGACGTCCCCACTGCCGATCAGTCGCGGGCGCCGCCGTCAGACAGCTCGATGGGACCAACGGTCCCGAAGGTCGTATAGCGGCAACAGCCACTGCCAGCAGTAAAAGTGGCCGACGTTCTGTACGTCGTTCCGTTGGCGAGCTGAAGGCGAACCTCGCAGGTCGCGCCGCTCGGCGCGTTGACGAACACTTCCGAGGGAGCGGCGTCAGGCGGAGAGGTCGTCGTATCCGCGATCGCGCACGGCGAGTCGGCCGAGGCCGCCACAAGCGGGGAGCCCAAGTTGCCGACCGGGATGATCGCGCCTCCGGAGGGACACGGGCAGAGCTCCGCCGATGAAGAGGAGCACCCTCCGACGAGCCATGAAGTAAGGCCGAGGATCGCGCCCAGTCGTGTCGCCCACCCTGCCCAAAATGCCATGGCGCCAGATGATGCCACATCCGTGCCTCCGACTCGGCCGCTTTGCGCGGGATTGTGCTTGTGGCCGACCAGGCATCTATCGGTGGCGCGAGAAATTGAGGGCTGGCCCCGGCAGGGCCCGGGAGAAGGGCAGTGGAGAGGGGTTGACGGAGTGCGCCATTATGGGACAAACCGGCGCTTGTTCTGCTTATCCTCACGTCTGCACGTTGACGCCGACTGCCGGCACCTGCTCCTGAAATCGCGCCCGCCCCAACCACGGCGTTTCGTTCGAGATGCCCGTGCCCGGATCGGCCCTGGTGGCGGCGCCGTCGCGCGATCGTGTCACCAATGGACGATCAACTCGCGATCCTCGCCCGCTTCGAAGCTCAGGTACTTCTGCCAGCGAGCGCCGCTCGGATGCACGGCCTGAAATTGGTGGTACCCCGGCGGCAGCGACTGGTGCACCGTCGACCCGGTACCGACGGGACGGCTATCAACGTAAAACGAGGTTCCCGGTGCGGCGGTGGAGAGGGTTACGAAGGCGACCTCCGACGGCCCATTCCCGTCGGGCTGCGCCGGTGCCGCGCGCTCAGGGCGCCGGCTCCCCCTGGCGTGAGCTCGCTTCAGCGCTCGGCGGTGTGCCACCAGGTGGCCGGCTCTCAGTCGGGCGCGATGCCGGTGGCGCACCGCGGCTCTGGACGCCGGCTGGGCGCTGGCCCCCGCCCCTCCGCCCGACATGACACCAGCAGGCCAAGCGCCACCGCCAACAACCACCCCCTCCCTGCACCCTTCACGAACATCCAAGGTAAATCCTCGACGCGCGAGCACTATGGGGATCGTGGACATTCTCACCCTCGCTTCGGGTGGCCCGAAGCTCCCAGGTTTTGTGCGATGCTAGGGACTCAATGAGGAGGACTGGGGGCCGCGGGGGTTCGTGAATGAGCGCTAAAGTCGGCAGTCGCGCGTCCATGATTCGGGGTGCCGTTCTCTCCTTTGCGGCGCTCGCCAATGGGTCGTGCGGAGCAGACAGACTCGGGGGCGCCTCGACCACCGGAGTCGACGCGGGCCCTATCGAGCTGCTCGCCGTCGGGGGACCTTCGGGAAGCGTGATGGCTGAGGTGTTCTTCAACGAACCAGGTGTCGGGCCGCAGGCGACGTGTGCCGCACCGGTGAATGCCGGCGCCTGCCAGCTCACCTCTTGCCAAGTTGGCGGCATCGGTAGCCCCGCGATGGGGTACGGGAACTTCGGCCCGATCTCCGCCACCGTCGGGACGACGACAGTGTCGCTCACGTACGACGGATTCGGATACCCCACGGTCGCCTTCCCCTCGTCAATTGCGCTCGGGACTGGCGGCATCATGAAGTTTCATGGGGGAGATGGGGCCAGCGTCCCGACATTCGACGTTGCGGCCATCATTCCAGGCCTCCCTGTCATCACCTCGCCCGTCGTGACAGACGGCGGCACCGTGGTCATCGATACCTCCCAAGACCTGGCGGCCACCTGGGTACCGATCCCGATCGGGCACATCTGGTTCGAGATCTACGGCGGCGTCCCGTCAGGCGGTGACGTCGAGCTGACGGTCCTATGCACGTTCGAGGGAGCGCCTGGTGCCGGCCTGATTCCTCAAGCCCTCCTCTCCGCGCTGAAGGCGATGTCCGCGACCATCCCACTTTATGCGGCGCTCGGCTCCGAGCTCGATGCGACCACCGTCGTCGACGGGCTCACCATCGTGACGAAGAGCGATCAGATCTCTCCGACCACCGGTCACGCCTTCGCCATAACGCTCCAGTAGATTCCAAAGAGAGCCGGTCGCGCTCGCGCGCTAGCAGCCGGCGCGGCAGGCGGCGTCGTGCGCCTCGGGCGTCGACGGGCAGGACCGGGCATCGCCGGCGACGGTGCCGCCATCCCCGCAGGCGGCCCGGTAGTGGCTGTCAAGGGCGTCGCACTGGGTGAGGCACAGCGGCGGCGGGAGCAGGCGGGTGGCGCAACGATCGTCGAAGCAGAGCTCGGCCGAACCCGCCGGCGCGCAGGTGGCGGCGTCCCTTCCCGACGCCAAGCAGAAGTAGACCCCAGTCTCCTCGAGCGCGTCGCAGTAGTGCCGGCACATCAGGAGGTAAGGGTCACCGGCGTCGTCGCCCGACATGGCGTCGGGTCCGTCGCCCGACATGGCGTCGGCTTCATCGCCGCCACCGTCGTCCGGCGCGCAGCGGTCGTTCCGTGCGCCGGCGTCCCACGCGCCCGCGTCGGGTCGCCTCCCGATGATGCCGGTCATTGCTGCCGCGTCCGACAGCGGGGGACTGCTGCCCCCGGGGACAGAGACCGAGGTCCACATGGTGCCACCCGCGGGCATGGGCGCCGGCCCTTCGCGGCCACCCAGCCCGTCGCAAGCCGCGAATGCCGCCAGCACTCCGAGCGCCACACGAACGCCGGCCACTGGCGACTGCCCAGATCCTGTCGCGGTCATGCCCTGGAATGTCAGACCTCGGCGGACGCGCGCCGGTGCCGGTGGCGACGCGAGCGGCGAGTTCTACGCGGGCCCGGTCACCGATGGAAGCTCCCCGCAGGGCCCGCAGGGCCCGGGAAAAGCATGGGAGGGAGTTGACGCCCCATTATGGGACAACCGGCGCTTGTTCTGCTTATCCTCTCCGCCAGAGCAGTCACCGGATCCCTGGGCTCAGCACGGCGCAACTATCGGTTATCATGGTCGATAAGCCCGCATGATTCCGATTCCCTTCACGCTCATTTGGTCGATCGGGCAGATCGCCCGGAACAAGCCCACCGACGTCGCTTCCGGCCAGGTTCTGCTGAACCTGGCCGGGAAGCCAGACATCCCGGTCTTGCCGGTCGATGGGAAGCTTTCGCCGGCGGTGCTGGCGGCCCTGAAGACCTTTCAACTGAAGTACATCGGCGTCTCGCACGTCGTCCTCTGTATCGAGCCCAACAGTACGACGGTCAAAGCGCTCATCGCTGCCGCGATCCCGGGCGCCCAGCGCCTCATTCAACTCCCCACGGGTAACGCCAGCACCATCAGCGAGATTGACTACCAGAACGCCGCTCTGAAACTTGGCTGCGAGGTCGCCGCCGTAAAGGCGGTCGCGGCGGTCGAATCGGCGGGGCGCGGATTCTTGCCCTCTGGCAGGCCGAAGATCCTTTTCGAGGCCCTGCATTTCGCCCAGGACACGCATCACAAGTACGATCAGCTCTTCCCCGACATCTCCAGTGCCAAGTGGGATCCATCCCTTTACAGGGGCGGCGAACACGAGTACCACCGGCTGCGGAAGGGCATGCTCCTCGACAGAACGGCGGCCCTTCGCTCGACGTCATGGGGCAAGTTCCAGATCCTCGGGAAGAATTGCAGGGCCGCTGGTCACGTAACCCTCGACTCGTTTGTCGTTGCGATGTGCCAGTCCGAGCGGGCCCATCTCGACGCGTTTTGCGCGTTCGTGACGAGCGAGGGTCTTGTCGACGCGCTCCGGAAGCAAGACTGGAAGACGTTCGCGCGGGGATACAACGGCCCCCATTACGATAAGAAGCACTACGACCTGAGAATCGAGGATGAATACAACCGAGCGAAGAGCGGAACCCGTGTCGCTGGCCACTAGAGTTCGGGCGAGCCAGGGCGCGCGGGCTCGGCCTCGCTCGCGATCGGAGTGGGGAACCCCCGTGTTTCTTCTTCTCGTCCTACTGGCCAGGCCGGGCCGTGCCGCCGATTCGCTCGCGCGACGCACCGCCGAAACGACGCAGGCATTCGCAAAGCGACTCCTCCCGCCCCAGGCTGAACTTTCTGCAAAGCCCGTCGCGGTTAAGCTCGGCCCCCTCGGCAAGGTGGTGGTGGTTCTCTTTTTGCCCAACCAGGACGCATCGAACTATCGGGGATGGGTGCTGGCGCCCCAGGCGCAGGAAGGCCTCTGGTACAAGAAGATTCCCCTTCCGCCGCTCACCGTCGCCGATGGTCGCTTTTCGATCGAAGTGATGAGCATCTTCGCCGCCGACGTCGACGCGGACGGTAGCCCCGAGCTATGCGTCCTATCGCGGTACCACGAGTACGGATCCCGAGACGACGCCGACCTTTCGACGGACTGCTTCCGCTGGAATCAAGACCATTTTGACCTGCTCGTTGATTCGGGAATCAAAAGCCTCGGGCTCAAGAACGCAAGGGCCGTGCGAACGTACTTTGCGAAGCACCCTCTCCGAGTCGAGGGTGCGAAGACGCCGTGAAAACAGGGCGTCTTGGCGGGGCGAGAAGGGCGGGCAGTCGACAGAATCGGTCATCTTGGCCATTGTCGCGGCGTGACTTCTGGCCTTATACGCCCTGCACTCGTCACACGATCAAGCATAGCGTGTAACTGTGGCCGTTCAGCCCGGTCTGGCTTACGAGGCCGACGTCGGGTCGACGACCCACCCCGCGAATAGGATCGTGCCGGTCGGTTGGTGGACGATGAAGGTCAGGAACGGCAGATCGACGGTCAGCTGCTGCGAGAAGACAACCGCGGATGTCTGGACCACCACGGCGCCGGTGGCCGCCGCCGCGGTGGTCCCCTGCTCGTCGACGGCGATGTCGGCCTGGTGAACCACGGCGTCGACGGTGAGATCGGTCATGCCGTCGATGCCGGAGAAGTCCGCGCCGGGCGTGAAGGCGTCGGTCATTCCGAGCGCCTGCAGCATGGGGATCAGCGACTCGCCCACCGAGAACTTGAAGCGCGGCATGGTCACGCCCCCAGCCGACGCTCCGGTGCGAGCCAGGATCGTCGCGAGCTGATCCGCAGTCAGTCCCTGCTGAAAGGCGTCGAACGTCCCGGCATCGGGCACGATGAGGATCATCTCGGTCGTTCCCCCCTGGTAGCCGAGCGAGGCGGCGCTCCAGCCGCTGCCGCTCCAGAGCACGGCGTTGGCTTGGTCATGGGGATGCATCATCGGAACCATCACGTCACCGGCCGGAGCGTGGAAGGTGCCGTTCGGGCTTTCGGCGGCGAATGGTGCCTGCCAATCACCGTGGAAGTAGACCGCGTCCGCGAGGACTAAACGGGTGAGCGAGGTGATCGTCCCTTCTCCGAGGAGGGCAGGGATCTGGCCTTGGGTCTCGCCGGAGACCCAGCTGTTGATCGCTGCGCGCGCGGTCTCTGGCGCGCTCATGAAGTTGACCTGATCGATCTCCGAGCCGAAGCTGACCGCCAGGTTGTCGAGATAGGTCGGCAGGATCGGGAAGCCCTTCTGCGTCCAGGTAGAGTTGGCGAGCGAGAGCTGGAACGCGCCGGTGCCGGCGTCCGCGGGCGGCGTCGTGAGCGCCAGATCGAGGGCATCGAAGGCAGCGTCCAGGCGAGCGAGGGGCAGCGTGAAGTGGAGCGCAGTCGCCATCTGCGTCGCCGTGTCGTTGGCAGCGCCGTTGTACAGCATGGCCAGCGCGATCGAGACGCTGGCCGGCGAGAAGATCAGGTTACCGCTGTCGCCCGCGCTCGCCCGCAGCTGCTGATAGAGGTCCACCGCGAACGCCTGGTTGTCGCTGGCCAGCTCGGTCGCGTCGGCCGCCGGGACGGAGGGCGAGAGGTCGCGCGCCTGCGTCGACTGGGCGACCTGCACCGACCCCGAGCCGCCCCCACAGCCGAGCACGCCGACCGCCAGCAGCACCGCTCCGAAAACCATGGATCGCCGCAGCATGTTCACCTTCATCATGGCCGCTGAGCCAAGCAAACGCGAGGCCAAGCGCGGAGCCGGCTATGGCCCCGGGGGCTGCGGTGATCGACCTCGACGGCGCCGGTCGCCGTCAACCTGGTTGGCGAAGGTGCTAGCGTGGTGGCCCTAAGTTCGTGGGGGGAGGTCGCCTTGGTCATCAATGGCTTACTGTGGGCGTTCTTGTGCGCGGCTGTCGCGGGCTGTTCATACGAGTGTCATTGCCCCGCCGGAGGCTGCTTCAACTGCTCGACGGGCGAGACGACCATCTCCGTCCCGGCGGACGCGAGCAGCGCGGGCGTCGCGAGCGTGTCCGCAGATAGCCCGTGCACCGCGACCTTCAAGGGAGCTGCCTGGGGGATAGACGTGCAGCGGCCCGGCGCGGGGTCCTGCACCGTTCATGTTGTGCTCGACGATGGTGCAGCCGAGGTCGCGCAGGTGAAGTTCACCCAGGTCTCGGGCCCCTGTGGCTGCTACCTGGCCGCTGAAACGTCATCGCTGGCACCGATCGACGGCGGCCCGTAGGCGGGAGGCGCGCCCCGGCGCGGTGTCAGCCAACGTCGCGGCTTGATGGCCGGGCGATGCACCCCTCCCCGAATCCCGAGGATTCGTCCATCGCTGCCGGTCGTGCTATGCGGCGGGCATGAGACGTCTCCGCTTGCCGTTCGTCCTCGGCGCCGGCGTCCTCTTGCACGCGGCGACCAGCGGCCTCGCAAAACTGCGAATACTTGTACCCGTCGGGCTGCTGCTCCGCGTACTCGTCGTGCAGCAGTTGCAGCGTTACGCCGACACGGCGCCGCTCGCGGTGGATCCACGCGCAGTCCGGCGTCGGTTTCGCCGCCGCCGCCGTCGATGGATACAGGCGCGCCTCCAGCGCGCACGGCGACAGGCCCTCAATCTCCGCCCAGCTCGTCACGCCGGCCGCCTTCGCCCGCCGCATCGTCTCGCCCGGCAGGGCCCGCAGGGCCCGGGAAAAGCATGGGAGGGAGTTGACGGAGCGCCCCATTATGGGCCAACAGAGCGGAGAATCGCGCCCGACATCGGCACCCGGAATCAAGGCGCGCTCAGGCGATAACAGCCTGAATTTCCAGCCAGGTAGACGGTCTATGATAGGAACCGTAGCGGGCCCCCGATTTGAACAGGCGACTGGATGGGATCGTTGACGAGGAACGACCGTCGGTTCCGCAGCGGCGGTGCGAGCCGACCCGTTCACGACTGCCCCCAAGCGAGAAGTGGACGCCCCAACATCGATTTCCAAACTCGTCGGCTCGTGCCGCCAATCCTTCTCCTAGCCTCCTATCCGACGACAAAGCGCCTCCCGGTCGATCGATATTCCATCTACTGTGCATCTACCGGAATGTGTTTTCTGGTGATTGTGGCCGAAGCGCCCGACATCGATCGAGCCTGAAAACCCCGCGTAATCCTTGAATTCCGATTCGGACAGAATCACCAGAAAACCCGATTTCGGGCCTCCGAAGCCGGGGGTAGTGGGTTCGAGTCCCGCCGCGCCCACAAGTCGAACTCCTCGAAATCGTTCGGGGCCGTTGGCCCGATTTTCTTATCGGCAGCCTCGATCGGGCCCGGATGTAGCACAGATGTAGCAAACCCCGTCGGAGGCGCGCGCAAAGTTGGCGAATCGCTGGACGGTTTTGCCGGCGGCGCGATCCCGAACGAGAGGCGATGGATCTCCGCCGGCAGGCAGTCGGGAAGAGGTGCCCGTACGCCTCGGTGGTGATTCGCGGATCGCTATGACGAAGGATCCGCTGCACCGCGGCCGGGTTCGCACCGGCCATCAGCAACAAGCTGGCGGTGGTGTGGCGCAGATCGTGGAACCGAATCTTCCGGACCAGCGGCTTGGTCTCGTCGAAAGTAGAGGAGGCCGGGGCGATTCGCCCCGGCCTCCTGTTTGGTGCTGGCCGTTAACCGGCGTGCATCCGACGCACGGTCAGCGTCGCAGCCCGCGGTCTCACCGAGGCCCGGAAGGACCCGCGTGCCCTCAATCTGGACGGCCGTCAGCGCGTTCGGGTTGAGCCCCAGGAGGGCGAGGATCGTCGGCGCGACCTGGGTGGTCTCGACGGAGGTGGACTCGACCCGAACCGGGATGCCCGGGCCGCTGACAACCATCAGGACGTGCCGGTCGCCGGTGTTCATACCGCCGTGCTCGGCGAGCTTGGTCGGCTTCGCGTAGACGATGCCCTCCTGGACCTTGCCGAAGACGTCCGGGTAGTGACCGTTGTCGACCGAGACGCCGAAGAAGTTGGCGGCGGCAGCGCCGGCCCAGATCTGGGCGAGGCCCGAGTGCTGGACGGTGACGGGGTTCTTGTTGACGTCGAAACCATCAGCGGTGTGGTTCCACAGGTAGCTCTTGACGAAGTCGCAAGCGGCCTGCGAGTTGTCCGACAGGTAGGACTGCCACAGGTCGTCGTCGGTTCCGGCAACGATCAGGCTCGTGTTGCTCGGGTGCGCCTGCGCCCAGGCGGCGTTGATCGCGCTGACGATCGGGCCGTCCTTGACGGTGATGAGCTCGTTCGGATCCTGCGGCGACTGGCCGTGCTTTGCCGTGACGATGATCGCCGTCGAGCCCGCGAGGCCGTCCTTGTGGATCGCAGAAACCATGCGGCCAAGTTGAGCGTCGACGTAGTCGAGCGCGCTCGAGAGGACGGGGCCGGGAACGAGCTGACCGTTGACCCACTGGTAACCACATGCCTCCGGAGCGCTGGTGGTGTAATTCCCGTTCGCGTCCGGACCGATCAACGTCGTCGGCGTCGAGCGGATCTTCTCCGCGACCGAGACGGTCTGGAAGTTCATGCCGAAGATCGCCGGGGTGCCGACGTGGGTCTTGCCCGAGTGATCGAGACCGTCGATCTCGTTCAGGATGGCCTGGACCTTGTAGCCGTCGTACTGCTTGGTGGCGGCGTTGATGTGCGACCAGTCGTCGTCCTGCGGGTAAGGGACACCGTTCGGCATGACAGCCTGCGAGTCGATCTCCGGCGAGAAGAGGTCGTCGATGCTCCGGCCGTTCGAGCCCGGACCATTGAACGACGCGTAGACCTCGTGCTTGTCGGACCAAGCGGTGCGCAGGCCGGCGTGGTGGATGACCTGGAAGATCGTGTTGTCGCCGAGGTAGTCCCACGGGGTGATCGGCTGGCAGGTCTTCGGGTCCACTGGGAACGTGCCCGGGTTGAGCGACGTCTCCGGGTCGAACTTCAGGTCCATGATCGCGGCCGGGTTGGTGTCAACGCCGTTGGCGAAAATCGAACCGTCCTCGTCGAACGACGGGAAGGTGCCGTTCGTGGGGTCGATGAAGTCGGGGACGTTCGCCAGCGTGTCATCCGGCGAGTCATAGATGACGTCACCGCCGGTGGCCGGCTGGCCCGGGGTGCAGGCAGCGCCCGCCTCGTCGACCTTGTGGCTGTACTCGACGTCATAGAAGACGCCGGTCGATTTGGGGTTACCGCCGGTCATCAGCGCGGTGCCACCCGGGTCGGAGTCCGACGGGTTGGAGGTCGCCGCATTCGAGTACTGGCTGCCGGAGTGAGTCAACTTGGCAAACGTCGAGCTTGGGTGGTTGGCGACGTACCGTTCAAGGTCACTCTGGTGCATGCCATCGACGCTGATCAGAAGGACGTGCTTGATGTCACTGTGCTCGCCGTGCTGGTCATCGCCCTGGTGGTCGTCGTTGCCCTGACTGTCGTGGTCACCGACGAGGGCGGAGGTAGTGCTGGTGGTGGTGGTGCCGGTCGGGTTCGTCCCGCAGGCGGTCAACAGAGACAGGGCAAACAACGAAGCGGTCTTCTTGTAGGTCATCGATCATCTCCTTTTGGGGCAGATGGCTGATGCCTGTACCGCAGGTAGATCTCCGACGCGCGTTTCGGTCTCGCAACGTTCTGGTGGCGCAGAACTGACATGAGTCGAATGCGCAAGGTGGGTGACGCCGCGAACGTGGGCGAACGTTTTCGACGTGTCACGCGTCACGCTCGTCGACACGCCGGGGAGCGGATCGGGCGCGCCGTCGAGATCGGGGACGACGACCAGACGCGCCTCGCCCCAGCTCCGCTCTGGCCGGCTGGCGGCGCGCCGACGCACGGCGCGGGTCCCACCTGGACGACGACCAGGGACGGCAGCTCGGTGAAGGGCGAGAAGATGGCCCAGGCGGGCACGGCCGAACGGAGACGCGCGCGGCCTACAGCGCCGATTGAGGCTTCTCCATCGGTGGCGGCCTCGAGCCGGCGGCCAAGAAGCCCTAAACTAGTCTAAGCGGCCTTGTTGTAGACGCTGACCTGAACGAGGCCGTTCTTCAGCTCGAACAACGTGATCGACGTCGAAGTTGCCGTGAACTCGGCGCTGCCGCCCGAGTTGGTTCCCCCGTCGGCGGCCGGACAGGTCGGGGTGAAGGTCGCGGTCATTCCCGACACGGACACCGTCCCGTGGGATCGGATCACCGTCGTCCCCGAGCTCTCGACCTGATCGAGAGCGAATGAGGTCGTGGTGACGCTGGAGAGGACGTAGGTCTGACGAAAGGTCAGCGAGGAAAATCCGGCGTCGGCGGGGCCGTAGGTGGTCTGCGAAACGAGGTTGTAGGTTCCCGCCAAGAAGGCGCCGCCCGACGGCGTCGGCGTCGCTGCGTTCGAAAAGGTCGAGGTGACGCAGGGGCCACTGGTCGCCACGGTGTTGCAGGTGGCGCCAGATCCCGCCCCGGTCGCATCGCCGCACGCTGAACTTCCTCCCGTGCCGGTGGTACCGCCACCGGCCGAGCCGCCGTGACCGCCGACGCCCGCTCCGCCAGTCGTGCCCGCTCCGCCGGTGGTGCCCGCTCCGCCGGTGGTGCCCGCTCCGCCGGTGGTGCCCGCTCCGCCGGTCGTCCCGGCTCCACCACTCGCGCCAGCGCTGCCGCCAGCACCGGCCGATCCACCCCCGCTTCCGCCGGTGCCGCCTCCACTCGACGAACCGCAAGCACTCACTGCCACCGACCCGACGAGCGAAACGAACAACACTAAGCGACGCATGGACCCTCCGTTTGAGAAGGACCCACTCTAAGGGCAATGCGAGCGGCGATAAACGAGGGTCGTCACGCCAGCATCAAAAAGCCGAGGTCTCCTCCGTCAGGAAACCTTGTTGAAACACCATGACCTGGTTTGCGTCGACGGCCAGCATGAGGCGGCCGAGTAGCTCCATCGCGACCGCCCCGACCCGGACCAAGACGCTTCCTATTCACGCGCACGTTCGGAGCGGGGGGAGCCTTACCTGCGAAGGTTTCATCGGGAATCGGGGTCCTTGTTTTCGCCTGGGAGGGGCCCGTACCCACCATCCGCCGCTGGAGCAGCTCGTGCCGCGAAGCGCCGATCCCGCCGCCATCAGATAAGAAGACTTAGGCGCGTAACTTTTCTCATCGTGCCGAGGTACGAAAGTCCTTTTCCTTGGCCGCATGAGCCTCTTTCCCTCGCTGCTCGGCGTCCGCCGGAACAACAGCCGCGCCGATCAATGCAGCACCCCGAACCGGCGCAGCAGAAGCACGGCGGCGATCACCAGCAAGGCGACCGCGATTGTGCCGCCGAGCGCGCGCCCGGCGCGGGATGTGGGGCGGGATTTGCCTCCCGTCACGCCGGACGCGACGGATCGAAATCCGCCCCGCAGGGCGCTCATTGCTCCGCCGCCCCCCTTTCTAACCGCGCGCCTTCGTCTTTTGCGGCCCATTCGGCATGCAACCTTCCCCACACGGGTGTGGGCATGATTATAGCGGCTCGCCGGCGACCCGCGGGGCGTACCTGGGCTTCGCTCCGTCGCGACGTTCGACCGGTCGGCTCTCTCGTCCGTACCGGGATGCCGACGCCAGCTCGGACAGCGGCGGGGCGTCGAGATCCCGGTTTCAACAGTCGTCATTCATTCGATCGGACCTTCAGCTGATCATCGACACCCGTCACGCCGGATGTCTGCACGGCGGTGCTCACCGCCTGCCTCTTCGCCGCGTTCGACTCGACCGTTCCGGACAGTGTCACCACGCCAAGGCTGGCGCCGACGTCGATGCCGGCACCATCGGGGACTCGGTCGGCCAGTTTCGCCTTGAGATCGGTGGCGAGCGAGGCGTCGTTCGCTGCCCGTCCACTCCGCTCACCTCTTTGCTCTGCCACACTTCCGGTTTGCTGAGCGGTGTTCGGGTCTGCCGCCAGCGCCGAAGACGCCGTCAGACCAAGTCCCGAGAGCAACGCCCAGCTCAACAATCTGTTGCTCATGGCTTCACCTCCCCACCTGAAAACGTTGGCCGTCATCGACGAACGCCAAGCCACATTCGTCGAAAGCTCCATTCCGGGGAACCGCGCCGCGGAGGGGGGGACCGCGCGCTTGTGGTTGCCTCGCATCGGGTTCAACCTCGGCGGGTGCTCCGCCGTCGCGCAACGGCCGTCGCAGCCAACTTTGCCTTCGGGGGCGCCCTGTTGGCTCTCACTTGCGCCTTCGGCGGTTGCGGCTCGGCGTCGCTCAGCGCCGCCGAGCTGCGGGTGCCGGTCTTGCTCGGCCCGGTGCCGTGCATCGGGTGCGCTGCCGCGACTCGACCGCGCGCGCCCGTGCCCGTGGCCCGCGTGTCGGGAGCCAGGCGCGGCTACGGCTTCTTGATGCTTCCCCAGGGGATGGACGCGGAAGACGGTCAGCCCGGTCTCTCCGCCGACCGCCTTCTTTACTGGACGCCGTGTGTGGACGACGTTCAACTCTCGTATCTCAGCGCTCACGCCTGGCAGGTCACGGTTCCGCTTCTGCTCTACGTCTACGACGTCTTGGTCGAAGCCGACGCCAGCGAAGTCCTCGTCTCAGGAGCGTCGTGCCCCTCACCGTGACGACTCGCGCGCTCCTGCTGCTCGGCACGCTCGCCGCCTCGGGATGCGCCGGCGCGCGCGTGAACGTGACGGCCGATCGCGCACGTTACCCGCTGTCCTTCTCACCCGTCGTGCGCGACGCCCGCGGCCGCCCCTACGATGCGCGCACCTTGGTAAAGGTCGGTTGGCTCGACGTCCGCAAGACGACGCCCGGCTTCGCCTACTCGGCGCTGGCGGTTCCCCCGACGCGCGACTTCTCCGACGAGATCAACGCGCAGGTCTCCGCGGCCGGCGGCGAGGCGGTCGTGCGGCTCACCGTCACGGTGGCAAGCGGGTGCGGCTGGCTCAACGGGTTTCCGATCCTCAATGCCCTGCCCGTCTGGCCGGGCTGCGTGCCGGTGAGGTTGACGGGGGAGATCGTTCGGCGACGTGGTCCGGTGCCGTGAGCGGCGTCGGCGGCATCGACGCTCCACCCGATGACGCCGCCGCCGTCGATGCGCAGGTTGGGAGCATGAGCGCGGGGCAAGAAGTGGTTGTGGTGACCGGGGCGTCGGCGGGGGTCGGTCGGGCCGTGGCGCGCGAGTTCGGCAAACGACGCGCGCGCGTCGGGCTGCTCGCCCGGGGGACGGACGGCCTCGAAGCGGCGCGCCGGGAGATCGAGGCCTACGGCGGGCAGGCGATCGTGTTGCCGACGGACGTGGCCGAGGCGGACAAGGTCGAGCTGGCGGCGGCCGAGGTGGAGAAGACGTTCGGGCGCATCGACGTCTGGGTGAACAACGCGATGGCGTCGGTCTTCTCTCCCATCTGGGACCTGGAGGCGGAGGAGATCCGGCGCGCCACGGAGGTGACCTATCTCGGCACGGTCTACGGCACGATGGCCGCGCTCAAGCGCATGTTGCCGCGCGACCGCGGCACGATCGTGCAGGTCGGCTCGGCGCTGGCGTACCGGAGCATCCCCCTGCAGTCCGCGTACTGCGGCGCCAAGCACGCGATCGTGGGCTTCACGGATTCGGTGCGCTGCGAGCTGATTCATCGGCAGAGCCAGGTGCACCTGACCGTGGTGCACCTGCCGGCCATGAACACCCCGCAGTTCGGCTGGGTCAAGAGCCGACTGTCGAACAAGGCCCGGCCCGTGCCGCCGATCTACGAGCCCGAGGTGGCGGCGCGCGCGATCTACTGGGCCGCGCACCACAAGCGCCGCCAGCTCGAGGTCGGATGGCCCACCGTCGAGGCGATCGCCGGGAACAAGATCTTTCCGGGGGTGCTCGATCGCTATCTCGGCAAGACCGGCTTCGCGTCGCAGCAGACGGACGAGCCTCGCGACCCGAACCGGCCGGACAACCTGTGGCACCCGGTGCCCGGCGACCACGGCACCCACGGCGGGTTCGCCGGACGCTCGCGGTCGAGCAGCGTTCAGAGCTGGTTGACGCTGCACCGGTACGGCGTGGGCATCGGGGCCGGGCTGGCGCTGTTCGTGGCCGGCATCGCCACGAAGATGCGCTGACGGGTTCTGCCGACCTAGCCGGGAAGCGCTCCGAGCGTGGACGCCGCCGAACCGAAGGGCCTTGCCCCCGACCCGCCCAGGTAGCGCTCGGGCGCACGAGCGAAGGTCGCGCGGCACTGCGACGAGCAGAACCTGAGCGTGAGTCCGTCGAGGGTGGTGGTCTCCTCACCCGCTTCGACGGCCATGCCGCAGACGGGATCGCGGTGCGAGACCCACTCGAACGCTCGGCCCGCGGGGGCGCCGGCCGCCATGCGCCGCATGAGCGAGAGCTCGTCGAGGACGAGCCGCGGGATCAGGAAGTGCCGCCGGACCCGCTCGCGGCCGCTGCTGCCGAGGGCGCGCGCCCGTTCCTCGTCGCGCAGCAAGGTGACCATGGCGCGCGCACACTCCTCGACGCTGTCGACCAGGATGCCCCCCGTCCCGTCGGCCATCTGCAGCGGGATGCCGCCGGTTCGTCCGGCGACGACGGGTGTCCCTTTCCACAGCGCCTCGGCGACGACCAGCCCGAACCCCTCGCGCAGCGACTTCTGGATCACCACCTTCGACAGCGCCTGGAAGGCATTGACCTCGATGTTGCCGACGCCGACCAGGTTGGTGAACACGTGCATGCGCTTGTCGCCGGCGATGGCGCCCCGGATCGCGCGGTACATGTCCCAGCCCTCGGGATCGTCGGACGCCATCGACCCCACCAGCGCGAGCTGCAGCTCGGGGACCTCCTGCCGCGCCAGCCGGCACGCCTCGATGACGCCCAGCGGATCCTTCCAGGGGTCGAAGCGCGAGACTTGGGTGACGAGGGGGTGCTCGGTGCGGACGCCAATCCACTCCAGGACCTGGCGGGCGGTCGCCTCGGGGAGCCCGAGGTTCTTGGGGTTCCGAGGATCGATGGCCGGCGGGATAATCTCGACGACGCGAGTGGGTAGGTCGGCCGGGACGAACTCGGCCATCGTGAAGATGGACGCGTCGTACTCGGCGAGGAACGGACGAAGAAAGCTCCAGACGTCCGGATTCGCGTTGGCGGTGTCGATGTGGGAGCGCCAGATCCAGCGCGCCCGCCCCTTGCCCGTGAAGCCGAGCAGCGCCGCCGGCTGGGGGTCGTGGATGAAGATGAAATCGTAATCGAGATTGAAGCCTGCCGCGTTGGCGCGCGAGGTGGCGAGATAGCGGGCCTTGTCGGCGTCGGAGAGCCGCACGGCGGCCCCCTGCAGGCCGTTGTGGATCGCCTTGGTCACCTGGAAGAACGGCTCGTCGCCGCTGATGATCCGCCAGTCGGCCACGAGACCCTGATCGTTGAGCAACGGCACCACCGAGCGGAGCAGCTCCGAGACGCCTCCGCCGTATGGAGTGGCGTTGACGTGCAGCACGCGCGCGCCGCGCAGCGCCTGCGCCGTGCGGGACACGGCCTCCAGGAGATCGTCGGGCGCGACCCCGGCATAAGACGCGAGAGAAGACTCACCAACGTCGACGAGGTCGAGCATGAGCCGAAATATGAGGCCGCCGTCGCGCCCAAGCGCGGGTGGCGGGCGAGTTAATCCACCTGCTTACGATAGGAGCGCGAACTGGGCCATCGACCGCGAAATCGTCCGGTGCCGAGCTCAGCCCGTGAGGTTGCGCATCTGCTTGCCTAAAACCATACGGCCGACATGTTGACAGTGGAGGCTCACATGAGCAGAGCCGGTGTGATGGCGGTGCTGTTGAGCTTGGGGCTCACTTGTCTGGTCGGGGTGCGCGCCTACGGTGACGAGACGCCCGGCGATGGAGCGCCGGGTCCCTCCTCGATCGGCGACCCATCCGAGCCTGAGACGACGACCTCTTCCTTCTCCGTCGAAAGCATCGATCGGACCGATCGATCGATGGTCGTTCAAAGCCCGGATGGTTCTCGGATGAAGGTCAAGGTCGCGCCGACGGTCGCGGCGTTCGACGAGGTCCGGAAGGGAGATCAGGTCGAGCTCGATTACTTCCCGGCATCGGTGCTTTCCTTCGGCGCCGCCGACTCTCCGGCGACGCAGACGCGCCAGACGCCAACGCGTGCCAGCGCCCCGCCCCTCGGTCCGGCAGCCGCGCAGGTGATCACCGTCGCGGCGCGCGTCACCGCGGTCGATAAGAACGCCGGCACGCTCCAGGTCACGACAGCCGATGGACCACAGACTCTGCTCGTCCGGGGGCCGGTAGAGCGGCGAGAGCTGAGGTCTCTCGGCCCGGGTGACACGGTCGTCGTCACCTACCCGGAACCGGTGGCGACCGGCCTGCGCACCAGCGCCCGCAGCTGACGAGGCTCGGCGGTGGCTGTCCCGGACGCAACCCGTTCCGGGCGAGCGGCCGCGGCGGGAGTCCCGTCAGGAAGGGGGGCGCCTGGCGCCCAGGACTTCGAGATAGGCATTCACGGCAGCCTCCTCCGAGAAGCGCTCGACGGCGTGGTGGACGCGCGGGGGACCGGTGCGGGCTTGGTCGAGCAAGGCGGAGATGCCGCGCGCCAGCGCCGCGGGATCGCGCGGGGGGACCAGGGGACCGAGCGTTCCATTGTCCAGGACCTCGCGCGCGCCGCCCGGACCGTCGGTGCTGATGACACGGCAGCCGCAGGCCATGGCCTGGATCAGCGCGCCGGGCAGACCCTCGTAGATGGACGACAGCGCGAACACCGAAGCCCGAGACATGTAGCGGAACGGGTTGTGGTCGTGGCCGGGGAGCTTCACGTCGGCGGCGATGCCGAGCTCTCCGGCCAGCTGTTCGAGCGCCCGGCGCTGGGGCCCCTCGCCGAGGATCACCAGTCGCGCCGCGCGCCCGGCCCGGACCTGCGCGAAAGCCCGCAGCAGCGTCGAGAAGTCCTTCTGGGGCGCGAGGCGCCCGACGCCGAGCACGACGGGGGGCGCGCCGGGCGCGAACCAGGGATTGTCGAGCGAGGCCGCCGCCGCGTCGGGCAGCGCGGCGGTCACGATGGGGTTGTAGATGGTGCGGATGCGGCCGACGTCGAGACCGAGCTCTTCGGTCAGGCTGGCGGCGACGCTGCGAGAGACGGCGACGACCCGGTCGGCCGCCCGGTAGGCGTGCCGCATGAGAGGGCGCAGCAGGCGCGCCTGTCGATCGAGCGCGGCGGCCGGCAGCAGCACGTTGGCCTCGCGCAGGACGATCGGGATCCCGGTGCGAGCGAACGCGGCGGCGCCGATGGCGAGGACGTTGGCGTGCTCGAGCGTCGACAGCAGGGCAGCCGGACGCTCGCGCCTCAGGTAACGAATCAGGGCGGGGAGGGCCAGGACGGTTCGGGAGGCGTTCAGGCTGACCGGGCGCGGTCCGGAGGGAACCTGGCCCTCGAGCGGCCCTCCCGGGATGGCGACCACCAGATCGACGGCGTGACCGCGCGCGGAGAACGAGGCCGCCAGCTGCAACATCACCCGCTCCGCTCCGCCGTCGTCGAGCGTGGGAAGAAACAGCGCCAGCCGCTCGTTTGAACCGACCGGGATCATGTCTTCGGCGCGAAACTACCAGAGACGACGGCGCGCCCGTCATTTGACCGACCACATCGCCGCGGTTACATACGGATCGCGCGATGCTCTGTAGCCAGTGCGGAACCCAAAACCCCGAGGAGGCGTCCTTCTGCCTCGCTTGCGGGACGCACCTGGCGACCGGCGCTGCCGCGGCGCGAGCAGGAGGAAGATTCGAGCGTGGCCAGGCTGCGGGCCGCGCTGGACCGCAAGGCGGCCCAGCAGATGGCCGAACGGCCGGTGGGCCCGAACGGCTTCCGTTTGGTCTTCGTGCACCACGATGGCTCCGACGGGGCCAGCTACGTCATGCGCGGCAGCCAGATCGACATCGGACGGACGGAGGGCGATCTGCTGTTCGAGGATGCTTACCTGTCCCCGCGGCACGCGCGCATCGTGACCGCCGCGACCGGCCAGGTGCTGAGCGATCTGCAGAGCAAGAACGGCATCTACATCCGCCTGCGTGCCGGCGCCGAGCTGCGGCACGGCGATCTGATCCTGGTCGGCCGGCAGGTGCTGGAATTCGAGCTGATTCCCGACTTCGAACGGGACCTTCGCCCCGCGGTTCAGCACAACGTCATTCAGTTCGGGACGAACAGCCGGCCCTCCTGGGCCAGGCTGCGGCAGATCGGGCCGGCCGGAGTCGCCCACGACGTGTTCTATCTCAGCCGGGAACAGATGGTGCTCGGGCGTGAACAGGGCGACATCGTCTTCTCGGACGACCAGTTCATGTCGCGCCGGCACGCGCAGCTTTCGCTGCAGGCTGGTGAGGCGCGCCTCGAGGACCTCGGCAGCTCGAATGGGACGTTCGTGCGGCTGCGCGGCGACCACCTTCTCGTTCCGGGTGACATCATGCGAATCGGGAACGTCCTCCTCCGCTTCGAAAGGACGTGAGCGCGGAGAACCCGCCCCCATCGGCTCAGCGATCTGTCTGGGAGTAGCTCGAGCTCGGCGGCGACGGCGAGGTGGTCGGAGACGCGGGGTGAGATGGTGGCGACCTGGAGGAAACGGAAGCGCGGCCCGGCCAGGACGCGATCGATGCGCATCCAGACCATTCTCTGCGCCGGGTAGCTGTAGCCGAATCCCCAACCCGCCTCGTCGAAGCCGTCGTTGAACCGGCCCAACCAGTGCGACAACGCCCAGCTCAGGCCGGGCAGGTTGGTGTCACCGGCGATGATGACCGGGTCGGAGGAGCTCGCGGCGTCCGCGGCCAACACGCGGACCTGTTCCAGCCGCTCCCGGGTGTTCGCCTCCATCGTCTTCGCCGTGAACGAGCGAAGGTCCTTGCGCAGACGATTGAAGGCCTCGTGAGGCGAGAGGGGGTGCACCGCGAAGAGGCGGATCGCCCCCGCGGGCGTGCGCAGGCGGACGCGCGCGTACGCGGCCGGACGTGACTTGCCGTCGCTCCAGACCGCTGGGGGCAGCGCCGCCTCCTCGATGGGAAAGCGGCTGGCGACCACGAACTGGCCGAGGTGCCGGAAGGCACGACCTGGCAGGCCGAGGCGGAGCGCTTCCACCTCGTCGCCGGCCACCTCCTCCAGTACGATCACGTCAGGATCGGCGCCGCGGATGCGATCGAGGATCTCGCCGGGGCCGTTCCTGCCCAGCCCGGTGTTCAAGGTGAAGAGCCGAAGACGTTGCGCCCCCGGCGTGGCCGGGCGGGCCGGGCCGAGGCGCAGCCCCATCAACGGGAAGAGCAGGACGAACGCCGCGACGACCTGCGTGACGAGCAGCCGGTAGGACCGGGCGGTCAGAAGCGCCGCAATCAGGAGCGGCAGCGGCAGCGCGAACCCGATCCGGGGAAGGTAGAGGGCGATGGTCGTCACCCACCAGCGCTCTCCGATCAGCCGAAGCGCTGCCACCACCGCCAGCAGAGCGACCAGGTAGCCGACCGCCGAAAATTCGATGATCGACCTGGCCAGCGCCGGGAACCGGGCGGTCCGGGCAGAGGCCGCCGGCGCGCCCTTCCCGGAGGCGCCCCGATTGTCGCCACACGTCTTGGAGGGTCCGCTCATTGCCGCCAAAACAGGGAAAACCTAAGCACCGGCGCGCGCGGCGCCCGCCGGCTCAGGTTCGACGAGAGCCGCTCATTGTCTGCTATTCTCGCCCGGCGACGTGCGTGGCGCCGCCCGTCAGCGTCGCCATCCCCATGATCGATCCCTCAGGACGGCAGAACCTTCCCCACGGCCGCCTGACAGCGCAGTGAAGGCGGCGCGGTGAAAGGGGCGCAATCTCCCATCAGGCGTCTCTTCGTCCAGGCGTCGCACTACTCCGTCGCCAACCTGCTGACGACGGCCGCGGGGCTGATCAGCTTCCCGCTCATGACGCGGATCTTCACCGTCGCCGATTACGGCGTCATGAACCTGATCTCCGCGACGCTGACGGTGTCGGTGGCCCTGGGAAAGCTCGGTGTTCAGCACTCGATCATCCGGTACCGATCCGAGATCACCGCCGGCAAGGGGAAGTTCAGCACCCCGCAGCTCTATTCGACGACCTTCTTCGGAATGAGCGCCAGCGGCCTCTGCATCACGCTGCTCTTGGTCGCCGCGATCGAGCTCCTTCCCGGCCAGTGGCTGGGCGATCCGCGTCTCAAGGGGCTGTTTGCCGTCGGTGCGCTGGTCGTCGTCATTCAGGTCTTCGAGAGCGTGCTCTTCAATTTTTTGCGCGCCGACCAGGAGACGACGGTGCTGATGAAGTACCAGATCGTCAAGAGGTACCTCGGCCTGGCCCTGGTCCTGCTGGCGCTGTTCGCGATCTCCCGGACCCTGCTGGCGTTCTACTGGGCGACCGTCGCCACCGAGGCGCTGGCCATCGGGGTGCTCGCCGTCGCGTTCTTCCGCCGCGAGGGGGGCATCCGGATCGACCGCAGGGATTTCTCCCCCCGCTTTATCGCGAGCTTCTGGGGTTCGGCATCCCGATGATGATCGGCTACGAGATGTCGGGGATCATCCTGGCCGTCGGCGACCGGTACGTCATTCACGGCATGATCGGAGCGACGGCGCTGGGCCTGTATTCGGCCGCCTACAACCTCTGCACCTACGTGCAATCGACCTTCGTGGCCTCCGTCGGCCAGGCGGTGATGCCGCTCTACATTCAGATCTGGGATCAAAAAGGGCCGGAGGAGACGGCGGCCTTCGTTGCCCGTTCGTTGCGCAACTACATCATCTTCGCGGCCCCGGTGATCGCCGGCCTGGCGTCGGTGGGACCACAGCTGCTCCCCTCGCTGGCATCCCAAAGATATGCCAGCGGCGCGGCCATCCTCCCCTGGGTCATCGGCGGCATGGTGCTGGAAGGGGCGAACGCGATGCTGGCGGCGGGGCTGTTCATTCACCGAAAGACGAGGCACATCGGGGCGGTGGTGTTCAGCGCGGCCATCATCAATCTGGTGCTCAACGTGATTCTCGTGCCGCGCATCGGGATCAAGGGCGCCGCCGTCGCCACGCTGGTGAGCTATGCGATCGCCTCGTGCGCGCTCGCCTTCGCCGCCCGCCGCTTCCTTCCCGTGAGCATCCCCTGGATGACGATGGCGCGCGCGGCGCTCGCCGCGTGCGCGATGTACGCCTCCCTGGCCTACCTCTGCCCGGACCGCCACCTCCTGACGGTCGCCGTTCGCGCGCTGGTCGGCCCCCCCATCTATGTCCTGCTGATCGCTCTCATCGATCCGGACGCGCGCGCGCTGGTGACAAAGGGGCGCGCCGGGTTGCGAAACCTCCTCGGTCCCGCCGTCTCCTGAGCGCGCAGGGGGGCGCGGGACGGTTCGTGGGTCCCGAGCTCACGCCGGCCAGAAGCGAGCCGCGACGGCCACCCCGCCCACGGCCAGCGCGCAGAGCCAGCTCCGGCGGTCGGTGAGGGCGAACTTCACGGGGTCGTCGTTCATCTCCCCACGATGCGTGAGGAACCAGATCCAGCTGATCCAGTAGAGCAGCACCGGGCAGATCAGCCAGAGGAGCCTCGGCTGCGAATAGATGGCGGTTCCGGCGCTGCTCTCGATGTAGAGGCAGAACACCAGCACGGCCAGGTACCCGGCGGTGGTTCCCATCGAGATGACCATCGTCAGATCCTGCGCGTAATACCCCCGGCTGCGGAGCTTGCCGTTCTCGTCGAGCGCGTGGCGCAGCTCGATGTGGCGCTTGGCAAAGGCCAGGCTGAGGAAGATGAACATCGAGAAGGCGAGCAGCCAGGCGCTGATGGAGACGCCGGTCGCGAATCCCCCCGCCAGGACCCGTTGCGTGTAGAGCCAGGCCAGGACGATGACGTCGACCAGCAGCAGGCGCTTCAAATAGAACGAGTAGGCGACGGTGATGGCGAAGTACAGCACCAGCATGGCGAAGAACGACTTCGGCAAAGCGTAGAGCGAGATGGCCACGCTGATGGCCAGCAGGGCCAGGATCAGCGGTGGACCGTAGGCGGTCGGCAGCGCGCCGGAAGCGAACGGCCGCCGGTGCTTGGTCGGATGGGCGCGATCGGCCGCCACGTCCATGACGTCGTTGAAGACGTAGCCGGCCGAGGCGCAGAGGCTGAGCGCCAGCGCCGCCAGCGCCGCGTGCAGGACCTGAATGACCGACAGGCCGTGCGGCGCCAGGAGCACCGGCACCACGACCAGCGCGTTCTTCGACCACTGGTGCAGGCGGATCACCTTCAGGGCCGCCTTCAAACGGGACGGTCTGGCTGGCGTCACACGAACCTTTGGTCTGCGCGGATCACGGAGCGGCTCTCGTTTCGGAGCAACGAATGTACCGCCTCTTGGCGCAGTCGACCAAACTCGATTGCGGCCGGAGAACGAACGGCTCAGCGGTTGAGCGGACGAATCTCCTTCACCAGCAGCGGCGTCTCGCCGCCCCAGAGGCAACGCCCCCCCTTCCGGAGATCGAACCGCCAGCCGTGGGCCGTGCAGGTGAGCACGCCGCGCTCGATGACCGCGTACTCGAGGTCGCGCCCGCGATGGGGGCAGAAGCGCTGGCAGACGTACTCCATCTGCTCGTCCTGCACGGTGATGAGCGCGGGGTCGAGGAGACGAACCAGATCGAACAGCGACTCGTCGTGCCGGTAATCGAAATGTTGCATGAGCTTGGGGATCTCCCGATCGGGATCGCGGGTGATGGTCACCTCCCGGCTCATCAGAAGCTCGTGCCAGGTCAGCTTGCCCTGCAGAACCAGGCTGACCCAGGCGCTCTCCAGCGACAGGATGAACGCGGCGGGCTCCTCGCACTCGGTCAGATAGCGGTACGGCTTCTTTCGAAAGTCGATCCAGACCGACGGTCCGTCGGTGAGGCGAAACTGAATGATGGTCCCGAGCTCGGCGGTCATGTCCTCGAACTGGAAGAAATCACGCAGGTAGGAACGGAAGTCCTTGGTGTCGACCGGCTCCGCCTCGGCCCGCCGTTCGGTGAGGTAGCTCGCGCGCAGGGGGCCGCGCAGGTCGCGCTGGGCCGCGAGATAGCTCCGCTTGTCGTCGTAGGGTCGGCGGCCCGCGAAGCTCCAGTCGCCGTCCTCGCGGCTGGCGACGTCTCCCGGATAGAGGGGGTGCAGGCGCTCACGCAGCTCCGGCGCCTCGTGCGCGGCCCGCGCCAGGAGCTCGTCGGCGTCGAAGAAGATGCTGCCCCCGAAGTTCAGCTCGAACCCCCGTTCGTCGACGAAGCAGGGGGGGCCCCCCGAGGGGACGACGTGGCGCGCGCCGGCGCGCCTGGCGGCGTCGAAGAAGCGCCGCGCGATGGCCGCGACCTCCCGTTCGACCTCCGCCTTCATCCGCTCCGGAGGGAAGTCGTAGACGGCGGGGAAGTAAGAGGCGCCCGAGAATTGAAGGACATGAACGGCCGGTTTCAGCGCCGCGATCCGGTCCAGCGCCGCGTCGTCGAGCGGGCAGTCGTTCTGATTGACGATCACCTCTCCCTCGCGTTCGACCACCAGCGCCGCGCCGAGGAGGTGCCTGGCCGGCGAGGCCAGCAGGGAGAGCCGCGTGCCATCGCCGAGCTCGACCGCCTCGCCGTCGCCCAGCTCCAGCACGTCGCTGAACCCCAGCGCCCGCACCTGCTCCCCGAGCACCTTCGAAGCCAGCTTGGGGAGAATGACCCGCAAGGTCTTGGGGAACCCGCGCAGCGTCTCCACGTCGAAATGATCGGGCCGGGGGCTGCTGAGGAAGAGATTCGGCGTGTCGTGCAGAGCGCTCGGCGCCAGGTGATCGTTGCGAGGAAACTGGTGCCAGCTGGCGAGATAGGCGCCGCGCGGGGAGAGCCAGGGATCGCAAACGATCCGGGCAGAGCCGAGGCGGACGTCCAGGCCGGCGTGGCCGAGCGAGGTGATCGTGGATCTCATCGGTGACATGAGCTGTTAAAACAGAGCCTCGCATGAAGCAGACCGACGTGACAGCGACGACGCTCGAGGGGACACGCATTCGGCTGGAGCCGCTCGCCGAGGCGCACCACCCGGCGCTCTGCGCGGTGGGACTGGACCCCGAGCTGTGGCGGTGGTCCCCCAAGCCGGTTCACACGGCCGCCGACATGGCGGCTTACATCGCCTTCGCCCTGGCCGAGAGGGCGGCGGGGCGGGCAGTCCCCTTTGCCATCATCGACAAGGCGACCGGCCAGGCGATCGGCAGCACGCGTTACGGCGCGATCGAGCCGGCGCACCGGCGGGTCGAGATCGGCTGGAGCTGGCTCGGGCGAGCCTGGCAGCGAACCGGCTCCAATACCGAGGCTAAGTACCTGCTTTTGCAGCACGCCTTCGAGACTCTCGGCTGCCTCCGCGTGGAGCTCAAGACCGACGCCCTGAACGAACGGTCCCGCGCCGCCATTCGCCGCATCGGAGCCCGGGAAGAGGGAACGCTGCGCAGTCACATGATCACGGCCAGCGGGAGGGTTCGAGACTCGGTCTATTACAGCATCTTGGATGCAGAGTGGCCGGAGGTGAAGAAGGCCCTCGAGGCGCGACTCCAGGGCCGTTTCAAAATTGTTTGATGATTTCAGGCTTCCGCGTGGTTGACCGGAATTCCGCCGATGCTGTAGCGTTAGTCATGGCAACCATGGGTCAGCAATTTGGGGTTCGGAGGGTCTACGAGACCGCTCCGAAGGGTGGCGACAGCGTATCCGTCAGGCTGAGCGATCGGGAGGTCCAGCTCGGCAGCCGTGAGTTCGCCCTTTACGAAAAACTGGCGGAACGGGTCCCGAGCGTCCAGTCGGAGAAGGAGATCGCGGCGGATCTGGGGATGGACGACGCCCGTCTTCGCCGCCTGGCGACGGCGCTGGAGGGCGCGGGGCTCCTCTATCGCCAGGATGCCGTTCCGCCGACGTTGAGCGGCGTCGAGCTGCACACGCTTTTCAACAAGCTGTTGCCGAGCTGGCTCGACGAGGCGTTCTCGCATCCGTTCTGGGAGCGGATGACCAGCGGGAACGGCTCGCGCCGGATGTACTCGGGCTGGCTCATCGAGCTCTATCACTACACGCGGAACGCCAACCGCCACATGCCGCTCTCCTGCGCCCACACCAAGGAGAAGGCGATCAAGAACATGCGCGCCAAGCACTACGCGGAGGAGTGGAACCACTACCACTACTTCTTGAAAGCGCTCAAAGCGCTCGGATTCAGCGAGGAGAGCGTGGTGAATTCGGTGCCGCTCCCCATGTCGCTGGCGCTGTCGAACTTCATGCGCCAGGCCGCGCGCGAGGACATCCTGGCCTACTCGATCTGCTCGGCCGTCCTCGAGGGGACCACCGTCAACCGCGGCGCCTACAACCCGTACTACGAAAAGTGCGCCGAGCTCTACAAGCTGCCGCCCGAGTCCATCGCGCCGATCTACGCGCACCTCGATCTCGACGTGCAGTACCAGCACTCCGACCTGTTCCTCGACATCCTCAACACCGTCAAGACGATCCCGGCGGCGCGCGCCGGGCGGGTCCTCGAGTACGGTCACCAGCTCGTCGAGCACATCTGGCTCTGGACGGACAGCATCGAGAAGTATTACGGCGTCGAATCGAACGCGATGCCGCGGCCAAGATTCAGCAAGTTGCTCGACTAGTAAGGGGATCCCATGCAGACGCAACTACCTGTTTTGAAGCGCACGGCCAAGGTCGTGCGACGCGACGCCGACAAGCTGGCCATCGAGTACATGGGTCAGGAGGTGACGCTCGAAGGCGCCGCGGCGCGGCTGCTCGACAAGATGCTCCCTTATCTCGACGGCTCGAACGGCGTGGGGAGCATCGCCGAGCGGATCGCGGAGTCGCCCAAGCGGGTCCAGTCGCTGTCGCAGCAGCTCGGTCAGACCGGCGTGCTGGCGTTCAAGGACGACGACGGCGAGCGGATGACCGGGGAGCAGTTCTACGAGCTCCACCGCAAGTACGTGACGCACTGGCTGCAGCCCATCTACGACCACCCGTTCTGGGAGAAGGTCGTCACCGGCAAGGCGTCGCGCGCCCAGGTGCTGGGGTTCGCCTTCGAGAAGTACCACTACATCGAGGGGGCGTTCGAGCACATGGCCATCGCGGCCGCCAACGCGACGCCGGAGATGATGCCGCACCTCGCGCGGCACTTCATCGAGGAATACAACCACGGCGACATCTACCGCAAGGGGCTGCGCAGCCTCTTCCCCGACGACACCGTGCTGCGCTCGCAGCCGCTGCCGAGCACGCGCGCGCTGGTGAACTTCCTCAGCGAGTCGGCGGCGCGCAACTCGTTCGGCTACTACGCCGGCAACGAGCTCCTGCAGATGACGGAGAACACCGGGGACGACAAGGATTCGAGCTCCATCGACGATTTCTACGCGGCGATGCGCAAGCACTATCCGTACACCGACAAGGTGATCGACTCGTTCATCGCGCACACCAACGCCGACCAGAAGCTGGGGCACGAGAACGTCTTCCTGGAGATGTGCCAGAGCATCCCGCCGCTGACCCGGGCCGAGGTGGACGACGCGCTCAATATCGTCCGCTCGATGGCCGAGCACCTCTATCTGTTCATGGACGGGATCGACACGTTCTACGCCCGCTTTCCGACCATGCCGCGCGCTCCGAGCGATCTGCTCTCAGAGTAGTAGGCCGCCGGCTTGTCCTCGGGGCCGCTCACGTACGGAGAGGCCGAGTTCCGCCGTATTCGGGAGCTCGGTGGCGGCGGGCCGTTCGAGTCGCCCGAGGATCTGCGGCGCGTCCTCGACGGAATCGGTTACCTCGAGGACTGGCGGAGCGCTTACCGCGTTCAGTCGGTCCGCTCGTCGCTGTACGCCCCCAAGATCACCTGTATCGACTCCGCCATCCTCGCCTACGGCCTGCTCGAGCTGCTGTTCAGCAACGTCAAGCGGCGCCTGCTGGCCATCCACCGCATCGATCCCGTCTCAGGCGAGGAGTGCGGACACTGCGTGGCGCTGCACTGGAACGACGCGGGGAAGGTCGGCTCGTTCGCCAAGTCCAACTATCCGGGCCTCGGCCACCGGGAGGCCGTCTTCGACGACGAGATGGCCGTCGCCGCCGACTACGCCAAGGCCTACGTCAAGATGGGCTTCCAGCCGCTCTACTTCGGCGTCACGACGCTGGAGGAGGCGGCGCCCGACATCGACTGGAGAAACTCGATGGAAGATCTGAGCGTGCTGTCGGAGCGGATCCAGGCCTCCTACGCCTACGCGTTCTCCACCGCCAGGTGATCGCAAGATGACGACCCGCTTCGAAGACGTCCCCGCGCTGCTGGATGGTCTGGCCCGTCTCCCTCCGGAACGCCCGGCGCTCACGTTCTACAAGGGCAAGACGCGCGCCGGCCGCTGGACGTACGGCCAGCTGCTCGGCGCCGTCGATCGATTCACCCGGCGGCTGCGGGACGACCTCGGCGTGCGACAGGGCGATCGGGTGGCCGTCCTCGCACCCAACCGGCTGGAGGTCCCGGCCCTCTTTCTCGCGGCGATGCGGCTCGGCGCCGCGGTGGTTCCGCTCAATCCGACGACCCCGCCCACGGACTGGGACTACATCCTGGCGCACTCGGAGGCGCGCCTCGTCTTCGGCGCGCGCGAGCTGCTCGACCGGCTCGTCAGGCGCCCCGACGTCGTCTGTCCCTTCGAGGACGAGCCGGCTCCGGCCGACGGCGGCGCCGCGGCGGCACCGGTGGGCGCGGCGGCCGCCGGTGCCGGGTCGCTGGCGAACCAGATGGCCATCGTCCTTTACACCTCCGGGACCACCGGCAACCCGAAAGGGGTCGCGCTCGGTCAGGGGAGCCTGCTCGCCAACGCCTGGAGCATGGCGGTCAACTTCCGCTTCGAGGACGAGACGCAGCTCGCGGTGCTGCCGCTCTACCACGCGCACGCTCTGGGCTTCGGCCTCATGACCACGCTGACCACCGGCGGGCACCTCGTCTTCATGGAGCGATTCGATCCGTTCGCCTGGGGCGAGGTCCTGCGGCTCGAGTCGGTGACCTTGACCAGCGTGGTTCCGACGCTGCTGCAGCCGCTCCTGCAGATCGGCGTGCGCGCCGACAAGGTCTCCAAGCTGCGCGCGGTCCTCGTCTCTTCCGCGCCGCTGACCGCCACCTTGGCGCGTGACTTCGAGGAGAAGACCAAGCTCCGCCTGCTGCAGGGCTGGGGGCTCTCCGAATACACCAACTTCGCCTGCTGCCTGCCGGCCGCTCTGGCCGAGGAGGAGCGACGGCGGCTGCTTTACGGCGGCGAGCTGACCTGCATCGGGAGCCCGCTGCCGGGAACCGAGGTGAAGGTCGTCGGCCCCGACGGGGCGACGCTGCCGGCCGATCAGCGCGGTGAGCTCTGCGTCCGCGGCCACAGCACGATGCTTTCGTACTTTCGCGACGAAGGGGCGACCGCGGCCACGCTCGGCGCAGACGGTTGGCTGCGAACGGGCGACGAGGGGTTCTTTCAGCAGACCGCCGGCGGCGGGGCGGCGTTCTTCATCACCGGGCGGCTCAAAGAGACCATCATCCGCGACGGCGACAAGTTCAGCCCGCTGGCCATCGAGCGGCGGATCGTCAGCGACCTGCCCGAGCTCGAGGGGCGGTTGGTCGCGCTCGGCTTCCCGCACGACGTGCACGGCGAGGAGATCGGGCTCTACATCGAAAACGAAGAGCTCGACGACGAGCTCCGCGCCCGCCTCACCAAGGTGGTGGGCGAGATGCCGCTCGACGCGCGCCCCAAGGTCGTCCTCTACGGTACGACGCCGATTCCTCGCACGCACACGGGCAAGATCCAGCGACGCAAGCTGCACGCCGCCTTCGCCCCGTTTCGAACCTCTCGCGGCGCGCTCCGGATCGAGCGCGTCGCCTAGACCTTACTCGGCGAGGACGCCGCGCGGGCGGACCGGAACTTCCAGCTTCCGGATCTCGATCTTGAATTCGCCGGCATCATCGCTCGTGGCGGGCGCAGGCGCGCCGTCGCTCGGGATGATGGTGTCCTTGGTGTCGGTGGTCTGGTTCTTGTTGGCGTCCATGTGAGCTCCCCTCGGTGGTTTTGGAATTCTAACCAATCCACAAACGCGGTGGCGGCCGTTTTCTTCCCCGGGCGTCGTTTCAGCCGACGGCGCTCGCCGGAACCCGTGCCGACGCCAGCCGGGCCAGCGGCAACTCCAGGGCGTCCGCCAGAGCCGTGGCGCTCGCCTCGATGATGTTCTGCGACACGCCGATGGTGCTCCAGCGCTCTTCGCCGCGGGCCGCCTCGATGAGAACGCGGGTCTTGGCGCCGGTCGCCGCGTCAGGATCCAGGATTCGGACCTTGTAGTCGGCCAGGTGGACGTCGCGCAGCGACGGAAAGTGGGGGTTGAGCGCCTTGTGAAACGCGCCGTCGAGGGCGTGAACCGGCCCCGCGCCCTCGGCGACCTCGTGAACGATCTCGTCGCCGATCTTCAGCTTCACGGTCGCCTCGGCGAACATCGAGTTGCCGCGGCGCCGCTCCGAGATGACGACCAGGTCGAGCACGTCGAACGGGGCGGCGTAGCCTGGCTGGCTGCGTCGTCCGAGCAGCTCGAACGAACCCTCGGCCGCTTCGAACTGGTAGCCCTGGCTCTCCAGCTCTTTGATGCGCTCGAGGACGCGCTTTTCGTTCCCCTGCACGTCGATCCCCAGCTCCCCGGCGCGCATGCGCACGTTGCCGCGGCCCGACAGCTCGGAGACCACGATGTGGCGCCGGTTGCCGACCCGCTCGGGGACGATGTGCTCGTAGCTGGCGGGGATCTTCTCCACCGCCGCGACGTGCATCCCCCCTTTGTGGGCGAACGCCGAGTGCCCGACGTAGGGGGCGTGCGCCCGCGGGCGGATGTTGGCGATCTCGCTGACCGCGCGCGACAGCTCGGTGAGGCGCGCCAGGTTCTCCTCCGGCACGCAGCGCCGCCCCATCTTCAGCTGCAGGCCGGCGATGACCGAGATGAGGTTGGCGTTGCCGCAGCGCTCCCCCCAGCCGTTCATGGTCCCCTGCACCTGGGTGCACCCGGCCTCGATCCCGGCGAAGGCGTTGGCCACCGCGACGTCGCAGTCGTTGTGGGTGTGGATGCCGAGCGGCGTGGGGACCGCCTTTTTGACGGCGGCGACCACCTCGGTGATGGTCCCGGGCAGGCTCCCGCCGTTGGTGTCGCACATCGCGATCCAGTCGGCGCCGGCGCCCGAGGCGGCCTTGACCACCGCCAGCGCGTAGTCCGGATCGGCGCGGAAGCCGTCGAAGAAGTGCTCGCAGTCGAACACCACCTCGCGCCCCTTCTTCTTGAGGAAGGCGACGCTGTCCGCGACCATCGCCAGGTTCTCCTCCAGCGTGGTGCCGACGATCTTGGTGACGTGCAACGTCCAGGTCTTGCCGACCACGGCGACCGCCGGCGTCTCGGCCGCCACCATCGCCTGTAGAATCGGATCGCTGTCGGCGCGCCCGCCCGGCTTGCGGGTCATTCCGAACGCGGTCAGCTTGGCGTGGCGGAAGGTGACCGACTTGGCGCGCTGGAAGAACTCGACGTCCTTGGGGTTCGACCCGGGGTAGCCCCCTTCGATGTAGTGAATGCCGAAGCCGTCGAGCAGGCGGGCGATCTTGAGCTTGTCCTCCACGGAAAGGGAGAGACCCTCGCTCTGGGTCCCGTCGCGCAGCGTGCTGTCGAAGAGTTGAACGTTCATTTCCATGCTCCCGGGAGCGAGAATCTACGCGAGTCCTGCCTCGCCCACCACCGGGTGGAGCTGGTTGCCTCCCTCGCGGGACGGCGCGGGACCCTCAGTTTTCGAGGACGACGCGGTACCGCACCTGGTTCTGACGCAGCCGCGTCAGGGCGGCGTTGGCTTCGGCCATGGGCATCCGCTGGATCTGGGGGGCGACGCCGTGGCGCACCGCGAAGGCCAGCATCTCCCGAATGACCTTCCGGCTGCCGATGTCGCTGCCCGTGATCGACCGCTGCCCAGTGACGAGCAGCGAGGGCGGGAACTGGATGACTCCCGGCGGCATTCCCAGCAGGCAGAGCGTCCCGTTGGCTCGCAGCGTCTGGAGATAGGTGGTCCAGTCCAGCCGGGCGTGAACGGTCGACAGCACCAGATCGAAGCGGCCGGCATGCTTGCGAATGTCCTTCGGATCGGTCGAACAGGCGAACTCGTGGGCCCCCATGGCCAGCGCCTCGTCCTTCTTGGCCGGCGACGTCGAAAACGCGGTGGTCTCGGCGCCCAGGGCGCGCAGCATCAGGAGGGCCATGTGCCCGAGGCCGCCGATCCCGATCACCGCCACGCTGCTGGCGGCGTCGATCCCGAAGCGCCGCATCGGCGCGAAGACGGTCACGCCGCCACAGAGCAGCGGGGCGGCCACGGCGCTGTCCATGGCGTCGGGCAGGGCGAAGGCGAAGCGGCCGTCAAGGCGGATCCGGTCGGCCACGCCGCCGTGGTGTCCCATGCAGGTCGCCTGTTGTTTGCGACAGAGGTTCTCCTCGCCGCCCAGGCAGAGATCGCATTCGAGGCAGGCGCTGCGCTGCCAGCCGACGCCGACCCGCTGGCCGACGGTGAGGTGAGTGACCGCCGAGCCCGCGGCAGCCACCGTCCCGGCGATCTCGTGGCCGGGAACCAGCGGGTACTTGCTGCGCCCCCAGCCGTCGTCGATCAGGTGGATGTCGCTGTGGCACAAGCCGCAGTGGGAGATTTCGATCTCGACGTCCGTCGGCGCCAGCTCCTGCGGCTCGTACTCGAACGGCTCGAGCGCCCCTGCCTTGACGAGGGCGGCCTGCGCCTTGAACGCCATCAGGCGGCCCGGGCCGTCAGGAAGCGCTGCGTGAGGTGCGCGGTGATCAACGCGCTGACCCGCTCCTGCGCCCAGCGCGCGGTGAACGTGTGATCGGTCCCCTTGAGCTCCGTGCGCCGGAAGTTGGGGAGCGACGCGAGCGCGCTCATGGCGGGCCCGTAGTTCGCGTCGACGTAATCGACGCCGGGGTCGTGCTCGGTGACGAACAGGTAGGTGTCGACGCCCCGCTCGGCCATCGAGCGGAGGCAGTACGGCACGTCGGTTTCCCGACGCTGTTCGGCGGCGGGGCCGCCGGGGAGCACGGCGCCCACGAGGCTGGTAACGGCCCTCTTCGCCCGCTTCACCACGAGGTCCTTCACCTTCGGCGCGGCCAGCTTGAAAGCACGCTTGAGGTTCACGTCGCCGCTCAGAAGGTCCGTCCAGGAGTCGCTCTTGGCCACGGCCTGCTGGGACCAGCGCGCCCGCTCGTACGAATCGACCATGCTGAGATCGTTCACCAGGAACGTGCGCGGGTTCATCATGATGGCGCTGGCCACCCGCGGCTCCTTGAATCCCAGCTGGAAGGCGATGTCGCCGCCCGAACAGAGGCCGGCGACGATGAACTTTCCGCTCGTCGTGGTCTCCTTCAGGAAGTCCATCGCCGCGCGCGCGTCCTCGAGGCCGGCGCGCGGGTAGGTGAGGTTCTCGGGGTGACCTTCGGGAACCGGGCTGTCGCCGATCCCGGAGAGATCGACGCGCAGCACGTGGAAGCCCAGCGCCGCCCACTTGCGGGCCATCGGAACGTAGAGCCGGTGCGATCCCACCCGGTGGACGGTGCCGGCGTTGAGCAGGATGACCGGCGGAAGATCGGGGCGCGCGGTGCTCGGCGGCGGCGCGGTGAGGATCCCGAACAGCCGCCGATCGCCGCCGAAGAACACGGGGCGCTCGCGCAGGCTGTTCAGCGTGGGCGACAGCTCCGGGGCCGCGGGCATCTGCGGTCCATTCGTCGCCGGGCCGCTCGGCGAGCTGGTTTCGACGAACGGAAACTGCTCCCCCAGCCAGCCGGTGATCGCCGAGATGGCCGCCGTCGGGATCTCCGACTGTTGCGGCGAGACGATCAGGAACTTGTTGCCGGGCATGTGCCGGTGCGTGACGGTTCCGCCCAGATCGCGCAGCTTGGCGACCAGCGGGCTGTCGGTCTCGACGTTGGCGGTGTCGAGGATCAGCGTTCGCTTGGCCGGCGAGCGCGCGAGCGACAGGAGATCGACCCGTCCCAGATCCGCGACCGTCTGCTCGGCGAGCAAGAACCCCAGCGCCTCTTGCCCGTCGCTGGCCGGCGGGCCGCCGGAGAAGCTCGACGGCTGAAGCATCACCAGCATCTTGTGAGCTTTCGTCGATTCCGAGACGAACGCGCCGCCGCTGTCGTAGGCACCCCACAGCACGAGCGCCTCGACCCCGCCCAGGTCGGCCGCGCCCAACGCCGCGAACGTCCCCCCCAGCCGCAGGCCGACCAACGCCAGCCGTTCGACGCCGCTGCGGGCGCGCAACTCGGCGGCGGCGCGGCCCACGTCGGCGCGCCAGGTCGCCACCCGGTTCGAATCGCGCTCGTCCCCGGCCGAATCGCCCGTCCCGTCGAAGTCGAAGCGAAGCACGGGGAATCCGGCGGCCGACAGGTCCTCGGCCAGGTGCCGAAACGGACGGTGCGCGCGAATCAGGTCGTCGCCCAGCGGATTGCAGAGCAACACACCGGTCGCGCGCACCCGTGAGCCGGACGGAGGATGGTAGAACCCGAACAGCGGCCGCTCGGGAGCCCCAAAGTAAAGCGGCACCTTCGCGAGGTTCGTCGCGCTCATCCAGCCCTCACTCGAGTTCTAGGCCGCGCGGTCATGTCGGCGCGGCGACGAAGCGAACCTATTCGGCCAGGACGCCGCGCGGACGGACCGGGACTTCCAGCTTCCGGATCTCGATCTTGAACTCACCCTCGTCGGCGGCGTTTCCCGCGACGGGCGTCCCATCGGAGTTCCGGTTGATCTTCTCGCCGCCCTCGGTCGCCGTGTCCTTGTTCGCGTCCATGATCCTGGTCCCCTTGAAGTAACTGCCCTCTGACCTACCCTCCGGCCAGCAGGAATTCTTACCATTATTCGACCTCCCTCGTCAATCGTGCGTTGCCCCCCGAGGCGCGCGCATGAGCGAACAACTCCAGCAGCTTGTTCGCTTCGCGCGTGGCGTCGAACTCCTGGGCGATCTTCGCGCGGGCGGCGGTGGCCAACCGCCGGCGAAGCGCGGCGTCGGCGAGCAAGCGCGCGAGCGCGCCGGCCAGCGCCCCGGAATCCTGGGGAGCGACGAGCAGCCCCTCGCGTTCGTCCTCGATCAACTCCGGGATTCCAGAGACCCGCGTGCTCACCACCGGAGCGCCGGCCGCCATCGATTCCATCAACGACACGGGGATGCCGTCCCGATCGCCGTTGGCCGCGACCAGGCTGGGGAGCGTGAAGACCGTCGTCCGCCAGAGCGCCGCCCGCACCTCGGCCTGGGGACGCGCGCCGACCAGCTCCACCAGCCGGGAGAGCCCCTGTCGATCGATGCGGGCCTGGAGATCGTGGCGAAGCGGGCCGTCGCCGATGATCTGGCAGCGGAAGCGATGCCCTTGTCGTTTGAGCTCGGACAGGGCGTCGACCAGGATGTCGAAGCCCTTGATCGGATCCAGGCGGCCGGCGGTGACGATGAGGTCCTCCGCGCGCCCCTCGGTTCGAAAGGGGACGCTCGCCAGATCGACGCCGCAATGAACGACGGTCATGCGCTCTCGCGCCCGGGCGGTCACGTGCTCGGCCAGCCACGCGACGTTGTATCGAGAGATGGTGACCGGCACCGCGGCTGATTCGATCTTTTCTCGCAGCAGGTGATCGACGACGAAGATGTCGTGGGCATGGCAGGTGAAGCCGAACGGCTTGCCGACGAGGCGTGCGAGCGCCAGCGCCGCCGTCGACGGGTAGCTGGCCCAGTGGGCGTGGATGACATCCGGATCGAACTGCCGCACCCAATCGAGCTGCTCCACCGCGCGGGCGACGGCCTCCAGCGACTTGGCCAGCTCGACGGGACGCCGTGCCAGCGCCCGACCCAGCGCGAGCGCCAGCGACGCCAGCTCGCGCGGATGGGCGAGGAGGGCAGCGGCGCGCCGCCGCGCGGCCGGCCCCGGCGACAAAGGAGGTCGCACGCGCGGCAGGAGCCGCTCGGCCTCCGGGTGCACCAGCTGTTCCGTGGGCCGCTTCAGCGAAAGGATCCGGACGTCGGCTCCGGCGGCGACCAGGGCGGCGATCTCGCGCTCGATGAAGGTCTCCGACCAGCAGGGAAACAGCGACACGACATAGAGAAGCCGGAGCGGGCGCAAGGTCAGTGTTCGACCGAGGTCCCCGTGAAACGCGCGCGCGTGCGCTCGTACCTGCCGTCGCCGAGCGCCCGTTTGGCGAGCGCCAGCACCGCATGGCGGAGCTGCGCCCGAAGCCGGGCGCTACCCCCGCGGAGCAGCGACTCGAAGTCTCGCTGCCCGAGCCCGGCGGTCACGGCGAAACGTCCGTGGCTGTGGCGGCCGTCCCGGCGGATCGTCCCGGGCTTCGAGCCGAACACGTGCGTGTAGCCCACCTCCTGGGCGATCCGCTCCAGGTCGTGCGGTGCGCGGCCGCCCGGCGGGGTCAGCAGCGTCACCGGTTGCCCGATCTTCTCTTCGATCTCGAGTCGCGCGCGGCGAAGGTCTTCCCGCAGGCGCGCCGGCGGAAGCGTGGTCAGGTAGCGCCGGTGATCGAGGCCGTGCGACTGGATCGACATTCCTGCTTCGGCCATCTCGCGCAGCTCGGACCAGCTGGCGTACCCGGCCGTCCCGACCTGGGCCGGGTTCACGAAGAAGTCCGCGCCGGCTCCCGCCGCCCGCAGCGCCGGCAGCGCGAGACGGTGGTGGCTCACATGGCCGTCGTCGAAGGTCAGGATCACCCCCTGCCGGCCATTCAGCCAATCGCGCGCGCTGATCGCCGCGCCGCCGATTCGCTGGCAAAGGGCGAGCTGGGCGGCGAAACGCGGGAGCGGGACGGCGAAGTGGGAATCGGCCCCCGCCATGTCCTCGGGCACGGCCCACAGCGCGTGATACATGAGCGCGATCGTGGGGCCCGAAGAGGTTGCCACGTCATCCATGCGCCCGATCCGCCTCCAACGTATCAAAGGCCTCCGGCGAAGACCACGCCGCCTGTCCCTCGCTGCTGGCCCAAACCGACGAGGAAGATCACAAATCTCCACAAAATCGTCCGCCCCGAGCGCCCGAGCTCGACGAGCCTGCTTGACCGGCCGGTCGCATCGCGCTCTCATGATCCCCGAGGAGGCGCGGCATGAAACTCTTCGGGCTCGTGCTCGGGTCGGTGCTGGTCGTCTCGCTGGCGGGCGCGGTCGGCGCCGCGCCGGCGCGCAACAAGTGCGGTTGTTACAAGGACGGCTCCACCTGTTTCTGCGACAAGAAGGCGAAGTGCGGCTGTCCCGGCGACTGCGAGCCGAAGGGCTGCGAGGAGCAGCGGGACAAGGAGCTGCAGAAGGAGATCGACGCCGAAACCAAGAAGGCGGCCGCTTCCGGGCGCCGGAGCTCGGGCGATGCCGAGGAGAGCTCGAGGGCGAAGCGAGAGGAGAGCCCGGCGCCCAAGGAGTCCGCGCACCACAAGATGACGGCCGCGCAGTCGAAGCAGCTCGGCAAGCTGCTGGACCTCTACCTCGCTGATCATCCGGACGCGCGCGGCAGGTCGGCCGAAGACGTCCGGAACGACCTTTCGGGGCACTGACCGCGCGGCGGTGAGGGCGAAGCCAGCCCACAAGGTCACCTCATCGGTCGCCCTCGGGTGACGCCGGCGGACAGAGGGCACGGGGAAATGCTAAGTTGGTGCGTTCGGAATGGCGCAACACGGTCGATATAAGATCATCAGACGCGTCGCCGACGGCGGGATGGCGGAGATCTTCCTCGCCACCCAGCTCGGTCGCGAGGGATTCGCCAAGCCGGTCATCCTGAAGCGGATCCACAGCACGATCTACGCCGACCCGCAGTTCCGGAACATGTTCATCGACGAGGCGCACATCTCGATGAGCCTCTCGCACAGCAACATCGCGCAGGTGCTGGATCTCGGTGTCAGCGCCGGCCGCTATTTTCTGGTGCTGGAGCTGGTCGACGGGTGGGATCTGGGGCGCGTCCTCCATCGGGCCGCGACCGCCGGGGTCCGCCTGCCGCGCGAGCTCGCGCTGTACATCACCGCCGAGATCTGCCGCGCGCTCGCTTATGCGCACTCCAAGACCGAAGGGCAGACGCCGCTTGGCATCGTCCATCGCGACGTCAGCCCGCACAACATCCTGGTGTCCGAACAGGGCGAGGTGAAGCTGACCGACTTCGGCATCGCCAAGGCGATGAACAAGCGCGAGCACACCGGCACCGGCGTGGTCAAAGGGAAGGTCGCCTTCATGTCGCCGGAGCAGGCGATGGGCAAGCCGATCGATCAGCGCTCCGACCTGTTTTCGGTGGGGACGGTGCTCTACCTCATGGTCACGCGCTCGCGTCCGTTCGAGGGGCCGACCGACCTCGAGACGTTGCTGAGGGTTCAAAAAGGGGATTTCCGCCCGCCCCAGGAGACGTCGCCCGACTTGCCGCCCGAGGTCGGCGCGGTCGTCGCGCGGGCGATGCGCAAGGATCCCGGGCGAGCGCTACCAGAGCGCCGACGAGATGCTGGGCGACGTCGAGCGGGTGCTCCGCACGGCGTTTCGGCCGGTCGGCCAGACCGAGCTCAAGCGCTGGTTGGCCGAGCTGTCGGCGCGCGACGGTGTGGCGCCGATCAGTCGGTCGACCGCGACGCCCGCGCGCGCCACCTCGACGCGGACCAAGACCGGCACCGGCGAGCTGGAAGAGGAGGAGGTCGTCCTGCTCGCCACCGACGAAGAGGTCATCGACGGCGAAGAGGCGACCTCGCTGGCGGACGTCAAAGGGGGCGAGATCTCCCGTCCGCGCGCCACCCGCGCGCGCCAGACGCTGCCGGACCTGCCGGTGCCCGAGGACGCCGAGTCGATGTCGAACCTTTCCGGTCGGTCGGAGCTCGCGCTGCCGATCCCCGAAGAGGAAGGGGGCCGGCCGGGCCGCCGCCGCGCCCGGCGAGGCAGCGGGCTCTCCATCCTTTTCTTCGGAGCGCTGCTGGTCGCGGGCGCCTGGTTCGGCGGAAAGTACGCCCGGACCTGGTTCGGCGCCGGGGCGACGGACGGGTCGATCAAATCGGCCAGCGCGGCCAGCCCCGCCGCCACTGCGCAGGCCGGGGCCCAACCCGCTGCCGGCCAGCCGCCAGCGGAAAAGCCGGCCGCCGCGTTGCGAGACGCCGCGGCGTCGCCGCGCCGGGCCGAGAACGCGGAGGCACCCGCTCCCGCCCACCACGCCGAGCCGGCCGCCGCCCATGAGGCAGCCCACGAGACCGTTGCCCGCCGCCGCGGGGCCGCCAAGGACTTCGTGGGGCGCGACCTCGCCGGGCTCAAGATGGCGCCCGATCCCTCGCTGCTGCCGGCGCCGTCCCCTCCGCCTCCGCCGTCGCCGCCGGCCGCGCCGAAGGTCGACTCGCCGCCCGCCGCAGCGCCCACGTCCGAAACTCCCTGACGCGCCCGGACGGCGGCTTTCCGCGCGGCCTTTTCTCCAGCTGGCCTGTTTCTCCTTTTCCCCCCTGCCGTGTCGGTTTGAGCAGACACGCGGGACTGACGAAAGGGAGACACGATGAAACGATTGGCTTTGGTCACGACGATGGGCATGCTGGGCGCGGCGTTCGCGCTCGTCGGTTGCGGGAAGCTGGACGGCAGCGAGTTCGCGGGGAGCACGCCGACCAAGGACACCGTCGCCCTGGTGGTCCCGGCCGCCAGCTCGACGACGGCGACGACGGGAGCCGTTTCCACGGGCGCCGTCACCGTCAGGCAGGGCGCGCTGATGGGAGAGACGGCCAGGGACTACGTGCTGACGGCGACCCTCGCCTACGTGGTCAACACCGCGACGGGCTCCGTCCTGGGCCTGGTCAAGGCGGTCACCAACTATCCCCCCTCGAGCGTCGACGGGGACACCGGCGTCTGGGGCCCGTACACCGACCCGTTGAGCGCGAACACCTACCGGCTGACCGTGACCCGGCAGGCGCCGCACGTCTTCGGCTGGAAGCTGGACGGCAAGGGAAAGAACGCCGACGCCACCGCCTTCGTCACGATCCTCTCGGGCGTGCACACCCGGGCCGTCGATGCCCAGGGCAATCCGATGGAGGGATTCGGCAGCGGCAACTTCGTGATCGACTGGGACGCGGCTGACACGCTTCCGCAGCACGACACCAACGTCGGTCAGATGGCGTTCACCTATTCGCGGATGAGCCCGACGGCGACGGTGACCAACAACGTCACCTTCACCCACATCGTCGACAACTGCGACCCGGCGAATTGCAGCACGCACGGCCAGATCTTCGACGGGGTCTACGCCTACACGGCGACGCCGGGCTCCGGCGGAGACCTTCAGTACGGCGCGACGGAGAACTTCGTGACCACCACCGCCGCCAACGAGACGCTGTCGCTGCACAGCCGCTGGATGGAGACCGGCGCCGGCCGCACCGACGTCCAGGTCACGGGCGGCGACGTCGGGACGGCCGTCGACACCTCGAACGAGTGCTGGGACTCGAATTTCTTCTCGGTCTACAGCGCGGCGTCGTACGATCCGAACGACCCGAGCGTCGACTGGGGTTCCGAGTCGAGCTGCGCGTTTGCCAGCGCGGCGCTCGTCTCGCTGTCGCCTTAACGAGAGCAACTTCGAGGGCCCGGGGTCGCGCGAGGCGGCCCTGGGCATTCGCATGAGCCAACCGGTGCTGGAGATAGTGAGTGGCGGAAAGCCGGCCGATTCTCGGGCGGCGCTGCGAGAGCTCTACACCAAGTACGGAGGGACCGTGCACGGCCGCTGTCAGTACATTCTGCGGGACGCGACCAAGGCGGAGGACGCCATGCAAGACGTGTTTGCCAAGGCGCTCACCCACTGGAGCGAGTTTCGCAGCGAGGCGTCGCCGCTCACCTGGTTGACCCGCATCGCCACCCACCATTGCCTGAACGTGCTGCGCGCCGAGCGGGCGCCGTGGCACCAGCGGCACGCGCGAGAGACACAGGCGCGCGGCGAAGGGCACGGCGGCCCGCAGCTGTTCGAGGATCGCGACGCCGCCCGCAAGCTCCTGGCCGAGCTCGACCCGGAGACGCAGCAGGCGGCGATTCACTACTTCGTCGACGAGATGACGCTGGACGAGGTGGCTGTCGCCATCGGACGTTCGGTGCCGACGGTGCGCAAGCGGCTGGCCGCCGTCGCGGCGCTGGCCAGGCGCGAGCTGCCTGCCGAGGGAGGGATGAAATGAACCTGGAAGGACATGTGGGCGAGCTGCAGCTGCGGCGCCTCCGGGCCGGCGAGGCGCTGGACGCGGAGGGGCCGGTCATCGAGGCGCACGCGGCAGCCTGCGCCGAGTGCAAGGCACGCCTCCGCGCGCTCGACGACGAGCAGCGGCGGTTCGAAGCCGCGATCTCGTTCGATCGTTTCGCCGCCGGCGTCGAGCGGGCCGCGCGCGGCACGCCGGCCGTTCGGCGGCGGCGCGCGCCGCTGCGCGGCTGGATGGTCATTCCGACGCTGGCGATGGCCGCGGCGGTCGCGGTGGCGGTGACCTTCCACGGCCGGACGCCGGAGGTGGGCGCCGGGACGCCCGGACGCCATCTGCCCGCCGGCTGGGACGGGATCAAGGGCGGCGCCGGCATGGTCGTCCGGGTCGCCGGCGCGGCCGGGCAGCGAACGGCGCGCGTCGACGGCACCGAGCAGCTGTCGGCCGGCGAGCGGCTGCGCATCGGGTATCAGACCGGCGGCCATCGCTATCTCCTCGCGCTGTCGATCGACGAGCACGGCGAGGTGACGCCGCTCTATCCCGAGCAGGGCGCGAGCCTGACCGTGCCGGCCGGCGTCCCCAGCGCCACGCACTTTCTCCCCGACAGCCTGGAGCTGACCGGCGCCGGCCTCGAGCGGATCATCGTGGTGCTCTCGGATCAGCCGGTCGAGATGGAGCTCGCTCGCCAGGCGGCGCGCGCCGCCTACGATCGCGCCGGCGGCGAGCTCGGCCACCTGCCGCGGCTCGAGTTGCCGGGGGAACAGTTCACGCGGACTTTCGCCAAACCGTAGATGCGCACCCCGGCGAAATCGGCTCGCCGCCCCGCCGCGCTCGCTGCCGGCGCCGCGCTCTTGATCCTGCTCGCGGGCGATGCGCGCGCGGACGTGCTGCACCGTTTCGCGGTGATCGCCGGAAACGATTCGGGAGGGGCCGACACGCGCCCGCTGCTGTACGCCGGCGCGGACGCCAGCAAGGTCTACGACATCCTCACCCGCCTCGGCGGCGTGCGGACCGAGGACGCGCACCTGATCGTCGACGGCGGCGCCAGCGACGTGCTGAGCGCGCTCGGGAAGGTGGAACAGCAGGCCGCCGAGGCCGCCCGTCACGGCGAGCACACCGCGCTCTTCTTTTACTATTCGGGACACGCCAAGGACGGCGCGCTCCGCCTCGGCGAATCGCGGCTGCCGATCGACGCGCTGAGGGCGCTGGTGGCGGCGGCGCCGGTCGACGTCCGGATCGTCATCCTCGATTCCTGCCGCTCGGGGTCGATCACCCGCAGCAAGGGGGCGCGCAAGGCGCCCGCGTTCGCCATCGAATCGGAGAGCCCCCACGACGCCAAGGGGATGGTCATCCTCACCTCCAGCGCCTCGGACGAGGACTCCCAAGAGTCGGACGCCATCGGCGGCAGCTATTTTTCGCACCACCTGGCCAGCGGCCTCCTGGGCGGCGCCGACAAGTCGGGCGACGGGCAGGTGACGCTCTTCGAGGCCTATGCCTACGCCTACGATCGAACCGTCGCCGACACGGCGGAGAGCGCCGCCGGGGCCCAGCACCCCACCTTCAGCTATGACCTGGCCGGCAACGGCGATCTGGTGCTGACCGACGTCGTCTCACGCCACGAGGGGGTCTACCTTCCCCGCCAGGCCCCGAGCGGGGTCTATTTTCTCGTGGACCGCCAGGGGTTCGTGGCCGCCGAGATCAACAAAGGCGAAGGCGTCGATCGCCGGGTGGCGCTTTCGCCCGGGCGCTACCGGGTCAAGCGGCGCCTCGCCGATCGCCTGCGGGTCGGCGAGATCGACGTGCCGCGCGGCGAGCTGGTCACCCTGGAAGAGGCGCGCCTGCACGACGCGCCGTTCTCCGCCGATCCGGTCAAGGGCGGGCGGGTCGACCTCAGCTCGCGCTGGTCGGTCGGCGCGGGGCTCGGCTTTCAGTCGGTGTTCGCGGCGCCGGGTGGCGCGGGGCTCTTCCCGCCCACCGCGCTCGTCGACATCGACTTCGCGCTGCGTGACTTCCTGCGCCGCGACTGGGTGCTGGGTTTCGACCTGGCGGGCGGCAGCGCCAACGGCGTGGCGCCGGTCGTGGAGACCCCTTTCCACTTCAGCGAGGCATCGCTCGCCGCGTCGCTGACCGTCGAATGGCCGCACCGGTCCCTGACCCCCTTCGTGGGCGGGCGGCTGGCGCTGCTGCTCATGAACCGGACCTTCGAGGACAACACCTTCCCGGCGCAGTTCTACGCGACGCTCTCGCCCGGGCTGGTGGCCGGCGCGGCCTATCATTTTTCGCGCTCGACCAGCGTCGTCGCGCGCGCCCGCTTGCACTATCTTTTGTACAACGTCGACGGCAACCGTTCGCTCGGTTACTGGGAGCTTGCAACCATGGTGGCGTATGACTTTTAGGCGTCTCCTTTTGGTGGTCGGGATGACCGGAATGACGGCGGCGATCGCCTCGTGCGGCAACTACTCGAACGAGGACCTGCTGTACATGAGCGCGGTCCCCTCCAGCGCGCAGCTGGCGGTGGTGCTGCCGGCGGCGGCCACGACGGTGATGCAGGCCGAGCTGGCCCAGGACACCCACAACGGGATCAGCGACGTCAACTCGCTGCTCGACGACGTGCTGGGCCTGGTCGACGCCGTTCGTTCCTACGAGCCGACCAGCCGCACCTCCAACGGCCGCACCTGGGGCCCGTTCGCCGATTCGAAGCACCCGGGCTGGCAATGGGAGCTCGTCGTCGCGCGGCGAACGGACGGGACGACGTTCGATTACACCCTGGAGACCCGGAACACCGCGGCCGCCGCGCCGACCTGGGTCGATTTCGTGACCGGGACCTTCGACCTGGCGGGCGGGGTCAAGATGGGGAATGGCATGGTGATGGCCGATTTCGCGGCCCTGGCGAGCGCCGCGTTTCCGCTCGACACGAGCACGGTGCCGCTCAAGAACCTGACGATCACCTATCAGAACTTCCAGACGCCGGGCTCGCCGGTCAGCGTGACGCTGATGATTGAGCGTACCCCGGACATCAATGGGGTCACCTCGGCGACGTTCACGTACGAGATCCTCGCGGATGGCTCGGGCGAGATCGCCTTCACGCTGGTCGGCAATGTCATTCCTGGCCCGGCCGTCGAGACCCTGGCCCTCAACGCCCAGTGGCTGGCGACCGGCGAGGGGAAGGCGACCCTGGCGGTCGTGTCGGGCGACGGCGCCGGGATGACCCAGACCGAATGCTGGGACGCCGCCTTTTCGGCGACCTACAACGACAAACCCTGGTCGACGGCCGAGGACGTCCCGGACGCGTCGCGGTGCCCGGCGCTCCCAAGTTTTCAGTAAGAATTCGCGTGGTTACGTGGGGCTGGATCCGAGGTGCGATGTTGTCGTACCATACGGTCTCACCCACCGCGGAAGAAGGACGATCTTGGCAGAGCACTTCAGGCGAATCGATCCCCGCTACGAACGTCAGCTCGAGGTCGAGGTCACGTACGAAGGGAAAAAGCAGATCTCCCATACCCGCAACATCTCGCTCGGGGGGCTGTACCTGGATTCGCTGACGTCGTTGCCGATCGGCACGACCGTGCAGCTGCGATTCACCCTGCCGACCCAGCCCGAGCAGGTGGAGGTCGCCGGCGACGTGCGCTGGGTCGTGAAGAAGGGGACCAGCGACGCCGCCGGTATCGGGATCCGGTTCCAGGGGCTGCGGGCCAAGGACGTCTGGGCCCTGAACCGCTTCTTCCAGACCGCGACCTAATCTAGGCCGCGGCGCTCCAGGGGCCCGGCCCCGCGCTCATCGCAGGTCTTCGGGGAGCAGCGGCGAAGGGGCGCCCGTGTACGTCACCCAGAGCTGGTGAGCGGCGCGGGTCATCGCGACGTGCAGCAGGCGGCGGGCGTCGTCGCTGGCGGGATAGGAGGTCTCGGTGACCTCCAGCAGGATGACGATGTCGAACTCCAGCCCCTTCGACTGGCGCACGTCGGTGACGTCGACGCCGGCGGTGAAGGAGAAGTCCTGGTCGCTGACCAGCCGCAGGTTGGGGACCTCTGAATTGACCAGCGCCTCGTAGTAGAGCCGCGCCTGCTCCGGGTGGCGCGCCAGGAGCGCCACCGAAGCCTCGGGCTCGGCGCGGACCAGCTCCTTGAGGGCGTGGGAGAGGAATTCGGCGGCCTCGCCGGTGGACGCGAAGGGGAACGACTCGACAGGCGCGCCGGCCCGCGGCGCCACCGGCCGGATGTCGCCCAGCAGCGGGCCGAGCACGTGCTCGGCGGCGTCGACAATCTCGCGGGTCGAGCGGTAGCTGACCCGCAGCGGCTCGACGCGCTCGTGGGCGATCTCCAGGAAGTCGAGCAGCGCGGCCCAATCGGAGAAGCCGTGCTCGGGCGCGATGGCCTGGGCCGTGTCGCCGGCCAGCGTCACCGACCGCTGGGCGCTGGTGCTGTCGAGCAGGACCGCCAGCTCGAGCGGCGAGAAGTCCTGCACCTCGTCGACCATCAGGTGCTCGTAGGCGAGCGTCGTCTTGCTGCCGGCCCAATCGGGGATCCGGCCGCGCTGGCGCTGGTAGATGCGCAGGAGGAGCGCTTCGTCCTCGGGGTCGAGCGCGTACCGTTCGTCCTCGCCGCCGTCGCTGGACGCCACGGAGGAGCCGCGTCCGGCGCCGCGCAGCCGCTCGCGCTCGACGCACCACCGGTGAAGGTCGTCGAGCTGTCCGGGCGAGAACACGCCGGGCGCGTGGCGGGCGAACCCCTCGCCCAGCGCGGCGCGATCGGTCAGCATGGCCGCCCACTCGCCGGTGGCGTCGCGGGTGCGCGTGCGCAGCGCGCGGCCGGCGTTCTCGACGGCGTTGCGGGTGGCGGGGTCGAGGGTGGTGTCCCGCACCCACTGGGCCAGCGCGGTGACCCGCCCGTCGACGGGGCCGGTGGTCCCGTCCCAGAAGGCCAGCACCGCGGCGGCCTCGGCCTTGTCGCCCAGATCCTCGGCCAGCCGTTCCCGGCACCCGCGGGCGAGCGCGGCCTGACAATCGTCGATGATCCGCAAGAACGCGCCGTGCGCCTTGGCGCGCATGACGACCGGCGGCGTCTCGTCGGTGAGGTCGAAGTCGAGCAGCGGGAAGGCCGCCCGGCGGGCCGCTTCGGCCCAGTTGCCGAAGGTCATCACCGGAACGCCGGGGACCTCCAGGGACGGGAGCACCCGTGAGACGTAGGCGGCCAGCGCCCGCTGGTAGACGATCACCAGCATCTTTTCGGGGCGAAAACGGCGTGGATCGGCGAACGCCAGGTAAGCGATGCGGTGCAGGCCGATGGTCGTCTTGCCGCTGCCGGCCGAGCCTTGCACGGCGATGAGGCCGGAGGCCGGCTGCGTGATCAGCTCGAACTGGCGCGGGTCGATCAGCGCGGCGATGGCCGGCAGGTGGCGGTCGGGGCGGCGGGCGCCGTTCTCGTCGAGGCCCAGCTTGCCCCGCGTGGCGGGCGGAGGTGCCGCGGACCCGTCCGCAGCGGGGGGAGCCGTCGCTGAGCCAGCCGCGGGGACCAGCGCGGCGGCGGAGCCGTCGCGGGCGATCTGCAGGCGCGCCTGCCGGGCCGCCACCTCGCGCCAGGCGCCGGTGCGCAGATCGCGCGAGAAGGTCCCCTGGGGCGAGGCGACCCGGCGCAGCTCGGCGTCGACGATCGCCACCGTGCGGCGGGCCAGCACCTCGCCTTCCACCAGCCGGTCGCCGAGGCGCTCCTCGTAGGCGTCCCCCTCTTCGTAGCGGTAAAAGAGGCGGGAGACCGGGGCGTTGCGCCAGTCGACGATCTGCACGCCGCCGCCCGGCTCGACGAAGCTGCGCGCACCGACCAGGACGTCGCGCCGCTTGCCGTTCTCTTCCAGGCGCAGGTGCCCGAAGTAGGGGGACTTGCGGTCGACCGGCGGGGTGTCCCCCTTGCCGCGCTGGCGCGACAGCGCCTCGATCCGGTGCATCTGCTCGAGGATCGAGCCCTGGTCCTCGGGCTTCGCTTCGGCCAGGGCGTCGCGCAGCTCGATGAGCGCGCTGGCGTCGTCCACCTGGATGCGGCTCTTGCGGGGGGCCCCGGCGTCCAGCTTGCGCAGGACCACCGTGAGGAGCTGCTTCTCCTCACGCACGATGGGCGGCGCATCAGCGTCGGCATCGACGTTCTCGGATCTCTCCGGCGTCGTCGTTTCGGGGATCGTGTCCTGCACGAGGTCGGTCAGCATAATTGTGGCGCTCCCCTCTGTCACCAGAAGAGACGAAAACCGCGCCTTTTCACGAACGTTTCGCTCAGACGGTCGCGCGCTCGCCGAACAGCGTCTTGTGGGTGGCGCCGGCGATCGTCACCTCGACGAGCTGGCCCGGGACCAGCCCGGCGGCCGGCACGATCACCGGCCGGAAGCCGTCGGTGCGGCCCATCAGCTGGTGGCCGCCGCGGCGCGAGGGGTTCTCGATCAGGATCCGCTCCCGGCGGCCGATCTGGGCCTTCATGATCTCTCCCGTGATCCGCTGTTGCAGCGCGATCACCTCCGACAGGCGGCGGCTCTTGACCTCCGCCGGCACGGTGTCGGGCATCTTGCGCGCGGCGGTGGTCCCTTCGCGCTCGGAGTAGGCGAAGGTGAAGGCGCCGTCGAAGCGCAGCTCTTCCTGCGCGCGCAGCGTGGCGGCGTGCTCTTCCTCGGTCTCGTCGCAGAAGCCGACCAGAAGATCGGTGGTGATGGCGACGGCCGGCATCGCGGCGCGCAGCTTGGCGTACAGCGTCCCGAAGGTGGCATAGTCGTACCCGCGCCGCATCCGCTCGAGCACGGTGTCGGACGCGCTCTGCAGCGGCAGGTGGACCTGCTTGCAGATCTGCGGCGTCTCGGCCATCACGGCGATCACCTCGTCGGAGAAGTCGAGCGGGTAGGGCGAGGTGAAGCGGACCCGGGCGATCCCCTCGACGGCGGCGACGGCGCGCAGGAGCTCCCCGAAGCCGACCTCCTCGTAGCGATACGAGTTGACCGTCTGGCCGAGGAGCTGAACCTCCTTACAGCCGGCGCCGACCAGCGCGCGTGTCTGGCGCAGAATCTCGCGCGGGGCGACGCCGCGCTCGCGCCCCCGCGTGTAGGGGACGACGCAGAAGGTGCAGAATTTGTCGCAGCCGCGCTGGATGGTCACCCTTCCGACGACGCCCTCGGTTTCGGTTGGGGCGATGGCATCGAGGCCTTCGTAGGTCTCCTCGCGGTCGAGACGCGTGTCGGTCACGGCGCGACCGTCGCGCGCGGTCTCGACATGCTCGAGCAGCCGTCGATAGCCGTCCGGACCGACGACCAGATCGACCTCGGGCGCCCGTTCGCGGATGCGATCCTTGAGGTGCTCGGCCATGCAGCCGGTGACGCCGAGCACCACGTCGGGACGGGCCGCGGCCGCCAGCATGCTCGTCCGCGCGAACACCCGCTCCTCGGCTTTTTCGCGCACGGCGCAGGTGTTGATCAGAATGAGGTCGGCGCGCGCCGGATCGTCCGTTCGTCCGTACCCGCCACGGTGCAGCACCCCGAGGACCATGTCGGTGTCGGCCACGTTCATCTGGCAGCCGTAGGTCTCCACGTAAGCGAGCTTGTCGCCTGCGAGCTTGGCGGGCGCCCGGTCGGTCTCGCCGGCCGCGCTCGCCGATACCGCGGCGGCAGCCGGCCGCCGGAGCTGAACGAGATCGCTCACGGTGGATGTATAACCCGCACATGCGCTGGAAGGGAGCCGCTGCCGCCGTTTTCGGGCTGTCCGTCGTGGTCTTGGCCTGGGCTCCGATCGCCCACGCCGATCCCCCGTGGGTCTACCGCAGCATCGTTCTGCCGCGCGGCGAGGTGGCCGTCGATCTCGGGCTTGGGCTCGGGCACCAGCCCGACGCGCTCCCCAACAACGGGTCGATCACCGGCTTCGGCATGAACCTGGCGCTCTCTGCCGGCATCACCCATGAGCTCGAGTTCGGCGTGCGCACCGGGTTCAGGCTGGACGACGCCGGGCAGGTGACGCAAGCGGATCGCTACGGCCGGCCGTTCGACACGGAGACCTACGGCACCGATCACGACACCGTCGCCAACCCGGAGATCCATCTTCGCTGGGCGGTGGCGCGCGGCTCGACCGCCGAGCTGGGGCTCGAGTGGCGGGCCTACCTGCCGGTCGAAAACGGGTCGTCGTTCGGGATGATGTTCGCGCTGCCGATCATGCTGCGCGCCGGCTCGCTGCGCATCGACACCGGGCTCTACGTTCCCATCATTTTCACCAGCCCCGACACGTCGACCGTGGTCAGCGTCCCGATCCATCTGTGGATCCAGGCGACGCGGGCGCTGTGGCTGGGGCCGCTGTTCGGCCTGCAGGTCTACAGCAGCGGCGGCGGCGATCGCTACCCGCTCGGCTTCGGTCTCGGCACCGCGCTGACCCACCTCGTCGACCTGCGGACCTGGATTTTGTTCCCCGACATCAGCCGCAACGAAGCGGCGCGCACCTTCGGCGCCGGCCTCGCGCTGCAGCTCCGGTTCGGTTGAAACGCGGACGCGTCAGCGCGCGGGGGTCAGGTACAGCGCGGCCAGCGGCGGCAGCGTGAGGCGCAGCGAGGCCGGACGCGCGTGGCAGGGGACGTCGTCGGCGGTGACCGCCCCGAGGTTCCCCATCCCGCTGCCGCCGAACGCCGCGGCGTCGGTGTTCAAGATCTCCCGCCAGGCGCCGCCGAGGGGAACGCCGACCCGGTAGTCGTGCCGCGGGACCGGCGTCGAGTTGAAGATCACCAGCACCACCTCCTCGGGCGTCTCCCCCTTGCGCAGGAAGCTGTAGACGCTGTTGTCGTCGTCGTTGGCGTCGATCCACTCGAACCCGGCCAGGCCCGCGTCGTGGACGTGCAGGGCGCGCTCGCTCTTGTACAGGCGATTGAGCTCCATGATCAGCGCCATGAGCTGCACGTGGAGCTCCGATTCGCCCAGCAGGTGCCAGTCGACGCTGCGATCGTGGGCCCACTCGTCGTACTGGCCGATCTCTCCGCCTTGAAACAGCAGCTTCTTCCCGGGCTGCGCCCACATCGAAGCGTAGAGCAGCCGCAGGTTGGCGAACCGTTGCCACAGATCGCCGTGCATCTTCTGCAAGAGCGAGCGCTTGCCGTGGACCACCTCGTCGTGCGACAGCGGCAGGACGTAGTTCTCGCTCCAGAAGTACATGCTGCGGAAGGTGAGCTGGTGGTGGTGGTACCGGCGTCCGATCGGATCGGTGGCGAAATAGGCCAGCGAATCGTGCATCCAGCCCATGTCCCACTTGAGCCCGAACCCCAGCCCGCCGGTGTAGGTCGGGCGTGAGACGCCGGGCCAGGAGGTCGACTCCTCGGCGATGGTCTGGGTGTCGGGGTGCTCGCGGTAGACGGAGGTGTTGAACGTCCGCAGCAGATCGATCGCTTCCAGATTCTCGTTGCCGCCGTACTCGTTCGCCACCCACTCGCCGGCCTTCCGGCCGTAGTCCCGGTAGAGCATCGAGGCCACCGCGTCGACCCGCAGCCCGTCGATGTGATAGCGGTCGAGCCAGAAGTTGGCGTTCGAGATCAGGAAGCTGCGCACCTCGTTGCGGCCGTAGTTGAAGATCGCGCTCCCCCACTCGGCGTGGATCCCCTGGCGCGGGTCGGCGTGCTCGTAGAGGTGCGTGCCGTCGAAGTAGATGAGGCCGTGCTCGTCGGTGGGAAAGTGCGCCGGCGTCCAGTCCAAGATGACGCCGATCCCCTCGCGGTGCAGGTGATCGACGAAGTACATGAAGTCCTGCGGCGTCCCGTAGCGAGCGGTCGGCGCGAAGAAGCCGGTCACCTGGTAACCCCAGGATGGGTAGAACGGGTGCTCGGCGATGGGCAGGAGCTCGACGTGGGTGAAGCCGCAGCGCCGCACGTGCGCCGCCAGCTTGGGCGCGATCTCCCGGTAGCTGAGCCAGCGGTTCTTCTCCTCGGGGACCCGCATCCATGACCCGAGGTGGACCTCGTAGATCGCCTGCGCGGCGTCGAGCGCGTTCTTCGCCCGCCGGTCGCGCATCCAGCCGGCGTCGCCCCAGTCGTAGGCGAGGTCCCAGACAATCGACGCCGTCGCGGGGGGGAGCTCGCTGCGGATGGCGTAGGGGTCGGCCTTGTCGACGCGGTAGCCGCCCTGGCGGGCGTCGATTCGATACTTGTAGTGGGTCCCCTTCCCGATGTCGGGGATGAACCCTTCCCAGATCCCCGAGCCGGCGTGCATCGCCAGCGGCACGGGCGCCGTCCCCCACCCCTCGAAGTCACCGATGACGGCGACCCGGGCGGCGTTGGGGGCCCAGACCGCGAAGGCGACGCCGGGACGGCCGCCGCGCGTCGTCGGGTGAGCGCCGAGGTGCTCGTAGACCCGCGCGTGGGTTCCTTCGGCGAAGAGGTGGAGATCGACGTCGCCGAGAGTGCCCATGGTGACAGATGGTAACCGCGATCTGCAGCGCCGTCTCCGGGCCCCCCGTCTTTGACTCGGACCGCGCGGCGGCTTTACTGTGATGCCTGATGAATCGTTCGATGAAACGGGGGGGAGCGGTGCTGGGTGCCGCTCTCGTGATGGTGCTGGCCTTCGCGGGCGCCGCGCGCGCGGACCACGCGAACGAGATGAAGGCCCGCGAATCGTTCGCCGCCGGCCGCTACGACGAGGCGCTGGAAACGTTTGCCAAACTCTACGCGGAGACGTTGAACCCGATCTACCTGCGCAACATTGGCCGCTGCCAGCAGAAGCTGAAAAAACCGGACAAGGCCATCGACGCCTTCCACGACTACCTCATCAAGGGCGGCAAGAAGATCTCCGCCGACGAGAAGGCCGAGATCAATGGCTACATCAAAGAAATGGAGGCGCTGCGCGACGAGCAGGCGGCCAAACAGCAGGCGACGCCGCCGCCGCCCGTGACGCCCGTCCAACCGATCCAGCCGGCGCAGCCCGAGGGGCCACCGCCCGGTTATACGGCCCAGCCTGCCGGCGCCTACCCCGGCACGCAGGTCTCGCCGGCCTACCCGCCGCCGGGGGCCGACCAGCAGCCGCCGAGCGCCGCGCTGGTGGCGCAGCCTGCGCAACCCCAGCCCGAATCTTCCGGGCCGATCTACAGCAAGTGGTGGTTCTGGACGATTATAGGTGCCGTGGTGGTCGGCGGCGTGGTCACGGCCGTCGCCCTCAGCAGCGGGACGAGCAAGCCGCCTTGCACTGCACTGATTTGCCAGGGTCCATGAATCTCCCCAGTTCGCGGTGGCTTCACGGGGCCCCGGGGATCGCTGCCACCGCGGCGCTCCTGGCCTTCGCGTCGCTGGCCGGCTGTGGAACCAAGGACTCGCTCATCCTCGTGACCGTGAGCGCGGCGGACAGCACCTACGCGCCCGGACTTCACTCGCTGGTCGTGAGCTGCGGGAACACCACGCAGACCTTCCCTCTGCCGTCCGCTATTACCACCACCCCGGTCACGGTGGGGCTGTACGTCTCGTCGAGCACGACCGGGAGCCAGACGGTCAAGGCGGAGGCGGTGGGCACCGTTTGTGGCAACGGCTACTCAGGCACCACCACCGTCCGCATCGGGTCCGCCGGGGCGACCGTCTCCGGAACGATCACCATGCTCGACGCGCCGACCTGTCCGCCGATGAGCGGTGCCACCGGCACCGGTGGCGGCAGCGGAACGGGGGGAACCAGCGGGTGTACGGCGCAGGCGCCGCCTGCCGTGGGGACACCTCCCGCTTTTGCTTGCTGTATCGAATACGATCAGGACACCCCCGAGATCTGCAGCGCGTCGTCGTCGGCGTCCTACGTCGAGATCGACGCAGTCGCCTTTTCTCCCGACGGCAAGACCTTCGTCTCGGCGGAGGGGAGCGCTGGCAACAACGTCAAGGTGTGGGCGTTCGATGGCCACACGCTGACCCCGAAGACGGTGCTTTCGAGCGACGGTTGGTGGAGCCTGACCTTTTCCGCGGACGGCTCACTCCTGGCCGTGGCCGTCAACGGAGGCGTCGATCTCTGGAACACCAGCAATTGGACCCGGAAGACGACCCTGCTCGGCAGCAGCAATTTCTTCGTGGGTGCCGCCTTTACGCCCGATCAGACGCACATCATCGCGCTCGACCAGGACCTCGGGGGCACGTTCGGCACGCTCTACGTGTTCGACCTCAACGCCGCAACCAGCCAGATTCCGAGCAGGACCCTGACCCTCTCCGAGTATCCCGAGGATCTGGCGGTCGCGCCCAAGGCGGTCAACGGCCAGGTTGGCGTCGCGGTCAGCTACGCCGACGGTTTCGCTGACGTGTTCTCCTACGCCAACGGGGCGTTTTCCACGCCGGTCAACGTGGTGGTCGATACCGCAGGATTCAATGCGTGGCTGCCGGCGTTCTCCCCCGACGGGACTCTGCTGGCGATCGGCGACGACGACGGCTTCATCCACTTCTGGAATTTCCCTCTCTCTGGGCCGGCCGAAAGCGGCACAGAGATCGCCTTCGGTACCGCCGGCAACGCGGACGCCGTGTTCGCGGTCGACTTTTCGCCGAACGGCAGCTACTTGGCGGCCGGCGGCGGCGGCGTCGGCGACAGCGATTCCAACGCGGCTGTCTTCAGTGTGGCTGCCCGGTCCCAGCGCGCGCGAGCGAACTCGAGCCACAGCGTCACCGCCATAGCGTTTTCGCCCAGCGGCAATGCGGTTGGCGGTGGTGAGAGCGATTGCGGGCGCGTCTTCATGTGCACCAACTGACGCCGACGCCCTGATGCCGTCCCCTGCGCGCCATCGGTAAGAGCCCGTAAATCGGCGGTTTTGATCCTTTCTCCCCGCCGCCGCCCGGGAGGATCTATATTTCGCCGACGCGATGAGCAGCGCAGAACGAAGGACTTGCGCATCGTCCGTTCTGGTCGGTGCGCTTTTTTTGGCCAGCGGCGTGGCGAGCGCACGCCCCTGGACGCCCCGCGCGCCGAACGTCGAGCCGAAACCGGCCCACCAGCTGCGCGACCCCGCGACCTGGCCCGCCGAGCCCGAGGTGCCGGCGCCGCTCGACGCCGCGCGCTTCCAGGCCGCCTATGCGCACCTGTGCCGGGTGGCGCCCGATTCACCGCGGGCGGCGCTGGCGACGCAGATCCTGACCGCGGCGGCCGCGGCCCACAGCGATCCGTTCACGCTCGCCGCGCTCGGCTACTTCGACAGCAAATGCGATCCCGGCTTTCACAAGGACGGCCGGTACGGCCTGCTGGCGATCGAGCCGTCGATGTACCGCGTCCCGGGCGCGCCCGAGCCCCCGGTCGATCGTGGTGAGCTGACCTCGCGGCGACTGCTCGATCCGGCGAACAACCTGACCGCCGGCGCGACCCTGCTCGAGATGTGGAACGCCAAGCACAAGGAGCTCGACGAGGCCTTCGGTGGCGCCGCCCATCGGGGGGGCGTCGCGCACTTCGTCTGGGGCGACGAGGTCAGGTCGAGCGGCCAGGAGGATCTGATCCTCACCGCCCGGCGCCGGATGATCGCCAGCTATCTGGGCACGCCGGATCCGACGCGCCAGGCGCCGATCGGGATCACCATCGTCTCGCCGCTGGAGGGGACGCCGCGGGTGGCGACCAGCGGTCCCGGGGACGAACGTGACGGCGGCGCGCGTCGCCACCGGGGCCTCGACATCGCCGCGACGATCGGGGAGCCGGTCCGCTCCATCGCCGACGGAACGGTGATCTTCGCCGGGGCGAACGTGCCGGGGCGCGCGCGCAAGGGACCGATCCCGCCCGACAAGATCGCCCGCTACGCCACGCGCACGCTGGGCGTGGGCGGCATCTATCTCTGCATCGAGCACAGGCCCGAGCCGAAGCGGATCGTCTCCTGCTACATGCACCTTTCGTCGTACATCGTGGCGGAAAAGCAGGAGGTGAAGGCGGGGGAGACGATCGGGTTCGTCGGTCGGACCGGCGTCAAGGTCTCGCCGCCGCACCTGCACTTCGAGGTGCGCGTCGACGATCGCTTCACCAACCCGGTTCGGACCCTGGGCGATCTGGTGATTCCGCCGAAGGCGACGATGACTCACCAGTACCTCCTCAAGGCCAGACGCGCCAAGCGCCGCCACCTCCACGTCTGACGCGCCTTCGGCGCTTCGCGAAGGGGGCTTCGCCCCCCTCGCGGGCTCCCCCCGGTTCCTGAGGGGCGCCGCGCGGGCAAAGCCCGCGCTCCCGTCGATCAACGCGCCTCCCTTCGGTCGCTCTGGCACTGCAGCAAAAAAGCCGGATCTGCTGAGCGCGAACCGCCGAACCCTGTTAGGGTTTTGCGGCGATGATCCGCAAAAACGACGCGCTCGATTACCACCGGAAGGGGCGGCCGGGGAAGCTGGAGGTGGTCTCGACCAAGCCCCTGGTCACGCAGCGCGATCTCTCGCTCGCCTACTCGCCTGGCGTCGCCGAGCCCTGCCTGGAGATTGCCGCCAATCCGGAGATGGTCTGGGAGTACACCGCGCGGGGCAACCTGGTCGCCGTCGTCACCAACGGCACGGCGGTGCTGGGCCTGGGCAACATCGGGCCTCTGGCCAGCAAGCCGGTCATGGAGGGCAAGGCCTGCCTGTTCAAGAAGTTCGCTGACATCGACGTCTACGATCTGGAGGTCGACGCGCGCGACTCGGCCCGCTTCATCGACGTCGTCGCCGCGCTCGAGCCGACCTTCGGCGGCATCAATCTCGAGGACCTGAAGGCGCCGGAGTGCTTCGAGATCGAGGCCGGGCTGCGCGCCCGCATGGCCATCCCGGTCTTTCACGACGATCAGCACGGCACGGCCATTATCTCGGGCGCCGCGCTCCTCAACGGCGCCGAGATCACCGGCCGGAAGCTGGCCGACCTCAAGATCGTCATCTCCGGCGCGGGCGCCTCGGCCATCGCCTGCGCCAACTTCTACGTCGCGCTCGGCGTGTCGCTGGAGAACATCACCATGGTCGATTCGGTCGGGGTGATCTACGCGGGGCGCGAGCAGGGGATGAACCAGTGGAAGGCGCGGTTCGCGCGCAAGGACGACGGCGCCCGCACGCGCGCCGATGCGCTGCGCGGCGCCGACCTGTTCCTGGGCCTGTCGAAGGCGGGGCTCTGCACGGCCGAGATGCTGAAAACGATGGCGCCGCGGCCGCTCGTCTTCGCGCTGGCCAACCCCGATCCGGAGATCAGTTACCCCGAGGCGAAGGCGGCGCGGCCGGACGCCATCGTCGCCACCGGGCGCAGCGACTTCCCCAACCAGGTCAACAACGTCCTCGGTTTCCCCTACGTCTTTCGCGGGGCGCTCGACGTGCGGGCCAAGGAGATCAACGAGGCGATGAAGATCGCCGCCGCGCACGCGCTGGCCGCGCTGGCGCACGAGCCGGTGCCGGACTCGGTCGCCGAGGCCTACGACGTCAGCGCCTTCAAGTTCGGTCCCGATTACATCATCCCCAAGCCGTTCGACACCCGGGTCCTCTGGTGGTGCGCCCCGGCGGTGGCCGAAGCGGCGATGAAGTCGGGGGCCGCGCGGCTGACGCTGGAGCTGGACGAGTACCGCGAGCGGCTGCAGCGCCGCATCGGCGGCACCCAGCACACGATCATGCGCCAGATCGTGCAGCGGGCGAAGAGCGCGCCCAAGCGGATCGTCTTTCCCGACGGTGACAACATCAAGGTGCTGCGCGCCTGTCAGATCGCCCTCGACGAAGGGATCGCGCGCCCCATCCTGCTCGGGCACGAACGGAAGATCCGCCAGCGCGCCGCCGAGCTGGATCTCGACCTCGAGGGGGTGGAGATCATCAACCCGGCCGATTCGCCCCGGCACGCCGCCTATGCCACCGAGTACCTGGCGCTGCGCTGCCGCAAGGGGGTGACCGCCTCCAACGCCACCCGCCTCGTCAACCGGCGCATTCACTTCGGCATGATGATGGTGCGCAGCGGTGACGCCGACGGCCTGGTGGCCGGCCTGACCTCGCCCTACCCCGACACCATCCGCCCGGCGCTGCAGATCCTGGGCATTCGGCCCGACGTGCGGCGCGCCACCGGCATGTACATGATGCTGCTCAAGAACCGGGTGAAGTTCTTCGCCGATGCGACGGTCAACATCGATCCCGACGCCGCCACTCTGGCCGACACGGCGATCCAGGTGGCCGACGCGGCGCGCGCGTTCGAGGTCACCCCGCGCATCGCGATGATCTCGTTTTCCAACTTCGGCTCGGCGCCTCACCCCGAGTCGAAGAAGATGGCCGAGGCGGTCGACATCGTCCGCAAGCTGCGTCCCGATCTGGAGATCGACGGCGAGGTGCAGGCCGACATCGCGGTGGAGCCCGAAAAGATGCGCGAGCTCTTCCCGTTTTCACGGCTCACCGACGAGGCCAACGTGCTGATCTTCCCGTCGCTCACCGCCGGCAACGCGGCGTACAAGGTCCTCGCCGCGCTGGGCGGCGCCACCGCCATCGGGCCGATTCTCCTCGGCGTCAACAAGCCTGTGGCCGTGCTTCCGCGCGACGCGAACGTCGACACCATCGTCAGCATGACCGCGTACACCGTCGCCCGCAGCCAGTCGTAAACCGCGCTCCGCACTCCCGCTGCGCACTGCCGCTGCGCACTGCCGCTGCGCACTCCCGCTCCGCTCGGTTCCAGTTGCGGGCGGGCGGGGCCGGGGAGCTCCTCGGCCTGCGCACCCGAGGGGTTGGAAGCGGCAGGCGGAACGACAGAGCCGCCTGCCTTAGCTCCGGCCGAGGAGCTCCCCAGCCCCGCCCGCGCGCGCGTTCCACCTCGCTCCGCTGCGCTCCGCCCGACCTGCATGGGGAGCGGGCGTACTGCATGGGAGCGGGCGTACTGCATGGGAGCGGGCGTACTGCATGGGAGCGGGCGTACTGCATGGGAGCGGGCGTACTGCATGGGAACCGGGCGGACCTGCACGGGGAGTGGGCGGACTGCATGGGGAGCGGGCGGAGCGAAGCGCCGCTCTTCGGCAAGCGAGTGGGCCGGGTGTTCGGTCGGCCGGAGCTAAGGCAGGCGGCTCTGTTGTTCCGCCTGCCGCTTCCAACCCCTTGGGTGCGGAGGCCGACCGAACACCCGGCCCGCTCGCCCCCGCCGAAGGGTTGAGCGAGCGGAGCTGACTTTTCGATTCGAAGTTGTTCCGCCTGCCGCTTCCAACCCCTTGGGTGCGGAGGCCGGCCGAACACCCGGCCCGCTCGCCCCCGCCGAAGGGTTGAGCGAGCGGAGCCCCTCGGGTGCGGAGGCCGACCGAACACCCGGCCCGCTCGCCTCCGCCGAAGGGTTGAGCGAGCGGAGCCCCTCGGACGCGGAGGCCGGCCGAACACCCGGCCCGCTCGCCCCCGCCGAAGGGTCGAGCGAGCGGAGCGGACGGGCGGTCAGTGCAACAGCTTGTCAGTGTCGACGGGCTCGCCGCCGCCGCGCTTGCGGGTGCTGGAGCTCGAGAAATTGATCGTCGAGCCGTCGAGGGCGAAGAACAGCTTGTGGGTCGAGGCCGCCGGCACATCCGGCAGCGTCACCTCGAACGGCTCGGCGACCGCCGGCGGCAGGTGGGGCAGCGTGAACGTCGCGCGGTGCTCGCCGGCGCGCACCGAGATCTGCGCCGACTCGTGGGTGACCGACGTGGGATTGATGATCTTCCCGGCGATCTTCATCCCCTTGCCGGAGGACGACGTCGACAGATCGATCACGTACAGCCCGCCGGTGATCGGCTGCCAGCCGGTCACGCCCAGGTCGACCTCCTGGAAGACGGTGGCCGAAAGCTGGCGGTCGACGCCCCGAACGGCTTCCTTGAATTGATCGAACTGCGGTCCGAATCCTTTGACCTGCTGTTCCAGGGCGGTGCGCGCAACCTGCTCCTGACGCAGCAAAGTGTAAAGATATCCACAGGCTCCGAGACTGCTCAGAACCAGCAGGAACACGAATACTCCCCAAAGCTTACGGCCCATGATGTCGTGGTATTCTACACGCGATGTTGCATCGGGCCCGCGGGACATGGGCGGCCCTGGCATTTGGCTCGACCGTGGCGGCGGGTTTGCTCTTCGGGACGGTGTGCTCGGTCGATCGTGCTGGGCTCTCGAACGGCGATCCGTCGATCTCCTCCGGAGGGTCGGGCGGCGTCACCCTGTCGACCGGCGGCGCTGGTCCAGGATCCGGGAGCGGCGGCGACGTCGGCACCGGGAACGGCGGCAGGGTGGGCTCCGGCGGCGCGGGCGGTGCTGGACCAAGCGGTGGGGCAGGCGGCCAGGCGACCGGCGGGACCAGCGCGACCGGCGGCGCAGCGAGCGGTGCCGGCGGCGACGCGACGGGCGGCGCGACCGGGACCGGTGGCTTCACCGGGAGGGGCGGCTCGGCCGGGGCCGGCGACATGACCGGCACCGGAGGCGCGCTCGGGACTGGCGGGACCACGGGAACCGGCGGCGCAACGGGAACCGGCGGTGCAACGGGAACCGGCGGCGTGACGGGAACCGGTGGCGTGACGGGAACCGGCGGCGCGACGGGAACCGGCGGCGTGACGGGAACCGGCGGTGTGACGAGCACCGGCGGCACGAACGGGACTGGTGGGGCTGGTGGCACCGGCGGAAGTCATACGCCCAGCTGCACGCCGTTCCCGACGGGCTCCTCGTTCACGACGCTGACCGACGGGCTCCTGCACTGCTACTGGATCCACAGCGACACCACCGACTGGACCAGCGCCGAAAGCCGCTGCGAGAGCGAGGGGGGAACGCTGGCGACGATTCTTTCGTCGCAGGAAAACATGTTCGTCCTCCAGATCCTCATGCAAGGGAACCTCTTCAAGGGGGACGGCGTGTCGCTGGGAGCGACGGACGGAAAGGCGAGCAGCGACAAGAGCGGCGCCGGACAGTACGCTTGGGTGACGGGCGAGCCATGGTCCTACGTCAACTGGCACTCCGGGCAGCCCAGCGGCTCGTGCACCTGCCAGCTCATCAACAGCTGCGCCTGCGACCACTGGCTGGCGATGTTCAACGACGGCACCTGGCACGACGTCGCGGGGACCACGGCGCGTCCCTCCCTCTGCGAAGCCGTCGCGCGCTGAGCCGACGAGCGCCCCTCGGGGCGGCGTTCGTCCCGGCGCTGGCCGTGGTCCTCTCCGGCGCGGGCGGCGGGTGCGCCAAACCGATCGCCTTCGACCCGGCGGCCATTGCGTCCCACCGGATGCTGGCCGGCGCGCCACCCGGTTTCCTGCTGGGGGCCGCGACTTCTGCGTACCAGATTGAAGGCGGCAACCACAACGACTGGACCGCCTGGGAAAAGGGGCGCTATCCCGACGGGACGCCGCACGTCGCCGACGGAACGGACGCCAGCCGGGCCGCCGACTCGTGGAATCTCTGGCGGTCCGATCTGGCGGCGCTGCAGCTGCTCGGCGCCAACGTCTACCGGATGGGGATCGAGTGGAGCCGGCTGGAGCCGGCCGAGGGGGTGTGGGACGAGGCCGCCGCCACGCGGTACCGGGAGATGTTCGCGGCGCTCCGCGCGGCTCACATCGCCCCGATGGTCACGCTTTACCACTTCACGCTGCCGACCTGGGTGGCGGGGCGCGGCGGCTGGGAGTGGGAAGGGGCGCCGGCGGCGCTGGCGGCGTTCGCCGGGCGGGCGGGAGCGGCGTTCGGCGATCTGGTCGACTGGTGGTGCACGATAAATGAGCCGAACGTGCTGGTCGCGAAGAGCTACCTGGCGGCGCAGTGGCCGCCGGGCGTGCGCGACCCGCGGCGCGCGGCGCTGGTGCTGGCGGCGCTCATGCGGGCGCACGGCCTGATGGCGGGCGCGCTGCGGAAGAGCGACCGGGTCGACGCCGACGGGGACGGGCACGCCACCCGCGTCGGGATCGCCCAGAACCTGCGCATCTTCGATCCGTATTCGGCCAACCCCATCGACGCGCTCGTCGCCGGCGCCGCGGACGGGTTTTATGACGAATCGTTCCTCGACGCCGTCACGCTGGGCCGGGTGCGGGTGGTGCTGCCGCGGGTGATCGACATCGACGAGGCGTTCCCCCCGCTGGCGGGCAGCCTCGATTTTTTGGGGATCAACTACTACACGCGCGATCTGGTCGTGGGGGCGCTGTCGGGACCGAACGTCTACACGCCGGCCGCCGTGCCAAATCATCCGCGCAACGATCTGGGCTGGGAGGTCTACCCCGAAGGGCTCTATCGCCTCCTGCGCCGCTATGCCCGACGGGGGTGGCCGCTGGTCGTGACCGAGACGGGGGTGGCCGACGGGCGCGACGTCCTGCGCAGCAACTTTCTGCGCGCCCACCTCTATGCCGTCGACCGGGCCCGCGCCGAGGGGGTCGACGTGGTCGGTTTCATCTACTGGTCGCTCATCGACAACTTCGAGTGGTCGCACGGGAGGCGTGGCCATTTCGGGCTGTTTTCGATCGACTTCGACGATCCGACTCTGACCCGCCGCCCGACCTCGGCGGTCGCCACTTTTCAGGAGGCGGCACGCACCCTCGGGACGCTCCAATAGACGCGTCCCGGCGCCCGGAGGCCGGCTTGACTGGGCCTTTTCGCTATGGTTGTGTGCAGTCGGTCCCGGTGTGCAGACGGTGGGTCCCCGCGTATCTATCGACTATTTATACTGATGAAGTACCTCGGCCCCTTGCCGCTGTTGGTCTCCGCGGGTCTGGTTCTGGGTTGCGCGGGCGTCAAACAAACCGCTTCGCCGACGACGGGGGCGGGAGGTGGTTCCGGTGCGTCGAGCGGGAGTGGGGGCAGCAACGGCAGCGGGGGCACCATTGCTCCGCCCCCCGCCTGCAACGGCGCTTGCGACGACTTTGGCGGCGGCCCGTTCGGTCCTGACGGGACCAGCGGCTCCGTCCCCTCGGGGGCGGCGCAGATCTTTGCCAGCGGCGGCAGCGGCAGCGGCGGTCCCTGCCTGTTCGAGCCTCAGGACGGGACGCTGCTCCCCAACAACTGGCTCCGCCCCCGGTTCAGCTGGACGGCCACCGGGGATCTGTACGAGCTCCGGGTGAGCGGCGGAAACCAAGCGGACGATCTGGTCGTGTACACCGGCAAGACCAGCTGGACGATGCCGGCCATGATGTGGCGGGCGCTAGCCATCGACAGCGAGGAGATGCCGCTGACGGTGAGCGTCCGCAGCTCGTCGCACGGGGGCGCCCCGTCGAAGGGGACCAGCGCCGCCTTCACGATTGCGCCGGTCGGCGCCTCGGGGAATCTGGTCTATTGGTCCCCGTCGGGGTCGACCAACGCCAACACCGGCCCCGTCGGAAACACCTTGCTCTCCGGCATGTCGGTCGGCGGCGAGAGCGTCACCCAGGTCCTGGTCCCCTCCGACATCGGCAAGAACGGCACCTGGAACACGATGGACGTCGCCTACAACAAACGGGCGGTGACCTGCATCGGCTGCCACACCTCCACCCCGGACGGCAACTTCATCGCGTTCAACGACGCCTACCCCTGGGGCGGCGTGTTGGCCTCGGGACAGCCCGGCCAGATGGGCGCCTCGCCGCTGGACGTCCCTTCTCTGGGCGCCGGCGGCTACAACGCCTTCATCCAGCCGTGGGTGGGAATCACGACGTTCTCCGGCAACCACTGGTCCGCCAACGACTACATCGCGGTCGCGCCCCTCGGGACCTGCGGCAACGGAGCGCCCTGCGCCGCCGGCTCGTCGATCGACGGCGACCAGCAGCCCGGTCTGGCCTGGTTCGATCTGTCGAACTCCTCCAGCTACACGGGCATGTCGGATCCGGCCACCACGCTCAAGGGGACGGCCTGGAACTGGATCTACCCGCCGGACACGACCAACAAGAAGTACGCGGCGGCCCCCTCCTGGAGCCATGCGCCCAATGACGACTTCATCGTCTTCACGATGACCAGCAACGTGAAATCGGGACGGCTCGGAACGGGCACCGCGCATCTGTACAAGGTCCCCTATTCGAAGACGGCGGCCCAGGTTCCCACGGCGATCCCGGGCGACGGCTCTGATCCCGCATACGCCCAGTACTACGGGACGCTGTCGGCCGACGACGCGTACGTCGTCTACGACCGGATTTCCGCCGGCACCGCCGCGGTCAACCACGCCAATCTCGATAAATCCGCGACCGGTTGCAACCCGTCGCCCTGCGTCTGGGAGGGGATGTACATGCAGCCCCAGACCGAGCTGTTCGTGATCCCCACCGCGGGGGGGACGGCGACGCGCCTGGCCGCCAACGATCCGCCGCAATGCCCGGGGCAGATGGCCAGTCCCGGCATCAACAACACCTGGGCCAAGTGGTCGCCGGAGGTGGAGACGGCGCCCAACGGAGATCTCTACTACTGGGTGATCTTCTCCTCGTGGCGCCAGGGGATGGTCGACGCGAACGGATCGCCGATCGCCCAGCTTTTCATGACAGTCATCGTCCAGACCGAGCTGGGGCTTCATACCTACCCAGCCGTTTATCTCTGGAATCAGAAGCCGGATGTCAGTAATTTCACCCCCGCCTGGGACGTGTTCAAGATTGGCAGCGTGGGATGATGGCCGCAGTCGGCGCCTGAACGAGCAGCACCGCAGCACCCGCAGCAAACCGAGTCCTGCAACTGCAGTGGGGACTCTGTAACCCTCCCGGAACGATTCCCCAAATGCTCCAGACAAGCTCAAAGAAAGCCCATTCAATGAAGAGAAAAACCACCCCCCTGGTCCTCACGAGTCTCCTGTCCCTTTCGGCCTGGTCTCTCCCGGCCCTCGCGCAGGACAATGCGACCGCCGCTCCGGCCGGTCCGCCCCCCGCAGCGGCGCCTGCGCCCGAGGTGACGCCGGCCGCGCCGGCCGCGGCACCGCCGGCCGCAGCGCCGGCGGCGCCGGCCGCGCCGAAGAAGAAGGGGGGGAGCGCCCCGGTGCTGGGGCTGAACCCGAACGCGCCGCAGGTCGGCGGTCTGGTGACGACGACGTCGGAGGCGCCGGCGGTGGAGTCCGAGCCGGAGACGGGCGAGTGGAAGTTCGACGTGACCGGGTACTTCCGGGCGCCGCTGCGGTTTTCGTGGGGACCGCCGACGACCCAGGATCCGTTCGCGCCGGGCAACCCGGGGACGCAGATCCGAACGCCGCCGATGGTGCCGGACGCGAACTACATCGACTGGCGCTACACGAACAGCATGGTCGGCCCGTGGACCGAGCTGAACTTCCACTACGGCAACGACCGGGTGAAGGCGACGGTGCAGATCTCGTCGTACAACATCACCGACTCTGGTTATCGGCGGCTGGAGTCGAACCTGGGGATCAACGAGGCGTTCCTGTCGATGACCTGGCCGGAGTTCCTGAGCGAGAACGCGCGGCTGACGTTGATCGCCGGGGCGTACACGAACCGCTACGGCGCGGCTGGTCGCTACGACGCCGGCCGGTACGAGACGTACCTGTTCGGCCGGACGCACACGGCGGGCGAGACGCTGACGTACGACTACGACTGGAACGACTGGACGGGGGAGCTCGAGGAGGGGTTCGGAGGCAAGCTGGAGCCAATCCCGTTCTACGGCCCGCCGGGAGGAAATACGACGACCGTGACCGCGAACGAGAACCTGCCGGCCTGGGAGCCGTACCCGGGGCCGGTGCCGCAGGAGTCGACGTTCGTGGCGCACGTGCACGCGGGCGCGGTCTACAAGAAGGAGGTCATCATTGGGGCGCACCTCATCTACGTGTTCGCGAACGACAACGAGCGCGCGGGGTCGTACCAAGGCGGGACGAACCCGGCGTGGGACGGGTCCGGGCAACTCGCCGCCGGTGCAGATGAACTCGCCGGCGCGGCAGCCGGATCAGTCGAAGCCGAGCATCGCGATCTACGGCGCGGACGTGAAGCTTCTGGGCGGGGTCCTGGGTGACGGGTACATCGGGTACTCGCACCTGGCGGCGACCAACGCGCTGTATCTGGCGGACGCCATCGAGGTGCTGCACTCGTTCGGGGGCTGGCAGCTGCACGACAACTACTTCGGCCGGCCCGGCGGCGTCGACCAGGTGACGGGATCGATCGACAGCGTGGAGGCGCAGTACAGCTTCAGCTTCGGGCAGCTGTTTCACTACCCGCAGGCGTTCTGGGGCGACGGGCCGGACCTGATCGGGACGATCTTCGGGATGTACAACAAGGTGAGCGTGCCGATGAACCAGAGCTTCTCGCTGAGCAAGCTGAAGTTCGGGACGGAGTGGACGTACGTGCCGCTGCCGTGGCTGGGGCTGGGGGGCCGGTACGACGTGGTGGAGCCGAATCTGAGCGATTCGACGGAGTCGTTCTCGGTGATCTCGCCGCGGATCATCTTCCGGACGGCGTTCGTGACGCACGAGCAGGTGATGATCCAGTACTCGCGGTACTTCTACGGGAGCGGTTACGACGCGGGGACCGGGCCGAAGCCTGGGTTCATGAGCGGGTCGCAGTATCCGTACAACAGCCAGCTGGGGGCGGCCAACCTGGGCGTCGACAAGAACGCCGCGCAGATCGCGGCGATCATCTGGTTCTAGTCAACATCTCCGTCTCACGAGGAATTCACATGAAGAGTCAGAAGAGTGAAATGAAGCGTGCGTTTGTGGTTCTGGCGGGCGGCTCGTTGATGCTGCTCGGCTGCATCATCCCGGACAAGTCGGCGACGGCGCCCAGCGTGGCGCCGGGGTCGGCGGCGTCGATCGGCGGCGGGGCGTCAGCGGCGGCGGCGCCGGCGGTGGGGAAGGACTGCGGTCCGAACGGCCTCATCGACGACGGCGAGGACGGCAACAACCAGAACCTGCCCAACGACAACCGGGGCGGCTACTGGTACACGTTCAAGGACAAGGGGACGACGACGGTCGAGCCGACGGCGGGCGAAGAGGGCGGCACGTTCGCGATGAGCCCGGGGGGCCACGACTCGCAGTACGCGGCCCGCTACCACGGGACGATCGGGACGGGCGCCATCGTCTTTTCGGGGCTGGGGATGAACTTCATCGACCCCAAGGGGCAGTACGACGCCTCCAAGTACGCGGGGATCTCGTTCTGGGCCAAGAAGGGCCCCGAGTCGACGGGGAAGGTGCGGCTGAAGGTGCCGGACGTGAACACCGATCCGGACGGCGGCGTCTGCACCGAGTGCTTCAACGACTTCGGCGCGAACATCGTCCTCACCAACGACTGGAAGCTCTACAGCTTCCCCTTCAAGAGCATGAAGCAGCTTCCCGACTGGGGCGCGCCCCACAAGCCCCACATCACGCCGTCCAAGCTCTACGGCATCCAGTTCCAGGTCAACATCCCCCGGTCCACCTACGACATCTACATCGACGACCTGAAGTTCTTCTGCGAGTAAAATTGCCCTATTGAGAAGCCGATCGCGTGGACGGAGCCGGGCTTTGCCCGGCGGAGTCCGTCGCGGGAGGGCGCGGGAACCCTCTCAGGGTTTCCGAGAAAATAGAAAGAGGACCAGCGATGCGCTTTGGATATTTCGACGACAAGAGCCGCGAATACGTCATCACGACGCCGAAGACCCCTTACCCCTGGATCAACTACCTGGGATCGGAGAACTTCTTCGCGCTGGTCTCGCATCGCGCGGGCGGTTACTGCTTCTATCGCGACGCCCGCCTGCGGCGGCTCATGCGCTATCGCTACAACAACGTGCCGACCGACGTGGGCGGCCGTTACTTTTACATCAACGACGGCGGCGAGGTCTGGAACCCCAGCTTCGCCCCGACCAAGACGGCGCTCGACAGCTTCGAGTGCCGGCACGGGCTCGGCTACACGCGCATCACCAGCGAGCGGAAGGGCGTCCGGGCGTCACTGCTCATGTTCGTCCCGCAGGGGCACACCGCCGAGGTTCACGAGCTGCGGCTCAAGAACACCACCGCGGCGCCCAAGAGCCTGAAGGTCTTCTCGTTCATCGAGTGGTGCCTCTGGAACGCCTACGACGACATGACCAACTACCAGCGCAACTTCTCGACCGGCGAGGTCGAGATCGAGCGCGGCGGCAGCACCATCTATCACAAGACCGAGTACCGCGAGCGGCGCGACCACTACGCGTTCTACAACGTGAACGCGCCGGTGGCCGGCTTCGACACCGATCGCGAGACCTTCTTCGGCCTCTACAACGACTGGAGCGCGCCCGACGTGGCCCTCAAGGGCGCCTCGTCCAAGTCGGTGGCCAGCGGCTGGTCGCCCATCGCCTCGCACGGGCTGGACGTCGAGCTCGGGCCCGGCGAAGAGAAGACCTTCGTCTTCACCCTCGGCTACGTCGAGGTCGCGCGCGAAGACAAATGGGAGAAGCCCGGCATCATCAATAAGAAGCCGGCGCACGCCCTCATCGAGAAGTTCTCGACGCCGGAGCAGGTCGCCGCCGCCATGAAGGGGCTCAGCGATCACTGGTCGCGGCTGCTCTCCAATTACTCCGTCGAGTCGAACGACGAGAAGCTGAACCGGATGGTCAACATCTGGAACCCCTACCAGTGCATGGTCACCTTCAACATGTCGCGCAGCGCCTCGTACTTCGAGACGGGGATCGGCCGCGGCATGGGCTTCCGCGACTCGAACCAGGACCTATTGGGGTTCGTCCACCTGGTGCCGGAGCGGGCGCGCGAGCGGATCATCGACATCGCGTCGACGCAGTTCCCCGACGGCAGCGCCTATCACCAGTACCAGCCGCTCACCAAGCGCGGCAACAACGACGTCGGCAGCGGGTTCAACGACGATCCGCTCTGGCTGATCTTCGGCGTCGCCGCCTACATCCGCGAGACCGGCGACTACGGGATCCTCGACGAGCAGGTCCCCTTCGACAACGATCCCAAGACCAAGGCGTCGCTCTTCGAGCACCTCAAGCGGTCGTTCAACTACACGCTCAACAACCTGGGGCCTCACGGGCTACCGCTCATCGGCCGCGCCGACTGGAACGACTGCCTCAACCTCAACTGCTTCTCCGAGACGCCGGACGAGTCGTTCCAGACGACCGGCAACCGCACCGGCCGCACCGCGGAGTCGGTCTTCATCGCCGGCATGTTCGTCGGCGTGGCGCCGGACTACGCTTTCCTGGCCGAGAAGCTGGGCTTCTCCGACGAGGCCAAGAAGGCTCGCGGCGAATCCTCGAAGATGTCCGACACCATCCTCAAGCATGGGTGGGACGGCGAGTGGTTCCTGCGCGCCTACGACTTCTTCGGCAACAAGGTCGGCAGCAAGGAAAACAAGGAGTCGCAGATCTTCATCGAGCCGCAGGGCTTCTGCATCATGGCCGGCGTCGGCGTCGAGGGCGGTCAAGCCAAGAAGGCGCTCGACTCGGTCAAGGAGCGGCTCGACACCAAGTACGGCATCGTCCTCAACAACCCGCCCTACTCCGAGTACCACGTGGAGCTGGGCGAGATCTCCTCGTACCCGCAGGGCTACAAGGAGAACGCCGGGATCTTCTGCCACAACAACCCGTGGGTGATCATCGCCGAGACGATGATCGGCCGCGGCGATCGCGCCTTCGACTACTGGAAGAAGATCGCGCCCGCGTACCTCGAGGAGCAGAGCGAGGTCCACCGCCTCGAGCCCTACGTCTACGCCCAGATGATCGCCGGCAAGGACGCCGTCCGCCACGGCGAGGCCAAGAACTCCTGGCTGACCGGGACGGCGGCCTGGAACTTCGTGGCTGTCTCCCAGTACCTCCTGGGGGTGCGCCCCGACTTCGACGGCCTGCGCGTGCACCCCTGCATGGGCAACGAGGTCGGCAAGTTCACCGTCACCCGCAAGTGCCGCGGCGCCGAGTACCGCATCAACGTGAAGAACAGCGGTAAAGGTGGCGCCCCCAAGCTGACCGTCGACGGCCAGGCCATCGCCGGCGACCTGGTCCCCTACGCCAAGCCGGGCGCGACGGTCATCGTCGACTGCGAGGTCTGAGCAGTCCGGGCGTTACCGCGCCATCAACTCAACGACGTACCAGAGCCTGGGCCACGATCATTCATTGAAGGCATGGAGCGCGAGATAGAAAAAAGCCACCGGCGGGTTCCGCGGGTGGCTTTTCTGCGACCGACGTGGTCGGTCGCTGGTGAACGCGACTTTCGGTTTAGTCAGTCGTCAGGGTGACGTCGCTGATGCAGAGGTTGTGACCGCGAATGGGGCCCTTCGTGTTGGTGACCACGTGGAACTGGGCCGAGATGATCATCGTCGGGTCGAACATCGGTGGCGTCGGGCTGGTCAGATACATCGGGCCGGTCACGTCCGTCCACTTGAAGGAATAGGTCCCGTCCTGGGTGATGGGCGACAGGTTGTTCGCCGCGCCTTGCCAGTAGGGGGCGTCGGTCATGTACTGGCCCATGAACGGAAACTCGGCGCGCATGTTTCCGCCCACCGGAACGCCAGTGACCGTGAACTTGAAGCCCGTCACCCCTTTCGCGGTCGCGTCATAGGGGAGCTTGTTGCCGTTGCCACCCGCATCGCCGCTGCCGGCGTTGTTGAAGTCGAAGCCGATGCCGAGGCCCCAGATCGCCGAGTAGTTGGAGTTCTTCACAACGGCGGCGGTCCCGGTCAGGCACATCTTGCCGCCCGTGTTCGTGAACGGCGCGCCAAATGCAGGGCTGGTCGCCATCGAGCAGTCGGTCGTCAGTGAAGCCGGCGGTCTGACAGTCGCCCAGGTTGTTCGCATTCGCGGTGTTGTACGAATCGCCGTACGAGTACCAGGCGCCGATGACCCCCGCGACGGTGCCATCCATGAATCCATTCATGTCCGGCATGAGGACCAGCCCGCCGCCGGCGCTGCCGTCGTTTTTCGCGGGGGAGGGATTCGAGCTACAGGCGAGACTCGCCGTCGCCAAAATTGCAAAAATACTGACAGAAAGTTTCTTCATCGTAAGTCCTCACGCTCCTGGGGGTTAAATCCTTGAAATTCGGAGGGTGTAGTATCTTCCCCGACCCGAAAGGCGTCAAGCCCTCGGCCCCCCTAGGCTAGGAGCTCCAAGAATGGACCGGTCTCCCTTCGTTTCGCTTCTCTTGTGTGGATTCTCGCTCCTCGGTTGCGCGGCCGCCCCCTCGTCGGGTGGTGGGGGAACGGGCGGGACGACGACCTCGACCGTTCCCACGATGAACCCGCCGTCCGACTACGCGCAGAACGCCGCCAGCGGCACGGCGATGTACCCGTTTCCGCAAGGCCACGCCTACCCGAGCTGCACATGGCCGACGTACAACACCGACGCCGTCGAGACCGCCTACCAAAATTGGAAGCTGAAGTTCTTCGACACCGGAACCGGCCGCATCATCCGCCCCGAGGACAGCAACGACACGGTCTCCGAAGGCATCGGTTACGGGATGCTGATCGGCGTCTTCATGAATGACAAGGCCATGTTCGACGCTGTCTGGGGCTACGGCAAATCCCACCTGGACGGAAACGGCCTGATGACCTGGCACTACACCTCCAGCGGTTCGGTCTCGGGCTCGGGAAGCGCCACCGACGCCGACGAAGACATGGCCTACGCCCTCCTGATGGCCGGGCAGCAGTGGTCGGACGCGACCTACACGACGGCGGGCGTGACCATGGCCAACGCCATCATGGCCCACGAAGTGAGCGGCGGCGTGCTCGAGGGGGGCGACATGTTCAACAACGCCACCGAGATCGATCCCTCGTATTTCGCCCCCTCGTACTACCGGGTGTTCGCCAAGGCGACGGGCAACAGCGCCTGGATGACCGTCGTCGACGAGAGCTACACGATCCTCGCCGCGGCCTCGGGGAGCGACGGCCTGGTCCCGAACTGGGTGAACACCAGCGGCACCGGCATCAGCTCGGTCGACTCCAAGAACGGACCTTACTTCGGCTACGACTCCTCGCGGATTCCGTTCCGCATCGCGCTCGACTGGTGCCTCAACGGCGAGAAGCGCGCGCAGAGCTATCTCAACTTGATCGAGGGTTTTTATTCCGCGCAGGCCCCCTCGTCGGTGGCGACGCTCAAGGACGGATACACGACGACCGGCGGGATGCCGCCGTCGTCGACCGACGCGCTGGGCGTCAACAAGGCGGGAATGGCCTTTTACGGGCCGGCCGGCGTGGGGGCGATGGAGGGCGGGTTCGACGCCTTCCGCGACATGACCTACCACGCGCTACTTGGCCAGACGAGCGGCAGCGCGGTCAACGTCAGCGGGATCTTCAGCTATTACAACGGCTCTTGGGGGACGCTGTCGCTCATGGCGATGAGCGGCAATTTCTGGGACATGACCTCCCCCTGAGGGGCCCTCGCCACGGCCAGGACGCCTTCGCTCAGCGCTGCGAATAATCGAGCAGGTTCCCCGACATCATCAGCATCGTCACGACCCGCAGCGAGTTCGTGAAGTAGGCGTTGTCGCCCGCGCCGTTGACGCCGAAGGTGAACGCGCCGTTCAGCAGGTTGGGCCAGCCGGCCATCCCGGCCGTTCCCGCCGTCCCGATGAACGCCATGTTGTGGTTGCCGCTGGTCTGCGAACCGGCGGCGTTGTAGCCGTCTCCGATGTTGCTGGCGCCGATGCCGTCGAAGAACGGTCCCACCAGCTGCAGGTAGGTGAGCGCCCGCGGTTCCCCGTTGAAGCAGTAGTCCATGGCGATCCGCCACGGGGCGCGGCAGGAATCGTAGCCGTAGTTCATCGAGGTCGCGTAGGTGACGCTGTCCGACTGATTCGGGATGAGCCCCTTCGTCCCGGAAACATTGGCGAGGATGGCGTAGTTGCGGTCGATGATCACGGTTCCCCAGTTGGGGCTGCCGATCTTGGCGAACACCCGGAAGTAGGCGGGCGAGAAGTAGTCGGGGAAGATCGTGGTGCCGCCCCAGCCGTCGCCCGGCGACAGCGTGCCGTCGCCCGCGATCGAGTGGCCGTAGATGCCGTTGATCATCGCCTTCGCGGCGTCGTAGTAGTTGGTCGACGACCACTGCGCGGCGGCCATCAGCAGCGACCAGGCGATGTCCTCGTCGGCGTCGGTCGCCGATCCGGAGCCAGCCGTGGTGCCACCCGAGTTGATGCACCAGTTCATGAGCCCGTTCGCGTCCAGGTGGGCGTTCACGTAGGCGAGCAGACCGTCGAACGTCAATCGGTCGCCCATGTAGACCGCCGCCAACATTCCGTAGCCCATTCCTTCGGAGACGGTGGCTCCGCTCACGTTGCTCCCGCAGTTGACCGTCTGGGGATCCTGGACGCGCATGGCGCCCGAGGGGGCGCCGCTCGAGGTCACGAAGCTGCTCTTCCAGCTGCTATAGGCGCTCTGGGTCGCGGAGACCGCGCTGCTGTTCGTCGTCAGCGTGCAAGCTCCGGAAGCCTTGCTTTGCGGAAACGGGTAGGGGCCATGGCTGAGAAAGTCGGGAAGGCCAGTTGCCGAACCGCCGGTGCCCGGGGAGCTGCCGCCGGTGCCCGGGGAGCTGCCGCCGCTGCCGCCGCTGCCGCCGCCTCCGGCAGACGCGCACGCGAGGAACGGCAAACAGAGCAAGGCAAGGATAGGACGACGAACCATGGGCGGAAGCTCCTTCGGAATTCTAAGACCGATCAGATTATCACGGCTTGCCGACCGGCGCGCCCTGCACCGGGGCTGGGCCCGGCGCGTCCGCGCCCTTGGCGGGCGCGTCGGCGGGCGCCTTCTTCGAGGCGGTGGGAGCACTGCCCTTGGCCTTGGGGCGGGGCTTCGCCTTCACCTCGGCCTTCTCGTCGAGGAACGCCGTCACCCAGGCGAGCGGCGCGTTCCAGTTGATCGCCTCTTCGTTGGCCGACCAGGCCTCGATGTTGTCGGCGTAGCACTTCTCGGGCGCGCAGCCGGCCAGGCCCGCCGCCTGGACGTAGGGATCCTGCAGGCCGGAGTTCGGACCGCCCGACAGGACGCCCGGCGGCGGCGACGGGAACGCGGGGTTGGCCTGGTGCGCCCAAAATCGGTGGTGCGGGTTCATCAGCGGCCGCTCGCCGTAGCCGGTGACGTACGACTTGTCGAGCGGGTTGCGCCCGAGGATGTAGTTCATGGCCTCGCCCGCGGCGGCCAGGTACTTCGACTCCCCCGAAAAGTCGTTGGCCAGCGCGAGGACGATCGCGTTGTTGAGCACCGAGGAGTTCGACCCCCAGGGGAACCCTTTGGCGCCCGGCTTGAACGGCAGGCGGTAGCCCTCCTCGGCGACCAGCGCCGCGAAAGCATCGGCGGCCGCCTCGACGGCGACCTTGCAGTCGTCGATCTCCTGCGGGGGGAGCAGGTTCGGGACCATCGCCAGCGAGATTGTCCCCAGCGCGCCGACGTTCCCCCAATCGAACGCCGACGGCATCCCGTCAGCCCCCTGCGTGATGGGGAGCTTCTTGAACGCCGGCGACTTTTCGAGGAACGCCTTGTAGGCGTCCTTCTTGGTGGTGATGAACAGCTCCGCCGCCGCCCAGTAAAATTCGTCGCTGACGTTGTTGTCGTCGTACGGGCCGCCGCCCACCGCGGAGGTGCCGGCGTAGACGGCGGGGTTCGCGGCGGCGGCGTTCCAGGCCTTCTCGGCCGCCGCCAGGCACTTGGCGGAGAACGCCTTGTCCAGCTTCTCCCAGATGCGCGCGCACTGCGCCGCGGTGGCGGCCAGGTTCAGCGTCGCGGCCGTGGACGGCGGCCAGAGGAAGCGCGGCTCCGGGTCCTTGTCGGGACGCGTGCCGAGCACGGTCCAATCCTTGTCGTGGACCTTGTGGTGAACCATCCCCGCCTTCGGCTGCCCGTCGGGGACCTGCATCTTCATCATGAACTCGACCTCCCAGCGGGCCTCGTCGAGCAGGTCGGGGATCTTGTTCTTGCGCTCGGGGATGTTCATCTTCCCGTCGCGAAACTCGCCGTCGGTGCCGCGCCCGAGGGCGCGCTCGTACTGGTTCATCAGCGTCCAGGCGGCGATGCCGCCGTTGACGACGTACTTGCCCTGATCGCCGGCGTCGTACCAGCCGCCGGTGACGTCCAGCTTGTAGTCGCAGCCCGAGTCCTTGAGGCAGGGGACGTCCTTGTCCCCCTGATTCGGCGGCACGTTGACGTGCCCGGCCGGGCGGGTCCACTGCTTGCCGCCCGCGTAGGGCATCTTGATCGCGATGCCGCTGCGGGTCTGATAAAAGTAGGCCAGGGCGTCGTACTTCAGCTTCTTGTAGACGTCCTTGCCGATGTCGAACGGGTGGCTGCCCTGGCCCGACACCCACAGCGTGTAGTCCTTCCCCGGCGTCTTCCAGGTGGAGAAGTCGGCGATCTGCACGTCGTCGCCCGAGGCGGCGTCCTTGCCGAACGGCTTGGTCTCACCCGAGGCGGCGACGGCGCCACCCCTCTTGTGCAGCTCCCACTTGAGCGGGTTCTTCGACGGCGTCTTGACGACCGCCAGCTTGGGGAGCTCGGGCAGGTAGCCGGTCTGGTTGACGAGCACGTTGGGGATCGGCGCCTCGTCGGCCGTCGGCGTCTTCGACTTCACGAACTGCGGATCGTCGAGGTGAATGTCGTCGAGGCAGACGGTGTACGGCGGGGCGGTCTCGCCGGCGAGGTCCCCGCCGAAGAAGAACGCCAGCTCGGTCGAGGGATCGTCGGCGGTCTCCATCGTGAACGCGCCGACGAAGCTCTGCGGGTGCGTCGTCAGCTCGTTGGTGTCGGTCCAGTACTCCTTGTAGGGCGGTCCCGACATCCCGACCTTGACCTTCATCTGAATGGGCTTCGAGGCGTGAGCCATGTACGAGATCGAATAGGTGTGCCCCTTCTGGATCACCATCTCACGGTGGCGCGCCTGCGCGTCCCAGGCGTGCACGCCCTTGTCGTTGACCACGATGCAGAACTGCCCGTCCTTCACCGAGGCGGTCCCGTTGGCCGGTGCGCTGAACGAGGTGTTCCAGGGGAGGTACTTGCCGCCGTCGAAGCTGTTGTTCTTCAGCAGGTCATTTCCCGACAGCTTCGGCGCATTGACGCCGGGCGAGCCGTTGGTCGGCGGCGCGTTCCAGTCGGAGACGGCCGGAGCGGCCGCGGGTGCGGGCCCGGCGGCCGGCGCCGGTTGCGCGGGCGGCGCGGCGGCCGGAGTGACCGGCGGGGGCGCGGCGGGGGCGGTGGGGGCGCACGAGGCGACCGCCCAGACGGCGAGGGGAGCAACCCAGACAGCGACCGCCCGCGACTTGGCCGCGCGACGGCAAACGAGACTCTCGATCATTTCCGAATCCTCGGGGGTGAGAGCCGGCACACCGCCGGCCGCGAGACGCTACTCTGAAACGCGCATGCGGGGAAGGCGCGGTCGCCGAATGACGACGCGCCGCGAAGGCGCGCGGCGGAATCCGTCCGTCGGCTCCGTTTCCGGCTCCGCTCCTGCCGTTGGCGGCCTCTAGCTCTCCTCTTAGCTCTCCTCTAGCTCGGCTCCGTGCCCCAGGCGAGCACGCCGTTGATGTAACCGGTGATGTGCGGCGCGTTGGTGAAGCCGGTCGAGGCGTCCGCGCCGCACGCGCGGTACGAATAGTCCATCGTCTGATCGAGGTCGAACGAATTGGCGTTGTTCGCCCCGAAGAACCGCAGCTGGATCTGGCCGCTGTCCTCGAACATCGTCAGCGTCGGCGCCGCGGCGGAAAAGCCGATCTCGAGATACTCGTTGGCGCCGGTCACCGCGGGCGAAACCGCGACGAATTTGGACGTGATGCCGGCGCCGTTTTGAAACATCTGCGCGTAGTCGATGGTCAGCTGCGGGGGATCGGTCGTCTCGCCGAGCATGAACCAGTAGCGAAACGTGACGGCGGACAGGGGAAGCTTCCCGAGCGATCCATCCAAAACGTCGACGGTGACGTGAATCGTCTTGGTGTCGGCGCCGCTCTGGCACTCCGACGCGATGGTCACCTTGCAGCCGCTACAGGCCAGAGAGCTCGCGCCTCCGGTTCCGTTCACGCCGCCGGTCGCCTTCGTTCCACCGGAGCCGCCGGTTCCACCACTCGCGTCGGCGCCGCCAGCGCCGGTGGCTCCACCCGTGGCGCTCGTGCCTCCGGACCCGGTGATCCCACCGGACCCGGTGATCCCACCGGTGGCGCTCGTGCCACCGGAACCGGAAGGGCCGCTCCCGCAGGCGAGCACGGCCGATCCAAGGGCAACAATGACAAACACCGCACGCTGGACGACAGGCTTAGGATTTCGCAAGGGGCCCTCGCAACGGCGCGAGCGTATCCCGACTTCAGGACGGATCCCAGAGGCCCTGTTGCGGTCGACCGCCGGTCGCCGCCGGGTCTAAAACGTTGTGAAGTACGCGTATGACTGGTTGCCGGCGCTCGCTTGCATGCAGTAGCCGCCGTTCTTTGCGGCGGGAAGACTGAACGTCCCGCCTTTCACGCAGTCTTCGGCGGTTCCATTGACGCTGAAGGTGCGAGGCGCGACGAAGTTTCCGCAGACCAAGCCGGTGATCGTCCCACCGGCGACCTCCTGGCAGGTCGCTCCCGTTCCGAGGCCACCGGAGTTGGTCGTCGGTGCGACGGTCGTCGGATTGCTGCAGAGCCCCGCGCAGGGGCCGGTGCCCGTCGCGCCGGCCGCGCCGCCGGTCCCGGTCGTACCGCCGGTGGCCGGCGTGCCGCCGGTGCCGGTAATGCCTCCGGTCGCTGGGGTTCCGCCCGTCCCGATGATGCCGCCGGTTCCCGTCGTGCCGCCCGTGGCGGGCGTGCCGCCGGTCCCGGTCGCGCCGCCGGTGGCCTTGCCGCCGGTTCCTGTGGCGCCGCCGGTCGCCGGCGTACCTCCGGTCCCAGTGACGCCGCCGGTGGCTCTGCCGCCGGTCCCGGTCGTACCGCCGGTGGCGGGCGTGCCGCCGGTGCCGGTCACGCCGCCGGTCGCCCTGCCGCCTGTGCCGGGCCTGCCGCCGGTGGCCGGCGTGCCGCCTGTCCCGGTGATGATGATGCCGCCGGTCCCCGTCGTGCCGCCGCTCCCGACCAGACCGGTGCCGCCAGTGCCGAACGTTCCGCCTTGGCCGTCATCCGGGCGATAGAAAGTCTCGGGGCCCTGGCAAGCAATGACGGGCAACCCAATCACTGCAATCACGAACGCGGCACGCAGAACGATAGTCTTAGTCGTAGGCAAAGAGACCTCGCAACGACCCATTGTAGCCCGATCTCGAGCGCGTTCCCACAGGCGCGCGTCGGAATGCCTGAAAAATAGGCGCGCTGGCTAGAACGTCGTGAAGGCGGAGAAATCGGGGCTGCCGGCGCTGAATTGAAAGCAGTAACCGCCGTCGATCTTCGCGGGTAGTGGCGTAGGCCAGTTTTGGCCACACGTCTCTACCTTTCCGTTCACCGAGAACGTACGCGGCGCGGTCACGTTGCTGCAGTTTCCCCCCTGAATGCTGGCCGTCGTTTCAAAGCAGGCGGCGCCGGTGCCGACATTGCCCGAGCTGTAGCTCGCGGTGGTGAACGTCGTTGGGTTGTCGCACAACCCGGCGCACGGGCCGGTTCCGGTCGAACCGGCGCCTCCGGTCGTGCCCGCGGTGCCTCTGGTGCCGGCGGTTCCCGTGAGTCCACCGGTGCCTCTGGTGCCGGCGGTTCCCGTCAGTCCACCGGTTCCTCTCGTGCCGGCGGTTCCTGTCACTCCGCCGGTGGCCCTGCCGCCAGTGCCGGTGACTCCGCCGGTGGCCCTGCCGCCAGTGCCGGTGACGCCGCCGGTGGCCCTGCCGCCAGTGCCGGTGATGCCGCCGGTGGCCCTGCCGCCAGTGCCGGTGATGCCGCCGGTGGCCCTGCCGCCAGTGCCGGTGATGCCGCCGGTGGCCCTGCCGCCAGTGCCCCTGACCCCGCCGGTGGCCTCGATCCCGCCGGTGCCCGTCCCGCCGCCGCTGCCGGGAGGCGACCCGCCGAAACCAGAGAGCGCACCGTCGTCGCCGGCACGGAGGAATTCTTCCGGCCCCTGACAGGCGAGCAGGAAAATGCCAGTGAGCAGACCTAGCCCAAGGCCCCGCGCCACGGCATTCCCCAGCGTGACCATGGGCGCGTTATATCGCGGTCACGATCCCGACACCACCGGGCGCCAAATCAGCGCCGGCGCAACGCGGCAATTCGGGGTGGGGTCTTGGAGCCGCCCGAGACAACCAAGTAAGGTTCGTGTCGATAACGGTGTCCATGAAATCAAACAGCCTCCCTTCCCTTCTCTGGGTCATCCCATTGGCCTTCGCGACGCTGGCCTGTCCAACCCGCACCGTCGGTTCCAACGGTGGCGACGGCGCGGCCGGAACCAGCGGCAGCGTCGATTCGGGCACCGATCGCGGTGGAGAGAGCGGAGCGGCCGGCGTGAGTGGTGCCGGCGGCGTGGGCGGAAAAGGCGGAGGAAGCGGAAAAGGCGGAGGGAGCGGAGCGGGCGGAACAGGCGGAAGCGCTGGAGCGAGTGCCGTGAGCGGAACCGGCGGAATCGGCGGCGCGAGCGGAACCGGCGGCGCGAGCGGCGTGGCCGGCGCGGGTGGTGCGGCCGGCACCGGCGTCACCGGTGCGGGTGGAATGGGGGGCGCAAGCGGAGCGACCGGTAGCGGCGGCATGAGCGGCGCGGGCGGAACGGCGGTGGTGAGTGGAACAGGTGGAAGCGCTGGAGTTGGCGGCTCCGGTGGGACCATCAGAGATGGTCAGCCTTGCTCGCTGGCCAAGGACTGCGCCTCGGGCACGTGCTCGCCCTTCTATGTCGACGTCGACGGTGACGGCTTCGGCGCCGGCCAGGCGATTGGTTTCTGCGGAACGACGCCGCCCGTCGGCTACGCCGCCCAAAGCGGCGACTGCTGCGACAGCGCCCCCAACCTCGCCATCGCCAAGCTCATCCACCCCGGCGCCGACTTCCAAACCACCAGCGCCGGCGGCACCTGCAACATCACCTGGGACTACGACTGCAGCGGCGCGGTCGAGAGCAACCCACAGACCATGTGCAGGCTGTGGACCCTTATCCAGCATGTCCGACGACGTTTGTCGAGTCTTCCCGAGAGCTCCTGTGGCACATGGATATGACACGGCGTATGTCTGCGGCGGTGGCGGGCGCCGGTGCACGACCCGGGGTTGGCCACCCAGCGTTCACCACCCGCGGCAGTGGCACCCCGCCATTACGGTCCGATTTGTCCGAGAGTAGTCGAAGCCGGCGCAGTCCCGGGCCGATAAGAACTTACGGTCTAGTTTTCCTTCATGACGTCAGCGAGAGTGACATTCAAGGGACCGGCCGTCGCTCCGCCGGCAACTGGAGCTGAACGGATATGATCGGATTTTTCGCGTACGCGGCGCCCCGGCGGGCAGTCGTAGCAGCTTCGTGTAAATGAGGTGTACGGGATCGTGGCCGGGCTTGGCTCACCGGGATTGCGTAACACCAGTTCGTCGTTCCGTCGGCGTCAGCTCAGGGCCCGCAAGGACAACGTGCGCGGCGCTCGTGTTGGTGAAGGTGACTCGTCAACGCCTGAGCCCTGTCGGCGCTAGCGTCGAGGTTCGAGTACCGCCGCTCGATCCTGGCTGATGTTGAATCCGATGTCCGAATACGCCGCGTAATTGTTCGCCGCGGTGCGAAGCGTTGAGTGTTCCCGTCACCGTGAGCATGCAGTCGTGGTGCACGCCGCACGTGGCGAACTGGTGCCGGGCGTGATCGTGCGCCATCGCGTCGGCACGTCGTAGGCGAAGCCGGTGCCAGCATCCGCCGCCGGCCGCGGGCATCGGTCACGAAACCGCCGGTACGTCGGCGTCGAAGGTGGTGCCGCAGGACACCGTGGTCGTGCCGCCCGTTCCCGTCGTGACCATGCCGCCGTGCCGGTGCTGCCGCCGGTGCTAACGATGCCGCCAGTGCCGGTGATGCCGCCGGTGTGGGTGCCGCCGGTGCCGGTGGTGATGATCCCGCCGGTGCCGGTCGATCCGCCGGTGTGGGAGCCGCCGGTGCCGGTCGATCCGCCGGTGTGGGTGCCGCCGGTTCCGGCGAGCTGGAGCCGCCGGTCGCCGGTAGAGCACTGGTGCCGCCGCGTGCCAGCGCCGCTGCCGGTGGTGCCCGAGACGGTGTCGCCGTTGGCGCAGGAATAGCTGAGGAGCCCGAGAGAAAGGAGACCCACAGTGACTAATCCAGAGGGAAGCTTCATCGCCAAAGGCCTTTCAGTAAGGGTGACGCGTCTCGAAATAGGTCGCGGGCGCAGGCGCTGCCGCCCCGTGTTTTTAGCGCGGAGACGGGGTCAACACAATATGGACGGCGGAATACGACCTTGACCGGGCGCGGTGCAGCCCAAGATTGAGTCGGGGAGACTGTTCGCGACTGGAGGTTGGAATGCGGCGGGAAGTGGCGTTGGCCGGACTCGGATTTTGGCTCCTGGTGTCGGCGCTGGTGGCGTTGCTGGGTGGGAGGGCGCATGCCGACACCAAGGTCGCGACCATCGCCCCGGCGCCTCCGGCCGCCCCGGTCACGACGGCCGGCCCGGCCACGACGGTCGGCCCGATCGCGGCGGTGTCCTGGGGGCAGTTCCATGGTCAGGTCGTCTTCAGCGACATCATGATCGCGTCACCGGCTCAGTTTCCTTCGGACTCGGCCATGAGCGAGGCGCTGCACCGGCTGAAACGGACGACGGTGGAGGGGGTGGAAGGGTTCTGGCGGCTGCACCTGGTGGCGTTCCTGGATCCGGCGCCCCGGGGTAGCGCTGCGTTCCGGCTGCGGGCGACGGATGTGACGGACCCGAACGACCGCCGCGAGGTGAAGACGTTCGAGGTCGACGGCCAGCCCGGGCAGAACCAGCTGGCCATCAACGATCTCGTGGTCACCGAGGTGATGGGCTTCGAGCGCGGCCACCGCTACGAGATCGCCGTCATCGGGCCCGGGGACGATCCCTCTGCGGGAAAAGGAGACGTTTACGCCAAAGGGGTGATAACCCTGATGTGAGTGTTTCGTCTCCGAGCGTTCGTCCTTCTTGCCTTCGTCCCCCTCTTGCTCGCCGACCCGTCCGCGGCCCGGGCGCGGTCGCGCCGTACGAATGAACGGACCGGCAAGCTGGTCCCTGGGTTCGCCCAGCTCGTGAAGGCCCGCAAGCGCGGCGACCGGGGCGCCCTCGGCCGCCTCGGCGATCGGATCGGGGCCGCGCGGCTGGCCCAGGCGATCGCGGGCACCGACGGGCGGGTGGCCGAGGCTGCGCTGGCGGCGGCGCCGCTGGCGCGCGGCGGGATCTCGCTGGTGGGTACGATCGCCGACCAGCTGTGGGCGCAGGACCCGGCGCGGGCGGTGGCGGCGGCGGCGGCGCTGGGCGCGTTGCTCGACGGCTCGGTCCCGACCGCCCTCGAGGACTGGGACGTGCCGCCCGATCTCGTGGCGCACGCCTGCGGCGGGCTGCATGCGCTGGCGGCGCGCAAACAGGCGACGTCCGCGGCACGGCTGGCGGCGCTCGACGCGATCCTTCAGGCAGCGCCGAGCTGCGGCTCGTACGGCGATCTCGCTTCGCTGGCGCACGATCCCGCGGCCGAGATCCGGCGCGCGGCGGTGCTGGTGGCGGCGGCCGGTCCCGAGCGCACGGCCGTTCTGCCGGGCGCGATCGCCGACAGCGACAAGAGCGTGAGCGCCGCCGCGGCGGCAGCCGAATGCCGCGTCGAGGGTCGCGCCGCGCGCGGCGGCAAGGAGCGGGCCCCGGCGCCGCCGGCGATCGCCGCGGCCCGGACGCTGGCGGGGGCGCCGTCGACCCCTCCGGCCGATGCCGTCGAGATGCTCGACTGCCTGGCGGCCGCCGGAACGCCCGCCGACCGCACGCTGCTGGACCAGCTGCGTCGCGGGCCCCCGTCGCCGGTTCGTGATCGCGCGGTCGAGCTGAGCGATCTCGCGAAGGGCCACGAGTAGTGGGCGTCGACGCCGAGATCGAAGCCGATGCCAACGCGGAGGCGAACGCGGAGCTGGCGGGCGCGCCGGTCTCGGAGTCCGCCAGGAGCGACCGCTCCGGCGAGCGGCTGGCCAGCGGCGCCCGGCGGGTCAGCGCGCTCACCATGCTGTCGCGGCTCCTGGGGCTGGGGCGCGAGCAGATCTTCGCGCTGACGCTGGGGGCGGGGATCTACAGCGACGCGTTTCTGGCGGCGTTTCGCATCCCCAATCTCTTGCGCGATCTGTTCGCCGAGGGGGCGCTGTCGACCGCGTTCGTGCCCACGTACGTGGCGACCCTGCGGCGGGACGGCCGGACGGCGGCGCAGGCGCTGGCGAACCGGGTGATGTCGACGCTGACGATCTATCTCGGAACGGTCGCGCTGCTGGCGATGATCTTCCCGGGGCCGGTCGTGCACCTGGTGGCCACCGGATTTTCGCCGGAGAAAGCCGCCCTCTGCGCCCGGCTGGTCCGCATCATGATGCCTTTCCTGCCGGCGATCTCGCTGGCGGTGGTGGCCATGGGCTCGCTCAACGCCGAGGAGAAGTACACGGCGCCGGCGCTCGCCTCGTCGATGTTCAACCTGGTCGCCATCGGCGGCGGGCTGGTCGTCTACCTGGTGGCCCCGTCGTCCCGCGCGGCGGTGACGGCCTGGGCGGCCTTCACCGTGGCGGGCGGGATCGCGCAGCTGGCCATCCAGGCGCCGCCGCTCTGGCGCTCGGGCTTCCGGCCGCGGCTGCTGCCCGATCTGCGCCTGCGCGATCCGGGGACCCGGCGGATCGCCATGCTGATGGCGCCGGCCACGTTGGGGGTGGCGGCGGTGCAGGTGAACGTCGTCGTCAATTCGTCGTTCGCCAGCCTCATTTCGGACGGCGCGCTGTCGTGGCTGTCGTACGCGTTCCGTCTCATGCAGCTGCCGATCGGCGTCTTCGGGGTGGCGGTCGGCATCACCACCCTCACCCACCTTTCGCGCGACGCCGCGCGCGGGGACCGGAGCTCGTTGAGCGGGACGCTGCGGCAGGGGCTGCGGATGGTCCTGTTCCTCACGGTCCCGTCGACGGTGGGGCTGGCGCTGCTCGGCCTGCCGATCATCCGGCTCATCTACCAGCACGGACGTTTTTCACCGCACGCGACGCTGGAGACGGCGCGCGCGCTCAGCGGCTACGCCGTCGGCCTCTGCGCGTACGCGGCCATCAAGGTGGTGGCGCCGGCGTTCTACGCCATCGGCCGGCCGCGGTTTCCCGTCATCGCCAGCGTCGCCGCGGTCGCCGCCAATCTGCTCTGGAACATCTTGACGTTCAGGCGCTTCGGCCACGTCGGGCTGGCGTTCGGCACGTCGCTGGCCGCGGTGGTGAACTTCTCGATCCTGGCGTTCGCCTTTCACACGCGGATCCACCGACTCTTCACCCGCGATCTGGTCGTACCGGTTCTCAAGATCTCGGTCGCCTCCGCGATCATGGCGGCCGCGATTTGGGCCGTCTCTGCGCGCGCCGAAATGCTGCCCGGCGCCGGCCTCGCGATGTTCGCGGTCAAGGCCTTCCTGCCGATCGTCGTCGGCGCCGCCGTCTACTTCGCTGCTGCCCGCGCCCTCGGCCTGGAAGAGGCGAGGGCCCTCGTCTCCCGCCTCCGCCGCTGAGATTTGTTGGGTTGTTGGGATGGGCTTCGCTCGGCTCTTCGGCGAGGGCGACGAGGGACGGGGTCTCTCTCCGCGGCTCGCGCGAAGGAATCCTCGGCCGCGAACGACAGAGCGGCCTGCGGGCTCACCGCGGAGAGATACCCCGCCCCTCGCCGCGCTCGGCGCGAGCCTCGGCTCCGCTTGCGAGCTCGTGGACCGGAGCAGGAGGCGAGCCTCGGCTCCGAGTTCGTGGACCGGAGGAGCAATGATTCGCTGCCTGACGTGCGACCAGGCTCCGTTCAGTGGATCGAAGGCGGGCTTTGCCCGCCGGAGACTTATGGGCCGAGCAAGATCCGGGTCCGGCTCTCGTCGCGTCGTGGGGTGGGCTCGTGGGAGGGGCGCAGCCCCTCCCACGTTCCGGAGGCGGGCTTTGCCCGCCGGAGACTTATGAGCCGAGCAAGATCCGGGTCCGGCTCTCGTCGCGTTGGGGTGGGCCCGTGGGAGGGGCGCAGCCCCTCCCGCGCCCCGCAGCCCCTCCCGCGCTCACCTTTCGTGGGGCATGCGGTCGCGGGGGCCGCGGAAGTACTGCATCGGTGAGTAGAAGCGGAAGTTGGAGACGCGGCTGGTGTAGACGCAGGCGTAGGCCTCCACCTGCTCGCCGAATTTGCTCACCTCGTAGCCCTCGCGAAACATCGGCCCCCAGTAGGGGTTGAACCGGTCGTCGATGGTGTCCTCGAGGACGCGGTGCTGGGCGGCGGTCGTGCGCAGCTCGCGGCGCAGCCGCTCGATCGCCTCCTTGATGACGCGTCTGCCGGACGCGGCGGCCGGGTCCGGCGTGTCGGCGCTGTTCTTTTGCAGCGCGCGCAGCGCCGCCTGACGTTCGTTGAGCTCCGAGTCCAGATGGTTGAGCTCGGCGTCGAGCCGATCGAGCCGGCTCACCTCGGGACGGAGGCCATCGTGGGTCGTCACCTCGTGCTCGAGCTCCTGCAGGATCATCGCCGTGCGCCAGTTGGACGACTTGCGCGAGCGCAGCATGTCGCCGTAGATGTGGTCGCCGACGAACAGCACGCGATCGCCGCTGGCCCGCGCCCGCTCCTGGAAGTCCTTGATGTTGCCACCGGAGTAGACGCGCCCGCGTTGGAAGGGGCCGCCGGGACTCTTGGCAAGCGGATTGCCCTGAGCGTCCATCTCGATGAACGGCCGATCCTCCGTGAAGAACTCGGGCTTGCCCGCGCTCACCACGATCACGTCGAAGTAGTGCCGCCACGACGGATACGACTGGTCGGTGCTGTGCGCTCCGTCGAGGAGATAGCTCATCATCGCCGAGGTGTAATCCCAGGCCGAGTTGGTGAGGAGAAAGAGGCGCTTCCCCGAAGAGCGGAACTTGTGCAGCGTCTCGGCGAGCGCCTCGTCGCGCTCGACGTAGCTGGGGAAGTCGGCGCTGACGATGGCCTTGATCGATCCGTCGCGGTGGGCGAGGTCGATGCACTCCCGGATGTCGTGCCAAAGCGCGGTGTAGTCCGGTTTTCCCGGGGGATTGTGGTGATCGAAGTAGTCGACCAGCACCGCGTACAGCACCGCCTCGGGCAGCGCGAACAGGGAGTCGATCCAGGCGTAACGCTGGCTGGAGAGGCGCGTCCGCTCGCGCTGGTAGAGCTCGGCCACCAGCACGCGATCGATGTTCTTGAGGCCGTGGCGCGCGCGCCCCGGAAAGCCGTAGCGGTCCGGCTTGAAGATGTTGCCGTTTTCGTGGTCGACCACCAGGCCGCGCACGGCCAGCATGGGATCGTAGGCCAGGGTCCGGATCGCCTCGGGGTAGCCCTTGGCGGTCACCAGCTTGTCGAGGGTGGCCCGCATCGACAGCTCCTCGATCCGCGCCTGGTTGTAAAGCGCGAGGGTGTAGTCCATGTCGAAGCCGACCATCTCGATCTTGTCGAGCCGCAGGTTCCGGTTGACGTAGATCCGGCTCTGCGGGGGAATGTCCAGGGGGCGCGTCATCGCAGCCGCGGGTTCGGGGGCGTTGAGGGGACGCGCGATCACCTCGCTCGCGGTGCTCACAGTCGAATTTTATCACGGCCGACGGCGGGCCGCCCACCCTGTAGAATCCCGAAAAGTGAAGATCGCGCTCGCCCAGATTAATCCCACCGTCGGCGACTTCGACGGGAACCGACGCTTGGTGCTGGAAGCGCTGGCCGCGGCCGAGGCGCGCGGCGCCGCGCTGGCGATCTTCCCCGAGCTGGCGCTCTGCGGCTATCCGCCCAAGGATCTGCTCGAGCGTCCCGCCTTCGTCGAGGCGGCGCGCGCCTCGCTCGACGCGCTGGCCGCGGCGCGCGCCGGCGCGACGACCGCCGCGCTGGTCGGTTTCCCGGAGCGGAGCGCGACGGCCGACGGGCACGGGCTCTACAACAGCGCCGCGCTGATCGACGGTGGTCGGGTGGCGCACATCGTGCGCAAGTCGCTCCTGCCGACGTACGACGTGTTCGACGAGCGCCGCTATTTCGATCCGGCCACCGAGGCGGCGCCCATCGCGTTTCGCGGGCGAATCCTGGGGATCTCCATCTGCGAGGACATCTGGAACGACGCCGACTTCTGGCCGGCGCGGCTCTACCGATGCGATCCCATCGAGTCCTTGGTGCGCGCCGGCGCCCAGATCATCCTCAACCTCTCGGCCTCGCCCTACACCATCGAAAAGCGCCACCTGCGCCCGCGCATGCTGGCGGCCACCGCCCGGCGATGGCGCCGCCCGCTGCTGTTCGTCAACCAGGTCGGCGGACAGGACGATCTGGTGTTCGACGGGGCCAGCCTGGCGCTCGACGCCGGCGGCCAGGTGATCGCGCGCGGCGCCGAGCACCGGAGCGATCTGGTGGTCGTCGAGGTCTTGGCCGACGGTGCCGATGCGAAGCTCGACCCCCCCCCGGCGGCGAGCTCCGCCCCTTCGAACCGTCCGACGAGAAGTCGGCGCTGGAGGCGCTCGCGCTCGGCACGCGCGACTACGCGCGGCGGTGCGGCTTTTCGCGCGCGCTGCTCGGCCTTTCGGGCGGCATCGACTCGGCGCTGGTCGCCTGCCTCGCCGCGCGTGCCCTCGGGCCGTCGAACGTGCTCGGCGTGGCCATGCCGTCGCGCTACTCGTCGCCCGGCTCGCTGGCCGACGCCGAGGCGCTGGCCAAGAACCTGGGGATCGACTTCACCGTCGTGTCGATCGAACCGATGTTCGCCGCTTACCTGGAAACGCTGGCGCCGGCGCTGGATCGGTTCGCTCCGCCCGGCTCGTCACAGAGCGCGGAGGCCGCCGCCGATCTGACCGCCCAGAATCTGCAGGCGCGGGTGCGCGGCGCGATCTTGATGGCGCTCTCCAACCGGCAGGATCGGCTGTTGCTCAGCACCGGGAACAAGAGCGAGATCGCCACCGGCTATTGCACGCTCTACGGCGACATGGCGGGCGGCCTGGCGGTGATCAGCGACGTCCCCAAGACGCTGGTCTATCGCCTCGCGCGCGCGGTGAACGACGAAACGATCGTGATCCCCGAGGCGACGTTGACGAAGCCGCCGTCGGCGGAGCTGCGTCCGAATCAGACCGACCAGGACAGCCTCCCTCCCTACGATCTGCTCGACGCCATTCTCGAGGCGCACCTCGTGCGTGGGCTCGACGTTCCGGCGCTGGTGGCGCAGGGATTCGACGACGCCGTGGCCCGCGACGTCGTCCGGCGGGTGCAACAGAGCGAGTACAAACGACGTCAGATGGCGCCCGGCCTGAAGATCACCGGCAAGTCCTTCGGACCGGGCCGCCGCTACCCGATCGCGCGGATGTAGATCCCCTTGCGGTCCCTGGTCCTTCTTGTATGTTGCGCCGGCTCGAAAACCGGAGGAATCGTAAAGAATGCGCGCTGTGATTGCAGTTTTGCCCGGCGACGGGATCGGACCCGAGGTCGTCGATCAGGCCCGTCGCGTGCTGTCGGCCGTGAGCGAGAAGTGGGGACACACCTTCACGCTGAAGGACGCCGCCATCGGCGGGATCGCCATCGACCAGACCGGCTCGGCGCTGCCGCCCGAGACGCTGGAGATGGCGCGCGCCGCGGACGCGGTGCTGCTGGGCGCCGTCGGCGGCCCCAAGTGGGATGACCCGCGCGCCAAGGTGCGTCCGGAACAGGGCCTGCTGGCGATCCGCAAGGGGCTCGGCCTCTACGCCAACCTGCGCCCGGTCTCCGTGAACCCCAACGTCATGCACGCCTCGCCGCTGCGGCCCGAGCTGCTGGCCGGCGTCGACATGATCGTCGTGCGCGAGCTGACCGGCGGGATCTACTTTGGTGACAAGCTGCGCGACGGCGACCGCGCCTCGGATCTGTGCGTCTACACCGTCGCCGAGGTCGAGCGCATCGTCCGCACGGCGGCGCGCATCGCGCGCGGGCGCCGCAAGAAGCTCACCTCCGTCGACAAAGCCAACGTGCTCGAGACGTCACGTCTGTGGCGCGAGGTGACGGTGCGGGTCATGGCCGAGGAGTTCCCCGACGTGGCGCTCTCTCACATGCTGGTCGACGCCTGCGCGATGCACCTCATTCGCCGCCCGGCCGACTTCGACGTGATCGTCACCGAGAACATGTTCGGCGACATCCTGACCGACGAGGCCTCGATGCTGGCCGGGTCGATGGGGCTGCTCCCTTCGGCTTCCCTGGGTGAAGGGAAGCGCGGTCTCTACGAGCCGATCCACGGCTCCGCGCCCGACATCGCGGGCAAGGGGATCGCCAACCCGTACGCCACGATCCTCAGCGTGGCGCTTCTGTTCCGCTACTCACTGGGCCTCGAGGCCGAGGCGCGGGCCATCGAGGCGGCGGTGGCGGCGGCGATCGGCAAAGGGATCCTGACCGGCGATCTCGCGCCGGCCGGCACGGCGCCGGCCACGACCGCGAGCGCGGGCGACGCGGTGCTGGCAGCGCTGCAGCGCAGCTAGGACCGCACGGGGGATCCCGACCGAGGCCCGGCCCGACGCAGGCGCGATCCTGGGCCGTTTGGCTCGCGGCGGCCTCTCGACAGCCAAAAGCCGAGCTGTTAACTTTCAGGGGTCAAGCCCGAGTCTTTCCGGTGCTACGTTCGTCGCCCCCTGTTTTCGCTCTCGGCCCGGCCGGTGCTGATCCCGACCGCGCGTCGTTGCAGCTGCGCGTATCGCCGAAGTCGACCTGCCGGTCCGGCGCGCCCCGACGGCCGTCGTCCGTCGGCCAGTTTTCCCCCTAGTTGGTGCCCGAGACGCGCCTAACGCCGAATCCGTGCAACGAAGGAGAGAGAAGAGATGGGAACTAGGCTCTACGTGGGAAACTTGTCGTACAACGTGACGGAGCCCGAGCTGCGGGACGCCTTCGCTGAAGAGGGCCGCAACGTGGTGGAGGTCAAGATCGTGATGGACCGCGATACCGGTCGGCCGCGCGGATTCGCGTTCGTGGAGATGGGCAGCGACCAGGAGGCAGCGGCCGCGATCTCGTCGCTGAGCGGCCGCGACATCCAGGGGCGCGCCATCAACGTGAGCGAGGCGCGTGAGCGTGCCCCTCGAAGCGGCGGCGGCGGTGGATACGGGGGCGGCGGTGGTGGATACGGGGGCGGCGGTGGTGGATACGGCGGCGGCGGCGGTCGTGGCCGGGGCGGCGAAGGCGGGGGCGGCGAGGGCCGCGGCCGTTCTCGTCGCGGCGGCTGGTAAGACCATCGATTGCCGCGCCGTCGACCAAGCCCGTCGGCGGCGCGCGCCGTCCTACGCCAGCGCGCGCAGGCCTTCTTGGTCGGCGAGGATGACCCGCCGGCCCTCGGTCTGAATCAGCCCCTTGCGCTTGAACTGGGAGAGCGTCAGCGAGACCGTCTCGCGGGTCGAGCCGATCAGGTTGGCCATCTCCTGGTGAGTGATCTTGAGACCGACGACCACGCCGCGCTGGTCGGAAACGCCGTGCTCCTGCCCGAGGCTGAGCAGCAGCTCGGCCAGCTTGGCCCCGACGTCCTTGAAGATCAGCTGCTCGACGCGTGACTCGAGATCCTTGCGACGGGCGATGAGCGCGCGTGCGAACTTGTAGGCTGCCCCGCCGTCGTTCCTGAGCAGCTCGTCCAGCGCCTCACGCTGGATCTCGACCGTGGTCGACGCGTCCATCGCTTCGGCCATCTCCTCGCGCGGCCCGCCGTCGAGCAGGCAGGGCTCGCCGAAGAAATCGCCCTCGTTGCGGTAGGCGAGCGTCAGCTCCTTCCCGTCGCGGGTGACCTTGGAAATTTTGATTCTTCCGCTGGTCAGGAAGTGCACCCCCTGGGCGCGATCTCCGGGCAGGTAGATCACCTGACGGGGGCGGTAGTGCCCGAGCGTCGCCCCGGGGAGCACCGCCTGGAGGGAGTCGAGGGGGCTTTCGGCCAGCACCACGCATTTGCGCAACAGCCCAATCACTTCCTTGTCGTCCGCTGCCATTCTGACGCGGTTGTAGCATGAGAAGCGGTTCGGGTAGTGAAAAGTTGGTGAAGTAGGCTACATACCGCCTCGCGTCTTGGCGTCGCGCCTCAGCAGGCGAATTCCGAGCCACAAGACGACAGCACCAAGCGTGCCGAGGAGGAGCTTCGTCCTCGTCGGCAGCCCGTCGGTGTCGTCGGCGTGCAGGCGGGCGAGGACGATGAGGCAGGCGTTGTTTGCGAAGTGAGCGACCATCGACGGGATGATCGAACCGCTGGCCAGCGCAATTCCCGAGAGCGCCACGCCGAGGATCGCCGTCGGCAGGAGGCGCCATGGGTCGAGGTGATAGATGCCGAACAGCAGCCCGGTCAGGATCGCCGCGCCCGCCGGCGGCAGCCGGGTTCGCAGCCCGCGCAGGATGGGGCCACGGAAGAGCGCCTCCTCGCAGATGGCCGGCGTCAGCGCCATCAGGAACAGGGTGAGAAGCATGCCGCGGCCGCCGTCGCTCGGCGCGACGGTGCGGCGCAGCCCTTCGACGACCTCCTTGGGTGCCGGAAGGATCCACTCGGCGATGAGGCCGACCACCAGCCAGGCGGACAGACCGACCAGCGTGGCGCCGGCCAGCGCCGTCGGTGACGGGGCGCCGACGCGGATCACCGTGGCCAGCCTCTGTCCCCGCCCACGGGCGTAGAGCCAGGTCAGGCCGCCGAGCCCCAGCCATTCGGAGAGGGCCAGCCCGGGGCCGAGCCGCCAGGTTTGCAGCGGAACGAAGACGAAGAGAAGAAGGACGCAGGCGATCGCGTAGAGGGCGATCGCGTCCCCAGCCGTCGGTGGCTCGTCGTCCGCCCTGTCGTCGGTCCCGCCGGTCGCCCCGTCGTCGGTGGCGCGACGGCCGGCGACGTGCCGGAGCCAGGCTCCGAGACCGAGGCCCGCCTCGTCGGCAAAGAACAGCCGCTCCGAGTCGTAGAGCCGGGCGGCCAGGGCCAGCGCGGCCGCGCCGTAAAGAGCGGTGCTGCAGAGGACCGCCAGCGTCACGCCGACCGATGCATGTCCGAGAATGAGATCGCGCGCCAGCAGCGTCACGCCCACGCCGGGAATCCAGGCGGTCACGCCACCGAGCTGGAAATCGCCGAGGCCGGCGGCCATCGCCGGCGCCATGCAGAGGAAATAGACGGGCGTCAGCAGCGTCTGCGCCTCCTTGAAGCTGCGGGCGAGCGCGCCGATGGCCACCATCACCGAGGCGAACAGAAACGCGGTCGGTGGGATGACCGCGAACGCGGCCGCCGCCCGGCCCCAGGGGATGGCGGCCTTTGCGCCGCCCGCGATGAGCTGCGTCCCCTCGAGCACGGTCAGCGACATGGAGGCCAGATTGAGGGCGCCGGTGAGGGAGGCCAGCGTGGCGACCGCGAGCACCTTGCCCGCCATCAGCGAAGCGCGATCGATGGGCGCCGAGAGGGTCGTCTCGAGCGTGCTTCGCTCGCGCTCCCCGGCGGTGATGTCGATGGCCGGGTGAAACGCCCCCAGCATGACCATCACCACCACGACCAGCGGCAGGATTTTCGAGAGCATGTAGCCGCTCACCTGCTTGCGCGCCGCGACGCCGGCCGTGACGACGGAGAACGCCGGCTGGCAATTCGCGCCGCCGGCCGGCGCCGCCAGCGCCTGCTCGACGCGAATCCCGCGCGGCGGTCGACTCCTCGCGGGTCTCGTCGTAGAGCAGGCGCACCTCGGCAGGCTTCCCCGCCGCCCCGGGCTTCACCTCGGCGACGGCGTCGACGCGGTTGGCGGCCAGCGCGGCCCGCCCGCCACCGCCGGGGCTCTCGCCGCGATTCGAAGGGCCGGCGTCCCCCATCACGGCCACGCCGGCGCCGGCCAGGCGGCGCCGCAGCTCGCCGGCGAGAGCGGGCGGTCCGCTGACCGCCACCCGCGCCACGTGCGCCTCGATCCGGGCCGACCGCGCGGCCAGCACCTGCGCCGTCACCAGCGACACGAGGGGATAGATCACCAGCGGGAACAGCACCATCACCGCCAGGGTTCGCCGATCGCGCAGCGTCTCGCGCAGCTCCTTGCCCGCGACCAGCCTCACCTCTCGGAGCTTCATGGGGTCTCCGCCGCGGCGGTTGCATCGACGGCGCCGACCAGGCGCAGGAATGCCTCCTCCAGGCTGGGGGCGTCGCCTGCCATCTCCCGCAGCGCCGCCGGAGTCCCCTCGGCGAGCAGGCGGCCGTGGTGGAGCAGCCCGATCCGATCGCAGAGCAGCTCGGCCTCGGCGAGATAGTGGGTGGAGAAGACCACCGCCTTGCCGCGATCGCGCTCGGCGCGAACGAAGGCGCGCAGGAAGCGCGAGGCGAGCACGTCGAGGCCGGCGGTCGGCTCGTCGAGGACCAGGACCGCCGGATCGTGGAGCATGGCCCGGGCGATGGAGAGCCGCTGGCGCTCGCCGGTCGAGAGCGCCTCGCACCGGCGTCCGAAGAACGGAGCGAGCTCGAGCGCGCGCGCCAGCACGTCGACCCGTGCGTCGGCCGCGGCGTTGGTCAGGCCATGGAGGCGCGCGAAGTAGTCGAGCAGCTCGCGTCCCGTCAGCCGCGCGTAGAGCCCGGTGGTGTTGGTGAGAAAGCCGAGCCGCCGCCGCACCTCCAGCGGATCGGCCGCCACGTCAATCCCGGCGACCAGCGCGCGCCCGGCGGTCGGGGTCAGGATCCCCGCCAGCACGCGCAGGGTGGTGGTCTTGCCGGCCCCGTTCGGTCCGAGCAGACCGTAGATCTCACCGGCGGTGACGGAGAACGACAGGCCGGCGACCGCCGTCTTGGCGCCAAAGCGCTTGCTCAGCGAATCGACGACGACGGCCGGCTCGTCCATGGGCCGCCGAGGATAGCGCGTCGACGCGGGTACGGCGCTAACAGGTGCCGGGGGTGCAGTAGAGCTCGGTGCCGGTGAACTTCAGCGTCTGACAGGCGCCGACGGTGGCGGTCTTGCTGGCCGGATCATAGCTTCCGGTGCAGGGGGGCGGCGCGGGCGTGCCGGCGGGCGGCGTGGCGCAGAAGCCGCCGGCGTCGCTGTAATTGACGAAGACGCGCATCGGCGCGGAGACGCTGTGATTGCCGGCCAGGTCGGCGGTTCCGACCGCCATGCAGATCCACTGGCCGTCGGGGATGTTGTTGGCCCGCGTGTCGAGCTGGTTCCCCAGGCAGCGGTCCCCGTCGATTGGCTCGACGGACCAGATCGCCGGCAGATTGTCGGAGTAGCCGATGGCGATGGTCGGCTGCTCGAAGTTGCAGAGCACCTTCGGGGGCGCGGTGTCTTTGCCCTGAACGCAGGTGCCGGCAATCGGCAACCCGGGATGGCGATCGGGGATGCTTCGAAGTCGGCGTTTCCGCGGGGCGGGATGCCTGCCAGGCGAATTTTCAGAACCTGAGCGGCCTGGGTGAGCGGGCCGGCGGTCGGCGCCAGCCGCGGGTTAATCGTGTCGCAGTAGCCGTCACCGTCGGTGTCGACCACCAGCGGCTGGGTATTGTCCGTCAGGATGTAGACGCTGGTGTTGTCAGGGTCGATGCCGGCGATGGGCGTCACCTTGAGCCCGCTCGCATCGTTCCCCTGATCCTCGATGCGGGCTCGCAGGTCAAACACCTGCGGCACCATACAGCGATCGTTGGGCATGTCGCCCACGTCGCGGTTGACGCTGAGCGGATCGAAGAGGGCCGAGCACTCGTACCCGAACGACGCGAGCTGAATCTGCCGCATCTGGGGGGGATCGAGATCGGCCAGCGGCGGCATGTTGTCGACGGAGAAGTCGTAGCCGACCGACGTCTCGTTTCCGACTGAGTCCGACGCCCGGAAGGAGATGGTGGGGTACACGATACAGGGGGCCGTCGAAGGCGGGGGTCCGCACCGGGTGAGGTTCAACGAATCGAACAGGATGCTGTAGACGCCGCTCCCCTGGGGCGCCAGCTGCAGCGTGAAGACCGGGTTCCCCTGCTGATCGCCGATGACCGCGATGACCGACGAATCGAGCACGCCGGATTCGTCCGTGACGGTGGCGGAAATGGTTACCACGCCGCCGGCGATCTCTCCGGGGGTCGGCGTGGTCTTGGTGATGGTCGGCCCGGCGGTGTCGATGATGAAGGTGCGGAGGACCTCGGAGGTTGCCGTCCCGTCGCTCTCCTTGACGTCGAGCAGCTGCTTTCCGCTGAGCTGCTGGAGGGGCTGCGCGCCGGGCGGCGTCGGGGGCGGCCCGAACCACACCGTGGCGGTGTAGACGTCGTATGTCCCGCTGAGGGTCGGCGATGACAGCATCACGCTCTTTCCCGCCAGCGTCGCGGTCGGCGCGGCGGCGCCCTGATCCACCAGGATCTGAATGGAGACGCTGTCGCTGTACGGCTGGCCCTCGGCCGGCGCGTTGACGATCAGCGTGGGTCCACCCTGGACCATCAGGGTGACCGCGTCGTCCGACGTCGCTCCGGTCAAGCTCTTGGCGGAGACCTTGAGCGTGTAACTGCCCGTCGAAAGGTTGCCCAGACTGATCGTTCCCGCGAACGTGTCACCACCGGTGGAGACGAGCTGACCCGTGCCAACCACGGCGCCCGGGCTCCCCGTTGCGGTCACCGCCGTGACCACCACCTTGACGCTGCTGGTGTCGATGAGATCCGTCCCCGTGTCGTCGACCGTGGCCGTCACCTGCACAACGGTCGAGTCGGAGATGGTTGGATTGGAGGGAGCGGTGATCTTGACCATGACGTCGCCGGTGGGCATCACCCCGCCGCCGGTGCCGCCGTTTCCCGGCGGCAGGTAAGGATAGTTGCTGACGTTGGTGGTGCAGGCGAGTGGAACGAAGAGCGCGATCGCCGCCAGGCCGCGCCGCGCGCTCACTGAACGGCCACCGTCGCAGGACAGACCAGAGCGCCGTTCTCGGTGCAGCAGTCGACCGGCAGATCCTGCGCCGGGTTACACCCGTTTCCCTGGGCGGTGGGCGCCGCCGGCAAGGGACAGGGGCCGATGTTGTTGGCCAGGCAGCCGCTGCAGACCTGCACCGGAAAGTGGAACGGATCGGACTGCATGTGCGTCCCTCCGTTGGTGGTCCCCAGCGCCTGGATGGTGAGGTCGACCGTCAGGAACGGGTCGACGCCCACTCCGGCCGCAGCGACGATGCTCTGCGCGAGCGCGACGGGAAACGCCGCCACCGACGCCGAGAGCTGGCCGCCGCCCGAGGAGATGCCGCCCGACCAGGGGATCTGGTAGTGCACCAGCGGCCCGCCGTCGAAAGCCGCCTGTACGGAGCTTGGAGGAGGCGCTCCGATCGGCGCGATGTCGACCTGGAATCCGGAGAGTTGAATCTCGTTGGGGTCGAGGGTGCCGTTCGATGACGAGGGGAGATTGTTTTCGATCAACGGAAACACAAAGTACGCGGACTCGAGGTCCGAGCGAACGATGCTGAGATCCAGCGTTCCTTCCCCTTGATAGATGGTCGGGTCGAGCGGGACGCTGCAGCCACCGCCTGTGCTCACCGGAATCTGGTCGTTCAGGATCTCGAACTGTCCAGGCGTGCGCCCGCACGCCGCGAAGCCGAGCGAAAACGTCACCGCGGCGAGCAGGCGAAGCATCGGACGAAGCGTCTGACGGAGCGTCGAACAACGGTTCATTTAGTAGCTCCAAGGCGGCGCACACGCTGCGCGCGAACGGATGGGGGAACAACATTTGACTTGCGGATCAAATCCGCGCTCAATGAATCGATGATGACGATTTCCCGGCTGATGCGCCTCGTCGACGATTCATCGGGAGCGACGGCTGTCGAGTATGCGCTCATCGTGAGTGCCATCGCCGGCATCATCGCCGCCGTAGTGTACGTTGTCGGCGTGAAGACGAACAATCTTTACAGTCGCGCGAGCTACTAGGCGCGCGGTCCGTGCTGCAGACGGCGCTGTCCGGCCGTAGCCCTTTGTAGGTGCATGGGCGACCCGCGGCCTCTTGCTCCCACCGAGGTCGATCGATGAAGAATATTCCTAAAGGTTGTTTTCGCGGTCGTCGATAGCACTGTCAGGGCACTCACACGAAATTCGTATGTAGTGCCAGAAGGCGCCCGAATGATGGTCGGTCTGATTCGGGCACGAAATGACCTGACCACCCCCCCCGAAGGAGAAACCCCAATGCTCAAGAATGCACTCAAGCTGTTCAGAGACGAAGAGGGCGCCACCGCTGTCGAGTACGGTCTCATCGTCGCCGCCATTGCCGGCCTCATCATCGCGGTGGTGTTCGTGCTTGGTAAGAAGGTCAACAACACCTTCAACAACGTTCAGGCCGCGATCTCGTAACAGTCCGTCCGAGAGACCCGAGAGCGGGGACCGGAAACGATATCGCAGGATAGATGCCGCTTCCGATTCCCCACCTCGGTCCTCTCTGTCTCGGCCTGGTACTGGCGGTCGCCTTCGATCTGTGGCGTCGGCGAATTCCGAACGCGATCTCCGCGTTCGTGTTTCTCTCCGGCCTGGTGGTCCGCGCGATCGATCAGAGCTTTGGGCAAGCGCTTTTGGGCGCGGGCGCGGCGGCGCTGGTCGTCGCCGCGCTCTACCGTCCGTGGCTGATGGGCGGGATTGGGGGCGGCGACGTGAAGCTGGCCGCGGCGACGGCGGCCTGGGTGCCCTTCGCGCGACTTCCGTGGTTTGCCCTCTCGGCAGCGGCCACGGGAGGTCTGTTCGCGGTGATCTACTTCTTTCGGGCGCGCGCGCCGGCCAGGGCCGAGATTCGCGCCAACCTGACTCTGGCGGTCCTCCGGAACGAGCTGCCGTCCGTCCCCTCGCACCGGGCGGGACACCTGTCAGTTCCGTATTCTTTGGCGATTGCTTCCGGCGCGGGCGTCGTATTTCTGCTCTTTCACTGAATGAACCAGGCGGAGGAGGCCGACGCCGGCTCAGCCGAACAGCGGGCCCCATTTTCCGCGGCTCCGGCCGGCCACAAGTCTTGATGCTTTTCGCCAATCGTGCGAGCTTGCACAGTGAGGGGTGATCCGGTTTCTGTGCTTGCGCGGCCTCTAAACTCTACGGCGCGGTCCGTCGATGATGCTCTTCATGCTCTGCCCGCGTTCAGACGCGCAGACGCTGGAAGCACTCTCTTCCTAGGAGTTGCCCTTGGCGATCAATGAATCTATGGGATCGAGTCGGCTGCGCGCAGCGGCCGGATCGTCACGTCGCTCCGGAGCGCGGGCCGCGCTCTTCTGGGCGTTCACCCTGATCGCAGGACTGGCCTCCGCGCTGTTCATCGCGCGGTATCTCGATCACCGGCCGGGGGGCAAAGTCGTCGCGATGGCCAAGATCGTCGTGGCAGCCGTCGACCTGCCTTTGGCGGGTAAAATTCGCCCCCAGGACCTGAAGCTGGCCGAGTGGCCAGCCGACCACCTTCCCCTGGGGGCAGTTCGCGATCCGAAAGAGGTCGCCGAGCGGATTCTGCTCTCGCGCGTCCTGGCCGGCCAGCCGGTGCTGCCCGGCATGCTCGCCTCCAAGGACGCAGGGAACGGACTGGCGGCGCTCATTCCGCCCAACATGCGCGCGATGGCCGTTCGGGTCGACGACGTCGTCGGCGTGGCCGGGTTCATTCACCCGGACGATCGCGTCGACGTGCTCGTGACGTTGCACCCGAACCGTCCCGGCGCGGAGACGACGACCAAGGTCTTCATGCAGAACGTGAAGGTGCTCGCCGTCGGGCAGGAGGTCGAGGCGAACAATCAGGCGCGCATGCATGCCAACCCCGCGACGGTGGCCACGCTGTTGGTCTCGCCGCAGGACTCGGAGCGCCTGGCGCTGGCCTCGACGGAAGGACGCTTGTTGCTGACGTTGCGGAGCTGGACCGACTCCCTCCCCGTCAACACCGGCGGCGCGGTCGCCGAGGAGTTGGTCGGTGATCCGTCGCAGGCGGGCCCGCCCAAGCAGGCGGAGCCTGCAGCTCCGCGCCCCGGGGCGCCGGCCGCGACGCGGCGGGGGCGCGGAAGGCAGGTGGCGGCCGCCCACCCGGCGCCGGTGCTCCCCTCCGAACAGCCGAAGAGGGACGTCGTCGAAATTCTGCGCGGCGATCGGTTCGAGCAGCGCAACTTCTCAAAAGGAGATAGCCGCTAGTGAAAACGAGGTCTGCAGTCGCCGCAGCGTCGTTGTCTTGCTTGATGATGGTGGGGGCGAGCGGCGCCGTATCGGCTGCGGATACCGGGCTGAGCGCCGTCCCGTCGATCCGGATCGAACGGGAAGTCGGCGCGGTCAGGAACCTCGCGCTCGAGACGGGGCAGAACCGACTGCTGATCCTGACCGAGCCGATCGGGCGGGTCTCCGTTGCCGATCCGCGGGTCGCCGATCTGAAGGTGATCACGCCGGTGCAGCTCTTGCTGACTTCGCGTGGTGTGGGAACGACCGATTTGACGCTCTGGAACAAGCGTGACGAGCCGCTGGTGCTGGCGCTGCAGGTGACACGCAACCTCGATCGATTGAAGACCCAGCTCGCCGATCTGTTCCCCGACGAGAAGATCACCGTCTCGACGGCCGGCGATCTGGTGGTCCTCTCCGGCGAGGTTTCCGACGTGCGGGTCCCGGAGCGCGCGGCCGAGGTCGCCCAGCTCCACGCCGAGAAGGTGGCCAACCTGATCAAGGTCGTGGGCAACCAGCAGGTGCAGCTGGAGGTGAAGTTCGCCGAGGTCTCGCGGGCCAGCCTCCGCCAGCTGGGAATCAACTTCTTCCATCAAGACCCGGGCGGGCGGTTCGTGGCCGGCCTCGTCAATCCGGGGCAAGCGGTCGACGGCTTCACCGCCGTTCCCGGCACCGGCAGCGCGCTCACCCCGGGGGTCCAGGGGCCGGCCGGAGGGGGA
>CAWIGZ010000007.1:0-54966 GCA_963835825.1 uncultured Pseudomonadota bacterium
CCGCCGGCCGGCCCCTGCAGGAAGTCGCGGCGCTCCTCGGTAACAGCGTGCGCACGTGCGAGCACTTCTACGCGCACCTGCAGCCGGGGCGGACGCGCGAGGCCGTGAGGGTGCTGCGGGCGGTGGAGCCGTGGGGGCCGCCCGTCGAGGCGAAGCCCTCGAAGCGGCGCGCGCCCGCCCCGGTCAGCACGACCACGATCGAAGTGCCGACCACCCCGCCCGCCAACGCCGAACCGCCCGTGCTCACTGTGGTAGCGAGCGGCGACGTCGAAGCCGCGTGAGATGTCGTCGACACGTTCGAAGAGGCGCGGCGCCGCGACATGGACACCTGCCCCCCGACCCATCACTCACGACAACAAATGCGGCCCCGCGACCGCGGCACAACGGCAGTCGAGGTGGACCTGTTCTGTCTACTTCCCGCGCTTCTCGCCCCGCCAAGACGCCTGTGTTCACGGCGTTTCTGTGTAGTCGTCGCCAGATAGCGGCCAGGTTCGTTAGCTGCCCCTGCTGGCCTTTCCGTTGGCCCGACGACAGACTGACCGGCCAATGGGCGACGAGGCGGCTCAGATCACCAAAAACTGCCACTTCATCTCGCGGTTCCTCACGAAGCCATGGGAGTTCGACGATCGACGGCTTTGGTTCTACGACTTCGAAAGCGACACCTTCGACCGTGCTTCCTCAAGGTCGCTCTTCGCCGAGGACGAGATCAATTCACCAGAAGTCGAGGCCTGGCTCCATGAGACCCTCGAAACGCCCCTCGCGGAAGTGCGACCGCGCCTGACCACCGCCGATCCCCGGGCGCTCGATGACTGGCCATTCTTTCGTGCGGCGGTTCTCATGCTCTGGCTACAGGGATTCCGAGCCAGGTCTGTCGAGCAGATGGAGGATCGGCGGCACCTCGACGAGATCGCACGGATGCCGATGCAGCACCTGGATGCCATGGTGCAGATGATCGGGCGCGAGTTCAGCCTGCGCCTCGTCTTCACCGTCTCGATCGGCACACAGTTCTTTCCGCTGTCCGTTCCGTCAGAGGGGACGTTCTTGGTGAAGGTGAATGATCTCGGGTGCGCGTCGGGGTTCTCACTCGGTCTCGGACTGCCTCTCGATCCCCGGTGTGCGCTCGTAGCGCTACCCGTCGAAGACAGGGCGAAGCTGGATCTCTCGTTGCTGCGCCCGTCGTTGGCTAACTTCTCTGTTGGGATCTCACCTTCGCGGCAAGTCGTGCTCCATCCCCAGGTGAAGCAGTCGGTACCGGAGGATCAGTTGCGCCGCGACCTCCAGGAGCTGCGGCAGAACAACGACACCCTCCACCAGAGCGTGCACGAGCTGCGTAGGTGATCGAGAAGGCGTTCGCGATGGGCGGGATCGTCGTGGCGCGCGATCGCATTGGCCGCATCATCCCGCCCACGCCCTGACTGAACGCGTTCGGGAGCCGACGCCGTGGGAGGAGACCCGGACCGAAGGGCGTGCAGGGCGTACAAGGCCAGAAGTCTCAGCACGGCAATCGAGATGGACCTGTTCTGTCTACTGCCCGTGCTTCTCGCCCCGCCGAGACGCCTCTTTTACGGCGCGAACTGGCCGCGAGGGTACCGCCTCGAACACGATCACCTTCCGCCCGCTCTCCACCCCACCCGACTCATCTCGATGCGGGCCGGCGGCTCGAATCGGCCGAGCATCAGCGCGATGTCGCGGAGTGTGGATGTCCGCGACTTCCTGGCGGACGAGCTTGCCGTCGGGTGCGACACCAATCAGCACCTGCCACCCTCGCCGTTCAGGAAGGCGCAAGAGCGTCTCGCCGGCGGGCTTCAGCTCGGCGGCTGAGCGTTGAGTTTCGAGGGTCTCGGACTCGCCCTAGGCGATGAGCGATTGCAGCGTGGCGAGCCTGGTCATTACGTCCTCCGACCGGCTTGCTTGCCGTTGGTCGCGCGCGCCTTCGAGGACTTCTTGTTCGCCGTCGGGGCCGCCGGCTTCGCCCGTGCAGATGAACTCCCGCGTGCCGTACTGCCCGCCTTCGTCGTCGCCGCCTTCGTTCCACTCGCACTGGCGATCGGCGGTGCGACGTCTTCCGCCGTGAAAACCGTGCTCCATGCGTCCCCGCGTTCTCGACGCACGGCCTCAAGCCATCGAGGGGGCGACGATGGGAAGGGACGGAGTTCTCGCTCTCCGAACGCAAACCACACGATGGCGCGGCCGTCGACGTACTGCCGGAGCAGATCCTCGCGGAGGTAAACAACGTCCCCTACGAGGCCATCGACGCCGCCCAGCGTGATCGTGGCGCGGCTTCCGTCTGGGAGGAACTGGTCGAAGGACTGTGCGACGCCGCGTAGATCGAATCGTCCGAGAAAGCTTGGAAGGCACGCGCGCACTTCCCGCGCGGTTCATCTCACTGTGGTAGCTCTCCCATGCATAGCCGTGCGCAAGCGACCTCCACCTCGATGGCCTGGGTAGCCGACGCGAACGTTCTCGCGGTACCCGTCCTCGGCGAAGATCGCCACCTCCGCGAAGTTAGCGTGCCACGGGATCTCGCCCGGCGAAGATGTAGTGGTCACTCGGAACGTCACGAGTTCCCCAGGGCCGGGTGCCCTGCTTTCAGCGCAGCGACGAGTCGTGGCTCGTGTTTCTTGGAGACCACCATGACGGAGAGGAAGGCCCACGCGTACCGACCCAGCACCCTGTCACCAGCGCTGACATAGCCGTGAACGGCGAGCCACGGCCCGTGGTGCCTACCGATCTCCTCTCGCCGGAGCATCCGAAGGTAGTGACGTCGTGCTCGTTCGCACCCACCTTTCGTGGCTATCGATCGTCGGGGACAGCCACCCGCAGGCACGGAAGAAGGCCCATCGCTGGGCGCCTTTCCGGGAAGGACGGGTCGATATCGACGTCGGAGAACTCGCGTTCCCCGCGTGGAAACTGTCCGCTGTCTTCGAGGAGCCCTGCGTAGGCGTAGAACCCGATCCAGCCGTACTTCTTCCCATAACGCTCGACGAGCGCCTGGTCACTACGGTCGTGCCGATAGCCGTCTTCCGCGATCCTCTTGTCAGTCGTGTCGAAGGTCGCCGTTCGCCACCCGAGCGTCCACACAACACCTCGTACGTGCGCCACGGCCGCCTGATGGCCTGCGTGGTCCATGTCGTAGTTGGCACGATCGTCGAACAGCCTCCCCAGCGTGTAGTTCTCGAAGTCCATGTGTAGCGTTCGCCCTGCCTCGTCGGCTCTGGCGTCGCCATCGGCGATCGGCTGAACGGGTTGCGGGAGCGGCGAAGGCCCATGTGCCGCTCAGCGAGGCTGGCAAGCGAAGCCGGGTAGAACTTCGCGGCGAAAGCGACGATGCCGCGCACGTAGAGCCGCGCGAGGTAGTGGTGCGTCGGTGCGGTCGCCGACGGCCCCACGAGCGCCGACGCAAGCTGATCGAGAAACGGCCGCAGATGGCTCCAAACCCAGCGTCTGCCTGCTGATGGCTCATCACGACGCCATATGCGGCTGCGAGCATGCGCTCGCCCACGTAGGCGTCGTTCACCGTCAGCGAGTCGATGGTCAGCGCGAAGAGCCCTTCGGAATCGACTCGGCCAAACCAGTAGAGAGCACGAGTTGCTTGGTCGCGCAGCCGTCGGACCGTGCTCGTGAGCGTCCACATGACCCAGCGCGCTCGCAGCCTATCGCCTGCACGAACTTCCCGCCACGCCAGCGCTTCTCTAGGGACTGGAGGTCGCGGAGTACGCTTCGACCTCTGCCCAATACGTCGTCATGGTTCCGGCGGACCCACTCCGTCCACCGAAGATCGCGGTCCGCGACCGCATCGGGCGCAGTGCTCGGAATCGAGTCCCTCGGCGTTCAACGGGTGGCCCTGGCGCCCCGGACCTGCCAGAGGCGGTCGATAATTTCTGCGTCGCCGCTACGGACAAGGTCGAGCAGCGCGTCGACCGTCACCGCATCGAGGAACGCCGGTTCGAGGTGCGCCGCCAATCGCAGCGCACGGCCACGCAGCGGGTCATCTACCAACTGCCAGACCTGCTTCGCGTAGAATCGACGAGGGGCCTGGCCAACCAGCGACCCAGGACGTCGTCGGCGAGCGGGTGCCGAACGTCGTAGCTGCCAGCGAGCAACGTCGTCGTAGACGAGTCCTTGATCGAAGTCTCGAAGCTGCCTTGGCCGTGCTTCGCCAGCAGGGCGTTGGCGATGATGTGCCCTCCGAGCAGGTCGTACACAGGGACAAACGTGTCGCTGCCGTCTGAAGGCATGCGGAGCAGAACGCCCTCATGCTCCAGGGCGCGCACGAGGCTCTGGTCCCACGGGCGCTGCGCGTCTCCGAGGATGCTTCGAAGTTCCGCCACCTCAATAGAACGGGATCGCGACTCCCACAGCTTGTTCGCGATGGTCGCGATCGCCGTGTTGACGTCCTGCGCGTAAAACCGGTGGGTGCGTGGAGCCAGTTCGACGACCCGTACTCCCACCCGTCTCAAGTAACGCTCGAAGAGCACGCTCAACGACCCCGGCGTCGCCCCTATGCCGACGACCTGCTTCCGGGTCGGGTTCGTCACCTCGCAAAAGAGGCGTAGCGTGAGGGGATGGCTTAGGAAGCCGGGCAAGGATGCGTCGGTGGCGTCGATCTTCCAGTAGCGGAAGTGCTCGCGAATCGCCTCGATGGTCTCCTCACCGTAGTCTTTGATTTCCACACGGTGCGTTCCATCAGGGAGAGCATCGTCCACAAATTCGGGGCGCAACGTGCAGACCAGCAGCACGTACGGGTATTTCGCGAGGGTGGTCTCCAGCGCGGCGAGCAGCGGCTTCCACGCCTCTGGATCTTCCGACTCATTCAGGCCGTCGATAAAGATGGGGAGCCGTTTCTGTGCACGCTGGCCGGCAGCATCGACCGCCGCGAGCAGTGCCTCCATGCTCGGTACAGGCTGCGCGGCGATCGACACGAGACGAGCCAAGTCGTCGAGCGTGTGACTCGCGTGCAGGTCGCGTCCGTGAAGCAGCACCCCGGGTGGGCGCGCAGTCGTTCCGGCCGTGAGCTGAGCTGCGAGATGCGTCTTTCCGCATCCTGCGGGGGCAAGGACTGCGACGAGCCGCGAAGAAAACCCCGCCTCGACCTCGCCGAGCACCCGCAACGTGTCATGGCAGCCCGCCACCGCGTTCGTCGCGTAAATCCCCGCCAGCTGGTTGTCGGCTCGAAGTCTCCGCGGAGCCGTTGCCACGTCGGCAGGGAGCGCGCGTGACCGAGCGTGAGCTCATCGCGAAGAAGATCCAAGTCGCCGTCGCCAATGCCTCCCGCGACCCTATCCAGGGCGTCTGCCGACTGCCGGGCCGTCGCGACGACTCCCGCGACGAACGGTTCAAGTGGAGCAGGCACCGCCGGCGAGGACTTGACTGCTTCGGCGCTAGCGCGCAGCTCAATCGCCAGCTCGCGTAGCGCGTTCCACGCATCCACCTCCCCGAACATGCGACGCAGCTCGCGCTCGGCGTCTCCAACGTGATGCACGTCGGGCTGCCACCGTGCTCGAATCGAAGCGACAGCCTGCTCGTGCCGTTCCCGCAGGATGTCGGGAGTCAGCACCAACTCGCCAAAGTAGGTGCCGCGAAGAACGGCGGCCTGTCCTGCGAGATGGTTGTCGACCTCGTCGCCCGTCCACAAGTGGAGCGTCATCTTCGACGAGAGGCCGTTGAACCAGTCTTGGTCGCCCTTGGTTAGCGTACGACGGGTCCAGAGCACCCAATCGGTGAGGCCAGGAAGATGCTCTTCCGTCTTTCGGAGGCCTTCCTCGATCTTCGCTCGCCTCGTCGGGCCAAGTGCGCCGTTCGCTGCGAGATCGTACCACTTGCACTGCCAGCCCCACCAACGACCGGGATTGCCGAGCGCATCGCAACGCTTGTCGAGCTTGAGATGGAACTCGACGCCCGGCTGGTTCGCGAGAGCGCGAAACGTACCGTAGCTGCCAAAGTTCTGACGCACGATGCCCCGGCAGAGCAGCTCGAAGTTCTTCTCCGCGCTTCCCGGGAGGCTCGTGAAGATGTCCCAGTTCAGCGCTGGCATCGCGGTTCCATGTTCATCGGCGCCCACGCCCGTGCTCGCTGTCGGGATAGTCGTGCGCCGAGTAGACTTCGATCCGTGCGCCCTGCAGGAACATCACCTTGAGGAACGCCGAGATGTCGAACTCCTCGGTGGTCAGAACAAGGTCTCTATCGTGGAGTTTGAAGCTGACCTCGTAGGCGAATTGCTCGAGTTCACTTGGCCCAATCGTGCCGATATTCAGCTTTCCAAGTAGGTCGAGCATCGCGTCCCCGTAGCGCGCCGACGGACTACCCAGCGTCAACGTTCCGTTCGCCTGGTCCTCCGCGACTTGGTTCGTCAGGGCGTCGATGATCTCCTTGGCCTTCGTCGCATCAGCGGCGTTCGCAAAGTGCCCGATCATCACGAGGTTCGCTGAGTGCTCGGAGCCGTGCTGGTACCAGATCTTCATGTGTCGCTCTCCGCGAGGTCTTGGGCGAGTTGACTGAGCGCCTGCAGCACACCGGCCTCGCCGAGCTGCACCCCGACGTCCGCATAGGACGAGGCCTTGAGCATGCCCGACGCGTCGATGTGTGCGTACGCGCGAAGGCCGCGCTCCTCGAACAACGGATCGCAGGTCGGAAAGCCTTCTGCGCTCGACTCGTTGATGCAGAGCTTCAGCGGCCCCTTGTAGGAGTCGACCCAGCGACGAAGGCCCCGGAACGAGCCGGCGTCGATGGCGGGAACGGTGCGGACCGGCATCTGTGGGAGCAGCAACAGCTCGCAGGCCCCCGCATCTGTAGAGACTTGGGCGACCTCATCGAGTTCGGGCAGCGTGCGATTGTTGACCACGACGTTCACGCCGAAGCGCGAGATGGATCGAACGTCCCTCAGTCGCGCAAGCAGCTCGGTGAACGAACGTCGTCGGATGGACTCATAGGTCGCCCCGACACCGTCCATGCTCACACGGATGAAGTGGACGCTACCGCGAAGGTAGTCAGCCAGCTCCTTGTCGACGTGGTGGCCGTGGGTTGTGAACGACACCGATAGCCGCGTCTCGTGGCCCGCGTACTGACAGAACTTCACGAACTCCGGGTGAAGCGTCGGTTCGCCGCCGCCGAAACCGATGCCGAGAGTGCCGGCCGCATCCAGTTCGGCCAGCCACCGGGTGATCACGTCGAACCGCAGCTCATCGCGAGACTTGGGCGCGTAGCAGTGGGCACACGCTAGGTCGCATCGGTTTGTCAGTGCGATGGAGATCTGGCGAGGAGCGCGAGCGTGAAGCGAGCGGGAACCGCGATTTCGTCGAGGAGGACGTTTAGCCCTGTGGTTCGGTCGAAGAGATGGACGCCCGCAGCCGAGAAACGCTGCTTCCATTGGTGTCGACCACCAACGATGGGCGCAGCGGCAGTGGGTGCCATCGTGGTGGGCATGTTGTTGACGAGCTGTGGCGTGCAAAAACTCTATCCGGACGCCGCGGGCTACGCAAAAGGAAGCGTATCGAGGGCTGTCGGGCGGCGACAGCGGTGGTCGAACGAGGCAGAGGGGGCCGGGAGAGGTGAACGGCACGGGGCGTTTGGCAGACGAACTCCTCGCATCCCGTTGTGCTAGGCCGATCCGGTGGCCTCCCTGTTCCGTCTCCCGCTTGACATCATCCTCGCGCTGGCGGCGCCGCGCTCGTTCCTGGTCGCCGAGAACCTCCTGCTGCGCCAGCAGGTCATCGTGCTCCAGCGACGCCTGCCGCGCCCTCGCGCGCGCCGCTTCAATCGCTGACTTATCGGGGCCATCGCCGGCCGATTCCTCGGCTGAATGAGGGAGAAAACAAGGTGGCACTCCCCCCCGATTCCCTCATTACTCCCTCATGCGCGCCGATTCCCTCATTCGGCGCCGCAACCACCCCTAACCCTTGAAATCTTGAGCGGGAGAAGGGGTTCGAACCCTCGACGTCCACCTTGGCAAGGTGGCACTCTACCACTGAGTTACTCCCGCAAAACGAGCCAGCGTTTTAGGGCAAAAGCTCCGCCCGGTCAAGGTTCACCGAGCTTCGTCCCGCTCGAACGTCGCGACGACCTCGACGTGGAAGGTCTGGGGCATGAGGTCGAGCGCCACGGCACCGACCAGGTGGAATCCGTCGGCCTGGAGATGGCGGGCGTCGCGGCCCAGCGTCTGGGGATCGCACGAGACGTAGACGATCCGCCGCCGCGCGCGGATGGCGGCGGTCAGGTGGATGCGGTCGGCGCCCTCGCGCGGCGGATCGAGGACGACGGTGTCGGGCGCTTCGGCCGGCGGGCGCGCTGACCAGGTGGCGGAGGGGGCGTTTCGGCGGCCGCGCTCGAGCGCCGCCGGATCGCCGTCGCAGGCGAAGACGCGCCCTCGCTCACCCGTCACCGCAACCAGATGTCGCGTGAACGTCCCGCTGCCGGCGTACATCTCCAGCACGATTCCTGGCTCGGGCCCCACGGCCGCCAGCACCGCGGCGACCAGCGCGGCGTTGCCGGCGCGGCCCACCTGGGCGAAGCCGCCCGCCGAGATCGCCAGCGGCGGGCTCCCCGGCTCGGCGACGTCGACCTCCGCGCGTCCCAGGGTCGGCTTGCCGGCCAGCGAAAGGCCGACGATGCCGGCCTCGTTCAGGCGGTCGATCTCGCGGCGGGCGTGCGCGGCGCTGACGGCGTCGGTGCGCATGACGTTCAGGTGGACCCCCTCGGCGCCCGCCTGCACCTCCAGCTCGATCCCGCGCGCCATCCCGCGGGCCAGCGCCCGCAGCGCCGGCAGCGCGCGCGCCAGCTCGGGCCCGAACAGCGGGCAGCGCGGCGGCTCACCGAGATCGACGATCTCGTGCGATCGGCGCGCGTGAAACCCCAGCGTACCCGCCTCGCCCACGGTGAGCTTGGCGCGATCGCGGTAGCCGAATTCGGGGCCCGCCGCGCGCACCGGCGGGACGGCGATCCCCAGCGCGCGCTCGACGATCGCCTTCTTGGCCGCCCGCTGCGCGTCGATCGCGACGTGCTGCCACTGGCAGCCGCCGCAGCTGCCGAAGAGAGGACACGGCGGCGCCACCCGAGCGGCGCTGGGGCGCTCGATCGCCGTCAGCTCGCCCCAGGCCGCCCGCCCCTTCTCGCGCTCGATCCGCGCGCGCACCCGCTCGCCGGGGGCGGCCAGCGGAACGAAGGTGGCGCGGCCGTCGCTGGCGCTCTCGGCGCCGGCCGGATCCCGCTGGCGGCCGATGGCGTCCCCGCCCATGGCCAGGCCGTCGATCTCGACGGTGACCTCGCGTCCGTCGCGGTCCGCCATGTCGGCTACGGGAAGGGCTGCCCGGCGCGGCCGCGGGCGAGATCGAAGTCGAAGTAGCCGTCGAGCGTCCCGCCGATCAACGGGGCCGTCGGCGGCGCGGAGCCGGTCTGGACCGCCGTCACGTAACGGGGATCGCCGATGACCACGTGGAAGCTGGCGCGCAGGCGGTCACCGTAGTTGATCAGGAAAGGAGGATTTGTGGGCACCTGGTCGCGCTGGTCGGGGGGGCGATCGGACTGCTCCGCGGTGCCGAAGCTCTGAAACTCGATCCAGCCGTCGATCCCCGCGCCCGCCACGTTCCCGTCCGGGCAGGTCTTGTACAGCCAGAGCGAAGCGTGCACGTCGGTGTAGGGCGTCAGATGGATCCGGGGCGCCGTCGCCATGGTCGACATCCCGCCGTCCAAGAACGTGCCGGCATCGGGCCCGCCTGGCATGGCGGCGTCGGGCGCACCGCCATCGCTGAAGGCCATGCCCGTCCAGTCGCACCAGAGCGTCGAGGGGGTCGGGTTGGTCGCGGTGGCCAGCGTGAGCGGCAGCGGCTGGGTCACCAGGTAGTCGGGCTGCCCGTTCACCGTCCGCCCCCGTACGCAGCGCGCGACCTCGTAGGAGCTGATCACGTCGAACTCCAATCCGTCGGTGTACATCTGCAACAGCCCCGAGCTGGCCATGCGCATCTCGATCTGGTTCATCGCCCCCGGACCCTGTTTCAGGGCCTCGATGGGCGTGCCGGCGAAAAATTGGGGGCCCAGACTGTAGGCGGCCGGCCCGACCATGTAGCCGCCGGCATTGACGCCGGTATCGACGCCGAAGTTCACACCGTTGTTGCAGCCGACGACGAACAGAGCGCCCGTCGCCGAGCCCGAGCCCTGGCCGACGGAGCAGCCGCCGAACGCGGCCAGCGCGCCCCCGACCGCCAGCCAGAGCCCCAGCTTCAAGCGATCGGGCTCCGCAGGCGGACGATCGTCCCCCGCTCGGCGCCGAGGCGGCGCGCCGCGGAGCCGTTTCGGCGGGCGATCTCCAGCTGGCCGCCGCTGCCGATGTAGGCGATGAGCGCCCCCGTCTCGACGTCGGAGAACGTTCGCCCGAGCAGTGGCTCGAAGTGACCGGCCCCCCCCTCGATCTCCACCGTGGCGTCGGCCGCCGCCCGCTCGACCACCTCGGCCGGCAGTGAGGTGATGAGGTTGCCGAACCCATCGACGTGAATCACCTCGCCCTCGATCACGCCGTCGCGCCGGTGCAACGGCGGCGCGCCCAGCTCCACCATCGAGTCGAGCAAGGACCCGACGTCGGCGGCAGGGGCGCCGGCGGCCAGTCGGCCCGCGGCCGGGGCGAAAACGTCGCGGCCGTGAAAGGTCGGGCTGACCGGCTCGCGCCGAAACCCGGGCGATTCAATCCGGTAGATCTGCCGCGGCCCGCGCGCGGCCAGCGACAGCACGCCGTTGTCGGGGCCGACGTAGAAGCTATCGCCGGCGGCGACGACCAGATCGGCGCGCGCGCCCCCCACGCCCGGATCGATGACCGCCACGTGGATGGTCCCCGGGGGGAACATCGGCGCAGCCTGGGCCAGCGCCACGGCGCCCGCCGCCACGTCGCGCGCCGGGACGCCGTGCGCGATGTCGACCAGCGTCGCCTGCGGCGCCAGCGACAGGACCACGCCCTTGAGGGCGCCGACATAACCGTCATGGGAACCGAAATCGGTCGTGAACGTCACGATGGGCATCGTCTGAACCGCGCCCAGTATCCCACAACCGGTCAGCGGCCGCCCCTTCCGAGGGGCCCCTCTCGGGTTATGATGATGCTCACGATGGACAAGACGGTCGCCAGCGCCGACGAAGCCGTCGCCGACTTCTTCGATGGTGCGTCGATGATGGCCGGGGGCTTCGGCCTCTGCGGCATCCCCGAGACCCTGATCGGCGCCCTGCGCCGCAAGGGGGTGAAGGGGCTCAGCATCATCTCGAACAACTGCGGGATCGACGACAAGGGACTTGGAATCTTGCTGGCCAACGGCCAGGTCAAGAAGATGGTCTCCAGCTACGTCGGCGAGAACAAGACCTTCGAGAGGCTGTTCATGAGCGGTCAGCTGGAGGTCGAGCTGACGCCCCAGGGGACGCTGGCCGAGCGGATCCGCGCCGGCGGCGCCGGCATTCCCGCCTTCTACACGGCCACCGGCTTCGGGACGATCGTCGCCGACGGCAAGGAGACGCGCACGTTCGGCGGGCGCACCTACGTGATGGAGACGGCGCTCACCGCCGACTTCGCGCTGGTGAAGGCCTGGAAGGGAGATCGCCTGGGCAACCTCGTCTACCGGAAGACGGCGCGCAACTTCAACCCGATGATGGCCACCGCCGCCCAGGTGACGATCGCCGAGGTCGAGGAGCTGGTCGACGCCGGCCAGATCGAGCCCGATCAGGTGCACACGCCCGGGATCTACGTCGCGCGGATCATCAAGAGCGGCAAGCTGGAAAAGCCGATCGAACAGCGGACCGTCCGCGCGCGGACGGAGCCCGGCTCTGCCGGGCAGAGTCCATCGCGGGGGGGCCCGGGGACCCTCCCAGGATCCCCCCTTTCAAAGAGGGGGACCTGACCATGCCGCTTCTGACGCGCGATCAGGTGGCGAAGCGGGCGGCGCGCGAGCTGCGCGACGGGATGTACGTCAACCTCGGGATCGGGATGCCGACGCTGGTGGCGAACTTCGTCCCCGCCGGCACGGACATCGTTTTGCAGTCCGAAAACGGCCTCCTCGGCATCGGGCCGTTTCCGTTCGAAGGCGAGGAGGATCCCGACCTCATCAACGCCGGCAAGCAGACGGTCACCGCCGTCCCGGGCGCGGCCTATTTTTCGTCGGCGGAGTCCTTCGCCATGATCCGCGGCGGCCACATCGACTGCGCGATCCTGGGCGCCATGCAGGTGGCGGAGACCGGCGATCTCGCCAACTGGATGATCCCCGGCAAGCTGATCAAGGGGATGGGCGGCGCGATGGACCTGGTGGCGGCCGCCAAGCGGGTCATCGTGATGATGGAGCACGTCGCCAAGGGGCGGGCCGTCCCCGGGGCGCCGCCGCCGGTCGAGGAGAAGAAGATCCTCAAACGCTGCACGCTGCCGCTGACGGCGGTGGGCGCGGTGCACCGGATCATCACCGATCTGGCGGTGCTCGACGTGACGCCGGAGGGGCTGGCGCTGCGCGAGCGGGCGCCCGGCGTCTCCGTCGAGGAGATCCAGGCCAAGACCGAGCCCCGGTTGATCGTCGAGGGGAACGTCCCGGAGATCGACGTCGCCTAGCGATGGGCGAGCGCGATCCCAGCGACCCTCGCCAGCCGATCGCCAAGCCGACCGATAAGGCGCTCACCAAGAAGCTCGAAACCTCGGCGGGGATCCCGCTCGACGAGGTCTACGACCAGGCGAGCCTGAGCGGACGCACGCCGCCGTTTGATCCGGCGCGCGATCTGGGGCGCCCTGGCGAGTTCCCCTTCACCCGCGGCGTCCACGCCAGCATGTACCGGGGGAAGCTCTGGACCATGCGGCAGTACGCCGGCTTCGGCACCGCCGCCGAGTCGAACCGCCGCTACAAGTTCCTGCTGGCCTCGGGGCAGACGGGGCTGTCGGTGGCCTTCGATCTGCCGACCCAGATGGGGCGCGACGCCGACCACCCGCTGGCGCGCGGCGAAGCCGGGCGGGCCGGGGTCTCGATCTCGTCGATCGACGACATGCACACGCTGCTCGAGGGGTTGCCGCTCGAAACCGTGTCGACGTCGATGACCATCAACGCCACGGCGGCGACGCTGCTCTGCCTCTACGTCGCGGTCGCCGACGAGCGCGGCATCGGCCGCGAGACGCTGTCGGGCACGATCCAGAACGACATCCTCAAGGAGTACATCGCCCGCGGCACGTACATCTATCCGCCGGCGGCGTCGATGCGCCTCTGCGCCGACAGCTTCGCCTGGTGCGCGGGCGAGCTGCCGCGGTGGAACAGCATCAGCATCAGCGGCTACCACATCCGCGAGGCGGGGAGCGACGCCGTGCAGGAGATCGCCTTCACGCTCGCCGACGGCATCGCCTACGTCGAGGCGGCGCGGGCGGCCGGCCTGCCCGTCGACAGCTTCGCGCCGCGGCTGTCGTTCTTCTTCAACGCCCATTCGCACCTGCTGGAAGAGGTGGCCAAGTTCCGGGCCGCGCGGCGCCTGTGGGCCCGGATCATGCGCGACCGGTTCGGCGCCCAGGATCCGCGCTCGCAGATGCTGCGCTTTCACGCCCAGACGGCCGGCTCGACGCTGACCGCGGTCGATCCGCTCAACAACATCACCCGCACCGCCGTCGAGGCGCTGGCCGCCGTGCTGGGGGGCGCCCAGTCGATCCACACCAACGGGTACGACGAGGCGCTGGCGCTGCCGACCGAGACCTCGGCGCGGGTGGCGCTGCGAACGCAGCAGATCCTGGCCCACGAGAGCGGCGCCGGCGATGTCGTCGATCCGCTGGGTGGCGCCTACGCCATCGAGGCGCTCACCTCGGAGATCGAGGCCCGCGCCGAGGCGCTCATCGCCGAGATCGACCGGCGGGGCGGGATGGTCGCGGCGATCGAGGCCGGCTTTCCGCAGCGGGAGATCGAGGCCCGCGCCCTCGCCCACCAGCGCGCCGTCGAGAGCGGCGCCCGGGTCATCGTCGGTGTCAACCGCTTCACGGACGGCGAACAGGACACCGCCCCGCCGCTGCACCGGATCGACCCGACCCTCGAGGCGGCCCGGGCCGCCGAGCTGGCGCGGTTGCGCAACACCCGTGACGCCACCACGGTCAGCGACGCGCTTCGTCGATTGGCCGAGGCCGCGCGTGGTCCCGCCAACATCTTTCCGCCCCTGCTCGCCGCGGTCAAAGCGCGTGCCACCCTGGGCGAAGTTGCCGACGTTTTCCGGGAAATATTCGGGGAATATCGGGCCCCCTGACCGGTTGTCTCCTTGGCTGATTTTGGATTGCGCGGCGCCTGCGAAAGAGGGTACCGTTAAGTGTTGCTCACGTTTTGTTTGCGCGACTGAGCGACGGGGGGATGAACGGGACGATGACGAAGTCGGATTCTCATCGACGTCTTGTGTGAGACCCAGAAGATTCCCAAGGGGCGGGCCGAGTTGCTCGTCCAGGTGGTCTTCGAGTCGATGGAGGCGGCCCTCAAGCGGGGCGAGCGGATCGAGATCCGCGGCTTCGGCAGCTTCGAGCTGCGGAGCTATCGTCCTTATGAAGGGCGGAATCCGCGCACGGGCGTGCGGGTGAGCGTCCGGCCGAAGCGGCTCCCCTTCTTCAAGGTGGGCAAGGAGCTGAAAGAGCGGGTGAACGCCGGCAAGCAGGCCAACGGCACGCGGCCTTCGAGCGGCGCGCCGGCTGCCGCACCGAGCGCTGCTCCAGTGGCCGCGCCGGCGGCGACGACCGGTCCGCTCACCGACAGCGGCGCGACCGCGACCGCCGAGCTCGCCCCCGCGGGCGCCCCGACGCGCGCCACGGCCTGAGTTTCTGCGGCCCGACGGCGATCGGCTGACGGCCGCTCAGGCCGTCTCCATCCGAAGGAGGCGAACGGGCGCCGTGACCACGTGGCGCAGGAGAGCGCCGAAAAGCGCCCGCTTGCGGTCGGCGAGCACCTCCGAGCCGGAGACGCGCGCGGCGTAAAGCTGCTGCACGCGACGATCGAACAGGATCAGCGACAGCCACAGCTTGCCGGCGCGCGGGGCGTAGAGCAGCCTGGCCAACCGGCCGTCGAGCGTCAGCTCGCGGCCCACCACCGCGCGATCGATCGCCGCGCCGTAGCCGGCGAAGCGAAAATCGCCGGTCTGCAGCGCGCTGGCGATGGCCTGGGCGGCGATCGGCCCGTGCTCGAGACCGACGGCGATCCCCTCGCCGGTCAGCGCGTCGATGCCGGCCGCGTCGCCCACGCAGAGGAGGTGCGGCGCGGCGACCTGGCCCCCGGCCTGGTGGCGCCAGGCCGGCCACCCGCGCGCGCCGTCGGGAAGGTCGACCCCATAAGCGGCCAGTCCCTTTCGCAGCAGCGCCTCGATCGCAGCCCCCGACAGCTTGTGGGTCGTCGTGGCGGAGTGCATGGCGCCCACGTTGAGGCGCCCCCCCGGCGCGGGGAACAGCCAGAGATAACCGCGCAGGCCGCCCGCTATGAGGGAAAAGTCGTAGATCATCCGGCCGTCGACCAGCGCAGCCAGCGCGGGCGGCGTCGGCACCTCGGCCTGGAACAGCCGCAGCGGGGGGCGATCGTCGGCGGTGAGCGCGCGGCGGACGCGGCTGCCGGCGCCGTCGGCGCCGACCAGCACGCGCGCGGTCAAACGGCGGCCGGTCGTGGTGGCGATCCGGACCGGACCGTCGCCGCGTCGAGACTCGGGGTCGACCTCGAACGAGGCCAGCCCCTCGCCCGTCAGGATCTCAATCCCGCGCGCCCGCGCCTGCGCCACCAGATCGGCGTCGAATTCGCACCGGCGGACGACGTCGACCGGCCGCCCCAGCGCGACGTCGCGGGCGCGGCCGCGATAGGCCAGCCGCCCCCGCCCGCACGGGACCCGCGGCACCCGCAGCTCGAGGCCCAGCCGCGCCAGCGCCGCGTGCGCGTGGCCGGTCAGGCCGCCGCCGCAGGGCTTGTCGCGCGGAAAGCGCGCCTTGTCGAGACAGAGAATCCGCTCCGCGGGGATCCGCGCCGCCAGCGCCACGGCCGCCGCGATGCCGGCCGGCCCGGCGCCGGCGATCACCACGTCGCGATCGACGCCGGGGCTCACGGCTGGGCGGAGAGCGCGCCGGTCACGTCGATGGTGATGGCGCCGGTCGGAACCGGTGTTCCGGCCCCGATCACGACGGTGGCGGCGGTGATGATCTCGAACGGCGTCGAGAGGTTGCCGGTGAAGGTCTGGAAGACGGAGGCGGCGTTGGAGACGAGCTGCACGTTCCCCATCGGCATCGTGCCCGCCGCGATCGAGGGGACGGTCCCGAAGAGCTGCACGCGCGAATCGGTCGGGTCGGTCACCCCGTCAGGGGCCAGATAGATCGAGAGCGGCGGCACGTCGACGTTCAGGGTGTTGCTGCGGACCGTGTACGTGATTCTGCTGATCGAGATGCTAACCAGCGAGCTGTACTTGGAGAGGCTCGGCTTGACGTCGGTCGACAGGTTGATCGACGTGGCCTGCGATTCGGGGAGCTGGTCGGCGCAGGATCCCGACATGCATGCCAGCGTCGCGCAGTCGAGTCCAGCGGCGGTCCCCAGCGTGCAGCAATCGCTGGCCGTCGTGCAGGGAATGGAGGGAAAGCTCATGCCCTTCAGGGCCGGCGGGATGTTCCACTGGGCCGTGTCGAAGGTGTACGTCTCCGTCGGAAGATCGAAGGTCACCTTGGTGATGTCCGAGCTGATGAGGCCGCACCCGGCCACGCCCAGAGCCGCGATCACCGACGCCGTTGCCTTGAGCGAGTGGGGCTTCATGGCTGATATTTTAACACCTCCAGGAGCTGGTCGGCGGCGGTCCAGGGATCGAGCGTGCGGGACGCCACAGCGTCCACTGTAGGCCTAAGCTGCAAAACAGCGCCGGCTCCGGTCCCTTCCTGGGTTTGATCGTCGGTTGCGTCGTCCCTGGCGGCGAGCGCCGCCTCCGCGCGGGCGCGGGCGCGCTCGCCGGCGATGGCCACGATCTGTCGCGCCGCCTGACCGCGACGGCGGGCGGCGCGTTCGGCGGCCGGCCCGGCCCGCAGGAGCTCCAGCGCCCCGACCAGCTCGTCGACCCCGGCCTCCCGCGCGGCGACGGTCTTGAGCAGTGGCGGCGCGGCGCGCGCGCCGAGGGCCAGCATCGCGCCGAGATCGGCGAGCGCCCGGTCGGCGCCGTCGCGATCGCCCTTGTTCACCACCAGCAGATCGGCGATCTCCAGCAAGCCCGCCTTCAGCGCCTGCACCTCGTCGCCCAGGCCCGGCGCCGTCACCACCACCACGGCGTCGGCGGCGTCCGCCACGTCGAGCTCGGCCTGCCCCGCGCCCACGGTCTCGACGAAGATCACCGAAAACCCGGCGGCGTCGAGCACCGCCACCGACCCGGAGGTCGCCCGCGAAAGCCCGCCGTGGTGCCCGCGCGTGGCCAGCGAGCGAATGAAGACCCCGTCGTCGGTGGCGTGGCGGTTCATCCGCACGCGATCGCCGAGGAGCGCCCCGCCGGAAAACGGGCTCGACGGATCGACCGCCACCACCGCCACCCGCTCGCCGCGCCCGCGGTAGGCGCCGACCAGCGCGGAGACCAGCGTCGACTTGCCGACGCCGGGGCTGCCGGTGACGCCCACGACGAAGGCGCGACCGCCGTGCGGATAGATGGCCCGCAGCGCCTCCCGCGAACCCGGCAGCTCGTCGTCGAGCGCGCGCATGAGCGACGCCGCCGCGCGCAGATCGCCGGCCAGGACGGGTTCCACCAGACGTTCGACGGCGCGTCCCCCGTCCGGGCGAGCTCCGTCCGCCGCGCTCGTCGCGCCTGCCACGGGGCTCCGGGTCAGGCCGCCTCCGGCCGGCACGTCGTCGCGCATGGTTCGCTTCGCTCACCGTCGCCTTTTCGGCGACGCCCTCCTAGCCCTGCTCGGCCGCCGTGCGCAGCAATTCGCGCGCGATCACCATCTTCTGGACCTCGTTGGTCCCCTCGCCGATCTCGGCCAGCTTGGCGTCGCGCAGGTAGCGCTCGACGTCGAACTCGCGCGTGTAGCCGTAGCCGCCGTGGATCTGCACGGCGGCGTTGCAGGCCCGAACGGTGGCGCGCGCCGCGTAGTACTTGGCGATCGACGACTCTTCGGTGGTGCGCTGCCCCTGGTCCTGCATCCAGGCCGCCCGCCAGACGAGCAAGCGCGCGGCGTCCAGCTCGGTCGCCATGTCCGCCAGCATGTGCTGAATCGCCTGAAACTCGGAGAGCGGCTTGCCGAACTGCACGCGCTCCTTGGCGTAGCGCCGCGCGGCCTCGAACGCCGCGCGCCCGATCCCCACCGACCAGGCCCCGATGCCGATGCGCCCCTTGTCCAGCACCTTCAGCGTGTCGAAGAAGCCGTTGTCGACGTCGCCCAGGCGCTGCTCGTCACCGACGGTGACGTCCTCGAAGATCAGCTCCGTGGTGTCGGAGGCGCGCAGCCCCATCTTGTGGATCTTCTTGCCGGTGCGAAAGCCGGGCATCCCCCGCTCGATGATGAAGGCGGTCAACCCCTTGGCCTTCTTCTCGGGGCTGGTCGAGGCCATCACCACGAACACGCCGCCGACCGAGCCCTGGGTGATGAAGGTCTTGGTGCCGTTGATGATCCACTTGTCGCCGCCATCTCCCCTGCCCTGGCGCACCGCGCGCGTGCGGGCGGCCCCCGCGTCGGAGCCGGAGCCCGGCTCGGTCAGCCCCCAGCCGCCGAGGACCTCGCCGCTGGCCAGCTTCGGAAGGTACTTCTGCTTTTGCGCCTCGCTGCCGGCCTGCAGGATGTGCCCGGTGCAGAGCGAGTTGTGCGACGCCATGGTCAGCCCGACCGACGCGTCGGCGCGCCCCACCTCTTCGAGGGCGACGACGAAGTCGTGGCACTTCATCCCGGCGCCGCCGTACTTCTCGGGGACCTGCATTCCGAACAGGCCCATCTCCCCCATCGGCTTGACGACCTCGTGCGGGAAGCGTTCCTCTTCGTCCCAGCTCTTGGCCTTGGGGACGATCAGCCGGTCGCAGAGCTCGCGCACGGATTTTTGCAGGACGCGCTGGTCGTCGGTCAGCTCGAAGTCGATCATCGTTTGGCCTTGGTGGCGTTCTTGTAACGGTCCTCGGGACCGGCGGGGGCATAAATTTGAACCATCTCCGTCTTCTCCGTCCCGGTGAACTTGACGGCGTGGGGCTGGCCGGCCGGAATGTAAAGCGCCTCCGACGGCCCGAAGGGAAATTTTTCGCTCCCCACGGTCAACTCGCCGGTCCCGGCCATGACGAAGATGATCTCCTCGGCGCCCGGGTGCGAATGGCGCGGGACCTCCACGCCGGGGTCGGCCTCCAGCTTGCCGAGGTAGACGGCGCGGTTGCCGGTGTGGGCCACGTCGAGCAACGGCGTCGCCTTCCCCTTGCCGGCGAAGAGCGGCACCGCGTCCGCGGCGACCGGCGCGGAGAGGACGAACTTCGCGCCCGGAGGCGACGCCACCTTCGGGTCGTGGATCACCTCGAACGCCGCCCGCCCCTCCGGGTCCCTGGGATCTCGATAGACCTTCTCGGGACCGGGCGGAACGAAGACCTCCAGCAGCACCGCCGGCGCCTGGCGCCCCATGTTCTCGATGGCGTGCGGCATCGACGGCGGGATGTAGATGGCCATCCCCTCGTCCAGCTTCTCGGCCGCCACGCCGGCCGCGCCCAGCACCCGCGCGTGGCCGCGCAGGACGTAGAGGAGCTCCGCGCCCGGGTGACGGTGGAGCGCAATCCGGTTGGCCGGGGCGACGGTCAGCTGGACCAGGGAAGCCTTCTGCGCGTGCATCGTCGCCTGGTCGACCAGCAGCTTGACCGAGAACGGCGGCGCCGCCGCCGAGCCGCCCCCCCTGTGCTTGGGCGCGGGCGGCCCGTGCTCGGGCGCGTCGGCGACCTTGATCGTGAACTGCGCCGCCTGCCCCTCGAAGGCCAGCGGCACGACGACGGTGCTGCCCGGATCGATCCCCACCAGCGACCAGGTGAGCGCGCTCGCCTCCAGACAGGCGAGCAGGACGGGAGACTTCACCTCGTCCAGCGCCGGCTCGGCCTTGGTGATCTTGCCGGCCGCGCCCACGTCGACGGCCAGCTCGATCTTGCCGGAGACGTCGAGCGTGTCGGCCAGCGCCCGCTCGAAGCAGCGGTTCACCTCGCCGCCGTGCGCGACCAGCGCCGACTGCAGGATGCCGGCGATCCGGTTCTCCTCCGGCTGCACACCCGCCTGCGCGCGCGCCGACGACGACACGATCACCGCCAGCGACGCTGCGCCCAGGAGAGTGCGACACAAGCCGCGCATCAGGCCACCGCTCCCTCGACCCGCGGCCGCAGCTCGCGTTCGATCCAGTCGACGATCACCTGCGTCGACGTCCCCGGCGTGAAGATCTCGGCGACCCCCGCCCCCTTCAGCGCCGCCGCATCCTCGTCGGGAACAATGCCCCCGCCGAAGAGCACGACCTCCTTCGCGCCGCGGGCGTCCAGCGCCGCGCGGACCGCCGGGAAGTGGGTCATGTGCGCCCCCGACATGATCGAGAGCCCGACCGCGTCGACCGACTCCTGCGCCGCGGCCGCCGCGACCATCTCCGGCGTCTGGTGCAGCCCGCTGTAGATGACCTCGTACCCCGCGTCGGCGAGGCCCCGCGCCACCACCTTGGCGCCGCGGTCGTGTCCGTCGAGACCGACCTTGGCGACCAAGATGCGCAGCTTCCTGAGCTTTCGATTGCTTGTGCCGCTTGCCACGCTTGCCACGGGCAAAATTCTATCACGGAGACTCCCGCACGAAGCCCTACCAAGGTCGACGCCGCCCACCGAGGTCGACGCTGCGCCGCCGAGGTCGACGCCGCCCCCACCAACGCCGACGCCGCCCCCACCAACGTCCACGCCGCCCTTCCAACGTCCACGCCGCCCTTCCAACGTCCACGCCGCCCTTCCAACGTCCACGCCGCCCTTCCAACGTCCACGCCGGCCCCTCGGAAGTCGTCGCAGGCGAACCCCGAGCGGTGCAGGATCGAGGGTCGCCCGCCCGCGCGCACGCTCCGGTCTGCACCGGGCTTTTTCCGGCGCGTGGGCTGCCTTTTCAAATCGTGAGCGCAGCCCACGCGCCGGAAAAAGCTTCGTGCGGACCTCAGACCGGCGCGCGAGCGTGCCATTCAAACGTGAGCGCAGCCCACGCGCCGGAAAGCTTCGTGCGGACCTCAGACCGCGCGCGAGCGGGCGACCTTCGTATCCGCACGAAACCACGGTTCACGCCCGCCGAAAGGCCGAAAGGCCGAAAGGCCGAAGGTCGAGGCTAAAGGAAGGCTAAAGGTCCAGGCCCAGGCTGAGCGCGCCGAAGCGATCCGGACGTAATATGCCCCCCGTGCAGCGATATTCCCCCCGTGAGCGATATGCCCCCCGTGAGCGCCCCCGATCCGATCCGCGTCAAGAACCCCGCCACCGGCGAGACCATCCGCGAGCTCCCCTGCGCCGACTCCGCCGCCGTCGACGCCGCGGTGGCGCGCGCGCGGGCGGCGCAGCCGGCATGGGGAGCCTTGCCGTTCCGCGAGCGGGCGCGGGCGCTGCGGCGGTTCGCCCGGGCGCTGCGCGACGACGACGAGCTGATGACCACGCTGGTCGCCGAGAACGGCAAGACCCGCTACGAGGCCGAGCTGTTCGAGCTGTTCTACGTGCTCGAGCTGACCCGCTATTACACGGGTCGCGCCGGGCGCCGGGCGCTCCACGACGAGGTTCGTCACCCACTCATCTTCTCCAACAAGCGGACGCGGATCGTCCGCCACCCGCGCGGCGTGGTCGGCGTCATCGGGCCCTGGAACTTTCCGCTGCTCAACAATTACGGGGACTGCATCGGGCCGCTGGCGGCCGGCAATGCGGTGGTCCTGAAGCCGTCGGACACCACGCCGCTCACCTCGTTGCGGGTCGGCGCGCTCTGGAAGAGCTGCGGGCTCCCCGACGGCGTGCTGGAGGTGGTCGCCGGGCGGGGCGACGCCGGGGCCGCGCTGACCGCTGCCGCCGACATGATCTTCTTCACCGGCAGCCCGGCGGTCGGCAAGCAGGTGGCCGCCACCGCGGCCGCGCGGCTCGTTCCGGCGGTGCTGGAGCTGGGGGGCAAGTCGGCGATGATCGTGCTCGCCGACGCCGACCTGCCGCGCGCCGCCCGCGCCGCCGTCTGGAGCGGGTTCGCCGGCAGCGGCCAGGTCTGCATCCGCACCGAGCGGGTGCTGGTCGAGGCGCCGGCCGCCGACCGGCTGCTGGCGCTCATGACCGAGGAGATCGGGCGCCTTCGGCAAGACGCGCCCGGGCGCGACGGTGCGGGCGAGGTGACCGTCGACGTCGGCGCCATCACCTTCGCGCCGCAGATCACCCGCGCCGAGAGCCAGGTGGCCGACGCCGTCGCGCGCGGAGCCCGCGTCCTGACCGGCGGCGCGCGCCGGACCGATCGCGGGGCCGGGCAGTTCTTTCCGCCCACGTTGATCGCCGACGCGACGCTGGAGATGGCCGTCATGCGCGAGGAGACCTTCGGCCCCCTGCTGCCGGTGATGCGGGTGGGCAGCGCCGAGGAGGCCCTGCGCATCGCCAACGACTCGCCGTTCGGCCTGTCGGGCAGCGTCTGGTCGGCGGACGTCGACAAGGCGCGGGCGCTGGCGCGGCGGGTGGCGACCGGCAGCCTCTGCGTGAACGACGCGCTCTTCAACTACTTCTGCGTCGAGGCGCCGCTGGGCGGGATCAAGGCGAGCGGCTCCGGCTTTCGCCACGGCGCCGAGGGGCTGCGCCAGTTCTGCCGGATCGAAACGATCGTCGAGGACCATCCGCTGCTCGGATGGCTGTCGCCGTTCGTCGCCCGGCAGCTCGGGTTCCCGTATCAGGCGCGGACCAAGCGCCTCATCCGCGCCTTCATGCGTCTGTTTTATTAGCCGCCCGCGCCGCCGCGCACGCGCTCGATGATCGCGAACAGCTCGTCGAGATCGATCGGCTTGCGAATCGCGCCCTGCACCTTCAACGCCACGGCCTTTTCTTCCATTCGGCCGTCCGCGCTCAAGAGAACGACCGGCAGATCGGACAGCGCCGGGTCGGCCAGCTGAGCCATCCGGAACTCCGAGCCGCTCATTCGCGGCATCATGAGATCCAGCAAGATCAGCCCGGGACGGGCGCCGGCCCGCAGAATCTGAATCGCCTGCTCGCCGTCGGGCGCGGATTCGACCGCGTAGCCGCGATCGCGCAGGGTTTCCACCAGCGCCTCTCGAACGTCGAAGTCGTCCTCGACGAGAAAGATGCTGAATGGGGACACGCCGGAATTGTACTAGAACAGCCTTCCGTGATCCGGTTTTGCTGCTCCAATCGTCTCGAGACCCTGGTCGAGGCGCTCGCCGGGACCGTCGGTGCCGGGCGACCGAGCCTGTTCGATCCCGTGAATCTGGTGGTCCCCAACACCCTGGTCGAGGGGTACGTCAAACAGGGGTTGGCGCGGAAATTGGGGATTGCCGCCAACGTCGAGACCCGGTTTCTGCGCAGCTTCCTCCGCGAGGTGGCCGCCGCCAGCGCCCCGGACGCGACGATCGTCGATCGCGACCTCACCGAGGGGGCGCTCTTGGCCCTGTTTCATGATCCTGGATGGTTGAACGGGTCCGAGCTGGGCCCGGTGAGGGACTACTTGCAAGGCGCCGACGGTGACGCGCTCGATCGCAAGCGGGTCCAGCTGGCGGCCGAGCTGGCGGCGCTGTTCGACGAATACGCGTTCTCCCGCCCCGAGATGCTGGCGGCCTGGCGGCAGGGGGCGCTCGTCCCCGAGGCCGACCAGGCGCTGCAGCGCTGGCAGCGGGAGCTCTGGCTGGCCCTGCACGGTCCTCGCGGTCGGTTCACGGCCAAGGGGATGGTGGCCCTGCCCGACTTTTTCGCCCAGACGCCCGCCGAAAAGCTCCGCCCCCCGGGCGCGGTGCACCTGTTCGGGATCTCGTACGTCGCCCGCCTCTACGGCTCGATCTTCGAGAAGCTGGCCGACGCGACCGAGCTGCATGTCTACACCCTCAGCCCCGACCGAGTCTCCGCCGGCGAGGCGCGGGCGTCGTCGGGACCGGAGCGTTCGCCGCTCGACGACTGGGCGCGTCCGGGACGCGACAACGTCCAGCTGCTCGGCCGGCTGGCCGCCGGCGAGATCGACGCCCGCTTCGTCGCCGCGCCGGCGGGTCCGCGCGTGCCGCGGCTGGCGGCGCTGCAAGCGGCGGTGCTCGACCGCCGGCCGATCTCTTTCCCCACCACCGCCGCCGGCGACGACAGCCTGACCGTCGTCCCCGCCCCCGATCCGCGCCGGGAGCTGGAGACGATCGCCGCCGAGATCTGGACCCGGATGCGCGCCGACGAGACCCTGACCTTCTCCGACTTCGCGGTGATCGTCCCCGCCGCCAGCGCGCCGGTCTACCTGCCGCTCGCGCAGGCGGTGTTCGAGGCGGCCTCCCGCCTGCCCCACACGATCATCGATCTCCCCCGCCCCGCCGAGCGGCGAATTCTCGACGTGGTCGGGCTCTTGCTGGAGCTCCCGCTCGGGTCGCTGGGGCGCCCCGATCTGCTGCGGGTGGCGATGCACCCCGCCGTCGCGCGCCGGTTTCCCGACGTCGACCCCGAAGAGTGGCTGGCGCTCTGCGAGGCGCTGGAGATCGTCCGCGGCGCAGACCGCGCCGATCAGGCCGAGAGCTACCTGACCCGCGATCGGACCAGCTGGGAGCAGGGGCTGCGGCGGCTGGCGCTGGGCGCGTTCCTGACCGGGCCGCGGGGCGGCGAACAGCGTCCGTTCCTGCTCGACGGGCAGGAGGTCCTGCCGTTCGACCTGCCGCCGGGGCTGGAGCCGGCCGCCCGGGCGCTGGGGACCATCGCCCGCCAGCTGATCGCCTTCGCGCACGCGGCGCGCGGGGCGCCGGCGCCGTTCGAGCGCCACGCGACGCTGCTGCGACGAGCGATCGCCGAGACGATCTTCCCCGAGCCGGGCGACGAGGAGGCGGCGCTGGGCGACGCGCTGCGCGCGCTGGAGGACGTCGCCAGGTTCGTGCCGGCCGACCTGGCGGTGAGCTTCCGCGTCGCCGCCGAGCTGGTCAAGGCGCGGCTCGGGGGGACGCCCCGACGCCACCGATCGCCCGAGGGGGTCACCGTCGCCTCGTTCGTCCCGATGCGCGCGCTCCCCTTCCGGATGATCTTCGTCGCCGGCCTCGACGAGCGCGTCTTCCCCGCCCCCGACAGCGTGCGGGCGCTCGATCTTCGTTCCGGGGCGCCCCGGCCCGGCGACGTGAGCGCGCGCGAGCAGGACCAGCACATGTTCCTGGAGACGCTGCTGGCGGCGCGCGAGCGGCTCACGCTTTCGTACGTGGCGCGCGACGCGGTCAGCGGTGAGCCCCGGGCGCCGTCGTCGCTCATCGAGGCGCTGCTGGAGCTGGCCCGGCCGGACGGCAGCGAGGCGGCCTCGGACGAGGCGACGGCGTCGGAGCTGCTGCGCGCCCGCCCGCCGCTGGCGCGACACGAGGACCCGGCCGCCTGCGCAGTGATCCCGGCCGCCGCGCGCGAGCGCCGGGCGGCGGCGCTGGGGGCTTCGCTGCGCCGGGCGGGCGGCGGCGTGCGCCAGCTTCCGCCGCTCACCGAGCTGCGGGCCGCGCTCGGACCGGACGCCTGGTCCAGCGTCGCCGCCGACCTCGACTGGGTGGCCCCCCCGCCGGGCGTCGCCGCGACGCGCGCCCGGCGCGGGCTGACGCTGGCCGATCTGCGCCGCTTCCTCGAATGCCCATTGCAAGCCTCGGCGCGCGTGCTGTTGCCGGTCGGCGACGAGGACGACGCGCTGACCGAGGCCGAGTCGGCCCTCCGCGAGCACGAGCCCCTCGACGAGGCGCGGGCGACGACGGTTCCGTTTCTTCGCGACGTGCTCACCCGGCTGCTGGCCGAACCCGATGCGAGCGGCGACGACCAGCAGCTCGTCGAGGCGTACGATCGGGCGGCCTCCCTCGAGACGCTCGCAGGGAAGCTCCCCGATGGCCTCTTCGGCCGGGCGATGCGCGAGCGTCACCTCGACCTCCTCCGCTGCTGGCGCGACGGCGTCCTGCAGACGCCCGGCGGCCCTCTGACCGCACCGGCGTCGCTCTGGCTCGGCGCCGCGCCGGAACACCGCCGCGACGTCGTGATTCGACCCACCCTCGCCGTCCCGTTCGCGGAGGGCGCCTCGGTCGCCGTCGGCGGCCGCACGGAGCTCCACGCGCGTGCCGCCGACGGATCGCAGGTCGTCCTCTCGCTGGCCAGCTCGACGAGTCAGGACAAGCTGGAGCGGGATCTGCTCGGCCCGTTCTTCACCCACCTTGCGCTGGCGGCGCTGGGACGCGACGGCCCGTCGCGACCGACGCGGGCCATCGTCGTCAGGCCTGATAAAGACGGGACGCCGTCCGTCGACGAACGCCTCTTCTTGGCGATCTCCCGGGACGAGGCGCTCGATTACCTCGGACGGCTGGCCGCCGAGCTGCTGCGCGAGGTGCACGCCTATTTTCTCCCCTGCGAGGGGGTCTTTTACTGGAAGGACCACTGCGACAAAGGCGAGACCGTCGGGGTGCGCCAGTCGATCCTCCTCCTGCGCGACGACAACTGGACCCGCTTCGCCTCCGACTACGGACCGATTCCCGACCCGCGCGACTACCCCGTTCCCGGAGAAGCGGAGGCCGGCGAAATTGTCGCCCGGCGTTTCGCCCCCTACTTCGCAGCGTTCGCGCCCCGAGATCCTCCGCCCAAGAAGAAGCGGCGATGAGCGCCCCGACGAGGATCCTCTATCCCTTCCCGGCCGAGCTGGCCCGGATCGCGCGCGATCGGTCGGCGGTCATCGAGGCCTCGGCGGGGACGGGCAAGACGTTCTTGATCGAGCACCTGGTCGTCGATCGGTTGCTCCGCGGGGAGGCTCGGCTCGAAGAGATGCTGGTCGTGACGTTCACCGACCGGGCGGCGTCCGAGCTCCGCCGCCGCGTCGGCGCGCTCGTCAAGAAGGTCGCGACCACGACGCGACTCGGCGGAGGACGCGACGTCCGCCTGGATCATCGACGACGAGGCGCGCGCCCGGCTGGCCACGGCCGCGCGCGCCATCGAGGGGGCGCCGATCTCGACCATCCACGCTTTTTGCCAGCGGGTGCTGACCGAGCAGGCCTTCGCGGGGGGACGTCTGCTCGTCCAGCAGAGCGTGGAGAGCCGGGCGGCGTTTGCCGCGGCCTTCGCCGAGGTCCTGCGCCAGGAGCTGGCCGTCGACCAGCAGCGGGCCCCTTACCTCGAGGCCTACCTGGCCCGGGGCGGCAGCTCCGGGACGGTGGACAGCCTGGAGGCGCTCCTCTACCGGGCGCATCAGCTCCGGGCGCAGTGGGGAACCCCGTTCGATCCCCAGCGCATCGCCGCCGCCGCCCGGGACTTCGCGCGCCTCACGCCCGCCGCGCTGGAAGCGACGACGCTCGGAATGCACGGGTCGACGGCCAAGGCGGTGGGCGCACGCCTGCGCGCGCTCCACGCGGCGGCGCGCCGCTTCGACGGTGACGAGAACACGGCGCGCTTCCTGGCCGCCCTCGACGTGCCGGCCGGCAAGGACGACCTGCTGGCGTTCGTCACCGCGCGGCTCGAGGGGCGCACGGGGCCGGCCGTCGCCGCGGTCGCGGAGCTGGCGGACGCGGCGATCCCGCTCGAGGCGGCCGTGGCACAACTGTTCGTTCCGCCGGTGGCGGTCCGACTGGCGGCGCGCAAGCGAGCCGCCGGCCTCTACGACTTCGACGACATGCTGACGCTGGTGAACGAGGCGCTCGGCGGCCCGCGGGGCGCCGATTTGATCGCGACCCTGCGGCAGCGTTTCCGGCTGGCGATCGTCGACGAGTTTCAGGACACCGATCCCATCCAGTGGGAGATCTTCCGGACAATCTTCGACGACCGGGCGCGGCGGCCGCTGTATCTGGTCGGCGATCCGAAGCAGGCGATCTACGGATTTCGGGGCGCCGACGTGGCGACCTACCTCGAGGCCCGCCAGACCGTGGCGGCGGCCGACGAGGCCCATCACCTGACGAGGAACTTCCGCTCCACCCGCGCCGTCATTGATGCCTACAACGCGATCCTCGACCAGACGGCCCAGGCACCCTTCTTCAGCCACGGCGACGTGAGATATGACCCGCCGGTCACGTACGGCCCGGACGACGGCGCGACGACGGCGGCGGCCACCGCCGCGGCGCCCATCACCCTCTTGCGGGTGACGGCCGACGAGGATGTCGCCCGGCTGCCGATGCGCGCGGTTCGGGAAGGGCTGGCCCAGGCCGTCGCCGGGGAGATCGCCGAGCTCCTGGCCGGCGCCGAGCCGCTGCGCGGAAGTGACATCTTCGTGCTGACGCGAACCTGGATCGAGGCGAAGGCGGTCGCCGGCGCGCTCGGCACCCGAGGTGTCCCTGCCGTCATCTACAACCAAGAGGGTCTCTACGCCTCGCCCGAGGCGCGCCAGGTGCGGGATCTCTGCGCGCGGTGGCCGATCCGCGCGATCCCGCCAAGCGCCTGCGCGCCTGGCTGACCCCCTTCTTCGGGCTCTCCCTGGCCGATCTGCCGGCCGCCGCCGGCGCCGAGGGCGATCACCCGCTGTTCGCTCGCCTGTTTGCCTGGCACGCGGCCGCGGCCCGCGAGCCGCTCGGCCGGCTTTACGCCCGCATCCTCGACGAAAGCGGCGTCATTTCGCGTGAGCTCTTCCTGGGCGAGAGCGCGCGCCGGCTGGTCAACATCCGCCACCTCTTCGAGGTCCTCTCCGCGGAAGCCGCGCGCGCCGCTCGGCCGCTGGGCGACGTCGTCCGCCGACTTTCGGCCCTTTGCGACAAGCTGCTGGTGCCCGAGGCCGAAGAGGGGAACGTTCAGCGCCTCGAGAGCGACCAGGATGCCGTGCAGATCATGACCATGCACAAGGCAAAGGGCCTGGAGGCGGAGGTGGTCTTTCTTTATGGCGGCTACAGCCCGTCGCCGAACAGGGGCGTTCGTCATTACACCGACGCCGGCTCGCGGCTGGCGACGGCGGGCCGGCCCAGGACCAACGGCCTGGCCGAGCTCATCAAGCGGGAGCGCGAGAGCGAGGATCAGCGGCTGTTCTACGTGGCGCTCACCCGCGCCCGGCGGCGGCTTTACCTGCCCTTTTCGGGCGAAGGGGAGAGCGACGCGCCGATCGAGGGGGGCACCCGCGAGCTCGACTGGAAGCTGACCGGCGGCTACAGCCACGTCAACCGCCGCTTGCGCGCGCTGCGCGCTGACGAGGCACAGCGCCGCCACTTCGCGGTGCGCGACGTCGCGATCGATCGGCGCGGCTCTGGCGACGGGGGTCAGCCGCGGCTGGCATTGCTGGGTCTCGTCGGCTGGCGCCCGGAGGTCGAAAAGGCGGCGGCGGCGAAGGCTGGTGCAGGCACGGCAGCGAAGACGACCGCGGAGGCGGAGCTCGCGGAGCTGCGGCGACACCGGGTCGGACCGACGGTCACGTCGTACAGCCGCATCAAGCAGTCGGAAGGGGGCTACCGCCCGCCGACGGAGATTCACGACGAGACGAACGACGCGCCGCCGCTCGCCGACGACGATCTCCCCGGCGGCGCCCGCGCGGGGGTCTTCGTCCACGATCTGCTGGAGCGCGTGCCCCTGGAGACTTTGCGCGCGACCGGCGGGTTCGAGGCGTGGGTCGCGCGCGACGACGTCCGCGCGCTGCTGGAAGCGACGTTGCGCCGGCACGGGCGCGAGCCGCGGCACCTCTTGCCCGCCGCGCGCCTGGCCCACGCTGCGCTCACCACGCCGCTCCCCGTCGTGGGCGGCGTCCTGCCTGGGCTCGCCCACGCCGAGCGCGAGGCGCGCGAGATGGAGTTCCTCTTCCCCTTCCCGGCGGCGGCCGGCGGGGCCGACCGCGGCTACGTCAAGGGGTTCGTCGACCTGCTGTTCGAGCACGAGGGGCGCGTCTACTTCGGCGACTGGAAGACCGATCGCCTCCCGAGCTGGGACGAGGCGGTCGTCGAGGCGCACGTCGCCAAGAACTACGCGCTGCAGGAGCAGCTCTACGCGCTGGCGCTGGTCCGCATGCTCGGCATCACCAGCGAGGCCCAGTACGAGGCGCGCTTCGGCGGGACGCTGTACCTCTTCGTGCGCGGGCTGCCGGGCGCCGTCCGCAGCCGGCGTCCGTCGTTCGCCGAGCTCACCGCCTGGGGCGAGGAGATCGCCGGGAGACTGGGCGCGGAGGAGACGTCGTGAGCGCGCCGGAGCGACGCTGGCCGCCGGCCTGGGCGGAGGGGCTGGCCGGCGGCGACGTCGACGCGGAGGCGCTCTATCTGGCGCTCGAGGCCGCCAGCTGGCCGCGCGCGCTTCCCACCGCCGAGCGCCGCGCGTTCGCGCTGCTGGTCCTCGCCTCCTGCGAGGCGCGCGGCGAAGGGGCGACGCGCCTGGTGCTGCCGGCTGGCGCCGGAAGCCGGGTCGGAGGCGGGCTCGACGCGCGGCTCGAACGCCTGGGCGCCGCCGAAGCCGATCGCGCGGCGGTCGCCGACCTGGTCGGCCGGCTGGGCAGCTACCCCGCGCTGGAGCCGCTCGTCGGACGGGTGGGAGACCACCGGCCGTTCATCCTCGACGGAGGCTGCCTCTACCAGGAACGCGATCTGCGGCTGGAGGAGCGCCTGGCCGACGCGCTGGCCACGCGAATCGCCACATCTGTTCTGGCGTTTGCCGACCCCGCTGCCGCGCTGGCCGCGGCCGCCCCCGCGAACCGCCGCTGGACGACCGCGCAGTCCGCGGCCATCGCCGCGGCGCTCGCGCGCCCGCTGACCGTCGTGACCGGCGGGCCCGGCAGCGGAAAGACGGCGCTCATCGGCGGGATCGTCCGCGCCTGGCGCGCGGCGGGCATGCCGGCGGAGGCGATCGCCGTCGCCGCGCCCACCGGCAAGGCGGCCAACCGGATCGCCGAGGGGCTGGTCACCGACGGCGTCGAGGCGCCGGTGCCGAGCACGCTGCACCGCCTCCTGGGATTCTCCGCGCGACGGTCCGTGCAGGGCGGCGCCTTTCGCCACCACGAGAACAACCGGCTCCCGCACGCCGGCGTGATCGTCGACGAAGCTTCCATGGTCGACCTGGCGCTCGTCGAACAGCTGGTGCGGGCGCTCGGTCCGCAGAGCCGCCTGGTGCTGATCGGCGACGCGGATCAGCTGCCGGCGATCCAGGCCGGCAGCGTCCTGCGCGATCTGGGACCGCTGGCGATCACCCTGCCCGAGAGCCACCGGATGAGCCCCGACGATCCGGCCGGCGCCGAGATCCTGGGCGCCGCCCGGCAGATCGCCGCCGGCCGCACCCCGCCCGCCCGGCAGCCGGCCACGGGCCTCGCCGGAATCGAGGCGCTGGCCTTCGTCGGGTTCGAGCTTTGCGAGCCCGACGCCCGCGACAGTCACGGCCGCCGCCTGCTGGCGGCCTTCGCCGACCTCTGGTACGCGCGACAGGTGCGCCCCGCCCTGGCGATGCTCCCGCCCCGCCGGGCGCTCCGGCTCGACCGCGGCGGGCTCGACGAGGCCGGCACCGCGCTGGCGAACGCTCTTCTCGATCGCCACCGCCGGGCGCGCCTGTTGACGGTGACCCGCGTCGGTCAGGCGGGGGCCGAGCGCATCAACGATCTCCTGGTCCGCCGCGCGGCGCATGAGCTGGGGGGCGGCGCCGGCGCCGACGCTCTGCCGCCCGGCACGCCGGTGATGATGCTCGAGAACGACTACGATCGCGGCCTCATGAACGGCGATCAGGGGATCGTCCTGCTGGTGGAAACCGGAGGCGCGCCAACCACCATGTTCGCCTTCCCCCATCGCGCGACGCTGGCGCTCTTCCCGGCCGCCACGCTGCGCGGCGCGGTGGCCGTCTCGTACGCCACCACCGTCCACAAGGCGCAGGGGAGCGAGCTGGAAGAAGCGGCGCTGCTCCTGCCGGAGACCGAGCTGCCGCTGCTCTCGCGGGAGCTGGTCTACACCGCCGTGACCCGCGCCCGTCGCTCGATCGTGGTCGTCGGAAGGCGCGCGCTGCTCGAAGCGGCGGCCGGCCGGCCCCTCGAGCGCTCGTCGGGACTCGCCCATCGCCTCGCGGCCCGCGGTGCGTTCGGTGCGACCGACACGCTCGGCGCGCTCGACGAACGGTAACCGCCCCGGTTGAGCGGATTACGCCGCGGTAACGACCGGACGCCGGAAGCGGGCCAACTCCCCGCGCCGCGCGGCGCGGCAACCGGCACCTCACTTGCACAGGCTCACGCTGGTGCAACCGCGGTTTCCCGTCAGGCGGATATCTCAAGCGGAGGTGAAACGAAATGGGTGGTGCTGTCGAAACGTCCACGCCGAGCCACAAGACGCCGAGCCACAAGACAGCGAGCAACGACCCGTTCGATCACGAGCTCCGATATTTGCTCTCCCGCGGAGAGATGCGCCGTTTCCTCGACGCGATCGCCGCCCGGGTGGCCATCGAGATCTACGATCGTGAACGGCCGATTTCGTACACCCGAACGACGTATCTCGACACCGACGATCTGACCTACTTTCGAACGGGCGACGGGGAGCCGGCGCGGCGACTTCGGGTTCGCGAGTACGCCGTCGCGGCCAGCCCCAAGGACGCGCCCGTGCTTTCCGGCGTGGCCTTCGTGGAGCTGAAGGAACATGAGGGCCCCGCGCGCCGCAAGATCCGCCTGGCCGCCTCGCCCACCGAGCTCGCCCAGTTGCTCGCGAACCGGCAGGCGGGCGCCTCGGCGAAGATGACCGGCGGGCAGGCCGAGCTGGCCCGGGAGCTGGCGCTCCCCACGATGGCGCCGCGCCTGGCGACCTGGTACCGGCGCCTCTGTCTGACGGCGGACGCTGGCCGCGTGCGCATCACGCTCGACGAGAGCCTGACCTTTTGCCGCCCGCAGCCGGTCGGCGACGCCGGATCCGTGGCGGCCCCCGGGGAGCGGGACGTGATCGCGGCGTTCCCGGCCCGGGTCCTCGAGGTCAAGCACTGCGGCGACATGCCGTTCTGGCTGGGGCCGGCGCTGGAGTCGCTGCAACCGGCGGAGAGCTTCTCCAAGTTCCGGATGGGCATGACGGCGCTGGGCCACGGGGGCCAGGCGGAACAGGAGTCGGGAGGGCGGGCGCCGGCCGCGCCGGCGGCGCTGCCGTTCGCGCTCGGGTCTTTCATCGCTGCGTGAGGTGGGAAGGATGTTTGTCGTTTTCGAAGGGATCGACGGCAGCGGGAAGACGACGATCTCGAATCGCGTCGCCAAGGTCCTGCGCGAGCGCGGCCTCACGGTCGAGCATCTGCGCGAGGAGGGGGCCTTTGCGTCGAAGGTGACGCAGGGGATCCGCGACTTCTGCCGGGACGCGCGCAACATGGCGCTTTCCCCGCGGGCCGAGCTGATGCTCTACGTGGCCCGCGAGGTCCAGCTGGCGGACGAGGTGCTGCGCCCGGCGCTCGGCCGCGCCGACGTGGTCATCGCCGATCGCTACCTCTACACCGCCGCGGTGCTGGCCCAGGCCGGCCGCGATCTTTCCAGCCAGGAGACCGAGCCGGTGCTGGCCACGGCCGCGGCCGGGCTCTGGCCGGAGCTGGTCTTCCTGATCGACGTCGATCCCTCGGTCGCGCGCGGCCGGCGCAAGGTGGCCAAGATCCTCTCGCCCGATCGGCGCCCGGTCTCCCGCAAGGGGCTGACCGGCAGCGGGCTTCAGACCCGCCTGCGGGCCGGCTATCGCGCGCTGGCCGAGCGCGACAGCGGGCGCTGGATCATCGTGGAGAACAGCGAGGCCGAGCTGGACCAGGTGGTCGCCGCCATCGTCGACGCCGTCACCCGGGCGACGGTCGATCGCCCGGCGGCGATGCGAGAAGTGCGCGCCCGGCTGGCAGACCTGGCACCGCCGCCCAGCGCCCCGCGGGTCAACGGACTGCATTCGGCGCTGGAGGCCTACCTCGCCTGGGTCGACCGGCGCGCGCGAACGGAGCCAGGGCTGGCCGCTTACGTGCTGGCGGGGACGGCGGGCGCCGGCATCGATCAACGCCGGGTGGCCCTGGCCGCGACGGCGCCGCGGATCATCGCGCGCGGCCTGCGCGGGCTCTCCGACGCCACCTCCTGGCAGCTCCGCCGGTCGCTGATCGAATCGGCGCCGTCGGAGGTCGCGGGATCGCTGACCGACGTGGCGGCCGAGGCGACCGAGGCCTGGGCCATGCGCGAGCTCCTGGCCGACATCGCGCCGGCGGAGGTGGCCGCCAGCCTCGAAGGGCTGGACGACGAGACCGCCTGGGCGTTGCGGGCCGAGCTCTACCCGCGGGTTCCGGAGGCGGTGGTCGCCTCGCTGGCGCTGCTCGACGTGCCGCGCGCCTGGGAGCTGCGACGGCGCTGGGTCGCCGAGAGGGGCGGCCTCGAGCGCGCGGCGGCCGGCTATCTGCGCGCCCGCGCCCTGGCCCGCTCGGTGACGGGGATCGAGAGCCCGGAGTCCTGGAAGCTGCGCAAGGCGGCCCGCGAGGCCGCGCCGGTGGCGGCGCTCGTCTCGCTGCGGGGGCTCACCAGCGACAGGGCCTGGCTCTGGCGCGAGCGCGCCGTCGGACGCGCCCCCAAGGCCGTCCTCTCGACCATCGCCGGGATGGACGACACCCGCGCCTGGGCGCTGCGGACCGGAACGGCGCTGCGCTGTCGCGAGGCGCTCGACTCGATGGTCGGCCTCGACCACGAGACCGCCTGGGAGATCCGCGAGCCGTGCCTGGAGATCTGGCCCCCCAGCGTCGTCAAGAGCCTGGGTGTCCTGGTGAACGGCGCACGCGGGCGCGGGCTCCTCGACCGCGCCCTGGCCGGGTTCGCGGGGCAGATCTCGCTGCTCAAGCAGGCGGCGATCATCGCCACCGGCGCCAACCTGACGCTCTCCGTGATGGCGGCCTGAACGTGTCGCTGTTCGACCTCAACGACACGCTGGGGCTCGACACGATGGGCACCTCGAAGTTCGAGGTGGTCCTGGTGCGGATGGTGATCGCGTCGCTGCTGGGCGCGTTCCTGGGGTTTCGCCCCTGGCGGCGCCTGCTGCCGAACGCGCTGCCGCCCGCCCGCGAGGTGGCCCAGGCCCAGACGCTGATCGCGCTCGCCGGCGCGCTCATGGTGGTGGTCATCGGCCACAGCACGGCGCGCGCCTTCGGCCTGGTGGGCCTGGGCGGGTTCATCCGCTTTCGTTCGGGGATCAAGGACACCCGCGACGCCGCGGTGATGTTCGTGATGATCGGCCTCGGAATGGCCTGCGGCGTGGGCGCCGTCCCGATGGCGGTGGTGGCGACGCTGTTCGCCGGGGTGGTGCTGGCCCTTTTCGATCTCGGCCGCCGCGCGCGGATGCGTCTGGTGCGCGTCTCGGTCCACCTCGAGGACGCGCGCAGCGCCTGGGACCAGATCAAGCTGGCGTTTCCGGGCGCCCGGGTGCTGGAGCTTCCCACCGGGAACCCGGGGCCGGGCCGGCTGGTGATGGAGACCGTCCTCGGCGAGACGATGGACGCCTCCACCGTGCTGCGGATGCTGGCCGCCTCGCAGATCGTCGGCATTCACGCCGTCACCGTCGACGAAGGAAAGATGGGCCCCGCCGCCGCGTGAAGGGCGGCGCGGGCGCGAGGAGAAGTGGGGCAACTGAACCTGTCGGGAAGGAGCACGAGCATGCGTTTCTTAGCGAAGATCGTTCCTCTGGCCGCGCTGGCGACGATGACCAGCGTCGGGTGCGGCAGCAGCGGCGGAAGCGGCGGAAGCGGGGGCAGCAGCGGCGGGACCGGCGGATCGCTGGCGGCCGACGGTGCCGTCCCGATGATGACCAGCGGCCGCTACCAGCCGCTGGTGGTGGGCGCCACCTGGGTCTACAACGTCACCGACACGGGCGTTGCCTACACCAAGCACAGCACCGTCGAGGCCTTCGAGGACATCGGCGGCATGGCGGCCGGCACCATGGGCTACAAGGTCAGCGAGACGATCAAGACCAGCACCCAGCTCACCTGGTACGAGTCGACCGACACCGACGTGCGCCGCCACCACGATCAACAGACGGACGCCAACGGCGCGATGACGTCGGAGGATTGGTACACGCCGTACGATCTGCGGGTCGACGAGTCGCCCGACCACGTCATGGCGGGCGCCGCCTGGACGGTGAGCTACATGGACGCCCACACCTCCGCCAGCAAGCCGGCCTCGAACAAGATGATCACCGAGAACTGGACCACCGACGCCGTCAACGAGGTGGTCACCGTCCCGGCCGGGACGTTCAACGCCCTCAAGATCACCCGCACCGACACCACCACCGGCACCGCCAAGAGCCAGTGGTTCGTCGCCGGCGTCGGAAAGATCCGCGAGTCCAACACCACCGGCCACCTGGAAGAGCTGACCAGCTACACGATCCCGGCAACGAACGGCGGCGGGTAGCCGCACTGCTCCGGACAGTTGCCAGGGAAGCGCACTCTATGGCTTGATCGCGACGAGTCCTCTTCCACCGTCACTTGCTACGCCAGGCCGTAGTCCGCGATCTTCTTGGCGATCGTCGGGTAGGAAACGCCCAGCAACCGGGCCACGGCGGTGCGGTTGCCGCCGGCAAACGTCAGCAATCTCGCGATGTACGCGCGTTCGAGGGCCTCGAGATCGGGCGGCTTGCCGGCGCCGTCGACGTCGATTGAGAAGAACGACGGCGGCACGGCGCCGGCCGCGCCGCTGCGCGACGGCCCGGACAGCACGATGCAATCGTCGCCGATCACGTCCTGCGTCGACAGAATCACGGCCCGCTCGATCACGTTGCGCAGCTCGCGCACGTTGCCGGGGTAGTCGTAGGCGAGCAGCAGCCGTTCCGTCTGGGGGGCGAACTTGACGGCCGCTTTGCGCATCCGGGTGGCGAACCGGGCCAGGAAGTGGGTCGCCAGGGGCAGGATGTCCTCGGGACGCTCGCGCAACGGCGGGACGCGGATGTGGAACACGTCGAGGCGATGATAAAGGTCCAAACGAAAGCCGCCCCGTTCGACCTCGTCGGCGAGCTCTTTGTTCGTTGCGGCAACGACGCGCACGTTGATTGAGAGATCGCGGGTGCCGCCCAGCCGCCGGAAGGTCATCTCCTCGAGAACCTTCAGCAGCTTGGCCTGGGTGGCCATCGGCATCTCACCGACCTCGTCGAGCAGCAACGTCCCGCCGTCGGCCTCTTCGAACAGCCCCCGCTTCTGGGTCTTGGCGTCGGTGAAGGCCCCCCGCTCGTGGCCGAACAGCTCGCTCTCCAGCAGGCTCTCCGGGACCGAGGCGCAGTTGATCTCCACGAACGGGCCGTCCTTGCGGCCGACGGTGCGGCGCGCGATCAGATCGGCGATCAGCTCCTTGCCGGTCCCCGACTCTCCCTGGATCAGCACGGTCGTGTCGGGCGCCTCCGCCACCTTGTCGACCATGTCGATCACCTTCTTCATCGCCGCCGACGAGCCGACCACCAGGTCGCCCATCGCCGCCTTCGCCCGGTCGGTCAGCTGGCGGACCTGGGTGCGCAGCCGCTTGGCCTCGATCGCCTTGCGCACGGTGACCAGAAACTCGGGGAGCTGGAGCGGCTTCGACAGGTAGTCGAACGCGCCCAGCTTGAGCGCCTGCACCGCGCTGGCGACGTCGGCGTAGGCGGTGGCGACCACGATCAGCGTGTCGATGTTCTTCTCGCGCGACTCCCGGGTCATCGCCTCGAGGATGGCGATGCCGTCGGTGTCGGGGAGGTGGCGATCGAGGATCACCAGGTCGACCGGCTCGCGCTGCCAGGCCGCCAGGCCCGCCTGGCCGTTCGACGCGCTGGTGACCGCGAACCCCTCGGCCGACAGCGCCTCCTCCGCCACGATGCGGAACGTCTTCTCGTCGTCAATCACCAGGACTGTGGGTTTCATGTCGTTCGGGCCTCGGGGGCAATCGGATCCGGGCGGTCGGCCGCGGGTTCGAGGGGCAGCCGCACGCGGAAGAGGGCGCCGCCCAGGTGGGAGGTGCCGACGTCGATCGCGCCGCCATGCGCCTCGACGAAACGGCGCGAGGTCGGCAGCCCCAGCCCGGTGCCGTTCGGCTTGGTGGTGAAGAACGGCTCGAACAGGTGGGCGCGCGCCTCGGGCGACAGCCCCGGGCCGTCGTCAGCGACCTCGATACGCGCCTCGCCGTCGCGCGCGCCGGCGCTGACGGTCACCGTGCGACCCGCTTCGACCGCGTTCTTGATGAGGTTCACCATCACCCCCTGGATCTTGTGGGCGTCGCAGCGGACCGGCAGCGTGGACGGCGCCTCGACCGTCAGCACCACGTTGCGGTCGGCCACCAGATCGGCGACCGCCTCCGACGCGCGCGCCACCACCGCCGCCAGATCGGCCGGGGCGCGTTCGATGCGCGGCGAGCGCGAGAACGACAGCAACGAATCGACGACGTCGCGCAGGCGGGCGATCTCCCCGACCACCTGCGGCCGCAGCCGCGCCACCCGCGCCTCGTTGGCGGGATCCTGCGCGATGAGCTCGACCGCCATCCCCAGCCCGTTGAGCGCGTTCTTCAGCTCGTGGGCGATCGCCGCCGAGGTCTTGCCCATCGCCGCGAAGCGCTCGGCCTCGACCAGCGCCGCCTGGGTGGCGACCAGCTCCTGGGTCCGATCTTTGACCCGCTGCTCGAGCATTCCGGCCGCCTCGCGCAGCTCCTGATCGCGCTTCTGGATCGAGTCCCCCATCTGCTCGAACGCGCCCAGCAGCGTCGAGATCTCCTCGGTCCCGGCGGGGCGCGGCGCGGAGATCGCCGGGAGGTGCTCGCCGCGGGCGATCCGGATGGCGCCGTCGGCCAGCGCCTGCAGCGGCCGGGTCAGATAGGCCGACAGCAGCACGCCGGCGAGCGTCGCCACGAAGATGCCGAAGACCAGGATGCCGCCCAGGGTCGCCCCCTGCTGCTCGATGTTGGCGGTCAGCGTCCGCCAGGGCCAGGAGAAGACCACCGCGTAACGGGTCCCGCCGCCGACCGGGGCGTACGCGAACAGCGCCTTTTGGCCGTTGGCCTCCCCGATGAGGGTCCCGCTCTGCCCGTGTGAGGCCGCGGTGATCGCCTGGGCCCAGCTGGAGCCGCCCATCACCCGCGGCCGCCCGGGCGGATAGATGACGCCCCCTGCCCGCTCGAGCTGCGCGTCCTCGTCGATGAGGACGGCGTCGGTGTCCCGCGGCAGGTTCTCGTGAAAGGTCGGCGCGATGAGGTTGTTCTCCGCCAGCGCGATCACCCCGACCAGCGCGCCGGTGAACGCCCCGCCCCGCACGACCGGCTGCACGATCTTCAGCGTCTGCCCCAGCGCCGGCTCGTCGGTGATGCCAAAGAGCGGCCCCGCCTCCCCGCCGCGCACGGCCCGGAACCAGGGGCGATCGCCGAACGACTGCCCGCCGAAGGCCGACCGATCGGGGACCGAGCGGACGCAGCGGCCGTTGCGGTCGAGCAGCAGCACCGCCGTGTTGTAGAGGACCGAGTGGGCGTGGGCGCCGGCCAGGATCTGCTCCTCCTGCAACAGATCGGGATCGGTGGGGTTCATCTCCGGCGAGTAGCGCCAGGCGCTTGAGCTCGTCCTCGAGAATCTCGAAGTTGTCGCGCAGCGCGAAGGCGCGGTTCTCGGCGAACAGCTGGTACTCGGTGGTCAGCTCGCGGCGCATGGTGCGCGCCGACTGGTAGATGGTGGTCCCGCCCGCCAGGCCGATCGACACGACCAACAGCGACGACAGCACCAGGGAGAGCTCGGTCCGGAGGGTCAGGCCGGCAACGCTAGCACCGCCGCCACGCTTTTACACACCTTGCTCCGCGGCGAAACCACCCCTTGACCGCCCGCAGGCTATCTTGCCGTCATCGGGAGGTACGGACGATGTCAGTCTTGGCGCGGCGGTTCGGGGGCGATCGGCTGTTGGAAGGCGCGGGGTTCGCGGTGAAGATGGTGGGGGTGGGCGTCCTTGCCGGACTGCTCCTGGTGGTCTGCCAGTTCGTGATCGACGCCTGGTTTCGCGCGATCCGCTGATCGCCGGGGGGCGCCGCGGCGCCACGGTTTCGGATAGATTGTCCGGATGGCACTGAAAGTCATCGGCACGGGCTTCGGCCGGACCGGCACCGACTCGATGCGTGAGGCGCTGACCATCCTCGGCTTCGGGCCCTGCCACCACATGTTCGAGGTGAACACGCACGAAGACCAGAAGCGGATGTGGCGCGCGCTGGTGAAGGGGACGCCGCCCGACTGGGAGGCGCTGTTCGCCGGCTATCACAGCTGCATGGACTGGCCGTCGGCGCACTACTGGCGGGAGCTGATCGCGTTCTATCCGGACGCCAAGGTCATCCTCACCCACCGGAGCGCCGAGAGCTGGTGGGTGAGCTTCGAGCAGACCATCGCGCGCGGCATCGAGAAAAGCTTCGAGGCCGAGTCACTGGGCATCGCGCTGATTCGCGACAAGGTCTTCGGCGGCCGGCCGGGCGACCGGGCGAATGCCATCGCCGCGTATGACGAGAACGTGCGGGCGGTGAAGGCGACCGTGCCGCCCGAGCGGCTGCTGGTCCACAACCTGGGCGACGGGTGGGAGCCGCTGTGTGCCCACCTCGGCGTGCCGGTCCCCGCCCAGCCCTACCCGAGCCGCAACAACGCCACCGCCTTCCAGAACGCGGTCCTCAACGACGCCCCGCAATCGTAGGGCGATACAACCCGCTACCTCGAACGCCCTTCAGACTCGGTCGTCTCTCTCCTCAACCTCGTTGTGCAGATACCTTCCCATTTCGTTTGCGGTCCACCTCAGGGCGCGGGTTAGACGGCCGCGAACTCGAAGGTCACTTGCCTGGCCGGCGCCGGCGGAGACCCACAGAGATCGCCGCCACTCCTAGGACCAGAAGGAGCGCCCCGGCCGTCATCCAGCCGATCGATCCGCCCTGCAGTGGCTGGCAGTTCGCGACACAAAGGATCGGGCGGATACGGACCAGGTCGGCCCCCTGCAGGAACCAGAGCAAGCCGAGGGGCGTCGATACAGCACCGAACAGAATCCACCTGAAGCCCCCCCAGTTCATGTTCAGTAGTGAACGCCAAGGTCGCCTTGGAGCGTACCACGGCCGCGCGGAGTCGCGGGCGCCGCCCGCTGCGCTCGGCACGAGCCCATTTACGCGGCGGATGCGAGCGGCGTTCGACTGCTGCAACGGCCTGGTTGGTTTAGGTTGGCTTAGAAGGCACGCTCGTCTATTTCAGCGGTACCCACGCAGCGGAGCAGTCTGACTTCCGGACATCGACCAGCCCGCTTCCCGGCACAACGTGATCGCGTTTCGCAAACGACACCTCCCACAGGTTCCCCCAGTTTTCGGCCCGTCGCCGCTTCAGGTCGAACTCACCTTCTCGGGAATGGTGACGCACAAAGGTCACGGCCGCGGCGATCGCATCCTGCTGGGCGACGCAGGTCGAGCTATTTAGCTGAGTACCTCCGGCGCGCAGGTCGGAAGAGATCAGCGCCAACCCAACCGCACCGACCGTGGCTACGACTCGCATCGCGTTCCGTCCTGACCGTCTAACGTTTTGCCGTTCAGCTGCGGGCGTCCGCCCGAGCGAAGCGAGGAAGGATGATTGGCCGCTGCAACACCATGTTGGGCAGCCTACGGATGTGGGTAGCGGCCATATGCGAGTGCGATGAAGGGAGAGAGAACTGCCATTCCTATGTAGACCGCCACGACCAGTTGCCATCGTGTCGGCCGAGTTGGCGCCCGATCTTCCTCCAATCCTTTTACCCGCAGGGTCAGCCGACGCTCGATCCACCACGCGTATGTCGCCCCTGCCATTCCGAGCCCAATCAGAGTGAATATCGAGGGACGGTGCGAGATCGGCCATACGGCCGCACATCCCGACACTACGACGAGGGTATTCACGAGTGCCAGCAAAGTCGCAGCCCGATCGACTCGCGCGGTGACTGGTTTGTGCCACGACAATAGGTCGTAGACCGCCAAGGCGACATCGTCGTGAAGCTCGCATGGTGTCTTCATGCTCGACAACGAGGGAGTGAGGGAACGTCGTACACCGCCCGGTCTGTACAACGATTGCGCGTTCAGCGGCGGTGCGCAAGCGCTGGCTGCAACGCCGTGCTGGACAGCTGTCGGGCGACCTCCGCGTATCGGTCACGCATCGCTGGTACCGTCCCCCGATTCTGCACCGCCGTCATCGCCTTCGGCTTGGCACAGAGGGGGAGCCGCGGGCGCAGCCCGGGGCGTCGCGGCACGAGCAAGCCTACAAGCGGACGAGCGCGGCGTTCGGCTGCTGCAACGGCTTGTTGGTCCGCGCACACTCACCCCCGCCAGCGCTGATACACAGCACCCACCTTGCCGGCGACATCATGGGCCACGCTGTCGACGGTGGCGGCCTCGCCCCACACCTCGACCTGACGGGATCCATCCATCGCCTCGTGCATCAGGCCCACGTCCTTGACAATCGACGACAACCCGCGCCGTCCCGGGGTGCGGCCGGAACGTCATTGGAGCGTTGGCAACCGGATTGATACCCTCGAATGGGGCGACCGCGGAGAGAGTGACATGACTCGCTATCAGTCCCCACCATCGTTCGAGATCGACGCCCGGTGGATCGGCCGCGGCCTTGATCGTCCCGAGATAGTCCATGCGCTCTCGTCCGCCCAACGTCTCGCCGTTCAGCGGCAGCCGCCACACGGAGGCGCAAGCGTACCACCGCCGCGAAGAGCCGCGGGCGCCAGCGCGCGGAGTCGCGGCACGAGCCCACCATCGAGCGGACTGCGCGGGCGGCTGTCCGCTGCAACGGTTGGTTGGACGGCTCAGTGGACGCTACGTGCAGCTGACGCGGAAGACTCGCCCCAACCACCCGCCTTCTTGAGAACGCGCCAGCCACGAGGGCCTCGATTGATCCAGAAGATGTCACCGTCGGCATTGCCGCAGCTCCCCCGCACCAAGGTGCGAACGGCGAGGGTGCCGTGGGCGCGTGTCCTTCGGGGTCAGGTCGCTCGATTTGAACCACGGGAAACCGCGAGCAGCGCCTTACAGCTGCGATGATCTGTGTACGGTCGTCCTTGCGCACGGACACACCGTCCTCCCAACAACCAGCGGGGGCAGTTCCCGCTGCCATAAGCACTGCGACGAGGAACTCCACGGGCAATAGACAACCCGAGGAGCGGTCAGTTCCCGCCTTTGTCCGTCCGACGATACTGGAATTCAGCGGCGGGCGCAGCCCGTCCGCTGCAATTCCGGGTTCGGCAGGCCTACGGCTTCGACTTCGGCTCCCAGGGCCGATCCCAGACATCCGAGCGCTCGTCGCGCCCACCAGAGCACGACGGCGTCGCGGCCAGCTCGAGATTCCCTCCCGAACCGTTTAGGGAGCCGCGATCTCGTAGCGCGTCTCGTGCCCGCGGACCGCTCCTATCGCCGCGCCAATCGCCGCGAAGAGCGCCCCGGCGGCTGCGCCGCCAGCTATCCCCCCGATGACCGGCGACGGTCGCGGGCAGGGGTCGTCGGCCGCGCAGGATGACATGCTCCCCAAGATGAACCCTGCCCCGAAGCCCAGAAGGAACCCCACGCCGCCGGCCGCGAGCGCGCCATCGATCGCGCCTCTGCCGTGCTCGTACCTGCTCAACGACTGGACCCGAGTCAGGGGTACCCGGAGCGCGGAGGCGTAGTCCGAGAGGGTCAGCCAGCCGGGTTCGTGACTGACGATGCGATAGGGACCGGTCTCGTCGATGATCGGTTGCAACGGCGGCACTGGGGTCGTGACGTGGGCGTAGGTGCCCGGCTGCGCTGCCAGGTGCTCGACGGCCTGCTCGAAGGTCGAGTTTGCGGCCGGTGCCAGACGCGTCGTCGTCGTGCAGCCCATCAGAGCCGCCCACGCCACCGCGAGCAAGCGAGCATCGCGACGGGAATGTCTCAATCGAATTTCGGTCCCGGCCATCGGACGCGTCTCTCTGCCGAACGTTCTGCCGTTCAGCGGTGAACGCGAGGGTCGCGGCCGAGCGTAGCACGGCCGCGAAGAGTCGCGCGCGCCAGCGCGCGGCGTCGCGGCACGTGCCCACCTTCGCGCGGACCGGTGTGGCGTTCAGCCGTTGCAACGGCGGGCTAGATTAGGCCGCGCCCTACTCACCAGTGGAAATCGATCCGGTCGCTCGATCGAATCTACCGCCAAGTCGATGTCCAACTCGGGCCAGTACAGATGGTGGGCGCTCGGTCGCTCTACCGTCGTGATTTCGCGAATCGTGGCGTCCCGGAACCAAGGAAACTTCTTGAACGGCAGGAAGAGCTCCCGTTCGTCCAGCAGAAGCCAGAATCCACCAGGCGCCACGTTGGCGACTTCAACCTTGGAAGTGGGCTTTCCACGCAGCGCGGATTTCATCTTCGTGCTTCCTGACGAGGCTCAACGCCTTCGAGATATGACGGGAGTTCAGCCCATGATTCTGCGCTAGACCGATCTCGGGTTCCAGCCAGAACTTCGCCTCACCTTCGCCATGTTGGACATGCACATGAACTCGCGGTTCTTCGCGAGAGAAGAAGTAGAAGCGGAACCCGCTGGCGCGCAGAACGGTCGGACTCACCGTGTCACCATACCCGACCCGAGCGGGGCCGGCACTCGGCGGCACACCGGCGGAGATTCAGCGCCATCTGCCGCGCGGCTGAGCGTTCCATCCAGACAGATCGTGTCGCCGATCGCCGTGTCGGCCTAACGTTTTTCCGTTCAGCGGCGGCGCCGAACGGACGCCCGAGCGTACCATGGCCGCGAGGAGCCGCGGGCGTCAGCCCGCGGCGTCGCGGCACGGCCAAGCCACGAGCGGGCGGCACCGGCGCCGTCCGTTGCAACGGCTTGTTGGACAGGGCGACGACAACCCCTGGTTCTCCTCCAACTCCCCATCACGTCTGCACACCGTCCGACTCCGGTCCCGGGCCCGCGCACGTGGCCGTTCGAAGTGCCCACGCCGAACACCAAGGATGACCTCGAATCACCGCCGCCCGTCGAGCGAGCACCAGATCGCAACGTCACGACAGCGACGGTCGTCCAGGCCGACCACTCCCCTCCAATCGCGCCGCGCCCTCTCGCTCGCCACCCTGCGCCGAAACCCGCTTTCGTCGCTCGCTGTCCAACGATATCGCCGTTCAGCGGCGGGCGCGAGAGGGAGCGTAGCGACCGACGCGCCCGTCCGTCTGCAACGGCCGGTTCGGCAGCCCTACGTCTTCGACTTCGCCTTGAAGCTCGCCCTCGCGCGTCGGGCCACAATCGTGCCGAACAGGTACATCAAGACGATCGACGTCGCGAGGAACCAGCAGAGGACCTTCGCGACCAGGGGCAACTGGAAGGCGATCAACGCGCCAACCGACGCCGCGCCAACACTCGGAAGAATGATCCCAAGATGTCTGGTGACTGCAACCCTTGCGCGCTGCCCGTACAGACGGAAATACGCCACCGACAAGACAGCGAATGTCACCACTGAGCCGATGATGGCTCGGGAGAACGCAACTTCAGACGGTGTCATTGCGCATTCACCCTGTCTGCCGAACGTTTTGCCGTTCAGCGGCCGGGCGAAGCCCGGTCCGCTGCAACGGCCGGTTCGGCGGCCGCCCTTGTTGGACGCGATTGCCGACCCTCGCGCAGGATACCCCACAGAGCCACCGCCGTGCCGACGATCGCTGCTCCGATGCGAAGACCCGATGGCCGAAGAACCACCGCGCTGCCATAGAAGAACAAGTAGCTGGCCCGGAGCACCTCGCCGGTCAAGAGAAGGAGCGGTCGCCGAGCGCGGAGTCCTCGAACCACCGCGATCGCGGGGAGGGTCAGACCGACGACAACCACGTACAGTTCCATGTCCACCTCCCTTGTCCGCCGAACGATAATGGAATTCAGCGGCGGGCGCAGCCCGTCCGCTGCAATTCCGGGTTATGCGGAGCCCCCCGCCTTGGCCTTCGCCGGGCTCTTCGCCGCCAGAACCTGCTCTTTCAGCTGGAGAATGGCCTTCCGTTTCTCATCCCGCACCTTCGGCAGAACGAAGATCTCCTGGAGGACTTCGTGGAGGGCTGCAAGAACCAACCGAAGGTGACCCGATTCCCATCCGTCGTAGGACTGCTCGTGTACCTTGTCACTCGTCAACTGCTGGATCGTCAGCAGGGTATCGAAGAAGGTCGGATCGACCGACGGCAGTTTTGCCTTCAGTGCTTTGATGCGCTGGTCGTAGTTATCTCCCTCGGCCTGATACTTGACGGCAAGCTCGTACACGACCTTGCGAGCGCAGGCGGATGCCCCGGTCAGAAAGTTCGATTTTAGGCACCCGTCTGCTTCGCTGAGAAGTTCTCGCAGTTGACGTGGGATCCGCTCATCGACGACGTGGAACGAACTCGGTACCGAATGAAATAGCTTGTCGTCGATTGAACCGATGACATCGTTGTTGAAGTAGTATCGACTCTCGTAGTAGGTGATGTCTTCGAACGTGAGGTGCATCGACGTCTTACCGCAGCTGCGACATTTGACAAAGATGGCGTGTGCGGGCTTTGAATTGGTCCAGTCGAAGTGCTTCACTGTGTCGATTGAGTAGGTGACGTGGCGCCGATTGCAGTACGGGCAGTTGTAGATACTCCCGTCGATGAAGTACTTGCGATCGAGATGTGACTGGTCAGCCATGAAGGTCCCTTCTCTTCCGCATAACGATACTGGAATTCAGCGGCCGGGCGAAGCCCGGACCGCTGCAATTCCCGGTTGGGCGGCATTCTCGATGGCGTGGTCTTGGGCGGGCTCTGGACCGATCGAGCAGCGATCCTCTGGAATGGGTCCCGTGATTGTGAGCAGCAGCGAGACAGCGTCGACTGACCCGGTCCAGAGCTCGTCATGAGGGTCGTCCCATGGCCATCGTGACGGGCGTAGCCCTGACGAGGCCTTAACGGTGTAGGTCACGCCGATCGCGTAGTGTCCCGGTGGAATGCGCGCGCCCTGTGACTTAATGGCCCACTCTTGTAGGTCGACCGTGTGAGTGATGCGCTCGCCCGCCGCAAGACTTCGCGCCACCGGTTCGGATTTCATCCGGCCTTCAATGATCTCAACCCGTTGCGCTAAGCGGCGAGCGTGAACGAAATCGCACCGACCGTTCTTGTCCGGGGCCAGATACTTCAATCGAAAGTGGTACCAGTCGAGGTTCACTCCAGACGGCCTGAGCTGGACGTGGGAGAGGACGACCAGAGGATGGTCGGACACGTTTCTCAGTGCCACCGTGACGAGTAGTGGCTGGTTCGCGGAAAGGTTTTGCCGGAAGGCGACGACCGAAATCTCCAGCCCCCCCTGAACGTTGTGATTCGGATTCGTCGCGTCTGGAGACCCGCTGGGCTCCTCGTCCACCACAGACCCAGCGGGTGTCATCTGATCGTCGCGCGACGTGCGGTGGCGATCACCCGAACACGCCGCAGCAAGGAATACGCAGAATCCCCCTAAGTGTCGCCAGGTCATCGATCTAGTAGACATCTTCGGACCGCTCGGGTTCCCCGCGGTCCGCCCAACGACCTGCCGTTCAGCAGCGAACGCCGAGGTCGCGCCCAAGCGTACCACGGCCGCGAGGAGCCGCGGGCGCCAGCCCGCGGCGTCGCGGCACGGCCACCCAAGCGGAGCGAGGGGCGTTCGGCTGCTGCAACGGCTGGTTGGGCAGCGAGTCTTGCTCAGCTCGCGGTTGAGCCGAGACGTCTGAGCGCCCGGCGGCAGCGGAACATGTTGATGGCCTGGCCGACCGGAATGCTGATGAAAGGCAACACCATCAGGAACCAACCGGGACGCTGCAGCGACCGATGAATGCCCCACATGATGCCGCATCCGATCACCGCGAACACGATTTCGAACGGTAAAGCGCGACGAGACAGGCGCACGGCCTTTTCAAGTTCCTCGCGCGAAGCCTTCGCCCCCATCGGCTGTCTGCCCAACGACCTGGCGTTAACCCGCGGGCCGAAGGCCCGTCGGGTTCAACGCCTTGTTGGGCAGCTCCACCGACGGCGTGCGCTGACACGGCATCATTGGCAGCCCTTCTGACACTTGACCGAGGTCGCCGTCGCAAGCTGGCACACCGGGTAGTCCGCTTGACAGTATTGGGCGCAGACAGAGTCCGTACGCCACTCCCCCACCGAGGAGAAGCCATTCGGACCACCATCTGGGACCACGACGTACGACGGACAGTCGGTCACGCTGCTTCCACTTCCGCCGCAGCTCGCGACCGCCAAGGAGACGGAAAACCACAGAGCCATGACCCAGGTCCGTCCGCTCATCTTCATCCTCCCACCACAGCATCACTCTGTCTGCCCAACGTCAGGGCGTTAACCCGCGGGCCGAAGGCCCGTCGGGTTCAACGCCTTGTTGGACAGCACCCTCGCTTCATCGGAATTGACTGAACGTCTTCAGAAGTTTCATCGTCGCGTCGTACTCAAGGCGTTCGCCTTCGAACTCACACCGGTATATCCCCTGGAGGTTCGACGGCAAGGCCACGCCCTTTTCCACCAGCAGGATGACCTTCTTCCCGTACAACGCCATCGCGGCACCGATCTCGATCAGAACGTTGTCGTTGATCTTGACGTGTTCCTTTCCGTCGCGATCCAGGAATTTGCCTTCTGCACCGACGTGGATCACCCCAGCACTACACGAGCGCATGTCTTCGAATACCTTCTCTGGGACTGCTATGGCCGTTGATTCGCGTTCCACTGAGACGATTGGCTCGAAGTTTCCAAACTCCAGGAGTTCCTTGATCTGCGTAACGATCGCCTTCTGTTTTCCGTGGGAGATAAAGACGCGATTGCTCTTCGGATCGAAGGAGGCGCTTGGCGGACTCGCTGCCGGCGGAGTGATCTGCGGGATAGCCTTGAGGGGCGATGCTTCGTCCTCGGGCGCGGCGTCATCTACGTCAGTGTCGCCTTCTGGCAGGGATGGGGTCGCCGTAGGAGCCGGAACACCGGGAGAGTCAAGGTTGACGAAGGGTCCGGTCGGCGTCTCCCTGATGATGCCGGCGTACCGTCCATTCGCTTTTACGATATCGAGGGCTGACCCGATCCGATCGGCCGGAATGCCCAGGCTTCGAAGAACGTTTCCGCCGATGGTGTCGTTCGGAAACTTGGCGCGCCGATATCGTTCAAAGAACTCTTTCGCGATGCGTGGCTTCAAGATCGCCTCTCGCCGCGCGGCCAGATCGTCTCCGTCGTGCTCCGGAGCCACCAACCTGCGCCCGAGGGGCGTCAGTTTGACGGTGTTCGCGTTGACGCCACCGTCGGTGAGGCCGTAAGCGATGGAGCTGCCGGCAAGATTGGGCCAGCCACTGCTTGTGGGACTGACGCCAATGGATAGGGCAATGTCAGGAGGCGAGCCGTCCTTCCCGGCGAAGTTGTCCCAGAGAGCGGAAGCGATCTTCTGCGCCTGCTGCAACGTGGTCAACGGGAAGTCGGCCTGCTTGAAGTAGACACGCTTCTCGGACGCGCCAGATTTCTTCCCCGTCGGCTTCTCGGTCTTCTTTTTGTTCATGCGACTCCTCGCCGGCCCCCCCCAAGACCGACCGACGCACGGTATCACACCCGGCGACGCGCCCGAACGCTGTCTGTCCAACTTTTTGCCGTTCAGCGGCGGCGCCGAACGGACGCCCGAGCGTACCATGGCCGCGAGGAGCCGCGGGCGTCAGCCCGCGGCGTCGCGGCACGGCCAACCTACGAGCGGGCGGCACCGGCGCCGTCCGCTGCAACGGCTTGTTATCCTGCTCGCTTCTGTTTCTTCCCCCAAGCCCGCTCGCGACGACGCTCCCACCATGACCACCCAGCAACCGCACTCACGCCGCCTGCCACGACCACAACGGTGATGATAGAACCGGCATGCGTGCTCCACCCCGGTTCCCAGCCCGGGCGTGGCACAAGCGCGTCGCCATCCTTCCATTCTTTCCAAAGGATAAATACGACTCCGCCGAGAACCGGAATGGACAAGAGCCCCATGACCTTCATGGCGACCTTATTGAATCCAGAAAGGCCCATCGAACTTGTCAGGATAACGTTTTGCCGTTCAGCGGTGAACGCCGAACGGACGCGCGATCGTACCACGGCCGCGAGGAGCCGCGGGCGGCAGCCCGCGGCGTCGCGGCACAGCCCACTTTCGGGCGGGCGGCGCAGGCGTTCAGCCGCTGCAACGGCTTGTTGGACAGCGCACATCTACGAGAGAGGCGGATCCTCGACGACCAGCTTGGGAAGGAATCTTCCGGCGAGCGCCGCCAGGCAGACGATTAATGAGCAGGCCCCGCCGAGATCCGTGAAACGCAAATGTCCAGCGAGTGCAATGCCCGCAACAACCACTGCTCCGAGGACTCCGCCGGCAACGGTATAGGTGGCGAACTCGACGAGGTCGAGATGGATCGTCGCCCAGCAACGGGTACACAGGAATCGGGTGATGTGTTTCATCTCCAAGATGAACGACATTCCGAGACTTCTCCTGCAGGCCGGGCACCGACGCATGCGACCCGCCGTTAGCTGTCCAACGATACTGGCGTTCAGCGGTGAGCGCCCGCCCGAGCGCAGCAAGGAAGGGCGATCATCCGCTGCAACGCCTTGTTAGCCGTCAGCCTCGGCCTTGAGCATTACCTGAGCCACGAATGCTTGCAGCCGGTCTTCGGTCACGCCGAACTGAGCGTGGGTTTCGCGCGCCCGGCGTAGCGGCGGGGTGACGGCAGCGGCTCGGGGCGCGAAAAGAGCTTGAAAAAGGCCCGGCGCAAGCGCTTGTGGTTGTTGCGATGCAAACACCAGCACCCACGCCGAGCACCCAGAAGGTGCGTCGAGATTCTCTTGGAGGCAAGCGCGGAGATGGCCATCGTCGCGCGTGCCGCATTCGTCGCGCCGACGCACGGCACATCAAGGCCGGGCGACCGGACGCGGCGCTGACGGGCTACGGCGGTCTTGCCCGCTTCGGAGCGTTCACACGCGACCTCGGCGTCGATCAGGCCCTGCGCGACGAGTTCTGGCGGTTGAAGCCGGGCCCGCTCGTCGTGTACCCGATGGAGTCGCAGATGCGGCTGCTGATCGACGCGGCGGTCGTGGGTGAGCACCGCGTGTTCGGCGTCGAGTCGCTGTCGGCGGACCCGCTGTTCGTACACCTCGCCGGCGGCGTCGTGCCCAGCCTCGACACGATCTATCGCGATCTGCGCCGCTTCGACGAGCAGGCGCTGGGGGCGCTCGAAGAGATGATGGCCGCGCACGGGCTCGCGCCGGTGAGCGCCAAGCGGCGACCGGTGGTTCATCTCGACATCGACAGCACGGTCGAGCCCATCTTTGGCGAGCACGAGGGCGCCTTGCCCGGCCCGAACCCGCGCTATCACGGCCGCCCGAGCTACCACCCTCTCCTGGCCCGCTGCGCGGAGACCGACACCGTCGTCGGCGGCAAACTCCGCCCCGGCGACACGTCCTTCGGCGATGCCGACGCGCCCACCGTCGCCGCCTGGGTCGATCGCCTGCGCGAGGCCACAGGCTCCAAGACATTGATTCGTGTCCGGATCGACGCGGCCGGGGACTGCACGTCGGTGATGCGCACAATCGACGAGAAGAAGGCTCACTTTCTGATCAAGGCGAAGACGACGATGGACCTGTGCTCGGCGATCTATCGGGTGCCGCGCGGCTGCTGGCGCACCGTCGATATTGATGCCGACGGCAAGCCCACGCGCCAGGTCGCCGAGGTCGACTTCGCGCGCGGCGAGTGGAAAGCGCGCGGCCTCGAAGTACGCGTCATCGCCGTGCGCTCGCTCGATCGCCAGGGCAAGCAGCTCTACTTGTGGGACGACTCCGAATGGACCGTGCAGGCCTTCCTGACCAACGACATGCACGGCGACGCTGACGACCTCGCCCATCACTACGACGGCCGCGCTGGTGTCGAGCCGCTCATCGGCGATCTCAAGGGCGCGTGGGGCATCGGCAAAGTCCCGTCGGCGGACTTCGAGGCCAACCACGCCGCTCTGTTGCTCAAGCTGCTCACACATAACCTGCTCCGCAGGTATGTGCTCGTCACGGCGCCCGCCCTCGCCACCTGGCGCGCACCCTGGCTCCGTCGCGCGCTTCTCGTCGTCGCCGGGCGCTTCGTTCGTCACGGCAGGGGCCGCACCCTGCGCCTCGCGCCGCGCCCGCACCTTCTCAACTGAGCCGCCGCGCTCTCGAAGTGGGCTGGCGGTCGTGGGGGTAAGGGGGCCGTGTGCCCGCGCATGAAGAAACCAACCCGCGCCAGCCGATTTGCAACCCCAGGCTCACTCGTTTGACGCCCGATTACGCTGCCGTCCAGCCTTCTCGGCGAGCCTCACGCTGGGTATGCGAAATCGACGCTTAGAGAGGCCGAGGGGCCCGGAGGGCTGCGAGATGGTGCGCTACTCGTAGCTTCATCCACTCGAAGTCGTACAAGTAGTCGCCGCCCTCCGGTCGGTACTCGGCCAGCTCGTCCGCAAGCTCTTCGAGCTCGGGATGCTCGGGGATCGATTCGAGGAGCAGACCCTCTAATCTATTTGCGGCCGCCACAGAGATGTCGTCTCCCGAAACGAACCGTTCCATCAACGTGATCAGCTCGGCGATCGCCATGAACCCTGTCTGTCCAACGATACTGGAATTCAGCGGCGAGCGCCCGCCCGAGCGAAGCGAGGAAGGGCAATCGTCCGCTGCAATTCCGGGTTAGCCGGCGAACCCGGTCGCAGCTGGGAAGGCTACCTCGATGTCCGCGAGCTGCTGGAGCATGGCAGGAATATCCGTCTGATCGAACTCGACGTCGCATTCGAGAAGATTCCCATCGACGACGCGGTCCCTCAGACGGCACGGGCCTCTGAAGTGCCCGCGACCGTCCCCACTAACCTCGATTGCTACCTGCCTTTCCATCGAGTCGAACCGTCCAACTCCCCGCAAGTCTCGATAGAGACGTTCCAATTCCTCCCGAAACGCAGCAAATTCCTGGGGCCCCAAGGATGCGACATAGGCGCCTCGAAACGCTCCGGCCTTAACCGTGACATCGCACTCGATCCAGTGCTGGTCCCCCCGAAATCGCGGCCTGATGATGATCTGAGAGTTCCCGCTGGACCCTATAACAACTTCAACGCGTTCCATGGTCACGCTGTCCGGCTAACGATCTCGCGTTCAGCGGCGGCGCGCAAGCGCCGTCCGCTGCAACGCGCGGTTGGGCGGCGCCCCCCGAAGCCAGTTATCCCGAACGAGGAAGAACCGCGAGCCAGTCAATTCCGACGCCCTGGCAGAGGTCGCGCAACCCGACGACGTTGAACGTCCACAGCGCTTCTGGATCTGCGAGCACGCCACGGATGTCCCAGCCCAGACGCTCACCCAGAGCGTCGGCATCGAGTCCCTCCGACTTCATCCGGCGTTCGAGGCCGTTCACGACGTCTCGGAACCCTCCGCGATCCGTCGGCGAGGTGGTGCCCCCAACGAGTATCGTAACGGGCTCGAGTCCGATGGTCTGACCAAGAATCTTAAGGTGCGCCAGCGACACCGTCGACGGGACCTCGTCCGGGTACGCTTCCAAGTCGTAGTACCAAGGAGCCGACAGTCCCATCTTGCTCGCCACCTCTTCGGGCGTCAGACCGAGTCGCTCCCGCGCCCCCCGCAGCCGATCGCACGTCGATTCATCCGCCATCGCTCGTCCTCCCAACGACCTGCCGTTCAGCAGCGAACGCCAAGGTCGCGTTCGAGCGTACCGCGGCCGCGAGGAGCCGCGGGCGCCAGCCCGCGGCGTCGCGGCACGAGCACTTCTTCACGCGGACGGGCGTGGCGTTCGGCTGCTGCAACGGCTTGCTGGGCAGCGCCGTCAGTCCCAGTCCAGAGTAGCGGAACGGAAAATGGGAGCGTTACCTCTCGCGAGCCCATCGACGACAACGGTGAGGGTCCTCAAAGTCTTGTTCCGACCGCCGAAAATGCCGGCGTTCGGGTTCACTTGGAAACTCCCTCGCATCGTGCAGACCTGGCCGCGTTCGAGCTTTACGACGTTATGTTTCAGCTCGTCACAGGGCTGCGTCGGCGGGTGGCCCCAGTACCACGGTAGCGTACGACCCGACGCATCCAGTACTCGAAACGCACCCTCGCGAACGAGCAGAGGAACGGAAGTATCGTTCGTCACGTCGATCTCGACACTGAGCATTCCCGTTGACAGACCAGCCCTGACCAGCAATCCCACGTCTGCTTGGTCCCCCAACACCCCCGGCGCTCCCGGGCGCCGATCGGGAACGTGGTAGGCCCAGCCCGGATCGCATCCGACAGCGAACATCAGCGCACCCACGAGGACCACTCGTGTTGGTCTGTTGTACATCTCCGCGTCTGCCCAACGATTTGCCGATAAGCGGCGGGCGAAGCCCGTCCGCTTCATCGGCATGTTATCCAGTGCCCCCACTCGAGTTCTTGGCCACTCGCTCACAGAACTGCCGCGCCTCTGGGATCTCGATGAACGTGTGGTCGCTCGCCGCTCTGTCCGTGATCCAGACCCACCTGTACTCGCGCTGATGTTCGTACTGTGAGCGTTTGCGGAAGAATACTTCACTTCCGGCCATATTGAGGACGAACCCTCCCAACTTATGCATGTCAAGGTTCTTTGCTTCGGGGTTGGCTTTCAGCTGATCGAGTTCAAAGTCGCCTATCTCACATTCGATCTCACCCTCCCTATAGACACACGGTCCCTCTAATCCGAGACGCAGGCCAGGCAACTGCCGCGCGACCGCAGTTCCAAACGCCGTGGTGTCCTTAATCAGCAGCGCTGTGTCGCAACCAAACTTCGTGAATAGGTCCGCAGACTCGCTTCCCGTGCCGCAGAGCACATAGGCATCGTTTCCATGCGCTGTCACCGCGACGACCGTCTGTTTCGTCCCTTTGCCCACGATCATGTGCTTGCCCTCCTGACCGTCACCCCGTTGCTCGTCTGGATGCTTCTCGAACAGTCGAAAGGAGCTGAGCCGGATTCGGCCCGTCTTGAAGAACTCATCAATGTACTCGCTGGGCATGATCCGCAGCACCGCGGGAGTACGCACGTGCCACTGAGACGCGAGATTGAGCGTGATCATCTGGAT
>CAWIGZ010000008.1:0-531937 GCA_963835825.1 uncultured Pseudomonadota bacterium
TATGTCCGGGTAGCCAAATCCCCGATCACTGATTCAAACTTCGACAACCCTGCCGTAACGGTTGCACTGCCCTACGGGGGAAAGCCGTCTGCCCCCGGGAACCTGGACGGGATTGCATTCGGTGGGAGATATTGAAAGCGACTACTACGTGGGCGTTCGTTCCAAGAATACCGTTGGAACTGTGAGTGCAAATACATTGATGGGCGCAAGCGCCGCTTGTACATGCGGAAACGTATGTTGTGCACAGCATTTCAATGTGACCGTGTTGACCCGGGGTCGCGGGAGACAGGATGGCCCGCGATCTCGATGAAGCTGGTGATTTTGGGGGGTCGGTTGGCGCCTCATTTGCCGATGACGGGATGTCGGATCTGCTGGTCGGTGGCCAGGGTACGAATGCCCACGTGCTTTTGTTCTTCGGGACGACGAGTGGTTACCGTTCGAGCCCCGACGTAACGTTCACAGGCTCGATCAGCAACAGCTTTGGAAGCGCCGTTGTAAATGCGGGAGATCTAGACGGCGACGGACTGGCTGATATTGCTATCGCCTCACGAAACGATGGAAACGGGAAGGTGTATATCTTTAGCCGTAATAATTCGCCCGCTTCGTGGGGGACCTCCGGGTCTTGGCCCTCGAACCTCAGTGATACTCAGGCCAACTATGTGATTACTGCCAATTCTCCGTTGACGCCTGGCAGCATGGATATACGAAGCCTTGCCCGACTAGGAAACTTCGATGGGACTGGGACCGACGATTTGGCCATAGCATACGACTCTGCGAACTCCGTTGCTGGATCGGGTATTCATAGTCAGAGGAAGTTCATCATTTTCGTCGGTGGGAATTCCGGATCCATCTGTTGCGATCGAAATCGATGGAACGGTTCCAAATGGGGCCTTCGGCGCGATCAATATGGGACTCGGCCCGTTTTTTCAGGCGTCGGGTGGCGGTCCTGGCCTGGTGAGCACGGCGATCTTGACGGGAACGACCTACGCATTCGCCGGCCAAGATCCCTCCCTGCCGATAGCGACTACGGCGGCTAACGACTCCGTTGTAGGTATCGCGAGCGATCGCTACGGGAATTCCTTGGGCCTTCTTGGGCCATTGGGAGGTTCGTCCGTTGCTCTGGCAATAGGCGCACCCGGTGGTCAATATGTTGACATCAACTTCGGTACGCTGAGTTCCGGACCATTTGTTGGGGCAGCGGGATCGGCACCAATGCCGTCCGTTCGCATTAGAGATAGTGCGTCAAATAATAATTTCGGCGTGGTAAACATTGGAGGCGAGATACGTGGATCGGCCCAAACCGTTTCACTGTTTGGTACCAGCCCAATTCCTAGCGCCGACCTAGTGGTTGCAGGTCAGGGGGAAACCGGTCAAGCGATTTACATCCTCGATGGCTCACTGATCAGTTCGCTCTCCGGGGTTATCGACCTTGCAAATCCGCCTTCTTCTTGGTCAGTTCCCACTCTTCTGTCGTCGTCGCCGGCTCTGACTCTGTCGTCGTCGATGGTCAAGGTCGTCAACGCGGTGCCGAGCAACTGGACCGGGTATTCGGTGGGAACGATTATCCCGGATTTAAATGGGGACGGCGTCGCAGATTTTGCGGTCGGTGAATCGGTCGCCGCAAGCGCGTCAGGGCGTGTAGTAGTCCTGTATTAGATCTGCGGCTCTTCGGGCCTGCTCTCCTTCCCCGGGCAATTGGTAGGTGTTCGCCTTTTCCGTAGTGAGTGATCTTAGAGACGGCGAGTCCTGTGCTGCATCCGTTAGAAAGATGCTCGACGATTGGCCGTACCGGGGCGAGGAACTTCGGCAGGTGGCCCGTGCCCCCCGCGCAGCGGCGGGGCTTCTAAGTTGGCCGGTGGTCGCGCCGGATCGGATTGCCACGCCGATCTGGGATCCTTCGAGGCAGTTACTGTTCGTTGGCGATGTAAGGTTATACAACCGCCGCGACGTGGCGAACTCTCTGGGCATTCCTGGGTACGAGGACCGACCTGATTTGGAGATCGCGTGGCTCGCATACCTGAAGTGGGGAGAATCGGCTGTAGATCACCTTCTTGGTGACTTCGCGTTCGTTGTTTGGGACGAACTTCGTGGGGAGATGTTCGTTGCGCGCGACCAGGTAGGCATACGACCACTCTACTATTACGTAGATAATGGACGGATTCTGATTGCCTCCGATGTGGCGCAGATAGTCAAAAACGTGAGAAGGCGTCTCAGGATTGACGCCCAGACTGTAGTTGAGAGACTAATGGGCCGGCCGAGGACCAAAGGAAAGACCTATTTCCAGAACATAGCCGCTTTGCCTGGGGGGCATAGTGCGTTGATTAGTTCTACCGGGGTTCGATGTGGGCGCTACTGGTCTCCAAAGCTTGATACGATCAGTGTCAGTTATCGCGAGCACTGCAGTGACATCCGCGACTTGTTCATCCAGGCAGTTAGGGTCCGGCTTGATTCTGACTATCCAATAGTTGCCCATTCCAGTGGCGGATTCGATTCGAGCTCTATCGTAATGGCAGCGGATAGGGTCTATCGCAATGAAACCGGCAGACCGCCGCTGGTGTTAGCGTCGGCTACCGCGAATGGGATGGCCTGTGACGACAGTCAGTACATGGACGCCGTCTCGAGCAACGTCCTCTTTGGGGAGTCGCGGTGGAGCGCTCTCGATAGATGCGCAGACGATCTGATCGCTCCGGCCTCGCGACTCCGAATCTCAAACGGGGAATTGGAGGAGGCCCCCGCGGGGACCTAGCGCTTGCTCATCGGATCCGGGCGCGTGTCCTCCTGACGGGAACGTTGGGAGATTCGGTCGTCTATTCATTCGGCATAGCGCGAGACATGGTTAGGGGAGGGGAATTACTAAGCGTCGTCCGCGGCGCTATCAAGAGCAACTCTGCATCGGTAGCTGTCCGCATAATCGCGAAAGCCTTGATTGGCATATTGCCTCCGCCTATAGCGTTAGACGTGTTGAATAGCTGGAATAGTCGGACGTCAGGCTGGCCGCCGGATTGGATGGGTCCAGAGCTCCGCGCTCTGTCTCCCTTGCCGAAGGAAGATCTTGACTACTCGCTCGGGGCACCCAGCCATCTTGTGTCGGAGATATGGGCTCGCCTTACGAGTCCACTGGCAGAGGTCGGAATAACTAGGATGGTCGCATATGGCGCTCAGGCGGGCCTCGAAGTTCGTGCCCCATATGCGGACATTCGATTCATTGAGCGAATTCTCCAGATTCCGTGGAGTGACCGATTGCCTAGAGGGGACGCTCGTCGACTGGGTCGCGATGCACTAGGACCGTTGCTCCCGCCTTTGTTGGAATCGCGTCGCGATCAAGGATCGTGGACGGCCGTTTTCGCGTCGCACGCCCGCAAGATGCTTCCCGAAATTGACGTCTTGCTGTCAGGCAAGGAATGGGCCAGTGCCGCCTACGTCGATAAAGACAGCGCTCGCCGGACCTCGCGCCGCGTGAAGACCGGAGCAGCGAGCGACGAGGAGGCGATTTTTCTGGGTGAAATCGGTATCTTGGAGGCATGGTGCCGCCGGGCCCAGGCAGTGTTAAATTGTGATATACAGTGACCAATCGAGGTGTACATGACTGAACATGAGAAGGAAAAGGCGGGGGAAATTCTTCCGGATCAAAGTCCGGCGAATGCCCAAGATTTGTCCTACGAGGCCCCGAGACTAGTCCTGCTTGGAAATGTCCGCGACCTCCTTGCTGGTGGGAGTGGTACCCAGGTCGATCCAGGGTGCCCGGCCGCTCAATCGAGATCTTCTGGCGAGTCGTGCTGAGTGTCCGATCAGCGGTTTTGGAGTTCGCGAACGTACTGATTGTCACCCCGATAGCAGAAATTGCCCGACGACGTTTGAGTGCATATCGGGCAGTGCAGCTCGCTCGGGGATATGGGACGTGGCAGCCGTGTCGATCGGCCAATGAGAGGCGACGTCTAAAGCGATTCATCGCCGTAATTGACGGTCATTTTCCGGACGGCCCAAACTGTTTTCGTCGGTCGCTAGTGGAGATCGCCCTTGATCGTGGAGCCGCATCTGAAGAACTCCGCGCGGGCTTCAAGGCCGGGGGCGGCAGTAAGTCTGGCCACGCGTGGCTTGAGTCAGACCCCCCCAAAGTTGGCCAATACGATGCCGTGTTTTCGCTCTAACATCGTCTGAGCTGCCGGCCGGACCAAGAGATCCAGCTGTTCAACGGGTGGTCTCATTTCAACGTCTTCTTCGAGACCTGCAGACGGCCTGCCTCCGCCAATCGGAGAAGATCGTCGGGCAGGTTGAGATCGAATCCCAGTACGCGCCTGCCGACGTTCGCAGCAAATTCTAGTTGTCGGGTCCAGTCGCTATCTGCGTCCGATCCATAGAATGTGTTGCGAAAGACCGCTCCGCTCGTTGCAAGCGATGTAAGGGCCTTTGCAGTGTAAGGTCCCCGAGAGCGTCGTGTTCTGTCCAAGAACCCAATTTCTGTCAATGGCACGAATGCACCGTTTGCGATGCTGCTGAGATCCTCGAAACGGGCTCGACGGTTCAGTACGAGTTCGTCGGCGGTTCGAGCGACCCACGCCGCCAGACTCTTTTCTCCGTTAGTCGTCACGACGATTTCGTCCCCTTGAGCACTGATCAATAATTGATCCTCACTGATCAGTTTCGCGCCGGTCTGAGAAAAAGCACGCGCCGTTGTGGTCTTCCCGGCTCCGCTTAATCCACAGAAGGCGACTATCCGGCCTTCGATTTCGATCGCGGAGGCATGAAGGACCGATTCGCCACTCAACGCTAGCAACTTGGGCGCGAGCGCGCGGAGGAGATAACATATATCGGTCTTCGGCAGTTCGGTCGCCGACACGAGATCGAGTTCAGCCTGAGAGGAAGCGATAGAAAATATTGGTTCCCCGCGAAAGGCGAATATATATCCGTCCATATCGCGCGAGTAACGAAAATCGGTAGCTGGAGCCGCTATTGTTTCCGTCAAAGGCCGAAGCGCTTCATTAACATGCAGAGCCGCAGTCGCTACGTCCAGATCGTAGCGTAGCGCCAATTCGGCAGAAACCGTCGCGAGAGACCTGGCGGATAATACTCGACGCCAAATAAACGTGGCGGTTTCGTTTAGCTCAAATAGGCCTCCGGATGCCAAGTTCAAAAGCAGCCCGCCGGGGGAGACATCAACCAGCGCGACCCGACCTACGTCTCTCATCGCTGCGAGCCCTCCTCGGCTAATCCCTGCTGCCTCAAGGTCTGCAAGAGCTTTCGGACATCAGTCGCCAGTAGGGCACGCTCTACCGAGTATCTAGTTACGAGTTGATCGCAGATCTCCTTCTCCGTCGTTACGCCGTCCAGTAATGTCCAAACTTCGGCGCCGACCAGGTTCAGTTCGAAGACAGAACCGGAAGCCATGTCCACGAGCACAGCCCCATTGTCGATGGCCCGTGACTGTACGCCGACCCGCCGCGACAAGATCGTATCCTCTGAGGATCGCATAAGGCGATCGTACCCGATCTGCGCCCCCGTACGAACACCCCAACCCGCCCCATAGCTGTCCCCTCGGGGACGGTGGACCTAGAGAGCCCATCATCGGGCCGGCCCAGAGAGCCACCGCGACTCATCCAAGTTCAACAGAGCTCGGGCTCGGGACGTCGCCCCGCGTCATGGCGAAAGCATGAGGCGTCGGCGCAACAAACGTGACGGAAGGCCGAAGAGTTGGGGTGATCCCACGCCGATCGCCCGAGCCACGATGACTCGCGAGCCGCAACACGCAAGGATTCCGGAGGACACCTACCCCTCCGCGACGATCACTTTCTTGCCGTTGATCTCGGCCGTGATCTTGAGGCGGCCTCCGAGTGCCCGCACATATCTGTTCAGGGTCGAAAGGCGAACGTCCTCACGACGCTCGAGGCGGGAAAGTTCCGATTGCGTCATCGCCACGAGCGGGGCGACTTCCGTCTGTGTCTTCCCTGCCGCCTCGCGGAGCGCCTTGAGATCGAGGTCGAGTGCCGTCGCCAGCGCAGCACGCTCCACCTTCGCGATCCGCTCAGGGGTGAGGTGCTTCTTCTTCAGGTCTTCCCAACGGCCCGGCATGGCATTTCCTCCACAAGAAAGTATGCAGGCAAAGTGCTATGCAGTCAACTGTCTATCCGTTCGTCGCTCCACGTTCGTCATCAGATGATTGGTGAGATCTTCTATACCGACGAGTTCGGCGAATGGTTCGCCGGCCTGTCCGCGGATGACCAGGATGCGGTCGCGCACCTCGTCGAGCTACTCGGACAAAAGTGGCTCGCTCTCGGTCATCCCTACTCGAGCGAGATCAAGGGCTCCCGTCACGCCCTGCGTGAGCTCCGTTCCCAAAAACGAAAGCCAATCCGTGTTCTCTACGCCTTCAGCCCCGAAAGGAACGCCGTGCTGCTCATCGGCGGCGACAAGGCCGGGAACCCACGCTTCTACGACGAGATCGTGCCGCGGGCGGAGACCATTTGGGAGCGGTACCTGCGTGAGCGCAAGGTCTCCGAGGTGAGACCCGTCCTTCATAGCGGAAGCGTGGGCACCGGATCGTTCTCCGCCCCAGAGGGCCTTCGCGACGAGAAACTCGATACGCGAAGACGGAAGCCACCCACTCCCGCGATGATCCGACTGCCCACGCTTTTCTTTTTGGAACGCACACCGGGTGAGGCCTCGCCTTCCTCGACCATCCCGTCCCCATTCGGCTCCACCGGGTGCTGCGTTTTTCTAACCTCGACACTATCCGAGGCTGCGTCGAGGAGAAGTTAACTCTTGGTCACGATCGCGTAGCGCTCACCCCAGCCACGTCGCCCAGATCTCCGGCACGTAACCCACCGTCGCGCGCCCCTCCGACCGGACGATCGGCGTGCGCAGCAGCAGCGGATCGTCGACCAGCGCGGCCTCGATGCGGGGGCCGGTGGGCGCCGAATACTTCAGCCCCTTGTCGAGGTAGCGCTTCCCCTCGCGATCGATCAGCGCCTCCCAGCCGCCGACACGGGCGGCGACGTTGCGCAGCTCGCCGGGCGCCATCCCTTTTTGCGCCAGGTCGACCACATGCAACGTCACCCGGCGCTCCTTGAACCAACGCTCGGCCTTGCGCGTCTCCGCGCACTTCTTGGTCCCGAACAGCTGAACGTTCACGCGAGCCTCAGAGAGCCAAAACGATAAGCGACGACTCCACCTCGGCTTCGAAGGCCAGGATTCGCACCTGTTCTCTTCGAAGCAGACCAGCGAGAGCCGTCGTGCCTGCGTTTCCGACACTGAGCCAGATGATCTTCGGGGGCGCGCCTTCGAGAAAGCTGCGTTGACGAAAGTCGTTATCTTTCGAGACGATCGCGAAGTTGTGGGCGCGAGCGTAGCTCCACACGGCGCCGTCGTCGGCGCCCAACAGCCCAACGTTGCGAACATGGTCGCTGCCGGGAAACTCCCCGCTCAGGAGATCTGGCAAACGTGGGCTGAGATTCTCGTCGAACAGAAGCTTCACGCCGCGGAGCCGGAGGCAAGGCGGTGTTCACGTGCCGCCGCGAAAGCGAGACAGTCGCGAATGCCTTCCGCCGTGAGGTCCGGAAAGTCGCCGAGGATCTGCTCCTCGCTCATTCCGCCGGCCAGATATTCGAGCACGTCGTAGACGGTGATCCGAGTCCCCGCGAGACAGGGCTTTCCACTCCTGACGGCGGGATTTACGGTGATGTGCTCCTGCCAGCTCAACAAAGTCAGTTTACACGGCGCCATGGCGGCTAGCAAAGTGGCGGGCTGTCGCAGCGCCTCAGGCCGGCGCTGATCGACGTTCACGCGACGCGCTTGCGGCGGAGCTTTTCGACCAGCGTCGTTCGGTTCAGTCCCAGCAGCTCGGCGGCGCGGTTCTTGTTGCCGCCGGTGCGCTCCAGCGCCTCGCCGATCATGCGGTCCTCGACCGCCTCCAGCATGGCGCGCAGATCGGTCCCGTCCTCGGGCAGGCCGGGGATCGGGCTCCCTCGGCCGGGCGTCAGGGCGCGCGGGGTGCGGACCGCCTGCGGCAGATCGGTCAGCGCGATCGTCCCTTTGGCCTTCACGATCACCAGCCGCTCGACCAGGTTCTCGAGCTCGCGGATGTTGCCGGGCCACTGGTAGGTCTCGAGCGCGGCCATCGCGTTGGGCTCGAACCCCACCACGGCGCGCTTGTTGCGCTCGTTCGCGCGGCGCACGAAGTGGTTGGCCAGCTGGGGGATGTCGCCGGGGCGCTCGCGCAGCGACGGCAGCTCGACCGGAATGACGTTGAGGCGCCAGTAGAGGTCGGCGCGGAACTTTCCGGCGGCGACCTCGCGCTCGAGGTTGCGGTTGGTGGCGGCCAGGATGCGGACGTCGATGCGGGTGGGGGTCTCCTCGCCGACCGGGTAGAGCTCGCCGTCCTGGATGAGGCGCAGCAGCTTGGCCTGCACGCCGATCTCCATCTCGCCGATCTCGTCGAGGAAGATCGTGCCGGTGTCGGCCTGCATGAACCGGCCGGTCCGCGCGCTGGACGCGCCGGTGAACGAGCCCTTGGCGTGGCCGAACAGCTCGGACTCGACCAGGTTCGACGGGATGGCGGCGCAGTTCACCGCCACGAACGGCTTGTTCCTGCGCCCCGAGCCGGCGTGCAGCGAGCGGGCGACCAGCTCCTTGCCGGTCCCCGAATCGCCGGTGATGAGGACCGTGCAGCCGGTGTCGGCCACCTGGGCCAAAAGCCCCAGCGCCGGAAGCAGGCTGGCGTCGTTGCCCAGCAGCCAGGGGGCGTGCTTGTCCCGCCAGGCCAGCGCGTCGGGCTCCGGCTCGGGCGGGGTCGGCTTGAGCAGCGCGGCCACGGACTCTTCCAGCGTGCGGATCTCGAACGGCTTGATCAGGAAGTCGCGGGCGCCGGCGTGCATCGCCCGCACGGCGTCCGGGATCTCGGCGCTGCCGCTCATGGCGATGACCGGGGTGCCCGGCGCGTGCAGCCGCGCGGCGGCCAGGATGTCGAACCCGCTGACGTCCGGCATGCGGATGTCGGTCAGGATGAGGTCGAAACGCTCCTGGCGCAGCCGGGCCAGACCCTGCTCGCCGTTCTGCGCGACAACTTCATGACCGGCCGCACGCAGGATGCGCCCCAGGCTCCGGCACAGAGACTCCTCGTCGTCGCATAGAAGGATTCTTCCCATGGTGGTCGCGGCGAAAACCTGCTCAAGTTTCTCACGGTCCTACCGACTTGAGCGAGCCTTTTTTTCGGATGATGGCCTACGAACAACTACGTATGATTTTTCGAGGGCGCTCGAACACCTATATTTGCGGGCTCGGCTGGCGGTTCGCCGGCCGCTCGAAGACGCGACGGGCCAAACGACCGGTCGGGCGCCGTATGTCGCGGCACCCGGCGCAACCGGACTTCAGCGGTCCTTGTCGGTGGTGCTCGGGCCCGCGGATTTGGCCGGGCTTGCTTGTCAGGAGACGGCGGACTAAACCGTCGGCATGAAGGAGCCTGCCCGTACGCTGATTGGTGAAATCGAACGGGTGGTCTCGGCTCTGCCGGACGCGGTGCTGTTTCGGGGCGCCTCGCCGGAGGGGCTGGCCCGTTTCCAGGCCGTGATGGGGATGGCGCCGCCGCCTGGGCTGGCGGCCTTTCTGGCCGCGCACGACGGGGGCCTGCTGGGCCCCGAGACGAAGCTCCTCACGATGGATGAGGCGCTGGCCAGGGTCTCGGGCACGCGCCGGACGCCGGGGATCTCCTCCTGGCCGGCGGGCCTCTGGCCGATCGTCGACCGGGCGGGGCGCCGGTATGCGCTCGACGCCGAGGAGGCCAGCGGCGACGGCGAATGGCCGGTGGTCGAGGTGACCGAGCAGGGGGTCGACCGGGTCGGGACCTCCTGCCTGCGCTTCCTGCACGTCCTGTGCGCCGAGCTGGCCTCGGTGGGCGTCCCGGGCGAGTCCGCCATTTCGCTTTGCGAGGCGCGCTGCCATCGCGATCCGGGGCTGGCCGATCACTGGCTCGATTTCGCCGAGCTGCTCGAGCCCGAAGGGCGGGCGGCGGAGATCGACGCCACGCTGGCGGCGGCGCTGCGCGCGGCCACGCCCCCCACGCCGGCGCTGATGCTGGCGATCGGGATGCGCGCGGTGCGCGTCGGCGATCAAGAAGGGGCGCTGCGGGCGTTCAGCGACGCCATCGCGCTCGAGCCGATCGGCGCGCGCGACGACGATGCGCGGCTCGACGCCGCGGCGCTGGTCTCCGTCCTGGCGGCCGAGCGGGGCGACACGGCCGCGGTCACGGCGGCGCGGGCTCTTCTCGGCGAGGCGACGGTGGCCACCGCGGCGTTCTGGCGAGGCGAAGCGCTGGCCGCCCTGGCGGAGCCGTCCGAGCCACGCCCCCCGTCGAGCGACGCCACGGCTGCCGACTCGAACGAGCCATCGGCGCCCCCCGCGCGTCCGTTTCAGGGGCCGATATCGAACGTCGGAGCTCTGGCGATCCGGATCGTGGCGGCGCTCGATCCGCTGGATCGCGATCTGGCCAAGCTGCGGGCGCCGACGCCGGCCCTGCGCGAGGGGCTCAGCCGGCTGCAGGCGGCGCGCGAGGAGCTGGAGGCGGGGCGGGCCACCGCGGCGGCGCGGGACGCCCGGGCGATCGCCGCGCTGCCGGCGCTGGCCGAGCTGGGCGCGGCCCAGGCTTTTCTCGCCGAGGCGCTGAACGCCGTCCACGCGCCCGACGCGGCCGCGGTCGCCAAGCGCGCCATCGAGCTGAACCCGGCGCTGGTCGACGGCTGGCGCGAGCTGGGCGACGCGGAGCTCGAGGCGGGGCGCCTCAAGGAGGGCGAGGCGGCGTTTCGCCAGGTGGTGGCGATGGACGCGACCTACGGGCTCGGCTACGCGAAGCTGGCCCAGGTGCTGCTCGAGCAGGGGCGGACGCTGGAGGCGCTGGAGGCGATCGGCGAGGCCGGAAGCCGGGGCGGCGATCCCTTCTTCATCGCGGCGATTCGCGGCGACATTTACGCCGAGATGGAGCGCCACACCGACGCGGCCGACGCCTACGACCTGGCGCTGGCGTTCGAGCCCGACGATCACTGGGCGCTGCACCAGGCCGCGCTGGAGCACGGGTTCGCGGGCAACAGCTCGCGCGCCTCGGAGCTGTTCGCGGCGGCCCTGCAGCACGACCGCGAGGGGTGCCACCAGACGCTGGTCGACTACGGCGATCACCTGCGGCGCCTCGGACGGATCGGCGACGCGGTCAGGCTCTACCGTAAGGCCGTCGCCGCCGTTCCCGGAGATCCTGATTGGAAGCAGACCCTGCGCGAAGCCGAGCGCGAGCTTTTAGCCGCCCCTAACTGAGCCGGCTGACGGCCCGACCGTCACTGTGTCAGGATGGGAGTTTCATGGATCACCTGGAGCAACTCGAACAACAAAGCGTCTACATCTTTCGGGAAGCGTTCCGTCACTTCGAGCGGCTGTGCATGTTGTGGTCGATCGGGAAGGACTCGACGGTTCTGCTGTGGCTGGCGCGCAAGGCGTTCTTCGGCCACATCCCGTTTCCGCTGGTCCACATCGACACCAGCTACAAGCTCCCCGAGATGATCGCGTACCGCGACCGTCTGGCGCTGGAGTACAAGCTGCAGATGATCGTCGGCCAGAACAAGGCGGCCCTGGCGGCCAGGGACACCTTCCCCGAAAAGCTGAAGGCGAACCCGAAGATGACCGCCGAGGAGCAGGCGACGGCCCGCACCGAGTGCTGCGGCAAGCTCAAGAGCGGCGCGCTGGCCGCCACGCTGCACGGCACCGGCGAGCGGATGCGGATGAACCTCAAGACCGGCCAGTACGAGGTCGATCCCGATCGCGCCGCCTACACCGGCGTCATCGTCGGCGCGCGCGCCGACGAGGAGGGGAGCCGCTCGAAGGAGCGCTACTTCTCGCCGCGCGACAAGAACGACGACTGGGACGTCGGCGATCAGCCGCCCGAGTTCTGGAACCAGTTCAAGACCGACTTCGCGCCGGGGACGCACGTGCGCATCCACCCGCTGCTCGACTGGACCGAGCTGAACATCTGGGAGTACATCAAGCGGGAGAACATCCCCACGGTGTCGCTCTACTACGACCAGGGGGACGGGACGCGCTACCGCAGCCTCGGCTGCGGCCCCTGTCAGTCGCCCATCAAGAGCACGTCGAAGAACGTCGACGACATCATCGTCGAGCTCAAGAGCGGCTCGCTGCGGAACATCGCCGAGCGCTCCGGCCGCCTGCAGGACGGCAAGCACGGCCTCGAAGAGCTGCGCCGCAAGGGGTACATGTGAGCGCGGGCGCGAGCACTCTTCGGTAGCCGTTTTTCGTAGTCGGTTTTTTTTCGTGAGACAAAGGCGCCATCAATGAGCGATCAGAAGCCAGGTGAGCGGAGCGAGGCTTCGCCGAGCGGAGCGAAGGGGGTGCGGGGGACGCGAGCGGCAGCGAGCCGGCCTCCGATCGAGATACTTTCAACGTCGTCATCGTCGGGCACGTCGATCACGGCAAGAGCACGGTGGTGGGGCGGCTGCTCGGCCGACACCGGCGCGCTGCCGCAAGGGAAGCTCGAATCGGTGCGGCGCGAGTGCGAGCGGACCGGCAAGCCGTTCGAGTACGCGTTCCTCCTCGACGCGCTCTCCGACGAGCAGGACCAGGGGATCACCATCGACACCGCGCGCTGCTTCTTCAAGAGCAAGACGCGCGACTACATCATCATCGACGCCCCCGGGCACATCGAGTTCCTGAAGAACATGATCTCGGGCGCCGCCCGCGCCGAGGCGGCCGTGCTGGTGATCGACGCCAAGGAAGGCGTGCGCGAGAACAGCCGCCGCCACGGCTACATCCTGTCGATGCTCGGCATCCGGCAGGTGGTCGTCTGCGTGAACAAGATGGATCTGGTCAAGTACGACCAGGACCACTTCAAGAAGATCGAGGCCGAATACCGGGCGTTTCTCGCAGGGATCGGCGCGGTCAGCCCGCGGCAGTTCGTGCCGGTGTCCGCCGTGGCGGGCGTGAACCTGGCGACCCGCGGCAAGGAGACGGCCTGGTACGACGGGCCGACGCTGCTCGAGCTGCTCGACGCGCTCCCCAAGGCGCCGTCGAAGAGCGACCAGCCGCTGCGGATGCCGCTGCAGGCGGTCTACAAGTTCACCGAGCACGGCGACGATCGCCGGATCTTCGCCGGGCGGATCGAGGCCGGGAAGGTGTCGGTCGGCGACAAGGTGGTCTTCTCGCCGTCCAACAAGATCTCGACCATCAAGAGCATCGAGGGGTTCAACACGGCCCCGCGCACCAGCGTCGACGCCGGCTGGTCGACCGGGTTCGCGCTCTCCGAGGAGATCTACGTGACCCGCGGCGAGGTGATGAGCCACGTCGAGAAGCCCCCTCAGGTCTCGACGCGCATCCGCACCAACCTCATCTGGCTGGGCAAAAAGCCGCTCGTCCCCGGGCGCGACTACAAGATCAAGCTCGGCACGGCCGCGCTGCCGGTCCAGCTGCAGAAGATCAACAAGGTCATCGACGCCAGCCAGCTGGACACGCGGCTGGAGAAAGAGGAGGTCGGCCGTCACGACGTGGCCGACGTGGTGCTCGAGCTGCGCCAGCCGGTGGCCTTCGATCTGACCGCCGACTGCGAGGCGACCGGACGGTTCGTCATCGTCGACGGCTACGACGTGGCCGGGGGCGGGATCATCACCGCCGCCGTCTCCGACGAGCTGAAGGACCTGCGCGCCGAGGCGCGCGTCCGTGACTTCAACTGGGTGCCGGGGGGCGTCACCGGCGCCGACCGCGCCGCCCGCCACGGCCACCGCTCGGCGCTGATCATGTTCGTGGGGAAGGCCGGCACCGGCAAGCACACCCACGCCCGCGCGCTGGAAAAGGCGCTGTTCGAGGCCGGCCGCAACGTCTACATGCTCGACGGCCAGAACGTGCTCCTCGGCGTCGATCAACGACCTGTGGGTCGACGCCGCGCAGTCCGAGCTGGTCCGCCGGTTCGGCGAGGTGGCGCACCTGTTGCTGAACGCGGGCCTCATCGTGGTCTCGACGACCAACGCCATCGGCCTCGCCGACGCGACCGCCGTACAGGCGCTGGTTCCCGACGCGCCGATGCTGGTCATCGACGTCGACCCCAGCGGCTCGAGCACCATGGCCTGCGATCTGCGCATCACCGGCACCGAGCGGGAGTCGGAGGTGATCACCAAGATCGCCGACCTGCTCCGCCACCGCGGCATCACCAACCGCGCCTCGTAGCGACGCGCGGCTAATTCTTCAGCTCTCGTCCTCGGGCGCATCCGGAAGGCGGGCGTCGTGCCAGACGGCCACGATCCAGATGGTTTTCGCTTCGGTGCGGTAGAAAAATCGGTAAGGCGGCACCACGATCTCGCGATGCAAAAACTCGGGAAACTCCGGGATCTTCCGCCCGGAATGCGGGTGGGGTCCCAGACGGCGAAGCGCCTTGGACGCGCGCAGGTTGAATCGCCCGGCGGCCAACGGATTCCGCGCCCGCAAATAGTCGATCGCCCGGAGAAACTGTCGCCGCGCGGACGGCGTGAACCGGACCTTCACTTCGCGAGAAGACGGTCGGCTTCGGCGAGGACGTCTTCGAGATCGTGACCACGCCCGGTGGCGATCTCCTTTTCCCCTTTGACCAGCAGCTTGAGGAGCTCGCGCTCATGCTCCGTTCGCTGGTACTCGTCGACGCCAATGATGATTGCGGCCGCGCGGCCGCGCTGGGTGATGATGACAGGCTGCCGAGTCTTCTTGATCCGGTGCAGGACGCTGGCCGCAGTTTGGCGGAGGTCACTGACTGGAACCATGTCGGGGATCTTGCTCATCGCGGCACCCTGTCGAGACGTACAAGTAGTTGTACCAGTAAACATACCATGGCCCGCGCACCAGGTGATGGTCGAGGTCGGAGCGGGCGGCGATGAAAGTCGACCGTGACGTTTGGTTTCGGGTCATGACAGAGTAGCGGCGATGGAGATTGAAGCCGCGAGCGCGGTGCCGCCACCTGTCGAACGCCCCGCGCCGTTTTCGCCCGAGGTGCTGGCGCGCGAGCTGAACCCGGCTCAGCTCGAGGCGGTGCTTCACCCGCCTGGGCCGATGGTGGTGGTGGCCGGCGCCGGCTCGGGCAAGACGCGGGTCATCACCTACCGGCTGGCGCGGCTGGTGGCGACCGGCGCCGACCCGCGCCGCATCGTGGCGGTCACCTTCACCAACAAGGCCGCCGGCGAGCTGCGCGAGCGGGTCGACAAGCTGCTCTGGGAGCGGATGAGACATCGGCAGCCGGGGCCTGTGGGTGGGGACCTTCCACGCCATCTCGGCGCGCATCCTGCGCCAGTGGGGCGAGGCGGTCGGGCTGCGCAAGGACTTCGTCATCTACGACGACGACGACCAGAAGCGCCTGCTCGGCCGGGTGCTCACCGACCTCAAGGTTCCCGAGCGGATGTTCCCGGTGCGGCAGGTGCTGTCGGCCATCGACCGCGCCAAGAACCAGGGGATCACGGCCGACTCGTTCAACTCGGACGACTACTTCGACGACGTGGTCGGCAAGGCCTACAAGCTCTACGAGGAGCGGCTGGCGGCGGCCAACGCCACCGACTTCGGCGGGCTGCTGATGAAGACGCTGCAGCTCTGCGCCGGCCAGACCGCCGCCGCGCAGGAGATCGCCCAGCGCTTCGACCACGTCCTCGTCGACGAGTTCCAGGACACCAACAGCGTGCAGTACCGGCTGGTCCGGCTGCTCGCCCGGCAGACCGGCAGCATCACCGTCGTCGGCGACGAGGATCAGTCGATCTACCGCTGGCGGGGGGCCGACATCCGCAACATCCTCGACTTCGAGCGCGACCACCCGGGCGCCTTCGTCGTGAAGCTGGAGCAGAACTACCGCTCCACCGGCAACATCCTGCGCGCCGCCAACGCCATCATCGAGAAGAACAGCGAGCGGCGGCCGAAGCGCCTGTTCACGCAATCGGGCGACGGCGAGCCGCTCATCGTCTTCGAGGGGGAGACCGAGCGCGACGAGGCCGAGTTCGTCGTCTCGCGGATCGAGGCGGCCCTGTCGACCACGTTGGCGCCGCGCGACTTCGCGGTCTTCTACCGGACCAACGCCCAGTCGCGGGTGCTGGAAGACGCGCTCCGCGCCCGCGATCTGCCGTACTCGGTGGTGGGCGGGACGCGCTTCTTCGACCGGGCCGAGATCAAGAACCTCATCAGCTACCTGCGGGCCATCGCCAACCCCGACGACGGCCTGGCGCTGCAGCGGATCATCAACGTCCCGGCGCGGGGGATCGGCTCGACCACCACCGACCGGATCGGCGATCTCATCTACGAGCGGAAGCTCTCGGCCTGGCAGACGCTGGAGCTGGTCTCGACCGACGAGCAGCTCCTCGGTGCCGGCCCGCGCAAGAAGGTCGCCGCCTTCGTCGAGATGATGCGCAAGCTGCGCCTGGAAGGGGCGGGCCTCGGCCCGGCGTCGCTGGCCGAGAAGGTGCTGGAGGAGAGCGGCTACCGCGACGCGCTGGCGGGCGAGGCGACGCTGGAGGCGGAAGGGCGCATCGAGAACCTGCTGGAGCTGGTGGCCCAGATGCGCGAGTACGAGCGCGAGGCGGAAGAGCCGACGCTGCACGGATTCCTCGAGCGGGTCGCGCTGGCCTCCGACGTCGACGGCTACGATCCCGAAAAGGGCGCCGTCTCCCTGATGACGGTCCACACCGCCAAGGGGCTGGAGTTCCCGGTGGTGTTCCTCACCGGCCTCGAGGAGCGGATCTTCCCGCACGCCCGCAGCGTCGACGACGACTCGGCCGTCGAGGAAGAGCGCCGCCTCTGCTACGTGGCGGTCACCCGCGCCCGCACGCTGCTGCACCTGTCGCGCGTGCGCCGCCGGCGCCTCTCGGGGCAGGAGCTGCCCGGCATCCCCAGCCGCTTCCTGCGCGACCTGCCGATGGAGGGCGTCGAGCAGATCATCACCGCGCGGCCGCCCGAGTACGGCGGCTACGGCTCGAGCGAAGGGCGCGGGCCCTGGGGCGGACGCTGGAGCCGCGACGAGGCGCCGGCCTATTCACCCTACGACCAGCGCGCCGAGTTCGCGCACCTGCCGCCCGGGCGCTCCCGGTCGCCGGCGCCCGGACCGGCGCTCCCCCGCGCGGGCGCGCCGCGCGGGACAGCCGCCCGCGCCAAGCCGGGCGAGATCGTCGTCGAGTACGACACCGACGACTCGGCGGCGGGACCGGGGCTGCAGGTGGGCGCCAAGCTGCGCCACCCTTCGTTCGGCGTCGGCGAGGTGCGCGGCTGGCAAGGCACCGGCGCCGATCTGAAGGTGACGATGAAGTTCGCCGGCGCCGGCGTGAAGACGATCCTCGCCCGGTTTCTCTCCCAGCCTTGACCTTGGCCCGCTCACCCTGGGCGACGGAGTCTTGGTGGCGAACGTTGCTCAGCGGAACGCCTGACGCGCGGCAAGATCCTCGCCATGACACCTTTCAGGGCGAATGGCGCGGTCACCTGTGGCGCCCCGGCCACTGGGAGCGCCGCCAGGGGCGCCAGGTCTGGATCGAGGGCGAGTGGCGATAGCGCGCCCGTAGGCGACGTCAGCGAATCAGCGTCAGCTTCGAGCTGCGCTTGCCGCTCTCCGGCGAGGGGGTGTTCCTCACGGAGAGCTGGCAGGCGACGTCGGAGGCGATGCGGGCGAAGATCTCGGCGACCTTGGACTTCGGGTCGCGGACGACGACCGGGGTCCCTTCGTCGCCGGCACGGCTGACGGACGGCTCGAGCGGGATCTCGCCGAGGAACTTGAGGCCGGCGCGCTCGGCCAGCTTGCGCCCGCCGCCGCGCAGGAAGATCTCCTCGTGGTGGCCGCAGCTCGGGCAGACGAAGCCGCTCATGTTCTCGACCAGGCCCAGCACCGGCACCTCGACGCGCGTCCACATCGACAGCGCCTTCTCGACGTCGATCACCGACACCTCCTGCGGCGTCGTCACCATCACCGCGCCGGTGATCGGCAAGAGCTGCGACAGCGAGAGCTGCGCGTCGCCGGTCCCCGGCGGCAGGTCGACGATGAGGTAGTCGAGCTCGCCCCAGTGGACGTCCTCGATGAACTGCTGCAGCAGCTTGTGGACCATCGGCCCGCGCCAGATCACCGCGCCGCCCCGCTCGACGAAGAAGCCGATCGACACCACGCGCATGCCGTGGTGGACGGCGGGGACGATCTTGTTGCCGGTGTCGATCTGCCCGGGGACCTCGGGGTCGCCCATCATCTGGGGGATCGACGGACCATAAACGTCGGCGTCCATGATGCCGACGCTGGCCCCCTGGCGCGCCAGCGCCGCGGCGAGGTTGGTGCTGACCGTCGACTTGCCGACGCCGCCCTTGCCGGCCGCGACGGCGATGATGTTCTTCACGCCGGGCAGCCGCGGGTTGTCCGGGCGGTTGGCGCGACCGCGGACCTTGGCGGTGACCTTCACGTCGACGCCGGCGATCCCGGGGACGCGCCCCACCGCTTGCTCGACGGCACGGGTGATCTCGTCTTTCGATGGGCACGCCGGGGTGGTCAGCTCGACGGTGATCTGCGCCCGATCACCGGCCATCTCGACGGCGGAGATCATCCCCGCCGAGACGAGGTCGATCTTCAGCGCGGGATCCTGAACCTCGGCCAGCGCGGCCCTGATGGCCTCTGTCGTTTCTTGGACGGTAGGAATGCGCGAAGCCTGCCGAACTTGCGCGTCAGGCGCTAGCCTTTTCTCCCCTGCGACGCCGCGCTTGCGAACCCTAGCCCTTGCGCGCGCGCGCCGAGGCCAGCGCGCGGAGCTGGCCGGGCTGGTCGGGGTGGTGGCCCATCTTGCGTCGCTTGACCGCCAGGTAGGTGGCGTTGTGCTGGTTCTCGCCCACCCAGTGGGCCAGCCGCGAGGCGACGTTCACGCCGGCGGCGCGCAGCCCCGCCACCTTGAGCGGGTTGTTGGTCAGCAGGCGGATCGAACGGACTTGAAGGTCGGCCAGGATCGACGCCGCCAGGTCGTAGCGGCGGGAGTCGGCCTCGAACCCCAGCGCCAGGTTCGCCTCGACGGTGTCGGCGCCGTCGTTTTGCAGCGCGTAGGCGCGGACCTTGTTGCCGAGGCCGATGCCGCGGCCTTCTTGCCGGAGGTAGACCACGACGCCGGCCCCCTCGGCGGCGATCCGCTCGAGCGCAGCGTCGAGCTGCTCGCGGCAGTCGCACTTCAGAGACCCGATCACCTCGGAGGTCCAGCACTCCGAGTGCACCCGGCAGAGCACGTTGCTGGCGCCGCTGACGTCGCCCCGCACGATCGCCATGTGCTCCTCGACCGTCGGCGATTCGCTCCGGGCGTCCGCGGCGTCTCGGTAGACGACCAAGCGAAACAGCCCATGCGCCGTGGGCAGCTCAGCGTCTGCGTATCTGATAAGGCTCATTCTGACCATTAGATGGACGGAGGGGCGGGACGTTACTGCAGAGTTTCCTCCGGTTGCGCGATTTTTTCCCGGGTGTCATCTTATAGCGAACATGGCGACGCGGCCCATTGTGCGCTTCCCGGATCCCCAGCTGCGCGAGCGGTCGGCTCCGATCGAGACCGTCGACGACGACCTGCGTCAGCTCGTCGCCGACATGGCTGAGACGATGGTGGCGGCCGAAGGGGCCGGGCTGGCGGCGATCCAGGTCGGGGCGCCGGTGCGTCTGTTCATCATCGACGGGCACGTCGCCGGGGGGGCCGAGGACTCGCCGGCCAAGGTCTTCATCAACCCGGAGATCGTCGAGATCTCCGACGAGGCGCAGACCGGCGACGAGGGGTGCCTGTCGTTTCCCAACATCTTCGTCCCGGTCAAGCGCGGCATGCGCGCGCGCGTGCGGGCGATGGATCTCGACGGCCAGACGTTCGAGGCCGAAGGGGAGGGGCTGTTCGCGCGGGCCCTCCAGCACGAGACCGATCACCTGAACGGCAAGCTGCTCATCGATCAGGTGGGGCCGGTCAAGCGGGAGATCATCAAGCGAAAGCTGCGCAAGGATCTCGAGGCCGAACGAGAAGAGGCCGCCGAGCGGGAGCCGGCGCGGGCGGCGCGCTAGCGCGGAGCGCGGGCGCCACCATCATTCCATGCTGACCATCGCGCTGTCGCGGCTGGAGTTCGACGGACGCCACGGGGCGACGGCGATCGAGCGCCGCACGCTTCGCAAGTTCGAGGTCGACGTCGAGCTGGAGGTCGACGCGGTGGCCGCCGAGCAGACGCGACCGCCTGGCCGACACCGTCGACTACAGCAAGGTCGCCGAGCTGATCGTCGGCATCGGGGTGGGCGAGCCGCACCACATGCTCGAGTCGCTCGCGCGCCGCATGACCGACAACGTGCGCGGCCCGGTTTCCGTTGGTGCGGGGCGTGCGGCTGGCGCTGCGCAAGCTGAACCCGCCCAGCTGCCCCGGGCACCCCGCCTACGCCGAGGTCCGAATCAGTCAGTAACCTCGGCTGAGGGGGCTCAGCCGGCCTCGGCGCGGATGCGGGCTTCGATGGCGTCGGCGCCGATGCGCACGGTGGCGCCCACCGGCAGGCTGACGTGGGCCATCGCCAGCGCCACGCCCCGTCCGTCGGGGAGGCGCGCGGCGCTGGTGACCTTGCCGGCCTTGGGCTTGACGTCGCTGGTGAGCGGATCGCCGGGGTGGGGATCGGCGGCGCCGACCACGTCGAGGCCGACGAGGCGCCAGTTGATGTGGCCGCGATCGCGCACGCGGACGATCGGCTCCTGGCCCAGGTAGCACCCCTTCTGGTAGTCGATGGCCCCGGCGAGGCCGACCTCCATGGGGAAGTAGTCGGCGGTGATCTCGACGCCGAAGCGCGGCTCGAGCGCGTCGATGCGGGCCGCCTCGGCGACGGCGGCGTCCAGCTCCGGCACGCGGCCGCCAGCTTCTCGCGCAACGATCCGACCTCGGCGGGCGCGCCGCCGATCCAGAAACCGTCGACGCCGAGCTCGCGGACGCGCGCGACTCCAGAGGCTGCCGATCTCGGCGTGCGCCAGCGGCGGCGCCTCGGCGAGCGCTCCGACGTCGATCCCCACCGCTGCCAGCCGCGCCGGCGCGGCCGGGCCGAGCAGCGAGAACAACGAAAACTCCGGCACCGGAGCGGCGGCGAAGTCGTCCATGATCGCGTAACGCGCCAGCGTGGCGGCCAGCGGCGCAGCCTGCCCGGCGTCGACGACGATCCGGACATCGTTCGGCGCGGACGAAGATTCGCATGTCGCTCACCACCTGCCCCTTGGTGGTCAGCAGCGCCGCGCGGCAGCCCCGCCCCGGTTCCGTCCCGGCGACGTTCCCGGTGACGAGGCCGTGCAAGAACCGGATCCGATCGACGCCGGTCGCGACCACCAGCTCGCGCGGGGGCGCCGCGGCGGGTCCCAGGACCGCGTCCCGGGTGAGCAGCGCCGAGATCGGTGGTGATCGCCATCAGTCCTTCTTCATAGCGCGCCGTTCGCGCAGCCGCACGGCCCGGCGGACTTGCGCGTCGGCGAACCTGCGGCGCTCGACCGCGGTCTCGGGGCGCAGCTCGGGGACCGGGCGCGGCCGTCCGTCGTCGTCGACCGCCACGAAGGTCAGGTAGGCCCGCGTCGTCTGGCGCCGGGTGAACGTCGTCTGGTTCTCGCACAGGACGCGCACGCCGACCTCCATCGAGGTGCGCGCCGCGAAGTTGACCTGCGCCTGCAGCACGACCACCTCCCCCAGCTGCACCGGATCCAGGAAATGCAGCCGGTCCATCGAGGCGGTCACCACCGGGCCGCCGGCGTGTCGGGCGGCCGCGATGCCGGCGGCGATGTCGATCCACTGCATCAGGATGCCGCCGAAGATCGTGCCGTGGACGTTGGTCAGCCCCGGCAACACGAGCTGCGCCGTCTCGACGCGCGAGGCGCGTGGCGTGCGCCGGCCGGGCGCGCGCCGGGGCGCGGGCGACGGACGTTTCGGAGGGACGGGAGGCGGGGAACGGAGCGCCGGCGGCATCGCAAAGCCGCTATCACCACCTGTGCTCGACGTCAAACCACGGCGCTGAAAGCATGCCCGGAGCGACCGCGGTCAACCGGACCCGCCCCAGGTCCTGTTATGATGTCGCGCCATGATGGCACGTGCATTCGGTCTGGCTCTCCTCGGTGCCCTGATGTCGGCGGTGCTCCCGGCCGCCGCGGTTGCCAAGAAGTACACGCTGAACGAGCTGCTGGAACTGGCACGTACTCAGAACCCGGGACTGCGCGCGGGCGAGGCGGCCACGCACGCCATGCAGGCGCAAGTCCTGGAGGCCAAGCGCAACTGGTTCCCACAAGGGGACCTGACCTCGTTCGTCGCGCCCGTGCCGCGCGTCGAATGCGAAGGCCCGGGCCTGACGACGTATCCCGACCAGACCACGCGCGAACAGAATTGCGTCACCACCAACGCCAGCCCGTCGCACGGAGCGTTGCAGTACCTGACCAACTTCGCGGGAGCCTACACGCGAACGGATGTGAAGCTGGTCCAACCGCTCTGGGACTTCGGGAAGATCTCGGCCGGCGTCAGCGCAGCCGAGGCGGGCGTGACGGTCACGACCGGGCGCGAGGCGGGCGCGCGCGCCGAGGTGGAGCTCAACGTGCGGAAGGCCTACTGGGGGCTCAAGCTGGCGCGCGAGCTGCGATCGATGCTGGAGGACGGCGAAGGATACCTCGACAGCGCGCAGAAGAAGATCGAGAAGCAGCTGGCGGACGGCAGCGGCAATGCGACGGTCAGCGATCGCTTGCGCCTCCGCACGGTGCGGACCGAGATCGAGGTGCGGTTGCTCGAGGCCAAGCGGCTGGGGGAGGTCGCGCGCAGCGGGCTGCGGGCGCTGTTGAACCTCGACCCAGCCGAAGACCTGGACGTGGACGACGAGGACTTCGAACCCCTCGACGTCCCAAACCATCCGCTGGCCTACTACGAGGAGGAGGCGCGACTGTCACGGCCCGAGGTGCAGACCCTCGAGTACGCCGTCAAGGCCAAGCGCGCGCTGGCCAGGCTCGAGCACCGCAAGCTCTACCCGGACCTGGTCCTGATCGGGCAGCTCTCCTTCGCTTACGCGCCGACCATCGACTCACCACAGAACGCCTTCGCCAGCAATCCGTTCAATGGGTACGGGGGCGGGATCGCGGCGGCATTGCGCCTGCCGCTGGACTTCGGGCCCAAGCTGGCCCGCGGCGATCGCGCGCGCGCCGAAGCGGACGAGATCGAGGCCCGCCGCCAGGAGGCGCTGGGCGGCGTCGGCTTCGAGGTCAGCAAGGCCTATGTCGAGCTGTCGGAGGCCGAGACGAGGCTCGTCGAGGTGCGCAAGGGCGAGAAGGCCGGCAAGGCATGGGTGGCCGCGGTCTCGCAGAATTTCGCGCTCGGGCTGGCCGACTCGCGCGACTTTTCCGACGCGCTCCTGCAGTCATTCAAGATGCGGACGTTCGCGCTTCAGGCGGTGTATGACCTCAACACCTCGACGGCCGCGCTGTCGCGGGCGACGGGCGTCACCGTCCGCTGACAGCGGCCCCGCAGACTGTCTGAGCGTCGGCGCTTGACCGGCGATCGGGAGCCTTATTTTCGGAACTGTGATGACGAGATGAATCTGAGCGGTGCGGCCCGTCTTTCTCGCTGCGGGGTTCGGGGTCTGGTGATGGGAACAGCGGGAAATTCCGACCCGATCAAAAGGTGCTCAGAACGATAGGACGAAGTCGAAACCGCCAGTCACGTCACACGCACGGGGGGCCGAGAGCCCCCCGTTTCCTTTTTTCGGCCGGCGCACGTCGGGGATTGGCCCGGGTTGACGCTCGAGCTGCCATGGCTAACGTTCGGCGAAGAGAGCGGGAGCCGAGAGATGAGGAGCAGCTGGAAGATCGGAATGGTGGCGGTGGTGACAGCGGCGGGGTTGGCGGCTTATCTGACGCCGCCGAAGGTGGTCGAGGCGGCGGGATTCGCGCTGACGAGCGCGGCCTTCAAGAACAACGCTCCCATTCCGGAGAAGTACGCGTTCAAGGGGATGGGGTGCACGGGCGAGAACATCTCGCCTCCGCTCGAATGGAAGAATCCGCCGGCCGGGACCAAGAGCTTCGCGCTCATGGTGCACGATCCGGACGCGCCGACGGGCTCCGGCTGGTGGCACTGGGTCGTCTACAACATCCCCGCCGACGTGACGTCGCTGCCCGAGGGGGCCGGTGGCGCCGGCAGCACCACGCTCCCCAAGGGCGCCGTGCAGGGGCACAACGACTTCGGCAACCCGGGCTGGGGTGGCCCCTGCCCACCGCCCGGAAGCGGCAAGCACCACTACAACTTCACGCTGTACGCGCTGAAGGTCGACAAGATCGAGGTCCCGCCGGGCGCGTCGCCGGCGATGATCGGCTTCAACGCCAAGGCCAACGCCATCGCCAGCGCGAAGCTGACCGGCCTCTTCTCGCGCGCGAAGTAGCCGGGGCCGTCAGGTGCCCGGTTTGATGCCGCCCGAAGCTCTTCACGAAGGCCGCGTACTCGTCCTTGAGCTTGGGGTAGCTGGCGACGGTGGCGTTGAGGACGATGAAGGTGACGACCCCGTTGCGATGGACGGTGGTCACCTCGCCCAGGTGATTGGCGCCCTCGGCGCGCTCGCGGAACTGCTCGCGCGTGCTGCCGGGGATGAGCGGCGGCAGCGACTTGAGCTTGGCGGTCGGGAAGATGCTGCGCGCGCCCTTGCGCGCCAGCGCGCTGGCGGCGCCGTTGCCGGCCGGGCGCTGGACCAGCACGACGGCGGCGGCCCGCTCGGCCTCGCCGTCGTCGCGCAGGACGCGGCCGGTGGCGAAGTCGACGAGGAGGCCCGTTTCGGGCGACGACGACAGGTTGGCGACCCGCCAGCTGAGCGGCCAGCTGATCGTGAAGTCGTAGGCGTCGCTGGCCAGCGAGGCGCGATCCTCCGTCGCCGCAAACCGCGGTCGCGCGGCTTCGTCTCCCGGCTTCGGCGCCGGAACCAGGGCGACCGGCTTTCCGGCGCGGGCCTCCTCGGCGAGGCGCGCGGCGAGCGCGTCGTAGGGATAGCTCTCGCGGTAACGGCGCAGCTCGGCCACCCCGTCGGCCTGCTTCCCCTCCGCCAGCAGCGCGCGCGCCAGCAGATAATGCACCCGCGGCGGGACGTCGGGGATCGCCTTGGCCGCCTCGCTGAGGGTGAGCGCCTTTTCGGCGTCGCCGGCCAGCAGGTAGACGGCCGCGCGGGCCAGGATCGCGTCGGCGCGCAGCGGCGTCTTTCGCAACACGCCGTCGAGCACGGCGGCGGCCTCCTCGGCGGCGGCCGGCCAGTCGAGCGCCGCCGCCAGCGCCAGCGCCCGCCCGGTGAGCGCGCGGCGGTCCTCGCCGAACGCCGGATCGGCCCCCAGCGACCAGGCCTCGTCGATGAGATCGTGCACCTTCTCGTCGACGACGCCGGCCCCCTTCTTGGCGACCAGCGGCGGCCGCTCGGAGATCGTGCGTTCCAGGTGGCCGAGATCGCGCTCCAGCTCCCGGACATGACCGAGCGAGCTGTCCTTCTTCACCCGGATGCGATAGGCGGCCACCTCGGGGCGCAGCGCCTTGCCGTCGAAGAAGACGGGGTCGTTGGGGCGCGTGGCCGGCGCGTCACCTTTGCCCGGCTCCACCGTCACCCAGCCGTCGTCGAGCGTCCCGGCGATCATCGTCATCTTCCCGCAGGGGCCGGCGCCCCGCGTCCGAATCAGCAGGTCGCCCTTCTTCAGATCGCCGGGCGCGCACGCGCTTCGTAAAGCCCGCGCGGGTTCTTCGTTTCGGCCTCGACGATGGCGGCCGAACGGAGCGGGCTCGGGTAGCGCCACCAGGCGGGCGGCGCGTGGGTGGGGTCCTCGTCGATCTCGGGGACGATGCCGCCGTTGGCCTCGATCTCCGTCCAGGTCGCCTCGGGCGACCGCTCCCAGCCGGCCTAGCCGGCGGGGGTGGGGATCGGATCGTCCTCGACGCAGGCCCCGCCCCGCGGCGCCGCCACCGGCCGGCCGCGCGCCGAGCGCGAGCGCGGCCAGCACCACCAGGAGGCCCGACGTCTTGCTGCGCACGTCAGACGCCGATGAACAGACGGTGACCGAAGTTGGGCTCGAGGTCGGACCCGAAGATCTTCTCTGCCGAGGTCTTCACGTCGTACTCGACGCGCCGGAACTCGAACAGCCGCTGTTCGGTGTCGTAGATGACGTAGCTGGCGCGCGGGTCGTAGTCCCGCGGCTGGCCCACCGAGCCGACGCTGACGATGTACTTCCAGCCGGGGCGCAGCTCGAACTTGTCGGCGACCACCTCGTGAACGCCGTCGGGCGAGAGCGCGAACGACTTGCAGAGGTGCGAGTGGCCGATCAGCGTGAGCGGCGAGAGATCGTCCCAGATCTCCAGGCACTGCGCCGCCTGATCGCGCGCGAAGATGTAGTCGAACTCCTCGATGTTGAGGGGCGAGCCGTGGCAGTAGTGGACGTCCCCCTTGCGGACCTCGTAGGGGAGGTTCTTCAGCCACTGCATGTTCTCGGGCGTGAGCAGCCGGGCGTGCATGTCCAGCGCGTGACGGGCCGCGTGGTAGTAGTACGAGTAGTCCATCCGCCCGGCGACGGCGGCGTCGTGGTTGCCGAGGATGGTGTGCGCCGTGCGCGACCGGATGAGCGCGCAGCACTCGTTGGGGCTGGCGCCGTAGCCGACCGTGTCCCCCAGGCAGACCCGCTCGTCGACCGCCGCGTCATCGAGCGCCCGGAGAACCACCTCGAGCGCTTCGATGTTGGCGTGTGTATCCGAGAAGATCCCGATCCGCATCCGGAGAATCCGAACGCCTACCTTAACACCTCTCCTGCGCTACTGCAGCTCAGCGGCAGCGCGGGGCTGGATCTGGATGACCACTCCGCCCAGCGTCGAGGACAGCTCCACCAGCGCGGTGCGGGCGTGGGGCGGGGGACGGCGGCCGAGATACTCGGCGCGCAGCCACTCGCCGTCGCGGCGGGAACCATGAAGTGGGAGCGCGCTGGCCAGCGGCGTGGCCGAGCGGACCCGCAGCTCGAAGGGGCTCGGCTCGCCGGTCGGCTGAAACCGGACGTCGCCCGGCGTAGCTGCGCAGGTCGTAGTGCGCGGCCGGGCGGATCATGCCGATGAGGACGATCCGCCCGGTGGTCGTCACCAGGCGGACGAAGTCGTCGCGGATGTCCTCGGCGTGGATGCTCCCGTCGACGAGGCGCGCGTCGACGCGACCGCCGCCGAGGTTCTTGAGGTCCATGTCCCCCTCGACGCCGTCGAGATCGACGTCCCCCTCGACCGCCGCCACCTTCTGGCCTCCGCGCAGCTGATGGGTGACCACGCCGCCGCGCACGTCGGAGACGCCGATGCGCCCGCCGGTGGTCTCCAGCTTGGCCCCGGCGCGCAGCCCCGACGCCGAGACGTCACCGCCGAAGGTCTTGGCCTCGATGGCCACGTCCGGCGGCACCTCCAGCCACAGGTCGATCCCGCTGCCGGCGAGCGGCAACGAGCGCTCGCGCCCCCCCAGCTCGACGCGCGTGTCGATCTGGATCTCGCCGCTCTCGAACGCCGTGTAGTGGACGCGCAGCCGCCCGAGCGTCTCGGGGCTGGCGGCCCGCTTCTCGGCCACGACGTGGATCTCGCCCGGTCGGGCCGTGCCCCGGATGGCGACCCGCCCCAGCAGGTTGTCGATCCGCACCAGCTCGGCGCCGCGCGCCGGGACCACGATCTCGCGGCGATCGATGAACGGGGCCTCGACCGGCGCCGCCGGGGTCGCGCCCGCCGGCGGCGCTCCGTTCGGATCCGCCGCCCGCGCCGGCCCGGAGATCGCCAGCAGGAGCCCGAGGGCGATTCCCACCCCGCCTGCGACCCGCTTGCCGTCCGTGCCGAGCTGCTTCATCGGGGCGGCTCGCCTTCGCGGAAGGTCCCCCCGCGATGGACGGCCTCCGCCAGGAACGCGATCTTCTGCTGGTAGGCGGCGAACAGCTGCTCGTTGCCGACGGTGTCGCCCGGGCTGCGGTGGGCGAGCTCGCGAGAGGTCGCGATCGCGTCGTCGAGCTGGGCCAGACGTTCGGCGCAGCGGGCGCGCTCGGCCGGGCTCCAGCGAGGCTCCTCGCGCGCCAGGAGGCCCCGCAGCTTCTCGATCGACCTTTCGTAGGCGGCGGCGGCGCTGGCGAACTCGGCCTCGGCTTCGTTGAGCAGCGGGTCGGTGGACGCCACCGCCGCCGCGGGCGCGACGCTGGGTGCGGCGGCCCGGTGGGTGCGCCAGGAGGCGAGCCCGAGGGCCACCACGGAGACGGCGACCGCGCCGGCCAGCGCCCCGCTGCCGAACAGACGCAACGACAGCCACCAGGGGCGCTCGTGGCGGGCCATGGCCCCCTCGACGGCGGGCCAGAGCGAGGGGGGCGGCTCCGGCCGCTCGAGCTTCCGCGCCGCCGTCACCAGGGCGGTCAGCTCCGCGACCGACCGGGTGCACTGCGGGCAGGCCGCCAGGTGCGCCCGCACCACCGGCGCTTCCGCCGCGGAGAGATCGCCGTCGACGAACGCCGAGAGCGTCTCGCGTGATTGACCGCAGGGTCTGGAGCTATCGATCGCCATCGTGCGCCATCGTGGTGCTCATCCGTGTTGCCGCTATCCGTCTTGCAGTGATTCAGCCGTGATGCCGTCGGCCGCCAGAATCTCGCGCAGGCGGGCCCGCGCCTTGTGAAGCTGCGACTTCGAGGTCCCCACGTGGCACCGGAGGATCGAGGCGATCTCCTCGTGCTCGAGCCCCTCGACGTCGTGCAGCACGATGACCGTGCGGTACCCGGTCGGCAGCCGCACCAGCGCCCGCTCGAGCCGCGCCCGCAGGACCGCGTCCCCCTGCACCGGCTCGGCGGCCGCCTGGGCTTCGATGGTCTTCTCGACCTGACTGTCGGGCGGACTGTCGCTGTCGCGGGTCAGCAGCCGCGCGCCGGCGCGCCGGGTGCGGTGCGAAAGCGCCGCATTCACCGCCAGCCGGTAGATCCAGGTCGAGAGCGCCGCGTCCCCCCGGAACTTGGGCAGCCCCCGGAAGATGCGGATGAAGGCCTCCTGGGCCACCTCCTCGGCCTCGGTGGGGCCGACGATGCGCAGCGCCAGTCCGTAGACCCGCTTCTTGTAGCGATGGTAGAGCGCCTCGCGGCTCCCGGGATCGCTGCGCTTGATGGCCGCGATGAGCTCCGCGTCGTCGAGCTCGGCCCGGGACGCCCCTGCGGGGACCAGCAGACCCTCGATTGCTCTCACCGCGGTGACGCCGAACATCGTTGCTTGAGGTGGTTTGACCGCCATGGCCCGGGTCCGGTTGCCCCCCAAATAGAGTCGACGCGTCTGCGCCGGTCAACCACCTTGCTCACTCCGGTGGTAGATTCCGCGACCCATGCGGGTCGTGGTTCTGGCCTGTTTCTTCCTCTCCGGGGCCTCGGGGCTGATCCTCGAGATGCTCTGGACCCGAATGCTGACGCTGGTCTTCGGGTCGACGACGCTCGCCGTGTCGACGGTGCTGACGGCGTTCATGGGGGGGCTCGGCCTCGGGTCCTACCTGGCCGGGCGCTACGCCGATCGCCTCAAGAGCCCGGTGCGCGCCTATGCGATCGCCGAGGCGGGGATCGGCGTCTACGCCTTGCTGGTCCCCCTGGTGATGACGCTCTATCCCGGGCTCAATCGCGGCGCTCTGGAGCGCCTTCGGCGACCGGTACGCTCTCCTTTCGGTGCTGCGCTTCGTCGCGTCGGCGGGGCTCCTGCTGGCGCCCACGACGCTGATGGGCGCGACGCTGCCGTTCCTGGCCCGGCACTTCGTGACCCGGCCCTGGGAGCTGCGGCGCATCGGGCTGCGGATCGGGACCCTCTACTCGGTGAATCTGTTCGGCGCGGTGGCCGGGGCGTTCTTCGCCGGCTTCGTCTTTCTGCCGACCATCGGGCTGCGCTGGACCAACGTCACCGCCGCGTCCTTCGATCTGGTGCTGGCGGGCGCGATCCTGCTGGCCCACCGCTATTTGCCGAAGAACGCCGACGACGGGGTGTCGATCGACGAGCGGCTCGACGCCGCGGCGGTGGCGGCCAACCTGGAGGGCACCGTCTTGCCGACGGCCCCCCTGCTCGACGATCGCTCGCGGAGGGCGGCGCTGGCGGCCTTCGCGGTCTCCGGCGCCACCGCCATGACCCTGCAGGTGCTCTGGACGCGCGCTCTGGCGGTCCTGCTCGGCTCCTCGATCTTCTCGTTCACGCTGATCCTGCTGGCCTTCCTGATCGGCCTCGGTCTGGGGGCGGCGCTGTTCGGGCGGGCCAGTCAGCGGACGTCCCATCCGGTCCGCTGGCTGGCGATGCTGCACCTCGGGACGGCGACGGCGGTGGGCGCGACGTACCTCTTCACCGACAAGATGCCGTTCGTCTTCACCTGGCTCCTGCAGTCGTCGGGGTTCGGCGTCGACACCATCCTGGCCTGCCAGTTCGTGATGGCCTGCATGATCCTGCTGCCGGCGACGATTCTGATGGGGGGCGTCTTCCCGCTGACGATGCGGATCGCCGCGGGCGGGCTCGACTCCGTGGGGCGCGACGTGGGACGCGCCTACGCCCTCAACACCGTCGGGGCCATCATCGGATCGTTCTTTTCGGGGTTCGTGGTGCTGCCGAAGCTGGGGCTGCAGCGGGGGATCTACGCGGCGGTGCTGGGCGACTTGGTCCTGGCGGGCGTGCTCTTCTGGGTGGCGCCGGGGCTCTCCCCCAAGCGTCGCCGCGCGGGGGTGGCGGCGGCGGTCGCGCTGGCCCTCATCGGTCTCGTGCTGCCGCGCTGGAACCTGGTCACCTTCTCGTCGGGATTCTTCCGGATGTCGGTGGCGCGTGAGTACATCAGCCGCAAGCTGCGCAAGCACGTCTGGAAAGATCCCAAGCTGGTCTTCTACGAGGACGGCATCGCCACCACCGTCAGCGTCGATCAGTGGGACGCCAAGACCTACTCGCTCAAGAACAACGGCAAGGTCGACGCCTCGAACGACGCCGACATGCCGACCCAGATCATGGTCGGCCTCCTGCCGCTGCTGTTCTACAACGGGGCCACGCCGCCCAAGGTGGCGCTGGTCGGGTTCGGGTCGGGCGTGACCGCCGGGGCCATCACCCAGTACCCGATCAAGTCACTGGAGGTGGTGGAGCTGGAGCCGGCGATCTATCGGGCGTCGCGCTTCTTCGCCAACGACAACCACCGGCCGCTGGAGAACCCCAAGGTCACGGCGCGGGTCGGCGACGGGCGCAACTTCCTGACCCAGCGCAAGGACAAGTTCGACGTCATCGTCAGCGAGCCGTCGAACCCCTGGCTGACGGGCGTGTCGAATCTCTTCACCCGCGAGTACTTCCGCAGCGTGAAGACGCGCCTGGCGCCCAACGGGATCTTCTGCCAGTGGGCGCAGCTCTACGAGATGGCGCCCTGGAACATCAAGACCATCTACGGGACGGTGCGCGAGGCGTTCCCCTACGTCTACGTCTTCGCCGCCGAGGATCTGTCGTCGGACACCATCCTGGTGGGGAGCATGAAGCCCCTGCCGCTGGACATCGACCTGCTGGAGCGCGCGTTTCGGGATCCATCGACCCGCGCCGAGGCGAAGCGGGGCGGGCTCAATTCGCCGCACGACGTGCTGGCCTACCTGCTGCTCGGTCCCGAGGAGCTGGAGTCGTTCACCGCCGGCACGCCCATCAACACCGACGACAACGCGCGGATCGAGTTCGCGGCGCCGCGCGATCTGCTCGGCTATGCCAAGTTCGATCCCTACCTGACCAAGGTCTACGGCCCGCTGTGGCCCTACGGCCGGCTGACGGAGCTGGCGCGCGGCTACGACGGGCCCGAGCGCGGCGAGCGCGCCGGGCTGCTCTCCCGGAGCCTCCTGGCGCACGGCAAGGCGCGCGAGTCCGAGCTGTGGGCGCGGCGGGCCGAGGCGGCGGGCGACCCGCCCGAGGCGCAGCACGCGCGACTGCTGCTGGATCTGGTGTCGACGCGGCTCGACCGCGATCCGGAGATCCCGCTGGCGGCGGGCGGCGAGCTCGCTCCGCCAGTCGTCCCGGCCAAGCTGGCCGCCGCGCACCCGGAGATGGTGGCGCAAGTGAAAGAGGAGTACCCCGACGTCCTGGCCGCCTACCACGCCCGCCGCTACGCCACCGGCTACAAGATTCTGGAGAAGTGGCCCGAGGAGGTCTGGACCGGCCTCGGCCAGGACTTCTCGCTCCTCACCGGCTTCCTCGACTACAAGGCCGAGTTCTACAGCGACGCCATCGACGAGCTCAAGCTGCTGGCCGACGACGCCACCTTCGCCGCCCGCCGCCCGGAGGCGCTCTACTACCTCGGCCGCGCCTACTACGCCAACGCCATGTACACCAAGGCCGTCGAGGCGCTCGAGCGCTACATCCGCTCGCAGACGGTGCTGGGCCGCCCGCTGCTGCCTGGGCCTTCGACCAAGCTTTAGACCTAGGCCAGACCCAGACTGGACCTAGGCCCGACCTAAGGCCCGACCTAGGCCGCACTCGTCCGGGACGCGCTCAGGGCGCCTTCGCGGACGGCCTTCGCGGACGGTCTTCGCGGACGGTCTTCGCGGACGGCCTTCGCGGACGGCCTTCGCGGACGGCCTTCGCGGACGGCCTTCGCGGACGGCCTTCGCGGACGGTCTTCGCGGACGGTCTTCGCGGACGGCCTTCGCGGACGGTCTTCGCGGACGGCCTTCGCGGACGGTCTTCGCGGACGGTCTTCGCGGACGGCCTTCGCGGACGGTCTTCGCGGACGGCCTTCGCGGACGGCCTTCGCGGACGGTCTTCGCGGACGGCCTTCGCGGACGGTCTTCGCGGACGGCCTTCGCGGACGGTCTTCGCGGACGGCCTTCCGGACGGCCTTCCGGACGGCCTTCGCGGACGGTCTTCGCGGTGAGGCGATAGCCTCCCGTCCTGGTCGAGAGGCCACTTCCGTTACGTGCGGTCGAACGTCGGCGCTTCGAACCGAAGCCCTTTCCGCACGTGGGCTTTTTCCGGCGCGTGGTCTGCCTTGAATCTATTGCAGACCACGCGCCGGAAAAAGCTCGTAAGCGGCCTACATAGGTCGATCGAGACGCGAGCTTCTTGCCGCGCGCGTGCCGGGGTTCTCCTTAGCTCGAGTTCGAGTTCGAGTTCGAGTTCGAGTTCGAGTTCGAGTTCGAGTTCGAGTTCGAGTTCGAGTTGCGAGTTCGAGTTCGAGTTCGAGTTCGAGTTCGAGTTCGAGTTCGAGTTCGAGTTCGAGTTCGAGTTCGAGTTCGAGTTCGAGTTCGAGTTCGAGTGTCGAGTTGCGAGTTCGAGTTCGAGTTCGAGTTCGAGTTCGAGTTCGAGTTCGAGTTCGAGTTCGAGTTCGAGTTCGAGTTCGAGTCCGAGTCCCGCGAGCGGCGCGCGCGTACCCGGGCCCGTGCGCCCGAGGTTTCCGAGGTCCCCGTGGCCACGCGAGCGACGAGAGCGCCGCGCGCGTGCGGGACAACGAAGCGCACCGGTGCGCACAAGCGCACCAGAAGCGCACTGGTGCAGCGAAGCGGTCTAGCGCTTGCTGAACTGGAAGCGGGCGCGGGCGCCGCGCTGACCGTATTTCTTGCGCTCTTTTTGGCGCGCGTCGCGGGTCAGGTAGCCGGCCTTCTTGAGGGAGGGCCGGTGCGCGGGGTCGATCTTGATGAGGCTGCGCGAGATGCCGTGGCGAATCGCGTCCGCCTGGCCCGACAGCCCGCCGCCGCGCACGTTGACGAACACGTCGAACTGTCCGGAGGTCTCGGTCAGCTCCAGCGCCTGGCGGAACACCATGCGCGAGGTCTCGCGGCCGAAGTACTGCTCGAGCGAGCGGTCGTTGATGGCGATCTTGCCGGAGCCCGGCTGCAACCAGACGCGGGCGATGGCGTGCTTGCGGCGACCAGTGGCGTAAGTGGCTTTGGAAACGTCGGGCATCGGGGGCTCCTGCTAGGCCTTGGTGACGAACTTGACGGGCTTGGGCTGCTGCGCGGCGTGCGGGTGCTCCGCGCCGGCGTAGACCTTGAGCTTCTTGTAGATCTGGCGGCCGAGCGGGCCCTTGGGGAGCATGCCCCAGACGGCGCGCTTGACGAGATCGGTCGGGTGACGCTTGACCAGCTGCTCGGCCGTCTGCGTGCGCAGGCCGCCCGGGAACAGCGAGTGGTCGCGGTACAGCTTGCCCGACCACTTCTTGCCCGTCAGCTTGACCTTCTCGGCGTTGACGACCACCACGAAGTCGCCGGCGTCGGCGTGCGCGGTGAACGTCGGCCGGTGCTTGCCGCGCAGGATGTCGGCGATCTTCGTCGCCGCGCGTCCGAGCGTCAGGCCGTTCACGTCGGCGATGTACCAACCGTGCGCGAATGGCTCTTTGATCTGAAAAGTCGAACGATGGTGCGTGGCTGCTGCGGGCATGGAGCGCGGTTTCTACTTGAGCGGCCCGGCTTTGTCAACGCGTCCCTCGCCAGTCTCCTGCGAGGCGGGTCCGGGACGGGCCGGACGACGAAGACGACGCCCGCATGGTCGTACCCGCAGAGCCTGTCACAAATCTGAATTTGATCACGGTCGAGGTTCCGGTTTACTGTAGCGGCCGGAGGTCATTCATGGTGCGTGCGCTCTTCGTGTCTGTGTGTCTGTTCATGGTCGTGGGTTGTGGCAGCGGCACCAGCCGCCCGGCGTCGAATCAGGCCCAGGCGGACTGCTATTACTACGTCGAAAATGAGCTCTGCCCGACGCTGTACGCGTGCGGGGCGTCCTACACGTCATCCAGCCAGTGCATCAACACCTTCGAAATCGCCGGCAATAGCGTGCTCGCCTGCGACACGGTCACCGCGGAGTCGTACTCGGCGCTGGCGGCGTGCGAGGCACAAACCAACCAGTCGTATTGCTACGACGTGGTCGACAGTGCCGGCTACGCGATTCTCCCGCCCGCCTGCTACCACGTCTTCTACTAGAAAGCCGATCCCGCTCCTGGCGGGAGAGGCAAGTCCCCGCCGGGCTGGACCGGGCTCGCGACACTCGGGGCGCGCTGTCGACAAGCCGCTGCGCGTGCTGAGGCGCGGTGCAGCGCCCCAAACATGCGGCGCTCGCCGCGCGTTTGCTGACAACCAGTCGCTTCGGGACGATGCACTGGAACTGCCCGGCTGGTTCGGGAAGTCCTACGATGCGCGCTCACCCAACCGCATCGGCTCGAGCTCGGCCGTTGGGGCCCGAAATGCCAGCCGTGCTGCGCCCGCGAAGATCAGCAGCGCGCCGAAGAGCGGACACGAGAGCCAGAGGCTTCGTGGCGGCGAGAACGGGATCGGGAGCGCCGCCAGGAAGAGCGTCTCCTTCGGAATCGTGAGCAGCAGGAGCGCGATGCCGAGCAGCGTGCGGGCGACAGGATCGCGCCGCGCGACGGCCGCTCGCCAGGTCAGCGCCATCGGCAGCAACAGCAGCAGCGCGTAGTGCGGCCAGCCGAGCGGGTTGAGGACGACGACCAGCACATACCAGAGCGCGAGGGCGCAGCCGTTCCGCTCTCGATCGGGCGCGGCGCGGTGGGCAGCTCGGGTCGCCCAGATCGCCGTACCGACCAGCGCCGCCTCCGACACGATCAGCACCGCGCGGCCGACCAGCGCCGAGGCCAGCAGCGGGCGCGCGAACCTGCCGGGGCCGAACAGCCGCGCGACGAGGCCGTTCACCGACAGCGTGTTGTGCCACCAGGTCTGCCAGGCGAGGGTATTTCCGGCCGATTCGCGGAAGAGCGCTTCCCAGGCGTGCAGACCGCCCAGCGGAAGCGCGAGCAGGCAGATGCCGGCCAGCACCCAGACGAACCTCCAGGCGGCCCGCCGATCGCGCAGGCAAATGTAGGGGAAGAGGACCAGCGGGGTCAGCTTGATGGCGGTGGCGACGGCCATGAACGTGGCGCCCCGCCGGGTGGCGCCCCGCTCCCAGGCGCGGTGACCTGCGGCGATCGTGACCGCCAGCAGCGGTGACCACTGCCCAAGCTCGAGGTTGGTCAGCATCGGCGGCCAGGCGAGCAGAAGGAGAAAGAGGAGAGGAGCCGGAATGACCAGGCCGGCCTCGGCGGCGATCGGCGTCAGGATCCGGGTGAGGAGCGCCAGCAACCCGATCGACAGCGCCTGCCAGAGCGCGGCGGCCAGCGGATAGGGGAGCGGCACCAGGGGGAGCATCGGCAACAGCGCGGTCGGCGGATGCACGTAGTAGGGGCCGAGCAGGTTCTCCAGCCGGCGGGCGCCGATCGACTGCGCGTAGTCGTCGGCCGTCGCGCGGCCCAACACGGCCGGCAGCGGCGCGCCCCACCTGCCGAGGCGCGTCCAGGCCACAGCGGTGACGTAGTCGGGCGTGAAGTCGTTCGGGCGCCGCAAATCATGGAGGGTGTCGACCAGGGGCAACCGACCGGCCGACAGCCAGCAGGTCCCCAACATGACCACGAAGGTCAGCCGCCGGACGGTGGGTGAGGGTGACCGGTCCGTCACGCCGGCGTCCGCGGGGCGAGCCCGGCGCCGGCGCGTCGGTAGGCGAGCCCGCAGCGGCAGCGCAGCGTCGCGGGCAGCGTCTCGCCGCAGGCGCAGACGAACCCCATTCGGCGCGCGGGGACGCCGGCCACCAGCGCGTGAGCGGGGACGTCCTTCGTGACCACGGCGCCGGCGGCGATCATGGCGTAGGCGCCGACGTCGTGGCCGCAGACGACGGTGGCGTTGGCGCCGACGGTGGCGCCGCGCCCCACCCGGGTGGGGGCAAACTTGGACGGCGGCCGCTTGAACCGCCCGGAGCGCGGGCGGAGATCGTTGGTGAAGACGGCGTGCGGGCCGATGAACGCCTCGTCGGCGACCGTCACGCCGTCGTAGAGCGCGACGCCGTTCTTCACCGTCACGTCGTCGCCGAGGACGACGCCGCTCTCGACGAACACCCCCTCGCCCAGGTTGCAGCGGGCGCCGATCCGGGCCCCCTTCATGACGTGGGCGAAGGCCCAGACGCGCGTCGCTTTTCCGACGGTGGCGCTCTCCACCACCGCCAGACGATGAAATCCCTTTGGAGCCCCCTTGCGCATCAGCTGCGCAGCCTCAGCCCGAGCAGCACGAGCGGGCGCAACATCGACCACCAGCCGGTGATCGGCTTCATCTTGGTATAGCCGATCGCCTTGGGCGGGTAGATCTTGGTGACCGGCACCTCGGCGGTGCGGTAGCCGAGGCGGATCGTCTTCCAGTAGAGGTACGGCTCCAGCTCGTACTCGTCGAGCCAGCTCTGGTGGAGGCGGATGCGGGGATCGTCGAGCAGCGTGGTGCGGAAGGCGCGGAAGCCGTTGGTCGACTCCGAGACCCACTTGCCGCTGGTCAGCGAGAAGAGGAGCGGGTGGAGTCGGGTCGCGACCTGGCGGTAGAGCGGCATCCCGCCGGTGCGGCCGCCGGCCAGAAAGCGCGAGCCCTGCACGAAGTCGGCGCCGGCGACGATGGGGTCGAGCAGGCGGGGGATCTCCTCGGGGGCGTCCTTGTTGTTGCCGGCGATGACGACGATGACGTCGAATCCCCGCTCCTTGGCCCAGACGAACCCGGCCCGCAGCGCCGCGCCGACGCCGATGGTGGCGCCCATCGCCAGCACGGTGGCGCCGCCGGCCCGGGCGACCTCGGGCGAGCGATCCTTCGAGCCGTCGTCGACGACCAGCACCTCGTCGACGATCTCGCGGGGCGCGCGCCGGACCACCTCGCCGATCTTCACCTCCTCGTCGAGGACGGGGGCGATGAGGACGATCTTGAGCCCTTTGTACATGCGCGCCTGGTCGTCGCTAGCCGAGCGCGCGCCGCAGCGATTCCACCACGCGCGCCTGCTGCTCGGGCGTGATCTCCGGGAACATCGGCAGTGAAAGGATCTCGCGCGCCGCCTTCTCGGCCACCGGGAAGCTCCCCTCGCCGAGACCCAGCCCGCGCAACGCTCCCTGCAGATGAATCGGGATGGGGTAGTGAATCTGCGCGCCGATGCCGTCGGCGTTCAGCCGGCGGACGACCTCGTCGCGCCTCGGCACCCGGACCACGTACAGATGGAAGACGTGCTCGTTGCCCGGCAGCGTGCGGGGTGGCGTCACCGCCGGCAGATCGGCCAGGAGCTCGTCGTAACGGCGGGCGGCGGCGCGGCGCGCGTCGTTCCAGGCCGCCAGGCGCTTCAGCTTGGCGTTCAGCACCACCGCCTGCAGCGTGTCGAGGCGCGAATTGAACCCGAGCTCCGGGTGATGGTACTTGACCTCGCTGCCGTAGTTGCGCAGCGCCCGGATCTTGGCGGCCATCTCGTCGGAGTCGGTGGTCACCGCACCCGCGTCGCCGTAGGCGCCGAGATTCTTCCCCGGGTAGAAGCTGGTGCCGGCGGCCAGCCCGCAGGTCCCCGCGGCGCGGCCCTGCCGGCGCGCCCCTTGCGCCTGCGCGGCGTCCTCGATCACCGACAACCCGTGGGCCCGAGCCAGCGCGTCCACCTCTTCCACCGGCGCCATCTGGCCGTAGAGATGAACCGGCATCAGGAACCGGGTCTTCTTGGTGATCCGCGCCGCCGCCTGCTTCAGATCGAGCAGAAAAAATTCGGGATCACAGTCGACCAGCACCGGCCGCGCGCCCGCCCGCAGCACCGCCAGCGCGGTGGCGATGAAGGTATTGGCGGGGAGCAAGACCTCGCTGTCGGCGTCGGCGCCCGCGGCCCGCAGCGCCAGCTCCAGCGCGTCCGTCCCGTTGGCCACCCCGACGCAATGCCGGGCGCCGATGAACGCCGCGTAGGCGGCCTCGAACTCCTTGACCGCCGGACCGAGGATGAAGGCGGTCTTGTCGAGCACCGCCGCGAATCCCTGTGCGATCTCGTCGGCGATCGCCTGGTGTTGCCGGCGCAGATCGACGGGCGGGACCGCGCTCATGGCGCCCTCCGCACCGCCTGCTCGCGGCCGTGATCGCGCATCGAGCGATCGATCGCCTCCAGCGCGCGCACGACGGCCGCCCCCTCGGTCCCGCCGACCAGCGGCTTCTTCCCGTTCCGGATGCAGTCGAGGAAGTGCTCGCATTCGTTGCGCAGCGGCTCGCCCGTCGAGATCTTGGGGATGGTGATGTCGCCGTCCCGGATGCTGGCGCGGAACGACGCGAAGGTGTCGACGACCTCGGGCGTGGTCGCCTGCTCGGTCACCTGCTTGTCATAGAGGCGCAGCGGCTCGAGCAGGTTCATGTCGTCGAAGGTCAGCATCCGCTTGTCGCCGGTCACCGTCACGTCGCGTGACTTGCGCGGGTTCAGCCAGGAGGCGTGCACGTTCACCAGCACGTCGCCGGGGTAGCGCAGCGTCGCGAACACCGCGTCCTCGCGCCCGGGGTTGATCCAGGTTCCGCCGACCGCCGAGGCTGTTTCCGGCTGGGCGTCCAGCCAGTAGTTCACGATCGAGATGTCGTGCGACATCAGGTCCCAGGCGGCGTTCACGTCGACGCGGATCGGGCCGAGGTTGGTGCGGACCATCGAGACGTAATAGACGCGCCCCAGGTCGCCGGCCGCGATGTAGGCGCGGACCCGCTGCACCGCCAGGTTGAAGAGGAAGACGTGTCCGACCACCAGCACGCGCCCGCGCCGGTCGGCCAAACCCACCAGCTCGTCGGCCTCGCCGCTGTGGGTGGTGATCGGTTTTTCCACCAGCACGTGCTTGCCCGCCTCGAGCGCCGCCTTCACCAGCGCGTAGTGGCTGCTGGTCGGCGTGGCGATGACGACCGCGTCGATGGTCGGATCGCGCATCACCACCGCCGGGTCCTGCGCCACCGCCACCTTCGGAAACCGCCGCCGCAGCTGCTCGAGCCGCGCGCCGTCGCGGTCGACGACCGTCGTGACGACGCTGGCCGGCGGGTTGTCGAAATTGCGGATCAGGTTCGGGCCCCAGTGTCCCGCGCCAATGACCGCCGTCCGGATCGGTTCGCCAGGGTCCAATCGACCCGAGATTTTACACCGTTTGGCGAAGATAGGCGCCGATGGCGGCGCAGGCCTTCTTGGCCCGCTCGTCGGTCTCGACCAGCGCGAAGCGGACGTACCCCTCGCCTCCGGGGCCGAAGCCGACGCCCGGGGCGACGGCCACGCGCGCCTTCTCCAGCAGCTCGGTCGCGAACGCCACCGCGCCCTGGCCCAATTTCTGGGCGCGGGCCGGCAGCGGCGCCCAGACGAACATCGAGGCCGACGGGCGCGGCACCGGCCAGCCGGCCGCGGCGAGCCCGTCGCAGAGCAGCGCCGTGCGGTGCTTGTAGAGGTCGCGGTTGGCCGCCACGTCGGCGTCGCACGCCGGCGACAGCGCGGTGGCCGCCGCCAGCTGCGTCGGGCCGAACATCCCGTAGTCGAGGTAGCCCTTGATCGTCCCCAGCGCGCCGACCAGCGTCCGGTTGCCGACGCAGAACCCGACCCGCCACCCGGGCATCGAGTAGCTCTTCGACACGGTGAAGAACTCGACCGCCAGGTCGCGCGCCCCCGGCACCGCGAAGATGCTGGGCGCCGGGCGGCCGTCGTGGACCAGATCGGCGTAGGCGAGATCGGAGATCACCCACAGCGACTCGCGCTTGGCCAGCGCCACCACCTTCTCGAAGAACGCCGGCTCGACGACGGCGCTGGTCGGGTTGTGCGGGAAGTTGACGATGAGCCCCTTCGGCTTGCGCGGCGCGCGGGCCAGGGCCGCCTCGATCTCCTTGAACGGATCGAGGCCGGGGCGCGTGGCGACCGGGACCGGCTCGCCGCCGGCGATGATCACGCCGTAGCGATGGATCGGGTAGCAGGGATCGGGCGACAGCACGCAGTCGCCGGGCCCGACGATCGCCAGCAGGAGATGCGCGAGCCCCTCCTTGGCGCCCAGCGTGACGACCGCCTCCGTCTCGGGATCGAAGGACTGACCGTAGCGGCGCGCGTACCAGTCGCAGATCGCCTTCCGGACCTCGGGCATCCCCCGCGACGGCATGTAGCGCTGGTTGCCGGGGCGCTGGGCCTCGGTGATCAGCCGCTCGATGGCGGCCTTGGGGCTGGGGCCGTCGGGGTTGCCGAGGCCGAAGTCGAAGACGTCGTGCCCTTCGGCGCGCAGGCGCGACTTCAGCTCGTCGACGGCCGCGAGAATGTACGGAGGGAGCGCGGCCAGGCGCGCGAACTGGTTCGCAGACTTATCGGGGGGGCCAGCCATGACAAAAGTCGCGAGACACTACTTGATCGACGGCCGGTACGCGAGCGTGAAGCAGGTGCGGAGCGGGAGATGGACGGCGCGCCTTGACTGAACGTCAGTTCAGGTCTAGAGGATCGGGGTGCGCCCGGTGCCGATCTCCAATCCGCCGAACCCCTGGGCGACGACGGAGGTCGAGTATCTCGAAGGGGCGCCCGAGATGCGGCTGGAGGTGTTCGTCGACGGCACCCGCAACATCCTCTCCAAGAACGACAGCCCCGACGTCGGCTTCACCTGGAGCGTGAACCCCTACCGCGGCTGCTTCCACGCCTGCGCTTATTGCTACGCGCGGCCGACGCACGAATACCTGAGCTTCGGCGCCGGGACCGACTTCGACCGCAAGATCGTCATCAAGCCGAACGCGCCGGCGCTGCTGCGCGCGGCGTTCCGCAAGAAGAGCTGGCGCCGCGAGACCGTCGTCTTCAGCGGCGTCACCGACTGCTATCAGCCGCTGGAGGCGTCGTACCGGCTGACGCGCGGCTGTCTCGAGGTCTGCGCTGGAACGCCACAACCCGGCGGCCATCATCACCAAGTCGGCGCTGGTCGAGCGCGACGTCGATCTGCTCGCCGAGCTTGGCCGCGTGGCCGCGTCGCACGTGACGGTGAGCATCCCGTTCTGGGACGCCGAAAAGGCCCGGGCCATCGAGCCGTACGTCCCGACGCCGGCGCGGCGGCTGCGCGTCGTCGAGACGCTGGCGCGGGCCGGGATCTCGGTCGGCGTGAACGTCGCGCCGATCATCCCCGGGCTCAACGACCAGGACATCCCGAAGATCCTGGCCGCCGCGCGAGACGCGGGGGCGCGCTCGGCCGGGCACGTGCTCCTGAGGCTCCCTGGGCCGGTGAAGGCGGTGTTCGAAGAACGGCTGCGGGCGGCGCTGCCGCTCACGGCCGAGCGGGTTCTGCATCGCGTGCGCGAGACGCGGGGCGGTCAGCTCTACGACGGACGGTTCGGGGTGCGCGGCCGGGGCGAGGGAAACTACGCCGACGCGATCCACGCGCTGTTCGAGGCGGCGGCCACCCGGCACGGATTCCGGCGCGGCGCGATCCCCAGCGACGTCCAGGTCGACGCGCAGGAGACGGGGAAGACCTGCATGTCGATCGCGTTGCCAGCAGCGATGGCGGCCGCCGAGCCCGAGGCGCTGCTGGCGCAGCGGCCCGTCGCGGAAGAGCCGCCGGTCGCGCGCCCAGGGCAGCTGGAGCTGCGCCTCACCTGATCGGCCCGACGGCCAGCACGATCGGCAGGCCGCCGTTGCGCAGGCGGTGCTGCTCGGGGAGCTCGAGCTTCAGCGCGCCGGCGGCGTCCCGCAGCTGTTGCGGGATGACGATCGCCGCGCGCCAGCCGCGAAAATGCGCGCGCAGCAGGCGGCCGAGCTCGCGGTAGGTCCGCACGGCCGACCGCGGATCGGACAGGCGCCGGCCGTAGGGGGGATTGGCGATCACCAGCCCGGGGGTGGTGCCGGGCGGACGGGCGTCGGTGAGGTCGCGGCTCGCCAGCGTCAGCGCCGTCCCGACCTCGGCCCGAGCGGCGTTGCGCTGCGCGCTCTCGATGGCGCGCGCGTCGTGATCCGAGCCGACGATCGGCGCGGGGAGCGCGGCGCGAATGCGGGCCCGCGCCTCGTCGCGCAGGGCCGCCGCCGCCGCCGCCGCGCCGGTCGCGAACAGCGGCCAGGCTTCGATGGCGAACCCGTCGCCGAACGCGCGGTCGATCCCCGGCGCCCGATCGAGCGCCTGCAGCGCCGCCTCGATGACGATCGTCCCGGCGCCGCACATCGGATCGACGAGGGGGACGCTCGGCTCCCAGCCGGCCAGCGCCAGAAGACCGGCGGCCAGCGTCTCGCGCAGCGGCGCGGCGCCGATCTCGATGCGCGCGCCGCGGCGGTGCAGCCGGTCGCCGGAGGCGTCGACGCTGAAGGTGAAGTGATCCTCGTGGCCGCGCACCAGGATCGAAACGTCGGCGGCCTCGTCGTCCTTGGCGACGTGCACCCCCTTCACCGCGTCGCCGATCGCCAGCGCCGCGGTCTCGACGATGGCGCCCGTGTGATAGAGCCGGCTGCGGCTGGCGCTGGCCCGCAACGAGAGCGCCGCGCCGGACGCCACGAAGGCGCCCCAGTCGAGACCGGCGGCGCGCCGGCGGAGCTTGCCGAACTCGCGCGCCTCCACCGTGCCGACCCGCCCCAGCACGCGGGTGGGGAGGCGCAGCCACAGGTTCGCGCGGTAGCCGCCGAGCGCCGGGGCGGTCCACTCGACGCCGCCCGCCTCGGTGCGCAGGTCGGCGGCGTCCGGCAGCGCGGCGATCTCGCGCGCGGCCGCCTCTTCCAGTCCCGGGGCGACGACGGCGAACCAGCGCAACGATGAAGGCGCGCTGGCGCGGGCCTTGCGCTTCGGGGGCCGCTCGTCGCGCCGGCGCTCGCCGGGCGCCGGGAGGCTGGTCGGGCGTCCCGAGAACACCAGGTGCGCCAGGATCTCGATCGATCCCTCGCCGCCCGCGACGGGCGAATCGATCTCCCCCGCCAGCTTGAAGCCGAGCGCCTCGGCGCGACCCCGCACCTTCTCCAGCGCCCGGCGGCGCAGGCGGGGATCGTCGACGTGGCCTTCGTCGACCTGCCGATCGGGGAGCTCGAACTGCGGCTTGACCAGCACCACGCCCTCGGCGCCCGGCCGCAAGCGGAACGCCAGGCCGCGGAGCATGTTGCGGGCGGCCACGAAGCTGACGTCGACGGTGAAGAAGTCGAACGGCCCCTCGGCCTCGTTGAGCGACAGCTTCCGCCAGTCGACCCGCTCGAGAGAGGTCACGCGCGGATCGGCGCCCAGCGTCGGATGCAGCTGGCCGTGCCCCACGTCGACCGCCAGGACGCTGGCCGCGCCGTGGGCGAGCAGCGCCTCGGTGAATCCGCCGGTCGAAGCGCCCACGTCGACCGCCCGCGCCCCCCGGACGGCGCCGCCGAGACCGAAATGCGCGATCGCCGCTTCAAGTTTTCCGCCCGCGCGGCTGACCGCCATGCGCGCGGCTTATACCGCGTTCCCAACAATCCCGTCGGGAGAGCGATCGCCTGGGGGACCACGCGCTCAGCTCGCGCGCGCCCGTCGCGGGGGCGCGGGACCCTTCGAGACCTTCAATCCGCGAGGCGGCGGAGAACGTTGGGGGAGGTGCGGCCGAAGCAGTCGGCGCACAGCGGGATGCCGCCCGAGCGCGGATCGCGCCGGACCTTGTCGCGCGGATCTTCGGCGCCGCACGCGCTGCAGGTGAGGCGGGGCGCGAGATCGGCGTCAGAGGCCGCCAGGCCGACCGTGGCGAGCGCCGCCCGGGTGATGATCCCGACCAGAAAGGCGCCGGTCACCACCGGCAAGCAGGAGACTCCCTGCTCACACATGATCTGGGCCGCCTCTTCCAGCGTCGTGTCGGGTCCGATGCAGAGCACCGGAGAGCTCATGCATTCCCCCACGAAGGCGTGCCGCTGCGCCGTCCGCAGGTCCTCCCGGCAGACGATGCCGGTGAGCGTCCCGTTGTCGAGCACCAGGAGGTGATCGATTCCGTTGTCGAAGGCGAGCCGTCGCGCTGAAGCCACCACGGTGTCCGGCGTCAACGTGTAGAGCTCGGTCCCCATTACCTCGGCCACGCAGCAGGCACCGACTTCGGCCATGACATCCATGACGTGCCCTCCAGGAGAAAGTCTAGCGGGCGTACACCCGCGGGCTACTTGCAGCTGAAAGTAAACAAACGCCGTGCCAAGCCTATCGGCCGCGCTGGGCTTGAATTTCCGCGACCTCGAGCGTGCGTCGCGTCACCAGGGCCGTGCGGGTGTTACCAAGCGAGTGTCGGCGGCGACATGGACCCACACTCCGAGTTGCCGGATCTCGGTTCGGCGTTTGCAATAAGGCGAGGCATGGATTCCACACGAATTCTGCTGGTGGACGACGATGACGAGACGAGAGAGCTCCTCCGCGACTTCTTCGGCGACCGGGGCTACGCGGTCGAGACAGCGGGCGATGGCCACAAGGCGCTGATGCTCTTGGCGACCTTCGCGGCCGACATCGTGATCACCGATCTGGAGATGCCGGGGATGAGCGGCCTCGAGCTGATCCGATCCTTGCATGCGACGACGCGGCGGACGCCGGTCCTGTTGGTCACCGCACGGGCCGAGCGCGAGCTGCCCCTCCGCCGGCTCGGTCGGCGCGCCGGGTTCGAGTGCCTGCGCAAGCCGCTCGATCTCGACGCCCTCGGAGAGATCGTCGAACGGATGACGGCGTCGCACGCACTTGCCGAGCCGAACGCGTTTCATCAGAATGTCTGACGAACAGTCATTCCACCGAGCGCGACCTTAGTTAGATTGCGATCATGAACAAGCAACGGGCCGGCGGCGAGTCACGCACGGATCATCGGTCCGGCGGACAGGGGAGCTCCGAACGCGACGCCTTGCGAGGCGCGGTTCACAGTTTCGTGGAGGTGGCGGAGCTGCGACAGATCATGGGCCGCTTGACCGCGATCGAGATGCTGCGGCTGTTGCTCGGGGCGGACGCACCGCCTGCCGGCGCTTAGAGCCTGCGGCCGCGGCTGGCCGGCGCTCAGCGCGAGAAGAATTTCTTCGGCGGGGGCGGCGCCGGCCTCGGTGCGGCGGGCGCGGGCTTCCTCGGCTCGGGGAGTCGCTTGAGGCTCACCCGAAACGTTTGCGGCCCCTGCCCCTCGGGCCTGTAGTGGCGGGTGACCGAGGCGTAGCCCGGTCGGCTGAAGGTCAGGTCATAGCTATTTCCGGGCCGCAACTTGAGCGTGAGCGGCGTCGTGCCGAACTGGTGCCGGCCCGTCGCCACATGTGAGCCCTCCGGATCGCTCTTGATCACGACGGGGATCTGCGGCGCCTTTTCCTTGGCCGCCCGGTGCGAACCGTTCTCGGCGGCGGGCGCGCCCGGCTGATCATCGCCCGGCGGGGGCGGCGCTTCTTCATTTTCGGCGGTGGGTAGGCTGGCGCCGTTGACTCCGCCGGCGCCCGCCGGCTCGGGCCTCGCAGCGGCGGCCTCCGACGGCGTGGGTGCCGACGCGGCCTGCGCGCCGGCCGGCGGCGCGGCGGCGGCAAGCGCAGGAGCATTCACGGCCAGCGTCGGCTTCGCGGTCGACGCGGTCGGAGTGGGGGTGGCGGGGTCGGCCTCGCCCGCCGTGACCGGCGTCGTCGTCTTCCCCGGGTGGTGGCCGCTCAGCACCCGCGCCCAGACCACCGCTCCGAGCAGGAGCAGGGTGCCCGCGCCGGCGATCCGCACGGCCGGCCTTCGGTGCCAGGCCCGGTCCGGGGCGGCGAACTGCGGCGGATGCGTCATCACCTCGGTCGCGGACGGCGGGGGCGGCGGCGGTCGATCCGACGCGCGGACCTCCTCGGCGTCGTCGAGGGTCAACACCAGCCCCGATTCCTGGCCCGAGCCTGCCCGCAGCGGGCCGACCGTCGAGCGCGACGCCGGCGGCTCGGGCGGCGCCTCGCGCGTCAACGTCGGCACGCCGTCCTTGGCGCTGAGATCGGCCAGCCAGCGCTGCAGCTCGGTCTGTCCGACCGGACGAAACGCCACGCGCATGACCTGCTCGACGTCGACCAGCATCTCTTCCGCCTTTTGATAGCGGGCGTCGGCGGTCCTTCCCATCGCCTTGCGAATGACCCGGTAGAGCTCGGGGTTGAGGCCGGGGCGCGCGGTCTCGGGCGGCAGGAAGTCGCCGTTCTTGACCAGCATCAGCGTCTCGTAGTCAGTCGGCGCGTCGAACGGGTGGCGCCTGGTGATCATCGCGTACAGCATCGTTCCGACGGAGAAGAGGTCGGAGCGCCCGTCGAGCGTGCCGCCGGCGGCCTGCTCCGGCGACATGAAGGCCACCTTCCCCTTGATGAGGTTGCCCAGGCTCTTTTCGGTCTTGTTTTGCGCCTTGGCGATCCCGAAGTCGGTCAGCTTGACCTCTCCCTCGGCGCTCATCATCACGTTGTGCGGGCTCACGTCGCGGTGGACGATGCCCATCGGCTTGCCGTCGCCGCGCTTCTTGGCGTGCGCATAGGCGAGCGCCCGACAGATCTCGGCGGTGACGTAAAGCGCGAGCGCCGGCGGGATGGGAACGCCGGCCGCCTTCGAGCGCTTGAGGATGCGATCGAGCGTCCAGCCGTCGACCAGCTCCAGCGCCAGGAAATAGCGCCCCTCGGATTCGCCGAGGTCGAGCACCTGCACGATGTTGCTGTGGTTGAGCGACATCGCCACGTGCGCCTCGTCGACCAGCATGTGGCGAAACTGCGGATCGGCGTAGAACGTGGTGAAGATCCGCTTCAGCACCACGGTCTTTTCGAACCCCTGCGCGCCGTGCTGCTTGGCCAGAAAGATCTCGGCCGTGCCGCCGTCGGTGATCTTGCGCAGGATGGTGTAGCGGGACTGGAGGCTCATCGGGGCGGTCCGGCCGCTCAAATTACCACGCCGGGCACCTCTTGATGCCGGAGATCCACTCGCCAGATTTTCTGGATGGCGGGGGAGATCATGAAACCTGCGGCGACGAAAACCGTGTTGCTGGTCGAGGACGACGCCGACATCAGAGACTCCCTTCAAGACATCCTCGAGGACGAGGGCTTCGACGTGATCCCGGCCGCCAACGGCAAGCAGGCGATCGACTTCCTGACGCTCAACGACCCGATCGGCGCCGACCTGGTGATTCTGGATCTGCTGATGCCGATGGTCTCCGGGTGGGAGGTGCTCGAGCGCATGTCCTCCGACCCGCGGCTGAGCGACATTCCCGTGTTGGTGTTGAGCGCCGCGGCGGCGCCGATGCCGGCCCGGGCGCAGGGGTTCGTCCGCAAGCCGTTCTCGCTGGAGGCGTTCGTCTCCAAGGTCCACGGCGTGGTGGATCAACCGAGCGGCGCGGCGGACGAGCTGAGCTGAGGATTGACGCCGCCGCCCGCGACGGCGCTTCAGGTCGGCCTCGCAGCCGTCGGCGCGCGCCGTTTCAGGTGTTATGGTTGGGACCGGCATGGACCCCCGACGTCTGCGCGCGTTGATCGAGGCCGCCGTCGCGGGGCGCGCCACCGTCGAGGAGACGGCGCGGGCGCTCGGCGAGCTGCCGTTCCGCGACCTCGAGTTCGCGCACGTCGACACCCACCGGCACCTGCGGACGGGCTTTCCGGAGGTCGTGCTCGGCGAGGGGAAGACGCCCGCCCAGATCGCGGCGATCCTCAATGTGCTCCGGACGGGCCATGAAGAGGGCGGCGCGCGCGTTCCTGTGTTCGCCACCCGGGTCTCGGCGGAGGCGGCGCCGGCCGTCCTGGAGGCGGTGCCGGGCGCGCGCTACCTGCCGGTCCCCCGCGCGGTCGTGGTGGGCGAGACGCCCGCGCCGGAGCTCGGCCGCGGCCTCATCGCCGTGGTCAGCGCCGGGACCTCCGACGTCCCGGTGGCCGAGGAGGCCGCGCTGACCGCCGAGCTGGCAGCCAACCGGGTGGAGCGCATCTACGACGTCGGCGTGGCCGGGCTGCACAGGTTGCTCGCCCACCGCGAGACGCTCGCCGCCGCCGAGATCCTCATCGTCGTGGCGGGGATGGAAGGGGCGCTGCCGAGCGTGGTCGCCGGCCTCTACGCGCGCCCGGTCATCGCGGTGCCGACCAGCGTCGGCTACGGCGCCAGCTTCGGTGGCGTCGCGGCGCTCCTGGGGATGCTGAACTCCTGCGCGTCGGGCGTCGCGGTGGTGAACATCGACAACGGATTCGGGGCCGGGCGAATGGCGTCGATGCTCAACCGGGACCGGACGCCGGCGCCGTGAGCGCCCGCGGCCTGCACCTGCACTTCGAGCCGACCGCGGGGATCGCGGGGGACATGGCGGTGGCGGCGCTCGTCGACGTCGGGGTCCCGGCCGCCGTCGTCCGGGGCGCGATCGAGGCCATGGGCGTGCGCGGCTTGCGGGTCGCGTTCGGGCGTCGCACCCGCGGCGCCTTCGTCGGGCGCAGCTTCGACGTGACCTGGCCCGGCCGAACGCCCGCCAAGCGCCCGCACGATGACCCCGCGCATACGCATCCGCACCGGGGCGCCGCGCACGACCACGACCACCACCGCGGCAAGGCGCACGCGCACGATCACCGCGACTACGCCGAGGTGAAGCGGCTGCTCAAACGCGCGCGGCTCGACGCCGACGCCCGCGCGCTGGCGGGCGACATCTTCGAGCGCATCGCCGAGGTCGAGGCCGAGCTGCATGGGACCCGCGTCGAGCCGGGTGGCGTTCCACGAGGTGGGCGCCTACGACTCGATCGCCGACGTCGTCGGTGTCGCGGCGGCGATCGCGCATCTGGCGCCGGCTTCGATCGGCTCCCTGCCGCCGGTGGTCGGAACGGGTGTCGTGCAGACGGCGCACGGCCCGGTGCCGGTGCCGGCGCCGGCCACGGCGGCGCTGCTGGCGGGGGGCGACATCCCGATGGTGCCCGAGGGGGTGGGCGAGCTGACCACGCCGACGGGCGCCGCGATCCTGGCCGCCGTCGTCGATCGGTTCGGGCCGCTGCCCCCGATGCGTCCGCGCGCGATCGGCTATGGCGCAGGGACGCGCGAGCTCGACGATCGACCGAACGTGCTGCGCGTGACCCTCGGCGAGCCGATCGGCGCCGGGGACGCGCCGGCGGCTCCCGCGGTGGTGCTGGTCGAGGCGAACGTCGACGACATGAGCCCGCAGCTGGTCGGGCCGCTCTACGACGCGCTCTTCGCGGCCGGCGCGGTCGACGTCTGGTCGGCGCCGATCTTGATGAAGAAGGGGCGTCCGGCGCTTCAGCTCTCGGCCCTGACGCCGCCCGGGGCGCTGGCCGCCGTGGAGCGGGCCTTCTTCGCGCACTCGACGACGCTGGGCGTGCGTCGCCGGGCGCTCGAGCGCGTCGTGCTGGCCCGCTCGTTCGCGACGGTCGCCACACCGTACGGGAAGGTGCGGATCAAGCTCGGAGCGCTCGACGGTGAGATCCTGGGCGCGCAGCCAGAGTTCGAGGATTGCCGGCGGCTGGCGACGCGTGCCCGGATTCCCGTGCGCGAGGTGCTGGCCGCCGCCGCCGCCGCCGCGCGGGCGCTGCTTCCGGGGCGACCGCGGAGGCCGCGATCGTGAGCGACGACGCCGGGCGCCCGGCGCTCGACGGCCTCGCCCAGGCGGCGCAGGTGCTGGCGGTCGGCACCGGCGAGAGTCAGCTGCACGCCGCGACGGAGCACATCGCGCGCGCTCTGGGCGCGACGTCGGTCAGCCTCCTGGCCGTGCTCGCCGATCCCGCGGCGGCCTATCTGGTGGCCGACAGCGGTGAGGTGGAGATCGGCCGCGTCCGGCTCCCGTTCGATCAGCATCCCCATCTCCGCCGCGCGATCGAGGCCGGCGAGGTGACCATCGTGGGTGGCGGTGAAGCGTCGGCGGCGCTGGGGGTGGCGGGCGCGGCCGACGCCAGCGCCGTCTTCCCCGTCCTCGTCGGCCGCAAGGCGGCCGGCGCTCTCGTCGCCCGGTTCGACGGCGCCCAGGCGGCGGGGCTCGCCGAGAGGTCGGTCGGGCTCGGGCGGGTCGCCGCGTCGCTGTTCGGCATCGTTCTGCGCGGCGCCAAGGCGCTCGAACCCCTGCGGGAGCGCACCAGGCGCGTCACGCTGCCCGATGTCCGCGAGGAGCGGCGGGTGCGCGCCATCGAGCGCTACCGCGCCTTCATCGACAGCGCCTCCGACGGGATCGTCGTCGTCGACGGCGCGGGCGTGGTCCTCTACATGAACCGCGCCGCCGAGGAGGTGACCGGTTACGCCCGCGACGGCCTGGCCGGCAAGCCGATCGTCCAGATCGTCCCCGAGCCGTTTCGCGCCGGGCTCGAGCACCGCATCGCCCGGGCGATCGCCGCCGAACCGGTCGACAACTTCGATCTCGATCTGGTGACCACCTCGGGCGATCGGATCACCGTGTCGGTCGCGTCGATCGCCATCCTCTCCGAGCACGAGGCGGCGATCTTCTCGTTCCGCGACGTGACGCTGGCCCGCGAGCTCGAGCGCGAGCTGCGCCGGACCAGCGAGTTCTTGAAGCGCATCTTGAACTCGGTCGTCGACGGGGTGATCGCCGCGAACATGCGGGGAACCATCGTCCTTTTCAACCAAGGGGCCGAGCGGATCTGCGGCTACCGGGCCAGCGAGGTGATCGGCAAGATGTCGGTCCGGCGGGTCTATCCAGAGGGCGTCGCCGACGAGGTCATGCGCCTCATTCGCTCCGCCGAGCACGGCGGCGGCGGGCGGCTCGAACCGGTGCGGCGGGATCTCCTCACTGCCTCGGGCGAGCGGGTCCCGGTCTCCATCTCGGCGGCGCTCGTTCTCGACGACGAGGGGCGCGAGATCGCCACCGTCGGGATCTTCTCCGATCAGCGCGAGCGGCTCCGCATGGAGGAGCGGCTGGCCTCGGCGCAGGAGAAGCTGGCCGTCTCGGAGAAGCAGGCGGTCGCGGTCGAGCTGGCGGGCGCGGCGGCGCACGAGCTGAACCAGCCGCTGACCTCGGTCATGGGTTATGCCCAGGTGCTGCTGCGCAAGCTCGGACCGGACGACGCGCACCTGCCGATCGTGCGGACCATCCTCGAGGAGGCCGACCGGATGGCCGAGATCGTGCGCAAGCTCGGCAGCCTGGCCCGTTACGAGACCAAGAGCTACGTGGGGGGCGCCCAGATCATCGACCTCGACCGGTCGGCGGAGGAAAGCTTCCCCGCCACGGGCGAAACCGGTAAGAAAGAAGCGACATGAAGCCTGAGCAGATCATCGAAACGCTGGAACAGGCCGCCAAGCAGATGGGGGTCCAGGTTCGCTACGAGACGATGACCGGCGAGGTCTCGGGTGGCGGCGGGCTCTGCAAGGTCAAAGGGCAGTGGTGCGTCATCATCGATCGCAAGGTCGCGCCCTCCGAGCGCGCGGCCACGCTGACCGAGGCGCTCGCCCAGCTCGACACCGACGGCGTCTTCCTGCCACCCGAGGTCCGCGACGCCCTGACCGCCGCCCGCGCCGCCCGCCCGGCTCCCCCAGCCCGCCGCCGGCTAGAGCCGGCGAACCCGCCGCGCCTCGCGACTCTGATTTGCTGCGCTCGGTTCCAGCGGGGGCGGGCGGGGCCGGGGAGCTCCTCGGCCTACGCACCCTCGACTTTCGCTCCGCTTTAACTCTTCGGCGGGGGCGAGGGGGACGGGTATTCGGTCGGCCTACGCACCCGAGGGGTTGGAATCGGCAGGCGGAACAACAGAGCCGCCTGCCTCAGCTCCGGCCGACCGAACACCCGTCCCCCTCGCTCCTCGAAGAGCGGCGCTCCGCTCCCCACGCAGGTTGCCTGCATAGATTCATGCGCGGAAACCGGGTGCACTCGGGGGCCGAACCAACGGAGCGAGATGAACGCCCACTCGGGGGGGGCATGGCTGCACTCGGAGCCGCGTGCCGCCGGGGGGGGAGGGTGCATGCGAGGCCCTGGTCAGCGGAGCGAGGTGGAACGCGAGTGCGGGCGGGGCCGGGGGGCTCCTCGGCCGAAGCTGAGTCGGGCGGCTCTGTTGTTCCGCCCGACGATTCCAACCCCTCGGGTGCGTAGGCCGAGGAGCTCCCCGGCCCCGCCCGCCCCCGCTGGAACCGAGCGCAGCGATCACACGGCTTCCAACCCCTCGGGTGCGTAGGCCGACCGAATACCCGTCTCCCTCGCCCCCGCCGAAGAGTTAAGCGGAGCGGACCAACCGCGTCGGCTACGCCGAAGTGTTGAGCGAAGTGAGAGAGCGGAGCGAGCGAGCGGTTAGGGCGACCGCTAGGGCAAGAACTTGATGTTGGTGATCGACGCGTCGATCGGGCAGGCGGCGCTGGCGTCCGCGCCGCCGTCAGCGGGGGCGGTTGCGCCGCTGTAGGTCCACTGCCACTGGAGCCCGACCACCTCGCCCGCCGCCGCCGAGGTCCAGTTGCTGAAGCTGCTCAGCGGGGTGGTGATCGTCATCGGCGTGGACGACGGGGCCGCCACCTGCAAGACGGCCGGGTAGTTGTAGCAGCTGCCCGCGTCGCACCCACCCATGGGATTTTGGCTGGTGGGCGTCTGATCGAACGTCTTGATCTGCATCTGCAGATCGCAGCCGGCCCACGAGCCCGACACCGTGAACTGCACCTGCGAGAAAGCGGCCACGGTCGAGCAGGCGCAGTAGCTGAGCCCGATGCCCGCGTAACCGCCCGAGGCGACCGAGCCGACCCCGTGCAGGTCCTTGTTGGTCGCGTCGACGCTGGCGCTCATCACGGAGGCGTTGCCGCTGGGGCCGGCGTAACCGTAGATCGCGCCGTAGAGCCCCTGGGTGCTTCCCCACTTGCCGGTCGAGTTGCTCCAGTCCGAGAAGTCCGTCACGCCGCCGCTGGAGACGTTGCTGGGGACCACCGCCGCCGAGCAGTCGAGCTCGCAGGTGGCGATCTTGGGCGCGTCGACGCCGCCGTCACTCCCCGGGATGGTCGTCAGGCCCGGCGTTTCGGTGGTGGCGTCCCAGTTCACGAACGTCACCACGCTCTGGCCCGGCAGCTCGAACGTGAAATTGCCGTTGGTCAGCGTGACCGGGCTCTTCGCCGCCAGGTTGTCGTTGGCGTCGGGCGAGGTGACCCACGGCGTGAGCGTGTCGATGGTGTTGCCGTTGATGATGAACTTCTGGTTGACGGCGCTCGGGTTGGTGTTGATGGCGATGATCGCCAGGTGGGTCGCGTCGCGGTACGCCTCGGTGTAGACGCCGTTGTTGGGGTTGTCCGAAGCGTTCAGTCGCTGAAAGCCGGGACGCACGAACTTGGACCAGTTCCCGAACGCGTACCCGCGCTTGAACATGTAGGGGGCGCCCTTGGTCGCGTCGGGCTGGATGAAGGCGGGGTTGAGGCGGGTGTCGTCGTTGAGGCCGTCCTCGGTGATGTAGATGGCCCACCAGCTCCAGGCGGTCACGCCCGTGGTGACCAGATCGCCGTGCATCCGCTGCGCCATGACCAGCGCGCTGGTCATGCTGGGATCGGGCGTGTCACCCTTCGAATTTTCCTGCGACCACTCGGTCTCCCAGAACTGCTTGCCCGCCTTCTGCGGTTTGGTGTAGTTGCCCATCGGACCCTGGTAGCCGTGGGCCGCCATGATGGAGACGGCGCTGGCGGCGGCCGGGTTGGCCAGCAGCGAGGTGATGTACGCGTCGCAGGCCTTACAGCCGGAGGTTTCCGGGGCGATGATCTTCACGTTGGGATATTTCTGGGCGAACGCCGGGGCCATGTTCTGGCTGATGAAGGTGGTCAGCTCGTCCGGCGTCCACTGGGCGTTGTCCCAGGTGGCCACGTAGTCGGGCTCGTTGGCGGGCGAGACCCCCAGGACCGGAACCGGCGGGTTGGCCGTCGCCAGGATGTCCACGTATTGCGTCAGATAGGTCGCGAAGTCCTGGTAGTGAGACGGATCGAGCTTGTTGCTGCCGAAGTTGACCCCTCCGTCCTGCTCCTGCGAGCCGTTCTTGCTGTTGGTCGTCTTCCAGATCGGGGGCGGCGTCCAGGCCGCGGCCCAGACCTGGCAGCCGCGCACGGCGGCCTGCTGGGCGGTAGTGAGCTCCGGCGCGGTCGGCGTCGGGTTGGCGCCGGTCGTCGGCTCGGTTCCGTCGCTCATCGTGTCGGCCGGAACGCCGATCATCGTGCGCAGCAGCGACAGACCGATCCCCTTCTTGGGGTCGAAGAGCTGGTCGGCCTGATCATTGGTGAGGCTCTGTCCGAAGAACGCCGACGAGGCGCCGAAGCCGTCCATGGTCTGCTTGGTGTCAGACCAGTTCACCGTCACGTCGTGCGACTTCGACGACGAACAAGCGAGGAGGCTCGCAGGAAGGGTCAGCGCGAGCGCCAGGGGTCGAAGCGTTCTCATGATCAATTCTCCCAGGATCCGTTCGTGAGGCGCCGAAGCTACCATTCGTTCGATCCTGGCAGGCGCGGGAACCACGACTGAACAGCGATAAATCCGCTGCCCCGCGCGCACGACTTCGCATTTTCGCTCGTCGGGTTATCAAATCTGTTGCTGCAGCCCAATGGCGTTGCAGCGGCGGGAGAATGAATCGATCCTCGACTGTTGAGCTGGCGCGAATCCGCGGCCGGCTGCGTTCAGCCGAGCGGGCGGCTCACAGTCCGCGGATCTTGTCGGCCAGCAGCGGGTCGTCGGCGACGGCGCTTTCCAGCGCCGCTCGCAGCTTCTCGCGCACGGCCGCCGGCGCGTTGGTCCCGAGCTGCTTGTCGACTATCCGATCGATCACCCGGTCGACGGCGGCCTGTGGGGTGATCTTGCCGGCCTTCAGATCGGCGGCGAGATCGGCCGTGACGCTCCCCGCGGCGGAGGGCGCTTGCGTTGCCCGTCGCGCTCGTCGCTGCCGCCGGCGCGCCAGCCGACTTCAGCTTGTCGGCGAACGGTGGACGACTCTCCGCGACGGGGCGACTTTCGTCGCTCCCGGCGATCTTGTCGCCTGCGGCGGGGGCGCCGCCCGGCGGCCCGCCGCCGGGCCCTGTGACCTTACCTGCCACGCGCGCGCGACCTTAGCACGTCAGGCCCGGATGTTGGAAACGGCGGCCTTGGCGGTGTCGTACTTGGCGCGCATGACGTTGGACACCGTCGTGAAGCGCTGGCTCTCGTCCTGAATCTGCTGCTGCAGAGCCAGCATCTGCATGTTCGACGACTGTCCGTCCTGTACGAGCGACTGCACGCTTCCCGGCGTTCCGGATCCGCCGACTCCCGTGCCCTCGGGCGGCAGGCCGACAATCCCGTTTGCCGGGGCCCCCAAAGGGGCGCCGATGCCGGGCGTGCCGAGGCTGCCCGGCGATCCAGAGATGGAGCCCACCGCGCCGATGCGCGCGTCATGGACGGCGGCCGCCATCACCGGACCGGCGATGACGTGGGTGGCGACCTCGGCGCCGCTCATGAGGAGCGACACTCCCCCCGCGAGGACGTCACGGAACGGAGCCGCCGGCCTCTCCGTTTGGCGGGAACGGGTGCCGGCGATCTCGAGACGGGAATCGGTCGAGCTGGCAACGGACGCGCCGCTCGGGCGTTCGGAAACTGGGGCGACGGTGGTCGGCATGGGATCCTCCTGGGCTGGGTATCGGGCGCGCCCTCCGAAAGTTTCGTGTCGGACGCCGTTTCATTCGCGCGGCGGGGTGTACACTCCCGGCCGTGGGTTTGGTCCGTGGATTCATGGCCCCGTTTCGGGGGGGCGCCCTCATCGCGCGCCATCGGCTGTGGGCCTACCTCGTGCTGCCGATCCTGCTCAACCTGGCGCTGGGGGTCGCGGCGCTGTTTCTGGCGGGGCGCTACTGGCGCGACGAGGGGTTCGTCGGCGAGCAGCTCATCAAGGCGCCGGCCGTCGGCTGGCTGATCCTGGTGGTGCTGACCATCGTCAGCGGGGTGGTCCTTTTCGTGGTCGCGCAGCCGATCCTGTCGGCGGTCTTCTCCGACCGACTCTCCGAACGGATCGAGCGCCAGCTGCGCGGCTCGGCTCCCTCGGCTCCCTTCCTGGCCTCGACCGGGCGCGCGCTGGCGCATGGGCTGCTCAAGCTGGTTCTCTACGCGCTGGCCATGTTGGTGGCGTTCGTGCTCAGCCTCTGGACGGCCGGGATCGGGGCCATTGCCGGGGTGGCGCTGGCCGGCCTCTTCATTGCGTACGACGGCTTCGATTATCCCCTCTCCCGGCGGGGGGCGAGCTTCGGAAAGAAGTGGGCCTACCTGGCTCTGCACCCTGCCCAGACGGTCGGATTCGGAATGGGAGCGACGCTGCTGTACCTGGTTCCGTTCGCGTTGTTCATCGCGCCATCGTTCGTCGCGGCCGGCGCCACGCTCGCGTTCGTCGAGGGGGCCCCCGTCGACAAGGAGTCGGACAAGGGCTCCGCCAAGGGGCTCAAGGACCAGAAGTCCGAAAAAAAAGGCGAGAAGATCGGGGGCAAGCAGACGGCTCAACAAACGAGCAAGGAAATGGCCAAGGATACGACCCCGGAAACGGCCCAGGACGCGGCCCAAGACACGGCCCAAGACACGGCCAAGAAACCGGCCGGAATCTAGCTGCAGATACCTGAAATCCCCCGTAGTATGAGCACCTTGAAGAAGCCCGTCCCCTTCGGGAAGTACTACCTCCTCGAGCGGATCAACGTGGGAGGTATGGCCGAAGTCTTCAAGGCCAAGACCTTCGGCGTCGAGGGCTTCGAACGTCTGCTGGCGGTCAAGCGCATCCTGCCGAACATCGCGGAGGACGAAGAGTTCATCACGATGTTCATCGACGAGGCGAAGATCGCCGTGCAGCTGCAGCACGCGAACATCGCCCAGATCTTCGACCTCGGGAAGGTCGACGACAGCTACTTCATCGCGCTCGAGTACGTGAACGGGCGCGACCTCCGCTCGATCTTCGATCGGATGCGCAGCCGGGGGGAGGCGCTGCCGATCGCGCTCGCCTGTCACGTCATGATGCAGGTCTGCGAAGGGCTCGACTACGCGCACAACAAGCGCGACGGGCAGGGGCGGGAGCTGCACCTCATCCACCGCGACATCTCGCCGCAGAACGTGCTCATCGGGTACGACGGCGAGGTCAAGCTGATCGACTTCGGGATCGCCAAGGCGGCCGGAAAGGCGTCGACGACCCAGGCCGGAATCCTCAAGGGCAAGTTCGGCTACATGTCGCCCGAGCAGGTGCGCGGGCTGCCGATCGACAAGCGGAGCGACATCTTCGCGGTCGGCATCGTGCTGTACGAGCTCTTGACCGGCGAGCGCCTGTTCGTCGGAGAGACCGATTTTTCGACCCTGGAGAAGGTCCGCAACGTCGAGATCGTTCCGCCGTCCTCCTACAACAAGAAGATCCCGCAGGAGCTGGAACGCCTCATGCTGAAGGCGCTGGCGCGGGATCCCGAGGATCGCTACAGCAACGCCATCGACCTGCACGACGACCTGCAGTCGTTCCTCTACTCGATCGGCGAGTTCTATTCGCGCAAGGATCTGGCCAGCTGGATGAAGAAGACCTTCGCCGCCGAGATCGAGGAGGACAACGCCAAGATCGAGCAGTACCGGCAGATCGCTTCGCCGGTCGCCGCCTCCACGGAGGTGTCGCGTCGTGCGGCGGGGGTCGGGGCCGGCGCGCGCGTGGGGGCGCCGCCCCCGCTGCCCGCCAAGGACAAGAACGTCCGGTCGGCGATGGGGTGGGACGACGAGGAGCTCGACACCCAGATCTTCGACAAGACCGACGAGAACGCGGCCGACAAGACCGTCGAGCAGAGCGCCGCGGATCTCTTCTTCGAGGACGACGATCGCACGGTGGCCAACGAGCCGCCGCCGGACATCCTCGAGCAGGCGCGCCCCCCGGACGTGCTGGCCACGCCCAAGCCGCAACGAAAGCCGCCCGCGCCGACCCGGCCGGTCCCCGAGGAGATTGCCCTCACGCCCCCGCCGCTCACGCCTCCCAAGCCGGCCCTGCCGCGCCGGCCGACCCTGACGGGTCTTCCGCCGACGCCCCTGCAATCGCCGACCCGCCCGCTGCCCACGTTGCCGCCCCCGCCGCCGGTTCCCTTGCCGCCGCCGCGGACGACGCCGGCGCAGTTGCGCCGCTCGGGGCTCAACCTGCCGCCCGCTCAGCTCCCGGCGCCGCCCACGCCGTCATCGACCCTGCCTTACTCCCAGCAGCAGCCCGCGACGTTCGTGCATCCGGCGGCCGCGCCGCTGCCTCCACCTCCGGTCATGCCGGCTCCGATCCCCCCGCCGCGGCAGACCTTCCCTCAGCCGACCTCTGTCCCCTTCGGCGCCGGCAGCTTTTCCGACGAGCTGTCTCGCGGGCGATCCAAAGGGGGAAGCGGATTTCTCAAGGTGGCGATCGCCCTCCTGCTGGTCGCGGGCGGCAGCGGCGCCTACTGGTACATGACCACCACCAAGCCGGGGCGGATCGAGATCACCACCGTGCCGGCCGACGCGACCGTCCTGGTCGGCAACACCAAGGTCGGCGATCACTCGCCCGTCTCGCTCGAGCGGCCGCCCGGCCCGTACACGGTGTCGGTCACCCGGGACGGTTACGTCCGCAACAATCAGAACGTCGAGGTGCACGCCGGCCAGTCGCTGCCGCTGTCCGTCACGCTCGAGCCGTCGCCCGACACCGGCTTCGAGCTGACCAGCGAACCGCCCGGCGGCCTGGTCTGGCTCGACGGCGCGCCGATCCAGGGCGCCGCCGGCCAGCAGGCGCGCACCGACTTTCGGGCCTTTCGGATCGCGCCCGGGCATCACCTCCTCGAGATCAAAGGGGAGAATCGATTCAAGCCCTGGCGGCAGGACGTGCAGGTCGAGCCGGGCACCATTCAAAAGGTCCACGCCACGTTGATCCCGGCGTCGGGATCGTCGGCGACCGGGTCGGGAAAGGTGCCGTCGCACGCCGAGGCAGCGGCCGCGCCCCCGCCCCCCCGCCGCACAATGAGTCGCCCAGCCCCCCGGCGCAGGCCCATGAAGCGCTCGCCTCGCCGCCGCCGCCCGCGCCGCACGTGCCCCGACACAAGAGGACGCACGACGTGGGGCTCGACGATACGGGCGACAGCGCCGGCGCCGCCGCGAGCGCTGACGACAGCAGCCCGAAGAGCGGGGGCGACTGCACGATGACCGTCAACTCGGTCCCCTGGTCCGAGGTCTGGATCGACGGCAAGAACACCAGCCAGCACACCCCGTTGGTCGACTTCAAGATCCCCTGCGGCAAGCACAAGCTGTCGTTCAAGCGCACCGACATGCAGATCGACCACGGCGAGACGGTCAACCTGAAGCCCGGGCAGAACTTCAAGCAGCGCTACACGCTGGCGACTGACGAATAAAATGGCGCGACAGATGCCTTCGGAGCCAACGATGACCGCTCAGCTGCCGTTCGACGAGACCGTGAGCCCGCCTTCCCGCGCGGATGCGCTCGAGGCGACCTGGCGCGAGTACTACCGGCATGCGGGCGAGGCGCCACGCAATCCGGCGGCGCGCGATTTTCTGCACCAGGATCTGGCCGGCGCCCTGGCCCGGCTGATCCCCGCGGATGCATCGGTGCTGGAAGTCGGCAGCGGGGAAGGCGACCTGCTGGCCGCGTTGCCGAACGCACGCCGTCGAGGGATCGACTATCTTCCCGAGACGGTCGCGCGGGCGCGGGCGCGACATCCCGAGATCGGGTTCGCAGTTGAAGACGCCATTGCGCCGCCAGCGGAGCTTCTCGAACGGGCAGACGCCGTCATCTGCGATCGACTCTGTCACAGCGTCCTCGACGTCAAGGCGCTGTTGAGCGGTCTCAAGCGACGGCTGGCGCCCGACGGCCGGATCTATCTCACCGCGTTCAACTATCTGTGGGAGGTCCCCGTCCGTCTGGCGGAGCTGGCCGGGCTCAAGCGTCCGGCGCCGACGGCGAACTGGCTGTCCGACTCCGACTTCCGCAATCTCTACGACATCACCGGGCTGGAGGTCGTCCGGTTCGAGGACCGGCTTTTGCTGCCCGCCGAGCTGCCGGTCGCTCTCCACGGCGCTCAACCGCTACGCGGTGCGGGCGCCGTTCATGAAGCACGCCTCCCTCTACCGGATCTACGTTCTGCGCGATCGGGGCACGGCGCCCGGCGCCGCGGAAGGCGAGCGTCAGCGTCATCGTGCCGACCCGCAACGAGGCGGGCAACGTCGCCGCGGCGGCCGCCCGCACCCCGGTGATGGGCTCGGCGACCGAGCTCATCTTCGTCGAAGGGCACTCGACCGACGACACCTGGGCGGCCATCCAGCGGACGGTGCAGGCGTACGACGGCCCGCTCAAGCTGCGGGCATTTCAGCAGACAGGGAAAGGGAAGGGGGACGCCGTGCGGCTCGGGTTCGCGCACGCCACCGGCGACGCGCTCATGATCCTCGACGCCGATCTCACCGTGCCGCCCGAGGAGCTGCCGACGTTCTACGACGTGCTGGCCGGCGGGCACGCCGACTTCGTTCAGGGGACGCGCCTCGTCTACCCGATGGAGCCGGGGGCGATGCGCTTCTTCAACAAGCTCGGCAACGTCGCCTTCTCGCGAGCTGTTCACCTACCTGCTTGCAGCAGCCGATCAAGGACACCCTCTGTGGCACGAAGGTCCTGTGGCGGAAGGACTACGAGCGGCTCGCCGCCGGCCGCAGCTACTTCGGCGACTTCGATCCGTTCGGCGACTTCGACCTCATCTTCGGGGCGGCGCGCCTCAACCTGAAGATCGCCGAGATCCCGGTGCGCTACCGCGACCGCACCTACGGCGAGACGAACATCTCCCGCTGGAAGCACGGCTTTCTGCTGCTGCAGATGTCGGCCGTCGCTGCCCGCAAGATCAAGTTCGTCTAGCGGATGCCGCTCTCCGAGGAGCTTCAGGCGCGCACGTTGGCGCGGTTCGAGGAGCACCGGCGCGCGTGGGACGCAGAACGCCGCGTTGCGGGTGCTCTACGGCGACTGGTACGGACAGGTGGCCGCCGAGCTGCCGCCCTCGGCGCTCGGTCCACGTATCGAGATCGGCTCCGGGCCCGGTTTTGCGCGCGCGTTCATCCCCGATCTCGAGCTCTCCGACATCGTCCGGGCGCCTTGGCACGATCACGAGGTGAGCGCGGAGGCGCTGCCGTTCGCGGATACGACGGTCGGCGCCCTGGTGATGGTCGACGTCCTTCACCATTTGCCGACGCCGCGGCGCTTCTTCGCGGAGGCGGGGCGCGTGCTGCGGCCGGGCGGTCGGATCGTGATGTGCGAGCCGTACGTCAGCCCGCTCTCCTATCCCATCTACAAGCTCTTCCACCGCGAGCGACTCGCGCTGCGCATCGACCCGCTGGCAGGCTTCGATCTTCAGGATGCCGCCGTTGCGCGCGATCCGTTCGACTCCAACCAGGCTATTCCGACGCTGCTCTTCGGGCGCCGACGACAGCTGTTTGTCGATGCATTTCCCTCCCTTGCCGTCCGGCGGATCACGCACCTGTCGGGTCCGAGCTATCCGGCTTCCGGCGGATTTTCGCGTCGCCCATTTCTGCCGCGGGCCGTCTGGTCGGCCCTGCACCGGATCGAAGCGCGCCTTCCGGAGGCGATCTTTCGGGCCGTCGGCTTTCGAATGCTGGTGGTGATCGAAAAGTCTTAGGAGGGCGTCGTCCAGGCGCTGCACTGGTAGAGCGCCGCGGCGACGGGCGCGCCGGGCGGAAACGCCGCGCGCCGGACCGGCGACAGCAGGCGGGCCAGCGCGGCGGCGATCCGAACCGGCGGGCTGACGTGGTGGTCGTCGATGCGGTCGAAGCCGATGGTCGCGAAGGCGCGGGTCATGAGCCGGCTCACCATCGGGTAGCCGGTCACCAGGGTGCCTCCGGGGGCCAGCGCCCGGGCCAGGCCTCGGGCCGCGCCGTCCGCGTCGCGGATGTGCTCGAGGACGGAGAAACAGACGATGGCGTCGTAGTGCCCGGCCGGCAGATCTTCGTCGCGCAGGAGATCCGCGCTGCGAAACTCGGCGCGACAGCCGGGCGCGACCAGCGCCTCGAGGCCGGGCGCCAGCGTCAGATCGGTGCCGGTGTATTCGGCGTAGTGCCTGGTGAGCGTCGGGACCAGGACGCCGCTGCCGACGCCGACCTCCAGCACGCGCCGTCCGCCCGCGGGGAGAAAATCCAACCCCATCTGCAGCCGGTGGCGATAGAGCCAGCCGACCCACGGGTGGTAATAGTAGGGGAGCGGATCGTCGGCGTCGTTGGGTTTGAGGACGCCGCGGGGCGGGAGAGCGAGGCGGACCGACATCGGCCTAGGCCGCGCCGGCGCGCTTCTGCGCGACCAGGATCAGGAAGCCGCCGAAGTTGCGCAGGAGCGGCAGATCGCAGGCGGCGCGCTCCGCCCAGCTGAAGAGGCGGCCGAGCTGCGGATACCGGAACACTTGCGAGCTGGGGGTCAACACGCGCACGCCGCGCACGGCGACGAGATCGACGCCGGCGGGAAGATAGCGGCGCGCGCGCGACAGCGTGTCGAAGCGGGTGTAGACGTCCTGCTCGGTGGTGCCGTCGGCGGCGATCTTTCCCGGACCGCCGACCCGCTTGGCGAGATAGCGCAGCGACAGCGGGTTGTAGAACTCGAGCAGGAGGTGTCCGCCGGGACGCACCAGCCGGGCCAGCTCGGCGACCGCCAGCTCGATGGGCGGCACGTGGGCCAGCACCTTCATGCTGTAGACGAGATCGAACGACGCCGACGGCAGCGGCACATGGGTGAGCGACCCCTGCACGACCCGGAGGCCGCGCGCCCGCGCCGGGCCCAGCATGCCGCGGGAGAGATCCAACCCGACGGCCGAACGCGCCACGCGGGCGGCCTCTCGCAACAGGAGACCCGTGCCACAGCCGGCCTCGAAGACGTCGCGGCCGCTGCCGAAGCGGCGCACCAGATCCAGCTCCAGCTCGTCGATCAGACGGTGGTAGCCGTGGTGCCGCTGGTCCTCGTACCCGGCGGCGAAGCGATCGTAGTAGTCCTGGGTGGTGGGGGCGGATGTCGACATGTTGGGCTCAGTGAAAGGCGGGGGCGTTGCGCTGGCGGCGGGCCACCAGCAGGAACAGGACGCCGGAGAGCGCGAAGGCGACGTTGGCCGCCTGCAGCGACGTCCCGATGGACGTGTGGAAGTGATCGGAGATGGCGCCGACCGCCGAGGGGGCGGGCGCGTTGCCGAGGACGTGGAGCCCGAACATGAAGACCGCTTGCAGGGTGGCGCCATATTGGGGCGGCCCCAGCTCGTCCACGACGGCGGCCGAAGGGCCGTTGTAGACCGAGAACAGAAACGCCGCGCTGAAGGTCAGCACCATGAAGAACGCTTGCCCGGAGACCACCAGCGCCAGGGCGCCCACCGGGGCGCCGATCAGCATGGAGAGGCCGATGGTCAGCGCGTGGCCGCCGTTGCGGCGCCGGTTGAAGGCGTCGCCCGCGTAGCCTCCCACGACCACGCCGCCCACCCCGGCGACGAGACCGACCACGGCCATGAAGCCGCTGCCGGCGGTGACGCTGAAGTGGCGCTCTTCGATCACCAGCGTCCGGACCCAGAAGATCAGCGAGCTGGCGCCGAAGGTGGCCAGGATGCCGCCGCCGAGCGCCAGCAGGTAGGTGGGCGAGAGCAGGAAAGCGCTGGCCCGCCGCGCCACTTTGGGTCGCTCCAGATGCGCGGGGGCGGAGAGAAAGGCCGAGCAGAGCGCGAGCAGGATCGACGGGCCGCCCGCAATCCAGAACACGCCCCGCCAGCCGAGGACTGGCGCCAGCATCGCCCCCAAGACCAGGCCGCTCGTTCCTCCGAGCGCCATGCCGACGTTGTAGATGCCCAGCGCCCGCCCGCGCTTCTCGAGCGGCGCGTCCGCGCAAAGGAGCGTGTTGGCCGACGGCCCGTAGGCCCCTTCGCCCACCCCGACCAGCGCGCGAAAAAACAGCAGCATCGGGAAGGAGGTCGACAGCGCCGAGCCGATGGTGGCGATCGACCAGACGAGGATCCCCGTGAAGATCACCTTGCGCGGGCCGACGCGGTCGGCGATCGGCCCGGAGATCAAGGAGGCGACCGCGAACACGAACAGATTCGCCCAGGCGAGGAGGCCGAGCTTGGAGTTGGAGAGGTGGAACGCCTCGCCGATGTGCGGCGTCATCCCGTAGACGACCTGCCGATCGACGTAATTGAAGAAGTTGATCACCGTGAGCAGCGGCAGCGGCGGGATGCCGTGCCGCCGCGCTCCCGGCGTCGGTCCGAGCACCGGCAGGGGAGGGGCGACGGGCGCCGAGCTCATCGCAAGCTTTCCAGACAGGCAACGGCTTCGGGGCGCGACCAGTCGCGCTTGTTGATGAAGTAGTAGCGGACCCGGCCGGCGGCGTCGATCAGGAAGCTCTCCGGGTATTTTTCGGTGCCGAACTTCTTGGGGATTTCGTGGCTGGCGTCGAGGAGGACGCCGATGGAGCTCCCCTTCGGGAAGAACCGCCGAATGGCCCCCCAGTCGTCGTCGACGCTCACCGCCAACAGCCGCAGGTCGGTGCCGTCGAGCTTGCGGGCGAGATCCTCCAGCGACGGGACCTCGTCGACGCAGGGTGGGCACCAGGTGGCCCAGAAATTCAAAAGCACCGGGTGGCCGCGCTGGGCGCTCAGGGAGACGCTGCGGCCCGCGGCGTCCGGCAGCTGAAAGTCGGGTGTCGGCCCGGTCTGGAGGAACGCCGGCAGCGGATCCGGCTGCAGCGCCGCGCAAGCGCCGCCCCGCGTGCGCGCGACCGAGTCGTGCACCGCCCCCAAAAAGCGCGCCCCCACGAAGCCAATCGCCAGGGCGGCCAGCGCCGCCGGCCACAAACGGCGCAGCCGAGACCCACCCGCGCCCCTGTTCGGTGCGGCCGCCTGCGTCTTCAAAACGTTCCCATCTTCAAAATCAGAGCGAGTGTAGATCGAAGGCGGGCTCTGCCCGCCGGAGACTTCTCAGGCGCCAGTGTAAATCGAAGGCGCCACCAGTGAGCAATCAGGGGCGAGTGTAGATCGAAGGCGGGCTTGGCCCGCCGGAGACTTCATACGAAATACGAGATCCGGCCCCGGCTCTGGTCGTTCTCCGGGGTGGGCTCGCGGGAGGGGCAAAGCCCCTCCCACCGAAGCGAGCGCTCCTTTAGCCCTTGTTCTTCTTCTTCTTCAGCTCGTCGTCGGCGATCTTCTTGAACGTCTCCCACGGGTAGGCGCCGTTGATCTTCCGTCCGTTGATGAACACGGCCGGCGTCCCGTTCACGCCCACCGCCTGGCCTTCCTTGGTGTCGGCCTGGATCTGGTCCTTGTACTTCTGCGCGTCGAGATCGGCCTTGAACTTGGCCATGTTGAGGCCGAGCTCCTGCGCGTACTTCTCCAGGCTGGCGCGATCGAGGGCCGTGTTGTTCTCGAACAGCTTGTCGTGCATCTCCCAGAACTTCCCTTGCGCGCCTGCCGCCATGGCCGCCTCGGCCGCCGGCTCGGCGTTGTTGTGGAACGGAAGCGGATAGTTCTTCCAGACCATGTGCACCTTGTTGCCGTACTCCTTCTCCAGCTGCGACAGCTGCGGCTCGACCCGCTTGCAGAAGGGGCACTGGAAGTCGGAGAAGATCACCACCTGCAGCGGCGCGTTCTTCGACCCCTTGGCCGGACCATTGCCCGGCGTCACCTTGTAAACGGTGGTGTCCTGCTCCGGCGTCTTCTCCGCCCCGGCCTGGGCGGGAGCAGCCGGCGCCGCCGGAACCTCGGTCTTCGCGTCCTTCATCAGCACGTCGTAGACCTTGGCCTTCGGCGTCCCCTTGGCGATCATCGCGTCGGCGATCTTCAGCTCCTCGTCGATCTTGGCCTTGAACATCTCGAAGGGCTGGGCGCCCGACAGGAACTTGCCGTTGATGAAGAAGGCCGGCGTGCCGTGCGCGCCAATCTTGCCGCCCGCGGCCGCGTCGGCCTCGATCGCCGCCTTCCCCTTCTGCGTGTCCAGCGCCGCCTTGAACTTGCCCATGTTCAGCCCCAGCTCCTGGGCATACTTCTCGAACGTCGCGCGATCCTCGTGCGCCTGGTCGGCGAACAGCTTGTCGTGCATCTCCCAGAACTTCCCCTGCTCGCCGGCGGCGCGGGCCGCGATGGCTGACGGCAGGGCGTTGGGGTGGAACGGCAGCGGCAGGTCGCGCCACACGACGCGCACCTTCCCCTTGTAATCCTCCATCACCTTGCTGATGGTCGGCTCGACGCGGCTGCAGAACGGGCACTGGAAGTCCGACCACTGGACGATCGTCACGGGGGCGTCCTTGGCCCCCTTCATCGGGGCGCCCTTGATCTCGGCCCTGAATCGAGTGTTGGCGTCGGGCTCACCCGGCCGGGCGGCCGGCGGCGGCGGAGCGGCGGCCTTGTCGAGGCCGTTCTGGATGAGCGCGGCGTAGACCTGCCCGCGCGGCGTGCCGGCGGCGATCTTGGCGTCCGCCTTCTTCATCTCCTCGTCGATGGTGCTCTTGAACGCCTCGATCGGCTGGGCGCCGCGGAGGTTGCGGCCGTTGATGAAGAAGTTGGGGGTGCCGCGCGCGCCGAACTTCTCGGCGTCGGCCATGTCGCGCTTGATGCGCTCCTTGCCCTCTTCCTTGTCCATCGCCTCTTTGAACTTCGACATGTTGAGCCCGATCTCCTGGGCGTACTTGTCGAGGCTGGGGCGGTCGAGGTTCTGCTGGTTGGCGAACAGCTTGTCGTGCATCTCCCAGAACTTCCCCTGGGCGCGCGCCGCCTCGGCCGCCAGGGCCGCCGGCATGGCGTTCTGGTGGAACGGCAGCGGGTTGTGGCGGTAGGCGAGCTGGATGTCCTTGCCGTAGTCCTTGAGCAGCGTGCTCACCGTGGTGGCCGCGCGGCCGCAGTAGGGGCACTGGAAGTCGGAGAACTCGATGATGGTGACCTTCGGCTGGTTGCCGCCGCGGGTCGGGGCATCGCCGACGGCGACCTTGTAGACCTCGGTGCCGGCGCCCGGACCTTTGCCCGCCGCGGGGGCGACCGGCGACGGCCTTGGCGCCCCGCATGAACGCGGCGTAGACCATCGCCGGCGCCGTCCCCTTGGCGAGCAGCTTGTCAGCGCGCGAGATCTCGTCGTCGATGACCTTCTTGAACTCCTCGTACGGCTGCGCGCCCGCCACGTTGCGCCCGTCGATGTAGAAGTTCGGCGTCCCCTGCACGCCGATCTGCTTGCCGGCGGCCAGGTCGGCGTCGACGCGCGCCTTGCCGGAATGCGCTGTCGAGGGCGGCCTTGAACTTGGTCATGTCGAGGCCAATCTCCTGCGCGTCCTTCTCGAGGCCCGCCCGGTCCAGCGCCTGCTGGTTGGCGAACATCTTGTCGTGCATCTCCCAGAACTTCCCCTGCGCCTCGGCGGCGACGGCGGCCTCGGCGGCCAGCGGCGCGTTCTGGTGGAACGGCAGCGGGTTGTGGCGGAAGAAGAGCCGGACCTGCTTGGGGTAATCCTTCAGGATCTTCTCGATCGTCGGGACGACGCGGCTGCAGAACGGGCACTGGAAGTCGGAGAACTCGACGATGGTCACCTTGGCGTCGGCCGGTCCCTTCATCGGCCCTTCGAGCGGCACCCGGATGCGATCGATGCCGTCGCTCGGCCCCTGGGTGGTCGGCATCGCCGTCGCCGCGGCCGAATTCGAGTTGTCCTTGTCACGCGTCGCCAGGCGCCCGAGGCCGTATCCGCCTCCCAGCACCACCAGCAACAATGCCAATACGGTTCCCTTTTTCATGATCAGCTCCATTTACGAGAAGACGAAAACGCCGCGCGACAATAAAACCGGCACCTGCGGGGGCGCGGCCCACCCCACACGCGCGTCAAACCAGAGCTCTCGAGACCTCTAACGAGTCTTGCTCAGGCGCGAGGCGGCCAATCCGGCGGCGCGAGCGCGCGGGCCGGGACTGTTCGGCTCGAGACGTGTGAATGATTGCGGGCGCCGGTCGGAACCAGACCCGGCAGGGCGAACAGCGCCAGCGGCTGCACGTCGGGCGCCGACCAGTGGCCGACATCCTGCGCGCCGCCCGAGGTGATGCCGCGGTTGTTGCGGGCGGCGCGGGGGGCCGGAAGGAACGATCCGGCCGGCCGCTCACTGTCGGGAAACCGCGAAACGCGATACCAGAGGTTGAGCGGCGGCTCGCTGCACTCGCCGCTCGCCACCGACGGCTGGCGCCGGCGGTTCGGGCGGCGCCGGGCAATCGACCTCCGCCGGCGTCGCGTAGTCGCGCGGTCCATCGTCGGTCGGGGCGTCCGCCGCGTCGTCGGCGGCCATGGGGCCCCAGGCAGCGTCGCAGCTCGCCGGCCACGCGGGACAGGTGACGCTCGCCGACGGCATGGCCGGGGGCACAGGGAGAGAGGGCGAGCGTGAAAACGAGGCCGAGCAAGGGGGCGGGTCCTAGAAGTCCTGCAGAAAGCGCCTGAAAGCTACTCCACACCCGGAGTCCCAGCAAGCCGGCGCCATGATCCTGTCGTTCGTCATACCGGGCTCGGCCGCAGACTATTTCCGCCTGCTGCCGGCCGAGGTGACGAATGAGTCACAGTCCCGACCTCCGCCGGCGGGCGCTGAGGTCGAGCTACGCCGGGCCCGGCGCCTGGGGGATCCCGAAGACGTCCCGCAGCCGCGGATAGCGCACCTTCGGCTGATCGAGGCCGTGCAGACCGACTCGCAAGGTCACGGTCGTCCCGTCGCCCCACGGCCACCAGAGGCCGAACGCGCCGGCGCCGTCGGCCTCGCCGCCCCAGAGGAGCTCCTGCGAGGCGCGCAGCCCTCCGCAGGTCTCGGCCAGTGCCTGAACGCTCGCCGGCGCGCCGGCCAGCGTCCCGCTCGACCAGGAGGTGGGGAACACCTCGGCGAACGCGGCGCGGGCCGCGGCTCCGCCCGTCAGCGGGATCGACGAGGCCACGCAGCGCAGCCGGCGGTCGTAGGTCCAGTCGGTCGAGGGCCAGCGCTCGCGCAGCCGGGCCAGTGCGCCGAAAACCGCCTCCCAAGTCGACTCGATAGTCGCGTCGATCATCTCGTCCGGGGTCGCCATCCGGCGATGATATCCCCGATCACCGGGGCGTCGCCAGCCGGTGGGGCTCGAAGGTCGTTCCGGGGCCGGCAGCCGTCCGGGGCCTTCAGGCGCTAACATCGGGCCCGTGCGCGCGCCGGGCACCGACCACCACGCCGATCTGTACGCCGTTCTCGGCGTCACGCGCGCGGCGACGGGCGGCGAGATCCGGCGCGCCTACCGCCGGCTGGCGCTCGCCCACCACCCCGATCGGGCGGGGCCGGCCAGCGCCGAGACGTTCGCCCGGATCGCCGAGGCGTATCACATGCTGTCGGATCCGACGGCGCGCACCGCCTATGACGCGCACCTCTTCGAGCGCGAGCGGGCGTTCGCTTCGGGCGGGGCGCCGTCGGACGGTCGAGCCTGGAACGTCTCGGCGGTCGGGTGGAGCGCCTCCTGGCAAAAGCCGGTCGCCAATCTCCTGCCGCGCCTGAGCGGGGTCATCGAGCGATTGACCGAAGCGGGCGCCGCGCACATGGCCGCGGACGGCGTGCTGGAGCTCCACCTGAACGCGGCCGAGGCGGCCCGCGGCGGGACGGCCGTCATCGAGCTGCCGCTGTCGATCGTCTGTCCCACCTGCGGCGGCGTGGCCAGACCGCGCGGCGTCTGGTGCCTGCGGTGCGAGCACGCCGGGCGCGTGACCGAGAAGGTGACCGTGGTGGTGGTGGTCCCTCCGGCGGCGCGCGACGGGCTGGTCGTCGGCGCGACGCTGCGCCAGGGCGGCGCCTCGGGGCAGCGGGCGCGGCTGCGGGTCGCGCCGTGAACCCGATGCGCATCCTTCTGCTCACCGCGCCGATGGTGCAGCTCAACACGCCCTATCCGGCGACGGCGTACCTGGCCGGCTTTTTGCGGCTGCACGCCGACGAGCTCGGTCTGGAGATCGCCCAGGCCGACCCGGCCCTGGAGCTGTTCTTGCGCCTCTATTGCCGGGACGGGCTCTCCCGGGTCGTGGCCGGGTTGCCGGAGCGGGCATCGCCCCCGGCGGCGTCGCTCCGGGAGAACGCCGGCCGTTACCTGGAGACGGTCGACGCGGTCGTGCGGTTTCTGCAGGGGCGCGAGCCCAAGCTGGCGGCGCGCATCGTCCGCCGGAGGTTCCTGCCCGAGGGGCCGCGCTTCGCGCCGCTCGCCCGGGCGCTCGGCGCAGACGGCGCCGGCGCGGGGGACCCGCTCGCCGTCGCCTACCGCGAGCTGTCCGTCGCCGATCGGGCCAAGCACCTCGCCAGCCTCTATGTCGACGACCTCGCCGACGCCATCCGCGACGGCATCGACCCCCGCTTCGAGCTGTCACGCTACGCCGAGAAGCTGGCCACCAGCGCCGCCAGCTTCGACCCGCTGGCGGCGGCGCTGGCCGGCGCCGCCCACGCTGGTCGACGAGCTGACCGACGCGATCGGCGCCGAGCTCGGCGCGCGGCACCGCCCCGACGTCGTCGGGATCAGCGCGCCGTTCCCCGGGAACGTCTACGGCGCGTTCCGTCTGGCCCGCGCCATCAAGCGCGCGCGGCCGGGGGCGCGGCTGATCCTGGGCGGCGGCTACGTCAACACCGAGCTGCGCGACCTGCGGGAGCCGCGGGTGTTCGACAGCTTCGACTACGTCACGCTCGACGACGGCGAGCGGCCGCTGCTGAGCCTGCTTCAGCACCTGCGTCACGGCGAGCGGCGCGGGCGGGACGAGGTCGAAGGCCCGCCGCTACCGCTCCATCGAACCTTCGTGCGCGAGAACGGCCGCGTCGTCCTCAAGACCGACGCCTCGGCGCGCGACGTCCCCCACACCGAGACCGGGACGCCGACCTACGCCGGCCTGCCGCTCGACCGCTACGTCTCGCTGTTCGAGATGCTGAACCCGATGCACCGCCTCTGGTCGGACGGCCGCTGGAACAAGCTGACGCTGGCGCACGGCTGCTACTGGAAGAAGTGCACCTTCTGCGACGTCTCGCTGCCGTACATCGGCCGCTACGAGACCGCCTCCGCCGATCTGATCGTCGACCGCGTCGAGCAACTGGTGGCCGAGACCGGCGAGACCGGCTTCCACTTCGTCGACGAGGCGGCCCCGCCCGCGATGCTGCGCGCGCTGTCGGAGCGGCTGCTCGCGCGCGGCGTGGCGATCACCTGGTGGGGGAACATCCGCTTCGAGAAGACCTTCACCCCGGCGCTCTGCGACCTGATGGCGCGCGCCGGCTGCATCGCCGTCACCGGCGGGCTGGAGGTCGCCTCCAACCGGCTGCTGGCCTTGATGCAGAAGGGGGTCACCGTCGAGCAGGTGGCGCGCGTGACCCGCGCCTTCACCGACGCCGGCGTCATGGTGCACGCCTACCTGATGTACGGCTTTCCGACGGAGACGGAGCAGGAGACCGTCGACGCGCTCGAGCGGGTCCGGCAGCTGTTCGACGCGGGCTGCATCCAGTCGGCGTTCTGGCACCGCTTCGCCGCCACCGTCCACAGCCCGATCGGCCTTCAGCCGAAGAGATACGGGATCCGCGTCTTCAAGGAACGGGCGGCCTTCGCGCGCAACGAGCTCCCCTTCGAAGACCCGACCGGCACCGACCACGACCTGCTCGGCGAGGGGCTGCGCAAGGCGCTCTACAACTACATGCACGGGGTGGGGCTGGACCTCGACGTCCGTTCCTGGTTTTCTGGCGCCCGCCCGCGGGGTGGTTCGCGGGCGCACCCGGCGGTTGCCACCGGTCGACGGCAGAGAAAAGTACCGAGCCCGCAGGTCCCCGCCGATCTGATCGCGAACGCCTTGCGAGACTCCTGACCCAACGGAAGCACGCTCCCCCACATGCCCATCAAACCCTGGTTTCCGACCTTCATCTACGACTCGCCCTTGCAGCCGCGCGGCAACGAGGCCTTCGCGCGGGCGCTGCTCGACGACTGCCACAAGATCCGCGCCCACGATCGCGCCGGCCAGCGCTGGTGCCGCAAGAACTACCCCGCCGGCTACACCTCGTACGGGACGATGACCAACCTCCACCGGACGTTCTCGACCTTCATCGACCTGGAGGCGAAGCTCCGCCGGCACGTGAACCGGTTCGCGCGCCGGCTGGACATGAACCTGCAGGGCGCGCGGCTGGCGATGACCGACTGCTGGGTGAACGTCATGTCACGGCACGCGGTACACTCGCTGCATCTGCACCCCCTGGCGGTGGTGAGCGGGACCTACTACGTCGCGACGCCGCGCGGGTCCTCGCGCCTGCGCTTCGAGGACCCGCGCCTCGACAAGCTGATGGGCGCGCCGCCGAAGCGCGAGCCCTGTCGCCCGGAGAACCGCCAGCAGGTCTCGTACGAGGTGGCGGCCGGGAAGGTCATCCTGTTCGAGAGCTGGCTGCGACACGAGGTCGCCTCCAACCCGACGCGCGGCGAGCGCGTCAGCATCAGCTTCAATTACGACTGGGTCTGACCGCCACGATTACTGGAATCCGTGCGCCTGCCCGCGCGCACGACAGACCGTGTCGCCGCTGCAGCCGAGCGGCGACCAGGCTCGTCAGACGTCCGGCACTTGCGCCAGACCTCTGGCGCGTCCGTCAGACCGCTGGCGCTTCGTAGAACAGCGTGATCGTCAGACAGTGGAACTCGGCATCCGAGCTCTGGGTGACTGTCTTGTCGACGATCTGCAGCTGGGGGTTATCGACCAGCCACCGCGTCACGTTCTCGCCGAGCATCTCCCGGTCTCGAGCCTTCGTCGCCGAAAACACCTTCACGCCTCTAAACATGATCCGTCCAAGGTGCAAATAATGTACTCGACTGCGCGCCATGGCACACAGGGATTTTCGGCCGTTCTGCGTGGCTGAGCCGTCGCCCCGCCGCATCGTGGCCACGAAATTTAGCGGCCGCGCCACGATTCTTCGTGGGGGGCGCAGTGCCCTTCGGTGCCTGCGCGGTTGACGGCGGCTTCGAGCGCCGCGATCGCCGCCTGGTCGAGGGCCAGCCCGACGTGGACGATCGCTCCTCCTTCATCGACGACCAAGGTGGTCGGCACGTGGCTCTGCCGGAGCGCATCCGCCAGCCGGAAGCGCTCGTCGACGACCTGAGGATAGGCGAGCCCCCGCTGGCGCACGAAGGCCGCCGTATGAGGAGCGTCCTCGCCGACCGCCACCCCGACGACGACGGCGCAGCCGTCCAGGCGTCGTGACAGGCGATCGAGCTCGGGGAGCTCGGCTTTGCAGCGCTCACACCAAGGTGCCCAGAGGTTGACCAGCGCAGGTCGGCCGGCCCGCACCTCGGCCAGCGTCGTGGGGCGGCTCTCGAGATCCGTGAGCGGAATCTGCTGCCAGGCCGTTTCGTTCCTCGCCGGTGCGTTCGCCGGCGTTCCGGCGCCCCGCAGGCCGGCATCTCCGCAGCCGGCCAGCGCGACCGCGCAGGTCACGACGACGAGTGGGCGCCGGCTCATCGCTGCCATCCTAATGTGCCGCTGACGAAACCGACGAGGCAGATCGCCGGGTCTGTTCGTCGCCACCCCGTCGAGGCTACGTGCCTTGCACGGTCGAGTTCTTGACGGTGATGCTCTTGGCGTTCACGCCGATGGCGGTGCCGGCGTCGGTCACGCTGCCGGTCGTCACGTTGGTCCAGGAGCCGCCCGTGTTTCCGGTGATGGTCGTGTCGGTGATGGTGAGGGTGCCCGACATGTCGTCGCTGGTGAAGAAGAGGCCGCCGCCGAAGGCGTTCTTGCCGGCGGCGTTGTTGAGGACGGCATCTCCGCACAACACGATGTTGAAGCCGTTGCCGTCCCCGTAGATCGCGCCGCCGTTTCCGCCCGAACCGATCTCGTACTGATTGTTGTTCATCACCGAGCACATGCTGCGGTCGACGTCGTTGGCGTCGTGGCCGGTGGCGGTGTTGTTCTGGAAGAGGGAGTTGTAGATGTCGAGCTCGCCGAACAGCGCCCCGACCGCGCCCGCGTTGGCGCCGTTGTTGTTGATGAAGGTGCTCCCCACGATCACCGCGCCTCGCTTGCTCCCTTCGATGTAGATGGCCCCGCCGCCGGTGTCGGGGCCGAGCTGCGCCGCCTGATTGCCGGAGAAGATGCAGTCGACGACCAGCAGGTTGCCGTCGTTGATGAAGACCGCGCCCCCCTGACCGTCGTCGTACCCCTGCGAGCAGGCCGGCTGCGACGCCGTCGGGATCATGTCGACGGGGGTCGTCTTGCCGTTGACCAGCGAGAGGTGCTGCAGCGTCAAGCCGTTGGTGTTGACCTGAAAGTCCGTCCCGTTGAAGCTCAGGATCTGCACGGCGTGTCCACCGTCGAGCGTGATCTTGCCGCCGCCGTCGATGACGGTGTTCTTGTTGATCGGCAGGTTCATGGTGGCGGTGATTGGAATCGTGACCGGGGCGCTGCCGCAATTGAAGGTGATGATCCCGCCCTTGCCGACGGCGGTGTTGAGGGCGCTGAACGTGCAGCTCGCCGCGGTGCCGGTTCCGATCACGGCGGTGGGGGTCGAGACATCGGCCGCCCGGCCCGTCGCGGGGACGCCGGCGCTGCATGACCCGTTGGGGTTCCCGGCGGTGATGCTCGCGCTGCCGCCGGTGCCGGTCGCGCTGCCGCCGGTGCCGGTCGCGCTGCCGCCGGTGCCGGTCGCGCTGCCGCCGGTGCCCGTCGCGCTGCCGCCGGTGCCGGTCGCGCTGCCGCCGGTCCCGCCCGTGGTGCCGGCATCCGTCATGGCGTCCGAGCCGGAGCCACATCCGACGAATAGAATGACCGGCAGGGCCAAAGCCAACGAGTAGCGCATGCGAACCTCCGTGGGGGTGAACAGGGCCTGAAGGCGTCCTCGGCAGCATACGCCTTCTCGGGCCGGATTTAGAGCAGGAATCCGACTCGACGGGGCGGCGGGTCAGAAGACTGTCTCGGCCGACAGGCTCACCCGCCGTTCGACGCTGCTGTACGACGACCCCGGGAGCTGGCTGTCGCGGTCGATCTGATCCAACGCCAGGGCCCCCCGCAGCGGGCCGCCCAGGATGCGAAGCGTGGCGGCCGCGCGCAGATAGATCCGCTGATCGTGGAGCGAGAAGTTGTCCGTGATCCGTCCCTGAAACCGATCGTCGCTGTTGATCGACCAGTAGGCACCGCCCCGGGCCCGCAGGTACACCTCGATCGGCTCGTCGTTGAGGGAGAGCGTGGCCGCGCCGGTGACGCTCTGGGCGTAATAGTATCCCTGGTGCTCGAGCTCGGTCTTGACGGTGCTGGCGGCATAGGCGGCGGCGGCACCGGGGAAGGCGAGGGACGTCACCATCGAAAAACCGTACTGGGCGGTGAGGGTCGCGCGGGTGACGAGGTCCCCGTCCCGCCGGGCAAACTCGAGCATCGGCCCGGCCAACCCGGCCGTGACCACCCGATCCCACTCGAGCGGAAGGAGCCGGGAGTCGTAATCGAACGTGCTGCCGAGCCCGAGCATCAATCCCCATCCGTCCGCCTGCCCTCCGACGCCCTCCGGCGCCGGCGCATAGTCGCGATAGTAGCGCCCCCACCAGGCGCCGCCGGCGTGGATCCAGAGCCCACGCAGCCCGCCGTGCGAGAGGAGGTTCTCCCAGGCGAGCTCGGTCCACTGTCCGGGCGAGATGGCGCCGAGCCCCGTCCCCGGCTGCCGGTAACCGCGATGGTCGACGATGGCGACCCCCAGCCCGAGATCCAGCGCCGTTCCGACCGCGCCACCGTCGAACGAGAAGTAAGCCTGGCCGAGGTTGAACGACAGGTGGTGCCAGCTGCGCGCGGGCAACCCGAACTCGTCGGTCGGCTGGTGCCCTCCCGTGCGACAGACGCGCGCTTCGTTCAGCGTGGCGACGGGCGAGAAGAGCAGGGCGCCCAGGCAGTTCCCCATGCTGGGGCTCCCCGCGGCGAACATGCGCCCCAGGCGATAGGTCGCCTCGCCGAGCACGGCGCCGCCCGCGGGGGTGAGGATCAGATCATTGGTCGACGGCTTTTCGTCCCACTCGGCGAGATACTCCCAGGCGGTCGAGGTGAGAAACGACGCGGCGAACGAGGCCAGCGGCGACAGACCGTTGCCGCGCGCGACCTGATAGTAGATCGCCCCCGCGAACGGGTGGGCCAGCGCCGTTGGTGGCGAAGAGATCGTCGTCGAACACGATCATGCGCGTGCCGAACATCTTGGCGCGCCAGTCGTTCCAGTCGAAGTGCAGGTCCCAGGAGCTCTTGGCGGGGTGACGCCAGTACCAGAGCGAGCCGACGCCGATGATGAGGAACTCTTCGAACGCCGTGCGGAGGTAGGGGTGCGCCGGGCGTGACTGCACGGTCTCGGGAAGCGCGATGGGGTCGGCGGGGAGCGGCGACAGAGGAACCACCGGCACCGCTTCCATCGTCCACAGGGCGACCAGGGCGCCGACAGGGATCACAGATATGGAAAGTGCGGACGCGACTATCGCGGGCAACGTCCGGCCCGCCGCCCGCGCCGCTAATGCGGCCTGCGCTTACGGCTCCGTCGAGAAAACGGCCCCGGCCGAGCTTGCAGCACAAGGGTGTGTCTCGAACAATCAGACGCCGCCTCATCGGATTTCGTTTCGGGATTCGGGCGGTGAAGTTGGATGTCGAAAACGGATCAGCCCACCCGCCGCGCCGCGCTGAAGCTCGGGCTTGGCGTGGGGGCTGCCGCGCTGGGGCTCGACGCCTGCGGGACCGGCGCCGATCGCTGTCCACCGGGCGCCGCTCCGTCGGGCGCCGCGCCCGGACTGCTCTCCGGGATCGACACCATCGTCGTCGTGATGATGGAGAACCGCTCGTTCGATCATCTGCTGGGCGCGCTGGCGACCGATCCCGACTATCCGGGGGCGAAGGTCGTCGACGGCCTGACGGGAACCGAGACCAACCTCGACGGCGCCGGCCTGCCGGTGACGGTCAACCTGGCGCCGGGCGAGAGCTCCAAGCTCGATCCCAAGCACGACTGGGATTCGTCTCACCGGGCGTTCAACGGCGGGCGCAACGACGGGTTCGTGATCGTCAACCCCGGCCCCAATCAGGCCGAGGTGATGAGCTACCACCAGCGCGCCACGGCGCCGTTTCTCTACAGCCTTTGCGATCAGTCCGCCGTGTGTGACCGCTGGTTCTCGTCGGTGATGGGACCGACCTGGCCCAACCGTTACTGCCTTCACGCCGCCACCGCGGCGGGCCACAAGACCAACCTGCCGATGGGCCTGAACCCGCCGCCGACGGTCTGGCAGCGTCTGGCCGAGCGCTGCGTCCCGGCCGGCTACTACTATTCGGGGAACGTCCCCTGGTACAGCGTCACCTTCCCGGCCAACAGCTTCTCCGGCAACGACGCCGTCGCGCCGCAGACGATCGATCACTTCTTCATCGACGCCGCGCGCGGCGCCCTCCCCAGCTTCTCGATCATCGATCCGGATTTCAACGTCAACGACGGCCATCCGCCCTTCGATTTCGGCCTGGCCGAGGCGTTCCTCAGCAGCATCCACCGGGCGCTGGCGGCCAGCTCCACTGGCCGCGGGCGCTGCTGGTCATCATGTTCGACGAGCACGGCGGCTACTACGACCACGTGCCGCCGCCGACGGTGGCCGACCCCGATCCCGACTTCCGTCAGATCGGGTTTCGCGTCCCCGCGGTGGTGGTGGGGCCGCAGGTGCGCCCGGGCGCCGTGGTGTCGACGCCGTACGATCACGTCTCCGTGCTCGCCACGCTGGCGACGCGGTTCGGGATCGCCAGCCTCGGACCGCGCATGGACGCCGCCGCCGATCTCTCGGCCTGCATCGATCCCGATCGCGCCTCGGTGATGGCGCCGGCCGCCGCTCTGCCGCCCGACGATCGAGATCCCCGCCTCGGTGATCCGGAGCGCTCCGTTTCGTTCGACCAGCCAGCCGGAGCTCGAGGCGCTGGCGCGGGCGGGCGGCGTGCCGGCTCACCACGTCGACCCGCGCGGTGCCGGACGAGCGGCTGCAGGCCTGGCTGCGCCACGCGCAGGCGCTGGAAGCGGTTCGGGTGATCGGATGATGCCGGCGGCGGTCACCCTCTCTCTCCTGGCGGCGCTGACGTCGACGACGGCGGTCGATCTCGACGGAGCTCCCGACGACACGCCGTCGGTCGCCCGTCAGGTCACGCCGCCGCCGCCGCCCTCGACGGAGCTGAATCGTTTCGAGGTCAAGGTGCAGCCCTTCCTCGGCCTCACCAGCAACAGCTGGGGGAGCCTGGGCGAGGCCCGGTACGAGCACGACTTCCGGTTTCCGCTGACGCTGGGGATCGAGCTCGCGCCGGTGGCGGTGGCCGCCAGCGGGGACGGGACGGGCGCCCTGGCCCAGGCGCGCCTCACCGCCGCGCTCAATCTTCGTTACCTGGGCGTCGGGCTGGGCGTCGGAGGTCAGCTCCAGCGCTTCGGGCGCAACGGCCTGTCGATCGCGCCGGCCCTGCGCCTCGGGAGGCGCGACGGCCTCAGCCTTTCAGTCGAGTACGCCTACTCGGTCGCCCCCAACAAGTACACCGGGCAGCGGACGATCGGGTTTTCGAACATCATCGGAGCGCTGCGGATCCCGCTGACCGAGCGGCTCTCGCTGCAGATGGACGCTGGGCTCAACCTGCAGGCCTGGGCGTTCACCACCGTCGGCCTCCGCGACCGGGTGCGCGGCGACGGCGGCCCCGGCACCTGGTTCATCAGCGCGGGCCTCGGCGCGGCCTGGATCAGCGACCAGGGGAGCTGCAACTACGACGCGCTGATTCCGTGCGGCCCCTCGGCGATGTCCTTCGGTCCGACCATCGACGTCGGGCTCGAACGCCGGTTCTGAATCGGCGCCCGGCGCGTGTCGACCAGCGCCCGGTAGCCGAGCCCGCCCAGCACGCCGCCGACGATCGGCGCCAGCCAGAAGAGCCAGAGCTGTCGCACCGCCCAGGAGCCGGCGTAGAGCGCGACGCCGGTGCTGCGCGCCGGGTTCACCGAGGTGTTGGTCACCGGGATGCTGACGAGGTGGATCAGCGTCAGCGCCAGCCCCACGAAGATCGGGGCGAACCCGGCGATCGACCGGGCCGGGTCGGTCGCGCCCATGACCACCAGGACGAACCCTGCGGTCAGCACGACTTCGCACAGCGCCGCCGCCGGGAGCGCGTAGTGGCCGGGCGAGTGCGCGCCGTACCCGTTGGCGGCGAAGCCCCCCGCCAGGCTGAATCCCGGCGCGCCCGAGGCAATGAGGTAGAGGACCGCGCCGGCGACGATCCCGCCCGCCACCTGCGCCACGATGTAGGCGGCCAGGTCGCGGCTGGCGAACCGGCCGCCCGCGCAGAGGCCGACCGAGATCGCCGGGTTGAAGTGCCCGCCCGAGATGGGCGCCAGCGCCCCCATCATCGTCATCACGGTCAGGCCGAACGCCAGCGCGACGCCCGCGTACCCGATCCCCAGGCCGGGGAAGGCGGCGGCCAGGACCGCGCTCCCGCAGCCGCCGAAGACCAACCAAAACGTCCCCACGAACTCGGCCGTCGATCGTCGCAACAGTGACATGCCGTCAACGTAGGCAGCGCGGTTGGTCGACGAAGCCCCGGGCCGACGAATGCTCCGCCGCCTCACCTTCTTTGGGCGAGCGAGGGGAGCGCCTGCCCGGGCCCTGAGGCGGGCCCTAGGCCGCCTATCGGGCGGCACGTCGTCGGGCATGGTTCGCTTCGCTCACCGTCGCCTTTACGGCGACGCCCTCCTAGGCGTCGGCTTCGAATTCTTCGGTGTGCGCCGCTTCCCGGGACGATCGGGCCGAGTGAAGCATCCCCAGGTTGGCCGCCAGCCGAACGAGCTCCGCCATGTTGCGCAGCCCCAGCTTGCGATTGATCCGGTTGAGATGGCTGTCGACCGTCTTGCGCGCGATGCACAGCTCCTTGGCCATGTCGCGCGCGATCACGCACTCGGAGGCGAGGCGAAAGACCTCCCGCTCGCGGGGGGAAAGGACTCCGAGGACGTCGCTGGCGTCGCGCCGCCGCGCCTCGAACGCCGCCAGCCTGGGCGCCAGCGTGGGCGCCACGTAGCGATGCCCCTTGCTGACGGCCAGGATCGCCTCGACCAGCGTCTCCGGGCCGTCGCTCTTGAGCGCGTAACCGGCCGCGCCCGCGTCGAGGGCGTCGAGGACGTCGTTGACCTGATCGTGCGCGCTCACGATGAGCACCCGCGCCCGGGGCGCGCGGCGGCCGATCTCCCGGGTGGCGAGCACGCCGTCCATGCCCGGCAGGGCGATGTCCATCAGCACCAGGTCGGGAACCATGGCGTCGATGAGGCGAAAGGCGCCTCGCGCGGTGCCTGCTTCTCCGATGACGTCGAATCCAGGAGGCGTGGCCAGAACATGCCGCACGCCCACGCGGAACAGCGTGTGATCGTCAACCAGCACAATTTTCATGTCGGAATGGCTCCCGGGGAGAAATGCAGACAGTGGTGAGTACGCAGTTTATAGCGAAGTAATGGGTTGGTTGGGGCGTCAAGGAGGAAGATCAGGCATTTCCCTAGGAGGGCGTCGCCCAAAAGGCGACGGTGAGCGAAGCGAACCATGCCCGACGACGTGCCGCTCGAAGGCGGCCTACAGACACCTCGCCTTCCCAGCCAACGACGATGAGCAAGTCTGGCGCCGATCAGTGCGCCAGCACCGTCATCGACTTCCGGAGCTTCGACGGCAAAGTGGCGTTCAGGCTCCCGGCCAGCGACGGCGAGCTCGTTGACCGTCCGCCGGCGTCCGTGAAGGGGCGCTGGGTCCGCAAGAAGACGGTGAAGAGCGCCCCCCGTCCCTTCCGGCTCTCCAGCGTCACCCATCCTCCGTGCGCCGCGGCGAGCTCCCGCACGAGCCAGAGCCCGAGACCGAGACCGCCGCCTTCCTCGGGCGTGGCGTGCCTGTTGCGTTCGAAGATCCATTCCTGATCGGCGGGGGGGACGCCGATTCCATGATCGCGAACAGAGATGTGGACGCCGTACTCCGCCGGTTTGACCTCGATTCGAATCGGGCGCCCCAGTCCGAATTTCAACGCATTCGACAGCAGATTGCCGACAATCTGCTCGACCATCGACCGATCCCACCATCCCTGCAGGTCGCCGACGGTCGCCACCCGCACCGTCGCCGGGTCGAGAACGGCAACCAGACGCTGAACGGTCGCTCGAACGGTCTCCCCGATGTTGATTGCCCGTGGCCGAGGCGTCGCGTAACCGACACATTCGAGCTCGGTCACCGTGTCGAGCAGCGTTTTCAGCCGCTGGACCTCCGCGCGCGCCACCCGCAACGCGGAGTGGACCGTCCCCTGCGGGAGCTCCGCCGCGGAGCCCTCGGCGATTCCGATGTAGAGCAGCGCCGTGGCCAGCGGCGTGTTCAGTTCATGACGAATCAGCTTTACGAGCGTTTCGCGCTGCACCAACCCGCCTTCTCCGGTCAGCGCGACCTGGCTCCGCTGCCCACCTTGCCCCCCCATCCCCACTTGCCCGCTCTGGTTGCGCATCTATGCCCCCTCCATCCCCTCACTGACAAGCGCCTGGGGCGCTTTGCCGGCCAGACAATCCCGCTCGCCCGCGTGCCGCACCAGGCCCAGATTGCAGGCCAGCCTGACCAGCTCCGCGGAAGTGCGCAGACCCAACTTCCGATGAATCCGATAGAGGTGGGTGTCGACGGTCTTTCGGGAGATGCAAAGCTCGCGGGCGATCTCTCGGGTGAGAAGACAATCGGCCGCCATGCGAAAGACCTCGCGCTCCCGCAGGGAGAGGATCGAGAGGGTATCGAGCGGCCTCTTCCGCCTGGACTCGTAGCTGCCGAGCAGCGCGGCCAGTCTGGGCGCGACGTACCGATCGTTCCTGACAATCGTCCGCAGGGCCGCCACCAGGGCCTCGGTCCCTTCGGTCTTGAGCGCGTAGCCCGCCGCGCCGGCGTCGAGGGCTTCCAGGACGTCGCTGATCTGATCGTGGACCGAGAGCAGCAAGACCCGGGTCCTCGGTGCGCGCCTGCGGATTTCGCGGGTCGCGATGACGCCGTCCATGCCCGGAAGCTGCACGTCCATGACCACGATGTCGGCAGGATGGGCATCGATGGCCACGAACGCGTCGCGTGCGTTGCCGGCCTCGCCGATCACCGAGAACTCGGCAGAAGTCGCCAGGCTCTGACGGATCCCCATCCTGAACAGCGGATGGTCTTCGACCAGAAAAATCTTCGTCACGGGCTGACCCTCCGAACCCCGACAGACGCAAACTGATCAATCGAGGTGTTGCCAAACGTTGTCTGTCGCGAAACAGGTCGGTAAGGGATCCCCTCAAACGACGAATTCCGCGGAGGGCGCGTGGTTTCCAGGCTAGCGATCGAAAGTGCGATCTGGCATGTAGCCGAGTGAGGATCGGAGGCGACGGAGGGAAAATGCGAACCGCTCAAAGGATCTCGACGGCCCGAAACGTAACGTCCCATGCGGCGTTTCTCGCCAACGTAAGCCGGCATTTCGTCTCCCTGGAGATCGAGCCGATGATTGAGGCCGTCGGCCGCTCGTCCCTGGGGGTTCTGGGCGATGTCTGCGCAGTGGACCGGAGCTCGGAGGTCGGTCCAACCCGGGTTTTGGAGGTTCGAACCTCGCCGGACACCTGGCTGGAGACGCCCGGCGAGCTCGCGTCCACCGTTCGGGGCGAAGTCTCGCTGGACGGAGATCGCTCGCGGATCAGCGTTCCGATCGGAATGCGCAGAGACCGCTTCGGCGTTCTCACCTTTGCCAAGAACGACGGCCTGCCCCACACGGCGGCCGATCTGGCGCTCGCCCAGGAGTTGGCTGACCGGCTGTCGCTGGCGATCCGCAACGCGCGGGAACACCTGAGCCTGGCGGCCGCGCTGGGCGCTCGCGAGCGGTTGATCTCCATCGCCGCTCACGAGCTCCGCAATCCCCTCTGTTCGGTGCGGTTTTGCCTGCAGGCGCTGGAACGGAACGCCGATGGGTTGGCGCCGCAGGGCGCCCGGATGCTGGAGATCATGTCCCGGGGTGAGCGCAAGATCGCCAGGCTGATCGACGACCTGCTGGACCTCGGACGGATCCGTACAGGACAGCTGGCGCTGGACCTGTCGCCGGTCGATCTGTGCGACGTCATACGCGACGTGAGCACATTGATGGAGGTCCAAACGTCCGAAACAGGAGCGGTGCTGAACATCGAGCTGAGCGGGCCGGTCGTGGGATGCTGGGATCGCGGGCGACTCGATCAGGTGGTCTCCAACCTGCTGGCCAACGCGGTCAAATACGGACAGGGCCGGCCCGTGTCGATTCGGGCGGGCGTCGACCCGCAGCGCCGCGTGGCGTGGATGGCGGTCAGCGATCAGGGGGTGGGCATCGAGCCCGAGCTGCGAGAGAGCATCTTCGAACCATTCAAGCGCGGGACGTTGATCGGTCAGCGCGACGGTCTCGGCCTCGGTCTCTTCATCGTGCGCGGGATCGTCCAACAGCTGGGCGGCGCCGTCCGCGTGGACAGTCTTCCCGGATCGGGTGCGACATTTTTCGTGGAGCTTCCTCTCCAGAGCGCTTGCTGACGGCATCTCTCCTCAGCGGCGATAGTAAAGGCGGAGCCGGAGGGCGTCTGTACAGTCAATCGCTGATTCTCCTCGTGGCCGCTCGCTCCGCCACCGACGAGAAAAGCGATTCGCTCTGGCGTGCGACAGATGGACGCGATCTGTTCGTTCACGACGCTCTGGGGAGCGCGACGCTGAACGTGGAGCCACGGCCAGGCTCGCTCTCCACGGAGATCGTCCCGTGGCAGGCGTCGACGATCTGCTTGCAGAGCCAGAGCCCCAGCCCGAGGCCGGAATAGTGGCGCACCGAGGTCGCTCGTTCGAACCGCTCGAAGATGCGCTGTTGCTCTTGAATCGGGATCCCCTCGCCGAAGTCCTTGACCTCGAGGCGCGCGACGGTGGCGTTGGCGTCCAGTTGGACCTCGACCGGGCGGCCGCACCCGAACTTGATGGCGTTGGAGAGCAGGTTCGTGACCACCTGGCCGACGCGGAGCCGGTCCCAGTGGCCGACGACCTCGTGGCCGATCTGGAATACGACGGGCGAGCCGGCGCTGGCCGCGGAATCGCGCATCAGATCGATCGCCTCGCTCACCAGCGACTGCAGATCGAGCTCCTCCGGGCGAAGAGCGAGCCGCCCTTCCACGAACTGAGAAACGTCGAGCAATTGATCGACGAGCTGGTTGAGACGGACCACCTGTCGGCGGATGGCGGAGAGCCGGCGACCTAGCCGCTCGTCGACCGGCGAGCCGTGTCCGTTGGTCGAGTCGGCCGAGGCGAGCAGGCTGTTCGTTTGGAGGCTCAGGGTGGCGATGGGCGTCCGCAGCTCGTGCGAGGCAGCCGAGAGGAGCTCGTCTCTGGCGTGCAGCGTTCCCCGAAGGCTGGCGATCGTCTCCTCCTGCTGCGCGATTCGCCTGCGCATCGATGTCAGCTCGAGCCGGGGCTGGACCCGCGCCAGGAGCTCGCGACCCGAGAATGGCTTGACCAGATAATCGTCGGCGCCCGCTTCGAGCCCGGCCATCCGCTCGCGTTGCCCGGCGGTGCGTGACATCAGGATGAGTGGAAGGTCGTGCGTCGCCCGTTCGGCGCGCAGCTGCCGCGCCAGCTCGATCCCGTTCAGGCCCGGCATCTCCACGTTGGCGATCACCAGGTCGAAGGTCGACCCGAGCGCCTGATCCCGACCTCGGTCGCCGCGCTCGGCGAGCGTCACGGCCCAACGTGTCCCCAGCAGCAGATCGAAGGTGGCCCGGGCTTCCGGATCGTCGTCGACCACCAAGACGCGTGCCGCCGGGTCCTGTTCCGTCGACACGTCCAGCATGGTGAATCCGTGAAGGCTTCGCGGCAACGTTCGTTGCTGTAAGTGCGCGGCGCATTCATGCGGTCGCGTCGACGGTCACGAAGAGAGCCGAGGCGCAAGTGGCGCCGCGTGAGGGAGAAGTTCCGCGCGGCGTCGCCTGTCGCCTCGGCTCGCGTGCCCCGGTCCAAGGGGACGCACCGGCTCAGAACTCGAAGCCCACGCGACCGATGGCACCCCAGTTCTGCATCGAGTTGTTGCTGCTCGTGATCCGGTCGAACATCGTGTCGTTGAAGACGGCCCGGTAGGTTCCGCGCACGTCGATGAGGAACGCCTTCGTCGGCCGGACCGAGATGCCGGCGCCGAGCGGCACGGTGCCCACGTCATCCGAGCTGAGGACGCTGGAGGTGTTCGTGGGGCTGTTGGTGATCTGGTAGTGGGTCCAGCCCGCCCCGCCGAAGACGTACGGCTGCACCATGTAATTCGTGAAGTTCAGCCGGAGGTCGCCCTCGACGCCGTTGCCGATGAGGCGGGTGTTGCTCGCGAGCCCCAGCGCGTCGATGGTCTGGGCGGAGCCGACGTACGCGCCCTCGATGGCGATCGGGAGCCGCGACCCGAAGGTCAGTCGGGCGTCCCAGGTCCCACCGGTGTTGACCGTGTTCCGCACGGCGCTGTCGATGAAGCCGACGGCGCCGCCGCCGACGGTGGCCTCGATGCCGAACTTCGACGGAGGGGTGTTGTCATGGTGGGCCGCCGGCGGAGGCGGTGCCGGCTCGTACATCGACTCAGGCGGCGGCGCGGGGGCCACCGGCGGTACGATCACGACCGCGGACGGCGGCGGCTGCGGGGGCGCGACCGGCTCGGCCGGAGCGGCCGGCTCGGGCGATGCGGCCGGCTCAGGCGGCGGGGTCGCCTCGGCCATCTTCGTGGGAACGTCGCAGGTCTTCACCTTGACGACGCGCGAATCCGCTTCGCTGGTGGGGCCGTTGTCCTCACCATGGCCGACCACGCTGATTCGATCGGGCGGCACCCCCTTGCTGATCAGGAACTCCTCGGCCGCCTGCGCGCGCCGTTCGCTGAGGCGCTGATTCGCCGTCGCGCCGCCGGTCTTCGAGCTGAATCCCTCGAGGTGCACCGTGCGTTGATCCCCGTTCTGGACCCAGGTGGCGACGCCGCTCAGCGCGCCTTTCCCGTTCGTGTCGATCTCCGACGATCCGCTGATGAAACCGACGGTGACGCCCGAATCCTTGCAGACGGGCGTGGCCGAGGTCTCGTCGGCGCTCGTTCCTCCGGTCGGCTCGGCGGCCATTGCCAACCCGCCCAGCATCAAGATCGAAAGCGGAGCGGCTCCTCGCACCCCTCGCCACAGACTGTTGATGTTGTTACGCATGGTGGTCGTACCTCCCTGATCCCGAATCTGGGACCGAACGCGCCGAGCTCGGATCGAATCCGAAAACGCCGTACACAAATCCCTCTGGGCGCCGGGCAAATGACGGCGGCGGGTGACGCCATTTGCGTCGTCGTCCGATGGGCACCCCGTTCCTTCGGCGCCTAACTTCCATTCATGGAACCCTGCTCGGGAGAGCGACTTCGCAGCGTGGCGTCTGCGGACCCTCTCTCGACGAGGTCGACTCGCTTCTTTCGAATCGCAACCCGGTGGCTGCCGGTTGGGCTGGCCCTGCTGCAGAGCGCGTGCGCGCACCAGATGGGAAAGAACGCCGCCCAGGGCGCCGCTCAGGTGCTCTCGGAAGGGCAGGCGGCGACCTCCGAGGATCAGAGCCGCCAGATCAGCCGCATCATGGCGGAGCGGGCGGTGGAAGGCGCGATTGCCGCGCTCGACGCGCCGGAGCAGCGCGCGCGGCTGCAACAGGTGACCGACGCCGCGGTCGCCCAGGCGATCGCGACCGCCTTTCGCGCGGCCGGCGAAGCGACCCGTGACCAGGTCGCCGGGCCCGTCGGACGAGAGGCGGCGCTGTTCATGGGGAAGGTCGCCCGGACGGCGGTCGACGACGCGCTCCGGGGGGTGGTCGCCGAGCTCGGCAGCCACGGCGAAGGGCCGCTCGCGACCAGCATGGCCGGGACGGGCAAGAACGTTTCGGCCGCGGTGGTGGGGAGCGCCCTCGACCAGCTCAATCAACTGTTCCCCGGCTGTCGGGGCGCGGACGCCGTCGCCTGCGTCAATCGCCAGATCGCCAGCATGAGTCAGTCAGCCGCGATCGGCTTTGCGGCCGGGCTCCGCCAGACGATAGGCTGGGCCCTGCTGATCTTCGCCGGTCTGATCGGACTGCTGATGGGCGTTCTCAGTCACTGGCTCTGGTCCCAGCGGCGGCACGGCCAGGTGCTGCGCCCCCGCACCACCTGAACGCGCGCCACCGCCGTCAATTGCGCGTCGCTCAACTGGCGGCGCGGGCGCGGCCGAAGGCGTCCATCCGCCCCCAGCAGCCGGGGATGTCGAGCAGCTCGATTCGGCCGAGCGGCTCGGGGATGGCCGGGTCGACGATCAGGTGGGTCCCGTCGGACTCGAGGCCGAGCAGCGTCCGAATGAGCAGCAGCGGCGCGCCGGTCGCCCAGGCCTGCGGGCTGCACGCGGTGGGGTATTCGACCGGGTAATGGGTGTCCGAACGGGGAAAGCCGCCGAACGCCTCGGGGAGCCGGCCCCCAAACAGATGGGCCGCCTCCAGCATGGCGCGCGCGACGCGGGCCGCTTCAGCGCGGTAGCCGGACTGCCGCAACCCCCAGGCGATGAACGAGTTGTCGTGCGGCCAGACCGTGCCGACGTGATAGCCGATCGGGTTGTAGGAATGTTCGCTGCTGGCCATGGTGCGGACTCCCCAGCCGGAAAACAGCGCGTCGCTCATCAGGTGTTTGACGCAGCTGTCGGCCTTCTCCTCGTCGGCGATGCCGCTCCAGAGCAGGTGGCCGATGTTCGAGGTGAGGGAATCGACCTTGCGCTTCTGGCCGTCGAGCGCCAGCGCGAAGAAGTTCCGCTCCGGAATCCAGAACTCCTGGTTGAACCGCTTCTTGAGCGCGGCGGCCTCCGTCTCCAGTTGCTTGGCCCAGACCGGGTCGTTCCAGACCTCCCGCGCCAGGCGGGCCGTCCGAAGCTTGGCGTCGTAGACGTAGCCCTGCAGCTCGCAGGTGGCGCGGGGGAGCGGCGCGATCGTCCCGTCGGCGAAGGCGATCGAATCCCAGGAGTCCTTCCAGCACTGGTTGTCGAGGCCGGTTTTGTCGTTGCCGCGCTTGTACTCGACGAAGCCGTCATGGTCGCGATCGCCGTAACGATCGATCCAGGCCACCGCGGCCCGCACCTCCCGTTCGAGCTCCTTGGCCAGCGCGCGATCTCCCGTCCAGCGGACGTACTCCTCGAGCACGATGAGGAACAGCATCGTGCTGTCGGCCGCGCCGTAGTACGGCGAGTGGGGGCGTTCTTCGAAGGCGGTCAGCTCGCCGAGCCGCAGCTCGTGCAGGATCTTCCCCGGCTCCTCGTCGCGGAAGGGATCTTCCACGCGGCCCTGAAACAGCGCCAGGGTGCGCAGCGTCGAGGCGGCCAGCTCGGGCGCGAAAGGAATCGCCTGGAAGCTGGCGATCAGGCTGTCCCGCCCGAACACCGCCATGAACCAGGGGAGACCGGCGGCCGGCAGCGCCCCGGGAGTGATTCCCGTCCGGAACCGCAACGCCGCCATGTCCACCAGGCTGCGGCGGTAAATTTGCTGCAGCGGCTCCCAGGAGCAGACGAGCCGGGGAGCGGCCCCCACCCAGGCGTCGACGGTGGACTTGGTGCGCATCGGCTCGTCGCCAGTGGCACGCGCCGAGGCCTGCACGTCGAGCGACACCGTCCAGGAGGTGCGCGGCGGCAGGTGAACGTGGAAGCGCAGACCCTCCTCGCCGATCTCGGCCTTCTGGCTGGCCGAGATGTACGTCTCACGCACGAAGCCGTCACGCTTGTATCCCAGCGTCAGCCGATCGTTGGTCGTCTTCGTGTAGAGCTCCCCCTTCTTCTGCATCTTGTCCTTCACCTCGAACAGATCGGCGAAGTCGCAGCCGGCGTCCAGCTTGACGTCGAGGTCGATCGCCTCCTTGTCGTGGTTCTCCAGCAGGATCTCCTCGTGAAACCCCTTGCCGACGGCGCGCCTGCGCGCCACTGACAGATGCGAGTCGACGTAGATGGTGCTGGTGGTGACCGCCTCGAAGAACTGGACCTGGAAGTACTCCTGCTCGTCGACCGACAGCACCGAGGGGCGAAGACCGTTGACGGTCAGGACCCAGCGCGAGAGAAAGCGCGTGTCGTCGAGAAACAACCCTTGCGTGTCGACGGGGCTCGCTTCGATGTCGCCGCGCCGATCGCTGACCACGAATGCGTTGCCGTCCAGGATGCTGACCGTGTTGAGAGACATCGCTACTGGTCCTTTCCGTTGAGGGGTGCCTGTACGAAGGGGTTGTCGCCGCGCAGGCCGTAAACGATCTTCACGCCTCGCTCACGATCGCCGTGCAGCCGGCCCTCCCCCCGGAGGGCCATGAGGACCGGATTGAGCTGGCCGCGCAGAAGCTTGATGAGAACGTCACGCGACTTGCAAACCGCGGTCACGTCGACCGGTGGTGCGTCGGGCGCCAGCTTCACGCGGCCGTTGTCGACGACCAACACGCCGAGCGCCTGGTCCCCCACCATCAGCCGCATCCGGCCGGCGATGCCCGCCAGCCCCGGTGCCTCTCCTTCGAACGATTCTTCAGTCAGCAGACGCTCGCTGCTCTGGTTCTCCATGGGGATCCTCCTTGGGGTTCAGCACGGGGGCGCCGCCCGCCTGCCCGAGCGCCGGGGCGGCCGCGATCGCGACCGCCAGCGGATGTGATCTCATGCGAGTCTCCGGGACCACCGCCCGTAACGAACCTGCGCATCCGTCGCTGCGGCTGCTGTAATCCGGCAACCCATTTGTTTCGGGTTCTCGGGCGGCGGTCCATCCGTACGGCGACGCCCTAATTGATGTTCCGCAGTCTTGTGCCTGGTTTGCCGAACCTCAAGCTGGCGAGGCGGGAATTGGTCCCGCCGAGGAGCAAAAGATGCCTACACAGACGCAACCGAACGTCGACCGCGCACGCCGGCTGGGCATGGAATGGATTCCCGGCGGCGATTTCACGATGGGCTCCGACAATCACTACCGAGAGGAGGCGCCCGCCCATTCGGTGACGGTCGACGGGTTCTGGCTCGATCGCTGGCCGGTCACCAACGCGCACTTCCGCCGGTTCGTCGAGGAGACCGGGTACGTCACCCAGGCGGAAATAGCGCCCGACGCCGCCCAGTACCCGGGGGCCGATCCCGCGCTGCTGGTCCCCGCTTCGGTGGTGTTCGTCAAACCGGCGGGGCGGGTCGACATGCGCAATTTTCTGAACTGGTGGGCGTTCGTTCCCGGCGCCGACTGGCGCCACCCGCAGGGGCCCGGAAGCTCCATCGAAGGCATGGATTACCACCCCGTGGTCCACGTCGGGCTCGACGACGCCACCGCCTACGCCAAATGGGCGGGCAAGGAGCTGCCGACGGAGGCGGAGTGGGAGTTCGCCGCGCGCGGCGGGCTCAATCACGCCGAGTACGCCTGGGGCGACGAGCTCGAGCCCGACGGCAGGCCGATGGCCAACATCTGGCAAGGGGAGTTTCCCCACCAGAACCTGCTGACCGACGGCTACGAGACCACCTCGCCGGTCGGGGTGTTCCCCCCCAACGGCTGGGGCCTCTACGACATGATCGGCAACGTCTGGGAATGGACGACCGACTGGTACGCACCCGGGTACCCGAGGCCCCACGAAGGTGGAGCCTGCTGCGGCGACACCGACAAGCGCAGCGCGTGCGAGCGGAGCTACGATCCGACCGTGTCGCTCCCCATCCCCCGCAAGGTGATCAAAGGAGGCTCGTTCCTCTGCGCGCCAAACTACTGCCGTCGCTATCGACCCGCCGCGCGCATGGCGCAGGCGATCGACACGTCGACCTGCCATCTCGGCTTCCGCTGCATCGTCCGCGAGCCATGATCAGATTCTTCTGGCGATCGCGTCGATGAGGTCCCGGACGTCGTCCGGGCGCTGGTGCAGGGTCAGGGCGATCCGCAGACCGCCCCGGTCCTTCGACACGGCCGGGAAGACGGCGGTGTTGGTGTAAAAGCCTTCGCTCATCAGATCGCCGGCCAGCTGGTAGGTGGCTCGCGTGTCGCCCGTCGCGACGAAGCGGATCGGCGTCGCGGCCGGCGAGCCGAGCGGGATGCCGCGCGCCTCAGCCAGCGTGTTGAACAGACGGATCCGCTCTCTGAGGTCTTCCTGGCGGTCGCAGAGCTCCTGCGACAGATGGACGCGGGCCGAAGCGATGGCCGCGCCGATGAGGGCGGGCTGCAGCGGGCCCGAAAAGATCATCGTGCTCCCGCAGCGGCGGATGAGACGAGCGGTCTCGACGTCCGGAAGGGCCAGCACCGCGCCGCCCGCCGAGAATGCCTTGGCCAACGACGCGACCATCACCGTGCGGGGCGGAAGCACCCCGTCGCCGAGCAACGTTCCCCGACCATGCCTCCCCGACCAGCTGACGCCGTGGGAGTCATCGAGATAGAGGTGGAGCTGCTCGTTCCGGGACATCAGCTCCTGAAGCGGGGCGAACGGCGCCGGATCGCCGTGCATGCTGTAGACGCCGTCGGCGAGGTACCAGACCCGGCGATGACGCTCGCCCAGCCTCCGGAGGATCTCCTCGAGTCGATCCATCCGGCTGTGGCGGACGAAGCAGCAGAACGTCCCGGCCGCCTGCAGCGTCGGCAACACGGCCTGCACGCTGTTGTGGACCAGTTGATCGCAGACGACCGCATCATCCCTTCCGATGAGGAGCGGCAGCGCGGCGAAGTGAGCCAGGGTGGTGGTCTGGGCAATGACCAGCGGCGCCTCGAACATCCCCGCCAGCAGGCGCTCGAGCGGGCCGTAAGGCGGGCAGGAGACGTAAGCGCGCGAGGAGGCGAATTGAACGCCGTACCGCGCGACCGCCTCGCAGGCGGCGTTCTTGAGCCGCAGGTCGGTCTCCAGGCCCAGATACGAGCACGATCCGAAGTTGATCTGGGCGCGCCCCCGCAAGGTCACGAGCCGGCCGCCGAGCTGCTCGTCCTCCGCGGTCAGGTGACCGAGGCCGAGCAAGATTCCCTCCGTGATCGCCTCGTCGACCAGCCGCAGGCGCGGATCGATCCGACGATCCTCCTCCTCGCATGCTGCCCCGCTTGACGAGCGTCCACCGCGGGCGAGCCTGGAACTACGAGCTCGCAACTCGGCCATCATTATGGCCGAGGCTCCCGCGTCGCGCCGCCCGATCCTTTATCCGGGCATGCTCATCGAGCTAGCGGCTGAGCTTGGCGGGGCGGTCGCTGTGCAGGGAAGGTCGACGATGAACCGCGAGCCATGCCCGAGCTCGGAGTCGACCGCGATGCGACCGCCGTGACCTTCCACGATCATCTTCACCACGAAGAGACCGAGGCCCATGCCGGGAATCGGCTTCATGGAGGTGGCCCGCTGGAACGGCTCGAAGATCTTTCGCGTCATCCGGGGATCGATTCCCGGGCCGCCGTCAATCACCTCGAGGTGAGCCGCGTCGGCCGCGAGATCGTGGCTGAGGCGCACCTCGATCGGCGTGCCGGCGCCGTATTTGACGGCATTCGAGAGCAGGTTGGTGACGACCTGGTCGAACCGCAGCGGGTCGAGCCTGGCGGTGAAGTGTTCCTCGGTCCGCAGCGCGATCGGCACGCCGCTGTCGTTGCGATTGACGTCGAATCCGCTGACCACGCTGCGCACCGCTTCGACCACGTCCGTCTCGCGCACGTCGAGGGTGAGCTGACCGCGGTGAACCTGGGCGACGTCCAGCAGGGCGTGAATGAGCTCGGCCATCCGTCCGGCCGCCGACTCGCAACGGGCGACCTGGGCGCGCAGCGGCGAGGTCGGGGGCGTCTCCTTGTCCAGCCGCGCGCTCAGGAGGCGCAGGTTGAGCAGCAGCGCCGTGAGCGGGGTCTTGAGCTCGTGCGAGGCGATCGAGTTGAACAGGTCACGAAGGCGCAGCTCTTCCCGGCTGTCGTGCAGCATCGCCCGCTGCGCCTCCAGGTGCTTCTGGGCGGTCAGATCGAGGATGAAGCCGACGACCTCGTCGTTGCTGTCGTCGCACTCGTCGAGACAGGCGACGCCGACCAGCGTCGGGACCGTCGTCCCGTCCTTGCGCCGGCAGACCAGCTCATAGACCGAGCTGGGGCCCCGCTGCAGCAGCTCGGTGAGCAGCGAGCCCGACGGCGCAATCATCCCGAGGTCGAGAGCCCCGGCGGCGAGATCCTGGCGGGTGTAGCCGAGCAGGGAGAGGAAGGTATCGTTGGCATCTTCGATACAGCCGGAGAGCCGCCCCCGGACGACCCCGATGAGGTCGGCATCGATCACCCGTTTGAGCTTCCACTGTCCAATTCGTTGTAACGATGCTTCCGCCCGGACGTTCGAGCGAAAGAAGAAGAACGGAACCAGGAACGCGAGCATGAACGTGGTCGCTGCGTTGGCCGCAAAGTACCAGGCGGGCGCGGGCTGCGGTTGAATGGAGAGGAGACGCGCGGCCACCCCGGTCTTGGTGGCGGCCAGCAACAGAGCCGGAAGCGCGGCGCCCAACGTCGCCAGCGGCCATTCGCCCGGCCCAAACAGCAGGAGCGGAATGGCCGCCATCGCGAAGAAGGGGAGAAATCCGCCCGATGAACCGGTAAACAGAAGCGCGCCGGCTAACACGCAGATGTTCGCGGTGATGATGAGGCCGAGGCGGGCCAATCGGTGGAAGCCGATCGCATTCAGCCCCAGCACGGCCAGAAAGCCGGCCAGGAACCGCAGCTCCCACAGCAGGTTGCCCCGGTCTCCCATCACCGCTTCGACGACGGCCCACGTGGCCATGACCAGGCTGCCGCCGAGCGCGTTGATGTTGCACAGCCTCAGGCGCTTGGCGGCGTTGACGGGAAGGCCTCGCTGGACACCGAGGTCGAGCACCCGCTCGACCAGACCGCGGACAGTCGTCCTCCTTTGATCTGTATGACCCACGCTCGCCATCGCCCGACCCTTCTAGCGAAGCACCCGCGCCCCGGTTGTCAATCCGGACCGGGGCTTTATTTTGCGGCCGGCCCCAATCACTTGCGCAACGTCGGCGTCACCTCGGCGGTCGTGATCTTCAGATCGCGAATGATGGTCAAGGTCGCCCGGACGCCTGCCTGCTCCTCGGTCAGCAGGCGGTGAAGATCGTCGATGCCGGCGATGGGCTTTTCGCCGTAGGCGACGATCAGATCACCGTCGCGCAGGCCGGCGCGCGCCGCGGGGCTGTTCGGGTCGACCGACGCCACGAAGACGCCGCTCTCGGTCGGGAGCGCGTGAAATCGGACCAGGCGCCGGTGCAGCGGCACGGTCTGGCCGCCCACGCCGAGGTAAGACCGGCGCACCCGCCCCTCATGGATCAGCTTCCCCATCACGAAGCTGACGGTGTTCGCCGCGATGGCGAAGCAGATCCCCTGCGCCGGCATGATCATCGCAGTGTTCACGCCGATGACCTGCCCGCGCGAATCGACCAGCGGTCCGCCCGAGTTGCCGGGGTTCAGCGCCGCGTCGGTCTGGATGACGTCGTCGATGAGGTGGCCGGTGTTGGTTCTCAGCGACCGCCCGAGCGCGCTCACGACGCCGGCGGTGACGGTGCAATCGAACCCGTACGGGTTGCCGACGGCGATCGCCAGCTGGCCGACCCGCAAGGCCGACGAGTCGCCGAAGCTGAGCGCCGCCAGGTGAGACCCGTCGATTCGAACCAGCGCGACGTCGGTCTGCGGGTCGTCGCCCACCAGCTGGGCCGCCGCCCGCTGGCCGTCCTGAAAGATGGCGCTGATCCGCTTGGCGCCATGGACGACGTGGCTGTTCGTCAGCACGTAGCCGTCGGGCGTCATCACGAACCCCGAGCCGCTGCCCGATGACTCGCCCGGCTGTCGGGGCGGCGGGGCCGGGCGGGGGCGGCCAGCCTGAGGCGCAGGCTCCGGACCCTGGACGGCGATCTTCACCACCGACGGGCTCACCTGCTCGGCGACGGCCGCGACCGTCCGGGAATAGGCGTCCAGCAACTCTCGGTCATCTCTGTCGGAACGCGCTTGGGCCAGCATGCATCGTCTCCTCGTCGCGCGCCGAGGCCATCAGCTCCCGGCGGGATTTCCGTGGGCGTCGTGCCTCACGGCCGGCAACGACAGTAAGCGCCGAGGACCGGGCGTCAACCCGATGCGCCCAACCGATGAGCGCGATCAACCAAAGCGGCCGGTGATGTAGCGCTCGGTGCGCTCGTCCCCGGGGTTGGAGAAGATCTTCTCCGTCGAGTTGTACTCGACCAGCGTGCCGGTCCGCAGCCCGAACTCGGCGTCGACCTCGGTGGTGAAGAACGCCGTCCGGTCGCTGGCGCGGGCCGCCTGTTGCATGTTGTGGGTGACGATCACGATTGTGAAGCTCTTCTTCAGCTCGCGCATGAGCTCCTCGATGTGCGCCGTGGCCACCGGATCGAGCGCGCTGCAAGGCTCGTCCATCAGCACGACCTCGGGGCCGACCGCGATGGTGCGGGCGATGCAGAGGCGCTGCTGTTGCCCGCCCGACAGGCCGAGAGCGGAGGCCCGCAGGCGATCCTTGACCTCGTCCCACAGCGCCGCGCTTCGCAACGAGCTTTCGACGAGCGAGGCGATCTCGCTCTTCGAGCGAATGCCTTTGGAGCGGAGCCCGAAGGCGACGTTGTCGTAGATGCTCTTCGGAAACGGGTTCGGCTTCTGGAAGACCATGCCGATCCGCCGGCGGACCTCGGTGGCCGACACGTCCGGCGCGTTCAGATCGGCCCCGTGGTAGCGGAGCCCGCCGGCCACCCGCGCGCCGGGGGTCACGTCGTGCATCCGGTTGAAGCAGCGCAGCACGGTGGTCTTGCCGCAGCCCGACGGGCCGATGAAGGCCGTGATCTCGTTCTTGAGGATCTGCATGTTGACGTCCCGAACGGCCCGGAAGGCCCCGTAATAGACCTCGAGCCGGTCGAGGGCGAAGACCACGCTGGTCTCGGGCGCGGGGCCGCGCGCGGCCTCACCGAGGCTGGGAGAGGGCTGGGCCGGAATCCGGATCGCCGGCCGGTCTTTCGGTTCCTTGCTGACGCCTTCCGAGGACATCTCTCGTCACCTCAGGCGGGCAAAGCGCGCCGTCACCAGGCGGGCGATCAGGGTGATGAGGAAGGTCAACAAGACCAGGGTCAGCGCCGCCCCCCAGGCGCGGTTCTGGGCCGCCACGAACGACGACGTGGCGTTGCTGAAGATCTGCAGCGAGAGGGCCGTGTTCGCCTCGACGAACAGGTGCGGGTTGTATTCCGTTGCCGCGCCGGTCGCGAACAGCAACGGCGCGGTCTCGCCGGCGGCGCGCGCGACGGCGAGCAGTGACCCCGAGATGATGCCCGGCATCGCGGCCGGCAACACCACCGACAGGATCGTTCGGCTCTTCGAGGTCCCGACCGCGTACGACGCCTCCCGCAGGTGGTTCGGCACCAGGCGCAGCATCTGCTCCGTCGCGCCGATGACGACCGGAAGCATCAGGCAGGCGAGGGCCAGCGCGCCGCCGAACGCGGAGTAGCCAAACCTCAGCGTCCAGGTCACGTAGACGAACAGCCCCATCACGATCGACGGAACGCCGGTCATCACGTTGGACATGAACCGGACCAGTCGAGAAAAGCGATTGGTCACCCCGTACTCGTGCAGATAGACCGCTCCGGCCACGCCCAGCGGCACCGAGATCAGGGTCGCCGCTCCGGTGGCCAGCAGCGTCCCGAGGATGGCCGGTCCCATCCCCGGTCCGGGCCGGCGCGCCACGACCGGGATCTCGTCGACGAAGAAGGCGGGAAAATGATGAAAGGCGACCCGCGATCCGCGCGAGAACAGCGCCCACAGAATCGCGACGAGCGGCAGCGCCAGCGCAATGACCGAGGCGGTCATGAGTCCGGTCATGATGGCGCTCTTGACCGACCGCCAGCTCCGCTTGGCCGTCAGGTCGGGGGGCGCGAGCATCTCCACGGTGACATCCGCCGCGGTCATGTGCCCTGTCCGCGCCTCATCGATCGCTGGACGATCCCCGTCGCCACCAGGTTGACCAGGATGGTGACCGCGAACAACGTCACCGCCAGGGCGATCAGCGCCGACTTGTGAAGCTCCTGGGCCTCCCCCCACTCGTTGGCGATCACCGCCGGCATCGAGTTGCCCGACGCCAGCGGGTTGATGGTCATCTGACCCAGCGCCGAACCGATGACCAGGGCCGCGGCGATCGTTTCGCCCATCGCCCGTCCCAGGCCGAGCATCACCGCGCCCACCAGCCCGCCGGCGCTGTGGGGGAGGACCGTCGCGGTGATCATCTCCCAGCGGGTCGTCCCCATGGCCAGCGCCCCCTCCTTGTCGCCGACCGGGGTCGTGTCGATGACCTCGCGCGCGAGCGACGTGATGATGGGAAGGATCATGATGGCCAGGATGATGCCGGCGGTGAGGAACGAGCGCCCGATGTCGAAGAGCTGCGAGAGCACCAGCACGCCCCACAGCCCGAACACCACCGACGGCACCCCGGCCAGCAGATCGACGAGGTAGATGAGCGGCCGCGCCAGCCGGGGGTGGGCGACCTGGGTCAGGAACAGCGCGACGCCCAGGCTGATCGGCACGGCGAGCACGATGGCGATGGTGGCGGTGAAGGCCGTGCCCCAGATGAAGGGGAGCGCCCCGAAGATCCGGTCGGGCGGGGACCAGCGCGTCGAGGTGAAGAACCGAAGGCCCATCTCGCCGAACACGGGGAGCGCGCGGCGGGTCATGGTCAGCGCGATGAGTCCCAGGATCAGCAGCACCAGGCCGGCCGCGCCGGCCGTGATCTTGCCGAACGCGCGGTCGCTGTACGCGGGCGGTCCGCGCAGATCGATCATCTCCGGCCTCTCCTCGCTCATGGCGCGTCAGGGCAGCTTGACCCTGTCGACCTGCTTGAGCGCCCTCGTCTGGAGTCCCTGCGGCAGCGGCGCGTAGTCGAGCTCGGTGAGCAGCTTCTGGCCATCGCCGTCCAGGAAGGTGAGGTACTGCTTCAGCGCTTCCCCCTTCGCGCGGTCGGTCTGCTTGGCGTAGACGATGACCCACGTTTGCGCCGTGATCGGGTAGGCCTTGTCGCCTTTGGCGTCGATGGCGCTGAAGACCAGGTTGGCCTTGACGTTGATTCCCTCGCCCGCGGCCGAGGCGCCGGCCGGGGTCGCCTCGACGTATTTGCCCGCCCGGTTCTTGATGCTGGCGTACTTCACCCCGGAGGCCTTGGCGTCGGAGAGATCGACGTAGCCGATCGCGCCCCGGGTCGACTTGACGATCTGGGCGACGCCGGAGTTGCCCTGACCCGCCTGCGTGTCGCTCGGCCACTCGACGGTCGAGCCGCTCTTGAGCTTCCAGATCCCCTGGGCGGCGGAGCTCAGATATTCGGTGAAGTTCTGGGTGGTGCCCGAGCCGTCGGCGCGACGGGCGACCACGATCTCGGTGCCGGGCAGCTTCACGCCGGGATTGTCGGCGGCGATCTCCTTGTCGTTCCACTTCGTGATCTGGCGCTGGAAGATCTTGGCGATGACCGGCGCGGAGAGCTGCAGCTTGTTGACCCCGTCCAGGTTGTAAACGACCGCGATCGGGGAGAGAAGGATCGGGAAGTAGAGCAGCTGGCCTCCCTTGGCCTTGGCCGCCTCCTTGGCGGGGAACGGGGAGTCGGAGCCGGCGAAGTCGACGACGCCGTCCGCCAGATCCTGCCGTCCCTTGCCGCTGCCGCCGCCGCCGTAGTTGATCGTGACGCCCTTGTGCGTCTTTTCGAACTGCTCGATGGCCACCTCCTGATACGGCTTGGAGAGCGTCGAGCCGCTGCCGTTGAGGGTGACGCCCGCCCCGAAGGCGACGCCCAGCGTGGCGAAGCTGAGTCCGGCGACGGCGCCGATGAAGAGCAGATGTTTGAGCATCGTTGACGACCTCCTGTCAGTTGGTAGCGCTCCGTCCGACGTGTCGCACGTCGGTGGCAGACACCATGAAGATGACCTCCTCGGCCAGGTTCTTGACGTGGTCGCCGATCCTCTCCAGGTAGCGGCTGACCGAGGTGAGGGGCAGGACCCGGGTGACGGTGGCCGGATCGGCGGCGACGTGGGCGATGAGCTCGGCGAAGAAGCTGGAGTTGAGCCGGTCGATCTCGGCGTCGGCGCTGATGACGGCGTTGGCCTCGTCGAGGTTCCCCTGCACGAAGCTCTCGATGGCGGCGTGAAGGTTGCGCTCGACCAGCGTGGCCAGGCGGGTGAGATCGCCGCGCCAGTCCAAGCTCGACAGACGGTTGAGCTCCAGCGCGCGCCTGGCGATGCCCGCCGCCAGATCGCCGATGCGTTCGACGTCGACCACGAATTTCAGCGCCATGGTCACGAAGCGCAGGTCCGACGCCAGCGGATGGCGGGACATGAGGATGTGCATCGCCAGCCGGTCGATCTCGTTCTCGTCGGTGTCGATGAGATGATCGCCCTCGATGACCTGCCGGGCGAGGGCGTCGTTCTGCGTCGTCAGGGCCTCCATGGCCAGCGCGATCTGCTCGGCCGCGCGGGCCGCCATCGCCGTGAGACGCTCCTTCAGCGTCCTCAGCTCGTGCGCGAATTCTCGATCCGTTGGCTCGATCATCGACGGGTCGAAGGTAATGACCGCTCCGCTCAGGAAGACCCGCAATCGCCGCCGTCGCCAAATTGTAAGAAAAGCGATCGGGGGCATCCCCGATGAACGCGGCGGCCGCGGGGGGATCCAGGAAGTCGGTCGCCCCGGCGTTACCTGGCGGCGGCGGCCAGCTGCGCGAGGTGGCCGATGATCGTGTCGAGCGCCGGACGGTTGTCGCCCCCTTCCGGGATGACCAGATCCGCGAACCGTTTGGACGGCTCCACGAACGCCAGGTGCATCGGGCGCACCGTCGCGCCGTACTGCTCGCGCACCTGGGCAAAGGTGCGGCCGCGCTGCTCGATGTCGCGCTCGAGCCGCCGCATGAGGCGGATGTCGGCGTCGGTGTCGACGAAGATCTTGAGGTCCATCTGGGCGCGGAGCCGTTCATCCGCCAGCACCAGGATTCCTTCGACGATCACCACCGGGGCCGGCTCGACCCGCCGGGTCTCGCGGCTGCGCACGTGCTGCCGGAAATCGTACTGGGGGATGTCGACCGACCGACCGGCCCGCAGGTCGGCGAGCTGTTCGACCAGCAGCTCGGTCTCGATCGCGTCCGGGTGGTCGTAGTTGACGAGCTGCCGCTCGGCCGCGGGCAGCGCCGAGCGATCGCGATAGTAGGCGTCGTGATCGATCACCACCGGCGGGCTCCCGGCCAGACCCGCCACCAGCCGCTCGGCGACGGTCGTCTTGCCGGACCCGGTCCCGCCAGCGATTCCCAGGACGAACATGCCCGAAGATTACACGGCCGGGCGGCCAGTTGGGCGTGCCCCGAAAGGCGACGGCGCCCGCGGCGGACGATGCTCGACGCCGCGGGGCCCGAAGGCGCTCTGGGCCGCCTTCGCGCGGCACGTCGTCGGGCATGGTCCGCTGCGCTCACCGTCGCCTTTTCGGCGACGCCCTCCCTAGTTGTTCCGTTTGGGCGGAGATCGGTTTGCGATAAGCCGCGCTCCCCTTCCCAAGCGTGGGCTCATGTACGGCCGCGTGGGACGCCCGCCTCTTCAATGAGCAACCCTTTCGTTTGGGGGCTGTCCTTCGCCTGGCTTTCGGCGTTATCGTCGGAGCGTGCGAACCTGCGCTCACCTTGCCAGGCCGTCGGTAGGAGGCATTTCTCGCGGCGCGCGCTGGCTCATCGCCGGCGCTCTGATCGCGATGCTGTTGCCGCGGCCGGTCCAGGCGGAAGATCGAGACAGCGCGACGGTCGGCAAGATCACTCTGCTCAACCGCAAGGCGGTCGACGCGTACCAACACCTGGAGTTCGAGACGGCGGTCAAGCTCCTCAATGAGGCGCTGGAGGTCTCGGAGCGGGCGGGTCTCACGTTGCATCCGATCCGGGCGCGCACCTTCGTCACGCTGGGGATCGTGACCCTGGGGGGATACAAGCAGCGCGACCAGGCGATCAAGTATTTCCGCAGGGCGCTCCAGATCCAACCGGAGGTGCGGCTCAGTCCGGGGCTCGCCAACCCGGAGATCCAGGCGGCGTTCGACGAAGCGATCGCCGGCCTGGCGAACGGCACCAGCGACGAGCTGCCGCCGGACAAGGCGCTGGTGCACGAGCCGGTTCACGCCGGACAGGTGGGGCAACCGGTGCCGATCACGGTGGTGCCCGACAAGGACCTCGGCGCGAGCGCGCTCGTGCTGCGCTACCGGGCGGAGACCGCCCCGGCTTTTGCCGACCTGCCGATGCAGAAGGGTCCCTCGGGTGCCTTCACGGCGGCCATTCCGGCATCCGCGACGATGGGACAGCAGGTCGTCTACTCCATCGAGGCGCGGCGCGCCGACGGATCGGTGATCGTCCGGCGCGGGTCCGCCGCCGATCCGATCGTGGTGACGCTGGTCGAGCCGACCAAGCCGGCCGTGGCCGTGACGAGCCCCGCGGAGACGCGGCCCCCGCCGGCGCCGGCGCGGTTCTATTTCGCCCTCCTCGGCGGGACGGGCATCGGCACCGCCAGCGGAACGGGCGAGGAGACGCGCAATGACGTGGCCTCGTCGGGGATCGCCTGGACGCGGGCCGGGCAGCTGGCGCCGGAGATCGGGTACTTCCTCACGCCGCGGCTCAGGCTGGGCGTGCAGGCCCGCCTGCAGCTGGTCACCGGGGCGACGCCCTATCACCTGCTCACTTACGCTCCGGACGAGTGCGGCAGCGACCATGCCTGCTCGTCGTTCACCGGGGCGTTCGCGGGGTTGGTCAAGGTGGCGTGGTCGTTCCTGGACCCGGAGAGCGCGTTTCAGCCGTACGCCTCCCTGTCGGCGGGGTACGGCACGATTCGCCACGTGGCCAAGGTTTCGGGGCCCCAGACTTGCGGCGGAATGCCCCCCTATTACGCGGGGACCTGCCTGGACACCGTCGCGGCGGGACCGGCGCTGTTCGGCCCCGGGGTCGGCTTTCAGTACCGCGTCTCGGACGGAGTCGGGCTGGTCGTCGAGCTCGACGGGCTGGTGGGCGCTCCCCAGTTCACCGCCAACGCGGACCTGAACTTGGGCGTCGCTTTCCAGCTCTGACAGCGGTGCGCGGCCGCCGAGGTCACTCGGCGTAGTCGTCGCCGAGATCGTAGTGCTGCTTGAGCTCGTGGCCGGGGGCGACCATCACCTGCGCGGCGTGATCGATCTTGAGGTCTTGCCGTTTGAGGGCGAGCTTGTGGGTGCCGCAGGAGACCGGGTAGTGCACCACCGGTGTTCGCTGGCCCGTATCCTTGCCGTCGATCCAGAGATCGGCCCAGGGGAAGGAGGCGATCGAGAGCAAGCAGTCGCGCGCCTGCTGGGTGGCGGGCGTGTTCTCGACGGCCGCCTCGGTCCGTGCCTCGTGGGCCGCCGCCGCGCGGGCGTGCAGGGGTGGGGGATGGTGCGGCTGCGAGGCGAGCGCCCGCTTCGGCTCCGCCGCCGCCGGCTGCAGGGGCAGCTCGGCGCGCACTGGCTTGGCGAGATCGGGGATCACCTTGTAGGTCACCGTCGCGAACCCGGGCTTCTCGAACCGGAACGAGATGACGTCCCGCCCTTGGGGCAGCGTGACGCTCAACGGAGTACGACCGACCACCTCGCCAGAGTCTTCGCGGATCACCTGCGCGTCCTGCGGGCTCGAATCGAGCGAGATCTCGACGACGGCCGGCTTGGCGACCGGAGGTGGCGCCGCCGGTTCGGGCGGAGCCGCCGGCACCGGGACCGATTGGGCGGAGGCCGGCGCGACGGTCACCTCTTGCGGCGGTCCTTTGCGGGGAGACTGCGCGATGAGGACCAAGGCCGCGACTGCGCCGCCGAGCGCGCCCAGCGCGAGCCACTTGCGCCGGCCGCGCCGCCGACGGCTGGCCACCACCGGCCCCGAGGCGGCCAGGTCCCCGAGATCGATCTCCAGCGCCCCCTCCGGGATCGGCCGGGTGATCTTGCTCGACGAGGCTCGTTCCGCGGCGCGCGACGGGGTCGCGTGTCCTGCGGTGCCCGACGCCGGTGACGGCGTGAAGGGGAGCTGGATCTCTCCCGAGCGCGACGGGCCCTTGGGAAACAGCGACAGGATCAGGTTGCGCGGCTCGTGCGGCGAGACCCGCATCTCGAACAGCGCCTTCTCGAGATCCTCGGCCATCTCGCCCGCGGTCTGGTAGCGGGTTTCGAGCTTGCGCTCGAGCGCCCGCATCACGATCGCATCGACCGACGCCGGCACCTCCGGGTTCAGCGAGGACGGGACGGGAACCGCCATCTCCAGCACCTTCTTGGCGCCGGTGAACTCGTTGGGGGACTTGAACAGCCGACGGCCGGTCAACATTTCGTGAAGCACGATGCCGACGGCGAAGATGTCCGACCGGCCGTCGGTCTGCTCCATCCGGACCTGCTCCGGGGACATGTACGCGACCTTCCCCTTCATCGTGCCGGCCTGCGTTTTGGTCTCGCGCAGCTCCTCGGTGACGCGGGCGATCCCGAAGTCGAGGATCTTCACGCCCCCGTGGAAGGAGAGCATGATGTTGGACGGCGAGACGTCGCGGTGGACGATGCCGATCGGCTGTCCGGTCGCCGACTGCAGCCCGTGCGCGTAGTTCAATCCCAGGCAGGCCTGGCGGATGATTTCCAGGCTGGCCCCGACCGGCGCGATGCGTGCCTGGTCGGCGAGCTTTGCTTGAACGGCGAGCAGCGTCTCACCCTGGACGTGCTCCATGGCGATGAAGAAGCTCTCGTCGATCTGTCCGAACTCGAAGATCTGGACCAGGTTCGGGTGTGACAGCAGGCCGGAGAGCTTGGCCTCGTCGATGAACATCTTGACGAAGGCGGTGTCCTGCGAGAGGTGCGCGAGCATTCGCTTGATCACCAGCGTGCGCTGGAAGCCTTGCGGCCCGAGCGCGATGGCCAGGAACACCTCCGCCATTCCACCGACGCCGATCCGATCGAGGAGGTAGTACTTCCCGAACGGCTTCGCTCCAGGGAGCGGACACGGCTGACCGCTGACCTCCACGGGGATCATCGTAAGCCGATCTCGGCGCAAGAGCCACGCGGCTGCAGATCGAATCCGGGCACTGTGGGAGAGCCTCCGACCCCCTCGCACCTCGGCCGCCGAGGCGCCGTACGGTCACTCGTCGACCGCGGCACCTTGCAGCTCGTACTCGCGTTTGAACTCCCGCCCCTCACTGACCGTCACTCTCTCCTCCTGATCGACTTTCAGGTCTGGTCGCTTGAATTCCAGACGATGAGGGCCGCAAGTCACTGGCAATCCGACAACCGGCGTTTGCTGACCGGTGTTTGCGCCGTCAATCCACAGGTCGGACCAGGGGTACGAACCGACCGTGAGGCGACATTCGGCCGCGGCGGTCCGCGCCTCCGCATGGTCGCTCTCGGTTGGACCGGCCGTTTTCATCGGGACGGCCGGGTGTGCGCGCCCTCTGGCCAGCGGCTTCCCGGAGGCCGGCGCCTCGCTCCCCTTCGCCGGCCGAACGGATGCCGTCGCTGCGGTGCCGGGCGCCGGTACGGGGGCGGTCCCTTCGCGCGGCGCGGCCGGCGCTTCCCGGACCGGCGCGGGAATGGGGAGAGCGGTCGGTGCGCTGGTGGCCATCGCCGTCGTGGCCGGCGACGTCGGTGCGCTGGCGCCCCCGCCGGTCGGTCGGCTGCCGCCGCGCAATGCAACGAGGGCGGCCCCGACCGCCAGCACCAGGCCCACGGCAATCAGCGGGCGGAAGGGAGTCGTGCGGCGCCTGTGGCCGTCCCCCGCCTGCAAGGCATGCTCCGCAAAGGGGGAACTGCTCAGCAGCGACGGATCGTCTGCGGCCAAGCTCCAGGGGCTCACCACGGTCGGTTCATTGTTGGCGAAGACGGGCGGGCTCACCACCGTCGGCTCGTTCTGAGCCAGTTGTTCCGTCCTCCCTCCGGGCGCTGCGGTCGTCGCAGGCGCCTCAACGCGCGGAGAGAGCCCCGAGGTCTGCCGCAGCACTTCGGCCATCCCTGACGGGAGCGCCGAGACCGCGGTCGTCTCCTCGGTGTCGGCTTCGACGGCCGGCGCATCGGCGGCGTCGATGCGCGAGCGCTGTGGCACTTGATTCACCGGCAAGCTGGCCGTCCAGCGAAAATGCAGCGCGAACTCCGACACCGACGGAAACCGGGCCTTCTGATCCTTGGCCAGGGCTCGCGACAGAACCTGATCCAGCTCACCCGGGAGCTCGGGCCGAAAATCTCGAATGGGAGCGGCGGCGGCGTGCACCACCTGATAGGCCACGGCGGCCAGCGTTCCGCCGGAAAACGCGGGGCGGCCGGTGAGCATCTCGTAGACGATCGCGGCGAGCGAGAATTGGTCCGACGCGGCGTCGAGCTGGTCGATCTTTCCCTCGGCCTGCTCCGGGGACATGTATTGCGGCGTCCCCAGCACCGCGGCCATGCCGGTGATCTTCTGGGAGATCGAGACGATCTTCGAGATGCCGAAGTCGAGGATCTTCACCCGCTCGGCCTGCCCGCCGGTGGCCGGCATCACGAAGACGTTTTGCGGGTGCATGTCGCGATGGACGACGCCTTCGAGGTGCGCGGCGGTCAACGCCGAGCTCAGTTGATCGGTGATGTCGACGACGCGCGGGAGCGGCAAGGGACCGGTGCGCGCCAGGACCTTCCCCAGCGGCTCGCCGTCGAGGTACTCCATCACCAGGTAAGCCACACCGTCTGGCAGCGTGTTGAAGTCGACCACCGACACGATCCCGGGATGCCGCAGCCGCGAGGTCACCTGGGCCTCGCGCATGAACCGCGGAAGGGCCTCCGGGTGGTCGCGCACCCCCGGGTGGAGGAACTTCACCGCGTATCGGTGAGCCAGGCGGGCGTGGGTCGCTTCATAGACCTCACCCATGCCGCCGCTGCCGATCCGGCGGACGATGCGGTACGTGCCTCCCAGCAACGTACCTGGCTCTACATTGGGGGCCACGGTTGCGAGGGAATTCTAATGGGGGCGCCGGCCGGCATTCAACGGTCTCGGTGAATGTCGCAGCAGGTGAGCCCTGTGTCGCCGTGTACGCAAAAGCATACGTATCGTAGCGACGCCGAATTCTGCCAAGCTGACGTGCCCTTTTCGCGCACGCCGCCGACCAACTTCCCTCAGGGGGCCTCACGCTCGACATGAACGCCGCCGCGCTTCGCTTTTCGAAACGAGCTCGCGACCGTCGCGTTCAGCGCAGCTGTGTTCCGGCGCTTCGCACCTTCGCGAGTCTCATGATCCTGAGCGCGACCGCCTGCCGCCGCGACGGCGCAGTCTTGGGCGGGACCGGGGGCGCCGGCGTGACGGGCGGCGCCGGAGGCGGTCGGCTGGACGGGAGCAGCGGTGGGGCGGGGACTGAGGCCGGCATGGACGCGGGCGGAGGCAACGGAGGCCGCGCAGCCGATGGAGGCGGCGCAGGCGATGGAGCAGGCGCAGGCGCCGGCGGCCACCCAGGGGCTGGAGGAGCGGCGGATGGTGGCGGCGGCGAAGCCGGTGCCGACGCTGCCGTCGATCTCAAAATGGATGCCGCCGCGAGCGATGGCGCGATCGATACAGGTCCGACGATGGCGACGCTCAAGTCCGCCGCCGCGCAGTCCGGCCGTCTGATCGGTGCCGCGATCGGGGCGGCTCACCTGTCGGAGGCGGCCTACGCTGCGGCCGCCGCGGCGGCGTTCGACTTCGTGACCCCAGAGAATGAGATGAAGTGGGACGCCACCGAACCCACCCAGAACGTGTTCACCTTCGGAGGCGGCGACGCGATCACATCGTTCGCCCAGCAGAACGGCATGAAGGTCAAGGGCCACACACTCGTCTGGCACTCTCAGCTCCCGGCCTGGGTTTCGGGTATCACCGATGCCACCACCCTTCATGCTGCGATGATCAATCATGTCACGCAGGTCGCTGCGCACTACCGCGGGCAGGTGATCGCCTGGGATGTCGTCAACGAGGCGGTGGCCGACGATGGTCAGTCACTCCGCAACTCGATTTTCTATCAATATCTCGGCGCCGATTACATCGACGACGCGTTCAGAGCCGCCCGCGCGGCGGACCCGGGCGCGTTGCTCTTTTACAACGACTACGGCGCCGAAGGGGCCGGGGCCAAGTCCGAGTACGTCTACGACATGGTGAAGGGGATGTTGGCGCGGGGCGTTCCCCTCAACGGCGTCGGGCTTCAGATGCACACCGGCCCTGCCGATACCTCGCCTTCGGCGGTTCAGGTCGCGGCCAACATGCAGCGCCTGGAGGCCCTCGGGCTCAACGTGGTGATCAGCGAAATGGACGTTCAGATATGCACGAGCAACACGAACAGCCAGAAAATCCGGTTTCACGACCTGGTGTCGGTGTGTGTCACAGAGCCGCTGTGCCTTGGCGTGACGGCCTGGGGTGTGTCGGACAAGTATTCGTGGCTCAATGGCATGACCTGCGCCACTCCTCAACCTTTGCTCTTCGACGATGATTACGGGCCGAAGCCTGCCTACGCAGGCGTTCTGGATGCGTTTCTGGGCATTTGAAGACAGTTGTGGTGTCATTGACAACGTGTAGGCGCCAGTCGCCGAGGAGGAAGAGAATGGAAGGTATGGCCAATCTCACCTTTCTATCGCGGGGGATCCGGATCTTGGCGCTGGCGTCGGCTTTCGCCCTGGTCGCTTGCGGTGGCAGCGACGGCGGCACGGGCACGGGCACGGGCGGGGGCGGCGTGGCGGGCAAGCTCGGCACCGGGGGGTCGGGGGGGAGGGGCGGCACCGGCGGCGTGAGCAGCACGGGCGGCAACGGAAGTGGCGGAACGGCAACCGGGGGCAACCTCGGCACTGGGGGTGGCGCCGGGGCGGGCGGAACGGCCGGCGCGCCGGGCACCGGGGGGACCGCGGGCGCGACCGGCGGCAACGGCGGCGCGGCCGGCATGGACGCCGGAGTCGGCGGCGCGGCGGGCATGGATGCGGCCGCCGCCGATGGCGCGACGGATGCAGGGAGCGACGCCCGTCCCGACGGCGGCAACGGTGGCGCCTGCAACGCGGCCGCCGATTGTCCCAGCGGGTTTTGCGTCGACGGCGTCTGCTGCGAGACAGCCTGTACAGGTCTCTGCAGCGCTTGCTCGAGCGCCAAGACCGGCGCGGCCGACGGCCTCTGCCGTCCCGTAACCGCCGGTAGCGATCCCGATAACGAATGCGCGGCCGATTCGCAGACCAGCTGTGGGCTGGACGGCATGTGCGACGGAGCTGGCGCCTGCCGCAAGTGGATCAACGGCACGGCGTGCTCCTCCGAGATGTGCAGCGGCTCGACGGACACCCCGGCCCGAACCTGCGATGGCACGGGAACCTGCCGTACCGCGACCAGCGCGTCGTGCGGCAATTACGTCTGCGGGCCCACGGCGTGCAAGACCTCATGTCTGTCGAACGCCGACTGCACGACCGGCAACTTCTGCTCGTCGGCGGGGCGCTGCATCGCTCCCCAGACCAACGGCGCCTCTTGCGCCGCGGGGACCCAGTGCTCGAGCGGCGCCTGCGTCGACGGCGTCTGCTGCGAATCGGCCTGCACCGACCTCTGCAACGCCTGCTCGATGGCCAAGACGGGAATGGCCGACGGCCTCTGCCGTCCGGTCACCGCGGGGACCGATCCGGACAGCGAATGCGCGCAGGATCCGTTCGCCTCGTGCGGTCACGACGGCACCTGCGACGGCGCCGGCGCCTGCCGGCTCTACCTGGCCGGCACCGGGTGCACCAACGAGAGCTGCAGCGGCTCGACGGACACGCCGGCGCGGACGTGCGATGGCGCGGGCACCTGTCTGGCCGGCTCCACGGTGAGCTGCGGCGCCTATCTGTGCGGCGCGACGTCGTGCGCGACGTCGTGCGCCTCCAACACTGACTGCGCGACGGGGTACTTCTGCTCGGGCAGCGCCTGTGTCCCGGCGGAGGCGAACGGTGCGGCTTGCGGAGCGAACGGCGCCTGTCAAAGCGGCTTCTGTGTCGACGGGGTCTGCTGCGAGACCGCCTGCACGGGGGCCTGCATGACCTGCGGCGGTGTCGGGACCCTGGGCCAGTGCACCCCGGCCGTTTCCGGGACTGACGTGCGCAACGACTGCACCGCTGACCCGGCCACCTCTTGCGGGAACGACGGGACGTGCGATGGGGCCGGCGCCTGCCGCAAGTGGGCCGCGGCGACCCCCTGCGGCGTGGCCTCCTGCACGAGCGGGACGCTGCTCCCGGTGCCCGCCTGCAACGGCGCCGGGGCCTGCGTCGCCGGCGCGCCCAGCTCTTGCGGCGTGTACCAGTGCAACGCCACCGGCGCGAGCTGCAAGACCAGCTGCACCTCCGACGCCGACTGCAATGGTGGGTTCTGCAGCGCCGGGAGCTGCGTCGCCTCGAACAGCGTCACGCCCGTGAATCTGGCGGGCAACGGCAACCTCGAGTACAACGCCACCAGCGGGTGGGCGACGACCGGTGGCGCGTTGACGCTCGAGACCGGCACGGGCCTGGTCCACGGGGGCACTTACAGCGTCGCCAACACCGGACGGACGCAGAACTACATGGGGCCGTCGTACGTGCTGCCGACCGGGGCGGGGAAGTACAACATCACCGCCTGGGGCATGCAGAACACCGACCCGACCTTCACGTCCGGGGCGATGCAGCTGCACCTCAATTGCGGGGCGGCGAACACGGACAACTTCCCGGTGGTCGGGAGCTACGGCGTCTCGCTTCCCCAAGGCGTATGGACGAAGATCACCGGAATCGTCGACCTCACGGCGACAGCCGGATGCGACCCGTCGTTGACCGGTGGGGTGGTGGACTCCGTGAATGCCTACTTCAACCAGACGGCCGCCGAGGCGCCGACGGCTACCCCAGATCTGTTCATCGACGACCTCGTCGTGACGGTCACCGACGGGCACAACCTGGTCGGCAACCCGAACTTCGAGGCCGGCACGACGGCGGGGTGGTCGCAAACCGGCGGCACGATGGCGATCAGCACGGCCTATGCGCACGGGGGGGCCAACAGCCTGGTCGACGCCGCGCGGACGCAGAACTATCAGGGGCAAAAGTGGAACCTCCCCATCGGGACGGCCCAGTACAAAGCGGCGTTCTACGCCCTGCACACCGGCTCGCTGCCTCACACCCTGATGCTGCAGCCGGTGTACACCTGCGGGACCGGTGGGCAGCAGTTCCCGGCTTCGGTCGGCGTGGCGTCGAACGTCGCGGGGGGGACCTGGAACCAGCTCTCGGCCACCGTCACCTTCCCGCCCGCGGACGCGCCGGCGGGCTGTCAGCTGACCTCGGCGGCGCTCTACGTCCAGCAGGAGGGCGGAACCTGCGGCACGGGGGCAGGGCAGATCGAGTGCCCGGATATCTACGTCGACGATGTCTCCATCACGCTCGCGCCTTGATCGCCTGACCCGCTGGTCGCCCCGCCCTGGCTTTTCACAGAGGGCGGGGCTGCTGGCGTGGGCGTCGCTGGTCGTGCTCGCCGCTGCCGGGTGCAAGGGCGAGGAGGCGTTCCGGGCCCGCGACGCCAATGCATGGTCGGGTTCCGGCGGTGCTGGCAGCGGCGGCAGCGGCGGCAGCGGCGGTGGAACAACGACCGGGGGCAAGGGGGGCGGCGGCGGCCTGGCCGGACACGGGGGGAGTGTGGGGACCGGCGGCGTGGGCGGCGGCGGCAACAAGGGGAGCGGTGGGATGGCCGGTGGCGCCGCCGGGCAGAACGGCGGCACCGGCGGCATCGGGGGACAGCCAGCGGGCATGTTCGGCGATCGCTGCCAGAGCAGCGGGGACTGCAAACAAGGAACCTGCAAGAGCGGCTTTTGCTGCAACGTTGATTGCAAGGGGACCTGCCAGACCTGCGACGGCTCGGGCAATGCCTGCACCAGTGTGCTGACCGGGCAGGATCCGCGGGTCGATTGCCCCGACTTGGGCGCGGCGAGCTGCGGCTCCAACGGCACCGGGTGCAACGGCGCGGGCGCCTGTAATCTCTACGCGACCAACACCGTCTGCGACTCTGCGCCCATGTGCAGCGGCACGGGGGCGGTGATTCCGAAGTCCGTCTGCAATGGCCAGGGCAGGTGCAATCCGAGCTCCCCGGTGAGCTGCAACGGTTTCCTCTGTCAGTCCAACGCCTGCTTGAAGACCTGCACGGACGGCACGGCCTGCGTGACGGGCGGATTCTGCGGCGCCGGGACCTGCGTCGGGCCGAACCCAAACCTGGCGGGCAACGGTGATCTCGAGTACGGGACGACAGACGGGTGGTCCACGATCCCCAGTGGCGCCGGGCTCTCCCTGTCGACGGTCGTCAACAGCGGCGCGCACTCGGCCCAGCAGACGAGCCGCTCGACGTTCTACGTGGGTCCCGGTTACTACATCCCGACGGGGCTCGGCAAATACCACATCAGCCTGTGGGCGATGCAGAACCAGGTCACGGGCGGCTCGCTGCCCCACGGGCTTCTGCAGCTCCGCCTCACGTGTGCGCAGGGTACGCCCTACTACATTGGTAACGTCGAGATGGCCATGCCCTCGGGGGTCTGGGTGAACGTCACCGCGGACATCGACACCTCCACGGACATGCTTGTGGCGTCGGACTGCTTCGCGAACCCGAAAGTCGGGGGAGTCCTGCCCGGTCTGGTGAGGAGCGCCGTCGTTCTCTTCGACGAGGATATGAACGACGCCCCGGTGTCCGGCAAGACGAGCTTCCCCGATTTCTACGTCGACGACCTGGCCGTGACGGCCGTCGATGTTCCCAACCTGGTCGGCAATCCCAACTTCGAGGCCTCTGGAGGGTTCGTCGATGGATGGAGCACGAACGCTACGGACGTCAAGGGGACGGCAACGCTCAGCGTGAGCACGACCCAACACAACGGCGGAACGAATAGCCTCTGGGAGCGGAATCGGTCGCTCTCGAACGTGGGAATCAGGTACGCCTTGCCCATCGGCGCGGCGAACTACGCTGTCACGTTCTACGTCATGCAATCAGGGGTGACGTCGCATCCCCTCCAGCTCTGGGCGGCGTACAGCTGCCTTGGCGATCCCGCCAACAGCGTTCGCACGAAAGCGATCAGCCAAACAGCGGCGGCGTTGCCGACCGGAATGTGGGCGGCGCTGAGCAGCGCCGCCGTCGCGTTCCCGCCCTCTGACGCCCCCCAAACCTGCAAGCTGACGAGCGCGGCGCTCTGGGTGACCCAGCTGGACCAGGGAACCTGCGGCACGGGCACGGGGCAGGTCGAGTGCCCGGACCTGTTCCTCGACGACGCCACGATCGCGCTCACGACGACACCGCCGACGGACTAGGGCGCCTTCGGCCGCCACGTCGTCGGGCATGGTTCGCGGAGCTCACCGTCGCCTTTAGGGCGACGCCCTCCTGGCGTCCTGCGGGACGACCCGGTATCCCGGATGCTCGCTTCACCATCTGCGTGAACGGACCGCGCCGCCGCGCGGCAGGTGCGACCGCCCGACCCGGGACGTCGCATCGCTGCAGGGGCGAGCGAATTGTTGCCTGGCGAGGTTGCCCCAAAAACAACGAGGATCCTCACGAGAATCAAGTGGACTGATTGCATTGATGGACTTGTGCCGAAATCGCTTTACTAGTTGACGCGGTCGTCGGTCATGCGTCGTTGACGTGACCGATAATGTCGTCCGTCGTACATATCGTTCTTGATTTGTTAACGGCGCGATAATTGGAGAGGGAGATGGGCATGGTAAGACCCGTTCGTTCGCTTACGGTGGTTTCGTGGTGGGTGTCCCTGCTGGGTGTCGTCGCGGCGGGGTGCTCGACCGACAGGGCGCCCGCGGCGCCGCCCGACGTTCAGCAGATTGCCTCGGCGCTGACCGGAACGCTCTCCTCCGACTTCGAGGACGGCACGACCCAGGGCTGGTTCCCGTTCGGCAGCCCGACGGTGGCGAGCTCGACCGACGTGGCCAACACGGGCACGCACAGCCTCCTCACGACGAACCGCACGTCCGGCTTCATGGGCCCGGGCATCAGCCTCACCGGCCAGCTGACGGCGGGGGCGAGCTACCAGGTGTCGGTGGCGGCGCGCCTGGTGGCGGGCCAGGCGGGGACCGGCCTCAAGGTCACGGTGATGCGGAGCTTCGCCGACGGCACCAGCGCCTTCGACTCGGTCGTTCCGAGCACCCCGGTCACGGACCAGGCGTGGGTGACGTTGCAGAACAGCTACTCGTTCGCGTCCAGCACCAACAGCAGCGGCTCCGCCTTGACCGGGATCGTCCTCTATGTCGAGTCCGACTCCGCCACCGCGTCGTATTACATCGATACCTTCTCGCTGACCCAGGCCGCGCCCCCGCCGATCTCCTACGACTTCGAGGACGGCAGCGCCCAGGGCTGGTTCCCGTTCGGCAGCCCGACGGTCGCCAACTCGACCGATGTGGCGTTCACCGGCACGCACAGCCTCCTGACGACGAACCGCACGGCCAGCTTCATGGGTCCCGGCGTCAGCCTTCAGGGGACGCTGACCAAGGGGGCCACTTATCAGGTGACGTTGTCGGCGCGCCTTCAGACCGGCCAGCCGGCGAGCACCCTGATCGCGACGTTCCAGCGCACGCCGACCGGCGGCAGCGCGGCCTTCGACCAGGTCGTCTCGGCCAGCGTCACCGACCAGGCCTGGGTGACCATGACCGGCATCTACTCGTTCACCACCGACAACTCGGGCCTCATTCTTTACGTCCAGACCGCGTCCGGGAACGCGTCGTACTACATCGACGCCGTCAGCATCACCCAGGTCGCGCCGCCTCCGGGTCAGCCTGGCAACACCGCCGGCGCCAGCAGCACGTTCGAGAGCCAGACGACCGAGGGCTGGCAGTCGCGGACGGGCGGCGAGACCGTCGCCGTTACCAACGCCGACGCGCATGGCGGCAGCTTCAGCCTGCTGACCAGCAACCGCACCGCCACCTACCAGGGGCCCGCCTTGGACGTCACCAACGTGATGTTCAACGGCTCGCAGTACGTCGTGTCGCTGTGGGCGAAGCTGGCGCCCGGGTCGCCCGACACGCAGTTGCGCGTGAGCCTCGACCGGAAGCTCGGGACCGCGACGGAGACCTTCCACACCATCGTCGGCGACACCACGGTCACGGCCAACGCCTGGGTGCGCCTGCAGGCGACCTACAACCAGGCGCTGGCCAATTCGTCGCTCACCCTCTACGTCGAGTCGGCCAGCGGGACGCCGTCGTTCTACATCGACGACTTCAGCATCACCTTCGTCCCGCCGGCCATCGCCGAGACCGACATCCCCTCGGTGTACCAGGCCATGGCCCCCTTCTTCCCCATCATCGGGGCCGCGGTCATTCCCGCCGACATTCAGGGGCAACCGGCCGTGCTCCTCAGCAAGCACTTCAACAGCATCACCTCGGGCAACGACATGAAGTGGGACGCCACCGAGCCGACGGAGGGGACCTTCACCTTCACCCAGGCCGACGCCGAGGTCGCCTTCGCCCAGACCAACAACATGCACGTCCGTGGCCACACGCTGGTCTGGCACAACCAGACGCCGGCCTGGGTCTTCACCAACGCCAGCGGCCAGCCAATGACGGGGACGCCGGACGAGCAGGCGCTGCTCATCCAGCGTCTGCAGCGCCACATCCAGACCGTCATGACCCACTTCGGCAGCGCCGTTCCGATCTGGGACGTCGTCAACGAGCCGATCGACGAGTCGCAGCCCGACGGTTACCGCCGCAGCCCGTGGTTCAACATCCTCGGGCCGCAGTACATCCCGATCGCGCTGCAGGCGGCGCGCGCCGCCAACCCGACCGCCAAGCTCTACATCAACGACTTCAATACGACGATCCCGGCCAAGCGCGACTTCCTGGTCGCCCTGGTGCGCAGCCTGAAGAGCCAGGGCGTGCCGCTCGACGGCATCGGCCACCAGATGCACAACAACCTCGAGTTTCCGTCGCCCCAGTCGGTGATCGACGCCGTCAACCTGTTCGACACCACGGGCGTCGAGCAGGCGGTCACCGAGATGGACGTCAGCATCTACAGTGGGTCGTTCCCCACCCCGTTCACCAGCTACACCGACATCCCGCAGAGCCGGCACATCCAGGACGCCTACGCCTATCTGGGTTACGTCCAGGCCCTGAAGCAGGTGTCGAGCAAGATCGTGTCCGTCACAATTTGGGGGACCTCGGACGACAAGTCGTGGCTGACGTCGCCCACCAAGGTGGACGCGCCGCTGCTGTTCGATCCGTCGCTGCACCACAAGTACGACTACTGGGCGTTCGTCGATCCGCTGCAGCTCCCGGGCGCGGACCTGTCGACGGCCATCGGCGCCGCTCCGATCACGGTCCCGGCGGGGCAGGCAATCGCCTACACCATCACGGTGACCAACAACGCCGACACCAACCAGCAGCCGTTCGATCCGACGGACGACGACCTGCCGGCCGCCAACGTCTCGCTGTCCACGGCTGTTCCGGCGCACACGGTGTTCCAGGCGCTCACCGCGCCGGCGGGGTGGTCGTGCACCACGCCGCCCGCGGGTGCGGCGGGTCCAATTCAGTGCACGCTGGCCACGCTGCCCGTCGGAGCGTCGGCGACGTTCACCCTCACGGTGGCGCTCGCCGACTGTTCAACGCCTGACGCTTCGACGCTCCTCGCCTCGGCGAACGTGACCTCCTCGACCGCCGATCCGAATCCGGCGCCCAACAACGCGGCGTCGGTCTCGGTGCAGGTCTCGAACTCGGCGCCCGTCATCACGGCGCTCGGCCCGCTCAGCACCACGGTCGAGTGCGCCGCCTCGTACGTCGATCCGGGCGCGACCGCCGTCGATGCCTGCCAGGGGCCGGTCCCGGTCAGCACCGCGAGCACGGTCGACACCAGCCAGGTCGGCAGCTACGCGGTCACCTACACGGCGGCCGATCAGGCCGGCGACCAGGCGACGCCGGTCGTCCGCACGGTGAACGTGACCGACACGACGCCTCCGGTGGTCAGCATGCTCGGCCCGAATCCCGCCACCGTCGAGTGCGCGACGCCGTTCGTCGACCCCGGCGCGACCGCCGCCGACAGCTGCGCGGGCGCGCTGCCGGTGATGGAGACGGGCGCGGTCAACGCGGGCGTTCCGGGCAGCTACCTCCTCGGCTATACCGCCACCGACCCTTCGGGCAACGCGGGCCTCGCCTCGCGGGTGGTGACCGTCAGTGACACCACCGCGCCGGCGATGGACGTCGTCGATCTGACGATCCTGGCCAGGGGGCTCACCATCGTGGTCAACGACGGGACGCTCACCGTCGGCGGCCTGCGCTTCCCGCTCAACCGCTCGGGGCAGTTCAAGGTCGACGGCCACACGGTCGCCTTCGAGGGCGGGGCGATCACCGTGGATGGTCTTCCCGCGCTGAGCGGCGGCCGCACCATCGTGCTGCTGCCGCCGAACCACGACTACCACACGTTCAAGATCGCGGACCTGATCTCCAGCGTGACCGACGCCTGCGACGCCTCGCTGGGCCTCGCCAACGCGGTCATCACGCAGATCTCCAGCGATGAGGCGGTGAATGCCCCGGGGACCGGCAATACGCAGAACGACATCGTCATCGCTTCCGATTGCCGCTCGGCCCAGCTGCGCGTCGAGCGTCAGGGCGGGGGGAACGGCCGGGTCTACGACGTCGCGCTCCACGTCCAGGACGCGGCCGGCAACCGGACCGCCACGACGGTGCAGGTGATGGTGCCGGCCAGCGGCCTCGGCGCCGTCGACGACGGCCCGCACTACACCGTGACCAGCGCCTGCCCCTGACCTCCGGTCGCGGCTCGGCGAGAGAGCTCGCCGAGCTGGTGGATGCCGGCAGATGCGCTACCGTTCCTCGTTGCGGAGCGACCAACGATGAACGTTCGAGGCCAACCGACGCGCACGATCTGGGTGACCGGCGACGTCGTGCAGATCATCGATCAGACCGGGCTGCCCCACGACTTCGTGGTCCGCCCGTTGCGGACGGCGGCCGACGCTGCGCGCGCCATCGCCGGCATGCAGGTCCGGGGCGCGCCGCTCATCGGCGCGACGGCGGCCTACGGCGTCTGGCTGGCGATGCGCGCCGATCCCTCCGAGGCGGGGCTGCGGGCGGCCTGCGCGGCGCTGCTGGCCACCCGGCCGACGGCGGTGAACCTGCGCTGGGCCCTGGACGCGATGACCGCCGCCGTGGCGCCGTTGCCGCCGGACGCGCGCGCGGCCGGGGCCCGCGCCCGCGCCGACGCGCTGGCCGACGAAGACGTGGCGGTGAACCTTGCCATCGGCGATCACGCGCTGGCGGTGATTCGCGGCCTGGCCGCCGGGCGCTCGCCGGGCAGGCCGCTCAACGTGCTCACCCATTGCAACGCGGGGTGGCTGGCGACGGTCGATCGGGGGACGGCGCTGTCGGGCGTCTACGCCGCGCACGACGCCGGCCTGCCGGTGCACGTCTGGGTCGACGAGACGCGGCCGCGCAACCAGGGGGCGGCGCTCACCGCCTGGGAGCTCGGGCAACACGGCGTCCCCCACACGCTGATCGTCGACAACGCCGGTGGCCACCTGATGCAGCGCGGGCGGGTCGACCTGGTCATCGTCGGCACCGACCGCACCACCGCCACCGGCGACGTGGTCAACAAGATTGGGACCTACCTGAAGGCGCTGGCCGCCCACGACTGCGGGGTGCCGTTCTACGTCGCCGCGCCGTCGTCGTCGATCGACTGGACGATGAGCGACGGGCGGGAGGTGGAGATCGAAGAGCGCGCGGCCAGCGAGGTCGGCGGGATCTCGGGGCGCAGCGAGACGGGCGCGATCGCGACGGTGCGACTGGCTCCGGAGGGGACGCCGGTCGCCAACCCCGGCTTCGACCTGACGCCGGCGCGGCTGGTCACCGGAATCATCACCGAGCGGGGGCTGGCGCCCGCCACGCGCGAAGGGCTGGCGGCGCTCTTCCCGGCAGAGGCGGCGGCGGGGGCGCGCGCGTGAAGCTGACCAAGCGCCGGCACCAGATCCTGGAGACGGTTCGCTGGCTGGCCGAGCGCCGCCTCTACACCGGCACCTCGGGAAACGTCTCCTGCCGCGCGCCCGACGGCTTCCTGGTGACGCCCACCGGGATCGCCTGCGACGATCTGCGCGCGACCGACATGGTGGAGGTCGCGCTCGACGGCCGGACGCGGGGGGCCCTCCTGCCGTCCAGCGAGTGGCGCCTGCACCGGGACATCTACCGGCACCGGCCGGGCGTGGGTGCCATCGTCCACACCCACTCAATCGTCGCGACCGCGCTGTCGTGCCTGCGGCGTCCGATTCCCGCGTTCCACTACATGGTCGCCAAGACCGGCGGTCGTGAGCTCCGCTGCGCGCGCTACGCGACGTACGGGACCGACGCGCTGTCGAAGAGCGCGCTGGCCGCGCTGACCGGACGCCGCGCCTGCCTGCTGGCCAACCACGGGATGGTCGCGCTCGGCGCCGATCTGTCGGCCGCGCGGCTGCTGGCCGAGGAGGTCGAGGCGCTCTGCGCGCAATACGTCGTGGCCCGTTCGGTCGGCGGGCCGGTCATCCTCTCGGCGCGCGAGATGGACGCGGTGGCCCAGAAGTTCGCCGGCTACGGCCAGAAGCCCAAGCGTGCCGCACCACGACCGAAGTGACGGCTCCGCCCGCGCAATCGTAGTAGTGTCCCGCGCGGATGGCGCTGTCCGCGACGGTCTATCATCTTCAGGTCGAGCTCTCCGACGTCGACCGCGGGGTCTACGAGTCGCTCGACCTGCGGGTGGCGCGGCATCCCTCGGAGACGATGCGCTACCTGCTGACGCGGGTGATCGGGTACTGCCTCTGTTACGAGCCGGGGATCGCCTTTTCGAAGGGTCTCTCCAGCACCGACGAGCCCGCGGTCTGGGCCAGGGATCTGCAGGGCAACCTCCGCCTCTGGCTGGAGGTGGGGACCCCCTCGCCGGAGCGGCTCCACAAGGCGAGCAAGGCGTCGCCCCGGCTGGTGGTGTTCACGCATGGCGACGTCGGCGCGTTGCAGAAGGGCGCCCGGGCCAAGCCGATTCACAAGGCCGAGAGCATCGAGGTCTTCGCGCTGGACGGCGCCTTTCTCGACGCGCTGGACGCCGCCACCGATCGCAACGCCCGCTGGTCTCTGGCGCACACCGAAGGGACGCTTTACGTGACCAGCGGCGACGTGAACCTCGAGACACCCGTGGTCCGGCACAGCCTGGCGGAATGAGGCCGCGCGCCGATGCGTAACCCGGGCAACCGGATGGTCGACGGCCTGGTGGGACATCGCTGCCCAGGCTGCCGCATGCTCGTCATCGCCTGCCTCTGCGATCAGGTCCCGCGCGTTCCGACCCGCACCCGCGTGCTGGTCGTGCTCCATCACGCCGAGACGCAAAAGCCGAGCAACACCGGTCGACTCGCGCTGCGATGCCTCCCCAACAGCGGTGCCGTCATCCGCGGGGCGCCCGATCAGCCGCCGGCGCCGGCGCTGGATTGGGCGGAGCACGGAGATCCGGTGCTGCTGTTTCCCCATCCCGAGGCCCGCCCGCTCTCGGACTTCTGCGACGGCCCGCGGCCGGTGACGTTGGTGGTGCCGGACGGAACCTGGCGGCAGGCCCAGCGGGTGCGCCGGCGGGTCGCGGGCCTCGGCGACGTGCCCTGCGCCTTCGTCACCCGGGATGCCCCGTCGGCGTATCGCCTGCGCAGGACGCCCGATGCGCGGCGCCTCTCCACCATGGAGGCCATCGCCGAGGCCCTTTGCCTGCTGGAGGGCGCGGAGGGACCCGCGGCGCGCGCTCTCCTGCTGGACATCTTTCAGGTCATGGTCGAACGCTCGCTGCGAGGTCGAGCTTCCGGCGCGCGAAAGGCGGTGACCTTTGGTGGGGCCGCGGAATCTCACTAATCGGCGACCATGAACCAACGAACCGAACCCGCACCCACGCGCCAGCCGGTCATCTACGTCCCGCACGGGGGCGGTCCGTGGCCCTTCGTCGACCTGGGCGACTTCATGCCCGCCCGAGACGTCGGGGCCCTGCGCGATTACTTCGTGACCCTGCCGGAGAAACTTCCGGCGCCTCCGAAGGCGCTGCTCGTCGTCTCGGCGCACTGGGAAGCGGCCGTGCCCACGGTCATGACGTCGCCGCACCCGCCGCTCTATTACGACTACGGCGGCTTTCCGCCCGAGGCGTACACCATCACGTGGCCCGCGCCCGGGAGCCCGGCGCTGGCCGGGCGGGTGGGGCAGCTTCTCGCCGCCGCCGGCATTCCCACCGCCACCGACGCCCGCCGGGGGTTCGACCACGGGACGTTCATCCCGTTCAAGCTCTCCTGGCCCGACGCGGACGTGCCGGCGATTCAGCTGTCGCTGAAGGCGGGGCTCGATCCGCGCGAGCACCTGGCGATCGGACGCGCGCTGGCGCCGCTGCGCGACGAGGGGGTGCTCATCCTCGGCAGCGGGATGAGCTACCACAACATGCGCGACTTCGGGACGGCGACGGCGCAGCGCGCGTCGCTGGTCTTCGACGAGTGGCTCAAAGCGGCGGCCACCGCCGAGCCCGAGACGCGCGCGCGGCGGCTTGGCGACTGGGCCTCGGCGCCGGGCGCGCGGCAGGCCCACCCGCGGGAGGAGCACCTGATTCCGTTGATGGTGGTGGCCGGTGCCGCCGGAGACGACGCCGGACGCATCACGTTCAACGAGGACCTGATGAGCGCGCGCGTCTCGGCGGTCCAGTACGGTTGACGCAAATCAATCCCCGCTGACTTCCTGCGGCTCGCGCGAGTTACAATGCGAGCCGCATGGACGAAGAGAGAGATTCGGGCGGCTCACGGCAGGGGCGTCCGGTGCTGGCCGCGTTCGTCACCTCGTTGCTCACCACCACCGGCGTGTTCGCCGCGTTGACCGTCGCTGACGGGCGCGGCCTGCTGGCATTCCTGCATTCGCGCCAGGGCGACGTCGAGGTCCCCTCCATCACCGGCGTGACCGTCGAGCAGGCGCGCGAGCTCCTGCGCCCGCGCGAGCTGCTGCTGACGCTGGAGGCGGAGCGCCCGGATCCGGTCGTCCCCGCCGGCAACATCGCCGGGCAGGTGCCGCTCGCCGGATCGCGGGCCACACGCGGCACGGCCGTCCAGGCGTTCGTCTCCAGCGGCGCCGCCGCAACGACCGTGCCGAATCTGGCGGGCTATCGGCCGGACGACGCCGTCGAGCAGCTGCGAACCCGAAAGCTGGCGCCGGGGCGCCGGCAAGAGGAAGCGAGCGATACCGTGGCCGCGGGTCTGGTGATCGGCACGGAGCCGCCGGCCGGCCGCTCGGTGGCGGCGAACGCGACGGTGTCGCTCGTGTTGTCGACGGGACCGGCGCCGCGCGCCGTTCCCAAGCTCGTCGGTCTGCAGCTCGGCAAGGCGAAGAAGCTGATCGCAGAGGCGGGCTTCAAGCTGGGGAGCACCAAGGTCGGATCGTCCGATCGCTACGACGATGACGCGATCCTCAAGCAGGAGCCGGCGGAGGCCTCCCTCGCCCCACCCGGCAGCCCGATCGACCTCGTCGTCAACGACTAGGAGGGCGTCGCCGAAAAGGCGACGGTGAGCGAAGCGAACCATGCCCGACGACGTGCCGCCCGATAGGCGGCCTAGGCCCGTCGGCGAGCCGCGGCCGGGGAGACTCAAGCCGGTGCGCGATCCCGCCGAGAGTGGGTGTGTCGACCACACGCGTCGGGGAGGAGAGCTACGTGAAGGCGAATCGTTCCGTCTGGTCAGAAGGTTCCGGCTGGACGCACGAACCGGGCGGTGCCGCCCCGGGTGAGATCGATCTGGTGCTGGTGTTCGGTTCCACCGGCCCGATGATTGCCTCGCGCCTCCCCGAGATTCGGGGTCGTTACCCCAATGCCTACCTCTGCGGCAGCTCGACGGCAGGCGAGATCGTGGGGAGGGAAGTCCGAGATGACTCGGTGGTGGTCACGGCGATCAAGCTCGACAAGAGCGAGTTGCGGGCCGCGGAGGTGACGATCGACGCCGCCGGCGACAGTCTGGCCGCCGGGCGGCAGCTGGCGAACGCCATTCCCCACGGCGGGTTGGTTCACACCTTCGTCCTCTCCGACGGGCTCGGCGTGAACGGCACCGATCTCGTTCGCGGCCTCTCCTCCGCCCTTCCCGCGGGGGTCGCCACCACCGGAGGGCGGTCGGGCGACGGCGAGCGTTTCGGCCACACCTTCGTCTGCGCCGGCGATTCCGTGGCCGAGCGCCGCAGCGTGGTGGTCGGGTTCTACGGCGAGCACCTGCGGGTCGGCTACAGCGCGATGGGGGGATGGGACCCCTTCGGGCCCGAGCGGCTCGTGACCCGAGCCTCGGGCAACGTTCTTTACGAGCTGGATGGGCGGAGCGCGCTGGAGCTCTACAAGCGGTACCTGGGTGAGCACGCCAAGAACCTGCCGGCCAGCGGCCTGCAGTTCCCCCTGACGGTGCGCGATCCGCTGACCGGCGACAGCGTGACGCGCGCCGTGGTCGCGATCGATGACGGCGCCCAGAGCATGGTCTTCGCGGGAGACGTGCCGGAAGGGTCCTTCGTCCGGCTGATGCACGCGAACTTCGACCGTCTGGTCGACGGCGCCTGCGCCGCGGGGCGCGCCAGCCAGCAGATGCTGGGGGTCCCCGCCGAGCTGGGCATCTTGATCAGCTGCGTGGGGCGCAAACAGCTCCTCAAACAGCGGGTCGAGGAGGAGGTGGAGGGCGTGATCGACGCGCTCGCTCCGCAGACCCACACCGCCGGCTTTTATGCCTACGGCGAGCTCTCGCCGACGGCACCGGGGACGCACTGCACGCTGCAGAACCAATCGATGTCCGTCACCCTCTTCAGCGAGATCTAGGCGCGGCCGCCGCGCAACACCGGGAAGCCCAGAGCATGCCGAACCTACACAGCCTGCTGGAGCGCCAGCTGCGAAAGCACTTTCGCGGCGAGGCGGGCCCGGAGCTCCAGCGTCTGCTGCAGGCGGTGAGCGACGCCTACCAGCAACAGGACGGGGACCGGCAGCTGGTCGAGCGCGCGATGGAGCTGTCGTCGCACGAGCTCTACGAGCGCAACCGGGCGCTGGCGGCGACCCACGAGCGCCTCCTGGCGGAGGTGGAGCAACGCAAGCGCACCGAGTACCGGTACACGCTGGCCGCCCAGGGCGCCAACGACGGGCTCTGGGACTGGGACGTCGAGACCGGCCGCGTCTACTACTCGCCCCGCTGGAAGGCGATGCTCGGGTACGACGAGGCGGAGATCGGCGACGGGCTCGGCGAGTGGCTCGAGCGCGTACACGCCGACGATCTGCCCCGCCTGCGCGCCGACATCGACGCCCATCTCCGCCAGGACAAGGAGAACCTGTCGTCGGAGTTTCGCATCCGCCACCGCGACGGCCGGTACCGCTGGGTGCTCTGCCGCGGGATCGCCGTCAAGGATCCCGAGCGCGACACCTTGCGGGCCGCCGGCTCGCTCACCAACATCACCGATCGCAAGCTGGCCGAGGAGCAGCTGCGCTTCGAGGCGCTGCACGACTCGCTCACCGGCCTGGCCAACCGCAGCCTGCTGGCCGACCGCCTGACGCACAGCCTGGCCCGCAGCAACCGGGATCCCGAGAACCGGTTCGCGCTGCTCTTCATCGATCTCGACGAGTTCAAGGTCATCAACGACAGCCTGGGGCACCAGATCGGCGACAAGCTGCTCATCGAGGTGGCCCGGCGCCTCTCGGCCTGCGCCCGCAAGGTCGACACCATCGCCCGCATCCCGGGCGATCACGTGGCGCGCATCGGCGGCGACGAGTTCGTGATGCTGCTCGAGGATCTGGCCTCGCCCGAGGACGCGCTGCGGGTCGCCGAGCGGATCCACAGCGCGCTGTCGGAGCCGTTCAACCTGGGCGTGCACGATCTGGTGGCCCGCGGCAGCATCGGCATCGCCACCAGCGGTCCGAATTACTCGCAGCCCGAGGAGGTGCTGCGCGACGCGGACATCGCGCTTTACCAGGCCAAGCAGGCGGGCAAGAGCTGCACCTGCGTGTTCGACCCGCAGATGCACCAGCGGGCCATGACCCGCTGGTCGACGGAGACGGAGCTCCGGCGGGCCATCGAGCGCGACGAGTTCGAGCTGCATTACCAGCCGATCGTCGACGGCGCCGGCCGGCTCGCGGCGCTGGAGGTGCTGGTGCGGTGGCGCCACCCGGCGCGCGGGCTGGTGATGCCCGACGCCTTCATCTCCGTCGCCGAGGAGACCGGACTCATCGTCCCCCTGGGCAAGCTGGTGCTGGCCGGCGCCTGCCGCCAGCTGCGACGCTGGCAGCGCGAGATCCCGGCGCTGGCGCAGATGGCGGTGGGGGTGAACATCTCTCACCGGCAGTTCGTGTCACCGGCGGTGGTGGACGACGTCGCCCACATCCTCGCGGAGACGGGGCTAGCGCCGCACAGCCTGCGCCTGGAGGTCACCGAGAGCGCGGCGATGCAGAACGCCGCCCAGACCATCGAGACGATGGCCCGGCTGCGCGCCATGGGGATCCTCATCTACATGGACGACTTCGGAACCGGCTACTCGTCGCTCAGCCAGCTGCAGCGGATGCCGCTGGACGCGCTCAAGATCGATCGCGAGTTCGTCAAGGACATGAATCGCGACGCGACCAGCCGATCGATCGTCGATTCCATCATCGCGCTGGCCCACACGATGAACCTGCGGGTGATCGCCGAGGGGGTGGAGACGGCGGAGCAGGCGGAGCGCCTGGCGGACTCGGGCTGCGATTACCTGCAGGGTTACCACTTCGGTCGGCCGATGGCTGCCGAGCAGGTCGAGCTCTTCGTCGAACGACGCGAGGGGCGCGAGGACTCCCGGGCCGCCGTCTGACGGCCCGAGGCGCCGCCCGGAGCGCTGGCCCGAACGCGGCTGTTCCGTGAAATCCTGATTCGGCAATCGTCCGATCATTGTCGCTTGCTCGACCGTGCGCCGTGGCTGACTATCCCCGCGCGTCGACGGTGATGGCAATGGACAATTATTGGAGGTCCACAATGAAGGCCTTTCGCATTGGCTTGGTGGTGTGCGCGTCGTTGTGCGGGTTCGCGGGGTGCGGCGTCGATGCGCCTGACCCGACCCAAAGCACCACCGAGGGGATCGTTCGCGGCAAGGTCGAGAACAAGCTGCCCCAGGTGGTGGCCATCCGGATCAACGGCTTCAACGGCGCCTGGACGCTCTGTTCGGGCACCTACTTCGCGTCTCGCATGGTGGTGACGGCCGCGCACTGTCTGCGCGCCGATGCGATCCCGGGGCAGACCTTCGTCTACTACGGTGACGACTACGATGCCGACCTCGCGTCGCTGCCGGCGATCCCGGCGCCGGGGCAGCCGTCGGTGTGGGCGCGCGTCGAGACCTCGACGGCCAATCCCGCCTACGACAAGAGCGTGAACTATCCCGACCTGGCGATCATGTACCTCGACCGCGAGCTGCCGTTCGCGCCGATCCCGCTCTGGCGCTCGCCGGTGACGGCCGCCGACAAGAAGGGGGAGATCGCGGGATGGGGAGGGAGCAAGGCGCTGGTGGCCGACATCTCGCAGGTCGAAGGCGCCGGCGTCGAGCGCAGCGCCAAGGTGAAGATCCTCGGCTCGCCGACCGAGGCCGACTTCCACCCCGACGATCCGAACCCCGGTCTCCTCGATCCGACGATCCGCCCGAACCTGCTCAAGACCGACGGCATGGCGCCGTCGGCGAACACCTGCGCCGGCGACTCCGGTGGCCCGCTGCTGGTCGAGTCCAAGGGCCGCACCTACCTGGCCGGCGTCGGTTTCTGGACCGGCCTTTACTGCGAGGACTACGCCATCTTCACGCGGGTCGCCCCGTTCCTCGCCTACTTCGATGACGCCGTCACGCGCGCCGGCAAGGCGCCGATCGTTCCGCGCGTCGAGTGCATCGAGAGCGAAGCGGACGGCTCGTTCCTGGCGCACTTCGGCTACCGGAACGACAACGCGCTGACGGTGACCATCCCTTACGGCCGGCAGAATCACCTCGCCGGGGACACCGCCCAGGCGCGGCCCAGCCAGTTCGAGCCGGGTGACAACCCGTTCGACTTCGCGGTGCCGTTTTCCAGCGGAACAAAGTTGTCGTGGAAGCTGGCGCCGCCTTGCGGCACTTCGACCACGGTGGTGGCGAGCGAAATCTCGCCGGTCTGCGATCCCGCCGATCCCACGTTCGTCTGCGCCAAGACCTGCGACGCCCAGCTCGCGGCCGAATGCGCCGACCCGAACGCCAGTCGCCCGCGGTGCATCAGCGACTGCGTGTCGAACACCGCGTTCTTCAGCGACTACGCCGGCTGCGGAGCCGAGTGGAACGCGTACCTCGGCTGCACCGCGGGGTTGCCGCCCGCGGCCGCCAACTGGGACTGCTCGTTCCCGGGTTTCCCGCCCCAGCCGCTCTCCCCGAACTGCGATCCCCAGCTCAACGCCGTCTACGCCTGCCTCGGCTACTACTAGGAGGGCGTCGCCGAAAAGGCGACGGTGAGCGAAGCGAACCATGCCCGACGACGTGCCGCCCGATAGGCGGCCTAGGAGGGCGTCGCCGAAAAGGCGACGGTGAGCGAAGCGAACCATGCCCGACGACGTGGCGGCCGAAGGCGCCTGGACGTTCGTCGCGACGCTCGGCAAATTCGCCATGTTACGATTCGACCGATGATCCGCGGTCGTTCCGGAGCACGTGGCCGGCTCCTCGTCGCTGCGCTGGGCGTCCTCATCGCGCAGGGGTGCGGCTCGGGAGCGGGCGGCGCCTTGGGCGCGGGCGGCGCGGGAGGGGCGTCGGGGGCGGGCGGCGCCACCGGCGGGAGCTCCGGAGTTGGAGGCACGTCTGGTGCCAGCGGCGGCGACGCTGGGCGCGGCGGCGCAAGCGGAGCGTCGGGCGCGGCCGGCGACGGCGGCGCGGCCGGGAGTGGCGCTGCGGGTGGGAGCGGTGGCGGTTCGCAGCCCGGGATCTTCTCGCAGGTCTGGGACTTTACGGTCGACGATGAAGGCTGGACGGGGGACTTCTGCGACTACCCCCCGACCGTGGGCACCGACTACAACCTCATGTTCGGATGGGCGAGCCTCCCGCCCGAGCTGCCGGCGGGCGGCGGCCTGCTCCTGAGCGGGAACAATCACAGCGACGATCTGTTCATGTACATCGCGCGGGCGATCACCGGTTTGCGCCCGAGCACCGCCTACCTGATGGACGTCGAGCTGGTGATCGGCACCAATGCCTCCGCCGTCTGCGGCGGGATCGGCGGCGCTCCTGGAACGAGCGTGACGATGAAGATCGGAGCATCCGCGATCGCACCCAGCGTCCAGCTCGACAGCCAGGGCTGGCTGAGGTTGAACCTGGACAAGGGGAACCAATCGACGGGCGGGGCCGACCTGAAGGCCGTCGGTGACATCAGCAACACGCTTCCCTGCGTCTCCACCAACCCTCCGTATCAGGCAAAGACGCTGACGCTCTCCAAATTCCCGGTCACCTCGTCGGCCGACGGCTCGGTCTTCGCCGTTCTGGGCACGGACTCCGGGTTCGAAGGGGTGACGACGCTGTTCTACGATCGCGTCTCGCTCACCCTGACCCCGGTCAACTGACCGCGCACCGTACGGGCCCCCGCTCGTGCGGGAGCCCGGCCCCGGTCGGACGCCCCGGGTGACGGAGCTAGAACAGGGCGCCCGCGGCCGCCGAGATCATCTTCGGCGAGGGCTCCGCGCTGGCGTCGCATGCGCTGGAGTAAGAGCCGTAGGCGGAGTTCGTGCTGCAGGAGAGCGGCTTTTCGTAATCGAAGCTGAGCATGCCGCCGATCGAGAACAGAGGGGAGACGCGCACGAAGGCACCGACGTTGGCGCCCAGCAACAGGCCGTTGTCGCCGCTGTCGATCGAATACCCATTGTAGTCGCTGCCCGAAACAGCCAACCGGTAGAATCCGAGCTTCGGCCCGATCACCAACTCGGCGGTCGGAGAGGCTGCCACGTGATAAAAGGGGGCGGCGGCGACCTGGAGGTTGTACATGCTGACGCCGGAGAGAGAAGAGTTGGGATTGACGAGGTCGTAGACGATCTCCCCGTTGAACGAGAGCTGGTCGTTCACGCGAAGGCCGCCGATGCCGCCGACGCGCAGGCCCGGACCGGTCGCGAAGTTGTCGCCCTGGAACGAGTGAACGCCGATGAACCCCATCGCCAGCCAGGGGTTGCGGGGCGGGGGCGCGGGCTGCTGAATGGCGGGCGCGTATTGCGGCGCGCCGGCGGGCGGCGGGGCCGGATAGGCCCCGGGGGGCGCGTTGGGGTCGGCGGGCGGCGGCGCGTTGGGATCTGTCGGTCCGGCCGAGGGATATCCCGCCGGTCCGGCGGGTGGATATCCGGACGGCGGCTGCTGGGCGTCCTGGGCATGCGCGGCTGGAAGGCTCGCGACTCCCGAAACCAACAGACCTGCCACCAACGACGCGAATCCAGTGGAGAGCTTTCGCAACATCATGCCGGGATCCTTTCTTCTGAGAGGGCCGGAAGGCCGATGGACGACGCGAGGACGGCTCGAAGGGAGCCGCCCCGGGGTAACGAAGCAGACTCCCGCTTGTTTCCCGACTTCACCCGACCGGAGTGTAACGCAGGTCACACATGCCGTAAACAAAAGGCGGCGCGCAATCGCTGACCCGGTCGCGGCCACCCCCGGGCCGGGCAGCCTGATGACCGTCGCCTCGCGGCCGCAGTGACACGTCCGTGCCGTTTGTGCGGACTGGAATCAGGAGGCGACCGACTGTCGGGGGCGTTCCCTTGCTCCCAGCTTGCTGGCTCCGTCGAGCGCCAACCGTGGAGCGGTCGCCGGCACCCTTCGCCAGGAGCCCAGATTGTGAGCAAGGACGCGAGCAAGATCGTCATCGTGGCCGGCTACGCGAGCCTCGATCCGGCCCAGAGGAACTTCGAGCAGCTCGCGCGGCTGGTGAGGACGAAGCAGGTCAGAAGCGAAGGGCTTATCCTGGTCCAGCGCAACGCGGACGGGAAGGTCGTCGTCAACGAGACGGGCGATCACCTCGGCCGCAAGGGCATGGGGTGGGGAGCCGGGGCAGGGCTCCTCGTGGGTCTCGTGGCGCCGCCGCTGCTCGCGCCGGTTCTCCTCGGCGCCGCCGCCGGCACGCTGATGAGCGAGCTCGCCAGGCACAAGCTCGAGAGCGGAATCGAGAGCGGGCTCCGCGACAAGCTCAAGCCGGGCACCGCCGCCATCCTCGCGCTGGTCGTGGACGACGACCGGCTGGTGGCCGAGCAGGCGCTGGCCGACTCGCCCGCCAAGTCCGTCGCCGTCATCGACGAGGAAGGCCTGGCAGGCCTCAAGAAGGCGATCGCCGAGGCGGGCGGCAAGTTCAACCTCGATCGCAGCGCGCTGCCGATCCCCGACCGAACCTACGGCGGCACGGCCGGGCGTACGTTGCGCGACTCGATTCCCGACTGGACGATGATCCCCGGCGCGAAGGCCCCCGAGGACGCGCCGAATGTTCTCCTCGTCCTCATCGACGATGCCGGCTTCGGGGGGCCGGGAACCTTCGGCGGTCCGATCGACACGCCCAATCTCACCCGCGTGCAACAGATGGGGCTCACCTACAATCGCTTCCACGTGACGGCCGTCTGCTCGCCGACCCGCGCCGCGCTGCTCTGCGGACGCAACCAGCACCGCGTCGGCTTCGGCTCGATCGCCGAGTATCCCGGTCCGTTTCCCGGCTACACCGCCGCCAAACCGAAGTCCTGCGCCGCCTTTCCGCGCGTCCTCAAGGACAACGGCTACGTCACCGCGGGTTTCGGCAAGTGGCACCTCACGCCGGACAACGTGCAAGGCGCTGCCGGACCGTTTGATCACTGGCCAAAGGGGTGGGGATTCGACCACTGGTGGGGCTTCCTGTCGGGCGCGGCCGGGCAGTACGACCCGATCATCACGCAGGACGACTGGACCCTCGGCGTGCCCGAGCGCAAGGACGGCAAGCAGTACTACTTCCCGGACGACATGGCCGACAAGGCCATCGAGTGGCTGCACGCCGTACGGGCCCAGGACGCGACCAAGCCGTGGATGATGTACTACTCCACCGGCTGCAGCCACGCGCCGCACCACGTGCCCAAAGCCTGGGCCGACAAGTACAAGGGCAAGTTCGACCAGGGCTGGGACAAGCTGCGCGAAGAGACGCTGGCCCGCCAGAAGAAGCTGGGGATCGTCCCGGAGAGCACCGAGCTGACCGCGCGCCCCGACGTGTTTCCGGCCTGGGACTCGCTGAGCCAGTCGGAGAAAGAGCTCTACGCGCGCCAGATCGAGGTGTTCGCCGGCTACTCCGAGAACGCCGACTGGAACGTGGGCCGGGTGCTCGACGCCGTCGAGGAGATGGGCGATCTGGAGAACACGCTGGTCATCTACATCTGGGGCGACAACGGGGCCAGCCTGGAGGGGACGGTCACCGGCTCGTTCAACGAGATGACCTTCCTGAACGGCGTCGTGCTGGAGCCCGAGCAGCAACTGAAGTTGATCGAGAAGTACGGCGGCATCGACGCGCTGGGCGGGCCGCACACCGCGCCCCACTTCGCGGCGGCCTGGGCCCACGCCATGAACACGCCGTTCCAGTGGGGGAAGCAGACCGCCAGCCACCTCGGCGGCACGCGCGATCCGATGGTCGTCGCCTGGCCCAGCCGCATCAAGGCCGGCGGTGCCCTGCGCAGCCAGTTCACGCACGTCGTCGACGTCGGGCCGACGATCCTGGAGGCGGCCGGCATCCCGCAGCCGAAGACGGTCGACGGCATCCCTCAGGAGCCGATGGACGGAACCAGCTTCCTCTACTCGTTCGACGATCCGAAGGCCGCCGAACGCCACGCGACGCAGTACTTCGAGATGTTCGGGAGCCGTGGGATGTACAAGGACGGGTGGTGGGCGGCGTCGCGGCCCAATCGAATCCCGTGGGACATGTCCCCGCAGACGCTGAAGCAGTTCGGACCCGAGTCGAACTGGGATCCGGACCGGGACGTCGGCTGGGAGCTCTACAACCTGGCCGAGGACTTCTCGCAGGCCAGGAACGTCGCCGCCCAGCACCCGGACAAGGTCAAGGAGCTTCAGGAGCTGTGGTGGCGCGAGGCCGAACGCAATGGTGTTCTGCCACTGATGGCGGGCGCGTCGGTCATCTACGGCATTCTTCCGCCGCTCCCCACGATCACGCGGTTCAAATTCGAAGGCGACGTCCAGAACATCCAGCGCGGCATGATCCCGCGCATTCAGGGGCGGTCCTACGCCATCGAGGCCGAGCTGAAGATCCCCCCGGGCGGCGCCGAGGGGGTGATCGTCGCCAACGCCGACTTCATCGGTGGCTTCACGCTCTGGGTGGACGACAAGGGGCTGCTCCACCACACCTATTCGTTCTTGGGCGTCGAGACCTACAAGCAGGTCTCGCACGAGAAGCTCCCGACCGGCGACGTGTCGGTGAAGATGCTGTTCCAGGCCGACGCGCCCAAGCCCGGAGCGGGGGGCAACGTCACCTTGTGGGCGAACGGCAAACAGATCGGCGACGGCCGGCTCGAGCACACGGTGCCGATCGCGTTCACGTCGTACTCGGGCATGGACATCGGCCGCGACAACGGCCTGGTCGTCGACCTGCCTTACGAGAGCAAAGCGCCCTATGCGTTCACGGGCACGGTCAAGAACGTCGTCTTCGATCTCAAGCCCGAGCACCAGGAGGCAGAGGTGTCGCTGCACGAGCACGCCGCGCTGCACGCCGTCGCGGCCGGCGTGGCGGGTTGACGCAGCGTCGGTTTGCGTCCGGTGGCCGCCGTCGATCGGTGAGTGACGGAACTCTGGTAATTCTGCTGAACCTAGAAGGACTCATTTTTCGTGAGCCGATCTCGAACTTCGATATTCGAGCAAGAGAGGCTTCCCAGAAGACGCGCGAAGGCTGACGATGCAGCGCCATGGAACGCAGCCCGCGCTCTTCGCTTCGCAGCCTTTCCTTGGTCCTCGTGCTGCTCGCCGCATCCTGCTCGAAGGCAGGTGACGGATCGCCCGGAACGGGCGCGGGTGGAGCGGGCGGCGGTGCGGCTGGCACGACCGGCGCGGCCGGCTCCTCCGCCGCGGGGACCACCGGCGCCGGCGGATCCACCGGTGCGGGTGGAACGACGGGCGCCGGTGGACCGACCGGTGCCGCCGGAGCCCGTGGGACCGGCGGGACCTCCGGTCAGGCAGGCAGCGGCGCCGGCGGGACGCAAAGCAGCGGCGGAACGGGCGGCACTGCCACGGGCGGCGGCGCCGGCACGTCCTCCGGTGGTGCGGGCGGCGGCTCGGATCCCGGTGTCGCTCCTTCGGCGATCACCGGGCTCACCATCACGGCCAACCCCAACAGCGTGCTCTCTTGCTTCGTCAACTGGACGACCGACAAGGCAGCCAGCTCGACGGTGCAGTTCGGGCAGAGCGCGCTGCAGTGGGAGATCGCCGACCCGACGCTGACCACCACCCACAAGGTGCTGGTGATCGGGATGCACGCGCAGCAGACGTACATGATGAAAGCGATCTCCGCCAACAGCGGCGGCTCGGTGAGCGCCACCGGCACGTTCACCAGCGGCACGCTCCCCGCCCAGATCCCCGTCGGTAACGTGATGATCAACGACACCACCAAGTCGCAGCCCGGCTGGACGCTGATGAACGTCCAGAAGGGGCAAGGAGACACGCGGGCCCGTTCGGACTATCCGCCGTACGCCGTCATGTACGACAGCGACGGCCTCCCGGTCTGGTACTACGTCGACGGAACCAAGCCGGACATCGGCGGCGCCGTGTCGACGCAGCTCACCGACAAGGGCGTGCTGATGGGCCCGTCGTGGGACGCGAACGCGACGGTCGACGCGGTGGTGCCGATCGAGGTCGACTTCGCCGGCAACACGGTCTGGCAGTGCCCGGCATCGGTCTGCGGCAACAAGAACTTCACCCACCACGCCTCGAAGCTGTCGAACGGCGACTACATGCTGATCGAGTACGTCACGACCAACGGGCTGCAAAATCCCCTCTTCCGCGAGGTGAGCCCGAACAACCAGATCGTCTGGAGCCTGGACTACGCGTCGCTGGTCCCGCCGCCCGCGGGCTCGACCGGAGACTGGTGCCACGCCAACTCGGTCACCGTCGACATCGCCAAGAACGTCGTCTACGCCAACTGTCGCTGGGCCGGACTGCTGAAGACCACGTACCAGAACCCCACCAGGCAGTGGCTGCTGCAGGGCTCGTACATCAAGACCAAGCTGGGCGACATCACCTTCAGCCCGTCGACCTCCGCCTTCAGCGACACGCATGACCCGGAGATCCACGACGACGGAACGATCTGCTTCTTCGACAACGGCGGCTACGGCAGCGGCGCGGTCGGTGGGACCACGGCCATGTTCCACTCCCGCGCCGTCGAGTACAAGATCGACGAGACCGCCAAGACGGCGACGCTGGTCTGGGAGTTCCCGGGCAACGCCACCGTGCCCGACGCCTGGTACACCAACAACTGGTACACGCCGTTCTGGGGCGACGTGGATCGCCTGCCCAACGGCAACCATCTGGTGGCGGCCGGGATCCGCAGCCCCACCGTCGAGAGCCGCGTCTTCGAGGTCACGACCGACCGTCAGGTGGTCTGGGAGTTCCGCTTCCCGCCCGACTACGGCGTCTACCGCGCCGACCGGATCACGCCGCCGCTGGTTCAGGCGATCAAGCCGTAGCGCGCGATCACCGACGTGGCGCTTCAGTTGCGCCGAGGACGTGCGCCGGCCACGAACAGCTCCGGGTGACGCTCGCCTTCGGAAGGCTGGGAGCTCGACCGATTCGAGATCGGGCGGCCGCAGATGTCCGACGCCGCCTCGAAAAGCTGAGGGATCGGGTCGCTCGGTGCGGCGATCGACCGGCGTTTGGCGCCGGTTTCGGGCGGTTGGCCTGGCATCAGACTTGCGTCAGGACCCTCCGTCTCGAACACGAGGGATCCCCATGAAGACATCCATTGGCCGCCAGTTCGTTCATCTCGCCGTCGTCGCCCTGGCCGGCAACCTGGTCGCGTGCCAGTCGAGCAGTGGCGGCCGCACCCAGACCCGCTCCGTCGGGCAGAGTGCCTTCGTCTCCGCCCCCCCGGCCGGAATGACCCCCTCGGGTCGAGGCTCGGTGGCAGTGCCGGGCGCCTCCAATTCCGGGGCCGGCCTCGCGTCCGGAGCTGACAGCGCCACGACCGCCACCCGGACCGTCGAGGAGACCGACCTCTATCGGCTCGAGGGGAACCGGCTCTACTACCTGAACGGCTACCGAGGCCTCATGGTCTTCGACGTCACCGATGTCGATCACCCGGCGCTGATTGGCCGGTCGCCGATCTTCGGAACGCCGGTCGACATGATCGTGCGCAACGGGATCGCCATCGTCGTCGTCGCCGACTGGTACGGCCAGATGGACGACGGGACGCCCTTTCACGGATCGATCGTTCGTGGCCTCGACGCGACCAACCCGGCGAACATCACCGTCCTCGGCGAGGCCAAGCTGGGCGGCTGGGTGCGGGACGATCGCGTCGTCGGCGACGTCATCTACGCGGTCAGCGAGGACTACGGCTGGGTGTACGGGTGGGACGCGCCGGCCGGCGGCAGCACCGCGCCGACGCAGTCGGTGATCGTCTCGTCGGTCAGCTTCGCGGGCAACGTGATCCAGTCGGTCGGCAAGGTGAGCTTCCCCGGGTTCACCGGCGTCTTCAACGTGACGCCGAACGCGATCATGCTGGCGCACAACGCGCCCGACGTGACCGTCCCGGCCACGCCCGACGGCGGCGCCGCCGGCGCGAAGGGCGTCGTGGCTGGCGGGGGCACCGGCGTCGTCACCAGCTCGAGCAACCAGACCGAGCTGCTGTACCTGGACATCTCCGATCCCGCTGGCCAGATCGTCCAGCGCGGATCGCTCACCGTGGCCGGGCAGGTGCAGGGCTGGGGCGCGGACAACGGCCGCTGGAACCTGGACTTCGCCGACGGGCAGACGGCGCACGTGGTCGGCTGCTCGGCCGGCCAGTGGGGGTACTGCGACGGCACCGCGGGCTATGTCCTGTCGACCGCCGACTTCTCGAACCCCAACGCACCGGTGCTGGCGTCCCAGCTGGTGATCCCGTCGACCGGTTGGAGCGTCGCCGCGCGGTTCGACACCAACCGCCTCTACCTCTCGCCCCAGACGGCCGACTACGGCACCGGGGCCACGGCCACCCCCTTCCTCGTCTACGATCTGACCGATCCGCGGGCGCCGGCGCTGGCCGGGACGCTGAACATCTCGGGCACCATCTGGAACATCCTGCCCGCGCCGAGCTCGCGGCTGTTCGCGCTCGGCAGCCAGTACACGAGCACGCCGACCAGCAGCTCGGAGGCGGTCTCGCTGCAGTACCTGGACGTGACCACGCCGTCGGCGCCGCAGCTGCTCGGGACGTCGACGTTCGGCAGCGGCTGGGCCTGGACGCCGGCGGCCGGGACCTTCAAGGCGTTCACGATGGACGCCACCAAGGGGATGGTCGTGCTGCCGTTCTCGGGCTGGGACTGGACGAACCAGAGCTACAACAACGGGCTGCAGCTGATCGACTTCACCGCCTCGTCGATCACCACGGGGGGTGCGGCCCACACGCGCGGCTGGGTCGAGCGCGGCATCTTCGTCAACAACCGCCTGGTCTCGCTGTCGGACCTGTCGCTGGCTGTCGTCGACTACACCAACCACGCGGCGCCCACGGTGGTCACCGAGCTGACCCTGGCCCGCAACGTCATCACCGCGCAGCCGCAGGGCTCGAACATCGCCGAGATCTCCAGCGACTGGTGGGACAACGACGTGACCTGGTCCGAGGTGCGGCTGGTGCCGCTCGCGAATGCCGAGGAGACCACCGACGCCGGCAACGTCCCCACGGTGCGGGTCGACGGCGTCAACGCCCAGGTGTTCATGAACGGAAGCTTCGCCTACGTGGTGACGAACGTGCAGATCCCGGCCACCTGCGACAGCACCGGGCGGCCGCTCCCCGCCGGGGCGACGCCGTCAGGCACCACCTACGCGTGCAGCGCGCGCGCCGAGCAGGTCCAGGTCGTCGACCTCTCGAACGGCGTCGCGCTGCGCGGGAAGGTCCAGCTCCCGGTCGACCCGTGGGGCTGGTGGGGATGGGGGTGGGGCGGATGCTACTGGTACGACTGGTGGGGCGGCGCCGAGGTGGTGCAGGTGGACGGCGACGCCCTGGCCTTCCGTCGCTGGGAGCCGGTCTATGACGCGGCCCGCGGCGGCTACAGCCTGGACAGCAACAGCTCGCTGTGGGTGGTCGACCTGTCGAAGCCCGACGCGCCGTCGACGGCGTCGGTCGCCATCGCCGACGACCCGACCGCCTGGTGGGGAAACCTGCAGGTCGCGGGCGGCAACCTCTACGCCGGTCACTATGAATGGGTCGACCGCGCGACCGACGGCGGAAGCACCCAGGACTGGACGGTCCGCTACTTCGCCGATCGCGTCGACCTGACCGACCGCGCGCACCCGCGCATCGGCGCCAAGATCAACATCCCCGGCCTGTTGGTGGGGGGCTCGGACAGCGACTCCAGCCTGCTCTACACCATCGATTACCGCTGGGACTCGAACCTCGCCAAGGACGACTTCGACGTCGTCCGGGTGCAGGGCTCCCGGGCCACGCTGCTGTCGACGACCACGCTGGACGGCTGGGTGGGGAACACCTTCGTGCGCGGGTCGACCGCTTATCTATCGGCGCAGCAGTACGTCGATCCGGCGACCGGTGGGTCGGGTTCGACCGTCGAGCTGCACGCCATCGATCTGACCGATCCGGCGGCGCCGGTCGATCGGGCGTCGCAGGCCGCCGATGGCTGGGGCTGGCTGCTCGACGTCATGGGCGACCGAGCGGTCGTCATGTCGGGCTGGGGCGCCAACGGCGTCGACATCTACCAGCTGATGCCGGGCCAGCCGCCGCAGTTTCGCCAGTTCACCCGCACGCTCGGTTGGTGGCCAAACGGCGTCTCCCGGCAAGGGAGCTCGCTCTTCCTGGCCAGCGGCTACTGGGGCGTGCAGCGGGTCGAGCTGCAATGAGCGGAGGGCGTCTTGCGACGGTCAGCCGCCGCCGTTGCCGCCGGTCCTGATTGCGACGCCGAAGAAGCCGCCGGCGCCGCCGGCATCCTGACCGTTGGCCCCGGCACCCGCGACGCCTGTGGCGCCACCGCTGCCGGAACCGCCAACGCCGCCGGTGCCATGCCCGGAAGCTCCGGCCCCCATGGCGCCGATGAAGCCACCGCTGCCGGAACCGCCAACGCCGCCGGTGCCATGCCCGGAAGCTCCGGCGCCCATGGTACCGACGAAGCCGCCGCTGCCGGAACCGCCAACGCCGCCGGTGCCATGCCCGGAAGCACCGGCGCCCATGGCACCGACGAAGCCGCCGCTGCCTGAACCACCGACGCCGCCGCTGCCGGAACCGCCAGCGCCACCGGTGCCATGACCGGAAGCACCGGCGCCCATGGCGCCCCCGGTGCTGGAGCCGCCGCTGCCAGGAGCTCCGCCCATACTCGAAGCATCGGGGCTCGTGAGCGTCGAGGAGCAGGCGGTGGGCACGATTAGAGCGGCCCCAACGGCGCCCAGCCCCACGATCAGGAAACGCTTGCCGGAACCAGCTCGGGTTTTCACCGTCCGTCCTCCTCAGGTCCGAACGTTATCGCAACCGAGCAGCGAAAACCATCGAAGCTTGATATTAACTGACTCGTGGGTGATCCGATGCGCGACCTGTTCGGCGTTCCCGCGATGGAGCTCTTTGCGGCCAAGGAGCTGGTCGTTCAACACGGGGCGCTCGATCGGTTCCCTGCGTTCATGCACACCGGCTTAATGAATAGCATCGAGAGCCTCTGCCGTGGGTACGCCGGGCCTCTGCAGGTGGCGAACGGGAGCCCGACCCATGGCGTTCAGATCCCCGTGGTGGGCGCGCACGCTTCCGTGCTGCTGCGGCTGGGAATGACCGTCTACTTCACCGAGCTCGATCGGGCCATACCCGTCTCGAACGCGTGGCTCCGTCACCTGGAAGCAGCGCTCGGGCTCCCGGAGTGTGCCAATCTGTCGGCGTTCGCCAATGCCCCGGGCTCGGGTCTGACGTTGCATCACGATCGATTCGATCAACTCCTCTTTCAGATCCAAGGCGAGAAGGAGTTCCGATACGCAACCAACGGCTTCGTCGAGAACCCCGACGTTCAGTTCAGTCCCGGCAGTGCCGCGCCTCCCGATTGGGCGCAAACATACCGGCATGGATTCCCGCTGACCTGCGAGGAAGTCATGGCGCGGGGCCTGACGACCGTCATCTTGAAGCCGGGTTCGGCGTTCTTCATGCCTGCGGGAACCTGGCACACGACCGCTGGCCAGGACCGCGAGTCGCTCTCCGTGGTGGTCGTTGTGCGCGCTCCTTCACGGCTGGCCGTCGTCCTCAATCTGCTTCGCCACTACGCGGGGCAGTCGCCGGAATGGCGTGCCCGCAGCTACGGCGGGTGGGCGGCGGCCGGGCCGGCGACTGATCTCGAACGACGGAAGTTGGGCGCGCTGATCGCTGACCTGGCCGAGCGCTTGCCCACTCTATCTCCCCGCGACGCCTACGAGGCATGGTGGAGCGAAGGCTTCACCAACGGCACACAAGGTCAGTACCCAATGAATGCCCGTTTCGACCGTTACGTGCGTCTGCCCAATTCATCCGTTCGTTACGCGGACGCTGGAACGTCCGGTATCGATACTTGCATCGTGCGCAGCGGTCCGACCGATCGCCCGCAGGCAGAGACGGTCTTGGCGATCAGCGACGACGTACGTTCCGTGATCGACTGGGTTCTTCAAACACGCGTGGCCTTTTCAGTCGAAGATGCCTGCAGGGCCTTCGACGCCTGCGCCCGCGACGATCTGGAGAAGTTGTTTGCCTGGCTGTCCCACGCCGCCCTCATCCGCCCCGTTCCTGCCCGCGAATGGGACTCGCGCTGACGCGTGTTCGAATCACCTCGGCCGGTGGTCAGATCGGAGGTCGCGCATCCGGACATCGTCGGACATGCTCGAGCCCGAGCCGATTGCTTTGACGCTGACTTGCGTAGGTACCCGAGCTCACTGCGACAGTGAATCGCGGAGGTGGTCCAGGCGGTCGTTTGCGTCTCGATCACCTTCCCCCCGCGCGATCGCCTTCTCCAGCGCGGGAAGGGCCTCGGCCCCGTAGATGTCGCGGATGGCCCGGGCGGCGGCGCGACCGGCGACCCGGTGCGTGGCCGCCTTCAGCAAGTCCTCGAGCATCTGCGGATCGCCGCGACCGGTCGGATCGGCGCGGTAGGCGCGCTGGTACCGCTCGACGGAATCGCTCATCCAGCCGAGCTGCGCATAGGCGTGGGCGATCAGCAGCCAGGGGCGGGGATCGGCTGGATTCTGGCGGGCGAAGGCGTACGCCGGGCCGAGCGCCCCCTCGTTCAGGCGCGCCCCGTGTGCCATCCTGTCGCGGATCGCCGCGAGAGCTTCGGGCACGGCTTGCTGCCAGGGATCACGGGCCCGTTGCCCCGGGGCCTCAGCGCTCGCGGGTTTGGTCTGCGGCTGTCCCGCGACCGCCGGGGTCGGCTGCGCGGGCGCACCGACTGGCGTCGTCGTTTGCGGATTCGGTGCGGGCGCTTGGTCAGCCGCAGGCTTGGCGGTCTCGATCAGCGGGCCACGGTGACGGCGCAGATACGTCACCCCGGTGGTGACCGCCGCGGCCAGCACCGCCAGCGCGAGCGCCGTTCCCCACGGGCGCGAGCGCGGCTGGTGCACGCGGTGCGGGCCGGGGACGGGGGGAAGTTGCTTCACCGTCGGCGGCTCGCGGACCTCGCGCGCGGCCCGCACGGGTGGAAGCTCCTTCAGCGTCGGAACAGGCTCGGCGCCGTCGGCCGCCGCGCCCGCTCGGGCGTCGATCGCTTCCAGCGCCGAGAGCATCCACAGCGCCTGCGGGTATCGCCCCGCCGGCTTCTTCGCCAACGCCCGCTCGAGCACCGGCTGCACCAGTCGGGCGATCGAAAGATCGGGCCGCACCTTGGCCAGCGACGGAACCGGCTGGGAGAGATGCGCCTCCATGACGCCTTCGGGGCTGTCGGCCACGTAAGGAGGCCGTCCCGCCAGCAGCTCAAACAGGATCACACCCGCCGCGTAGATGTCCGCCCTGGCGTCCACCCGTTCGGCCTTGATCTGCTCGGGCGCCATGTACGCGGGAGTTCCAAGAACGGCCCCGGCGCGGGGCGGGGTCTCGGCCAGGCTCGGCGAGCTCCCGCCCTCGAGGAACTTCGTCATCCCGAGCTCGAGAAGCCGGACGTGATCGGCGTGATCGGGTGATGCTCGCAACAAGATGTTGGCGGGCTTCAGATCGCGGTGAGCGATCGCCTGACGGTGGGCGACGGCCAGCCCGCGCAGCGTCTGGCCGACGATGTCGAGAGCGCGCGCGGGCGACACCGGCCCTTCGGCGACCAGCTCCGCCAGCGTCTTTCCCTGCAGCAGCTCCATCACCAGGTAAGGCACGCCGCCGTCGATCCCAAAGTCGGTGACCGGGACGAGGTTGGGGTGCGCCAGCGCAGAGAGCGCCCGCGCCTCGCGCTCGAAACCGCGACGCCACTCGGGCGACGCGGCCGCGCCCTGCGACAGCACCTTGATCGCCACCGGGCGATCGAGCTGTACCTGCCGGCCCTGGTAGAGCACACCGCCGCCGCTGTCGCTCAGCAGCGCCAGCACGTCATAGCGTCCGCCCAGGGTCCGACCGATGAACGGATCAGGCACGGAGGCCGAGTCTACGCCCACGAACCGCCACAACATATCCCGGAACCGCCGCCGGGAATCGATCGGCGTCGCGACGTTGCGTCGCTCGGCCTTCGTCTCGAGGTGCGCGTTCGTGGGGCTCGTCTCGGTCTTGCGCCGTCCGCGTGGGATCCCAGCTTTCGGTGAGCGGAGGAGGTGATCAGATGGACGTAAAGGCGATGGGTATGGGAATGGCGAAGGAGGCGAAGGTGACCGTCGAGGGGCTCACCGGCCTCTTCCGAACGTTGGCGAAAGAGCATGGCCACAACGCGGCGGCGAGCGCCAGCCTCCTTGGCGCGGGACCTGCGGTCGCCGGCCGTCGAGCGATCGCTCGCGCTTCAACGGAGGACGTGGAACGGAATATCGATGACCGCCACTTGCCGAGGCGCATGCTGATTGCCGGCCGGCGTGTGCAGGTCGGCCCGAAGGACGACCGCATTCTCGTGCTTGGGGAGCTTCGGAAAGTAGAGGTATCCGCTCATCCGGCCGCCTGGCTGAAGGACTCCCTCGGGAAGCGCCTGATCGATCATGCTCGCCGTCGGCATGTGCGGCCGCCAGGTGACGGCGTAGCTCGGCGGCCAGTCGTTGAACGGCCCGTTCCAGACCGGGAGCCATGGGTAGTACGGCGCGAGGTAGTCGGCCACATAGAAGTCATCGAAGTAGCCAGGGTTTGGCGCCGACACCGTCACGCGTGGCCCCGGTGTCTGCACTGCGTACGGAGCCATGGCCGTGTAGGACTTCCCGGACTGACCGTTCAGCGTGAACTCGTGGTACTGGACGCGGACCGGATGCCCGCTGGTGTTCTGAATGGTCACCCACACCGGCGTGAGCACGGTCGGGAGATTTTGCGGCCAGCCCTGCCAGGCGTTCCCGTCGGCGGCAATGGTCACACCGCCGCGCGCCTCGACCGCCAGCGAGCTTCCGGCGACGGTCGCGTATCCGGCAGCGGGCATCAACGCCATCTCGTGCGACGTCGCGCAGCCGCCAACGACGAATACGCCCGCCAGCACCGCGCCTGACAGCCAGCGGAAGACATGTCCCGCGCCCACCCTCGTCCTGCAGCTTCCCCGCAGCCCCCGCATGGCAAACCCTCCGCATCAGTTGTTGCTCGACGGAAGGCCAATGCTCGGATGCCGCGACCTGAGGCGCGGCAACATGAACGGCTTCACTTCCGTAAGATCCAACCTAGGGAAGGAAGCCCCACTGTAAACCGCGGCCGTTGCCTTCTCTGCGAAGGTGAGTGACACAGCTCGAGCGAATGGGCGACAGCCGTCGATGGTTGGCGGCAGCGCTCGAGTGGGCGACCTGGACGACGAAGGAAGGGCTGTTGTCCTTGCGGCGTGCGGCTACTGGACCCAGTCACTGGTCGCCGTCGCGGCCAGCCAGCTCTTCACCAACATACCGAAGTTGGTCAGCGTCATCAGGTTGGCGTCGGCGAAGATGCTGGGCGTCCAGGCGTTGTCGGTGACCCAGGCCGTCCAGCTGGCGCCGTCACCGTTGACGGTGGTCTGCAACGACGTTCCGAACGACGACGGATCGGAGTTTCCGTATCCCCATTCGCTGATGAACACCGGCGCCTTGGCGGTGGCCGTCGCGACCTGGCTCTGGAAGGCCGTGCTCCAGTTCGAGGCGTAGATGTGGGCCGTGTACATCAGATTGGTGCCGGTGGGCGGGTCGCTCGCCGCGTCGCCGGGGTGCTGGTCCCAGACATTGGACGGCACGATGATGATGTTCCTGGGCGCGCCGGCGCGAATGGTGTCGATCAGCTGCTGCGCGACGGGTTTCAGCGCCGACCAGCCGACATTGGTGTCGATCGGCTCGTTGAACGGTTCGTAAAGGACGTTGCTGGCGCCCGCGAACTTCGGTGCGATGTCGGTCCAGAACGTCTTCGCATCGGCGGCGGACGTCCCGGAGGTGGCGTTGTCGATCTGGTGGTAATCGACGATGACGTACAGACTCTTGCTGGTCGCGTAATCCACGGCCGGCTTCAGCACCTTGGAGAAGTAGTCGGCGGCCGAGAGCGGCGATTTCGGCGTGCAGCTCGCGGTCGGGCCCGTCCCGACCGGGTAGGGGCAAGGGGAGCAGGTGGCCCCGCCGCCCGTGTTGTAGTCGATCTCGGGATAGACGGGCAGCCGGACCACGTGCCCCTGCACGCCGGCCGCCGCCACCTTGTCCATGCGAGCCGTGATCCCGGCAGCGCTCTGGCCGCCGTACCAGTACAGCGATCCGATGTCGATCAGCGCGGAGCCGCGCAGAATGATCGTCTTGCCCGTCGGGTCCTGGAGCTTGTTGCCGTTGACGGTCAGCCAGGGCAGGCCACTGCTGCCGCCGGCCCCCGCCCCGCCGCTCGACCCGGACGCGCCCCCGCTGGGTGCGCCGCCAGCGCCCCCGCCGCCGCTGCCCGCCGTGCCCTGCCCGGCCGTTCCGCCGGTCGCCAGGCCGCCGGTGCCGCGCGTCCCGCCGGCGGCGCCGCCGGTTCCGAGCGCTCCTCCCGAAGCGTTGCCGCCGGTTCCGGGCGCTCCTCCCGAAGCGTTGCCGCCGCCGCCCCCGCTCGCACCGGCGGGACCGCCGCCGCCCGAGCCCGCCGGTCCCGTTCCAGCGGATCCGCCGGTACCTGTCGGTTCGCTGGTCGAAGAACCGCACCCGCCGGGAAACCCGCCCAAGACCGCCAGCCAGGCCAGCGTACCCAGCGCAAATGGGGTCGTTTTCAGGATATTGCGATATCGGGTCGGTCGAGCCATCGCCGTGGACAAGGGGCCCGATGGCGAAAAACCTTCTCGAAAAGCGCGCTCGCGCCGTTTTCTTGTCAACAAGCGCCGGCATGCAGACAGCTGTAGAGGATGGCACCCTCGCGCCGATGGCTCTCGCCCTTCTGTCCAGCGTCCATCCCTCCCGCGCAATCCGCGCAAGAGGAACGTTCCAGGGTGCCTCGGTTTCCATCGGAGGATCGCATGTCTACGAACTGGTTCCGGACCCTCGCTCTCGGACTGTCGTTAGGAATCATCGGCTGCGGAAGCTCGAGCCCCGGGACGTCCGGTTCGGGCGGGAGCGGGGTATCTACGGGCACGGGAGGTAGCGCCACCGGTGGCTCGTCCACCGGCGGCTCGTCCACGGGAGGCAGCGCGACTGGCGGACATGGGAGCGGCGGGACCGGGACCGGCGGAACTGCGACCGGCGGATCTGGGAGCGGCGGGACCGGGACCGGCGGAACTGCGACCGGCGGCACCGGGAGCGGAGGGACCGCTGGTGGCGGAGCTGCAGGTAACGGAGCGAAGGGTGGCAATGGCGGAGGCGGTCATGCGACTGGCGGAACCGCCGGTGGCACTTCGACCGGCGGAACTTCCGGTGGCAGCGGGGGGGCGGCCGGAGGCGGGAGCGGCCCGGTTCCCAGCAAGGGCTGCAGCGTCACGAATGGCGTCAAGACGCTGACCACCGGCGGCATGTCGGTTTCCAAGGGTCTTGCCACGTCGACGACACTCAAGATCACGAGCGGCGGGATGAGCCGCGAATACATCATCGACATTCCGGCGGATTACAATCCGACGCACCCGTATCGCCTGATCTTCTCCTGGCACCAGGCGTATGGCTCGGACGTCGGCAATGCGAACGGCCAATATCCCGCTTTTAACGGGCCCAACTTCGACGCAGCCCACTACGCGTTTTTCGGGCTCAAACGCGCAGCGACCGACGCGGGCGATTCGGCCATCTTCGTAGCGCCCGAGGGCATCGGCAACCTTCCATGGGATTACAAGCGAGACGTCGTCCTCTTCGACGACCTGCTCGCCCTCGTCGACGCGAACCTGTGCATCGACGACAGCCGGGTCTTTTCCACGGGCTTCAGCTTCGGAGCGATGATGAGCTACGCCCTGTCGATCACCCGCCAGACCAAGCTGCGCGGGGTCGTCGCCATGGCCGCGGCCAACTACAATCTTCCCAACGAGCCGACCGATACGAATGCGGCGCCGATCGCGTACATGGGGACGACCGGCATGAGCGACGGCACCTGTCCGTGGGGCAACGACACGATGGGGGGGAAGGCCTGCAACCTTCAGCACGCCAAGGACAACAACTGCACGATTCCCTCCGGGAACAACATCCCGACGACGACAGCCGGCAGCAAGACCTACGTCTGCTACGACTTCCAAGGGTGCAAGGCGGGTTATCCCGTCAAAACGTGCACGTTCGATGGCGCGCACACGCCGTCGTCCGTGGATGACGGGACCTCGAACGGGGATGACGGCCTGAAGGCCTTCATTCCACCGATGGCCTGGAAGTTCATGGCGCAGTTCTGACCGCGCCGGCTGCGTCGGCCGGTGACTGGGCGGTCTCGGCGTATCGCTTGAGGCCGGCGAGGAAGCCCTGGATGCCTGCGGTCCATTTCCGCCGGACCATCACGGCGTCCACGACTTTTCCGAGCGGGCCGAGCTTCAACTCGTACTCCATCCGCTGGCGGACGACGGTGGCTCCTCCCTCGCGGACGAGCGTGCAGCTGTGATGGAGGCGGCGCACGGGCAGGGCGCACTCGTACAGCTCGAATGACAGCGCTTCGTTGCGGCGCCAGTCAGCCACCCGCTCCTTGAACCAGCCGCCGGGCGTCAGATCGATCCTCACGTGCCCGTAGCGAGCAGCGCCAGGACGCCGCTCCCTCAAGTTCGCGGTGGCCCTGCTGAGGCGGTGCGGTTCGCTTGCTGGCTGCACAAGCGCGGCACCCACACGGGTTGCAGGCGCGCGCTCCGCCGTGCCTGCTCTACGCACAATGGTTCAGTTCTCCCCATGCAGCCCGGCGCTCAGTTCCGCTCGAACTCGACTTGCTTGAAGATTCCGTGCACTCCGTCATCGCCCACGAGTAGGACAAGGTCGACGCTATCACCGTTCCCCATGACCAATACGCCCACCGGCGTCAGGCCCGCTGCGACGTCTTTCTTCCACTTTCGCGCCCAATTCGGCAGATGTTTTGGAGAGAGCACGTCTGCATCAAGCCGAGGGTGGTCCTCCAAATCCTCATGCAACAGATGGTCGTCTAGCAGGCACTTCAGCGCATCGAGCTTGGCGGGCGTCGTGATGTCCAGATTGGTGCAGTCGCCCTCGGTTCCGGTGTCGCGCAGGACGAAGGGCAACCGGCTGTGCTTCGTCAGCGCCGCCTTGTCGCGTCGGCGAAGTGCCCCCAGCCAGGCGAGCGCGATCTGGGGCGCATTCGCATCTGCCGAGGGTCGACCGTCTGCCCCTGCGTCGCCGCTTCCCCCGCCGTTCGCTTCGGGAGCAGCCTGCGTGGGCGTTGCCGGCGAGCAGGCGGCCGATCGAGCGAAGACGAACAGCAGCCCCCCAAGAAGACATGATCCAGCAATCGCAGCTCGACTAGTCATCGCGGCAACCGCCAGTGCCAGGGTTCGTAGGGGTGCTTGAGCGGGCCGATCAACTTGCTTCCTGATGCGGCCGCGATGAGCTTAGCCTCCCAGCCACCGAGCTTCCATACCGTCGCGATGCTCGACGAAATCGTCCCGGCGACGATCCGACCACCGGAGGAGTGCTTGACCACAAAATCGACGGCACGCATCCAACGCAGGCTCTCCTTTGAGTCGCGGCCTGTCGATGAACCGAGCCCCATCTTCATTTTCACGTCCCCGACGGCCCCTCGATCTTCGCTTCGAACGGCGTGCCCTACACGTTCGATCGCTTCCGTTTTTCAGGACACCGTCGATCTGACCGCGGACGTCCACACCGCCACGCTCGTGCCCGCGCCGCGGGAACGGCGCCAGCGCCGGCCCATGACCGGGGACATCGTCGCGTTTCCGTCAGCCAGCGCGGTCAGCCCCGCGCGGCGAAGGCCAGCTCTGCGCGAAGTCGCTGGTCCAGGTCGCGGCGATGTGCACTCCGGTAAGCGCATCCAATAAGGCCGATTCATACACCTACTGTTGCGCTGGCACCTCGACCTCGTCCTGTGACGAGAACGGCGAAGAGTTCGCCGTGATCGCCCGGGGCATCCCCGCGCCCGGGGCGTCGATTCTGGCAGACCGGATCCGCCCGACCGTGGCGACGCTATCTGTTCCTCACGACGGCGAAACGATCTCCCTCACCATGGGCGGGGTACCGAGGCCAGCGAGAACCGGACCCCTTGGGGTGGTCGGGGATGACGCCCTGAATGCGATCCGCTGGCCGTCTTCCAATTCGGTCCGCGCGATAGCGGTTGTGATTCTACCCAGCTTGGCGGTCCGCGCGGTCGGATCCAATCGAAGCGCTGAAGCACGAATCGGGCAGGGCGGGAACACGTCAGCGAGCCTTCCGGTCGGCAATCCCCGCCGCCGCGACGGTCTGCCCGAGACCTGCGGCGACCACATTGGTGAGAGCGGCGCCGGATCATCGGCGAAACCCCGCCGAACGGGCCGAGTGTGCCGAGGGGCAGACGGTGGCGCCGATGACGGCGAACGGGCGCAGGCGGAACGCTCATTGACAGCTGCGTGCGCCGCCGCCGTCAGGGGCCCCGCATGAAAGCGCTGCGCTGCAGGTCCCGCCGCTGGCCCCGGTCGCTTGGCAGCAGGGCTCCCCTTTGGCGCCGCACGCCTGGCAGATGGACGTGCCGCCCGCGCCGCCCCCACTGGCGCAGACGAGCCCGGTCCCGCAGCTGCGGCCGCAGCATCCCTGCCCGGCGGCGCCGCAGGGCTGGCAAGTCCCCGTGCCGCCCGTTCTTCCACCCGCTCCGCCGGCTGTCGCAACGGTGCAGGCGAAGCCGCTGTTGCAAGTCCCAAAGCCGCCGCCGCCACAGCAGGTCTGACCAGAACCCCCGCAGGCGACGCAGGTTCCGCCGGTGCCCGTCGTGGTGCCGGTACAGGTTCCTCCTGGCTGGCAGGTATCTCCCGGGCAGCAGGCACTCCCGGTCGCTCCACAGTTCATGCACGTGCGGGGCATTCCGTTGCCTGGGTTGGCGCATCCGAGGCCGCTGTTGCAGGCGTCGCCGGAGCAGCACACTTCGCCGCTGGCGCCGCACGGCTCGCAGCTCATTCCACCGTCGCCTATCTGGCAAGAGAGGCTCGTAGCGCAAGCGTTGTCGCCGCCGCCGGCACAGCAGAGCTCGCCCCTGCTGCCGCAACCGACGCAGGCTCCGCCCGAGCAGCGCGCCCCCGCGGCGGTGCAGGTGGTGGACCCGCCGCCGAACCCGCCTCCCGCGCCCCCTCCGCAGCAGGTCTGGCCCACCGCTCCGCACGTCGTCCCGGTGGCGCTCTGGCACGATCCGCTCGAGCACGTGCCGCTCGTCCCAGCGCCCGTGCACGCCGAGCCACTGCCGATGCACCTTCCCGCGATGCAGCAGCCACCCCCCTGGCAATTGTTCGCAGCGCAGCAGGCGTGACCGGCGGTGCCGCAGACGTTCGCGCCCGTCCCGCCGGTCCCGGCTCCGGGGCTCGACGAGCCACCACCACAGGAGACGCCCGTCGACACGAAGAAGGACAACAACAGCGTGAGCGACAACCAAGTGCCACGCTTCATAAGCCACGAGCTGATCATTGTGAGTACCCCCAATGGTGTGGACGCGAACGACCGCCGAATTGATGAACGGTCTAGAGTCCGAAGCATTGGTGCCCGACGACGGCTTCCGTCGTCATCAATAGATAGGACGTGAGCCGGGTCACGTCTTTGCGCTCGACGGGGATCGACGGTTTTGCCGAAAACAACGCGCGTAGGGCAGCCGCGCTTTCCGCGCCAAACCGCTTGCCCAGAGCGCGCGGCTGCGGGCGATCTGAGGCCTGCGAGGACGCGCGTCGCAATCAATCAAAGCGGCGACGACGAGCAGTCCGCCCCGCTCAACTCTTCAGTCGTCTTTGCTCTCGATATCCAGAGGGTCAGCGACTGCAGAAGGCATGCTCTTGATCTCCCGGCGAGCTGCTTTCCATGCCTTCTGCATGATCCAGGAGAGTGAGCGGTCCTGACGAGTCGCTTCGGCAGCGATCTCCTTCAACACCGACTCCGGAAAATAGAGACTCTGCTTCCTCTTGTCAGCGTCGGCCACGTCCGTTCCCTTATACCTCGGCGCCAACGTCCGCTCTGTGCCGCCCGTCACCGCTGAGGAGATGGTTCGCCGCTCGAACTGCGCGACTTTTCGGAGGCCGCCGATTGCTTCTCCTGGGGGCCAATTCATGAAACGGGCGTGTCGTAGCTCCGGAGCATCTCCGCGCACCACGCCGACTGGACGATGATCTACCGGGTCGAGGTTGAGCACCACGGCTCGTGACCGCCCGCCTCGCGTCCCCTGGCTCACACCTTCAGTTGGATCTGGGTGACGAAGATGGTGGCGCTCTGCGTGAACACGCCGGGCGGCGCCGTCGATGGGTAGGTTCCGGCTGTGAGCTGATCCCGAGACAGATCCAGGAGCAGGCGCACGTGGGCGGTGAAGTCGAGGTTGAGCGCGCCGGAGATCAGGTACCGCTGGCCAGCGGGATGCTGGCGATCGACGTCGAGCCATTCGAAGCGCGCGGCAGGCATGGCCAGGACGCGGGCCACCGGGAACCGCAGCGCGAAGATCCCCCAGGCGGCCATGAACGTCCGGGCGTCGCCCCGATACGCGAGGTCGGTGCGATCCCCCCACAGCCACTCATCGCGCAGCTCGAGGAACCGATTCGAGTAGGTCGCGTCGGCGCTGGTGGCCATGCCCGACGTCACCTGGCTCTGCGGGGGAAGCGAAACCGCGGGGCTGCCGTTGGGCCGCCAGGCGCCGTCTGCGGCGAGCGAGAGGTGCTTCAACGGCCGGGACATCAGACGGGCCGTCAGCAGCAGTGACGGTGCCGCCAGGTCGGGGCCCGTGTTGACGTTGCCGGTGGTCCCCGGAATCCCCTCGGCCCCCTCGCCGGCGCCACCGAAAGCCCCGAGGTAGATGTGCAGCCAGCGCCGCTTCGGGAGGGGATCGCCGCGCGCCATCGCGCCGGCATCGCGGCCGCCAAACTGCGTATCCTTGATCAGGTTGTCAGTCGGACCGGTATCGGCCAGCTCGTACTCGGCGATTGGGAGCAGCTCCAGCAGCGAATAGGTCCGCTTGAACAGGCCGAAAGTGAGCTCGAGGCGCTTGATCGGCTTGATCTCGCCGTAGGCCAGCTTCAACGCTTGCTGTGGATTCGAGTAGGCGAGCTCGGCGAAGTCGACCAGCAGCTTGGCCGCGAGCCAATTGTACGGATGCACCACGCCCCGCAAGAAGGCACGGTTCAGGGCGAACCCGTCGTTGCTCTCGGCGTCCTTCGGGCTGGCGTCGTCGAACACGCGTGTGTAGCGCGTCTGCAACAGCAACCGGAAGGCAAATCCCTTGGTCTTGGGGCCGTTCTCCGGCTCGTCACCGAAGGCATCCCCCTTGGCGTTGGGGCGAGGCGCCAGCTCCTCGAATTCTTCATCCTGGTCGTCGGCAGCAGCATTACTCGTCGAGTTGGTCTTCCCACTGGCCTTTGACTGTTGTGTCGCGCCGTCGTCTGAGGCGTCCCTCGCTGTCTCATGGTCGCTCTGTTCGGAGGGCGCTTCCGGGCTCGGGCTCGCGGGCGGAGGTGTGGCCGGCGTCGCGACAGGCGTAACGGGGACGACGGACGACGGGGCGGCAGTCGGCGCGATAAGGACGGTCGGCGGCGCTACAGCGTCCGAGGTGCCAGCCATCCCCGCGTCCGGTGACGGAGACGGCAGCGGAGATGATCCGGCGTCTCCGACCGGGACCGCATTCGCATCGGCGTCCTCCCGCGCCAGAGCTGGCCGGCCCAACGCGATCACGATAGTGAGCAAGAGCACGGCCCGGTAGACGAGACCCACGCATGCGAACTAAGGACCACCCTCGCGGGGGCAAGAGGCTACGTGCGGCGGCACTCAGAATCGAACGAGGAACCAGTCCAGCGGGTCCCCGTGTCGGTTCTGGTCTGGGCCATGGCCAGGGACGCCCGGCGCGTCCTCTCCGAACGGCGCAAGTCGTGGTGAACAGCGGCCGCTGTGCGAGACATCGCATCTCGCCGATGATCCGAATGGTAAGCTGGGAGCGCGTCCAGGCCGCGGCGGAGGAATGGAGCTGGAAGCCCCTGGCTGTCCCGATCCTCGAGCTATCGATGTCGACCGACTCGTTCCGAGATCGAGGTGGTGCCCGCGCATGGGCCAGCGTAACGACACCGTCCATCAGATCGGGTCAACCCCCGTCCCGCTGCCTTGTGGATTCACCGATGTAAGGCGTTCCCATCGGTCACTAACGTCACGGAACGGACACCCTCTCAGCGGAGAAGAGGGGCGCAGTCTGACCAGCGCGGGATCCTCTCCCAGCCGCTCGCCTGAACGTGAATAAACCACTCGTGATCGCAGTTCTCAGTTGCACCCTCGTCCAGGGGGAACTGGCCTTTTCGGCGCCACTGTCAGCGCGCACGCCGAGTCCAATGGCCCAACTTGTCCAATCGACCGACGCGGCGCGAGCTTGTCTGCGCAGTTCGTATCCCTTTTGGTCGCCGGAAGCTGAGATGCAGCGCAGTGCAATCAAGAGGCTCATCGGCGGCTCCATGGACTACGTGGAGATGAGCAGACGTGCCTTGGGAGATCGCTGGGGGCGTCTCACGAACGACGAGCGGCTCCAATTTGTCGCCGATTTGAGGAGGTTGATCGAGAGCAGGTACGTCCGCGGGATGTTCCTGAGACCGGACTCTCAAATTCGCTTTGAAAGGGAGGCAGTCACCACTCGCGGCACCGCCAGTGTGTACGCCAGCGTGTGGAGAGGACAGAGCGGGAAGGCATTGCTCTTGAAGGTGGAGTACCGATTGCTGCTGAGAGCCGACCGCTGGTTCGTCTACGACCTGGTGACAGACGGAACGAGCCTGCTCGACAGCTATCGCGACCAGTTCAACAAGGTCATCGCCCGGGAATCGTTCAGCGTCCTTCTTCGAAAGATCAGCCAGCAGGCGGACGAAGGGGACAACGAAAAGGAGTGACAGGTGCAGCGCGCGGTGGGAGACGAGCAGCGCGACGCCCGTCTCGTCGAGCTTGCCGCATCAGGGGAGCAGTCCTTCGCAGGGTCGTGAGTCGCGTCCTTGGGTGGATGACTGATGCGAGTGGCGCAGAGCGATCAGACCCAGCGTTTCGACATCGCGACGTTCTCGTGCTGCCTCGTGATCGCGCTCACGCGTTCGATCTCCCGGGAGAAGTGCAATATTGCGAAGAGTCGCTGAGCCCGCTCCTGTCGACGGTCAACCAGATGGTGACCTCATCGCGACATTGTCGGCGTCGTCCATGACCGCCGAAAAAGTATCAACGTCCGTTTGCTTTTGATCTGGCACGCTGCTACGAGAGACCAAATCGTCTTGCTGCGGGGGGGGGCTACATTGAGGGCGCCGATTACTCTGACTGTCGCTGCATTGTTTGTCTTCGCTGGTGCCGCCTGCGAGCTGCCGCCGGAGGGTCCAGCCGACATAGGCTTTTCCCTAGACGGCGGCTCTCTCGCGACCCAACCGTTGGGCAGGCGCTCATCGGCGACGTCATTCGTGGTCGTCGCGATGCCGGACACTCAGTTCTACGCCGCCAAGTATCCAGCCACCTTCGACGCACAGACGAAGTGGATTGTCCAGCAGAGCCAGACGAGCAATCTGGCTTTCGTGCTTCACGAAGGCGACATCGTCGACAACGATGTGGACACGCAGTGGGAACCGGCAGCATCTAGCATGCACCGACTCGATGGGGTCGTCCCGTACGTCCTGTCAGCCGGAAATCATGACTACCCGGGCAACGGTTGGTCCGCCAGCCGAGTAACGCTCATCGACGCCTACTTTCCAGTCTCGACGTTCGCCGGTAACCCTTGGTTCAAGGGTACGTTCGAACCGAATCACATCGAGAACAACTACGAGCTCTTCGACGTCCCTGGAGGCGGCAAGTGGCTCGTGCTCTCGCTCGAGTTTGGTCCGCGCGACTCTGTGCTTGCGTGGGCGGACGGCATTGCAAAACAGTATATGGGCATCCCTGCGATTGTCGTGACGCACGCATATCTTTATGAGGACAACACGCGCTACGATCATAGGAGCGGGCGGGCTCAACGGTGGAACCCCCACAGTTATCCAATCGACATGGGGCCAGGCGAGGTAAACGACGGCGAAGAGATCTGGCAGAAGTTGATCCTAGGGAACAGCAACATTCAGTTTGTCTTCTGCGGGCACGTCGTCGATCGGGGCGTGGGACGCCTGTTGAGCGTGCGACCGGATGGGACGACCGTCGTTCAGATATTGGCGAATTATCAAATGCTCCCTAAGGGCGGCGGCGGCTACCTTCGCGTCATGGAGATATTTCCGTCCGATCGGACCGTTCATGTCCAGACCTACTCCCCGCTTGCTGGCTCATACAACACCGATACCGATAACGACTTCTCCGTCGAATACTAGCCTCGCAACGCCACTCGCAGCGGTTCCGCTCGATGCAGACTGACATAGTCATCGCCGGTAGGTGACGAGTGCGGGCTGATTCGGTGGCGGATACTTGGCCGTGGCTGGGGTGCGGTTTGGTGGGTCTGCGCAGAGATGCAGACTCATTGACCGAACCAATCTAACCGGCACGGCCCCTGCATCCGAACGCAAGGAACGCTGCGGGGGGTCTGTGAAATGAGGATGAGTGTGGTGAGAGTGGAAATGTCGGTGCTTCGTGTATTCGTCATCTCAACCGTGTTGGGAAGCGCTTGCGGAGGAAGTACATCCAATTCGAACCACCTTGCAAGTGGCTCAAGCCCGCCTGACGCTGGAGTCGGTCGGTCCGACGGAGGACAAAAGGTAATCACCCCCGTTGACGCGGCGGCCGGAGCTATTTGCAACTTGCCGGCGGCGCCAGGAGACCTGTGTGCGGCGCTTCCGATCGGAAAGGTCTCACCTTGCAGCCAGGACAGCTCGGGACAACCGTCGCAGACAGGCTATCTCGAGATCGATAGCCCTGGGAGCCCGCCAATGTACGCCTGCGCGACGTCTTGGTCGTCCGATCCGTCAGTCGGATACGTCTTCGGTCAACCAGGAACCTTCATGTCGCAAGCGCAGAGCTGTTGCGGTGGGGCCGCTTCGGCGGTTGCGGCGCCGACAGTTCCACAACCGTCGATTGGCTCGCTCGGCGCGCCGCACGTAGCGGACCACATCAAGCCGCAGGAGATGGAACAACCTGGCCGCGGGCCGATTCTGCAGAATCCGTTCGCCGTCGCGGTCACGGATACCAAGAGTGGAGCAGCGGCCGGCGCAGCCATCTCGACTTGGATGTCGTGGGCGGGCGACGGCAACCCGCATTCCGGTCCTGACGGAACGGGTCCCTACTATTTTCCCTCGGGTGTTCTCATCAACTACGTGATCCTCGAGACGAGTGAAGGCGTCCCCGTGATCGTCATAGGCCCGGAGGTCTCCCAGGCTGCCGATGGATCGACGCCCATCGGCCATCCGACGCTCGGGGTGTGCTCTTCGGGCGGCGGCGCGCCTCTTGCTCTGACCGCCGGCGAGGTCGTGGGTACCACTCTCAACAACCATTCGGGGCGCTTCGACTACGGTCCATCGGCCACGGCGCAGACGCTCGAAAGCGCAGCGAAGCTGTTCAACTGCCTGGGATTCCAGATCACGGAGACGAAATACTATCCTCCCAAATCCTGAGCCCACGAGATAGAGGTCTACTCGCCTCGTTGGACGATGTTCTTTCTCGAATGCGTGATCGAGAGAGTCCATTCCCTCCAGCGCTGTGCCGGCGCTTTGAGTCAACCCGGAGGCAGTCGCGGAGAGGCCGCGCGTTCGACTGTCGCGATCTCCGGGTGGAGGCGGCGGGCGGTCTCCGTGCCGGCGAGCGGTGGGTGTGCCCGGAGAGTTGACCAGATAGCCTGAACGGACCTGCTGGTGACGATCGCCATCGCGACGGCAGATAGACAAGTCCCTGCGTTCAAAAGCATCGCCAAGGGATGACATCGTCGGCGCTGTCGGCTGGTGATTCATCGAAAAGGCGGTTGGTGACCCCCTGGGGAAGGGTGTCCGCAACGGTAACGACGGCGTGAATGCCGTTCCGATACCGTAACCGACATCGGTCATAGCCTTCCTACGTCCGGCGACCACAAGCCGTGGCCAGCGGTCCTGGAATTGCATTCCGACGACCTCGGAACGGAGGCACCGAAACATGTCCTTGCGTGGCTGGGGGCTCGAAGTTGCAGCAGTTCTCGTCGTGGTCGGTGGCTGCGGGAGCGGCGGCCCCCCAGGTAGTAGACCGTCGCTTGTACCGCGTGCTGACGGAGGAGTTTCCATCAGCGATGCCGGAGCAACCGGAGGCGCAGCGGGAGCCGCGTCCGGGGAGGCTGGCTCCTCGGGTCAGGCCAGGCAAGTCCCGGATGCGAGTCACAGTCCACGGCTGTGCTCGGATCTGTTCGATCAGACCGTCGTTCCGGCGTACTCGTTCGAGATCTCCGCCGACAACTGGGCGAAGCTGGATGCGGATTTCCACGACCTGAAGGACGTGCTCGCGGGCACGCCACCGCAAACGCCATACCCGATCGTGTTCCATTACGGGGCCGAGACCGTGAGCAACGCCGCTGTACGGCTTCGCGGAAAGTCCTCCTGGGTGAACACCGTGATGTTCGACGCGAACCCGAAGATGCAGTTCGATATCAAGTTCGACGAGTACGATACGCATCAAAAGTTCCACGGGGTTGGGACGCTTCACTTCGAGATGGCGCGCGACGAATGGAGCTTCCTCAGCGAGCGGGTAGGCAACAATTGGTTCCGCGAGATCGGCCTTCTGGCCCCGTGCTCGAACAGCGCGACCATCACGATCAACGGCACCTTCTACGGCCTTTACGTGGCGGAGGACGGAATCGTCAAGCCGCTGCTGCAACAGTTCTTTCCCAACAATGCCGGCGGCGATCTCTTCAAGATGGGTACCGAGCCGCACACGAATGTGGCCGCGCCGAACTGGGCCAAGTTGCAGGCGCTCAACGCCGCCACGGACATCGCCACCCTGCAAGGGCTGGCCGATCTGCCGAATACCGTCCTCGAGTGGGCTGCCGAGGCGGTGGTCGAGGACTCCGACGGGTACTACGGGGGCTCTCACAACTATTGGCTCTACGACGAGGGGACGCCTGGATACGTCTGGCTCCTCGACCACACGGATTCTGCCCTGGAATGGACTGAGCTGTTCACGCCTCTCGGGTACAAGGAGCATCCGATCTACTGGTGGGCCGGGCGACCGCTGCCGGACCCGCCCGGGAAGAACTACCTCATCGTGATGAACGATCCGACCTGGCGAAAGCAGTACGTCGACGCCATCGCGACGCAGATGCCCAAGTGGAATCCAACGGAGATCACCGGCTGGATCGACACCTGGTCGCAGCAGATCTCCGGCGCTGTGGCGGCCGATACCCACAAGTGGGCGACCATGGATCAGTTTACTGCGGCCGTCGCCGCCATGAAGGATATGGCCCAGAACCGGCCGCAGTACCTAAAGAGCTTCGTCGCTTGCGAGAACGGCGACGCATCTCAGTCGGCGGACCAGGACGGGGACGGTGTGCCGTGGTGCAACGACTGCGACGACGGAAACGCGGCCGTCTCCCCCAACCACCCCGAGGTCTGTGGGAACCACGAAGACGACAATTGCAACGGCGTGGTCGACGAGAATTGCCCCGGCGAGACGCCCGGCTATCCCGGTCAGCCCGACGCTGGTACGGCCAGCGGCAGCCCCAGCGGCGGAACGCCGGACGGCGGAACCAGGGGGTAGGGAGCCGCTGCTCGGGCTTCGATCTCACCGTCGGCGTTGACGCCGAAGCGGGTGCCGACGACAACCACCTGGTTCACAAAACCCTCTGATGGCGCGCTGCCGTCGGGGCGACAGGGGCCGCCTGGCGATCGCGATCGCTGACCTACGCACCCACTCGAAGGTCAGGAGGGCCCTGCATTGAGCTTGTCGGAGCCCGGGCGCGGCATACCTTGACGTCATGAGGCGGGCCCTGCCAGTGATCGCGATGCTGCTAGTTGGCGTCTGGCCGGCCCGGCAGGCAGCGGCCGACACGGAAGTCCCGGATCCCATGTCGGTGTTCCGGATTAGCCTGCCGATCGACGGGGCGATCATTGCCGTGACGACGGTGGGCAGCCTGATCCCGCTGGCACTCACCTCGCAGATCATCCATCCCAGTTGCCCCTGCTCGCCCAGCTCGGTCAACAGCTTCGATCGGGGCGTCATCGGCAACGCGAGCAACGCAGCGGACCTGGCCAGCAATGTCACGCTGGCGCTGGCGATCGCCGTCCCGACGATCGGCGACGCCATCGCGCTCCGCCGCTGGCATCCCTGGCTGGAGGACGCCGTCGTGTTCGCCGAGGCCATGAGCGTGAACGCGGGCTTCGTGACCCTGGCCAAGAATACCGTGCAACGACCCATCCCGCGCGTCTACTCCGACCCCGCCCTGGCCAGCAATCCGGGGAACTACCGGTCGTTCTACTCGGGGCACACGTCGTTCACGTTCGCGATGCTGTCGGCGGCGTCGGTGACGGTGAACGCTAGGTATGGGCTGACGTGGGAGCCCTGGGCGGTGACCGCCCTGGTCGGGGCCAGCGTGGCCGCCGAGCGGATCTGGGCTGGTTATCACTTCTACACGGACGTGCTGGTGGGGGGCGCCGCGGGTCTGGCGATCGGCACGTCGGTCAGCTTGCTGCACTTGCGCGTCCGCGGCGTCCAGGTCGGGGCTTTCCGGCCCGAAGCCGGAGAGGGCGTCGGCATCGCCATCGCCGGTCCGATTTCGCTCTAACCGCTGGGCTCGGGAGGCCTGTCGGCAGGGCCAGCCCTCAGGCTACCCGGAACAGACGCTGACTGGTCCCGCACCTGCGGCGTCAGCATTCGGACTTCGTGCCCAAACCGACGGGCGGACATTCGCGGCGGATTCACCTGCGTTCGTCGATGTGCGCAGCTTGACCCGGCGAGCTGGAAAATGAACCTCTCTCTTGCCCGGCATGTGTTCGGAGCAGCGGCGATCTATGGATGCGCGCCGCCGTCGGTGGCGGAACCGATCGCCCCCTCTGTGATCCAGGCGGCGACCAGTGCGGTGACACAGGGGGGGAGCGGATCGGGCAGGAGGTCCGTGCGGGGCATTTGCGAGCCCGAGCAGGGCGAGGGACTGGTGAGCTTTTGGTAGAGGTAGCTCGCGTTCGGATTTCCGGGCACGACCAGAGTTCCGCCGCAGGCTTCCGCGGATGGTGCCGGCTGGTTTACGAGTGCCGACCATGAGATCCCCGCCTGAAGATTGAGGTCGTTGCCGACGCTGTGACAGATGACGCAGTTTTGATTGAAGATCGTTTGGATGACGTCGTAGTTGACGCTGGAGGTTCCCGCCTCGGGTTCCGTGCAGACCACCGTGCGAGGGTCGGCGATCGGTGGGACGTCCCGCCCGGCGTCATGGGGCGCTGGTCCCCCTCCGCAAGCGGCGACCGCGCAGAAGAACGCGACGAGGCGCCGCAACACCTGGTCGGTCACGACGACGACCCGCCCAAGCAAGCCCGGTCGGCCCGATACGCTGCAGCGATCTGCCGTACAAGGCGGACATCTCGACAGCTCGGGAATTGGCTCGCGAACACCAAGGAGCTGGCGTTCAGTCGGCATGCGTTGACTGTCGACGTTCTCACGAATGCGCCCCCTCAACCAGCACGCCGCGTGCACGACGCGCTTCATGGACCCGCCGGTAGAGCGTCCCCTCCGGTATCTGCAGAATCGACGCCGCCTCTCGACCCGAAATGTCCTCAAGATCGCAGATCACCAAAGCGACGCGAAGAGCGGCACGCCGCGGACGCCGGCTACACCTCGGGCGGCGGAAGGATCCTGGCGGCTGCCGCCAGCGCCGTGAGCAGTTGGACAAACGATCCACTAGACCTTCAAATAGATCGCTGTCTCAATTTCGACAGAGCGACCATTACTCACGGAAGGATTATGCGACCTGGTGCGGCCATCGCGCCGTTCTGGGTGTGGCAGTTGTTGCAGTCGCCGGACGTCTGCGCGGTCGCCATGTCGCGCTCACGTCCCATGTAGATTACCTTGGCGCGGAAGGGCGTCGTTACCGAACCTGTGTAGTAGAAATTGCCAGCTGCGTTGGGCGTCAATGTGAGCGAGACGCCATTCGCTCCAGTGATCACCACCTGCGCACCGTCCGTGCCGTTCGCGCCGTCGCACAGATCCGGCTCATGCGCGGTCGGATAAAGGGTTCCGGCGATCGTGAACCCTGGCGCCTCGCCGCCCGATGAAGCATGGCAGTTGATGCAGGCCATTCCGGGCTCCATCGATCCCGAGCCAGATGTTCCCCGGGTCCACGTCATGCTGCTGGTACAGGTTGGTGGGACGCTGAAAGGATCAGGTCCCGTGCCGGCGTCGATGCTGGTGGCGCATCCCGTTGTCGGATACCCTGCGGAGATCCAGTTCTGGAGCGAAGCGATCTCGGTCGGCGTCGCGGCTGGCAGTCCGACGGGGGGCATCGGACTGGTCGTATTCATCATTCGTGCGACGGCGACGACCGCATTCGTTTTGGTCGGGTCGGACTTGGCGGGAGCGGTCAGATTGGCGTAGCTGACCAGCGACATTGGAGCACCGCCCACAGGAGTGGAACCGTGGCAAGAGTCGCACTTGCTGGAAAGCAGACCGGCCACGTCGCACGGCAGGTCAGCCATGGCCGCGCTGTTCGATCCACCGGTCCCCGATCCGCCAGTGCCGGATCCCGTGATCCCCGTCCCCCCAGTCCCCGTCGCGGTGCCGAGCGAACCGACGCAACCGTCCAGCGTCGTCAACCATGGGATCGACAGGACGAGGAGAGCCGCACCAACGGAACTCGCATGTCTGGTAAGCAGCACTTGATAGTGGTGGTACCTCGACAGGTGGGAAAGCAGGCATGCCGCACGCCGCATCGCCGCTGCTCCGGGCAAGCATGTCTATTTGCGCTCTGAAACGCGTCCGAGCCACACGGGCTCTGGCGTAGCTTTTCAGTTTGCGTCTCGTCGCTTCCCCCTTTAGCCCCTGGGTGCACCGGGAAGACGTAGAAGCAGGGCGGCATCTCTCCGGACTCGACGTGGTCCCAACAGGTCTACAGATGCCGTCGTCCGTGGCGATCGTCACCTCGTAGTGCTGCAGCAGCGATCTCGCTGATACAGGCCCCCAAGACCACGAGTCCGGTTCTAGCTCCGGCCAGCTTCAAGACGTCTCGGCGATTGACCGGCCGTTTGAATCATTTCGGACAGCGGTCGGTCTCGTCGTCGGCCGTCGTCCGCCTTCGCGAGATTCGGTACCGAGGGCTCTGGCGACCAGGCAGATGCGACCGTGATCACGAACCAGGACCACGACAGCTCGAAGGGCCTTGGTCGCAGAGCAGATTGGCTTGGCAATCAAACGTCGTCAGGCGCAGCGGCCCATCGTCGGACCACCGCGCGGAAGTGGGCTCGAGCACTGCTGGTCCGCCGGTGCACGAAGTAGAATAGTCATTCGGGATGTGACCCTAATCCAGCTGGCGCTTGCCCCAGTCTGGGACGGCATTAGGTTCGCGAACGGTCGTCGCAAGCAGGGAGCCGCCGGTCGGCGTGGGGTCGATCGGCGGCGTCTCACAACAATCCGATTCGCGAGTTCCCGGTTGACACAGATCCATCGAGCGAGGCCAGATGCCGCTGGGCGGGACCATCGGATGTTGCGCGTTGCCGAGTTGGTGGCTTTCGGCCCACCCCTTCTGGCCGCCGCTGTCGGGCTCGTCGGATGTCTCTGTGCCTACGCCATGTTCACAGGTGTCCGGGTCCATCTCTTCGGTGAACCAGAGCGGTCCACGCCCTCCGAATAGGGAGCATCTCAGCGACTGGCCAGTGCGGGACTGCCCACCCGCTCGGCATCTCGATCGGGAACGTAGTCGCGCCAGGAAAGTCCGAGTCGCGAGCGCCGGGTCGGGGCCATCCCCGATTGGTCTCGGTCGTCGGTCCGGGTACGGTTCTCGATGAGATCGGCTGGAATGCTTCGGTGTGCTCGAGCGTTGTTGGAAGTGAAGCCGCTATGGGAGAAATTACGAAGATGAAACTAACGGTATCCGCCGTCGCGGTTGTCTTCGCCTGCGCGGCCGCCTGCAATCATGAGAAGGTTGCTCCGGCGCAGCCAGCGGCGTCGAGCACGGCCCCGCCGACGAAGGTCGCCAGTGTGCCGCCCCGGGACTTGGGCGGGAACCAGAAGATGAGCCACACGCTGGCGCTCTCGAGTGACATCGTCCAGTTATGCGGAATCAAGGCGACGGCGAGCGGGGCCTCTCCGAAGTTTGCCTTCGATCGAGCCGAGCTCAGCAACGATGACCACAACATCCTCCAGCAGCTCGCCACTTGCATGCGCACGGGACCACTGCAGGGGAAAACCGTCGATCTCATCGGCCGGGCAGACTCACGAGGAACGGCGGAGTACAACCTAGCGCTCGGCTCCAAACGCGCGGGGAGCGTCGCCAGTTACCTGCAATCCCTGGGGGTGGGCGTGACCTTTCTGTCGCAGACGAGCCGGGGCGCAATCGACGCAACCGGAACTGACGAAGCGGGGTGGGCCAACGACCGACGCGTTGACGTTATGCTGAAATGAAGACTCTCGCGTTCTCTGTCTGTGCCGCCGTCGTCATCGGTGGTTGTGTCAGCACCGAAACCTTCAACAAGAAGGTCGGCGATCTGCAGCAGGTCACGGCGGACCACGACAAGAGCGCTGCGGAGCGCGAAAAGGAGCTCAGGAGCCAGATCGGCGACCTGCAGAGGAAGGAGGCAGATCTGGAGGCGAGGCTGAAGGCCACGTTGGCGGAGCGCGACCGGATTCAAAAGTCGCTCGATGACACGACTGCGCTCGCTGGAGAGCTCAAGAGTCGCCTCGAGAAGTTAGGCCAGAACGTGGACAAGCTGACGTCGGAGAGAGGGCAACTGGCGCGCACTCTCGAGGACGCGAAAACGCGCCTGGAGGAACTGCGCAAACAAAAGCTCGCCGCTGAAGCGCGCGCAGCGACGTTCCACCAGTTGGTCGAAAAGCTCCATTCGATGATCGAGGCCGGCCAGCTGAAGGTCATCGTGCGCGACGGGCGCATGATCATTGCGCTCGAATCCGACGTGCTGTTCGATTCGGGTAAGACCACCATCAAGCCCGCAGGTCAGACCGCGCTCGCAAGGGTGGCGCAGGTGCTGGCCGGAATCACCGACCGCCAGTACCAAGTCGCCGGCCACACCGACGATGTCCCCATCCACACCGCCCGATTTCCATCCAACTGGGAGCTGTCGACGGCGCGTGCTGTGGAGGTCGTGAGCTTCCTGATCACCAGCGGGATGAAGCCGCAGCAGCTCTCTGCGGCCGGCTACGGAGAGTTTGATCCCGTCGCTCCGAACGACACCCAGCAGAACCGGGCGCTCAATCGACGCATCGAGATCGTGCTCCAGCCGAACCTGGCGGACTTGCCGGCGTTCGACAACCTGCAAGGAGTGGCCGGGAAGTAGCCTGGGCGCGCGACGTGACATGCGCCGACTTCGAGGAAGCTACGTGCCGACCACCGGAGAGCGCAAGCGAGCGTTCCCGTAGCTGGCCGGTCTCCGGACCGTCGCATTGCCGTTGGTCCCTCTGAAAAGATCGCAAACGCGACAACGCATCGACTCCTCGCCGAGCGAGCGACCCGTGTCGCCGGCGCGCGCCGCCCTGGTGTCTGCGTTCATCAACCGGTCCTACGGAACCGCGGTCGTCACCACTTTCTGCACCCGCCGGTAGTGATCCTCGTCTCGTCGGCGCTGGCCGTGCGAACCGGCGCGGCGCGCTGGAACCGGGAGCATCCACTGCCAGGTGCGCTGCTCGGAATCGCCGCCGCCAATCGGCTGAAAATCGACGGCGAGACCCGCGTGGGAGTTGACGGAACGTTCCGAGGCGGCATTTTGCCTGGACGGAGATTCTCGAAGGCATCGGAAGCGCGTCAGAGTGGGTATTCTCTGGGGTGGTGGAAACTGAGAGCTGGTCGGCCTTGGTGGTGGATGACGATCCGGGCGTTCGTCAGTCGCTGCGGCTGTGCCTGGAGGCCGACGGGGCGAGAGTCCTTGGCGTGGGGAGCGCGGGCGCCGCTCTGGAGGCGCTCGAACGTGGCTCATTCGACTTGGTGCTGGTTGACGTCTGGCTGGGTCAGGACTCGGGGCTCGAGGCGATCGCCGATATTCGGCGTCGGCAGCCGAGCGCCTCGATCATTGTCATCACCGCGCTGGCGACGTTCGAGAGCGCCGTCGATGCGATGAAGCGGGGCGCCTTCGACTACCTTCCAAAGCCCTTCACGCCCGATCAGGTTCGGCATGCCGCCCGGCGGGCGCTCGAGGCGACGCGTACCAAACAGCAGTTGGCCGAGGCCAAGGTCCGGCTGCAGGAAGCAGGGACTGACGACGACTTCTTCGAGACGGCGAGTCCGCAGTTCCAGATGATGATGGCCCAGGCGCGCCGCGTGTCGTCCACCGACATTCCGGTCCTCCTCCGTGGCGAGAGCGGCACCGGCAAGAACGTCATGGCTCGATGGCTCTGGCAGCACAGTTTGCGGGCACGAGGGCCTTTCGTCTCCGTGAGCTGCCCATCCCTCTCGCCCGAGCTGATGAACAGCACGCTGTTCGGCCACAAGAAGGGCGCGTTCACTGGCGCCGTCGGGGATGCGGAGGGAAAGGTCCAGGAAGCCAAGGGTGGCCTGCTGTTCCTCGACGAAGTCGGCGACCTGTCGTTGGAGGCACAGGCTCGGCTGTTGAGATTCCTCAACGATTGCTCATACGAGCGGGTGGGGGAGCCGAAGGAGCGGCACGCGGACGTTCGCATCGTCGCGGCCACCAACCGGTTGCTCGAAGAGGACCTGAAGGCAGGACGCTTTCGAGAGGATCTCTTCTACCGCTTGAATGTCGTCAGCCTGGTGCTGCCGGCGCTTCGAGAGCGGCGAGAGGATCTCCTGGCGCTGGCCCGGCACTACCTGAACGGCGCGCGCGTCCGGCAGCACCGGCCTGAGGTCTCCTTCTCCGAAGCCGCGGAGCGAGCCATAGCGTCTTACTCGTGGCCCGGAAATCTGCGGGAGCTCAGAAACGCCGTCGAGCGGGCTCTCATCCTCTGCCCGGCCGCTTGCATCGAACCCGATGATCTGGGTATCCCGGGCTTCGTGGAATCCGCGGGTGCGCCGGCGTCGGGTCGCGAGGTCGCCCTCGGCGCGGACGTCACGCTGGAGGCAATGGAACGAGAGCACATCGCCCGGATCATCGCGCGTGCTCCAACTCTTGAGGCGGCGGCCCGGACGCTCGGAATCGATAGCACGACGCTCCAGCGCAAGCGGAAGCGGTACGGGCTCGTATGAAGAGCGCGCTCAGTCTCCGGAGCCGACTTCTGGTCGGCGGGGCTTTCCTGGCGGTCATCAGCGGCATCACGAGCCTCTACAGTGCCTGGGCCTTTTTCCGGGTCCGGGACGTCGTGGACCGCACCGTAAAAGACGGAGAGCGGGCGACCGCCGTGACCGGAGCGCTCATCAACGCGCTCGAGCGTGAGGACGACGCGCTCCTGCAGACCGCGCTCGACAAGGACCGGGGGCGTCGAGCCCTAGGGAAGGCCCGCCACACGGTAAACGAGGCGCTGAAGGGATTCCAGGAGCTCCTGGCGCTGTCCGACCGGGCGGCGATGGCGTCTCATTTGAAGGCAGACATCGACGCCTACGACATCGCTGGTGAGAGGCTCCTCGCCAGCCGTCGGCCCGAGGACGCGCGCTCGATTTACGAGGTCGAAGTCAACCCAGTGCTCCGTCGAGCGGTTGGCGTTGTCGCCGACGTGCGAGAGGCATACTTTCGTTCGACCGAAAACGTGGCGACCTGGGCAGGCGACTGGGCGAGAAGCTCGACGCAACTGTTGCTGAGTGTCAGCCTAATCACGCTTCTGCTGTCCATCGTTGTCGCGTTCTATCTCGCGCGAGTCGTCATCTCGCCGATCCGACAGCTCACCGACGCTGTCGAAGCCATGCGCCGAGGCGAGTTCGACTTCAAGGTCTGGATCGACCATCACGACGAGATCGGACGGCTGGCCGAGGGATTCAACCTCATGGCCGACGACCTGGCGACCTTCCGGCGTGCGAACATCGGTGAGGTCATTCAAGCGAAAGAGACCCTGCAGGCTGCCTTGGCGGCTCTGCCGGACGCGGTACTCGTGATCGAATCGGGTGGCGCGGTCTCTTCCGCGAACCCACGGGCGACCGAAATCATCGACGGAGTGGCCACTCCGAAAACGCGGTTTCAGGACCTGGTACTCCCGAGCGCAATGAAGGCCGCCATCGAGGCTGCCCTGCGGGGCGAGCTGGCGCGTGTGCGATCCGTCGACTTCTCAGACGTGATCGCGATGAGGATCGACAAAGAGGAGAGGCGACTGCTACCGCGAATCGTTCCGATTCGAAGGGGGACCGGCAAGAAGAATGGCGTCGTCCTGGTGCTGTCGGATCTGACCGAAATTGTCCGTTTGGACGAAATGCGTATGGAGTTGGTCGCCGTGGCCTCTCACGAGCTCCGAACGCCACTGACGACGCTGAAGATGACTCTCTTGATGCTGAAGGAGCGCTCCGAGCGGTTCGACGAGCACGAACGCGCACTCGTCGCTACCGCGCTGTTCGGCGTCGACCAACTCTCCAGCATCGTCGCCAAGTTCCTCGACTTGACACAGATCGAAGCGGGGCAACTCCGGCTGCAGCGAACCAAGGTTGATGTCCACAGTCTTCTGTCGGAGGCCGTGCGCGCCGTCGAGCCAGTCTGCAAGGAGGGGGGGATCGACATATCCACCAAGGAGGCTCCGGACGTTCCTGGAAGCGTCTGGGCCGATGCCGCTCGGCTCTCGGTGGTGCTCTCGAACGTCCTCACCAACGCGATCAAGTACACCCCCGTCGGGGGGCGCATCGAGATCGTGGCCCAGGCGGACGATGTCGCCGGTGTGCCGCATCTCGACATCGAAGTGAGCGATTCGGGACCAGGAGTGGATCCGGAGTTTCGCGAGCGCGTCTTCGAGAAGTTCTTCCGGGTGGAGCATCACCGCCCCGGAGGAGATCAAGGAGCCCGAGGATCGGGCATCGGCCTCTACATCGCGCGCGAGATCGTGAGGGCCCACGGCGGAACGATCTCTTGCTTCGCCGGGCCCGACGAAAGAGGTGCACGGTTCGTCATCTCGCTGCCCGTCGCAGACGGTCCTAATTAGACGTCCGTCCAGGCAAAGTGCGGCGAGGCGTTCCGGTGCCCCGCCGTACCTTGCCGCGACGCCCGGAGGACCTGGCCAGTTCGGCGCGGGTTGACTGACAGCGAGGGTGGTCCGCACCTTGCTGTCTGCCTAGGGACGCGCATTGGTCGCGACGGACGGGTAGGGATGAAAACTGAGACGATTGAGCGGGTTGCGGCTACCTCCCTCCGACACCCCATGGCCATCATCGGTGGAGCGCTCCTCTGTGCAGTTGGATGTGCCTTCAACCCCAGCGCGTCGACCGCTGTGGGGGCGACGACCGGCAGTACGGGCGGGACAGGCGGCTCCGCAGGACTGCCCGGCCTGACCGTTCTTGCCATCAGCCCACCTACAGCGACCTTGACCGTCTCGAGCGGCGGGACTGCACAGATGCAACAGTACAAGGTCACCGGCACAGTGAATGGTCGCCCGCAGGATCTGACGACTCAGGTCACCTACTCAGCGACCCCATCGGGGGTCGTCAGCATCAATTCCGGGGGCCTCGCCGTTACGACCGGAACATCGGGCGGACTCGTCACCATAACCGCGACGTCCGGAACGGTGAGCGCGACCGCGACCCTCACCGTCAACTACACCTTCGTGGGCCCCGATCCGGGCATGACCTCCAACGTTCCCCCGAACGCGGCCGGGTTGTTCACGACGACCACGAACGACGCCAGCCGGGCGCCTCAGCTCATCTACCCGAACGACGGGGTTCTGTTCCCCCCCAACGTCTCGGGGATCGAGGTTCACTTCATGCCCGGGGCGGGCAACACGATCTTCGAGGTCGACCTTCTCGGTCAGATCGCCAGCGTCAAGAGCTATATCCGTTGCACGGCGCCGGCCGGCATCAACGGGTGCATCTATCTCCCGGATCCGGGGCTGTGGGCGAGCGTCGCTCGGTCCAACGCAGGCCAAGGCCAGGTCCAGCTCTTCATCCGCGGGACCGACGACAGCGGCACCTCCGTCGGAGCGAGCCAGACCTTTCATCTCCAGTTCTCGAAGGACGACATCATGGGCGCCCTCTACTACTGGACCACCAGTGGGAAGACCGCGATCATGCGCTGGGACTTTGGCGGTAGTACCAAGACGGCGGTGCAATACCTGACGCCCACCAACACCGACGGGAGCACGTGCGTCGGTTGTCACGCTCTCTCGTCGGACGGCACCAAGCTGGTCGCCAGCGCGGGTGGACAGAACGACGGCCGCCTCCTGCTCTGGGACGTGTCGACGAACATGCCCCGGCAGGCTTTCCCTTTGACACAGAAGAGCCAGTTCGAGTCCTGGAGCAGCGACGGCAGCCAGTTCGTGGGCATCTACGGCGACGCCAATCCCAACCACAAAGGCCCCGTGAACCTGCTGATCTTCGACGGCAACTCCGGCGCCGTGACCCAGACCATCGACCTCGGCGGCCTGCGCGCCGATCACCCCGACTGGTCGAAGAACGCCTCCGGGCCGGACACCATCGCTTTCACGTCGGCCGACCCGACCGCTTCGACGACCGACCAGCGGCCTGCGACCGGCGGCATCGATTTCGTCCAACAGACCGGCGGCGCTTGGGGCCAGCCGCAGACATTGGTCCCGTCGCAGCTCGGAAAGAACCGCTACTACCCCGCCATCGCGCCGGACGGAAACTTGGTCATCTACGACGAGTCGACCTGTACCAGCGGGACGCCCAAGATGGGCCAAGCCCCTGACAAGTCCTGCGACGCCGATACCGACATGACCGCGACCGTCTTCCTGACGTCGTTGACCGGGGCAACACCTGTGGCCCTTGCTAATGCGAACGCCCCGGGGGTCGCCGACATGGGAGCCACGGCGCTGACCAATTCCTTCCCCAAGTGGGCGCCCTTCATCGAGCAATTGGACGAGATGCGACAGGTCGTATGGTTCACCTTCTCGTCGACGCGACAATACGGCCTCCGGTCACCGCCCGCGCCCGCCAATACCGGCGAGACGACGAAGGGGACGCTCATCTGGATGGTCGGGATGGTCTTGGGCCCGGGCGGCGCGGATCCGAGCTTCACCGCCTTCTGCCTTCCGTTCCAAGACATCACCACGTCCAACCACATCGCCCAGTGGGCGAAGACTTTCGTCAACATCGTCGTCGATCACCCATGAGCCGGATATCGCCAGGACGGTGGGCGGTCGAAGGGGCATCGAAACGCTACCTGCCGCACAGAATCCTTCTGCACGTCGGGGCGCCAGCCCTCGCTGTCGCCGTCATCGTTGCAGCAGTCTTACCGCGGGTGGCGGCTGCCTCGGACGAGGAGCGAAACCGCTGCGGGTGCTACCGCGACGCGAGCGGCGCCTGTTTCTGCGAAAAGAAAGCGAGCTGCGGCTGCCCTGGCGAATGCGAACCCCGGGGATGCGAAGCGAAACGTGACAGGGACCTTCAGAAGGAGATCCAGGCGGAAACCAAAAGAGCCGAGGAATCTGACCGGCAGGAGTCCGCGCCGAAGGGCGAGCAGTCGCACGCCGCAGAAGCCTCGGTCAGAGGGGCTCCGAGCCCTCCTCGGCGGAGGCTCACGCCGGCTCAGGCAAAGGAGTTGAGCAACCTTCTCGACCTTTACTTGCGCGCGCATCCGGACGCCGGCGGGAAGACCGTCGAGGAAGTCCGTGAGGATCTTGTCCCTCCTCGTTAGGCGGAGCCTGCAGGAGCGTTTCCGAGATGGCTGGCTCGAAGCTGGCGCATCCCAGCATGGGCGCGGTCGGGTGCGGGCGAAGCTCTTACTTCTGTTGGGACAGCCACACGGTGGGCGACCAGGAATCCCTCGTGCTAGGCCAGGTCCGCCTTCAGGTGTCGGCGAAGCCATCGGCGTTCTGCGCACCACCGCGAAGCATCACCAGGCTTGTTCGTCGAGTTCGGAGCACCGGCACCCCGTGTCAGACGAGGAAACGAAGCCTGTACGCTGGGTAGGTGTGCACGTCCGAGCACTGCTGGGGCAGGGTTGCGGCCTCCTTGACGAAAACGTGCTTGGCTCGTCGAGCCGGGTCCTTGGGACGCGGGCTGGGGTCGCCGTCGGGCGCCGCGGGCGAGACGCACGGGGATGGGTTGGCCGGCGTCCAACCGAGGTCAGTCGAAGGTCACGACCACGGCATCCAGCGGCGGCAGGGCTATCGTGGCGCTTCCCTGGTCGAAACTCACGGACTCGGTAACTGCCGTTCCTTGCGGCGCACCGTCAGTCGATCCGTCCCATGTCTGGCCGCCCAACGTCAGGCCGGACTTCGCGCCGGCGGCCGGCGCGTGGAGCCGGAGCAGCGTCGCGCCCGATTCGGACGGAGCCTCCAGCTTGACGGTTCCGCCGGTGGCGGTGTCGAGGCTCAGCAGCGCCAACCGCGTCTTGCCGTCCGGACCGAGGCTGGCCCAGGCGTGCAAGGTCGGAGTGGACGGCGTGACCGTCGCCATCACCGGCGTCGCGCCGGCGGGCACGGCCAGCGAGAAGAAGCGCATCCCGTAGTAAAGTGGCTCCACGGTGAGTGCGCCGTTCGATGACGTGAACACGGCGTAATAGCTGCCGGGCGTGTGGAAGTTCAGTCCGACCGCGCCGGCCCACGCCAGCTGGAAGGCGACGTCTGCTCCCCAGAGCGCGGCAGCGTAAACGTTGCTGACCCCGTCGGCGCCGCCGCAGGCGACCGAGTTCAGCTCCGCCACCCGGAAATCGACGCCCGCCGCGCGCGCCGCCTCAACGTGCGGGGCGAACTCCGTGGCCGCGCCCCGGGCAGAGGCATCGGCCAGGAGAGCGGCGACCGCGGGCGGCGCGGTGCCGTTGCAGACGTTGAACGGATATCGGTGCGCGGTCGCCAGCGCCACGTTCGCCTTCTCGCCAGCATAAAGAGCATCCAGGTTGGACAGCCACGACTTCCCGCTCAGGGCCGGAGCCGCGTATGGCCGCGGCGGCGAGAGGACCGCATCGAGCCCGGCCGTGAACGCATCGTAGTCGGCCTGCCACCCCGAAAACGTGTAGCTGGACGTGCGCAGCCCGTTCTTGGACCAGAGGTCGGGCTCGTTTCCGAGCTCGAAGGCGCGGACGGCACCCCCGGGCAGCGCCGCCGAGATGGCTTGCGCCAGCGCGGCGGCATTTCCGGGTGCGTCGGCATAGACGCCCTGGAGCGCCAGGTCGATGTCCGGAATCAACGTGGTGCCCACCATCGCGTTGAGCGAGGCCAGGGTCGCCACGTGCATCGATCCGACGTCGATCGTGATGTTCGTCGGTCGCGGCGTCGCTCCGGTCGGGTTCCACCAGGCCTCGTCCGCGCTGTTCCCCCCGATCCGGAGCGTCGGATGGTTCCCCTCGCTGGCGAACGCGGACAGTAGGCGAACGACCGCCGGGTTCGCGTTGCCGGCGCCGTCCCCGAGGTACTTGACGACTGACGACCACTCGGTCGAGATCCCCAGGAAGGTGTCGGGAATCGCCGGACCGGGATGAGAAGAATCGACGGTGACCACGGCGAACGGCGGCCCGCCCTCTGCGCCCGGCGCTCCGTCGTGAGCGCCGCTTGATGGGGGGCTGCTCCCGCATGCCAAGCATGACGACCCGACCACGAGAGCGGCGATGCCACATGGGTTCACGGTGGGGATCCTCCTGCCACTGACACCACGGCGCAAGGCCGAGTAACTTCGCCTAGGTCCTATCCTCACGGTTGAATCTCTGCAGAACATCTTCCGGGTTCGCGCGCCCTCGAGACTGCCGGCGACCCCCGTGCCGGCCAGCACCTGCGGCCTTCTCGTCGGTGAACGTCGCTGTTTGCATCCTCGAAGCTGTTCCGGGGAATCGTCGGTACTCGAATGACCGATCCTTTGGGGTGGGGCCTCAGGGCGGCGCCAGCGATCCTTCACCTGCTATGCGTGCTCGTGTTCCTGATCGACCGGGAACTTTCAGCACAACTAGAAGAAATTTGGGGCCTGGGCGAATCAGCCGGTTCATCACCAGCCATTCTTAGCGGACTTAGGGCTTCAAAAGCGGAGCACGATCTTTGCTGTGAAGACTGGCGCCGTCGGCGAAATCGACTCGGTCTGGGTGTTCGCCGACGTCTTCGAGATGGATCTGGCGCGCGTGGGGCGGGGCGCGCCCGTCAGCATCAAGGTCGTGCGCGGCGGCTGGTGTACCCATCGTGACGCCGCACGGACTCCGCGGCACGCACGCGAAGGTGGCGCGCGAGATCGGTGTAAGCGGCGTGTTGTTGGCGGCGGCGATGGGACACGAGAGCGAGACAACGACGACAGCGCGCTACGCTGGCCGGGATGCCGTCCAGCAGGGTGCGATCGAGCGCGTCAGCGCGGCGCTGAGTTGACCTGGCGCGCGCGCGAGTGGTACCCGCTTTGTACCCACTCCCGAGCCGCGACGCAGGTCGCTATCACAGACCGTCTAAGTATTGAGAATCAGTGCGGTCGAGAAGACTTGAACTTCCACACCCTTGCGGGTACCAGAACCTGAATCTGGCGCGTCTACCAGTTCCGCCACGACCGCGTTTAATTTCGAATACTTAGGCTATGAAGTTCGGTGCCAAGGTCGTCCGGGACAAGCCCGGGACAACTTTTGCGCGCCAGATTTAATGCACTAAACCGGCCACCCGGTCAATGCCAGCGTTGGCTACCGCACCACGACCGGCGTAGTGCTCGGTCGTCGTGGTCTCGCTCTCGTGCCCCATGGCCTGAGCGAGCTGGACCCCGCTGACTCCCACCTCGCGTGCGTGCTTGGCGTGGCTGCCGCGCAACCCATGCGGTGACACGACAGGGACGCCCGCGCCCTCGCAGCACCGCCGAACCTGCCTGAAGAGCCAGTGGCGGTCGACGTCTCCGAACAGGCGGTCGCCGGGTTGCTTCCCGTCGGCTAGGGCATTTACCAGCGGTTGAAGCTTGACCGGCACCCGAAGGGTCCTGTCGCCTGCTTCCGTCTTGGCGTCTGTGATGTCGAGCAGCGTCGCCCCGGCGTCGAGGTCCCTCACGGTTCTTGAGGTGAGCTCCGTCGCCCTGACGCCTAACCAGTATGCTGCGAGTGTCGCCACGGCACCCGCGTCCGTCGGGCGAGCAAGACACCAGGCGACCAGCTTCCTGGTCTCGTCGTACGTCAACTTGGGCTTGCCCTTGCGACGCTTGCCGAGGACTTCGACGCCGCCGAGGACGTCCTTGCCCGTCAACCATTCCCTATTCTTCAGCCAGGCCAGGAGCGTTCGGACCTGCGCCAGAGTGTTCAGCGCCGTATCCGTCGCCTTCCCTACGGCCCAGCGCTGCCAGAGCTCGATCATCTTAGCGGAGGTCAGCTCGCCGCTGACGAGCTCGGTGGCGAACACCGACCGCAGTCGGCCCATCGTGGTTTCGATCGTGCGGAGCTTGTTGGGTCCACGGGAGGGCACATTTCCCCTCGTGGCTAGGTGTTCCTCATACCCGTTCAGCGCCTCAGTGAGAGGCACCCCGACTGGCCGGCTGTACTCCCTGCGGAGCTTCGGAATGGCGGCCCTGGCCTCGTGTTCGGTTTCGTAGCTGTAACGGCGCATCCTGTTGGTTTCACGATCCACCACGCGAACGCGCCACCTATTGTGATGCTTGAACGGTCCATCGATTCGGCACATGTCGGACTCCCTTCCGGATGTGCCGTCGTCGGTTCCTTCTCTTGGATTTTCAGAGAGCTGGCCCGCATTCTGGTTAGCCGCTCTCTTCTCGGCAAGGAGTTTCTCGAGCAGAGCGATCTCGTCGCTGGCGCTCAGGCCCCGCGAGCTCGGCGTCGGACCTGTATGCGCGCGTTTCATCGGAGATCTCGCCTAAGCGGCAACTCGGAAGCTGGCTTCGGTTTCGCTTTGCAGGGCGGGCTTCGCGGCTTCCGACACGCTCGCAGGCCCCTTTCGCTCGCCTGTCACTGCGTGCCCTCTGGGATCGACAGTCTCTGGCTGGCTCGTGCCCTGGTTGATCGCGTGATGAAGGCGGCGTAGAGCGCGTTTGCGGAGTCGCGACGCCAGCGGCAGACGTATCTTCATCTCCTTCGCCGCGTCCGTGAGGTTCTTCCCTTCGTAGAAGCAGAGTTGGATCACCCGACGCTCGCGATCGGGTAGGTGGAGGATCCCGTCGACAAGACGGGATCGAACATCGAGATCGCTGTCGTTGGGCGGTTGGAAAAGGGGGCGTCCGTTCCACAGCGTGGCGACGAGGCGCTCGCCGTCGTGAGCCTGCCCGAGCCAACCCTCGTAGCCATCGGGGGCCAGATCCTCGAGATGGACCACCGCTACGCTCCCGGCAGCACGGCGGCCAAACCAGTAGCTGCCCCGGCCGACACCGTCACGAATGGCGCCCTCAATCACGATCTCTGCGTACGTTTTGAAGCTGACGCCCTTCGTTGGATCGAACCGGTCGGCCGCCTGAACGAGGCCAACGGTGCCACTGCCGACGAGGTCGTCAATCTCCAGCCCGCTGTCGCGCCAAGATGCGCGCAGGCGCCCCGCCACGCGGTGGACCAGAGGAAGGTGGTCTCGAATCAGTTGGTCGCGAGCTGCGTCGTGCATCCCTGGCCTCTCTTCCGCGGGCGAAACGCCCAGAGCGGAGCAGGCCAATCGCAAGCTCGGTGCCGACGAAATCAGCGGTGCCCGATAAGGAAGAGCGAGCACTTAGAGCGCTCGGCTCTTCCATTTCCGTTTCACTGAAACGCTCTGAAATGAAATGAAACGCGGGTGGCTGGACTATCGGGGGCGGCGCAGGCGGCGCGCGAGTAAGGCGGGAGAGACGCCGCCGAGCTTCTTCGCCGCGACCTCCACGTCGCCCTTCGCCTCGCGTTCTTCGCGAACCATATCCGCGATGCGGAGCGTGGTGACCGCGCGGAGCTCCGGGTCGTCGCCCAGGCGCCGCGAGAAAGTGGACGGCGAGTAACCGAGGAGCTTGGCGGCGCCGGCGCTGCTCCAACCGCTGCGCTCGAGGGCGGCGAGGAGCAGGTCCGGTTGCCTCTGTGGGCTCCCAGCGGGTGGCGCCGTCAAGCCGCCGCGGTGCTTCCGCTCTGCGTTCTTGACCGGCTTCGCCTTCGCACGCTGCAGGTACCCGACAAGGATCGAGGACGGTTCCCGAGGTACGAAGAATGGCTTCATCAAAGAGACCACGGGCTCGCGCAGGGGTGGCGACATCGAGAACGACGGCCGCCTGGCATAGAGGGGCCGACGTTCGTGCGCCCCGCCCCCCAAGATATCCGCGCGTTCGCCCCGGTCGTCGAAGGTTGGCACGTCCACTATCGTCGCGTCGGCGAGCGCGGCTCCCCCGCCTTCACGGACCGGGGTAAGGAGATCGACATCTACGACAGCAACCGACGGGAGAGCGTTCTCGCCGCCCTCCAGTTGAGCGCCCAGAAGTGGGGCACGTTCACCATTCGCGGAAACGAGCGGTTCCGGAGCATGTGCGTGGAGTTGGCCGCAGAGCACGGCTTCAAGATCGCGAACCCGGAGCTCCAGCAGGCCATTGCCGCCGAGCGGGAGCGGATTCACCCACCTCGAAGAGAGCGCCCGACGGGGCTTGAGCGCCGCGCGGCCGAGATCTTGGCGACCCGGACGCCAGCAGACGTCTATCGGCGTCACCTCGTGGATGTCACCCGGGAGCGCCCAGGTCAGCCCCTCGCCCCATCTCGGGTCGATCTCGAGATCGCTGTTCGCATGCGTCTCGCGGGCCATCGCCGGTGCGAAATCGAGCGGGCAATCAAAGACGCCGTACCGACAGGTCGGCGCGGCGAGACGCGCGATTGGGATGCCTACGCGAAGCGTACGGTGGCAGTCGCCTTCGGTATTCCGGGGGACCGCCTATCTGAGCCCCTCAGACGGCAGCACGACCGATTCCGCCAGCTCCAAGAGCGCCATCGCGAAGAGTCCGAACGGCTACCTCCGGGCGGTCCGTTCTCTCGTTTCGGACCGGGACGCTGACCGGTGTGCTCGGGGCCTCACCCTCCAAGAATCGATGCTCTCGGCCGGCGGGTACCGGCGAAGGGCCATGTACCCGGCGCACTTTGACCCGAAGTCGCTCGTGACTCGACATCGCCCGGCGTCGAGCGGAAACGACGGACGGCAGTGTCCGATGACTCTGGGTGTCTCCCCCGGGGAGCGGTTTCACTCTCCGAAGCCGGGCGTGTTGCCTCGCCGGGGCCGCGCAAGCACACCATCCGTTTCCACGGCATCCTCGCGACCGCCGCCGGCCACAGGGCGAAGGTCGTTCCGGGCGCCGGGACACCGGGGCCGTCGAATGAGAGGCCGGGCCCAGAGCGTCCCACACCCTACCGCCTCCCCTGGGCGGATCTTCTGCGCCGCGTTTTCCTCGTCGACGTGCTGGACTGCCCGCGCTGCCACGCCCGAATGCGCATCGTCGCTGCCGTTACGGAGCCACATGCCGTCGAGCGCATCCTGCGCCACCTGGGCGCAAGCGCCCAGCCGCCGCCGATCGCCGGTCCACGGGCGCCGCCGCACAACGATGGGGAGGCCGAGCAGCGCCAGCTCGACCTCGTCGACCTCGACCCCGGCGAAGACGCTTCGTCTTGACCGGCACGTTCGGGAGGGGCGAGTCTTGCTGGCGTGGCGTTTGTGTCGGGAGTCGGGGTCCTTGTTTTCGCCCCGCAGGGCCCGCAGGGCCCGGGAAAAGCAGGGGAGGAAGTTGACGGAGCGCCCCATTATCAGCCAAAAACGCGCTTGTTCTGCTTATCCTCCACCTACACGGTGGAGGGGAAGAACATGGTCATCATGCAGGGCTTCAAAGAGTACTTTGGGCTGGGCTTCTTTCAGGGCGCACTCCTGAAGGACCCCAAGAAGGTGCTTGTGCAGCTCGGTCAGGTGCAGGCCGGGCGGGTGATGAAGTTCACCAGCGTGAAGGAGATCAGGGCGAAGGCGGCGACCATCAAGGCCTACGTGCGCGAGGCCATCGCAGTCGAGAAAGCCGGGCTGCGGATCGAGCCGAAGAAGACCTCAGATTTCCCGGTTCCCGAGGAGCTGACGGCGCGGTTCCGAAGGGACGCGCGTTTCAGGCGCGCATTCGAGGCGCTGACGGCGGGGCGGCAGAGGAGTTACCTCTACCACTTTGCCGCGGCCAAGCAGTCGGCGACGCGGGTGGCGCGGATCGAAAAGGCGATGCCGGCGATATTCGAAGGCAGAGGGTTCCTGGAGAGGCGCTAGGAGAGGCGCTAGCGTGGGGAAGCCGTTCCGGAGATCGCCGCCAGAGAGGGCCCGTCTCCAGCACGTCCTGTTTGCGCTCGGACTGCTGGCGCTCGTGTCCAGCGGCTGTGCAGGAAAATTATGCAGATCCTCAGGACGACGGCGTAATCGTGTGATTCCGCTGATATCCGCGTAGAGGGAGTGGAGAAAAAGGGGCGCGGCGAGGTACGTATGCGGTTGCGAAGCCCATACGCCACCCCGGAGGCCCCACGCCATGGAAGCACACGCGGTCGTCGACGCCAATCCTTCGTTCCCGCGCGGGAGCATTTCGAGAGTCTGGTCGCCCGCCTCGACGGCGAGGAGACGCGACGGATGACTCACGCCGATGTCGAGCGTTTGCTCCGGACCGACGGGACTGAGTTGCTTCGGCGGTTGTTCCAAGGGCACCTCGACGCCCGCGGAGTGGGCGAGGCGGCGGGAGCAGTGGTCGGCTCCGACGGGAAAGCGCGGACTCACGCGCGCGTCTCCGACCGGGCGTTGGTAACAGTGTTCGGCTCCGTGCGGCTCGCGCGCATGGGCTACGGGCGGCGTCGGGTGGAGAGCCTCTACCCGCGCGACGCCGAGCTGAACGTGCCCCCGGAGAGCTACTCGCACGGTGTACGGCGGCAGGTCGCCGAGGAGACAGCGCGCGGATTGTTCGACGAAGCGGTCGCGGCCATCGAGCGGACGACCGGCGCAGATGTGGCCAAGCGGCAAACGGAGGAGTTGGCGGCGCGAGCGGCGGCGGACTTCGATGCTTTCTATGACTCGCGCGCAGCGGCGACGCGGGCGGAGGCCGGGAAGACCGCCGGGATCTTGGTGCTGACGACCGACGGCAAAGGCGTGGTGATGCGCCCCGAGGCGCTGCGCGAGGCGACGCGGAAGGCAGCCGGCGAGCGACAGCGCAAGCTGCGCAAGCGTTTGAGCAAAGGCGAGAAGACGTCGACGCGCCGGATGGCAACAGTCGCCTCCGTCTACACCATCGAGGCGTTCTACCGTACGCCCGAGGACATCGTGCGTGACCTCGACGCTGACAAGCGCGAGGCCGTGCCTCGTCCCCGGCCCGAGCACAAACGGGTGTGGGCCAGCGTGGCCAAAGAGCCGGCCGAGGTCATCGAGGAGATGTTCGAGGAGGCCGATTGGCGCGACCCGGAGCACCGCAAGGAGTGGATTGTTCTGGTCGACGGCAACGAGACTCAGCTCAGGCTCATCAAGGAGACCGCCGCCAAACGCGGCGCCAAGGTCACCATCGAGCTCGACGTCATTCACGTCATCGAATACCTCTGGCGTGCGGCCTACTGCTTCCACGCGGATGGGACGTCCGACGCTGAGGACTGGGTCACCGAGCACCTATTCGAGGTCCTGCGCGGCAACTCGAGCGACGTGGCCGCCGGGATCCGGCGAAGCGCCACGCTGCGGGGCCTCGAGCGCGACGGGCGCGCGGCTGCCGATGTCTGCGCCGACTACCTCCTCAAGTACCGCGCCCACCTCGACTACCACCTCGCGCTGGCCGCCGGGCTCCCCATCGCGACCGGCGTGATTGAGGGTGCGTGCCGTTACCTCGTCAAGGACCGCATGGACATCACCGGCGCGCGCTGGGGCCTCCCCGGCGCCGAGGCGGTCCTCCGTTTGCGCGCCCTGCGCGCCAGCGGCGATTTCGACGCGTACTGGACCTTCCACGAGCGCCTCGAGCACGCGCGCCATCACGCGGCCAGATACGCCGGGCCGCCGCCCCCGACAATCGTCCCGCTCAGGCCATCCCGCCACCGCCGCCCGACCCACGCCTCGTCCCATGATGCCGTCGCGGGGGAGCGCCAAACCTTAAAGCATGTCGTGCAGCGCGACTTGCCTTCCAAGGATGGTCTCACCTGTCGAGGCTACCTCGGCTGGAACAGCCCGGACGTGCAGCACGTCTTTCTCTGGATGAGCGGCACCGGCGTCTACTCGAGCGCGTTCGTTCATCCGTCCGTCGAGGCTGCGCTGAGGGCGAACCCGGTGGCCTACCTGACGTTCGACAAGCCGGGGATTCGCGCGCCATTTCAAGATCCAGCGAAGTTGAGCGTGAACGACGGCGAGCTGAAGCAATACACCCAGGGCGACATGCTGGCGTGCGCGCGACAGGCGATGACCTGGTCCCAGGAGCAATTCGGCCACGCAATTCACTTCCATCTCCGAGGCCACTCCGAGGGTTCGCTCATCGCGCTGTTTCTCTACGAGAAGCTGCTCTCCGACGAGCCGGCGCTGGCCGCGAGAGTGTCGAGCCTCGTCCTCAGCGGCGTGGGGCTCGAGCCCTTCGATGCGCTGGTCGAGCGCCAGTTGAGCGAGATACCGGCCGAACAGGGGAGCGCGATCCGCGCGGCAATCCAGGGCTGCGATTGGGAGGTGCTAAGAAAGCATCTGGCAGTCTCCTGCAGGTATCTCCAGGACGCCTATGCGCGCCCCTCGGGCCGCGCGGTCTTCGAGCGCATCGCCCTTCGCGCCCCAACCGTCCCCATATTCGTGTTTCAGGGCGAACGCGATTCTCAAACGCCTGTGCGATACGCTCGAGAGCTCGAGGCGTGGAACAACCAGCTCGGCCACCTCCACTTGACGTTTCGGTACTACGAAGGGGCTCACGTGGGAGGTCCGCCAGAGGTCAAGCGCGAGCTGTCTGACCTGCTGGTGAGACTCACCGCATCCGACAACTCCGCGCGCAGCGCTTCGGTGGAGGCCGGTGCTGTCCGATAGCACCACGACCTGACGCGGCTAAGGCAGCGCCGATCGGTTAGCGAGGTAAGGGATCGAAATCGATCGGGAATTCCTGTGGAGAAATGAATTCTTGAGAGAGCGCGGTGACGGGATCACGATGTCGCGATCTTCTGCGAGGAGAAGGTCATGCGACTGGAAGGGGCTCTCAAGGCAGTCAGCGCGTTCACGGAACCGGCGCAGTTCGAAGACATCCGGAAGCACGTCGACCCAGCGTGGGTAGCGGAGGCCCTGACGGCGACGGGAACGGCGACGGTGAGGAAGCGCCGTCTGCCTGCGGAGCAGGTGGTGTGGCTGGTGATCGGAATGGCGATGTTCCGGAAGTGGCCGATCCACGATCTGGTGGGGAAGCTGAGGCTGGTTCTTCCAGGCCCGAAAGCGACGGTGGCTCCCAGCGCGGTGGCGGAAGCGCGTGCGCGGATAGGTGCGGCGCCCGTGGAACGGATCTTCGAGATGAGCGCGCAGAAGTGGGGCCACGAGAGCGCACGCGAGCAGGAGTGGCGGAGCCTGGCTCTCTATGGCGTTGACGGCTCTACATTGCGCGTGGCCGACTCCGAAGAGAACCGTGCGCGTTTCGGTGGCCTCATCGTTCGCTTCGAGCAGTTCGCGGACACCGCCCTCGTCCGTGCCGCGATGACCCCCGATTGAAGCGCAGCCCATAGAAGACACCAGACCGTGGACCAACCGAAAGGAGGAGACCGATGTTGGACATCTTCCGCGTCGCAGCGGGCAAGATCGCCGAACCCTGGGATACGATGCAGGCCGTCCTGGCGGACTCGACGAACCCGCGTCCGATGTACTGACGACCGGCCGGCGCTATTGCGCCCGGCCGTTTGCTAAAAGCGGCCACGACGGATATGGCCGGCGCGAGTCCCGTTGGCCCAAGCCACTTGGCGCTTGTCGGTGCCTGCATGCGGAGGCTACGGCGTGGCCGGCCGAGGTAATAGCGGACGTACCCACGAAGAACCCGCTCGGCGTGAAGGTCATTGATGACGACGACGTGGTCCAGACAATCGCGCCTCAACGTGCCGATAAGTCTTTCGCAAAAGGCGTTCGCCCCGGGGCGCCCTCGGCGGCGTCAACAGGCACCTGGTGCCGCACGCGCTCACTTGGCTGCGAAAGTCGGCGTCGTAGACCGAGTCGCGATCGCAGATCAAAAAGCGCGGCGCCTGCTGGTCCCGGTCCGCGACGGCTTCCACGAAGACTGCGAGGCGAAAAGCCCCCTGAATTCGTAGTCACGCCGACGCGGACAACCTCGCGGCGGCCGAGATCGAGGATGGCGAAGGCGTAGAGGGTCTTGAAGGAGAGGGTCGTGATCGTGAGCCAGTCGCAGGCCCACGTCTGGGGGAGATGGTTGCGGAGGAAGGTCGACCACTTCTGGCCCCGTCCGCGCGGCAGGTTGGCCGGCCGGTACCGTGCGACGGTCCGTGGCGGGACGCGATGCCCGAGTTTGGCCAATTCCCCGGCGATGCGGTTCTCGCCCCAGAACGGGTTGTCCTCCATCATCGCAACGGCTTCTCCGCACTCCGCCACCGTCGGCGCCGCAGCCCGCCGCCTGAACGCCAGATCGGGTTTTTGCGACCCACAGGCCATCGGGCCTCCGGAGGGAAGGGAAAACTCCTCCACCCTGTTGCGGGACTCATCCGCTCCCGCGAGATTCTTAGTTCTGCACAATGGCGGTTCTCGAAGCAACAAGAAGAGGTGACGACCCACAAAAGACCGCCCAGCCGCGCGTCGCGCCGGCCAGCGGTTGTGCGGGTCTGCGTCTCGTTCGCGATTGGGACGTAAGTGTGCAACGTTCCCCCCTTCTTTCGCAGTCGGTTTCTGGCTCTTGGGGGCCTGCGGCCCGTCGGCACCGACGAGCGGAGGCTCGGCCGGTACAGGCGGCACTGCGCCCGCGATCAAGCTTGGTGCTCGAGAACCTCAATCTGAGGCAGCAGATGGCGATCTTGCGGAGGTCGGTTCCTCGGGCGCGCCTCCGTCCGGGTCCTTGCTCTTCTCTGGGGCGCTGGGCTCCATACCGCTACGCGAGGGCTGCGTGAGTCCTCGATGAACTCTTCGCCACCACAGCCTGGATAGAAGGAGCGAGCATGCGCAAACACATTGGTCTGCTCTGGGCGGTCGCTGCCGCCAGCTTGGCCGCGTGCGGCGGCGTTCGGCAACGTGCCAGCGTCGGCGCGTCGGGGACGGGCGGCTCGCCCACCGGGTCAGGCGGACAAGCCGCGACCGGGGGCGCTGGGCCGGCGACCGGCGGCGCCGGCGGATCGACGGCGGGGGTCTGCGGCGACGGCGTCCTCCAAAGTGCGCAAGGCGAGGTCTGCGACGACGGGAACACCAAGTCGGGCGACGGCTGCGCAGGGGACTGCAAGACGATCGAGAAGGACTACGCCTGCCCCACGCCGGGCAGGCCTTGCAGCTATCTCGTCAAGTGCGGCGACGGTGTGCTCGGCGGCATCGAGCAGTGCGATCCCCCCAACCCTGGACACGGCTGCGCCTCCGACTGCCGGCTAGAGCCGGGCTACGTCTGCAACCATCCGACGACGACGCCCACGCCTAACGTCCCCGCGACGTGCCACGAAACCGTCTGCGGCGACGGCGTGCGGGAAGGGACCGAGGCCTGCGATGACAAGAACACCGTCGACGGCGACGGCTGCTCGTCGACCTGCACGCTGGAGCCCGACTGCAGCACCGGCACCTGCGTCACCAAGTGCGGCGACGGCATCAAACAAGGGGCCGAGGCCTGCGACGATGGAAACACCGTCGACGGCGACGGCTGCTCCCACGACTGCCTCGTCGAGAGCGGCTTCTCTTGCACCGACTCGACCCCCACCCTTCCGCCGAGCCTCAACCTGGCGGTTACGTTCCGCGACTTCATCAGCTTTCCGCTCGGGAGCGCCGTCCGGCACCCGGACTTCGAGGCGGACTTCTCCGGGATGGACGTGACGCCCAACCTGGTCCAGTCGACGTTGGACGCGACCGGGCTGCCGGTCATGGACGGCCGCTGCACGCAGGCTGGTATGACGGCCCAGTGCCCGTACGGGCAGCAACTGACCAGCATGGCTAACTTCAACCAGTGGTACCGCGACGTCCCGGGGGTCGACCTCGACATCCCCAGCACGCTGCTGCTCACTCAGCAGGCCGCAGGCTCATACGTCTTCGACTCCGGGAACGTGGGGTTCTACCCGATCGACAACGAAGGGTGGACCGTCACGACCCCGCAGCAGGAAGACGTGGCGATGGCCGACCCGGTGATCAACGACGGCCGCGATCACGACTTCGGTTTCACCACCGAGGTCCGCTATTTCTTCCAGTACCGCGGCGGCGAGATACTGGCCTTCAGCGGCGACGACGACCTCTGGATCTTCCTGAACGGGCAGCTGGCGATCGATCTCGGCGGGCTCCACACCCGGACCCAGCGCTCACTCGGCGTAGACGGCGCCGCAGCGACGCTGGGGCTGACGATCGGCGGCATCTACGAAATCGCCCTCTTTCACGCCGAGCGGCACAGCACCGGTTCGAACTTCAAGCTGACGCTCACCGGCTTTGCGCCGACGACCAGCACCTGTCGCTCGGCCTGCGGCGACGGCGTCAAGGCGGCCGACGAGCAGTGCGACGACGGCAACAACGTCGACGGAGACGGCTGCTCGCACGACTGCAAGATCGAGATCATCATCGACTGACTTAGTTCGTTTAACGCGGCAGCTATCGTCTTCTGGGCCCCGGGTCGGGTTCTCGCTCCACATCTGCCGAATCAGTGCCCCGAGATCTGCGTCGATTGGCGGGACGACCTGGAGGGCCGTGCTGGCTACCTTGGTCATCTGCGCGAAACAACGGAAGAACTCCGTGGGCGACTCTCTTTGATCGGCGACCCGGGACGTGGTCGAAGTTGTAGATGAACTTCCTACGTCACATCGTCGACGGGGTCCGTTCAAGAGCCGGCGATATCTGGAAAGTGGTCGCCCCCCACGGCGGGCCGAGCGGCGCCTGCGGAGTGGCGGTCGACATTGTTCGAAGCCGACCGGAACTCGTCATCGAGAACGCTCGGGTCAGGCAACAGGTGGCGATCCCGGTCCGGGAGCGTCGAACGCCGGGTCACCGCCGAGACCGTCAGCTTGATCAGGGAGATGGCGACGAAAACCGACTTTGGGGGGCCGAACGGATCCGGGGCGAGCTCGTGAAGGTCGGCATCAGGATCAGCAACCGGACCGTGCAGGTACATGCGCCCCGCCCGCGAGCGTCGCGGTGGCGGCCAGACGTGGGCGACCTTCGTCAAGAACCACGCCAACGACATCTGGTGCTGCGCCTTCATGCAAACCTATGACCCGCTCTTCCGGCCGTTGTTCCTCTTCTTTCTGGTGAATCAGGGCTCGCGCAAGGTCGTGCGCGTCGCGGCCACGAGGAGCCCGACCCAGGAGTGGACGGCGCAGCGGCTGCGGAACGCGATCGTAGAGGGCTTGGCGCCGAGGGTTCTGATTCGAGACCGCGACGAGAAGTTCGGAGCCACATTCGACGGCGTTGCCGAGGGCGCGGGTGCGCGGGTGATCAAGAGGGCAGTGCGGGCCCCGAATATGAATCCCGTTGCTGAAAGATTTATCGGTAGCCTCCGGCGCGAGGCCCCCGCTCATGTGCTCCTCCTCGACGACCAGCACCTCGAAAAACGTCGCCTTGCAATATGTCAGCTATTTCAACAGAGCCCGACCTCACCGCTCAGGCGGTCCTTCCGTCTCCGGAGATTTGGGGCTTGGCGATTCCCCAATACCCCTGAGGACCGGGTGGCCGCCGTTACGCTTCGGCGGCGGCCTTTCGGATAATTGCCCGGCTACTTCAGTCTGGATTATCGCCCGAGGCCGGCAGAGGCGCGTGCGACGCAACCTACGCCGGGCGAGAAGCACCCCGCTGCGCAGCTGCAGATCATGATCGTTACCGAGCTGGTCGGGGAGCACCCACAGGCGCCGATGATGCACGTGTCGGGAAACGAGGCGACGCCATTCGCGCAGCAGTTGGCGGTCGTCACGGTTCCGCCGGTCGAGGTGCAGAGCTCGGCGGCACCCGCCATCGACGCATCGCCGTCTGGGGCGCCGCCGTCGACAATCGGGACCCCGTCGGCGCCCCCATCCGTATGCCGGCCTGCGGCCCCGACCGAAATGCTGCGCTCGCACGCGCCTCCGGCGAGCATCATCCCGAGCACCGCACACCAGAGCCGCTTCGAGGTCATCAGCAGCTCAGGGGCAATAGGTGAGCGCGTTCCGGGCTCGCTCGGCCAGGATGTCGGAACCGCCGAGGACAGCGGCAAGGTCCGCGCGGCCGTCGTCGCAGCGGCCGGCCTTGACCCGCAGCTCGCCACGTACCGTGAGCAGCTCGCCGCCGCGGGGAAAGCTCACTTTGCCGAGCGGTAGGCCATCGAGAATGGCGAGCGCGTCGTGGTCGCGATGCTCGAAAAGGAGAATCTCTACGCGCAGCAACCGTGACTCGAGCGCCATCTGGCCGCGGACAAAGCTGCGATCGTGGAGATCGAGAGCGGCCAGCGCGGCCTGGCCGTCATGGTCGCGGCGCCAGCGCCCAAGGACAGTGGCGAAGGATTCACCCTCTCGCACGATGGGGCTGTCCGGCGCCTCTGGCGCGCTGGTCCGGGGCGCGGCCGCCGGGATCGGCGACGGAACAGGGGCAATCTGATCGCGCCGCTCACCGGACCCGGGGGCGGGGTGGGCGAGAACCCCGCGCCGGCGCGCCGGGGGCGCGGCCATGTTCGCCCACCCCGACGGTGCGGTCGCTTCCAGGCCGTCGGCGCTGGCGACGGTCGGCGGCTCGATGGGGGCGGCGACGCCGGTCGATCGGAGAGCGGGGGGGGCACCCGCCGAGGGGCGCGGTGCGGGTGACGCGGGCCAGTGCAAGCTGAAGAGCGCGCCCACCACGGGGAGGCGCTGCAGCGTCCCCGTCGCCCAGGCGAGAGCCGTCCCCGCCGAAAGCAGGACCACAAGCGTCGCCGCGACCGGAACCAATCTTCGGCGCCGGACCGGCGCGACCGCTGCCTCCAGCCGGAAAGCGATCCGCCGGACCTGGTCGGGGGTGAGGCCGCGCAAGCCGCGCGCCTCCTGGAGCAGCCGCCGGCCGCGGTTATCCTGCGCTTGCTCCAGAGCTGCGGAGTGATTGTCAGACGGGTTCCGATTGAGCAAGGCTCCGGTCCTTTCTGCCCTCCGCCGCCTCTGCTTGGCGGTGGGCGCGGAGAAAACGGGCCCGGGCCCGATGCAGCCTCAGGCGGGCGTTCGCCGGCTTGATCTCGAGCAGCGCCGCGACCTCGTCCGCCGCGAGCTCCTCGAGGTCGAAGAGGATGAGGACCTGACGGTCGCGTTCCGGCAACTGATCCAACAGTCGATAAACGGTGCGGGCCGCCTCGTCGCGTTCGGCGTCATGAAGGGGATCGGGCGCGGGCGAGGCGAGGTGCCCCGCGGTATCCTCGGCCGACCCCGTCAGCCAGCGCCGCCAGCGCTCCTTGCGCCGGCGATGTCGGACGACGTTGTCCGTGATTCCAAACAGCCAGGTGGCCACGGAAGAATCGTGGCGAAATCGGTCCCGCTGGCGGTGGACGACGGAGAACACCTCGTGGACGATGTCCTCGAGATCGAGATCCGGGCCGGCGAGCCGCTCGGCCCAGCGCGCGACCTGATGCACGTGCTGGGTGTATAGCGCCGCGGTATCGAGGGGTGGCCTCTGGCCGGCAGGCTCATGGATCGCGCGGAACATGCTCACGTCCGTGGATCTCGTGACGGTTGGCGCCGTTCCGTTTCACCCGTGGCTACCAAATATCCACGATACGCCCAGCACCACGCCGACGTCCCAAGGTGAAAGGCGTGCGCTGTCGGGCCTGTCGTCGAGCGTCAATGTTTGGCGCACGAGCGCACGGTTGACGGCGATGCCGGCGAACGGAGCCAGCCCGCCCCAACGCAGGCCGATTCGGCATCGCCCCTCGACGGACGCGCCCCAGACCGCGGCCGTGTGGGGCGTCATCAGATTCTTGCCTTCGACGGAGAGGCGCGTGATCTGGGGAAGCAAGGCCACGTCCGCCCAGACGAATCCAGGCTGTACCCGCAAGGCCAGCCCGAGGCCGAGACGGGAAACCAGGTAGGTCGCGGCCCATTGTCCCAAGGCCACTTGGCGTTGACCGGCAAGGTCGGCGGCCATCGCCGCGCCCAGTCCTCGATAAAGGTGCAAGCCAGCGAGCAGGCCGCCACTCGGGGCTCGGGCGTCGCCGTCCACGCTCCCCCCGAAGCCGATTCCGAGCTCCACGTCGTGCGTGCGGCGCGGCCCGGAGACCTCGGCGCGCTCCGCGGGCGCGAGCGCCGTTTCGTCCCACGTCTTGGCCCAGGCGGCGAGCAGAACGGCGGCCACCGAGGCGCGCTTGGCGCACTCGGCGGGGGCGGGCACCTCTCGCACGCCCAGCAGGGCTCCCGCCCTATCGCGGAGCACGATCCGCATCGTGCCCCCGGCGACGGTCACCTCCGAATCGCCCAACCGATCCACCGTTGCGGCTTCTCCCTGGCGCTGGAGCGCGGCGTCGATCTGGGATGCGGTCGGACAGATCGCGGGAGCCGGAAAGGCCGCGATCGGAGTGGCGGCAAACAACAGTCCCGCCAACATGGAGTTCATGAACGCCCGCATTCTAGCCCGGGCGGCGTCGACTCGGGTCTCACGATCGCCTGAAACGCTTTTGGAGGAACCGTCACCAGTAGTCAAAACCCGGGAGAATTCATGGACGAGACGAGGCGACGAGACGTTCGAGACCGAGCCCACACGATTGCAGACACGCGCGCCGACGTGCACGGCGGATGGGGCCGCAACCGCCTGATGGCCTTCGCCGGCGCGTTGTCACTCCTCGGCTTGGTGGCGTGCGGCAGCGACTCGGGACCGGCGGGCACCGACGCGGGTGGGACGACCGGCAGAGGAGGCGCGGGCGGATCGTCGACGGGAGGCAGCTCGGCGGGCCAGGGCGGCAGCGGAGCAGGGATGGCGGGCTCGACGGGTGGCTCCAGCGCAACCGGGAAGGGTGGGAACAACGCGGGTGGAGGTGGCGCGGGCCAGGGGGGCGGAGGAGGCCATGGACCAGGCGGCGCGGGCGGGACGACCGGAGCCGCGGGCAGCGGCGGCGCGAGTGACGGCGAGGCGAAGTGCCGGACCACGGGCGGAACGGTGAATACGGGGATTTGTTGTTCGAGCATTTCGGACTTTCCCGAGATGTGCTCGGGGTTGATCGGCGCCTGTGGCTGCCCTCCGACCAGCAGCCACATGGTCTCGCTCTGCGACTGTCCGAGTGGCAAGTGCTTCGATCCCGCCGAGGGGTGCACCGCCCACGCGGCCGCCGCGCCTTGACGGCCAGGTCGTCATGAAGCTGAATCCGGCGCTCGTGGCCATGATTCTTCGCGGCTACGGGCGCGGCCCTTATGAACCGCTCTAGCGAGAGAGCGTTGGGTAGTTTGGCGACATCGGTGTTCTGGGCGGAGCGTGTCGATGAACTCGTCCGCAGCGCGCCCAGAGTACCGGCTTTTGCTTTGACTGGCCCGGTGGCGGCTGTGGCTGGCCTATGAGGCCGACGTCGGGTCGACCACCCCGGCAGGGCCCGCAGGGCCCGGGAAAAGCAGGGGAGGAAGTTGACGGAGCGCCCCACAGTCGGACACACGGCACAAGCCCCCGCTTATTCTTCCCGTCCCCCGCCAGCGTCCCACAGCCCGAAATTTTCGGCAGAGTATGAGGCAATGCGGGAGACAGCGTGACGCCAAGACGATAGTCGGCGCGCTACTCATCGCCGTCGTCGATGGGTTGAGCACCTGGCAACATGCGCTTGTGCAGGACGCGGCAAACCAGGATGCCGGTCAGTTCGCGGCGGAAGAAGAGGACGTGGCCGGCCTGCTCGGCACGCAGCAAGCCGGGACGAATGTGATTGCACGATCGACCGAGCGCGGGCGTGTCGGCCAGGCGCTGGCAGTAGTGGGCAAATAGGGTGAGGTACCGGTCGGCCTGAGCCGCGTCCCAGGTGCGGGCAGTATAGGCGGTGATATCGTCGAGATCCGCCTCGGCGCGGCGCGAAAAGCGGACCCTCGCCACGCGCTAACGGGACCGCGCGGGTAAGCCAGCTCGCTCCCGGACACGGTCGAAAACGCCGTCCTCGGCGATGCCACTGGCATCGCCCTCGTCGATGGCCGACCGTAACGCCGCCAGCTTCCCATCGCGTTGCTCTTCGCGTTCGAGCGCCGCGCCAACCAGCTCCACCAGCACCGCCTGTGGCTCGCGGTGCGTCTCGGCTGCGAGGGCGGCCACGCGCGTCTCGAGCTCCGGCGGGAGGGTGAGTGCCAGCTTCACATGAGAAGTTTACAGCCGAGGGGATGGCCAGGCTAGCTAGCCGACCTTGACCACGTGGAACTGAAGGTTCTGTCCCAGCGGTCTGGAGCCCAAGCAGAAGGCACCGGCGACGGCGGGACAACGCGGGACAACTCCCGCGACTCTCAACTCGTTTGCTTCTGCGGAGTTAGCGGCTTCGAGCGAGAACCTGAATCTGGCGCGTCTACCAGTTCCGCCACGACCGCGAATTTCGTGAGGCCGGGAACCTAGCATCTGGGGCGGCGTCGACGCCACTGGAAACGCGATCGGCACGCCGGGGGCCGGCCGCCCGGGGTCAGTACGGCGGCTGGCCGTAGAGTGACTCGCGGAACTCGGAGTAGCCGAAGGAGGTGGAGGTGAACTTGGCGACCAGGGTGCCGGTCGGGCTGATCTCGTGGATCTGGCCGGAGGTCGAGAAGGTCACCAGGTAGTTGCCGTTGGGGAGCCGCTGGATGTCGCCGAGGACGTTGCTGGTGGCGCCGCTGGCAGTGTAGGTCAGCGTTTTGCTGGCGGTCATGTTCGAGGTGTTGAGCTTGTAGACCCAGGCCTCGTTGGGGGTGTTGTTGAAGAAGACGAACGTCCCGTCGGCGAGCAGCTGGTGGCCGTGGTTCACCGACCAGGTCGGCACGCCGGTGAAGAACTTGCTCTGATCCTTGGGGTTGCTGCCGCCGAACTGCCAGATCAGCGAGCCGGTGCGGGACAGCTTCACGTACAGGCTCGGGTTGCGATCGCCGACGGTGTACGTGTTGTCCGACGGGTAGTAGTGGACCGCGTTGCTGTGGAAGGTGTTCGAGGCGTAGACGGTCGACATGTCGGCGACCACGGTGGTGATGGCGCCGGTCGCGTCGGCGCGCTCCACCAGCGAACAGGGGGCGTCCACTCCCGATTTGTTCCAGAGCATGGTGGCGAGGCCGCCCGGGATGGCGGTCAGGTCGTGGTGCGAGGCGCTCATCCCGGAGAGGGCGGTGTTGCCGGTGCCGTCCATCGCCACCGACTGGATATTGCCGGAGCTCGTGTTCTGGACGTTGAGCGCCATCATGTACATGCGGGTGCCGTCCCAGCTCATGTGCGATCGACTGGGCGACGATGGCCCGGTGGCCGACCAGACGACGGTGCCGTCGGGGTCGATGATGAACGTCGTGTTCCCCGATAGCCCGGTGCTGGTGACGATGAATCCCTTGTCGTGCGCGGTGGCGTTCATGATCGTCGCCGTCACCTTGGGGACCGAGCCGGACAGGGCGCCGGTCATGATGGTGTAGCTGTTGCTGGTGCAGGAGCCGCTCGCGTTGGTGGCGACGATCTTGTACGCGTAGCTGGTGCTCGGCTTCATTCCCAGCAGCAGCGTGCGGTAACTGGCCTGCGTGAGATCGACCGGGGCCACCAGCGTGGTCCCGCCCGACGCGGGGCCGAAGTCGATCTCGGCCTTGGTGACGTTCGAGAGCGTCGTCGACCAGGTCACGGCCGCCACCGTCGGGATCGTGGAGCTGAAGGACGAGGTGGCAGTGATCGTGCAGGAGGTGGTTCCGCTGGTCCCGGCGTTCCCGGTCGTGCCGCCGGTCGCGGTCGAGCCGCCCGTTCCCTTCATGCCGGCGGCTCCAGTGGCGCCGCCGGTGGCGGTCGACCCACCGGTCCCCTTTGCGCCGGCCGCCCCGGTCACGCCGCCGGTGGCCGTCGTTCCGCCGGTCCCCCTGGTGCCACCGGTCGCCGTCGTGCCGCCGGTCCCGGTCGTTCCGCCGGTCCCCTTCGTGCCGCCGGCTCCGGTCGCGCCGCCGGTGCTCGCGCTGCTTCCGCCGGTGGCGGTGTTGCCCCCCGTGCCGGTGGCGGACGTTCCGCCCGAACCGGTCGAGCCGTTATCGCCGCCGGTGGCACTGGTACCGCCGGTGCCGGAGAGATCGACGGCGACCGGCTGCGCGCACGCGACAAAGGAGAGCAAAGCCAAGCAAGCCCCGCATCGGACGGATCGGATGAACGTCATCGTCCCAATCAGTGACGCTCGGCACTCGCTTAGGTCCAAATAATCGGCAGACCTCGTACGAATTCCGGCGGCCGCCCCTGATTGTCGGAGTCCGGAGATTGCCGATAGAACGGCGCGTCAGCCAGCGCTCCGGCCGGCGGTCGGCTTTGCGGGCCGAGGCGCTGTCGCGTCGGGCGTCAGGGCCTAGAAATGGGAACAGCTGGCGAGGTAGCAGGTCGGATCGCCGCCCGATTCCTGGTAGCAGCGGTCGAGCGCGTCGTCCTCCACGGCGGTCATGTGGGCGGGGCCGAACCCCGCGAAGGTCTCCTCGGTGACTGGGTATTGATCGCCATAGGAGTCCTCGGCGGTGCAGGAGACCGTGTGGATCGCGTTCCAGTCCCAGTAATAAACGGGGCGCGCGAACTCGGGGTGCTCCCAGCGGCGCCACGGGTGGGCGCCATAAGGTGCGACCCGCGGGCGCATCACGCGGACCGCGTGGGGGCGAACGAACGGTCCGTGCGGACGGACGCGGGGAGGGTGAGGCTGGAACCTGGGCGGCGCGGCGCGGGGAGGCGGCACGGGGCGCGCCCCTTCGCGCACCTCGTGGTGTTCGGCGCCGCGCACCTCGTGGTGTTCGGCGCCGCGCATCTCGTGGTGCTCGTCGCCGCGCATCTCGTGGTGCTCGTCGCCGCGCATCTCGTGGTGCTCGTCGCCGCGATGTTCTTCGGCGTGGGCGACGGTGGCGAGCTGCAGCCAGGCGAACGACAACGACAGAGCGAACGGCAACGCGAGCTTCGGGGCGAGCTTCATGGCGGTTCTCCAGCGAGGGGTTGGTCGGTCGAGCTCACGAGAAACGTAAAGCATCGTATGGAAAACCGACCCCCCTGGCTTGACGCCGGTTAGGCGCTCGAGGTGCCGGGGGCGATCGTGCGTTGCTCAACCAGCGTCAGGATTGCGGCGCGGCGCCGGCAAGCGGAAGCGTCTCGCGGTCGGGCCAGGGCGCCGGCAGGCGAACCATGCCCGACGACGTGCCGCCGATAGGCGGCCTAGCGTTCCTCTTCGTCGACGGTCTCTTCGCCGCCGCGCTCGAGGGCGCGGTAAAGCGTGCGGCGATCGATCCCCAGCTTCTCGGCGGCCTTCTTCTTGTTGCCTGCGCACTCGCCGAGGACCAGCTGGATGTACCTGCGCTCGAGCTCGCCGAGGGTCGGACGGTCGGCGATGATGCCCCCCTCGGCGACGCTCACGCCGCCGGGGACGCCGACCGCCGCGCTGCCGCCGACCTCGGGCGGCAGATCCGACGGCAGCACCACGTTCCCCTTGGCGACGGCGACCGCGCGCTCGATGGCGTTCTCCAGCTCGCGCACGTTGCCGGGCCAGGCGTAGGCGGTCAGCAGGCGCAGCGCTTCGGGAGACATCGCCGCCACCTGGTGGCGCTTTTCGCGCCGGGCGGTCTTGTTCAGGAAATGCGCCACCAGGCTGGGGATGTCCTCGGGCCGGTCGCGCAGCGGCGGCAGGTGCACGGTGACCACGTTGATGCGGAAGTAGAGGTCTTCGCGGAAGCGCCCCGCCTTCACCTCGTCTTCCAGATCCTTGTTGGTCGCGCAGACCAGCCGGACGTCGACGCGGATCGATTCGGTGCCGCCGACCGGGCGGACCTCGCCGTCCTGCAACGTGCGCAGGAGCTGGGCCTGCATCTTGGGCCCCATGTCGCCGATCTCGTCGAGGAACAGCGTGCCGCCGCTGGCGGTCTCGAACAGGCCCCGCTTGGCGCCGACGGCGCCGGTGAAGGCTCCGCGGGCGTGGCCGAACAGCTCGGACTCGAGCAGTGACTCCGTCAGCGCCGTGCAGTTCACCGGCACGAACGGCTGGCCGGCGCGGGGCGAATGGGTGTGGATCGAGCGCGCCACCAGCTCCTTTCCGGTGCCCGACTCACCCTCGACCAGCACGGTCGCCGTCGACCCGGCCACGCGGGCCACCAGCTTGTAGACCTCGAGCATCACGCCGCTCTTGCCGACGATGTCCTGCAGCTGCGGCGGCTTCCCCTCGCTGGGGACCGTCTTCTGTTCGGCGACCAGGCGGCGGCGTTCGATGGCGCGCGCGACGGTGAGGCGCAGCTCCTCGATGTTGAAGGGCTTGGAGACGTAGTCGTAGGCGCCGCGCTGGATCGCCTCCATCGCGCCCGAGACGTCGCCGAAGGCGGTGATGAGGATGACCGGCGTGGCCGGCGCCTTCTCGGTGAAGGCGGCCAGCACGTCGAGCCCGCCCGAGCGCTCCATCCGGACGTCGGAGACGACCAGGTCGTAGCGGCCGTCCCCCGCCTGGGCCCGCTCGATGGCGCCGGCGCCGTCGTCGACGGCTTCGACCTCGTACCCTTCTCCGCGCAGGATCTCGCACAGCAGATCGCGGGCGACGCGATCGTCCTCGGCCACCAGCACGCGCGTCGGCGCGGCCGTCACGCTCGACCTCCGGCCGTGCGGAGGCGAATCTCGCCGGTGTTGCCGGTGGAGGCGGGCGGCGGCCCCTGGACCGGCAGGCGGACGGTGAAGGTCGAGCCCTCGCCAGGGACGCTCTCGACGGAGATGGCCCCCCCCAGCGCCGCGGTGAGCTGGCGGCAGATCGCCAGGCCGAGGCCGGTCCCCTTGCCGCGCCCCTTGGTCGTGTAGAACGGCTCGAAGATGCGGCGCAGGTCGTCGGGCGGGATTCCGTGGCCGGTGTCCTGCACGGAGATGAGGACGTCGTCGGCGATCGGCCGGGCGGCGATCTCGATGCGGCCGTTCTTGTCGACGGCGTCGAGCGCGTTGGCGACCAGATTCACCACGATCTGCCGCAGGAGCCCCGGGTCGGTGACCAGCTCGCCGAGCGCCGGGTCGACCTTCCAGGTGACCGCCACCTGCTTGCCGGGCGCCACGCCCTGGACCAGCTCGACCGCCTCCTCCAGCAGCTTGGGGATCGCCGTCGGGCTGCGCTCGGGCTCGAGCGGGCGCGTGGAGTTCAGGTAGTCGCGGACGATCTTGCTGATCCGCTCGATCTCCCGCGCCGAGACGTCCAGCCGTTCGCGCAGCACCGCCGGCAGATCCCGCTGCAGCAGCGCCAGCTGGATGTGCCCCGACACCGACGACAGCGGCGTACCGATCTCGTGCGCCAGCTGGGCGGCCAGCTGCCCCAGCGTCGCCAGCCGCACCTTCGAGGCGTTGTCGAGCCGCATGTCGTTGAGCAGCCGGTTCAGCTGCCCGAGGGCCACGTTCTTCTCGGACAGATCGTGGGTCGCCTTTTCGATCTCGGCGCCGAGGCGCTGATTGAAAGCGCGGATCTGCGCGTCTGCCTTGGAGAGCCGTTCGAGCATCCGGTTGAATCCTTCCGACAAACGTCCGACCTCGTCCAGCGTCTCGACGGGGATCCGTCGCGACAGATCGCCCTTCTCGACGTCCCTCATCGCCGCCGCCAGCACCTCCAGCGGCTTACCGATCACCCGCTGGGTGATGAGCCCCGACACCAGCGTGAGACCGATGACGAAGACGACGGCGAAGATGATCGAGATCTGCTCCTCGGTCTTCAGCATCGACTCGACGGGCCCCAGCGTCCAGCGCATGTCCAGCGTCGCCTTCCAGGGACCTTGCAGATCGACGTCCAGCTCGATCGGCTCCTCCTGCGATTCGCCGGCGTTGGTCTGGCGGGTGAACCCGAGCGGCTGGCGGACGAAGGGCGCGAACCGGGTGATCTCCGGGCGATCGCCGCGCGGCGCGACGATGCGGCTGGAAGGGGTGCTCGCCTCCCGATAGACGTAGAGATCGAGGCGCACGATGCGGGTGTGCCGGTTGAGGTAGCCGAGCAGCTTCTCTTCCAGGGCGCGGTCGTCGGCGTCGGGCGGGAGGCTCTTCAGGTCCTCGGCGATGTCGTGGGCCAGCTCCGCGGCGCTCGACTGGGCGTCCATGATGATCCGGTTGCGCGTCAAGAACATGCGCCCCCACGACGCCACGCCGACGGTGACCGCCACGCTGACGGCGATCAGCCAGATTTTGGTCCGGATCGTCACGCTCCCGTCTAATTTACCCCGTATCCTCGGCGAATGAGCACGCCGGTCCGAAGCGACGCGCCCGACGCCTTCCTTTTCGACCTCGACGGGACGCTGGTCGACAGCGAGCGGGCCAACGTCGAGTCGGTGGTGCTGGCGGTGCGGCGTTACGGCGCCGAGCTGACCGAGGAGGAGCGCGGGTTCGTCATCGGGCACTCCTGGAACGAGATCTACAAGATGATCGCCCGCAACCACGCGCTCACCGTCCCGATGCGGGAGCTCATCGACGTGGCCGTCGCCGAGAAGGACGCGCTCTTGGCCGAGACCGGGCACCGCGCGCTGCCGGGCGCGGTGGCGCTGGTGCAGCGGCTGGCGCGCCGGTCCAGGCTGGCGCTGGTCTCGGGGGCCAGCGGGAAGGAGGTGCGCGACGCGCTCTCCGGGATCGGGGTGCGGGAGCTGTTTCCGATCATCGTCGCCGCCGAGGACTACGCGAACGGGAAGCCGTCGCCCGAGCCCTATCTCACCGGGCTGGCGCAGCTGGGGGTGGCGGCCGGCCGGGCGCTCGTCATCGAGGACGCCACCCCCGGCATCCTCTCGGCGCGCGCCGCCGGGATCCGGGTCATCGCCGTGGAGGCCGGCAATTTCGCCGGCTACGACCTGTCACCGGCCGACGTCGTCGTCGACACGCTCGACCAGGTGACCGACGAGCTGTGCGCGCGCCTCCTCGCCTGAGGGAGAATTCGACACGCGTGGTAAAATTGCGCGTTGTTCGATCACCTTCCACCTGAAGTGACGCTGTACGAAGTCGGACCGCGCGACGGCTTGCAGAACGAGTCGCGCATGGTCCCGACCGAGGACAAGATCCGTCTCATCGACGCCCTCTCCGAGACGGGCCTGCGCGCCATCGAGATCACCAGCTTCGTCAACCCCAAGTGGATCCCGCAGCTGGCCGACGGCGGCGAGGTGTCGCGGCGGATCGCCCGCAAGCCGGGCGTCGTCTATTCGGCGCTGGTGCCCAACCGGCAGGGGCTGGAGGCGGCCGAGGCGGCCGGGATGCGCGAGGTGGCGGTCTTCATGTCGGCGTCCGAGACGCACAACAAGAAGAACGTGAACAAGACGATCGCCCAGACGCTGGCGGCGTTTCGCGACACCGTCCCGCCGGCGCTGGCGGCCGGGATGCGCGTCCGCGCCTACGTCTCGACCGTTTACGGCTGTCCTTATGAGGGGGCCGTCGATCCGGCCAAGGCGGTCGAGCTGTCGCGCGCGCTGCGCGAGCTCGGCTGCTATCAGATCTCGCTCGGCGACACGATCGGCGTCGCCAACCCGCGCCAGGTGCGGGACGTCCTCGGCCGCGTGCTGGCGGAGATCCCGGCGCCCGAGGTGGCGGTCCACTTTCACGACACGCGCGGCACCGCGCTGGCCAACATCCTGGTGGCGGTCGAAATGGGGATCACCACCGTCGACGCGGCGCTGGGCGGCCTGGGCGGCTGCCCCTACGCGCCCGGCGCCTCCGGCAACGTCTCGACCGAGGACGTCGTCTACATGTTGGAGGGGATGGGCGTTCGCACCGGCATCGATCTCGACAAGCTGGTCGACTGCGGCCGGATGGCCTCGGCGTTCGTCGGCCACGAGGTGCCGTCCAAGTACTACCGCGCCGCCGTCGGCGCCCGCTCCCGCTCGGCCGGGTAGCTGCCCACGAACCGGAGGCCGGCTCTCGCCCGGGCTTGGCCGGAACCGCTGTGTCTAGCCATCTAGCTAGCCATCAAGGCTGGTCCATGTCATCATTTCTGCATGCAAGCTTCGGCGTCGATGAGCGTCAGTGAGCTCAAGAACAAGCTGCTCGAGGTGGTGCGGAGGGTCGAAAAGGGTGAGGTCTTCGAGATCACCAAGGACGGGGAGCCGGTCGCGGTCCTGGCCCCGCGCGACAGCCTCGGCCGCTCGGCGACCGGATTCGCTCGCGTGGAGGTGAAAGGCGCTCTGGAGCTGCCGGATTCGGCCTGGACCTATGACCTCGAGAACCTGAAGGGTCCGCGGAAACGGCGTCGGTGAGGATCGTCCTCGATACCCACATCGTCGTTCACGCGGCGAACGACGACCTCGAGCCCGCCCGGAAGGGGCTTTTGGAGAACCCGAGCTCCGACCTGTTCGTCTCGGCGGTGACCTTGTGGGAGCTGACCAAGTTGGTCGAGCTCGGTCATCTCGTTCTGCCGGACGGCTTCGATCGGTTCATGCGCGATCTGTGCGGTCATCCTCGGTACACGATTGCCCAGTACGACGCGGAGCTGATGATCGAGCTGCTGCGGACCGCGAGAAAGATGCACAGGGATCCGGCCGACCAGATCATCGTCGCGACGGCCCTCCGGCTGGATGCCGCGCTCATGACCAACGACCTGCGGATCCGCCGAGCGGGACTGGCGAAGATCGTCTGAGAGGAATCTGGTAGCGTCGTCGGGATGGAGATCGCCGAGGCTGGTGCCCCCGGGCTGCTGCTCGTCGAGCGGCGCGATCGCACGGTGTTCGTGACGCTCAACCGCCCTGCGGCGGCGAATGCCCTGTCGCGCGCCCTGGTGGCGGAGTTGACCAGGCTTTGCGGTGACCTCGGGCGCGAGATTGGCGCCGGCACCGACCTGCGCGCGCTGGTGTTGACGGGCGCGGGCGACAAGGCGTTCTCGGCAGGCGCGGATCTCAAGGAGCGGCGGACCTGGACGCTGGACGACACGCGGATCTTTCTGGGGGAGATCAACGCGCTCATGAACGCCATCGCGGCGTTCCCACGACCGACGGTCGCGGCGATCAACGGCGTCGCGTTTGGCGGCGGCCTCGAGCTGGCCCTCGCCTGCGACATCCGGATCGCCGCCGCCAGCGCCGAGATGGGCCTCACCGAGGTGCGGCTGGGGATCATCCCCGGCGCCGGCGGCACGCAGCGGCTGGCGCGGATCGCGGGCGTGGCGGCGGCCAAGGAGCTGATCCTGACCGGGCGGCGCATCGGCGCGGCGCGGGCGCGCGAGCTGGGGATCTGTCAGCGAGGTGGTGCCGGCGGCGGAGCTGTCGGCGGCGGCGGCGCGCTGGGGGGCGGAGATTTCGGCGGCGGCGCCGCTGGCGCTGGGCGCGGCCAAGCGGGCCGTCGACGACGGGCTGTCGCGCTCGCTCGCCGACGGGCTCAGAATCGAGCAGGACCGTTACGAAGAGGTCCTGGTCGACCGACGATCGCAACGAGGGGCTGGCGGCCTTCATCGAAAAGCGGGCGCCCGCCTACAAAGGACGATAACGAATGTCACGCAGCGACGAATTCAAGGCGCTGGGCGCCAAGATCAAGAAGGGCGGGGCGCCCAAGTACCACGAGGCCAACGCCGCCGCCGGCAAGCTGTTCTGCCGCGAGCGGATCGCGCTGCTCTGCGACGAGGGCGCCAAGGACTTCGTCGAGGACGGGCTCTTCGCCAACGCGGGCGCTCCCGAGCTCCCCGCCGACGGCGTGGTCACCGGGATCGGCCGCGTGCACGGGCGACCGGTGGCGATCATGGCCAACGACTCGACCGTGAAGGCCGGCTCGTGGGGGGCGCGCACCGTCGAGAAGATCGTCCGCCTGCAGGAGACCGCCGCCCGCCTGCGGCTGCCGGTCTTCTACCTGGTCGACTCGGCGGGCGCGCGCATCACCGATCAGATCGACATGTTCCCGGGGCGCCGCCACGCGGGGCGCATCTTCCACAACCAGGTGCGCCTCTCCGGGGCGGTGCCGCAGATCTGCCTTCTGTTCGGACCCTCGGCGGCCGGCGGCGCCTACATTCCGGCCTTCTGCGACGTCGTCTTCATGGTCGAGAAGAACGCCTCGATGTACCTCGGCTCGCCCCGCATGGCCGAGATGGTGATCGGCGAGAAGGTGACGCTGGAGGAGATGGGCGGCGCGCGCATGCACTGCGAGGTCTCCGGCTGCGGCGATCTGCTGGCCAAGGACGAGAAGAAGCTGCATCGCCGCCGCGCGCGACTACTTCGGCTACCTGCCGCAAAGGGCGGGCGAGCCGGCGCCGGAGATCGCGCCGCGCCCGCCGCGCGCGGAGGCCAAGCGGATCGACGACATCCTCCCCGCCAACCAGAACCAGGCCTTCGACATCGCCGGGGTGATCGACGCGCTGGTCGACGAGGGGAGCTTCTTCGAGCTCAAGAAGCTCTACGCGCGCGAGATCGTGACCGGCTTCGCCCGGCTGGGCGGCCGGCCGGTCGGCATCGTGGCCAGCCAGCCGAAATGGAAGGGCGGCGTGCTGTTCGTCGACTCGGCCGACAAGGCGACGCGCTTCATCTGGCTGTGCGACGCGTTCGGGCTGCCGCTCGTCTTCCTGGCCGACGTGCCGGGTTTCATGATCGGCAAGGCGGTCGAGCGGCAGGGGATCATCCGCCACGGCGCCAAGATGGTCTCCGCGGTGGCCGACGCGACGGTCCCCAAGTTCTGCGTCGTGCTGCGCAAGGCCTACGGCGCGGGGCTCTACGCCATGTGCGGGCCCGGCTTCGAGCCCGACGCCACCATCGCGCTGCCGCAGGCGATGATCGCCGTGATGGGAGCCGAGGCGGCGGTGAACGCCGTCTTCGCCAACAAGATCGCCGAAAAGCCGGAGGCGGACCGCCCCGCTTACGTCGAGGAGCTGCGCGCCCAGTACCGCGCCGACATCGACGTGCTGAAGCTGGCCGCCAACCTCCACGTGGACGCGGTCGTCCCGGGCGACGAGCTCCGCGCCGAGCTTCTCCGCCGGCTGGCGACGACCGGCGCCAAGAGCGTGCCTTCGCTGCCGCGCCGGCGATCCGTGCTTCCGGTCTGACGGCATGTCCGTGGCGCGCTGGCTGACGTTGATCCCCGCCGCCGAGGCGCGGCGAGATCCTGGCCGAGACGCCACCGGTCGGTCACGAGCGGGTGCCGCTGCGCCGCCGTCGGGGGGCGGGTCCTGGCGCACCCCTTCGCGGCGCCGGACAATCTCCCTTCCGAGCGGCGGTCGGTGATGGACGGCTTCGCGGTGCGGGCCGCCGACGTGCGCACGGCCTCCGAGCTGTTCTCAGTCGTCTTGAACGTCGTCGGGTCGGTGCCGATGGGCGACGTCTTCCACGGGCGAATGGCGGCGGGCGAGGCGGTGGAGATCGCCACCGGCGGCTTTCTCCCGGCCGACGCCGACGCCGTGGTGATGATCGAGCACACCGCCCCGCTCGGCGGCAGCGGCGACGGCAGCGGCGGCGGCGCCCGTATCGAGATCGCGCGCGCCGTGGCGCCCGGCGCCAACGTCGTGCAGCCGGGCGAAGATCTGACCCTCGGCGAGGCGGCTCTCCCGGCGGGGCACCGGCTGCGCGCCGCGGATCTGGCGCTCCTCGCCACCTTCGGCCTCGTCACCGTCGAGGTGTTTCGCCGACCGCGGGTCGCGGTGCTGTCGACCGGGAACGAGCTCTGCGCCCCCGAGGTCACGCCGCGCCCCGGCCAGGTGCGCGACGCCAACCAGGTCGCGCTCGCCGCCCAGATCTCCGCGACCGGCTGCGACGTGACCCGCGCCGGGATCGTCGCCGACGACGCCGCGGCGCTGCGGGCGGCCGTCGACCGCCTCGTCGCCGAGCACGACGCCGTGATCCTCTCGGGCGGCTCGTCGATCGGGACGAAGGATCTCTCCGCCGCCGCGCTCGGCGACCTCCCGCCGCCCGGCATCCTCTTTCACGGGATCGACATCCGCCCGGGGAAGCCGACGCTGTTCGCCCGCGCCGGTGGGAAGCCGGTCGTCGGCATGCCCGGGTTTCCGACCTCGTCGCTGGTGGTGTTCGACGCCTTCATCCGGCCGCTGCTCTGGCGCCTCGGCGGTGAGGTCGGACGCGAGCCCTGGCCCGCCCGCCGCGCCGCTCGCCTCGGCGCCGCGCATCGCTCCGCCGTCGGGCGCGAGGACTACCTGCGCGTCGCGCTCGACGAACGCGACGGCGCGCTGTGGGCCGATCCGCTGCGCGGAGGCTCGGCGACGCTCTCCAACGTCGTGCGCGCCGACGCCCTCGTCTGCGTCCCCGCCGAGGTCGAGCACCTCGATGCGGGTGCGCCGGTCGAGGCGTTGCTCTATCTGTAGTCACAGGAACCCTGAGAGGGTTCCTGCAACCTCCCGCGAAGAGGTCGGCCGGGCCGAGCCCGTCCGCCCTCACGCGATAGTCACAGGAACCCTGAGAGGGTTCCTGCAACCTCCCGCGAAGAGGTCGGCCGGGCCGAGCCCGTCCGCCCTCACGCGATAGTCACAGGAACCCTGAGAGGGTTCCTGCAACCTCCCGCGAAGAGGTCGGCCGGGCCGAGCCCGTCCGCCCTCACGCGATAGTCACAGGAACCCTGAGAGGGTTCCTGCAACCTCCCGCGAAGAGGTCGGCCGGGCCGAGCCCGTCCGCCCTCACGCGATCATGGCGGCGAGCCGTGTTGCCAATTGACGTCCAGGGCGATCAGCCGTTACCCTGCGAATGCGCATGGTTCGTCCCTCGTTGGTCCCCGCGCTGCTGGTTCTCGGCGCGGCGCTGAGTGGAGCCGCCCCTGGCTTCGAACTTTCCACCGCGCAGGCCCAGCAGGCCCCGCAAGCTGCGCAAGCCCCGGCCATCCGGCCGCGGATCCGGGGGCGCGCCTATCGGTTGAAGATCGACAGCTCGCCGCAGCAGGGGACGGTCTACTGGGACACGGGCGTCGCGCCCAACCCGAAGAGCTACGGCGTGGCCGGCTACACGCCGATCACGATCAAGGTCCCGAAGGGGCCGGTGAAGGTGATCGTCGAGGTGAACGGCTTCAAGTCGCAAGAGCAGACGCTCGACGTCCGCCGGAGCCAGCGCCTGATGTTCACGCTCGAGCGCGCGCCGGCGATGGCCCGTCTCGATCTGCAGACCAGCCCGGACGGCGGCGGCGCCGGCGGCGAGGTCTTCATCGACGGCGTCGACCGCGGAACGGCGCCCAACTCGTTCGAGTTGCCGGCGGGACGCCACCAGGTCGAGGTGCGCAAGGCCGGCTACAAACCCTTCTCCGACTGGTTCGAGCTCGCCGAGGGTGAGCGCCGGACGCGCGACGTGTCGCTGGCGCGCGCGGAGGCGCCGTCCGGGACGCTGCTGGTGACCTCCGACGCGGGCGGCGACGTCTACCTCGACGGCGCCCGCAAGGACGTGACGCCGGCGATCATCCCGGGCGTCCCCGCGGGCGACCACGTCGATCGAGGTGCGCAAGGAGGGGATCGCCCCCTGGCGCCAGACCGTCACCGTCGTCGCGGGGCAGCAGGTCAAGGTCTCGGCCACCTTCGGCGCCGCCGCCAACGGCAACGGCAGCCTGCGCATCATCTCCAACGAGCCCGACGTCGAGGTCTTCATCGACGGCGAGGACAAGGGCAAGGCGCCGGTCACCATGACCGACACGCGGCCGGGCGAGCACATCGTCGGGGCGCGGAAGAAGGGGTTCAAGCCGCAGGAGCAGACCGTGCGGGTGGCGAGCAACGAGAACGCCATCGTCAGCTTCCGGATGGAGGTGGCGCCGCCCGATCGGCCGCACGGCGGGCTGAAGGTGCAGTCGACCATCCCCAACGCCGAGGTCTTCCTCGACGGCTCGAGCCTGGGGCGGGCGCCGGTCGACCGCAACGATCTCGATCCCGGCAAGCACTACGTCTCGGTCCACCGGGACGGCTACACCGACTTCAAGCGCGAGATCAATTTGGTCGAGAACCAGGCGGTCACGCTGGTGGCCGATCTGTCGGCGACCGGTTCGCTGCGCATCCTGTCGACCCCCGAAGGGGCGGAGGTGCGGCTCGACGGGGAGCTGATCGGAAAGACGCCGGTGGTCCACAACGCCTCGGCCGGCGATCACGTGGTCGAGTTCCGCCTCAAGGGCTACTTCGACCACAAGGAGACGATGAAGGCCGAGGGGGGCCGCGAGAAGATCTTCTCGGTCGACCTCAAGCTGATTCCGACCGGGCCGTCGCCGGAGCAGGTGGCGCGGCGGCGGACCCAGATGTCGTCGTTCGGCGCCCGGGTCAATCCCGTGGGCGGGGTGACGGCCGATTTCGGCCTCGGCTATCCCTGGTACCTGACCTTGCGCGTGATGGTGGGGGCCTTTGCCCCGAAGAGCTTTGGAAGCTACGAGGTCGGGGGCCTCGACCTCGGCGTTCAGATCCAGACGATGTTCGATATCACCGTCGGCGCGCTGCGCGGCCGCTACCAGATCGTCGGCGTGGGCCCATTCGGAGTCGCCGCGGAGGGAGACATCGGCGGCGGCAGCGGCGTCAATGGGCGCAGCTCGTTCTTCGGCGACATGGACCTCGTCGCCTCACTGGCCTTCGCCGACATCGCCACGGTTTCTGCCTATGGCAAGCTCTCCCTGTGGGATGACGCCTTCTGTCCGCCCGAGTCGCAGCTGGCCAACGGCGCCAGCGCGGACAGCTATTGCGGCTACCCGGAGAACAACGGCGATGCCGCCCAGAAGCTGAAGCTGTTCGGAACCGGGGACCCCGCGCGGGGGTTCACCGGGCACCGGTTCTACGTGGGCTTCTCGGCGGCGGCCGCGATCGACCGGTTGACCTCGCTGTTTTTTCAATTCGAGTTCGTTCCTTTGACCCAGAACTACGGCCTCACGCCCCGGATGGAGTTCGAGGGAATCTACAACCAGGCGTTGATCGGCAGCAGCGACCCGAACTTCTATTTCGTCGGCGGCATGTCGCTGAAGTTCTGACGGCCGGGCCCCGGAGATTGCCGAGGCGGCTCCCCGCCAGACGTCCCGACGGGCGCAGTCTGGCCGAAGCGCCGCGCGACACCATATTTTCACTGGAATCTCCCCCCAAACTTCTTCAACGTAGGCCCAACATGAGCAGCGCAGGGGGGATTCCCCGCAAGTGGACCGTCGCCGATTCCGCCGAGGTGTACGGGGTCAAGTACTGGGGGAACAACTACTTCTCTGTCAGCGACGCCGGGAACGTCCAGTCGCACCCGAGCGGCGTCGACGGCGCGAAGATCGACCTCAAGGAGCTGGTCGACGAGGTGGCCCGCCGCGGGATCGGCCTGCCGCTGCTGATTCGATTTTCCGACGTGCTCAAGAGCCGCATCGTCGAGCTGAACGAGACGTTCAAGCGGGCGATCGCCGAGTACGGCTACAAGGGGGACTACAAGGGCGTCTACCCGATCAAGGTCAATCAGCACCGCTACGTCGTCGAGGAGATCGTCCAGTTCGGGCGCCCCTATCACTATGGCCTGGAGGCGGGATCCAAGCCGGAGCTCCTGGCCGTCATGGCCATGCTCGACGATGAAGAGGCGCTCATCGTCTGCAACGGCTACAAGGACGAGGAGTACATCGAGACGGCGCTGATGGCCTCCAAGCTGGGGCGGACCGTGCTCATCGTCGTCGAGAAGTTCTCCGAGCTGGCGCTCATCGCCGAGGTGGCCAAGAAGGTCGGCGTGCGGCCCCGCATCGGCATCCGGGTCAAGCTGGCGGCCAAGGGGTCGGGGCGCTGGGAGGCCTCGGGCGGCGACCGCTCGAAGTTCGGCCTCTCCACGCGCGAGGTGGTCGAGGCCATCAATTTTCTGCGCGCCAACGACCTCCTCAGCTGCTTCGAGCTGGTGCACTTCCACCTCGGCAGCCAGATCTCGGCGATCCGCGCGGTCAAGAACGCGCTCCGCGAGGCGGGGCGGTTCTACGTGGAGATCTGCCGGCTGGGCGCGCCGCTCAAGTACTTCGACGCGGGCGGTGGTCTGGGCGTCGACTACGACGGCTCGCAGACCAACTTCGCCTCGTCGATGAACTACACGACGCAGGAGTACGCCAACGACATCGTCTTCTCCCTGCAGGAGATCTGCGACGCCGGCGGCGTGCCGCACCCGACCATCGTGACCGAGTCGGGGCGGGCGGTCGTGGCGCACCACTCGATGCTGGTGGTCGACATCCTGGGGGTGGGCGAGTTCGACGTCGGCAAGGCGCCCGAGCAGGTCGGCAACGACGCCTCCCGGGTGGTGAAGAACCTGTTCGAGACCTTTCGCGAGGTGTCGCGCAAGAACGTGCTCGAGTCGTACCACGACGCGCTGGAGTACAAGGAAGAGGCGCTGCAGCTCTTCAATCTGGGAAACCTTTCGCTCTCCGAGCGGGTGGTCGCCGAGGACATCTTCTGGGGCGTCTGCCAGAAGCTGCTCAAGATGGTCCGCGACATGCGCGAGGTGCCCGAGGAGCTGGAAGGGCTCGAACGCGCGCTCAGCGACACCTACTTCTGCAATTTTTCGATGTTCCAGTCGCTGCCCGACATCTGGGCCATCGACCAGCTGTTCCCCATCATGCCGATTCACCGCCTGGCCGAAGAGCCGACCCGGCGCGCGGTGCTGGCCGACATCACCTGCGACTCCGACGGCAAGATCGATCACTTCATCGATCGCCGCGACGTGAAGTCGGTACTGGAGCTGCACCCGATCAACAACGGCCAGGAGTACTACCTGGGCATCTTCTTGATCGGCGCCTACCAGGAGATCCTGGGCGATCTGCACAACCTCTTCGGCAACACCAACACCGTGCACGTCTCGCTGGCGGCCGGCGGCGGCTACCAGATCGAGCACGTGGTCACCGGCGACACGGTGACCGACGTCCTCAAGTACGTCAGCTACTCGCGCGAGGAGCTGGTCGCCCGCGTCCGCCGCTTCGCCGAGCTGGCCGTCCGCGCCAACCGCATGAGCCTGGAAGAGACCCGCTCGATGCTCCGCATGTACGAAGAGGGCCTGGCCGGCTACACGTACCTCGAGCGCGCGTAGGCGCGCTCGCGTTGCGCCCGCGCGTAGGTGCGCTCGCGTTGCGCCCGCGCGTAGGTGCGCTCGCGTTGCGCCCACGCGTAGGTGCGCTCGGTTTGCGCCCGCGCGTAGGTGCGCTCGGTTTGCGCCCGCGCGTAGGTGCGCTCGGTTTGCGCCCGCGCGTAGGTGCGCTCGCGTTGCGCCCGCGCCACCGGCCGGCGCCGCGCGACGACGTCGGGACTGACCAAAACGGCGTACCATGTGAGCGGGAGGGCAGCATGAACCACCCGTCGGATCTTGTACGGGCCGGCATATTGATCGTTTGTGTCGGATGCGGAACCTCCCACGCTGGGGCTGACGGCTCGTTGACTGGCAGCGGGGGCGCCGGCGATACGCCCGGCACCGGCGGATCGACCGGCACCGGCGGAGCGCCCGGCACCGGCGGAACCGCCGGCAGCAGCGCGACGGGCGGCGCCTGCGTCCCCACCATCCCGACGCTCGCCTGGAAGAATCCCTACGCCGGCTGGTCGCGCGGGATCCCCACCGCCACCGATCCGAACTTCTTTCCGATCTCGGTCTGGCTGCAAGGGTCATGGCACGCGACGGAGATGGCGGCGCTGGGGATCAACATCTACGTCGGGAACAATGCCGGCACCGATTCGCTGGCGGCCGCCGATCTCGCGACCCTGAAGGCGCAGGGGCATCTACGCCATCGTCGGACAGGATTCGGTGGGGCTGGCCAACGTGAACGACCCGACCATCGTTGGCTGGTGGATGACGCCGGACGAGCCGGACAACGCGCAGTCCGACGGCAAGGGGGGCTACGGTCCGCCGGTGGCGCCCGCCACGCTGGTCACCCAGTACAACGCCTACAAGGCCGCCGACCCGACGCGGCCGATCTACCTCGGGCTCGGGCAGGGGGTCGCCTACGACGGCTGGGAGGGGCGCGGCAGCAACGCGCCCGCCGAGTCGGGTTACGTACCGGCCAGCGACATCGTCGACTTCGACATCTACCCCTACAACAACTGCGGCGGCGATTCGAACGAGCAGGTGACCTGCGGGCAGTTCTGGTTGAACGCGTACGGCGTCGAGCGACTGCACGGCTGGTCGACCCGCGGGCAGGCCGTCTGGACCGACATCGAGACGACGACCATCGCCGCCGGGACGACCAGCGGCCCGACGCCGAAGCAGACGAAGTCAGAGGTCTGGCTGTCCCTCATCCACGGCGCCAACGGGATCACCTATTTCCTCGACACCTGGAACCCGGCCTTCCGCGAGGACGGGATCTTCGCTTCCCCGGCGATGGTCACGGCGGTGACCGCCGTGAACCAGCAGGTGAAGACGCTGGCCCCCGTGCTGAACAGCGCCGACATCCCCGGCGTCGTGTCGGTCAGCAGCTCCAATCCGGACGCGCCGATCGACCTGATGGTCAAGGCGCACGGCCAGACCCTCTACATCTTCGCGGCGATCGCGGGCCCGGGAACGGCCACCGGCGGGTTCCTGATCAATGGCATGAGCGGCGACGGCGTGGCGACGGTCCTCGGCGAGAGCCGCAGCTTTGCGGTGACCAACGGGTCGTTCGGGGACGCGTTCGCCGCCAACGACGTCCACATCTACGAGATCGATCTGACGGCCGCGACCTGCAATTGAAGCGTGGCGCGCCCTGTGATGCGTGGGAGCCGCGCCGCACGCCCGTCTCCGTCTCGCCAGAGCAGCCGGCTGTCGGTTCTCAGCCGCGGCGCCGCTCCCGGACGGCCGCCGGCGTGCGATACTCCGCGCATGGATCTCGTGGGCAAGCTCGGCGATGCGGCCACCGTCGACGCGTCGTTGTCGGATCTCGCGCGCGGTGTGGTCGGGTCGGAGATCTTGCGGATCGCCGCCGAGATCCGCGCCCTCAAGGCCAAGGGCGCGGACATCTGCAACCTCACCGTCGGCGATTTCGATCCCGCGCAGTTCCCCGCGCCGGCCGCGCTGCTCGACGGGATGCGGGCGGCGCTGGCGGCCGGCCAGACGAACTACCCGCCCTCCGACGGCGTGCTCGGGCTGCGCGAGGCGGTGGCGCGCTACTACGCCAAGCGGCTGGGCCTGTCGTACCCGGTCGAGTCGGTGCTGATCACCGGCGGCGCGCGGCCTCTCCTCTACGGGTCGTACCGCACCGTGCTCGATCCGGGCGACGTGGCGGTCTACCCGGTGCCGTCGTGGAACAACAACCACTACGCCTACCTGTGTGGGGCGCGGGCCATCGAGCTCCCGGTTCGCGCCGAGTCGAACTTCTTCCCCACCGTCGACGACCTGCGCCCGCACCTGCCGTACGCGCGGCTCATCCTCCTCAACTCGCCGCTGAACCCGACCGGCACGGCGATCGATCCCCAGGTGTTGCAGGCGATCTGCGAGGCGATCGTCGAGGAGAACCGCCGCCGCGAGCGGGCCGGCGCCAAGGCCGCCTGGCTCTGCTACGACCAGGTCTACTGGCAGCTGGTGTTTCCTCAACCGGGACCCTCAAAGGGTCCCGAACCCCCCGCGAAGGGTTCCGACGGGCAAAGCCCGTCTCCACCCACGCGATCGCTCCGGCACGTCACGCCGCCCGAGGTCTGTCCCGAGGTGGCGCCGTACACGATCATCCTCGACGCCGCGTCGAAGAGCTTCGCGGCCACCGGCCTGCGCGTCGGCTGGGCGGTGATGCCGCCGGCGGCGCGGCAGCGGATGGCCGACATCCTGGGGCACGTCGGGGCCTGGGCCCCGCGTCCCGAGCAGGTGGCGATGGCGGCGCTGCTCGACGACGACAGGGCGGTCGACAGCTACCTCGCCGAGATGCGCCCGCGCGTCGCCGAGCGGCTCGATCGCCTCGCCGCCGGGTTCGCGGCGATGCGCAAGGAAGGGCTGCCCGTCGAGGTGATCGCGCCGCAAGGGGCGATCTATCTGTCGGTGCGCTTCGCGTTCCCCGGGCGGACCAACGAGGAGACCCGCAAGCTGCTGCTCGACCGGGCCGGCCTGGGGCTGGTGCCGTTTCAAGCGTTCGGCCTGCGCGAGGACAGCGGCTGGTTCCGGATCTCCGTCGGCGCCGTCTCGCTGGCCGAGATCGACGCCGCGTTGCCGCGGGTGCGCGCGGCGCTCGCCGGAAATTGACGACCCTTCCCTCGACGTCGCCGCCTTCGACCTGGGCAACCCGGCGCTCCGGAGCGCTCCTGGTGTTTGTCCTGGCGGCCGTGCTGCGCGTCGGCCTCTTCCCGTTCGCGGAGAACAAGCATGGCGACGCAGCGATGCGCGCCCTCATCGCCGAGCGGATGGTGCTCGATCCCGCCAGCGCCGCCGTGCCGCGCACCTACTGCCAGTTCGGCCCGCTGCACACGACGCTGATGCGCCCGTTCATCGCGCTCGACCGCTACGCGCCGCGCTCGTCGCGCTATCTGTCGCTGCTGTGCGGGCTGGCCGTCTTCTTCCCGTTCCTGGCCTTCGCGCGCCGGCTGGTGGGCGAGGCGCGCGCGCCGCTGGCGGCGTTCGCGCTGGCGGTCTCACCGCTGCACGTGCAGGCGTCGACCACCGCGTCCAGCGAGGCGCTCTATCTTCTCCTCTGGGTCTCCGCGCTCGAGCGCCTCCTGGCCGCGCTGGAATCGCGAAGGGTGGGCACCTTCGCCGTCGCCGGGCTGCTGGCGTCGCTGGCGGCGGTCACCCGCTACGACGCCTGGCTGGCGCTGCCGATGGTCGCCGTCGCGGCCTGGTGGTTCGCCCGCCGGCCCCAGCCGGCCTCGGCGACACGGGGCCTGGCGGTCTTCGCGCTGACGGCGTCGATCTTTCCCATCGCCTGGCTGGCCTGGGGGGCGGCGGCCGGCGGCGATCCGCTGTTCTTCGCCCACTACATCTCCAGCGACCAAGCCGGTCTCGGGGCGACGGCGGCCGCGCGCTACGGCGCCTGGCTGGGGCGGGCCCGCCAGCTCGGCGTCTGGTCGCTGGCCTTCCTCGCCGCCATGACCCCGCCGGGCGCGGTGCTGGCCGTGGTGGCGCTCAAGCGCGGCGCGCGCTCTCTCTCGCCGGCGATGCGGGTGGTCCTGGTGGCCGCGCTCGGGCCGCCGGCGATCTACCTCGCCCAGGGGCTCATCGCGCAGAGCTTCGAGCCGCTGGCCCGCTTCGCGCTGATCCCGGGGGCCCTGCTCCTGCCGCTGGCGGTCACCGCCGTGCCGATCGAGCGGGCCGGCCGGGCGCGGGCCTTTCGGATCGGCGCCTTCGCTTCGGCGGTCGCGTTCTCCGTCGCCGTCTGGCTGGTCGCCACCGTCGGACGCGAGCGGATCTGGGCGGGCGCCGAGTCGATGGGGGCGCTCACCCGGCTCGACGACGAGGATCGCGCGCTGGCCGCCCACCTGCGCGCCGTCCGCCGCCCCGGCCAGCGGGTCATGATCGAGCCCTTCTCCTTCGCCGAGATCGGCATCGCCCACGCCGCCGGGATCCCCTGGACCGAATCGGTCACGTTGATCGTCACCCGCGAGCCGCGGGCCACCGTGCGAGACAGCCTGCTGTCGACCGGCGCCGAGTACCTGGTCGGCTACGATCGCCCGGGCGGTTGGCCGGCACGCCTCCCCGACTGGCCCCGCGGCGGCGCACGGTTCGGCCACTGGATCGTGATAGGGCGGGGGACTCCCGGCGCGATATAAAGGCCGCGTGGGGCTGCTGCTGACCGCGCTGGCGCTCGCCGTGCGCCTCTTGTGGGTGCTGGTCGTCCCCACGCGCCCGGTCGGCGACTTCGCGATGTACCTCGAGTCGGCGCGCTACCTGGTCGAGCACCACGGGCTCGATCCCCAGTTCATCTACATGCCGGGCTACGTCTACCTGGCGGCCGGCGTGTACGCCCTCGGCGGCGGCCTGCTGGCCGTCAAGATGATCGGCGTCGCCTCGGGCGCGCTGGCCACGGCGGCGGTCTACGGGACCGCGCGCGCCATCTTCGGCCGCGGCGCCGCGTTCACGGCCGGCCTCCTCTGCGCGCTCTGGCCGGCGGGGATCGCCGTCTCCAGCGTGACCGGCACCGACATGCCGGCGGCGGCGCTCCTGGGGCTGGCCGTCTGGCTGCTGGCGCGCAACGCCGCGCGCCGGCCGCTGGGGGCGCCGGCGGCGTTCGGGCTGGTGATGGGGCTCGCCTCGTACGTGCGGGCGGTGGCGCTGCCGCTGGTGCTGCTGGCGGCGTTTCATTTTCGCGCCCGGGGGGCCCGCTGGGCGCACGTCGCGACCCGCACCATCGCCGCGTCGGTGGTCGCCTTCCTGGTGCTGCTCCCCTGGGGGCTGCGCAACCACCACGTCTACGGCGAGCTGTTCTTCACCGACAGTCACGGCGGCCACACGGCGCTGGTCGGCGCGAACCCCGACACCGACGGAAGCTACAGCCGGTCGCTCAATCGGATGTTCTCCGAGGGGACCGGCTACGCGCTCTTCGCGCCGCCCCACCGGGAGTCCGATCGCGTGGCCTACGCGCTGGCCAAGCAGTGGACGGCCTTTTCGCCGCGCTATGCGCTGGGCCTGCTGGTCGCCAAGGCCGATCGCCTGCTGGGCGCCGAGCGCCCGCTGCTCTACTGGCCGCTCTACCGGCAGAGCGTGCTGCCGCCGGGGACCTGGTTCGACGCCCACCGGACCGGCATCGAGCGGGTGGTCGACGACAGCTATTACTTGATGATCGCGGCGGTCGTCATCGGCATCGTGGCCGCGGCGGCCCGTCGCAACTGGCCCGCGCTGACGCTGCTGCCGCTGCCGCTGGCGCTGCTCGGCCTTTACACCCTCTTCTTCGCCGAGGCCCGCTACCACCTGGCGATCGTGGTGCTGCTGCTGCCGTTCGCCGGCAACGGGCTCGCCTGGCTGGGGACCGCCGCGCGCGATCTGTTTCGGCGCGACGAGACAGCCCGCCGGCGGGTCGCGATCGAGGGGGTGGTCGCCGGGGCAATCCTGGCCCTGCTCTTCGTCGGGTGGCCCCGGATGGTCAGCGCCGGGGCCTCCCTGCGCGAAAAGAACCGGTGGGCGGTCTGCGTCTGCAAGGTGGCCGGCGCCAAGCGCCTGTGCGACGTGCGCGCGACCGAGCCGCCCCCCGGGGATGCCCCGTCGCCGGTGCGGGGCGTGTGGGACGGGTTCGGCCTGCGGCTCACCGGGGCGCGGGCGGCGGCGGCCTTCGACCTCGACCTGCCGCCCGGGCCTTACCGGGTTTCGATGCGTGCGGAGGCGGTCGGCCCGGCGCTTCCCGCCGCCATTGATCTCGCGGCCGACGGGAGCAATTTGGCACAGGCGAGCTGGCCGACCGAGGCGACCCCGGTCACGCTCACCGGAATCGTCCGCCACCCCGGCGGAAAGCTGCACGTGGAGGTGGGAACTTCGCGCGGAGTGCCTGCTTCGGTTGCCTCCGCGGTACCGTTGGGGTATCGCATTTCACACCACCGACGGCGGCGGCACCCTGTGGGTCTCCGCGATCGAAGTTGAGCCTGATCGACCTTGATGCATAATCCCCCGATGATCCCCCCGAGGCTGGCCTGCGTGGCAGCTGCCGCCGCGGCCTTTGCTGCTCGCCGTTGCCGGTTGCGGCAGCGCCACCGACGATCGCCCCCCCAGGTGGTCCTTCATCTCGGCCAGCATCATGGAGCCGAGCTGCGCGACCGTGAACTGCCACTCGGCGATCACGCATCAAGGAGGCGTCGATCTCTCCGCGCGCCAGGTCGGCTACCAGTCGCTGGTCCCGACCTTCTTCGTGTTCCCGGGCGACCCTCAGAACTCGCCCGTCGTGAACCTGATGAACGCCGTGGGATCGATCCGCATGCCGCCCGACAATCCGCTCCCCCAGGCCGACATCACGCTGATCGAGACCTGGATCGCCGCCGGCGCGCAGGACAACTGACTCAACTGCCTTCCCCACGTTCGAGATGCACATGCGAAGACTCCTCTTCTGCGCACTCACCACCGCCCTGGTCCTGATCGGCGTCGGCGGGGCGGCCTCCGCGTACCCGCAGTTTCAGTTCACCTCCGGGACCACCCGGTGCAGTCAGTGCCATTACGATCCGGCGGGCGGCGGTCTCATCACCTCCTGGGGGCGCGACGAGTCGGGCGACACCATCAGCCTCGGCGGCGACGGCGCGTTCCTGCACGGCCTGTGGGATCCCCCCTCCTGGCTGGCGCTGGGGGCCGACGTGCGGTTGGCCGGGATCGTCAACGCCCCGGGCGGGGCCCAGTCGCCCGTCTATTCGTTCTTCCCGATGCAGGCCGACGGCTACGCGCGGTTCGCGTTCGGGGATCAGTTCTCGCTCTATCTTCAGGGCGGCATCCGCGGCGATGTGGGGCGCGATCAGACCTTCAACGACCGGCTCGATTCGGTCACCGGCCGGCTGATCTCGAACGAGCACTACTTGATGTGGCGGCCCAGCGCCACCGGCCCCTACGCCCGCATCGGCAAGTTCTACGCGCCGTTCGGGTTGCGCTTCGTCGAGCACATCTTCTTCGTGCAGCGTTACACGGGCTTCGACATCTACAACGAGACCTACAACCTGTCGGGGGGCTACGTCGCCGAGGACTGGGAGCTGCACCTGACGCTGTTCGCGCCGCCGCCGACCAGCTTTCCCGATCCGCTGCAATCGGTCGGCGTGCGGGAGAGCGGCGGGGCGGCGTATGGCGAGAAGCGGTTCAACAGCGTGGCTGCCCTCGGCCTGCAGGCGCGCCTCGGCGTCGCCAGCGAGGCGAGCCGCTATCAAGGCGGCGCCGTCGGCAAGCTCTGGCTCGAGCAGGGAAAGATGCTGGTCCTCGGCGAGGCCGATTTCATCCGGCAGATCGTCAACGTCGGCGCCGGCTCGGTCGGCGAAAATCAGTTCGTCTCGTACCTGGGCGCCACGTTCTTCCCGACGCGCGGCGTGATGGTGGGCCTCGCCTACGAGCGCTTCCAGGAGGATCTGTCGGTCGCCGGCACCGGCCGCAACGCCGTCGATCTCGAGGTGAACTTCTTCCCCTGGGCGCACTTCGAGCTGGTGGGCCTCGCCCGGTACCAGGGCCTCGGTCCGAGCACGGCGGACGAGGCGAGCGCGTCGCTCCTCATGCTGCAACTGCACTACTACTTGTGAGGACCACCATGGCGATCACCCGTCCCATCAAGTCGCTTCTGGTCGGCCTCGTCGGCGGCTTCGCCGCCGCGCTGGCGCTGGGCGCCGCGGGCTGCTCGACCTATCCGGCGGCACCCGCCGAGCCCGCCTTCGACACGGACGTCCTGCCGATCTTCCAGGCTCATTGCACCCGCTGCCACGACAACAACGACGGCGGCGGAGTCAATCACCCGGTCTATCGGCCAGGCGTCGACGGGGGTTCGGTGGCGGGCGTGCCGCATTTCAACGTGTTCGGTCCTTGTGTCACTCCCGATGGCGGTATCCTTACCTGCTACGGCGCAGCCGGTTTTCGCAGCCTCATCCAGATGAGGATTCACCTGCCCGACACGGACGTCTTCGCAATGCCACCCCTGCCGTCCCGGCGGCTCGACGACTGGGAGATGAAGGTCATCGACGCGTGGGCCGCCGAGAACGAGCCGTCGATCTGTTCGAACTCAGCGCATCCTGATCCGGCGCTTCAGTGTCCGTAGTCGGCCCTTGATCGGCCCGGTGAGCGAAGGCGAGCCTCAGAGCTCGCCGTGGCGCTCGCCGTCGTGGTTGCCGTGGCCTTCGCCGCGGGCCTCGTGCTCGCGCTGGTGCTCGTGACGGCGCTCGTGGTGCCGGTGGCGGTGCCGGCGCCCCTGCGCGGCTGTGGACGCCCGCGAGGGCGGGGCGGGCCACGGCGGGGACCACCAAGGAGATCGTGAGGAGAAGGAGGGCCTTGGAGAGTGTTCGCGTGATCATGTGCGCCTCAGTTTTGTGTGAGTGGAGAAGGGAGATGGGGGTGTGGAGGTGAAATTGGGTAACGAGGGGCGGATAGATGGGGGGATGAAGTGGGGGGTTGAGGAGCAGGTGCAACGCGTTGCGGCGCGGTGTTATGGTTGTGAGAATGAGAGCGATGATGATGATTGCTTTTGGATAAAAGGCGTGTGCAGACAGCGGAGATACAGCAACGCGAGAGAGAGAGCGCTTGGGTAGGGTGAGCGATTTGATATAATTATGTTAGAGTTGGCGTTGAGGAAGACTGGAGGAACGATGATAAGAGCTTGCGGATTGGTTGGACTGTTATCGCGGCTATGGGTGTTCACATCAGCTAGCGCACGTATGGAAGAACTACGCAAAGAGGAGTACTGCTGGGTATACTAGCGGCAAAGGTGACACTGGCAGTGATTGGGTATGGATATGCAATGGTATGCAGCTCAGACTGGTTGAAGCGTATTAATATGATAATTACGAACTGCTTTACACTAACGCGGCACGGCACTACGCTTTTCCTCTAGGTGCTTGTTTGGGTGCGCGAACTAATGGTGCAGAATCATGCTTGCACACAGAACGATGTTCATACGGGCTGGTTGCGTTTATCGAACGATTCGAACGGACACAGCTGCTCTTTAAAGCTTTATGCCGCGAATATGGGGACACGAGGGTTTTCGGCGTAAGCGGGGGAACTCTCAGAGATGGAACACTGTGATTCTTTGGGACTTCCTGTGGCTCACGCGGATAATACTGGTGCAGCTACGAGATTAGTTTCTGGGCGGCCATCCGTCGCTATGAAGAACGCCGGCTGATGGCCTCCGCTTGGCGATGGAGCTGGCGGAGACCTCGGCCAGTACGACGTGCTCGTCAACGTGAGCGGGGCCGGCCCGGCCAGGCGGATGCGGGAGATGAAGGTCGTCAACCCTTGGGCGGCGAATCCACTCCACTGAACGATCTGATTTGGTCGCTCTGCCCCGTAAAGTGAGCGGTAAAGGGGATATGGGGTGCGGGACGCGGTGAGGGTCTCGCGCTCTATCGTGTGAGGAGAAGCGGTTTGGTCGGCTCGAGCTGGTAGCGGGGGGGGGGCAAGGGACCCCGTGAGGGTCCCGATCTTGGTTACCGGCTAGAGCTCGCCGTGGCGCTCGCCGTCGTGGTTGCCGTGGCCTTCGCCGCGGGCCTCGTGCTCGCGCTGGTGCTCGTGACGGCGCTCGTGGTGCCGGTGGCGGTGCCGGCGCCCCTGCGCGGTGTGGACGCCCGCCAGGGCGGGCCGGGCGACCGCGGGAATGACCAAGGAGATCGTGAGCAGCAGGAGGGACTTGGAGAGCGTTCGGATGATCATGTGCGGCCCTCAGTTTTTCACAGCGGGGCCAATCCCGCAACGCCGACGGAGCCGCTGGCGCGCGCCAGCGCCACGTCGGCCAAGACCAGCTCGTACTGGGCGCGGGTCAGGTTGAGGCGCGCCTGGCTGAGCGCCGACTGGGACTCGAGCAGGTCGGTGGTGGTGGCGGTCCCCGCCTTGAGCGCCGCGTCGGTGACCCGGTAGGCCTCCTCGGCGCTGGCCACCGCCTTTTCGGCCGTGCCGACCGCGCCGCGCGCGGCATCGCCCTGGGCCAGGCTGGCGCTCAGCTCGGCCTCGATCTGACGGGCCAGCGTCTCCTGGTCGCGGCGGGCGGCGTCAGCCTGGACGGCGGCCGCCTTGCGCTGGAGATTCGACGCGCCCCACTCCCAGATCGCCCAGCTCGCCTTGATTCCGAGGTAGGCGGAGTTGGGCGGCGCGAACAGCTGGCCGTCGGTGCGAATGTAGGCGCCTTCGAGATCGATGTCGGGGAGGAGCGCGTAACGTCCTGGCGCCGACCTGGCGATCGGCCGCCAGGATGAGGTGTTCCTGTCGAGCCAGCTCCGGTCGGTGGTCGCGGGCCTGCGGCAGCAGCGCCGCCAGCGAGGGGGCGGAACCCCGGGCGCGCACGGCCGCCAGGCGCGCCTCGGGCGCGACCAGCGTCAGCTCGGCCGCGTCGGCCGGCGAAAGGCCAATGGCCGCGAAGAGCTGCGCGCGCGCCGTCGCCCCCTGGCTCTGCGCCTCCAGCGCCTGCTGCTCGGCGTTGGCCACCGCGACCTCGATGCGCAGCAGGTCGGCCTGGGTGATGACGCCGCTGGCGAGCCGCGCCTTGGCCACCGTCACCTGGTCGCCGAGCTCGTGGACCGAAGCGCCGGCGATCTGCTCCAGCGCCTGGGCCTCGAAGACGCGGAGGAACTGCGTCTCGACGGTGGCGCGGAGATCGGCCTCGCTGGCGGCAATCTGGGCGCGGTCGGCGGCGCTCTCCTCGGTCAGCGTCTCGCGCTCGTCGTTGGCGCGAAACAGCCCCAGGAGGGGCTGGTCGAACGAGGCGACGAAGGTGTTGGTCTCCCGGTTGCGCACGACGAAGCCCATGGGCGTCGCCGGTCGACATCGACGAGCCGCTGGACGGGAAGGCGATGGCGAACGGCGCGTTCCAGAGCTGCGCCTCGTCGCTGACGTGGATCGACGGCAGCATGCGGCGGCCCGGCGGAGGCGGCGTTGATGTCGCCCGCCTCCGCGCGCGCCCGCGCCGAGGCGAGCCGGGGATTGGTCCGCAGCGCCAGCGCGACCGCGTCGTCGATGGTCAGCGCGCGGGGCGCAGCCTGGGCCGGTGCACCCGTGGACAGCGCTGCCGCCAGGGTGGCCAGCGCGGCGGAGAGAGCGAGCTGTCGGCGCATGGCTACTGCCTCACGTCGACGGTCACGTCGGCCGAGAGGCCGGCGCGCAGGTCCACGTCACCCGGCGGGTTCACCCAGGCGACGCGCACCGGGACGCGCTGCACGACCTTGACGAAGTTGCCGGTGGCGTTGTCGGCCGGCAGCAGCGAGAAGCTGGCGCCGGTCCCGCCCGAGAGGCTCTCGACCTTTCCCTCGAACGTGCGGCCGGGGAGGGCGTCGATCTTGATCTCGGCCGGCTGCCCGACGTGCATGTGGCCCACCTGCGTCTCCTTGAAGTTGGCGACCAGGTAGGTCGCGTTCGGCACCAGCTGGATGAGCGGTTGGCCCATGCTGACCAGCTGCCCTTCGTGAACGGTCAGCTTCGAGGCGAAGCCGTCGGCGGGGGCGGAGATCTTGGTGTAGCCGAGCTGCAGCTTGGCCAGCGCCAGCGACGCCTCGGCGCTGCGGACGCGGGCGTTGGCCAGATCGGCGTTGGCGCGGGCGGCCGCGATCTGGGGGGCGATGGGCGCGCTCTGGCTCACCTTGCCGCGCGCCTCGCCGACGCGGCTCTCGGCGCTGCGGCGGGCGTCCTCGGCCAGCGCGACCTGCGCGTCGGCCTGCGCCTTGGCGGCGCGGGCCGAGTCGAAGGCGATCTGCGCGCTGTCGAGCCGCTCCTGCGGCACGGCGTTGGCCTGGCGGAGCGTGCGCGCGCGATTGAGATCGATCTCCGCCTTCTTCAGCTCGGCGTCGGCGCGGGCGGCCTGGGCGTGCGCGGCGGCGATCTGCGCGCCGGCGCTCTGGACGCCGGCGTTCGAGCCCGAGAGGGCGGCCTTGGCGGAGGCGAGCCCCCCCTTCGAGGTCGCGTCGACGATCTCGACCTGCGCCTGGGCGCCGGCGGCCTGGGCCTTGGCCGTGGCCAGCTCGGCCTCGGCCTGCTGCACGCGGGCGTCGTAGTCGCTGGGGTCGATCTCGATCAGGAGATCGCCGCGCTTGACCAGCTGGTTCTCCTTGACGTGGACGCGGGCGACCGCGCCCGCCACGCGGGTGGCGATCGGCACCACGTCGGCGGCGATCTGGGCGTCGTCGGTGTTCTCGCGCCCGGCGGTCATCATCGTGTAGACGCCGATGACCGCCAGGGTCAGGACGGCGATGACGCCCAGAATGAGGAACGGGCGGCGCTTGCGCTTGCTCGGGGCGGCGGCCGGCACGACGACGGCCGGGGCGGAGGCGGCGACGGGCTGCGGGCGATCGCTGATGGCCGGGGTGGGTTGTGAGGTTTGGGCGGCGCTTTCCATGTCGGTTGTTCTCGCTTTTGTTAGTGAAGGTCGACGCGCTTGCCGCGCAGGTCGGCGGGCGCTTTGAGCAGGAACGAAATCGGGATGACGATCAGGAAGGCGATGCCCGCCAGGATGAACATCCGTTCGAACGCCAGCAGCATCGCCTGACGGGTGATCAGGCCGTCGAGCACGCGCCGGGTGGTGGCGGTCGCCGTGCCGGGATCCAGCCCGCGGGCCACGAGACCGGCCTGGATTCCGCCGATCCGCTGCAGCACCTCCGGGCGTCCGGCCACCAGGTGCGCGACCAGGCCGGTGCGGGCGGTCTGCACGAAGTGCGGCAGCAAGGTGGCGAACGCAGCCAGTCCCAGCGAGCCGCCGATCTGGCGGAGGAGCGAGTTGAGCCCGGTGGCGTCGGTCATGCGGAAGCGCGGGATGCTGGCCAGCGCGACGGTGGTCAGGGGGACGAAGATCAGCGCGAACCCGAACCCCTGCAGGATGATCGCCGCGACCACCGAGTGGCTGCTGGTCTCGAGCGTGTAGCGCGACATCTCGTAGGCGCTGAGCGCCACCAGCACCACGCCGATCATCACCAGGATGCGCGGCTGAACGTAGTTGTAGAGGCGGCCGGCAATCGGGATGGCGATCATCATGGCCAGCGCCCGCGGCATGAGCGCCAGGCCGGCCTGAACCGCGGAGAACCCCAGCAGCTCTTGCATGAAGAGCGGCAGCAGGAAGGTGATCGACATCAGGACGGCGAACATGACCGATCCGATCACCGTCCCCGAGAGGAACACCTTGTCCTTGAACAGCGACAGATCGACGGCCGGCACCGGCGCCGTCAGCTCCCGGATGACGAACGCCGTCAGCAGGAAGAACGCCAGGAAGGTGCAGATCGCGATGGGCGTCGAGGCGAACCAGTCGTTGCGGCTCCCTTCCTCGAGGACGTACTGCAGCGACGCGAGCCCGGTGGTCATCAACAGGACGCCCTGCCAGTCGAGGTTCTTCCGCTGCTCGGCGGCGCGGTCATGATTGGCGCGGCGGATGTCCTCCGGCTCGTGCACGAAGCGGGTCACCATGAAGATGCCGAGCAGACCGACCGGGAGGTTGATGTAGAAGATCCACGGCCAGTTCATGTTGTCGATGATGTAGCCGCCCAGGACCGGCCCGGCCGCCGGACCGACGACCACCGCCAGCCCGAACAGCGCCATCGCCATCCCTTGCTCCTCGGGCGGGAAGGTCTGGCGCAGGATCGCCTGCTCGGTCGGTTGCAGCGCGCCGGCCCCCAGCCCTTGCAGGGCGCGGCAGAAGACCATCATCGGCAGCGAGCGGGCCAGGCCGCAGAGGGCGGAGCCGAGGAGAAACAGCCCGAGCGAAAACAGATAGACCCGCTTCTGGCCGAAGAACCGGCCGAGGAAGGCGGTGAGCGGCATGACCACGACGGTGGCGATGACGAACCCGGTGGTCACCCAGGTCATCTCCTCGACGGTGGCGCCCAGCGAGCCCGACAGGTGCGGCGTGGCGACGGCGACGATCGAGGTGTCGATGGCCCCCATCAGCGTCCCGAAGGTCACCGACAGCGTGACCAGCCACTTGTTGACCGGCGCGCGCGCGGGGGCGTAGGCGAAGGTTCCGGCGGCGGCGCTCATGAGGGCACCCCCACGCCGGACAGAAAGGCGGACAGCAGGCGGTCGGCCTCGACCACCAGCCCCTTGCTCGGGTCGTGGTGGAGGCGGCGCATGACCAGCGACCGCAACATCCCGATCAGGAAGAACGGCGCCAGATCGCTGAGCTCGGGGCGGAGCGCCTTCTCCCGCACGCCCTGGGCGACCAGCTTTTCGACCCGGATGCGCACCTCGCGCATCTTGTGGCGCATCGCCTCGACCAGCGTCGGGAACGTCCGCTGGTAGCGGCCGGTCTCCCCCTGCAAGAAGATCTGCATGAACTTCCAGTGGCGCTCGTAGTAGGTCAGCATCGCGACCACCAGCGCGCGGACGCGGGGGCCGAACGGCTGCTCGGCGCTGGCCTTGAGCGCGCCGTCCATCTCGGCGATCAGCTCCTTGAAGCGCGCCTCGGCCAGACCGGCCAGCAGCGCCTCGCGATCGGCGAAGTGGTTGTAGAGCGTCCCCACCGCCACGCCGGCCCGCTCGGCGATCTCGCCCATGTGCGCGGCGTGCAGGCCGGCGTCGGCGAAGACGTCCTCGGCGGCGCTCAGCACCGCCTGCAAGGTCGTCTCCTTGAATCGCTCGCGCAGGGTTTGGGGCTGGCGTTCATCTGGTGAACGGCGGTTCATACTTTGAACAAAGTCCACTTTTCGGGCTTGCCTGTCAAGCAGTCCACGCTGCACGGTCGACGCGGTCCCTAAGATGCCCGGCCGGAGGCGGGGTTCCAGGAGAGGCCCACAAAGTTCGGCTCCGGAACCAGGGTGACGCCGAACCGAATCCGGACCGATTCCTGGAGCTCGCGGGCCAGCGCCATCAGCGCGGCCGTCGTGCCGCCGCCGTGGTGAACGAGGGCCAGCGCGTGGGCGCTGGAGACGCCGACCGGGCCGCGGCGCAGCCCCCTGGCGACGCCGGCCCGCTCGATGAGCCAGCCGGCGGAGAGCTTGACCCGCCCGTCGCTCGCCGGCCAGCGCGGCATGCCGGCCCCGTCGTCGCCGGCGCGCCCGGCCACCTCGTCGGCCTGTCGCGCGTCCAGGATCGGATTCATGAAGAACGATCCCGCGCTGCGCCGGTTGGGATCGCCGGGGATCACCAGCATCGACTTCTTGGCCCGCAGGGCGAGCACGGCGGCGCGCGCGTCGGCCAGCGTGGGCGAGGGATGAGCGGCCAACGCCTCCCCGAGCTCCCGGTAGCGCAGCGCCGGCGCGCCGCCGGGACGCAGCGCAAACGTCACCGCCAGGACGACGAAGCGTCCCGGCTCCCGCTTGAAGGCGCTGTCCCGGTAGCCGAACCCGCACTCCTGCGGAGAAAGCGCGCGCGTCTGCCACGAACCGCGTTCGAGCACCCGCACGGCGCGGATCGTCTCGGCGACCTCCTGCCCGTAGGCGCCGACGTTCTGGATGGGCGTCGCCCCGACCAGCCCGGGAATCCCCGAGAGACACTCGACGCCGCCGAGGCCACGCCCGACCGACTCGGCGACCAGCCCGTCCCACGGCTCGCCGGCCGCGGCGGTGACCGTCACCTCGGCGCCTGAGGTCTCGAAGCGCAGGCCGCGGGTGGCGATCCGGACGACCAGCCCGTCGAAACCAGCGTCGGAGACGACCAGGTTCGAACCCCCGCCCAGGATCGTCACCGGCAGCTGGCGGCTGTCGGCCCAGCGCAGCGCCTCGATGATGGCGCCCTCGTCGGCGGCCTCGACGAAATGCCGGGCCGGCCCTCCCAGCTCCAGCGTCGTGAACGGCGCCAGCGGGACGCCGTCGCGGATCACGATTGCCACGCCGCCAGAATACGCCGTCTCACCGTTCGACGCGCGCTGGGACCTACGTCTTCTCCGGCTCCCAGAGCGGCTCGGGCTCGCCGTACAGGCGGGCGGCGTGCCGGCTCATCACGAAGAGGGCGTCCGACAGGCGATTGACGTAGGGGATCACGGCCGGTCCGATCGGCTCGGCGTCGCCGAGACCGACGATGAGGCGCTCGGCGCGACGGCAGACGGTGCGCGCCAGGTGCAGGTAGGCCGCGACCATGCCGCCGCCCGGGAGCACGAAGCTGCGCAGCTCGGGGAGGGCGGCGTTCCAGCCGTCGATCTCGTTCTCCAGCTTCGTCGTGTGGCGCTCTTCGATCAGCGGCTGATGGGGGCGGCGATCGGCGGGCAGCGTGGCCAGATCGCTGCCCAGGTTGAAGAGCTCGTTCTGCACGCGCAGGAGAACGGCGCCGAGCGCGTCGGCGCCCGCCGGCGCGCCGGGCGCGGCCAGCGTCGTGCGCGCCAGGCCGATGCAGGACGACAGCTCGTCGATGGTGCCGTAAGCCTCGATGCGCGGCGAATCCTTGCGAACCTTCTGGCCGCCCACCAGGCGGGTGTCGCCGCCGTCGCCGGCTTTGGTGTAGATCCGGTTCAACCTGACCATGTCCGCCTCATACCCCGAAGCAGCCGGGCTGTTCAAACCGCTCCCCAAGGCGATCCTCTTCGACGCCGGGTTCACGCTGATGTTCCACGACGGCGCGCGCCTGGCGGCCTACGCCGCCCAGGCCGGCGTGAACGCCGACGCGACGGCGCTGGAGCAGGCCGAGCGGGCGTTGCGCGCCGAGTTTCGCGAGACCGAAGGGGTCGTGATGCGCACCCACGCCGACGGTGGTTTCAGCTGGCACCACCATCTGTACCGTCGCCTCCTCGCGCTGGCGGGGACGCCCGGGGAGGCCGACTCCCTCGACCACGCCGCCGCCGTCATGCTGCGAGAACACCGGGCCAGCAACGCCTGGCGCCGCATCGGCACCGGCGTCCGCGAGGCGCTGGAACGGCTCCGCGGCGCGGGCTTCAAGCTGGCCGTCGTCTCCAACAGCGAGGGGACCATCGAACAGATGCTCACCGAGATCGATCTGCGGAACCTGTTCACCACCGTCATCGACTCGTCGGTCGTCGGCCTCACCAAGCCCGACCCGCGCATCTTCGCGCTGGCCCTCGAGCGCCTCGGCGTCTCGCCTTCCGACGCCATCATGGTCGGCGACTCACCGTCGGCCGACGTCGACGGCGCCCACACCGCCGGCATCCGCGCTGCGCTCATCGATCCCTACGACTTCTACCCGTGGTGCCGCGCTCCCCACTTCCCCGACGTCCCCGAATTCACCAAAGCTCTCCTCTCGCCTCGATCCGATCGTCCTGATCCGACGCAGAGCGCGCGAAGCGCCGCGCCCTTTCCCCCGGGAGGCTCGGCTCCGCCGAGCCGGCCCTCGACCCAAGGAGGGGGAGCCCGTGAGGGGGACGTGTCCCCCTCACGCAGCGAGCGCAGCGAGCGATCAGGCGAGCGAGTCCTTCGCGGCCTTGACCGGACGGGCCTTCAGCACCTTGCGGGCCGGCTTGGCCTTGATGGTGATCGGCTCCTTGGTGAAGGGGTTGATCCCCTGGCGCTCCTTGGTGGCCGGCTTCTTCACGACGACGAACTTGGCGAACCCCGGCAGGACGAAGATCCCGTTCTTCTTGAGCTCCTTGTGACCGACCGTGGTCAGCGACTCGAGGAGGCGGGCGACGTCCTTGCGCGCCAGCTTGTCCTTGTGAGCATCAGCGATCGTCTGGATGATCTGGGACTTCGTCAGAACCTTCGCCATGTCGGTCTCCTTTTTCCTGGCTTGTGCGGAGCGGGCGATGCTGCGTGACCCGCTGTTTCAGGCCCAAGACTCTAGAGAGAAAGATCGTGAGACGGAACAAAAAACAGCAGAAAACCCGGCAAAAAGTGCGTGACGTGCGCGACGACGACCGCGCTTGACGATGTCTTAACCTGGATCGCCGATGCCTTCTTCTTGCACGCCGCCGGCGATTCACGCTACGCAACAAGCGACATGCATGATGGTGCGCCGCCAGCGCCGCTCTTCAGGTCGGTGGCCGGCAAGCGTCAGCAGTCGCCGCGCATCTGGGTCGCGCATCCTGGGTCGCGCACCCTGGGCCTCGCACCCGCGCGTATCGACACCTACTCCGTCTCCTCGTCGTCGTCGTCGCCGACGAGTGAGTCTGGTCGCCGGACGAGTGAGTCTGGTCGCCGGACGACTGAGTCTGGTAGGCAGGTGAGGTTTTCCCAGGTATACGCAGACGTCTACACGATGGCATCGTACGAACGAGGCAGCCTGTTTTTCGAACGTCTTTTCGCGCGGGCCGCAGGATGAAACGGCAAGGCGACGTTCGAACCTGGCTGCGGGCCCACGGACACGACGATGTCCTGGCCAAGATCGACGCGGCGATGCGCCGGTGGGCGCGCGAGGGGAGAAAGACCCGACGCAACTGGTGGGACGTCCTGGCCGGCAACGCAGCGGGAAACCCTCGGCGAGTTCTGGGAGTCGCGTTCCCGGTCCTGGCGGAGGCCCGCCTCCGTCAGCAGCGCAGGCTGGCCTTGGAGGCGCCTGGGACCGGCAAGCGGAATGTGGACCGGTCCTCGCCCCGAAGATCCAAGGCCGCGGCGAAGCTCGGCGAGCCGGCGGTGGCCCGCGATTCTCAGGCACCGTCGCCGGCGGCGCCCGACAGGCCAAAACCCTTCGTCAAGTGGGCGGGCGGAAAACGCCAGCTGCTCACCGCGATTCTCCGGCACGTTCCGCCGACCTACCGGACGTACCACGAGCCTTTCTTGGGGGGCGGCGCGCTGTTTTTCGCGCTTTCTCCGCCCAGGTCCTTCCTCTCGGATTCGAACGAGCGACTCGTGCGCTGCTACAAAGGAATCAGGAACCACGTCGCCGACGTGATCGCGCTCCTCAAGGGATTCAAGAAGACCCGCACCTTCTTCCTGGAGATGCGCGACTGGGACATCGATCAGAGGGAGGACGCCGAGGTCGCCGCCTGGTTCATCTTCATGAACAAGATGGGCTTCAACGGTCTTTATCGCGTGAACAGCAAGAACAAGTTCAACGTTCCGTTCGGCGACAACAAGAACGCGCAGATCTGTGACGAGGAAAATCTTTGGGCCTGCTCGCGGGCGCTCGCCAAGGCAGAAGTGGCCTGCGAGGACTTCTCGGCCGTCGAGGGGCGAGCGAAGCCGGGCGATCTGGTTTACTTCGATCCTCCCTATGTTCCGCTCTCCACGACCTCCTACTTCACGTCGTACACCGCGAAGGGATTCACCCCCAAGGATCAAGCCGCGCTCAGAGACCTGGCGTTGCGTCTCAAGAAGAAGGACGTCCGCATCATCTTGTCGAACTCGTCGACGGCGCGGAGCCTTTACGAAGACCACTTCTCTCTGACGACGGTCCTCGCCGCCCGAGCCGTCAACAGCAGGCCGGATCGTCGCGGCAAGATCACCGAGCTGCTGATCAGCTAGAGATGCCCGGCCGAGCGACAGCGGTAAAGAGCGGCGACGAGCTCGTTCGTGACGTGACGGCTCTCGCCGGTTCGCTCGACCTCCAGGTCCGAACGCAGGTGCGCGTCGGACGCCGGATCTGGGGGGCCGTTCGGCGCATCGACGTCGTGCTGACCCACGCCGAAACCCGGCGGACCCTGGGGCTGGAGTGCAAGTTCCAGCGGGAGCTGGGGACCGCCGAAGAGAAGATCCCTTCGACGATTCAGGACATCGCAGCCTGGCCGATTCGCGGGCTGGTCGTCTTCTCGGGCGAAGGATTCACCCCCAACATGCGTTCGTTTCTGATCGCCAGCGGCAAGGCCATCGAGCTCGACGACCTTCGCGAGTGGCTCATTCTCTACTTCGGCCTTCCCGAGGCCGGGCCGAGCCCAGCTTCGAAAAAATAGCTAAGCGGCGGTTTCGCTGAAGGGCGGAGACGCCGGTGCGAACGCCCGCTCAGGCGGGGCGGCCGTCGGGAACCGGCTCTGGGCGTGCGCGAGCGATTCCTCCGCGATGTCATTGCCGAGAAAGCTGCATCCGGCGCGAACGGCGGCGACGCCGAAGCTTCCAGAGCCCATGAACGGATCCGCGACCAGCTGGCCCGCCGTCGCGCTCTGACGAACCAGAACCTCGGCCAGCTCCACCGGCTTCTCCGTCGGATAGCCGTTCCTGATCCGAGGGACCGAGATGACGTCGGCCCTCGCGAGATCCGTGAGGCGGCGCTTGCCCTTCTCGAAGAACAGGACGAACTCGTACCGCGCCCGGTAGTGGTACCCCATGCCGATGCTCTTCTTGTCCCAGATCAGCGGCTTCCAAAACTTGAACCCCGCCGCCTCGACCATCGGCTTGACGACGAAAGCGGTCTCCGGATCGGAGAAGAGATAGAAGTGGGTGTTCGGCTTCAAGACCCGATAGACCTCGGCGAACAGCTCGGGGAAGCGCGCGTTGGGGAAGATCTCGAACCACTTGTTGCTCGAGGCCTTGCTGACCTTCAGCCGGGTGGTCGTTCCGACCGCGCGGTGCTTCTCCAGCGACTCGTAGGGGGGATCGGTGATGACGAGGTCGACCGACGCCGCCGGCAGGCCGCGGAGCCAGGTGACGGCGTCCGCGCGGGCGAGCTTGACCTCTGACATCGACGGGGATCGTAATACTAAACAGATGAGCAGGTCAAGGAAGCTGACCGGCGGCCCCGGCGTGCTATGGTGCCGCGCCAAATGATGAAGTTGGTTGGACCCCTGATGGCTCTCGCCCTGGCCCTCTCCAGCGGTTGCTCGCACAAGGCCAGCGGCTCAGCCGATTCCAAGGACAAGAAGAGCGCCGCCGCCGGCGGCCTGATCATCGACGACGTGAAGCCGGGCGAGGGGGCGATCGCCACCAAGGGGAAGACGGTCTCGGTGCACTACACCGGGCGCCTCACCGACGGGACCAAGTTCGACAGCTCCTACGATCGCGGCCAGCCGATCGACTTCCCGCTGGGCGGGGGCGTGGTCATCAAAGGATGGGACCAGGGGATCGAGGGGATGAAGGTGGGCGGCAAGCGCAAGCTCACCATTCCGCCCGATCTCGCCTACGGCGCGCGCGGCACGCCGGGCGGACCGATCCCGCCGAACGCCACGCTGGTGTTCGACGTGGAGCTGGTCGGCGTGCGGTAACGCGCGCCAGACCCCTGGCATCCGAGAAGATGGTTTTCGCGCTAGCGAAAGCCTCAAACTTCACTAAACTGCGCGCCCTTACAACCGCACCCCGAAGGAACAACCGGTCATGGCCATCTCTCTCGACAAGGTCCGCAACATCGGAATCTCCGCCCACATCGACTCGGGGAAGACGACGCTCTCCGAGCGCATCCTCTTCTATACGGGCAAGATCCATAAGATCGAAGAGGTCCGCGGAAAGTCGGGCGTCGGCGCCAAGATGGACTCGATGGATCTCGAGCGCGAGAAGGGGATCACCATCCAGTCGGCCGCCACCTACTGCGAGTGGGACGGCTACAACATCAACCTCATCGACACCCCCGGCCACGTCGACTTCACCATCGAGGTCGAGCGCGCGCTGCGCGTCCTCGACGGCGCCGTGCTGGTCCTCTGCGGCACCTCGGGCGTGCAGTCGCAGTCGTACACCGTCGACCGCCAGATGCGCCGCTACAACGTCCCGCGGCTGGCCTTCATCAACAAGCTCGACCGCGCGGGCGCCGATCCGGCGCGCGTCACCGCCCAGCTCAAGGACAAGCTGCGCCACAACACCATCACCACCCAGCTGCCGATCGGGGCCGAGGGTGACTTCGAGGCGATCATCGACCTCGTCCAGATGAAGGCCTTCTACTTCGACGGCGACGACGGTGAGGACATCCGCGAGGAGGAGATCCCCGCCGACCGCCTGGAAGAGGCGAAGACCGCCCGGCACGACATGATCGCTTCCATCGCCGACCATGACGATGCCATCGCCGACAAGTTCCTGGCTGAACAGGACCCGTCCGTCGAGGAGATCCGGGCCGCCATCCGGCGCGTCACCATCGCGCTCAAGATGACGCCGGTCTTCATCGGCTCCGCCTACAAGAACAAGGGCGTTCAGCTCCTGCTCGACGGCGTCAACATGTACCTCCCGAACCCCAAGGAGGTCACCAACATCGCGCTCGACCAGGACAAGAAGGAGGAGAAGGTCATCCTCCAGTCCGACGCCAAGGCGCCGTTCGTCGGCCTGGCGTTCAAGCTGGAAGATGGCCGCTACGGTCAGCTGACCTACATGCGCATCTACCAGGGGTCACTGACCAAGGGCGACTTCATCGTCAACAACAGCAACAACCAGAAGCGCGTCAAGGTGCCGCGGCTCGTCCGCATGCACTCGAACGAGATGAACGACATCGAGACCACCTCGGCGGGTGACATCGTGGCCCTCTTCGGTGTGGAGTGCGCTTCCGGCGACACGTTCACCAACGAGGCGATCAACTACACGATGACGTCGATGCACGTCCCCGACGCCGTCATCTCGCTGGCCGTGGCCCCCAAGGACAAGGGGAACGCCACCAACTTCTCGAAGGCGCTCAACCGCTTCACCAAGGAAGATCCGACCTTCCGCGTGCACCGCGACGAGGAGTCGGCCCAGACCATCATCAGCGGCATGGGCGAGCTTCACCTCGAGATCTACATCGAGCGGATGAAGCGGGAGTACGCCTGCGAGGTGATCTCGGGCAAGCCGCAGGTCGCCTACCGCGAGGCGATCGGCCTGCACTCCGAGTTCAACTACACCCACAAGAAGCAGACCGGCGGCTCGGGCCAGTACGGCAAGGTGGGCGGCTACATCGAGCCGCTGCCGGCCGAGCACCCGACCGGCTTCGAGTTCGAGGACGACATCGTCGGCGGGGCCATCCCGCGCGAGTTCATCCCGGCCTGCGAGAAGGGCTTCCGCGAGGCGATCAAGAAGGGTCCGTTGATCGGGTTCCCCATCGTCGGCGTCAAGTGCGTCATCAACGACGGCGCCTCTCACCCGGTCGACTCGTCCGAAATCGCGTTCCGCACGGCGGCCCTCATGGGCTTCCGCGAGGCCTACGCCAACGCCAAGCCGACCATCCTCGAGCCGATCATGCGGGTCGAGGTCCAGTTCCCCGAGGAGTTCCAGGGGGCGGTCATGGGCGGGCTCAACCAGCGCCGCGGCACCATCATCTCCTCGGAGAAGCAGGAAGGCTTCGTCCAGGCGATGGCCGAGGTTCCGCTGAACGACATGTTCGGCTACTCGACCGATCTGCGCTCCGTCACCCAGGGCAAGGGTGAGTTCACCATGGAGTTCCAGAAGTACGCCGAGGTCCCGAAGCAGGCGCGCGAGGTCATGATGGCCGAGTACCGCGCCAAGCAGAACAAGTAGTCCCGGCCCGGGACCCGCAACGCAGTACTCTGGCGGGGGCGTGCTGGTCCCGCTGTTCGCGACGACGCTGTTCCTGACCTCGGGGCTGCTGTTCGCCGTCGAGCCGCTCGTCGCCAAGGGGCTGCTCCCCGCTCTCGGCGGCGGGGCGGTGGTCTGGACGACGTCCGTCGCGTTCTTTCAGGTCGCGCTGGTGGTCGGCTACCTCTATGCCCACCTGCTGGCGGCGCGCCTGCCGGCCCGGGTGGGCGCCGCGCTCCACGTCGCCCTGCTGGCTGCCGTCGCCTGGCTGCTTCCGCTCGGATCGGTGGGGGGCTGGGCGCCACCGCCGGCGCATCAGGCGCTCTGGCTGTTCGCGCGGCTGGCGGTGACGATCGGTCCGCCGTTCGTTCTCCTGGCGGCGACGGCCCCCTTGCTGCAGTTCTGGGTCGCCTCGACCCGGCACGGCCATGCCCGCGACCCTTACTTTCTGTACGCCGCCAGCAACACCGGCAGCCTGGTGGCGCTCTGCGCCTACCCGGTGGTGCTCGAACCGCTGATGGGTCTGGCGCGCCAGCGGCACCTCTGGAACTGGGGCGTGGGGCTGGCGGTCGGGTTCGTCGGGGCCTGCGCGCTCTCGGCGGCGCGCCAGCTCTCGGGGGGCGGGGCGCGCGCGCCGTCGACCGAGGCCGAGCCATCGCCCGCGGGGATCGGCCGCGAGCGCCCGCGCTGGCGTGAACGGGCGCGCTGGCTGGCCCTGGCGGTGGTCCCCTCCAGCCTGCTGCTCTCGGTCACCACCTACGTCACCACCGACATCCTGGCGCTGCCGCTCCTCTGGGTGATCCCGCTGGCGCTCTACCTGGCGACGTTCATCCTCGCCTTCAGCCGCCGGCAGCTGCTCCCCGCCCGGCGTGTGCTCTGGCTGCAGCCTCTCTTGCTGGTGCCGCTGGCGGCCGAGATGTTCATGACGACGACGGGCGGAGCCCTGCTGCTCATCCCCATTCACCTGGCGACCTTCTTCGTGACGGCGCTCTGCTGCCATCAGACGCTGGCGGCCAGCCGGCCGACCGCCGCGCGGTCGACCGAGTTCTACCTCTGGATCGCGTTCGGCGGGGCGCTGGGCGGACTCTTCAACGTGTTCCTGGCGCCGGTGCTGTTCCGGTCGGTCGTGGAGTATCCGCTCGGGTTCGTGGCGGCCGCGCTGCTTCGCCCCGCGCCGGCCGTCGACGGTCCAGGTGAGCGCCGCCGCGATCTGCTGCTTCCAGTGGGACTGGCCGTCCTGTTGACGGGCGGGGTCTGGGCGCTGGGGCGAACGTCTGCTCATCTGAGCCCGCGGGCCGAGAGCGTGGCGCTGGCCCTCTTGCTGGCCGCTGCTGGATGCGCGGTCTACGCCTTTCGCGGGCGCCCCCGTCGCCTGGGCCTGGGCCTGGCGGCGATGATGGCGTCCGGCGCCTTCTACGCGCAGGAGGCGATGCACGTCGTGCTCGAGGTCCGCAGCTTCTACGCCGTCCACAAGGTGGTGCGGGTAGGACCTTCGATGCTGAAGCTGGCCAACGGCAACACCATTCACGGCGCGCAGGATCTGAGGCCGGACCGGCGCCGCGAGCCCCTCACCTACTACAGCCGCCGCGGGCCGATCGGCGACGTCATGAGCGCCATGGCCGGCCGACCGCAGCGACGGCGCGTGGGCCTGGTCGGGCTGGGCGTCGGCACGCTGGCCGCGTACGCAGCGCCGGGCGAGCACTGGACCTACTTCGAGATCGATCCCGCCATCGTGGACATCGCCCGCGACCGGGGCCTCTTCAGCTATCTCGCCGACACGCGCGGCCAGGTCGACGTCGTGCTGGGCGACGGCCGGCTGTCGCTGGGGAGCGCCCCCGACGGGACCTTCGGCCTGCTGGTGCTCGACGCCTTCAGCTCCGACGCCGTGCCGGCGCACCTCCTGACCCGCGAGGCGCTCGCGCTCTACACGCGAAAGCTGGCGCCCGGGGGCCTGCTGGCGTTTCACCTGTCGAACCAGTACCTGTCGCTGGTGCCGGTCGTCGCGGGCGCCGCGGTGGCGGAGGGGCTCACCGGGATCACCAGGTCGGGCAGCGTCACCGCCGCCGAGGCCGACGCGGGGATCAGCCCGTCGGCCTGGGTCGTGCTGGCGCGCGCGGCGCGAGACCTGGAAGCGCTCGGCCACGACGCGCGCTGGAAGCCCTTGCCCCGCGGGGGGCAGGGGTGGAGCGACGACGCCTCCAGCCTCTGGTCGGCGTTCGACCTCCGCGACGCTATCCGACGCTGATGGTCGCGCAGCCGAGGACGATGTCGACGTGCCCGCTGACGTCGGCGTTGAACTGGGTGCAGGTCGAGGGGCAGGCGATGATCTTGGTCGGCGTCCCGGCTGACGGATCGACGTCGTAGTACCAGCCGCCCTTGTCACACGCCGACGACGAGCCGGTGTGCCCGACGGTGGTGGACGTGCCGTTGCCGCCGGTGAACTGGACGTTGACCTTGTTGAAGTCGACGCCGGTGCCGCCCGTCGAGGGGGGGATGGTGTACGAGCAGGCGATCGCCTTGGTCTGCGCCTTGGCGAGGGCGTCGTGCAGCTGCTGGGTGACCGTGTTCCCGGTGACGTCGATGATGACGGCGTCGTCGGTTCCGCCGGCCTGCGCCAGCGACTTGAGGTTGGCGGGCGCCATGGAACCCTCAGCCGAGCCGGGGTTGAAGATGCCGACGACGAAGGTCGGGATCGGGGTCGCTCCGCTGGCCGCGCCGCTGAGGATGGTGGAGATGCCCGGGATGTCGCTGGGCGCGCACTCGGCGGGCGGGAACCCCGGGATGAACCCCCCGGGCAGTCCGTCCGTCACCAGGACGATCGCCACCTTGTGCGCCGGGTTGCTGCTCTGCTGCTGTTCGGCCCACGTCACGGCGCCTCCCAGCGCCGGCCCGGTCGGCGTGTAGCCGTCGGGCGAGTGCCCCTGCAGCGACGCGTTCAGTCCGCTGGCGGCGCCGGGGAGCGTTCCCAGCGCCACGTTCGGCGTCGCGTATTCAGAAGGGGTGCAGATGTCGCGCAGGTGGCAGTAGCCGGGGAAGTTGCTGCAGCCCGCGCCGCAAGTTCCGGTTCCGTTCGCCGCGCAGTAACTGTTCGTTCCGCACTGTTGAATGCGCGCGCAGTTCTGGCTGCCGCAGTCGGCGTTGGTCAGACAGAGGGGCGACACGGCGGTCGTCGACGCGTTGGTGGCGACACAGGTGTCGCGGTAGTCGCAGGGGCCGTAGCTGCCGCAGTCGGTGGCTGCCGTGGTCGTGTCGCAGCTCCCCTTGGCGCCGCTCTGCTCGTCGGGGAAGTACTTGAGCGCCACGCCGAGACCGGCGGAGCCCGAATCGGTGAAGAAGGTGTTGAGCGCCGAGCTGACGGCCGCCCACTTCGTCGTCCCTGCGCCGGTCTGGTCGTTCATCGACTTCGAGCTGTCCATCAGGAAGTAGAGATCGAGGGGGACCGGCTGGGCACCGACCGTCGAGGCCGCGCAGGCGCCGTCCAGGCTGGCGTCGGTGCCGCTGACCCCGCCGGTCGACGAGCTGCCGCCGGTGCCGGTGGAGCCGCCGGTCGACGAGCTGCCGCCGTGGCCGCCGCTGGCGGTACCGCCGGTACCGCCGGTACCCGTGCCGCCGGATCCGCCGCTGCCGGTCTTCCCGGTCACGCCGGCGCTGCATCCGAACGCCAGCGCCGCCGCGCCCACCAAAGAGAGTCGGTTGTATTTCATGGGGTTCACTTGGGGTTCACTCGAAGATGATGGTGCTGCAGGGGAAGGCGAAGCTGATGTCGTTGTTGTTCGGCGTCTGCCAGGTCTTGCAGGCGTTGCCGTTCAGCACCAGCGTGCTGGGCGCGCTGGTATCGACATTCCAGCCGTTGGTGGCGTCGAGCGGGATCGCCGTTCCCTGGATCTTGACCATGGCCGACGCGAGCTTGGTGGTGTCGACCTTGATCGACTTGCCGCCGACGTCGGACAGATCGAACGAGCAGCTCTTGACGCCCGACAGCGCCGCCGATCAGCTGCGTGACCAGCATGGCTTTCGTTGGAGGCGCTCGGCTGGTATGGCATGGTCGGGCCCATCGTCGCCGAGTAGGTCCCGAGCGATGTCGCCCCGCGCCGGCGGTCTTGCCAGAGGCCGTGAGGTCGGCCAGCCCAGCCGGCGAGTGCCGTTGCCGCACTGGTCGTAGAAGTGCGTTGCCGTCCCGCCTGTCTTCACCGGCGCGACCGTGGGCTCACCGGCGCCCGCGTTGGCGAACGCCTGCAGCGTCGCCCGGCGCCAGGTCGAATAGCGTCGACTGGATGCCGAACACGATGGTGTCGATGCTGGCCGTCTTGGCCGTCTGCAGGTGGTAGACGACCGAGTCGGTGGCGCAGAGGGAGGTCGAGTCGTCGCAGTAGTCCGGCTGCCCGTCGGTGAGGAAGATGATGTACTTCGGCCCGGCGTCGGTGTCGGCCATGAGCGCCGTCGTCGACGATGCCGATCGACTCGCTGGCGGGCGACTCGAATTTCACCCCCACCTGCGTGCTGTTGGGGGGGAACGGCAGGCCGTCGTAGAGTCGTCGCGATGGCTCCCGGCGTTGTTCAGCGCCGGCGGGACATTGTCGGTGAGCATTGCCTTGCAGCGACGGGCACATTCCACCGCCGGCCGGGATTCTGTGCCGTAGATGGTGGTGAAGCCGAAGCGGACCTGCGAATCGAGCTGCGGCATCACCGACTCGATCGCCGTCTTCAGGTGCGTACCACGAGGTGTTGGTCATGTTGGTGCAGACGGCGTACCGGTGCTCGCCGTGAGGCAATGGAACATGCTGCCGGAGCGATCGACGAGCAGGTAGACCGTCGGGATCTGCGGGACGAACTTGAAGTCGGCGGTCTGGCAGGAGGCGTCGGCGCCCGCGTCGCTGACCACCGTGCCGCCGGTGCCGGGGCTGCCGCCCGTCGCCGGCGTGCCGCCGGTGCCGGGGCTGCCGCCTGTCGCGGGGGAGCCGCCCGTCGCGGGGCTGCCGCCGGTGCCGACGATCCCGCCCGTGGACCCGACGCTGCCGCCGGTTGCGGGGGAGCCGCCGGTGGCGGTCGCACCGGCCGCGCCGGTGTTGCCGCCGGCGCCCGACGGTCCGCCGCTGCCACCGCTGCCGCTGGCGGCGGTCGTGCCCTTGGCGCAGCCGACGAGGGCGAGGAGGGCCAGGTAAGTGAAGGTCGAACGGAGCGCTGTCGCTCGGGGGGATGCGACGAGGCGATAGTCCAAGGGAACCTCCCAAGGCAAGAAAGGGGGGACGCGCCCGCCAGAATATGCCGAAACGCCGCCGAGCACACGCCCGGTCGGGGGGAGAGCCGCCCGTCTACGGTTTCGTCGTAGTTTCCGGGGCGTCCGCCGGCTGCGCCGCGGCGCCGCCGGGCGGGGCCGGCGCGGGCCCACCCGGTGACGGTCGATCGGCGGCGTCGAGGTAACAGCGCGAGATCTCGGCCTCGTCCAGCAGGCCGATCACCTGGCCGTCCGCGTCGGTGACCTGAATCTCGCGCAGCTTGTTGGACAGCATCATCTTGCCCGCCGTGCGCAGGTCGGCGTCGGCGCGCACGGAGAACCCGCGCGCGGCGATGGGGATGCCGCTGACCGAGACCATCCGCATGATCGCGCCGACCCGCGTCGTGGTCAGCACGTCGGCGGTGGCGGCGGTCTTGTGCACGGGCGATTCCCGCTGGCTCGTGATCTGGGCGGTGTAGAGCGATCGCTTGCGGAGGGCGACGAAGGCGATCCCCTCGGCCAGCATGAGCGGCACCAGCAGGTCGTAGCTCCCGGCCAGCTCGCACACCAGGACCAGCGACGACAGCGGCGTGTGGGCGATGCCGCCGTAGAAGGTCCCCATCGCCACCAGCGCGAACGCGCCCGGATCGATCCGCGGATCGTGCAGCAACAGCTGGGCGACCCGGCCGAAGGCGCCGCCGAACAGGCCGCCGATCACCATCGCCGGGGCGAAGTCGCCGGCGCTGCCGCCCGAGCCGATCGTCAGCGACGACGACATGATCTTGGCCAGGCAGAGAAAGAGCAGCAGCACCGCGCCCGTCCACCCGAGCGGCAGCCAGCTGGCGCCGGTGATCGCCACCTGCACGGCGCCATAGCCGCCGCCCAGGAGCCCCAGCCCCTGTCCGGGCTGCCCCAGCCTCCAGCCGACGAGGACGACGATGGGGACGCAGAAGACGCCGACGGCGAGGCCGCCCAGCCCCGGCCGCGCCCAGAGCGGGATGGTGAGCGCGTCGGTCATCTTTTGAACGCCGCGCAAGGTCGTCACGAACAGCGACGGCCAGCATCGACACCATCAGCGCCAGCAGGCCGTAGAGCGGAAGGTGCTTGATGACGAACGGGAAGCGCCCCGGGTGCGCGAACAGCGTCGACTCGCCGAAGATCGAGATGACGACCGAGTACGCGGTGACGCTGGCGAGCACCGCCGGGACGAGCGCGTCGGACTCGAAGTCGTCCCGGTAGAGCACCTCGACCGCCAGCAGCGCGGCGCCCAGCGGCGTGCGGAACACGGCCGCGATCCCGGCGGCGACACCGGCCACCATCAGGATCCGCCGCTCGGCGACGTCGACCCCCAGCAGGCGCGCGCAGAGCGACCCCAGGGCCCCGCCGATCTGCATCGTCGGCCCCTCGCGCCCGCCCGATCCGCCCGTCCCCAGCGTGAAGATCGACGCGATGGCCTTCACCCAGGAGACCCGCTTGCGGATGTGCCCCTCGTGGTGGTGAAAGGCGTCGATCATCGCGTCGCCGCCGCCGCCGTACGTCTCGGGCGCCAGCTGCGAGAAGATGCCGGCCGCCAGCGCGCCCACCGCCGGCAGCAGCACCAGCAGCCAGGGGCGGAAGTGGGCGACGTGGCCGATCTCGGGCAGGAAGGTCTCGCCGCTGGCGCGCAGCGGGCGGTAGCCGCCGATGTCCTCGAGCACCAGACGCTGCACCAGCTCGAGCGTGGCGAAGAACGCGGCGCCCATCAGCCCCGCGGCCGCGCCGACGATGGCGGCGTGGGTCAGGGTCCGGCCCACGATGCGCAGGTCCGGCGGCGTCGCCTCTCTGAGGATGGTGGTGAGGAACTCCCGGCCAACGACTTTCTTCATCGAAAACGCCTGCGGATTATGCCTGTGGTATACGGGGCCTTCACGAATTTCGATGGCCGCCGCAGCTTTCTACGATCTGGACGGGACCCTCGTCCGTACGAACCTGGTCCATGCGTTCGCCTTCAGCGCGCGCAACCAGCAGGGCATCCTGAAGAGCATCACCAAGACGGCGGCGACGATGCTCAGCGTCCCGCTGTTTCTGGCGACCGATTTCTTCAACCGGCGCCTCTTCAACGACATCTTCTTCATCCGCTACAAGGGCGAATCGGAGGATCGGCTGCGGGCGCTGGCCGACGAGCTGTTCGACACCGTGCTCAGGCCGTCGATCTTCCCGGGCGCCTACGAGCTCATCGACAAGTCGCGTCAGCTCGGACTGCGGCAGGTGCTGGTGACCGGCGCGCTGGATCTGACGGTGGGGCCCCTCGCCAAGCACCTCAAGATCGACGACTATGTGACCAATCGACTGGAATTCGTGGACGGATACGCCACGGGCCGCCTGCTGCCGCCCATGATGGCCTCCGCGACGAAGGCGAGCTGGATGCGCATCTACGCCGAGAAAGAGAAGCTGAACCTGTCCGACTGCTACGGCTACAGCGACAGCATGAGCGATCTGCCGATGCTCTCGGTCGTCGGCCACCCGACGGCGGTCAATCCCGACCTCCGCCTGCGGAATACGGCCCTGCAACACGACTGGCCGATTTTGGATCTGCGATGACCGGCGGTCATCGTTCGGGACTCACGCCAAAGGTGAAATGAGAGAACGCGCTCCCAAGGTTCTGCGCGGGCCCGTCCCCCGCAACAAGGAAGACGATCAGGTCGTCTACATCGACGGCGACTCCGCGCCGCGGATCCTCTTTTCCGGCGAGGATCTGCTGCTGGAGGACCTGCCGATCGGCACCCGGGTCATCTATCCCAAGCCGCCGATCGAGGGGCTGGCCAACCCGGGCGCGGCGATCCGCTACGCGCTCAACCACCCGCTCGAGACCGATCCGCTCTACGCGCAGCTGGCGCCCGGGATGCGGGTCACCATCGCCGTCGACGACATCAGCGTCCCCTTGCCGCCGATGGCCACGCCCGACATCCGGCAGACGATCATCGAGATCCTGCTGGAGCTGCTGGATGCCAACGGCGTCGACGACGTCCACATCATCGTCGCCACCTGCCTGCACCGGAAGATGACCGAGCCGGAGATGCGCCGCATGGTGGGCGCCAAGATCCACGACGCCTTTTACCCCGACCGCTACTACTGCAACGACGTCGAGGACCCGGACGGCTTCGTGCACCTCGGGACCACCGAGCACAAGGAGGTGGTCAACATCCACCGGCGCGCGGTGGAGAGCGACCTCGTCATCTACGTCAACATCAACTTCGTCCCCATGGACGGCGGCCACAAGTCGGTGACCATCGGCCTCGGCGACTACGAGGTGACCACGTCCCCACCACGAGCCGACGACGATGCGGTCGTCGGGGTACATGGACCCCAAGCACTCGACGATGAACACCAAGATCGAGCGCCAGGGGGCCATCGTCCAGCAGCACGTCAACGTGTTTCACATCGAGACGGTGCTCAACAACCGGATGTTCGCCGGCCCGACGGCGTTCCTGTCGAAGAACGAGGACGAGTTCACCGAGATCGATCGGCTGAAGTTCGAGGCGATGCGCTGGAGCCTGGGCAAGCTGCCGGCCGGCGCCAAGCGGAAGCTGTTTCAGGCCATCCCCTCGCAGTACCAGCTGATCGCCGTGCACGCCGGCAAGACGGTGCCGGTGCACGAGAAGACGCTGGTCCGCTGCTTCGAGCAGTACGCCGTTCACGTGCGCGGGCAGGCCGACATCCTCATCTGCGGCGTGCCGTTCATCAGCCCGTACAACATCAACTCGATCCTGAACCCGATCCTGGTTCAGACGATGGGGCTCGGGCTACTTCCACAACATGTTCCGCGGCAAGCCGGTGCTGAAGAAGGGGGGCGTCATGATCCTGACCCACCCCGTGCTACGACGAGTTCGACCACGTCCAGCACCCGAGCTACATCGAGTTCTTCAACCGCATCCTCCCCGAGACGCGCGACGCGCACGTCATGCACCGCAAGTACGAGGAGGAGTTCGCCAAGAACCCCAGCTACATCGAGATGTACCGGCGCGGGAACGCCTACCACGGCGTGCACCCGTTCAACATGTGGTACTGGGGCGAGCACGGTCGCCAGCACGTCGGCAAGGTGATCGTGGCCGGCGCCTCGAACGCGCACGTGCCGAAGATGCTGGGCTGGGACCGCGCCGAGTCGCTCCCCGAGGCGATCGCCATGGCCAAGAGCGCCGTGGGCCCGTCGCCGGAGATCACCATGATGCACCACCCGCCGATCGTCATGGCCGACATGGAGTAGCTCCGTCGAGCCCGCAGTTCGCCGCGGACGGGACGGAGGGGGCGAACATCGTCAGCACGTTCACCTGCCGGCCCTGAACGCATCAACCGGCGCGCGGCTTCTTCGGAATTCGGCTCCCAACTACCGGCCGTTTCGTTACACGTCCTTGACCGAGCGACCTCTAGGGTCGAGGCATGGACAAGACCACTTCCCCGCGCTGGATTCGCGACTGGAACCCCGAAGACGAGAGCTACTGGCGGGCGACCGGAAAGCGGATCGCCCGCCGCAATCTCTTCTGGTCGATCGTGGCCGAGAACATCGGCTTTTCGGTCTGGCTGATCTGGAGCGTGGCGGCGACCCGGCTCAACAAGATCGGCTTTCACTACACGACCGATCAGCTGTTTCAGCTGGTCGCCCTGCCGGGGCTGGTCGGCTCGCTGATGCGCTTCCCTTACACCTTCGCGGTGCCGCGCTTCGGCGGACGGAACTGGACGATCGTCAGCGCGCTGCTGGTCCTGATTCCCGCCTCGACGCTGGCGCTGCTGGTCGGGCGGCCGGAGACGCCGTTCTGGCTGATGGCCACGGCGGCGGCGACCGCGGGCCTGGGCGGCGGAAACTTCGCCTCGAGCATGGCCAACATCTCGTTCTTCTTCCCCGACCGCGAAAAGGGTTGGGCCCTCGGCCTCAACGCCGCCGGCGGCAACATCGGCGTCAGCACGGTTCAGCTCCTGGTGCCGATCCTGATCAGCTACGGGTTCATCAACCTCGGCTTCTGCGCTCCGCGCGGAAAGCCGCCCATCTACCTCCAGAACGCCGGCCTGATGTGGATTCCGTTCATCCTGCTGGCCGCCGGCGGCGCGGCGCTCTACATGAACAACCTCACCAGCGCGCGTTCGACGTTCCGCGATCAGCTGGCGGTGGTCCGGCACAAGCACACCTGGATCATGTCCTGGCTCTACATCGGGACGTTCGGCTCGTTCATCGGCTACTCGGCGGCCTTCCCGCTGCTGCTGAAGACGCAGTTCTCGACCGTCACCGCCAATCTGGCCTTCCTCGGGCCGCTGGTCGGCTCGCTGGCGCGGCCGCTGGGCGGAAAGCTGGCCGATCGCATCGGCGGCGCGCGCGTGACGTTCTGGAACTTCCTGTTGATGGGGGTGGCGAGCTTCGGCGTGATCTACGCTCTCGACGCGCACTCGTTCGCCGCGTTCTTGACGATGTTCCTGATTCTCTTCGTCACCACCGGGGTCGGGAACGGCTCGACGTTCCGGATGATCCCGGTCATCTTCCGTCGCCAGGCGCAGCGGGCGGTGGATGGGCTGCCAGCCGCGGTGCAGGCCGTCGAGCTCGCTCGCGCCCGGCGGACCAGCGCGGCGGTCCTGGGGTTCACCAGCGCCATCGGCGCCTGCGGCGGCTACCTCATCCCGCGGGGGTTCGGCGCGTCGATCAAGGCCACCGGCGGCGCCACCACCGCGCTCGGCTGCTTCGTGGCCTTCTACGCGAGCTGCCTGGCCCTCACCTGGTGGCACTACACCCGCACGACGTTCCTGGTGCGCGCCGCGCCCAGCCTGGCGGAGGCGGAGATCTAGGGTCAGAGAAAAGCCGGTGACGGCGGCGCGGCCGGAGGTCAGTCAGGGGGGCGAGACAGAACCCCGCCGCATCGCCTATTATCAAAGAAAGTTAACTAATGGAGGCCGCATGAAGAGACAGGCGATCGCGATCCGGTGTTCAGTGCTGGCAGGGCTGGTCTGCTTGCTGGCGAGTGGCGGCGCGCGCGCCCAGAGCTGCGTCAACGACGTCGATTGCCCCAATGCCGCGTGCGGCGGGGAGGTTTGCGACTACTCGGCCGGCACGCCGACGTGCAAGCCGGCCGGGAGCCAGCCCAAGGGGATGGACGGCTGGTGCACGCAAAACTCCGACTGCAAGTGCGCCTCGCTGGGCGCCAAGTGCGACAGCAACCTGGTGTTCTGCACGTTCACGATGCCAAGCCAGGCACCCGGCGCCGGAAATGGCGGGCAGGGCGGCGGCAGCGTCGGCGCCGCGGGAGCATCGGGAGCCGCCGGGGCGAGCGCGCCGGGGACGGGCGGCGCCGGCGCAGCCGGACACGCCGGCAGCAGCGACGGGGGGAGCAGCGGCGGATGCTCCATTGCCGGAGCGTCGAGCTCCGGCGAAGCACTGGGATGCGCGCTCCTCGCCTCGCTGGGAATGGCGGCCGCTGTGCTCCGTCGCCGGCGGGCCGCCCCGTAGCAGCGGTCGCGTCAGCCCCGCCGCCTCGCGCTCATGACCGCGGGGTTCGAGGCGTCGGGTGGTCCTTCCGTCGCGCTCGTCAGGAGCTTCCGAGCACCCGTCGCAACAAGGTCGGGCGATCGACCTTGCCGTTGGGCAGCAGCGGCAAGCCTTCGGGCCAGGTGTGGAACACCTTGGGAATCATGTAATGAGCCATGGTCTTCCAGCATTGACGCTCGAGGGCCTCAGGATCGTAGGTACCGGGTTGGCTCGGGACCACGACGACCTGAACGGCCTGCCCGAGGGCGTCGTCCTCGACCGTGAAGGCCACCGCCTGCTTGACCAGCCCCGTCTGCAGGACGAACTCCTCCACCTCCGACAGGCTGAAGCGGAAGCCGCCCGATTTCACCATCCAGTCGCTCCGGCTGACGAACCACAGGATGCCGTCCGCGTCGCGGCGGACGAGATCCCCCGACCAGTACATCACCTCGTCGCCGCAGCGCTCCCGCACGGCAGGAAGGCTCCGGAAGCGGGGGGCGGTCGCCTCGGGGTTGCGCCAGTAACCTTGACTGACATGCGCCCCCCGGTGCACGAGCTCGCCGACCTCGTCATCTTTGCAGAGCTCTCCTCGTGCATTCACGACCAAGACCTCGACGTTGGGGATGGCGACCCCGATGGCGCCAGCCTTGGCGTCGAAGAGCTCGGGCGGTAGATACGTCGAACGGAGGGCCTCGGTGCTTCCGTACATCAAGACGATGTTCGTACCGGGCAGGTGTCGGCGAAGGCGCCGGGCGTTCGTCTCGCTCAGGTGACCACCGGCGTTCGTGACGTAGCGGAGGGAGGGCAACGGCGTCGGCTGCTGATCGAGCACGCTCAGCAGCTGGCTCCAGACCGAGGGAACCGCCGCCAGGCCCGTGATCTCCGCGCTGACCAACGTCTTCAACACCTCGGCCGGGAAGGGCGCCTTCTGGAGCACCACGGTACCCCCGGCGTAGAGCGTCGACAGCAGCTGATTCAGCCCATAGCCGAAGCTCACGGGCAAGAGGCCGAGCACGCGATCCGTCGGGCCAAGGCCGAGGTACTCGGCCACGTTGGCCGCGAACTGGCGGAGGTTCCGCCCGGAGTGCATGACCCCCTTGGGCTTTCCGGTCGAGCCCGAGGTGTAGAGCAATGCCGCCAGGCGATCGCCAGTGGGTCGCGGCAGCGCCGACCCGGGCCCCCCGTCGAGCGAGGGCCAGTCGAGCCCACCGGGCGAGCGTCGCTCACCGACCATGACCAGCGCGAGCTTCGCGGCGGCGAGCTCCGCGACGGTCATGAGCTCCCCGGCGCGCCGCGTCTCCGCGATCAGCATGCGCATCCCGCTGTCGAGCGCGATGTGGCGCACCTGGGCAACCGTCAGCTGGGGATGCACGTGGACGAAGCAGGCGCCGAGGCGAACGCAGGCGAGCGTCACCACGATCTCCTCTACACTCTTGCGGAGCTGGACGCCCACGCGGTCGCCGGGGACGACCCCCTGCTCCTCGAGCCACCGCGCGAAGCGATCCGCCCGCGTGACGAGGTCGGAATAACTGAAGACCGTCTCCCCATCCCGCACCGCGACGGTGTCGGGCGCCCTGTCGGCGACCGCCGCGACGGCTTCGAACCAGCTATCGCTCACTGGCGGACTTGGGAGGGTAGAAGAAATCTACCCGGAGACTCGTCAGCTCCTCTTCCATCGCGGGATCGTAGTCACCGTGTCGGGATTCGATGAGCGTGCGCCAGGGGTAGCGTTCGTTACGGGCCTTCATCAGCTGGACGTACATGGCGACCGTCGACACCGGTTTGGCGGGAACGCCGGCGACAATCGTCCCCTCGGGGACGTCTCGGTTGACCACCGACCCCGCGCTGATGATGGCGTTCGGTCCGATGACCACCCCGGGCTGCACGATCGAGCCGTGCCCGATGAAGACGTTGTCCCGGATCTCGATCTTTCCAACGTTGTCGAGGCGCAACCCGAAGGCGTGGTTCACCATGTTGATCGCCCCGTCGTGGCCGAAGATCGAACAGTCCGAAATGCGCACGTTATTGCCGATGTGCACGTACGCGGGATCGGTGATGTTCGCGTTCGGGCTGATGTAGCAGTCCTCGCCGATCGCGTGAAACCCGCCGTGTCTCCGCAGGTAGTTCGCGTACTCCGCGCCGGACGGGCGGCAGAGCCTCCGATAGATGGACCGGCCCTTCCCCGTCGTCATGGCGTACCGACTCACCAGGGCCGATAACATGACTCAGGCCGCCAGGCGCTTGTTCACGAAGGCGAGGATCCGACTCATAGTGTCCAGATTGTCCAGGGTGACCTCGGACGCCGCGAACGCGACGCCGGTCTTGCGCTGGACGAAGGCGGTGAGCTCCAGAACAGCCATGGAGTCCATCAGCCCTCCCGAAAACAGGGGCGTCTCGGCATCGAAGTCGTTGACGCCGCTCCGATCCTTTATGAAGTCGATCAGGGCCTGTTCGAACATCGGGTAACCCAGTAGTTGGCTACTTGATTAATATCATGATTCCGAGGAACGCCACATAGCGGAGACGGAACTTCGAGCGCTTGTCCGGTGTTTCGAGGTCCCGCGGCAGCAGGTGCCAAACCAGGTACGCCCGCCCGAACCGGTCAGGCGCGCCTCGTCCCGCCAACGAACCTCCATCGTTGCCGCGGCCGGCAAACCCGGACACTTCTACTCGGCGTTCACAATATCGAGCGGGCCTGTCGTCAGGGCGTGACCTTGAGGGTCGCCCAGCCGTGGGCGGGCACGCTGAACTGGTACAGGGTCTGCGACAGCGCGCTGCCCACCCCGACCGTCATCGTCGCGGCCGCGGAGGCCTTGTTGTAGACCTCCACAATCACGGTTCCGTCGGGGTTCTTGAAGGCCACCGCGTCGTTCGTCCCCGAGGTCCCGATGCGCGTCGCGCCCGGAACGACGTAGGCGGAGAAGTGACGGAAGGCGTAGTAAGCGGCCGTCGCCGTCAGCGTCTTTGCCGAACGATCGACCACCAGCAGCGCGTCCTGGGGCCAGCCGTCCAGGCTCTTGCCCACGGTGTCGAGCACCATGTTCCAGGCGTTGTAGGAGTTCACGCCGGAGGTGATCCAGTCGCGGATCAGCTGCCAGCTCTCCTCGCCGTAGGCGTGGTCGTTCGGCGGCTTGCTCGCGTTGTACTGGCTCTGCTTCCAGTACGGCGTATCGAAGTTGTAGTTGCCGCACGGGTGCTCCGTCTGCATCACGATGCCCTTGGGCGCCAGCGTCGCCACCGTGGTCTGCAGGTTCCACTGCAGGCCGAAGCCCTTGACGTAGGCGAGCGACGCCGCGTCGGCCGCCACCGCGGTGGCGATGTTGGCGTCGGCGGGGGCCGACATCGTTCCGCACCAGACCTCGGCGGTGACGTTCTGCTGGGCAAACGTCGGTCCCATGTACGTCTTGAAGAAGTTGACCAGCAGCGTCTGGTTCCAGTGGACGCGGGCGTAGCCCGGCTCGTTCTGGGGGTGGACGGCGCCGATGGTGATCCCGATCTTGGCGTACTCCTGCACGAACTTGGCGAGATAGAGGGCGTAGGCCTGCTGCGTTTGCGCGTCGCTCTTCATGTTCGAGCTGCTGTCCTCCATCCAGCTGGGCGGGATCCAGGGGCTGCCCCACAGGTGGATGTCGGGCCGGACCTGCAGGGCGGCCTTGATGAAGGGGATCAGCTTTTGCTGATCGCGGGAGATCGAAAACTTGGACATCGAATAGTCGCCGGCCGTGTCGTCGAGCGTGTACCAGCTCATCGCGTAGTCGCTGGCGCCGATGGGCACCCGCCCGAAGACGAACTTCGCGCCGGTCTGCGGGTCGAAGAGGAGCTTCATCGCGTTCGTCACCTGATCGGCGGGGAGAACCGAGAGCGCGTCCCATCCCATCTCGTTGAACGCTCCGCCGAACCCGTCAAACCTCTGGTACTTGGTGTTCTGGTCGACGACGAGACCGGCCGTTCCGGTGGTCACCTTGGTGACCTGCCCTGACATCCAGTAGGCGCCCGGGCCGGAGGTCATCAATTCGGGGGCCGCCGAGGCGCCACCCGTTCCGCCCCCCGTGCCGGGCTGGCCGCCGGTTCCGGGAGACCCACCGGACGAGGAGGTGCCGCCGCTGCCGGCGAGGCCGCCGCTGCCGGCGAGCCCGCCGCTGCCGCCGGCGCCGCCGGAGGCGCTGCTGCCGCCGGAGGCGCTGCCGCCGGCGCCAGTCGCTGTCCCCCCCGTTCCAGTGGTGCCAGTGCTGCCGCCGGTGCCGGTGCTGCCCCCGGTGCCGATGCTACCGCCGGCGCCGGTGCTGCCGCCGGTGCCGCTGCTGCCACCCGTTGCCGAGCCACCTCCGAGCACGTTGTCGATGCAGGTCGTGAAGGTGGCGCAGTCGGTCATGCCCACGCAGCCATTGAGCGCGCTCTCGGCGTCGGCTCGTCCGGCGCTGGTCATCGACTGCAGCGAGCTGTTCACCACGTTCTTGCACTGGTCCGCGGTAATTCCGGAAAGAGACTCACAGGTGCCGGCCTTCTGGCACACCGACGCGGCAATGTCGTTCCCGGCTTGGTGGCAGCCGCCGGCAGCGACCACCAGGATCCCCACCGTCAGCGCCGTCGAGAAAATCTTCCGCATCTTCAATCCCTCCCTGGGTCGCGTGATCTGCTGAGACGAAAAATCACGGCAACGAGGGCCGCAGCTGACGCGCGGTGCCGGTGACCTCAGGGTTTGTCGTCGCGAGGCCCGGTTGTCACAGAAAATGCCTGGGAGGCCGCGCTCATCTGTCTGCCTCTGCCACCTAACCTCCGTGACCCGCCTCGCCACTGTCCGTTCGGAGGTTCTTGATGGCAGCCCCGCCCAATGAAGACACGCCTCACGTCGGCCGTCGAACCGACAGCGGGCGCGCGAACCGCGTCCCGCTCGAGGTTCCGGTGCAGCTTCACACGGGCAGGGCGTCGTGCAGCGGGATCACCAAGAACATCGGTCCCGGGGGCGTCTTCGTGGCGACGACGCGACTGCTCTCCCCCGGAGATCGGGTCACGGTAACGCTCAAGACGAAGTTCGGCGAGGTCCCCGTCGAGGCGCTTGCGGAGGTTCGGTGGTGTCGGAAGAGCGGAGTGGGGCTGCGGTTCATCGACACGCCGGTGCGCGCGGCGATCCTCGCCAACGAGCTCCGGCGAGCGCTCCCCCTCGAGGCGGGGTGAGCGCTCGCGCGACGGCCGTTCGCGTAGCGGCGATATCTGGAGGGCTCGCCTTGGCGATCCTCCCCATCAGCGTCGCTGGGATTTGAGCTTCTCGAAGGCCGCGACGCGGACCTTGGGGTCGGCGTCCCGGAGCTGGCGGACCAGCGCGTCGTGCTCGAGGCGCTCTCCGCTGCGGCGCTCGGCTGGCTCGTTGGTCAGCGCTTCACGCACCACTGCGCTCGGTGCTGCGCCTGGTCCCTCGTGCGACAGCCAAAATCGATAGACGCGCTCCGCCCGGGAGATGGAGATCCCCGCGTCGACCACCAGGTCGACGACCGAGCGGGGTTTTTCGCGCAGCAGCGCGATGAGCGTGTCGTCCGGCCAGCGGACCCGCGGCGCGGTCGGCGACAGAGGCCGGGCCAGCTTCCCCCGCAGCGCCTCGATCTGGCCGCGCGGGTACCAGGCGGAGCCCATGGCGCCCCGCACCGGGCGCAGCCGCCCCTCCTTTTCGAGCTGGCGGACCTTGAATTCGCTGGCGAACCCGAGCAGCGCCGCCGCGTCGCGCCGGCAGAGGTGGTCCTCGAAGCCCGATGGTGGCCTGATGGTCTTCCGCGTCGTTGTCTGCGTGAGCACCGACGATCATCAAACCCCGATGCAGCTCATCAGGCAAATTTTCGATCGGCGTTTCCATCGTGGGTCCATCGGGGCTTCATCGGCCGGCCATCAGCCTTCGATGGCGGCCGGCGCCGTTCCATTGGCAATGAGGGGGGCCTCGGGATAAAACCCCCGGTTCGTATGGCGCTTTCGAGCGATCTAGGAGTCTCTGCCCCCGGCGCTTCGGCCCCCGAGATCTCCCCCTCGGAGATCTTCCGCGGCCGGAACCTGTTCATTCTGGGCAGCACCGGGTTCGTCGGGAAGGTCCTGCTCAGCATGCTGCTCGAGCGGTTCCCCGACATCGGCCGGGCGTACGTGATGGTGCGCCGCGGCTCGGGGACCGACAGCGAGGCCCGCTTCTGGCAAAGCGTGGTCACCTCTCCGGCCTTCGATCCGCTGCGCGATCGCTACGGCGGCGCCGAGGGGCTGGCGGCGGTGCTGCGCCGGAAGGTGGTGGTCGTCGACGGTGACATCACCGAGCCGAACCTGGGCCTGTCCGAGGCCGAGGCCGAGAGCGTCGCCAAGGACATCGACGTCCTCATCAACTCGTCCGGGCGGGTGACCTTCAACCCGCCGCTCGAGTCGGCGCTGCGCACCAACGTCGAGGGGACCAAGAACGTCATCGCCTTCGCCAAGCGGATGAAGCGGCCGGCGCTGGTGCATACCAGCACCTGCTTCGTGGCCGGGAACCGCTCGGGCGACGTCTGGGAGGACGAGGAGCTGGACGGCTACTACCCGCTCCACAAGGAATTGCCGGGGACCAAGTTCTCCGTCGAGCAGGAGATCTCCGACAGCGCGGCCGGCGCGGCGCGCATCCGCCAGCTGGCCGACGACGCCCAGGTGCTGGCCCGGCTGCGCCAGGAGGCGCGCGTGCGCCTGCGCGAGGAGAACCGCGATCCCGACGACGAGTCGGCGCTGAAGCTGGCGGTCGCCCGCGCCCGCAAGGAGTGGATCCGCTCGGAGATGACCAAGCAAGGCGTCGAGCGGGCCGCAGCCTGGGGCTGGCCCAACATCTACACGTACACCAAGAGCATGGGCGACCAGCTGGTGGCGCGTGAGACCGGCATCGTCCGGGCCATCGTCCGCCCGGCGATCGTCGAGAGCGCGGTGGCCTATCCGTTTCGCGGCTGGAACGAAGGGTTCACCACCTCGGCGCCGCTCGTTTATCTGGCGCTCAAGGGGCAGAACACGCTGCCGGTTTCGCCCAAGCTGATCCTCGACGTCGTGCCGGTCGACCACGTCGTCTCGGCGATGCTGATGGTGGCGGCGCAGGCGATCGTCGAGCAGCCGAAGCTGGTGTTTCAGCTCGCGAGCGGCGATCTCAACCCGATGTACATGGATCGGGTCACCACCCTGACCGGCCTTTACAAGCGCAAGCGCTTCCGCGACAAGGAGACGGGGAACCGGTTCGTCAACGAGCTGGCGGCCCGGATGGAGTTTCGCCCGGTCACGCAGGAGCACTTCGACAAGTTCTCGCTGCCGAAGTTCAACCGGGTGGCCAGGCGGATCTCGAACACCCTCGGCAAGATCCGGCCCGGGTGGGGCGCGGGGCGGTTCACCGCCGTCGTCGATCGGGTGAAGAAGGGCTTCGACGAGATGGACCGGGTGGCGACGGAGGCGGCCGAGAACATCGAGCTGTTCCGCCCGTTCATCTTCGAGAACGCCTACGTCTTCCGGGCCGACAACATCCGCGCGCTGCGCGACCGGATGCCGGCCGAGGATCAGGCCAAGCTGACCTGGGGGCCGGAGAAGCTGGACCTCTACGACTACTGGATGAACATCCACTTCCCGGGGCTGGCGCGCTGGGTGTTGCCCGAGCTGGACGAGACCTACGCCTCGAAGCCGAAGCAGGTCTACAGCTACCACGACCTCCTCGAGCTGTTCGACACGACGACCAAGCTGCACGCGACGCGCACCGCGCTGCGGATCGAGCGCAACAAGCGCGACGAGATCTACAGCTACGCCGACCTTCAAGAATTGGCCTCGCGCGTGGGGATCTTCCTGCTCGGCGCCGGGGTGGCCAGCGGCGATCGCATCATGCTGTGGGCCAAGAACTGCCCCGAGTGGTCGATGGCCTACTTCGGCGTGCTCAAGGCGGCGGCGACGGTCGTGCCCGTCGACCGGGAGCTCAAGGTCGCCGAGCTGGTGAACGTCGCGCGCGCCTCCGGCGCGGTCGGCCTCCTCGTCGGCGACGATCTCCTCGACAAGGAGGGCGAGCCGCTGGCGGCGGCCTTCGCCGAGGCCGGCCTGACGACCAAGCTCTGGCCGTTTTCGGAAGTGTTCGCGCTTCCCGACCTGGCCGTCGAGCGCGAGCGCGGCGCCAAGCTGACCCGGCGCTCCAACCCCGACGCGCTGGCGTCGTTGATCTTCACCTCGGGGACCACCGGCAAGCCCAAGGGGGTGATGCTCACCCACCGCAACTTCACCTTCATGGTGTCGGAGCTGTCGAAGATCTTCGAGTTCGGCGTCAACGACGGGATGCTGTCGGTCCTCCCGCTTCACCACACGTTCGAGTTCGCCACCGGCCTCCTGGTCCCCCTGGCCCACGGCGCCCAGGTCACCTACCTGACCGAGCTGACCGGCGAGCTGATCTCCTCGACGCTGAAGCAGGGGCGGGTGACGGCCATCGTCGGCGTCCCGGCGCTGTGGGATCTCCTGCGCCGCCGGCTGTTCCAGCGCTTCGCCGACAAGTCGCCCGTCTTGGAAGGCTTCATGAAGGTGCTGGCGGCGGCCAACTTCGAGCTGCGCTCGCGCACCGGGTTCGACCTCGGCATCCTGGTCTTTCTCCCCGTTCACGAAGGGTTCGGCGGGCGCATCCGCTACCTCATCAGCGGCGGGTCGGCGCTGCCGGTCGACGTGATGAAGGCGTTCTACGGGATGGGGTTCAACTTCTTCGAGGGCTACGGCCTGACCGAGACGGCGCCGGTCCTCTCGGTCACCTCGCCCAAGGAAAAGCCGATCGCCGGCTCGGTCGGTCGACCGTTGCCGGGCATCGAGGTGAAGATCGCCGAGCCCGACGCGACGACCGGCGTCGGCGAGGTGATCGCCCGCGGCCGCAACGTGATGGCCGGCTACTGGGAGAACGAGTCGGCCACCGCCGAGGCGATCCGCGACGGCTGGTTCCACACCGGCGATCTCGGCCGCTTCGACGACAAGGGGAACCTTTACCTGGTCGGGCGCTCGAAGGACGTCATCGTCGACGCCAACGGCAAGAACGTCTACCCCGACGAGATCGAGGAGCTGTACGCGGACAACCCGTTCATCAAGGAGCTGTCGGTCGTCGGGGTCCCCGACGGCCACGGCGAGCAGGTGGCCTGCGCGGTGGTTCCCGATCTCGAACACGATCCCTCGCTGGGGCGACCGGAGATCGAGGCCAAGATCGAGGAGCACTTCCGGAAGGTGTCGGCCGACCTGCCGATCTGGAAGCGGGTGCGCAGCCTGCACCTCTGGTCGGAGGATCTGCCGAAGACCGCCACCAAGAAGGTCAAGCGGCGCGACGTCGCCGCCGAGATCGCCAGGCTGCGCAAGAAGACCGAAGAGACAAAAGGCGCGCTGGCGGTGGCCTCCGGCGATCGCGGGCAGGTGGCCTGGCTGCTGGACACCATCGCGACGGTCTCGGGGCGCAAGCGCGGCGACGTGCAGCTCGGGAGCCGCTTTGGCGAGCTGGGGTTCGACAGCCTGATGTACGCGGAGCTGGCGAGCGCCCTCGAGAGCACCGGGACCGTGCTCCCCGAGAGCGTCGACATCACCACCCTCGGCACCGTCGCCGAGCTGCAGGAGCTGCTGGCGCGCGGCCCGGTGGCGGCGGCGCGCGAGCGGGCCGCCGGCAGCGCCGCCGACGTGGATCGCGAGTTTCACGTCCCCTCGCCGGTCTCGGCGGCCGGCAAGCGCGGGCTGGCGCTGGCCCAGCGCCTGTTTTACGAGCGGGTGCTGGAGACCAAGGTCAAAGGGAAGACCCACATCCCCCAGCACACCAGCTTCATCGTGGCCGCCAACCACAGCTCGCACCTGGACATGGGCGCCATCAAGGTCGCGCTCGGCGACGCCGGCAAGGATCTGGCGTCGATGGCGGCGGCCGACTACTTCTTCCGCAACCGCTATCGCCGCGCCTACTTCAAGCACTTCACCAACCTGGTGCCGATGGAGCGGAGCGGCTCGATCCGCAAGTCGATGGACACCACGCACGAGGTCCTCCGCCGCGGCCGCAGCATGGTGGTCTTTCCCGAAGGGACCCGCTCGGTGACCGGCGAGCTGGCGGAGTTTCTCCCCAGCCTCGGCTATCTGGCGCTGCGGGCGGAGGTCGGCATCCTTCCGGCGCACATCGCCGGCAGCTTCGAGTCGCTGCCCAAGGGGACCGCCATCCCGCGGGCGCGCGAGCTGACCGTGTCGTTCGGGCCATTCTTGAGCATCGACTGGCTGACCACGCTGACCAAGGGTCTCTCGGCGCAGGAGTCGTGGCGCCTGGTCGCCGCCTTCACCCAGCGGGTGGTGGAGAACCTGCGCGACGGCGTGGCGACGGCGCTCGACGCGGACGCCGCGCGCGATGCCTGGGACGGACGCGCGCTCGGTCCCATCGCGGTGCGCGCCCGCGCGCCCCGCCGCCGCGTCCTGAGGTCGCTGCCATGACCAAGCCCGCAACCGGATCCGCCTCCGAGTCCGCGCGTCCGCTGGCGCTCGTCACCGGGGGAACGGGATTCCTCGGGTCGCACCTCCTGCGACTGCTGGCCGAGGACCCGGAGTCCGCCAGGCGCGTGCGCGTTTTGGCCCACAGCACGCCGCCCGCCTGGGTGCGCGCGCTGGGGGTGGAGATCGCCGACGGCTCGGTCGGCTCGCCCGACGACATGAAGCGCGCGCTCGACGGCGTCGGCGAGGTGTATCACCTGGCCGGCCTCGTCTCGCACCTCCCCGCCGACGGCCACAAGATGTACGCCGTGCACGTCGACGGGACGCGCGTCGTCTGCGAAGCGGCGGCGCGGGCCGGGGTGCGCCGGATCGTGATGGCCTCGACCAGCGGCACGGTCGCCGTCTCGCGGCGCGCCGACGACATCGCCGACGAAGAGGCCCCCACGCCAATCGATCTGGTCGCCCGCTGGCCCTACTACGCCAGCAAGCTCTATCAAGAAGAGGCGGCCCGGCGCGCCTGCGGCGACAAGGTCGAGCTCGTCACCTTGAACCCCAGCCTGCTCCTCGGCCCCGGCGACGACCGCCTCAGCTCGACGCGCCCGATCCTGCAGTTCATCGCCCGCGACATCTCCCTCATGCCGGCCGGGGGGCTCAACGTCGTCGACGCCCGCGACGTGGCGGCGCTGATGCCGGTGGCGATGTCGCGCGGCACGCCGGGGGCGCGCTATCTGGTCGGCGCCGTCAACTGGACCTTCGCCGAGCTGTTCGGCCGCCTCGAGCGCCTGACCAAGATCCCCGGTCCCAAGGTGAAGATCAGCGGCGACTTCCCTTTTCTCGCCTCGCGCGCCCAGGCGGCCGTCTACCGCAAGCTCGGACGCAAGGTCCCCGTCGAGCCCCAGAGCGTGGAGATGGCGCAGTACTTCTGGTACTTCGACTCCGGCAAGGCCGCGCGCGAGCTCGGCTTCTCCCCGCGCGATCCCGCCGACACCCTGCGCGACACCGTGAAGTACATCCGCGATCACCTGCTGGGCAATTCGGCGCTCGGCGGCAGCGCCGTCCCCGCGCTGGCCAACGGCTGAACGGCGGTTCGAGACCGGGTGGTCAGTCTCGGGCGCCGGCGTCTAGGCCGCAGGTCGATGGGTCAATCGTCGACGGCACCCCGACGAAGAGGTAACCGAACTGGGTGAGCGACGCCTGCTCGAAACCGGCGTTGGTGTAGCTGTCGACGAGCGGCTTGAACCCGCACGAGCCGTTCTCGTCGCGCGCGTAGATGGCGAGCGTGTTGGGAAACGAGCTGGCGTTGGAGCTCCAGGGGATCTGCAGCCCGGCGACCTTGTGAAGCGCCAGCCCGCGCGGCTCGACGAGGTAGACCGGAGACCAGTCGAGGAAGCCGCTCGGCGCCGGCAGGTCGGTCTCGCTCACGGAGATCAGCGTTTCGGCGTCGAGCGCGCCCGGGGGAATCGTCAACCCGAAGGGGACGTTCGATTTGGCGCTCTGCTGGCCGAGCACGGCGATGCTGCCCCCGCCAGGCCCGATGTAAGCGTAAGACGTTTGACCGACGCCCATCGGGCAGAGATACGAATTCCCCTGGCCGGGGCGGCGCGTGCAGGGACATCCCGGTTGGGGCGGAGAGGGCGGGGGTGAGGTGGTCACCTCCGTCAGGGCCGGGCAGGCCAGCCCGCCGACCGCATCGACGCTGGCGTCGAAGATGACCCCGCCGCCGCCGGTTCCCGAGCCGCCGGTTCCCCAGACGACGCCACCCGTCGCGCCACCACCGGTGCCCCAGACGCCGCCGGTCGCAACGCCGCCGGTGCCGATGGCGCCGCCGTCTCCGTAGAAGCCGCCGGAGCCGGATCCTCCCGTTCCGCCGTCGCGGCCGGGAAGGGCGTTCGCCCCGCAGCCGGCCGACATCCACAGGGTGACAGCAAGAATCGTCGCCGGAACCGTTGTTCGCATGGAGTCCTCAGGGTGGAGCGCCGCAGCCGAACCGTGCACCCATCATGCCACGTAAGCAATTCGCGCTGTTGGCTCCCGTCGGGACCGCCGAGATCGCGACATCGGCGTCGCGCTCAGCTCGTTTCGCGCGACCGCTTACTCGTTCCGATGGCCGTCAGCGTCCAGCCGGGGAGCGCTCCGGCGTTCTCGTCGCATGGAGAGTTGGCGATCGGTCCGTCCGCGAGCTCTCCGCGAGGCCGGGTCTAGATCCGCAGGCGCAGGGCGGACGGGACGATCTCGAACAGCGCCGGCAGGTGTCCGGGCGTCTCGCCGTCGAGCTCGACGGGGATGCGGGCGTCGGACTCGACCGGCTCGACGGCGATCCGGGTCACGCGGGCGCTGTCGACGGCGTCCAGCTCGAGGTGGGTCCCCTCGTAGAGCCGCCCGATGTTGGTGAGCACCTCGCCCTTCGAGAGGTCGCCCACGGTGACCAGGTCGAGCGCGCCGTCGTCGATGCGCGCGTCGGGGCAGATCTTCATTCCGCCCCCGAAGTAGCGGCCGTTGCCGATGGCCGCCATCAGCACCCGGCGCCGCTCGCGCGGCTGGTCGCCGACGGTGACCCAGACGTCGGTGTTGTCGTACGACACCAGCGCGCGCAGCGTCGCCCCGAGGAACGCCATCTTTCCGCCGAACCGCTTGGACGACGCGTTGGCGCGGGTGGCGACGCTGCTGGAGAACCCGAACGAGGCGACGTTCACGAAGTGGTGAACCACCTCCTCGCCGGAGTGCCCGCGAAAGCGGACGCGGCCGGCGTCGAGCGGGCGCGCCTGCCCGTCACGGATGCGCCGGCCCGCCTCGGCCACGTCGTGCGGGAGATCGAGCGTGCGGCGGAAATCGCCCCCCGTCCCGCGCGGGATGATCCCCAGCTCGGTCCGCCCGCCGGCGCCGGCCTCGAGGATGCCGTTGGCGACCTCGGAGATTGTCCCGTCGCCACCGAGCGCCACGATGAGGCGCCGCCCGGCCTCCGCCTCGCGGCGCGCGACGGCGCAGGCGTCGCGGGGCCCGGCCGTGAACGCGCTGTCCAGCTCGCCGAGCCCGTCGGTCAGCTCCCCGCGCACCCGCGCCCAGCGCGACTCGCTGAGGCCGCGTCCCGAGCGCGGATTGACGATCACCAGAGGGCGCCCGAGATCCAAAGTCAGAGACTTTTAACAGATGGGCCCGGCGTGCGGCTATCCTCCCGGCCACCAATGCTCGCCGGGATGTTGCTCGGGCTCTCCGCCAGCGCCTCCTGGGCGCTGGCCAACGTCGTGGTGCAGCGCGCGGGGCGCGCAGTCGGGGCCCTGCAGGCGCTGTTCTGGGCGCAGCTCGTCGGAATCGGCCTGGCGTTCCTCGGCGCGACGCTGCTCGGCGATCGACCGCCGCCGCTGACGGCCGGCGACGGCGTCTGGATCGCCATCGCCGGCGTCTCCGGCCTCCTCGGCTACGTCTGTCTCTTCTACGCCTTCGAGCACGGCCGTCTGACGCTGGCCGTGCCGATCATGTCGTCCTGGGCGGTCCTCTCCTCGGCGCTGGGGCTGCTCATTTTCCGCGAACGTCTGACCATCAGTCAGCTCCTGGGCTCCGCCGTCGTCATCGCCGGCGCCGTCGTCGTTGCGCGCCACGCCCAGTCGGTCGAGCGGGCCGCTCCGGCGGGCGGGGTCTCGAAACGGTGGCTGCCGGCGGCGGTCGGCGCGGCGGTCGGGTTCGGCGTCCTGATCCCGGCGATGCGCCGGCTCTCGCCGGTGTTCGGCCCGGCCGGGACCATCGGTGTCGTCTATGCCGCCGACCTGGCGCTGGCGCTGCCGCTGGCGCTGGCGTTTCGGATCCGGTTGGTCTTCCCCCGACGGGGGGCCTGGCTGCCGATCGTCCTGGCCGGGTTTCTGGAGACGGCCGGCTCGGTCTGCATCACGCTCGGCGTGCGACGGGCGCCGGTGGCGATCGTGTCACCGTTCGCCAGCCTGGCCGCGGCGTTCACCGTCCTCTACGCCTGGGCCATCCTGCGCGAGCGGCCGGCCCGCGGGGTCTTGCTGGGCGCCGCCCTGGTCTCTGCCGGCGTCGTCGTCCTGGCGCTGTGAGCAACTGGATCGGGACCCCGAGGCGGTCCCGCGCCCCCGCGACGGGCTCGCGCGAGCCCGGGGTTCCCCGCGCGCGTCTGCGCGCGTGGGGTGGTCTAGAGCTCGCGCTCCCCCACGCGACCGGCTGCGGCTGCTAGACTCGCGCCGCCATGGCGCACCAGTACATCTACACGATGCAGAACCTCCGTCGGGTCCACCCGCCCAACAAGGAGGTCCTGAAGGGGATCTTTCTGTCGTTCTACCCGGGCGCGAAGATCGGCGTTCTCGGCTCGAACGGGTCGGGCAAGTCGACGCTGCTGCGAATCATGGCCGGCGTGGACAAGGACTTTTTCGGTGACGCCAAGGCGGCGGACGGGATCCGGATCGGCTACCTGCCGCAGGAGCCGCAGCTCGACGCCAGCAAGAACGTGCTGGGGAACGTCGAGGAGGCGGTGGCCCACACCAAGAAGCTGCTCAAGCGGTTCGACGAGGTGAACCTCAAGCTCGGCGAGGAGATGTCGGCCGAGGCGATGGACAAGCTGCTCGAGGAGCAGGGGAAGCTGCAGGACGCCATCGAGGCGGCCAACGGCTGGGACCTCGACCGCACGCTGGAGATCGCCATGGACGCGCTTCGTCTCCCTCCGCCCGAGGCGGCGGTCGACAAGCTCTCCGGCGGCGAGCGGCGCCGGGTCGCGCTCTGTCGCGTGCTCCTGGAGGCGCCCGATCTCCTGCTCATCGACGAGCCGACCAACCACCTCGACGCCGAGAGCGTGGCCTGGCTGGAGCACCACCTGCACGACTTTCCGGGGACGATCGTGGCGGTCACGCACGATCGCTACTTTCTCGACAACGTCGCCGGCTGGATCCTCGAGCTCGACCGCGGGGCGGGAATTCCCTGGGAGGGGAACTACTCGTCCTGGCTCGACCAGAAGCGGAAGCGCCTCGAGTCTGAAGAGAAGACCGAATCGGCGCGGCAGCGGACACTCGCCCGCGAGCTCGAGTGGGTGCGCGCCTCCCCGCGCGCCCGGCAGGCCAAGTCGAAGGCGCGTCTGGCGGCCTACGAAGACCTGCTGGCCGAAGAGCAGCAGAAGCGCGAAGACACCATCGAGATCGCCATCCCGCCCGGGCCGCGCCTCGGTGACGTCGTCGTCAAGGCCGAGCACCTCCGCAAGGCCTACGGAGACAAGGTCCTCATCGAGGATCTCACCTTCAATCTCCCGCGGGGCGGCATCGTGGGCGTCATCGGCGCCAACGGCGCCGGCAAGACCACGCTGTTTCGCATGATCACCGGGCAAGAAAAACCGGACGGCGGCACGCTGCGCATCGGCGAGACGGTCAAGCTGGCCTACGTCGACCAGAGCCGCGACACCCTCGACGGCGACAAGACCGCCTTCGACGAGATCGCGCAGGGGGCGGAGTACCTGGAGATCGGCAAGCGCAAGGTCCCGGCCCGGGCCTACGTGGCCGGTTTCAACTTCAAGGGGACCGACCAGCAGAAGCGGGTCAAGGATCTGTCGGGCGGCGAGCGCAACCGCGTGCACCTGGCCAAGGTGCTGCGCTCGGGGGGGAACGTCCTCATGCTCGACGAGCCGACCAACGATCTCGACGTCGACACGCTGCGGGCGCTGGAAGACGCGCTCTTGTCCTTCGCCGGTTGCGTGGTGGTGACCAGCCACGACCGCTGGTTCCTCGACCGCATCGCCACGCACATCCTGGCGTTCGAGGGGGACAGCCAGGTCGTTTGGTTCGAAGGGAACTACCAGGACTACGAGGCGGACCGCCGGCGGCGCCTGGGCGCTGCGGCCGATCAACCGCATCGGATCCGCTACAAGAAGCTGGTACACTGACCGCCATGATTCCGTACGAAGAGCTGGATCGCGCGCTCGCTCGTTGGAAGGCAAAGGCCCAGGGCGGTACCGTCGAGCTGCCCCCCGCCGACGTCGAGTCGGCCGAGGTCGACTCGGCCGAGATCCAGGCCGAAGCCGTCGCCGACGCCCCCTCCGAGGCGACGCCGATGGTCGTCGACGAAGCGGGCAGCGTCCCCCAGCCCGTCCCCTCCGAGCGCACCGGCGAGATCGACCTCGCCGAGCTCGAAACCTACGACGACTGACAGGCGCGCTCCGCTCGCAGGCCACTCTATCGTTTGTGGCCGAGGCGATATTTGTGGGGAGCGGAGCCGAGGCTCGTCGACGGACGCCGCGGGGGGGGCTCTCCGCCGGGAGCTCGCAACCACTCTGATCGTTAGTGGCCGAGGCGCGTCCCTTGGGGAGCGGAGCCGAGGCTCGCCGACGGGACGCGGCGGGGGGTGGGATTTCTCTCCGCCGGGAGCTCGCAGGCCACTCTGATCGTTAGTGGCCGAGGATTCCTTATCGCGGACGGCCGGAGAGAAATCCCGCCGCCCGCCGCCCCCGCCGGAAGAGCCGAGCGGAGCAGAGGTGCTGATCGCGTCGAGCGGAGGCGAGCTTTGCTCGGCGGAGCTCATCGCGGGAGGTTGCAGGAACCCTCCCAGGGTTCCTGATCTAGAAGTAAAACCGGACGCCGATGCCGCCTTCGATGCCGAAGTTGATGTCGGGAACGATCCAGAACGACGGCGCCAGCTCGAAGAACACCTCGAGGAAGCTCGGGTTGGTGAACATCAGGTCGAGCCCGATCGGCGCGCGCGCCGCCACGGCGATGCAGTTGTTCTGGCAGCCGCCCCACCAGATCATTCGCCCGCCGCCGCCGACGTGCCAGTCGAGCTGAGCCGAGCCACGGATGATGTTGGACTGCCAGAGGTAGTCCATGTTGAAGGTCCCGTTGCTGTGGCCGAAGGTGCCGCAGACGGTGTTCCCGTTGTTGTCGACGAAGCAGTCGCCGTTGACACCGCTCCAGAGGCCGAGCCCGAAGTCGAGCGAGTTGGTCGGCGCGACCCAGAGCTTGGCCGACAGGCCCGTCGGATCGCCGATGACGATTCCGAGACCAAACTTGCGCGAGTAGCCGACCTCGGTGGCCTGGGCGCTCTGCCCGACGATGGCGAAAAGAAGCGCGGCCGCGAACGTGATCAAAAGTGTCCGTTTCATGCCGCGTATAGTACGCAGAACGGTCCTCGACCGACAGTTCGTTTGCACATGCGCGCAGATCCACCGAGCGGTATCCGACGTTCCACGCAGGGAGAACAGTTGACGCGCGTCGTCCCCGCGCCCCTGTTCGCGGCGCTGTTGACGATCGCTGCGCTCGGATGCGGCCGCACATCGTCCACGCCACCGGTTCCAGCCGCGCGAGATCCTCATCCGGCGCACGCCTCTCCGTCGACGTCACGCCCGCCGCGCGTGACGCTGCCCGCAGCTGACGTTCTGCCGGCTGTCGCAGATCTTCCAGCGGAGCAGCGCGCGATTCAGGTTTTCGGCGGTGCGGAAAGAACCGTCGCTGTCGGTGCGGCGCACGAGCGCGGGCTGACCGTGGTGGACCTCTCGGACGCCTGGGTGCCCTCGGTCATCGACGATCACGCCGGCCCCAAGGGGGCGACGCTGGTCAACCCGTACCACGCGATCTACGTCGGTCTGGCGGCCGATCGCACCGACGGCGACGGTCAGCCGCTCGGCGCGGGCGAGCGAAACTACCTGGAGCTCTACGGGATCCCGCCCTCGCTGTCGGTGCTGCGCCGGCGCTTTCTCGAGGACGCGCGGCGCGACTGCGCGGCGTCGTTCGATCCGGAGAAGCTGCTGGCCGTCGACGAGGTGCGCACCTGGGGGGCGAGCACCGAGGCCAAGGAGCTGGGCAAGCAGGCGGCGCGCGGCGCCCGGCTGGAGGCGGCGCGCCTGGCCGCCGGCGCCGCGACGCTGGACGCGCTGGCGGCCGTTGATCCGCGTACCGCCAAGGACGTCAAGGAGCGCCTCCGGTTTCTCGACGAGCGGGCGGCCTTCGTCGAGGCGGAGAAGCGGCTCGTCTGCGAGGGGCTGCTCGATCCGGCCCGCCACAAGAGCGGAAGCTACGACACGGCGATGCGGACCGCGATGCTCTCGTTCCAGCAGAAGCACGCCGTCATGGACCAGGCCGACATCAAGCGCGGGACGCTGGAGGCGCTGGCCCGGCAACCGCTGGAGAACGATCTGCTCGCGCTTCGCCGCGTCCTCACCGAGCGGGCCATGCACGCCGCCGGCTTCGTCGAGGACGGCAGCGTCTCCGACGACGATCGGCCCGGCGGGGCGCTCGGCGGTCCGACCTACCTCGGGGCGGACGGCACGCGCCACCGCGTGCCCGATCTGGCGACGCCGTCGCTGGACGCGGTGCTGCTGGCGCTGGGGATCGAGACCCCCGAGGACGCGGTGGCGTTCTTCCGCCGCCACGCCCGCGCCGACTTCGCCTGGCTGAAGGTGGCCGCCCGGTTGCCGCCGCCGCCCGAGTATTACGGTCCGGCGATGGATCTCTCCGTCGAGATCGACCGCGGCGACGTCTGGTACGACTTCCCGTTCGACGCCAAAGGGCAGCGCGTCCCCCAGCCGCGCGAGCGCTTTCCCACCTTCACGCTCTTCGTCAAGTGGCGCGGCGAGAAGGTGCCGCTCGTGCGCTGGCGGACGACCGTCGGCGGCTGGCGGCAGGAGCTCGCCTCCGACGGTCAGGAGTACTACCGCTACAAGGGGTCCGACGTCGGGCCGCGCGTCTGGCACCACATCGTCGCCGCGCCGGTCTGGATCCCGCCCGCGTCGTCGCCGCTCGCCTCCTTCGTGAAGGAGAAGCGGGTCAACGGCGTCTACCAGCGCGTCACCAACTACGACGAGACGGGGCCCGGGTATCTGTCGGCCTACGGGCTGGCCGCCGCCATTCACGAGGAGATGCGGCGCGGCCCCGACGGTCCGAAGTTCTTCGACAACGGCATCCGCACCCACGGCTCCTTCGACTACCTGTCGCTGCGCGGCCGCTTCTCGCACGGCTGTCACCGGCTCTACAACCAGCAGGCGATGCGCCTCTTCAGCTTCGTGCTCGGGCACCGCAAGGTGCGCGTCGTCGGTTCGATCCCGCTGGGGTTTCGCCGCACGTTCTATTCCCAGGGCGAGGTGTTCGAGATGCGGCTGCCGAGCCGCGGCTTCTATTACGAGCTCGAATCCGCCGCTGCCCGTCGACGTCCTCGAAGGGACCGTCAAAGGCACGCTGCAAAAGCCGATCGCCGGCTACGTCCCCAAGCCGGGCGTCAAGTACGCCTCGTCGAAGATCCCGACGGCCTCGACCTCGCCCGACAGCCGCGCCGGCGGAGACGCGCCGTGATCCGCCCCGGCCGCTCGTCGGCGACGATCTCCGCGGTGGCTCTGTGGCCGTTCCTCGTGTCGGTTTCGCTCTGTTTGTGGTCCGGCTGCCGCGCACCGGGGCCGGCCGCGAGCCCGCCCGCCCGCGAGGCGATGGCCCCCGCCGCGCCGGCCATCCCCACCCCCGACGGGCCGCTTTCCGACGAGGCGCCCGAGCCGCCAGCCCCGGGCGGCGCCGCCGGCCCCCAGGTGACGCTGAAGCTCCTCGCCGACGCCAATCGCAAGGCGCACGTCTTTTGGGGGCGCAAGGATCTGGGCGTCGCGCCGCTGGAAATCCACCGCCCCCGCGGCTCGGGACCGCTCGACCTGGTGTTCATGGCGCCAGGCTTCCTGCCGCTGCACACGCGCGCCTTCACCGACCACGACGAGACGCTTTCGGTCCGACTCTACGACGAGGCGGCGGCCAGCAGCCTGCTCGGTCATCCGATCGGAAACGTCGACTCCACGCACGCCCGCTAGCTTTTCTCTTCCAACTTCCTCGGGTTTCACCCACAATGCCCAAACTTTTCCCGGCCCCTGGCCGGTAACGCACGAGAGGAGATCGATCGAATGGGAAAGCCGCTGTCGAAGTCCGACCTCATTTCCAAATTGGCCGAAGAGAACGACGGGAAGCTTTCCCGCAAGGACGTGAAGGGCGTCCTCGAGTCGCTCGCCACCATCGGCTACAAGGAGCTCAAGAAGACCGGAACCTTCCTGGTTCCCGGATTTGCGAAGTTCGTGGTCATCAAGAAGCCGGCCACGAAGGAGCGCAAGGGGATCAACCCGTTCACCAAGGAGCCGACGGTTTTCAAGGCCAAGCCGGCCCGCAAGATCGTCCGCGCCCGTCCGGTGAAGGCCGCCAAAGACGCCGTCTAGTCCGCGCCCGACCTCATTCGTTCGCGTGAGGCGGGCGAGCTCGGAGCCTCCTCAGGCGCGGAGACGCGCACGGGGCCCGGTCTCGGCCGACCTCATCGCGGAGGTCGCAGGCCGACCTTTGTGAGCTTGACGGGTGCGGGCTCGGACAGTTGCCCCCACCTGCGTTGAATTCTTAGTCGCCGGGAAACACTGGCGAGTTTCGTCGTTAAAATGGCGCCGATGAGTAGGCGTCCTCAGGGCGACGACGCGAGACGGCTCTCCGTCCAGCAGACCGCTTCCCGCGTTCTGTTGGAACAGGCCTCTCTCGACGAGGCCATGGCCGAGATTCTGCGGTCTCTGGCCACGGAGCTCGGGTGGTCGCTGGCGGTCTACTGGGTGGTGGAGCCGGGCGCGCCGGCTTCGCAACCGCGGCTGCGCTGCCGGGCCATCTGGGCCGCAGAGCCCATCGTCCGAACGGCGGTGGTCGAGGCCTCGCGCGCCGCGGTGTTGAAGCTGGGCGAGGATCCCGCCGGGAGCGCCGCAGCGGGGCGCGAGCCGATCTGGATCGAGCAGCTCGGCGCCGACGAGCCGAGCGCCCGGATGCGCCTGGCCGTCGCCGCGGGGCTGCGTTCCGTGGCCGCCTTTCCCGTGCGCCAGCGCGAGAGCGTCTCGGCGGTCATCGAGCTTTTCGCCCGCGACGCGCGCCCCGTCGACGAGGAGATGCTGCAGCTGATGACCGCCATCGGCCATCAGATCTGCCTCGTGCTCCACCGCGAGGAGGCCCAGGCGGCGGCCCTGGAGGCGCTCGAACGGTCCCGCGACGAGCTGGAGACGGTGCTCGGCGCGCTGCCGGACGGAATCACCGTTCGCGACGGCGCCGGCCGCCTCGTCTACGCGAACGCAGCGATCGCCCGGGCGGTCGGTCTTCCCGATCTGCGCTCCTCCCCCGCCGAGCTGTTCTCGCGACTTCGGATGTGGGACGACAAGGGACGCCCGCTCTCGCCCGACGAGATTGCGCGCGTCGATCCTCCGCCCGGTGGCGAAGAGCGCATCCTGCGCTATCGCCCGATCGGCGCGGTCGCCGAGAGCGGCCAAAGCGGCGACCAGGGGGGCGATCGCTGGTTGTCGCTGAAGGCGGCCCCGGTCGCGCCCGGGCGCGGAAGCCCTGGGCGGGTGGTGATCGTCATGCGTGACGTCACCGCCGAGCGGCGCGATCAGGAGTGGCAGCACTTCCTGGGAGACGCCAGCACCGCGCTCGCCTCGTCGACGGATCTGCCGAGCGCGCTGCAGGACCTGGCGGCGCTGGCCGCCCGCACCGTCGCCGATCGCTGCGCGGTGGTGCTCCGGCGGGGCAACGGCGAGCCGCGCCTGTCGGCCTTCGCCGGGGCCGTGCCCGCCGAGGCCTCCGATGCCGAGACGGTCGAACGCGGGCGGACCGACAGCTTGCGCGCCGCTCAGGCCGCCATGACCAGTGAGCAGCCGGTCCTCGAAAACGAGCCGGGGCGGTCGTCGATGGCCGTGCCGCTGCACCTGCGGGGACGGTCGGTGGGCGCGGTGGTGCTCGCCTCGCTCGGCGAAGCGCGCCGCTATGGTTCCGGCGACCTCGGGGCCGCGCAGGAGCTGGCCCGGCGGGCGTCGATCGCCATCGACAACATGCGGTTGCTGGCCGAGGCGCAGGAATCGGTGCGCGCCCGCGAGGATCTCCTGGCCATCGTCTCGCACGACCTGCGCAATCCGCTGGGCGTCGTACTGGCGTCGAGCGCGCTCCTGCTCAAGAGCTCGTTGCCGCCCGAACCGCCGGGGAAAGAGGGGCGCGCCCGCCGGCAGATCGAGGCCATCGAGCGGGCGGGGAACCGGATGAACCGGCTGATTCGAGACCTGCTGGACTTCGCGGCGATTCAGGCCGGACACCTGTCGGTCAGCTCTCATCCGCGGGAGGTGGGGATGATCGTGCGCGAGGTCCTCGACGCGCTCGAGCCGCTCGCCGCGACGAAGGGGATCAAGCTGATCGACGGCACGCCAGAAAACGGCGGGCTCTCCATCTCCTGCGATCACGACCGGGTGATCCAGCTCTTCTCGAACGTGGTCGGCAACGCGGTGAAGTTCACCCCCGAGGGGGGGACGGTCATCCTGCGCGCCGAGCCGGACCAGGCCATGGTCCGGTTCTCCGTGTCCGATACCGGCCCCGGGATCGCCACCGAGGAGCTCCCCTACGTCTTCGATCGGTACTACCAGGCACGCCGGAGGAATCGCGACGGAATCGGCCTCGGCCTGTCGATCGCCCGGGGCATCGTGGAGGCGCACGGCGGGCGAATCTGGGTGGAAAGCCCCACCGCCAGAACCGAGTCGGGAGCCGAGGGCGGCGGCGGCGGGACGACGTTCTTTTTCACCCTCCCAGCGCCTCAACAATAACGTACACTTATGCGCCCTTTCGGCCAGGTGGCCCCCCGAGGGCACGAGAAGCAGCAATGTCGAACATGTTGGATCTGGAGCTCAACGGCACAGGCGCCTCGCACGCCGGCGCCGAGTTGGATGTGCATGAGGCGCCGCGAACCGGAACGGCGCTCGATGAGCTGGCGGCGGCGAACCTCCCCTTCGCCGAAGAGCTCTATTTCAAGTTCCTCCAGGATCCGGCCAGCGTCGATCCGGAGTGGCGGCGCCTGTTCGTTGCGCTGGCCGAGCTCGAGGGGGCCGTGGGGCTCAACGGCGCCGGCGCGACCGCGCTCGTTCCGCCCGAGTCGTTTCCCCGCAGCATCTTCGCCGGCCGCCTGACCGGCGCCGGGGACGAGGATGCCCCTTCCGCGCCCGGCGCGATCCAGAGCCGCATCTCGATGCGCCTGCTCTCGGAGCGCGTGCAGCGAATCGTCGAGGCCTACCGCGAGCTCGGCCACCTCTCCGCCGATCTCGATCCGCTGGGGCTGGTCACGCGCCCGAGCCCCCAGATCGCGCTCGAGGATTACGGCCTCGCCGCGCAGGACCTCGACCTGGTGTTCAGCAGCGAGAACGTCTCGGGGCCGCGACGCAAGACGCTGCGTGAGCTGGTCAGTCTGCTGCGCGAAACCTACTGCCGCACCGTGGGCGTGCAGACCTCGCACATCCACGATCTCGAGCTGCGCGAGTGGCTGCAGAGCCGGATGGAGAGCACGCGGAACCGGCTGCCGCTGACCCGGGCCGATCGCCTCCAGGTCTTTCAGCAGGTCATCGGCGCCGAGGTGTTCGAGCAGTTCCTGCAGAACAAGTTCCTCGGCTCGAAGCGCTTCTCGCTGGAAGGGGCGGAGAGCCTGATCCCGCTGCTCGAGCGGCTGGTCGAACGGGCAGCCCGTTCCAGCGTCAGCGAGATCGTGATCGGGATGGCCCACCGCGGGCGGCTCAACGTGCTGGCCAACGTCCTCAAGAAGCCCGCCTCCCAGATCTTCGCCGAGTTCCAGGACAAGCTGGACGAGAAGGCCGATCTCAACGACGGCGGCGGCGACGTCAAGTACCACCTCGGCTTCTCGATCGATCGCGTGTTCGGTGAGGGGCCCGACGAGCACAAGGTGCACCTCTCGCTCGCCTTCAACCCCAGTCACCTCGAGTGGGTGAACACCGTCGTGCAGGGGCGGGTGCGCGCCAAGCAGGATCGCCTGGGGGACGCCGGGCGAACCCGGGCGCTGCCGATCCTCATCCACGGCGACGCCGCCTTCGCCGGGCAGGGGATCGTCGCCGAGGCGCTCAACATGTCGGAGCTGGAGGGGTACAGCGTCGGCGGCACCGTCCACATCGTGGTCAACAATCAGGTCGGGTTCACCACCTCGCCTCACGCCGCCAAGTCGACCACCTACGCGACCGACGTGGCGACGATGCTGCAGATTCCGATCTTCCACGTCAACGGCGAGGATCCGGAGGCCGTCTGCCAGGTGGTCGATCTGGCGGTCGACTTTCGGCAGCGGTTCCACCGCGACGCCCTGATCGAACTGTGGTGCTATCGCAAGCTCGGGCACAACGAGGGGGACGAGCCTTCGTACACGCAGCCGGTGATGTACCGGAGGATCGCCTCGAAGCCGTCGATCCGGATGGCCTACCTCGCCTACGACGGGGCCCACCCGGCGCCCGACGGCGGACCGCCCATCACCGTCGAGGAGACGGACGCCATCGCCGCCGGCAAGCGGCATGAGCTGGAAGCGGAGCTGGAGGTGGCCAACAAGCTGGAGACGCCGCCGCGCCCGAGCACGTTCGCCGGCGCCTGGGCGCGGGTCATGGGGGGCCGGGAGAGCAAGGTCCCCGAGGTGCCCACCGCGGTGACGCCGGCGACTGGTCAAGGAGGTCACCCGCGCGCTCACCACCACGCCGCCCGACTTTCACGTTCACCCCAAGCTCCACAAGCTCATCGTCGAGGCCCGCGCTCACATGGGCGCCGGCGACAAGCCGGTCGACTGGGGGATGGGCGAGGCGCTGGCGTTCGGGACGCTGCTGGCGCAGGGGACGCGGGTGCGCCTCTCGGGGCAGGACTCGCGCCGCGGGACCTTCAGCCACCGTCACGCCGTCATGTACGACCACGAGGACGGGCATGCCTACACGCCGCTCGCGCACGTCGCGCCCAAGCAGGGCGTCTTCGAGGTGCTCGACAGTCCGCTCACCGAGGGGGCCGTGCTGGGCTTCGACTTCGGCTACAGCCTGGACATGCCCGAGGGGCTCACCATCTGGGAGGCGCAGTTCGGCGACTTCGTGAACGCCGCGCAGGTGATCATCGACCAGTTCATCAGCTCGTCGGAGGCCAAGTGGCACCGGGTGAGCGGCCTGGTGATGCTGCTGCCGCACGGCATGGAAGGGCAGGGGCCCGAGCACTCGAACGCCCGGCTCGATCGCTTCCTCAACCTGTGCGTCAACGACAACATGCAGGTCTGCAACCTGACCACGCCGGCGAATTACTTCCACGCGCTCCGGCGGCAGGTGCTGCGCCCCTACCGCAAGCCGCTCATCATCATGTCGCCGAAGAGCCTGTTGCGGCATCCGTCGGCCACCTCGCCGCTGAGCGCCTTCACCGAAGGACGATTCCAGCACATCATCCCCGACCCGACGGTGAAGGATCCGACGCGGATCAAACGCGTGCTCCTCTGCACCGGGAAGATCTATTACGACCTCATCGCGGCCCGCGAGGCGCACAAGTACGACGACGTGGCGATCGTGCGCATCGAGCAGCTGTTTCCCTTGCACAAGGACGAGCTGCTCGAAGCGCTGTCGGGCTTCGCCGAGGGGACGCCGGTCGTCTGGGTTCAGGAAGAGCCGAAGAACATGGGCGCCTGGTCGTACGTCAACCGCGAGCTGCCGCCGCTGTTGGTCGGATCGTTCCCCTGGTCGGGCGTCACCCGGCCGCTCTCGGCCAGCCCGGCGACCGGATCGGCCAAGCGCCACACGCGCGAGCAGACACGACTGGTGGCGGAAGCATTCGGAAAAGGAGCGAGCTAGATGGCGATGGAGCTGAAGGTCCCCGCGCTGGGTGAGTCGGTCCGCGAGGCGACCTTGGGTGCCTGGAAGCACGTCGAGGGGGACGAAGTCTCCGTCGACGAGCCGCTGGTCGAGGTGGAGAGCGAGAAGGCGACCGTCGAGGTCCCCTCGCCGGGCGCCGGCATCCTCCGCAAGATCCTGCGCAAGGCGGGCGACACCGTGGCGGTCGGCGAGGTGATCGCCGAGATCGAGCAGCTCGGTGCCGGCGCCGCGGCCAAGGCGAGCCCGGCGTCGAATGGGCCGAACGGACGCAAGGCCGGGAACGGCAACGGTCGTCCGGCGCCGGAGGCGGTGCGGGCTGCGCCGTCGGCGCGCCGGGCGCTGGCCGACAGCGGCCTGTCCGCCGAGGAGGTCAAGGGGAGCGGCCGCGGGGGGCGGATCTCCAAGCAGGACGTGGCGCGCGCGCTGGAGGAGCAGGCCAGCCCGGCGGCGGCGGAGGCCCCGGTCGCGGCGCCGTCATTTCGGCCGACGCCGGCGCCCCTGCCGGCGCAGACGCCGATCGTCGACAGCGCGCGTGAGCGCGTCGTCCCGATGTCGCCGTTGCGCAAGACGGTCGCCCGCCGGCTGGTCGAGGCCCAGCACGCCGCCGCGATCCTCACCACCTTCAACGAGATCGACATGTCGGGCGTGCTCGCGCTGCGCGAGCGGCACCAGGAGCGGTTCGTCAAGCAGCACGGCATCAAGCTCGGCTTCATGTCCTTCTTCGTGAAGGCGGCCATCGACGCGCTCAAGACCTATCCCGGCGTGAACGCCGAGGTGCGCGGCTCGGACATCGTCTACAAGGACCACTACGACATCGGCGTCGCCGTCGGCGGCGGCAAGGGGCTGGTGGTGCCGGTGGTGCGCGACGCCGATCGGCTCTCGTTCGCCGAGATCGAGACGACCATCGGCGAGCTGGCCGCCCGCGCGCGCGACAACAAGCTGGGGCTCAAGGAGCTGGAGGGGGGGACCTTCACCATCTCCAACGGCGGGGTCTACGGCTCGCTGCTGTCGACGCCCATCCTCAACCCGCCGCAGAGCGGAATCCTCGGGCCTGCACGCCATCCAGAAGCGCCCGGTGGTCGTCGGCGACGCGGTCGTGGTGCGGCCGATGATGTACGTCGCGCTCTCTTACGATCATCGCCTGGTCGACGGACGCGAGGCGGTTCAGTTCCTCGTGCGCATCAAAGAGTGCGTCGAGAACCCCGAGCGGCTGCTGCTCGAGGTTTGACCAGTCTGCCGGGCACGGCCCGGCTTCGGCCCGGCGCTGCTCTTCACCGCGGGCCCTGCGACGGGTACGCGGGCGGGGCGAGCTGATCCTCCGGCGTGCGGGTCACGTTGTCGCGTGGGATCTCGGGGCGCTCGGCGCCCGAGGTCCCCTTCGACGCGTCCTTGAGGATCTTGCTGGTCCGGTTGGCGCCGCCGCCGCTGTTGTTGGGGACAGGCGGCGTCGGCGGCGCGAGCGGGATGTCCAGCATGTCCTCCGGCAGCATCAGGCGATCCGGGACCGGTGCCCGCTTGGAGTCGAGCGAGCGCGGCGGCGGTGGCCACGGTGCCTCGGTCTCGGAGCTGGCGGGAGCGGCGGCCGAGCTGCTCGGCAGCTGAACCAGCGACGCGCCGCCGTCCGGCCCGCTCGCCGGCCGGGCGCGCCGTCTCCGCCTGCCCGTCGGCACGGATGGCCAGGGCGGATCCCAACACCAGCGCGAGCACCACCCGCCTACCCATGATGTACATCCTGGAGACGGACCGGCGGGGCTCAAGTGCGACCGCTACGAATTGTTCTGATGGACAGCGCGAAGCTCAGGAAGAGACGCGATGGGCCTGCCGGCTTGCTTCGACCCCGTCCGGCCTCAGGTTCCTGGAAGGAGGAGTTGCCATGTCGATCATCTGGACACTCATCGTGGGGTTGGTCGTTGGTGCGCTGGCGAAGCTGATCATGCCGGGGAAGGACCCGGGCGGCATCATCATCACCATGTTGCTCGGCGTCGCCGGCTCATTGGTCGCCGGCTTCTTGGGACGGGCGCTCGGCTGGTACCGGTCGCCCAGCAGCGGGCCCGGGATCATCGCCTCGATCATCGGCGCCATGATCCTGCTGGGGATCTACCGGCTGGCCACGCACCGCCGGGTTCTCCACACGTGACCGCCCCTCAGTGAATGGCCTTGCCCCAGCGGGCGAGGATCCAGGCGGTCGCGTTGTCGCGGCGCGAATAGACCGCGTAGCCGTCGTTGTTCACGCGGCCGGCCGGCGAGAGCTGCCAAAACAGCCCGAGCTGGCCGCCGGACAGCGCGAACAGATGCCGGAGCCAGTCGTCGTAGTTCTGCGCCCGTTCGACGTCGGGCGCCGCGAACCCGCACTCGCCGAGATAGGCGATCTTTCCGGTCACCATCGCCAGGGCTTGATGTCGGTCGATCCAGAGCTCGGCGTCGCGCGGGGTGGAGAAGCCGTAGTTGCGCGGATAGAAATGGTACGAGAGCATGTCCAGCGCATCGACGCGTGAGAGCTTGGAGAAGCTGCAGCCGTCGTCGCCGCGCACCGCGTAGTAGTTGGTCAGCCCGGCGTAGGGGGACGGATCGTCGTCGAAGCCGTCCCCGCCGTCGGCGACCAGCTGGTTGGGGGCGATCCCCTTCAAGAAGGTGGCCAGCGCGGCGATGGTGTCGGGCAGGCGGGTGGTCCCGGCGCAGCTCGAACAGCGCAGCTCGTTGCCGATCTCCCAGGCGAGGATGGCCGGTTCATCGCGGTAGCGAATCCCCGTGAAGCTGTTCACCCGGTTGACCAGCATGAACGCGTAGTCCTTCCACCACTGCTGCATCTGCGGCGTCGCGGTAGAAGTCATCGCGGTCGACGGGGCTGCCGTAGAGCTTGGAGGCCCAGGCCGCGTAGGCCGGCAGCCCGCCGTACTCGCCCCAGTTGTTGACCAGCGGCAGGATGAGGCGAATGCCGCGCCGCTTGGCCTCCCAGACCGCCTGATCGAGCCCCCGCAGCCCCTCCTCCCGGAAGCCCTCCCAGGGGCTGCGGCGAATCGACGACGTGTCCTTCGAGTCGTTGAAGCCCCAGATCCGCGCCACCGGCAGCGACAGACAGACCAGATCGTCCAGCACCTCGCGCACCGCCTCCAGCGCCTGAGGATCCTGCTCCTGCTGTGCGTAGGAGAGGAGCTGTTGCAGGTAGTAGAGGTTGGTTCCCGTCGCCCGGAACGGGGTGATGCCGTTCAGGAGGAGCGCCCCGTCGGCCCGACCGACGAAGCCCGAGATGGGCGGCAGCGGCGGACAGCCGGTGTTGACCAGCTCGTCCGCCCGGACCGGAGGCGGCGGCTCGGGGGCCGGCGGCGCCTCGCCCCCGCACCCCAGCACGAACGCGACCAGGACGACGACGATGTGCGCGCGGCCGCGGGGATGGGACGCACCCGGCGCGGGTCCTCTGGTTCGTAGGTCGCCGCCCGCGCCGCCGGGTGGTCCCCCCGTCAGGATCAGAGCAACCTTCCTCGCAGGATGATCGCCGCCACCGTGAAATAGATGACCAGGCCGCTCACGTCGACGAGCGTGGCGACGAACGGCGCCGAGGCGCTGGCGGGGTCGAACCCCAGGCGCCGCAAGATGAACGGGAGCATCGATCCGGCGATGGTCCCCCACATGACGACGCCGATCAGGCTGCAGGCGACGGTGGCCGCGATGCTCAGGTACTCCGGCCCGTAGGTGTGAAACAGCCCTTCCCACGTCACGATGCGGAGAAAGCCGATGATCGCCAGCACCACGCCGAGGCCGAGCCCCGCCACCACCTCGCGCCGGATGACGCGCCACCAGTCGCGCAGGCGAACCTCCCCCAGCGCCATGGCCCGGATGACCAGCGTCGTCGCCTGCGAGCCCGAGTTGCCGCCGCTCGAGATGATGAGCGGGATGAAGAGCGCCAGCACCACGGCCCGCGCGATCTCCTTCTCGAAGAAGCCCATCGCGCTGGCGGTCAGCATCTCGCCCAGGAAGAGCACCGACAGCCAGCCGACCCGCTTGCGGATCATCCGCCGCATCTCGATCTGCAGGTAAGGCGCGTCGAGGGCCTCGACACCGCCGACCTTCTGCATGTCCTCGGTGGCCTCTTCCTGAACGACGTCGACGACGTCGTCGACGGTCACGATCCCCTTCATCTGCCCTTCGGCGGTGACGACCGGCAGCGCGACCAGGTGGCTCTGCGCGAAGATGTGGCTGACGGCCTCCTGATCCATCTGTTCGGGGATGGTGGTCACCTGCCGCTTCATGATCTCGGCGACGCGCGTGCGGACGGTGGAGGTGAACAGCTCGCGGAACGAGACCACGCCGAGGAGGTGCTGCTCGGCGTCCAGCACGTACCCGTAGTAGATGGTCCGCGGCTGCTCGCGCATCTGCTTGCGCACGTAGCTGATCGCCTCGTCGACGGTCATCTCGGGCCGCAGCCGGATGTAGCGCGGGTTCATCAGCCCGCCGGCGTTGTCCTCCGAATAGGCGAGGAGCGCGGTCACCTCCCGGCGGGTCGGCTCGTCGAGCAGACCGAGGAGGGCGTCGCGCTTCTCGGCCGGCGCCGCCTGGATCAGGTCGGCGGCGTCGTCCGGGGGCAGAAGGCGCACCCAGGACCGCTGCTCCCGCCCCGGCATGCCGCACACCAGGTCGGCCTGATCGCGCGCCGACACGGAGAAGAAGAAATCCTCCGCCTCGTCGCGCGGCAGCAGCAGGAACCCCTGGATGCGATCGGTGTGCGCCAGCAGCGGCCAGACCTCACGGATCTCCCCCAGCGAGAGCGGCTCGCGCTCGAGGGGCGGTGGCGTGGGAGCTGGTGGCGCGGCATCCATGACGTGACCGTTTCCAGCTAGCGCGCCCCGGGCTCGGGGCGGTATTCGCAGGCCTCGTAGAAACGACGACCGAACGCGGTCACGTAGAGCGCCTTGCGTTGCAAGTCGGCCACCACCCGATCGTCGTCGTCTTTGGAACCCGTCTTGAGCGGCGGGGGCGGGTTGGCCTGGACCCGCGCGATCGCCGCCTGCACCTCCGCGCTCTCCTCGAGCGCGCGGAAGCTGCGGGTGTCGTCGGCGATCCGCACCGGCCGCAGCTCGGTGAGCCCCAGCCGGCAAAGGTTGTCGATGTAGAACGGGACCCGCTCGGGGTGCTCGCACTGGGCATCGATCCCCAGGCGGCTCGCGTGCCGCAGCTCGGTCGACAGCGCGGCCCCGAACTTGTAGCGCGCCACCACGTTGACCAGCGGGAACGGGCCGTCGTGCTGGAACAGGCTGATGAGGCGGACCTCGTCCTCGGTCAGCTGGCGCAGCACCCCCAGGAACGCCGGGTGGACCCGCGCCGAGGTGTCTCCGTCCATCGCCGCGGCCAGCAGATTCAGGTAACGCTCGCGCAGGGTGGCGCCGTTCCGAACGCTGCCGGCCAGCGCCTGCGCCGCGAAGGCCATCGACGGCGCCCGCCGCCGGTTGCCGGGGATCGCGGTCACCCGCTCGCCCAGATCGCGGAGCGTGCCGGGGAGGCGGGCCGCCATCTCCGGAACGTGCCGCAAGGGACCCGCCGCCAGCAGCGCCATCGCGCCGAGGCCGCCGCTGAACCCGCCGCCCAGCGCCAGCTCTCGCCGGGGGTTCAACACCAGATCGCGGATCGCGCGCGTCGCGTTCCGCACCGCCTCCCGCTCTTTTCCGAAGATCATGCCGCGAGGTTACATGATCTTTTCAGTTCGCTCACCCGATCCGCCCCCGGAATCGGTCGGTTCTCCAGTCAGCCGCTCGACCGTAGGCGCCGATCCCGCCGTGCGGAATTCGGAGACTCGTCTCGCGCGTCCTTCGCCCGGCTCGGTCCGGCGATCAGGCGCAGGCGCGGCAGCCGCAGTTCCCCGAGCCACCCTCGGATCTGCGGCCAGAGCGCGTAGATGGTGATCGGCAGGAACAGCACGAACTCGGTCGAGAACTCCAGGAGGCCGGTCCCGGACAGGAGCTTGAGCCCGCGAGGCGCGTCGGGGAGAAAGGACCACGGCGAATGGAAGCGCGCCGACGAAAACGGCCAGAACAGGGCGAGGCTCTTCCCCCGCACGCCGAGCAGGTCGAGAAGGATGTGGCTCGCCACGGCCGCGGCGCCCGCCAACGCCGTGCGCAGCACCGGCCAGCGCCAACGACGGGCCGCCAGCGCGCAGAACACCCCGGCTGCGCACGCCATCGTCAGCGAGTGCAGCGCGCCCCGGTGCCCGAGCGGTCCCGACTCGGACGCGCCAAGCGCCACCAGCAGGATGTCGATGTCCGGCAGCGTGGACAGGATCGTGAAGAGAGCCAGCGTCCCCCATCTGCTCCGCTTCGCCGACTGGTTACCGCGCCCCCCATGCAGCCGTCCCGTCAGCAGCCCCACCGCCACATGCCCGTAGCTCGCCATTCATAAGTTTGACCGACGGCACATACCGTCGCCCTCGGGCATTTTCGGATACGATCTCGCGATCGGCCTGAAACAGGGGTGGCCCTGATGCGACCCGACTTGGGCGGTCAAATCGAGAGAATGAAAAAGTAAGTGTTTGTGCGACGAGCATCCCAGATGCCGACGTCGGTTCCGTCGCTCAGGTCATTCGTGAAGATCTTGATGGGAGCTCTTGATGATCGGGCGGCGGTCCTGCGCGTCGGCTCGAGCACGAGCTCGTCGAGCTCTCCGCCGTTGCCGTGCTCGCGCTGGAAGAAGCGGAGGCCGCCGACTGTTTTGGCAAACATGGAAAGCACCAAGTCGGAAAGGCGTCGGCGGTTGTGGCAGGGGGCCTTGGTCGTGGTCGGCGCGGTCGGGCTGGGCACAGGGGTGTCGCGGGCGTTTGCCGGCCCGGCGACCGCCGCGGGCTCGCAACCGCCGCCGGCCGCCGCGGCAGCAACCGCCCCGGCGGCCTCCACCGCCACGGTCACGCCGAAGACAGAAAGTCCGGCCGCCGCCGAGACGCTGTCGAAGGCGTTCGCCACGACGGCCAAGGCCTTGCGTCCGAGCGTGGTCCGCATCGACGTGGAGATGGGGGGGCCGGGGACGGCCAAGATGGGTCGCGGGCGACGCGGCCAAGGCGGTCACGCGGCGCCGTCGCCGTTCTCCGACGAGGGGCCGGAGGGGCTGCCGCCGGAGCTCAAGAGGTTCTTCCAGTTCGGTCCCGGTGGCCTGCCGGACGAGACGGCGCCCCCCACCGAGCACGGCACCGGCTCGGGCGTCGTGGTCGACGCCGCGGGTGACATCGTGACCAACAGCCACGTGGTCGACCACGCAACCAAGGTGACCGTCACCTTCGACGGCGGGGCGGAAATCCCCGCCCGGGTCGTGGGCCGCGATCCCGAGACCGATCTGGCGGTCGTTCGCCTGCAGCGCGTTCCCCCGGGGCTGGTGGTGGCGCGGTTGGGGAACTCCGACGCGCTCGAGGTCGGCGACTGGGTGCTCGCCATCGGCAGCCCGCTGGGGCTCGATCAGACGGTCACCGCAGGGATCGTGAGCGGCGAGGGGCGGGTCGGCCCCCACGTCCAGATGTCCGGCGAACGTGTACGCCATTACATCTCGACCGACGCCATGATCAACCCGGGGAACTCGGGCGGTCCACTGGTGAACCTGGCCGGCGAAGTGGTGGGCATCAACACGCTCATCAACACCGGCCCGGGCGGCGCCTATGGCTTTGCCATCCCGATCAACGAGGCGACGCGCGTGACGAAGGCGCTGCTCGCCGAGGGGCACATGCGCTACCCGTACATCGGCGTCCAGATCGGCGACGTGGCGAGGCTCCCGCCGGAGGAAAAGGAGAAGCTCGGCCCCCACACGCCCCAGAAGGGGGCCTTTGTTTCGGAGGTGAACGAAGGGAGCCCGGCGGCGAAGGCCGGGCTGCGTCCCGGCGACGTCATCACAGCGATCGACGGCAAGGCCATCTCCACGGCGAGCGACGTGCTGGACACGGTGTCGGCGAAGTCGATCGGCAGCGCCGTGGCCGTGAAGGTGGTGCGGGAAGGAAAACCGGAGAACGTCCGGGTGACGGTGGGTGAGCTGCCGTCCCCAGCCTCCGAGGTGGCCGTCGACGAAGCCGGCTCGTCAGGGATGGCGCTGCAGACGGTGACGCCCGAGCTGGCCAAGTCGCTGGGGCTTCCTGCGGAGACGCACGGCGCGGCCGTCACCGACGTGACGACCGGCAGCCCGGCCGCGCGCGCCGGCGTCAAGCCGGGCGACGTGGTCGTCGAGGTCGATCGCCACCCCGTCGCCACCGCCGAGGCTGCGGCGACCGCGGTCGAGCAGCCACACGCGAACGGTCACCTCGTCCGGGTGATCGGCGAGAACGGCGGCTCCCGCTTCGTGACCCTTCCGACGGGCTGAAGCGGGCGACGGAAGGTAGTGGGGTCATGCGGGCCCGTGATGTCACCGGTCAGAGGCAGCGACCGGCGGGATCCCGCTGGGGCGGCGGCCGGTAACGGCGTTGCCGGCCGTTGGCCGTTGGCCGTTGACTATGGCCCCCGGGCCGGCGCGTCCCCACTACTGCTCTCGTTGCGGTGATGAGCCGGGCGCTCCGCGTGCGCGGAGAGGTTGTAGGCGGTGTTGATGAGCGACAGGTGGGAGAAGGCCTGAGGAAAATTTCCCAGCAGCCGGCCGGATTGCGGGTCGCACTCTTCGGAGAGCAGGCCGACGTCGTTTCGAAGCGCGAGCAATCTCTCGAACAGTCGCGACGCTTCTTCGTGTCGTCCAAGCTGCACGTAGACGTCGGCGAGCCAAAAGCTACACGGGAGAAAGACGCCTTCCCCCGGGGGCAGCCCGTCCGTCTCCCGATCGCGCACCCGGTATCGCATGACGAACCCGCCCTCGAGGAGGTCGCTCTCGACCGCTCGAACGGTGCCCGCGACGCGCGGATCGTCGGGCGGCAGGAACCCCACCAGCGGGATCAGCAGCAACGACGCGTCGACGTCCGATTCGCCGTAGGAGCGGGTGAAGGTGCTGCGCTGGCTGTCGTACCCGCGCGTGCACACGTCGGTGTGGATCTGGTCGCGGATCTCCGTCCAGTGCGCGACGGGCCCCTCGAGGCCGAATTTGCATGCCGACTTGATCGCCCGATCGAACGCCACCCAGGCCATGACCTTCGAGTGCGTGAAGTGGCGTTTGGGGCCGCGGACCTCCCAGATGCCGTGATCCGGTTCGCGCCACTGCTTCTCGAGCGAATCGAGCAACGCCGCCTCCAGCGACCAGGACCAGCGATCGGGGGCGATGCCGAGCCGACGCGCCTGGTAGAAGGTGTCGTTCACCTCGCCGAAGACGTCGAGCTGCAGCTGCAGGTGGGCCGCGTTTCCCACCCGGACCGGCTTCGAGCCGGCGAATCCGGACAGCCACGGCGCTTCGAATTCAATCAGCCGTTGCTCTCCCCCGACGCCGTACATGATCTGGAGGCGGGCCGGATCTCCGGCCGCCGCTCTCAACAGCCACTCGCGCCAGGCTTCGGCTTCGGCCGTGTAGCCTCCCAGCATGAACGCGTACAACGTCAGCGTCGCGTCGCGCAGCCAACAGTAACGATAATCCCAGTTCCGGGAGCTCCCGATCCACTCGGGCAGGGACGTCGTCGGTGCGGCCACGATTCCCCCGGTGGGGCCGAAGGTCAGCGCCTTGAGCACCCGCAACGACCCGCGCACCGCGTCCCGCCAGGGTCCCGCGTACGTGCACCGCGCCGACCACTCCTGCCACCAGCGTTCGGTCTCTTCAAGGGCCTCGAGCGGGTCGAGGCGCTCGGGGAGCGGCTGGTGGGAGGGAAACCAGGTCAAGGCCATGGTCCGCCGCTCGCCGGCGCGGAGCTCGAACTCGCCGACGGTGGTGAAGCCCTCACCGTGAACGTCGATGTCACCACGCAGGCAGAGCGCGTCCGGCCCGGCGGTGAAGGTGAGAGAGCCATCCCGACGCCGCACCCAGGGGATGATGCGGCCGGTGTCGAAGCGGACCACCAGCTCGAGCTGCATCGTGACGACCCCGGCGACGCCCTCGACGACGCGGATGATGTCGGGCCGCTCGCCGCGCAGAGGCATGAAGTCGATCAGACGGACCACGCCCTCATCGGTCTCGAGCTCCGTCTCGAGAATCAGCGTTTCCCCGCGGTACCGGCGGCGCGCGGCCCGCACGTTACTCCGGGGGGAGATTCGCCAGCGCCCATTGTTGCTGTCGCCGAGGAGCGCCGCGAAGCAGGCGCCCGAGTCGAACCGCGGGAAGCAGACCCAGTCGATCGACCCTCTACAGTCCACCAGGGCGGCCGTCTGCGTGTCGCCGATGAGCGCGTAGTCCTCGATGCGCGTAGCCACGATTCTCGACTATAGAGCCGCGCGGGCGGCGGTGGATGGATGAGCCAAATTCGTCCTCACGCGGCCCGATGACGCTCGCTCTGCTTCGCGCCAGAGAGACCTCCTTCCGCCGGGCGGCGGGCGCCGGTCGACAGAGCCCCGGCGGCCTCATGGAGCGTCGTCGCCAGCATGGTCAGCGCCGCGCTGGCGCCGCGGAGCTCCCCGGGGGACAACCGGTCGAGCGCTCGTTTGACCGCGCCCTCGATGGTTCCACTGCGCTCACCGTCGACGGTTCGGCCCCGCTCGGTCAGGCCGAGGAGGACTCGCCGGCGGTCTCGCGCGTGGCGCGCGCGCTGGATGAGCCCGCGCCCCTCCAGACGTTGAACGATGTCGGTCACGGTGCTCGGGTGGATCCGGAGGATGGCGGCCAGCTGGCCCGCCGGGATCCCCGGGAACCGCCCCACGATCCGGATGACGAGGCGCTGCGGGCCCGTCACGCCGAAGCTGGCGGCCATCTTCTTCGACGCGCGCTGGAGAGCGTGGTCCACCTCCCACAGGAGTCGGAGGAAGTCCGGCACCTCGCCGAGCGGAGGCTGCGCAGGCTCAGGCCGCTCCGCGGTCGCCTCCCCCCTCGTCGATCCATTTCGGGCGAGGGGAGCGGCTCCGGCATTCGATGAGGGTCTCGAGGAAGGCATCGATCTCTCCCTGGTCTTTGAGGTAGTAACCCGCCTGGGACCTCGTCGAGCGTTCGACGCGCACCGTGAGCAGGCGGCCTGGCTCGTCCAGTGCGAACACGTCTTCGTCGGTCTCGTCGTCACCGATGTAGAGCGCCGTGTCGCAGCCGGACCGATCCCGGGCGGCCAGCAGCGCCAGCCCCTTGTGGGGGGCCTTTTCGGACAGGACGTTGAACACCAGCTTGCCGCCGACGACCCGCACCCGACCGAGCTCGGCGATGGCGGCCAGGATGGCGGTCCGGGCCTGGCGCTTCTCGCGGCAGTTCCGATAGTGAATGGCGATCGAGAACACCTTGTCTTCGACCACCAGCCCCCGGACCCCCGCCAGGCGCGCCTGCAGTTTGGAGACCCAGCGCCGAACGTCCGCCGCGATGGGACCGGAATAGTGGCGGGGCTCGAGCCCGTGGTTGCCGATCACCTCGCGGACGCGGATCCCGCGGACGCGTCTCATGATGTCGGCCTGCGACCGGCCGGAGATCACGACCGAGGGATACGCGGCCGCCACCTTCTCCAGCAGCTCGCGGGTCCGGGGCCGCATGCGGGCCTGGTCGGGGACGTCGACGATCGGCGCCAGCGTGCCGTCGTAGTCGAAGCCGAGCAGGACGTTGGACCAGGCGATCTGTCTCAACCGTTCGAGATTGTTGTCGGACAGTAGGTGCTTCATCTCTCAGGCCGCTCCTTCGACGCGTTGGAGACCATCTCCCAGCCGGCCGCTGATCCGATCGTGCCGGCGCAAACGCGCCGCATCGGCCAACATCCGGCCGGCCCAGCGGTAGACGTTGAACTCCGAAACCATGAGCCGCATCGCGCGCATCCGCTCGGCTTGTTCCTCGGGAGACATGCGGAGCGCGGTGGCCAGCGCCTCGCTGGCCTCCTCCAGATCGTAGGGGTTGACGACCAGCGCCTCCGTGAGCTCGCGGGCCGCCCCCGTGAAGCTGCTCAAGACCAGCACGCCCCGCTCATCGTCCCGGGCGGCGACGAACTCCTTGGCGACCAGGTTCATCCCGTCGTGGAGGCTCGATACGTAACAGACGTTGGCCGCGCGGTAATAACGAAAGACGGTGGGCGCCTCGTGGTGGGCCCGGTGGAACACGATGGGACGGTAGGTGCCGCTGCCCAGGCGGTCGTTGATGCGCTTCGCCACCGCCTCGACCGCCTCGTTGAGCTCGCGGTAGCGCTCGATGGCGGTGCGGCTCGGCGCCGCCAGCTGAACGAAGGTGAACCGGCCGCGCAGGGCGGGATATCGGTCGAGCAACCGTTCGACGGCCAGGAACCGCTCCTCGACCCCCTTGGTGTAGTCGAGCCGGTCGACCCCCACGCCGAGCAGGGCGTCGGGCCGCAGATCGAGCTCGGCCAGGATCTCCGCGCGGCACTGGGCCGCGGGCGGGGTCGCCGCCGCCACCCGGTTCGGCCACTCGATCGAGATCGGATAGGGACGGACCAGCGTGGGGCGGCCATGGTGAACGACCGCGTTGTGCTCGCGGTCGATGCGCGCCTCCATGTAGCGGTCGACGGCGTCGACGAAGTTGTTGCAGTGGAGCTGGATGTGAAATCCGAGGATGCTGCTCCCCAACATCCCTTCCAGGATCTCGTTGCGCCATGGACAGATCCCGAATCGCTCGGCGTTCGGCCAGGGGATGTGCCAAAAGGAGATGATCGTCGCCCTCGGCAGCCGCTTCCGGAGGAGGCGCGGGACCAGCGCCAAGTGGTAGTCCTGGACGAGGATGATCGGATCTTCGGAGTCGACCTCGGCGCAGACCGCGTCGGTGAACTTCTGGTTCACCTCCTCGTAGCGCCGCCAGTCGTCGATCCGGAAGGCCGGCCGCGCGTGGGCGATGTGACAGAGCGGCCAGAGCCCTTCGTTGGAGAACCCGTAGTAGTAGCCTTTCTCCTCCTCCGGTGTCAGCCAGACCCGGCGGAGGAAATACGACTCCTCGCCCGGCGGGACGGCGATCCGTCCGTGACGATCGGCGGCGCTGCGATCTGCGGAGCCGCTCCCGTGGGCGACCCAGACCCCCGAACAGGCCCGCATGACCGGCTCGAGCGCGGTGACGAGGCCGCTGGCCGGATGCAGCACCGTGACCCCGCCGTCCGGCGTACGCTCGTGGATGTACGGTTCACGGTTGGCCACGATCACCACGCGCTCCCCGTTGAGGACTCGACCGAGCGTCTGTTTGAGGCGTCCCGCAGTCCAGGCGCCGTGGCCCTCTTCGGTGTCTTTGTCGACGGAGAGCCGGTCCACCAGCTCTCGAACGTCCTGCAGGAGCGGCTTGAACTCCGGGCGGGGTCCACCGCCGCGCAGCAACTTGCGGAGCTCGTTGCTCCAGCTCCGCCAGGAGAGCCGCGCGGCCGCCAGCGTGATCACCGAGGCCGCCACTGCCAGGACCGCGAATGCCCAGAGGAGGAACTCTCGCGTGGTCTCCTCCCGCTGCATCACGTAGCCCATGTCGTGCAGGAGGACCACGAATCCGAGCGGCGCCGCCTGGTCGGACACCGGCAGCGCGCTCAGGTGGAGGGCGCCCGTCGCGTCGTGCACGTCCGTGTGCCACTCGCGCATGGCTCCATTGACGAAGACTTTGTCGGCCACCGACGCGCAGGGGAATCGTGAGACGGGAAATTCGGCGGTCGCCGTCAGCAGCCGGCGATCCGCGGAACAGGCCGCCGCGGCCATGATGCGCTCGTCGTGAGCGATGTCCGACAGGAGATCCTGAAGCGCGGGCCACTCACCCTTCTGCCAGTGATCGACCAGCGCCCGCCGGCTGCCGGCCACCGCCAGCTCGGCCCGCAACTTGACGTCCTTTTCGAACCAGGCCCGCGTCGTCGCGTCCATGATCTGGGAAGCCGTCCAGACGAGCAGGCCGATCCCGCAGATCAGGAACAGCAGAAGGCGAACGGCGCGGCGCACGAGCCCAGGACATCACAAAATCGTTTGAATACAAAGTATCTTCGGCGTGCGCGGCGGGCGCGGTGTGGTTCCTCCTGGTCGCTGCCGTCGGGTCGATTCCCGATGGGCGGCACAATCATCTGGGATGATCTTGACTCGCGCGCGGGCGATCGCAGTCTGAGTCGGTTGACCAATCCGCTTCCCGACGACGTCTGCCGATTCATCAAGCGGCACATTCACACGCTCGAGCAGCTCGAGATCCTGCTCCTGCTGTTCCGGGATCCCACCCGAGCTTGGTCGGCCGCCGAGCTCGCCGCCGAGCTGCGCACCAACGCCGAGTCGGTGCGCAGCCGCCTGGGGCCCATGTTGACGGACGGATTGGCTGTCGCGACCACCTCGGCGACTCCCACCTATCATTTTCAGCCGACGTCCGACCGCCTGACCGAGCAGGTCCGTCGCTTGATCCAAATTTACCGGGAGCGCCGGGTCGCCGTGATCACCCAGATCTTCGCGCCGTCATCGGGCACGGGCCGGGTCTTTGCCGATGCCTTTCGCATAAAGAAAGGAGACAGCTGATGGCCGCCGCCGTCTACGTCCTTTGCGCGTTGACTTCGACCTTCTGCGCCGCTCTGTTGCTGCGGGCCTATTGGCGCGAACGAGAACGGCTGCTGTTCTGGAGCAGCATCTGTTTCGTGGGGCTGGCGATCAACAACATCATGCTGTTCGTGGATCTGATCGTCGTGCCGCAGATCGATCTTCAGCCCGTTCGCAACGGGGCTGCCTTGCTGGCGGCCGGCGTGATGTTGTTCGGGCTCGTCTGGGATCGGAGAGACTGACCATGAACCAATTCCTCTGGGGAGCCCTCACGACGGCAAGTTGGATCATCGCCCTCTTCTTTCTGCGGTTCTGGCGCACGAGCCGCGATCGCCTGCTGGGCGGCTTCGCCGCCGCGTTCGCCGTTCTCGGTCTCAACTGGCTGTTGCTGGGGATCTTCGAGCCGAGCAAAGAGAGCCAACACTACCTCTACCTCGTTCGACTGGCCGCCTTCGTCTTCTTGCTGGCGAGCGTCGTGGACAAGAATCGTTCGACCAAGCGCTCGGGCAGGACGCCGGAGACAGCCGCGCCCGGGGCGTCCGGCCGAATCGCCGGCGATTGACGGCCCCGTTCGACAGGTGGTTCCGCGCTCTTCACCTTCCGGGAGGGCGCAGGTAGCTGAGCGCTTCCCGGGCCAGCGCCGCCGGGTGACGCACCAGGCTCGAGATCTCGACGTAACAGCGCTCGCCGCACCGTCGGCAATCTGCAGGCGGCGCTCCCCACCGGCGCGCGCCCTCGCGCAACGCCGCGCGGACCGATCCGGCGGCCTGCAGATCCACGAGCACGTGGTCGGGCAGCTCCCGGCAGGGATAGGCCAGCCGGCCCATCCAATCGACGTGGGGTGCCGCCGTCGGGGTGCAGCCGTTCGCGGCGGAGGCCCCGGGACGCGCCAGGTACAGTTCGCTGCCCGAGACGCCTCGGCCTGCCCGCTTGTCGGCCAGGAGCTCGCGCATGAACTCCCCGTAATCCGGATCGGCGGTCAGGGCCGGGGAAGGGATGCGGCCCACCGAGAGATGTTGGGCGGAGAACTGCGCTCCCAGGTCGTACACGAACTCGCGCACCCGCCGGGCGGAATCGACCCGGCCGGGCATGACGACACAGGTCACCGTCAGCGTGAAGCGGCGCCCCCGCTGCTCCCCGGCCGCCCAGCGAACGTTGTCGAGCAAGCTCCCGACGCGCTGGGGATCGGCGGCGAGGCTCGAATCCCATCGCCCGGCGTCCAGGTCGTCGAGAGAGATCACGAGGTTGTCGACCAGGTCGAGCACCTCCTCGTGCTCGCGCAGGCGGACGGCGTTCGTGTTCATCGCGAGATGACGGAGACCGCGCGACCGCGCGTGAGCCAGAAGCTCCGGCAGATCAGGGCGCATGGTCGGCTCGCCCCCGGTCACGTACAGCAGGTCGCATTCATCGGCCAGGATGTCGATCAGCCGCTTCATGTCGCCGCAGGGCAGGGTGTGGCCCCGATACTCCGCGTTGCGATGGGCGCCGAAATCCTCGCAGTAGGCGCAGCGGAGATTGCACAGCGGAGTGACGTACAAGGTCGGGAGAACTGGATCGAACCAAGGCGATCCCGTGACCCACGCGCGCGCCGAATTCTTCAGATATGCCGCCAGCAGCTTCCGCACGAAAATAGTCTGTTCACGGCGCCTGGGAAGTCACCCGGGAAAAAACCGGGATCTCGAGCCTAGGGTCGGGCAAGTGTCGAGCGTCCATCGGGCGGTCATCCGACCTTGGGCAGCACGCGCTTGAACGTCAGGCCCTGCACGATGATCGAAAAGAGGACCACCGTATAGGTCATGGCCACGATGCGCGGGGCGGAGCCGATCTGGCCGGTCAGCGACAACGCCAGCGCGACGGCCAGCGCGCCGCGCAGGCCGCCCCAGGTGAGGATGACGCTGAGCCGCCGGGGAAACTTCGCGCGTTCGACGAGCAGCAGCGTCCCGGCGACGGTGGCGAACCGCGCCAGCAGGACGATCGGGATCGCCAGCAGGCCTGCCGCCAGCAGCGGCCAGGTGAACCGGACGACCAGCACCTCGAAGCCGAGCAGCGTGAACAGCGCGACGTTCAGGAAGTGGTCGACCAGCTCCCAGAACACGTCCAGCCGCTCGACCGTGTGCGCGGACATGGCGCGGGCGCGCCCCGCGTGGCCGATGATGAGCCCGGCCACCACGACCGCCAGCGGCCCCGAGGTCTGAAGGTACGCCGCCAAGCTGTAGAGGCCCATCGCCAGCGCGAGGGTCATGAAGACCTCGACCTGATAGTCATCGACCAGCCGGAGCAGCTGATAGGCGAGCCATCCGACGGCCGCCCCCAGCGCCAGTCCGCCCGCGATCTCGCGCAGGAGCAGGACCCCGAGCCCGCGCGCGCCCACCGTCTGCCCGGTCACCACCTTCGTCAGCGCGAAGAACGTCACGACGCCGACGCCGTCGTTGAACAGCGACTCCCCCGCCATCTGGACCTCGATGCGCTTGGGGGCCTTGGCGGCGCGCAGCAGCCCCAGCACCGCGATCGGATCGGTCGGCGAGATCAGCGCGCCGAACAGCATCGCTTCCCAGAAGCCGATCGCCACCCCCAGCGCTCGCGCCATCAGGTGGGTCAGCGCGCCGATGATGGCCGTCGAGACCAGCGTCCCGAGCGTGGCGAGCAGACCCACGGCCGTCTTCTCCCCCAGCAGCGCCCCGACATCGACGTGCAACGCGCCGGCGAACAGCAGCAGCGCCAGCACCGTGTCGAGCAGAGTCTCGCGGAAGTGAACCTCCTCGAGCAGGCGGAGCGCCAGGCCGCGGAGCGGCAACCCCAGCGCGTTCGCCAGCACCAGCAGCAGCGACGCCGAGAGCGCCAGCAGCGTCACGCCGATGTTCCCCGGCAGCCGGACGAACCGGTAGTTCAGGAAGCTGAACAGCGCCGCCACGACGAGCGCGATCGAGAAGACCGGGAACTGTTGCACGCGCCGGCAGGGTCACCCCCGGTCGCGGCGCGGTCAAGGGCGACCGTACCGGTTCGCAGGCGGCCCTGGGGCCGGGGCTCGCCCCGATGGTGCGCTCCGGGGATGCGGGGCGGCCGGGGTGGGAGGTGTTTCGAGAAGCGTCGAAGGAACTGACGGAGGGTCCGCCTGACGGTATCTTTTCCTACGTGCCCGCCGGTGAACCCCAGCTGCTCCTGCGGGACGCCGCCGGAACCCATTTTGCAGCGACGCGAGATCGAGACCTGAGCGGAATAGCCATCGAGGCAGCGCGGTTGTCACAAAGGAGTGATTCGGTCATGAAGTTGCTGGCGCGCGCGAAAGGAATGTTTTGGCGGGGCGCGGAGTGGCTGGCCGTGACGCTGGGGCTCAGCTGGTTCCTGATCTGGGCTTGCACCGGCCGGCGCCGCGCCTGGCTCGGGGCTCGTCGCGGACATCATGGACATTCGTTGAGCGGGTAGGGGATGGAGGCGAGGCATGTCGAGCGCGCGCTCGTCTGCGCGTTTGCGGCGGTGGTGCTGAGCTTCGTGACCGCCACCTGGCTCAGCGAACGAAGAACGGCAATCGTCGAGCGGGATGCGCTCAGCATTCAACAGAACGCCGCGCCCTCGATTCGACGTCTGGCGACGGCCCGGGGGGATCTGCGCCGCCTCCAGCTCCTCGTCCACCGAGCCCTGGACGAGGACTCGACGCCGGCACGGATCACGGAGATCGACGCTGGACGAGAGCTGCTCGACCAGGAGATCAGCGCCTATCAGGACCTGGCGACATACCCGGGAGAGCAGGCGGCTTGGCAGCGGGCCAAGGACGCGCTCGAACGTACGCATACCGACCTTTCGTCGATCATCGCGGCGCTGGAGCGGGACGACCTTCCGGCGGCCAAGGTCGTCGAGAGGCATCTCGACAGCTCGAGCGAGGAAGCGGCCCTGGCGCTCTCGCGGGCCATCGACGTCAACGTCGCGGCGGCGGCTCGGCTGGCCGCCGCGATTGAGAAGAGCCGGGTTCAAGGCGTCATCTGGGCCGTGATCCTCGACGGCGCCGGGGTGTTGCTGGCAATCGGTGCGGCGACGCTGGCGCTGCGCATCTCGCGCGCCCATTCGCGTGCGGTTCAGGCACTGCGGGAATTCGCCGAGCGCAAGGCCGAGGAGCTGGATCAGTTCGCCGAACGAATGGCGCACGATGTCCGGACCCCGCTGTCGGTGGTGGGGATCTCGCTGTCGATGGCCGAACGATACGGCGGTGACGAGCCACGCTTCCGCCGCGCGATCAAGCGAGCCCAGGGCGGGTTTCGCCAGACCACCGGGATCGTCGAAGCGCTGTTCGAATTCGCGCGGGCGGGGGCCAGGCCCGATCCCAACGCTCGCTCCTCGCCCTCCGATGCCGCTGAAGGGGTGGCGGTCAACATGTGCACGCAGGCGGAGCAAGTCGGCGCGGACATCGTGGTGCGCGCCTCCTCGCGCGCCGTGGTCCCCTGCCCCGCAGGATTGATCGAGAGCGCGATCGGCAACCTCGTCGGCAACGCGATCGTACACGTCGAGGGGCGGGCCCGACGATTGGTGGCCATCGAAACGGCCGACCAGGGGCCCAACGTCAAGATCACGGTCTCTGACACCGGCTCGGGCCTTCCGGCGGACGCCGACCCGAGAGCCCTCTTCGAACCCTACGTTCGCGGCAAGAACGCGCGCGGTCGAGGGCTCGGCCTCGGGCTCGCGACCGTGAAGAAGGTGGTCGAGGCGTACGGGGGAAACGTGGGCGTCAACTCGACCCCGGAGGGCTGCGCGTTCTGGTTCACTCTTCCGATCGCCGCCAGGCCAGGCGACCGAAAGCAGCCCGTCGCCTGAACTAACCTCGGGCGTCAGACGCGAGGCGAGGCTTCGGAAGCGGGGCACGTCGCTCGACGAGTGCTCTCGACACCAACCGTCGGATCGCCTCGAAGCTGCAAGGCTTTGGCAAATAGTAGGGCGTCCCCACGATCTCCGCGACCTTGAACAGGTTCGTGACGCCCGAGAGGAGCACGATGGGGATCTTCTCCCACCCGGCATCGCGGATGAACATCTGGTACGACATCTCCGGGCCGGTCAGAACCGGCATTTCCACGTCGAGGACGACCAGGTCCGGCTGCCGTTCGGCGACCAGGGCCAATCCTTCCTTCCCGTTCCGCGCCGTGCGCACCTCGTGCCCCTCCGTCTCCAAGAGATCGGCCAGACACTCGGCCAGATCGGGCTCATCGTCGACGACGAGCAGGTCCGCCATTGCTAGACCTTCCCTGGCGCGGGTTCAGGCCCTCGCGTCCGTTGCCCCATCGACCGTTCCGCGGACGTCGGCCAGCCGGAGGCGCAAGGTGAACGTGGACCCACGTCCGAGCTCCGTCTTCACTGAAAGCGTCCCGCCGCTCGCCTGCGCCACCCGGTTGACAATCGACAATCCGAGTCCCGTCCCCGGGAGATGCTGCGTGCGCGCAGAGCGGTAGAACGGCTCGAACACGTGGCTCGCTTCGTCGGCCGGCATCCCGAGGCCGTTGTCGGACACCCGCAGATCGTACCCGCCCTCGACCGCGACCCCCACGATCTCCACTTCGGGCTCGACGTCCGGGCGGCGGTACTTGAGCGCGTTCTCGGTCAAGTTCGTCAACGCCTGACGGAGCAGGCCCTCACTGCAGGAGACGGCGGCAGGGGAGACCTCCAGCCGCAAGCGCCCCTTCTCGCTCACGATCCGGGCCTCGAACTCCTCTCGGATCTCGGCCGCGACGGTGGCTGGATCGCAGACCCCTCGAGTCAGCGTCTCGATCCGCGCCAGCGCCAACAGGTCGTCGACGAGCATCTCCATTCTCCCGAGCCCCCGCCGGAGGATCTCCATCGCCCGGCTCCCCTCCGGGACCTGCCGCAAGAGCTGCGTCGCTGCCATGTTGATGGTCATCAGCGGATTTCGGATATCGTGCGCCACCCGACCCGCGAACGCGTCGAGCTCGCGGTTGCGGTCTTCGAGCATCTGCGCCTCGTGGACCATCCTCTCCTCGCGCCGCCCGACCTGGCGCGCCGCCCAGCGACCCACGACGACAGTCCCGGCGAGCGTGAGCACGCCGATGGCGAGCAAGGTCAGGATCAGTCGAAGCTGGATCATGGAGAACTGCGCCATGCTCTCCCCCGCGCCCCGCTCGTTGATGGCGATGAGCTTCTCGAAGTCCTCTCCCACCGCGGCAAACTGCCCCGCGACCAGCTGAAACGCCCGCCAGGCATCGACGTCCCTGTTCTCTTTGGAGAGCGCCAGGGCGCGCGCGATCGGCTCCTTGAGCGCCGACAGGTCGGCGCGGGCCTGATCCCAGATCCGCCGTTCGCCGGGCAAGGTCGCCCACGGTTCGTAGGCCTGCATCGTGGCGGCCATCTGGGCGTCCAACACGGCGAGCTTCGCTTCGAGGCTCCTCATCTCGACGGGTTCCTGCGCGTGGATGTGCTCGGCGATGAGGGTTTGCTCCCTCTGGACCTGGTTCTCCAGCTGGCCCAACAATCGGACGCTGGCCAGCATGTCTTCGACGATGTCGCGAGCCTTGAGCTTGAGTGCCCAAGCCTGCGCGAATGCCAGCAAAGTGAAGGTCGACACCACCACCGCGACGAGTGTGAAGCCGGCAACGACGACCCGTCGGCTCGGCCTCAGGTCGGCACGCGATTTCACCTCCGGGTGTGGCGCTGTCCTTTGTCGTGCGGTCGCGGGGCTCATCCCGCAAGTCTGTGCACCGCTGCCCGACTCGGTGTCAGACCTCTTGCCGGGGTGGGGGACATCCTGCCGAGGTGTCGGACCGATGTCGCCCCGGAGGGCCACCGTCATCCAAGGCCAGGTCGGCTCCCCGGGGACCTCCCTGGCCTTCGACCGGAGAGTCGAGTGTGCCCTCAGGTCCGCTACCGCGCGAGGCGGCGACCGCCACTCCGGAGTCAGCGCGTGGCGCGCTGGCGGGCGAGGTCGCTCGCGGCGTCGGCGATGTCGGTGTTGACCGAGGAAGCGAGGCGAGCCAGCGTTTCGTCTTCTGCGTGGCGTTGGGCGAGCTCGACCTCGGCGTCCGAATATCGGGGGCTCGGGCCGGTCGTGGCGCAGCCGATGCCGAAAAGCGTGAAAGCCAGGATGACGATGCGGGCGGCGATTCTCGAAATTGAAGTCATGGTTGGTACGTCCTCTTACTAGTCTCAATCGGATAGTAGCCTGGGGACTTTAGCCCCGAAGACCGGGTATTTTTCCCCCACAATGACTATTTTCAAAGCGTATTAATCGCTTGCGCCGGGGTGTTAAGACCCCACTCTGTGTCCCCGGAGATGTCGTGAACACGGGAGGCTTGTAGCGGAGCGTCATTAGCGGTCCCCCTCAGCCCCGACAATCGGTGCGCTTCGACGCGGATCTCCGATGCATGGTCGAGCCGCCGTTTGCGTCTGGGGCCAGCCCTCGGCCGCCGACGGCCCTTGCCGTGAAAGCGCGATAAGCTCGCGCTCGGTCACCAAAGCCGGGGTGGCGAAATGGTAAACGCGGCGGACTTAAAATCCGCTGCCGCGAAAGCGGCTTGTGGGTTCGAGCCCCACTCCCGGCACTGGATTTTACGCGGTTTCCTGGCGATGGGCGGTTTTCGGCAGGTCGCCGCGTCTGGGCCTTTGCAGTACGGGTGCAGTAAGTGTGCTATTGTCGTCTCCCAAGCGACTCGCATTGAGTCGGAGACGTCGAATGGGGTCCGTTTTCAACCGGGGGACGAAGGAGCGGCCGCTCTGGTACGTGCAGTACAGAGAGGGCGGGCGGTGGAAGATGGCGAACAGCCGCCAGACCTCCAAGGCGAAGGCGCTGCGGTTCCTGCACCTCGCAGAGGAGCGCGTGGCGCAGGGGAAGGTCGGGATCGAGCCGGACAAACCGGGCACCCTGTTCGGCGCCGTGGCAGACGAGTGGCTAAAGCTGCACAGCAAGGTCGAGCTCGTCAGCCACGACGACAACGTGGGGCGGATGAAGCACCTGCGAGAGGCGTTCGGGAAGCTGCAGGTCTCCGAGATCACGCCGGGGCGGATCGATCACTTCAAGAGTCGCATGGCGGCCGAGCCAAGGAGGGACGACAAGGGCGAGCCCATCACCGACCCCGAGACGGGCGAGGAGGTGCGGCGCTGGGCGCCGGCGACCGTCAACCGGACCCTGGCTCTGCTGCGCAAGGTGCTGAACGACGCCGTGAGGTGGGGGCACCTCCAGCACGCGCCGAAGGTGCGGTTGCTGAAGGTGCCAGAGCAGCCGTTCCTTTTCCTTCGCCGGGAGCAGGCGAGCGAGTTCTTGGCTCTGGCGGCGGAGAAGACGCCGGACGATGCGCCGCTGTACCAGACGGCGATCTACACGGGCGCGCGCATGGGCGAGCTCTACGGGCTGCGATGGTCGGACCTCGACATGAACCGCCAGCAGATCACGATCGCACGGAGCTACGCCCAGCCATTCCCAAAATCTAAGAAGCCGCGCCACGTCCCGATCGGGCCCGAGTTGGCGGCCGCTCTTCGGGCGTGGCGTCGCGACTGCCCGTTGGCCGCCGATCTGGTGTTCCCCGGCGCCGACGGGAAGATGCGGCCGCGCGAGCGCGCGCCCCGCGGGTTCGCCGATCTCGCCGAGGCGGTGCGCGTCCCGGGAAAGGACGCGATCACGTTCCACGACCTGCGGCACACGGCCGCGTCGCTGATGGTGATGAGCGGCGTGAACCTCCGGACCGTCCAGCGGATGCTGGGGCATTCGACCGTCACCGTCACCGAGAAGTACGCCCACCTCGCCGACGACTTCGTCGCGACCGAGATCGCGAAGTTCTCGCTCAAGCCGACGCGTCTGCGCGCAGTCTGAGGCTTTAGCCGCCGATGAACGCCGGTACTCGCGAGCGATCCGCACAGCGCGAACTACTTCGCCAGGGATGGGGCACAGGCGTGACACCAACCGTTAAGGCCTTTGCGCCGCCATTCGGCTTCACCAAAATGGAAGGGCTCCGTCGGTACGCTGCCAAACACCCGGTGGACGTGCGGCGCTGCATCGGATTGCCCCGCGACAGGCTGTCGTGACGCGACCAACGGTCCGACCTGGCCAGTGAGAGGCGGGTTCAGGAATAGCGGAAGCGATACCCGGGTGCGGTCGATCGAACGATTGGTCACCCGATGTGGTGTGGCTGGATAGGTGCCGCCGCTCGCGACTTGCAAGAGTTCGCCAGGGTGTATCCACAAGCTACGGGGAATCGGTTCGATCCGAACCCATTGACCGCCGGGCTGCAGGACTTCAAGGCCCGCAGAGTCTTGTAGTGTGACGGTGATCCAGCTGAAATCGACATGGGACGCCACACCAGGCCGGGCGCGCTGGGCGGGAGGTTGAGGGTGATAACCGATCAGCTTGAGCAGTAGGTAGCCATCACGACCGACTCCGGCGAACGTGTCGAAAGGAAGACCAAGATCCGTTGCTGCGCAAGTCAGCACCCGCTCACCGAGCCGGGCCACTGTCTCCATGTACGCCGTGATGATCGCGCGCCAGTTCTCGTCCGGCGGCCACAAGTTGGGCCCCTCCAACCGACGGAATGGTGGCTCGTCCCCAGCTGCCGAGCGCTCGCATCCAATGTGAATCTGCTCGCGCCAATCGCGCTCGTTGTGCATTTCACTCCACCCTCGAAAGTGCCGCGAAAGCTCGATGGCCGTCGCCGCCTTGACGGCTGCGGGCAGCGCAAAGAAGTCGTGGGCAGCCTTCAGAGCCAGTGCAGACAGCTCGGCATCAATTGAAGGACGGAGAATGAATCCGCCACTCTCACGAAAAGCATCACCGACGTCGCGAGGCGACAGGTCGTCAGCTCTCAGTACCGAGACACTCACAGCGCCCTCTTCAATGCCAGGCGAGCTTCGTCGAGAGCCATCATGGTCGCCGCGTCAGGAATTCGTTCCCCGTAAAAGCCGTTCGTCTGCTTGCTGCGAATCTTGGCCACGTGCGCCTCTGAGGCCAGTTCCCGGAAGAGGACCGACGTTTCCAGTGAGTGGCTCTTCTCGCAGAGAATCTCGAAGAGTAGAAGTTCTGCGGCTGCAGCGTGCGAGCCCCCGAGACGTTTCGCGAAGGCGATCAGCCGGAGAGCCAGTGCCCGGCGAGATTCAGCTCGATCCCACAGCGTCGAACCGATTCTCCCCCTGGCGGCTCGAAGGATGATCCGATGATGACCGGTGCGCGCGTCCAAGGTTGAGCCCGATTGGTAAGCATCGGGGATTTCGACGCCCTCCACTCGAAGGTCCTCTCGTATCTTGAAGCGAGCGTGGTCCAGATCGTGGAAGAAGTACTCTGCTGGGGAGCAAAGGCGACCGTCGGCCCAGGTAGGCTTGGTCACGACCCCGAGCGGGTGCACCGGAAACGCACGCAGGGCCACCAGTTCAAATGGCTTGAATGAGGTGCCTGTAGGAACGGCGAGCACCGCGGGCCAGAGACTTAAGATCGGCTCGAGCTCACCTCCGGCCTTGGGCACGTAGACAGGCGGGCCCGGGGGGTCGTCACCACCCGGGGCAGCGACGGCCCGGGCGGCTAACCGTACGAGGGCGTGATAACTCGCACCGGCTCCCAGCCAACCCTCAGCCTCCGCCCTTAACCGCCCAGGCGGGACCATCGCGGCTGCGAGTTCCGCCACCGCGGCCCCTTCTGGGATGACGAACGTGTCTTCCTGAGACGCAGCGGCTTGGCGCGCCCTTCGCCCCAGACCTGCGACCCACTCCGGCTCGAACATGCCTTCTGCTACGGAGTCCATTGCAGACTTGCTTCGGTCGTCCGCCCAACGATACCGGCGTTCAACGGCCGACGCGAGAGGGATTGCACCCCGCGAGGAAAGCCCGGAGGCGGGTTGTTCGTCTGTCCGCGTCTGGGACCTGGGATGGACAGCTGCTGGGGCTCGCCGGGCACGTGTCGTATGCTCAGCCCTGATCGTGTGTCGCGTCGGCAGCGACGTAGGCCAGTAGATCCCTCCTGCGCCACCGCAGTACGGCGCGCTTGCCGGTCCTGTTTTCTATCGGGGCGACCGGCGCTCTGCCGCGTTCGTGGGCCCGCCTCAAGGCGGGCGGCGTCGTACCGAGAATCCTCGCAGCCTCGACCGCGTCGCACAGCACGTCTTGGGCATCGCCGATAGCGAGCTCGCGTGCAACGTCTCGAAGAGCCGCTCGAACCAGGCGCGGCAGCTCGGAGGCGGCGAACCCGCGTAGAACTTCGAACATCTCCGCTTGAAGCGCGGTCACGACAATCTCCCGACTGGCGGTAGGGAAGGGAGGGTAATTCCGCGCGGGTTGCGCCGGAGTTTTGGGGGGAAGCGAGGGTCCGGCGTCATGAGCTCTGGAACGCTGCGGCTGGAGGGCATATGCCAGACGCGAACCCGTCCATGTTCGGGTTGTACGACGCAGGTTCGGTGCCTCGCGACCCTCTGCGCCCGGAGCAAGTTGTGGCTTGGCTCAGCTTCCTACCGTCCCCCTCCTCGACCAGACGCTGACTAGCCCGATCACGACTAAGCCGACGAGTGTAGACGGCCATCTCGATCCGAGGAGATCTGACCTTCGGGTCGTGGCCGAAATCGGCGCGGCAGCAAAAGTCGCGACAGCCGCGGGCCCGGCGTAAACGGCAGCGGCGGGCAGAAGAATGAGGACCCAGGGTTGCCGCCCTGGGCCCTCTGTCAGGCGGATGAAAGTCTGACGAGCAGGGACGATAAAGCTGTGAGGATCGATCGTCCAGTTCCTTCCACCCGCGGCGGATGGAAGACGAAGAGCCTCTATTTCAGCTGGGTTGCGCGTTGTGCCGGCGCGTCTTCTTCGTGTGCCGCCGAGACTTTCGCGGGCAGATCTATTGCCCGGGCTGTCGTGACGTAGGTCGAGCGCGCGCCCGACGCGCGGCCAATGCGCGCCACCGGCGTAGCGAAGAAGGACGCCTCTATCACCGCGATCACGTTCGGGCATGGCGGCGGCGACTTGCCCTCACCAGGCGCGCGCCGGTGACGGATATGGGTACCGAGAAATTTGCGTTTCGCTCGAAATCGCAGGGGCCGAGTGGTCCGACCCCGCCGATTTCCGTCGGGCCCGAGATCACCGGCGGGAGCGATGACGATGAGCGAGTACACGGTGACCATGTCCTTCTCGACGGCGCGCAGCCGGATCCTGGTGACGGCGGGGGCGGACGAGCTGATGCGCGCGGTGCTGCCACCGCCAGGCCAGGTCCGAAACGATCGGGCAGCCCTGTCGCTCTTGGAAGCGTTGGCCCTGTGGCTCGATCGCTGCCCGCGCGTTGTTGTGTCTGCGGCCGAGGCGGACGCTACATATTCATTCGGGCTCACCGACGAGATAGGCAATCCCCAGCGCAGCGTCTACTACACCGTCGAGGTCGTGGAGCGACCGACCCGCCGCCGCAGCAGGCGCATCGCCGGCATCGGCGACTTTCGTGATTTGCGGCAGCTCAGTCTCGTTCACGGAGAGCGCCGATGACCGTCGCCGCCGAGGTCGAGGCGGAGATCGCGCGCCTTCATCACGCCGAGCACTGGAAGGTGGGCACCATCGCCGCCCAACTCGGCGTCCACGAGGATGTCGTCCGCCGCGTTCTGGGGCTGCTGCGGCCCCGAACCGATCGGGTCGTGCGGAGATCTCTCCTGGTCGTGCCGTACGTCGATTTCATCAACGAGACGCTGCTCAAGTATCCGCGCCTGCGATCGACGCGGCTGCTCGACATGCTCAAGGAGCGCGGCTTTCGCGGCAGCGCCCGTACCCTGCGCCGTTTCGTCATGACCGCGCGTCCCACGCCCAAGCGCGAGGCCTTCCTGCGTCTCGATCCTCTCATCGGCGAGCAGGCTCAGATCGACTGGGCTCACGTCGGGCAGATTCCGGTGCCGGGTGGGGGCAGCCGCTCACTGTGGCTCTTCGTGATGGTGCTGGCCTGGTCGCGCGCCATGTGGGGTGAATTCTGCTTCGACACCACCGTGCACTCGCTCTTGCGCTCGCTGGCGCGTGCGTCGACCTACTTCGGCGGCTCGGCCCGCCAGTGGCTCTTCGACAATCCCAAGATCGTCGTGCTCGAACGGCACGGCGACGCGGCCCGCTTCCATCCCTTGCTCCTCGACCTCGGCAGCGCCATGCACGTCCAGCTGCGGCTGTGCGCCCCGTACCGGGGCAACGAGAAGGGACGCGTGGAACGAAAGATTCGCTTCCTTCGCGAGCGCTTCCTCGCTGGCCGCGACATCTACGACGTCGAGCACGGCAACCGGGAGCTGCTCGCCTTCATCGACACCATCGCGCACCAGCAGCGACATCCCAATTTCCCGCAACGCACGATCGCCGACTGCCTGGTCGAGGAGAAACAGCGCTTGCTCCCGCTGCCCGACCCCATGCCCGCCACCGACGTGGTCCAGCCCGTGCTCGTCGACAAGACCGCCTTCGCCCGCTTCGACACCAACGTCTATTCGGTGCCACCGGACCACGTCGAGCGCACCCTCACCATCGTCGCCGACGACCGCTCCGTCCGTCTGCTCGACGGCGCCGCCGTCATCGCCCAGCACCCCCGCTCTTGGGGCCACCGCCAGAAGATTGAGCATCCCGATCACCGTGCCGAGATCCTGCGCCGCAAACGCGGCGCCGCTCCCTCCGCCGGCCGCGATCGACTGCGCACCGTCGCCCCACAAGTCGATGTCCTCATCGAGCGCTGGGTCGAAGCGGGCCGCAACATCGGAAGCATGGTGGCCCAGACCGGCAAGCTCCTCGACCTTTACGGCGCCGACGTCTTCGGGAAGGCCGTCGCGGAAACCGTAGAGCGCGGCACGCACGACCCCGGCGAAGTGGGCGTGCTGTGCGAGAAGCACCGCCGCGCCGCCGAGCATCCCGTCCCCATCGATATCCCGCTCGGGGATGGCATCCCCGACCGCGACGTCATCCCGCACGATCTCGGGGGCTACGATGCCAAGCGATGACATCGCCACCCAGCTGCGCCAGCTCGGCTTCCGCGTCTCGCTGGCCGCGCTGCGCGCTTTCTTCGAGCACGCCACCCACAGTCGCATCGGGCCCGTCGAATCCTGCGAAAAGCTGGTCGAGATGGAGCGCCGCGAACGCGAGAGCCGCAATCTCGCCGCGCGCACCCGCCTCGCCACCCTCGGCAAATTCACCACCCTCGATCGCTTCGACTGGAACCATCCCCGCTCCATCGACCGCAATCTCTATCAGAACCTACACGCCACCCTCGATTTCCTCGAGCGCGGCGACAACGTGCTCCTGCGTGGGCCGAGCGGCGTCGGCAAGACCACCCTCGCGCAGAATCTCGGCTTCGCCGCCCTCACCCGCGGTCACTCCGTCCGCTTCTCCAGCCTGGCCGCGCTACTGACCGATCTCCTTCGTCGCGAGTCGCTGCCCGCCCTCGAACGCGCTCTGCGCCACAGGTACCTCGCGCCAAAGCTCCTGATCGTCGACGAGCTCGGCTACCTCCCCTGCGACAGCCGCTCCGCCGATCTCCTCTACAACATCGTCAGCCGTAGGCACGAGACCAGGTCCGTCGTCATCACCACGAATTTGCCCTTCAAGCAGTGGGGCACCGTCTTTCCCGGCGCTGCCTGCGTCGCCGCCCTCGTCGACCGCTTCGTCCAGCACTGCCACGTCATCGACATCGACGCCGACTCCTGGCGCCAGAAGTCTCAGCCTCCCACGCCCAAAAAGGCCAAGTGATGGCCACGCCCTCGATGGTCAAATTTCCCCGGATCCTCGTGGCCGTCTACAGAAGTGATCCCAGTACCGCCGCTCGTGGGCGAGGGACGGCGGGGAATGCGTCAGGCCCGCTGCAGTCGCAGCCCGGGCCGAAGATCATCACAGTGCGTTTCTTCATAGCGATGAGCCGGAACCAAGAGACCACTCGGGCGATGGACCCAAAGGTTGCGGAGCTGCGCTGGCACTCGTTCCCGAGGATGCGGTGCGCGGGTCGGGTCCGTCCGCTTTGGCTCTAGGCTTCGATTCTTCGCCGCGACCTGCGTTCTCGATCGCGCAATTGGATCGGTGGGACGCATCCTTCCGCTGACACCCCGGCGGAGGCTTGATCGGCCTAAGCCGGCGGCCGATGGGCCGGAGCAGCCTCAATCCGTTCGGCGGCGTCCCCGGCAGCGTACTCTCCTCGTGCCGCACCACGCCCCAGGGAAGGCTGATGAGGCCGAAGAGGTCTGATAGGACAAGCGAGGCGATCACGGTGAGGGCGATCGGGAGGTTCTGCCGGATCATCCGGAGCGACCTGCTGCCGAGGGCGACGGCGCATGGAACCATGCCGACATCGTCCTTGCTCAGCACGACGTCCGCAGTCTCGAAGGGGACTCGTTGACGAGAACGAGCTCGAGACTCGGGCGCACGTTTGGACTTGCGTTGACGAGGTGCCCGACCGCGGGATGACGCCACACTTGACGCGACGCTGATCCGAACGGCCCGCATGGGTTGGCGTCGCAACACCCCTGACACTGGCTCCGGCGGGACCTCGACGCGCGCCACTACTGATGCGGATGCGCAACTCGTCGCGAATCCGTCCGCACCGTCGGAGACGAGCGCGACTGCTACCGCAAGTAATCGATGAAAACCACGGCCGCGCGCGTAGTTCCGTGCGCGAACTGATTCTCGTCATGCGACGAGAAATCACGAAATACCAAGGCGCGACGCTCACCTGGCGCCGCAGGTGATTGCCTTTTTATCTTGCCCTTCAGTTGCATCGAGCCGAGTCAGCGCACCGTCACCGATCTTGTGGACGCGGCCGATCGCACGCGTCGACGGTTCTGATCGAAGGCGCTAGGGATTTCGTGGCCCTCGGTTCAGCGCCGTGTGGCCGTGGATTGGCGACGCTGACCTGCTGGAGTCAGCTCGGCCGACGGCGTTCGTTCGTCACGTCGGCGTTGGGCGCCGTCAGCACGTACCGGACGGCGAAGTCACCTTGGCGATCGCACGGCATCGGCTCCGTCAACGACGAGTCACCTATCCTGTGGGCGTGAGTCAGAGGGGCCCAGCTGATTTGCCGGGGGTGTGACGCTACAGTTCGAGGATAGCGTTCTCGGTGGACTCGTCAGCCCCGGCGAAAACGATGAGGCCCCACGGTGTCGCGACCTTGAGTCCTCCAGCAGGCCATGTTGGCGCGCCCACGCAGGTGACCGGCGACCACACGCCCGCCGCGGGGTCGAATACTTGTGCCACGAAGGACACCTTCACCGTCCCGGCGGCATCTGTCGTCAGCGGGCCCATCCCCCAGAGCAACGCCTGACCGTTGACAGTCGCGGCCATGGTCCCGAGTCCAGACACCTGGGCCGGCGCGCTCCAGATCTGGCGAGTTGGATCGACCCAATATAGCTCCTCGGCGGGGGGGACGGCGCCCGGTCCGAGACCCAGAAACGTGCTTCCGAGAGGAGAAAAGATCATGTTGCTCGTGCCCATCGGCACGAAGAGGGACGGGAACGGCTTGATAGCCAGAGGACTTGTCGTTACCGTATAAAGAAACACGCTCGCCTGGCAGAGCGCTTGGCCCCCATTCCATGCGGGAGCGATACAGCCAAACGATCCGTTCGTGGAGGACGGAGGTGACACCGTCTCCCATGCCTGCGTTGACAGGTCGTAAGCCGCGACAGCGACGTCTTTGACGTCGATGTAGTCCAATACGGGAACAAATACGGCCCGCGAATCGTCGGCAAAAACCCTTGGAAAACTATCCCCTGCGTCCCAGAGCTGCGGTCCTGGGGCCATTGGCGTCCAGGTCAGATCGTTCAGATCGACAATCCATCCATCCGTCAGGAACCCCGTCGTCGCCGGGTCGGCGGAACCCCCATAGATGATGAGCTTGCCCGCCACCACGCCCAGGTAGGGATTCATTCGGGGCGCTAACGCCACGTTGCTTGGGACCGGAATGGGCCGCCAGCTATCCAGAATTGGATCGTAGGCGTTCAGCGACAGCGGGGCACCATGGTGCGGATCTGGTTCGAGAACGGCCAGCTCGCTGCCTGTCCATACGCCCTCCATCACCGAGGTAAAGGGCGGCGCACCCGAAAGCGACATTGCACGCCACGTTCCCACGGTCGGCGTGGTCGTTGAATCGCACGAAAGGTCGGAAGCCCCCGTTGCCGAAGGTACCGGCAGCAGGGGCGAGGGAGTTCCAACGGTCGTAATGGGCCCATTCCCACCGCCCCCGCATCCGCAGGAAAGGATTGCGAGGACCAAGGACTTCCAAGCCGCCCGCCCACCTCGCTGGAACACGGTTGCAGTTTAGCATGGGCTTGTTGTGCGTCGGTAGGTGAACAGAGGACCGGCGCTCGTCATTACGGAGATTTCGATGATGCGGCGACTAGGATCACTTTGAAAAAAGAAGGCGAAGTCCAACCAGAGTAACTCCGGTCATCCCCGCCGCCCGCGTCTGGCGGTAAGGGCGCCACACCTGACCAACGGTCAACCCCGCCCAGCAGGCAACCCGTGTTGTTTGGGTTGGGGGTGCTCCCCCGGCGCACCGATGGCCCCGCCGGTGTGCTGCACAGATGCTGCATGCCCGAGGTTGCGGACGGAGATTGTCCGAAGACATCGTGCGATTCGCTCGACGGAGCTCGGACCGCGAATCCGATTCCGGGCCCTATCCACCCTATTCCCGGGATACGACGGGGGCCAACGATCGCAGGGCGAAGCACGCGAAGACGAAGCCCTCCACCGATCCAGGGTAATCGTGCGTGGTGTACTGCTCTGCGGACCACGCATTACCGAGAGATCCTTCGACGCAGCCTGGCTTCCCCTCGTGAACCGATCCGGCACCCCGTCGTGCCATCTCGCGCTCGAGGATCGAAAAAAGCTCGTCCTTCGGTAGTAGCTCCTCCCAGCTCTCGGCGCTCACCGGCCCAGGATCTCCAGAGTCTTCTCCCACCGACTGAGCACGTGAGCGGTACGCGCCTCACGGTCGAGGAACGGAGGACAATCCTCGAGCCGGCTAAGCCACAAGAGGCGGCCCTTTGACGGCCCCATCACCACAGCGACGACACCGACCTCCTCAGTCCGCAGCAGGATCGCTTTGTCGACGAGCTCCTCGGAAGCGACGCAGGAGAACTTCGATCCGCCAGCGTCCAGACGAACCTCCGCGTGGGGCTCGAACGTCACCCCGAGGATCCGCGCAGTCGTTCTAATGACCGAGGGCAGATCGACAGGCTCGGTCGGAAGATCGACCTCCCCGATCGAGACCTCGAGCACCTTCGCGTCGCCCGAGAACACTTCATACTTCTGGATGGTCAGGCCGTCCGGCAACGAGCGCAGAAACTTTCGCGCTGCTGCGTCTCGGTAGACCCCCTTGCTCTCCTTCTCGAGCGCTCCTACGAACTTCTCGGTCGACCGAACCGGGAGATCGTCGAACAGCTCGAAGTTGTCGCCCGAGATCAGCTCCGGAGCTTCGACAGAGAAATCCAGCCCGACGGATCCCTCGGTCAGTTTCTCCAGGAAGACGTGCAGCTCCGCCTTACGGCGGACCCGGCCGCTCGCGTACGACTCCGCGGCGTCTCCGACGAGCGCCGAGGCGGTGCGCCTCAGCCCGGCCGCCAGAGCAGCGAGGGCGTCGCCAAAGGTCGACAGATCGAGCCTGTGCTCGGCCAGCCCGGGCGCCGTCCCATCGAAATGAATCTTGAGTCGAGCCCTCATGTGGGGTTCCCCTTGATGGGTACCTTAAGGGTACATCCTCTCCGTGGCTGACGCGATACCACGGCCGAGCTGCCAGGAGAAGCCCCGGGGCGTCTCTGACGGTGAGGGGTCCACTTTGATGCGACCTCGACGGGTCAACGCGCGGCGGCTCAGCCCCTGCTCCGGCCCGCTGAGCCGGCTTGCTTCCGGCCTCGACCGGCGCGATTGACAGGGCAGGCGGACCAGGAAGACTACCTGCCAGTTGCCATGGCGAGGAACCCGCGGGCGCTACGCCGCGAGCTGGAACGGATCACCCACGATCATCCTGCGAGCAAGCATGCCCCGATGGTTGAGGCCCTCCGACCAATGTTCGGACACCAGATCCGTCGGGTCGAGTCGTCGTACGATATTGGGCGGTTCACGTGCGTGATGTACGCCCTAGACATCGTCCAGCCGCCGCCGGTCATCGTCGAGATGGCGTCCTGGGACTGCTACCCTCGCCCGGGTTCCTCGGCCACCTGATCGCCGAGCGGGTGATCGCCGAGGTCGCGCCCTCCGCGACCACGAGCGGCGACCTCGTCGTGTACTCCCTCCGACGAAAGATCGAGCACGTCGGACTCGTCGATGACGACCAGGTCCTGTCGAAGTGGGGAGTTGGTCACCTCTGGCGTCACCCACTTTTCGAGGTGCCGTCGAACTACGGGAGCTCGATCCGACACTACCGTCCTGTGCCCCGGGAGGTTGTCGTCGGTTCGTTCCTCCGGTTCGCTCGCCAAGAGATCGGGGATGCCAAGGTGGATCGGTGCATCCAGAAGACCGGTTACCTCCGGCCTCCCTAGTCTAGCCGGTACGGCGGCCAGGACCGTCGAGCGAAAGATCTGTCGGGCCCGCCGGATGGCTCTATCTGTGCCGAGCCACCTCTGCGAGTTGCAGTACCGGTGCAGTAAACCGGCGTGCCATGATGGTCTTTCGGAGCTGCCCGCACCCTGGGGCTCCGGTCGAAACGGACGGATTTCTGCCGCTTTGTCGCTTCCGAGAAGAACCTAACGGACACGCGGCTTTCACTTAAAATCCGCTGCCGCGAAAGCGGCTTGTGGGTTCGAGCCCCACTCCCGGCACTGAAAATAAACGAACCTCCCGTTGGGCAGATCGTGTTCCACGATTGTCTGAGCCGTGAGCGACGAGTCCGGAGAGCGAGGAGCGGGCGCCGGTGAACAGCCGGCGGGAGGCGAGGTCTTCGCGCTCGGCGTGCTGGCCGTCGCGACCGGCGCGTGGACCGGCCTCCTGGTGGCGCTCTTCCGGCTGGGACTCGCCTTCGCCGATCGCCTGCGCGACCGTCTGATCCTGGACGCCCGTCGCTGGCCGGGCGGATTGGTCCTGGTGGTCGCCGTCATCACGGCGGCCGCCGTCACCGCCAGATGGCTGGCTCGGCGTTTCTCTCCGTACGCCGCGGGCAGCGGGATACCGGAGGTGAAGCTGGCGTTGAACCGCGAGCTGCCTCAGGCCCCTCTCCCGCGCCTTCTCTTGGTCAAGTTCGTTGGCGGCTTGCTCGCGCTGGGCGGCGGCATGGCGCTCGGTCCCGAAGGTCCGAGCGTGCAGATGGGCGCGGTGGGCGCCCGATTGATCGGCACGCGATTCCGGCGCGCGTGGCCCGATCTCCATTCGCTGATCGCGGCCGGCACCGGCGCCGGACTCGCCGTGGCCTTCAACGCGCCGATCGCAGGTGTCGTGTTCGTGCTCGAGGCGCTGCACCGCCGGTTCGAGAGCCGACAGGCTCTCGCGGCGCTCGGCGCGTCGTCCGCCGCGATCCTCGTGGCGCGTCTGATTCTCGGCGACGCCCCGCTGTTTCACGTCGCGGCCGTGGCCACGGGCGGGACGGCGGTTGGCCTTCCTTTCGCCGCGGCCGCGACCTGGCCGCTGTATCTCGTGCTCGGCGCGCTGGCCGGGTTCGCGGGCGCGACGTACAGCCGGTGCCTCACGATCGCGCTGCGCTTTGCCGAGCGGTTCGACGGATGGCGCATCCGCCCGCAGGCGGCGGCTGTCGGCCTGGCGGTGGGTCTCATCGGGTGGTTCGCCCCGGAGCTCATCGGCGGCGGCGAGAAGCTCACGCAGGCTGCGCTGGTCGGAGCCACGGCAGTCGGCGCCGTTTCGCTGATCTTCGTGCTCCGGTTCTGCCTGGGCGTTGCCTGCTACGGGGTGCGGGCTCCGGGCGGGCTGTTCGCGCCGTTGCTGGCGTTGGGCGCGCAGATCGGCGTCATCTGCGGCACCCTCGCGGGGTGGGCGTTTCCGGGGCTCGGCCTCCACGCGCAGGCGTTCGCCGTCGTCGGCATGGCGGCGTTCTTCACTGGTGTCGTGCGGGCGCCCATCACGGGCATGGTGCTCGTCATCGAGATGACCGCCGCGTTCACGACCTTGGTCCCGATGCTGGCGGCCTGTTTCGCGGCGCTGGTGGTGGCGAAGCTCCTGCGCGTCCCCCCGATCTACGACACCCTCCAGGAAGACCTGCTCGACCGGGCCCGCCGCCGAGCGGACGCCGCACAGGTCGCCGGCGACCGATGACGGTGAGGGGGGGCTGAGCATAGCCCGCTCCGGGCACCTGCCCGGCGTCGAGGGCACGACCTGGAATCGCCGCTTCAGCGAGCCGAACAGGGCGAGCCGCCGTCCGGCTGGTGAAAGTGAGCGAGGAAGCGAGCGACCTCTGCCTCCGCTGCGCGTCCTTCCGGCGTCGACGTGTCCAACTCCGCGCCAAGGGCCGCGATGACGGCGCGCCTTTCGTCGACGCTCAGACGGCCGTCACAGGCGATGGTGCCGAGCTGCTCGGAGAGCCCGGTCGCTGAGCGGCGAAGGTCGTCGGCGTGGGCGCGCGCGGCCATGCGTATTCGGAGCTCGCGCGTCCCGGCCAGAAAGTGAGCCTTCGCATAGCGGTAGGGATCCTGACCGGCGAGAGGCGCATCAGCTCGTCGGTGAGATCGAAGTCGCCTTTGATCGAAAGCACGAACACCGAGGCGTTGAAGAAGCACGACTGCGGGTACTGGCAAACCTCGCGCGGATCGGGGCGGTACGGCGTGACGGTCGGAATCGGAAGCCGAGAGCCGTAAAGCGACGCCTGCTCCTCGGCGGAGACGGGCCGCGGGGGCGGACGTTTCGTGCCGTGACTGCGGAGGATGGATTCCAGGCTCGGAACGCCGCTGGGCACGGCGTGGCCGCCGAGGTGCGGGAGCAGCGCAAGCGACATGGTGAGGTGCTTGTCGCGGAAGGTCACCGACCCATCCCTGGCGATGCGCGCCGTGAACCCGGTCGTGTCGTAGATGAGATCGCCTGAGCCGTCTTTGGTCCGACGGAGCTCGTAGTCCGCCGACGCCTGCGATGGTCCACCCGACGGGCTCTCCGTCGAAGGGGCACCCGCGTCGACGTTCGCGGCGACCACCAGGCCGATGATGAGATGAACGAAGAGCTGCATGCTGGCTCGCACCGCGGATTCGAGGAGGCGCCGGCGCACCGATGTTGATGCGCCGCCGACCGCCTTCTCGCCGGTGATCATAGACTGCTTGGCGGGCTGAAACGGCTGCCTCGCAGCTCCACCTCGGCAGCCGCATATCGGCGGATGACGGAAACGGGACTTGCTCCCTGGAGCCGGCCGGGGTGGTGGGCACGTTTGCTTCGCCATGTTCGGGAGCTTGCGCCAGAGGATCGGGGCGGTGCGTGACGCGGTCGAGACACGCGCGCGGGAGGCCTGGAGCCGGGATCGCGCCTCGCTGCGCGGGTGGGGCGGCTTCAGGCAACGGGTCGTTCGGATCGCGATCGCCACGGTGCGTGGTGTCTCCGTGCATGAGCTCGGATTCCAGGCGGCCGCGCTCACTTATTACACGGTGTTCTCGCTGGTGCCGCTGCTGGTGGTGGTGCTCTGGATCCTGAAGGCGCTCGATCGTTCCCGGGCCGCGGCCCCGGCGATTCCGATAGCGAGCGAGATGACCAGGGGGAACGCTGCTCTGCACGCGATCCTGGGGAAGCTGCTCGAGAACGTGAATCACACCAGCCAAGTCACCGGCGGGATCGTCGGTCTGCTGGCGCTCCTCTACGCCGTGGTCCGCCTGTTCGCCTACACGGAGCGCGCGCTCGATCGCATCGCCTCCTCGACGACGCGGAAGCCGAAGCTCTCCCGGCTCCTCGGCTACCTGGCGCTGCTGATGCTTCCGCCCCTGCTGGGCATCGTCGTCGGTCCGCTGGCAGCGGCCGCCCACGACGTTCTTGGTTCCCAGCTCTCGCGGCTTTTCGGCGCGGCCGCGCACTTCAAGCTGGCGATCGCCGCCGCGCTTGGCCTCTCCGCGATCTGGCTGGCGATCGCCATCTTCTATTCGACGGCGGCGCGCGCCCGGATCCCATTCTCCTCGGCGGCGGTGGGGGCGGCAGTGGCGGCGATCCTGTTGGTGTCGGTCGTCTGGGCGTTCGCCAGGTTCCAGATCGGCATGTCGCGGGGGAACAGCGTTCAGTTCGGCGCCACCGCGGGTCCGGTCTTTCTGCTGTGGGCGTTCTCGTCCTGGTTCGTCGTGCTGCTCGGCGCCGAGGTTGCCGTCGGCCACAGCCTCGACCGGATCTTGCTCCACGGCGCCTGGTGCTTCGAGCTGGACGCCCTCGCCGAGCAGCAGACCGGCGTCGAGATCATGGTACGGGCCGCCCGCGGGAACGTCGGCGTCGACGACCTGGCGCGCGAGCTCCGCCTGGGGCCCCAGCAGATCCGCCGGCTCGGGGAGCGCCTCGTCGCACGCGGTCTGCTCGCCGACGCCGGGCTGGATCAGTTCGCCATCGGCTGCGATCCCGATCGCGTCGGCGTCGCCGAGATCGTCGATGCGGTGGCGCGCGATCCCGCCCTCGACCCGGCCCGCCGCGCCCGGGAGAGTGAGCTCCGCTCGGCCGGTCTGAGCGGGGCGGTCACGCTCGAGTCGCTCCCCGAGCCCGGTCAGACACTTCGCGAGCTGGCCCGCGGAGCGCTTGACGCTCCGACATCCAGGGCCGACGTCATCTCCAGCCTCCATTGACAGGCGAATCGACGGCGCCAGCCGGGCCGATCTTCTGGCCCCGGCGCGCCGCCGATTTCACCTGACCTTCGACACGCGTCCGGTCTGTTACCGGCCGGACGGGCGGATGTTCGCCGCCACCGCTTCGGTGTAGTCGAACTGGACCACCTGGCCCGGCTTCAAAGAGGACAGCTTCTGCTGGTTGGCCGGGTCGGCCACGTAGACCGTCCGCATGTTCCCCTTCGGGCCCTTGAAGGTGACCGTGTTGGCGCCGGGATCGACGCTCACCACCTCGGCCGACAGCTTGATTTCGCGGCCTTTAATGCCGCCGCCGACGTCCACGGCCGCTCCCTTGTGCTCGGACATGCTCGGCTTGGCCCCCGTCGGCGCCATCGAGATGGCCAGCGACTGGTAGTAGTCGACGTCCACCTTGTCGCCCATCTTGAGCGTGTCGAACCCCTTCACGGCGTCGGGCACGTAGACGGTCGTCTCCTCGCCGTCTTCCTTCTTGAGGACGACGGACCGGTCGCTGTGGTTGATCCCCTTCACCGTCGCGACCGCGTGAACCAGCTGTGTTCTGGTCTGACCGGTGGCGGTGTTGGTCACCGATTCCTCCATCCCCGGGGCGGCCTGCACCGCTCCACCGAGCTGAAGCGCGAGCAACCCTCCGGCGACTCCGGCCGCGACGCTCATCCATTTGTTCATCTGTTTGGTCATTTAGGCCTCACTTGTTTCTCTGTTTGTCGGAACAGGCCGCGCATTCCTGGCGGCCTTCCTACAAGGTGAGGCTGCGGGGCCCGGCTGCCGGGCCTGCTTGCGTCGGCAAACGGATGGAAAATTGGCCGGCAACGGGAACGCGGTCGGCGGCGGGCGTGTCGAACCGGTGACGAAGCGATGGAGAGCGCAGGCGGTCGCGCGCGTTTCAGGTTGATCACTACAACAGCCGTGCGTCCGCAGACACAGAGTGGCGAGGCACCCCTACGAGGAGATCCAACGATGACCCAGCAGCCCAAAGCCACCACCCGCGAGCATGCCCGTCTGCAAGAGGCCACCACCAAGCAGATCCCCTGGCGGAAATGGGGACCCTATCTCAGCGAGCGGCAGTGGGGCGGCGTCCGCGAGAACATGAACAAGGATGTCGAGGCCTGGAACGACTTCACGCACGATCAAGCCCGCTCCCGGACCTATCTGAGCGGCGAGGACGGCATCGCGGGGTTCTGTGACGAGAACATGCTGCTCTGTTTTGCGCTGGGGCTGTGGAACGGCAAGGACCCGATCCTCAAGGAGCGGATGTTCGGCCTCACCAACAGCCAGGGGAACCACGGCGAGGACGTCAAGGAGTACTACTTCTATCTCGACAGCACGCCGTCCCACTCGTACGCGAAGATGCTCTACAAGTACCCGCAGGCGGCCTACCCTTATCTGAACCTCGTCGAGGAGAACGGGCGGCGCTCGCGGGAACAGTTCGAGTACGAGCTACTCGACACCGGCATCTTCGACGACGACCGCTACTGGGACATCACCGTCGAGTTCGCCAAGGCCGACCCCGAAGACATCGACATCAAGATCACCGCGGTCAACCGGGGGCCGGAGGCCGCCTCACTGCACGTCCTCCCTCATCTCTGGTTTCGCAACACCTGGTGGACGGACGGCCAGGCGCCCCGACCCGAGCTGACGGCCGGGCACCACGAAAGGTGCGCGGTGATCGGCGCGCGCCACGAGCAGCTCGGGGAGCGGTTCCTTTACTGCGAGGGCGCCGGCGAGCTGCTGTTCACCGACAACGAGACCAACTTCTACCGTTTGTGGGGCCAGCCGAACCCCACCCAGTTCCAGAAGGACGGCATCAACGACTACATCGTCCAGCGGCGAATGGACGCCGTGAACCCCGCCAAGAAGGGGACCAAGTCCGCGGCCCACACGCTGTTGAACGTCGGCCCCGGCCAGAGCGCGACGCTCCGGCTTCGCCTGACCAACAAGCCTCCCGCCGAGCTCCCCGATCCGTTCGGCGGGTTCGATCAGACCCTCGCCGAGCGAAAGCGCGAGGCCGACGAATTCTACGGAGCGCTCATCCCCGCATCGCTCAGCGCCGACGCCACCAGCGTCATCCGTCAGGGCTACGCCGGCTTGCTCTGGACCAAGCAGGCCTACGTCTACGACGTGGAGCAGTGGCTGAACAAGCGCGGCGTCCAGCGCGACTCGGGCGGGACGACGCGCAACCAACACTGGTTCCACATGTACACCGCGGACGTCATCTCCATGCCCGACAAGTGGGAGTACCCCTGGTTCGCGGCCTGGGACCTGGCGTTTCACGCCGTGGCGCTGGCATTCATCGATCCTGAGTTCGCCAAGAACCAGGTCTCCCTCATGCTGCTCGAACGCTACCAGCATCCGAACGGGCAGCTGCCGGCCTACGAGTGGAACTTCGACGACGTGAACCCGCCCGTGCACGCCTGGGCGGCGCTGTTCAACTACCGCCTCAACCGGGGGAGCCTGGGCGACGACGCGATCCCCTTCCTCAAGCGCACGTTCAACATGCTGCTGCCGAACTTCACCTGGTGGCTCAATCGGAAGGACCGCGACGGGCGCAACCTGTTCGAGGGGGGATTCCTGGGGCTCGACAACATCGGCGTCTTCGATCGCAGCTCGCCGCTCCCCACCGGCGGCTACATCGAGCAGGCCGACGGCACCGGCTGGATGGCCTTCTACGCCCAGACGATGCTGGAGATCGCCATCGAGCTGGCGCTCCACGACCCGACCTACGAGGACATGGCGGTGAAGTTCTACGAGCAGGTGGTCAACATCGCCTACGCCACCAGCAAGAGCGGCGCCCGCGACGCGCTCTGGGACGAAGAAGACGGCTTCTTCTATGACGTCCTCCGCGTCCCCGGGCAGTTCTCCACCCGCCTCAAGACGCGGTCGATCGTCGGCCTGCTCCCGCTCTGCGCGGTCGCCGTGTTCAACCCGGAGGTGCTCAAGCGTCTTCCGCGATTCGTCGAACGGGTCAAGTGGTTCAACCAGAACCGTCCCGACCTCCTGCAGAATGTCCACCAGCCCGGCAAGCCGGGGGCCAACGGGCAGTTCATGATCTCGCTGCTCACCGAGGAGAAGCTCCGCCGGGTGCTGGCGCGCCTGCTCGACCCGGCGGAGTTCCTGGGCGATCACGGGATCCGCTCGCTCTCCCGCTATCACCTCGAGCACCCCTACATCTTCTACTCCGGCAGCTCGCAGTACCGCGTCGACTACCTCCCCGCGGAATCCAACAGCGGCATGTTCGGCGGCAACTCGAACTGGCGGGGACCGGTCTGGGCGCCGATGAACATCCTCATCGTTCGGGCGCTGCTGCAGATGTACAGCTACTACGGCGACGAGTTCCGCGTCGAATGTCCGACGGGCTCGGGGCAGTACATGAACCTCTATCAGGTGAGCCAAGAGCTCTCCAACCGGCTGGGCGGGATCTTCCTCCGCGACCACCAGGGGCGCCGGCCGGTCTACGGCGGGACGAAGAAGTTCACCGACGATCCGACCTGGAGCGACCACGTCCTCTTCTTCGAATACTTTCACGGGGACAACGGCGCCGGCCTCGGCGCCAGCCACCAGACCGGCTGGACCGCGACCATTCCGGCCCTCATGCACCTGTTTTCCCGCCTCCGACCGGAGATGTTGACCGCGCGCGAGCACCCCCTTTACGAGATGACGCGCGAAGCTCCCGCCGAATTGCCGTTCGCTCAGCCCTGAACAGACCGTCGGGGCGAGCAGGCCGCCGGCGTGCAATCGCCGGCGGCCTGTGAGGAGATGCCCCAAATGGTCATCGCCCCCGTTCCTCTTGCCGGCGCCCAGCCCAAGTTCGCGCGATGAACCCGTCAATCTATCAGATCAACACGCGCGTCATTTTGCAGGAGCGGGGGGCGGCCCTGGGGCGCCCCGCCACGCTCGACGATCTCGAGGATCGCTTCCTCGACGACATCGCCGGCAAGGGATTCCAGTGGGTCTGGTTCCTGGGCGTCTGGCAGACCGGGCCGGCCGGCAGGGAGATCTCCCGCTCGAACCCCAAGCTCGTCGAGGAGTGCCGGCGGGTGCTCCCCGATCTCAAGGTGGAGGACATCTGCGGCTCCCCCTTCGCCATCGTCGCCTACGAGACCCACCGCGACTTCGGGGGGGACAAGGCTCTCGCCCACGTCCGCAAGCGGCTCGCGCAGCGCAATCTCAAGCTGTTGCTCGACTTCGTCCCCAACCACACCGCGCCCGATCACCCCTGGGTGCAGAAGCACCCGGAGTACTACATCCAGGGGAGCGAGGAGGATCTGGCGCGGCAGCCGCAGAACTACGCCCGGGTCAAGATCGGCGGCAAGACGGCGATCCTCGCCTACGGACGCGATCCCTACTTCGACGGCTGGCCCGACACCTTCCAGCTCAACTATCGCCATGCCGGCTTTCGCGAGGCGCGGATCGCCGAGCTGGGCGCGATCGCCGAGCGCTGCGACGGCGTCCGCTGCGACATGGCGATGCTGCTGCAGCCGGAGATCATCCAGAGGACCTGGGGTGACCGCTCGCGTCCGTCGGACGGCTCGCCGCCCAAGGACAACCCGTTCTGGCCGGAGGCCATCGCCGCCGTCAAGCGGCGGCACGGCGACTTCAAGTTCGTCGCCGAGGTCTACTGGGACATGGAGTGGGAGCTGCAACAGGCCGGCTTCGATTACACCTACGACAAGCGCCTTTACGATCGCCTGGTGGCCCAGGTTGCCACGCCGGTGCGCGAGCACCTGATGGCCGACCCGGCGTTTCAGGATCACTCGATGCGGTTCCTCGAGAACCACGACGAGCCGCGGGCGGCCGCGACCTTCCCGCCGCCCGTGCACAAGGCCGCCGCGGTCGTGGCGTTGCTGGCGCGCGGGCTCCGCTTCATCTACGAAGGCCAGCTCGAGGGACGCAAGGTTCACGTCTCGATGCACCTCGGGCGCCGCCCGGCCGAACCGGTCGATGAAGATCTGCGCGCCTTTTATGCCCGGTTCCTCGGCTGTTTCCGCCGGCCCGAAGCTCTGGATGGAGAGTGGCGCCTCGAGACCTGCCGGGCGGCCTGGGCGGGCAACTCCACCCACGAACAGTTCATCGTCTCGTCCTGGCAGCTGGGCGAGCAGAGGCTGCTGTCGGTGGTGAACTACGGCGGCGCTCAGGGGCAGTGCTACGTCACCCTCGGTATGTCGGGGCTGGCGGGGCGCAGCTTCGAGCTTCGCGATCTCCTGAGCGACGTCGTCTATGAGCGCGAGGGGGACGGCCTCGCTGGCAACGGCCTCTATCTCGATCTTCCCGCCTGGGGGCATCACGTGTTCGACGTGAGCGCTCACCGTCGGTGATCGGCCATGCGTCATCCGATTGCGCAAATGATGCGGGGATGACCGCCGCGGCCTGCCCAAGCTGGGCCCGCTCACTACCTTGGCCCGCTGGAGGAGTGAGAAACATGAAGAACGCGATCAAAGGCATCATCAAGGGTTCTATCGCCGCGGGCCTGGTGCTGGCCGTCGGAAGCGCAGGGTGCGGCTCCAGCACCGCGAGTGACGTCGCCTACGAAGACGACTACGCCGGTGACTACTACTACCCGGCCGACGTCGCTTACTCGGGCGTCTATGCCGGTGGCTGGGGCTACTACGGCATCTACGCGGCCGCACCCGCCGGAGGGAGCCGGCCGGCTCGCGGTCGCGTCGACGGCGCGGCGTCAGCGTCGACGGCGGCATCGTCAACCTCGACGGCGGGCATATCAGCGTCGACGGCGGCCACATCAGCGTCGACGCCGGTCGCGCCGGTGATGGCGGCCGCGGCACCGGCGCCACGACCGCTCGAGAGGCGGTCGGTCAAGCGATCCGGGAGGCGGCGCTCGGGAACGTCGTCTGCGCGGGGCAGGTGACGGTGACACCCCGCACCGGCAATGCCGTCTGCGGCGTCTCGGCGGCGGGCGTGAACATCGTCTTCAGCGGATGCCAGCTGTCGGGCGGTGGCACCGTCGACGGAACGGTCGACGTGCAGATCACGCGTTCGGCCTCCGACACGACCTGCGGTTCCTCCACCTCGATCACGCTCGGGTACACGTCCACCATCACGGGGCTGACCTATACCGGCACCGGGGGAGCGAAGATCGTGATTCCCAACGACATGAGCACCTCGACGCTCACCTACGCGCTTGGGCAGTCGCCGGCCACCGCCAGCATCCAGACCACCGGCGAGATCCAGCGGTTTGCCAGCGGCGGCTCGATGACCTCCGACCGGTCGTACAACGGGACCTACATGTTCTCGTCGATCTCGCTGGCGGACCAGAGCTACACGGTCGGCGGAATGCTGAACGTGACCGACAAGAGCGGTGGGACGGCGACGTTGACCGGGACCGACATCATGCGCGACAACGGGTGCTGCCGGCCGACCGGCGGGACGTTGGCCGTCTCGCGGATGGGCGGGAGCCACTCTGGATCGCACACCTGGACGTTCACGTCGACGTGCGGCTCGGCGATGCTCGACGGCAAGACGGTGACGCTTCCGAGCTGCCTGTGAGCTCGCCGTCGAAGGGCGCCCCCGCCATCCGGGCGGGGCGCGCTGCTTCGGCGGGTCGGCTGGACCGCGTCGTCGCCGGTTCGCCGTCAGGGGGTGTGCGGGACCTGGCGCATGTGGTGGCCGCGGGTCCAGATTCGGTGGGACAGCCCGCGCCCGAGCATGAAGGGAAGGAAGACCAGCAACCCTCCGACGATCACCGCCCCCGCCAGGCGAATGTGGCCGAGGATCATCCGCTGAAGGATCGAATCCAAGATGAACGCCACGCACAGCGGGACCAGCGCGTCGCGCAGCCCCTGTCTCAGAATGGGCCAGCGATCGTGCTTGCTGCGGACCAGGCTCATGAAGAAGGGGTCCGGTTTTCCCTGCTTGGCGTCCCGGATTCCGAAGCGAATCCCCAGCAGCAGCGCGACGAGTGGCTGAGCAATCAAGCGAATCTGAAACGTCCCGCCGAACATGCCTCGACCGGTGAGGTCGCGCCAAACACCTTCAAACAGGCCGACGTGCGCCATGTGAGATCCCCTCTCTCTCCCGGTAAACCTTGGGCCCGAGGATCGAGGTTGTGAGTGCTCCGTCGACTGATTAGATGTCGAAGCGCACCCGGCCGGTCTATCATCTCCTCCGTGGCGCCCGTCATCGCGGTCCTCGTCGTGGCGGCCCTGGCCGTCTTCTCGGCGGAGCGCCGAATGGCCTGGCTTCACGTCGCGACGAAGCCGCTGACCACGGCGTTGCTCTTCCTGGTCGTCGGCTGGCCGGCGACCCGCCTCGCCTGGTGGATCGACGCCGGGATCGCTCTGTCGGTCGTGGGCGACATCGCGCTCCTCAGCGCGAGCGAGGGCGCCTTCCTGGTCGGGTTGGCGGCGTTTCTGCTGGCCCACCTGGCCTACGTCGTGGCCTTCGCGCGGGTGGCGGTCTGGTCGCCGCACGTCGCGGTCGTGGCGGTCGCGACCATCGCCGCGACCGCGCTCGTCCTCCGGGCGATCGGCCCCGGGACCGCTCGCCTCCGCGCGCCGACCATCGCCTATGGCGTCGTCATCACCGCGATGGTGATCGCCGCCTCGGCGACGCTCGGCGGACCTCTGGTGGGGGCGCCTCTCGCCGCCGCCGGCGCGACGTTCTTCTACGCGTCCGACGCCAGCCTGGCGCTCAACCGCTTCCGCCGCCCCCTCCCCCACGCGGCCTTCTTCACGCTGGGCCTCTACTGGATCGGGCAGCTCGGGATCGCGCTCGCCGCCCGTGGCGGTCGCTGAGCCGCGCGGCCCAAACTCGGTCACCTGTCGGCAGGGACGTCGCGGATGCGGCGTCGAGCGGTCAAATCGGCAGCGATCCGACGAAGGTCGAGGACCGCCAAGAACGCGCGGGCAGGATCGATGGGGGAGCGCGCGTGGCCGTGCCACGTCTCGAGGGGGACCTCGATGATATCGTCCGCACGAACCGGCGGAATCCCGGGACCTCCGACGAGCAGCCGCCCCAGGAGCTCGACATCGAAAGCGACCAGCGACGAAAAGGGGGTCGCGAGCGCCTCGGCCAATGCCGGCGAGGGGCGAAACAGCTTCAATCCGCACTGGGTGTCATAGATCGCGGTACGCAAGACCAAGGAAGCCATCATGGCAAAGCAGCGTCCGAGATAGTGACCGACGGCGCTCCGCTGGATGTCGACCCCCAACATCGCAACCCGGGCTCCCATCACGACGGAGGCCCGGCGTGAACGCATGATGTCGCGAAGGCGAACGATCTCCGAGACCGGCGACGAGAAGTCTGCCGCGACATAGCCGACCATCTCAGCGCCTCGCGCGACCGCGGCTCGCAGCCCCAGCCTGACGGCCTCTGCCTTGGTGGTGGTGGCTGCAAGCGTGAGCGGCGTGCACCTCTGGGGCAGATCCCGCGTAAGAGCTCCTGCCCAGGCGGAAACCGTCGGATTGGCCAAGCGACCGACCAACACGACGTGCATGTCGGGCTGGGCGATGAGGTCCCTCACCCCGGTCTCGTCGGCGGTTTCATCCCCGTATCCAACGGCCACCACCAGGCAGGTGGCACCGAGCTTCGGGCTCCCCGCGGCGTCGGTCACTCGGGTCGCGCTCGCTGACAAACGGCCCAGACGCTCAGTCCAGGCAGATCCCATCCGAGCTCGCTGCAGGCATGCGAGAGGGCGTTGTCGGCCGCGAGTAGCCGGTCGACCCCCTTCGAAATCCAGTGACCTGCCTTCCAGTCGTCCGCTGCGGGCGGTAACGGCGGTTCCTTGGCGAGCAAGCGGAGGAACTTCTCGCGCACGACCGACCAGGTCCGGGGGAACAGCAACGAATGAAACAACCCACCCGCCTTCCGAACGACGAGACCGTTCGCGGCCATGACCCGTCGCAGCTGAGCGGGGCTGTAACGGCGGTAGTGTCCGAGAGCCTCGTCATGCTTGCTGAAGAGCGATTGCCTGGCGGGTACGCTGACCAGGATCATTCCGTCCTGGGACAGGTTTTCCTCCGTCAAGACCCGCAAGAAGGCGGCGTCGTCGGGCACATGCTCGATGACATCGAGCAAGAGGATGACGTCATAGCGGTCGCCGGGCCGCTCTCGTACGAACGAGAGGCTCGGCGGAGCGGACGCACGATAGGTCGCGAGATCCGCGTCGGAGTAGTTGGAGTCGACGCAGACGAGCCGGCTGCCGGCGGGTAGATCGGCGAACAACGCACTCGCCAGGTATCCGTCTCCGGCACCGACATCCAACACCGAGAGCGGCTGAGAGGAGGGAAGCGTTTGTTGCACCACGCGTCTGAAAAAATTTGCCCGCGCCTTCTCCCACGGATGCCGCCGGGGGGAGGTACCGCGGCGCTCGCTCAGGTCCATGGGCGTGGATACTACCCGACCTCGCGAAGGCCGGGCGGCCGGCGTGACTGGGCGGTTCACCTTGGTGGGCGGTCGGAAAGCCGGTAGGCTGCGCCAGCAAGATGTCCGGGAAAACCCGTCGAGCCTGGCACCCGGTGATCGAGGTGCTGGCGAGCACCCTGGTTCGAAAGCTCGGCCGCCGCAACTTGGTTTTCTTGGCCACGATGATGCTCGCGGAGGCCGGCTACGTATTCCTGGGGTCGACCGGCCATTGGACGCGCTGGCCGTTCATGGAGAGCCGGATCGATCAACTGGCCGAGAGCTTTCGGGCCGGGCACATCCATCTGCTGATCGAACCGAGCCGGGCCCTCGTGCAAGCTGCGAATCCGTACGACCCCGCCAACGCGAACCTCTGGTATTGGGACGCAAGTCTCTATGGCGATCACTACTACTTCTATTGGGGGCCGGTCCCCGCTCTGTTGCTCGCGCTCGTAAAGATCGTCCTCCGTATTTCTCGGCCGCTCGGCGACTATTACCCGTTCCTCGGGCTCGTCACCCTCCAACTCGTCGCAGGCACCCTCCTCATCGACCGCATCGCGCGGCGCCTGTTTCCCGAAGCGCCTCTCTGGCAGGTCGCGGGCGCGGTCCTCGTCCTGGCCTTCGCCAATCCAACCCCCTTCATGCTGGCCCGTCCGGCCATCTACGAGGCGTCTATCGTCGGCGGCCAGGCGTTCCTCCTGTTCGGCCTGCTGTTCTCCTTCGATGCCGTGCATGCTGCCGAGACGCGGAGGAAGGCAAATCTCTCCGCCTGCGCGGCCGGAACAGCATTCGCGTTGGCAATCGGCTGTAGGATCTCGCTCGGATGCGCCGTCGCCGCGATCGCGCTGACGACCGCCGGCTTTGTGGCTCGCCGGGGGACGGGCCCGCGGGTCAAAAGGTTCGTGGAGAGTCTTTCCGCAATTGGCCTGCCCCTGTCAGCTGGAGTCGCCGCACTGCTCGCTTACAATCGGCTGCGATTCGACCACTGGCTCGAGTTCGGACAAAGGTATCAGCTGACTTGGATCCGTTGGACGTGGTCCCCGGCGTTCATTCCCGCCAATCTCTATTCGTACGCGCTGCGCGGGGCAAAGCTGGCATGCCGATTTCCTTTCGTCACCGCGGTGACGGATATGGGGGCGGCCGCTTTTCCGCAGCGTTTTCACCTGGCCCCCGGCTATTTCATCTATGAACCGACCATCGGTCTGCTCTCGTCCGTTCCTTGGGTGTGGCTGGTCCCGGCCGCCTTGCTCTGGCAGAGGCGGCCCCCCGGGACAGCCGCCTCCGCCCTCCGGAGCTTGGTGGTGAACTTCGCCCTTGCCGCGACCTTGGGCCTGGCGCCGCTCCTGTGCGCGCCGAGCGCGACCATGCGCTATATGGGCGACTTCGCGGCCCCGCTGGTTTTGTTGGGGACCGTCGGTGCCTGGAATCTGCAGCGCATGACCGCCGGGCGACCCGTCGCGAACCGTGTCGTGGGCGCCGCGTCGCTGTCACTGGCCATGCTGACGATCGCCAGCGGCTTCGTCCTTGGGTTCACCGGCTATTACAACAATTTTCAAGTCAACAACCCGAGCTTGATGTCGAAGCTCGGGCGCCTTGGCTCGGTCTGCGGGCGGTAGGGCCCGCAAGGCGAGCGCCGAATCAACCCTCCGTCTCGTGTGCGTTCGCCGGGGCAAGGTATGCTAGCGCCCGTGATCGAGGCGGAGTCCACGCAGATGCGCGCCCCGACCTGGCCGAGGCCCACGGGTTCGCTCGCTCGCGCTTTCGGCGATCTCAGCGAAGCGCAGCTCATCTGGATGGTCGGGGCGCTGCTGTTCGCGATCTCGGCCTGGCCGCTCTTGCTCGTTCAACTGCCGCCGCTGCAGGACCTTCCCAACCACGTCGCCACGGCGCACATCGTGGCCCACCCCCAGCTCTATCCCGAGTACGCGTTCAACGGCCTCTTCAAATCGAATTGTCTGCTCACGCTCTGGTTCTATCTCCTGGGCGGACGTGGTCTCTTCGGGGCGGCACGCGTCTTCATCGCTGCGACGTTGGCAGTGAACGCGTTGGCGCTGCCGATATTCGTGCTCCGTTTCGCCGGTCGCCGTCACCTGCCCGTGGCCGTGCTCTTCGCCTGGCCCTTGGTACACAGCTTCTCGCTGTCGATGGGGTTCTTGAACTTCACGTTTGCCTTTGGGCTGTCGCTGATCCTTCTGACGCTCATCGACCGGCAGCGCGAGAGGCCGACGCTGCTGGGCGCCGTCGGCGTTGCCGCCTTGGCGTTCGGCGTCTGGTACGCGCACGTGTTCCCGTTCGCGATCATCTGTTTGCTGGTCGGGCTTCACGCGGCCGGCCAGTCCACCTGGCCGGCGCGCCGGCAGGCGGTCCTCACGCTGCTTCTGCCCCTTGCCCCTGCGGGATTGCTGGCGCTCGTCACGGTCGAGCACCACCTCGTCAAGCCCGAGCACTCCACCGCGGCTATGGCAGCCTTCATGTTTTTGAATCCCTGGGAGCTCCTCGCGCACCTCTGGCTCGACGTCTCGGGGGCCCTCACCTGGAGGGGGAGCATGACGATCTTCCCCGCGCTGCTCCTGCCGTATTTCGTCTGGCGGCGGGGCTGGAGGCCGCGGCATTTCTTCACGGGGCGCTCCATGGTCCTGTTGACTGCCGCGTACCTGGGACTGCCCAGTATGTTGAGCAATTGGAACTACCTCAATTGCCGCCTCGTGCCGTTTTTGTGGGCCGGCTTGCTCATTCAACTGCCTAGCCGGCTGCCACGCGCCGTCGCTGGGCTGCTGGTGGCCTCGGCCCTGACGTTTTCTATGACTCTCGGAGCCGACTACGTGAGGCTTGATCGCGACCGCGCTGCGTTCACGGCAGGCATCGACGCTGTACCAGAGCGCGCCACGCTGCTCCCGCTGCTATTCGAGCATGGCGAGGCCGGTGGCTTCACGGCCAGCCTCACGCACGCCTGGGGGTACTATACCGTCGCGAAGAACAGCTCGGCGCCCCTGGTATTCGCGGTGGACCGCTCCCATCCCATCAACTATCGGACCTTCCCTCCCGGCCAGTTGATTCCGCCCGGGCTCGATGGCTTCGCCCGGCGTTATGGCACTCCGGCGCTTACCTGTAAGGCGCTCAAGCGGGACCCGACCGAGGGGGCCTGTCCGGTGATCTGGCGCGATCTGTGGGCTAATTTCTGGCGGCAGGCCGAGCCGCGCTTCAGTCACCTGCTCGTCTGGGCCATGCCCAGGGAGGCGCGATCGCTGCTCCCGGCCCGCTACCACCCGGTGTTCGTGGCAGGCAAGCTGGAGATCTTCGCGCGCGAAGACGCCCGCCCGGTCACCCGCTAGGTCTCAACCCGGGCGAACGGCGCCCGGGAGCACGCGACCGATCATCGCCTCGCAGATCCGGAAGAAGCCGATCTTGTCGAGGATCGGGTTCATCCAGCCGACGGTGATGCAGTAGGATTTGTTCTGCGGCGAGGCGTGGTGGATGGCGTGGTGCTCGGGCGACAGGATCAGGCCGGCCCGCTGCAGAAGGCGCACCAGCCGCGCCGGGTGGTCCTCATGCGCCCATTTGTGGAACTGATTGGTGCAGAAGATGAACCAGGAGGTGAACGCCAGCACCGCGCAGAGGTAGAAGAACCAGCCGGTGGTCTTGGGCGTGATGAGCAGCAGGAGCGCCAGGATGGGCGCCACCACGATGCAGTTGTTCCCGTTGGTCTCGACGAAGTCGTGCCGGGTGATGTCCTTGGGATCGACGTGGTGGTAGCGGAACGGGGTGACGAAGTTGGGCCCGAAGATGGGGGTGTTCTGGTCACCGATCGTGTCACCGGCCCAGTGGACGAGGCCTGACAAGAAGTCCGCCACCAAGTATCCGCCCAGAGCGGTCGAGGCGACGAAGAAGAGCTCCCGCGCGCCGGCCACCGCATGGCAGATTCGAAACCCGAGCCAGGCCAGAGCCAGGAAAACGAAGGCGATGCTGGCGATCTCGAGCGCCCGGTGGCCGCGCCCGTAGGGCTGCGGTTGGGCATGAGCTGTCATAACCAAATAATAGCTTACCGGAAGTCGGGTCAAGCACCTAACTGGCGCAGGAACGGTGCGGCACTGGCTGCTTTCAGACCTTTGCGGAAGAGGACGAACTCTCCGCGCTGGGCCTGCATCCCGTAGAGGCCGGACTTGAGGGCATCGATGAGGTGGCCGCGATCCTCGCCGCCCGAGGGGAGCCGCACCAGGAGGTAATCCGCGTCGTTGAAGCCGATGCGGAGGGAGTAGGCGTTCTTGCGGCTGGAGATCTGGGCGACGATGTTCTCGGAGGCGGCGACGCTGGCATCCTGCGGGATGAGCTTGATGAGGTCGTAGAGATCGGCGTGGCGGGCGCGATCGGCGTCGGTTACGCCGACGTGAAACGGCGAGAAGCCACCCCAGGCGGTGTTGCGCTGCATAACGATCCCGAGCTGGTACGACGTCACGATGGTCCCGGCGGTGATCGCCACCAGCCAGGCGCGCCGGCTCTGACGAGCCCACCCGGCCCCCGCCGCCTCGATGCGGCGGAGCCAGGCCAGGTTGGCGACGACGGCGATGAAGTAGAAGCTGCTCCAGTACGCCGTGTACTGGAACGAGATGCTGAGGAGCGGCGGGTAGTGCGTCGCCAGCATGGTGAAGAAGAACCCGGGGATCGAGCAGAGCAGACCGATGGGGCGCCGCCAGGGGAAGAAGGCCAGCGGGGCGACGATCTCCAGCAGGTAGAGGACCTTGTCGTGCTCGAGCAGACTGCCGACGGTGAAGCCCGGGTTTCCGAACACCGTCTTGAGAACGCCCCCGAAGCCGCTTTCTCCTTCGGGGAGCAACCCTTCGTACTGGTTAATGTAGGCGGGATAGCCGTTCAGGAAGTGCGGCATCAGGATGAGCTTGATGCCCACGAAGTAGGCCGCCGAGATGATCGTGACCACTAGGCCCGCCCGCGGCCGTTCGCCGGTGAAGACCAGATAGAGGCCGAGCACAACGAGCAACGCCGACATGTCTTCGCGGTTCGCCAGCGTGAGGGTCACCGCCACCACGGCCATGACGTTGCGGCGGGACTCGAGGGCCCAGAGGCACCACCACAGGTAGAACGGCGCGAACGGTAGGTAGTGAAAATCGTAGAGGTTGGACCCCTGTAGCGGCGCGTAGAGATTGATCAGAACGGCCAGCAGGCAGGCCGTCCAGGCGCCCACGTGCCGGCGCGCGAAGGCGAAGAACGGCAGCACCGCGCCGCCGATCAGCGCCGCCTGCAGCACCAGCAGCGTCTCGGGCCGCGGCACCAGCCGGTAGAAGATGCCGATCAGGTACGAGATATAGGTCTCGTGAAACCCGATGTGGGTCGACGTGGCGTTGCCGATGACCGACGTCTTGAACAACGGCCTGTTGAAGTGGGCGGCGTTCCAGACCAGGTTGTTTTCGATCCCCAGATCCCACCCCATCGTCTGCAGGCGGAAATGGTTCTGGATGGTGATGATCGAGAAATAGATCGTGTAGCCGAGGAAGGCGGTGAACACGATGGCGAACGGCAGCCACCTGGTGTCGCGCAGGCGCGCCAGCGGCGGGCCGAGGCGGGCGCCGACGCGGGCGCGCCATGACGCCGGGAGGATCGGCGGCGTCTCCAGCGAGACCCGGGTCAGCACCTGCAAGAAAAGCACGAAGGCGCCGACCATCACGATGAAGGTCAGCTCGCGCCCGCCGTACCAGAGCTGCCACTGGAAGAAGATGGGCAGGAGCCCCGCCAGGCACAGGGGCCCCAGCCGGCGGGCGACGCGTTCGACGCGGTCGAGTCCCCCCAGCCGGCGCCACAGGATCGCCACCAGCCCCACCAACCCGGTGAGCCCGGCCCCGGCCAGCATGTTGCCGAACACGTACTTGCGGGCGGCCGGCGCCATCGCGTTGTTCGCGACGTAGTTGAGGAGGTGGTCGCGCGCGCGGAGGGACCACCCGGCGAAGCCGATGGAGGCGCCTTCGGCGGTCAGCAGGCCCAGCGCCCGGAAGGCGCGGGTGAGCGGGGGAGGGCCCGGCGGGGCGGCCGGAGCAAGCGCGGGCGGCGCGGGCGGCGCCGCCGGCTCAGCCGGCACGCCGGGCGACGGCGGGGCTGATGGGTCTAACGGAGGGTTGAAGGCGGGGTCGAAGGTACCGGCCGACATCGGGCGCGCAGTCTAACTGAGAATGTGGTCTAAGATGAGCATACTGCTTATGGATTCGGCCGCGCCTTCGCTGACCGTGGTCATCCCCTGTTATAACGAGGCGGATCGCCTGGATGACGCGCCCATGCTGGCGTTCCTCGACAGCTGCGCCGAGGCGTCGCTGCTTTTCGTCGACGACGGGTCGACCGACGCGACGGCGGACCGGTTGGGGGCCCTCGCCGCGGCGCGGCCGGCGCGGATCGACGTCCTGTCGCTGCGGCCCAACGGGGGCAAGGCCGAGGCGGTGCGGCGGGGAATGCTGGCGGCGCTCGAGCGGGGGGCCGGGGTGGTCGGCTATCTCGACGCCGATCTGTCGACGCCGCCGGGCGAAATCTTCCGCCTGCGAGCGGCGTTCGAACGCCCCGGCGTCGAGGCGGTCCTGGGGGCGCGGGTGGCGTTGCTGGGAACGGACATCGAGCGGAGCGCGGCCCGTCACTACCTCGGGCGGGTCTTCGCCAGCGTCGCGGCGGCGATCCTGCAGGCGCGCGTCTACGACACCCAATGCGGCGCCAAGCTGTTCCGTGCGTCGCCGAGGCTGGCTGCGGCGCTGGCGACCCCGTTCCTCTCCCGCTGGGCGTTCGACGTCGAGCTGCTCGGGCGGCTCCTGACCGGCGCGAAGGGGGTTCCCGCCATGCCGATCTCGGCCGTGGTCGAGGTGCCGCTCACCACCTGGCACGACATCAAGGGCTCGAAGCTCAGCCCGGTGGCGATGGCGCGGTCCCTCGTCGATCTCGGGCGCATCGGGTTCGACGTCGCCGCCCGTCGCCGCCGGAGCCGGCCGGCATGAACCGGGGCGCGCTCGCCGAACGCCTGCGGCGCACCTATCTGCAGATCGATCTGCGCAGCCTGGCGCTGGGGCGGATCGTGCTGGGGCTGGTGCTGCTCGGGGATCTCCTGCGCCGGGTCCCCTACCTGCGCGACTTCTACAGCAACCTGGGGCTGATCCCCAACCACACGGTCCTCTGGCGGCCGCCGTTTCCGCGGATCTTCTCCGTCTTCTTCATGGCCTCGCTCCCCGAAGAGGCGGCGATCTGGTTCGTCATCGCCTTCGTTTGCTTCTTCTGTTTCCTCATTGGCTACCGCACGCGCCTCTTTCACCTGCTGTCGTTCGCGATGACCACCAGCTTGCACAACCGGATCCTGGGCGCGGAGAACTGGGGGGGCGTGGCCATCGGCGTGCTGATGGTCTGGACGGCGTTCCTGCCGCTCGGGCGGCGGTTTTCGGTCGACGCCATCCGCGCCAGCCTCCGCGCGCGCCCGGACGAGACACCCGACGATTTGTCGGCCGGGGTGCCGCCGCCCGACGAGCGGCAGACCACCTCACTGGCCGCGCTGGGCCTGCTGCTGCAGATCGCCGTCATTTACTGGTTCAACTTCGTCCACAAGAGCGGCCCGACCTGGCGCGACGGCAGCGCGGTCCACTACGTCCTGTGGCAGGAGCGGATCGTCACCTGGGTGGGGCTGCAAGTCCGGGAGCATGCCCCCTACGCCTTCACCAAGCTCCTGACCGAGGGGACGCTGGTGATCGAAGCGTCCGCCGCCTTCCTGGTGCTGACGCCGATCTTCTGGCGCTGGACGCGCTTCGTCGCGGCGCTCTTGCTGGTGGGCCTGCACGCCGGCATCGCGCTGCTGGTCAACCTGGGGATCTTCTCGTTCGCCATGATGGCCTTCCAGCCCTTCCTGCTCACCGACGCCCAGTGGACGCTGTTCTCGCGCCTGGTCCCGCGGCGGGGCCGGGCCCGCACGGTGTTCTACGACGTCGACTGCGGCATCTGCTGGGCGGTGGTGCGCGTGCTGGCGCGGATGGACATCCACCATCGCCTGCGCTGGGTCCCCAACAGCGAGCTCGGCGCGTTGCCGAAGGGGGTCGATCCGGCGCTGCTCGACCGGACGATGCTGGTCCTCGATCCGGCGACCGATCGACGCTGGACGCGCGCCGACGCGTTCGCCGAGCTCTTCGGGGCGCTGCCGCTCGGGCGGCTCTGGTCGTGGCCGATGCGGCTGCCCGGGGTCCGCGGGCTGGCCAACCGCGCCTACGACCTCTTCGCCCGCAACCGGACGACCATCTCCGGCTGGTTCGGTCTGGCCGCTTGCGGCGTCCCGGCGCAACCGAAGGCAGCGACGGACGCCGCGCCGGCCTCGACCGAACCGGTGACGCCGCTGCGGGCCTGGTTCCGCGGCCAGGTGCCGTTCCTCCGCGAATTCGGGGCCGCGGTGGTGTTCGTGGTCCTCGCCGCCGAGGTCTCCGTCGCCAATCCGGCCGTTCCGCCCGAGCTGCGGTTCGAGCATCGCCCCGAGTGGATGGTGGCGGCCGTCATGTACCCGCACATCTTCGAGGGCTGGTCGCTGTTCTCGCCCGACGCGCCCCTCACCGACGAGACCATCTACGTCGACGCGGTGACGCGCGACGGCCGCCACGTCGACCCCTACAACGAGATCGGCAGCCGGGTGGCGGACATTCCGATCGACCGGGTGCCGGTGCGGCTCGGCCACAGCTCGTTCTGGTGTGACTTCACCCTGCGGATCCCGGACGCCGGCGTGTTTCACCAGGCGTTCATCGAGTGGATCCTGCGCTACCCCGATCGGACCGGGAACCCCAACGATGCCATCACCAAGTTCGACGCCTACGTCGTCGAGCAACGGAGCCCCGGGCCCGGCGACGACCAGCCGACCGGGTTCCACCAGCGCCGGTTCCTGCAATGGCCATGAAGAAAGGGCGGTTCAAGCGCTGGGCGGCGTTCCGTCGCTGGTTCGTCGACAAGTACCTGACCATCGACGCGCGCAGCGTGGGCCTCGGCCGCATCGTCGTGTCGATCATCCTGCTGATCGATCTGGTGCGCCGCATTCCGGTGCTCGACCTTTTTTACACGAACGACGGGCTGCTCCCGAACCACACTCTGCTCTGGCGCCCGCCCACGCAGTGGATGTTCTCGTTCTTCTTCCTGGCGTCTCTGCGGCAGGAGGCGATCCTCGGGTTCGTCATCTGCGGGTTCGTCTACCTGGCGCTGCTGGTCGGCTGGCGGACGACGCTGATGCGCTTCCTGGCGCCGCTCTGCCTCATCAGCCTGCACGCGCGGGTCACGCTGGTCGAGAACGGCGGCGACTGGATGCTCTGCGAGCTCATCGTCTGGTCGGCCCTCCTGCCGCTCGGCCGGCGATTCTCCGTCGACGCCGTTCGCGACAGCCTGCGGCGCCGGCGCGAGACGACCGCCGCCCAGCTCGCCGATCGGGCGGCCATGGCCCCGCGCCCCGACAGCGCGCTGGTCGACGCCACCGCCGACGTCAACCGCGTCGTCACGCTGGCGGCGTTCACCATCCTGTTTCAGCTGGCCATCTCTTACTTCTTCAACGCCATCCAGAAGGGCGGCCCGACCTGGCGGCAGGGGACGGCGGTCCACTACGTCCTCTACCAGAACCGGATGGTGACCTGGTTCGGCGTCTGGATGCGCGGGTACATGACTCCGACGCTCTCCCGCGTGCTGTCGTATGCCGCGCTGGCGACCGAGAGCGTCCTGCCGGTGCTGATCCTCTCGCCGATCTGGCGGACCTGGACGCGGCGGGCAGCGGTGGTGGCGATCATCGGCTTGCACATCGGCTTTCAGACCTTCATCAACCTGGGCGTCTTTTCCTGGACGATGATCGGCTACACGCCGTTTCTCCTCACCGCCTCGGAGTGGACGTTGTTCGCGCGGATCGCCGCGCGCAGCCGGCGGCGGTTGACTCTCTACTTCGACGCCGGGTGCGGCGTCTGCTTCCAGATCGCCCGGCTTGTGGCCCGCCTCGACGTCCACCAGCGCATCCGGCTCGTTTCCAGCGCCGAAATTCCGCCGGACCCGAAAGCGGCCGATCTTTCACCCGAGCTCTTGGACCGCACCATCGTCGTCGTCGACGAGACGGGGCGCCGCACCACCCGCGCCGATGCAGTCGCGCAGCTCCTGCGGGCGTTGCCGCTGGGCGTCCTTTGGTTCTGGCCCCTCCGGCTACCCGGCCTGCGGGCGCTGGCCAACGTCGGCTACGACCTCTTCTCGCGCCGCCGCCGGACCGTCTCCTACTGGCTCGGGCTCGCCGCCTGCGGCGTGCCCGGCGCGACCGCGGCCCAGTCCGTGGCGGTCGCTCCTGCCGCCCGCCCGCCGGTCCGCGTCTGGCTGGGCCGGGTGGTGGCGATCCTGCGGGAAGGCTTCGTCCTAGCGATGCTGATCACGATCGTCAACGAAGCGCTGTTCATCAACCAGGCCGTTCCCAAGTTCCTCAAGTTCGACGAACCGGGTTGGGTCAAGCGGCTGGTCGCCTATCCGCGGTTCATCCAGGCCTGGTCGATGTTCGCCTCCGACGCCCCGTTGTCCGACGAATCGGTGGTCGTGGAGGCGATCACCGCCGACGGCCGGCGGGTGGATCCCTACAGCGAGGTGGCGGGCCGCATCCCGTACCCCGGCGTCGACGAGATCCCCACCCGCCTCGACAACGATTCGTTCTTCTTCAACTACTCGGTCCGGATTCCCGATCAGGGGGTCTACCATCAGGCGTTCCTCGAATGGATCCTCCGTTACCCGATCCGCACCGGGCATCCCGGCGATCGGATCGTCCGGTTCGACGCTTATAAAATCGAGAACGACAGCCCCCCGCCCGGCGAGACCCGGCCGCACAACGTCCGCAAACAGGTCTTCCTCTCCTATCCGCAAGCTCGGTAACCCTCAGAGGGTTCCCGAACCCTCCCGCGACGGACTCCGCTCGGCGGAGCCGAGCTTCGTCCACGCGGTAAAGCTCGGTAACCCTCAGAGGGTTCCCGAAGCCTCCCGCGACGGACTCCGCTCGGCGGAGCCGAGCTTCGTCCACGCGAAACAAACGACCCACGCCAAGGGGTCTCGACATCGCGCGCGCGGCAACTAAGAATGGGCCATCATGGCGAACAGCTTCGGTAGTCGCGGCACCCTCGAGGTCGGCAAACGCAAGTTCGAGATTCATCGTCTCTCGGCGCTGGAAAAGTCGGGGCTGGCGCCGGGGCGCCTGCCGTTCTCGCTCCGCATCCTGCTGGAGAATCTGCTGCGCCACGAGGACGGCAAGTCGGTCAAGGAGGCGGACATCCGCGCGCTCTGCGCCTGGGACCCCAAGGCGGAACCGAGCTACGAGATCGCCTTCATGCCGGCGCGCGTTCTCCTGCAGGACTTCACCGGCGTGCCGGCGGTGGTCGATCTGGCGGCGATGCGCGCGGCGGTGCAGACGCTGGGCGGCGATCCCAAGCGGATCAACCCGCTCTTGCCCGCCGAGCTGGTCATCGATCACTCGGTGCAGGTCGACGAGTACGGCAAGCCGGAGGCGCTGTCGCTGAACGCCCAGATCGAATTTTCGCGGAACAAGGAACGCTACGCCTTCCTGCGCTGGGGGCAGTCGGCCTTCCGTAACTTCGCCGTCGTGCCGCCCGACACCGGCATCGTCCATCAGGTGAACCTCGAGTACCTGGCCCGGGTGGTGTTCACCGGCGACGAATCCAAAGGCGAGCCGGTCCAGGCCTATCCCGACACGCTGGTCGGCACCGACAGCCACACGACGATGATCAACGGCCTCGGCGTGCTCGGCTGGGGGGTGGGCGGCATCGAGGCCGAGGCGGCCATGCTGGGGCAGCCGCTCTCGATGCTGATTCCGCAGGTCATCGGGGTGCGGCTGCACGGCAAGCTGCGCGAGGGCTCGACGGCCACCGACCTCGTCCTGTCGGTCACCCAGATGCTCCGCAAGATGGGCGTCGTCGGCAAGCTGGTCGAGTTCTTCGGTCCCGGCATCGCCGCGCTGCCGGTGGCCGACCGGGCCACCATCGCCAACATGGCCCCCGAGTACGGCGCCACCTGCGGCATCTTCCCCATCGACGACGAGACGCTGCGCTACCTGCGGTTCTCCGGGCGCGCGCCCGATCGGGTGGCGCTGGTCGAGGCCTACGCCCGCGAGCAGGGGATGTTCCACGACGCGGGCACCAAGGAGGCGGTCTACACGGACGTGGCCGAGCTGGATCTCGCGTCGGTCGAGCCGAGCGTGGCCGGGCCGAAGCGCCCGCAGGATCGCGTCAGCCTCTATCAGACCAAGAAGTCGTTCGAGGAGGCGCTGCCGTCGCTGGTCAAGCCCAAGAAGAAGGCGACCGCGGCCGCACCCTCGGATGAGATCAGCAAGTCGACGAACATCGGCTACGCGCCTTCCGCGCCCGCCTCGCCCGAGCTCCGGCACGGCTCGGTGGTCATCGCCGCCATCACCAGCTGCACCAACACGTCGAACCCGATGGTGATGGTGGCGGCCGGCCTGCTGGCCAAAAAGGCGGTCGAAAAGGGGCTCCGGACCCGCCCCTGGGTCAAGACCTCGCTGGCCCCGGGCTCGAAGGTGGTGACCGAATACCTCGCCGAGGCCAAGCTGACGCCGCACCTCGAGACGCTCGGCTTCCACACGGTCGGCTACGGCTGCACGACCTGCATCGGCAACTCGGGCCCGCTGCCCCAGCCGATCACCGACGCCATCGAGGCGCGCGATCTGGTCGTCGCCAGCGTGCTGTCGGGCAACCGCAACTTCGAGGGGCGCATCAACCCCGAGGTGCGGGCGAACTACCTGATGTCGCCGCCGCTGGTCGTCGCGTACGCGCTGGCCGGGCGGATCGACATCGACCTCGACAAGGAGCCGCTGGGCGAGGGGACCGGGGGACAGCCGGTCTTCCTGCGCGACGTCTGGCCGTCGAACAGCGAGGTGGCCGAGTCCGTGGCCAAGGCGGTCAAGCCGGCGATGTTCGAGAGCTCGTACGGCGTGGTGTTCGAGGGGGACGAGCGCTGGAGGAACCTCGACGTGCCGCTCGGCGACACGTACCTCTTCGACCCGGCCTCGACCTACATCAAGCACCCGCCCTACTTCGAGGGGATGCCCACGAAGCCGGTGCCGCCGGGCGAGCTGACCGGGGCGCGCGTGCTGGCGGTCCTCGGCGACAGCGTCACCACCGATCACATCTCGCCGGCCGGCAGCATCAAGAAGGACAGTCCGGCCGGCAAGTACCTGATCGCCCACGGCGTCGATCCCAAGGACTTCAACAGCTACGGCGCCCGGCGCGGCAACCACGAGGTGATGGTGCGCGGGACGTTCGCCAACGTCCGGCTGAGGAACCTGCTGGCGCCCGGCACCGAGGGGGGCGTGACCCGGTATCTTCCCGGCGGCGAGGTGATGTCGATCTTCGAGGCGTCCGAGAAGTACGCGGCGCAGAAGGTCCCGCTGGTCATCCTGGCGGGAAAGGAATACGGCTCGGGTTCCTCGCGGGACTGGGCCGCCAAGGGGCCTCGCCTCCTGGGGGTCCGGGCGGTGATCGCGGAGAGCTATGAGCGCATCCACCGCAGCAACCTGGTCGGGATGGGGATCGTGCCGCTGCAGTTCAAGCCGGGCGAGACGGCCGCCTCGCTGGGGCTCACCGGAGAGGAGCTGTTCGAGACGGTCGGGCTGCCGGCGCTGCTGGCCTCGGGGTTCTCGGGCGGGCGCGAGCTCCTCGTGCGCGCGCGGTCGGGCCAGGCGGTCAAGGAGATCTCGACCGTCGTCCGGATCGATACGCCGCAGGAGATCGCCTATTACGAGCACGGCGGCATCCTGCATTACGTGCTCCGCCAGCTGGCCGGGGCGGCGTAGTCCCGATACAATGGCCGCGTGAAACGCCCGTCCGGCTTCCGAGCGACGAAACGAGCTCCCGGCGGATTGCATCGCCGGGGGCAGCCGGCAGGCTGCGCCGCAAATGATCGACGTCGTCGGTGGCAGCCCGCTTGGCCCGGGGCGTCTGCAGAAGCGACTGGCGGCCATCCGGCGGGTCAATCCCGGGGCGCGTGCGCTGAACGGGAACTACCTCCACTTCGCCGACGTCGACGGGACGTTGACCGAGGACGAGTCGCGCATCCTGCACGCGCTCTTGACCTACGGCCCCCGCCTGGCGGACGGGAGCGCCGGCCGCGCGACGGTGGCCTCGGGCCGGCGGCTGATGGTCGTCCCGCGCCTGGGAACGATCTCCCCCTGGTCTTCGAAGGCGACCGACATCGCACACGTCTGTGGTCTGGAAAAGGTGCGGCGGATCGAGCGCGCGGTCAGCTACGTGATCGTCGGCGAGATCGTCGACGAGGTGGCGCTGGTGCGGGCCCTCGCCGATCGGATGACCGAGTCCGTGCTGGACCGCCCCAGCGACGCGCATCGCCTGTTCGAGCACGGGGCCCCGCGTCCCCTCGGGCAGGTGGCGCTGGGGGGCGACGGGCGCGCCGCGCTGGCGCAGGCCAACGCCGAGCTGGGGCTGGCGCTCTCGCCGGACGAGATCGACTACCTCTGCGACGCCTACCGGACGATGGGGCGCGATCCGACCGACGTCGAGCTGATGATGTTCGCCCAGGCGAACAGCGAGCACTGTCGCCACAAGATCTTCAACGCCGACTTCGTGATCGACGGCGAGAAGCAGGCCCAGTCGCTGTTCCAGATGATTCGCCGCACGACCGAGGCCAGCCCGGGCGGCGTGCTGTCGGCCTATCGGGACAACGCGGCCGTGATCGAGGGGCGGCAGGCCGGTCGCTTCGCCCCCGATCCAAAGACCGGTGTCTACCGCGCCCACGTCGAGCCGGTGCACCTGTTGATGAAGGTCGAGACCCACAACCACCCGACGGCGATCTCCCCGTTCGCCGGGGCGGCCACCGGCTCGGGCGGCGAGATCCGCGACGAGGGGGCGACCGGCCGCGGCGCGCGCCCCAAGGCGGGGCTGACCGGTTTTTCGGTCTCCAACCTCCGCCTGCCGAGCGCGCCCCGTCCCTGGGAGCGGCCCGCCGCCAAGCCGGACCGCATCGCCAGCGCGCTGGACATCATGATCGACGGTCCGCTGGGCGGTGCCGCGTTCAACAACGAGTTCGGCCGCCCGGCCCTCTGCGGCTACTTCCGCACCTTCGAGCTGGAGGTCGATGGACCCGACGGAGGGGCGGAGGGGCGCGAGGTGCGCGGCTACCACAAGCCGATCATGGTGGCGGGCGGGTTCGGCAACGTGCGCGCCGAGCAGGTGCAGAAGGGGCAGTTCCCGGCCGGCACGCCGATCGTCGTGCTGGGCGGGCCCGCCATGCTGATCGGCCTCGGCGGTGGGGCGGCCTCGTCGCTCGCCTCCGGATCCTCGGCCGAGGACCTCGACTTCGCGTCGGTGCAGCGGGACAACGCCGAGATGCAGCGGCGCTGCCAGGAGGTGATCGATCGCTGCGCCGCTCAGGGGGCCGACAACCCCATCCTTTCCATTCACGACGTCGGCGCCGGGGGCCTGTCGAACGCGCTCCCCGAACTGGTGCACGACAGCGGGCGCGGCGCGCGCTTCGCCCTGCGCGACATCCCCACCGCCGAGCCGGGGCTCTCGCCGCTGGAGCTCTGGTGCAACGAGGCGCAGGAGCGCTACGTGCTGGCGATCGCCGCCGAGCGGCTGCCGGCGTTCGCCGCGCTGTGCGCCCGCGAGCGCTGTCCGCACGCGGTGATCGGGCAGGCCACCGACGATGGGCAGCTGGTGGTGGGCGACGCGCTCGCGCCGGCGGGGCCCGAGGCGAGACCGGTCGACATGCCGCTCGGCGTCCTGCTCGGCAAACCGCCGCGCACCACCCGGCAGGCCACCCGCGTCGCCCCGAAGGTGGCGCCGTTCGTCACCAGCGGGATCGATCTCGGCGACGCCGTGCGCCGGGTGCTGCGGCTGCCGACGGTGGCGGACAAGACCTTCCTCATCACCATCGGCGATCGCACGGTCGGCGGCCTGACCGCCCGCGATCAGATGGTCGGGCGCTGGCAGGTGCCGGTGGCCGACGCGGCCGTGACCGCCACCGGGTTCGACGTCACGACCGGCGAGGCGATGGCGATGGGCGAGCGGGCGCCCGTCGCGTTGCTCGACGCGGCGGCCTCGGCGCGGATGGCGGTCGCCGAGGCGATCACCAACATCGCCTCGGCGCCGATCGCCAAGCTCTCGGACATCAAGCTGTCGGCGAACTGGATGGCCGCGGCCGGCCATCCCGGCGAGGACGCCCGCCTCTACGACGCCGTCCGCGCCGTCGGCCTCGGGCTCTGCCCGGCGCTGGGGATCGCCATTCCGGTCGGCAAGGATTCCATGTCGATGCGCACCGGCTGGCAGGCCGGCGACAGGTCCCTCAGCGTCACCTCGCCGCTGTCCCTGATCGTCACCGCCTTCGCCCCCGTCACCGACGTGCGGCGGGTGCTCACTCCGGAGATTCCGGCCGAGTTCGGACCGGCCGAGCTTCTGTTGATCGATCTCGGGCAGGGGAAAAATCGTCTGGGCGGCTCGGCGCTGGCGCAGGTCTACCGCGCGCTCGGCGCCACACCGCCCGATCTCGATGATCCGGGGCGGCTGGCCGGCTTCTTCGCGGCGGTCCAGGAGCTCAACGCCGCCGGGACGCTGGGCGCCTACCACGATCGCAGCGACGGGGGCCTCCTGGTCACGCTGCTGGAGATGGCCTTCGCCAGCGGCATGGGGCTGGACATCGATCTGACGTTCCTCGGCCCCGATCCGATCGCCACGCTGTTCGCCGAGGAGCTGGGCGCGGTGATCGCCGTCCGGGCCGCCGACGTTCAGCGCGTGGTGGCGACGTTCGCCAAAAATGGTCTCCCGGCGGGCGCCGTGCGGAAGCTCGGCGCCGCGCGGCCGGACGATCGTCTGATCTTCCGCAAAGCAGGCAAGCCGATCCTCGAGGAGCGCCGCACCTTCCTGCGCGGCGTCTGGTCGGAGACGACCCACGCCATGCAGGCGCTGCGCGACGATCCGACCTGCGCCGACGAGGAGCAGGCGGGCCGGGTCCGCGCCGACGACCCCGGCCTCTCGGCGCACCTGACGTTCGATCTCGACGAGGACGTCACGGCGCCGCTGCGGGCGCGCGGCGGCGCGCGGCCGCGGGTGGCGATCCTTCGTGAGCAGGGGGTCAACGGCCAGATCGAGATGGCGGCCGCCTTCGACCGCGCCGGCTTCGACGCCGTCGACGTGCACATGACCGATCTGCTGGCTGGGGTCACCGATCTGGCGGGATTCAAAGGCCTCGCCGCCTGCGGCGGGTTCTCTTACGGCGACGTCCTCGGCGCCGGGCTCGGCTGGGCGAAGTCGATCCTGTTTCAACCGCGCGCCCGCGAGCTGTTCGCCGGCTTCTTCGCCCGCCCGGACACGTTCGCGCTCGGCGTCTGCAACGGCTGCCAGATGCTCTCGGCGCTCAAGGAGCTCATCCCCGGCGCGGAGGCCTGGCCGCGCTTCGTCCGCAACCGCAGCGATCAGTTCGAGGCGCGGCTGGCGATGGTCGAGATCGCCGCCACCTCGTCGGTGCTGTTGAGCGGGATGGCGGGCTCACGCCTCCCGATCGCCGTGGCCCACGGGGAGGGGCGGGTGGAGTTCGCGGCCGACGCCGAAGCCCCGGCGTTCGAGGCGGCCGGTCTCGTTGCGCTCCGTTTCGTCGATCACCGGGGACGCGCCACCGAGCGCTACCCCGAAAACCCGAACGGCTCGTTCCGCGGCATCACCGGCGTCACCACCACCGACGGGCGGGTCACGCTGTTCATGCCCCACCCGGAGCGCGTGTTCCGGACCGTGCAGCACTCCTGGCACCCCGCCCGCTGGCGGGAAGACGGCCCCTGGATGCGGATCTTCCGGAACGCCCGCGTCTTCGTCGGCTGAGAGGCGCTCGAGGCGCTCGAGGCGCTCGAGGCGCTCGAGGCGCTCGCTTCGCGGGATGGGCTTCGCCCCTCCCGCGGGCCCACCCCATGCGACGAGAGCCGTGCCCGGATCTTGCGACGTTCGCTTCGCTCGCTTCGCGGGATGGGCTTCGCCCCTCCCGCGGGCCCACCCCATGCGACGAGAGCCGTGCCCGGATCTTGCTCGGCACGCAAGTCTCCGGGCGGCAAAGCCGCCCTCCGATCCGGAGTGCCAGAGTGCGGAGTGCGGAGTGCGGAGTGCGGAATGCGGAGTGCGGAGGCGGAGTGCCGGAGTGCCGGAGTGCGGAGTGGGCGAGCTGAAGGTCAGTGCTTGGCAGGTGGAGGGGCGGTCGGCGCAGCGGGAGACGGCGCGGTCGGTGCCGTCGCCGCGGCGGCGGAGGCGGGGGCGGCGCCGGGGCAGGCGCGCTGGTCGGCGGGGAACCAGAGCGTGCTCGGCTGCGCGCAGGCGTGCTCGATTCGTTCGGCGACGCGCTTGCCCCATTTGTTGGGGCTGCCGATCTTCACCGGCAGGCACTTGCGGTCGGGATCGCACGAGTAGGCGCCCCAGCCTTCGCTGCCGTCGATCCCGATGGCGAGCACGGTGACCGGGCCGATCTCCGTCATGGGAATCGCCAGCACGTAGGACTTTCCGAGCTCCGGGAACCCCTTGTCGAGCGCGGTGGCGGCGCACTTTCGCGTCTCGTCCGGCGTCACCTCTTTCGCGGTGATCCCCTGGCCACCGCGGTCGACGCACGGCTTGATGTCGTGCATCGGCCAGCTCTCCAGGCCGAGGGCCTTATTCGTCGCGACAATCGCCGCCATCATCTCTTTGGAGACGTTCGGTGAAAGCCTGCCCGGCGTGGGCGGGCCCGCGCTCGCCGCCGTCAAAGCCGCTGCCAGGACCACCGTCGTCGTCATCATTTGCGCGACCTCCAAGGCATCGGAAACCCCCGATTCTGCCCCCTGTCGAGAGGATGAGCGTACGTCGCAATCGTACATGCAATGACATGTAGTCGGCATCTATTTTCGAGAAACCGAACGAACGGCGTCCGGAAATGAGCCTGTCCGCGATGGACCGCTACTGCTTGTCAGGTGGGGATTGTGCACAGCTTTCTCCACTTCACCCTTTCTCGCGCTTTCGCCACGTCCTGAGCGTCGCGGCTCGAGACCCCCGGAGGGAACATGTTGACCATCGAATACCGCCGAATGAGCGTGGCGCTCCTGCTCGTTGCCTCCCTGGGTTACGGCTGCAGCGGCAAGATTGGCTCGCAAGGCAACGGGGGTGGCTCGACGACCGGATCGGGCGGTTCGTCGACGACCGGGGCGGGCGGTTCGTCGACGACCGGGTCCGGCAGCGGCGGCAACAGCAACGTCGACGCGGGCGGCGTGACCGTGAAGCCGACGACGTTCACGCCCGCTCTGGCAGGCCCCACCTGCCGCAAGATCAAGGACCTCCTCGTCGGCATGCCCTGCACGGACGCGGACGTCGACACCGTCGCGGCGATGGGCCCGGCGGGGCTGCAGCAATTGATCATCACCTGGATGACCGACCCGAGCTTCCAGCCGCAGTTCCAGGGGAAGATGATCCCCTTCTTCCGCAACCTGTTCCAGCAGACCGGGTTCACGCCGACGGACGACTTCAAGCCCCAGTTGCTCGAGAACGGCGGGTTCGACTTCGGGCCGCTCGGCACGGGCGCCGTCGGCGACGACGTCTACTTCAAGCTGGTGAAGAACCTCCAGGACAGCTTCGCCATGACGGCCTGGCAGATGGTGAAGGAGGGGACGGAGCCGTTCTCGGACGTGCTCACGACCAAGAAGTTCATGATGACCACCGGGCTGCTGAGCCTCTACACGCAGATCGAGATGCCCGACGACGAGCCCTACAACTTCAGCGGCGGCGCCAACACGGCGACCAAGCTGCAGTGGAAGCTCGACTACGTCAACACGATCCCCCTGGCCGATTCGCTCAATCCGCAGAGCCCCAACTACATGGTCTTCGACGACGAGAAGCCGACCTCGTCGAGCGGGTTCCTGCTGCAGCCGACCTGCCAGGGCGTCGGCGACATGGTCGGGACGCCCAAGACGGTGGTGACCTTCGGCGGCGCCAGCAGCGGCGGTTTCAGCAACCCGACCGGCGGCTACGCCCAGCTGTTTCAGCGCCTCATCGGCTACACGCCGCGGTATCCGTTCCTGGGGCAGCCGGACTGCTGGGAGCACCCGTCGAAGCCGTACATGACGGACGGTGACGTCTCCGACTGGCGCTGGGTGACCATCACGTCGAAGGCGAGCACCGACGCGTACATCCAGCCGTACGACCTTCCGTCCCTGCGCCTGGCGAGCACGATCAAGCTGGCGATGCCGCGGGTCGGTTTCTACACGACGCCGGCCTTTCTGGCTCTCTGGAACACCAACGACAGCAACCAGCACCGCGTGACGATGAACCAGACGCTGCTGGCGGCGCTCGGGCAGTCATTCACCAGCGACAACAATCTCACGCCGCTCAGCGAGGTCGGCCTCGCCTCCTCGCACACCACCAACTCGGGTGAGTGCTACGGCTGCCACAAGAGCCTCGACCCGATGCGCATGTTCTTCGGCAATCAGTTCGACTTCAACGACCGCAACGACTTCGTGGCCAACCCGTTCAGCGGCTCGCAGCCAAACCCGCGCCCCACGGGAGCGCTGCAGGCGGGGTTCGCCTTCGCGGACGTCAACTGGGCCGCGCCCTCGAGCGGAACCAGCATGTCCGACCTCGGGCCGCTCCTGTTGCAGGCGACGGATCAAGACACCACCGACGCCGGTGGTCCGCTGCCCCTGTTCGCGCTCTCGGTCGCGCAGCAGCTCTGCTTCTGGGCCAACTCCAGCGCTTGCTCCCCGAGCGATCCGACCTTCCGGGGCGTCGTCGCCGATTTCGTGAGCAGCAACTACAACTTCCCCTCGCTGGTGAAAGAGCTGTTCTCGTCCGCCCTCCTGACGGGCGCCGCGGCCACCGCGACTTACCCTGCCGACTCCGCCGGCAACGCGACGGTCCCCATCAGCATCTCGCGGCAGGCCCACCTGTGCGCGGCGCTCTCCAACCGCATGGGCGTCGGCGACGTCTGCGCGCTGCAGGCGGCGGTGCCCACCTCGGCCCAGTCGACCACGCTGACCATCGCCGGCAGCGTCGCCGCCGACGCCTTCAGCCGCGGCTCGCAGACGCCGGTGACGCCGGCCTACCCGGATCTCTTCTACCGCGCGGCGACCGAGGAGCTCTGCGAGAACGTCGCCAAGCTGGTCGTCGACGCGACGGGCGGACCGTACACCAGCAGCAGCACCAGCTGCGCCGACGGCGACGGCCTCCTGACGAAGTTCGTCGAGCAGGTCATGGGGCTCAACCCCAGCGACTCGCTCCATGACGGCGCCTTGATGATTCTCGAGAATCACTGCGCTACTGGCCGCCAAGGTGAAGACCACCACCACCGGCGGCGGGTTCGGCGGCGGCACGACCAGCACCTCCGCCCAGACGAACTCGGTCCGCTCGACCTTCGTTTTGGCCTGCGAGTCCCCCTCCTCCCTCGGAATCGGTCTTTAAAGGAGCGCGTCCATGTCCATCACCAAGCCAGTGACACGACGAGAGAGTCTCCTCGCGGGCCTCTTCGGGACCGGTTACATCGGGCTGCGCGCGCTCGCCACCGGGCTGCCCCCCTGGTTCCTGCTGAACCCGCGCCGGGCGACGGCGCAGGATCTGCAGTGCCTGCTCAACGCCAAGAACAACAACCAGTATCTGATTCTCAGCACGTCGAGCAACGGCGATCCGGTCAACTGCAACTGCCCGGGCACGTACGAGAACACCAGCCTCATCCACCCGACCGTCGACGAGATGACGGCGACCAAGGTGAACGTCGGCGGGCAGATGCTGGGCGCGGCGCTCCCCTGGGCCGATCCGTCGGTGACGACCACCGCCGGCAGCAAGGGGTGCCTCAGCTCGTCGGTGCTGGCGCGGACCTCGTTCTTCCACTACCTGACCGGCACGGTCGTCCACGGCGATCAGCCGAAGGTCATGAAGATGATGGGGGCGACCTCGGGCGGCGAGATGATGGTCTCGGCGTTCGCCAAGCACCTGGCGGCCTGCTTCGGCACGGTGCAGACGGCGCCCATCTCCGTCGGTGCGGGCGGCAACGCCGGCGAGCTGGTCAGCTTCTCGGGGCGGACGCTGCCGTCGATCACGCCGATGCAGCTCAAGACGCTGCTCACCGGGAGCAAGAACGATCCGCTGGTGACCTTGCAAACGCAGCGGGACACCGATCTCGACAGCTTGAACATGCTGTTCAAGAAGGAGTACCCGGCGGGGAGCGTGCAGGCGCAATTCCTCGACGCGCTGGCGACGTCGCAGACGCAGGTGCGGTCGCTGGCCAGCCAGCTGGCGACGACGCTGGCCAACATCACCGCCAACGACCTGAACGGGCAGCTCTGGGCGGCGGGCGCGCTGATTGCGGCCAAGGTGACGCCGGTGGTGACCGTCCACATCTCGATGGGCGGCGACAACCACTCCGACAGCAACCTGCAGGCCGAGTCGGATCAGCACGTCAGCGGCATCACCGCCATGAACAAGCTCCTCATGAACGACACGGCCAACGGCGTGCTGGCCAGCCTGGGCCTGCTCGATCAGGTGACGTTCGCGTTCTGGAACGTCTTCGGCCGCAACCTGGCGGGGATCTCCAAGGTGACGTCCCGAACCGGGCGCGACCACTGGGGCAATCACAACGTCTCGGTGATGGTGGGCAAGAACTTCAAGTCGTCGGTGATCGGTGGCGTCGCCGCCGACTCGAGCAACGACGGCGGTTACTCGGCCAGCGACATCGCCTCGGCGACGGGCGCCGCGACGAAGGGGGGCGACATCCCGGCGAGCCAGACGATGGTCGCGGCGGCCAAGACGCTCGGCGCGGGGCTCGGCATTCCGGACAGCGTTCAGACGGCCGACTGGATCACCTCGGCGGGCGGCAAGACCGTCACCGCGGCGCTGGCGAACGTCCCGGTCGGCGCCTAGCGATCGCTCGCGTCGCTTCGCTCGCTCGGCTCTTACGGCGCGGGCGGAGGCGGCAGGGGTGTCTCCCCGCCGCTCGCGAGAAGGAATCCTCGGCCGCGAACGACAGAGCGGCCTGCGGGCTCCCGGCGGGGAGACACCCCTGCCGCCTCCGCGCTTGCCTGCGAGCCTCGGCTCCGCTGCGCGGGTTTGATGGGCGGAGCCACCGTCCAGATCGATGGGCGCCGCTGGGGCCCGGCTGCTACGGAGCGGCTCTCGGGGAGAGGGGGACGCCGTGAACGGGCAGGGGCACGGATGGCGGGGCGAGCGCGGCGTGATCTTGCCGCGCGGAGCATGCGGGTGCCAAGGCGCCCGAGATCCCCGACGAGGTCGATGGGACGAAAAAAAACCCGGCCGCGTGAGCGACCGGGTCATTGCCTGTTCCGGCGAGGCCGAGGCCTCACCAGTCGAGGGCGGTATTACTTGGCGGCCTTGTCGTCGGCCTTGTCGCCCTTGTCGGCCTTCTTCTCCTTCTTGGCCTTCTTCTCCTTCTTGGCCGAGTCGGCCGAGTCGGCGGCCGGCGCATCAGCGGCCTTGGCGATCGTCCAAGAGGTCGGGAGGAGAACGGCGAGGGCAACGAAAACGGTGCGAACGAGCTTCATTGGAGACTCCTGATTTGGGGTTGACGCGGCAGCTCAGTTACGACGCCGCGCCGCCACAGGGATGCACCGCACATGCCACGAAGGTGCTCGACAAACTCGAAACAATTCTATGTATTTGAGAACTTAGTCCCGCCCCGCCACCGCTGTTCATGGGGCGATCGTGCGCACAAGGTGGCGCCGTGTGGGGCGAAGCGCCTCACTGCGCACATGTGAGCAACGGTTTGCGCGCTCGCGTTTGCGCGGGCGCTATTTGGTCGGGGCGGTGAGGATCGCGATGTGGGTGGCGCCGGCCTTCTTGGCCGTCGACATGATGTCGACCGCGGCGCCGAGGTAGACGTTCTTGTCGCCCCGGATGAGGAGCGTCTCCGAGCTGACCTCGGTCAGGGCCTTCCGGATCTCGGCCTCGAGGTTGGCCGGATCGACCTTCCGTGCGCCGAGATAGAGCTCGTTGGCCTTGGTGACGGTGAGGACTGGATCCGTGTGCCGCTGCGAGACCGGGCCGGCCGCGTTCGCCTTGGGGAGGACCACCTTCATTCCGGCGCGCGACGCGACCTCGGATTCGACCAGCGCCGTCGAAGTGACCATGAAGATGATCAGCAAGACCAGAAAGACGTCGGTCAGCGGCGTGATGTTGATTTCCGCGACGACAGTTTCGTTGCCGATGTCGGCGTCGTCACCGCCATGTCCGCCGTCGTCGAGCTGAACCGTCATTCCCATGGGCGCGACCTCAGGAAGCGGCGGCAGGGGCGTCGGCGGGCGTGGGCGCCGGGACGGGGCGTGGTTTGGCGGCCGACTCGGCCAGCGTGGACAGGAACTCTTCGCTGTAAAGGCGGTACTGCATCGAGATGCCGTTGATGCGGGCGACGAAGTAGTTGTAGGCGATGACGGCGTAGATGGCGACCATCAGTCCGGCCGCGGTGGCGACCAGCGCGGCGGCGATCCCCTGCGAGACGACCTTGAATCCGCCGGTGCCGGCCACCGACATCGACTGGAACGCCTTCAGGATGCCGACGACGGTGCCGAACAGCCCGACGAACGGCGCCGACGAGCCGACGGTCCCCAGCGCCCAGAGATAGCGCTTGAGCGACAGCACGGTGGCGCTCCGCTGCGAGTTCACCGCCTCGGTCGTCTTGTGCGGCATCTTCTGGAAGGTCTGCAGGCCGCGCTCGAAGACATCGGCCAGCGGCACCTGCGACATCTCGGAGAGCGCGGCCGCCTTGCCGAGATCGCCCTTCTCGATGGCGTCGATGACCCGATCCTTGAACGCCTCCGACTTGGGAATCAGATTCCAGAGCGCGTAGAAGCGCTCGCAGATGACGGCCAGCCCGGCGAGCGACCAGGCGAGCAGCAGCGACAGAATGAGCCACTCGTCGCGAACGAGGTTGCGGATGGTTTCCCAGGACATGAGCCCGAAAGGATAGCCCGGAAATCCGGTGTGTGCTTCTCCGGTCGGCCGCCGTCTCCTCTTATACTGGGGCGCATGACGACGGCTACGGCAGAGGCCTCGCGTGCGGCGCCGGCCGGTCCACGGCTGGGTTTTGCCACCCGGCTGATCGTCGTCGAGGCGGCGCTGACGGCTGGGGAGGCGATCCTGGTCGTCGTTCCGATCCTGGCGCTGGCCGCCAAGTCATTGCGGGCCAGCGGCGAGTCGTTCCGCGTCGGCGCGCTGCTGGGCGCGCTGATGATCGTCGGCTGGGTCCGCGCGGCCGATCTGCTGCGGCCGCTGCTGGCGGCGCGCGACGCCAAGCGGGCCGGGCTCGCCCTCGACGACGCCGAAATCGCGGCCTGCGATCGGGCCATCCACCGCGCGCCCGCCGAGGTGGCCACGACCCGCTGGCTGCTCTGGACGGCTGCGGTCGGCTACCTGGTCCTGCGGCTCGGGCCCGGGGGACTCTTGGCCTGGCCGTCCACGATCGGGCTCGCGTGCATCGGCATTCTGCACGCGGGCGGGGCGGCGGCGGCGCGCGGCGCGCTGTGGGAGCGGAGCCTGGAACGGGCCCGGCGCCTCATCCTGCCGAACTTCGACGCGCTCCGCGGGTTTGCGGCCGGTTATCGCCGGCGGCTCTGCCAGACCGCCTGGGCCCTGCTGGCGGCGGCGCACGCCTTCAACGCCGCGCTCATCGCCGTGTTCACGCACATGACCTCGGCGCAGTCGGGGACCCTGCTGGCCTTGACGGTGCCGGCGCTGCTCTTCCCCATGCTGCTCTGGTACCAGTCGCTGAGGCGCCGCACCCGTCCCATCGAGCGCTACCTCGACGCCGCCGTGCGCCGGCCGCCGTCGCGCGGTCCGGCGCGCGAGGATCCCGGCGCGGTGGCCGCCTTCCGCGCGGCCCAGGGGCTCCCTTATCGGCTGGCCGGATACCAGGCGCTCGGCTGTGCCTTCGCGATGGTCGCGGTGGTCGTCGTCGGCCGTCGCCTGTGCGGCTTCGACGCGGCGACGGCCGGGCGTCTCCTGGGCGCGAGCGCGCTCATGTTGCTGGCGATGGCGCTCTACGAGACGCTGCTCTTGCGCGACGTGCTCCGCCCGCTGCTCGGACAGCTGGGGGCGCGCCATCGGCTGCCGGTCAACGAGATCCGCGCGCCGATCACGCTGCGGGCCAAGCTGGTGCTCTTCTTCTCCAGCGTCACGGTCTTCACCTCCGGGCTGGTGCTGCTGTTCGCGCTCTCGCCCAGCCACCCGCTGTCGAAGATGCTCACCTCGATCGGCTTGGCGCTGGCGCTGGCGCTGGGCCTGGTGGTCTTCATCGTGCGCGACATGGTCTTGCCGGTGGTCGCGCTCGAGGAGCGCTCGGACGAGATGGCGCGCGGCGAGCTGGCCCGTCCGGTGCCTCCGGCGGGCGAGGCCGACGAGATCGGGCGGCTGTCGTTCGCGTTCGAGGAGATGCGCCGCGCGCTGCGCGACAAGCTGCGCTCGACCGAGTCGCTCAACATCGACCTCGAGCGCGAGGTGCGCCGCCGCACCGAGGTGCTCGAGCAACGCAACCGTGAGCTGCACGACGCGCTGGAGAAGCTGCGGCGCGCCCAGGACGATCTGATCCGCTCCGAAAAACTGGCCTCCATGGGGCGCCTGGTCGCCGGGATCGCCCACGAGATCAACAATCCCGTGAACGCTGTCATCAACACGCTCGGTCCGCTGGGGGAGGCGCTGCGGACGATGGCCGCGGCGCCGGACCCGCAGGCGGCGGCGCACGCCGCGGCGGACGCCGAGGAGATGTTGCGCGTGGTGAGCCGGGGCGCGGCGCGCACCAAGGCGATCGTGCAGGCGCTGCACAACTACTCGCGCGGCGACGAGCAGCGCCCGCGCGAGCTCAGCGTCGCCCGCAGCGTCGACGACACGCTGGATCTTCTCCGCCACCACCTCCGCCACGTGCAGATCGAAAAGCAGGTCGACCCCGACCTGCGCATCACCGGGTTCCCCGGACAGATCGATCAGGTGTTCATGAACCTCATCACCAACGCCGCGCAGGCGGTCAGCGGGCGCGAGCAGGGCGGCACGGTGCGGGTCTCGGCGGCGGCGCGGGCCAACGACGTGGAGATCACCGTGTCGGACGACGGGCCCGGGATCGCCGCCGACGTCATTCCGCGCATCTTCGATCCCTTCTTCACGACCAAAGACGTGGGCGAGGGGTCGGGGCTCGGCCTCTCGATCGTCCACGGGATCGTCGATCGCCATGGCGGTCGCATCGAGGTCGAGAGCCAGCCCGGTCAGGGGACGACGTTCCGGATCACCCTCCCCGCGGGGCATTCCGCGGCGCCACCGAGCGGGCAAAAGAGCGAACCCGATGGCGAACGGCCGTCGTGACAAACTGGCAGCTCGGCCAGGCTCCCTGGCGGCAACATGTCAGGTTGACAGGAGATTGGCGCCACTGGCCAATTTGGCGTAACATCGTCGGGCGTGAATTCAGTTAGTTACACAACTTTGCCCAACATGGCATCCGAGTTGAAGGTCCCTGGGGGATGGAGCTGATGCCTGTCCATCCTGGGGCACCGACGATTCTGGTGGTGGACGACGAGCCGCCCATCGTCGACTCGTTGCACAAGATCTTCGAGCGCGAATCGCTGCGCGTCCTGACCGCCGGCTCCGGAGGCGAGGCGCTGGAGATCTTGCGGCGCGAGCCGGTCTCCGTGCTGCTCACCGATCTCATGATGCCGGGGATGTCGGGGATGGATCTGCTGCGGGCGAGCAAGAGCATCGCTCCCGAGACCGAGACCGTCCTCATGACCGCCTACGGCACGGTGGAGAACGCCGTCGAGGCGATGAAGCAGGGGGCCTACGACTTCGTCACCAAGCCGATCAAGCGCGCGCACCTGGTCCGCGTGGTCGGCAAGGCGATCGAGAAGCGCTCGCTGGTCCAGGAGAACCGCTCGCTGCGCGCCCAGCTGGCGGCCGAGCAGCGCCGCGCGCTGATCGGGCAGTCGCTGGCCTGGCGCCGGACGATGGAGATCGTGATGCAGGCGGCGCCGTCGCAGGCGACGGTGCTGCTGCTCGGCGAGTCGGGGACCGGCAAGGAGCTGCTGGCCCGCGCGATCCACGACAGCTCGTCGCGCGCCGGCGGCCCGTTCGTGCCGGTCAACTGCGCCGCGCTGCCGGAGACGATCCTGGAGGCGGAGCTGTTCGGTTACGAAAAAGGGGCCTTCACCGGGGCGACCCAGCGCCACGACGGGCGGTTCGTGCAGGCCGACGGCGGGACGCTGTTTCTCGACGAGATCGGCGAGATCCCGACCCACGTCCAGGTGAAGCTCTTGCGCGTGCTGCAGGAGGGGGAGGTCGAACGGCTGGGGGGGCGGACCTTGAAGGTGGACCTGCGGCTGGTGGCCGCCACCAACCAGGACCTGCGCGCCGCCGTGCGCGAAGGGCGTTTTCGCGAGGATCTCTATTACCGCCTCAACGTCATCGCCGTCCCGATCCCGCCGCTGCGCGATCGCCGCGACGACATTCCGCTTCTGGCCGAGCACTTCCTGCAGCGGTACGCCGCCCGCAACAACCGCCACCTCTCGGGATTTTCGCGGGCCGCCACCGAGGCGCTGGCCCGTCACGAGTGGCCGGGCAACGTGCGCGAGCTGGAGAACACGGTCGAGCGGGCCGTCGTTCTGTCGCGCGGCAGCACGATCGAGATCGACGATCTGCCGCCCGAGGTCCGCAGCGGCGGCGGCGTCGCCGGCGACGGGCGGACGCTCTCCTTCGTGGTGGGGACGCCGCTCGAGGAGATCGAACGGCGGGTCATCCACGCCACGCTGGCCCACGTGGGGGGAGACAAACGCCTCTGCGCGCAGCTCCTCGGCATCGCCACCCGGACCATCTACCGGCGGCTGGAAGAAGAGCGGGTCGATCCCGACCCGGCCAGCCCGGCCGAGGGGGATCCCCGAGACGTGCCAAATTGGCAGGGCACCCAGGCCGGCGGAACGCGCTAAGTAACTGGTTAGTAAGGAATTTGTAAGCACGACCGGGTGGTCTCGGCGTTGCTTTGAGCCTACGCCGGACCTCCATGGAGACGCTGCTTCGCAAGTACCTGTTGCTCGTCGATCTCGCGGTCGTCGCGCTCTGCGCCATCTTCACGGCGCGCGCGACGGCGACGGCGATCGAGGCCGGGTTCGTCAGCGGCATCCCCAGCGCCAGGCATGCGCCGAGGCCGCCGGCCGCCATCTCCTCGACGACCGTCTATTCGAAGCAGGTCGAGGAGATCCTGAACCGGAACATCTTCTGCTCGACCTGTCCGCCGATCCTCGGAGAGACGGAGGTGGCCGTCGGGCCGGCGCCGCCGCCGCCGCTCCAGCGGACGTCGCTGCCGCTCAAGCTGCTGGCGGTCATGTACGCCCCGTCCGACCCGCGCTGGTCGATGGCGATCATTCGCGACAACGACGACAAGTCGGTCGGCCCCTACGGCGTCGGCTCGCACATCCGCGACGCGACCGTCGACGACATCGAGGAGACGCGCGCGTATCTCGACTTCGGCGGCGGGCGGCGGGAGTACCTCGAGCTGCTCGATCAGCCGCCGACGCCGCCCGGAGCGCCCGCGGCGGCGGCCCCGCCTCCGCCTGGCCCCCGGGATCCGCTGGCTGAAGCGCTCGACAAGGGGATCAAGAAGACGGGCCCCTACAGCTACGAGGTCCAGCACTCCACGCTCGACGCGCTCCTCGGAAACATGGGCGCGCTGTCGAGGGCGGCGCGGATCGTCCCCGAAATGAAGGACGGAAAATCGGCGGGCTTCCGTCTGCTCTCGATCAGGCCCGACGGGCCCTTCGGAAAGATCGGCCTGCAGAACGGCGACATCATTTCAGCGATCAACGGCCTCGAGATGACCAGCCCCGACAAGGCGCTCGAGGTCTACACCAAGCTCAGGACCGCGAACCACCTCTCCGTCGGGCTCGAACGCAACGGCCAGAAGATCACCGAGGACTACAACATCCGATGAAAACCAAAATGCGAGCGATTGGCAGCAGCGGAGCGGTCGGACTGACGGTGGGCGTGGGTGTGTTGCTGGTCGGGATCTCCGTCGCGCGCGCGGCCGTCGTCGAAGGAAGCGATCAGAAGGCGGTCAAGGTCCCGTCGGGTGGCCTGTCCCAAGGTGGCCTGGCCCGGCGCCGCCGCGAACCGCCGCCCGCCGCCAGCCCGGCCCCCGCCGCCGCGACGCCCACCGTCGGCGCCGCCAGTTCCGGTGGCGCCGTGATCGGGGAGAAGGAGTTCAACTCCTGCAAGAAGTTCCCCTCCGGCAAGCGGATCGTGAAGCTCAACCTCAAGCCGGACACCGAGCTCGGTGATCTCGATCTCCTGGATCTCGTCGATCACCTGCAAGCAGTTCCTGCTGCCGGGGACCATCCCCGCCAACAGCAAGAAGGTCACCATCGTCGCGCCCGAGCTGATCACGCCCGAAGAGGCTTACCGGCTGTTTCTCGGCGCGCTCGATTCGGTCGGCCTCACCGTGCAGCCCTCCGGCAAGGTCCTGCGCATCATCGAGACGGTCAAGGCGAAGTCGGCGCCCATTCCGCTCTACGGCGAGGACTCCGACGTCCCGCAGAACGAGAGCTACGTGACCCGCCTCATCCGGGTGGAGAACGCCGACCCCAACGAGGTGGCGCAGGTGCTGGGGCGCCTCAAGGGCGAGCAGGGGGACGTGATCGTCTACGCGCCACAGGGGGCGCTGATCGTCACCGATCTGGCCTCGAACATCACCCGGATGATGCACATCCTGAAAGAGATCGATCAGCCGGGCAGCGGCGAGAAGGTCTGGATCATCGGCGTCAAGAACACCTCGGCGGGCGAGATGGCCCAGAAACTGGGCGAGATCTTCCAGGTCGCCAAGCTGGGCGGAAAGGGGGGAGCGGTGACCAACACGCCGATGCCGAACGGGGCGCGCCCAAGCCGGGCGATCTGACGACCGAGATGATGATCTCCAAGATCATCCCGGACGAACGATCAAACCAGCTGATCGTGATCGCCAACGAGCGGGCCTACGCCCGCGTCCTGACGCTGGTGCGGAAGCTCGACGTCCCGATCGAGGGGGGCGACGGTCGGATCCACGTCTACTACTGCGAGAACGCCAACTGCGACGAGCTGGCCCAGACGATCGGCGCGGTCACGGGGATCGTGGTTACCGGAGCCGGCAGCACGCGATCGCGGAACTCGCGCAGCTCGACGCCGGCGCCGACGCCGAGCGGCGGCACCGGGAAACCGCTGGAAGGGGCCAACCTGTTGTTCGAAGGGGAGGTGCGCCTCAACTTCGATCGCCCCACCAACTCGCTGATCATCGTCTCGTCGCTCAAGGACTACCAGTCGCTGCGCCGGGTGATCGAGCTGCTCGATTCGCCGCGCAAGCAGATCTTCGTCGAGGCGATGATCCTGGAGGTGACGCTGGACAAGGAGCGCGATCTCGGCGCCTCCTGGCACGGGGTCAAGCCGCAGAGCCTGTTCGGGCTCAGCGGCCCCAGCCTGATCGTCGGCGGCCTCAATCCGGCCAACACGCTGCAGCCGACCAACGCGCTCGGCGACACCATGCTGGCGGGGATCTTGGGGCCGGTGCTGACGCCGGCCGAGGCGGCCGGGCTCGGCTCCGCGGCGACGGCGACGGTCGACATCCCGTCGTTCGGCGTGCTCATCAAGGCGTTGCAGACCAACAGCGACGTCGACGTGCTGTCGAACCCGCACCTTCTCATCATGAACAACGAGGACGGCGAGATCTCGGTCGGGCAGAAGATCCCGTTCCCGGTGAGCACGCTGGGCCTCGGCGGGGCGGCGGCCGGCGGCGCGAGCGCGCTCGGGCTCGGGCTCGGCGGCCTCTTTCCGCAGGTGCAGCGCGAGAACGTGGCGCTGGAAATCAAGCTCACGCCCCACGTCAACGAGCACGACGTCATTCGGCTGGAGGTCGACGTCAAGGACTCGGAGCTGGCGGCCGGTGGCAGCCCCACGCTCGGCCCGTCGACCTCCGAGCGGTCGGCCAAAACCATCGTCGTGGCGAAGGATCAGCAGACCATCCTCATCGGCGGATTGATGTCGGACAAGGTCATCAACAGCGTCACCAAGATTCCGCTCCTGGGCGACATCCCGATCCTGGGGTTCTTCTTCCGCAGCACCACCAAGCACATCGTGAAGACGAACCTCATCATCGCGCTCACGCCATACGTCATCAACGACCAGTCGGACCTGCGGCGGGTGCTGGAAAAGAAGATGAAAGAACGGCGCGAGTTCGTGGAGCGCTTCGGCGGCGAGGAGCGGCCCAGCCTGGAGGCGAACATCGACTATCGCCGCAAGCGCGGGATGCTGGAGGAGATCAACCGGGCGGCGCGCGACATCGAGAAGGAAGAGGCGGAGATGGACGCCATCCGCATCAAGGACGCGATGGACGAATCGGGTCCGGTCGACCTTCCGGTCGGGCCGGGGAGCAACTCGGGGTCGGCCGGGCCTGCGCCGAACGGCGGGGTCGCCGCGCCGCCTGCGGGCGCTCCGCCGCCGCCGCCCGCCCCGGGCCGGCGCGGGTTCCCTAAAGGAGGCCGAACCGGTGGCAAGCAAACGGATCGGCGAGCTGCTCCTCGAGCTCAAGCGCGGAAGCGACGCCAACTTCACCCCGGCGGTGATCGAGCAGGCGCTCGTCACGCAGCAGGCGGAGGGGGGCCGTCTCGGCGAGATCCTCGTCAGGGCGCGGGCCGTGACCGAGGAGGAGGTGCTGCAGGCGCTGGGCAAGCAGCTGGGGATCGCCTACAGCGCCGAGCTGAAGGTCGACGCCATCGACACCGATCTGGCGACGGGGATCCCCATCGGCTTCGCCAAGCAGCATCGCCTCCTGGCCGTGCAGGCGCGAGGGGGACGTGGTGATGGTGGCGATGGCCGACCCGCTGGACATGGGCGCGCTCGACGATCTGCGCATGCAGCTCGGCGCCGAGGTCCAGCCGGTGCTGGTGCCGGCCCAGCGGATCCTGGAAGTCATCAACGACGTCTACGGCCGCAAGCACGACAAGGGCGGCGATCTCGGCGAGAAGGGGGACGAGGAGGACGAAGGGGGGAGCGAGGAGCTGGTCGACATCCTGGAGATCACCGACGAGGCGCCGATCATCCGCTGGGTCAACTCGCTGATGTTCAACGCGGTCAAGGAGCGGGCCAGCGATATCCACATCGAGCCTGGCGAGAAGGAGGTTCAGGTCCGCTACCGGATCGACGGCGTGCTCTACGAGGCGCGCCAGGCGCCGCGGCAGTTCATGCCCTCGATCATCTCGCGCGTGAAGATCATGGCCGGGCTGAACATCGCCGAGAAGCGGCTCCCCCAGGACGGCCGCATCCGCCGCAAGATCGCCGGCAAGGACATCGACATGCGCGTCGCCACCGTCCCCACGGTCAAGGCGGGCGAGCGGGTCACCATCCGTCTGCTCGACCGCGAATCGGTGCTGCACGATCTGGCCGACATCGGCTTCGGCGACGATCACCTGCGCCAGATCGACGAGCTCATTCACAAGCCGCACGGGATCATGCTGGTCACCGGGCCGACCGGGTCGGGCAAGACGACGACGCTCTACGCCTGCCTGGCCAAGATCAACTCGCCCGATCTCAACATCCTGACCATCGAGGACCCGGTCGAGTACCAGCTGGACGGCATCTCCCAGACCGCGGTGAACGAGAAGATCGATCTGACGTTCGCGGCCGGGTTGCGGTCGTTCCTGCGCCACGATCCCGACGTCATCATGGTCGGCGAGATCCGCGATCGGGAGACGGCGGAGATCGCCATCCAGGCGTCGCTGACCGGCCACCTGGTGCTGTCGACCATCCACACCAACGACGCGGCGGGCGCCATCAACCGGCTGGTCGACCTGGGCGTCCAGCCGTTCCTGGTCGCGTCTTCGCTGATGGCGCTGCTCGCCCAGCGGCTGGTGCGGCGCCTCTGCCGGGAGTGCCGTGAGCCGTACACGCCGGCCGCCGAGGATCTGGCCAGCATCGGGATCGATCCGGGGCTGTTCGTGCAGGGCAAGGCGCGGCGGGTGCACTTCAAGGGGGACGAGGCCTGGGTTCCGCCGGCGGGGATGCTGTTCCGCGCGCGCGAGGGGGGCTGCCCGGTCTGCCTGGGCGCCGGGTACAAGGGGCGAACCGCGATCTACGAGCTGCTCCCGATCGACGAGAAGATCCGGCAGCTCACCATCAAGAACTCCGACGCCCAGGCGGTCAAGGCCCAGGGGATGCGCGCCGGGATGCGGACCTTGCGCGAGGACGGCGCCCAGAAGGTGCTGGCCGGGATGACCACCGCGGCCGAGGTCCTGATGATCACCACCCAGGACGTGGAGTAGCGCGGTGCCGGTCTACAGCTGGAAGGGGCTCAATACCGGCGGCAAGTCGGTGACCGGGACGCGGGACGCCGACGGACCGAAGTCGCTGCGCCAGCTGTTGCGCAAGGACGGTGTCTTCATCACCGAGCATCGCGAGGTGCTGGCCGGCGGCCAGCAGGCCGCGGCGCGCCCGGGCGCCTCGAACGTCTCGCTCCTCAATCGCCAGATCGATCTGCAGGCGATGCTCGAACGGGTGCAGCCGCAGGAGGTGGCGGCGTTCACGCGCCAGCTCGCGACTCTGATCAAGGCGGGGATCCCGCTGGCCGAGGCGTTGGGGGCGCTGGCCGAGCAGGGGGACAACAAGAAGCTGCAGCGCGTGCTGGCCGAGATCCGCCAGAAGGTGAACGAGGGGAGCACGCTGGCCGACACGCTGGGCGCGCATCCGACGATCTTCCCGGACCTCTACACGAACATGGTCCGCTCGGGAGAGGCGGCCGGCAACCTGGACGCGGTGCTGGCGCGGCTGGCGGACTTCCTCGACGCCCAGCACACGCTTCGGCAGAAGGTCTCCAGCGCGCTCACCTATCCGATCATCATGGTGGTGCTGGGAACGATCATCATGGGCGTGCTGATGGTGGTGGTCGTCCCCAAGATCACCTCGATCTTCCAGGACATGGGCAAGACGCTCCCCTGGAACACCCAGTTGCTGATCTTCATGTCCGACCTCATCGGGAGCTACTGGTGGGCGCTGATCCTCCTCGGCGCGCTCTCTTACTGGATGTTTCGGCGCTGGTCCCGCAAGCCCAAGGGGAAGGCGGTCGTCGATCGGGTCCGGTTGAGGTTGCCGCTGATTGGACCGCTGGTGCGCTTCGTCGGGGTGGCGCGGTTTTCGCGCACGCTGGCCACGATGCTGGCGGCCGGGGTCCCGGTGCTGGCGGCGCTGGAGATCACCAAGAAGGTCCTCAACAACACCGTGCTCGAGAAGGTCGTGGAAGAGGCGCGCGACGCCATCCGGGAGGGCGAGTCAATCGCCACACCTCTCAAGCGTTCGGGCCAGTTCCCGTCGCTGATGGTCCACATGGTCGCGGTCGGCGAGCGCTCGGGCCAGCTGGAGGCCATGCTGGAGAACGTCGCCACCGCCTATGAGCGCGACGTCGACGGGAAGGTGGCGCGGCTGACGACAGTTCTTTCTCCGTTGCTGATCGTCGGCATGGCGTTGTGCGTGGTCTTCATCGTGTTTTCGGTCCTTCAACCCATCATGGACATGCAGAATTTCGTGCAGTGAGGAGAATCCAAATGAGCGCATCAGAAGAAAACAGCAAAACGATCGTCGGCCGAGCGGCGCGCGCCATGGAAGCGGGCTTCACGCTGCTGGAAATCATGGTCGTGTTGGCCATCATCGCGCTGCTGGCCGGCGGCGTGGGGGCGGCCGTGTTCAAGCAGTTCAAGAAGGCGCAGATCTCCACGGCCCGGCTGCGGGTCAAGGCGGTGCGCGACGCGACGTCGCAGTACATGATCGACAACAGCAGCAATTGCCCGCGCGGCATCGACGATCTCGTGTCGCAGAAGTACCTCGACCGCAGCAACGCCAAGGACCCCTGGGGGAAGGACTTCGTCTTCCACTGCCCGGGGACCAACGACACCGACAGCGCCGACATCTCGTCGACCGGCCCCGACAAGCAGGAAGGGACCGCGGACGACGTCAAGTCCTGGGAGCTCTAGGCCCGCAACCACGGGCGGATGCCAATGACCTCGACTGGACAGCATGATTTCGTGGAATCGGCCCGACGCCGATCGCACGGCTTTACGCTCATCGAGGTCATGGTGGCGATGATGATCGTCGCGCTCATCGCCACCATCGGGGTCAAGGGGTTCCGCACCGTCAGCAAGAGCAGCCTGCGGGAGGGGAGCGCGCACATGGCGGGGGCGATCCGCTTTCTGTTCGACCGCGCTTCCATCACCGGCAAGTACCACCGGCTGGTGATCGATCTGAACGAGGGGCGCTACTGGGCGGAGGTGTCGGACGACAAGTTCTACGCGCCGAACCAGGCCGAGACGGAGTCCGAACGGCGGAAGCGGGAAGAGAAGGAAGCTGCCGACGACGACGCGGAGCGCAAGCGGCAGGAGAAGCAAGCGCTGCTCTACGGCAGCAGCAGTTCCTCCGGATCGTCTTCGAGCAGCTTCGACATGTCGAAGATGGAGGTCGGCGAGTTCCGCCCCAAGCGGGCGCGCTTCGCGGCGTTCAAGGAGACGGCGCTCAAGCCGGTGACGCTCAAGAAGGAGGTGCGCATCAAGAGCTTCTACACCCCGCGCATGACCGACCCGGTCACCGCCGGGCGCGCCTATCTCTACTTCTACCCGCTCGGGCAGACCGAGCCCGCGATCATCACGCTCACCGACAAGTCCGGCGAGAGCGTCTTCTCGCTGGTGGTCCACCCGATCACCGGGAGGGTCCGCATCTACAACGAAGAGGTCAAGCCGAACCTCGGCGTTCGCTACGACGACGAGGGGAATCAGAATCCTCCAATGAGGGCCCCGCCCCCCAACAACGGCAACCACCTCGCGCGCGCCAGGGGAGCCGCGTCCGGCTTCACCCTGCTGGAGATCATGGTGGCGGTCGCCATCCTGGCCTCGACGCTGGTGGTGCTGCTGTCGATCGTCACCAACAACGTGCGGTCGACCAACCACGCCAAGATGACCACCGCGGCGACCTTTCTGGCCCGCACCAAGATGGTCGAGCTCGAGGACCAGATCCTCGACAACGGCTTCACCGACAACGACGAGAGCAAGTCCGGGACGTTCCGCGATCTCGGCTACCCGCAGTTTCGCTTCGACACCTTGATCGAACGGATCGAGCTCCCCTCCGACCTGGCCCAGAAGGCGCGCGATCAGTCGACCACGCAGTCGCAGGACTCCAAGGACCCCATGTCCCTGCTGACGGGGTTCATGGGCGGCATGATGGCGAGCTTCATCGACCCGGTCCGGCTGGGCCTGCAGGAGTCGGTCCGCAAGGTCACCGTCCGCGTGCTCTGGGACGAGCACGGGCGGCGCGATCAGAGCTTCGAGGTGGTCCAGTACCTGACCGATCCCGCCAAGCTCGACCTGGCCCTGAACCCGGGCGCGGGCGCCACCGGGACGGGCAGCTCGGGCGCTGGCGCGACCCAGGGTCCCTCGCTGAACAGCCTCGGCAAGATGATCGGGGGCGGGCATTGATGTCGCGTGACGTCGTACGGGGACGATCGCCCGGGTTCACGCTGATCGAGGTGATGCTGGCGCTGGCGATCCTCGGCTTCGTCACGACGATCATGTGGGGGTCGTTCAGCCAGACCATCGCCAACAAGAAGGCGATCGAGTCGTCGCAGGAGCGGACGCACACCGTGCGCGTCGCCCTCATGCGGATGGTGCGGGAGATCGAGATGGCCTACCTCTCGGACTCGGAGAACACCGCCCTCGCCGAGCGGCGCACCTTCTTCGTTGGCTCGTCGCACGGTGACGTCGACGAGCTGACGTTCTCCAACTTCGCCCACCAGCGCCTGCGCGCCGGCCTCGCGGAAGGCGACACCGCGCTCATCTCTTACTTCGGCGAGCGCGACCCGGACGATCGACGGATCCTCAACCTCATGCGGCGCGAGACGCGCCGGTTGCAGGCGGAGACGCCCAGCACCATCCCCGGCGAGACCTACATCCTTTGCCCCGACGTGAGCCGCCTCAAGATCGAATACTACGACCACAAGCTGAAGGAGTGGGTCAACGAATGGAGCACGCTCAACGCCAGCGGCAACCAGTACCTGCCCACCCACGTCCGGATCACGCTCACCGTCGTCGATGAGCGCGGCCAGGAGGTCTCCTACTCCACCGACGCCCGCATCCAGATGACCGAGAAGGTCGGCTACAGGCCGTTGCGGCAATGAGCTTCCTTTCCCGAATTCGGCGATGGACGGTGGCGCGGCGGCGCCTGCGCGCGGAGCATCCCCTTTCCCGCAAGCAGCGAGGCGTGGCCATGCTCATCGTGCTGACCTGGTTGGCGCTGATGATCTCCGTCATCGGCGAGTTCACCTACGGCACCAGCGTCGACGCCGCGCAGGCGGCCAACGCCCGCGACGAGCTGCGGGCCCACTACCTGGCGCGGTCGTCGGTGAGTCTGTCGCGCCTGCTCATCAAGATTCAGCAGCAGTTCATCGATCCCGTGATGGGGCAGGTGCAGAAGATGCTGACCAGCGCCATGGGCTCGGGAACCAACGGCACCAGCGCCGCCGGCGCCGCCAGCGCGCCGCCCACGCTCGGTTTCTCCCTGCGCGTGACCGACTACGCCAGCTCGTTGATGGGCTTCTTCAGCGGCTCGAAAGACGAGGTGGCGGGCCTGGGGAGCCTCATCGGCATCGACACCTCCAACGTCAAGGGGCTGGGGCTCAAGTCCGGCAACTTCGACGCGCAGATCACCTCCGAGGACGGCAAGATCGACATCAATTGCGGCTCGGGCGTGGCGTCGGATCGCAGCAAGCAGCTGATCGTTTACCGGCTGCTCATGGGGCTCATGTACTCGCGCCGGTTCGACAGGCTCTTCTCCGAGGCCGACGACACCGGCAACTTCGCGCTCCGCACCGACGTCGCGCGGGCGATCATCGACTGGGCCGACGGCGACGAGCAGATGTTCTCGCCCGAGGGAGGCTCGAACTCCGAGGACTACCGCTACGACGCCCGCGCCGACCACTATCGGGCGCACAACAACAGCTACGACACCCTCGAAGAGGTGAAGATGGTGCGCGGCGTCTCCGACGCGTTCATGGAGGCGTTCCAGCCCTTCCTCACCGTCTACGCCTCGGATCCGAACTGCAAGGTGAACCTGGGCGCCATCAGCAACAAGGAGAGCGGCGACTGCACGCCGCTGGTCATGGGCGTCATCCGCGCCGCCGCCATGCCCGATCCCTTGAAGCCCCCCGCCGATCCGACAATCTTCGACGACGCCATCCTCTATCCGCTGGCCAGCATCCTGTGCGACCGGGCCTCGACCGCCGGCTTCGACAGCCTCAACACCATCACCAGTCTGCTGGCCAATCCGCAGACGGCGGTGCTCCCCGACGATCCGCGCTACCGGATGTTCCAGGGGATGAAGCCCATCGACGCGGGCGCGCTGGGGAGCGTGGCCTACGTCGGAACGCCGCGCGTCTACCGGGTGGTCGCCAGCGGCGAGTCGGGGCGTGTGAAGAAGAAGATCACCGCCATCGTCGACACCGGGCGCACCCTGGAAAACCCGCTCACGCTGACGCCGCAATCCGAGAAGGCGGCCGGCGTCCTGCAGTACTGGCGCGAGGAATAGAAAAGGATCATGGCTCACACCGTCTGCGGCATCGATCTCGGCGCGTACTCGATCAAGCTGGCTTTTCTCGAGGCCGGCTTTCGCGCCACCATCCTGCGCGGCCTCGAGGAGATCCCGGTCCCGGCCGGGGAGGCCCCGCTCCTCGAGCGCCAGATGGCGGCGCTGCGCGAGGGCCTCGGGCGGGTGCCGGGCGAGGTGACCCCCTACCTGGCCGTGGCCGGCGATCAGCTCTCGGTGCGGGTGCTCGAGCTGCCGTTCACCGACGCGCGGAAGATCGATCAGGTGGTGGGCTACGAGCTGGAAGGACAGATCGTCAACGCCATCGAGGACGTGGTGTTCGACCACCTGATCGCCGGCGAGAAGCCGGAGGGGACGACCATCCTGGCGGCGGCCGCCAAGCGGGAGGATCTGGCGGCGTTGATTGCGGCAGCGGAGGCCCAGCAGATTCATCCCCGCTCGTTGTTCGCGGCGCCGGTCATCTACCGGACGCTGTTCCCGGCCGGGGCGGCGGTCGTCGGCGACGAGGCGCCCGGCTCCTGCCAGGCGGTGCTCGATTTCGGTCACGAGCGGACCAACGTCTGCATCATCCGCGGCGGCAACGCCATCTACGCGCGCACCATTCGGCGGGGCGGGGCGCATCTGACCGCCGCGATCGCCAAGGCGTTCAACGCCGATCCGGTCCGGGCCGAGCAGGCCAAGTGTGGCGAGGCGTTCATCGCCAGCGCGGGGAAGGTGGCGAACACGCCGCTCCTGGTCAAGCTCGACGCCATCCTGCGCGAGGCGCTGGCCCCCACCATCCGCGAGCTGCGGCAGACGCTGGCCAGCTTCGCGGCCAGCGCCAAGCTGGAGATCGACGCGCTGCTGGTCGTCGGCGGCGGCGGCCGCCTGGCGGGGCTGCTCCCGTTTCTCGAGGGGGAGCTGGCGATCCCGGCGCGCCACCCCAGCGTGCGCGACGTGATCGAAAGCGGCGGGCGCCGCCTGGCGCGCGATCCGGCCGGCGTCGAGGAAGCCGCGCCCGACTCGGAGGCGTTCGCGCTGGCCGGCGCCATCGCCCTGGCGGCGGCCGGCGGCTCGCGCGAGATCGACTTCCGCCGCGGTCCGTTCGCCTACCGCGCGAACTATTCGATCTTGCGCCAGAAGGCCGGGCACCTGGCGATGCTGGCGGCGGCGCTGGTGGTGGCGGCCGGGATCGACCTGGGGGCGAAGTCGGCCAGCCTGGGCGCGGAGCGTAAGTCGCTCGGCAAGGAGCTCACGACGCAGACGCAGGAGCTGTTCGGCAAGCCGCGCGACGACGCCGAGGCCGTCACCCAGCTCATGCGCAAGGGCTTCCGGGAGGATCTGGCGCCGCTGCCCAAGGCGACGGCGTTCGACCTGCTCGACCAGATCTCGCGCAAGGTGCCGCCCGCCGACAAGGTCAAGCTGGACGTCGCGGAGCTGGAGATTCGCCCGAAGAAGACCTTCATCAAGGGGACCGCCGACACGGCCGCCGCCGTCGACGAGATCGCCTCCAAGCTGAAGGAGATCGACTGCTTCGAGGAGGTGACCAAGGGGGCCATCACCGAGGTCTCGGACGGCGGCAAGCAGTTCACCCTCAACATCACCTCCAAGTGCCCGTGAGCGAAGGACGATCATGAGCGTGCTCAGCAACCTTCGTGAATCGGTGACGCGGCTGGCGCGCCGGCCGGCCGACCTCTTCGTGGGCGAGTGGGGGCGGCTCGGGCCGCGGGAGAAGCGCTGGGTCACGGTCCTCGCCGTGGCGGTGGCGACCGTCGCCGTCGCGCTCTTCGTGATGTTGAAGCTCAACGACATCAGCGACCTCGAGGACGGCAACGCCGCCATCCGCGACGCCCTGTCGGCCATCTCCAAGCATCGTGACGAGTACCTCGAGGCCAAGGCGCGCAACTCGGTCCAGGAGGCGCGCATCGGCGACGCGCCGCCGCAGCTGGCCGGCGATCTGGAGGCGGCCGCGCGCGGCGAGAACATTCAGATCGCCGAGTCGAGCGAGCGCCCCACCGTCCCCGCCGGACGCCGCTACGTCGAGCACGACACCGACCTCAAGATTCGGGACACCGATCTGCTGAGCCTGACCAATTTCCTGCGGCGGGTGGAGACCGGTCCGCGTCTCATCTTCTTCACCAGGCTGGCGGTCAAGCACCCGTACGGCGCCGACCCCGCCAAGCTGGACGTCGAGGCGACGGCGACCGCCTTCGAGCGGGTGCACGAGGACAAGAGCAAGAAGAAGCCCGCCGGATCAGACAAGCAGGACAAGAAGGAGTAGCGCATGGTCACCCTCTCGCCCGATCTGCTGCGCCGGCTACGCCGTCCCGCGCTGTTCGCCCTGTTCGGCCTCGCCGTCTTCGTCGTGGCGCTCTACCTTTCTTTCCCCTCGGAGCGCGCGAAGGAGGTGGCGGTCCGGACGGCCGCCGCGCGCGATCTCGACCTCGAGATCGGCTCGGCAGGCCCGGCGTTCGGGCTGGGGGTCGTGTTTCGCGACATCCTGGTCCGCACCAGGCCGGCCACCGGAAAGCCGACCCACTTCACCATCGAATCGGCGCGGCTCTCCGTCTCCCCCTGGTCGCTGCTGTCGTCGTCGAAGACGGTCACCGTCTCGTTGGAAGCGTTCGGCGGCCACATCGACATCACCCAGACCGGCGCCCCCGGCAAGAAGGGGCCGTTCGAGCTGCAGGTCCGCGCCCGCGGCGTCCGGCTGGGCGATCTCCCCGGGGTGCGCGATGCCATCAACCTGCCGCTCTCCGGGACGGCCAAGCTCGATCTCGATCTCGCCTCGCCGAGCGGCAGGCTGGCCGACGCCAACGGAGAGATCACCCTCTCTTGCGACAACGTGGTGATCGGTGACGGGAAGACACCGCTGAAGGTGGCGGGCAATCCCTTCCTCAGCGGCGGCCTGACGCTGCCGAAGGTGCGGCTCGACGACTTCGGCGGTCACGTCGCCATCGCCAAGGGGGTGGCCAAGCTGCAGGAGATCGCCGGAAAGTCGCGCGACGGCGAGGTGGCGCTGGAGGGGGAGGTATTGCTGCGCGACCCGCTGCCCGCCTCGACGGTGAACGCCTACCTGCGCTTCAAGCTCTCCGACGCCTTCCTCAAGCAGGCGTCCGCGGTGGCGACGATGCTGCAGATGGTGGGCGCGCAGGGCAAGCGGCCCGATGGATTTTACGGGATGCGGCTCTCCGGGCGGCTCGGCCAGTTGAACCCGCCGGTGCTGTCGCCGACGTCGCCGATCGTCGGCCCCCCGCCCCCGCGCTCGGGGACGCACTCGGCGATCACCCCGACGTTCCGCCCGCCGTTCCCCAGGCCGTCCGTCCCGCCGCCCGTGCCGGCTCCCCCGACGATGGCCGTGGCTCCCGCCCCGCCCCCGCCGGCCGAGCCGGCTGCTCCGCCGCCGCCTCCACCAGCGCCACCAGCGCCACCGGCCGCCGCGGCGCCGCCGCCCGCGTCGCCGGCCGCCGCGGCGACGCCGTCGCTCGCCTCCGGCGCGGGAGGCTGGCACCCTCCGGGACCGGCGGTCGCCGACGGCTCACCGGGCACGAGCGCCGACGCGCGGCCCGCAGCGGCTCCGCCTCCCTCCTCCGAGCATTAGCAGCAGAAGCAGCAGCGGCGCCGCGGCGACTACAGGCTGTAGCGACGGACCTTGTCGCAAAAAGTGGAGCGCGCGACCGCCAGCGCCCGCGCGGCGCGTCGCCGGCTCCCGGCGTGCCGGCGAAGCGCCCAGGAGAAGACCTCACGCTCGATTTCGTCGAAGGTTCGCCCGCCGATCCGGATCGTGTCGTCGGGCGAGCTGCCCGGGCCTCCCGCCATTGCCGGCGCGCCGTCGGCCAGGCGAAACGGCGCCGGTGCCGGAAGCTCCAGCCGGTCGGCATCGATTCGTTCGTCCGTCTGGCCGGAGGTCAGGATGGCGGCGCGGCGGATCGTGTTGCGCAGCTCGCGCACGTTGCCCGGCCAGTCGGCTGCGCCGAGGGCCGCCAGCGCCGATGCGTCGAGGTGGCGCGGCCCCACCTCGTCGGCGACCTCGCGCAAGAAGTGTCTCGCCAGGAGCGGGATGTCACCGCGTCGCTCGCGCAGCGGAGGGAGCCGGACGCAGATTCCCGCCAGCCGGTAATAGAGATCGGCGCGGAAGGTCCGCCGCTGGACCTCCCCCTCGAGGTCGCGCAGGGTCATCGCCACCACCCGCGTGCGCGCCGCGATCTCGCCGGAGCCGCCCACCCGGCGCAGCCGTCCTGACTCGAGCACGCGCAGCAGCTTGGGCTGCAGATCGAGCGGCAGCTCGCCGATCTCGTCGAGCACCAGCGTGCCACCCGCCGCCTCCTCGAACCAGCCGGCGCGCCGCCCCGCCGCGCCGGTGAAGGCGCCCCGCTCGTGCCCGAACAGCTCGCTCTCCGCCAGCTCCCGGGGGAGGGCGCCGCAGTTGACGGCCACGAACGGCCCGCCCGGGTTGGGCCCGAGCTCGTGCAGGGCGCGCGCCAGGAGCTCCTTGCCGGTCCCGCTCTCGCCCGTCACCAGCACCGGGGTCGTGGTCGGCGCCACCAGGGCCGCGCGGGCCAGCGCCGCGCGCAAGGCGGGATCGTCTCCGATGATCGCGCCCAGCGCCGTTCGTCTCTCGTCACCTCGCATGCGCACCTTGTCGGCCCCCCACCGACGGCAGTTGCTATGACATCACGCCCCCAGGCCGACCCAGGCTTCGCCCGACTCGCCGATCTCCTTCTTCCAGATGGGGGCGCGCAGCTTCAGGCGATCGATGGCCGCGCGGCAGGCCTCGAAGGCGGGCGCGCGGTGCTCGGCGGCCGCCGCCACCACCACCGCGAGCTCGCCGACGACCAGCGCGCCGGTGCGGTGATGGATGGCGACGCGCACGCCCGGCCACTCGCGCTCGATCTCGACCGCGATGTCGCCGAGCACCTCCTCGGCCATCTCGCGGTAGGCCTCGTATTCCAGCCGGACGACGTCGGGCAGATGGTGACCGCGCCGCCGGACGATCCCCGCGAACGTCACCACCGCGCCCGCATCGCCGCCCGCATCGCCGCCGGCGACCGCCTCGACCGCCTCGGCGATCGTCACCGGCTTGGCCGAGATCCGGATGGCGCCGGGCGCCGATCCTCCCGCCACCGGCGGCAGCAGCGCCAGCTCGTCGCCGTCGGCGAGCGGCCGCGTGTCGGCGGCCACCACGCGGTTGACCGCGAACTGCACGCCGGGCAGCAAGCGCGCCACCGACGGATGTCGGGCGGCGATCGCTGCGCGCGCGTCGCCCACCGTGGCGCCGGCCGCCAGCTCGACCGTTTCATGGTCGAGCTGAATTCTTTCGCGCAGCACTGCGAAGTACAGGACATCGACCTTCATGGGGCCCTAGACTATGCGGGCGATCGCGCCGCATCAAACCCACCGAAAACGCCGTATTTTGCGCGGGCCGGTATCAGTTATTCACAGGTAAAGTCAAATAACGGCGGACACGTAGCTATTTTGCGCTTGCACGCGGCGGTTGATAGGCTTTTTCCCGCTCAACCGAGGGAGCATGCTGATAGTGAGGCCCATTTGAAGCGTCCCCCGACGTCCCCCCAGGCTGCCACTCCGTCCATTCCCCGCCGCCAGCTCTCGCTTCCGTTCAACGCGGATGCGGCGCCGGAGGTCGAGGTCGGCAGCCGCTCCCGCCGCGCCCTCCGGCAGGCCGCCGCCGCGCGCGAGGTTCGCCTCGCGCCGACCATCGAAGAGACCACCGACCAGATGGCCGCCGCGCTGGCGCTCTACCTGCCGCCCGGCAAGACGCTGGAGCTGCGGCTGACCAACAACCACTACAGCATGATCTCCGTGCGCCGGAAGGCGGACGGGTACCGGCTGCGGCTGCACCAGATGTTCGTCGGCGCCGAGCCGCGGGTGGTGCGGGCGCTGGCCCGCTACGTCGTCCACAACGACCGGCGCGCGTCGACCCTGCTGGGCGAGTTCATCGAGCAGCACCAGCACATCATCCGCCAGCAGGAGCGCCGGCCCCGCAACCTCACCGTCCGGACGGCCGGCCGCCACCACGACCTGCAGGCGATCTTCGACCGCCTGAACAGCGAGCGGTTCGGCGGCGCGCTCGACGCGCGCATCACCTGGGGACCGGTCACCTCGCAGCGGCAGAGGCGCCGGTCGATCAAGATGGGGAGCTTCGCCGTCGAGGATCGCGTCATCCGGATCCACCCCGCGCTGGACCAGGCGTGCGTCCCCGACTACTTCGTAGCCTGGATCGTCTTCCACGAGATGCTGCACGGCAAGCACGAGGTCAAGCGCGAGAACGGCCGCCGCCGCTTCCACACGCCGGCGTTCCTCGAGGACGAGCGCCAGTTCCCCGACTATGACCGGGCCTGCGCCTGGGAGAAGCAGAACCTCGATCGGCTGCTGCGGTCGTAGCTCCGTCGCTTCCTGAGGGAAGACCTGGTTCGTGCGACGTTCAATAGCCGGTCGCGCGAATTCCAGGCTCAGCTGTGATAAATTCGACGGACTCCAGCCGCCGCGATCCAGAGAGAAATGCGGAAATCCCCTCCGATCTACGCAGGCCATCCAGTCCCGCCATGTCTCTAGCCGCTGATTCCGCCTCCCTGGCGGTGGCCCGCGGGCGCGATCCGGGGAGCGACGCCCCCGACTTCGTCGACGTGATCGCGCGGACCGTGGCGCGGCGTCCCCATCACCGTGCCGTGGAGGGCCCCGACGCGACCCTCACCTACGCAGAGCTGGATCGGCTCTCCAATCAGCTCGCGCGGCGTTTTGTCGCGGCGGGGGTCGGCCGCGACGGCTGCGTCGGGATCTCGTTGCCCCGCGGGGCCGGCGAGCTGGTGGCCATGCTGGCGACCGTCAAGGCCGGCGGCGCCTACGTCCCGCTCGATCCGTCGCACCCGGTCGATCGCCTGCAGATCGTCCTGGAAGACGCGGCCCCGCAGGTGATGGTGCTCCATCCGAGCTCACCGCTGGCGGGCGCGGCCCACGCGCGCAACGTCATCATCCTCGACGATCTGGCGCGCGTGACCGAGGGATACGAGGCGACCCCGCCGGTCGGTTCGCCCGATCCCGCTCAGCTCGCCTACGTGCTGTTCACCTCCGGCTCGACGGGGCGGCCCAAGGGGGTGGAGATTCCCCGCGGGGCGTTCTCCAATTTCTTGCGCTCGATGGTCCATCAACCGGGGTTGGCGGAGACCGACCGGCTGCTGGCGGTCTCGACCACCTCTTTCGACATCGCGGGGCTCGAGCTGTTCCTGCCGCTCTGTGTGGGCGCGACGACCGTCATCGCCGATCGCGCGACGGTGATGGATCCGCGCCTGCTCCGGCAGCGCCTGGAGACGGACGAGATCACCTTCATGCAGGCGACCCCGGCGACCTGGCGGCTCTTGTTGGAAGCCGGCTGGAACAGCCACCAGAACCTGCGGATGCTGTGTGGGGGCGAGGCCATGAGCAGGGCCCTGGCGGAGCGGCTGCTGGCCGGCGGCGGCGAGCTGTGGAACATGTACGGCCCCACCGAGACCACGGTCTGGTCGTCGTTGCAGCGGATCGCCCCCGGCACGCAACGGATCAGCATCGGCAAGCCGATCGACCGCACCCAGCTCTACGCGCTCGACGAGCAGCGCAGGCCGGTCGTGCTCGACGCCGTCGGCGAGCTCCATATCGGGGGAGATGGTCTGGCGCGAGGATATCGGGGGCGGCCCGACCTCACCGCAGAGCGCTTCGTCCAGAATCCCGGCGGACCGCCGGGTGACCGGATCTACCGGACCGGAGATCTGGGGCGCATGGCGGCCGATGGGACGTTCGAGTGTCTGGGCCGCATCGATCACCAGGTGAAGATCCGGGGATACCGGATCGAGCTCGGCGAGATCGAGTCGGTGCTCCGCGGGGTGGAAGACGTTCGCGAGGTGCTGGTGGTCGCCGAGGATCAGGAGGGCGATCCCAAGCTGGCCGCCTACTGGGTCGGCAAGGCCGAGCGCGATGCGCTGGTCGGGGCGGCCCGCCGCGCGCTTCCCGCGTACATGGTCCCTTCGACCTACGTCCGGCTCGAATCGTTTCCGCTCACGCCGAACGGCAAGATCGACCGCAAGAACCTGCCGCGCGGGGCGGACGTGCCGCCGGAGGCGGAGCAGCTGAAGCGCCCCAGCGACGACACGGAGACGCGCCTGGCGGCGATCTGGTGCCAGGTGCTGGGCGTCGATCGTGTCGGGGTGGACCAGGACTTCTTCACGCTCGGCGGAACGTCGGTCCTGGCCGTCCAGACCTGCGTCCAGATCGAGAAGGAGACCGGCGTGGAGATCCCGCTGGCCTCGTTCTTCGAGTCGTCCACCATCGAGAAGCTGGCGCCCTACGTCGCCCGGGTTCGCCAGGTGTCGTCACCCGACGCTCCGGTGGTCGTCGATCTGCGCCGGAGCGGCAGCAACCGCCTGCCGCTGTTTTGCCTGCTGGGCGTGAACCTCTATCACGACCTGGCTCTGGCCCTCGCGGACGATCGGCGCGTCGTGGGGATGCATCTTCCGTTTCGGCACGTTCCAGGCACCGATCCGCGGCCCACGGTGGCGGAGATGGCGGCCGGATACCTGTCCCTGATTCGCGAGCGCCAGGCGCACGGCCCCTACCATCTCGCCGGCCTCTGCTTCGGCGGCGTCGTCGCCTACGAGGTCGCCCGCCAGCTGGAGGCGCAGGGCGAGAAGGTGGCGACGGTGGCGGTGTTCGACGGCGCGTTGCCGAGCGGCATCCAGATCGACCGGCTGGGCCGGCTGACGGAATACGTTCGCATCGCCCTGACCAAGCCGGGGCGGATCGGGGAGGGGATCCGCAAGAACCTGGAGCGGCTGGGCTGGCGGCGGCCGCGGAGGCCGTCGGCGGGGCCGCCCGGCTCCGCCGCGCCGGTCGGTGTCCCGATCGACGTGGAGATCGACGGCCCGGAGGCTGACGCCGAGGTGGCCCGGTTCGCCTCGACCATCACGGGCATCAAGGGGCGACTGTTGATCTTCCGCGCGCTGGTTCAGAACGTGCCCAGCTGGATGAGCTTTGCGCCCCATCTCGGCTGGGAGGCGCTGTCGAACCGCCTGGAGACCTGCGACGTGGCGGCCTCCCACCTGGGCCTTCTGCAGGACCCCCACGTTCAGATCGTGGCGAAGACCCTCGGCGACGCCATGGCCGCCGCCGACGAGGAGGCCCCGCGCGAGAATCTGGAGCAGCGGACCGCCGCCTCCGCCTGACCGCGCGTCAGGACGGGAACAGGTCCAGGGTTCTTTCGACCTCGTCGGGGTCGACCCAGAAGTCTTCGCCGCGCGCCAGACCGACCACGAAGCCGAACTGCTGCTGATCGCGATCGGTCAGATCCTTGTAGATGGCCGAGAACCGGTTGGGTGGTTGCAAGACCAGCACCCCTCCGCCGGTCTCCAGCATCAAGATGCCGTGCATGAGGCCGCTCCCCTCGACGCCCACCACCATCCTGGCGCCGGCGCAGGCCCGAACGATCGCCGGGACCTCCTCCTTGACGGGATCGATGATGGTGAAGCCGCGGCGGTCGCGCAGTCGTTCGGCGAGCTCCATCTCGTTCTGCAGGACGCGGCGGGCCCCGGTCGCCCCGCGCACGATGAACACGCCGGGGTGCGGGCGACGTTCGAGCCGTTGCCGTAGACGCTCGCCGAGCGCGCGGAAGCGAAGGTGCTTGCTCTGGTTCTGCCCGAAGTCCTCGAAGACGACGAGCTCGCGAAAGAAGGCGCCGCCGGCACGGACAGGCTTCATCTCCAGCCCGGCCTCGTAGCCCGGGGTGTGGCTGTTGACGGGCTGAGCGGTGGTGACGGGGACGCCCTCGGCGGCCGCCAGGGGGTAGGTCACGCAGTCGTCCATCAGCCACTGCCCGAAGTACCGATTCCCACCGAACGTGCAGTAGAGCGCCCCGCGCTCGATCTCCTGCTCGACTCGCAGGCGCGGAATCCTTCCGGTGCGAGGGTGCAAATGCAGGAAGGCGCCGTCCTTCTTGTAGAGCGCTCCGTCGACGAGGAGCGCCTCGCGGATCCGGAAGGCGCGCGTCGCGTTGTTGACGACGCTCTCGCCTCCCCGCACCTTGCGGAGATCGCCCTCGCGCGAGCTGAACTCGCTGAAGCTCGCGACCCGCTCCCACTGGGAGGGCAGCGACAGGGCCGGGGGCGCGAGCCGCGTCGAGGCGGGGGCGATCTCCCAGGCGGCGGAGGCGATCTCCTCGACGGTGCGCGCCGGCCGCCGCGCCAGCTTGCGCACCTGCTCCAGCACCGGCCAGAAGCTCAACACGCGGCGACTATATCCAAAACGGCGGACGTCCATTTGAAGAAGCGGCCTCGGCGATCGTTGGGCGGAGGTCCCGGGCCTTGCTACGCTGCACGCCGGTGAAGAGCCCGATCGACCGATCACTTGCGCGCGGCCTCGCTGGGTGGATGACGATCGCGGCGGCGGTCGTCGCGCTGCTCTCGCTGTCCGGGTGCCACCGCGACCCGTGCGCGCCGCTGCCGTCGGGCGCCCCCTGGTCCGCGCCGGTGCCGATCCACGACGGCGATGGCGTCTTCTTCGTCGGGAACAGCTTCTTTGGCTGGCAGGGGCGCTCGCTGCCGGCCTGGGTCGCGGCGCTGGGGCAGGCGGTCTCGCCGCCGCTCCGGATCACGACCGGCTCCGACATCGTCTTCGGCAACCACCCGCTGGGGGAGTTCTTGGACCACGCGGCGACCAGGCAGGCTCTGGCCTCGCGCCGCTACCGGGTGTTCGTGTTGCAGGGCGAGGAGCTCGAGGCCGTCGACCACAAGGCGCGCTTCCACCAGTCGGTGCGCGACTTCAACCGCGCGGTCGTCGCCGCCGGCGGCCGCACGCTTCTGTTCATGACCTGGGATTTTCCCTGGCGTCACTTCATCGACAAGGTCGCCGCCTCCTACGACGAGATCGGCCGCGAGCTCGGGATCCCGGTCATCCCGGTCGGGCTCATCTACCGCGACTGCGGCTGCCGCCCCTACGCCTCCGGCATGCCGCCGCACTGGCTGATCGCCGACGCCCAGCACCCGCTCGGCGATCTGCACCCGAACGAGCAGGGGGCCGCGGTCGACGCCTACGCGACCTTCGAGATGCTGACCGGGATCGATCCGGCGGGGCGCAACTTCACCGCCCCCGGCAACTCGAACGACGACGCCATCATGAAGTACCTCTCCGGCATGTCGTGGGCACGGGTGGCGCCCCGCCTGCGGGCGGAGCCCTGAGCCCGGCGGCTGCCGAGGACCAGCGCCTTTCTTAACTGCGAGCGAAGTCGACGGAGGATCGCGATGCGATGGTCATTCATACTGCTCGTAACGAGTATTCTCGGATGTGCCGGCCAGGTGACTGCGACGCGAGCCAATGATCAGATTGCGGGTCAGGCTCCTCGCCAGACGCGGGCCTTCTCGACCAGCCCAGCCAAGACGCCGGCCTTCGCCGCCGAGTACGCCAGCAACGTCGTCGCGCCCCCCGCGATCGCCGCTCGCTTCGCCTCCGTGTACGCCGCCGCCTCATCCGGATGCGCGCGCAGGTAGTCCCTCAGCGCGAGGTTGTCGCGCCACACCGCGCCGCCCTCCTCGACCAGCGCCAGATTGAACGCCCGCAGCGCCGTCCGCTTGCGGAAGTAGATCCGTCCCGGCACGCCGGCCTCGCCGAGATCCTCATATCCCAGCGCGACGACTCTCGGGCGAAGCTCCTCGCGGGCGGCCCAGACCGTCGGCGAGGCCCCGAGCATCAGATCGACGATCGGTTTTCCCGCCAGGCCGGGCACGGCCGTCGAGCCGATGTGCTCGAACTTCAGCGACGCGGTGGCGAGGCCCAGGCGGACGCGGTCGCGCTCGGCGCGGTAGCGGCCCTCGTACTGGGGGTTGTAGTCGGTGATCTCGACGGGCTCGTCCACATTGGCGTTCACGGGCGCGCATGATAGCGCGCGGCCGTCCGATTAAAAGAGGCCGCCGAGGGCGGGGAGCGAGGCGCCCACGGCGCGCGTGCCGGTGGTGTCGAAGACCGGCGTGGGGGCGGGCATGCTGACCGCCCAGTGGCCTTCGGCGTCGCGGGCGAAGAGGGCGGGGTAGGCGGGCGCGCGTGCTTGCTCGTCGTTCGCGTCGAGGTTGTGGGTGGCCAGCGCGGCGATGGCGATTCCGGCGACCAGGCCGCCCAGCGCTCCGCCGGCGACCGCCTGGCCGCTGACGCGGTTGCCGCCGGCCAGGAAGGCGGCGCCGAGGCCGAAGAGGCCGCCGCCGACGGCGCCGGCGTCGATGATGAGGACGCGGTTCCGCGACAGGTCGAAGCTGTTCGCCAGGCCGATGCCGACCGCCAGGCTGACGTCCATGGCGATGGCGCCGGTGCGCCAGACGCTCTCGGCGCTGGCGTTCGGCGCCAAGGCGGCTCCCCCCAGCAGGCCGGCGGTCGTTCCCCAGAGCAGCGACGAGCGGACCAGCTCGACGTCGCCGGCCTTCGGGCGCTGGGTGCTGGCCACGAAGGCCGCGATGGGCGTGGCGACGACGCTGGTGGCGAGCGACAGCCCCACGACCCCCTTGGCCGAGAGGCCAAGGCCGCCGCCCCACAGCGCGCCGTTGATGCTGCCGTAGTCGAGGCCGGTGATGATCGTCCAGGCCTGGCCGGTCGTCACCGGGTGGTGGGAGGTGATGACCAGGGAGGCTCCGAGGGCCAACCCCATCCCCAACATCGGGAGAAGGACGCCCGACTGCACGTCGTTGACGTCGGTGAGGATGTCGCCGGCGGTCCCCAGCCAGATTCCGTACAGCGACGACCAGAGGACCAGGCGGCCGCGCCCCTCGTTGGCCGACGTGCGCTCGCTGATCGACTCGCCGGTCGCGGGGGCCGGTGCGCGGAGGACGTCGCCGCACAGGCGCTCGACGGTGTCGGCCCAGGGGGCGCTTGGATCGCCGCGCAGCGCGCGGACCTCGCCGAGGCCGTCGCGGCAGCCGGAGCGCAAGACGCGCTCGAGCGCGGTGTCGGCGGGCGAAGCGCGCGGCGGCGCCGGCCCGGAAGGCACCGCCGGCGCGGGCGCCGCTGGCACCGGCGTGCCCTCGACCGAGATCTCGGGGGCGCCCGATTCCGTCTGCCCGCGCGCCGGGACGGCCACGCCGATGATGAGAGCGAACCCGACCAATCCCCAGCGGCGGCCCGTCACCCGCCCATGGTATCGCGAATCGGGCTGCGGCCTATCTTTTGAGCGCGTCCGCGATCCGCCGGGGGAGCGCCAGCTCTTCGATCTCCTCGAGCGGCTTTTCCAGCGCCAGCGACCAGTTGGGCCACTGGTTGATGGTTCCGGGCAGGTTGGGGCGCTCGGGCGCGGCGACCGCGTCGTCGAGCGTGGCCAGAAGGACGCGCGACGGCGCCCTGGCCAGCGCGCGGTGGGTCGACTCGATCACCGCGTCGACGGGGGCGTCTTCCGCGAGGTTGCCGAGCGCGCGCAGCTTGTCGCGCAGCGATTTGGTCCCGGCCTCGTTGGGATCGATCCCGATCTTCTTCTGCGCCTCGGCGTCGAACCCGGTCCACAGGCCGGCGATGGTCGGCAGATCGTGGGTGGTGACGCTGGAGAGCGCCAGCTCGGGAAAGTGCTCGGGCGGCGCCGGCTCGAAGTAGAGCAGCCGGTACGACATCATCCGGTAGGCGTGCAGCCGCTCGCGCACGCCCGGCTCGACGGTGCCGAGGTCCTCGCCGATGATGAAGGCGCGGGCCCGCTCGCTCTCCAGCGCCACGATCGCCATCAGCTCGTCGGGGCGCGAACGGACGTAGCTGCCCCCCTTGGTCCCGAGCGCGCGCGGGATCCAGAACAGCCGGAAGAGGCCCATCACGTGGTCGATGCGCAGCCCGCCCACGTGGGAGAGCATCCCCCGGATCGTCTCGATGAACGGCTGGTAGCGGGCGGCGCGCAGCCGGTGGGGGATGAACGGCGTCAGCCCCCAGTCCTGGCCGGCGGCGTTGAACTCGTCGGGGGGCGCGCCCACCGAGACGTCGCGCGCCAGCAGGTCCTGCCAGCACCAGGCGTCGGCGCCGGCGACGTCGAGGCCGATCGGCAGGTCGTTGATGATGGCGACGGTCTGGGCCGCGCGCGCGAGCTGGGTGTCGAGCTGCCATTGCAGCCAGCTGTGAAAGGCGATGCGGCCCACGTTGGCCTTGCGGAACACGCCGACGCCTTCCCCGTCGGGGCGCCGCAGGGGCGCCGGCCAGTTGCGCCAGTCCTTGCCGTGCAGCTCGGCGATGGCGCAGTAGGTGGCGAAGTCGGTCAGCGCCTGCCCTTCGCCGCGGCGGAACCAGTCGAAGCCGTCTTCTCCGTCGAACCCGGCGAAGATCGCCTGCAGCGCCTCCATCTTCAGCGCGAAGATCGCGTCCCGATCGATCTTGCGGGTGGCGTTCAGCGCGCGCCCGGCGTTCCCCAGGCGCTCGCGCATCCCCGGGTCCAGCCGCTCCCATCCCGGCACCTCCTCGACGCGCAGGAACAGCGGGTTGGCGAACCGCCGGCTCGACGGGTAGTAGGGGGAGGGCTCGATGGGCGGCACCGGCGTGGGCGCCACCATCGGGTTCACCATCACCACGCCGCCGCCCAGCCGCCTGGTGAAGCGCCCGATGTGCGCCAGATCGGCCAGATCGCCGATGCCCCAGCTCGCCCGCGAGCGGGCCGCGTAGAGCTGCGCGGCGAAACCCCAGGTGCGCAGATTGTCCGGCAGGAAGCACTGTCCGGGGCTGACGATCAGCGAGATGTCGCCGCCTCGTCCGTGCCCCTCGGGGTGAAGGCGGTGGTAGCCGTGCGGCAGATCCCCGGGCAGCTCCCCGTCGACCACCCGGTGACCGCCGTCCTCCAGCACCAGGTCGGCCCGGCCGGGCCACCTCCGGTCGCCCCCGGGGACCAGGACGCGCACGCCGTGGCTCTCCTCGTCTTCGGGCGCCTCGGCGTGCGGATCGGCCCACATCGCGGCCTTCAGCGCGGCGCGCGTCTCCTCCGAGGTGGTGTGCGCGGCGCCGGCCGCGTCGTGAAATCCGGCGACGATGCCGAACGGGTCGGTCTCGGGGTGCTTGCGCTTGTGCTTGTCTAGGGCCATGGACGCGGTCGTCGGACGCGGAAGGAGAGCTCGGTGAACAGCAGGCCGCGGAAGATCATGGCCCAGGTGACGAACATCAGCATGAACGGCTCCAGCCAGCGGGGAATCGCGTCCAGGGTCGCCGTCAGCCCGTCGACGGAGAACAGCGACTGAAAGGCGAGCAGCCGCATCGCCAGCGGACCGTGCTGGATGAGGCCGGTCGGGGCCAGCAGCACCGCGCCCATGAGCACGCTGGGCGCCAGCCACTCGGGCCAGTGCGCGGTGATGAACCGTCCCGCCTCCATCAGGAGGCCGAACGAGCGAGTCCGTCCGCCGCCGAGATAGATCATCTCCGGGACCGGATTGAAGAACACCACCATCGTCAGATCCACCAGGACGAAGATGATCGTGCCCCGGTCGCCGAAGCTGCGGCCCACCACTCGGGCCCCGAGCTGGATCACCCAGGTCGCGAACATGACGCTGACGATGTCGCCGAAGTGCGCGAGGAAGCTCTGGCGGACGTCGCCGAAGCCGATCTTGCGTCCGGCGACCGCCAGCGAGATCAGGTTGAGGTAGCTCGAGGCCAGGAAGGCGAGCACGATCCAGAGGATCAGGCCGCCGATCATTCCCCGCCCCCGCCCCCGCCCCCGCCGATCGGCGCCAGCAATCCGGCGGCGATCTGTAGGAGCGCCGCGTACAGCGGCAGCACCACGGCGGCCGGCCAACCCCGCACCGCCAGGCGGATCGCTTTTCCCGCGAGGCGTGCATAGAGCTTCAGCATCGGGGAATGATACCTTAGCCGGCGCTCATGGCGTCGCACGGCAGATACACGATCCTCGGAAAGCTCGCCGACGGCGGCATGGCCGAGATCTTCCTGGCGGTCCAGCACGGCGCCGAGGGGTTCGAGAAGCAGGTCGTTCTGAAGCGCATCCTCACTCAGTATTCGGCGGATCCGCAGTTCCGCAACATGCTCCTCGACGAGGCGCACATTTCGATGACCCTCCAGCATGGGAGCATCGTCCAGGTCCTGGATCTGGGGGTGGCGGCCGGGCGTTACTTCCTGGCCCTCGAGCTGGTCGACGGCTGGGACCTCGAGAAGATCCTCCAGCGCGCCCACAAGGCGGAGATGGTGTTTCCGACGGCGCTCGGCCTGTACGTGGTCGCCGAGGTCTGCCGCGCGCTGGCCTACGCCCACGGCAAGAGCCGCGACGGCAAGCCGCTGGGGATCGTCCACCGCGACATCAGCCCGAACAACGTGCTGCTGAGCGGCGAGGGGGAGGTCAAGCTGGCCGACTTCGGGATCGCCAAGGCCCAGCGCAAGCGCGAGCAGACCGCCGCCGGCGTCATCAAGGGCAAGGTCGCGTACATGTCCCCCGAGCAGGCCCGGGGCGAGGCGATCGATCGCCGGTCGGACATCTTCTCCGTCGGGTCGATGCTGTACCGGATGATGACCGACCGGCTGCCGTTCGAGGCCAACAACGACCTCGAGTCGCTGCTGCGGGTGCAAAAGGCGGAGTTCCCGCCACCCCAGCAGGCCAAGCCGGCCCTCGGCAATTCGGTCGCCGCGATCATCCGCCGCGCCATGCGCCTGCACCCGGCCGAGCGCTATCAGACCGCCGACGAGATGCTGGTCGAGGTCGAGCGCATCCTGCGCACGGAGTTTCAGTCGGCCGGGCAGACCGAGCTCAAGTCCTGGCTGGTGCAGCTCGGCCGCCGCGACAACGCGCCGTCGATCGGGCGGGCGCCGCGCGACGAGGCCGGCGTGGTGAAGGATCCGGTGGGGACCGATCTGTCGATCGGGACCTCGTTCGAGCTTCGCGATCTCGAGCAGTCGAACGATCAGGCGGAGCTGCAGCGCGGTCGCACGCCGTCGCCCGAGCCCAGGTCGGCGCCGACGGCGAGCCTCATGGAGGCGCCGCCGCTGCCCCGCAGCGGTCACACCGCCGAGATCGCCAAGCCGGGCGCGCACGCGCCGGCGCGGAGCCGCTCGGGCGCGTTCTGGTTCGGCGTCATCCTCACCCTCGGCGCGGTGGTGGGGGCCCGGTATGCGTGGGTCTGGGCGGAGAACCGCGGGGTGATCACGGCGCTGGGGATCGGCGGCAACGACGGCAAGGCGCACCCGCCTTCCGCGCTGGCACCGCCGGCGTCACCCGCGCCGGCATCTCCTGAGACGGCGGGAGCGTCGCCGCCGGCGAATCCGCCGCCGTCGCCGGCTCGGCCGTCAAACACCGCTCAGCCGATGCAGCCCGCCCCGCCGCTCGGCACCACGCCGGCCTCGGCGGAGAGGGCGGAGAAGACCGCCGTGGCCGACGCCGCGTCCCCCGCAGGCGCGGCGACGACGGCGGCCGGGAGCTCGCCGGACGCGCACCCGGCCGTCGCCGAGGCGCCGCCCGCCGAGAAGAAGCCTGCGGCGGCCGCGGCAGACAACGGCGACGAGGGCGCCGACACCGACGAGGACGCGCTCATCCAGAAGGCGGTGCCGAACGCCGAGAACGCGGTCATCGGCGAGGACGAGGCCGAAGCGGACACGAAGGCCGCCGCCAAACCGAAGCCGGCCGCCAGGCCCCACGCTGGCAAGCCGGCCGCGGAGCTCCCGCGCGTGGAGACCGCGATCCTGCACTTCACCAGCGTGCCCGCCGGGGCGGTGGTGAAGACCAAGGCGCGCGTCCTCGGTCGCACGCCGATCGCGCTGCACTTCAAGACCGGCAACACCTACGAGATCGTCCTCATCAAGCGCGGCTACCAGCCGGCGACGCGCATGGTGTCGGTGCACAACACCAAGGATCGCAAGGTGGCGGTGGCGCTGAAGAAGACGCCGCCGCCGAAGCACACCTTCTTCCACCCGCACCGATGAGAGCGCCGGGCCGCCAGACCGCCCGTTCGGGCGCGCCGCCGGCGGCCCTGGTGGCGGCCGTCGCGCTCGCGGCGGCGGTGCTCGGTCCGGCGCGCGCGGTGGGCGCCGATCAGCGAGGAACCCTGGGAGGGTTCCTCGGACCTCCCGCGACGACTCCGCTGAGCAAAGCCCAGCTCCGTCAACGCGAAGACGTCGATACGCTGCGCGCCGCCGCGTTGCAGGCGCTGGCCCGCGCCCGCGCGGCCCGCGGGTCGGAGATCGTTCGCGAGGTGACGCTGCCGTCGATCGAACGCCTGATCGAGGACGCCGATCTCCGCCGCGCCTCGATCACCAAGCCCGCCCGCGACGAGGCCTTCGTGCGCGACACGCTGGCGACCGCGCGCGCCTATGCCGATCGGGTCGCCAAGGGGGACGACCCTTACAGGACGGCGACCGGCGAGCTGGTGAAGGCCTACCGCGCCGGCTGGGACGGGACGCTGCAGCCCTACGCCCTCTACGTCCCGCGCGGCTACGACGGCCAAGACCATAAAAAAGACAAGAAGACGGCGGGCTCCGGGTCGTGGCCGCTCATCGTCGCGCTGCACGGCGCGTTCTCCGACCACAAGCACAACCTGCGGCGCGTGTTCGGGCTCGACAACCGGCCGGGCGAGACCGACGCCGAGGCCTCGCGCAACCGGCTGCCGTTGCCCGACGTGCCGGCCTTCGTCGTCTCGCCTCTCGGCCGGGGCGAGCTGATGGGCTACGACGGCCTGGGCTACGACGACGTCATGCGGGTGATCGCCGACGTTCGCCGCGCCTATCCCATCGACCCGGACCGGATCACGCTCACCGGCCCGTCGATGGGGGGCGGCGGCACCTGGGCGATCGGCCTGCGCCATCCCGAGCTGTTCGCCGCGCTGGCCCCGGTCTGCGCCGTCGCCAACTTCCAGCGCATGGTCAACCCGGCCGACGCCGCGCTCTACGATCTGGCGCGGCTGGCCGCGCTGTCGCCGGCCGCCATCGCCCAGAACGCCGCGCACCAGCAGGTCTTCATCTTCCACGGCGACAAGGATCCGACCGTGCCGGTCGAGGACTCGCGGCAGATGGTCGCGCGCTACGAGGCGCTCGGGTGGCTGGGCAAGAACGTGCACTACACCGAGTACCCGGGCGTCCAGCACGCGGCCTGGATCCCGGCCTACAAGGACGCCGACCTGCTGAGGACGCTGGCCGCCATCAAGCGCGATCCGGCCGCGCCGCGGACGCCGCTGTCGCCCCCGCCTCCCGGCGAGGCGATCCCCGGCCTGGCCAGCAAGAGCGTCCCCCGCCAGCACCCCCACCTCTACGTCTACGGCACCAACGGTCCGCCCGAGGCGGTGGCCGCAGCGCGCGCGCTGGCGACCGCCCTCGCCGACTGGGGGCCGATGATCGCCGCGAAGTTCGCGGTCAAGAGCGACCGCGAGGTGACGGCCGGCGATCGGGCGCGGTTCAACCTGGTGCTGGTCGGCGCGGCGCCGTTCAACAGGCTGGCCGGTGCGTTCGCCGTCCCGATGCCGGACAAGCGGCCGCTCGGCGATCGCGCGTTCCGGGCCCTGGTGCCCGATCCGCGCGCCCCCAGCCGGTATGCGCTGGTCTTCGGCGCGCTGACGCCACCAGGGTTCGCCCGGCTGCAACGCTTCGCTCGCCACAACCGGGACGCCTGGGTGCCCGAGAGCAACCGTTCGTTCGTCTTGTTCGAATAGTTCGGGACCCTCGAAGGGTCCCGCGCCCCCCGCGATGAGCTCGAGCCGGCAAAGCCGTCTCTCCCTCACGCGATCAGTTCCGGAGACCGGGGAGGGGCGAGCATGTGAGCAATCGCACGTTGACCGCGGCTCAAAGAGAACGAAACAATGTCGATAGGAGGGTGCATGAAGCGGTCGAGGGACGGGCTCATTCTGATTGTGGTGGCAGGGGCGTCGGTTGGAATCGCCTGCGGCGGGGGGAGCGGCGCGGTCACCGTCAACAAGATCGTCCCTCAAAGCTCCAGCCAGCAGCAGAACGTCATGGTGATCGACCAGGGGATCGATCTCTCCGCGAGCGATCTGCAAGGGAGGGTCGCCGCGGCCTACACCGAGACCTGCGTCAACGATTCCTCGGACGCCGGACTGGCCGGCCCGGGGGGTGCCGTCGACGGCGGCCCGGCGTTCGATACCCTCAAGCAGATGTTCCTGGCGGCCCTGTCGCACCCCGACGACAGCTGCCACCTGACGACCGGCATCAGCACCAAGCACGATCCGCTGGCCAGCATCGCCCAGTTCAAGAGTCGCTGGAACGCCATGGTCCGCGCCAACCAGACGCCGCCGCAGGCCTTCAGCTCGGCGGAGATCATGAAGCTGATGAGCCCGATCAACACCGAGTTCGGCTCGTTCGGCTTTCACGGCACCGCCACCTCGACGACGGTCGCCCACGAGAACGAAAACGTTCGCCTGGTGCTGGTCGAGCGCGAGCTCGGGTCGGAGTCTTCGCTGCAGACAAACTTCCCTTGCATCGCCCAGGCGGACATCAACCAGCTCGTCGACCTGTTGAACGATCCGCAGATCTACGCGGCCTTCGTCAATCAGCCGGCCACGATCGACAGCGAGCTGGCGACCGCCCAGGCCACGTACGACGTCGGGATCGTCAACGAGAGCTTCGGGGCAGCCTCCCGCGAGGCGCTGGAGACGCTTCAAAATAAGTATTGTTCGGTCCCCGTCGACCTCTCTGCCTACTTCGCGCTGCTCGACAAGGCGACCAACGATCACAACGCCACCATCAACGGGCCGGCGGTCCTCACCGTGGTCGCAGCGGGCAACGACGGGTCGAGGATCGACAGCGGCAGCGACTCGCTGTCCTGCGACCTCGGCGATCCCAAGGCGTTGCTGGTCGGCGCCTACAACCCCGGGACCCAGGTCCAGAACATGTTCTCGGACTATGGCGCCTGCGTGAACGTCTTCGCCCCGGGACAGGCGATCGTCGTCGAGTACGCCGGCGGCTGGCTGACCTGGGCCAGCGGCACCAGCTTCTCCGCGCCGCTGACGGCGCGCTACGCCTCGATGACGTCGGTCACCCCGTTCGAGCCGACGGCCGAGCGGACGGCGGTGGTCGCCAAAGCTGACCCCACGTCTCACTTTCTGCCGGTCAGCCTGTTCCCTTCCGACTTCTTCTACGTCCCGGGCACGGCCTATCCGGAGTTCGTCGTCCCCGGCGTCGGCGCCAAGGCCGCGCCGGCCGTCCGTCCCCCAACCCAGTACGAGCTGCACCGGGTGTTCGGCCCCCTCAACCGGCTGCGACGCCTGCGGGGCCATTAAACGGTCGACCGGCCGCGGGACCGTTCGCGGTCGCGATACCTCCGCTTGGCAGCGATTTAACCCGCGAGCGGGGTCGAAAACCCGGGGCGACCGGCCTATACTGCCGCGCCTATGGCCAACCTGAAGCTGAAACCTGGAGTCATCACCGGCAACGCTCTCAAGGAGCTCTTTGCGTACTGCAAGGAGGTCGACGCTGCGCTGCCGGCGGTCAACGTGATCGGCTCGCACTCGGCGAACGCCGCGATGGCGGCGGCCAAGGAGGCCAAGGCGCCGGTCATCGTGCAGTTCTCGCACACCGGGTCGCAGTTCTACGCCGGCAAGACGCTGGACAACAGCCAGCAGGCGGCCTCGATCGCCGGTGCCATCTCGGGCGCGCTGCACGTGCGGACGCTGGCCAAGGTCTACGGCGTGCCGGTCATCCTGCACACCGACCACTGCGCCAAGAAGCTCCTCCCCTGGGTCGACGGGGTGATCGCCGCGGGCGAGGAGTACTTCGCGCGCCACGGCGAGCCGCTCTTCAGCTCGCACATGCTGGATCTCTCCGAGCAGTCGCTGGCCGAGAACATCGAGATCAGCGCCCGCACGCTGACCCGCATCGCCAAGATGAACATGACGCTGGAGATCGAGCTGGGGATCACCGGCGGCGAAGAGGACGGCGTCGACAACTCCGGGGCCGACCACTCCAAGCTCTACACCAGCCCGGACGACGTGCTGAAGGCCTACGACGTCCTCAACCCGATCGGCAGCTTCACCGTCGCGGCGGCGTTCGGGAACACCCACGGCGTCTACGCGCCGGGGAACGTCAAGCTGAAGCCGACCATCCTGCGCGACTCGCAGAAGTACATCCAGGAGCAGCGCAAGACCGGGCCCGATCCGGTGAACTTCGTGTTCCACGGCGGCTCCGGCTCGTCGCCCGAGGAGATCAGCGAGGCGGTCTCCTACGGCGTGGTGAAGATGAACATCGACACCGACACGCAGTGGGCCTTCACCCACCCCATCAAGCAGTTCATGGACGAAAAGGGCCCCTACCTGATGTCGCAGATCGGCAACCCCGAGGGGCCCGACAAGCCGAACAAGAAGTACATCGACCCGCGCGGCTGGGTGCACATCGGCGAAAAGGGGATGACCGGCCGCCTGGTCCAGGCGTTCAAAGAGCTCGGCGCCTTCGGCAAGTTCGAGTTTTAGGGAGCCCGCGCCCGACGGGCGCAAAGCATTGGGTTGTGTGACGAAGAGCACCCGTAAACGAGGGTGTTCTTTCAGATTTTTCTGCGCGCGGGGTCTGTGTCGGTGAGCGGACGGGGAACGTGGTCCCGTCCGGCCCCACCCTGAGCCTCGCCTCAATCACACCATTCGTCCGTCCGATGTCTGGGGCGCGAGGCTCGCTTTTTTCGCGAAGGAGCAGCTCATGTCGACGCGCGCGGGAATCGAAGACGGGGATTTTGACGGCAGCCGCGCTGGCGATGCTGGCGGTCGGCTGTCGCAAGGAAGGGGTCACCGACCAGGGGCAGATCGGTGCCGCGGTCGGCGACGTGATGGCCAGCGCCGACGAATCGGCGAACGGCGGCTCGACGACGGCGATGCTTCCGGCGCTGCCGGTGCTGCGCGCGCCCGCCCAGCTGCGGCCGCCGCTCTGGCGCCGGACGATGGATGCGCTGACGCTGATCCCGCCGGCCTACGCCGACTCCTGCCTGCCGGTCACCTACTCGGCGTGCACCGCGGGCGTGCGGACGGCGACGTTCAACGGCTGCACCGTCGGCGCCATCACCGTCGACGGGTCGGTGAATCTCACCTTCAGCGACACCGCGGTCTGCAACGTCGCCACCGTGGGGGACAGCGTGAACCGCACCGGGAAGTCTGACGCTCTCGGCGCCCGCCGGCTCGCTGGCCATTACCACGCCGGGCGGCGGCCAGACGCTGACCCGCACCGCCACCGGGTTCACCTTCGCGGTGCCGGGGATGGAACGCGTCCTCACCCTGGCGAGCGGCCGCACGCTGTTCGACATCGGGACGGCGACCTCCACGCCGCTCACCATCACCGGCAGCTCGCGGGCGGACATGGTCATGGTCGGCGGGACGCTGGTCGTCACCCATCACCTGGCCGGCTACTCGGTGTCGTTGACCCCGGACCACCTGACCTGGACGCCGACCTGCAACTGCGCCTCGTCGGGCTCGCTCACCGGCACCGTCTCGGGCGGCGGCAAGGACGACGGCAAGTCGGCCACCGTCACCATCACCGGCTGCGGCACCGCCGACGTCACCGTCGACGGCAACACCGACAGCGTCACGATGGAGCGCTGCGCAGCGATCTGACCGGCAAGCGCCGTCCAGTAGGGAGAGATCGCGCGATCCCCCGCTCGCTCTAGTGGATGTTTACATGGGCATAGAAAATAGCGTCCATGAGGGCGAGATCTTCGGCGAGCTGGGCCTTGGTGCGGGCGCTTCGCTCCTCCATTCGGACCCAGATCCGCGACATCGCGGTGAGCTCGTCCCGGCCGACCCAAAGGACGGCGCAGGGCTCGCAACGATCAAAGAAAGCGACCTTGGCGCCGCAGTAGTCCCCCCTCTCCATCAGCTCGTGACAAAGCGGACAGGTCGCGCCGCCCGTGCGATCCGGCAACGTTGCAAGCTGTGCATCGGGATCGTGCTCGCCGACGGCTCCGGCGTTCATGATCTCGAGGATGCGTAGGAGATCGATCTGGTCAATGAGCAGCGACCGACAACGATCGCACCCCTCGACGCCGATGCCAGAAGCTCCGCGGTGTTCCAGCGTCGCGCCGCAGTGGGGGCAATTCAAGGTCTGCCTCGATTGTATGTGAGGGTCGGGCGCGACCGTCAGCGAAAAGCCGCCCCGCGTGAGTCGGCGTGCGGCGCGTGGCATCATCCGCGCATGTCCAGACTGCGTTTCCAGATCTCGATGTCGCTGGATGGGTTCGCGGCGGGGCCCGAGCAGAGCGTGGCGAACCCGCTCGGCATCGGCGGGATGCGCCTCCACGAATGGGTCTTTCCGCTCGCCGCCTGGCGGGCGATGCATGGCCTCGAGGGGGGCGAGACGACGGCCAGCACGCCGGTGATCGAAGAGATTCAGGCCAACGTCGGCGCCGGCATCATGGGGCGCAACATGTTCGGAGGGCAGCCCGGCCCCTGGGATCCGCAGCAGCCGTGGAACGGCTGGTGGGGCGACGATCCGCCGTTTCACTACCCGGTCTTCGTCCTCACCAACCACCCGCGGGCGCCACTGGTCGCCAAAGGGGGGACCACGTTCCACTTCGTGACCGACGGAATCGAGGCGGCGCTGACCCAGGCGCGCCAGGCGGCGGGCAGCCGCGACATCTCGGTCGCCGGCGGCGCGAGCGCGGCGAGACAGTTTCTGGCGGCGGGCCTGGTCGACGAGATGTGGCTTCACGTCGTGCCGATTCTCCTCGGGAGCGGCGAGCGGCTGTTCGATGACGGCCTCGACGATCTGCACGGGCTGAGGTTGGTGAAGACGGTGCAGGGCGACGGCGTGGTTCACTTGAAGCTCGCTCGGCCCTGAACGCGCCCGTCGCTGGCGTCGTGCGTGTCGAAGTCGCGTGAGCGTCAGTTGGCGCCGCCGCTGACTCGAAACCAGACCGGGCGCGGCGCGTGGCACTGCCGGCAGACCATCGCCACCTCGCGCAGCACCCCGCGCGCCGTCGACGTGGCCTTGTCGCCGCGGAGCTCCATCTCGATCGCTTCGCACTGAACGCACGGCATTGCGCGCGCCTTCGTCTCGACGACCGACGCCGACGCGACGTCGATCGGCCGCTCGGGCGAGCCGCCGGGCATCTCGGCGGCCAGGCGCTCGAGCTGGCGGACGGTCTTGCGGAGGGCGCGCTGCTGCTCGCGTTGTTGGCGGCGCGGGCGGGGAGGGCGGGACATGAGCAGGCCGAACGCCTAGATCACCCGTGCGATGAACCGGATCCAGAGCGCCAGCAGGACGACGTTGCTGGCGGCGTAAGACGAGAGTCGCAGGAGAATGTGGTTCGACGTGACGTGCACCAGCGAATGAGCCAGGCGGAGCGCCAGATAGATCCAGGCCAGCGTCACCACGTTGGGCGTGACGTGGTGGGTGACGTAGAACGCGATGCTCACCACGTAAAACAGCAGCGGCATCTCCAGGAGGTTCATCAGGTTGCGGTTCCAGACCGTCACGTCCGCGGGGACATCCGCGCTCTCGCCCATCCGAAAGGCGCCGGCCCGGACGCGCCGAGCCCGCACCGCGCGGATGCGGCTGAACCCCACCATGAACACCATGCACCCCGTCCAGAGCGCCAGCACGCTCATCGGCGCGAACACCGACTCCTGTCTCATGAACGAAATTCTACGTCATCATCGAGAACTGTCGGCTGGTTCTGTTGTCTGTCGACAGTGAGTTGGTCGCCCGTCTGCTTGATCGGCCTCGCGGCATTCGCAACGATCGCGGGCTGGTCGGGCACAGCGCGTGCCGGGTGCAGCGTCCCGCCCGCGATCGTTTGGGCTCCGCCCTCCGGGGCAGTCCTGCCGGCGAACCCGACGATCTATATCTTCGTACCCCAGCGCGCCGCCTGCGCTGCGTCCAAGCTCGACGAGCTGACGGTGACCGACCCGCATGGTCGCCCAGTCGTATTCACGCGGGCCGACCTGCGCAGTGAAGGGGCCGCCGAGGTCGTCCGGCTCGACATCAAGGTCGCGGCCCGGGCCGTCAGCGTCGGCGGGCGCGTGGGAACCGAGAACGGCGCGGCGAGCTACCGAATCGGCGCGCGCGGCCGCGATCCCGACCTCGACGAGACGGAGATTACCGAAGCCCGGTACGTTTACGGAGCCGGTTGTCCAGGCGCCAACGGGTTCCTGCTGTCGATCGATCCCCAGGCCCCTGCTTACCGCGTCCAGCTGGATGAGCATGTCTGGATCGTCCCCGACGGCGAGCCCTGGCGTGCGCGCCACGGCACCATCGTGACCGGCTCCGTGGGCTGCGAGACCTTTGCCATCCCCACCGACCGGCCGCTCGCTCTGTCGATCACCCCGCTCGAGACCGACGGAAGTGAAGGAGCGACGCGCGACCAGAATTGTGCGCCGGTGGGCCCGCGAGAGAGTTGTCGTTCCATCGGTCACGGGAAGACGCGCTGCACAGTCCGCGCTGTGGAGTGTTCGAACGACGGAACCTTCCGCGTGACCGGCCGCGTGGTCCTCGATGGTGCCGCCGCTCCGGCTGCACCGAAGAAGGCAACGCGTTCGCCGCGGGTGGGTTTGTGAGCGCCCTGCCCTACATCGCCGCTTTGAGCGCGGCGAGCAGGCGGTCGTTGTCGTCGGGTTTTCCGACGCTGATGCGGAGCTTGGTGCGCAGCTCGGGGGCCGACCACCAGCGGACCAGCAGGCCGGATTGCTTGAGCGCCAGATAGATCTGCTCGGCGCGCTCGCCGATCTCGACCAGCAGGAAGTTGGCGGCCGATTCGGGCCAGGTGAGGCCCATGTCCCCGAGCGCGGACTCGAGGCGGGCGCGCTCGGCCAGCGTGCGGCGGACGCAGTCGTCCAGGTAGGCGCGGTCTTCCAGCGCGGCGATGCCGATCGCCTGCGTCAGCGCGTTGACGTTGTAGCTGTCCTTGACCTTGGTGAGCGCCTCGACCAGCGGCGCGGCGGCGAACAGCAGCCCCAGGCGCGCGCCGGCCAGGCTGTAGCTCTTGGACATGGTCCGCAGCACGATCAGGTTCGGGTGCTGGTCGAGGTAGGGGAGCATGCTGGCGTCGAGCCCGGCGCCCAGCGCGAAGTCGACGTAGGCCTCGTCGACGACGACGATCGCCCCGCTCGCCTCGTCGCACAGAGCGCCGCAGCTCCTCGACGGGCACCAGCGTCGCCGATGGGTTGTTGGGGTTGGCGAGGATGAGCATCTTCGCGCGCTGGCGGGCCAGGGCGTCGGGCAGGACGAAGCGGCGCCCGCTCTGCCCGAACGGCAGGCGGACCAGCTCGGCCCCCTGCAATGACGCCAGCGTCGAGTAGAGGCCATAGGTCGGCCAGGGGCAGACGACGCGCTCGCCGGCGTCGAGGAAGCCCCGGTAGACGATGGTCAGGCAGTCATCGGAGCCGTTGCCGGCCAGCACCTGCTCGGGCGCCACGCCGAAGCGCGCGGCGGCCACCGCCCGCAGCCGGCTGCTGGTCGGATCGGGATAGAGGCGCAGCGATTCGTCGGCGATGGCGGCCAGCGCGGCCCGCACCCGGGGCGAAGGCGGGAACGCCCCTTCGTTGGTGTTCAGCTTGGTGAGATCGGCGATCTGCTCGCCCGGGGTGTAGGCGGGCATCGCACGTACAGCCGGCCGCAGGAGCTCGATCGGCGTTTTCTGATGTGGGGAAGGGGGACCGGGCTTGTCTGTCATTTTGAGACGGGGGTAGGCTAACCGAGATGGCCCGCATCCTCATCATCGACGACAACGAGACGATGCGCGAGGGGCTGGGCGCCACGGTGCGCCGGATGGGGCACGAGGCGGTGCTGGCGGCGTCGGGCGACGAGGGATTGAAGCAGGTGGCGGTCGGGCGGAACACCGTCGACTTCGTGATCACCGATCTCAAGATGGAGGGGAAAGGCGGGCTGGAGGTGTTGAAGGCCGTCGCCGAGCGCGATCCCGACTGCCCGGTGATGATCGCGACGGCGTTCGGCTCCGTCGAGACCGCCGTCGAGGCGATGCGGACCGGCGCCTACGACTTCATCCAGAAGCCGTTCGCGCCCGAGGTGGTGCGCCTCAAGGTGGCGCGGGCGCTGGAGCTGCGGGCCGAGCGGCGCGCGCGCGAGCGGGCCGAGGCGGAGAGCGCGGCGCTGCGCGACGACGTCGCCCGCGAGTACCGCTTCGCCGAGATCGTCGGCGAGACGCCGGCCATGCGGGCGCTCTTCCAGACCATCGAGAAGGTCGCGCCGACCGACGCCTCGGTCTACATCCACGGCGAGTCGGGGACCGGCAAGGAGCTGGTGGCGCGCGCGATCCACGCGCGGTCGAAGCGGGCGGCGGGGCCGTTCGTGAAGGTGAACTGCGGGGCGCTCGCCGAGACGCTGCTGGAGTCGGAGCTGTTCGGCCACGAGCGGGGGGCGTTCACGGGCGCGATCAAGCGAAAGCTCGGGCGGTTCGAGCTGGCCGACAAGGGGACGCTGTTCCTCGACGAGATCGGCGACGTGACGCCGGGGCTGCAGCTCAAGCTCTGCGCGTGCTGCAGGAGCGGGAGTTCGAGCGGGTGGGCGGCGAGGAGACCATCAAGGTCGACGTGCGGGTGCTGTCGGCGACCCACCGGGACATCGCCGCCGAGGTCGCGGCCGGGCGTTTCCGCGAGGATCTCTTCTATCGCCTGCACGTCGTCCCCTGCGAGGTGCCGCCGCTGCGCGAGCGCAAGGAGGACATCCCGCGCCTGGCGGCCCACTTCATCGCCAAGCTGGGGCCGCGCACGAACGCGGCCGTCGACAAGGCGCACGGCATCACCGACGCGGCGCTGGCGCGTCTCGGCCTCTACGCCTGGCCCGGCAACGTCCGCGAGCTGGAGAACGTGATCGAGCAGGCGCTGGTGTTCGCCGAGGGGACGGCCATCGACGTCGGCGCGCTGCCGGCGTCGGTGCGCGGCGGGCTGCCGGAAAATGCGCTGGCGCTCCCGGGCGGCGAGATGTCGCTCCCGGCGCTGCTCGAGGATCTCGAGCGGCAGCTCATCGAGCGCGCTTACGAGAAGAGCGGCGGCGTGAAGACCGAGACGGCGCGCCTCCTGGGGATCAAGACCAGCGCGCTTTACTACAAGCTCGAAAAGTACGGCATCGGCACCATCGAGAGCCGCGGCGACAAGGCCTCGCCCGGCCTCGAGGAGGATCTTTCTGCCGAGGCGCTGCTCGAGGACGGTCCGCCCGGGGGCGGCGGGGGCGGTCACGAACGTTCGCGCTGAAGCGCGCCGCGCCCGGCTGCGGGTGGTGGTCTGCGTGGCCGTCGCGGCGACGGGCGTGGCGATCGGCTGCGCCGGCGCCGCCGGAGCCCGCCGCGGCGCCTCGCCGGTGCGCCACGTCGAAGAGGGGCGCGCCAGTTATTACGGGCGCGGCTTCGCTGGCCGCAAGACGGCCTCGGGCGAGCGCTTCGATCCGAAGGCCATGACGGCCGCCTCTCCGTCGCTGCCGTTCGGCACGCGCGTGCGGGTCAGCCGCGCCGACGGGCGGTCGGTGACGGTGAGGGTCAACGATCGCTGCGGCTGTCCGGGCGGCCGGATCATCGATCTCTCCGAGGGGGCGGCCCGAAAATTGGGGATGCTCAAGGAGGGGGTGGTGACCGTGCGAATGGAAGTCCTCGGCCGATAGCGGTCCCTCGGCGCCGCCGCTTCCGTTCGCGCCTCGAACCTCGGTCAGGACGGCGTGATCTTTTTTCCGCTGGTCACGCGCAGCGTCGGGCCGGTCATGGCGAAGCTCATGGCGTCGCGATCGACGGAGCCGTCGATCTCGACCTTGGCGCCGTCCTGGTCGATCCCCCGCAGCGTCCCTTCGAGCACGTAGGTCTTGCCGTCGTCGGCGACCAGCTGCCAGTGCCCACCCTCGAGATCGTTCTTACGAACCGTGCCGCGAAATTTTCCCATGGCTCCAGTATACGTCCGCGCCGACGCTCGGGCTTGACGGACGGGGCTCGAGCGTCAGGTTGCAAGATAGGTCAGGGTTCAAGGATCGCGGGAGGTGGGTGATGGGGAAGGCAAAGCTCGGCAGTTGGTGGGCGGCGGGGGCCGCGGTCTGTATGCTCGTTTCGGTGGGGGTGGCGGCGCAAAGCACCGCGCCCGAGGCGGCGCCGGCCGCCACGCCCCCTCCGTCGGCGGCGCCCGCGGCGCCCCCTCCGGCGGCGGCGCCCGGGGAGGCGATTCCGCCGCTGGTGGTCCGGTCTCGTTTCAACGAGCGGGGCGGCGGCGATCAGGCGGCGCTGACGGCGCTGCACCGGCAGAACCAGCAGACGATGGCCGACGCGCGGCTCGCCCAGCAGCGGGGGACGACGGCGGCGGTGCGGGACTACGCAGCGACCATCATCAGCAACACGGCGATCGCTGACGCCAAGCTGATGAACTACGCGCGCGCGCAGGGGATGAACGTCGAGGCCATCGGCCTCGCCGCCGGCGCGATGGCCAACGGCCCGCTGACCCGGGTCGACCTGGTCAACTCGCCGCCGGAGCGGTTCGACGCCGACTTCGCGGCCAAGATGGTGACCAACTCGCAGGCCTCGCTCGACCAGACGCAGAAGGCGCAGGCGCTGGCGCGCGCCCCGGGCATGGCGCCGATGCTTCAGGAGATCGCGCCCGTCCTTCTGCAACAGCAGGCCGACGCGATGTCGCTGGTCGCGGCGCTCCCGAAGCCGCCGAGCCCGCCGGTCCTGCAGTACCTCACCCACCCGAGCCTCGGCACGATGCCGACCGGCATCGACACCAGCCCCGGCGCGGCGCCGTAGCGTCGCGCCCTCGGCCCCAGCCCCGCCGGTCGGGCATCGCCGCCGGGCGACCGCGCGACCGCCCCGTCGTCCTCAGGCCCCGAAGCGCTTGATGGAGCGAGCCTTGGCCTTGGCCGCTTCGATCTGGCGATCGCGCGGCGGCGCGTGCGTCACCAGCGAGTCGACCAGCCGGCGCGCCACGCGGAACGTGTCGTCGACGGCGCGCGCGAAGGCCTTCTCGTTTTCGTGCGAGGGGTGGGCGAACCCGCTCAGCTTGCGCACGAACTGTTCGCTGGCCGACCGGATCTCCTCGTCCGTGGCGGGCGGCGCGAAGTTGAACAGCGTCTTGATGTTCCGGCACATGCCGGCGAGGCTAGCATGGGCACAATTGGCCGGGCGGAGGTCGGCGCTGGGGCTTGGCCGCGTTACGGGTTGGTCGCGCCGGCGCTGCACTGCGAGAGGCGGTCGAGCCAGGCCGCCATCATCGCCCCGTCGTCGGTGTCGACGTTCCGCGGCCACGCGGCGGAGCAGCGGCTCTGGCCTTCTGCTTCGGCTGCGCCGCAGAGATCGGCTCGCCCTTCGCCCCGCTGCAAAGTGGCGATAGTTTACTGAGCCGGAAAGGTACGTTACGCTCCCTCTCGGTGAACTGTCGCCGGTTCGATCGTTCTCGTTGGCATGGCTGCATCTGGGGATGAGGCGCGACGTTGGACGGGACCTCGGGAAAGGATCGCAATGATCTCACGCAATCACTTGACCAGAATCGTCTCGTTGGCGGCTGGTCTGCTGGTCTGCGGCGTCGCGAGCCTCCAGGCCGCGCGCGCGCAGGACGCCGAGCCGGTGGCCGATCCGGACGCGCCGCCTCCGGGCGCTTCTCAGGTCCCGCCGCCGGAGGCGCCGACGGCCGTCCAGGAATCGGGCGCGGCCCCTTACAAACCATTCGTGCTGATGCCGTTCGTTGGCGTGCAATCGGTCCAGAACGCCAACTCGAACACCGGCCCTGGCCTGCGCGTCGGGGGCGTCGTAGGTGCCCGAATCAATGATCAGTTCTCGTTCAACGGTGAGCTGCTGTTCGATCTGGAGAACTTCAGCAACGTTCCGACGAGCATCAACGAAAGCGCTTACTTCCTCCAGGTTGCCGCGGCTCCCCTCTTTCACGTTCAGGCGTCACCGACGGTCGAGATCGTCCTCGGCCCCAAGCTCGGTCTCTTCCTCGAGCATGCCAGCGTCTCGGGGAGCCTGGGGGGGACCTACTCCCTCGACTTGAGCGGTAACGCCGAGGGCCTTCTGGTCGGAGCGAATGCCGGCGCGTTCTTCCAAGTCTCGGATGCTCTCTCTTTGGGTGGTCTCGTCAACTTCGACTACATGAAGATGGAGTGGTGCAGCAGCAGCTCGGGGAACTGCATGGTGAGCGACAACGGTATCAAGGTCATCTCTTTCACGGGGGCCGCGCAGTTCTGATCGCGTGGTGAACGCCGGCGGGCGGGAATACCCGCCTGCAGCGGCGTTCGTCGGTGGTGATGGACCGATCTCTGCGCCGAGCGGCGCTCGCGGCGGTGGTGGTGACGGCCCTGGGTTGCGGCAAGGTCGAATCGCGCGCCGGCGCGGGCGGCAGCGGCGGAACGGGTGCCCACCTCGCCGGTGAACACCATGTTCCGGGGCGTCGCTCTCTCTCCCCACCTTTGACCGCGTCGCGTAAGCTCCGGCGCCGGAGGGTCCACTCATGCTCGGCTCCGTCCACGAATACCCGCTCATCATCCGCGAGCAGCACCTCGACACCTTCGGGCACGTCAACAACGCCAAGTATCTGGAGATCCTCGAGGAGGCGCGCTGGGACCTCGTCACGCGCAACGGATACGGCCTCGAGGAGGTGCTCCGCCGGCGGATCGGCCCCACCATCCTCGAGATCAACCTGAAGTTTCAGCGCGAGCTGAGGAACCGCCAGCCGATCGTCATCAAGACCTGGATGGATTCCTACGCCGGGAAGATCGGTCGGGTCGGACAAGAGATCCGCGACCCCGAAGGCAGCCTGTTTTGCGAGGCCCTGTTCACCATGGGTCTGTTCGATCTCACCGCCCGCAAGCTGATCGCGCCGACGCCCGAATGGCTCCGGGCGCTGGGGTTGACCGAGGGCGATCTGGCGCAGCGGTAGGCCGGGCGCTCTCCGTCGAAACGAAACAACGATGTCGCGCGCCGGAAATAGAAAGTGCGTACACTGCCGCCCATGAGCACGATTCATTTCATCGGTGGCGAAAAGGGCGGCGTTGGAAAATCCGTCGTCGCGCGGCTGTGCGTTCAGTTCTGCATCGATCGCGCGCTCCCCTTCGTGGCGGCCGACGCGGACGGCTCGCACGGGGCGCTGATGCGCTTTTATGCCGATTACGCCAAGCCGATCGATCTCACCGATCCGGCGGGCGCCGATCAGATCCTGGCCTTCGCCACCGAGACCGATCGGCGCGTCGTCGTCGATCTGCCGGCGCAGAGCGACCGATTGCTCGGCGCCTGGATCGACGAGGCGGGGATTCTCGAGCTGGCGGCCGAGAGCAACGTGAAGGTCGTCTTCTGGCACGTGATCGACGACGGCAAGGATTCGCTGGTCACGCTGGGGCGCCTGCTGTCGCGCTACGGGAACAGGGCCAAGTACTGCGTCGTGAAGAACGGCGGGCGGGCGAAGGTCTTCTCGCTGTTCGACGAGTCACCCGCGCGCGCCCAGGCGGCGCAGCTCGGCGCCGCGGTGGTCGAGCTCCCCGAGCTGAACGCGACGGCGATGCAGAAGATCGATCGCTGGGACGCGAGCTTCTGGGCGGCCATCCACGGGACCAGCTCGCCGGAGACGTTCACGCGCATCGAACGGCAGCGGGTGAAGGTCTGGCTGCAGAGCACCTACGATCAGCTCGCCAGGCTGGGCGACCTCTTCTGAACAGAGAACGCGTCGGCATCTCCCCGAGCCTGAGGTAGGCATCCGGCGCACACGTCCGAGGTGCCGTCGTGGCTCGTACCTGAGGACATGCCACGCTCGAACTCCAAGCACAGCAATGTCCTGTCACTTTCGTTGGCCACGCTGCTCCCGTTCGCCGCAGCTCTGACGATGAGCTGCTCGGCCGGCACCGGGGCCGGCGACTCGCAGCCGGACGGCGGCTCCGCCATCACGCTCGACCCGCACGGGAGCGGCGGATCGGCGGGAAGCTCGAGCAAGTCCGACACCACCGCCACGGGCGGCTCGACCGGGAGCTCGACGCCGCCGACCTCATCGACCGGACATTCTTCCGGCGCCGGCGCCTCCTCGTCTGAAGCGGGAGCGTCGGGGACCGGCGGATCGCCGACGGCCGGAACCGGCGGAAGCAACGGCGCGGCGACGCCGACGCCGCCGGCGACGGGGACGGGCGGTACGACGCCGCCGGCGACGGGGACCGGCGGCACGACGCCGCCAGCGACGGGGACCGGCGGTACGACGCCGCCGTTGACGGGGACGGGCGGCACGACGCCGCCGGCGACGGGGACGGGCGGCACGACGCCGCCTCCCGCGCCACCGCCGCCGGCGACCGGCGGAACCAGCGGCACGGGCGGCCTCAGCGGCACGGGCGGCAGCACCGCCGTGACCCCACCGCCATTAGGAAGCCAGACCAAGTACGTCTTCGTCGTCGCGATGGAGAACGAATCGTCGAAGTCGGTCTACGGCAGCAGCGACGCGCCTTACCTGAACGGTCTCATCGCCAAGTACGCGCACACGACGGCGTTCAACGATCCGCTGGCTGACTCAATCCCCAGCGAGCCGCACTACGTCTGGATGGAGGCGGGCACGAACCAGTTCTCCGACACGACCTTCACCACCGACAATGACCCCTCGTCCAGCAACAGCACCAAGTCGACCGCGCACCTGGTGACGCAGATGGCGGCCGCCTCGCCGGCCATCACCTGGATGAGCTACCCGGAGGGGCTCGACAGTGGGACGGGCGCCTGCCCGGTTCACTCCTCGGGCCTCTACGCCGCCAAGCACGATCCCTTCGTCTTCTTCCAGGACACGGCCGGGAGCCCACCGTCGGCGACGAACGCGGCCTGCGCCGCGCACCACCAGGCGTACACGACGGCGAGCTTCGGGCAGGCGTTGGCCCAGGGCACCGTCGGTCAGTACAACTTCATCATCCCCAACGTCTGCAACGACATGCACGGCGACCCGAGCTGCCCCTCGTCGAATGTCGTCGCCGCCGGGGACGCCTGGCTCTCGGCGAACCTGCCCCCGATCATCAACTTCGTGAACGCGCACAACGGCGTTCTGTTCGTCATGTGGGACGAGCCGGAGGGGGGAGGCCCGCAGATGCCGTTCGTGGCGATCGGTCCGCACATCAAGAGCGGGTACACCGGCACCGTCAGCTACAGCCACAGCTCGTTCTTGAAGTCGGTCGAGGAGATCTTCGGCTTGCCGGTCCTGCCGACGGTGGCCGGCGCCAACGACCTCGCCGACCTGTTCCAGCCCGCGACCTTCCCGTAGGCCGTTCTAGGAGGGCGTCGCCGAAAAGGCGACGGTGAGCGAAGCGAACCATGCCCGACGACGTGCCGCCCGATAGGCGGCCTAGCAGCCGTCGTCGACGAAGCCGTTGCAGTCGTCGTCGACGCCGTTGCCGCAGATCTCCTGGGCGCCCGGGTGCACGTTGGGATTGCCGTCGTCGCACTCGTCGCACCAGTTGTAGCCGTCGCCGTCCGCGTCGGTGGCGGCGCCCGCGACACCGTGCTCGCAGTCGACGAAGGTCTGCAGATAGGCCGGTCGCTTGGCCACGATGTCGCGGGCCGTCTGGGTGGCCATCTGGGTGTCGGCAGGGGTGGCCCAGGCGTGCGGATCGCTGGCGGCGGCGTCGGCGATCTGCTGCGACCAGGTGTCGATCCACCCTTGAATCTGCGCCACGTTCCATTTGGCGAGCAGGCCGGCGATGGCATCGGCGTAGTGCACGCGCTGGGCGGCGTCGCCGAGGACGATCAGCCACTTGTCGCCCGGGGTGGGCGCCGGCATCGCGCGGCTCGACCACCAGAAGATCGGGTGATCGGTGGCGCCCGGCAGGTCGAAGGTGTCCAGCCAGTCGAGGACCGAATCGGTGTCTTGCGGCAGGAACACGAACCCCGCCGCCCCCTGATCGTAGAGGTAGAAGTTGTGAAACCCGCCGTAGTAGCCGTCGGCGTCGTTGATCAGCGCCTCCGCCCCCCAGGTGGTGAGCGAGCTCGGCACGTCCATGATCGCCGTCAGCGAGGCGAGATCCTTGGCGTCCTTGAACTGCATGAGGCGCGCGATGTTCGGGCTGGCGGTGTTGGTCTCCGCCTGGACGCCGCCTTTCCAGAGATCGCCGGAGGGATTCGACGGAAAGAATGCGCTCACGGTTCCGTTCCCCACGCCCTGCTCGAGCACGTAAAGGCCGTAATAGGTGCCGTTGATGTCGAGGCGCGCGTTCACCGAGCAGGGGGCCAAGATCCCGACCTGCCGCAGCCAGGCCTGGGCGACCCGGTTGTGCATGAACGTCCAGTCGTCTCGCGGCATGTCGAAGATCAGCTTGCTGACGCCGTGGAACGAGCCGTTCGGGTCGACCTTGTCGAACGACACGTCGAACTGCATCTTGGCGCGGTCGCCGTCGAGCATGACGGTCTGATCCCAGGACGACTGGCCGTGCAGCTTGATGGCGGCGTTGGTGACGGTCTCGCCGTCGAGGTGAAAGGTGATCGGGTGATAGACGGCGAAGTCCGCCCCGCTCTCGAGCGCGGCGAGGTTGTGGAACTCGGCATTGAGGCGGCCATCTGGTCGTCGCTGATGTCGAACGAATAGGTCCGGAGGCTCCCCTGGTCGAAGATGTCGGCGCAAGCGAGCGGGTTGCCGCTGCCACCGCCCGTTCCGGGCGCGCCGCCGGTTCCGTCGCCGGACTGCGACCCGGCTCCTCCTCCGCCGGTCGGCACGAGACCTCCCACGTCGGACGTCGAGCCGCCGCAGCCGACGCAGACCATCGCCGCCCACAACGGCAGCGTCCCCCAGACGAAACGATCCACCTGCATGTGTCCTCGACCGTTCGAACACAGCAAGCTGGGTGCCGGAGCACGGCTGCGTTTTCAGCGTCGAGCCGTCCAATGGCCGTCCAAGATCAGTTACGTCGCATCCGGCTTTCGCCACATCGCGGGGCCGATCCTCAGGGGACGAGATCTGGGTCGGGACGGACCACCAGTGTCAGCGCGAGTCGAGGCCGAACGGAGTCGCTGAGTGAAACAAAGATCGCCGCCGCCCGGGAGTCTGTCGCGCCATGTCGAAAACATAGTTAATAAATACAGCTGATTACGTTGTTTCCGCCCGTTGCATCATCTGTCAACGTGAAGTTACATACAGTTTTCATGAATGTGATTGAGTGTAGATGGGTGTCGGTGTACGGTGCCCATACAATCACACATGACTACATCACATACATCGCAGCAGATCATCGTAGGGGCCTTGGGATTGACATTGGGGTTGGGGGGATGCGCTGCGAGCCAGACGACGCCCCGCGTCCCGTCCGATCTCCGCGGGAGCACGCGCGTGGCGACGGCGGGCCCGACCTTTCTCGTCGCCGGGCCGGTGAAGCTCCTCCACGTGAACGTCGACAGGCGGGCGGGCGCGCGGTTCATCCGCGTTCCCCATCACGAGGGGGCGGCGGCCGACTGCGGCAGCGGCGCGCCGTTGGCGTGGAACGGTGAATCGGATCTCTACGTGCAGCAGGGCGAGTCGGTCTGCGTGGCGGTGGTTCGCGACGCGCGCGTCTCCTGGCACGCCCGCCCGATCCCGACCTCGGCCAGCTCTCAGCACGCCAGCCTCAGGTAGTTCGTCGCCGGTTTCCGGCCCGATCCGCTTCCAACCAGGGGAGACCGGGCTTACCGTCGTGCCATGCCTGCTTCGCCGCTCGCCGGAAAACCCGCGCCCTCTGACCTGCTGATCGATCCGGACCGCCTGGTGGCGGCCTATTACGATCGCCACCCCGACCCCGCGAACCCCCGCGAACAGGTCGCCTTCGGGACCAGCGGCCACCGCGGCGCGCCCGAGGACGGCGCGTTCAACGAGGCGCACATCCTCGCGATCACGCAGGCGATCTGCGAGCACCGCGCACGCGTCGGGATCACCGGGCCGCTGTTTCTCGGCGCCGACACCCACGCGGCGTCGGCGCCGGCGCTGAAGACCGCGCTGGAGGTGCTGGCGGCGGCGGGCGTCGAGACGCGCGTCTCGCGCGAGGGGGATTTCACGCCGACCCCGGCGCTGTCGCGCGCCATCCTCGCCCACAACGACGGGCGGAAGGACGGCCTGGCCGACGGCATCATCATCACGCCGTCGCACAACCCGCCGCGCGACGGCGGCTTCAAGTACAACCCGCCGCACGGCGGCCCGGCCGACAGCGACATCACCGACGGGATTCAGGCCCGCGCCAACGAATTGTTGCGGACGCGCGCCGAGGTCCGTCGCCAGCCCTACGCGGCCGCGAGAAAGGCGTCGACCACGCGCGAGCACGATTTTCTCACGCCTTACGTCGAGGAACTGGCCGGCGTGATCGACGTCGAGGCGATCGCCCAGGCGGGGGTCAAGATGGGCGCCGATCCGATGGGGGGCGCCAGCGTCCAGTACTGGCCGCGCATCGCCGAGCGCTACAAGCTCGACTTGACCGTCGTCAACAAGACGGTCGATCCGCGCTTCGCCTTCATGCCGCTCGATCACGACGGCAAGATCCGCATGGATTGCTCCAGCCCTTACGCGATGGCGAACCTGCTTCACCTCAAGGACAGGTTCGCGGTCGCCTTCGGCAACGACACCGACGCCGATCGCCACGGCATCGTCACCCCGACCGGGCTCATGAACCCGAACCACTATCTGGCGGTGGCGATCGGATACCTGTTCGCGCACCGCCCGGGCTGGCCGGCGAAGGCCGCCATCGGCAAGACGCTGGTCTCGAGCACGCTCATCGATCGCGTCGCCGCCAGCCTGGGCCGGACGCTGCGCGAGGTGCCGGTGGGGTTCAAGTGGTTCGTCGACGGGCTGCTCGACGGCAGCTTCGGCTTCGGCGGCGAGGAGAGCGCCGGCGCCAGCTTCCTGCGCCGCGACGGCCGCGTGCACACCACCGACAAGGACGGGCTGATTCTGGACCTGCTGGCCGGCGAGATCACCGCCGTCACCGGCCGCGACCCGGGCCTGCACTACGAAGACCTGCGCGCCAAGTTCGGGACGCCGTACTACACGCGCGTCGACGCTCCGGCGACGCCCGCCGAGAAGGAAGCATTGAAGAAGCTCGATCCGGCGGCGGTGAAGGCCGCCACGCTGGCCGGCGATCCGATCGTCGCCAAGCTGACCCGCGCCCCCGGCAACGGCGCCTCGATCGGCGGCCTCAAGGTGGCCAGCGAGAATGGCTGGTTCGCCGCCCGCCCGTCGGGCACCGAGAACATCTACAAGATCTACGCCGAGAGCCTGAAGAGCGCCGACCACCTGGCGGCGATCCTCGAGGAAGCGCGGGCCATCGTCAGCGCCGCGCTGGGAAACGCCGGGAAGTAGCGCCGTCCAACTGACGGAGAGCGGTCGCCCTCGCCGCGGTCGCCACGCCGGTGCCGCCGGGTGGAACCTGGGAGGCACCAGGGTGTCCTTGACGAGGATGACGAGTCGAACGTCGGCAGGTCTCACGCGGCGCGGGCTGATGGGGGCGGGCCTCGCCGCGGTCGCCATCGTCCTTCGTCCGCGGGTGACGGCGGCGGCGACGCAGCGGCTGCTCTACATCCAGCCGCTCGGCGGCGAGCTTTCGGCGGAGGATCTGGAGCTGGTTCGCCAGGCGCTGACGGAGCTCATCGGGATGGAGACGCGCCTTCTGCCGCGCGTCGGTCTGCCGGCGGCGGCGTTCTATTTACCGCGCCGCCGCTATCGGGCCGAGAAGCTGCTCGACTTTCTGGACGGGCGGATGCCGCCCGACGGGGCGCGCATCCTGGGGCTGACCGGCGTCGACATCTCGACGACGAAAGGGCGCTTCTTTGACTGGGGGCTGCTGGGCCTCGGGCGGCTCGGCGGAGCGTCGAGCGTCATCTCCGAGTTTCGGTGTCGAATGAGGTCGCCCGGCCCGGCCAACGCGCGCGAGCGCCTGGCCAAGGTCGCCGTCCACGAGGCGGGTCACACGCTGGGGCTCGAACATTGCCCGACGCGCGGTTGCCTGATGGAGGACGCCGAGGGGCAGGTCGCCACCTGCGATCGCGAATATGACTTCTGCCCGCGCTGCCGCGGGCTGCTCGCCGCGGCCGGCCGACCGCTGCCGCCGTCGCCACGGATCCCCTGGCCGCGGCCGTCGCCGTGAGCCGATTCAGCCGGCGACGGGATCCAGCGGCCGCACGTTCAGTCGTGCTGGGCTTCGAGCTGGAGCCGCGCCAAGTCGACGATCACCAGGTACCCGCTCTCCTTGGCCAGGATTCCGTCTCGCTCGAGTCGGCCGAGGTGCTTGTTCATGCTCTCGCGGGTCGCGCCCACCATGCTGGCCAGATCCTCCTGCGAGAGTCGCCGCCCGATCCGCAGCCGAGAGGGGCCGAGCTCCTGTCCGTAGGCGGCCAGCAGGCCGAGGAGGCACTTGGCGATCCGCGCCCCCAGGGGCAGGCCGGCCAGATCGTCGGCCCAGGCGGTGAGGCGACGCAGACGGGAAGCCAGCACCGCCAGGAGCGCCACCGCGATCTGCGGGCGCTCTTCGAGCAGGTTCAGGAACGGCTGACGATCGATGACGATGAGCTCGAGGTTCGTCACGGCGGCGACGGTCGCCGAGGGGAGCCCCCCGTCCAGCAAGGAAACCTCACCGATGATCTCCGCCTCGCCGATCTCTCGGAGGATCAGAACGCGGCCATCGCGGGCGGCCACGGAGACGCTGGCGCGCCCTTTGACGATGACGTAGACGCCGTCCGCGGGCACGTCTTGCTGGACGATCTTTTCGCCGCCGACGCAGCGCCTGAGCCGGGCCAGACCGGCCAGCATTCGCAGCGTGTCGGCGTCGAGGTCGCGGAAAAGGGGGATTCGCCGAACGATCTCGAGCTCGATGTCCGTCAAGCCGCGCCGATGCTCGCACGCAGCTCCCCCAAAAGCGACAAGCGTGTGAACGCGTTCATAGGGCGCCGCCGTCGCTCCGGACTATTGCTGAGCCTCCCGGGGGGGACAAATGCCGGACGACGGAGCCACGGACCGAGCGACAGGTGAGGGTTTCGGGGAGTTTTGCGGCTGGTTGACGCGGTCGCAGCCCGACCTGCGACGCCTGGCCGGGCGGCTGACCTCGAACGCCACGGACGCGGCGGACCTGGCGCAGGCCACCACGCTCCGGGCTCTGGAGAAGCGGGCGTTGTTCGTGAGCGGCTCGTTCAACGAGCTGAAGAGGTGGCTGACGCGGATCATGTTCAACCTTCACTACGAACGCCTGCGGGGCGCCGTGCGGGAGGTGCTGGCCGACTGGCTGGACGAGGTTCCGGCCTCGAGCGAGCCGCCGCCGCCGCTCTGGTTGATGGTCGCCGACGAAGAGATCGACGCCGCGGTCGCGCAGCTCAACCCGACCCTGCGCAACGCGTACGTGCTTTACGCCGTCGAGGGCTGCTCGTACGCCAGCATTTCATCCCAGCTGCAGATCCCGTTGCAGACGGTCGCCACCAAGATCCATCGAGCGCGCGCCCGGTTGCGGCAGGCGCTGACCGCGGGCCGCCCGGAGACCGAAGCGCACGTGGAGCTCTACGGCGCTTCGAGGTCTTGAAGGAGGCCCGTCATCATCTGCAGCGAGAGCGCCGTCCAGGACTCCTGATAGTAGGTGCTTCCGGCCAGGTCGGTCAGCGTCGCGACGCTGGCGTAGGCGTCGTCGCGCAGCTTCGTGTAGGTCGTGCCGGTGGCCATCGCGCCGACCCCCGCGGGCCCCACGAACGAGGCGGCCCGCGGCCCGCCGGTGGTCACGAACTGCGGGTGTGGCGTGCCGTTGAGGTCGTAGCCGTCGACCAGGTTCGCGACGCCGACGCCCGAATAAAAGCCGGTGATCTTTTGCAGGTAGGTGAGCGCGCGCGGCTCGGCGTTCCAGCAGTAGTCCTCCCCGAGGCGAAACGGCGTGCGGCAGGAATCGAGCTGATGGTACAGCGGCATCCCGGTCCCGGGCGGCGTCATCGGCACGCCGGCGGGGGTCGACCAGGCCGGGACCAGGCCGTTCTGGGTGTTGCCGTTCTGCGCGTTCAACGTGGCCGAGATGACCGTGTAGCAGGTGTCGATGACCAGCTTCCAGTTGGACGCCGTGTTGGCGACCCGTCCGAAGGCGCGGTAATAGGCGGGCGCGAAGTAGGAGATGTTGATGACCGACCCGTCGGACTGATCGCCCGAGGTGAGGACGTGGTTGCGGCTGGCGTCGACCTCGTACTGCCAGATGAGCCCGATGAGCGTCTTGGCGGCGCCGAGGTAGGTGGTCGAGAGAGTCCCCTGACCGCCCCAGCGCTTGTCGGCCATGATCAGCGCGAAGGCCATGTCCTCGTCGGCGTCGGTGGCCGCGCCGGTGCCCAGCACCGTGTTTCCGTCGGGGCTGATGTACCAGTTCATGAGCCCGTGGTTGTCGGGGAACAGCTGCTCGTACTTCCAGAGGTTGTCGAAGGTGCTCTGGTCGTTGGCGTAGACGGCCAGCAACATGCCGTAGGCAATCCCTTCCGACACCGTGGAGTCGACGACGGCGCCCGACGAGTTCGGCCGGCGCACGCGCAAGAAGCCGCGCGCACCGTCGCTGACGACCAGGTCCGACTTCCACTTGGCGTAGGCGGCGGCCGCGTCGGCCACGGTGGCGCCGGCTGGCGCGGCGCACTGGCCGGAGCCGGGGATGGTGACCGCAGCGCCGCCAGTTCCCGCGGCCGATCCGGCGGCGCCGCCCGTGCCGGCGTTGCCGGTGCCGCCCGTGCCGGTGCCGCCCGTGCCGCTGCCGGCGCCTCCGGTGCCGGTGCCGCTGGTGCCCCCGGTGGCGGTCCTTCCACCGCCGCCGCCGCTGCCACCTGTCGTCGAAACGCCACCTCCGGTGCCGGCGCCGCCGGAGCCAGTGGTGATGCCGCCGCTTCCAGGGGCGCCACCGGTCGCCGCGGGACTGCCGCCCGAGCCGTTGCCGCCGGTGCTCCCGTTGGTGCCGCCGGTGCCGCTGCTCCCATCGCTGCGGCCCGGCGACGTGCACGACGCCGCGCAGAGCGCGCCGGCCAGCGCGAAGATCAGTCGTTCAGTTCGACGGCAGCGTGACGGCGAGACAGACATGGACTTCGCTCCTCGCGTGGTCGGTTCACGAGCTCCCTCCGACGCCCCGGCCCTGGCCGACACTATACGCCGAGGACGGCGCACGGATGCGTCGGTCTAGATTCCGGAATGCGCGCTGCGCGATTCATCGAGGCGGATGACCCGTCCGACGATCGACGGCGCGGCGCTCGTCGCCGGGGCGCTCGGCACCTCGAGGATCACCCGGGACCGTCGCTGCCAGGTGAAGTAGGCGAACGCCCACTCCATCAGAACCGCGATTCGACTTCGAAACCCGACCAGCGACAGCAGGTGAACGGTGAGCCAGAGCCACCAGGCGACGATCCCCGACGACTTGAAGCGGCCTATCTGCGCCACGGCCCGGTTGCGGCCGATGGTGGCCATGGAACCCTTGTCGACGTACCGAAACGGCAGGCGCGGGCGTCCTTCGATGCTGAGGCGGATGTTCCTGGCGGCGTGCCGGCCGCTCTGGATGGCCAGCTGGGCGACCCCCGGCAGCGGCTTGCCGTTCTGGGTCTTGGCGATGAGATCGCCGACCACGAACACCTCGTGCCGGTCGGGCGTGGACGAGATCGTCCTCCACCCAGACGCGGCCAGCCTTGTCCAGCGGCACGCCCAGGTGCGCCGCCAGCGGGTTGGCCCGGACGCCCGCCGCCCATAGCACGGTGCGGGTGTCGATTGCTTCCTCGCCGAGCTCGACGAAGTCTTCGCCGAGATCGGTGACGCGCGTTCCGGTGCGAACCTCGATGCCCAGCGCGTTGAGCTGCTCCTGGGCCTTGCGCGACAGCTCCTCGGGAAAGCTCGCCAGCACGCGCGGGCCGGCCTCGATGAGGATGACCCTGGTCGTCTGGGGATCGAACCGCCGGAAGTCCCGGGCCAGCGTCCGCCCGGCGATCTCCGCCAGCGCCCCGGCCAGCTCGACGCCGGTGGGACCGCCGCCGATGACGACGAACGTCGTCCAGGCCCGCTGCGCCTCGGCCGTCGTCTCCAGCTCGGCCGATTCGAAGGCGCGCAGGATGCGCCGGCGGATGTCCAGCGCGTCGCCCACGGTCTTCAATCCGGGCGCGTGCGCCGCCCACCTGTCGTGTCCGAAATAGGCGTGGGTCATCCCGGTCGCCACGATGAGGTAGTCGTAGTCGAGGTGCCGGTTCTCGAAGAGGACGCGCTTCTTCTCCACCTCGATGCGCTGGACCACACCCATGAGGACAGTGACGTTGCGCTGGCGCCAGAGCAGCTGGCGGATGGGCGCCGAGACATCCGGGGCGGCCAGGGCGGCGGTCGCCACCTGATACAGCAGCGGCTGGAACAGGTGATGGTTGCTCTTGTCGATGAGGGTGATGCGGACGCCCGGAACGTTGAGCTCCCGGGCCGCGGCCAGGCCGCCGAAGCCGCCCCCCAGGATGACGACGTGGGCTTGATGTTTCCTCAACATGTGTCTCGCCGAGCCTAGTCGACGATCGAAGGACTCCGGGTTTCCGGGCGGCCGATGAGGTGTAACGGCGAGCGACGTCGACTGAAATCCATGACGTCGTGAAACCTGCGCGCAACACGACCCGCGATAGCCTGGTGACGTCCCATCGCTCGACATGCGCGGTCACTACCGACATACGAAGATCATCGCCACGCTGGGGCCGGCCACCGACAGCGCCGAGCGGCTCGGGCAGCTCATCACGGCAGGCGTCGACGTCTTTCGCCTCAACATGGCCCACGGAACGGGCGACTGGGCGGCGTCGCTGATCCAGCGCATTCGCGAGGTGTCGAACCGGCTCGGCCGCCACGTGGCGGTCATGATGGACGTCAAGGGGCCGGAGATCCGGACCGGGCCCCTGGCCGAACCGATCGAGCTGGCGGTGGGCGACATCCTCGAGCTGCACACGGTGATCGCCACCAACGGCGTCCGCAGCGTGTTCGTGAACTATCCCCGGCTGCCCACCGACGTGAAGGTGGGGGCCACCATCCTGCTCGACAGCGGCCTCATCCGGCTGGTGGTCGTCGAGCTGGACCCCACGCATGTGCGCTGCCGCGTGCTCACGGCGGGCAAGCTCGGCTCCCGCCGGCACATCAACCTGCCGGGGGTCGAGGTCGGTCTTCCGTCGCTCACCGAGAAGGACGAGAAGGACGTCCGCGCCGGGGTGGCCGCCGGGATCGACTTCGTGGCGCTCTCCTTCGTGCGCAAGGCCGAGGACGTGGCCGTGCTCCGCCAGCTGCTCGACCGGCTCGGCTCGAAGGCCCGCATCATCTCGAAGATCGAAGACCAGGGGGGGCTGCGCAACCTGCACAGCATCGTCAAGGCTTCCGACGCGGTGATGGTGGCCCGCGGCGATTTGGGGATCGAGATCGACTACCACACGCTGCCCATCGTGCAGACGCGGATCGTCGACCTCTGCCTGACCGAAGGGCGGCCGGTCATCATCGCCACCCAGCTCTTGGAGTCGATGATCAGCGCGCCCATGCCGACCCGCGCCGAGATCTCCGACGTCTCCACCGCGGTCCGGGAGCGCACCGACGCGGTGATGCTCTCCGGCGAGACGACGGTGGGTCTCTATCCGCTCCAGTGCATCGAGGTCCTGACCAACATCGTCAACACCATCGAGCCGACCGAGAAGCGGCGGTTGAACGACGTGCTGGCGCTCGCCGAGCCGAAGGCCAAGATGCTCCGCGGGGCGGCGGTGCTGGCGCAAGAGCTGGGCGAGTCGGGGATCGTCGTGTTCACGCGCAGCGGCTTTCTGGCCTACACGCTGGCCGCCTTGCGGGCGGTCGGCGTCCCGATCTATGCGTTTACGGATGACGAAGTGCTGTTCCGCCAGCTGCTGCTCCCCTGGGGCGTGGAGCCGTTCCTGATGCCCTTCAGCGACGATCCGGAGGCGACCGTCGACAACGCGCTCGCCTATCTCAAGCGGCGACAGTGGTGCAAGGAGGGGAGCTGGCTGGTGGTCATCACCAACGCGCTCGCCCACGACAAGGTCATCGACACGCTCCAGCTTCGCCAGATCCCGGCTGACGCGCCCGGCGCCGCGGCGACGGGAACGGAAGCGTCATGACCCAGACGCTGACGGCGACCGGCGAGCTGGAGTGGGGCGCCGAAAACCTGACCATCCCCGAACGGACGGAGCGGGTCGAGGCGGTCGACCTCCAGATCAAGGCGCTCGGCCCCTGTCGCTACCGGTCGCCGCTGGTCGCGCGCCTCGGCGATCGGGCTCTGCACCACGTCGGGGAGGCGGATCGGGTCCTGCTCGACGACCGGGCCTCCAGGTTGGTGACGGCCGGCGCCGCCGGTTTCGCCGCGCTGCCCACCTTCGAGCTGGCGGGCCCGCGCGATCGGCTGTTCTTCGATCCGGCCACCCTCCGGGTCGGCATCGTCACCTGCGGCGGGCTCTGTCCCGGCATCAACAACGTCGTGCGCGGGCTGGTCCTGGAGCTGACGCACGCCTACGGCGTGCAGGAGATCTTCGGCTTTCGCTACGGCTTCGAAGGGATCGTCCCCCGCTTCGGGCACGAGCCGCTGCGGCTCACCCCGGCGATGGTCGGCTCGATCCACCACCTCGGGGGGACCCTCCTCGGCACCTCGCGCGGCGGCCAGGATCCCGGCGAGATGGTCGACCAGCTGGAGAAGATGGGCATCGGGGCGCTGTTCGTCATCGGCGGCGACGGGACGCTGCGCGGGGCGACCACGCTGGTCGGCGAGATCGAGCGCCGCAAGCTGGCGATCGCGGTGGTCGGGATCCCGAAGACGATCGACAACGACATCCACTTCATCGACCGCAGCTTCGGGTTCGAGAGCGCCGCCGCGGCCGCCGCCGAGGCCATTCGCAGCGCCCACGTCGAGGCGACCGGCGCCAACAACGGCATCGGACTGGTGAAGGTGATGGGGCGGCACTCGGGGTTCATCGCCTGTCACGCGGCGCTGGCCTGCCCGGAGGCGAACTTCGTCCTCATCCCCGAGGTGGACCTGAAGCTGGACGGGGAGGGCGGATTTCTGCGACACCTCGAGCGCCGGCTGGAACAGCGGGCCCACGCCGTCATCGTCGTCGCCGAGGGCGCGGGGCAGGAGCTCTGCGCCGCGGCTCCCGCGGTGGGCGGGGCGACGGGCGCCACCGACGCCAGCGGGAACGCGCGCCTCAAGGACATCGGCTTCGTGTTGCGCGAGCGGATCGTGCAGCACTTCGCCGGCCGGGGCGTCGAGATCACCCTCAAGTACATCGACCCCAGCTATCAGATCCGCAGCGTTCCCGCCTCGCCGTCGGACAGCGTCTACTGCTGGAACATGGCGCGCAACGCGGTCCACGCGGCGATGGCCGGCAACACCGAGATGCTCGTCGGCCGCTGGCACGGGCGGTTCGTCCACGTGCCGTTCCCGCTGGCCACGCGCTTCCGAAAGCAGGTCGATCTCGACGACGATCTCTGGATGTCGGTCATCGAATCGACCGGCCAGCCGGCGTCGTTCGGCTGATCGCCGGGCGGCCTTGGGCGTGAGCCGGTCAGCGCGCGCGCTCGGCCTCGGTGAACAGCTCGTCGAGCGTGTAGACGCGCGTCGCCTGCTCCGGGTCGAGGGCCGCGTTGATCATGGCCCTCGCGACCACGCTGGCGGGGATCTCGCGGTACCGGCGCGCCAGGCCCACGGCGTTGATGGCCCCGAGCAGCGTGCTGCTGAGCCTCTCGCCCCCGCGCGCCTGCGCTCGGCCGCCCAGGAGGCTGGGGCGCATGATCCGGACGCGCGCGAAGCCGAGCTGCTGCACGTCGCGATCGAGCTCGCCCTTGATGCGCGAATAGAAGATGCGCGAGCCCGGGTCGGCGGACGCCGCGGAGACGAGCACGTAGGTCGCCACGCCGTTGCCCGCCGCCGCCCTGGCGAAGGCCAGCTGGTAGTCGTAGTCGACCTTCTTCTGCGCGGCCAGGCTGCCGGCCTGCTTCCGCGTCGTCCCGAGCGACGAGAAGGCCACGTCCCCCTTGACCAGCGACGACCACGATGCCGGCGCCTCGAAGTCGACGACGTGCTCTTCCAGCTTCGGGTGGGCCTGACCGGTCTTCTTGCGGCCGAAGGCGATCACCTGGTCGAACCGCGCGTCGGTCAGCAGCTGATCCAAGAGCTGCGACCCGACCAGCCCGGTGGCCCCAATCATGAGCGCCGTCTTCACGCGCCGAGCATACCTGTATCCAAAAACGAACGGCCGGTGACCGTCACCGACCGTCGCACGGGGCTAACCCCGGAAACCCCAAGACAACGCGCGCCGTCGCAGGTCTGGCAGGCGAGTTGCAACGCCGGCCGAACCATGCATCTTTCGTCTACTTGGGCAGTCGTGGTTCTCGCGGTGGGTGGTTCGGTACTGGTCGGCTGCGCCACGCCGATGCCGCTCGTCCGCCTCAATCCGGACGCTTCCGACGTCGTCTGGGTGGGGGGACGGGCCTCGGTGCAGAAGGACACGACTGGTGTCCGGGTCGCCGCCGCGTTCGAGCATCAGGACGGGCCGAACCTGGCGGTGCGGGTGGAGATCGAGAACGGCACCACCGAGCGTCTGGAGGTGAGCCCGCGGGAGATGACGTTCGCCGTCTGCAGCGGTCTGGCGCCTGCTTCCTGCGGCCCGTCGCAACGGGTGATCGATCCCGAGAAGGTCCTGACCGCGCTGGCCGTCGCGCAGTCCCGCGGCGCCGCCGAGGCCTCCAACAGCCAGGCGTTCTACGGGACGCTGGTGCTCCTGAGCGCGGTGGGAGACGTCGCCTCGGCGGCGCATGGAAGACGCACCTCGGGCACCGGGACCCTGGTGGCCGCCTCCGCGATGGAGGAGGACGCCGCCGCGCGGGATAGCGCTCAGGCCTCCATCGCCGTCCAGCAGCAGCTCTGGTCTGACCAGGCGCTCCGAAGGAATACCCTGTTTCCGGGCCAGGGAACGTCAGGGTTGGTCTTCCTGCCGATCAACTATCAGGCGGGCTACGTCTGGCTGCAGATCACGGTGGCCGGGCGTCTGTTCCCGTTTCACTTCAAGGAGGTGGTGACGCCGGTCGAGCTTCCGCAGCCGCAGGGGGCAATCGGGCACAACAAGTGAACAGCCGCTCGAGAGTCAGTAAACTGGGGCGATGGCCAAGCTGCGCGTATTCGAATCGATCTCCGTCGACGGCTACTTCTGCGACGCCCGGGGCGACATCAGCTGGGGGCACAACGGGCGCGACGACCCCGAATTCGCCGCCTGGGTGGGCGGAAACGCCAGCGGCGGGGGCGCGCTGCTGTTCGGGCGCAAGACCTACCAGATGATGGAGGCGTTCTGGCCGACGCCGGCGGCGGCGGCGCAGATGCCGGTGGTGGCCAAGGGGATGAACGCCGCGCGAAAGTACGTCGCCTCGACGACCATCCAGCCGACCTGGAACAACACCCAGCTCCTGAAGGGCGACCTGCTCACGGCGGTCCGCGAGTTGAAGGCGGGCGACGGCCCGGGCATCACCCTGCTCGGCAGCGGCAGCGTGGCCGGACAGCTCGGCGCGGCGGGCCTGGTCGACGCGTATCAGTTCGTGATCGTTCCGGTCGCGCTCGGTTCCGGACGGACGGTGTTCACGGCCGGTCGCCAGCTGCGCCTCGTCGAGCAGCGCGCGTTCCGCTGCGGCAACGTGGTCGTCACCTACGCGACGTAGCTTCAGGTCGCTCCACCTCGTCGACGGTCTCCAGCGTGATCCGGCCGAGCGCGCCGGTGCGAAAGTCGTTGAGCAGGGCCACCGCCGCCCGGGCCAGGTCCGGTCCGCCGCCGGGCCTCTTCGCCAGCGACCGTCCGGCGGCGATGAGCGCCAGCAGCATGTGCTCGTCGCAGGGGCGGGGGAGCACCCCGTACCGCTGCGCCACCAGCTCCGGGTAGTGGCGGAGCAGATAGAGGCCCAGCGTCAGCGCGACCTCCTCGTCGTCGTAGGCCCCGCGCCCGATGCTGTGGAGCGCGGCCAGCCGATGCGCGGTCGGCTGCGCCATCCCCGGCCACAACATCCCCGGCGTGTCGACCAGGCTCATGCCGGGGCCCAGGCGGTGGAACATCTGAATCTTGGTGATGGCGGGCTCGTCGCCGACGTGGGCGACGTGGCGCTTCAGGATCGCGTTCATCAAGGTCGACTTGCCGACGTTGGGGATGCCGAGGATCATCATCCGCAGCGGCTTGTCGGCGGCGCCGCGCTCGGGGCGCAGCGCCCGGCAGGCGGTGAGCACGCGCTCGATCTCCCCCGGCTTCTTGGCGCACAGGGCGAGCGCCTGCACGCCCGCCTGCCCGTTGTAGTGCTGCAGCCAGCGCCGCGTCTGCTCCGGATCGGCGGCGTCCGACTTGTTCAGCAGCTTGAGCGCGGGTCGCTGGCCGGCCAGGCGCAACCGCTCGAACACCGGATTGCAGCTGGACTGCGGCGCGCGCGCGTCCAGCACCTCGATGACGAGGTCGGTCTTGCGCATGGTCTCGGCCGCCTTCGTCCGGGCGGTGAGCATATGACCGGGGTACCAGTTGATTGCCATGGGGCGGGAGGGACCATACGCGATGGTGAGCAAAAAAATCCCTTATGCGCTAAGAGTGGAATGCCAGGCCCCCCAGACCGGCGCCCCTTGGCGCCTCCACGTGTGAAAGCGAGCAGGTTCCATGAAGAAGATCGAAGCCATCATCAGACCGCACCGCCTCGACGAGGTGAAGGATCGGCTGAAGCAGGCCGGCGTGACCGGGATGACGGTCATCGAAGTCAAAGGCTTCGGCCGGACGGGCGGGAAGACCGAGGTCTACCGCGGGTCGGCCTACGTCGTGGACTTCGTCCCCAAGGTCATGGTCATCGTGGTGGTTCCCGACGCGCTGGCCGCCACGGCGGTCGAGACGATCGCGCGGGGCGCCAGGACCGACAAGATCGGCGACGGGAAGATCTTCGTGTCGACGATCGACGAGGTCGTCCGCATCCGGACCGGCGAGCGCGGCGAAGACGCGATTTAGGCTAGAAAGAAACCGGTTCCGACGAGGGCGTCGCCGTCAGGCGACGGTGGGTTCAGCCAGCGCAAACAGGCCCGACGAGGTGGCGGCCGAAGGCGCCCTGGGCGTCGCTATCGCGCTGCCAGCTGCAGGCGGAGGCCGTGGCGCGGGCGGAGGGTCACGCTGGGCAGCAAGGTCAGCTCTGTCTGCGGCGTGACCTCGAAGCGAAAGCGCTGGACCGCGGTGGCGAGGACCAGCTTCGCCTCCATCATCGCGAATCGATTTCCGATGCAGACCCTCGGGCCCCCTCCGAAGGGGAAGTAGGCGAAACGGGGCAGGCGCTGCGCCAGATCGCCCTGCCAGCGTTCGGGCTGGAAGGACTCGGCGGCCTCGAAGTTTCGCGGATCGCGGTGGACCACCCAGGGGGACATCACGAACTCGGCCCCCTTGCCGAATCGAAAGCCGCCGATCTCCACGTCGGTCAGGGCCTGGCGGGCCATGACCCAGGCCGGCGGATAGAGGCGCATCGCCTCGAGCACGACCGCGTCGGTGTACGCCAGACGCTCGAGATCGGCGAGGCCGGGCGGCCGGCCGCCGAGCACCTCGGCAAGCTCGGCGGCGAGGCGGTCCTGGCACTTCGGATGGGTCGCCAGCAGATAGAGCGAATAGGTGAGCGCCAGCGCCGTCGTCTCGTGCCCGGCCAGGAACAGCGTCACCGCTTCGTCGCGCACCTGCGCGTCGGTCATGGAGCTGCCGTCCTCGTCGCGCGCGCGAATCAGCAGCGACAGCAGATCGTCCGCGTTGGCATCGCTCTGCTTCCGCCGGGCGTCGATGATCTGGAGGATCACCTCGTCGACCTTGCGCGCCGAGGCCTGGAACCGGCGGTTCGTCCGGGTCGGCACCCAGGCGGGCGGCTGGAAGCGCGCCACCAGTCCCAGGATGCGCCCGAAGTGCTCCATCAGCTCCGAGATGATCTGGCCGATGTGGCTCGCGTCGGCGGAGACGTCGGCGCCGAACAGCGCGCGGGCGACGATGTTCAACGTCACGGCCATCATGTCTTCGTGGACGTTGCGCACCTCCCCGGGCTTCCAGGTGGCCGCGGCCTGCGCGATGGCGCCGGTCATGACGGCGGCGTACGACTGCAGCTGCCGGTGATGAAACGCCGGCTGCAGCAGCCGGCGCTGCCGCCGCCACGATTCGCCCTCGTTGACGAGGAGGCCGTTCCCGACGACGCGCGAGAGCAGGCGGCTGGTGCGATCCTTGCGAAAGGACTCCGGCTTCTTGAGGAGGATCTCCTCGATGCAGGCCGGGTCGGCGACGAAGTAGAGCTCGAGCGGCAAGCGCGTCTGGACGAACGGCCCGTACGTGCGGTGGATGAAGGTCAGCCCCTCGAGCACGCTGGCGTCGAACTCCCGGCGGATGCGGAAGAAGTCTCGCCAGGGCGGGCGCGCGGGGCGCGCCGAGCGCGGCCGGTCGCCCCGCGACGCGGAGCGCACGCCCGCGGAGGTGGCCTCGCCGACGGTCATGGGCGAAAGCTTACGCCGCCAGTCGCCGCAGTCCGGCAAAATACGGGGACCCGCCGATGTTTCCACCGACGGGTCCCCAATCTCCCCACCGAGCCCTCGCCTTCCACATCCCCCAACCCCGCGTCGGGCCCGCTTCCAAACTACGACCCGAGACATTGCGAGGGGTGTGCCAGCGTTTGGGCCGATCTTTGGCCCGAGAAGACGCGTTGGGCGCCGCTCTCGAGGCGAGCGGGGTAACGGCGGGTCGCCCGAGTGATACCGTGAGCGCTCGTCTCCGGTCGAGGCTCGAACCGGAAGAGCTGGACCCGCGCGGACAAAGGCCGTTGCCGAGGGCGTGCTCAGCCGCGAATCGCCGCGCTTAGCCGTCGTGCTTGGCCGGGGGGGGCAGGTTGATTTCGCTGGCGACGACGTAGAGCGGGCGGCGCTTCACCTCTTCGTAGATGCGCCCCACGTACTCGCCCAGGATCCCGGTCATCAGGAGCTGCGCCGACGAGCCGAGCCCGACCAGGATCATGATCGTCGTCCATCCCTTGACGACGCCGGTCCCGAACAGCTTCTCCCACAGCGCCCAGACGCCGCCGCCCATCGCCGTCGCCCCGGCCAGCACGCCGAACCAGGTCGCCATCCGCAGCGGCACCGTCGAGAAGGAGGTGATGCCGTCGACGGCGAAGCTGAACATCTTGCGGAAGGGATACTTCGTCTCGCCGGCGAAGCGGGCCGGTCGTTCGTAGTGGACGGAGGTCTGCCGAAACCCGACCCACCAGACCAGCCCCCGCACGAACCGGTGCTGCTCGCGCAGGGCCCGCAGCGTCAGCACGACCGGGCGGCTCATCAGGCGGAAGTCGCCGGCGTCGACGGGGATCTGGGCGCCGCCCAGCAGGGCCCGCAGCAGCCGATAGTAGGCGGCGGCGCTGAAACGCTTGAACGCCGTCTCGCCGTGCCGGCGCGAGCGAACCCCGAACACGACGTCGAACCCCTCGCGCCACCTGGCCAACATCTGGCTGACCACCTCGGGCGGGTCCTGCAGATCGGCGTCCATCACCACCACCGCCTGGCCGCTCGCCCGGTCGAGCCCGGCGGTGATCGCCAGCTGGTGCCCGAAGTTGCGGGAGAGCGACAGGACCTTGTAGCGGGGCTCGGTGGCCGCGAGCTCTTTCAACAGAGGGAGCGATCGGTCGTTCGATCCGTCATTGACGAAGATGACCTCCCAGGATTCGCCGACGCCGTTCCCGACGTCGGCCAGGAACGCGCGCAGCCGGCGGTCCAGCTCCGGGATGATCTCTTCCTCGTTGTAGACGGGAAGAACCAACGAAAGGATGGGCGCCTCCAAGGCGACCTATTTAACATGAACGCGACGCTCCCTCTTGAGGCGGGTGGGCGGCGATGCGAGCATCCGTCGCTGCGCTTGTCAGGAGAACCAGAAGAGCCAACGCGGCCAGCTCGACCGTCACCGGCGCGCCTGCGGAGCTGGAAGGCCCTCGTGCTGGCGACCTTCGCGCTGGGGATCGTCTTGCGGCTGCCGACCTTTGGCCGGCCGCTGCTCTCCGACGACGAGGCCATCTACGCGGTCACCGCCGACGCGCTCGGGCGCGGCGATCTCCTCTACCGCGACGTCGTCGATCACAAGCCGCCGCTCATCTACCACGTCTACCAGGCCGGCTTCGCGGCGCTGGGGGCGTACGACACGCAAGGGGCGCACGCGCTGGTCGTGCTGGCGGTGCTGCTGACGGCGGCGTTTCTGTTCGCGATCAAACGGCAGGAGGGGGCGGCCGCCGACAGCGTGGCCGGCTCTCCCCGGGGTTTGGCGCTGGCCGCCGCGGGGCTGTTTCTGGTCTTCTCGACGACGTGGCACGACTACGACGCGCTGGCGGCGAACTGTGAGCTGTTCCTGCTGGCGCCCCAGGCGGCCGCCGCCTGGCTGTTGCTGCGAGAGCTCCGCGCGCGCTCCGCCGGCCTCCGCGGATTGGCGATCCACCTCGCGGTGGGGGCTCTCATCGGAACGTCGGCGCTGTTCAAGTATCAGGGGCTCACGTTCCTCGGCGCCTCGGTCGGTCTGCTGCTCTGGTGGGTGATCCTCGGCCGAGCCTCGCGAGGCTGGGCCGCGACCATGGCGCTCGGCCAGCTGGCCGGCGCGCTGGTGCCGCCCGCGCTCTATCTTCTGTGGTGTCGCGACGCCGGCAACCTCGCCGCCGCCGTCTATTGGTTCAAGTTCAACTTCTCGTACGTGGGGGCGGGGCTGACCGGGGCGGCGGCGATGGCCCGCGGCCTGCGCCGAACGGCGCTGATCGGAGGCGCGGCGCTGGTTCCTTACGCGCTGGGCCTCGCGGCGGCGAGCTCCACCGCGGCGAAGGTCGTTCGCGTGATACGGCGCCGAGCGGCGGGCGCGCTTTCCGTCGAGACCGAGGTGCCCGCTCTGTCGGCGGTGCTCGGCCTGCTCTGGCTCATCACCTCGGCGCTGGCCGTGACGGCCGGAGGGCGGTTCTTCGGACATTACTTTCACCTGATCTTGCCGCCGCTCTGCCTGCTGGCCGCGCCGGCCGTCTGCCGGTGGTGGGGGCCCGGGCCCGACGGCAGCGTGGCCTGGTCCCGCCGGGCGCCGCTGCTGGTGCTCTGCGCGCTGCCGGCCCTGACTTTCTTCGCGCTGGCGACCGTCGCCCGGCCGCTCGCCGCCGCGCTGGACGAGGGGGAGCCGCGCTACGACGAGGTCGCGGCCCGCATCGACGCGCTCACCACCAGCGAAGAGCGCGTCTTCGTCTGGGGGAACTCCCCGCAGCTCTACGCTCTGGCGCGCCGGCCGATGGGGACGCGGTTTTCGTTCTGCAACTACATGACCGGGGAGAGCCCGGGGACGCCGACGGAGACCGGCCAGCGGAATGCCGACGCCAACCAGCTGCCCGCCGCCTGGGAGATGTTGTTCGCCGATCTCGACCAGCGCCGCCCGGCTCTGTTCGTCGACGCGGCCGCCGCCGGGTGGGACGGTTACGGCAAGTACCCGCTCTCTCGCTACCCGCGCCTGCGCGCCTACGTCGAGCGGAACTATCGGCCGGTGGAGGTTTGCGCGGGGGTCGTCCTGTACCGCCGGCTGCGGTAGAGGTAGACGGCGGTGGCCACCACGGCGACCGGAATCACGTGCGTCAGGTGATAAGTGAGCGCGTAGGAGACGGCGACGTCGCGCGGCGCGCCGCACATGACCAGGGCCATGGTGACGCCCGCCTCGAAGGTTCCAAAGTTGCCGGGCAGGGTCGGAATGGCGATCGCGGCGTTGATCCCCACCAGCGTCAGCAAGGCGGCGCGAAAGCTGGGCGTCAGATGAAACGCGCCCTGGAACAGCACCAGCATCACGAGCTCGCTCGACCAGGCGAGCAGGGAGAGCGCCGCCATCGCCGCCACCCGGCGGGGGGTGGAGGCCTGCAACCCCGACGACAGCCCGCGCTGAAGGCGCGGCCACCGAGCGAGGCGCGGCACCAGGTAACGACCGCTGGTGAGCAGGGCGCCGTATCCCAGCATCGCCAGGAGCGAGATGCCCAGCGCCACGCGGCCGAGGTTCGTCAGGAGCGCTGTGACGAAGACGAGGACGGCGAGCCCCAGCGCCTCGGCGCCGCGCTCGGCCCAGGTGCAGCCGTAGTCGACGGCGAGCTGGTCGAGCGACCGGGGGACTCTCACGCGTTCCGAAGGTCGGAGGCGGGCCGCCCGGACCAGATCTCCGCTGCCGAACCCGATGGCTGCGTTGGCCAGCAACCCCTCGATGGTCGCCGCCAGCACCTGGCGAAACGGCGGCGGCTCGGTCAGGGCCAGTCGCCAGCGCGCCGCCTTCAACGGCAGAGACACCGAAAGGTTGAGCAGGATCGCCGCCGCCACCGCCCACGGCGCGTTCGCCGCCAGGTGGACGGTCCAGGGCTTCTCCCGCCACAAGACGACGCCCAGCAGACAGAGCGGCAGGTAACGGAGGACGGCCTTCCAGCGCCCCCTGGCGGCAGTCCTGGTCGAGGCGCGATCCAGGGCTACGCCGCGACCTTCGAGCGCAGGCCCGCGCGGTCGGCGGGAGCGCCGGCGACGCGCTCGAGGACGTCGAGGATCCGGCCTCCCACCTTCTCCCAGTCGAAGGCGTCCGCGATGACGCGCCCGCGAGCGATGCGATCGGTTTGATCGTGCGCCAGCGTGTCGATCACGGCGTCGGCAAAGGCTGCGCTGCTGTTCTCCTTGGCCATCACCACGTTCACCCAGTGCTCGCCGGCCCGATCGGCGCCCAGCGCCGGCAGCGCGACGACCGGCAGCCCCGCCGCGAAGGCCTCCAGCACCATGATCGAGAACCCCACCGCCCGCGCCGGCAACAGGAACAGCGACGAGGAGGCGAGCAGCTCGGGACGTTGATCGTAGACGGCGCCCAGAAACTCGACGCGCCCGCGGAGGTGCTCGGGCACCTGGGTCTCCAGCTCGGCGCGCATCGGACCGTCCCCCGCCATCAGCAGCCGCACGTCGGGGATCGACCGGGCGATTCTGGCGAAGGACGCGATCGCGATCTCGGGTCCGTTGCGCTGCTCGAGCCGCCCCAGATAAACGAGGTTGCGCGTGCCGGGGCGGAGATACTGGGAGCTGGGGTTGGTTCGCCAGTACGCTCCGTTGATTCCATTGGGAATGATCGTCGATTGGAAGTCGGCATAACGACCCATTGATTGCGCGGTCGCCTCCGACACGGCAATGACCGCGGCGGCTCGACGAAAGACCCACCGGTAATACGGCGCAATGCGATGGCGCCAGGGCGCGTCCGGAAAGCTGGCGTTGTGGAGCGTCAACACCTTGGGCCCACGAAACATCGCCAGTCCGAGCATGGCCAGGCCGACGTCGCACGGTCCGTGGATGTTGAGGACGTCGAACCGCCCCCGGCGCAGGGCCCGGTAGAAGTTGAACGCCGTGATGGGACCAAGCGTCGCCTGGCAGATGGTCCCGCCGGTGCGGTACATGTGGGCGCGCCCGACGCGGACCACGCTCCGCTCGGCGTCGTCGGGCCCCGGCGCGGCCGCGGTGCTCGGGCGGCCGGTGAGGATCGTGACCTCCACGCCTCGACGGCAGAGCAGGTTGCGCAGATGCAGGACGTGCTCCTGAATACCTCCCAGGGTGGGATAGTAGCTCTCGGCTACGATACCGATGCGGAGAGGACGCATGGAGCCTTAGCGGCTTACCCCAGCGGCAGGGGGTGGGTCAAGGTCGGGAAACGCTTGAGATTCGCGTCATTCAGCGTTTCCGGAACACGTCAGATTCCGGAAATTATCGGGCGTAAATCTCCAGCTCTCCGGCGGCGAAGACGCGGTGGTAAACGGTCGGGATCATGGGTCGTGCCTCGGGGGGCATGGCCCAGGTCAGAAGATGACTGAATCGGGGGGTCGCTTCCCGCCAGAACCCGGCCCACAGGTCGCGCCAGGCGGCGGTGCAGGCCGCGTCGACGGGCGCCTGGCTCAGCGCCTTGCACACCCCGGCCGGGGTGCCGTAAAGGTACGCGAACTGATCGAGCGCGGGAGGGATGAGCTTGCGCGGCGGAAAGTCCTTGTAGGTGATCGGATAGGTACGCTCGACCGCGAACACCAGCGGCGCGGACGTATTCTTTGCCACGGTGTAGTAACCCCAGGCGTGGGAGAGGCTGGCGGTGAAATGGCTGGTCTTCCCGTGCTTGAACAGCAACGGGAGCAAGGTGGCGCCTTCCGGCACGGCGTCGATCCCCGCGGTGAATTCGGCGCGATCGCGGTCGAGCCTCACGTAATCGACCCCCTGCGCCGCCGAGAATGCCAGCGCGCAGACGGCGAGCACGATGACGACCGGGCGCGGCAGGGTCGTTGGGAGGCGCAACGCGAGCCCGGCCCAAATGAAGGGGACCAGGCGGGTGTTGAGGTAATTCCAGTTGCTGAGCATTTCGGGCAACTCGACGTAGGCGACGATCAGAAAGGCGACCGCCGCCGTCGACAAGAACGGGCGCGGCGCCCACCGTTGCCGCCAGGCAAAGCAGGGGAGCAGGACCGCCGGGACGATGGTCATGCTGCCGAGCCAGGTGAACGCGCCGGAGACGTCGCGCCAGAGATCCCGGAGGATCTCCCAGGGATTGAGATATCTGTAGGTGGCGGCCGCGGCAGAGGAGTTCTCGGCCTTGATGAGGTGGTGCTGGGCCGAGATGACGGAGAGCACCCCCGCCGGGACCAGCGGCAACAGCAGCGCGACGCCGGCGTCGATCCGTTCGCGCCAGGTCGGGCGGGTGGCGACGTGAAGGGCGACCAGCAGCCCCACCACCGCCAGCGGGAACGGGTGCGCGTACCAGACCACGCTCGAGAGGGCGGCGATCTTCAGGCCGCCGGCCGGGGTCGGGCGTTGGCGCTGCCTCTCGAGCACCGTCAACAAGATCAGCGAGAGCGCAAAGGCGAACGTGAAGTTCAGAAACCCCATCGAGACGCTGAAGCTGTGCACCAGCGGCCAGACGAAGAGCATCGCCGCCGGAAGGGCGCGACGGCCGGCGAATTGGAGCACGAACAGGGGGAGGGCCAGCGCGTTGGCGGCCAGGACCAGCGCGGTGAACGCCCGGGCTGCGCCGAAGAGGCCGTGGCTGCCCACCAGGTGAAACCAGAGCTCGAGCAGACAGTTCGACTTGAAGAGGCCGTTGAAGGTGAATTGAGGATAAAGCTCGGGGTGCGCCACGATGTGCGCCGTGGCGACGTGGTTGGGGAGATCCTGAAAGGGGGGGAGCTGCACCAGCAGCAACGGCCAGGCGCCGAGGGCGAACAGCACGCCAGCGACCAGCAGGACCAGGCGCGTGTCGGTGAGCTCGGCCAGCCAGGTCTGGATGGGGTGGGGCGCGGGCGAAAAAGCGGCGACGGGGATCGCGCGGGAACTCTCGTTCACGGGCGGCAGTGTACCTCGGCTCGCGGCGTGGTCACCGTCGGAGTGAACCCTTGCGTGGGGCCTCCGACAGCGCGCGGATCCCGTGCTCGAGCGAGCTTCTTGAGATAACCTGACGCCGCGTCCGATGCCCCCAGACGATCATGAGCGGCCGGGCGAGCGGCTCGATCCCGGGCGCGAGGTCTCCGCCCCGCTGGGAGGTTCCGCCACGGTCGCCTTCATCGTCGCTGCCACCGCCGCCTTCTTCATCGCGCGCATCTTCCTGATCCCGCGCCGGGTCTTCGACCCTGACGAGCTCGAGCATACGCACGCGGCCTGGAGCGTGTTCAGGGGGCTGCTCCCCTACAAGGACTTCTTCGAGCACCACACCCCCTGGTACTACTTCGGGCTGGCGCCGTTCTTCCGCTGGTTCGCGGTCGACCAATCATTTGAATCCGCGCGGCACTTCCTGCTCTTCGGTCGCGTCATCTCGCTGGCGCTGGCCGCGCTGGCGGTCGTCCTGGTCATTCAACTGGGACGCCTGGGCGCCAATCGCGGCGTCGGTCTGCTGACCGGGCTGTTCTTGGCGGCGCAACCGATCTTCATTCAGAAGACGCTGGAGATCCGCCCGGACGTTCCGGCGCTGCTGTTCTTCCTGGGCGCGCTGTGGCTGCTGGTGCGCGGGCTGTTCGACGAGGAGGACGCCCCGGCGACCCCGGGCCGGCGCTGGTTCCTGGGCGGGGGGCTCTGCCTGGGCGCCGCCGTCATGTGCACGCAGAAGATGCTCTTCGTCCTTCCCGGCGCGTTCCTGGGGCTCGCGCTGTGGGCGCTGGGAGGCGGCCGGCGGGCGCTGGGCGCTCGCATGCGGGCGGTGGTGATGGCCGGCGTGGGCGTCGCCGCTCCGGCGCTGCTCACCTGGCTCGCCTTCGCCGTTCAGGGCGGCGGCTGGCAATTCATCTACAACAACTTCCTCCTCAACGCGCGGTTTCAGCTGCGCTCGTTCAGGGGGGTGCAGGCGACGGTGAAGACCAGCTGGCCCATCCTGGTCCTCGCGCTGCTGGGCGCGGCGACCGCCATAAACCGCTTCCGTCGCGCCAGGCGGCGTCGATATGGCGACGTCTTCCTGCTGTGCACGCTGGGTGGGCTCATCGCTGGAGTTGCCGTCGTGCCGGTCGTCTACGAGCAGTATTGCCTGGTGCCGTTGTCGATCGCCTGCCTGTTTGCGGCCCGAGGCTTCGCCCTGCTGTTGTCCCTCGCCGTGCAATTGGTGCGAGAGCGTGCCCGCGCGTGGGTGAGCGTCGGGGCGATTCTCCCGTTGTTGGTGCTGCCGGTTCTTTATCTGGGATGGTCCTTCGGCCACCGAAACGATCAGCAGCTGGCGCGCCTGCGCTACGTCTTCGCGCACACCGGACCGGCCGACACCGTCCTGGACGGCTGGCTGGGGACCGACGTGTTCCGCCCCCATCCGCTCTACTACTTCTTCATGCACCGCGAATTGCTGGGGGCCCTCTCGGCCAGCGCCATAGACGCCTATCTGGAACCGCTGGAAAGCGGAAAGGTGCGGCCGTCGCTCATCACGCTGGACGACGAGCTGCTGGCGCTCGGGCCGCGTTTCTCGCGCTTCTTGCACGCCCACTACGCGAGCAGCGACGGGCTGTTTTATCTTCCCAGGCCGAGCCCTCCCACGACCGACGAGCCCCGCCAGCCGCGGTAGTCGCGGGGCGCGAGCCGCGGGTCACGCGCTACTTGCAGACAGTCTCCGCGAACGCGTCTCCCTGGCTGAGCGCGAGGACGGTCCCGGAAGCCTCGAAGCTGCTCCTGTCCTCAGGAAGATCGCGCCCCGCGTAGCGATCGGCTCGCAGCGTCTCTTGAACGTCCTTTCGGTTCACCGGCACCCGGCATCCCCGTCCATTGCGTTCGATCACCTCGGCGACGTCACGCCGAAGCCAGAGCTTAGTTCCGCCGCCGAATGCCGGAACGTAATGAGCGCGGAAGTACGGCAGCTCATACAGGCCCCCCAGCGACGCCCATTTCCAGTGCGCTTCGACGAGGTCGGGCGACTCGGCTTCGAGGACGTCGGCCAGGGCCGCCGGGCCCCGATGAGCCAGCTGGCGATTGGAGAGCGCCGCCAGGTCGACCAGCCTGAATTCGTCACAACAAAGCGCCAGACCTCCCATGTCCGGCGTCATGATGGTCGCCTGCTGCAGGCCCGCGGCGGAGACGAAGCGCCGAAAGACCCGCCCGGAGTCGGCATACGTTTGGGGAGTCACGAAGGAACCTCCCCTGGACACGGGCTTCAACGCATCCCTGGGGAAGCCGGTCTTCGACTTGACGGTCACGAACAGGAACAGCCCGACGGCGATCGCCTCCCGCAGGCGGGTCCGCCTGGCGTTCACCCACGACGACAAGAGGAGTGAGCACAGCAGCAGCGCCAGCGGGAAGGCGAAGTACGGCATCCGTCCGCGATAGCCCCACGACTCGCCGACCAGGGCGCCCACGACGACGGCGCCCAGGAGCGGCGCAGTGAGGAGCACCAACGTCCGGCGAGGGGGCCACCGCGTCGTTGCGCGAGTAAACCCAAACAGCTGCGCGAGGGCGAGCGCGCCGAGCGGCACATAGAAGAAGCGCGGCAGCTCCCAGGCCCCTTTCACCCGCTCGAGGAGACCGGACGTCGCATAGGGAGGCCAGCGCTTCGCCCAGTACGTGTTGGGGAGGAGGTCCGAGAAAACGACGAGCCGCCAGCAGGAGAGGACGACGACGGTGGCCAGGCAGGGAAGGACGATCCCCCAGAAGGCCCGGCGCCCTGGAACAGTGATGAGGACAGCGAGGGCGAGCAGCCCGACGTAGAACAGCGCCTCGAACCGGGTCGCCACCGCCAGGACGACGCCGGCGCCCAACCAGAGCAGCCGTGGCTGGGGCGAAAGCAGCTCGTTGACCATCATGACAAAGGCCGCCGCCAACAGCCCCATCTCCATGCCGTTGGCGGCCTCGCCGAAGGAGCAGCCCCAGGCGGCGAAGGCGACCACGGTCAGAGTCGAGAAGAAACGGTCCAATCGAAGGAGAGCGCAGGTCCGGGCCAGCAGCACCGTGGTGGCGCAGATGCTCAGGGCGGACAGAAGCTGGGAAATGAAGATCGCCGCGCGGTACGACGGCCGCGCCAGCGCCGCCAGCGCGTTGAGCAGGAACCAGGAGACGGACGAGAAGCCCTCGACGACCTCGGAGCGCGGGGTCAGCGCCACCCGCCCGTGCCGCGCGAAGGTCCGGGCGAAGGCGACGGTGATCGCCCCGTCATCCCAGCCGCGATCTCCGATCAGCGCGCAAACAACGACGAGCGCCGTAAATTGAAGCAGGCAGACAATTGCGACAGAGCGGCGCGACATGAACCTGCCAGGCCCGAGGGTCCAGCCGCGAGATGAGCGCGCTGGACCTCGTGCTGCCCGGTCAGGCGCAGTCTAGCCTAGAACCGGACGCCGCCGCCCAGGCTCACGCGAACGTACCTGGTCCGCGTGTCCACCTTCTCGCCGGCAACGGTGAGCGACTGGAATCCCAATTGGTAGCCGGCGGCGAGGTTGGCGAAGATGTGGTCCGTGATTCCCATGTCGGCTCCGCCGTCGAAGGCCACGACGAACCCTTTGGCCGAGCTGCCCCCGGCCTGCGTGATGATCGAGTATCCCGGCAGAGCCTCGACGTAGAGACCGATCGTCTCCACGACCGGAAACGTGTACGCCAGGCGCGCCATCAGGTCGGTCTCCCTGACCGCGTCCGGGGCCGCTCCGGGCGGAGGCACCTTGTAGTTCACGTTCGAGATGATCTGCGGCGCGACCCCCACGCTGAAGCCGGCGATGACCCGCAAACTCGCCGACAAGCCGACGCCGTAAGCCAACGCGGCGTCCCCTTGGATTGGATTGCCGCCGATCGGCGTGGTGAGCTTGCCGAGCCCCATCGGAAGGAACGACAGACCGAACCGCCATCTCGACGGCGGCGACGGTGGCGGAGCGGCGGGGAACGGATCCACGACCGCTGCGGCGGGCGGCGTCGCGGGAACCGGAACGATGACGGCTGTGGGCGGGGGCGCAGGGGGCGCGCTCTCTTCCGCACGGGCCCCCGCGCCGAGCGCGACCAACGTCAGACCGATCAGGGTGCTTATTTTGCGCATCTGTTTTCTCTCGCTCATCTGGTCGCCGCTAGAAGTAAAAGGAGAACCGAAGACGGACGCTGTACATCTCGTTGTCGTAGGTCGGTGCAGGAATAGCGGTGGCCTGTAAGAAGTGAGCCCGCGAGTAGCTCCCCACCAGCTTGACGTAGAGCTGTTGGAAGACCACGTACTGGACGGCGGCGAAGCTCTGCCACAGCCAGTAATCGTCGGTGACGATACCGGTGGCAGAGGAGAGGCTGGCCTGGTCGACGTCGCGCGTGAAGAGACCCCCCACTCCGAACATGAGAGGATAGCGTTCGCTCCCGTTGGAGACGTTGGCGAACCCGCCGAAGCTGGTGCGGGTGAAGGTCCCTTGCCTGTTCGGCCGCCCCTGGGAATCGGTGGAGACAACTGTCCCCTGCGCGGCGTTGAGGCCGAACTCGATATGCGGCTCGAACACGAACTGCGCGGCGCCGCCGACACCCTTTGAGGTGGTCTCGAACTGGCTGCCTGTGCTCTGTGAGGTTTCGCGCTGCCACTCCACGCCCCCCTTGAGCTTCAGCCAGCCGAAATCGAGGATGGCCGACCGGGCGGGTCGCGACCACGGGACCGCTGCTGAAGCTCCCCACCGTTCCCAGCGCCTCGAAGCGAAGGAACGGCAGCGGATAGTAGTGGACCGCCGCGTTGCCGGCGGCCCCGGATGGCCGGAACTGGTTGTCGGTCAGACCGTAATAGGAGACCACCGGATCGCCGGAGCCGATGGCGCCCTGACGCTCGAACGTGTTCTGGTCCAGGCCCATTCCGAGGTGAAAGACCTCCCACCCTTCGAAACGGCCGACCTGGAAGTCCCACCTGTTCCACTGCCCGATCCGCAACCAGAGATCGTCCGTGTCGGCGCCGCCGACGTCGAATCTCTGAGATCGTCTGATTCTCGGTCCCGACGAGCTCGACCTGGCCCTGCACGAACCAGTCGGCGAACGAGTAGGTGGGCGTGACCCGCAGCAGCATGCGCCCCTGCTGCGTCGCATAGGCAACTCCGGTCCTGGCCGATCGCTTGGGCGTTCTGGCCCCAGGGTGCGAACTTCACGTAGGCGGTGTCGAGCCAGCCCCACCCGGAGAGGCCGATCACGAACCGATCGCGGCCGGCCTTGGCAGGCAAGTACGGCCACTGCAGGCCGTGGAAGGTGAGCCACAGCGAGCCGTACTTGAGGCCGCGCGTCTGCGGCTCCGGGTAAGCCGACCCGGGGAGACGCTGCACGCCAATCTCGGTGACCGGGGGCGCCTCGACCGACGGTTCCGGGGGCGGGGGGATCGAGCCCGCGACCGCGGTTGCCTCTCGCGCTGGCGCCGGCGAGGCGACGGCGGGGTTGGGCTGGACAGGCACCGGCACCACGACCACCGTTGACGGTGGTGCCGGGGTGGCGCCGGTCCCTGCAGCCGGAGCCGCCGGCGTGACTTCGGAGGGCGGCGCCTCCGTCGGGGCTCCAGCCCCGGCGGCGAGCGCGGTCGATGCCGCGAAGGGAACGAAGGCGGTCAGGAGCAACAGGGTCTGGGTACAGCGGGCGATTGTTTTCATTGAGAAGATCCGACGGTGTATCCCTGGACGTTCACCGATTGCGTGGATAGGAAGAGTGTCTTTCCGCTGGTCGGATCTTGAGAGCCGTCGGTCACCATGATGTTGACCGGCCCAGTCTCCACGACCCAGTGGCCCGTGGTCGCGGTCGCGGTCGGCGCGTCTGTCTGGAAGTAGTCGAGATCGGATAGCCGGACTGGGATCGTCACCTGCTTTTCCTCGCCGGCGGCGAGGCTCACGCGAGCGAAGCCTTTGAGCTCCTTGGGCCCCCGCCGCGCCGTCGTGTTGGGGAACGACACGAAGACCATCACGGTATCGTCACCGGCGACCGTACCGGTGTTCTTGACGTTGACGACCACGGGTAACACGGCACCCTGTTTCATGCTGCTGCACCCGAGCTGCAAGTTGGACAGCGCGAACGTCGTGTAGCTGAGCCCGGCCCCGAAGGGAAACACCGGCATGATGGCGTTGTAGTCAAAATAGCGGTAGCCGACGTAGTAATCGAACGTCACCGCGCCGTTGCCGCTGCTAAACGGATCACCGTATTGGGACTCGTGACCCCAGGTGATCGGGAGCTTGCCGCCAAAGTTGTAGGAGACGCCGTTGACCTCGCCCCACAGCAGATCGGCGAGCGCCTCGCCGCCCCGCTGCCCCGGATACCAGGCCATCACCACCGCCGGGACCTGCGAGAGCCAGGGCATCTCGATCACGCCACCCCCCTCGAGAACGACCACCATCGGTTTCCCGCTCGCGGCCACCTGCTGGATGAGGTTGTTCTGGATGCTCTTGAAGGCCGAGTTCGTCTGCTTGGAGTCGAGCTGCAAGCACGCGCCGGCGTTGACGCAGCCGTAGTTTCGATCGGATGCGTTCGTGTACTCCTCCCCCTCGTCCTGCAGGGTGAGGCCGGCGACCACGACGACGAAGTCCGCGGCGCTCACCGCGTTCATCACCGGGCTGAGATCCCCCGTCTTGTCGTTGTTCGTCGCCGTCGTGACGTTGACCGACCCGCCGCTGCAGGAGGTTCCCGTCGGCGACGGCTTGCCGTCCGACCCCACCGGAGTGCCACCAGACGCGATGCAAAACCCCGCGAAGGGTCCGGTCGACTTGGCCGGATCGGAATAGACGCGGCTGGAACCGATGTCGCCCGTCGCGGACATCCGTGGCGAAGTTCACGGTATGGAACGTCATGCCCGAGTCCAAGGTGAAGGGGACGGTGGCGCCCACCACTGCCGACATTCTTGGCCGTCGGGCTGATGGGAAGGATCCCGTTGCTGTTCTTGAGCAGGACCATGCTCTCCAGCGCTGCGCGCTTCGCCAGCGCCAGGTGGCTCGCGTCGCAAATGATTTCGCTGTTCGCGGTGTCATAGATGGTGACCGGTTGCTTGAGCCCGATCGGTTCCCGAGAGATTGTCGGATTTGAACCGGTACTTCTCGTAGAGGATTCTCCGAACAGCGGCGTCGAGCTGGGCTTTGGTGATCGAGTGTGCGTTTAAGAGGTTCTGCAGTTGGCCGTAGTTGAACGCCCAGGGCAGCTCGACATCCAAACCCGCATTGAGGGCGCGACCGCGTTGCTCTTCTTGGTGCTCGTGTCGAGGATCTGGTTGCTGGAGCCGGGCATCGCCCACCAGTCGCTGAGGATGAATCCCTTGAATCCGAAGTCGGTGCGCAGCACATCGGTCAAGGTGTGCGGATTGATTGTCGACTTCTTCCCGTTCACCGAGTTGTAGGACGCCATCGCCGAGGCCACGCCGGCGTCCTGCACCACCATCCGGAAGTGACGCCCGTAGATCTCCCGCAGCGTCTGCTCGTCCATGTTCGCGACGTTCGATTGCCGGCCGGTTTCCACGTCGTAGGCCATGAAGTGCTTGGCGTTGGCGGCGATGTGCTCCTGGATGCCGACGACCATCGCGGAGGCCAGGCGGCCGATCGTGGTACGGGTCCTCGCCATAGGTCTCCTGCGCACGGCCCCAGTATGGGTGGCGGAGCAGGTTCATGCAGGGCGCGAGCAGGAGCGTCTGCTGGGCGGCCTGCATCTCGTCGCCGATCGCCTCGCCGACCGCGTACTCGAGGTCGAGATCGAAGGCCGCGCCGCGGGCCATGCTGACCGGAAAGGCAGTCGAGTAGCCGACACTCTGGCCGAGGGGATCCGCTTGTCGGTCTTGTAGTTGGGGTCGACGGGGTGCCGTCCATGTCCTCGCCGAGGTTCATCCCGCGCGAGGCGTCCCGGTAGCGGTAGCCGCGAATGTTGGCGGTGTCTTCGCTGCGCTGAGTGTCGGTGAAGTTCCCCTGGTTGGCCGACCCGAAGGGCGTGCCGGTCATCTGCAGTCTGCTCGTCTGCGACGGAGATGGTCTGCCATCGTCGCGTCGACCTTCGCCAGGATCGCCGGGTCGGCGTAGGAGTAGCCCTGGCTGTATTTGTCGATGGCGTTGGGATTGGCGGTCGTGCTCCCCGGGGGCGGGCAGGCCATCGCCGTAACGACGTTCTCGACGTCGCCCGTGGCGATGACGGTGCTGACCGCGTCGACGGCGCCGGCGTCCGCGCTGAGCGAGCACGACTGCGTTGTGAATCCACCGTCGTCCCTGTGCCTTCGGCGCCGGAAGCGAGCAGGCGGACACGCTCAAACAGCCAACCGCGGTCCAAAGCAACGATTTGAGCAACTTCATGTTCTGCATTGAAACTCCTGGCAGCCTCGAAATGACTTCAGCGGGCCAAACACTTTTTTTGATGAATCGCGATGTCTCGGCGAACTGACGAGCGGGTCGCACCGTAGCACGGGTCGTGGAGTAAATTGCACGCATTATCGAGCACGATCTCGGCGCGAGCCGGGTCGGTCGCCCTGAACGCGCAACAAAGCCTCGGGCTATATCGCCCGATCGAAACAACCATCCTGAGCTTTGAGCGCGGCTACGGTAGGTAATCGACAGAGGCCCACCCGTTGCTCGGGAGCGAGAATTGAAATGCGGCTCGGGCGATCGCCTCGCCGCCACCAAGCCCGGCGGCGCCAGTCGCGGTGCCACGCCCGGTGACGCGGGTCGTCTGCGTGCCGGGGCGCGCGCGGGTCATGCCACAAGATTCCCGGCCGCGCCGAAAGCGATCTCCGGGCGGCGCCTTTCGCGAGCCGATTGCGGGGGCGCGGGACACTGGCGCACGATGCACCTGGTCTCCGTTCCACGTCCTCGCATCCTTGGCAGAGCTCTCTCATTTATAGCGGGCCCCGGCGAGCGTGCTCGAGCTCCTTCCGGTGCCGCAAGTTCGACCTTGGGTGCCGGGCCGCGGGGGTCTAACCTCGGGCACATGGTGCGGAGCTATCTCCTCGGCGTCGCGATCGCGTCTCTCGGGTTCTCCCTGTCGGTGACCGGCTGTTCGTCCTCGGGAACCGGCGGCAGCTCGACCGGGACGGGCGGCGCCGCGACCGGCGGAGCGACCGGCACCGGCGGCGGCCCCGGCACCGGCGGCGGCCCCGGCTCGGGCGGCAGCCTCGGCACGGGCGGCAACGTCGGCACCGGCGGCAGCCTGGGCACGGGCGGCAACCCGGGTTCCGGCGGGACCGGCGGTGGAGGCACTGGCGGCAGCGTCGCGACGGGAGGCGCCGCGGGGCACCCGACCGGCGGCACGCTGGGCAGCACGGGCGGGACCGGCGCGACCGGGACCGGAGGCGCGGCCGGCACGACCGGAAGCGCGGGCGCCGGCGGCAATCCTTACCCCGCGCCGACCGCCACCCCGGCCGATGAGGACGGCTCCCAGCTCTGGCTGCGCTACCCCAAGGTGAACCTGCCGGCTCGCCTGGCCGAGTACCAGGCGGGGATCACCCAGATCGTGACGGCGGGAACCTCCGCGACGCTGAAGGCCGCCCAGGCCGAGCTGGTCAAGGGGCTCGGCGGCCTCCTCGGCGCGACGATCCCCGTGGTGAGCCAACCGACCGCCGCGGGCGCGGTGGTGATCGGGACGCCGGCCTCGTCGACGCTCATCAGCGGCCTCGCGCTGGGCAGCAGCCTGACCGCGGTCGGCAGCGAAGGGTACCTGGTGCAGGCGACCACCGTCGGCGGCCAGCCGGCCGTCGTCGTGGCCGCGAACACCGACGTCGGCGTGCTTCACGGGACGTTCGCCCTGCTGCGACAGCTCCAGTGCCATCGCCCGCTGGCCGGCCTGGCGCTGAGCGAGGCGCCCAAGATCCAGCGCCGCATTCTCGACCACTGGGACAACCTCGACGGCAGCGTCGAGCGCGGCTACGCCGGCAAATCGCTCTGGCAATGGAGCGCGCTGCCGGGGACGCTCTCGCAGCGCTACACCGATTACGCCCGCGCCAACGCGTCGATCGGCATCAACGGCGTCGTGCTCAACAACGTCAACGCCGACTCGCAGATTCTGACGAGCTCCAATCTGGCCAAGGTGGCGGCGCTGGCGACCGCCTTCCGCCCCTACGGCATCGCCGTCTACCTGTCGGCGCAGTTCGGCGCGCCGCAACAGATCGGCGGTCTCAGCACGGCCGACCCCACCAACAGCTCGGTCAAGACCTGGTGGGTCAACCTGGCGAACACGATCTACACGATGATTCCGGACTTCGGCGGGTTCCTGGTCAAGGCCAACTCGGAAGGGCAACCGGGGCCCGCCGACTACGGGCACACCCACGCCGACGGCGCCAACATGCTCGCCGCCGCGCTGTCACCTCACGGCGGCATCGTCATGTGGCGGGCCTTCGTTTACAGCGACAACGGCACCGATCGCATTGGTCAGGCGTACAACGAGTTCAAACCGCTCGACGGCAAGTTCAACGCCGGCACGATGGTGCAGGTGAAGAACGGCCCGCTCGATTTCCAGCCGCGCGAGCCTTTCCATCAGCTGTTCGGCGCCATGCCCAACACGCCGCTGGCGCTGGAGCTGCAGATCACCAAGGAGTACCTGGGCGAGGACACCCACCTGGCTTACCTCGGACCCATGTGGCAGGAGGTCCTGCAGTCCGACACCTACGCCAAGGGCCAGGGGTCGACGGTGGCGCGGGTCATCGACGGAACGCTGCACGGCTACAAGCTCACGGCCATCGCCGGCGTGGCCGGCATCGGGACCGACGCGAACTGGATGGGCTCGCACTTCAACCAGGCCAACTGGTACGCCTTCGGCCGCCTGGGCTGGAACCCCGACGCCAGCGCGCAGGACATCGCCGACGAGTGGATCCGCCAGACGTTCTCCAACGATCCGGTGGTCGTCGTGCCGGTGACGCAAATGATGATGAATTCGCGTCAGAACCTGGTCAATTACATGGAGCCGCTGGGGTTGGTCCACATGATGGGCACCAACCACCATTACGGCCCGGCGCCCTGGGTCAACAACCTGACCCCCGCCGACATCAACCCGTTCTATTTCCACAAGGCGGACGCCACCGGGATCGGCTTCGATCGGACCTCGACCGGCAGCAACACCGTGGCGCAATACTTTTCGACGGTGGCGAGCAAGTTCGGGACCCGCGCCACCACGCCCGACGACAACCTGCTCTTCTTCCAGCGCGTGAAGTGGGACGACATCTTGCCGTCGTCGGGACGGACGATCTGGAACGAGCTGGTCTACCGGTACAGCGCCGGGCGTCGACGCGGTCCAGACGATGCGCGGCCTGTGGCCGATGGTGATGGGCCGGATCGACAACAAACGTTACAACGACGTCGCCGGCTTCCTGCAGATTCAACATTACGAGGCCCGCTGGTGGCGGGACGCTTGCTTGACGTACTTCATGAGCCTCAACAAGCACACGATGCCGGCCGGCTACGCCGCCCCGCCCAGAGCCTTTCGTATTATCAGAACCTCCAGACCACCTGCCCGTCCGACGCGACGAAGCCCCGCTGCCCGGCCATCTACACGGGCAACCCGTCACCGGCGATCACCAACTGACGAACGCTCCCAAGCGGACGGGCCTCCCAGCCATTTCGGGCCCGTCGGATACAGGAATCTTCATGACGAAAGCACGGGTACGGGTCTTCTGCCTTGGTCTTGCGCTCTTCGCGTTCGCTTGTTCGAAGGGGTCGGCGGAGCGACCGGCACCGGCGGGAACCCCGGCACGGGCGGAAGCGCTTGCCCGGGGACGCAGACCGCCTGCGGCAGCGACTGCATCGACACCTCGTCGGACCCGACGAACTGCGGCGGTTGCGGCATCCCCTGCTCGGCGGGCCAGGTCTGCCAGGGCGGGGCCTGCCAGTGCCAGTCGGGGCTGATGCTCTGCAACGGCTCGTGCGTCGCGTCCGACGCCAGCCACTGCGGGAGCTGCTCGACGACCTGCCAGACGGGCCAGGTCTGCAACAACGGCAGCTGCACCTCGACCTGCGACAGCGGCCTGACCCTCTGCGGATCGAGCTGCGTCGACACGAGCGTCAGCAACACGAACTGCGGCGGGTGCGGAACGATCTGCGGATCGACGCAGCACTGCGCCGGCAATGCCTGCGTCGCCAACGTGACGACCGGAACCGGCGGGACGCCGGGGAGCGGCGGGGCGACGGCGACCGGCGGGACGACCGGAAGCGGCGGGACCGGCGCCGGGGGCAAGGCCGGCGGCGGCGGGACGACGGCGACCGGCGGAGCGCTCGGAACCGGCGGAGCGACCGCCACGGGTGGGACCCCCGGGACCGGCGGAGCGCCGCCGGCCCAGTCCAGCGTGGTCACCTCTTCCTCGGGGTCGTACTGGAAGAGCGGGACGTTGACGACGGTGACCAGCGGAACGGCCACCGTGACCGTCACCGACAGCTCGACGGCCCAGACCTGGGAAGGGTTCGGGGGCGCCTTCAACGAGCTCGGCTGGAGCTATCTCTCCATGCTCAGCCAGACCGACCGGGACAACGCCATCCGTCTCCTCTTCGGTTCCGACGGCGCGCACTTCAACTTCGGTCGCGTCCCCATCGGCGCGAACGACTTCGCCGTCAACCGCTACACCGACGACGAGGTCGCCAGCGGCACCGACTACACCATGGCCAGCTTCTCGATCGATCGGGACAAGATGTACGTCATCCCGTTCATCAAGGCGGCGCAGGCGGTGAACGGCAGCATCCGGTTCTGGGGCAGCCCCTGGACGCCGCCCACCTGGATGAAGACCAGCAGCGGCTCGTACAACGGAACGGCCTGCACCTTCAGCGGCACGGCGTTCGACAGCGGCTGCATGATGGACAACGCCCAGGTCCTGACCGCGTACGCCCAGTATTTCGTCAAATGGGTCCAGGGATACGCGACGCAGGGGATCACCATCGAAGCGATCGCCCCCCAGAACGAGCCGAACTACTTCACGAACTACCCGTCCTGCGGCTGGACGCCGGCGCTGTTCACCAAGTTCGTCGGCCAGTACCTCGGCCCCGCCTTCGCCAGCGCCAGCCTGACGACCAAGATCATGCTCGGCACCATGTCCAACGGTGACAGCGGCAAGGACCCCTCCATCGTCAGCGCCGTGCTGGCGGACGCCACTGCCAAGGGCTTCACCAAGGTCTTCGGCTACCAGTGGAACATGCTGCCCAACGTGGCCAGCGCCAAGTCCAACAACCTGCCGATCTGGCAGACCGAGCACAAGTGCGGCAACTACCCCTGGAACCCGGCGGGCTTTCCCGCCTTCAACGCCAACACGGCGCCCAACGACTACGCGTACGCCGTGGAGAGCTGGGGGAACATCCACGACTGGATCGCCGCCGGCGTGACCGCCTACAACGCCTGGAACACCGTGCTCGACACGGCGGGGAAGAGCATCGATTCGGTGCGCCCCTGGCCGCAGAACGCCCTCCTGACCGTCAACACCTCGACGAAGGCGCTGACCATCACGCCGGCCTACTACGTCTTTCGCCACTGCTCCGAGTACGTCGCGGCGGGCGCCAAGGTGGTGGCCACCAGCGGCAGCGGCAGCTCGCTCGCCTTCAAGAACCCGGACGGCAGCATCGTCACGGTCATGTACAACTCCGGTGCGGCGTCGACGTACACGCTGGCGGTGGGCGGCAAGAAGCTGCAGTTCGCCATGCCGGCCAACGGGTTCGCGACCGTCGTCTACGTGCCCTAGGGTTTGGCGCCGGCGACGATCTCCGCGAAGGCGGCCAGCGCCCGGGCGCGCGCCCAGCGGTGATCGACGATGGGCCGCGGGTAGGTCCGTCCCAGCACGACGCCCGCGCTGGCCAGCTCCTCGGCCGACGCCAGCCAGGGCGCGTGGATGAAACGCGGCGGGAGCCTGGCCAGCTCGGGCACCCAGCGGCTCACGTACGCGCCCGCCGGATCGAACGTGCGGCCCTGGATGACCGGATTGAAGATGCGAAAGTACGGGGCCGCGTCGACGCCGGAGCCGGCGCACCACTGCCAGCCGAGCGTGTTGTCCGCCAGATCGGCGTCGACCAGCGTGTTCCAGAAGTGGCGCGCCCCCTCCTGCCAGCGAACGAGCAGGTGCTTGACCAGGAACGACGCCACCACCATCCGGACGCGGTTGTGCACGAAGCCGGTCGCCCAGAGCTCGCGCATCCCCGCGTCGACCAGCGGGTAGCCGGTCTGGCCGCGCCGCCAGGCCTGCGCGGAGGTCGCCGACGCCCAGGGAAAACGAAGGAAGGCGGGACGCAGCGGCGCCTCGGTCGAGCGGGGGAAATGGTGGAGAACGTGATGCGCGAATTCCCGCCAGGCGAGCTCGCGCAGGAACGGGGACGGATCGATCCCCCCGCGCTCAGCGGCGCGCTCGACGGCGCTCCAGACGGCGCGCGGGCCGAGCTCGCCGAAGTGGAGGTGGGGCGACAGGCGTGAGCCGACGTCGAGGTCGGGACAATCGCGGGCCTCCGCGTAGCGCGGCAGACCGCGCCGCACGAATCGTTGCAGGCCGGCGCGCGCACCCGCCTCGCCGGGGGACCAGACCGCGCGCAGGCCGGCGTCCCAGCCGATCTTCGGGCGCAGGCCGAGGGCGGCGAGCGGCACCGACGCCGGCCAGCGCGACGGGGGCGGCAGCGCGCGCGGCGCGGGCGCAGGCTCCGGCGGCGGCTGCGCGCGGCAGGCGCGCCAGAAGGGGGTGAACATCCGGAACGGCTGCCCGGCCTTGGTGGCGAGCGCCTCCGGCTCCCAGAGGAGGTTCGCCGACGGAAGGCCGAGGTCGGTTGCGGTCGAGAGGCCGCGCGCGCGCAACGCCGCATCGACACGCGCGTCGCGCGCGGCCACCGCCGGCTCGTAGCGGCGGTTCCAGAACACCCCGCGCGCGCCGGTCCGCGAGACCAGCTCGAGCAGCGTCTCGAGGGAAGGCCCCACCCGCAGGACGAGGCGGCTCCCCCGCTCGGCGAGCGCCGCCGCCAGCGCGGTCAGCGATTCGTGCAGCCAGACCCGGCTGGCGGCGCCGGGCGCGAACGGCGCTTCCTCTTCGGGGGCCCAGATGAAGACGGGGATGATCCCGGCTCGCCCGGCGGTCGCGACGGCCGCGCCCAGCGCCGGATTGTCGGCCAGGCGCAGGTCCGCCCGGAACCAGACGATCACCGGGCCGTCGCCGGCGGACTCCGCGCTAGGCTGTGAACCCGCCATGACCGATCGAATTCGCATCGGGGTCTCCGCCTGCCTGCTCGGACGCGAGGTGCGCTTCGACGGCCAGCACAAGCGGGACGCGTTCCTGGTGGACGCGCTCGGCCCCTTCGTCGAGCTCGTCCCCGTCTGCCCGGAGGTGGAGGTGGGGATGTCGATTCCGCGCGAGCCGGTGCGTCTGGTCCGGGCGGCCGGCGGAGCCGACGTGACCGCCGCGAAGATGGTCGGCCAGCGCTCGGGCGACGACTGGACCGCGCGCATGAACGCCTACGCGGCCAGGCGGGTCACCTCGCTCCGAAAGGAGGCCCTGTCGGGCTACGTGCTCAAGAAGGACTCGCCGAGCTGCGGGCTCCTGCGCGTGAAGGTCTACCCGTCCGACGATCCGAAGGCCGCTCCCGAGCGCGCCGGACAGGGGCTCTTCGCCGCCGCGCTGGTGCAGGCGTTCCCGCACCTGCCCATCGAGGAAGAGGGGCGCCTCAACGACGCCCACCTTCGGGAGAGCTTCATCGAGCGGGTGTTCGCCTATCACCGGCTGCAGGGCCTGTGGGCGACGCGCTGGACGCTGCGCTCGCTCATCGACTTTCACACCGCCAACAAGATGTCGCTGCTGGCGCACGACGAGCCCGGCTACCGGCGCCTCGGCCGCCTGGTGGCGACGGGCAAGTCGCTGGCCCGCGCCGAGCTGCGCGAGCGGTACCAGGCGGGATTCATGACCACGCTGGAAAAGCTGGCCACCCCGGGACGTCACGTGAACGTCATGACCCACATGCTCGGTCATTTCACCGACCGGCTGGACCCGGCTGCTCGTCAGGCGATCCTCGACGTCCTCGAGGACTACCGGCGCGGCCTGGTTCCGCTGATCGCGCCGCTGACGTTGGTTCGCCATTACGTCCACACGTTGAAGGTGGCGTACCTCCTCGGCCAGACCTACCTCGACCCGCACCCGAAGGAGCTGATGCTGCGCAACCGCGTCTGACCCTGGGCGCGTCATGCGGTCGCCTTCGCGACGAGCGCGGCGAAGTCGGCGGGGGCGTCCCAGCGGGCGAACTCCTCGCTCAACCGGACCGCCGCGCGCGCGTACGACGGCTCGCCGACCAGGCGCTCGAGCGCCTGCGCGAGAGGTTTGCGCGCCAGCGTTCCCGCGCGAAGAAGGAGCCCGGCGCCCGCGTCCTCGATGGCCGCCATCGCCAGGTGCTGGTCCAGGTTGGCGGCGATCCCCAGGACCGGCCGCCCCTCGGCCAGCGCCTGGTAGCCGGTCGTGCTGCCGCCGTTGGAGACGACCACCGCCGCGCGGCGGGCGGCGAGGTGCCCTGGCAAATAGTCGGCGACGTGGACGTGCCGCGGGACGCGCAGCTCCAGCGACGATCGGCCGGCGGTGGCCACCAGCACCTGGTACCCAAGCTGGGCGGCGACCTCGACCACCAGCGGGAGGCGCTCGACCCGACCCGAGGAGCCGAGCGTCACGTAGATCGTCGGCCGCTGCGGATCGAGCGCGCCCCACCAGGGCGGCAGCGGAACCGGCGGTGACCAGAGCACCGGGCCCAGGTAGCGCTGATGCGCGGGAAGATCGCGCGTCGGGACCAGGGCCGGGACGTCCGGGAAGAGCACGTGATCGCCGTGGGTGAGCACGTCGGCCAGGCTTCCCAGCGACGGGAGACCATGCCGCGCGCGCAGCGCATTGACCGGTCGGGCGAAGTGCCGGAAGACCGCCGGCCGGGCCTTGGGAAAATATTGGGCGGCCAGGCGCACGCCGAGGAGGCTCACGATCGGGTGGTCGGGGAGGGGGAATTCCCGGCGCACCGCCTGCGGGCTCCAGTAGGCGTTGATGAGAGCGGCGTGAGGAATGCCCTCCAGCGGCGCCGACACCGACAGCGAGAGCCGCAGATCTCCCACCACCAGGCCGGGACGGAGCGCGCGGAGCAGCGCCCGCTCTTCCTCGACGTAGCGGCTCAGCAGCCGCCGGCCGTAGAGCCGGCGTCCCGAGGCGACCCGGGCGGCGACGGTGTCCGGCGCCAGCGAATGGATGCGGTGGCGGGTGAAGGTCGTGCCGGCGAAGATCATCTCGTCGAAGCGCGCCGCCGCGAAGTGGACCTCGTAGCGCGCGGGATCCAGCGCGCGGGCCAGCGTCGCCAGGCGCACCACCTGCGCCAGCGTGACGGCCTCCGAGACGAACAGGACCCGTCGCAAGGCGGCTCAGCGGCAGCGGGCGAGGGCCTGGTCGGCGAGCTGCTTCCACTCGGCGGCGTCGAGGCCGATGGCGGCCAGATCGCGGCGGCTCTCGACCGCCAGCGCCAGCGGCCGCGCCCGCGCGCAGTCGCCGTTGTTGGCGAAGAAGGCCGCCGCCAGCGCCTGGTTCCCCGGAAAATCCGGGGCCCGGCCGAGCGCGAGCAAGAAGTAGCGGGTCGCCTTTCGCGTCGACCCGACGGAGATCAGCGCCGGCGCCTTCCAGTAGAGGTTGCCGAGGGCGCGCGCCGCCGCCGCGTGATCGTAGTCGGGGTGCACCTGATCGAGGCGAAGCAGCGTCGCCTCGATCTCGGAGATGACGCCGAGGGCATGCAGCCGCCCGTGGGTCAGCGCCTCGCCGCCCAGATTCGCCGCCAGCCAGAGCAGCGAGGCCGGATCGTCGGGCCTCGCCGCCAATTGCCGGCGGGCGACGTCGATCCCCCGCTGGTACTGGCGTCGGGCCTCGTCGTCGTTGGGCGCCGCCTTGCCGGCGCGATAGGCGCGCTCGGCCTCGCCGGACACTTCAGCGCCCATGGCCACCGCGCCGAGCGCCAGCCAGCCTGAGAGGATCGCCACCTGCCATGCGCGCCGCCTCACCGAAGCCCCACCCCGACCCGGAGCATCCCGCCCAGGGCGGCCAGCGTCTCGGGCACGCCGGCGTAACCGCGCCAGTACCAGAGCCACCAGCCGGTCATCATGATCCCGTGTCCGACGAGGATGAAGACGTGGCTCCACATCTCGACCACGTCCGAGCGGCCGGCGAAGTACCGCCGCCAGTGCATCGCCTCGTCGATCACGCTGTAAAGGAACGACAGCAACGTGAGCACCAGCGCGGGGACCGCGTAGCGCGCTCCTCCGGCGTAGGCCGCGCAGAGCAGGACGCAGCTGGAAACCCCGGCGCCGATGATGATGTGATGCACCAGCGCCTCGCCGCCCCGCAGCGCTTCCTTGTAGATCGTCCGGTGGCCGATGGTGTCGACGGCGATCGCCAGCGTGAAGATCGCCGCGCCCGCCGGCAGCAGCGTCGCCTCGGGAGGCAGCGGCGCCAGCGCGCGATGCCCGGCCCAGACGAACCCGCCGGTGACGAGGCAGAGCCCCACCATCAGACCGACCCAGCAGCCGTAGACGATCCAGTCGACCCGATCGAACTGCCGGATGCGCCCCAGATAGACGGCCAGCGCGTTCATCGGGTCTCCGGTTCGATGAAGAGGGGAAAGGGCAACGGGCAGGGACGCGGGGCAGGGGGCAGGGCGCGGTGGCCGCCGCGAAGGACCCGCACGCCGGCCGCCCAGAGCGTCCCGCAAAGGGCCCGCAGGGCGAGCCAGGCCTTCCGGCGGCGGGAGACCACGGCCCGCCCGGCGCGGGTGTCGAAGCGCCGGCGGGCGATCACCCGCCCGATCTCGGCGTAGATGAGACGCGCCGCCCGGATCCCGATCGCGCAGCGCAGGGGCAGGGCGGGCAGCCCGCCGTCGGCCGAGGCGTAGAAGTCGTCCGCCCGGCGCAGGAGCTCCGCCACCGCGCGGCCGACCTCGCCGCCCGGATCGGCCAGCCGGCGGCAGCCTTCCAGGACGTCGGCCGGCAGATAGACCCGCCCGCGCGCCGCGTCCTCGGCCACGTCGCGGCAGATGTTGGTCAGCTGCATGGCGATGCCGAGATCGGCGGCCCGCCGCAGCGCCGCGCGATCGCGCACCCCCATGATCTGCGCCATCATGAGACCGACGGTTCCGGCTGCCCGATAGCAATAGAGCAGCAGCTGGTCGAAGCTCCGGTAGCGGACCGTGCCGACGTCCATCGCCATCCCGTCGACGAGATCCTCGGCGTGGCGGCGCGGGATCGCGTGGCGCCGCACGACCTCCTGGAATCCGGCCAGCACCGGATCGCTCTCGACGCCGTCGCCGTAGATCCGGTCCAGCTCGTCGCGCAACTCGGCGACGGCCCTGGCGCGGGCGAGCTGGCCGCGCGGCGTGTCGACGGCGTCGTCGCAACGGCGGCACCAGGCGTAGAGCGCCGCCGCGTCGTCCCGGCACCAGGCCGGCAGGAGCCGCCCCGCGAAGGCGAAGCTCTTCGAGTGATGCGCCAGGATCCGGCGTGCCAGTCGGTTCGTTCTCCCTCTCACGCCGCCTCCGCCGTTCGTTGCCCGCCCAGATCGTCGAGCACGAGGCGGGTCGTCGCCTTCGCCGAGTTGATCACCCCCGGCACGCCGGCGCCGGGATGCGTCCCCGCCCCGACGATGTAGAGCCCGGGGATCTCCGGGTCGCGGTTGTGGGGACGAAAGTAGGCGCTCTGACCGAGGCGCGGCGAGACGGAAAAGGCCGAGCCCTGGAACGCGTTCAGCTGGTCGCGAAAATCGAGCGGCGTGAACACCCGCTTGACGACGATCTCCTGCCGCAGCCCCGGCAGCACCGTCTCGAGGGCCGCCAGGATCCGGTCGGCGTAGCCCGCCGACTCGCGCGCCCAGTCGATCCGGGCCGAGCCGAGGTGAGGGACGGGCGCCAGCACGTAGAACGATTCGCAGCCCGGCGGCGCCAGGCTGGGATCGGTCACCGTCGGCTGGTGCAGGTAGAGGCTGAAGTCGGGGGGCAGCTCCGGGCCGTGGAAGATCTCGCGCAGCATCTCGCGATAGCGCGGGCCGAAGAGGACCGTGTGGTGGGCCCCGCCCGGGTAGCGGCGGCGCGTGCCGAAGTAGATCACGAACAGCGACATCGACCAGTCCATCCGCTCCAGCTTCTCGGTGCGGGCCGCCGCCGCGGCCTCGCCGCGGTAGAGACGCTGGTAGGTGTGGTGGAGATCGGCGTTGGAGACGACGGCGTCGAAGCGCTCTTCGGTCGTCCCCGCCGTCACCAGGTGCGCCACCTTGCCTCCGCGCGGCTCGACGCGAATGCCGGCGACGGGGGTGGACAGCCGCAGCTCGCCCCCCAGCCGCTGATAGAGCTCGACGAGCCCGTTCACCAGCGCGCCCGTTCCGCCGCGCGGGAACAGCACCCCCCACTTGTGCTCCAGGAACGGGATCAACGTGTAGATGGCGCTGGTCTCGAACGGATTGCCCCCGATGAGCAGGGCGTGGAACGAGAGGGCCTGGCGCAGCCGTTCGTCCTTCACGAACCGGCTGACGGCGCCGTAGACGGAACGATCGGCGCGCAACCGCGCCAGCTGCGGCGCCACCCGCACCATGTCGGCGAAGCGCAGGAACGCCGCGTCGACCAGCCCTTCGTAGCCGGCCTCGAAGACGCGCCGGCTGTAGTCCATGAAACGGTCGAACCCCGCGCGATCGCCGGGCGCCAGGGCCGCCACCTCGGCGCGCATCGACTCGGCGTCGCCGCCGTAGTCGAAGCGCGCCCCGTCAGGCCAGCGCAGCCGATAGAAGGGGCGGACGGGATCCAGCGTCACGTGGTCGGCCATCTGTTCGCCGGCCAGGGCGAACAGCTCCTCCAGGCAATGGGGCGCGGTGATGACGGTCGGACCGGCGTCGAACGTGAAGCCCTGGTCTTCGTAGACGTAGGCGCGCCCGCCCGCCCGATCGCGCGCCTCGTACATCACCGTGCGCACCCCCGCCGCCTGCAGGCGGATGCCGGCCGCCAGCCCGCCGAATCCGCTCCCCACGATCGCCACGCGCGCTTCACCCATAGGAGACCTCCAGCCTTTCGATCTCGCTGGCCAGCAGGGCCAGCTCCTCGCGCGCGCCGATCCGGGCGCGCAGCTCGCCGAGCGCGTTGTCGAGATAGAGGGCGGCCTGCCGGCGTCCCTTCATCCCCACCGCCATCTTCAGCTCCGCGGCCAGCGCCCGGGCCCGCGTGCCGTCGGGATCTCCGCCTTCGCAAACCGCGCGGGCGCTCTCCTGCAGCTGCGAAAACGCGGCGGCGCTCAGCTCCAGCGCGGCGTGGGCCCAGGGCCAGGTCGGCCGACCGTTGCGCAGATCCTCGAGGGCCTTGGTGTCGCCCGCCTCGGAGGTCGGCGCGGTGAGATTGCCGAAATCGTCGAGCATCTGCAGGCCGAGGCCCAGGCGCCGGCCGAACTGGGCCAGCGCTTCGACGCAATCGTCGGAGGCCTGCGCGGCCAGGGCGCCGGCGACGGCCGCCAGCTCCATGAGCGCTCCCGTCTTCAACATCGTGCTGGTGGCGACGGTGCGATAGATGAGCGCCCGCGGCGTTCGTCCGATCGAGACGGAGAGATCGAGCGCCTGGCCCTGGTGGCCGCGGAAGAGCGCCTCCGTCACGGCGTCGCGGATTCGCGTGCGGGTGGCGGGCGGCACGGCCAGCTGATCGACCAGGCTCAACGCCCAGAAGTACATCCAGGTGCCGGTGTTGAGCGCGCGGGGGACGCCGTGGACCAGGTGCACCGCCGGGGCGCCCCGGCGAAGCGTCGAGCCGTCCTCGATGTCGTCGACGATCAGGCTCCCGGCGTGGACGAGCTCGACGAGCGCCGGCAGATGGGCCGGCACCTCTCCGGGGCCGTCGGCCAGGCGCCACCCGAGCTCGCACATCCGGGCCCGAAATTGACGGCTCGGTCGTCCCAGGATCTCCCGGGCCACGTCGCCGAGCGCCCGATCCCACACCGCGCGCGGCAACGCCGGCGACGCGGGCCAGGTTGCAGTCGCCGGCTGCTCGGGCCAGTCCTCGGCGTGGGCGGCGCGGCCGAGCGCCGGCGAGGAGAGCGCCTCGTCCACCAGCGCCGCCAGGCCGGTCGCCGCCGGCAGACTTCGCCGCGGGCGGGCGCTCATCCGCTCACCGCCTGGGCGCCCAGCAGATGTCGCCAGGAGAGGCCCGCGGGGGGCCGGCCGACCAGGATGCGGGCGCGATCGCCCCAGGTGCTGGCCGAGGCGTAGAACCGGGCGATGGTCGGCGCGGGGAGCCGATAGAACCGATCGAAGGCGGTCCAGCGCGAGGCGGGCGGCATCGCCTCGAACATCAGCCGGTTGAGGAGCTGCCCGAAGCGGCGCTGCGGTTCCAGCCGGCCGGCCAGGGCGTGCACCGCGCTCAGCGTCTGCTCCGGCGTGCGCGCCCCGGCCACCGCCAGCGCCACCCGCGCCGCCAGCGGCAGGGAGTATCCGGTCACCGGGTGAAAGAACCCACCGCGGTACCCGATCGCGATGGGCGCCGCCGCGCGCGGCGGGTCGAGCGGCCCGAGCGGCAACGGCAAGACGCCGCTCTCGCTGCGAAGCACCTCGGCGACGGAGGCCCCGTGAGCTGCCGCGTAGGCGAAGATCCGCTCCTTGGCCCCGGAGGGATCGAGCGCGGGACTGCCGCTGTAGGTGGTCTCCTCGATCAGCACGCGCCGGGCGGAGAACGGGAGCAGGTAGAAGAACCGGTAGCCGTCGCTCTGCGGGACCGTCGCGTCCATCAGCAGCGGCGCCTTCCAGGGACCGTCGGACTGCAACGCGAGCTCGAGGCCCACGAACTTCTGGTAGCCCGCCCGCGCCGGCGCGAGCGGCGCGGGCCCGCGCGCGTCGAGCACCACGCGACCGCCGACGGTCTCCCCGTCGTCGAGCCGGACCAGCGACGGGCCGACCTCGGCGACCCGCCGTCCGAGCAGAAGACGCACCCCGGACGCCGCCAGTCGCGCGCCGACCGTCCGCGAAAAGCTCTCGCTGGTGACGGTCGCGTAGCCGACTTCCAGGACCCGGTGATGGCCGGGGAAGCGCACCTCCTGGTGCGTCCACTGCCGCGTCACCAGGGGCGCCACCAGGCTCCATTCCTCGTCGCCGAGATCGGTCCGGTGAAACGACCAGGTGTGATTTCCGCCGAGGCGGGGCTCGCCTTCGATGAGCGTCACCTGCCGGCCGCGGCCGGCGTTCGCCAGCGCCAGCGCCACCAGCCCGCCCGCCAGGCCGCCGCCCACGATCACGTGATCCGTCGCGATGTCTGCCCGTCGTTCCATGAGCTCCCCGACATGAACGCGCGAGCGCGGCGAACGGTTACGCGAACGCGGTTTCGATCGCCGCGCGGCGAAAATCGAAGATCCGACGGAGCTGCCGCGCCACGAACAGCCGGCGCGCCAGCTCGCCCAGCGGTCCGAAGGGAACCTCGTACTCCACCTGATCGCGGACCAGGGTGCCGCCGGGCACGTCCTCGAAGGTGTGGGTATGCCGCCAGCTCCGATAGGGCCCCGCCGCCTGCACATCGACGAACCTCCACTCCGGCTCGAACGATTCGATGAGCGTGCACCACCGGAACGTGAGGCCGAAGAGCGAGAGCCGGTAGTGGATGGTCGCGCCGGCGCGCATGGCGATCGGCTGCGGGCTGCGGATCTCGAAGTGCAGCGAGGCGGGCGTGATGCGCTCGAGGTTCGCGGCGTCGGCGAAGAATGCGAAAACTTCCGAGCGGCTGCGCCGGACCACCTGCTCCTGCTGGAAATCGTGCTTCACGCCGGAAGAACGTGCGGCAGACACCAACAGTTACCAGATCGCCCGCGCCAGGCCTGTTACCCTCTCTGTTACCTTTTGGGTGGGTCGTGCGTACGGACGAGGAGACGGTGGAAGGCCAGGAGTCGGATGACGTCTTGATGGCGCGGTTCTGCCGTGGCGACGAGGCCGCGTTCGGCGTCCTCTACGACCGGTACGCGCCTCAGCTGGAGGCGTTCCTGCGCCGCCTCGTCCGGGATCAGACCTTGGCTGAAGACCTCCTCCAAACGACGTTTCTCTCCTTCGTCCGCGCGCGCGGTCGCTACGTGGCCACGGCCGGGTTGCGGGCCTGGATCTTCGCGATCGCGGCGAACGCCGGCCGGGACGCGCTCCGGCGGCGGGGGGCCCGCCGGGAGGACGCGCTCGGTCCCGAGATCAGCAACCTCGGCGGCGGCGTGCCGGTCATGTCCGATCCCCCGATGGCCCGGGCGATCGACGAGGCGCTCCGGCAGCTCCCCGACGATCAGCGCGAGGCCGTGCTGCTCCACAAGATGCATGGGCTTTCGTTTCCCGAGGTGGCCTCGGCGCTGGGGACCACCGTGGGCGCCGCCAAGGTGCGGGCCCATCGCGGCTATCAACGACTGAAGCTGCTGCTGGCGCCACTGGAGAGCTCATGACGATCGATGACGCAGGCGCGGCCTCGGGCTCGGCGCTGGGGCGCGCCCGGGCGGCGGCGCTGGCAGAGCTGCGGCGCCAGCCGGTGGCCGTCTCCTGGCGGCGGGAGGCGATCCGCACGGTGCTGGCCGTCCTCGGCACGACCGCGCTGGTCATCGGCGTCGGCGCCTGGGTGTCGATCGTCGAGCCCGGCCGGCTGGGCGAACGGCTCCCCCAGGTGGCGCTGCTGATCGCGCTGCAGTCTCTGGGGGTCTTCGCGGCCATCGCGCCCGGCAAGGCGGCGCTGCGCTGGACCGGGGCGCTGCTGGCCGCGGTCGCCGTGGCCGCCATCCTCTTCGGGCGGGGGGCCGGTCTGCCGCGGGCGGTCCCGGCCATCGCTTGCTCCGGCAGTCACCTGGCCGTCGATCTGATTCCGCTGGGGCTGGTCCTCTATTCGCTGCGCCGATTTTCCTGGAGCCTCGGTCGAGCGGCGCTGGCCGGGGCGGCGGTGGCGGCGACGGGAGCGCTGGCCGGCGAGCTCAGCTGCCAGCGGGGCTGGGTCCACGCCCTCGTCCACCACGTCGGCGCGGGACTGATCGTCGTGGCGGCGTGCGTCCTCATCTCGCGCACGCTCCGCCCCCGCACGTTCGCGCCTTAGCGCTCAGGAAACGATCTGCTCGATGGTGGTCCGCGCGCCTTCCAGCGTGAAGCAGACCTGGCGCGCGCCGTCCTCGGTCAGCCGCTGGGAGCTCTCTTGACCGTTCGCCTGTCCGCCGGGACGAATGACGACCAGGGGCGTGTGGGGCAGCTTCGCGCGCAGCCGCCGGCAGATGTAGCGCGCCTGGGCCAGCCCGCCCGGGGGGACGGAGATGACACAGACGAGGTCCGGCGGCTCGGGAGAAGCGTCTTCCGCCTCTCCCGGCGTCAGGTCCGATGACAGGTACGAGGAGCCCACCGATTCCAGCCGAGCCTTCTGGGGATCGAAGAGCTGGGCCAACATCTCCCAGATCGTCTCATCGGTCACCGTTCGGGCCGACACGCCGACAATCCGGCGGATCGGCGGCTCGCTCGGTCCACCCTCACCGGGGGGCGCGAGCGCCGGGGCGCCACGGGGCGGGAGCGCGCGCCCGTCCGGCGCGGCGTCCGCCAGCGCCCGAATGGTCCGCACCACGTGCTGGTGGTCGGCTTCGCTGATCTCGCCCCGGGCGCGATCGCGATCGGCGAAGAGCAGCGCGGGGATGATGATCTCGTCGAAGACCTGCGCCCGGGTCTTTTCGCGGAAGCGCTTGTCCAGGATCTCCTGGGCCTCTTCTTCATCCCCGGACAGCAACCGGTGATAGAGGACCAGCTGATCCTCGAGCGCAGGTTGGTCGTCGAGCAGGATCGCCAGGGACGAGAGGCGGGGCACGTGCTTCCCCAGCACCGCCAGGCAGACCGTCAGCGGCGTCGCCAGCACCAGCCCGACGGGGCCCCAGAGCCAGGCCCAGAAGATCGCCGAGACCAACATCGCCATCGACGAGACGCCCGTCTTCGCCCCGATGATGATCGGCTCGACGCCGTAGGCGACCAACGCGTCGAGGCCCAGGAAAAGCCCCAGCGTCGCCACCAGCTGCCACCAGCCGGGGAACTGCGCGAAGGCGAGCGCGGCCGGGACCAGCATCGCGAACAGGGTGCCGACGAAGGGGACGAACCGCAGGACGGCGGCGATGAATCCCCACAACGGCGCGTACGGGATCCCGATCCCCATGAGACCCGCCCCGACGGCGAGGCCGAAGGACGCGTTGATCGCGGACTGCTGGGCCAGGAACCGTCCGATCCGCTGGCCGGCCTCGTCGAGGGCGCGGGTCGTCAGCGTGACGTGCCCCCGCCCGACGAGGCGAATGAAGCGGTCCCGGAGATCCTCGCGCTTGACGAGGAAGAAGATGACCAGGACCAGGACGATGCCGGCGCGCGCCAGCGGCTCGAGGACCGGGCCCAGGGCGCCGCCGATGCGCTCCAGCGCGGAGGTCTCGGCGGGGACCAGGCGGACCGGCCGGGCGCCCTGGTCCGCCTCCACCTGCTGGTCGAGATTGCGGACGGCGCGGTCGAGGCTCCTCGACAGGGAGCCGAGGCCGGTCTCCTCGCTCCCCCGCAGGGCGATCATCTTGCGCTGGATCGAGTCCGAGTACTTGGTCATCTCGGTCGACAGATCGACGACCTGACGCTCGAGCAGGTAGCTGAACCCGCCGACGGCGCCGAGCGCGAGCGACGACCACCACCGCCACCGCCCCGACCCGGCCGAGCGCGCGCTCCAGCAGTCGGACGGCCGGACCGAGGGCGAACGCCAGCACGATCGCCAGCGCCAGCGGGACGAAGACCGCCTGCGCGCGCGAGAGAACGGCGACGATCAACACCACGGTGCCGAGCGCGCCCAGGCTGGCGCGCGCGGCGCGCGCGGCCGGCGCCGGCGCCTGTGCGGGGGGACTGCGCTCACGGGAAGGCTACGGCTCCGAACGGGATCGGCGGCCCGTCAGGCGGCCGACGATGAATCCCAGGGCGACGCCGACCCCGAGCCAACCGACCGGGTGGGACGCGGCCCAGTGGCGCCAGCTGGTCGCGGTCTGCACGCGCCGGCGCAGCTCTTCGAACGATTCGCCGACCCGCTCCCGCCGGAGCGCGATCTCGGCCTCGAGCCGAGCGATCTCCCGCTGCTCGTCCTGCTGCACGTCCTGAAGCTCAGGTGGTGCGGACATCCGGCGACCTCGTCGTGTCGGACAGGGCCACCATCGTTCGCTGGACGGTGCCGGTCAGGTCGGCGCCGGTCCGCTCGAGGATCGGCGTACGCCGGAGCGCGGCCGAGCGTCCGCTGAAGGCCGATTCCGGCGACCACGATCTGGACGGCCGCGACGGCGCCCAGCGCGCCGAGCCGCCCGCAGTACGGGGCGAGAAACGAGCTGAGCGCCGCCATCGCGAACGCGTAGCCGACGACCAGCGGCGGAAGGAAGAGGGCCAGCCGGGCCACGCGCTTGAGGGCCAACCGCAGATCCAGCGAGAGCTCCAGGTGGGCCAGCTTGATCTGGGCGGCGAACAGATCCGCCAGCTCCTCCGCGGTCTCGGTCGCCATCTGGACCACGGAGGGACGCGGCGCCGGTCGCGCCGGCAGGGGGCGCGGGCTCAGGTGCGCGCCTCTCCGCTCGAGTTGGGAGCTTCCGGCGACTCCGTCTCTTCGGGACGGAGGTTGCGGAAGCGCTCCCCCAGATCGGCGCGCAGCGCCTCGCCCGACTTCGGTGCCAGCAGCAACGCCGCGCCCGCCCCCACCAGCAGGCCGACGCCGAAGATGCTCAGCGCCCCCAGCAGGCGATCCGAGGTGCTCGGTTTGCTCGCCAGCCCCAGCGCCGAAAGGACGTCGTCTTTGCTGAAGTCTCGCAGGTCATTCATTTTCATTTGTTCACGCTTCTCTCTGAGTTGTTCTGTTTGTGTCCGAGCACGAGGAGGCCCTCCGTCACGAACGGCAACACCGCCGTCCGCAGCCCGATCCGAATTGCCGTCCCGACGATGCGGGCCGTGAGCCGCGAAAACAGCCCACCGCCCAGCACGTACCCCACGCCCACCGCCATCGCCGCGGAGCGCCCGGGGTGTTCCCGGGTCTGTCGCATCACCTTGTCGGTCAGGGATTCGACGGCACTTCGCCAGTCGGACGCGGGCATGCGCTTCGGCGCGCGCCTGGCGACGGGCGCGCGCTCGGCGGTCGCCTTGCCGTCGCCGTTACGCATGGCGGGCTGCCCGGGCGAGCACGAAGCCGAGCGTCACGGCGCCGACGAGGACGATCCCCGGATTGTTGCGGGTGAACCGTCGGGCGCTGGCGGCCCAGCTGCCGACCCGTTTTTGCGCGTCGTCCGGCCCGTGCCGACAGAGCGTCGGCGCGCCGTTCCAGCTGATGAATGACGCCCGCGACGCCGCCGCCTTCGGTCTGGGCGGGGCCCTTCACGGAGTCCTTCATCGGGTCCTTCATGGCGTCCCTCCGCCGAGCACGCCGCAGTCGAGGGCGAACCGGACCAACGCCGAACGAGATTCCAGACCCAGCTTTTCCATCACCCGGGAGCGGTAGGTCTCGACCGACTTGACGCCGAGACGCAGCTCCTCGGCGATCTGGGAGTTGGTGAAGCCCTCGGCGACCCGCCGCATGACCTCCAGCTCGCGCCCGGTCAGCTGCGCCGTTCCGGTCTCGCCTTTGGCGCCGGGGGAGGTCGGTTGCATCTGGCTCTGCGCAAACCCCAGCCCCAGCGAGGCGTCGATGAAGGTCCGTCCCTGCGCCACCGCGCGAATCGCCGCCAGAAGCTCGGTGTCGACCGCGCTCTTCACGACGTAGCCGACGGCGCCCGCTTGCCCGGCGGCGCGCACGTAGCCGAGCTCGTCGTGAACGGTGAGGACCACGATTCGCGTCTTCGGGCGGACCTGTTTCACCGCGGCGATGGCGGCGAGCCCGCCGCCGTTGGGCATGGTGATGTCCATCAGCACCACGTCCGGCTCGGTGGCTTTGACGCCGAGCTCGGCGTCGGGGCCGTTGGCCGCCTCGCCCACCACCTCCATGTCCGGCTGCAGGGTGATGAGGGCCCGCAGGCCGCCCCGCAGGATCCCGTGATCGTCCGCGATGAACACCCGGATGCTCATGACAGACCCGGCTTCGGCGCCGCCAGAGGGACGCGGATACAGATGGTCGTGCCATGTCCGGGCGAGGATTCCAGGGTCATCGAGCCTCCTACCAGGTGGGCGCGCTCGCGCATCCCCACCAAACCGAGCTGTGATTCGGAGGGGATCTCCGAATCGTCGAAACCTTTTCCGTCGTCCTCGACCACCAGGCGCACCTCGGTGGGATTTCGATGGATGAGAATGCTCACCGCCTTGGGCGACGGCGTGCTTGGTGGCGTTGGTCAGCGCCTCTTGCGCCATCCGGTAAAGGGCGATCTCCAGCCCCTCGGGGAGCCGGGGCAGGCGGGGCCCGGTGGAGTGGAGATCGACCAGGAACCCGTTGGTCCGGCTCACGTCGAGCGCCAGGCGCTCGAGCGCCTCCTCGAGCCCCAGATCGTCGAGCACGCTCGGGCGAAGCCCGCGGGCCATGCGCTGCACGCCCAGCAGGGCGGCCGCCACGAATCCGCGCAGCGCGGTCGCCGCCCCCAGCGCCTGACCGAGATCCTTCGACTCCTCGACGGCCCGCAGGCCGACCAGCAGCGACGTCAGCGTCTGGGCGGTGTCGTCGTGCAGCTCGCGGGCGATGCGCCGCCGCTCCGCCTCCTGCGCGGTGAGGACGTCGTTCAGCAGGGCGCGAATGGTCTCCTCGGCGTACCGGCGCTCGGTGATGTCGCGGTTGACGCTGACATAGCCGAGCCGCTTGCCGGCGCTGTCGAACAACGCGGCGGCGCGCGCTTCGATGTGAATGCGCTTTCCGTCGGCGCGGCGGTGGGTCAGCTCGCCGTGAAAGCGGCCCGTTTCCATCAACCGCTTGATCGCCTCGGCGCGCTCGACGCCGATGAAGTCGGTGCGGAACACCAGCGCGTCCGGCTGCCCGAGCACCTCCTCGGCCCGTCTGCCGTAGGTCGATTCGGCGGCGGCGTTCCAACCCGTGAGGATGAACTTGTCGTCGCTGGCGACCACGGCGTCGTTGACCGTCGCCAGCAAGAGATCGAGATAGCGGGTCTGGGCCTCCGTGCGCCGGCGGTAGGTGACGTCGAGGACGGAGTCGAGAAAGGCCGGCCGGCCGCCGAACGTGACGGCGAACGAGGTGATCTCCACGTCGATGAGCGATCCGTCCTTGCGCCGGTGCTGGCCGAGCACGGGCGGGGCCTGGCCGGATTTGCTCCCGGCCGGTTCTCCGGGGGAGAGATCGTCGATGGACATGGCCAGAAATTCGTCCCGCGAGTAGCCGTAGTGGCGCAGCGCGGCCTGGTTGACGTCGACCACCTCGAGCGACTCGAGGATCCACATCGGATGGCTGTTCTCCTCGAACACGCGGCGACAGTCCGCCTGCGCGTCCGTCCAACCGGCCTCTGCCATCTCCTCCGCCGTCATCAGAACCCGTGAAGCACTATGGGCCGTTCCCGTCGCGGCACCGGAGAATTCGCCATCGACGGGTCGATCGTGTCCCCCAGTTCGTCCTCGAGGGAGGCCCGGATGGCGTGGTTGCTTGAGCCGGGTTGCACGTTTTCTCGCCGGATTCATAGCTCGGGCGCGACGTTCGCCCTGTCGGGCGGCCCCCACGCGCCCTGTAGTGGTTTCCCCGACCGGGGCTCGCGGCGCGCATCGAAGACGGCGTTGATCTCGCCGCCCAGCAGGAAGATGAACCCCGTCAGGTAGAACCAGGCCATCAGCACGATGACCCCGCCGATCGCGCCGTAGGTGACGTTGTAGCTGGCGATGTGCCCCGCGTACTCGCCGAAGCCCCAGGTGCCGAGGAACCAGGCCAGCGTTCCGAGCAGCGAGCCCGGCGTCAGGAGCTTGAACCTCCGCGCCACGTCGGGCAGCAGGTGATATCCCAGCGCCGCGCAGAGCGCGATCGCGCTCGCCGTGACCGGCCAGCGCAGCCAGCGCCAGACGAGGACATACGGCGTGGCGACGCCCACCTCCCGGGCCAGCCAGAACCCGGCGCTGCCGCCGGCCGCCATCCCGGCGACCGCGCCCAGCACCAGCAGCGTGCCGCCCGCGGTCATGCCCAGGGCCAGCGCTTCCGTCTTCCACAAAGGGCGGGACTCCCTGACGCCGTGGGCCCGGTTCAACGCCGCGCGAAATGCGTCGACGCCGCGCGAGGCCGAGTAGAGCGCCAGCAGGAGGCTCACCACCAGGAAGCGAGGGCGGGGATTGCTGACCAGCGCCTCGACGTGCGCGGAGACGAGCCGCATCGCCTGCGGCGGCAAGATGTCCCGGGCGCGCGCCAGCAGGGTGTCCGCCGAGCTCCGGAAGTAGGGAATGTAGGCGGTCAGCGTCGTCAGCAGGAACAGGAACGGGAACAGCGCGAAGATGAAGTAGTAGCTGAGCGCGCCGGCGGTGTCCGCCAGGCTGTCACGGGTGTAGCGCTGGTAGATCTGCTTGAGGAACAGCGTGGGGTTTGGCGCGCGCTGGAGCGCCGCCGGCGCGTGCAGACGGAGGGTCTTCAATTCGGCTGAGTGGCAGCTTTGGCGACCACGATCTCCACCCGCCGATTGTTGGCCCGCCCTTCGGCGCTGGTGTTGTCGGCGATGGGTCGCTCGGGTCCCATCCCCTTGGCCACCACCCGTTCGGCCGGCAGCCCCCGGGTGATGAGGTAGCTCCGCACCGACTCGGCGCGGCGCTGCGACAGATCCACGTTGCGGGCCTGCGAGCCCCGGGAGTCGGTGTAGCCCTCGATGCTGACCGGCCGACCGTTCGTGAGGAGGGCGACCGCCACGTCATCGAGCTTGATCTGCGCGGCGGGCAGCAGCTGGGCATCGTTCGAGCGGAAGAGGACGCCGCCCGAGAGGGTGATGACCATGCCACGCTCCTCGTCCTTCGCCGCCAGCTTGGCGAGCGCGTCGTTCGCGGCGATGGCCTTCTGCTCCGATTCGACCGCCCGCTGTTCGGAGGCGGCGGCCTTGGTGTCGGCTGCCTGTCGGGCCGCGTGCTCCACCCCCAGTTGCTCCGCCTGTTTGGCCTCCCCGGCCTGCGCATCGGTGAGCTCCAGGCGCGTCTTGACCAGCGTCGCCCGGGTCTTCTTGGCGCCCGCTGCCTGCCGATCTTGATAGTCCTGCTTCGCCTTGGTGACGGTCTGGTCGGCGAGCACGGTCTGGGCCTGGGCCTCGACGGTCTGGATGGTGCGATCGGCGATGTAGGCCAGGTCGATGGTCTTCTGCGAGCCCTTTTCGTCGACGAACGACTGCTCGGCGGTGTCGAGGACGACCTTGGCCTTGTGAAGCTCCGCCGGCAGCAGCTGAACGGCGGGGCCGCTGCTGGCCCGGGCATAAGACGCCCGGGCGGTCGTCAGCTCGACCGGCGTGACGGTGGCGCATCCCGCGGCGACCAGCGCCATCCCGAGAAGCAGCGAAGTTTTCGAGCCGTGCGAAGTTTGCGAAGGTTTCGAAGTGTTCATTGAGGGTCCTCGTCAGTTGTTCTGCAGAAGCGAATCGTTCAGCGTCTTGACCTTGTCGAGCGCCGCCTGGGCCTCGACCTTCTTGGTGCTCTCGCGGGTCAGGGCCAGCGAGAGGTCGGCGTCGGCCCGGGCCCGCAGCAGGAGGCGCGTCGACATCGCCTCGTCATCCGGGCTGGTGAGCTTGCGCGCATGTTCGAACTGCTCCTTGGCCAGCTCCAGATGCAGGGCGGCCTGGGGATTGTGGGCCGCGCCCACCTCTTCGGCGGCGCGGATGGCCCCCGAGCTGTCTTCCGCCCCCAGGCTGGGCACCGCGGCCACGGGGGTGGGGTTTGTCGTCGCGCAGGCCCCTTGAAACGCAAGGGCCGCGATCGGGATCCAGAGTCGCAGGGTCATGATGATCTTCTCCTCGCAGTGAAACGCACGTTGCGGGCTGACCAATAGCGCGGCCGGAGCGCCGGCGCGGTCGGGGAAGCCCCCGCGCCCCACGTAGTGGTTCTCCCTATCCGGCGCCGTGCGGGAGGCGCTCGCTCACCGCGCAGGTGCGAAGAGGGGAATCCCTTACAGCCGGCTCTGGTCTTCCCGATTGGTCTTGCCGGGTGGCGGTGCGTATCTCTGGGCCGGCTGAATTGCCACGACTCAAAAGAGGAGACGACGATGCTTTGGACAATTGCCGTGATCTTGTTGGTGCTCTGGGGACTGGGACTGGTGACCTCTTACACGATAGGCGGGTACATCCACATCCTGCTGGTCGTGGCGGTGATCGTCGTCGCCATCCGCCTCATCCAGGGAAGACGGGTCCTGTGAGGACTCTGATGAGGAGGGTCCTGGCGGCGGCGTTGCTGTTGGCCTTCGCCGGCGCCCCTTCGCTGGCCCGCGCGGCGACGATCAACGCGGCCCCGGCGGGCGTCGCGGAAACCCCGGGTGAGCCGCCGCTCGGCGCTGCGCCGGCGAGCGCCGCACCGGGCGAGACGGCCGACTACGCCGCGCGAGAGGCGGCGGCCCCCGAGCTGGGCAAGTTCCAGGGCGGCAGCGTGGTGGTCTTCATCGGCGGCGGGACGCTGCTGATCGTGCTGATCATCGTGCTCATCATCCTGGTGCTCTAGCTCCAAGTCCTGGTGGAAGAGGACGTCGTTCAGCCGCGCGCGCGAGGTGTCCGGGGGCTCATCGTCCTCGGATGCCTCGCGCTCGGCGGCTGCTATGTCGGCTCGGCCCGCAGCGCCACGCCGGCCGATCTGAGCGCCGACGAGGGCTGGGAGCGGATCGCCGGGGTCCCCGACGTGCGCCAGGTCGCCCGCGAGGACTGCGGCGCCGCCGCGCTGGCGATGGTGCTTGGCTACTGGGGCCGCGCGATCACCCGTGACGAGATCGTCGCCTCCAACCCTCCCACGCCCGAGCGGGGCCTCCCGGCGGCCACCCTCCGCGATCTCGCCCGGCGGCAGGGGCTGCAGGCGTTCGTCGTTCCGGGACAGCTCGCCGATCTCGAGCGCGAGCTCCGGCGTCGCCATCCGATCCTGGTCGGCGTGGTGAAGCGCTACGGGCGACGCGGTTACGCCCACTACGAGGTGGTGGTGGGGATGAGCCGCCGCACCCAACGTATCCTCACGCTCGATCCGGCCGGCGGGCTGCGCGTCGACAGCCGAGAAGGTTTCACCGCCGAATGGGCGGCCGCCGGTCAGGTCGCGCTGATCGTCTATCCGCGCGTGCTCGCCAATCCATGACCAGAGGAGGTTAGATGCTGTCTTCCAGCTCGATCATTGCAGCGATGTCGGACGACCGGCCCGGGCGGTTCTACAGCGTCGACGAGCTCGCCTCCGTGCTCCGCGTGACCGACAAGGCGGAGCTGCACGCGCAGCTGAGAACGATGGCCGGCGATCCGGACATCCACAGCTCGTTCAAGCTGCTCAAAGGTTCATCGGACGACTTCTACCGACGGGTCTCCTTCGCGCCGAACCTCACGCTCTGCGCGGCGTGGACGTCCCACCTCAGCTAGAAGCTCGGCTCCCGGCGGCCGGTCCCAGGATCACCGCCAGCTCGTCCCGCTCCAGCGTCTCGTGCTCGAGGAGCGCGGCCACCAGCCGATCCAGCTCTGCCCGGCGCTGCGTGAGCATCGCCGCCGCCTCTTCCAGCGCGCGGGCCAGCACCCGGCGGGCCTCCTCCTCGATCACCGTGATCGTCGACGAGCTGGTCCCGCTCTCGGTGCCGATGCGCTGGCCGAGGAACGGGTGCTCGGCCTCGTGGTCGTAGTAGACGGGGCCGAGGCGCTCGCTCATTCCGTAGTGGGCCATCATGTGCGAGGCCAGGCGGGTCGCCTCCTTGAGGTCGTTCTCGGCGCCCGTGGAGATGCTCCCCAGCACCAGGCGCTCGGAGGCGTAGCCCCCCATGAGGACGCGCAAGCGGGACTCGAGCTCGGCCTGGGCCATCAGGTGGCGATCCTCGCCGGGGCTCTGCTGGGTGGCGCCCAGCGCCATCCCGCGCGGGATGATGGTCACCCGGTGCAGCGGCTCCGCGTCGGCCGAGAAGCGGGCCACGACGGCGTGTCCCGATTCGTGGACCGCGACCCGCCGCTTCTCCTTGGCGTCGAGCTTGGCCTCGCGCAGATCGCCGAGCACGATCTTGTCGAAGGCCTCCGTGAAGTCATCGGCGGCGATGTTCTCCCGTCCCTTGCGCGTCGCCGACAGCGCCGCCTCGTTCACCAGGTTGGCCAGGTCCGCGCCCGAAAACCCGGGCGTGTTCTGGGCGACCACGTCCAGGTCGACGTCGGGGGCCAGCGGCTTGCCCTTGGTGTGGACGGCCAGGATCGCCTTGCGGGCCGCCAGCTCGGGCCGGTCGACCAGGATCGCGCCGATCGAAGCGGCCCGGGACGGAGCAGCGCCGGGTCGAGCACGTCCGGGCGGTTGGTCGCGGCGATGACGACGACCAGATCGGTCCGGTCGAAGCCGTCCATCTCCGAGAGCAGCTGGTTCAGCGTCTGCTCGCGCTCGTCGTTGCCGCCCCCCAGGCCCGCCCCGCGCGACCGGCCGACGGCGTCGATCTCGTCGATGAAGACGATGGTGGGCGCGCTCTTCTTGGCCTCCTTGAAGAGATCGCGCACGCGCGCCGCGCCCAGGCCCACGAACATCTCGATGAACTCCGAGCCGCTGATGGAGAAGAACGGCACGCCCGATTCGCCGGCCACCGCGCGCGCCAGCAGCGTCTTGCCGGTGCCGGGCGGCCCGGCCAGGAGCACGCCGCGCGGGACCTTGCCGCCCGAGGCGCTGGAACCGCTCCGGCTCCTTGAGGAACTGGACGATCTCCTGCAGGTCCGACTTGGCCGCCTTCAGCCCGGCGATGTCGTCGAACGTGACGTTCACCGACGTCGTCTTGTCGAACTTGCGGCTCTGGTTCTTGATGAGCCCGCCGAGAGGGCCGCCGGCGCCCAGCATTCCTCGGGCGCGCTTGGAGATCCAGGACCAGGCCACGAAGATCAGCACCCAGGGGAGCAGCGTGAAGAGGAGCTGGAGGGCGAAGGGTTGCCGCTGGCTCTTGATGGTGATGCGCACCCCCTTTTGCCGGAGCAGCGGCAAGAGCTGCTGGTCGTTGGTCGGGATGTTGGTCTGGAGCTCCTTGACCTGCCGGCCGTCCAGCTTCTCCGGGCTCTTGAGGGTGGCCGAGGCCACCTCACCGTCGAGCACGACCGATTCGACCTTCCCCTGATCGATCCACTGATAGAGCTGCGAATAGGGGACCGGCGGCTGCGGGGTCCCTTCGGTGTAGCTCTTCCAGAGCCACATCCCCAGCAACATCAGAGGGAGAATCAGCATCGCCCGACGCGAGGGGCCCGGGGGGGGCGCGATTCCCGTCGGCGGCCGGCTGTCGTTGTCCATGCGCCCGTTCTAGCGCCTGAGGGCGGTCGGCGCCCGGGTAAGCTCGGGGCCCGCCTCCGTGCCCCCGGTTTGGCCGGTGGCTCGGCTTTCGGTTGACAGCTCCGGATGAGCGGTCAATCTACCCGCCGCATGAGCAAAAAATTGATCACGGTGGTCGGCGCGACGGGCGCCCAAGGCGGCGGTCTCGCGAAAGCAATCCTCGCCGATCCCAGCGGCGAGTTCGCGCTGCGGGCGGTGACGCGCAAGCCGACGGGCGAGGCGGCGCGGGCGCTGGCCGCGGCCGGGGCGGAGGTGGTGGCCGCGGACCTGGACGACGCCGGCAGCCTCAGGCGGGCGTTCGAAGGTGCCTACGGCGCCTTCTGCGTCACCAACTACTGGGAGACCATGTCGCCCGACCGGGAGATCTCCCAGGCCAAGAACCTGGCGGAGGCGAGCAAGGCCAGCGGCGTCAAACACGTCATCTGGTCGACGCTGGAGGACACCCGCTTGCGCGTCCCGCTGACGGACGAGCGCATGCCGACGCTGCACGGCCGCTTCAAGGTGCCGCACTTCGACACCAAGGGTGAGTCGGACGCCTTCTTCGACCCGGCCCGGACGACCTGGCTGGCGACGTCGTTCTACTGGGACAACCTGATCGGCTTCGGCCTGGGCCCGAAGCCGGACCAGGACGGCAAGCTCGCCTTCCTGCTGCCGATGGGCGACAAGAAGCTCCCCGGGATCGCCGTGGAGGACATCGGCAAGTGTGCCTACGGCGTGTTCGAGCGCGGCGCCCCGGCCATCGGCAAGCGGATCGGCATCGCCGGCGAGCACCTCACCGGCGCCCAGATGGCGGCGGCGATGACCCAGGCCCTCGGGCGCGAGGTCACCTATCAAGCCGTTCCGCCGTCGGTCTACCGCTCGTTCGGGTTCCCGGGCGCCGACGATCTGGGCAACATGTTCCAGTACAAGGCGGAATTCGAGAAGGAGTACTGCGGCGCCCGCAGCCTGTCCGAATCGCGCGATCTCAATCCAGAGTTGCTGACGTTCGCGGCCTGGCTGGCGAAGTACAAGTCGAAGATCCCGCTCGCCTGATGGGCCTTCGGTCAGAAGCACAACTGGACCCGTTGCGGGCCCAGTCGTGCTTCTTCGATCGATCGTCTTCGTCCGAGCGAGCTCGGAGCGACGACGTCGCTACTTCTTGCAGGTCTCGGTGTCGACCATGCCGCCGAGGTCGAGGGTGACGTCCATCAGCTTGTCGCTCTCCTGACCCTTCTTGTCCTTGCCCTTGGTGAAGGAGATCTTCATCGGCCCCTTCTTGCCCATGGGGAGCCCTTCGCCGGCGTAGGACATGCCGTCGGTGCTGCTGAGGTCGACCCAGCCGCCCATGTTGTCGAACCCGACGAACACGTACTTCTTGTCGGCGGTGTTGTAGCCCGTCGTCGCGTCGCCTTCGAACGCGGGAACCTGCCCGGCCTTGGCGCGCTTGTAGATGACCGAGTACCAGTGGCCGTCGAGGATGCTCTTCCAGGTCCAGGTGGTCTTGATCTTCACTTCCTTGCCCTCGGGCGTCTTGCTCATCGACTCGCAGCGCCAGGTGCCGGCCATCTTCTTGAACATGTCGTTCTCGGCGGGGGGCTTCGGCACCTCCATCTTCGGGGCCGCGGCCGCGGGGGCTGCGCCAGCGGGAGCTGCAGCCGTCGGGGCGGCGGCCTTCGGCGTGGCGGCCGCCGGTTTGGCCATCGCGGCCGGCTTCGCGGCCGGCTTCGCCGCGGGGGCCATCTGATTCTGGGCCAACGCCATCGATGAAATCGTCGTGAGCGCCACTGCCAGCAGAGTCGTCTTCTTGGTCATCGGTAACCTCCCACTGAGTTGAAATACGCCTTCAGGCGCAGCTATAACACTGTTGCGCTCCGCTGTCCGTCCGGGGTGCCAGCTAGTGTCCGCGCCGGATCTCGGGCGGATGGAAGCGGATCTCGAACGTGTGCTGGATCCGCTCGCGGCAGGTGACGGTCCCCGTCTGCGCGTCGAAGCTGTGGGGCACGGGCGTGCGGAGCTCTTGATAGACGGCGTGGTAGCCGCGCTCGGACAGGATGTCGAGCACCATGTCGACCGCCGTCGCGTCCTCGAACAGGGGGCTGTCGGTCTTCGCCACGCAGCGGCCGGCCAGGGCGTGGCGCGCGATGACCGGGACGACCTGCGTCTCGATGAAGGCGGCGACTTCCTTGAACAGCGGCGCCGACGCGTGCTCGTACGAGTCGAGCCGCCGCACCAGCTCCTGCCGGGCGTAGAGGGTCAGCTCGGAGGCGAGCGGGATGGCGTGGATGATGTCGAACGTCGACTGCCCCAGCTCCAGCGAGCTTTGGTACTGGAACTCGGCGTTGATGCTCTTTTCGACCTCCGCCAGCGGCGCGTCGGCGTTGATGAAGTGGTAGTGGAAGTGCCGGCGCAGGCTGGTCAGCGCGTCGTAGGTCAGCTCCTTGAAGGTCCGGTAGCGATTGCGGGCCAGCGTCTCGTCGACGTCGGTGGCGCGCAGCTCCATCAGGCTGCCGACGCCGGTTCGCCGCACCTTCTCGTTGTGGGCGATGATCTCGCGCCCGCGGCTCAACTGCCGCTCGACGGAGGTCTGCTCGCCCACGAACAGCACGGTGATGCGGAAGATGGGGCGCCGAAACCGCTTGCCGGTGGGCGTGCCCCAGTACATGGCCCGCAGCTGCATGATGTGGTCGTGCAGCAGCTTCACCGCCTCGGCCTGGACCTTGGTGCGCGGAAACCCGTCGACGACGACGCCCGTCTGATAGGCCGGCTCCAGGAGCTTGCGCAGGAGCGCCTCGATCACCTCGCGATCGCCCACGAACTGCCCGCGATCCTTGAGCGCGCGCATCTCCGGCGTGTCCAGCAGATCGCTGACCACGATGGGCGCCGCCCTCAGGCCCCGCTCGCGCAGGATGAACGGCGTGTTGGTCCCCTTGCCCGATCCCGGCGCGCCGCCCAGCCACATGATCTCCTTCGGGAAGACCATGTTCTCGAGCCCGCGCTCCTGGACCAGGCGGCTCCAGACCTGGCCGAAGATCAGCGGCGCGTCCTTGATCTCCAGCTCGGGAGAGGCGATGCGGCCGGCGGCGGCGTCGGCGGAGCCTGCGGGGGGAGCTTCTGGGTCGGACGTCGGCATGGGCTCAGATTAGTGAATCGCGCGCGCCACCGGGGCGACAAAGCTCCGCGCTTCGCACCTTTGGGGTCGGCCGCCTTCGGACGGCATGTCGTCGGGCATGGTTCGCTCGCTCACCGTTGCATTTTCGGCAATGCCTCCTATCGCGGGCCAGAAGGAATACATAGCTTCCGGTATGGCGAACTGGAAAATGGGACTGGCGGGGTTGGCGCTGTCGACCCTGGGCGTATCGGCGTTGGCCACTTCGAGCGCGCAAGCGGCGGTGCTGATCATTCACGGCGGACGCGACGAGCCGCCGCCCCCGCGCGAGGAGCGGGTGGTCGTGCGCCGGGGGTACGTGTGGGACCGCGGCCACTACGGCTGGCGGCACAGCCACTACGTCTGGAGGCGGGGCCACCGGGTCCGCGAACGCCGCGGCTACGATTGGGCGCCCGGCCGCTGGGAGCGGCACGAGGACCACTACGACTGGCACGACGGCGAGTGGCACCCGCACCGCTGAGGTCCGACCCGCGCTGCGCAAAACCTCCGGCGAAGTGAAGGAATCCCCGCGAACGACACATTAGAGGGTTGATGGGGCTCGCTCGATCAAAAGGCCAATTCGGGTCGGGCCCCTGAAGCTGGAGTGGCGGGCGCGGCGGGAGCGGCCGGCGCCGGGGGGACGGGCGAGCGCGGGGCGGACTTGGGGGAACAGCGGGACCCGCGAGCGCATTTCCTTCCTGCGCCGGCCCCGAGCGGCCCACCGATCTCCAGCGGGGTGGCGACTCTTACGTGGGCGCCCGGCCCCGTCGCGGGCGGAGGGTTCGCGTGGTCCAGAGCAGCCCGACCAGCGCCGCCGTCCACCACCCCGCCGCGCGCGACGGCTGGTCGTCGCCGGCGGCCGTGCACCCGCAGCCTCCGCCCGAGTTGGCCGTCGTCGTGGTTGCAACGGTCGCCGCGCCGTCGCCCGGGGAGGACGGCGGGGTCGCGCCGCCATCCGCCCCGCCGTCCGTCGTCACCAGGGGGAGCGACACCTGCCCGCCCGCGGGGACGTCGACCATCGAGATGATGGTCTGACCGTAAGCCTCGGCGTTGGAACCACGCGCCCCCGTCACCGGAACGCGCACGGCGCCGGTCGCCCGCAGCGTGATCGTCGGCCCCGGCCCGACGGTCGCCACCAACCCGGCCGACTGCTGCGCCGCCCGGTCTTGCATGCGCGCGGCGATCTCCGCCGTCGACAGGCTGACGATCGGCAGCACCCGCCAGGCGCCGTACTGGGCCAGCAGGCGGTCCGCCAGATCGGTGAACAGCGTGTGGGTCCCGTCGTAGGCGCGGAGGTTCGACTGGTGGAACATCACCGGATCGACGTCGCCCGCGAGCAGGTGGGGCAGCAGCAGCGCGCTCTGGGCGTTCAGAATGTCGTCATACGACGCGCCCGGCCCGGAGGTGGTCGGGTTGAGCGCATCGTACGAGCTCACCCACTCCGTCGGGGTCGACACGTTGGCGTAGAGGCTGGTGGCCAGGCGCGGGACCATGAACATCGCCGGCACCACCGGATTGGCGAGGCCCGTGTTGGGGGGCGGCTGGCAGGCGGCGGTCGAGGCGTCGCAGACGACCTGCCGGATGCCGAAGTCCACCGCCGCCTGCATGACCGGCGCGTTGGCCAGGCCGCTCACGTCGGGGGTGATCAGGCTGGCGCGGTCGTAGGGGCCGAAGGCGTACTTGGTCATCACCGCGTCGTTGCTGGTGAGCTCCATCGTCATCCGCGCGTAGTCGGCGGCGTCCAGCCGATGATGATCGAACGTGTGGCTGATCCAGGCGAACTGCGAGCCCACGTCGCGCGCCGCCGCCGTCAGATCGTCCGTGTCCGTCACCTCCGCGCCGTTGAAGGGGAACGTCAAGGTGAGGCCGGCGCCGAGCGGCGTCGCCTGCACCTGCTGCTGCCAGCGGGCGACGTTGCGCAGGTCGTCGCCGGACATTCGAAACGTGGTGCCGTCCTGCATGACGGTCCCCAGGAAGATGTCGTCGGTCTGCGGGGCGAAGAAGGCGCGCTTCTCGCCGACGTAGACCCCGCGTCCCAGCCAGCTGGCCACGCCGGGCAGGAGCTGCCGGGAATGCAGCGCGCCCGCGGCCTGGTCGAAGCCGAGCAGCATGAGCTCGCGGCCGTCGCCGAAGCGATGAATCGCCACGCCGGCCCGACCAGAGCCGTCGACCAGCAGCGGCGTGGTCGTCGCGTCGGCGGGCGTGGCGAGCGCCGCCGCGACCCCGCTCACCGGGATCGGGGCGGCGCTCGCGTACCAGCCAAATACGGCGTTGCCCGCATCGGTGAATTGCAGCGACAGCGGGCTGGTGTGCGTGTCGGCGTCGACGGCGGCGCCAAAGCCCCAGGCCGGATCGGGTCGGGCGTAGAGGCAGGCGGCGCGGACCCGGAAGGTCGCGAGATAGCTCGACAGCGCGCCGGTGGCGTCCGGCGCGCCGATGTCGGCCGTCGGATCGCACGCCGCCTGAATCACGCCGTCGAAGAGGCCGTGCGTGGCGCTGTCGGCCAGCATGTCGCCCGTCAGCGTGGCGGCGTCGGGCACCACCGTGTAAGGCGTGCCGATGTAATCGAGCTCGCGCTGCACCGCCGCCGTCGCCGCTTCATGACCGGTCACGTCGATCAGCAGGAGCCTGGCGTCGACAGAGAGCTGAGGCGCCGACGTCGTTGCAGCCGCGGCGACGGCCGCGGCGGAGCGTCCGGTCGACCGGGTGCTCGCGCGGCCGCGTCCGGTGAATCCCGTCAGGGCGGTGACACCGATCGCGCAGAGTCCGACCCCGTACACACCCCACCTCTGCCGTCCGCCCACCGTTGACCTCCCCGACTGCCCTCGACAACGTAGTCACCTGGCGGCCAGGTGACGGCGGCGAGCTGCGATGACGGACTTTTCCTGAGGGTCGTCCGGTTGTCCCACCCACAACTTCACAGCGAGCGCGGCGACATCGATTTCGGGCCTATCGCTCGGCCCGATCACGCACCCGTTCCAGCTCGTCCCACAGTTCGGGCGCCTCCTTCAACTCCAACAAGGGCACGAGCTCGTCCCGGATGTAGGACCAGTCGAGCTGGTCGGCCTGCCTGACGATCACGCCCTCCACGTCGGTCCAATCGCGGGGGCGCGCGGCGAAGGACTTCAGAACGATCAGGTCCTCCGCCGAGCAGGTCCGCAGCAGAACGTCCGGCGGAAACCTGAATGGGGTCGCGCGCTCGACCAGCCTCTCTTCGAAAGGCATACCGGCCAGCGCGATGTCGAGGCCGACCCCCGATTCGCTCTCCACCAACAGGACGCGCCGGGCGATCGCAAACTCGGCGGCGTTCGGGATGCGCGGCCGATACCTGTCAAGCAGGCGGCGCACAAGGCGATCCTCGTCGCGCAAACCGGTGACGAGGGTGAGGTCGACGTCCACGGTCTCGCGGGGCTCGCCCCAACGAAGCACCGCGATCCCCCCGATCAGCGCGTGGCGCCAGGCCTGCGCGTCGCAGAAAGACTGCAGCTCGGCGGCTGCCCGGAAGACCTCGTTCACGGCCGGCGCAGCTTAGCGAAGAGGCGCTGCTGCTCGATCAGTCCGGACGTCGGTTTCGGGGCGCGCGGCGGAACGCGATAATCAGCCGGCCCGCACAAAAGCGAGATCGTTTTGAATGCGTCGATTCGCCGCAGGTCTTCGCGCCGAATCCGCTCTAGCTCCGGCCCGGCGGCTTTCCACGTCTCCGCCCAACGCCTTCCCGCGGCGATTTGCTCGGGTGTCCAGCTCTCCAGCGCGGAGCGCGCGCGCACCATAAATGCAAAGATAGCACGCGCGTGCCTGGCCTTCCCGCTGTAGGCCGAGCGCGAGCTGCGTAGCAGGAACCATCGCTCAGAGATGAGGCCCGCAGGCATCCCCGGCCGGCGTTCTGGCGCGCGCCGTGGCGCCAGGTTCGCCTGACGCTCGCGCCGACGTTCGAGCGGCCGGGCTCACTTCAACGGGCGGAGGTGGCGGCCGCCCAGGGCCGTAAGGCGACGTCGGAGCGTTCCTCGCCATCCATCGGAATGAAGGTTGCGCTCGAGCAGCACGATGGCCTCTTTCTGGCGACCGAGCGCAACGAGGCAGTCGACCTGTTGCAAGATGAATACGTCGAGGTTCCCCGGCATGGCAGCCGCGATGGCCAAGGCTTCCTCCAGGTGGCCGAGAGCGACCTCGGAGTCATACAGGAACCGCTGAACCGAAAGGACGTCCCCGGCCTCGAATCTCCCGAGGGGCTCGATCTCCACCCGTCTCAGTCTGGTCAACGCATCTCGAGTGAGGAGTTGCTCGAAGGTCGACCTCAGGAGGGCGATTGCGTCGCCGGGCGACGTCCGCCAGATCTCCCGAACGCGTGCGTCGAGCGCGTCGAATCCGGTCGCGCGTCGAACCCGGGATCTGAAAACGACTGCCAAGGGAGACAGCAAGACAAAGCTCGCCATCATGCCAACCCGAATCAGCCCGAACTTCCGCTTGCTCGGTTGGCGGTGAGAAAGGTCCGTGATGATGGTCGTCGCCTCGCCACTCATCGACCAGAGCTGGCGCGGGAACCTCGCGAGCTTCGTCCACCAATGAACGCGCGGGATCAAAGGTACCGACGTGAGAGCCACGATCGACGCCCAGTGTACTGCGCCTGACCCCCGCGCGACGGTCTTGGACGGGTCTCGCGGCGGCCGCCGTTGACCTGCGGACGGCGCCGGTGCCATCGTGCGCCCATGTTCGTCGAGATCGCGGTGCTGAAAGCCAAGCCCGGGGAGGCGGAGCGCTTGCGGGAGGGGCTGCGTGCGGCGCGGGCGGTGATCGCCGGCGCGGCGGGCTACCTCGGCAGCGTGTTTTATCAGGGCGTCGAGAGCCCGGAGTCGTTCCTCCTGCGTGTCGAGTGGGAGACGCTGGAGGCGCACATGAACGGCTTTCGGCAAGGGCCGCTCTTCGCCGCGTGGCGCGGCCACTTCCAGGCGTTCCTCGACGGCCCGCCCGCGATGACGCACTACCAGCCGATCGCCGGCCCGTAGCGCCCTGGCGTATGCTCCCGTTCGTGAGGAACGCCTGATGGCGGAACGACGGCGCCACTTCTCGATGATCCGCGAGTTTCGGCTGGCCGATCTGGTCACGCTGATGAACGGGTTCCTGGGCGCCGGCGCGTTGCTGGCGTTCATGCGCTTCACCGTCGACCGGCAGACCGCGTTCTTCTGGCTGGGGACGGCGCTCCTGCCGCTGGCGCTGCTGATGGACACCCTCGACGGACGGATCGCCCGCGGGCGCGGGGTGGCCTCGCCGCTCGGGCAGGAGCTCGACTCGCTGGCCGACGTCGTCTCGTTCGGCGTGGCGCCGGCGGCCATGGCCTTCGCGGCCGGGATGCGCGGCGGGTGGGACGCGCTCTGCCTCATCTACTTCGTCGGCTGCGGGATCAGCCGCCTGGCGCGCTACAACGTCACCGCCGCCGAGCTGTCCGGCCCGTCGGGAAAGGTGACCCACTTCGAGGGGCTGCCGATCCCCACCAGCCTGCTGTTGGTGACGGCGCTGGCCATCCTCGCCGGCCTCGGCCGCTGGCAGGACCACCTCCCCCTGGGGGTGGTGAGCCTGGCCGGATTTCGTTTGCACCCCTGGAGCCTGCTCTACGTCGGGTGGGGCAGCGGAATGATCAGCAAGACGCTGCGGATCCCCAAGCCCTGACCGCCGGCGCGCCCGCGGTGCTCACGGGTGCAGCACGTGCGACTCGCCGAGCATGGGGAGGCTGGCGGCGGCCATCGCCTGGCCGTGGCGCTTCTCCTTTTCGCCCGGCATGCTCAGCTGGACGCGCGCCGCCAGCTCGGGGAAGTCGGCGCGCAGCACGTCGCGCGCCACCTCGAGAATGAGCGCGCCGCCCGGGCCGCTGGTCCCGCGCCCCAGCGCCAGCACGTGGCGGAAGTCGTAGACGTTCGCCAGGTGCGCGACGGCGTAGCCGAGGTAGACGCCCATCGTCTGGTAGACGTCGGCGGCGCGCGGATCGCCGACCCGCATCAGCGACTGCAGCACCTTGAGCTGCGCCGGCAGCGGCAGGCTGGGCGACACGTCGATGTGCGCGGCCGGCAGCAGCCGCCCGACCGCCTGCTGCGACAGGTACTGCACGCAGCACCCGCGGTCGCCCGACCACTCGTCGCGCGGGGCGTCGGGATGGTAGTCGATGGGGACGAAGGCGATCTCGTTGAGCCAGGGGGTGACCCGCCCGTCCGCGGTCACGTAGCCGCCCGCCGTGCTGGTGCCGAGCGCGATCCCCAGGACGCCGCCGTCGTGCAGCGACATCGCGCCCATCAGCGCGGTGACGTCCCCGTCGTTGACGACGTCGAACGGGACGCCGTTCCAGGCGCGTTGCAGCTCGCGGAACATGTTCTTCACCCGCCGCTCGAACAGCTCGGGCGCCACGCCCCGGAACAGCGACGAGAACTTCACCTGGCTGTCGACGTAGACGCCCGCGGCGCTGCCGCCGATGGCGTCGACGTGGGGGAGGTGCTCGGCGGCGCGCCGCAGGGAATCCATGATGCCGGTCCAGTGGTAGTCGGGATCGGGCTGGTGGTACGGGTCCCACTCTGTCTCCTCGCTCCAGACGACGCGGCCGTCGATGAGCGCCGCGACCTTGCGATCGCTGCCGCCCAGATCGAACCCGATGCGGCACCCCTCGAGGTGGCCGCCCAGCTCCACGGTGCTCGAGCGCTCGGGCGGGAGCGCCAGGTGGTCGCCGGCATGGGTGCCGGTGCCGGCGCCGGCGACGATCTCCATCGGGTGATCGTTGATGCGCTCGCCGACGATCTCCGAGTCGAAACGTCCGATGGCGCTCTCGTGAAAGTGCCGGCGCAGCCGGTCGACCAGCTCGGCCGGCGCGTCGAGGTAGAGACGGAAACCGCCGCGCGCCCACAGCGCGAGCTTGACCAGGCGCTCGAGCATCCGGAAGTTGTCCTCGGCCGCCCCGGGCGCGCCCGCCGGGAGCAGGTCGGCCGAGAAGCGGGAGATCGCGCCGTCCCGCTGCTCGAGCGCGAAGCCGGCCTGCACCGGCCGTCCCGTGTCGCGGGCGTGCTGCTCGAAGGCGCGCCAGGCGGACGCCGCCGGTCGGAACCGTGCGTCGAGGACCGGCAGCACGGCCGGGAGGGGCAACGCGAAACGCAACTCCGGATCGTGGTTGTTCCTCATGGGAAGAAACCTGAGGTCGCGGGGGGCGCGAGGAAGGCTGCTCGTTGCGGCTGGCCTCGCTCAGAGCCGGTAGGTCGCCGGCTCGGTCAGCGGGATGGGGTTCGGATTGCGCAGCACCCCGGCCACCGCCAGCTGGCCCAGGCGGTCCAGATCGCCGGTCGCGCGGCGAACGAGCTCATCGACGATTCGAAATTCGCGGGAACGCGCTTCTTCTTTTTCGAGGTGGCCATCGCTCCCGCCGACCCTGTCGCGTCACGGCCGCCTGGGTGTCCGTTTGCGCGAGACCGGCCGGCGGGTGGTGGCGGCCAGCGACTCCTTCCAGTCGTCGTCGGTGAGCAGGCGTTCGAGAGCAGCGGTGGCGTCGCCCAGGGCGTGCGGGGTGTCGTGCAGCGCCCGCCAGAGATCGCCGGCCTCGGCGAGGCGCGCGGGCATCGTGCGCAGCGTGAACGTCCGGGGAGCGACCGCGCCGCTCTCGACCTCCGCCCAGGTGCAGGGGGCCGAGACCGGCGCGCCCGGCTGGGGGCGCAGGGCGTAGACCGCGGCGAAGGTGGCGCCGAACCCGTTGCGGCCGGTGTCGACGAAGATCCGCCCGTCGCGATCGGCCTTGATGAACTCCTGGGTGAACAGCGCCGGGTGGCGCTTCACCAGCGCGGCGCCGGCGCCCTGGGAGAAGCGCCGCACCGGCTCGAAGTCGGCCTGGCCGTCGAGCGCCACGACGATGTGAAAGCCCTTCGAGCCCGAGGTCTTGACGAAGCTGGCCAGGCCGAGCTCGGCCAAGAGCGCGCGCACGGCCAGCGCCGCCGCGCGCAGCCTGGCCGGCTCGTCGCGCGAAGGGTCGAGATCGAACACGCACAGATCGGGGCGGCGCAGCTCCGGCAGGCGCGAGGTCCAGACGTGCGGGGTGATCGCGTTCTGGTTGGCCAGCCAGACCAGCCCGCGCGCGTCCCCGACCAGCGGATAGTGCACCACCCCCTCGTCCTCGCCCCCCGCGCGCTTGGGGATCTCCACCCGCCGCAGCCAGTCGGGAAATCCCCTCGACACGTCCTTCTGGATGAAGCCCTTCTTGTCGATGCCCGCCGGGTAGCGCTCCATGGTCACCGGCCGCCCGGCGACGTGCGGCACCATCACCTCGGCCACCGCCTGGTAGTAGGCGCAGACCTCGCCCTTGGTGATTCCGTCGGCGGGGAACAGCAGCTTTTCGGGATGGGTGATCACGGCCGTGGCGTCGGCGCGACGCGAGCCGGAGTCTACGCTCAGCCGCGGCGCGGGCGCACCGGCTCTCCCTCGAGGACCCCGACGAGCTCGCGGGCGGCCCGCTGGATCGGATCGCCCTTGGGGGCCTCCTGCGCCGCGCGCCGCGCGAACATGACGGCGCGTTCGCGCTCGCCGCGGCGCTCGGCGATGCGGGCCTGGCGCAGGAAGGCGTCGGGCAGGGAGATGGGCCCCCCGGCGTGGTTGGCGGTGATGAGGCGCAGGGCCTTGAGCGCGAGCTCGAGATCGCCGGCGGCCTCGGCCCGGTCGGCGAGGGCGCCCATGATCTCTCCGTTCTTCTTGTCGGCGTCGAGGGCCCGCGTCAGCGCGGCCAACTCTTCCTTGGTGTCGCCAGCCAGCGCGGCGATGTGGGCCAGACGGGCGTGGAGCACCGCCAGAGCGGGCGAGGCCTTGCCCTTGTAGGCGGCCACGAACGGTTTCAGCGTGGCGGCGGCCTCGTCCAGCGCGCCGGCCAGGAGGTAGGCGTCGGAGGTCAGCAGGCCGGACGCCTCATCGCCCGGTCGAATGGCCAGCGCCTCGGAGAGCGCCATGATCGCGAACGAGCTGTCCCCCATCTCCAGCGAGAGGCCGCCCGCCCGGCGCAGCAGCTCGAAGCGCTGCTCCTCGTCGTCGGTGCGGCTGGCGGCGTCGTAGAGGAGCGCGGCCAGCTTCTGCCGCTCGCCCGCCTGCTCGTAGAGGCGCCCGAGCATGTCGACCAGCGCTCGCCGGCCCGGATCGGCCGCGACGAGCTGCTCGACGGCCGCCGTCGCGTCGGGGGTCCGGTTGGCGCGCGCGGCGAGCTCCACCAGGCGGCTCGCCGCCGCGACCTGCGCCTCGCCCTCTGCCAGCTGCATGAGGTTGTAGGTCGCGTCGACCGCCCCCGCGACGTCGCCGTCGGCCTCGGCGAGATCGGCATGGAGACGCAGCAGCTCGGCGTCGGGCTCCGCGCTCTGCAGCAGCTCCGTGATGAGGCGCCGCGCGTCGGCGACGTCGCCGCGCCGGCGCGCGTGCTCGGCCAGCTCGACGGTGGCGGCGCGCAGCTCCGCGGGCGAGCCGGCCCCGGCGGCCGTCGTCCGCCAGACGTCGAGCGCCTTCGCCAGGGGTTCGGCGACGACGTCGGGCGCCAGCTCGAGGATGCCGCGCAGCTGGGCGACCGCCGCGCCGTGATTTCCCCGGGCGCCTTCCAGCTCCGCCAGCAGCAGCGAGAGCGAGAGCCGGCGGGCCGGCTCGGTCCCCGCCGGCGCGGCGATGGCGGCGGTCACCTCGGCGACGGCGGCGTCGCGCTCTCCGCGCGCGCCGAGCGCGCGGGCCAGCGCCTCGACGACCTCGGCGTTGTCGGGCTGGCGCGTGCGGGCGAGCCGCAGCATCGCCAGCGCCCCGGCGGCGTCGCCGAGCTCGTTCTCGAGCAGCCGCGCCGCCTCGAGCAAGAAGGGGACCGCGCGCTCCCCGGCCGGCTCGTGCTGGGCGCGGCTCTCCAGCAGGCCGGTCAGCAGGGCCCAGGCCTTCTTGCCGCGGTACAGACCTTCGAGCTCGGTGGCGATCGCCGCGTCGGTCGGCGCCAGCTCATGTCCCCGCGCCAGCACCCGCCGCACGCCGGCCTGGTCTCCCAGCTTTTTGTAGACGGCCGCGATCTCGTGCACCAGACCGACCGCCTCCGGGCCGGTCTCCCCCGCCAGCAGCTCCTCCATCCGCCTGGCGTATTGCGGCGTGGCTTCTCCCCCGCGGACGGCGATGAGCCGCTGCAGCAGCGGGCGGCGTCCCTTGGCGACGACCAGCGCCCGTTCGTAGAGGACGGCGGCGCGCTCCGTGTCGGCGCGCTCCAGCAGGCGGCCCAGGCGAAGCGCCGCCTCCGCGACGTCGTCGGGATCGCGGGCCTCCAGCGCCGCCTCGAAGCGCTGCTCCAGCAGATCGCGGAGGTCGTCCTCGGCGCCGAGGCGCTCGTAATAGTCGGCGAGCAGCGCCAGCGCCTCGCCGTTCCGGGGCTCGTCGAGGAGCATGTCCCGCAGGACCTCGGCGGCCGCCGGATCGCGCCCGTCCTCTTCCAGGAGGACCGTGGCGCGGGCCAGCCGCAGCTGGTTGCGACGCTCCACCTCCGGCAAGAGCGGCAGCGTCTCGTCGACCATCCGCTCGAGGGCCGCCCAATCGTGGAGCGAGACGTAGTGCGCCAGCAGCGGACGCCAGAGCGATTCGTCCGCCGGCGCCTGGGCGCGCAGCCCTTCCAGCAGCGTCGCGCCCAGACGGTGATTTCCGGCCTTGCCGGCCCGCTCGGACAGCTCGCGGGCCAGCGTCGTGCAGCGCTCGGGATCGACGACCTGGGTCGCGGCGGCCCGCGCCAGCGCCTCCGCGGCGCCCTCGAGATCGCCCGCCGCCTTCCGGCGATGAACGAGCTCCAGCGACGCCCAGGCGGCGTCGCGCCGTCCCTCGGGGGCCCGGCTGCCGACGTCGGCCAGCTTGACGAGCAGCGGCTCGACCCGCGGCGCCTCGCCGAGCGCGACCGCCAGATCGACCGCCTCGCGCGCCTCGGCCACCGTGATGGCCGGGGTGGCCGCCCGCCGTTCCAGGTAGTCGAGCAGCAGGCGTTCGTCGCCCGAGTGGCGGGCAATCCGTTCGTAGAGCGGGAGGATCTTGACCAGATCGTCCTGCGACAGGCCGGCGGCCTCCACCAGGGCGGAGGCCCGATCGAGAATCCGGGCTCTTCTCGAGCGCGACGGACAGCTTGGCGATCCCCGCGTCGCGGGTCGGCGGGCGCGGCAGCTCGAGGGCCGCGGCCCGATACAGCGCCTCGGCGGCGTCGCCCGGCGCGCTCGCTTCGGCGGCCATCTCCTCGAGCCGCCCGGCGATCCGGGCGCACTCCGCGCCGTCGCCCCGCTCGAGCGCGAAGCGCCCGAGGCCGGTGAGCACGGCCAGCGACCGCGGCTCGACCTCCTCGGCGCGACGCAGGAGCTCGAGGGCGCGCGTGCCGTCCCCCAAATCGCGCTCGGCGATCTCCGCGACCCGCAGCAGAAGGACCGCCGCCACGCCGGTCTCGGTCTTGCGGCGCCGCCGCTCGACGAGCGCCAGCAGGCGATCGATGAGGACGTCGGTCGTGCCGGCCTCGCGCCCCAGCGCCAGCAGCGGCTCGTGGAAGCGGTCGCGCTCGGGCGCCCCCTCGACCGCCAGGAGCTGAGCGTCGAACGCCTCGGCGAGGCGCCCCTGGGCCCGCAGGCTCTCGGCCTGCTCGGCGTGGACGTCGGCCTCGGCCGGTGTCCCGGCCAGCCGCGCGATCCGCTTGGCGAACAGGCGATCGAGCAGCTCGCGATCGCCGCGGGCCAGCAGCCCCTGCTGGAGGCAACGGGCCTCCTCGGGATCGTCGAGCGCGGCCGCCAGCGCCGAATCGAGCAGCTCGTCGGCCTCGCCGCCGTCGCCGCGCTGGCGCGCCAGCCCGAACAGCCGGAGCAGGATCTCCGTGGCCGCCGGCGCGCTCTCCCCCTCGGCGCGCCGGACCAGCAGCGCGCGGTAGGTGCGCTCGGCCTGGGCGACCGCGCCGGCCGCCTCGGCGACCTCGGCCAGCTGCCGCAGGATCTCCGAGTTGGAGGCGTCCATCGACGACGCCAGCTCCAGCTCGCTGAGCGCGCCGGGCAGATCGCCCTCCAGGCGCGCCAGCTCGCCCAGCCGCTGGTGGAGCGCGGCGCGCTTGCGGCTCTTGCGCCACCCGGCCTGCTCGACCAGCGCCAGCAGCTCGGTCCGCGCTTCGGCGCGGCGGCCGCACTGGGCCAGGCCGTCGGCCAGCGCCAGCCGGAGCCCCTCGTCGCCGGGCAGGAGGCGCGCGGCGTGCTCCAGCACCGGAACCGCGCGGGCCAGCATCCCCAGCCGCGTGTAGACCTCGGCGGCCTCGCGGGCGCGGGCCACCACCACCGCCTCGTCGCCCGTCTGATCGCACCCGTCGGCCAGCACGCGGGCCAGCGGCTCCCAGGCCTCCCCCTGCCGATAGAGGTCGGCCAGGCGATCGCGCAGGCCGTCGGCGCGCGGCTCGTCGGCGAGCACGCGTTCGAGGCAGGCGATGGCGCGGTGCCGATGTCCGGCCGCCAGGTGCGCCGTCGCCAGCAACCCCACGACCTCCACCCGCGCGGGCCCCTCGGTCATGGCCAGCCGTCGATCGAGCCAGCCGGTCGCCGCGCCGGCGTCGCCCGCCTCCATCGCCAGGCGCCCCAGCGCGTCGAACGCCTCGGTCGTCGGCTCGCGCTCGGCGACCTCGGCCCAGGCCGCCGCCGCGCGCCGGGGATCGCCCAGGTTCTTCTCGGCGAGACGGGCCAGCTCGGCCCACAGCGCGGCCGATGCCGATGGCTGCTGCTCGTCGCCCAGGATCACCGCCTGCTGCTGGTAGACGTCGGCCAGCTCCGCCGGTTTCCCCTTCGCCAGCAGGACGTCCGCCAGCCGGCGCACCGTCTCGACGTGTCCCGGCCGCTCCGCCAGGTTGGCGCGCAGCACCTCGGGGGCGTCGCTCTGTTTCTCCAGCAGCCCGGAGAGCCGCACGATCTCCAGGCGCAGCTCCAGCCGGCGGGCGCCGTTCTCCGTCGCCCCGAGCTCGTCGAGCCGCAGCGAGGTCGCCTCGGCGAAGCGGCGCTCGCTCTCGTACAGCCGGGCCAGCGCCTCGCGCGCCCCCGGGTCGGCCGGCGCCTCGTCGTGCAGCGTCCGCCAGATGCGGATCGCGCCGGCCGGGTCGGCCAGCTCATTCTCCGTCAGCTCCGCGGCCCGCCGCAGCCAGGCGCGGCGGGTGTCGGGGACGGCGGGGAGCCGCGCCCCCTCCAGCAGCATCGCCGTCGCGCGGCCAATCCGCTCGGCGCCGCCGGCCGCCACGTGCAACCGGACGCTCTCGTCGATGGCGTGGGCGGCCGCCGCCAGGGGGGCGTCGCTGTCGCCACCGAGCTGAGCCAGCCGCGCGGCGCGCTCGGCCAGCCGTCCCAGGAGCTCGACGGCCTGGGGTTCGTCCGCCTTCGCCAGCGCCACGGCCGCCGCCTCGCGCAGGCAGTCGAGCTCGTTCGGCTGCTCGTCCGCCAGCCGCCGCAGCGTCTCGACGAGCCCGTCGCCGCCGCGCGCGCGCTGCACCTCCGCGCGCTGTCGCAGCGTCGGAACGTGCCCGGGCTCGGCGCAGAGCGCCCGGCCCAGCGCGGTCTCGGCCGCCGCGGGGTCCTGACACTCGCCCAGCAGCGTCGCGGCGACGCGCGCGTGCACCTCGCGCCGGGCGGACGGCTCCAGGTCGGCGGCCTGGTCGGCGGCCTGCGCCAGCGCCGCCGCCGCGGCCGGCAGCGCCTTCGCCGCGCGGGCCAGCGACTCGTAGAGCGGCCACAGCACGTTGGCCCGCGTCGCCGGCGACACCGCCCCGTCGACCAGCAGCGCGGCCGCCGCCGCCAGATCGCCCAGGCGGACGGCCACGCCGAGCGCCCGGCGGCGCGGCCCGAGGCGCTCGGGCGTGATGGCCAGCGCCGCCTCGTAGCTGGCGCGCGCACCGGCCAGATCGCCGACGTTCTCCTCCAGCAGCACGCCGCGCCGTTCGTGAAGGTGCGCCAGCGGCAAGGGATCCCACCCGCCGCCGGCGATGGCGCCGGCCAGCGCCTCGGCGGCCCGGGCCGCGCCCCCCGTCGCCTCGCCGAGCCGCAGGACCTCTCGCGCCAGCGCCAGGTTCTCGCCCGCCAGCGGCAGCGCCTGGCAGAGCCATTCGAACGCGCGCGCCCCATCGCCGGCCCGCTCCTCGGCGAGCCCCGCCGCCTCCTCGAGCAGCCGCGCCCGGGCGCGACCGTCGGGCAGCCCCGCCAACCGGTGCGGGACCAGATCGAGCAGCAGTTGCCAGCCGTCGGTGCGCTCGGCGGCCCGCGCCAGCGGCACCGCCGCTTGCGGCGCCAGCGCCGCGTCGGTGAGCAGCGACGTCAGACCGGCGCGCGCCCCCTGGTGCGCCGGCTCGACCTCCAGCGCCCGCGCATACCACCCGATCGCGCCGGGCGCGTCGTCGAGGCGCAGGCGAAAGGTGTCGCCCAGCTGGGCCAGGCGATCGGCGTGCACCCGCCGATCGACGCCGGCGCGCGCGGTGAGCAGCTCGCCCAGCTCGCCGAAGCGGCCGCTCTCGGCCAGCAGATCGACCAGGGCGTCGACGCAGGCGTCGTCCTCGCCGAAGCGGGTCGCAAGCTCCCGCCAGGTGTCGATCGCCTTGCCGAGCTCGCGCGTCCGCGTGCGGGCCAGGGTGGCGATCTCCACCAGATCCGCGCGGACCTGGTGCGCCGCCGGCGCGCCGTCGATCCGCCGCCGCAACAGCTCGATGAGCGCCGGCCAGCGCTCGGCCTCCAGCAGCAGGGCGCGGCTGGCGGCCAGGGCCTCGCCGTCGGCCGGATCGATCGCCAGCCGCCCGCCCCAGGCGCCGAGCGCCCGATCGACGTCGCCGCGGCCGCGCGCCAGCTCGGCCACCCGGGCCCAGGCGAGGCGCTGGTCGGCGGGATCCGGCTCGGCCGCCGCCAGGCGCTCGAGGACGTCGAGGCGCGCCGGCAAATCGCCGAGCTCGTCGTGCAGCGCCTCCAGCCGGCGGAGCGCCTCGACCCGCAGCTCCAGCGGCGCCACCTCCTCGGCCGCCGCCGCCGAGAACAGCGCCGCGGCCTCCGCCTTGCGTCCGGGCTGGCGATCCTCGACCCGCGCCGCGCGCATCAACAGCTCGACCCGCCGCCCGGCCACCGTCGTGGCGCGCGCGCCGGCGGTCAGGCCGCGCGTCAACGCCGCCGCGTCGCCGCCCAGCTCCGACAGCTGCCGCAGCCGGTCCTCGATCTCGTGGTCCTCGGGCAAAAGGGCGCAGAGCGCCACGTACTGCTCCAGCGCGCCGGAGAGGTCCCCCAGCGCGCGCAGCCGCTCCCCGCACTCCCGTCGCAGCGCCTGCAGGCGCTCGCCCGTCGAAAAGTCGACGGCCACCGCCAGCAGCTCGGCGACCCGCGCCGCCCGCCCCTCGGCGAGGAGGCGCCCCCGCAACGCCTCCAGCACCTCGAGCCGCGTCTCCGTCGCCGCCCGCTCGTCGACGAAGAGCTGCTCCAGCCGCTCGGTCAGTCCGGCCGGCGCGTCGGGTCCGTCCAGGATCGGGCGCAGGGCCTCCAGCGCCTCGGCCGGCCGGCCGAGCGCGGTGTGCAGCGTGGTCGCCAGGCGCAGGCGCAGCTCGCGTGCCGCCTCGCCGGTCAGCGTCTCCAGCCGCAGCCGCCAGACGGCGCAGAGCTCGCCCCAGCGCCGCTCCCGCTCCAGGAGGCGTTCCAGCGACGAGGCGACCTGGGCGTCCAGCGGGCGCATCCGGAACAGCCGGTCGAGGTATCCGATCGCCCGGGCGCCGTCCCGGGTGAAGTCCTTGGCGATGCGGGCCGCCTCGCCCAGCAGCTCGGCGCGCTGGTCGTCTCCGCGTCCGGCCGCCAGCCGGGCGTCGTACGCGTCCAGCACGTCGGTCCAGCGTTCGGCCATCGTCAGCGCGACGACCAGCGGTCGAAAGGCCCAGTCGGCGTCCGGCGCCGTCGCCAGCACGGCGCGCAGGACGTCGATCGACTCGGGGGCGTTCTCGCCGAAGCAGTCCGCCGCGAACCCGACCGCCCGGTGCGCGACGATCTCGTGCAGCGGCCGGGGGAGCTCCGCCAGCAGCTGCGCGCGGTAGGCCCCGAGCAGCCGGCGCGAGTGCGCCTCGTCGGCGGCCGCCGACTCCTCGAGACGCCGCCAGGGCGCCTCGTCCCCCGGCTGGCCGATGGCGTCGTTCAGGGCTTTATCGAAGGTCTCCAACGAGAACGACTCGGACCTTCGCAAATCGACCGGCAGACCCGTCGCGCTCATCGTGGTGGCTCCTTGCGCAGGCCACGAAAATCGGCCGATCGCCCCCGTTGTTTGAGCCCCCGGCGCCAGAAAAGCGACGTCAGGGGATTTTTCGGGGGTGGGGGCGGGCCCGATCGGTGGCTACGCTGTCGCTTCGGCCCCGATGACGATCCACCCCTACCATCCGCCGAAGGCGCTGGCCGCCAACCTGTGGCAGGTCCAGGGGACGCTGGCCAACGGTCTTCCGCGCAACATGACCATCTACCGCCTGCCGGACGGGCGGCTCCTGCTCTACAGCGTGGTGGCGATGCACGCTCCGGACCTGGAGGCGCTGGAGAAGCTCGGGCGCCCGGCGATCATGGTGATGCCGCACGACCGTCACCAGATGGACGCGCCGTTTTACAAGCAGCGCTATCCCGAGCTGCGGGTGCTGGCGCCCCAGCCCCGGCACGCGCGCAAGGTCCCCATCGACGCCGATCTCCACGAGCTCGCCGACCTGGGGATCAAGGCCTACGTCCCGCCGGGGACGACCTATCACGAGGTCGTGTTGGAGCTTCCGGTGGAGGGTGGCGTCGCCCTCTGCACGACCGAGCTGCTGGGGAACCTCTCCGACGTCGCCGGCCTGCCCCGTCTGCTGCGCCTGCTGTTGCGCCTGGTCGGACCTCCGGGCGGCGGCTTCGGGGTGGCCCGCGTGGTGCGCTGGCGCGAGATCTCCGATCGCAAACGGGTCCAGGCCTGGTTGCGCTCCCTGGCGGCGCGCCGCGACGTCCGCCTGGTGCTGGTGGGGCACGGCGCTCCCGTCACCGACGAGCCCGCCGCCTCCCTGCGACGGGCGGCCGGACATGCGTGAGCGGCGGCGACGCAGGGCCGGGCCGGCCGCCGGCGGCTGAGGCGCGGTCGCGCGATCGGGGATTCGGCCGGATCTTGACGCCGGTCGCCCCGGCGACACCTTGCCTCGTGGCGCGGCTTCGAGCGGCTGGGCGCCGGCGGCGGGCGCGGCGGGCGAGGTCGCGAGGTCGCGAGGTCGCGAGGTCGAAGGAGGCGCGCATGGAGACCGAGGGGCGAGGACGCAACGAACAGGATCTCCGGCGGATCGGCATCCATCCCGATTTTTGGTATCCGCTGGCGCGCTCGAAGGAGCTGCGGTCGGGGCGCACCCACCTGGCGACCTTCGCCGGCGAGCCGATCGTCCTGGCGCGCACCGAGACGGGTCAGGTCCTGGCGTTCGACGATCGCTGCGCGCACCGCCAGTTTCCGCTGCACCGGGGCGTCGTCTGCGGCGAGCTGCTGAGGTGCGCCTACCACGGCTGGACCTACCGCCAGGACGGGCAGATTGCGGCGGTGCCTTACCTGCCGAAGGGGGCCGCGCGACCGGCCGGCGTCCGGAGCTATCCCTGCCGCGAGGCCTACGGTCACGTGTTCGTCTTTCCCGGCGCGCGCGACCGGGCCGCCGAGGTCCCGCTGCCGGCGCTGCCCAGCTACGACGCGCCCAACACCCGCACGATGGCCTTCTGGCGCCAGGTCCGCTGCCACTACTCGTTCATGCACGAGAACCTGATGGACATGAACCATCAGTTCCTGCACCGGGGCATCATGGGGACCATCAAGCCGACGCTGCTGGGATTCGACCGCGGGCCGGACTGGGTCGAGGCGCGCTACCGGTTTCAGCACACGGCCGGCAAGCCCGCGCGCGGGGCCCGGCTGCTGCTGGCGGGCCACGGCGGCGCGGAAGCCACCGCCGGCGACGGGCAAGAGCCCCCCAAGGGCGATCTGATGACCATCCGCACCGCGTACCCGTACCAGACGTTGAGCCTCTTCCGCGGCGGCGCCTCCCACCCGTCGTTCAACCTGTGGGCGGCGTACGTCCCCGTCGATCGCCAGCAGCGCGCCAACCTCAGCATGGGCCTGCTGACCATCGAGAAGCCGTCGGTCCCGGGGCTGATCAACGTCTTCTGGCCGGTGATCCGCCGGTTCGCCGAGGCGGTGTTCACCGAGGACCGGGCCGCCGTCGAGGCCGAGCAGCAGGCGTACGACCGGCAGCAGGCCGACTGGAACCAGGAGATCAATCCGGTGATCCTCGCGCTGCGCGAGGTGCTGATGCGCAACGGCGTGCCGCTGGCCAGCGGCCCAGCGCCGCTTCCGGTCGCGCCCGCCTGCGAGGCCGCCGGCGCCAGTCTCCCGGACGAACGTGAATCACCCGTCCCGGCGCCGCGTTCCTGACGGGCCGCCCGGCCCGCGCGCCGCGGCTACATCAGCGAGAACGGATACGAGATCACCTGGCCCATGTTCGACGCCGGGAACCGCAGGCCGCCCACCACGCCCTTGATGCAGCCGGTGAGCCCGCCCTTCTGCAGGATGACCGGCGCCTCGACCTGCACCCCCTTCACCGCGCCGGTGCGCAGGATGCGGAACCGGACGGTGACGCGCCCCGGGACGTAGGTGTACTCGTCGGGCCGCGCGCGCGCGACGCAGGCGAGCACGGCGTCCTCCTTGCTGCGGAAGCGCGTGTCAATCTCGTCCTGCGACAGCTCGTGCCCGACCGCGTCCTTCGAAAAATCGAGCCGCATGTTCTCGGCCCGCGACAGAATCCTCCCCCTGCCAGACCATCTTCAGGTCGGCGGGGCGCAGCTTGACCGGCTCGGGATCGGCGACGGGCTGACGCCGCCCGCCGCTGGGGGCCGCTGTCGGTGACGACAGCGCGCCGAACACGTCCGAGGGGGCCGCCTCGGTCGTCGCCGCGCCGCCCGGCGCCAGCGGGGTGGGGGCCCGTTCCTCGGGCGCCGACGGCGCGAGCGAGGGGGACCGGTCGTCGCCCCCGGGCGCTTCGCCCGGCGCTCCCGACGCGACGAAGACCTCGTTGCGGGCCAGCCGCCGCGCGCCGCGCCGCCGCCGGTGCCGCTCCTTGCCCTCCTTGGGCGGCTTGCTGGGGGCGGCGACGACGGGCCGCTTGGGCGCCTGGACGTACCGCCGCCAGTAGAAGATGCCGGCGAAGCCCGCGGCGGCGAGGACGACCAGCACGAAGAAGCTCTTCAATGTCCTGGCGCGAGCCTACCGGAGCCGGTTGCGGAAGGCGAGGCGAAGGCGGGCGACGCGAGGCCGGGCGGGGCGACAGGGGAAAGCGCGGCTGTGCTGGCCGAGGGATTTGTCTGCCACAGCGACGGCCGCCGCGCGAAAGGCGCTGCCGGCGGCCTGCGCTGGTAAGCTGCCGGCCGTGAACGGGATCTCTTTCGCCTCGGTGGAGTGCTCGGACCCGCGCTTCGAACGAGACGGCCTGCGCGTCATCACGGTGCGCGGCGGCGCGCTCGGCCGGCGCGCCGACATCTGCTTCTGGGCGCCGCCGCTCGCCAACTCGCCGGCGACGCTGCCGTTGCTGCTCCTCTTGCACGGCGCGTCCGGGAGCGCCTGGTCGTGGCCGCTCAACGGCGGCGCCCACCTGACCGCGGCGCGCCTCATCGACGCCGAGGAGATCGCCCCCGTCGCGCTGGCGATGCCCTCCGACGGCCTGTGGGGCGGCGGCAGCGGCTACGTCCCGCACGCCGACGCCGACTACGAACGCTGGATCGTGGACGAGGTCCCCGCGGCGGCGGCGCTGCTCGACAACCGCATCACGGCCTCGTCGCCGCTCACCATCGCCGGCCTGTCGATGGGCGGCTTCGGCGCGCTCCGCCTGGGGGCGAAGTACCCCGATCGCTTCCGCGGCATCTCCGCCCACTCGGCGGTCACGACGCTGGGGCGCCTCGGCCGAGGCGACCGGCGATCGCCTCGACGCGATTCCCGCCTTCGGCCAGCCGGACGGGGCCGCGCTCCACTGGCTGGAGGTCAACGCCGCCCGCCTGCCGCCGCTGCGCTTCGACTGCGGCACCGACGATCACCTGCTGCCCGGCAACCGCGCCCTGCACGCCTCGCTGGAGGCCCGCGGCATCGACCACCAGTACGAGGAGTTCGCCGGCGCCCACGACTGGCTCTACTGGCGCCTGCACCTGGCCGACACGCTCCGCTTCCTCGATCGCGCGACAGCCCGCGCCCCGGGCGCGGTGCAGTAGGGTCTCCAACGAAGGGAGGCTGGGCTCAGAGGGTGGGTACGACCTCGTTCTACGTAGGTTCGCGATGAACGACGTCAACGTCCCCGCGCCGTCGCGCTTCGCGTTCCACAAGCTGCTCGTGGCGACGCTGCGGCCCGCGGCGTTCCAGGCGCGCCGAAGAGCGCGCCGATGTTGATCGGTGTCGCTTCATCTCCGGCTCAGGTCTGCCGTAAGCTGTGGGTATGACCGGGGCCGGCAGCCGCCGAGGCGTCTTTGTACTGGGGGTCGCGGCCGCGCTGAGCGCTTCCTGCGGTTCGGATCCGGCGCCGATCCCGGTCCCGTTTGGGGCTGACGAGTGCCGCGGGCAGCTGGTGGAGATGGCGCGCTTCACGGAAACGTACCCGTTGATCGACAGCATCGGCCTGTCCAACACCCTGGCCATCGACGGCAACTCGTTGTTCTTCGCGTACGAGTTCGCCGCGCCGTTCGCCCTCCCGACCAACGAGCTTTCTCCGTCGGGTGGAATCGTCGCCATCCCGCTATCGGGAGGAGCTCCCCGGCTGGTCGCTGCCGCCGATCCGGAACGCACCTCGGAATGGTTCACGGGCAGCTTCTGGGCCGACGGCGGTCAGATCTTCCTGCAGACCACGGAGACGCTCTCGTCGGTTCCGGCGAACCCGCCCACCGTCAGCACGCTGCCGCTGGTCATCCCCAACGGGGGCCCGTACGCGGCCTACGCGCACGACGCGGGGTTCGGGTATGTCGCGCACGATGAGTTCAGCCAAGGAACGATCGTCGCGAAGGCTCCGATTGACGGAGGACCCGCGACGACGTTGGTCCAAGAGGGGCTGCCGAACGTGGCCCTGGCGGCCATGGCCGATGCCGGCGACGCCGTGTTGCTGCAGCTCAGCTGGCCCGCGGATGCAACACCCAGCGGCGAAAACCCGGGTCGGGTGTGGAGAATCCCCAAGGACGGCTCGCCCACCAGCGACGTCAGGCCGGACCTGCCCTGGTCGGATCCGCTGGCGTTTCCGCAGTGGCTGGCCTGGGACGGCGAGAACGTGCTGGGAGCGATCGTGGTCCAGAACCATATCGTCATGGCGCGCGTCGCCCCCACGGGCACCACGCCGCCCCAGCTCATGAAGCTTTACGGCACGGTCGCCACGCGCCGGGGCGGCGAGATCCTGAGCCTGCAGCCCCTGTCGCAGGACGGCGACAGGCTGGTCGTGGCCAGCAGCAACGGGAACCCGGCCGGCAGCGTGGTCGCCTGCAGCCCCGAGGGCGGATCCACGTTCCTGTCGCCCGCGGGGATCGCCGCTAACGACGACGACATCTACGTGGCCTACCGCGACCGCAACGACACGGTGATCGCGCGCGTGACGCCCTAACGGGCTGCGAGCAGGCTGCTCAGTGGAGCAGGGCGGGCTCGTTGTCCGGCCGTGAGGTGAGTCCCAGGGCTGCAAGTGCGGCAGGCTCCAGATGACGGACCTCGTCGGCGATGATGCGCGCCGGTGCCGAGCGCCCGGCAGGCCCGCAGGGCTCGGGGAAGGCAGGGGGAGGGTTGACGGGGCGCTCCGTTATCAGACAAACGCCCGCTTGAACGTCCTTCTGCCCCTCGTGGCACGACGCCGGCGGCGGCGATCCGGTGAACATCAGCGTGACCGCCGGAACGCAGGTGGACGCCGCCGCGTATCGGGACGCCTGCGCGGGGAAGTCCAACCGCAATTCGACGGTCGTCACCCGGACGCCGGCTCGCACGCTGCTAAGCTGGAGCAGCGATGACTTCGCCCACGAAGCCTCCAGACCGCCTGACGTTCTCTTCTGGCGACGTGAGCGGGCCTACGGGCGGGTCAGCCCCCACCGCCAGTTGGCGGACCAACTTGGTCCGAAGACTCGCGCCGCCGAGACGCTGTTCCTCGAGCGCCTCCTGAAGCGTGCGCGGCAACTTCTTCCTCACTAGGGCTTCCGACCGATGCACAGCTTCTCGTTGGTCCCTCTGATCCTGGCCGCATCTGTCGGAATCAGGCCACCGTCCGGGAATGCCTCTGCTCCCACCTGGGAGAAGGTGTTCGATGGCGACACCGACAAGTGGGTCGGCGCGATTGCGGCGACGGGCCGGGATGAAATCTTCATAGGCGGGTCTTGGGGGATCTCGAGGGTGACCAAGGCGGGAGCGACCGTCGAGTCGACACACGGGCACGGCGCTCTGGGATTCTTCGTCGAGTCTCCGTCAAGCGTGTACGCCATCGGCGAAGGCGAGCTGATTTTGCACTTCGACGGGAAGAAGTGGGGCGAGGAGCACGTTGGGCTCCTGCCGCCGAGAAACCAACGACGTCCGTTCTCGGAGCACATGCTCTACCGGATGCACCACACCGACGGTCCAAACGGAAACCTCGTCGCGTTTGGCGTAGCGCTCGTCTTGATAAGGCAGCCCGATGGAACGTGGTCGGTGCCGCCCCAGAGCGAGAAAGACAAACTGCTTGAGAAGTGCGCCATCGGTCCCAATCTCCCAGATGGCCCATCGGACTGCGGCGGGCGCGCTTGGCACTGGTTGGGGCAAGACCGAGCCTTCCTCAGCTGCGACGACCGTCGCGCGTTCCTCGTCGAGGAGGGAAGGGTGACGTCGAAAGGGAAGTTCCCGCGGCAATGCGGCAGCACGGTCGGAGCTCTGGCGTACGCGACGGGCGAGGTGTACGCGACGTGCGGTGCGACGTTGTGGAAGACTGACGGCGGAACGTGGCGCCGGCTCGAGGCTCCCAACCCGAGGTCGAGGGAGTTGTCGTCGGTAGCGTTCGCCGACCATTGCGTCTTTGTCGCCGGCGGTCGGGCCGCGTGGCGATCCTGCGAGCGTTGACGTGAACGGACGTCCCGGATCTGGCCATATTGGAATGATCTGCTTCCGGGCCGTTACTATGGGTCATGCACCGTGTTGGGGGGGGGCTACTCATTGCGGCCGCGACGCTGGTCGTGGCCGCCGCGCACGCTCAGGACGAGCCTCCGACTGCCGAGCCGCAGAACGTCGCCCCCGACCAGGACCCCAACTTTCAGGTCAACTCGAGCCTGTCGGGAGGGCGATACTCGCTCTCGTACGGCCCCGGAGGTCCGAGCACCAGCGGCGATCAGGCGACGCTGTCGATGGGGATGATCGTGTTCGGGGCGCCGCTGCACGACGACGACTCGCCGTATTCGGTCCAGGCGTTCATGCAACGCGAGAACACGGTCACGCTGTCGGTCGGGGTGGGACGGTTCGACACGGCCAATCCCTACGGCGGCGTCGATCGCACGGAATGGTCCACCGGCGTGGGAGGTGCGTTCGACGAGTATCTGAAGCCATGGTTCGTCGTGTTCGGGGGGGCGTCGTATGGGTACTTCCAGCTCCACGACGTCAATGTCGCGCAGACCGGCCACACTTTTTCTGGTGACGTCGGCGTCGGTTTCCGGATCCGCAACACGCGTCTCGACCTGTCGGCGGGCGCGCAGGGCGAAAGAACGTCGGGAGTGTCCGGTCCGTGGCGGCGCAGCCTCGCGGTGTCCGCGTTCACCGTCATCAAACGCCGGGTGGCGCTGTCCGCCGGCGGGGCGCTGGTTCAGGGCGGCGAGGAGGGCTCGTTCGAGGTGGAGGTGTTCCCCACCAAGAGCGCCGGGGTGTTCGTGAGCGGGTTCGCGGGCCAATTCGAGCCCTACGTGACGCCCACCTTGGTCACCCGGTACGGCGGCACGGCCGGATTCGTCGGGTGGTTCGATGCCAACACGGCCCTGGTGGGGGAGTACGAGCTGACTTACGAGACGGATCTTCCGACGCCGCCGTCGGCGAGCGGCTACGACGAGCTGTCGCACACCTTCGTGCTCCAGGCCCACTTCCGCTTTCCGTGACCCGGGACCCGATGTGAGGGTGCCGGCCTTCCGCCGTGGTCGCCAGCGGCATCCTGTGACCCGGCGATTCAGCCGGGGTGAGCGGCCGGCGCGAGCCTCACGTCCTGTTCTTCGTGCTTCTGATGGCGGCCAGCGGCTCCGCGACAGCCGCTCGGTGGGCGTCAGCTCGAGGTTGGCGAGGACGTGCTCGACGTCGCCCGCGTCGACCGAGTTTCTTGCGGCGACCTGCTCGGCCAGGTTCCTGCGGGCCACGCGGCCGACGAGATGCGCTGCCCTCTCTTCGTCGACGTCGTGATCGACGAGACGGAGCGCCAGCGAGGCGCCGAGGGCCTCTGCGATCTTCGCGACGGTCGACAGCTTGATGTCGGCCCCCTCGGCGGTGAAGATCTTCCGGATCGAGATGCTGGCCAGCCCGCACCGAGCGGCCAGCTGGGCGTTGGTCATCTTGAGCCGCTTGCGGGTGCGGTTTGTTTGGTGGTCGTCGCCGCGGGCGGGAATGCGAAAGTACGTGCGCTGGGAGCGCGTCGACACTCTGGTGCGCTGACGGCCGATCCCCGTCGAATGCCGGCCAGGTGGTAGAATTGTGGCCTGACTTATTGGGGAGGACCAACCAATGAAGGCATCGCTTATTCGGTTTCAGCTCGCCGGCGTCGCCGTGCTCGCGGTCGCGTTCTGCGCGTGCGGCAGCGGCGGCGCGACCGGTAGCGGAGGCAATGGCGGCCAGAGTGGCAACGCTGGCAACGGGGGCGCGACCGGAACCGGCGGCAACGGGGGCGCCACCGGCTCCGGCGGCGCGACGGGAATCGGAGGACGCGGAGGAACCGGGGGTGGCGGCTCCCCCGGCAACGGAGGGACCGGTGGCGGCGGGCTCGGCGGTCACGGAGGCTCCGGCGCGGCGGGGACGGGCGGAGCCGGCGCGGGTGGCTCGGGCGCGGCCGGGCACGGAGGCTCCGGGGGCGGAGGCGGAGCGGCAACCGGCGGGAAAGGCGGCTCAGGGGCTGCCGGCCAGGGAGGCGCCGCGGGGGGGACCGGAGGCTCGGGCGGCGCGACCGCTTGCCAGGCCATCGCGGCGCTCGATCGGTCCTGTTCGACCGACACCGACTGCGTCGCCGTCAAGCACGTCGCCAACTGCTGCGGCACCGTGCGGGTCACCGGTCTGCGGGCCTCCGAGGAGGCCACGTTCCAACAGCTGGAGTCGACCTGCGACGGGTCCTATCCCGCCTGCGGCTGCGCGACGGGACCGACGACGACCGACGACGGATCGACCATCAAGGCCGTCACCAGCGCGGGCGTGACCTGCCTGCAGGGGACGTGCACCACCTTCGTGGCGGCCTGCGGTCAGCCCTGCGCCGGCGGCACCACCTGTTTCAGCTGCACCAATGGCCCGACGCTTTTCGCGGCCTGCACCACCATCTGCGCGACCAGCCACACCTGCGCGGATCCGACCTTGCCGCTGTGTCAGACCGGAACTTCGGGAAACGTCTCGGGGATGTACTGCACCGCCAACAGCGTCGCCTGCGACACGAAGTAAGACGCGCGGAGCTTCGCGGTCAGGCTGGCCAGCGGGTTCGCGTCACGGAGGACAAACCAGTCGGGGTGACCCTACGGCGCGGGTCGCGGGCAGTCCGGAGCGAACGCGCGGAGGGGGGCCTCCTTGAACGTGATGTGGATGTTCTCCGTGCTGTGGGGAACCTTGGCCAGCGACGGGCGGACGGTCCCGTCGGGAGCGAAGGCCGTTCCGATGCTGCCGCGATCCTCGACCTCGAGGACAGAGTCCCCGAACGCGCCCCACAGATCGATGTGCGGGTGCCGGCCTTCCACCGTCGTCGCCAGCGGCGCGACCCGGTGCAGGTAAAGCTGCAACGGCACGTTCGTCAGATCGGCGCCGTGGTTCCGCGGCATGTCGCCGCCGAGCTTGAGCTTCAGCCGCTCGCCCCGCGGGGTGCAAAGGATCGCCGTGCCGCTGAGCGGCGACTGCAGCCGCTTCGGCACGGTGATCTCGAAGCGGATCCACATCTCGTAATCACCGCCCGCGCTCGCGGAGTGAAACCGTCCCCAGCCCTGCCACCCGCCGAGCGGGTGAAAGTGCCCCCCGAAGTTGAAATTCCAGGGCGCGAGGAGGTAGGCCAGCATCCCGCCGCCGACCGCGATGGCGGCGAGAAGCAGCACCCACCCGAGGCAGCCCACGCGGCCGCGCGGCCTGGACGGTGAATCGCCTCGCCCGTCTCGCATGCCACGTATTGTTGTCGAGGAGGCGGGGGCGTGTCGAGGCGTCGTCCTAGACTCATCGACCGGTGCCCGCGCGACGGCGCCCGCCTTCCCCTGGAGGTCATTGCCATCGTCATTGACACGGCACGCCCGGGGTCTCCTGGACGATCAGCGCCCATCTCCCCTTCCTCCCGACCACTGCCTGACAGACGGTTGCTCCCCGCGCCTCCAGCTCTTGCACCTTCTGTCGGAGACTGGGATCGACCTTCTTGCTCATCGCTACGCTTCGGCTCCCGACGATCATCCACTCACCGCTCGGCCCAACGCTCACGTCGACGATACGACCATCCGACGAAGCCCTCGACACGGCAGCTTGGATTTCACGGTCATCGTCATTCATGACCGTGGCGTGACCGTCAGCGTACACGGAGATCGAAGGCGATCCCGAGAGGTCCCCCTCGAGGTCGTCAGGGACAATTTCGAACAGCTTCAGGGATGGAGAACCGTCGGCGGCCCGAGCCGAAAAGACGTCCTCCGGAAAACTCTCGCTCCTGAACAGCCTGGCGTCAGACGTCAGGATCAACCACGAGCCATCCACGGCGAGCTCTGGACGCACGATGGTCTTCAGCTGTTCCCTGTCGCTCATGTGAGCCACGAACGCCGCTGGAAGGTGCGCCGACTTCGACAGCGTGCGATCCGACCAGAACAGGAACCACTCGCCGTCCGACGGAAGGTCGAGAGCTCCATGCGTGAGGACGGCCTTCTTCGATAAACCCTCGTTCAACGCCTTCAGCGCACCCCCGGGGAAGCCCGGCGCAGCCACCACCGTCAGCGCAGATTCCTTCACCGATGACGCTGCGGCGGCGGGCGCCATCGGCTCGGGCGCATGAACGGCGACCACGGAGGCTGTTGCAGGCGTCGGACCTCTGGCGACCACGGAGGCTGTTGCAGGCGTCGGACCAGAGCCCGAGCGACCTTTGACGAGAATGAGTCCCAGCGCGACGGCTGCCGCCAGAGCGGGGACTGCCAGGCGTGCACGCGATCGCAGCGGTCCTTGCCTGGCCTCTTCACTGGCATCTTCGACCTTCGCCGATGATTCCGGCGCCCGGGCGTACTGGGTCACGGTGCGGGATGACGTCTCGAGGGAGTCCGCCAGCCGTCCCTGTCCGCGATACCGTGCTCCACCCTCCCTGCGTAAATGGTCACCCGTCGAAAGTGCCTGGAGCCTTCGACAGACCTCCTCCGCATGCTGCGGCCGCAGGTCCGGGTTTTCATCGAGACACGAGAGCAGCAGATTCGTGAGCGCCTCCGGAACACCGCGCCGGAGCAAACTGCTCCCCACCGGCAGCTCGGAAGATCCTCCGGAGATGCCCTTCTGCCGGGGGTCAGACCGAGGAGGCAATCGTCCCACGATCATCTCGAACATGATGGCGCCGACCGAGTAGATATCCGCCGCCGGCGTCACATCCGCCGAGTTCCGCCACTGCTCGAACGGGGCGTAGGAGATGTTTCCGACGAAGTCCCCGGTCTGAGTCAGCTCACTTCCCGTGACCTTGGCAACGCCGAAATCGAGGAGCTTGATGGTTCCATCATTGAGAATGAAGATGTTCGAGGGTTTCAGATCTCGGTGAACGATGCCGCGCGTGTGAGCCAGGGCGAGCGCATCCGTCACGGGGATCATCACGTTCAGGACCTCTCCGAGCGAGTAACGACCGTTTGCACGGCTGCCGTTCAACTCTTTGAGGGTCTGACCAAGCAGGAGCTCCATGACCATGTACGGCACGTCGCCGTCAATCCCGCAATCGAGGACGCGTACGATCCCGGGATGCTCGAGACTGGCGGTCGCCTGTGCCTCCCGAAGAAATCGTTCCCTGAACATGGGCTCCGACTGCGGTTCCAGAACCTTCACCGCGGCCTCACGGTCAAGGAAGCGATGCCTGGCCTGAAAGACGCTTGCCTGCGCGCCCTTGCCGATCCGACGACCGAGCAGAAAGTTACCTACGATTGCGCCCTCTTGCATCGATGTCCCCGGGGTCGCTGCTCCTGCGGGTTCAAGCGTAGCAGAGACGCCAAGCGTGGCCCGACGCCCGGCCGTATAGACTCACAGGCCCGTGCCCGCGCGACGGTCTCTGCCTCCCTACGATCCCCAACTGGCCCTCCTCGCCAAATCCGCGCCCGAGGGTGACGGGTGGCTCCACGAGGTCAAGTTCGACGGCTTCCGGATCGGAGCCGCCATCGAGCACGGCCGGGCGACCCTGCTCTCGCGGCGCTCGAAGGACTGGACGGCGGAGTTCGCGTCCGTCGCCGCGGGCGCGGCGCGGCTGGGGGCGAAGAGTGTTCTACTGGACGGTGAAGTCGCCGCCGTCCGACCGGACGGCCGCACCTCGATGGGTGGCATGCACGAGGGCTCGACGATCGCGTACTTCGTCTTCGACGTCCTTCACCTCGACGGCGAAGACCTGACGGGGCGGCCCATCGAGGAGCGAAAGGCGCGCCTCCGGGACCTCTTGGGCCAGGCACCGCCCGTGCCGCTTCGTTATGTCGACCACGTCGTCGGCGGCGGCCCCGCGTTCTTCAAGGAGGCCTGCCGCCACCGCCTCGAAGGAATCATCTGCAAGGCCGCCGGGTCGACCTATCGCCCCGGCTCCCGGAACGCGACCTGGCAGAAGGTGAAGTGCGTCCTCCGGCAGGAGCTCGTGATCGGCGGCTACGAGCATTCGACGGTCGGAAGTCTGGGCGCGCTCTGGCTCGGCTACTACCTGGCCGACGGGACCCTGGAGTTCGCGGGGAAGGTCGGCACCGGTTTCCAGCGCGAGTCGGCAAGTTTGCTGAAGGCGTTCAAGAAGCTGGAACGCGACACGCCCCCGTTCGGTCCGGGGCTACCGACGGGGATCCGGGTGCGGGATGCGGTGTGGCTCGAGCCGACGATGGTCTGCGAGGTCGCGTTCATGGAGTGGACGGGGCACGGCCACATCAGGCACCCGTCGTATCAGGGGCTGCGGCCGGACAAGGACGCGGGGGAGGTGGTGCGGGAGGTTGCGGGGGAGGTGCCGGTGTTGCCGAAGCGGCTGCGGTAGGGAGGCGGCGCTGGGGGCGAAGATCGAGCTCGTGATCGGCTGAGGGCGCCTGAAAATCATGAGCAAGAAGGCGTTCGTTTCGATCATGGCGGGCCTCCAGGACGCCATCGCTTACACCAAGGGCGACAAGACGCGCGGGCGGGCGACTACTTTCGAGGCGCTCCGAATCGGCCCGAAGGGGACGGCGAGCAAGCGAAGGCGCGCGGCGTAGCGGAGACCGGCCGAACCTCAGGGCTTGTTCTTGGCGCTCTTGATGGCCGCCAGCGCGGCCTTGAGCGCCGGAAGGACGGCCTGATCCTTCAGCCTGTTCGCGGCCTTCTTGCTGGAGATGACCCTTTGCAGGGGGAGCACCTTGACCTTGACGCCGAACGCCTCGGCTTCGATGGCGGCGGCGTATTCGACGTCGAAGGCTCTGAGGCCGTCGCACCGGAGCACGAGATCGATGTGATCGAGGCCCTTGCCCGTGAGCATCGGCGGATTCGCCCGCCTCGCGATGATCCCCCCGGCCGCTCGGGCGGCTTGGTCGAGCCCGGGATCGGACAGCGACTCGAACCAGAGGTCTATGTCTTCCGTTCCGAGGTCGGCTCCCTGAATGACCGCCGCCGACATACCGACGACCATGAACTTGACCCTGCGGCGGGAGAGCTCCTTCAGGAAGACGATTCTCAGCGTCGCTGACGTCTGAGCCGGCCACGAGATAGGCTCCTCGACAGCCTCTCGGTGGGCGTCAGCTCGAGGTTGGAGAGGACGTGCTCGACGTCGCCCGCGTCGACGGAGTTTCGGGCGGCAATCTGTTCGGCGAGGTTCCTGCGGGACAAGCGCCCGACGAGGTGCGCCGCGCTTTCTTCGTCGACGTCGTGATCGACCAGATGGAGCCGCAGCGAAGCGCCGAGGGCGTCCGCGATCTTCGCGACCGTGGAGAGCTTGATGTCGGCGCCCCGGGCGGTGAAGATCTTGCGGACCGAGATGCTCGCCAGCCCGCATCGGGCGGCCAGCTGAGCTTTGGTCAGCTTGAGCCGCTTGCGCTCCCGGTCGAGCTCACGAACGAGGGGATTCATCGCTTTGTAGTGTATCCTGCGGGATACGCTACGTCAAAAACGGAGGGGTGTGAGCAGAAGGGCATACCCTGGATCGGCTGTGGGCGCTGGAGGCGCCTGGGCACCGTGTCCCACTGGGACCCGAGCGCGCGCATCAGCACCGTCGCGGGTTCGCTGGTGCCCGCTCTCAACGGGGTGTTCGAGGTCGATCCCACGCACGTCTTCTTCGCGGGCGACGGCGACGAGCTCTGGAATGGGACCGGCTGGACCGCCAGCCCCAACAGCGGCAGGGGCGGGTAACCGCCCAGGGGGGTGGTGTACACGCTCGAGCTCTACGAGGACGAACAAGGCCGTGAACCGGTCCTCGACTGGTTGCGCCGGCTGACGCCACGAAAGCGGCGCGCGATCGGTGTCGCGATGTTCGAGATCCTTCAACATGAAGGCCCGCGCGTGGTCGGAACGAACTTCGGCAAGGGCCTGGGCGGCGGCATCTTCGAGTTTCGTTTGGATCAGGACGCCGCCCAGGTGTTGGCCCGCAAAGGGAAGAGCGCACGGCAGGAAGCAGCCGAGTCGGCGAAAATTCTGCTCCGGGTCTTCTGCCACGCGCACGGCGACCGGATCGTCTTGCTCCTGGGCGGGTACGACAAAGGCGAGCGGTCGAGCACACGGCACCAGCAGGCCCAGATTGAGCTGGCAAGGGCTCGGCTCAGGGACTGGAAGGCACGCCGGAAGCAGTCGTGGCCCGATTGACGATATGGGCTTTATCCAATATCATGATCTGGACGGAGAGAGACCGATGGCGACCAAGTTTGCTGACTTCATGGCCGAGCTCTCGCGAGAGGCGGCGGCGGAGGGGCCTGAGGCGGTCGCCGAGCTGAAGCATCTTCGCGAGCGCTATCGCCTCGCCCGTCGCTTCGCCGAAGCTCGCCGGAAGCGGGGCTGGACCCAGAAGAAGCTGGCCCAGAAAACCGGCCTCAACCAGAGCGAGATCTCGACGTTCGAAAGCGGCCAGGCGAATCCGACCTACAAGACGCTTCAGACCCTCGCGGCGGCGCTTGGGGCGAAGCTCGAGCTCGTGATCGGCTGACGGCGCGTGAACATCATGAGCAAGAAGGCGTTCGATTCGATCATGGCGGGCCTCCAGGACGCCCTCGCCTACACCAAAGGCGACAAGACGCGCGGGCGGGCGACTACTTTCGACGCGCGTGACCTCGACGTCGGGAAGGTGCGCGGCAAGGTCGGTCTCTCGCAGGACGAGTTCGCGCGCGCCTTCGGTGTGAGCCTCGGCACGCTTCGAAACTGGGAACAGAAGCGCGTACGGCCGGACGGACCCGCGCGCGTTCTGCTGACCGTGATCGATCGCGATCCGGTGTCTGTCTTGAAGGCGCTCCGGATCGGCCCAAAGGGGGCGGCGAGCAAGCGTAGGCGCGCGGCGTAGCGGAGTCCGGCAGGCACGGGACGCCTCCCGCCGCGCCTTGCCCGGGCTTGATGGCTCGGCTACGATCCGGTCCGTGAAGTCGGCGCTCCGGATCGCTTTGTTCGCCTCCTCGCAGCCGCGCTATTAGCCGCGGCCCCCGCGCCGCCGAAGGGGGCGAGGACGCCAAGTCGCTGGTCGACGAGCAGCTGCGCATCTACGCGCGCCGCGCGCTCCACCACGGTCTTTAGCCTCGAGGTCCTCGAGGCGCGGCGGGGCCTCTGCGTCCTGCGCGTGAGCGACCGTGGAGGGGCGCGCGCCGAGCCCCTGTTCCGCGACGAGGCCGGCGGCCACCGCTGGCAGCGCGTCCCGCCCAACGAGAAGCGAGACCGCGTCCACACCAGCACCATCACCGTGGCCGTGCTCCCCGAGCCGACGGCGGTGGAGGTGCGGGTTGCGGAGCGGGATCTGGAGTGGTCGACGCTGCCCAATAGTTCGAGTCGACGGTGCTGCTGACGCACCGGCCGACGGGGATGCAGGTGCGGTGCGAGACGTCGCGGTCGCAGTTGCAGAATCGGGTCGCGGCGCTGGGGTTGCTGCGGGCGCGGCTGTGGGCGCTGGAGGCGGCGCGGGTTGGGGAGGCGCGCGCGGCGGAGCGGCGGGGGCAGGTGGGGTCGGGGATGCGCGGGGACAAGCGGCGGACAGTGCGGGCGCAGGACGGGACGGTGGTGGACCACGTCACGGGGCGGCGGTGGGAGATGCGGGGGTATTTGAGGGGGGCGTGGTAAGGGGGGGGGGCGGAAAACAGCTCGTCAGACGCAGCGATCGATCGTTACCCCACGGAGGTCCGTCACCGACGGGACAGGTCGTTCACCTTCCGTCGCGGTGCCTGTTAGTCGGCGCCCCTTCCGGGGTAGGCATTTGCAGGGCACAGTGGGGGCTCAACCGATCCTTCGGCGATCAGAGAGATTCTTCAGACGACAATAGGTCTCCGGGTCGCGCACACTTCCCAGCGTTGGAACAAATGTGGAAGCGAACTGAGAAGTGACTTTCGTGCTGATGCCAGCCACGGAGACGTCGTGGAATGTCAATTGCGCGATGCGATCCATCGGATAGAGGGCAATGGGAACCTCACCAACGTTCTTCAACTCCAAAGTAATGGGACCTGAGAAGCCGGGATGAACCACAACCGCCGTGGCGACAATCAACCCCCGCCTGCCCCAACTACTTCGGCCTATCACGTATGCAAGAAGGTTCTTCGGCAGGCGAACAACCTCCAACGTTCGGGCAAGGACGAATTGATGGGGGTGGATGATCAGCGGCTCACCGAACTGTAGGACGAAGGACTCCAGTTCCGGTTCCAGTACCCCGTGGTCGTCCGCAGTTCCCAAGTCCTCAGCGACGCCTTGTTGCCACGCCCGTACAATCGAGAAAGCCCTTCCAAGGCGGACATCCAATGCCGCCTGGTTTTCAGACAGCTGGCGCTCTGGATCCAAGATGGGTGACACCGTGAGACGGTTCTCTGGATCCGGCTCTTTTAGAAGCGCCCTGATTTCCTGCGCCGATAGTGCACTCATGTCGCCCTTTTCCAGGCGCGGATGGCCTCTGCGCCGTCCAATGCCTCGAGGAGTGCCTCAGCCTGCCTAACGCTTCGTTGAGCCGAGGATGCATCTGGAGAACCCTGCGATGCGCTGCAGAAGGCCTGCCAAGCGATAGAAAAAATGCGCTCCGATGGAAGCGGTTCTTCGGGGCCCGACGTCAACGATGGCACGGTCGGTTCTTCACTCGGAGGGACTCCCGAAACCGACATGTTCTCGGCACGCGCGATGTCCTGATTGAGCAAGACCGGGGAATACGATCGTCCGTTCAGCGCCGCCTCAGCGGCCTGTACAAGCAACGGATGAACCGTTTCGATCTCCCTTACCAGGACGGGAGAAAGCAGTTGGGCTTGCGTGTCGCGGTTGACGTAGGATTTGGAGGAGTGAATCGTTGCCGCTTCGGCTATCCAGTCACCGAGGATGGATGCCTGGTTGCCTCCCGCAAGGAGGCCGCGTGCCGCAAGGATGCTCCCGCCGAGGTGTGCCCGAAGAGCCGTCGGGGGATGCGAGGGGCTCGACTCGTCAAAGGCGTAGAAACTGCCGAGGACCCTGCAGAAGGAGTGCAGAAAGGCTGAGCCGCCGACAATGCATCCGACCGCATCAGAGAAGAGTTCCTCCGCCCAGGACTGGAACCACTTCTGAAAGCGCGCGAGATTCCCGATCCGTTGGGCCCGTACCGCCAGGTCCATAGTTGCGTTGGGATCAAACTCCGCCGGCACGGGGATCTGAATCGTCGCGAGGGGAGCGCGTGGAAATAGCGCATGGCCGATTTCATGGAACAGCACCGCATGGTGTAGAGACCAGTCGAGGGGCGGGTGTGGTACCGAAAATATGAAAATGGGCCACTCAATGGCGTCACAAACCTCGTGTGATGCGATCGGATCGAATGAGTCCGAACGAGGGTGCTGAGCTCATACGACATTTCCCGGGTCCCGATGACGAGGACCTGCCCTGTAATGCCGAGGTCGTTCAGCAGCGTCTGAACCGTTGGTGACAGGACCGGATGCGTTGAATCGTGGGTCGAATGATCGAGAACCGTCGCCAGTTCTACGACCGCACTGGTCCTGCCGTTGAGGCTTCTCACCCGGGCGAGGTCGACGGCAGGCAACGATGCGGCGGCCAGTTGCGCGTCGGTCTTGACCTTGCCGGCAATCGACGCCCCAAGCTGCGCCAAAGAATCAGCCGCTCGCGGGGCGGTTCGGCTGTGTCCTTTTCGCCACGCAGCAAGGCGAGACTCGGCCCGACTGGCCAACTCGTAGGTGGCACAGAGCGCGTCCAGGATGTGTGTCGAGCCCGACGCCACAATCGAGCCCGACGCTAGCTGTGGCTGAAGCTGTGGCCGAGCGGGCGGGCGGTGCCCTTGAAGGTTGACGGTGCGGGTACCGCCGAGAGGAGACGGCTGCGTACGGCGTTTGCGAGCCGCAAAGCTCTCCGAGCGTCGTCGTCCGTGAGGGTCGGGGTCTCGTTGACCAATTGGCTGTAGAGGTGAACGAAACCGTCGATCTCGCGCGCCAAAGAACTGGGATCCGAAAAATGAGGACCCAAAAGTTCATCAAGGACGGGCGCCGTATCGATTGCTGCCGAATCGCGGCCAATCGCCGAAAGCCGGGATGCCGAACCTTGCATTTGGGAGAAGGGAAGAAGGAACGATAGAAACCACTTGCGCTGGGTTGGATCCCAAGCAGTGAGGGCGCCCTGACCTTCGAGGTCTGCGATGATTCGCTCGAGCCGGGCGACACTGGACGCCCGCATGAGGTCTTCCTGGAGATGTTCCATCTTGCCTGCTCCTATCCTGAGGTTGCGGCCTGGGTTGGCGAGGGCAAGTTTTTCGGTCGGGAGACGCACAAGGTGCGCGAACACAATCCCAGATGATGGCGGCTGCGACAAGCCCGAAGGGGCCTATTAGCGCCTCGCGCCTTGGCCAGGGCTGGTCGACGGCGGGGCCAAGTGATCGAACTTGATCGGCTTTGCCTGTGGATAACTTTACGACCGGATTGGTCCTACCACCCCGGTTCGATCGCCAGCTCCGGTCAGCGGCCTTGAGGGGCGGGCCATCTGCAAGGCCGCGGTGAGATGGGATACCATACGCGCGGCACAATCGCCTCCCTATGACCCCACCCCGCCCAGAGGAAGCAGCCCGCGAGGAGATTGACGCGGCCCTGACCGAGGCTGGGTGGGTGGTCCAGGACATGGGTGACCTGAACCTGGCGGCCGGGATCGGTGTGGCGGTTCGGGAGTTCTACATGGCGAAGGGGTATGGGCGGGCGGACTACCTGCTGTTCGTCGAAGGGCAGGCGGTCGGGGCGCTGGAGGCGAAGAAGGCTGGGCACACGCTGATCGGGGTCGAGGCCCAGGTGCTCAAGTACGGCGAGGGCCTCCCGCCCGAGCTGGAGGCCCCCATTCGCCCGCTCCCGTTCCTGTACCTGTCCACGGGCGTCGAGACGCAGGTTCTCCAACCGGCTTGGACCCCGAGCCCCGGTCCCGCCGGGTCTTCGCGCCCCACCGGCCCGAGACGCTGGCGGAATGGCTCCACGCGGACTCTCTGGCCGACTGGACTCGCGGCTGGGCGCGCCCGCAGCCCACGGCGCGCAGCCGACGCGGCCCCGCTGCCGTACGGCGCGCGGCCGTCCTCCCTGCGCGCGCGCCTCCAGGTCCTGCCGCCCACCGAGATACCTGGCCTATGGGCGAACCAGCAGCGCGCGATCCAGCCCTCGAACAGTCCCTGGCCGCTGACCGCCCGCGCGCTCTGATCCAGATGGCCACCGGCTCGGGCAAGAGCCTCACGGCCGTCGCCTCGCATCTACCGCCTCATCAAGTTCGGCGGCGCGCGGCGCGTGCTGTTCCTGGTGGACCGCGCCAACCTCGGCGAGCAGGCCGAGAACGAGTTCCAGAACTACCGCACCTACGACGACCACCGAAAGTTCACCGAGCTGTACAAGGTCCAGCGCCTGACCGGCAACAAGATCGGGTCGTCCACCAAGGTCGTGATCACGACCATCCAGCGCCTCTACTCGATGCTCCGCGGCGAGCCCGAGCTCGACCCGGAGCTCGAGGAGCTCTCCGGCTTCGACGGCGCCGGGCATCGCGCAGCCGCGTGGCCGAGGTCGGGTACAGCGCCGGCCATGCCGCCCGAGTACTTCGACGTGGTCTTCATCGACGAATGCCACCGCAGCATCTACACGCTGTGGCGGCAGGTGCTCGAGTACTTCGACGCCTACCTGGTCGGCCTCACGGCCACGCCCGCCAAGCACACGTTCGGCTTCTTCAACCAGAACCTGGTGATGGAGTACGGCCACGAGCAGGCCGTCGCCGACGGCGTGAACGTGCGACTTCGACATCTACAAGATCCGCACGAAGATCACCGCGCAGGGCTCGACCGTCGAAGCCGCGCCGGGCGCGATGCTCGGCTATGCGCGACCGGCAGCACGCGCAAGCTGCGCTGGGAGGCGCCCGACGAGGACATCACCTACACCGCGAAGCAGCTCGACCGGGACGTCGTCGCCAGGGACCAGATCCGCCTCATCGTCCGCACCTTCCGGGAGCGGCTGTTCACCGAGATCTTCCCGGGCCGCACGATCGTCCCGAAGACGCTGATCTTCGCCAAGGACGACTCCCACGCCGAGGACATCGTCGAGATCGTGCGCGAGGAGTTCGGCAAGGGCAACGACTTCTGCACGAAGATCACCTACAAGACCACCGGCCGGGAAGCCGCAGGATCTGATCCAGGAGCTTCCGCACCAGCTACAACCCGCGCATCGCCGTCACCGTCGACATGATCGCCACGGGCACCGACGTGCGCCCGATCGAGATCGTCATGTTCATGCGCGCGGTGAAGAGCCGCGTGCTCTTCGAGCAGATGAAGGGGCGCGGCGTGCGGGTCATCACCAGCGACGAGCTGCAGGCGGTCACGCCCGACGCCAAGGCGAAGACCCACTTCGTCATCGTGGACTGCGTCGGCGTCACCGAGAGCCAAGCATCGACGACACGCAGCCGCTCGAGAAGGAGCCCGGGCGTCTCGTTCGACAAGCTGCTCGGAGCACGTCGCCAGCGGCGGCGCGAACCCGGACGATGGTCAGCTCGCTCGCCAGCCGCCTGACGCCGGCTGGACAAGCAGCTGGGGCCCGCGCGAGCGGCGCACATCAAGGAGGCGTCGGGCGGGGCCGGCGCTGACGGCGCTCGCGCACGCCATCGTCGAGGCGCTGGACGCCGACCGTCAGGTCGACGCACGCGCGGACGAAGTTCAACCTGCCGGCGGACGACGAGCCGAGCGACGAGCAGATCCAGAAGGCGGCGACGGATGCTAATGAAGGAGGCGGTCAGCCCGCTGGCCACGCAACCCGAAGCTGCGGAAGCTGCTGCAAGAGCTGAAGGCGCAGCTCGAGCAGATCATCGACGAGGTCAGCAAGGACGAGCTGCTCGAGGCCGGGGCTGCGCCCGAGGCCAAGGAACGCGCGCGGCCGCTCGTGCAGTCGTTCGAGGCGTACCTCGCGGAGCACAAGGACGAGATCGACGCGCTGCAGTTCTTCTACGCCCAGCCCTACGCGCAGCGGCTTCGCTACGAGGACATCCAGGCGCTGGCCGACGCCATCGGCGCGCCGCCGCGCGAACTGGACGCCCGAGCGGCTGTGGCAGGCGTACGAGCAGCTCGACCAGGACAGGGTGCGCGGCGCGAGCGGCGAACGGCTGCTGACGGACATCGTCTCGCTGGTGCGGTTCGCGCTGCACAAGGAGGACGAGCTGCGTGCCCTACGCCGAGCAGGTGCGCGCGCGGTTCGACGAACTGGATGGCGCAGCAGCGCACAGCGGGCCGGAAGTTCACGGACGAGCAGAGCCGGTGGCTGGCGATGATGCGGGACCACGTCGGCGCAGAGCCTGGAGATGGAGCTGGACGACTTCGACCTGACGCCGTTCGTGGAGGAGGGCGGCGCTGGGCAAGGCGGCCGGGTGTTCGGCAAGGAGCTGGCAGGTGATCGTGCGTGAGTTGAATGAGGCGCTGGCGGCATGACGCAAGGACGATCCCGGTGCGAATCCCCGAGGCTGGCTGGGCAGCACTTGGCGATGTCTGCCGACTCTTCGAAGAGTTGCGCATCAGCCGAAGGCTGCCAAGCGGAGCGGCGGATCTGGATCCGCTACTCGGCGCCGTATCTGCGAGTCGCAAACGTCCAGCGATGGGTATCTGGAGCTCTCGGAGATGCTCGACGCATCGAGGCCACGAGCGCCGAAGGATCGAGCTGCTACGCTCTGAGGCACGGTGACGTCCTCTTCAACGAGGGCGGCGATCGAGACAGCTGCGGTCGCGGCTGGATTGGAACGGCGATGTGCCTCTCTGCATTCATCGAATCACGCGTTCATGCGCCTGCTCCGTCGCGAGGCATCTGCCTCAAGCTGCTTCCTGGTATGGGAACAGCGCCGGTCAGCTCGACTTCTGGGACGAGGGGAAGCAGACGACCAATCTGGCGTCCATCAACCTGACGAAGCTGGGTGATCTCCCGATTCCCGTGCCACCTGCGGCCGAAGCAGCGCCGATTGTTGAGTGCTCGATTCCTACCTCACCCGCCTCGACGCTGCGACCGAGGGGCTGAAGCGGGTCGAAGCGAACCTGAAACGCTACCGCGCGTCGGTGCTCAAGGCTGCGGTCGAGGGCCGCCTCGTGCCCACCGAGGCCGAGCTGGCCGCGAAGAGAATCGCGACCTACGAACCCGCTTCCGTCCTCCTCGCTCGCATCCTCAAGGAACGCCGTCGACGCTGGGAGGAGTCCGAGTTGCCAGGATGAAGGCAAAAGGCGAGGCACCCAAGAACGACAAGTGGAAGGAACGAGTACGAGGAGCCTCCGGCTGCGGACGCATCCGGCCTACCGGCCTCTTCCTGAAGGTGGTGCTGGGCGAGTCTCGAGGCGCTTACGAGTGCCGAGCGCCCGATCTCGCTACGGAATCCGATGCCGAGGATCACGTTCGCGACGGTGTTCCCTACGTGACGGTCAGGGACATGCGCAAGGTCGCTTGACCCTTGATGCTCTTCAACGGACCGCGCCCGAAATCTCCGCGAAGTATCCGAGGCGGTGCTGAAAGGTGGTGACCTTCTCATCGCCATTCGCGGAACCTTTGGCCGAGTAGTCGAGGTTCCTGCGGAACTCGAGGGGCGCAACATCACCCAGGATTCTGCTCGGCTCGACCTCTCACGCGCTCATTCGATGCCCGCTATGTCAAAGTGGCCTTGCTGAGCCCGCGTCTTGCAGACGTACTTCAAACGCGTCTCTCGCGGCGTTGCCGTCGAAGGGCGTGAACATTGCGAGACCTGCGACTCACGCCGATCCCGGTACCACCTGTCGCGGAGCAGGAACGCATCGTTGATGAAGTGGAGGATCTCCTGTCGATCGCCGAGGTGGGTGAAGAACGCGTCGGCATCGATCGCGCACGCCTTGCCCGCGCTCCGCCAGTCCATTCTCAAGTGGGCCTTCGAAGGCAAGCTCGTCGACCAGGACCCCAACGACGAGCCCGCCGCCGCCATGCTCGCTCGCATACAGAGTGAGCGACGCCGACCGCGCCTGAAGCGAAACCGCGGCTCGGACCAACAGAAGAAAGGCCGCATGAGCGACACCACCAACATCGTCCAGAAGCTCTGGAGCTACTGCACGTCCTGCGCGACGACGGGCTCTCGTACCAGGACTATCTGGAGCAGCTCACGATCCTGCTCTTCCTCAAGATGGCCGACGAGCGCGCCGAGCATGACCGGCGCGGAGCAGCCGATCCCGAAGGGCTACCGCTGGGCGGACCTCGTCCGCGCCCAAGATGGAGGGCGTGAAGCTCGAAGAGCACTACCGCGAAACGCTGCGCGTGCTCGGGCAGCAGGGCGGGATGCTCGGGCCTCATCTTCCGCAAGGCGCAGAACAAGATCCAGGACCCGGCCAAGCTGCGCCAGCTCATCGTCGAGCTGATCGGCAAGGAGAGCTGGCTCGTCGATGTCCGCCGACGTGAAGGGCGACGCCTACGAGGGGCTGCTCGAACGCAACGCCCAGGACATCAAGAGCGGCGCGGGCCAGTACTTCACGCCCGCGACCGCTGATCGACGCGATCGTCGACGTGCATCCAGCCGCAGCCCGGGCGAGGTCATCTGCGATCCCGCGTGCGGCACGGGCGGATTCCTGCTCGCGGCGCACGAGTACCTGGCCAACCCCGACCACTACAAGCTCGACCGCGACCAGAAGAAGCACCTGCGCTACGACGCCCTGCGCGGGAGTGGAGCTGGTCGAAGGCGTCGGCGCGCCTCTGCGCGATGAACCTGTTCCTGCACGGCATCGGCCCCGACGACGCCGAGCGGAGCCGTCCCGATCGACAGCGGCCGAGGACGCGCTGCGCACGACCGCCGGCCCAGCTCGTCGAGGTCGTGCTGACCAACCCGCCCTTCGGCAAGAAGTCGTCGATCACCGTCGTCAACGAGGAGGGCGAGACCGACAAGGAGTCGATCACCTACAACCGCACGGACTTCTGGACGACGACCAGCAACAAGCAGCTCAACTTCGTCCAGCACGTGAAGTCGCATGCTCAAGATCAACGGCCGCGCCGCCGTCGTCGTGCCCGACAACGTGCTCTTCGAGGGCGGCGCCGGCGAGAAGATCCGCCGCAAGCTCCTGCACGAGTGCGACGTGCACACCCTGCTGCGCCTGCCCACCGGCATCTTCTACGCCCAGGGCGTCAAGGCGAACGTCCTCTTCTTCGACCGCAAGCCCGCGCGCGAGACGCCGTGGACCAAGAAGGTCTGGGTCTACGACCTGCGCACCAACCAGCACTTCACGCTCAAGCAGAACCGCCTCGACCGCGCCGACCTCGACGAGTTCGTCGCCTGCTACAACCCCGAGAACCGCCACAAGCGGAAGCCGACCTGGACCGAGAAGAAGCCCGAGGGCCGATGGCGCGCCTACACCTACGACGAGATCGTCGCCCGCGACAAGGCCAGCCTCGACATCTTCTGGCTCCGCGACGAGAGCCTCGAGGACTCCGCCAACCTCCCCGATCCCCACATCCTGGCCGCAGAGATCGCCGACGACCTCCGCGCCAGCCTGGAGCAGATCGAGGACGTGCTGGCCGATCTGCAGGCGCGCGCGACCGCGAGGAGCTGATCGCACGCATCGTGGAAGGGGCAATGACCTTCCGGGTACTTGCGCCGTGCACTTCAGACGCGCAATCATCGAACCTCAAGGAGCCTAAATGGCGGTAGCCCAGCAGCCCAAGTCGGGAGTTTCTGAGAGCCCCGGAGACAGTCCGCCTCCGAAGAAGAAACGTCGAGGAAAGGCGCGGCGTAGGAAGGCTCGAGACATCGGCGCCGCTTCTGGGCCGAGTCGGTTTGCCCCGCGGCCCTTTCCAAAGGATCCACTCGAACGGGCGCTCAAGGTTCCAGCGGTCATTAAGGAGAAGAACGGCGGCAACCCTTGGCCACCGGAGGATGTGGCCGGGGCTGTTGCTCTCTCCCGCGGCGCGCCCGCTTTTTACTATTTGACGGCGTCCGCACGTGACTATGGCCTGACCGACGGTGCGCGCGACTCGAAGAAGATCGGGCTGACCCCCTTGGGCAAGTCGCTCGTCTATCCGCTCAACGAGCGAGAAGAGGCCGCCGGACGCCTCGAAGCATTTCGTAAGGTTAAGCCCTTCGCCGACGTGTTGGCCCACTACGGCGGTAACCGGCTCCCAGAGCTTCAGTACGTGAAGAACACGCTCAAAAGAGAGTTTGATCTTGATGAGCGATACCACGAAGAATTCGTGGAGCTCTTCAAGGCCAACTGCGAGTTCATCGGTCTCAAGGAGGGGCAAGCCCTGGGGGCAGGTGGGCCAGCCGATCGCAGGAAAGGGCCTCCAGCCGTGCGTGGTGCTGTCGATGGTGCGGTAACCGTTGCCGAGCCTGACGAGACCAGCAGCTTGACCTGCTTCGTGATCATGCCCTTCACCGAGCGCGATGATGTCCGCCCGGCTAATTTCTTCAGCGAGGTCCTGACCAGGTTGATCACTCCGGCGTGTGTCAGCGCTGGCTTCCGTGTCGTCACCGCGGATCGTCGCGGCAGCGACGTAATCCATTCCACGATCGTAAATTCCCTGCTCGATGCCGATTTGGTCGTAGCAGACATGACCGATCACAACCCGAACGTTCTTTTCGAATTGGGGATGCGAATGCACGCAGACAAGCCCATCGCCCTAATCCAGGCAGAGGGGACGACTCGGATCTTCGACGTCGACAACGTGCTTCGTGTCCTTTCGTACAACCCCAACCTCTGGACGAGCACGTTGGAAGCTGACCGCCCGAAGCTCAGCGAGCACGTGAAGGCAGCGTGGGAGCATCGCGAGAGCGTGGAGACCTATATGAAGCTCCTGCGCCGCAAAGACCCGCCGTCCGGGCTCTGAAGGTTAGAGGCATGCCGATACCAAGGAAGATGAAGGACGAACACGTCCGTCGTCATCTCCAGCCACGCCCCCCCCACTCAGCGCTACCCTCCCCCCATGCCGCCTCCGGCGCTCCCCGCCCGCATCCGCCTCGCCGAGCTCCTCGCCGCCCTCTCCCTCGGCATCGACCTCGGCTTCGGCCAGCCGATGGAGCACGTGCTCCGCCAGTGCCTGATCGCGCTCCGCCTCGCCGAGCGTCGCGGCCTCGACCACCCGACTCGCGCCGCGATCTACTTCACGGCGCTGCTCGTCAACGTCGGCTGTCACTCGGATGCGCACGAGCAGGCCAGGTGGTTCGGGGACGACATCGCGCTCAAGGCGGTGAAGTACCGCCACGGCATGCGCGCGCGCGGGGCGGCCGCGTCGATGAGGATGCTGGGCGCGGGCCAGCCCCCGCTGCATCGATTTCGACTCGGGCTCGAGTTCATGATCGCGGGCCATCGCCAGATGGACATCGCGGTTTAGGGATGGGCGGGGTCGCGGCGGCGACGGCGTTCTGCCGGCGGCTGGGGGGGACGCAGTTCGATCCCTCGCTCACGGGGCTGCTCTGCGCGCGCGGCGCGGAGCTGCTCGACGGGCTCGACACGGTGCGGACCTGGACGGCCGTGATCGATGCCGAGCCCGCATTCGGCGAACGTCGCCGAGCTGGCGGCGGGCGCCGCCGCGGGGCTGGGGTTGCCGGCGGGGGAGGTGCAGGCCTTGCGGCGCGCCGGGCTGGTGCACCATTTCGGGCGGCTCGGCGTCTCCAACGCGATCTGGGACAGGCGCGGGGCGCTGGGGGTCGGCAAATGGGATGGCAGGAGCGGGTTCGCATGGTCCCGTACCTCACGGAGCGGATGCTGCAGCAGTCGCCGACGCTCGCCCCGTTGGGGGCGCTGGCGGCGCAGCACTGCGAGCGGATGGACGGCTCGGGTTACCCGCGCGGGCTGCGCGGCGCCGCGATTCCGATCGCCGCGCGCGTCCTCGCCGCCGCCTCCGTTTACCAGGCGATGTGCGAGCCGCGGCCGCACCGCCCCGCGCACGCGCCGGAGGGGGCGGCGCTCGAGCTGCGCGGCGAGGTCCGCGCCGGTCGCCTCGACGGTGAGGCGGTCGAGGCGGTCCTCCGCGCCGCCGGGCATCGCGCGCGCGGGCTTTCCGGGCAGCCGTCCCGCCTCACGGCGCGCGAGATCGAGGTGTTGCGCCTGGTCGCCCGGGGGCAGTCGACCAAGGAGGTCGTCCGGCAGCTCGGCATCACGCCCAAGACCGCGGGCAATCACATCGAGCACATCTACGCCAAGATCGGCGCGCGCAACCGTCGCGGCCGAGAGCGCGGCCAGCCCCGAGCGGGTGCTGGCCCTCGCGGGGACCGACTTCTCCGCGCGTCGCGCGAAGGTCTGGGGGAACGTCCAGGAGAGCCGCCTCGCGCTGCACGAGCGCGGCGCGACCCACGTCGAGGTCACGGAGTACGGGACGGGCGCCGCCTGGTTCGCCGCCAGGCCCTCAAGGAGGTGGAGGCGAGTTAGCGACTTCGCTGAGGCGTCGATGACGGCCACGAATTAGATAATAGTGTAAGTAATACAGTTATATTCGCGATTCGCGAATCGCGAATATGATGGCCTGGTGCTCAAGCCCCAAGACCTCGTCGTAGCCGTTCGCCTGGCAATCCCCTCCGCCGACCTGTCGACCTACCCGGGCCTCGCTGCTTCCCTGCGCATGAGCGCTTCCGAGGCACACGCTGCCGTCAAACGCGCGGCGGCGTGCGGGCTCGTGGACGAGACCACGCGGAAGGCCAAGCGGTCGGCGCTGCTCGAGTTCGTCGTTCACGGGTTGCGATACGTGTTCCCGCCGAGCTGGAGCGGGGTGTCCCGGGGTATTCCCACGTCGTACGCGGCGCCGCCCCTGAACGGATCCATCGTCCAAGGCGACCTGCCGCCCGTCTGGCCGCACCCCGAAGGTCAGACCCGCGGGCAGGGCCTCCGCCCGATTTACAAGTCCGTTCCCGAGGCCTCCCTGCACGACGCCGAGCTCTACGAATGGATGGCCCTCCTCGACGCGATTCGCGCCGGACGTGCGCGCGAGAGGGAACTCGCGGTGAGTTTGATCCGAAAACGTCTGACATGAAAACCCCACCTGAGCCGAGGAGACCTCGGGCAGACTCGCGGCTGACGTGAGCGATACCAAAGGCATTGCGGCGCCAGGCGGTGAGTTCTTGGTCTATGTGGCCGAGAACGGCCATGTGCAGGTTCAGGTTCGACTCGAAGGCGAGACCGTCTGGCTGACGCAGGCGGCGATCGCTGAGCTGTTCCAGACGACGCCTCAGAACGTGACGATGCACCTGGCCGCCATCTACGAAGAGGCCGAGCTCACGGAATCCGCAACTTGTAAGGATTTCTTACAAGTTCGCCAGGAGGGGAACCGGGACGTTCGGCGGGCCCTCAAGCACTACAACCTGGCCGCAGTTCTCGCGGTCGGCTATCGCGTCCGCTCCGCCCAGGGGACCTGGTTCCGGCAATGGGCCACCGCACGTTTGGAAGAGTACGTCGTGAAGGGCTTCACGATCGACGACCAGCGCCTGAAGAATCCACCGGGCTTCGATGGTCCCGACTACTTCGACGAGCTGCTTGCTCGCATCCGCCGGAAAGATTTCGCATGGGATCGCAATTGCCAAGGCCGAGCTCGAATGCGACCGCTTCGCATCGAAACGCGCCGCCCTCCCGTCGGTCGTCGAGAAACACTTCGAGGAGGCGGTTCGAGAGGTCCAGAAGATGAAGAAGAACCGCCCCGCCAAGAAGCGAACGAGCTAACGCTGATATTGCTGAGCCGCCCGGGTCAGCTCACCGGGCCACCACAAGCGGCCGCCCGATGATCCAGAAAACGTCTGGCATTTAGATCCAGGCATCACCCGATCCCCCACGCCTCCCGCAACCACCCCACCAGCCTCTCCTCCTCCACCGAGATCGCATCCGCCCCCGCCACCGCCAGCACGGACTCGTAAATCAGCGCCCGCGCCTCCGCCCGCTCGATGGTCACCAGAAACTTCTTCAGCGCCGCCTCGTCCGGAAACGACTCCGCCGCCTTGGCGAACAGCCTCCGGTACGTCGCCTCCCCAATCTCCGCCGCCATGATCGCGATCGCCTCCCCCTCCAGCTCTGACACCGCCCCGTCCGCGCGCGCCACGGCCCGGCTCAACGCCACCAGCGCCAGGCTCTCCTCGGGCAAAAGGTCGTTGAGATTCATCGAACCACGTTCCGCCCGGCCTGCTTCGCCGCGTACATCGCCGCGTCCGCGCGATCGACCAGCTTGTGCAGATCCAATCCCGGCGCGTGCGCCGCCAGCCCGATCGAGATGGTGACCTCCAGCGCCTTGTCGCCGATCTGGATCGGCCGCCCGCCCACCGCGACGCGCAGCCGCTCGGCCACCGCGCCCGCCTCGTCGATGGTCGTCTCGGGAAACACGACCAGGAACTCCTCGCCGCCGTAGCGCCCGAACAAATCGTTCGTTCGCAACGTCCGGCGGCAGCGCGCCGAGATCTCGCGCAGCACCTCGTCGCCGGTCTGATGGCCGTGGGTGTCGTTGATCCGCTTGAAGAGGTCGGCGTCGATCATCGCGACCGCCAGCGGGCGGGCGTGGCGCTCGGCTCGGACGATCTCCTGGCGGAGCAGGTCCTCGATGTGGCGGCGGTTGAAGACGCCCGTCAGCGCGTCGTGGGTCGCCTGTTGCAGCAGGTCCTCGCGGGCCTGCCGCTGGGCCGTGATGTCGACGATCGCCGCCAGCAGCGCGTCGTCGCCGGCGAAGCGCAGGCGCTGGCCTGACACGGACGCCCAGAAGGTTCGCCCGCCGCGCGTGCGCAGCTGGGCCTCGAAGTCGTCGACGCGGCCGTGGCGCAGCACCTGGGCGACGTAGCGGTCGCGGTCGGCCACGTTCACCCAGTGCTGGGGGGCGTTCCGGCCCTGGACCTCTTCCAGCGGGACATCGAAGGTGGTGCCTGCCCGCCGGTTGGCGAGCAGGATCGTGCTGTCGGCGATGCGGGTCAGCACCATCGCCACCGGCGAGAAGTCGACCAGCGCGCGCAGGTTGGCCTCGCTCTCCTGCAGGTCGCGCGTGCGCTCGCTGATCTTCGTCTCCAGCGCGTCCCGCTCGACGCGCAGGGCGTGCTCGATCTCGTGCCAGGCGGCGGTCTCCAGCACCAGGGCGACGAAGTCCGCGAACGAGCTGGCCAGCAGCTCCTCGTGCAGCTTCCAGCGGCGCGGTTTCCCCGTGTGCTCGTGGCAGACGACCCCCGCCATCTTGCCCCGCAGGAAGACCGGGGCGTCCAGCATCGAGGTGATGCCCAGCGGCTGGAGGTAGGAGGCGGAGAACTCGCGGGTGCGTTCGTCGGTCAGGGCGTCGTGGGCGCGGATCGCCCGCTCCTGTTGCAGCGCCTCGAAGTAGCGCGGCACGTCGGCCGCCCGGATGCGCGTGCCGGCCGTGTGCCGGTCCTGCGACCGCTCGTAGAGATCGATGCACTCGATGGCGGCGCCGTCGTCGACCAGGCGCCAGACGCTGGCGCGATCGACCTCCAGCACGTCGGCCGCGGTCTCGGTGATCTGCTTGAAGGCGCGGGTGACGTCCCCCGCGCCCAGGGCCGGCGACCGCATCAGGGCGGCCAGCGCCTTGCGATGGGCCGACAGCTCACCTTCCAGGTCGCGCGCCGGCTTCAGAATCGGGGCCGCCGGATTCCGCCACGGCGAGCGAGCTGGCCTTGACGTCCCCGGTTCCCACGAGCTCCCGGCGAGAGTATCACGAGCGGTCACTGGTGCTGAACGCGTGGACCGGTGTGACCGCTCCGACACGCCTACCTCGACGGACGAATGGACGAAACGAAAGTCTCGGCCGTCCGACAAGCCTGAGATGCTCTTCCCGCCCCCCGGTCGATTTGTACAGATCGCACCGCCGATCCATACTGATCGTGAAACCTGGACGAGGAGTAGCTCATGAGGGCGCGTCTCGACATGAACAAGATCGCGAAGGCCCTTGGCGGCGAGCGGCGGGGCTCCGTCGCTGCCAAGGGTGGGTACTTCGGAGCCTTGAACCTTGCCGCTGACGTCTCGGCGCGCTTCAAGGTTCCTCAGAACGGAGGTCGTCGGACGGACCCGAGCTGGACGGAACGGCGGCAGCTGCCACTCCGCCCGGAGACGCTCGCGCGACTGGAAGCGCTCGCGGCCAAGATCCGGACACAAGGGGGCGACGTCCATCCCATGCAGCTCGCCGCCCTGTTACTCGAGAACGCCACGCAGAACCTCTCGGACGAAGACGTCCTGGGCCTCGTTCACGACGGCGGATAGACGACGGCCGATGGAGGATCGACAGCGCTCCGCATCAATCACTGCTTAGGTACCGAGAAGGTAGCGAAACGGAACCCACCGTCCACCCGACAAGCCTGGGGTGATCCGACCCCGCCGCCTGCGCTGGAGAGATTACCGGACGGGAGCCGGCGCGCGACCCGTGAAGGCCTTCATGGATGGACTGACAGACGAACAGGCGGCGGCCGTCGTCGCGGCGATGAAAGATGTCGCCCGGAGTGGGCTGGCTTCGGCCCGCCATCTCCGCGGGGAGGTCTACGAAGTGCGCGCCGAGGCCGACCGGCAGGCCTTTCGGATTCTCTTTGCTCAAGAGACGACCTTCATCCTGCTGTCGCTCTCAGGCTTCCGAAAGAAGAGGCCCAAGACGCCTCCCGACGAGATCGTCCTGGCCGAGTCCCGCCTCGCCGGACCGGCGCCGCCGAGGGCGGACGCACAGACCATAGCGTGCAAGCTATGCCCTTGACGCTATGGCTCCAACGCATCATCCTTTGTGTATGGCCAAGGACTTCCTGGACGAGCTGATCGTCCAGCGCACCCGAAAAAATGTCCGCTTCCCGGATCTCGTCGCGGAGGCGGAGCGTCGGCGCGCGCTGGCGCGAGAGCTTGCTGCCAAGCGGTCCAGCGCCGGGCTCAGCCAGACCCTCGTCGCCGCGCGCATGGGCACCGCAGCCTCTGTCGTCAGCAAGCTCGAGGCTGGCGCGGACGTGAAGGTCTCCACGCTGCAGCGCTATTGCGGCGCGATCGGCCAAGCGTTTCCGCCGCAGCTTCGCCTCAAGAAGGGCGCCAGAAGAGCTGCCTGAGAAAGGGAGCCCGACGCGGCGGTAGCCGAGCGAAGCGTAGCGATTGGGTTGCCGCCTTTCCGTAGCGTCGCTCATCGGGTTGCCGGAACCAGAACCCGCAGCACCTGGCCGTAAACCCAGGCGCCGCACCCGTCGCCGATGTTCGCTGCCGCGCCGACGATCACCGCTCCCGGAATCGACGCCGCCCAGGGGTCGAGCCAGGCGGGCGTGGTCGCGCCCTTCGGCTTCTTGAACCGGGCGGTGCCAATCGGGCGTCCGCCCCGCGACACCCGCGCTGTCCCCTGGTCGACGTCGAACGTGACCTTCAGGCCGCTCCCTCCGAAAGCCGCATCCAGAGCCCGCGTCTCTGCCAGCTCCGTGAACCCCAGCGCGACCAGCGTGCGCGCGGCGGCGTCGGCGCCGCGAGGCAGGTGGCTGTAGGGGAGACGCGCCTGGAGGGCGCCGCTGGCCAGGTCGACGATGCGGAGCTCGTCGTTGGCGGCGTCGTCGTCGCTCATCGAGTTTCCGGGCGACAGGTTCCAGGCGAAGAGGCCGCGGCTGGGGGAGAACGCCACGTGCTTGCCGTCGAGCGCCCGGTGCGACGGAGGGCGCGCCGCGGCGCCGTAGAGCCTGACCAGCGGCGGCGCGGCGGCCAGGGGGGAGAGCTCCGGATCGGCGGCCAGGCGCCAGGCCACCCAGAATCGGATCGTGCGCGGCGGCGCGGGCCAGCGTCGCCACCGCGTCGGTGGGACGTTGCGCGTGCACCTGCGCGACGGCGAGGTTGGTGGCGGCCTCCGACAGCGTCGGATCGGCCGTCAACGCGCGCGAGAAACCGGCGGCGGCCCCGTCCCACTGCTGGGCGCGGGCGAGGGACCGTGCGGCGGCGTTCTCGAGCAGGGCCTCCAGCCGCGCCCGCGAGAGGGTGAACGTCTGCGGTCCCTCGCAGTTCGCCTCGGCCGTCACGGTGACGGTCGTGGGGGTGGCCTTCGCGCTGACGCCGGTGAGGAACTCGGGGTAGGGCAGGTCGACCTGGACGCGCGCGCGGACCTTCTGACGCCTGACCGAGAGGCCGCCGTCGAGCGCTCCGTCGAGCTCGAGGCGCAGCTCCGTCCCGGGGATCGGCGCGCCCTGGAACCTGAGGTGGAAGGCGGCGTCGGGTTTCGCGGCCACCGCCGTCGGCGCCAGCACCAGCGCCAGCCCGACGAGCCAGGGAGCCGAACGGCGTCCGAATTCAGCGGATTCGGCGGCCTGTCGGCTTGTCGGCGGCAGGCGTGGCCACACGTTGGACATCGTCATGAGCAGCGTACAAGTCGAACAGAAGAGTTACGAGATGCCCCCACGCGACGGGATCACCGTGGCGCATTTCCTCACCGTCGCCGACGTCGCCCGGTCGCTTCGGTTCTACGAAACTGTCTTCGGCGGTCGCGTCCTGAGCAAGGGCGACAGCAAGGGCGCGCCTGGGTACCTCCAGATCGCGAACACCTGGCTGATCGTCAACGTCGGCGGCGGGCCGACGCCCGACAAGCCGACGGTCACGCTGAGCGTGCTCGGCGACCGCGACAAGATCAGCAGCTTCATGAACATCCGGGTGGCGGACATTCAGGAGTGCTACCGGCTGTGGAAGAGCCGGGGCGCCGAGTTCATCACCGAGCCGAAGGACAAGTACGGCGAGACCCGCTGCTACATCCGCGATCCCGACGGCTACATCATCGAGGTCGGCCAGAGCAAGCCGGACTTCACGTACGGGTGACCGCCGGGGGCGTCGCCGTGCAACGGAACGGCGTCGAGAGATATGATGCCGGCATGCGCATCCGTGGGACGTTCGGATTCAGCGGTGTGTTGCTGGCGTTCAGCCTCTTCGTGCCGGCCTGCGGCAGCTCGACCGGCACCGGCGCCGCCGCGGCTTCCGGCGTCGACGGGTCGAAGAAGCTGATCGAGCTGACCGACGCCGAGAAGGGGACGCTGTGCGACTGGATGGTGGGGCGGGCGGGCAGCTACGGGAATCCGGGCAGCTGCGACCGGACGCAGACCGGGATGATGTCGACCTTTCTCACCTACGACGATCAGGCGGCCTGCGTCGCCGACGCTCGCGACGCGACCTATACGGCGTGTCAGGCGACCGTCGCCCAGATGGAGGCGTGCATCGTGACGCTGCCTGCCTGCGCGACCCTCGCCGACGCGAGCAACGCGCCCGCCTGCGCGATCCTGTCGAGCTGCTGAGCGACGATCCGGGCCGGCGTCACTTCCGCGCGCAGCCCGCAAATCCCAGCGGCGTTCCCCGCGTGAACCGGAACGCGAACCCCGCCGGCACCGTCCCCGTCGCCAGCATCCGCCAGAACGCCCGCCCCACGACCGGCCGCAACCCGCGCAGCTCCACGTCCCCGAGGCCGTGCGCGCGGCACATCGCCACGACCTCCGCCGGCTTCAAGAACAGGCGCAGCACGTGCAGCCGGGGGGGAGTGTTCCGGACGAACCACTCGACGCCCTTGATGATCACCAGCCAGGCCAGGCGATTGCGGTTGAAGGTGTGGAAGAAGAAGAGCCCGGACGGCCGCAGGACGCGGGCCGCCTCGGCGATGGCGCGCGCCGGGGTCTCCAGGTGCTCGAGGAAGTCCATCGCGCAGACGACGTCGAAGGAGGCGTCGGCGAAGGGCAGGCTCAGCGCGTCGCCTGTCAGGTAACGGACCGTGTGTCGCGGATCGTGGCGGGCCGCCACCGCCAGCGCGTCGTCGGACAGGTCCAGGCCCGTGACGTCGTGACCGGCGGCGCCCAGCTGGTTGGCGAGAAGGCCGGCCCCGCAGCCGACATCCAGCACCCGGCAGCGCCGCTGGCCCAGCTTGGCCGTCATCTCGGCCGCCACCCACGGGCCGAGCAGCCGCGACTCGGCCCGCAGCAGCGCGACCGGCGAGTCGTCGGACGTGTACCAGAAGTCGCCGAGCGCGCCGTAGATCTCGTTGTTCACCCGTGGTGGCGGGGCAGGGCGCATCGCCGGTAAACCTAAGGCTTGGTCTCGCCCGGCGGCATGAGGCACACCTTCTCGATTGGCACTGCCCGAGTGCGCTAAGGAAACCAACGCCCGTGTTTCCCGGCCCGGCGAGCTCGCTGGCGACCATCTGGCGGAGTACGTCTGGCCCCGCCTCCGGTCGGGGCGGTGCTCACCTCTGGACGCGGGCGGCGCTCTTTCTGCTCTTCGTCTTCGCTTTCGGCGCCTTCGCCTTGCGCTTCGTCTTCGCCTTGGGCCTGGGCGCCGGCAGCGCAGCCGCGGTGACCCGAATCAGCTCGGCGAGCCGCTCGTGGTCCTCCAGATCGCCCGCGCCCACCAGCAGCGCGGCCTTGGCGCCCGGGTACGGGAAACCTTCGGCATACCGGTCGCCGACCAGCGCCTTGCCGGGCGCGGTGAGCTTCACGAACAGCTGGTCGTCGCAGACCAGCGCGACGACCTTCTCGCCGCAGTAAAGGGCGTACTCGCCGAACATCTTGCGGGCCCGCATGCCCGGCACGGAGCCCAGCTGGTCGAGGAGAAAATCGATCGTGCGCTCGGAGGTGGCCATCGGCGGCACCTGAGTGTACCGGCAAGACGACCATCCGACCGCGACGACGGTGTCGCGGCCTCGGCCCTCCCGGTCCGGTGGGGAGGCGTTGAAACCGCACAGAATAGCGGCTTCTGTCCGAGGTCCGATTGTTGCTATACGAGCTGGAATGCACAACGTCGCGCTTGCTCGTCGGGGACACTGGCTCCGCGTCATGGCGGTTCTTATTGCGGGGGCGGCTGTCGTGGGATGCGGAAGCTCGCTGTCGTCCCAAGGCGGTACGGGCGGTGCGGGCGGAAGCGGCGGTTCGACGGGGAGCGGAGGCGCGGGTGGCGCGAGCGCGTGCGCGCAAACCAGCTACCCGGGAGGCATCTGCTGCCGGCCGTCCGACCATGACCCGCTGTCGGAGCCTTACGTTTGCGATGAAAGCACGGGAGCATGGGTCTGCCCTTCCGGCTACGTCGCATCGCCGCCGGCCACGTGCATCGTAAACATCAGCACCGGCGGGACGGTCGGGACCGGCGGAGCTGGCTCCGGAGGAGTTGGTGGCAGCGCGGGCGGGGCTGGCGCGGCTGGCGGAAGCGGCGGGGCCGGCGGCCTGTCGGGCCACTCCGGAACGAACGACAGCTGCGGCCCCGCCAACAACGGCGCGGGCGGCTCCGAGTGCGGCAAGGCGGGGATCACCTGTTGCACCGGCGGCGCGTGCGATCAGGGGCTGCGCTGTATCGCGGGGGACACCTGCGCGCGCGAGTGTTCGCTCGACGGCGGCGTCTCTTGCCTCACCGGCACGACCTGTCAGGCGAAGTCGGCGTGTTGCGTGGGCACCGCCTGCACGGCCATTCAAGTCACCGTCTGTTTGTAGGCCCGTCCGCCAACGTCACGTGAGGGCGGCCCGCGCGCCGGCGGGTGGATCCCGAGCCCGTGCTTTCGTGTCGAGCGTGCGCCCGGAGGTGGCCACCGACGCGAGGTGATTATTTGGGAAACAAGCGGGACGTGTATACGTTCTGAGGGCCTGAACCCCACCACCTCTGCCGGAGGGCTCTCGGAAATGCTGGATCCCAGATGTAGAGGTCGCGGTCGCGTACGATCCCTCCACGGAAGGTGGCTGCCGTTGCTGGCGGTCGCCGTCGTCCTGGCCGTCCAGGCTGCCGCTTGCAGCGACAACGGCGCAAGTAGACCCGACGCGGGCGACGCCGGTCCTCCGCCGGGGACGCCGCAGAAGGTGCTGATCCTGCACACCAACGACATCCACTCGCACCTCATGGGCTTCGCGCCGGAGGTCGACTACACGCCCGCCACGCCGAACGACGACGCCACCCGCGGCGGGATGGCGCGGCTGGCGACGGCGATCGGCGCGGCCCGGGCCTCGGCCGCCGCCGACGGGACGCCGGTGCTGTTGCTCGACGCCGGCGACTTCATGATGGGGACGCCGTTCGAATTTTTGGCCACCACCGCCAGCCCGGAGCTGGCGATGATGCATGCGCTCGGGTACGACGCGACGACGATCGGCAACCACGAGCTCGACTGGACGCCGCACGGGCTGGCGGGGATCTTGAACGCGGCGGTCACGAACGGCGTCGCCTTCCCGATTCTGTCGAGCAACATGAACTTCTCGGACACCGATCCCGCCGACGACGAGCTGGCGGCGCTGGCCGGCGCGGGGGTCATCCAGCCCAAGCTGGTCAAGATGGTGGGCGGGCTGAAGGTCGGCTTCTTCGGGCTCATCGGGGCCAACGCCGTGCAGGTGACGCCGCAGGCGGCGCCGCTCACCTTCGATCCGATCGCGGTCGCGGCGGCGCGCATGGTCAAGGAGCTGCGCGAGACCGACCAGGTCGATCTGGTGGTCGCGCTGTCGCACTCGGGGATCGACCACAACGGCCAGGGCGAGGACGCGGTGCTGGCCGCCCAGGTGCCGGGGATCGACGTCATCATCAGCGGCCACACCCACGACACGCTGGAGCAGCCGGCCCAGGTGGGCAACACGCTGATCGTCACCGCCGGCGCCTACACCGCCTACCTCGGCGAGCTGGCGTTGACGGTGACGCCGTCGGGGACGCCGGGCGCGCCGCCGGCCTCGGTGACGGTCGACAGCTACACGCTGCTGAACATCGACGACACGCTCACCGGCGATCCGACCACCCAGGCGGCCGTCGACCAGTACATTGCCGGGGTCGACACGGCGCTGGCGCCCGCGGGCCTGGCCTACAAGGGGGTCGTGGCGACGACGGCGGCCGACCTGCCGCTGCCCGCGCGCGGGGAGGCGCCGGTCGGCAACCTGGTGACGGATGCCTACCGGACGATCACCGCGGCGCTGCAGCCGTCCGATCCGCCGGTGATCGCCGTCGACGCCGACGGGGCCCTGCGCGCGCCGATCGTCGCCGGCAAGACGGGGGCCATCTGGTTCGCCGATCTGTTTCGCGTCACGCCGCTGGGCATCGGGCCCGATCAGATCCCCGGCTACTCGCTGGTGACGTTCTATCTGAACGCGCGGGACATTCGAAACGGCCTGGAGCTGGGCGGCGCCCCCGAGGTGGTCCCCAACGACTTCTTCCTGCAGGTCTCCGGCCTCAAGGTCGCCTACGACATGACCAAGCCGCTGTTCGGCCGGGTCACCAGCTTGACCCTGCCGACGTCCAGCGGTGGCGAGCAGGCGCTGGACCTGAACGACACGACGACCTGCTACAAGGTCGTCACCACCAACTACGTGGCGGGCCTGCTGGGCGCGGTCCAGAGCCTGACGGACAACCTGCTGTCGGTGACGGCCAAGGACAGCGACTGCCTGACGCCGGTCGATCCGACGAACCGCTTCGTCGACGCCGATCCGACCAAGGCCGGCGTGCAGGAGCTGAAACACTGGCAGGCGGTGGTCGAGTACGTCACCGGTCTGCCCAAGGTGAACGGCGTGCCGACCATCCCCGCGGCGTACGCGTCGCCGCAAGGTCGCATCACCGGGATCGAGGTGCAGCCATGAATCGCCTGAACAGCAGGGCGTCGGTCGTCGGTGGGTTGGTGCTGGCGCTGGCGGGCGCGTGCACGCCGGACGTCGGCTCGAGCGGTCCGGCGCCCACGGCGATGCAGTTCGATCTCACCGCCACGCCGCCGCGCGCGCCGCAGCCGACCGCGCTGGTGGTGAACCAGCAGACCGGGCTCATCGACTTCAGCCTGGCCGGCACGCCGCTGCCCGCCGACTGCGCGACGCAGACGGCGCTGACCCAGGCCCAGTGCCAGTTCGACCAGTGGCTGCAGACGCTGAACGGCTTCCCGTCGCTGTCGCCGGCGTCGGCCCCGGCCAGCGCGGCGCTGGATCCGGCGACGCTGACGCTGGGCACGAACGTCGTCGTGTTCGGCCTGAAGGGCGGCGCGCCGGTGACGACCGGCCTGGCGACGGGCTTCGACCCGACGTCCACCGCGCTGACGGTCACGCCGCCGGGGCCCTGGACGCTGGGCGAGTTCTACTGGATGGGCGTGCGCGGGTACGCCAACGGCATCCGCGACGCCGCGGGCGGACAGGTGGTCGGCTCGCCGACGATGGCGCTCCTCAAGCAGGAGACGTCGCTCACCTGCGACGCCGCCGACCCGACGCAGATCGATCCGCACTGCCCCGGGTACGAGGTGGTCGCGCAGGGGAGCCCGATGCCCACGGCGGCGGAGGCGGCGATGCAGCTCTTTCAACTGGAGGCGATCCGGCAGGCGTACCTCGGCGGCCACGGCTTCGACGTCATGGCCGCCGCCGGGCTGCCGAAGGACGAGCTGGCCGTCCTGTGGGGCTTCCCCATCCACACCAACTCGGTGCCGCTGCTGCTCCCCGGGACGGCCGCCGTTCCGCACGTGCCGGCCGCCAACCAGATCCTGGTCGGCGTGCAGGGCCCCGTCGATCCGGCGACCGTCTCGGCGTTCACCGTGCGGGTCGCCAACGGTCCGGTGGTGGTCATGGACCTCACCGCGGCGGCCGCCGGCGATCTCAACGCCGGCTTCCCGCCCGTGGCGGCCGCCTACGTCGACAGCGTCGGGGCCATCGCCATCCAGTCGAGCGCGCCCTTTCCCGCCGGGCACCAGATCGGGCTCTTCTTCACGAACAGCATCCACTCGCCCGACGGCGCGCCGCTGGTCGCCTCGCCGGTGTCGGTCCTGTTGACGCTGACGGCGCCTCTGGTGGACGGCGACGGTCACAGCACCGTCTCCGGCGTCGCCGACGCGGACGCCGCCGCGCTGGAGGCCGGCCGCCAGGCGCTGCAGCCGCTCTTCGACAACCCGATCTTCTCGCCGCTGACGGGCGTCACGCGCGCGAACCTCGTCTACTGCTACGCCTTCGTTCCCACGGTGATGCCATGAAGAAGACCCGCGTCTCGCTGCCAGCCGTCTCTCCGAGCGCCGCGAGGTTCGTCGCGGTCGTCGTCGCGCTGTGGGGCACGGCGGCGGCGCGCCCCAGTTTCGCCAGCGGGTTTCTGATCTACGACATCTCGGGCTCGGCGATGGCGCGGGCGTCGGCCGTCACCGCCGACGACGAGGAGCCCGCCGCGGTCTGGTTCAACCCGGCGAACCTGGCGTTCATGGGCGGCGTCAGCGCGTCGGCGGGGGGCGTGTTCGTCACGACCAAGTCCAGCTTCTCGCCGTCCGGCGGCGGACCCGACACCAGCAGCAGCCGCGGCAACTTCTTCCTGCCGGAGCTCTTCGCCAACGGCCGGCTCACCGACCGCGTGGCGGTGGGGATGGGCGTCTTCTCCACGTTCGGCATCGGGATCACCTGGCCGGACGACTGGCAAGGGCGGGAGAGCGCGATCAAGGCGTCGCTGGAGACGCTGACCTTCAACCCGACCGTCGCCGTCCTGGTCCACCGGCAGATCTCCGTGGCGGCCGGGTTCGACGCGGTCCGCAGCGTCGTCGACTTCACCAACGGCCTGCCGGCGATCATCGGCGGCGACGTGCGCCTGGCCGGGGGCGCCTGGGGCTACGGCTTCAACGTCGGCGCTCTCTACAAAATCTACCCGGGGCGGCTGCACGTGGCGCTCACCTACCGCAGCCGCGTCGCGCTCCACTTCGACGACGGGCGGGCCCACTTCAGCCCCGCCAATCCGGACTTCGCGCCCGCGCTGCCCGACCAGGGCGGCTCGGCGGCGATCACGCTGCCCGACATCATCACCGTCGGGGTGATGGGCCGCCCGCGCGCCAACCTGGCCCTCAGCTTCGACGCCAACGCGGTCCTCTGGAGCACCTACGACCGGATCGACATCAACTTCCAGAGCGCGCCCGATCGGGCCATCGTGCCCAACGGCCGGAACACCTTCACGCTGCGCGCGGGCGCCGACTGGACGCTCCCGGTCCGCTGTCCGGGGCTGCACCTGCGGGGCGGCCTCATCTACGATCGCAGCGCCATCCCGTCCAGCAACCTCGGCCCCGGCCTGCCCGACGCCGACCGGATCGACGTCTCGCTGGGCGCCGGCTACGGGCGCGGTCACTTCCGCGGCGATCTCGGCTACCTGCTGGTCGTCTTCCTGCCGGCCGACGCCACCGGCGGCACGGAAGGCCCGGTCGGCACGTACCACACCATGGCGCACCTGCTTGGGCTGACCCTCACCGCCAGCTGGCCGTAGCCGCCCGGGCGCTCGGCAGCGTGCCCGGGGGGGCGCGGACGCTCAGGCGAGGCCCAGGCAGCGCGCGACCAGCCGGGCCCGATCGACGAGCTGGATGTTCGGCGCGAGGATCGTGACGTGGACCAGGGCGCTCCAGCCCTGCGTGACGATGATGGCCGGGATCACCGCCAGCGAGAGGCGCGGCGCCCGGGCGCGGGCGTCCTTGCCGCTCCAGTCCCAGACCGCCAGGCAGGCGCAGACCGCCACGCCCTGCAGCAGGAAGTAGATGCTCTGGTCGCGCCATCCGGCCGTCCCCACCTGCCAGTACTTCGAACCGAACCACCCGCTGTGCAGCACGAGCGCGCTGGCCAGGAACGTCAGCATCACGTTCAGGTACTTGCGGCGCCGGCCGCCGCCCAGCGGAAAGTAGACCAGCTGGAGCAGCACGTGGCGGTTGTAGATCCCCCACCGGCGCCACAGCTCGACGGGATTGCCGGCCAGCAGCGGCAGGCGGAAGGGATCGGGCAGCGGAAACCCGAAGAGGCGTCCGATCAACACCGGGATGTCGGCGGTGGCGGCCAGCGACAGGCAGGTCTCCACGTAGCTGAGGATCACCATCCCCCAGAGCTCGGACCGGGCCAGCGTGTCCATGTCGCCGGGGCCCAGCCGGGTCAGGAACGCCGTCTGTCCGAGCCGCCGCAGCGCCACCAGGGTCGCGGCCTTCGCCACGAACCAGCCGAGGAGGGTGACGATCGCGCGCGCGTCGAACAGGCGGGCGCGCGACAGCAGCACCGGCGAGTAGGGCATGGGGTTGGTGGCGTGCGACGGAAACAGGTAGCAGAGGGCGAACGACAGCGAATCGTCGTGCGGCGTCGCGGCCCCCGGCCCGGCGGCGACCCGCGTTCGAAGCCACAACGCGCTCACCAGGAGCGCGATGGTCAGGCTGGGCTCGTTGATCCAGTTCCAGTAGCCCGGCTGGTGGTACCGGAGCATGAAGGCGGTCTTGGGGGCCAAGATCGCGGCCGAGACCAGCACGACCAGGAACACGACGGTGTGCCGCCGGGCGACGGTCAGCGCGCCGACCAGGATGACGAAGTAGACGCTGAACGTGGGGTTCATCGACGCCAGGGCCAGCGCGCCGACGGCGCAGGCGATCGCCACCCGCAGCTCCGGCCGGGCCTGGGCCAGCAGCGCCCCGGCGCCCAACAACACCAGCAGGCGGACCGGCAGGACCTCGCCGATGGCCGCCCCGCCGATCCCGATGACGGCCAGGGTGACGCCGACGACGGCCACCACCCGCAGGGCGTCGACCGGCCAGCGCGCCGGCCGCGGCCGCGGAGGAACCACGACGGTCTCGCCGCCGGCTTCCAAGGCCGCGGGGCTCTGTGCTCCAGGTGACGCGCTCACGCCCCCAGATTAGCTCAGTCTGCCGCCCGCACCGCGTGACTGACCCGTGACGTTCTCGAGCGGCCAGCTCCGTTGACGCGCCGGACACACCATTTTTACTTGCGCAATAGCAATCAATTACATCGAGGGCTGCTCAGAGGCGGTGCTGTCGTCGCAGCTCGAAGGCACCCGGTCGTCGACATCTGGGACCGTCCCGCTTGCTCCCAAAACGGGAGCAGGCTAAATTGATGAAAGGAACTGAATGCGCGTCCTGAGCCGGGGAACGCTGCGCGACTTCTGGCGGAAGCACCCGGACGCCGAGGGGGCTCTGAAAGCGTGGTTCGCCGAGGTGAGCAGGTCAGAGTGGAAGACGATCGTCGACATCAAGAGGCAGCATGCGACCGCGAGCGTGATCGACAACGAGACGGTCGTCTTCAACGTGGGAGGCGACAAATACCGGTTGGTCGTGAAGCTCTGGTTCCCTGGACAGGTCGCCTGGATCAAGTTCATCGGCACGCACGGCCGTTACGATCGCATCGACGTCAAGAAGCTGTGACCAGGAGACGGAACATGGATATTCACCCCATCAGGAATGATCGCGACCACGCCCGGGCGCTCAAGCGCGTGGAGAAGCTTTGGGGCGCGCGGCCCGGGACTCCCGCGGCGGAAGAGCTGGAAGTCTTGGCGACCTTGATCGATGCGTACGAGGCCAAGCATCACCCGGTCGAACCACCCGATCCAATCGACGCCATTCTCTTTCGCATGGAACAGATGGGCCTGACCCGCGCCGATCTGGTGCCGATCATCGGCAGCCGCGCCCGGGTGTCCGAGGTGCTCAACCGTCGCCGCGACCTCAGCATCGCGATGATCGCGCGGATCCGCGCGAAGCTGGGGATCTCCGCGGACACGTTGATCGGGCGGCAGCGCGCGGCTTGATTGGCGCGTCACCGAGGAGAGGGGGCCGCGGCCGCCCTGGCCGCCCGCCCCAGCTCGTCGGCGATCTGCTTTCGCAGCGCCTCGGGGGCCAGCACCCGGGCGTCCGCGCCGAACCCCAGCACCCACCCCACCACCTCGGTCGTCCCCCGCACGTCCATGGTCATCTCCAGCCCCGCGGCGGTTCGCTTGAAGCGCTGGGTGGGGTGCCACAGGACCCGCTCCACGTACCGCGCCACCTTGGGGTCGAAGAGGATCCGCACCCGGATCACCTCCGGCCCGCGGATCAGACCGAACGCCCCCTCGGTGAGCTGCTCCGGGCGATAGTCGGCCGGGTAGTCGAACTTGTCCCCCCGCAGCCATTCGACCTGCCGGAAGGCGTCGAGGGCGAAGGTCCGGAGCGCGCCGCCGTGCCCCTGGCTGCGCCCCACCAGGTAGAGGCCCTTCTTGTAGACCATCAGGGTGTACGGCTCGAGGACGAAGGTCTTCTTGCCGCCCGAGACGCTGTCGTGGGTGACTCGCAGCCGCTCTTCCCGCAAGAGCGCGGTGACGATGTCGTTGACGTCCTCGATGCGCCCCTCGTAGATGTGGCGGGCCTCGTTGACGTCGAAGACCTTGCGATCGAGGTTGCGGGCGGCGGCGAAGTCCTTGCGCCGCAGCTGCGCCTCCAGCTTGCCGAAGAGATCGTCCAGGTCCTCCTTGAACCCGGTGCCGGCCAGGAAGTCGAAGACCCGGCGGGAGAGAAACAGCGCCACCATCTGGGCGGTCGTCAGCGTCACCGTCTGCTGGCGGGCGCTGGCCATCAGGCGCCAGACCTTGCGCCGCCCCTCGACCTCCTCGTACAGCGGCTCGCCCGCCACCTGCAGCGCGCGGACGTAGCGGATCGCCGTGCGGACGCTGACCTCGAACCGCTCGGCGATGTCGTAGACGCTGGCCCCCTCGCCGCTGTTGAGGAGCCCCCGCACCTCGGCCAGGCGGCGCGCGGGGGCGTAACGTTCGGCGCGGGTCGGGGGGCGTCTCTTTCGATCAGTCTTCTTCATGACGGGGGGAGGGATATCACGACGGGGGCGAAGAGATTGCCTGTCTGACCCATTCTGTCAGAGGTCGGGGCTAGTCTGGGTTCATCGAAAAGGAGCACCACCGATGAGCACCCCGCAGACGCCCACCCAGACCGCAACCCAGACCCCCACGGAAAAGACCAAGCAGCCCGCCGCCGAGACCGAGCGCTCGAAGGCGCTGACCGCCACCCTGGCCGACATCGACAAGCAGTTCGGCAAGGGGACGCTGATGCGGCTGGGGGCCGGGGAGACGCCGGTCGAGGTGCCGGTCATCTCGACCGGGTCGATCGGGCTCGACATCGCGCTCGGGACCGGCGGGCTGCCGCGGGGGCGCATCGTCGAGGTGTACGGGCCCGAGTCGTCGGGGAAGACGACGCTGGCGCTGCACGTGGTGGCCGAGGCGCAACGCCTCGGCGGGACCTGCGCCTTCATCGACGCCGAGCACGCGCTGGACATCGGGTACGCCCGCAAGCTGGGGGTCAAGGCCGACGATCTGCTGGTGTCGCAGCCCGACTGCGGCGAGCAGGCGCTGGACATCACCGAGATGCTGATCAAGTCGGAGGCGATCGACGTGGTGGTGATCGACTCGGTGGCGGCGCTGGTGCCCAAGGCAGAGCTGGAGGGGGAGATGGGGGACTCGCACATGGGGCTGCAGGCGCGGCTCATGAGCCAGGCGCTGCGCAAGCTGACGGCGGCCATCGCCCGCAGCCACACGCTGGTCATCTTCATCAACCAGCTGCGCATGAAGATCGGCGTCATGTTCGGGAACCCGGAGACGACCACCGGGGGCAACGCGCTGAAGTTCTACGCCTCGGTGCGGCTGGACATCCGGCGCATCGGCGCGCTCAAGGACGGCGAGCAGGTGGTGGGCAACCGGACGCGGGTGAAGGTGGTGAAGAACAAGATGGCGGCGCCGTTCCGGGAGACCGAGTTCGACGTCGGCTACGGGCAGGGGATCTCGCGGGCGGGCGAGATCATCGACCTCGGCGTGGAGGCCGGCCTTCTGGAGAAGAGCGGCGCCTGGATCGCCCACGGCGGCGAGCGCCTGGGCAACGGGCGCGAGGCGGCCAAGGCCTACCTGCTCGAGCACCAGGATCTCCTGCGGCAGCTGCGGACCAAGCTGCTGGAGCAGAACGGGATCGGCGCGGCCAAGCCGGCGGCGGGCGAGGAGAAAGCGGACAAGCCGGAGAAGCCCGAGGCGCGGGCCGCCACCGCCAGGAGGGCCGCGTGAGGCCGCGGGAAGGCGGCGTGAGCTCCGACCCGCTCACAATCGCCGGCGCCCCGACCGCCAACGACAACGCCCACTTCGCGGGGGCGCCGGTGGTGCGCACCCCGCGCGGCCGGGCGGACGCGACCTACGCGCGCTCCGAGAACGTCATCCTGCCGCTCCGCTTCGCCCAGCGAATGCCCGGCTGGCAGCCCGGGTCCGCCGCGCGAACGTGAGGCGCCGGGACCGGTCCGCTCAGGAGGCGCGGTCGCTCGGGGCGAGAAGCTTCTCCAGCGCCGCCCGCGTCGCGCCGGCGATCCGCACGGTCTTGCGGCGCCCCCGCTCGCCCCGCACGATGGCGATCGCCGACCGGCGCACCCCGAAGGCCGCAGCCAGCGCCTCGATCACCGCGGCGTTCGCCGCCCCGTCGACCGGCGGCGATGTCACCGCCACCCGCAGGCGATCGCCCACCGCGGGGCCGACGGCCGTTCGCGACGCCCGCGGAACCACCTGCACGTCGACCAGCAGCCCTTCGGACCTCGGCTCTTTCATCGCCGCTCAGGGGGCCCTCTCCGGGGCGATCGCGCGCGCGCCGGTGAAGATGTGGATGCGGGCGTCCATTCGAACGATCCCGTCCTGTTGCTGCCCGGCGAAGCGGGCGGTCAACGACCGGCGCGCCTGCGCGAGCGCCTCCCCGCCCGCCTTGGCCAGCAGCTCGGCGAACGACGCGAAGGTCGCCAGCGCGAAGCTCGCCGCCTCCGCCGGCGGAAGCCCGCCGCCGACCGGGAGCGCTCCGCGCCAGTCGCGGACCTCCAGCTCGCCGAAGCCGGCCCGGGCCAGCAGCGGGAGGAGCTTGTCCGCGTCGGCATAGCGGAACGCGCTCGGCCCGTCGGGATCGGGCGTGGGGAGCTCGACGATCTCGGCGGCCGCGTCGCGGACGCTGGTCATCCAGGGATTGTCGGCCGTCGGTCCCCAGGCGGCGAAGGCGAACCGGCCGCCCGGCGCCAGCCACCGCGCCAGGTTGGCGAACGCCGCCGGCGGATCGTCGAAGAACATGATTCCGAAGCGCGACACCAGCCGGTCGTACGGCAGGTCGGGGAGCGCCGTCGCCATGTCCGCGGTCTCGAAGGCGATCGCGCGCTCGGCGGCCCCGATGCGCCGGCGCGCCGCCTCGACGAGGGCCGGCGAGATGTCGAAGCCGTGAACGACGCTCCCGGCCGGCGCGCTCCGCAGCAGCTCCAGCGCGGTGCCCCCGCCGCCGGAGCCGACCTCGGCGATTCGGACGGGCGCTTCGAGCCGCAGCGCCCGGAGCAGCGGCCCGTCGACGGGGGTGAGCATCGCCTCCATGCCCGAGAGCTGGTCGCGCCATTTTTCGCCGCGGGCGGCGGCCCAGTCGGAGGCTGCGGTGATCGTCATGGACTCAGGTTATGGTGTCGACGGCCCTGTGACCACCCTTGCGACCACCGGCCCGGGGCGGACGGTTCACCAGGGCGATGCGCTGCCGTGGCTGCGCGCCGCGGGTAGGCTGGCGGGCAGCAGCGTCGTGACGTCGTTGCCCGATTCGTCCGAGCTGCCGGCGCTGGGGCTCGACGGCTGGCGGCGCTGGTTCGACGAGGCGGCGGTGCTGACCATGCAGAGCGTGCCCGACGAGGGGGTGGCCATCTTCTTCCAGAGCGACGTCCGCCGCGCCGGGCTGTGGGTCGACAAGGGGGCCATGGTCGCGCGCGCCGCCGAGCGGGCCGGGATGGGGACGCTCTTCCACAAGATCGTCTGCCGCAAGCCGCCCGGGACGCTGACGCACGGCCGGGCCAGCTACTCGCACCTGCTCGGCTTCGCGCGCGTGCTGCGGCCGACGCTCCGGCGCGCCACCCCCGATCTCCTCCCCGACGGCGGCCTTCAGCCGGGCGTCAAGGCGATGGGGGTGCTCGCCTGCGTCGACGCCTGCCGCTTCGTGCTCGCCGAGACCACCACCCGCACGATCGTCGATCCGTTCTGCGGGTTCGGGACCGTCCTGGCGGTGGCCAACGCCCTGGGGCTGGACGCCGTCGGCGTCGATCTGTCGGCCCGCATGTGCAAGCGGGCCCGCCGGCTCACCGTCGCGATTGACGGCCGGTGAGCCTCTCGGAGGTCACTTCTTCTTGGTCGCCACCTGCTTGGCGGTGATCGCAGCCTGCTTCCTGCGACTGTCTTCGTTGGTCTTGCTCTGTTTTTGGTCTGCTTGCTTGTGCTTCGACTTCGGAGATTTGTCACCCATGGTCCGCTCATCATGCGCATGGAACGGGATAAAGACACGGTCGCCTGGCGAGGGGGGAGGTGCCCGGAGTCGAAACCTTGGTCAGGCGCGCGCCGCCGTCGCCTGCAGGCGGCGCCAGAAGAGGTACGACAGCGCCCAGAGCACGCCGGTTCCCGCCGCCCAGCTCCAGGCCTGGGGGCCGTCGCCCATCGCGAAGTGAGCGATGAGCGCCGAGCCGAGGGTGATGGCGAAGCCGGCGTAGGCCCACTCCTTGAGCCGCGCGGAGACCGGCGCCAGCAGCAGCGCCACGCCGAGCAGCTTGGCCCACGACAGCTCCACCCGGAAGTAAGCGGGGAAGCCGAGGTGGGTGAACATCGCCGCCACCTGCGGCAGGCGCAGCTGCGCGTAGGCGGTGAAGCCGATCTGCAGGCAGAAGAGCGCCGTGGCGATCCAGAAGCCGATGACCGTTCCTTTGGAGCGCGCCATGTCGATGTCAGCGCGGTCCCGACGACCAGCTGGGGTGCTCGACGCCGAACTGCGTGGCGTACTCGGCGTTCAGTCGCCGCCAGCCGCCGAACTTCATGGCGTCCGGGCCGACCATGCGTCCAATCGGTTGACCGGCGAGCGACCGGTCCAGCACGTCGAGGCAGATGTGCCAGCCTGCGGCGCCCATCGAAATGAATCGCCGGTCGATGTTGTGCCAGAGGGTGAGCCGGGTGCCGCCCGCCTGCGGCTCCAGCTCCCAGCGGAGCTCCTGACCGCCCCAGTTGAGCTCGAGCAGCCTGGGCGCGTCGGCGCGCTTCACCTCCGTCTCGGAGACGAGCGGCGTCGGCGCGCCGACGGTCGTCAGCTTCGCGGTGCCGACGGTCCCCAGGCTCCGGTCGGAGTCGAACGGCGCCCACTGCCGGAGGTGCTCCGGCTCGGTGAGCGCCGTCCAGACCTTGGCCGGAGGGTGGCGGAGCTCGCGCACCAGAACCAGCGTCCACTTGTCTCCATCTTTTCGAACCTCGGCGCCCGTCGCGGCGCCGGGCGTGTATTCGTCGCGGCTGCTCATCGTCGCTTCTTTCCTTTCTTTACTGACGTCTTCCTGATGTCTTCACTGCCGGCGCCCGGGGAGGCGCCTCGTCCATCTGGTCGAGGTGCCGCTCGAGCGCGTCGACGTGCTTCGTCCAGAAGCGCCGGAAGGGGACCAGCCAGGCGTCGAGCTCCATGAGCGGCTCCGGCCGCAGCCGATAGAGGCGCCGCTGCGCTTCAATCCGCGACTCCACGAAGCCGGCCTCGCGCAACACCCGCAGGTGCTTGGAGACGGAGGGCTGGGACAGTCGCAGCTCGCGCTCGATCTCGCCCACCGAGCTCTCCGACGAGAGCAGCAGGCTCAAGATGGCCCGCCGGTTGGGCTCGGCGACGATCGCGAACGACGATTCCACACCCGGTATATGGCCATCAGCTCATATGCCCGTCAAGGCATATTTAGGCCCGGGGAGGGCTCGCCCCTGACTTCCGGCCAGGGCCGCCCCGGGCCTCAGCACGACCGCGGCGGAGGGTCTCCGAAATGTCGATCCAGTTACAGGCAACCAGGAATACCTGGCCCTGGCCAGAGGTATAGATAGATACCGCGCGCCCCTGGTCGGGCTTGGTCATTCTGTTCAAACAATGAAGCAAACAAAACGACGGATTTCGTGGTTGGCGGCGCTGGCGCTCGCTGTAACTGTCACCTCGGCCGCCTCCGGCCCTCTGCTTGCCCGTCCCGTCGCCGACGCGCGCACGACGGACGCCAACATCACCCGCCTGACGGCGGGCATGCTCGGCCAGTCGCAGCTCGCCCACCATCCCTTCGACGCCCAGCTGGCCGGCACGGTGCTGGACCGCTACCTCGACGCTCTCGACGGCTCACGCTCGTTGTTTCTCCAGTCCGACGTCGACGAGTTCGCGCGCTATCGGGCGACTCTGGCTCAGGCGACGCGCAATACCGGCGACACCAGCGCGGCCAGGGCCATCTTCGCTCGCTACGTCCAGCGGTTGAGCGAGGAGACCGCTTACGACACGTACGTGTTGAAGACCGCGAAGTTCGAGTTCACCGGGCACGACAGCTACTCGTTCGATCGCGAAAACGCCCGGCGGCCGGCCACGACGGCGGAGGCCCGGGCGCTCTGGTGGCAGACGCTGCGGGCGCAGTATCTGCAGGAGAAGCTGAACGACAAGCGGCCCGACCAGATCATCAGCACGCTGACCCGCCGGCACGCGCAGGCGCTGACCACCATGAAGGGGCTCAGCAGCGACGAGGTCCTCGAGATCTATCTGGACACGCTGGCTCACGTCTACGATCCCCACTCGGACTACCTCGGCCATGAACAGATGGAGAGCCTCTCCATCGCGATGAACCTCTCGCTGTTCGGAATTGGCGCCTCTCTCGAGAGCGAGGACGGCGCGTGCAAGGTGCGTGAGCTGGTGCCGGGGGGGCCGGCCGCGCGCAGCGGCCTGCTGAAGCCCGGCGACCGCATCGTCGCGGTGGCCCAGGCCGGCCAGCAGCCGGTCGACATCGTCAACATGCCGCTGATGCGCGCCGTGCAGCTGATCCGTGGACCCAAGGGGACCACGGTGACGTTGACGCTCGTTCCCGCCGGCCCCGCCGGCGCGGCGACCAAGACGGCGTCCCTGGTGCGCGACGAGATCACCCTGGAGGACCAGCAGGCCAAGGCCCGGATCGTCGACCTGCCGCTCGGCGAGGCGACCACCAAGGGGACGACCAAGCTCGCGGCCAAACCCGCGACGAAGACCGCGACCAAGCTCGCGACCAAGGACCCCCACGGTCCGGCTGGGCGTCATCGAGCTGCCGTCGTTCTACGCGGACATGGGCGGCGGCAAGCGGCGCAGCGCGACCGCCGACGTCTCGCGGCTGCTGGAGAAGCTGGAGGCGGAGCACGTGCGCGGCATCGTGCTCGACCTGCGCCACAACGGCGGCGGCTCGCTGGAAGAGGCGATCAGCCTGACGGGCCTGTTCATTCGCAAGGGGCCGGTCGTCCAGACGCGCGGCGCCGACGGGAAGGTCGTGGTCGACGAGGACACCGATCCCGGCGTGCTCTATGACGGGCCGCTGGTCCTGCTGACCAGCCGGTTCAGCGCGTCCGCCTCGGAGATCCTGGCCGGCGCGCTCCAGGACTATGGAAGGGCGATCGTCGTCGGCGACTCGTCGACCTTCGGCAAGGGCACGGTGCAGAACATCGTGCCGCTGGCGGCCTACATGGATCAGATCGGCCTCGGCCATGCGTACGATCCGGGGGCCCTCAAGATCACCACCAGCAAGTTCTACCGGCCAAGCGGCGCGTCGACCCAGCTGCGCGGCGTGAAGGCGGACGTGGTGCTGCCGTCGGCCAGCGACGTCAGCGAGGTGAGCGAAGCGTCCCTCAAGGATCCCTTGCCGTGGGACGTGGTCCCGGCCGCGACGTTCGAGCGCCTCAACCGCGTCGAGCCCTATGTCGCCGGCTTGCGGGAGCGCTCCGACCGCCGTCGCGCCAGCGACAAGTCCTTCGCCGAGCTGGTGAACGACGTCGCCCGACTGAAGAAGAGCCTGGTCTCGAAGTCGGTGTCGCTGAACGAAGCGCAGCGCCGGCAAGAGATGGCGGAGTCCAAGGTTCGCGAGACCGAGCTGGCCCAGGAGGAGCGTGCGCTGCGGGCGACCGGCCTCACCAGCTACGAGATCACGGTCAAGAATGCCGCCTTGCCGGGCCTTCCGTCGCCGGTGGCGGCCAAGGACAGCGCCCCCGCCGGCGACGAGGACCGGGACAGTGACGCCAAGGTCCGGTCGGCGACGGATGACATCATCTTGAACGAGGGGGTCCGGATCCTGGCCGACTACGTCCATGCCCTGAATCCGCCCGGCGAGAAGGGCTCGCGCGCCCGAAGCACCGAGGCGGCCAGCTTGTCGCGATATTGACGGCGATCGGCGGCGGCGCGGTCAGGCGCGGCCGTAGACCGGCACCAGCGCGCCGGAGGTGAGGCGGTTGCCCGGAGAGATCAGCCAGGTGAGCGCCGCGGCGATCTCGGCCGGCTTCGGCCAGCGGGCGTGGTCGGCGGACGGCATGGCCGCGCGGTTGGCCGGGGTGTCGATGATCGACGGCACGACCGCGTTGACCAGGATGCCGTCGCCGCGCAGCTCGTCGGCCAGCGCCTCGGTGAGCGCCGCGACGCCGGCCTTCGCCACCGTGTAGGCGACGGCGCCGCCGGCGGGAACCGCCGCCGCGCGCGAGCCGACGTTGGCGATCCGGCCGCCGGCGCCGCCCGCGCGCAGGTTGCGGGCGGCCTCGCGGCAACAGAGGAACGCCGTCGTCAGGTTCTGGTCCACCTGCGCGCGCAGCTCGGCCAGCGAGGTTTCGAGGATCGGCGCCGCCCGGAAGCCGCCGGCCAGGTGCACCGAGGCCCACAGCGGCGGCCGCGAGGCGTAAAAGGCGCGCACCTCGGCCTCGTCGGTCAGCTCGACGCCCGCCACGCTGACCAGCCCGGTCTCCTGCCGGGCCCCGTCGCCGCCGCCGCGCAGCGGGAGGTGACAGATCGCTCCCGCCGCCAGCAACGCGTCGACCACCGCCGGCCCCAGCCCGCCCGCCGAGCCGGTCACCACCACGTGTCGCCCCTGGAGATCGCCGCCGCTGTTCATGGGAGGAGAAGATGCCACGCCCGCCGTCATCGCGCCGCCGCCGTGCCATTCAACTCGCGCCGCGGCCGGCGTTGGCGTTGGCGATGAAGCGTCGCACCTCCGGATAGACCACCTTGCGCCAGCGGCGCCCGCTGAAGACGCCGTAGTGGCCCCCGCGCTCGATCGTCACGTGGTGCTTTCGCTCGGCGGGGATCCCGCTGCACAGGTCCAGCGCCGCCCGCGTCTGCCCCAGGCCGGAGATGTCGTCCAACTCCCCCTCGATGGTGAGCAGCGCCGAGTCCTTGATGTCCTCCGGCGCCACGCGCTCGTCGCCGATGCACCACAGGCCGCGCGGCAGCAGATGCTCCTGAAACACGATGCGGATGCAGTCGAGGTAGTACTCCGCCGGCAGATCGCAGACCGCGTTGTACTCGTCGTAGAAGCGCCGGTGCTCGGCGGCGTCGTTGAGATCGCCCTCGACGAGGTGGCGATAGAAGTCCCAGTGAGAGCCGATGTGCCGGACCGGATTCATGGCCATGAACCCGGCGTGCTGGAGAAAGCCCGGGTAGACCCGGCGGCCCCGCCCCGGGTAGGTGGAGGGGACCCGGTCGATGAGATAGGTCTCGAACCAGCTCAAGGGGCGCTGGGTGGCCTGGTCGTTGACCTTGGTGGGGCTGCGGCGCGAGTCGATCGGTCCGCCGATCAACGTCAGGCTGCGCGGCACGGGCTCGCCCGCCGTCGACATCAGGGCCGTCGCCGCCAGGACCGGGACCGCCGGCTGACAGACGGCGATCACGTGAATGCGGTCGGCCCCCAGCACCTGCATGAACTCCCGCATGTAGCCCACGTAGTCCGCCAGCGTGAAGGGGCCGCGCTCGAGCGGGATCAACCGGGCATCGATCCAGTCGGTCACGTAGACGTCGTGGTCCGCCAGGAGCGTGCGAACCGTATCGCGGAGCAACGTGGCGTGGTGACCCGACAGCGGCGCCACCAGCAAGACGACGGGATCGGCCCGCAGCGCCCTGTTGACGTCGTCGCGATCGCTGGACCGCCGGAAGTGCTGCAGCCGGCAGAACGGCTTGGCCAGGACCATCTGCTCCAGCACGGCGACCTCGGTGCTCTCGTGCGCGTCGACCGTGTGAATGCCGAACTCGGGTTTGTCGTAGGGTTTTCCGATCCGGTAGAGAAGCTCGCACCCGGCGGCCAGACTGTTGGCGCCCGGCATCTGCGCGAGCCAGCTCCCCGGTTCGGAGAACAGCTGGGCGCCCGCCTGCGCCAGGTACGTGGCCGGCGCCAGAAGCGCCCGGCCGTATTCATGGATCTGATAGATCACGCCCTGGTCCTGCGACCACCAAGGTGGGGCTGGATCTCCTGGCAACAAGTTGCCGCGCGAAGGTCGACGCGGGCAGCGGCGGCGAAGCCTCGCGGCCCGGCCGGCCGCTGCGCTCACCAGCCGAGCTTGCTCTGGAGCTCGGCGACGATCTGGCCGGCCATGAGCTGGTTCTCGGCCGGGTCGGGGTGGTACTGGCAGGCGGCCTTGTCCGACGTCTGCGGCGCGATCTTGTCGAAGAGCTCGACGTTCTTGTCGCCGGCGGCAACCCGCGCGTCGACGGCGGCCTTGATGTGCGCCTGGATGGTCGACAGATCGGTGCCGCTGAGGAGCGGGCCGATGATGCAGACGATCAGCGCGCCCGGATACTTGGCGCGTACCGTCTGAAGCAGTCCGGTGTAGGCGGTCACGAACGGCGCGCCGGGATCGCCCTTGTTGTTGCTGATGTCGTTGGTGCCGAGGTTCACGATGACCGCCTGCGCCTGGGTGCGGAAATCCCAGGCCGGGGTGGCGTCGTTCGTCAGCGCCCGGGTGTAGACCATCGGCAGCGTGTTGTTCATGTCGCCGCCGTAGTTGCGATAGGCGCCCTGGCCCGACATCGCGATCGTGCTCACCTCGGCGCCGAGGGCGCGCGCCGCCACGGCCCCGTAAGTGTCCCAGTGGCTCTCGGTCGGGAAGCAATCGGCGTCGGCCAGCGTGCCGAGGGTGCCGTATCCGCAGCTGATCGAGTCGCCGATGATCTCGATGAGGCGCGCGGGTGGCGCCGGTGGCGTCATCAGGGCGCCGCCGCCGATCGTCACGGCGAGCAGCTGGGAGTCGCCCTGCGAGCCCTCGGTCTGGCGATACAGCTCGACGGTGTGGGTCCCGGCGCCCAGGCCGCTGACCACGCTGGCGGTCTGCTGTCCGGAGGGAATCGTGAACGCCGCCCGGGGCGTGCCGTCGACGACCGCCTTGAAAAGGAACGCGCCGGTGCTGTCGAGCTGCACCGACAGCGAGGTCCCCGAGAAGCGCGCGACGAACCCGGTGCCCGACCAGGAGAACCGGGGGCGCTGCGGATCGCCGAGGTCGACGCGGCCGACCCACCGCAGGCCGGCGGCGACCACCCCCGTCTGTCCGCCGCCGTCCGTTCCGCTCCCGCCGTCGCGCCCAGCCGCTCCGCCGTCGCCCGCGGCGCCGGCGCCGCCCGCTCCCGTATCGCCGCCACTTCCCCCCGCGCCGCCGCCGGTCCCGAGCTTGCCGCCGCCTCCACTTCCGCCGCGGCCGTCTCCGCCCGTGCCCGCCGCCAGACCGGCACCGCCGGACGCGCCCCCCGATCCGGCATCGGAGGTGGTCCCCGCCGGCCCCGAGCCGCACGCGCTCGCCGTCAAGGCGACGCAGGCGGCGCCCATGAAGAGCGCACCGCCCCGGGCGCGAAGAAGACGCTGACCGGAGCGTGGGTCGAGAGCAGGTCGCATGACCCGCACTTTAGGCCAGGCGGCACGCTAGGACGAGCGCCGGGTGGTGGCCCGCATCGGGAGGACATCGACGTCGTAGGGCAGGGGAGGCGCGGGCGGCACGATCCCGCGCGGCAGATCCGGGCGCGCGGCCGCCGCGACGCCGGGAACGCGCGCGTTCAGCTCGCGGTGGGCGGTCACCGGGCCGTCGAGAGGACCGCCGGCCTTTTGCAGCTTGTAGCCGACGCCCAGCACCGACTGCAGACGGTCGCCGAGACCCCCCAGCTTCTTGCGGAGGTTCAGGGTGTGCGTGTCGACGGTCCGGCCGCCGCCCGCATGCCGATAGCCCCAGACGCGCGAGAGCAGCTCCTGGCGAGAGAACACCCGGTTGATCCGTTCGACCAGGAAGCGGAGGAGCTGGAATTCGTACGGCGTCAGCTTGAGCGATTCATTTTCCCGGTAGGCCTGCCGCATCTCGCAGTCGAGCACGATGTCGCCGTACCGCAGCTGCAGCGGCGCGCGGGGGCGATTGTCCCTGGCCCTCAGCTGCCAGAGGCGAGCGGCCAGCTCCTCCAGGGTGACGGGAAACAGGATGAAGTCGTCGGCGCCGATCTCGGCGGTGAACGCCACGACGCGCGCCAGATCGAGGCAGAGGAGGATCCGCGCCGCGATCAGCTCCGGACGCTGGCGGAGCCGCTGGATGGCGCTGCGCCCGATCTCCAGGTGTTCGCCCGCCTCGATCACCACGACGTCGACCGGCCCCGCGTTCGACGCGAGCTCGGTCAAGTCGAAGCCCGCCACGAGCACCTCGTGGCCGAGGGTCCGGAGCAGAGAGGCGGGCGAGTCGCTCCGGGATTCGCTCCCCTTTGGATCGAGCGTCACGACGACGGTGCGCAGCGGCGGACCGACCGGAGCCGGGCGAGATGTCGGCGCGGGCGACACGGGGACGACTCTAGCGGGGCGGGAGGCGGCCGGTCTATAAGTAAGTAAATATTTACCTCAGGTAAGTGATTGTTTACCAGGGAGTTACCGGCGCGAAACCTTCGCGTAACCCACCAGTCGGGCGATTGGGACGTATTGTCATGGCGATGAACGGCGGAAAGCGGAACGCGGATCGGACCCGGGAGAAGATCCTGCGCGCTGCCATCGGCGAATTCGCTGCCCACGGCTACAGCGGCGCGCGCGTCGAGCGGATCCGCCAGCGGGCCCGGGCCAACACCCGGATGATCTATCACTACTTCGGCGACAAGAGCCGTCTCTACGGCGCCGTGCTCGAGCACGTCATCGGGGAGCTGCGCCAGGAAGAGATGCGCCTCGAGGTCGATCGGATCGACCCGGTGGAGGGGCTGCTGCAGCTGTTCGACTTCGTCGACCAGCATTTCACCGCCCATCCGGAGCTGATGACCCTGCTGAGCGGCGAGAACCTTCTGCGCGGCCGGTTCCTGCGCGGTTCGGCCAAGACGCGGATCATCAGCTCGCCCCTCATGCCCCTCATCGAGGAGCTGCTCCGCCGCGGCGAGCGCAAGGGGATGATCCGACCGGGGATCGATCCGCTCCACCTCTACGTGGTCATGGTGTCGCTCTGCTACTTCCACCGTTCCAACGCCCACACCCTCTCGTTCCTGTTTCGCACCGATCTCCTCGACGCCGACTGGCAGAGCGCGCACAAGAAGATGGCCGGCGAGCTGCTGGCCGGCTACCTGCGCCCGAAGCGAGCGATGTCCTGACGGGGCTCTGCACCCTTTGGACACCTCGACCATGGCGAGCGCTCGATCGTCTGTCGGGCATCGACCGGGTCCGCTCGAGGTTCTGCGAGGAATGAAGAACCGTGGGTTCTATGGTACGGTCCTATTGGCGGTCTAATGATCATCGGCGTCGCGGGCATCGAACTGGATCCTGCTGATTTCCGAGGCCGGGTTGCACCCGAAGTGGCGCGTGCGGGAGGCAGACGCCGCCGTGGCCCCGCCCGGACGCGTTTGGTCACCAACGTGATGACCAGCCAGGCCGAATCGCCGGCTCCTGCTTCACCCACGGCGTCAGTCGTGGCCCCATCTGCGGGGGCCGCGTGAGAATCCGGCTCGTGGCGTTCGTCGTCATCTGGTTCGCGACGAACGGCATTGTCGAGGCCGCGGACGGGGGCTCGCCAGCGCACCAACATAAATCGGTCCCTGCAAATGCGCCGGGCGCTTTTCTGGGACCACTTCCGGCCAGCGGACATGCGCAAACCGCCGAGGCCGACGGGCGGTACCCCCTCACGTCGCGGCCGGATGGCGGGGCGTCTTACGATTCACCGGAGTTCTCGGCGACCGTAGCGCCCGACGGGTCGGTCACTTTTCACGACCACCGCCTACGCTACGCGCGTCGGGATGCGGCGTTCAGGTTCGACCTCAGCGACGAATTCTCCCGGGAGCTGGGCCACGGCACTCTCTATCGCCACGAGAAGGCAAACTTTCTGGCTGCCACCTTTCGCCAGAGAACGGACATGGCCGCGCGCGCCTACGCCTCGCGGATGCGGCTGGCTCTGGACGACCTACCATCGCGTCTGGACGCGCTGTGGGCCGACACGCGGTACCGCCGTCGCGAGCGACGTCGGATCACCTTTCTCCTGTGGGCCGACGCCGACCCGTCGAGCCCCGGCGCCCATCCGGCGCAGACGATAATCGAAAGCTGGATCCGAAGGCGCCTTCCACCTGGATCTCCCGACGCCTACGGCAAGTCCGAGCTCGAGGCTCTGTCACGCGAGAGGCCCGAGCTACGGCCGTTCACCCCCTATGGGCCTCCACGCGAGCTGCGCCCGTCGCGATAACGCAGCATTCATGTGCGGCATGGAATATTTCCGTTCTTCCCCGGAGAATTTCCCGGCTCGACCGCAGCGCCTCGGCGCTCCAGAACGATTGCGGTCAGCACGCGGAGTGCTGACCTTCCTTAAGGCTTCGAAATGGCCCGCGATGTGAGATCGGGCCGCCACTCGCTCGGAAGGCTGATCGTCGTCGTTACGTCGGCCGCGGGCGCACTTTCGGCTTGCGCCACTGTCCCCGCAGGGCACGCCGGGGTGGTCCTTCGGTCCGACGGCGTCGATCCCGTTTCGCTCGCCGAGGGCGCGCACACGGTGAGCCCATGGGCGCGTGTCGATCTCTATGATCTGCGGGTCGACGAGCACAGCGAAGACCTGGTTGCCGTCTCGGCAGACGGCGCCCAAGTGGAGGCGCGCGCATCAATCTTGACGTTTCATGCGGCGCCCGGCGAAATCGTGGCGCTCGCGCGTGAGGTGGGACCGCGCTTTTACCAGACGCTCGTGTTGCCGGTGGTCAGCTCGACAGTCCGGAAGGTGCTTGCCGGGTTGCGAGCCGACCAGCTCGACACCCCCGGGATCGTCCGCGCCCAAGAGGAGGTGACGCGTTTAGCGGCCGAGCGTCTGCGTCGGTACCACGTCGTCGTGGACAGCGTGAACCTGCGGACGCTGAATTTGCTCTCCACCTCGCTGGCGTACGCCGCGGTCGTGGAGACAGGTATCGAGGAGCAGAAGGTCTCCCTGGCGCGCCAGGAGGTGACGCTCGCCAAACAGCGCGCCGACGGCCTCCGCGAGGAGGCGCGTGGGATCGCGGCGGCGCATTCCGTCGTGGCGCCGACTCTGAGGCCGGAGATTCTCCAAGACAGCGCCAACCGTGCCTGGAGCGCGCTCCTCGCGTCGCCCTCGACGACGGTCGAAGTGCGGGCGTCGACCGATCACACCCTGACGGAGATTGAACCATGACGGCATCTCGGATCCCCGGTGGCGGCCGGGCAACGCTGGTGGGCGTGGGGTTGGCGATTCTCGCGACTATCGGGGGCTGCGCGACGGTGGGCCCCGGGCAGGTCGGTGTGCTCTGGCGAGCGTCGGGCGGAACGCAAGCCGAGACTTACGGAGAGGGCGTGCACGCCATCGCGCCTTGGAACGATCTCTCCGTTTACGACCTCCGGTCGATGAGCCACGACGAGGTCCTCGACGTCATCGCCGTCAATGGACTGGGGATCAAGCTGGACGCGTCGGTTCGTTACCACCTCAACCCCAATGAGGTCGTCGCGCTTCAGCGCGAGATCGGCCCCGAGTTCTACACGAAGATCCTCGAGCCCGTCCTGCGCTCCGAGGCCCGCCGCGTGTTCGGGCGCTACACACCCGAAGAGATCTATTCCACCAAACGGGAGATCGTCGAACGCGAGATCCGTGAGGGCCTGGCCACGAAGATCGCGGGGAAGCACCTCGTGCTGGAGGCGATTCTCATCCGTGACGTCCAGCTCCCCGACGCAATTCGGCGGGCGATCGACCAAAAGCTGGCCGCTGAGCAAGAGGTCCTGAAGATGAAGTACGTGCTCGAGGTGAGCAAGGCGACCGCCGACCAGAAACGCATCGACGCGCAGGGTATCGCCGACTACAACCACACGATTGCCGCCAGCTTGAGTCCGCCCATCCTCGAGTTCGAACGGATTCAGCAGCTCGACAAGTTGGCGGCCTCGGCCAACGCAAAGACAGTCGTCATCGGGGAGGGGGGTGGTGGCGCACCGGTGTTGCTGTCCACGCCGACGGGATCCCGCTAGCGTCGCTCGGAAGCCGACCCGCCGGCGGTGCGGCCCTGGCCTGAAGCCCAGGCGCGCCCGGCGTCACCACGGTAAGGGGCAGCCCTGAGGGCGACGCGTTTGCGCCTCCACCAGTTCACTAGATTGTTGCGGTGTCGCCACCTACCCGCCATGCGGCCGAGGGATACAAGCGCCCAGGTCGACTTTCGACCGAGGCAGGAGCACACCGATGAAGACGTTACTGAAAGTGTCCGTCCTCGGGGCCGTGGCCCTCGCGGCGGGGCCAGCGCGCGCCGAGGTTCAGCTGACGGCGGCAGGCGCGACTTTTCCATATCCCATGTACTCGAAGTGGTTCAACGAGTACCACAAGGCGCATCCGGACATTCAGATCAACTACCAGTCGATCGGCTCGGGCGCCGGAATCAAGCAGGTCACGGAAGGGACGGTCGACTTCGGCGCCAGCGATGGGCCGATGAACGACAAACAGACGGCCGAGTTTTCGGCGAAGCGGGGCACCAAGATCCTTCACTTCCCCACGGTGCTCGGCGCGGACGTCCCCACGTACAACATCCCGGGCGTGACCGCGGAGTTGAACTTCACTCCCGAGGCGCTCGTCGGGATCTTCCTGGGCAAGATCACGAAGTGGAACGATCCCGCGATCGCCAAGCCGAACCCGGGCGTCAAGCTCCCGGACCAGGATCTCGTGGTTGTCCACCGCTCGGACGGCAGCGGCACGACGTACGTCTGGGTGGACTACCTCTCGAAGATTAGCCCCGCGTGGAAGACCAAGGTCGGCGTCGGCACCTCAGTGAATTGGCCGGTCGGTCTCGGCGGCAAAGGAAACGAAGGCGTGTCCGGGCAGATCCGGCAGACGCCCTACTCGATCGGGTACGTCGAGCTCATCTATGCGGTTCAGAACAAGCTCTCGTATGGTCGCGTGAAGAACGCCGCGGGCAAGTTCGTGAAGGCCGATCTCGCCAGCGTCACCGCGGCAGCCGGCGGAGCCGCCAAGAACATGCCGGACGATTTCCGGGTGTCGATCACGAACGCCCCGGGCGCCGACGCCTATCCGATCTCCAGCTTCACCTGGCTCCTCATCCCGGCGAAATTCTCGGATCCGGTCAAGGCCAAGACGGTAACGGGGTTCTTGAAGTGGATGCTCCACGATGGCGAGAAAATGACCGGCGCCCTTACCTACGCGCCGCTGCCGGCGGGCGTCGTCGCCAAGGAAGAGAAGGCCATCAGCCTGATAAAGCCATGACGGACCCCGGGGCGGCTGCGACCGCCAGGGACTCGGCGGCGTGGTTTACTCCGCCCACGTTCGCACAGCGGGTACGGGCGGGCGACGCCGTGGCCCGCGCACTGGTGCAGAGCGCCGCCGCCGCGGTCGTCCTGATCACGTTGCTGGTGGTGTTCGAGCTCTACACCCAGTCAGGTCTCTCGCGTGCGAAGTTCGGCTGGCGGTTCATCGTCACGCAGACCTGGGATCCTGTGGCAGGGGACTTCGGCGCGCTCCCCTTCATATACGGAACGGTGGTGACCTCGGTCCTCGCGCTCGCGATCGCGATCCCGCAGGGAATCGGCTCGGCGATCTTCCTCGCCGAGATGGCTCCCCGCCGGGTCTCCGACTTGCTGACCTTCCTGATCGAGCTGCTCGCCGCCGTCCCGAGCGTGCTCTATGGACTGCTCGGGATCTTCGTGCTGGTGCCGTTTCTCCAGCAGCACCTCGTCCCCGTTCTGAAAGGCGCGCTCGGCTTCTTGCCGATCTTCAAGGGCGCCTTCTATGGTGTCAGCTACTTCTCGGCCGGCATCGTCCTGTCCGTCATGATCGTACCGTTCATCGTGTCGGTGTCGCGCGAGGTGTTGCTCGCGGTGCCCAAGGAGCAGCGCGAGGCCGCGCTGGCACTGGGAGCGAGCCGCTGGCAGACGACGTTCAAGGTCGTCTGGCCGAACGCCGCGCGCGGCATCCTCGGGTCGGTCTTCCTCGCCCTCGCCAGGGCCCTCGGCGAGACGATGGCCGTCACGATGGTCATCGGCAACGCGCCGCGGGTGAGCGCGTCGGTGCTCGCGCCGGGGTATTCGATCGCGGCCGTCATCGCCAACGAGTTCACCGAGGCAACGGGCGACCTTTACCTGTCGGCGCTGATAGAGCTCGGCCTGGTCCTGTTTGCCGTCACCTTCCTCGTCAACGGCTTGGCCCGTCTGCTCATTGCGGCGACGACGTCGCGGGTCGGAGCAGTCGCATGATCTCGTTCGAAACCCGCAAGAAAGCGTCGAACCTCCTCATGTTCGGCCTCACCGGGGTCTGCGCGCTGATGACCATCGGCGTCCTTCTCCTGATCCTCGGATACCTGGTCTGGCACGGCGCCGGCTCACTCAGCTGGTCGTTCTTCACCCATCTGCCGACGCCGGTGGGGGAGCCGGGGGGCGGAATGGCGAACGCCATCGTGGGGAGCGGCAAGATTCTTCTCCTCGCGACATGCGTCGGCTTGCCGATCGGTTTCCTGGGAGGGGTCTACCTGGCCGAGTACGCGAGCCGGGGATCCGCCTTCGTCATTCGCTACGTCGCCGATCTCCTCAACGGGGTGCCCTCGATCGTGATCGGCATTGTCGTCTATACGCTGGTCGTCAAGCCGATGCGTCACTTTTCGCTGCTCGCTGGCGGGATCGCCCTCGGTGTCATGATGATTCCGATCGCGCTGCGCAGCACCGAG
>CAWIGZ010000009.1:0-202080 GCA_963835825.1 uncultured Pseudomonadota bacterium
AGATAAAGGGCCGGAGTTCACTGCGCCCTAAGCGGGCGCGTTCACTCGGAAAAGTATAGAGGCACGCCTTTCGAGGTGGCGCTCACGTGCGCCGAAGGCCGCGCCCGGACTGGGCGTTCGCGGGAGTCACTCGCGAATTTGGCGGTTTTCCGAGGTGCAGCCGCCGATCCGTTCGAGGGAGCGGGCATGCCGGCAACGGCAGGGCGTCTCGCCGCGAGAACCGCACAGGTCAGTAACGGTTTGCCAGCAGGGGACCGCAGCCGGTGAGCGCACCCAGCCGCTGGGGCGCCCCGTGGAGGTCGGTTTTCCCAGCGTCGCGCCGACAACTCTGGGCGTGGGGGAAAAACCGCAGCGGCCCGAAGAAACCCAGTTCCAGCGCCAGGCGGATTGCCGAGAAGGGGGATGCCAAGGATCGAAGGCGTTACCGCGTCAGAAGAAAGTTGGTCGCTTTTGCCGCTCCGTTGCCGAGAACGGCGCCGAGAGACAGACAACCAGCCAGGAGCACAACGATGCGTCACAGAATCCGCGAACAGTCCTATGTCGACCCCGAGCTTGCTGAAGCAGGTCCGGACCTATGAAGCCGCGCAGGGGTGCACGCACAGCGCGTTCACGAAAGCGGCCTATGAGCGCTTCCTGGCCACCGAACGCGGTGACGGGGAGGTCGTCGCAGCTCGCCTCGACATCCTGACCCAGCGGCTCGAACGAAATCAGAACACCCTCGAGCTTCTCGCGATGACGTTCGCACGCTACGCGGAGGTGTGGTGTCTATTCCTGCCAACGATATCCCAGACGCCGGAGTCGGTGCAGCGGGCGGAAAGGTTGTACCGCGAGCTGATGCGCGCGGTAGGGAGCAAGTTCAGGGCAGGCCGCAGGTTGAGCGGCGAGGTCTTCCCGGCAAGCGGCGACCACGTGCCACCTCGCCCTGGTTCGGGGGCGGTTGACGTGGGAAAGGGCCAGGCCGATGAGCACCCCGAATTCCGGCGAGCCCGAGGAGCGGTTTCGCCCCCGCATCGGTCGGCGCCGGCGTGACCCGGAGCGTGTGCCGTCGATCCGGGGGCGGATTTCGTCGCCTGGCGCGAAAGGCCGCCCGGCCGGCCCGCGTGGCGGTTCATATGCCGAGAGAAAGTAGTCGCCGATGCGTGATCAAGAGCAGCTACGTCCCGCTCGGAAAGCAGGGCCTCGCGGGGATGAGGCGCCACCTCGCGTACCTGGAGCGCGACGGCGTCGACCGAGACGGCTCGCCGGGACGTCTTTACGGAGCCGACGACGGGTTCGATCGGGACGCCTTTCGTGCCCCTCTGGACGGTGAGCAGCGGCAATTTCGGTTCATCGTTTCGCCCGAAGACGGGGACGAGCTCGACCTGAAAGAATTCGCGCGCCGGTTGATGAACCAGGTCGAGAACGACCTCGGGCGGCGGCTGATCTGGGCCGCCGTCAATCATCACAACACCGACAACCCCCACGTCCATATCGATGTCCGAGGCGTCGACGTCGATGGTGACGAGGTCCGAATCGACTCCGACTACATCAAGCACCAGATGCGCTGGCGGGCGCAGGAAATTGTCACCCGCGAGCTCGGGGCCCAGGACGGACCTCGAATATTCCAGGGCGCGCGAGGCGGAAATTGGGGCCGAGCGTGTCACCATGCTCGATCGATTTCTGAGCGAACATATTCAGCCTGACGGCACGGTGACCCTGAAGAAGCTGCTCGCTCGACCCGGACCGGAGGGACGGAATTGCGTGGCGCGGCTTCAGGCACCTCACCGACGCTCAAGCTGGCGGTCGAAGAGCGACCCGGGGTTTGGCGTCTGGCCGACGGATGGAAGGAATCGCTGGTCCGTCTCGGCCAGCAGAACGACCGAATCGAGCGGCTGTATCCCATCGTCGGCGAGAAGGCAGCCGAATATCGGTTCGTCGATCCGAAGCTGCCCCTGTCCACTTTCGAAGCCGTCGTAATCGGCAAGGGCCTCCACGACGAGCTGTCCGGCCAGATGTTCGTGGCGGCCCAGGGCAGCCGACAACCGGGGCTATTACATCCCGCTTCGACCGGAGGTCGCGGAGAACCTGCGGCGGGGCGACAAGATCCGGGTCGGGTTCACGCGGAGAAGTGGCTGAAGCCGGCGGACCAGATCATCGCTCGGGTCGCCCGAGAAAATGGTGGCGTCTATGACCCGCGGCAGCATCAGCGGGAGCTCGAGAAGCGCCCAGGCCGGAGACCCGAAGAGGCTGCTCTGTCGCCGGCCGACCTCGTGAGGGAAATGTTCGCCGGCTCGAGCGGCTCGCGGCGTATGGGTTGGCCAGCCCGTTGCCGGACGGTCGATGGCGTGTCCCATCCGATCTGGTCGCCCAGTTGGAGTCGAGGGAACGGACGCATCCTCGGCAGCTGCTCAAGATCGAAAAGGCCTTGCCGCCACAGCGGGAGCCGGCCGCGCCGGCCATCAGTGACCTGGAAAAGGAGCGGGTCGCGCTCGGTCAGGTGGCTGCCCAACGGCTCGGGCTTGCCTTCGTGGCCAATCCGCGCGCGATTCAGCGGACAGCTGGTCCCGGCGCCGGCGGGTCCGTCCGGAACCGAATACGTCCAGGTCGTCGACTACCGGCACGGCCAGCTCGCGCTCGTTCCTAAGCCCAAGGAGGCCGAGCTGCTGCGGGGAAGGGTCGTGACGATCTCGCGTGACCCCGCGGGCCGCCTTTCGATTCGAAGCAGTCCGGAGATTTCCCGCTGAGCCGTGTCGCGAACACGGACCGGCACCCACCAAGAAAGGAACGCACCCATGGAAAGCACGAAGAAGAGAGTTGGCCGACCCAAGTCCGAGCCCCGCACGGGACCGCTGGTCCTCGAAGGGGTTCAAAAACGGGAGACGATCCTCACCGAGGTCTCCGCGGACACCGCGGAGGAGCTGAGCGCATACGCCGCGTGGGTGAGGGAGTCGGCACCCGCGAAACTGACACCCGCCGAGGCCATGTCGAAGACGATCGACTTCGCGGTCCGCGACCTCCTCTCCCGAGACAAGTGCTGGCAGGCGTACAAGCGAACGGGCGGTCGGGCAGTAGGGACGGGAGAGATCCAGCCATCGGCGCCCGCCGCGACGCCGGCCGCGTCGCTCTTCGCCGCTGCTCCCGAACGGCCACCGCACCTTCCTCTCTCCCACCGCCGGGTGGGCGTGACGGTCGGGCTGGGTCGCAGACCGGCAGCTGAGGACATTCATCACCTGGAATTGGAACGTGACCGCAAGAGGGTTTCCGAGCCAGTTCATCCGGGACGCCGCACGCGAGGAGCTGCGCGTGCTGAGCGTCCCGGACGCCGCCTTATCGGCGGCCGGCCGATCCGAGTTGTCAGCGTGTCAGCCCGATGGGCGAGCGCGTTCAGGAGCACCAACTGCACCCACCAGCTTCGCGAGGAGAGGTAGCACCATGAGCCGGTCCAACCAGTTCGTCGACGAGGATGCCCCAACCCTGGAGTTCGAGGTCGCCGGGCAGGGGGGGAGCACAGCGCCGCCGTCCGGAGCCGATGACGCCGCTCGCGGAGACGTCGTCACCGCCGACGAGGCGGCGGCGATCCTGGGCGTGAGCCGCTGGTCGCTCTACGCAGCCGCGAACCGCCACGAGGTCCCGCATCGCCGACTCGGTCGCCGGATGCTGTTCTCCCGCCGCGCGCTCTTGCTATGGTTGGAGGGTGCAAGCCCTCGAGGTGTCGGCAAGGAGTGAAGCAATGCCGGCACGAAGAGATGGCGATCAGTGGAGGTACCGCAAGTGGGTGGGCCTCCGGGACGGGCGGCGGGTGCGAATCTCGGGCACCCCTGCCATCAACACCAGACAAGCGGCCGAGGCTGCGGAGCGTGCTCACATCGAGCGGCTCTGGAACCCGCCCGCTGCCGAGAAGAAGGAGACAGAGGTACCGAGGTTCTGCGAGTTCGCGGATCAGTTCCTGGCCGTGGCGGCGATGCAGAACAAGCCCAGCACTCAGCAGGACAAGGCGTCGATTCTCAAGCACCACCTGACCCCGAGCTTCGGCAAGAAGCGCCTCACCGACATCACCTACGCCGCGATCCAGGACTACGCGGCGGGCAAGGCGATGAAGCTCTCGAAGAAGACGGTGAACAACCACCTCACCGTCCTCCGGCGGCTGCTGGTCGTGGCGAAGAAGCGCGGGCTCATCCAGGCGGTGCCCGAGATCGAGTGGCTGAAGGCGCCCGATCCGGAGTTCGACTTCCTCGACTTCGAGGAGGCGGAGCGCCTGCTCGCGGCGGCGGACGAAGGGGAGTGGCGGACGATGATCCGGTCGCCATTAGGACGGGCTGCGGCAGGGGGAGATCCTGGCGCTGCGCTGGGAGGACGTCGATCTGGTCAAGGGGCAGCTCTCGGTCCGGCGCTCCGTCACGCGCGGGATCATCACGACGCCGAAGAGCGGGAAGGGGCGGGACGTCCCGCTCGGAGACGAGGTGCTGGCGGCGCTGAAGGCGCAGCGGCACCTGCGGGGGCCGCTGGTGTTCTGCACCGCGACGGGCGGATGCTGAAGAAGAACGAGGTGCAAGCATCCGCTCTGGCGGGCGTGCCGGAAGGCGGGGCTCCGGCAGATCGGGTGGCACGCGCTGCGGCACACGTTCGCATCGCATCTCGCGATGCGCGGCGTGCCGCTGAAGGCGGTGCAGGAGCTGCTCGGGCACGCCACGATCGAGATGACGATGCGCTACGCGCACCTCAGTCCCGGACGTGCCCCGCGCGACGCGGTGAAGCTGCTCGATGGTCTCGGCAGCGCGCGTGTCTGGGCGACAGGCTGGGCGACAAAGCCGAAAGTTAGTACCTAACTAGTTGAGAATTATTGTGGAGGCGCCGGGAGTCGAACCCGGGTCCGGAAGTGCTCCGCTCAAGCCACTACGTGCGTGTCCGGCGATTTGGTTTTCGTCTCCGAGGTGGCCCACCGGCGAGGCGTCTCGGAGCTTATCCTTCTAATTGTCGACGCCGTGCCCGAAGGCGTTGCACGGCAACCTAGCCCGCTAAATGGCCGATCCCCAGGGCCGCGGGCGGCTCCCTGGTTCACGGTCCCGTCCGCTGTTTAGGCGGCGAGAGCGAACGCGTTGTCGTTCGCTGTTGTTTTTTTTGCCCGTTTTTACGAGGCCTCGGGCGCCTCGGCACGCGACCTGAACTTTGCTTCCCCCCGTCGAAACCGTTTCGCCCCCGAATGTTTCGGGACTGCTTGCAGTATAGCGGAAGCCCCGGTAAGAGGGGGCCATGACCTCCGCCGGCGTTGGTGTAGCCGTCCATCTCGACGGATTTACGGCGGCCGGGCTGGCGGCGCATCGCGCGCTCACGGCGGCTGGGCCGGACGCCGCGGTCGAAATCGCCATGGTGTTCGCCGGCACGCGACACGACGACGACGAGTACAGCGGCGTGCTCTCGGCCGTCCGGCGCACCATCCCCAACGCGATCATCATCGGCTGCTCGGCGACGGGCGTCCTGACCGGTGCCGAAGAGGTCGAGAACGCCACGGCCGTCGCGGTCCTCGTTCTCGGCGGCCGGCCGCTGCCGACGCCGCTCTACTTGCCGGGCGTGCGCGGCGATCCGCGCGTGGCGGGGGCCCGGCTCGGCCAGGAGGTGCTGCGGGTGCTCGGCGGAAAGGCGGCCGGTGCGGCGGTGGCGGTTCTCGTCGATCCGGCGGAGCTCGACGCCGCCGACTTCGTGGCCGGGATCGCCGACGTCGCGCCTGATCTGCTGATCACCGGCGCCGGTGCCTCGGGCGGTGAGTCGGGCTGCCGCGTCTTCTGGAAGGACGCCGCGCAGGCCGACGCCTGTGTCGCGCTGGTCTTCCCGCCCGAGCTGCACCCGAGCATGGGGATGACCCAGGGGTGCCAGGCGGTCGGCGATCCGCAGACCATCACCGCCGCCGAGGGAAACCTGATCCTGGAGATCGACGGGCGCCCGGCGGTCGAGGCGCTGGAGAAGACGCTCTCCAACCCCAAGAATCCGGGGCTGCGCCAGATGACCAAGCACCTGCTGGCGGGGATCAGCGAGCTGGGGGCGGGCGGGCGCTCGGATTATGTCGTCCGTCCGTTCGCCATCGCCGACAGCGATCGGCCGGCGCTGGCCGTCGCCGAGCCGGTGCGCGCCGGGCAGACGATCTGCTTCACGTTGCGCGACGCGATCGGCGCGCGCGAGGACATGAAGGCCATGCTCGACGAGCAGGCGGTCGCCCGTGACACCTCGACGCCGCGCTTCGGCTTCTACTTCAACTGCGCGGGACGCGGCAGCGCCCTCTACGGCCAGGCCGGGCTCGATCCGGAGCTGATCCAGCGGCGCTTCGGAGCGCTGCCGGTGGCCGGGATCGAAAGCTCCTTCGAAATCGCCCCGACGTGCGGACGCCCGCGCATCCACATGTTCACGGGCGTCCTCCTCCTCGCCGGTTAGCTCATCGCGGGAGGGCTTGGGAACCCTTTGAGGGCTCCCATCACCACCAAAGGCGAGCTCTGCTCGCCGGAGTCCAGTCCAGGAAGGGAGGGTTCGGGAACCCGCTCAGGGTTCCCGACGAAAATCGACGGGCCCGTGGGAGGGGCGGCGCCCCTCCCGCGAAGCGAGCGCTACTTTTCTTCCCACCAGAAGACGGTGATGGCGAGGCAGTGGAAGGCCTCGTCGGAAGACTGGGTCACGATCGTGTCAACGACCTGACACTGCTGGTGCTCGCGGATCCAAGCCGTCACCTTCTCACCCAGGTTCTCCCGCTCCTGCGCCATCGTCGCGGAGAAGACCTTCACACCATTAAAGCGAGTCGTCGTGTGATTTTGATGTTGTGGCATCGGTTCGTTTCGTCCCTTCGCAGCTTCGTATAGCAGCGATTCGATACGTACGGCAACAACCGAAATTCTTACTTACCGTCGGTGGGCTCGGATGAGGTGGCAGACGAGCTCGCAGAGGCGTTGGACTGTCCGCTGGTCAATGCGGGACGCTCGGGGGCAGGCCCGAGACCCATCTTCGACTTCAATTCTTCCAACGCCAGATCGGAGCCGGTCCCGCCCTCTAACTTCTTGAATTTTTGCTGCAAAGTATCGCCCGCCAGCTCGCCGCCCAGCTCGGTCGACGCCTCGGATTCGGCCTCGATCTGCTCCACCTTCTGGTTCATCCGCTCGAAGGTGTCGAACGCGTTGTTGTCGGAGATTCCGCGCATCGTGTCCTGAATCGCCTTCTGCGCCTCGGCACGCTTCTGGCGCGCGATGAGGATGTTCTTCTTCCGCTTGGCCTCTTCGATCTTGTCGTTGAGCGTGCGCAGCTGGTCCTTCAGCTTCTCGACCGCGTCCTTCTGCAGCTGCCACTGCTTGCCGAACTCGGCCTGCATCGTGTCGTGCTCGGCCTTGCGGGCCAGGGCCTCCTTGGCCAGGCCGTCGTCGCTGGCGCGCACGGCCAGCATCGCCTTGCGCTCCCACTCGGCCGACAGATCGACCTGCTCGTCCCACTGCTTCTTGAGACGCTTCTCGTCGGCGATCGAGGTGGCGACCTGCTTCTTCGCCTCGACCAGCTGGTTCTGCATCTCGACGACGATCTGATTCAGCATCTTCTGCGGGTCTTCCGCCTTGCTGATCAGATCGTTGAGGTTGGACTTGATGAGGGTGCCGAGCCTGGAAAAGATTCCCATGGTTGTGTCCTAGACGCGGGCGGCGGCGCCGCCGTTGGAAGCGCCCGCGAAGTGCGCGAGGCTGGGTTGATGCTTCGCGACGGCCATCGACATGTCATCGATCACCGCCTGCATTTCATTGAGGTCGAGGTTCTCCAGCTCCAGCGCATGAACGATGACCACCGCCTCTCCCTCCAGCCCGAAGGCGCCATGCACCATCTCCGTCGTGTTCAGCGAAAGGAGGGTCCGGTACAGCTCCTCGCGCCCCGTGCGGGGCAGGTCCATGACCTTCAGGCGAAACGCCAGCACCGGGCCGGCGAGCGAGACGGCCAGCGCCGGGCCATCGGTCTTGACCAGCCAGAAGCCCGGATGGACGGTCTCATGCGTCACCCCGATTCGAAGCAGATAGGATTCCACGTCCTCGGCGGTCTTCATGCCCGGAAGGTTAGTCGATTCCCGGCGGTTAGTCGATCGCTCGACCATCGACAATTGCCCGTGGTTGTGGTACCGGAAAACGCGGCCGGATGATCGATCCCAGCAAGCTCCCTCGTCACCTCGCGATCATCATGGACGGCAACGGCCGGTGGGCGCAGGAGCATGGTCTGCCGCGTGTCGAAGGACACCGGGAGGGGGCCAAGGCGGTGCGGGCGGTCGTTCGCGCCGCGCGGGAGACCGGGCTGCGCGCTTTGACGCTCTACGCCTTCTCCGCGCAGAACTGGCAGCGGCCGCTGGAAGAGATCGCCACGCTCATGCAGCTGCTGCGCGATTACGTGATCGACGAGCGCGCCGAGATCATGGACAACGACATCCGCCTCGTCGCCATCGGCGAGCTGGACCGGCTGCCGGCGTACGCGCGCGAGCCGCTCGATGCGCTGGTGCGGGACTCGGCCGCCAACCACGGCATGACGCTCTGCCTGGCCCTTTCTTATGGCGGGCGCGAGTCGATCGTGGCGGCGGCCCGGGCCCTGGGCGAATCGGTGGCCAGCGGCGAGATCACCGCCGACGAGATCACCGAGGAGAAGTTGTCGACCTCGCTGCAGACCGGTGGGCTGCCCCAGCTGGATCTGCTGGTCCGGACCTCGGGCGAGGAGCGGCTCTCGAACTTCCTGCTGTGGGAGGCGGCCTACGCCGAGCTCTATTTCACCGAGACCTACTGGCCGGCGTTCGGCAAGACCGAGCTCTACCTGGCGCTGGAGTCGTTCCGCGGCCGCGAGCGCCGGTTCGGCCGCACCCGCGAGCAGATCCGCAGCGCGGGCTGAATCATGTCGAACCTGGCGCTGCGGGCGCTGTCGGGGCTGGTGCTGCTGCCGGTCGTGGGCGCGTTGATCCTCTGGCAACAGCCGCTCGGGTTCGGCGCCCTGGTGCTGCTGGTCTCCGGGCTGGCGCTCCACGAGTGCGCGGCGATCATGCTGGGGGGCGCGCCGCCGAAGTTCCGGGCGGCGATCGTGGCGCTCGGCGTCGCGTTCACGGCGGCGCTCTACCTGGCGCCAGGCTACGCGCTCGTGGCGACGCTGGCGGCGTTGATCTCGACCGCGGCGTTGACGCTCGTCGACCCGGGGGAGATTCCGGCGGCCGGCGCGCGGCTGGGCGCGGCGACGTTCACCGTCCTTTACGTCGGCGGCCTGGCGGCGCCGCTGGCGCTGCTGCAGCGCGATGCCGACCACGGGCGGGCCTGGGTGCTGCTGGCCATCGGAGTAACGTTCGGGAACGACACCGGCGCCTACTTCGGGGGCCGCGGATTCGGCCGCCACAAGCTCTACCCCAAGGTCTCGCCCGCCAAGACGGTCGAGGGAGCGGTCGGGGGCCTGGTCGCCTCGCTGCTGATCATGTTCGTCGTGCGGGCGACGGCCGCTCCCTGGCTGACGGTGGGCGACTGCCTGGCCGTCGGTCTACCGGCCGCTGTCCTCGGCCCGATCGGCGATCTGGTCGAGTCACTCATGAAGCGGGCGGCGGGCGTGAAGGACTCGGGCCATCTCATTCCGGGCCACGGCGGTATGCTGGACCGGATCGACGCTCTCCTCTTCGTGGGCGCCTGGATCTACATCTACGCCGTCCATCTGAAGCCCGCCCTCTAGCGCCCTCAATACCCCCGGAAATAACTGACCCCCGCGCGGGGTTGAGTCCGGCGGGGGTCGTAGGCGGAACAGGCACCCAAGCTAAGCGAAGACGACAAAAGGACGGCTAAGCGAAAGCAAGGCTATCTAAGGAGCGGCCCCGGGCTGAGCTATCGATAAACCCCGGAACCGTCAGGCTAGGTCACACCGGCCAGGAAGTTCGAGACCGGTGTGAAGGGAGGAGGAGCACCGACTGAGCCCGAAGATCTCGGCCGTTGCTTCCGGTCCCTGACATGAGCAAGGGGTGTGCCTGTCTTCTCAAATGTGGCTAGTTCGTTGATTTGGTTTCGGTTACATGTTAGAGGCTGAATCCGCCCCTCGAAGTTTTCGTGATGAACCCTGACATTTGCGTCAGCCTGTGCCTCCCACGCACACGTGCTTCGTCCCTTAGCCTGAAGCCTCCCCGCGTATGGCCTCCGACACGCTGATCGTCATTAACGCGGATGGACCCGAGACTCGGGTCGCGCTCGTGGAGGGCGGGTATCTCGGCGAGCTGTACATCGAGCGGAAGCGCGAGCGGGGGATCGCGGGCAACATCTACAAGGGTCGGGTCGAGCGCGTGCTCCCCGGCATGCAGGCCGCCTTCGTCAACATCGGCCTCGAGAAGAGCGCCTACCTCCACGTCTCGGACGTCCGGGGGACTCCCGATGACCTCAAGCGTCTGTTCGCCGGCGGCGATGCCTCCGCCTCCTCGCACGGCGAAGAGGACGAAGAGGCGGCGGACGCCGCGCGCGTCGGCAGCGGCGCGCGCATCGAGGACCTGCTGAAGGAAGGGCAGGAATCGTCGTCCAGGTCACCAAGGAGCCGATCAGCACCAAGGGGGCCCGCACCACCCGCTACGTCTCGTTGCCGGGGCGCCACCTGGTGTTCATGCCGACGGTCGACCACGTCGGGATCTCACGGCGCATCAGCTCGGACAAGGAGCGGCGCCGGCTGCGGGAGATCGTCGATTCGATGCGTCCGCCCGGATCGGGCTTCATCGTGCGGACGGTGGCCGACGGAATCTCCGAGCGCGAGCTGAAGTCGGACATGGAGTTCCTCATCAAGCTGTGGAACGAAGTCGTCCGCCGCGCCGAGGGGAGCCGCTGCCCGGCGCTCATCTACAATGACCTCGATCTGCTGCTGCGGACCGTGCGGGATCTCTTCACCGCCGACGTGGCCAAGCTGATCATCGACTCGCGCGCCGAGTACGACCGGGTCAAGAAGTTCATCGCCGCGCTGATGCCGGACTTCACCGGGGTCATCGAGCTCTACGAAGGGAACGACCCGATCTTCGACGGGTTCGGCATCGAGATCGAGATCGACCGGGCGCTCGAGCGCAAGGTCTGGCTGAAGTCGGGCGGCTACCTCATCGTCGACGAGATGGAGGCGCTGACCGCCATCGACGTCAACACCGGGCGCTTCGTCGGCAAGTCGAGCCTCGAAGACACCATCACCAAGACCAACATGGAGGCCGCCCGCGAGGTGGCCGAGCAGCTCCGCATCCGGTCGATCGGCGGCATGATCGTCGTCGACTTCATCGACATGGATCGGCCGCACAACCGGGAGAAGGTCACCCGGTCGTTCAACGAGTACCTGCGGAAGGACCGCTCGAAGGCGGCGGTCACCCGCATCTCGGAGCTCGGGCTCATCGAGATGACGCGCAAGCGGACCCGCGAATCGCTGCTGCACACGCTGACCGAGCCCTGCACCTCCTGCGAGGGGAAGGGCTACACCAAGTCGCGCAAGACGGTGACCTACGAGCTCTTCCGTGAGCTGCGGCGGCAGGGAGATCTGGTCGAGGGGGACACCGTCCTCGTCGAGGTCCATCCCGACGTGGCGCAGGTCCTCGGCGCGGCCGATCGGCCGTTCCTCGAGGAGATGGAGAAGCGGCTGCAGAAGCGGATCGTGGTCAAGGCGCGGGGTTCGTTCCACGTCGAGGACTTCGAGATCCGCTCGCCCAACGACAAGGCGCCCATCGAGAAGTCGGAGATCGCCGGCGCGGCGCGGGAAGACAGCAAGGACGGGCCGCGCGAGGGCAAGCGAAGGCGACGGCGGCGCCGGCACCTCGGTCCGCCGGCCGAGGTCGAGGCGGCGCTGGCCGAGGAAGAGGCGAACGCCATCGACCCGGAGTCGCTGGCCGCGCGCGGCGACGATGACGCGCAGGACGGACGGGACGGATCGCAAGAGCGCGAGGCGACGCCTCCCGCCGCGGATCGCTCGGGCGAGCCGCAACCCTAGCGAGCCTCGAGGCGGACGGAAGGCAGGATAGGGCGGTGGTCCGGATCTGCTTCGTCTGCCTCGGAAACATCTGCCGATCACCGACGGCAGAGGCGGTGATGCGCCACCTGGTGAAGCAGGCGGGGCTGGCTGACCGGATCCAGATCGACAGCGCCGGGACCGGTGACTGGCACGTGGGCCACCCGCGCGATCGCCGCAGCCGGGCGGTCGGGGAGGCGCGCGGGATTCCGCTCTCCGGTGCGGCGCGCCAGTTCGTCCCCGACGACTTCGACGACTTCGACCACGTGCTGGCCATGGACCGCGCCAATCGGGACGAGCTGCTCAAGCTGGCCCGCAACGGGCGCGATCGGGCCAAGGTCGCGCTCCTGCGGTCGTTCGACCCCAGCGCCCCGGCCGACGCCGAGGTGCCGGACCCGTACTACGGCGGCCCCGGCGGCTTCGACGAGGTGTTCGACATCTGCGAGCGGGCCTGCCGCGGGCTGCTCGCCCAGCTGACGCGCGAAGCGGGCGCGTCCCGGAAGTAACTCGGTATGGTTCGCCGATGGACGCGCAGCTAAAAGCGGCGCTGGCCGCGGCGCTGGGGTGCGGGATCGCGTCGTCGCGCGGCCTCTCCGGCGGCGACATCAACCGCGCCTTCGAGGTCGCGCTGGCCGACGGCCGCCGCCTGTTCGTCAAGACGAACGACCGATCCCCGCGCGGGATGTTCACCGCCGAGGCGCGGGGGCTCGGCTGGCTCGCCGAGGCGGGCGCGCTGCGGATCCCCGAGGTGGTGGCGGTGGCCGCGCCGGACGACCCCCAGCAGTTCCTGGTCCTCGAGCTGGTGGCGACCGGCGCGCCGGCGCGCGACTTCGACGAGAAGCTGGGGCGGGGGCTGGCGGCGCTGCACCGCCGGGGCGCACCCGGGTTCGGTCTCGAGCACGACAACTTCATCGGCTCGCTGCCGCAGGCCAACGCCCCGGCCGGGAGCTGGCCGGAGTTCTACCGCGCGCGCCGGCTCGAGGCGCAGCTGCGCCTGGCCGCCGACCACGGGCGCGCCACGCCGCGGATGCGACAGGGATTCGATCGCCTGTTTCGGGTGCTCGACGAGCTGTGCGGCCCTGCCGAGGCGCCGGCGCGGCTGCACGGGGATCTGTGGGGCGGCAACCTTCTGTGCGACGATCGCGGTGCGCCGTGCCTCATCGATCCGGCCGTCTACGGCGGCCACCGGGAGATCGATCTGGCCATGATGCGGCTCTTCGGCGGGTTCGGGGCGGGCGTCTTCGAGGCCTACGAGGAGGCCTGGCCGCTCGCTGAGGGGCACCGTCAGCGGGTGTCGCTGTATCAGCTCTATCCGCTGATGGTGCACGTGAACCTGTTCGGCGGGAGCTACGTCGGCGCGGTCGAGGCAGCCCTCGAGAGGCTGTGTTAGGTTCGCCTCGCTGTGATGGAATATCGGACATTGGGTCGGACCGACTGGCACGTCTCCACCGTCAGCTTCGGTGCCTGGGCCATCGGCGGGACCTGGGGCGCGGTGACGGACGACGAGTCGATGGGGGCGCTGCACCGGGCGCTCGATCGCGGGGTGAACTTCTTCGACACCGCCGACGTCTACGGCGACGGACACTCCGAGCGGCTGTTGGCCCGGTTGCGGCGCGAACGCAAGGAGCCGTTCTACATCACCACCAAGGCAGGCCGCCGGCTCCCCAAGCAGACCGTCGAGGGCTACACCAAAAAGAACCTGACCGCCTTCGTCGAGCGGAGCCTCAAGAACCTGGAGGTCGAGACCATCGAGCTCTTGCAGCTCCACTGCCCGCCGACCGACCTTTACTACCACCCCGAGGCGTTCGGTCTGCTCGACGACCTGGTGAAGGCCGGCAAGATCCGGTTCTACGGCGTCAGCGTCGAGCGGGTCGAAGAGGCGCTGAAGGCGATCGAGTTCCCCGGCGTCCAGTCGGTGCAGCTCGTCTACAACATCTTCCGGCAGCGGCCGGCCGACCTCTTCTTCGCCGAGGCGCGCCGCCGCAAGGTCGGGATCCTGGCCCGGCTGCCGCTGTCGTCGGGGATGTTGGCGGGGAAGATGACCCGCGCCAGCACCTTCACGACCGACGATCACCGCAACTTCAACCGCGCCGGCGCGGCGTTCGATCGGGGCGAGACCTTCTCGGGCGTCCCCTTCGAGGTCGGCCTGGAGGCCGTCGAGGAGCTCCGTGCGCTGGTCCCCGAAGGGGCCACCCTGGCGACGTTCGCGCTCCGCTGGATCCTCATGCACGAGGCAGTCACCTGTGTGATCCCCGGCGGCAAGCGCCCCTCGCAGGTCGACGAGAACTGCTCGGCCGTCGAGCTGGAGCCGTTCTCCGACCAGACGATGTCCCGCGTTCGCGACATCTACGACCGTCGCATCCGCGCCCTCGTCCACCAGTACTGGTAGGCGCCCTCAGAGATACTGGACACGGCCCGCGAGCGGTCGTTCGATGGGTGGGAACTGGCGCGGTCAGGCGGGCAGCGGCGTTGCCCGCCGGGCGCGCCGCTCCAGCGCCAGGAAGTAGATGGCGTTGCCGAAGAGCCCCTGGGCGACCAGCAGCGCGGGCCAAAGCGGCAGGTGCGCGAAGCCGAACAGGAGCTCGAACGAAAGCAGCGCCAGCGCCTCGACGTAAAGTCCGCGGTAGAGCATCCAGAAGACGCCGCCCAGGCAGGCCGCCCAGTTCCAGCTCGGTTTGAGTCGGACCGTCCCGGCGGGAAACATCCGGCCGAACGTCCGCAGATAGTAGTCCGCGCGGCGTCCGGCCAGGCGGCGGATCGCCTCGGGCGTCAGCCCCCTGCTGGGACCCGCCCCCACCGCGGCGATCGCCTCGCCACACTGCCCGCAAAACCGTCCAATCCGTTCCTGACTCGCTCCACAGCTCCGGCAAAGACTGGTCATCTCAGGTCCCTCCTGTTGGGTGCCTGGTTCTCGGCCGGTCGGGGGCGGAGTTGTGTTCCGGTCGGCGGCTAACGGCTCGTCTCAGCTCCCGCCCGGCGGGCCGCGCGGAAAAGGGGAGCCAAGGGCGGCTTGTCGCCCAGCGCGAGCTCGACGGCGCGGGCCGCCTGGTGGACCAGCATCCCGAGGCCGTCGGCGTACGCGCGGGCCCTGCGCCGGACCGCCGCGGACAGCGGGGTCGGCAGGCCATAGGCCATCTCCAGGACGGCGGCGTCGGGGGCCAGGCCGCTCAGACCGGCGCGCGCCCCGCGGTCGCTCCAGGCCGCGGCGGGAACGGCTGAGACCAGCGCATCGGCGTCGGCCAGCGCCTCCGCCAGAGCGGCGGCGGTCCAGGCGGTCACCGCGACGCGCGCCTGCTGCTTCGCCGGGAGGCGCCGGCGCACGGCGCGCGCGACGGCGGGCCGGCGGGCGACGATGCGGATGTTCGCGCCGCCCCGGGTGAGCGCCTCCAGCGCGCCTGCCGCCGCGCCCCCCGCGCCCACCATGACGATCGTCTGGCCGGCGACCGTGGCGCCGAGATCGGCCAGCGCGGCGACGAGGCCGGCACCGTCGGTGTTCTCGGCGCGCACCGGCGCGCGCGGCTGGCGCAATGTGGGAAAGATCAGGGTATTGGCGGCCCCCGAGGCCCGCACCTCGGGGCCTTGCCGATCGGCCAGATCGGCCGCGGCGAGCTTGTGCGGGATGGTGACGTTCAGGTACCGGTAGCCGTCGGTGCGGAGCTGCCGGACCAGGGCCCGGAAGCGGCGCGCCTCCACGCTGAGCGCCACGTACTCCCCTTCGATCCCCAGGGCCCGGAACGCGGCGTTGTGGATGGCGGGCGAGCGGCTCTTGCTGACGTCGGCTCCGAGGACGGCGGCGCGGATCATCGCGGTGCTTTCTTCTCCCGCGGCTCGCCCGGGGCGTCCACGGTGGCGTCGAACGTCCCGTCGTGCAGGCGGACGCGAACCCGCTCGCCGGGGGCGACCGCGGCCGCCGTGGTGATGAGGCGGCCGTCCGCGCGCTGGGTGAGGCTGAACCCCCGCTCGAGCACCCGCATCGGAGAGAGCGCCTGCAGCTTCCCCCCCGCGGCCTCGATGGCGTGACGGCGAGCGACGAGGGCGGGGCGGATGGTCGCCTCCAGCCGGTGGCGCGCGGCCGCCAGCGCGGCGCGCTGCTCGAGGATCCGGCGCTGAGGGTGGGCGCGGTGGAGGCGATTGTCGGCGGCCCCCAGCTCGGCCCGCGCGGCGGTCAACCGCCGGGCGAGGACCCGCCGTCCACGCTCGATCGACTCGTCGAGGCGCTGCCGCCGCTCGTCCAGCAGGCGGCGCGGATCGCCGAGGCGCGCGCGCAGTCGCTCGACCCCGTGGCGCGCGGCGCGCATCGATTCGGCCAGCGCCCGCCCGCCTCGTCGTTGCAAGAGCGCCAGCTCGGCGCGCAGATCCTCCTCGACCGGGATGGCCAGCTCGGCGGCGGCCGAGGGCGTGGGCGCCCGCAGGTCGGCGACGAAGTCGGCGATGGTGAAGTCGGTCTCGTGGCCGACGGCCGAGATCACCGGGACGCGGCAGGCGACGATGGCCCGCGCCACCGGCTCTTCGTTGAAGGCCCAGAGATCTTCCAGCGAACCGCCGCCGCGCGCCACGACGATGACGTCGACGTCGTCGACCGCCGCCAGCCGCCGCAGCGCCGCGGCGATGGCCAGCGCCGCCCCCTCGCCCTGCACCGGGCAGGGCGACACCAGAATCGGCACCGGAAATCGCCGGTGGGCGACCCGGATGATGTCGCGCACGACCGCCCCCTGGGGCGACGTCACGACGCCGAGGCGCCGCGGCAGAAACGGCAGCGGCCGCTTGCGGGCCTGATCGAACAGCCCCTCGGCCTCGAGGCGCTGCTTGAGCTGCTCGAACGCCAGCGCCAGCACGCCGGCCCCCGTCGGCTCGATGTCGGCGACCGACATCTGAAACCGCCCCCGCGCTTCGTAGAGGGTCAGGCGCCCCCGGCAGCGGACCGCCATCCCCTCTTCGAGGCTGAACTTCAGCCGCGCCGCCTCGCGTGAAAAGAGCACGCAGTCGAGCTGCGCCTCGTCGTCCTTGAGGCAGAAGTAGAGATGGCCCGGTCCCGAGCGCTTGAGCCCGGAGACCTCGCCCTCCACTCGCACCTCGGCGAACCGGCTCTCCAGCGTCAGGCGCGCCGCCCGCAGGATCTCGGTCACCGAATAGATGCGCGGCGCCGGGGCGGCCGCTGGCGGCGGCAGGGCGACCGCCGGCTGGGGGGGCGACGGCGCGACGGGGACGGGCGGCGCCGCGACCGGCCTTCCCAGCAGCGAGAGCTGCTCGGTCTCGCCCGGGTCAGGCTTGCGGGTCATTTCGCCGCGCGCGCAGCGGCCCGCTCGTAGTCGGCGGCGCTCGCGCGCACGACCTGGAGATCGTTGTAGGCGCGGTTCTTGTCGTCCTCGGCCCGCTTGGCGAGGCCGGCAAATCCCCAGCCGCCGCTCTCGCCGCGCGCCAGCGGCACCCGCCCGCCCCCGTCCAGCACCGCCGTGGCTTGCCCGTCGGCGGGGCCCGCCTCGATGTGCGGGATGCCTCGAGCCAGCGGGACCAGCGTCGGCAACAGGGCGGGCGCCGTCTCCCGCCGGAAGAGCTCCTTCGCCGACGGGGCGGTCGCCGCGTGCTCGAATCGCGCCTTCTCCCGGTCGCGCACGGGCCCTTCGGGATAGTTGCTGAGCACGATGTCGTAGGCCTCGCGGTGGTATTTCTGGATGGTCATCAGATCCCACCGCGTCTGCTGATCGAGCGCCTCGAACAGCGCCGCCCCGTCGCCGGCCTGCACCGCGGCGGCGAACCGCTGGAAGGCCTCTTCGGGCGTCTTCGACTTGTGCCGGCAGCCCGCGGCGGCCACCGGCAGCGCCACCAGCGCCAACGTGACGAGCACGCGCGATCGGACCCGCACCACCCCCCGCACATAGCGGAAACCCCCCCGGAGAGCAAGTCGGGACGAGCGCTTCCAGGTAGTTCAGGCAACCTGTGCTAGGCTGCGCGCGACGCCCGAAACATGACCGATACGGCCGAGACCAACCGAGCCGCCGGCGACGCGGCAGGCGTCGTGGACGAGTTCGCACACATCCCTTCGCGTGGCCGCCATCCGGTGGTCGCCGTGGCGGGCGCGCTGCTGGCGTTCTTCCTCGTCTTTCACATCCGCCACGACCTGCGCTATGCGCTGTCGTCGGGAGAGCCGCTCGACCTCGGTCGCGCCAGCGCCGTGTTCGGCCACAGCCAGGCGGCCAACGGCCTCGAGAACCGCTACGTGCGCGTGGCCGGGCTGCCGGATCGGGAGAGCGCGCTGCAGATCGACACCAAGGGGTCGTGGGTCTTCAGCCAGCTCTTCCGCATGCTGGGAACTGGAGACCGGCTGTTTCTCCACCGCCGGGAGAGCCCTCTTCCGGCGGCGCTGGCCGAGTCGGACGTGTTCGAGGGGCGGCTCATCCGCGTCGACGACCTCTCGTTCGCCGCCTCGATTCGCAGCTACTTTTCGACCCACGTGGCGGCCACCCACTTCTTCGCGCCTGACGCCCTGGCGCGCGCGCTGGCCGGGCGCCGCCCCGGCGCGCCGCTGTCGCTGGTCGACACCAGCGGCGACACCGTGGCGCTGGACGAGCGCGAGACGATCGCCATCGACATTGCCGAGCCCGAGCAGGTGCGCATCGGCCTGCCGCGCGACAAGTTCGTCACCGAGGACGCCGCGCGCGCCGCGCTCACCTCGCGCGGCGGCGAGGTGGTGCGAACGCTCGGCGCGATCAAGGCGAAGGCGGGGGCGGCCGCGCCCGAGTCCGGTCCGCTCTCCTCGACGCCCGAGCCGCCGCAGCGCTGGACCTTCGTGGTGAAGTTCCCTCCCGCCGCCGGCCAGGCGGCGCTGGACGCCATCGGAAACCTCGCCCAGAACGTCGAGATCCGCGACGCGCGGCAGACGGTCGAGGTCAAGCTGGAGGACGTGTTGCCCTCCGGCGTCGCCGACGGCCTCGTCATTCGCCCCGGCCAGGGCGCGCCGCGAACGCTGGCGCCGGCCGAGCTCGCCGCGATTCACACCATGGCCCCGGTGGTGATCCCCGGCGACGCGTACCTGCTGGTCGAGGGCGACCGCCCGCGCGAGCACGCGCCGACGGTGCTCGTCGCGCTGATCCTGGTCATGTTCGGGGGCGTCAATCTGGTCGGCCTCTTCCGTGAGCTGACGCGCCAGCCACCTCCCGCGACGGACTTCAGTCAACGAAGCCGGGCTCCGTCCACCCGATCGTGATGACGCTCCGGATCTACGACACCCGCGCGGGAAAGAAGCTCCCCTTCGAGCCGCTCACGCCGGGGCGGGTGGGAATCTACTCGTGCGGCATCACCGTCTACGATCTCTGCCACGTCGGCCACGCGCGGATGATGGTGGCGTTCGACGTGATCGTCCGCCATCTGCGCGCTTCCGGCCTGGCGGTCACGTTCGTCCGCAACGTCACCGACGTCGACGACAAGATCATCCGCAAGGCGGAGGCGGAGAAGCGGACCGCGGCCGAGGTGGCGCGGGAATACACCGACAAGATGAACGCCGATCTGCGCGCGCTCGACGTCGCGCCGGCCGATCACGAGCCACACGCCACCGCGCACATCGCCGAGGTCATCGAGCTCATCGAGCGGCTCGAGAAGAAGGGCCTCGCCTACGCGGCGGGCGGCGACGTCTACTACTCCGTGCCCGGCTTCGCCCCCTACGGGCGGCTGTCGGGGCAACACATCGACGACCTGCGCTCCGGCGCCCGCATCGAGGTGGACGAGCACAAGAAGAGCCCGCTCGACTTCGCGCTCTGGAAGGGGGCCAAGCCGGGCGAGCCGTTCTGGCCCAGCCCCTGGGGCGACGGGCGTCCGGGCTGGCACATCGAGTGCTCGGGGATGGCGCATCGCTACCTGGGCGAGCCGTTCGACATCCACGGCGGCGGCGCCGACCTCATCTTCCCGCACCACGAAAACGAGATCGCCCAGTCCGAAGGAGCTTTCGGCGAGGGCCAGTTCGCCCGCCACTGGCTCCACTCCGGGATGGTGAACTTCGGCGGCGAGAAGATGTCGAAGTCACTCGGCAACTTCGTGACCATCCGCAAGGTGGCCGAGACCTACGATCTCGAGGCGCTGCGCCTGCACCTCATCGGCGTCCACTACCGCAGCCCGGTGGCGTTCACCATCGCCCGCGACGAAAAGGGGCACGACCGCTATCCGGAGATCGACGAGGCCGAGGCGCGGCTCGCCTACTACTACCGGACGCTCGACCGGCTGGCGGGAGCGCCGGGCGAGGACGAGGGCGGCGCGGTCGTCGCGCCGGCCGACAAGACGCTCTCGTCCTTTCAAGAAGCGATGGACGACGACTTCAACACCGCCGCCGCCATCGGCCAGCTGTCGGAGGCGTTCCTCTTGGCCAACAAGCTGCTCGACGAGCCGGGCGGCGTCGCCAAGGACGTTCGCCGGCGGACGCTGGCCCGGCTGCGGAAGGACCTCGCCGCCTGCGGCGCGACGCTGGGGATCTTTCAGCGCCCGCCGGCCACCTTCCTGGACGCCTACCGCCTGCGCCTCTGCGCCCGTCGCGGCATCGATCCGGCGGCGGTCGAGGCGCGCATCGCCGAGCGCTCGGCGGCCCGGAAGGCCAAGGACTTCACCCGCGCCGATGAGATCCGGCGCACGCTTCAGGAGAGCGGCGTCGAGCTCATGGATACGCCCGCCGGGACCACCTGGCGCGTCGTCGAGCCGCGCTAGGAGGGCGTCGCCGAAAAGGCGACGGTGAGCGAAGCGAACCATGCCCGACGACGTGGCGGCCGAAGGCGCCCTGGCCCGTCTGGCCGGCAAGCCCAGGAACCAGGAGTCGTGGCGGGCTAAGTGCCCTCGGCTTCGTCCGGGCCGTCGTCGTCCGCGTCATCGCCGAGGGTGACGCCGTTGACGCCCGCCTGGGCGTTGACCCGCTCGCGCAGCTCCTTGCCGACCTTGAAGAAGGCGAGGCGCTTCGGGCGGACACGGACGGCCTCACCCGTCCGCGGGTTACGCCCCTGATATTCTTTGTAAGCGCGGATAGAAAAACTTCCGAAGCCGCGAATCTCGATCCCCTCGCCCCGGCAGAGCGCATCGACCATCGAATCGAACATCTGGCAGATCAGCAGCTCAGCGCGGCCATGCGGAAGCTTGGCGCGCTCCGCGATGAGATCGATGAGGTCCGCCTTCGTCATTGGCCCGCTGCGAGAACTGTACTTGGAAAGTCCCGAGGAAGTCAAAGGTTACAACCAGTTACGGGGTGAGTGGGCATCTGAGTGGCATCCGACTCATGATCCGAGGACGGCCGCACCGCCCAGATACGGCCGCAGCGCTGCCGGTACGTCGATGCGCCCGTCGGCGCGCTGGTAGGTCTCGAGCACGCCGATCAGGGTCCTCGGGAGGGCCAGGCCGGAGCCGTTCAGGGTATGGAGAAAGCGCGCCTTTTCCTTCCCGCCGTCTTTTCCGCCCCCCTCGTTCGCTCCGGCAGCGGCGCCCTTGAACCGGATGTGGGCGCGGCGGGCCTGGAAGTCCCCGAAATTAGAGCAGGAGCTGACCTCCAGCCATTCGTTGCACCCCGGCGCCCAGAGCTCGAGGTCGAACTTGGCCATCGCCGAGAAGGAGAGGTCGCCGGTGCACATCTGGATGACGCGGTAGGGGAGCTCCAGCGCCTTGAGCACGTCCTCGGCGTCGGAGAGCAGGGCCGAAAGCTCGTTCATGGACGTGTCCGGATGGACGAACTTCACCAGCTCCACCTTGTCGAACTGGTGGCCGCGCTTGATGCCGCGGGTGTCCCGCCCGGCCGCCATCTGCTCGCGCCGAAAGCAGGCGGTGAAGGCGACGTGGCGGATGGGCAGCTTGGCGCCGTCGAGGATCTCGTCGCGGTAGAGGTTGGTGACCGGCACCTCGGCGGTGGGAATGAACCAGAAGTCCTCCTCGGCGTCGTGATAGAGGTTTTCGCCGAACTTGGGGAGGTTGCCGGTCCCGACCAGGCACTCGCGCCGCACCATGTAGGGGGGGTAGATCTCGACGTACCCGTGCTTCTGCGTGTGCAGGTCGAGCATGAAGGTGATGAGCGCCCGCTGCAGCCGCGCCCCCCACGACTTGAGGACGTAGAAGCGCGAGCCGGAGATCTTCGTCCCCCGCTCGAAGTCGATGATGTCCAGCGCCGTGCCCAGGTCCCAGTGCGGCTTGGGGGCGAAGTCGTACGTCCGCTTCGTCCCTTCTTCGCGGACGACCTTGTTCTCCGTCTCGTCCTTCCCGACCGGCACCGAAGGGTGGGGCAGGTTGGGGAGCTCGAGGAGCAGCTCTTCGAGCTTGGCCTCGGCGGCGGCCAGCTCGGCGGCCTTCCCCTCGATGTCGCGCTTGAGCGCCGAGCTCTCGGCGACGGCGCGTTCGCGGTCCGGCCCGGCGGCGACGCGCCCGATCTCCTTCGACATCTTGTTCTGGGCGGCCTGCAGCGTCTGCGACTCGTTCTTGAGATCGCGGACCCGGGCGTCGGCGGCGATCACGCCGTCGAGGTCGATGGGCGCACCGAGCCGGGCGTAGGCCTGGCGGACGTCGTCGGGGGTCTCACGCAGCAAACGAATATCGATCACGGCGGGGGAGCATAAGCGACCGGCCGCGCGGGGCAAAGCCCCGGCGGGTGCCGGCACTGGGTGGGGATCCCGGTTCGAAGCCGGTCACCGCCAGGCGCGGACCAGAGAGGCGCTCAGCCCGGCGCCCGCCTGCTGGTTGCGCCCGAACGACGAGAGGAGCACGTCGCTGTAAACCGAGGCTGAAAGCCGCCAGTCGTCGGCGATCGGCACCAGGCCAGTGGCGCCCACGGTGGTGAGGCGCAAGACCGTCCCGGGCTGGGTCAGGCCGTTGAGCGAGTCGTCTCCGCGTTCCAGGAAGTTGACGTAGAGCGCGGCGGCGGCGCCGTCGTCGAACACGTAGCCGGCGACGGCCAGCGCCGTGACCTGCAACGGATAGGAGGTCGTCAGGGCCTGCGCCGCGCCGGGCGGAAGGACGGCGCTGCTGCCGCTGTGGGTCACCCAGGCGTAAAGCGCTCCGTAGAGGGGACCGTGGACCTTCTCCAGATCGATGCCCAGGGAGACGCTGTACGTTCCGGTGCCTGTCGCGTCGGTGGAGGTCGGTGCGGTCCCGTCGCCGACCGCCTTGCCGGTCGGCAGCACGACGTTGGCGAGGAGCGCGACCCCGGGCCAGTAGAGCATCTCGGCCGCCAGCTTGAAGTCGTAGCGAGCATTGAGCGCCAGATCGCCGATGCCGCTCCCCCAGGCGTCGGCGCCCGATTCGGTCCGGTGCGTCTCGAGATAGGGGAGCACCAGGCCGACCTGCGCTCGTCGGGCGAGGCGAAACGACGCGGCCAGATCCTGCTCCAGATCCTGTTCCGTCGACCCGGCCGACGAGGAGACGAAGCTGCCGTCGGCGCCGAACGAACCGACGGCGCTCCGGGCGCGCGTCTGCAGGCCGACCGCGTAGTCCTCGGGCGGCGCGAGGCGCACCGGGCTCACCAGCGCGCCGCCGGTGCAACAGGCCTGCGCCGCCGCCGGCGTGGCGCGCCCCAGCCCGGTGGCCAGGAGCGCGAGCGCGGCGAGGCGCCGCGCGCTAGGCCGTCTATCGGTCGGCACGTCGTCGGGCATGATTCGCTTCGCTCACCGTCGCCTTTTCGGCGACGCCCTCCTAGCGCACGTCGACAGTCGGCTGGACCGAGTCATCGATTGCTCCCGTGCCGGCCCCGTCGCCTGCGTCCGGGGAGCGGGCGACGGCGGTCCTCAGCTCCCAGTTGCCGGCCATGTAAAAGTCGAGCGGCGTGGCGAGATAGACGCCGGGCGTCGCCTCGGAGACCGCCGGCTCGACCGAGGCGCCGTGCCCGTGCGCCGGCATCCAGGGGACGATCGTCAGCGTGAGACCGGTGACCGGAGTGCCGGTGGCGTCGGTGACGGCGAGCTGGGCGGCGTCGTAGCCGACGGTCGGCTGGGGGGGTGACCACCAGACGGCCACGGTGAGCTGCCCCGAGGCCGATGGCATCGTCAGCGCCGGCGCGCCCTGGAAGTCGAGCACCGGCGGGGTCGGCGTCCCGCCTTGGCCGCCGCAGCCGGCGCCCAGCAGCGCGGCGCCCATGAGCGCATGCAGGAGCGCGAGCCGGCGGTTCATGGCCGAGACTCTGGCCGACGGGGGCCGGCGCGGGAATGCGAAAAAAATACGCACCGCCGGCCAGCCCTTCTTCGTTACGTCGGTGGTTGCGCGAACGCGCGGGGTTGGGCGCCGAGGCTTCACCGCGACGGGACGGCGGGCTATGAACAGCCGAGATGACCGTCGGACAGATCGCCATTGTCGGCGTCCTCATGGTGGCGACCGGCGCGCTGGGCGCGATCACCGGGGGCAACTCGCTCATCAACGTGCCGCTCATGATCATGGTCGGCATGTCGCCGCGGCAGGCGGTCGCCACCAACATGTTCGCGGTCATGTTCATGACGGTGTCGGCGACGGCGCGGTTCGCGCGCGCCCGGACGCTGCGCCGGGAGCTGTTGTTGCCGCTCGGCGTCCTCACGGTGGCCACCTCGGCCTTCGGCGCCCGCCTCACCGTCAAGCTGCCCGAGACGGTGGTCAAGCTGGTGGTCGGCATCTCGATGGCGGTGCTGGTGGTCTTCATCGCCCTTTACCGAAAGAACGCCGCGCCGGCAGCGCCGACCCGCGGCCGCCGCTGGTGGGGGTACGTCGGGACCACCTTGCTCGGCGTCTACGGCGGGTTCTTCTCGGGCGGCTACACCACGCTCATGACCGTCCTTTGCACCGTCTGCTTCGGCCTGACGATGATGGAGTCGGTCGCCGTCACCAAGCCGATCAACCTGCTCTCCTGCCTGGCCGCGTCGGCCGTCTTCTTCGCCGGCGGCCTCATCGACCTGCGGGTCGGCCTCCCGCTGGCGGCGGCGAACCTGCTGGGCGGCTGGCTGGGCGCACACGCCGCGCTCAAGGGGGGCGACCGCTTCGTTCGCCTGCTGTTTCTGGGGACCGTCGCCGCGCTGGCCGCCAAGCTGCTGGTCTGGGATCTGATCCTGCGGCGTTAACGTCGGCGCCCGAGGAGGGCGGGGAGCAGCGCGGCGCCGGCCACCGCGGCCAGGATCGTCCCGCCGACGTGGCCGAGCACGACGTGCGCGGTGCCGGCGAACGGGCAGATGAAGTGGAGGACCAGGCCGCCCATGGCCCCGCCGGCCGCGCCGAGCGCCATGCCGATGCGCGCCCGTCCCATCGGCACCAAGCGGCGCAGCGCGAACAGACCGACGGCGAGGAAGGGGACCGCGATCTCCAGGACGAAGCTGGCGCAGTGGACGCACGACTGCGCCAGCGTCATGTGCATCTCCTCGGGACGCAGACTGAGGCCCGGGGCCTGCACGCTGGCGGCGAGCGCGAACGCGAACAGCCCGCCAAGCGCCATCCCGCCGACGCGCGACGCCCGACCGGGGGCCGGGAGCACGTCGCCCCGGCGGGGGACCAGCGCCGCCGTGAGGGAGAGGGCGAACGCCGCTCCCCAGAGCCCCGCGGCGGCGATCACCCATCCGAGCGGCAACGCGCCGAGATCCGGCCGGTAGGCGTGGTGGGTGAGCACCAGCGCCGGCCAGATGAGACCGAGGAGAGCGACAGCAGCCAAGGCACCGACCCGACTGCGCGTGCGGACCGGCTTCATCCCGGCGATCGCGCTCAGCAGATCGTGCGACGGCGCGGGGGCCTCGATCCGCCCCGGGGGCAGCCCGCGATCGTCCAAGTCCTTGACCGTCACGAGGCCTCCTTTTCGGGGAGGGGCGCGGCGACGTCCTTGCCCAGCAGCCCGCGCAGCGTCACGTACGCCCGGTGCGCGCGCTGCTTGATGGCGCCCTGGGTGGTGCCGGCGATCATGGCCGCCTCGGCGGTCGAGCGACCGTGGACCTTGGTCAGCAGCAGCGCCTCGCGCTGGTTCTCGGGGAGCTGATGGAGCGCGGCGAGGGCGCCGGCGGCGGCGGCGGGATCCGGGCGGGCGGCCTCGTCTTGGCCGACTTCGACCGGCACGCCGGTGAGGTCGGCGGCCGGCTCGGTCTGCAGCGCCCCGTCCTTGGTGAGCTGCACCCGGTTGCGCTTTCGTTTGCGGAGCTCGTCGAGGCACGTGCGGTGGGCGATGGTGTACATCCAGGGGATGGGATTGGCGCCCAGGACGTAGGTCGAGCGCGCCTCGTGAACCTTGAGGAAGGTGACCTGCAAAATATCCTCGGCGGCGGTCTTGTCCCGCAGGAGCCCGAACAGGTACGCCAGCAGCCGCGGGGCCAGCAGCGCATACAGGCGGTGAAACGCCGCGGACTCGCCCCGGCAGTACCGCCCCATGATCTCGGCGGCGTCGGTCGCCTCAGGATCCACGGCCAGACTCCACGGCCCAATTAGATAGACCGTCGCCGCCCGGGCTACAACCGATTCGCGCGGCGCCGGCAAATCTTCCAGCGATGGCGCTGCATCCGCGCGCGAATAGTCCAGGGCCGCGATCATGACGTGCCGTTCCGGTGCGAGCCTTCCCAGCTACGGTGTCTCGGCGACCGTGGTCGCTCCGGGGACGGCGCGACGGTGGCGTTTCCGCAGCTTGCCGACCAGCCCATCGACGGAGAGGGGCCCGGCGCCGGCCAGCGCCAGCCAGATGAAGAAGACGAGGTAGCTCCACTCTTCGAGCCCGACCAGCGCCGTCAGGCCGGTGATGTCCCCACGCTTGGCGGTGACAATCGCGATCACCATGGTGAACCCGAGCGGCAGCGCCACCAGGCGCGTCCCGAGTCCCAACAGGATCGCCAGTCCCCCGAAGAACTCGGTGGCGGCGGTCAGCCGCGCGTTGAACGCCGGCGCGGGGATGTGCAGCGAAGCGAAGAATTCCGTCACGTCGGGGAGGGCGTGCAGCTTCCCCCAGCCGGTGCCGATGAACACCAGCCCGACCGTCAATCGGGCCAACGTGGGGCCCAGGAAGGAAACCCGGTCCGCCGTGCGGCGCAGCCGGTCGAGCATGGTGGTCACGAAATTCGGCAGCATGATGATCTCTCCTGACGGTCCTACGCCGCTCGCCAGCATGGGTTACGGCGATGGCTTACGGCGACGGGTTGCGGCGATGGTTTACCGCGCTGATTGCGGCAACGGAGCACGGCGGCTGGGAGGGTATCCTCGTTTCGTGCGGATTCGGACCAAGCGCTGGAACGATCCGGCCGAGCCGGATGACGGCTTTCGCCTGCTGATCTGCCGCATTCGTCCGCGCGGCGTCGCGAAGCAGAAGGAGACCTGGACCGACTGGTGGCCCGAGCTCGGGCCCAGCCGCGCCCTGCTGGACGCCTTTCACGGCAAGCACGGCCCGGCGATCTCTTGGGAGACCTACGCCCCGCGCTACCTCGACGAGATGGTCGGCGCGCAGCAACTCTGGCGCATCCGCGATCTGGCGCGCCGCGCGGCGGCCGGCGAGACGATCACGTTGCTCTGCTCGTCCGCCTGTCACGATCCGGCGCGCTGCCACCGGACGCTGTTGGCGCGGCTCATCGAGCAGGGAGCCTCCGGCCGCCCGTCGCGCAGTCATGATTAGCTTCGAAGGCATGAAGAACGTAACAGCGGGGTTGTGCTTGGGGCTCATGGTTGCTGCGGCTCCAGCGGCCGCGTTCGCGGACGAGGCCGAACCTCAGGTCGTGAACAGGTCGGCCGGGGCCGTCTCCGGCGCCGATCGGCTGGGTGGGCCGACGATCACCGCTCCGCCACACGCCTGGAAGGCGACGGGGCAGGATCCGCGGCAACTCAGCATCACCGACATTCAAAAGGAGCATCCGCGCAACCCGCACGTGGTGGGTCCGCCGGTGCCCCGCCACGCGACGCTGCCGCCGGCTCCGCCGCCGAAACCGCAGGTCCAGCCGCAAAGCGAGGACGACGCGCCGCAAACCGTCCAGCCGAGCGAGCAGCCGGCGACCGACAAGTAGCTGACCCGTGAGCGAGCCCTCGGTCCAGGTAAGATCGGGGGCGATGGAGCCCGAAGGGTCGAACGGACTGGTTCATGTCTTTCATGCCGCGGCGTTCGTCGAGAACCTGTCGCTCAAGGATCTGGCGGCGGTCTATCCGGATGCCCGGCGGAGGCCCCACGAGCTCTTCTATCGGGTCGACGATGGGGCCGTCTTCATCTATCCGTTCGGCGCCATCGTCTTTCGTGATCTGACGGCGACCGTCCAGGAGCGGGAGCTCGAACGGCTGCGCCGCGCGCGACCGGGCCTCACCAAGGCGACGGTGATCGAGGAGCTGAGCGTCCGGGAGGATCCCGGCCGATCGCCCGACGTCGCCGAGGGGATCCTGATCCTGGACGAGCTGACCCCTGCGCGGGGCAGCGTGGTCGCGCTGACCGTCGCCCAGAGCGCCGCCATGGAGTACTACGAGCGCATCGTCGAGGAGATGTTTGCGCGCACCGACCGGCTGGTGCAGCGGATGGAGGCGCACGGCACGGTCTCCCTGCGGACCCGGCCGCTGCACAAGTTCATCGGCGCCGCGATCTCGACGCGCAACGAGGTGCTCACGATCCTGCACCTGCTCGACAAGCCCGACGAGGCCTGGGACGACCCGGGCATGAACCTCATCTACGACGAGCTGCGCGCCGAGTTCGACCTGGTCGACCGCTATCAGGCGCTGGAGCTGAAGCTGCGCAGCGTCCAGGAGGCGCTCGAGCTGGTGCTGGACGTCGCGCGCGATCGGCGCCTGGTCCTGCTGGAGGAGGCGGTGGTGCTGCTGATCTTGCTCGAGATCTTGCTGACGTTCTTCCACCTGCGCTGAGCTGTTGGTCGAGCCTCCGTCAAGCCGGCCACGCGACGGGCAGCCGCTGGCCGAGGAGGGTCAGCATCTTGCGAACCAGGGGCGAGTCGGAGTCGGGATCGCGTTCGTCGGCGCCGCTGACGTGGGTCGCCCGCGCGTTCAGCGCGTTGCCGAGAAAGAAGTCGCCCGCTGCAGGAGGCGCCAGCGTGTAGAGGGCCTGCGAGACCGACGGGATGACGAAGTCGTGCGCGAACGGCGGCAGGTCGATCCCCGCGGAGTGGTCCTTGAATCCGTTCTGGTACAGGGCGGCGATCTGGCGGTGCAGATCGCCGTGCGCGACACCGGCGGCGGCTTCATCCATGGCGATGCGCGCGTAGGCGTCTTCGACCGCCGCGAACCAGCGCCGGGCCACCACGTGCCGCACCAGCCAACGCACCAGGCAGTTCCGCCCTTCGAGGACCAGATCGTCGAGCGAGGTGTCGGCGCCGACGATCGCGCCGTGGAAGGTTCGCGCCAGCGGCGCCGTCGCCAGCCGCCCCAGAATGGTGCGCGCATCGTCGAGGCCGGTGGGATCCAGATCGTCGAACGCGGTGAACACCTCGTCTTCCAGCAGGCCGGTCAGCCACTTGCGCGCCGTCCGCAACATGTCGCAGCGCTCGGGCTCGGACGGTGGCGTGTCCGCGATCGTCGCGTCGAGGATCTGGCAGACGGCCCCGATCCCGAAATGCCAGACCGGCGAACCCGCCGGCGCGCGTCCCGCCACCAGCGCCTCGATCGCCGCTCGGGTGTTCGGATCGGCCGCGCCGACGATCGGAAAGCCGCCCAGGCCGGTCAGGATCCCGAGCAGACCGGCGCTCACGTTGTCGGCGTTGCGTGAGTCGCACAGCGGCGAGCCGTGGTTGGGGGTCTGCACCAGCACCACCCCGGCGATGGCGCGGTGGTCCGGGTCGATGAGCTGCTCGTCCATCCAGGCCAGGAACCGCGCCACCAGCCCGCCCTGGCTATAGCCGACCAGGATCGCAGGGCGATTGTTCTCGCGCGCCTCGCTGGCGACGATCTCGTAGAGGCCGGCGTGGGGCGTCGCCCCGTCCGGGCGCGTGAACATCCCCACCTTCCACAGCGGGTTGCTCATGGGGAACGGCTCCCAATAGTCCCGCCAGGGCGGCTCGCCTCCGACGGTGTCGGTGAACGCGAAGTACCGGGCGAAGTCGGTGCGGAGGTCGGCGAATCGCCGGCGTCCGTCGGCGCTCATCCGATCGCCGAGACGGGCCAGGAAGCCGTCGGGATTGCCGATACACTTGACCGCGATGGGGACGAAGTATTCGTCGCAGGACGCCTCTTCGTGCATGAGGACGCCGGGGCCGCGGGTCGCCTCCCAGTCGGGATTTTGGTCGAAGCGCGCGCGGCTGCCGAGCCGCACGTCGTGCTTCGACGTCCACCATCCGGGGACCGCCAGCGCCCGGGCCAGCCGCCCGCGATCCCAGTTGGCCACCCGATTGAGACACCAGAGCGTGTACCGTCCCACCGCCGTCTCGCCTCAGCGCCGCATCGTGCAGCCACCCCCCGGACGCGTCCAGAAAAGTAACAGCTGACCTCATCGCGGGGGGCGCGGGACCCTTCCAGGGTCCCGAACTTAATAATCCGGGCCGTCGGGGCTGACCTTCGTGTTGAGGGTCAGCGGGATCTCGTAAGGCTTGGGGCCGTAGAGAAAGCGGTACTTCGCGTAGAGGCTGGTGACCCGCTTGACGTACTCGCGCGTCTGCGCGAACGCCACCAGCTCGACGAACTCGTCGGTGGGGTGAGTCCCGTGCTGCGCGCACCAGCGGGCCATCGCGCGCGGTCCGGCGTTGTAGGCGCCGGCCGCCAGCGGCACCTCGCCCCCGAACTTCTTGTACAGCGCGCCGATGTAGAGCGCGCCGAGCCGGACGTTCACCTCGGGGTCGTAGAGCTGGTCGGGGAAGAACGGATCCCCCGCCTTGGCGGCCACGCGCGCGCTGGTCGGGGGAATCATCTGCAAGAGCCCGCGGGCGTCAGCGTACGAGACGTCGTGGGGATCGAAGCCCGACTCCTTGCGCATGATCGCATAGAGGTACAGCTCGGGGTTGCCGGCCGGCGGCCCATAACGCTCGACCAGCGGCGCGTAGGCGCGCGGGAAGGCCGCCTCCCAGAAGACGCGCACGCCGGCGTCGCCGTGCGGATCGGCCGCCAGCGCCCCGGCGTCGTGCGACTCGACGAGGTGGTACGCGCGGTGGAAGTCGTCGGCGCGCCGGTAGAGCTCGAGCAACCACGGGGTTGCCTTCTCCCCGCCGGCGCGCTGCAAGATCCCCTTTTCGTCGCGCTCGAGCTCGGTCCCGGCCTCGACGTCCATCCCGGCGTTGGCCAGCTCCTCGGCGCGGACCACGATCGGATCGTGCGCCGCCTTGCCGGGGGTGACGACGGCGATCTTCTTGGGAGGGAGCGCCACCGCCACCTCCTGACCGGCCTCCTTGAGACGCGCCCGGGCCAGCAGACCGTAAAACGACAGCGGCGCGCGACGGGCCAGCGCCCGGTACCCCTCGAGCGCTTCGGCCTTTCCGCTGGCCGCTCCGTCCTTGCCGCCGAGCTTGTCGCGGAAGCGCGCGCGCCAGTAGGCGACCCGATCGCCGCGCTCGGCGTCGGTGATGCCGGTGGCCGGGATGCGCGCGTAGCGCTCGAGCCCGGCGGTGGCCTCGGCGGCGTCGCCGAGCAGGAAGTGGGCGAACGCCAGGCACCAGGCGGCGTCGTCGGCGAAGGCGCTCGTTCCGAAATGATCGAGCGTGGCCTGCAGCGCCGGCAGGCTCTCCTTGAAGTGGCCGCGGTTGTACTCGAGCCAACCGGACAGGTACTGCGCCTCGGCGGCGAAGCGCGAGTGCGGAAACTGGGCGAGCACGTTGCGGTAGCCGGTGATGGCCTCGTCGTCGCGATCGGCCCGCGAGAGCGCCCGGGCGCCGTGGAAGGCCGCCGACGCCGCCTTGTCCCCCGACAGGTGCGGCACCGTCGCCAGCAACAGCTCGCCCGCCTTGGCGTAGTCGCGCCGCATGTGGAACTTGGTCATCCCGATCTGGTAGTCGCGCTCGGCCGCCTGGTCCGGCGTCAGCGTGGCGGGCAGCCGGTCGAGCTCGACGAGGGCCTCGTCCCAGTGCCGGTCCTTGGTCAGCGACTCCGCGCGCTTCAACCAATCGGGAACCGAGAGATTGTCCGTCGCCGTGGGAGCGGCCGGCGCCGTCGTGGACGCCGCCGCGGCCGCCGCCGGCGGACCCGCTTGGCGCAGCGCCTCGTCGCCCAGCGGATGGGCCGGAAACTCGCGGGCGATCGCCAGGAGCTGCTTCTTGCCGCCGGCCGGATCGCGGGCCAGCGTCGCCTCGGCGATCCGAAAGCGCGCCAGCGCCACGTCGGCGGTGGTCGGCGTCGCCTTCTTGATGAGCTGCCCGTAGGCCTTGGCCGCCGCGGTCCGGTCGCCCTGCATCCAGAGGCAGTCGGCGATCCGGAACGGCGCCATCGCCGCCGGCCGGCCGCCACGCGCGTGCGAAGCCCGCTCGAACGCCGCCCGCGCGGCGCGATAATCGCCGTCGTAGAACTCGCTCTCGCCGAGGAGAAAGGCCGCCCAGTCTTCGTTGCGCAGCTTCTCGGAGAGCGCCGCGCGCAGCGCCTTGGTGGCCTGGTGGTATTCGCCGGCGCGGTAGGCGGTGAACCCGCGCGCCAGGTTGGAGGTCGCTTTCGCCGGTGCCGCCGTTCCGTGCGCGGCCCAGAGCGCGATCGTCAGACCGAGACGTAACACGCCGTCATCTTATCCGACGATGGGCCCGGCGACCTGCCCGGCGACTCGCCCCGACCTCATCGGATGCCGCGCAACCGCCGCCCCTTCCAACCCGATGAACGTGGTACAAGGAGGGCGCGATGGGAAGCGTCAACAAGGTCATCTTGATCGGAAATCTGGGGGCGGATCCAGAGCTGAAGTACACGCCCTCGCAACGGCCGCTGTGCAACCTGCGCATCGCCACCACCGACGTCTACAAGGACAAGGCGGGCCAGCGGCAGGAGAAGACGGAGTGGCACCGGGTCACCGTGTGGGGTGACCAGGCTGAGAATTGCAATAAGTACCTGGCCAAGGGGCGCTCGGTCTATGTCGAGGGGCGGCTGCAGACGCGCTCCTACGACAAGGACGGCCAGAAGCACTACGCCACCGACATCGTGGCCGACCGCGTCGTGTTCCTCGGCAGCGGCGGCGGCGGCGAGGGTCGTGGCGCAGGCGGCGAAGGCCGTGGCGAAGGCCGTGGCGAAGGCCGTGGCGAAGGCCGTGGAAGGACAGGCGGTTTCTCGGGTCGCGGCGATTCAGGCCCCTCCGAGGATCCGGGCGACTCGGGGCCCGGCGGCGCTCCTCCCGCGTCCGACGACGACATCCCTTTTTGAGCGGCTCTGCGCCCCTTTTCGGGGTTTGCCCAGCGGCCGTTCGCTCCAGCCGAGCTATCGAAGTGCCGATAACTCCGGTAAATTTACATGCTGGTGCTCCGTCGGCTCGTTGCGCTCGCGGCCCTCACGGGTCCGCTTTTGGTCCCGGCGGTGGTCGGCGGGAGCGACGCACCCCGGGAGGGACGGGGCAGGTCGAAGACGCCGGTCGCCGCGCCGTTCGGGACCTTCGCGACTGAGCTGCCGCCCGAAGAGACCCCGTCGTTCGCATCACCGGGGCACGGGCCCCACGTGGCGTTTCACGCGACGACCGAGTCGCGCAAGCTGCTGCTGTCGTTCGACGACGGGCCCGACCTGCGCGGCACGCCCCTCATCCTCGACGAGCTCGACCGTCGCGGGCTGAAGGCGATCTTCTTCGTCACCGGCTGGCGGCTCAAAGGGGAACGCCCCGAGGACGTGGCGCGGCGCGATCTGGTCCGCAAGATCGCCGCCCACGGGCACCTGGTCGCCAACCACACCATGAGCCACCACGATCTCTGCCAGAATCCGGCGGAGCAGGCCGAGGAGATCGACGCCAACTCCGAGCTCATCACCGAGACGACCGGCGTGCGTCCGTTTCTGTTTCGGTCGCCGTACGGCGCCTTTTGTCACAGCCTGGAGGCGGCGTTGAACGCGCGCGGGCTGGTCGACGTGGGATGGAACCTCGATCCGCAGGACTGGAAGACCGAGCGCGACGAGGAGGCGGTGTTCAACTACCTCACCAACAAGCTGAGCAGCCTCAAGGGGCGTGGAATTCTGCTGATGCACGACACCCACCTCGCCTCGGTGCATGCTCTTCCGCGCCTCCTCGACTGGTTGGCGCGCCAGAACGCCCGCGACGTGCGGGAGGGGCGACAGCCGATCCGGATCGTCGACTATCGCGAGATTGTCCCGCCGCGCGAGGTCGCGGCCGGCGGGCTGCCGGAGCTGGTTGGCGCGTTGGTGGCCGACGCGGCAGGATCCGTCGGCCAGCACCTCCGCTGACCTGCCCCGCGCGGGCCGCCCCCGACCGACCGACGACAAACGATCGCCATGTTCCTGCTTCGCGACATCGCGCCCACCGACCTCGACGACCTGCAGAAGGCGGCGGTCCACCTCGACTCGGTGAACCTCCCCGACGACCGTCCGGCGCTGGAAAAGATCATCGAGCGCTCGCGCGCCTCGTTTGCCGGCGAGCTGCCGGTCGCCGAGCGCTGCTTCGTCTTCGTCGTGGCCCGGCTGGATGACGGGGCCGATCCCGGCGAGGTGGTGGGGACCTCGATGATCTTCGCCCAGCACGGGAGCCGGCGGGCGCCGCACGTCTTCTTCGACGTGCTGGAAGAGGAGCGCTACAGCGAGACGCTCGACCGCCACGTCGCCCATCGCGTGCTGCGCATCGGCTACAACTACAAGGGACTCACGGAGATCGGCGGTCTGGCGCTGCGGCCCGAGTTTCGCGGCCATCCGGAACGCCTGGGGCAATCGCTGGCGTACGTGCGCTTCCTCTACCTGGCGCGGCACCGGCAGCTGTTCCGGGACGAGGTGCTCTCCGAGCTGATGCCGCCGCTGGAGCCCGACGGGACCAGCCTCCTCTGGGAGGCGCTGGGGCGGCGCTTCACCGGCCTCACCTATCAAGAGGCCGATCGTCTGTCGCAGACGAACAAGGAGTTCATCCGGGCGCTCTTCCCCCAGGATCCGATCTACGCGACGCTGCTGCCGCCGCACGTCCAGGCGCTCATCGGCGAGGTGGGCCCCGAGACGAAGGGGGTCGAGAAGATGCTGCGGCAGGTGGGGTTCGCCTATGCGCACCGGATCGATCCCTTCGACGGGGGACCGCACTTTCACGCCAGGACCGACGACATCACCCTGGTCAAGGCGGCCCGGCTGGCGCAGGTGGCCGACGCTGCGCAATCGCCGATCGACGCCGGCGGTCGCCGGGAGGTGTTTCTGGTCGCGCGCGAGCGGGCGGTGGCGCCCCGGTTCGTCGCCGCGCGGGTCGAGCTGCCGTCCCTCGCCGAGGGTGAGCGGCTCGCGCTTCCCGAGGACGTCCGGCGCGCGCTCGACGTCATTGCCGGGGATGAGGTCGCCGTCCTGCGGATCGCCTGAGGTGTCGTCCCGCATGCCACGGGCGGCCATTGTCTGTTAGGGTCAGGCGTCATGCCCTCCACGATTTTCATCGTCGACGACGAGAAGAACATCCGGCGCACGGTGCGGATGGTGCTGGAGGGGGAGGGGTTCAACGTCGAGGAGGCCTCGAGCGGCGAGGAGGCGCTGGCGCGGCTGCCGGAGGTGGCGGCCGACGTGCTGCTGCTCGACGTCCAGCTCCCGGGCATCTCCGGGCTCGACACCATCGAGCGGATCGCCAAGCTGAAGAACCCGGAGGCGCAGCCGACCATCATCATGATCTCGGGTCACGCCACGCTGGCCGACGCCGTCCGCGCCACCAAGGCGGGCGCCTACGATCTCATCGAAAAGCCGCTCGATCGGGAGCGGCTGATGGTGGCGCTGCGCAACGCCCTCGAGCGGCGGGCGATGGCGCGCGAGGTCCAGGGGCTGCGCGCGCTGGCCGACGAGCGCTCGGAGATGGTCGGCCGCAGCCAGGCGATGATGGCGCTGCAGGCGCAGATCGCCAAGGTCGCGCCGACGCGGACCAGGGTGCTCATCACCGGCGAGTCCGGCACCGGCAAGGAGCTGGTCGCCCGCGCCATCCACCGCGCCAGCGCCATCAGCGACAAGCCGCTCGTCAAGGTCAACTGCGCCGCCATCCCCAAGGAGCTGATCGAGTCCGAGCTGTTCGGCCACGAGCGCGGCGCCTTCACCGGGGCCACCGCCCGCAAGCGGGGCCTGTTCGAAATGGCCGACGGGGGGACCATCTTCCTCGACGAGATCGGCGACATGGTCCTCTCGGCGCAGGGCAAGGTGTTGCGGGTCCTGCAGTCGGGTGAGTTCACGCGCGTCGGCGGCGAGCAGACGCTGAAGGTCGACGTCCGCGTTCTGGCCGCCACCAACCGGGACCTGCAGGCGGCCGTCGCCGCGGGCGAGTTCCGCGAGGATCTCTTCTTTCGCCTCAACGTGGTCCCGCTGCGGGCGCCGCCGCTGCGCGAGCGCGGGGACGACGTTCCGCTGCTCTCGGCGGCCTTCATCGAGCTGGCCTGCCGCGAGAACGGCATGAAGGTGAAGACCATCTCCGACGAGGCGGTGGCGCTGCTGTCGGCCTATCCCTGGCCGGGCAACGTCCGCGAGCTGCGCAACGTGATCGAGCGGCTGGTGATCCTGTCCGAGGAGAGCATCGGCGTCGACGATCTGCCCGAGGAGATCGTGGCCGAGGTGGCGCGCCACCGCCGGGAGAGCGCCATGCCGCCCACGCAGCTGCCGCGGGTCGAGCTGCCCGCCGAGGCGCGGGCGCTGCCGCTGCGCGAGTTCCGCGACCACATGGAGCGCGAGTACATCCGGATCAAGCTCGACGAAAACGGCTGGAACATCTCCCGCACGGCCGCGCTGCTCGGGATCGAGCGGACCAACCTGCACAAGAAGATGCGGGCGCTCGGCCTGTCGCGCGACAGCCAGGGGCAGCCGGCGTCATGAGGCGCGGCGGCCTCGGCGTCGCCGGCCTGCTGGGATTCACCGCGGTGGCCTTCGGCGCCTTCGGCGCGCACGGGCTGCGGGGCCGGCTGTCGCCCGCGATGCTGGAGATCTACCGCACCGGCGCCCTTTACCACCTGGTCCACGCCGTCGCGGCGCTGGCCGTGGTGCTGGCGGGCGAGCGGCTGCGGCGGGGGCGCCTCATCCTGACGCTCTTCACGGCGGGCATCGTCGTCTTCGCCGGCAGCCTCTACACCCTGGCGATCACGGGCATCGGCGCGCTCGGTGCGGTGACGCCGCTCGGCGGCCTGTTGTTGCTCGCCGCCTGGGCCTTCGTGGCGCTGGAAGCGGCGCCGATCTCCAAGACCTGACGCGCCTCTCGTCAGGCCCGGGCGATCGCGCCAGCGTCGGCTCTTCTACGGGGTCCAAACTCCAGTGGAGGTATCGATCTTCCAGCTCGTCGCGCAGGTCGTGGAGACGGTGGTGCCGCTGATGGTCAACGGCAGCCAGATGTAACGCGAGTCGGCCAGATTGGAGGAGTTCCAGCGGTCCGCGAGCAGCACGTACGTGGTGGTGCTGCTCCCGATCACGGGGAGGATGAACGCCGTCTGCGAGTTGCAGGTGTTCGTGCCCGAGGGGGCGAACGACTTCCAGCTGCTCCACGGGCCCGTCATCGATGACGCCGTGGAATATTGGTTGTCGTTGGTGGACCAGCCGGTCAGGTGCGAGCCGAACAGAAAATAGGTGCCGCCAATCTTGGCCACCGCCGGCGATTCGTATTGCGGCAGCGTTGCTGCCAGCGTCGAGACCGTCAGATAGTCGTCGGAGAGCCGATAGATCTGCAGCTTGGTGCTGGTCCGGTCCTCGCTGATGAAGTAGCCGGCGGTCCCGTCCTGAAACAAGGTGTCGTCCAGGCTGTCGTGTCCGAGCGGTTTCATGCTCCCGCGATAGCTGTACGAACCGCAGACGGTGCCGCTGGTCGCCACGCCGGCCTTGCGGTCGCTGTAGTCCGAGCTGTCGACATGCATGTACATGACGAACTGCGATGTTCCGCTGTTGTAGATGACGTGCGGTCGCTCGATGATCCGGTTCGGCCCGAGATCTCCGCTCGCCTGTCGGGTCAGGACGTTGCTGACGAACGTCCAGTTCTTCAGATCGGTCGACGAGTAGCACTTGACGTTCTGAAAGGCCGAGCCGTTGGTCTTGTCTTCGCCGAGCAAGTAGTACTTGCCGTCCACCTCGATGATCCCCTCGCCGTGGGCCTGAATCACGTTGCCCTGGGTGTCGTTCCAGACGGTGCCCGGTGTGATGGTCACCGCGCCCGTTCCAGCGACGATCCCGCCAGCACCCCCGCGGCCGCCCCCCGTTCCCCCGCCGGCGCCGGCGCCGCCGCGCCCCCCGGTCCCGGCAGTCCCGCCGCCCGTTCCGGCGCTCGCGCCGCCCGCGGCTCCTCCGCTGGCCTTGCCGCCGCCGGTTCCTGCCGGGGCTCCCCCGGTCCCAGGTCCTCCGCCGGTCGACGCACCCCCCGAGCCGGAGTTGCCTCCCGTCGCGACCCCGGCGCCACCGGCGCCCCCTGACATCGCGTGACCGCCGGTCGCTCCGGCCATTCCCGTCACCCCGCCGGTTGCGGCTGGGCCTCCGCCGCTCCCTCCGCTGGCGGCGCCGCCCGAACCGGGGGCCGCGCCTCCGGTTCCCGTTCCAGCGCCGTCGCTCCCCCCGCCGCAGCCGTGGCCAACCGAAGCAATCAGCACCGCCGCGGCGATGCTGCGAAGGTTCAGGAGTCGCGTCATTGGGTGTCTCCCACCTGTGGGCCGAAGGGCAGTATCGTCGATTTCACGCCACCGCCGCTATCGGAGCACGGCCCAAAGCGCGGCCGCGGTGGCGATCAGCATGCTGGTGAGGAGGCCGACGCCGGTCAGCAGCTTGCGCTGATCGTAGTGGGCCTGCGTCTGTTCGATGGTGGCGATCTGGGCGCTGCGGTCGGCGATCGTCTCGGTGAGGCGATCGATGTTCTGGTAGGACGAGAGCAACGCGCCGTGGGGAGGCCGGATCTCGGCGGCGGTTCGGCCGAGCTGGGCGGTCAGCTCGACGGTCTGTTTCTCGGCTGCGGCCCGGTCACGCTGGCGGCCGGCGATGCTGGCGCCCATCGCCGAGGCGGCGTCGCGGCGGGCGGCGGTCGCCGCCTCCAGCTTGGCCTTCGAGGCGGCCGCCGCGCTCCTCAGGGTCGCTGAATTGTCGCGCAGATCGGCGAGCTGGCGATCGAGCCGCTCGGTCAGCTCTTCGAGGGCGCGTTGCTCGTCGGCCAGGCCGACGGCGTCATGCGCCAGCTGGGCGGCGCGGGCGTCGCCGGCGTTGCTGCTCATCTCGCGGGCCAGCCGGGCCCGCTCGTCCTTCACCCGCGCCAGGCGCGCCCCGGCCGTGTCGCGATCCTCCGCCGCGCCCCGCAGGATCTCGTCGGCGTCTCTGCTGGTGCGGTCGTTCGCCGTCCATTCCCCCTCGGCGGCCTCCACCAGGGCGCCGAGGCGGGTGGCCTCGTTTTGTTGAAACAGCTCGGCCGCCTCGAGATCGGCCGCCGCCGCCTCCCGACGGGCGTGCGCGCGCCCGATCGCCTCCAGCAGGCCGGTGAAGTCGGGGTGCTGCACCCCCTCGCGCAGGACGGTCGCCGCCAGCTCGTTGAGGGCGCCGGAGAGCAGCGCCTCGGCGCCGGTTCGCTCCTCGGTCAGGCGCCGCCGCCGGGCGCCGGCGTCGACCTTGTCGCGCAGGTAGATGTAAATGTAGCCGATGGCGTCGCTGGCCCAGGAGAGCCCGCTCTTGGATTCAGCGGCCAGCGTCGGTGCGGTGGTCGTCGCGCCCCGGAGCGGCGCGATCGACCGTCCGGTCGGGCGTCCGGTCGGGCGCCCGGTCGAGCGTCCGGTGATGGGCCCGGAAGGCGCCGCCACCATGGTGCGTGAGAAGGCCGCCGTCCCCCGCACGCGGTCGGTCCCGCTGGCGCCCACTCTGCCGAACGCGGACATCCGGGAGGTCGGGGCCCCCAGCCAGTGTCCGCAAGCCGCACAAAACGCCAGGTGGTCGGCGCTCTGGTGCGCGCAGTGCTTACAGGTGCGCATCGCGGTGGTGAGTTTACTTTATCCGTGGTACCGATTTGGTCATGAACGCCGCCGCCAAGACGAGCTGTCAGCTCATCGAAAAGACCTTGCGCAAGAGCCCCGCGTTCAAGAAGGTCGACGAGGGACTCTACGTCGTCAAGCAGGGATCATCGATCGTGATGATCAACGTCATCGCCTGGAACCCCGACCGCGCCGTGGTTCGCTGCGTCGCCCAGCTGGTCAAGGGGGTGACCATGGAGGTGCCGCTGGCGCTGCAGCTCCTGGAGATGAACGCGCTCCTGCGCTTCGGCGCCTTCGCTTACGTGCCCGCGGGCGACGTGATTATCTTCTCCCACACGCTCCTCGGCGGCGACACGCTGGACCACGAAGAGCTGACCACCACCATTCGAGATGTCGCGATCATCGCCGACGAATACGACGACCGGATCGCCGCGCGCTACGGCGGGCAGACCATGCAGGAGCTCCTGGAAGAGAGCGTGGTCGAGCACTTCCGGACCTCGCACGGGCGCGATCACTTCAAGGCCTAGGGCCGGCAGCGCGGCGTGACCGGCGCCAAGAACAACATTCTGGAGGCGGTCGGCGGCACGCCGATCGTCAAGCTGCAGAAGCTGGCGCGCCACGTCGCCGCCGACATCTTCGTGAAGTGCGAGTACCTCAACCCGGGGGGCTCGATGAAGGACCGGGTGGCGCGCAACATCGTCACCGACGCCGAGCGCCGCGGGCTACTCGGCCCCGGCGGCACCATCGTCGAGGCGACCAGCGGCAACACCGGGATGGGCCTGGCGCTGGTGGCGGCGCTGCGCGGTTACGCCTGCGTGTTCGTCATGCCGGACAAGATGTCGCCCGAGAAGGTGGCCGGGCTGCGGGCCTTCGGCGCCCGGGTGGTGATCTGCCCGACCGCCGTCGAGCCCGACGATCCGCGCAGCTACTACCAGACCGCCAAGCGGATCGTGGCCGAGACGCCGGGCGCCTTCTACGCCAACCAGTACCACAACCCGGCCAATCCCGACGCCCACTACAGCTCGACGGCGCCGGAGATCTGGCAGCAGACCAACGGCGAGGTCGACGTCTTCGTCGCCGGCATGGGGACCGGCGGAACGATCTCGGGATGCGGGCGCTTCTTCAAGGAGAAGAAGCCGGCCTTTCGGGTGGTGGGCGTCGACCCGATCGGGTCGCTGTACTACGAGTTCGTGAAGACCGGGCGGATGACGCGGCCGTTCGCCTACTACGTCGAGGGGATCGGTGAGGACTTCCTGCCGAGCACCATGAACCTCAAGCTGGTCGACGAGATCGTGCGCGTCGACGACAAGGAGTGTTTCCTGATGACGCGCGAGCTGGTGCGCCAGGAGGGGCTGTTCGTGGGCGGCAGCTCGGGGGCGGCGGTGGCCGGCGCCATCAAGTACGCCGAGGCGTCGAAGCGCAAGGAGAACATCCTGGTGCTGCTCCCCGACGGCGCGTCGAAGTACCTGTCGAAGATCTTCGACGACAAGTGGATGCGCGAGAACGGCTTCCTCGACGAGCCCGATCCGTTGGGGACGGTCGCCGAGCTCCTGCGTCGCAAGAAGCAGCGCCCGCTCATCGTGGCCAAGAAGGGCGAATCGGTGCGCGACGTGATCGCCTCCATGCGCGACGGCGGCGTCTCGCAGATGCCGGTGCTGGAGAGCGAGGGGGGGCGCCTCTGTGGCATCGTCACCGAGGTCGACCTGCTGAATTTCCTGGTCAAGGGCGAGGGCGGGCTGGAGGCGCCCATCGATCCGCTGATCGAATCGGGTTACGCGGCCGTCACGGCGTCGACGCGCATTCACCTGTTGCGAAATATTTTCAACGACGCGCAGATGGTGGTGGTGGAATCGGGCGATAACATCGTCGGGGTGATCACCAAGATCGATCTCATCGAGTTTTTGGCGGAGCGGCGGGCATGAAGCGGGCGCGCCGGGCAGGAAAAGACGGGAAGGGCGCCAAGCAGCCCCGGTTCGAGACGGCGGCGGTTCACGCCGGCCAGAGCCCGGAGCCGACCACGGGGGCGGTGATGACGCCGGTCTTCTTGACCTCGACCTACGCCCAAAAGGGCCCGGGCGAGCACACCGGCTTCGAATATTCGCGCACCCAGAACCCCACCCGCTTCGCGCTGGAGGGGAACCTGGCGGCGCTGGAGGGGGGAAGCTGGGGGCTGGCGTTCAACGCCGGCGTCGCTGCCACGACCGCCGTGCTGGCCACGCTGGACGCGGGCGATCACGTCGTCGCCGGCGACGACATCTACGGCGGCAGCTTCCGCCTGTTCGACAAGGTGTTTCGCCGCTTCGGCCTCACCTTCACCTTCGTCGACGCCCGCGACGCCGGCGCGGTGGCCGCCGCGATCGGGCCGCGCACCAAGCTCTGCTGGCTGGAGACGCCGACCAACCCGCTCCTGCGCCTGGCCGACATCCGGGCCGTCGCACGGATCTGCGCCGCGCGCGGAGTCCGGCTGGCCGTCGACAACACCTTCATGACCCCGTTCTTCCAGCGCCCGCTGGAGCTGGGCGCCGATCTGGTCGTCCACTCGACGACCAAGTACCTGAACGGCCACTCCGACGTGGTCGGCGGCGCCGTGATCGGCCACGACCCCGAGCTGCGCGCCCGGATCGCCTTCGTCCAGAACTCCATGGGCGGCAGCCAACCTGCGTTCGACAGCTTCCTGGTTTTGCGCGGGACCAAGACGCTGGCCGTCCGCATGGAGCGCCACCAGGAGAACGCGCTGCGCGTCGCCCGCTGGCTGGAGTCGCGCCCCGAGATCGCCCAGGTCATCTACCCCGGTTTGCGCTCGCATCCGCAGCACGCGCTGGCGAAGCGGCAGATGTCGGGCTTCGGCGGCATGCTGAGCTTCGCCTTTCCCGAGGGGCGCGGCGCGCTCGGCAAGGCCCGCGCGTTCTTGCGGCGCCTGCGGCTCTTCACCTGCGCCGAATCCCTCGGCGGCGTCGAATCGCTGGCCGAGCACCCCGCCATCATGACCCACGCCTCGATCCCCCCGGAGCGCCGCCGCGCCCTCGGCATCACCGACGGCCTCTGCCGCCTCTCCGTCGGCATCGAGCACGCCGACGACCTGATCGCCGACCTCGAAGCCGCGCTCGGTTAGGTTCCGGTCGGGGCCGGTCAGGGATTTCCGCCGGGGTGCTGCGAGGGACAGCCGTCGTAGATCAGCAAGCCCGAGGAGCCGCTCGGCATCCCCTGAAGGAGGCTCTGCAGGTACTGGTTGCACAGGTTCCCGTGCAGGAAGACCCGCGGGTTGTTGTAGTCGCCGTTGTAGCTCCACCCGTCACCGGTCGTTCCGCTGTCCTGGAGCTGGGGGACGCTGTTGAACTTGACCGACAGGCGGTTGGAGGGCGGCGGTGACGAGAGCGAGAGACGGCAGCTGTTGAGAGCCACCGACGCGGTGATCGCTTGGATCTGGTTGGAGAGATCCTGGGGGGTCGAGGAGGTGGAGTAAGGCGAGGGGATGACGTTCTGTTGGTTCGCCAACATGCTGGGGCACACGGCGCCCGAGCCGATGGCGATCACCTCGGTCGTGACCCCGAGGTAGCTGAGACCCTTGACGGCGCTCAGGGCGTCGCTGCAGCTGGCGCTGCCATCGGTACAGGAGCCATGAGGGTCATCGTCGGTGATCAGAAGGACGTAGTTTTCGTTGGTGTGCTGCAACCCGAGGCCGCTCATGGAATTGTAGTATTCGAGCGCCGCATCGAGCGCGGCAGCCGTCGGGCGATGTCGACGACGGAAGGCAGCTCTGCACCGGACCGCTGCAGCTGTTCGCCGACTCGAAATCGGCATAGCTGTTCGTGATCTGGGTGGCGCAGCAGCCAGTGCTCCCGTTGCAACTGCTCGACGGGTCGGGGAAGGCGAGAAACGCGAACTGGATCGTCGCGCTGCCGTTGTGGCCTCCGCTGTACTTGGTCACGTAGGTCTGGACCGCATCGAGCGCAGCCTGGAGCTCCGATTCGCCCCCCATGCCGCCGAAGCTGGCTCCCATCGCGGAAGAGCGATCGAGCGCCACGAGGATCTGGGGTTTGTCGGGTTGGTACGGAATCGGAAACGTGGCCGGGGAGCAGGACGCGTCGACCGAGTGCGTCGGTGGGGCTCCCCCCGCTGCCGCCGCTCCCGTTCTTGCCGCCGGTGCCCGGGACGGCGACGCATCGGACAGATCGTCCAGCAGCAGCGTCTGCTGGCAGGCGCCGAGGAGCATCGCCACCAGCGCGCAGCCGAGCCAGATCCGCGCCGTCACGGCGCGCCTACGGGTGCGGCGCGGAGCCGCCGCTGGCCAGCGCCGTCGCCTCGCTGCGGAATTTTCCGCTCGGGTAGGTGCGCAGGTAGGCGCGCGCGGCGTCGGCGCCGCCCGATTCGCCCAGGTGGACCAGGCAAGCCGCCCGATGGAAGCTGGCGGCTTCCACCGCGTCGCGGGGGCGCGAGGCCGCGAGCGTGATCTGGTAGGCGGCCAGCGCGTGGCGGCAGTCGCCGCGCGCCCGGTAGAGATCGCCGGCCAGCCGCGCGATCTCGGCGCGCCGCTCGCTGTCGGGACGGCGGCGCAAAAAGTCGTTCGCCTCCGACAGCGCCTCGTCGTTGTCGCCGGTGCGGACGAGCGTCTCGATGATCGACACGTCCGCCTCGGCCCGCAGAATCCCGTCGGGGTAAGCTGCCCGATAGCGGCGCCAGGCCGCCACGGCGTTGGCCGGCTGCCCCAGCTTCTCGTTGAGGACCTTCCCGATCTCGTAGGAGGCGTTCTCGGCCGACGGGCCGGTCCCCTGCGCCATCGCGCGGTAGAGCTGCAGCGCGCGCGGCGCATCTCCCGCGGCCAGCGCCGCCCGCGCCGCCAATGATTCGGCGGTCGCCGGTTCGGTCGGGCTCGCGGCCCGTTCGGTGTCCGTCGCAGTCTCTCCGGGCGAGGCGAGGGCCAGCGTCCGGGCCGCCGCGTGGCTGCCACCGTGGCGGAGACTGTGCGCCGGCGGCGGCGAGATGACCGGCGCGGGGGCGACCGGGGGCGCCGGCTCGACCGCGGCCGGGGCTTGCGCGGCAATCTCGGGGCTCTGCCAGCTCTCGCCGGGCGTCAGCCGCGCCAGGCGGCGCTGGGTGGCCGCGTCCCAGACCTCGACAATCCCCTCGTCGACGTCGACCGCGACCGGCTTCGTCCCGTCGGTCTCGCTGCCGGCGTCGCTGTCGACGTTGACGCCGAACCGGGTGCCGACCACGACCACCCGATAGCCCTCGGCGCGGACGACGAACGGATGGCCAGGCTGCCGGTGCGGCACGCTGAATCTCACCTCGCCCACCTCGATCCGCGGCGCGCCGTCCTCGAGACGCATGATGCTCGATCGGCCGAGCACCGCCTCGACGCCTCCTTCGAGCGTCAGCCGGCGCGCTCCGGGCGGGATCGGGCCCTCGGTCCTGGCCGCCGGCTTCGGGTGGGCGGTCGAGGCCAGCTCCGTCGTCCGCGGCCAGAGCCACAAAGATCCCGCCAGCACCAGCGCGGCGGTGGTCGCCACGCCGCCGGCGAACCAGAACCCACTCCGCGCGCGGGTAGGCTGCACCGGCACGGCGATCGCGCTCCAGCCCCGCCGCAGGGTCATGTCGTCGGGCCCGCGCAGCGACGCCTCGTCCAGCGCGCGCCGCAGCTCGGCCGAGACCTCGTCCGGGCCGTCGGGCCAGCGGTGCTGCGGGGTCATCGCACCCTCTTCTTGGCCATCGCCATCAGCTCGGCACGGGCGTAGTGCAGCCGCGACCAGGCGGTGTTCTCGGGGCAGCCCGCGATCTTGGCGACCTCCTCGATCGGAACGCCCTCGATCTCGAACAGCACCAGCACCAGACGCTTCTTTGGCGACAGCTTGCTCACCAGCTCGTCGAGGATCTGCAGCCGTTCGCTGCGCTCCGACGGATCCGGCGCGGGAGGGGGCGGCGGTTCCCGCACGAGCAGAGTCGACAGGAGAGTCCGCACCCGACGACGCCGCGAGATGCGCCCCGCGTGGCGGGCCGCGATCCGGTAGATCCAGGTCGACAGGCGCGCCTCGCCCCGGAACCGGGCCAGGCTCCGGTAGATGGCGACGAACACCTCCTGGCAGGCGTCCTCGCGATCCTCGTTGGGCACGCCGAACGCCGACAAGAACCGATAGACGATCGGCGCGTAGCGATCATAAAGGCCGCGCCAGGCGACGCTGTCGCCGCGGCGGCACCGCGCCACCATGTCGAGATCGGCGGTCAAGCTCCCACCGCTCGGAGCGGCGCGCATTAGGCCAGGCGTGTTCAGGGGACCCTCTGCCATGATTAGTGACCGACTCGGTTTCGCTTCATCAGGGAAACCAAAGGCCCAATTCTATCCCAAGGACGAGGCTGAAACTGGGGGTTGTGAAGATTGTCGTGTTGTTAGAGGCAGTTACGACGCGGTAACGGAGCTCCGCGACCCCCTCCGCCAACGCCCGAACATAAATATTGTGCGGCAGCGGCAACGCCCAGCCCAGGGCGGCGTCGATGCCGGGCGTGACGCCGACGTGCGTCTCGGTCGTCGATTGATGGGTAAAGGCGACCGCGATGACCCCCAGGTCGACGCCAATTCCGGGCTCGAGCTGGCCGATGCCGAGCGAGACCGGGAGATAGGCGCCAAGGCGGACGGGGAATCGCAGCACGTCGGCGCTGCCGGTCTTGACGGGAATCGAGACGACGGTTTCGGCGCCCGCCGACAGCCGGACGCCGATGCGCTTCCTGAAGACCGGCCGCTCGACGGCGATGGCCAGGACCGCCGCGGCGGCGCGATCTCCGGAGGCGGTCAGCAGCCCATCGGCGCCGCCGCCGATCCACCAGCGAGGACGTGGGAGCGGTTCGGCGGGGGCCGAGGGCTCGAGCGTCGCAGGTTCCGGACGTGGCTCGGGCTTCGCCGGCTCCGCTGGGGGAGGCGCAGTCGGCGAAGCTTTCGGCCGCGGCAGAGGCGGTGGGGGAGGCGGCGTGGGCTTGGGCGGGGGCGGGGGCGGGGGCGGCGCTGTGGCTTTGGCGGGCGGAGGCTTCGGCGACGGGGGCGTTGTCTCGAGCGCGACGTCGTAGCCGACCTCGTGCCAGTAGCGCTCGACGATCAGGGCGGCCGTTTCGGCCAGGGCCGGGCAGTCACCCGCATGCGCGCGATCGGTGGCCGGCAACCAGCGGTGCAGGAGCCGTCCCCCCTCCGGATCCGACAGATCGAGCCGCATGGCGCCCGCGGCGTCGGTCGTGACGCCGAGGCGCAGGGTGGTCGGGCCGGTCGCGTGCCCGAGCGGGAGCACCATTCCCGGCAGGTGGGCCGAGAGGGCATCGGCCAGCTGGCGGGGCGAAGGGCAGCCGTCGTCCGGGCCCGCGGTCATCAAGATCGCGATCGCGTACGCGGGAGCGAGAGCGATGGGCACGGCTCAGTATCTCAGGACCGCCTCGAGATGGGCGACAAGTCGTGCGACGGCGGCTGCGAAGAGGTCAGTTGCGGGGAGCAGGCTGAGAACCAAGAAGGTTCCGCCCCGCAGGTCGAAGAAATAGCCGGGCTGCACCAGCACGCCGGCCTCGGTCGCCAGCGCCGCGGCCCAGTCCTCGTCGCTGCGGTTGGCGGGGACGCGGAGGATCGCCGACCACCCCCCCTCGGTGGGGAGCAGCGTGCAGCCCGATTCGGGGGGCAGCGCGGCGAGCAGACGGGCGCGGTTTTCCGAGACCCGGGCAGCGATCGCGGCGCGCACCTCGGCGCCCAGCGTGAGGAGCTCGCCGAGCGCCGCCTGCACGGGGGTCGCCACCGATAGATAGGTGTCGGCGACCAGCTCCAGCGCGGCGACCGAGCGCCGGGCGTCACGGCCGCCGGCGACGATCCAGCCGAGCTTGAGCTGCGGCAGCCCGCACGACTTGGAGAGACCCCCCAGGCTGAAGACGGAAGCGCCGGGGTCGAGCCCGGGATCGATCGCGGCGGTGGTGACGCGCGTCGGATCGGGCGCGAACGGATATCCGGCGAACACCTCGTCGGAGATGATGGCCAGATCCTCTTTCGCGGCGGTGGCCGAGAGCCGTTCCAGCTCGTCCCGCTTGAGAAACGACCCCGTCGGGTTGTTCGGGTTGACGACGATGATGGCCCGCGGCCGGTGCCCGTCGCGGCGCGCGGTCGCGATCGCCTCGCTCATGCTGCCGAAGTCGACGTGCCAGACCCCGTCGAACGCCAGCCGGTACCCGCGGGGGACCACCCCTTCGAGACGCGTCAGGTATTCGAACAGCGGGTAGCTCGGCTCGGGCATCAGGACGGCGTCCCCGGGATCGCAGCAGAGCTTGAAGAGAAAGCCGTACGACTCGCTGGAGCTGGCGGTGAGCACCACGCGGTCCGGATCGATCGCCATCCCGGCGCGGGCGTAGTCGGCCGCCACCGCGGCCCGCGCGCTGGCCTGCCCCAGCGGCGCCGGATCGTAGGTGGCGATCGGGGCGCGGGCCAGCGCCGCGGCGATCTCGCGGTGCGGATAAGGGAGGCCGACCCGGGTCGGGTTCGTCTCGGTCAGGTCCAGCGCGCCACGGGCCAGAGCGTCGCGTGACAGGGCTGCGAGGGCGTTTTCGGCCGGATCCCACTCGAGCCGCCGGGAGCGCACGGCGGCAGTATGCCCGGATTCCCGGTCCCTCGTCGCGGGTGGGCAGAACCCTTTTACCGGCATCCCTATGCGCGGCGGGCGCGAGGACGTAAAATCGGCCGCTCATGGCGCTCGACCTGCGCGACCTTTTGAGATCGGAGATGCGCGTTCACCCGCGGCTTGCGCAGCAAGGGCTGTTCGAGGGGGCCGAGGCCCGCGTGCAGATCGCGGCCACCATTCCCCCCCTGGTCCCGTTCGGCGACGCCGACTACGCGGGCGCGCTCTGGGTGATCGACTGGGATCACCGGCTCCCCTCGCGGCACGCCGCGCTCCGGCTTTACGCCTACTACACCCCGGAGCGGCGGCGGGAACTGGAGGACGCGGTCGCGGCGCGCGAAAAAGAGATCGCCGCCGAGGATCTCTTCCCTGAGTTCGACGTCTCCGATTTCGCCGGGTTACCGGCCGACGAGGCCTACGAGGCGGAGACCGATCTCGGCGGCAGCCCCGCGCGGCTGCGCCTGGTCAGCGAATGGCGACGACAGATCCAGCCGATGGCCGCCTCGAACGCCGTGGAGATCGTGCGGGCGTCGGCGCCCTTTCGAGAGCTGCGCGTGAACGGCCGCGTCCGCCCGCCGGGGCTCGGCGATCTCGAGCCGACCGAGTGGTCGCCACCCTGCGAGAGCGGCCACGTCCGCTGGGCGGTGGACGTCTGGTACCTCCTCACCTTCAACGGGATGATCGGCGAGGGGCGCGCGTTCCTGGTCGACCTCGTGGAGCGGCAGGTCGTCCGCGAACGAGACTTCCAGTTCCGGGCGGGGTGACCGCCGGGCCGAGGCATCTGCTCGAGCCCAACGGACGCCCTGGATTCTCTGCTTCGGGTCTCTACTTGGAGACGGTGCCGCCCTTGGCCTTGCAGTCCTTCTCGGACATCTCAATCCAGCCCTTCCCCTTGCAGCTGTTCTGACCGGCGCAGCCGCTGGTGGCGGTCGAGCACGCGCTCTTCCCCTTGCATGAGTTCACGCCCTTGCAGTGGACCTTGGCCGTGTCCGCGGCCGATGCCGCCAGTGGGGCTCCCGCGCTGAACAGCCCTGCCGCCATCGCGGCGATGATTGCGCCCTTGTTCGTCATCCGAGTCTCCTTTGACTCGGCCACTTTACCCGAAATCGGGGACCAGCCCACCTTTCGCGAGCTTTCGGGCGTGGTCACCTTCCGCTTTGTTCGACGAAAGGAGGTTGGCGATGTCCGATGAGGGAACGAGCACCAAGGCTGAGCTGAGGGAGGCGGAGGCCGACCTGGACGATCTGGAAATCGACGAATCGTCCGTCGAGTCGTTTCCCGCCAGCGATCCGCCGAGCTGGACGTTGGGCCGGAACGGGCACCATCCCGCGGCCGCCAACGACGAGGCCGATCGGAAACAGCCACGACGCGCGCCAGCTCGACCAGCGCGCTAAGAGGGTGTCGTCGCCGTAAGGCGACCGTGGAGCGCAGCGAAACCAGGCCCGACGACGCGGCGCCCGCAGGCGCCCTAGACCGGGGGCCCGCGGTGCATACGGTCAGGGCGTGGGAACTACAATTCAGCAAAATTCATCCGTGGCGAAGAGGGCGCGCCCGCGGGTTGAGCTCGATGTCGGTGGAGGCGATTTTCTGCTTCGCGGCAAGTTTGCAGACTGGGAGTCGGGACTGGCCTTCGGTCCCGACCTCGACCGTGTGAGCGTGCGTCTGGCGATCGACGCGACCAGCGGGGTCGATGCCGGGAGCGACCTGTTCTCATTTTATAGCCGAGAGGTCGAGCCGTTCGGCCATGGCGCCTACCGGGCTGTCGGGACGTTCACCGGCGCAGAGGGGGCGAGGCGGGGCGAGATCCTCATCGAGAGCCCGCTCGGACACACCGCGCTGGTGGCCGTGACGTTCGATGCGCGCAAGGGGGATTTCGGCGAGGGTTGGCACGACCTGATTCAGAATGCCGTCCCGTTCGGCGAGAAGCCGGAAGGCGGCCCGGTCCGTTCCGCCCGGGCCTGGCTGGTCGCGCCGCAGCTCGGCGCGGCGTGACCGAACGGGTGTAGTCTGGCCCCGTGAGGCGATCGATCCTGCTGGCCGTCGCCGTCCACTGCCCGCACTTCGGGCGGTCGGTGACGGCGACCCGCAACGTGGCCATCGACCGGTTGGTTGCCTGCTCGGACTCGGGAGCTTGCGCGCCTTCCGCCGCGGAGAGTGATGACCACCGGTCGTCGGGAGCTGCCAGTTCCGGCCAGTCTCGCGAGCACGATCGGCCCTTTCCGCGCGGCTGTCCGGTCTTTCCGTCGCTCGCCAAGCAGTGAGCCGCCAGCGAAGGGGCGGAGCGCGCCGCGGCAGCGGAGCTGAGGCCGATCGCGTGCACGAGCCGCCACCGTCCGATATAGTAGCGTCGCCATGCGACCGTCCACCGAGCGCAGTCGATGCAAAGGGACCTTGAGGGTCGTTCCGCTGGTGTCGGGAGCCAAGGTCGCTCTTTGCCCGTACTGCCAGCGGACAGTGGAGATCATGCGAGAGGTGCGGGACGGAGAGGCGGCGATGCTCAAGAGCCACCCGAGCCGCCGATACTGAATGGTGACGAAATGCGCCGGGGCCTTGCACATGTGAGTTAACGTGCGCATGAGTAGCCAGTCGGTTTACTGAAACAGGGGGTTTCCTTAGTCGTGGTTTCCGGATTTAAAGAATTGCAGGAAAAAAAGCGGACCATCTTTGCGTTGGTGACCGCGTCGGTGATTTCGCTGGTCGTCTGGGGGCTCGTCTTGGCGCTGAACGTTCGATAGATCGGACGGATCCTTTCGGGTAAGCTGGCCGCTTCCTCCCCCCAAGGAGCCGTGGCGGTATGACGAACGGTGAATCGACTGTCGGCGGCAATCGGACGTCCCCTCCCGTCGAAGTGCAAATGTTGCGCGAGCGGGTCACCACCCGCCGCCGCCGCGCCCGCAAGGATCGCCGGCCGAGCGGAAAGTGGATCGCGGCCCGCTCCCGCCGCCAGAAGGTGCGAACGTTGGCTGTCTGCGCCGGAACACTCCTGCTGATGGCGCTGGCGCTCTATTTCGGCCTGGCCCGACAGGAGAGCCCGGGCCCGGTGGAAAGCGCCACGCCCCTCGGCGCCACCGGCATCGTCTAGGCTGCCTATCGGGCGGCACGTCGTCGGGCCAATGTCCATCGTTCGCTTCGCTCACCGTCGCCTTTTCGGCGAAGCCCTCCTTAGCCGGGCGGCTTGGGGAGGCTGGCTCCGGGCGGGACCCGCAGGAGCGGTTCGCCCGGCGTCGGGGGATGGCCCAGCGTCTCGATGAGGCGGCGTACCATTTCCTGGAAGGTCTCCGCGAGCTTGGCCTCCGAGGTGACCTGCGCGAAGAGCCGCGCGCCGGCCATGGTCCCGTGGCCGCCCGCCGCGCCGTCGTGCGCGACGATGTGGCGCATGATGCCGCCGGCGCGGGCGTTGTCGGCCTCGGTTCGCAGCGACAGATAGACGTTCCCCTGGTACTCGCCCAGGCAGAGGACCATCCGGGCGCTTTCGTAGGCGAGCAGCAGATCGGCGATCTCGGCGACCAGGTCGGGATAGCCGAGTGTCCCCAGGTTCACCGCGACGACGTCGCCGAACACCAGCGCCGACCGGAGCGCGCGGTCCAGCGCCGCGAAGTGTTCGCGCGGCACCTTGGGATGGCTCATCCGGTAAAGCATCCCGTGATCGACCAGGGAGATCAGCTCGAGGTAGGCGGTGCGTTCGGCGCCGGTCGACTCGCGGCCGAGGTCACGCGTCTCCGTCCGCAGCGCGAAGAAGAAGGCGGTCGCCAGCTTGACGTCGAGGGTGATGCCCCGGGCGCGCAGGTATTCGAACACGATCGTCGAGGTGGCGCCGAAGTCGGGGCGGATGTCGCACCAGGGGGCGCGGGCGCTGGCCGGCCGGACCGGATGGTGATCGACGATGACGTCGATCCGGTGTCCCGGCGGCAGCGAGTTGTTGCCGGTCTCCGGCTGGCTGTCGACGATGGCGATGAGGTCGAAGGCGTCGGGGTCGATCTTCTCCACCGGGGCGAGCGGCATCCCCAGCGTGTCGACCATCGCCCGATTCTGGGCGCGCCCGACGATCCCGCCGTGCCCCAGCGTCACCGTCGCGCCCAGCTCGTGCTCGAAGAGGCGCTTGAGACCGAGCGCCGCCGCCAGGGCGTCGGGATCGGGGTTGTCGTGCATGTAGATGAGCGCCAACTTGCGCCCGGCCAGCCCCGCCAGGGCGTGGGCCACATCGAAACGGGGACTCGGCGGCGGCTCGTCCATCGTGGTGGTCAGGGGGCCGGCCGGATGTGGAGATTGTCGAACGCGACGGCGGACTCCCAGTCGTTGACGGCGAAGTACTCGTGCGTCGGGCCGGCCAGCGGCTCGGGATCGGTCCAGGCGAGAAAAGGGCGTCCGTCGATGGCCCAGTCGATGGCGCCGTTCTTTCGGGTGATCGTGAAGTGGTACTGCTGGCCGGGCGTCACCTTGACGTCGCCGCGTTCGGCTTTGCGACCGGCGCCGTGCTCTTCCATCCGGCAGATGACCGACAGACTGTTGTGCCAGCCGCCGAAGATGAGCACGTACCCCGTCGAGTCGTAGCTCCCTTTGTCGGGATCGAACGACGCACCGTCGCCGTAGAGCTCGACCTTGATGTCGCCTGCCGGGCTCTTCGACATGGCGTCGAGCTCGATGACCGCGTTGGCTGGAAGGCGACGGCGCAGCCAGGCGGGGTGGTTGTAGGCGTTCGAGACCTCGAGCTTGCCGCCCTCGACATGGTAGGCCGTCGAGGTGGCGTTCCAGTCCGAGCCGAGCTCCGTACGGTCGAAGTCATCGGTGAACGGCGCTTGACTGGGTGCCGACCTGCCGTGGCAGCCGGCCGCTGCCACGCACGCCAGGCCCGAGATCCACGAAAGCCAGGCGCGGCGCATGCCCAGAAAATACCGTCGGAGCCGCGCCGTATCAAGCAACGCCGGGCACCGCCAATTTCCCGGCCAGCTCGTGCATGAGTCCCCAGCGAATCCCGCGGTCGCTGACCAGGATCTCGGCCACCCCGGCCGCGACGGCGATCCGCTGCAGGATGAGCGCACCGGCCAGGATCACGTCGGCGCGGCGGGGATCGAGGCCGATGATCTTTTCCCGCGCGGCCTGCGTCCCGACGCGAAGGCGGGCGATCTGTTCGGCCAGGGCGTCCCGCGACAACCGGTAGCCGTGCACGCGAGCGGGGTCGTAGCTGACCAGCGCCTCGGCCATCGCGGCCAGCGAGGTCACCGTCCCCGCCACGCCGATTAGGCTCGGCGGGGTGGCGCCGGGCCTCGGGAAGGGGACCTCGGCCAGCGCGGCGTCGACGGCGGTCGTGATGGCGGCGATCTCGTCGGGGTGGGGCGGATCGTGGTGGACGAACCGTTCGGTCAGCCGAACCGACCCCAGGGGCACGCTGACGTTGAACGTCACCTTCCCGCCGGCTGCGATCACCAGCTCCGTCGATCCTCCGCCGATGTCGACCACCGTGAGCGCTCCGGGCAGCGCCGCGGGGAACGCCTCCGCCACCGCCCGGAACGTCAGCGCCGCCTCGCGCGCGCCGTCGATCACCTCGATGGGGGTGCCGAGGATCTCCGCGGCCGGTTCGAGAAATTCAGCCGAGTTGGGGGCGCGGCGCAACGCTTCGGTTCCGATCGCCGCAATCCGCGCCTGATGGGCGCGCGCGGCCGTCGCGAACTCCCGCAGGGCCGCCAGCGTCTTGCCGATCCCGTCCGCTCCCAACCCGCCCCCGGCCCCGATCCCGCGGCCGAGGCGGGTGATCTCGGCGCGCTCTTCCAGCAACTCGAGGGAACCGCCGGGCGCGACCCGCGCCAGGAGGAGCAGGCAGGTGTTGGTTCCGACGTCGATGGTCGCCAGGTTCATGCGCGGCGAGCTTGCGACACGCGCAGGGCGAGGTAAAGCGCCGGCCGCTACGGTGAAGCCGAGGCGCCCGACCCTGCGCCGAGCGCGTACTGTTCGGGGCTGGCTTCGAACTCCTCGCGGCAGGCATCGGAGCAGAAGTAGTAGGTCTTCCCCTCGAATTCCGCGGACGCCTTGGCCTGCGACTCCTCGAGGTCCATTCCGCAAACAGGATCTGTTGTCATACGAAAAAAGCTAATTTCCGTCGCAGAGGGGGCAAGCAGAATCCTCAATCTTCGCCCGCTCGAGCTTGACGGCCGCGCGTCAGCGCGCCCGGGGCGCGGGACCCCAGGAGGGGGACGAGGCGGCGCCCCGCCAGACCTGGACCTCGTGATGGGTCTCGGGGTTGTTCACGAAGAGGCCGCCGCGGCTGGAGACGTAGGCGAGGAGCCGGCCGTCCGGCGACCAGGTCGGATCGAGGTTCGACCCCTTCCCCTGGGTGACGCGATCGACCCTGCCGCTCTTCACGTCGAGGATGAAGACGTCGAACACGCCCCGCTCGTCCCGCCCGGTGAAGGCGATCTGCGGCTTGTCGGCGCGCGGGCTCCAGCGTGGGGTCTGGTTGTACTTTCCCTGGAACGTGACCCGCTTGGCGCCGCCACCCGAGGCCGACATGATGAAGATCTGCGGTGAGCCCTGTCGGTTCGACACGAAGGCGATCTGCGATCCGTCGGGGGAAAAGGCCGGCGAGCTGTCGATGGCGGGGTTGTTGGTGAGGCGCGCCTCGACCCGGCCGTTACCGGGATCGATCTTGTAGATTTCCGAGTTCCCCTCGTACGACATGGTGAGGGCCAGGGTGTGCCCGTTCGGCGACCAGGCGGCGCCCGTGTTGAGCCCCGGCTGCTTCGAGACCCGCCGGGCGCGGCCGCCGGCCGCCGACACCACGTAGAGGTCCGGGTTGTTGCGCAGGTAAGACGTGAAGGCAATCTCGCCCCCCGTCGGTGAGAACGCGGGGAGCAGACTGTCCGAGCCCATCTTGGTCAGCACCGCGGTGCGCCCGCCGTCCATGTCGACGACCCCGATCTCGTGCGCGCCGCGGCCGGTGAGCGCCAGCGCGATCCGCGATCCGAACACCCCCGGCTGGCCGGTGAACGCCTTGACGACGTCGTTGGCGAACTGGTGCACGGCATCGCGCGGGTCGGCCGCGCGGTAGCTCTTGGAGAGGACCGGGCTGTCGCCGCGCGCGACGATGTAGAGCCGCCCCTCGAGCAGGCCGCCGGCGAGCTTCATCTTGATGACCGCCTGCGCGCCGACCTGTGACCAGAGCGCCGACGAGAACCCCAGCCCCTCGGACTGGAGCTGCGCGGGGAACGACGTCGGAATCGAGCAGCTGGAAGAGGCCGGTGATGTCCATGTCCTTGGACATCGTCTCGCCGGCGACCGGATCCCCTTCGGGGCGTGGGAGCGCCAGCTTCAGCATCTCGACGCCGGCGCCGGAGAGCTGCACGGCCGGAAGATCTTCGTCGCCGCCGGGAGGCTGGGCGCGCGACGGGTACGTTGAGGGCCGCGATCGCCAGCAGCGACGCGATGGCGAGGCGGGTCACTTGACGCACTGGACTCTCATACCATGCATGGTTGGAGGTGGTGGAGGAACCTTGCCGGTCAGCTTGGCGGCGTCGACGCAGGCGTCGTCGACGAAGCTGTTGGTCGACGACTTGGCCAACTTGACCTCGCTGATCGTTCCATCGGGCGCGATGCGAAAGGTGATCTCCGGGAGCACGGCAATCTGATCGGGGGTGAGCCCGGCCGGAAAATTGTAGTTGGCGCGCAAGAGGCCCAGGACCTGCGCCTGGTACTGATCGCCCACGGCGCGGTTGGAGGCCCCCAGCTTCGAGCCGGTGAGCGAGCCCTCGTCGTCGTCGTCGGCCGCCAGCGCCTCCAGCTTCTTGGCCCGCTCGAGGGCGTTCTTCAGCTCCTTGGAGATCTTCGGATCCTCGGGGCGGGGCGCCTCTTTCGGGGCCGCCTTGGCGTTGGGATCCTCGGAGAGCTTGAGCTGGTTGGGCGGCGCGGTCGGCCGCGGCGGCTGGGTGATGCGCGGCAGCCAGAACGGGTCGCGCGGCTTGCCCAGCTTCACCAGCTCGGCGCGCACGAAGTCGTGCGGCATGATGAGCGGCGGTTCCGGCTTGTTGTGCGCGGCCGCCACGGCCAGCAGCACGCCGCCGTGCAGGGCCACCGTGAACAGGATCCCGGCGAAGTTTCGCCGCGACCCGCGTCGTATCACTTCGCGCGCCATCGCTACTGGAGGGGGTCGGTCACCATGCCGAGCTTGTCGACGCCGGCCTGCTTGACCGCCGCCATCACCTTGACGACGTCGCCGTAGCTGAGGGCCTTGTCGGCGTGCAGGTAGAGCTCATGGTCGGCGTTCAGCTTGGCGTTGTTCTTCAGCGTCTTTTCGACGTCGTCCCAGGGGATCTGCAGCTTTCCCAGAAAGACGCGCTTGTCCTTGGTGACGGTCAGGATCAATTTCCCCGCATCGTCGGGGATCGTCTGGGCCTTGGCCTCCGGCAGGTTGACGTCGACGCCGGTCTGCAGCATGGGCGCCGTCACCATGAAGATGATGAGCAGCACGAGCATGACGTCGACCAGCGGGGTGACGTTGATCTCCGTCAGCGTCCCGCCCGGGCCGCCGCCCGACGACATCGACATGGCTAGAAGAACCTCCGCCGCACGATGTTCAGGAAGTCGCTGGAGAAGGTCTCCATCTCCGAGGTGATGACCCGGATCCGCCGCGACAGATAGTTGTAGGCCATGACCGCCGGGATGGCGGCCATCAGGCCGATCGCCGTGGCGACCAGCGCCTCCGCGATGCCGGGCGCGACCGTCGCCAGGTTCGCCGCGCCCTTGGCGCCGATGTTGCGGAACGAGTTCATGATGCCCCACACGGTGCCGAAGAGGCCGATGAACGGACCGGCGCTGGCGGTGGTGCCGAGCAGCGGCACGCGCGACTCCATCTCGGTGATCGCCGTCGTCCGTGCGCGATCGAGCGCACGCTGGACGCTCTCGATGTCGCCCATGAACGCCTCGCTCGCCGGGTCGGCGTTCTCCTGGCGCCGCTTCTGCAGCTTGGCCAGCTCGGTGTAGCCGGCCCGGAAGACCTCGCCGACGGGCGACGGCGGCGCCGCCTCGCTCATTCGCCAGATCTCGTCGAGGCGTCCGGTCTTCCAGAAGGCGTCCTGGAACTTGGCGGACCGCGACGCCGCGGCCGACAGATACAGCGTCTTCGATCCGATGACGAACCAGGAAGCGGCCGACATCAGGATGAGCAGCCCCAGCACCCCCTTCACCACCGGGGAGGCATTCAAAATGAGCGAGATGATGTCGAGCCGTGCTTCTCCAGCGCCGGCTTGCAGGATGAGCGGTAACATCAGGCGTTGACCTCCTTCGATGAGAGGGCGCTCGGGACAGCGAGCGATCCGGCCCGCAGTTTGACACGACTCTCACCCATTCCTACCCTCGACTTTTCGCGGTTTCTTTCCTGGTCCCCACCCGGCGGGCGGACGAGCGCGCGCATCATGAGAATCATTCTGGCAGCAACGGCGATCGTGGTCTCCTTCATTCCCGCCTGCGTGCCGGTCAACGGGGGTGCGGTCGAGATCAGCTGGGTGGTCATCTCGCCGAGCGGCGGTGGCATCACCGACTGCGGCTGCGCCGATCCCGCGATCGCCAAGGTCCGCTTGGTCCTGGTGGGCGTCGGGGGGGCTATCGCCGGCACCACACCCTGTGCCGGACAGGCTCAGTGCGACTTCCCTTGTCAGAACCAGACCGGGGCGACGCACTTCGACATCCCCCCGACCGGACCTGGAGAATCGTACGAAATTTCGGTGGTGGCGGTCGGTAAGGACGGACTGGAGATCCCCCAGACCGAGATCATGACCCCGGCGACGCCGGCACCGATATTGCGTCAGGTGTCCGAAGGACAGCCTACAGAGGTCGAAGCGTTTACGCTGGTCGCGCCTTGTGCTCCTGCCTGCAGTGGCAACGTTTGTGCTCCACAGTGACGACATCAGAGTGAGAAGATGACGAGAGATCAGGAGACTCCCATGAACACCAAGAGCTTCCGCACCCTCGCGTTCGGGCCCCTTCTTTTCGCTGCGGTCGCCGGGATGGCCCTGACCCTCTCCGGCTGTATGGCCGACACCGGCCCGAACGGCGGTTACGGCTATGGGTGCCAGTCCGATCTCTACGTCGACTGGCAGATTCAGAACGTCGCGGGTGGAGCCGTCACCTGCGACGCCATCAACCCGGCGCAAGTGGTGATCGACATCGACGGCGCCAAGTATCCCCAGAACTGTCCGGCCGGGTTTTCCTACGGCAGTCAGGACATCGTTCTCCAGCAAAACTATGCGAGCTACAACGTGACGGTCAATCTGGAGGACATGAACGGCAACCCGCTGGCCGTCCCCCAGACGACGACGATCGACGTGTCGAGCTGCGGTTCCTATGCGACCCCCGGGCCGGCCATCCTGGTCGTGACGCCGCCGGCGCAATAGCGCGGCCGGAAGTGTTATAAGCCGGCGCATGAAGCGCTGTGTGCCGCCGCGGTGTGTGCCGCGTTCGTTCGCCCGTTCCATGGCGCTCGGGCTCTGCGCGGCGGCTGTGCTGGGTGTCGCCGGCTGCAGCCAGAACGGGAGCTATCGCCTGAGCTGGATTTTCCAGGACCCGGCGACAGGGACCTCGGAGAGCACCGCCACCGGGTGCGGACGGCATTACGTCGACTCGATCATGGCGACCGGCATGGCAGAGGGGGGCGACGTCCAACAGATCGTGGCTCTCTGCACGGCCGGTTGGCTGACCGCCGAGGCCTCGCCGGGGACCTGGTCGTTCTCGGTCCAGATGCTGGACTCGCAGGGAGCGCTGATCGACTCGGCCATGCCCGACAACATGAAGACCAGCGCTCAAGCGATCGCGGCCGGCGGTCCACAGGCGCAGTTCTCGGTCTCCCTCTGGCCACTGTGAGCCGCTCGGACGGCGCCCGGCTCGCAAGTGCGCTAAGGTTGATCTGATGCCTGATCTACCGCCGCGGCGGGCGCCCCGGACCTCCGGCTCGCGTCCGCTCATCGGCCGCCGCACGCCGGCCATCAAGACGCTGATGATCGCGCTGGCCGCGACCTATGCGGTCTACCTGCTCGTTCGTCCCCTGCGGCCGGCGATGGAAATGCACCTCGCGGTCAGTCCCCGGCTGTTCGCGGGTGAGTACTGGCAGCTGGCCACCGCCATCTTTCTGCACCTCGATCCCCAGTCGTTCCTCTACAGCATCATCGGGCTCTGGTGGGCGGCCACGGACGTCGAGCGCGCGCAGGGGACACGTCGGATGCTCGTCCTGTTTTTTGTCGCGGGCGTCCTCAGCAACCTGGCGTACGCGCTGGTGTTCCGATACGAGTTCGGCGAGGGGGGGACGTTCGGCGGCGCTTCGTTCGCGGTCTTGGCGTTGTTCGTGGCGTTCGGCCGCATCTACAACCGCACGGTGGTCTCGGTTTTCGGCGCGTTCTCCACGCAGGGACGCTACATCGCGATGGCGTTCGTCGGCTGGAGCGTCGTCCTCGCCCTGGCCGGGCCCGCCGTCAACTGGTCGAGCCTGGCGGCCATCGCCACGGCGACCGTGATCGGGTATCTGGGCGCGGCGCCGGGGGGCTTCGAGGGGCTGTGGGACGCGCTCAAGGTTCGCCGCCTCCGCCGGCGCTACCGCGTCATCGAGGGTGGGGCAGGGCGCCCGCCCAAGAACTACATGAACTGATCGCGGGGGGCCGCGGACGGCCCGCGCCCTTTGCATTCGGGCGCAGGCGAGCTAACTTCCTTTCCTTTCAAAGAGCTGGACCTGCACCCAACAAGCTGGGGGAGCCGACCGAAAGGCTGAGAGGCGCCGTCCGACCGGACAGGCGCGACCCCTGAACCTGCTCCGGGTAATGCCGGCGAAGGAAAGCGAGACGCGATGAAGAACGGAAGCGATGCGAACGGGGACCGAGGGCGACGCGTCCTGCCGACGATTGACGATCCGGTCGAAGGCTTGCAGCCCTTGCCCGAGCTCCCCGGATCGACGCGGGCCTTCCTGACCGACGGCGACATCCGGGTCCCTGTGCGCCGGATCGAGATCGCGGGCGAGCCGGCGATCGACGTCTACGATCCGGCCGGTCCCCGCGGGGTCGACCCGCACGTCGGCCTGCCCAAGCTCCGCCAGCCCTGGATCCAAAAGCGCCAGGCGCGCGGTGACACGAACTTCAGCCAGATGCACTACGCCCGCCGCGGCGAGCTCACCGAGGAGATGCGGTACGTCGCCCTGCGCGAGGGGGTGACGCCCGACTTCGTCCGTGACGAGGTGGCGCGCGGGCGGGCCATCATCCCGGCCAACATCAAGCACCCCGAGGCCGAGCCGATGATCATCGGCCGCAACTTCCTGGTGAAGATCAACGCCAACATCGGCAACTCGGCCGTCTCGTCATCGATCGGCGAGGAGGTCGACAAGCTCCGCTGGTCGGTCCGCTGGGGCGCCGACACGGTCATGGATCTGTCGACCGGCAAGGACATCCACGAGACGCGCGAGTGGATCGTGCGCAACTCGCCGGTGCCGATCGGGACGGTGCCGATCTACCAGGCGCTGGAGAAGGTGAAAGGCAAGGCCGAGGATCTCAACATCGAGATCTTCCTGGAGACGCTGCGCGAGCAGGCCGAGCAGGGGGTCGACTACTTCACCATCCACGCCGGCGTGCTGTTGCGGTACGTGCCGCTCACCGCCAAGCGCGTCACCGGGATCGTGTCGCGCGGTGGATCGATCATGGCCAAGTGGTGCCTGGCCCACCACCAGGAGAACTTCCTCTACACGCACTTCGAGCAGATCTGCGCGCTCATGAAAGAGTACGACGTCTCGTTCAGCCTGGGCGACGGGCTGCGGCCCGGCTGCATCGCCGACGCCAACGACGAGGCCCAGTTCGCCGAGCTGGAGACGCTGGGCGAGCTGACGCAGATCGCCTGGAAACACGACGTGCAGGTGATGATCGAAGGGCCGGGCCACGTCCCGATCCACAAGATCAAGGAGAACGTCGACCGCCAGCTGGCCGTCTGCCACGAGGCGCCGTTCTACACGCTGGGGCCTCTGGTGACCGACATCGCGCCCGGCTACGACCACATCACCTCGGCGATCGGCGCGGCGATGATCGGCTGGTACGGCACGGCGATGCTCTGCTACGTGACGCCCAAGGAGCACCTCGGCCTGCCGGACCGCAAGGACGTCAAGGACGGCGTCATCGCCTACAAGATCGCGGCGCACGCCGCCGACCTGGCCAAGGGGCACCCGGGGGCCCAGTTGCGCGACGACGCGCTCTCGCGGGCGCGCTTCGAGTTCCGCTGGGAGGACCAGTTCAACCTCTCGCTCGATCCGGAGACGGCGCGCGAGTTCCACGACGAGACGCTGCCGGCACCGGCGGCCAAGGGGGCACACTTTTGCTCGATGTGCGGACCGCACTTCTGCTCGATGAAGATCACCCAGGACGTGCGCGACTACGCGGCGGCGCAAGGGATCGCCGCCAACCAGGCGCTGACCGCGGGCCTGCAGGAAAAGGCCGAGGCGTTTCGCGAGGCCGGGCAGAAGCTGTACGTCAGCGACGCGCCCGGCGGGGAATGATCGTCATTCGGCTCCCCGGCGTTCTCTCCATCGTCTTGTTGGCCGCGCTCGCGTCCGGCGGGTGCACCACCGGCGACGACCCCGGTCCGGCGGTGCCCGTCGACCCGTCGGTGATCTACGCGCAGATGTGCTCCCGCTGCCACGGCATCGACGGGCGCGGCGACCCCGAGATCCGCAAGACGCTGCCCACCGTCCGCGACTTTCACGATCCGGAGTTTCAGGCGCGGGCCACCAACGATTCGATCGCCCGCACGATCATGGCGGGCAAGGGGCAGATGCCGGCGTTCGGCACAGCGCTTTCCGTCCCCAAGATTCAGGAGCTGTCCGGCTACGTCCGGCGGCTCGGAATCACCGGGGTCGCCAAGAAGGGGACGCTGTGAAGCTTGGCGCGATCGCGCTGACGGCGACGCTGCTCTTGGCGGCGGCCGGCGCCGCGCTGGCCGCGCCCTCCAAGCATGCCATCGCCGAAGGGCGGTACCACCTGCGCAAGGCCAACGGGCTGGCGGGGGACGATCGCTGCCAGGCGGCGATCCGCGAGTACACGCTGGCCTACAAGAAGCTCGGCGATCCGGTGGTGCTCTTCAACAGAGCGGAGTGCTTCCGCCGGATCGGCGAGGATGAAAAGGCAGTCGCCGACTACCGAACGTTCCTCGCGGCCGTCCCGGCCGCCCCCAACCGCGCCGAGATCGAGGGGAAGATCGCGACGCTGATCGGGACATCGACGTCCACGCCGACTGCGCCGGTCGTGGTCAAGCCTGGACACATCGCCGGGGCCGCGGCGGCCCGTTCGAACGGCGGAAGCGCCGAACGCTCGGAACGTCCCACCACGCCGACCCCGGCGCATCCACTCACCGCGGCGCCTCCCCAGCCGCCGGCGGAGCCGCCGCCGCCGATCGACGAGGCGTCACTCCCGGCTCCCGCTGCTGCCCCGCCGGCACCGGTGGCGCTCGTCCAGACGGCGCCCGCGGCCTCCGCCCCCTCCGACAGCGAAAGCCACCACGGCACGACCTGGGTCTGGCTCGCCGTCGGCGCCGCGGTCGCCGGGGGAGCCGTCGGGGCCTACTTCGCGTTCCGGACGCCCGCGACGGTTCCGCCCTCCACCGAGCTCGGCAACTACAAGTTCTGATGCGGTCTCGTCGGCCTCGTGTCTTCATCCCGGCCGCTGCGGTGGCGGCGTCGACGGTGCTGGCCGCCTGTCACCGCGGCGATTCGATCCTCCTCGTCGAGGTGGCGGGGGATCTGTCGATCACGCCAGTGTCGCTGAACGTGATCGTCGAGCCCGCGCAGGCGGCGGAGCGTACGTTTCGGATTGCGCCGAAGGACGGTTCGGTCATCACCCTGCCCGCCAGTCTGAGCATCGAAATGGCCCCCAACTTGACCGGACCTGTGACGGTCGCCGTCGCAGCCGTCGACGGCGCCGGGTTCGTGATCGCCGGCGGGATGACCACGCAGCCGGACATCAACGTCGGGGGGCAGACCATCGTGGTCGTCACCCTGGTCTCGGGAGCGATGCCCCCGGTCGACGCCGGCACCGACGCGGGTCCGGGGAGCGGCGGCACCGGTGGAACCGCCGGCGAGCTTGGATCGGGCGGAATGGGCGGCCTCGGCGGGGCCGGCGGCCTGGGCGCTGGAGGGAGCGGGACGGGAGGCAGTGGAACCGGGGGCGGCGGAGCCGGCGGTAAGGGAACCGGCGGCCGCGGAACCGGCGGCTCGGGCGGAACGGGTGGTCTCGCCGGAACGAGCGGTGTGGGTGGTATGAGCGGAGCGGGCGGCAAGGGGACCGGCGGTATCGGAGGCGGTGCTGGCGGGCCCTTGGACGCTGGAGGTGGCGGTTGAGCTTCGCGCTCCCCATCATCGACGAATTGGCCGGCGGCGGCTTCGACGACTGGCGCTGGCAGCTGCGCCACCGGATCACCGCGAAGGACGAGATCGCGTCGCTGATGCGGCTGACCGACGAGGAGTCGGCCGGGCTGGAGGCGGCGCCGGGGCAGTTCCGCGTGGCCGTGACCCCCTACTATTTTTCGCTGATCGATCGCGAAAACCCGGCCTGCCCGGTGCGCATGCAGGTGATCCCGCGCGCGCGCGAGCTGGTCAACGAGCCGGGCGATCTGGTCGACCCGCTGGGCGAAGACAGCCACTCACCCGCGACCGGCATCTTCCACCGCTATCCCGACCGCTGCCTGCTGCTGGCGCTCGATCGCTGCGCGATCTACTGCCGCCACTGCAACCGGCGGCGCCTGGTGGGGCGCGAGGAGTCGCCGATCTCGCGCGGCGATCTGGACAGCGCGCTCGACTACATCCGCCGCACGCCGGCCATCCGGGACGTGCTGATCTCGGGCGGCGATCCGCTGACGCTGTCGACGGCGCGGCTCGAGGAGATCATCAAGGCGCTGCGGGCGATCCCCCACGTGGAGATCGTCCGCATCGGGACGCGGGTCCCGGTCGTGCTGCCGATGCGCATCGACGACGAGCTCTGCGCGATGCTCAAGAAGTACCACCCGCTCTACATCAATACGCACTTCAACCACCCCAAGGAGCTGACGCCGCTGGCGCGCGCCGCCTGCGAAAAGCTGGCCGACGCCGGCATTCCGCTCGGCAACCAGACGGTGCTCCTGCGGGGGGTGAACTCGTCGGTGCGCGTGCTGCGCAAGCTCTTCACCGAGCTCCTCCGTTGCCGGGTCCGGCCGTACTACCTCTTCCAGGGCGACGTCGCCGCCGGCACCTCGCACCTGCGGACGTCGGTGGAGACGGGCATCGCCCTCATGCAGGAGCTGCGCGGCCACATCTCGGGGCTGGCGATCCCGCACCTGGTGATCGACACGCCCGGCGGCATGGGCAAGGTCGCGATCGGCCCCGACTACGTCGTCGCGCGGGGTCCCGACAAGTGGACGCTGCGGAACTATGAAGGGAAGCTGGTCGACTACCCGCAACCCGCCGACAAAGACGCCACCTGCGCCTACGACGAGATTTACTTCGGAGGTTGAGCGCGGGCAGGCTGGCTCAGCCTTCGAGGCCGGCGGACGGACAGAACGGGGCCAGCGTGCAGCCGGCGCAGTTCGGCTTGCGGGCGAAGCAGACGCGCCGCCCGTGCCAGATGAGCTGGTGCCCGGCGCGGATCCAGCTCGCCTGGGGCAGCACCTTCATCAGGTCCTGCTCGATCCCCTTGGGCTCCGACGAACGGGTGAGCCCGAGCCGCATCGCCAGCCGCTGGATGTGCGTGTCGACCACGACGCCCTCTGCGATCCCGTAAGCGGTCCCCAGGACGACGTTGGCGGTCTTGCGCGCCACGCCCGGCAGGGTGGTGAGCTCGGCGATGCTCCTCGGGATCTCCCCGCCAAAGCGGGTCAGGATCCCCTCCGCCGTCCCTTTGAGGCTCTTGGCCTTTTGCTTGTAGAAGCCGGTCGAGCGGATGAGCTTCTCCAGCGTCGGCAGCGGCGCGCGCGCCATCGCCTCGGGCGTGGGGAAGCGCCGGAACAGCTCCGGCGTCACCTTGTTCACCCGGTCGTCGGTGCACTGGGCGGAGAGGATCGTCGCGCAGACCAGCTGAAACGGCGTCTCTCGGTCGAGCTCACAGTCGACGTCGGGGTAGAGCTCCTCGAGGGCTTCCAGGATGGAGCGCACCCGGGCCGGATCGGCCGGCCACTTGCCGCGCATGGGCCGGCGGGTCGCCTTGGTGATCAGTTTCGCGCGCCGCATGCGCCGCGGTTATAACATCGGGCAACCACGCCATGGACGAGACGCCCGAAGAGCTGGAGCAGATCCGGCGCGAAGCCGATCAGATCGACGTCCACCAGTACAAGAAGCGCTTCCGCGCCATGGCCGCCGTCGGTCTCGGCAGCCTGGCGGCCGGCGCCGTCTGGCTGGTCCTGGTCATGGTGGACAGCCGCCGCAACCCCTGCGAGCGCGTACGCAACCACTACTGCAAAAAGGCCCCCACCAGCCTCCAGTGTCAGACCTATTCGGGGATCCTCGACGAGTCCCTGCACGACGACAACCCCGCCATGCGCGCCAACATCAAGTCCCAGTGCCAATCGAAGATCGACCGCCTGAAAGAAGAAGACGGCGTCGACGTGAAGTAGCGAACGCCGCTGGTGGTGGGCGACGACGAGCCGTGGTGGCGCGACGGGAGCCCTTGAGGGGATTCAGGGCAGGAAGACTTTTCCTGGGTTGAGCAGCTCCTGCGGATCCCACAGTCGCTTGAGGCGCTTCTGCCAGTCGATGACCTCGGCGGACTGCTCCCAGGCCATGTACTTCGCTTTTGCGATGCCGATGCCGTGCTCGCCGGAGAGGGTGCCGCCGAGGTCGAGGGCGGCGCGGAAGACTTCGGCGAGGGCGGCGTCGATGCGTTTGGCGACGGACGGCTCGCGGTGGTTCTCGTCGGTGAGGACGTTGACGTGCAGGTTGCCGTCGCCCGCGTGTCCGAAGGTGGCCATCAGCAGGCGCTGGCGGCCGCCGATGGCGTCGCAGCGACGGAGCATCTCGGCGATGGAACCGGGCGGCACCACGATGTCCTCGGAGACCTTGAAGGCGTGGGCCTCTCGCAGCGAGCGTGAGACAAGCCGCCGCGTCTGCCAGAGGCGCTCGCGATCGGCGTCGTCGCGCGCCACGATCACCTCGCGGGCGCCCTCGTCCTCGCAGACGGCGCCGCAGCGAAGGATGGCGGCCTCCATCCCGTCGGGATCGCCGTCGAGCTCGACCAAGACGATCGCGCCCGCTTCGGCGGGGAAGGTGAAGGCTGACTTCGCGCGCACGTGGTCGATGGCCGGTTTGTCGAGCAGCTCCAGCGCCCGCGGGCGGTACCCCTTGCGAATGATGGCGCTCACCGCGCGGCCCGCCGAGATCGCGTCGGGCATGACGGCGATGAAGGTGCCGACCCCCTCGGGTTTCCCAATCAGCTTCACCGTGATCTCGCTGGTGACGCCGAACGTCCCCTCGCTGCCGACGAACAACGCCGTCAGGTCGTAGCCGGTCACGCCCTTCGGCGTGCGCCGCCCGAGCCGCATCGTCTCGCCGCCCATCAGGGTCACCGTCAGACCCAGCGTCCAGTCGCGGGTCACGCCGTATTTGAAGGCGCGCGGGCCGCCGGCGTTCTCGGCGACGTTGCCCCCCATCGAGCAGAAGCCGAGGCTGGCGGGATCGGGCGCGTAGAACATGTCCTGCGCTTCCGCGGCCGCCTGCAGGTCGGCGTTGATGACGCCGGGCTCGACCACGGCGATTCGATCGTCGACGCTGACCTCGAGGATCTTCTTCATGCGCTCGGTCGAGAGCACGATCCCGCCGCGCACCGGCAGCGCGCCGCCGGTCATGCCGCTGCCCGCTCCGCGTGGCGTGACCGGAACCTTGTGCTCGGCCGCCAGGCGCAGGACGAGCTCGATCTCCGCGCGCGACTCGCAGAGCACGGCCGCATCGGGCGGGTAGAACCCGCGCCCGGACTCGTCGCGACCGTAGGTGTCGATCGCCTCGGGGGTGCGAAGAACGCGCGAGCTTCCCAGCTCACGCGTCAACAGCTCGTACGGATCCACTGGCTCCTTATAGCGGATCGCTACGCCAGCTTCGTAGGCCGCGGGCTTTGCCCGCCGGCCGCTAGGTGCTGAAGGAGCTGCCGCAGCCGCAGGTCGACTTGACGTTCGGGTTGTTGAACTTGAACCCGGCGCCGTGCAGACCCTCGACGTAGTCGATCTCGGTCCCGAGCAGGTACATGAGGCTCATCTCGTCGCAGATGAGCTTGACGCCCTTGATCTCGAACGGGCGATCGCCCTCGGCCGGCTGGTCGAAGTAGAGGTCGTAGGAGAAGCCCGAGCAGCCACCACCCTGCACCTTGAGGCGGAGCGCGTATCCCTCCTCGATGCTCTCTTCACCGCGAATTTCCTTCACCTTTTCGGCGGCCTTGTCGCTCAGTGACACCATCGGCGCGTCCTCTTGCGAGGAGGGGACGGCGGTTTCCTTGGTCTCGGTCTCGGTACCTGCGACAGACATCGGTTCTCCTTGTCGGGAAAAGTATAGTCGGCTGGCCCCGGGTTGCCAACCATTCGATTGGTCGCCGGACGGACCGAGGCAAAGCCTGGGCCAGCGGAGCGCGGTTCGCCCGCCGGATTTGCAAAAAAACGCCGGCTGGGCTAGTCATCTTGCGCGATCGGCATTAAAAGCCCATCCGCGGCGTTGGTTACCCCGGCGCCACCCCCTGTACTTCTTATCGGAGAAAAACTGAACATGACGAATTTTAGAAAGTTGGCGTTTGTGGGGCTCGTGAGCCTCGGTCTGGCGACGGTCGGCTCGGCCGGCTGCAGCAGCAGCAACAACTCGACGGGCACCGGCGGCTCGACGGGCACGGGCGGCTCGGGAACCGGTACCGGTGGCTCCTCGAGCGGCACGGGCGGTTCGGGAACGGGCACCGGCGGCGCCGCTGGCGCGACGGTCGGATGCGCCATGTCTGATGCGCCCGCAAGCGCGGACATCGCCACGTTCGCGAGCGACGACGGCGGCATCGCCGCCATGTATGGCACCTATACTTACGGCGATACGCCGGCTCCGACCTTCTCGATCGCCGGTGGAATGGTGACCGTGACGGACACCGTTCAGATCGACACGAAGAACCACTACCAGGGCTTCGGTCTCTACTTCAACGGCAACTCGGCGGGCACGGATTGCCTGGATGGGCATACCTATACCGGGGTCCAGTTCGACATGAGCGGATCGCTCATGGGCGCGGGCTGCACGATGCAGTTCTCGATCAACGACAGCGAGCACGCCGACTCGTCGGTGCTGAAGGCGGACGGGACGCCGAACGATCCCAAGGCCGGGGGGCCCAAGGGCTCGTACGCGCCCCAGCTGGCCATCACCAGCGGGCAGCTGACGACCGCCTCGCAGACGATCAAGGTCCCGTTCACGGGCACCTCGGGCGGGAGCCCCGCGGTTCCCGTCGATCCGATGAAGCTCACCGGCGTCCAGTGGCAGATGACCGTGCCCCTTGCTGCCGATGGCGGCGCGACGGAGTGCGTCTGGAATCTCAACCTGAAGAACGTGAAGTTCTACTAGACCTCACGTAATCCTTCACGACGAAGGCCCGGCCGATCACCTGATCGGGCCGGGCCTTTTTCTTTGGGGCGTGTTGGGGCAAAATACGCGCTCTTTTCGTCTTCTTGGTTGTTTCCCTCGGGCGGTCACCGGACGGTCGGAGCGGCATCTGAAGACGACGCAGAGGCGAAGAAGACAGTGAAGAAGGAGTTCGAGTACAGATGAGCTTTGGGAACCTGCTGAAGGACGTCAAATCGAAGATTCGCGAGACCGACGTCGAGGCGCTGCGCAAGACGGTCGAGGCCCAGAAGGGCGCGACGGGCGACGGCAACGGCGCCGGGCCGATCCTGATCGACGTGCGCGAGAAGGACGAGTGGGTCGAAGGCTCGATCCCCGGCGCGCGCTGGATCCCGCGCGGGTTTCTCGAGCTGCGGATCGAGGATCAGGTTCCGGAGAAGTCGTCGGAGATCGTTCTTTACTGCGCCGGCGGGACGCGATCGGCGCTGGCGGCGCGGGCGCTGGGCGAGCTCGGCTACAGCAACGTGAAGTCGCTGGCCGGCGGGTTCTCCGCCTGGAAGCGGGCCGGGCTGGCCTTTGATCGCCCGTACGTGATGACGCAGGAGCAGAGCCTCCGCTACGCGCGCCACACCATGCTCCCGGAGATGGGCGAGGCGGGGCAGATCAAGCTGCTGAAGTCGAAGGTCCTGCTGCTCGGCGCGGGCGGGCTGGGCTCGCCGGTGGGGCTCTACCTGGCCGCGGCCGGCGTGGGGACGATCGGCTTCGTCGACGACGACGTGGTCGATGCGTCGAACCTGCAGCGGCAGATCATCCACTCGACCGACCGCATCGGGATGCCCAAGGTCGAATCGGCCGCCATCGCCATCTCCAAGCTGAACCCCGACGTGAAGGTGATCCAACACAGGGTGCGGCTCGACTCGGACAATGTCCTCGACATCATCAAGGACTACGACCTCATCGTCGACGGCGTCGACAACTTCCCGACCCGCTATCTCATCAACGACGCGGCGCTGAAGCTGAAGAAGCCGGTGGTCGACGGCAGCATCTACCGGTTCGACGGCACGGTGACGACGTTCCTGCCGTTCGCCGGCCCCTGCTATCGCTGCTTTTATCCCGAGCCGCCGCCGCCCGACATGGCCCCCTCCTGCCAGGAGGCCGGCGTCCTCGGCATGCTCTGCGGGGTGATCGGGTCCTTGCAGGCGGTCGAGGCGGTCAAGGTGCTGCTGGGCATCGGCAAGCCCCTGGCGGGGCGGCAGCTGGTGTTCGACGCGCTGAACATGAAGTTCCGCGAGTTCAAGCGGCCGCACGACCCGACCTGTCCCGTCTGTGGCGACGGCAAGAAGCCGGAAGACATCGAGCTGATTGACTATCAGCAGTTCTGTAACGTAAGAGTCTGACGCTCTGAACGACAACCCATTCGCCTTCGCAAGCGGCGCCGGAAGCGCACCGCGCGACCCTGCGCGTAATTTCGCGCTCGGCATCGACAGCTTCCGCTACGGAGATCTCTACGAGCCCGAACGGCTCGCTGCGCTCGATGCGCTGTTCCGCGCCGAGTTGGCGGCGGGCGATGCCGGGCTGGCGGCGCGCTTCGAGGAGTACCGGGCCGGCGCGACGGTGACGGCGCCCCAGGAGTCGGCGCTGCTCATCGAGGTGGCGCGGCCGCTGGGGGCGTTCATCGCGCGCCTGTTCCAGGTGGAGCCGGCGCGGCAGGCGCAGCTCGACGTCGCGGCGCGCGAGGCGGCCATCTTCCGGATGAAGCACTTCATCGTCCGGCGGGCCTGCAAGCGCTATCCCGAGGACAAGCTGCCGACCGACGATCCGGCGGAGCTGCGGGTGGCCGTCGCCGAGCTCTGCGCGACGTTCCCCGATCTCGTCGTCGACGGCGACGAGGAGCTGACGCTGGCCGCGGTCATCGACGCGCTCCTGGCCAGCGAGAAGGCGGGCGCCGCGCAGCCGGAGATCGACCTGCTCGAGCGCTGGGCGGCGGTGCACCGGTTCGTCCCCGACGCGGCCAAGGTGGTCGCCGGCTGGGTGGCCTTTCGCCACGCGCACGCCGTCGACTTCGAAGATCTCGTCCCGCTGCGGCGCCCGGAGCCGAAGCTGGCCAACGTCACCGAGGGGCCGGCCGAGCACCGGCGGCGGCGCGACGGGTTCGGCCTCACCGACGGGCGGATGTCTCGCCGCGAGGTCGCCTCCGAGTCCGACTACTGCATGTACTGCCACGAGCGGGAGAAGGACTCCTGCTCGAAGGGGATGCACGACAAGTCGGGCGTCGTGAAGAAGAACCCCATCGGCGTGTCGCTGCGCGGGTGTCCGCTCAACGAGAAGATCGGCGAGATGCACGTCCTGCGGCGCGACGGCGACTCGATCGCGGCGCTGGCGATGGTGGTCATCGACAACCCGATGCTGCCCGGCACCGGGCACCGGATCTGCAACGACTGCATGAAGGCCTGCATCTTCCAGAAGCAGGAGCCGGTCAACATTCCGCAGGCGGAGACCGGCGTCCTCACCGACGTGCTGGGCATGCGCTGGGGCTACGAGATCTACGGCCTGCTGACGCGCTGGAACCCGCTCAACCGCGCCCGTCCGGTGACCCGGCCGTACATCGGCAAGAACGTGCTGGTGGTCGGGATGGGGCCGGCCGGCTCGACGCTGTCGCAGCACCTGCTCAACGCCGGGTTCGGCGTGGTGGGGATCGACGGGCTCAAGATCGAGCCGCTGCCGGCGGATCTGATCGGGGCCGACGTCTGGCCGCCGCGCGCCGTCGAGCGCTGGGAGGAGCTGGCGGCCCCGCTCGATCAGCGTCGGCTGTCGGGCTTCGGCGGCGTCGCCGAATACGGGATCACCGTCCGCTGGGACAAGAGCTTCCTGACCGCGCTGCACCTGAATCTGGCCCGTCGCCCGACGTTCCGGCTTTACGGCGGCATCCGCTTCGGCGGTACGCTCGACGCGGACGAGGCGTTCAAGATGGGGTTCGACCACGTCGGCATCGCCGCGGGGGCCGGCAAGCCGACCATCATCAACGTCAAGAACAACCTGATTCGCGGCGTGCGGAAGGCGTCTGACTTCCTGATGGCGCTGCAGCTGTCGGGGGCGTTCAAGCGCGACTCGCTGGCCAGCCTTCAAGTCCGGCTGCCCGCGCTGGTGATCGGCGGCGGGCTGACCGGCATCGACACCACCACCGAGGCGGCCGCCTATTACCCGGTCCAGGTCGAGAAGTTCCTCGAGCGCTGGGAGGCGCTGGGCCAGGAGGCCGCCGCCACCCTCGAGCTCACCTACGATCACGAGGAGCGGGAGATCGCGCGAGAGTTTCTCGAGCACGGGCGCGCGGTGCGGGCCGAACGGGCGCGCGCGGTGGCCGCCGGCGAGGTGCCGAACTTCGCGCCGCTGGTCGCCAAGTGGGGCGGCGTCTCGCTGGTCTATCGCCGCGACATGTCCGACAGCCCGGCCTATCGCCTCAACCACGAGGAGATCACCAAGTTCTTCGAGGAGGGGGTCCGCTTCGTCGAGAAGCTGGCGCCGCTGGCCTGCGTCCCGGACGAGCGCGGCGCGCTCGAGGCGGTCGAGTTCGAGCGGCTCGAGCTGGTCGACGGCGAGCTGAAGGGGACCGGCCAACACGTGACGCTGCCGGCCCGCAGCCTGTTCGTCGCCGCCGGCACCTCACCCAACGTCACGTACGAGCGCGAGCGGCCCGGCTCGTTCGAGATCGACCACCGCGCCAAGGCCTTCAAGAGCTTCAAGGCCGTGCGCGGCGCCGACGGCGCGCTGGCGCTGCATGACGCCGGCAGCGGCGTCGGGTTCTTCACCTCGTACCTCCGCGACGGGCACACGGTCAGCTACTACGGCGACAATCACCCGGTCTACGCCGGCTCGGTGGTGCGGGCGATGGCCTCGGCCAAGGACGGCGCGCCGCACGTCGAGGCGCTGTTCGCCGACGACATCGCCAAGCTGGACGCCGCCGCACAGCCGGCCCGTGACGCGGCCTGGAAAGGGTTCGCGGCGCGCCTGGACGACGAGTGGCGCGCGACCGTCGTTCGCGTCGATCGCCTGACGCCGACCATCGTCGAGGTGATCGTGCGCGCGCCCGCCGCTGCCCGCCACTTCGAGCCGGGCCAGTTCTTCCGCCTGCAGAACTACGAGGCGCTGGCCAAGGCGGCCGGCACGCACCCCTCACGCCTCCTGATGGAGGGGTTGGCGCTCACCGGCGCCTGGGTCGACAAAGAGCAGGGGCTCTTGTCGCTGATCGTCCTGGAGATGGGCGGCAGCTCGCGCCTCTGCATGAGCCTGCTGCCGGGCGAGCCGGTGGTCGTGATGGGCCCGACCGGCACGCCGACCGAGACGCCTGGCGGCGAGTCGGTCATCCTGGCCGGCGGCGGCCTCGGCAACGCCGTGCTGTTCTCGATCGGCCGCGCGCTCCGGGCGCAGGGGAGCCGCGTCCTCTACTTCGCGGCTTATCGCCAGCGCGAGGACATCTACAAGATCGACGAGATCGAGGCGGCCGCCGATCAGATCATCTGGAGCGTCGACGGCGGCGAGCTGCCCGACCCGCGCCGGCCGCAGGATCGCGCCTTCCTGGGCAACGTCGTTCAGGCCATGGGCGCCTACGCGCGCGGCGAGCTGGGCGAAGTTCTGGTGCCGCTGCCCGAGTGCCACCGCGTCATCGCCATCGGCAGCGACCGGATGATGAAGGCGGTCAAAGACGCGCGCCACGGCGTGCTGGCGCAGCACTTCCGCCCCGGGCACGTGGCCATCGCGTCGATCAACTCGCCCATGCAGTGCATGATGAAAGAGATCTGCGCGCAGTGCCTGCAGCGCCACATCGATCCGGTGACCGGCAAGGAGACCATCGTCTTCTCCTGCTCGAACCAGGACCAGCCGCAGGACCTCGTCGACTGGAAGAACCTGGCCGACCGCCTCCGCCAGAACACCGTCCAGGAAAAGCTGACCGACCTCTGGGTGCGGCGGCTGCTCACGCACCCAGAGGCGTAGCGCGTGGCTACTGTTTGGTCAGGACGACGGTGACGCGAAGGTCCGTCGAGAGCGCCAGCGTCCCAGTCAACGTCTTGCCGGTGCTGTCGAGCGCGGCGTCCAGCTCCACCGGGTAGCCGGAGGGGAGCGTTCCCGCGGGCACGACTGGCGATGAGGCGGCGCACGAGCTGGCCGTGCACGCACAGACGTTGTGCAAGCAGAGAGCGAACTTGCCGCAGTCCACCGGCTGGTCAGAGAACGAACCGTCGATCGATTGGCTCTGGACGGTGCACTGCTGGACACCTCCTACCTCGGAGGTCCCCCCGCCCGCTCCGGGCATACAGCTGTAGACGAAGTTCGGGACCATGCCCCCGTCCCCGGTGCCCACATAGCCATCAAGAACGTAATACGGTGTCTGCAGGGCGCACCACGCGCCGTAATAATCGTTTGGCTTCAGGCCAGCTTGAATGCGGTTTTCCTGGACCTGCGCCGCGTAGACGGGGTAAAGCACGCCGCCCGACAAGCCTTCATTGGGTCCCTCCTTCGGATCCGGTTGTCCAGCTGGATAGCCGACGTTCGGATCGGTGGGCGCCGGCAGGAGCGCGGCGTTGCCGACCTGGAACGTCCCCTGGCCGTTGGCGGCGATCGTCAGGCGGACCCGATCAGAGCCGTCCGGCGTGAAGGTGTAGGCCTCGGCGTAACCGTCCCAGGTCGCGGCGTAGTCCGAGAGCTGAGAGCCGATGGCGCTCGTGTTGCCGATGTTGACGGCTCCGCCGCCCGAGCAGGCGAGGGGTGGTCCGGCGCTACACAACAGGGCCACCAAAGTTAGCGCTCGTTCGTTCTTCATCGTTCTGTCCTCCTCGGCGGTGAGTCTCCGGGCTCGGGCGAATCCGTCTCGCCGCAGGCCTGCGCGACCCGCGCGCGGTACACGCTCCCGGGGTGCCGCTCGGTGAACTCGGCGGCCAGGTTGACGCCAAACGGGTGGTCGCCGCGGGCGCAGCGGGCCAGCGTTCCTGCGGCGTCGCGCTCCTCGGTGAGCTGGCCATGGGGGACCTGCCGGTCCAGCTCATCGAGGAACGCCAGCGCCAGCCCGGGATTTCCGTCGCGGAGCGCGCGCTCGGTGTTGCGGAGCGCGCGCAGTTCGATCGTCAGCGACGAATCGGCCGGTGCCGCGCTCTCATCGCCCTGTCGTGCGGTGCGGCCGCCGTGGTGGGCCGCGACCGGCGGCGGCGGCGCCAGCGATGGTTGAGCGTCGGGCGCGGGGCGTTCCGCTCGGGGCACGGTCGGCGGGGCCGCTGGCGTGCGATGGGCGACATCGAGCGCCGCCGCGACCGGCCGCCCCTCGCGGGGTCCGGCGTGGCGTCCCGCCCAGTAGCCGGCGCCGCCGCTCGCCGCGGCGATCGCGCCGGCGACCAGTATCCGTGCCGGCCCAGATCGGCGCGCGCGGAGGATCGGCCGTCGCGCTCCCGCCGGCATCGCCCGCCAGTGCGTTGCCGAGCGCGCGCCGCACGCGCTCGGCATCTCCCGCGCGCGGCGACCAGGCCCGGCGAGCCCTCGCCAACACGTCCGCCGGCCTTTGCTCGTCGCTGGTCATGACTTGTGCCGGCCAATCGCGCGTTCGAAGTCGGCCCGCACGGCGCGCAGGCGGGTGTAGGCGGTATTGACGGGGATGGCGAGCGTCGTGGCGACCTCGGGGATCGTCATCTCTTCCAGCACCGCAAGAATGAACAGATCGCGCTTCTTCGGGTCGAGTCCCGCAAGGAAGGACTCCACGAACGCCGCGGCCTCGGCGTCCCCGGCGCGTTCGTCGGGACCGGGAGCGGGGTGCGCTGGCTCGGCGACCAGCGGTTCGAGCGGCGCCTGCTTGCGCCGCTCGCGACGCTGGTGATTCGAGGCGACGTGGCGGGCGATCCCGTACAGCCAGGTCTGGGGGCTCGACTCACCACGAAATCCACCGAGCTGCCGGTGGACGACCAGGAAGACGTCCTGAGCTGCGTCGTCGAGGCCGGGCGTGGGGATTCCCAGCCCGCGCAGGCAGCGCCAGACGAAGGGGAAGTAGCGGGTGTAGACGTCATCGAAGCTGTGGGCGATGGGGAGCTGCGCGCCCGGGCTCTCCCGGGGCCCTTCGTGGTTGAGGGGGACCGATTTCAAGACAGCGCGCCTTTCGATGAGTCTCCGGCCTGCGGCAGTTCCGTTCAGGAAAATGACAGGCTCAGAACCCCAGCTCCACCCCGGCCGTCAGACGGACGGCCACCGCGCCCGGGCGATAGACCAGCTCGTTCTGGTCGAGCACGAAGTCGGGTCGCGCCAGCGGGCGGACGATGCCGGTCCGCAGCAAGATCGCCGTGTTGGCGCCCAGCCCCGCCGTCGCTCCCACCTCGGCGCGAAGGGCTCGCCAAAACAAGGTGCCCGTCTCGGGCCGCGCCGCGAGGCCGGTCCCCGCCAGCCGGCCCAGCTCGCCGCCGCCGCAGACGAGCGCCGTCCACCGTCCCCGCCGGGGCGCGAAGCAGGCGAGCCCGCCGGCGACCGCGAGTTGAAACGTGCCGCTGGCGCCTCCGGCGCCGACCGCCTCCTCGGAGGTGAACCAGCTCCCGAGCAGAACCAGGCGCAACCACCCACGCTGAAGATCGCCCTCCAGCTCGAGCCCTGGGCTGGTGCTCGGAAGCGCCCCCGTGTCGGTCACCAGTCCGACCATCGCCGCGGGACGCCAGGACGGTTTGGGCGAAGGGCTCGCGACGACGGCCGTGGAAGCGGCGGGCGAAGCGCTGGGGAGAGTGGGCGTGACCGTTGCGGGTGGCGGCGGCGTCCTGTCTGCCGCCGCCTGCATCGACCGCACCGAGCCGGCGATGGCCACCGCCGCGGCTTCGGCCAGCTCGGAACAGGACGCGCCGTCGATCTGCCTGATGCCGGTGACGGAGTTTGCGCCCGCGGTCGATCCCCGGTCGTCGACGGCCTCCAACCGAAGCCTCCATTTTTGCGGCGACGTTTCGGCGATCCGGAGCCGGAAGTCGACGTCGGGGATGTCGGCCAGGGGCCGACCGATCAGATCGGCGACCTCCTGGGCGAGCGTCGTCGGATCGGCGCACGCCGAAGGTGCATCGACGGTGAGCTGCGCGGCGCGCGCGGGTGTGGCGGCGGAGGCCGCGAGGCCGCCCGCGGCGACAAGGAAGACCGCCCACCCGCGTCGCATCGTCGAACGCATCTTACCCGCCCCGAGGCAGCGTATCATTCGACCGTGGAGCGCCTGCTCGCGGCGGGGGCGGTGCGCATCCGCCGCGACGCGGGTCAGGGAGGTGGCGGGATGGAGGCGACCAACAGGCGGTGGCCCTGGTTCTTTGCGCGACCGGGCGCGGTGATCGGCAGCCAGCGCTGCGCGTCCTGAAGCCAAACGCCGACCCATATCTGCGCCTCGCCGGTGCTTCCTGGCGGAAGGACGAAGGGAACGACGTCGCGCAAGGTCACGCCGCGTGGCGCCTCGCTGAAGGGGAGGGCCGCCGAGATGAGCTGGTGGTCGGCGCTGACCCTCTTGCCGCCGCTGTCGACGGAGACGACGATCTCGGCGTCGCGCGGCGGCGGGCCGGTCGTGCGCCAGTCGAGCTCGACGGAGGCCGGCTCTCCCGAGAAGAGCTCCGCGGCGTTCGGCGTCCGCACGGCGTCGAGGGCGATGCCATGGGCGAAGCCGGCGGCGATGACTGTGGCGTCTCGGGGCGGGGCGGCCGCCAGCACCTCTTCGCCGCTGGGGGCGCGGAGCGGCGGCCGGGTGGGGCGGGTCTCGGCGATCGCGGCATAGACGAGCGCGCCCAGCGCCAGCGGCGCCGCCGCCAGCAGCAGCAGCAGCAGCGCCTCCTTCCGGGACGGGAGAGCGGCCGCGACGCGGGAGCTGCGGGCGAGACCGAGCAGCGCCGCGAGTGCCAGCAACGCGGCGCTGGTGGTGATGGCGCCCGCGATCGCCGACCGCGGCCGAAATCGCAGCGCGACGCGCCGGGTGCCGGCGGGGAGATCGACCGCCAGGAGGCCCTCATGGCTCAGCACCTGGCCGACGTCGCTGCGCCACCCGGGATGGAAGTTCTGGTTGACGAGGAGCGTCCCCGGCCGGTTCAAGGCGACCTCCAGGTCGAGGGCGTTCGGTGACCAGTGCGCGCGTGACACCGTCCCGGAGCTGGCGTCCAGAAGGTACTCGTCTGCCGGGAGATCTCCGCGGAGCAGCGGCGACATCGGGATCGGATAGGCGTCCCAGCAAGAGAGGGAGCCGCGGCTCATCGGCGCGTAGAAAGCGGCCCGCCAGCGGTTTCCCCGCGCCTGTTGGAACGGCCGCGCCAGCTCGGGGGGCGGTGCTTCGAGCAGCCGGTCAGCCGCGACGGCGTGGAAGTCGGCGAGCAAGAAGGCGCCGTTCGCGAGCAGCAGGACCGCCGCAGCCGCCAGGGCCAGTCCGGCGGAGCGGCGCCGGCGCGCGGCGACTTCCAGGAAGCGAATTCCGTTGGCGGCCGCCACCGCGGCGACGAGGGCGAAGACAATCAGGTAGCGCTCGGGATAGCGAAGGGCCGAGAACACGGGGAGCCTCTTGAGGAGCGCGAAGGGGCCCCAGGGACCGGCCGCATAGCCGAGCGCGGCGACAAAGGCGATGGCGCCGAGCGGGAGGAGAGGCCTGACCCGGCGGCGAACGAGGCCCACCAGCGCGAGCGCGAGCGCACCTCCCCCGACGGTGTACATCCCCTTCAGCTCTCCCTGTGACACCCGCACGGCAGCGACGAGAGCGGTCGCTGCCTGCCAGGCTCCCGTTCCGGGTCGGCCGGCGAGCACCCGGGGCGAAGCGACGAGCGTCTCGACAAGCGGGACGAGACGTACTGCCGCGAGCGCGACGGCCAGCGCGGCGGCCAGCATGGCGAGCCCGAGCGCGCCGGCGCGCGGGCGCCACCCCTGCCGTCGCTCGAGCAGGCGCTCGGCCAATTCGTAAAGGCAGAGGATCGCGGAGAAGGGCGCCGCGTAAGTGCCGCCGAATCCCACGATCCAGGCGCCGAAGAGCGCCGCGTAGGCGGCCGCTCGGACATCGCCGCGGACCGCGCGGCGAGCGAAAAGCATCACCCAGGGAACGAGCTCGAAGCCATAGAAGTTGGTCCAGCCCAAAAACGGCGCCGCGACGAAGGCGCCGCTCAGGGCGAAGGCGGGGGCGGCCAGCAGCGAGCCCAACGCGCCGCCGCCCCGGGCGCGGGCGTAGCGGAAGGTCCCTTCCAACCCCAGCAAGATCATCGCGAAGATGGTCAGCGCCTCTCCTCGGGCAGGACCGAAGAGGAGGCTGAGCAGGAAGGTCGGCGAGGCAAAGCGGCTCTGCGGCGTGCCGAGCAGGAAGAGGCCGCCGCAGTAATAGGGATCCCAGAGCGGCGCCTGGCCGAAGCCAAGGACGCTGCGAACGGCGTCACGCTCGTAGGCGTAGAGGACCTGCGCGTCGCGAAAGACATTCATCAGATCGGCGCTCGCCAGGATCGGCCAGGCGGCGGCGAGCGCGAACAGGGCGAAGACGGCCATTCGCGTGGACGTCCCGCCAGCCACCCGGGAGAGTCCTTTGCTCAGGCGTCGCGTGAGCGTCGACGGGCTGCGCCCGGCGGCGGTGCCCCGCGGGGGATCCAAAGGACCCTTCGGGGGTCCTTTGCCTAGTAGTCGGGACGAGGATGGCAAGGGGGCACCGTCGGCACCAGGGGGGCGGGATCTGGCTGATTCGCGTTGGCGCGGAGCCCTTCATCGATGGCTCGCAGGACGTCGGCGATCGTGCCGCGGTGATCGCGGGCGATACGCCAGGCCTGTCGTTCCTCGTGGAGGTGAAAGTCGTCGTCCGCGGACCAGGGATCGCCCGGGAACGCTCGGGCGGTTTCGGCGCGGAGCGCTGGCTCCCGGGCCGTCATCGCCTGGAACATCGCAACCCGCGTCGCCTCGTCGGCCCTCCACGAAGAACGGAGGGGCCGCCTTTCGACAGTGCGGGCCAGGGCCGCCGCGATCGCGAGCGCGAAGACGGTCCATCCGAAGCTGGGCCGGCTGACGATCTGGCCGAGACGCACGATCCTGATCTTCTGCCACAGACCGCAGCCTGAAGGCGATGCCTGGCGAGGCGATGTAAACGACCCCTGTTTCTGCGTCACGACTCTTGGGCAGGCTCTCGCGCCGTCGTTCGGTGGCGCGTCCGGCTCCACGAGGTACGGATTGACCGGCGTTCCGCCATTGCTTTGCCTGGAGGCGGCGCAGCCTGACGTATCATTCAGCGTGCTCGCGGCGATCGTTCGTTGGTTGGGGGAGGCGCTGGTGCGCCTCTACTATCCGGGGCGAACCGTCGACGGCGCGGAACGGATCCCGGCCGGCAAGCCGCTGGTGTTCGTCCTCAATCACCCGAACGGCCTCCTCGATCCCATCGTCCTGCGGGTGGCGTCGGGGCGGCCGTCGCGGTTTCTCGCCAAGAGCACGCTGTTCGGAAATCCGCTCGGGGGGCTGGCGATGAACGCCTTCGGCAGCATCCCCGTCTACCGGGCCCACGAATCCGGGGCGCGCGGCGGAGATGCCTCTCGCAACGACGCCAGCTTCGCGCGCTGCCGCGCGGAGCTGGCCGCCGGCGGCGTGCTGGCGCTGTTCCCCGAGGGCGTCTCGCACTCCGACCCCGAGATGCGGCCGCTCAAGACGGGCGCGGCGCGCATCGCGCTCTCGGCGGAGGCGGAGCACGACGGCCGGCTGGGCGTTGCGGTCGTCCCCGTCGGTCTCAGCTACGACCGCAAGACGACGTTTCGCTCGTCGGTGCTGCTGGTGGTGGGGGAACCGATCGAGATCGCGCCCCGCCTGGCGGCCTATCGCGCGGACGAGCGCGCCGCCGTCACGGCCCTCACCGACGAGATCGGCGCCCGGCTCGACGAGGTGGTGCTGCAGGCCGAGTCACGCGAGCTTCTCGCGGGGATCGCGCGCGTCGCCCGCTGGACCAGCGATCCGAAGAGCGGCGACCATCCGAACGATCCGGCGGCGGGACACCGGCGGGCCCGCGAGCTGTCGGCGGCCTACGCGCGGATGCGCGCCCGCGATCCGGCGCGCCTCGAGGCGATCGTGGCCGAGGTGCGCGGCTACTGGCAGACGCTCCGGCGACTGGGAGTTCGCGATCCCTGGGCGCTGGAGCTGGTCGCGCCACGGCTCGGCACGCTCGCCGGAGCCGTCGCCAGGCTGATCGTCGCCGCGCCGCTGGCGGCGATGGGAGCGGCGATGGGATGGATTCCCTACCGTCTCGCCGGATGGATTGCGCCGCGGGTGACCCGAGACGAGGACATCCTCAGCACGGTCAAGCTGTTCGCCGGGGCCCTGTTCCTCTTCCTTGCCTGGACGGCGGAGGCGGTCACCGTCGGGTGGCTCTGGGGTGCGCGGTGGGCGCTGCCGACGTTTGCGCTGGGCGTCGTCGGCGGTTACGTGGCGCTGCGCTTCGAGGAGCTGTTGCGAGACGGTGTGGCCGGGTGGCGGGCCGTCTCGTTGCGTGCGCTGCACTTCAAGACGGCGCAGCGCCTGGCCGAACGCCGCCGGGCGCTGGCCGACGACGTGACGCGCGCGCTGGCCGAAGAGCCCCCCGCCTAGAACGCGCCCCCGTCAGCCGGGGCGGGTGTTTTCGCCGCGGTACTCGCGATTGCGCAGGCCGACGGCATTGTAGATCCGGAGCTCGTCGGCCTTGCCCTTCACGCGCACCGCTGGCAGCGGCACCGCGGCGACCGACTCCTGGACCTTGCGGTAGGTGGCCTCGGACAGGATGACCTGGCCGGCCTGCGCGATGTTGCAGAGCCGCGAGGCGGTGTTCACCGCGTCGCCGATGGCCGTGTACTGCAGCGCGCGCGAGCTGCCGATGGCGCCCGTGACCACGATGCCGGTGTTGATGCCGATGCCGATGTTGATCTCGTTCTGCCCCTCGGCGGCGCGCGTGCGGTTCCACTCAGAGAGCACGCGCATCATGTCCAGCGCGCATTGCACCGCCTTGAGCTCCGCGTTCTGCATCGCCACCGGCGCGCCGAAGAGCGCAATGACCTCGTCGCCGACGAACTTGTCCAGCGTCCCCTCGTACTTGAAGATCACGTCCACCATCAGCTCGAAGTATTCGTTGAGCATGCGGACGATCTCCTGCGGCTCGCGCGACTCGCTCATCGAGGTGAAGCCGCGGATGTCCGAGAAGAGCATGGTGATCTCGGAGAGCGCGCCCCCCTTTTCGAGCTGCAGCTTCCCCTGCACCACCTGATCGACCAGGTTCGGGGACAACAAACGCTGGAACTGGGCCCGCGTCTTGGCCTCGTGCTCGATCTTGCGCGCCAGCTCCGAGTTGTGGATGGCGACCGCCGCCTGGCTGGCGATGCCGCCGAAGATCTGCAGGTCCTTCTCGGTGAAGGCGTTGGTGGCGATCATCGAGTCGAGGTGCATGATCCCCAAGAGCTCGTCGCGGTGGAGGAGCGGCACCGTCATCGTCGAGCGGATCCCCTGCATGATGACCGAGTGGGCGGCGGAGAAGCGGCTGTCCATGGTGGCGTCCGACGACAGCACCGACGCCTTGTTGGTCACCACCTCGGCGAGGATCGACTTGGACAGCACGATCTGCTCGTTCTTGCCGTCGCGGGTCTTGGCGATCTTCGGCTGCGGAACGCCGTCCTCCAGCAACAAGATCACGCCCCGGTCGGCCGGGATCAGCTCGAACGCCTTCATGATGATCTGCTCGAGCAAGAGCTCGAGGTTCACCTCGAGGCCGATCGAACGTCCGAGCTCGTTGGCCAGCCGCAGCTTCTCGTAGTCGCGCCGCAGCACCTCGACGTCGAAGATCTCCCGCTCGGGGAGAAACTCGGTCGACGCCGACGGCGCCTGGATCTTCTGGCGGATGAGCGCCTCGGTCACCGACGGCGCGATGGTCACCTTTTGCAGCAGCGAGTCCTGGGCCGACTTTTCGTGGAAGATCAGCGAGGTCGAGCCCAGCATGATCTCGTCCCCTTCGCGCAGGAGGTGCTCGTGCACCCGCTCGCCGTGCAGGAACGACCCGTTCAGGCTGCCGAGGTCCCGGAAGAGGTAGCGTCCATCGGGCTGGCGGAGCACCTGGGCGTGCTCCTTGGAGACGATCCGGTCGAGAATCTGCAGCGTGTTGTCGGGGTGGCGGCCGATGGTGTTGACCGGGGCGAGGTCGTACTCGCGCCGCTGGTCGTTTCCGCTGACGATGATTTTGGCCATGCCGGGCGACGCCTTGGCGGCATCATAACCCGCCCCAGGCTCCCCATCGAAGTAAAGAGCGCCCGGTTCCCGGGGGCCCATTTGGTGTTCCGGCGCGGGCGCGGCGGACAAGCGGCGGCAAAAGAGTAGTAAAGTGGCGAGCGAGCGATCGCCCCATGTCGGCCCTCACGCCCACGCCGTTGCCAAAGCTTCGTCCCGACGAGGCGACGCAGCCAAACCTGACGCCGGGGATGATGCCGCCCGACGACGCGCGGCGGGGCCTCAGCCGCTCGCCCGCGCAGTGGGAGGCGGAGGCGCTGGCGCTGGTCGAGGAGGCCGACGCGCGCGACGGCGCCGCGGCGGGGGCCCTGCGCTACGCGGCCGCGCGCCTGTTCGAGGAAGGGGTGGGCGATGTGGCCGCGGCGATGGACCACCTGCGGCTGGCGCTGGAAGAGCCCCCCGAGACGACCTTCCGCCCCGTGCTGCGCTCGCTGCGTCTGCACGCCGTCGAGGCGGGGAGCTACTGGACGGCGCTGGACCTCCTCGACGTCGAACAGAAGGCGGCCGGCGACGCGGGGACGCGCGCCGACCTGGCCGTCGAGAAGGCCTACCTGCTCGAGCACCGGCTGGACGCGCCGGCGCCGGCCCGCGCGCTTCTCGAGGCGGCGCTGGGCGAGCAGCCGGGGCACGCGGCGGCCCTGCTGGCGCTCGAGGAGAGCGCGCTTCGCGGCGTCGGACGCGGCGAGGCGGGCGACGCCGTGCTCTTGCAGTCGGTGCTCGAACGGCGGCTGGCGGCGGCCCGTTCGGGCGGCGCGCGCGGCCGGCTGCTCTGCCGGCTGGCGCTCATCGCGGAGGGCGATCCGGCGCGCGCCCCGGAGGCGCTCGGCCTGTGGCTCCGGGCGCTCGACGAGGAGGCGGGGCGGGGAGCCGCGGCGCTGGCTCGGGCGGGGGCGCGGCGGGTCGCGGCGGCGCTGGGAAAGTTCTCCGAGCTCGGCCGGGTCGTCGGAATGGAGGCGGAGGCCTCCTCCGGCGTCGCGCGGGCCGGCTGGCTGGCGCTGGGCGCGGCCCTCTCGCGTCACCGGCTGGGAGCGCCGGCGCGCGCCGCGGAGCTGATCGAGGCGGCGCGGCTGGCCGACCCCGACGATCCGGCGCTGCTCGTCGCCGCCGTGTCGAGCGCGCTCGTCGCCGGTGAGTGGAAGAAGGCGCGGGAGGCGCTCGATCGGCAGGCCGAGCTCTCCGGCGATCGCGACTGGGCGGCGACGCTGATGGGCCTCGGCGCGCATCTGGCCGAGCTGCACGAGGGGAACGACGACGCGGCGGCCGGCCGCTACCGCCGGTTGCTCGAAGTCCGCCCCGGCGATCCGGTGGCGCTCGCCGCGCTGGAACGGATCGCCTCCCGCACCGGCGACGCCGCGGCGCAGGTGACCCTGGCCGAGGGGGCGGTCGACCGGAGCGCCGATCCGGCCGAGCGCGCGGCGCTGGCCATGCGCGCCGCCGAGCTGGCCGAGACCGCGGCGCACGATCTGCCGCGGGCGGCGGCGCTGGCGCGGCGGGCCCTCGAGGCCGCGCCCTCGTACGCCCCGGCGGCCCACCTGCTCGAGCGCCTCTTGCCCGCCCTCGGCCGCTGGGACGAGATGGCCAAGGTCGTCGACGTGACCGCCGCGCCGGGGGCGCTCGGCGAGGCGGGGACCGAGGCCGACACCGGCGCGCGGGCGATCCGGCTCGAGCGGCTGGGCGCGCTGCACGAGGATCGTCTGGGCGATCCCGGCAAGGCGCTGGCGTTCTACAGCGAGTGGGTCGCGCTGGGAACGCGCCGGGGGGCGGCGCTGGCGGCGCTGTTGCGCGCGGCCGAAAAGGCCGGCGACGCGTTGGTCGCCGCCGAGGCGGCGTTGAAGCTGGGGACCGAGATCTCCGCTTTTGACAAGGCGACCCGTTTCGCCTGGTGCTATCGCGCCGGGACCATCTTCGAGGAGCGCGCGGCCGCCGACGACGAGGCGATCCGCGCCTACGAGGCGGCGCTGGCGCTGGTCCCCGATTCGCGTCCGGTGCTGGCGGGCCTTGGTCGCGCGCATCACCGGCGGGGTCGGTTCGACGCGCTCTGCGCCGTGCTCTCCCGCCAGGCCGCCGGTGAGCCGAACCCCGCCACCGCCAGCAGCTTCGAGGTGGAGGCCGCGCGTCTCTACGCGCTTCGGCTGGGGCGCCCTGAAGAGGCCCTGGCCGCGACGGCGCGGGCGCTGACCTTCGATCCGGCGAACGTCGAGGCGATCGCGGAGCACGTGCGCCTGCTCGATCGGCTCGGGCGCGGCGAAGAGCTGGCCGCGGCGCTGGGGAACCTGGGGCAGACGCTGGCCGATTCCTCCGACAAGGGGGCCGCTTACCGGGCGCAGGCGGAGGTCCTGGAGTGGCAGCTCGGCCGGCGGCGCGAGGCGTTGACGGCGATCGAGCGCGCCAACGCCAGCGGCGCCGAGGCCCGCACGGCGGTTCCGGAGGAGCGGCTCTCGCGCCTCGTCGGTCGCGCCTCCGAGCTGGCGGCGCTCCAGCTCAAACGTCTCGGCGACGCCAAGGCCAACGGCGCCGGCGAGCTGGGGTTGCAGCTCGATCTCGCCTGGCGGCTTGTGGATCCCGAGTCAGCCCTGCGCGTGCTGCGTGGCGCGTTGGAGGCGGCGCCGGGCGACGCGGCTGCCCTGGAGGCCGGAGTGGCCCTGGCGTTTCGGTTCAACCGCGATCGGGAGGCGGCGGCGGCCCTCGAGCGTCTGGCCGACGCCAGCGACGACGACGACACGCGCGCGGCCCTCTGGCAGGCGGCGGCCCGCGCGCGCGAGCGAATCGGCGGACCGTCGCAGCTCGAGGCGCTGGCGCTCTGGCACCGGGTCGTCGAGGCGCGCGCCAACGACGAGACGCTCTCCGCGTTCGGCCGGGCGGCCTCGCGGGCCGGGGACATGGCGCGGGTGATCCTGGCCCGGCGCCGCCAGGCCGAGTCGGCCGCCGACGGCCTCTCGCGCGCGGTGCTGCTCTGGGACCTCGGCGGCGCGCGCCTGGCGGCGGGCGATCTCAGCGGCGCCGACGCCGACTTCGGGCGGGCCCTCGAGGCCGACGCGACGTTTCTCCCGGCGCTGCGGGCGCAGGCCCGGTTGCGCGAGGCGACCGGCGACGGCCGCGCCGCCGCGGAGCTCTACGCGCGCGAGGCGCGGTTGACCAAGGCGCCGACGCGGGCAGCCGCGGCCTTCCGTCAGGCGGCGCGGCTCTACGCCAACCAGGTGCGCGACGACGCCATGGCCGGGCGCTGCCTGGAAGAGGTGCTGGCCATCGAGCCGGAGGCGGAGACCGATTTCGAGGTTCTGCAAGTCATCCTGCGCGCGCGCAGCGAGGACGATCGCCTGGCGCAGGTCATGCGCCGCCGGGCCGCCGCCGGCACGCTTCCCAAGCGCCGGGACCGGTTGCTGGCGCTCGCCGAGCTCACCTACGTGGGCGATCCGGTCGAGGCCGCGGCCGTCCTGGCGGAGGCGGTGAAGCTGGACCCGACGTCCGTCCCGGTGCTGCTGCGGCTGGCGGAGGTCGAGGCCGAGCTGGGGCGGTCGGCCGAAGCGATCGCGACCTACCGGAGCGCCATCGCGGCGTCGGCCGATTCGCGCACGGTGAGCGCCGCCTGGGTTCGCATCGGCGACATCGCCGAGCGGGCGCTGGCCGACGGCGATCAGGCGGTCGAGGCCTACCGGAACGCGCTGCTGGCGGCGCCCGACGAGCTCTCGGCGCTGGCCGGGCTGGTGCGGGGGCTGACCCGCCGGCGGGACTTCGGCGAGGCGGCGATCGTGCTGCGGCGCCTGGCGACGGTCGAGCCGGAGCCGGAGGCGCGCGTCGGTCACCTGGTGACGCTGGGCGAGCTTCTCGCCGGCCCCGCCGAGGATCCCGAAGGGGCGGCCGACGCGTTCGAACAGGCGCTGGCCCTCGACCCGCGCCACGATCTGGCCATCGACCGGCTGGACGCGCTCCTGGTCCGGCTCGGCGAGCCGTCGCGGCTGGCGGCGGCCCTCGGTCGCTATCTGGAGGTCGCGCCCGGCGCGCGGGAGCGTCGGCTGCGGCTGGCGGCGCTCTGGAGCGGCCCGCTCGGATCGAACGCGCGCGCCATCGACGAATTGCGCGTGGTGGTCGCCACGGCCGACGGTGACGTCGAGGCGCGCATCGAGCTCGGACGCGTGCTGGAGTCCGCCGACCGCTTGCCGGAGGCGATCGCCGAGCACCTGGTGCTGCTGCGCCTCGAGCCGCTGCGGGTGGCATCGTTGCAGGCGCTGCGCCGCCTCTGCGATCGCGCCGGCCAGCGCCGCCGGGCGGCCCGGGTGGCGGCCGCCCTGGCGGCGCTCGGCCTCACCGACGCCGCCGATGCGCGGGCCGTCCGCGAGGCGCGCCAGCGCTGGGCGCCCGAGACGACCGGGGTGATCTCCGGCGCCGATTTCGAGTCGGTCATCCGCCACCCCGACGCGCGCCACCCGGCGACCTTGCTGCTGGCCGCCATGTCCGAGGTGCTGCCGCGGCTGTATGGCCTGGCGCTGGAGGACTGGGGGGTCGGCAAGCAGGATCGGCTGGCGCCCCGTTCAGAGGATCCCCAGCGCGCCCTGGTCGGCCGGGTCGCCGCGCTGTTCGGCGTCGAGGACACGTTCGACGTCTTCCAGGCGCGCGCCATCGCCACCCAGGTCGAGATCGAGGCGGGCCCGCCGCCGGCGCTGCTGCTGCCGCCGAACTTCGCCGCGTTGCCCCGGCAGGAGGCTTACCTGCAGCTGGGGCGGCAGCTCGGTCACCTGCGCGCCGGGACTTACGCGGTCGGGCGGATCCCCGGGAAGGATCTGGGCCTGCTGGTCGCCGCCGGCGTCCGTACGGTCTTCTCCGACTACGGGCGCGGCATCCTGCCGGAGGAGCAGCTGAACGACGTGGCCCAGAAGATCTCCCGCACGCTGCCGCGGCGGCACCGGCGGGCCTTCGAGCAGGCGGCGCTCGGCTTCCGCGACGCCGGCGTCTTCGACGGTGAAAGATGGCGCGCCGCCATCGGGTACACCGGGACCCGCGCGGCGCTGGCCGCCTCGGGCGACGTTCTGGGCGCGTTCGAGCTGCTGGCGCGGAGCGATCGCCGGCTGGCCGCCGCGGTGCTGCAGCCGCCGGAAGAGTTACTGGGGGCGGCGCGGGCCAGCGCCGCCGTCGTCGATCTCGATCACCTTCGCCGTCGGAGACGAGCTCTTCACGCTCAACCGCCGGCTGGGCGTCGACTAGACCCGGCGCTCAGGCGGAAGGCGCGGGGGCGGCCTGCGACTCCGCCGCCGCCTCGGTCACGGCCCGGCCGACCCGGCTCTTGAGGCAGGCGAGTCCCAGCACGACCTGAAAGGTGAGCGTGCAGACCTGCCCGACCAAGCTGGCGGCCAGCACCGCCGCCTGCTGCGCGTGGCTGTCGCCGGCCGCGTAACGCGCGAAGAAGAAGATCATGGCCGCCTGGGTGGTGCCGAGCCCCTGCACCGAGATCGGCAGGACGGCGATGAAGAAGACCACCGGCAGCGCGGCGATGGCCTGCAGCACCGGGACGGCCACACCGAACCCACGCAGCATGCAGATCTGGAACGTGAAGAGGATGGCGATGTGCGGCAGCCGGACCAGCAGCGCGCGCAGGTGACCGCCCAGCCCTGCGCCCAGGAGCACGTCGAACAGCGGGCGGGAGGCGAGCCAGCGCGGCTTGGCGATGACGGCGGCGACGTAGACCGCCAGCCCGGCGTAGGCCACGGCCACGATCAGCTTGAGCGCGTGGGGCACCGCCGGCGCGGCGGCCAGGCCGAAGGTGGCCAGGAAGAGCAACGCCAGCACGTTGATCCCCATGATGAGCAGCACCGTGGCGACGCCCCGAATGACCGGCACCCGCGCCACCCGGTGAACGAAGTAGACGATCGCCCCCTGGCCCACGTTGTAGTTGATGGCCGCCAGCAGATACGTCGCGCCGCGCACCAGGAGGATGTCGGTCAGGGACAGCGGATCGCGTGGACGGAGCTCGGCTTCGCCGAGCGGAGTCCGTCGCGGGAGGGTGGGGGAACCCTCCCAGGGTTCCCGCGGAACAAGAAACCAGCCAAAGGTCTTCCAGATGGCGAAGGAGTCGGCGAGGTAGATGACGAAGCCGAAGAAGAACGCCGCCGGTACCGTCCAGCCGGCGGCGCCGCGCGCCGCTGCCACCACCTCGTGGAAGGGGATCCGCCGGAAGAGCAGGACCAGGATCCCGGCGGTCACGGTCCAGGCGAGGAGGCGGACGAGGCGCTTCTTCATTGCCCCCGAGACCTATCACGGCGAGGGCGCGCTGGGCACCTTGTCCGGTCGCGCGTCCGGGCGGCGGCGCTCACGGTCGAGGTCGAACGGTCCCCGGCCCGCCGCGCTCCGTGTCGATCAACGCCGGGTCAGGCCGCGCCGTCGCTGAGCTTGCCGGCGTGGCGGATGTCCTTGCCCTTGACCATGAAGACGGTCAGCTCGCCCAGGTTGGTGGCGTGGTCGCCGATCCGCTCGAGGTACTTGGCGATCGACTGCAGCCGGGTCGCCCGGAAGATGTTGCGCGGGTCTTCCATCATGTAGGTGAGGAGCTCGCGGAAGATCTGCGTGTAGTAGGCGTCGACGTTCTTGTCGCGGGCGATCACCCGCTGGGCCCGCTCCACGTCGGCGGCCACGAAGGCGTCCAGCGCCTCGTGCAGCATCTCCTGCACCTCTTGCGTCATGTTCGGCAGATCGATGTACGGCTTCAGCGGCGGCTCGCCGTTCAGCTCCAGCACGCGCTCGCAGATGTTGACGCCGAGGTCGCCGATGCGCTCGAGGTCCGTCACCAGCTTGAGCGCCGTGGTCAGGAAGCGGAGGTCCGAGGCCACCGGCTGCCGGCGCGCCAGCACCTGCATGCAGAGCTCGTCGATGGCGATCTCCAGCTGGTTGATCTTGCGGTCGACGGCGATCATCCGCTCGGCCAGATCGCTGTCGCGATCGATGAGCGCCCGGATGCTGCCGTTGATGATCTCTTCCACCTTGGCGCCCATGAGCAACAGCTGCTCGCGCAGGCGGCGCAGCTCCAGCTCGTATTCGCGGTTGGTGTGCTCTCGGGAACTATTGGCTCTGATCATCCATGTCACCCAAATCTGCCCGTGATGTAGTCTTCGGTCCGTGAGTCGCTCGGTTTGGTGAAGAGCACGTCCGTCCGATCGAACTCGACCAGCTCGCCCAGGTAGAAGAACGCCGTGTAGTCGGCGACGCGCGCCGCCTGCTGCATGTTGTGCGTGACGATCACGACCGTGTAGTGCTCGGAGAGCTCGTTGATCAGCTCTTCGATGTGCGCGGTGGCGATCGGATCGAGCGCGGAGGCCGGCTCGTCCATCAGCAGCACCTCCGGCTCCACGGCCAGCGCGCGGGCGATGCAGAGGCGCTGCTGCTGGCCGCCCGACAGCCCCAGCGCGCTTTCGTGAAGGCGGTCCTTCACCTCCTCCCAGAGCGCGGCCTGCGTCAACGCTCGCTCGACGCGGGCGTCGATGTCGCGCGCGTCGCGGATGCCCCCGATGCGCAGGCCATAGGCGACGTTCTCGGCGATCGACTTGGGGAACGGGTTCGACCGCTGGAAGACCATCCCGACGCGCCGCCGGACGGCCACCGGATCGATCCCCGGGCCGTAGATCGGATCGCCGTCGAGCTTGACGTCGCCCTCGATCCGGCAGCCGGGGATGAGCTCGTTCATCCGGTTCAGCGAGCGCAGGAAGGTCGACTTGCCGCAGCCCGACGGCCCGATGAGGGCGGTGACGTGCTGCCCGACGATGTCCATCGCCACCGGGCCGACCGCCTTCTTGTCGCCGTAGAACACGGTCAGATTGCGGACGACCAGCTTCGGCGGCGCTTCGGCCTTGGCCACGCCGTTGGCGGTGGCGCTCACGCGCGCGCCCGCGTTCTGCCGCCGCATCCGGGCCCTGACGATGACGGCCGCCATGTTCAGCGTGAAGGTCAGCGCCAGGAGGACCAGCACCGTCGCGTAGAGGATCGGCTTGGTCGCGTCGACGTCGGGCGACTGCGTGGAGAGCACGTAGACATGGTAGCTCGGCGACATGAACTGCGACGACAGATGTTTGGGGAGCCGCGGAAGAAAATAGGCCGCCCCGGTGAAGAGGATGGGCGCCACCTCGCCGGCGCCGCGGCTGACCGCCAGGATCGTGCCGGTGAGGATCCCGGGGGCCGCCTGCGGCACCACCACGTGCATCACCGTCTGAAACTTGGTCGCGCCGAGCGCCAGCGACGCCTCGCGCAGCTCTCGAGGCACCACCCGCAGCGCCTCCTCGGTCGCCACGATCACCACCGGCAGGGTCAGCACCGCCATGGTGAGCGCCGCCCAGATCAGGGCCGGCTGGCCGTACACCTTTTCGCCGTGGAAGAAGGCCTTGTCGATCCCCGCCCCCAGGAACTGCACGAAGAATCCCAGCCCGAACAACCCGAAGACGATCGAGGGGACGCCCGCCAGGTTGGCCACCGCGATCCGGATCATCCGGGTCACGGGCGACAGGGGCGACGCGTACTCGTGCAGGTAGATCGCGGTCGCCACCCCGACCGGCACGCCTGCCAGGGTCATGAGGATGACCATCTCGAGCATCCCGACGATGGCGGGGAAGATGCCGCCGGCGGTCATCCCGTCGCGCGGCGCCTCGGTGAGAAAGGCCCAGGAGAGGTGCGGCGTCCCGTTGCGGACGACGTCGAACAGGACGACGGCCAGGATGGCCAGGACGATGAGCAGCGCGGCGCCGGAGGCGACGGCCATGGCGCCGTCGGCAATGAGATTCCGGCGCGTGCGGCGGACCGCCAGCTGCGCCAGCGCCGCCTTGTCGATGACCGCTCCCGCCGCCACGGTCACGCCATCCCTCCGAGCCGGATCTTCATCCGGCGGATCGCCCAGTCACCGATGGTGTTGATGCAGAAGGTGGTGAGAAAGAGGAGCGTCCCCAGGAAGAAGAGGACCGTGTAGTGCGAACCACCGAACACCACCTCGGCCAGCTCGGCGGCGATGGTCGCCGCGATGGTGCGCGCCGAATCGGCCAGGTTGGCCGAGACGATGGCGGCGTTGCCCGACGCCATGAGGACGATCATCGTCTCGCCGACCGCGCGGCCGAGGCCCAGCGCCACGCCGGCGGCGATGCCCGGGCTGGCCGCGGGGAGCACGACCCGCAGCGTGGTCTGCCAGCGCGCCGCGCCGAGCGCGGTCGAGGCCTCGACGTAGCTGCGGGGAACCGCGCGCAGCGCCTCCTCGGCCAGCGTGAAGATCACCGGGATCACCGCGAAGGAGAGGGCCACCCCGGAGACCAGCGCGTTGAGCCGGGATTCGAGGTTGAAGAGGTTTTGAAACCAGGTCGCCATGACCATCAGCGCGAAGAACCCGAGCACCACCGACGGGATCCCGGCCAGCAGCTCGACGATCGGCTTGACGATCTCGCGCGTCCTCGGGCGCGCGTACTGCGAGACGTAGAGCGCGGCACCCACCCCCAGCGGCACCGAGACCACCATCGCGACCAGGGTGACCTTCAGCGTCCCGATGATGAGCGGCCAGATGCCGAACTTCGGGATCTCCGAGACCGGCTGCCAGATCGAGCCCGACTCGTCGTAGCCGGGCCAGAGCTGGGGCACGAACATCTTCGACACCGTCACCTCGGCCCGCACGGCGCCGCTGTAAAAGATGGGCGCCGCCTCCTTGGCGATGAACACCAGGATGAGGATGATCGCGACGACGGCGGAGACGGCCAGGCAACGCAACGTCCACTCGGCCGCGCGGTGCCACAGCGGCGCCGGCGCCAGGATCAGTTTCGGTGGTCGAATCTGGGGAACGCCGAACTTGGCGCTGTTGCGTCGTTTCTGCTGGGCCATCGCAAGAGCGCCCTCGGGTATCGTCACCCCGTGGATAAGAACATCGACCGTTGACGAACAGGTGCCGCGATTGTGACAACCATGTTACACCGCCGCCAGCCGCCGTCGTCCTGCCGAGCGCGTGACGGCCCGGAAACGTTTCGGCGTCGTCACCGTCGTGTCACCCGAGCCGGGCACGATGCCCCGCAGACAGAGCCGATGACGTGTTTACAGCTCGACCGGAGCAGGACCTGCTTTTTCGGCTCGCCATAGCAGTTTGACGACACGTCAAAAGGAGAGAGAGACCAATGAAGATCAGAACTGGGGCAAAAATCGCGCTTGCGGCGGCAACTCTCGCGGCGGGGGCGCTGGGGGCGAAACCGGCCCTGGCGGGGACCGTGACGGTGAAGGGCTCGGACACCATGGTGGTGCTCGGGCAGCGCTGGGCCGAGGAGTACATGAAGAAGCACCCCGCGACGACCATCCAGGTCACGGGAGGCGGCTCGGGGACGGGCATCAGCGCGCTCATCAACGGCACGACCGACGTCTGCGAAGCGTCGCGCAACATGAAGGACGCGGAGAAGAAGATGCTGGCCAACAAGACGGGCGCGCCGCCGGTGGAGATCACCGTGGCCAAGGACGGGCTGTCGGTCTACGTCAACGATTCGAATCCGCTCAACGAGCTGACGATGGACCAGCTCAAGCAGATCTTCACCGGCAAGGTCGACAACTGGAAAGCGGTGGGCGGGCCGAACGCCAAGATCATCCCCTACTCGCGCGAGAACAGCTCGGGGACCTACGTCTTCTTCAAGGAGCACGTCCTGCAGAACGCCGATTACACGCCGCGGGCGCAGGCGATGCCCGGGACGGCGGCGGTGGTGAACGCGGTGGCCAGGGAGAAGTTCGGGATCGGCTACGGCGGAGCTGCCTACGCCAAGGGGATCAAGGTTCTCAAGGTCAAGAAGGACGCGGGGTCGAAGGCGATCGCGCCGGACGACGCCACCATCAAGAACGGAACCTACCCGCTGTCGCGCCCGCTGTTCTTCTACGTGCGCGCCAAGCCGTCGGCCGAGATCAAGGCCTTCACCGACTGGGTGCTGTCGCCCGAGGGACAGGCGATCGTCACCAAGGTGGGATATTTCCCCATCAAATAGCCGGGATACGACGAAGATGAGGGAACTCGTGCCGGCAATGTTTCGCCGCCGGCACGAGTTTGAAGCGGCGGGTTCACCGTCCTCCCCTAACCTGGTCGCATGAAACAGGCCGCGCGATTCGCGCACATTTCAGATCTCCATCTCGGGCGGAGCGCCGAGACCGACGCCAACGCCGCGCACCTCTGCGCCGCGCTGCTCGAGTCCGGGATCGATCAGGTGATCGCCACCGGCGATCTGACCCACCGCGGGTCGCGCCGCGAGCTGGCGCTGTTCGAATCGACGTTCGCGCCGCTGATGGCGCAGGGGCGTATGATCGTCGTCCCCGGCAATCACGATTGCCTGGGCGATGACGTGTCGGCCGACCTGATGGGCGGCCCGCGCGTGCAGACGACGGCGCGCCCCGGCCTCTACGTCGTGCGCGTCAACTCGACCGCGCCGCACAATCGTTCCTGGATCAATGGTCACGGCAGTCTCGACGACGCCGACCTGGACGCCATCGATGCCGCGCTGGACGCGGCGCCGGCCGGCGTCCTGGTCGTCATAGCGCTTCACCACCACGTGCTCCCGATGCCAGATGAGCACGTGGCGGAGCGCCTGTCGTCGTGGCTGGGTTTCATCTTCACGTCGGAGCTGTCGCGGGGACGCGAGCTGCTGCGGCGGGTTCGCGGCCGCTGCGACCTGGTGCTGCACGGGCACCGTCACGTGCCGCGCGGCGCGCGCCTGTTCGGGCCGCCGCGTCCGATGCACGTGTTCAACGCCGGCTCGTCGACCGAGCTGGCGCGCGTCCGGGTCTTCTCGCACGACGGGCGGGGGCTGCTCCTCGGCGCTCCGCTCTGGCTGGACGTTCCCGCCCCCTGGGAAGACGCGGCCAAGGCCTTCGGCGCCGAATCCAGCTTCCCCGCGCCGCTGGCGGTCTAGTCAGTCCTTGATGACGACCTGGTGATCGGCTGACAGGCGATAGCCGGTGCCGCGCACGGTCTCGACGAGCGCGCCCGCGTCGCCCAGCTTGTCGCGCAGCCGCTTGACGTGGGTGTCGATGGTGCGAGTCGAGACGCCCGGCTTGTAGCCCCAGACGTCCTCGAGCAGATCTTCGCGCGAGCGAACGCGCCCCCGATGCTCCACGAGGTAGGCGAGGAGCCGCATCTCCAACGTGCTGACGTGGACCTCGGCGCCGTTCACGAAGACGTGGTAGCCGTCCACGTCCAGCTCGAGCGGACCGACCAGATAGCGCCGGCGCTGCGGGGCGGTGGCCTGGGCCGTCGCCGGCGGCGGACGGCGCGCGCGCAGGATGGCGCCGACCCGCAGCACCAGCTCCCGGACGCTGAACGGTTTGACGACGTAGTCGTCGGCGCCCAGCTCGAACCCCACCACGCGGTCGATCTCCTCGCCCTTGGCGGTCAGCATCATCACCGCCGGCTGGCGCGCGGAGGTGTCGCCGCGAATTCGCCGGCAGACCTCGGTACCCGGAATGTCGGGCAGCATGAGATCCAGCAACACGACGTCGGGCGCAAACCGCTGCACCGCCTCGAGCCCGTCGGTGCCGTTCTCGGTCGCCTGGACGGTGAAGCCGGCGGCCGTCAGGTTGTAGGTCAGCAGCTCGCGAAGGTCCGGCTCGTCCTCGACCACCAGAACCCGGCGATCGAGGTTTGGTTCCCCAGTCATCCGCGGCGAGAGTAGAGGAGCCCGGTGACGAACCCGTTACAGCGGCGAAAACCCTGGGAAAACTCGCTTCCCGCCGGCCGCGCGCTCACGGCGTGACGTCGATTTCGGTCGCCCCGAAGTCGACGCCGCCGCGATCGTCGCGCAGCACCGTCCAGAAGTAGACCGGGCCGGGTGTCGTCGGCGCGGTCCAGACGTTCTGGGTGAAGGCCTCTGTCTCCGTTTCGCCGCGGCCGGTCGCGTCGTGCTCGAACGCGCCGCCGGTCGCGAACCAGGAGAGACGCAGCGACTCGCGCTGCATGTCCAGGGTCAGCGTCAACACGTTCCACAACAGAAACGTCTCCGCCGAATCGGGGGTGAAGTCGGCCTGCAGTGTGACCGTTTGCCCGGCGGCGACGGTCGCCGCCTGGGAAGGCGCCGGCTGACCGGAGGCGTAGAGCGACGTCGCGGCGCCGGCGGGATCGAGCAGCAGGTCCGCCAGGACCGGGTTGTGGTTGGGGACGTAGCTCGACGCGAACTGGCCGGCGACATCCGTCGGCGCGTTGGCCAGGGGACAGGTGATTCGCTCCAGCGCGAACGCCAGCGCGGGACCGTCGTCGCTCTGCCAGGTGGCGCGCACCGGCTGGTAGAAGCCGCCGGTGGTGTCGGGATCGGCGGGTCGGGTGGGCGGCTGCCCCTTCATCGGCGGCGGCGTCTGGGGCCCGAACAGCGTGCAGGCGTTTGCCGGCAACGGCGCGGTGAAGGTCGGGGAGGGCGCGGTGGTGTCGTCGGGGATGGAGAGGCAGCCGCTGCTGAAGTCGTTCCCGTTGGCCGGCGGATTGGGGATGAGGCACTGCGCCCAACCGATGGGCGGGTCCGTGACCGTGCCGTTCGTGTCGACCACCAGCGCGTCGTAGGTGACCATTCCGCCTTCGGCGGCCTCGGGAGGGAGACCGCGCACCGCCAGGAACCGCGGCCCGACGACGAGCGAGGGCGGTGCTCCGAGATCGGGCTTGCAGCCGAGCACCGCCGCCGACAGCGCCAGGGCCCCCGCCCAAAGAAGCTGACGTCGCATCAGAACTCCGCCCTGGCCCCGAGCACCGCCAGCGTCGGGAAGCCGGTGATGTAGGACTTCACCGTGAAGTTGTAGTTGTAGATGATCTCTTCCGGGTTCTGGCGATCGGTGATGTTCTGGACGTCGAGGAAGACGTTGAGCTTCACCCGCTCGTAGACGAACGAGCGCTCGAGACGCGCGTCGAGCTGGTAGAACGACGGAATCCGGATGGCGTTGTAGGCCCCGAACACGGGCGCGTACTGGTTGTTGGGGTTGTCGAAGACGCCGGGCTGCGGGATCACCGGCGTGCGCGGAAAGCCGGTGGTGTACCGAAAGCGCATCCCGGCGTCCCAGCCGTGGCCAAGCTGGTAGCTGGCGACGACGCCGAGCGCCTGCGTCTGATCGAAGTCGAACAGCCGCCAGGCGGTGTCGGGGTGGTCGCGCCGCTCGCTGCGGGTGAGCGAGTAGGTGATCCAACCGAAGAAGCCGTGCAGCAGCTCCTGGCGCAGCAGGAGCTGGCCGCCGTAGGCGCGTCCGATTTCGTCCTGGGTCAGCGAATCGGCCACCGGAGGCGAGGGGTTCTCGTTGCGCGAGACCAGATCCCACATCCGCTTGTAAAACCCGATGATCTCCAGCGTCAGCGTCGGGCGCAGCTTGTAGTTGAACCCGCCGGAGAGGTGCGCCGCCCGCTCGAGCCCGACGGTGGGGTTGCCGAACACCGGGCTCATGTCCTGCGGATCGGGCGGCTGTCCGTAGATGCCGGCCCCGGCGGTCAGCGTCAGCTTCCGGGTGGCGCGGAACGCGGCCGCGATGCGGGGGTTGGGCAGGTAGCGGAGCGCGCCGACGTACCGATTGCTGGAGAGCTGGTCGACGGGATTCTCCGGCAGCGAGAAGCTGGCGTACCCGCGCGGCGGCGTGGTGCCGCCCGCCGGAAGCGACGGGCTCCCTTCGATGAGCACCGGCTCGAAGCGCAGGCCTGGGACCAGCGACAGCCGCCCCAGGGAGATCTCGGCGATGGCGTAAGGCGCGGTGTCGATGACCAGCACGTTCCAGTGATCGGAGGCGATGTCGTTGCGGGGGGGCTGCCCGAACACGAAGGGATCCCCTTCGCGGGCCGGCAGCGTCAGCGAGCCGTTGCGGTCGAGGGTCGACGACTGGGCCTGCATGTCGACGCCGAACGAGAGCGTCGTCGAGCCGCCGACCCGCCGCCGGTAAGCGGCGCGCAGCGCGTATTGATAGGTGCTCTGCCGGACGTCGACCGGCGTGCTCCCGAACAGCTCCTGGTTGCTCGAGCTGTCGAATCCGAACGACGGCGTCACGACCACCGAGGCGCCGTCGGGGAGCAGCCGCGCGTAGCGCAGAATGACCCGCTTCCAGCCGCTGTCGATGTTCTGCGAGCGCACCTCCGACGGGTCGTCGGAGGGGATGGCGCGCCGCAGGTGATCGTCGGAACCGAGGAAGGTCAGCGCCAGCTCCTCGTCCTGCCGCAGGGACAGCGTGGCGCGCGCCTGATAGTCGTCGTAGCGCGGGATGGGGACGAAGTCCCCCACGTCGGCCGAGGTGACCAGCGGCAGCAGCTGGTCGAGGTAGCTGATCCGGCCGGCGACCGCCAGGCGCAGGCGGGGCGTGAGCGCCGTCGAGAGGAGCGCCGAGGCGTCCAGGTTGTCGGCGGCCACGTAGCCGTGCGTCCCCTCCTTGGGAAGCGGGCCGAGATCAATCCGGACGAGACCGCCCAGCCCCCGGCCATAGTCGGCGGCGTAGGCCCCGGGGGAGAGATTGATCGATCGGACCAGGTCCGAGTTGATCGTCGAGCGGAAGCCACCGACGTGGTACAGCGTCGGGATCTGGACGCCGTCGACGTTGACCCTGGTCTCGTTGGGCGCCGCCCCCCAGATGATGAGGTCGCCCGAGCCGAACGACGATCGGGCCACGCCGGGGAGGTTCTGCACCACTTTCAGGGTGTCGCCCTGGGTGCCGGGGACCCGCCGCGCCTCCTCGGTGCGGATGCGGGTCTCGACCGCCTCCTTCTTGATGCGCGGCGCCCGCACGACGATGGAGATCCCCTCGTCCTCGTCGTCCTTCTCCTCGACGAGGTACTTCACCGTGCGCCGTTTGCCGGCGGCGATCGTCTCCTCGGTGATCACCGTGATGAGCCTGGGGTGCGACAGCTGGATCTTGTGCATCCCGACCGGCACGTCGGTGAAGGCGAACTTCCCCTCGGCGTCGGTGACGGCGGCGGCGCCGTCGAGATCGATGATCTTCACGGAGACGTGGGCCAGCGGCTTCTTGCTCAGCCGCTCGATGACCACGCCGTCGAAGTTGATCTGCGGGCCGGCCTTGACGATCTGCTCGACGATCGTGAAGTCGTAGCGGTAGGTGATCTTGACCGGCGCCGGCTGGTGATCGATCTCGGCCGGCTCGAACACGAACTGCTTGGCGGCGGCCACCGCGGCGGCGTCGAAGTCGGGCGCGGCCCCCTTCAGCACCTCGACGTCGCCGACCTTGCCGTCATCGCCGATCTCGATCGACAGGAGCACCGATCCGGTGATGTGCGCGTCGTGCTTCTCCTTGGGGTAGATGGCCGAGACGAACTTCACCAGCTTGGGGGGCTTGGTGATGGTCGGGCCGGCGTCGTCCTGGGCGCGGGCGGCGCCGGGGACCGCGCAGACGGCGGCCGTCAGAGATCAGGGCCAGAGCGAGGGCGCGTCTCATCCGCTAGTCGCCGAGCTCGAACCGCGCGGTGAACGGGACGGTGGCGCCGGCCACCGGTTTGCCGCACGCCATCGCGGGCTTGAAGCGCCAGCGCTTGAGCGCGGCGACGATCGCGGCGTCGAAGGCGGGATCGACGCCGCTGACGACGGTCACGCTGCCGACCTGTCCGTCGGCGTCGATGATGAGGCGCGCCTTGAACTTCCCCTCGATGCCGTCCGCTTGCGCCTGCGGGTAGAGGGTGTAGTCGATGGTCGGCGTCTGCACGATCGCCTCCGGCCTGGTCGGCTCCTCTTCACAGGGGGCGTCGGGAGCGCCGCCGCCGGCCTCTTCCCGCGTTCTGCGGGTGCGCGCCGCGGAGATCGCGGAGGCGACCTTGACCGGCGCGGCGACCGGCTTGGCGCGGCCCTGAAGGCCGATGCCGGGGCCGACGTCGAGATCGCTGTTCGACATGGCGAGGTTCATCGCCACCGGGGCCGGCGCGGCGTGGGCCACCGGCGCCGCGCTGACCGCCTTGGGCGCGACCGGCTCCACCTTGGCGACGGCCGGGTGCACGATCGGCTTGGGTGGGGCGGGGGGCTTCGGCGGCTTGGCCTTCTTCTTCTCGTCCTGCACCGCGACGGAGATGGCCCGGCGCTTCAGCTCGCGCTTCTGGGCGACCGCGACCAGGCCGACGGCCAGACCGACGTGGAGCCCCACGGAGATGATGACCGTGGGCAATCGCAACGACTACTCTCCGCTCTGCTGGACGTTGATCGCGAACTTGGTGATGCCGGCCAGCTTGGCCAGATCGAGGATGTGCACCACGTTGCCGTGCATCACCTCCTTGTCGGCGCTCACCACCAGGCTCATGTCGGCGTCCGCCGCCACGGCGGCCTTCATCTTTTCGGCCAGCGCCGACTCGGGCGTGTCGACCTCGTTCCAGCGCAGCCGTCCGTCCTTGAGCAGCTCGACCTTGGTCGGCTTGTCGGCGGTGCCGTCGGTCGACTTGGCGCGCGGCAGCTGCACCTTCAGCGTCTGCGCCACGATGTAGGTCGAGGCGACCATCAGGATGACCAGCAACACCAGCACCACGTCGACCAGCGGCGTGACGTTGATCTGCGCGATCGTGCGGACGCGGCCGCGGCCGCCTCCCATCGTGCCGGCCATTTACGCCTCGACCCCCGCCGCGCGGCCGACGTGCTCGCCGGTCGTGGTCGACGCCGCGTCGGCGCGGCGGTTGCCCCGCATCGAGGCGATGACGATGTTCCCCAGCGCGGCGGCCTGCTCCTCGATGTCGCCGCCCTTCTTTTGGAACACGTTGTAGAAGATGACGGCGGGGAGCGCGACCAGGATGCCGACCGCCGTGGCGATCAGCGCCTCGGCGATGCCGCCCATCACGTTCCCCATCGCCCCCATCGAATTGTTCCCCAGCTCCCGGAAGGCGGTGACGATGCCGAGCACCGTGCCGAAGAGGCCGATGAACGGGGCGTTGTTGCCGAGCGTGCCGAGAAAGAGCAGCCCGCCCTCGAACGACTTTCGTCGCAGGCGGGTCGCCTTGGCCAGGATCTGCTCGACCGCCTCCGGGCCGTCGTCGTACCAGTCGAGCGCCTCGCGGACGATCGTCGCTTCGACCGACCTGCTGGCCGCCAGCAGCTTGCGCGCCGCCGCCAGATCGTCACGGGCGAACGCCTTGCGCAGCCGGTCGGCCAGATTGTCCAGGTTGTCGCGGCGCTGGCGGAAGTACCACCAGCGCTCGACGATGACGCCGATCGAAAGGACCGACAGGGCGAGCAGCACGTAAAGCACCGCCTGGCTGGCGACCGAAGCGACGAATACCAGTTTTTGCATGAGAACGTTGGAACCCATATTTCCCCCTTCCGACTTAGTAGCTCGGGATCGTGAACTTGAAGGCCAGGCGCCCGGCGCCCGCGCCGTGACTGCCGCGGGTGTCGGCGTCGGTCGCTTCCCACTGCGCGAAAGCCCCCGGAAGCTGGTTGCCGTAGGCGTCGGTGGCCGTAACCTGCCATTGGGCGTCCACCTGTCCGCACAGCGACGACGCGTCGACCCGGACCGTGTAGACGCCCGGCGGCGGTTGTTGCGTGTAGACGATGTTCTCCTGCCGGCGACCGTCGATGAGGCAGCCCGCATTGGAGTCGAAGTCCAGTGAGCCCGCGGCCGCCACGGCGGCCGTGAGATAGTCTCCGGTCAGCGGAGGGTTGCCCGGCACCGGCGGGGGGAGCCCCACCCTGTTCTTGTAGTAGATCTCGATCGGCGTCGTGGGATCGTCGGTATTCGGGACCAGGGCGTGCAGGTCCATGTCCGACTGCGTGTCCCACGCGAGCGTGATGACCAGTGCACCCGTCGGAACCGGCGTGGCTACCGTCAGGGCGATCGCCTGCGCCGGACCGATCTGTCCGCTGGCGTCGACGCCACGGAGGATCAGCGTCTCGGTCCCCGCCGGCGTCGACGGCGAAAGGGACATCTTGGTCTGAAACAGATAGTTGTTCGGCGTCTGGACGTCGACGAAGGGCGCCGGAATGATCCAGTAGCCGGCGTCGTCGGCCAACCCGACGAGGACACTGGTCCCATTCTCCACGTTGCCCGAGAGCGGAACGTTCTGGATGCCGGGGTAGACGTTGGTCACCGAAAGGTTCACCCCTCGGATGGGCGGCCCCAGTGCTCCGCCATCGGCGCTCGGCGTTCCGCCATCGGCGGCCAACGAACCCGGGACGAATTGCGCGTTGGCCAGCTGCAAGTAGGCGGTGACGCCCGACTCGGAGCTGGCGCCCTCGCAAGCCGCGGTCGTCGTCGCGATGAGGAGCAGTCCCGCAGCCGTCCACCGCATCAGAATTTCACCTCGCCACGAATCGTGAAGGCGTTGTCGGCGAGATTCGTCGGGTTGCCTTCGGTGTCACGTCCGTTGTGATTGCGGTTGATGTCGTACTCGGCGATGAGCCGGCCCGACGGGGCCTGCAGCGCCGCCACGAAGGAGAGCGTCTGATACGCGAAGGCGGTCGGCTTCGTCGCCCCCATCACCGTGTTCACCGAATCGGCGTCGGGGTTGTAGAAGTCGTAGCGGACGCCGACCTGGGCGTGCTGCCCGAGCTCCTGGGTGAGGGCGACGTAGAGGCCAAGCTCACGGTAGTCGCGCCCGAAGGACACGGGGTCGGCTGGCAAGATGCCGCGGTCGAGGTTCTTTGCCCAGTAGAGCTCGCTCCAGAGCACGGTCGCGCCCAGCGATGGGACGTTGATCCCCAGCCGGAAGTCGGCGCCGTAGCCGAAGCGCGAGAAGTTCTGGGAGGCGACCGCGGCCGATCCGGGAACCACGGTGATTTCACCCTGCTGAACCGTCCCGTTGCCGTTGGAGTCGTTCCAGACGACGGTCGACTTGGTGGCCGGCGTGCCGGGGTGGAAGCCGGTCCCGCTCAAGCCCGAGAATCCCCCTGCCACCCAGACCATCGACGAGATCGGCGTGTCGATACCGACCCGGCCGACGATGTCCTTGGAGCTGTTGGGATCGCGCAGCGAGAAGGTCCTTTCGCCAATCGGCTCGCCGTTCATCACCGCCACCACGTAGCGGACGAAGCGCCAGCCGCCTTGCAGGCGGACGCCGGCGTCGTACTCGCCGGGGAACAGGCCGTGCTCCGCCGTCGAGCGTTCGAGGAAGAGCCGGTCGCGATCGCTCTGCACCACCTCGAACCCGAACGGAATCTTGAAGAGGCCGATGGTGGCCATCAGCAACGGCAGCGGTTCGCCGCGCTCGGGCGGAAACTTGAGTGAAGCCTCGGCGCCGATGATCCGGGCCGTCGCTCCGTTGACGGTGTTTCCGTCGAACTCGACGAGGCCCGCCACCCACCAGCGATCGATGGCCGCCCGCAGGCGGGCCCGCCGGATGAAGAATTGGTTCAGGTTGAGCGGCGCTCCCGACGGATTGAGCTGGTCCTGGGAAGCCTGGTTGTTCACCAGCCAGTCGGCCTGCAAATAGCCGGTCAAGCTGACGCCCAGACGGGCGGTGAGGACTTCGGGAGGCGCCTGCGCGGCCTGGGCTTTCGAGGCTTCGAGCTGCGCGGTCAGCGCGTCGACGGCTTCGGCCCGAACCTGCCGGTCCTCGACCTGCTGGTTGCGCAGCGTTTCGAGATCGGCTCGCAGCTGCGCGATCTCGCGCGCCTGCTGCTCTTCCAGCGCCTTCTGCGCGCTGGCGGCCGCTTCAGCGGCGGCCTGGGCCGCGGCGTAGTCCGCCGGAGACTGCGGTCCAAAAGGCGCGGCGGCGTCCGCTCCCTTGGTGGGCGGCGCCGCTGGGGGCGCCCCGGCCGTCTGGGCCGCGGCTGTCGTCGACGCCGCGGACACGAGACAAACGACCCAATACCTTGCCCATTTACCGAATGCTTTGTTTGCCAAATTCAAAAATCGTCGCTTCTTGAAGGGAGCTCACCGCCGCCCCTCCCGCCTGAAGCAGAGAGGGACGGCCGTGAGAAGTTGGGACTTGCTTGCCTGTTGACTTACGGGCAGTTCGCGGGCGTGAACGTCGGCGCCGTACGCGTCGGCGTGATGCCGCCGCTCGTCGCCGCGTTGATGATGGCCAGGTTCATCGCCGGAGCGCCGCCGATGCCGGCGCCGGGACACATGGGCGCCGTCGTGCCGCCCGTGCCGCCGCCGACTCCGCCACCACCGCCCGCAGCGCCACCGGCCCCGCCCGCGCGGCCGCGCCGCCTGCACTGCCGGCCGCTCCACCGGCCGCGCCCCCAGTGGCGCCGCCGCCCCCGGCCGCACCGCCGGTCGCGCCGCCACCCGCCGCGCCACCCGTCGCTGCGCCGCCCGCCGCGCCACCCGTCGCGTGGCCGCCGGCGCCGCCGCCCGCCACTCCACCCGTCCCGCCGCCTTTGCCCCCCGCACTGCTCCCTCCGGTCCCTGTGTTGTTGGAGCCCGACGAGCAGGCCATCGCGCCCAGGCCGCTGAGCGCGACAACCAAGAAGAAATTTTTCAGCTGTTTAGACATGTTCAAGATCCCTTTCACTCGCAGAAGCCGTGGTGGCAGCTCTTGCCGCCGGTGCAGGTGCTGGTGCCGGTGCCGGTGCACGCAGCGCAGTTCGCCGGCGTCGTCTTCGTGATGGCCGCCTCGAAGGCGCAGTTGCAGGGGTCGGTCGGCGCGTAGCAGGAAAGCGGACCGCCATCCTTGTCGCGCTGGACCGACATGGCGCAGGTCGGAATCGTCCCGGCCGCGCCTTCGATCTGGACCGCGTCGAAGGACGCGTCGGCCTTGGTCCCGTTGATCCAGCCGATGAAGTTGGCCGCCTTGGGGTTGGTGAAGGCCCCGGTCGAATCGACGGTGGCGATCATGTGCTCGTAGCCCCAGATGACGTAGTGGCCGTTGCGGACGTTCCGGCGGTCGGCGGTCGACGGTCCGGAGTCAGAGTAGAAGGCCTGGGTTTGACCGAATGCCGCGAAGGCCAGCGAGTTCAGGTTCGCCCGCTGGGGATCGTACGCGTCCGCCCCGATGAAGCCGATGGCGCTGGCCGGGGTCGCGAAGGTCGTCACGCCGGAGATGACCCCCGAGGTTCCATTCGTCGACGGAACGCAAACGGGAGCGACGAGGACGCTGGCATCCACGCCGATGTTCTTGGCGACGGTGATCTGAGTCCCGGAGTTCGGGTCGCGGCAGAAGATCCCGCTTGCCTGGTTGAAGGTGGCGATGTTCGCGCCGGAGCCGCATCCGTAGATGTCCGCAGCCTCCGCCGCCGTGAGGTACTGGGTCGTCGTGTTCGACTTCGGAACGACGAAGAGCATGGCCTGAGCCGGTCCGGGAACGTCCTTGAGCGTGGCTGGTATTGGCTGCGGCACGTTCGCGCACGAGGAGTAGAAGACGTCGGAGATCGCCACGTCAGCCATCTGCCCCGCCGCGAAGGTGCAGCTGTTGGTGACGACAGCACCCGTCGAGTCGAGCGTGTAGTAGTGCGCCGTCCCGGTCAGCGCCGCGGCAAAGTTCGCCACGCCCGAACAGGAGCCGGGCACCTGGTAGATGATGGTCGTCGGCGTGGCTTCCGTCGACGCCGACAACTTGACGGCGAGCTGCTTGACCGTGGGTTCGAACGCGCTGGATCCGGTGAGGATCGTGGGATTCGGTAGCGTGGTGGTGTCGTTGCACATCACCGTCGTCTGCGCTTTGGCAGCCTGGGCGCTGAGCAATGCTCCTGCCAGTGTGGCGACGCCGGTGGCGACGCGAGTAAGACGAGTCATGAATGCCTCCAATTGAGAAGTCGTTTTATGGTGCGCCAGCAGCCGTATCCCGCCGCACACGAGGGGGTCAACGCAGATCAAAATCCGGGAATGAAGTGTTGCGGCCGCGTGGCTCGTCCGACACGTCAGTGACGGTTTTGTTACGGTTGGGCGCGGGGCGCAGCGTCAAGTCGTCCGGTGCGCTACCGAATCGCCTCTCACGCGGGAGGCCGCCGGGGCGTCCGCCACGCCGCTGCCGTCCACCAGGAGAGATCGCCCGTCGTGCGCGCGCCTCCGAACGGACCGCTGGCGAAGTCATTGTATGCTACAAGTGCATCCGTCGAATGAGCTGCGACGAGTGACGCGTACCCACCGACCAATGGGAACGGAGGAGAACAGTCAGATGAAGCACCAGAAGAGACGGGTGTTGTTCCTTTGCATTCACAACTCGGCGCGGAGCCAGATGGCGGCCGCATATCTCAAAGAGATGGCCGGCGATCGGTTCGAGGTGGAGAGCGCGGGCCTCGAACCGGGTCGGCTCAACCCCCTGGCGGTGACAGCGATGCGTCAGGCCGGGATCGAGATCGGCCAGAACGGAACCCGGTCCGTCTTCGATCTCTTCAAGAGCGGCCGGCGTTTCGAGTACGTGATCAGCGTCTGCGACGGGGCCTCCGCCGAGCGGTGCCCGATCTTCCCTGGCGTCACCACGAGGCTAAACTGGAGCTTCGCCGATCCGTCCACCTTTGCCGGTTCGGAGTCCGAGCGTCTGAGGCAGACCATCGGCGTGCGGGACGAGATCCGGGCCAGGATCCAGAAGTTCGTGGATGAAGAGGGCGACAGGCCGCTCTACAGATCCTAGCGAGCCTGCCGGGGCATCAGCCCGTCGGTGGCCGCCTGGACAGCCGCGCCAGCGGCGTGCAGCAGGTGGCGTCCTTGGTCGACGCGATCGCTTCATCTTCCAGATCGTAGTTCAGGTGGTAAATCTCCCACTCGATCCCGTCGGGATCCTGAACCCAGAACTTGTCCTGGTTGGCGTGGCAGCAGTCGCTTCCCATCTCCTCGCGAACGGGGAGACCCGTCGCCTTCACCCGCGCGAGCAGCGCCTGAACGGCCTCTCTCGTCTCGATCTGGAATCCGAGGTGGTCGACCGTCTTTCCCGCTCCGGCTTCGCCAGCCGACAGAGCGAGGTTGATCGGCGCGAAGTCTGGAAGGAACTTCACATAGCCCGGCTTGACCTTCACGGGACTCGAGCCGAGGAAGCGCTCGTAGAACCTCCGGCTGGCGTCGATATCGGAGACGTGGAGGTGAACGTGGACGTTGCTCATGACACTCCTTTACGCTCGCCGGGCGTCCGATTTCGCGGAGGGCGGGCAGCACTCCCTCGCCGATGAGCCCTCGGGTTCGTCGAGAGCGCTGGCGAGAACGATCAGGCCTTCGAGAACAGCTGTCCGACCGGGTGCCGGGATGCGATCGTAGACGGCCGCGAACGCGTTGCGCTCGTCGCAGGAGAGACTGGACAGCGCCCGTCTTCCCTTGGTGGTCAGCCGAAGGATCACGGTGCGGGCGTCGGACTCGTCGCGCACCTTGGAGACATAGCCCTGCTTCTCCAGTCGGGTGAGGTTCCGGCTGGCGGTCGAAAGTTCGATCTCCAGCTCCTGGGCGACCGAGCCGAGCGTGCTCCTCTCCGCCATCGAGATCCGCCGGAGCGTCTCGAACTGCTGGAGGGTGAGATCGCCGCAGCAGATCTCGTCGCGCTGCACGCGCTCGACGGCGCGGGCGACCGCGAGAAGGACCTTTCCGAACTGCGCCTTGTTTCCCATTGGTAATTTGATGTATACGGCAACTATTCTATGGCAAGCGAGACGTCGACGCCAGCGCGGCCGAGCCTCCCGCGGCGGACCGTGGCCGAGGCCCTCGGGACGGCGCTGCTGGTCGCCACGGTCATCGGCTCGGGCGTAATGGGGGAGCGGCTGGCCGGCGGGAACGTCGCCATCGCGTTGCTCGCCAACACCATCGCCACGGGCGCCGGTCTGGTGGCGCTCATCCTCGCCTTCGGGCCGATCTCCGGGGCCCACTTCAATCCCGTCGTGACGCTCGCCGATGCCAGCCAAGGGGGCGTCGCCTGGCGCGACGTCGCGCCTTACGTCATCGGCCAGATCGGCGGCGCGTTCGCCGGCGCGGCTTGCGCCCACGTCATGTTCAGCGAGCCGCTGTTTTCGGCGTCGCACCACGTGCGGAGCGGAATGGCCCAGATCGTGAGCGAGTTCGTCGCCACGTTCGGCTTGCTGTCGGTCATCTGGGGCTGCAGCCGCGGCCGGCCGTCGTCGACACCGTTCGCAGTCGGGGCCTACATCACGGCCGCCTACTGGTTCACGGCGTCGACCTCGTTCGCGAACCCCGCCGTGACGCTGGCGCGCGCCGCCAGTGACACCTTTGCCGGCATACGCCCGGCGGACGCCCCCGGCTTCGTCGCCGCCCAGGTCTGCGGCGCGGCCGCGTCGACCGCGCTTTTTCGCTGGCTCATGCCCACGCTTCCGACGGTCGCGAACCGCGTCGTCGTTCCCCCCTCCTAGGAGAAATATGAAGACGGTCCTGTTCGCCTGCATTCATAACGCGGGCCGGTCCCAGATGGCCGCCGCCTGGCTCAACAAGCTCGCCGACCGCGAGCGCGCCCGCGGCATCTCGGCCGGCACCGAACCGGGCGCCCGCGTTCACCCGGAGGTCGTAGAGGCGATGAACGAGGTCGGCGTCGATCTCTCGGGTGCCAAGCCCGTCCTCCTCACGCGAGAGCTCGCGGCCGGAGCGAGCCTCCTCGTGACGATGGGATGCGGCGAGAGCTGCCCCGTCGTCCCGGGACTCGAGAGGCTCGACTGGCCGTTGCAGGACCCGAAGGGCCAGGACATGGAGACCGTCCGGCGGATCCGGGACGACATCCGTGACCGGGTGAAGGCGCTGGTCGCCGAGCGCGGCTGGTCGCAGCGCGACCGCGGTCCCGCGTAACGAAGCGCTCGCGCCGACGTGAGCTCGAGGTTCAACCACAGGCTCGTCCACGAAAAGTCACGAACGCGTCACGAGCGTACTTAGGGTAGGGGCTGTAAAATTGACGGGATGTTCAGGGTTTTAATCGTGGATGACGACCCCGACATCAACGAGGTCGTCCAGGAGGGGCTCCGCAGCGCCGGCTACGACACGGTCGGGGCGCTGACGGGGGTGGATGCCCTGGCCGAGGTCGCGCGGCGCTGTCCCGATCTCGTGCTGCTCGACCAGATGCTGCCGGACATCGACGGCGTGGAGGTCTGCCGGCGCCTGCGCGCCGAGCCGCGAACGCGCCGGGTGCCGATCATGTTCCTCACCGCCATGGGCGGATCCGAGGCGCGCGTGCGGGGGCTGGCCCTCGGCGCCGATGATTACGTCGTGAAGCCCTTCAGCATGCGCGAGCTGATCCTGCGCATCGGGGCCGTGCTGCGGCGGGCCACCCCGGTCGAGATGCACCTGCCGCCGGAGTGGATCCGGCTGCGCGATCAGTTCCGCGTCTGGAACCGGTACGCCGACCTTCACCTCGCGCAAAGCGAGTGGCGCGACTGCCTCGACCTCTCCCGCAGCATCCTGCACAACTGCGACAGCGTTCTCAGCCCCGACGAGCGGCGCCGGATCTTCGAGCGGATTGTCCGGTGCGCGAAGGAGATGGGCGACACCGAGGAGCAGAAGACCTGGCAGGGGAAGGCCGGGGCGCTTTAGGAGGGCGTCGCCGGAAAGGCGACGGTGAGCGAAGCGAACGACGGACATTGGCCCGACAACGTGCCGCCCGAAAGGCGGCCTAGGTCGCTTCAGTCCAAGAGCTCCCGGGGGCGGCGCGCCCCCCACTGCCTCCCCGACCTCGTACTGCGCGCCGCTCCCGGGTGTCTCCCTCTGTCCCAACCCCCCGAAGAGATCTAGAGGCTCGGGTCGGCGCCGGCGAACGCGGCGTCGACTGAAATCATGGTCAAGCGATCGCGCAGCCACAGCGAGATGTCCGCGATGTCGAGCGCCCCGAGGAACAGCCCGCGGCTGCAGACGATCGGCAGGTGCCACTGGCGCCGCGCGCACATGGTCCGAAGCGCCGAGCCGACCGTGTCCGTCTCGCGCAGGGCGTCGGTGCAGGGCACCATGATCGACCCGAGCGGGATGGCCCGCAGGTCGTCGAGCTCGGCGTGGGCCTGGGTCAGGATGTCGCGGTCGGTGACGACCCCCAGCGGGCGATGGTTCTGAACCACCACCGCCGCCCCGCGCGATCGCTGGCGCATCGCTTCGATGGCGGAAGCGAGGCCCGCCTCGGGCGACAGCGTGAGGGCCGGCCCGCGCGGGACGTCCGTGACGCGCGCGTCGAGGCGCAGCGTGTGCAGACCGAGCACCGACTTCTCGTCGCGCGGCCCCGTTCCGTCGTCTTCACCGTCGGATGCTGCGCTGATCTTGAGTACGTCGAAATCGAACATCTGCGCCTCGTCTCCTTCTGTCCGGCATGATGACCGAACGCGCGGAGAGGGGCGGTTACGATCCGGCCACGATTTGGAGACGCGGACCGAGCGTGAGCAGCGGCGCGGGCGCGGGCGGCCGGCGCTCCGACGGCGGCGCTCCGAATCCGCAACGGAGCTGGATGCGCCGGCGATCGGCGCCCAGGTATCCGATGCCGACGAAGAAGGCGCAGCGGCCGCAGTCTTCGATGACGCGGGCGAAGTGCTGGGTTCCGTCGTGGCGGAGGTGAATCGGGCAGCCGATCGCGCGCAGCGAGAAATCGTCGTCCACGGAGAGCGAGCGGGTCCCCGCGCACCGGCAGCGCCAGGCCGGCATGCTGAACTCGCGCACCGTCGCCCAATGGGTGGGGTCGGCGTCGAGCGTCGCGGCGCGCAGCACGACCAGCGGCAACCCGGCGCGCGCGTCCACCCGGTTCGGGAGGCGGCTGCCGCCGTCGAGCTGGATCACCAGCTGAACGCCGCCGCGGTCATCGGTCAGCAGGAGGTCGGCGCGGGCTCCGTTGGCCAGCTTCGCGTCGATCTGGACGCGCTTGATGGACGCCTCGAGCGGACGCCAGCATTTCTCGCCGCAGGTCTCGCAGCGCCGCAACAGCTGGGGCGCCTCGCTCTCACCATTGAGCCAGGAGCTGATCACCCTGCGGAGCGTTCTCTTGGCGGCCGACATCTGTGAAAGAGGAGGCTACCTTGCCACGGTCGCGATACGGCCGTGTGACGAATCTGTTACAAACCGGCGGCGCTTAGATAGTCAAACAATTCCAGGATGTTGGTTACCCCGCGGGGAGCGTGAACCAGAAGGTGGCGCCGCGGCCGGGGACGCTTTCCACGCCGATCGTCCCCCCCATCGCCTCGACCAGGTGCTTCACGATCGACAGCCCCAGCCCGGTGCCACCCATCTCGCGCGACCGGCCGCTGTCGACCCGGTAGAACCGTTCGAAGAGGCGCGGCAGATGGCGGGGCTCGATGCCGGGCCCCGAGTCGGCGATCTCGACGCGCAGCCCGTTTCCCGGCGCCTGCTGCGCGCGGAGGCGAATCTGGGTGCCGGGGCCGCAGTACTTGATCGCGTTGTCGAGCAGGTTGGTGAACACCTGCTCGACCGCCTTGCGATCGGCGCGGGCGGCCGGCAGATCGCCGGGGATGTCGTTGACGACGTCGAAGGACTTCTCCTCGATGCGCGGACGGAGCAGAGAGAGCACCTGGTCGGAGACGACCCGCAGCGACACCGGCGTCGCGTCGGGCCGGTATCCCTTGGATTCGATGCGCGAAAGATCGAGCAGGTCTTCGACCAGCGCGCCCAGGCGCTGGGCGTTGCGGTCGATGATGTCGACGAACCGATCCGAGGAGCCCGGATCGCGTTCCAGCGTCAGGCGCAGCGTGTCGACGGCCGAGCGGACGGCGGTGATCGGGGTGCGCAGCTCGTGCGAGACGTTGGCCACGAAGTCCTTGCGCAGCGTCTCCAGGCGCCGGATCTCGCTGACGTCGACGAACACCGCCAGGAGCCCCTGCGATTTGGCGTTGAGCGGGGGCAACGACGCCGCGTGCACCAGGAGGCGCCGCGGTTTGGGGCCGGTGATCTCGATCTCGCCGGTGACGGCGCCGCTCCCGGCGCGCGCGCGGTCGAGGATCGATTGCAGCTCGGCGTTGCGGATCAGCTCCAGCGCCGCGCGGCCCTCGGCCTCGGGACCGAGCGAGAAGGTGGCGCGCAACGCCGGATTGACGAGCAGCATCCGGTTGTCGTGGTCCAGCACCAGGACGCCTTCCTGCATGGACTGGAGGATGACCTCCATCAGATCGCGCTCGGAGCGGAGCGCCGCGAGCGTGGTGGCGAGGTTCCCGGCCATGGCGTCGAGCGCGCGTCCCAGCTCGGCGATCTCGTCGGTGCCGGCGGGGCGCGTGCGGACCGCGAGATCTCCGGAGGCCATCCGCTGCGCCGCCTGGGTCATGCGGCCGAGCGCGCGCGACAGCATCTGCGCGGCGGCGCTGGAGAGAACGACCGCCACGATCAGGGCCAGCCCCAGCGCCGCCCAGAGGATGTGGCGCAGCTTGTTGACGGCGGCGTCGACCTCGTCGAGCGGGACGGCGAGGCGGGCCGCCCCGCGCGCGCCGCCGGGCAGCGCCAGCGGAACCGCCGCGTACATCAGCCTTTCGTGCACGGTGGCGCTGTTGCGGGTCGACGACCGCTCTCCCCCCGCCAGCGCCGCCGCCACCTCGGGGCGATCGCGGTGGTTCTCGAGGTGGGCCAGCCCTTCCAGCGAGACCTGCGAATCGCCGAGGACCACGCCGTCGGCGCCGATGAAGGTGACGCGGCTGCGGGCCCGCGGCCCCAGCTCATCGGCCAGGGCGTCCCAGTGGGCGCGGTCGAGATCGGTTTGCCCCTGGGCCGCCTGTTCGACCAGCGCCAGGCGCGCGAACAGATCATCGCGGATCCCCTCGAGCAGGTTCGCCTCCACGGCGGGCCGGAGATAGAGCTCGCCCGCCAGCATCGAGACGCCCATCAGGCCCAGGGAGACCGCGAAGAGCTTTCCGCGGATGTTGAGCTTCATGGCTCGTCGTCGTCGACGCCGCCGGTGACCGCCGCGTGGTCGGGGGCCGGCGTGAAACGATAGCCGACTCCTCGCACCGTCTCCACGTAGGGGCCGGCGCTCCCCAGCTTCTCGCGCAGCCGTTTGACGTGGGTGTCGACGGTGCGGGTGGTGACCTCGCCGCTCATTCCCCAGACGTCGTCGAGCAGGGCGGGGCGCGATTGCACCCGTCCGCGGCGTTCGAGCAGGGTCGACAGCAGGCGCAGCTCGAGAGCCGTCAACGTCACCTCCTCGCCGTCGACCCAGACCCGGTGCGCGTCGCGGTCGACGCGCAGCTTGCCGAACACCAGCACGCCGCGCCCGTTGCCGGCCGGGGCGGGCGCCGTGCGCCGGAGGACGGCGTCGACGCGCAGCAGGAGCTCGCGCAGGCTGTAGGGTTTCACCACGTAGTCGTCGGCGCCCAGCTCGAACCCGACGACCCGATCGACCTCGTCCCCCTTCGCCGTCACCATCACGATGGGGATGTCCTTGGTCTCCGCGCCGCTCTTCAGTCGGCGGCAGATCTCGATGCCCGAGACGTCCGGGAGCATCAAATCCAGCAGGACCAGATCCGGTCGATGCTCGGTCACCGCTCCCAGCGCGTCGCGTCCGGCGCCGACCACGATCGCCGTGTGGCCCGCCTGGCGCAGGTTGTAGCTCAGGACCTCCTGCAGATCTTTTTCGTCCTCGACGACCAGAATTCGGGCCATGGCGGTTGGTCTGACTTCTACCATTCCTTCGGCATCCGTTGCGTTCCCCAGGTGGCGGGGGGGAGCGAGGGTTCGACCGCCAGTTGGCGGGCCGGCCGCGGCCTGCTAGACAGATCGCGTGCGGACTGATCGAATCAAGCTCGACTCATCTGGCCGCACCCTGCTGGTCGCCTTCGGTGTGGTGGCGGCGGCCTTCATGATCTCGACCGCGGTCTCCGAATGGAGCGACGTCGGCATCCGGAGCGCCGCCGAGCTGATCGCCCACAACAGCTCGCCGAGCGTCGAGCATCTCTCCTTGCTGCGCTCCGACCTCCGCCGCATCACGCTGCTCGGCGACGGCGACCTGGACGCGGCGCTGGAGGGCCGCCCTCCGTTCGAGCGCAAGCGGATCGACAGCGCGCTCACGGCGCTCGAGCGCGACTGGAACAGCTACCGTTCCTTGCCCAGCTTTCCCCAAGAGGCCGCCCTGGTCCCGGCGGCCGAGCAGGCGCGCGCGGAGCTCTCGACGGCGATCGCGCGGCTGGAGCGGATCGAGGGGGATCCCGACCGCGGCCAGGTCCGCGCCATTCTCGTGCAGGAGCTGCAGCCCGCCGCCAATCGCCTCGATGCGGCCGTCCTGCGCCTCATCGATTTCAACGCTGCCCAGGGCGGAGAGCTGGGGCGCACCATCGGCAAGCTGGGGCGCCGGTCGGTGGTCAACGCGGTCGTGCTGGATGCGATCTGCGTGGTCCTGACCCTCATCGCCGGGTCACTGGCCTGGCGACTGGTGCGCCGCACCACGGTGCTGCTCGAACGGCGGGCCGACGAGCTGGAGGCGTTTGCCGGGAGGGTGGCCCACGACGTGATTGGGCCGTTGTCGGCCGCCAACCTGGCGCTCGAGCTTCTCGCCCGCGGCACCGCCTCGCCCGAGCGCGCGGCGCGGGCCATCGAATCGGGACGCGCGGGCATCGGGCGCGCGACCCTGATCGCCAATGGGCTGCTGGCGTTCGCGCGGGCCGGCGCCCGCTCCGAGCCCGGCGTCGAGGCTGACGTCGCCGAGGTGATCGCCGGCGCCATCAAGGAGATCGTCCCTGCGCAAGGGGACAGAGAGCGGACGCGGGAGACGGTGATCCTCTCCGAGGTCGAGGCGCCGGGGATGGTCGCCTGCAATCCCGGCGTCCTGGCCAGCCTGGTCTCCAACCTCCTGCGCAACGCGATCAAATATGCGGGCGGCGTCCCTTCCCCGCGCATCGTCGTGCGGGCGCGGGGGCTGGCGGATCGTCGGGGACGGCGCGTCCTGATCGAGGTCGAGGACAACGGCCCGGGCTTGCCGGGCGAGCTTGGGGAACAGGTTTTCGAACCCTACGTGCGTGGTGCGAACAGCCGCCAGCCAGGGATCGGCCTGGGGCTGGCCACGGTCAAGCGCATCGCCGACGCGCACGGCGGTCGGGTGGGCGTGCGGTCGGCTCCCGGCGGGGGCTGCCTTTTCAGCGTGGAGCTGCCGGCGGCGCGAAGCAATGTCGCCGCTCTGGAAAGCGCCCCCGCGCTCCCACAGCCGCCCGGAGGTCTTCGGCCGGATCGACCGACCACCTTGCGTTAATAGCTCTTCTTCCACATCAAGTCGGCCGAGCCGGTTCCGATGTCGCCGTACTCTCCCGCGATCTGCCAGCGGGAGGTCAGCCGGTACTCGACGTGAACGGCGTTCCGGTTCTGGTACCGGGTCGGATCGGCGCCGGGCCGCGCGACGTAGCCGACGTAGAGCTTGTCGGTGACGTAGCGGCCGGCCTCCAGCTGCGTCCCGGTGACCCCCATGCTGCCGCCGGTGTCGATGGTGAGCACGTCGAGCGGGAGGTGCTTGGCCAGCGTCTTCTGCAAGGAACCGGCGATCACGCCGGCGACCAGCGACGCCGCCTCGTTCTGGGCGGTGGCGCCCGCGCCGCCGCCGGTGCCGCCCCCGCTCGACGGCAAGTGGCCGGTGATGATCAGCGCGTAGAGCTGCGACTCGGTGAGGTCGGGGCGGTTCGGCGAGCTCACCGTGATCGCCAGGTGATCGATCGGCCCCTTGGCCGTCACCACGACGGTGACGTTGTCCTCGCTGTCCTGGTATTGCGCCGTCGCGTCCAGCGTCGGGTGATCGGGCGCCCCTTCGAACCGCAGCGAAGAGTCGGCCTTGACGTCGAAGCGACGGCCGAGGACGTCGATCCGTCCGCGCCGCGCGATCACCTCTCCGTGCAGTTGCGTCTCCTGGCCGAGCACGATCCGGAAGTCGGGGGCGAGCCCCAGCTCCAGCGTGGCGCCGCCCCCGTTCACCCACAGCTTGTCCGGCGCCTTCACCGCGACGGTGATCCGCTTCCAGAGGAGGACGCCGGCGGGCGCCCCTTCGCTGGCCGGCGGAGTCTTCTGCGCCGCGGACGTTTCCTGGGCGGTCGTCTCCTCCTCCGCCGGCAGACCGGGCGGGAGCCGGCTGGCCACCGCCTTCAGCTTCTTGGCCTGCGCGCGGTCGATGGGGCGGCCGTTCTCGACCAGCACCACATCGTCGGGCCTCCGCATCGACTGGAGCTTGCGGGGCTTTTCGTCGGAGAGCTTCAGGTGCGCGTCCCTGATCTCCACCTTCGCCTCGGCCACCTCGCCGGGCCCGCCCGAGGCGCCCGACAGCGCCGCGTTCAGCGACACGTGCGCCAGCACCTGCCCGTCGCTGTAGGCGGGGATCTCCTTGACCGCCACCGTGCCGGTGAGCTGATACCCGGCGCCCCCCGCCGCGCGCGCCAGGGTGGCGGTGAGGCGGCCACTCCCCTCGCCGTCCTTGGCCGACAGCTCGTCGAGGACGATCTTGTCGTTGTCGCCGTGAATCGCCAGCTGGATGTCCCGGAAGTCGCCCACCCCGGCGAGCTCCAGCTCGCAGCCGTGACAGGCGGCGTGGCCGGAGACCTTCGGGTTGTGGAGGCTGCCGTGCGCGGTCACGTCGGCGTCGAACAGACCCCCGGCGCGCCGCAGGGTGGTGGTCAGCTCCGAGAGGCCGCGCAGGTCGAGCTTCTGCGCCTGCATCCGCAGCTGGAACGGCCATCGTTCGGGATCGAGGCGGTGCGCCCGGATGGCGGGCAATCCCAGATCGGCCGTCGAGGAGGCCTCCAGGGTGGCGCGGCCGCCGTTGGCCGAGAAGGCCCGGGCGGTGACCCGCGTCTTGCTATCGGCGTAACTGGCCTCGAGCTCACCGTAGCCGATCGGCGCCTCATCGAGCTTGAGGTCGCTGGCCTGCGCGTGGGCCAGGAGGCGCGGCGCGCGCAAGGTGCCGTCCACCGAGAGATCGGCGTGCAACGTCCCGCGCAGGGCGCCCGCTCGGGCGCGGCCGGCCGGACCGCCGGGCAGGCCCAGGCGCCTCATCTCCAGCGGACCGACGACGGCGCGCAGGCGAAGCGAGGCGTCAGCGAGCCGCCGCTGATCCTCGAACGCTCCCAGCCCGGCGCCGAAGCGGGCGGTGAGCGCCAGCAAGGGGTGTCCGAGGCGCACCACCCGCACGTTGGCCTCGGTGGCGTGAGGATCGACCTTCAGCTCGATGCGGGCGTCGGTCGCGGGGATGCGCGGGCTGGTCACGCCGGTCAGATCGATCGCCAGGGTCCCGGACGGATCGAGGGCGGTGCCCCGGGCGGCGAGCTGCAGGGAGAGCGTGCCGCCGGTGAAGGGCGGCACGCCGGCCACGTTCGCCAGCAGCTTGTTCAGCTCCGGGAGCGGGACCTTGGCGACGTGTGCGTTGATCTCGAACGGCGTGCGCTTCAGCGTCGCGGCGTCGGGACGAGAGCGGAGCAAGGTCCGCAGCGAGATCGACGACGTCGCTTCGAGCTCGGCGGGCGGCATCCCCTTCGGCGCGGCGTGGACCGCCAGGGTCAAGGGCCGGGCGTCGTCCCCGTGCAGCGCCACGGTCACGTCGCCGAGCGCCCGTCCCGCGAGCTGCAGGGAGTGCCCGCCGAGCTCGACGCTGACGCTGGGGTGCGCGCCGTTCCCCTCGATCGTGGCCGCCAGCCGGAGCTTTCCCCGCGGTTCCAGCGACGAGCTCTTTCCCGTCACGGCGGCGATCGTGCGGGCGACGCGCGCCAGATCGATGTCGCTCGTCGTCAGCTTCAGGCTCAACGGCGCGCGGGCGGCCCTCCGACTGCGGCCGCCGGTGCCGTTGGGCCAGGAGGTCGGCAGATCGAACTTCCCGTCGACGGTGGCGCCCAGCGCGCCGGCCGCCAGGCTCCCGCGCAGCCGGGCCGGGGAGAACTGCAGATCGAGGTCGAGATCGATCCTCCCCGCCGCGGCCAGCGCCGGTGACATCAGCGGGCGGGGCAGCCGGGCCAGATCGAGGTGCGAGACGATTAGATGAAGCTTCCCGCCGCGGGGTCCTTTCTGCAGATCGGCGCGCAAGCTCTGTCCGCGCGCGCGCAGGTCGAGGCCGGCGATCGTGGCCCGATCGTCCCGGAAGCTGATGCGGGTCGGCCGGGCCAGTGACCAGGTCGCCTCGGGGTACCGCAAGACGAGCTTGCCGATCTCCATCGACCAGGGCGACAGCCGGCGCCCCGAGGCCGCGAGCGCGACCGGGTAGGGCGCCTTGGTCCGCAGATCGGCGTGGATGATCGGCCCGCTCGCGCGCACGGTCGCGGCCAGCCCGCGCAGCTCACGGCCGCCGAGGCGCGCGCGCGTCGCCGCGAGATCGAGATCGATCGCCGTCAGCGCGTCGAGGCGCGGGACGGTCGCGCTCACTGTGAGATCGCGGACGGTGTCGTGGGCGACGGTCAGCCGCGGGATCCGGCCAGCCACCCGCAGCGACGGTCGCGCGAGCGGTCCCGAGAGCGCGAGATCGAGCCGCCCCTCGCCCGCCAGCGCCAAGGGCGGCGCCAGATGGGAGCGCGCCAGGCTCCGCGCCGTCGCCGCCAGGTCGCTGGCCTCGATCCTCACCCGCGCCTCGACGCGCCCGGCGTCGAGCGCGCCATGTCCGGTGACCGCCGCGCCGGGCGCGTGGGCCCGCAGATCGGCCTTCGTGTGGTCGCCGTGGCTGTCGAGATCGAGATCGATGGCGGTGGTCGGCGTGTCGCGCATCAGCTTGGCGAGGTCGAGGTCGCGCACCCGGACGGCGAGCCCGGAAGGCGCCGCCCGCAGCGTGGCCAGATCGATGGCGCCCTGCACGTCGACGCGCCCCCCCTCGGTCACCAGCTGGAGATCGGTCCGCAGCGACTGGGCCGGTCCGTCGTAGTGGGCCGAGCCCTCGAGGCCGATGGCCGCCACGTCGATCTGCGGCGCGGACGATCGCAGCGTGAACGCTCCGCCGCTCACCGCCAGCGCCCGCAGATCGACGATCACGTTGGGGCCCCCGGGCGCCGGCGGCGCGGCCGGCTGAGCCGGCGCCTCCGACGGTTGGGCCGGCGCCAGCGCCCGCCCCAGGTTCGACCCTCCGTGCTCGCCGAGCACGAGGCGCAGCTCGGGGCGGCGGATCTCGAGTCGCTGCACGTCGAGGTGCCGGTGCAGGAGCGCCCACGGGGAAAATGTCAGATCCAAACTGGCCACCCGCGCCACCTCGGCCCCTTCGGGATCGCGCAAGACGACCCCCTCCAGGGTGAGCCGGTCGCCGCCGAATCGCAGCCGATCGATCTCCACCTCGCCGGCGATGGAGGCGTCCAGCCGTTCGACGGCCATCCGGCGGATCATCCGGCCGCCGCGGTCGGTCTGGGCGAAGGTCCACAGGCCGCCGATCGCCAGGAGCGCGATGGCCAGGACGACCAGGATCGTCATCCCGGCGATCCGCAGCGCCTTCAAAACGCCTCCCCGATCGAGATCTGCAGGACGCACGCGTCGTCGGTCACCGGGCTGTTCGGATTGGAGCCGAACAAACCGAAGCAGCTCTCGTCGACGGCGTAGGAGATTGGCGTGATGACCCCCCCGTAGTCTTGGTAGAGCACCGGCAGCGTCCCGAACGGCAGCCGGCGGGCAATATCCAGCCGGATGGGCCCGATGGGCGTCAGGTAGCGCAGCCCGGCGCCGACCGCCCACAGCACCCCCGGAAGGTCGCTCAATCCGAAGAGGCCGCTCGTCACCTGGCCCACGTCGACGAAGGCGGCGACCCGCAGGTTCTCGAGCACCGAGTAGCGCGCCTCGAAGCTCCCGGTGAACATCCCGTTGCCGCCGATGGGCACCGTCTCGGTCGGCGGGTTGGGCACCGACTGGTCGGTGCCGGGGACCGGCACCTCGAGCAGCGGCGACAGCCGGCGCTCGGAGAAGCCGCGCATCGAATTGGCGCCGCCGCCGTAGAACCGGATCACCACCGCGCTCTCGCCGGTGATCGACCAGAGCTCTCCCAGCTGCAGGCGGGCCGCGAAGGTGAGCGCGTCGTCGTCGAGGAAGCTGGCGTAGGCCCGCACCTCGGGCAGGACGCGCACGTATCCGAAGTCGCCCTGGAGCGGCCCGCCCCCCTGCTGCAGCGACAGACTGGTGTAAAAACCGTTGCGCGGCTCGAGGAGCTTGTCCCGCCGATCCCAGGTCACCACTTCTTCGATATATGACAGATAGACCGTGCAACTGCCGGAGGTGGTCTGACATCCCAGCGTGAGCGGCGCCGTGGCCGCGCTGTTGATGGGCGATCCGTTCAGGTAGTCGATCTCCAGATGGTAGGCGGGGAAGATCGACACCCGGGCCCGCGGCTGCCAGACCACGCCGGCGGAGAGCCGCCCGCCGAGGTTGTCGTACGTCTGCTGGATCGTTCGCGCCAGCTCGATGCTGCTCTGCTGCTTGAGCGTCGGGTGCCCGCCGAGCCGCGGCTGCTGGAACGTGGCGCCCAGATCGGCGACCGGCCCGCTCCGCGGCGCCACCGAGACGTCGTTGGTGGCCACCGCATAGATGTTGGGAAGAAAGGCCCAGCCAGCCTCGGCGTGGAGGGTCAGCTTTCGGGTCCCCCCCAGGAAGTTGCGGTTGGTCCAGTCGCCGATCAGCCGGGCCTCCTGATGGATCTGGTCGATCACCAGGCCGGCGCCGAGCCGCAGGGTGTGGAACGGCGCTTCCCGCACCGTCACGACGACGGGGAGGGTGGCCGTGGCGTCGTCGGGCTTGCCGATCGCGACGTTCACGCTGCCGAACACGCCCATCCCGAAGATGCGGCGACGAGCCTCCTCCAGCGCCTCGTCGCTGTAGACCTCCCCTTCGTGGATCGCCAGGCGCGCCTGCTCCCAGACGAACACCGCCGGCACTTGCGACTCGGGCGCGGTCTTCACGTCGATGCCGCCGAAGTGGTATTTCAGCCCCGGCTGCACCACCAGCGTCAGCGCCGCCAGGTGCGTCTTCACGTCGACCAGCGCCGCGCCCTCGACGGTCGCCTTGGCGTAGCCGCGCTCGTGCAGCCGGTGGACGAGCTCGCTCTTGGCCGAGTCCCAGTCGCTCTCCGTGAAAGGCGTGCCGACCTCGAGCGGCATCTTCACCAGGGCGGCCTGCCGATCGGCCGCCGGCAGCTGGTCGAGGCCGCGCACGTCGAGGGTCCCCACCTTCGTCACCGGCCCCTCGTCGACCTTCACCACCAGGGCGACCCCCTTGGGTTGGGGAATTTCCTCCTGCTGGGCGATGCGCGCCTGGTAGTAGCCGCGCGTCTCGTAGAGGCGGACGATCCGCCGCAGGTCGGCCTCCCAGCTGACCGGATCGAAGTAGTGCTTGGTGGCGAAGGGCCACCAGCCGGTCTTGGCGGTGAGGATCTTCTTTCGGATTTGCCGCGAGGAGATCGCCTCGTTCCCCTCGATGCGCAGGTCACGGACCACCGGAGCCTGCTTCTTCTGCTGCGACGCGCACCCCACGGAGATCACCGCGAACGCCAGCAGGCGCAGGCGCGCACAGGCGGACCGAGGCCCCCGGCGGTCCGCCTGAACCCGCGTCATTTCTCCCCAATATGGCCACGCAACCCGGCCGCGGGAAGGGCGAACGTGCGGCGGCGCCTTACGGGTGGCGGCGCCTCGGAGGGCGTCGCCGAAAAGGCGACGGTGAGCGAAGCGAACGATGCCCGACGACGTGCCGCCTGATAGGCGGCCCCGGAGCTGATACGCTGGGGGGAATGAACGAAGCGTCCGGCCAGCGGCGACGTCGCATCGGCCGGATCACGGTGACGGTGTTGGGCGGCCTCTCCTTGCTGGCGACCGTCCTGCCGCTCGTGGTGCGCGGGCCGATCGCCCGCTGGGCGGTGACCCGCGCGACCGCCAATTTGTGCGGCAAGTTCGCGATCTCGGGCGGCCACCTGGCGTGGAGCGCGGTCTGGAACCTGCTGCTCGGAAGGCCGACGGAGCTGGTGCTGGAGAACGTGCGGATCACCGGCGCCGATGGCAGGGTGGTGCTCGCGGCGGAGCGCCTGGAGGCGACGCTGGAGGTCCACCGCGATCCGTCTCGGGTGATCCTCTCCAAGGTGCTGATGGTTCGCGGCGCCTGGCGTCTGGCGCTGCCCGACAACGCCGTCGGCTCGTTCGACGCATTTCTCACCCTGCCCGACGAGGGGCGCGCCGGCTGCCTCAATCCCCACGCCAAGCGCACCCGCAAGGGCGCCCGCCGGGCCGGTCCGGCGGGATCGCTCGTGCTTCGCGACATCCAGCTCCAGGACGTCGACGTCGATCTCGCCTTTCCCGTCTGGGAGCTGGAGCTGGCCCGGATGAACGCCGCCGGGATGCTGGCGCTCGGCGGCGACGGCCCGCCGCTGCTGTTCGAGGCGCGCGATGTGATCGCCGCGGGTGGCGCGCTGCGGATCGGGCGCCGCGGCGAGGCCTGGACGGCGCGCGTCCCGTTCGATTCAGTGGCGATCACCGACGCCGCGGTCACGCCCGCCGCGCCGACCGATCTGCGGCTCGAGGTCGCCGGCGCCTACACCGGTCGGGCGCGCCTCTCCGGGCAGGCCGTGTTTCGAAACATCTTTTCCCCCGGCCCGAAGCGGCGACCACCCGGGCCGGCCGGGCTCGACGTCGACGCGCGCTGGGCCAACTTCGGCGGCGCGCTCACCGGGCTCGACGCCAGCTGGCGACCGGAGGGCGCCTGGGCCAAGCACCTTGACGGCGATCTGCACGCCGGGATCAACGGCCCGTTCAACGCGATGGCCGGATCACTGGAAATCAAAGGAGGCGGCACGCGCCTCGAGGCCCAGGTGGCTCACGGCGCCGCCGATCTGTCGCTGGCGTTCGCCGGCGTCGAGACCGGATGGATGCTCGATCCCGCGCTGCGGCCGCTCCTCGGCGGCCTCCTCTTCGGGCGCTTTCACGCCACCGCGCGCCTCTGGCCGACGTTCGCGGGGATCGAGGCCGCGATCCCCGATGCCGCTCTGCGCCTCGATCGCCGGCGGGCGCCGTCCGGTCCCCGCCATTTCGAGCTCGACATCGGGAAGAGCGCCCGGGGGGCGGGGGCCATCGACACGCTCTACGCGACCGTCGGAAGCATCCAGCTGGCGGACGCCATCCTGCGGCTCGCCGATCTGCGCGTCGACTGGAGCGGCCTGACGGCGCGGGTCGACGCCCGGGTGGCGTTCGCCGCGCCGGTGCACGGCCCGACCAGGGCCGGCCCGGGGGCGCCCAGGCGCGCGCGCTCCGGCGTCGAGGCGCGCGGCAGGCTGGCGGTCGCTGCGCTGGAGGACTGGATCCCCGGCGGCGCGGTGACCGGCCCGCTGAGGCTGGCGGCGACGGCGCAGGGGAACATCGACCGCCTGGAGCTGGGGTTGGCGTTTCCACCGCCGACGGCGATCGGCGTCCTCGGCCAGCGGTTCCTGCTTCCGCGCAAGATCGACGCGCTGCTGACCAGCGAGGCCGGGCTCCGCGTTCCGCGCGTCCAGCTGCGCCGGATCGGCGGCGGCCGGATCGGCGTCGGCGGCCGCATCGGCGAGGGGGGAAAGCTCGCCGCCAGGCTGGAGGTGAGCGATTACCCGGTCGGTGGAGTGCCCGGCCTCGACCTCGGCGGCGGCAAGCTGACCGGCGCGCTGCATGCGGATCTGGCCCTCGGCGGCGTGCTGGAGCGGCCGACGCTCAAGGGGCAAGTCGGCGTGACCGCGCTGGCGTTCGACAAGCGGCCGGTCGGCGACCTGTCGACCTCGGTGCGGCTCGGGGCCGACGGCGGCGAGGCCGACGCGACGATCGATCCGGGCGTGACCCTGCACGCCCGCGTCCGGCGACGTCCCGCGCTGGCGATCGACGCGACCGTCGCGCTTCGCGATCGGGCGCTCGGTCCCTGGCTCCCGCCACCCATCGCGGGAGCGGCGCTGTTCGCCTCGGGCGACGCGAAGGTGGATTTTCGCGCGGGGGCGGGCGCGGATGCTCTGTCGGGGGAGGGCACGGTCCGGCTGACGGGCCCCGGACTGACGGGCGTGGCCGTCGACGGCCAGGTGCACGGCCTCGACGCGAGCGCCCGCCTCAAGGGGGAGCTCGACGTCGCCCGCTGGCCGCAGCTCTGGTCGGGCGTCTTCAAGAGCGCGGCGGGGGTGCTCGACTTCGATCTGACGGTCGTTCCGGCCCTCACGTCCGCGAGCCTGAGCTCGGCCCACCCGCGCCTCTCCGGCAGCGTGGGCATCGCGCACCCGCTCGTCCTGCGGACGGCCCGCTGGTCGGCTCCGATCACCGTCGACGGCGGCGGGCGGCTCGTGCTCGACGGCCAGGCGCTGACGCTCGAGGGCTTCACCGTCGCCACCCCCGGCCTGCGCGGCAGCGTCGCCGGGCACGCCACGCTCGACGCTGGCGATCTCGCGCGCACGCGGCTGGCCCTGGCGCTGAAGGCCGATCTCGACGCCGCGCACGTCCCTGTCCGTCTTCCGGCCGGCGTCTCGGTGGGCGGGCGCGCGGCGCTCGCCGCGCAGATCGGCGGAACGCTCGGCGGGGCGCCGGGCCCGCGGATCGACGGAAGCGCCCAGCTCGACGGCCTGACCGTGCAGCTCTCGCCCACCACCCCGGTCGCGCGCGCCAGCGGCGTGGTCGAGGCGCACGGCGCGACCCTGCGCACGCAGGCGCTGCGGGTGGATATCGCGGGGGTCGGGACGGTCGCCGTCGGTGGTCCGGGGAAGCCAGCCTCGGTCGAGGTGGCGTCGCTTTCGCCGTTTCGCCTGGGCACGGTCGACGTTCCGTTCACCGCCCGGGACCTCGAGATTGGGCGGCCGAGCTCGCAGCTCTACCTTCCCGATCTCGACACCGACCTGCGCCTCAGCGGCGACGGCCGGGGCGACCTGAAGATCGCCGGCGTGGTGTCGGTGGCCGGTGGCTCGTACGATCCGTCGCGCGGCGGTGGCAAGAAGAAGGCGTCGCGAATGCGTCGTCGGCGAAGCCGCGCGCCTCCGGACCGTGGTACCACGCGCTGCCGCCGCACCTGACGCTCGATCTCGAGCTGCGCGGCGTGGACAAGGGGCTCAGCGTGGCGGTGCCGGTGCTCCCCGACGTGACCGTCGACTTTCGATGCCACCTCCTCGCCACCCGCCACGGCGCCACGTGGAGTGGCCGGATGCGCGGCGCCGGCGCTTACTCGCGCGCCGCGCTCGCGATCGGGGATTGGTTCAGCGACAACGATCTCCGGCGCTGCCAGCTCACCAAGTGACCGGGTGCGGCGGCCTGTCCCGGTCTCACTAGCGCTGCTGGATTCGTACGGCGCGGACTCCCTCGTCCCGCTCGAGATCGTCGACCAGCGTCTGGAGCTCGAACGTCGTCGGCAACTGCAGGTCGAACGTCGCGCTCGTCTGCCCGCCGCCGGGCTGGCGTTCGTACTCTTCCTGCTTGAGCCTCGCGCCCAGCTTGGCGAGGCGCTCCACGATCGCGGGGATCGACACGCGTGACGGGTCGATCGTCAACCAGAGGCGCGCCCGCGTGAGCTTGAGGCCCCGATCTTCGAAGCGGCGCAGCAGCGTCAGAGCGGCCAGGCCGAGGACCGTCGCGAAGACGCTCTCGACGTACATTCCACCGCCGGCGGCCATGCCGATGGCGGCGACCAGCCAGAGCCCCGCCGCGGTGGTGAGCCCCCGGATGGTGATCCCGTCGCGGAGGATCGCGCCGGCGCCGAGGAACCCGATTCCCGAGACGACCGACGCGGCGATACGCGACGGATCGATCATGACCAGATCGTCCTTCCCGTAGTGCTGAAAATAGATGAACCGCGTCGACACGACCATGAAGGTCGCCGAGGCGAGCGCGACGAGGGCGTGCGTCCGCAGCCCTGCCGGTCGCCCGTGCAGATCGCGCTCGTACCCGATCGCCCCTCCCAACAAGGTGCCAATCAAAATGCGCACCAGGAGCTCGAGGTGGAGCGGCAGCATCGGCCATCAGTATATCGGTCAGGGCTGGCCATGAGGCGAACGGGTCTCAGATTTCCTTCGCAGGAGGCATCGACATGGCGTTCATTCTTGCGGGGCACACTGGAGTACAAGGTGCGGCAGCAGCACCGCCGCCGGCGGTCGAGACGCGGGTGGCGGGGGCTCCGGTCGCCACGGGCGCGCCATTCGGCGGCTGGCGCCTGGTGGCGCAAAGCACGACCACGAACAGCGGAACGATGGGGGCCCCGGGCAGCGTCAGCACGCCGGGCAACGGCTTCAACGGAACGAACGGCCCCAGCGGGACGAACGGGACCAATGGGACCAACGAGGGCACGCCTGGCTACGGCCCCAACGGCGGCCCGGGCGCGGTTCCGACGCCCAACGGGAGCGCTCCCGCCACGACCCCCGGCGTACCGGCACCGTCGACGGAGTCGGCTCCTGGTTCGTCGGGCACCGGCATGAGCGGCGGGACCAGCTCGCCGAGCGCGCTGCCGTCGGGGAGCCCGAGCGCGCTGCCGCCGGGCAGCCCGGGCGCGCTGCCGGGCAGCCCGAGCGCGCTGCCGCCGGGCAGCCCGAGCTCGACTCCCGGTGCGCCCAGCTCGACCTCGGTGCCGAGCTACGGCGGCGGCACCACCCGCTGATCGGCAAGGGTCAGTCGAGCAGATACGGATAAGAAGGCGTCGCGGCGGGCACGGTCCCAACCTTGCTGCTCGCTGCGGCGCCGCTGACTGTCGGCGACGTGGGTGGCGTGGTCGGCGTCGAGAGCGGGGGCGGGACGACGAAGGTTCCGGCGGAAGAGAGCGACTCGCCCGCGGCTGAAACGCCCGGCCTGACGGCGCCGGCACCGACGCTGGCGCTGGTCGTCGAGGTCGAGTTCGGAGTGGGAGGCGGGACGGCCGAGGCGGCGGTCGACGATGAGGAGATGCCGCTCGCAGCGGCGGCCGCTCCCGTCGCCGTCGGTTGAGGCGACAGCGAGGTCGCGGGCGCCGTTCCCGTCGGCGTGAGGATGTCGGTGGCGGCGTTCGCGCCGGAGCTCGAGCCGGTCGAGGCTGACGCCGGCGTGGATGTTCCCAGGTAGAAGCTGCTCGAGCCGAGACCGCCTCCGGTGTACCCGCCCGGTCCTGCCCCGGGGGGCGGACCCGTCGTTGTGCCCAGCGGGCTCGCAGGCTTCGCGGTTGACGGCGGGGAACTGGGTTGCGACTGCGCGCGCAGAGGGCCCGCCCCGAGCCACATCATGGTCGTCGCGCCCACCACGACGGTGACGATCGTCCTCATACCGAGAAGGTGCGTCGCGGCGGGCCGTTGGGGGCGGCGCGTCCCGCTCAGCCTTCGGGAAGCGGGATGCGCTCGCGCTCGTCGCCGGGGACGACGCCGAAGCGTCCCTCCTTCCAGTCCGACTTGGCGCGTTCGATCCGTTGCGGCGAGCTGGCGACGAAGTTCCACCAGATGTGCCGCTCTCCGTCGACCGGCGCGCCGCCGATCAGCACGAACTGGCTGGGGGCGAGCGCGCGCACCTCGGCGGCGCCGGAGTGAAACAGGGCCATGGCCCCGGGGCCGAGCCGCCGCGCGCCCACGCTCAGCTCCCCCTCGACCACGTACACGGCGCGGTCGGCGTGCTCGTCCGGCAGAGGCAGCGTCGCGCCCGCCTCCAGCGTGGCCGCCACGTACAGGGTCGGCGAGCAGACGCCGACGGGCGAGCGCGCGCCGTAGGCGGTGCCGGCGACGACCGCCAGGGTCGCGCCCGGCCGCACGAGGCGCGGAATCGTCGCTGCCGGATGGTGCTCGAAGCGGGGCGCGCTCTCTTCGTCGGCCGTCGGCAGCGCGACCCACGACTGGATCCCGTGCAGCGGTCCGCCGCGCCGGCGCGACTCGGGGCCGGTCCGTTCGGAGTGGACGATCCCGCGCCCGGCCAGCATCCAGTTCACGTCGCCCGGCCTGATGGTCTGGTGCGACCCGAGGCTGTCACGATGGTCCATCTCGCCGGCGAACAGGTAGGTCACCGTCGCCAGCGCGATGTGCGGGTGAGGGCGCACGTCGATCCCCCGCCCGGGCGGCATCTCGCTCGGCCCGATGTGGTCGAAAAAAATGAAGGGGCCGATCATCCGGCGCGCTCCCGAGGGGAGCGCCCGGCGCACGCCGAACCCGCCCAGATCGCGCGGCCGCGCTTCGATGATCAAGGCGATGGGCAAGGAGATCGGATCGACAGGACCGGGTTCGACAGGGGTTGGCGCGCTCATGATGTTCGCCCCAGCGTAGTATGGTCGGATTCCGCAAGACAGGAGGTGAGCATGTCGGTGCTCGGGGTTTCGTGGCAAGCGGTCGCTCGACGGGGACGCGTGCTGGCGGTCGCTTCGATCGCTTGGGCGGGGATTTCGCTGGGCGCGGCTGCCTGTTCGCGCCGCGCGCAGGCGCCGGTCGTGGTCGACGCTGCGATCGACCGGCCCTCTCCGGCGTCCCCCGTCGTGACAGACGCGGCGGTCGATCGGGTCGCGGCCGTCGATGCGCAGCCGGACATGGTGATGGCCGGGCCGCCCCGCGGGCATCGGCACCGCGCGTTGCCGGCCGCGCATTCCGCCCCCGCCGGCGCGTGGAAGGTGACAGGGAGCCTCAGCAAGGCCGACGCCGAGACCGTGCTGCGCGGCGCGCGCGGCAAGCTCGACGCCTGCTACGACAAGGAGCGCGTCAAGAACGCGGGGCTGGCGGGCCGGGTGATCTTTCGCCTGTCGATCGACGACCGCGGTCGCGTGCCGCTGGCGGAGGTTCTCACCTCGACTTTGGGGGGCGGCGATCCGGAGCTCTGCATGGTGGAAGCGCTGCGGGATCTGAAGTTCCCCCCGTCGCCGACGGGCGGGGAATCGACGCTCACTTTTCCGATGGTTTTCGGACGCTGAGCACGCGGTCGGGCTGATTGAGGCGCGCGGCGACGGCGCGGCTCATGCCGTGCGAGCTGATCCGTTGGGCTTGCAGGATCAACTTGTTGCGCAGGCCGGGGATGGCGATCGTTTTGCCGGCCATCATCGCCCGGTAAGCGTGGGCCGCGACGGCCGGCGCCTGCATGGCGCCCGCCTTGAACAGCCGCGACCGATCCGTGCCGGCGACCTTGCCGAACTCGGTGAGGGTCGCGCCAGGGCAGCTGACGGTGGCGGTCACGCCGGTGCCGCGCAGCTCGAACGCCAGCGCCTCGGTGAACGAGTTCACGAACGCCTTGGTCGCGTAGTAGACGGACATGAAGGGCCCGGGCACGAACCCAGCGGTCGAGCCGAGGTTCAAGATGCGGCCGCTGCGGCGGGCCACCATCGGCGGCAGCAGCAGGCGGGTCAGGTGGACCAGCGAGGCCACGTTGACCTGGACCATCGCCAGCTCGCGCAGCAGATCGCGCTCGACGAAGGGGCCGCTGGTGCCGAACCCGGCGTTGTTCACCAGGAACTCGATCTCCAGGCCGCGGCGGGCCAGCTCGTCGACGATCCGCTGCGGCGCGCCCGGATCGGCCAGATCGGCCGGGATGACGCCGGCGATGACACCGCGCTCGGCGGCCAGCCGGGTGGCCAGCGCCTCCAGCTGATCGCGGCGCCGCGCCACCAGCACCACGTCGTGCTTGTCCGCCGCGAACAGCTGCGCCAGCTCGAGCCCGAGGCCCGCCGATGCGCCGGTGATGAGCGCCGTCTTTGCCATGCTCGACCGCTCGATAGTAGCCGGCCGATCCCTTGGGCGCTATTTCGGCCGCCCGTGCCGGCCGCGCGGCGCGCGCTAAAATGCCGTTCGTGATCACCGATCCGATGCCGCGCGCCGAGGCCAAGCGCCGCGAATACGATCGCAGCGACGCCATCATCACCGTTCCGCTGTCGAAGGACGGACAGATCCAGGCACTGGCGCGGGCGCTGGCCGAGGCGATGGAGACCGGCAAGACCGCGCCGGTCCAGCGTGCCGGCGCCAAGCTGCTCGCGGCGCTGTCGGAGTTTTACGCCGTGCCGGTGCCGCCGCTGGGCGTGCTCGGCGTGCGCCCCCACCGCGTCACCTCCGGCGTCTGCACCTACCAGCTGTTCGGCGACTACACGCCCCGCACCCACCGCATCCGCGTCTGGATGCGCACCGCCATCCGCGAGAAGGTGTCCAGTCCCAGGGCGCTGCTGAACACGCTGTTGCACGAGTTCTGCCACCACCTCGACTGCACGCGGCTCGCCTGCCCGGAGAGCTACCACACGCGCGGCTTCTACACGCGCATCGACCATCTCTATCACCACGCGCTCGGCACACCGGCCGACAAGCGCCGCCCGCTGCGCTGGATCAAGCGCGGGTCGGTCTGGTCGGTCGACTGGCGCCTGCTGGCGCGCCGCTGACCCGCGCGGCTGGTTGCTTCGGCCGCCGCTGAAAATGCGCCCGCCGCAGATCGGGCCTTGCGGATGGGCTGACCCGGAACCATGAGAAGGGGACCCAAGGAGGCTCCCATGGTCAAGGTTGGTCTTTTCGTCAGGTTGGAAGCAAAGCCCGGCAAGGAATCGGCGGTGGCGGAGTTTCTCTCCAGCGGCCTCGCGCTGGCCCAGCAGGAACCCGAGACGACCGTCTGGTTCGCACTGCGGCTGGGGCCGTCGACGTTCGGGATCTTCGATGCCTTCCCCAGCGACGCCGGCCGCAAGGCCCACCTCAACGGCCCCATCGCCGCCGCGCTGATGTCCAAGGCCGCCGACCTGCTGGCCAAGCCGCCGCAGATCGAGCAGGTCGACGTGCTGGCCGCCAAGATCCCGGGCTGAGGTCAGCTCAGGTCTGGCGGCGCCGTCCGCTCGTTCGTTCGCCGAAACCCCGGATCCCACCCCAACTCGCGCCGGGCCTTGTCGACGTCGATGTAAGGGTCCGGCTCGGCGACGTTGTAGACGCCGGGCGCGCCGCGTTCGACGGCCAGGAGCGCCGCGCTGGCTGCGGCGTCGACGTGCAGAGGAGGCACGCCGGCGGGCTGGTCGCTGGCGCCCGGACCGTAGAATCGGCCGTACCGCAGGACCAGACCCTCGATCGCGCCGGTGCCCGGAACCGCCCCCGGAGCGGCGACGAGAACGGCTGACTCCAGGGCGATCACCCCCTGGACGGTCACCGCCCGGGTCCCCTCGGCCGCCTCATCGAGGGGATCGCCTTCGGTGTGCGGTTCGCGGCCGGGCGCATAGACCCAGGCGATGCTCTGGGCGATGAGGCGGCGCACGCCGGCGGCCCGCGCCGCCTCGACGAGATTCCGGGTGCCTTCGGTGCGCAGACGACTGTTTCGCGCCAGGGTGTCGGCAATCTTTTCTGGTGCGAAGCCGCCCGAGAGATCGGTCAACTGGTGGATGACGATCTCGGGGCGGACGGCGGCGACCCCCGCGCGCACCGCCGGTCGATCGAACGCGTCGAGGACGATCGGTCGGACGCCCTGGCGCTGAAGCTCGCTCGCCCGCGTTGGCGAGCGCGTCGTCCCGTGAACCTCGTGGCCCCGCTCGATCAACAGGGGCACCAGGCGCCGGCCGATCACGCCGCCGGCCCCGGCCAGAAAGATCTTCAGCGACATCGTTTCCCCCTCATCCCGCTTGCCGGCCGAACGTGGTCGGCAACCCAAAGGTTCTCAAGATGGCGCGGTCGACGAGCTTCTCCGGCAGGAAGCGCGCCAGCAGAGACAACTTGGCGGCCTCCTTGCCGGCCCGGTAACGGGCCCGTGGATTTCGCTCGGTCAGCGCCCGCTCGACGACCTTGGCGACCGCTTCCGGTGGGCTGCCGTGCCGTTCAATCTCGGCGAAGGTGCGCACCATGCGCCGCATCGCCGGGCCGTAGAGGCCGATCCCCGCCGGCGACATTCGGGCGATCTCTTGCTCCACCCCTCCCAGGGTCTTGTCTGCCGCCGGGGTGTTGATGGCTCCCGGTTCGATGATGCAGACGTGGATCCCCTGCGGCCGGACCTCCATCCGGAGCGCGGCGCTCATCGACGCAAAGGCCGCCTTCGAGCTGGAGAGCGCCCCCGCAAAGGGCGGCGAGAGGTGGTCGCTCACCGACCCCATGTTGATGATCCGCCCTTTCGCCATCCGCACCAGCGGCAGGAAGGCCTGAATCACGGCGATCTGGCCGAACAGGTTGACCTCGTAGATCTCGCGGAGCGCCTCCAGCGGGAGGTGCTCGGTGGGAAAGACCATGCCGATGCCGGCGTTGTTGAAGAGAGCGTCGAGGCCGCGGGGCCCGAGCCGCGCGGCCACCTCCCCGGCCGCAGCGGCGATCGAACCTCGATCCTCGACGTCCAGCTGCACCGTTTCCACGCCTCTGGCGGCCGCCTTGATCGCGGTCGCGTCCGCCTCCTTGCGGACCGCCGCGAACACCCGCCACCCGCTCCGCGCCAGCCGCAACGCCGTGGCGCGCCCGATGCCACTGGATGCGCCCGTGATGAGGATGGTCTTCGCGGTCTCCGGTCGAGCAGCACCCATGCGATGCCTCCTCGGTCAAAATGCAGACGAAGGAAAGGCAGGCAAGGGATCGAATGCGACCCTGCGCTCGACCGTTCGTCAGTTCGGGGTCCAGGTGCCCGCGCCGACGTCCAGCTTCCAGCTGACCTGGTAGGTGGGGAGACTGATCTTGGTGCCGTTGAAGACCAGCGGCTGGAAGACGTAGGTGGCCAGGTTGTTGTGCTTGCCGGGCTGGGTGGTGTCCTGGGTGCCGTACCAGTGATCGCCCCAGTAGACGTAGGTCGTCCCGGCGCTCCCCACGATGGGCATCACCCAGGTGCTCTGGGTCATCCAGGTGAGATCGCCCTGCGGCGCGAGGTAGCCCTGGTAGGTCCAGGGGCCGCTCATCGCCGGCGCGGTCGAATAGAAGTCGTCGTTGGCGCGCCATCCGGTCTTGTCCGAGCCGATCCAGTAGAACGTGCTGCCCGCCTTGAACACGGTGGGGGCCTCGATGCCGCCGGTGGTTCCGTTGACGGTCCCGTACGATTTGTTCGACGCCCAGCTGTGGCAGTCGGACGCCAGCGTGTAGACCACGCCGCTCTCGGTGACGACGTAGGCGCTGCTCCCGTCGGTCAGGGCGCTCATGTCGCTGTGGGCGGCGATCGATCCGCTGCACGACGCCGGTGGGACGGTGGTGACCTGGCAGGAGCTGGGGGCGCCCGTGCTGGTCAGCGCTCCCTTGAACGTGTAGGGGCCGGTGACCTTCGGCGCCGTCGCGTAGACGATCTCCTTGTCGGCCTGGTAGGTGGTGTCGGCCGCGTGGGCGTAGAGGACGAACTCGCCGGTGCTCGGGCACTGGATGATGTGGGGCCGCTCCCCTTTTCGGTTGGGCCCCAGCAGCGAGCCGCTCGGCTGCTGCGGCAGGATGATCCCTTCGTTCTTCCAGGTCGCCATGTCCTTCGACGAGTACATGGAAAAGCCGTTGAAGTTGTTGTCGGTGGTCGTGCTCAGGAAGTACTCACCGTGCATGTAGTAGGTGTCGCAGACCTTGATGATGCCGCCGCCGTGCGCGTCGACCAGGTTGCCGTCGGTGTCCTTGAAGCCGATGCCGGGGGGATTGGGCGGCGCGATCGGCGTCGCGGTCACCGGATCGGTGAAGATGCCGATCTGCGAGCCCGGGGCGACGGTGCAGCTGCCGCCCGTGCCCGTGGCGCCGCCGGTGCCCGTGCCCGTCGCGCCACCGGTCGCCTTGCCGCCGGTGCCGCTCGCGCCGCCGGTCCCCTTGGCGCCCGCGGCGCCGCCGGTCCCCGTCGCGCCACCCGTCGCGGTCGCGCCGCCGGTCCCCTTGCCGCCGGCGCCGGTCGCGCCCGCTTGGCCGGAGCCGGCGGCGCCGCCGCGGCCGCCGGCCGACCCGCCGGTCGCGCTGCTGCCGCCGGTGGCTCCCGACGAGCCGCCGGTCGCGCTGCTGCCGCCGGTGCCGGTGCTGCCGCCGGTCGCGCTGGCGCCGCCGGACCCCGTCGAACCGCTGTTGCCGCCCGTCTCGCCGGCGCCGCCCGTGCCGCTGTCGCCCGAGCCGCCGTTACAGGCGAGCAGGGTGGAACAGGCGAACGACAGGATCCATCTCGCGACCAGCTTCCGTCGGTTCATGGGGGCGCCTCTCCAAGCGAACGTTGCGGACTCTCTGCAAGGCCAGCGCGTCATCCGGCGATACGAATTGTGTCATCAGGGCCCGGGCGCCTGAAGGAAATAAATCGGCTTTCACCGGGTTTTCTCGGCAAAAAGCGCGGTCTTTGATGCACCACTTTTCTGGAGCCGGTCCCTGGTGGACGCGGTCAGACAATCCGCCGCGGATGGGTGTAAACGTTCGCCGAGCTGCCGCGCACGAACCCCACCAGCGTCATCCCCACCTCTTCGGCGAGATCGACGGCCAGCGCGGAAGGGTCCGACACCGAGCAGACGATCCGCACCCGGGCGACGGCCGCCTTTTGACCAGCTCGAACCCGGCGCGCCCGGAGAGCAGCATCACCGCGCCCGCCAACGAGATCTTCGCCGGGCGTCCGCCTATTACCCGGAGACGAACGTGCTCGTTTCGGTGGCCGCGGTCTCGGCAGGCAGCAACCAGCCGGTCTCCAAGTCGATCCCCATCACCGTCGAGCCGCGTCGGCCCGCGCCGCCCGCGCGCTGAGGCGCGAGGCTGGAGGATTCGGGCCGTCGGCGAGAAGACGGCCCGGAATCCAGCGTTCCCTCGTCACTCGTTCAGGCTGCCCTTGGTCTTGTCCTTCGGCAGGTTGGCCTTTTCAGAGCTCTCCTTGGCCGCCTTGTCGGCCGCCTCGCCCGCGCTTTTGGCGGTATCGCCGGCGCTGTTGGTCGCCTTGTCCGCTTGATTCTCCGCGCCGTTGGCCGCCTTGTTCGCCTCGTCACCGGCGCTCTTGGCCGTACCCTCCGCCGAGTTGGCAGCGCCCTCGGCCTGGTCGGCCGCACGCTGGCTCTCCTGGGAGGGCGCCTGCGTATCGTCCGCGCGCGCCGTGGTCGTCTTGCCAAACCCAAGCGCCAGCGCGCCCGCCAGACCAAGCCCGATCAGTACCTTTCGCATGAGACACCTCCACCAGACGGCTCTCGCCGCCTATTGCGATCTTGGAGATGGATCGGGGATCTGCCAGCTGAGCGGTCCGGTTTGCCGCCTTCGGCGCGGCTACGGATCGTAGGCGACGGCGCCCTGGGGCTTGCGCCCTTGCCGGAAGAGCGTCACCTCGATGCCGTCGTCGTCGTAGGCATAGATGGCCCCGTCGAAGACGCTGATCAGCTCGAACGGTCCGGTGATGGTGAACATCGGCAACAGGAACCACCAGGTCGTTCCGCTGCTGATCTGGACCGTCTCCGGCTGGTAGCCCGGCTTGGTGATGGTGAGCTTGTAGTCCTCGCTCCGCTTGAGGTGGACGTTGGCCGGGCCGTCGCCGTCGTAAACGACGGCGCCGTCGAGGCTGGTCACCTTCACGTGCGTTTCACCCGCGGGCAGCGGCCTGATCTCCACGTCCTGCTGCGTGCCGTTGACCATCGTGGCGCAGCCGAGGAGCGGCAGCGTCGCGAGCGCGGCCAGGGCGAAGAGCGTGGTCGGGGTCCCGGGGCGAGTCATGGCGTGTTCTCCGAGGTGGGGGCGGCGTTCGTGTTGGAGGGCGAAGGCGTCGCAGGCGGCGCCATCTCCGGCGGCGGAGGGGCGGCGGGCGTCGGCGGTGGGCCCGCCGGTATAGCCGGCGGCTCCGCGCGCGCGATGATGTCGCCGCGGATCCGCACCTTGCCGCAGTCGGGCAGGACGCCGACGATGGTCATCGCGCCCCAGATCGGAGTGCTCGATTCGACCGAGAGGTTGACGATCGCCTCGCCACCCTTGCGGGCGACCTGCTCGTTGACCTCGTCGGAGATGTCCCGGTGCGCCGACTTGATCGGGATCAACGTCCACAGCATCCGGCAGGTGGTGTAGTCCATGCGGAAGGTGGCGACCTTCTCGATGGCGCCTCCGCTCAAGATGCGGCCGTCAGGTCCGCGCACGGCCGACGAAAGAGAAACCGGGTACTTGAGGTCGGCGGCCGAAACGTAGGCGCGCGAGCCCCAGCATCCGCTGGCGGCGAGCGTCAGGAGGGCGCCGGCGAAGAGATGACCTGCGGGCCTCATTTTCCAGCCCCCACGTTGACGACATCGCCCTGGATGTAGACGGTGTTGTGCATGCAGCAGAGGTAGCCGATGGACCAGGTCCGCAAGGTGGTCACCCGGATGTCCGCGTCGGGGCCGCCGAGCTTGAGCGCGTTCACCGCGTTCACGTAGATGTCGAGGTTGTTGAACGACGACTCCGTCACGCTGTAGGTCATGTTCCCCGCCGTGTGCTCGGTGTTGCTGAAGTGGGCGGAGGACTTTCCTTCGAACTCGCCGACGGTCCGCGCGGCAAGCGGCGCGCCTCCTCCGATGCGGTCGACGTTTCCGAGCACCATCGGCTGCTCGATGTGGTCGAACGTGGCGGTGGCGGGGCTCATGTGGGCTATGCAGCCGGCGAGCAGCGCAGGCGCGACGGCCAGCAGCGGGCGCCAGGGTGAAGTGCGGGTGGACAGGGACATCAGGCCTCCTCGCCAACACTGTGCGCCGGAGCGACCTGCCCGACTATCGCATGAACATGCGAGGTGGGGTCGAGGGCGAGGTTCCAGGGCGTCAGGGGGCGACGCGCGCGGGCTCGTCGATCGGGAGCCAGGCCTCCAGCACCACGCTCCCCTGCGACTGGCGCTCGATCTTGACGTCGCCGCCGCAGCGCAGGGCCCGGCGCCGGACGATCGAGAGGCCGCGCCCTTCGATCAGATCGGTTGCGGCCCCGGGGCCGTCGTCCTCGGCCCGCAAGTGGATCGTGCGGTCGCGGGTCTGCAGGCTGAGCGTGAATCGCCGGGCCGACGCGTGGCGGATGGTGTTGGTGAGAGCCTCGGAGGCGATCCGCCGGAGCGCGTGCGCCACCAGCGGGGGGATGTCGGAGATCTCCGCGTCGTCGAGGGCGAGCTCGAGGGCCAGGCCCGCCCGGTCGGCGGTCTCCGCCAGCTGCCAGCGCAGGCCGCCCACCAGCGCGCTCCAGGACTGCCGGCTGGCGCCGAGCGCGTCGAGCAGGCCGCGCGCCTCGGAGAGCCCCTCCTGCACCGATTCGAAGGCGCGATGCGCGCGCCCGTCGAGCGCGCCGGGGGTCGAGTCCGGCGCCAGCATCAGCGACGCCCGCGCCAGGCTGCTGCAGACGCCGTCGTGAAGCTCCATGAGGAGATCTTCCCGTTCCCGCTCGACGCGCGCCTGTCGCTCCTCCGCGCGGCCGATCGCCGCCGCGATGCGGGCGCGCAGCTCGTCGCTGGAGAACGGCTTGGCCAGGTAGTCGTCGGCGCCGGCGCGAAGGCCACGCACGCGCTGGGCCGGTTCCGCCAGCGCGGAGACCAGCAGAAACGGAATTCGGTCCAGGCGCGAGCGCTGTCGGACGAGACGGAGGAGCTCGTAGCCGTCCCCGTCGGGCAGCATGACGTCCGACACGATGGCGGCCGGCCTGTGCAGCAGCAGCCAGCGCAGCGCCGCGGAGAACGAATCGACGGCCTCGACGGCGAACGAGCGCGACACCGCCCGCACCATCACCTCGCGCAGATCCCGGTTGTCCTCGATGAGCAGCACGGGCGCCTGGTCGGGATCGCGTTCGTCGCCTCCGAGGGACGCCGCGGCGAGGGAGAGAGTCCACCGCGGTCGGCGGGATCGGCGGCGCGGCCGTATTCGAAGGCGAGGGCGTCGCGTCGGACTGCGCGACCGGCCGCCGTGCTCGACGTCGGCGCGAGCTGCAGCCGGAACGTCGTGCGCGGGGCGCCCTCGACGAGCTCCAGGGTCGCGCCGTTGAGCTGGGCAAGCTCGCGCGCCAGGGCCAGCCCGATCCCCGACGCCGTGCTCCCCTGCCGGCTGAAGCTGGCGAACCGCTCGAAGAGGCGCGCCCGCAGCTCCGGGGCGATGCCGGGCCCACTGTCGCTGACCTCGACCGACGCTCCCCCGCCGGTCGCCGCCCCGACGACGAGCTCGACCTCCCCGCCGAGCGGCTGCACCTGTCGGAGGGCGTTGGAGACGAGGTTCACCAGGATCCGGCGCAGGTGAGAGGGGTCGACCTCGGCATCGAGGTGGTCGGCCTCCGCGCGCACGACGAGGCGGACCTCGGACGCGACCCGGTTGCATGCGCGCCGCCACCTGGCGCGCGGCCGCGACAATCTCGCAGCGCTGTCGCACGCAGGGGGCTGCCTTGGCCTCCAGCCGCGCCAGCTCCAGCAGCTGATCGAGCAGGTCGACGACGCTGTTCACGTTGTCGGCGATTCGATCGAAGACCGGCGCGCTGGTCGGATCGGCCTCTTCCTTGAGGAGCTCGATCTCCGAGCGCACGACGCTGAGCGGGGTGCGCAGATCGTGACTGAGGTTCACGAACAGCTGGTTGCGGGTCTGCTCCTCCCGCCGGAGGCGCTCGTAAGCCTCGCGCAGCTTCTCCCGCGCCTCCCATTCGGCGCGCTGCCATCGCTCGCGCGAGGCCGCCGCGAAGATCATGAACGGCAGCAAGACGAACCCCAGCGCGTCCAGCCAGAAGTACAAAGGTTGCGGACGGTCGGCGCGCGCCAATCCGCCCAGCAGCAGCGCCACGTTCGCGAACGTGCAGATCGTCGCCGTCGCCGGCCAGGAGAGCGCCGCGCCGGAGGTGACGGCCATTGCGCCGATGACGATGCTGAGCAGGTTGGGGAGGTTGTTGTCGGGGCGGCAGACCGCGACCACCGGCCCGAACGCGCCCAGCACCAGGCAGAGGACGACGGTCGTCGCCGCCTCGAGCGTGCGGCGTGGCCGCGGCCGACGCAGCCAGAACCAGAGGAGCAGCAAGAGGCCGGCGGTCGGCAGCCGGACCCACAGCCCGGCGAGCGGCCGGCCGAACATCATGGGATCGGTGAAGAGCCCCATGGGGATCCAGAGCCCGCAGATGACGAGGGCGAGGACCCTGACGCGCCGGCGAATCAGCTCGGAGCGGGTTGCGTCGAATTCGTCGTCGCAGGGCGCCGCGCTACCTCCGGAGATCATTGCGGAGCATGAGTATCATGCTGCGATCGATATGTATGCTTCATCACTTAATTGGATTGCCTTCCGGTAGGCGAGATGAGACAGTGGCTGAGCACGCTTGGGGGGAAGATCCAAAGTGATCCTCGTCGAAGACGACGAGATCGTTCGCCGAGAGATCGCCGCCTCGATGGTGGGCCTGCTCGACATGAACTTGGTGGGCGAGGCCGCGTCGGCACGGTCGGCGCGCGCGCTCCTCGCCGGCCCCGTGAACTTGGCGATCGTCGATCTCAATTTGACCGACGGCAAGGCGCACGGACTGATCGCGGAGCTCAGTGTGCGCGGCATCCAGGTTCTGGTGCTCACGGTCCACCACGACGACGACAGCATCTTCGAGGCGCTGCGCGCGGGCGCCGGCGGTTATCTCCTCAAGCAGGAGAGCCACGTCGCGCTGGGCAGCGCGCTGCGCCTGCTGCGGGACGGCGGCGCTCCGATCTCGCCGCGGATCGCGCGGCGCCTCTCGGAGACCTTTCGCGCTCCGGGCGCCGGCCTGCCGGATCCGACCGTCGGCCTCACGCCGCGCGAACGCGAGCTGGTGGGCCTCTTCGCCAAGGGGGTCACCTACGGCGAGGTGGCCGACCTCCTGGGGCTGTCGCTGAACACGGTGCGCAGCCACGTCCGAAATCTCTACGACAAGCTCCAGGTCTGTTCGAAAGCAGAAGCAGTCGCGCGCGTGATGAATCGGGCGTAGGCTCCGCCGGGGGCAACGCGGTGAAGCCGAAGAAGCGAGTAAGTCCGAAAAGCGCAGCGCGGGCCAAGCGCGCCAAGCCTGCGAAGGCCCGCAGGCCTGCGAAGCGCGCCAAGCGCGAAGCGCAAGCTGCGAAGCCCGCCAAGCCTGCGAAGCCCGCCAAGCCTGCGAAACGCGCCAAGCCTGCGAAGCGCGCCAAGTCGCCGGCGTCCGAGATCCCTCCGGTGCTGGCGCCGGTCGCTGACGCCTTCGCCGCTGTCAGCGGCGTGAGTCGACGGCGCATGTTCAGCTCGGAGAACGCCTTCGCCGTGAACGGCAAGATCTTCGCGATGCTGACGCGGGGAACGTTCGTGGTGAAGCTGCCGAAGGAGCGCGTCGACGATCTGGTCGAAGCCGGCAAGGGCAAGCGCTTCGACCCGGGGCACGGCCGCCTGATGAAGGAGTGGATCGCCGTCGAGGCGGGCGCGCTTCCCTGGGTCGCCCTGGCCAAGGAAGCGCACAGCTACGTCCGGCGCGGGAATCGCTGATCCGGGGCGGCGCCCGTTCGAGAGCTAAGCCGTCGAGCTGCCCGCGCGCTCCGGCAGATGGCGTCCCTTCCAGATCATGTAGATGGCTGGATAGACGAGCAGCTCCAGCACCGCGGAGGTGACGACGCCGCCGACCATCGGCGCCGCGATCCGCTTCATCACGTCGGCCCCCGTCCCGCGTGAGATGAGCACGGGCACCAGGCCCGCCAGGATCGTCGTCACGGTCATCATCTTGGGCCGGATCCGCTTGACGGCTCCGTGGAAGATCGCCTCCCTGGCCGCGGCCCGGGTGGTCGGGGCGCGCTCCTTCCAGGCGAGATCGAGGTAGAGCAGCATGACGATCCCGGTTTCGGCGTCGAGGCCGGCCAGGGCGATGATCCCCACCCACACGGCGACCGACAGGTTGTAGTCGAGCAGGCTCAACAGCCAGAACGCGCCCACCAGCGAGAACGGCACCGCCAGCATCACGATGGCCGCCTCCACCGCGCTGCCGCTGTTGACCAGGAGGAGCAGGAAGATGATCGCCAGGGTGACCGGGACGACGAAGGTCAGCCGGGTCTTGGCCCGCTCGAGATAACGATACTGGCCCGCCCATTCCAGCCGGTACCCGGCGGGGAGGGTCACCTTCTCGGTGACCACGCGGCGGGCGTCGGTGACGTAGTCGGCGATGGGCCGGCTGGTGTCGGCGAAGACGTAGGCATAAAGCCGCCCGCCCTCGTCGCGCAGCATCGCCGGGCCGTCGCGCGAAACCAGGTGGGCCAGCTGGCCGAGCGGGATCTGCGCCCCGGCCGGCGTGGCGACCAGCACCCGCTCGAGATCGGGGATGCTCGACCGAAAGTCGCGCGCGTAGCGCACGGTCACCGGGTACCGCTCGCGCCCCTCGACCGTGGTGGTGACGGTCTTGCCGCCGATGGCGGTCTCGATGGCGTCCTCGACGTCCTCGACGTTGAGGCCGTACCGGGCGGCCGCGTCGCGGTCGATGTCGAAGTCGAGGTAGTGGCCGCCGCCGATCCGCTCGGCGAAGGCGCTGCGCGTCCCCGGCACCTCCAACAGCGCGGCCTCGATCTGGCGCGCCACCCGATCGATCCCCGCCGTGTCCGGCCCCAGCACCTGGATCCCCAGCGGGCTGCGCACTCCGGTGGCCAGCATCTCGGTGCGGGTCTGGATCGGCATCCACCAGACGTTGGGCATGCCGGTGAACTGCATGGCCGCGTCGAGCTTGCTGACCAGCGCCTCCCAGGTCTCGCCGCGCGGCCACTCACTTTGCGGCCGAAGCTGCACGATGGTCTCGAACATCTCCAGCGGCGCGGGATCGGTGGGGGTCGAGAAGCGACCGGCCTTGCCGAACACGCTGCCGACCTCGGGGAAGCGCCTTCAGCACCCGGTCCATTCGCTGGATGACGTCGCCGGCGCTGGCCTCGCTCATGCCCGGGACGGCGGTCGGCATGTAGAGCAAGGTCCCCTCGTTGAGCGGCGGCATGAACTCGCTCCCCAGCCGCCGCGCCACCGGGACCGTCCCGGCGACGAGCAGCGCCGGCCCCGATCAGGATCGGCCAGCGGAAGCGAAGCGCGAACCGGCAGACCGGCCCATAGAGATAGACGAGGGCGCGGGCGATGGGGTTCTCCTCCTCGCGGCGGATGCGGCCGCGGATGAAGAGGGCGGCGATCGCCGGCACCAGCGTGACCGAAAGGAGGGCGGCGAAGGCCATCGAGAAGGTCTTGGTGAACGCCAGCGGCTTGAAAAGCCGGCCTTCGGTCCCCTCCAGCGTGAACACCGGAAGAAACGCGACGGTGATGACGAGGAGCGAGAAGAAGATCGGCCGACCGACCTCGACCAGGGCCGCGGTCACCACCTCCTGGCGCGGGGCGGGGCGGCCGGCGGTCTCCCAGTCCTCCAGCCGCTTGTGCACGTTCTCCACCACGATGATGGCGGCGTCGACCATGGCGCCGATGGCGATGGCGATCCCGCCCGAGGCTCATGATGTTGGCGCCGAGGTGCAGGGCCGCCATTGGCACGAAGGCCAGCAGCACGGCGATGGGCAACATCAAGACCGGCACCAGCGTCGAGCGCACGTGCAGGAGGAAGACGAGGATGACGATGGCCACCACCACGATCTCCTCCAGCAGCGTGTGCCGGAGGGTCGCGATGCTGTCCCGGATCAGCGTCGACCGATCGTAGGTCGGCACCACCTGGACGCCGGCCGGCAGCGTGGGGGCGAGCTCGGCCAGCCGCTCTTTCACCGCGGCGATGACGTCGAGGGCGTTGCCGCCGTAGCGCATGATCACCACCGCGCCGACCGCCTCCCCTTCGCCGTTCAGATCCACCAGGCCGCGCCGCTCGGCCGGCCCGATCTGGACCCGGGCCACGTCGCGCAGGGTGATCGGCGTGCCGTGCTCACTGCCGAGGACCACCTTCTCCAGATCGGCGGCGCTCTTGACGTAGCCGCGACCGCGGATGAAGTGCTCGGTGCCGGAGATCTCCAGCACCCGTCCGCCGACGTCGTTGTTCGAGCGGCGGACGGCGTCGGTCACCTGCATGAGCGAGATCCCGAAGCTCTGCAGGCGACTGGGGTCGAGGTCGATCTGGTATTCGCGGGAGAAGCCCCCCACGCTGGCCACCTCGGCGACGCCGGGGACGCTCTGCAGCGCGTAGCGGAGCGTCCAGTCCTGCAGCGACTGCAGCTCGGCGAGGCCGTGCCGGCCGCTCCGGTCGACGACGCGCGTACTCGTAGACCCAGCCCACGCCGGTGGCGTCGGGGCCGAGCACCGGCGTCACCCGATCGGGCAGCCGGGCGGCCAGGCTGGACATGTACTCGAGGACGCGGCTGCGCGCCCAGTAGATGTCGGTCCCCTCCTCGAAGATGACATTGACGAAGGACATCCCGAACATCGACTGCCCGCGCACCGCGCTCACGTGCGGCGCGCCGACCAGCGTGGTCACGATGGGGTAGGTGATCTGGTCCTCGATCAGATCGGGGGAGCGTCCCATCCACTCCGTAAAGACGGTCACCTGAACGTCGGAGAGGTCGGGGATGGCGTCGAGCGGCGTACGGCGGAGCGACCAGATCCCCAGCCCCGTCGCCATCGCCACCAGCAGCACGACGGTGACGCGGTGGCGGGCCGAGAGCGCGATGAGCCGGCCGATCACGGCGTCCTCCAGCGCGGCAGGGCGTCGCGCAGCTTGGCCTCGCTCGACAGGAGAAACGTGGCGCCGGTCGCCACGCGATCGCCGGGCGCGAGGCCGCGGCGGACCTCGTCGTAGCTTCCCGTTTGCGCGCCGACCTCGACCTCCACCGGCTCGAGCCGCCCGCCGCCGCGATCGACGAAGGCGTACCGGTGCTCGCCGGAGAAGAGGAGGGCGGAGTCGGGGACCGCCAGGCGGGTCCCGAGCGGCGCCTCGATGACGACGTCCGCGAACATGCCGGGCTTGAGCGCGAGCTCGGGGTTCTTGAGCTCGAGGCGCGCCTCGATGGTGCGCGTCTTTTCGTCGACCATCGGCGCCACGAACGTCACCCGCGCCTCCAGCGGCGCGGGGAGCGACGGCACCTGCACGCGGGCCGGCTGCCCCACCGAGACGAAGCCGGCGTCGCGCTCGTACACGGCGCACTGAATCCAGACGCGCCCGAGGTTGCCGATCCGGTAGAGCGCGGTCCCGGCCTCGACGCGCGCCCCTTCGACGACGTTCTTCTCCATCACCACGCCGCCCGCGGGGGCCGCGATGGTCACCCGCCCGTCGGCCTTGCCGGCCCGCTCGACGGCCTCGCGCTGCGCCACCGTGAGATCCCAGTAGGCGAGGCGGCGCTCGAGGCCGGTCGTCAGCGACGCCGACGCGCCGGACCGGCGCGCCGCCAGCAGCTCCTCCTCGGCCGCCAGCAGGTCGGGGCTGTAGATGACGGCCAGCGGTTGCCCGCGCCGAACCGCCTTGCCGGTCTCGCCGACGAACAGCTTCTGCACGTAGGCCTCGTACTTGAGCGTGACGTCGGCGATGTTGCGCTCGTCGATCTCGACCCGCCCGGCCGCCCGCAAGGTGAGCGCCAGCGGCCGTCGCTCGACCATGCCGAAGGTGACGCCGATGAGCTGCCGCCGTTCGGCGGAGACGACGATGGAGCGTCCGCCGCCGCCGGCATCCTCGACGGTGAGGCCGGGGCGCATGGTGGCGACCTTCATCTTCACCTCCTGGTGCGCGTGCCCGGGGGCGTCGATGTCGAGCGCGAGGTACCAGTCCCCGTTCATCGGCAGCGGGTAGCCGACGGTGTAGCGGCCACCGCCGCGGGTCTGGATCGTGCCGTTGCCCCGCATCTCGGGCATGGAGCCCATGGCGGGCATGTCCCAGACGAACCCCAGCTTGGCGCCGTCGACCGGCCGGCCGGAGGCGTCGGCCAGGCTGACCTCCAGCCGGTTGTCCCCGGTGCGGGGCGGATCGGGCGCGATCGTGAGCGTCACGGCCAGGTCGCCGAGCTTCAGCACGCGCGGCGCGGCCGCCGCGGCGTTGCCGCGGGGGATGAAGAAGGAGGGCGGTGACGAGAAGCATTCGGGCGCGGTTCATGGCTGTTTCACTCCTGGTGCACGAGGCGGGTTCCCGATTCGGAGGCGCGGACGAGACCGATGTCCCCGCCCACGGCGCGCTCGAGATCGGCGAGATGCTGCGAGTAGGAGGCGAGATGCATGGCCAGATCGAGCTCGTGCATCTGGAGATCGCGTTCGGTGTCGAGGACCATGGTGAAGCCGCCGCGGCCCGCGGCGTAGCTGGCCAGCGCGCTCGCCAGCGCCTGGCGCGACAGCGGGATCAGGTGGTGGTGAAGCTCCGCCTGCCGCGTCTCGGCCTTCACCTCGGCGAGCGAGTCCTCGATCTCCGCGAACACCTTGTTCTCGAGGGCGTGGGCCTCCGCGCGCGTGGCGGCCACGCTCGCCTCGGAGGCCTCGACGCGCGAGCGGTTCTTTCCCCCGAAGATCGGCAGGTTGATCTGCGCGCCGAGGAACAGGAAGTCGGCGGGCATGGCCGTGCCGCCGAACATGTGCATCTCGCCGGCGGAGAGACCCAGGTCGGGGACGGCGGAGGCGTGCGCCGCCCGCACCCGCGCCTCGGCGGCGGCGATGTCGGCGGTCGCCACCGCCAGCTCGGGCCGCTCGCGCAGTGCCCGCGCCCGCAGCGCCTCCGGGGCCGGCAACTCGCCCAGCAGCCCCGGCTCCGAGGTGCGGCCGAGGTCGGTGCCGGGCGGCCGGTCGAGCAGCGAGACCAGCTTGGCCACGGCGGCGGATCTCCGGGCCCGGGCCGCTTCCCGATCGGACTCGACCTTCAGCGCCTCGCTCTCGGCGCGGAGGACCTCCGACTCCTCGCCGCGGCCGGCCGCCAGCCGCGACGTCGCGGCGGCCACCAGCGAGGAGAGCGTATGGCTGATCTCGTCGTCGACGCCGATGGTCCGGTCGGCGAGGAAGAGGTCGAAGTACGCCTTGGCCACCTCCGTCTCGACGTCCCGCATCCGGGTGGTCACGCTGGCGCGGGAAGCGTCCGCCATTGCCTGCGCCTCGTCCCGGCGCGCCGCCCGCTTGCCGCCGAGCGGGATGGCCTGGCTGACGTTGACCATGAGCGGGACGTTCGACAGGTCGACCGGCATGTTCCAGAGCTGGACCATCAGCATCGGATCGTCGAAGGCGGCCGCCGGCGCCACGGCCGCCGCGGCGGCGCGGGCCTGCTCGCGCGCCGCGCGGATCTCGGGGCTCTTCTGGCGCGTCTCCGCCAGCAGGTCAGAGAGGCGGACGACGGGCGGCGCGGGCGCGGCAGCGGGCGTCGCGGCAGCGGAGAGGGTGACAAAGGCGAGCAGCGGAAACATCGGGAAACCTCCACGGACGGAAGAAGCGACAAAGTGAAACGTCTGCCCCGGTCGGGCGGGGTGACCGCCGAACAACGAAGGTCGCGTGAACGCCTCGGGGCGCACGAGGCGCCTGGGCGAGGGGCTCGAGGCGCGGACGGGCCGGGCGGACGTCGGAACGCCCGCACCCGGCGTCCGGTCGGCCAGCGCTCCGCGGCGTCAACACGCGCCGAACGCGTGGGCGCGGCGTCGGACGCTCAGATCAGGAACGAACGGGTGAGCAGAAACAGCGGCGGGCCGCCGGGGGGCTCGAGGTCCCACGGGCTGCGCGGGGTGGAACGCCCGCCGGCGAGCTGGAGCGTTCGTCCGAACGACGGATCGGGGGCGGATGCGCCGGTGATTGGGCCAGCGGTCGCGCGCAGCGCGCCGGCGGCGGGGAGCTTGTCCATCGCCACGACGACGCGCAGGCAGCAGCTCGGATCGCCGATCGAGTCCAGAGGTCCTGGCACGGCAGGAGGCGCGGTCTCCGTCGCCGAGGGGCAGCAGGACTCGTCGACGAGCATTCCCGTGAGCGAGCAGCGCAGCGCGGAGAAGCTCGACGCCGAGACCGCCAGCGCGAGGATCGGCGCGATCAGCAGCGCGCCAAGCCAGCGACGTAGGCGATCCCTCTTCACGGCCTCCAGCCTGAGGGGAATCGCGCCGCTCGTCAAGACGACCTCATGAGCTCGGGCCATTACTTTGTTGCGGTACCCAGAGACTGTGAAGCTCGAAGATGAGCGATGCCGATTCCACCCCTGCACGTTGCGTCGAGCATGGTGTCTCCCTCGTCGAGGAATGCAAGGCGACCTAGAGCGCGTAGGCGAGACCGATCTGAATCGCCTCGAACTCGGTGACCGCTCCGGCTGCGGGGTTGGCGAAGCCGTCCGAACCGAGGTCCCAGCCGCCGGCCATGGGATTGGGAGCTGCGGTCGCGTGCTCGATGAGGCCGGTGAGCGTCACCTTGAGGTTCGGCCTGATGAGGCAGGCGGCGCCGGCGGTGAACAGGACGTCGTTGAGGCGCGTCCCTCCGTCAGGCAGGAGGCTCACGTACTCCATTCGCACGGCGGGGATCAGCCAGGGGAAGACGACGTACGACAGCTCGTCATATTGGACCAGCGCCTTGACGCCGGTCGCAGTGTCCGTCGCGTGGTTGTGCCACTCCTGAAAGAGGCCGCTGTCGAGCTCGAACGAACCGACGGTCCCGCGCAGGTGCCCGCCGAGGACATAGGTACGGTCGTCCTGAAACATCGTCGCGTCGGTCGCGTTGGCGAAGTGCGACGCCGATCGCGTGCCGAACACGTCCACCGTCAGCGCGGTCTCTTCCCAGGGCTTCAGGGGATTGCCTGCCCCGGTGGCGTTCTCGCCGTCGAGGCGCAGGCCGCCCACCTTGAAACCGAGATGCGCGGTGGCATTTTCCGACGTCCGTGTATCGATGTTCGCTCCAGAGTTTGCGCCGATCGAGTAGATGAACCGGCCGCGATACATGCCGTTCAACTCCACGAGGTTGTACTGGCCGAGGGTGACGAAGGTGCTGCCGGGATCGGCGCCGTAGAGCGCGGCGACCGAGAGAGCCGGCATGATGCTGTCCGCGATGTAGCTCGAGTGGGGCGCGAAGCTGGTCAAGCTGGGGACGCCGCGGCCGACGTAGAGATTCACCAGGTGAGGCGAGAGGCCGAGGTCGTTGAAGTGCAGCTCCGCGTGCTCGATGTCGGTGCCGCCGTCGGCGAACGTCACCTCGCCGTAGTAGGCGATGTGCTCGCTGAAGGCACCGCCCGCCCAGAGATGAGCCTCCGCGGCAAGGTCCTGCAAGGTGACGATCGTGCCGTTGTTGGCGTCCCTCGCGGACTTGGTGGGGTAAATGGCCGCGGCGCCGTTGAAGCCGATCGCCAGCGGCGGGCTGGCGGTGAGCACCCCGGGCCAGACTGCGTTCGGGAACATCTGCCGGTAAGCCTCCTGGCCCAACGGAATTTGGTCCTGCTTGACGAACTCCTCGTCTTGGCCGGGGAAGGCAAAGCCGTTGCGGCGGAACGCCTCGCCGAACGGAGTCAGCTTCGGAAATGCGATGTGGCAGGTCTGACAACTCGTCCCATACCTTCGCGCGAACGCTGGGATGGCATGCGCCGTGGACGTCGCGCCGACGATGGAGCCGATGATCAAAAGAGCAACGGCAGACGATGAGGGCATTTTCATGGAGATTTCGTTGTGCAACGGTCGGGCCAGCGGTCGACAGGACCCCATCGCCTGCCCGTCCCGTTGATCCGCTGGTCCCCGCTCGAAACCTGCGCAGTTTCTACTGGCGAGCGGCGGATCGCCGCAAATGATGCGCGGTCAGGCTGGCGCGAACGCCGTCTCGGGTTCGCGCGCGGACGAGAGCACGAACCCGCCGAGCATGCCCAGCGCGATGAGCACGTCGCGCAGCGTGATCGGTGAAGTGCCTGCGGCCGCCAGCGAGGGGACGACCAGGAGATGACAATTGAGCCAAAGGCCGACGAGCTGAACGACGATGGCTCCCTCGAGCACCCTCGCTGACTTCCGGCCGCGCGGGTTGAGAAGCATCACGAACGGCGCGATGAACACGAGTCCGACGACGGCGAGAACGATGGGGCCCCAGCCGCCCTGGGCGCGGCGCAGCGCGAAGACTGTCTCCTGGGGAAGATCGCCGTACCAGATCGTCAAGTACTGCGACCAGAAGAGGTAGGCCCAAAAGATCGAGAGCGCGAGCACCATGGCGCCGGCGTCGCGTCGCTGCGCCTCGGAAAGCGCGCCCCGAACGAGGCTGAGGAGCGTGAGGAGGCCAGTGCCGCCGATGAACGCGGCCATGAAGAGGTATGGCCCGATCATGGTGCTTTCGAAACTCGGATCCGGCCCCAGCACGAAGTCAAAGGCCCAGACGGAGAGCACGACGGCGTAGATCAAGCAGTAGGTCACGGCCACGGTGCGACTCGGCGGCCGCAGCCCACCGGGCCGGGATCTGAGCAGCAGGCGGGCCACCCCGAAAAGAATGAAGGCGAGTCCGATCTCTCTCGCTCCCAGGCGCCAGAGGCCAAGCCAGGCGCTCCCGCTGCTCTCCGCGGGGAGCCAGGGGGCCGATCTGGCGCCGGCGAGAATGACCACCAACACGACCAGCGCGACCGGCGCGAAGCTCGCCAGGGCGACGCCGCGCGACGCGAGCGGCCGCGCCCAGCCGGCGTCAACGATCCGGAAGAACGCGACGAAAGCCAGAGCGCCGGCCGCAATCCCGGCGAAGAACAACCAACTCGCGATCAGCGCAGCGAAGGTCCGCGGCGACTCGCCCCCTTGGAGGCCGGTCGCGAATGCGGCCACACCGACGGCGACAGCGATGAAGGCGGCCCCTGTTCCGCGACGCCCCAGTCCCGCTTCGAGCCTTCGGAGCCAGAGCGTCATGGCGCGTCTCCGGGGAGGACCGTGCGCTTGCCGACGCACCCTTCGCGCTGCAATGTGCGGACGAAGGCGACCAGGTCCCAGCGATCTTGCGAAGTCGTGCCCTCGCGCATGGTGGGCATGGCGCGGCCGCCGGCCGTGAGCGTGCCGTAGATGAATCCGTCGGTGCGCGCGCAGATCGAAACCTGGCGCAGGTTTGGGGCCGGTGGGAACTTGGCGGAGACCGGTCCGTCGCCGCGCCCTTCGTGACCGTGACAGGCGATGCAGTGGATCGCGAAGAGCTTGGCGCCCCGCGCGGAGGCGGCGCTGTCGAGGGGGAAAGGGGGAGGCAGGTCCTTGTCGTCCTCGCGGTCTTCCAGCGTCTCGACCCCACCGAGGGGGATCGAGCCGGGGGGGGCCAGCCGAGCCTCGTCGAAAGGTTGCACGGCGGGCTGCTGTTCCATGCTGGCGGGCCACAACATTCCGTCGCATCCGAGGAGCGCGACTCCCAAGGGGACCAGCCAACGCACGTTCATGGTCGAACCTCCACGGCACCGGACAATGAGCGCCGGATCGCCGCCTGGCGCTCATCGCTGCACCCTTCGAGCGGCACGATGACGACCAGTCGATCGGTCGTGACCTCGCGCCGCGCCCGCCGCGAGACGGTCCTTCGCGTGAAGGCCGACAGGATCACCAGCGCCGTGAAGTTGGTGAGACCCGCGAAGAGCATGGTGAGCTCGAACATCACGACCCCGAAGGCTGTCCAGGACACGATCGGCTTGCCGCCCACGATCAGATCCATCGATCGCGAGGTGGCGACCTCGAGAGCCATGGCGCAGCTGAGGCCAGTCAGCCCGCCCACCAGCGCGATCCACCCGAGCGCCCGCCACGGCCCCGGACGGCCAGTCTGGTGCACGGCGGGAAAAGGCGCCGAGCTGACGACGCGCGCGGTGGTCACCTGGTCTGCCTGGAGGGCCCTCAGCGCGCGGGCGGCGCTGTCAGGATCGGCGAAGACGGCGACGAGCTCTTCACGCATGAGGCCCCTCCCCCAGGGAGGCGTGCTCACCCTCCATCGTTTCGGCCACCGACATCGCCGGGAAGATCTTGATGAACAGCAAGAACAACATCACGAACCAGCCGAAACCGCCCAGGCAGACAGCCAGCTCGCGCAGCGTCGGCATGTACATGCGCCAGGAGAAGGGATCGAAGTTGTGGGCGAGCGTCGTCACGATGAAGAGGAACCGTTCGAACCACATGCCGATCGTGACCACCACCGACACCACGATCAGCACGGGCAGGCTGCCGCGCGCCCGTTTCCAGAAACAGACGAGCGGCACCACGCTGTTGCACATGACCACCAACCAGAAGATCGGTGCGTAGGCGCCGGTCGCGCGCCAGCGGAACAGCTCCGCCTCGGTGCTGTCGCCCCGATAGAAAGCCATGAAGAACTCGGTGGCGTAGACGAAGGTCATCACCAGCGACATCGCGAGCATCAGCTTCGCCAGGAGATCGAAGTGCGCCCCCTTGATATAGCGACCGAGGCGATATCCGCGGCGCAGCGCGCTCAGCAGGAGGATGGCCATGGCGATGCCCGAGAAGATGGCGCCGGCGACGAAGTACGGCGCGAAGATCGCCGAGTGCCAGCCGGGCATCAGGGTCATGGCGAAATCCCACGAAACGACGCTGTGGACCGAGATGGCCAGCGGGATCACGATGCCGGCGAAGATGGGGTACGCGCGCTCGAACAGGCACCACTCGCCATCGGTGCCCGAGAACCCCAATGAGAGCGCCCGGTAGAGGGGGCGGCGCCATCCGCCGACCCGCCGCGCCAGCAGGGCCAGATCGGGCAGCATCCCCATGTAAACGAACAGCGCGCTCACCGTGACGTACGAGCAGATGGCGAACACGTCCCAGGTGAGCGGCGAGCGAAAGTTCGGCCAGATGCCGCGCTCGCTGGGGTATGGCAGGACGAAGAAGAACAGCCACGAGCGCCCGATGTGGATCACGGGATAGAGGCCGGCGGTGAGAATGGCGATGACCGTCATCCCTTCCGCCGAGCGGCCGACGGCCGCGCGCAAAGGTGAGCGCGTAAAGAAGAGAATCGCCGAAACCAGAGTGCCCGAGTGGCTGACCCCGATGAAGAAGACGAACGTCGTGATGAGCGAGCCCCACATCACCGGCGAATTCAGGCCGGTCACCCCCAAGCCACGTCTCAACATCGTGCTCCACGCCCAACCGCCCAGGACGACCAGGCCCGCCGAAGCACCCAGGCCGAGCCAGTAGCGCCAGGAGGCCCGGGTCATGGTCTCGAGCGTGTCGCGCTCGATCTGCGAGATCGGGTTGGGGACGGCCGCGCCCGGGGTGTCGATCATGTGCCTTCCTTCTTGTCTCGTCGCCGCGCGAGATAGACCACGCCGGGCTTCGTGTTCAGCTCTTCGAGCAGCCGGTAGGCGCGCTGATCCTCGGCCATCCTTGAGACTTTGGAGGTCGGATCCTTGAGGTCGCCGAAGACGATCGCTTGCGCCGGACAGGTCGCGGCGCAGGCGGAGACGATCTCGCCGTCGCGCAACGGGCGCCCTTCGAGCTTGGCGTTCTCCTCGCCGCCGCGGATGCGCTGGACACAGAAGGTGCACTTCTCGGTCACCCCGCGCCCGCGCACGTTCACGTCGGGGTTGAGACCGAGGCTGTCCCGCGGCCCGTGCGGCGCGTCGAAGAAGTTGAAGCGGCGGACGTGATAGGGGCAGTTGTTCTCGCAATAGCGGGTGCCGATGCAGCGTGCGTACACCTGCGCGTTGAGCCCCTCCCGCGTGTGATAGGTCGCGAAGGTCGGACAGACCGTCTCGCAGGGGGCCTTCTCGCACTGCTGACAGCCGAGGGGGAGGAATGAGACCTCGGCGCTGCCGTTGCCTTCACGGTCGTTCCCTTCTTTTATGAAGGACTGAATGGTCAACCAGCTCATGTCACGTCCGTTCGCGACCTCCTCGGCGCCGACGATGGGGATGTTGTTCTCGACGTAGCAGGCGGCCACGCAGGCGCCGCAGCCGTTGCAGCGATCGAGATCGATGGCCAGCCCCCAGCGGTGGAGCGGGTGCTCGACGGGTGGATTCATCGAAGGGAGGGTGGGGGCCAAGGGCAGTCTGCGCGAGGGCGTGACCTCGCGCGCGAGATCTGCGCCATGCTGCGCTTGACCTCCCCGGACGTGGGGCGGCGCGACCTTGGCGCCCGTCTTGCGCGCCCGGACGCGCGTCTCGAACCCGAGCGCAGAAGCCTGTCCGGTGAGGAGGGGGAGGGAATACCCGACCGGAACGGCGACGACGCCTGCGCGCAAACCAATCGTGAGGTGGGCGGGGAGCTCGGCGTGCCCGGCGATTCCTTCCAGACGGATGACGTCCCCCTCGACCACCCCCAGGCTGGAGGCCGTCGTTGGGTGCAGCTCGACCCACCCGCCCCACGAAATGCTGGTGAGCGGATCGGGCATCTCCTGGAGCAGCGCGCTGGTGGGCGGCAGGCCGTCCAGCTGGCGAAGAGTGGAGGCGACCACCAGCGGCAACCCGTCGGCGGGTCCGGCGAGCTCCCGGGGGATGAGGACGCCGGTGAGGACGCCGTCGGCCAGAGTCCCCGACGCGGGGGTGGCGTCGCTGAATTTTCCACCGCGTTCCACGTCATGCGGCTCGAACGGCGTCCGAACCGAATCGGCGAACGCCCCGTCGGGCAGGCCCGCGGCCTTGCCCAAGCTGCGCGCGGCGACGAGCAGCTCGTCCGCCGCCGCCCGGGTGTCGAGGAGCGGGATCATGGCCGCCTGCTGGATGCCGGTGACCCCCTCGCGCACCGTCACGTCGGACCATGTCTCGAGGAAGTGGTGATCGGGGAGCAGCAGGTGCGCGTGACCGCCGGTCTCGTCCAGCTGATTGCTGAAGGCGGCGACGAAGGGGATCCGTTCGACCGCGGCAGCGAGGTTGGCGAACACGCGCCCGTAACCGTGGGGATTCGCGTGATGGACAATGAGCGCTCCGACTTCGTCGGCCGCTGCGCGACGGGCGAGCTCGGCGGCCTCCATGGACGGTCCGGACCAGGCTCCTTGCGGTCGCGGCAGGAATCGGAGCGTGCGCTGGAGGTTTCCCGCCACTGCGTTGAGGACGTTGATCGCCTCGGCGAGCGCCGGCGCATCATTGCCCGCCACGGCTCGACCCGGCCCGACGCAGAGGCTGGGGCGCGCGCGGAGAAAGTCGCGGGCAAGCCGCTCGAGCGTCGCGGCGCCGAGCTTCGTGCGCGCGGCGACCGTCGTGGCGTCATACGGGGCGAGCCGCTCGCGCAGGGTGGCGACCGCGATCCCGTCCGAGCCGTCGGAGCCGACGAGCTCGAGCACCCGCCGGGCGAGCCCGAGGACCAGAAGAATCTCGGTGCCGGGCTCGACCGACAGCCATTCATCGGCGGCGGCGGCCGTGAGTGACAGCCGTGGCCCGACGTAGATGAACCGGCCCCCTGCCGCGCGGAGCTCCGCCAACCTCCGGGCCTGCTCGACGACCGCGCCCTCCTCGACCAGGTCATCGCCGATGGAAAGCAACAGCTTCGCCGCCGCAACGTCGGGGACCGGGTTCACCTCGCTGCCGAACGCACGCGCCGCGCCCTCGCGCAGCCAGGGACGATCCATCGGATCGAAGGTGACGACCTGGCTCGGATCCTGCCCGAGCGCCGTGAGCCAGGTGCGAAACAGGGCACCCAGGCTGCCGAGCTCGGGACGGGTGAGCACGACGATCAGCTTCTTCGCGTCGAGAGCTCGCTTGAGGCCCGCCGCCAGCGCGCTCTCTGCCGCATCCCACCCGATCTGTCCGGTCGGGGCGCGCGGTGTCCCCAGCCGCTCGGGCGAGTAGAGGCCTTCGATCGCTGCTTGCCCGCGTGGGCACAGCGCCCCTTGGCTGAGCGGATGCTCGGGGTTCCCTTCCAGCTTCACCACGCGTCCCTCCCGCACGCGGGCAGTCACGCCGCAAGCGGCGGGGCACTCGCGGCAGATCGTCCGGTAATGGCGAGCGAGACCCGGCACCGCGTCGTCGGGGGGGATCACCTGCGGGATCAGGTAGCGAGGCAGACGCTTCGAACAGCCGGCGGCCAGCCCCACGCCGAGGGTTCCCACTGCGGCGCCCAGAAACCCGCGCCGCCCTGTCTTCATCGAACCGTCGTCGTTCACTTGTGGCACCCCAGGCAGTCATGGGTCGCGTTGCGCTCTTTGTGGCAGCCCATGCAGCGCCCCATGGTGAAGGCGCGCTGTTGCACCACCGTCTTCATCGCAGCCACGTCGCCGTGGCACTCGGCGCAGGCGACGTTCGCGCGTATATGCATTCGGTGGGAGAAGTAGATGAAGTCCGGGATCGAGAAGACCCGCTGCCAACGGAGGGGCTCGCCGGCGTCGACGTGCGCCGCGAGTTTCTGGACGGCGGGCTTCTCCTTGGCGATGAACTTGTGACACCCCATGCACTTGCGGCCCGAGGGAATTCCAGCCACCGGGGACCTGTCGGCATAGGCGTGGCAGTCGAGGCAGGGGATGCCGTACTTGCCGGCATGGATCGTGTGGTCGAACGGAACGTCGCCCACGCTGGCGACCCCTGCCGGCGCAGGCGCCGGGGTCGCGCTCTGCGCCTCGGAACGGGCCCTGGCCACGGCCAAGCCGCCGACGATCGCGACGGCCAGGGCCAGCACGGACTTGGCGCGGGTGCGTGGGCGCATGGACCGATCAGAACGAGATCGTCGAAGTCGCTGCTCCGCCCTTTACGTCGACGGGAAACTTCTTGTCCTTGTCCGGCTTCTTCAGCTTCTTGGAGAAGACCTTGAGCAGGTAGTGCCCGTCAGGGACGTTGGTGATCTTGAAGTTGCCCGCCTTATCCGTGGTCGCGAAGAGCGGGTTCGACAGCACGACGATGAACCCCTCCATCTCTGGATGGATCGAGCAGAGCTGGGTGTAGACCCCGACCTTTTTGAACGTATAGGATCGCGTCTCCCCCTTGGGCCAGGTGCCAAGGTTGTAGCTCTCACCGTCGGGCGAGAAGACGTTGTGGTTCATAGGGTCGTGGTTGAGGAAGTCGACCGTCGTCCCCACCACCACGGGCAGCAAGTACGGGACGAACGCCATCTTTTGTTGATCCATGCGCGCGTGCGCGCCAGGGGTCGCGACCGCTCCGGGCGCCGTCTCGACGTAGACGACCGCGGGTTGCGGCGCGCCTTTGATCTTCACCGAACCGGTGATCGTGCCGCCCCAGGCGAGAGGGGCACAGGCGAGCGTGGCAGCGAAGGTCAGAATAGAGGCGCGCGGAATCATTGGTTCCTCCTGATCGGCGTTTCCGGATACCGACCCGTTGTGCAACGTCCAGGCCGTCGACGACGTGGTCGTTGCGGCGGGGTTTTCGCTGCGAGCGACGCTGATGGCTCCCCCGATGGGGGAGCGTGTTGCGCAGTTGCTGCCGGCGATCCACCCGACCCCCGCAAATCGTGCGCGATCGCCGAGTTCGGCCGCCGCTCGGCTCTTTCGAAGCACGCATCGAACGGGGTGACCAGACTTTCAATCGAGGGATGATCGCTCTTTGTGATCGAGAGCATGATCTCGGCGTCGTTACCCAGACCCTTCTGCGACCGCGGAATGGTTGCGCGCACCGTCGCCGTTGTCGCAAAGACTGCGCGGTCTTCTTTCGAGGCCCGCCCTCGGCGACATGGTCCCGCGTTTGCTCATACATCGGTCCCATGCAGCTCGAGGATCTGAAGCGGTTCGTCATCGACGTGCCCCGGTACACCAGCTACCCGACGGCGGCCGAGTTCTCGCCGGCGATCGGCGCCGACGCCCACTTCGCGCATCTGCGCGCGCGTCAGACCACCGCCCGCGGACCGGTCTCTCTCTATGTCCACCTGCCGTTCTGCCAGGAGCTCTGTCACTTCTGCGGCTGTCACGCCCTCGTCGCGCACACGGAGGGGCGCGTCTCGCGCTACCTGCGCGCGCTCGGCGCGGAGGCGGCGCTGGTGGCGGGTGCCCTCGGCGAGATGCGGCAGGTGGCGGAGTTGCACTTCGGAGGCGGCAGCCCCTCGCTGCTCTCGCCCGATCAGTTCGAGGCGCTGATGGGCGACCTCCGCCGCCTGTTCGTCTTCGCGCCGGATGCCGCCCTCTCCGTCGAGGCCGATCCGCGCACCACCGACGGTGAGAAGCTGGCCCGCTATCGCCGGCTGGGCATCGACAGGATCAGCTTCGGGTTTCAGGATCTCGACCCGGGGGTCCAGCGGGCCATCGGCCGCGGCCAGAGCGCCGCCGTTTCGCGCGCCGCTTACGACGGGGCCCGCGACGCCGGCTTCTCGAGCATCAACGTCGATCTCTGTTACGGCCTGCCGGAGCAGACCGAGCAGACCTTCGCCGACACCGTCGACGCCGTCGTGGCCATGCGGCCCGATCGGGTGGCGCTGTTCGGGTACGCGCACGTCCCCTGGCTCCGCCCGCGCCAGAAGCTGATCGACGCGGCGTCGCTCCCCCGGGCCGACCTGCGGCTGCGGCTGGTCGCCGACGCCCACGCCCGGATGGCGGCGGCGGGGTACGTGGCGATCGGGTTCGATCACTTCGCGCTGCCGGGTGATCCGCTGGCGCTGGCGGCCGCGACAGGGACGCTGCACCGCAACTTTCAGGGCTACACGACCACGCGCACCGACGCGGTGGTCGGCCTCGGGCTGTCGGCCATCAGCGATCTGCCGGAGGCCTACGCGCAAAACGCGCGCTCGCTGCGCGACTATTACGCGGCGGTCGACGGGGGACGGCTGCCGACCGAGCGCGGCGTCGCCCGCAGCGCCGACGATCAGGTGCGCGGCGATCTCATCCGGCGGGTGATGTGCGAATTCCGTCTCGACGTGCCGGCGATCGAGACGGCCCACCGGCTCTCCTTCGCTGAAGCATTCGCTGCCGAGCTGATCGCGCTGCGGGCGCTCGAAAACGACGGGCTGGTGTCGCTGTCGCCGGCAGCGGTCGAGCTGACCCCGCTCGGACGGATGTTCGTCCGCAACGTGGCGGTGGTCTTCGACGCCCACCGTCGCCGCGCGCCGGCGGCGCCCCGCTTCTCCTCGAGTGTTTAGTCGACTTGATGGCCTCCTTGACGTCCTTGATTGAGCTCGACGTCGCGGATGACGCCGGGACTCGATGAGATCCGCGCAAGCGTTTCGCTCGCGGCGGCGGCGACAGGACGGCGGCGCAACACCTGCGCCCCGCCGCCCGCCGAATCCCCGAAACGGGCCGTGGAATGCCCGTTGCACCTTGGCGCGGACATCATGAACCTTCTATGCGCGGTCGATTTCACGGCCCGGGGCCAGGCTGCGGCGAACATCGCCGTCCATCTGGCCGGCCGCACCGGGGGCTCCGTCGAGCTCATCCACGTGACGGGAGCGAGGACGGCGAACATTCTGGCGTGGGCGGCGGGCCCGGCTGTTCTCGACGAGAAATTGCGGGCCGAGATCGACGCCCGCCTGGCGGCTGAATGCGATCGCGTCGCCACCCCGGGCGTGCGGGTCTCGGCGCACGTCTGCGACGGTGAAGTCGAACCGGCGATTCTGAAGCGCGCCCAGAAGATCGGGGCCGATCTGATCGTGGTGGGCGCCCATGCGCGCTCCGGCTTGCGGCGCTTCCTGTTCGGGAGCGTCGGCGACGAAGCGGTGAGCATCGCCAATCGACCCATCCTCGTCGTCCCCCCTGGCGTCGATCAGCTCGGGTCGATGAACGACCCGGCCAGGCGATTGCGCATCACGGTCGCCATGGACGGACGCGCGGGCGGCGCCGCCGCCGTCGCCTTCGCGCGCGACCTGCGCGCGCAGACGCCGTGCGACGTGACGTTTCTGCGCATCTACTGGGCGATGGAGGAATACGCCCGCCTCGGTCTCGCCGGTCCGCGCGATCCCTTCGAGCCCGACGCGGACGTGGTGGCCGATCTGGAACGGGAGGTTCGCCTGGCGGTCGCCTTCCTGCCGGGCACCGGCAGCACGTCGATCGTCGTCGAGCCGGTCTGGGGAGATCCCGCCGCCAAGGTCCTCGAGTTCGCGCGCCGGGGCGGCGACCAGCTGGTCGACAATCTGGTGATCGTGGGGGCCGAGAGCCGACACGGGCTGGCGCGAATCACCCACCCGGCCATCGTGACGGCCCACGAAGCGACCGGGATCCCGGTGGTCTTCGTCCCCCCCAAAGAGGGGTCGGCGCCGGGGAAGAGCGTCCCGGCCATCAGGACTGTCCTGGCGCCGACCGACCTGTCGCGCGAGGGGAACCGCGCCGTCTCGTTCGCCTACGGCATGGTGGCCGCTCAGGGAGGCGTCGTCGAGCTCATCCACGTTTGCGAGCAAGCGGAGGGCGGGGAGAAGTCGACGGCCGACGAACGGGATCGCACCGAGGCGCAGCTCCGGGCGCTCATCCCCCGGGACGCGGCGGAACGCGACATCACCACGCACATCACGCTGGTGGACGGCGGCCCCGCCGCTGAGGCGATCGTCGAGGCGGCAGAGCGCCTGGTGGTCGACGCGATCGTGATGGCGTCGCATGGTGACGGGGGGGCGCTGCAATCGTTGCTCGGCTCGGTGTCGCACGCCGTGGTCGATCGCTCCCGCCGGCCGGTCTCGATCATCCCCAGCCTGGAACGGTAGCCGCCGGCGTCGGCTGTCATCCGGCCGCACCCTGGATCCTAGAGACGGCCCTTCGACCCGAGCCTTGCGCTTTTCGGGGGTCGCCCTACGTTCTTGTACAAGCTCGGCCCTCCCCATGTCGCACAACGGTCTGCATTTCCTGAGACCAATCGAGGCCGCCCCTGAGGTGGCCGGCGACGGCCGTTCAGCGCCGCCTCGACTCCTTCTCATCGAGGACGAAGAGGCGATCCGCGAATCGCTCGCCGAGGCGCTGGAGGAGGACGGGTTCCAGGTCGTGGTGGCGGCAAACGGCCGGGAGGCCCTCCAGTTGCTGCGAAACGGCCCGCGCCCCTCCGCCATCCTCCTCGATCTCATGATGCCGGTGATGGACGGCTGGGAATTCCGCCGCGAACAGTTGAACGATCCGTCGTTGCGTGACATTCCGGTGCTGGTCGTCAGCGCGTCGGGATCCAGCCCCGACCGACTCCGGTCGCAGCTGGGCGACGTCCAGCTGATCCCGAAGCCCGTCCCATATGTCGAGCTCTTGAAGGCGCTCGACCGGGCCTGCGCCCTGGCCGCCTCAGCCGCCTGACCTTCATCGCGCCTGCCGGAGGGCGGCCTGAGGAAGGTAGCCGTCCGAGCATCCAGGAAGCTCGGCGGTGATCTTCCTGACCGGGATCTTCCCGTCGGGTCTTCCGATCGTCCAGGCGGAATGTAAGCTATTGACCTACGCGGCAAATGAGCGCGGTCGAAAATGCTCGCCAGCGAGAGGTCGAGGAGGAGGCGGTCGACCTGCTGACCTTGCTCATCGAGCAGGTGGTCGACTACGCCATATTCGTCGTCGACAAGAAGGGCAACATCGCCTCATGGAATCCGGGGGCCGAACGAATCAAGGGATATGCCCCCGAGGAGATCATCGGCAAGCCCTATTCGATCTTCTTTACCGAAGAAGACCGGGCCGCCGGCAAACCGAACACCATCCTCACGCACGCCCGGACGCACGGCCGATATCAGGAGGAGGGCTGGCGCGTGCGCAAGGACGGCAGCTGCTTCTGGGCGTCGGTCGTCGTCACCGCTCTGCACGATCGGTGCGGGGCGTTTCGGGGATTCGCGAAGATCACGCGGGATCTGACCGAGCGGCGCGAGGCGGAGGAGGCCGCCCGCGTCGCGGTGGCGGAGCAGGCCGCTCGACGCCAGGCCGAGCTCGACGAGCGGGAGATGCGGCGATCGCGCGATCAGCTCGACCTCATCCTTCGGAGTATCAGCGAAGGGGTGACGGTCCAATCGGCCGAGCACAAGTTCATCTTCGCCAACGAGGCGGGGGCGCGCCTGTGTGGATTCGACTCCGCCGAAGAATTCCTGGCGGCCTCCCGCGAGGAGATTTTCGACAAGTTCGAGATCCTGCGCGAAGACGGGACGCTGTTCCCGCTCGAAGAGCTGCCCGGGCGGCTCGCGCTGCAGGGCCAGCCCTCGAACGCCGTCGTGCGATTCCGGGTCAAGCGCACCGGCGAAGAGCGGTGGTCGTTCGTGTCCGGCGCCCCCGTCCTCGATCGAAATGGAAACGTGGACCTCTCGGTCAGTGTCTTTCGGGAGTTCACCGACCGGCGCCGGAGCGAGGAGGCCTGGCAGTTCCTGGCCGATGCGAGCGCCGCGCTGGCGGCGTCGCTGAACTATCGAAGTGACGCTCAAGCAGGTCGCGGAGCTGGCCGTCCCGACAATCGCCGACTGGTCGGGCGTCGATATCCTGATGCCCGACGGGTCGCTCGAGCAGCTCGCCGTCGCGCACGTCGACGGCGCCAAACGCGAGCTGGCCAAGGAGTGGCGGCGGCGGTGGCCTCCCCGCCCGGAGAGCGCCCCGTATCGGGTGCTCCGGACCGGGCTGCCGGAGCTGCTCCCGGAGATCACGGTCGAGGCGATCGAGGCGGGCACGCCCGATCCGGAGCAGCGCCGGGTCGCGCTGCAGCTCGGGTTGCGCTCGGCCATGGTGGTGCCGCTCGTCGTGGGGAAAGAGGCGATCGGCACGCTGTCGTTCCTGACGGCCGAGTCGGGGCGGCTCTACGGAACCCGGGACCTGATTCTGGCGACGGAGATCGGCCGGCGCGCCTCCCTGGCCATCGAGAACGCGCGGGCCTACACCGAGGCGCGGGAGGCGGTCCGCACCCGTGACAACTTCCTGGCCATCGCCTCGCACGAGCTGCGGACGCCTCTCTCCGCGCTCAGCGTCCTCATCTCATCGCTGGTGCGCGCGGCCGCCAGCGGCCGCCTCCTCAAGCTGACCCCGCAGGCCCTCAGCGAGCGGATGACCAAGGCGGAGCGGCAGACGACGCAGCTCGCTCGGCTGGTGGATCGTCTTCTGGACGTGAGCCGGCTCTCTACGCGCGATCTGGCGCTCGAGCGGGAGCGGACCGATCTGGCCGACCTCACCCGGGACGTCGTCTCGCGATACGAAGAGGCCGCGGCGGAGACCGGCAGTCGGATCGAGCTCACCAGCGTCGGGCCGGCGGTCGGTTGGTGGGACCGCAGCCGCCTGGATCAGGTTGTGACGAACCTGGTGGGGAACGCCGTGAAGTACGGACAGGGCGCGCCGATCACCGTGTCGGTCAGCTCGGGGATGTCGGGGCACGTACGGTTGACGGTGCGTGACGACGGCCCGGGCATCCCGCTCGAGCACCAGGAGCGGATCTTCGGTCAGTTCGAGCGAGCCAATGATTCGGAGAACCTGCCGGGCATGGGCCTCGGTCTCTGGCTGGTGAGGCGAATCGTCACCGCCCACGGCGGAGCCGTCAACGTCGACAGCCTCCCGGGGCGGGGCGCCACCTTCAGTGTCCTGCTTCCCGTCGGTGAGCAGGAAAACGCTCCCCCCGACGGAAACTTTCCCGTCCAATTCTGAAGGCCGATCTTTGTTCACATGACAGGCGCGGCTGACAGTCCCGGGGAGTACATCCTGGTCGTCGAGGACGACAAGGACCTGCGTGACAGCCTCTGTGAGGCGCTCGAGCTGGAGGGCTACGTCGCGGTCTCGGCCGAGAATGGCCAGGCCGCGCTCCGTCACCTGGCGACCGGCCGCCAGCCATGCATCATCCTCCTCGACCTGATGATGCCGGTCATGGACGGCTGGACGTTCCACCAGGAATTGCAGAAGGACCGGGCGCGCGCCGCGATTCCGGTCGTCGTGATGACCGCCGCCCCCCCCGCGCGCGCTGCGGCGATCGCGCCCCAGGCGATCCTCTACAAGCCGCTGCACATGGGCAGGGTCATCGACGTCGTGCAGGAGCACTGCCCCGGCGGAGCCGCCTAGCTCGTTCCCTCGGCGCGATCTCCAGAATCAGGCGGGCATCCATTGCAAATGCCCGGCTCGAGCACCACGTTAGAAGCTCGATGATCTGCAGAAACGCCATCCCGGGGTATTGAACCATGACAAGCTCAGTTTCAGCTTCGATTCCAGATCCGAGCCGAGAGGTGCCGCGCAGGCTGTGGGATCCGCCGCGTCGCCTGTTGAAGAGTCTGCGACGGTATCAAGCGAGCCGACGACGCCGTGGCCTTCTCGCGACCGGCGTTCGATACCTCTCCGTCCTCGAGCACCGCTTCTGGAGCGTGGTGACCGGGGCCGACATCCCCTTGAACTGCCGTCTCGGGGGCGGCCTCTTGCTCGTTCACGCGAACGGGATCGTCATCCACCCCGACGCGACGGTCGGCCCCAATTGCCTGATTCTCCAGCAGGTGACGCTGACGGCAGGGGTGACGATCGGGGGGCACGTGGACATCGGCGCGGGCGCCAAGATCATCCGGCCGATCTCGATCGGAGACCACGCCAATGTCGGAGCCAACGCCGTGGTGCTCTCCGACGTTCCGGGGGGCGCGACTGCGGTGGGCATCCCAGCTCGCGTCATTCTGCCGGGGGATACGGACCCGCCGGCGCGGTTCACCCGGACCGCGCCCGACGGGCAACGAGAAAATAGCGACGGGCGCGGCTACGACCGACTCGGCTCTTCGGCCGCACCAAGCATCCAGTGCGTAGAACCGTAGAACCAATTTTCAATCGAGGCGCGGTGTTTCAGAGCTTGGTCGAGTCCAGGACGAAGACGTCGACGGCGTCGTGATCGGGGATGGCGAGGAAGAGGCGCGAGCCGCGGGCGGTGAGGGCGATGGGGCGCTCGTCGGCGTCGCTGCCGGAAACGGAGTAGGTCCAGCTCTGGGAGCGGGCGGAGGAGCCGTCGGGCGTCAAGCGGACGAGGATGACGTCGTCCGTCGACACGCGCTGGCTGAGCTGCCAGCAGTAGCTCGTGTTCGTGCCAACGACCGTGTAGTGGTCGGTGTAGTGAACGTAGCGGTACACCATCCAAAGGGTGCCGTCAGAGGTGGACGCGAGGGCGACGGTCTCGGGGACGACCCCCTCCGTCTGGCAGACGACGGGGGTGCAGGTGTAAGAGCTCCGGTAGCAGGGCTCCGCGCTGCGGGGGTACGGCGTGGTGCCCGAGACGGGGTGGTCTTGACCGACAGTGGCGCCGTCGGAATAGGTGACGACGATGCCATCGGCCGTGGTGCGGGCGACGCCGAGCAGCCCCGAGAGCCCCGCGGCGGCCGGGTGGCCCTCGAACCTGCCGTCCGTGCGGAAGTCCGTGAGAGTCTGCCCGTCGATCCACTCGGTGTAGTGGTAGCGGACGTTCGAGTCCAGGGTCGAATCGATGATGCGGAGCCGTCCAAGCGAGTCGACGACGGCGACGACGTCATAGCCGCGATCCGACGGGGACGCCGTCCGATTCCAGATCCCGGGCGCCGCGCGTTCGTAGACCGAGAAGCCGTTGCTGTGCGTGTTGGACAGGACCGCGCGCGGCTGACCGGCGGCGCCCGAGCCGGGAATGACGGCACCCACGCCGATGCCGTCCTCCACGGTGCCGTAGGGCCCCAGCCGGATCCCGTCCTTGTAGACGAAGTCGGCCGACCAGGCCGACGACCCGCGGGTCCAAAGCGCGTAGAAGCGGTCGAAGACGCCGGTCGTTCCCGGGTCCTGCGTCGCCGCGAGGAGGGAGGGCGTGTCCGCGCCGTCGAGGACCACCGCGAGGGTGTAGCCGCAGACGCCGGTGGGCTCGACCGACACCCCGGAGGGAGCCACCGTGGCCAGGTGCTCGGTGGAACGGAAGCCGACCACCGCGCCGACCGTCGACGAGGCCGGCGCAATCGAGACGTTGTCGTTGTCGGTGGCGACGCCGTTCGTCAGGCGGGCGGTGAGCAGCGCGGGCGACTTCGAGGTGAGGATCTTCCCGGTCACCGCCGCGCCGCTGCAGTTGGTGCCGACCGGGACGACGACGGACCCAGCGCCCGCCGTGCCGCCAAGCCCGCCGGCCGCGCCCCCCGCGCCCGTGCCGGCGCCCCCCGCGCCTCCACCGCCGCCCGCGCCGCCCCCGGCGCTCCCCGCGGCGCCACCGCCGCCCGCTCCGCCCCCGCCCGCTCCGGTCGCCGCGGAGCCACCGCCTCCGCCCTCGCCGCCGGTCCCGCCGGTCTGTCCGTTGCCGCCCAGACTCCCACCGGATCCCCCGGCGCCACCGGTCCCGGTGCTCGCGGTCAGGCCCGACCCGCCACCCCCGCAAGCCTGGAGGCTCGAGACAGCGAGCGTCGCGCAGAAGATCGCGTGGCCGATCGACGAGAATACTGGTCTCGGTCTCAGGGGCCCTCCTTCGCGATACCAGAAGCGTTCAGGCTATCGCGACGTCGTTGGGATGGCAACGAGCGAGCGGCGCGCCCGCCGCTTCAGTTCGACCCGGTCAGGTCGGCGAACAGATCTTCGGTCTTCGGGCGCTGTTCGATCAGCTTCAGCGTCAGCAGTTGGTCGGCCAGGGTGTTCCAGCGGGCGTGCTCCATGCTGCCGAGCCCGCGGGCCTTGGTGCCCGGCGTTTCGATGAGGGCCTTCTGGGCCAGGGCGGCGTCGGCCAGGGCGGCGGCTTCCATTGCCGGGTTCAGCCGGGCCAGGACGGCGTTGGTCGCGCTGGGATCGTCGAGGTAGCGGCGCCAGCCGGCCTGGCTGGCCTGGACGAAGGCGCGGACCACCGCCGGCTTGTCGCGCAAGAGCGCCCGCCGCGTGACGATCACCGTCGCATACGGGTTGTAGCCCGCTTCGGCGACCAGGAAGACCTTCGGGTCGCCGCCCTTGCGCTTGGCGGTGAGAGGCTCGGACGTCACGTAGCACTGCTGCGCGAACATCGGATCGGCCAGGAAGCGAGCCAGGCCGCCGTCGTAGGGGACGACCTTCACGCCGTCCCACGAGAACTTCTGCTTGAGGAACGCCGCGTACGGGAGGCCGGTCTCGAGGGCGAGCGTGCCGCCGCGAAACAGCTCGCCGATGCTCTTGATGCCGCGGGCGTCGTGGGCCATCAGACCCTGGGGGCTGGTCTGGTAGGTCGCGAACACGGCGACCACGTCGGTGCCGCGCGACTGCCCCATCACCAGCTCGTCGGCGCCGACGGTCCCGAAGTCCGCGCGGCCGGTCGCCACCATCTGCAGGACGGGCGAGCCGGCGCCGCCGCCCAGGATCTCCACGTCCAGGCCCCGCTGCTTGAAGTCGCCGGCCTCACGCGCGGCGTAAAAGCCGCCGAACTCCGGCTCGGGCACCCAGTTGAGCGCCAGCGTCACCTTGGCGGGCGCGGCCGCCTCCGGGGACGTCGCGGCCGGCTTGCGACAGCCGAGCGCGCCGGCCAGCACCAGCGCCAGGCAAAGCGCCGCCCCCACCCTCACGTCGTTGCTCACACCGTTCTTCTAGCCCCGGGCGCGCAGGCGCCGCAACAGCAGGCCGCCGCCGAGGTTCACCGCCGAGAACAGGAACAACCCGAGCAGGGACGCCAGCAGCACGGCTCCGAACATCAGATCGGTGCGCAGCTGGCGGTAGGCCGCCATGATGGTGATGCCCAGGCCGGCGCGCCCCTCTGAAAAGCCGGCCACGAACTCGCCGACGATGGCGCCGATCACCGACAGCCCCGACGCCACCCGCAGCCCGGTCGCCAGGCTGGGCACCGCCGTCGGCAGCGCCAGCTTGAACAGCGTGTCGAACCGCCCCGCCCCGTAGAGCCGGAACAGATCCGAGAGCCGCGGGTCGACGCTCTTGAAACCGGCCAGCGTCGCGGCGATGACCGGGAAGACCGAGACGATGAAGGCCGACACGGCCACCGCCCGCAGCCCGGGGCCGAACCAGAGCACCAGCAGCGGGGCGATCGCTACGATCGGCACCGTCTGCAGGAACACGGTGTACGGGTAGAGGCCGCGCTCGAGGCCGCGCGACTGCGACAGCAGAACGCCCGCCAGCGTCCCGAACAGCGCCGAGAGCGCATAGCCGCCCAGCGCCCCCTCGGCGGTGGTGACGAGCGCGGCGCCCAGGACGCCCCGCTCCGCGATCACCGTGTGCAGGATGGCGGAGGGGGGCGGGAGCAAGAACGCCGGGATCGCCAGCGCGCGCACCGTCGCCTCCCAGGCGAGGACGAACAGGGCCAGCGCCAGCGCCGCCGGCCCCGCCGCCTTAAGCATTCGCCTCGTCCAGCGCGCCGTGGCTGGCGAGCGCCTGGTAGAGGACCGCGGTCTGCTCGACGAAGCCGAGCTCGCTCCGAAGGGCACCGGACCTCTCGACGGGCAATCGAATCGGGTGGTCCAGCACGACCCGCGCGGGCCGCGGCGAGAACACCAGCGCGCGGTCCGCCAGGAACACCGCCTCGGCCAGCGAGTGGGTCACGAACATCACCGTCATCCGGCGCGTGAGGTAGAGGCCGCGCAGCCGCTCGTCCAGCCGCTGCCGCGTCAGCTCGTCGAGCGCCCCGAACGGCTCGTCCAGCAACAGCAGCTGGGGCTCGTTGACCAGCGCCCGCGCGATCGACACCCGCATCCGCATCCCGCCCGAGAGCTGGTCCGGAAAGCGCTGGGCGACTTCCGAGAGCTCGACGTCGGCCAGCGGCGCCTCCGCGCGCGCCCGCGCCTCCCGCCGGGGAACGCCGGCCAGCTCCAGCGGCAGCGCGACGTTGTCGAGGACGGTGCGCCAGGGGAGCAGGTGCGCGTCCTGGAACACGAACGCCATCCCACCGCCCGAGCGCTCGACGCGCCCCTTCGTCGGCGGCTCCAGCCCCGACACCAGCCGGAGCAGCGTCGACTTGCCGCTGCCGGAAGGTCCGATCAAAGCCACGAACGACCCCGCCTCGACGGTCAGATCGACGCCGCGAATGACCTCGGTCTCCCCGAAGCGGTGGCTCACCCCGTCGATGACGACCCGCGTGGCTATGGCGCCCCCTGCCGCTCGACCGAACCCTGTCGAAGCACGACGTCTCATATCACGGCCGCCAGGGCGATGGCGGCCTGACGGGGCATCAGGATCGCGCGCGCTGCGGCCGCTGGAGATGTCCGAGCTCGCCCGCGGTAGACGCGGGCCGGGCGCCGCGCTTTGGCGTCGTCGGCTCCACGCTATTTGTATGCCCCGCCCACGTGAAGCCCGCGCACGCGGCCGAAGTGGCCCGTGTTTCGCGTGAGAAGCGTTCCCGTGTGAGCGAGGCATACGCCAGCAATCAGGTAGGCGGCCATTCCTATGCCTTGGCCCTCAGCCTCGAGGTCGCGCCGCACGGTCGCCGCGAGATCGGCTGCCCGCGCATCCACCGGCAGGATCGTGAGAGCTTCCAGGAGAACCTCCACCTTCGCCTGTTCCTTGCTGTTGCGAGCGCCGCTCAAGAGCTCGAACGCGTTCACCGAAGTGGTCGCAAGGTGCTCCGTCCGCAGCTCGAGCGCGATGCGCCCGTGGCCCGGCTCGCGGCCGCGTAGGAAGTCGATCAAGAGATCGGAGTCCGCGATCATCATCGCCATCTCCCTCGGATCTGACGCACCGATTCTTCGAGTGCGTCGGCCGACTTCTCGCTCAGACTGCCACCGATCGCGATGGCTGCTTCGACTCGACCCTTCCGGCTGGCCTCATCGGCGAGATACTGATCGAGCGCTTCCTGCACCAGTCGCGAAAACCCCTTTTCGCCCCGCCGGGCGGCAATTTCGAGCAGCTTGGCTCGTTGGGCGTCGCTGATCTCGACGGTGGTCCGCATGCTCAAAGACTGACCTGCATGCACATGCATGTCAAGGCCGCCGGGGGGGCGGGGCGGATGGAGCGCGCGCGGGCCGCGCGGGGGCTCACTGGCAATGCAGTTCGTGGGTGCCGGAGCCGACGCCTGAAACCCACGACAGGCCGCCGCGCGCCCGTACCTGGCGATCAGCGAAGGCTGGGTGACCGAGATGAACCGCATGACGCGCGCGTACAGTCACCTGGCGTTCATCGTCTCGCGGAACGTCACGCGCGCTGAGTGGTTCGAGCTGGTCCCTGCCAAGCCCCCGACCGGCTGAGCGAGGTCGCCGCGCCGCTCTCCAGCGCGGAGAATAGCTGCAGTACGCGGCGAGAATGCGCGGCTACAGCCGCTGTTCGCGCGAGCCGGCGCCCCTGCGGCCCTTGCTAGAACCCTTAGCTTTGACGAGCTGCTGGACGCGCTGGTGCGAGACACCGAGGACGGCGCCGGCGTCGCGAACGCTCATCGTCGCGATGAGCTTGCGGGCGGCCTGCTCCTTTGCTTTCGCCATGCGCGCCAGGGAGCGCTCGGCATCTCGGGTCACCGCCTCGACCTTCATGACGAACTTGCGCACGACGGGAGGAAGCTTGATGTCTTCGGTGATCTCAGCGGTGTCGGCGTCATCGACGAAGAGCGAGAGCGCTTCGCGCACTCTGTTCCTGGCCTGAGAGATGCTCCTCCCCTGGGAATGGACGCCCTGGACCTCCTTGATGCGGACGGTCCACCACCCATCGTCCTCATGCGTGTAGGTCGCCGTGTACTTCGCCATTTGGATTACTTCCCTTTCTTCAGCCAATCTCTGCCGAGGCACGGCTCGAGGTCCCTTTCGATGGCCCTTAGCAAACCCCTGCCCAAGTCTTCGCCAGCGTGGACCGGAACCGTCGTCCGACAATCACCGCACTTCATACTCACGTGAGAGCCCTTCTGCCTCAGCTCCTCACAACCCAAGCCCTTCAGCATTCGGATGAGGTTTTTCCCGGTCAAGAGATACCTGGATTGTGGGGCGAGATTCGAGCACCGTCAAGTCACGCTAGACACTTGTCTGTCTAGCTGCGGTTGACAGCACCTGGCAGTGTCGTCACTCGATGCGTCAGTGTGGTCATGCGGCTACTTACCGGAGGGCCGAACAAGTACAGCAGCACCGCCCAACCGCTGGGCAATACGGACGGCGGCCGCTCAGGCTCCTTGCCGTAGCTGACAGCCATTTCAAGCATGTACCGGGCGTGGAAGAATGCCTCCAAGAATCGGGCGGGTCTCTTTCAGCCAGCGCCTGTTGTGGCCCGCCGTCCACGTCTTGCCCGTGCCCTCCGAGATGATCTGGCGATAGTCCTCGTTGAGCTGGCGGTCTGGCGCAAGGGCCTGCAGCGCCTCGGTGATCTTGGTGGTCCCGTTCTGCAGCCAGTAGACCTTGAAGCTGCCGTGATAGAGGCGGTAGATGCGGTCCTCGTACTCCCACGAATGACCGCTGTACTCAGCGAACAGCTCTTCCAGTTTGGGGAGAGCCGCCTTGAGGTTCGCGAACAGCGCGACGACTTCGGGCCGATCGTCGTGATCAGGTACCCGACGCGAAGACGGAGTCGGGCAAGCGCACACTGCGCATCCCCGACCTGCTGCGCGTGTACCTGCAACGTCTCGCCGCCGGCCGGAAGCCCGACGCGCTGCTGTTCGGTCTGCACTGGCGCGAAAAGTCGTCGGCCTCGATGAACACTTCTTCCGTCGAGGACGCGGAGGATTTCGGCAATTCGTCTCGATGGTCGTCGACTATCCGAACCGGCGGCTCTTCGAGCTGGTCGAGGGGCGCACCGTCGGCGAGATGGAGGCGCAGCTCGCCGAGATCCCCGGCCGCGACAACGTCCGCTTCGTCGTCGCCGACCTCTGCGACCCGTAGAGGAGCTTCGCCTACCGCTTCTTCCCCAACGCTCGCGTCGTCGCCGACAAATTCCACGTCCTGCGGCTGCTCACGCCCCACATCAACCGCCGCCGCAAGCTGATCACCGGCGATCGGCGCTCCGCTTTGATTCGTCGCCTGCTGCTCCGCAGCCGCTTCAATCTCGATCACGCCAGCCTCTGGGCCTACCCCGACCTGCGAGAGCTCTACGCCGCCAAGGAGTCGCTGCATGCCCTGTACCGCATCCCCGGCTGCGAGCGCGCAGGGTGGGCACTGACCGTCCTGACTGACCGGCTCGCGTCGTCCCCCCTGCCCGAGCTCCAGACCTTCCGCCGGACTCTGCGCTGGCGGCGGGAAATCCTCGCCCACTTCGGCACCGGCCTCACGAACGGCCGCACCGAGGGCTTCAACAACAAGGCGAAGCTCGTAAAAAAGCGGGCTTACGGCTATAGGAGCTTCCGGAACTACAGACTCAGACTCCTAAATGCGTGCGCCTGAACTGCTTTTCGGCCGTACCCACTATCGAGTGAGTAGAACCCTAAATGCGTGCGCCTGAACTGCTTTTTGGCCGTACCCACTATCGAGTGAGTAGAACCGTAGAACCAGATGAGGACCAGCGGGCCGGCTGCGGGCGCGTTCCGAGGGCATGCTGGAGCGCCAGAACATCTGGCGCCGCGCGGTCTTACCTTCCGTGGAGCTGAACGGGATCGAACCGTCGGCCTCCTCAATGCCATTTCGGGGTGAACTGAACAAAACCAGGCAGTTACGTCACGCAATCGTTCCCTCGAACTGCGAAACGTCAGCAATTTCCGAGGTTTATCCTAGGAACGATTGGGATCAAGCAACCCGTGCTCGGCCGAGCGCGACGGATATTTCACCGCGACGATCTCGAACGTCTCCTGGATTTTTTCCGCCCGCCTGTGGCCTTTACGGGCCCGAGACCCGCAGACCGATCGCTCGAGCAAGGCGCGCCTGCCGCTCGTCGTAAGTGACAAAAGCGCCTGCAGCCGAGCGTCTGGGCGCTCGCGACGTGCAGGACGTCGAGCGCGCGTGTTCCCAGCGTCGGTGTGTGTCGGCGGCACTCGATCACGCGATCGGCGCCGCGCCCATCCACGAAACGCTAAAGATCTCCGGTGGATCGAATTTTGGCGAAGGACAGGCGCCGGTAGGCCTCGCCTCAACTCAGCTGGGCGAGCACCTCGATCAGCTCGGCGGCCTCGAAAGGCTTGGCGATGACCTCGACGTCGCCAAGCCCTGCCGCCACCAGCCGCGCGCGGATCTCCCGCGGATCGTCGCCTGTCATCAGCAGCATCGGGATCTCCCGCAGGCGAGCGCTGCGGCGCATCCAGACCAGCAGATCGATCCCGGTCCGGCGTCCGCCTAGGGCGTAGTCGGTCAAGACCAGCGACGGCTCGTGCCCCGCCAGCAGCTGCTGCGCCTCCTCGACCGAAGCGGTCGCCACGCACAGACGGTCGCAGCCGACCAGAAGACGCCGCAGCGCGTAGCACACCAGGTCGTCGTCCTCGACCAGCAGCACATCCGACGGAGGATCGTGCGGGCGCGGCGCGGTGTCGGCCGCGGGCTGCGCCGGCCTGTCGGAGGTCACAGCCTCGATCCCCCGGCTGCTGCGAGGCGTTGCCTCAGTTGCCATTCGGACGCGGGTGGTGGTGCGCCTTCGCCTCACGGATCGCCGCCTGGCATCCGGCCGACAGCTCGTCTCGGTGCGTGCGCAGACACTCGCGTATGCGCCCCTCGCCCGGCTTAACGTCCTTGCACAGACGCTCGGCGTCGTCGTGACACGCTTCGCGCACCTTCGCGAAGTTGCCCGACCCGCCCTCGCCGGGCGGCGGTGGCGCCGGTGGCAGCGTGCTCTGTGCAAACGCGAGCGATGAAGTGGCGAGCGCCAGACCCAAAAGTGCCGTGCGAATGAGTTTCGTCATCACATCGACCTCCGCCCGGGTGGACCCGCTGAGGCGAGCGAAGTTAGGCCACGGTCTAGCGGCGGTCGCTCAGCGCCCGGTCGCCAGATCGAGCTCGACAATCCGCGGTCCCTCAACGCTTCGAAGTCGGAGAAGCGGCCCCCGGTCGGGACGATCCGAAAGTGCGTGAGGCCCGGCCAGGCCAGGCGCTCCAGTCTTCCGCATTGCCTCACACTTTGCCGTTTCGGGCTGCGGGAAGCCTGGCTGGGGACGGGAAGAATAAGCGGGGGTTTGTGCCGGGTGTCCGAGTATGGGGCGCTCCGTCAACTTCTCCCCCCCGCTTTTCCCGGGCCCTGCGGGCCCTGCCGGGCGAAAACAAGGACCCCTGAGAGCCGACCGAATGCTACGAGGGCGAGACTCGCCCCTCCCGGAGTGCAGGGCGTATAAGGCCCGAAGTTACGCCGCGTCAATGGCCGAGATGACCGATTCTGTCGACTGCCCGCCCTTCTCGCCCCGCCAAGACGCCCTGTTTTCAGCCCTCCGCGATCTCCTCGACCACGCCGTCGCACTCCTCGTCGTCCAGCACCCACAGATCGCCGAGCCGGACGGCGGCCTGGTCGGCCTGCCACCCGAGGTCTGGGTCGCCGACCACCTCGCCGTCGCCATGCGCGACTTTCAGCGCCTCTTGCTTCGCTACCGCCAGGCCGCCACCGACGACGCCCGCCACCGCGCCCGACTCCCCATCACCCAGATGCCCCTCCCGCTTCACCCTCGCTGATGGCCATCACCAAGGTGGCCCGCGAACCCATCAGCCAACCTGCGCGGCAACACCGGTCACGACCCGAACGGGCGGAGGTCGGGGCGCCAGCGGGGGCCGGATTGGTGCAGGATGGGTGCAGCGCTATCCGCGCGGGGGACCCCCGATGAGCACGCAATGCCGCCTCTGTGGGAAGCTCGTCGACAAGATCGACAACGTTCACCCGTCCTCGCGCAACCACCTCGTTTCGTGCCGACGGTGCGGCGTCTACGAGGCCGACGACGGCGCCTGGAACATGTTCTCCAAGATGGAGACGGACCCCTCCGACCGGCACCTCCTGAGCGCTCTGACGCGGACTGCCCCTGTTCGCCAGGTCGGCCGAATCCTAATCGACGCCAACTCGTACATCGCGCTGCGCGACGGACGGATCCGCGATCCAACCTTCGCGGAGAAGAGCGACGCCCTGTTGGAGTAGATAGCCTTCGAGTCGAGGAAAAACCCGAACCTGTCCGCCTACGGCGCGCGCGTGTCGTTCGATCCTCAGTTCGACTACCCCGTCGCCTACTGCCGGTCCTTGGACAGCGGCAACGCGGACGAGTGGAACTTCGTTTTTCGGACGTTGCTCCCCGGGTTCATCCAAGATGTCGGCAACGGCCAAGTTCGGATCACGGAGAGCGGATGGCGGGCGCTGGAGAGTCGGCCCAAGGCGAGCGGCGCTCAGTGCTTCAAGTACCGGCCCGACTTCCCCGACCGCTTCGGCTCCGCGCAGCACGGTCGCAGCCACTGCGGTCCCTTCTTCGACTGGTACAACCACGAGCACCGCCACGGCGGCATCGGCCTGCTCACGCCGCACGATGTCCACTACGGTCTCGCCGATCAGCGCGTCGCCGCGCGAGCCCGCGTTCTCGCGGCCGCGCACGCCGCGCACCCCGAACGTTTCCCCGCTGGCGTGCCCTCGCCGCCGCCAGCGCCCACCGCTGTTTGGATCAACCCACCCACGCTGACGTCGTCCGACGTCGAGGAGGCTCACTAAACTCGAACCACGGCTGTCTCATTCTCGTTGACAGGTTCCGCCGGACACGCGACTACGGATCGATGCCGCCTGTGCTGTACAATCGATCACTGAGCGATGCAGTTGGACTGCATGACCGACCAGATTGCGTCGCCGATGAGAGTGGCACCCTGGGCCGTCGGGACCGATGGAACCGCGGGATTCTCGGAGCCGGCTGTGTAGTCCGCCGGATCAGTCAGGATATTCGCCAGGTCAATAAAGTGACAGGGCAGCATGCTCGCCGTGCAGGCTCCTTCGAGGCCAGGGCGCAGTGCGGCGACACCCGGGATAGAAGCGAGTGGCGGCTGCAGAAAGTAGATCACGTCCGAGACAGTTTCGCCAGAGGCGACGGTGGAGAGAAGGTCAGTGAAGCTTTTGACAACGGCGGTAATCGTCTCGCTGCTGTCGTTGGTGAATGTGTCCCACGTACCGCCGTCCATGATCAGGACCTTCACCTCCGTTCCGCTCGCCTCCTGCGAGGTGTACTGAGTAGGGATCGGAATGGGACCGGTATTCGTCGGCGGCGCAACCATGGGCGCCGCCGCCAAAGCGGCGATCGTATAGTCGTCGGTCGGACCGATTGCCCCAGCCGCCCGTGCCAGGTTGCGGACCTCCGTATGCGCCTCCGAACCGACGGGAACAAGCTGCCAAGAGTCTCCGATCCAGAGCACTCGGCTGGCAGGAAGGCCAGTATGGGGACAGCCGCCCAGGCGGATTACTTTTCCGTTACAGCCGACCACAACCGCCAGCGCGCCGGCGACGCAACACCACACAGACGTCCACCGAGCCATCAGGCCATCGTACCATCCGCGGGACCACGCCGCTTGAGAGGACAGCGTTGGCCGTCCGAGCCAAGCTTCTCTTAGGTCTCTAGTATAGGCGCATCATGCGGTACCCCATCCGTCGGGACCCATCCGGCAGTCTGGCCGCCGAGGAACGGAGTTCGCCCGAGCATCACGCGACGGTGACGAGCGGCACTTGGCCCGCGCACGGTACCCGATCCCACATGCTCGGCGACGCGTCACCCACGGACCGCGGACATTCTCGAACCAGGCTTCGTTGAGCGCATGACCGCGCGGTCCTCGAACAGATTCTTCAGCGTGCGGGGCAGAACACGTGCTACAGGTCGCCCTACGAGCTCCAGGTCGACCTACAGACCTTCGTGGCCTTCTACGGCTTCCGGCGCCTCAACGCCAAGGCGCTCTCCGACCTCATCGTCCAACAGGTTCCCACAGCATCTCAGACGCAGCCCAGAAGTGCCGCTCGCGAGGTGGCTGACCGTAAGCGCCAACGCCGGGGTGTCGGCGAGACCCTCGCCTTGTGCAATCTGAGAACGTTCCTGCGACCCTACTGGTAGTAACTTACTCCATAGAACGTATCAATCGTGTCCTGCCAAGCGGAAAACTCGATCTGGAACGAATCGCTCGATGATTCGTAGGCCGAGAGCGACCCAAATCCAGCAACGTACACATCCTGCGCTCCACTTGTCGTAGTCTCCGGAGGTGACGTTGTGCACACGCTGGCCCCGCCGTACGGTTCCCAACATGCGTGCACCGCCACATTCCCCCCACTCACATGCACCTGATGAAAGTCAACGTACGTATCATCGTTGTCACCACCAAAGAAGGTGTCGTCCGATACAAATGGGCACCCATAGAACCGAAGGCCGTAATAATCGCCAGAGTAGTAGCACGCCGAGCCAGCAATCGTTCGTTCCCCGTCGGACGGCCAGGTAGCAGTGGCGGATGACTCATGCAGCATGTACGCGACCGTCAGGCCGCACAACATTCCAACCATATCGCGTGTCCTCATGACTCTATCTCCTGTAATGGTTCACAACCGCCCGTGCCCCGAGCTGTGCCGCGCCGATCTCCCATAGTTAGCTCGTCTCGTCTAGTCCGGTCACTAGGCGCTATGCACCCCAAAAGATTCCAACCACCCCGACGTCCGTCGATGTCGGCACGACCTCGACGTAATAGTAGTCGGCGGTTGTTTCCGATCCAGAGATGACGCCAAACCCCTCTACGTATACGTTTTCGGTTTCGTTGTATCCACTAACAGTCGTCGTTGGAGTGCCACATACGTTGTAGGTCCCCGCCCAGGACTGCCAGCATGACGATGTGTTGATCGTCCCTCCGGCGAGCGAGTAGTAACTAACATACGTGTCATAGTTATCAACGGCTGAATCAAAATCAGAGTCGGACATATAAGCAATGTACACCGTGGCCGTGTTCAGGCTTCCCGTAGTTTCTATCTGGCCCGGCCAACTTCGATTTCCCGTCCATGTGCCCGCACGCACCGGCGCCTGTACCAGTAGACCCAAGGCCACACATCCGACACACACTGTCACTATTCGTCTCATTGATACCTCACCGTTAGCTTTGATTTGTACACACTCCGCCGCGCTCCTCAGGTGACACCGCGCTCACTGACCTCGTCTCCGAGCAGGGGATCCTGCGCGCATCTCAGTCACGGCCCGAGAAAGGCCGCCGGCGCGGGTCGAGCGCGTCTCTAGCCGTAGTACACGCCTAGAATCTCGTCGATGGTTTCGGTCGTATCGATCTCGACGTAATAGTAGTCGGTCGACGTGCTTCCGGAAATGTAACTGAAGCCATTCACGCCGAGGTCTTTGAATCCGGTCCCACTCGTATTTCCACTGCTGCCACATGAAGCCGCTGATCCCGTCCAGCTCTGACGGCAAGCGGACACGTAGGTCGCCCTCCCGCTTCCTGCGGAGGACACGTGATAGTCGGCGTAGGCTATCGAGTTACTCAGGGCGTAGTATGAGTCTGCGTTTGGACTGTAATCCGAGACGTACGGACAGAGGCTCGTTATGGTGTCATACGGATCAACCCGAATTGTAAACGGAGTGCAGCCCTGTCCTGCAATCGTGCGGTCCTGGCCGCTCGGCCAACCGGCGTTGGCGCTGTTAGCGAGGCACAGGGCACACGCGCCAAGTGCCAGAGCGATACCCACACGAACAGCCGAAAGGTAATGCTGCATGACGTCTCTCCTCCTCGTCCGGCCGCACCGGACAATCCACTGTCGAACCCGTCCGTTGTTCTTTCGATCGTTTGCGTGAAGGCCGCCGCCCTATGCCGAGGATGCGTTCATCGCGACCTTTGTCTCCTTGTAGTACACGGTCGTCCAGGAGCTGGTTGGTGCCAAATGCGTCGCCGCTGTCGCTGGGACAGGGTTTGCGAGTCTTGGGTGCGTTCGTCGACAGATGGTTTGAGGCTTGGCCGCCCCTCCAGGAGGCATTCGGGCGCGCGGACTGAGCGGGCTGCGTGGTACGCCTTTCAGTGACCTTCATGGTACTCCAGCGTTTGGAAACTGTTTATCAACCAAGACTCGCCCCACCGTGTATGGGTTAGCGGGGGAACTGCCTGGAACCGCCGCAGGGATGCCTGCAACGCGCGAGACGAGAGAAGATGAGAGCACCCTACCTAACCGTCACGGTTATCGAGAGCCAAGGTGGCCTGCGAGACCTCGGCCCGATGGCGCTAGCATCTATGCTCGAGGGTGTTTGAGCGATGGCCTACGGCAAGGGCGGCACACCCTTCTATTCGCCTGTGTGTTGGCTTACCGGTGAACTGCCGGTAGGGAGAGATATCGGATGAGCTACGGGGGGCGGTTCATGACACTGAGAGGGCGCTCGGGTTCGGGACTGGGCCTGAAGCTAACTGTTCCGCTCATAGGGGGGCTGATAGCGGGGACGCTTGCACTGACGTTTATCGAGTATCAGGGGGTACGCGGGCGGCGGCACCCTGTCATTCGCCCGGGACTTGCGCAGGGCCGCGTTGGAGGGGATACGGACAACGACGCGGAGGCTGCTCAGACAAAAGAGCTGGAACATCGACTTTCTGCCCTTGAGGAGGCGCGAGCCCACTCAAGACCCGCTCGAGCGCGCAACATCGAGTCGCCTGAGGAGAGAGAGGCGCGGTTTTCAAACATCTACGCCGCGTTTCAGAAGTCGGTGAGCACACACCGCGTCGCCGTCCGCGATGACGTCTGGGCAGGACGGATGGAAGGTACGATCGGCTCGCTGTTTGAAGGCCGGCAGAGCGAAGGTAGGGCGTTCCGCTACGAAGGTGTGGATTGCCGTTCGAGTACCTGCGTCGTGACTCTGTCTTGGCCGTCGGCCGCACAGGCGATCAGCGAGTTGCGGCTGACGACGATGATATTGGGCCACGCTGGGTGTGCCACCTCGATCGCATTGCCGCCCCATCCCGCTCCCGGACCACTCAGCGCCCCCATATTGTTGACCTGTTCGTCGACTTAACCGTGGAGTCTCCCGATTTACGCCGACCTGAGGTCTGGTTATTAGCCTTCGATCCGCGCGGCCTCGCTGGCCACATGGAGAGGTGCGGGGATCGGCTTCGGTGGACTCGACTCGAGCGCGAGAGCGTTTCAGCTGAGCGTAACCCGACACGGATAAGGGTTCTCCCTGATGGGTCGGTCAAGCGTTTTGAGTTTCGTCGCAGCTCGGTGTGGTTTCGAAACCCATGGCGGAGCTCCGGCGCTTCAGAGCGCTGCCAGTGATGCGGTAGTTTCGCGTGATCGACGGCGTCGACTCGGAGTTGCGGACCGTTCTGTCGTTGAGTCCATACTCGTTGAGCTCCTCCACCGGGCGGCGGACTCGAAGGCATGAGCGTTGCACGGAACGTCGCGCGCGTTCGAGGGGTACAACATGCCGGCAGCGCAAAGACGATGTGATCGCGTTCCAGCTGAACCGCAATACCTTCTTCCGGGCCTGGGGCCCGTGAGACGAGTGACCGTCAACGGACCGCCCTCACCCAATGACATTCACTCAAGGTACGCAGACGACGTTCGCACCAGCGTTCGGGCAATACTTAAGGGTCGCAGGCCTGCCGATCAGGACGACATCTGCCAGAGTGTGTTCGAGAAAGTGATCCAGGCAGCAAGGTCCGGACGAGTCGATGAGCGTTCCGACCTCAGAGGGTATGTCCGGACTACTGCAAGGAATATTGCGCTGAATTGGCTTCGGCGCACTCGCCGTGAAACCCTTTGTTCGGACTTTGAGACCCTCGCAGTCCCGACCTCCCACGGACTACAGGTCCAGCGCGATGAGCTCGTGTTGTCGTTCGTGGAAGTCGCGCTCTCGTCGTTACCGGTCGATCTGAGTACCATCTTCGTGATGCGATACGTGCGAAGCATGTCTCAGCAGGCCGCGGCTTGCGAGATGGGCATGTCTCGTCAACGGTTGAGAACCCTCGAAGCTCGCCTTAAAGAACGAGTACTGACAGCAGGCCCGAAGTTCGATCCGGGTTTCGGGAATAAACGGGAGCGCGAGATCGATCGACATGGTGTGCCACGCGGACCATGCCCTCGTCGTCTCCATATCCAGCGCGGCCTGCTGCGCGAGCTCAAGGAGCTCGTGTGGCGAGGGCGCGATATCCACTTGGTGGTCCAGCGCGCCCGGATCGTGCTGCAAGCGCATGAAGGGCGCGGGACCGAGGAGATCGCGCGCGCCGTCGGCTGGACGGCGCGCGCGGTGCGCAAATGGAAGGCCCGGTTCGAGAGCGCGCCGGCGCTCGAGACGCTGAACGACGCCGCACGCAGCGGTCGGCCATCGACGGTGCCGCTGTCGATTCGATGTCAGGTGGTGCGGCTGGCCTGCGAGCGGCCCAATCACGAAATCATGCGGTTCAGGGACGTGTGGACCTACGGCTCGCTGTCCGATGTCTTGGCGGCCAAGACTGGCTACCGCCTGAGCACCAGCGAGATCGGCCGCATCCTGCGCTTCAAAGAGATCCGCCCCCACCACATCGCGCAGTGGCTGCACTGCGAGGATCCGGACTTCCTGCCGAAGGCGAAGGCGGTCTGCGACCTTTATCTCAACCCGCCGAAGGACGCGGTGGTCGTCTGCGTCGACGAGAAGCCGATGCAGGCCCTCGAACGGCGGCATCCGACGCACGTCTCCCGCGACGACGGCACCGTTCGATACGAATACGAGTACAAGCGCCACGGCACCCAGGTCCTGCTGGCGGCCTTCGACATCGCGACGGGCAAGGTGCTCGGGCAGGTGCTGCCGCAGCGGACGGCGCCCGCGCTGGTCGACTTCATGGAGGCCTGGCCCGCAGATATCCGACGCAGCAGGTCCACGTGGTCTGGGACAACCTCAACGTCCACTACGACGGCAAGGACGATCGCTGGACGCGCTTCAACGCCCGCCACGGCGGGCGCTTTCACTTCGTCTACACCCCGAAGCACGCCTCGTGGATGAACCAGGTCGAGATCTGGTTCTCGATCCTGCACCGGCGGATCATTCGCCACGGCGACTTCGGGTCGACGGACCACCAGAAGGACGAGGTCGAGGGCTTCATCCGTCACTGGAACAAGACCGAGGCCCATCCGTTTCGCTGGACGTGGCGGACGGACCACGTCAAGAATCGGCGGCAAGCCGCGACCGCGGCCACCGCCGATGCCCAAGCAGCAAGCTGAGGACTCCCACGCCAAGGCCGTCGAGCGTCTCCTGCACGCTCGCGACTTCGCCCACCTTCGCGCGCGCAAGTACGGCGCCACCGTCATCGTCGAGTCCGGCCCGACGACGACGTGTACAAGCACCTGCGTCTCACGCGGGACGGCGTCCACGTCTGGTTCCTCCACATCGCCGACCACCGAGGTCGCTGGGAACCCACTCCCTTCCGCGGGCCGTTAGACGAACTGGTCACCCTCGTCGCCGACACTTTCCCCTGGACCCTCCAGTCCGTTCACGGCTACCCGGAACGGACTTCGGATTGCAAGCACTAGCTTGCATGCCGGAGCGCCTAATAGCCGCGGAGGGAACTGACTTTGAGCGGCGGCTTCTAGTTGCGGCCTTACACAACTGCCCGTCGGGGGCGGCCCGTCTGAGAATGGCCACAGCGCTCGGATTGGATGCCGCGAGTGTCGAGACTCTCAGAGACGCCCAAAGTAGCACGTCAGAGGCGCGGCACGGGCTGATGAGGTCATCGCATCGACCGGCTGACTTGACCGCCGAAGACCGTACGACGCCGAATGCGAGTGCTCCAAGCGACACTCCCAAGAGGAAGCGTCAATGCATGTGAAAAAAAGATGCGCTGAGGGTGTCGACGTCGGCGTCCGGGTTCACGACGTCGTCCGGCGCCCGGGCGTTACCGAGGACAACGGGTCCTCGTCCGGCCGAAACACGATGTGCGAGGCCAGACCCAGGGTCTTCAGCGCGGATTCCATTTCGAGGCCGGGCAAGCCGTACCACAACCTCGCCGCGTCCCTGTAGGCGTTGCGATCCGTCCGATCTAGTGGCGTTTACCACACCTTGGGTACTCCGCAGCGAGTTCGCATATCCGTGTCGCGACCGGCCGGTCTGTCGCCACCCGCGACTAGTATCGCAGAGCCGATCGCGCCACGCGGACCAGAGCGAACGCCCGTCGGCACGACACACCGCACCAGCCGACGTACTCCACCTGCTGCCGCTGATCCGCGCGTTCACCGTTGCTTTGCTTGCAACCTACTTCATTACCTCGATCTCCAGATAGCGCTCGGCGCCCAGCCGCTCGAGCCGAGCATTTTCCGTTTCTAGCGCCTTCAGGCGCTCCGCGGAACCTGCGACGTCCGTCGCCCCGAAGCGCTTTCGTACGCGTCCAGGGTCGCTTCCCTCAGGCCGTGCCGCTTCGCCACCTCGGGTAGCAGCGCCTTGTCACTCTCCCGTGATCATCACCATCTACTCTTCGCTGAATCTGCTCTTTCGCATCTCGCCTCCGCGTCCGGAGCGCGAGGTCTCACGAGTCAGCTCGTTCCGCAACTGCCAGCCAGGCAAACAGCTTGGGTTCACCCAGCTCGTCTGGCCCGCTCCACCCGGCCGCCGGGCATCCCCGCCGCTGCACCGAACACTCGCCCCGTCGCACGATCCGGGGTCTGTCAATTACTGAAGCGGAGATTGTCGAACTCTAGTTCTGACCCGCAACGGTCACTGCGTGAGCTCCTTGAAGTGACGCAACACGCGTAAGCGTACCTGAGCTCCTCGGCCCCTCTCCGCCGGTCCGAGCTTCTATTTCAGAGGAGCCACTCTGGTGAGTGGCGGGGACCACGATGCCAAGAAAGCCAGAACGTCCCGGACTGCTCTATCGCGACGGCAAGCGCCAGACCTCCTCTCCCGGCCTCTTCGTTTGGACGTTCAACCAAAACGACTCCTGATGTGTACTACAAGACGACCAAGGAGCGCAGAGGCACAGGTCTCACAGGTACTGAAAGCGCGCGAGGCCTCGGTCAGATGACTCTAGGAGACAGGTCCATGGAGCCTCACATACCAGCGCCCGTTGCGCACCGAGCGTCGCTTTGCCGCGACGGCCGGCGGCCGGTGCACTCGTGGCTGCGCTCCTCTTGAAATGCACGCAACCACCACTCCCAGTTGGAACTGAGTAACGAACACCACTCCGCCACGCAGTCACCAGACGTTCCTCCTCCTGGGCGCTCGTTCGCTGCGGCACACACGAAGGGGCTAGGTACATGCTGACTAAGCAGCCCACACCCATCGACCATGAGATCAAAGGGCGCTACGCGGCCTCGACTAGGGCCGTTCCCGTTGTCCCTGCTATGAGAAGGTCGACGCGTCTGGTCTTGGTCTTCCTCGGAGCCTGCTTCGCGGGTCTCATTGGCGCGCGAATAGTTGGCCATCGAGCAGCGGCAAGTGCACGAGTCGCCGAGGTCCAAAATAGCCCGAGTCCACATGACAGTGGCGGCCACGTCAGCGTCGAGTATCGCGCTGGGCAACTCGCCATGCTCGAAACCAGGGTGGCGACATTGGAGGGCAACGGAGCTCAGAATAAGTCGGCGCGGGACGTGGTCCAGACCGAAGCTACTAGTCAACCGGGACGGGTACACCATTCCGCTGAGGACCGCCGAAGGCGCGCAGCCGCTGATTATGCGCTATTCCAAGAACATCTTGTCGCACACAACATGAGTCCGAGGGACGACCAATGGGCCTCGGGGATGGAGGTGCGGCTTGCGAGCAGCGTGGCTAAGACGCCAGAAGGAGCGCACTTCTCTTTCGAAAACGCCGACTGCCGAACAAACACTTGCGCCGTTAACTTTGCGTGGCCGTCGGGCGCGAGCGCGGAGGCCGACCTTCGGAAAGTGCTGTCTGCGTTCGCGACTACCGGTTGCTCCCGTGAAATTGCTCTGTCACCTGACATCCCTGGTGACGCACCAATCAAAGCATCGGCGCTCCTGACGTGTGGTCGTCCAGATGCGCAATAAAAACATTGAGCGCAACGACCTCAGGCGTCGTGGCGACTCGAGAGGCGCAGGTGAGGTCTCCCGTAAAGGACCGGACCAATCAAGGGTGCGACGGGGGGAGGCAGAAAGAGAAGTGTGATCGCTACAATCGTGAAATGACACCACGCTGACTCATCCTTTAGACGAGTGCGCCGGATATGAGTTGGTGTTTCGCGGGTGTCGCGGACAACCTGTCGAGGCGTCGCGCTCGCCAGGGCGCGGAGGTGGTCCGCGCTCGCAGCGTCAGAGCATTAGCACGTCTCACCCACGCCGTGCATAGACGGCACAAACAACCCTCACACGGAGGCACCTGATGAACACGGCTCTGAAACGGACGCTGGGGGCTGCCATTCTAAGCCTAGTCCTTCCAGGTCCGGCACCCACCCGCCGACGACGACAATGCTGTCAGTAAACCACGAGCCCAGCACCTGACCCAGATCGACCAGAACCCGGCGCGCGGCATCTATCTCTCGTGCTTCATACTCGTGCTGTGTCCGGGGCTCCGTGGTCATGATGGCGTGACCGCTTTCCAGGCCGGGAGAATCTTCTGCTCCAGGAGCGCCTGCGCTGCCTCCTCGCCGCGACCGCCACAGTGGGTGAGATCGACGTAGGTCTGAACGGGGTCGGTGCAACCGAGCACGCGCGATCCCACGTGCGAGTCTGCTTCGAAGGGCAAGAAGATACCCATGTCGGCCGGGACGAGCACCACTAGATTTTCGCCAGAGTCGACCTCCTTCGCCTGCAGCTGTCGGGCGAGCAAGTCGAGGAACGCGCTTCCGACGTATAGCCAGGTCTTCGGCTGACGCACATGGGGTGCCTGGCGTTCTGCCGCAGAGAAGGCAGCATATACGGCCATGTTGCCTGCTTCGGCGCCGAGGCGATACAGGGCCTCCTGCAACTGTGTCCCTTTAAGCAACGAGAAGTACGCGTGACGCTCGTGAAGATCGAAACGATACGCTTTGTTCCAGGCCGCCAGTAGGCCGCTCGGATCCCGGACACGGACGCCACCGCCGTCCGCGTCTGCGACGAACCCCTCGTCGCGGAGATGACGGACGACCTTGTTCACGAGACCGAGGCTGACCGCCTCCCCGTCGACGTGTTTCCAGGAGGAGTTTGTTTGGAGACCTCGCTGCGTCCAAACCCGTCCTGCATGTGCGGGGCTCAGCAGCGCGCGAAGCACACGAGCGGCCGCAATGGTGCCGAGGTTCGCGCCCGAGCGCGGCGGACGTCGAACCGGAGCGATTCCACTCCGCTCGACGTGGAGAAGCCCGGGCACGTTGATCCGACAGTTGCCCGCGAGGTCGTACCAACTCCAACCGGCCTGCCGGCACAAATCACCGAGCCGTGGCGAAACGAACGGCATCCCGAGGACGGATATACCTTTCTCCTTGGCGGTGCCGTGCCGCAGGTCCGCCCAGGCCGAGAAACCACTCGGGCGAATCTCTTTCTTCACGTGGACTCGCAGCTCCACGTGTCGCCCCTTCGCGAGCCCGAGGTGAACGATCGCGTCGGCTCCATCGGTCGTCGATCGCGGAGATTCCTGCAGGCGAACCTCGCCGAGCCACCCTACGTCTCGTAGGATCTCGACCAGCTTTCCCAACAGCGAGCGTTCCATTCCGGCACCTAGGGCGGGATGTTTGTTCACGACGTTTGCCAAGTTCACGTATTCGTGAACATAGCATATATCGTGAACAAGTTAGGCCAAGATCCCGACCGCAAAAACCGCAGCTGGGGGGCCACCGCGACTTCCACCTTTCCAGAGAGAGAGTCGGGTCCAAAAATCCATACCACTTGCCATACCACCCACCCGTAACGGCCTGGACGTCCAGGTTGCGATCCAGCGCGGTCAAGTCGCTGATTTCACGCGGCTGTTACGGGCAGAAACGCCCATTTCTCGTCTTCACACGGTGGAAGCCGCGATTTCTCGCGATGAGGAACTCGACCTCGCGTTTGTGACGCCGCCCGTAGAGCAGGAGTCTGTCGCCTTTGGCTCACGGAGGACACCCTCAGTGATCACTCGAACCGGCCATACGTGATACCTCAAGACCGGCCGAGGTCAGAGCCGCGTCATAGGGGTCGAACCGCGCGCTTCCTTGCGGGCTAGCCCGGCTACTGCGTTGGGCCCGCGAAATCTTCGGGTGGGCCGCTGCGGGCGACGGGTGTAGACGGCCATCTCGATCCGAGGAGATCTGACCTTCGGGTCGTGGCCGAAATCGGCGCGGCAGCAAAAGTCGCGACAGCCGCGGGCCCGGCGTAAACGGCAGCGGCGGGCAGAAGGATGAGGACCCAGGGTTGCCGCCCTGGGCCCTCTGTCAGGCGGATGAAAGTCTGACGAGCAGGGACGATAAAGCTGTGAGGATCGATCGTCCAGTTCCTTCCGCCCGCGGCGGATGGAAGACGAAGAGCCTCTATTTCAGCTGGGTTGCGCGTTGTGCCGGCGCGTCTTCTTCGTGTGCCGCCGAGACTTTCGCGGGCAGATCTATTGCCCGGGCTGTCGTGACGTAGGTCGAGCGCGCGCCCGACGCGCGGCCAATGCGCGCCACCGGCGTAGCGAAGAAGGACGGCTCGATCACCGTGATCACGTTCGGGCATGGCGGCGGCGACTCGCCCTCACCAGGCACGCGCCGGTGACGGATATGGGTACCGAGAAATTTGCGTTTCGCTCGAAATCGCAGGGGCCGAGTGGTCCGACCCCGCCGATCTCCGTCGGGCCCGAGATCACCGGCGGGAGCGATGACGATGAGCGAGTACACGGTGACCATGTCCTTCTCGACGGCGCGCAGCCGGATCCTGGTGACGGCGGGGGCGGACGAGCTGATGCGCGCGGTGCTGCCACCGCCAGGCCAGGTCCGAAACGATCGGGCAGCCCTGTCGCTCTTGGAAGCGTTGGCCCTGTGGCTCGATCGCTGCCCGCGCGTTGTTGTGTCTGCGGCCGAGGCGGACGCTACATATTCATTCGGGCTCACCGACGAGATAGGCAATCCCCAGCGCAGCGTCTACTACACCGTCGAGGTCGTGGAGCGACCGACCCGCCGCCGCAGCAGGCGCATCGCCGGCATCGGCGACTTTCGTGATTTGCGGCAGCTCAGTCTCGTTCACGGAGAGCGCCGATGACCGTCGCCGCCGAGGTCGAGGCGGAGATCGCGCGCCTTCATCACGCCGAGCACTGGAAGGTGGGCACCATCGCCGCCCAACTCGGCGTCCACGAGGATGTCGTCCGCCGCGTTCTGGGGCTGCTGCGGCCCCGAACCGATCGGGTCGTGCGGAGATCTCTCCTGGTCGTGCCGTACGTCGATTTCATCAACGAGACGCTGCTCAAGTATCCGCGCCTGCGATCGACGCGGCTGCTCGACATGCTCAAGGAGCGCGGCTTTCGCGGCAGCGCCCGTACCCTGCGCCGCTTCGTCATGACGGCGCGTCCCACGCCCAAGCGCGAGGCCTTCCTGCGTCTCGATCCCCTCATCGGCGAGCAGGCTCAGATCGACTGGGCTCACGTCGGGCAGATTCCGGTGCCGGGTGGGGGCAGCCGCTCACTGTGGCTCTTCGTGATGGTGCTGGCCTGGTCGCGCGCCATGTGGGGTGAATTCTGCTTCGACACCACCGTGCACTCGCTCTTGCGCTCGCTGGCGCGGGCGTCGACCTACTTCGGCGGCTCGGCCCGCCAGTGGCTCTTCGACAATCCCAAGATCGTCGTGCTCGAACGGCACGGCGACGCGGCCCGCTTCCATCCCTTGCTCCTCGACCTCGGCAGCGCCATGCACGTCCAGCTGCGGCTGTGCGCCCCGTACCGGGGCAACGAGAAGGGACGCGTGGAACGAAAGATTCGCTTCCTTCGCGAGCGCTTCCTCGCTGGCCGCGACATCTACGACGTCGAGCACGGCAACCGGGAGCTGCTCGCCTTCATCGACACCATCGCGCACCAGCAGCGACATCCCAATTTCCCGCAACGCACGATCGCCGACTGCCTGGTCGAGGAGAAACAGCGCTTGCTCCCGCTGCCCGACCCCATGCCCGCCACCGACGTGGTCCAGCCCGTGCTCGTCGACAAGACCGCCTTCGCCCGCTTCGACACCAACGTCTATTCGGTGCCACCGGACCACGTCGAGCGCACCCTCACCATCGTCGCCGACGATCGCTCCGTCCGTCTGCTCGACGGCGCCGCCGTCGTCGCCCAGCACCCCCGCTCTTGGGGCCACCGCCAGAAGATCGAGCATCCCGATCACCGTGCCGAGATCCTGCGCCGCAAACGCGGCGCCGCTCCCTCCGCCGGCCGCGATCGACTGCGCACCGTCGCCCCACAAGTCGATGTCCTCATCGAGCGCTGGGTCGAGGCGGGCCGCAACATCGGAAGCATGGTGGCCCAGACCGGCAAGCTGCTCGACCTTTACGGCGCCGACGTCTTCGGGAAGGCCGTCGCGGAAACCGTCGAGCGCGGCACGCACGATCCCGGCGAAGTGGGCGTGCTGTGCGAGAAGCACCGCCGCGCCGCCGAGCATCCCGTCCCCATCGATATCCCGCTCGGGGATGGCATCCCCGACCGCGACGTCATCCCGCACGATCTCGGGGGCTACGATGCCAAGCGATGACATCGCCACCCAGCTGCGCCAGCTCGGCTTCCGCGTCTCGCTGGCCGCGCTGCGCGCTTTCTTCGAGCACGCCACCCACAGTCGCATCGGGCCCGTCGAATCCTGCGAAAAGCTGGTCGAGATGGAGCGCCGCGAACGCGAGAGCCGCAATCTCGCCGCGCGCACCCGCCTCGCCACCCTCGGCAAATTCACCACCCTCGACCGCTTCGACTGGAACCATCCCCGCTCCATCGACCGCAATCTCTATGAGAGCCTGCACGCCAACCTCGATTTCCTCGAGCGCGGCGACAACGTGCTCCTGCGCGGGCCGAGCGGCGTCGGCAAAACCACGCTCGCGCAGAATCTCGGCTTCGCCGCCCTCACCCGCGGCCACTCCGTCCGCTTCTCCAGCCTGGCCGCGCTACTGACCGATCTCCTTCGTCGCGAGTCGCTGCCCGCCCTCGAACGCGCTCTGCGCCACAGGTACCTCGCGCCGAAGCTCCTGATCGTCGACGAGCTCGGCTACCTCCCCTGCGACAGCCGCTCCGCCAATCTCCTCTACAACATCGTCAGCCGTAGGCACGAGACCAGGTCCGTCGTCATCACCACGAATTTGCCCTTCAAGCAGTGGGGCACCGTCTTTCCCGGCGCTGCCTGCGTCGCCGCCCTCGTCGACCGCTTCGTCCAGCACTGCCACGTCATCGACATCGACGCCGACTCCTGGCGCCAGAAGTCTCAGCCTCCCACGCCCAAAAAGGCCAAGTGATGGCCACGCCCTCGATGGTCAAATTTCCCCGGATCCTCGTGGCCGTCTACAAGAACGGAATACGGACCTGAGGCCCTCCGGGCCGCTCCGGAGGCCATCGAGTCAATCAGCACCGGCGTTTTCCTGTCACAGGTCAAAAATTCCGCGGTTGGCCGAGACCCCCTCTAGGAACCCAGCACCACCCAGCAATGGGACCGACCAAATGGCGGCATACACACGTGACGACGCAGACAAGATGGCGGACGCGCTGAGGTCCCTCCCGGCGGCGACTGCGCCGCCGAATCGGGCAATGGACCACGAGCTCGACCGTTTCAAGCGGGACGTCAACCTGACGGAGTTCGCGGCGGGTCGAGGCTATCGGCTCGTCGATCGCGAGCGGGCGGCCGAGGGAAAGTGGCGTGGCAGCACCCAGGCAAGCGTCTCGATGCGCCACCCGGATACCAACGATAAAATCATCATTCGGCGCGATCGCGATGGGCACTGGACCTATTTTTCTGTTCGCGACGACAGGGACAACGGAACGGTCGTCGATTTCCTGCAGCGCCGAGGCCACGCCGGCCTCGGCGCTGTTCGAAAGGAGCTTCGCTCGTGGCTCCGGGTCGACCGGCCGAAGCTGCCGATCGAGCTTTATCGGCCGAGCGTCCAAATCCAGGAGCGTGACGAGGCGGCCGCAGCAGCGGCCTATTCCAACGCGCGCGCTGCTCGCTGTCGCTACCTTGAGGACCGCGGCATCAGCCGGGAGGTGGCGGCTGATCGCCGCTTCGCCGAGGCGTACCGTTTGGGCGACCGAGGTAACGTGCTTTTCCCTCACCGCGATCCCGCTACGGGGCTCGTCGTCGGTTTCGAGATCAAGAACAGGGGCTTCACCAGCTTCGCCTCCGGCGGTCGCAAGACGTTTTGGATCAGCGACGCCCGACCCGACGACGCTCGCCTCGTCGTCGTCGAGAGCTCGATCGACGCTTTCAGCTACCATCAGCTATTCCCTCACCAGCACTCGCGCTACCTCAGCACCGGCGGCGCCGTCGGGCCCGAGGCCTTGGCGCTCATCGGCGCCGCGATCGCCTCCATGCCGGTCGGCGCCGAGGTCGTGAGCGCGACCGACGCCGACGGCGGGGGCGAGAGACTGCACAAGCAGCTCGAGGTCGCCGGCGGCCGCCCGCTTCGGCGCCACGCCTCGCCCCTGCCGAAGGATTGGAACGACTACCTGCAATCCCTCGAGCGAACACTGCCTCACCGACGGGAGAGCCGCCTCGAGCGGTGAAGGAGACACGACCCATGGGAAAGATCTGCACCGTCGCAATTCACAAAGGCGGAACCGGCAAGACCACTGTTTCGACACACCTCGCGTTTCTCGCTGCCGAACAGGGCTCGCGAACCCTCCTCATCGACCTCGGCGGCCAAGGGAACGCTTCGGACACGGTTCTGCTCGAGGCTGCGAACCTCGATACGGTCCGCACCGCCTCCGATCTCTTCGAGGAGAGCGAGCCAGTGAAGCAAGTCCTCAACGCCAGGCCGAAGCTCGACGTCCTGCCGGCCGACTCCCGCTTGCTCGCCGTCGAGCGCCTCGACTTCGAAGCTGCGGCGCTTTTCAGCCAGCGCCTCAAAACTCTCGCCGCCGACTACGACCTGGTCGTCATCGACACGCCGCCCACGAGAGCGGCTCGCAGCGCAAGGCGGGCAAGGCCGTCCGCGAAGCGCTCTTGTGGGTTCTGAACCAGATCGGCACGACCACCCAGGAGGCCACGCCATGAACTCTTCTATCGCTACCAAAGGCCGCCTGGTGTCGCTGGCGGACCAGCTCCGGAGCACCCGACAACCCGGTCAGGTCGTCCTCATGGTCTCTGTCGACGCCGTCTCGGCGAATCCGCGTCAGCCGCGAAAGACCTTCAACGCGGAGCGGATGGAGGAGCTGGCCGGCTCCATCCGGAAGAACGGTATCAAGCAGCCCATCCGCGTCACTCTGATCTCGCCTGGCCAGTACGAGCTGGCCTCCGGGGAGCGGCGCTGGCGCGCCGCGAAGATGGCCGGTCTGAAGGAAGTCCCCACCATCCTCGACGACAAGCTCGACGACCGCGAGAAACTCCGCCTGGCTCTCGTCGAAAACCTCGACCGAGACGACATGACGCCGATCGACGAGAGTGCAGGGCGTATAAGGCCCGAAGTTACGCCGCGTCAATGGCCGAGATGACCGATTCTGTCGACTGCCCGCCCTTCTCGCCCCGCCAAGACGCCCTGTTTTCACGGGGAAAACAAGGACCGCGTGAGCCTTCAGGCACACGTCCACCGTTAGAGGCCAAAGTTTAGGCCGCTAGCTTTCCCAGCCGTCGCCCCCCTACGCGGCGAAGTCGTCGGGAGCGGGTGGGTCCGGGCGGAAACCTGATGGATCGTCGCCGAACGACATTTCTATCTGCGGAGGAGGGCGTGCGGGGTGGAGCTCCGGCGCGTCGAAGGGCAGCCCGAGATGCCCGAGCACGCGCTCGATGGCATGGCCGGAGGTCAAGGCGGCAACGATCTCCATGCGCCCTTTGCAACGCGTGCACTCGAGGACGTCGTTCAGAAAGACCCGCCAGATCATCGACGCCCATGGAAAGCGGCGCCCTCGAGGTGGTCTCCGGTCGGGGCCGCTGTCCGAGCCTGCGGGTTGTACGAGATCGATGGGGGCAACCGCCGGGACGATTCCGGCGCGGGCAGCGAATGCCGGGGCGAATACGCCAAAGTAGCGGCTGAGGTGGGCCCGTGGACGAGGCACGCCCATCACAAACTGCATGCCATTCGTTACCAACCGCCGAGACGGTCACCATCACGCTGCCCGTCCACCCGCTGCGAGGGAAGGAGCTCGCGGTCTTTCGCTGGGAGAACGGTCCCGGCGGGCGCTACGCGCTCGTTGAGCATCCACCAGGTCGTCGGACTCGCTTTCCAGAATCCTGGACCGATCGCGGTGCCGGCTGGGCGGCTCCTCAGGTCGCGGGGCGCGCAGTTGTGCTTTCGTTCCAGGGCCTACTCGACATAAGCCGAGCGATTCGCGTTGCGCTCGAAGGAGAGGACCACGAGCGCGACAGCGGAAAACTTGACAGTGCTTCGGTGATACCGAAGCTGAATGCGGTAACTGAACATGCGGCCAGCCATGCCAAGACGCCGCCCGACGCCAACACCACCGCCGCCCTGGACTGCCCTGGCCGCCAGCGCGCAAAGCAGTTTGCTCGGAGCGTGGGCGACATTCTGGTTCACCGAGCTCTGCACAGCAACGTGGTTCCGACGGAGGTCTCCGATGAGCGCGAAGATCTTGGCAACGCATCTGGAGCGTCGAGCGGTCGTGTACTTGCGTCAGTCGACCCTCAAGCAGGTTCACGAGAACCGCGAGTCGACGAGCCGCCAGTACGCCTTGCGAGATCGGGCCGTGGCCCTGGGCTGGCCCCCTGAACGCGTCGAGGTCATCGACGAAGATCTCGGACAGAGCGGCGCTCGCGTCGAGGGAAGGACCGGCTTCAAGCGTCTCGCGGAGAACATCGTTCGCGGTCTCGTCGGCTCGCTGTTGGCGATCGAAGTCTCTCGATTGGCACGCTCCTCGGCGGACTGGCATCAGCTGCTGGAGATCTGCCGGCTCGCGGACGTGGTGATCGCGGACGAGCACTCCATCTACAACCCGCGCGACTACAACGACAAGCTGTTGCTCGGTGTGAAAGGAACCCTCTCGGAGGCGGAGCTCAACTGGATGCGGCTGCGCCTCGAAGGCGGGCGGCTCAACAAGGTCCGTCGCGGCGAGCTCTTTTCCTGCCGCCGGCCGGATACGACTGGGATCCCAGCACTTCGACTTTCCGTATGTCCGCCGATCAGGAGGTGGAGAAGGCGGTCAGGCTCATCTTCGATCGCTTCCGCTTCGATGGAAGCGCATACGCCGTCTTCCGCTACCTGCACCGGCATGGGATCAAGCTGCCGTCCCGAGGCCCCTCGGAGCGCGAGCTGCATTGGGTGCTGCCCCGCTACTGCTATGTGCTCAACATCTTGCACAACCCCATCTATGCGGGAGCCTACGCGTACGGACGCCATCGAGCACCGCGTGACTCTGGTTGATGGGAAAGTGCACCGGCAGATGAGCAAGCAGCCGCAAGAATCCTGGACCGTGTGCTTGCGTGGACACCATCTGGGCTACATCGAATGGGAGGAATACGTGGCCAACCAGAAGAAGCTGCGTGACAACCGCACCGACCTGAAGACGGTGCGGTTGTCGCGCAGCTTCTTCTGGTTGGCAGCATTCCTCCAATGCGATGTAGCCCAGATGGTGCCAGCACGCACCACGGTCCAGGATTCTTGCGGCTGCTTGTCATCTTTGGTGCACTTTCCATCGACCAGAGTCACGCTTTTTGCGTCCGTACGCGTAGGCTCCCGCATAGATGGGGTTGTGCGAGTGTAGGAGCACATAGCAGTAGCGGGGCAGCACCCAATGAGCTCGCGCTCCGAGGGGCCTCGGGACGGCAGCTTAATCCCATGCCGGTGCAGGTAGCAGAAGACGGCGCTATGTACGTCCATCGAGGCGGAAGACGAAATCGAAGATGAGCCTGACCGCCTTCTCCACCTCCTGATCGGCGGACATACGGAAAGTCGAAGTGCTGGGATCCCAGGGGTCTCCGGCCGGCGGCAGGAATTCCGCCGCGACGGACCTGTTGAGCCGCCCGCCTTCGAGGCGCGGCCGGGCCCGTCCCAGTTGAGGACCCGCCCCCTTGCCTCCTTCACACCGAGCAACAGCGTAAACGCGCGGGTTGTGTGGAGTGCTCGTCCGCGATCGCCACGTCCGCGAGCCGCGAGTGCAGCTTGATGCCAGTCCGCCGAGGAGCGTGGAGATCGAGAAGAACTTGAATCGCCAACAGCGAGCCGACGAGACCGCGAACGATGTTCTCCGCGAGACGCTTGAAGCCGGTCTTCCTCAACGCGAGAGCGCCAGTTTGTCCGAGATCTTTCCATCGATGCTCGGCGCGTTCAGGGCCAGCCCGGGCCGCGGCCCGATCTCGCCGGGCGCGCTGCGCGGCTTGTTGACTCGCGACTCTCGTGAACCTGCTTGAGGGTCGACTGACGCAAGTACACGACCGCTCACACTGCAGCTGCGTTGCCGAGAATCTTCGAGCTCAACGAATCCGTCGGAGCCACGTTCCTGTGCGGACGGTGAACCGGAGTGCGCCCACGCTCCGAGCAACGCCTTGCGCGCTGGGCGGCCAGGGCCGGGCGGCGGTGGTGTTGGCGTGGGGCGGCGTCTTGCGCATGGCTGGCCGCATGTTGAGTTACCCATTCGATTCGGTAGCACCGAGGCACTGTCAAGTTTTCCGCTGTCGCGCTCGGTGGTTGTCTCCTTCGAGCGCGACGCCAATCGCTCGGGTCATGTCGAGTGAAGGCCCTGGAAGCGAAAACACAACTGGCGCCCCGCAAAGCCTTGAGGAGCCGCCCGCAGGCACCGCAAGGGTCCGGATTCTGGTTCGCGAGTCCGAGGAACTGGTGGATCCTCAACGAGCACGTAGCGCCCGCCGGGACCGTTTTCTGCCAGCGAAAGACCGGCGGAGCTCCTGTCCCTCGCAGCGGGTGGACGGGCAGCGTGATGGTGACCGTCTCGGCCGGTTGGTAACAAATGGCATGCAGTTTTTGTGATGGGCGTGCCCTCGTCCACGGGCCCACCTCAGCCGCTACTTTCGCGTATTTCGCCCCGGCATTCGCTGCGCACGCAGGAATCGTCCCGGAGGTTGCCCCATCGATCTCGTACAACCCGCAGGCGCGGACGGCGGCCCCGACCGGAGCCACCTCGAGGGGGCCGCTTCACATGGGCATCAATGATCTGGCGGGTCTGCTGTGAACGACGTCCTCGAGTGCACGCGTTGCAAAGGGCACATCAAATGGTCCCGCCTTGACCTCGGGCCATGCCATCGAGCGCGTAATCCCGCATTTCGGGCTGGCCTTCGAACACGCGGGAAGAAGGTACCCCACCCCGCACGCCCTCCTCCGCAGATCAAAATGTGGTTCGGCGACGATCCATCAGTTTTTCCGCCCCGGACCCACCCGCTCCCGACGACTTCGCCGCGTAGGGGGGCGACGGGCTGGGAAAGCTCACAGCCCTAAACTTTGGCCTCTAACGTGGACGTGTGCCTGAAGGCTCACGCGGTCCTTGTTTTCCCCCGTGAAAACAGGGCGTCTTGGCGGGGCGACAAGAGGCAGGCAGTCGACAGAATGGGTCATCTCGGCCATTGACGCGGCGTAACTTCGGGCCTATACGCCCTCACTCTCCGTGAATCGGCGTCATGTCGTCTCGGTCGATAAAAAAAAAAGCGGATTTTCTCGCGGTCGTGCGAGCTTGTCGTCGAGGATGGTGGGGACTTCCTTCGGACCCGGCCATCTTCGCGGCGCGCGGCGCGCCCCCGGACACCCAGCTCGTACTGGCCAGGCGAGATCAGAGTGCGCGCATCGGCTGCTTGGATACGCTTCCGGATGGAGCCGGCCGCTCCTCCCCATCCGCTCCGCGTTGAAGGTCTTTCGCGGCTCACGCGGATTCGCCGGAGCACGGCGTCGACAGAGACCATGAGGACGACCTGAGCGGTTGTGGGTGCTCCGGAGCTGGTCCGCCAGCGACAGCCAGGGCGGCCTTTGGTAGCGATACAAGAGTTAGTGGCGTCCACCCTGTCCTGGGTGGTGGTGGTTCATTAGGCGGTTTCGGCTGGCGCCTTCGCGGACGGCCTTGCCCGCCTTGCGCTGCGAGCCGCTCTCGTGGGCGGCGTGTCGATGACGACCAGGTCGTAGTCGGCGGCGAGAGTTTTGAGGCGCTGGCTGAAAAGCGCCGCAGATTCGAAGGCGAGGCGTCGACGGCGAGCCCGCGGGAGTCGGCCGGCAGGACGTCGAAATTAGATCTGGCGTTGAGGACTTGCTTCACTGGCTCGCTCTCCTCGAAGGAATCGGAGGCGGTGCGGACCGTATCGAGGTTCGCAGCATCGAGCAGAACGGTGTCCGAGGCGTTGCCCTGGCCGCCGAGGTCGATGAGGAGGGTTCGCGACCGGTTCGGCGGCGAGAAACGCGAGGTGTCTCGAAGATGGTGGTCTTCCCGGTTCCGCCTTTGTGGAGTGCGACCGTGCCGATCTTGCCCATAGGTCGTGTCTCCTTAACCGCTCGAGGCGGCTCTCCCTGTCGCGTGACGCACTCGTTCGCTCGAGCGACTTCGAGGTAGTCGTTCCAATCCTTGGGGACCGGCGCCCGGTGGCGCCGCAAGCGGGCGCCGCCGGCGACCGTCGAGCTGCTCGTGCAGTTTCTCGCCGCCGCCGTCGGCATCGGTCGCGCTCACGATGTCGGCGCCCGCGGGCATCGCGGCGATTGCCGCGGCGACGAGCGCCGAGCTGCCTCGCTGCCCGAGAGCGCCGCCGGTGCTGAGGTAGCGCGCGCGCGGGTGTGGGAAGAGCTGGTGGTAGCTGAAAGCGTCGATTGAGCTCTCGACGATGACCAGGCGAGTCGTCGTTGGGTCGCTTCGTCGCTGATCCAGAACGTCTTGCGGCCGCCGGTGGCGAAGGTGGTGTAGCCGCTGTTCTTCGCTATCGAAACCGACGACGGGCCCGGTCGCAGGATAGCAGTGCGGAAAAAGGACGTTTCCTCGGTCACCCAGACGGTACGCCTCGGCGAACCGCGCTCAGACGCACCTCCGGCTGATGCCACGGTCCTCAAGGTACTGACGGCGAACTGCGCGCGCTTGGAATAGGCCGCTGCTGCGGCCCCTCGTCACGCGCCTGGATTTGGACGCTCGGCCGAAAAAGCTCGACCGGCAGCTTCGGACGGTCGACCCGGAGCCAGGGCGAAACTCCTTCCGAACCGCGCCGAGGCCGGCGTGGCCTCGGCGCTGTAGAAGTCGACGACCGTTCCGTTGTCGCCTGTCGTCGCGAACAGAAAAATAGGTCCAGTGCCCGTCGCCGTCACGGCGAATGATGATTTTATCGTTGGTATCCGGGTGGCGCATCGAGACGCTTGCATGCCGTGCTGCCACGCCAGTTTCCCTCGGCCGACCACTCGCAATCGACGAGCCATAGCTTCGACCCGCCGCGAATTCCGTAAGGTTGACGTCGCGCTTGAAACGGTCGAAGCTCGCGGTCCATGACGATTGGCAGGCGAGTCGCCGCCGGGAGCCTCAGCGCGTCCGCCATCTGGTCTGCGTGGTCAGTGCGCCGGGTGCCGGTCAGATATCGGCCAACCGCGACCTGTGACGGAAAACGCGGGTGTAGATCAAGAGGCTCCAATGGCCTCCGGAGGGACTGTAGACGGCCACGAGGATCCGAGGAAATTTGACCGTCGAGGGGCGTGGCCATCACTTGGCCTTCTTGGGCGGGGAGGTTGAGACTTCTGGCGCAGGAGTCGGCGTCGATGCTCGATGACGTGGCATGCTGGACGAAGCGGTCGACGAGGGCCGCGACGCAGGCAGCGCCGGAGCGGTGCCCCTGCTTGAAGGGCAAAATTGGTGATGACGACGGACCTGGTCTCGTGCCTACGGCTGACGATGTTGTAGAGGAGATCGGCGGAGCGGATGCGCAGGGGAGGTAGCCGAGAACGTCGACGAATCAGGGAGGCTTTCGGCGCGAGGCACTGTGGCGCAGAGCGAGTTCGAGGGCGGGCAGCGACGGACGAAGGAATCGGTCAGTAGCGCGGCCAGGCTGGAGAAGCGGACGGAGTGGCCGCGGGTGAGGGCGGCGAAGCCGAGATTCTGGGCGAGCGTGGTCTTGCCGAAGCCGCTCGACCCGCGCAGGAGCAGTCGTCGCCCCGCTCGAGGAAATCGAGGGTGGCATGTAGGTTCTGGATAGAGATTGCGGTCGATGGACGGGGGATGGTTCCAGTCGAAGCGGTCGAGGGTGGTGAATTTCCCGAGGGTGGCGAGGCGGGTGCGCGCGGCGAGATTGCGGCTCTCGCGTTCGCGGCGCTCCATCTCGACCAGCTTCTCGCAGGATTCGACGGGCCCGAATGCGACTGTGGGTGGCGTGCTCGAAGAAAGCGCGCAGCGCGGCCAGCGAGACACGGAAGCCGAGCTGGCGCAGCTGGGTAGCGATGTCATCGCTTTGCATCGAGTCACCCCGATGGTCGTGCGGGATGACGTCGCGGTTGCGGGGATGCCATCCCCGAGCAGGAAATCGATGGGGACGGGATGCTGGCGCGCATGTCTCGCACACGCCCACTTCGCCGTCGTGCGTGCTCGACGGTTTCCGCGACGGCCTTCCCGAAGACGTCGGCGCCGTCAAAGGTCGAGCAGCTTGCCGAGTCTGGGCCACCATCCTTCCGATGTTGCCGCCCGCTTCGACCCAGCGCTCGATAGGACCGACTTGTCGTAGTGCGCAGTCGATCGCGGGCCCGGCGGAGGAAGCGGCGCCGCGTTTCGGCGCTGCATGGGCGCGGTGATCGGGATGCTCAATCTTCTGGCGGTGGCCCCAAGAGCGGGGTGCTGGGCGATGACGGCGGCGCCGTCGAGCAGACGGACGGAGCCGGTGCGTGGCGACGATGGTGAGGGTGCGCTCGACGTGGTCCAGGTGGCACCGAATAGAGCTTCGTGTCGAGAAGCGGGCGAAGGCGGGCTTGTCGACGAGCACGGGCTGGACCACGTCGGGCAGCGGAGCAAGCGCGGTTTCTCCTCGACCGGCAGTCGGCAATCGTGCGTTGCGGGAAATTGGGATGTCGCTGCTGGTGCGCGATGCGATGAAGGCGAGCAGCTCCCGGTTGCCGTGCTCGACGTCGTGGTTCGCGGCCAGCGAGGAAGCGCTCGCGAAGGAAGAGCTTTCGTTCCACGCGTCCCTTCTCGTTGCCCCGGTACGGGGCGCACAGCCGCAGCTGGCTGGTGCATGGCGTTGCCGAGGTCGAGGAGCAAGGGATGGAAGCGGGCCGCGTCGCCGTGCCGAGATTCGAGCACGAGAGCAAATTGGGATTGTCGAAGAGCCACTGGCGGGCCGGCCCCACCGAAGTAGGTCGACTCCCGCGCCACAGCAGCAAGAGAGTGCACGGTGGTGTCGAAGCAGAATTCACCCACATGGCGCGACCAGGCCAGCACCATCACAAGAGCCACAGTGAGCCCCCACCCGGCACCGGAATCTCCGAGTGACCCAGTCGATCTGAGCCTGCTCGCCGATGCGCGGAAGGCCTCGCGCTTGGGGCCGGGGGTGGGACGCGCGGGCATGACGAAACGGCGCAGGGTACGGGCGCTGCCGCGAACCACGCTCCTTGAGCATGTCGAGCAGCCGCAGGCGCGGATACTTGGCACGTCTGCTCGTTAAGATGAAATCGAACAAGTTGCACGACCAGGAATCCCCAGACCCGATGGCGGCCGCAGCAGCCCGAACGCGGCGGACGACATCCTCGTGGACGCCAGTGGGCGGCGATGGTGCCCACCTTCCAGTGCTCGGCGTGATGAAGGCGCGCGATCTCCGGCCTCGACCTCTCGGCGGCGACGGTGATCGGCGGTCTCCGTGAACGATCACAAGCACCAATGCCGGCGATTGCGGCGGCGGGTCCGTCGCTCCACGACCTCGACGGTGTAGTAGACGCTGCGCTGGGGATTGCCTATCTCGTGCAAAGGTAGCCCGAATGAATATGTAGCGTCCGCCTCGGCCGCAGACACAACAACGCGCGGGCAGCAATCGAGCCACAGGGCCAACGCTTCCAAGCGGAGGGCTGCCCGACGTTTCGGACCTGGCCTGGCGGTGGCGGCCCCGCGCGCCATCAGCTGACCCCGCCGCCGCCGTCCCAGGAATCCGGCTGCGCGCCGTCAAGGACATGCGTCACGGTGTACTCGCTACGTCATGGCTCCCACCCGTGATGTCGGGCCCAACGGAAATCGGCGGGGTCGGACCACTCGGCCCCTGCGATTTCGAGCGAAACGCGATTATCCGTCACCGGCGCGCGCCTGGTGAGGGCAAGTCGGCGCCCATGCCCGAACGTGACATGGCGATCGAGCCGTCCTTCTTCGCTGCGCCGGTGGCCGCGCATTGGCCGCGCGTGGGGCGCACGCTCGACCTACGTACGACAGCCCGGGCAATAGATTCTCCCGCCGAAAGTCTCGGCGGCACACGAGAACAGCGCGCACACAACGCGCAACCCAGCTGAAATAGAGGCTCTTCGTCTTCCACCGCGGTGCGGAAAATGCGACAATCACATTCTCACAGCCTTATCGTCCCTGCTCGTAGAGTTTCATCCGTCGACGAGACCGGGCCCAGCGCGGAGAACCCTAAGGTCCTTCTTCTCCCCCCGCCGCTGGACCCGCGGCTCGCCGCGAGTTGTTGTCGCGCCGATTTCGGCCACGACCCGAAGGTGAGAATACTCTCGGGATACGAGATGGCCGTCTAGGTCCGTGGCCCAGCCCGAAGATTTCGCGGCCGTTACGCAGTAGCCGGGCTAGCCCGCAAGGAAGCGCGCGGTTCGACCCCTATGACGCGGCTCTTGACCTCGGCCGGTCTTGAGGGTGCCACGTATGGCCGGTTCAAGTAATCACTGAGGGTGTCCTCCGTGAGCCAAAGGCGACAGACTCCTGCTCTACGGGCGGCGGGTCCGCGAACGCGAGGTCGAGTTCCTCATCGCGAGAAATCGCGGCTTCCACCGTGTGAAGACGGAGAAATGGGGGATTTTCTGCCCGTAACAGCCACGTGAAATCAGCGACTTGACCGCGCTGAATAGCGACCTATGCCAGGCCGTTACAGGTGGGTGGTATGGCAAGTGGTATGGATTTTTGGACCCGACTCTCTCTCTGGAAAGGTGGAAGTCGCGGTGGCCCCCCAGCTGCGGGTTTTTGCAGTCGGGGTCTCTGGCCTAACTTGTTCACGATATATGCTATGTTCACAATACGTGAACTTGGCAGATGTCGTGAACAAACATCCCGCCCTAGCCAGGAATGGAACACTCGCTATTGGGGAAGTGGTGAGATCTACGAGACGTAGGGTGGCTCGGCGAGGTTCGCCTGCAGGAATCTCCGCGAGATCGACGCACCGATGGAGTCGACGCAATCGTTCACCTCGGGCTCGCGAAGGGGCGCCGCGTGGAGCTGCGAGTCCACGTGAAGAAAGAGATTCGCCCGAGTGGTTTCTCGGTCTGGGCGGGCCAGCGGCACGGCACCGCCAAGGAGAAGGGCATATCAGTCCTCGGGATGCCGTTCGTTTCGCCACGGCTCGGTGATTGTGCCACAGGCCGGTGGAGTTGGTACGACCTCGCGGGCAATGTCGGATGACGTGCCCGGGCTTCCCCGCGTCGAGCGGAGTGGAATCGCTCCGGTTGACGTCCGCCGCGCTCGGGCGCGAACCTCGAGCACCGTTGCCGCCGCCCGTGTGCTTCGCGCGCTCCTGAGCCCCGCACATGCGGGACGGGTTTGGACGCAGCGAGGTCTCCAGACGCGCACCTCCTGGAAACACGTCGACGGGGAGCGGTCAGCCTCGGTCTCGTGAACAAGGTCATCCGTCATCTTCGCGAGAGGGGTTCGTCTGGACGCGGACGCCGGTGGGGTCCGCGTCCGAGATTCGAGCGGCCTACTGGCAGCCTGGAACAAAGCGTATCGCTTCGATTTCACGAGCGTCACTCATATTCTCCGCTTAAAGGGACACAGTTGCAGGAGGCCCTGTATCGCGTCGGCGCGAGCAGGCAACATGGCCGTATATGCTGCCTTCTCTGCGGCGGAACGCCAGGCGCCCCATGTGCGTCAGCCGAAGACCTGGCTAGGTCGGAAGCGCGTCCTCGACTTGTTCGCCCGACAGGTGCAGGGAAAGGAGGTCGACTCTGGAGAAAATCTGGTGGTCCTCGTCCCGGCCGACATGGGTATCTTCTTGCCGTTCGAAGCAGACTCGCACGTGGGATCGCGCGTGCTCGGTGCACTGACCCCGGTTCAGACCTACGTCGATCTCACCCACTGTGGCGGCGCGGCGAGGAGGCAGCGCAGGCTCTGCTCGGAGCAGAAGATTCTCCCCGCCTGGAAAGCGGCCGCGCCATCATGACCACGAAGCCCGAACAGCATGAGTACGGCGCGCGACAGATAGAGGCCGCACGCGGGCTCGCGTGGGTCAGGTGCTGGCTCGCGGTTCACTGACAGCATTGTCATCGTCGGCGGGTGGGTCCCGGAGCCTGGAAGGACTGACTTTAAATGGCAGACCCCAGGCGTCCGTTTTCAGAGCCGTGTTCATCAGGTGCCTCCCGTGTGAGGGTTGTTTGTGCCGTGCTTGTGAGGCGTGGGTGACATTGTTAATGCTCTGACGCTGCGAGCGCGGACCACCTCCGCGCCCTGGCGGGCGCCTGAGAGCAAAAAGTCCGCGACACCCGCGAGGAACACCAACTCATATCCGGCGGGTTGCGTCTAAAGGATGAGTCAGCGTGGTGTCATTTCACGATTGTGGAATCACACTTCTCTTTCTGCCTCCCCCCGTCGTTCCTTAATTGAAACGGGTTATACGGGAGACCTCACCTGCGCCTCTCGAGTCGCCACGACGCCTGAGGTCGTTGCGCTCAATGTTTTATTGCGCATGTGGAGCGACCACGCGTCAGGAGCGCCGATGCTTTGATTGGTGCGTCACCAGGGGGTGTCAGGTGACAGAGCAATTTCACGGGAGCAACCGGTAGTCGCGAACGCAACAGCACTTTCCGAAGGTCGGCCTCCCGCGCTCCGCGCCCGACGGCCACGCAAAGTTAACGGCGCAAGTGTTTTAGGCACTTTGAAAGAGAATGCGCTCCTTCTGGCGTCTTAGCCACGCTCTCGCGTCCGAGACCATTGGTCGTCCCTCGGACGGTCCTGTTGTGTGCGACAAGATGTTCTTGGAATAGCGCATAATCAGCGGCTGCGCGCCTTCGGCGGTCCTCAGCGGAATGGTGTACCCGTCCCGGTTGACTAGTAGCTTCGGTCTGGACCACGTCACACAAGAACTATTGTGACCGTTGCACGGAAATGTCGCCACCCTGGTTTCGAGCATGGCGA
>CAWIGZ010000010.1:0-147905 GCA_963835825.1 uncultured Pseudomonadota bacterium
AGCGCCCGGTAGATCCGGGCGATGTCCTTCTTGCGCTCGATGAAGGGCGTCTTTTTCGGATCGTAGGTCGGTCTGATGAGGGCGCGGGTCTTCTTCGGCAGCATCTTCGCGGGATTCTTCGTCGCCTTGCCGTCGTCGATCAGATCGGAGTAGAGGGTCGAGACCAGGCGCATCAGCAGCCGCACTGTGGCGGGCGACAACCCTTCGCCGAGCTTGATCGCGACGATCTTCTTCAGCAGCCCGATGTCCACATCGTCTGGCGAGTGGCGAGCGAGGAAAGGCGCCAGATGATTGTTCCAGCGGTTCTCGTCCTGGTCGGCGGCGCGATGGGTGGTTCGGCGAACCTTCAGCCACTCTTCGACGAGGCCCGCGAGGGAGCCGGACGGCTTGGGGCTCTGGAGGCCGCCGCGGCCGGCGGCGAGATCTCCGATCTTCACCGTGGGGACGCGGCGTGCGGTATCTTCGTCGGGAGAGCCATGCTCGTACTGCTTCGCGCCCTTCGCAACCCACGCTATCGACCAGAGCTGACCGCGCCGATAGACTGTGCCGAGCCCCTTGCCCCGACGTCTCCGCTTCTTTGCCGGACTACTTGCCCCCTGCGAAATAAGCTACGCTCAAGCTACCAAGCGAGGAATCCGAATGCCGTATAAGTACTTGATATAACTAGACATTGCCGGAGTGGCGAAATGGTATACGCAGCGGACTCAAAATCCGCCGCTCGCAAGGGCTTACGAGTTCAAGTCTCGTCTCCGGCACCAGTAGAATCACACCAGGACTTGACGGATCGATCGATGATCGCTCCGTCGCCCCAATGGCCACCCGGGTAGCCTCCGCTCTCCCGACGTGACGTTCGGTGATTGCGGCCAGCGCCTAGACCATCGCGCGTAGCCGGCGGAACAGCTCCAGCGAGGCGTCGACCTCGGCCTTGCGGATCGATACGCTCTCCACGTTGACGCCCACGGGCAGGCGCTTTTCGCGCGCGAACTCCACCAGCTCGGCGAACGTGCGCTCGCACAGGGTCACCGACCGCTCCAGCACGTCGGGCGCGTGGCGCAGCTCGTTCTCGAGCCAGCGCGGGAACGCGATCCCCAGCCACTTCATGAACTCCATCGTCTTCTCGGACCCGCACGGGGCGAAGGTCAGGATGATCGGCGCCGGCCGGGTGCCCGTGGCGGCGACGTGCAGCGCGTAGTCCGACAGCAGCGACTTCGACGACGAGACGTCGTAGACGGCCTGCGTGACGAAGAAGCGGCACCCCTCGGCCACCTTTCGCGCGATGCGCAGGTGCTCGTCACCCTTGCCGTGGTGCCGCTCGGCGATGGCGATCCCGCCCAGGATCGCCCCGGGCGCGCAGCGCCGCACCAGCGGATACGCCGCGCCGAGGTCGATGCCGGGGCCCCGCTCCCGCGCGCTCGAGCCGCCCACGAGCACCGAGTACCGCTGCGGCCCGCCCGCGCCGATCGCCGTGGCCCAGGCCGTGAACGCAGGGGTGGTCATCCGCCGCACGCAGCGGTAGACGACCTTCGGGATCTGCAGCCCCGCCAGGTGCCCGAACGCGTAGTCGTCGGGGTCGACCGTGGCGACGAACGGGAACGGGCGCGTCTCCGGTGTGCGCTCGGCTTCGTCCTGGATGTCGTAGACGATGATCCCGTCGGGATCCAGCGCGCGGAAGTGCGCCTCGTGCCGCGCCGCGATCTCCGCCAGGCGCGCGGGCTCGGTGGTCACCCGCGGTGGCGCGATCCCGTACAGGGTGATGCCCCCCGAGCCCATCTCCAGCTTGTCGCGCAGGCGATCTGTCACGCCGCCAGCATAGCCCGCTCCGGGCACCCGACGGGCGTCGACGGGCTGACCTGGTCACCATGGCCGATCTGCGGGCGCTGGTCGGCCCCCGGGACGGACTGAGCGGCGCGGCACTACGTCTTTTCAGACGAATTGCGGGGTACAATCGGCTCCGTGCCCAGCCCCTCACTTGTTCGGGTCGGACTCTTCGCAACGTTGGCGATCGGCTGCGCGACGGCCAACGTTCGACCGAACGCCGCCTTCCAGGCGCAGCACGCGTATGTCTACGGACGCTTCACGATCACCGGGCAATCGATGGCGTTCATCATCAAGTGCCGAGACGGCGCCAACTACAAGATCAGCTTCGTGGAACAGAACGAGGTTCAGATGATTGAGCTCGTCCCCTCCGTTTGCCAGGTCGACGAGGTTCAATATGGTGGCGCGGGCGCGCCCACCGGACTGGCCGGCTTCCGTCTCTTGCAGAACGAGTTCCTCGATCCGGGCGGCGTTTACTACGTCGGAGACTTCAACGCGAGCGGGACTTACGACGTCGCCTACAAGGTCTTCTACAACGAGATCCATTCGACGTGGCGGCTCAAGCATGCCCGGAACGACTACGAGCGAACGACCGCGGAGATGCGCCGGACGTTCCCGGGCTTCGCTTCCGTCGTGACCCAGAACCGCATTGCGCATTGGTGAGCCGACGGCGGCGGGCGGCGGCGTTCCGTCGGCTCCGGTTGTCGAACGCGCCGGCGCCGATCCAGGCGGCGACCAGCTTTTCGTAAATCGATGAGTGCGGTGACGGCGGCGGTGTCGCCGAGGAGCGTGGCCCAATCGTCGACGGGGCAGTTGGAAGTGATCGACCACGCATGGCACACCTCCTGTCCACGAAGAGTTTGACGTCCCCGAGGTCGCCTTCGATTGAGAGTGATGGCGCCGCTGGCCGGCAGCCGGCTGGGCCAACCTCCGGCACCGACTGAAATCCTCGCGGAACGGCGTTAGTATGTTGGCCTCGACTCACTTGGAGGGTCCGCCATGACGCGAGTACGGAGCTGGTTCCTGGTGGCCGCGATCGCCGCGGTCGGTTTGGCCTGCGGATCGGATGGCGGCTCGAACGGGACGGGCGGCAGCGCGGGCGCTTCGGGCAACGGTGGGAGCGGCGGCACGGGAATCGCCGGCAGTCAGGGCGGCGCGGGGACCACCGGGGCCGGTGGCGCGACCGGTGGCTCGGGATTCGGTGGCGGGGCTGGCGTTGGCGCGGGCGGCCTCTCGGGATCGGGCGGTGGTGCCGGAGGTGGCGGCCATGCGGGATCGGCAGGCGGTGCCGGTGCCGGCGGTCATGCGGGATCAACCGGCGCCGGCGGCCATGCGGGATCGGGTGGTGCTGCGGGCGGCGGCGGCCATGCGGGAGGGGGCGGCAGCGCCGGAGGCGGCGGGGACATTGGTGGGCACGCGGGCTCGCGAGGCGGGGCCGGTGGCCGCGGCGGCGCGGGTGGATCAGGCAAGGTGTGCGGCGGGATCACCGGCGCGACCTGCGGTCCTCTCGAGTTCTGCGACTTCGGCAACGGCCAGTGCGGGGCTGGAGACCAGCAGGGGGTCTGCGAGCTGTCGGGAGGCGCCATCTGCGTGCAGCAGGTCGTCTGCGGCTGCGACGGGCAGACCTACTCCAGCGCTTGCGCGGCTTACTCGAACGGTTTCGACATCATGAGCACGACCTCGTGCATCGCGGGGAACGGCGGCACGGGCGCGCCGTGCGGTCAGGACACCGACTGCATGAGCGGCTACAAGTGCTGCGTGACGGGTGGGACGGCGGGAGCACCGATCGCATGCCGGCAGATTGCGGCCGGCGGTTCATGCCCGTTGCTCCCCTGACGGCATCCTTCCGGCGCCGGGCCGATCACCGCGCCTTCGTCGAGGATTCCGGCGCTTTTCAGCGTCGTTTCCGGTACGATGGACGCTTGCGCGACCAGCGGCGGCCTTCGCCAAGTCGGCCCTTGACCCCGCTCCGGCGCGGGTAATAGGTTCCGGCGCCGCGTCGGCACGCGATCGTCACGGATAAATTTGAAGGAGTCCCTTATGAAGCTACGAAACCTGGTCGCCCCCTCCCTGGTCTGGATCGCCGTCCTCTGTTTCTCGGCCTGTTCTTCGGGCTCAGACACCAGCGGCAGCGGCGGCTCGACCGGAACCGGCGGCGGCTCGACCGGAACCGGCGGTTCCAGCGCCACCGGCGGCGGGAGCGGCAGCCTCCCTCAGCTGACGGTCAGCGGCAACAAGCTGCAGGACCCGAGCGGCAAGAAGATCGTGCTTCGGGGGGCGTCGCTCATCGACATCGGCTCGCTCTACGTCTACAGCGACGTCACCACCCGCATCAACGCGGTCACCGCCGCCGGGGTCGAGGGACACGTCGTCCGGCTGCCCGTCTACCCCAAGATCAACTACAACGGCGGCAAGCCCTTCTGCTCGCCCAGCCCGTACCCGGTCGGCACCGGCCCCGGCAGCAGCTGCACGCCCTCCACCACCACGTTCTCGGCGTCGGACTACGTCAGCCATGTCCTCAAGCCGGCGGTCGACTACGCCACCAGCAAGAACCTCTACGTCATCATCGACTACCACCAGATCGACAACGCGACCAGCGGAACCTCCGCCGCCGACGCCAGCACCTTCTGGACCGACGTCGCGCCCCAGTTCGCCAGCTACACCAACGTCTTCTACGAGATCTTCAACGAGCCGATCGACACCTCGGCCCCCTGGTCGACGCTGAAGCCGGTGGTGCAGGGGCTCATCAACGTCGTGCGCGCGGCCGCGCCGAACAACGTCATCATCGTCCCCTCGAACAGCTGGGACCAGAAGCCGGGCGACGCCGCCAGCGACCCGCCCACCGGCGGCAACCTGATGTACACCGCCCACATCTACGCCAACAACTGGAGCTCGACGTTCCAGAGCCAGGTGGCGACGGCGGTGAGCAAGGCGCCGATCTTCGTCACCGAGTGGGGTTACACCTCGTCGGATTCGAGCTCCTTCGGGCCGGGCCTGCAGACGACGCTCGACGGCGACGGCGCCAGCTGGACCGCGTGGGTGACGGACAACTCCTGGAGCCCCCCGATGTTCAGCGACACCAGCTTCACCACGCTGACCACCTTCGGCGCGCAGGTGAAGAGCTGGCTGGCCGCCACCGCCAACAGCGACTGGGTCCAGTAGCGCGCCTGCCGCGTCCGCGGCTCGCCGCCGACGGGTTGACCGCCGGCGCGCGGGCGGTGTGACGATGCGCGAACGGTGCCGGGCGGGCTTTGTCGTGTCACACTGAATCGATGCTGCGGCAGAGGCTGCTGGTCCTTTATGCGGCCACCTCCAGTCCGGAGAGCGACGTCGGGGCCTGGTCGATCTTCGACGGGACCGGCCGCCAGGCGCACATGGCGGGTGACTCCGACAAGCCGCCGTATCCGTCGGTGATGGCGGCGATGCGCGACGGCTGGCGGGTGATTCAGTTTCCCCCGCTCGCCGCCGCGGCGCCCGGCGCCGAGCACGACACCGCCTTTCTCAAGTACGAGTTCGTGCTCGAGAAGCTGCAAGAGGTGTAGCGAGAGCAATGCCGCTGCTCGACAGCAAACAGGTCGCCGCCTTCGTCGCCGACGGCTATCTCCGCTTCGACGCGCTCATTCCGGGGCCTCTGTGCGCCGCCGCCCTGCAGGAGATCGCCGCCGGTGGTCCCGCGTCGCCGTACGGCGCCTCACCGGACAGTCCGGCGCGGGCCTGGCCAGGAAAACCCCTGGGCGGCCTCTTGCGACAGTGGCCGGGGCTCGCCTCCGTCGTCGAGCTCCCGGCGGTCTCGGCCATCGTCCAGAGCTTGCTGGGCGAGGCGCCGCTCTACGACCATCACTACGCGCACGTCATCCCGCCCGGCCAGCGCTGGGCCCAGCCGTGGCACGCCGACGCGATCCTCGACCCGCGGCGAACGGCGTTCGACATCCAGCTCTTCTTCTTCTTTCACGAGACCCCGCGAGAGGCGGGCGGCACGATGGTTCTCCCCGGAAGTCACCTGCGCCGGGTCAACGAGGCCGCGATCGCCCGCTACCAGAACTTCGTGGGCCAGTTGCCGATGGTCTGCCCGGCCGGCTCGCTGCTCGTTGCTCACCACGGGATCTGGCATTGCGGTCAGCCAAACCTGACCGACCGCCCGCGCACGATGTTCAAGCTGCGCCTCGGTCCGGGCGCGCGCCAGCGCCGGACGTGGGACACGCGCGATCTCGACGATCCCGCCATCGGTCCGATCCTGAGCCGCGACCACCGCTGGTACGGACACGAGGTTCGCCTGGAGATCGCCAACCGGATCCGCCTCTGGCGCGCGCTCAGCGACAATCAACGTTTCGACGTCGACCACTGGCTGACGCGGCTCGAGAACGAGGGCGGGTCCGGCGAGACGGCCTGACGGACCTTCCTGAGCCGTTGTTCGCCCCGGGCTGACGAGGCCCGCGAAAACCTCGCCGGAGGGAGGCTCGCCCAGCGAAAAGCTCGCCGGCGAAGGGCCCGCGGGGGAGGTATTGACGCATGGTGCACATCTCGTGATACGAATTGCTCGTTTCGAGGATCCCCAAAACAGGAGACGTGATGCGGCGACTAAACGTGGCGATGGGTTTGTTCTCGGTCGGATTGATCATTTCTGCTTGTAGCTCCGGCTCGGATACCACCGGCACCGGTGGTGCGGGCGGTGCAGCCGGCCATACGGGCGGCACCGGCGGAACATCCCACACCGGTGGCACGGGTGGCGGCGGGGGCGCCACCCACACCGGCGGCGTCGGTGGTGGCGCGGCCGGCAGCGGTGGGTCGGCGGGCGCCGGCAGCGGTGGGTCGGCGGGCGCCGGCGGCGTGGCGGGCGGGGGCGGGGCGGGAGCTGCCGGCACCGGCGGCGTGGCTGGTGGCGGCGGTGGCGCCGGAACGAACAATGGCGGTCACGCCGGCGGCGGCGCCGGCGGTGCGGCGGGCGGCGCGGCCGGTTCCGCGGGCGGTGCGGCCGGCGGCGCAGCTGGTGCGGCGGGTGGCGCGGGCGGCGCGGCCGGTGCGGCGGGCGGCGCGGCCGGGGGCACGGTGCTCACGACGCAGCAGATGCGGGGCCAGTACCTGGTGAACAGCGTTCTCGGCTGCGCGGGTTGCCACACGCCGCAGGGCGGAGCGCCGCTCTCGGGCGTCGATTGCTTCGTGAAGACTGCGCCGGCGACGACGGGCGCAGCGGGCGCGGGTGGCAACGGCGCGGCGGGTGCCGCGGGCGGCAACGGAGGCGCGGGCGGCGCGGGTGTGACGCCGTGTCTCAGCAGCGCCAATCTGACCAACGACACCACCGGCCTCAAGAACCTCACCGATCAGCAGATCAAGGACGCCTTCACCAAGGGCATGGATCCCGACGAGACCGGAAAGTTCCTGTTCGCGACGATGCCCTACTACCAGTTCGGAAACCTTTCATCCGACGACGCCGACGCGATCGTGGCCTACCTGCGGACGGTCCCGGCGGCCTCGCACACCGTGCATGCGAACACCGCTCCCTACGACGTCCAGCCGAGCGCTCCGGAATGGGCCGCCGTCGATCCGACCGCCCTGCCGGCGGCGGGCTCGGCGACCGGCGCCGTCAACGGCAAGTACCTGGCGACGCTGGTCTGCGCGACCTGCCACACCGTCACGGCATCGGGCGCCAATCCGCTTCACATCGACGCGACCAAGGCCTTCCAGGGCGGCAAGCTGGTCAACACCACGGTCGGCGGGACGGCCAAGACCGTTGAGACGTCGAATCTGACCCCCGACGCCACCGGGATCATGGGATGGAACGCGACCCAGGTTGCCACGGCGATCACGACCGCCAAGGACAACAACGCCGTCGCGATTTGCGGCATGCGGGCGCTGGCCAACATGACGACCGCCGACGCGACCGACATCGGGACCTATCTGCTGAGCATCCCGCCTGTCGCGAACACGATCACGATGACCTGCCAATAGCGGGCAGCTCGCACCGCCCCCCTGCCACCGTCAGCCGGAGCGTCGGCGGCGGGGGCGCGCATAGCAGACCACCTCGATGTTGTTCCCTTCGCTGTCCTCGACGAACGCCGCGTAGTAGCTCGGGCCGTAGTCGGGACGGGGCCCCGGCTTGCCGTTGTCCTTGCCCCCGGCGGCCATGGCCGCGTCGTAAAAGGCGTCGACCTCTTCCCGGTGCTCGACCCGGAACGCGTAGTGGCCGCCGCCCGAGGCGCGCCGATCGCGCGCCAACCAGAACACCTTCTCGTCGCGCGAGCCCATCCCGAACGCCGACGAGACGTCCATGTTGATCTTCATGCCGATGGCGCCCAGCGCCGCCCCGTAGAACTTGCGGGCGGCCTTCGAGATCTCGAACGGCACAGGTGATGTGGTCGAGCGCAACGATCTTGGTCCGAGGTGATTTGGGCATTTCAATCTCCAATCGCGTCCTCGCCGCTGGCCACCAGCGCGCGCATGGCCTCGGCGATGCTCCAGGCCTGGGCGATACAGCCGCGCGGGGTGTAAGGGGCCTCGGCGTCGAAGATCTCGCTGACGGTCCCGACGCAGGCCTCGGAGAGCTCCCCGGCGAGGCCGGCCAGAAACCGGCGCGCGCCGGCGCGATCGTCGGGAAAGGTCTTCAGCCAGGCGTCGACGAACGGTCCGATCAGCCAGCCCCAGACCGTGCCTTGGTGGTAGGCGGCGTCGCGCGCGCGAAGGTCACCGTCGTAGCGGGGCTTGTAGTCGGGGAGCCCGGGCGCGAGCGAGCGAAGGCCGAAGGGCGTCACCAGCTTCTCGCGCACCACGCCCACGCACCGCCTCCCAGCGCGCGCGCTCGAGGACCGGGTGGGGAAGTGAGATGGCCAGCAGCTGATTGGGGCGGAGGCTGGGATCGTCGCCGCCGGCGTGGGGGCCGTCCTGGGCGTCGACGACGTCGAACAGACAGTTGCCGGCGGCGTTCCAGAACCGGCGGTTGAAGCTCTGACGGAGGCGCGCGGCGCGGGCCGCGACCTCGCCGGCGCCGAGATCGAGCTGGCGGGCGGGGCCGCAGGCGCCGCTCTCCTCCTCCTCGAGCCACCCGGCCAGCAGGACGAGGCGCGTTGTAAAAGAGCGCGTTGATCTCGACGGCCTTCCCGCGGCGCGGCGTCACCACCCAGTCGCCGACCTTGGCGTCCATCCAGGTCAGCTGATAGCCCTCGGCCCCCTGGCGCAAGAGACCGTCGCTGTCGTCGACGCCGATCCCGAACCGGGTGCCGGCGAAGTGCTTCTGGGCCACCTCCACCAGCTTGGGGAGCAAAAAGCGACGCGTCTCGCGCTCGCCGGTCGCCTCTTCGTAGCGATGGAGGGCGTGGAAGAACCAGAGGGTGGCGTCGGCCGTGTGATAGAGCCCCTCGGTCTTCGCCTCGGGGAAGAGATTGGGGATGAGGCCGTCGCGAATGTGGTGCGCGAACGTCTGCAGGACGTCACGCCCCTCGGTGGCCCGGCCGGTCAGCAAGGTCAGCCCTTCGAGGCTGATCATCGTGTCGCGCCCCCAGTCGGTGAACCAGTGGTATCCGGCGATGACGGTGCGGGCGTCGTCCCCTTCGGCCCGAAGGCGCGCCTCGTCGCGGGGCCGAACGTGCGGGCTGATGACGAACTGATCGGCGGCGAGGACCAGCTCGGCCCCCAGCCCCTGTCGCAGCCGCGGGTGGGCCTCGGCCAGGAGGCGCAGGCGGCGCTCGTCGTCGAGGCGCTCCGCCTCGGTCGCCTCGAGGGCATGGATGGTCTCCCAGCTCTCGGTCGAGGCGGTCAGCACCGCCTCCTGGCCGGCAGAGAGCTGCAGCTCGAAGATGCCGAGCGCGTGGAGTCTCCCGCGGGCGTCGTAACCGCGGGCCTGCTCGACCCGATAGTGCAGCGCCAGCTCGCGCGGCCGCGGCACGAAGGGGACGTGACCGCGCACGGTGCGCGCGGTCAGGTGCAGCGGGGGCAACGTCCCGTCCGCGCGCGAGATCCGGACGCCGTTCTGTCCGGCGCCGATGGTGTAATCGGCGGCGGCGCTGCCCCGATCGACCTGGTCGTCATGGCCGCGAAAGTCGACGGCCGGTTCCAGCACCAGCGTCGCGGGCGCTGATCCCTCGAGCAACCGGTAGACGACGCGGGTGGTGTTCTCGTGGTGGGTGACCACGATTCGCTTCTCCAGCACCACGCCCGCCTGCTCGAATCGCCAGACGGGACGCCCGTTGTCGAGGAGAAACTCGACGAGCGCCTCGGGGAGCAACAGCGGTCCGTCGGCCGGTTCGAGCCCCCCCAGCGCCATGGCGGTGCCGTCGGCGAGGCGCAGGGTTTCGCCGAGCTGGTTCAGCATGGTGGTGCGGCCGGCGGGGGCGGGGAGGGCGGCCACCAGCAGGCTGTGGTAGCGGCGCGTGAGCACGCCGCCCAAGGTGCCGGAGGCGTAACCGCCGAGGCCGTTGGTGAGGAGCCACTCGCGGGTGAGCAGCGCCTCCGTGGCGTCGCCGCGCCGCCAGCCGACGCGCACCGGCCGGGCGATCGGGCTGGCGGGCGCGGTCGGGGCTGCCGGCCCGTCGTGGCTGCCGGCGGTGCTCACGCGCGCGCCTCCGGGGCCAGGACCACGGCCGCATGTCCGGGGAGCCGAAATCCGTCGTCGGCCTCGACGGCCGCCGTCCCTCGACCGCCATAGCGGGGGTCCTCGCTGGACCAGAGCGTCCGCCAGCGGGCGCCGAGCGGCGGAGCCAGCAGCGGCTCGGGCGCGACGTCGAGGTGAAGGTCGGTCCCCAGGTTGACGAGCAGCAGCCGATCGCCGGCGGCGCACCGATAGCGGGCGAGCATCGCCTGGGCGCCCAGCACCGCCGTCGAGAGACGGGTGGCGTCCTGCGCGGCGAAGGCCGGGTCCTCGCGCCGCAGCCGCAGGAGGTCTCGGTGAAGGTCCCAGACGTGCCCCTGCCGCTCGCGCTCACTCCAGTCGAGCTTGCAGGCGGCGAAGGTCTCGGGGGTGGCGGGATCGGGGATCCGCTGCTGGACCTCCGGGTCGGCCAGCGACGGGAACTGGGCCAGGAACTGCCGCCGTCCCGTGGCCACGGCGCGCGCCAGCCGGTCGTCCTGGTCGGCGAAGTAGACGAACGGGCGTGTCGAACCGAACTCCTGTCCTTGAAAGAGCATCGGCGTCCCCGGCGCCAGCAGCAGGAGCGCGGTCATCGCGCGAAGCAGATCCGGCGCGGTCGAGCGTGGCGAGCCGCGCGCCGTGGGCGGAGTTCGCCACCTGATCGTGATTCTCGAGATAGAGCACGAAATGCTCGGCGGCGAGATCGAGGGCAGGCGTCCCGCGGCGCTTCTTCTGCCAGCTGTAGCGTTGCCCTTGATAGAGGAACCCCCACCGGAGCGCCGACAGCAGCTCCTGCGGTGTCCCGCGATAGTCGGTGTAATAGGCCTCGCTCTGCCCGGTGAGCGCGACCCGCGCCGTGTGGTGAAAGTCGTCGTTCCAAAGCGCGTCGAGTCCGTACCCGCGCTCCTGCGGCGGTCCGTCCGGCGACCGCACCAGCCGGGTCTCCTGGGGCTCGTTCTCCGAGACGAGGTAGGTGCCCCGTCCCCGGGCGGCCGCGCGCACGCGGCGGCCGATCGCCGCCAGGATGTGATCGTCGGAGGCGTCGAACATCGCCTGGGTGGCGTCGAGGCGGAGACCGTCGAAATGAAACTCGTCGATCCAGTAGGCGGCGTTCTCGATGAAGAACTCCCGCGAAGGGGCGGCGTCGTCCCCGTCGAAGTTGATCGCGCCGCCCCACTCGTTCTGGTAGCGATCGGTGAAGTAGTCGGCCGAAAAGCGGGCCAGATGGTTTTCGTTCGGTCCGATGTGGTTGTAGACCACGTCCAGAATCACGCCGATGCCGACGGCGTGCGCAGCGGCGATGAAACGGCGGAGGTCGTCGGGGCGCCCGTAGCGGCGGTTGGGGGCCCACAGGTTGACGCCGTCGTATCCCCAGCCGAAACGCCCGGGGGCGTCGGCCAACGGCATGACCTCGATGAGCGTGACGCCCAGCTGATTCAGGGACTCCAGGCGTTCGGCCGCCGCGGCGTACGTCCCCTCGGCGGTGAAGGTCCCGACGTGCAGCTCGTAGATCACCTGGCCACGCGGGGAGACACCGCGCCAGTCGCCGTCGGTCCACTCGAACGCGCGCGGTTCGATCACCTCCGATGGCCCGCTCGGCCCCTCGGGTTGAAAGCGCGAAGCGGGGTCGGGATAGAGCTGGTCCTCGTCGTCCAGACGAAACCGGTAGCGTCCCCCGCTCTCCAGCCCGATCGCCGGACCGGAGAAGTATCCGTTGCCTTCGGGCGAAAGGGCGATCTCGGGCCGCGTCGTTCCGTCGATCACCACGGTGACCCGGCGGCGCCTGGGGGCCCAGACCCGCAGGTGGGCGTGTCCCGACTGCAGCTCGGCTCCGATGGGAAATCGCCGCTCATCGGCCTGCGTCCCCACGGGCTTCCCAGCAGCCAGCTCGGGCAACTCAGCATTGGTCGTCGACGACGGCATGAGGGGACGCCTGAAAATAAGAACGGACCCGCGAAAGATAATCAGGGTTTTTCTGAGGGGAGGGCTGGACATCAACGATGAGTGGCCTAGCTTCGGCGCACGCCCGAAATGCTGAAGCTCCTGGTGGTAGACGATGAGCCGGACATCTGCTCGCTGATCTCCGACGCCCTGGTGGACGAGGGGCATGAGGTCACCTGCGCCGCCGACGGCTCGCTGGCGCTCGAGCTGGCCTGCGCGACGCCCTTCGATGTGGTCGTGGCGGACATGCGGCTCCCGGGGCTCGACGGGCTGGCGCTGTTTCGACGTCTGCGGGAGGAGTCGCCGGGCACGGACATGATTCTCATCACCGGGAACGCCGCGGTCGCCGACGCGGTGGCGGTCCTGAAAGAAGGGGCGTTCGACTATTTGACCAAGCCGATCCGCATCGACGAGCTGGCCATCCAGCTGAACCGGATCGCCTCCTTTCGGGCCCTGCGCCGCGACGTCGTCGAGGCCCGCGCCGAGCTGAAGCGCGCGCCGGTCCTGGACCAGCTGATCGGGCACTCGCCGGAGATGCTCTCGGTCGTCAAGCGGATCGAGACCGTCGCCGACTGCGACGCCGCCGTCCTCATCCTGGGCGAGAGCGGAACGGGGAAGGAGCTGGTGGCGCGCGCCCTTCACGCGGGGAGCGACCGCCGGGACAAGGCGTTCGTGCCCGTCAACTGCGCGGCCTTTCCCGACACGCTGATCGAGGCCGAGCTGTTCGGACATGAACGGGGCGCCTTCACCGGGGCGACCCATCGGAGAGAAGGGCGCTTCAAGGCCGCGCACGGGGGGACTCTGTTCCTGGACGAGGTCGCCGAGCTCTCGACCGCCGCGCAGGCGAAGCTGCTCCGGGTGCTGCAGGAAGGGACCGTCGAGCCGCTGGGGAGCAACACCTCGATCCAGGTCGACGTGCGCATCATTTCGGCGACCCACCAGAACCTCAAGACGCGCGTCGCTCAGGGACAGTTCCGCGAAGATCTCTACTACCGGATCAACACCATCGATTCTGTCGATCCCGCCCCTGCGCGCGCGCTCGGGCGATCTCGCCGTCCTGGCGCGCCTCTTCATCCGGCGCTTCTCGGACGGGCGACCGTCCGTGCCGGAGATGACCTGGCAGGCCTGGAACGCGGTGTCGTCGTACGGCTTCCCCGGCAACGTCCGCGAGCTCATGCATGCGATGGAGCACGCGGTGCTGCTCTCGCGCGGCGGGACCATCGAGCTCGAGCACCTCCCCGTTTCCATTCGCGGCAGCCGGACGCCGGAGGTGGACACACATGGCCCGCAGATGGCGCCGCTCGGCGTCGCGCTGAAAGAATTCGAACGCGACTACCTCCTCCGGGTGGTGTCGCAGTTCGGCGGCAAGAGGATTCAAATCGCCGAGTCGCTGGGGATCTCGCGGAAGAACCTCTGGGAGAAGCTCCGGACGCATGGCATCGACCAGACGGACGCGCCTACTGGGTTGACGGCGGCATGACGTCATCGCCGTAGTCGATCCGCGTGGGGCTCTGTTCCGCCGACAGGCGCTGACGACTCGTCCCCGCCGCTCTCCCGCGAGCGCGGGCGGGGTGGCGCGATCCCACCGTCGGCGCGGCGACGGCATCGGCAGGGGGAGGCGTCGGCTGCGGGCTCCGCTCGAGCAGGACGAACACCGGGGACGGAAGGTTGGGAACGAAGGAGGAGAGCTTCGGGGCATATCCCTCCTTGTGGACGCGGTATTCGACCGGCCGGTCGCTGTAGGGAAGCTCGACCGACAACGGCGTCACACCCAAGACGGAGCCGTCGCTCGCCGAGACGATGGCCCCCGTGGGATCCGAGCCGAAGTTCACCCGCACGGTGGCCGGTCTCCTGGGCGGGGCCGCACCGGCCAAGAGGCGAGTCGCGTGCCCTGGCGCACCGCTGGTCGCCACCACCAAAACGGCGAGCAGGACGGCGAACGCCGCGGTGCCGCCGAGCAAGAGCCCGCCCCGGCGGCTCGCCGGGGGGTGAACGCCGACGGCTTCGCCGAGCTCGCCCGCGTGGTGAAGGCTGGAGGCCTGTGACGCTGACCGGGAGATCTCCACGCCGACAGGCCCCGACGGCTGTCGCTCCCCGTCGCGCCTGGCCAGCGCCGTCGGCGGGAGCGAGAGGGTGCTCTCGGCGCGGAGCAGATCGGCGCGGAGCTCCGCCATCGTCTGAAAGCGGGCCCCCGGATCCTTGGCCAGCGCCCGGCTGAGGATCGCGTCCAGGGTGAGCGGAAGCTCCGGAACGAACTTTCGCGCGGCCGGCGGCGGGAGCGCCATGTGCTTCGCCATCACCTCGCCAAATCCCTCGCCCGTGAAGGGAACCGCGCCCGTCAACAGCTCGAAGAGGATGACGCCCAGGGAGTAGATGTCGCTCCGGTGGTCGAGCTCGGCTCGCCCCTCGCACTGCTCGGGCGACATGTAGTGCGGCGTGCCCATCACCAACCCGGCGTCGGTGGTGTACGCCTGCAAGGCGCCACTGCCGTGGGTGAGCTTGGCCAGCCCGAAATCGAGCACCTTCACGAAGTCCGGCCTGCCGTCGCGGGTGATGAGGAAGATGTTGTCGGGCTTGAGATCGCGGTGGATGACACCCTCTTGATGCGAAGCGGAGAGGGCGTCGGCGATCTGCGCGACGATCTTCAGCGCCCGCGCCGGCGGGAACGCCAGCTGGCGACCTCTCTTGTCGGAGAGCATCTCGCCGTGCAGGTACTCCATGATGAAGTAGAAATCCCCTGCGGCCGTGGTGCCGAAGTCGTGGATGTCGACGATGTGATCGTGCCCGATTTGATTGACCGCCCGGGCCTCGTTGACGAAGCGCGAGACGATTTCGGGGTTTCGGGCGTAGTCCGGGTGGATCGCCTTGAGGGCGACCTTGCTGCCGATCACCGGATGCTCCGCGAGAAAGACGGTGCCCATCCCGCCCTCGCCCAGCTTGGCGGTGAGCTTGTAGTTCCCTACGGTCTGCCCTACGTCGATCATGCCTCGGACCACGCCCGCTCAGAACCGTCGCTGGCCCTCCACGACGCGACCGACCTGCCGGATCTGGCCGGCCGACCGGGTGATGAGCGCCGGAAACAGTTGCAGCAACGCCATCCAGAGAAGGTAGGCTCGGTCTCGGCGATAGATAGGGCAACGTCTGATCTCCGCACCAGATCCCGTCGGGGCGGCGTTCTTGTCGACGTAGGGACGAGGCTTAGGTTGCTGCTTCGGTGAGACAGACGAGGCCTGGAAAACCCTATCCGCTGGGCGCCACCTTCGACGGGCGCGGGGTGAACTTCGCCGTCTTCTCCCGCGTGGCGACGCGGGTCGAGGTCTGCCTCTACGATCCGGCCGATCCGCAGCGGGAGATTGACCGCTGCAACCTCCCCGAGGTTTCGGAGGACGTCTGGCACGGCTACATCGACGACCTTCGGCCGGGGACGTTCTACGGCCTGCGCGTTCACGGTCCCTACGACCCGACCCAGGGACACCGCTGCAACCCCAACAAGCTCCTCGTCGATCCTTACGCCAAGGCGGTGTGGGGGGAGATCGACTGGAAGCAACCGGTCACCGGCTACTCGCCCGAACACGAGGAGGGCGATCTCTCCTTCGATACGGCCGACAGCGCCGCGGGCGTGCCGAAGGGGGTGATCGTCGATGCCGCGTTCGACTGGGGCGACGACCGCCCGCCCGAGACGCCGTGGCGGCGCACCATCGTTTACGAGACGCACGTGCGAGGGTTCACCAAGCTGCACCCCGACGTTCCGGAAGAGCTGCGCGGCTCTTACGCCGGGCTGGCCCATCCGGCGGCCATCAAGCACCTCACCGAGCTGGGCGTGACGGCGGTCGAGCTGTTGCCGGTGCACGAGTTCGCGGACGACGGCTTCCTCGAGGAGAAGTCGCTGCGGAACTACTGGGGGTACAGCACGCTCAACTACTTTTCACCCGAGCAGCGCTACGCCAGCGACCGGCGCCCGGGGGCGCAGGTCGGCGAGTTCAAGGCCATGGTGAAGGCGCTGCACGCGGCCGGCCTCGAGGTGATCCTCGACGTGGTCTACAACCACACCTGCGAAGGAAATCACCAGGGGCCCACGGTGAGCTTCCGGGGGATCGACAACGCCACCTACTACTGGCTGATGCCGGACCCGCGCTACTACCTCGACTTCAGCGGCACCGGCAACAGCCTGAACGCCTCCGATCCGCAGGTGGCGCGGCTCATCGCCGACTCGCTTCGCTACTGGGTGAGCGAGATGCACGTGGACGGCTTTCGCTTCGATCTCGCCAGCACACTGGGCCGCGTGCGCCGCGGCGAGTTCAGCCGCCAGGCGCCCATGTTCCAGATCTTCAGGCAGGACCCGGTGCTCTCGCGCGCGAAGTTGATCGCCGAGCCCTGGGACACCGGCCTCGGCGGGTACCAGGTCGGAAACTTTCCCGCCCCGTTTCGCGAATGGAACGGCAAGTTTCGCGACGCCCTCCGGCGGTACTGGAAGGGGGACGAAAACCTGGCCTCCGAGGTCGGCTATCGCCTGACCGGGTCAGCCGATCTGTTCTGGGGCGAGCGCGGGCGGCCGCAGTCCAGCATCAACTTCATCACCGCGCACGATGGGTTCACCTTGCACGATCTGGTCACCTACGGGTCGAAGCACAACGAGGCCAACGGCGAGAACAATCAGGACGGCTCGGACGACAATCAGTCGTGGAACCACGGCGTCGAGGGGGAGACCGATGACCCGGAGATCCAGGCGCTCCGCGATCGGCAAGAGCGCAACATGCTGGCGACGCTGTTCCTGTCGCAGGGGGTGCCCATGCTCCTCGGCGGCGACGAGATGGGGCGCACCCAGCGCGGCAACAACAACGCCTATTGCCAGGACAACGAGCTGTCCTGGTTCGACTGGAAGCTCGACGACCGCCGGCGCGCGCTGCTGGAATTCACACGCCGCCTGATCGCCCTGAGGCAGCGGCATCCCGCGCTGCAGAACACCCGGTTCCTGGTCGGCGATCTGATGTGGGACTCGCAGTTCAAGGACCTGGCCTGGCTGCGCCCCGACGGGACGGAGATGGATCCCGAGGACTGGCAGAAGCCCTGGATCGCTTCGCTGGGACTGATGCTGGGCGGCGACGCCATCCGGATGACCGACGAGGCCGGGGAGCGGATCGTGGGCGACGGGCTTCTCATCTTGATGAACGCGCACCACGAGCCGATCACCTTCCAGTTTCCCGCGGAGGAAGGGCCGGGCTGGCTGTTCGAAGTGGACACCGCGGAGCCGCAGAAACCGGCCGGCGCCGCCTGCAGCGGCGAATATCGGGTCGCCCCGCGCGCGCTGGCTCTGTTTCGGCAGCCGCTGGCGCAGGAGGTCGCGCGTGACGCCGCCGCCGCGCCGGCGCGCGTCGCCCGCCGCGAGATGCAGCAGCGCCGCCGCCGCGCCGGCGTGGTGATTCCGCTGTTCTCGATTCGCTCGCCCTCCCAGTGGGGGCTGGGCGAGATCGCCGACCTTCCGAGGTTCGCCGACTGGGCCAGCCAGGCCGGCTTCTCGGTGTTGCAGCTGCTGCCCGTCAACGAGGTCTCTGCCCTGGACGCCAGCCCCTACACCGCGCTGTCGGCGTTCGCGCTCGATCCCGTCTATTTGTCGCTGGAGGGATGCGAGGACTTCCGGGTGGCCGGCGGGCGCGAGGCCCTGTCGGCGGGCGCGCGCCGCAAGCTGGCCGAGCTGGCTGCGGCCCCCCTCGTCGACTGGACGGCTGCGCGGGCGCTCAAGAACGAGGGCATCACGCTCGCCTTTCGCCGCTTCCTGCGGGACGAGTGGACGCGCGACACGGCCCGGGCGCGGGAGCTCATCGCCTACATGACGGTGAACCGCCACTGGCTGGACGACTACGCGCTGTTCAGCGTCTGGCATTCCCAGTTTGGCAGGGCCTGGTTCGATTGGCCGAGCGGGCCGCGCGATCGGGACCCCCACGCGCTCAACGGAGCGCGCCACGAGCACCCGGACGCCATCCTGCGGACGAAATGGGTGCAGTGGCAGCTCGAGCTTCAGTGGCGCAACGCGCGCCGGGCCGCCAGCGCCTTCGGCGTCGAGCTGATGGGCGACCTGCCGTTCGTGGTGGGCGTCGATTCGGCGGACGTCTGGGCGAACGGACGCCTGTTTCGCATGGACCAACACGTCGGCACGCCGCCCGACGAGCCATCGGAGACGGGGCAGGACTGGGGGCTGCCGGCTTATGACTGGGAGGCGCTCAAGGACGACGACTTCTCCTGGATCAAGGCGCGGGCGATGCGCGCCGGCCAGCTCTACAGCATCTATCGCGTCGACCACGCGCTCGGTTTTTATCGGACCTACTTTCGTTCGACCGACGGCAAGCAGTGCGGCTTCACCCCGGCCGACGAGCGCGCCCAGATCGCCCTGGGCGAGCGGATCATGCGGATCATGAGCCGCTGGGGCGAGGTGGTGGCGGAGGATCTGGGCGTTGTGCCGCCGTTCTTGCGACCGTCGCTGGACAAGATCGGCGTGCCCGGATATCGCGTGCTGCGCTGGGAACAGGAGGAGGAGCGGTTTCGCGATCCCTCCAGCTGGCCCGCGCACTCGGTGGCCACCAACGCCACGCACGACACCGAGACCACCGCCGACTGGTACGACGCCTTGACGCCCGAGGAGCGAGACAAGTTGAAACGCGTCCCGGGGCTCGGCGACCTCGACGTCACGGCGCCGTTCACGCAGAAGACGGCCGACCTCATCCTCCGCGTGCTCTACCGCTCGCCGTCGACGCTGGCGTTGACCCTGTTTCAAGACGCCCTCGGCACCCGCGAGCGGATCAACACGCCGGGGACGGTGGGGGGAGCCAACTGGCGCTTCCGCGCCGCCAAGACGGCGGAGGAGTTGCTGGCCGATCGCGCGACCACCGAGCGGCTCGCCGCGCTGGCCAAGGAGACCGGCCGCGCACCCGCGAAGCGCTCGTAGTCGCCCGGGCGTCAGTCGCCTCGGTCCCTCGTCTTGGCTTGGCTGATGTCGGAACTATCTTCGGCCTGAGGCTCGGGTTTGCGGACGATGATCCGGATTGCGTTCGTGGTGTCGTTGGGGTGTGTCGCTGTCCTGGCTCGCGCCGCCTTGCGCTCGGGCGCCGGCCCGCGGGGACCGCTCTCCCTGGGCGCGGGCGTCACCTTGTCGATCGCCCAGGTCAAACGGGCGGGGACAACCTCCGACGTCGTCCCCCTGCCGGTCACGTTGACCAATCACGGGTCCGGCACGATTCGGGTGAGGTACCGCGATTTCTCGCTGACCGACGGCGCCGGCCAGCGCTCGCTGGCGCTTCTGCCCTCGGAGCTCCGCTTCGAAAGGGTCTCTGCGCCTCTCCTCCCCGAGGGGGCCATTGCCAGCGGGCAGAGCCGCTCGGGGAGTCTCTACTTCCGTCTCCCCTCGGCGTTCCTTCGACCCGTTCGGCTGCGGGTCGACCTCGAATCGCCAGACGGGACGGTCATTGCGCAGGCGGTCGTCCCGTTGTGAATCGGCCAATGACCTAGCCAAATGCCCGGTCGTGCCTACGTTGTTTTCGTAGCCCTCAAGCACAGACGCGGCGCTCGGCTGAAGGGATGGCGGAGCCCGCCGGAAAGGATGCACATGTTGTTTTGGCTGGGAATCATCTTGCTCATTGCCTGGATCGCCGGATTCGGCATCTTCCACGTCGCGTCGGCGGCCATCCACGTCCTCATCGTGCTGGCGCTCATCAGCATCGTCGTGCACTTCGTTCGCGGAAGGAGCACGGTCTGACATGGGGGAGAACGTCGAGACGAACGCCCTCGATATGCTCGAAGGCCAGCATCGCGAGGTCGAGGAGCTGTTCGCGAAGCTCGAAAGGGCCGGCCGGGGTGAGCGCAAACAGAAGCTCTTCACCCAGATCGCCGACAAGCTCGCCGTCCACGCCGCGATCGAGGAGACGGCGTTCTATCCGGCCGTGAAGGCCGAGCGCACCGAGGACATCCTGCTCGAGTCGCTGGAGGAGCACCTGGGGATCAAACGCGTCCTGTCCGATCTCATCGATCTGGACGCGGACGACGAGACGTTCGACGCCAAGGCCAAGGTCCTCCAGGAGCAGGTCGAACACCACGTCGAGGAAGAGGAGGGCGATCTGTTCCCCAAGGTGAAGAAGATCTTCGACGAAGAGACCTTGGTGGCGATCGCCCAACAGATGGCCGAGCTGCAAGAGGAGCTGCTGGCGAAGGGGAACCCGCGCCTGGCGGTTCCGGCCCAGACCGACGAGGCCGCGCCGCTCTGAGCGTCGTCCTCGACTGAGGATTGGCGTAACGGTGGTCTGGAACGGCGGGGGTTGCCGTTCAGACCACCGTTGTTTTTGATTGTGCTCACGCGAGCACGGCCCCGCGTCGGTCGTTCTGGCCGCCGCCTTCCTCAGAACACTTCCCCGGCGGCGAAGTAGGCCCCCACCGGCCTGGCGTCGGGCGACCAGGCGACGTCGCCGCGCACGATGAAGGTCTGTCCCTCCTGGAGTCGCAGGCCCCCGCCGAGGCCGTATTTCAGCCCCAGTCCGGTGCCGTCGAGCGCTGGGTTGCTCTGCCCCAGCTGCGTCCAGCTGCGGCCGCCGTCGGCGAACAGGGCCGCGCCCAGGACCATTCGCTTGCGGTGCATGCTGAAGCGCAAGATCTCGCTGCGGACCTCGACGTTTCCGAACAGCTTCACCTTGCCGTAGTACCGCTGGGCGGGCACGCCGCGCACCGCCTTCGAGCCGCCGATGGCCGGCGTCTCGTCGAAGCGCGCCAGCTCGTAAAACGGAGGATCGCCGAGCAGAGCGTCGCCGACCACCCGGAACAGCAGCGTCACGTTGTGAATCGGCGTTCTGTAGAAGCGCGCCGTCAGGTTCAGACGTTCATAGGCGTAGGGGAGCGCCGTCCCCAGGCTGGGGCTGATCCGGATGACCGCCGTGTGGAACTGCCCGCGGCGGGTGACGGTCTCGTTGTCGCGCGAGTCGTACTGGATGCCCCCTTCCAGCAGCTCGACCCCGTGGGGGGCGAAGCTTCCCACGATCTCGCGCACCTCGACCGAGCTGGAGCTCTGGGCTTGCGCCAGCAGGCTGTTGGGCGGGACGAGCAGCCAGTTCTGGGTGTAGACGCTCCCGCCCAGCAGGGAGAATCGCTTGTAGAAGCGGTATTGCGCCTCCAGGGAGAGGGTCGGGTGAACCCGCTCGTACTCGGTGTCGGCGAGCGGGACGCCGGGCGGCGGAAGCGGGGTCGCATTTCCGATCCCATAGAACTTCAACGTGCGTTCGTTGGTGAACGAGGCCCTGATGTCCAGGCGCAGTCGCCGGCTGGAGGTCAGATCGGGGAGCGTCAGCAGGAGGGAATAGTCCTGGAACGGGGAGATGAGCTGGCCGTTGGGCCTGTTGAAGGTGACGAACGCCTCCGAGGTCAGCTTCCATCGATAGGGGCGATAGCGAGGATCCAGCCCCGCCAGATCGGCGACTTCACCGCCGCCAATCCCGACGTCGCTGTCGCCGCCGGCAATCGGAATGATGTTGAACTCGACCGAGCGCGCGGCCCGCGGAGCTGGAGCGGCCACCGGGGGCGGCGGAGTGACGGGCGGCTCCGACGGCGCGGCCGGCGGCCGGACTGGCGGCGCTTCGCCGTCCGGTGTGGACGGTGCGAGATCTGACGGTCCGGCATCGAGGCCCGCGTCGAGACCGTGATGTTCGGGCTCCTGCTGCGCCCGGGCCCCTCCCTGGGTGAGGATCAAGAGGAGGATCGCCGCTGACGCGCCGCCGGCCCTACGCCCGAGACCGCCGCAGGGCCGCGGCGGTCGGGGCGCTGGCGAACTCTTCAGTTGCCGGCCCTGTCCCGACGGCCGTGCTCATTCACCGCCACAAGTTAGGCCTGCTTTCGGCGAATGATAGGGCATTGCCTGATTTTGCGAAGTCGGCGAGCCCTTGGCATGGCTAGGTTGCGCCCATGAGCTCAATCGTCTGGCTGGCATTTGCGGTCGTTCTCGCGGTCTTCGTCGCCCTCACCGGGCGCGGGCCAAAGGGCGCCAAGCAAGTCGGAGGGACCCGGCTCATGAAGACGGCGCGCTTCTTTCTGATCGTGGGAATCCTGGTCTGCGGCGGCCTGGGCGTCGTGGGCGCGATTCGAAATTGAGCCCGCTTCGCCAGCGGCTCGGCCACCGATCTGATCCCGCCGTCTAGCCCGCCTATCGGGCGGCACGTCGTCGGGCCAATGTCCGTCGTTCGCTTCGCTCACCGTCGCCATTTCGGCGACGCCCTCCTAGGCCGCCTATCGGGCGGCACGTCGTCGGGCCAATGTCCGTCGTTCGCTTCGCTCACCGTCGCCATTTCGGCGACGCCCTCCTAGGCCGCCTATCGGGCGGCACGTCGTCGGGCATGGTTCGCTTCGCTCACCGTCGCCATTTCGGCGACGCCCTCCTAGGCCAGGGAAAAGCGCGGCTTACCTTCCAGGGCGTGGCGATCCTCAAGCGCTTCTGGCGCGGATGGGCGGTGGGCGCCCTCTTCGGTCAGACGACGAGGCGCGAGGGACTCTTCCTTTCGCTGGTCGTCGTGGCCGCCGTGGCCTGGCCCATCCTGCTGGTCGGCATCGCGGCGCCGAAGCTGGCCGTGCAGATGATCGCCCTCGTCCCGCTCCCCGACGGGGTCTCTTCCTGGGCGGTCCGGCTCGGTTGGATCGGGCTGGCGTTGCTGATTCCGCTGGGGGTGGGCGTCTCAGTGTCGGTGAAGACGCCGCGGGCCATGCACCAGGAATCGGCGGTCCTGCGGGTTCTCCGCGGCTTTCCCATCACCTTCGGTCTGGCCAGCGCCTTCGCGGTCATCTTCGTCTCGGTGCCGATCATGCGGCTCGCGGCGCTCATTCGTCGACAGAAGAGCGCCGACATTCCGCTCATCATGAGCGCCTCCGCCTATCACGAGGTCGCCGCCAAGATCTGCGAAGTCCTGAACCGCCAGGGCCTCTCGTTGCAACCGGCGGAACCGGGCTGGTGGGTCTCCGCGCCCATTCGCCTGCTCACCTGGCTGGGGGGCCAGTCCCTTCGATCGCACGTTCCGAACCGGTTCGCGCACTTCGTGGCGCCCGATCTCACGCTGACGCTTTACCCGAGCGGCGTCGTCCTGCGCGGCAACCCGGCGCGGCTGACCTGGGCCCACGGGCTGATCGCCGAGGCGGTGGTGCACACCGAGGGCCTGCAGACGATCGATCCCAGGGCGCAGGCGCTCGAGCAGCGCCTTCGCCCGCTTTGGCGAAGCTACGACCTCGATCCCGCGGGGCGAATCAAGAACGGGGACCTGACCCGGGAGCTCGAGCAGATCACGCGGGAGCTGCGGACCCTGCCGGTCGACTGGGACGACTGGCAGGTCCTTTACCGGCAGATCTTGCAGCTGGGACGAGCCGCCCACGGCGAACGGCAGCTGCTCGACGCCCAGTCGCCGCCGCCGGTGGCGCAGCCCCAGCCAGCCGACGCTCTGAGCTCGCGGAGACCCTGAGGTCAGGGCGTCGGGCCGGGCGAGGGCGCCGACACCGACAGCAGGGCGACCAGGACCTTGGCGCGATCTCCGAAGAGTCGAACATCCGGGACCTGCCGCCGTGCCTCTCTCTCCAGCTGATCGATCATCTGCGACAGCTCGCGGCTGTTCCGGGGGGTGGCCGTGAATGCCCCCTGTCCCGTGTGCGACCGGAGGAAGGCCGCCACCTTCTCCATGGTGTGCCTTTGACCGGCCGCGATCTGCGAATCCAGATCGTCGATCATCTCGTGGATCACTCGCAGCTGGCGTTGAAAGAGCGACTTGCTCTCCGCCAGCCGCCCGCTGGGAGCGGCGCCTACATACTCGGTGTCGGGGACGAATGCGCTCACTGAGTGTTCTGTAGCGCCGGATTCGACAACCGCAAGGGTCGCAGCTCGGCCGTCCGATCGTTAAGGCATCTTCTCAGTCAATGCATGAACGCTACCGGTCGGAGACGGGAAAGTTACCGTTTTCAGTTCCGTCCGACATCTGTCGGCAACCTGACTCTCTCTATGCTCGCGACATGAGAGCTCATTCGTCGTTGGTCGCCGCTCTGTTCAGCTTCGGCGTTCTCGGCAGCCTCGGATTGACGGCGGCGTGCAGCAAGGAGTCTGCCGCGCCCGCTGCGCCGGCCATGGCTCCCGCGCCGGCGACCCCGGCGCCGCCGCCGGCCAAGCCGCCGCTGCGGGTGGCGTTCTCCGACTGGCCGGGATGGACGGCCTTCGAGATCGGGATCCAGAAGGGCTGGTTCAAGGAAGCCGGCGTCGACGTCAAGTTCGACTGGTTCGAGTACGCGCCGTCGATGGACGCCTTCACGGCCGGCAAGGTGGATGCCGTCATGATGACCATGGGGGACGCCCTGGTCACCGGCGCGCCGGGCGCCCGCAGCGTGGCGATCCTGGTGACCGACTACAGCGCCGGCAACGACATGATCGTCGCCAGGAAGGGCATTGCCAACCTCAAGGCCTTGAAGGGGAAGAAGGTCGGCCTGGAGGTCGGGCTGGTCGAGCACCTGATGCTCACCAAGGCGCTGGAGAAGAACGGTCTCAAGATCACCGACGTCAAGCTGGTCAACGTGCCGACGCACGAGACGGCGCAAACGCTGGCGTCCGGGAGCGTCGACGCCATCGGCGCCTGGCAGCCGAACGCCGGGCAGGCGCTGAAGGGGACGGCTGGCTCGAAGGCGATCTTCACCAGCGCCGACCTGCCGGGCCTCATCTATGATCTGGTCTGCGTCAGCCCGCAGAGCCTGGCCCAGCGGCGGGCCGACTGGGTCAACTTCGTGAAGGTCTGGAATCGCATCGTCACCTTCGTCAAGGATCCGGCAAACAAGGACGAGGCGGTGAAGATCATGGCCGGCCGCGCCGGCGTGCCGCCGGCCGAGTACGCCACCTACATGCCAGGGACGCGGTTCCTCACGCCCCGAAGAGGCGCTGACCCGCTTCGAGCCGACCGACACGCTGGCCTCGCTCCTCGGCAGCGGGAAGGTCGCCGACGCCTTCAACGTCGCCAACAAGGTCTACGCTAAGCCGCAGCCGGTCGCGTCCTACATCGACGGGTCGCTGTCCAAGGAGGCGCTCGGGAAATAGCCGCCCGGCCGGCGCGGGGGAACGCGATGGGCGCCATGCGCGGCTCATGGACCAGGCCACTGGCGGGGCTCTCGCCCCGGGCCAGCGGGAGGTTCTGGGCGCTGTCGTTCCTGGGGCCGCTGGCCCTCTGGTGCGCGGTCAGCTACCTGCCGTTCGTCTGGCATCCGATGGTGCGGGTGAGCGATCCGGGCGACAGCGCCTGGCTGACGGCCGGCGAGCTGGTCGACAAGGCCGCGTTCGCCAGCGAGAACGGCGACCTCGCCGGACGCCACGCGCGGATGGCCGCGGGGCGTCCGGCCAACCCGGTGTTTCTCCCGGCGCCGCACGAGGTGGCCCGCGCGCTGGTCACCGGCTTCACCACGCCGCCGGCGCGGCCGGAGGAGCCGTGGCTGCACCAGGCGCTCTGGCACAGCATCCAGGTGATCTTCTGGGGCTTCTTCTTCTCGTCGATCATCGGTGTCCCGCTGGGGATCTTGTGCGGCGCGCTGCCCGCCGTCGGTCGGCTCACCGAGCCGTTCATCGAATTCTTTCGCTACCTGCCGGCGCCGGCGTTCGGCGCGCTGGCGGTGGCGGTCATGGGGATCGAGGACGCGCCCAAGGTGGCCATCATCTTCATCGGCACGTTCTTCCAGCAGGTCCTCATCATCGCCAACACCACCCGGCGGATCGATCCGGCGCTGCTGGAGGCGGCGGAGACGCTGGGGGCCTCGCGCGCGCGCGCTCATCACCAAGGTGGTGCTGCCGGGGATCGTCGTCGACGTCTACAGCGACATGCGCGTGCTGCTGGGCTGGGCCTGGACCTACCTCATCGTCGCCGAGCTGATCGGCGTCAGCTCCGGCATCACCTACTTCATCAACCAGCAGGGGAAGTACCGGGCCTACGATCGGGTCTTCGCCTCGATCATCCTCATCGGCCTCATCGGGCTCGGCACCGACATCGTGCTCGCCTCGCTGGGGCGGCAGCTCTTCCCCTGGATGAAGACGGCGCGGGAGGGGTGGTTCTCGAAGACGCTGGCGCGCGTGCGGCGCGGCGGGCGGCAAGCTCCGCCAGCTTCGGCGAATGGGGCCGCTGCCCCGGCGGCCGAGGAGGTGGCGCGGGCATGAGCGGGGAGACGAATCCGGCCGCGGGGTCGCTGGTCGTCCCCAGCTACCTCGACCAGGCGCCCGAGGTCGCGGCGCGCTTCACGCGCATGAAGCAGCGCCCGGTGATCCTGGAGGTGGCCGAGCTCTCCAAGAGCTTCAGCGCGCCCGGCCGCCCGCCGACGCTGGCGCTCGATCGCGTGTCGTTCCAGGTCCACCGCCGCGAGCTGATGTGCGTGATCGGACCGTCGGGCTGCGGCAAGTCGACGCTGGCCCGTCTGGTGGCGGGGCTGGAGGCGCCCACCGGCGGCCAGATGCTGCTCGACGGAAAGCCGATCCACGGCCCGGGCTCCGATCGGGGAATGGTGTTCCAGAGCTACACGCTGTTCCCCTGGCTGACGGTGCTCAAGAACGTGATGTTCGGGATGGAAGTTGGCTGCGGCATGTCGAGCGACGAGTCCGAGCGGCAGGCGCGCACCTGGCTGGAGGTGGTCGGCCTGACCAAGTTCGCGGCGGCCTATCCCGCACCAGCTCTCGGGCGGGATGAAGCAGCGGGCGGCGATCGCCCGGGCGCTGGCCAACCGGCCGCGGATGCTGCTGATGGACGAGCCGTTCGGCGCGCTCGACGCGCAGACGCGCTGCCAGATGCAGTCGTACCTGCTGCAGATCTGGCGGCAGGTCGACATCACCATCCTCTTCATCACCCACGATCTCGACGAGGCGGTCTACCTGGCGGACCGGATCCTGATCCTGGACGCCCACCCGGGCCGCGTGCGCGAGGTGATGGAGGTGGCGGTGCCGCGGCCGCGCAGCTCCGAGCAGTTTCTGTCGCCGGCCTTCATCGCCGCCCGGCACCACCTGGAGGAGCTGATCCACCCGCGCACCGCCCAGGCCGCCGACAAGTTGCCGGTGTTTCGAATGACCCTGGTGGGAGACGAGGTCGAATGACGACAGGAAGTCACCCGAGCACGAGCGTCGGATTGCGGGGCGGCCAGGCCTGGTCGGGCCGCCTGCGCCGGAACCAGCGGCTGCGCCTGGTGGACGTCGAGGGGCGCGCCTGCGTCTCGGCGCTGTTCTACAACGCGGCCGATCCGCTGGAGCGCTACAACATGGCCGACACGCTGAAGGCGCAGTTCACGGCGTTCCTGACGGCGGGGCGGGTGCTCTACTCGGACATGGGGCGCGTGCTGGCCTCGGTCGTGGCCGACGACTGCGGCTGGCACGACACGATCTCGGGGCTGGGCGACGCGGCGGCCGGCGCGGCCCGCTTCGGCGCCGGGCCGTACCAGACGCTGCGCAACGACTGGCACCGCAACGCGCGCGACAACCTGCTGGTTGCGCTGGGCAAGCACGGGCTCGGCAAGCGCGACGTGGTGGCCAACGTGAACTTCTTCGTGCGCGTCGGCGTCGACGAGAGCGGGGGCCTCGGCTGGGTGGCCGGCAACTCGCGCCCGGGCGCGGCCGTCGAGCTGCGGTTCGAGATGGACACGCTGGTGGTCCTCTCGAACACGCCGCACCCGCTCGATCCGGCGAAGACCTACGGCCCGCCGCCGGTCGAGCTCGTCATCAGCGACGGCGCTCCGGCCTCGCTCGACGATCCCTGCCGGTTGTCGCGCCCGGAGAATGGCCGGGGCTTCGCGCTGACCGCCGCCTATCTGAAGGAGCTGGGCGAGGTGACCGCGTGAGCGCCCGGCTGGTGGAGAGCACGCGCGATCCGGCGACGGCCGACCTCGACGTCACGCTGCCGGCGGGCGAGGGGTGGACGCACGAGCTCGCGCCGGGCGACCTCTTTCGCATCGTCGATCTGGAAGGGAATCAGGCGGTCGACACGCTGTTCTTCAACAGCCGCGATCTCGACGAGCGCTACAGCGCCAACGAGACGATCCGCGCGCAGGGGAACATCTACCTCACCACCGGGACGCGGCTCATGTCGAGCGAGGGGCGCCCGCTTCTGACCATCGTCGCCGACACCTGCGGCCGGCACGACACGCTGGGCGGGGCCTGCTCGGCCGAGAGCAACCAGGTGCGCTACGCGCTGGAGAAGAAGTTCATGCACAACTGCCGCGACAGCTTCCTGCTGGCGCTGGCGCGGGTGGGACGGGGGATGACCAAGCGCGATCTCCCCAGCAACATCAACTTCTTCATGAACGTGCCGGTCACGCCGGCGGGGGCGCTCACCTTCGAGGACGGCGTGTCGGGTCCGGGGCGCTACGTCGAGATGCGGGCCGAGACGCACGTGCTGGTGCTGATCTCCAACTGCCCGCAGCTCAACAACCCGTGCAACGGCTACAATCCGACGCCCGTGCGGCTGCTGGTCTGGAGGGCCGGCTAGAGGATGTTCAAGAAGGTCCTGGTCGCCAACCGCGGCGCGATCGCGCTGCGCATCTTCCGCACGCTCCGCCGGATGGGGATCGGCTCGGTGGCCGTGCACTCGACCGCCGACGCGGGCGCGCTGTTCGTCGCCGCCGCCGACGAGGCGGTGGAGCTGGGCGGCGCGGCGCCGGCCGAGAGCTACCTCGACGCCGAGCGGATCTTCGACGCGGTGGCGCGCACCGGCGCCGAGGCGATCCATCCCGGCTACGGCTTTCTGGCCGAGAACCCCGCGCTGGCGGAGCGCTGCGAGCGGTCGGGGATCGTCTTCATCGGCCCGACCTCCGCGCAGATGCGGGCGTTCGGGTTGAAGCACACCGCGCGGGCGCTGGCGACGGAGGCCCGGCTGCCGCTGCTGCCGGGGACCGGCCTCCTCGCCGATCTCGCCGAGGCGCAGGCGGAGGCCGGCCGGATCGGCTTCCCGGTGATGCTCAAGAGCACCGCCGGCGGCGGCGGCATCGGGATGCGCCGCTGCGCGAACGCGGAGGAATTGGGCGCGGCCTTCGATTCGGTGGTGCGGCTCGGCGCCGCGCACTTCAAGGACCGGGGCGTCTACCTCGAGAAGCTGGTCGATCCCGCCCGCCACGTGGAGGTGCAGATCTTCGGCGACGGCGCGGGCCGGGTCCTGGCGCTGGGCCAGCGCGACTGCTCGCTCCAGCGCCGCAACCAGAAGGTCGTCGAGGAGACGCCGCCGCCGGGGCTCTCCGACGAGACGCGGGCCGGGCTCGACGAGGCGGCCGTTCGCCTGGGCGCGGCCGCGCATTACCGCTCGGCCGGCACGGTGGAGTTCGTCCTCGATCCGCGCGACCAGCGCTTCTACTTCCTGGAGGTGAACACCCGCATCCAGGTCGAGCACGGCGTCACCGAGGAGGTGACCGGGCTCGATCTCATCGAGTGGATGGTGCGGGTGGCGGCGGGCGAGCCGCTGCCGCTCTCCGTCGCGCCCACCCCGCGCGGCGCCGCCATCCAGGCGCGGATCTACGCCGAGGATCCGGCGCGCGGGTTCCAGCCCAGCGCCGGCGTGCTCACCGAGGTGGCCTTCCCGTCGGCGGAATGGCTGCGCGTCGAGACCGGCGTCGACACCGGCAGCGAGGTCACCCCCTACTACGATCCGCTGCTGGCCAAGGTGATCGCGCGCGGCGCGACGCGCGCCGAGGCGCGGGCCCGGCTGGTCGAGGCGCTTGGACGCTGCCGGCTGGCGGGCGTCGAGACCAACCGCGCCTACCTGATCGAGGCGCTGGAGCTGCCCGATTTCGTCGCCGGCAACGTCCACACCGGGCTGCTGGCGTCGGTCGACCACCGGCCGGCCAGCATCGAGGTGGTCGAAGGGGGCGCGCAGACCACGGTGCAGGACTGGCCGGGACGCCTCGGGCTGTGGCACGTCGGCGTTCCGCCGTCGGGGCCGATGGACGCGCTGTCGTTTCGCCTCGCCAACCGGCTGGTGGGGAACGCGGAAGGGGCGGCCGCCCTCGAGTGCACGGCGGTCGGACCGACGCTGCGCTTTCACGGGGCGGCGGTGGTGGCGCTGACCGGGGCCGACATGGACGCCACGCTGGACGGCGCACCGATGGAGCGGTTTCGGGCGGTGGAGATTCCGGCCGGCGCGTTGCTTCGCATGGGCCCCGTGGGCGGCCCCGGCAGCCGCGCCACCCTGGCGATCCGCGGCGGCCTCGACGTGCCGGCCTATCTCGGCAGCCGCGCCACGTTCACGCTGGGCCTCTTCGGCGGCCACGGTGGACGCGCGCTGCAGCCGGGCGACGTGTTGCACCCCGCAGATCCGTCCGCGGCTGTTGCGACGGCCGCACCATCGACGGCTCCGCTTCCGGCCGCGCTCATCCCCGCCCTGACCGAGGCCTGGGAGATCGCGGTCATGCCCGGCCCCCACGCGGCGCCCGATTTCTTCGTCGAGGAGGACATCGCCGCGCTCTACGCGACCGGCTGGCGCGTGCACCACAACTCCAGCCGCACGGGCGTGCGCCTCATCGGGCCGAAGCCCCGCTGGGCGCGCACCGACGGCGGCGAGGCGGGCCTGCACCCGTCGAACATTCACGACAACGCCTACGCCATCGGCACCATCGACTTCACCGGCGACATGCCGATTCTGCTGGGCCCGGACGGGCCCAGCCTGGGCGGCTTCGTCTGTCCCGCCACCATCATCGAGGCCGAGCTCTGGAAGATGGGGCAGCTCAAGGCGGGCGACGTGGTCCGCTTCGTCCCCGTCTCTCTCGACGAGGCGCGCCGGCGATGGCGCGCGCAGATGCAGGCGATCGAGACGCTCTCGGCGCCCGCGTCGGTTCCGTCGGCGCCGGCGGCGAAACGTGCGATGCTGGTCGCGGCCGGCTCGCCCGTGCTGTCGACCGCCGCTGCCCGCGGCGATCGGCCGGCGGTGGTCATCCGGCAGGACGGCGACGCCAATCTGTTGATCGAGTACGGGCCGCCGGTGCTGGATCTGGCGCTGCGTTTCCGGGTCCACGCGCTGCAGGAGGCGCTGGCGGCCCGGAGGCGCGCGGGCAAGCTGGCCGGCGTCGTCGATCTGACGCCCGGCATCCGCTCGCTGCAGATCCACTACGACGATCGCCGGCTGCCCCGCGAGCGGCTGCTGGCGCTCCTCGAAGAGGTCGAAGCCGCGCTCCCCGCCACCGACGAGATCGAGGTCGCCTCGCGCATCGTTCATCTCCCTCTGTCGTGGGACGATCCCGCCACCCAGCTGGCCATCCGCAAGTACACCCAGTCGGTGCGCCCCGACGCCCCCTGGTGTCCCAGCAACATCGAGTTCATCCGCCGCATCAACGGCCTCGACAGCGTCGAGGACGTCCGGCGCATCGTTCACGAGGCCAGCTACCTGGTCCTCGGGCTGGGCGACGTCTACCTCGGCGCGCCGGTGGCGACGCCGCTCGATCCGCGCCACCGGCTGGTGACGACCAAGTACAACCCCGCCCGCACCTGGACGCCCGAGAACGCCGTTGGAATCGGCGGCGCCTACCTCTGCGTCTACGGAATGGAGGGCCCCGGCGGCTACCAGTTCGTGGGACGGACCTGCCAGATGTGGAACCGCTTCCACGAGACGGCGGCGTTTCCCGGCGCCAACCGCTGGCTGCTGCGCTTCTTCGATCAGATCCGCTTCACCCCGATCGGCGAGCGCGAGCTGCTGGCGTTCCGGGCGGCCTTCCCGCGCGGCAACGTCGCCCTCCAGATCGAAGAGACCACCTTCCGGTTCGCCGAGTACCGAGCGTTTCTCGACCAGAACCGGACGTCGATCGAAGCGTTTCGCGTCAAGCAGCGGGCGGCCTTCGCCGAGGAGCGGGCCCGCTGGGCCTCGTTGCCGCCGCCGCCCGACCAGCCGGATCCGCCGGCCGACGCCGCGGGGGAGGGGGAGGCACTCCCGCCGGACGTCGTCGCCGTCCGGGCCGCGATCACCGGCAGCGTCTGGGAGATCGCGGTTGCGCCGGGCGCGCACGTGGCGGCGGGCGAGCGCTTGCTCGTCCTCGAGACGATGAAGATGGAGACGCCGGTGGTGGCGCCCGTCGCCGGGACGATCACGACGCTCTGCTGCGCGCGGGGCGCGCTGGTCCGCGCCGGGCAGACGGTCATGGGTTTGCTCCCCGATGCATGATCGGACCGATCGGGTGTCGCGCCTATCGTTGACCCCAGAAACCGTGTGCTACTGTTCTGGCGTGAGGATCGTCACCAGCCTGCTCGTTGCCTGCGCGGCCATCGCGCTGGCGCTGGCCTGTGTGACCTTCGATCCCCTGGCTTCTGGTTTCTCGGTCGACGATCGCAATGACGACGCCACGCTGTCGCTCGACTTCTCGGTCGTCCTGCCGGAGACGCAGCTCGAGCCGTTGCTCGTACCGTCGATCAGCGGGCCGGTGTTCTTCGATCACCGTCCGCCCATCTCGCGTCTGATCACGGCCGAGGTCTTCCGGCCGCCTCGCGTCCGGGCCTAGTCCCCAGTCAGTCTGGCGGTGTCGTCCGTCGGCGCTCGTCGCGTCGCGATGCGAAGCGACGCCGTGGGCGGATGCCCGGTGGCGGTCGCGTGTCGGCCCGCCGGGGCGGCCGCCGATCCGCAATCTCAGCGAGGAGACAGGTTCATGCATCTGCTACGGAAGAGCTTTGGATTCGTCACGTGTTCGTTGTTGTTGGCGGCCTCCGCGCCGCCCGTCGCCGCCGCCGGCCCGGCGACGCCGAAGAGCGTCGGCGCGCCGCTGACCCTGGCCGAGGCGCTCGCCCGCGCGGAGGCCGCCAGCCCGTTGGTTCGGCGCGCGCGCGCCGAGCGGCAGGCGGTCGCGGCGCGGGAGGTCGGCGCGTCGCTCCTGCTGCCCAGCAACCCGATCGTGTCGGGCGCCGTGGGGCCGCGGCGCGACCCCTCAGGAAATGGGCTCGAATATCTGCTGCACGCCGAGCAGACGATCGAGATCGGGGGCCAGCGCTCGGCGCGCCGGGCGCTGGTCAGCCGCGCGCTGCGCACGGCGGAGCTGCGGGAGCAGGTGGCGCGCGCCGAGACGGTGGCGCGCGTGCGGGCGGCCTACGTCGGGGCGCAGCTGGCGCGGGCGCGGGTCGAGACGGAGGGGGCGCGCGAGGCGCTGGTCGCCAAGCTGCTCGACGCCGTCGAGAACCGGGTGCAGGGCGGAGCCTCGTCGGACGTCGATCTGGAGCTCGCCCGCCTCGAGCACGGGATCGCCCGGCGGGCGCGGGCCGACGCGGCGCTGGCGGCGACCGACGCGCTGGCCCGGTTGCGCCTCCTCGTCGGCCTGCCGGCGGCCCGGCCGATCACGCTCGAGGCGGCGATCGTCGCGCCGACCTCGCGCGGGGCCGACCTGCCGGCGCTGATCGCCCGGGCCGAGAGCCATCGCGCCGAGCTGGCCGTCATCGGCGCCGGGCAAGAGGAGCTCGACGCCGAGATCGTCCGCCTCCGGCGCGAGGCGATCCCCAGCCCCACGGTGTTCGTCGACCTCGAGCGCGATCTGCCGGGACAGGTCTACCTGGGCGCCGGGCTGGCGGTGCCGCTGCCGGTGTGGCGGCGCCAGCAGGGGGAGCTGGCGGTGGCGCGGGCCGAGCGTTCCCGGTTGGACGAGGAGCTGGCGCTGGCCGGGCGAGACGTGGCCCTCGAGGTGGAGCGCGCCTTCGAGGCCGAGCGCGCGCAGCAGCAGATGGCCGAGCAGCTCGACCGCGAGGTGTTGCCGTCGGCGGAGCGGGCGGTGACGTTGATGACCGAAGGATGGCGGGCCGGGAAGTTCGATCTGTTCCGGCTGCTGCAGACCTCGCGCGACGCCAGCGAGGCGCGCCGGCTCTACCTCGAGACACTGGGACGGCTGTGGGACGCCGCGATCGACCTCGACCGCGCGGTAGGTGCAGAATGACGACCGGAACGAAGCTCCTCATCGGTGTCGTCGGCGGCGGGTGCCTGCTGGTGGGCCTGCTCATCGGGCGCGATCGCTCGCGCGGGCTGGCCGATGCCGCGGTGGTCGAGACGCCGGTCGCCTCCGCGCCGCGCCCGCTCGAGCTGGCGGCTCGGTCGCGGGACGAAGAACCCGATCAAGGTGGCGCCGGCCGCGCTGGCGCGCATCGCCGGCGACGTGCGGGTGGTCGGCACCGTGGCGTTCCACGAGGACCACTACGCCGTGGTCGGCCCGCTGGTGGCCGGACGGATCTCCCGGCTGGTGGCGGGGGTGGGCGATCTGGTCCACCGCGGCGAGATCCTGGCCGAGATCGAGAGCGCCGAGGTGGGGCAGGCCCGCGCCGATCTGGTCGCCGCCAGGGCGCGCTACGCGGCGGCCGACGCCAATCTGCGCCGCGAGACCGAGCTGGCCGACAAGCGGATCTCCTCGGAGCGCGAGCGCGAGCTGGCGCACGCCCAGTGGGTGACCGAGCAGGCCGGGATGCGCGCCGCGACCATGCGGCTGCGGGCGATCGGGCTTTCGTCCGGCGACATCGCCGGGGCCGAGCGCCACGATCTCGGGGGGCGGGTCCCCATCCGGGCGCCCATCGGGGGGACCGTCATCGAGCGAACGGTGACGCTGGGGCAGGCGGTCGAACGCGCCACCGACGCGTTCAAGATCGCCGACACCTCGCTGGTCTGGGTGACGCTCGATCTCTACGAGAAGGATCTCTCGCGCGTTCACGTCGGGCAGGCGGTGGAGATCTGGACGGAGTCGCGGCCGGGCGAGACCTTCCGCGGGAAGGTCGCCTTCATCGTCCCGGAGATCGATCAGGCCACCCGCACCGCCAAGGTCCGGCTGGAGTTCGCCAACCCCAAGGGGCTCCTCGAGGCGGGGCAGCTGGTGACGGCCCGGATCATCGCCGACGACCGGCGCGAGACGGCCGAGGTGCTGGCCGTTCCGCGCAGCGCCGTCGAGCAGGTCGAAGGCAAGACCGTCGTGTTCGTGCAGTCGGGCGAGGGCTTCGAGCGGCGAAACGTCCTGACCGGGACCTCCGGCGGCGCGCAGATCGAGATCCGCCAGGGACTCGCGCCCGGCGAGCGGGTCGCGGTCGAGGGGGCGTTTCTCCTCAAGAGTGAGCTGCTCCGATGAGCCTGGCGCGTATCGTCGAGCTCTCCGTCCGCCGGCGCGGGGTGGTGCTGGCGATCTGGGCGGCCGTGTTCGCGGCGGCCCTGGCGTCGATTCCGCGGCTGTCGATCGATGCCGTGCCCGACGTGACGAACACGCAGGTCGCCATCCTCACCAGCGCGCCGGGGCTGTCGCCTCTGGAGGTGGAGCAGTACCTCACCTACCCGGTCGAGATGGCGATGAACGGCATCCCCGGGCTCGACGAGATCCGCTCGATCAGCCGGACCGCCGTCTCGGCGGTGACCGTCATCTTCAAAGACGGGACCGACGGCTGGCTCGCCCGGCAGATGGTGAGCGAGCGGATGGCGATCGCCGAGGCCGACATCCCCCCCGGCTACGGCCACCCCGAGCTCGGTCCGGTCTCCACCGGCCTCGGCGAGATCTACGAGTTCTACCTGGTCTCGAAGAAGCACACGCCGATGGAGCTGCGCACGATGCTCGACTGGGACGTGTCGATCAAGCTGCGCTCGGTTCCCGGCGTCGTCGAGGTCAACGGCATGGGGGGCGAGGCCAAGCAGTACCAGGTGGTGCTCGATCCCAAGCGGCTGGCCGGCTACCGCCTCTCGCTCAGTGACGTGCAGAGCATCCTCGAGCGCAACAACGCCGCGATGGGCGGCGGCTACATCGAGAAGAACGGGGAGTCGTTCTCCATCCGCGCCGATGCCCAGTTCCACAGCATCGAGGAGATCGAGAACACCGTGGTGACCTCCGACGCCGACGGGACGCCGGTGCTGATCAAGAACCTGGGCACGGTCCGCATCGGCGCGGCGCTCCGCTTCGGCGCCGCGACAAAATACGGCGAGGGCGAGATCGTCAAGGGGACGGTGATGATGCTGACCGGCGCCAACTCGCGCGACGTCGTGCGCGGGGTCAAGGACAAGCTGGCGGAGATCCAGCGCGAGCTGCCGGCGGGGGTGCGAGATCCGCTCCTACTACGACCGCGCCGAGTTCATCGGCCGCATGCTCAGGACCGTCGGCATCAACCTGGCGGAGGGGGCGCTCCTGGTGGCGGTGGTCCTCTTCTTCACGCTGGGGAGCTTCCGCGGCGCGCTGATCGCCGCGCTGGCCATTCCGCTGGCCATGGGGATCGCGCTCATCGGCATGGTCCAGCTGGGGATCACCGGGAACCTGATGTCGCTGGGGGCGATCGACTTCGGCCTCCTGGTCGACGGGGCGATCGTGATGCTGGAGGTGGCGCTGATCGAGATCGCGGTCCGGCGGGCCCGGAGCCGCGAGGACGTCTCTTACCTGGTGGCCCAGGCGATGGGAAAGGCGGCGCGCCCGGTCGTCTTCTCGCTGCTCATCATCCTGCTCGTCTATCTGCCGCTCATGGCGCTCGAGGGGGTGGAGGGGCGGATGTTCAAGCCGATGGCGGTCACCGTCGCGCTCGCGCTCGGCGGCGCGCTGCTGTTTTCGCTGACCGCGTTCCCGGCGCTCGCCGCCACGGTGCTCGGCCCGGTGAAGGCGCACGGCAAGTACGACGGCCTGTTCGGCCGGGCGCGGCGCCGCTACGAGCGGCTGCTCGATCGGCTGTTGCCGCGCCCGAAGCTGGTGCTGGCGGTGGCGGCGACGGCGCTCATCGGGACGGCCCTGGTGGCCACGACGCTGGGCGCGGAGTTCGTTCCCCGGCTCGACGAGGGGGAGCTGTCGCTCGACGTCAGACGGCTCCCCTCGATCTCGATCACCGAGGCCCAGCGCCTGGGCCTGCAGGTCGAGGACGTGCTCGCCCGCATTCCGGAGGTCAAATCGATCGTCACCCTGACGGGGCGCTCGGAGGTGGCGACCGATCCGGTTGGGCCCGACGAGATCGGAGGTGAACGTCAAGCTGCTCCCCAAGGACGAGTGGACCAGCGCCCACGACCTCGACGGTCTGGGGGAGGTGATCAAGCGGCGGGTCGAGGCCGAGGTCCCCGCGACGTTCGTGTCGGTGTCGCAGCCGATCGAGGATCGCGTGAACCAGCTCCTGGCCGGCTCGCGCGCCGACGTGGTGATCAAGCTGTTCGGGCCGGATCTGGGCGTGCTCAAGAAGACGGCCGACGAGATCGGCAAGGTGGTGCGCGACGTCCCGGGGCGGGGCGACTGGCGGGTTCAACGCGTGCTCGGTCTGCCGATGCTGGAGGTCACGCCCGACCGGCAGCGGCTGGCCCGCTACGGGATGAGCGCCGATCGGGTGCTGGAGGTGGTCGAGGCGTCGCGGGTCGGCCGCTTCGCGGGGAAGATCTTCGAGGGGTCGCGCCGCTTCGATCTCATGTTGCTGCTGCCGCCGGCCACGCTCACGCCCGAGGCGTTCGGCGAGCTGCTGGTCGGGTCCTCGACCGGACACCTGGTGCCGCTCGCTTCGGTGGCGACGATTCGCGAGACGGAAGGGCCGGCGGTCATCAACCGCGAGTCGCTGCAGCGCCGGGTCCTGGTCGAGGTCAACGTTCGCGGTCGCGATCTGGTCAGCTTCGTCAACGAAGCGCGCGCCCGGGTCGCGAAGGCGGTGACGCTGCCCGAGGGGGTCACGATGGAGTGGGGCGGGCAGTTCGAGAACTTCACCCGCGCCAGCCAGCGGCTCGGCTACGTGGCCCCCATCGCCCTGGCCGTCATCTTCGCCATGCTGTTCCTGATGTTCGGCGATCTCCGCTACGCGGTGGCGGTGTTCGTCAACGTGCCGCTGGCGCTGGTGGGCGGGGTGCTGGCGCTGTCGCTGCGGGGACTGCCGTTCTCGATCCCGGCGGCGGTCGGCTTCATCGCCGTGGCGGGGGTCGCCGTGTTGAACGGCGTGGTGATGGCCGGTGAGCTCGCCCGCCGCTTCACCCAGTCGGCGAGCGACGCGGCCACCGAGATTCGGGCCGCGGCGGGAACGGTCTTTCGTCCGGTCGTCACCACCGCCCTGGTCGCGGCGCTGGGCTTCATCCCGATGGCGATCTCGACCCACGCGGGCGCCGAGGTCCAGCGCCCGCTGGCCACGGTGGTCATCGGCGGGATCATTTCGTCGACGATCCTCGGCCTCATCGTCTTGCCGGTGATGCTCCGCTTGCTGGTCGGATCGCGCCCGGAGCAGCAGCCGTAGAGCGCTCTATTTACGCGAATCCCCCGTGAAAAGAGGGGCGCCGTCGATGTTACGAAAGTCTGGTTCCGACGAAATCAGCCATTAACACCGGTTCGATATGGTCGGCCTTGAAGTCGAATCGAGGAAAGTCGAATTCGAGGTCGGCCGGTCCTGAGCGTGATCGCCCGGGCTGACCCGAGATGTTCGCCCGGAAGGGGTCCGGGCGGCGTCAACGCCACAGCTGCGATCACGCGATGGGAACCAAGAAGAATATGGAAGAGCGACGACGGTTGGTGCCAGCCAAGGTTTGGGGAACTACGCTTGCAATTCTGCTGACGGGTGCTGCAGGTGTGGCCCGAGCCCAGGCGGCGGACGCCCCGCCCCCGGCCGCCCCCGCCGCTCCACCCGCCGCTCCGGCGGAGGCACCGCCTCCGCCGCCGCCGGCCGTCGTGGTGGCGCCTCCGGCCACGCCGCCGGCCGCCGTCGCCACCGAGGCGAAGCCGCCCACCTCGGCCGAGGCGATGCCCGCCACCCGTCCCGACGTGCTCCCGCCGATCGACGTCGGCGCCTGGCTGCGCGCCGGCGGCACCTTCCAGGGAGCACGATCCCAGCAAGATCAACGACTGGCACATGGACAACGCCTACGTGGAGCTCCACGCCGGCGGCAAGATCACCAAGAACGTCGGCGTGACGCTGAACCTGAACGCCAACATCACCAGCGGCAGCGCCACGTCCATCACGGGCTTCAACGCCGCCATATGGACGGGAGCCCGCCCGGCTCGGGCAACTTCGCGGCCCTCGAGGACGCCATCATCTCGTTCGACTTCGTGGACGAGTTCCACCTGTGGGCCGGCCACCTGCTGGTCCCCGTCGACCGGTCGAACGCCTCCGGTCCGTTCTTCATGATCCCCTGGAACTACCCGGGCTTCTTCGCCGCCGGCAACGGCGTTCGTCGGGGCGCCGAAGGAAGGGCCGTCGGGACGCAACAACGGCGCCGTCGTCTGGGGCGACATCCAGGGCGGCAAGTTCAGCTACTTCGCCGGCGCGTTCGACAACGCCCAGGTCGGCACCAGCCCGCTGTTTTCCGGGAAGTTGCGCCTGGCGCTCCTCGACCCGGAGCCGGGGTTCTGGGGCAACGGCAGCTACTTCGGTGACAAGGACATCCTCTCGTTCGACGTGGGCGGGCAGGTCCAGGGGACGCAGGGGCTGCCGGCCGGCAGCAAGACCTACGCCGAGGTCAACGTCGACGGGCTGCTGGAAAAGAAGCTCGGCGGCGGCAGCTTCGTTCACCGCCGAGGCGGCCTACTACCACTTCAACGTGAGCGACGGCGGCGTGAGCGACTCGCTCTACGCGCTCGCTGGCTTACGCCACGCCCGACGATGGGCGTCGGCAACATCCAGCCGATGGTTCGCTACCAGTGGGAGAAGATGAAGGGCAGCACGGGGACGAACCCGTGGAACGTGGATGTCGGGTTGTCGTACCTCATCAAGGGTCCGGCGCTCCGCGTCCTCGCCACGTACAGCCACACGAATCTCGGTCCGGTCGCGGCGGCGGGTCCAACCCGACCGCCAACTCCATCCAGCTCGGGGCGCAGGCAATCTTCTTCTAAAGTTTACGCGCCGGAAATTGGCGATCGGCAAAGATTCAATGCTTCCAAGACAAACACCTGAAGGAGAGAGATCGATGATGCGCAAAACACTAACCGGCTCGTTCATTGCCGTCCTGTCGCTCGCCGGGCGCGCTGGGCTGCAGCACCCCGCCACCCGCTCCGGCGCCCGGCGCCGCGCCGGCGGCCCCGGCCGCACCGGCGCGCCGCCGACGACAAGGGGCCGATCAAGGTCGGCATCCTGCACTCGCTGTCGGGCACGATGGCGATCAGCGAGACGTCGCTCAAGGACGTGGCGTTGATGACCATCGAGGAGATCAACGACGCGGGCGGCGTGCTCGGGCCGCAAGCTCGAGCCGGTGGTGGTCGATCCGGCCTCCAACTGGCCGCTCTTCGCCGAGAAGGCGCGCGACCTGATCCAGAACCAGAAGGTCGCCGTGACCTTCGGCTGCTGGACCTCGGTCTCGCGCAAGTCGGTGCTGCCGGTGTTCGAGGAGCTCAACGGCCTCCTCTTCTACCCGGTGCAGTACGAGGGCGAAGAGTCGTCCTGGAACGTCTTCTACACGGGCGCCGCGCCCAACCAGCAGGCGATCCCGGCCGTCGAGTACCTGATGGGCAAGAAGGGCGGAGCCGCCAAGCGCTGGGTGCTGCTCGGCACCGACTACGTCTACCCGCGCACGACCAACAAGATCCTGCGCTACTTCCTGCACTCGAAGGGCGTCGCCGACGAGGACATCATGGAGAAGTACACGCCGTTCGGCCACAGCGACTACCAGACCATCGTCGCGGACATCAAGAAGTTCGCCACCGGCAAGCGCACGGCGGTCGTCTCGACGATCAACGGCGACTCGAACGTCCCCTTCTACAAGGAGCTCGGCAACCAGGGGATCAAGGCGACCGACATCCCGGTGGTGGCCTTCTCCGTCGGTGAGGAGGAGCTCCGCGGCATCGACACCAAGCCGCTGGTCGGACAGCTGGCCGCCTGGAACTACTTCGAGTCGATCGACAACCCGACCAACAAGGCCTTCATCGACAAGTGGATGGCCTACGTGAAGAAGAACAACCTGCCGGGCGGCGACAAGCGCGTCACCAACGATCCGATGGAGGCCACCTACATCGGCATTCACATGTGGGCGCAGGCCGTCGAGCAGGCGCACACGACCAACGTGGACGCCGTTCGCCAGGCGGTCGGGTACCAGCACTTCGCCGGCCCCGACGGGTTCGACATCACCATGGACGCCGAGAACCACCACCTGCACAAGCCGGTCTACATCGGCGAGGTCAAGGCCGACGGCCAGTTCCACGTCGTCTGGAAGACCGACGGCCCGATCAAGGCCCAGGCCTGGAGCCCGTACATCCCCGACGACAAGGGGAAGATCGCCAACTGGCTCTATCCGTGGGCCTGCGGCAACTGCACGGCACCGAAGTACGGCGCGGGCGGGGCGGTCACGGCGGCGAAGTGACCGGCGCGCGGATCAAGACGGACGAAGACGGGTCGGCGTGGGCATGATCCGCGAGCAGGTTTTCGTGGGGGGACGCGGAGGCTCGAGGAGAGTCTCCGCGTCCAGGCCGGGACGACGGTTGTTGCTAACCTCCGTGATCGTCGCAGTCACGGGTGCCGTCGCCTGGCCGACTGCTCACGCCGGCCCCCTCGAAAAGTCCGGGGACGCTCAGCTTCAGGCCGCCATCGACGGGCTCGGCTCTCCGCGGACGACAAGATCACGGAGAGCGTCCGCAAGCTGGGAGCGCTCGACGATCCGCGGGCCATCCCGGCGCTGGACGCGCTCGGCGACGAACGCCTGCGGCATGGGGGCGGACGGGCACGCGTACATCTGGGACTCGAAGACCCACGAGCTTCACAACGCGGTGACCGGCCAGGTCGTCACGCCGGAGCCGCGGCCGCTGACGGAGGTGGAGGTCAGCAACGAAATCCGGCGGGTGGTCGGGCCGGTGCTGGCGCGAGCTGGAGCTCGGTGTCGCCCGGATCACGGCGGTCCGGCTGGCGGCAGCCAAGGAGCTGTCGAGCGGGGGCGACGCGCAGGCGGCGGTCCTGCTGCACCGGGCGCTGGCGCGCGAGCGCGACGGCAAGGTGCGGGACGCGCTGACGCTGGCGATCGCGCGCGTCGATCTGCAGAGCCCCGATGCCAACGTCCGGCTGGCGGCGCTGCAGGTGGTCGGCAAGACGCGGCAACGACGACTTCCTCGCGACTGCTGCAACAGATGCTGGCTCGCGGTGACAACGGTCAGCCGCACGAGCCGGACGCCCGGGTTCGCGCCGCGGCGGCACGCGCGCGCGACGGCATCGTCAGTCACCAGCGCATGATCGGGTTCGCGGGCGATCTCCTGCACGGGCTGTCGCTGGCCAGCGTGCTGCTCTTCGCGGCGCTCGGCCTGGCGATCACCTTCGGGCTCCTGGGCGTCATCAACATGGCCCACGGCGAGATGCTGATGCTGGGCGCCTACGCGACCTACACCGTGCAGACCGTCATGCACGGGTCGCGCTTCTACTCTTCTGGTGGCCGATCCCGGTCGCCTTTCTGGCCACCGCGCTGGTGGGCATCCTGCTGGAGCGGACGATCATTCGGCACCTCTACAAGCGCCCGCTCGAGACCTTGCTCGCCACCTGGGGGATCAGCCTCGGCCTCATCCAGGTGGTCCGCACGATCTTCGGGGCGCAGAACGTCTCGGTCGCCAACCCCGACTGGCTGGCGGGCGGCTTCGAGATCGCGCACGGCCTGGTGCTCCCCTGGAGCGCGCATCGCGGTGGTCGGGTTCGTGGTCGTCGTCTCGGCGGCCGTCTGGTACGTCCTGCAGCGCACCCGGTTCGGCCTCGAGGTCCGGGCCGTCACCCAGAACCGGGCCATGGCGGCCAGCATCGGCATCGCGACCAAGCGGGTCGACGCGCTGGTGTTCGGCCTCGGCTCGGGGATCGCCGGCCTGGGCGGCGTGGCGCTCTCGCAGCTCGGCAACGTCGGGCCCGAGCTGGGACAGAGCTACATCATCGACTCGTTCATGGTCGTCGTGCTGGGCGGCGTCGGGCGCCTGGCCGGCGCGGTGGCGGCGGCGCTGGGCCTCGGCGTCGTCAACAAGCTGCTCGAGCCGGCTCGCCGGCGCGGTGACCGGAAAGATCGCCGTGCTGGTGTTCATCATCCTCTTCATCCAGCGGCGGCCGCAGGGGCTCTTCGCCATCAAGGGACGGGTGGAGGCCTGAGCTTGGAGCGCCTGCGCGAAATGCACTCGCCGCGCGCCTGGATGTTCCTGGGCGGCGCGGCGGTGCTCATCGGCGTCGTCGCTGCCGCTGGTGGCGCCGGCCTACATGGTCCCGTTGCTCGGCAAGTTCCTCTGCTTCGGAATCGCGGCGCTGGCGATGGACCTGGTCTGGGGCTACGCCGGCATCCTCAGCCTCGGCCACGCGCTGTTCTTCGCCATGGGCGGCTACGGCATGGGGATGTACCTCATGCGGTCGATGGCCGGCGAGGGCGTCTACCGCAGCCAGCTGCCCGACTTCATGGTCTTCCTCGACTGGCAAGAGCTGCCCTGGTACTGGCACGGCTTTCAGAACTTTCCGTTCGCGGCGGTGATGTCGCTGGCCGCGCCGGGCCTCCTGGCGCTGGTGTTCGGGTGGTTCATGTTCCGCTCGCGCATCCGCGGCGTCTATCTGTCGATCGTCACCCAGGCGCTCACCTACGCGGCGACGCTGTTCTTCTTCCAGAACGCGGCCGGCTTCGGCGGCAACAACGGCCTCACCGACTTCAAGCGGCTCCTCGGCGCCTCGCTGCACGAGCCCGGGACCCGCAAGGCGCTCTACGTCGCCTCGGCGATCGCGCTGTTCGGGACCTATCTGCTCTGCCGCTTCATCGTGACCAGCCGCCTCGGCCGGGTGGTGACGGCGGTGCGCGACGCCGAGCTCAAGAGCCGCTTTTGCGGCTACGAATCGACGAACTACAAGCTCTTCATCTGGACGCTGTCGGCGATGCTCTGCGCGCTGGCGGGCGCCCTCTACGTGCCGCAGGTGGGGATCATCAACCCCAGCGAGATGCAGCCCTCGAACTCGATCGAGATGGCGATCTGGGTGGCGGTGGGCGGCCGGGCCACGCTGTTCGGCGCGGTGCTGGGCGCCTGGCTGGTCAACGGCGGCAAGAGCTACCTGACGGCGGCGCTCCCCTCGGCCTGGCTCTACGTGCTGGGGGCGCTGTTCGTGGCGGTGACGCTCTTCCTGCCCGACGGCCTGGTGGGGCTGAGCGCCCGCATCAAGGCCAAGCTGGTGGCGCGCGCGAACGCCAAGGCCGTGCCCAACACCCCGGCGGCGTCGAACGTGGCCACCGCCGCGGCGGCCACCCAAACAGCCCCGCCGCCGACATGAGCGCGCTCCCCGTGATTCCCATGCGAGACCCACCAGACGATCGTCCGACGCCGATCTCCCACCTCCCGATCCCGGAGGGGGCGACGCCCCCCGCTCGCGCTGTGGGTCGAGAACCTTTCGGTCAGCTTCGACGGATTCAAGGCGCTCACCGACGTGACGCTCACGCTGGAGAAGGGCGAGCTGCGCTGTCTCATCGGTCCCAACGGCGCCGGCAAGACGACGCTCATGGACTGCATCACCGGGAAGACCCGCCCCGACAGCGGCGCCGTCTATCTGGAGAACCGGCTGCACCGATCTCACCCGGCTCTCCGAGGTGCGGATCGCGCAGCTCGGCATCGGGCGCAAGTTCCAGCGTCCCACGGTGTTCCAGGGGCACACGGTTTACGAGAACTGCGAGCTGGCGCTGAAGGGGAAGAAGGGGGTGTTTCGCGACGCTGTTCGCGCGCCTCGACGCCGGCCGAGCGCTCGCGCATCGACGAGATCCTCGAGCTGATCGGCTTGCAGGATCACGCCACCCGGCAGGCCGGCCTGCTGGCGCACGGGCAGAAGCAGTGGCTGGAGATCGGGATGCTGCTGGCGCAGTCGCCGACCGTGCTGCTGGTCGACGAGCCGATCGCCGGGATGACCCACGCCGAGACCGAGCGGACGGCGGAGCTGCTGCTCAGCCTGGCGGGCGAGCACACGGTCGTGGTGGTCGAGCACGACATGGAGTTCGTGCGCAGCATCGCCAAGAAGGTGACGGTGCTGCACCAGGGGAAGGTGCTGGCCGACGGGCCGATGGCGAAGATCCAGAAGGATCCGCGCGTCATCGAGGTCTATCTGGGGACGAGACCTGACATGCTGGCGGCGACCAAGATCAATCAGTTCTACGGCGGCAGCCACACGCTGTGGGACGTGGACCTCGAGGTCCCCAAGGGGGACTGCGTCTGCCTGATGGGGCGCAACGGCGTCGGCAAGACGACGCTGCTCAAGGTGATCATGGGGCTGCTCCCGACGGTGTCGGGCGAGATTCGCTTCGGCGACACCAAGCTCAACGGCGCGCCGCCCGAGGCCCGCGCCCGCGCCGGGATCGGCTACGTGCCGCAGGGGCGCGAGATCTTCGCCTCGCTCACCGTCGAGGAGAACCTGCGCATCGGGCGCGGCCGGAACGGCGCGGTGGGGGAGATCCCGGAGCGGGTCCTGACGCTCTTCCCGGTGCTGAAGGAGATGCTCAAGCGCCGGGGCGGCGATCTTTCGGGCGGCCAGCAGCAGCAGCTGGCCATGGGGCGCGCGCTGGCGATCGATCCGCAGCTCCTCATCCTCGACGAGCCGACCGAGGGGATCCAGCCCAACGTCGTGCGCGAGATCGGCGACGTCATCATCCGCCTCGTCGACGAAGGGGTGACGGTGCTGCTGGTCGAGCAGAAGCTGACCTTCGCGCGGCGGATCGGGCCGCAGCTTCCGGATCCTCGACCGGGGCAAGGTGGTGGCCGGCGGGAAGATTGGCGACCTGACCGACGATCTCGTCCGCCGGCACCTGACCGTGTGATGACAACCCGCGTGACACGAAAGGACGGGCCATGAGCAAGGTGACCATCAAGGCCGAGCCCGGAGAGATCGCCATCGATCCGGCGCGCACCGCCATCGTCATGATCGACATGCAGCGCGACTTCCTCGAGCCGGGCGGCTTCGGCGAGACGCTGGGCAACGACGTCTCGCTGCTGAAGAAGGCGATCGCGCCGGCCAAGGCGCTGCTGGCGGCGGCCCGCAAGGCCAAGATGCTGATCGTCCACACCCGCGAGGGGCATCGCCCCGACATGGCCGACGCCCACCCCGCCAAGGTCGAGCGCGGCGCGCCGTCGATGCGGATCGGCGATCCGGGCGCGATGGGGCGCATCCTCATCCGCGGCGAGGCGGGGCACGACATCATCCCCGAGCTGGCGCCCGAGCCCGGCGAGCCGGTGATCGACAAGCCCGGCAAGGGCGCCTTCTACGCCACCGATCTGCAGACCATCCTGCTCAGCAAGGGGATCGAGAACCTGATCGTCGGCGGCGTCACCACCGAGGTCTGCGTTCACACGACCGTGCGCGAGGCCAACGATCGCGGCTATCGCTGCATCGTGGCCGGCGATTGCTGCGGCTCATACTTCCCCGAGTTCCACGAGATGGGCCTGAAGATGATCAAGGCCCAGGGCGGCATCTTCGGCTGGGTCTCCGACTCGACCCGCATCCTGGCCGCGCTGGCCTGACGCCGCCTCAGGCGGAGCGTCCGCCCGCCGTCAATCCGACAGCATGCCCTGGCGGATGACGAAGTCGGCGACGGCCTCCACCCCTTTGCCGCCGCGGACAGAGGTGAAGACGAAGGGGCGCTCGCCGCGCATCTTGCGGGCGTCGCGGTCCATGACTTCCAGCGAGGCGCCGACGTGGGGGGCCAGATCGGTCTTGTTGATGACCAGCAGGTCCGAGCGGGTGATGCCGGGGCCGCCCTTGCGGGGGATCTTGTCGCCGCCGGCCACGTCGATCACGTAGAGGGTGAGGTCGGCCAGCTCGGGGCTGAAGGTGGCGGCCAGGTTGTCGCCGCCGCTCTCGATGATGACCAGGTCGAGCATCGGGAAGCGCGCGGCCAGCGCCTCGACGGCGTCGAGGTTGATCGAGGCGTCCTCGCGGATGGCGGTGTGCGGGCAGCCGCCGGTCTCGACGCCGACGATGCGCTCCTCGGCCAGCGCGCCGCTGCGGACCAGGAACTGCGCGTCCTCCTTGGTGTAGATGTCGTTGGTGACGACGGCGATCTCGAACCGGTCGCGCAGCTGCTTGCAGAGCGCGTCGACCAGCGCGGTCTTGCCCGAGCCCACCGGGCCGGCCACGCCGACCCGCAACGGTTGCAGTCTGGTCATGCCAAACCCTTTCGTCATGTGATCATGAGCGGAACAGCCTGGAGTAGAGCGTCTCGTGGCGGGCGCTGGCGATCGCCTGGCCGGGCGCGGCCGAGCCGATCTCGTCGGTCGGGCAGGCGCGAGCGCGCGCGTGACGACGGCGGGGATCGCCGCGCCCGCGGCCGCCAGCAGGCGCTGCCCGGCGTTCTGCCCGAGCGGGACCAGGCGGACGGCCGCGCTGGTGATCGCCTCGGCCCAGGCGAACGCATGCCCGGCCAGGGCCGCCTCGATCGGCACGTCGAACCGCACGGCCGCCAGCGCGAACATCGCCGCGTGGGTGACGTACGTGCGGGTGGTCCACGCCGCGGCTTCGTGGAGCTCCAGCGCCACCAGCACGCGCGCCAGCGCGGCGCCGAGCTGCCGGTCCTCGGCGCGGATCTCGCGCGTCGGGCGGCAGGCGGCCAGCCAGGCGCTCCAGCGTTCGACCGTCGCGACGTCGCCGGCCCGCCAGGCGGTGATGAGACGCGCCAGCACCGGCAGATCGAGCGTGGCGAAGCTCGACTCGAGCAGGCCCAGCAGCCAGGCCGCCGCCTCGGCCTCGTCGGTGACCCACCCTTCGGCGACGGTCTGCTCCAGCCCCTGCGAGTAGGCGAAGGCGCCGATCGGCAGCGCCGGGCTGACGATCTGGAGCAGCCGCAGCAGCGCCAGAGTCGCCGCCAAGGAGGCGTGGTCCCCTCAGTGCTCATGGTGATGGCCTCCGTGGGCGGGCGCCTCGCCGCCGTGGCGGTAGCCGCCGGCTTCGGGTTCGAACGGCGCCCGGCGGGTCGTGACTGCCAGGCCCATCTCTTCGATCATTCCGTCGAGGACGTGGTCGTGCTCGTAGGCGAGCCAGCCGGGGCCGACCTGCACCGGCACGTGGCGGTTGCCGAGGTGGTAGGCCGCGCGCGCCAGCAGCAGACGGGTCATCGGCGCTGCACGAAGGAGAGCGTCTCCTCGGCGGCGCGCACGGCGACCAGCAGCTCGCCGGTCTCGTCGCGCAGCCGATCGCCGTCGAGGAGGCGCGAGCCGCGCGGGAGCAGCAGCGCGACCTCGCGACCGTCGTCGAGGCGGGCGCGCAGGCGGCTGCGGCGGCGGTCGCCGAAGGCGAGGGTGAGCGTGCCGGTGATGACGCCTTCGACAGGTCTTCGCGAACGACTATCGGTGAGGCTGGGCATCTTCATCGTCGGCGTTTCAAAACAGGAAGTAGCGCTGGGCGAGCGGCAGCGTCTCGGCCGGCTCGCAGGTGAGCAGCTGCCCGTCGGCGCGGACCTCGTAGGTCTGCGGATCGACCTCGATGACCGGCAGCGCGTCGTTGAGGACCATGTCCTTCTTGCGCACGGCGCGCGTCCCCTTCACCGCCAGCGTCCGCTTTTGCAGCCCCAGGCGCGCCGGCACGTCCGCCTCCAGCGCCGCCTGCGACAGGAACGTCAGGCAGGTGGCGTGCCGCGCGCCGCCGAGCGCGCCGAACATCGGGCGGTAGTGGACCGGCTGCGGCGTGGGGATCGAGGCGTTGGGATCGCCCATCGGCGCCGCGATGATCATGCCGCCCTTGATGATGACCGCCGGCTTGGCCCCGAAGAAGGCCGGGCCGCCAGAGCACCAGATCGGCCAGCTTGCCGACGGCGATCGAGCCGACCTCGTGCGCGATGCCGTGGGTGATGGCCGGGTTGATGGTGTACTTGGCCAGGTAGCGCCGGACGCGGAAGTTGTCGTGCCGCCCACCGGCCGTGGCGTCCTCGCCGCAGCGCGCCCCGCTGCGCCTTCATCTTGTGCGCGGTCTGCCAGGTGCGGGTGATGACCTCGCCGACGCGGCCCATGGCCTGCGAGTCGCTGGACATCATGCTGATGGCGCCGAGGTCGTGCAGGATGTCCTCGGCGGCGATGGTCTCGCGCCGGATGCGCGACTCGGCGAAGGCCACGTCCTCGGCGATGCCGGCGTCGAGGTGGTGGCAGACCATCAGCATGTCCAGGTGCTCGTCGACGGTGTTGACGGTGTAGGGGCGCGTCGGGTTGGTCGACGACGGCAGCACGTGCGGCACGCCGCAGACCTTGATGATGTCGGGCGCGTGCCCGCCGCCGGCGCCCTCGGTGTGGAAGGTGTGGATCGCGCGGCCCTTGAACGCCGCCAGGGTGTCCTCGACGAAGCCCGACTCGTTGAGCGTGTCGGTGTGGATGGCGACCTGCACGTCGTGCGCCTCGGCGACGCCGAGGCAGCAGTCGATGGCCGCCGGCGTCGTGCCCCAGTCCTCGTGCAGCTTGAGGCCGACGCAGCCGGCGACGACCTGCTCGACCAGCGACTCGGGGCGGCTGGCGTTGCCCTTGCCGAGGAGGCCGATGTTCATCGGCAGCGCGTCCGACGCCTGCAGCATGCGCGCGATGTTCCACGGCCCGGGCGTGCAGGTGGTGGCGCTCGTGCCGGCCGCCGGTCCGGTGCCGCCGCCGATCATGGTGGTCACGCCCGACATCAGCGCGTGCTCGACCTGCTGCGGGGAGATGAAGTGGATGTGCGAGTCGATGCGCGCCCGGCGTGAGGATGCAGCCTTCGCCGGCGACGATCTCCGTCCCCGGGCCGATCACGATCGTCGACGCCGGGCTGCACGTCGGGGTTGCCGGCCTTGCCGATGCCGCTGATGCGCCCGTCCTTGATGCCGACGTCGGCCTTGATGATGCCCGCCCGGGTCGAGCACCACGGCGTTGGTGATCACCAGGTCGGCGACCTCGGCGCCGACGCGCTGGCTCTGCCCCATGCCGTCGCGGATCACCTTGCCGCCGCCGAACTTCACCTCCTCGCCGTAGATCGTGTGGTCGCTCTCGATCTCGATGAGGAGCCCGGTGTCGCCCAGGCGGACGCGGTCGCCCGTGGTCGGGCCGTACATCTCGGCGTAGGCGCGGCGATCGATCGATTTCATAGCTGGGCCTTCATCAGAGCTTTCCCATGATCTCGCCGCGGAAACCCTGCACGACGCGGTCGCCGTCGTAGGCGACCAGCTCGACGGTGCGGGTCTGCCCCGGCTCGAAGCGCACGGCGGTCCCGGCCGGGACGTCCAGCCGAAACCCGCGCGCGGCCTGGCGGTCGAACTTCAGCGCCGGGTTCACCTCGAAGAAGTGGTAGTGCGAGCCGACCTGGATCGGCCGATCGCCGCTGTTGGCGACCTCCAGCTTCTTGGTGGCCCGGCCGGCGTTCAGCTCGATCGTCGCCGGGCGCGGTCGTCACGGCGCCGATCCCCAGCTCCTTGCCGACCGGGATCGGCTGGTGGACGGTGACCAGCTTGGTGCCGTCGGGGAACGTCGCCTCGACCTGCACCTCGGCGATCAGCTCGGCGACCCCCTCCATGACGTCGTCGGCGCCGAGGATGCGGGTTCCCTCCGCCATCAGCTCGGCGACGGTTCGTCCGTCGCGGGCGCCTTCCAGGATGGCGGCCGAGATGTAGGCCACCGCCTCGGGGTAGTTCAGCTTGAGGCCGCGCGCCTTGCGCCGCTCGGCCACCAGCGCGGCGGTGAACAGCAAGCAGCTTGTCCTTCTCGCGGGGAGAGAGCTCCATGGTCCTCCTAGGTGGCCCAGATGCGCGGCGAGGTCGCCGCCCGACCGAGCAGCGCCGGGCGGACACTTTGCCAGATCGTCTGCGCGAAGGCCCGCGCGCGCTCGGCGCCGCCGCCCAGGTGACGCACGACCAGCGCCGCGCCCTCGCCGAGCACGGTGACCGCCGCGCGATCGCCGTCCGGGCGTCGCCGCCGCGAGTGCCCGCAGCTCGTCGACGATGGCCGTCTCCGGCGCCGGTGCGGCGACGATCAACGTCAGCACGGTCGCGCCGCCCAGACCCCAGGGAGCGGTCTGCCCGGGTGCGCCGCCTTCGAAGCGGCCGCGCTCGATCAAGAGCGGCGCGCCGTCGCGCCGCAGATCGAACGTCTGCCGGACGTCACCGCGGGCGAACGGCGCGCTCGCGCGCCGGCAGCCCGAAGCAGAGCGTCTCGGCGCCGAAGAAGCGCGCGCCCGGCGCCAGGTCGACGCGCGTCTCGAGCTCGACCGACGGCGCCGTCGTAGACGATCGTCTCCTGCGGCAGCCACTCCAGCGTCCCGCCGGCCTCGACGGCCAGCGCGTGCGACTGCGCGCGCGACCGGGCCGGTCGTGCGGTAGGCCTTTCCGGCGGCCGGCGTGGTCACCAGCGTGTGCGCCGCCGGGCCGACGCGCGAGATCGAGCCGCAGCTCGTCGCCGCCCACCAGACCGCCGGGCGGGTGCAGGAGGTAGACGTGGCAGACGTCGCGCCCCTCGGGGAAGAACGGGCGCTGAACGACGAACGGGCCCGCGGTGCGCGCGGCGGGCGAGCCGGGTCGCGCCGCCGTCGGCCGCAAACCCGAGCTCCAGCGCCGCGCGCCATCCCACCGGCTGAGGCGCCACCGGCCTAAGCGCCCGCCGGATTGACCCAGGTGTTGGGCTCTTGCCAGATGACCAGCACCACGCACCCGTCGGGGCTCTCGACGGTGTGGCTGGAGCCGGGCGGGTTGACGACGTGCGAGCCGGCCGGATAGACGCCGCGCAGATCGCGCTGCGAGCCGCTGAGGACGAAGATCTCCTCCACCGCCTCGTGGCGGTGCGCGGGGACGATCCCGCCTGCGGCGTAGCGGAGCAGCGCCGCCGCCTCGCCGGAGGCGTCCATGTCGCCCCACAGCCGGTGAATCTCGACCCCGTCGCGAAATCGCTCCCAGGGGAAATCGGCCTCCTGGGCGCGCGCCCAGATTTCGTCGAGACGGAGCTGGTCACGTTTCATCCGGGCGACACGGTACAACGCGTATGTGGAGTCGGGCTAGGGCCGGCGGACGCGCAGCCGTCAAGCGTGGCCCGCCATGTGGCGGCCGATCACGCCCAGGTCGGCTTCGGCGATCGGCGTCTCGTGGACGGCGTGCCCGTCGCTGATGACCACGATCCGATCGGCCAGCGCGAAGATCTCGTCGAGATCGGCGCTGATGAGCAGCACGGCGGCGCCCCGGTTGCGCGCCTCCATCAGCCGCGTGCGGATCTCCGCCACCGCCGCGAAGTCGAGCCCGAAGCAGGGATTGGAGGCGATGAGCAGCGCCACGTCGTCCGACAGCTCGCGCGCCAGCACCGCCCGTTGCACGTTGCCGCCCGACAGGCTCCCGATCGGCGCGTCGCGGGCCGGGCGTGCGGATCCCGTACTCGACGATCAGCGAGCGAGGCGTTCTTGCGCAGCGCGCGCCCGCTGACCAGCGCCTTCAGGAAGGTGAACGGGTGGCGGTCGAACAGGCGAAATCCGATGTTCTCCGCCACCGACATGCCGCCCACGCAGGCGTTGCGCAGCGGCTCGTCGGGCAGGCAGCGGACCTTGAGGCTGCGCATCTCGAACCGCTTGGCGGTGTACGGCGTCCCGTTGACGGCGATCTTCCCGGCGCTGGCGCTGCGCTGGCCGGCCAGCACCTCCACCAGCTCTTCTTGCCCGTTGCCCGACACACCGGCGATCCCGACGATCTCGCCGGCGCGAACCTGCAGCGAAAACTTGTGCACCGCGGGGGTGCCCAGATCGTCCTCGGCCGACAGTCCTTCGATCTCCAGCACCACTGCCTCGCCGGCGCCGGCCTGGCGGGTCCCGGTCGCGCGCGGCGGCTCGTCGCCGACCATCATGCGCGCCATCAGGTCGGGCGTTGAGCTCGGCGACGCGGCCGCTGCCGGCGGGCTTTCCCGCGCCGCAGCACGGTGACCTCGTCGGCGAAGGCCATCACCTCGCGGAACTTGTGCGAGATCATGAGGATGGTGAGGCGACCTTCCTTGGCCATCCCGCGCAGGAGGCCCAGCACGTCGTCGGCCTCGGCCGGCGTGAGGACCGACGTCGGCTCGTCGAGGATGACGATCGAGCTGCCGAGGTAGAGCTGCTTCAAGATCTCCAGCTTCTGCTTCTCGCCGGCGGCCAGCATGCGCACCGGGCGCTGTCGGATCGAGCTTGAACGGCATCCGCGCCATGAACTCCGCGACCGCCTTCTGCTCGGCCGCCCAGTCGAAGATGAACGGGTGCTCGCGGCGCGCCAGCACCAGGTTCTCGGCCACCGTCATGTTGTCGACCAGCGTGAAGTGCTGGTAGACCATCCCGATGCCGAGCGCGGCGGCGTCGCGCGGGCTCTTGATGTCGGCGGCGACGCCGTTCACCAGCACCTGCCCGCCGTCGGCCGCGTAGTAGCCCATGATGCACTTGACGAGCGTGCTCTTGCCGGCGCCGTTCTCGCCCAGCAGCGCGTGCACCGACCCGCGGGCCAGCTTGAGCGACACGTCTTCCAGCGCGCGCACCGACCCGAACTGCTTGGAGATCCCCAGCGCCTCCAGGGCTGGCGTCGCCGCGTCGACGACGGCGCGCGCACCGTCGTAGGTGTCCAGGCTCATGGCAGCGCCTCCAGCAGCGCGCGCGAGCGTCGACACCGTGCCGAAGACGCCGTTCTGCATCTTCACCATCTTGATCGCCGCCGCGTGGTTGCCGGCGTCGGTGGCCGCGCAGCAGTCCTCGAGCAGCAGGCACTCGTAGCCGCGATCGTTCCCCTCGCGCATGGTCGTGTGGACGCAGACGTCGGTGGTGATGCCGGTCAGGATGAGGTTGGCGATCCCCCGCTGCCGCAGGATCAGATCGAAGTCGGTGGCGCAGAAGGTCCCCTTGCCCGGCTTGTCGATGATCGTCTCGCCGGGCAGCGGCGCCAGCTCCGGGATGATCTCCCAGCCGGGCTCGCCGCGCACCAGGATGCGGCCGCAGGGGCCGGCGTCGCCGATGCCGACGCCCTCGTTCCCCTTGGTCCGGCGCGAGCGCCAGCGCTTGTTGGCCGGCAGATCGGCCAGGTCGGGGCGGTGCCCCTCGCGGGTGTGCATGATGTGGTAGCCGCCGGCCCGCATCCTGGCCGAGCACCGCGCGGATCGGCGCGATGCAGGCGCGCGAGTTCGAGATGTCGTACCCCATCAGATCGATGTAGCCGCCCTTGCCGCAGAAGTCGGTCTGCATGTCGATCACGACCAGCGCCGTGTTCTCGGGGCGCAGATCGCCGTTCCAGGGGAAGGGGTAGGGATCGCCGGGGACGTAGCGGGCGGTCTTCGAGGCGGTTTCTGGAGGGTGCGTTCGTGTCGCTCATCGTCTCGCCTCTCATCTGGCCACGCGCAGCTCGGCCGGCTGACCGTGCAGCGCCCGATCGCGCGAGCTGGTGGCCACGATGATCGCCAGCGTGAGCGCGTAGGGCGCGGCGTTGAAGAGGTAATACCCCGACGTCACGCCCACCGACTGCAGCGCCGGGCCGAGCGCGCTGGCGCCCCCGAACAGCAGCGACGCCAGCAGGCAGCGGACGGGATCCCAGCGCGCGAAGATCACCAGCGCCACCGCCATCAGCCCCTGCCCGCTGGAGAGCCCTTCGTTCCAGCTCCCGGGATAGAACAGCGACAGGAACGAGCCGCCGACGCCGGCCAGGAATCCGCCGGCCATGGTGGCGAGCAGGCGGACGCGGGCCACGTCGTAGCCCATCGCGCGGGCCGTGTCGGCGCTCTCGCCGACGGTGCGGACGATGAGCCCCCAGCGCGTGCGGCGCAGGACGAAGCGGACGGCGGCGGTGGTGACGAGCCCCAGCACGAACAGCGCGTTCACCTGCAGCGCCGAGCGCACCTGCGACGAGGCGCTCCACCAGCCGAGCGACACCGCCGGCAGGTGCGGCGCGGTCGGCCCGACCAGCGGCTTGCCGAGGAAGAACGCCAGCCCGACGCCGAAGAGCATGAGCGCGATCCCGACCGCGACGTCGTTGACGCGCGGCCGGGCGCAGAGCCAGGCGTGCAACGCCCCCAGCACGACGCCGCATCCTCCGGCCGCCAGCACGCCCAGCCAGGGCGAGTTCGTCAGGTAGGAGACGCCGTAGGCGGCCATCGCCCCCATGACCAGCGTCCCCTCGAGGCCGAGGTTCACGCGGCCGCTCTTCTCCGTCAGGCACTCGCCCAGGCTGACGAAGAGGAACGGCGTGCTGATGCGGATCGCGCCGCCGACCATCCCCAGCGCCACGCCCGCCGGCCGCGCTCACGCCGCCACCGTCTGCGTTCGGCTTGACGCCAGCGCCGGCCGTAAAGCGAGTCCGAGAACAGGATGGCGATGAAGATCGTCCCCTGCAGCACGTTGACGGTCGCGTCCGGAAGGTCGAACACCCGCTGCAGCAGCCCGCCGCTGGCGCCGATGCCGCCCAGGAGCAGCGCCACCGGGATGACGCCGAAGGGGTTGGCCGCGCGCGATGAACGCCACCAGCACGCCGGTGTAGCCGTAGCCGGTCACCAGCGAGGCGTTGGCGTTGCCGTGGATCGCCGCGACCTCGACGGCGCCGGCGAGCCCGGCGCCGATCCCGCCGAGAAACGTCGCGATCACGATCAGCCGCCGCACCGGCAGTCCGTTCAAGCAGCGCCGCGCGGACGTTGCCGCCCACCATGCGCGCCGCGAAACCGAAGGTCGTCCGCTGCATCAGGAACCAGGCGATCAGGCAGGCGATGATGCCGAAGCCGAGGCCCCAGTGCACGTCCAGGCCCGGCAGGTTGCCGAGCATGTTGTCGTCGCCGATCGGCAGCGTCGACGGCTTGTTGAGGCTCGACGGGTCGCGCAGCGGCCCCTCGACGATGTGGTTGAGGAGGGCGATGGCGATGTAGTTGAGCAGCAGCGAGCTGATCGTCTCGTTGACGCCCCGGTAGGCGCGCAGCGCGCCGGCGCCGGCCACCCAGAGGCCGCCGACCAGCGAGCCGGTCACGAACATGGCCAGCTTGACCGTGAACGGGGTGTGCAGGTGGATCGCCGATCGCCGCCGCCGCCAGCCCGCCCAGCACCATCGCGCCTTCGCCGCCGAGCACCACCAGCCCGAGCCGCAGCGGAATCGCCGTGGCCAGCGCCGTCAGCATGATCGGCGCCGCCCGCTGCAGCGTGTTCTGGAACGAGAAGGCCGTCCCGAACGAGCCGCGGAACATCTCGTGGTAGACGGCCAGCGCGTTGCGCCCGGTCAGCGCCATGAAGATGCCGAACAGGATCAGCGCCGCCACGATGGCGCCCAGCGGGATGGCGACCGATTCGACCGTCCGGCGCCAGGCGGCGCCGGCGCGCCTCGGCCGCCGCCGCTGCCAGGCTGGCAGCTTGCGGCGACCGCTCCTTCGCTGGTGAAAGCGCGCCGATGCTCACGCCGATTCCCATGTGTGGCGCTCCGCCTCCGTCAGCCGTGAGCTAGTGGGTCTTCCCGATCACGCCGTCGACCAGGTAGTCCATCTTCTCGAGCGCGATGTCGGTCTGCTTCTGTTCGTCCCCGGCCGCAATCACCACCTTGCCGGTGTTGTCCTTGATGCGGCCCCTTGTAGATGACCATCGTGCCCGCCATGAACTTGGCCTTGGCCGCGTCGGCTTTCTTCTTGGCCGCTGCGGAGACCGCCTTGCCGTACGGCGAGACCTTGACGAAGCCCTCCTTGAGCCCGCCGCGCAGCAGGTGCGGCCAGGGCTTGCCGGTTTGAAGCCAGTTGACGTAATCGGTGTAGACCTTGCCCCAGTTCCACTCGGCGCCGGTCAGGTAGCCCTTGGGCGCCAGCGCCGACTGGTTGACGTGGTAGCCGGTGACGAAGACGCCGCGGCGCTCGGCGGTCTCGACGATCACCTTGGGCGAGTCGACGTGCATCGTCAGCACGTCCGCGCCCTGATCGATCAGGCTGTTGGCGGCCTCGGCCTCCTTGACCGGCATCGACCAGTCGCCGGTGAAGATGACGCTGGTGGTGACCTTGGGGTTCACCGATTTGGCGCCCAGCGTGTACGAGTTGATGTTGCGCAGGACCTGCGGGATCGGCTTGGCGGCGATGAACCCGAGCTTGTTCGACTTGGTGGTCATCCCGGCCACGATCCCCGCGACGTACTGGGCCTCGTCGATGTATCCGAAGTAGCTCCCCACGTTCTTGGGGTGCTTGCCCTCCTGGTACATGCCGCCGCAGTGCAGGAAGGTGACGTTCGGGTTCTTGACCGCCTCCTTCAGGATGTGCGGATCGAAGTAGCCGAACGACGTCGGAAAGAGCACCGTGGCGCCGTCGAGGTTGATCATGCTCTCCATGGTCTTCTGGACGGCGGAGGTCTCCGGGACCATCTCCTCCTCGCGAATCTTGATGCCCGGGAGCTTGGCGATCACCGCCGCGCCCTCCGCGTGGGACTGGTTGTAGCCGAAGTCGGTCTTCGGGCCGACGAAGATGAAGCCGACGGTCATCGGCGCGGGAGCCGCTTCAGCCGGTCGGACCGCCGGGCCCTCTCCGACGACGCCCATGACACTCAGAAAGGCGGAAACCGCGAGGGCGCGAGCCCCCATCGAACGCGCGAACAGTCGATATTGATTCATGGATTGCTTATAGGCCGCCGCATGTTTCTCGATTCTTTCGTCGCCCCGAATTGTTGGTAACTTCACCCCCGCGCGATTGACGGCTGTTGTCGTCGAAGGTTCGGTTCGGCATTCTCGGTTTCGATGTCGACGAAGCCCGCCGCCGCGAACTTCCCCAGCCTCGCTCTCGGCGTCCTCGCCCGCAGGTACGAAGAGGGCGGGCGGCCGGCGGAGGTCCTGGCCGAGCTCTTCGCCGCCATCGACGCGCGCGGCGACGACGGCGTCTGGATCGCGTCCGCCGATCGCGACGGGTTGCTGGCCGAGGCGAAGGAGCTCGAGCGGCGCCGGGCCGCCGGTCAGGCGCTGCCGCTCTTCGGCGTCCCCTTCGCCGTCAAGGACAACATCGACGTCGCCGGGCTGCCGACCACCGCGGCCTGCCCGGCCTTCGCCTACACGCCCAAGGTAGATGCCCCGGTCGTGGCCCGCCTCCGGGCGGCGGGGGCGCTCTGCCTCGGCAAGACCAACCTCGACCAGTTCGCCACCGGCCTGGTCGGCGTGCGCTCGCCTTACGGCATCCCGCGCAACCCGTTCGACGCCAGCTACATCCCGGGCGGCTCCAGCTCGGGCTCGGCGGTGGCGGTCGCCGCCGGCCTCGTCAGCTTCGCGCTCGGCACCGACACGGCCGGCTCGGGGCGGGTCCCGGCGGCCTTCAACAACATCGTCGGCCTCAAGCCGACGCGCGGCGTGCTGAGCACGACCGGCGTGGTCCCCGCCTGCCGGTCGCTCGACTGCGTCTCGGTCTTCGCGCTCACCGTCGAGGACGCCGCCCAGATCGCCGAGCTCGGGCGCGGCCACGACGAATCCGATCCCGGCGCGCGCGCCGACGCGGGCGCGGTGCGCTTCGCGCCGACGGCCGCGCCGCCCCGGTTTCGCTTCGGGGTCCCGGCCGGCGAGGCGCTCGACTTCCGCGGCGATCTCGCCGCCCAGAGCGTCTTCGCCCGAACGCTGGAGACGCTGGCGGCGTCGGGCGGCCAGCCCGTCGACATCGACTTCGCTCCGTTTCGCGAGGCGGCCGGCCTGCTCTACGACGGCCCGTTCGTGGCCGAGCGGCTCGCCGCCACCGGCGGCCTCTTGGCGTCGGCGCCGGGCGCGATCATCGGGCCGGTGCGCACCATCCTGGAGAGCGCCGCCCGCTTCGACGCGGCGGCCGCCTTCGAGGCCCAGCACCGGCTGCGCCAGCTCCGTCGCGCCGCCGCCCGCGCCCTCGCCGCCGTCGACTTCCTGCTGGTCCCCACCACGCCCACCATCTTCCGCATCGACGAGGTGGAGGCCGATCCGCTGGGCCTCAACGCGGCCCTCGGCGCCTACGCGAACTTCGTCAACCTGCTGGACCTGGCGGCCGTCGCCGTGCCGACCGGATTTCGCGCCGACGGGCTGCCCGCGGGCGCGACGGTGATCGGCCCCGCCGGCAGCGACGCCCGCCTGGCCGCCTTCGGCGTCGCTGGTTCACCGCGCCACCAGCCGGACGCTGGGCGCCGGCCCGCACCCGCTCCCTTCGGCGCCGGCGCCGGCGCCGGGCGCGGGCCTCATCTCGATCGCCGTCGTCGGCGCCCATCTGTCGGGCGAGCCGCTCAACCACCAGCTCACGATGCTGGACGGCCGGTTCGTCCGGGCCACCCGCACCGCGCCCGTCTATCGTCTCTACGCGCTCCCCAACACGACGCCCGCCAAGCCCGGCCTCGCCCGCGTCGGCAGCGACGGCGTCGCCATCGAAGTCGAGATCTGGGCGCTGTCGGCGGAGGCCTTCGGGACCTTCGTGGCGGCGGTGCCGCCCCCGCTGTGCATCGGGAGCCTCTCGCTGGCCGACGGGACGCGGGTCTCCGGATTTCTCTGCGAAGGGTACGCGCTCGCCGGCGCCACCGACATCTCCAGCTTCGGCGGCTGGCGCGCCTATCTCCGCTCGAAGGCCTGAAAACTCCGCCCGACTCCGACGGCCAGCGGCGCGGAGACTCCCGGCGATGGACCGACAGGGAGGGGCTCGAGCTCCGTCACGACACGGGGCGAAACCTTTGCAACAATCAGCTCGTCCCGGCAGTTACGTAGGTGGGTCGCTCGACGTTCGTGAGCCGGAGATTCGGGGGCAAGGCACCTTCCGATGTATCAATCCGGTCTCGCCCGCCCCTTTCCAGGTGGCGGGCATAGCTGGGGCCCCGCCGGTCCGGCCATTTTCCCCCCGGAACGTCCCATCGTACCCTGCTTCGTCCCTCAGCCCACCGGCCCCGACGTCCCTCCCGACGGACCCACGCACCTGGAGATCTCGCAATGAAGAAGATTCGCCCCGCCGCACCACTGTCAGTCGCGCTGTCGCTTGGTTTCCTGGTCGCCTCGTGTATGTCGTTCTCGTCGGGCAACAGCGGCGGCACCGGCGGCTCCTCGGGCGACGGCAGCGGGGGCTCGACGGGCAGCGGCGGCACGAGCGACACCGGTGGCTCGCCGGGCACCGGCGGCATCGTCGGGACGGGCGGCTCTCCGGGCACCGGCGGCATCGTCGCAACGGGCGGTACTCCGGGGACGGGTGGCACGCCCGGCACCGGTGGCACTCCGGGGACCGGTGGCACGCCTGGCACGGGCGGCACGCCGGGCACGGGTGGCTCGGCCGGGAAGGCCGGCACGGGCGGCACGCCGGGGACCGGCGGCACTCCGGCCACCGGCGGCTCTCCGGGCACCGGTGGCACGCCCGCCCTCACCGGGCCGTGCGACGTGCTGGCCAGCGCCGGCAACAGCTGCGTCGCGGCCCATAGCACGGTGCGAGCGCTCTACGGCAGCTACACCGGGAACCTCTACCAGGTCTGCAAGGGATCATTCACGACTGGACCGAACTCCTGCAAGGGGACGACGAAGGACATCGGGGTGGTGGCCGGGTACGCCGACTCCGCGTCTCAGGACACGTTCTGCTCCGGGGGGACCTGCACCATCTCGATCATCTACGACCAGTCCCCCAACGGAAATCACCTCAAGCCCGCGCCCGGCGGCGGCGCCGTCGGCAGCTCCGACAACCCGGCCAACGCCGCCGACCTCAAGACGACGGTCAGCGGTCACCCGGTCTACGGCATCTTCATCAAGCCCGGCATGGGGTACCGCGCGGGATGCACCGGCTGCGGCGTCGTGACCCCGAAGGGGACCGCGACCGGCGATCAGGCCGAGACCCAGTACATGGTGACCAGCCAGACCGGCCTGGTCGACGGCTGCTGCTTCGACTACGGCAACGCCGAAACGGACTCCCATGACGACGGCAACGGCACCATGGAGGCGGTCTATTTCGGGGGCGGCGTCGTCTGGGGGACCGGATCGCCCGGCGGCCACAACAACGGACCCTGGGTCGAGGCCGACCTGGAAAACGGCCTTTATGCCGGCTGGGAAAACAACCAGGACCAGAACATCTCGACCAACACGCCGCTCAAGGTCCCCTTCGTCACCGCCGTGGTCGTCGGCGACGTGGCCTCGCAGAACTCGGGGAAGGGTCGTTTCGCGCTCTATGGCGCCGACGCGACGACCGGGAACGTCAAGACGATGTACGACGGGATTCGCCCGGCCAAGACTGGTTACGTCCCGATGCACAAGCAGGGATCGATCATCCTCGGGATCGGCGGCGACAACAGCAACAGCGCCGGCGGACAGTTCTTCGAGGGCGTCATGGCCAGCGGCGCCGCGTCGCTGGCGACCGTCAACGCCCTTCAGGCCAACATCGTCGCCGCGAAGTACGGTAAGTAGACGGCTCGCCGATCCCGATGCTGAGAAAATTACAGGCGTCCTTGGTGTTGCTGGCCTGCCTCGTGGCCATTCCCGCGGCGGGCGCAAGAGCCGGCAGACGAGGCGCCGTCGGACGAACAATCGCCGGCGGCGCTGCCGACCGCGCCGCCGCCGCAGCCGCCGACCGCGCAGCCGCCGCAGCCGCCGGTCACCACGGCGACGGACGTGAAGCAGCCGGCTCCCGTTCCGGGACCTTGGCACATCGACGTCAACGGGTACTTCCGCGCGCCCATGGCGCTGGGCCTCAGCGAGCGCCCGGGGCCGGACAACATCGACCGGCCCCTCCAGCCTGCAGGTTTCGTACGGGCCGAATCGAACGATCGACGCGAACTACTACAGCTTCGCCTACACGCGGCTGCAGGAGCAGGACTGGGCGGAGGTCTTCGTCCACGCCAGGAAGAACCACGTCGACGCCGGGGTCGGATGGATGGGGTACTGGTTTCAGTCGGTCGGCTTCCGGAACTACGACGCCGCCTGGGCACCGGGCCTGGCCTACGTCGCCCTCGACACGGACTTCGAGATGGGCGACATCAAGCCGAACATCAAGTTCACGGCGGGGGCCTGGTGGCCGAGCTTTGGATATTTCGAAAAGTACGACACCTACACGCTGGGGCGCTTTCGCCAGCTGGGGGGACAGCTGAAGTTGACGGTCCCCTGGAGCACCGACCTCACGGTGACCGGCACGGCCGGCCTGGGGACCAGCCGGGACGGTAGCTTCAACCCCGGGGCGCCCGCCTTCTACGGGGCGATCACGGGCGTCGATCTGATCGCTTATGCAAACCTCCAGGTCACCTACGCGAAGTACGCCGACATCGGGTTTCACATCAACACCGACTGGACCGCCGACCCGAACCTGACTCAGCAGTCGATGCCGGGTGACAAGTCCTTTGCGGCGGCCCAGCAGGCCCACCTGTCGGTGGCCGGCCTCGAGGCGAACCTCCGATTGCCCTACTGGGGGCACGTCTGGATCTCGCCGTCGTTTCTCAGCGTTCGAAACGGCTGGGCGCTGGCCAGCGCGGGGACCGAGGTCATGCATTCGCTCAGCGGCGTCGGCGTGGCCACCAACTACATGGCCTGGACCGGCAGCCCCACCGACTCGACCGGCAGCGGGTCGATGTTCAATCTCGGCTTCCTCTACGAGAACACGCTGTCGGGGATCCAGGGCAACGCGCCGGGAAGTCTCCCGGAGGTGACGGTGAGCGTCTTCGGGCTGCTGGCGGACGCCAGCCGCACTTTGCCGGCCGGGACGACCCTCACGCAAACCGGTCTCAAACAGTTCAAGTACGGCGCGGACGTGACGCTCCAGTCCTTGACCTGGCTCGCCTTCATGCTCCGGTACGACGCCGTCAATTACGATCTGGACCAACCCGGATACGTCTTCCTCAGCATCACGCCGCGGGTGGTGTTCTCCTCGCACTTCCTCTCCAGCGAGCGGATCTACCTCCAGTACTCTCGCTACAAGTACGGCGACAAGATGGTGCTGGCCGGGACGTGGCCGTTGACGGCGGGGGGCGGGCCGCTGGTGGCCGGGAGCAACGTCCTTCAGCAGGGCCCGTATTCGGGGATGACGCCCGACCAGAACGTCGTCAAGCTTCAGGCCGAGATCGCCTTCTGAGCACGACCGCGGCCGGGGTCAGCTCATCGGGGGGTGGGCGACCGAGGACTCGAGGCGGGCCGCGAGTGTCTCGACCTTCTGCAGTTGCGCGCGCAGCCGGTCCTTGAATTCCCGGACGTCCGCGTTGGTCAGCTCGATCATCAGGCCGTGGCGCTGCTCCTCGAGCGCGAGCGTCAGCTCACGCAGCTCATCGTCGGTGAATTCCAGCTTTACGCTCATGTAGACAATGTAGATCCGGAATCCAGCGGCTTCGTGGGCGCCGCCGCCGGAGGTTGGGCGGGGGATGTTTTCGGTCCATGCTGAAGGGGTGTCGGAGCGCCTCTTGGCCAACTCGCCGCCCGAGCTCGTCGTCCGCGACGAGGAGGACGACTGTGTGTACCTGCCCGGACGGCGGGCGCGGCAGCCGCTGCGCCAGCCGATCCGCCGGCTGACCGCCGCCGAGTTCGACCGGCGGTTGGCGGCCGGCGACCGGCGCGCGGGGTCGCTCCTCTACAACCAGGCCTGCCCCAGCTGCACGGCCTGCCAGGCGATCCGCGTCGACGTGCAGGCGTTCGCGCCGTCGCGCTCCCAGCGACGGGCGCAGGCGAAGGGGGATGCCGCCGTCACGGTCGAGCTCGGCCCCATCGTCGTGGACGACGTCCGCCTCGCCCTTTACCGGGCGCACGAGAGCGGCCGCGGGCTCGACCACGGGGGGCGGCCGCCGATCGACGCGCTCGAGTACGAGAGCTTCTTTGCCCACAGCTGCGTCGCGGGATTGGAGGTGCGGTATCTCGTGGACGGAGAGGTCCGCGGCGTGGCGATCACCGATCGTGGCGCGCGCTCGCTCTCGGCCGTCTACACCTTTTGGGATCCGAGCTACGCGGCGCTCTCGCTGGGGACGTATTCGATCCTGACCCAGATCGCGCTGGCCCGCGCCTGGGCGCTCGACTGGCTCTACCTCGGGCTCGCCATCCGGGAGAACCGCTCGATGGCCTACAAGCTGGCCTTCATGCCCCACGAACGCCGGGTCGACGGCGCCTGGCAGCGGTTCTCCCGCGGGTGAGCGCTCGAGTGACCTGCGTTGCCTCTCGATTGCCGTTCGGGCGGTAACCGATCGCGTGGTGGTCCTCGGTCGTTTGTTCTATAAGCTCGCCCCGGGGATCGGTGGCGAGTTTCGAGACGGTACAGTCCCGCGATCTCGTGCGCCCCTCGCCCGAGGGCGGTGGCTACCGACCGGACGTCGACGGCCTGCGGGCGGTGGCGGTCCTGGGGGTGATCGGGTTTCACGCGTTTCCCGGCGGATTGCCGGGCGGGTTCATCGGGGTGGACCTGTTCTTCGTCCTCTCCGGGTTTCTGATCAGCGGCATCATCTTCCGGGGGCTCGCGGACGGCTCGTTCAGCGCCGCCGAGTTCTACGCGCGGCGGATCCGCCGCATCTTCCCGGGCCTGGTGCTGGTGCTGGCGGCCAGCTTGGTGTTCGGCTGGTACGTGCTGCTGGCCGACGAATTCGAACGGCTCGGCAAGCACGCGGCGGCGGGGGCGGGCTTCGTCGCCAACCTGTGGCTGTGGCACGAAGGGGACTACTTCAACGGTGATGCCGCCAACAACCCGCTCCTGCACCTGTGGTCGCTGGGGGTGGAGGAGCAGTTCTACCTCCTCTGGCCGCCGCTGCTGATCCTCGCGTGGAAGCGTTCCCGCCGCTCCGTCCCCTTCATCGCCGCGCTCGTCACGATCGCGTCGCTGGCCACGAACCTGGCCTTGATCCACCGCTTCCCGAGGGCGGCGTTCTACGCGCCGTTCTCGCGGTTGTGGGAGTTGACCGTGGGCGGATTGCTCGCGTACGCGAAGCTCGGTCGCTCGGCTGAGGACCACAACCAGCGGCGCGCGGACGCGATGTCCTGGGTGGGCATCGGCCTCATCGTCTTCGCGGCCGCCACGGACGCCAAGGCCTTCCCGGGCGCGTGGGCGGCAGTTCCGGCCCTGGGCGCCTGTCTCATCATCGCCGCGGGTCCTCGGGCGGTCGTGAATCGGCAGTTGCTCTCGAACCGCCTCCTGGTCGGGATCGGCCTCATCAGCTACCCGCTTTACCTCTGGCACTGGCCGCTGCTGTCGTTCGCCCGCATCGTCGGGGGAGGCCCGCCCGCCCCCGGCCTCTGTCTGGCGCTCATCGCGGTGAGCTTCGTCCTCGCGTATGCGACCACCAGCTTGGTGGAGCGAAGGGCGCGTCGAGCTCGCGGCCGCCGGCTGCTGCTGGTCCTCGCCAGCCTCGCCGCCGTCAATCTGGTCGGAGGTCTGACCATCGTCCGGGCGGGAGTGCGCCCCCGCAACAGCGGAAACGGCGTCGACCGCGTCGTCGAGGCGCGCCGCGATCTGCGGTTCCCGCCCGAGGGCTTCTCGGCCTTCGCGATGAACGGTCGCACGTACCATCTGCACGCCGCCGGCGGCGGAAGGGCGCTGCTGTTCGGCGATTCGCACCTCGAGCAATACGGCGCGCGCATCCATCGGGTCCTCTCCGAGCGCCCGGCGGACGGAGAGCTCGCCTACCTGGTCACCTCGGGCGGATGTCCGCCCATCCCCGGCGTCGAGGAGGATCAGCACCCCGGGTGCGACGCCTGGCGGGCGGACGCGCTGGCGCTGGCGCACCGGCCGGACATCGACACCATCGTGGTGGGGGCGTGTTGGAACTGCTACTTCATCGAGATGACCGCGCCGCCCAGCGGCGAACGCCGGCGCGGTACGCCCGAGAGCTTCGAATACTATTTCGAGGACCGCGGCCTGCCCCAGGCGGGCAGGCGAGCCTTCCGCGCCGGGGACGCCACCGAGCCCGCGCTGGCCGCCCTGGAAAAGATGTTGGCGATGCTGGTTCGAACACGGAAGCGTGTGTTCCTGCTGCTCGACAACCCGTTCGGGACCGATCTCGATCCCAAGAGCCACCTGGCCGGCAGCCGCTTGACGACGCTTCGTTGTCTCGAGGAGGTGCCCCCTCATCAACTGACCCTGCGCGAGCAGGAAGTGCGGCGCAGGCTCATCGAGGTCGCAGCCCGCTCCGGCGCGGTGGTCATCGATCCCATGTCGTCCCTGTGCGCGGGCGGCCTCTGCCCGATCCGGGACGGACGAGGAGCATTCATTTATCGAGACGGCAACCACCTCCGCGCGTCGACGGCCGGAGCCGAGCTGGGATACCTCGACGTCGCGCTTCGATCCGTTGGAGCGCCGCCGCCCCCCCTCAGCGCCCACCGGTGACGTCAATCCCAGGTTGATTCGGGACGCCATGCACGTGATCATCCCGAAAAGCCTGAGTGTATAGTCTGCTCGTGGGTCGCCAATCGGCTCTCAACCGCGCGGCCACGAAGTGGGAGTCGACCAGATAGGCCGCTGGGCTCGGGCCCGCGTGCCCGAGCTGATCGTGGTGGGCGTCGGCGTCCTGTTGCGGCTCTCGATGGCGCTCACGTACGACACGCGCATCGGCTACGACTTCAATTCCCATTGGCCGTACATCCAGTACCTGGTCGCGCGCCACCAGCTGCCGCCGCTGGCCTACAACGCGTCTTCTTATCATCCGCCGCTCTACTATCTGCTGGCGGCGTTCCTGGTGGCCCACGGCCTGGGCGCGGGGGCGCTCGGGTGGCTGGCGGCGCTGTGCGGGATGATCCGCCTCGGGCTGGTCTGGGTCGGCCTCGAGCGGTGGCTCCCCGAATCGCGCCTGGCCCGGGTCGTCGCGCTGGCGCTGGCCGCCGTCCTCCCGCCCGCCGTCCAGGTGGACGGGATGATCACGAACGAGACCCTGGTCCTGCTGCTGTCGGCTGCCGCGCTGGTCGTGGCGCCCGCGGCGATCGCGGCGGCGCGCGCCGGACGCGTCGGGCCGATGGTCGGGCTCGGGCTGCTGACCGCGCTGGCGATGATGAGCAAGATCTCGGCGTCGGTGCTGGTGATGTCGGTCGGTGCGGCGATCGCCCTCGAGATCGCCCGGGCCCGGTCGTCCTGGTGGCCCGCGCTGCGCGCCCGCGCGCTGCCGATCGTGGTCGGCGGGGTCGTCCTGGCCTGCCTGACGGGTCCGTTCTTCGTCCGCAACCAGATCCTCTACGGCAAGATGTCGCCGACCGGGTACGACGGGGCGCTGAAGCCGAACCAAGCAGTCTACGAAGGGATCCCGTACTTCGAGCGGCGGCCGCTTGCGTTCTACGTCGGCTGGACACCGCGGATCTTCGTTCATCCGGTGGTTCCGACGGGCTTGAAGCCGAACGCGCGCTTCTTTCCGGTCCTGATCGCGACGACCTTCAACGACTATTACATCTATGGCTACTCCGGGGGCGGCAAGTACGGCCAGCAGAACTGGGTGTCGGCGGCCGGCGTCGCCCTTGGCTGCCTGTCGGTGGCGGGCGGGACGCTGATCGCGCTGGTGACCACGATGGCGTGGTTCGGCGCGGTCCGCCGGCTCTGGCGCCGCCGCGGCGACGGCGAGCCGGACCCCCGCTTCGCGCTTCTGCTCGTTCCGCTGATCGGCCTCCTGGGCCAGCTCCACTTCGCGGTCAAGTACCCGAACGACGACTTCGGGCCGATCAAGGGGGCCTACTTGCAGTTCGTCGCGCCGGTGCTGTGCGCGATGTTCGGTGTCGGCATCGCGTGGATGTGGCGGCGGGGACGCCGGCTTTGGCGCTCAGGCGCCGTGCTCGCGTTGGGCGGGCTGGCGCTGGTGGCCGTCTATTCATTGCACGCCCGTTTCCCGCCGCTCGGCAAGAACGCCAATACGGCGGCGCCGTTCTTCATGCAGCCGGGCGCCGAGAAATGGAAGTAGGGCGCCCGGGAACCGTACGGTGCACCGGAGCGCGCCGAGGCCCCCCGCCGGTTTCCAGTTGGCCGATGTCGAGTCTCTCCGGGATCAGGCCGCCTGCGCTTGCACGGAAGGTGGGGTCACCGGCGCGCCGAGGGCGGCGTTCTCCGCCTTGCGCGCCTCCAGCAGGAGACGGCGGACCTCCTCGGCGATCTCCGGGTGCTCGGCGACGTAGGCGCTGGCCTTGTCGCGTCCCTGGCCGATCCGTTCGCCGCGGAAGGAATAGAAGGCGCCCGCCTTCTCGAAGAGCCCAGCGGCCGACGCCAGGTCGACGACCTCGCCGGGGGCGTTGACGCCGATGCCGTAGAGGATGTCGAACTCGGCCTCGCGAAAGGGCGGGGCGACCTTGTTCTTCACCACCTTGACGCGCGCGTGGTTCCCGACCACCTGATCGCCGTTCTTGACCACCCCGATCTTGCGGATGTCGAGCCGCACCGAGGCGTAGAACTTCAGCGCGTTGCCGCCGGTGGTGGTCTCCGGGTTGCCGTAAACCACGCCGATCTTCTGGCGAAGTTGGTTGATGAAGATGACCGCCGTGTTGTTTTTCGCCGTGGCGGCGGTCAGCTTGCGCAGCGCCTGGCTCATGAGCCGCGCCTGCAACCCCATGTGCGCGTCGCCCATCTCCCCCTCGATCTCCGCCTTCGGCACCAGCGCCGCGACCGAATCGATCACGATCAGATCGACCGCGCCGGTGGCGACCAGCTTGTCGGCGATCTCCAGCGCCTGCTCGCCGTGGTCGGGCTGCGACACCAGCAGCTCCTCGGTGCGGACGCCCAGCTTGCGGGCGTAGCCGACGTCCAGGGCGTGCTCGGCGTCGATGAAGGCGCAGATGCCGCCGGCGCGCTGGGCCTGGGCGATCGCCTGCAGGGTCAGCGTGGTCTTCCCCGACGACTCGGGGCCGTAGATCTCGATCACCCGGCCGCGCGGCAGACCGCCCACCCCGAGCGCCACGTCGAGGCCGACGGAGCCGGTCGGAATGACGTCGATCGGCGCGATGTCGCCGCCGTCGAGCGGCATGATCGCTCCCTTGCCGAACTGCTTTTCGATGGCGGCGATGGCGCCGGACACGGCCTTCATTTTCTCTTTGATGCTGGACATGGTCTCTCCTTCGTTGGTCACTGGTTGCGGTCACTGACGCGCGAACATGCCGCCCGACACTGCGAGCCGAGTGCCAGCCCTCGCCTCCGATTCTCCGCCGTCAGCTGACGCTGCGCGGCCGCCCGTCGGTCATGTCGTCCCGAGGCCGGTCGTCGTGGCCAAACCGATTCGGCTTCCGCTTGCGATGCTCCGACATGGGGACGGCTTTACGACGGCCCCGATGCCTTAGGCAGTCCGTGCAGCTCGTCGAGCAAGAGCGGCGCAACCAAACCGACGTCGCGGTGGGGACGCGCGCGCAACGCCGCGAGATCCGGGCGGCTTCGATTGAATGTCGTTTGCGCGACTTGTCGGAACGCCAGATTTGCGTGCCGCCGGGCGCGACGCGCCGGACGCACGCTTTGCTTTTTGTGTTCACAAATGTCCGGCTCGAGACAGAGACGATAGCCGGAAGAGTGACCCGGGTGGGTTCTCACCGGGTCGACGACCGCGAGAACCAGTTCTGACAAGTTCCGAATCACGAAGGCAATAGTCACCACCCAGGCGCGTCGCAGCTCGGATCGAGAACGCGCGGCAGACCACATCGTTGCGGAGTACCGAAAATGAAGAGAGCACATCGTACGGAATCGAAGCTTGCTTTGTCAGCGATGACTGCGCTCTGCGCTCTGGTGGCCTCGGTCGGCTGCGGCCCGCCCACCAAGGGCATGACGGTCTCTCAGACGGGCGGAACCAGCGGCACTGGCACCGGTGGCACTGGTGACTCGACCGGCAGTGGCGGGGACTCCGCCGGGACAGGCGGAGTCACCGGCTCGGGCGGCGCCGGCGACGGCGGCTCGACGGGGTTTGGCGGCACCGGGGCTGGCGGCAGCGGTGGCAACGGCGCGACCGGGACTGGCGGCATCACGCCGCAGGGTGGCCGGGGAGGCAGTGCATCCGGCGGCGCCACGGCCACCGGCGGCAGCGCGGGCGGGAGCGGCGGCTCGGCCCAAGGCGGCAGGGGCGGAGGCAGCCCGGGGTCGGGCGGCACCGTCGCGACGGGCGGCACCTCTGGTGTGGCCGGGACCTCCGGTACGGGTGGCTCGACGAGCCGCGCGCCAGGGCCGTGCGATATCTACCAGGCCGCCGGCACGCCTTGCGCGGCAGCCCACAGCACCGTGCGCGCGCTCTACGCAGCGTACAACGGTCCCCTTTACCAGGTCAGAAAAGGGAGCAGCACCAAGGACATCCCGGTGCTTGCGGACGGCTACGTCGACATCTCCGTGCAAGATTCGTTCTGCTCCGGCGGGACCTGCACCATTTCGATCCTCTACGATCAGTCGCCCAACAAGAACAATCTCGTCAAATCGCCGGCAGCGCTTTGGTTGCCGAATGGTGGTGACGAGGTGAACGCCACTCTGGCGAGCATCAAGATCAATGGCCATACCGCGCACGGCATCTACGTCGACAACAGCGGGGGATCGACCGGCGTCGGCTACCGGAACAACGCCACCAAGGGGCTCGCGACGGGCGACGGCGCAGAGGCCATGTACGCGGTGTTCGATGCAAAGCGGTACAACCAATGGTGCTGCTTCGACTACGGCAATGCCGAGATCTCGGGCAAGGACGACGGCAACGCCACCATGGAGGCCATTTACTACGGGAACTCCACGCAGTGGACGCGGGGTGGCGGCAGCGGCCCCTGGGTCGCGGCAGATCTCGAAAATGGGATGTTCGAAGGAGATTCCACCAACGCTTCCAGCAACACCTCCATCGATTCCAGCTGGCTCTACCTCACGGCCATGCTCAAGGGCCCCTCTGGAAATGCGATGGGCCTGAAGGCCGGCAACGCGCAGTCCGGCACTCTTCAGACGAAGTGGAACGGAAAACGTCCGCCCGGATATAGCCCCAAGAAGCTGAACGGCGCGATCATCCTGGGGACGGGCGGCGACGGAAGCAACAATGCCAAGGGCACGTTCTTCGAAGGAGTCATCACCTCCGGTAGTCCGCCGGACTCCGTGGACGATCAGATCCAGGCCAACATCGTCGCCGCGGGTTACGGGCGCTGAGGCCTCGGCGGGCCCTCCGGTCGGGGGCGCAGAGTGCGCCCTCGAACACTTCATTCATTCCACGGACACCCATGTCACGAATACGTTCCCGGCAGCACCAATTGCTCGTAGCGCTCGTCGTTCTGATACCGTCGCTCACCTTCTCGGCCGTCACGTGGGCGCAGGCCGACGAGGAAGACTCGAAGCCAGACTCGAAGCCAGAGTCGAAGCCGCCCGCCGAAACGCCGGCGCCTCCCGCGGCGAACGTCGGAGCGGCAGCCGCCCCGACGGCCGTCGGAGGTGTCGTGCCCGTGGCGCCGGCTCCCCTCTGGGAAGAGATGGGACCCGCCACCTACCCCGGGCGCTTGCGGGGTCTTTACGGCGGCTCGCTCTGGCTCGAACGGTCGTTCGATGGTCTGCAGTGGCCCCGCAATTCCCACACCGACATCGGCATCTCGGGCGAGTTCTCGGTCGGCACCGGCTACGAAACGATCAAGCGCGATCAGGCCACCTTGCTGAATTCGACCAACAACCTTCAGCAGGGCCGCGCGCTGCTGCGCGTGACGCCGGCCTACGTGCGCGAACGGTTTTTCATCCAGGGCCAGGCGGAGCTCGTGGCCAACGCCTGTCAGGCTCCGGCGCCGAATGCGCAAACGACCGGCGTGTGCTCGGTGTCAGGCACCGTCACCACCGACGATCTCCTGATTCGCGTCGGCCACTGGGATGCCTGGGACCTGACGGTCGGTCGCTTCCAGGGTTGGGAGGTCTACCACCTGGGCATGGGCCTGGATCAGTACTCGCTCGAGCGGCAGGGGGCCGGCATGTTTGGCCAAACAGGTGTCACCGGCATGGGCCCGCAGCTGGAGGTGCCTACCCTCTACGGCGTCGATTACATGCGCTACCGGCCCGCCGAAGGATTGGCCGTCGGACACGTGGCTCTGCACCTGTATCCCACCGACTTCTTGCGCTTCGAGCTCCTCGGCAAGTGGGGCAGCGACAACTACCAGGACAACAGTGCGACGGGCTCCAAGCCGTATAACTACCTTGGCGGGCGCCCGGTCGCGATCCTCGACCTCGGTTGGTTCAAGTTCAAGGTCGGCGCCGAGTACCAGAAGGGGACCGCGGTGTTCCAGACCATCGGCGGGGATCCCGGCCAGCCACAAGCCAAGCAGGATCCGGTGGAAAGCCTCACCCGGGAAGGCGTCGGGGCCTCCGTGCAGTTCATCATCGATCCCATCGTCGAATTCGGCTTCAACGGGGCGATCGGCAAACAGCACTACATCGACGCCTCCGCGAACAACTTCGGGAGCGCCGACACGCTGGCCAAGTCGTACACGACCAAGACCGCGGGCGGATTCGCCAACGTGCGGTTGGCCGAGGGATGGCTGGCGGGTGTGGGCGCCAACGTGTCAGTGCAGCTGGACGACTACAAGGCGCCCAACAGCACCGCCAACGACTATACGTCTCAACTGCTGGGCTTCGTCGCCCTTCAATACCTGCTGGAGAGACAGCTCTACATCAAGGCCGAGTTTGCCTATGCGAGAGCGCTCTTCCAGCCGAGCGACTTTGTTCCTTCGTGGAACAACTACATGTACAGCGGCGGCGTTCGTCTGATGTACCTCTACTGATCCCGAGCAGCCGGCCGCAGCTGCGCCTGGGGGGCGCTCATCGGCAAGTGATAGAGACCGTCGTTCAGACGGTCACGGGTTGGTCGAGCACGCGGTACTGCAAGGTCTCGGCGAGGTGGACCGCGCGGACGGCGGCGCTCCCCTCGAGGTCGGCGATGGTGCGGGCCACGCGGCGGATCGCGGGTGATGGCCCGGGCCGACAGGCCCAGACGCTGGGCGGCGCGCTCGAGCAACGCGTGGCCGGCGCCGTCGATGGGCGCGACCGAGGCCAGCGCCGTCGAGCCGAGCCGCGCGTTCCAGCCTTTGCCACGACCGAGCTGGCGGTCGCGGGCGGCCATCACCCGCCCGCGCACGACCGCGCTCGACTCGCCCGGCTCACCCTCGGCCAGCTTGTTGTAGGTGAGCGCCGGGACGTCGACGTGCAGGTCGATGCGATCGACCAGCGGGCCCGAGAGGCGCGCCCGGTAGCCGCCGATGGCCGTCGACGAACAGGTGCAGGTCCGGACGGCGCTGCCGAGGTAGCCGCAGGGGCAGGGGTTGAGCGCCGCCACCAGCATGAAGTCGGTCGGGTAGCTGACCGCGCGCCGGGCGCGCACGATCGTCACCCGCCGATCCTCCAGCGGCTGCCGGAGGCTCTCCAGCACCGCGCGCGGATACTCGAGCAGCTCGTCGAGGAACAGCACGCCGTTGTGCGCGAGCGCGATCTCGCCGGGACGGGCCTGAGGGCCGCCGCCCACGAGACCCGCTGTCGACACCGTGTGGTGCGGCGCCCGAAACGGGCGCGCGCTCACCAGCGCCGAGCCCCCGAGCAGCCCGGCGATGGAGTAGACCATCGTCGTCTCCAGCGCCTCGTCGAAGGTCAGCGGCGGCAGGATCCCGCCCAGCCGCTGGGCCAGCATCGTCTTGCCCGACCCCGGGGCGCCGACGAACAGCAGGTTGTGCCCGCCGGCCGCCGCGATCTCCAGCGCCCGCCGCGGCACCTCCTGGCCGCGCACCTCGCCGAGGTCGGGTGGGGGCGCCGTCGGGCGCGGCGGCGAGCTGGCGAGGGCGCCGATCGCCGCGACGGCGGGCGGCTCGCCGCGCAGCAGGGCGACCAGCTCACCGAGGTGTCGCGGCGCCTGAACCTCGCACCCGCCGACCGCCGACGCTTCACAGGCGTTCTCCGGCGGGACGATCAGCCGCCGCACCTCCTGGCCGCGCGCCCAGGCGGCGATCGGCAGCACGCCGCGCACGGGGCGCAGCGTCCCGTCCAGCGCCAGCTCGCCGACGAACAGCGTGCCCGCCAGCGCCGCCCCGTCGACGAGGCCGGCCGCGGAGAGCATCCCGACGGCGATGGGGACGTCGTAAGCGGCGCCGTCCTTGCGGAGATCGGCGGGCGCCAGGTTGACGGTGATCCGGCGGGGCGGCAGCTTGAAGCCGCTGTTCTCCAGCGCGCCTCGGATCCGGACCCGCCCTTCGCGCACCCCGGCGTCGGCCAGCCCGACGATGTTGCAGCAGGGGAGGCCGACCGCCACGTCGACCTCGACGTCGATCGGAGCGGCCTCGATTCCCACCACCGCGGCGGAGGCGACACGGGCGAACATGCCGCCCCCACACTGCGAGCCGAGTGCCAGCCCCCGCCCGCGATTTCCCGCCCTCAGCCCCCTCCGCGCGGCCGCCCGTCGGTCAACCGTCCGCCCCCGTCCCCAATCCCGTGCCCCCCCCGATTTTCCACCCCGCTCAACCACAAGCGCGAGCGCAGCCCGGCTCCGCCGGGCGCAGCGAGGGGGCCCGGGGCACGCGCGCGGTAGCGCGCCGTACCCCGTAAAACCGTCCTGAGGTCGGCCGTCGTGGCTAGAACGTCAAGCGGAGACCCAGGCGGGCGCTGAACGGATCCTGGTACGCCAGCGGTTGGCCGAAGTTCGGGTTCTTGGTGAGGGGGCCGCCGCTCGCCGTCTTGGCGAACTTCAGGTCCTGGCTCGTGCCGTTGACGATGGGCGGGGCGGCGTCGAACGTGTAGTTGTCGTCCGTCAGGATCGCCGTCTGCTGGTTGAAGAGTTGAACAGATCGAGGAACCCCTCGAGGGTCATCTTGGGGCCGAGCGGGCGCGCGTAGGCGATCTTCCCGTTGAACTGGCTCACGGTCGGCGTGCGGCCGGCGTCGCCCCGCGGCAGCAGCATGACGATCTGGTACGCGCTCCCGGGCTGGAGGTTGCCGATGTAGTTCCGCGGCATGCCCGACTGCGCGGTGAACGAGACCCCGAACGTCAGGAGCCCCTTGCCGATCGGGCGGCGATAAAAGCCGTCCAGCTTGAAGAGGTGCGGGCGGTCGTTCGGCAGCGGGCCGTTCTGGTTGACGTACAGCTCGGGAAAGTCGTAGGCGTTGCCGCCGTTGGGCGCGATGTAATTGGTCTCCTGCTGATAGAGACCCTCGTAGTTTCCGATCAGCCGCGAGTAGGTGTACGAGGCGCGGGCCAGCCAGTTCTTGGCGAACCGCTTGTTCAAGGAGAGGGTGATGGCGTCGTAGGTCCGCTCCGGCGCCGGGGCGTTGGCCAGCGTCTGTAGCGTGTTGAGGTTGTACTGGGCCGTCGTGGCTGCGGCCTGGGCCGCGCCGCGGATCGTTCGGCAGCGCCGCCGCCGTCGCCTGCGCCTGCTGCAGCCGTGTGCTGGGCGGCGTCGAGCGCGGACTGCGGGACGTTGCCGGGGTTGGCGAGGACGCCTGCGCTGTTCGGATAATCCGGGCCGTAGCCGTCCTCGATGATGTTCCCCAGCCAGCGGTGCTGGTAGTCGATGCGCACCGTCATGTCGTCCATGATCTGGCGCTCAGCGGTGGCGACGATCTCGTTGTGGTACTGCCCCTGGATGTTCTTCTGCGCGTACTCGCTGTTGAACGTCGAGTTGGTTCCCAGCGGGGGGCCGCATTTCGCGTACTCGCCGGCGCCGGTCCAGTTGTACCCGTTCTGGAGGTTGGCCGGGCAGTTCGTCGGATACCCGAACTCCGACACCAGGGGGCCGTACTGCTGCACGTAGTTCTCGCCCGAGAAGTAGCGGGCGGCGACGTCCAGCGGGATCTGCTCGTAGTAGCGGCCGTACGAGACCGACAGCTTGGAGCGGCCGTCGCTGAACGGATCGTAGACGGCGCTCAGACGGGGCGACAGGTTGTCGGTGCTCAGGAAGGCGGAGCCGTTGGTGTCGTAGAGCTTTTGAAGCTCCAGCCGGACACCGGCGTTGATGGTCAGGTTGCGGAGCTTGCTGGGGCTGTAGCTGTCCTGCAGGAAGAAGGCGTTCGACAGGCTCTTCACGGTGGAGTCGAGCTGGTCCCTGTAATTCGCGCTCGACGGGATCCAGGCCGGGCGTGGCCGGGGTTTGGCCAGGCGCCAGACCGAAGAAGGTCGAGGTGTTGTAGAAGTAAGGCGGGACACCGCTCTGGTTGCCGGGCAGGAAGATCTGGGAGAAGCCGTGGGCGCCCGGCGGTCCCGAGTAGTAGCGCGTGAGGTCGAACGTCCCCAGCTCGAGGTGCCAGCCGTACTTGAGCTCGTGGTGGCCGCCCGCCTCGATGAGGTGCGTCGACTTGATCTCACCCGTCCAGCGAGTAGGCGGAGTATTTCTCGATCTTGCCGAAGCCACCCGCCTGGTAGAAGGGGTTGACCGGGCAGGGCTGGAACCCGTCCGCCGTGGTCTGGCAGCCGGAGGCATGCTCCAGATCCCAAAGGTTGGCGCCGCCGTACTGGACCTCGTTCAGGTTGTTGAGCGCGGCGTCCGGCGAACGATCGTAGAAATATTCGTTGTGCATGCCGGCCAGGACGTCGATCTGCCAGCGGCGCTCGAGCAGCTTGGAGACCCAGTGCGCGCTGACGTCGGTGTTGGCCTTGGTCAGTGACTCGACGGCCGTTCGCGGGTCCGAGGCGTAGCTGTTGAGCCCGTACTGGTTCTTGAGCTCGTTGTTGAAGCTGGGCGTCCCCACGAGGCTGAGGGTCAGCTTGTTGTCGGGGAGCGGGAGCCAGTCGAGCGTTCCGGCGTAGTAGTAGGTGCGGTGGGTCTCGGGGATGCGCGCGGTCCAGTCGGTCTGCGTGGTGGCCGGCAGACCGTTGGCGTTGAGCAGCGGCTGGCCGGGGTTGTTGGGGTCCTCTTGCTGGGCGTAGGTCAGGCGCAGGACGTGGGTGTCGGTGATGCGGGGCGCGAAGCCGACCCAGAAGAAAAGCTTGTCCTTGATGATGGGGCCGCCGACCTCCGCGCCGATGCTGTCGTCGAAGTCGGGCTTGCGCACGCCGGTGAGCGAGCTCCCCACCGTCTGGACGATATTCGGGTTGCCAGCGAGCCAATAGGGGGACCAGTAGCCGAACGCGCTGCCGTGGAACTCGTTGGACCCCGAGCGGAGGACGGTGTTGATGACACCGCCCATCGCGCCGCCGTACTCCGCCTGGTAACCGCCGGCGTTGACGCCGACCTGGCTGAGGAACTCGAGCGGGAGGTTGGAGCCGCCGCCCATGCTCGCCGCGCCGCTCTCCAGGTTGCCGAAACGCAGGCCGGTCACGTTGAGGCCGTTGACCAGGTAGATGTTCTCGAGACCGGTCGCGCCGCCGATCGAGACGTTGCCGCTGCCGTCGACGAACGCGCCGGGCGCCCGCTCGATGACGTCGCCGTAGGTCCGCCCGAGCGGAACGTTGTTCATGAACTTCTCGTCGAACTCCGAGCCGATGCGGGCGCTGCCGATGTCGATGGTCGGCGCCTTGGCGGCGATGACGTAGGTCTGCTGGGCCGCGGTGGCGGCGGCGGCGGAGATCTTGGCGTTCACCCGCACCGTCTTTTCCGCGGCGACGATGACGCCCGGCTGCTCCACCTGGGTCGAGGTGTTCGCGGCGTAGAACCGGATGACGTAGGTCCCGACGGGGAGGGTGGTGAAGGTGTACTCACCCTTGTCGCTGGTGATGACGGCGTCTTCCCCCTGAGGTCCGGCCACGATGACCGTGACGCCGCCCAGCGGCATTCCCGTCTCCTGGTCGGTCACGCGCCCGGTCACCCGCCCCGTCGTCTCTTGCGCCCGCGCCGCGCCGGCGCCGAGGACCAGTGCCAGTCCGAGGGCCGTTGCACCAATTCGAATCCGGGTCATCTGTCCTCTCTTTCGGTGCGTCAGGGTTGCGAAGCCGTCGGCGGCGCCAGTCACATCGCACTCGTGGTGAAGGAGGTCGTAAGGTCGGCGCCGAGCGTGTCACCGAGGACATCTGGCGTAGCGGCGTCGAGCTTGATGTCGACCGTCGAGCTTGCCGGCCAGGTCGTCTTGGGCGTGACACTGACGTTCAGCCCGTCCATGGATGCCGAGATCGACCGGGACCGCCGTCGAGGCGCCGCCGGCCAGCGGAGTCGCGGTGACGGTGATGTGCCCCGCCAGCGCCGTCGCCCCGGCAGGTGACATCGCGTCGACGAGGTTCGTGAAGGTCACCGTCGCCGGCGTCATGTCGGGCAGCTGATTCGGGGCGGCCGCATCGGCTCCCGCGTCGGCGGCGGGCAGTGGCGGAGCGGGCGCCGTGACGGCCGCGGCGGCAAACGGCTGCGTCGCGAACGTGATGATCCCGTCGACCAGCAGATTCGTTCCGGTGAAGTGGGTCCGGCCGTCCTTGGCCAGAACCTTGGTCTTGTCCAGGGCCACCGTGACGGCGGAGCCGGCCGGAAGCGCCGGCACGCCGGTGAACAGGAGGCTCGGCCCGTCCGATCGGATGTCGCCGAGATACCCCGGGAAGATGACCTCGTTTTGCGAACCATTCGACGCGTAGTCTCCGGTCAGCGTCACGGTGGTCGGCGCGGCCGGAGTGGACGAGAAGGTCGCCAGGCCGGGGGCGCCGCCGCCGTCGCCCAGGGACTCCGTGTCGAGGACCCGATCGAAGACGTAGAGGACCGACGAGGTCGCCGCGAACGTGCAGTTCAAGGTTCCGGTCAGCATGGCCGGCGCGGCGTCGGAGCCACCGTCGGTCTTCGTGCCGGAATCCGCCGCTGCGCCGCCGTCCGGTTTGCCGGCGTCCGAAGTGGCCGCCGCCGCGTCCGAGGTCGCGGCGTCCGAGGTCGCGGCATCCGCGGTGCCCGCGTCCATCGGCGGGCGATTCGCGATGCACCGGCAGAGGTTGCTGGTGGTCGTCGACTGGCAGACGGCGTCGGCGACGGGATCGCACGGTGCGCCTTCTGTTCCCGGGGCGGGGCAGTACCCGGTCGTCGGCTTGACGGTGGTGATGCTGGCTCCGCCGTTTTCGACGATCGACAGCTCGATGAGCACCGGAGCGCCAGGTTTGACCGACGTGTTCGGGGTGCAAGCGCCCGCCAGGGCGAGCGCGGCGATGAGGCCCAATACCTCGAGACGAGGGAACGGCCGGTTCATTCAGGGCTCCTTGTGACCAGGGGGATCAACGTGAGGGGGCGAAACAGGGCGCGCGTCGGCGGGCATCGTATCAGCGATATGCCTGCCTGTGAATTCGGCGGCTCTCGTGGTTTCTTGACCCACACCAAGATTCGCGGTGAGGCTTCTGACGGTTTTGGACGTCGTTGGAGCGCCTGAGTTGAGAGGCGAAGTTGACGGAATCAGCGATCGTCCGAGCGGGCGGCGCCTTCCAAGCCGGCGGCGCCTTCTTTGGTGACGATCGCCAGCGTCTTCGCGCCCGCGCCCTTGCAGATGTCCATGATGGCGACGGCGCGTCCATAGTTGGCGTCGTCGGCGATCTTGAAGAAGACCAGCTTCTGGCGATCGTGGGCCAGCCGCTCGCCGACCTTGCTGGCCAGCGACTCGGCGGCGACGCCCTCGCCGTTCAGTGAGAGCTGATCGCGCGCGTCCAGCTCGACGACGATGCTGCTTTCGCCCGGCGGAAGCGGCACGTTCTCGGTCTGCTTCTGCGGAACCTTGGCCACCAGCTCCTTGAGCATCACCGGCGTCATCACCATGAAGATGATGAGCAGCACCAGCACCACGTCGATGAGCGGGGTGACGTTGATCTCCGCCTGCGGACCGCGCTTGCCGTTGCCGACGGAGAAGGCCATCTAGCGCGCGCCCCCCGCCGAACCGGAGGCCGGCTTCAGCTCTTCGGTCCCGAGCTGGACGTCCTCGACGCCGGCGCGGTGAATCGACTCCATCACCTCGCGGGCCGCGCCGTAGTGAATCCGGCGGTCGGCTTTGACGAAGACCCCCTTGTCCGGATAGCGGCGCCGCTCCTCGGCGACGGCGGCGGTGAGCCCGCCGGGCGGCACCTTGTCGGCATTCACGTAGATGTCGCCGCTGGCGTTGATCGACACGATGAGGTCCTTGTTGTCGTCGTTCTTGCGATCGTGGTGGCTGGTCAAGGGCAGCTCGACGCTCACGCCACGCACGATCATGGGCGTCACCACCATGAAGATGATGAGCAGCACCAAGGTCACGTCGACCAGCGGGGTCACGTTGATCTCGGCCCGCACCTGCCCCTTGGGGTGGCGCTTGACCGCCAGGTGCCGCCGGCGGCGCGGCTGTTGTTGCAGAGGGTCCTTCACACGCCGCCCCGCAGGATGGTGTCGACCAGCTCGGAGGCGGTCTCGTCGATGTCGATGGTCAGATCGTCCAGCCGGGCGGTGAAGTAGTTGTAGAACCAGACGGCGATGATGGCGACGCCCAGGCCGACGGCGGTGGTGATGAGCGCCTCCGCGATGCCGGCCGAGACGGTCCCGATGCCGCCGCCCCCCTTGGTCGGGTCGGAGAGCTTCTGGAAGGCGGTGATGATGCCGCCGACGGTGCCGAAGAGGCCGACGAACGGCGCCGACGAGGCGACCGTCGCCAGCACCGGCATCCCGCGCCGCAGATCGGCCAGCTCCCGCTCCTTGCTCCGCTCCATCGCCCGGTTGACGATCTCGGCGACGTCGAACGACGAGGGTGTCGCGCTCCCCGCGGGCCGGTCGAGGCCGCGCGCGTACTCGTGCAGCCCCGCGCCGATCACCTTGGCCACCGGGCTGCCGACGAAGCGCTTCTCCAGTCCGATCGCCTCGCGCAGCCGCCCGGCCGCCTCCACCAGCGGCGCCAGCGCCTCGACGTAACCGCGCGACTGCTTGCGCCCCTTGCGAAAAGTGAGGAGCCGGTCGCCGGCGATGGCCAGCGCGTAGAGCGACATGACGATCAGCACCACCACCACCGCCCGGGCGGTGAAGCCCATCTCGTTCCAGAGTCCGACCAGCGTGAAGTCCATCGTTTGTCTCCCTCATTCACCCTTGAAGTTGAAAAGTGCGAAGGTGCACCAAGGAATGGGCGTGTTGTTGGCGCGGAGCGGCTGGAAATGCCATCCCTTGACCGCCTGGAGCACGTTGCCGTCCAGCAAAGGATCGGCGCCTTTGAGCAGCGCGATCGTGTCGACCGCACCAGCCGCGGTGACGCAGTACTTGATCCTGACGGTGTAAGTCGTCCCGGAGCGACGCAAAGCCACCGGGAAGTCGGGCGGCGCTCCCGTGTGCGGCCCTATGTCGCCCGGCGGAACGAACTTGGGCTTGGCGGGACCGGTGCCGCCGATGGTCCCGCCGATGACGCCCCCCTTGGTCCCCCCGATCTGCCCGCCGATCGTTCCGCCAATCGTCCCCCCGATGGTCCCGCCGATGACGCCCCCTTTGACGCCGCCGCGCTCGCCGGGGCCGTCGGCCGTCTCCACCTTCGCTTCCTTCGGCTCTTCTTTCGGTGTCTCCCGCGGCTGCACGATGTCGGTCGGCTTGATGAGCGTCTTGGGTTTGATCGCCACCTTCTTGCGCGCCGCGCCCCCGCCCCCGGCGGGCGGAGGAGGCGGTGGCGGCGGCGGGGCCGCCGACAGGAAGGTCACCTTCACCGAGGGCGGCGTCAGCTCGTCGACGTGCCAGAACGAATAGGCGATCCCCGCCGCCAGCAGCGCGCCGTGAAAGGCGATCGACAGCGCGATGGTGAGCCGCCCGCGCGCCGGGCGCCGCCGAGACTCCGCGCGAAAGGCCTCGAACGCCACCAATCACAACTTTCCGGCGCGGGCGTTCGCGTGGACTCCCTCAAGCTCGGCTTGGCGGAGCCCTTCGCGGGGGGATCGGGGACTCTTTGAGGGTCCCCGTGACAGATGGCGGCCTTTTGCTGCCAGTTGTCCGCCTCGTCGACGGCGCCCTGCCAGGCGATCGGATCGGTGAAGAAGGCGAAGGACTTCTGCCGCCACAGCAGCGCCAGGTAGGTCATCGCTTCCGGATAGCGAGGGCGTCGGGCCAGCGCCTTCTCCAGGTAGGCGATCCCTTGATCGGCCAGCGCCACGCGCGCCTCGGCGGTGATGTCGCCGGCAGCCGGGACCGGCGGCGCGACGGTCATCGAGCCCTCGGCCCCGGCGACGTCGGGCCAGGGGCTGTAGCCGGCCATCTGCGGACCGCCGCCGTGGGTGGAGAGGATCTGCCAGACGAAGGTTCCGACGCCGTATTGCGCCTCGGCGTCGTCGGCGCGCAGCGCCGCCGCCTGCTTCGACCACTCCAGCGCCTGCGGCCACTTCCCCCATTTGAAGTAGACGTCCTGCAGCCCGCGGACGGCGTCCAGATCGTCGGGCGCCTGCCGGTGCCGCGCGAGGAAGGCAGCCTCCAGCGACGGGTAGTCCTGCACGTCGAACCAGGTCTGCAAGATCAGCTCGCCGGCCCGCGGGTCCTTGGGCGCCACCTGGCCCAGCCGGCGGAAGGCAGCCAGCGCGCAGGCCGCGGCGCGGCGGCTTTCCGGATCGTGACTGCCGGGGGCGATCAGCTGACGGCAGGTGTAGCCCTCGTTCAGCCAGAGCACCGGCAGCTCCGGGACCAGCGCTTCGGCCTCCTTATAGAGCGTCACCGCCTCGGCGTACTTGCCGCGGTGGTAGAGCTCGTTGGCTTCGCGGATTCGCTTGCGTCCACGGACTTGGGTGCAGGCGGGGAGAAAGAGCATTGCCAGCGCGACGGCGCTAGCGCAGCTCGAAAATCTGAAACTCATCGCCCCCTCGGGCGAAGCTCTTGAAGCGCTTCAGCACCACCAGGGTCTGGCCCCGTACCCGATAGGTCACCGGACGGGGGGTGAAGACCCGCCCCCGTGCCTTGACCACGCCGTCGGCGGTGTTCGCGCCGTACAGATCGAGCATCGGCAGCGCCGCCTTCTTGCGCCTGATGGCCTCGGGGTTCAGCGGATCGACGCCGATCCCGAACGTCAGGTGGTTGGGCGCCGGACCTTCCTCGAAGAGAAGCGTCTTGGGATCGTAGAGATGGAACGGGACCTCCAGCGAGGCGGGAACCTTTTTCCCCATCGCATCGATCACATCGACACCGGAGCCGTCTTGATTGAGGTCGACGAACAGAGATTGTCCGGGATGGTCACGGCGCAGCTGGCCGGTGACGGCCCATCCGACCAGGTCGGCGATCTCGCCTTCGCTGGCGATCTTGCCGGTCAGGGCGTCGACGACCACCTTCTTGGGCGGTTGTCGCGCGTCGCTGGCCTTGTCGTAGGCGCCCGGCTTCTCGCCCAGGATCCGCGTGTATCCGTCGTAGAACCCGATGAGGCGGGCCGGCGGGACCTTCAGCTCGCCCGCCGCGTCGGTCTTGTAGGCGCGGGGCTTTCCGGCCGGGACCAGCGTCGCCAGCGTGTACGGTGCGACGGTGTAGGTCGCCTCCGCTCCGTGCCCGCTGAGCTTGCGGTCGAACGCCACCAGCAGGGCGGCGCGCGGCGTGCCGTCGTCGGGCGGCCGGGCGAAGGCGGTCGCGGGGCCGACCTTGGTGGAGAGCCTGCCGGTCGCGTCGACCAGGTAGGCGGTCAGCGGGGCGCTGTCGTCCGGGCGGTCGCGACCGATGAGGACCATGCCCTTGCCGGCCGGCAGCAGCTCGATGCGGGTGATGATCAGGTTCTTGTTCGGTGGATCGAACGAAGCGATCAGCTTGGGCGGCCTGGCCGCGAGATCGTAGGTCTCGATCCGCGAGAAGGTCGCGCCGTCACCGCGGATGATCGCCAGCTGCTTTCCGGCGTCGTCGAGGCCGAAGACCTCGTCGAAGTAGCCGTCGCCCTCTCCGGGCTTGCTCTCGTGGGGCTTGATCGACGCCAGCGGCTCGAGCGGCTGGGGGGCCTTTTCGCGGGCCGACGCCAGGGAGCCGGCCAGCGGGAGGGCCAGCAGGAGAGCCAAAAAGGCGGTGCCCGGGGTGCGACGGACCATGCGCCGCTAACTTAGACCGAGGGCGGCGGCTTCGTAAATGGGGCTTCGCGGATGGGCTGGACGGCCTACCGTGCTACGCCCCGGCGCGGGCCAGAAAGGCGTCGATCTTCCCCTGGGCTTCCGCGCTGAGGTTGGTGAACTTCACCCCCATCCGCAGCTCCTCGGGGGCGGTGGCCGAGACGATCTCGCCGGTCACCTCGATGGGGGTCTTGTCGCCGGGCAGCGTGAACGTCAGGTTCACCTTGGTCGCGACGGGCAACGGGATGGTGTGCTCCAGGCGGAGCCCACCGCTCGATAGATTGCGGGCCCGCCGGAAATAGCGCTCGGACCCGGTGGTCTCCTCGACCCACATCTCCAGCTCAATCCTGGGGCCCCCGCGGCGTTCTTCGGCCACATCGGACATGGGCCTGATGGTATCACGGGCAAAAAGGGGCGCCACTTCGGGCCTGCTTCGCGGTATGAACGCGCGATGTCGCGACAGAGAATTTTGGTCAGCGGAGGCTCGGGGTTCGTCGGGTCCCACCTCTGCGATCGCCTCCTCAAAGAGGGGCACGAGGTGGTTTGCCTCGACAACTTCTTCACCGGCTCGCGCGCCAACATCGAGCACTTGCTCGATCATCACCGCTTCGAGCTGGTCCGCCACGACGTGACCGAGCCGATCACCATGGAGGTCGATCAGGTCTACCACCTGGCCTGCCCGGCCTCGCCGATCCACTACCAGCGCAACCCGGTGCGCACCATCCGCACCGCGGTCGAGGGGACCCTCAACATGCTGGACCTGGCCCGCGAGGTGCGGGCGCGCATCCTCATCGCCTCGACCTCCGAGGTCTACGGCGATCCCATCGAGCACCCCCAGCGCGAGAGCTACTGGGGGAACGTCAACCCCATCGGGCCGCGCGCCTGCTACGACGAGGGGAAGCGTTGCGCCGAGGCGCTGGCCGTGTCGTACGCCCGCCAGTATTCGGTGGAGGTGCGCATCGTCCGCATCTTCAACACCTACGGTCCGCGCATGCACGAAAACGACGGGCGGGTGGTCTCCAACTTCGTCGTGCAGGCGCTGCGCGGCGAGCCGATCACCGTCTACGGCGAGGGGCAGCAGACCCGTTCCTTCTGCTACGTCTCCGATCTGCTGGAGGGCTTCACGCGGCTGATGGCCAGCGAGCACGGCGTCGATCCGGTCAACCTCGGCAACCCGCGCGAGACGACGGTCCTCGAGCTGGCCGAGATGACCAAGCGCCTCGCCAAGTCGAAGTCGGAGATCATCAGGGCGCCCCTGCCCAAGGACGATCCGACCCGCCGCAAGCCGGACATCGGGCGGGCCCAGAAGCTGCTCGACAACTGGGGCCCCCGGGTCTCGCTGGAAGAGGGGCTGGCGGCGACGATCGAAGACTTCCGGCGCCGCCTCGGAATGGCCTGAGCCGCCGTCACGCCGGCCTGACCGACGGGTCGGGCGTCGCGCGATCGAGCGGCTCGCCGGTGATCGGATGGCGCAGCCCGGGCGCCGCCACGTCGGCGAGCGGGATGCGCACGAACGGGCGTTCGAGGAGGCGCGGGTGCGGGACGATCAGCCCGGGCGGATCGGCGATCACCTCGGCCCCGTACAGCAGGAGGTCGACGTCGATCTCGCGCGGGGCCAGCGCGCGGCCAGCGGGGCGGCGGCGCCCCAGCGCCTGCTCGACCTCGAGGCAGACCGCCAGCAAAGCGGGCGGCGAAAGCGTCGTTTCGGCGCGCAGCACGGCGTTCAGGTACACGGGCTGCGGATCGGGGGTGACCGGATCGGTCTCGTAGAGCGGCGAGCGCGCGGCCGGGGCGACGCCGCCCGCGGCGAGCAGATCGATGGCCCGGGCGATCGTGCCGGCCCGGTCGCCCAGATTCGCGCCGAAGGCCAGATAGACCGTCGCCGGCGTTTCGGCTGTCAGTGTCTGTGGCCCGGACATCGTCTCTGTATATAGTGCCCTGACCGTGGGTGCCGGAACTCTGCCCGCCGCCATCTCCGGGCTGGCCACCAGCCTGGGGGCGCTGCCGTTCCTGTTCGTCCGCGAGCTGCCCCGGCGAACCTACGACGGCATCCTGGGCCTCGGCGCGGGGTTGATGCTGGCGGCGGCGACGCTGGGCCTGGTCGCCGAGGCGTTGAGCGGCGTCAGCGACGGCGGCGTCTTTCACCTGGGGCGTTTCGCCCTGGTGGTCTCCGGCTTCGCGGTCGGCGCCGGGATCGCCGCCGCCATGGATCGCCTGATCCCGCACCAGCACGCCGGCGGGCACCACGAGCACCTGGGGCACGAGCCAGGGCACGACATGCACGATCCTCAGCCGGCGCGCTCGCCGCGCCGCGCGTACGCCGTGGTGGGCGCGCTCAGCCTGCACCGGATCCCCGAGGGGCTGGCCATCGGCGCCGGGTTCGCGGTCCCGCGCACCACCCACCTCGGGATCCTGCTGGCGGTCGCCATCGGCGTGCAGAACGTCTGCGAAGGGATCGTGATGTCGGCGCCGCTGCGCCACGAAGGGGTGGGGCGCTGGCGCGGGTTCACCATCGTCGCGCTCACCGGTCTGGTCATCCCGGCGGCCGCCGTGCTGGGGGAGCTGGTGGCGGCGGTCGCGCTGGCGACGATGCCCTTCGTGCTGGCGCTGGCCGGCGGCACGCTCACCTACGTGACGTCGAACGAGATCATCCCCGAGTCGCACAGCCACGGCAACGAAGGGATCGCCTCGGTGGGCCTGGTCGCCGGGTTCCTGCTGACGATCTCGCTCGAAGCGATCCTGCGCTGACGCGCGGTCGCGCCCGGCGGCGCCAAGAGACGCCGAGTGGCCCACGGACAGGGGCTCCGAGCCGTCGCGGTCGAATCTGAGCTCGCCGGAGTTTCGGCGGCGATCAGCCGCGGGCCACGCCCAGCGAGCGCCGGCGCTGGGCCTCGACGGCGGCCGGATCGGAGAGCTCGGCGATGATCTTGCGCAGCGTGGAGGTCAGGCGCGTCTTGAGGTCGAGAGGGAGAGCCGCCAGCGCCGCCGGCGGCTCGACCAGCCGCTTGACCAGACGTTCGCGCAGCGCGCGCCCGACCTCCGTCACGCAGAGCATCTTGACCCTGCGATCATGATCGGCGCCGCGGCGGGCGATGAGGCCGCGCGACTCCAGCTTGTCGACGATCCCGGTGATGTTGGAGGCGTCGCAGGCGAGGGCGTCGGCCAGCGTGCTCATCGGCAGCGGGCGATCGAGGCTCTTCAAGGCCATGCCCTGCGAGGGGGTGAGGTCGAGCTCCTGGCAGAGCGCGCCCCACCAGTCACGGACACTGAAGCAGAGCGAGATGACGGTGCCCCACGAGTCGTCGGGCTGCCCTTGAGGATCCGCCGCGCGTTTTTCGGGCGGGTGGGAGGGCCTCGATGTCATGAAGCTATATTGTCCATGTTTTTGATGATTGACAAGGTCAAATATCGTCGTATACGACTACACCCTCGGGTACCCAGCCGTTGCAGCGACGGAAAGAGCCGAGCGAAGGACGCAAGGACGCAATGAGATTGACCACAAAGAACGTGAAGAACGAAGCAAGGTCGATTCGATCCTGGGCCCAGCTGGCTCTGATCGCGCTGGCCGGCGCGGTCGGCTGCGGACGCTCGGGCGCCGCGGCGGCCGTCGCCCCGGCCGACGCCGAGGCGGCTCCCCTCGCCGTCAAGCTGGTCGCCGCCGCGGTGGTGAAGGCGCCGCGGGTGGTGACGCTGTCGGGCTCGCTCATCGGCGCCGAGGAGGCGCAGGTGGCGGCGGGCGCGGCCGGCAAGGTGATCGCCACCTACGTCGAGCGCGGCTCGTACGTCAAGAAGGGGGCGATCCTGGCCCGGCTCGATTCGCGCGCGCTGACCGCCCAGGCGGCGCAGGCGGCCGCCGACGTGGAGTCGATGAAGACGCAGGCGGCGGGGGCCGAGCTCGACTGCGGTCGCGTCGAGCGCCTCAACGCCAAGGGGGCCATCTCCAAGGCCGACTACGACAAGGCGCGCACGCAGTGCCAGGCCACCAAGTGGGCGGTCGAGTCGGCCCAGGCGCGCAAGACGCTGACCGGCGAGGCGCTGCGGGACACCGAGATCCGCGCGCCGTTCTCCGGCATGGTCGAAGAGCGCGCGGTCACCGCCGGCGAGTACGTGCGGGTCGATTCGCGGGTGGTCACGCTGGTCAACACCGACTCCTTGCGGGTGGAGATCACCGTCCCCGAGGCCGACGTGGCGCTGGTCCGGCAGGGGATGGCGGTCAGCTTCCGGACCGCCGGCGGCGACGGCGGGCGCGTCTACCAGGGCAAGATCCGCTACGTCGGCCCGTCGGTGCGCAAGCAGAGCCGCGACTCGGTCGTCGAGGCGGTGTTCGCCAACGACGCGCACCAGCTGCGGCCGGGGATGTTCGTCACCGCCCGGCTGGCGGTCGGCGAAGAGGAGCTGCCGGCGGTGCCCGCCAGCGCGGTGCGCAGCGACGGCACCCTCCGGCACGTCTACGTCGAGGTGAGCGGGCGGCTCGAGGATCGGCTGGTCCAGGCCGGGGAAAAATTGGGCAGCCAGATCCCGATCGTCAGCGGCCTCAAGGCGGGCGAGCGGGTGGTCGCAGAGCTCACCCCCGACGTGCGCGACGGCGCGCGCGTGAAGTGAAGTAAGGGACGAACCGTCATGCAGTGGCTGGCCAGTATCTGCGTTCGCCGCCCGGTCTTCGCGACCGTGCTCATCCTGTTCATCGTCGTCGTCGGCATCGTCGGCTACGAAAAGCTCAACGTCGATCGCTTCCCCAACGTCGATCTGCCGGTCGTCCAGGTGATCACCCTCCTGCCCGGCGCCGCGCCGGAGGAGATCGCCACCGAGCTCTCCGACAAGATCGAAGAGGCGATCAACACCATCAACGGCATCGACGAGCTGCGGTCGGTGTCGACCGAGGGCGTCTCCCAGGTCATCGTCAGCTTCAAGCTCGACAAGGACGTCAACGTCGCCGCGCAAGAGGTGCGCGAGCACGTCTCGTCGATCCTCAACGATCTGCCGGAGGGGACCAAGAGCCCGGAGATCAGCAAGCTCGATCCCGACGCCGCGCCGGTGCTTTTCCTGGCCTTGCAGTCGACCCGGCCGATCCGGGAGGTGACCGAGTACGCCGACCACGAGATCCGGGAGGCGCTGGAGAACGTCTCGGGCGTCGGTCAGGTGTCGATCGTCGGCGGGCGCAAGCGGCAGATCCAGGTGATCCTCGATCCCGAACGGCTGCGGGCGGCCTCGCTGACCGCGGTCGACGTGCAGCGGGCCATCGTCAGCCAGAACGTCAGCACGCCGGGCGGCACCGTCGACACCGGCCCGTCGCTGCTCACCTTCCGGGTGAGCGGCCGGGTGCCCAGCGCCGAGGCCGTCGGGGAGATCGTCATCCGCAGCGTCGACAATCACCCGATCATGATCCGCGACGTCGGGCATGTGATCGACGGGCAGGAAGAGGCGACCACCGCCGCCAGCATCGCCGGCAAGGAGGCGGTCGTCCTCTCCATCCGCAAACAGTCGGGCGAGAACAGCGTGGCGGTCGTCGATGCCCTGCGCGAGCGCATGAAGGAGCTCGCCCCCGCCATGCCCTCTGGCTACAAGCTGGAGGTCATCCGCGACAACACCGAGACCACCCGCACCAGCGTCGACGCCGTCAAGGAGCACCTGGTGCTGGGGTCGATCCTGGCCTCGCTGGTGGTGCTGCTGTTCCTCGGCAACTTCCGCAGCACCATCATCGCGGCGCTGGCGATTCCCACCTCCATCGTCGGCACCTTCCTCCTGATGTGGCTGATGGGGTTCACGCTGAACACCATCTCCCTGCTGGCGCTGGCGCTGGCGGTCGGCATCGTCATCGACGACGCCATCGTCGTGCTGGAGAACATCTTCCGCTTCATCGACGAGAAGAAGATCCGCCCCATGCCGGCGGCCATCTACGCGACCAAGGAGATCGGGCTGGCGGTGCTGGCGACGACGCTGTCGCTGCTGGCGGTCTTCCTGCCGGTCGCCTTCATGAACAGCATCCCGGGGCGGTTCCTGCGCAGCTTCGGCCTGACCATGGGCGCCGCCATCGCCATCTCGCTGTTCGTCAGCTTCACCTTGACGCCGATGCTGTCGTCGCGCTGGCTGCGGCTCGACCCGCGCCCGGCGAGCGAGCGGCGCCAATCGATCCTCGAGCGGCTGGTCGACGGGTTCTACCTGCCGATCGAGCGGTTCTACATGAAGGTCCTGGCCTTCGTGATGCGACACCGCTGGATCGTGGTGGTGGCCGCGGTGGGCGCCATCGCCGCCATCGGCCCGCTGGCCAAGGCGGTCCCCAAGGGCTTTCTCCCCAAGAACGACGAGGCGCAGTTCGAGATCAGCCTGCGCACGCCCGAAGGGTCCAGCCTGGCGGCGACCGCGCTGTCGGCCGAGCGGATCGCCCGGGAGGTGCGCGGGTGGCCGGAGGTGGCGACGACGCTGGTGACCATCGGCGACAACAGCCAGCAGACCCCCAACCTGGCGTCGATCTTCGTGCGCCTCTTGCCGCCCGACCAGCGCAAGGCCTCACAGGACCAGCTGCAGGCCCGGGTGCGCACCCAGATCGTCCCCAAGCAGCCCAAGAGCTTCCGCATCAGCGCCTCGGCGGTGGCGGCGTTCGGCGGCGGGACCTTCAGCACGGCGACCGTGCAGTACATCCTGACCGGCCCCGACCTCAACGGGGTCGTCAACTACTCGAAGAAGATCGTCGACAAGCTGAAGGCGATCCCGGGCGCGGTCGACGTCGACACCACGCTGGTCACCGGTAATCCGGAGCTGGTGGCCACCGTCAACCGGCGCAAGGCGGCCGATCTGGGCGTCAACGTCGCCGACGTGGCGACGGCGTCGCAGCTCCTCATCGGCGGCGTGAAGGTCTCGCGTTACGAGGAGGCGGGGCGCGAGTACGACATTCTGGTGCGGGCCGACGACGCCTTCCGCAACAGCCCCGACGCGCTGGCGCAGCTGACGGTTCCCTCGTCGCGGCTCGGCGCCGTGCCGCTGCTCGACGTGGTGGAGATGAAGCACGCCGAGGGTCCGTCGAAGATCGACCGCTACGCCCGCCAGGTGCAGGTGACCTTCCTGGCCAACACCTCCCCCGGCGTCGGCTCCGGAGAGGTGGGCGCCGCCCTCGAAAAGGCGGTCAAGGAGCTGAACCTGCCGTCGCAGTTCCGCTTCATTCCGTTCGGGCAGTCGAAGGAGATCGCCCGCACCGGCAAGGCCTTCATCCTGGCCTTCGGGATGTCGTTCATCTTCATGTACCTCATCCTGGCGGCGCAGTTCGAGTCCTGGCTGCACCCGATCACCATCCTGCTGGCGCTGCCGCTGACGGTGCCGTTCGCGCTGATCTCGCTGCTCATCCTGGGGCAGTCGCTGGACATCTTCACCATGCTGGGCGTGCTGGTGCTGTTCGGGGTGGTGAAGAAGAACTCGATCCTCCAGATCGATCACATCAACCAGCTGCGCGCCGAGGGGCACTCGCGCCTCGACGCCATCCTGCACGGGAACCGCGATCGGTTGCGCCCCATCTTGATGACGACGATGGCCTTCGTGGCCGGCATGCTGCCGCTGCTCACCTCCAAGGGGATCGGCGCCGAGTTCAACCGCGCCACCGCCGGCCCGGTCGTCGGCGGGCAGATCCTCTCGTTGCTGCTGACGCTGCTGGCCACGCCGGTCGCCTACTCGCTGTTCGACGATCTGGCGACCTGGACGCGCCGGGTGCTGCGCTTGAAGGCGCGCCCCGACTCCGAGACGGGCGCCGATGAAATCATGCCCAAGCCCGCAGAGCTGGCCGCGGCCCACGGGCACGGTCCCCCGCCAGTGGAGATCCAGCCGTGAAAAGAACAACGCTCATCGCCGCGGTGGTGACGCTTTCGGCGCTCGCTTCGACGGTCACGTACGCCGAAACGGGCGCTCCGGCGCCGCGCGAGCTGACCATGGACGAGGCGCTGGCGATGGCCAGGCGCGCCAACAAGAACCTGGTGGTCGAGCGCGCGCGGCTGGCCGAGGCGCACACCAACATCGAGCAGGCCTGGTCGGCGCTGTTCCCGGTGGTGACCGCGCAGGGGAAGTACACCCACAACTACAAGAACGCGACGCTCGACTTCGGGGCGCTGCTCATGGGCCTCGGGCTTCAAGCCGACGAGGCCCTGCGATGGGCGGCAACGACATCACCATCCTCAAACAGGAGCAGTTCGACGCCACCGCCAGCGCCATCATGCCCCTCATCGCGCCGGCGGCGTATCCGGCGCTCGACGCGGTGAAGAAGGGCTACCGGTCGTCGGAGGCGAACTACGAGGCGTCCGAGGACACCGTCCTCTATTCGGTCGCCCAGACGTTCTACACGGCGGCCATCTCCGACGAGGTGCTGCTGGTCCGGGAGTCGGCGATCAAGGTCGCGCAGGCCACCCTCGACAACGCGCAGACCCGCTTCGCGGCCGGCACGGTCACCAAGGTCGACGTCGACCGCGCCGAGCTGGCCCTGGTGCGCGCCCAGCAGAGCGACCTCGACGCCCGCTACGCGCGCGAGCAGTCGTACCGGGCGCTCTCCACCCTGATCCAGGCCGACGGGCCGCTCAAGGCGGTGCCGCCGGAGAGGCTGCCGCCGCCCGAGGAGACCAGCCTCGACATGGCGCTGCACCTGCGCCCCGAGTTCCGCGGGCTCATCCTCGCGGAGGAGTCTTCCGAGGCCACCCGCCGCGCCTACGCCTGGAAGTGGGCGCCCACGCTGTCGGCCTTCGCCAAGGCGAACGTCGGCAACTACATCGGCTTCACCGGCGACAACTACGCCTGGTCCATCGGCGCGCAGCTCGACTGGACGCTGTTCGACGGCGGCCTCCGGGACGCGCAGCGCCACCTGGCGGCCGCGCAGGCGGCGCAGGCCGCGGCGCAGGCCGCCGTCCTCACCGACGCGATCCGGGACGATCTGGCCAACAACCGCAGCCTGCTCGAGACCCGGCGCGAGGGGGTGAAGGCCGCGCAGCGGGGCGCCGATCTCGCCGCGGAGACCCTCGACCTCGTCCGCTCGCAGTACGAGGCGGGGACCGTCACCCAGATCGATCTGCTGGCCGCCCAGGACAACCTGGTGATCGCCCAGGAGTCGCTGGCGCAGGCCCGCTTCGACGTGGCGATCGCCGATCTGGCGCTGCGCCGGACCGCGGGCACGTTTCCCCCGCGCTGAAGCGCGAACCCGGCGGCCGGATCGTTCCCGCCGTCGTTACGGAAGCAGGTTCTCGACCATGTCGATCTCGGCGTCGGTGAGGGCCCGATCGTAGATGCGGACCGAGTCCATCGCTCCGAGGTAATAGGCGGAGATGCCGGCGGCGTCGTTGGTGGCGGTCTGCGCGCCCATCCAGAGGTCACTCGCCTGGGTCATGGCGTTGGCGGCCAGATCCTGGTCCGCCACCTGACCGTTGATCCGCAAGTGGAGGTGATTGGGGCCGGTGAACCGGAGGGCCACGAAGCTCCAGGCTCCCGTCGGCAGCGTCAGGGTGCTCGTGTAGTCGTCGCAGCCGCCCCAGAACGTGGCCGTGTCGACGTAGCCGAATCCCCACATGTTTCCCGTGCAGTTGTCCTGCCCCCAGTAGACGATGCCGCCCACGTCGTTGTTGGCGCTTGGGTTCAACCACATGGTCAGCGTGCGGTCTGCATCCCCGATCGGCAAGGAGTCGCCCACCGCCTCGATCCAGGCCGTCCCGTCGAACGAATAGGCGCTCTGCGGGTTGCCGCGGCGGTCGGCGACCAAGGTGGCGCCGTGGACCATGCCGTCGTGCCCGTTGCCGCTTTGATCGACGGCATTTCCGTCGAACGGGAAGTAATAGGCCAGCGGCGAGTGGCAAGCGATCGTCACCATCGGGTTCGGCGCCGGCGATCGTCCCGCTCCCGTTGGTGAGCGTGCAGTCGCTGAGCGGGGTGTCGACCGAGACGCTGTAGGTGCTCCCGGTCGTGAGGTCGGACGGGAAGGCGAAGCTTCCGTTGCCGACCGAGATGAGGTCGGCGCCGTTCTGCAGGATCACGTCTCCGACCACACCCGAAATGGTGCCGTCGAACGCCGTAAAGCGCGTCGCCGCAATTGACGGTCAGCGTCACGTCCGACGGTGCCGACGATGCCTGTTGGCGTCACCACCGCGCACATCTGAGCGGCGGGTGCGGTATCGATCGAGACCGAATAGGCGGTGCCGCTGGGGACGGCGGCCGAAACGGTGACCGTTCCACTCGGGGAGACCGACACCACGTCGGTTCCGTTGCGCAGCTTGAGACCCGCTCCCGTGAGGCCATTGACGGTCGCCCGGACCTTGAAAGCGTTCGTCACGCAGGTGACCTGCGCGCTGTCCACGGGCCCGGTGACCGTCCCCGTGCCCGCCGTGACGGTGCAGGTCTGGCTGATCGGGCTGACCGGCTGATTGAGGACGGTGACCGCGTACGGCTGGCCGCTGGCGACCGGCGTCGGGAACGCGAAGACGTTCGAGGTCACGCTGACATTGTCGGTGCCGTTGTCCTGCAGGACGACCGTTCCCGCCAGCCCGGTGACGCTTCCGCCGACGGTGAAGGAAGCGGCCGTGCAGTTGATGGTCACGCTGTCGACGTCGCCGGCGCCGACGTTGCCGCTGCCGCCTGCCACGGTACAAACCTGGCCCGGACCGAAGGTTGGGTGAGGACCGTGACCGCGTACGCCGCGCCGCTCGCCACCTTGGTCGGAAAACTGAACGAGGTCGCGCTGGCCAGCACCGGCAGATCGTCGCCGCCGTTGTCGCGCAGGACCAGGCCCGAGCCGGTCAGGCCGGCCACCGTCCCCGAGACGGCGTACGTGTTGGTTGCGCAGGTGACGGAGACGGCGGCGACACCCGCATCGCCCACATTGCCGGCTCCCATGGTCACCGTGCAGGTCTGGCTGGGCGACGTCGGTTGGGTGAGGACGGTGACCTCGTAGCCATCACCCGCGGAGAGCGCGGTCGGAAAGGCGAACGAGGTGGCGCCGGCTGCGACAGAGAGGATGCCTTCGGTGCCGTTCTTCAACACCAGTCCGCTGCCCACCAGGCCGGAGATCGAGCCAGCGAGCTGGTATCCCTTGGGGGCGTCGGTGGAGGCATCGACGCCGGCATCACTTTGAACGTTCCCGGCGGTTCCGGAGTTGCCTGCATTGGCCGGACGCTGCCCGCGTTGCCCGCGCTGCCCGCGCTGCCCGCGTTACCGGCGCTGCCCCCGTCGCCCCCGCTGCCGCGAATTGCCCGCGTCGCCCCCGGCCCCGTGGCCGGCCAGGCCGTTCCCGCCGGCGCCACCCTTGCCTCCAGAGCCACCGCCGCCACCGCCTCCGCACCCCGACACCAGCAGCGAGCAGACCTGGACGAACAACAGAGCTCTCTTCAGCGCCATGGACGATCTCCTCTAACAGCCTCGAAGCGAAGACCCGATCGACGGACGAAGACAGGCCATTTCCTCGTTTGCTCGAACCGCCAGGTAGGACGCGGCGTTCGAAAGTTCCGTAAAACTGGCAGACCGAGCAACGGCGGTCAATATAAGGTCGCCTGTCGACCTGGCGCGCGACGTTCGAGCCTCAGGCCCGCTTTTCTTCGCCGTGCAGGAGGCGGGCGATGTTCTGGCGGTGCCGCAGCGTCACCAGCGCCGCCCCGCCGAGCGCCAGGCCGACGAGCGGCGCGGCGGGCGCATAGCGGAAGACGAAGAAGAGGCTGAACGTCCAGACGCCCAGCAACGAACCGAGCGACGAGAGACGCGTGGCGGCGAAGACGACGACGTAGACGCCAAACCCGAGCAGGGCCGCCACCGGCGACAGGGCCAGCGCGACGCCGAGCGAGGTGGCCACGCCCTTGCCGCCGCGGCCGCGCAGGAAGAGCGTGAACATGTGGCCGACGATCGCGGAGAGGCCGGCGATGGCGATGGGCGCCGGCGAAAACCCGAGCCGTCGCCCCAGCATGACGGGGACGAACCCCTTGGCGGCGTCGCCCAGCAGCACGGCGATCGCCCACCCTTTGCCCAGCGCCCGGGCGACGTTGGTGGCGCCGATGTTGCCGCTGCCGACGGTCCGCAGGTCGACGCCCTTGGCCCGCGCCACCAGGACGCCGAAGGGGATCGAGCCGGCGACGTAAGCGCCGACGCCGAGGCAGATGCTGGGCAAAAGTCCGGTCATGGCGTGCGGGCGACCGCCAGGGGCGCCGCCGAGGCCGGGCGCACCCGGGCCCAGAACGACGCCACGTCCTCCAGCGATTCGGTGCGCGGGCAGTCGGGGAGGCTGGCCCGCAAGGTGGCGCCGTAGCTCTTGCGGCCGACGCGCCCGTCGAGGATCCCGACGATGCCGTGGTCGCCCCGGTGGCGAATGAGGCGGCCGAACCCCTGCTTGAGCGACAGCGCCGCGCGCGGCAGCTGGTAGTCGGTGAAGGGATCGCCCCCCTCGTCGCGGATCCGGTCGATGCGGGCGGCGGTCAACGGATCGTCGGGGACGGCGAAGGGGATCTTGTCGATCACCACCAGCGACAGCGCCTCGCCGGGGACGTCGACCCCCTCCCAGAAGCTCTGCGTCGCCAGCAGCACGGAGCCGATCTGCGCCCGCAGGGCCGCCAGCAGCAGGTGGCGGGGGCGCTCGCCTTGCACGAGGAGCGGGAAGGGAAAGCTGTCGCTCCCCCGCAGGTGGGCCTCGGCGACGCGCAGGTTCTTGAAGCTGGTGAAGAGCAGCAGCGCGCGCCCGCCGGTGATGGCGCAGAGCTCGCCCATGCGCGCGGCGGCGGCGGTGGCGAAGTCGTCCTGGTTCGGCTCGGGGAGATCGGCCGCCAGGTAGAGCAGCGCCTGGCGGGCGTAGCTGAACGGCGAGGGGAAGCTGGCCTCGGCCGCCGTGTCGCCGAGCCCGACGCGGGTGCGGAGGTAGTCGAACGAGCCGGCCACCGTCAACGTCGCCGAGGTGAGCACGATGGGACCCGGGCAGGCGTCGAGCGCGCGTCCGAGGAGCGGGCCGACGTCGACGGGGGACGCGTGCAGGGCGACGTTGCGGGGCGAGGCGCCCAGCCAGCGGACGTGCTCGCGCCCGCGGCCGTCGATCAGCGCCGAGAGATCCGACCGCACGGCGACCGCGCGGCGTCCGAGCGCCGTCACCTCCGCGGGGCGCCGCGAATCGGCCACCGCGCTGCCGTCGGGATCGAGCCAGTCGGCGATCTCCTCGAGCAGACCGTCGAGCTGATGATAGGCGGCGCGGGCCGGGCCGGTGCCGAGGTCGGCGGGGAAGGGGGCGCGCGTCTCGTCGGCGCCGGCGCGCGGCGGCGGGAACCAGCTTGCGGAGCTTTTCGGCGAGCGCCCCGGCGGCGGCCAGCAGGCGCGCCGAGGCCGAGTGCGCGCGCTCGGCCGGCACGCCGGTCTCGCGGCCCGAGATCGCGGGCCAGCGCGAACAGCCGCTGGGTCGAGGCGTGGACGCCGAAGAACTCCGTCGCCACGTCTTCGATCTGGTGGGCCTCGTCGAAGATGACCACCTCGTAGGGGGGGAGGACCTGCGCCTCGGGCCAGCGGGCGCGCAGCGCCAGATCGGCGAAGAAGAGGTGGTGGTTGACGATCACCAGCGGCGCGGCGGCGGCGCGGCGGCGCATCGCCGTCACGAAGCAGCTCTCGAAGAAAGAACAGCGCGGGCCGATGCGCGTCTCGGGCGTGGCGGCGATCTCGTTCCACAGCGGCGCCTCGTCGGCCAGCTCGGCGATCTCGGCGCGGTCGCCGGTCGGTGAGTAGGCGGCGAAGGCCAGCAGGCGATCGAAGGCGGGATCGGCGACCAGGCTCTGCTGGCGCTCGCGCTCGGCCAGCCGCCGCCGGCAGACGTAGTTGCCGAGCCCCTTCATCACCGCCCACTGGAGGTTCTCGTCGCCGATCCCGGCGGCGGCGAAGATGGTCCGCAGCCGCGGGCAGATCGACGGTGGCGATCTGGTCCTGGAGGGTCTTCGTCCCGGTGCTGACGACCACCTTCCGCCCGGAGAGCAGCGCGGGGACCAGATAGGCCAGCGTCTTGCCGGTGCCGGTCCCGGCCTCGACCAGCAGGCGCTCGTCGCCGTCGATGGCGTCGGCGATCCGCTCGGCCATCGCCAGCTGGCCGGCCCGCGCTTCGTAGCCGGGGAGCACCTGGGCCGCCGCGCCGCCCGGGCCCAACAGGCGTCGAATGTTGCGTCGAGCCTCGCTGCGGATCGCGTCGCCCGACGACGACGATCCGCTCGTCATTTGTGGCGGCTCGCTTTTTCGTCGAGGCCCGGAGATCCCGAACCGCTTGCGCAGCTGGGCGAAGACGGCGTCGAGCGGCACGCCGGCGGCCTCCAGGCCGACCAGCATGTGGAAGAGCAGATCCGCCGCCTCGTGCGCGGTGTGGGCGGCGTCGTTCTCGGGCAGCGCCTCGATGAGCTCGCCGGATTCTTCGGCGATCTTGCCGTTGATCTTGGGCAGCCCGGCGTCGAGCAGCGACACCACGTACGACTTCTCCGGGCGCGTGCGCCGCCGCTCGGCGATCACCTCGGCCACCCGGGGCAGCACCAGCGCCGGCGGATCGGGCGGACCGTCGTCGGTGATGATGGCGCCGTCGTCGGCCGCCCTTCGATAGAAGCACGACGTCGCGCCGGTGTGGCAGGAGGGACCCTCGGCGTCGACGAGGTAGAGGACCACGTCACCGTCGCAGTCGATGCGGATCTCGCGCACCGCCAGCGTGTGCCCGGAGCTCTCGCCCTTGCGCCAGAGCGCCTTGCGCGAGCGGCTCCAGAAGTGCGCCGCCTTGGTCTCCACCGTCAGCGCGAGCGCCTCGCGGTTGGCCCAGGCGACCATGCGGATCATCCCCGTGCGCGCCTCCTGGGCGATCACCGGGCAGAGGCCGCTTCCGTCGAAGGTCACCGCGTCGAGCAAGGCGTTCGTCAGTGTTCGTCATGGAGCTTCTTCCCGGACCGGCACGCCGCGCGCGCGCAGGTAGGCGTGGGCCTGGCCGACGGTCGCCTCGCCGAAGTGGAAGATCGACGCCGCCAGCACCGCCTCGGCGTGCCCCTCGACGATCCCCTGGTAGAGGTGCTCGAGGCCGCCCACGCCGCCCGAGGCGATGACCGGGATCGGCACCCGATCGGCGACCGCGCGGGTGAGCTCGAGGTCGAAGCCGTCGCGCGTCCCGTCGCGGTCCATGCTGGTCAGCAGAATCTCGCCCGCGCCGAAGGCGGCCATCTTCTCGCACCAGGCGATGGCGTCGAGGCCGGTCGGCCGCCGCCCGCCGTGGGTGTAGACCTCCCAGCCGAGCGGGTCGACGCCGGGCCGGCGGCGCGCGTCGACAGCCACGACGATCGCCTGGTTGCCGAAGGCGCCGGCGGCGCGGCGCACCAGCTCGGGATCGGCGACCGCCGCGGTGTTGATCCCCGCCTTGTCGGCCCCGGCCAGCAGCAGCTCGCGCACGTTCTCGACAGAGCGGACGCCGCCCCCCACGGTGAGCGGCAGAAAGACCCGCTCGGCGGTGGCGCGCACGACGTCCAGCATCGTGGCCCGCCCGTCGGACGAGGCGGTGATGTCGAGGAAGCAGAGCTCGTCGGCGCCCTGGGCGTCGTAGGCGGCGGCGACCGCCACGGGATCGCCGGCGTCGCGCAGCTGCTTGAACTGGACGCCTTTTTTGACCCGCCCGCCGTCGACGTCGAGGCAGGGGATGACCCGCTTGCACAGCATGCTTCGAACCTCTGAATCTCCCACGCCCGCGGGCTGCGGGCAAAAGCTCAGCGCGCCCCGGCTACCGGGGCGCCGAGGCCCCCGCCAGCGCGCGGGCCCGCGCCAGCGCCTCTTCGACGGTGAAGACCCCCTCGTAGAGCGCCTTGCCGACCACCACCGCCGTCGCGCCGGTCGGCACCAGCGTGTCGAGATCCTCGAGCCGGGAGACGCCGCCCGAGGCGATCACCGGACAGGGGGCGAGCGCCCGGGCCAGCCGCGCCGTCGCTTCCAGGTTCGGCCCCGAGCGCATGCCGTCCCGCCCGATGTCGGTGTAGAGCACCGCCGCCGCCCCGGCTCGCGCGACCGCCAGGCCGACCTCGGTGGCGTCGGCGCTCGTCTGCTCGGTCCAGCCCTCGACGGAGATCTTGCCGGCCCGCGCGTCGACGGCGATCACCAGCCGCTGCGGCCAGCGCGCGCAGGCCGCCTCGACCATGGCCGGATCCTTCACCGCCGCCGTGCCGAGGACGACGTAGCCGACGCCCAGCTCGAACAGGCGCGCGCAGTCGTCCAGCGTCCGCACGCCGCCGCCGGTCTCGACCGGCACGCCCGCCGCGTCGACGATCCGCTTCAGCGTCGCCTGGTTGTCGACCCGCGCGTCGGTGCCGCGGGTGAACGCGGCGTCGAGATCGACGACGTGGATCCGCGTGGCGCCGGCGGCCGCGAAGCGCGCCGCCACCTCCCAGGGGGCGCGATCGTAAACCTTGGCGCTCTCGCGACGCCCCTGCTCGAGGCGCACCGCCGCGCCGCCCAGTAGATCGATGGCCGGAAAGACCTGCATGTTCGGGGCTGACGTTCTACGCGGAGGCGAAGCCGCGGAGAAGGGCCAAACCGGCGGCCTGGCTCTTTTCCGGGTGGAACTGGGTGCCGAAGACGTTGCCCCGGCGGACGGCGGCGCAGAAGGGCACGCCGTGCTCGCTGGTCAGCGCCACGTCCTCGGGCCGCTCGGGATCGGGAAAGTAGCTGTGCACGAAGTAGAAGAACGCGCCGTCAGGCAGCGCCGGCGCCGGCGGCCGGCCCGCGCCGGGTCTGGTTCCACCCCATGTGCGGGATCTTCAGCCCCGGGCGGTCGCCGAAGCGCCGGACCCGCCCGGGCAGGATCCCGAACCCGAGCGCCTCGGGGTTCTCGTCGCTGCGCTCGAACAAGAGCTGCATGCCGATGCAGATTCCGAAGAACGGCTTGCCGCTGTCGAGGAAAGCGCGCACGCCCTGCCGGATCGCGCCGCCCCCCTGGTCGAGCGCCGCCGCGCAGGCGCCGAACGCCCCTTGCCCGGGGACCACCAGCTTGTCGGCGCGCGCCAGGACGTCGGGGTCGGCGCTGACGATCGCCTCGGCCCCGACGGTGGTCAGCGCCTTCTCGACGCTGCGCAGGTTGCCGCTGCCCGAGATCGGCGACGACGATCTGCCCCGCATTCGCGGCCATCACGCGGTCAGCGTCCCCTTGGTCGACGGCACGCCGACCACCCGGGGATCGATCCGCACCGCCGCCGAGGTGGCGCGGGCGAACGCCTTGAACAGCGCCTCGATCATGTGGTGGGCGTTCTCGCCGTAGCGGACCTCGAGGTGCAGGTTGCAGAGCGCGGCGGCCACGAACCCGCCGAAGAACTCACGGCCGAGCTCGACGTCGAAGGTCCCCACCACCCGCCCCTTGAGCTGGTCGGCGCGGTAGACGAAGGCGGCGCGGCCGCTGAAGTCGACGGCCGCCGACACCAGCGTCTCGTCCATCGGGACGGTCGCCTCGCCGAAGCGGGCGATGCCGCTCCGGTCGCCGAGCGCCTCGCGAAACGCCTGTCCCAGGCAGAGCCCGACGTCCTCGACGAGGTGGTGCGGGTCGACCTCCACGTCGCCGGTGGCGTCGACCTCCAGATCGTAAAGGCCGTGGCGCGCGACCGCCTCGAGCATGTGGTTGAAGAAAGGCACCGGCGTGGCGATCCGCCGCTGGCCCGACCCGTCGAGGGACACGGTCAGCCCGATGTTCGTCTCCGAGGTCTTGCGCTTGATCGTCGCTCGCCGCGTCATGGGGCGCGAAATCTTACCCCGCCGGGGGTGGGGCGCAACAGACGCGGGCCGGACCGACGCCGGGCAAATGCGAGCCAACAATCCGAGGAAGACGCGGCGAAGACGGGAGCAAGGCGCGATCTTCAAGGAATCTTCGACGCCCAGCGATATAATCGAAGACCCCTTGACGAAGCCCGGTCGCAGCCCCGTCCTGGGGTACAACCACAATCTCCGGTACGGCGGGCGCACGTTCCACGTGCAGACGGAGGACTCGGGTCAGGGGTACGCGCGGCTCTACACGCACCTCTTCTACGAGGGGACGATCCTCTCCTCGAAGAAGCAGGAGTACGATCCCGCGGCGCCGGAGGACGCGGTCCGCGCGGCGATGCAGAACCTGCACAAGGCGATGATCCGGGAGCTGACCCACCGGGAGCACGACGCGCGCATCTCAGCCTTCTTCGTCGCCCGCGGAGAGCCGGCCATGCTGGCGAGCCCCGCGGCGCCGGTGATGGTGGAGGTCGCGGCGCCGGTGGTCGCGCCCGCGTCCGCCGTGCCGGGCGAACCGGGCGCCCCGACCGAAGCGAGCCAACCGAAGTTGCCCGGGCCCCCCGCGTTCGTTCCGATCGCGTTCGAGCCAGCGTCGGTGGGGCAGGAGATCCCGGCGCCTGCGCCGGCGCACCCGAAGCTGGCGCCCAAACCGGTGGTGGTGGTCCAGCCGACGGTGCTCAAGCGATCGCCGGTGCAGGTCTCCAATCCCGCCGACGGCGTGGTCGTGCGGCGCAACGTGGTGATCAACGTCGGAGCCGGGCAGCCGCCGGTCAAGGGGACGATCGATCCGACTACGCCGTCGCCGTCGCCGCCGACGCGCCCGCGCGCCGGCGCGCAGTACGCGGTCCGGGACGGTGGCGGGTTCGTGGCCGGCAACCGGGCGCGGTCGGCGGAGGGCCAGTCGCAGCCGCTGGCCTCGTCGCGTGAGATCCGGATGCCCTGGGAGACCCCCGGGCCGCGAATGACTCAGCCGGTGGCGGTTCCGGCCGCCGCGCAGCCGTCCAGCGAAGCGCCGGTCACCGCGACCTCCGGCAAGATCCGGATGCCCTGGGATCCTCCGTCGCCGGCCAGCGGCGAGGCGTTCTCCGGCGGGCTGGTCAGCGACAAGAGCCTCGACGAGGTGATCCTCGAATACCTCGCCGACGACGGCGAGACCGAAGAGCGCTGACCGGCGGCCTCAGGCGGAGTGCCGCCGCGGATCACGCGATGCGCGCGACCAGCCCGGCGTCGCCGTCGACGAACACGCGATCGCCGTCCGCGAACGCGGCCAGGGCGCCGACCGCGCCGACCACGGCGGGGATCCCGCGCTCTCGGGCCTGCGCCGCGACGTGATCGAGCGGTCCGCCCGTCTCGACCACCAGCGCCGCCGCCGTGACGAGCGGCAGCTCGGTGGGGAGGATCGTCCGCGCCACAATCACCGTCGGCTCGGGGCCGCCGTCGGCCCCGGAGTCGGCCCCGGCGAGGCTCCAGAGCTTGACGCGACCGATGCAGACGCCGCCCGCGCCCGAGCGTCCTCGGACGAGCCCCGGCCCGTCGCCGGCGCGGCCGGCGTTGGCGAGCGACGGGGGCGCCTTGCGCGCCTCGCCGTCGGCGCGGCGGGCGTCGTCGATCAGCCGGCCGGCGTGTTCGCGCGTGAGCGCCGGTTCGCCTGCGCGCTTCGCGGCGGACCAGATCGAGCGGCAGCCAGAAGATCTCGTCGGCCTTTCCGAGCAGGCCGCGGGCGGCGAGGCGCGCTCCTTCGCGGAGCAGCGCGCGCCGCACGTGCGCCTGCGCCCGCGCGTAGAGCGCGTCGTCGTCCTCGGCGGCGGCGCGGCGCCGATCGCGCCTCGGCCAGGATGTCGTCCCACCGCGGGCGGGCCGCCGGGGGCAACGCGGCGCCAACGGAGTCGGCCGCGGCGCGCCAGTCACCGTCGCGGGAGTCGCCCGCCTGACCGGCGGACCGCTGGCGGTTCAAGCCGGCGGCCAACCTCAGGGGGGCCTCGCGCCAGGTCGGCACGGCGACGTCCCAGCAGGGCGACTCGTCGCCGAAGTGCTCGAGATAGGCGGCCCGCGCGGCGGCCTGCGCGGCCGGATCGGGCGCCTCGGCGAAGGCCCGGGCCAGCTCGGCGCGGGCTGCGGGCCGCCGACGGGACCGACGCCAGGAGGCGCGGGAGCAGCGGCGTCGGATCGAGCGCGTGGGCTTGCAGGAAATCAATCAGCGCCTGGCGCGCCGCCCGCGCCGCCGGCTGGACCACGCCGAAGAGCGGCTGGTAAATCGCCAGGAAGGTGTCCAGCGCCGCTTCGAGCGAGGCCGGCGCCTCACCGTCGAGGCGGGCGTCGGCGAGCGCGCGCAGCGCCGCCAGCGCCTCGGACACCGAGGCGGGGGCCGGCCTCGTCGTCCCGGGCGGGCGCGGCGCGTGGCAATAGAAGAGGTACCCGCGGATCGTCTGCTGGCGCAGTCCCGTCTCGCACTGCCGATCGACGAGCGCCACCAGGCCGGCCTGCGCGGGCGACAAGGGCAGGGGGTTGTGGGCGGCGTCCCACCGCCATCCGAGGCGCAATCCGATCTGACCGCCGCTGGAGAGCCGGGCCCGCGCCGGGCGCCGGTAGGGGCGCATTTGCAGGAAGGTCACCTCGTAGCCGGTCGCCACCCATTCGACCTCGACGGGGCCGTGCTTGACGGTCAGTCGCGCCAGCGCGTCCTGCGATCCGCGCGCGGGCGCGCGTCGCGTCCCCGTGGTGCGCCTCGATGACCGGGGCCCCGTGCGACGAATCGAGCGCGGCGGAGCCGGCGGCGTCGCCGTCGATGAAGGGGTGGATCAGCACCGCGAAGCCGAGCCCGTCGGCGGCGAAGCCGGAATGGCCGGTGGACAGGTCCCGGCGCGCGAAATAGGCGACCACGCCGGGGGCCAGCGCCGACGCCAGCACCGCGCGCAGCGCCCGCTCGACGTCGGAGGCCGGAAGGTCGAGCCGCGAAAGGAACAGCCCCGCCCCGAGCGCGTCGGGCCGATCTTCGATGGCCGTCGACGAGCGGACGGCGAAGCGGGCCTCCGGGCGGCTGTCCAGCGCGGCGAGCGCCCGCGCCAGCGCCTCGCCGAATCCCGCCGGCCAGGGTGCCTGGCGCAGGGCGCGCGCGGCCGCTTCCAGCGCCGCCAGCGCGCCCGGCGCGGCCAGCGACGCGGGCAGCGGTGGTCCACCCGCGCGCAGGGTGGCGTAGAGCTCCGTGGTCAGCGCGATCGCCGGCGGGACCGGCAGCCCCGCCTCGCCGAGCTTCAGCAGCGAGCGCGCCTTGCCGCCGATCTTCTCGGCGGGGGCGTTGCGGTCGAGCTGCACGAGGAAGCTCATGATCGGGCGCGGGGCCGGAGCCGTGGTAGCTTCCGCCGGCAGATGCGTGGTCCGTTGCTCTCGGGTCCCCTCGGCAGCCAGCCGACGCTGGAGGCGTTGCTGCGGTGGACGCGGCTCCCGAGCTCCGGGCCCCCGGCCGGAGGCGCGACTGCGGTCGACGCCGCGCCCGCGCCGGTCGTCGTCCTCGGCCCGCCCTGGCTGGGCGCGGCCATGGCCCGCGGGGGCCGGACGCTGTTGCTCGTCGAGCGCGAGCTGCGCCCGCAGGCGCTGCGCGCCCACCGCCGCGCGAAGAAAGAGTCCCAGCCGCTCGACGTCGCGCTGGCCGCGGCCGAGCTGCCGTTCGGGCGCGGCTCGCTGTCGGCGCTGGTCGTCGAGAACGTGGCGGGGCTGCCGCCCGCGGAGGGCGAGCGCTGGATCGCCGCGCTGATGCCGCTTCTGCGCCCCGGCGGGCGCCTGATCGCCGCCGACGCGACCTCCAGCGACGACGCCGCCGCCCGGGTGGCCGGTGCGTTTCTGGCGGCCGCCCTGCTCGAGATCGTGCAGGAGTGGCCGCGCGAGGGAGCCGTTCTCACCGTCGGCGTCGCGCCGTCCGCCTCGGTCACCGCCGCCCGCTTCGACTTGCCCGTCTGACCCACGCTCACCCGGGCAGCGTAGCGCAAACGCGCCGCTCGCGAGCCGCGTGGTTGGAAAGCGCCCGTATAATGATCCCAGATGTCGCGGCGGTGGGGCCTCGCGCTCGGACTGTCGGTGCTGGTTCATCTGGCGCTGATCGCGATGGGCCTTGGCGTCGGCGCGCGCCCGTTCACCGGCCCAGTCGACATCGAGCTGACCGGCATTCGTATCGACGAGCTGAAGGATCTCCCGCTCGGCGGGCCGGCGGCGGGCCCCCGCCCGGGTCCCGTGCGGCATCGCGTTCATCACCGCGCGCCGCCGTCCGCGGAAGGGACGCTGGCGGCGAAGGCCGACGCCCGCCGCGAGCAGGCGGGGCAGGCCTCGCCCGTCGAGGACCCGGACGGCCCCGCGCCGACCAGCGATCTGTCGGCGTACGGACCGAAAGGGTCGCGCCTGACGGTGCTCCTGCGCCTCGATCGCTTGCGGGGGACCGAGTTCGCCGCCCCCGTCGACGCGCTGCTGGCCCGGCTGCCCGACCGGCGCGATCTGCTGGAAGGGACGGAGCTCGATCTGTTCCAGGCGTTCGACGCGCTGCTGATCGCCACGCCGCACCCGCTCGATCCGAGCGTGACGTTCCTGGCCGCCCGGCACCACCTCGACGACGCCGGGCTGCGCGCGGCGCTCAACCGGGGCGCCAAGGCCACCGACCGGGTGATCGCCTGGCGCACCGAAGGCGGGCGCCCGGTGGGCGAGCGCCACGCGCGCCGCGGGCTGCCGCCGGGCACGCCGCCCTCGCGCGACGATCGGATCATCGTCCTGGCGGCGCCCGGCCTGGCCATCGTCACGCCCCCCTCGTACCGCGCCCTCTTGCTGGCGCCGCACGTCCCGGGGGGGGCCGTCGATGCCGGTTCCCCGCCCGCCGCCGGCGTCCGGGCCGACGGCGGCGCGCCCGGCGCCATCGATTGGACCTCGATGCTCTGGCGCATCGACGCCGAGGAGGGGTTGATGCCGCCCGACGGCGCCCTCATGGTGAGCGCGGTCGACATCTTCAAGACGGCCAACGGCGCGGGGGGGCTGCCGCCGGTCCTCTACGGCATGGAGGTGCCGGCCGCCGCGAGCGTCGTCGTCGGGTTCGACGACGACAACACGTTCGTCGACGTCGAGGGGACGTTTCCCACCGACGGGCCGGCGCAGCACTGGGAGACGGAGTGGCCGACGCTGCAGCGCAAGCTGAGCGGCAACCCGTTCGTCATGCTGGGCGGCTTTTCTCCCCTGGTCTCGCAGGCGACGCTGACCCGCGACGGGCACAGCGTGCGCGTGCACCTCTCCGCCACGCACGAGGAGACGCTGCGCCTGCTGGCGCTGGCGCTCCACATGATCGGCGGGTGACGGCCGTTCCGACCGGCCGTCTCTCGGTCAGCCGGCCCGGCGGGCGGCGGTGACGCTCAACGCGGGCTTGGTGTTCAGCGTCTGGAACACCACGCAGTAGCGTTCGGTCAGCTTGAGCAGCGCCGCGATCTTGTCGTCGGGCGCGTCGGTGTCGAGATCGAACATCAGGCGGATGGCGCGGAACCCGACCGGCGCCGTCCGATCGACGCCCAGGGTTCCGCGAAAATCGAGATCTCCCTCGGCGCGCACCACGGCGTCGCGCAGCGGGATCTCCAGCGCGGTGGCCACCGCCTTCAGCGTCACGCCGGCGCAGGCCACCAGCGCCTCGAGCAGCATGTCGCCCGAGCAGAGCTCGGCGCCGGTGCCGCCGGTGGCCGGGTGCAGGCCGGCAACCGCCAGCGCGCGCCCCGTCTCGACCTTGCAGGCGATCTTCGCGTCGTCGACGCGACCTTGCGCCTTCAGCGTCACCAGCGCGGCGCCCGGCTCTTGCTTGTAGCTCTCCTTGAGCGGCGCCTGGAGCGCGCGCAGGGCGTTGGCATCCATGGGGAGGCAATGTAGCAGCCGGCGGTGGCATTCCACGCGTTCAATTCGTAAACGTGAACGGGGATGAACGGTCGACCGTTCGGCTCGTTGGGCATTCTGCCGGTTCCGCCTCGGCCGTTTTTTCGTTGACCTTCTTCGGGCCGACGCGCGAAGGTCTGGTGATGTCGGAGGTCAGCGGCCGGCCGGTCATCGTCCAGTCGGATGGGTCGGTGCTGCTCGACCTCGCGGCGCCGGGCGCGAGCGAGGCGCGCGACGCGCTGGCCCGGTTCGCCGAGCTGGTGAAGAGCCCGGAGCACGTGCATACGTACCGGATCGGACGTCTGTCGCTGTGGAATGCCGCGGGCGCGGGGGTCACGGAGGCGCAGGTCCTCGGCGATCTCGAGCGCTTCGGACGCTACCCGGTGCCTGCGAACGTCGCGGCCGAGATCGGGAGGCCATGAGCCGGTACGGGCGGCTCGTGCTCGAGCGTGTCGGTGACGAGGGAGGCCTCCGCCTGCGCGCCACCGACGATCTCGCGGCCCGCCACCTCGCCTCGCTGGCGCGGGTGCAGGCGTTCCTCGGGCCGCGCGACGGATTGACGTTCGCCGTGCCGCCGCTCGCGCGCGGCACGCTCAAGCAGGCGCTGGTTCACGCGGGCTGGCCCGTCGACGATCGGGCGGGGTTCACCGAAGGGGCGCCGCTGGCGCTGCCCCTCCTGACGCGTTCCCTCTCCGGGCGGCCGTTTGGGCTGCGCGATTATCAACGGGAGGCGGCGCGGATGTTCCTGACGGGCGGGCACGGCGTGGTCGTCCTGCCGTGCGGGGCGGGCAAGACGGTCGTGGCCTTGGGCGTGATGGCGGAGCTCGGGACGCAGACGCTGATCCTGTGCACGAGCGTCTCGGCCGTGCATCAGTGGGTCCGCGAGATCAAGGACAAGACCGGTCTTCCCGACGACGCCGTCGGCGAGTACACGGCAGCGACCAAGCAGGTGCGGCCCATCACCGTCACGACCTACTCGATGCTGGTGCGCAAGCAGGCGGGCGGGCTGCCGCACCTGGCGCTGTTCGATCGCGGCGCGTGGGGTCTCATCGTCTACGACGAGGTCCACATGCTGCCGGCGCCCATGTTTCGGGTGACGGCGGACCTGCAGGCGCGCCGCCGCCTGGGCCTCACGGCGACGCTGGTGCGCGAGGACGGCAAGGAGGCCGACGTGTTCTCGCTCGTCGGGCCGAAGCGGTATGACGTGCCTTGGCGTCAGATGGAGTCCAGCGGGTGGGTGGCGCGGGCGCGCTGCGTGGAGGTGCGTATCGGGGCGCCGGACGCCGTTCGGATCGCGTCGGCGTCGGCCGAGTCGGCCGCCGAGTCCTACCGCATCGCCGCCGAGAATCCGCGCAAGCTCGGCGTGATGAAGGCGCTCGTGGACGCGCACCCGAACGATCTGATCCTCGTGGTCGGGCAGTACCTCGATCAGGTGGCTGCGGCGGCTCGTTTGCTGAACGCTCCCCTGATCACCGGCGCGACGGGCGACGCCGAGCGCGAGCGCCTCTACGGCGCGTTTCGACGGGGTGAGACGCGCGTCCTCGTGACGTCCAAAGTGGCGAACTTCTCCATCGATCTGCCGGACGCCAACGTGCTCGTGCAGCTTTCTGGCGCGTTCGGATCGCGCCAGGAAGAGGCGCAGCGCCTCGGTCGGATTCTGCGCCCGAAGGAGCGGATGGCGACGTTCTATTCGCTCGTCACGCCCGAGTCTCCCGAGCAGGAGTTCGCGCTCCACCGTCAGATGTTCCTCGCGGAGCAGGGCTACAGCTACGACATCGAGGACTGGGCGCCCGGGTCCGGCCCCGAGCCGCGGGGACGAGGAGAGGAGGAGGTCGTCGCCGGTCGGCTCCCAGAATTGGCCTCGCTCGAGCCGGAGCCGCGGGCATGAGCTTCGGGCGAAAAAACTGCAATTGCCCCGCCTGCGCGGCTGGCCGCTCGGGCCCGCGAGGACGCACCACGGAGTCAGCCGCCGATCTGGCGCGCGTCCTCGGCGCGAAGGAGGGCGCTCGCTGGTTCGCGCGCCTGGCCGGACGCCAGGCCAAGGACAAGCTCGAGGTCGAGCTCGAGCGATGGTTCGCGGAGCCGGGCTCGGCGGCCCGGATGCTGCGCGGGCTCCCGCCGGAGTGTCGCCTCGCGCTCGCGCTGCTGGCCGAGGCGCCGTCGGGCGCGATCCTCGGCGAGCTGGAGATGGATCTCGTCGAGCTCGGCGGCGAGGCGTTCGCCGCGCGCGCCCTCTCCGGGCTCGGGCCGATGGGACTCCTCTTCACAATCGGCCGCGGCCGGCCGCCGGGCTCCAACGTCGACCGGGACTCCTGGCTGGTGCTGCCGGGCCCCCTGCGGGACTGGCTGGCGCCGGTGGCGGTTCCGCTCCTGCTCGGCAGCGCGGAGCCGCCGCCGGAGAGCGCCGTCGATCCTTCCGGTGCGGCGGCGGCGCCGGACGATCCTGGGTTGGCGACCGCGATCGCGGTGGCCGCGCTGCGCACGGCCGGCGCGCGCGCGACCGGCCAGCGCCTCTACAAGAAGGATCGCGATCGGGTCGAGGCGCTCACGGGCTGGCCCAACGCCGACGAGCTGGTGCGCACCCTCGTGGCGCAGCGCCTGGTCGGCGTATCCGGGAGGCCCGGCGCATCGATCGAGGCGCGCTGGCCGGCGATCGAGGGTTGGGCCGCGCGCCCGGCCGCCGCGCGAGCCTCCGACGATCTCGGGCGGCGCCATGGCGGGACGCTCCCCTGGCAGACGCTGGTCGGCGCCCGCGGCGGCTGGGTGGAGGAGGTCCACCTCGCGCGGCGCTCGCGGCTGGTGACGTCCCCGGTGTACGCCCGCGGCAGGCCTGATCGTGAGCGGCGGCGACAGGCGTGGGCGCGCGAGCGCGCGGCGATGGGCGAGTGGACCGAGGTCGAGAGCGCGCAGCACGAGCGGCGCACCTTTTTTCGGTTGCGCCCCGAGGTGGCGGCCGCGCTGCGGGACGAGCCGGGGCGCCGGGCGCCGGGCAAGATCTTCGTGCAGCCCGACTTCGAGATCCTGGTCCCGCGCGACGCGGGCCTGGGCGCGGCGCTGCTGCTCGCCCGCGTGGCCCGGCTCCTGCGCGCCGACGTCGTGCTCACGTTCAAGCTTACGCCCGATTCGATTCGCCAGGCGGTGCTCGAGGGCCTCTCTGCCGCGAGGATCGTCGCCGAGCTGAGCGCGCACGCCGCGCACGGCGTTCCGCCGGCGGTCGAGCGCGCCGTTCACGACTGGGCCGGCAACGTCGGCCGCTGCACGGTGGGCCGGGAGACGGTGGTGAGGTTCGACGACGAGTCGCTGGCCACCCGCGCCGCCCAGGCGCTCGGTGGGGCGGCCGAGCGCCTGGGACCGACGACGCTCGTCATTTCGGACGACAGTGTCAGCAATCCCGAGGCGCTGCTCGAGAAGGCCGGCTTCCCGCCGCGCGCCGCGGCGGCCGGCGAGGCGGAGGACGACGCCTTCGAGGACCCGGGCGTAGATCTCTTCGACCCTGAGGCGGACGGGGCGTCGGCGGGCGGCGATCGCGTGGCCGCGATGCTCGGCCTCGACGCGACCGGCGATCGGCGATCGTTGGACGCCGCGCCCGTGCGCGGGCTGGTGAGCGAGATCCGGGCTGCGCGGGCCGGCGCGCCGGGCCCCGCGAACGCGGCCGCGGGTTCGCCCCCGCTTGCGAGGCGCGGCGCGATCGGCGGGCCGGCGATCGCGAAGTTGCTGCATCGCGCGGCGCAGGTCGACGCCGACGTCGCGCTGGCTTTCACGGACGGCAGCGATCACCAGGTCAGCCTCGTCGCCCCGTTTCCCGGGGCGGCCGACAGCTCCGTGCGCGTTCGCTTTCGGGCGACCGGCGTCGAGCGCTCCGTCTCGCTGGACACGATCACCTCGGCACTGGCGCTCTTCGGCACCTCCCGCCAGGTCTCGCGCAACCAGCCCTGCCCGTGCGGGAGCGACCGCAAGTTCAAGCGCTGCTGCGGCGCGAGCGCCGCGGAGACGTCCAGCGCGTCGGCGGACGTCGCGCCCCTGTTTTAACTCGGTCGAGCTGAATATCGTGCGCGCGATGCGGATGCCCGATCATCGGCTCGGTCTACGAGGCGCTGATGGGCTACCGCGTCTGGCGCCTTCCGGCGGACGCGATCTGCCTGCGCGGCGTCCGCGTCTGGCTGACCGCCGAGGAGGCGCTGGAGCCGCGACAACCCGACCTACCAGCCCATCCCGCTGACCGAGGAGATCCGCCCCTATGCCCGCTTCATCGCCGTCCTGTGGCCCAGCTGACCGGCGCTGCGTCTGCGGCCGGGTCTTGGTTCCAGGGTTGCGGGCATGCCGAATCTTTATGACGGCGATCGGCGGCCGACCTGGCGGCTCTTCCAACTCGCGTTCGTCCTCCTGAACCTCGAATCGATCGCCGAGGACACGCACGTCGACCGCGAAACCGTGGAGCTCATCTTCTTTCCGACCGGCGGCCGTCTTTCGTGATCGCGACTGTCGACAAGCTGGCGATGCTCCCTTGGCGCGGTGAGGCCGGAATGCTGTTCGGTCGCGCCCAGGCACGAACGGGGCCGCCAGTTCTTCGGGCCGCTGGACGGCGGACAGGTTCCCTACATGAGAGCACTCGGCGCGCTCGGATTCGTCGGGCTTTCGTTGCCTCGAGATTTCGGACAGGTAAATAGTTCGCCAACCGGTCAGGTCGCTGAGCTGCTTGATAAAGGCGGGCGTACAGTCTTGGTCCAGAGGCGACCACGCATGGACGACGAGGCGGGGATCCGGGACGGTGCGAAGCGGGCCATCGACGGCGAGTGGCGGGTCTTCTACGGCGGCTACTGGGTCAAGGCCTACGACGCGCCGGCCGACACCCTGCTCGCCAAGAAGACGTTGATCGAGGCGCTCACGCGGCGGCTGTTCAACCACGTCGAGCACGGGCTCAACATTCCGGGCCGCCGCCTCGCCGAGGCCCGGCAGGCCTTCGACTCCGAGACCGATCGCGCCAAGCAGCGAATCAAGGGGGCGATGCTGGCCGGCGCGCTCTTCAATCGCGCCGGCGATCTGCTGACCAAGGCGGTCGAGCTGCAGGCGCTGGGGATCGTGATCGATGCCGGACAACGTGCTGATGCGCCAGTGCGGCGATCACCTGCAAGAGGCGCTGGCGCTGGGGCGCCTCGTGCTTCATCGCAGCGGCGACGAGGGGATCGACGAGCTGTGGGGCGAGCCGCTCAAGGCGTTCGCGTTTCCGATCGAGGACTTCTACAAGAGCCGCTACATCAAGATCGCCGCCACCATGCGGGACATCGACCGGATCGCCGACGCGCTCTGCGAGACGTTCGGCGGCACGCGGGCCTTCGCGGGCATCGTGCCGGCCGTCGGGGAGTTCGCGCGCGCGGCCAAGGTGAAGTGCGAGACGCTCCACACCGATCCGACCATCTTCGAGGCCTGGTCGATGTTCGTGACGGCGGGCGAGCGGCTGCTGGCCTTTCAGCCCGTCGGGTCCCAGCGCTCGCCGGTCGACGAGCGCCTCCGGATCTCGCAGGGGCTGGAGCTGATCGCGGCGGCCAAGGCGCTGGTCATGCACGTCACCCGCGCCCGAGTGCCGATGCCCAAGAGCACGCGCGAGCTCCTCGATCGGCTGGCACACTACGCCGCAGCCTGGGCCCCCCGGCCGGGCCGCAATGGAGACGGGCCCATGGCGACCCTGGTGGTGGGCGGCGACGAGGCGGCGACCACCGCCGACCCGGCGATGGCGGTCTCGCGCTAGGCCGCCTATCGGCGGCACGTCGTCGGGCCAATGCCGATGGTGGCGTCACGCCAGACATCCGCCCAATCAAGCGGACGCGCCACGCAACCGGCCGCCGCCGGCGCCGAAGACTCGCGGCGACATCCGCCCAACTTGAATCGGCCGACTCGCGGCGAGCGGGCGCGCCGAAGGAGACCTCGCATTGAACCCAGCTCGCCGCGGCGTGACCGCAGGCCGGAGCGTCAATGCGCTTCTGCTGGCGCTCCGCCACCTTCGGCCGAGCGGCCCGTCATCCGATCGCGACCGCCGGAGCCAGCTCGCGTGTTCGCGTAGGTCTGCGCCTCCGCCAGCACCTCCAACAGTCGCTTCGCCAGCACCGCCGCCGACGCCGGGTTCTGCCCGGTGACCAGATTCCGGTCCTCGACCATGTACGGCTTCCAGATCGGACCGCGGCTGAACTCGACGCCGATCTTTTCCTTGAGCTCGGTCTCCAGCAGCCATGTCGCCTTGGGAGCGACCCCGACCGCCGCCTCTTCCTCGTCGGTGAAGCAGGTCATCCGGTAGCCCTTGAAGGGGGAGACGCCGTGGATTCTGGTGGCCAGCATGGCGGCGGGAGCGTGGCAGACGATGAACAGCGGGTTGCCCGAGGCGAGCTGTGCCGTCAGCAGCCGCCCCACGTCGGCGTCGAACGCCAGGTCCGCCATCGGGCCGTGGCCGCCCGGCAGGTAGACGGCGTCGTAGTCCTCGATGCGGACGTCGGACAGCTTGAGCGGGCGCCGCATCACCTCGGCGGACCGGATGATCGCCTCCAGCTCGAGGGCGCCCTGCTCCCCGCCCGCCATGGAGGGACGCAAGCTCATCATGTCGACGTTGGGGGTCACGCCATTCGGCGTCGCGACCACGACCTCGTGGCCGGCGTCGGTGAGGATCTTGTAAGGGTTCGCGAACTCCTCGGCCCAGTAGCCGGTCGCGTACCTCGTCCCGTCCTTCAGCACCCAGTAGGTAGCCCCACTGACAATGAACAGTACCTTCGCCATCGCAACACCCCCTTCGGTCAGACGACCTGTCCTCAAACTAGGCATGCCCCCGATCGTGGGCCAGCTGAGCGACTGGCCAGGCTCAGCGCTTGCCCGGCAGGCGTCGGCGCGCTCGCGTTGGCCGGTGCAGCCGGTTCCCTGTTAGGGCGCGCCGAGCGGAGCCTCGAGCGGCAAGGGCGCTTCCGACGACGCTGTGGCAGCCGCCAGAGGCTCGCGCAGCGGTGCGAGCGGGTCGACCTTCCTGATGCGGCCATCGGGCTCGAACCGCATGTCGGCGATGCAGGTCTCGCGGAGGTAGCCGCTCCCGTTGGGGATGGCGTGCCGATGATAGAAAATGTACCAGCGGTCCGTGCCCGGCACCTGGATGACCGAGTGGTGGCCGGTGCCGACGACCCGGCCTCGCTTTCGCAGGATCACATTGTCGTCGGGAACGGTGATCGGCCCGAGCGGCGACCGAGAGGTGCCGTAAGCCACCTGATACCGGGTGTCGCGCGCATCGTTCTCCGACCACATGAAGTAGTAGAGGCCATTGCGCTTGATCATGAAGACGCCTTCATTGAAGTGCGGCGGCGTCATCCGGACGGGCGGACCGTCGAGGCTGATCATGTCCGCGTTCAGCTTGTACGCGTACAGGTTGCCCTGACCGTAGTAGAGATAGGCTTGCTGGTCGTCGTCGATGAAGACGAACGGATCGATGGCCTGCCCCGGATAGCGACCGTCCGGTGAGACGAGCGGCCTGCCCAGCGGATCGACGTAACGTCCGGTCGGACTGTCGGAGACGGCGACCCCGATCTTCAACTCGGCGCCGAAGTAGAGATAGTACTTGCCGTCTCTGCGGATCGCGGCCGGCGCCCACGCTTCGACGTTGGCCCACTGCAGCTGGCGCGTGACATCGAGGATCATTCCGTCCTTCTTCCAATGAACGAGATCCGTAGACGACCAGACGGAGAAGTCGGTCGTTTGCCACTGCCCTTTGTCCGACGTTGGATAAACGTAGTAGGTGCCGTCATACATGACCACGTGGGGATCCGCGGTGTAACCATCGAGGATTGGCTTCGGCGGCTCGACGGACATCTCGTATTCCAGTTCCGCACTCTCGTGCTCGTTGCCGCAGGCGACGCCGGACGTCGCACAGACGACGAGCAACAAGCTGGTTGGCCTGATCGTGATGGGCATGGCTTCGCTCCGCCTCCTCGAAGCCAGAAGGCCTGGTGGCACGGCGACGCCTGCCCCGCTCGCGAACGCGGGGATAGCGGAGGACGGCGGGCCGTGGGCCGCGCCGCATTTGCTCTCAGGTCCGGCTCACACCGCGTGAGCTCGGACCGGAACGCCGGTGCGAGATTCGCGCGAGATGGAGCGCTTCGTGTCCTTCTCGAACGATCCCGACGATCACCCAGTGTCGAAATCGATCGTCATCCGTCACGAATTGTGAGCCGTTTCCACTCCCGACCAGAACCGGCGATCCCTGCGACGTCGACCTACAGCGGCGGCGAGGTCGTCGCCCGCCGACCTGGCCGTGCACGCGAACGTTCAGGTGAGGGCGCGGTGCAAGAGCATCAATCCCAGCACGGCATGCAACACGGTGTTTGGGACGATGCCGCTGAGCCTGGTGAGGGAGCCGCGCAGATACCCGGCAATCTCGATGGGCAGCAGGCCCAGTTGCGTCACCGCCGCCCCGGCGAGGAACGCGCGCACCGCCGGAGTGAGCGACTCGTTCCGAAGCAGGAAGCAGGTGAGACCTTGGGCGAAGATGAGCACCCCCACTTCGCGCATCCAGATGACGGCGGCGGGGCTCACGGTGGCTCCCTTGCTCTCGAGAAACTGCACGGGGCGCGCGACGGCGAATACCCCGACCAGGGCCGCGATCGCCGACATCGAGGTCAACAGGACGTTCAGGTTGTTCATGACCTGAGCGTGCGCGTCCCGGCGGAGCCGGTACAATGACCTGCCGAGGTAAGTGAACGACGGGCGTGGCGCCTGGTACCTTCGTTGCGATGAAGAGCCGCATGTTTCCCGCGTTGCTCAAGTATCACCGTGCCCGGCGCGGGCTCTCGCAGCTCGAGCTCGCCCTGGAGGCGGACGTGTCCGCTCGACACGTGAGCTTTCTCGAATCGGGACGCGCTCGGCCCAGCCCCGAGATGGTCCTGAGGCTTCTCTCCGCGCTTGGCGTGCCCCTGCGCGCGCAAAACGAGGCGCTGATCGCGGCTGGCCTCGAGCCACGCTTTCCTGAGCCTGTCGCCTCTGGACTGCCGCCGGAGGTGGACGCCGTGGTCTCGCACATGATGCAACAGCACGAACCTTTTCCGTTGACCGTGCTCGGCCTCGACGCCTCCGTGTTGCGCGCCAATCGCAGCGCGAACGCTCTTTTCCGTGCCTTCGCCGCCGAGCCCGCTGCCCTCTCCCCGCAGCCGGACCTGTTCACGTTCTTCTTCGATCCGCGCCTGTGGCGTCCTTTCGTCGCCGGGTGGGAGCACGTCGCCCACGCGATGGTCTCGCGGCTTCACCTAGATGTGCTCCTCAAGGGCGACATCCGGCTGACCGAGCTGCTCGACCGGCTGCTCGCGTTTCCCGGAGTGCCCCCATCCTGGCGCCAGCCGGATTTCTCGACCGCCGTCGGCCCAACCGCGACCTTCCACCTCGAGCGTGGCGACCTGAAGGTGGGATTCCTGGTCACGGTGACGACGTTCTCCGGCCCGCGTGACGTCGCCGTCGACGAGCTGCGCATCGAGAGCTGCTTTCCGCTCGACCCAGCCACGCGCGCCGCGTGCGAACGGCTTGCCGCCGCGGCCGTCGCTCAAGATTCGTCGGGCTCTCCCTCGCGATCGGGCGACTCGGGCTCGTAGCGTCTGAACTGGGGGGCGTCGTGGGGGAGAGCATCGATCCAGCCGGCCTTCGCCTGCGGGAAGGCGTCGGCGTAGGGGACGTACGGTTTGACGTCGAGAATGGGCGTTCCATCGATGAGGTCGATGCCGTTGACGTGCAGGTTGCAGCCTTCGACGCGGACCAGCCGAACCGCGGAGAGCCCGATCGGATTGGGACGGTCCGGGGAGCGCGTGGCGAACAGGCCCCGGCGCACGCGCGGTCCGCGGGGCGGCATCACCTGGGGCGCCCAGGTGCCGCCCCGGTGGAGCCAGCTCAGCACCCAGACGCGGTCCATGCCCTCGAGGTCGGCCAGGGCGGCGGCGGGGATCAACGTGGGGATCAGCGCCAGGACAGCGTCCTCGCTCGAGTCGACGGCGGAGGACTGTTGGGGCGTGCCGAAGCGGCGCCGGTAGGGCGAGCGCACGTACCCGATGGGCGATAACGCGAAGGGTCCGGGAGCGTCGTCTGCGGTGCGCGGCCCTGGCATGCCCCTCCCTTAGCCGAATCGCCCGCGATCCTCAAACCGGTCGTGACGGCGAGCGGACCGCGTGGGAGATTTCGGGCCGCCGTGGACGCCCCTCGCCCGATCGAGTCCGCGCGGGTGCGCGCGGCGGCCCGCGCCGCCCGCTTCACGCTGGTGGGCTTCGCCCGGCCCGAGCCCGTCGACCCGACGCCGCTGCGGACCTGGTTGCAGGCCGGCCACGCCGCCGACATGGACTGGATGCACCGCCGCGTGGAGGACCGCCTGGACCCCGAGCGCGTGCTGCCCGGCGTCCGCACGGTGGTGGCGCTGGGCATCGCCTACCGCCGCCCGGCGAGCGAGCGGTCGCGCATCGCCAGCTACGCCCGCGGGCGCGACTACCACTACGCCCACCGCGATCGCATGCGGGCGCTGCGAAAGGCCTTGCTGGACCTCGATCCCACGATGGGGACCTACGCCTGCGTCGACACCGGCGTGGCGATGGAGAAGGTCTGGGCCGAGCGCGCCGGGCTCGGTTGGATTGGCAAGAACGGGCTGCTCATCAACCGCGAGCTCGGCTCGTGGCTGACGCTGTCGGTGATGTTTCTCGACCGCGCGGTCGACGTCTACGACCAGCCGCATGAGCCTCTGTGCGGCGCGTGCCAGCGCTGTCTCGAGGGCTGCCCCACGGGGGCGTTTCCCTCGCCGGGGGTGGTGGACGCGCGCCTCTGCCTCTCCTACCAATCGATCGAGAACAAGGGCGCCGTTCCCGAGAGGCTGCGGCGCGGCTTCGCGGGCCGGGTGTTTGGCTGCGACATCTGCCAGGACATTTGCCCCTGGAACACGTCCGGAGATTCCGGTCGGCGACCGCCGCTTCGAGCCGCGCGCGCTGTCGGCGCTCTCGCCCGTGGAGATGGCCGCCCTCACCGAGCCCGAGTGGAAGGTGCTGTCGGCGGGAATGGCCGTGGCCCGCGCCCAGTACGACGGCTTTCGTCGCAACGCGCTCCTCGCCATCGGCGCCCAGCGCGACCGCTCCGGAGTCGAGGTGACGCAACGATTGTGCGACGACCCCAGCCCGGTGGTCGCCGACGCCGCCCGCTGGGCGCGGGCGCGCCTGGCGGAGCCTCGGCGCGGCGACTGACCGATTGGATCGGGACCCGGCTCCCAGGTCGAACGCCTGGATCGTCGTGCGCTACTGCGTTCGCGCAGACGGCGGAGCCGTCCGCGGCCCAGGCGGCGCCCGGGGCGTGACCCGCATCGGCTTGTGCGCGGCGGTGGCGGCGTCGGTCTGGCCGTCGGCCAGCACCTCCTCCATCGTCGTGCGCAGCTTGCCGCCGGTGTCGTCGGATTTGACGCCGGCCGGGCGCTCCCAGGGGATGTCGAGCAGCGGCTGCTTGGCCGTCACCTCGGTCAGGAAGCGCGCGAACATGGGGACGGTCAGCATGAACGCCGCGTCCTTCTGGCCGAGGGCGCGCTCGCGGAGATCGTCGCCGATCCAGGTCGACGTCATCCAGCGCGAGGTGTAGCCGATGAACCAGGTGTCCATGGTGGCGCTCGACGTCCCGGTCTTGCCGGCCGCCGGCAGACCCGCCGTCCGGATGGCGGGCGCGTGGCCGCGGGTGACGACGTGGCGGAGCAGCGTCGAGGTGAGCCAGGCGGTGCGCGGCGGGATGACCGGCTTGGGGGGCGGCGTGCCGGCCAGGACCAGCAGGCGGTCGAGCCGCTCCGACGGTGTGCCGAACGGATCGCCGATCGACGTGTGGTCCTCGACGACGGCGCCGATCGCGGTTGCGGACGCGGCGGACGTAGACCGGCTCGACGATCCGGCCCTCCCGCGCAAACGCCGAGAAGGCCCGGGTGAGCTCGTCGATGCGCGTGCACGACGCCCCGAGCGCCAGCGCCTGGTCGGGGATGATCGGCGTGGTGATGCCGAGCCGGCGGGCCCAGGCCTCGACGTCCTTGCCCCCCATCAGCTTGAACAGCTGCACCGCGGGGACGTTCTTCGACCAGATGAGCGCGTATTCCAGCGTCACCTGGTAGTCGACGGTGTTGTTGAGGTTGGTGGGCGTCCAGACCTCGCCGGTGATGGGATCGACCTCGGCGCGCGGCACGTCGTTGAGCAGCGATCCGAATCCGTAGCCGCGATCGAGCGCCAGCGAGTAGTAGATCGGCTTGTAGACGGAGCCGGGTTGCCGGCAGGCCTGCGAGACGCGGTTGAACTCCGAGCGGTCGTAGTCGTCCCCGCCCACCATCGCCACCACGTAGCCCGAGTCGTGGTCGTAGCTGAAGACGGTCCCCTGCACGCGCGGCGTCTGCTCCAGCGTCAGCTCGACCGGGTGCGGGTGCTTGGGCGCCTTGCCTGGGGCGGTCTCGTCGTAGGCCGGCAGCCACTGCACCTCGCTCTTGCCGTCGTAGGTCCAGTCGGAGAAGCGCGCGCGCTTCGACTGGTGGGCGTTCTTCACCCAGACGACGTCGCCGGCCCGCAGCACGCCGACCGTCGACTCGAGCTTCCTGTCGTTGACGGCGTCCCGGGCGCTCCAGGGGACGGCCCACAGCATGTTGGCCGACGGGAGGCGGTAGACGTTCTTGCCGACGCGCACGCGGTAGCTGCCGTCGGCGGTCGCTCCCTCCACGAGCCCGAGATAAAGGCGCCCCTCGGCCGGCGGCTCGCCGCCGTACTGGGCGGCCACGCGGCGGCGGAGCTCGTCGGCGGCCGCGCCGGTGAGGCGCGCCACCGGCCCGCGCCAGCCCTGCCGCTTGTCCAGCTTGCGCAGCGAGAAGTCGACGTTCTCCTGCCCGGCGACGTCGACCCAGGGGAGGACGGAGGTCTCGATGTCGAGCCCCCCTTCGTACAGCTTCTTCTCGCCGTAGCGGCGGATGATGTCGCGGCGGACCTGCTCGGTGAAGTAAGGGGTGACGGTGTGGAAGAAGTCCGGGCGCTGGCGGATGGTGATCGGGCGGGCCCGCCAGTGGTTGGCCTCGTCGTCGGTGAGGTAGCCGGAGGCGACCATGGCGGCCAGCACCTGATCGCGGCGCGTGCGGGCGGCGTCGATGCTGGTGAGCGGCGAGAAGCGCGACGGGGCCCGGACCAGGCCGGCGAGGAGCGCCATCTCCCCGACGTCGAGATCCTCGATCGGCTTGTCGAAGTAGATGCGCGCCGCCGCCGCGACGCCGTAGGCGCCGTGCCCGAGGAAGACCTGGTTGAGGTAGAGCGTCAGGATCTCGCGCTTCGAGTACTTGCGCTCGAGGCGGCGGGCCAGGATCGCCTCGCGAATCTTGCGCTGGATCGTCCGCTCCGACGACAGGAACGACTTGGCCACCTGCTGGGTGATGGTGGAGCCGCCCTGCGCGACCTCGCCGGCCCGCAGGTTGGCCCCCAGCGCGCGGGCGATGCCGCGGTAGTCGATCCCCTGGTGCTCGTAGAACCGGCGATCCTCGGCGGCCAGAAACGCGTGGACCAGCTGGGGCGGGAAGCGGTCGAACGGCAGGATCTCGCGCCGCTCGGTGGCCAGCTCGGCCAGGGGGGTGCCGTCCCACCCGCGCATCACCGTCGTGGTGGCCGCCACGTCGTGATAGGTGGCCAGGTCCGGGATCGGCGGCAGCGAACCCGCGAAGTGAAAGTAGACGCCGACGCCTGTGAGGAACGCGAGGCCCAGCACGCAGCAGAGGCCGAAGGCGTAAAAGCGCAGCAGCCAGTAGAAGAACCCACCGTCGGAGGGGTTGGTCACCTCGACGGAGAGCGGCTCTCCGGCGGCGGCCGGCGGCCCCGGCGGCGGTCCCGGCGGTCCCGGTGGCGCGGGCGGCGATCCCGGCGGCCCGGGCGGTCGTCCCGGCGGTCCGGGCGGCGGCGCGGAAGGGGGCGGCGGAGGCGCCGGCGGGCGTCGGGCGTCTGGCGGCAGGGGCGGCGGCAACGCCATGGCCGACAAAATTAGCATGGCTCGACCCAAAGCCATGTGGTCCCATGAAGGCCGTGGATCTGTTCGACCGTCGGCGCGCCAACTCGAGCGGCGGAGCTTCCCTCGCGGGCCAGGCCGGCCAGAGCGGAAAGGACGAGACGCTGCTCGGCACGGTCGAGCGGGTCGTCTATTCGGGCGGCGACGGGGCGTTCACGGTCGCCCGCCTGAAGCTCGAGCGCGACGGCGAGGTCGTCACCGTCGTCGGCAGCCTGGTCGGCGTCCCGGCCGGCGCGTCGCTGCGCCTCGTCGGTCGTTTCGAGACCAACGCCCGCTTCGGCGCGCAGTTCCGCATCGAGCACTACACCGAGGTCGCGCCGGCGACGCTGGACGGGCTGCGCCGCTACCTCGGCTCGGGGCTCATCAAGGGGATCGGGCCCGAGCTGGCCTCACGCATCGTCGATCGCTTCGGGATCGAGACGCTGGAGATCCTCGACCGCGAGCCGTCGCGCATCGGCGAGGTCGCCGGCATCGGGCAGTCGCGCGCCCGGGCGGTGCGCGACGCCTGGGCGGCGCAGCGGCAGGTGCGCGAGGTGATGGTCTTCCTGCAGGGCTACGGCGTCTCGCCGGCCTTCGCCGCGCGCATCTACAAGCGCTACGGCGCGGCCTCCATCGCCCGCGTGCGCGAGAACCCCTACCGGCTGGCCTTCGACGTGTGGGGGATCGGCTTTCTCTCCGCCGACAAGCTGGCCGCCGCGCTCGGCGTGACGCCCGACGCGCCGGCCCGCCTCGAGGCCGGTGTCCGTCACGTCCTCGACGACGAGTCGGGCAACGGGCACGTCTTCGTGCCGCGCGCGCGGCTCTGCCAGAAGGCCGCGGCGCTGCTCGAGCAGCCCGAGGAAGGCGTCTCGGCGGCCATCGATCGGCTGGCCCGCGCCGGCGAGGTGGCCGTCGACGCCACCGTCGTCGACGACCCCAAGGATCCCGCCGTCTACGAGACGCTGCTCTACCGGGCGGAGACGGCGCTGGCGGCGGGCCTGGCGCGCCTCCTCGACACGCCGGCGCCGGCGCTGTCCGTCGAGGCCGACAAGGCGCTCGCCTGGTACGAGCGCGAGGCGGGGATCGCCCTGGCGCGCCAGCAGGCGGAGGCGGTCAAGCTGGCGCTCTCGGCCAAGGTCGCGGTCGTCACCGGCGGCCCCGGCGTCGGCAAGACCACCATCGTGCGGGGGATCGTTTCGATCTTGAAGCGCAAGGGGCTGACCGTGGCGCTGGCGGCGCCGACCGGGCGCGCCGCCAAGCGGCTCACCGACGCCACCGGGCGCGCCGGCCTCGACGCTGCACCGGCTGCTGGAGTGGCGTCCGGCCAGCGCGACGTTCGGCCGCTGCCCGTCGAACCCGCTCGACGCCGACGTCCTGATCGTCGACGAGGCGTCGATGCTCGACGTCCGCCTGGGCGCCGATCTGGTGGCGGCGCTGGCGCCGTCGGCGCGGTTGGTGCTGGTGGGCGACGTCGATCAGCTCCCCTCGGTCGGGCCGGGATCGGTGCTGGGCGACGTGATCGCCAGCGGCGCCGTGCCGACGGTGCGCCTCACCGAGATCTTCCGCCAGGCGGCCGAGAGCCTCATCGTCGTCAACGCCCACCGGATTCAAGAGGGCGCCGAGCCCGAGCTGGGCGCGCCGGCCGCCGATCGGGAGTCCGACCGGCGCGACTTCTTCTTCCTCGAGGAAGAGGACCCGGCCGCGGCGGCGGCGCTGATCCGCGATCTGGTCGCCGTCCGCCTGCCGCGCCGCTACGGGTTTTCGCCGCAGGAGATCCAGGTGCTGTCGCCGATGCACCGCGGAGAGCTGGGGGCCGGCAACCTCAATCGCCTGTTGCAGGAGGCGCTGACCGCCGGCGCGGCCGGCATCGAGCGCGGCCAGCGGACCTTGCGCGTCGGCGACAAGGTGATGCAGGTGAAGAACGACTACGACAAGGAGGTCTGGAACGGCGACAGCGGCACCATCGAAGGGGTGGGGGCCGAAGCGCTGTCGGTGCGCTTCGACGACCGCCTGGTCGAGTACACCCTCGACGAGCTGGACACGCTGGTGCTGGCCTACGCGGCCACCGTCCACAAGTCACAGGGGTCGGAGTACGCGGCGGTGGTGATCCCCGTGCACACCCAGCACTACGTGATGCTGCAGCGCAACCTGCTCTACACCGCCGTCACGCGCGGCAAGCGCCTGGTCGTGCTGGTCGGCACGCGCAAGGCGCTGGCGCTGGCCGTGCGCAACGCCGACGTCGCGGCGCGGGCGTCGGGGCTGGCGGCGCGGCTCAGAGCCAGCCGCCGATGACGAAGTCGAGGCCGTACTGCGTGTCCGGGCCGCCCTTCACCAGGTAGCTCAGGAACGGGCCGGCGCCCAGGAAGAAGTGCGGCGCCACGTGATAGAGAAACGGCGCGAAGACCTCCAGCATCGCCGCGCTGCTCGACCCGGTGTTGTGGGTGTACGAGCCGTCGATCCCGATGGTCGGCCAGAAGCTGACGTGCTCGGTCAGCCCCTGGTTGAACCCGGCGCGCGCGCCCAGCTTGACGGTGGTCGAGTTCGGGTTCCCCGACGCGTAGCTCAACCCGACGACACCACCCACCGAGATTCCGTTGCCGATGAAATAGTCGACTCCGGGTTGGATGAGGAGGCTCGAGCCCCCGCTCGCCTGTTTCTCGAAGAAGAACGAAGGGGTCGGGCTCCCGGCGTTGTAGCTCTGCACCGAGACGACCCACGCGCCCGCGACGCCGAAGTTGCTGGCGGGCGCTCCGGGGACATGGCTGCCGCTCGGCGCGCTGGTGGCCGCGGTCGGCGGCGCCAGCTCCTGGGCCCGGGCGGCGCGGGGCACTGTTCCCGTGGCCAGTACGAGGGCGAGGCCGACAGCGGCGCGGGGCAGAAAGCGGACGGGAGAGTTCGAAGGCATGGGCTTCCTCCAGGGTTCCAGGATGGGGGGACCCCTACCTTCGCACAAGACGGCCTCGAGCACCTCGCGCTCGCTTGCGCCGCCGGCGGAGGCCCAGGCCGGCCGCGAGCGCCAGGGCGGTCCAGGAATATTCGGCGCCGCTCTCGTCGCTGGGCCGTTCGGAGGTAGACGCCGCCACGGCGCACCCGCTCGAAGGCGGCGCACCGGCCCCGCCGCCGCTCCCGCCGGTGGCAGCGGAGCCAGAGCCGGCGCTACCGCCGCCGCTGGCACCCGAGAAGCCGCCGCTGGCCGATGCGCCGGCGGCGCCGGTGACGCTCGTGCCGCCAGCCGAGACGCAGCTATCACCCGAGCAGACCATGCCGGCCGGGCAGGCCCCGTTGTCGGCCTCGCCGTCGCAGTCGTCGTCGAAGAAGTTGCAGGTCTCCACCGCCGGAGGACCTGGGCGGCAGTCGGCCGGATCGCAAGAGGGACTGTAGCGGGCGCACCAGCCGACGCCGCACGTGGGGCGAACGCGCTCGTCGATCTGGCCGTCGCAGTTGTCGTCCTTGTTGTTGCAGACCTCCGTGGCGCCGGGATGGATGGCTGGGTCCCGGTCGTCGCAGTCGCCTGCGCGCGTGGCGTAGCCCGGCGTGTTGCCGCATCCGAGCTTCGGGGTCCCCGACTGAACGCCGTAGTAGCCGTCGCCGTCGGCGTCCGGCCACATCATCACGGGCGGAACGTTCTCGTCGATCTGGCCGTTGCAGTCGTCGTCGATGAGGTTGCAGACTTCGACGGCGCCCGGGTGCACCATCTCGTTGTTCTCGTCGCAATCGCCGTCCATCGCGGCAAACCCGGCCGGGGCCGGATCGCCGAGGCAGCCCAGCCGAACGCCGAGGTCCTTGGAGCCGTACCCGTCGCGGTCGAGATCCACGTAGAAGGTCGTTGCGGGACAGCCGAAGACCCACTGGAAGTCGCCAGCGGCCGGCAAGTCCCCGGTGGAAGCGTTGTTGCCGTTGCCCGCCAGGGTCGCCACGTGAACGTCGACCGCCCCAGCCATTGTCGGCGCCTGCCAACCGAAGCGGAACGTGACCGCGCCGTTCACCGCGGCCTTCGGCGCCGTGTGGGTGAGACCCTGCGCGTTGACGGCCAGGCCTTCCCCGGGCAGCGCCTGCAGCGTTCCCACCCCTCCCGTGGTGATGAAGGCGCCGCCGACCCGGATGGACGACCAATTGATCGTCAACGTGAAGGTCACGAGGTCGCCGGGATTGAACGTGGCGCGGTCCGCCGTGACGGTCACGTCCGCCGTCCCCGTCCCACCGCCATGACAGCCACTGCAGCTGTCGACGACGATCCCGTTGGCGTGCGCGGCTGCTGACGGAGACCAGGCGAGCGTCGCTCCCAGGACGATTGCCGCGATCCAGGCCGGCTGCCGGGTCGGGCGACTGCTGCCCCGAGACCACATCCAGACCGAAGATACGTTGCTTCTCAACCATATGTTAAGGTTCTTTTCTATTTCGCCGGGTGGGGGGTGGCGGTCGGCAGCGGCGGGTCCGGTGATCGTCCGTTCGCGAAGGATGACCCGGATGCCGAGATCCTCCCGCAATCGACTGACCGCAGACCCGCGGCGGAGCGGAAAGGGGTGGGGCGGTGTGAGTCGGACCTCGGCGCACCATCACCTACTGCGCCCTACTCGGTTTTTTCACAATTTGAGGGCGCCGCCGGGAAAGCAAACTCTCAGCGCGATCCGGATCGGGGGCATGTGGGAATCATCCCATATGAGCGCCCCCCTCTCTTCGCGTACGCCAGTCGGACCTCTGCTGTTTTCCCTCCTCGCCGCGGTAACGGTGGCAGCCTGTGCCAACGGCGACTCCGTCGGAGGCGAGGACGGCACCGGCGGGGCATCTCCAACCGGCACGGGCGGCACGAGCACCGGCACCGGCGGAACCGCGACCGCCACCGGTGGGACCGGCACCGGCGGAAAAGGCACCGGCGGGATCGGCACCGGTGGAACCGGCACCGGCGGCTTCACTGCAACGGGCGGTCACGTTGGAACGGGCGGGATCATCGGAACGGGTGGCATCACGGGGGAAGGTGGCACCATCGGACCGGGTGGACGGATCGGTTCGGGTGGGAACGGGGGCCGGCCCGGCACCGGCGGACAGGTCATCACCGGCGTCGGCGGGCGAGGGGGCGCGACGGGCACGGGCGGCAGGGCCGGAGCGCCCGGCACTGGCGGCACCTCGGCGACCGGCGGCACCACCGGAACATGTACGGCGGGCGCCGTGCCGAGCGGCGGCACCTCGCACTGTTCGTCGAACCAATCAGGGACGGTCGGCAGCCAGCAGTGGACCATCTGGTCCAGCGGCGGCGGCGGGTGCCTCATCACGTACGGTTCCACCGCCGCGTTCAGCGCGACCTGGAACAACTCCGGCGACTTCCTGGCCCGCGTCGGTCAGGGCCTGGGATCGAACAAGACCTACGACCAGTACACGACCATCGCCGCCGATTTCGCCGAAACGAAATCCGGCAGCGGCGGCGGCTATTCATCCATCGGCGTCTACGGTTGGTCGGTCAGCCCGCTGGTCGAGTTCTACGTCGACGAGGACTCCTACAACAACCTCGGCGGGAGCGGCAGCAAGATGGGGACCTTCACCATCGACGGCGAAGGGACCTACGACGTCTACAAGCACCAGCAGGTCAACCAACCGTCGATCCAGGGCGGCAACGCGACGTTCGACCAGTTCATCAGCGTCCGCCAGGGGAAGCGCACCTGCGGTCACATTTCGCTGTCGAAGCACTTCGCGGCGTGGAAAGGCTTCGGCATGACCCTGGGCAAGCTGGAAGAGGCGAAGATCCTCATCGAAGCCGGTGGCGGCAGCGGAAGGATCGATTTCACGACGGCGAGCGTGACGGCCCAGTAGACCCGGAGACCCGCAACGAACCCGCGGCCCTCATCGCCGCCACCATCGAGGTATCAGGTGAGCGCGTTGGGCTTACCCCTTGGGGGTCTGGCCCGCCGGCTGTCCCAGCTTGGCGGCGGTCTTGGCCGCCTCTTCGACTGCGCGGGCGATCACCGACCGGATGCGCCCGTCTTCCATGATCAAGAGGCCGGCGATGGTGCTGCCGGCCGGCGTGGTCACCTGATCTTTGAGCGCGGCCGGGTGCATCCCCGTCTGGAGCACCATGCGCGCCGCGCCCTGGAACATCTGGGCGGCGATCTGCATGGCGGTGTCGCGCCGCAGCCCCATCCGCACGCCCCCGTCGGTGAGCGCCTCCAGAATGATGTAGGCGAAGGCGGGGCCGCTGCCGTTCAGGCTGGTGACGGCGTCCATCACCTTGTCTTCGGCCTCGAGGCAGCCGCCCACGCAACGGAAGATCTCCAGCGCCGTCGTCGCCTGCGCGTCGGTGACGCCGGGACCGCGCGCGATGACGGTCATCCCTTCGCCGATGAGGCAGGGGGTGTTGGGCATGGCCCGCACGACCGCGCTCTTCGGCAGCCAGCCGGCCAGCTGATCGAGCCGGACGCCGGCCGCGATGCTGATGACCAGCTTGCCGGCCAGCGCCGGCGCCAGCGCCGGATCCGCGACCAGCGGCTCGACCTCGTGCGGCTTCACGCAGACGAGGACGACGGCCGCCGCCTGGCAGGCCTCGCGGTTGTCGCTGCCGGTCCGCACGCCGTGCTTTTCCTTGAGCGCCTTGGCGACCTCGGCCCGCCGATCCGTGGCGAAGATCTGCGACGGCTCCAGCTTCCCCGATCGCAGGAGGCCGCGAACGATGGCCTCTCCCATCGTTCCGCAGCCGAGCACCGCCAGCGTTTCTGTCTTGCCGAGCATGGGCCAGTGACTATCGCACAAGAGCCGAGACCTTTCGCGACCATCGGCATCGGAAGGGCCAACCCGCGAACAACGAGGAGATTCCACTCATGGCAGCTCAGACCTGGACGATCGACAAGGCTCACTCCGACATCTTCTTCACCGTCCGCCACATGGTGATCACCAAGGTGCGCGGCCGCTTCCTCAAGTGGGACGGGACCCTGGTGCTCGACGAGCAGGACTGGACGAAGTCGCGCGTCGAGGTGTCGATCGACGCCGCCAGCATCAACACCAACGACGAGAAGCGCGACGGGCATCTGAAGTCGGCCGACTTTCTCGACGCCGAGAAGTTCCCCAAGCTGACCTTCAAGAGCACCAAGGTGGAGAAGGCCTCCGGCGACAAGCTGAAGGTGATCGGCGATCTGACCATCCGCGACGTGACCAAGTCGGTCACCCTGGACGTCGAGGTGCTGGGCAAGGCCAAGGACCCCTGGGGCAACAACAAGATCGCCTTCAACGGCAAGGTCGCCATCCAGCGCGAGGAGTTCGGCGCCAAGTGGAACCAGGCGCTCGAGACCGGCGGCGTCCTGGTCGGCAAGCAGGTCGACATCGACCTCGAGCTCCAGGCGTCATCAACCTAGGGGACCCTGGGAGGGTCCCCTAACCCCCCCGCGAAGGACTCCGCCGGGCAGAGCCCGGCTACGTCCACGCGATCCGCGCACTCGTTGTTGTAAAGTTGCCGGGATGTCCCCGGCCCGACAACACCTCGCCGACGCGCACCGGATTGTCGTCAAGCTCGGCACGCACGTCGTCATGCACGACGGCGATCTGGCGCGCGAGCGGATCGGCGCGCATCGTCGACAGCCTGGCCGGCCTGCGCCGCGCCGGGCGCGAGGTGCTGCTGGTCTCGAGCGGCGCGGTGGGGATGGGGATGCGCGTCCTCGGCCTGAAAGAGCGCCCCCGCTCGCTGGGCGATCGGCAGGCCTGCGCGGCGGTCGGGCAGGGGCACCTGATGGGCGTCTACACCCAGGAGCTGGCGGCGCGCGGGTTGATCGCGGCGCAGGTGCTGCTCACGCAGGAGGACCTGGCCGATCGCGACCGGGCGATCTGCCTGCGCACGACGCTGCTGCGCCTCCTCGAGCTGGGCGTGGTGCCGGTGCTCAACGAGAACGACAGCGTCAGCGTCGCCGAGCTGATCGAGTACAAGCGGGCGCAGGGCGCGCCGGCGGCGACCACCGCCTTCGGCGACAACGACGGCCTGTCGGCGCGGGTGGCGGTGGCGCTGGACGCCGATCTGCTGGTCATGCTCACCAACGTGGGCGGCTTCTTCACCGCCAACCCCAAGACCGATCCCGACGCGGCGCGGATCTCCGAGCTGGACGGCGTCGACGAGGCGGCGCTGGCCCGGGCCAGCGGCGGCTCGGCGGGCGGCACCGGCGGAATGGCCAGCAAGCTGGCGGCGGCCGCGCTCGCCTCGTCGGAGGGGACGGCGGTGTTGATCGCCGGCGGCGGCGAGGCGCACGTGCTCGAGCGGGCGCTCGGTGGCGAGGATCTGGGGACGCTGGTCTCGGTCGCGGCGCGCCGTCCGGCCCGCCTGCGCCACATCGCCGTCGGCGCGCGCCGGCGCGGGGCGCTGGTGATCAACGAAGGGGCGCTGGCGGCCCTCAATGGCCAGCAGAAGGCGTCGCTCTTGCCGATCGGCGTGGTGGGGGTCGAGGGGACCTTCGAAAAAGGGGACGTCGTCGAGATCCGCGACGGCAGCGGGCGGGTCCACGGGCGGGGGCTGGTGAACTACGCCGCCGACGCCTGCCGCAAGCTGGCCGGGCGGCACAGCGACGATATCGACACCATCCTCGGGTGGCGCGGCTACGACGCGCTCATCACGCGCGACAACCTGGTCATGGGAGCAGTCTGATGAACAGCATGGCGACGGCGACGAAGGAGAAGAACGAGGCGATCCGGGCGACGGCGCTGGCGGCCAAGGCGGCCGGCGGCAAGCTGGCACGCCTGGGACCGGAGCGGCGCTCGGTGCTGCTGCGCGCGCTGGCCGAAGCGCTGCGCGAGCCCGCGGCGCGCGACGACGTCTTCCAGAGGAACGCCGAGGACCTGGCGCGCGCCAAATCCGAAGGCGTCGCCACGCCGCTGGTCAAGCGCCTGGGGCTCGACGCCGCCAAGCTGGACTCGGTCTGCGACGGGCTCGAGCAGCTGGCGGCCATGCCCGATCTGGTCGGGCAGGTGACCTTGCGGCGCGAGCTGGACGACGGGCTGGTGCTGGAGCGGGTCAGCTGCCCGCTGGGCCTCCTCGGCGTGGTGTTCGAGTCGCGCCCCGACGCGCTGGTGCAGATCGTGGGGCTGGCCTGGAAGAGCGGCAACGCGGTTCTGTTGAAAGGCGGCCGCGAGGCGCTGGCCACCAACCGCGCGCTCACCGCCGTCATCCACCGCGTGCTGGAGGACGCCGGCATCGATCCGCGGGCGGCGGTGTTGCTGGAGGGGCGCGACGACGTGACGGCGGTGCTGGCGCTGCACGGCATCGTCGAGGTGATCGTGGCGCGCGGCTCGTCGGAGTTCGTGCGGCAGATCCAGGAGGCGAGCGAGATCCCGGTGATGGGGCACGCCGCCGGCGTCTGTCACCTCTACGTCCACGCCGCCGCCGATCCGGCGATGGCCGCCGGGCTGGCCGTCGACGGCAAGACCACCTACGCGGCGGCCTGCAACGCCACCGAGACGCTGCTCTGGGACGCCGCGGCCGGCGCCGCGCTCGACGCCTGCGTCGCGGCGCTGACCAAGGCGGGCGTCGAGATCCGGGGCGACGCGGCGACCCGGGCGCGCGCGCCGGAGATCAAGGCGGCCACCGACGCCGACTTCGGCTTCGAGTTCGGCGCCAACATCATCGCCGTCAAGCAGGTCGCCGGCCTCGACGAGGCGCTGGCGCACATCGCCGCGCACGGCTCGAAGCACACCGAGGCGATCGTCACCGCCGACGCCGCGGCGGCCGAGCGCTTCATCGCCGAGGTCGACGCCGCCGGCGTCTACCACAACGCCAGCACCCGCTTCGCCGACGGCTATCGCTACGGCCTGGGCGCCGAGGTCGGCATCAGCACCGACAAGCTGCACGCGCGCGGTCCCGTCGGCGTCGACGGCCTCCTCACCTACCGGTGGATCCTCCGCGGCCAGGGCCAGGAGACCGCCAGCTACGGCCCCGGCAAGCGCGCGTTCAAGCACCGGGATTTGCATCGGGATCTGCATCGCGACTTGCCATGAGCGCGCCCGACAGGCTGCCGCCGGGCACGACCGGGCTGCCGTTTTTGGGCGAGGTGACCGAGTTTCTCAAGGACGGCTTCGGCTTCGTCGAGGGGCGAACGGAGCGGCACGGGCCCGTCTGGAAGACGAAGATCCTCGGCCGGCCCACCGCGGTGATCGTCGGCCCCGACGCGGCCGGCCAGTTCATCGACGAGAGCAAGGTCCAGCGCGAGGGCGGGATGCTGCCCCACATCCAGGCGCTCTTCGGCGGGCGGGCCCTGCCGGTCCTCGACGGCGAGGAGCACCGCGAGCGAAAGGCCTTCGTGATGTCCGCCTTCACGCGCGAGGCGCTCGCCGGTTACCTGCCGGAGATGCAGCGCCTGGTGGCGGCCGCGCTCGCCGGCTGGGCCAACGGCGAGGAGCTGCGCTGGCTCGACGGCTTCAAGCGGCTGGCGTTGCAGCTGATCAGCACGACCATCCTCGGCCTCCCCGCCGGGCCGACGTTCGACGAGCTTGCCAAGGACTACGAGCTCGTCGGCGGCGGGTTTTCGAGCCTCCCGATCCCGCTGCCCGGCACGAATTACCATCGGGCGCGCCGCGCGCTCGATCGAATCTTGGCGATGTACGAGAAGAACGCGCAGGAGCACCTGACGAACCTCAGCTCCGACGGGCTCAGTCGGATCCTGGCGGCGCGCTCGGCGCGAGACGGCCGGCAGATCACCGTCGACGAAGTCAAAGTCGAGCTCCACCACATCGTGGTCGCCGGTCTCATCGTGTGGGCCTGGTTCGTCACCGCCGTGGAGCAGCTCGACCGCAATCCGGAGATCCGCGGGCGCCTGCGTGCCGAGGTGGCGGGCCTTCCGCCCGGACCGTTGACCCTGGAGGCGCTGATGGCGGCGCCGTACCTCCGGCAGGTCTCGATGGAGATTCGCCGCCTGAGCCCGGTGGTGCACGTCTTCTTCGGCAAGGCGCGCACGATGTTCGAGTTCGCCGGCCACACCATCCCCGAGGGCTGGATGGTGCTGTGGGGGATCCGCTCGTCGCACCTGCGCGCCGAGATCTACGCGGAGCCAACCAAGTTCGACCCCGAGCGCTTCGGCCCGGGCCGCCACGAACAAGATCGCCATCCGCACGCCTTCGTCCCCAATGGCGCGGGCGACGCCCACCAGAATCACAAGTGCGCCGGCTACGAGTTCGCGCCGCTGCTCCTGCAGGTCTTTGTCGCCGAGCTCCTGCGCGGCAACTACCGCTGGACCTTCGCCCCCGATCAGGACCTCTCGCTCGACTACGCCAAGGTCCCCCCGAGCCCCGCGACGGGCTGCGCGTCCGTATCACCAGGGCCCACAGCTAATCGCACCCATCTGATCGCGGGTGGGCTTGGGAAACCCTCCCGGGATTCCCATCTAGACTAGATCGGGCACAGGACGGACGTGGTCCCCGGGACGTAGTTGCGCACGCCGTAATCGGCCAGGTTGGCGGCGTTCACGTACAGATCGATGGTGTAGTTGAGATAGGACACGCCCCCGCTGCACTGGCCCTGCGCGGGCGGCTGGTTCGTCCCGACAGTGCCGGCTGCGTGCCAGACCCACTCGCCCCCGGTGAGCACGAATACGGAGAGGCTGGAGTCCGCAACTCCGTTCAACCTCATGAAGTCGTCGAACGTCAGGTTGCAGGGCGGGACGACCGCCAGTTGGACCGAGGCCGTGGTGTTCACCTCCTCGCTCGTCGTGCCGCCGTCTGACGTTTCCCAGGTGACGGTACCGTCGGCAGTCAGGTCGAAGGCGATCGCAGCCGGGCGGGCCCAGAAGCTGGGCGCGCAGCCACTGCAGGTCGCCATCAGACGATTCGTGGTGGCGCCCACCACGATGCCGCCAGTTGCTGTCATGGTGGGTTCGCTCTCCGGCTGCGCGAAGACCATGGACTGGTCGTCCGCCCGGCTGTTCACGATCAGAATGGCCTCGTTGTCGCTCACGAATGGCGCCGGCACCAACGACACCCAGTCGTTCGGCGAGCTGGGGGAAAAAGCCAGGCTCGCGAGAGCGGCGCTCTCGGCGATCGCCCCGTCCGAGGCGGGATAATAGGAGAGCCAGCTCGGCAGCGTTGCAGTTCCCTTCATCGTCCCCCGATAAACGAGGATCTCGCCGCGCATGTACCGCCCGAAGGCGTCGTCGAGCAAGGTCGTCCAGTGGGCCTCGATGCCCGCCTGCGAGCCGGCGCCGGCGTCTCTGGCGGGCGGAGGCTGGGGAGGCGAGGTGGACGAGCATGAAGTCCCGCTCGCTCCGAGCGGTGAGGAGCCGCAGCCTGACGCGAAAGACGCCGCCAGCAGACAGCCGCCAAACAGCGTGGCGATTGCCCTCGGCCGACCCTCCCGGGACGCGAACGGCATATTCGGTTGGGACTGCTCAGCGATCATGCTGGTCCGCGAGCGCAACAGTTGTGCCACGGGTCAGAGACCTGTCGGGTAGGGCATTGGCGTTCACTCCGCGCGCTCGATCAGGGCACCAATGTCGCGATCGTCCGCCGCCTCGATGCATTTTAGCTCCCCTGAGGCAGGTGCAGCCCGCACTCCTTGTTGTCGGGATCTTCCCACCACCAGCGGCCGGCGCGGGGGTGCTCGCCGGGGTTGATGGCGCGGGTGCAGGGGGCGCAGCCGATCGACGGGTAGCCGCGGTCGTGCATGGGGTGAACGGGAACGCTGTTCTCCTTGGCGTAGGCGCGCACCTCGTCCATCGTCCAGCGGACGAGGGGGCTGACCTTGGCGATGTTGCCGTGGGCGCGATCGACCTCGATCTCCGGCGTGTCGGTGCGGGTGACCGACTGCTCGTTGCGCAGCCCCGTCATCCAGGCCTCGCGATCGGCCAGCGCCCGGCCCAGCGGCTCGACCTTGCGGATGCCGCAGCACTCGTGCCGCTCGTCGAGCGAGTCGCGGAAGCTGTAGAGGCCCTTTTCGCGGATCAGCTTCTCGACGGTGGCGCGCTGGGGGAAGAACCAGGCGATCTCGATGCCGTATTTCATCCGGACGCGCTCGGCCGTCAGGTAGGTCTCGTCGGGGAGGCGCCCGGTGTCGAGGGCGAAGACGCGAACGTCCGCGGGCGCGGCCTTCATCGCGAGGTCGATGATCACGCAATCCTCGACGGAGAAGCTGGAGGCGATGCTCAGGCGGTTGCCGAACCGCCGCATCGCCCAGGTGACGATTTCCGACGGCGGCGCGCTGCGGAGGCGGCGGGCGGCCTCGTCGATTTCGGGGACGTTCACGGGCATGGGCGCGCAGCATAGCGGAGAATGGCGCCGGCTCCTAATCATCACTGAAACAGTCAAGAATGTGCCGGCCTGCTTGACCCTGCCCGAACCGCCGGGTACGCTTTCGGCCAAGTTCCCCGGATAAGCAAGCCGTTCTGCGCGGAGACAGGTTCTTAAGCAAAAGTGTCAACAATCTCCCTCTACCCACTCTTTCTTGAAGCTCGCGGGGCGCCCGGTCCTGGTGGTCGGCGCCGGTCCAGTCGCGCTCGGCAAGGTGCGCGCGTTGCTGGAGGCGGGCGCGGTCGTCACCGTGGTGGCCCCCGAAATCGCGCCCGAGCTGGAGTCTCTCGAGAAAAAAGGAAATATCCGCATCGCCCGCCGTTGTTTCGAGCAGAGCGACGTCGAGGGCAGTTGGTTGGTGGTGGCGGCGGCGCCCCCGGCGGTCAATCAGTCAGTGGCGGCGGCGGCGGAGTCCCTGCGTCTGTTCGTGCTCGCGGTCGACGATACATCGGCCGCGAGCGCGTACGGCGCTGGGACGCTACGGCGCGGCGGCGTGACGGTCGCCGTGTCGACGGACGGCCGGGCGCCCGCGCTGGCGGGCCTGCTGCGCGAGGGGCTGGAGGCGGTCCTGCCGGAGGAGCTCGAGGGCTGGACCGCGGAGGCCGAGCGCCAGCGGGCGGAGTGGCGCGCGTCCGGCGTGCCGATGGCCGAGCGCCGTCCTCTGCTTCTGGAGGCGCTGAATCGCCTCTATGACGGGCGCCGCGCTGGCGCTAAGGTCCAGCCGTGAACGACTCGGTCCGTACCCCGCCCACCGTCGCCGCGGCGATCGGGGCACGTCTGCCTGGTCGGCGCCGGTCCGGGGAGCGCCGATCTCGATCACCGTGCGCGGCGCCCGCCGCCTGGCCGAGGCGGACCTGATCCTCTACGACGCGCTCGCCTCCGAGGAGATGCGCGTCTACGCGCCCGCCGCGCGCTGGTTCTTCGTCGGCAAGCGGGCCTGTCGACAGTCGATCCAACAGGACGTGCTCAACCGGCTGCTCGATCAAGTACGCGCGGCGCGGCCTGAGCGTGGTGCGCCTCAAGTGCGGCGATCCGTTCGTGTTCGGCCGCGGCGGCGAAGAGGCGCTGGCGCTGGCGCGGGCCGGCGTGCCGTTCGAGATCGTCCCCGGCGTGTCGTCGGCGGTGGCGGCGCCCGCGCTGGCGGGCATTCCGGTCACCCACCGCGGGCTCGCCTCGAGCTTCGTCGTCGTGACCGGTCACCACGAGGCGACCTACGCGCCGCTCCTCGATGGCCTGCCGCCCGGCAGCGCGACGCTGGTCGTGTTGATGGGGCTCGGGCAGCGGGCGCGGATCGCCGAGCGGCTGGTGGCGCGCGGCTGGTCCGCCGAGACGCCGGCGGCGGTGGTCGTCGGCGCGGCGACGCCGCAGAGCTGGCGCTGGGTGGGGACGCTGGGCGCCCTCGGCGCCGCGGAGATCCCGGCCGCCTCCAGCGGCGCGCCCGGGATGTTGGTCATCGGCGCGGTCGTCGGTCTGGCGAACGAGCTGGCCTCGGGACTGTCGTCTGGACTGTCCTTTGATTTTGCGAGCACGAACTTCGTGGAACTAAAGGAGATGGTATGAGCGCGAATCCAGTCGTTGACTTCGTTCCCGACGGCGTGGGCCGTCCCGGTTTTGCCGAGCGCGAGGACATCGACGCCTTCGTCGACATGCTCGAACGGTTCGAGAACGGGGACATCACGCCCGACGAGTGGCGCGCCTTCCGCCTCATCAACGGCACCTACGGACAGCGCCAGGAGGGCGTCTACATGATCCGGGTGAAGCTTCCGTACGGCCTGGCCAACGGCAAGCAGCTGGAGGCGTTCGCCGAGGTGGCCGAGAAGTGGGCCGGCAGCGGCGTCGGGCACGTGACGACGCGCCAGAACATCCAGCTCCACTTCGTCAAGGAGGCGGACGCCGAGAAGGCGCTCAGCCTGATGGCGGAGGTCGGGCTCACCACCCGCGAGGCCTGCGGCAACGCGGTCCGCAACATCACCGGCTGCCCGTTCGCGGGCGTCGCCCAGCACGAGCTGTTCGACGTTTCGCCCTACGCCGATGCGGTCACGCGGCACCTCCTGCGGGGGCCTTTCTCGTCGGCGCTGCCGCGCAAGTTCAAGATCGCGTTCGGCGGCTGCTGCGGCTTCGACGACATCCAGGCGCAGATCAACGACCTCGGCTTTTTGACCACCGTCGACGCCAACGGCAACCACGGGTTCAAGGTCTACATGGGCGGCGGCCTGTCGACGCTGCGCAAGGCCGGCATCCTGGTCCACGAGTTCCTGCCGGTGACCGAGGTGCTGGAGGTCTCGGAGGCGGTGGTGCGGACCTTCCACCGGCTCGGCAACCGCAAGGACAAGCACAAGGCCCGCATCAAGTGGGTGGTCCAGAAGCTGGGCACGGCGGCCTTCATCGAGGAGTACAAGAAGGACCTGGCGGCGGTGCGCGCCGAGGGCGGGCGGCCGCTGGCGGTGGCGCCGGCGCCGAAGCCGCGCGCGGTGCCCGAGGCGGGCGCGCCGGTCGAGGCGCTGCCGGAATTCGCCGCGTTCGCGAAGACCAACGTCCGCGCCCAGAAGCAGGCCGGGTTCTCGTCGGTGATCGTCCGCTTGCCGAAGGGGGACATCTCGCCGGCGCAGTTCCGCGCGCTGGCGGCGCTGTGCGCCAAGTTCGGCGAGGGGGAGATCCGCACCACCAACGAGCAGAACCTGGTGATGCGCTTCATTCCCACCTGGCGCGTGGCCGAGCTGCACCGCGAGCTGGTGGCCGCCGGCCTCGGGCAGGCGGGGGCGATGACCATGGCCGACGTGCTGTCGTGCCCGGGCGCCTCCAGCTGCAAGATCGCCGTCACCAACTCGAAGGCCATCGGCGCGATGCTGACCGACCACCTCGACGCGCGGCCCGATCTGGTGGCGCAGGTGCCGGGGCTGGACATCAAGATCTCCGGCTGCCCCAACGGCTGCGGCCAGCACTACAGCTCGGTGATCGGCCTGCAGGGGGGGATGCGCAAGATCGACGGCAAGCCGGTGCCGCAGTACTTCGTCTACGTGGGCGGCGGCTTCGCCGAGGACGGGCCGAAGTTCGGGCGCATCGCCGGCAAGGTCCCGTCGCGGCGCGTGCCGCAGGCCCTCGAGCGGCTCGTCGAGATGTACAGCGCCGAGAAGCAGCCGGGGGAGACGCCGCTGGCGTTCTTCTCACGGATCGAGACGGCTAAAGTGGCAGCCAAGATCAAGGATCTGACCGAGATGGACGCCACCACCGCCACCGCGGAGGACTTCGTCGACCTCGGCGACAGCAAGGCGTTCGAGCTGGTCGAGATGGAAGGCGAGTGCGCCGCCTGAGCCGCCCGGCCCACACCCTCGATTCGAGGCGCTAGTGCGCATCACCACCCGCACCCGCTACGCGATCCGGGCGCTCTACCACCTGGCGTTTCATCGCTCGGGGCAGGCGACGCAGGCCAAGGAGATCGCCGAGGTCCAGAAGATCCCGCTGCGCTTTCTGGAACAGATCCTCCAGGACCTGCGGCGGGCGGGGCTGATCGAGGCGCGCCGCGGTCCGCGCGGCGGCTACGCCCTGGCCCGTCCGCCGGCCGAGATCTCGATGGCCGACGTGCTGCGCGCCGTGCGCGGTCCGCTGGAAGAGCTGCTGGGCGTCGAGGAGCTGGACGACGGCGCCCCCGGCCCGAACGACGTCCCGGCCCAGGTCTGGGGCGAGGTCGGCGCGCGGCTCATCGGCGTGCTCGAGCAGTCGACGCTGGCCGACCTCGTCGCGCGCGCCGAGGCCTCCGGCGTGCGGCGCGCCGTCGCGCCGGCCACGATGTACTTCATCTGATGACCGCGCCCGCCGTCGACGACGACATCCTGGCCCGGATCGGCCACACGCCGCTGGTGCGCCTGCGGCGGCTCCCCGGCCCGGGGGCCGCCGACGTGCTCTGCAAGTGCGAGCAGGTGAACCCGGGCGGCTCGGTCAAGGATCGCACGGCGCTGGCGATGGTCGAGGCCGGCGAGCGGGAAGGGCGCCTGGTCCCGGGCCGCTCGGTGATCATCGAGGCGACTTCGGGGAACACCGGCATCGGCCTGGCGCTGGTGGCGGCGGTGAAGGGCTACCGGCTCATCTTGACGATGCCCGAGAACATGTCGCCCGAGCGGATGGAGCTTCTCCGCGCGTACGGCGCCGAGCTGCACCTGACGCCCGCCGATCGGGTCATGCGCGGCGCCGTCGAGAAGGCGGCCGCCATCGCCACCGCCAGCCCGCACGCTTTTTTACCGCAGCAGTTCAAGAACCCGGTCAACGCGGTCGTCCACCGCACCACCACCGGGCCGGAGATCCTGGCGCAGCTCGGCGATCGCGCGCCCGACGCGTTCGTGGCCGGCGTCGGCACGGGCGGCACCATCACCGGCGTCGGACAGGCGCTGCGCGCGCGCCGGCCGGACGTCGTGCTCATCGCCGTCGAGCCGGCCAAGAGCGCGGTCCTGTCGGGCGGCGCGCCCGGCCCGCACCGCATCCAGGGCATCGGCGCCGGGTTCGTCCCGGACATTCTCGATCGCGCGCTCCTCAGCGAGGTGCGGCGGGTGGGCGAGGAGGAGGCCGAGGCGACGCGCCTCGAGCTGGCCCGGCGCGAGGGTCTGCTGGTCGGGATCTCCGCGGGCGCGGCGGTCAAGATCGCGCTCGACGTGGCGCGCGCGCTCGGTCCCGGCAAGACGGTGGTGACGGTCCTGCCCGACACCGGCGAGCGTTACGTCAGCGCGCCCGCCCGCCCGCGCCGCGGCTGAGTCGCGGCGTCTGGATGAGGTTCGCTTCCGGTGGACGCGCGCAGGAGGCGCCGGCATCATGGATGCCGATGCGTGGCCGGATCGTTCGGTTGTGCCGGCAGCTGGCGGTGGTGGTCTCGCTGGCGAGCTCCGCCGCCCTGGCCGGCTGTGTGGGCGGCGGCGAGTCGCTCGGCGGCTTTCATCCCGTCGGCTCCGGCGGAACGGGGGCGCCTGGCTCGCGGGGCTCGGGCGGAACGACCGGATTGGTCGGCTCCGGCACGGGCTCCGACGGAGGTCCGTTTTGCGGCACGCTCTACTTTGGCGTCCCGGCCCCGGTTCACCCGGACGTCCTCGTCGTGATGGACCGAGCGAGCTCGATGAACGACGACAGCAACGAGACGACCTGCGCCGGAGGGTGCGGCGCCAACTCCAAGTGGGCGCTGCTCTCGGCGGCGATTGACCGGGTGGTCGTCGGCCACCCGTCGATGAACTGGGGGCTGGCGCTGTTCGGCAGCGACAACGCCTGCGGCGTGAGCGCGGGCGTCGCCGTCGACGTCGCGCCGGACACCGCATCTTCGATCGACAGCGCGCTGGGAGCGACGGCGCCCGGCGGAGACGCCCCGACGGCGGCGGCGATCGGCGGCGCGGTCCGCTATCTGCATTCGCTCGCCGATTCCAACCCCAAGTACATCTTGCTGGCGACCGACGGGCGATCGGGCTGCGCGACCGGAGGCCTCGGGGCCGGACGCCGAAGCCGACAACGCCATCGCCAGCGCCCTTCACGCCGGGATCCCGACCTTGGTCGTCGGCGTGGCGCCGGCCTGGGACACGACGGCGACCGCCAGCTTGAACCAGCTGGCCGACTACGGCGGGCAGCCGGCGCTGGGGAGCGCCAACGCCTTTTCGACGATCGACAGCCTCGACATGCAGCTGTCTCTGCTCGCTTCGACCTCGTCGAGCGCCTCGACGGGAAATCCGTGTGTGGTTCCGCTTCCGTATCCCGTCGCCGCAGGTACGTCGCTGGCGGTCAGCCTCACCACGCCCGACGGGCAGAGCGTGCTGGTTCCCGAGGATCCGCTGGCCGGGTGGTCGTTCACCACACCCGACGATTCCGCCGTCGAGATCTCCGGCTCCGCCTGCTCCAGCCTGCAGAGCGGCGCCAACAGCCAGATCGGGATCAGCTACGTCTGCGACCGGGCGACGATGCCTCCTGCCGGGCGGTCGCAGCCGCTCGGGCGCTGACCGCGCGAGGGCCGCCGGCCGCCCCCGTCTCCGCATGCCCTATACTGGCCGGCGATGTCCGACAGCTCGCCCGTTCCGCTTCGTGCCGCCGTGGTCGCGGTTCAACTTCCCGGCGTCGACGACCAGGCCTTCGCCGCGTCCCTCGCCGAGCTCCGCCGGCTGGGGCGCACGCTGGGGGTCGACGTCGTGGCGACGGTGACCCAGCGGCGCAAGACGCTGCACCCGGCGGCGCTGCTGGGGAGCGGCAAGCTGGCCGAGCTGCAGGCGCTGGCCGGCCGCACCGCCGCGGAGATCGCCGGTGAGGAAGACGACGACGGCGCGGTCGAGGCGAGCGCCGACGACGACGACGACACCGACGCCAGCGAGGACGATGCCGGGACCTTCGACGATGGGCCGCCGGGCGCGGCCATCCAGGCGGTGCTGGTCGACCACGACATCTCGCCGTCGCAGGCGCGCAACCTCGAGAAGGCGACCGGCGTCGAGGTGCTGGATCGGACCGCCGTCATCCTGGAGATCTTCCGCCGCCACGCCCGCTCGCGCGCGGCCAAGGCGCAGGTGGAGATCGTGCGGCTGCAGTACATGGTCCCGCGCCTGCGCGAGTCGGGCAAGGGGAAGGATCGCCAGCGCGGCGGCATCGGCGGCAAGGGGGCGGGGGAGTCGAGCCTCGAGCTCGACCGCCGCAAGATCCGCGACCGCATCGCCGAGCTGACCCGGGAGCTGGAGGCGCTGGCCGTCGAGCAGCAGACGCAGCGGGCCCGCCGCCGCGACATGAGCCGCGTGGCGCTGGTCGGCTACACCAACGCCGGCAAGTCGACGCTGATGCGCGCGCTGACCGGCAGCGAGGTCTACGTCGCCGACCGGCTGTTCGCGACGCTGGACACCACGGTGCGGCCGCTGGTCCCGGCGACGCGCCCGCGCGTGCTCCTGTCGGACACGGTCGGCTTCATCGACAAGCTCCCCCACGGGCTGGTGAACTCGTTCAAGAGCACGCTCGACGAGGCGCTGGAGGCGGGCCTGCTCTGCCAGGTGGTCGACGCGTCGGATCCCGAACTTCGAGCGCCAGCTGGAGGTGACGACCGAGGTGCTGGCCGAGATCGGCGCCGGCGACGTGCCGCGGCTGCTGCTGTTCAACAAGATCGATCGGGTCGGCAGCCCCGAGGCCGAGGAGACGTCCCGGCGCGCGCTGCTGGCCCGCTGGCCCGACGCGGTCGTGCTTTCGGCGCGCCGCCCGGACGACGTCGCCCAACTGCACGCCCGGCTGGTCGCCTTCTTCAATCGCGATCTGGTCGAGGGGGAGGTGCACGTCCCCTACCATCGCCAGCAGATGCGCGGCGAGATCTTCGCCGCCTGCGAGGTCCTTGCGGAGAGCTACGACGACGCGGGCGTCATCTTCCGCGTCCGCGCCCACCCCGAGATGCTCGAGCGGCTCAAGGCGGCGGCATGAGCGAAAGCGATTCATCCAAGGTCGATTCCGATTCGTCCGACGAGGTCGTGCGCTGTGTCCTCGAAGGGCTGCCGGTGCGCATCGTGGCGGCGACCACCACCGCCGCCGTGCGCGAGGCCGTGAGGCGACATCAGGCGGGCCCGGCGGCGACGCTGGCGCTGGCGCGCGGGCTCAGCGCCGGGCTGCTGCTGGCCACGCTCACCAAGGACGACGAGCGGGTGACGCTGCAGATCCTGGGCGACGGCCCCCTCGGCGGCGTCACCGTCGACGCCACGGCCGCCGGCACGGTGCGCGCCTACGTCAAACATCCGAGCGGCGGCCTGAAGCCGCTCGGCGGCGGGCGTCCCAGCCTGGCCGCCGCCGTCGGACGCACCGGCCTCGTCAACGTCATCCGCGACGTCGGCCTCGGCGAGCCCTTCAGCGGGCAGATCGCGCCTCGCCACCGGCGAGATCGACGAGGACGTCGAGGCCTATCTGGAAAAGAGCGAACAGGTGGTGAGCGCGCTCGCATGCGACACGCTCTTCGCGCGCGGACGGCACGCTCGACTTCGCCGCCGGCATCCTCATCCAGGCGCTCCCCGGCAGCGAGGGCGCCGCCCTGGTGGCGGAGGCCCGCGCGCTTCATCGCCGGCGGCGAATTCCTGCGCGCGCTGGCCGGCGCGCGGCGGGACGGGGAGGGCGTCGTCGCCGCCGTGCTCGGCGATCGCCTCGGAAAAGTCCAGGTGCTCGACCGCCGCCCGGTCCGCTTCGACTGCCCCTGCTCGCGCGCCCGCGCCGGCACCTCGCTGGCGCTGCTCGGCGAGTCGGAGCTGGCGGCGATGATCCTCGACGACGGCAAGGCCGAGGTCACCTGCAACTTCTGCCGCGCCCGCTACGAGTTCGACGAGGCGGAGCTGGAAATCCTCCGCCGCGAGACCGCCAAGCCGACCGGCCCGCCCAGCTAGGCGCGCTGGAGGGCATACCGTCAGAGGCGGCATTGTCGAAGTACTTCGGGATCTTCCTCGTCCCTCTGCTGTTCATTCACGGTCTGAGCGTCCGACGCAGATTGGGACTCTGGTTGGCGTTTCTCGTGATCCCGCTGGGCATCCTGGCCGCCTACCAATGGGCCACCCACGCGCTCTACGGCAAGGGATTGGTCTTCGACGCCGGCGCGTACGCCCTGACGGAACGGGGGTTGAGCTTGAGCGCCATCGTTCCCGGCGTCCTGAACGGGCTGGCGTTCACGGGCGGCTGTTTCGCGGTGGCCACGTTTCTCATGTGCTGGATGTGGCTGCCGCGCGCGCTGGCAGCGAGACGGTCACCATCTACCATCTGACCTCCAGCGCCGACATCACGCTGGTGACCGCGGATCGGGCCGACCTGGACTGCGCCTCGTCGGCCGAAATCGCTGGTTTCCGGTGCGGCTTCGCCGATCCGGCAAAGCGTTTGGAAATCCGGACGCCAACCGGTTGCAGCCGGTGCTGACCCGCGGCCGCCACATGTACCTGGTCCCTGGCGTGTTCGTCGGACCCTGGAGCGACCCTGACATTCGTGTCCTGCCTCAGCGCCGTCTTGGGCTCCAATGTCGCGAGGGACCTGGACTTTGCCCCGCGGCACGTTTGTTGCGACGCGCCCGCTTGAGTGATTTGGCGGCCGCCCATAGCTGACGACTTCCGGATCGGTTTGGCTGCGACGGTCGCCTGCGACGCGTTCAAGAACGGCGGACGGGAGCTGCGCCGGGCGGCGATCCTTTGCCAGGTCGGCGACGCGCTTGCTTTGACGCGGCCCCGCGGGTGGGCGGACCGATCACGGCGTGCTTACCTGGGCGCGATCCGCCGCCTGGACCGGGGCGCCCTCTCGGCCGTGGGAATCCACGACCCAGCGTCGGTCGCGCACGCAGTACTGCGGGAGGCGCGCCGCCCGTACCGTCGCCTCGCCGCGGTCCTCGCGCGGGTGGGCGCGCTGGGGTTCGCCGGCTTGGCGGTGCTCGCGCTGATTGCGTCAGCGGCGTCGCCGGCGGCGCGGGCCTGGCTGTTCCCGCCCGATCTCGGGGCCGTCGCCTCGTGGACCGCCAGCAGCGCCGGCTCCGGCGGCCTGCCGTCGGGAAGGTCGACGCGCTCGAACGCTGGATTCTTCATGCATACGCAGGAGCAGGATCGCCCGTGGGTGTTGATCACCCTGCCGCGCCTGGCGAAGGTGCGCGAGGTACGGATCTGGAACCGGAGCGATTGTTGCCAGGAGCGCACCATCCCGCTCAACGTCGAGGTGCCCGACGGAAACGACTGGCGGCTGATCTGCCAGCGCCGCTCGCCGTTCTCCAGCTGGTCGTGCCACCCGAAGTCGCCGGAGGCCACCAGACAGATCCGGATCGAGCTCCCCCGGACCACCATGCTTCACCTGCGGCGTGTCGCGATCTACGAATGAGCAAAGCGCGCTCGTTGTTTCGGATGCTGAGCCGCACCCGGGAGACCGGCTGGACGTTCGCGGTGGCCGGCGCGCTCGCGTACGTCGCCTATCTGATCGTGGGCCATGCCCACCACGAGATGTGGCGCGACGAGATCCATCCCTGGACGCTGGCGCGGCAGGCTGACGGATTCTGGGACCTGGTCACCGGCGACCGCGTTTACGAGGGGCACCCGCCGGTCTGGTACTGGTACCTGCACGTCTGGACCTTCCTGACCCGGCGGCCATGGGGGATTCACGCCGCCACCAGCGCGGCCATGGGCGTGGCCGCGCTGCTCTTCCTGCGCCACGCGCCGTTCCCGCGGCTGTTGAAGCTGCTCCTGCTGGCCTCGTACCTGCTGGGGTTCGAGTACGGGGTCCTGTCGCGGAACTACACGGCGACCTGGCTCCTGCTGGTCATCTTCTGCTGCCTGCTCCAGCCGCTGCGCCCGCGTTTTCTCCTGCTGGCGCTCGTTCTCTCGCTGGTCGCGCTGACCACCGCGTTCGGGATGTTCATCGCCTGCGCGCTCGCATTGATGATGGTGCCGCTGGGCGTGCACCTCGACCGATCCGGACCGTGGACGGCCACGGTTCGCGTGAGCCCGCGCTTCCTGCTCGGCGCCGGCGTCTTCATCGCCGCGCTGGGTTTCTTCGTCTGGAACACGCCGCCGCCCGATCCGAACTACTGCACGCCGGGCTGGCATCCCCAGGCGTTGAATGCCGACAACGTCCAGGTCGCGTTTCGCCGCCTGGTCCACGCCTTCCTGCCGCTGCGCCCGTTCCACGATCCGAGCTACTGGACCGACTGGGAGCACTTCTGGAACCAGCACCTGGCCCTGACGCTGGGCGTGGGCATCGGCCTGTTCGCGTCGATCGTCGTCGCGCTTCTGCCCGGCGGGTTCGAGATCGGCGGTCTCGTCGTCGGTTACGCGCTGATGGCGACCTTCACGATCGTCCGCTACGGCGGGGAGATGCGCCATCTCGGCAATTTCTTCCTGTTGTTCATCGCGGCCGCCTGGGTGCACCGGGTGAGGGCGCCGCGGGCGAACCACATCGCCTCGACCGTGCTGCTGTTCGTCTGCGCGGGCTTTCAGATCCAGAGTTTCGCGGCGGCGGCGACCGCCGACTGGAAGTACTCGTTTTCAGGCGGGCGCGACATGGCCGCGTGGATCGAGGACCAGCATCTGCAGGACCTGCAGATCGTCGCCGGGCCCGACGCGCTGGTGCTGACCGTGACCAGCTATCTCGATCGTCCCTTCATCAGTTCGCAGACCGAAGAGATCAACGTGACTCAGGTCTTCCACAGCCGGCGGCGACCGTTTTCGCCCGAGGCGCTGGTGGAGCGCGCCGCCCAGGAGGTGCGCGCGAAGCACAAGCCGGTGCTGGTCCTCACCAGCGGATTGCTGCCGCAGTCGAGCGGAGGGCTCAAGCTCGAGCTCCTCAAGGAGACGCACGGGTCGCAGGACGAGAACTTCGATCTTTACCGGATGCAGGAGTGAGGAATCGGGTTTGCCGCCACCGTTCGATCGAGGTTCAAGAAAGCGCGCAGAGCTGAATTTCGATGCCAACGGGGGGTTTGACCTGCACACCCGATCGGGATACGAGAACCAGACGACCCCGTGACGAACGATCAGTCAAACGTCGCCGAGCTCCGGGGTCCCCGCGGATTGCGGAGAAGGTTCACGCAGCTCTGGAACGCTGACCGCGCTCATCCGTTGCGGCCCGCGCGGTGGTTCGTTGTTTCGGCGGTCGCATTTGCCGTCCTGGCGTTCCTCGTCTACGGGCAGAGCGGGCCGGACGATGCCTACATCACCTACTGGCCGGCGCGCACGCTCGCCGAGCATGGGCGGATCTGGAACTACAACGGCGCTCGCCTCGAACAGAGCTCCAGTCTCTCGCTGGTGGTGGTGCTGGCGATCCTCTACCGGCTGACCCCCTTCTCGATGCCGCTGGTCGCGTTCCTGACCAGCCTCGGCTTCGGCATCTTCACGCTGTGGCTGGCAGAGAGGGTCGCGCGGCGACTCGACCTGCGGCCCGCCGGCGCCGTCGTTCCGGTGATCGCCACCGTCGCCTGCTTCGGGTCGTGGGCGACCAGCGGGATGGAGATGTCCCTGGTCGCCGCGTCCGGGCTGCTCATGGTGTTGCAGCTCGAGCGTCTCGCCGACCCACGAGCCGGGCGGCGCCAGACGCTGACCGCCGCGCTGGCCGTCCTGTTCTTCGCCGCCTCGCGACCGGAGGCGCCAATCATCGTGGTCGGCGTCCTGCTCGCGGGGGCGGCGTCCCTTCTGTTGGCGCGGGCTGCCGACGGCCCCGGCCTCCGCGGCAGGCTGTGGGCGCTCGCTCGCCTCGGGCTGGCGGCCAGCTCGGCGCTCGTCGTTTTGCTGGCGTTTCGTCGCCTTTACTTCCACGCCTGGGTCCCCAACTCCGCGGCTTTAAAAGTGGGCGGGTTCGATCTGCGCGAGGGGTTCGCTTACCTGTGGGACGGCCTGGCGCTCAATGGCTTCGTCCTCGGCGCGCTGGCGCTGGTGGGCGTCGTCGGCCTCGCCCGACAGCTCGGCGGGCGGCGGCCAGGGGCCTTTCTTCTCACGTTGGTCGGGGCCGAGATGATTGGACACCTCGGCTTCGTGGTCGGGTCGGGCGGTGACTGGATGTCCGGGGCTCGGTTCCTGGCCCCGGCCATCCCCAGCATCGTCATCCTCGGCCTGGCGGGCGCATCGCTGTTCCTGAACGGCGGTTCCCTGCGGGGCCTGGCGCTGGTCCTGGTGTTCGCGAATCTGTTTTCGGTCGTTCAATTCGTTCGCGCCAGCGGCAATGATGGTCGGCCTGGCTTCCTGTTGCCGGCCGCGATGCACCGGTTCCACCGGCAATTCGGCGCCCAGAAGTTCGGGGCGATCGAGCTGGCGAACAAGGTCCATGAACGCGACGCCGGCACCCTGAGCAACTTTCTCCCCATCGTCGCGCGCGCCGTGGCGGCGTCACCCGAGCGGCCCGTCTGGGTGATCACCGGCCAGGCCGGGATGATGGGCTATTACCTCATGTCCAAGTACTTCGGTAAGGCCAAGCTGTTGGACTTCTGGTCGATCACCACCCGCGAGCTTTATGACTGCCTCCCTGCCGGAAGCGCGCCCAGCAGCAAAGCGGGATCGTCGATCGGGCTCGGCCAGTACCTCGACGCGATGCCGTCGCTGGAGGCGCGGTGCGGGCTGCCGCGGCCGGACTTTTTCTACAACGAATGCCTCCCCGACGGGGATCGCCAGCTGCTCACCACCCACGGCTACCGCGTCCTCTACAACCAGGTCGGCGACGTGCGCGATCTCGAGCAGAGCCCGCTGTTGCCGGCCCAGATCGGGGCGTGCGGCTACTTCGCCGTCCGGGAAGATCTCGCCCAGAAGCTGGGCCTGGGCGGCGAGAAGACCGTCGCCTGGGCCGGGAACCCCCGTTGAGCTGT
>CAWIGZ010000011.1:0-159297 GCA_963835825.1 uncultured Pseudomonadota bacterium
TGAAGGCGTGTAGGTACACCAAGAAGCATGGCGTCTTCGCAATCGCGCTCGCTGTAGCTCTCCATGAGCGAGGGCTGCGAGTGCACGTTTCACGCTTGATCCGAGAGATACCCGAGCCGAAGAGGATCGAGCGAACTTGCTACGCGAGAGCTTCGGCGCTTGGAACCCACGGTGAAACCGGCGATACGCCTCGCGGACCTCTTGAAATCTGTTCGTCCGGACCAGATAGCGGTCGTGCTGTACAACAGCTCCCGGCGAGAAGGGCATTTCTCTCCCTTACTCGGTCGACGTCTGGAATCGGCTGGCGCTGCCTTACGATGATGACGGTGGGCTCAATGCGCGGACATTCAGCCGCCGCTGGAGTGCGCCCGAGGTATTGCGACAGTGCGTGCTCGTCGCCCGCGGGGGGTATTCCATGTACTACCGGAATAAGGGGTGCTGCCCAACCCGGAATGTCGGCGGGCGGGCTGCGCCCGCCGCCGAATTCCAGTATCGTTCTCCGGACGGGACGTATGCTCTGGGTCAGCACGAGGCAGCGATTTGCATTACGGCGAAAGGAGATACCTGCACTGGGACCGATACATCGCTTCGATCGGGTTGCCGCATATTCCGCGAGGTCCGAACTCTCGACGCTGGGCTCAGCAGTTATCTCGAGGAATGTCGCAGCATCTCTGCGACCTCTCTGACGTCGACTCCGTCCTCTGGACGCTGCCCAGACCTGCCACTGGTCACGAGTACTACCTTCTCGGGAGATTGCTCGAGGCCGAAAGCGCGGACTCTATTAATCACTCAACTTCTACATAAGGTAGAAACCTGAGCAATGAAAAACCATGACGTCATCAGTGGTGAACTGCGGACCGTGGAAGGGGCGCCTCGCGCCGTTTGTGAGTCGTCTGGATTAGGTCGGTCTGCTGACCATCTCCGACGCACGCAGAGTCCAGGAACTCCTACCGGTGGAGTGGGGTGTCGACGAACCCCATGCAGCAGCGCGAATCTGGGCGCTCTACGGACGCACGTCCTGAGTGGGCAGGAGAGCTGGGCGCCGCAGCCGGGCGGCGCTTGCACGCCGTCGCTGAACGCGGAATCGTTGGCGTGCCCCTCTCGACAATGACAATGGCTAAAGGGATACGGTGGATCGCCCTGGGGATGCTAGGCGCATCGACCGTCTTGGGATGGAGCACTCACGGGTGCAGGTGCATCCTTGAATCTGGGGGAAAAGGCGCCTTCGTGCTCAGACCATTGGGGAAATCAAGAATCACCGCGATTCCAAAGACTCTCGGGTGGACTGCAGCGAATGAGAGAGCACATCGAGGCCGGAGGAATTGATACCTGGGTAGTATTCAGCTCGACCGACGTCTCGCCAGCGCCAGCTGAATTGTTACGGTTTCCTTTTTCCCCCCTCTCGCTGCTGGCAGCGGATTGAGAAAGAACAGGCACCTCGACTTCTCGTTTTCCTTCCCGAGGACACCGTCTCGGGCATCGAGGCAGACGACGGGGCCTCAGCTCTCTGAATGCCGACTATGGTCAACTTGTCGAAGCAATCACCACAGATGTAGGCGTGGAGACGGGAGAGTCCCGACTTGGCCGGAGAGCCGGCGAAGGTCCGCCTCGTCTCGCAGACATCCAATCCCTACCTACGGTACCTGGGCGCACGGTTCATCCACGAGAACGCCAGGATGATCCACCGAAGACCATCGAACGTGCGCTGGCGAACACACCAATCAGGATCGCAAATCCGGAAGCCGACTGTGCGAAGCGCGGACGGGCCGGGCGAACCCACATTGGAACCCGACGGGCGCTGGCGCGCTAGCAGGTTAACGCGATATCGTTATTCGGACGGAGAGCGGCCGCGATGAAAGATAGCGACTGGCCTGAAATCGTGAACGGTCTTCCCGTCCTTATGGGGTCTGGCTCAAGCATCTGTCGGAGCTTGCCAGCGGACCGGCACCCGCACGATGGCCCGCTTGCGCGATAGGGCAAATCAATACCGAGGCCGCAATCGGGATCTTGAGCGACTTTGCCCGCTCTCGGGACGCCCACACTGGCCGAACAGCGATCGAGGTGCTGGGACGTGTTCCGGCCCGACCGGAAAGTGATTCGATCTGTTGAGCGCCCTTCGAGACCCCTCTGGCCAGGTCGCGCGAACTGCGTGCGATCGTTGGTGCACGTCGTTGGACCGACGCTCGGCCGACCCTGCGGGACTTGGCTCGAGGGACCGACTTGCAGACGCGTGTTTCCGCGGTTCGCGCTCTGCCCAACTCGGACATCCCGAGGACGTCGATGTCGCCGAGGAACTCATGGCGTCGAACGATGCCAAGGTGCGAAACGAAGGGGCGTTCGCATGTCATGCCCTTGTATCGTCAGCGAGCTGCGCCGGCTGGCGACCGAGTGGCTTTCAGACCCAGTACCCCGGCACCGGACCTGGGCGTCCGAGCTTTTCGGCCAATTGGGGAGTGCGGAAGACCGACTCCTATTGGACCGACTCTGCGCCGATCCTGACGGTCATGTTCGAGAGGCAGCAAGGCGCGCGGCCACGATCCTCAAGGATAGTAACCGCTAACCGGGCTATCCAAAGTGGAATACTCAACCCATACGCGCGTTGCAGCGGACGGCGCTTGCGCGCCGCCGCTGAAGGCGTGATCGTCGGGCAGACCGACGGTACGAAGTAAATGCGCGCCGAGATTCCCGCACCTGTGATCGCCGTCCTGAGCGAAGTGCTCGAGCAGTGCGAAACCCATGCGACCTTAGACAGGCTCTTCATGTATGCCGAGGCGCCCGGAGACCCCCCAACTGGTAACAAGCAGGTGAAGGTTCAGGAATGGCTTCGCCGAACGAACCGCGACCGCAAGGTCGACCCGATGGTAGTGCTTGGTCGCGTGCTGGAACCCCTCCTCGACGCGGAACTATCCGATTATGAGCCGGCCCGCGAAGCTCAGGTCGCTCGCAGGGCCAAGGTCCAGGCCGTTCTCGCACGGTGCAAACTTCGATATTCGGCGGGATCGTCGGCGGGGGAATGGGCCCCGCGACCCGGTCGCTTGAGGACCTGATTCGCGGGCGTTCAATCGGTGCCATCGACGAGGAGTTTGCCCGGGCAGTCGAAAAGTCGGTGCCAATCCCCGCGAGGCCGTGTCGGCGGCCTGCAACATCCTGGAGTCCGTGTGCAAGGTCTACATAGCGGACGAAGAGCTCACGCCGCCGACCAAGCAGGATTTGCAGGGCGTCTGGGGAATCGTGAGAAAGGACCTCGGCTTTGATCCTTCTCGCGTCGAAGATGTCGACCTCAAGCAGATTCTGAGCAGCCTCCTCGGGGTGGTGAATGGAATCGGCGCACTTCGGACACATGCGAGCTCGGCACACGGACAAGGTCGCGTGCTGTACAAGCTCGAACCGCGACATGCTCGGTTGGCCATCCATGCTGCACATACCGTCGTCGCGTTTGTCCTGGAATCCTGGGATAAGAAGCGTGTTGCGCGGGTATGACGCTGCCCAACTGCCCGTTCCGGCGGACGGCGCTTGCGCGCCGCCGCTGAAGGCTGATCGTTAGCCAGACGATGCGAGCGCTCACCGGAATCGCATTCCTCCTGCTCACGGCTTTGATGTCGTCACCGTCGGCCGGGCAGCAGTCTGCCAACGCGCCGCGCAAACTGAGGTTCGCCACTGGGGAGACCATCGTCGAGGCCGGCCGGGACACTGACCACGTCGTCGTCAACGACGCTCGAGGCAAGCTGAAGTCGGAATCGTGGTGCGACGCGGGAACCTTCGATGCCTACGTCGCACTCTTCACGAATCTGAAGGTCGCCCTGGGCCGCCGGGATCAAGCAGCCGTTGTGAAGCTCGTCCGGTACCCACTTCAGGTTAACGCCAAGCGCCCTCTGTCGCTTGGAAACGGCGCCGCTCTATCGAAGGCCTACGAGGAGGTGTTCACACCGAAGGTATTGGCGGCAGTCCGAGATGCGGAACCGGCGGCCGTGTTCTGTCGAGATGGACAGGCAATGCTCGGCGAAGGCGTGATCTGGGCGGTTGCCTCCGGCGGGTCGGCCAAGGCAGTGGTAGTCAACCCGTGAGGCTGCTGGCTAACAGAAGACGGGGCCGCGCCCCGCAGCTGAACGCACGATTAGCCCCACGAGCAACAATGGAGCTGCGCTCGAAGACGTTCGCATTCGCCACCGCGCTTGGTCTCCTCTTGTCCTCACAGAGCGCGAATGGAGACCCGACTGAAATCGTCCCGATTGACGGTCAGCAGGCAAGCATCCTCGGGATGGTCACGGGAATACATTCACTCCGACACAAAAGGTCAGGACTTGAGGTTCGCGTGCTCGAAGCTGACGGATCTGCTTCGGTGGCGGAGGATCCGATTGCGCTGTTCTTGGTCGTCACGAACGGCACTTCCGATCTGGGGGAACATGTCTGGCGGCTCCCGCGAGGAGTAGACCGCGTCCGTAGGTTGTCGGAGACGGCGTGCGGTATCGACGCGAGCGTCGAAATCGATGGCCACGACGAGCCGAGCCCGAACAAGCCGAGCCCAAAGCCGGTCTCGCGCGTCTTCCATCTGTGTTTCCTGACACCCGATGGGCAGCTCCTTGCGAAGGTAAAGTTCAGCGACAGTGCGGCCAAGCGGGCCGGGTAGGGTCTCGCTTGCCACGTATCAGCAGCCGGCTGATCTGCCGGGCAGATCACTTCCAGTCGAGCGGTGGGTCCGTTCCGTACGGCGTGAGAGCGGCAGGAAAAGTGACGGCATCAGGCCGTACGGTTGCGCCCCGCCGCGCGACGCGGCCATATCGCACGGGTGGAGCAACCGTTAGCTTCGGCCGCGTCGCGCGGCGGGGCGCCCTGGCCGGAAGGCTTTGTTCAAGTACGGTGGCGTGTATGGTCACGTCCGCGCCGACGCCGATCGTGGATGCGCCCTCAAGGCGGCCGTCGTAGAGAAACAAAGATACCTGACCGAGCCGACCAGGAAATGTGGCGGAACTCGGTGGTAACGAATCGAAGAGTCGAAGAGGCCCCCGTCGCTGGCGCGCCGGCTCCCAAACGCCGAAAAGCGCGTTCGGGGATGGACATCATACCCTCGCCGCCCAAAAGGGCGCCGAGGGCATTTCGACCCCACGGTGGCATAGCCACTCGCGAGGTGCAGAGCCGGACCAGTGTTCTACGTAAAGGTGGCGACGCGTGGCGGCGCCACGGCCAGGAAAGGAAGCCCGCGCCAGGCGCTCGACTACATTACCGACGGACACGACACGCGACGCGACCCCGGATATTCGGACGGCGAGCTCGCTTACATCGCGCGCATGGGCGAGGGATGGAAGACGGATCTCGAAGGGGGGCGCGTTCCGTTGACCGGATTCGGCCTGCTCGCCGGGGAGAGCGACGAGGCGAAAATGCGGGCGGAGTTCGAGGCGTCGTGTCTCCCGACCGACCGTTGCGCGACCATCGGGTACAAGAGCATCACGTTCACGCTGCCCAAGGAGGTCAGCTTGTTTGCGGAGGGCCATCGCGAAAAGGCCCGAGAAGCGATGAACGCCGCGGTCGGCGCAGCGCTCGAGCGGGCATTTCCCGGAATGGCGTACACGGCGGTCGGCGCCATCCACACTCGCAACGAGGCCGGGGAAATCCACTATCACGCGCATGTCCTGGTCGGAAAATTCGCCGTCGAGCGCGCGACGGGCCGCGTCCTCTCGGTCAACGGCAAGCGCGGCGGGAACGGTCCATCGAGAGTTCGGGACCTGAAGGTCGGATGGAAGGAAAGCATCGAGAGGGAATTCAAGGAGCGCCTCGGTCTGACGATCGAGCAGCGCGCTCCGAATGCGGCGCCAGCGATGGTGATGCCGGACGGCAGTCGGCTCGAACCGCTGAACCGGGCCAGCCGCCGCCAACTCGAAAAGGACTTCGCTCCCTGGTACGCCGCGCCCGATAAATCGGGCGCGGTCGTTCAACGTCAGCTTCGGTTGAACGCGATGGACGACCGGATCTTCGAGGTCGCGGCCGGTGGCCGGCCGGCGACGGGATGGAATTCCGCGGCCTTTCGCGAGCTGTTCCCCGATCAGGTCCGGTTCATCGCCAGGTACGAAAAGCGCGTCGAGACGCTCAAGAGCATCGGCTACCTCACACCGGAGGGCCAGCTCACTTCGGAATTTCGACTCCACTTCGCCATCAAGAATGGGATCGACACCCCGGAGCTTCAGCGGCTGAGGCTCGATCTCGCGAACCAAAATGCCCGTGAGGCGCGCCGCCGACCGGCGCACCGGCGCCCGGTCGATCTCTCGGAGTCGAGCGACAAATCCGAATCCGTCCGTCGCCGCGTCGAACGGCTTGGGCTCTCTCGGGACGATATCCGCCGGATTCAGCGTGAGGCCGAAGCGCGGAGACCAACCCCGGAACGCCTCCGGGAAATCCGGATCGAGGCCCTTCGGCGCGCGCTCGTCCAGCCCTCGACCAGGCTGCCGCGGACCAAGACCGTCCTGCGGGCCTTCACGAGTCTTCAAGCGGCACGAATTCAGCGCGTTTACCTCTTGGTCTCTGGCGCGCTGTCCTTCCGGTATGGCGAGACGAAAAAGATCGCCGACAAGCTCCGGCAAACCGCCGAGCGCGATCTCTTCTACGCCAAGGAGAAGCGGCTGGCCCAGCTCGCGATGGGCCTCCGCCCCATCTTCTGGGCGGTCAAGGTGGCGATGCCTCGCGAGGCGCGACGGTTGGAAAAAGCCGTCGAGCGCTGTTCTCGTCTGGCCTACTCGCAAGAGGCGCGTCGGATCACGCGTGAGGAGGTCGGCCGCGCCTATGCGGACTGGCGCAAGGCGTTCATCGAGCGACCCATCGCGGAGATCCAGGTGCGGGCCGCAACCGGTCCGGCGGCCGGTTGCCCTGGCATCGATCCGAAGAGCGGACCGACACCCCCTGACGGCCTGTCCGCGGCGCGGGCGATGTACGAAAAGGGGTACGCCGCGCTCCAGGCTTTGGGTCGGCCGGACGTAGCCCTTCTTCGGAAGTGGGTCGGTCGCGAGGAGGATCTCCTTCGCGCCATCTATTCCGCTGACCGGTCATCAGGCGAAAAAGGATCGGGGCTTCAGCCCGGGGAGCACAGCGCGGCTGTTCGCGCGGGACAGATCGGACGGCTGCTGATCCGGGAGGGAGAGGCGCCGCGACTCAAAGGACCGGACGAAATGGTGGGGTCCCCCGAGGTTCAACGGCTGGCCGCACGGCTTCACGCCTTCGGCTTTCGCTCTCCCTTGACCAAGCATGGTCTCGGCGCGCTGGCGCCCGCCGAGATGAAAACGTCTCTCCACGCCTTTCGGAAGGCCGGTCTGCTCGATGACGGCCCGGCATGGACGCTGAAGGCCACTCAGGCGAAATCCCTCACGCACGATCTTGGGCGCACCGTGGATCGTGCCATCCACGCCGAAGACCTACTGATCGATCGGCTGCTCAAGCGGCGGGGGCCGAGCTGAGGTCCGGAAACAGGGCCAGCTCTTCCGGCCGACAGATCCCGTGTGCGGAGCAAGGTTCGTGTAGAGCGCGCGCGGACAGATGGACGACGCCGTGAAGGTGCGCCGTGAAGGTGGCCGAGGACGGCGCCGGAGACGTGATGGTGGCCGACGAGGTCGCCGCGTTCCTGCGCATGAACATCAAGACCGTCTATGACCTCGCGAGGGCGGGGTATCTCCCGTGCTGGCAGCTCGGTCGTCAGTTCCGCTTTTCGCGTCGGGCGATCGTGGCACACTTGGGGGAATGCAAGGCTGCGCCGTACCGGGAAGGGAAGTAATCATGCCCGTACGACGCGACAGCCGCGGGGTGTGGCGATACCGGAAGGTGCTGTGCCTTCCGGACGGCACCAGGCGCCGGATCTCCGGCACGCCCGCGATCAACAAGAGGTGGGCGGCTGAGAAGGCGGAGGAGACCGAGATCCGCCGTCTGCTCGACGCCGCCACCAACCCAAGCCACGGAAGGAGGTACCGACGTTCGAGGAATGGTTTCTCGGACGGTACATGAGGGAGTGGTGCGAGGCGTCAGCACAACAAGCCGAGCACGGTGGACGAGAAGCGATCGATCTTCGATCACCATCTGCGTGGGTTCCTCGGGCCTCTCCGGCTCGATGCGATCGACGTCGGGGTGATCCAGGCGCTGAAAGCGGCCATGAACGAGCGGGCAAATCGGTACGCTAAGCCCCTCTCGCTCAAGACGCGCAACAACGTCCTGGCGGTGGTGTCGAACGTGCTGAACTACGCCGAGGAGGTGGGGCTCATCGAAAAGGCTCCACGGATCCGGCCGTACAAGTTCGAGCGGCCCGGAGATCGAGTGCTGGGACTTCGCCGAGTGGGGTCGGATTCGTCGAGAGCGCGAGGCGGGAGGGGAGTGGGCTGTTGGTGGCGACGCTGCTCACGGGCGACGCGGGGCTGCGGTTGGGGGAGGCGCTCGGGCTCCGGTGGGAGGATCTGGATCTCGTCGCCGGACGGATCACGATCGCGCGGCAGATCCGGAAGGGGGTGGAGGGAACTCCGAAGGGGGGACGGCGAAGAAGCGTCCCTCTCACGGGGGCGCTCGCGGCGGCGCTCAAGGCGCTGCCGCAGGTGCGGGTAGGGCGGCTGATCTGCGGGCCGGAGGGCTCGCCGGTCGCCGAGGCGGTGCTCAAGCACGGCATCTATAAGCGTCTGCCGCCGTGCTGGGCCTTCCGGAGCGGAGCTGGCATTCACTGCGCCACACGTTCGCGACGCACGCGGCGCGCTTCGGGGTCGAACCCGTGGCGCCTGCAGGCGTGGCTCGGCCACTCGACCATCAACATGACCATGCGCTACGTCCACCACGTCGAGGAGCACCACCGCCCGATCCCGGAGGAGATCCTCTCGGCGGGTGCGGCCATCCTCGACCCGGACCAGCGCGTGATCGCCATGCTGGGCGCCCGCTCCGCCGCTCTCCGTGGCAACACCGTGGCAACAGCGCCCCGGTCGCTCAGCAGCATCTAATCGTATCGCGAACTTAACCAGTAGGCGGGACAGGGATTGAACCTGCGACCCGGGCCGTGTAAAGACCCCGCTCTACCACTGAGCTACCCGCCTGGGCGGGCGCCAGCTTAGCCTAAAGCCAGCCTGGCCGGCGGCTCCTTGGCCAGCCACCCAGGGCGCTGGCGGTGTGAGAAGCCGGCCCCCCCGACCTCTCACACCGACTCAGGCCCATCCCGCCCGACCCCACCGAACGAGACAACTGTAGCTGAGACATGTTTCGTTCTCCTTTCATCAACGCAAATCCTTTGTAAATTCCCCCCGACGAATGACGAAAAGCGCACTGGCCATCGGAAAACCACCATATCGGGTCGGGCGCGCACGGCTGCAGAACGGGCTCAAGCTGGTCACCATCGAGACGCCCCACCTGCACAGCGCCACTGTCTGTCTCTACGTGCGAGCTGGCTCACGGTACGAAAGGCCGGAGACGAACGGGATCTCCCACTTTCTGGAGCACATGCTGTTCCGCGGATCGTCGCGCTACCCGTCGTCGTTCGCGCTGAACCTGGCGATCGAGGAGCTGGGCGGCACGCTCTACGCCGAGACGGGACGCGACTACTCGCTCTATCAAATTTCGCTGCACCCGCGGCAGCTTCAGCGGGGGATGGAGATCCTCGGCGATCTGTTCAGCGCGCCCGAGTTCACGGACATCGATCTCGAGCGCCAGATCATCGTCGAGGAGATTCTGGAGGACCTGGACGACCGCGGGCGCAACGTGAACATCGACGATCAGTCGCGCAAGCAGGTCTGGGGCGATCACCCGCTGGGGTTTCCGATCACCGGGCCGCTCAAGAACGTGCGTCGCTTCTCCACGCGCGACGTGCGGCGCGCACTTTCGGCGGTTCTACGGCGCCGCCAACATGGTGCTCACCGTCGCCGGCCCGATCCAGCCGCGCACCGTCGAGCGCCAGAGCCGGGCTCGCCTTCGCCGGCGTGCCGCGCGGCGAGCGGCGGATGCCGCGGCCGCCGCGGCCGAACGGGGTGGGGCCGCGGTTTCACGCCGTGCACAACGAGTCGGCGCAGACGCAGGTGCACATCCTGTTTCACGCGCTGCCCGAGACCGATCCCGATTACCTGGCGATGCGGGCGCTGGTGCGCGTGCTCGACGACGGGATGTCGACGCGGCTGCACTACCAGATCTGCGATCAGAAGGGGCTGGCCTATTCAATCGCCGGGTCGCTGCACTCGTACCACGACGCCGCGCTGCTGGAGATCGATGCCGCCTGCGCCCACGCCAAGCTGCCGGCGCTGGTCGGCGAGTCGCTGGGCATGCTGGGCCGGTTTCGCGACGAGCTGGTCGGCGAAGACGAGCTCGACAAGGCCAAGCGCCGCTTCGTCGGCGACATCGAGGCCTGCTATGACGATCTCGACGGCCTGGCCGGCTGGTTCGGCGGAACGGAGCTGTTCATGCGGGCCGACCCGCAGGAGAAGCGGGCCCGCGCCCTCGCGCGCGTTCGCCCGGAGGACATCCGAGCGGTGGCGCGCCGGGTGATCCGACCGGAGCGGCTGTCGGTGACCTCGGTCGGCGCGCTCAGCCCGAAGCTGGCGCGGCGGGTGGAGAAGATCGTGCGCGAGTTCAAGTAGCCGCTCTCGGCGACGGACCCCTCACCCTAACCCTCTCCCCGCTTCGCGGGGCGAGGGGCAAGAACGGATGCTTGTCGGGAAGTCGTAGCGGCTAGGCCGCCTATCGGGCGGCATGTCGTCGGGCCAAGGTCCGTCGTTCGCTTCGCTCACCGTCGCCTCTTCGGCGACGCCCTCTTAGTTCTTCTTTTTCTTGGCCGCGGCGGGGGCCGTGACCTCGATGGCGAGGGTCACGGTCTCTTTCACCGGCTTGCAGGCCTGCGCCTGGCAAAGGACGAAGTGGGTTTCGGCGCCGATCGTCTTCTTGCCGGCCTCGGTCGCCGAGATCGGGATGTCGAAGCGGGCGCTCTCCTTGCTGCTGGCGGCCAGATCGGCGCGCGTGAGCTTGGCCTTCTTCACCGTCACGCCGGCGGGAGCCGTCAGCGCCACGCTGATCGGCGCCTCGTCGTTGACGTGCCAGCCCCCCTTGACCTTGATGGTCAGGCTGGCCGTCCCGGTGGTTCCGACGGCGACCTTCGGTTCGACCTTGGTGATCTCGTAGAGCGATTCGGCGGCGCGCGCGGCGGTGGCGCCGGCGACAGGGGCAAAGGGGCGAAAGCGAGGGCGAGGACGAGGGTCGTGCGCTTCATAGATGATGGCCTCCGGGGCCCCCAAGGGTAGCATGTCGCGCATCGCAGCACGGGTATCGGGGCTCAGCTTGACTGAACGGGTAGTCATATGTAGGTTGAGGTGAGAGAATCATCATGGAAACCAAGCGGATCGGGCAGCGAAACCTGGAAGAGAAGCGGGTCGAGCCGCGTGTGCCGGCGGATTTCTACGCCGTGGAGCTGTCCGAAGGGGCGCGCTACCTGCGCAAGGTGACGAACGTGTCGGGCGACGGGCTGCTCATCGAGAGCCCGCTCGGCGACGAGCAGCCGGGGCAGACCGTGGATCTCGAGCTGCCGCGCCTCGAAGGCGAGAAGCCCCTGCGCGTCCAGGGCGAGGTCGTCTACGTGAAGGACGACGGCAAGGTGGGCGTGCGCGTGACGTCGGCGCAGCTGCCGGTCGACGCCCTCGGCGGGCGCGAAGCTCTTTAGCCGGTCGCCGGGCTAAGATACAATCGACGCATGGCGCTCATCGACAAACCCGATCGGGCGCGGCAACTGGCCCGCGCGATCGCCTCCGACCTCTCGATGTATCACGAGAAGAAGATCATCGAGGGGGTCGAGCGGGATACGCTGTTCGACACCATGCGCGACGAGATCGAGGAGGGGCGGACGCTGTACAAGAGCCGCGTGACGCCCGAGATCTTCCAGCTGGGCCACTACGATCGCGCGCTGGTCGACATGCTGCTGAAGTCGCGCGGCGGCGTGCGCTCGAAGATCTGGTAGCGCGCCTTGTCGGGTGGACGAAGCGCGGCTCCGCCGCGCGGAGTCCTTCGCGAAGGGGAACGCCGGTTCGTCGTCGCGGCGGCGGCGGCCGGGCAGCGGCTGGACGTCTTCCTGTCGCAAGAGATCGCCGACGTCTCGCGGTCGCAGCTGGCGCGGCAGATCGGGCAGTCGGCGGTGACGGTGAACGGCGCGGCCGGGGTGCCGTCGCGCAAGCTGCACGCGGGCGACGTGATCGTCTGGGAGCCGCCGCCCGTGGTGGCTACGGAGATCGCGGCCGAGGCGATGCCGCTGACGATCGTCCACGAAGATCGCTGGCTGGTGGTGGTCGACAAGCCGGCCGGCCTGGTGGTGCACCCGGCCCCCGGGCACGAGGCGGGGACGCTGGTGAACGCGCTGCTCGCGCACTGCCACGACCTGCGCGGGATCGGCGGCGAGCTGCGCCCGGGGATCGTCCACCGGATCGACAAGGACACCTCGGGCCTGCTGGTGGTGGCCAAGGACGACGCCACGATGAATACCCTCGGCGCGGCGTTCAAGGCGCACACCATCGACCGGGTCTACGAGGCGCTGGTGGCCGGCGCGCCTCCGGGCGGCAGCGGCCGGATCGACACGTTCTACGGGCGCGATCCGCGCGAGCGGAAGAAGTTCTCCAGCCGGGTGCGCTCGGGAAAGCGCGCCGTCACCAACTGGCGGCTGGTCGAGAAATTCCCCGGGGCGGCGCGGGTGGAGGCGCGCCTCGAGACCGGGCGGACGCACCAGGTGCGCGTTCACCTGGCGGCGCTCGGCTGTCCGCTGCTGGGCGACAGGGTCTACGGTCGTCCGCCGCGCGAGCTCGCGGTGCGCGCCATCGCCGACGCGCTGGGGCGGCAGGCGCTGCACGCGCGGCTGCTCGGCTTCGTTCATCCGGCCACCGGCAAGCAGATGACGTTCACCTCCGAGCTGCCGCCCGACATGCGGGCCGCGCTGGCGGCGCTCGAGGCGCTATAAAGGACGGCGTGCGCGCGGAGCTGGTTCCCGATCCCGACGGACATTCAAGCTGGGAGCTGCCGCTCCTGCGTTCGGACCTGATCGCCGCGCCCTTCGTCCACGGGTTTACCACGCGGGCGGGCGGCGTCAGCCCGCCGCCGTTCGACGCGCTGAACCTGGGGGCGAAGTGGGGCGACGAGCCGGCGCGGGTCTCCGAAAATCGGAGACGGCTGGAGCGCGCGGTGAACGCCCCGGTCCTGGTGGCCCGCCAGGTCCACGGCGCGGTGATCGCGCGCGTGCGGGCAGGCGACGATCCGCGGGCGCTGGCGGAGGTCGAGGCCGACGGGCTCTGCAGCGATTCGCCGGGCCTGGCGGTCGGTGTCTTCGTCGCCGACTGCGTTCCCGCGCTGGTCGTCGATCCGCGCACCGGGAGCTTCGCCGCGGTTCACGCCGGGTGGCGCGGGACCGTGGCCGGCGTGCTGCCGGCCGCCGCGCGCGCACTGGCGACCGAATTCGGCGCGCGCCCGGAGGAGCTGCGGGTCGCTCTCGGTCCGGCGATCGGCCCCTGCTGCTTCGAGGTGGGGCCCGAGGTCGTCGCCGCGTTCCAGGCGCTGTTCCCCGACGCCCGCGCGCGCGGGATCGTGTTGCCGTCGCCGCGCGGCGCGGCCGGCAAGGCGAACGTCGATCTCAAGGCCGCCAACCGTCTGCTGCTCGAGCAGGCCGGCGTCGCGCCCGCGGCGATCGACGCCGGGCCCGAGTGCACGCACTGCGAGCGGGCGCGTTTCTTCTCGTTCCGCCGCGACGGCAGCGGGACGGGCCAGCTCATGGGCGTCGTCGGTCGCGCCGATGGCGGACACGGTCGCTGAGCCGTTGACCCCGGACAGAATCGCTGAGCCAAGACAGTCGGCCGGGCCGGGCCTTGAAGGTGTGACACCGAGACGGTAACGTCGTCGCGTGGCCACCACCCTGCGCTGTTACACCTTCCTGGATGCCCTGCAGCCGCAGCTGGCGAGCTTCATGGGAAAGACGGCGCGCGGATTTCTCCCGGTGCCGGGGCAGGCGTCGCTGTTCGTCGAGATCGCGCCCGGCATCGCCATCAATCGGGTGACCGACGTGGCGCTCAAGGCGACCCGGGTGGTGCCGGCGCTGCAGATCGTCGAGCGGGCGTACGGCCTGCTCGAGGTGCACGCCGACGATCAGGGCGACGTGCGCGACGCGGGCGCCGCGATTCTTGCGGCACCTCGAGGTGAAGGAAGAGGATCGCCTCAAGCCGGCGGTGATGACCAACCAGATCATCCGCGCCATCGAGCCGTACCAGGCGCAGCTCATCAACCGCAGCTCGCAGGGGATGATGATCCTTCCGGGGCAGTCGCTGTTCATTTTGGAGACCGAGCCGGCCGGGTACGTGGCGTTCGCCGCCAACGAGGCCGAGAAGTCGGCCCACGTGTCGCTGGTGCAAGTCCAGCCTTACGGCGCGTTCGGACGGCTCTGGCTGTCGGGTCCCGAGGCGGAGATCGACGCGGCGGCCGGGGCGGCCATCGCCGCCATCGAGGGGCTGTCGGGCCGCGCCGGCGAAAAGTTCGTCGATCGATAAACCAACTGAGAAAGGCCGGTCATGGCAGACGCGCTCGGAATGATTGAAACCAAGGGATTCGTGGCGATGGTCGAGGCGGCCGATGCCATGGTCAAGGCGGCCAAGGTCGAGCTCGTCGGCTACGAGAAGATCGGCGGCGGGCTCGTCACCGCCATCGTGCGCGGCGACGTCGCGGCGGTGAAGGCGGCGACCGAGGCCGGCCAGCGGGCCGCGGAGCGCATCGGCGAGATGGTCGCCGTCCACATCATTCCGCGGCCACACGTCAATGTGGATCAGGTCCTGCCGCTCGGCCGGGCCGACAGCACGCAAGGGTGACGGCAGAGAGCAAGGTCCAGCGGCGGCGGGGTCCCCGCCGCGCGCTCGCCCTGGTCGGGATCCTGGCCGCCATCTACGGGCTGGCGGTGCTGGTCGCGCGCCCGCACGTCCCCGATCCGGTCACCAATCCCTACGCGGGGAAGCGCGGCGGGTCGCTGTCGAAGTCGGCGGGGATCGAGATGCGCTATCGCCGGGGCGAAGTCGAGGCCGCCGTCGAGCCGCAGACGATCCTGCGCGCGGGCGATCGGCTGCGGCTCAAGGTGAAAGGCGAGGGGCCGCACTACCTCGAGGTGCGCATGCGCGACGGCGCGGCGCCGCCGGTGACCATCTTCCCGGCGGCGGGCGCGGCGACCACGGCGCAGGTATCGCCGGGAGAGACGCTTCCGGTGATGCCGGTGCTGGGCCCCGGGCACGGCAAGCTGGTGGTGACGGCGCTCTTCTCCGACCACGCTCGCCCGGTCGGCGCCCCGGCCGAGCCCGACACCCAGGCGATCACGGCGATCATCGCCAAGGAGTGACGGTCGCCGGCGAGCGCCCGGGCCCGTCAGCCGGCGCGCAGGATCCGGGCAACGAAGGCGGGGCGCAGGTAAAAGCCGTGCTTGCCGACGCGGGCCGGGTTGCCGGCGGCGTCATAGGCGTCGCGCAGATCGTCGGCGTCGCGCCCCTTCGGACGCACTTGTAGCACTGCGCCCAGATGTCCGGTGATCTCGGCGGCGCGCCCGACGCGGTAGTAGCCGCGCACGAAGAGCTCGAAGTCCTCGCGCAGGGCGCGGGTCTCGTCGGCGTCGGGAGACCAGAGGCGCACAGCGGCGATGCGTCGCTCGCCGACCGAGCGGGCGCCGGGTGGGACCGCCAGCGCGACGAAGAGGACGCGGGCCAGCTTCTCGCGCACGTAGCTCGACGCCCACGACTCGCCGGCGATGGCGATGGGATCGATCTGACAGACGGCCGTCGATTCCAGCGGCTCCAGCGATTCGCGCACCGGGACCGTCTTCAATTCGACGCCCAGCGCGGCGAAGTCGGGGCCGCGGCCACCGCCGGTGACGGCGCCCAGCTCCTGCTCGATCACCTGGCCCGACCACCCCTTGGTGCGGAGCCGGCCGAGCGGGACCGGCAGGCCCAGCGCGTCGGCCAGCTCGGAGAGCTCGACGCCGACCAGCGCCCGCGCGTGGGCGAGCAGGGCTTCCAGCGTCTCCCCCTCCATTCCCCTGACCGTGAGCGAATTTCGGGGTAACGTCCAGCGCGGGGTTCTGCTTTGGACACTAACCCTCTCGAATTCGAGAGGGTTGATTGAGCAGCGAGGCCGGCTGGCACAGCCAGTTCGTCTCGATGACGTCCCTCACGAAGAGGCTGCGACCGCTCGATCTTTCACTGACTCGAGTACCGCCACCAGCTCGTCGACCTGGGCGGGCGTAAAAAGGCTTTCCGGGCCTTGCGGCGCGACATCGGTGAACGGCGACTCGTACAGAAGGGAGGCCGACATCACTCCACGCTCGGTGAGGTGGTCGACAATCAGGTTCGTGAACTCGATCTGGTTGGCGTTGAGGGTCTTCCCGGCGTGGAACTCGCCCAGGGCGTCCTTGGCCGCTTGCCGATCGAGTCCAACGAGGGAGCGTACGAACATGCCGAGCCCATCAGGCCCTTCCTTTACGAGCTTGATGTGTTGCTGGCCGCCCACGCCGTTCTCCGCGAGAATGCGCTCCAGCTCGGCCAGGTCCGACGTCGTCAGCGCTTTGTTCATGCGGACTTTGTGGACGGCCACGTGGTCCTGGTGGGCCCGCAGGAACGCGCGCGCTTTCGCGCGGAACCGCTCCAGATCGGACGCGGCCGTCAGCTCCGGGAGCGCGACCACCGATTCGGGTCCGAGCTCGTCCTCGAAGTCCGTGTAGATCGGAACGCGCTGGCGCTTCTCGATCAACTTCACCAGGTCGCGCATGCGCCGCCGGACGTTCTCCAACATCGGAACGGTGACGTCCTGCCACCACTCATCGGTCTGGATGTCGGCGATCAGCGCGAGCTGCTGGCGAACCATCGGGATGGTCGACTTCTCCTCCAGCAGCCCCGCGATGGCCTTCACCTGATCGCGGAGTCGCGTGAACGCCGGCTCCGACCGCAGCAGGGCCAGCTGCAGGCTCAAGAGCAGGAGGTCGAAGCGTTTGGCCTCCTCTGCCTCCGCCGGCAACTCGGACGGCAGGCCGGCGATTTCGTGCGCCAGCTCAGCGAGCGCCTCCTCAGGCATGGTCGTCGGCCAGGCATCCTTGCTCGTGTATTTTTCGACGAACCGGCGCTTCGCGCGCACGACGAAGTTGTCCGGATTCATCGCCACGACCTCGGCGCGCAACGATTCGACGACGGCATCGCGAACTTGATTGTCCGTCTTCTGCTCACCGAACGTGCGCACCTGCCCATCGAGCTCGGCGGCCCCTTTGGATGGCGGAGCCACAACGCGCCGGTGATCGAGCTCGCCGATCAGCTCGAGGCGGCGCAGGAAGAGGCGCTTGCCCAGGGATTGGCCGGCGCCGCCCTCTTCGGCCGCCGGGTCCTGGCCGAAGAACTCCAGGTTCTGGCAGTAGTCGAAGAGATAGAAGAACTCCTTGTCTTTGTCCGGGACCGAAGAGATCCGGACAGAGGCGCGTGCCCCGCCCGATCATCTGCCAGAACTTCGTCTTCGATCGCACGACCTTGAAGAACACCAGGTTGACCACCTCCGGCACGTCGATGCCGGTGTCGAGCATGTCCACGGAAATCGCGATGTGCGGCGCCCGATCCTTGATCGAGAAGTCGTCGATCAGGCTCTGCGCGTAGTCGGTCTTGAACGTGATGATCCGCGCGAACGCACCCTTGAGGTGCGGATAGTGGACGTTGAAGCGCTCCTCGATGAACTCGGCGTGGGCCTGGTTCTTGGCGAAGATGATGGTCTTGCCGAGCCGATCGCCGCCCGCGACGGTCTGTCCCCGCGTCATCAGATGCTCCAGCACCTTGTCCACGGTGTCGATGTTGAACAGCCACTTGTTGACGGCCTCGGGGTCGACCTGATCGGGCACGCTGCCGTCTTCGTCCCACTCCACGGCGTCCCACCGCTCTTTCTCCTCTTCGGAGAGATCGTCGTACTGAATGCCCTTCGCGCTGGAACTTCAAGCGGCACGGCCACCGGCTGTCGGCGGGACGAGGAACTTGTCGGCCACCGCCTCCTCCAGCGAATAGGCGTCGGTGGGCACGCCTTTTTCGAGGTCGAAGAGCGTGTACGTGTTGCGGCCGATCTCGTCCTTCGGCGTGGCGGTCAGGCCGACGAGGAGGGAATCGAAGTAGTCAAAGATCGCGCTATACTTCTGGAACACCGACCGGTGGGCCTCGTCAATGACGATGAGGTCAAAATGGCCGACGCCGAACCGGCGCCCGCTGTCGCCGGTCTCGTCGATGAGCCCCATCATCGTCGGGTAGGTCGACACGAAGACGCGCCCCTCGGTCTCCTTCTCGGTGACCAGGTTCACCGGCGCGGCGTCGGGCAGGTGTTTCTTGAAGGCGTTCACGGCCTGGTTCACCAGGGCCACGCGATCGGCCAGAAACAGGACGCGCTTCGCCCAGTTGCAGCGCATCAGCAGGTCGGAGAGCGCGATGACCGTGCGGGTCTTGCCCGCGCCCGTGGCCATGACCACCAGCGCCTTGCGCTCGTTGTCGCTCTCGAACGCCTCCCCGATGCGGCGGATGGCGCGGGTCTGGTAGTAGCGCTCGACAATCGCCGGGTTCATCGGTCGCCCGCCCGAGCGGTCTCCGGGTGGTGCGGCGCTGGATGGCCAGCTCCAGCTCGCCCTTCTTGTAAAAGCCCTGCACCGGTCGCGGCGGATAGAGGGCGTCGTCCCAGAGCTAGTGCTCGTACCCGTTCGAGTAGATAGATGATGGGCCGCCGCCCGTACTGCTTCTCCAGGCAGTCCGCATACAGCTTGGCCTGCTGCTTCCCTTCCTCGGTGCTTCGCCGCGTTCGCTTCGCCTCGACCAGGGCCAGCGGTAGCCCGTCATCCCCCCAGAGGACATAATCCACGAACCCCTCCCCCTTCTTGTTGGGCATGCCCGACACGGGAAACTCCCGATCGCGCGCCTCTGTGAGCGGCCAGCCGGCCTCCTTGAGCAGCTTGTCGATCCAGACGTCCCGCGTCTCCTCCTCGGAGTAGTCGTGGTCGTCGGGCTGCGCGGCCGCGGCCTTCTTGATCTCGGCGATCTCCGCGCGCATGCGCTGCAGCTCGGCGCTCAGGGCCTCCTTGTCCGCCAGGATCTCGGACAGCTTCTGGTCGCGCTCACGGACGCCCGCCTCCAGCTTCCGGACCTGCTCCAGGGTCTGCGGCGGCACGGGCGCCGTCCGGGGCAAGGCGTTGGGATCGAACGCCAGTCCGCGGGTCGGGCTTCGGACCGCGCGCATAGAGGCGGGCGAACCAGTACCCGAAATGAAACAGCTCGCGGACCGCGACGACCGCGTCGGTGGCCGGGATGGGCCTCGCCCGATGCACGGCCTCGTTCCCCAGCTTGATGATCAGGCGCGCCTTCAAGAACACGGCCTCGCCGGCCATGGCCTTGAACCTCGGCTCGTGGATCAGGCTCTGGATGTTGTCCGAGTACGGAACGCCCAGGGATCGGTCATGGGTGTACGCCCAGTTGACGGCCAGCTCCAGCGCGCGCCGGGCGTAGAAGCACGCGGTCCGGGGATCGGGATAGGCCGCGGCCGCGGCTTTGCTGGTCGCCTCGTGCAGCTCGGGCCACTCGGTCCGCAGGAAGTCGAAGGGCGCCGTCATGGCCCGTCACGCCCAGGGCCAAGCCGGGCCGTGTCGCAAGCCATGTCGCAAGATTGTCGCAAGCCGTGTCGCAAGATTGTCGCAAGTTTTCGAGGTCCTGGCGACGGGGCCCGCTCCGTCACCCGTGCGGCTACCACTTGCCGGCAGGCAGGTAGACCAGGGCGCTGGTCTCCCCCTCATGGCGCAGGAGGCCCTTGCTCTCCAGCGCCGCCAGGTCGCGCTGCAGCGTCCGGCGGGTGGTCTCCGGGCACAGCCCCTCGAAGGTGCGGATGTCCAACCGTCCAGCCTTCATGAGGTGCTCGACGGCGCGCGCCTGACGGTCGTTCAGCCGGTTCGCGCTGACGATGACGTCGCGTCGGATGGCCAGCTCCCCGGCGGCCTTCACCTCGGCAAGCTGTGTCGCCAGGCCCCCGGCGAAAAACTCCAGCCACCCGGTCAGGTCCAGGTCCTTCTCTCGCACCTCCTGGATGGCCCGGTAGAACCGCGCGCGGTCGCGGTCGTAGTACTCGCTGAGGGTGAACAACCGCTTGAAGTCGTACCCCGCGCGGTAGAGGCACAAGGTCGACAGGAGGCGCGACGTGCGGCCGTTGCCGTCCACGAACGGATGGACGTGGACCAGCTCGAACTGCGCGATCCCGGCGACCAGCACGGGGTGGATGGTCGTCGGCTGCCCGAGCCAGGTGACCAGCTCACGCATGAGCGGCGGCACGTCGGAGGGCGGCGGCGGCGTGTAGATGATCTCCCGCGTCTGACTGCTGGCGACGAAGTTCTGAACCGTCCGGTAAACGCCAGGACCGCCTTCGCCCCCCCGGACGCCGGCGACCAGGCGCTTGTGGATCTCACGGATCAGGCCCTCGGTGATTGGCTCGCCGCTGTCCAGGTACTCGGACACGAGGTTGAACGCCTCGCGGTAGTTGAGCAGCTCGCGCGCGTCGTCGGCGTCCGCCTGCTTCACAGGCTTGCCCGCCCACAGGCGCTCGGCCTGCTCGATCGTGAGGTGCGTCCCCTCGATGTGCGTGGTGTGGTGCGCTTCGAGGAGCAGCGCCCGCTGGCTCATGCGGCGGACCCAGTCGTCGGAGAGCGTCGCCGCCTCGAGGAATCCCCGCGCCCGCTCGATCGCCGTCAGGTCCGCCGTGATGGCGTCGGTGATGGTGAAGCGAGGAGGCAGCGTCGGCATGTCAGAGCTCGCCGCGGAAGGCTCGGTGCTGGAGGGAGGCGAAGAGGGCGTCGAGCTGGGCGAGGGAGGCGCGGTGGGCGGTTTTGAGCTTTTCGATGGAGGCAAGACGGCGAGCGAATTCCTTCTGTAGCGACAGCGGCGGCATCGGTATACGCATTCTCTTGACGATGCCCATGTTTAGGCCTTCATGAACGCGCCCTTCGCTTCCATGGCAAGTACGACGAGCCATCGGATGGAGCAGGAAGCATGTATGGAGAAACGCCGGGAGACATGTGGGCGGACGAAGGCTCCGCAGCGAAGCCACTTTGTCTGGAACAACAAGCGAAATGGGGCGGGACATGAGCGCGCCGACGCAAGTCCATGATCGTAATCAGGAGGTCGCGCGAACGAGACGTGTCGCGCCTCCGATCGAGATATTTTTCCTCGGTGATGAACCGCGGACGTTGCTATAGAAACTCGTTTTGGACAACTGTCTATCCGAGGACCGCTATCTTCTTCGACGAACTCTTCATGAAGCAGCTGGCTTCGGAATGGTCCCGTCCGAATCGAACCTGAAATGTCCGCCGCCATGTCTGCTACCGTGACGACGGGCCACCCACGATCTTGGACATCGCCGAAGAGGTCGAGGAAGATGGATTGGGCGAGGGTGTCGAGGAGGGCGAGGGCGGCGCGGCGCTTGGCCCGCAACGCCTCCGCCCGGTCCAGCACCTCCGCAATCCGCCGCTGTCGATAGGAGGCAGGGCGAGTTCATAGGTCGCAAGATCCTGCCGGTCAGATGCTTAATGGTCGCGCCGGTGTAATAGCTCGACGACCGCATGGTAATCAGCAAATAGTTTGTGGACAAGGAATCGGTTCAAGAGCCGTGGACGAGGTCGAACGCGATGAATTGCCTTCTGAAACTTCACGTCGGAGCGTCGACCGTCCCATACGGCAGCTCGGCCTGCTTCGCCACCTTCGCACACCAGAACGTCACCGGCACACAGACCGAAGCGGTCCAATTCGCGGCTTTCAAACAGCATGTTCTTCAAACGAGACGTATCAACGTCAAACCAGCGCACGTCCGGATTGCTTAAGTACGGGTAGGGATGGCCTTTGTTTTTCTTGGCATCGAGCATTTTCCCAAGACACAGGTCGGCGACCTCGCCGAGTTGAACCGCAGGCCAGCCGTTCATCCCAGTAACGCCTCGAGCTCTTTCATTCCGACCTGAATCTCCCCTTCCATGCCCGCCAACTCCTTCAGGATCTCTCGCGGCGCCCGGTGCTCAACCTCCTCGTGCACCACCTCCTTGTAGCGGTTGATGCTCAGGTCGTAGCCCTGTGCCACGATGTCCGCCTTCGGCACGCAGAAACTCTGCTCGGTGCGTGCTCGCTTTCGCTCCGTCCCGTCGCGCTGCTCCCAGCGCGCCAGCACGTCGGGCAGGTTGTTCTTCGCGTGCTCCTCGGCGTTGAGCGTCCCGCTGGGCACCGCACCCGAGCTTGTCCTCGGCCAGCAGCGGCGTGCGCTTGTCATCGAGGCTCCAGCCGTCGGCCTCGCACGTCGTAGAACCAGACGTGGTCTGTGCCGCCGGAGTCGGTCTTCGTGAACAGCAGGATCGCCGTCGACACGCCCGCGTAGGGCTTGAACACGCCGCTCGGGCAGTGACACCACACCGTCGAGCTTCTGCTCCTCGACCAGCATCCGCCGCAGCTCCTTGTGCGCCTTGCTCGATCCGAAGAGCACCCCGTCGGGCACGATGACCGCCGCGCGCCCGCCCGGCTTCAGCAGGCGCAGGAACAGCGCCAGGAACAGCAGCTCCGTCTTCTTCGTCTTGACGATCTGGAGCAGATCCTTGGCCGTGTTCTCGTAGTCGAGCGATCCCGCAAACGGCGGATTGGCGAGAACCAGCGTGTACTTCTCCTCCTCGCCCGCGTGTCCTGCGCGAGCGAGTCGCGGTAGCGAATGTCCGGGTTCTCGACCCCGTGCAGGAGCATGTTCATGCTGCCGATGCGGAGCATGGTGCTGTCGAAGTCGAAGCCGTGGAACATCCTGCTCGTGGAAGTGCTTCTTGCAGCTTCGCGATCGCGCAAGCACCTCCGGATGGTGCTCGCGGAGGTATTCGCCGGCCGCGACCAGGAAGCCGCAGGTGCCGCAGGCCGGATCGCAGATCACGTCCTTCGGCGTCGGCGCCGTCATCTCGACCATCAGGCGGATGATGTGGCGCGGGGTGCGGAACTGGCCGTTCTGGCCGGCGCGTCGCGATCTTGCTGAGCATGTACTCGTAGACGTCGCCCTTGGTGTCGCGGTCGTCCATCGGCAGCTCCGTCGATCAGGTCGACGACCTTCGCCAGGAGCGCAGGCGTGGGGATGGTGAACCGCGCGTCCTTCATGTGGTGCGCGTACGTCGAATCCTCGCCGCCGAGCGCCCGCAGGAACGGGAAGACATGCTCGCTGACGATCTCGAACATCTCGGCGGGCGCCCGAAGTTCTTGAACGCGCGACCACCGCAAGTCCGAGTAGGGCCGCCCGTCGTCGTCCTTGCCCGCCGGGAAGATGCGGCGCTCGATCGGCTTGCCCGAGCGGCTCGCCTTGTTCTCTTCCAGCGTCTGCAGCTCGTCGAGCCGCCGCATGAAGAGCAGGTACGTGATCTGCTCCATCACCTCGAGCGGGTTGGAGATCCCGCCGGACCAGAAGGCGTCCCAGATCCGGTCGACCTTATTCCGAAGCTCTCCGGTGAGCATGTCGTGGCCGCCCAGCTAATCAGATGTGGAGCCATGATTCACCTTGTACCGTCCCAGCCAGTTGGTCAGCGTCTGGTAGCTGGGGAGCCCCACCAGCTCCGCGGCCTTGCTCTTGTTCCCGTGTGATTCGGCCAGGGCCCGCCCGAGGTAGTGCCGAGCCACCTCGCCCAGGATGTCCGGCAGCCGCAGCCCCGGCCCCAGCGGGCGCCCGAGGACGTCGCGCCCGGCGCCTCCCGCGACGGGCAGCAGCGCGTCGCGCGCGTCGTCCGCCGAGATGGTCTCGCCGTCGCTCCACAGCGCCGCCCGCCGGAGCGTGTTGAAGAGCTCGCGCACGTTGCCCGGCCAGGCGTGCGCAAGGAGGACGTTTCTTGCGCCGGCAGAGAGCTTCTTCTCCTGGGCGCCCAGGTCCGTCTTGGCTTCGCCGTTCACCTGGTCGAGCAGGTGGACGATGAGGAGGCCCAGATCGCCCGGCCGATCCCGCAGCGCGGGGATCTTCAGCACCGCCACCGCGACCCGGTAGAAGAAATCCTCGCGGAACCGGCCGGAGGCGATCTCGTCCGTGAGCGTCCGGTTCGTCGCCGCGACGATGCGAACGTCCACCTTCACAGGCTTGGGCGCGCCCACCCGGACGATCTCCCCTTCCTGCAGCGCGCGAAGTAGCTTGACCTGCGCCGCCAGCGGCAGCTCCCCGACCTCGTCGAGGAAGAGCGTCCCGCCGGCTGCCTCCTCGAAGTACCCCGCCCGGTCGCGATCGGCGCCCGTGAAGGCGCCCTTGCGATGCCCGAACAGCTCCGATTCCACGAGATCCTGGGGAATCGCCCCGCAGTTCACGGCCACGAACGGGCGGTCCCGGCGGGGGCTGGCGCGATGGATGGCGCGCGCCAGCAGCTCCTTGCCCGTGCCCGATTCGCCCTCGACCAGAACCGGGACGTTGCGCACCGCCACCCGCCGGGCCCGCTGGACCAGGCGCTCCATGACCTGGCTCCGGTAGATGATGTCCGCGAACTCCGGGGCGGTCGGCGCCTCGGCGGCGCTCCCTGAGCGAAGCTTGGCCTCCTGGTCGCGCAGAAGATCCGGCAGGTAGTCGGCCGAGATGTCGAACGGCACCGCGACGGTTCTCACCCCGTGCTCCCGAGAGGACTCGATCAGCTCGGCCGGGAACCGGGTCTTGCTGAGGATGATCCACACCGACGCCATCGCGGGCGTCCCGGGGCTGAGGTGGAACGTCAGCGCGGCGTCGCCCGCGTCCTTGCCGAGCGCGCGCTGGATCCCGCGGACCGCCGCCTCGTGGATCTCGCCGAAGCGGGTCGGGCCGCTGAGCCGGGACGGCAGTATCTCTAACCGCGTCGCGGTCCGTGCTCGAAGCCATTTGAGGTAGGGGGCGACCAGCGCGGCGTCGAAGTCGGACAGGAGCCAGGCTTCATCGAATCCGCGCGCGTCCAGCGCCTGCGCCAGCGGTCCGACCCCCACGGCGGCTCCCTCGGCAGGAGCCCGGAGGTCGGTCCGACCTATCCAGGCGACCAGCAAGCGGCGCATTGGCAGAGTCTACTAATATATTTGCACAATAATAAAATTTCCTACCATTCGGTGGTTGGCGCAGCCCCGATTCGCTGGCGGTTCTCCTGGCCGCAGCGTCCGGTCCGAGGTGGCACGACCCGTGAAATAGCCCTCGGCATGACAAACGCGATTCACAGCACGCAGCTCGAAGTCTCGGTCCTCCATTCGTGCGACCTGGTTTCCGCCGAGGTGCGCGACCGCCGTTCGGAGAGCGTCGCCCTGTTCGGGGATCTGACCACGGCGCAGCGCGATCGGCTTGCCGAGGACGCGTGGAGGATCGGCCTGCACGCGATCCACAACGCCCACGTCGCCGCCCAGGAGTCCCGGCTGCAGGAGATCGGGACCGAGCTGGTCGCCGACATCGACCGACAGCTCCGCGATCACGTCGACGGCCAGCAGAAGACGATCGCCGCCGTGATGGCGCGGTACTTCGATCCGAACGATGGGCAGGTCACCCAGCGGCTCGCCGCGTTCGTCGCCGATGAGGGCGCGCTCGCCCGCTTGCTTGACGGGTACCTCGCGCCGCACAACAGCGTCCTCGCGGAGGCGCTGGCGCGTCAGGTGGGCGAGAACAGCCCCCTGTTCCAGAGGCTGAGCGCGACCGATAGCGAGGGGCTGGTGAAGGTGCTCGAGACCCAGCTCCGCGCCGTCATGCAGGAAGGGCACGCCGAGTTGGTGCGCGCGATGGATCCGCTGGCCGAGGACGGGGCCGTGGCCCGCTTTCTTCGCACCCTCCGTGATGAGATCAAGGGAGCGGACGAGGACCGGGCCAGGCAGCTCTCGACTGCGCTGGCGGCCATCGACGGCAACAACGAGGATTCCCTCTTGAGCCGCCTGGTGCGCGAGACCGATCGCGCCCGACAGGATCTGCTGACCGCCATCAACCCCGAGGCGCCGCAGTCGCCGATGGCGATTCTCAAGACCAGCCTGACCGCCCTGCTGAAGGAACAGGCGGCGACCCAGTCGGAGGTCGCGCTACGACAGGAGACGCGGCAGACCGCGTTCGAGACGGAGGTGCGCGTGGCGCTCGGGCGCCTCGAGACCAAGCGCGCTCAGGACCAGAAGTCTCCCGGAGGAGGGTTCGACTTCGAGGATTCCGTCGTGAGCTTTTTGACCGAGGCCACGCGCGGGGCGCCTTGCGTGATCGACGAGACCGGTAGCACGACGGGGATCGTGGGCCGGTCGAAGAAGGGGGACGCCGTCCTGCGGTTCACAGGCGACAGCGCCTTCGCGGGCGCCAGCGTCGTCTTCGAGGCGAAGCGCGACGCCTCCTACACACCGCAGAGAGCGCTCGACGAGCTGGACGCAGCGCGGAAGAACCGTGGCGCGCTTGCCGGAGTGTTCGTGATGGCGCGATCTCACGCTGGTCACGCGTTCCTTCCCTTCGCCCGATACGGGAACAACGTCATCGTGACCTGGGACGACCAGGATGGCGCGACCAACTCTTACCTTCACGCGGCGTTGCTCCTGGGCATGGCCCTCGTCACCCGCGCCAGGAGCGTCGGGGACGCCGGTGACATCAGAGCGCTTCAAGACATCGAGGCGCGCGTCGCCGCCGAGCTCGAGCGCCTGGCCAAGATGGAGGGTTTCAGCAAGACGATCGGAGACAACGCCGAGCGGATCGATGACGAGAATCCGAAAGTCGCGGCACGCCCTGGAGCTGCTGGTCGGCAAGGCCAGGAGCACCTTGCGCGCGCTCAACGTCGAGCTGCACGATGAGGATGCCGAGCGCGCCTCTCCAATCGGGCTGCCGAACGGATCGCTGGAGCACGCTGTTGCGGCCCTTTCCGGGACTCCCGAGATCGGGTGAGATCGGAATGGTCGACCGTCGGGTGCGCACGGCTCCCAACCCGTCGCCACCTGACCGTGATCGAATTTCGGGGTAACGTCCAGCGCGGGATGGACGAGGCGCGCATTCAGGAGATCGTCGACCGCGTGATGGCGCGGGTCGGCGCCGGCGAGGTGCCCGAGACGCCGCTGGAGGCGGTGCGCACGCCGCCGGCGGGGTTCGTGCCGCCGTCGTCCTCCCTCGCGCGTCGCCCCCGGCCGTCCGCCGCCGTGACGTCGACGTCCCTCGGGGGCGCCGGGGCGTCTTTCCGGACGTGGAGAGCGCCGTCAAGGCCGCGCGCCGGGCCCACGAAGAGAACGAGGCGGCGTCGCTGCAGGCGCGGCAGCGCTGGGTTGCGGCGATGCGCGCCACCGCCCACGCGCACGTCGACGAGCTGGCCAAGCTGGCGGTCGCCGAGACCGGCTACGGCCGCGTCGCCGACAAGGTGACGAAGAACCGGCTGGCCATCGACAAGACGCCGGGAACCGAGGCGCTGGCGCCGATCGCCTTTTCGGGCGACGGCGGGCTGACCATCGTCGAGCGGGCCAGCTACGGCGTCATCGGGTCGATCACGCCGACGACGAACTCGACGGAAACGGTCATCAACAACGGCATCGGCATGGTCGCCGGCGGCAACGCGGTAGTGTTCAATGCCCACCCCTACGCGGCCAAGACGTCGGCGTACCTGGTGCACCTCTTGAACGAGGCGATCGCCGCCGCGGGCGGGCCGGAGTCGTTGCTCTGTTGCGTCGAGCGGCCGACCATCGAGAGCGCCGAGTTGCTGATGCGCCACCCGGGCGTGCGCCTGCTGGTCGTCACCGGCGGGCCCGGCGTGGTGAAGGCGGCGATGGGGAGCGGCAAGAAGGTGATCGCGGCCGGCCCCGGCAATCCGCCCGCCGTCGTCGACGAGACCGCCGATCTGGAGGTCGCCGCCGCCGGCATCGTCGAGGGGGCGTCGGTCGACAACAACATCCTCTGCACCGCGGAGAAGGAGATCGTCGCCGTCGATGGGATCGCCACGCCGCTGCTGGAACGGCTGGGGCGGGCCGGCTGCCTGGTGCTGAACGACCGGCAGGTCAAGGCGCTGGAGAAGGTGGTGCTGCACCAGGGTTCGAGCGGCGTCCACGCCAACAAGGACTTCGTCGGCAAGAACGCGGGGCTCATCGCCCGCCAGATCGGCGTGACCGCCGGCGACGAGCTGCGCCTGCTGGTCGCCGACGTCGACGAGAAGCACCCCTTCGTGCAGCTGGAGCTGCTGATGCCGGTGCTGCCGCTGGTGCGCGTCCCCGACGCCGTCACCGCCATCGCCACCGCCAAGCGGGTCGAGCACGGCTTCTGCCACACGGCGGTGATGTACTCGCGCAACATCGCCAACCTGCACGCCATGGCCCGCACCATCAACACGTCGATCTTCGTGAAGAACGCCTCCAACCTGGCGGGCCTGGGTCTGGGGGGCGAGGGCTACACCTCGTTCACCATCGCCTCACCGACGGGCGAGGGGCTCACCACGGTTCGCAACTTCACCCGCGAGCGGCGCTGCACGTTGAAGGAATACTTTCGTATCGTTTGATGGCCGACGCGCTGGCGCTGATCGAGCTGGGATCCATCGCCCGCGGCCACCGGGTGGCGGACGCCATGCTCAAACGCGCGCCGGTGAACCTGATGCGCGCCGACTGGGTCACGCCCGGCAAGTTTCTGGTTCTGGTCGACGGCGGCGTCGCCGAGGTGGACGAGGCCTATCGGGTCGGGCTGGAGGTGGCGGGCGAGCGGCTGCTCGACCGGCTGTTTCTTCCGCAGGCGCACGCCGCCCTCTGGCCGGCGCTGGCGGGCGAGGCGCGGGCGGGGATCGTCGACGCGCTGGGGATCGTCGAGACCACGACGGTGGCCGCCACGCTGCTGGCCGCCGACGCGGCGGCCAAGGCGGCCCAGGTGCGCCTCATCGAGCTGCAGCTCGCCCGGGGCATCGGGGGGAAGGGGTTCTTCACCCTCACCGGGCCGCTGGCCGAGGTGGAGGCGGCGGTCGATGCGGCGGTCGGGATCCTGGACGCGGCCGTCCTGGCCGCCACCGAGATCATCGCCGCCCCCCATGCGGATCTGGCGCGAAAACTGCGATCGAGAGACGAACCCCCTCATACCCGTTGAAAGCGGGCCGCATTAGCGGTAGCACCTTGGCCCATGAGCAACCGCGTGTTCAACTTCAGCGCAGGGCCGGCCATGCTGCCGACCGAGGTTTTGGAAGCATCCGCCAAGGCTCTGGTCGATTTCCAGGGCAAGGGCTTCGGCATCGCCGAATGCAGCCACCGGGGGAAGGAGTTCGACGGCGTCCTCGACGAGGCGATCGCCAAGTGCAAGTCGCTGCTGTCGGTCCCCGACACGCACGACATCCTGTTCCTGCAGGGCGGGGCCACGCAGCTCTTCAACACCATCCCGATGAACTTCCTGACCGACAAGCCGGCCGAGTACGTGGTCGGCGGCGAGTGGTCGAAGAAGGCCGCCGGCGCCGCGCAGAGCGCCTACGGCGAGAAGGTCAAGGTCATCGCCAGCAGCGAGGAGACCAAGTTCGACCGGCCGCCGACTGGCTGGAAGGCTGACCCGAACGCCGCCTACCTTCACGTCTGCTCGAACGAGACGGTGCACGGGCATCGCCTCGTCGAGTGGCCCGAGCACCCGACGCTGGTGGTCGACGCCAGCTCCGAGATGATGTCCCGCCCGCACCCGGTGTCGCGCACCGCGCTGATCTATGCCGGCGCGCAGAAGAACCTGGGCCCGGCCGGCGTGGTGCTGGCGATCGTCCGCAAGGACCTCTACCCGCGCATCGCCAAGAGCGTGCCCAAGATCTTCAGCTTCCAGGCCAACGCCGAGGCCAAGAGCTGCCTCAACACGCCGCCCACGTTCGGGATCTACTTCCTGCTCGAGACCTTCCGCTGGCTGGAGTCGCAAGGGGGCCTGGCGGCGATCGAGAAGCGCAACGCCGAGAAGGCGGCGCTGATCTACGGCGCCATCGACGGCTCGGGCGGCTTCTACAAGGGGACCGTCGCCGACAAGAGCGCGCGCAGCCACATGAACGTGACCTACCTCCTGCCCAGCGAGGAGCTCACCGACAAGTTCGTGAAGGAGGCCTCCAAGAACGGGATGGTGGCGCTCAAGGGCTACCGCACCGTCGGCGGCATCCGCGCGTCGATCTACAACGCCATGCCGGTGGCGGGCGCCAAGGCGCTGGCCGACTTCATGGGCACCTTCGCCAAGGCGAACGGCTGATCGTTGGTCGACGGACGCCGGGGGGCAGCCCCTCCGGCGGTCACTCGGTTCGCCGGAACTTCTGCGGATCGAGGCCGAACTTCTTGATCCAGCGCCAGACGGCGGCGCGGTGCTTGCCGAGCTCGCGCGAGACGTCGGCCACGTTGCCCTCGAAGCGGCGCAGCGACTCCTCGATCTGCGCGGGCGTCGGCGACGGCCCGGTGCTGCGCCGCTGGCCCGAGACTGCGCCGGCCGGGGCCGACAGGACGCGGGCGATCGGCTCCGGCAGATCGCGCAGCGCGATCGGCTTGTCCCCGCCGGTCAGCACGGCCGCGGTGGAGATGATCTTTTCCAGCTCGCGGACGTTGAGCGGCCAGCCGTGCAGCGCCAGCGCGCGGAAGGCGGGCTGGTCGAATTTTGCCGTCGACGAAGCGCGCGTCAGAAAGTGCGCGGTGAGCGCCCCCAGGTCCTCGACGCGGTTGCGCAGCGGCGGCAGATAGATCGGCGCCGCGCCGAGGCGCCCCACGATGTCGTCGCGCAGGCCGCTCGGCCCCTTGCCCGGGCCGGCGGCGGTGCGGTTGGTGGCGGCGATGATGCGCACGTCCATCTGGCGCGGCCGCGTCGACCCCAGCGGCGTCAGCTCGCGGTCCTGCAGAAAGCGCAGGATCTTGATCTGCGCCTCGGCCGTCATCTCGCCGATCTCGTCGAGGAACAGCGTCCCCCCCTCGGCCTCCTCGATGAGCCCGGCCTTGGCCTGGTGGGCGGTGGAGTGCGCCCCCTGCCGGTACCCGAACAGCTCGCTTTCGACCAGCTCGCGCGGGATGGCGGCGCAGTTGATGGCGACGAAACGGCCCTTGCGGCCGCTGGCCTGGTGCACGGCCCGCGCGTAGACCTCCTTGCCGGCGCCGGTCTCGCCGAGGATCAACAGCTCGCCGTCGGACGCCGCCAGCCGCCGCAGCCGATCGCAGGCCACCGCCAGCGCCGGCGAGGTGGTCGCCACCGGGCCGAACGGCGCCACCAGCTCGGCCTTGATCGCCTCCAGCTCGATCTGCGACACCATCCGGAAGACAGCGACGTGGTTGCCGAAGAAGAGCAGCGCGCCGTCGCGGAGGCGCACCTTTCCGTCTTTCCCGTCGACGCGCTGGTTGTCGATCCAGGTGCCGTTCTTGCTGGCGAGATCTTCCAGATCGAACCCGCCCGCGCCGCGGGTGAGGCGCGCGTGCTGGCTGGAGATCAGACCGTCGTCGAGGACGGCGGCGTTGGCCCCGGCCGGCACGCCTTCCCCCCGCCGTCCGACGAAGAGATCGTCGCCGGCGATCTGCAGCCGGGTGCGCGGCGCGAGCGCGGGGGCGTCCGCGCTGCCGGCGACCAGCAGCACCGCCCGATCCTTCTGCTCACCCGGGGAGAGAGGAGACTGAACCGCCGTCAGCGTACGTTCGGCGGGATCGCGCATCCTTGGGAGACTAACATCAACTAGATTCGGGAACCCTGGGAGGGTTCCCGAGCCCTCCCGCGAAGGACTCCGCCGAGCAAAGCTCGGCCGCCGCCTTTCAGTCGCAGGCGACGCGCGCCAGCTCGGGGGCGCTGCTTGTGAGGGTGACGGCGTCGCCCAGCTGGCCGCTGGTGTCGGCGCCCCAGCAGGTGACGGTGTGTGCGGCGCTGGAGGCGCAGGTGTGCAGCGCGCCGGCGCTCACCGCGCCGCTGGCGCCGCCGACCCGGGCGGGCGTCGGACGATCGACGGTGGTGCCGTCCCCGAGCTGACCGCTGTCGTTCGCGCCCCAGCACCAGACGCTGGCGTCGCCGAGGCTGGCGCAGCTGTGGGCGCCGCCGGCCGAGACGCCGGTGGCCGCCGCGGGGAGGGGGACAGCGGCCGGCCCGCCGACGTTCGTCGCCGCCGCGCCGAGGCCGAGCTGGCCGCGATCGTCGGCGCCCCAGCACCAGACGCCGCCCGAATCGTCGACGGCGCAGGTGTGCGCGCCGCCGGCCGAGAGCGAGCGGACCGGGGCGCCGCCGGCCAGCGATACCGGCGCCGGCGTCGGTTGATTCGCTCCCGCGCCGACACCCACCTGACCGCTGTCGTTGCGCCCCCAGCACCAGGGCTGCCCGGTCACGTCGACGGCGCAGGTGTGCCCGCCCCCGGCGGTGACGGCCGCCGCGCGCACGGCGTTCGGGCCGAGCGGCACCAGCGCCGGCGTAGGTCGGGAGGTCAGCGTTCCGTCGCCGAGCTGGCCATAGCTGTTGTCGCCGAAGCAGAAGATCTCGCCGCCCAGGCCGTCGGCGGGCTCGACGAGCACGCAGCTGTGGGCGCCGCCGCCGGCGACGGCGGTCGCCTGGCCGGCGCCGCTGGGCAGCGAAACCTCAATCGGGAACGGCGTGTCGATGAGGTGCCCGGGGCCGAGCTGTCCGCTCGAGCCGCGCCCCCAGCACCAGAGTCCGCCCGACGCGTCGACCGCGCAGCTGTGCAGCGCGCCGGCGGAGATGCCGCCCGGGACCAGCGGCAGCTCGATGGCCCCCGGCTCCGAACGATCGACGTCACCGTTGTCGCCGAGCTGGCCGGCCTGTTCGGAGCCCCAGCAGACGAAGCCCTCCGGGTCGCCCGGCGCCACGGCGCGGCCGACGGCGCAGCTGTGCGCGCCGCCGGCGGTGACCTGGTCGGCGGTCAGGGCGATCGGCGTCGCGAGCGGCCGGACGACGTCGTGGCCGGTGCCGAGCTGGCCGTAATGGTCGTCTCCCCAGCAGAAGATCGCGCCGTCGCTGGTGGCCGCGCACGAGAAGGTCGCGCCGGCGGTCACCTTGACGCCGTTGCCGAGGCCGGTGACGGGGACCGGCTCGGCCAGGCTGCTCATCGATCCTTCGCCCAGCTGGCCGCTGCTGTTCTGCCCCCAGCAGAGAACCTGGCCGTTGAGGCGCACGGCGCAGGTGTGCTGGGCGCCGGCGGCGATCGCCACCGGATCGATGACGATCGGAACCAGCGTCGGTTGGCCCATCGCCGCGGAGCCGCCGCTGGCGTTGCTCCCCAGCTGCCCCTGGCTGTTGTCGCCCCAGCAGCGGATGGCCCCCGCGCTCATGGCGCAGGTGTGCGAGAGGCCGGTGGCGACCGAGACGACGTTCTGCAGCCCGGAGACGGCGACCGGCTGCGCGCGGTTGACCTGGGTTCCGTCGCCCAGCTGCCCGCTGGAGTTGCTCCCCCAGCAGACAACGGAGCCGTCGAGGAGCACGGCGCAGGCGTGCAGCCAGTGCGCCGACAACGCGCGCGCGCCGGCCAGCCCCAGCACCGGCGTCGCTGCGCGCGGCGTGGCGCCGGGAGCGCCGTCGCCGAGCTGGCCATCGCGATCGTCACCCCAGCAGACGGCGCTGCGATCGGCGAGCAGCGCGCAGGAGAACCCGGAGCCGGCCACCACCGCCGTCGCCCCGGCCACGCCGGGGACCGCGATCGGCGTGTGGCGATCGACGCCGCCGCCGTCGCCCAGCTGTCCGGTGTCGTCGGCCCCCCAGCAGACCACGGTGCCGCCGGCGCGCACTGCGCAGGCGTGCCGCTCGCCGGTCGCCAGCGCAACGGCGTCGGTGAGTCCCGAGACGCGCACGCCGGCCGAGCGGGGGGTGATCGTTCCGTCGCCGAGCTGGCCGTCGTCGTTGCGCCCCCAGCAGCTGACGCCGCCGTCCTGCCGCAGCAGGCAGGTGGCCGCGCCGCCCGCGGAGAGCGCGATGATGGGGTTCGCGGCGCAAGACGTGGCGACGCAGGCGTCGGAGCTGTCGCCCGCCGCGTGCAGGTAACGGCGGTGGGAGGCGCACGTCGCATCGAAGCTGCTGCAGCGGTTGTTCAGCTCGCAGAAGGCGCCCACCCCGCACTGTCCGTCGGCGTGACAGATGAAGTCGCCGGGGCCGTAGCAGGAGGGCAGGGCGCCGAGGGCGCTCAGCGCCACCAGCGCGGCGGTGCCGGCGGCCGCTCGATTCAAAACGCGCCTCCCAGCACGCCGGGACCGATCCAGACGGCGACGATCTGGTTCCGGGCCTGCCGGCGCACCAGAAGAAAGCGCGCCACGCCCGTCGCGGTCAGCGCCGCACCGACGGCCAGCGCGCCGATCGCCACGTCGAGGCGCGCGCCGGCCGTCGACCAGCGGCTCTGGTAGGCCGCGTAGGTCGGCGCGTTCGCGGCGTCGCTGCGCGCGCTGGCGGCCGCCACCAGGTAACCGACACCGATGCCCAGCGCGGCCACGCCGGTGCCGGTCAGCGCCAGCCCCCAGGGGTCGTGGCTCCAGCGCGGCGGCGCCGGCTTCGGTGGCGGCGGCGCGGGCGGCGGCGTCACGATCACCACCTCGGGTTTCCTGGCCAGCTCCTGCGCGCAGCGCGCCAGCGCGATCTGCGTGGCGTCGACCTGCAACGCGGGGGGTCTGGTGGTCAAGAAGCGCTGGTAGAGAACGACCGCGCCGCGACAGTCGCCCGAGAGCCGCATGGCCTGCGCCTCGGCGAACAGGAGCTCGCGGCGGGGATCGAGGGCGAAGCCCTCTTCCAGATCGCGGATGGCCGCCGCGTAGTCGTGCGTCTCGAACTCCTTCAGCGCGCGGTCGTAGAGGGCCTGCGCCGCCGGGTGCATCGGGCCTTCCGGCTCACCGGGGCCGCTCTGGGGAGCCGCGGCGCTCGGCGCGGCCGCGCGCGCGACCGGCGCGAGCGCGACGACGCCGCCCGCGACGACAGCGAGCAGGCTGCAGCGAAGAGCGCGCCGTAGGTGCCCGGATCGAGGTGAAGGCCCACGCTGAATGGCCCGTCCACGTTATGCCCCGGCCACAGCGCTGTCGAGACCGTAGGTCGTCACTCGAAGCTGATCGACAGCGCCAATGTAGGCAGGACGCCGTCGGACGTCGATGAGACTCCCGCCTCGGATAAGACTCGTCAGGGTTAGAGCCGGTTGCAATCTGCCAGCGTCCTCCGACGGTGAGACGCAGACTGCGATCGTCGACCCTCCGAGCGAGACCCACCGACGCAAGTTGATTCGAGCCGGCGGCATCAGTTCTGGAAGGCGATCCAGTCCGCCACTTCGGCTGGGAAGAAGCCTCTTGGCCCCAGTGAGGGAAAGGTCAGTCTCAGGTAAAGAGGTCCGGGAGCGACCGATGAAAGCTCGACTGCGCCGCTCGCGGAGGGCGACGGCTGACAGGCTCCCTGGTCGAAGGCGCAGCTGCCGCAAATCTCGTCGGCTGGACCGTACGCCGCCACCTGTGTGGCCGACGGGATCTGAATCTGCAAATACGTCGTGATGCCCGCAGCGGTCGTTTGTCCGGCGATGATCTGAAGAACGTTCTGGCCGGCGTCCAAGAAACCCGCCGGGAGCTGGAAGGGAACGGTTCCCTCGCAGGACTCGGACAGGTAGTCGCCGACGGTGGAGCTGGCGACCGGTGATTGGAGATATCGCTGCCGCCCGTCGGATGGCAGTTGGATCACCGCGGCGGCGCTACCGCCGAAGAGCGGCGCGGTCCCTTGGCAGTCTCGGAAGATCAGCGTGCCATCATCGGACGGCGACGATGGCGATGGCCCCTTCGGGCGAGACCCGGCGGTGAGGCCGACCGACCCTCCCGGCGCGTTCGGCAGCGTCCAGTACGGGTTCGTATCGAGGTCGTTGGCGATCGGCTCACCGCCGGTCGGAAGCGCGGGCAGCGAGCAAGGACAGATTGACTCGTCGGTCGTCGCCGCGCCTGCCTCCACGACGTGCATGGCAGCCCAGACATCGTCGATGTTCATGTTCCAGAAGTTGAAGAAATTTTCCGCGAAAAGCGCGGGATCGCGGCGCTGTGGCGCCTGCCTGTAGTAGCGAACGAAAGCGTCGACCCCTTTCCCGCGGATCAGGTAGCGCGCCAGGAGGCCGCCCTCGCTGTAAACATCCTGCGCGCTGTCGACCGAGGTCTCCGTCACCGCCTGTTGCCATGGGACGATGTAGGTCAGATCGGTTCTCGCGTTGCCGCCACAACCGATTGACTGCGCCGCCCCCTCGACGAGGAGCGGGATCGGTAGACCCCCGGGAGCGAGAAGCTCCATGTACGCGTGCATGAGCTCGTGCTGGTAGGGAAGATCGGGAGCCGCGATCTCCAGGTAGCCGTAGGCCTCGCAGCCAGCCTCGGATGCCCGGTCGCACGTCGAGGCGATGTGATCCACGCCGAGCAGGTGGTAGTCGATTTTTCTCCCCTCCGGCATTCCCAGCATCGTTCGTTTGTCGGCCCAATCGGTCTCCAGCGCGGCGAGGCCGGCGGCGCCTTGCATGTAGGGAGCCGGAGGGGCGAGGTCGAAGGTAGGGTCGACAAAGAGACGGAAGTGCGCCGACTCGCCCACCAGCACGCCCGGCATCGACCGCGGTCCGCAACCGGCAACCCACCAGAAGAGCGCGAGACAGGGGCACGAACGGAAATGCCGGACCATTTCTCCCGCGCCCCAGCCGCTCATGACGCTACTACTCCAACTGAGAGGTGTCGAATCCTCCCTCGGAGAACGGCGCGGGCGCGCTCAGGGAGCCTTCGGAGAGTCGGGGTCCCAAGCGTGGAGACGTGACACCGCGGCGGGGGCCGGTTTCGCCGACTCGGCGCGGGCGCGCTTGACCCGGCGCGCGCGCGATGGTGCCGCGGCGGCAGGTGTGGGCGCCACCTCGGCGGCGACGATCTTCGTGGCCGATGGAAGCTTCACGGGAGACGGCGGGGTTGTCGCCGTCGCGCCGGGAGCGGCCCCCAGCGCGACCGGCGCGGCCGGGGGGCGCGCGGCCTCGGTCTTCCATCGCTTCGCCGCCAGGCCCCCGGCCAGCGCGAACACCGCGGCGAAGGCCGTCAACGCCAGCCCGCGCGCCCATTTCCGGCCGCGGCTCGCCCGCCGCCGCGTCGGACCGAACGCGTCGGTCGCGGTCGGCTCCTCGGGGCCGGCGGAGCGAACGGTCACCGGCCGCCCCGCCAGGTGCTCGCCCAGCGACTTGCCGGCGCGCTGGGCCTCGTGCCAGGCGGCCAGCTCGTCGGCGAACAGGCGCTGCATCAACCCGCCCAGCGCGACCGTCGAGACGGGGATGCTCGCCTCCCGCGCGAAGGTCTCCAGCGCCACCTGCAGCGCCTGCATCGTCGGATAGCGGTGGTCCGGGTGGGGCGCCAGCGCCCGCATCACGATGTCGGCCAGCGCCGTCGGGTAGACGCCCTTTTCCTCGGGCCAGGCGGGCGGGGCGGCGACGCCGGTGGCGATCCGGTTCAGGATCTCCAGGTCGCTGTCGCCGGTGAACGGCGCCGCGCCGGTCGTCAGCTCGTAGAGGATCGTCCCCAGCGCGAAGACGTCGCTGCGGCGATCGACGGCCCGCCCGCGGCACTGCTCGGGCGACATGTAGGCGAACTTCCCCTTCAGCGTCCCCTCCTGCGTGCGGGTTCGCTGCAGCGCCCACTTGGCGATGCCGAAGTCCGAGACCTTCACCGCGCCGTCGTAGGAGACCAGCACGTTGGACGGCGAGACGTCGCGGTGGACGATGTTCAGCGCGTCGCCGCCGGGGCCGAGCCGCTCGTGCGCGTAGTGGAGGCCGGCGGCGGCGGCGGCGACGATCTCGATGGCGTGGCCCAGGTCGAGCGGCACGGTCGCCTCGCCGGCGCTCCGGGCGTGCGCGCGCATGAGCTCGCGGAGGTTGGCGCCGTGGACGTACTCCATGGCGAAGAAGGGGGCGTCACCGTCGGCGCCGACGTCGTAGACCTCGGTGATGTGGGGGTGGGTGAGCGTCGCCGAGAGGCGCGCCTCGTCGAGGAACATCCGCAACAGCTCGGGATCGAGCGCGTGCTGCGGAAGGATCCGCTTGAGGACGACGAGCTTCTCGAACCCTTCGATCCCCACGCCCAAGAGGCGCGCCAGGTAGATCTCGGCCATGCCGCCGACGGCCAGGCGGCGAATCGGCTCGTAGCGGCCGATCGGACGGCCGTTGCCGGGGAGCGGCTCTACCCCAGACATCTCCGCGCCCAGAATATCAGAATGCGGCGGGCATTCGCGCGCGGACGGCCGCCTTCGGCGCGAAGGCGCCGGCTTGGTCCGCGGGTGGCGGTGTTGCGCAACGCTGCGACGCCGCAGCTTTCCTTCGAGATTCCAGCCAGATCGCCGACGGGCATGCGAGAATCGGCCGCGTTTGCGGGGTCCGGGGGTTGCGCAACAGACGCCCGGAAAACAGCGGGCGAGCGCGGCTCTTCGGCTGTTTCGGACGCGATTTCGTTGGCCCCCTTATTGCGTAATCCGGCGAACGAAGGAGAGCCGCTCATGCGAGACAAGCTCACAGTCAAGACACTCTGGTTGCTGCAGTCGAGCGTCGTCGGGTTGGCGCTCGGGGCCGGCGCCGGGTGCAGCTCGACGAGCAGGACCAGCGGGAACGTCAGCGCGCTTCCGGCCGACGTCCAGGCGATCACGTTCTTGCAGCGGACGCCGCGCAACGACGACGGCAACGTCTTCGACTACGCCAACTTCGTGCCGGGCGGACGGCTGTCGATGCTCTCGCCGCCGTCGGCCGACGGGCAGCTGACGGTGATCTTCCCCAACCCGGCGACCTGCGCGCAGATTGACCCGGCCGACGTGGACCACTGCGTGAGCGGCTCTGACGTGCAGTCCTACGACCTCTCGTTCGACGCGAAGTCGGCGGTCTTCTCGGCGCGCCTCCCCGGCGACGGCAACTATCAGATCTATTCGATCAACCTCGACGGGACGAACCTGCAGCAGCTGACCAGCGGCGGCAACGACTTCGTCTACCCGGTCTACGCTCCTGGCGATCGCGTCACCTTCATGACTAACCGCAACGTCGAGGATGACGGCACGTCGAGCTCGATGCAGTTCAAGGACGAGTACGAGCGGGCGGTGACCGCCCAGGTCGGCACCGTCACCACCAGCGGCACCGACCTGCAGCTCGGGCCCCGCAACGTCTCCCACCGCGTCTCGCCGGCGCTGCTGCCCGACGGTCACCTGCTCTACACCGAGTGGATGCACATGGGCGGGGTCAACACCGGGCACCTGCGCATGATGAACACCGACATGACGGGCATGAAGGAGGCCTTCGGCGACGAGCTGGCCTCGAAGTATCCGTCCACGAACAGCTACCTCAAGGCCCGCTACGTCACGACCAAGATGGTGCCGGACCCCGACGACAACACCAAGATGCTCGCCGACTACCAGGTCATCGCGGTCGCCACCTCGCGGGATCGCACCCTGCAGTCGGGCAAGCTGTTCCTCATCGACCTGAACGGCAGCGAGGCGAACTCGGCCTCGCAGGATCTGACCCCGCTCATCCCGGGCGATCGGTCGCCGAGCGCGCAGGGGATCGGCCGCTACTACGACGCCGAGCCGGTGGGCGACGAGGCCCCGGGGCAGTTCCTCACCTCCTGGGCGGACGGCCCCGTCCAGTCGGAGGAGCTCGACCGCGCGAAGAGCACCGCGCAGTTCGGCATCTACGTGCTCGACGCGGCGAAGGCGAACGCCAGCAACGGCGGGCGCTCGCCGATCTACGACGACCCGAACTACTGGGACGTGCTGCCGCGCCCGGTGAAGGCCCGGCCGGAGCCGCCCGAACCTGGCGTCGCCGATCAGCACCACCGACACCAGCACCACGATCGGCTGCCTCAACGTCTACAACTCGTCGCTGATGACCATCCCGCAAGGCAGCGTGGTGAAGGTGCGCCTCATCGAGGGGTTCTCGGGCGAAGAGGGGGGCGTCGACATGTTCGGCACCACCGAGTTCGACGGGCAGTCGCGCTACGGAGAGATTCCGCTGCAGAGCGACGCCTCGTTCGCCGCCGACGTGCCGGCCAACGTGCCGCTGCACATCCAGCTCGTCGACAAGTTCGGGATGGCCGCGCCGGTCAGCGGCAGCCACGGCACCGCCGCGGGCACGCCGGTCGCCAACGAGGACATCTGGTTCTCCGGCCGCTCCGGGGAGGCGCGCTTCTGCGGCGGCTGCCACGAGAACCGCACCAAGCCGTCGTCGATCGCGCCGGGCCAGACCGAGGCGGTCGTCCACGGTCCGGTCAACCTCGACGCGCCTCGGGCCGACCGCGCGTCGAAGACCGCCTACGTGTTGACCAACGGCGTCCTGCCGGCCGGGACCAACCCGGCCAACCCGGGCGACAACGACGTACGCGGCGTCCCCTGGGATCTGGCGATCCAGCCGATCCTCGACAAGCACTGCATCAGCTGCCACGACGGGACGGCGGGTCCGAACAACCCCAGCTACACCGTCACCGACATGACCAGCGGCTCGTATCAGACCTTCGTCTTCGACCTCCGCGGCCAGAAGCTCAACGTGACTGTCGGCGAGCGCATGACGGGCGACTACACGGCGTCGTACATCTCCCTCATGGGGCTCGGCGAGATCCTCGGCGAAGACGTCGTCAGCATCACCACGCCTCCCGGCGAGGACGGCCTGCAGTCCCTGTTCGGAACCTCCGGCAACTACGTGACCGCGGCGGCGGCGGCGACCAGCCCGCTCATGTGGCTCCTCGACCCGCCGCAGCGCTATCCGGTCGACACCACGACCCGGGCGTTCGGACCCCAGCCGCTCGCCTCGACCAGCTTCATGTTCTCGGGAAATCCGCACCTCGTCGACGAAGGGCAGGCCGACATGACGCCCGACGAGTACTACCTCCTGGAGCTCAACATCGACATGGGTGCCCAGTACTTCTTCCGGGAGAACCTGGATGAAGCCGGGGCGACGCCGTAACCACGAACGGGAGCCAGTGAACATGCGAATCATCAACATGAACGCAAAGAAGCTCGCGATCGTCACCTCGCTCGGGCTCGCTCTGGGGGCGGGGCGGAGCGCCAACGCTGGAACCGGCGGTGGCCCGCAGTCGATCCAGCAGGCCATCGCCGCCAACTCGGTCGACTCCATCAAGGCCGAGCTCGAGCGGACCGAGCTCCTGATCTGCGCCGCCTGCGTCGATCTCGGTCACCCCGCTCGTCGACCACCCGGATGTGCGCGTGCGGACGGTCGCCGCCTGGTGGCTGGCCCGCCGCGGGGTGGCCAAGACGATCCAGGTGCAGATGCTGAACCGGCTGTCGCAGCCCGACTCGACGGCGGCGCTGAACGCGGCCGACGTGCTGGGCGAGTTCCACTACGTCTCGTCGATCCCGGCGCTGGGCGCCGCGCTGTCGAACCCGCTCTTCTCGGGGGCGGCGCGCGCGGAGATGGCCAAGGCGCTGGGGACGATCGGACGGCCGGCCGGGACGCAGTATTTGACGACCGCGCTCGCCGACAGCGATCCGCAGGTGCGCTCCGCCTCGCTGCTCGCGCTCCGCGCGATCCCGGGCTTTCACGACGGCAGCGTGGCGGCGCCCCTGATCAGCGACGGCGATCCGGGCGTCCGCTCCGACGCGGTGGTCACCGTCGGGATGTTCAAGTACGCCGGCGGAGCGCCGGCGCTCGTCGCCGCGTTGTCCGATCCGTCGCAGGTGGTGCGCAAGAAGGCCGCCTGGGCGCTGGGCGAGATCGGGGCCTCTTCGGCGACGGCCGGTCCGGCCCTGCAGAGCGCCGCCGCCAACGATCCGAGCCCGCTGGTCCGCTCGCTGGCCAAGGCCGCGCTGACCAAGCTGTCCCAGTAGGCTGGCGTTCTCGTCGCTGGCCGGCGTTCCAAATCCGATCGGGACTTGATACAATCGGCGTCCCCGAAATGCGTTCTTCCCCACAGGGCAGGGTCCATTGCGGGCTGGTGCTGGCGGCCGCCGCGGCGCTCTTCGGCTGCCGGCCGGCCCCGCCGCCCGAGCAGCACTTCTACGACGTCCACATCCAGCCGATCCTGAACGCCTCCTGCGTCGGCAACACGTCGCCCTGCCACAGCATCGCCGTCGATCCGGTCACCAACACCCCGACGGCGCTCGGGAACCTCGATCTGTCGTCGTTCGAGGGCGTCCAGAAGCGGCGCGACGTGCTGCGCACCTACGGCAGCTATCCGCAGCCGCTGCTGCTCTTGAAGGCGATGCCGCCCGAAAGCAATCAGATCCCCTACCGGGGAAAGTTCTACCCCAGCGAAATCCAGCACAGCGGCGGCTCGCCGATCCAGCCCAACTCCGAGGCCTACTTCGAGCTGAAGAACTGGCTGGACAACGGCGCCAACCGCGACGGGATCGCGCCCCAGGCGGTCGCCAACAAAGGGGTCGGCCCGTGCAGCGAGGCGCTCCCGCCGGTCAGCCAGCGCCTCACCTTCGACGTGAACAGCCAGGCCTACCAGGACTTCAAGGCCAACGTCGAACCGATGCTCGAATCGTCCTGCGCCTTCGGCAGCTGCCACGGATCGCCGCAGGCCGACATGTACCTGACCTGCGGGCAGAGCGGCCAGATCGATCCGGAGGCCGAGACCGCCTTCAACTACGCGCAGGTGGCGGGCTTCGTCATCGCGCCGCCGGGCGATCCGACCATGACCAACGTCGACCAGAGCGAGATCCTCCTGCGGCCGCTGGCCGTCGCGGCCGGCGGCGTCAGCCACACCGGCGGGACCTTCTTCCAGTCGCGCAGCGACGACACCTGGGTCGCCTGGGAGTCGTGGGCCAAGGAGGTCCAGATGGAGCCGCCGCTGGCCTACGGACCCAAGACCGCCGGGCAGACGTTCTTCGAGGACAACGTCATGCCCAAGCTGCTCGTGCGCGGCTGCGACCTCGAGGGGTGCCACAGCCCCGACGGGTTCAACGACTTCCGCCTCCGCTCGGGCGCGTTCGGCTTCTTCGCGCCGGCGGCGCTGACGCGCAACTACCACGCGCTGGCCGACGAGTTCATGGCCTTCGACACCGCCGACGTCAAGCAGTCGCGCGCGGTGAAGAAGAACATCATCGCCGCGTCGGGCGGGACGACCCACCGCGCCGGCGCGGTCTTGGAGGACCTCAACACCTCGGTCGATACCCCCTGCCCGCAGCCGTTCGACCCCGCCACCGCCACCCGCGCCTTCTGCGTCCTGGCTGCCTGGCAGCAGATCGAACGCCAGGATCGGATCGCCGCCGGGGCCGTCTCGCCGATGACCGCCGGCAGCACGCTGCCGCTGGTGTTCGTGGCGCGGCCCAAGAACGGCGACGACCTCCTGCACTTCGACACGCTACGAGGGCGGGGCCGATCTGAAGCTGGCCGACGCCACGCTCGACGCCACCGGCAAGGTGACCGCCGTCGGCAACGTCCGCAGCGCGCTCGGCCCCTGCGCCGGCCTGGCCGGCCAGGACGTCGACGTGCGCGGTCCCGAGTGGAGCTACGACGCCACCAAGGTGGTCTTCGCGGCGCGGCCGGGGGCGTCGAGCGGGCTCGATCTCTGGTTGCTCGACGTGGCCGGAGGCACCTGCCAGCGGCTCACCAGCGACAACGGCCGGATCGTCGACGGGACCAACGTCCGGGTGCACAACTTCGATCCGGTGTTCGCCCCCGACAACACCATCGTCTTCGCTTCGACGCGCTCGGGAACGCTCACGCAGCGGAACATGCTTCCGAATTCGGATCTCTTCCGGGTCAAGCCGTCGACGGCCGGCATGTTCAGCTACGACTTCGGTAAGCCGCCGGAGCAGATGACCTTCCTCTTGAACTCCGAGCTGTCCCCCGCCTTCATGCAGGACGGTCGCGTCAGCTTCACCGCCGAGAAGGCGACGCCCAACTTTTACCAGCTCTCCGGCCGGCGGATGAACTGGGACCTCACCGACTATCATCCGCTGCTGGCGCAGCGCGCCCAGTCGACCACCACCTTCGACAACAACCTGTTGCCCTCGGTCGGCTACCAGGAGGCGACGGAGATCCGCGAAGGGCTCGACCGGAACTTCCTGCTCATTCTTTCGAACGAGGGCGCGAAGGGGGGCGGCGGCGCGCTGGCGACGTTCAACCGCTCGATCGGCCCCTTCGAGGCCGACCGCGACGACGTCACGTTTCTCAAATCGATGGTCATCGTCGACCCGGCCGCCGCGCCGGCCGCCGACGGCACGACCACCGGCGCCTACCGCTCGCCGTTCTCGCTCCCCAACGGCGAGATCCTGGCCTCCTACGACGGCACGGTGAAGAACATCCTCACCGACATTCCGCGATATCAGCTGGTGGCCGTGAATCCCCAGACCGGCGCCAACCGACCGCTGGCCAGCGACGGATCGCTCTCCTACGTCGAGGCGGCGCTCGGCTACAAGCGCGGGGAGACGGAGCTGTTCTCGAACCTTCCCCAGCTGGTCTTCGGCGGCCACTCCGGTGAGACCGACGCCGCCGGCAACGGCATCATGCACTTCCCCGACGTCCCGGTGCTCGCCACGCTGCTGGGCGCCAACCTGCGCCGCGGCCGCGACGTCTCGGCGTTCGACGGCGTGGCGTCGCTGAAGGTCTACCAGGACCTTCCGCCGCCGCCGTTCTCGACGAAGGCCGACATTCCCATGGGGGCGATGGCCTACTCGCAGCTCATGACCATCGGCTCGGCCGACTTGCTGGGCGATCACTCGCTGAAGGCGCTGGTTCCCGCGGGCGTGCCGCTGATCCTCGAGTTCGACGACAGCAGCGGCAAGGCCCTGTTCACCATGTCGGAGGAGCACCAGGTGACCGCCGGCGAATACATCACTCCCGGTCCCCAGCGCGCCGTGTTCAACAACATCTGCGGGGGCTGCCACGGGAGCCTGAGCGGCTCGGAGCTGGACCTCGCAGTGAGCGCCGACGCCCTCACGGGCGCTTCCATTTCGCAGTCGCGCTACGCCGACCCGCAGCAGCTCCACCAGTAGCTCCAGCCGCCTGCCCGCGACCGTCCGGTCGCCACGGCTGTGGATAAACTGTTACCAAAAGATTGGCGGCCCGAAAACAGGCCGAAACATCCATCGGCGATAGTGGGGCGTCGTGCTGGTCGCCGCTCCCGCAGATCCCAAGTCCTCGAGCGCGCCGGCCAGCTCGGTGGTGGGCCGACCCGACACCGACACCGCGACCGCGGCCGCGGCCATCCTGGCGCTCACCGCCGATCCGGAGGTCCGGGATCTGCTGCTCGAGCTGGCGATCGCCGAGGGGTTCGGTGTTCGCTGCGCCGAGACGGAGGCCGAGGCCGCCGAGATTCTCGACCTCGAACGCCCGGGCCTGGTGCTCGTCGACCTCGACATGCCGGGCCGGACGGGAACCAAGTTCCTGCGGGCGCTCCGCCAGGGGCCCCTCAACGGAATCCCCTGCATCGCCGTCACCGCGTCGAACGATCCCATGCTGGCGGTCAGCGTCGACGCGTCGATCTTCTACAAGCCCGATCTCGACGGGATCGACACCGCCATCGGGCGGCTGTTCTGGCCCGAATCGCGCGGCCGCTGAGCCTCAGAGACCGCTAGAACCGCAGCGAAAACGACCCCTGCAGGATGTGGGCGTAGGGGCGATCGGGGTTGGGGGCGTTCACCGATTCGAGCTGGTAGACGAGCAGCTCGTACTTGACGTCGGCCTCCATCTCGGCGAACCAGGTCGAGCGCTCCTGCTGCGGGCGGCGCAGGAAGGCCATGCGGCCGCCGACCGAGGTAGTTGCTCATCGGCGACAGCTCCCGGTCGCCGGTCCAGTACTGGCCGGCCGGGCCGTGGAGGCGCGTAGTCCTCGCCGTCGCGGTAGAAGCTGGCGCCGCTTTGCAGGTGATAGTGGCCGCGGAGGGTCAACAGCATCACCGAGCTGAGGTACTTGTTCACCACCAGATCGCCGGTGACCGCCTGCACCGCCCAGCTGTCCTCGTAGAGGCGCACCATCCCGATCCCCGAGGCGCGCCACTGCGGGAAGGCGTAGGCGGCGCGGGCGAAGACGGCGTAGCGCTGGCGGTAGGTCGGCTCGTGCTCCTGGGCCTCGCGGTTGGCGATCCGCACGCTGCGATAGGGGTTCGATTGAAACCCGTCCAGGACCTGGATCGTGCCGCCCCCCTGGACGACCAGGCGCGGCGTCATGGTCCACGACAGCGACGTCTCGACGGCGTCGATGGCCAGCGGCCTGGTGCACCGACGTCGGTGCATGGTCGACCGTTGAAGCAGTGCGCCGACGAGGTCAAGCGGCTTGAGATCGGCCGCCGTCACCGCCGCGTCGTTGTTGTTGTCGCAGACGCTGTCCCAGTTGTGGCTGTAGGAGAGCACCAGCGTGAAGTTGTGGTCGTAGAGATCGTCGCGGGCGGTGGCGGAGAGCGAGTGCGAACGGTAGTCGTTCTCCCAGCCGTAGGCGTAGGAGGCGCCGATGCCGGCGTCGGGGCGGTTGTAGGTGAAGCCGCCGTGAACCTGCTGGCGGAAGTCGTGGAACGGGGTGGCCTTGGTGATGGCGTCGACGCCGACGTGCGGGCCGAACACCGCCGGCGACGCGCCGCTGACCGCGTCGGCCTCCCAGCCGGCGGCGATGCCCAGCCCTCCGCCGAGCGGCGACGCGGCGTCGACCTGCGGGTGGATGACAGTGACCCCTTTGTTTTCGGTCGACGGCTCGCGGAAGAAGGTCAGGCGCGCCGAGGCCTCCGTCGGATCCTCGGCGCGGGCCGGCGCGGTCGCCAGCGCGAAGACGGCCAACAGCACGAGGCCGGTCGCCGCCCGGGTGTGCGGCGCGGGGCGTCTCAGTTGCAACCGCAGCCTCCGCCGGCGGTTCCGCTCCCTCCGATCGCCCCCTCGCGATTCTCGAGGATGTGCTGCTCGGCGGCCTGCTCCTGGCCGATGGCGTCGAGCGACATGATCCGGTCGGCCAAGAGCTCGCGCTGGTGGGGGCGGACCGTCCACTTCGAGGCCGCGCAGCCGTTGCTGGCGAGGGCCGCCGCGGCGACGACCACCAGCGCCAGGCGGCGCGCGAGGCGTTTCGCGCGGCTAGAAATAGACGCTGAGTGCACCTGAGTACTCCTGGATTCGTTGGGTGTGGTTGGCGTCGAAGATGACGTACTGGCGGACGTCGCCGCGCAGCGTGAGCCGCTTCTTGAGCGCGATGATGAGACCGCCGCCGACGTTGAGCATCGAGTAGTTGCCGGTCTGAACGTCGGCGAACTGGTCGGCCTTCTTGCGGCCGAAGGCGCCTCCGGCCGAGGCCCCCACGAACGGCGTCACCGGCGACGAGGCGAACAGGAAGACGTTGAGCCCGCCGCCGGCGTAGATGACGTCGACCTGGTTGCCGACCGTCTCGCCGATCGTCCCCTCCAGCGACATGTGGGGCGCCAGCAGCCACGAGGGGCGGAAGAGGAACATGCCGTCGCCACCCAGCACGCCGGCCGAGAAGGTGAAGCCGACGGTCTCCTCGAGGAGCGGCGGCGGCGAGAAGACCGCGGTGCCCATCCGCTTCCAGAGCGACGGTCCTTCGTGGGCGGCCGCCGTGTCGACGTCGAGCGGGAAGACCTCGTCGCCGAGGATCCAGCCGTAGGTGCCGTCGGGGAGCTCGACGCGGAACCAGTGGTCGTGAGAGGCGCGGCCGATCGCGGGGAGCACCTCGTTCAGCTTGGCGGTGTAGACGACCCGGAACCCGAACCCGGGCCCGGTGTGGACCTGCGCCTCCTCGGCGATCACCCGGACCAGCGCCCGATCCTCGGCGCGCGCCGGGGACGACGCCAGGGCCGTCGCCGCCGCGACGATCGCCGTCAGCGCGGCGCCGCGAGTCACGGTGCGGTGATCCACATGCTCACCAGTGTGGCCTCGGGGCCGGTCGGCATGATCAGCATGTTGCCGCCGTGGGGGACGCGGTTCTCGGGGTAGATGAGCAGATCGCTGTCGAGCGGGTCGGCGCAGTTCATCCGGTGGGTGGCCTGCGGTGTAGTTGGCGGCCCAGTCGGCGGGCAGCGGGATGGCCGCCGCTTCGAGGGGGTTCGTCAGCGTCATCGCCGTCGTGCTTCCGGAGCCGTGGCAGCCGCTGTCGTAGCAGTGCTTCCCGCCGTAGTCGTTGCCGAGGAACATCGGCCAGATGCTGTCGACGAAGAACTGCTGGCTCGGCTCGCAGAGGTTCACGTCGGCCGGGCGGCGCCCCGAGGTCGACGGTCTGGCAGCCGAGGGCCACGCCCAGCAGCGACGACGCCGCGAGCAGCAGCAGGGGGCCGGCGCGGAATTTCAAAACGTGTACCTCAGGTAGGTGGTGGCCATCAGCTCCTGGCTGCTGGTGAGCTCGGCCAGGACGAAGAAGCCGCCCCGCACGCCGACCGAGAAGTGACGCGACAGCGAGTGGTAGTCGACCCCGGCGCCGCCGCCGGCGATGAAGCCGACGCGGTACCGCGGCTCGACGCCCAGCACGTAGAGCGCGTTGGTCGACAGCCGCTCGACGCCGATCCCCCCCTCGCCGAAGATCGACGTCTGGCCGAAGCGATACGTCAGCTTCCCCTCGACGAGCGCCTGGTAGGTCTGCAGCAGCTGGCCGTTGAGGGGGTTGTCGCCGCTCAGCTGGTGGGTCGAGCCGACGAAGTGCGCCTGCAGCGCCAGCCAGCGGAAGAGGTCGTAGCCGACGCGCGCGCCGATGGCGAAGCCCGGGGAGACGTCATTCCCCGCCTTGCCGAAGAAGGCCACCGAGCCAATCTCCCCCTCGGTGTAGAGGCCATGGGCGAACTTGGCCGGGTCGGGGAAGACGACCGCGCTCGGCTCGGCGGTGACCTGCGCGCGGGCGGCGGATGCGCCCGCGACCAGGCCACACGTCACCAACGCCGCCAGCAGCTGGCGAGATCTTCGCGTGGACTCCACCGGGCTCGGTCGCGTTCTCAATGGCCCCTGATGGTCACATCGTCGCCGGCGGCACGAACAGCGTCGGCGTCGGCGAGAAGAGGGTGTTGGTCGTGTCGTGCAGCAGCTGCCCGTCGTCGTCGCGCACCCGAATGTCGTAGGTGCACGACATCGTGCGATTGGCGGTGAAGCTGACGTCGATCTCGATGAGCGCGGGGATGACGACGTTGGGCGGCACCATCTCCAGGCCGATCGGGTTGACCTGCGAGTTGTTGATCAAAACAGCATTGAACGGGGCCATCCAGCGGCCCATGGCGTCGAGATCCAGCTCCGCCTCGTTGAAGTCGTCCTCGCGCACCGTCCCGGAGATGGTCTGTCCCGGGGCGATCGTCTGGGGCGTCACGGGGATGAGCGGGATGTACTGGGGGGGATCGTTGTTCCCTTGCGCGAGGGTCATGGCCACGATGTTCGAGTCGTACTTGGTGTACTGGTTGGCGCCGTCGATCCCGATGGCGAACTGGGGTGGCCCGTCGGTGTTGTCTCCGTCGATGGGCGTATAGGTGACCTGGTAGGTGAGCTCGATGTGGACGTGATCGCGCGCGATCCAGGGGACGTCGAAGCCCAGCGCCGCGGTCTGCGCATCCAGCGACTTCTGCTCGGCGTCGGTCGGGTTGCGGAACGCGCAGCGTCATCCCGTTCTCGATCCGCGGTGAGGCGCCGGTCATGTCCGCCTGTCCGCCGCTGATCTCCAGCGCCGGCATGGTCGGCGCAGCGAAGTAGATCGGCGTGTTCATCCCCTGGCAGCCGAGCGCCAGCGGCGTCAACAGCCACAGCGCCAGGCGGCCGCCCTGGCGAGCGTCGTCGTGGCGTTCCTGCATCAAGACCCGCCCTTGAAGACGAAGGGGAAGCGTCCGACGATCGTCTGTCCGGGCGCCTTGGGGAACTGCCACTGCTTGACCTGGCGGACGATGCACCCCTCGACGGCGGCGTCGTTCATGGCGCTCGATTTGACGTTGGCCTTGCTCACCGTCCCGTCGGGCTGGATCACCCAGAAGATGTCGACGTTGCCGGCCAGCGAGCTCTTGTGCTGGAGCTCCTTCTCGTAGCAGTACTTCACGCCCGCGAAGTGGGCCTTGACCACCTTGTAGACCTGCTCCTTCGACAGCGACCCGTCGGTGTCGCCGCCGCCGCTCCCCAGGCCGACCGACACCTCGTGCTCGCCGCGTTCGGCCAGCTTCGGTCCCCGGCCGTGGCCGTGGGTGCCGCGCCCGCCGGTGTCGAGGTTGCCGGCGCCGTAGATGTGGCCGTAGCCGGTGCCGCCGCCGCCCGGTCCCGAGCCGCTGGTGGCGAGGCCCCCCGCGCCGTGCCCGACGACCATCTTGGCGCCGGCCATTCCGGCCATCGCCTGCTCGACGTCGTTGCTCTGCGCGAACAGCTTCGACAGCCCCGAGCCGGCGGCCTTGTCGCGGCCGATGATGCTGAGGATCCCGACCTTCTGGACCTTCTCGCGAAGGATGTCCGCCTTCCCCTTGGGGATGACGGTCTCCTTGGGGGTGGCGTCGTTGCGCCCGATGCGGCCGGCCTTCTCCTTGGCGCGCTTGGTCTGCCCTTCTTTCTCCTGGGACTTCGCGGCCTCTTCCTTCTGCTTCTTGACCTCTTTCTTCTCGAACTCGATGGCCGCCGGCGCTTCGATCTTGGCGACGCGTTGGGCGTCGAGCGCCAGCGGCGGCCTCGGCTCCGTCTTCTCCCAGATGATGCTGAGGAAGAGGGCCAGCGCGCCGAGCACGATGCTGGTGCCGACGCTGATCTGCACCATCTGCGGGTCGCGCAGGCGCGGCCGCGGCGATGAGCTCGGGGGGATCGACCCAGCGCACCTCGATTCGCAGATCGCTGCCGTCGGCGAAGACCAGCTTGGCCTTGTCCCCGCGGGCGAAGTCGACGTCGCGCGAGGCGATGTCGGTGACGGGGGTGGTGACCCCGCCCAGCGTCAGCTCTCCCTTGAACACCGAGCCGAGGTGCAGGACGTAGCCGTCGCGGCGCGGCCGCAGCAGCAGGAACTTGTTCTTGCCCTCGACCGCGGGCGTGGCGAAGGTGGCGCGCTTCGACGGTCCGACGGTGATCTTGCGGCGACGCGCCAGCAGGCGATACCCGATGATCTGGCCGCGCCAGATCATCGCCACCTGCAGCAGCGCGTGCGCCGTCACGGGACGGGGCGCCGTCCGACGCCGCACAGGCAGGGGGCCCGGCGGAGGCGGCGGGAGCGCATGGGAGTGTGTGGTTGCCAAGGGGTCACCTATTTGTCTACGTCACGCGAGCTAGAGGCTCTTGTCATCGGCGCTTTGGCCGAGCTCCTTCATGAACGAGCGCTTGTCGGGCGCCGACATGTCCAGTTCCAGCTTGACGCGATTCAAAAAGTACAAGAGTTGCGGGGTCTTCAGCTTCCCCTCGACGTCCATGGCGCCGAACGTGTAGGTCTTGGTCTTGATGTTCTTGCCGCCGGCTTTGGTCTCGGGGCCCGGCTTGGAATCGTCGGCGGAGTTACCGGCGGCCTGACCACCCGGGTTCGCTTGCCCGCTTTCAGCGACCGGCGCGGGGGGCGCCACGCTGCGCTCGTGGGTCTGGGCGGGCGCCGGCTTGTGCACCACCGTGTGGCGCTTGACCGGCCTGGCGTGCGCGTGGCTGCCAGCCGCCAGAGCGAGCGCCAGCGCGACGAGCGGGACCAGACGGCGTCTCGAATGCGCGCTCATTCGAGGGGTCATTTGAGCTCCTTGAGCCGCGCCTCGACGTCGGCGCGCCGCGCGTCGTCCTTGCCGACCGCCTGGAGATACTGGTTCAGCTTCTCCTTGGCCTTGGCCGGATCCTTGTCGAAGTCCATGTAGAGGACGCCGAGGTCGTAGAGGGCCGGCGGGTAGTCGGGCTCGATGTCCAGCGCGCGTTCGTAAGCCTTGCGGGCCAGATCGAACTTCCCGTCGCCGCGCGAGGCGACGCCCAGCGCGACCTGCGACTCGGCGTCGTTGGGATCGATCTCCACCGCCTTCTCCAGGTCGGCGCGGGCCCGCTTGTAGTCGCCGCAGTCGAGGTAGACGACGGCCTTGTTCAGGCGCGCCTGGACGTACTTGGGATCGAGCTCCGAAGCCTTTTGAAAGTCCAAGAAAGCCTCCTGGTCGTGACCGCGTTCGAAGGCAACGAGCCCCAGGTTGTTCCAGACGAAAGCGCTCTTGGGATCGAGCTCTGATGCCTTGTGCAAGGCAGTTTCGGCAAGTTCGAACTTCCGCATTTTATAGTAGGTCAGCGCGAGAGCGTTATAGGCAATTACGGTGTGGGAGACGTCCCCACCTGCCTCCGTGAGCAGCAGGCGCGCCTGCTCCAGCGATTCGTCGAGCGTCGTCGATCCCGGTTCGCCCGCCTCGCGCAGCACCTGGCTGTAACGGGCGCGCATCTCGAAGTCGTTGGGATCGGAGGTGAGCCAGCGCGCGTAGACCTCGCCTGCCTTCTTGACGTTCTTCGAACGCCGGAGGCTCTCGCCGTAGGCGAGCACCGTCTTGCGCGCGCCGGGCTGGATGTCGAGCGCGTGCTTGAAGTCGTCGGCGGCGACCTCGAAGTTGCCGAGGGCGGTCTCGACGACGCCGAGATCGTGCCAGGCCTCGAACAGACGCCCGTCGAGCCGCGTGGCGCGGGTGAGCGGCTCGCGCGCGTCCTTGTAGTGCTTGCGCCCGATGCGCATGATGCGGACGCCCTCGTCGAACGCCGCCTGCGCCTCGGGGTTGGTCTTGGGCAGCGCCACCGGGGCGATGGGGTTCACGGCCGCCGCGCCCGGAGGCGGTGCCTGGTGGGCGCAGCCCGCTCCCAGTCCCAGGGCCAGTCCCAGGGCCACGGCCACACCCACCATCAACCCAAAACGCGACGCCAACCCCGACGCTGGCGCCTCCGATGCCGAACCGCCTCCGACGCCGCAGCCGGCGCCGCCGCCACCGACGCGAAACGCCGACCCGCCGTCGCCCGGCCCGATTCGAGCGCTCGTGAACCCCGGGCCGCGCGGAATCGGGCGCCGCCCGCTCGACTCACCGGATCCTCCGCACGGGACTTTTTTCCGGCGGCGGTGAGCGCTTGCTTCGATTTGAGGTCGCGCTCACCGCCGCCGGAAAAAAGTTCATGTGCGGAGGCGGAGGGAAGAACGGGCGGGCGAGGTTGATTCCGCACATGCCCGGGGTTCACGCCCGGCAGGTCGGCCGACGCGCGAAGCGCGAGGTCCGGCGATGCGCGAAGCGCGAGCCCCGCGAGGCCCGGCGATGCGCGAAGCGCGAGCCTGGCGAGCCGTGCCGAAGCGCGACGTGCGAGGCGCCGAGGAGGGGCGTTATTGGTCACGCCGCACCTCCTCGATCCGGTCCAGCGTCACCCGCGGCTCCCCCGGCCGCGTCGACAACCGAAGCTCCGCCTCCTTGGGGAACTCGTTCTCCGCCAGCCGCGACAGCGCCTGCCGGATCGCCTGGGTGTGCTTGTTGTAGACGCCGATCTGCAGCGCGCGCGCGTAGCCCGACTTGTAGGCGTCGATGGCCTTGTCTTCGATGACGACGACGACCTTCTCCAGCTCGTCGCGGTACATCTGCTTCTCGTCTTCCTTGAGGTCCTTCGGCACCGGCGCGTTGCGCATCGCCTTGGCGTAGGCCTCGTAGCCCTGGCCGATGCGCAGGAGCGCGGCCGTCGCCCACTCGGGCGACTGGTAGGTGACGACGTCGAGGTAGATCGCCTTCGCCTCCTCGAGCCGCTTGGCCTTCTCCTCGAGCACCTTGGCCAGCTGCCTCGGCTTGCCGGCGATCTTGATCCTCTCGTAGTCGAGATAGGCGAGCTCGCCCTGGATGTACCGGGCCTCGGCTCCGTAGTAGGCTCGCCTCGTCGGCTCCCCTTGCCGTGCTTGTAGGCGGCGAGCGCCTTGGCGGCGGTCTCCTTGGCGGCGACGTCGTTGCCGGCCTTGAGGTGGGCGTCGGCCTCGCGCGCCAGCGCCTCGACGGTCTTGCTGTCGCCCGGATAGACCTTGCTGAACGCGGCGAACGACGCCGCGGCGCCGCGCCAGTCCTTCTGATCCTCGCGCACCACGGCGGCCTGAAACGCGACGTCCTTGGCGTCGGGCCGGTCCTTGTAGCGCCGGGCGTACTCGCCGTAGTGCTTGATGGCGCGGTCGTGCTGGCCCAGGCTCTGGCGAAGGACGCCGGCCGACCGGAGCGCGTCGGCGGCGTGGCTGTTCTGCGGGTACTTGGCCGCCAGCTGCTCGTAGAAGCCCGCGGCCTTGTCGTAGTAGGCGATGTTCTCCTCGATGCGGGCGGCGGTGAAGAGCGCCTCGGGCGCCTCGCTGGCCCCGGGATACTTGTCGGCCAGCTGCTTGTAGGCGGCGACCGCCTGGTCCTGCTTCTTCTCCTTCTCGTAGACCGCCGCCGCGTTGTTGAGCGCCTTCGGCGCGTTGCCGTTCTGCGGGTACTCGCTCGGCACCCGCAGGAAGAAGGCGGCCGCCTTGTCGTACGCGCCGCTCGCCGCGTACTTCTCGCCCGACTTCATGACCGCGCCGACGATCAGCTTGTCCAGGCGATCCTGCTCGTCCTTGGAGGCGAAGGCCTTGGTCTTCTTGAGGCGGCGCGCCCAGCTCTCGATGTTCTCGTAGTCCTTGGCCTTGCCGAGCGCCTGCAGGATCCGGTCGCCGGCGGCGCCGGCGTTGGGATCGTCGGGGTAACGCTCGACGATCAGGCCGAACCGCTTGACCGCCTCGTCGTAGTCGCCGTAGTCGAAGAAGAACTGACCGTTCTTGTAGATGACGGTGACGATCTCCTTGTCGTTGGGGAACAGCGTGGCGTAGAGGTCGGCCGCCTCGCCGAACAGGCGATCGCTGTCGGTGATCTCCCGCTTGCCGGCGCCCGCGCCGTTGCCGGCGATCGGTTTGCGCACCTTTTCGAACGCCCCCATCGCCTGCAGGAGCGCGTCCTTGTGGTACTTGCCCACCGGTTGCGTCTTGCCGACGGCCAGGTACTCGCGGCCGGCGTCCTCGTATTTGCCGAGCTTGAAGTAGAGGATGTCGGCGCGCAGGTAGCGCAGCTCGGCGGCGTCGGGCGCCTCGGGGAAGTTGGCCAGGTAGAACTGATAGGCCTCGGCGGCCCGCGCGTAACGATCCTTGTCGACGACCTTGGTCGTCTTCTCGTTCTGCCTGCGCCTCCGCGTGCATGGTCTTGGCCAGCGTGCGGATGAGCCCCTCGGCCATCGTGCGGGCGTGCTCGACGGCCTTCGGGCGATCCTTGTTGGCGCCGGCCCAGGCGCTGCGGCCGCCGTAGTCGCTGGCCAGCTTGCGCATCTCCGCGACGGCGTTCTTGATGTCGCCGAGGAGCTGATATCCCTCGACGATCTTGCCGGCGTAGTCGGGGGCCTCCGCGGCGTTGGGGTCCAGCTCGATGAGCAGGCGATAGGCCTCGACGGCGCGCTCGTAGCGGGTCTGGTCGAAGACGGTGTCGGCCAGCTGCTTCAGGACCTTGCGCGAGTACTGCTTGCCGCCGATCTGGGCCAGGAACTCGAAGGCGTCGCGGGCGGTCTTGGTGTCGTCCTCCGTGAACAGCTCGACCAGGTAGTCGAGCGCCTCGCCCTGCAGCTCCTCGGCGCGCTTTTGCTGCTCCTCGCTGCGCCCGGCCTTCTTCTTGGCCAGATCGAGCACGTCCTTGAACCGCAGCGCCGACTTGGTCGTGTCGCCCAGCTTCCAGTAGCACCAGGCGGTCTTGAACAGCGCCAGATCGTAGAGCGTCGACTTGGGGTGCGCGAGGACCTTCTCGTACGCCTCGAGCGAGGTCTGGTAGTCCTGCTGCTCGTAGAAGCGGTACTCGGCGATCGCCATCCAGGCGTCGGCGATGTAGCGAGAGCGCGGGTACTTATCGAGGATGATCTGGAAGTACTTGATCGACTCGGCCGAGCTTCCCCTGATCGCGCAGCGAGAAGGCATAGAGGTAGATGACCGTGTCGATCTTGCGGAACTTGGGGTACTCGTCGATGAGCTGCAGGTAGGTCGCCTGCGCGCGCGTCAGATCGATGGTCGGCGGCCGGTGCGGGACCTTGGGGCACGCGGCGCGGTCGGCGTGGCAGGCCGACACGGCGGCCTGATAACGCCCCATCTTCTCGAGGTAGACCTCCTTGGACTCTTCCCAGTAGAGCTCGGCCAGCTTGTAGAGCGACTCGGCCTGCTCCTTGGCGCGGAAGCCCGCCGAGCCGCGCGGGTTCTCGCGCAGGTAGGCCTCGATGAGGCGAATCGCCTCCCGCCGGGCGTCGGTGATCTGCGCTTCCTTCTCCTCCAGCGCCTTTTGCAGGATCGGCGGCAGCGTCTTTTCGGGCTGGCTGGCCTGGTCGTCCTGGTCCTGGGCCGGCTTGCTGCTCTTGCCGGCGCCGGCGAACGCGGTCGTGCCCGCAGTCGCCAGCGCGAACGCACCTGCGATGGAGAGGAGAGCCCGCCGCCGCCGGGCGACGCGGCCCGGTCTATTTGTAGTTCTCGTACTCATCCGACCAGTACTCGCCCTCGAACGGCCAGTACTCCTCGTCATCGCCCATCAATCCCTCGAGCTGGAGGGTGGCGAACAGCTCAGCCGGGTAGCGGCCGTCGCGCAGGTGCTCGACCTCGATCTCCAGCTTCTTCTTCTTGCCGATGATGGCGTCGATCTGCGTGAGGCGGGCCTGCCGCAGCAGATCGCGCAGCCGCCTGTCCAGATCCGCCAGCGCCTTGTCGGCGATGAGCCCGGTGGCGGTGACCAGGCGCGCGCGCAGCTTGCGCGCCTCGGCGCCCAGGGCCAGCGTCGCCGCGGCCTCCTTGGCGAAGGGGCCGCCGCCGACGTTCTTGAGGCGCGCCGCCCGGTGCGCCTCGTCGGCGAGCTGGCTCACGCGCTCTTCCATCTCCGGATCGCCGGCCGCCAGTGGGCGCAGCGACTCGACGTCCTGCACCAGGCGCACGGCCTCGGTGCCGTCGACGCCGTCGGTCTTCCCCTGGCCGTGCGCGGTCAATTCGTCCCAGATCGCCACCTCGTTGGGGATGACGCCCGCCTCGCGATCGAGCGCCTGGATGTCGCCGTAGAACTTGTAGAAGCGCGGGTCGACCTTGAGCAGATCGGCGATCGGATCGTGCGGCGTGGCGATGGAGGCCTTGCTGAGCAGGCGCCGGTAGAGCGCCCCGCGCTTGGCCCGATCCTTGAGGAGCGCCGCCACCTGCACCTCGATCGGGCCGTACACCTGGACGAACCGGTCCAGCGTCGCCCGCACGGAGTCGAACTGGCACGACTTGAGGTCGATCATCGCGTGCAGCAACATCACGTCGGGCCCGAGGGGCGACCCGGGGAAGTTGTGGTCGAACTCCTCGAGAAACGCGCGCGCCGCCTCGTACTCCCCCTTCTGGAACATCGACCACGACGCCTCGAAGAGCGCGTCGGGCAGCCGCTCCGAGTCGCTCGGAACGCGAAAGTAGAAGTAATAGGCGTCGTCGTACTTCCCCTGCTCGTGCGCGATCCGGCCCAGCGCCAGGTAGGCCAGGTCCTTGATCGCGAAATAGCGTCCGTCGATGAAGAAGGTGAAGCGGTCCTGGTCGGCCTGCTCGACGATCTCGCACAGGTTGGCGCGTGCCGAGGCGAAGTGATTCTGCCGCGCCTGGATGAGCCCACGGAAGTAGAGCGCGGCGGCGTAGAAGCGCGACTGGCGGTCGACCGCCGAGAACAGCGCCTCGGCGTGGGCGGCATCCCCCGTCTCGTAGGCCACCTTGCCGGCCAGGTAGGCGTGCTCGGCGGCGCTGTCGCGCGGCAGCGCCTCGCCGCGTCCTCGATCGTAATGATCCAGCACGGCCAGCATCGCCGCCTCTTCCTTGGTCTCGAGCGCGATGTCGACCAGCGCGCGGTAGGCGGGGGCGAACTGCGGGGTGCTTGGCGCCCCGGGCGAGCACGCGCAGCAGGTAACGCTCGGCGCTCTTGGTGCCGCCGGCCCGGATGAGGGCGCGGGCCAGGGTCAGCTCGGCGGTGGCGTAGTCGGGCGCGTATTCGAATTGCACGTAGCGCGGCGACTCGACGATCTTGTAGAGCCGGACGCTGGCGATCTCGGCGTTGCCGGTGACCAGATCGTCCTCGGCCGCGGCCAGCTCCTCGCGCAGCTTCTCCAGCGTCGCCGGCGTCTTGTCGCCGCCGAGCACGCCCGCCTTCTCGAGATCGGTCAGGTAGCGGGCCATGGGATCGCTGGTCGCCGGTGGCGCGGCGGCGGGCTGGCAGAGGAGGGCGACGAGGAGCGGGATCATTTGTCCGACTTCAGCTCCAGCTCGATCTCCGGCTCGTACCCGGGGAGATCGCCGTCGTCGTCGGCGGTGAACGCCACGGTGGTCGTCTTGGCGTCGGGGACCTGGACCACGAACGTCTGCTCGGATTCGTAGCCGAGATCGGCGTGTTCCTTTTCGCCCTTCTTCCCGGGGCGCACCTCGATCTTCACGGTGACCGTGTGGGGTCCCGGCTTGACCGGCCGCTCGGAGACCTTGATGAGCTCGTCGACCAGCGGCTTTTCACCCGAGTCCCAGATGGGGTTGCCGTCGAGGCGAATTTCCGCCCGGTGTAGGATGAAGTCCGGCGCCCCCTTCCAGCGCAGGGTGGCCCCCAGCCTGGAGGCGTAGATCCCCTCCTCGACCAGCTCGGCGCGGGCCCGGGCGCGGAACAGCTCGTCGCGCAGCCGGTCGTACTCGGCGCGCAGCTTGGCGAGGTCGACGGTGGGCGCCACGGGGGGCGCCGTCTCGCTGGCGCCGTTCCCGCTGTCGGCGGGCGCGGCGCTCTTGTCGGTGGGGCGTCCAGCGTCCGGCGTCCCCGAGGCCGCCGCCTCGGTTCCGGGATCGTTCTTGGCCACCTTCTTTGCCGGGCCCGCGGCGCGGGCGGGGAGGGCGGCGGCCGTCAGCGACGCCAGCGGCAACGCCATCACCAGTGCGGAGAGTCGGGGCAGCTTCATCGTCATCACTCCGTGAAGGGGACGTACATGCTCAGGCCGACCGTGGTGGTGAGGTCGTTGACGATCATCACCTGGGAAAGCAGCTGTTGCCGGTAGACGTGGTCGCGCACGTCGAAGCGAATCGCGAAGATGTGCCCGACAAAGAACTTCAGGCCGAAGCCGCCGTTGCCGGCGATGTCCTGGGAGATGACCGAATCGACCAGGCCGCCGCCCAGCGCCAGGTAGAAATCGAAGTGGCTGATCGAGCCGCCCAGCCGCATCTTGGCGTGCGCCGGCACCCAGATCAGATCGGCGTCGAAGTAGAGCTCGGTGCGCGGCTTGCCGGCCAGCACGCTAAAGGTCCGTTCGAGCTCGGGGCCGCCCGACGAGGTGAGCCGGGTGTAGGCCATCGAGGCCTCGACGCCGAGGTCCTCGGTCATGTGATAGGTGTAGGCGCCGCCGAAGGTGTAGGTGCCGTCGAAGAGATCGGAGACGTAGTAGCCGCCCTGCAACGACAGCTCGTGGCGGTTGGCCTGCTGAAAGAGGCGCTCGCGGCTGGTGCGCTGTTTTCGCTTCGCGAAGAGATCGGCTTTCACGTTCTCGTCGATGCAAGCGTCTTGGTGTTCGGCGTCTTTGGGTTCGGGACCCTGAGAGGGTCCCGCGCCCCCCGCGATGGGCTCGGACGAGCTGAGCTCGTCCTCCCCCGACGCGATCCCGCCCGCCTGTGAATCGTCCGCCGAGGCCTTTGCGGCGGTGCCGGCCACCAGCAGGGCGGCGCCGAGGGCGATGAGGCCTAGCCGAGCCACAGGCTGAGCCCCGCGAGGATGGTGACGTTGTTGGTGATGCGCCCGCGCCCGAGGATCTCCTGCGGCAACAGGAAGTCGCGCAGGTCGAGCCGGAAGGCGAAGAACCGGTTGAAGTAGAGCTTGGCGCCGAGGCCGGCTTCCCAGGTCAATCCCAGCACGCTGGGGTCGTCGGTGCGTCCGGCGCCCACCACCGCGAACAGATCGCCGTGAACGATCGTCGTGTCGCTGAACTTGAACTTGGCGTGAATCGGAGACCAGAGCAGCGAGGCGATCCCCTGCCAGGCGACGGTGGGCGAAAAGTGGGTCTGCTGGTCGAACGCCGTGAACGGCTGCTCCAGACGGAACTGCATCGGCGACCGGGTGAGGAGAAACTCCAGCCCGAAGTCCTCCGACGGATAAAAGGCCACCGCGCCGCCATAGCTGTACGTCGACGACAGCGCGTCGGAAGCATAGAACCCGCCCAGCCCCGACAGCTCGAAGCGGTGCTTCTTGAGAAAATCGCGGCGCTGGACCCCCTTGCGGCGTCCGCCGGTCGCGTCTCCTTCGAGGCAGGCCAGCCCGTGAAGCGCCGATTCGGCCGACTCGGCTTCATCACCGCCCTCGTCGTCGCTGCTGTCGCCGGCGGCTTCGTTGGGCTGGCTGCTGGTGGCGTCGCGCCCGCTGCCGGCCGGCATGGTCGATTGATTGGTGGCTTGGCCGGCTTCGTCGTCTTGGTCGGCTTGGTTGGCTTGGGTCTCTCGGGTGGATTGGTCCGCGGACTCGAACGGGTTGTCCGTCGGCCCAGAGCCGGCCCCCGGGGGCGCGGCCAACGCCGAGGTCCCGTTGGTGAGCCCGTAGGCCAGAGCGATCACGACCGCCGCACGTACCAACGCGGGAAAATCGTAGCCCTAGCGCACTGCGCTTGGCAAGGTTCGTCATTCCGCATTCATCATTTGTGCGACGGAAAAGGAAGATCTTTGCAGTGCGGGTAAGATGCTTCACGACGTGCGCGACCCGACGGTGGGCCACGAGATGAAGAAACGGAATGTGGCGCAACCGCAGCGCAACAGGCGGAACCATGTGGCGCAACCCGGGCGGCGTGAGGGTGCCTCCGCCCCGGGCCGTCCTTCGACCGTTGGGCGTCGCTTGAGCCTTTGCCTGGGCCTCTGCGTCCTGCTCCGGCTGGGTTTCGGCTGCGCGAAACCCGCCTCGCGGTCCGACAGCGGAACGCACGATGGAGGCGCATCCGACGCGCGCGACGCCGAAAATGCCACCTGCGCGCTCGATTGTACGGCGACCGGGCTCGCGTGCAGTCTCCGGCGATGCACGTCGACCGCCTGTCAGGGCGCGGAGACAGAAGGCGACGGGATCGCGGGCTGCCTCTTCTACACGCTGCAACCCGACAACGTGACCGCCGACGAAAACGCCACCACCAGCTTCTTGGTGGCCAACACCGGCGTCGCCCGCGCCAACGTGACGCTCGAGGTGGCTCAGTCTCCGTCGGGCGACGCTGCATGGACGACACTGGGGGCGTTCCAGATCGATGTCGGGGCCTCGCGCCGCATCCCTGTCCCGGTCCGCGGCCTGCAAGTGACCGCGGTGGGGGTCACCCGGAAAGCGGCGCTCCGGATCTCCAGCGATCAGCCGGTGACCGTCTCCGAGATCGAGAGCGACAACGTCGACAGCCTGGCGACCAGCAGCGGTGGGACGATGATTTTGCCGCTGCAGTCGCTGGGGACGGTCCACCGGGTCATCACCTATCCGCAGGAGGCGACCGCCGACGTGGAGGCGACCGCCGGCAGCCGGGGGGGAAGTGCCCGGGTGATGGTCGTCGGAACGCAGGACGGAACGAGGGTGACCTTCTCACCGGTGAGCCCCCTGACCCCCGATCCCAGCGGCGACCCGACCGAGCTCACCGACGGCGGCAGCTATCAGTTCGTGCTCGACGACGGGGACGTCTTCCAGATTTACAGCAACGGCATGGGGGAGGATCTGACGGGCGGGGTGGTCTCCGCCAGCGCCGAGGTGGCGGTCTTCTCGGGGAACATCTCGACCAGCTATGGATCGACGGTCACCGGGATCAATTCGGCCGACATGGCCCACGAGCAGATGCCGCCGCTCTCGCGCTGGAGCAAGCGTTACGTCGCGGCGGCGATGACGCCGCAGGCGAGCGTCGGGTGCACGTCCTTCTTCGGGATGGACGGGGCGTCGATCTGGCGGGTGCTCTCCTCGCAGGACGGGACCAAGGTGACGGTGGCGGGGCCGGGGATCCCCGCGACGACCTACCCGCTGGCCGCCGGTGAAGCCAAGACTCTCGTCGAGGTCGGCAGCTTCACGGTCACCGCCAACTATCCGATCCTCGTGACCCAGGGGATCGACTGCGAGCCGAGCCTGTCGCTCGGCATGGCGGTCGACGGGACGACCCTCCTCACGAAACTCCCCTTCGCCGTGCCGCCCAGCTTCGATCTCCTGCTGGAGATCGTTCGCCCGAGCGGCGCGGAGATCCGCCTCGACAACAACGTCATCTCCGGAGCCCTGTTCCAGCCGGTGGGGGGCGGGTTCGAGGTCGCGTCGGTCCCGCTCGACCCCTGCATCCCCTCCGACGGCAGCGGCGTCTGCACCCACCAGCTGGTCTCCGGCGCGACGAACGGCGGGTTCGGAATGAGCCTGCGGGGGATGGACGTCGGGTCGAGCTTCGCGTTCACCGCGCCTCTGGTCGGCTGCGACCTCTGCCTCGACTGATTCCGCGCGACCTCCCGGCGCCCGAGCCGAGAAGCTGGGCCGAAGCTCAGGCGCCCTTGAGCGCTTCGAGGTCGGTGCGGAGGTCGTCGTTGGTGAAGTTGTCGCGCTTGCGGCGGATGTCGAAGTAGAGGAGCACGGTCCCCAGCACCGGAATCGGCAGCATCACCATGGTGAACAGATCGCTCAGCAGCGAGCCGACGAAGATGGCGGAGGGGGCGACGAAGATGTTGGCCACCAGCTGGGCGACGAAGCGGACGACGGCGAACGTCATCAGCAGCAGCGCCACGCGCAGCCAGTCCGAGCGGACCAGGGTGGTGCTCCGCTCGAGCGCCGCCCGGCCTCCCAGCCCCTCGATCAACACCACCGGCGAAACGAAGGTAAAGAAGAGGGCCAGCACCAGGCCCGGGATCACGAAGAAGAGGCAGCCGAGAGTGATCACGATGGCCGCCGGAATCACCGCCGAGAGCAGCTTGCCGAGTCGCCGGAAGAGGAGCATCCAGACCTCGCGCCACTCCGCGTGTCCGCCCAGGATGCGGTCCGCGGCGGCGATGGTCAGCGCGCCGTTGGTCAGCGGCACGATGATCCCGTACAGAAAGAAGGCGGTCACCAGGGTGCCGAGGACGCCCAGCAGGTAGACGCTCAGGCTCCCGGCCAGCGCGGCGGCCGGATCGCCCGACGCCGCGATCGCCAGCGTCGGGCCCAGGATGGCGGCCCGGGCCATGGAATTGATGATCGCCGCGGGGACGAACAGCAAAGCGCAGGTGAGGAGCAGCGGCTTGGCGTTCGCGCGGTAGAGCCGGAAGGCCTCGCCCAGGATGTCCGCCACGCCCTTTTCCGGCACGGGCGAACCTTCGGGAGTCATCGTCTCGTTCACGGGCAGTCCTCCTTCTCGAATCCGGCGCGAAGCATATATCGAAGGGGGGCCCGCGTGTTAGAAGTCGGCGGATGGGCCGGCGCCCCGCATACGGTCTGCTTGGGCTGCCGTTCGCGCTGGCGGCGCTGGCGTTCGCGCCCGCGCCAGCCGCCGCCCAGGGCCAGCCGCCGTCCGGCCAAGCGCCGTCCGGCCAAGCGCCGCCGGGCCAAGCGCCGTCGGTGGAATTGCCCTCCGTGGAAGCGCCGCCCGTCGAGGCCCCGCCCGTCCAGCCCGCCGTCGCACCGCCGCAACTGCCCCCGACGCCGCTGGAAGCACCCCCGGTCCCGCCGCCCGTGACGCGGGTGCCCGAACAGCCGCCGGAGGTGGTCGAGGCTGAGCTGCTTTCGCTGGGACCACCGCCGCGGCCGCGCCTCTCGCTGGCGGTGGGCATGGGCGCCACCCGCGACGCCGTCGGGTTTCCCGACGGTGCGCACTTCATCCCGGCCTTCTTCGGCGTCGGCGGCTTTGGCGACGGCCTCATCGGGGTCGCTCTGGGCGCGTTCTCGTCGGCGGCATCGGGGCGGTTTCCGGCCGCCGACCGCCCGGTCGATCGGCTGGCGCTCGACGCCTTCGGCGTGTGGCGGCCGGCGGCCCGCCTGCGTCCCGGCGATTCGCGCTACCGCCTGCGCGTCCTGCGCACGCTGGGGATCGAGCTGGGCCTCGGTCTCGAGCGTGACGGCCAGGTGGTGATCTCCGGCAGCCGCTGGCTCATCCACACCGGCGCGCGGCTCGAGTTTCCGCTGACCTCCGGTCAGGCGAGCGAGCTGCGGCTGCGTCTGGCCGTGCGCCGGGCGTTCGGCCTCTACACGCCCGAGCTCTCGACGGCGTCGGGGGCGGGAGGGGCCATCTCGGTCGGCGACTCGACCGAGCTCTACGCCGCGCTCGCCGTCGTCTTCTAGCCCGGCTAGACTTTCCCGCTCCGGCTCAGGGCGCCGCCCGAGGCAGCCGATGAAGACAGCCGATGTGGTCCCCGATGACAGGTCGCTCGCTTGCCCTGGCCGTTTCGTTCGCGGGCGCGATCGCCTGCGCGGTCGGATGCACGTCGACGGTCGAGGTGCTCCCGGCCGCCGCATCGCTGGCCCCCAGCGTCGTCATCGTGGTCGGCCTGCCGCTCTCGCTCGGCTGGGGCGGCGACGCCGATCTGCGGCGCATCCAGCGCCGCGCCAGCGACAGCCTGATCGCAGCCAGCGGCGGCCACGCCGTGATCGCCGAAGAGCTCGTCACCGGTGAGGACGATCCGGCGGTCGCCGGAGCGCTCAAGTCCCTGGGCGAGGATCCGCAGCATGCGCTGACCTTCGCGATCAACGTCGCCATGGGCGGGCGCATGGAGAACGGCATCTCGCCGATCCCGGGGTTCATCGTCGGCAAGCGGCTGATCGTCGACTACCACGCCCACATCGACGTCCGGCAGCTCGGCAGCCGGCAGATCATCGGGAGCGTCGAGACCATCGCCAGCGGCGCACCGAACGAGCCCGAGGTGGGGCCCGACGGCGACAAGCACGCCGTCATGGAGGCGATCGACACCGCGCTGCAGAAGGCGATCGCCACCTTCGCGCCGCGGCTCGTTTCGCACGCGTCCGGAGCGGCGATCGTCGAAGTCCCGGCCGAGGCCGCCGCCAGCGTCACCCGCCGCCTGACGGCGCTCGGCAGCCTGTACCCCGAGCTGTCGCTGGACCAGATGCAGGCCCTGGCCCAGAGCCGCGAGCGCTTCCTGGTCCTCGCCCCCGGGGCGCTGGCCGCGCTGGGGATCGCCCGCGGCGATCTGCTGGGCGTCCCCGGCGGGGTGACGGCGGCCAGCCGCGCCGCCCTGGCCCGCGCCGTCGCCCATGGTTTAAGACCGGCGCTGGCCGTCGAGCGCGGCGGCCAACGCTACGTCCTGGCCGCGCGGTAGACGCTCGTCCGCGGGGGATCCAAAGGACCCTTTGAGGGGGGCGTTGCCTCCCAATCCCGTTCCCCTCCCGAAACGGTGGGCAGGGGACGGAAATGGTAGGCAGCGGGTGCCAGTACGCAGGGACTGGGGCAGTTTGATTCTCTGGCGCGCCAGTCACACCCCGAGTTGGGTCCACGCGGGCAGGTCCGGTCGCCTTAGATCAAACCGCATACTGATTGTGCTGTCCGGATAAATTTGGCCCTTCGGATCAAGGCGGCGAGCGACGGCCTTGTTTTCCTCGAAGCCAAGCTTCTCGTAGTAGGAGAGCGCACTTGGCATCGCATCGACCGTGAGCAGGCGGCAACCGATCGAATCGGAAGCGGTGTTCGCGATGTCGAACGCAAGGCGCATCATGCGCGTGCCGATCCCGAGATGTTCATATCTCTCATCAACGGCCAGACGACCGATTTTGATCGCCGGCATCGAGGGGTCGCCGTTCCTGAACCCAAGTTTCTTTTTCTCGGCCGTCTTTAAAATCAACACGTCGGCGGAGAGAGCGATGTAGCCGACGACGGCAATCCCGTGGGTGACTAGGTATACGCGGGCTCCACGCTCGCGATGCAGCCTGGCCGCATCGTCACGGAGAAAGGCCGCTAGATCCTCTTCGCGACAACTGAAGGACGCGAGGTCGACCTCTTCAGAGAAAGCCCAGATCGGTAGCGCAGCCGCTTCAGCGGCAGTTATTGCCTTGCGGTCGGGCGGGGGGCGCACCGAGGGTGGCTGCGAGTCTCTCACGTGAGAGCGCCGCCCGACGGCTCATTTCTGCGTCCGAAACGCCAGTCCTCAGCGCCGCCTGAACGGCGCGCGCATCGGCGCCCCGTAGAACTGGCGTCGGTCTGATCGGTTTGGCCATGTACACACGATGTAGACATGATGTTCCATAGTCAAGTGTTCAGGCCACTTAACCGCATGAGATCACTGGCGATTTGCCATGAAATGGCTTTGTTTTCTAACGTTTACCGGCCCTTACGAACACCTCATCGACGAGGGCCCAGTCTCTGCCATGGAGGGTGCAGGCGCGCAGCTCGCGCTCTGACAAGCCACCTTTCGTCGTCTTATGAGGACTGCTCCGTGGCTCCCTTCGTTCCTGGCCGCTCCAGCAGTCTGAACTTTCCGGCGCCGTCTCCGATCCAGACGAACCTCGGGTTCTTAACGGTCCGGTCACTATTGGTGGACTTTCGCTTCACTGCTGATCCTGCGAATGTCGAAGCCAGCGTGGGATTCTCCGCCAGACCGAGAGCGCGACCGACCTCTCGTGCTGTGTAGATTCCATCGACGGTAGGATGCGCTAGGCAGTATTCTTCGATCCGCTTCCACAACGCTGCCTCTTCCGGAGGCTCGATTCCGATCAGCTTCCTCTGCGCTCCCCCAAAGGCCGTACTCGACCTCGTCGCGATGGCGGCTGCCTTGGGAAATACGGCAGGCTTCCGATTCGACAAGTCGTGAGCGTCGGCAAGGAGATCCTCTAGGACGACGATTCCATCGTCGGAATCTAGGCCTTTCAGAATCGCAGCGATCTGCTTCTTGGCGTCTCGCCGCTGCTCCGCCCGATTGAGGTCCATGGTTGCCCCAACTCTACCAAGGCAGCCATGGCAGTAAAGGGAAGATCCATTCCATCACTGAACAGGCGTGCGCCACTTCATGGCAACGGTGCGTGACGCAGCGCGGGCACGTCCCAGCCAGCGGAAACTTCCCGGTCAGAAGATCCTGTGCGGGTACGCCGACGAGACGCGCGACCCTCGCCGCCAGCAGCCGCATGCCTGGGATCCGGTGTCCGGCCCGGAGGCGCCGGAGGTTGACCCGCTTGCTTCGGACTGCCTTCGCCACCGTCGTCCACGATCCGGCCTGCGCATGGAGATAGACCACCGCCGCGCTCAGGCTGCGGCGTTCGGCGTCGGTCAGGGGAACGGTCGGTTTCCGCATCACGCACCCGCCGTCGCGAAGCTCGGTTCGATGCCAAGCTCGTGCATCGCATGCACGAGGACGATCAAGTTGTGCGCGAGAATCTTACAGAGCACCTCGTTAACCTGAGCCGTGAACTTCTTGGAGCGGACCGACCCGCCTAGCGTCCGCTTGATCGCGGAGAAGACAGACTCGACGTTCGATCTTTTTTGATACGCGGCAAGAAACTCGCCCTGCTTGAGCACGAACATCGCCCACATGCGCTTCCATGGGGGCGAGCCTTCGCCGCGAGAGTTCGACTTGAACGGCACGAACGGAACCGCGCCGACCGCCTCGATCGCCGTTAGGTTGGCGTTAGAGAGATATGCCTTGTCCGCGCTGATTTCGGCGGTCTCGAATCGCTGCGCAGTCGACTCGACGAGCGCGGGAAGCTCGGGCGAGTCGTGGGAGTTGCTGTCCGTCACCGCGATCGCCGTGACGATCCCCGTGACCACGCCGACCGTCGCGTGAGCCTTGAGCCATTTCGCTTCCGACCGCTCGCGCCCGTACTTTTCGTCGTACCACCGGCGGTAGACGCAGGTCCCGAAGCCGGTTGAGTCGATCGCGAAGGTCGTCTCGACGCTGGCGAGCGGAACGGCGCTCTGCTCGATCAGGCGCACGAGGATCGGCGTCAGTTCCGCCTTGGCGGCGTACTTAAAGATCGCGTTGTAGGCGAGATCGCGCGAGAGCGAGCCATCCGCCGCGCAAGCGTCGATGTCCGTCGAGGCGCGACGGCCAGACGTTCCGAGGTACGTCTTCCAGACCATGCCGAAGATCGCATCCGAGAACGCGATCGGCTTCGGGCCGCGACCCGTGTGCGCGGGCGTGGCGACGCCATCGCACAGATCGCGGAGAAGCCGTTGCACGGTCGGCTTTCTCCGACGTCGCGGCGGCGTTGTACTCAGCCCACGGCTGGCTATAAGTCCTGCGGACGACCTTCACGGTTTCGGTGGTGACCTCGGTGCCATCGGCGCCGAACCTCCACGGTCCGCGAGATCTCGACGGCAAGAACGTGTTTGCACTTCGCTCGGCGAAGTTCGTAGTCGGGGCAATTGCAGCTCCCCTCGTCCGCGTTCACGAGGTAGGCGGTCTGCTCGTTGCTCTGCGAGGGGACGACCCAAGTCGGCCCGGCCACATGCCGGATGCCCTTGTGCTTCGCCAGAACCAAGCCCTTCTCTTGGCTCGCGTTCATGGGATTAATATAGGCATAAAAAGACCCTGGAGCAAGCATTGATTTCAGGGACAAGAAATGGGATTTATATGGGCATGACGCGAAAACCCAAGGCCGTCGGAAGGCCGAAGAAGGCCGACGCCGAGAAACGAGACACCCTGATCAGGGTGCTCGTCACGTCGGACGAGCATGCCCGCTTCCAGGCCGCAGCCGACCAAATGGGCGTGAGTCTGTCCACTTGGATGCGGCTGACGGCTGGAGCGGCTACTCGCTAGGCGTCTACTCGCAGTCTTCGACCCACCAGCGCCACAGACATAGAGATGTCCACATGGTGTCCCTTTCTTCGAAAAGGCCCCTTGCGCAGCCATTTCGCGGGTGGCACCATCGAGATGTTGAGGCTGATAGTGGCCAGCGCGCGACGCGGAAGCGTTTCTAGCTGGGCATGTCGGTTGGAGGCCCGCAGCGACGCCCAGTGCTTCGCTTCGGGCCTCTCCTTTTTCTATCGAATCATCTCGTCACCCTCCCCCTATAGCGAACGGTCGTGAAATTGGGGTTACAGGTCGATCCCGAGCCGATGGGCGGCCAGCTCGATCGAGGCGCGGTGGCGAGGCAATCGGCCCGCGATCCGCGAGGTGGTCGCGTCGCTGAGACCGAGCCGCGTCGCCGTCGCCCGCGCCCCTTGGGCGAGCACGGCTTCGCGTACTGCTATCGACACTCGCGGCGGTGGTAGGACCGCCCCCCGTGATCGTTGGCCGACGAGATTTGGCATCTCGTCTTCTTACTCAGAGCTAGGCGTCACCGATCGCAATTGCGATCAGTTTCGTCGCAATTGCGATCAATCCTTCGGAGGGTCTCCGACCAGATCTCGGGCCGCCCTCAGCACGTCAGCGACGGAGCGTTCACTGATCGACACATCCAACGCGGCCGCAGCGCTCACGATGCTCCTGGCCGCCTTATATGGCTCGCTTGGCAGGTCAGCCCCGGCCGCCAGGACGCCGACGATCTTCAGCAGAGTCGTTCGCTCCTTAGGGTGCAGAGGCTTGGGCTCGGTGACGGCCTTGGGGTGTTCGACAGCCGGCGTCGGATCTGGCTGTGCGGGCTTCGCGACCCGTACCAGGCCGGATTCCTCCGCAAGCCTTTCCAGGGCTCCAGGATCCATGCCCAGGCGCTTCCGAGGAAACTGCTGTGGCAGATCAGGCCAGAGCGTCTCGAAAAGCGCGCCCATCGTCGCCAGGTCGTTGACGAGGCTCGCCTTTGACGATGCGAGGAACCCGACCAATGGGTTACGTGGCTGAAATCGCGAATACGCGATCTTGAGTCGACCTTCAATGTCGCGCTTGGCCTTGTCCGGCAGCAAGCGATGGAGGGCGACTTGCGGCGGAAGCTCATTCGCCTCTGGCGGCAGGGGGAGCAGATTCCCGGCGCCATCGTCGTAAAGGGCGAAGTAGTCCGGATCGAAATTGAGACTCAAGACGACCGCTTGCCACAGCTCGCAGTCGCCGACCTTGCCCCATATGTCCCAGTCCGGAGGCGGAGGTTCCTTCGGTTTGACGTGGCCCCACGCGGCCAGTTCGCGCGCCAATTCGTTTGGCTTGAGCCTGACGTGCCCGGGGGTCGGTTCCCGGTACCTTTTCATGTCTGGCGCGGGAGGGTTGGTGGTCTCGGCGAGGGCGATCTGGTCCAGCCGCTCCCTGCCTTCTTGCATTCGCTCTAGATGCTGGCGCGCCCAGTCGACGGACTCGGGTGTTAGCTTCCCCATCCCGATCTTCGCCGCCTGACGAAGGATCAGCTCCTTATTATCCGCTGACAGCTCCCACGGGTAGGATCGGAACAACAGTTCAATTTCAGCCCTGAACTTGAGCTGCTCGTCCGACACGGGGTCGACAGCGTATCCCGGCGCTACCCGGTCGCGTCAACCGCTACCGGGGAATTGGTGGGCAGCCCTCCGAAATGGTGGGCACCGGGCTATTGGAAGGCAAAGCCCCCTTTGAGGGTCCTTTCTTCCTGAGCGCGTGAGCGACGACGGGCTCTGCCCGGCGGCGCTCGTCTGCGGGGGATCCAAAGGACCCTTTGAGGGTCCTTTCGTGAGTAGACTGACCGCGTGCTGCGGACGGCCGCACGCTTTCTTCCGCTCGCGGCGCTCTTGCTGTTCGTCGCCGGGCTCTCGCTTCGCCCGATGGCGGAGTCGGACCTGTTCTTCCACCTCAAGGCGGGGCAGGAGATCCTGGCGCGGCACGGCCTCCCCGGGCGCAACCTCTATTCGTTCACCGCGCCCGATTACCCGGACCTCGACACCTCCTGGCTCGCCGAGGTGGGCGCGGCGGTGGTGTACGGGCGCGGCGGTTTCCCGGCGGTGGTCATCGCCAAGACCCTGGTCCTCCTAGGCGCCTTCGCGGGCGCCTACCGGATCTGCCGGCGGCGGGGAGCGGGGGCGGTGGCGAGCGCGCTGGCGCTGGCGGCCGCGGCGTTCGTGGGGCGCGACCGCTTCGTCGAGCGGCCGCACATCTTTTCGCTGGCCGGCGCGGTGGCCACGCTGGCGGCGATCGACGCGCTCTGGGAACGACGGAACGAACCGGCGGCCGCCGCCCGCGTCTGCGCCTGGTTCCTCGCCGCCGTCGTGCTGTGGGCCAACCTGCACGCCGGGGTGTTCGTGGCGCCGGTGCTCGTCGGCGCGGCGGCGCTGGGGGTCGGGGCGATCGGGCGCGACCGGGCGGGGGCGCGCCGTCTGGCCCTCTTGGCGGCGGGCGCCGCGCTGGCGACGCTGGCCACGCCGGTTGGGTGGGGCCTCGATTCGATACCTGCGCCTCCACCTGATCCTTCCGGCGCTTCACCCGGTCGACGAGTTTCGGGCCCCGACCTGGCTCTCCGACGGGCCGCTGGTGATCTACGCGGGGGCGTTCGTCGCCGCGGTGGCGTTCCTCGTCGCGAGCAGCGCGGCCCCGGCGCGCCGGCGGGCGCTGGTCTGGCTGGCGTCGATCCTGCCGCTCGGGATCCTGGCGACCCATTCGGTCCGCTTCGGCGCCGACTTCGCGCTGGTGGCGGCGCCGGTTTTGGCCGTCGCCGCGACCGTGGCCGGTGAGCGCGCGACGGCCTGGCTGGCGCGCCGAGCGCCCGGGCTCGCGCAGCTCCCGCGCTCGCCGCTGCCGGCGGTGGCCGCCGCCGCGCTGCTGCTCGGGTTTTCGCTCGCGCCGCGCCTGGCGGCCGGCTCGGCGTTCGGTGGGGGATTCGGCATCGGCCTCGACACGCGCGAGCTGCCGCTCGCCGCCATCGCCTTTGCCAACGCGCACGGGCTGCGCGAGCGGATGTACAACGACTTCGAGATCGGCTCGTACCTCCTGTTCGAACCGGTGGGCGGCTACCCGCGACATCGGGTGTTCGTCGATCCGCGGCTGCCGGCCTACCCGCCGGAGATGCACCGGCTGCTCGGGCGGAGCGATCTGACGCGCGACGGGTGGCAAGCGGCGATGGATCGGTACGGCGTCGACAGCGCGCTCCTCGCCTACGCGGGGATCAACCGGCGGATCGCCTGGTGGGACCCGGCGCGCTGGGCGCTGGTCTTCAGCGGCGGCGACGCGCGCCTGTTCGTGCGGCGCGCAGCCGCGCTTTGCGGCGCTCATCGCCGCGTACGAGATCCCGGCCACGTTCACCTTTTCCGTCGAGGAGGGGACGACGACGCTGCCGCTCGCGTCGCGCCCGCCGGCTCTCGCCGGTCACCGACTGCGAGTGGAGCCGGCGGCTCGGCGAGCTGATGTTCGAGCTCGACGGCGCGCTCAGCGAGCGGGCGCGCGCCGCCTACGCCCGCGCGCTGGCGGCGCCGGTCGGCTGCCTCGCGCCCGCGCACGTGGCGCGGCTCGGCGCCTGGCTGGGCGCGGTCGATCTGGGCGCGCAGCGGCCGGCCGACGCGCTCGCCTTTCTCGAGCGCGCGCTCGGCGCCGGAAACCGCGAGCTCTCCACCTTCACCGATCGCGCGGCGGCGCTGGAGGCGCTCGGCCGTCGCGCCGAGGCGGCAGCCGCCTGGAACGACGTCGCCGCGCGGGCCGGCGATTCCCCCCTCGCCGTCGGCGCCCGGGCCCGCGCGGCGCGGCTCCAGGACTGACGCCTCTTGACGTGCTTCTCCTGCCGGCGAAGGGGGCGGTGAGCTGGGCGCTGCCCAGGCTGGTCCGCAGGTTGACCGACCAGGTGGCCGCCGCGGAGGAGCCTGCTGCCGTCGGAACCGAGGCGATCGGCGAGACCGCCGCCGGACTTTTCGATCAGCGGCGCCGTCCCGGAGAGCGACAGATCGAGGCCGGTGCCGTCGGCGGCAGCGAACGCGCCGTCGAGCTTTCCGGCGAGCGCCCCCAGGCCGGTCAGGCAGGCGTCCATCAGGCAGCCGGCCGGCTGGGACGCGGCGGCACAGACGACGACATCGAGCGCGGCGCAGCCGGTGCCGGTGCCGTCCGGCGTCTGGGCCAGCGAAAACAGCGCCTGGACGAACGACGGCACGTCGGCCGGCAGGCCGCGGGGGACGAGCGCCAGCGGTCCGAAGGCGGCGCGCGCGACAGTGCCGAGCCGGAGCGTGAAGGCGTGGCTGCCGATCACCAACGCGTCGTCGCTGACGGTCGCCGAGGTGAAGGCCTGCAAGACCGGCAGCCCGAGCGACGCCAGCGCCACCGGGACCTGCGACGTCGGGCCGAAGCCGGCCCCCGTCAGCAGGTGGGTGACCGCGTAGCTCGCCGGAGGTCCCGCCCGGCGCCACGGTCAGCTGGGAGACGAGCTGGAAGGCGTCGAGGATGGAGGCGGCGTCGGCGGCGATGGCCGGCAACGCGACCAGCTGCGCCGGCGTCGGGCTGCCGAACAGGCCCAGCGCCACCGCGTCGAGGCTCTACGTCGCCGGCGGCGTCCTGCGCGCTCCGGCAACGGGGTGGCCCGCCGGCGCCGTCGGGCAGCGGGACTCCGCGCAGCGCGGCGATGCGCATCGCCGAGCGGACCTTCTCCGCCGGTCGCCGTGGACGGGACGCAGTCGAGCGGATCGGCGCTGGTGGCGGGCGAGAGGGCGTCGACCGTGCAATCGAGCCAGAGCTGGGCGGGATCGAGGGGGCAGTCGGAGAGATCGGACCAGGGCGCGGCGACGGCGGCGGCCGCCGCCAGCGGCGGGGCGAACGCGATCGTGGAGGTCACCGTGTAGGTGCCGATCGGATCGGGCGACCAATCGGCGAGCGGGAGCGCGACCTCCACGGTTTCGTTGGCCAGCAGGCTCGACCCGGGAATGTCGACGCAGCCGCTCGCCACCAGCGCCCCGCCCGCGCTCGCCCGCCCGACCGCGGCGCTGAGCTCCGTCGTGCTCACCACATCGAACCGGGCGGTGGCGCCGAGCCCGTTCAAGATGACGGTCCCGCGCACGGCCGGGGGCGGCGCGTCGAGATCGAGCTCGGAGCAGGAGGAGGGGTAGAAGAGGACGGCGATCGTCGCGTCGGGCGGCAGCGGGCGGCTGGACGCCGCCAGAAACGGCGCCACCAGGACGGTTCCGGTCGGCCCGGTCGCGACGATGATCGTGACGTCGGCCGTGGCGGCGCCGACCTGCGCTTCGACGCGGAAATCGGCCAGCCCGGCGCGCACGCTGACGGAGACGCTTCCGTCGGCGCCGGTGACGCCGGACGGTGCGGCGACGGTGGCGCCCTGCGCACCGGCGGTCGACGACCCGATGGTGGTGAACGAGACGGTCTGACCGGCCACGGGCCGGCCGCCGTCCGTCAGAACGAAGGTCAGGGTCACCTGCCCGTTGGGGCTGAGCTCGATCGGCTGCGTGGTCGCGGTGGCGGTGAGGGTGAAGTCTCCCGTCCCGACCCCGCCGCTGCTTCCGGAGCAGCCCCCTGCCGTCGTCGCCGCGACGAGCAGGGCGAGCGCACAGGCGACGCGCCCGGTTGTGGACAGGCTGTGGATTCTTTTGCGCTGGATTGCCCGCGCCGGCAGGGCCAAGCTCGATCGCCGCATATGCCCGACTTCACGCACCTGCATCTGCACACGCAGTATAGCCTTCTCGACGGCGCCATCCGTCTCGACCATCTGTTCCCGAAGGTCCTCGAGCGGGGGATGAAGTCGGTGGCCATCACCGACCACGGCAACCTGTTCGGCGCGCTCGATTTCTATCAGAAGGCCAAGGCCCACGGGGTCAAGCCGATCTTCGGCTGCGAGACCTACATCGCGCCCGATCGCCTGGACAAGACCGAGCGGCGCTCGAACCACCTCATCCTGCTGGCCAAGAATCAGGTCGGCTGGAAGAACCTCTCCTACCTCAACTCGATGGGGTACCTGGAGGGGTTCTATTACAACCCGCGCATCGACAAGCCGCTCCTGCGCAAGCACGCCGAGGGGCTGATCGGGCTTTCGGCCTGCCTCGGCGGCGAGGTGGCGCAGACGATCATGCGCCGCGGCCCGGAGGCGGCCGAGAACGCGGCGCTGGAGTTCGCGGACATCTTCGGCAAGGAGAACTTCTTTCTCGAGATGCAGCCCAATGGCCTGGAGGAGCAGGAGACGGTCAACGGCCACCTGCTCGAGATGTCGAAGAAGACCGGCATCGGCGTCATCGCCACCAACGACTGCCACTACCTGAATCAGACCGACGCGCGCGCGCACGAGATCCTGATGTGCGTGCAGCAGAAGAAGACGATCCACGACGACAAGCGCCTCCACCACCGCAACGATGCCTTCTTCGTGAAGACGCCGGCCGAGATGGAGAGCTACTTCGCCCACATCCCCGAGGCGCTGGAGAACGCCGCGCGGATCGGCGCGCTCTGCAACGTCGAGTTCAAGCTGGGCGAGACGTTCCTGCCCAAGTTCCAGGTCCCCGACGGGATGACCGCCGAGTCGTACCTGCAGACCATCGCCGAGGACGGGCTGAAGAAGCGGATCGAGGAGGCCCACCGCCGCGGCGACAAGGTCGACGGCGACGTCTACGCCGCCCGGCTGGCGCTGGAGCTGGGCGTCATCCAGAAGATGCAGTTCGCCGGCTACTTCCTGATCGTCTGGGACTTCATCCGCCACGCCAAGGAGCAGCGCATTCCGGTCGGTCCGGGGCGCGGCTCGGGCGCCGGCTCGCTGGTCGCCTACTGCATGCGCATCACCGACATCGATCCGATCGGCAACAAGTTGCTGTTCGAGCGGTTCCTCAACCCCGAGCGGGTCAGCATGCCGGACTTCGACATCGACTTCTGCATGAACCGGCGCGACGAGGTGATCAGCTACGTCCAGCAAAAATACGGCAAGGACAACGTCGGCCAGATCGTCACCATGCACCAGATCAAGGCGCGCTCCGGCGTGCGGGACATCGCCCGCGCCATGGCGGTGCCGTTCGCCGAGGCCGACAAGGTCGCCAAGTTCGTCCCCGAGCCCATTCAGGGCAAGAGCCCCCCGATTGCCGAGGCGATCGAAAAAGAGCCGCGCTTGAAGGCGCTCTACGACGAGAGCCCCGTCTATCGCGAGCTGCTCGACGTGGCCAAGGGGCTGGAAGGGCTGAATCGCCACGCCGGCAAGCACGCCGCCGGCATCGTCATCGGCGATCGCCCGCTCTGGGAGTACGTCCCCTGCTTCCGTCCGGCCGGCGACGAGGCCGGCATCGTCACCCAGTACGACAAGGACATGGTCGAAAAGGCCGGCCTGGTGAAGTTCGACTTCCTCGGCCTCAAGACCCTCACCGTCATCCAGATCTGCCTCGACCACGTCAACAAAGAACGCGCGATCAAGTCGGGGACCCTCAAAGGGTCCCCGCTCCCCCCGCGAAGGACTCCGCCGAGCAAAGCTCGGCTACGTCCACGCGCAGCGGCCAGGAGGATCTCGACCTGTCGCTCATCCCGCTCGACGACGCCGCGGTGTACAAGATGATCTCCGACGCCGACGTGACCGGCGTGTTCCAGCTGGAGTCGCTCGGGCTTCCGCGAGCTGCTGAAGAAGCTGCGCCCCGACTGCTTCGAGGACATCGTGGCCGCCGGCGCCCTCTATCGACCGGGGCCGCTCGAGGGCGGCATGGTCGACGACTTCATCGAGCGCAAGCACGGGCGCAAGAAGGTCGAGTACGACCACCCGACGCTGGAGCCGATCCTCAAGGACACCTACGGCGTCATCGTCTACCAAGAGCAGGTCATGCAGATCTCGTCGGCGCTGGCCGGCTACAGCCTCGGCAAGGCCGATCTGCTTCGCCGGGCGATGGGGAAGAAGAAGGCGGAGGTCATGGCCAAGGAGAAGGCCGGCTTCCTCGACGGCGCCAAGCAGAAGGGGGTCGACGCCAAGGTCGCCGAGCGGGTCTTCGATCTGATGGAGAAGTTCGCCGGCTACGGCTTCAACCGCAGCCACTCCGCCGCCTACGGCCTGCTGACCTACCAGACCGCGTACCTCAAGCGCTATTACCCGGTCGAGTTTTTCGCGGCGCTGCTCACCTGCGACAAGGACGACACCGACGCGGTGGTGAAGTTCATCGCCGAGGCCAAGTCCGACGGCATCGCCGTGCTCCGCCCCGACGTCAACGAGTCCGAGACCGACTTCAGCGTGGTCGCCGGATCGTCGGAGGGGGTGGCCAGCCCTCCGACCAAGGCGTCGAAAGAGTCGGCGAAGGCGGCGGACGAACAGAGCTCGTCCTCCACCCCCACGTCCTCTCCCACGCGATCGACCGGCGACCGGAAGGTGATCCGCTTCGGCCTGGGGGCGGTCAAGGGCGTGGGCGAGGGGGCGGTGGAGGTGATCAAGCAGGCGCGCACGCTGGGCGGACCGATGCTGTCGCTGTTCGACTTCTGCCGCCGCGTCGACGGGCGCAAGGTGAACCGCAAGGTCATCGAGGCGCTGGTGAAGGCCGGCGCCTTCGACGGCGTCGCCCAGCAGAACGGCGTCACCCGCGCGCGCGTCTTCGGCACCATCGGCCTGGCCAGCGAGCGGGCGGCCGAGGCACAGCGCGATCGGGAGAGCGGGCAGACCAACCTGCTGGCGCTGCTCACCGGCGGGGGGGGCGCCAAGACCCCGGGCGCCGCCACCGGCGACGACAAGTACCCGCCGTTCGACGAGTGGATGCCGAAGGAGCTGCTGGCCTACGAGAAGGAGGCGCTCGGCTTTTACATCAGCGGACATCCGCTGGATCGCTACGCCAGCGAGATTCGCCGCTTCACCAACGCCACCGCCGCCAACTGCACCCAGAAGGGGGAGCGCGCCGAGGTGATCCTGGGCGGCGTCGTGGCCGTCTATCAGGAACGGCCGATGAAGAACGGGCAGGGGAAGTACGCCTTCTTCACCCTCGAAGATCACTCCGGCCAGATCGAGTACATCGTGAACTCGAAGAAGGTCGAGGAGTACCGGGAGATCCTCTCCAAGGACGAGCCGCTCCTGGTGACCGGCACCGTCGACACCCCCTTCGGCGAAGGGGAGACCGCCCGCGAGCGGCTGCGCTTCCTCGACGCCAAGCCGCTGGCCCGGGTGCGCGCCGAGAAGAGCTCGCTGCTCGACATCAAGCTCAACGCCGATCTGGTCAGCGAGGAGCAGCTCCGCGCGCTGGAGAAGGTGCTGCGCACGCACACGGGCGGCTGCCGCGCGGTCCTGCGGATGGAGATCCCGATGCGCAGCGAGAGCATCCTGGCCCTGGGCGACGACTACAAGATCGCCGCCAGCGACGATCTGCTGGCGCGCATCGAGCAGATCTTCGGCGACCGGGTGGCCGTCCTTCGCTGACCGGCGTCCGCGAGGCGCCGCGCTATTCGCAGGTGAGGGTCGTCGCGTCGCAGGTGAGCGGCGGCAGGCAATCGCCGGTGGTGTTGCAGGCGTCGCCCATCTGCTGGAACGGGAAGCAGGTCCCCAGCGTTCCACTGCCCGCCAGCGAGGTGACGTTCTGGCCGGTCCCCTGCGACAGGCAGTAGGCGCCGCTGACGCACTCCTGACTCATGTCGCAGCGCTCGCCGACGGGGATGTAGCCGTTGAAGAGGTTGGCGCAAGCCGGGGCGTCGAGCGCCGCTTGCACATCGGGCACCGCCTGCCCGGCCAGCTCCGCGCAGCTGCTGCCGGCGTAGGCGGCGACGCAGGTCGTGGCGATCATCGGGTCGATGGTCAGCAGCCCTTCGCCAAAGGCGGTCGTCACCAGCGCGAGCTGCTGGTTCGCCGCCAGCTTCGCACGGTCGAGGCAGGCGGAGGCTCCGCCGTCGGTGGCCGCCGCATCGGTGGTCGCCCCACAGGTGCCGGGAGAAACCGCCGCCCCCGCGTCGGGGCCGCTGGAACCGTCCGGCACCGTGGTGCCGGCGGGAGATCCGCAGCAGGCGGCCTGCGCCGTGCAGAAGGCGCTCGCCAGCTCGGAGGCCAGTCCAATCGGCGTTCCGGGCCCCGACGCCGGCGACGACGGGGTCCCGGAAGTGCATCCCCCGAGCCCCGCCAAGAGCAGCGCCAGAAAACTGGCACTGACGCCGCCGCAAGGACGCTTTCGCATGGGCGGCATCAATAACACGCCGGCCTGCGCTCCCGCGCGTGATCTGTGTTGCGCCGCCCTGCGTCGCGACGCGTCGGATTCAGCCAATGGACGACTTCAACGGGCTGGTTTGGGGGAAGCTCAGACACTATGCTCGAAGCATCTTGCCGCGGGAAACCACCCGTCCGAGACAGAAGACCAAGGCTGTGCCAATCATGACCGTTCGTCTTCTCCTGCAGGATGTTGCCGAAGGAATTCGCGTGTTGCGGACGCGCGACGGCGTCGATCTGTCGGACGAGCAGGTCCTCGAGCGCGCGCGCAACATCGTGACCGGCCTCCTCGGGAACTATCGGATCCGGTCGATCGACCCGCGCGAGCCCCGCCAGCCGGAAGAGGTCCACCAGATGGACCTGCTCGACCAGATCGAGGCGCGCGCCGAAGCGCGCAACAACGGCCGCCCAGGCCGGGCCTGACCGACCTCCCGGCGCTGCGGCGCCCTGCCGCGATCGCTCAAGTCAGTCGGCGATTATACCGATCAATCGGAGAAGGGAACCTCTCCTCCATCTCTGTGCGTATCTCGGAAAACCACGCCCGGCGGAGATCATTGCGACTGTCGCAGATCGCCGCTTGCCTTGTCCTGGTGGCAATGGCGGGCGCAGCCAGGGACGCGTTCGCCGCGCCCAAGACGTGGGACGGGGGTGGCGACGGCGTCAACTGGAGTAGCGCGAACAATTGGTCCCCCAACGGGGTGCCTGGAAACGGCGACGCCGTCACGATCGCGTCCGGCACGGTCACGATCAACGCCAACACCAGCAAGCTCACGTCCCTGACCATTTCGGGCGGAACGGTCACGATGACCGGCAGCTCGACCATCAGGATCACCGGCGCGGGGACGAACTTCTTCACCATCAGCGGCGGATCGTTCAACGCGGCCGGGGGCGGGACCATTACCGACAACGGCGACCTCACGATCTCAGGAGGGACGTTCACCGGGGGCACGGCGAACGTTACCGTCGGTGGCAACGTCAACGTGAGCTCCACCGTCGTCAACGGCGGCGACCCGACGCTGGTCGGGTACTGGGCGTTCGACGATTCGCCCAACCACACGGCCGATTCGTCGGCCAACGGCAACAGCCTGACCTGGAGCGGGACCTCGACCTTCCCCTCGACCGGTCTGCCGACGTTGAGCTTCTCCGACAGCAACGACGTCTCGATGACCGGATCACAGTACGGTACGACCGCCGCGTTGAGCGGCCTCTCCGTGCTCACCCCCTCCACCCTCACCGTGTCAGCCTGGTACAAAGCGAAGTCAGTCGACACCACCGCCGGCGAGATCGTGAGCGGATCGAACAGCTACGGGCTGCGGATCACGACGACCGGTGTGATGGTCATGAAGCGGATCGGCAACGGCAGCTCGACGGGCGACTGGATCGAGTACCGCGTACCGTACTCCAACGTGCTGGATGGCAACTGGCACCAGATCGTTGGCGTGATCTCGACGGGCACCGGGGGTGGAATGACGGCCTATCTCGACGGCGTCGTCGCCACCGGCGCCTACTGGGTCAACGGTTCCACGGCCAAGCAGCTCGACAGCACGACGAATCCGACGGCCACCGCGGCGGCCGAGACCGCCATCGACTGGGTCGCCGCCAACGAGACCTACGGCCTGGTCATTGGCAACAACCCGTCGACGACCGGCTACCACTTCGGCGGGGGTAGCGCGTGCTCGACCGCCGGGACCTGCGCGATCGACGACGTGCGCGTCTACAACCGCGCGCTGACCGCGGCGGATGTTGCTGCTCTCTCGCATGGCAACCAGCCGGCGAGCTCCGCGGGCGTGCTCACGCTCGTCGGTTCGACGAATGTGACCGGCAGCGTGACGGTGCAGTCGACCGGGACGCTGACGCTCTCGAGCGGCAGCAGCCTGACGGTAGGCACGGCCCTGACGATGGACGGAACGCTCAACGCGACCAGCGCGACCATCAATGGGACCTCGAGCAGGTACGCGTTCAAGGTCGGGTCGACGGCCATCGCCGCTCCGACGCTCAACATCAACGGCCTCTCCGTCCAGAACACCGATTCCAATGGAATGTGGATCAACGCCAACACCGGCGCTGCCACCACGTTCAGCCAGTTCGACAAGATTGCGTTTGGCAGTGGGACGGGCACGCAGCTGCTCCAGATCTACGCGTCGACGCTCTACCTGTCGTCGAACGGCTGCACCTTCGACAACAGCACCACCTATGCCGTCAAGTTGACCGGCAACGGCACCGGCAGCGGCGCCGGTCCCCGCGCGATGTTCGGCAACGCGACCTGTGCGACGAATGACGCCACCACCGGGCTCTGCGCCACCAGCGAGAAGTCCGACGACGACGCCAATAACGACGGCGTCGCGGACCACCCGACGACGAACGGCGCGGTCGTCCAGTTCATTCGCGCCGCCGAGGTGGATACGGACGGGACCCTGGTGGGGTTCCCGACTGCGGCATTCGACTGGAGCTCGTTCACCTACTACTCGACCTACGTGGCGTTCCACGACGCCTCGGGCGGCAGCGACGTCATCTACGTGCGCGACGAGAGCGGCAACCCCCTTTACTCCTGGGTCAATCCGACGGCGGCCGAGACCATCACCGGGACGCCGCAGTGGATGACGGTCAGCGGGACGCACTACCTCTACGTCTCCGTCAACGGCGCATCCAGCAACAGCGGCAAGGTCTACCGCCTGAAGGACACCGGGACCGGAACGACCTCCGGAACGCTGACGGTCGACGCCTCCTGGGCGACCAGCGGCGCCTACTCCTGCAGCTGCACCATCACCTCCGCCCTCTCGCTGGACGCGAACAACGTCTACTGGGCCGCGACGACCGCTTCCGCGCAGGTGCTGATGGGGATCAAACAGTCGAACGGCGCCAAGATCTCGACCAGCTGGCCGGTCACCACTCCCCTCAACGTCACCACTTCCTCGCCGACCCTGTCGACCGTATCGGGGACGACCACGCTTTATCTCGGCGTGACCGGCGACCTCCTGCAATTGGCCGTCACCGGAACGACCTTCGTCACGAACACCAAGCCCGGGACGATCACCGGGCGCGTCAGCTTCGGGACCAGCTACCTCGCGGCGACGAACGGAACGTCGCGCGTCTACGCGGGCGACTCTTCCGGAACCATCTGGGCGATCAGCCCCACGACCTTCACCGGCACCAACTTCCTCTGGAGCTACGCCGCTGGAAGCGCGATCACCGACAATTACTACGACGGGGCGACCGACACCGTTGCCTTCGGAACGTCGGGCGGGAAGGTGGTGGTGCTCAACGCCGCGGGGAGTGGAACCGCCGGTTCGCTGCTCAACACGACCTATCCGTACACCCTCAACGCCTCCGACCCCATCACCGCGGCGCCGCTGTACGTGAACGGCGTCCTCGCCGTCGGGACGACGCTGGGGAAGCTTTACCTTCTCGACCGCAATACCGGAAACGCGTCGCCCAACGGCGTCTCCATCCTGCGGAAGTATGACTTCGGCCCCACGGAGTCGGTCTCGACCGTCGGGTACGACGCCAACTACGGCCGCTACATGGTCTCGACCTCTTCGGCCGCGAACGACGGCCGCCTCTACTACTTCGACGCGGTCAGCGATCCGACGCCCACCTTCCAATGATCACCACGAACCCCAGACGACCGCATCGCCTCGCGATCACCCGCCGGCCTTGGCGGGGCGCTGCGCCCGCGCTCGTCGCCGCCGCCCTGTCGTTGGCCGCCCCGGCGCGCGCCGACGACTGGACGACTCTCGGTCTCGACACCGCGCGCGGCCGGCTGTCGGCTGAGCGCTCGGGCACCACGTTCACGGATGGCAAGTGGTCCTTCGTCCCGACCGGGGATGCCGGCGCGCTGGCGAGCCCCGTGGTGGCCGACGGCTTCGTCGTCAGCGCAGCGCTCGACGGGGCGCTGACCGCGCTGGCGGCCGACACCGGACAGCTGGTCTGGCAGGTCGCTCTCCGCTCGGCGGTCCAGGCGACGCCGGCCATCGCGAACGGACGGGTGTTCGTCCCGACGCTCGGGAGCAAGATCGTCGCCCTGGGCCTGGCGGACGGCAAGCAGCTCTGGTCGACCGATCTCGGCGGGCTGAACGTCTCGTCGCCGGCAATCGTCAACGGTGACGTCGTCGTCGGCGCCGGACTGCCGCAGCAGTTCGTGGTCCGCCTCGACGGAACGACCGGCGCGATTGTCTGGCAGAGCCCGCCGGGCATGGAAGAGTTCAGCAACACGCCGCCGGCGGTGGGGGCTGGGGTGGTGGTGGTCGGGACCAACGGCGGTCACTACTACGCCTTCGACGCAACGACGGGCCTTCCGCGCTGGGACTACCGCGCCGACGGAATCGTCAACATCGCCGCGCCGCTCATCGCCGGCGGGCGGGTCTACCTGGCCGGCGGCGGGGAGAGCGATCACGTCCACGCGGTCGACGCCGCGACGGGGGTGCCGCTGACCGGCTGGCCGATCACGTTGCCGACCCCCGATCCGGATCTGGACGGGAAGAGGATCTACCGGCGGCGGTCGGTGTCGTCGTTCGCGTCGGCGGGCGGCCTCATCACCCTGGAGACGCGGCTCGACGACGCACTGGACACCGACGGGGACGGCCAGCCGGATCACTATCTCTCGCGCGAGTGGGCAGTCGCGCTCGATCCCAACACCGGCGTCGTCACCTGGCAGCGGGCGCTCGGGCGGGTGGTGTTCTCCGATCCGAACGATGTGCCGGGCTTCGTCGTCTGCCCGACGCCCGCGGCGTTCGGGGCGATGGGGGGGACGCCGCTGCTGGCGGTTTCGTCGTCGCTGGTGGGGACGGTGAGCATCCTCGACGCCGCGACCGGCGCCGACGCGGGCGACCTGACGGTGGCGGGACGGGCGCTGGCGTCGCCGGTGATGGCGAACGGGCGGATCATCACCGTGGCCGAAAACGGCACGGTCGAGGGGCAGCTGTCGAGCGTGAACCACCCGCCGACGGCGCCGGTGCTGGCGGCGAACCCGCGCCCGCTCGACGCCGCGGACGTGACCCTCCACTGGTCGGCGGCGATGGATCCCGACGGCGAGCAGCCGACGTACGAGGTGCGGATCGATTCGGACGGGGAGGTGCTGGAGAGCTACGCGCAGCAGATCTTCCCGGGGCAAGGGGTGACGTCGCTGGCGGTGACGGCACCGCTGGCGCCGGGCGTGACCTACACGTTCGCGGTGCGGGCGCGCGATTCGCACGGGGCCCTCTCTTCCTGGTCGGCGCCGGAGACGTTCACGGTGGCGACGGCGGGGACGGTGACGGTGAACGGGACGCCGGCGGCGAACCTGCGGAGCGCGCTGGCCGGGGCGCAGGCGGGGGACCTCGTCGTCCTGGGCGTGGGGACGTTTCCGTTGTCGGACACGCTGCACGTCGCGGGCGGCGTCAGCGTCCGGGGCGCGGGCGCGGGACGGACGACGATCGACGGGACGGGGCTGGCGGTGGGCGTGAGCTTCGACGGGACGGATCCGAAGACGGCGACGGTGCTGGACAAGACGACGGTGACGGGCGCGGCGACCTGCGTGGCGGTGGACAGCGGCGCGACCGCTGTCCAGCTCACGCACCTGGTGGTGCGCGACTGCGCGACGGCGGGGATCGTGGTGGCGGCCGGCGGCGGCGCGGCGGTCGTCAACGCGACGGTGGCCGGCAACGGGATCGGCGTCGACGCGACCGGGATCGCGACGATCAAGAACAGCCTGGTGACCGGGAACGACGTCGGGCTCGAGAGCGAGAGCCCCGGCGATCTCGCCAGCAGCTACGACGATCTGTTCGGCAACACCACCGACTACAAGGGGCTGGTGGCGGGGGCGGGCGACCTGGCGGCGACGGTGACGTTCGTCGATCTGACCGGGCACAACCTGATGCTGGCGGGCCCGCAGCCGTCGACGGACCAAGGGGATCCCGCGGACGCGGTGGGCGAGGAGCCGACGCCCAACGGCGCGCGGATCAACCTGGGCGCGTTCGGCGGGACCGCCGACGCCGAGCTGAGCGTGCCGGCGGCGGTGGTCGGCGATCCGGGCAGCTCGACGCCTACGCCTTCGACCCCGACGCCGCTCGCCCCTGGTGAGGCCCCCGCGCACCAACTCGGCGAGGCGGCGGGCGGCTGCGCGCTCGGTGGCCGGGCTGGCGACGCCGGCTCGCCGACATCCTTGATCTTGGTGGCGGCGGCGCTGGCGCTGGCCCGCCGGCGGACCCGGGCGCGCGCGCGTTCGTAGGAGAGCATCGCCGAAAGGGCGACGGTGAGCGAACCACGCCCGACGACGTGCCGCCCCAAGGCGCTCTCGCGGGCGCCCACGGGGTCGCGCCATGTTATGATTCGCCGAAGGGGCGGCGATGTTTGCCGTTACCGGATGAGCGCTGGACGATCCACGGCCGAGTTGGACGAGCGAAGCGAAGCCCCCGAAGAGGCTCAGCGGCGTTCGCGGTTCCTGATCTCGGCCAGCGCGTCGCTCTCGGAGTCGCTCGACTACGAACGGACGCTGCAGCAGGTGGCAGAGCTCTCCGTCCCCGACATGGCCGACTGGTGCACCGTCACCGTCGTCGACGAGGTCGGCGTGGCGCGCCGGCTGGCCGTCGTGCACGCCGATCCGACCAAGCATGAGCTGGCCGCCGAATACAAGCTGAAGTTCCCCCCCACCGAGCACCGGAGCGGCGAGATGTTGGACGTGCTCAGGAGGGGCGCCGCCGCGCTCAGCGTCTCCGTCACCGACGAGGATCTCGTGCGCGCCGCCCAGAGCGACGATCACCTGCGGATCATGCGCGGCCTCGGCTGCGCGTCGTGCGTGATGGTCCCGATGGTCGTGCGGGGGCAGATCCTGGGCGTGATCTCGCTGATGCGCGGCGCGGGGCGCGCCCCCTACGGCAGGGGGGACGTCGACATGGCCGGGGAGCTGGCCCACCGCGCGGCGCTGGCGATCGACAACGCGCGGCTTTACCGCGAGGCGCGGCGGCGTGAGGGGACGATGCGGTTCTTCGCCGAGGCGAGCACGCTGCTCTCGAGCTCGCTCGACCACGTCTCGATCTGCGAACGGCTGGCGCACCTGGTGGTGCCGTCGTTCGCCGACTGGTGCGGCGTCGAGCTGGCCGAGGCGGGGGAGCTGCGCTCGATCGCCATCGCGCACGTCGACAGCGCGAAGGTCGAGGCCGCCCGTCAGATGCGCCTGCGCTACCCACCCGACGCGTCGGCCGCGCGCGGCCCGGTGGCCGTGCTCCGCACGGGACGCGCCGAGCTGATTCGCGACGTGACCGACGAGATGGCGGTGCGGGGGGCGCGCGACGAAGACCACCTCCGCTTCACGCGCGAGCTCGGGCTGCGCTCGGTGCTGATGGTGCCGCTGGTGGCGGGAGGCCGCCCGATCGGGGTCCTCAATCTGGTCTGGGCAGAGTCGAACCGCCGCTACGGACCGGAGGACCTGGAGATGATGCGCGAGCTCGGCCGCCGCGCCGGGCTGGCCGTCGAGAACGCGCGGCTCTACAACGAGGCGCGGGCGGCGGTGAAGCTCCGCGACGAATTTCTGTCGATCGCCAGTCACGAGCTGAAGACGCCTCTCACCAGCCTGCGGTTGAAGGTCGACGGAATTCTCCGCATCACCGCCAAGCCCGACAGAAGCGCCGCCGATCTGGCCAAGCTCACCGCCCGGGTCCAGGGGGTCGACAAGCAGGTCGGACGGCTCACCGAGCTGGTCGATGCGCTGCTCGACGTCAGTCGCGCCGCCTCCGGACAGCTGCAGCTCCGGTTGGAGGACGTCGATCTGGTGGCGGTGACCCAGGCGGTGGCCGAGCGGTTCAAGGACGATCTCGTCTCCGCCGGTTGCTCGCTGTCGCTGATCGTGACCGGGGGGACGGGCAGGGACAGGGCGATCCTCGGACGGTGGGATCGGCTCCGCCTCGACGAGGTGATCACCAACTTCCTCTCCAACGCCATCAAGTACGGCGCCGGGAAACCGATCCAGATTCGCGTCTCGGCGACGAAGACCATGGCCACCGTCGAGATCGAAGACCACGGGATCGGCATCTCGCCCGATGATCAGCAGCGGCTCTTCGAGCGGTTCGCGCGCATCGTGTCGCCGGAGCACTACGGCGGGTTCGGCCTCGGTCTCTGGATCGTCAAGCTGCTCGTCGAGGCGATGGGGGGGAAGGTCGCCGTCCGCAGCGCCGTCGGCGCCGGCTCTGTCTTCAGCGCGGAGCTGCCTCGCCAAGGAAAAGGGCCCGCGGACCGCCGCGTTTGACGGCGGCAGCCGGCTATAGTGGCCGGCGTGCCCGCCAACCCGTACCTGCAACGAATCCTCAACGCCCGCGTCTATGACGTCGCCATCGAGACGCCGCTCGACCTCGCGCCGCTGCTTTCGGCGCGCCTCGGCGCCAAGGTCCTGCTCAAGCGCGAGGACCTGCAGCCGGTCTTCAGCTTCAAGCTGCGCGGCGCCTACAACAAGATGGTCAACCTGCCCGCCGCGGCCTGCGCCGCGGGGTCATCGCAGCCAGCGCCGGCAACCACGCCCAGGGCGTGGCGCTCTCGGCGCGCAAGCTGGGTGCGCGCGCCCTCATCGTCATGCCGGCGACGTCACCCGAGGTGAAGGTCGACGCCGTGCGGGCCCTCGGCGCCGAGGTGGTGCTGCATGGTGATTCGTTCTCCGACGCCTACGCGCACGCCCTGGTCCTGCAACGGCGACGCAAGCTGACGTTCGTGCACCCGTTCGACGATCCCGACGTGATCGCCGGGCAGGGGACGGTGGGGATGGAGATTCTCCGCCAGCACCACCCGCAGGATCACGGGCCGCTGCGCGCGATCTTCGCTTCGATCGGCGGTGGCGGGCTCATCTCCGGGATCGCCGCCTACGTCAAGGCGGTGCGGCCCGAGATCAAGATCATCGGCGTGCAGACGGTCGACTCGGACGCGATGGCGCGCTCAATGGCCGCCGGACGCCGGATCACGCTGCGCGAGGTGGGGCTCTTCTCGGACGGCACCGCGGTCCGGCGGGTCGGGCGCGAGACGTTTCGCCTCTGTCGCCGCTACGTCGACGACATCGTCAAGGTCGACAACGATGCCGTCTGCGCCGCCATCAAGGACGTCTTTCAGGAGACGCGTTCCATCCTCGAGCCCGCGGGGGCGCTCGGCGTGGCGGGGGCCAAGGCCTACGCGGCGCGCGGGCCGCTCGACGGAGACAGTCGCTGTGGTGACCTGCGGCGCGAACATGAACTTCGATCGGCTGCGGTTCGTGGCCGAGCGGGCCGAGGTGGGCGAGAAGCGCGAGGCGGTCTTCGCCGTGACCATCCCCGAGCGGCGCGGCAGCTTCAAGCGTCTCTGCAAGCTGGTCGGCGATCGCAGCGTGACCGAGTTCAACTACCGCATCTCCGACGCCTCCACCGCGCGCGTGTTCGTCGGTGTGCAGCTGGCCCGCCCGGGGGAGGCGCGCGTGCTGCACCGTTCGTTCGAAGCGGCCGGTTTCCCCACGCTCGATCTGACCGACGACGAGCTGGCCAAGGAGCACCTGCGCCACCTCGTTGGCGGCCGCTCGGCGCTGGCCCAGGACGAACATCTCTATCGGTTCGAGTTTCCCGAGCGTCCCGGCGCGCTCACCAAATTCTTGGCCAGCATGTCGCCCAACTGGAACATCTCCCTGTTTCACTACCGAAATCAGGGCGCCGATCCGGGCCGGGTCCTCGTGGGGCTGCAAGTCCCTCCCCGCGATCGCTCGGCGCTGCGCCGGTTCCTGGCCGACCTCGGCTACCGGCACTGGGACGAGACCGACAACCCGGCCTACCAGCTGTTTCTCCGTTGAGTCTCCGCCGACGTGGAGATCAGCTGCGGTGGTGCTCGGCGGTGCGAACCCGGGGGACGGTCGCGACGGCGGGGAGCGGACCCGACGACGTGCCGTTCACGAGCGCGATCTCGGTCGCGTGCGCGGCCCGGTCGCGGCGCGCGCGTCCCGCCGCCGAGAGCGCGTACGCCAGGCCGACGGCGACGGCGACGGGCGCCACCAGCGCCAGCGTCAGATTGGACGCGCCAATCAGCTTCATCCCCGACAGCAGCAGCACGACCGCCAGCGACGGCCGAATGACGTAGTCGGGCGCGCGCGAGGAGAAGCGCGCGCCGATGAAGACCCCGGGGAGGCTGCCGATCAGGATCGAGACGGTCAGCCCCAGCTTGAAGTTGCCGAACAGCAGGTGCCCGATGGCGGCGCTGGCGACGAGCGGCACCGCCTGAACGAGATCCGTCCCCACCAGCTCGGAGAGGCTCAGTCGAGGGTAGAGCAGCAGCAGCGCGACGATGATCAACGATCCAGACCCGACGGAGGTGAGGCCGACCACCAGGCCGCCCACGATCCCGATCAGCAACGTCGGAAATCGCTTCAGCTCGAAGGGCACCGGGTTCCCCCGGTGCGAGCTCAGCAGCGGGCGAACGACCAGCCCGGTCACGACCACCAGCAGGGCGATCCCGAGCGCCAGCTTGATGTGGGCCTGGACCGCGATCCCGGCGTCCAGCCGGCGCAGGAACAGCACGCCCAGGAACGCCGAGGGGATCGAGCCGAGCATCAGCCAGGTGACCAGCCCGCGCTGGACGGTCCCGCGCCGCCAGTGAACGGCACCCCCGACCGGCTTCATCACCATCGCCGCGACGATGTCGCTGGACACCGCGGTAAGCGGCTCGATGTGAAACAGCATCACCAGGATCGGCGTCATCAACGCGCCGCCCCCCATGCCGGTCAGCCCGACGACGAACCCGACGAAGAGTCCACTGGCTATGACGAGAGGGTCGAACACAGGGGAGTAAGTCACAGTAGCGGAACCCGGTGAAAACAGGTCACAAACTCAGGCGGGGCCGACCGCCCCAGCGCGGAGTTTCCGGACGGGCGCCCGATGTTTCCTGGACCCCCGGCCGGCGCCTGGACTGTCCGGCAGCCGTCACGTGCGTGGCGTTCACGAGCGTCGTTGATGCCGGCGAAACCGCGCCCGCTTCCGGAAAATGCTCGAGTCGTAAGCACCTGGAATGTCAGCGATCGCCGGATATCCCCGATGCGGATCCCATATCCCGGATATACTGCCGGCCCGTTGCAGCACCATTTGCGTCACCGTGTCACCTGGCCCCTGCGATTCGCGGTGGTCGGCGTTCTCTTCTTCTTCGCCCTCATGCACGGTGTCCGGCGTCGGGACCGTCCTTCGGGGGGCACCGCGGCGGCGGCGGTCAGGGGCCCGCGGCCGCTGGCCCTCGACGACCAGGATCGGGACGGCCTTCCCGACACCCTGGAGGCCGCCCTGGCCGCCCGCTTCGCGCCGGCGGTCATCCTCGACCCCGACGAGGCCAATCGCCCGGCGTCGATTGCCTGGCTGCTCTCCCGGATCGGCGGCGTCGGCCACCTGGCGACCGACCGGGGGCGGTTCCCGCGCGAGGTTCGCGCGGGCAGCGCCGACCCGCGGGACTGGGTCACCTACGTGCACGTCTATCCGCGGACCGACGGACACATCAACGTCCAGTACTGGTTTTTCTACACCTACAACGAAGGTCCGCTCTTCTTCGATCACGACAGCGACTGGGAGCACATCACCGTCGACGTCGATCGGAGCGGTGTTCCCCGCGGCGTGTACTTCGCACAGCACGGGAACAACAACCCGGGGGTGTACCGACCCTGGAGCGAGGTCCGCAAGGTGGGCGGCAAGACAGGCAACCAGGCCGACGACCCGAGGGGCGAGCACCCCCTGGTCCTCTCCGCCCGCGGAACCCACGCCAGCTACCCGGACCAGGCGTCGTTCGCCTGGTTCGAGCACGCCAGCCGCTGCGCGTCGGCCGATCGCTGCGCCGATCAGCTCTGGCGAACCTGGCTGGGGGGCGGTCTCGTCAACATCGGCGAGCGCGCGACGCCGCTGGGCGCGCCGGAGGCGCTGGCCTACGCGGGGCGCTGGGGCAGCCCGGGACGTTTTCTTCGCTCGCGATCGGCCCCGCCGGGACCGTCGCACCAGGGTGGATTTTCCAGCGACGGATTCGACTGAGCCTAGGAGGGCGTCGCCGAAAAGGCGACGGTGAGCGAAGCGAACCATGCCCGACGACGTGCCGCCCGATAGGCGGCCTAGGAGGGCGTCGCCGAAAAGGCGACGGTGAGCGAAGCGAACCATGCCCGACGACGTGCCGCCCGATAGGCGGCCTAGACCGAAGCGCGTTTGAGCGCGCGCCGCTCGCCGTAGGCGCCGACGCCGACCAGCGTGATTCCCCCGAGCTCCATGATCCAGTTGATCTTGAGCCCGTCCAGATTGGCGCCCAGGAGGCGGTCGACGTGGTGAAACGACGATGCGCGAATCGCCACGAAGCAACAGAGGAACACGATGCCGACCAGCGCGAGCCCCAGCCGCGGGAGGTTCCGGCCGGCGAGCAGCAGGACCGACCAGATCAGCCAGATGCCCACCAGGACCACGCCGATGATGAAATCGATCTGGACCTGCTGGCGTCGTTCGTACCACCCCTGTTTGGCGGCCAAGATCCGCCCGAATTCGGTGAGCGCCGTCTGCAGATCGAGCTGCTTGTTGATCCCCAGCAGCAAGAGCCCGACGGCCAGCGCCTTCCACAACGCGCTCATGCGAACGGCCCCCGGCAGCGCGGCCAGCCTTCGCCTCTGTCCGAGGAGGGCCAGCGCGACGGGGCCGAAGGTCCGCCCCTTGACCGCCGGTCCCGCGGAGGCGAGCCAGGCGCGGTGGACGGCGAAGCAGAGCCAGGCGGCCCACAGGTAGGCGACGACGGTGATCCATCCCATCGCGTTCGGATCGCCGATCCCCGGCGACCAGGCACCGACCCACCCCGTGCGCAGCTCGCCGGTCATGCCGAGCGCGATTGTCATCGACGGTGATCTAGCACGGCACGGCTGGCGTCGCGCGGCTCGTCGTCCCCGGGGGGCGGGACCGGGCGCTGTTGAAATTGGGGGGCCGTTACCCCAAACTGCTCGCCCATGAACTTGCTGGTGACCGGCGGCGCCGGCTTCATAGGATCGGCGTACGTACGGCTCGCGCGCCGCAAGCGGCCGGGCGACCTCGTCGTCAACGTCGACGCGCTGACCTACGCCGGCAACCTGGAGAACCTGCGCGATCTGGAGAGCGATCGTCAGCACCTCTTCGTGCGGGCCGACATCCGGGAGGGGGCGACGATCCTCGAGCTCCTCCGCCGTCACGCCATCGACGCCGTGGTGAACTTCGCGGCCGAGAGCCACGTCGATCGCAGCATCGCCTCGGCCGCCCCCTTTCTGGACACCAACGTGGGCGGGACGCTGAGTTTGCTGGAGGCGGCCCGCGCCGCCGGCGTCCGGCGGTTCCTGCAGGTCTCCACCGATGAGGTCTACGGATCGTTGGGCCCGACCGGCGCCTTCGAGGAGACGACGCCCATCTCGCCCCGGAGCCCCTACTCGGCCAGCAAGGCCGCCGCCGATCACTTCGTGATGGCGTTTCACCACACCCACGGGATGGACGTGGTGATCACCCGCTGCTCGAACAACTACGGTCCGTACCAGTTCCCCGAGAAGCTCATCCCGCTCATGATCCTCAACGCCTTCGACGGCAAGGCGCTGCCGGTCTACGGGGACGGCCTCTACGTCCGCGACTGGATCCACGTCGACGATCACTGCGAGGCGATCGATCTGGCCCTCGAGGGCGGCACCTCCGGCGAGGTCTACAACATCGGCGCGGAGAACGAGCGGCCCAACATCGACGTCGTGCGGGCCATCCTCCGTCTGGCGGGCCGCGACGAGTCGCTCATTCGCCACGTCCCCGACCGCCCGGGCCACGACCGCCGCTACGCCATGAACTCGCGCAAGATCCGGGAGCAGCTCGGCTGGCGCCCGCGTCACGGCTTCGAACAGGGCCTGGCCGAGACGGTCGCCTGGTACCGGGCCAACGGCGCCTGGTCGGACGGCGTGCGCAGCGGCGCCTATCGCGACTATTACGAGCAGCAATATGCCCGGCGCCTGGCCGCCGGTGCGGGAGGCACCATATGAGCGACGAGGAGCTTCGGGGGGTCGTCCTGGCCGGCGGCACGGGTTCGCGCCTCTTCCCCCTCACCAAGGTGACCAACAAGCACCTCCTGCCGATCGGGCGGGAGCCGATGATCTTCTATCCGGTCAAGAAGCTGATCGAGGCCGGGATCCGGGAGATCCTGATCGTCACCGGCACCGAGCACATGGGCGACGTGGTGAGCCTGCTGGGGAGCGGCAAGGAGTTTGGCTGCGAGTTCACCTACCGCGTGCAGGACGAGGCGGGCGGCATCGCCCAGGCGCTGGGGCTGGCCAGGCGCTTCGGCCGCGGCGGGCGACTGGCGGTCATCCTGGGCGACAACATCTTCGAGAGCTCGATCGCGCCCTTCGCCGACGCCTACCGGCGCCAGCCGCGCGGCGCCAAGGTGTTGCTGCAGGAGGTGCCCGATCCCGGCCGCTACGGCGTGGCGGTCACCGAAGCTGGGCAGGGTGGAAAGCCCGGCAAGGTGGTGCGAATCATCGAGAAGCCCCAGGATCCGCCCAGCAACCTGGCGGTGACCGGAATCTATTTCTACGACACTGCGCTGTACGAGATCATCGCCGACCTCAAGCCGTCCAAGCGCGGCGAGCTGGAGATCACCGACGTCAACAACGCCTACATCGCGCGCGGCGAGCTGACCTTCGACGTCCTGCCGGGCTGGTGGACCGACGCCGGCACGTTCGAGTCGCTGAAGCACGCGACCGACCTGGTCGAGAGCACGGTCCGCGAAAAGAAGCCGTAGCCCGGGCGCGAGGGCGGCGACCTACGGAGGGAGAAGGGCGGCCGGAATGTCGGCCAGCAGCGGGTTCTCCCGGTCGCGATCGGACACGATCGGATTCTCGACGCCCCAGGAGATGCGGAGCGCCGGATCGTCCCAGCGCACGCCGCGCTCGTCGCTGTTGTCGTAGAGCTCGTCGACGAGGTAGGTCATGAACGAGTCGACCATCGCGCAGAAGCCGTGGGCCACGCCCTTGGGGATGTAGATCCCGAACGGAGATTCGGGCCCGAGCTCGATCACCTGGCTGTGGCCGTGGGTCGGCGACGAGATCCTCAGGTCGTAGAGCGCGGCGCGGACTCGGCCCGACGGAACGATCCAGAAGTCGGCCTGTTTGAGGTGGTAGTGCAGTCCCCGCAAGACGGTGGCCTTGGAGAACGACACGTTCCCCTGCACCATGTCGCGCACGCCCGGGACCCACTGCCGCCGGTAGCTCTCGAAGAAGTAGCCGCGGCTGTCCTGAAAGGCTTTCAGCGGAACGATGTAGACGCCTTTGATGCGGTCGGATTCGCGGGACGGCGTCGTCGGAGGGGACATCGCGGCTACTCTAGTCGCATCTCTTCTGCGGCGAAAGCCCGCAAGGCGTCCTGCCAGGTCGACAGCGCGTCGAACCCTGTCTCGCGGAGCCTCCGGTTGTCGAGGATGGCGCGGCGGGGCCGCGGCGCCTTCATGGGCAGGGACGCCGTCGGCACCCCCTCCACCTTGGTCGCCGGAAGATCGAGGATCTCGGCGGCCAGGCTGGCGAAGGCCGCCCAGGTCGTCTCGCCGTGCGACGTGCAGTGGTAAAGGCCGTGGTGGTCGGTCGCCGCCAGCGCCGCCGAGACGCGGGCGACCTCCCGGACCCAGGTCGGCGATCCGAGCCGCTCGCAGTCGGCGCGGATGGTCTCGCCTCTTCTCAGTCGCCGCACGATGGTCGAGGGGAAGTTCCGGCCGCCGTGCCCGTAGAGGCAGCCGACCCGGAGGATGAAGTGCCGCGCCGCTGCTTCGGCCACCGCCGCGTCCCCGGCCACCTTCGATCGCGCGTAGCTCCCCTGGGGCGTCGGCGGGTCCGTCTCGTCGTAGGGGAGGGGCTTTTCGCCGTCGAAGACGAAGTCCGTCGAATAATGCACGACGGCCGCGCCGGCCGCGGCGGCCGCCCGCGCGACCGAGCGGGCGCCGCCCTCGTTCACGGCGAACGCGACCTCCGGCTCGAGCTCCGCCCGATCGACGTCGGTGTAAGCGGCCGCGTTGAACACGGCGGTCGGCCGGGTCTGTTCGAAGAGCGCCCGCAGCGCGGCCTCGTCGCGGATGTCGCACTCGTTGCGGGCCACGGCGGCCGCCATCGACCAGCCGGCCAGCGGCAACTGCTCGCACAGCGCCAGCCCCAGCGTCCCTCTCGCCCCGAGCACGACGGCTCTTCGTTCCGCGGCCACAATCACCTCGATCTCGCGCCGGCGCGGGCGGGACGCGCCGGCGCAACCAGCCGCTTGTTGAGCTTCAGCAAATTGGGCCGCCCCGCGCGATACGACATCTGCATGAACGACTGCATGATGTGCAGTCCCATCCCCGACTCGGGCAGCGCCTCGATGGCCGGGGGCTGCACCTGGGAAGGGTCGAACCCCGGGCCCCAGTCACGAAGCTCGATCTGGATGCGACCGGGGCTGGTCTTGATTCGCAGGTCGACCTCGGCGTCCCCGCCGCGCCGGGGCGCGAGCCCGACCTTGCCGTGCAGGACGATGTTGTTGAAACCCTCGCCCACGGCGGACAGCACCTGATGACGAAACTCGTCCCAGGCCGCACCCCGCGGGCGCTCGGTCACCATCTTGCACGCCGTCGCCACCGCGCGAAGGGCCACGTCCCGGTGCTCGAGAATCCCTCGAAGCTTGAGGCGCACCGTGCTCGGCGGCGAGACGGAGGCCCGACCCCGCGAGCCGGCAGTCGTCGGGCTCCGTCGAACCTTTCCGCGTTTGGGTGGGCTCAATATGAGTTTAGCTAACTCAAATCCAGAGTTCTGCGCCACCTCAAACTGGCAGCCGCCGTGGCCCGAAAGCGGCAGCTCGATTTCCACAAAGGATACGCGTAGGTACACCACCTACCTCCTCCGGCGCCGCCGGTCGCGGCGAGGACGTCGCGGCAGGGACCGGCCCGCCCGGGCGGCGCAGATGACGCGCTCGTCGGCTATCCAATTCCCGAGCGTCAAGAAAGCCGATCTCTTAATATCCGATGGCTCGGGACTAACTTGCTTCGCCAACACGAAAACGTCGTCCATCGGATTCAACGTCTGGCGGACATCCTGTGGATCGTTCTCGCCCACATCACGACCACGTTCGCCTATCACCAGACCTGGCGACGCGAGACCAGCAACGCGACGCTGGCGGCGGTGGTCGGTTTCATCGTCGCCGCCGAGCTGTGCAGCGTCTACCGCCCCTGGCGGGTCGAGCGGTTCCACGTCGAGCTGCGGATGGTCACGCTGGCTTGGCTCGGGACCGTGGCCGTGCTGATGACGTTCGCCTTCGCGACCAAGACCTCGCTCGTGTATTCGCGCGTCGTCACCTTCGGGTGGTTCCTGCTGACGCCGGCCATTCTGTGCGGCTGGCGGATCATCGTGCGGCTCGCGTTGCGAACGATCCGCCAGCAAGGGCGCAACGTGCGCAACGTCGTGATCCTCGGCGCCACCGTCAACGCCCGCGCCCTCTGCAAGGAGATCGCCGACCGCCCCTGGTTCGGCCTCCGCGTCATGGGCGTCTATGACGACCGCAGTCCGGATCGACGAGAGGATCTGAGCGACGTCGACTGCGCCTTCGCCGGAAACTCGAACGACCTCCTGGAGGTCTGCCGGTCCAACAAGGTCGATTCGGTCTACATCGCGCTGCCGATGCGCGCCGAGCCGCGCATCGCCCAGCTGCTTCACGATCTCTCCAACACCACCGCGACCGTCTATCTGGTGGCCGACTTCTTCATGTTCAACCTGCTGAGCGCGCAGTGGAGCACGATCGGCGAGATCGCCATCGTCAGCGCGCACGACACACCCTTCAAGGGCGTGGACGGGGTGTTGAAGCGCATCGAGGACATCGTGGTGGGCAGCTTGATCCTCCTCGTCATTGCGATCCCGATGCTGCTCATCGCGATCGGCGTCAAGCTGACCTCGTCGGGGCCGGTCTTCTTCCGCCAGCGCCGCTATGGTCTGAACGGCAAGGAGATCCGCATCCTCAAGTTCAGGACCATGACGGTGCTGGAGGACGGCCCCCAGATCGTTCAGGCCAAGCGGGGGGACGCCCGCATCACCAAGTTCGGCGCCTTCTTGCGCCGGACGTCGATGGACGAGCTCCCTCAGTTCCTGCAGGTCATCACCGGGAAGATCTCCATCGTCGGGCCCCGTCCCCACGCGGTCGCGCACAACGAGACCTACCGGGCGCTCATCCGCGGCTACATGCTGCGGCACAAGGTCAAGCCGGGGATCACCGGGTGGGCGCAGGTCAACGGATGGCGCGGCGAGACCCCGGACGTTTCCTGGATGGAAAAGCGCGTGAAGTTCGATCTCCAGTACATCCAGCGCTGGACGCTGCTCTGGGATCTCAAGATCATTTTGCTGACCATCTTCGGACGCAAAAAGAGCAACAACGCGTTCTAGCTGGAAGCGGTCCGACTCCGCCCTGGCGCCGAGCCGCCCTCGACGCGCCCGCTACTTGATGTACTGCGCGTCGACCGCGTTGAGCTCCAGCTTGACCTTCCGCGTCCACCCCTCGGGACCCACGCGTTTGGAGACGAAACGCCGAGTCCAGAGCGACAGTCCGTACCGCCTGAGGGCCCAAGCGGTCATCTTGAAGCGATTCACCGCGCGCAGCGCCATGAGCTCGATGGGCGTCGGTGAGACGGGCGGGTTCCCCGACGGGGGATAACCCCGCCGCTGCAACAGCTCACCGCAGGCCCCCTCGACGAGCTGAATTTCACGGACGGTCATCTTCGTGCGCCACTGCTCGGCCAGCGAGGGATCGGGTTTCGAGTAGGTCGTGTCCCGATCGTAGGTCAGCATCGCCGGGTCGTACGCCAGCCCGAGAAACTCGCACAACCGAGCGAGCTCAGCTTCCGGTTGCCGTACGAGATCCTCGTACCGCACTTCGGCCAGCTGGCGCTCCGGCAACGTCGCGAGGAGTTTGTCCCAGTGGCGCTCGGCCTCCAGCCAGTACGAGGCGCCAAAGAAGGGGTGCCCGGCCCATCCCATCGGCACCGTGGAGCGGGCGACGTCGCGGGGGTCGCGGAGGGTGTGAATGAATCTCGCGTTCGGCCACAACTTGGGCAGCAGGTCGGACCGCGAATGTACGGCGGCAGAGATGATCTCTTTGTTGGAACGCGCCGCCTCTTGAGCGAGAAAGCTCCGCACCAGGTCCGGGTAGCTCAGGCTCTTGTCGATGACCAAGTTGTCCGCCAGGAACATCCAATCGGTCTCGGCCCAGCGATAATAGTCGGCGAGCTCGGGCCATGAGTCTCCTCGCGCCTCGCTCACGGAACACTCGAATTCGCCGAAGCAGTCGATGCGCGGATGGTGCGTGAGCATCAACCGCAACAAGGTGGTGCCGGAGCGAAACGGGCCGACGACGAACACTGGTGAAACGAGACGCGGGTCTTCACTGCCGGGGGTCACGGGGGTGGCTTTCTAGAGGAAGGAACACCCGCGCGCAAGAGCCGGCGACGGACGGGCGCTCAGACCACCGAGACGACGGCTTTCGCGGCTGCCGCTGGGCGCGCGGAGAACCCGAGCTGCTTCAGAGTCTCGAGCCAAAATACCGTCGGCTCGTTCTCGGGAAAGTATCGGGAGATGAACTTATGACCGTTGTGCGCGATGTGGGAACGGAGCTCGGCATCTTCGAGCTCTCGAAGCCCCCGCGCGGCCTCTTCGGGCGTCTCGGCGATCCGCGCCGTCTTCCGGTTCTCCATCGAAAAGTTCGCGCCACGCGCGCTCCTGCCGACGACCACGATGCCGGCCGCCATGCACTCTTGCGGGGGAAGGGCGCAGCCCTCGACTTCGGCCGAAGCCAAAAACGCCTGATGCCGCTGCATCTTCTGGGCGAGCTCTTTCAACGAAAGGCCGTGAACCAGGTCGAAGCGCCAGTAGGTGCCTCCGAGCGCGCTGTAGGCCGCCCGTGTGGCCTCGATGAACTCCGGCCCTTTGCGGGGGAAGGCCAGGAGGAGTCCGGGCTCGCGCTCGCTCTGGGGACGGAACGCGAAGGTCTTTCCGTCGACGATGTTGGGAACGATGGGGATCTGCTTTTCGGGATAGACGCGCTGGCAGATCTCGAGCATGAAGGGCGAATCCGTCCAGAGCCGGATGCGCGGATGCAGGTAGTCGAAATTGTTGCGCACGAAAGTGGGCACCTGGAGATAGGCGATGACCCGACCCCGCACGTCGTCGATGAGCTCGGTGCAGATGTCGGGCACGACGCACACGTCGTCTGGTTTGCGATCGGCCCAGCGGATGTAGGGGAGATCGACCACGTTCAGCTCACCGTAGGTGTCGACACCGCTCGGCGTCGCCAGCACCGCGTCCGCTCCGAGCGAGCGGGCGAGCGCCGCGTGGCGCATGATGTTCAACGTACCGCCATGCGCGGAGGGGGCGTAGAGCGCCGAGTGAACCAGCAACTTCTTCGCCAGACGGGTCCCGCGGAGCTTCCCGAACCTCGTGTCGCGAATGAGCGAGAACAGCCTCCGGCGCGGGCTTCGCTTGAGGATCTCCGGAATCAGGAAAACCAGCCGCATCACCGTGCCTCCGACCTGAAGGTCGAGCGTCCGGAGAAAAAGGCAAGGACCCGACGAAGCGGACCGCGAGACGCCGCTGCAGGCGACGGCGATGGTTCAAGCGCTGGAGACCCCCAAGTTCCCCACATCCACGAGCGATGAGTCATGCTAGGTTCTTCGGTACGGTCTTTGCCACGCAAACAACGCTCTTTCACGGTAGCACCCCGCCGAGGTGGAAAACAAGTATGACCACTGATCCGTATCTCGTGTTCGGCAGTCCCATCATCGGCGCCGAGGAGATCGCGGCGGTCACGCGCACCCTCGAGACGGCCTGGATCGGGACGGGCCCGCAGGTGCACGAGTTGGAGCGCCAGTTCGCGGCCTATACGCGGGCCCAGCACGCTCTCGCCACGGCGTCGTGCACGGCCGCATTGCACCTCGGCATGGTCGCCTCCGGGGTCGGCCCGGGCGACGAGGTCATCACCACGCCGATGACCTTCTGCGCGACCGCGAACGCCATCATCCACACCGGCGCGACGCCGGTCTTCGCGGACTGTCAGGCCGACACGATGAACATCGATCCGGCGGCGATCGAGGCCGCCGTGACCAGCCGGACCAAGGCGATCGTCCCGGTGCACTTCGCCGGCCGTCCCGCGGACATGGACGCGATCGCCGCCATCGCGCGCCGCCACTCGCTGATCGTCATCGAAGACGCCGCTCACGCCATCGAGTCCGTTTACAAGCGGCAGAAGATCGGCTCGATCAGCGCGCTCACCTGTTTCAGCTTCTACGTGACCAAGAACATGACGACCGGCGAAGGCGGCATGGTCACGACGAACGATCCTGACGTCGCGAAGAGGATCAAGGTCTGCGGCCTGCACGGCCTTTCCGCCGACGCCTGGAGCCGCTTCTCGGACACCGGCTACAAGCACTATGACGTCGTGTTCCCGGGCTTCAAGTACAACCTGACGGACATGGCCGCCAGCCTCGGCCTCGTGCAGCTCCCGAAGCTCGAAGGTTGGCTCGCTCGGCGCGCGGAGATCTGGGCCCGTTACGACGAGGCCTTCGCCGATCTGCCGGTCGTGCGGCCGCTCCCGCCGGAGGCCGACACTGTCCACGCCCGCCACCTCTACATCCTGCAGGTCGACGATGGCGCCCCGGTCTCGCGCGACCAGTTCATGCTCGAAATGCACAAGCGCCGCATCGGCACGGGGGTCCATTACCGCGCTCTGCACACCCATCCGTACTACGCCGAGCGGTTCGGCTTCCGCCCGGAGCAGTTCCCGAGGGCCCACCGGATTGGCGAACGCACGGTCTCCATCCCGCTCACGCCGAAGCTCACCGATCGCGACGTCGACCGCGTCATCGACGCCGTGCGCAGCATCCTGACCGCCTGAGCCTGAGCCTGAGCCGCCGCGACCCGCTCGCAGTGGACCGATCGGCTGAGGGGATCGCTCACCGACGCTGGCGGTTGCCGCCGAGCAGCTTGGATCGTTTGGCCAATCCGCCGGTCACCACCAGCGTCAGACCGAGCACCACCAGAATGCCGGGCAGCCGGCCGCCGTTCGTGAGGTGAAACACGGACGCGTAGAGAAACTTGGCGACGAAGTAATAGGCGACGGCGAAAGCGGTGAGGGCGACATCGACCTTCCAGGCGACGACGCCGACGGTGCGGCCGCCGAGCTCCGCGACGATCAGGAACCCGATCTCAGAGAGGCTCACTAAAATAGCCACCCCGCTCACGCCATAGTGGGCTGATATCGGGAAGACGAGGGTGGCAAACAGCACGGTCTTGGCGATGCTGCCGAAGGTGAGAAACCGCGGCGCCCCGGCCGCCATGAGCACGATGGTGTACGAAGTGGAGATCGCGCCCAACCAGGTCCCGATCGACAGCGAAGCGGCCAGCGGCCCGACGTCCCAGAAGGGCCGCCGGTAGAGCAGCGAGACCGCCGGCGGTGCCAACACCACCCCCATCGCCACGATGGGAGCCAGCAGCAAGAGGAGCCGGCTGTGGTTCGAGCGGATCGTGGTCCACGCCTTGCCACCCTGCCGCCGGGCGGCGGCAGTTATCGGGTAGAGGATGCGGTTCGACAGCTGGGCGATGATGGTCACAGGCAACCCCGAGAGGTTCACCGCGATGGCGTAGATGCCGAGCGTGGCGTTGGAGACCAGCTTGCCGAGAATGAGCCGATCGCTCTGGCCAGAAAGAAAGGCCAGCGCCGTGCTGAAGAAGATCCAGCGGCCGAAATCGAACAGCGTCTTGCGCGCCGCCGGATCCCAGGCGAAGCGATTGGGGTGGCCGGGGAGCAGCGTATGGCTCAGCGTCGTCCTCACCGTCGCCGAGGCCAGCGAGCTGAACACCAGCGCCCAGACAGAGTGCGTGAGCGCGGCGATGATCAGCATGACCACCACGCCGGTGAACTGGGTGATGACCTCCAGCGCGGTGAGGCGACCGAGCGCGAGCCGCCTGTTTTGGGTGAAGAGACGGGTCGACTCGAAGCCGCCGATGAGCGCGCCGAAGCCGGTCACGGGCAGCAGAAAGGCCAGCTGGGGGCGGCCGTAGAAGCGGGAGAGCGGCCAGGCGACCAAGCAGGCGGTCACCCAGAGGATCAACCCGCGCGACACCTGCACCGTCCAGGCGGTGTTGAGGAATTGGGGGTCGTCGCCCCTTTCGCTCTGGATGATATTGGGGCCGATCCCGATGTCCGAGAAGAGCTGCAACCCCGTCACGAAGACGTTGACCAGGGCCATGATCCCGAACTGCTCGGGGAAAAGCAGCCGGGTGATGAGGAGGTTCGAGCCGAATCGGATGGCGGAGCTGACGCCGTAGCCGATGAGGGTGATGGCCGATCCGCGCAACGCTCCCTTGCGGAGCGTCTCTGATTCGCTGGCTGCCTTTGCGCTGCTGGCCGACGCGCTGACCGACCCCTCGAGGTCGGCGGGAACTTCGATCTGTGTCATCGGTGAATCAGCTGGCGGATGGTGGACCGGGTTCTGGCGAGGGCATCGTAACATCCCCGGAGCGAGGCCGACGGGAAACGAGGGTGCGTGTGGATACCACAGTGCCGGCCGCGACGGTTGATGTCGTCGAGAATCAATGGGTCTGGCGGGGCAACGGATGGCTGGCCCAGGAGAGCCGGGCGAAGGCCCAGAGCTGGCGCTCACGGAACTGAAAGTCGGACGTGACGAAGGCCGGAGCTCGCTCTGCCCAGGTTCCGCCGGTCTCGAGGGAGAGACCGGGAGAGATACGGCGCTGCACGGCCAACGTCAGGGAAGCAAGCGTCTCATCGGGGACGAACCCTCCAATCGGTGCCAGCGGGGTAGAGCGCAGGGCGGTGGCGAAGTCACCTCGGAGCGTCGCCAGCCAGTCGGGCAACATGATGCCGGTGATTCCCGCGGCCACCTCCGCGCGCGGGGCGGCTATCTGGACGACCGGATCGACGTAGTAGGTGACCCCGGCGGCGGCGTTGGCCAGGATCAGCACCTCGTCCCTTCGCGCCACCTGCGACAGCAGCTCGAATCCGCCGACCGGCGAGACGGCCTGGCCGCTGGGACCGAGCAGCGGCATCATGACTCCGCTCGGCTCGGTGGCCCGGGCGTACTGGAGGCCCACCAGCATTTTCAGCTCATCGACCGGGGTGAGGTGCACCTTCCAGGTGGCGGTGGGGCCGACCGTGTAGACGGCGATTCCGGTGCTGTAGCTGGCCTCGCTGGCGGCCACCCCGAAGCCGAGCGCGTGCCGCCGGGTGAGTTGAAACAGGGCCGTCGCCTGCTCGGTCGCCGATTTTTGCTCCGTGATCGTCAACAGGGAAGCCCCCGCGGTCGGCGGGGGCAGGTCCAGCGCCTTCCAGTAGAAGAGATGACCGTCGAGATCGAGCTCCCACCGTCGGGTGAGCGCCGTCCGGGTGGTGATCCCGCCGATCGCCGAGGCGATGCTGGTGATCGGCGGGACGGTCCCGGGGAACATCTGGCGTCAGCACGGTGTAGTCCGGCTCCCCGAGGGAGCCGGAGAGCTCACCCTGGAGCGAGAAGCGCTGGGTGGTCCGTTCCGTGACCATCAGATCGACGGTCTGAAGCAGGAGCGGCCTCACGCGGTTGAGCAAGTTGGGATCCGACCAGTAGAGCCGGGGCGTGTAGGAGAGCCGGACCGAGAGGCCGGGTTCGCCGTAGACGAGCGTACCGATCGGCGTCAGGATCGCTGCGACGAAAGGCTCCGGAGAGGTTCCCGCAAGCAGGGGCGCTTCGCCGGCGCGCGCCTCCACGGCCGCCGTGGCCTGAACGTCGAGCTCACCCGAAAAGAGGGCGAGGGCGACCAGAAGGTTGCCCACCATGGGCTGTCAGTCGACGACCACGACGTCTCCGTCCTTCAGGCGGAAACCGGTGGCGTGAGGTTCGGCAGCCGTGAGCTCGCGGGCCCGAAACCGGACCCGTTGGGTCATCCCGGCCTCGGAGCGAATCACGAAGATCTTGTTCCGGTCAGCGAACTCCGTCAGCCAACCCGCGGCGGCCAGGGCGGGGATGAGACCGCGGCCGCGCAGGAGCTCGTAGGAGCCCGGCGTCTTGACCTCGCCCACCACGTTCACGCGGATGGAGGCCATCTTGGCGATCGTGACGGTGACCTCGGGATTGACCACGATGTTCTTCAGCCGCTCTTCGAGGTCTTTCGCCACCGCGTCGGTGGTCTTCCCGGCCACCGGGATTGTCCCCAGCGTCGGCTGCAAATAGTTGCCGTGATCGCCGACGACGAACTCGCCCGACAGGGCGGGCTGGTTCTTCACCGAGATGACGACGGTGTCGCGCGGTTCGATGGCCTCGATGTTCTGACTGGCGATCGGAATGTCATCGACCCACACGAAGTGGCCCTCGGTTGCGCATCCGACCGTCAGCGCCAGCGCGAGGCAGGCGGTCCCCCAGGTCCAGGGCCGCATCAGAACCGGGAATTCCGCGAGCGACTGTTCGAGCTCGGCCGAATCAATGTTTGGGCTGCCATCGTCTGATTGAACACGCGCTTCGCCTCCTGCAGAGCGATTCCCACCAACCCGGCGAAGATGCCGAGCACCAGTCCCAGACCGCAGCGGAGCAGCAAGGTGGAGCTCTTGCGCGCCCGCTCGAGGCGGGGGGAGAAAAGTCGTAGCGGGACTCGGCCGAGACCTTTTCGAGGTTGAGCTGGATCTCCGCCTGCTTCAGCTTGGAGAAGAGATCCCCACGCAGCGTCTGCGTCGCCTCCTGGCGATGATCGAGATCGCTCAACCGCTGCTCGATCCTCGGAAGCTCCTTCACCACGGTCCGAACCTCGCCGAGGCTGTGCTCGGTGTCGCTCAGGCTGGCCCTGGTGGCGGACAGCTGCGCTTGCAGCTTCTCGATCCGGCTTTGCCCCTGTTGATAGTTCGGGTCCGACTCACGCGACAGCACCGGCGTCGAGGTCTGCAGCTCCTCGCTGGCCAGCGCCTCCAGCCGCTTCTGCTCTTGCTTGAGCTGCTGGACCTCGGGATGCGCTTCCCCGAGCCCCCGCGAGTAGGCCTCGCTGAGCTTCCGGTTGATCTCGGTCAGCGACTGCCGGTAGGTCTCCGCTCGCTGGAACTTCCGCTGGGCCTCCGGGCGGTTGGTGCGGAGCTGCTCCTGCTCGGCGGTCAGCTCTGCCTGGAGTTGGCGGACCTGCGCCGACAGGTCGGCGCGCCGGGTCTCCAGGTCGAAGCGGCTGGTGTGCGTCTGCACGGAATCCTCGGGGAGCCGATCGGCGTTCGCCTCCCGGAAGGCGGCGCGCTCGTTGCCGATCTTCGCCAGATCCGTCTCCACGGACTTCAGCTGATCGCGCAGAAAGTCGACCTTGGCGGACAGCTCGCGCAAGGACTTGCCGACCTCGGCCTGCACGTAGTCCTGCAGCATCGAGCTCAGGAGGGGAAGCGGCGCCGGACGCGCCGACAGGGAGTCCTTGTAGGTGGCCCGAAACAGGTGGTCCCCGATCTCTTCGACTTTCAGCTTCCCGGCGACCGATCGGATGCGCCCGTCGGCAGGATCGGGCTCGCCGAACTTCATCAGCTCGCTGCGAATGAAATCGCGCTGGGTCAGGGCGTGCTCGGCGCTCTTCACGAACGTCGGCGAGTCCTGGTCCATGCCTTGCCACCGATCGTCGGGTGACGGCGTCGTGAGGGTGATGTGGGGCAGCAGCTTGACCTCCGCGACGGCGGAGACCCCCGGCGGCGAAACGAACAACGACGTCATGCCGGCCGCCACGCCGATCATCATGAAGACGATGAGGAAGGCAGCCCGCGCCCGCAGGAATTCGTACGCCTGCAAGAGCTTGCGCATGACGTCCACCAGGGAGGGCTCCTCCTCGGTCGGCGGCGGCGCCATTCCGGCATACTCGGGCGAGATGATCGGGATCCGGGCCGGCACGAGGGCCGACGGAGCGGCGGGCGCCACCGGGATCCGGGCGAACGCGTCGGGGATCTGAATCGTCGCGTTGGTCGGGCGATCGAGCAGGAACATGAGATCGACCGTCCCCAGCGTGATGCGATCGGCGTTGCGCAGGGCTGCGCGGGTGACCCGCTTGCCGCGGATGAACGTCCCGTTGGTCGAATCGAGGTCGGTGACCTCGAAGGTCTTGCCCTGCCGGGCGATCCGCGCGTGATGCTGGGAGACCGACCCATCCGGAAGCTGGATGTCGGCATCCTCTCCCCGCCCGAGGATGATCGAGGTCCGCTTCACGGTGAAGATTCGCTGGGCCTGTTGCCCGCTGAGCAGCACCAGATAGGCCAGTGCCGCCTGTGACTCCACCGCCTCATCGAGCTCGGCGTCGAGACCGACCGCCGGACCCGAGCCATTATTGTTATTGGACGCTTGCTCGCCGGCCATGTCTTCGCGCCCGCATTTCCGGTTAGCCTACCTTTTTAACACATCAGCGCCGGACGATCAACGCGCGGTGGCATTCAGCGCGCAGGCGCACGTTCGCTCGGGGCGGAGGCGGGAGGAAGATCGCGGCTGGCCCGGTGGGCGTGCCGGGCCCCCGTCACGGTGACTCCCACCAGCAGGACGGTCAGCCCGATGAACAGCGAGATCCACAGGCCATTTTCCCGGAGCACGGGGCCCACCTGTCCGAGCAGCTCGGAAACCACCGGCGGAAGGGAAAAACGCACCCCCTGATCTCGCGGCGGGATGATCATGGTCTGGGCGAACTTCCTCTCGCCGGTCCCCTCGGCGGTTTGGTCGGGGGAGATCGCCGGATCGGCGGCGCTGCCGGCCGAAACGACGGGCAGCGGCGCCATCGTCGGCCCCGCCACGACCGGATCCAGCGGCAGCATGGCCTCGATTCGCTTTTTGCGCTCGACGTCCGCCTTCGCCATCTGGCGCCGAACGAAGGCGCCGACCGCCGTGGGAGGCGCGATGAGGCCGTTGGCCGCAGCGACTTCGATCAGCGTCGCCGCCATCTCGTCGGCGGTCGCGAATCGTCCGTCGCGCAATCGGTCGAGCGCGCGCAGACAGATCTCGTCGAGACAGGTGGGACTGCCATAGGTGCTGGGAGGCGGCACCTCCTTCTGCAGGACGTTGACCAGAATCTGTTCGTAGCTCTCCGCCGAGAACAGCTCCTGCCCCGTGAGCGCGCTCCACATCATGATCCCCACGGCAAACAGGTCGGACCGTCGGTCGAGCGGCTCCGACAGCAGCTGCTCCGGCGACATGAACGCCGGCTTGCCGAGGTTGGTCGGATCGGCCCGTCCGGACTCGCCCAACGCCGTGAACCGCGCGCTGCCGAAGTCGGTGAGGCGGGCCACTCCGTCGACCCCCAGGAGGATGTTGGGGGGCGAGACGTCGGCATGCACGAGGCCCAGCCAGCGCCGGTCCTCGTCCATTAGATCGTGGGCGCCGTTGAGACCGCGCAGCACGTCGAGCAGGATCGTCACCAGGATGTCGGGCGGCACCGGCCGCCCGTAGGACGCCTCCTCGAGGTTGATCCCTTCGACGAACTGGAGCACCAGGTACGGTTGGTTCTTGTAGGTGCCGACGTCGTAGACCGACTGGGTGTTGGGGTGGTCGAGCAGACTTCCAATCTGAACCTCGCGCACGAACGACCGCTCCGCCGCTTGCTCCTGGCCGGTGTCCTGTCGCACCACCTTGATGGCGAACGTCCGGCGAAATCCAACCGCGCCCGTGCGACGGCCGACGTACACCGAGCCCATCCCGCCTTCGCCGATCTTCTGGGCGACTTCGTACGGCCCGAGCCGGAACCCACGCTCCGCCGCGCTGCTGCCCCGGATCGTGACCTCTTTCGCCTCGACGGGCACCAGCACCCGGCGACCGCACAGCGCCCGCAGATGCCGGAGGGTCGCCTCCTCCGAAAGGCCGGAGAGCCGGGCCAGGCGCGCGATCGACAGCCGTCCGTCGACCAGCCCCAACAGCAGCCGCTCCTCGGCGCGCAGCCCAGGCAGGACGACCGACCCACCGGCGACCGCCAGCCCGGAGGAGAGCTCCCGGCCCTCATCGGCGGGCGAGCGGTCGGCCCGCGACGCGACCCGCTGGGAGACGGTCAGGACGGTCGTTCGGTGAAGAACAACCCCACCCGCTTCGTTCTCACGCGACGGCGACGACGCCCCTTTGATCTCCATCTCCTGACTCCGGTTCAGCCTCTTCATCAATACCACACGCCGTGGCGGAGGGGCCTCGTGCGGTGATTCGGACGGCGCGGCCGAGGTCCGCGATCACCGTCCGGTCTTGTACTCGATGAGGCCTCCCTGCCGGTTGGTCGTTCGCCGCAGCCAGTAGAGCCCCTGACCCAGCGCCTGCGGCAATTTTCCCACCACGCACGATGCGGCGAACAGGCCGGCGGCATCGGCGGCGATCCCGCGCCGGCGGGCCGAGCGGTAGGCGCGCGCCCCCAGAAGCCCGTAGCCGGCGAAGAGGCCCATGCTGAGCCCGGCCGTCATCGGGGTGAGCCCCAGGGCGACGGCCGGCACGCCCAGCCCCCAGAACCAGTTGCTCCGCGTCTCGCGGACCCAGTGATGCTCGGCGCCGTGCCCCTGTCGGGCGGCGCCCTCGGCGTAGGCGTGACCGGAGCGGACGCTGCGCTTCCACCACTGGCCGAAGCTGGTCATGGCGGCGTCGTGGACCGTCATCTCCGCGTCGATCCGCTCGATGCGCCAGCCGCGCCGGCGCATGCGAAGGCAGAGATCCGGTTCCTCGCCCGCGATCAGCGAAGCGTCGTATCCGTCGACCGCCCGGACCACCTCGACGCGCATGAGGGCATCGCCTCCGCAGGCGTCGGCCGGGCCGATCGGCGTGTCCCATTCCAGATCGCACAGCCGGTTGTAGACGGACGCTTCGGGGTGACGCTCGCGCCGGCGGCCGCAGACCACCGCCAGGCGAGCGTCGGCGCGAATCGCCGCCTCGGCGCGCTCCAGCCAGTGGGGATCGATCTCGCAGTCGCCGTCGACGAACTGGACCAGCTCGGCGTCCGGCGCCGCCTCCAGCAGCCGGGCGAACCCGGCGTTCCGCGCGCGCGCGGCGGTGAAGGGGACCGCCCGATCGAGCTCGGTGACCAGCGCCCCCATCCGGGTGGCGAGCTCGACGCTGCCGTCCGTCGAGCCCGAGTCGACGTAGACGACGACCGCCACCCGCCCGAGCAGCGACTGCAGACACCTGCGCAGCCGCTCGCCCTCGTTGCGGCCGATCGCGACGGCGCCGACGGTCATGATGCGGCGAGCGGGTCGGTCATGGCCTAGCTGGCGGGCGTCTCGGGTCCCGGCGGCTGCCGGCGGGGGGTCTCCCGCCGGATCTTGTCGTGGTAGCGATCGGCGGTGCGGGTCTTGCCGAAGAGCAGCGACTCGCGCTCGAATCGGCGCAGGTAATCGAGGTATTTGTGATCGGTCATTCGGGGCGCGTCGCCGAAGCGCGCCGCCAGATACCCCCAGAGGATGCCCAGCCCGCTCACGACGTAGGGCCGTTCCGCCATGCGATAGAGCGCCACCGCCGCCATGTAGCTGGGGGTCGAACCCATGAAGTACTTGCCCCGCCCCCAGCGCTTGCGCCCGTTCCACAGGTTGATGTGGCTCGAGCCCATCTGCCGGAGGTGAATGATGCGCAGCTCGGGATCGTCGACCGAGCGCGCCACCCAGCCGTTCATCCGGCACATGTGGCCGTCGATGCCGTCCCAGCAGACCTCGCGCACGAACCCGCCGATCGCCTTGAAGCAGGCGGTCCGGTAGAACTTGACCGGACCGACCGAGTTCTCGTCACCGGTCCTCTCCTGCACCTCCTCGGCGCCGTAGCGGAGGTGAAGCTTGCCGGAGAGCGTCCCCAGCCAGGGATCCTGCTCGAACAGCTCCATGGTGCGCTCGAAGTAGCGCGGCGGCATCTCCAGGTCGCAGTCGAACTTGCAGAGGTAGTCGTACTCGTCGAGGTTGACCATCCCCAGGCCGTGATAGAACGCGTCGATCACGCCGGGCCCCACCGATCGGTGGCCGCGGTTCTCGCGCCGCACCACCTCGATGAACGGGTACTTGGCGGCCGCCCGGGCCAGGATCTCGGGCGTCGCATCGGTGGATCCGTCGTCGACGATCAACCACTTCGCCGGCAGGACGCTCTGCGAGGCGACCGTGTCGATGGTGATCTGGAGGTAGTCGGCTTCGTCTCGACAGGGAGAGATCAGGAGATATCGGCGGCCCACGGCCCGCTAAGATAGCCCCATTCTGTTCTGCCGGCACCAGTGAAGCAGGACGAACGGCGCCCAGATGCGGGACCAGTAGATCCCGGGCGCGCCCGCCTTGAAGGCGCGCCAGAGCCGGCCCAGGGCCAGGGGCTGCAGGCCCACGCTTTCGACCAGCGCGCCATCGCTGAACAGCGCTTGGATGCTCTCGGCGAGCTGGTCCTTGGCCCACAGCTCGATCGGCAGCACGAAGCCGGCCTTGGGCCGGTCGAAGATGGACGGATCCAGATCGGGCATCGCCAGCGTGCGCAGGAGGCTCTTCTTGCCGAGCGGCTGAAATCTCTCGGCGTCGGGGATCGCCAGGGCCGCCTCGACGACCTCGTGATCGAGGAGGGGGACCCGCACCTCCAGCGAGGCCGCCATGCTCGCGCCGTCGGTGTCGCGCAGCAGGCGCTCCCCGATGAAGAGCGCCAGCTCGAGGAGCCCCACGGCGGCGAGCGGTGACGCGCCCCGGATCGCCTGGGCCAGCTCCGCCGCCCGCTGGCGGGGGAGCCCGCGGGTGGTCCCGTCGGCCGCCGATCCCGGGCTGTCGCCGTCGCCGCCGGCCAGCTGCGCCAGGAACTCCTGGGTGTAGAGCCCATACGACACCTGATAGGCGCCGACCGCGTCCCCGCGGGTGGCCAGCAGATCGCCCAGCTTGCCCCAGCGCGTCTGGGGCGGGACCTCGCCCGCCGCCCCCATCTTCAGACGGCGAACGAGGCTGGCGGCGATCCGCAGCGCGGCGTTCGGCAGCGCGCGCGCCGCGCCCGCCGCCCGCAACCCCTTGGGCAGGTCGACGAAGCTGTCGTAGCCGCCGAACAGCTCGTCGCCTCCCGTGCCGGCCAGCGCCACCGTGAAGCCGGCCTCCCGCACCAGCCGGCTCACGAAGTAGGTGTTGATGCCGTCGAAGGTCGGCTGATCGAGGCTGTCCAGCGCGCTGCCGAGTCCGCCGCGAAACCGCTCCTGCGTGAGGCGCAGCTCGAGGTGTTCGGTGCCGAGCGCCTCCGACACCCGCCGGGCGTAGCTCGACTCGTCGAAGGCGGCCTCCTCGAACCCGACGTGAAACGTCTTGACACGCCGGCCGCCGGCGCGAACCGCCAGGGCGGTGACGGCGCTCGAGTCGATCCCCCCCGAGAGGAAGACGCCGAGCGGCACGTCGCTGACGAGGTGCTGCTGGGCGGCGCTGAGGAGCGCCCGCCGGAGACCCTCGATCGCCTCCTGCGGCGGCAGCGCCGTCCGGGCGCCGAGCGACCAGTATCTCGTCGGGCTCGGCGCCGGTCGGTCCAGCGCCACCCGCATCATCTCACCGGGACCGAGCAGCGAGACACCGGCGGCGGCCGTCCCCGGCCCGACGACGAAGCCGTTCCACATGAAGGTCGCCAGCGCGCGGGGGTCGAGCCGGCGGGGCAGGAGGCCGGTCGCCAGCAGGGCGCGCAGCTCGGAGGCGAAGAGCAGGACCGGACCGCCCGGGCGCTGGACGGTGGCGTAATAGAGGGGCTTGATCCCCAGCCGATCGCGCGCCAGCAAGACCTCGCGGCGGCGGGAGTCGTACATCGCGAAGGCGAACATGCCGCGCAGGCGGGGGAGGGCATCGCCGCCCCAGCGGGCGTAGGCCTTGAGGAGGACCTCGGTGTCGCCCTGCGAGCGGAACTCGGCACCTTCGGCGGCCAGCTGTTCCCGGAGCTCCCCGTAGTTGTAGATCTCGCCGTTGAAGACGACGGTGTTCCGCTCGCGCGGATCGATCATCGGCTGGTGGCCGTCCATCGACAGGTCCATGATCGCCAGCCGCCGAAATCCGAACGCCACCCCGGGCGTCCCTTCGCTGCGGAAGAACCCGGAGTCGTCCGGACCGCGGTGCGCCTCCGCCTCCGTCATGGCGCGGACGGCCTCCTCGACGGCCGGATCGAGCGCCCCGACGGCGCCCGCTATTCCGCACATGACCGCGACCTTCCGGGACCGACCGACGGCAAGCTCACCGCGCGCGCCCGCGCTGGAGGCGATATAGTCCGAACGCCGTTTCCCGCCGTGACCGGACCGGCCGCCCCGCGCATGGAAAAATATACCCTCGTCTCACAGATCGCTCTGCTGCTGTCGATCCCGGTGTCGATCTCGCTCTTCTTCCTGCTTCGGCCCCAACGCGCAGCGCTCGTCACGATCCTCGGCGGCGACATGTTTCTTCCCGAGCTGGTCAATTTCAAGCTCCCATTTCTGCCGCCGCTGGAAAAGCACAATCTTCCCTACATCTGCGTCTTGATCGGCTGCTTGCTGCGGCGTCGCTCTCTGATCACCCTCTGCAAGGAGCGCTGGTTTCTCTTCTTCACGTTTGCGCTGGTGGCGGGCGCGGCCGTGACCGGCCTGACCAACGGAGAGCCGGTCGCGGTGGAACGCTTTCACCCCCCATGTCCGGGCATTCACCTCACCGATGGACTCTACTCGGCGGCGGTGAACCTCTCGGTGGTCTCGCTGCCGTTCTATCTGGGCTGGGCCCTCTTTCGGAGCGAGAGCGACCTCAAGGCACTGCTCGCGGCGATGGTGACGGCCTCGCTCATCTACGTCCCCTTGGTGTTCTGGGAGCTGCGGATGAGCCCGGACCTCCACCTTTGGGTCTACGGCTACATGCAGCACGACTTCGCTCAGACCATCCGCGGGACCGGGTACCGCCCGATGGTCTTCATGACGCACGGGCTGTCGCTGGCGCGGTTTCTCTTCATCGGCACCTGTTCGGCCATGCTCCTCGGCCGTCTCAAAGGCACCGTCTGGGGTTTCCCCGCCAAGCCGCTGGGATGGTTCCTGCTGGTGGTCTTGATTCTCTGCAAGAGCGTCGGGGCGATCGTCTTCGCGCTGATGACGGTCCCTCTGTTGATCCGGAGCAAACCGGCGACGCAGGTCCGAGTCGCCTTTATCGTCGCCCTGTTCGTGGGGCTCTATCCGCTCCTGCGGGCCTCGGATCTCATCCCGACCGAGCAGATCCTCTCCACGACGCGCGCCTTGGTGGGTGAGGATCGCACCGAGTCTCTCGGATTTCGGTTCATGAACGAAGGTCTGCTGCTGGAGAAGGCGCGGAGGCACTTGACCTTCGGTTGGGGCCAGTACGGACGGAACTTCGCGCCGATGGGATGGGACGGGCGGGCCGTCGCCGACGGATACTGGATCATCCAGATCGGGATCCTCGGATTGGTGGGATTCATCACCACGTTCGGCACCATGCTCGTGCCCCTCCTGCTGGTCCGCTCGCGGCTGAAGGCGATCGTGTTCGAGCCACACCGAATCTTGATCGCCGGGGTGGCGCTGACCTTGAGCCTGGTGGCGCTCGACTGGATTCCGAACGGTCTCTTCTCGCCCTATCCGTATCTCATCATCGGGGCGCTGGCGGGCGCCTCGCGAGAGCTCGGGCTATCCCCGGCGGCCGTCGCACATCGGGCCGGCCGACACGGGGTGCCCTTGAACCTGGGCGTCGTCAAACAGTCGGGTTGAGTCGCTCAGGGAGACTGGAGCTCGAACGCTCCGATGTCCCACCCCGCGCCAGAGGGTCGAGGCGAACCCGCGGCGTCCTGATAAACCGGCACGGACGCCCCCACGTCGATCGCGGCGCTGCCGGCAGCCAGGTGGAACGCGTTCGCATTGGTGGGATCGGTCGAGACGAACATCGGATTGCCCACGATGTCGCCGGCGCCGGTCGCCGGCTTCCAGGTGCCCTGGCCCTTGGGCGCGTACCCCAGGTTGTGATCCTCGGTGATCGTCGCCATCTTGTCCGTCTTGATCAAGGCCGTCTGCTCATTGGTGAGGGTCAGACCGTGCGCGAAGATGTTGTTCTCCACCACCATGCTGCCGGTGGTCCCGCCGATGGAGACCAGGGTGGCTCCGTAGTCGACGGGGTAGGAGGTCGGGAAGAAATACGAGGTGTTGTTGTAGATGAAGAGCTGATCGACGAAGTTCTTCGGCAACAGCGGGTGGCCGGCCACCGCGACCGCGGCAGTCCCGTTCACCATCACGTTGTTTCGGATGACGATGTGCTGGGCCGTCACGTTCATCGACGGAAACTGCGGCGTCGCCCGGCCGTCGGCGATGACGTTGCTGTCGGCGAGCCCGTTGACGACGTGTTCGAGCGAGGTGTCGTTTTGGGGCAGGAACTCGATCAAACGATTGGTGTGATTGTTCGCCACCACGATGTTGGTGTTGTCGCCGCGGATGGTGATTCCGGACAGCGCAGGCGAGGTGTCGTTGGATACGATGGTGTTGCTGGCGACGAAGCTGAACATGCCGCCTTGCACCCGGATCCCGTGCTCTTGGTCGCCGAAGCGCTCGATCGTCGTGCCGATGATGGCCAGATGGCTCACGTCGTCACCGAAGTACCCGGTGCCGGTGTTGTCGTGAAGGTGGCAGTCGACGAAGAAGGTCGGGTTGGAGGTGGTCTCGCTGTAAAGGACCTCGGCGGCCTCGGTGTTGGCTCCCTTTCCCACCCCCTCGATCTCGACCCGCTCGACCAACGTGTTCGGTGATCCGGTCACCCTGAGACCGACCGACGCTCCGGCCGAAACGATGTGAAGGTCGACCAGCCGCGTGTCGCTGGCGCCGGATACGTTCAGGAGAGTGGTGCTGCCGCCGACCATGGACGAGCTCAGAATCGGCGCGGTGGTGGAGGGCGAAGCCGGATCGCTGTAGGCGCCGATGAGGCAGGGCCCGGACGACGAGACGTCGACCGGCTTCGAACCGATGCTGAAGGTGTCTCCCCGCCGGAAAAGAACCGAGACGTTGGGGCCCGCCTTGGCGATCCCGGCCGAAAACGTGGCCAGCGGTTGGGCCATCGTGGTGCCCGCGTTCTTGTCGTTCCCCGTCGAGGCCACGTAGTAGGTCGCGCCGCTCAAGGCCGAGACGGTGATCGACACGCTGGACGACCCGGACTGGCCAGCTGCATCGCGCGCCATCACCCCGACCTGGTAGGTGCCCGGCGTCTCGAAGACGTGGCCGACGCCGAAGCCAATCGCTTGCCGATGGGCTGCGGCCGGATCGACATTGGTCGTGTCGAAATTCCAGTCGAAGCCAGCGTTGACGTAATCGTTTCCCGCAAGCCCGGTGGTCTTGGTGGCGTCGAAGAAGACCTCGCAGGGGGCTGCGCAGGTCGTCCGCGAGGCGGTGATCACCGGCGTGAGTGAGCCGACACTCCCGCCGGTCGACGTCGTTCCGCCGCTCCCGGTGGTTCCACCGGTCGCGGCTGCACTGCCGGTCCCGCCGGTCCCGGTCGTTCCCTTGCCGGCGCTGCCGCTGGTGCCGCAGGCACCGACTGCCAGCCCAATGCACAAGACCAGCGCCCCACCCTGGAGCCGCGCGCCAATGTTCATCGTGGTCACCGTTCACCGTAACCTTTCCCGGAGCGGGTTTTCAAGGCATAATTGCGCTCCCAGAGTGCCCCCGGGGGGGTGCGTCTTTGGGGTTGCCTTGGGCGGTGCGTTTTCGGCAGTGCGTCCTCCGGTGGGTCTTCGTATATCTGTCGGCGTGTTTCACCGGGCGTGCGTAGCTGGGTTGATCGGGTTGCCGATCTGGCTGCTGGTCGGGGTGATGACGCCGCTGGCAGGCGCGGCCGCGGGTGAGGCGCATTCATCGGCACCCGAATGGATCTGGTGGGAGGCGGAGGCGCCCCGCCGCAGCAACTTCCCGGCGAACAATCCCTTCAGTCCCCAGACCGAGGCCGCCGCGGCGGCGCTCTCCGGAAAGAAATGGATCGGCGCCGAGCATCCGGCCACCGCTCTGTTCGCGGAATACGACGTCACCGTCCGAAAACACGGTGTCTACGACTTCTACGCCCGCAAGTTTTGGCGACACGGCCCGTTCCGCTGGCGGTTCGACGATCAACCCTGGCGGACTTGCGGGGCCGACGTCGCGCTGCTCGATGACGTCTCGCTCGCCAAGTTCGTCAACGTGAACTGGGTGGAGGTCGGGTCGGTCGACTTGCCGGCCGGCAGACATGTCTTGCGCATCGAGCTCGACCGGGGCGTGAACGCGACGGCGTTCGATTGCTTCCTCCTGATCGACGGGCCCTTCGTCCCCCGGGGGAAGCTCAAGCCTGGAGACAAGTACGGCGTCGCACCGGATGGCTGGTTCGCCTTCGAGCCCGATGCCGATCCGTTCGACGCCACGCCGCTCGACCTGCGGTGGCTCAATGAACGCGCGGCCGGGGATGGCGGCTACATCCGGGCGAAGGGAGACACCTTCGTGCACGAGAAGACCGGCCAGCCGGTCCGCTTCTGGGGCGTGAACGTCGAGCCGGAGCTCCTCGGCGAAGACGGAAGGGCGCTCGATCGCATGGCGCGCCGTCTGGCCAAGCTGGGGGTCAACATCGTGAGACTCCACGGGCCCCTCTGGCGCGCCGACGATCCGCGACGGATCGACGAAACGAAGCTGAGAAAGCTCCACCGGTTCGTCGCCGCGCTCAAACGGAACGGGATCTATCTCGGTCTCTCCAGCTATTTCCCTCTCTGGTTGGGACCTCACGACCAACCGGGCTTCGAGGGCTACACGGGCGACCAGCATCCGTTCGGGATCGCGTTCTTCAACCGCCAGGTGCAGCAGGCCCAGAAGGATTGGTGGCGGACCGTCTTGACGGCCAAGAATCCCGATACCGGGTTGACTCTGCTGAAGGATCCCACGCTGGCGTTCATCGAGATTCAGAACGAGGACAGCCTGCTGTTCTGGACCTTCGACCCCTACGAGACCGTCCCGGCGCCTCAGATGGAGCTCCTCGAACGCTCGTTCGGAAGCTGGCTGGTCGGGAAATACGGAACCATCGACCGCGCCTTCGCGCGCTGGTCGGGGGACGGACTCTACGGACGGCGGCGCATCCATCCGATCCGTGGCGATGTGCCCGCTGCGGGGCGGGTCGGGTTGATGTCCGCCGGAGACCTCGTCGCGCAGCCCGGACCGCGGGCCCGGGACACGGCGACGTTCCTGGCCGGCTTGCAGCGGGCGTACTACGACCAGATGCAGGGCTTCCTCAAACAGGAGCTCGGCTTCCAGGGATCGGTCACCGGCTCCAACTGGATCACCGCCGACAGTCGGATCCTCGGTCCGCTCGACAAATGGTCGAACCTCGGGTGCGACTTCATCGATCGGCACGGCTATTTCGGCGGTCCTCATCAAGGAGAGAACGCAGCCTTCTCGATCTCGAAGGGCGATCTCTTCAACGACGCCTCGGCGCTGCTGTTCGAAACCGGCAAGCCAGGCGAGACCACCTTCGATCTTCCGATCTTCGATCTCACGTACAACGGCAAGCCTTCCACGATCAGCGAGCTGAACTGGCCGCCTCCCAATCGATGGAGGGCGGAGATGCCGCTGCTCGTCGCCGCCTATGGGGCCTTGCAAGGTTCCGATGGGATCTTCTTCTTCGCCAGCGACGGAGAGGGGTGGGCCCAGCACCTGACGAAGTTCTCGATCTCCGACCCGGTGGTCGAAGGGCAGTTCCCAGCCACGGCGCTGGCGTTTCGCACGGGTCTCATCCGGACCGGCGGGGTGAGCCGCCAGATCCAGGCCAAGCTGTCCGATTTGCTCGCGCTCAAGGGGGCGGCGCTCGATCCGATCGATCCGCTGGCCTACCTCACCGGCCGCGTCGAGCTCGATATCACCGACCAGGGAGGTCCCTCGCGCGGGCCCGACCTGTCGGCGCTCATCGACCGCCGGGCCCACAGGGTGCGCAGCATGACCGGGGAGCTCAACTGGGACTACGGCCGCGGGTTGATGACCGTCGACGCCCCGTCGGCGCAAGGCGCGACCGGGTTTCTTTCCCGCGCCGGCACGATCAAGCTGAGCAAGCTGACCATCCAGTCTCCCCTCGAATATGGGGCGATCTTGTTGGTGGCGATGGATGGCCGGCCGATCGCCGCTTCCCACAAGATGCTCCTTCAGGTCATGAGCGAGGAGAGCAACTCTGGCTGGTCGGCGCCCGGAAAGGGATTGCGGAAGATTCTCGAGGTCGGTGGGCCTCCCATCGTCGTCAAGCGCCTGGCGGGCACGCTGGCGATCGATCGGCCGGACGCGGCGGCACTGAAGGTCCAACCGCTCGATGTGAACGGCTATCCGTCGTCGGCGGCCGCCAGCCTGAGCGGGGGACGGCTGACGCTGCTCCCGACGACCATGTACTACATCATCGAGAGATGAGCTCTCGCGACATCAGATAGAGGAACTGGGCGTTGGTGACGAGATATCGTTTCCAGAGCCGCCCCGGCTCCTGAGCGAGGCGAAACAGCCACTCCAGGCCGATGCGCTGGATCAGGACCGGCGCGCGGGCGCGCAGCCCGGCCAGCACGTCGAACGATCCGCCCACGCCGATCGCGAAAGGGACCCCCAGGCGGTCCCAGTGCTCCTCGATGAACCATTCCTGGCGGGGGACGCCCATGGCGGCGATCAGGATCTTGGCGCCGCTGCGGGCCACGGCGTCGGCCCGGTCCTTCGCTTCCGCGTCGCTGAAGTAGCCGTCGCCGACGCCCGAGAGGCGCAGCCCGGGAAATTGCGCCCTGAAGCGCTCGGCCACCTTCTCGACCACCTCGCGGCGCCCGCCCAGCAGGTAGACCCCGAAGCCTTCGCGCGCCGCCCGCTCGCAGAGCCGTTCCACCAGCTCGACGCCGGCCACCCGTTCGGGGAGGCGCCGCCCCAGCATTCGCGAGCCCCAGATCAAGGGCTGGCCGTCGGCGACGATGAGCGCGGCGTTGTCGACGAAGCGCTGCAGCCGGGGATCCTGCCGCATCATCATCAGAATCGCGACGTTGACGGTGCAGAGGTAGCCCCGCTCACCGGCCTGGATCCGGCGGGTCACCAGGTCGACGGTCTCGTCCAACGTGATCGGCGCGAACCGCCCGTTGAGGATCTCGATGGCGTTCGCCGTCGCGGCCGCCTCGGCGTTCGCCTGGAAGCTCACTTCGAAGCTCACTTCGCCCCGTCCCGCTTCGCCCAGTCCCGGCAGAGCAGCATCGCGTCGAGGAAGAACTTGGTCGCCCAGTTGGGAAACGTCATCCGCGAATAGGCGCCCCAGACCGGTTGCGATCCCTTGATCGCGCCCCGCACGTCGAGGTTCGAGGTGGTGATGTCCTGCCAGCTCTGCACGTAGCGGAGCGCGCTCTCCGCCGAGCGGCGAAACAGCTCGTCCTGGTTCGCGTTGTAAAGGCGGGCCCAGATGATCCCCATCTGGCTGCTCCCCGTGAGGCAGCAGTAGGTGGCGCTGGGCCGCCCCTGGACGTCGATGGTGCCGGCCAGGAACCCGTCGCTGCGCAGGTTCTCGGTCACCCGCCGGGCGCTGGTCTGGGCGGCCTTGACGTAGCGATCGTCCCCCATCAGCCAGCCCGATTCCAGAAGGCCGCGAATGGCGTAGGCGATGGTGTGGGTGAACGGCGCCACGCCGAGCTCGAAGGCGTTCTGGTCGTAGTACCCGTTGCGCTCCTGCGAGAGCGCCCAGTCGAGGTTCGCCCGCCCGACCGCTTCTCTTTCGGCCGTCGGCCGGTGCTTGTGCAGCCGCAGCAGCGCCCAGGCCGAACGGGTGTTGTAGACGTGGGGGATGCCGTTGTGGGTGTTGCGGGTCCAGCGCTTCTCGCCGTCCGCGACGGTGGTCAGCCAATCGGCCGCCTTCTCGGCGGCGCGGAGGATCTCGGCGTCGCCGGTCTCCTCGAACCCGCGGACCAACCCGTGCAACACCTGTCCGGTGTCGAACACGATCCCCTTCGACGCGTCGTAGGCCGGGTTGGAGATCGAGCCGTCCGCGTTCTGCGCGCCGCAGAGCCAGCGGCAGATCCGGATGGCCCGCTCGCGATGGTCGGCCGAGCCGAGCTGGTGGGCCACGTCGAAGAACGTCTCCGCGATGTAGCCGGACGTTTCGCGGTAGGGGGGGCGCCAACCGCCGCGCGCCGAATAGCCGTAGCTGACGCCGCCGTCGGTCCCCTTGTCGTGGGCCCGGGTCAGCCAGCCGAGCGCCGCCTCGGCGTGCCGCTGGGGCTCGGCCACCGGATGCGGAGGTCCGAGCAGATCGCGCTTGGCGATGTTGGCGAAGGTCAGGAAATGCGTGAGCGCCGATGGGCTTTGCCCGGCGGCGCTCATTCGCGGGGGATCTAAAGGACCCTTTGAAGGTTCTTTTGTCGTGATTGGGTCCATGGAAGGTCAGTCCCGAAACGGCATGCCAAAGTCGGGTTTGGCGCCCTCGCCACAGACCCAGCGGTAGATCTCCAGCATCTGGCGGGCCTTGGCGTCCCAGGTGAAGAGTTTGAGCACGCGGTCGCGGGCGCGCGCCCCCATGCTGCGCAGGCCGCTTGGATCGGCGGCCAGATCACCGAGCACCTGGCGGAAGCGCGCCACCAGCTCGGCGCGGGTCCCCATCGGGATCCGGTAGCCGGTCGAGTCGGTCACCAGCTCGTTGGGGCCGCCGTAGTCGGCGACCACGGGAACGAGCCCCAGCGCCATCGCCTCGATCACCACGCCTCCGCCGAACTCGCGAATGCTGGGGAAACCGAGGACGTCGGAGTCGACCAGCCTCTCCTGCATCTTGGCGTGCTCGACCCACCCGTCCAGCTTGACGCCGGCCGAGATCCCTTCGGCAGCGACGATCCGGCGGAGCTGCGGCATCTGGTCGCCGTCGCCGATGATGTCGACGACGATCTTGCCGGCGCGCACCAGCGGCGCCACCGCCTCGAGCAACATGTCGGCGCCCTTGTAGGGGACCAGCCGGCCCACGAAGGCGACCCGGAGCGGGGAGCGAACGGGGCCTTCGACCTGCCGGGCGAACCGCACCAGGTCGACGCCGTTCTCGGGGACGTAGACGCAACGGTCATGGTACTTGGCCGGCATCTGGTCCCAGGTGGCGCGCGAGCCGATCACGATGGCCGCGGCGTTGCGGCGCGTGCTTCCGTAGAACGGCAGCAGCTTGTAAGCGTCGCGCACGTAGGCCAGGTACTCCCCCTCCTCGCGCAGCTGGCGCCCGAATCCGGGCGGCCAGGGAACCCCGCCGTTGATCGGCCCCCAGACGAACGGGACGTTCGCGTCCCGGCAGGACCCCGCGATCACGCTGGGGGTGGTGGGGCTGAGCGAGGTCACCCGGTGCACGACGTCCCACTGCCCCGACTTGATGGCCGGCCCGAACGTCTTCCAGACCAGGTATTCGAAGTAGGCATAGGGGAGCCCAGCCAGCGCCGTGCTCACCGTCCAGCCGAGCCCGGTGAGCTTGCGCAGGCCTTCGTCGAACTTGGCCATCGGCCGGGCGATCGCCTCGGAATCGATGGCCGTGAAGTCCACCCCTTCGCGCCAGCCCCGCTTGAGGAAGGCGTCGCGGTTTCGCACCTGGGTCACGATGTGGGCGTCGAGCGGCCCGGTCAGCCGATGCAGCGCCTCGCAGTGAAACCAGCCGACCAGCGGCACGCTGAACCAGTCCGGGTTGCAAGACTCGGCCAGCACCAGGGCCCGCAGCTTCTTCATCGCTACGGCGCTCCCGAGGGGACGCGACGCACGCCGGGATCGAGGAGCAGGGCGGCCACCCGCTCGCCGGCCTGGCCGTCGCCGAAAGGGTTCTTCCAGGTGCGGGGGCGGGCGAGCATGGTGGCCACCGTGGCCTCCAGCTGCCCCGGGCTGGTCAGGTCGCAGAGCATGTTGGCGCCGACGTCCACCGTCTCCGGCCGCTCGGTGTTGGCGCGGATGGTGACGCAGGGGACGCGCAGGGTGCAGGCCTCCTCCTGAACGCCGCCCGAGTCGGTGAGCACCAGCTTCGCGTCGGCGAGGAGACGCAGGAAGTCCATGTAGCCGGCGGGCTCGGTGGTGACGAAGGGAGCCTCGAAGAAGCGCGTGCCGCCCTCCATCCGGGCGATGGTGGCGCGGGTCCGCGGGTGAATCGGAAACACCAGGCGGAGGGCCTGCTTCTCGGCCACCGCCAGGAGCTCTCCCATGATGGTCCGGAGGCGGTCGTCGGCGTCGACGTTGGACGGGCGATGCAAGGTGACCAGGCCGTAGGGTTGACCGGCGAGGCCCAGCCGCTCGACGATCGTCGAGCGCTGGCGCGCCCGCTCGGCGCTCTTCAACGCCGCGTCCACCACGGTATTCCCCACCACCTCCACGCCGCGCACGATCCCTTCCAGCTTCAGCCGCTGCCGCTGGGTCTCGGTGGGACAGAGGTGCAGCGCCGCGATCCGCCCCGCCAGAACGCGGTTGGCCTCCTCGGGCATCTCCCAGTCGTCGCTGCGCAGGCCCGCCTCGAGGTGGGCGATCGGAAACCCGAGCTTGTAGGCTGCCAGCGCGCCGCCGAGCACGCTGTTGGTGTCCCCCTGGACCAGCACCCAGTCGGGGCGGATCTTGGCCAGCGCCTCGGCCGCCCGGATGATGATCGTGCCGAGCTGCAGCGCCGCCGGCGCCGAACCGACCTCCAGGTTCGCGAAGGGCGGCGGCAGGCCCAGCTCCTCGAAGAAGACCGCGTCCATCTGATACGAGTAGTGCTGCCCCGTGTGGACGATGGCCAGCGGCGCCTGGCGCCGCACCAGCGCGTCGACGACCGGCGCGATCTTGATGAGCTCCGGCCGCGTCCCGACCACGAATGCGATCATGTCCCTAGATTCCTCCCTGGCTGGCCGGCTCCGCCGAGGCGGTTGGTTCGAGCACCGTGTCTGTTCCCGCCAGAGCGCCGGCCAGCAGCTCCTTGAGGCGAGCGGCCTCGAGGTTGGCGTTGTGCATCTCCGCCGCGAGCTTTCGGCCGCGCGCGCCCATCTCCGCGAGCTGGGTGGGCGGAGCGGTCAGCGCCATCTGCATGGCGTCCGCCAGCCGCACGACGTCGCCGGGCGGAATCAACCAACCGCTGAAGTCGTTCTTCACGAGCTCCGGGATCCCGGCGATCCAGGTGGAGATCACCGGACGGTTCATGGCGAAGGCCTCCATGATGACGACCGGCAACCCCTCGGCGAAGCTGGCCACGACCAGGGCGCGGGACTCGAGCAGCAGGGAGCGCACCCGCTGGTTGTCGATCCAGCCGGTCACGCGCACGGTCTCCTTCAGCCCGAGGCGCGCGATCTCGGCGTCGATCTCGCCGCGCAGCGGACCGTCGCCGGCCAGGACGATCTCGACCGGGACGCCGCGATCGACGAGGAGCCGGGCGGCCCGCACCATCAGAAACTGCCCTTTTTCCTCGCTGAGCCGTCCCACGCACAGAAGCCTCGGCCGGTCGGTGATCTCTCCGGCCTGCGCCTCGAAGTACGACGGTTCGAGCGCGCAGCGGACCACGTGGATCTTCAGCCAGTCGGCGAGCATCGTCCACCGGTAGAGCTGGCTGCGACAGAACGAGGAGATCACGCAGACGAAGGCCGCGGCCTGCACCTTCTCCCGGAGCGCGAGCCGCAAGGGGCGATCGAACTCGTCGGGACCGTGGACGGTGAAGCTGTAGCCCGGGCCGCCCAGCCATCGACAGAACATCACCACGGCGGCCGCGTTGGTGCCGAAGTGCGCGTGAATGTGCCGCAGGCCGCGGTCGGCCATCCACTTCTTGAGGAGGCAGGCCTCCACGAAGTACGCGGCGTGCTTGGCCACCCCCCCGTCCGAACGGCGTCCGAGCCGCAGCGCCCCGCGCAAGGTCTTGAGGAACCGGCCGGGGGCGCCGGCGAAGGCCGAAAGGCAGGCGACCACGATCTCGAGCGGGTTCGCCTTGACCAGATACTTGGTCTTGGCGAGCTCCTCGGCGTCGCTGGCGTCGACCGCGGCGGTCTCATGGCCCCGGATGGCGATGCGGGTCACCTCCACGCCTTGCTCCTCCAGCGCCAAGATCTCGCGCCGGATGAAGGTGTGGCTGATCTTCGGATACTGATTGACGAGATAGGCGACGCGAAGACCGGGGCGCGGACGAAGCCTCGCGACTGCGGGCCGTGCTGCTCATGGCAGGCGCGTCGCCGGCGCCCGGGACGCGCGGCGCAGGATCCGTCGTCCCGCTTCGACGATCGTCGCACGAGTCTGGTTCACGATGACGGGCGCGACATCCACGTGTGCCACTGGCTATCGAGCAGCGTCTATATCATGGGTCGAGCGAGCGATGTGGAGAACCCGACTCGCCGCTCAGGCGAGGAGGCGCGCCGACGCCGGCCCCCCGCGCAATTTTTCGGTTTGACCGGTGCCCGGTCCGGGGGAACCCTGCTAAGTTGTGCCGGTTTCGCTCCGGTCGAAGGCCGACGGGACTCAACCTGTTCTCCGGAAACTGACGAATGGAAGTTGCAGCAATCATCGTAAATTATCGCACCGCCGACGCGACACTCGGGGCGGTGACGGCGCTCTTCCCCGACATCGATCGGCTGGCCGGGGCGGTGATCGTCGTGGTGGACAACGACTCGCGTGACGGCTCGCGGGAGCAGCTCGAGGCGGCTTTTCAGGATCCGCGATGGCGCGGCCGGGTCACCGTCCTCGCTTCGGGGCACAACGGCGGTTTCGGCTACGGCGTGAACTTCGGTCTCAAGTACGTCACCGCCACCCACGGCCAGCCCCGTTATTTTTACGTCCTGAACCCGGACACCGCCGTCGATCCGGGCGTGCTCGATCGATTGATGGAGTTCATGGCCAGCCATCCCGACGCGGGTCTGCTCGGAAACGTCGTCAGGAACTCCGCCGGAGACGAGCTGCGTGGATTTCGTTTCCCGTCGCTGCTCAGCGAGTTCGAGGGGGGCGCCTGCCTGGGGCTTTTGAGCCGCGCCCTGTCCGACTACAAAGTGGTGATGAACATCGTCGATTCCGGCGTGGTCGACTGGGTCTCCGGGGTGAGCATGATGTTCCGGAGCGAGGTCTTTTCCAAGACGGGCTTCTTCGACGAGCGGTTCTTCCTCTACTTCGAGGAGACCGACCTGGCGATGCGGATTCGAGAGGCGGGGTGGAAGGTCTATTTCGTGTCCGGGGCCTGCGTCGACCACGTCGGCGGGCTCTCCACGGGATTCGCCGACACCACCCGGAGAATGCCCCGGTACTGGTTCGACTCGCGCCGGCGATATTTCGTCAAGCACCACGGTCGCCTCTACGCCGCCGCCGCTGACGTCGCCTGGCTCTGCGGGCACGCGATCTTCAAGGCCAAGATCGGCCTGCTTCGCCGGGAGGCGCGGATCCGACCGCGGATCGGCCGCGACTTCATCCAGTACAGCCTCTCCAATCTCCTGAAACCGGCGCCCGAAGCCGAGCAGTACCGGTTGCGCGCCACGGACCCGACCGGCGCCGTCTGAGATGAGCGCGCGGCGAGCCGAGCCGTTCTATTTTGGTCCGGCCGCCCGGCCAATCTTCGGCTGGTACCACGCGCCGGAGGGGCGCTGTCGCGATGGCGTCGTGCTCGCCAGCTCTCTGGGCCTGGAAGGCACCCGGTCGCACTGGAGCTATCGCCACCTCGCGGAGCGACTGGCCGGCGCCGGCCTGGGGGTCCTCCGATTCGACTGGGGCGGGACCGGCGACTCGGGCGGAGACGACCACGAACCCGAGCGCGTCAAGACCTGGGTCAATGACCTGCACCTGGCGATCGACGAGCTCAAACGTCTGAGCGGGGCGGAGAGGCCCACCGTGGTGGGGGTGCGGGTGGGCGCCACGCTGGCCGCCCATGTGGCCGCCCAACGCGACGATGTCGGGGCGCTCGTGCTCTGGATGCCGGCGCTGAACGGAGCCGGCTGGGTCACGGAGATGGCCAAGCTTCACAAGCTCTACCTGCGCATCGTGCCGCAGGCCCACGCGCCCGAGCCCGACGGGGAGGAGCTGCTCGGATCGTTCGCTTCGAACGCGACCATCGCGGACCTGGCGGCGATCGATCTGCCGGCGCTCGGCCGCCGGCCCGCGCCACGAATTCTGGTCATCGACCAAAGCCCGGCGCGCGCCGTCGACCAGCTGCGCGAACGGTTGACCGCGCTCGACGCGCAGGTCGAATGGCGGCGCGGTTCGGGACAGAAGTTTCTGCTGACCGTCCCGCACAAGGCCAGCCTTCCCGAGGAGTCGCTGGGCGCCATCGTCGACTGGGTGACGGCCGCCCCGGACACCGGCGTCGACGCGGCGCCGGTCCTGGCCGCCACGCCGTTTGCCGAGCGGGCGGTTCGTTTCGGGGCCGACCAGCGAATCTTCGGAATCGTGGTCCCCCCGTCCGAGCCGCCGCCGCCCGAGCGTCCGGCCATCGTCCTCCTCAACGCGGGCGCGGTGAACCGCAGCGGTCCTCACCGTCTCTACGTGACCATGGCGCGCCGGTGGGCGGCGCTGGGCTTCACGGTCTTGCGGGTCGACCTGTCGGGGATCGGCGATACGCCGGCCCCGGAGGGGACCGTCGAGAACCTCGTCTACCCCCGCGATGGGCTCGCCGACATCGGGGCGGCGATCGATTTCATCCTCGCCGAGACCGGGGCCCGCCGCGTGATTCTGGCCGGCCTCTGCTCCGGCGCCGACTTCACCTTTCAGGTCGCGCGGCGGGGGGCGGCGCTGGCCGGGGCCATCATGATGAACCCCCGGACCTTCCTGGAGCTGAATCTGGCCCGGGTCGAGAGCCCGCCGGACGGCGCCCCCGAGGCCGCTTCCGCCTCGAGGACGGAATCCCTGCGGGTGACCGCCGGCTTCCAGCAGATCTCGGAGCAAGGACTGGACGCGCTGCTGATCGTCAGCCAGCCCGACCCCGGGATCGATTTCGTCGACCGGCACGCGCCGGATGAGATGCGGAATGCCGAGCGCCTCCCGCGGTTTCGGCGCGTCGACGTCCCCGGCACCGATCACACCTTCACGACGATCGCTTCCCAGCGACAGGTGGAGCTCACGACCTCGCAATACCTTCTCCGCCACCGGTCGCCGTGACGGCCGCCGGGGGGCGTCAGGCTTTGAGCTCGCCGCCGTTCTTGCGAATCAGCTCGGCCAGGCTGCGGATCGAGCCAAAGTCCTGGGCGGTGATCTGGTCCAACTCGACGACCACCCCGAAGGTGCTCTCCATCCAGATGACCAGCTCGAGCACCCCCGAGGAGTCGACGATTCCGACCAGACTCGTGTCGGGCAGCAGATCGAGCTTCCGATCGGCGACGAGCTCGGTCTCGATGTGTGCCTTCACCAACTGTTCGATGCTCACGGCTCTCCCTGGTACAAACAATTCGTCAATACGGGATACTATCCTTTGACAGCCCGGGCGCGCTCCTCGAAAATCTGGACGCTCTCTGGAGCGCAGGCGTGTTCCCCAACCCTTTCTACCTCGTGCCTCGGGCGCAGCGGACGAAAACCTTCGGGAGCGAGCGTCGGGCGACGAGCGCGGATGGAATCCTGGGGCGATTCGTCGTTGTAACTCGGTAGGGAGATGACGGATCACGCGTTGGCCGGCCCGGACTCTTTTCCGCTCACGCGGCGGCAGACTCTGATGTGGATGGACCACCGTCTGTCCCCGAGCCTCCCGGTCCACAACGTCGCCCACACCGTCCGTCTGAGCGGTCCGCTCGATGGGGAGCGGTTTCGGCAGGCCTATCGACGGACGGTGGCCGACATCGATCAGCTGCGGCTGCGGATCGATCTGGCGACGCCACGCCAGTCGATCCTGCCCGACACCGACGCCGCCGCCAGGATCGCGGAGGTCGACCTGAGCTCCTGCCCCGAGACCCTGGACGCCTGGGTGGGCCGGCGGATCGCCCAGCCGTTCGACTTTTCACGGCCGCCGATCGACGTCGCCCTGGTGAGGCTGGGGCCGGAGGAGCATCTCTTTTACCTCGGGCAGCACCACATCGTGACCGACGGGATCTCCTATCTGCACATCGCCGATCAGCTGGCCGATCACTATTCCGGCCGGCCGACGCTCGTTCGTCCGTCGTTCCGAAACTACGCGAAGCTGGAAGCCGCTTACCAGGACTCGCCGCGCGCGGCGAAGGCGGAGACCTTCTGGAAGGCCAAGCTCGGGGCAGGGGTTCCGCCCCTCCGTTTCTACGGTCGCCCGCAGCGCCGGCGTTCGCTGGCGGTCGAACGGGTGCCGTTCGCTTGCGGCATCGAGCGAACGCTCGGCCTGGATCGCCTGGCCGGCGAGGAGGCGATCCGGTTTCTGAGCCCCGAGTTCTCGCAGCTCGTGGCGCTGTCCACAGTGATCTTCGCCTTCCTCCACCGGACCACCGGCAATCGCGAGCTGGTGATCGGGACGCCGATCGCCAACCGCTCGCACCCGCTGGCCGCCACCTGCGGGCTGGTCATGGAGCAGCTCTTCTTGAAGGTGGAGATCGACGACGACGAGACCTTCGCTTCGCTCGCGCGCAAGGTGCGGACCGATCTGGCCGCGTCGCTCCGACATGGCCAGTATTGCGTGAGCGATCGCGGGCTCGATTTCGCATCGATCAACCTGATCAAGCACACGCCCAAGGAGTTCTCCGGCCTTCGGGCCAAGGTCGACTTCCGAGAGTCGTGGGCGTTCGAGTCGGCCTCCCGGGAGCTCCCGGGGGGCGAGTCGCGCAACGGCTTCGCGGTGCATCTGCGGGCATTCCCGGCCGGGGACGAGCTGGTCATGGGCCTCGATTTCGACCGGGGCACCTTCGATCCATCGCTGCGAGCGGCGGCGTATGGGCACTTCGTCCGGCTGTTCGACGCGTTTCTTTCCAACCTCGACAGCCGCATCGGCGTGGTCGATCTGCTCGACGGGCCGGCGCGGGCACGGTTGCTCGAGGAGGGGCGCGGCGAAAGGAGGGCGATCCCGGCGGTCGATCTGATCGACGCGATCGCGGAGCAGGCCGCACGCCGGGGCGCCGAGCTGGCCGTCGTTTCGGGAGGCGGGCGGCTCACCTACCGCGAGCTCGAGACCCAGACGAACCAGCTGGCGGGCAAGCTGCAGTCGATCGGGGTGAAGCCGGGCTCGCGGGTGGCGGTCTGTCTTCCCCGGGGGGCGAATGAGCTCCTGACGATCCTGGCCGCGCTCAAGCTGGGCGCCACCTACGTGCCCATCGACGGGGGGCATCCGGCCGAGCGGATCCAGATGATTCTGGACGACGCCTCCCCCGAGGTCCTGGTGACCCACCGGGAGCTCCTGGCCATCGCCGGCCCGACCGCCGGCGCGTCCGGCTCCGGACGGGCCACTCTGTTGCTCGACGAGGTGTGGTCGGAGCGAGAGACCTGGCCGCAGCCGACCCCGATCCCCGCCGATCCCGAGCGTCTGGCGTACACCCTCTTCACCTCCGGCTCGACGGGGCGGCCGAAGGGGGTCGAGGTCGGACGCCGGGCGCTCGCCAATTTCCTGCGTTCGATGGCCCACACGCCTGGTCTCGGCGAAGGCGACCGACTGCTCGCGATCACCACCACCACCTTCGACATCTCTTGCCTGGAGCTGTTTTTGCCCCTCTACGTGGGGGCCACGGTCGACATCGTCGATCGGGAGACGGCGCAGGATCCGCGCCTGCTGCGGCGGCGGCTGGAGCAGGAGCCGATCACGATGTTGCAGGCGACGCCCGCCACCTGGCGGCTGCTGATCGAGGCGGGCTGGCAAGGCGGCCGTCCCCTGAAGATGTTGTGCGGCGGCGAAGCCTTGAACCCGGTCCTGGCCAATCAGCTGCTCTCGCGCGGGAGCGAGCTGTGGAACATGTACGGGCCGACGGAGACGACGGTCTGGTCCGCGATCAAGCGCATCGAGCCCGGCTTCGACCTCATCACCATCGGCCGGCCGATCGACGACACCGACATTCACCTGGTGGACGAATCCCTCCGGCTGGTCCCGGCGGGCATCGTGGGCGAGATCGTGATCGGAGGCCGAGGGCTGGCGCGCGGCTACCGCGGGCGTCCCGATCTGACGGCCGAGCGCTTCGCCACCGGCACCCCCGACGTCCCTGGCGAGCGCCTCTATCGAACGGGAGACCTCGGCCGCCGGCTGGAGGACGGCGACATCGAATGTCTCGGGCGGGTCGACCACCAGATCAAGATCCGGGGCTTCCGGGTCGAGCTCGGCGAGATCGAATCGGCCCTCCGCGCGGTCCCCGGCGTGCGCGAGGTGCTGGTGCTGGCCCGCTCGGACGGGCCCGGCGACCCGCGACTGCTCGCCTACTGGGTCGGACCGGCAAAGCATCCGGAGCTGATCGAGGCGGCGCGGGTCCGGCTGCCGCACTACATGCGACCGAACGGGTACGTGAACCTCGACGCGTTTCCGCTGAACACCAACGGAAAGATCGATCGCAAGGCGCTCCCGCCTCCCACCGACGAGACGCTGGCCAGGTCGGGATCGATCGAGCCGCCGCGCAGCGATCGTGAACGGAAGCTGCTCGAGATCTGGAAGTCGTTGCTGCAGACCGATGCGATCAGCATCAAGGACAACTTCTTCGACATCGGCGGCACGTCTCTGAAGGCGGTGTCTTTGATGATCGAGCTCGAGAAGTCCTTCGGCAAGACCTTCCCGCTCAGCGTGTTGCTGGACGGCCCCACCGTCGAAGGACTGGCGGCGCAGCTCGGTTCGCCGGCCGAAGCGAGCTCGTCGGTGGTGTTGCTGACCGACGGTGGCCCGGAGCCGCCGCTGTTCTTCGTCCACGACGGCCTGGGGGAGGTGCTGCTGTATCGAAACCTGGCGATGCGGCTGAAACCCGGTCGTCCGATCTATGGCGTTCGGCCGCTCAGTCGCCGCGCCTGCCCGATCGCGCACACGCGGCTGGCCGACATGGCGGCGTACTATGCCCGGGAGATTCGTAAGATTCAGCCGGAAGGCCCGTATCTGCTGGCGGGCCTTTGCACCGGTGGATTGATCGCGCTCGAGATGGCGAGGCAGCTGCGGGGCCAAGGGCTGGAGGTGGCGCTGCTGGCCCTCATCGACACGCCCCACAACCGAGGGCGCAAGAAGAGCCTCACCGTGAAGCGCCTGACGGCGTTGTGGGAGGCGTCGACCGCCGCGGGGCAGGAGACCAGCTCGTCCGATCGGGCGCGGCGCGTGGTCGCCGGGACCGCGAAGAAGCTCTCCAACGTGGTCCGGTATGAATCGCGCCGGTTGACCGAGGAGGCCAGCCGGGCGATCCGGATCAAGCTGCTGAGACACTTCCTCGACCGAGATCGCCCGCTTCCGTCCCTGGTCCAGAACATTTCGGTCCGGGAGGTGCTGTGGGTCGCCGAGAAAGAGCACGTCCTGCCGCCGACCTATGAGGGGGCGGTCGTGCTGTTCCGGGCGACCAAGAAGAGCGGCGCCCTCGAAGGTGCCGTAATCGACGGGATCCCGGTCGACGACACGCCGTACGTCGATCGGTACGTGGAGCCGAAATTCGGGTGGGAGCACCATCTCCCTTCGCTCGAGGTGGAGGATGTCCCCGGCGGCCACTCCAGCATCCTCATGGAGCCCAACGTCGAGGTGCTGGCCAAGAAGCTCCAGGGCTACCTCGACGCGCTGGCGGGCCCGGTGGTCGAGCCACGGCTGCGCGGCGTCGGCGCAGCCTGAACGCGGGACGGGAGGCGGCGCGGGGGCGCCGGCCGGTCGCCGGCGCCGAAGGTCTGCTACTCGGCCGGCTGGGAGAACGTGCGCGCCACCCGGACCAGGTCGCCGAACGTCGCGATCGTTTGCAGGTCGATGCCGCGCCGGGTGGACTCCTCGACGAGATCGAGATTGAGCTCCTCGCCCAGCCGCAGCATCACCGAGACGAGCGAGAACGAATCGAGCCCGATCTCGTCACGCAATGAGAGCTCCGGCCTGATGGGGCGCTCCGCCGGCACGTTGAGCGAGTACTCGACGACGAGATTGGTGACCATCGATTCGATCGCCGCGTCCGGGGCACTCATCGGGTATCGACGATAGCTCCTTTCCCAACATCGGAGAAGAGGCCGACGGGGCCGGCGGGGGAGCTGACGGTGTGGTACCAGCTCGGATGGCGGCCGAGGTAGCGCGCGATCGCCTCCTTCTCCTCCGTCGACAGGAGATCGCCGCGAACAATCAAGCGGGGGCGCGCGGCCTCGAGCTCCCGGTCATAGGCCGCTGGGGTCACGCGCTCGCGGAGCGACGACGGGACGTTCAGGTCGCGTAGGGCCGCCTCGCCCGAGTAGCCGTTCGGGGTGAGCGAGCTGGCGAGGTGATAGAAGACCCCGCGCCGGTAGAGCGGAAGGTGCATGAGATCGCCGGCGACGGTGGCGTCGGAAGGGACGACGCGGGCAGCCCAGTCGTTGAACGCGACCATTGAGGCGGCCTGGTGGGTGGTGACGAAGGTGCGAAGGTCTCGGGAGGCGTTCACGCCGGCGAACATCAGGCCGGCCACGACCGCCAGGCGATGCGCCATCGGGGTCGGGCGCAGCGCGAGGTCCAGGTAAGGGATGAAGACCAGCCCCAAGAGAAACCAGGGGGCGTAGTACTGCGGGTATCCGAACCCGACGAAGGCGGCCTGCAGGGCGAGGAACAGGACGATTGCCAGCTCGAACGTCGAGCCGGCCAGCCGCGCGCGGGCCACCAGCAGCCACCCCGCGAGCGAGGCGACCAGGATCGCGAGCAGTTGCGGCTGCGCCCCAATCGACTCCGCCAGTCCGTGGCCAAAGCCGCCCCGGGAACTGAGGAGCACGTGATAGGTGATGCAGAGTCGGTAGACGACGACGGGATTGAGGCCCACCGCCAGCAAGAACAGACAACCGACCAGGATGGCCCCCAGCGCTCCGGCGCCGAGACCGGCGAAGCGCAACCACCGGTGCTCCCCGACCATCAGGTCGAGCAGCGCGAAGAGGACGAGGAACAGGACCAACTTCGGGGCGCAGAGGACCGCCAGGGTCGAAAGGACGGCCAGCTCGAAAGCGGCGCCGAACGACGGGTGTGCCCGGGAGCGATAGCGGTAGACCGTCCACAAGAGCAGGGCGTCGGGCCAGGCGTCGATCCGGAACTCCAACAGGTACCAGGTGACGCTCAGATCGCCCGCCACGATGACGGCCGCGATGCCGAAGGTGCGCCAGCGGAGCGAGGTGGGCCGTGGTAACCGGGCGAACGACAGCGAGACGTTCTTGGCGACCGCGAGCAGCAGCGCCACGTGGCCCAGCCCGCTGACGAAGCGCAGGGCGAAGATCGGGAAGGACTGCGGGCGGAAGGCGCGCAGCGCCAGTCCAAGCGGGTACCAGAGAAACGGCGGGTGACACTCGAAGAAGTCGTAAAACGGGCGGTCGCCTTCGGCGATCCTCCAGCCGGCGTAGAAGTGCTCGAGCTCGTCGTAATCGAAGTAGCGGTGGAGGATTCCGTAGACCCAGGCGACCACCCAGGCGGCGATCAGGAGGGCGCAGAGTGCGTCCAGAAGATCGAGACGGCCGGGTCTCCTCACCAGGCGCCGAGTTTAATCCGAGACGATGAAATGACCGAATACCGGCGACTGCTTTCTGAAAACCGGTCACCGGAGTGCCAGCGTGTCGTGATTTCGCGCGACTTTCGCCATTCTGCGCTGGCGCGCTCCTTGCGAAGCGTCAACCCGTGCGTGCCCTGGCGATCGCCTTTTCGACCCTGCTGCTCGGCTGCGGCGGTGGCGCGGCCGAGTCCGGCGAGGTCGACGTCGCCCTCAACGTCGTGGCCGCCGACAAGTGCCCCAGCGTCACCTCGGCGGTCGCCGCTCCCATGCAGACTTCGGTCGGGGGAACGGTTGGGGTCAGCGCGACGGCGTCGGATCCGGACCGCGGCGATACCGTCAGCTTCAGCTGGTCCCCGGCCGCGAGCTTCGCAAGTCCCCGCACGGCCGCGACGACCTACCGCTGCACGGCGGCCGGAAGACAGACCCTGACCTTGACGGTCGCCGACAGCCACCGGCCGACCGCCTGCACCGCCAAGGCAACGCTGGAGGTCGATTGCGTCGCCGCCACCGGCGCTGGCCCATAGGCCGCCACCGGCGCTGGCCCATAGATCGAGGCGCCGGCCCATGGATCGAAGTAACCTTTGCGTCACTTCATGGCCGCTCCGGGCACCGACGACGATCTCGGCCGGCTCTTCTCCGTCCGACCCGCCGACTTCGTACGGGAACGGAACGCGATCGCCAAGCAGTTGAAGGCGACCGGACGCCGCGAGGACGCCGCGCGCGTCGAGAAGCTTCCCCGCCCGACGTTGTCGGTCTGGGCGGTCAATCAGCTCGCCTGGAAGGCGCCGGCGCTGCTTCAGCGCCTCGCCCAAGTCACGGCCGGCCTGCAGGGGGGAAACGCCGGCGAGGCGTCGCGCTACGCCGACCTGCTGGCGGCCCATCGCGAAGTCTTGAAGGCGTTGCGGCTCGAGGCTGAGGAGATCCTGAACGTCGCTGGGTTCCGTGCGGCGCCGGAGCTGCTCGCGCGGGTGGTGCATGACCTGCGGGCCGGCATCGCCAGTCCCGAGAGCCGCCCTCTCATCGAGAGCGGTCGCCTCGTGCACGACCTGGCGGATGACACCGAGGCGAACCCCTTCGCGGGAGCGCCCGAGGCGGCGGCCACCCCGACGACGCGACCTCGGGCCGACAGTCGCGCCGATGCGAGCACGAATGCCTGGGCCGCTGCCGAGCCGGACGAGGCCGCGGCGCGCGAGCAGGCGAGGGCCCGCGCGCGAGAAGCGGCCCGCGAACAGGAAGAGGCCCGGGCGCGAGAGGAGGCGCGGGCCTTCCACCGGCGGCGGATCGAGAACCTGCGACAGCGGGTGGCGACGGCGCGCGCCGCCAGCGAGCGCGACGAACGAGAGCTCGAGGCGGCGAACCGGGCTCTGAAAGAGGCCGAGCGGCGCCTGGAGCGTTCACGCGCGGGCCTCGCGGACGCGGTCGCCGCGCTGCAGGCGGCCGAGGCTGCTTCGGAGACGTGAAGACGACCGGCTACCGCGCGCCGTCGGGGGCGGGGCGGCGCCGGGCCTTCCGATAGTCCGACCACAAGAATCGCGGCCCCCAGCGCCTCCCCGATGAAGGTGATGGGGCTGAAGATCGTCCCCAGATGCTGGCCGAGGCTCCGGAACGGGTAGGTCGGGAAGTGCCATCCGAGGAGGGGCCAGAGCAGTGTCCCCCAGTTCATCGACAGGCCGACGAAGTCGAGGATGAAGTGGGTCGCGACCCCGATGGCCAGCGCCCGCAGCGCCCGGGAGCGCGTCGCCAGGGCGGCGGCGGTCAGCACCAGCAGGAAGAGCCCGGTGTGCGCGAACAGATGCGTGCCCGAGAGAATCCCCGCCGCGGCCCCCTCCTTCCCGGTGATCCAGGCCGGAATGTAGTAGAGCGGCTTGTCGATCAGATCGGGCAGCAGCGCCCCGAGGAAGAACGCCCGCCTCTCCGTCGAGGAGAACCGGCGAAACGGCCGCGCCGCCAGCTTCTTCCCGATGCCCAGATGGCCGAGCGCGAACATCGGATTCCTTTGTGCCCAGGGACAGAGTCGAACCGTCTACACGCGGAGCTTCGGTCCCGGGAACATGTCAAAAATCGTCGACAAAATCGAATATTCTCGCCTTGGCGCGGCCGCCGCCGGCGGTTCAGGGCTGGGGGAGTGGATGTGATCCGCCCCGGCGGAGGGCTTGGCTCTATTGCAGAAGAGCCCCCATCCTGCGCGACCTTCCCGTGAGACCCACCACCCGGCGTCGGGAAATCGTCTGCCCGCCGCCGCCGGCGTTCAGTTGATGCCCTGGGCGCGCAGGATGATCTCGGCGATCGAGCAACTGCGGCCGTCGCTCGACGGAGCCGGGACGGAGACGTAGTCGGTCTGACCGCGCATGGCCAACTTGCAGTCGGCCGCGTCGGCGGTGCCGTAGGTTATGACGTTGTCCGTGAATATCACCTCCGAGACCGGCGCCGACGAGTACTCCTCGATCACGAAGTACGCATAGTTCTGTGCCTGTCCGCGCATGTCGATGCTGTAGGTGACCTTCTGGCCGGTCTCTTGGTCCGTGACGGTCTGGGTCCAGATCGGTCCCGCTCAGCGCCATGTCCATGCTCAACGTGTCGCCGACGTCGACCGGCATGACGGCGCCGCCCTGGCAGCCGGTGTAGCCCGGGTCGTTCCCGAAGGTGTTGACGTACTGGCCGGAGATCCACCAGGTGGAATAGGCGCGCGGCTGATTGCCCGGCGCGCACGATCCGCCCCAGGTGAGCACCGGCTGGAGGACCCCGTTGTCGATTGGATCGTAGTTGGCGCCCCCGGGCTGGAGCCCCGGCCAGAGGAACAGCGTCCCCGACGGTGGCGGCTCGGGCGGGACGATCATCTTCGTCTGGAGGCGCACCATCTGGGTCTGCGCGTTGGCTTGGAAGAGAACGGTGCCGTAGCCGGTGATCCGGCCGCCCGGCGCCTGGGGGCCCATCCCGGCGGCTCCGCCGGTGCCCGTCCCGGCGTTGCCGCCCGCACCGCCGCCTGCGTGTCCGCCGCTCCCGGCCTGACCGGCGCCGCCGTGACCGGCCGAGCCCCCTTGACCGCCGCCGCCCGGAGCGTGACCGCCGGCGCCGCCGGCGTGACCGGCCGCGCCGGCGAGGGCGCCGCCGCCACTGCCCGCTTCGCCCGTTCGTCCGGCCGCCCCGGCGCCCGCCTGGCCGCCGCTGCCGGGCGTCTCTCCGCCACCGCCGCCCGTGGCGTTCGCCCCGCCGGCGCCCGGCGCGCCGCCCGTGGCGTTCGCCCCGCCGGTGCCGTTCCCCCCGGTGCCCTCAGGACCGGACGACGAGTCGCCCGATCCGCAGCCAGCCAGGGCCAGACATCCCCACAGCGCGACGGCCCCAGCGGCGAGCTTGGTCCTCATCAATCCCGAAGTTACGCGAATCGCGTTCGGCGGCTCAGATTTCCTGCCGAGGCCCGGCAGGAGCCCGGGATTTGGGGTGAGCTTCTGTTCGACCACTGCCTCGACTACGGCGCGCCGAACGCGATGACGAGTGAAAAGAACTCGCGAAACGTCGTCCAACACCTACGCGGGGGTCATGGCCCTCGCGCTGCACCGACGAACGACCCCGTCGTCGTCGGTGTGCCCTCATACGTTCGGGAGCGTCGGTGTCGACGCCGGGTGTTCCCGGGGGCGGCTGCCCGGCGATGGCAAGGACCTTCTCAAAAGGTTCCTTTTCCGGGGAGCGGCTCACGTGGTTGACCACCGCCAAGGTGACACAGCAGGTTCGTTTTGACCGCAGAAAGCATCCGTCTACGTTCGGTTGCGCAACTCATGGGACCCGAGGGCCTGGCCGCTTGGACATGTTCTCTTCGGTGAGGTTGGGTGACTCACATCGTCTACATCCAACGTTCGCTGCACACATTGCGCGGAGACATACTTTCGTTGGCAATACGATTTAACTGTGTGTTGACCGATGAATTGGCGCATTGTGACGCCACATGCGAATCGTCAGAGTGATCGTTGTGGCCTGCACGTTTCTCTCCTGGGGTTGTGGCGGCGGCGGCTCCGCCCCTCCCGTCGACGCCGGCGACGGCTCGGTGGACCACGGGGCCAAAGACGCTTCGCACGGCGACACCCGCGACGGTGGCTCTGACGCTCCCGCGGCCGTCTTTCGGGTGGGCGGAACCGTGGCGGGCCTGGAGGGTGACGGGCTCGTCCTGCAGAACAACGGTGGGGACAGCGTCAGTGTCAGCGCGAGCGGCGCCTTTACGTTTCCCACCGCCCTCCTTGGTGGTTCACCCTACGCGGTGACCGTCAAGACGCAGCCTTCGGCGCCAACGCAGACCTGTACGGTCGCCAACGATTCCGGCTCCATCGGGGCCGCCAACGTTAGCAATGTCGCGGTCACCTGCACGACCTCGAAGTTCACCGTCGGGGGCACCGTCACCGGCCTGGTGGGTACGGGGCTCGTGCTGCGCAACAACGGCGACGATGAGGTGGCGATCGCTGCGGAGGGAGCCTTCACGTTCACGACGCCGCTGGCGAGCGGCAGCACGTACGCGGTGACGGTCGCGACCCAGCCAAGCGGTCCCGTTCAGTCCTGCATGGTGAGCGGCGGCTCGGGAACCGTGGGCTCGGGCGACGTCACCGGGGTCGTGATCAATTGCGCGACGGACAGTTTCGTCATCGGAGGCACTGTTTCGGGCCTGAAGGGCACCGTGGTCCTGGCCAACAATGGAGGGAATGACCTCCCTCTCAACGCCAATGGCACCTTCGCCTTCTCGACGCCGATCGCCAGCGGCGCGAGCTACGCCGTGACCGTCGTGTCGCAGCCCTCCCAGCCGACGCAGATTTGCGTCCTCGCCGGCAGCACGGGCACGGTGGGGAGCGCCAACGTCTCCAGTGTCGTCGTTACCTGCACCACCAAGACGTTCGCCGTCGGTGGCACCGTCGCCGGCCTAGCCACCGGCGCCACCCTGGCCCTGGCCGACAACGGCGGCGACGCTCTGTCGGTGACCGGAAACGGAACCTTCGTGTTTTCGACGCCGGTCTCCAGCGGGGCTCCCTACGCGGTGACGGTGCAGACGCAGCCGTCCTCACCGACGCAGGTGTGCACCGTGGCGAACGCCAGCGGGATCGTGGGCGCGGCGGCCGTGTCCAACGTGGCGGTCACCTGCGTGACCACGCCCTTCACGGTCGGGGGCACGGTGCTGGGCCTCGCCACGGGCGCCACGCTGGTCCTGCAGAACGGGGGCGGTGACGATCTTTCCCTCACCGGCAACGGTGCGTTCACCTTCCCGGCGGCGGTCCCGAGCGGAAGCCCCTACGCGATCACGGTGTTGACACAACCCTCGACACCGGTCCAGACCTGCGTCGTCTCCGGGGGGACGGGAACCATCGGGTCGCAGAACGTGACCGGCGCGGTCGTGAACTGCTCGACGAATACCTTCACCGTGGGCGGGACGATCTCCGGGTTGAACGGCTCGGTGGTTCTGGAGAACGACGCCGGGGACGATCTTACGCTGAACGCCAACGGCACGTTCGCCTTCCCGACGCCGTTGATTGGCGGCTCGACGTATGCCGTAACCGTCGCGACACAACCGTCGGCCCCCAGCCAGACCTGCACCGTCTCAGGGGGCGCCGGGACCGTGGCGGGTGCGAACGTCACCAGCGTCGTCGTCACCTGCCTGACGAACGCCTTCACCGTCGGCGGGTCGGTCACCGGCCTGGCGACCGGCGCCAGCGTGGTGCTGCAAGACAACGCGGCCAATGACCTGACGCTGACGAGCAACGGAGCCTTCGTCTTCACGGCGGCGGTGACGAGCGGCGCTTCCTACAGCGTGACCGTGCTGACCCAGCCTGCGGCTCCGACCCAGGTCTGCGTGGCGTCGAATGGCAGCGGGACCGTCGGTGGCGTCGACGTCACCAACGTCAGCGTCGTCTGTACGACCACCACGTTCACGATCAGCGGCAGTGTCAGCGGTCTGCTGGGCGGGGGGCTGGTGCTGCAAAACAACGGCGGCGACGACCTGACCATCGCCGCCGACGGAGGCTTCGTATTCGCGATGCCGGTCCCCAGCGGCGGTGGATATGCGGTGACGGTCCTGACTCAGCCGAGCGGTCCCACCCAGACCTGCGCCGTGTCCGCGGGCTCGGGCACCGTGGCCGCCGGCAACCTGAGCGGCATCGCCGTCAACTGCACCACGAATACCTATACCGTGGGCGGTGCGGTCTCCGGGTTGGCCGGCACCGTCGTTCTCCGGAACAACGGCGGCGACGATCTGGTCCTGACCGCCAACGCGCCCTTTTCCTTCCCGACGCCGGTCTCGAGCGGCGGCCCCTACGCGGTGACCGTGCAGACCCAGCCGGCCTCGCCGAGCCAAAGCTGCGTCGTGACCACCGGCTCGGGCACCATCGCCCAGTCCAACATCACCGGCGTCGTCGTGACCTGCACGACCAACAGCTACACCATCGGCGGCGCCGTCAGCGGCCTGACCGGAGCGGGGTTGGTGTTGCAAGACAACGCCGGTGACGACTTGGCGGTGTCGGCGGCCGGGCCGTTCACCTTCGCCTCGCCGGTCGCCAGCGGCCTGCCGTACGCGGTGACTGTTCGGACGCAGCCGACGTCCCCGGCGCAGACCTGCACCGTCGCCACCGGCGGCGGCACGGTCGGCGCTGCGAACGTCACCGACGTCGCGGTCACCTGCACCGTCGACGTGGGCGGCGGCTCGGACGGACCGCTCAACGTCTCGGGCGCGGTCGTCATCAACACCGTCAGCGCGGCGGCTTCGGGCACCAGCGGGCAGACGACCGTGACCCTGGCCGCGGGCGCTGGCTTCGCGATGGGCCAGTCCATCCTGCTCCACCAGACGCAGGGGACCAACGCCGGCGACTGGGAGAAGGCGGTGGTGGCGCAGGTCACCGGCGGCGTGTTGACGTTGACCCAGCCCCTGCAACACTCGTACACCAGCACGGGAACCAACAATCATGCCCAGGCCATTGTGGCGCCGCAGTACACGGACGTCACGGTGCCGGTCGGGCAGTCGCTGACCGCGCCGGCCTGGAACGGCACGACGGGCGGCATCCTGGTGTTCAACGCCAGCGGTAACGTCACCGTCGCCGGCACCGTGTCCATGAAGGGGCGCGGTTACCGGGGCGGAGTCGGCAACTCCAACGATCCGGGCAGCGTGGCGTTCAAGACCCAAGGTGAGTCCTACACCGGGCCGGGGGTCACCGGCCTCATTGCCAACACGGCGAATGCCGGGGGCGGAAACGGTGGTGCGAAACAGGGTGGCTGCGAGGGTGGCGGCGGGGGCGGCGGCGCATACGCAGCCGCCGGCGCCACCGGCGGTCCGCACGCCAGCTGCTCGCCCATCATCAAGGGTGGGGTGGGAGGCAGTCTCTACGGCGACGCGGCGCTGGTGAAGATCTTCTTCGGCTCCGGCGGAGGATCGGGCGGGTACACCACCAACAGCGCGCTCGGCCGCGGCGGTGACGGCGGTGGCATCGTGATGATCTTCGGAAATCAGATCACCGTCAGCTCGTCGATCGACGCCAGCGGCAACGACGGCACCGTCGAATTCAGCGACTACGGCGGTGGCGGAGGGGCAGCCGGCGGCAGCATCTATCTGAGCCATGTGCAGCCGATCGTCGGCTTCGCCAACGTGAACGTCGCGGGCGGCATCGGAGGCCTCGCCAACGGCCGGAGCGAGATCGGCGGCGCTGGCTCGATCGGCCGCGCGGTGGCGATGCCCTAGAGCTTCCGCGGTGTGCGCCGCTTCGGCCGTTGACAACGATCCGTCGAGGTGACGAACATGCAGGAATGCTGTCGTGGCCGCGAGGTGGGTTCGGCCGAAGGTGGCCTCGCGGCGCGGCCCGAATCGTCGGCCTGCTCGGCGTCGCAGTGACCTTGGTGGCGTGCGGGGCACCCACGTCGCGGTCATCGACCGGGGCTGGAGGCAGCGGCGGTGGGCCGGCAGGAGCGGGGGGCGAGCCCCGGACGGGCGCCGCCGGGCAGGGGGGGAATGCGGCGGGCGCGACCGGTTCGGGTGGCGGGCCAGCGGGCGCGGGTGGCACGCAAGCCGGAGCAGGCGGTGCGCAGGCCGGGGCGGGCACGGGCGGGAACAGCGGAGGCGCTGGGGCCGGCGGATCGGGCGGCAGCAGCGGCGGCGCTGGGGCCGGCGGATCGGGCGCGGGCGGGAGCAGCGGCGGTGCCGGTGGCAGGGCGGGCAACTCCGGGAACGACGCCGGCGTCGACGGCTCGACGTGTGTCGGGCTCATCTGCGAAGACTTCGAAAGCGGCAGCATCGACTCCGGGAAGTGGGACACCGTGAGCAAGGGCGGCACCCTCACGGTCCAGGAAACGCAGGTCGCGCACGGCAAATACGCAATGCAGGTCCATGGCGTCACGGGCAGCAGCGACGACTGGGCGCTGCTGGTCGCGAAGAATGTCCCCGCCGCGCTCAAGGGCGCGACCACGTTCGGGCGCGCCTACGTCTACGTCGCCCAGGCGGCGACGGCGAGCATTCACGTCCAGCTGGCGTTCGCGGGGCATGACGGCTCCGGGACGGCGACCGGCCCGGCCCCCTTCACCAAGCTGCGCTACATGGAGGTCGCCAGCTACAGCGGCGCCTGGCAGCTCGGTTTCGACCTCCTCGACTTGAGCCCTTCCGTCGAGGAGGTCTCGTACTCGAAGAGCCACCTTCCCACCAACAAGTGGGCCTGCCTGGAGTGGCAATTCGAAGACCACCCCGATCGGGTGACGATCTGGGTGGATGGGACAGCCGCCGGGACGTTCGACAACACGGACGTGAATTATGCGAGCCCCGGCCCCGTTCCAAAACCTGGCGCCGCGCTCTACAACGGCACCAGCACCGACCTCATCGGCGGCTTCGACTCGTTCGGCTTCGGATTTCACGACTGGCACCCGCAGAGCGCCTTCGACGTCTATTACGACGATGTCGTGCTCGACGCGAAGCGCGTCAACTGCCTTCACTAGACGTCACAGGACGAACGGAATGAGCCGCTTGGTAACGGAAGCCTGGATTTACGATTTTCAGCTGGACGCGCGGCCAGCTCCCTTGGAGCTCGTTCCAATTTGGCGCAAGATACGGATCCCCGGCGCTCGAGGGTCGTGTCCGCGCATCGGCACGGCACGGAGAAAGGAGTTCCGATGCGTTCGTTTGATGGAAAGCGCTCGAGCTACCTGAGGGACCTTGTTCCCACGGTGCTCGTCGGCGCGATCGTCCTGCTCGCGCCCGCGCCCGCGGCCGCGCACTTCATGATCACCGCCCCGGCAACACCGCCTCAGCCCGCGACGGTGCAGAGCTGGATGTCCGAAGATTCGGTCGGAGGTCCGCAGAAGAACGGTCCCTGCGCGGCCACGCCCAACACGTCGCTGGGCGACTCGGCGGGGACGCCGACCAACGCGATCACCGTCATTCAGCCCGGGCAGAAGGTCACCATCCCGATCACCATCACCATCGGGCACCCGGGCTGGTTTCGCGTCTCGCTCCACCAGGGACCGAGCTCCGGCCAGACGCTGACGACGTTGCCCGACCCGGTCGCGCAGTCGGGGACCAACTGCACCCCCGCGATGATCAGCAATCCCGTCTGGTCGCCGACTCAGCCCGTGCTGGCGGACGATCTGCCGGCCGGATCCACGGCCAGCACGCAGCAGACTGGCACCAAGAGCTTCCAGGTCACCATCCCCTCCAACGCCTCGTGCAGCGCGGCGCAGCCCTGCACGCTTCAGGTCGTGATGATCATGACCGACCACCCGGCGAACGACTGCTACTACCACCACTGCGCCGACATCGCGATCGCGGCGGCCACCGGCACGGGGGGCACGTCGGGATCGGGGGGCGCGACAGGGGGCGGGGGGCGCGGATCGGGCGGCAACGGCGCGGCCGGCAATGGCTCCGGCGGCAGCAGCAGCTCGGGGGGCAGTCCCGGCACGGGCGGCACGGCGACGGGCGGCAATCCCGGCACGGGCGGCATCATCGCGACGGGCGGCACCGGAGCGGAGGCCACCGGGGGCGCGGCCGGCTCGAACGGTTCGAGCGGGACCGGTGGCCTGAACGGCACCGGTGGTCAGTCCGGCGGAGCGACGACGGGCGCGGGCGGGTCGACCGGCGGCGGCCCCGCAGCCTCCGGGTCGTCGGGCTGCAGCTGCACGGTGGCCGGCCACGAGCCTGCCTCGATGGTTTTTGGCGCGGCCGCGGCTGTCGCGCTGATGATCGCGAGACGTCGACGACGCGGGACGGGGGCCCCGTCCTGACGGAACGGAGCTGGGCGGGACATGGGCGCGCGCTCGCCCGTGGAACCGGCGTCGTGGTGGTCCTCGTGGCCATGGTCGCTGCCCTCTCGCTGGTGATCCGAGCGGCGCATCGCTCGCCCGCGGCCGGCCCGGCGCAGGCCGGAGCGCGCGGCGCGGAAACCGGCCTCCCGGTGCTCTCGGACATTCCCGCGTTCGCCTTCACCAACATCGACGGTCGCCGGATCGACAACGCCGCGCTCCTCGGACACGTCTGGATCGCGAATCTCATGTTCACGCGGTGCACGACCACCTGCCCGATCACCACCGCCAAGATGAGCGTGCTCCGTCGGACGATCAGGTCGCCCGACCTCCGCTTCGTCTCGTTCTCGATCGATCCGGAGCACGACACGCCCGCCGTCCTCCGGGCCTACGCCGCCCGCTGGAGCGCCGATCCCCGCTGGCTGCTCCTCAGCCCGCCGCCCAACGAGGCGGTCGCCTTCGCCAATGCGATGAAGATGCCGTTCGAGCGCACGGCCATGCCGCTGGAGCCGATCATGCACTCGTCGCTCTTCTTCCTGGTCGACCAGCAGGGGCGTGTGCGGGGGCAGTACGGCAGCCTCGACGATGCCGCCGTCCGCCGGCTGATGGCGGACGCGGCCGCGCTGGTCGTCGCCGCCGGCGGCGCGCCCGCCGCAAACGAAGGGGTCGCCAGCAGGCAGCGGGCCCTCGCACGGCCAGGCTCTGTTTCAGGCGCTCGGATGCGCCGCCTGCCACACGGACCCAAGGACCGGCCCGCCGCTGGCCGGTCTGGCAGGCGGCCAGGTGCGGCTCGAGGGTGGGGCCACCATCGTGGCCGATGCGTCGTACCTCCGGCGATCCATCCTTGCTCCGATGGAGAAGATCGTCGACGGCTACAACCCTCTCATGCCCGCGTACGCGAACTATCTCGCGCCAACGGACGTCGACGATCTGGTGGCCTACCTCCAGTCGATGCCCGCTTCGCCACCGAAACGCTGAGCTTCTGATCGGACAGTCAGGCCCCCGGCATGACGTCAGCACCTGGGCCTGGTGAGCGCCGCCTTTCGCCGCGCCCCACCCTCAAAACCAGCGATGGAGAACGGCAAGGCGTCGGCTGAGATCGGCAAGGTGTTGCACGTGCTGAAGCGACTAGGACTCGAGGTGTCGATCACGCCACGAGGCGGCGGAGCTGCAAATGGCGGATGAGCAGGACAAGCTCGGCGTGTATTTCGAAGGGCGGCCGGTGGGGACTGTCGCCGTGGACGGGAGTGGACGCTTCACCTTCGAATACGCATCGAGCTGGGCGTCCGACACGAAGGCCTTCGCAATTTCACGTTCCCTGCCGTTAGGAGGCAGCGAGGGGCAGTCCGACGTTGGGCACTTCTTCTTCTCGAACCTTCTCCCTGAGGGCAGTGTTCGAGAGCAAGTGGCTCGACATCTCGGCGTTTCGCCGGGGAACGACTTCGCCCTTCTCGACGCCCTCGGGGGCGAGTGCGCCGGTGCCCTCGTCATCAGCCGGTCTCCGCCGGTTTCGAAGACCCCCTCGTATCGGCCACTCAACGAAAAGGAGATCGCCAACCGGGCGAGCAGGGGCCTCGCCTTCGCGGAAACCAGCGGCACTGACGGGATCCGACTCTCGCTTGCTGGCGCGCAGGACAAACTTCCGGTGAAGGTGGACGGAGTCACGCTTCTCTTGCCGGAGGGAAACTCGCCGAGCACGCACATCTTGAAGTTCGCGAACCCCAACTACAGCGGCTTTCCGGAGAATGAGCTCTTCGTGACGAGGCTTGCCGGCCTCGCCGCCCTCCCCACGGTGACGGCTGAACTGCGCACCATCCGAAAGAGTCGACATCTGCTCGTCAAGCGATACGACCGCCTGGTGGATGGAAACGGGAAAATTCATCGCTTGCACCAAGAGGATTTCTGCCAGGCCCTCGGCGTTGCGCCAGCCCGGAAGTACGAACAGGAAGGCGGTCCCCGGTTCGACCAGTGCTTCGCTCTCGTCGAGGACGCATCGGTGGAACCAGCGCTCGACACGCGATCTTTGCTTCGCTGGCTCGTCTTCAACCTGATCGTCGGGAACGCCGACGGACACGCCAAAATTGCAGCGATCTGCTGTGCCCAGGGACAGAGTCGAACTGTCTACACACGGATTTTCAGTCCGTTGCTCTACCAGTTGAGCTACCTGGGCTTGTTCAGTTATTTCGGTCGGTAGGTTATCAGGAGCTTAGGGGATGCGAGAGCTTCACGACAAGAGCCACGCGTCGTCGGGCTCGTGGGACCGGGAGTGTCTATCAGAAAAATCGCCTGTGGTCAGTATCTTGGGTGGAAAACGGCGAGCGCGGGTACAGCCGCGGAGATCCCACGAAGGACTTGGCCGAAAGCTCCGCGTGAACATCGCGCTCGACCTGGCGCGCCGAAGGTGCCGTCGTACGGTTTAGAGCGGCTGGACCAGCGGCGGCGGCGAGAGGCGCTCGGCCTGATAGGCCCCGACCCCCGTCGGCAGCGTCATCTGCCAGACCACCTTGCCGTCGCTGGGGCGGAGCTCGAAGAAGTGCGTCGCCTGGCTGCTGCTGCGGAAGCCGGCGGTCACCAGGACGTCGCCGTTGGCCAGCCGGTCGGCGTCGCCCCAGAACGGCGTGTACCAGCTGGTCGTGTACCAGCTGTCGACGTTGCTGAAGCTGCCGGGGAAGGCGAACACCTGGCTGGCGGTCATGGTGCCGAGATCCAGCTTCAGCTCGAGCACGCGCGTCGTGACCCCCGGCGGCGGCGTCGTCGAGCTGCCGCCGTTGTTGTAGAGAAGGACCGTGGCGTCGTCGTTGTGGATCTCGGGATCGTGGCAGTCGTCGAACGTCGCGCCGCTCGGGGTGAAGGCGAAGTCGCCGCCCATCTGGCCGCCCAGCGTCCAGATGATGTCGCCCTTGCCCGACCGGCTGGCCTTGATGAGCCCCTGGAACCGGCAATTGAGATAGAAGACGCCGTTCTCGTCGTCGACGGTCATCGAGTTCGGGTGGCACCAGTCCTTGGCTGCGTTGGCCGGCGGCGTGACGTGGTCGAACAGGTTCCACTGCCAGACGACGTCGTTGTCGGGCGTCAGCTCCTGGATCAGCGCGCCGCCGATGCCGTTCGCGTTGGTGAGGTCGCGGAAGAGGACGTAGTCGCCGTTGTCGAGCTTGCCCGCGTAGTGGGACATCGGCGCCGTCGTCGGGTCGGAGGTCGACGCATTGGCCGGTGGCTGCGGGGGGCCCATCCAGACGACGTCGCCGGCGAGGTCGATCTCCTTGGCCGGCTCGCCCGACGAGGGGCCGAGCACCATGTTGTGGTTGGCGAGGACGCGCAGGGAGACGTCGCCGCGCGTGTCGGCGGTGCCGCCGTTGGCGAAGTACCAGACCGGCACGCCGGTCATGTCGTACATGACCATGATTCCCGGGGCGGTGCCGTTGAATCCGTTGAACCCGCCGCTGCTCGACCCCGGCATGATGTTGACCAGCGTCCAGCCGGCCTGGGCGCCCGACGCGTCGCTGGTGGTGATCGTCCCCGTGGGGACGCCGCTCGGCAGCGCGCCGGTGGTGAACGTCCCCTCGGCGCTGGCCGAGCCGCCCGCGTCGGAGGAGACGGCTTTGATCATGTAGGTCGTCGTCGCGTACATGCCGATCACCAGCACCTTGTGCGCGGTGACCGGCGTGCCGTCGACGATGTGAAACTGAAGCTGCGTCGCGCCGAACTGGACCTCCGAGGTCGAGGCGACGTCGGTCGTCCAGGCGACGAAGCAAGAGAGATTGTTGTTGGGGTTGGGCGTGATCGTCAGCCCGGAGATCACCGGGATGGTGGTCGCCGTCGCGCCCTTGCCCGCGGCGCCGCCCGTCCCCGTGTGGGCGCCCGCGCCGTCGGTGCCACCCCCGTCGGGTGTTCCCCCGGCTTGGTGCCCAGGTGCGCCACAACCCGCCAGCGCGCCCGCGGCCAGGATGGCCACCAACGCGAACCGAAGCCGAACCCGGGCCTCGGCCGGCCTCCCGCAAGACGGCGGCACAGAACAGAAAGTGAAGCCGGTCACCTCCCGTGAGTGTCGCGTCCGCCGCGTCGCTCGTCGAATAAAGTTGGCAGGCGGCGACCCGAGCGACGATCCGAAGCTGACCTTTGCTTTCGACCTCGGATACCAGATCGGTTTCCAGTCGATCAGCGACGCGGGCGTCAGCGCCGATTTCAATACCCGCTACCTGCACGTGGGGGTCGGTTTCGGGCTCGGGATCTAGAAAGACATCTTGGACCGCGGCGCCGCCGCGCACGACGGGCCGGACGCAAGAAGATTCTCGTCCACGAGCGTCGACCGGGGCGCGGCGGCGAATTCATCCCGCCGAAACCTGTTCGAAACCTGAGATGGGCAAGATGACGGCCGGGCTGGGTGCCCGCCGGGGGATCTCGCTTCGCGAATGCAAATCGTTCATCATCCCGCTCCGGCCGCCGAGGCCGCTGAACTCATGCCCGAGCAAGCTGTTGCGTCCGCGTCCCCGCATCATCATCCCCAGGCGCACGGCGCGGGCCTCGCCAAGCTGGCGCTGGGCGCCATCGGCGTCGTTTACGGCGACATCGGGACCTCCCCGCTCTACGCGGTGAAGGAGTGCGTCACGCTGCCGCACGGCGTGGCGCCGCTGGCGGTCAACATCTATGGCGTGCTGTCGCTGATCTTCTGGTCGATCACGCTGGTGGTGTCGGTCAAGTACCTGCTCTTCGTCATGCGCGCCGACAACGACGGCGAGGGGGGCGTGCTGGCGCTGATGGCGCTGGTGGCGCGCCCGACCGCGGCGGCGATCAGCGCCGATGAATCGGGGGCCCACCGGGCGTCGACGCGCACGACCTGGACGGGCCTGCGCCGGACCAAGATGTTGCTCGTCGTCCTTGGCCTCTTCGGGGCGGCGCTGCTGTACGGCGACGGTGTCATCACGCCGGCGATCTCCGTGCTCTCGGCGGTGGAGGGGCTGGAGGTCGCCACCAGCGCCTTTTCGCCCTTCGTCGTCCCGATCACCTGCGTCATCCTGGTGCTCCTGTTCGCCGTCCAGAAGCGCGGCACCGGCGGCATCGGGGCGGTGTTCGGGCCGGTGACGGTGACCTGGTTCATCTCCATCGCGGCCGCCGGGCTCCCCTGGATCGTGCGCCACCCGGAGATCCTTCGCGCGATGAACCCCCTCTACGGCGCGCGCTTCTTCCTGATGCACCGGGGGCACGGGTTCCTGGTGCTCGGCTCGGTGGTTCTCTGCGTGACCGGCGGCGAGGCGCTCTACGCCGACATGGGGCACTTCGGCACGCGCGCCATCCGGCTGGCCTGGTACGGCTGTGTCTTTCCGGCGCTGCTCATCAACTATTTCGGGCAGGGGGCGCTGCTGCTCGAACGCCCCGAGGCGGCGGCCAATCCGTTCTATGGCCTGGTGTCGGGGGCCTGGCTCTACCCGATGGTGATCCTGGCGACCCTGGCCACGGTGGTCGCGTCCCAGGCGCTCATCTCGGGCGCCTATTCGCTCACCCGCCAGGCCGTTCAGCTCGGCTACCTTCCGCGCGTCACCATCGTCCACACCTCCGGCCAGACGGAGGGGCAGATCTACATCCCCGAGGTGAACTGGCTGGTGATGGTGGCCTGCGTGGCGCTGGTGCTCGGGTTCCGCGAATCGAGCGCGCTGGCCGACGCCTACGGCATCGCCGTCACCGGCACGATGGCCATCACCTCGATGCTGTTCTATTTCGTCGCCCGCGATCTCTGGAAGTGGGGCGCGCTGCGGGCCGGGGGATTGCTGGCGATCTTCCTCTGCTTCGATCTGTCGTTCTTCGCCGCCTGCTCGACCAAGATCGCGCACGGCGGCTGGTTCCCGCTGACAGTGGCGGTGGGCGTGTTCACCGTCATGCTGACCTGGAAGCGCGGCCGGACCTTGCTGGCGGAGCGCATCGCCGCCGACTCGCTGCCGCTGGGGATCTTCCTGGCCGACATCGAGGCGACGAAGCCCCACCGCGTGCCCGGCGTGGCGGTGTTTCTCTCGTCGACGCGGCGGGGGACGCCCAACGTGCTCCTGCACCACTTCAAGCACAACAAGGTGTTGCACAAGGAGGTGATCATCCTGTCGATCACCACCGACGCCGTGCCGGAGGTGCCGGACGCCGACAAGGTGCGGGTGAAGGACTTCGGCCAGGGCTTCTGGGGGGTGACCGCGCACTACGGGTTCAAGGAGAGCCCGGCGGTGGTCGACGTCCTGCGCCGTTGCAAGGCCCAGGGCCTGCCGATCGACGAGGCGGACACCAGCTATTACCTCGGCCGCGAGACGCTGCGGTCGGTCCCCGGCAAGGGGATGGCCGAGTGGCGCAAGGTTCTGTTTCGTTTTCTGTCGCGCAACGCGCGGTCGGCCTCCGACTTCTTTTCTCTGCCGCCCAACCGGGTGGTCGAGATCGGCGCGCAGATCGAGCTCTAGAAGCACCGGCCGCGGCGGACCTGCTCCCGCGCGGCGGGCGAGCTGCTAACCTGACCTTACATGGGGGGTGAGCAAGCGGCGGTGACGTCGATGGCCGAGCGCCAGGGCGCGACGCCCCCGCCGTGGCGTGGACGCTCGCGGTTGCGCCTGCTGGCCGACGTGCTGGGCGGCGTGCGCCAGAACTGGGACAAGCTGCGGCAGCTCGCCTCGCTGATCGCCGCCTACTTTCGACCGCGCCTGGTCCGGCGGCGGCTCGAGCGCCTGCGGGCGCTCGGCCACGTCGACGCGGTGCCGACGATCGGCCAGCTGCTCGTCGCCGGGCGCGATCAGATGATGGTCGGCGCGGCCGAGGAGACGAAGATCTTTTACCGCGCCCAGGGGATCCCCTGGGTCTTCCACAACGTGCGCCGTTTTCTTTCCGGCCCGGCGACGATGCTCGATCCGATCGGCCTCTTCGCCCCGCGCGAGGCGATCGTCCATCACGTCTTGCAGACGTTCCACCGGCATCCGGTCTACGATCTGGTGCTGCTGCGCGCCCACGACGGAGGCCCCGAGGAACTGGCGCGCCAGGCCGGACAGATCGTCGAGGGGACGCATCCGCACCAGCGCGCGCTGACCTCATTGATCGAGGACGGCGCTTACCACGCGCGGTTGCCGGCCGACATCGCCGCCTTCGAGGAGGCGACGCGCGCGCCGGCGCGCCCGATCCCGGCCGGGCTGGTCGACGATCCGGAGCTGATGCTGGCGATGGATCAGTTCAAGGACGTGGCCGGGTTCGTCCGCTACGCCTCGCGCCTGCGGGTCGGGTTCGTCGACGCGCTCCGGGCCTGGCTGGCGGCCGGCTTCGACGAGACGATCGGCACGCTGGTCCACGTGAAGCTCGGGCGCCGGCAGATCGAGCACGCCGCCTGCGATCCCGAGCTGGTCACCCGCCATCTGGGCGCGCTGGGGCAGGGCGCCGGCGGCGGCCCGACGAGGGCGCTCGTCTGACGAGAGCGTTCGTCTAATGAGAGGGCGTCGCCTTGTCGGCGGCGGCCAGCATCTCGTCGGCGCGCTGGCAGCTCAACGTGCGGGCGGCGCGCGGGCGGGTGCAGTCGACGCAGCCGTCGAGCGCCGTCACCGCGGATTGAACCAGGTTCCACTGGCTGTCGAGCTCGCTGTCGCGCGCCACGCAGCCAGTGGCATCCTTCGAGAAGACGTCGACGAGGGCCGACCATTTGCGGTTGTCCGCGTCGCCGCGGCAGGCGACCGGCGCGCCGTCTTCGGTCTGCTTCTTGAGCGTCGGGGCCAGGGTCTTCTCCGACTGGCGGATGGCGGCCAGCAGATCGCGCAGGTCCCGCGCGCGGCAGGGGGCGACCGCCGGCTTCACGACCTGCGGCGAAGGGATGAACGGGTGGACCAGCTCCTTCGGTGTCGCCGTGCTCGGGTGCCCCGGCGCATGCGCATGCGGCGTCCGTCCGATGAGTCGCATCACCAGCGTCACCGAGAGAACAGCGGCCAGCACCAACACGGTCAAAGGGCCCCGTTTGTTTCGGCGCATTCCGGGATATTGCCCCATACTCTCGCGCCATGGCAGCGGCCCGGCTGTTCGTCTCGATCTTCGCCGTCATTTTCGTAGCTGAACTGCCTGATAAGACGGCTTTGGCGTCGCTGGTGCTGGCGACGCGGCATCGCGCGCTGCCGGTGCTGGCCGGCGCGGCGGCGGCGCTGGCGATCCAGAGCCTGGTGGCGGTCATCGCCGGCAGCCTGCTGTCGTTGCTGCCGCCGCGTGCGGTGCACATCGGCTCGGGCGCGCTGTTTCTCGTCTCGGCGATCGTCATGTGGCGCAAGCACGAGGAGGAGCCGGAGGCGGGCGAGGACGGGGGACAGGTCGGCTTCGCCAAGGCGTTCACCATGTCGTTCATGGTGGTGTTCGTGGCCGAGTGGGGCGACCTCACGCAGATCGCCACCGCCGGCTTCGCGGCGCACGCGCGGCAGCCGGTGCTGGTCTTCTGCGCCGCGACGACCGCGCTGTGGGCGGTGGCGGCGCTGGCCGTCATCGTCGGCAAACACGCGGGCCACCTGCTCAACCCGAAGATCACGCAGAAGGTCGCCGCCGTCCTCTTCGCGCTGGTCGGCGTCGCGCTCATCACCGGAGTCCTCTAGGAGGGCGTCGCCGAAAGGCGACGGTGAGCGAAGCGAACCATGCCCGACGACGTGCCGCCCGATAGGCGGCCTAGCCGGGCCGATCTCAGCATCCGGAGCTTGATCGCGTCGAGGGCGGGCGAGCTCTCCTCGACCGACCTCATCGCGGGGGGCGCGGGACCCTTCGAGGGTCCCGAACTTGTCGTGGCGCCGGAATTGCTTTGTCTGGCCGGCGGGGGTCAGACATGGCGATCAACTATCGATCTCAGACTGTCAGAAAAGAGACACTCCACACCGTCTCGCTGGTCGCGCCGCACGTGGCGGCGGGGGCGTCGGTGCTGGACGTCGGTTGCGGCGAAGGGTACGTGATGGAGGAGCTGGCGGCGCGCGGCGCCGGGGAGCTGTTCGGCGCCGATGTGGTCGACATCCGCCGGGACAAGAGCCGGCCATTCCGGCTGTTCGACGGCGTCGAGCTTCCGTTCATCGACCGCCGCTTCGACGTCGTCGTGCTCAGCTTCGTGTTGCACCACGTCCCGGACGGGCGCAAGCGCGCGCTCCTGCGGGAGGCGCTCCGGGTCTGCCGGGGGACGGTGGTCATCGTCGAGGACACGCCGGTGACGCTGCTCGACCGGCTGATGAACCGGCACCACGGCGAGACCTACCGGCGGCAGATCAAGAGCACCGCCGCCTTCGGCTTCCTGACGGCCGGCGAGTGGCGCTGGCTGTTCCGCGGCATGGGGCTCGAGCCCGAGACGCGCCCGCTGTCCCGCTTTTGCCGCTCGCTCCTGCAGCCGTTCGCCCGCACGGCGTTCCTGCTGCGGATCCCGCCGGTCGCGGCGGCTGTCTAAAGCTCACCGCGTGCGTGCGGGGTCCGACACCCGCTCGCGTCAGCGCAGCAGCTTGGCCGGGTAGATTCCCGGCTCCGAGCCGTCGATCACGACGGCCCCGACCGCGCGCCGATAGAAGTCGACCGACGAGGCCCAGCCGATGATGGCGTAGGCGTACCCTTCGGCGCGCATCGCGTGCAGCGCGGCCAGCAGGAGCGCCCGGCCGACGCCGCGTCCGCGCCGCTCGGGGTGCACCAGCTCGGGCCCGAAGAAGTCGCGGCAGGTCGCCTCGTAGCAGGCGAAGCCGATCAGACGGTCGCCCTCGACGGCCACGAAGCAGCCGAGCGGCAGGCGGGCGAACGCTGCTTCACACTCGTTCGCCCAGCCCGGCGAGCCGTGGGTGCGCGCCCAATCGACGACGGCGCCGCGCTCGGCGGCCGCCGGCCGCCGGACGATGATCCCGGCCGCGCTCAGGCTCTCGAGCACCGGCCCGGACGGCGGCAGGTCGTAGAGGCGGACCAGCAGAATCGGACACGCGCTCGGGACTATCGCACAGGTGGCGTCAGCCGGACGACCGGCGGCGCCTGGCCCGTCAAGGCGCGGTGGACGGAGCAGCCGCGACCTTCCCGGCGGGCGTCGGGGTGCGTTTCGGCAGCTCGCGATCGAGGGCCAGGTTCGTCTCGAGGACGTTGACCCGCGGATCGCCGAAGAGCCCCCACTGGCGCCCCTTGGTCTGGCGGTCGAGGAGGGCACGCACCTCGTCGACGTTCACGCCGCGCGCCGTGGCGATCCGCGTCGCCTGCAGTCCGGCGTTGGCCGGCGTGATGTCGGGGTCGAGGCCGCTCGCCGACCGGGTGACGGCGTCCGCCGGGACGAGCGCGCCGGCCGGCAGCTTGTTCTCGGCGCGGTAGGCCTCGACGAGCTGCTTGATGCCGGTGAACGACTCGTCGACGTCCTTGGTCTTGGGATCGTCGGCGACGCCGTTGAGCAGCTTGTCGCTGATGGGCCCCAGGTTGGTGCCGCTGGAGTTGGCGGCGTCGTAGCCGGAGCCGGCCGCCGAGGGGCGCGGATGAAGATACTCGGGGTTCTTGAAGGGCTGGCCGAGCAGGCTCGAGCCGACCGCCGCGTCGGGCGTCGCGTGGTAGCCACCTTGCCGTCGAGAGCGAGCCGTCGGCTTGAGGCCGAAGGATGACGTGGCCGATGGCGTAGACGGCCAGCGGGTAGAACGGCGCAGCCGAGGAAGGCGACCAGGACCGTCGCGCGCAGGGAGACGAACGTTTCGCGAATGAGCTCTCGCATGATCACACCAGGTGCAGCAGGTTGTGGACGAACGAGATCGATGACCTTGATTCCGACGAAGGGGACGATGAGGCCGCCCAGGCCGTAGACGAGCAGGTTGCGGCGGAGGATGTCGCCGGCGCCGACGGGGCGGAATTTCACGCCGCGCAGCGCGAGCGGAATCAAGGCAGATGATGATGAGCGCGTTGAAGATGACGGCGCTGAGGATGGCGCTGTGAGGCGTGCGCCAGGCCCATGATGTTGAGCGGCGCGATCTGCGGGAACGCGCCGAGCAGCATGGCGGGGATGATGGCGAAGTATTTGGCGACGTCGTTGGCGACGCTGAAGGTGGTCAGCGCGCCGCGGGTCATCAGCAGCTGCTTGCCGATCTCGACGACCTCGATGAGCTTGGTGGGGTTGCAGTCGAGGTCGACCATGTTGCCGGCCTCCTTGGCGGCCTGGGTGCCGGTGTTCATGGCGACGCCGACGTCGGCCTGGGCGAGCGCGGGGGCGTCGTTGGTGCCGTCGCCGGTCATGGCGACGAGGTGGCCGCCGGCCTGTTCGCTGGCGGATGAGGGCGAGCTTGTCTTCGGGCGTGGCCTGGGCGAGGAAGTCGTCGACGCCGGCTTCGGCGGCGATGGCGGCGGCGGTGAGGGGTTGTCGCCGGTGATCATGACCGTCTTGATGCCCATGCGCGCGGAAGCGCTTGAAGCGATCGGCAAGGCCGCCCTTGACGATGTCCTTGAGGTAGATCGACGCCGAGGGCCTTGCCGGCTTCGGCGACGACCAGCGGCGTGCCGCCCGCTGCGGCGATCTGACTCGACCTGGCCGGCACGCTCGGCGGGAAGCGCGCCGCCGACCCACGTCGCGCACGCGTCGGCGGCGCCCTTGCGGATCTCGCTGGCCGTTGACGTCGACGCCGCTCATGCGGGTCTGCGCGGTGAAGGGGACGAACTTGCGCCTGGGCAAGTCGTGGACTGTCGCGGCCGCGGATGCCGTACGCTTCTTCGGCCAGGACGACGATGCTGCGGCCTTCGGGCGTTTCGTCGGCGAGCGACGAGAGCTGCGCCGCGTCGGCGAGTTCCGCGTCGTCGACGCCGGGCGCCGGGAAGAACTCGACGGCCTGGCGGTTGCCCATGCGTGATGGTGCCGGTCTTGTCGAGCAGGAGCACGTCCACGTCGCCGGCGGCCTCGACGGCCTTGCCGCTCATGGCCAGGACGTTCTTCTGCACCATGCGGTCGATGCCGGCGATGCCGATGGCGCGAGAGCAGGCCGCCGATGGTGGTGGGGATGAGGCAGACGAGCAGCGCGACGAGCACGGTGACCGAGAAGGCGCGCGTGCCGACATGCGTCGGCGACGTAGCTCGTGGATGTAAGTGCCGAAGGGCATCAGCGTGATGCAGACCAGCAGGAAGATGATGGTCAGCGCGGACAGCAGGATGGTGAGCGCGATTTCGTTGGGCGTCTTCTGGCGCTTGGCGCCTTCGATCAGGCCGATCATGCGGTCCATGAAGCTCTCGCCGGGGTTGGCGGTGACGCGGACCTTGATCTGGTCGGAGAGGACGGTGTGCCGCCGGTGACCGCCGAGCGGTCGCCGCCCGGCTTCGCGGATGACGGGCGCGGATTCGCCGGTGATGGCCGATTCGTTGACGGTGGCCGCGCCTTCGATGATCTCGCCGTCGGCGGGGATGAGTTCGTTCGCCTGCGACGACGAACATGTCGCCCTTGCGGAGCTTCTCGGCGGCGACCGTCTCGTGTCGGCGCCGTTCGGGCCGAGCTTGTTGGCGCTGGACGTCTTCGTGCGGCTCTTGCGCAGGGCGTCGGCCTGGGCCTTGCCGCGGCCTTCGGCCATGGCCTCGGCGAAGTTGGCGAAGACCACGGTGAACCAGAGCCAGAGCGCGATCTGCACGACGAACCCGAGCGATTCGCCGTGCGCCGTGGCGCGGAAGAACTCCAGGGTCGTGATGAGCGCGCCGACCTCGGTCACGAACATCACCGGGTTCTTCGACCATGTGCCTGGGATTGAGCTTCTTGAAGCTGGCCCCGATCGCCGGGCAGACGATTTCCGGATCGAACAGCGAACGCTTGTTTGCGGCAATGGACATGTGCTCGTCCTCCTCGACTCAGAAGGTCAGCGGTCGAGCCGAGGTCATGAGGAAGTGCTCGACGATGGGCCCGAGCGCGAGCGCCGGAAAGAACGTCAGGGCGCCCGACGATGAGGACGGTCGCTGTCAGCAGCACGACGAACGTGCCGCCCGGCGACGGGGAAGCTGCCCGGGTCCGGCGGGGCGCCTTCTTCTGCGACGAGTGCGCCCGCCAGCGCGAGCACCGGGATCACCGGGAAGAGCGCCCGAAGAGCATCGCGACTCCCTGGACGAGGTTCCACATGATGTTCGTTCGCCGGCGTCAGCGGTCAGGCCGGCGAAGGCGGAGCCGTTGTTCCGTGCCGACGCGAAGGCGTAGAGGATCTCGCTGAATCCGTGGGGCCGCCGTTGTTCAGCCCGCGGTGCCCCAGCCGGCGCGACGCTCGCCCAGGCCGTGCCGCCGAAGCGTGAAGACCGACGGCGACCAGGATCGCGAGCGCCGCGAGCTTGACGTCGCGCGCGTCGATCTTCTTGCCGAGGTATTCCGGCGTGCGGCCGACCATCAGCCCGGCGATGAAGATGGCGACGAAGACGAAGACGAGCATGCCGTAGAGGCCGCGCGCCGACGCCGCCGAAGATGACCTCGCCGATCTGGATGTTGCCGAGCGTGACCAGCCCGCCGAGGGGCGTGAAGGAATCGTGCATCGCGTTGACCGCGCCGCAGCCGGTGTCGGTGGTCATCGATCGCGAAGAGCGAGGAGTTGGCGATGCCGAAGCGGACCTCCTTGCCTTCCATGTTGCCGACGGAGGGGTCGACGCCGAGCGCGAGCAGGCGCGGGTTGCCGCGCGGCCTCGGCCCACCAGCAGACCAGGATGCCCGCGACGAGCATCACGAACATGCTCGCCCACACCGCCCAGCCGTGCCTCTGGTTCTTCACCATCCGCCCGAGGTAGTAGGTGAGCGCCGCTGGCAGATGGCGATGAAGAGCACGATCTGCACGAAGTTGCGAGAGCGGCGTGGGGTTCTCGAACGGGTGGGCGGCGTTCGCGTTCATGTAGCCGCCGCCGTTGGTGCCGAGCATCTTGATCGCGATCTGCGAGGCGATCGGGCCCTGGGCGATGTTCTGAACCGCGTCGGCCGCCTGTCGACCGTCTTGGCCGCCGTGTAGGCGAGGAAGTTCTGCGGAATCCCCTGCGACATCAGGAACACGGCGTAGAGGAGCGAAGCGGGCAGGAAGAGGTAGAGCGTCTGCCGGACGACGTCGCGCCAGAAGTTGCCGACCGTCGAACCGGACGAGCGCGCAATGCCGCGCACGAGCGCGGCCGCGGTCGCGATGCCGACGGCCGGCGAGAAGAAGTGGTGGCAGCACCAGCGCCACCATCTGCGAGAGGTAGCTCATCGTGCTCTCGCCGCCGTAGCTCTGCCAGTTGGTGTTGGTGGCGAAGCTCGCCGCGGTGTTGAACGCGAGGTCGGGCCGGACGGCGGGGAGCTTCTGCGGGTTCAAGCGGCAAGAGGTGCTGCGTGCGCAGCAAGCGCGTACGTGACGAGGCATCGCCGACCGCCGTGAAGAGCAGCATCGAGAACGCGTAACTGCTTCCAGGTCTGCTCGCGGGCGCGGGTCGACGCCGATGAGCGCGGTAGATGAGCCGCTCGAGCGGCCCGAGCGAACCGGTCGAGAAACGGCTCGGCCCCGTGCTCGGGGTCGAGGACTCGACCAGGTAGATCCCGAGCGGCTTCGTGACGAGCACGAGGCCCCGCGAGGATGAGCGCGAGCTGCAACCAGCCGTTGGCGTTCATGGTCAGAACCTCTCTGGGCGGACGAGCGAGAAGAACAGGTAGACGAGCAGCGCGGGCGCGACGGCGGCGATGATGGGGGTTTCCATCGTCAGAGCCTCTCGCACGCGACGGTGTACGCGAGCGTGATTGCGAAAAATCCGATCGACACGACGATGAATAGGACGTCCAGCATGGCGGTGCCTCCAGGCTCGCAAGAAAGAAACTTCGACTCGCCTCTTCGCTTGAGCACCGCTCGTGCCAAATCATTCGCCGAGGCCGAGTCCGGCGTCGATCCGCGCCCGAACCAGGAACCACAGCGAACAATTAGCAGCTCGGAAACAATGCGAGCCCCGAATCGTTGCGGTTTGCGGAAACCGAGGCCCGTCAAAATTCGCAGGTCGCAAGTCAGCGTGACTTGCTCGCACCCCGAGGCCGCGTGCTCCAGACGCTTTCGGATGCGCCACAACGTGCTGGCGTCGATCCCCAGATGGTCGCCGCCTTGCGGAGGTTCCGCACGCGGCCGATGACGCGCGTGACGTGCTCGCTCTCCAGGTCGCGAAGCTTGACGTCCTCCCCAAGCCGGACGCCGGTGGGTCTGGTTCATCACCGTGATGTCCGCGAAAGCGTCCGCGTCCAGCAGGTCTCCGGGACAAACCAGGAGCGCGCGCTCGACGAGGTTGTGAAGCTCTCGCACGTTTCCAGGGAACGGATACTGTTGCAGCAGCGCCGCCGCCTCGGCCGACAGCGCCGGAGCACGGCGGCCGAGAGTCGGTGCTCAACGACAGGATGATTGCGCGCGCGGTCGGCTATCCCTCCGGCCGTTCGCGCAGCGGCGGCACCCGGATGTCGACGACGTTCAGCCGGAAGCGGGAGAACCGATCCCAGCTGGCCGCTCGCCACCTCCTCGTCGAGGTCGCGCCGATTCGAAGAGATTAAATCGAGCCGGTGGGCCTCGAGAGGCAAGGGCGTCGAGCAGATGGACGAGCTTGGGTTGAAGCGGAGCTGGTGAGCTCTCCGACCTCACTAAAGGAAAGATTGTTCCGCCGGCCATCGTCGTCAGGGCCTGGACTGGGAGCTGGTCGAGCGAGGCACAGGCCAGCGTCTCGAACCGGTGCCCGCGACGAGGGCTCCGTCGATGAGCGAGGGGCGCGCGAGGTCCAGAACCTCCGTTCCGAGCTCGCCGGCGAAGGACCATTCGGCGCGTCCGTGCGGGCCGCCGCCAGCAACGCCTCCACGGTTCGCTTCATCGAAGGGCGCTGTGGACTTCGAGCGGGAGTTGCGGCGGCGGATTGTGCACGAGCATCCACCTCCGAGCGCCCAGCGTGTCCGCCGAGTCTTTGCGACGGCCGTGCCAACGAAGCGGACTCCGCCGGACCAAGACTTGCCGCGGCTCATGCCGCGCGGGCGATGCCGCGGGCGTCGTGGCGGGCCGCAAGCTGCAAGCTGCGACGGCTGACCGCCCAAGCAACCTGCACGCCGGGCGCTTTATCTTCGGCGGAACCGCAGCGCGTAGTTGATGCCGAGGTCGTGGTTGGTCGTCAGAAGCGCGAAGCCCGCTCCTTCGACCTCTCGAATGACCTGCGCCTCGCCGGCCCGCACG
>CAWIGZ010000012.1:0-234885 GCA_963835825.1 uncultured Pseudomonadota bacterium
TCCGCGGTGACGCCAGCGCTGGGCAGCGTGACGCGCGGCGATCGCGATCTCTACGACTCCGATGATCAATTGATCGATACCGACATGACAACAATGCATCCGGGTTTGGGAGGGGTGTGGGGAGGATGGGGAAGCGCAAGATTAAGGGCGAGCGCTCGCGCGCACCGAGGTGCGCGGAACGACTCGAAAAAATGTAGCGCCGACGGCCTGTGCGCGAGTACTCACGATCTCCCGAGCGCCAGGGAATTACTCACGTTTCCCCCGGCGCTGGGTCAGGTTTCCCCAGGAAGTTCCCCTCCTCGACCCACGCGAAGCGCGCGCCGACCTGAAATGCCGCCGGGCCGCCCGAGCGCGTGCGTCTGCGGCCACCCGCGAAGCTCGACGTTCCAGGCTCACGGTAGGGGCGCCAGATCCTTCAGCGCCGGACTTGCGGCGGTCTTCTGGTCGCTCATGGCTCCCCCTTTTCCCGAACGGGTTGAGCGCCCGGCTGGCGCTCCACGATCCGCGGACGCTGATACGGGCAAGGCTAGAGTAAGTACGTTCGGTCAACCCGCCCGCGCCCGCCCGAGGGCGCAGCGGAGCTCCCGAGCGTCGACGTCGCCCGCGCCCTGGCCTGGCGGCGGGCCTGCGTCCCCCACCGAACACGAGCCCGCCGACCAGCGCGCCGGCGACGGCACGGGCGCCCGGGTCGCCCTCGGTGTATCAGCGCTCAACCGAGCCGTCCGCTCCGTTCGACGGAACGGACGGCCCGGAGATCGCATTTCACCGAAGGCGAGAGCTGGTCGCGCCTTCGGTCCGGTGACCTAGGGGATCTCGCACGAGATCTTTGTATCGTGATCCAGGTCGGCGACGCATCGGTCCGTGCCGGCGCCGCCGTTCATCACGTCGTCCCCGGCGTTGCCGACCAGCACGTCGTTTCCGTTACCGCCGTCCATGTGGTCCTGGCCCTGCCCCCCGATGAGGATGTCGTCGCCGTCGCCGGCAGACATGGTGTCATCGCCGTCGCCGCCGATGAGGACGTCGTTCCCCGAGACGTCGGACAGATTGTCCTGCCCCGATCCTCCGACGATGAGGTCGTTTCCCGGCCCTCCGATGATAACGTCATCACCGTCGCCTCCGATCAGGATGTCGTCGCCTCCCTTGCCGTCGATGTGATCCTGGCCGCCAAAGCCCACGATGCAGTCCGGGCCATCGGTCCCGATGAGGGTATCGTTGTTCGACGTGCCGAGGATGATGTGGTAGCCGGTCGCCGGGCAGGAGGCGGCGGTTGGTGGGAAAACAAAGACCGACTGAATCGCTGTGGCGGAATTCCCGGAAGCGTCGATCGCTGTCCAGGTAATCGTCGTCCGTCCTGTCGGGAATGAGGCCGGAGCGTTGTTCGTAATTGTTACCGGGCCCCCACAGGCGTCCGTCGCCTGTGCCTGACCAAAGTTGACCGCTCCCGGAGTTTCGACCGCCACAGGTGGGGGCACAAAAGTGAAGACGGGCGGCACATTGTCCGTGATCGAGACGTTGATCGACGCCTGGGAAGTACGGCCAGTCGCGTCGGTCGCCGTGAGAGTTATCGTGTGCTGGCCGTTGTTCAGCGCGACCGTTGCGATCAGAGACTGGGCCAAAACCGTCCCATTTTCAGACCAGGCGACGGTGATTGCGTCTCCGTCAGGATCGAACGTTCCCGTTCCGTTCAACGTGACGGAGGCGGGACCGTTGGTGCCGCAGGCCACAAACTGATCCGTACCGGCGTTGACGATGGGAGGCCGCGCGGTTGCCTGGCCAGTCAGGGTGAACGCGATTCCCTGGCTGCCGTCGCTGAAGTTTCCGTCCAGCTCGAGAGCGCCCGTTATCGGCGAATAGAAGCCGGTCAGCCCGGGGTTCGGGTTGAGGAGCCCAAGCTGCCGAACGCCTCCAACCGAGGCGGACGCCATGACGTTCAAAGACGAAGCCGGGAATGAAATTTGCCCGCTCGCATCCTTGGTGCCCACGATCGCGTCGGTATTGGTGACGCTCACGTCATCGACCGAGGTGAATTGGACTACAAACCCGGGCACCCTCAAGGCGACGATCTGAAGGATGATGGGACAGGATCGATTGGGGCAATTGCCGCCGGCGATCAAGACCTGACCGGTGGGTGGCGGAAGCGGACGATATCCGGAGATGCGTCCTCGTGGGGAATCGTTGCGACCACGGAGCCCGAGCTGGTCATCTGGATCGCGGCGCCATCTTCCGGCCCCGCAACCACGAGAGCAGCGGTTGCGCTGAACGACTGCCCGGATGTAACGGTGCAGGTAGCGCTCGATTCCTGTGTCGCGTTCGCTGGATTTATCTCAAATCGGCAGAGCCTCGTAGCGCTCAACGGGTCTCCCGGCACCCCGTCGACCGGGATCTGCAATCCCTTCGGAGAGGTCGCCAATTTGTTTTTTACGTCATTGCACCTCGATGTGCAGGCGGCGTTTATGACATCAGTGGATGCTCCCGGCACAATACAGGTTTTCGCGGTCTCCATAATGGGTCCAGGGAAGGTCGGAAAGCCCGGCTTCAAGGCGGTGCAGGTCGCGGAAGAGCCCCCTTCGGTATTCGTCACGATCAGCACCTGTTCGGTCGTGCAGGCGTCGTCACACCCGCACGTGCAATCCCATGTGTTAGCCGTTAGCGGCGGTGCCGGTGTGCACGATGGCCCAGAGAGCAGGATGGCGACGACGCTGAGGAAGAGCAGGCCTACATCGCGACGTTTCAGCCCTCGCCCCCGATACGCGAGACCCACGACGCCCATTCCACGGGCCAACATCAATGCAACACTCGCCACCGCACGCGCCATGGTAACCTCCTCCAAATAGTCGTTCGGACAATGATGTGCTTCGTCTCACTCGCATGGAGCGGTCTGGGATGTCAAGATCGTATTTACAAAACGCGTGTTGGTTGGTGGCGTTGCCGCTCATGCTGTGCGTCCCGGCTTGCGGTGACAACTCCGTCCCCATGTTTCGCGCGCTGGAGACGGAGCACTTCGTCGTCCTTCGGCAGGTTGGGTTGCCGCCGGCGTGCGATTCTCTCGGCGAATGGCTTGAGGGCTATTACACCGTATTCAGTCGGTATCTGGGTGTTCAGCGCTCCGACAGCCGGAAGATAACTTACGAACAATTCAGCAGTTTGAGTGCGGCGGAGGCGGCCTGCGACGGAGCTGCTCCCAATTGCTACTTTCCCGGCAGCGACATAATCGCTTCTGTTGCGCCCCTTTACGCACACGAGATCGCCCACGTTTTCGAGACCTTAGTGGGGGGGCCGAGGACCGGGCCCGCTTTCTTTTCAGAAGGGGTCGCGTCCGTTCTGGGAGGCGGGGGGAGCTACGACACCCCTGACCGTCGGGTCGATTCCTCGGTTCCACTCGAGACCCTCTTGGACGATGCCGCGTTTCGGGGCTACGAACAGAATCACGATTCCGGAGTGCTGTATTCGTCGACCGCCGGATTTGTTCGCTATCTGATTGACACCCTTGGAAAGGATCCTTTCCTGGCCTTCTATGGCTCACTCGACGGTGTCACGCAGGGATCCGCGATCGAGAGCGCGTTTGCGGCGCAATTCGGTCAAGCGCTGAAGGACACGATCCTGGCGTGGCGGGCGAGCCCGCAACCGATTGTCGACGACCTCGTCGTCGTCTCTGCGGGGTGCGAGATTTCGCCCGAACTTCCTTCAGCCGGATCCCTGGCCGTTGACCCCGAGTGTGCCCTTAGAGGTTTTCGCTTCGAGGTTCCCGATTCAGGAAGACAGGATCTTCTCCTTGATGGAACGGCTGGAGGTTTCGTTCAGTTGAGGTCGTGCGATCGGGGAGATCTTATCCCCGGCTCGGGCCTCACATTCTGGTCAGGCGCCTCCGAGTTTCACGTTGCAGTGGACGCGCCGCCTGGAACCTATGAGGGAATCGTCAGCGTGGCTCCGGCGACGGTGTCAGCTCCTGCCGCTCCTGTGACGGTGGACCTCGACGGAACCTGCAGCGCCAATCGCGTCCCAGCGGAAATAGGGGGACCGAGCTCGACCAACTTCGCGCTGGTCCGTCGGTGGGGCACCACGGAAACGAACGTGGCGTTCGACATCAGAGTGGCTTCTCCCGGAGCTTTCGATATTTTGTCGATTTCCGGCGTGGGCGTCAACGATCCGGCGAGCACCGCACCCTGGACCTGCTACTCGTGTCCGAACGCCTGCGAAACGAATCCTGATCAGGCATGCGGGCGCGACAATATCTGGGACATTCAGACGGGACAGGACACCGTCCACGACGTCTTCGGTATTCCGGTGAATGCGGGAGATCTCCTGCACTTCGAGACCGGTCCGCGAGCCATCCAGGACTGGTCCTATTCCGTCAGGGTCGACGTCCAACCTTCATATTGACCGCCGTCAGCGCATCGGCGCTCTCGGATATCAACATTATATTTACAAAATGCGTGTTGGTCGGTGGCGTTGCCGCTCATGCTGTGCGTCCCGGCTTGCGGTGACAACTCCGTTCCGAGGTTTCGCGCGCTGTGGAGACGGAGCACTTCGTGGTCTTTCGGCAGGGCATGGTGATGCGTGCGGGGTCTGAGCTGACTGGGGACCTCATTAGTTTAGGGGCGAGAGATTCAGCAACTGTGTCCACGCAGGAGCTCGCCGCCGCCGGCGGTCTACACAACGACTTCGAACGAAAAGTAAGTTCGCGCATCGTCGCGTAGCCTGTCCCGCCTACTTCTTGATGCGCGAACAGGAACGTCGTCCGGCTCCAGCGTGGCTTCGAGGTCGAAACCTCCGCTGATCTTGAAGCCCCCGCCGTCGAGCGGCGTCAGCACCAAGGGCGGCATATAGCGCTTCAGCAACCCGCGAGCGCGGTCCTGATCGGTCTCCAGAAGGGCCAAGAGCTGCGCTAGAAAGCCTTCGATCACCTTCGGGCGGGGAAGCACTCTGGGCTGATTCTCCCGCGTCGCGGCTTCAAGCTGCCCGCGGACGCGGGCCAAGCTGGCCTCGTCCTCTTTCAGCCGTTCGACCAGCGCCTGAGAAAAACCGACCTTCGACAGCGCTTCCGTCACATTTCGGACTCGCGCCTCGGCGGCCGGCAAGCGGTTTTCCAGCTCGACCAGCTGCGACGGCTTCGGTGACTCGTAGCGCTTCTTGACGCCAGCGATGAATCGCTCGACCAGGTCCGGCGCCGTCAGCCGATCCCGAAGGACCGCGACAGGCTGGTCCGTTCAACCGGAGCATGATCCGAGATGCTCCACGACGTTGGGGGCCGCGTGCCCCTCGACGTTCGTCGAGGCGGAGGCCACGCCTACCTGCTCCTCGGGACCGACGGATTACCCGACCTGTCGCTATCCCGAGGGGATATGCGAGTGCCAGCCCAGCAACGCCAGCTTCACCTGCACGCCTCCGGCGCGGGCTGGGTGCCCCACAAACCGACCACGGTCCGGCACCCCCTGTGACGGCTCCTGTACGAGCTGGGGCACCGGCAACTGCGACAACGAGAGCATGATCTGCGCGTGCGGCGTCTGGCAGCTGGTCGAGTGCACGGAGTGAAGCTCGGGTTCGATAGGCCGCGACGCCGCCAGGCCGGGCGCCCTTCTAACACCCGGTGATGGCCCTGACCTCGCGTGGCGGATGGAACCGTTCTCGGCGCTGCCGGAGAGCGAACGAATCGTTGATCCACGTCGCGGCCTTCAAGCTCGGCCTGCCGAGGCGAAACGCTCCGGGGTGGGCACTGCACCAGGAGCGCAGGTCCCCTTGACGGAACGACTGTCGCCCTCTCTCTGGGCGAGCTTGAGTGAGACGGTCCGTAGGAACCCGTGAGCCCGGCCGATCGGCTGCTCAGTGCGAGGCAGCGCCCGCGTCGGGGCGCGGGCTGCAATAGGTGCAGCTGTTGCGGTGTGCGCAGGCGGCGCCGGCGACGCAGTCCGCATCGCTGACGCACGTCGCTTGACAGCGCTGGCAGCTGCCGGCGGTGCAGATCGCGAGATCGCCGCAGTCCTCATCGGCCGTGCAGCTGGTGAGGACGCAGGCAGCATTGCTGTCACAGAACGATCCGGTCGCGCAGATCCCGCGCGGATCGATGCCGCCGGCGGGGACCTGCTCGCAGGTCCCGATCGCGCCCGCCAGGTTGCAGGTTCGGCAGGGCCCCGTGCAGGCGCTGTTGCAGCAGGTGCCGTCGACGCAAAAGCCGGTCAAGCACTCCGAGTCGGTCGTGCAGACGGCGGTCAGGTCCCCGAGCTGGCAGGTGTTGTTGACGCAGGGGCGCCCGTTGGTGCAGTCAGCCGGCCCGTTGCAACTCGACCTGCACGTACCGGCGTCCACATCGCAAACGTACGGCGTGCAGATGAAGAGGTGCGGCCCGCAGGTCTGCGCGCCGGCGTCATCGGTCGCGGCGTCGTGGGCCGGGACGCCGGGTGTTGTATCGCGCCCCGGGGCGTCTGGCCGGCCGCCATCGGTCGGCCGGGCGTCGCGGCGGCTCGCGTCGACGAGGGCGGCGTCGCGGCGGGTGGACGCGTCCTTGGGGAGCGGGTCGCGGACGCCGCCGCCCGCGTCCGCCGTGACCCAGACGTTCCGGGCCGGGGCTCCAGGGTCGAGAGACGACGGCTCACACGCCACCGCGAACAGAGCGACCGACACCCATACCCCACGCCGCATTTCCGACAGGGTAACACGGACGTTCCGGGTTCCGCCTGGGAGGCGTCACCGTAAAGGGGAAGGTAACCGCAGCGAACCGCGTCCGACAATCTGCCGTCCGTACCGGCGCCAACGTTCAGGATCGTTCCCCTGCCAGTCGCTCTTCTGCCCGTGGCTGTCGCTGACGTTCACCACGGCCAGCTCCTGCACGTGCGGCGACAGGATCTCGTAGAGCCACGCGCTCTGCGTTCCCTCCTCGATGCAAAGGTGCCGCGGGCCGGGAATCATCCGCAGGCACTCGACCAGACTCGCTCCGTTGGTCTCGATCACGTGCTGACCGATCCGCTTGCCGGCGCCGTCGACAACGGCGAGCGTGCAACTTCTGGCGTGAACGTCGATACCGATGTACTTGTCCATCGGCGTCCTCCTCGTTTTTGGGGCTCGTTGCTCGCAACACGAGCGTTGCCCCGAACGAGGGGGCTCGCCATTTTTTCGAGTCCGGGACCAAGGGCGCTTCGACGGGCGAGGCGGCCCTTGCCAGCGCTTCGATCACTCCTGGCCGTCGCTGGCCGCGTCGCTCGGAGAGGCGCAATCGCGCGGCCCGCTGCGCACGCTTACCGGTACCGCCCCCGCGCCGCGCGAAACGCCCACAGCGCCCGACGGCTACACCCGCGCCCTTGGTTCCATTCCTATCCTCACGGTACAATGGCGCCGTGCGGAGGGCGTTGCTTGTCGGGTTGATTGCGGTGAGCGGGTGCGGGGGGTCGGGCTCGTCCCAGATGAACGGGGGCTCTGGCGGCGCGGCGGGCGCTGGCGCCGCAGCCGGTCGGAACGGCGGGGGCGGGCGTGCGGGCGCCGGGGGCGCGAGACCCTCGCAGGATGCGGGTGTGGACCTCCATCCCGATACCACCGGGAGCGCAGGCCTCGCTGGCACTGGCGGCCTCGCTGGTGGCGGTGGCCACACCGGTTCCGGTGGCCACGCCGGTGGCGGCGCGGGTGGTCGAGATCGGCGCCGGTGGACAGGCTGGCGCCGCCGGCGGCACCTCGCAGCTACCGCCGTGGAGCGACGCGCCGGTACTCCTCACTGCTGACAAGGCAATCGACCTCTTCGTGGCGCCCGACGAGGGCCACGTCGCGTATTCGCTGACCCGCTCCGATCCGACGGGTTTCGGGTGCCTGGGCCGAGCCGGCGTGGGCGATCTGAGGGTGCTGGTCACCGATCCGGCGCCCGCGACGTCCCTGATCGACTCGCTGGCCGGGTTCACCGAGTCGCACTTCACCGACGATTCGCAGTGGCTGGCGTTCACGGAATACACCGCCACCTCGAACCCGTGCGCGGCGTTCGTCGGGCTCCGCTATTCTCCCGCCGCCGGCGGTACGAGCAATTACCTGTTCAGCGGCGCGTACTACTACGAGGACATCGCCGTCGCGGGGAAGACCGTGGCCTGGCGATCCTACGGGTCGGCGTCGAACGATCCGGGGACACGGGGCGCGCACCAGATCGGCGGCGGCAGCGCCAGCTTCGGCCCGACCGGCACCTACCTGGCGCTGGATCCCACCGGGAGCTCGGTGTCGTACGACGCGGGCGGCGAGATCCGCGTCGCCACGCCGGGCGGCACGACCAAGTTCGTCCTCAACGACGGGTCGCTGGGGCTGGGGGCGGGTTATGCGTGGTCGGCGGACGGCACGCTGCTGGCCTATGGCTACAAAATGTCGACGACGACGCCCACCGCCACGCTGACGCTGCGAAACGCGGATGGCAGCAACCTGCGCACGATCGCCACCGACTGCCGGTGCCAGGGCGTGGCGTTCTCCCCCGACTCGGCCCGACTGGCGTACGACATCGGCGAGGCGGACGGCTCGACCAGCTTCGTCGTCCAGCCCGTGTCGGGCGGCGCCGCCGTGAAGTTGACCGGAATCCAATCTCCGCCCGGCACCAGCGGTTACCAGACCGCCGCGTTCAGCGCCGACGGGCGCTGGCTGGACGTGGTGAACCCCGGCAACTTCGCCGTCTACACGGCGCCGCTATCGCCGCCCGGTCCGTTCGTGCTGCTCAGCAGCCCCACCGCGCAGAAGACCAGCTCCTTCATCTCGACGCCCGGCCACGACCACCTGGCCTTCATCGAGGTCAGCGCGTCGGGCGCGAGCGGGGCGGTCGTCGCCACGCCGAGCGGGCAACGAAACGTGCCGATCGCCAGCGGCGTCACCGGGATCTGGTACGAGCAGACGGGCGCGTCCCCCTCGCTGGCGGTCTCGGCGGCGGCGGCCACCGCTTTACCGACGACCATCACGCTCTTCCCGACGGACGGCACCGGATCCGGAAAGGTGCTGCCCGCGCCGTCGACTGCCTATACGCCTCCGGCGTTCTGGGTGGGTCCGGTGTTCGTCTACCCGACCAACGTTCGGGCGATGACGGGAGGAGACACCGGCTATTTCGTCGACCTGATCGCGGTGAGCGACGACGCGGCGCAGGTCGGCGTGCTGGATAGGGACACCATCGGTCCGCCGAAGACCGGGCCCGCCGACCCGACGCGTCTGTTTTACGCACGCGACCCGGCATCGGGGGGAGGCATTTACATGTTCGAGCCTCCCGGCACGACGCGCGGCACGGGCGGGACCGGGGGCGGCTCGGGAACTGGCGGCGCCGGCGGGTCGGGTGGCAGCGGAGCCGGCACGGGGGGTGGCAGCGGCGGCGCGGGGGGTGGAGCTGGCGGCACGGGCAACGCCGGCGGCTCGCCGTCGACGGGCAGCACCTGCCACGGCGGTGCGCCCGCCACCGGCGGGTCGGCAGGCGCCGCGATCTGTTCGAACGGCGTCACGCTGACGCCCGGTCGGTACACGACCCAGAACGGAACCAACTCGTCGCTGGCGATCGGCGACCTGAACCATGACGGCATGCAGGACCTGGTGATCACCGGCCTTTCGCCCGGTACGATCAAGGTGCTGCTCGGCGCCAGCTTCGGCGGCTTCACGAACGGGCCCTCGTATTACACGCAGCCCAGCGCCACGTCGGTCGGGCTCGGCAAGCTGCGGCCGAACGGATACGTCGACGTCGTCGTGACCGCGCAGGCCGGCGCGGTCCAGCTCGGGATGGGCGCGGGGGACGGATCGTTCTTCTTGCCCGCCGCGACCTACACGACGGGTGCGGGCGCCCAGCAGGTGGTCATGGGCGACTTCGACGCGGACGGCGACCTCGACTTCGCCGTGGCCTGCGCCACCGACGCCAAGGTGATCCTATACATCAACGACGGCAACGGGAACGAGTCGTTCAACCTCCACTACCCATACGCGGCCGAGCCGGGCACCGCCAGCGCCGCGGCGGGGGATTTGAACTGCGACGGCATGCTCGATCTCGTCGCCAGCAGCCCGACGGCCAACGACGTCAGCGTGTTCACGAACGACGGCACCGGCAAGCTCCAGAGCCGCGTGGTGTACCCGGCCGGCACCGGCGCGCACGCTGTCGCTGTCGGCGACCTGAATCGTGACGGCGCGCCGGACATCGCCGTCGCCAACACGACAGCCGGCAACGTCGGCGTCTACCTCAATCGCGGCGACGGCACCTTCGGCGCTGCGGCCACCTTCCCGGCCGGGACCAGCCCGGTCGCCCTCGCGTTGGCCGATCTCAACCGCGACGGCTCCCTCGACGTCGTGGTGGGCAGCTCCAACGGCGGCGGCATCAGCGTCCTCTTGGGGCATGGCGACGGGACCCTCGCCGCGCCCTCGAATACCGCGGCGACCTACAACCTCGCCTTCCTGGCGGCCGGGGATCTGAACGGCGATGGACGCCCCGACCTCGCGAGCGCCAACGCCGACAGCACGGTCACCGTCTGGACCACCAGCTGCACCCCCTGACGCGGCTGGCGGGAGCTCACCCCCAGCGAATAGAGAGCACGCGCTCCAATCTACGAGTCCTCGGGGAGCGCCGTATAGCAGCGGATCGCTTCGCGGCTCGTCTCGACGTAGCGCTGCTGGTCGCGCTCGCTCGCGTAATCCACCGAGCCGAGCGCGCTCACGAAGCGACCCTGCAGCTCGCGCACGCAGGTGCGGGTCTTACAGCCGCAGACAGCCGCCCGGTAATCCGTGATCGAGTGGGAGGCGGTCTGCGGAGGCGCGGGCGGCGGCCGTGGAAACGGGGCTCTTGGGCGAGTCTGGGAGGGGCGACGCGGTTGACGGAACGCTCAATCTCACCCGCGACGGCGAGCACCCAGGTATGACTCCAAAGCCTCCGGGGCGACGCGAACGGCGTTCAGGATGCGGACGTGCGCGAGGGTTCCTCGCGAGCAAAGCTTGTAGACCGTCGCTTCGCAAACTCGTAGGGTGTGGGCGACCTCGGCGACGGAGAGTAGGGCGGCAGGTTGAACCCCCGCATGCCTGTCTTTCGTGGGAGGCGCCTGTTCCGGGAGCAAAACAGGAGCGACATTCTTCGAATTTGCTCCCAACTTCGGCGAACCGCTGGACGACACCCCTTCCTGATCGCGAGTATTTCTCGATGTTTGCAAGCCGCTGCCACTGCCTGCGATCTCGTCCTCCGTCTTTGGGAGCAGAATGTCGGAGGTTCGAATCCTCTCGCCCCGGCCGAGTCAAGTCCGCGCGGATCCTTTCCAACGGTTGCATCGACACCCGGCGGACGCGACCCGCATTCTGCTGATGGGTAGCAAGCGGGTGACAAGTAGACGTTCCTCGGCCTGTTGCACAGGGGGATCCGACGTTCGGGAGATCCGCCACGGGACGAGGCTGACCATCGCGGCCGACGAGTGACGCGCTCCAACGACCACCATCTTGATAGGTCAACAACACCTCGGCGCCCCAAGGTTTCACCGAGATGGCCAGCGCGGACGAGGGAATCGCCGGCTCGAGTCGTTGCCACCCCTCGGTCCCAATCACGTGCCGCCACACTCGAACGCCCGTCGACAGCAGGGCTCCCCACTCCATCGGAAAGATGCTGGCCTGGCTCCGATTCTGGGGGCCCGTCGACCAGGACTGACCAGCCTGTAAGGTGCCTATCGGTAACGTAGGCCCTGGCTCGCCCCGCTGAGGTCTTTCCGGCGGCAACGATTCTTCCATCGACGAGCTCGGCAAGCCTGATCTCGCGCTAAGGCTCCGGGAGTGCTGCTCCAGTGCTCCAGTGTCCCGTGACGTGGTCCCAAATCTGCAGCCGGTTCGCGCTGGTCCCAGCAACGGCCACGACGTCACCGTCGCGGCGGCGAATGTGAGCCAGCGTGTCAGTTGGAACGCTGACCCCCTCTGTTGGGGTCAACGTCCTCGTCGCCGTATCCCAAATCGCGCATCCGAACGTATGCCGAGCATACACGACGTCGCATGACTGTTCTTGGCTGACCGTGAAGCGCGATGGCGGGTGGACGCGTGGGATAGGATTCGGAACGGCCGCGACCACCCGGGCGCGTCAGGCGGCCCGATTCTTCCGGCGGCCAGCCAACCCTTCCGGTCTTGCCGCCGGTCGCCTTGCCGGTGGTTCGAAGCTGATATTGAGGGTGAGCCCGAGCGCCGAAGCGGCGCGCTGGAGGGAATCGAGCGTGACCCCGGTGCGCGTCGGATCCAATAGGCGGTAGACCGCCTCTCGGCTCGTCCGCATGCGCCTCGCCATCTCGGACGGTGAGATCTTCTTGGCCTTCATGGCCTGCTTGATGTCGTGCGCGAGCACCTTCTTCTGTACGCCAGCACGAAGCTCGTGAAGCTCTCCGAGTTCGTCGAAGAGCTCCTCCAGTTCGTCTCGCGGTGGTCCGATTTTCATGTGCCCTCCTTCATTCGGCGCTGGGCCAGCGCGATGTCCGCGGGCGGCGTCTTCTGCGTCTTCTTGTGGATGCCGTGAACGAGCACCATGGTGCTGTGAACGACGACGACCTGCTCACTCTCGACGTAGAAGAACACCCCGATACTCGTTCCTGTCGAAGGTCGTCCGCACCTCGCACAATCCACCGCTGAGCTTGCCGACGAGCGGCCAGCCGAGGGGCCAGCGCTCTTGCACTGTCCGATGTCCCAGCCGATTTGAGCGCTCTTGCACCTGTCCGATGTCCCAGCCGATTTGTCTACGTGCCTCACGAGTTAATCCTCGAAGCCAATCTCGCACCGGCGCCACGCCGGTCCGCGTTCGATAGAACCGGAGCCCGAGGCGGCGTGGCGTCGGTCCGTTCTCACTCACCGTTAGAGTGTACTATTATTAGGACGTATCGGCTAGGACGGAGAGTGGCCCGAGCAACGGCCGAGTCCCAACCACTGCGCTCTTGCGCGCTGAGGCCGAGCACCGGGCTATACGAGACTACCGGGGCTTATCCGCCGCAGGTTCCCGGATCGGGTTCGCGGGGCGCGGCGACGAAGGCCGCGAGATCGGCCGGGCGGATCCGAATGGAGTCGATGATTCGAACGCGCGGTAGCTCGCCGTTCTCGCAAAGGCGGTACACGGTCGCGGCGCACACGTCGAGTGACTCTGCGACCTCCCGCACCCCAGCGCTGCCGCCACGGTGTTGCCACGGAGAGCTGCGGAGCGGGCGCCGAGCATGGCGAACCCCTCTTCGCCGGAGCGGGATCCCGCTCCGGCGATTCCCGCCGCCCTTCACCCCCAATCGCGCCGCCGCCCCGCCAGGACTTTGAATATCCACCTGCGCGCGACGCCGCCAGTCCGGACAACCCGCGCTGTCTGTAGGGGATCCCCTCGGCGAAGGCCCGACGGCCGTCAACCCTTATTCGCCCAGTGCACCAGCCGTTGGCCCCGGCGGGCTTCGTGCGTACGTTGGTGACGCGCGAATCACCGAGGAGAACGCGATGCACATCCAGATCAACACCGACAACAACATCGAGGGGCGCGAGGAGCTCGCCACCCACGTCAAGGGGGTCGTGGAGAGCGCCCTGAGCCGCTTCAGCGATCGGATCACACGGGTAGAAGTCCACCTCAGCGACCAGAACGGCGTCAAGAGCGGGCAAGAAGACAAGCGTTGCATGATGGAGGCTCGCCTCGAAGGTCGCCAGCCCACCGCCGTCACCCACCAGGCCGCCAGCCTGGACGACGCCGTCGATGGCGCGGCCGACAAATTGAAGCGATCCCTCGAGAGCACGTTGGAACGACTGACGGACGTTCGGAGAACGTGAGGGCTTACACGGTCGAAAACCATCTCGATCGCAACGGCACCCAGACCATCCGAGATCTCCCTGCGGTCGCGCCCCTCTCCTGCGGCGACTCGCCGGTCCGCGTGTCGGCGTCCAAGAGCGCTCGGCGATCACCCACGGACCGCGAGTCGCGACTAATGAGCGGGGGCCTGGCTCTCTCCCGGGACCACTCTGCGCAGCTCATCCGATGACGCCGAAAGCACGACCGTGTTCCCGACGGATTGGATCATGCCGATGGGAATCTCGAGCGAGCCAGCGCGAAACATGCTTCGAACGGCCCCGAGCTGATCCGCAATGTCCTTGCGCAGCTCGACCTGCAGCGACTCGACGCTCCACCGCTCGCTGTCCAGGAAGAGAGCGCTGATTTCGCCAATCACCTGGCCGTCCGCCGCGATCACCGACCGCCCGCGCAAATTCTCATCCGATAGTCGCATCGCCACCCTCCGTTGCAAAAGTAGGTATCTGAGGCCGGAACGCCAGTCTGCATTGCCGACCTCGCCGCGCGCGTACTTTCGATGATGGCGAATGCGGTCCGCTTGACCATGGATCACCTCCATGGGGCCGCCAGCGCGGGCGGCCTCGCGGTCAGCTCCCCAACGGTCGCGCTCACCGCGGCCGCTCACGTCAGTCGATGGTGATGGGGGGGATCTGGACGTCGTCCCAGGCCGGCGTGTGGTTGGCTTCCGCGGCGGGCTGGTTCCAGAGATAAAGGGCCGGGAAGCTCGACAGGTTGCCGGCACCGTCGACCACCAGCGCCGCGACGTAGAGCTGCGCGACGCCGGTTCGCTTCGACGAGAAGGTGAGCCAGTAGTAGTGCTTTCCGTTCGCCTGACCTACGTCGGGTGACCACTTCGGCCAGTCGTTCGTCAGGCCGGGGCTCTGGAGGCCAGTCTGGCAGGCGGGGGCGTCGTTGGCAGCCAGCCGGGTGGCGACGCCCCCGGCGGACGGCACGACGAAGACCTCGGCTTCGGGAACGCTGTACACGTTTCCGGAGCCGGCGATGCGCGTGAACGCGATGAAGGCGTCGTCCGGCGAGAAGGCGGGGTAGTACTCGGTGTAGTTGGGATCGGCGGCACCGGTGACCGGTGTGGCCGGGCCGCCCGCGCCGCCGGCGTAGGGAACCACGTAGAGATCGCTCGGACCGGCCGCCTGCCGTCCAACCGTGATGGAATTCGTCGACACGTAGGCGATCCCCGTGCCGTCGTGGCGAAAAGTGGGCGCGGTCGCCGCGTGGGGGTCTCCGTCGCGAGCGAGGATGCCTTTTCCATCGCCGTCGAGCTGGACGAAGGTCAGGTCGCCGGTGTCGCCAACGACGGCGATCCGGTCGCCCGCGCTCCAGTGAGCCGGCGAGTAGGTCGGTATCCCCTCCAGCTTCCGGAGGGTCGCCAGCGCGGTCGGCGTCACGTAAGGAGGAACCATTCCGACCGAGCCCGCGCTGAGGTCTGCAATGCTGTCGAAGTAGAACCCTTCCCCGAGCGCGAAGCCCACGGCGTTTCCATCGGGGGTCGCCGCATGGCACCCGATGCAGGTCTCCGTGGACGGATCGCGCGCGACGACCTGCGAGGGCACGAGCACGCTCTCGACCCCCTCCTCCCCGATGCCGAAACCCTTCAGCGAGCCGACACCGTCGGACACCAGTGCCCAGTACACGATCTTGCCGGGAGCATCGACGGGGGCGATCACGAACGTGGTGCTCGCGGCCTCGGAGGCCGGCGTTGCCACGCTTCCAGCGGATGACAGGCCGAGCGCCTTGACCGCCACGCGGATCGGCATGTCGTCGGCCGAGAAGCGCAACCCATCCCAGAGCTCCTTGCCGAACGTGTAGCTCTGAGCGCGCGTGTAGGCCCGGAGCTGGTGAGCGAAACCGGAGACGGTCACGGTGATCTCGAACAGGTTCTCGCCGCGGGACGGGAGGTAGTCGAAGCGCGGCCGCAACCAGTTGCGCGGCATCAGCGTCGACGGTGCCGGCGACGTGATGCAGGGCGCGCTGCCGGCGGGCCCTGCGGTGCCGAACAGAGCGGGGGCGTTCGTCGGGATCGTCGGATCCACGAAGATGGGATCGGTCGGGAAGTCCGTCAGCGGCGGAGGCGCCATCCCGCCCACGCCGCCGGCGCCCGACACGATGACGCCTTCGCTGCCGCCGGCGCCTCCCGAGCCGGAAATTTGCGCAGCGCCGCCTGGCCCTCCTGTGCCGGCAGTCCCGGATGTCGGCGGCGAGGACGATCGGACCTTCGCGCAGGCCAACCCGCCCAGAGTCACCAAGGTAACGAAGCCGCCAACCAACGCCGACCGAGACCTGCTCGTATTCGTCATTCCAACAACCACGATCGCCGATCGATCAAGGAGGAACCCTCGGAGGGTTCCTTGAACCTCCCGCGACGACTCCGCTGGGCTAAGCCCAGCTCCGTCAACGCGGCCACATGTGACGATCTCATTACAGCGGCGTGGCGGTCAATCGACGCGCGAGGCGCGGATGAGTTGGTGGACGTCGGCGGAAGACACACCGCCGGGAATCTTACCAGCGGCGACCGTTTGTCCGTCGGAGCAGCAATTGAAAATCACCATCTTCGTACTCTCCGGCGCCGTTCTGGCGGGCGGCGCGGCCTTGTTGTCGGCCCACCGACCATCGGAGCCGCGCCTGCGCGCCGCGACCGAAGACCCCACGGCGGTCGATCGCGGCTCTGGGCCGTCGTCGCGCGGTCGCTGGCGGGGCGCCTCGGGACCGGCGGATGTCCACGGGTCGCCCCCGATCGCCGCGGGCGAGCGCCCGCAGGCGAGCGCCCCTCTGCCGCGCGCTGATGGTGAACCGGGCAATTCTCCGGTCGCGGGAGACGCGCCGACGCCCACTCCCGCCGAGGCGCAAGCCATCGAGGCGGGCGACGTTGCCGCTGCGAAGCCCGCCGCGCGCCAGCCCGACGCCCTCCGGGTCAATCCGACGTCGGGTGAGCAGATGTGGAGCGCGCGGGACGTCATTCGTGATGGGGGCGAGGCGGACCAGCCCCCCTGTGGCGGGCAGCTCTGCCGGGTGGGGCAGTTCTGCTGTGGCCCGCCCGCGTGCGGCCACTGCGCGTACCCGATGGCCGGACCGCACTGCCCCGGCACCTGTTCAGGTCAGAAGAGCAACTAACCCGCAACGAATCAACGACCGCGATTGGGAGGAGGGTGAGATGTCGAACCAGGTGAGGTTACGAACGTTACGAAGACTGGGCATGGTAGGAACCGCGACGATCCTCGGCGCGTCGCCGCTGGCGGCGTGGGGGCAAGCGTCGACCTACCAGACGATCCGCGTCGTCGACGCAATCGTCAGCAACACCGATCCCAGCCTCAAGGCCACGGATACCTTCACGGATCACGAGAGCTCCATCGCCATCAACCCTCAGAACCCCAGCGAGCTCGTCGTGCTGGGGTTCTCCGACGGGTTCCAGGTGATCCCAAACCACCCGCTGTTCCATTCGACCGACAGCGGCGTCACGTGGACGAAGGCCTTCAGCGTGCCGCAGACGCCGGGAGTCGCCAACATGCTCGTCAACGACTGGACGCCGGACTGGGGACGCAACAACCAGCTCTCGATCGCCATCCTGGCCCCCACCGACATCGTCACGGTCGTCACGAACAATGCGATCGCGCCGAGCGCGTTCGCCTATCGGATCGTCGGCGGCGCGGCCCAGCTGACCAACCACCTCGTGCCCGACAGCCTCGGCAATGGCAACGCCGACCAGCCGTGGACGCTCACCAACCGGGACACCGCGCTGACCAGCCAGGACAACGTCTACACGGCCTGGGACGACTTCGGGAACGCCGACGGCATCGACGGGCCCGACATGCACGTCACGGTTTCGTACGGGGTCACGCCGCTCGACTTTACCGTCGACCAGCAGGTCGGCAACTCCACCAACGGCATGAACCCGGGGCTGCGCATGGCCAAGGATCCGAGCAGCGGCGCGATGTACGCGCTCTGGCAGCGCTGCGTGTCGAACTGCGATCTTTTCGCCAACACTCCCAAGACGATGAACTACATGCTGAACCGGTCGACCGACGGGGGACACACCTGGTCGCTCAACGGCAACCCGCTGGGCACCATCATCGCGACCGCCAACACGACGCAGCCGTGGCCGAAATTCGGGGGCGTGAACGCGCTGCTGGGAGGGGTGGACCACGCCGCGGTCGACCCGCGCAACGGCGCCGTCTATTACGTCTACGGCAACGCGAGCGCCAGCGGGGTCGATCGGATCGCGATCCGCCGCGTCACCTTCTCCGCCGGCAATGCGGTCGTCGGTCCCGAGACCATCGTGAGCGCGGTCGAGTCGGCGCTCCCCCAGGTGGCCGTCGACAGCAACGGAACGGTCGGCGTCTCCTACTACAGCTTCGACGGCATGAGCGCGGCGGGGCGGCCGGACTTCACGGCGCACCTGGCGCTCAGCACTGACCAGGCCGGGACGTTCGCGACGCGCACGCTGCTCGCGTTCGAGTCGCCGGAGACCCCTGACGGCGATCCGTTCGACTCTCAGAGGGTGCTTGGCGATTACGACCAGATGAAGGCGATGGGCTCGTGCTTTTACGGCGCCTTCACGGCCAACGGCGCGCCGCTGGGGCGGCCGATCGACAACACCGACCCGATCTACTACCAGGTGTGCCAGCAGGCGCAGGTGAACCCGTGCCTGCTCGCCACCCAGACGGTGAACGTCGCGCTGAACACCGGGGATCGAACGCAGATCACCGCCTCGGTCGATGCCGGGGGCCTCATTCAAATCGGCTCCTTCGCCACCATCACCGGAAACGTGCTCGGGACGGCGAACGCCTTCATGCAGGACCACGCGACCGTCACCGGGAACCTGACGCTGGGCGGCGTGCTGCAACATCAGAACATCTTCACCATCAACGGCACCCTGACCGAGAACGCAGCCGTCACGATCCCGGCGCTGGCGATCCGAACCGTGACCGCGGGGACCGGCACGCAGTCCGTCGCGAACAACGCGGTGGTCACGCTGACGCCCGGCCAGTACGGCAACATGACGATCAACGCCGGCGCCAAGGTGACGTTGCAGGCGGGCACCTACAACTTCCTGTCGCTCAACATCCAGCCCGACGTCGTCATCACCGACAACGCGGTCACGAACGTGAACGTGGCGGGGGCCTTCACCTGGTCCGATCGCGTGAAGGTCCAGACCACCATCACGCACCCGCTGACCGTCTACACGAACGCGACGAGCGCGCGCGTCGGCACCGATGGCGTCTTCAACGGGTTCCTGCTGGCGCCCAATGCCAGCCTGAGCATCGCGGGGCGCACGAACTTTCTGGGTTGCGTGGGCGCGCACGACGTGTCGTTCGAGCCGGACGTCATCCTGAACAGCGGAGGCGCGGCGCTGCCGGGCTCGGCGACGATGTAGCTCGACGTCGCAACGGGCGGCCGGCTTCCTCGAACCGAGTGGGCCGGTCGCCCGGCGCGCGCGTGCAGGGCTGCGCACATTGGTGCAGAGTGATGGTCATGAAGCTGTTGCGGGGGGCGATCGTCGCGGTGTGCGCGCTTGCGATTTCAGGGTGCGGTTCCAGCTCTCCGGCGGCGACCACCGGCGGTGCCGGCACGGGCGGTGAGATCACTGGCTCCGGCGGCGGAGCGGGCGCGTCGACTGCGGGAACCGCGGGCGGCGCGGCCGGTGCTGGAGGCGCCGCAGGTCAAGGCGCGAGCGGCGGCGCCGGCGGGCACGGCGGGACCGGGACGGCGGGCGGCGGCGCCGGTGGCGCCAGCGCAGGTCATGGCGGCGCGGGCGCGACCTCGGACGGTGGCCTCTGCAACGGCCAGGTCTGCGCAGCCAATCAATTCTGCTGCGGTCCGCCCGCGTGCGGGTACTGCGCGCGGCTGGTCCAGGGCCCCAACTGCCAGACGACCTGCAACTGACGCGGAGCGATCAGCCAGGAACCCTGGGAGGGTTCCTGGGACCTCCCGCGACGACCCCGCTGGGCGCAGCCCAGCTCCGTCAGCGCGGATACGCCGGTCAGCCGCAGAGGCAGAAGCAAGCGTTGACGCAGATCCGGGGCGCGGGTTCCGACGGCGAGCAGCCGCACATCTCGCCCGTGCCGGTGCACTCGCTGTCGCTGGTGCACTCCTTGTGGCACGTGCAGGCGGGGCGTCCGCCCGGACCGCCGCAGCCACAGCGATAACCCGTCGGACACTCGCCGCCGTCGACCTCGCACGAGATACCGGCGTCGGCGCCGCTCGTGCCGGCGCCGCCCGCGGCACCAGCCGCACCACCGCCGCCGCCATGGCCGCTGCTTCCTCCACCAGCGCCGGCGCCGCCGTTTCCGCCAAGACCGGCGCTGCCGCCAGTCCCGCTGCCCCCGCCAGCGCCGCCCCGCCCCCCTCCCCCGCCACCTGCGCCCGCAGTGCCGCCGCCGATACCCCCGCGTCCCCCGGACCCGCCGTCAGAGCCCCCAGCGTTGCCGGAAGCCCCGCCGTGCCCGCCAGAGCCGCCGCCATGACCCGCGATGTTGCCACCCCCGCCGCCCGCACCGCCGCTGCCGCTGGCGCCGCCGCCATGCCCTGCCGCGTTCGCCCCTGCCGCTCCACCGCCTCCGCCCGCGCCGCCCTCGGCCCCGCCCGGGTGGCTCGACCCGCAAGACGAAAGGGCGAAACAGAGGGAGACGGCCAAACAAGCGCCCAGCGTCTTCACCGTCATGATCATCCTCGCTCTGCCGCCCAGTGCGTCCATCGAACGCTCGCGGTCCCGAATGTTACGTCCGATCGTCGTTTCCGTGCGGACAAAACACAACCGCAGCCGAGCTCACTTCCGTTCGTAAAACGTGATGCTCACGCCGCCGCTCCCCGAGCCTGGATCGGAGCTGACGTAGGTGTTGGAATCGAGAAACGCGTACGGTCCGTCGGCGCGCGTCTCAAACAGCGGCACCAGCGCGCCGAGCGGCCCGCAGTTCCTCACGATGACGAAGTCGCCGTTGGAAGAGATCACGTAGCGGGCGTCCAGCTTCGTCGTCCCGCCGACCAGCTGGTAGTCGCCGCCGCCGTAGAGGACCGGGCCGGTCACCTTGCCGCTGACCGACCCGCCGGTGATGGGGATGATGTTGCGCGTCCCGCGCTTGCTGGCGCCGATGGACAGCGAGGAATCCCAGGGTGACGTTCTCGGTGAAGACCGTCGCGCCCTTGGCGCCGGTGGCGGTGGAACAGTCCCACGGTTGCGGCGGTCGATCACCGGGGTCGACGAGCTGGACCTTCGGCGCACCCGCCGTGAGCTTGGAGACGTCGTAGACGTCCAGCTCCATCGTCGCGCCGGCGGCGTCGACGACCCGCGTCCCGGCGAACTTGCCGGTGTTGAGCCAGGCGAGGGAGCTCGAGGTCGCGACCTCGAAGTCGGGGACCATCCGGAGCTCCGACGAGCCGGCCGGCGCGACGCCGCAGCTCCGCAACAGGATGAGGGTACCGTCGCTCGCCTTGAGCACGTCAATCTGTTCGAGCTCGACGACGCCGTTGGAAAGCGTCAGCTCGAAATCGAAGCCGCCCTTGATGAACGTCGCCTGCAGCTTCGAACCAGTGGCGGTTCCCCCGCTCACGTCGAGGATGCGCCGGTGGCCGTACTGGGTCAGGCCGGCGTCGTGAGTCCCGCTTATTTGCAGCGTGGCCCGAAAGACCAGCTCACCGCCGGTGGGCGCCGCGATTCCGTCCGGCATGCCACAGGCCCACGAAGCCGGCGGGACAATCGTGCTCTGCGAGGTGTCCGCTGCCCCGCCGCCCCCCGAGCTTCCCGCCGTTCCCGTTCGCCCGGCTGTCCCACCGCCCGCCGCGCCGCCGGGCCCGCCGCCTGTTCCTCCCGCCGCGCCGCCCGTCTGCGACGAGGCACCACCCGAACCGGCCGGCCCCGAACCACCACGCCCCTGGCCGCTCCCCGCGGCGCCGCCGCCTCCCGGTGCGCCACCGAGGTGGGAGCCTCCCGAACCTCCCGACGCTGCCGAGCCCGCGCTGCCGCCCGTCGCCGACCCGCCGGTGCCGCCACCCATTCCGCCGGTCGGCGCTCCCCCCGTTCCGGTCGCGGCGCCACCGGAGCCGCCCGTCCCGTCAACCGTGTTCGACGAGCTGCATCCCAGCAGGCAGAGCGAGAGCAGTCCGCGCAATAGTCCCCTGTTGATGAACCTTCTCGGATCCACTCCACGGCTTTAGGTGGTTTACGCCCCGTCGCCAATAGGCCGATCAGCCCATCGGGCGGCGGTGGCGGCGCAAATGTGTGAACATGAATCTTCGCCTCGCGCCGGGCACGTGGCGGACCGCGAGCATCGACGCCCTGTTTGCGAACCTGGCGGCAACGGGCCTGGTGGGGAGCAGTCATTTTGTTGAACCATTCGAAGCAGGAGCGGTCACTGCGGCCTGGTACGACTCTGAACGCCGCCGTCCCCAACCGAGGAGCACGCCACATGATCACCCAGCGGCCATCGCGCCGGACCTTGTTCGCGGCGCTCCTCATCATGGGCGTGGGGGGCTGCGGATCGTCGGGTAGCAACGGGCAGGGCACCGGGGGGGCGCCCGGCCTGGGCGGTTCGACCGGAACGGGAGGCACCGGCGGAAGCGCGGGATCCGGCGCCGGTGGCTCGGGCGGCGGCGGGCCCGGGGGGAGCGGCGGCTCGACGGGGGGCGCGGGCGCCGCCGGGTCGGGAGCCGCCGGGGCGTCGGGCGGCTCCGGCGGTCATGGAGGCCGGGGCGGCGGCGGCGGGGCCAGTGGCACCGGTGGTCACGGCGGCGGCGCGTCCGGTGGGGCCGGCGCCGTCGGTGGTCGCGGCGGCGCTGGCGGAAACTCCGGGACTTGTACGGCGTCGAAGCCGGCCAACAGCAACGCGACGGGCAGCGGGCCGCACAAGGTGACCGTCGAAGCGAATTCCGGTCCCGGCATCAACCAGGGAACGATCTTCCGGCCCGCCGATCTCGGCGGCACCGAAAAGTACCCCATCTTCGTCTGGGGAGAGGGTGGCTGCTCGCAGGACGGTCTCTCGAACTCGGCCGCCATGGCCGAGATCGCGTCACATGGTTACTTCGTGATCGCCGATGGCACGCCCAACGGCAGCGGCAATCGCACCCAGGACCGATCGATGCTGGCCGCCATGGCCGCGCCGCTCATCGCGTACATCGACTGGGCGATCGCCGAGAACGACAAACCTTGCAGCGCCTACTATCACAGCCTCGATGCGACCAAGATCGCGGCCAACGGGTTCTCGTGCGGCGGACTGATGTCGCAGGCGATGGTTCTCGATCCCCGCATCGTCACCTGGGGGGTCAACAGCAGCGGCATGAAGGGGGCCGATCAGAGCTACTACGACATGATCAAGACGCCCGTCCTGTTCGTCGAGGGCGGCTCCGGCGACATCGCCTACGACGGCGGGCAGGAAGGCTACACCGCGATCGCCAAGCTGAACGTGCCGGTCCTCTGGCTCAGCAAGGATCTCGGGCATGGGGGCGATCTGTTCGCGGCGCGCGGCGGCGACTTCACGAAGATCGACGTGGCCTGGCTCAACTGGTGGCTGAAGGGGGACGAGACCGCGACCGGCAAGGGTCTGCTCGTCGGCGCCAGCTGTCCTTACTGCAGCAACAGCGCCTGGGAATACCAATCCGCGCACATCCCCTAGCGCCGGGGGCGCGGCCACCTGCCGCAGATGGATCGATCAGGCCTTGCCGCGCAGCTTCGCCGCCCACCAGCGCAGGCCGACGAACAGGAACCGCCAGTCGCTGAGGAACTCGGGCGGCTTGCGCTCGAAGGCGTGGCCGACGAGCTGGAACACCCATCCAGCGACGAACAGCGCCGCCGCCGGCACCCACAAGCGGTGGGCGAACAGCGCCGCCGCGAACAGCACCACCGACAGCGCGATCATCGGAATCCCTACGGTGTGACAGAGCCGGTTCACCGGGTGGCGGTGGCTCTGGGCGTACGCGGCGATCCAGTCGCTCCAGGTTCTTTCGCTCATGAGCGCCATGTCGATCTCCGTTTCCGAAGTATGCTCCACGCCTTGACGAGTCGCCTCGTCGCGGAGGACATCGTGCGTTCACCCGAGGCCCCCCCCAACCGCGATCGCGCTCGACGGAGATGAATGTCATGGCGTACGAAGTGGACTTCGAAAACGTGTCGACCACCGGGCTGGAGTCGTCGCCGGTGGCGGCCGCGCTGGCAGGGTTGCGGGCCAACGAGGCCCGTTACTTCAAGAACAAGTACGGTCACGTCTTTGCGGTCGAGCCGGCGAGCAAGGCTCAGGACACGATCGATTGGGTCCATCGCATCCTCAAGGAGGAGCGCGACCTGGTCATCCAATCCCGCCCCCTCGAGGCGACGGCGTTTCAGGTCGAGAACGTCCGCATGGCCTACGTCTTCTACGAGAGCGGCCTGTCGATCAATGTCATGTACACGATCGACGGCCCGAAGAAGCGGGCCGTCGGGTTCAAGCTCTCCGACGGGATGGACGTCCCGGCCGAGCTGGCGCCGCGCTTCAAGTTTGCGAGGCAGAAGTCCAAGCTGGCCGGCACCATTCGGGGATCGTTCTTCGTGATCAAAGGCGAGTACTGACCCGAGAGCGGCGGGCGACGACGCCGAGGACGCTGGCACGCTCGGCTTCGAGGCGACGTCCGCGACCGGCCCCCCCTACTCCACTCCGAAGAGGCGAACGCGCGCCTTGACGGCGTCCGGGAGGCGCTGCTGGCAGATCCGGGACACGTCGGCGGCGCCGTAGCGCGCCGAGAAGTGGTGCAGCACGACGTCGCTCGCCGAGAGGAGCTCGGGCCGGGCGATCAACTCGTCCAGGTGGATGTGCCCCATCTTTCGCGCGTCGTCGACGGAGACGCGGTCGTCGAGAAAGGTGGCCTCCAGCAACAGGGTCTCCGCCTGCTGGAGCTCGGGGTTTCGCTCCAGCACCTCGACGCGCGTGTCTCCGGAGAAGCAGAGGAGGGCGACGTCGTGGGACTCGTCGATCTCCTGGCCGGCCCGGCGCAGCTCTCCCAGGCGGGCGCCGTCCAGGTTGCGGAACTCGGGCCGCAGCCGATGGCGACGCTCCCACACCGTGTAGCCCTGGCTGGGAACGCGGTGGAAGGTCTCGAACGCGCGCACCCGACGCCTCTTGCCGAGCTCGAGCTCCTCGCCGGGCTCGAGCGGCACCACGCGCCGGGGAATGCGGCCTCCGTCGAGAGCTTCCGCGGCGGCGAACATGCGCTCCACGTCGGCGGCGATGCTGGCCGGCACCACGTAGACGCTCTCGCCCATCTTCATCATGGCCCGGCGGGCGGCGTGCTGAACGACGGCCCCCACGTGATCGAGGTGGCCGTGGCTCACCAGCACGACCGGCTGATTGACGGCCGTCCTCGAGCAGCGGCCGAGATCCAACACCAGGCCCAGGCTGGGGACCTCGATCGCGGTCTCGATCCCGGCGGTGCTGAACCCAGCGAGGGCTACGCGGCTCACACGCGAATTTTGCCACGGGCTGACCGACCCCGACCTGACCGCCGGACGGCGATCATGGTCGCCAGCGAAAGCAGCGCGATCGCGCCTCCGCCTCCAGGCCCGGAGCCGACGCCGCATCCGCAACCGCTTCCGGCTCCCCCGGCCGCCTGGCCGCCGCCGCCCGTTCCGGTGGCGGGCACGCCCGCGTCCGGCGAATCCACCGGGGGCGTCCCTGTGTAGCCGGTCGCGCCGTCGGCCGTCATCGACAGCACGGCGACGCCGTCGACGAAGGTCACGTTGGCCGGATTGTGCGTCGAGAGGTTGTACGGCGAGGCCCAGGTGCCGAGCCCCCAGCCGCTCGGCATCGTCGGGGCATCGAACTCTTCACGCCATTGGAGCTGAAAGTCCCCGTTGGTGTACGACGAGTACTGAGCCCAGCTGATGTATTGGTTCACCGGCAGGATCGAAGGATTGAGGACGCCGCCGAAGCTCGAGTTGCCCACCCAGACGTTGAGGTGCATCGCCATCCCTTGAGACGCGTTCTGCGTGTACTCGGCCACGCTGGCGCCCGTCACCTTCCGGATCTGGGCGCCGTCGATGAACCAGGCGATGTAGTCCGGCGTCCACTCGAAGGCGTAGGTGTGGAATCCCTCGCAGATGTTGAACGCGGGGGTGTCGATCTCCGAGCTCTGGGTTCCCGTCCCCGTCCAGATGTTGCTCTGCAGCCGACAGCTGGCATTGATCTTCTCGAAGTCGAGCTCGTTCCAGGAGGTCGTCGACGACGACCCGTCCTTCCAGAGGAAGAAGGAGCTGACGACCCCTTCCCCGGGCGCGAACTGAATGCGCGCTTCGAAGCGCCCGTAGAAGTAGGCGTCGGTGCGGTAGAGCTCGGCGCTCTGCACGGCGGACGCCGCCCTCGGGGCGAGAATGCCGACGATCAGAGTCGCCAGGGTCAGGTGGCGGGTGGAAAGGGCAAACGCTCGAAGGGGATGGAAGCGGTCGGTCAAGGTGCACTCTCCTGCTCAATGAGGGGAAGGCATCAAGTTCTATCACCAGTCGCAGGAATGGTCTTCGCGGAGCGCCGCCGGCGGACCACGGAGAAGAACATGAATCCGAGCGCCAGGGCCCATCCGCCGGCGCTCCGCGGTGGGCTCCCCTGCGTGACGCAAGAGCAACCCGCCGATCCGCTGGCGTCGTTGGTCGATGGAGGAGTCCCGCCACTGCCGTTCGCCAGCCCCCCTGTGCCATGTCCGCCCGCGCCCGTCGCAGCGCCGCCCGTGCCGGTGACGCCGCCAGGACCTGTGGTCACGCCGCCGGTCCCCACCGCTCCGCCATCACCGCCCGAGGCGCCACCGGTCGCGCCGCCCATACCAGCCGGGCGACCGCCGGCACCGGCTGCCCCACCGGAGCCCCCGCCATTTCCGCCGGCGCCGCCCGTGCTGCTCTTTCCGCCGGCGCCGCCCGTGCCCGTCTTTCCACCAGCGCCCCCAGCGCCACCGGCGCCGGCTTTTCCACCGGCGCCGCCCGACCCGCCAGAGCCGCCGCCGATGCCCAGGTCGGCGTCGAACGAAATCCCGTCGAATGGCAGGACGATGACCTTGCTGCCGTGGTCGGTGCCGGCGGAGATCTGATTGTCCTTGTTCACGTCGCTGACGGCGAACGTCACGTGCGTGACGTGGCCGTCCTCGACGAGGACAAAGGGCCGCTCCATCTTGAACCAGTGGTTGACCGTGCCGTCGGTGTAGCTGAACAGCTGCTGCGCGTAGCGCGGATCGTAGGCCAGGCCCTGATCCGTCCAGTTGTGGATCCCGTCCGCCGACGACAGGTGATAGCCGACGCGGTCGCCCGGGTAGTCGTAGAGGACGTGGTACTGCCCGCCGCTGAACCAGATGACCGGGTCCTCGGCCAGCGTGTAGGTGGACTCGACCGTGGACGGCCCCATCGGGTCGAGATGCTTCTGCCGGTTGGGGTAGATGCTGGCGCTGTATTGCGAGGGGATGGTCTCCGACGACGGATAGCTGTTGGTCGGCTGCTGCGCCTTGTAGGGACCGCAGATCCCGCTCGTGCTGAGGGCAATCAGCCCGTGGCGCTGGATGATTTCAAAGTTGCCGTCCGGGCGGACCACCAGGCTGACGTTGGAGGCGTAGCTGGTGTTGCCGCCGAATCCCGACGGAACGCTGAGCCCCGACCCGGGGGAGCCGGAGCACGGAGTCCAAGGTCCGTCCAGGGAGGTCGCCGTGAAGATGGTGAACGGCACGACCTCGCTGACAATCATGGCGTACGTGCCGTTCAGCAGGGTGACCACCTCGCTGTTGTGGCCGTGGTGCGGGTCGCTGCCGAAGCTCCCGTCGCTGTACGCGTACCCTTTGTCGACGTACGGGCCGAGCGCGCTGGCGCCGCCCACGGCGTGGATGGGATCGGAGCCCTGCCAGCCCGGGTTGAACCCGGTCGAGCCGGCCCATCGGTCGGCGAACAGGTGATAGGTGCCGTCGGGCGCGCGGATGATGCTGCCGTCCCAGTAGTAGGACCCAGGCGGATTCGTCGAGCTCTCGATTCCGTTGCAGGTGTCGCGCGGGACCACGCCCATGCCCGCCGTGCAGTTGGGCGGCGTGGAACCCGTCGCGGTGCAGCCCCAGGCGTTCACGGTGAGCGGACAGGTGATGGGGATCGGTTGGAAGTAGTTGATGAACGTCTTGGTGGTCGTCTGCGCGCGCGCGACCCCGCACCAGCCGAGCCCCAGCGCCAACCCGATCGCCAGGCCCGCGTACGCGGCGAAAACCTCAGAAGCTGGGCAGAGGGGCTTTGATGTTCTTGATGTCCGCATAGGCGGCCTCGATCCCCGCCGTCGAGATGACCGACGACGAGTTGCTGGCGGGGTTGTCGGTGATGCTGTTCGTCCCCGTGTGAACGCCGCACGAATCCTCAAATCACGAGGAACCGGGCAGACCGGCGACGGCCGGGCCCCACTCCCGTTAGTCGTCACCCTCCCTTACTGCTTCGAGGGTCCCCGTTGTGCAGCACGAAGATCTCGATCGCCCGACAAACGTCGACGGACCGATCGGGAACGGGACGTTACCGTTCGCCCCCACCGTTTCCCGGGATGACGGGCACTTCGCCGGCACAGCTGTTGCTGTTTCGGAAGCAGTCGTGCCATCCATCGGCGGTATCTCGGGACCCAGGGATTTCAAGCGGAGCCCATCGACCAGGGCCTTCTTGGCCGGCGGCTGCGCCATCGCGCTGGCCGTCTCTTGCGGCGCTCCGAACATGGCCGGAACCATCGACGGTTCCTCGGGGCCGCCCCCGACGACCACCGACGGCGGATCGACCGGCGGAACCAGCGGCGGCAGCGGGCAAGGACAGGCCGGCAACGTCGGATCTTCGGGGGTCGGAGGAGGCGGCGGCGGTAGCAGCGGAGGCACCGGCGAAGGTGGCAGCGCTGGGGCCGGCGGCGGAGCCGGGAACGGCGGCCTGGCAGGCGCCGGAGGTGGCAGCGGGAGCGGCGCCGGTGGCAACGCGAGCGGCGCTGGTGGCAGCGGGAGCGGCGCCGGTGGCAGCGCCGGGGTCGGCGGCGGTGGCGGGACGGGAGGTCCGCCTCCCTGCTCCGATCTGTTCGGGCCGACGCTGCAGACGTTCTCGATCGACATGACCGCGACCGACTGGGCAGCCATTCAGGCGGAGTTCCTCATGGCCGGGCAGCTCCCCGATTCGACGTTCGTGCAGTACAACACCGTCGACTATCCGGTCGTTTTCCACTTCGGCAACGAGACCGTCTCCGACGCTTACATCCACCTCAAAGGTGATTCGTCGTGGCGCGAAGCGGTTCAGTTCGACGGAGCGAACGGGAAGATGCAGTTCGTGATCGCCTTCGATCACGTCAACTCCAGCGCCACCTTTCACGGCGTCAGCAAGCTCGGCTTCGACATGCCCCGGACCGACCCGACGTTCCTGCGCGAACGGATCGCGAATGCTTGGCTGCGGCAGATCGGCATCCCCTCGAAGTGCGCCACCAGCGGGCAGCTGGTGGTCAACGGCAGCCTCTACGGCCTCTACGTGGCGGAGGAGCACGTCGGCCACGCCTTCGTTCGCGAGTTCTTCCCCGGCAACTCCAACGGAGATCTGTTCAAGGCGGGCTGGACCCCGGAGACCAACAAGTCCGCTCCGAACTGGACCCGCCTCGACACGTTCTGGGCGGCGCAGTCGGCCGCCGATCTCACCGCCATCGTCGACGTCCCGGGCTCGCTTCTGGCCTGGGCGGCGGAGGCTCTGCTCAACGACGGGGACGGTTACTGGGGCGGTGACCACAACTTCTACATCTACGACGAGGGCGCGAAGGGCTACGTCTTCTTCCCGACCGACCTCGACTCGACGCTCGACTACCTGGGCCAGTTCACCAGCGATCCGATCTTCTGGTGGTCGGCCCGCGATCACTGGGCTCTGCCGATTCCCCAGCACTATCTGATCGTCATCGGCGACGACACTCTCCGCGCCCAGTTCATCCAGGCCCTCGGCACCCAGCTTCAGCGTTTCGACGTGGGGCAAGTGCAGTCGTGGATCGACGCCTGGTCCGTCCAGATCGCCGGCGCGGTCGCCGCCGATCCGCACAAGGCCACGACGTTCATGCCTGGTGACTTCGAGGCGGCGGTGGCGCTCGCCCGCCAGGGGGTGAAGGAGCGCGCCGACTTCGTCGGGAGCTGGCTGCAGTGCAAGGCGACCGGCGTCGGTGACGACAAGGACGGCGACGGCTACATCTGGTGCAACGACTGCCGCGACGACGACGCCAGCATCCATCCGGGCGCGCAAGAGATCTGCGGCAACCAGACCGACGACAACTGCAACGGCGTGGTCGACGAGGGCTGCCCCACGGCGACCACGACTCCCTGAGCGGCCGACGCCAGGTTCACGCCCGTCCGAGCCGGCGCACGGCCAGGTGCACCAGGCACGGGCCCCAGAGCCCCATCGCGATCGGAAGCAGGCCGATGATCGCCAGGACCCGACCGCCGTTGCCGTCGACGCGAGCCAGACCGGCATACACGAGGACCATCCCCAGCACGACCCGAAGCACGCGGCCGACCGGACCCTCCATGATCTCGAAGAACTTGCCCATGATTTTCCTCCTGGTGACGAATCAGCGGGAAAGCAGCAGCCCGAGGAGCGCTCCATAGGCCGTCGAGGCGATGGGGCTGGCCCAGATGGGGCAGGCACCGCTCCGGCAGCCCACGAACCGGTGCCAGCCGAAGCCGAGCCCGGCGCCCAGCGCGACGGAGATGAGAGTACGAAGCAGCAATCGAGTTCTCCTTCCGTCCGGTGAGAGCCAGCGCGGCCCCAAAGGGTTCACGCGCGTTCTTTCTCCGCCACCGCGACCCCTCAAGGTCATGCGTGGGCCGGATCCCGCAGCGGCGGGGCGCCCGTCGCGGCCGGTCGCTGCGACGGAGCCCCGGCGGCGACGCTTCCGGGGCGGCGTGCCTCTCGCCACCGCGCCAGCATCGAGTAGAGCACGGGCACCGTCACGCGGCTGATGAGCAGCGAGGCCAGCTCCCCCGCCATCAACGACAGCGCCAGCCCCTGGAAGATGGGATCGAACAGGATGACGGAGGCCCCCGCCACGACCGCCAGCGCGGTGAGCAGCATCGGGCGGAAGCGGACCGCGCCGGCGTCGACCACGGCGTCGGCGGGCGGCACGCCCTCGCGCACACGAGCTTCGATGAAATCGACGAGGATGATCGAGTTCCTCACGACGATGCCGGCGCCGGCCATGAAGCCGATCATGGACGTCGCCGTGAAGAACGCGCCCATCCCGGCGTGCGCGGGCAAGATCCCGACCAGCGAGAACGGGATCGCGGCCATGACCACCAGGGGCGTCGAGAACGAGCGGAACCACCCCACCAGCAGCACGTAGATGAGGACGAGCACCACCGCGAAGGCCGCGCCGAGATCTCGAAACACCTCGAGCGTGATGTGCCACTCGCCGTCCCACTTGATTGACGGCGCCACGTCGCTGGTCGGCTGGGTCGCGTTGTAGATGCCGACCCCGCCGCCGCCCGGCGCCCCACCGAAGGCGCGCGCGTCCAGCGCGGCCACGCCGCGGTTCATGGCCAGCACCGCGTAGGCGCCGCTCTCGGCGCCGCCCGCCACGTCGCCGGTGACATAGACCACCGGCAGCAGGTTCTTGTGATAGATGCTGCGGTCTTCGGTGGTGCGCTCGACCCGGACCAGCTCGCCGAGCGGGATGGGCGCGCCGCCGCCCGTGCCGCGCACGCGCAGCGCGAGGAGATCCGAGACAGACGCGCGCAGCGACCGCGGGACGTCGAGCACGACGTCGACGTCTTCCTGCTCGCGAGGGACGTGCAGGAGACCCGCAGGGCGCCCGCTCACGGCGATGACGAGCGTCTCGGCGATCCTGTCGGCGCCGATGCCGTGGAGGGCGGCCTTCTCCTTGTCGACGACGAGCCGCTCCTTGGGGTGCGCATCCTCGACGTACCAGTCGACGTCCACGACGCCGGGCGTGCGCTTGAAGAGGGCGCGCATCGCCTCGGCGAGGCGATCGCGGGCGGCGGTGTCCGGAGCGTACACCTCGGCCACCAGCGTCTGGAGCACGGGCGGCCCGGGCGGCACCTCGGCGACCGCGACGCGCGCGCCGTAGCGGTCGGCGATCGCGGCCACGGCGGGCCGGATTCGCTTGGCCAGGTCGTGGCTCTGCGCGGAACGCTGGTGCTTGGGCAACAGGTTCACCTGCACGTCGGCGACGCTGGACCCGCGGCGCAGGTAGTAGTGGCGGACGAGACCGTTGAAATTGAACGGCGCCGCAATGCCCACATACGACTGGTAGTCCGTCACCTCGGGCTCCGCGCGGACCGCGTCGGCGATCTCACGCGCGGCGCGCGCCGTTCGCTCGAGGGAGCTCCCCTCCGGCATGTTGAGAACGATCTGAAGCTCGCTCTTGTTGTCGTAGGGCAGCATCTTCACGCGGACCGCGCCGAGGGGCACCAGCGCAAGTGCTCCGACCAGCAGCAGGGCGATGACGCCCAGAAACCCCCAGCGCCAGCGCGAACGGCCGACCAGGAGGGCCATGAACCGCCGGTACACCCGCGTGCCCAGGTCCTCGCGACCGGCGACGTGCCCATGCCCTTGGCGCGCACCGCTCGGGCGACGCCGCAGGAGGCGGGCGGCCGCCCACGGCGTGACGGCGAACGCCACGATCAGCGAGAACCCCATCGCCGCCGACGACCCGATCGGGATGGGGCGCATGTAGGGCCCCATGAGCCCGCCCACGAAGGCCATCGGCAAGACGGCCGCGACCACCGCCAGCGTCGCCAGCACCGTCGGGTTGCCGACCTCGGCCACGGCGCGCACCGCGATCTCCTTGAGCGACAGCCCTTCGTTCTCGGGAAGGTCCCGGTGGCGCACGATGTTCTCGACCACCACGATCGCGTCGTCGACCAGGATGCCGATCGAGAAGATCAGCGCGAACAGGGTGATGCGGTTCAGCGTGTAGCCGCCGAGGTAGAAGACCAGCAGCGTCAGCGCCAGGGTGGCAGGGATGGCGATCGCCACGACCAGCGACTCGCGCCAGCCCAGCATGAACAGGATCAGCAGCGACACGCTGAGCACCGCGATGCCCATGTGAACGAGGAGCTCGTTGGACTTCTCGGCGGCCGTCGCGCCGTAGTGACGGGTGATCGAGATGGAGACGTCGGCGGGAATCGCCGTCGGACGGATCCGATCGAGACGCGCCAGTACGGCGTCCGCGACCTTGATCGCGTTCGTGCCGGCTCGCTTGGCGATCGCCAGCGTCACGGCCGGCTCCTCCCCGACGACCGGACCGGTCGCCGCGCCCGTGCCGAAGAAGACGTACTGGTCGGGCTCTTCGGCGTCGTCGACGATCTTGGCGACGTCGCGCAAGTAGACCGGACTTCCCTTGTGCACCCCGATGACGGCCGCGCCGACGTCGGAGGCGCTCTGGAAGAACGCCCCCGTCTGGACGACGACGTCCTGGTCCCCGAGGGTGAGCGAGCCCGCAACAGTCTGGCTGTTCGATTGTGAAAGGACGCGCGCGACGTCCGACGCCCCGAGCGAGCGCGCGGCCAGCTGGCCGGGATCCAGGTGGACGCGGACCTGGCGGCGAAGGCCGCCGATGAGCGTCGTCTCCGACACCTCGGGCACGCCCTTGATCTCGGCGTCGACCTGGGCGGCGACGCGGCGCAAGGCCAGGTGGTCGTAGCGCGCCGAATGGAAGGTCAGCGCCAGGATCGGGACGTCGTCGATCGAGCGCGCCTTGATGAGCGGCGGCGAGACGCCGGGCGGGATCCGGTCGGCGTTGCTGTCCAGCTTCTGGCGAAGCTTCACCAGCGAGCGCTCGACGTCCTCGCCGACCCGGAAGCGGACGACCACCAGCGCGTGCCCGGGTTGGCTGGTGCTGTAAACGTACTCGACGCCGGGGATCTCCCAGAGCAGCCGCTCGACGGGCGACGACACCCGGCTCTCGATCTCCTGCGCGCTCGCGCCCGGCATGGCGACGGCCACGTCGACCATGGGCACCTTGATCTGGGGCTCCTCCTCGCGCGGCAGGAAGAGGACCGCACCGAGGCCCAGCAGGACCGACGTGACAATCAGCAGCGGGGTGAGCTTCGAGTCGACGAACCCCCGGGCGATCGCGCCGGCGACGCCCCGGCGGATCACAGCGTCGCCTCGACCGATTGACCGTCGACGAGCCCGGCCGTGCCGGCGGTGACGACCACCTCGCCGTCGGAGAGCCCCGACAGGATCTCGGTGGCGCCGTCGTCCCTGACCGGGCCCGCCTTCACCAGGCGAAGCCGCGCCCGCCCGCCCTCGACGACGAAGACCTCCTCGAGCTGCCCGCGGTGGAGCAAGGTCCCCGCCGGGACCATGATCGCCCGCGCCAGGCTGGAAGGCATCCGGACCCTCCCCAGCAGGCCGGGGTGCAGCGCAGGATCGGTGGGCAGATCCAGCTTGGCGAGCACGGTGCGGCTGGTCGGATCGGCAGCGGGGCTGATCTCCGCGACGGTTCCAGAAAGCTCGCGACTCCCGTCGATCCGGACGGGCAGGACCTGGCCGGGCCGAAGGGAGCGCGCCGCGACCTCCGGAACGGTCGCTTCCAGCCGCAACGCTCGAGGATCGTCGAGGACGAGCAGGGTCTGACCAGGCATGGCGGTGTCGCCCACGTTCGCCTGCTTCGCCGTGACGACGCCGGCGAAGGGCGCCCGAAGCACGGTGTGGCTGGCCACGGCGCTCGCCTCGGCGCGCCGCGCCCGGGCGAGTCGAAGATCGGCCACCGCCGCCTCGTACTGCACCCTGGGGATCGCGTTCTGTTCGAGCAGCTTTTCGGCGCGCGCGAAGTCGGTCTGAGCGCGGGCGTAGATCGCCTCCGACTGCTCGACCTTGGCGCCGATCTCCTCGGCTGAGATCCGCGCCAGCACGTCACCGGCGCGCACCTGCTGTCCCAGCGTCACTGCGAGCGAGCTGACCTTTCCGACGACCGTGCTCGATATCGAGGCCGAATTGCGCGCTCTCACCGTGCCAATCACCTCCTCGCCCCCAGCGAAGTCCTCCGCGCGCGCCGGCCGAGCCCGCACGGCCCACCTGGCATCGGGCTTTGCCTCCGTGCGCGCGGGTGGGCGGCCGCATCCCTCGAACGCGGCCGTACTCAGCGCCAAAGTGAAGAACAAGCCGCGCCAGGCGGCGGTCAGGGGCGCGCTGCCACCGGCCCTCCCTCGCCTACCGCCAACGGGGCCTTGAGAGCCTCTCGCACCAATGAGTTTCATCGTCGTGCGTAAGAGCCGGCCCAACCCGAAAGGATTCCGGGGCTTTGGAAGGCGAGGCGCGGGCATCGCTCGGCCGTCCCGTTTGCGCACCGCCGCGGCCGGCGCCTACCTCACCCGCCAGGTGCGACCGTCGTCGGGATCGTCCGGGACGCGTGAGCTGTTTCGGACGACTCGCGGCTCTCGATCTCAGGAGAGGCCGTCGACCGGGCGAAGGGGCAAGCGCATCCCTGATGCCCGACCGGGCCGCGGGGGCTGTCGTCGACCGACCGCGACCTGCCTTCGGCGGCTGTGGAACTCGTTCCGCCACGCTACTCTCGATGGGTGTCCATCGACGTCGCCCCCAGCGCTCCCGGACGGGCCGTGTTTCGGCGCAGCGTCCTCACTTCGCTGCTGACGACCGCGCTCGACTTCGGGACGTTGATGGGCCTGACGGAGCTGGTCGGGGTCAACTATGTCCTCGCGACCTGGATCGGGACGGTCGTCGGCTCGCTGAGCAACTTCGCGATCAACAAGCAGTGGGCGTTCTCGGCGCGAAGCGCGCCGGCCATGCCGACGCTGGGCCGCTTCGTCGTGGTCCAGATCGGCGCGTCGGGCCTGCACACCGCCGGGGTCTGGCTGCTCACCCGCTTCGGGGGACTGCCCTTCCCCGTCTCGAAGCTGGTGATCGCGGCCGTGGTTTATCTCGGGTGGAACTACCCGCTCAACCGCTGGCTGGTGTTCAATCCGCACTTTCCGCGTTCCCCACACTCCGGGCAATCCCCCCGGGACCCGACCGAGCGGCAAGGGGCAGCCGGCGAAGCAAGTCGTCCCTGACGGCGTCGACGCGGGCGCCCAGCTCCGAGCCCAGCACCGCCCGCAGCCGCGAATAGGGGAGCGAGGTGTGCACGACGCAGTCGACGCCACAGTTGCTCTCGCACCCTTTCCGACCTCCCCCGCGGGCCAGATCGGCCGCGGTGACGGTCGCGAAGTCGCCGGCCGGCGGCACGTGCGCGCAGTAGTGAAACCCGCCGTCGGGCGCCACGTAGAAGCACTTCTGGCCGCCCATGCAGGTCCAGTCCGGCGGCGCGCCGGTCAGCGTCTGCTCGTAGTAATCGAGCAGGAAATACGGCGTGGCCACCGGGCGGCCGGCTTTCTTCTCGGTGCGCAGCCAGCGGAGCTTGTCCAGGTATCGGGCGTTGTTGAGCCGGCGGCGCAGCCTGCCCCGCTCGTGGGCGACGGAGAAGTTGACGCCCACCCCGCGCTCGAAGCAGAAGCGGGCGACGTCCTCCACGTCATCCAGAGTCTCGTCACACAGGACGGTGTTCACCCGGAACCAGATCGGGCGCCCCGCGCAGAGGTCGATCTTGCCCTTCAGCGTCTTGAGCGACTTCGGCGTCCCCCGCGTCGGCCGCAGGCCGTCGACCGAGATCTGCAAGCGCCCGAGGCCGGCCTCCGTCAAACGGTCCAACTTGTCGGCGGTGAGCAGGAAGCCGTTGGTCGTCATGCCGCTGGTCATCCCGCGCGCCGTGATCTCCTGGAACAGCCGGACCAGCTCGGGATGCAGCAGCGGCTCCCCGCCGATCAGATCGGTGTGCAGCACGCCGAGCTCGCGGCATTTGTCGATTCGCCGGACGAGCTCTTCGTAGGGGACGTCCCCCTTGCTGTTGTCGTACTCCGTGCAGTAGGAGCAGTCGAGGTTGCACCGCCAGGTGATGTTGAGCTGCGCCCAGATGGGCCGGCCGTCGACCGCCCGCGGCAACGACCGCAACAGCGCGGGGGCTGACAGCGGGTTCCCTCTTTGAGGCGGCGCCTTGTTTTGCACTGCCCGCCAACCTGCGCACGAGCTGCCCCTTGTCTACGCAGGAAAGCTGATGTTCCAGCCCGGGGGTGACGATTTGTGCGCCCCGCCGCCCTGGCCGGGCGCCGCGGAGCGCAGCGGACCGCCCCCGAAGAGCCTGGCAGGCCGCCCTACGTCGGGGCGTTGGCCTCGGGCTTGAGGACGACCTTGGTGTAGCCGTCGCTGCGCTGGTCGAACTTTTCGTAGGCGGCCGGGGCCTCCTCCAGCGTCAACCGGTGGCTCACGATGAAGCTCGGCTTGGCGCGGCCGGCGATGATCAGGTCCCGAAGGTAGGCGTTGTATCTCTTGACCGGCGTCTGCCCCGTCCCGATGGAGAGCCCCTTGTCGAAGATGGCGCCCAGCGGCAGCTGGAATTCTCCCTGTTTCGCGGGCTTGTCGACACCGCCGGGATCGGACGGAAAGTAGACGCCGACGATGCCGATGCGTCCCGTCGGGTTGACGACGTGGACCAGCTCGTCGATCACCTGCATCGGGTTCTCCTCGTCGGGCCGGTCGAAGCGGCGCGCCTGGTACCCGACGGCGTCGATGCCGCACATGACGCCCGCCATCTTCTCTTCGCCCGGCCGCAGCGCCCCCCGCACCAGCGGGTTCTTCTTCCGCAGCTCGAAGATCTGCTGGCACGGCTCGCCCTGCGTGTAGTCGATGCCGATGGCCCCGATCTCCTCGGCCTTGGCCAGGCGCTCGGCCACGCCGTCGACGACGTAAACCTCGGCCGCACCGCGCAGCATGGCGCAGTAGGCCGCCAGCAAGCCGACCGGTCCGGCGCCGAACACGGCGACGGTGTCGCCCGGGCCCACGCCGGCCAGCTCGGTGGCGTGGTATCCGGTGGGGAACACGTCGGAGAGAAGCAGAAAGTCGTCCTCCAGGTCGTCACCCGGCCGTCCCGGCAGCTTGAGGCAGTTGAAGTCGGCGAACGGCACGCGCAAATACTCGGCCTGCCCGCCGGGATATGGGCCCATCCCCGCATAGCCGTAACCGCCGGAGACGCCCTCCGGGTTGACGACCAGGCAGGCGTTGGTGAACCCCCGCGTGCAGTTGAAGCAGAATCCGCAGGCGATGTTGAAGGGCATCACCACCCGATCGCCCACCTTGACGCTGGTGACGGCGTCGCCCACGTCCTCGACGACGCCCATGTTCTCGTGGCCGAAGCGCATCTCGCCCCCCTCCGGCGTGCGTCCTTCGTACATGTGAAGGTCGCTGCCGCAGATGCCGGCCGAGGTGATTCGGACCACCGCATCCGTCGGCGACTCGATCCTGGGATCGGGAACCTGCTCGACGGAAACTGTGTTCGGCTGCCTGTACACAATCGCGCGCATCGGTCACCTCCCTACGCCTGGCCCCCGGAGCGCAAACTAAGCTCCCTCCTCCTGCCGACAAGCGCGACCGGAGAGATTCCTCCGTCAGCGATGAAGGGTGTTGGAGCGAGGCCGCTCGGCCTGGGACTCGATCGTCGCCCGGCCCGGATTGGTCCGCGGGAGGGTGAAGAAGATGGTGGTGCCAGCGCCCAGGCGGCTCTCCACCCAGATGCGGCCGCCCTGCGCCTCGACCAGCTGCTTGGCGATGTAGAGCCCGAGGCCCCGTCCTTTCTGGGCGCCCGCGTCTGCCTGCCAGTACCGCTCGAAGAGATGCTCCAGCATCGCCGGCTCGATGCCCGGCCCGGTGTCGCGCACCGCGAACCGGACCTCTGCGCCCGCGCCGGAGGCCGAGATGGTGATCGACCCGCCCTTGGGCGTGAACTTCACGGCGTTTCCCACGATGTTGCCGAAGATCTGCACGACCCGGCTGGCGTCGCAATACACGTTGCCCGTCTCGCCCGAGGCGTCGACCTCGAAAGCAATGCCGCTGGCGGAGGCCGTGGCGGAGAGCGTCTCGGCCGTCTGCGACAGCAGGTCGGACGCCGCACAGTCCGAGAGCTTCAGCGACAGGCGCCCCGAATCGAGGCTGGAGAGGTCCAGCAGATCCTCGATCATCCGCGCCATCTGCGCATTCAAGCGCTGCACCCGGTCCAGCTCCTTCCACCCCCGACGGCGCTCGAGCGGTCGGACCGACCGCAGCAGGGTGTCGATCCCCAGCCGCGAGCCGAACAGGAACGTACGCAGATCGTGCGCCACGAAGGAGAGGATGTCCTCGCGCCCCCGCACCGCGTCCTTCGCCTCCCGGTAAAGCCGGGCGTTGTCGACCGCCGTGGCGATGCGGGAGGCGAGCTCGGACGCAAACAGGAGATCTGCCCCGGCGAACGTTCGACTCTCGTCGCGCGAGACGAGCGTCAGCACGCCCATCGTCGCTCCCCGGGAAGAGAGCGGGACGTAGAGCAGCGACTTCGCGCCGCATGTCTGAATGAACGGCTCGTGATCGAGACCGTCCTTGCCTGCCAGCGACTTCGGGTCGCACCGCGACACCAGGATCGGCCTTCCCGATTCCAACACCCGCACCTGCGGGCTGTCCGGACCGAGCGACGGAGCCGGACGCGCCGACCTGGCGATCTCGGATTCCGGACGGCTCCGTGGCGTCGCGGCGGGTCTCGAAGCGGCGGAGCTCGCCACGTTGGACCAGATCGATCATCGCCAGGTCGGCGCACGACGGGAGGACGGCGCGCAAGCGCCTCCAGGATGGCGGTCTCGACGTCGAGTGACGTCGCCAGCAACTTGCTCGCCGACGACAGGATGACGAGCCGGGCCTCGGTCCGCTTGAGCGCCGAGATGTCGGTCAGGGCCGTCCGGCAGGCGGCGACCTGACCGGCGTCGTCGAGGACCGGGACGCTCGTCGCATTGACGAACAGGGCTGGCAGGCCCGGACACGACAGCTCGAGCTCCACGCTGAGGGCGCTTCCCTGCGTGAACAGTCGCTCGAGATGCCCACGCAGTTGCGCCCGACGGCTCGCCGCCACGAACGACATCAGCGGCTTTCCAGTCAGGTGACCCCGATCGGTCCGGAGGAAGGTGGCAGCCGTCAGGTTCGCCTCCTGGATCCGCCCCTTGACGTCGAGGGTGAGGTAGACGATCGGCGCGAAGTCATACAGCTCCGTGTATCGCCGCAGCGACTCCTCCAGCCGCGCCTCCGTCTCGCGAAGCTGGCGGTTCTGCATCTCGAGCTCGATCTGGTGAACCTCGAGATCGTGAATGAGGGCCGCGCTCTCCAGCGGACCGCTGTCCACGGGAGGATTCGCCTGCCGGGCTCGCAACGCCGCGATCAGCTCCTCCTTCGACATCTCCTCGAACGTACGCGACTGTGACGGCATCGGTTGTGGCGGCGGTCTCCGTTCAAGACCTCGGTCCGTCCTCCTCTGTCCGCTCGGCCAGCCGGTGGGTGTCGTCGATGTCCAAAAGGACGATGACCGCCCCCTTGATCGCGTGATCGAGCGTCTTGTAGGGCGAGACGTACAGCTGGTACCAACGCTGGTTTGCGCAGATGACCCGCCTCTCGATCGGGATCAGCCTCTCGATGACCTGCGCGGCCAGCTTCTCGATCCGCTCCCCGACGATGAACGCATTGAGCAGGCTCACCGTTCGCCCGACGTCGCCGGGCACCAGGTTCATCAGGCTCTCGGCGACCTGCGTGAACCGCCTGATCCGGAGATCGAGCCCGACGATGATCATCGCGCTGCCCATGCTCGACAGGACGTTGTGCAGATCGTCGTTGATGAGCTGCAGCTCGCCCATCCGGCTGTGAAGCTCGTCGTTGACCGTCGTCAGCTCCTCGTTCGATGATTGCAGCTCTTCCTTGGATGTTTCCAGCTCTTCGTTGGTGCTCTGCAGCTCCTCGTTTGACGACTGCAGCTCTTCGTTCGAAGACTTCAGCTCCTCGTTCGAGCTCTCCAGCTCCTCGATCGCGCTCTGCAGGTACTCCTTGGTCATCATCAGCTCGCGTTCGAGCTCCTGGGTCTTGGCGTCTTCCGTCGTGGACAGCTTCACCGACGACGAGGCATCACCCCCGTCGGGAGCGGACGGCGCGGCCTTGTCGTCGGTCTTGTCGTCGGCTCCGCCTTCATGAAACAGCACCATGAAGCAGCGGACCTTGGTCTCGGGGTCCACCACCGGAATGACCTCGATGGTGATCGACCGGACCTTCCCGTCCTCGGTGAGCCGAGCCTCGATGCTGGCGCGCCGTTCGTTGGTGCGCGCTTCCGTGAGAACCCGCCGCAGCTCGACGTGCAGGTCCGGGCGCGCCAGGCGCAAGATGTTGAAGCTGGGAGCACCGGGCATCGGCTCGAGATAGCCGCGGGTGCGGCCCCGGATGTGGACGACGTCGAAGTCATCGTTGACCAGGACCCCCGGCGGTCCGTAGAGCTCGAGAATCTTGCGTTCGGCCAGGCTGGCCAGCGTGGCGCTGGCCCGGTACGTCGTCGAGGAGGGGACCGGTTGGGTCGGCTCGGGGACCTTCACCCCCAGGCCCACGTCGAGGGCAGCCGTCTCGGCCACGTGGCGCCGCGCATAGATCTTGTTCTTCCGATCGACGAGCGCGAAGTAGTCGCCGAGATCTCCCACCGTCTCCGAGCCGCCCAGAACCAGGTAGCCCGTGGGCAGGAGGGCATAGTGGAGGATCCGCAGGACCCGCTTCTGCATCGTCGGGCGGAGATAGATGAGCAGGTTGCGGCAGCTCACCAGGTCGAGCCGGGAGAAGGGTGCGTCCCGGGTGACGTTTTGAGCCGAGAACACGACCACGTCGCGGATACGGCGCGCGATCTGGTAGCCGCTGTCTTTCTTGATGAAGAACCGCTGAAGCCTCTCCGGAGAGACGTCCAGCGCGATGTTGTGCGGGTAGAGACCGCGTCGCGCGTACTGAATGGACGAGTCGTCGACGTCGGTGCCGAAGATCTGGATCCGAAACTCCTGGGCCCGCTCGCCCAGCAGCTCGAACAGCGCGATGGCCAGCGAGTAGGCCTCTTCGCCGGTCGAGCAGGCGGGGATCCAGAGCCGGATCTGCCCGCCGATCTCCTTGCTCTCCACGATGCGCGGCAGAATCAGGGTCTTCAGCGTGTCGAACGACTCCGGATCGCGGAAGAAGCTGGTGACGCTGATGAGCATGTCCTTGTAAAGGAGGCGCAGCTCGGCGGCGTTGCCCTGAACGAACCTCACGTAGTCCGACAGCGACTCGATCTTCTGCAGCGCCATCCGCCGTTCGATGCGGCGGTCCATCGTTGCCGGCTTGTAATAGGTGAGATCGTTACCGAACGCCGCCCGCATGAGGACGATGAGCTTGCTGACGCTCTCCTGCGCCTGCGGGGAGCTGGTGCGCTTGCGGGTGAGATAGGGATGATTGCGGACCCTCAGCAACTCTTCGGCGATCGCCGCGGGCGCCAGCGTGAAGTCGGCCCAGCCGCTGTCAATGGCGCTGCGGGGCATCCCGTCGTATTTGGCCGAGGTCGGCTCCTGCGCGAAGGTGATGCCGCCGGCCTCCTTGATCGCCTGCAGGCCGAAGGTTCCGTCGGAGCCGGTCCCCGAAAGGACGATCCCGATCGACCGTGATCCCTGGTCCTCGGCGAGCGAGCGAAAGAAATAGTCGATGGGGAGGTGCGGGCCGCGCGTAGGTCCGATCGGCGTCATGAGGTGGAGGACGCCCTGCAAGATGGCGAGATCCGAGTTGGGCGGAATGACGTAGATGTGCCCCGGCTCGACCGGCATTCCGTCCTCGACGGACGTCACCTTCGCGTCGCTGCACCGGGAGAGCAGCGTCGGCAGCAGGCTCTCGTGCTTGGGCGCGAGGTGCTGGACGATGACGATGGCCATCGAATCCAGCGAGAGCGCCTTCAGAAACGCGGTCAGCGCCTCGAGGCCGCCGGCCGAGGCACCGACGCCGACGATGAAGATCGGTTGGCGCTGCTCCCTTTCGTCCGGCTCCGACTGCGGTGCCGGCGCGATGCTCGGTCCTCGACCCGCATCATCCGCCACGGCGCTCCATCTTCGTTCCACGTCGCCCACCAGGCCCCCTGTCGGTCATGCGCGGCATCTGCGCCTATGCATTTACCAGATCTTCTCAGTCGTGTAACTCCGATTTGTCAAGCTCATGCCTGGCCGCGCCCTCACGTGCAGGCGTTCACTGACGGGTCCCCATTTCGACGGGGCCCCATTCGGTTCTCGCCGTCGAAATGGCACGCGAGCTCGCGCGATTCACCAGTGCTGGCGCTCACGGATGCCAGCGAAGCTGATTGAAGCTAATTGAGCAGGCGAGCGGACCACGAGCCTGCCAGGGCGGGCGCGACGTAGGTTCCGCCTCCCACCACGGCGTCGATTGCGTTCAGAAGGTCGGTCGCCGATTGCTCCTTGAGGACGTAGCCCGCGACCCCCGCGGAGAAGGCCTCCGCGGCGACGACGCCACTCTGGATACCGGTCACGACCAGCACGCGAGCGTCGACACCGCGGACTCGCAGAGCGCGCACCAGATGCAGGCCACTTCCGTCTTCGAGCGACAGATCGATCAGCAGCAGGTCGGGGCCGCACCGCTCCACGGCAGCCAGCGTCCCCCGGATGCTGGAGGCTCGACCAACGACCTCGAACGCCGGATTGCCGTCGAACATCGAGGCCAGGACGTCAACGATGATGGGGTGATCGTCAACAATGAAGATCTTCGTCATGGGACTGAACCGCCACGGAACCTGTCTATGCGCCCCAATCCTGTCAATGGCGTCCGCCACGCCGTTGAACCCGTGCATTCACCCCCCGCTCGGCGCTTTCCAACTCAGCTCGCCGGACGTCTGTCCCTCGAGCTGCTGTTCGTCGAGCTGCTGTTCCTCAAACTGCTGTTCCTCAAACTCTTGTTCCTCAAACTGTGGTTCCTGGAGCTGCGGTCCGGTGGCGATGCCGTGCTCCGCCGCAAAGCGGACGAGACCGGCCGTCGTCCGGACGCTGAGTTTGCGGGCGATGTTCAAGAGGTGCGAATCGACCGTCTTCACGCTGATGAACAGCCGCGCAGCAAGCTCCCTGCTGCTGCTCCCGAGGACCGCCAGCCGAAAGATCTCCCGCTCGCGGCGCGACAGGCTGGCCATCGGGCTGCCATTTGCGCCGGCAGTCAGGCGAGCCGCCAGGGTTGGCGGCACATAGGTTCCCCCCCGAATGACCGCTTCGATGGCGGCGAGCAGGTCCGACGTCGGCTGGTCCTTCACGAAATACCCGGCGACGCCGAGCTTCAAGGCCTCTGCGGCGGCGAATTGGTCCCCGAACGCCGTCATGACCAGCACCCGCGTCTTCGATCGCGCCCGGTACAATTTCCTGGCCAGCTCGAGACCGCTGCCGTCCTCGAGGGAGAGGTCCAGGAGGAGGAGATTGGGCATCGTTCGCTCCAGCAACGGGCCGCCCACCCTGATGCTCGCCGCGACCCCGACAATCTGCAGGTCGGGCCGGCTGCGGAGCAGGGACACCAGCGCGTCCCGCACGATCAGTTGATCTTCGATGATCAGCAGCCGAGTGATGGTTGGGCTCATTCCGATCCGTACCCCCCCTTTTGCGAGCGTCTCCCCCGACCCGAAGTCAGTGTTCCGTCGGTCCTAACTCCTAATCACGTGTGTAACGTCGTCCTCATCCTTTTCAAGCGTTCATGCTCGACATTGGCTCCTGCTCAGGCCCGCTCTCTGCGGTTCGGATCGTCATAACAGCGCCGAATCGCAGTGAAAGCCTTCAACCGGAGCGGAGCAGCGAATCGGGCATTGGAGCACGAGCTTCCTGGACCCTGGAAGTGGAATTGTGCGGACCAAAACGGAAAGGCCCAGGCGGGCGCCAAGGTGAAGGACCAGCCGGTGGTGGTCGATCGCAACTGGATCACCAGCCGCAAGCCCGACGACCTGGAGGCCTTCGGCTCGAAATTCCTCGAGGAGCTGAGCGACCTGGAAGAGCGCGGCGGGTGGGAGCACAAGGAGAGCGCCCCCTCCCCCGAGGCGTAGCCAGCCGTCAGCGCAGCCGCGACTGATCTATAGTCGGCGCGGATGTGCTTTTCGGCCACCGGAAGCTTCGGCGTCGCCGCCGTGATTGCGGGAATCGGCGCGGTGGCGGTGACCCAGGATAAGCCGCCGTCGCACCGGATGTTGGCGGTGGTGCCCTTGCTCTTCGCCGCCCAGCAGGTGGCCGAGGGTGTGGTCTGGATGACCATCGGCCACCCCGCCGACTCCTCGCTGCAAGCGATCGCGGTGGCGCTCTTCCTCGGTTTCGCGCTGGTCTGCTGGCCGATGTGGGTTCCGATCTCGCTGTTCACGGCCGAACGAGATCCCCGCCGCAGGAGAGCGCTCGCGGTTCTTTCGGTGATCGGGGTGATCGTCGGCGTGTACGCCGCCTTCCTGCTGATGCGCGGGCGACCGACGGCGCACGTCGCCGGACACAGCCTGGCCTACGATTACAAGGACCGGGGCCCGGCCCTGGTGCTGGCGCTCTACCTGCCCGGCTACGTCCTGCCGACCGTTGGGCCATTCTTCGTCTCGACGATCAGCAGGGCCAGGACCATGGGCACCGTCCTGGTCCTGTCGCTGCTGGCCACGTTCATGATCGAGCGCCGCGCCCTCACGTCGGTGTGGTGCTTCTTCGCGGCGATCCTGAGCGTGCTGATCGTCTTGAGCATCGGCAAGGATTATCGCCTGGTGATCAAACCCGCGTAGTCGGCGCCTGGATGGCCTAGACTGCGGGTGACCTGCACGTATATTCAGGTACCGGATCGAGAACGGACCCTTACCATGTCATCCCGAATGGAAGGGCGCCTCGCCGCTGACCGGCAGACCCACTGAACATGAAGTATCGCCTCACACAGAAGATCGGCAGCGGCGGGATGGCGGAGGTCTTCAGGGCCACGGGCGAAGGCCCGGAGGGGTTCGAGCGGGCGTTCGTCGTCAAGCGGATCCTTCCGGGGCTGTCGGACGCGCCCGAGTTCGTCGGCATGTTCGTCGACGAGGCGAAGATCTCGGCGCGCCTCCTCCACCCCAACATCGTCCAGGTGTTCGAGTTCGCCTATCAGGACGGCGGCTACTACATCGTGATGGAGCCGGTCGACGGCGTGGACATGGGCTGCCTGCTGCGAAAGCTCGAGCGGCGGGGAGCGGTGGCGCCGGCGGCGTTCGTGGCGGAGGTGGGGCGGCAGGCCTGCCGCGGGCTCGCCTTCGCCCACGGCCTGACCAGCCCCGAAGGAAAACCCTACGGGATCGTCCACCGGGACGTGACGCCGCCCAACATCATGGTGGCCTGGAACGGCGCGGTGAAGATCCTCGACTTCGGCATCGCGCGCGCCGTGCAAGAGCTGCGCACCAACCAGACCGAGGCCGGCATCGTGAAGGGAAAGATGTCGTACATCGCGCCGGAGATGCTGCAGGGGCAGCCGCCCGACGCGCGCTCGGATCTGTTCTCGCTGGGCGTGGTGTTGCACGAGCTGCTGTGCGGGCGGCGACTGTTCGCCGGCGAGACCGACCTCGAGACGTTGAAGCTGGTGAGCGAGATGCCGGTGCCGCGCCCGTCGTCGCGCAACCCGGAGGTCAAGGCCCCCTTCGACGAGGTGATCCTGCGGGCGCTGGCCCGGGATCCCGCCGAGCGGTACCAGAGCGCCGACGAGATGAGCCAGGATCTCGAGCGCCTGGTGCTGCGCAAGCGTTATGCGGCCAGCTCGTTCGCCAAGCAGGTTCGCGCGCTGGTGCCCGAGGGGGAGACGACCGCCGAGCCGACGGTGCCCGTGGAGATCGTCTTCGGGCAACGCGAGTCGTCGGCGGTGATCGCCCAGGCAATGCCGCAGGCGCCTCCCCCGCCGCCACCGCCCGCCCCCGTCCCCGCCGCCAGGCGACCTGCGATGGAGAGGCTGGTGGCCGTGCTGGCAGGCACGCGGGCCAGCTGGCTGCCGGCGCTGCTCCCCACCACGGCCACGCTGATCTTGACGGTGATCGTGCTCCGCCACGGCGGACCTGCGCCGCGGATCCCGGCCGCGCCGCCGGCCCCGGCGCGAACGCCGGCGCCCGTGGCCGATGCCTGCACGGCGGCGGCCCTTCCGTCGAGCGTGGAGGTGGCGATCGACTCGCGGCCGCAGGGAGCGCTGGTCACCGCCGCCACCACGCCGGGCGAGCGCGCACGGCCGGTCGGCGAGACCCCCTTCGTGCTCCGGGTCCCGCGCGGCGACGCGCCCATGACCCTGGTCGTGAGCAAGCGAGGGTTTGCGCCGTCCGCGTTCAAGGTGGTGCCCAACCACGACAAGGACGTGGCCACGCGGCTCGAACGCGGCGGCCCGAGGCTGGCTGCGGCGACCCAGCGGCGCATGCTGAGCGCGAACCTGCCGGCCGGCTCGCCACCGCTCGATCGGGCCCGGCGCCTGCCCCGCTGAGCCGCGCCGCCATCGCTGGCCGACGCCGCGTCAGCGGGCGCGGGGGTTGGGTCGGGGCTGGCCGACCTTGTGCAGCGTGTTCTCGTCGGTGTGGTGGAAGGGCTCGGGGCGATCGGGGATCTGCAGGACGGTGTCCTGCTTGTAACCGAGCGTGCCGTCCGCATTCAGGGTCACCGTCATGACGTATTCGATCGTTCTGAAGTTCTCGTGCAGGAACGGGGCGGAGCAGATGCCGAAGGTCGGGGAGCCCAGCTTCGCCCGCACCGTGAAGCTGCGGGCGTCGGGCTGCGCGGTCCCGGACGCCATCGCCACTTGCGCGCGCGGGATCGCAAGCGTCTGGACCAGCGCGCCCGTCGCCGGCTCCCAGAGCCAGTAGCCCACCTGATCGTGAAAGGTCTCGATCTCTCCGACCTTGGTGATGAACACCCGGTAACGAAGGCCGTAGAGCAGCTGGGGGCCGTTCGATTGCGGGTCGATCGGCTCGAACTCCATCCGCTCGACGTACGGCTCGTCCTCGCTCCCGCCGGCGACCGGGTGACGATCGACCCCACGCCCCTCCCAGACACCGGCCAGCGGACCGAGCGGTCCGAGATTTCTCAGCGTGTCGGGATCGACGTCGGCGTTCTCGGTATAGATGTCCTTGCTCACGAGGCCGACTATCGCATTTTCCGAGTCGTCGGGGCTACGGGACCGCCGCCACCGGGACCATGTGCTTGACCGACTTGGCGTTGCCCCGGACGTCGCCGCTCAGGACCTTCACGGGCACGGGCGGCGTCAGCTTGAAGCGGTAACCCTTGCTCTCGCTCTGGAGCGCGATGTCCTGCCCCTTGTACTGCAGGTGGCGCTCGTAGTCCTCGGGGACCAGACCGTCGCGCGTGTTCGCGTGGTGCTTGATGAGGAACGCCGCCAGCCGCAGCGCCTCGTAGTTGTGCAGCCGGTGGCAACCGTTGCTCTCGCCGCGCTTGACCGACCGGTATCCGGGCGTGCCGTGCGTCCGGATGCGGAGGTCCATGAGGTCCGGCTCGCCGTTGGCGGTCGTCCCCACGATCTGCTTGTGCACCATCGCCACCAGCCCGTACGCCGCGTGGTAGCCCGGGCCGATGATCTCGGTCTTGGGCACGAACGTGTCCCCCACCTTGATCAGCAGATGGCGGGTGGGCATGCCCGGCGCCGGGTGCCAGGTCGGCGTGGCCAGCACCTCGGTCCACAGCGCATCGCCCGGTGACCGACTCCTTGTACTTGAGGGCCATGGTGCCGTCGGACTTCTCGAACATCTTCCAGCCGCCGATGGTGGTCGGCCACCGGCAGAGCGCCACGTCGTGATCGCCCACGTGCGCGAAGAGCGTGATGGTCGGACGGTCGGCCACCGGCGGCTTCCACATCTTGTGTCCGTCCTTGTCGAGCTTGGGCCGGGCCAGGACCACCTCGCCGCGGTCGATCTCGGCGCGCAGCTCCATGTTGGGGCCGTGGTACGCCGGCACCGGCGGCAAACGGATCGCGACGGCTGCCGGCAGCGGCGCCGGCCCCTTGGTCCTGCGCCGTCTTCCTCCCCGGCCGCTTCGACGCGGGCGGCGGCGCGACCAGCGTGCTGGCCAGGACCGCCTCCGGCGACTTCCAGCCCAGCGCCTCGCTGGCCGCCTGGGTGGCCGCCGCGATCAGATCCGGCGCGGCGACGATCTTGACCGGCCCGTCCTTGCTCGACGGTTCGGCGGCAGACGGCGGGCTGGCCGCGGCGGCGGTCGGTGCGGCTCCGGCCGGCGGAGCGCCACCCTTGCCGGGAGCGGGCGGCCCGACCAGCGGCCGGAACTCGGCGGTGTCGATCACGCGCCCCTCCACCTCGCCTTGCGCGCCCAGCGCCGAGCCGTCCTCGATGAGGCCGGTCACGTCGACGACCCGCGCCCGCAGCGCCCGCAGCAGCGCCCGGAAGTCCTGCTCGCGGCTGTCGCCCAGCAGCGCGGTGCGCGTCTCGAGATCGATGTTCCCGTTGTCCGCCAGCATCTGCAGGTGCTGGTAGACCTTCAGCCCCTCGACCGTCCGCCGATCCATCCGGCCGGAGGTCGCCTTGCCGGACAGCAGATCCTCGCAGCGCAGGTGGGCCTGCATCGCGATCACGGCCCGCTTTTCCTGCGCGGTCAAAGGTCGCGGCGAGATCGTCCGCCCGGTCGTGATCATCGGCGTCTCCTTGACCGTCGCCGGGTCCGGGTTGGGGACCTTCTCGGCTTCTTCGGCGGGGATGACGTTCCTCGGCGACAGCTCCTCGAGGACGCCGTCCCTCACCCGCTGGTGGCAGGCGTGGCGCTTCTTGTCGGCCATCCGCCGCCGCAGGTAGTTGAGGCTGGGGAAGATCCCGAACACCTCGAAGAAGCGGTCGGCCGCGGGCACGCGCGTAGGCGCTGCCGGAGCGAAAGCGTCCGTTGGCCAGATCGATCAGATAGGGGCGCAGCGGCTGCGGCTTGCCGGGCTCCTCGGAGAAGACGTACGGCAGCCAGTCGTCCGAGAGATCGACCACGGTCAGGCCGTCGCGCCGGGCGTTTTCGGCCGTCGTCTGTCCTGTGAAGTGTCCCCCCTCGACAATCATGATCGGGGCCTGCGCCGCGGCCGCGTCGGCCGCCGGGGCCGCCGGGGCCGCCGCCTGCTTGGCCTGCGTCGTGGGTCCGCCACCGGCCCAGAGCCCGGCCAGCGCCAGCGCAGCCACGCCGCGCTTCGCAGAGCGTCCGGCGCGGAGCCGTCTCGTGGCCGGGACCCGTGGCGATCTCTCCAGCACGAGGCGAAGCCTAGGATCTCGGCCTTCGCGATTCAAGCCCGGGGGTTTCGAGCGGGTCGGCCGACCATCGCAAAACGAGAAGGGAGTATGATGCCGGCCCCTGATGATGGACCTTGGCTCCATCCTTGACGACCTGCCCGTGGCGGTGTGGGTCGGCAAGGTTCCCGACGGCGCGGTGGTCTACACGAACCGCGCGTTCGAGCGGATCCTCGGGATCGCCGGTGGCGTCCAGCCGCACTCGGCGACGCGCCCCAGACCTACGGTCTGTCCGGTCGCGACGGCCGCCCCTATCCCTTTGCACGCCTGCCGTTCGCCCGCGTGCTGGCCACCGGACAGCCCGTGATGGTCGACGACATCGTGGCCCGGCGCCCGGAGGGGGAGATCAACCTGCGCTGCTTCGGCTCTCCGCTCCACGATGGAAGGGGAGCGCTGTCGCACGTCATCGTGGCCTTCCTCGACATCACCCCGGAGGTCGCCGCCCAGGTCGAACGGAGCCGGGTCGAGGCCCACCTCCGCTTCGCCTGCGACCACGCGCCAATCGCCATCTGGACGACCGACAGCGACGGCGTGATCACGATGTCCGAAGGGGCGGGCCTGGCGGCGCTCGGCGTGAAGTCGGGCCAGCTCGTCGGGCAGAAGGTGCTGGACATCTACGGCGCCCATCCCACCATCCCCGGCTACATCCAGCGTGCTTTCGCCGGAGACTCTTTCTGGTACACCGTCGCGGTCGGCGAGGCCGTCTACCACACCTGGCTGACGCCGCTGCGCGGGGCGGCCGGTGAGGTCGTCGGCCTGACGGGGCTCTCGCACGACATCAGCGAGCTTCACCGGCTGCAGCAGACGACGATCCGCAACGATCGGGTGATGGCGCTGGGGACCCTCGCGGCCAGCGTCGCCCACGAGATCAACAATCCGCTCGCCTACGTGCTCGCGCAGGCCGCGGCGGTCGACGCCGAGGTCGACGCCCTCGAGAGGCTGCTGGCAGCGATGCAGGACGCGGAGGCCCCGGCAGCGCGGGCGGCGCTCGGGCGCCTCAAGGAGGGGCTGGCCCCCGTCCGTTCCGGGACGGCGCGCATCGCCGACATCACCCGCGACCTGCGAACGTTCAGCCGCCCCGACGACAGCAGCCTCTGCCCGGTGGATCTGCGGGCGGTGGCGCTGTCGGTGCTCAAGCTGGTCGGCAAGGAGGTCGAGGCCCGCGCCCGGCTGGTCCTCGATCTCCGGCAGACGCGCCCGGTGATGGGCAACGAGGCCCGCCTCGTTCAGGTCGTCCTGAATCTGGTCGTCAACGCCATCCAGGCCCTGCCGGTCGATGGAACCGGGAGCAACGAGGTCACCCTGCGCACGCGAGACGAAGGAGCGCAGGTCGTGCTCGACGTCTCCGACTCGGGACCGGGGGTCCCGGCGACGGATCGGGACCGGATCTTCGAGCCGTTCTTCTCGACGAAGGAGATTGGCAAGGGGACGGGGCTCGGCCTGTTCGTCTGCCGCAACATCGTGCAGGGGCTCTCCGGCGAGGTCGAGGTCCTCGATCGCCCGGGAGGGGGCGCGCTCTTTCGCGTGACGCTGCCCGCGGCCCCCGCCGGGCCCGCCGCCCGGGTCGAGCCCGCGCGCGCGGCGAAGGCGGTGACCGAGACGGGACGCCACGTCGTGCTGATCGAAGACGATTCCATGGTGGCGCGGGCGCTGACGTTGCAGCTGCGGGCGGCGGGGTACCGCGTCACCACCGTGAACGACGGCAGGGAAGGTCTGGAGCTGCTGCGCGCGCGTCCTGACGCCGACCTGGTGTTCTGCGATTTGATGATGAAGGGGATGACGGGGATGGATCTGGGCGAGACGCTGGCCGCCGAGGCGCCGGACGTCGCGGCCAAGATCGTCTTCATGACCGGCGGCGCGTTCTTGCCGCGCGCGCGCGAGTTCGTGGCGCGCCATCTCGAGCGCACGGTGGACAAGCCGTTCGACATCGTGGCCGAGACGCAGCGCCGGCTGGGGTGAGCGTGGATTGCCGCCAGGCGGGGGCCTGGGCCTGGAGACCGAAATCTGGTAGAAGGCCGCCGTGGGCGACAACTTCTTCGAGAGTCCGGTGCTGGCGAAACGAGCCATGAAGGACAACCTCTTCACCGAGGTCTATCTCTCGACGGCGGTGACCACGCCGATCCAGCTCAAGGGGTGGGTGACCCAGCCGAACCCCTTCGAGCGCCACGGCAAGCGCTGGCACCTGTACCTTTCGCGCGTCGAGATCCTGCGGCGCTTGGCCGCGCGCAACCGGAAAAACGTCGAGGGACGGCCCGCCTGACGCAAGAAGACGCTCCCGGGGCTTCACGGGCGACGGATGTCCCAGCCTGACGGCCTCTCCCACCTCGTCGAAGAGGGGATCATCGACGCCGTCCACGCGCGCCTGATGAGCGGGAAAGAGGCGACGGTCTACGTCGTCGAGCGGGAAGGCCACCTCGGCGCGGCCAAGGTCTACAAGGCGCGGGACGAGCGGACGTTCAAGAAGACGGCCAGCTACGTCGAGGGGCGCAATCAAACCCGCAACTCGCGCGACCGCCGCGCGATGCAGAAGAAGAGCGCCTACGGGCGCGGGCTCATCGAGGACAACTGGCAGGAGATGGAGTTCCACGCGCTGCGGGCGGCGTTCGAGGCCGGCGTGCGCGTGCCGGAGCCGTACTTCCTCTACGAGAACGTCCTCTTCATGGAGCTGGTGGTCGACGGCGCCGGCACGCCCGCCTCGCGCCTGGCCGATTTCACCTTCACCGCCGAGGAGGCCACCGCGCTTCACCAGGAGGTCTTCCTGCAGGTGAAGGCCCTGCTCGGCACCGGACGCATTCACGGCGATCTGTCGGCCTACAACGTCCTCATGGCGGCGAGCGGTCCGACCATCATCGACCTGCCCCAGGTCGTCGAGGTGGCGGGCAACAACAACGCCCGGCAGATCCTGCGGCGCGACCTGCGCAACCTGACCGAGCACCTGGCCCGCTTCGACGCGCGCCTCCTGCGGGTGGCCGACTGCGGCGACGCCCTCTTTCAACACCTCCAGCGCGGGACCCTGGACAGCGTCACCGTGCCCGAGGTCGGCACGCCCGAGCACCGCACCGGTGGCGGCGGCGGGCGTCGAGGCCGCGACGCCGAGCGAGGCCGCGCCGGCCGCGACAAGGGGCAACGCCCCGGCGGTGGCCCGGTGGCGCGACCGGGCGGAGGGGCGCCGCAATCAAGACCGGGCGGTCCGTCGCAGCAGGCCGGAGCGGGGGCCTACGTCCAACGGGGCGAGCCGCCGCGCGGTTACGCGCGCGATGCCGGCGGGCCGCGGGTTGCTGCAGGCGCGGGCGCGTCGCCGCCCGCGGGCCCCCACCACCGCCGGCGTCGTCGCGGCGGCCGCTGAGCGCCTCCACCCGAGGATCGCAGCGACCGACCAACCGGGGCACTTCTGATATGGTCGGGGTCTTCTAAGCGGGGGATTCCAAGAGAGATGAAGCAGCTCATCGTCGTCTGTTTGGTGCTGGGATCGGTGGGCCTGCTGTCGGGCTGCGGAAGCGGGTCAGTGAAGCCCGCCCCCGGCATGGGGTGCTCGCTGAACAGCCAGTGCGCCGCGGGGCTGGTCTGCACCTTTGGGGCCTGTCACACCGCCTGCGTCGTGAACGGCGACTGCCCAACCGGTCAGCTTTGCGTTAAGTCGACCGCAGCCGGCGACGGCGGCGGCGGGATCGACGCCGGCACGATCACCGTCTGCCAGCTCCCGACGGAAGTGACCTGCGTTTACAACAGCGACTGCAAGTCGCCGCTGGTCTGCGCGCGCGACGAACAGTGCCGCAACCAGTGCCAGGCGAACGTCGACTGTGTTTCTCCGCAGGTCTGCACGGACTCGAAGGTCTGCGCGCTGGCGTCGCAGCTGGTGTCGGGGACCAACGACGTCCAGCTGGTGACCACGGGTCGGACCGACGGCGGCGCCGGTTCGAGTGGTTCGGGAGGAGCCGGTGCCGCCGGCCAAGGAGGCGCCGGGGGTGCCGCAGGTGGCGCCGGTAATGGCGGCGCTGGCGGAAGCAGCTGCACCGGACCGCAGCTGGAGTTCGCCAACGTCTCACAGGGGGACGCCAACCCCGGGTTCACCTCGGCGGTGGCGGTTCGAAACGCAGACACGCTCTTCATCTTCAGCGCCTACGCAGGCTCCGCCCCTGTTGACGGCGGCGTGGATGGCGGCGCGCTGGCGGGCAATGCGATCTTCGTCCAGATGTTCGACCCCGTCAGCGGGGACAAGCGCGGACCGAGCAAGTCCCTCTTCTCGGTTCCTTATGGCGGGACGTTCGGCGTCCAGGACGTCTCGATCGCCTCGACCGGCGAGATCGCTCTCCTCTATGCCGTCGGCCAGGTCAATCAGTACGCGAACCAGCTCTACATGACAGTCCTCGGGACGACGCCGGGCGACGGCGGCACCGGGTCGCTTTCGGTCGAGAAGACCGTGCAGCTCGAGAGCGTCTACACCGGGGACACTCGCGTCATCTGGCAGCCGGCGACGCAATTGTTCGTGTTCTCCTGGAAGTACCAGGGGAGCAACGGGTGGTACGCGCGCATTCGCAAATACCACCCGAACGGGACCGCCTCGGGGGCAGCCATCAACGCGGTCCCGACCTTCGGCGGTGTCTACCCGCCGAGCCAGGAGGATGACGCCTACGCCGGCGTGTCGGGGATGTACCTCGGCCTCGCCTACCAATCGACCAGCAACAACTGGCCCTACCTCACGATCCTGGACGGCGACGGTTTCCAGGTCGGTCCCATCGTCAACCTCCAGGCGAGCGGCGTCGACAACTGGGTGGCCGGCGCCGGCACGACGAAGGGCTTCGTGACCATGTTCACCGGGGGTGGTCTGGTCAGCGGCGCGTTCGTCCCCCTGACCGGCACGAGCTCAGTGCTCTCCGACGCGGGAGCCCCGGACGGCGGCCTCCCGCCGCTCAAGACCTTCTCGTTCACGTCCACTGCGACCACGGGCAAGATCATCAACGACGACGCGGGCGGAGCCGGGGGCGTCGGCGCGGTCCTGCTCGAGAACAACGGCGCCGCCTTCGTCTATGTGAACGCCGACGGCTCCAAGCCGCAGGACCAGGGGACCGTCATCAGCGCGAGCGGCGCCATTCAGGCCGACATCAGCAACTTCGCAGGCAGCTTCGTCGTCTCGCTCTTCAACGGCACCACCCACGCGGCGCAGGCCACGGTCTCCAGCTGCCCGTAGCGTCGCGGCCGCTCGACGACATGAGGTCGGGGCTCCGCTACACACTGCTGTTTGTCGCGGCGGCCGCTCCTCTCTTCCGTATCGGCGCGCTCAAGCCTGGGCCGCGCGCGTTCGTGGCGGGGCTGTTCGTGGTGCACGCGCTGCTGAGCGCCGGAACGCGCCGCGCGGAGCGGTGTTGGCCACGAGACGCCCTCACCGCCCTCTTGTGGATCGGCTGGTTCGTGGCGTCGGGAATTTACCTTTGTACGTCGCTGGCGCTCCGGGCGTGGCCGGCCGTGACCTCCGACGGACACCCGGTGATGCCGATCGGGCAGCTGTTCATCGGGATCGTCGCCGGCGGCATCGCGGGGATGGTCGTCGCGACGCGGGGCTCGCTGCGGCAGGGCCAGCGCGATCGCGGCCGGGAGCGACTGCTCCTCCACGCCGTCGGTGCGCTGCTCATTATCGCGGTCCTGGCCAGCTGGTGAGCGCGGCCCGCGCTTGCTGACGCCCGCGAATTTGGGCAGGTTGGTGACCTCATGAACCCGACTCTCCTCGTCCTTGCCGCAGGAATGGGCAGCCGGTACGGCGGCCTCAAGCAGCTCGATCGGTTCGGGCCCAGCGGCGAAACGATCATGGATTACTCCGTCTACGACGCGCTCCGCGCCGGGTTCGGGAAGGTGGTCTTCGTCATTCGCCGGGAGTTCGAGTCCGAGTTCCGGAAGGCCGTCGGCGACAGGTACGCCAGCCGGGTCCCGGTCGAATACGTCTTCCAGCAACTCGACGACCTGCCGCCAGGCTTCACGGTTCCGGCGGGACGAACGAAGCCCTGGGGAACGACCCACGCCATCTGGTCCGCCCGCCGGGCGATCGCCGAGCCCTTCGTCTCCATCAACGCGGACGACTACTACGGCAAGCAGTCGTTCGAGGCGGTGGCCGAGCAACTGAGGCGGTCGACCCCGGGGGAGGCCCCGCCGACTACTGCATGGTCGGCTACCCGGTGCTGCAGACGCTGTCGGAGCATGCGGCCGTGACCCGCGCGATCTGCCAGGTCGACGAACGTGGTTTTCTGAAGACGTTGGTCGAGTGCCCCAAGGTGGAGCGAGAGGGGGACGGCGCCCGGTACCTGGACGCGGATGGAAAGACGCATCACCTCGGCGCTGACGGGTTGGTGTCGATGAACTTCTGGGGGTTCACGCCGTCGGTGTTCGTCCACCTCGAGCGCCACCTGACACGCTTTCTCGAGCTTCACGGCGGCGCGGCGGGAACTTCCGAGTGCTTGATCCCGGTCGTCGTCGGCGAGCTCATCAAGGAAGGCGCGGCGAAGGTGCGCGTCCTGCCGACCGGCGACACCTGGTTCGGCGTGACCCATCCGGAAGACAAGCCGAAGGTGATGAAGACGATCCACGAGATGGTGGCGCGCGGCGAGTACCCCTCGCCCATCTGGGACGAGGGTTGAGCAGCGTCGGGGCGGAATGAACCGCGGGCACTACTTCGGCTCGCCGTAGACGATGCCGCGGCCGCCGGTTCCCACGTAGACGCGGCCGTAGACCCGGGGATCGCCGGTGATGACGGTGCAGAAGCCGTACTGGTGCTGGTCGTCGTTGACCCGCACCCAGGTCGCGCCGGCGTCGTCGGAGCGGAAGAAGCCGACCACGTCGCTGACCTTGCCGATGAGGAACAGCGTCGGGTAGGTCTTGCCGGGGGGCGCCTTGCCGAAGCCGAGGGCGTAGGCCTCGCTGACGCTGGGGATCGACTCGTACGTCTTGCCCGAATCGGTCGAGTGATTCAGCTCTTTGAAGTTGGTGAGCCAGACGTCGCCCTCGATCCCCGGCGTCGCCGCCGCCGAGGCAGAGCTGAACTGGTAGTCGGCCAGCGCGGGCAATCCCGTCGGTGACGCCGTGAAGTGGGCGCCGCCGTCGACGCTGGTGAAGGCCTGTCCCCCCTTGGCGTCGAGCACGTAGAACTTCTTGGGGTTCACGCGATCGGCGGCCGGGCGAAACGGCACCGGCGCCCAGTCGGGGGAGGCCTCCGCGTCGGGGAGCCCCTCGGCGCGCGTCCAGGTCGCGCCCTGGTCGGGCGAGAAGACGACCGGCCCCTCGAGCGGCGCCCAGAGGAAGGCCGTTCCGTCGGCCGACACCGCGATGGAGCCCGCACCTTTTGCCTTTTTCGGCATCGACTTGAACGGCGTCCAGGTCTTGCCGCCGTCGAGCGAGGAGGCGCCCCACTTCTGGTTGTTGTCCCAGCCGACGCGGGCGACAATCTCCGGCTTGGTCCAGGCGACGTCGATCCCGCTGCCCGAGCCGCACAGCGGATTGTCGAACATCCCCTCCTTCGAGGGCGCGCCGAGATCGTCATGGCGGAATCCGCAGAGATCGCCCATCGCGCTCAAGAGCGGCGGTCCCGCCGGGGGGCTGACCAGGTCCTTGATGACCGTCTCCTCCAGCCCGCGGTCGAGGAACGTCCAGTGCGTCGGCTTGTCCGCATCCGCGGCGGTCGCGTCGTCGGTCGCCCAGATCCCGGCGCCGGTCACGTACATCGCCCGCCCTGGATTGAAACGGATCGATCTCGATATCGCCCATCCAGCCGCGACCGATCGGCTCGGACTTGTGCCAGTAGAGGTACTTCGCGCCCGCGTCGTCGCGGACGACCTTGGGGAGCAGCGCTTTCCATTTCTTGCCGCCGTCCGTCGAGCCGGTAGATCTCGTCCCCCTGGGTCCAGCGATCGATGGTGCTGGCCATCAGCGTCCCCGGGTGCGCGGCGTCGACCGCGAGGCCGCCGTAGCCAAACTTGTCGTCCCCCTTGGGCGCGGCCGGCGTGATGTTGGTGAACTTCTCCGTCTTGGGAGCGTACTTCCAGACGGCGCCGTCGGTGATGTCGTTGGGGCCGGGGCCGTTTCCGTAGCTGACGTACAGCGTCCCGGCGGAGTCGAACAGCGCGTGGCTGGCCATCACGCCGGTCGGCTGCTTGGGGAGCAGCTTCCAGGTCGCGCCGGCGTCGCTGCTGCGGTAGAGGCTGCCGTCGTTGTTGGCGACCGCCGCGTAGATGACCGGCGTCGGCTTGCCCTTGCTGCCGCTGGCCTTGTCGAAGAGGACAATCGGGATCCCGATCCCCTTGTCGCCGTCGGAGGCGGTGAAGCCGGCGACCTTCTCCCAGGTCGACGCGCCGTCGGTGCTCTTCCAGAGCCCGCCCTTGCGCGAGCCGAAGTAGAGGATGCTCGGCTGGTTGGGATCGACGGCCAGCCGCTCGCCCATCGAGCGGCCGTTCTCGTTGCCGCCCATCTTCACCGGCATGTCGATCGTCTCCCAGCTCTTGCCGCGATCCTTCGAACGGAGGATGGCGCCGTTGCCGACCCAAGAGCCGGTGTAGGTCCCCGCCGCCAGGTAGACCTTGTCGGCGTCGACCGGATCCGCCGCCAGGCTCTCGATCCCGTAGAAGTTCGAGTCACGCCCCAGCTGGTCGGTGAGGGGAATCCAGCTCTTGGTGGCCGGGTCGAAGCGGTAGGCGCCGCCCACGTCGGTGCGGGCGTAGACGAGATCCTTGGCGACCGGGCTGAAGACGATGCCGCTGACGAAGCCGCCGCCCAGGATGACGACGTTCTTCCAGTCGTAGGCCACGCTGCCCTTGAGGCCGCCGCCCTGCACGGCCTGGGCAGCGGTCGGCGCAGCCGCCGCCGTGGCCCCACCCGGTGTTTCCGGTGGCACGTGGCAAGTGCAGACCGTACAGGCGGTCTGCCCCAACAGCGCAACGATCCCCGCCAATGACATCGCCCAGGACATTGTTCTCGTCATCGTCATCGGTTCCTTTGTCGCGGCCTCATTGCGGGTCGCCATAAACGATCGCCTTGCCCGCCCACTCCACGATCGCTACTGCTTCTCGAGCGCGATGTCGTCGAGGTAAATGTCGAAGTGCCGCTGGGCCGCGCTCCAGGTGGCCAGCCGAAACTCCCAGAACGACTGCGGGTCGAACCTGGCGCCCGGGCCCTTGAGAAAGGCGGAGATGGGGATCTCCACCTTGTGCCACTTGCCGTCGGCGAAGCCCTTGGCGTAGCGCTCGACGGGCACGGTGGCACTGTCGTTCTTGTTCGCGCTGCACCCGAGCAGCACACCCACCGAGCCGGGATCCGGCCCCTCCTGCGGCGACTTGGCGTCGACGCGGATCTGGAAGGTCAAGTGGCTGTAGGGGGTCATGTCGATCCCGGCGTTCGCCGGATACCAGCCGAACAGGTTCCACCCCATGCCGAGGAACCCGGTGCCGTCGCCGCGCAGCTTGAGGCCCGTGCTGGCGTTGACGCCGACGCCCGCCGCGGTTCCCACCTTGCTGCAGCCGACCTTCGGATCGGCGCAAGCATCCCACCCCTGCGCGCCGGCGCCCGCCCCCTCTCCGTCCCACAACACCTGACGGCTGCCCGGCGCGGCGGCCGCCGAGGCAGCCTTGCCGGCCGTCCCCGCATTGGCCGTCGCGCCGCCCCCGGCGGTCGGACAGGGCGGACAGAGACAGCCCGCCGTCCCCGACGTCAGGACGGCAAGCCATGCAGACGCGATCAATCCACACGTCGGGAGCTTCATTGTGGAATGAACGCGATGTTGTCGACGGTGAGGTCCAGCGGATACGTCGTGGGGGTCGCGGTTCCGGCGCCGGCCGGGGTGGGAAGCACCCAACGGATCCCGACGATGTCGGTCGCCTTCGGACTGGCGTCCGGCTTGCCCGTCGTGAAGTCGCTCCAGAGCACGGTGACCGGGGTGGCAGAGGAGCCGACCGGGACGGCCTTGGTCGGCTCGACGCACACAGTCTGCGAGTACTGCGTGGTCGCCGCCGTGCCACCCGGATCGCAGGCGCCGGCGTCGGTGGCCAGGGCAGCAGTACTACCGTGGGCCATCAGCCAGGTCGGCCTGATGGTGTCGTTCAGGGTATCGACCTCGACCGTGACCGACTGGCCCATCACCGTCCCGGAGATGGTGAACGAGATCCCCTTGAAGCCCGTGGCGTCGATCCGGCTGCAGGCGCCGGCGCTTGTCTGGAAGAAGAAGCCGAAGCCCGAGTAGTCGCCAACGGTCCCGGTGATGTGCCAGTTGCTGCCAGTCACCAGTGAGGTGAGCGGATAGGTGGGCGTCGGCGTCGCGGCGGTGTTGGGGTACACGAACTCGCCGCCGGACAGCGTGTTCGTGTAGTCCCCGAAGCTCACCTGGTCCGTCACCGGCGTGGCGGCGTCCGTCGGCATGTAGGTGAAGTTGGTGATGAGGCCGCTCGCTGCGGGAGGGAGACAGGCGACACCTTGGCTGACGGGGTAGGCGCCGCCGTCGCCACCCGTGCCGGTGCTCGTCGAGCCGCCGGTCCCGGTGCTCACGTCACCGCCCGAGCCGCCGGTTCCCGTGGTGACCGCCTGGCTCGTGCAGGCGGCGAGACCGCCGCCGCCGAAGAGAACCGCCAGTGAAAGAATTCCAGTTCGCAGATTCGGATTCATGACCATCGCTCCCTTGTTTTCAGTTCGTCCCACGATCACCACAGCACACGTTCACGGCCCATCGATTACGGCCCATCGACGCCCCCGTCGCGGCCGGGAGGTGCCCACCCCTTGTGGCGGTAGAAGGCGAGGTTGTCGATCCAGAGATCCATGTCGACTGCCTTCGGCAGCCGCACCCCGAGGAGCAGCAACTGGGAGGTGATGAGCTCCGTCCCCGGCGCTGATCCGGTGACAGTCAGCTCGGTGTTGGGGACGCGATTCGGCGTGGCCCCTTGCTGAAAGTGCCCGAACGGAATGGTGTAGAGCTGCCAGTCGGCCGTCACCTGCACAATCGTCGTGTAGCCGTTTCCACACTGGTCAGGGAGCGGCGGGGACGTCAGCGTGCCCGACGAGAGGACCATCCCGGTCGAGGGATCGATGATGGTTGTGCTGGCTGTCGGAGCGCAGACGCCCGCGTCGGGCATCGGGTAGGTCGTGCAAATCGCGCCGGGTGTGCCGCTGGCCGTGTTTGGATCGTCGAGCGTCAGAATGAAGGTCTTGCTCGAGTTGAGACCCGCGCGCGCCCAGAACGAGATCCCCTCATACGCGGAGCCGTCACGCGGACCGAAGTTGCTATACCCGGCCAACGACCCCCAATCGTTGTTGCGGGAGGCCTGGATCTCCATTGCCGTCGTGCTCCCGCATCGGGTCCCGTCTGGCAACCCCACCTCGAGCGCCGACATGACCGATCCGCTCGTGCAGTCGGAGGTCGTCCACATCGGTGACGACATCGCGCTCGCGCTCGGTGTCTCGAAGGGGTCGAGGATCTGCAAGTCATACGCATCCTCGACCGAGCAGTTGACCGGCACGGGCTTCACGGTCGGGTAAGCAGTGCAGCCGAGCACGCCGCCAAGAGCGAGAGCCAGTGCCCCCGCGCGCGCCAAGGCTGTTGGCACCATGCCGCCTACCACCAGAAGGTCCCGATCAGCGAGAAGACGTTGCGGTCCGGGTTGATGTTCGTGGTGGGCGCCACCGGGTACCCGTAGTCGACGGGGACGGCGCTGCCGTAGACGAAGTAGGTGTACTGGAGCGCGATCTCGCCGCGGCTCCGCCAGCCGGTGTGAAAGAGGAGGCGCGACGCCAGGCTGGTGTAGGCCTGCGTCGAGTCGCTGCCGTGCAGGCGCACGTGATCGAACCGCTCGGAGACGCCCAGCCAGGAGAGAAACAGGTAGGTCGCTTCGATGCCCCCTTTCAGCTTGAGCACGTCGTTGTAGCTCGTGACCTGACTGGTGACGTACGTCCCGACGCCAAACAGGCTCAGGAGAATGTCCGGGCTCACGCCCGTGTACAGCTTGTCGAACACCAGCCGCGCGAAGCTGAGATCGTACTGACCGCCGAAGGTGGTGAGCGAGCCGTTGACGTTCCCGGCGGCGTCGGCGCCGAGATAATTGTCCCTCAGCTCGGGTCCGCCGCGCGCGTTGAGCACCTCGATGGCACCCGAGACCGACTGCGCGTTGGTGGCCCAGGTCCTGGCCACGCCGAGATAGAGGTGCCCGGCCCGGCCCGCGGTTACATGAGCGTCGGCGCCCATCACGGTGATGCGCCCGTCGGGCAGCTTGCCGCCAGCCGTGAGATCGTCCTGCGTCCAGGCGGTCACGTAGTGCAACGCGAAGCGAACCAAGCGTCGGTACGCCACGCCGACATGAACCTGGTTGACGAAGGTCGCGCCGACGTTGGGGTCCGCGAAGTCGTTCCAGCCTGCCGGAGTGAAGCCCGTCGGCGGCCGTCCGAGCTGGCCCCCGAGTCCCTGGTCCAGCAACAGCAGGAGGTCGCCGACCTGATAGGCGGCGGTGACCTGCTCGCCGATGGTGTTCGTCTGCGCGATGAGCGGCGTGCCGTAGCGACCGGCGTCGTACATCCCCATCGCGCCGTAGCGACCGGTGTAAGCGCCGACGTTCACCTGCAGCGGGAAGCTGACCCTCTTGGTCAGGTTCACCGTGATGTACGCGTCGTTGACGCCCATCTGATCGACGGGATTGTAGTAGCCGGCCGCGTCCAGCGCGCTGGTCCCCGCCAGGATCACCGTCCCGGAGACGGTCGAGTTGCCGTAGATGAAATTGAGCTGCAGCCAGGGGTTCGGCACCACGCCGGTGTACGAGAACTCGTGCGCGTTCATGGGGACCAGCGGCGGCGCGTGGAGCACGAGGCTGCTCTGTCCCGGCATCGGGTTCGGCCGCTCGTGCAGCCCGAGCTGCGCCGGCAACAGCAGATAGCCATGGAAGTCGAGGACGTACTCGCGTGACAGCGCCGGCTGGACGCCGAACGGGATGGCCGGCGTCGGGCTGGGCACCTGCGGCTCGCCGGGATCGAGGCCGATCCGGGGGACTCCGTCATTGGCAGCGGCGGCCTCCGTCGCCATCGCGACCGCGGGCGCGGCCAGAAGCACGAGCGCCCCGAGGCAGATTCGAAGATGGCGTTGTGGGGTTTTCATAGCGGGCGCTCTCAGTTCAAAAGGTGATGTACCCGCCGAGCGCCAGCATGTTGCGATCGAGCGGTTGGGCCGAGTTAGGGTCTGCGGCGCGACTGTAGAAACGCCGGCCGTAAATCAATTGAATGCGATCGGTGCTGAGCCAGTCGCTGTGGAAGGCGATGCCCGGATTGAGGCTGTAGACGCTCCACTCGCCGAGGTAGCTGCCGCGGCTCTCGCCGTAGGCCTGGAACGTCAGGCTGCACAGCGACGAAAACCGGTATTCGGTCTCCACGCCGGTGTAGTACCCGGTCATGTCCTTGTAGTTCGGATCGTCGGTGGCGACGGTGCGGGTGACCATCGCCGCGATCGCGATCCGCAGATCGGGCGCCTGGCCGGTGAAGCTGCGCGGAGACCAGAGAATGCTGGAGACGCTGAAGTCGTACTCGCCGCCGATCACGGCGACCGCCCCGTTCCCGCCGCTCCGGGGCCCGAGGAACTTGTTGATCATGTCGTGCGCGCCCTGCGTGTAGTCGATGCCCCACCAGACGCCGTCGCCGACGGAGGCGGCGTGCTCGAAGTTGTACACGCCGCCGCTCACCCCGAACTGTCCCCAGGGGACGCCCTGCCAGCGCACCTCGCCGATATAGGTGTCCATCCGGCCGTCCTGGGGCGGCGTGCCGAGGAACGTGTGGAGGTACGTTCGCTGGTCGGTGCCGTGGTCGGTCGCGTAGTGCAGCTTGAAGGTCCACTGGTTGTCGAGGACCAGCCCGACGTGAGCGTGGTTGACGTAGCTGGAGACGCCGGTCTCGAGCCAGCTGTTGTAGTCGCCGCGCGGGAACGCCTCCGGCACGCCGGGGACGATGAGAAACCCCTGGGTCAGCGTGAGACGCCAGCGCCGGTTGAGGTCCCAGTCTCCGTTCGCTGTCTCGCCGTAGCCGCGAAGCGCGAGCATCGGCCCGAAGATCCCCCAGCCCCACTGCCCCGGTCCGGCGTAGACCTCCGTGAACGCGCCGACGCGGAACTGCAACCGCAGCTTCCCGAGCGGATCGGGCGTGATGCAACAGGTAGGCCGTGCCGAACCCCGGCCCGAGCTGCGGGTTCGAGTAGCCCTGGAACGTCTCGTTGTTGGTCCGGAAGTAATAGGCGACGTAGGCGGTCAGGTGCTTGGTGCCGTACTGAGTGTTCAGGGTGCGCGCCGGCCCCGCCCCAGAACGGAATCTTCCCGGTGGTGAGCAGCGGAGCGTGAATCGGCGTGCCGGAGTAGCCGGGGGGCGGATTGGCCGGCCTCTCGCCGATCCCGATCGCCTCCCAGCCGAAGAACCGCCCCCCGATCCGAAACGACGACGCCGGCTCGTCGATCGGCGCGCCGAACGAAGGCGCTCGCCCGCCCGGCGCGGGCGAGACCGGCGGCGCCTCCGGCGAGAGCCCCAGCCCGGGCGGAATCGGGGACCCCGGCAGGGCGTCGACCGGCTGATCCGCGCGCGCGGTCCCCGCGGCCAGCAGGAACGCCGCCAAGGCGACGAGCGCCCGGCCGTATGCGAGACCAACCGTCAAGGCGCGACCAGCGGACGCGCCTTCCGGACCAGCGGCGTGAATCGAACGCAGGGACTGGAGATTTCAAGTCTCAAGGTTGGTAATGGCGGAGACATTACGGTCGCTGATGGCGACTTCTTGGAGGTTGGTTGCGGCGCGGCGCTGACAAGTGTCCTGAGCCGTTCGGCGCGGCTCAAAAAAGTAAAGTTCCCGAATTAATGCCGCGAAGAGGCCATCCACATCACAGAAAGTGCACGCCATCGGTCGATTCCGGAGCGGTGCCCTCCCCCCGGGAGGATTCCAAGGCCAGACGTAGATCAGCGCTTGGGAATCGGGATCGACGCCGCGTTCGCCGGGTCGACGCCACCCGGCGGCAAGCTGGCCCCCTGCACCGCCAGCAGGTAGCTGGTGACCGACCAGTAGTCGGCGTCTTTCAGTCCGCTGGCCCGCGATTTCGCCAGGTGCGTGGTGAAGAACGTGTAGAGATCGCGGGCGTTTCGGAAGGGATCGCGCCAGGCCGCCCCGGCAGGCCGCGTCTGGGCGGCGATCTGAATCAGCTGCGGGTCGGTGATCGTCGGGTCGCCGGCGCCCGCGCTGCGCGGGTACTCCGGCAGCGCACCGGGCCCCATGATCGCCGGCGCGCTGGCCAGCCCTTCGCCGCGCGCGCCGTGGCAGGTGGCGCACTCGTTCGCGTAAACGGTCCCGCCTTGCAGGAACTGGTCGCGGCCGCGGGCCAGATCGGCGGGCTGCGCGCCGAGCGGAGTGCTCGCGCAGCCGAGCAACGCCCAGCTGCCGAGCCCGAGGCACGCAAAAGCAAATCGATGTGCCATCACACGCGAGCGGGTCAAGCGCCGCGGATACTAGCCGCTGACCGCGGGCTCGTGTAGCAAATTCCGCAGTTCCGGGCCGCGCGCGCCGCTACGTCTCGGCGACGACCGGGTTCGTGAGCCGACCGATCCCCTCGATCTCGACGGTCACGGAGTCGCCGGGCTGCAGCCAGCGGGGCGGCGTCCTGGCCATGCCGACGCCGTGGGGCGTGCCGGTCAAGATGACGGTGCCGGGCACCAGCGTGGTGCTGCCGCTCAGGAACTCGATGAGGCGCGGCACGTCGAAGATCATGTCGGCGGTCGTCTCGTCCTGAAGCCGCTCGCCGTTGACGGTCGTGGTCAGCCTGAGCGCGTTGGGATCGGGGAGCTCGTCGCGGGTGACCAGGCGCGGCCCGAGCGGCGCGAAGGTGTCGAAGGTCTTGCCCCGGCACCACTGACTGCCGCCGTGACGCTTCTGCCAGTCGCGGGCCGAGACGTCGTTGGCGCAGGTATAGCCGAGCACGTAATCGAGGGCCTGCGCCCGCGCCACGTTCTTGCACGTCCGCCCGATCACCACGGCCAGCTCACCTTCGTAATCGACCTCGGTGCTGGGCAGGTGCCCCGGAATCACGATCGGCCCGCCCGGATCCTGAACGGCGTTGACGCCCTTCATGAACAGGATCGGGTACTCAGGAATCTTGGCGTGGGTCTCCTCGGCGTGGCGGCGGTAGTTGAGCCCGATGCAGAGGAACTGTTTCGGTTCGACCGGCGCCAGCAGGCGCGCGAACTCGGCGACCTTCTTGGTGACGGTGTGGTCGCCGAAGATGTCGCCTTCGATCTTCAGGACGCGATCGCCCTCTTCCGCCCCGTGGTGTGCGCGCCCCGCCCCGTCGAGATAGCGAAGGATCTTCATGTCGAGAGAATCTCCCTCCAGATCGACGGGCACACAAGGGTCGACGACTCCAGCGTGCGGGACTTTCGCGCGCTCCGGAAGTTGAACCTGGTGAGCATCTTCGCCGCCTGCAAGTTCGCCTTGCCGCATTTGCGGAGACGAAGGCCAACATCACCAACATCTCCAGCTCGATCGGCGCCATGGGTCAACCCGTCGAGGGCTTCAGCGTCCATCCCAGGCGCCCGGATCAAGCCGCTGATGAGCAACCGCCAGGATCACGACCTGCTCCGCGATCACTCGGTACGCAATTGTGTAAGGGAAGCGGCGGAGCACGTAGCGCTGCGTTCCTCTGCGGACGGGCCACCTGTCCGGTGCGCTCAAGATCAGATCGACGGCCTTCTGAACGTCGGCCGCGAATCGGGCACCCAGTCCCTCCCGGGCCTCTTCGTACCAGAGAACCCCGTGGCGAAGATCGTCGCGCGCCGCGCGTGAGAATCGAAACGCTTGCCTACCGACGCCCACGGCGGGCCTGCAGCTCGGCCTCTATTGCCTGGAACACCTCGCCCCCAGGAATCAGCTCGGCGGTCCCGTTCTCGGCATCGCGCAATCGGTTCTGAATCTCGTCTTCCCAGGCAGTGCCGAGCTCGCCGTAGGTCGTCCCACCGAGGCTCCGGAGCGCGTCCTCGGCGATCTCGGCGCGATCGGACGGATCGAGGTCCAGCAATTCCCGCCGTAGGATGTCCTTCGCGCGTCCCATGGATTCAATATAGCTGGTCTCCCGCACGCCAGGTAGCGGCGAGCCTCGCTTGCGCGCCGACGCGAGCGCGCCCGAGCCATTCACTGTTTCACCCCGCTCGGCTCGTGTGCGCCACTCCGGCTCGATGTCCGGAGGTCGTCCCCTTGCGCATCACGGGTATGATGGCTCGGCGATGATCGGATTGGGGAGGCCGTCGCTGACTGCCGTCGTGACGTTGGCGTGGCTCGCGGTGGCGGGGTGCAAGCGAAACGGAACGCCGTCCACCGCGCCCGAGCCGACCGCTGCAGGTGGCGCGCGCGGTGACGCCGCCGCGGGAGCGCAACCGCCCCTGGCGACCCCCGCCGGAATGAAGGCGCCGTTCGAGCGAAGGACGGCGGCGTTGGCCAAGAGCTTTGCCGCCGCCCTGAAGGCGTATCGCGCGAAGAAGTACGACGAAGCGGAGCGGCTCTTTCACGAGGTGGTCGTCGCGCGGCCCGACGACACAGCCGCCCGGTATCAGGAGCTGCGCGCGACCGTCCGCGCGCACCCGGACGCCGATCTCCGGGAGCCCATCCGCGCCCTGCTCTATCGAGACTTCGTCGCCTACGACCACCGTCTGCGAACCGCCAAGGAATTCGCAGCACTCTGGGCCTCGCCGCGCGCGACCGAGTTGGAGGCAATTCGCGCTGCAGCCCGCGCCGCCCACGCCGATCACCTCGCACAAGGCATCTTCTTCGTCGGCAGGAACCGAACCGCGCAGCCGGTCATGTACGACGAGAGCGGCAAGCCGGTCATCGACCTCTACCAAGAGGCGTACGCGTTCGATCCGGGAAGCGGGCTGGTCCGCCGGCTCAGCGACACCACGGGCCGCGTCGCCGGAATCAAAGTCGACCGCGGCGGCAAGCGCTTGGTCTCGCTCGTCATCAACGATGTGGCGCCGACCGAGGATGCCAGCGGCGCGAGCTTCTCCGCCGTCTCGGGGATGACCGTCTCGCTCGAGACGCTGGAGTCCGTCGGGCCGATCGCGCTGCCTCTCGAAGTGCCCGTCACCGAGATTCGCCTCTGCACGACCGCCAAGCACGAAGCACGCTGGACCATCGGGCCGGCGCACTACGCGATCGACGCGGCCAAACGGCGGGCCGTCGCCGTCCGGCAGGACGACTGCGCGCCTGGAACGACCGTGGCCGTCACGATGGAACATGGGCGGTTCGTGCGACTCGCTCAGAGCCCGCCCGACGCCGGCGTCATCGAGCTGTCCGTCGACGGCGGCGTGCGCCCGATCGGGCTCGCCGCGATTCTCCAGAGCGGCCCGGTCGAGTGGTCGCCCGGACGGTCTCGACTCGCCCTCACCAGCGCGTTCGATCCCTGCGGCCTGCAATGGCCCACAACCCCGATGAACAACCTCTACGTCTGGGACCGCGCCACCGCGAAGACGATCCGGCTGGCGACGGCGTTTTCGTTCTTCGAGTGGGAGTGGCTCGACGACGACCGCCTCGTCTACGAAGCCAGCGGTCCCAAGGGCGGCAAGATCGTGGTCCACGACTTTCGAACGCAAACCGATGCGACGTTGGACGTCTCCTCTGGAGCGGGCCTCTGCGCCGTCCCGTCGTTCGACTGCGTCGCTCCCGGCGCGGACGCCGCAGGAACAGATGACGACGATGGCGCGGAGTAGCGTTGCTCTCAAGGGTACCGACACGAGCCCGAGAGCTGGTAGGCTCACATCGTGGCGACCGATCTGCTGACCAGAGTTACCCATGACGTCGCGGTCAGGGTGGCCGTCCGTGTATCCGGGGCATGCGCGTCACCGTCGGGACCATCCTGGGTCTGCTCGCGGCCGGCCAGTCCACCGATGATGTACTCGCGGCGTACCCCTATCTAGAAAGGGCAGACATCCAGGCGGCCTTGGCTTACGCGGCGTGGCGGTCGAAAGAGGTCGAGTTCCCGCCTGAAGGCTTCATGAAGCTGCCGAAGACACGTACGCACACTCGTCGATCTCGCGCGGCACCTCTAAAGTGGTGCGGCGGCGCGTACGAGGCAGCCGTGATTTCAATCGGGACATTGCTCCACATTCCAAGACGCTCGACCATATCCTGGACGGCGAGTCGATTGAGCTCACCAATCGTCGACGGCCGCAGCTTCCAGCGCGGCCCCTTTCCCGTACACTGATCGATCAGGTCGATCATCCGATCGAACTGACGCAGGCCATTTTTGGCCTCTATTGCGGCGATCTCTTCAGGCGGACGCTCCGGAAGCGGCACCAGCTTGCCGGGGCGGCTGTGACGCTCAGCCTCGTCGCTCGCCACGCTCGCCGCCGAGCTGCTGCGCTGCCTCGTCCACCGTCTGTCGAGTAATGAGGTCGTTCTCGATCTTGGTGTTGCCGTAGACGAAACTACGCCGCTGAGCCTCCCGATCCTGTTCGGTCATCTGAACCTTGCGACCGGCCTCCACGAGATCTTCCAGCGTCATCGGGGTCCACTGAACGTATGAGCTAGGCCGTGCGCACGTCAAGTCTCCTCGAGCGGCGCCGCTTCCATGTTTCAGTTCCTCAGCGCCGGACGACCCGAATGCCCGGCACCGGCGGATCCCCCACACCCGCGGCAGGTCTGACATTGGAGCGAGCCGTCGGTGCCGACGGTGGTTGCGCCGGGTGATGATCCGATGCGGGCTCAGCCTGCTTCCACCGCATACCGCAAATGCACCACCCCGTGCGCGAGCGCCTCGCTCCCGACGAACCGCAGCCGCACCTTCCCCGCCAGCCCCGCCGCCTCCGGCACCTCGAAGACGCCCGTGACCCCGAGCGCCCCGTCGATGGCGGGCGCCACCAACAAGCTGATCTCGTCGACCACGCCCGCCGCCAGCAACGAGCCGTTCACGTTGCCGCCGCCTTCGACGAGCAGCCGTTTGATTCCGAGCTCGCGCCCGAGCAGCTCGAACAGCGGCCGCGGCGCCATCGCTTCGTCCGGCGCCACCACGTACGACACGCCGTCGCCCGCCAGCTCCGCGAGGTGGGCGTCCGGCACGCCCGGGCCGAGCAGCACGACGACGTGGTCGCCGCCGATGTCGGCCTTGGCGAAGTGCAGCTTGCCCGAGCGGTCGAAGGCGATCGCGTACGTCCCGGCGTCGCGCTTCGCGAAGTGGTGCGGGCCGCGCGACCTTCTCGACAGCCGACGGCGGGTGCGGCGTCCCCTTGCTCATCTCGGCCATCGTCACGCGCCCGACCAGCCAGGCGTCGCCGGCCAGCGTGCCGTGCACGTCTTCGTACACCTTCGTCCAGTCCTGGCGGTTGCCGTCCGGGCTCGCCGTCCAGCGGCTCGGATGAATGCGACCGTCCAGCGAGACCATCATGTGGCAGATGACGTGCGGTTTCATATCCAGGCGTTGATAGCACCAGATGGAAGCAATAGCTGTCGAGGTGGGCGCATCGTTCACGCCGTTCCCGGAGCCGATGGACCAACCTTCGCGGTAGAGTCGGCGGATGCTGATTCGATCTTTGCGGCGCGGGGCCGCGGTGCTCGTCGTTGCGCTGGCTGTCACCCTCCCAGTGTCCCGCGCGGCGGCGCAGGTGCGGATGCCGACCCACGTCGCCTGCGTCGGCGACAGCATCACCTACGGCTACATGGCCTCGTCGGCGAGCGCCAGCTATCCGTCGGTCCTGCAGAACCTGTTCGGAAGCTCGGTGCAGGTGAAGAACTACGGGCACAACAGCGCCACCATGCTCTCCACGGGTGATCTGCCGTATCAGACCCTGTCCGAGTACACGGCGGCCACCACCTTCGTGTCGGGCGCCGGGTCGGCCGCCGTCGTCGACGTCATCATCATGCTCGGCACCAACGATTCGAAGTCCTACAACTGGATGGCCGGCAGCAGCACGCGGGCCCAGCAGTTCGTCACCGATTGCGGCGCCATGGTCGATCACTTCGCGTCGCTGTCGACCCACCCGCAGGTCTACCTGGCGTTCCCGCCGCGGGCCTTCGCCAACAGCTACGGGATCAGCGGAACGATCATCCACGATCAGATCCTGCCGCTCATCCAGCAGGTGGCGACGGCCAAGGGGGTGCCGATCATCGACGTCGACACGCCGACGGCGTCGCGCTCGAACCTCTTCCCCGACGGCGTCCACCCCAACGACACCGGGTACGCGCTGGTCGCCAAGGTGATGCACGACGGACTGCTGGCTCCCCTCGGGGCCGGCGGCCGGCGGCGCGGGCGGACGAGGCGGCGCTTCGGGCCAAGCCGGGCACGCCGGGCAAGGTGGAAGGTGAAGGTGGCCAAGGTGGCCAAGGTGGCCAAGGTGGAAGGAGCGGAGCGTCCGGGAGCACCGGCGCTGCCGGAACCGGCGGCCATGGCGGCCAATCAGGTGGCGCGGGCGGCACGTCGGCCAGCGGCGGACAAGCTGGTGGCCTCGGCGGCAAGAACGGCGCGGGCGGCACCTCGGCGACCGGCGGCCGGGGCAGTGCCGGCCAAGGTGGCCAAACTGGCGAAGGGGGATCGTCCTCCGGCGCCGGAACCTCTGGAGCCGGCAGCGGCGGGCACGGTCAAGGCGGAAACGGCAGCGGCGGCAGTGCGGACGCCTCTGGTGGAGCAGGCAATGGGAGCGGAGGTGCCACCGGCGTCGACGCAGGAAACAGCAACTCCGGCGGGAGCGGCTGCTCCTGTACCTTGGCCAGCCGCAGCGAGCCCTGCACCGCCGGTCTGCTGTTCGCCACGCTCGCTGCCCTTGCTTTCCTGAAGCGCAGTTCGAGGCGGCGGTGACTCAGCCCGCCGACCGCCGAGGCGGTGAGCCTGAGTGAGACGCGGCTATGCCCCCAGCAGCCACGCGCGCAATTCACTCTCCAACCATCTCTGTTCCCGGTCGCTGTAGCCCGCCAGCAACGGAAAGGTCTCTGTGCCGTGCTCCAAGAGGAGGGCTGGGACGGGTCCCCTGTCGCCGTCCTGCCCGGCCCTCACATGGTCGCCGATACGGACGTTGATCTCGGCAGTCCGGAGTGAGCGCGTACGACCCATGGGACGAACCTGCAACGAACCGCCCTCGCGGTCGAGGGAGAGTCGTGTGGTCTGGAGTAGCTGCATCACCGATCGCCAGGCTGTCAGGAGACCGACCCCCCAAAACGGGATCGAGAAAGCGGTAAACATCCACCCTCCACGCATGGCGCCCCTGGTCCAGAACGCGACGAACGCCAACCAGAAGGCCGAAAAACCCAAAGGAGCGAGAGTCCGCGCGCTCGGGGGCAAGGGTGGAATCGTGAGCGTCAGCGTCTCCGGGTTGCTCGTGAACTGAATACGAGTGTCGAACGGCCGAGACGCAACCTCCACCGCGGCTCGACGCGCCAGATGGAGATCGACCAGCTCGGCGGCCGCCTTCTGGTCGACCCCCATCTCGCTCGCCGCCTTGAGGAGATTGTCCTTGCTGAACGTTCGGGGCCCGCGACGGTTCTCGAGGGCGGTCGACCGCTGAAGGAGCGACACGAACTCCTCATAAGAGAGCTCCTTCTTCTCATCCGCCATGATCCGTCTCCGTCCACGCTACCGCGTTCGGGGCCGACGCGAAACGGGCATCACTTCGCCCATCGCGCCCTCACCGTTCTCGCTCAACTTCCCTCAGGAACGCGGCCATCTCGCCTGCAGACCTCAGGTGATGGACGCGCTTGTCCCGGCGAGATTGGGAGACCAGCTCTCTGTACTTGGGCGTCAGCCGCCGGTGACACAACCAGAGCACACGATAACAGCCGAGCGTGCTGCTGAGGATCGGACTTCCCTCGGGCCACCCTTCTGGAGTTACGAACAGACCTTGGAACAGCCGCTTCGTGACCCATCGAAAGTGGGTCGTGAGCGGCAGATCGATATAGACGAGCGTGTCCGCGCGGGCGAAACGCTCCCAGGCCGACTTGCGGCACCCGTAGCCATCGATGATCCACGTGTCACGCTTCAACAGCTCCGCGTGCTCTTTCAAATATTCCTCGTGCGGAACCTGGGAGCCGCCGATCCGGTACTGGATCAGGTCCAAGGGGTGGAGCGGGAGGTGGGTCAGCTCCGCCAGCCTCCTGGCCAGGGTCGACTTGCCGCCACCGGCGTTCCCGAAGACTGCAACCCTCTTCAAGGCCGCCTACCGCCGCCGATGCCGCCGCCTCAGCGGAGGCTTTTCAGGCGGCGCACCCGGAACTTGGCGTTGAGGCCGTCGAGGATCTGGACGAGGTCGTCGCCGTACATCTCGCCGAGCACGCCGCGCAGGACCCCGTAGATGCTGCTGGTGCCGGAGTTGGCGCACGAGTAGCGATCGAAGTCGGGGCTCAGGCCCAGGCGTCCGTCGTCGAGGCTCAACGGATAGAGGCGGCAGACGGACGGCTTGATCTCCGCCGGGTCGAAGCCGTGCTCGAGGGCGGCGGCGTGCAGCCCGCACCCGCGCTCACCCTGGTGGTTCAGGAAGATGCAGCCGGAGGTGTCCACGTCCGGATCGGTCGTCCCCGTCCGGACCACGTCGACGAAGGGCTCTTCGGAGATGACCTCCGGATCGCGCTCGTCGAACCAGCTCTCCGGCTTCTTCCATTCGGGCTTCAGGACCGTGGAGATCTCGGCGGCGCGGCCCAGGATGGCGGCCTTCTCCTCGCGCAGGACGTCGGCTCCGTGCTGGCAGCAGGCGTCGGCGCGCGCCAGATCCTTCTCGTCGCGGCAGCGGCACTCGTGCTGCATGCAGTCGGTGACGAACCGCAGGGTGAAGATCTCTCGCTCAACAAGACGGACCCGCGGGTGGTCGATAGGCAGCGCATCGTCATCGATCGTCGTGTCGGTCTTGGTGTTCGGCATCGGTGAGGTATCGGTAAAGTATCGCGACCGCTTCGCCCGCGCGAGTAACTTCCGTATCGGTGCCGGGGGTGTTCGTCAGCCCCTTGACGACGGACGCGATCCTTCGATCGGGTTCACGCCGCCTACCCTGTCGTCGCCACCAGCAGCTCCTCCGAGTTGTTGGGCGGACGGAGGCCGTCGGTCCTGCCCGCGAAGTAGCGTTCGGCGAGCGCCGCGGCCGACACGTGCCGGACGTCGGCGAAGCCGGCCTCGCGCGCCAGCGCCTGCATTTCCGCGGCGTGAAGAAGCTGATGAAGGGAGTGCCGTTGGCTTTGGCCCCGGCGGCCGCCCGCTCGATCCCGGGACGCACCTCCGGGTCCGCCATCTCGATCGGAAGCATGAACGACATGGCCAGCGTGGAGCCCGGCGCGAGCGCCGCCACCTGACGGAGCGTCGCCAGGATCGCCTCCCTGGTCAGGTACATGCTGACGCCGGTCGACGCCACGACGGCCGGCCGGGCGCGATCGAAGCCCGAAGCGGCCAGCCGCTCCCACCAGGCGTCGCCGGCCTCGAAGTCGACGGGCACCAGGCGCAAGTACGGCGGGACGCCGAGGCCGAGGTCGACGAGGCGCTGCCGCTTCCAGGCCTGCGGCCCCGGCTGATCGATCTCGAACACCAGCATGCGCGAGGCGAGCTCCGGCCGGCGCTGGGCAAAGGTGTCCAGTCCCGCGCCGAGAATGACGTACTGCCCGACGCCGCGGGCGACCTGTTCCGTGACGAGATCTTCGATGAAGCGAGCGCGCGCCAAGATCGAGGCCCGAAACGGGCGCGTGAACGGGCTCATGTCCGGGCGGCTCCGCCATCCCTCGTCCGGTGCGACCAACTGGAGGCCGATGTCGTCCTCGAACACGTGCGGCGGGTCATCGACGTCCAGGTGCAGCGCCCGCCACAGGGCGACCCGCACCGCGGTGTTCTCCGGCGCCGCGACTTGATGATCAGGCATGCGAAGCGCCCTCCGCACGGGAGTATATGGCCCATCGGGCGACGCCCCGACAGTCAGTTACTTTCTGGCCGCTCCGACGAGGCGCCGTACACTGCAATCGAGCTCGACCTAGATGGAGACCCGCCCATGACGACCGAGAGCCTGCCGCTCGTCGAATACGTGCCCGACCTCGTATGGGTCAAGGAGCATCAGTTGAGCCTCGTGGGGGCCGCGCTGCGGACGCGCATGACGGTGCTGCGTCTCGACGGCGGTCTGTGCCTGCATTCCCCGGTGGTGATCGACGACGCGACCCGGGGGGAGCTCGAAAACCTCGGCGAGGTGATCGCGCTCGTGGCCCCCAGCAACTGCCATCACCTGTACTTCGCCAGCGCCCAGAAGGCCTTCCCGCGCGCGCGCACCTTTGGCACCGTGGACGTGCAGCGCAAGCGCAAGGATCTCCGGTTCGACGAGCTCCTCGGCGACGAGCCCCCCGCGTGCTGGGCCGGCCAGATGGATCAGGTGTTCGTCGGCAACCGGATCATGCGCGAGGTCGACCTCCTGCATCGGGCCAGCCGAACGCTGGTCGCGGTGGACCTGGTGGAGAACTTCACCAACCAGACGGCGGGCACCAACGGCCTGATGCGGGCGATGCTGACGGCGCTGGGAATGTGGGGTCGGCCGCGTCCGGCTCCAGAGCTGCGCTGGTTCACGCGCGACCGCCAGACCGCGCGCCAGGCCATCGAGCGCATCCTCGCCTGGGACTTCGACCGGGCGGTGATCGCCCACGGCGATCTGCCAACTGGGTCGCCGCACGACGCGATCCGCGAGGCCTGGCACTGGGTGCTCCGCTCATGACCGACCCCCTGTGGCCGAAGGAGCGGCGCGCCAGGCAGGTTCACGGAAGGGCCAGACGTCGATGGGTGGTAGCACCGCTGCTCGCGGGAACCATGCCCGGCCCGCGCGCCGCGTCCTCGCTCAGCGCGACGTGATCGTCTGGCCGCCCCACTGCTCGGGGGCGGTGTCGATCAGCGTCTCGGTGAGCACCCACTCGTGACCGAAGGGATCGGTGAACGCGGCTTGCCGCTCGCCGTACTCCCAGTCGCGCAGGGGCGCGGTCTCCAGACCACCCCGCCCGGTCGCGCGCGCGAGCAGCGCGGCAGCACCCTCGACCTTCAGCATCACCTGATGCGAGCGGCTGGCGGTCGGAAGGCGGCGGCCGGGCCGGACCTCGGCGACGATCAGCTCGGCGGCGCCGCCTGGCAGGCCCAGCTGCGCTCGGTGGCCCTCTCCGATCCGCACGTGCTCGACGAACCCGAGCACCTCGCCGTACCACGCGACCGCCGCCCGGACGTCGCGAACTGTGAGCACCGGAACGATCCGGGCGTGGGGCGCAGAGCGATTGGTCAGCATGTTCAGACCGTAGCACCACTGCGGAAGACTCACCGCGGCCAGGACCGTTCAGACCAGATTTGTGAACCTCCAGGCCGAACTCTGGCAACTTACTGGGGATGGACGCCCATAAAGCTTGGATTTTGGGTTTTGCGCTCGCCACGGCCGTTGGCTGCAGCTCCTCGGAGGGAGGGCCAGGAGGCCTCCCCGGCGGAGGAGGTTCAGCTCCAAACACCGGGGGCGCCGGTGGGTCGGGAAATGGCGGGATCCGGCGCGGGAACCGGAGGCGTACCGACGGGAGGCAGCGGCGCCAGCGCCGGAACCGGGGGGCTCGGCACCGGCGGGGCGGCCCCGGGCACGGGCGGTCGCGTGGCGGGTACCGGCGGAACCAGCGGCGCCGCGGGTGCCGGCGGAGGTGGCGCCACGCCGGGTTCTGGTGGCAACGGCGGGACGAGCGGCTGCGTTCCAAACCTCGCTTGCAAGCCCGCGCCGCCGCCGACCACCGGCGACATCCACCAGGACTGCGTGGACCGCATCAACCAATTCCTCACGCAGTGTGCCTGCCTGCCGGCCCTGACCCGCGCCACCGACGGTGAAGCGTGCGCCGATCAGATGGCCGCGTATGACGCCGCGATGAACTCCGCCCACGCGGGCGCCATCGCGAAGATCTGCACGCCCAGCGGCTCGCAGAATGAATGCCCCGGCTATGCCTCGAACAACCAGGTCATCTCGCTCTGCATGCAGCAGATGTGGGACGAAGGGCCGCCGCCGACCAGCTCATGCACCGGCACCTGCTACGAGCAGCATGGCCACTACATCAACATGACGGACCCCTCGGTCCACCGCGTGGCCTGCGGGTTCTTCACGACATCTTCGGGCCAGGTGTGGGCCGCGCAGAACTTCCTTCGATAGAGCCGTTCTCCGCCGCCACCCGGCGCGCTACGGGTACTTCAGGCCCGAGAAGAACGTGGTGATGTTCGACTTCAGCGCCGCCACGTCGCTGTCGCTCATGATGTTGTTGGTGAAGAGCGCTTCCCGCATGCGAACCGGAGCCGGTTGGCTCAGATCGCCGCCGCCGCCCAGATGGACCGCGGTCCCGGCGTTGATCTTTCCTGCCTTGGGGGGCGAATGCGTGAGCACCTTGGTGCCGTTCAGGTAGGTGATGACCGCGTTGGGGGTCGGATCGAACTCGGTGATCACCCAGGCGTCGCTGAGCGGCGTGGTCCCGTAGTCGTACAGATCGTTGTTCTCCTCTTCCTCCGCGCCCACGCAGTACTTGTTGTTGGCGCCGCAGTTGGTGGCGATGCAGCAGCCACCCGAATCCTTCCAGCCGTACGCCATGGCGAGCATGAAGTCGGTGCCGGTGGTGTCGGTCGCGTTGTACTTGTGGGTGATGCCGATGACGCCGCAGCAGTAGACCTGATTGGCGACCGGCTTGCCGTTGTACATGATGCCGATGGCCTTCGACCCGCCGTTGATCCCGGTGGCGTAGTTGTCCCCGCTGAGCGAGTACTCCGCCGGCGCATCCGTGGTGAGGATGGGCAGGTTGGTCGTCGAATCGATGGTGAACTTCGCGGCGCAGGTGAGGCCGCCAGCGCTGCAGTCCGGGTTCCATGGCGTCTTGAAGACGCCGGGCACCAGGTCGTTGGGGCCGGTGTGGATCTCGGCGTAGACCTTCGAGACGGCGCAGTTCGACTGGGAGGCGCTGCAGAAGGCGCTCCAGGTCGTCAGGTCGGCCTTGTGGTCGCTGGTCTGGCCGATGTCGAGCGTCTTCGTCTTGTCCTTGAGCAGCGCCAGCTGGAACAGCGGCCCGGTGTACTTCGAGGTCATCGCCCTGGCCATGCCGTACGCCTCGGCGCACCCGCTGGCCAGCGCGTCACAAGGACCTTGGTACGCTGCCACGCCTCCCGTGCCCGGCGTGCCTCCGGTGCCGGTGGTGCCTCCGGTGCCGGTGGTGCCTCCGGTTGCCGGGGTCCCGCCCGTACCGGTCACGCCGCCCGACCCCGAAGTGCCGCCGTGGGCCGAAGAGCCGCCGGTCGCGCTGGTCCCGCCGGTTCCGGTCACGCCGCCGGTCGCGCTGGTCCCGCCGGTGGAGATCGTGCCTCCCGAGCCCGGGGCGCCTCCCGTGGCCGTGGTCCCGCCCGAGCCGCCGGTTTGACCGGCGCCCCCGCTGCCCACCGAGCCGCCGTCGCCGCTGCCGCCCGATCCCGTCGCTCCGCCGGAGGACATCGTCCCTCCGACGCCCGTCTGCGACCCTCCGTCGGGCATCCGGCTGCTGCAATTTGCGAGGGCGCAAAGGACAGCGGCGGTCGAGCAAGCGATGGCGATTCTCATGGAAAACTCCTTTTTTCGGGCTGCGGCCCGCGATAGCGCACGTCCTGCGTTTGTCTGGGGTCGACTGCTTTTGTTACGCGAACTTAAGGCCCGCGAATCGCCATACGGATCACGACGCCCGGGGGCCACACGCGACAGCCTCTCACGCGCACTTCGCCCGCGCTACCGGGCCGTGACGCTTGGGGTCGGGAAAGCGCTACAGCTTCACGTCGACGGCGGTGCCGGTGTAGCGGACGGACTTGTCGGGCTTGGGCGCGAACGAGAAGCCGACCGGCTTCGCCTTCGAGACGAAGACCACGTCGAAGGTCCGCTGCCTCGGCATGCCGGGGAAGGTGCCTTCGCGTTTGCCGATGGTGAGGGTTTGGGTGGCGTCGTTCCAGCGCAGGGGGATGCGCGCGGAGGCGCCCTTTTCGTAGCCGTACGTCAGCCCGTCGTCTTCGTAGAGCGTGAACGCGCCGTCGGCGCCGGCGTAGACCCACAAGACGATCGGGTCGGCCGGCTTCTCGCCGGTGTACTGGATCTCGGGGCCGGTGGGGACGATCGAGCCGGCCCGGACGTGGACCGGCATCGCGTCGTAGGGCGCGGCGACGTCGATCGACTTCCCCCCGGCCGCGCTGGCGCCGCTCCAGAAATCGTACCAACCCGCCGCGCGCGGCAGATAGACCGCCCGGCTGCGCGCCTTGTAGGTCGTCACCGGGCTGACCAGGAACGCGGGACCGAACATGTACTCGTCGCTGACGTCGAGCGCGCGGGCGTCGCCGCGGAAGTCCATCACCAGCGGCCGCATGATCGTTCCGCCGTCGCGCGTGACGCCGCCGGCCAGCGAATAGAGGTACGGCAGCAGGCGGTAGCGGAGGCGGTCGAACTTCAGCTGCGGCCTGGTAGGCCGGGCTCGATTCGCCGCCCAGCTCCCACATCTCGCGCTTGGGCGCTTCGCCGTGGACGCGCAGCAGCGGCACGAAGGTGCCGAACTGGAACCAGCGGACGTTCAGCTCGCGCCACTCGTCGGTGTCCGCCGCCGTGGGGTGCTCCGCCGCGAAGCGCGCCGGGACGGAGAAGCCGCCGATGTCCATGCGTCCAGTAGGGGATGCCCGACAGCGACAGCCCCAGCCCCGCCGGGATCTGCGCGCGCAGCGCCGTCCAGGTCGACGTGATGTCGCCCGACCAGACCGCCGCGCCGTAGTGCTGCTGCCCGGCGAACGCCGACCGCGTCAGGATGAAGACGCGCTGGTCGGGCGCCGCCGCCCGCTGCCCCTCGTAGACCGTCCTGCTGTTCACCAGCGAGTAGGCGTTCAGCATCCGCGCCCCCGAGCCCAGCGCGGTCGGGTTCATGTGGGTGCGCTGCCCGTCGAGGGTCGGGGTGGGCAAGAGATCCGGCTCGGGCGCGTCGAGCCACCAGGCGTCGACGTGCTTGCGGAAGAGCGCCCGCTCGATCTGCGACCAGAACAGCTTGGCCGCCGCCGGATTGAACGCGTCGTAGAAGGTGTACGGATAGCCGCCGTCGCCGACCCAGTCGCGCAGCCCTTCAGCTGAGGTTGCGCTGGTAGAGGAAGCCGTGCGAGCGCATCGCCTCGAAGTTCTTCGTCCCCGGATAGAACTTGCCCCACACGGAGATCATCAGGTGCGCGTGCCTGGTCGTGGATGTCGCGGACCCACCTGTCGGGATCGGGGAAGCGAGCCGGGTCGAACTCGTGCGAGCCCCAGCTGTCTTCCTTCCAGTAGAACCAGTCCTGAACGATGTTGTCGAAGGGGATCCCGCGCGCGCGGAAACCGTCGACGACGTCGAGGCTCTGCTTGGACGTCTCGTAGCGCTGCCGGCTCTGCCAGAGGCCCAGCGCCCAGCGCGGGATCATCGGCGCCTGCCCGGTGACGCGGCGGTAGCCGGCGACGACCCTGTCCAGGTCGGGGCCGTAGACGAAGGTGTAGTCGATGCCGTCGCCGACCTCCGACCAGAGCGACGTCGGCGCCGGGGTGGGGGGATTCGTCGACGGAGCCGGTGTCTTCCACAAGAGCTGCACCGTCTCCATGTTCTGGTCCTTGCTCCACTCCAGCCGGAGCTTGTGGCGGCGCTTCCCCTCCAGCCGCACCCTGGCCACCTCTTTCCAGGGCAGCCAGCCCTGCCGCCAGTGGTTGATGACCAGCCGGCCGTCGATCCACAGCTTGATGCCGCTGTTTGAAAACGTCTGGAACGTGTAGTCGCCCGTCACCTCGGGCTCGACGTCGCCGGCCCAGCGCACGCTGGCGTTTCCCTCGGGCAGGCCCGGGTAGATGAGGCTGTTCGGCTTGGTCTCCTTGCTGGAGAGCGCGATGTCGATGACCCGGTCGACGCGCTCGCCGACCAGGTGCTTGAAGTCGGCCCCGCTGTAGTACTCCCCGGTGAGGCCGCCGCGCTTGCCGTACTTGTCGAAGAGACGCTCGGCCGGGATGGGGGCCAGCTCGCGCAGATCGCCGAAGCGCGTGAACGAGGTGTTGTCCCACAGGATGCCCCACCCGCGGCTGGAGACCAGGAAGGGGACCACCAGCGTGCCGTTGTGTTGCCAGAGATCGAGGTCGTAGCCCTTCAGATCGAGGAGGCCGAGCTGGTTCTCGCCCAGGCCGTAGAGCGCCTCGTCGGCGTGCGGGAGCCACTCCTGCCGCACGTGCTGGGTGTTCTCGCCCATCACGATCGCCGGCATCACCGTGCGGCCGCCCGCTTTCTCCTCGAGGATCGGCGCGCCGGTCGCGTCGAGGAACGACACCCGGCCCGTGCCGAGCTCGACGCGGACGCGGAGCTTGGAGGTGGCGATGGTCGCCGTGCCGGCGTCCTGGGTCACCTCCCACTTCGCGCCGTCGCAGCGCTTGGGCGCCGCGGCCAGGCTCTTGCGCGTGAAGAAGGCCTTGTCCTTGGCGTAGGCGACGCGGACCACGTCGGCCGCGCAGATCTCCAGCTTCAGCAAGCCGTCGCCGACGTGAACGAGGAGACCGTCCGAGACCCGCTGGACGTCGTCCCGGGGCGGTGCCGCGTCGGCCAGGGCCGGTCCGCGCGGGCCGGCGAGAGCAGCGCCGGCCGTCGACAGGATGAGCAGGATGAGGAACTTGGGGATGCGCATGGACGGGGCGACCTCCGCGAAGGGCGCGATATTTTCACGAGGAGGTGGGCCTGGCCAGCCCAACTTCCACATATTCCCCGCGCGCAGTGCGGCGGGGCGAGGTTATGCTCGCGGCGAATGAGCGGCCGCGCCCGACCGATGACGCTGGCGCCCGCTTTGATCTTGGCGGCCTCCTCGTTTTCCTTCGGCTGCGCCCACCGGGAGCGAGCGCCCGCCGGCGCCCGCGGACCAGCGGCCGCGGTCAGGCCGCTCGAGCAGCTCCAGCGCGAGTTCGTCGACCTGCGCTTCGGCATGTTCCTCCACTTCGGGATCCTCACGTACACGGGCGCCTGGGCCAAGCCGAACCTCGACATCGAGCAGTTCAATCCCACCGGGCTCGATCCCGGCCAGTGGGCCGACGCCGCCGTCGCGGCCGGGATGAAATACGCGGTGCTCACCACCAAGCACCACGACGGCTTCGCGCTGTGGCCCAGCCGCGCCGGCGACTTCAACGTCGGGCACATCCCCTGGCGCGACGGAAAAGGGGACGTGGTCCGCGCGTACGTCGACGCGTTCCGCAGCCGGGGCCTTCTGCCCGGCCTCTACTATTCGATCTGGGACACCACCGAGGAGGTGAGCGCCGGACACCTCACGCCCGCCAAGCTGACGTACGTGAAGACGCAGCTCACCGAGCTGCTCACCAACTACGGCCCCATCCCCATCCTGATCCTCGACGGGTGGTCCTGGCAGATGGGGCACAACGCCGTCGCCTACCAGGAGATCCGCGCCCTGGTGAAGTCGCTGCAACCGAATTGCCTGCTGACCGATCACGCGCACCTCGCCGACCCCTGGGACATGGACATCGTCAACTTCGAGGAGCCGCGCGGCGGGTGGGCCCCCGCCGGCAACACCTATCCGGCGCAACAAGAACAGAAGGTGAACGCCACCGGCGGCAACGACTGGTTCTGGGCGCCCGACGTCGGCGGGTTGATGACGGTGCCGGAGGTGGTCGACAGGCACCTGCGCGCTCTGGAACCGAAGTGGACCAACTTCCTGCTCAACTGTCCGCCCAACCGCGACGGCAAGCTCGACCCCGCGATCGTCGCGCTGCTGCACCAGGTGGGCGCCGCCTGGAGGCCGAACCTCGCGCGCCCTCCCCTGCCGGCGCAGCCGCCGCAAAACGAGCGCCCCTACACGCCCGTGTCGGCGACCGCCGGCAGCGGCGACGCCGGCGCGGCGATCGACGGCAAGAACGACACCGACTTCATCAGCATGTGGCAGCCCACAGGCGCGCTGCCGCAGGCGATCACCCTGGATCTCGGGCGCGTGCAACCGGACGTCGGATGGCTCGGCTGCGTGCCGCGGTATCACCACGAGGCCAGCAGCAGGGACGGCAACGTCACCGGCTACCGGATCCTCACCAGCGCCGACGGTCGGACCTTCAGCGAGGCCACCACCGGAATCTGGCCGGCGAACGGCAGGATGCAGGTGGCCACCTTCGGACCGGCGGCGGCGCGCTACGTCCGGTTCGAGATCCGCGCCGCCAACGGCAGCCCGGCGGTCACCGAGCTCACCGTCGGTGGCCGCCCGTAGGAGAGAACATCGGATGACCATGAAGACAAGACGCTCCCTGGCTGGTCCGGCCTGCCTGGCCGGTTTCGTCGGCCTCGCCGCGCTGCTCGCGTCGCCCGCGAGCGCGACCGCCGACGACCATTCGATGCCCCGCCTGGTGCACCAGGACGGCCGACACACCCTGCTGGTCGACGGCGCGCCGTACCTGATCCTGGGCGCGCAGGTGAACAACTCCAGCGCCTGGCCGGCGGTGCTGCCGCAGGTCTGGCCGGCCATCAAGGCGATTCACGCCAACACCGTGGAGATGCCGGTGTACTGGGAGCAGTTCGAGCCCAAGGAGGGCGTGTTCGATTATTCGATCGTCGATACCCTCGTCGCCGAGGCGCGCAAGAACGACGTTCGCCTCGTTCTCCTCTGGTTCGCGACCTGGAAGAACAACGGTCCGGCCTACGTGCCGCGCTGGCTCAAGCAGGATCCCCGGCGGTTCTCGCGGATGCTCACCGCCGACGGGCGCCCCATCGGATCGATCTCCCCGTTCGCGAGCGAGATGCTGGAGGCGGACAAGCGCGCCTTCACCGCGCTGATGCGCCACCTCCAGAAGACCGATCCGCGACACACGGTGCTCATGGTGCAGGTCGAGAACGAAGCGGGGACCTGGGGCGCCGTCCGCGACCACTCGCCCGCCGCGGTGAAGGCGTTCGACGCGCCCGTGCCGGTCGCGATCCTGGCGGCCATGGGGAAGAAGCCGGCCGGCCCGAACGCCGGCAACGTCAGCTGGAAGGCAGCGTTCGGAAAGGACGCCGACGAGTTCTTCCACGCCTGGGCGGTGGCCCGCTACGTCGGCGAGGTGGCGGCGGCCGGCAAGGCCGTTTATCCGCTGCCGCTCTACGCGAACGCCGCGCTCCGCGATCCGATCGCGCCGGGGCCGACCGTCAACTGGGAGAGCGGCGGTCCCACCGACGACGTGCTGCCCATCTGGAAGGCGGCCGCGCCGGCGCTCGACCTGCTGGCCCCCGACATCTACCTGGACGATTACGCCAAGGTCGACAAGGTGATGGAGCTCTACGGGCGCCCGGACAATCCGCTCTTCATCCCCGAGCTCTCGAACGCGCCCCAGTACGCGCGATTCTTCTTCCTCGCGCTCGACCACCAGGCGATCGGGTTCTCGCCCTTCGGGATCGACTTCACGAGCTACGCGAACTTTCCGCTGGGCGCGCAGAAGATGGACGCAGAGGCGCTGGCGCCGTTCGCGCTCGACTACCAGCTCGCCGGCCCCGTGATGCGCGAGCTGGCCCGGCTCGGCTTCGCGGGGAAGCTTCGTGGCGTCGCCGAGAAGAAGGGGACGCCCGCGCAGAGCCTGGAGCTCGGCGGCTGGAAGGTGAACGTCTCTTACGGCCTGCCGCAGTTCGGCTTCGGCGACAAGCCGCCCGGGAATCCCGAGCCCGTCGGGCGGCGCCTTCGTCGCCCAGCTCGCCGACGACCAGTTTCTGGTGGGCGGCGTCCATTGCCGTGTCGATTTCCAGACGACCGCCGGCGCAACGAAGAAGCAGCGCGACTACCTGCGGGTCGAGGAAGGGAGCTACGACAAAGGGAAGTTCAAAGTCCGGCGCCTCTGGAACGGCGACCAGACCGACTGGGGTCTCAACTTCACCTCCGACCCCGTGGTCCTCCGGGTGACGCTGGGGACGTACTGACCGCTCACGGTCCTGGGGGAGGGGTCCGGAACGGCGACGCGGGGAGGCCGGCCTTGTTGAACAGGTTGCCGTCCGGGACGTTGGCCCACCCGTAACGGACCTCGACCGGGCTCGGCACGGCGTCGCTCGTCACCACCACCGTCTTGCCGTGGATCGCGGCGTGGGCCGGATGAAAGGCGCCGTCGCGGCCGGCCAGCGTGAACCCCTCGAGCGGACCACCCTTGGCGACCAGGCCACCGCCCAGGTGCGTGAAGGTCAGCGTGGCCTTGGCGCCCTTGACCTTGAGCGCCTCGAAGACCGGTCCCGAGTATTCGATCCGCTCGCCGTAGGCCACGGCCCGGGCCGCCAGGGCCAGCCGCGCGCCGACCGGCTGCTTGCGCGGGGGATGGATGTCGTTCGCGTCGCCGCAGTCGGTCGTCACGACCATCGCCGTCCTCGGCGTGTGCTGCCAGGTCAAGAGCTGGGCCTCGCGCAGCTCCGGCGTCATCTCTCGAAAAGGCGCGATCTGGACGAAGAGGAAGGGGAGCTCCGTTCCCCACGCCCGGCGCCAGTCGGCGATCGTGGCGGGAAACAGCGACCGGTACTGCCGCTCGCGCCGCACGTTGGCCTCGCCCTGATACCAGATGACGCCGGCGATGCCGTAGGGAAGCAGCGGCGCGATCATCCCGTTGTAGAGGACCGTCGGCGTCATCACGTCGCCGGTGATGCCCATGGGCGGCGGCGGCGCCTCCTCCAGCTTCATCCCGATCCGGTAGCGCCAGGGGCCGTCCAGATCGATGGTCGGCTCCGCCGGCTGCACCGACGGCGCCGGCCCGGGACCGAGCGAGGCGGCGCGCAACGCCTCGGCGGGGACCTTGCCCGTGAACACCAGCTGCAGCTTCTGATCGCCCCAGATGCCGCCGCCGCCGCCGGTGTCGAGCACGCGCACGACGACGACGTTGCGCCCCGGCTTGAGCACGCCGGCGGGGAGAGGATATTTCCGCACGACGTTGTAGCCGAAGGTGGCGCCGACCTTCACCCCGTTGACCCAGGTGGTGTCGATGTCGTCGACCATGCCCAGCTGCAACTCGGCGGCGGCGATCGCGGCGGTGGCCGGCAGCTCGAAGGTCTTGCGGAACCAGACGACGCCGTTGAGATCGGGCTCGCCGGCCTCTTCCCAGAGGCTCGGCAACTTCATCGTCTTCCAGGCCTCGGTGTCGAGGGCCGGATCGCGCCACGATCGCCCCTCCGCCGAGCCGCTGTCGTGGGCGAGGAACCAGGTCTCGAGCTGCGCCTCGTACCGGCGACGCGCGGCGGCCGGATCGGCAATCAGCGTCTTGAGCTGCTCCGGGGTGTCGGCGAAGTCCGGCAACCGCCGCAAGCCCGCCTCGCTGGTCCACGCCTCCGCCGGCGTGCCTCCCCACGACGCGTGGATGATCCCGACCGGGACGTGCCGCGCCTTCTCGAGATCCCGGGCGAAGAAGTAGCCGACGGCCGTGAAGTCCTTCACCGCCTCGGGCGTGCAGACGTTCCACTGGCCTTTGACCGTCGCCAGCGGCGTCAGGGATTTCTCCTGCGCGACGCCGAAGTGACGGATCCGCGGGTGGTCGGCCGCGGCGACCTCTTTTTCCCAGTTGTCGATCGGTTGCTGTCCGACCCGCGGCCCCAGCTGCCGCTCCATGTTCGACTGGCCGCCCGCCACCCAGACCTCGCCGACGAGGATGTCGCCGAGGACGATCTTGTTGGTGCCCGCGATGGTCAGCGTGTACGGCCCACCGGACTTCAACGGCGCCAGGTGCACCAGCCACCGGCCGTCGGCGCCCGCCTTGGTGGAGACGGACTGCCGGGCGAGCGCGACCGTGACCGCCTCCCCCGGCTCGGCCGTCCCCCAGATCGGCACCGGGATCCCCTGTTGCAGGACGGCGTGCTCGGTGAAGAGCGGATTGGGGGTGACGGCGGCCTCCGCGACGGAAGCCACCGAGACGCTTGCCAGCAGGCCGGCCAGCGAGACGGCCAGCGAGACGGGGAACAGATCGCGCTTCATGGCGCGCCTCCCGGGGTGGGAGCCGCGGCGGTGGCTGGAATCGAAACCGCCGGCTCGGGCTCGGGCGCCGGCGCCGGCCCGAGGTTCTTCAGCGTCTGCAGCAGGTCCGGGCTGGCGGCATACGGCTCGTGTCGCGACAGCTCGCCCCCGGTGTCCCACAGCACGGGAACCATCCGCCGCGACACCGCCGCGTTCATCACCGCCGACATCCAGCGGAGGCGCGAAGCCGACTCTTTCGTCAGCGTCACGCCGAGCTCGCCGATGAAGGCCGGGATGTCGTTGCGCGTGCAGAAACCCTTCATCGCGTCGAACAGCTGCTCCAGCTGCTTCACGTCGTCGGCGGTTCCCCAGGTCGGCATCATCTTCCCCCAGTCAGCATCCTCGTTGAGGCCGCAAAACTGATACGGCGTGTAGTAGTGCACCGAGATGAAGAGCCGGCCCGGGATGGTGTCCTTCGGCAGCGCATACGCCCGCGCGCAGGTCTTCTTGATGTCGGTGCTGTAGCCGACGACGATCAGCAACCGCCTGGCGTTGTTGCCTCCGGTCTTGCGCACGGTGTCGATGAACAGCTGGTTCACCCGGGTCAACGTCGCATAGGCCTTCTGCTCGGACCCTTCGTTGCTGAAGTTCGTCTCTTCATTGAGCGCCTCGAAGATGAGCTTTTCGTTCTTGCCCGCGAAGAACGTCGAGATCTGCTCCCAGTACGACCGGTACTTCTTCTCGGCGTCGGCGCTGAAGGTGGCGAACGTCTTGGGGAACGTCTCTTTCTTGTCCGAGTCGATCCAGCCGCCGTCCCAGTGGATGTTGAGGACGCAGAACATGCCGGCGCCGGTGATCCAGTCGACCACCTCGCGGACCCGGCTGAGCTTGTCCGGCTGAATGCGGCCGTCGACGGCGTAGGTGTCCCAGGCCACCGGCAGGCGGACGGTCTTGAGCCCGAGGTGGGCCAGGCTCTGCACGAACTCTTTGGTGATGGGCGGATTCCCCCAGCCGGTCTCCCAGGTGGTGGTGTTGTCCAGCGTGTTGCCGATGTTGGTCCCCGGGGTCATCAGCGGAACGGCCGCCCAGGCGTCCACCTCGGTCATCTTCTCCAGCGCCGGCCGCGTGGCGCTCTGCGACGGGGCGGCGTTCGATGCATTGAGCGGCGGCGGCCGGAGGCATCCCAGCGCCGCGACGCTGCAAACAAGTCCGGTCCAAACAAGAGAGCTGATGACCGACTCGCGGGGCATGCGCATGGTGGTCACGTTCGAGGGCGGTTTCATTGCCAACGGGCCTTCGGATCGCCGTAGAAGGTTCCGCGTCCGTGCGTCCCGACGTAGACCCGACCGAACTTCTTCGGATCGCCGGTGATCTGCAGGACCAGGCCCCACTGGTGCTGATCGTCGTTGATGCGCAGCCAGGTCGCGCCGCCGTCGGTCGAGCGGAAGAAGCCGCGCTGTCCTCGCACCGTCCCCACCAGATACAGGGCGGCCGCCTTGCCAGCTTTGTTGGCGTGCGGCGCCGCCTTGCCGAAGCCGAAGGCGTGGATCTGCTCCACGGGCGGCATCCGGACGAAGTCCTTTCCCGCCGCCGGCGAATGATAGAGGCCGTCGTAGGACGCCAGCCAGAGATCGCCTTGCCGGCCCGGCGTGGCGTAGAGCCGGTCCTGGCCTCCGCGGTCGTCGCCCCGATCGGTGCGGTTGTCCTTGCCGCCGCCGCCGCGCTTCGGCAATCCATCAGGCAACACCAGCGGGCGCTCGGTGAAGTGCGCCGCGCCGTCGACGCTCTCGAACAGCTTCCCGTCGAAGAGGGAGATCGCGTAAAAGCGCCTGGCGTTCACCCGATCGGCCACCACCCGGATCCCCTGCGGCAAGCCCGCGCAGGCGGTCCAGCGAGCGCCCCGGTCCGATGTGACGTACGGGAGCTCGTCGCGCGGCGTCCAGACCCAGGTCGCGCCGTCGGCCGAGACCGCGATGTCGCCTTCGCTGGCCTTGGGATCAGGGACCGACGCCGGCTCGCGCCAGGTCTTGCCGGCGTCCAGCGAGTAGCCGAGGTTGGTGCCCTCCTTGCGGGCGCGGCCGACGCGCACGATCACGTTGGGGTTCAGCGCACCGCCGCTGACGTCCTTGGTGTTGCCGAGAAAGGGCAGCTTCGGATTCCCGTCGGGCGGCGGCCTGTCGAGCTCCCGGTGCACGAACCCCGAGTAGTCGCCGATGGCGGTGACCAGCGGCGCCCCCTTGGTCGGGCTGTACAGCGCCAGCGCCACCGTCTCCTCGATGCCGGGGCTCATCACCGACCAGTGGGTCGGCAGGTTCTTGTCGAGGTTCGCCAGATCGTACGTCTCCCACCCGCCGTAGCCGGTGGTGAACATCGCGTGCTGCGAGTTGGAAGGATCGATCTCCACGTCGAACAGCCAGTGGATGTCGGTGTCCTTGACGTACGGCGCGAGCGTGTAATCGAAAACGCCCCCGTTGCCGAAGACGCCCTTCCAGGTCGCGCCACCGTCGGTGCTGCGAAAGACCTCTTCGCCCTTCGGACGATAGAACGAGCTGGCGATCAAAACCTTGGGGTCGTGCGCGTCGACGGAGACGGCCGCGTAGCCGAACTTGCGCTGCGCGTCCGGCCGGTCCGGGGTGACGTCGGTCCAGGCACCGCGACGCGTGTCCAGCTTCCAGACCGCGCCGTCGACCATCGGCATGGGCCCCGGATCGGTCCCGTAGCTGACGAAGAGATTCCCGTCGGAGGCCAGGACCGCGTGGTTGGGACGGTATTTGATCGGCTGCCCGGGAACGACCTTCCAGGTGACGCCCGCGTCGTCGCTCCGGAAGAGGCCAGGCTTGCCCATCACCGACACGCCGGCGAAGAGGGTCCGGCTGGCGCTGCCCGGGCGGCCGCTCGCCGGATCGAAGACGACGAACACGATGCTGCTGCGGCCCGCGCCACTCCAGGCGGGCAGCTTGGCCTCCTCGGCCGACAGCTTCAGCACGTCGCCGGGGAAGCTGGTCACCTTGGCCCAGGTCACCGCGCCGTCGGCGCTCTTCCACAGGCCGCTCTTGCGCGTGCCGAGGAACAGCACGCGGCCGTCGTTGGCATCGACGGCCAGGCGCTCGCCGTTGCCGCGGCCCGCCTCGTTGCCCCCGAACTTGATCGGGACGTTGGTGCGCGCCCACGTCCGCCCCTGATCGGCGGAGCGGAGGATGGCGCCGTCCGGAACCTCCGGCGCCGTGTACGTCCCGCAGGCCAGATAGACCTTGCCGGCATCCGAGGGATCCACGGCGACGCTCTCGACGCCCATGAGATTGAGGTCCGCGTAAGGAACCCAGTCGAGCAGCGGGATCCACCGGCGGGTCTGCGGATCCCGTCGGTACGCGCCCCCGATGTCGGTGCGCGCATAGACGACATCCTTGGCCGTCGGATGGAATACGAACCCATCGACGAACCCGCCCCCGACGATCTGCACGCTCTTCCAGGTGTAGGGGACCGCGGGGGAAGGCTCAGCGGCGGTCGCTGGAAACGGGAAAAGCGCGGAGAGCGTCAGGATGAGGAATGCGGCGGGCGGCGTATTCACGGGTTTCCAAAAAGACCACAGATCGCCCGCAACGTACAGGTTCAGCCGAAGACGCTTTGCAGTCCGCCACGGAACGACAGCGTACCCACGAGATCACCGCTCGGGAACGGCGCGCTGGCGCTCCTGCTCGCTGCCCGCACCGAGGGCCATGAGCACCCGCCGCGCATAGGCGGTGGCTCGATAACAGGTCCGGCGGGCGACCGTCCACGTCGGCGGAGAGAACCAGACGAACGCCGCCGCGACGAGCACAAAGACTGCGACGCCCGCGATCCGTCCACCGGTGGCCGTCTTCTTTGTTCTGAAGAACTCCAGGGTGTCGCGTTCGGCCAGCCCCACCGGTGGCGCGAGCTGGACGGAGGCGGGCGGAGACGGCGGGCGAGGCGGCGGCATCCTATCAGGAGCGATGAGCTCCACGGCTGCGCCGAGCCCGTCGGCGAAGCCCATGACGTCGGGGTAACGATCGGTTGGGCTCTTGGACATTCCGCGCTGAATCACGGCGTCGATGCCCGGGCCGAGCCAAGGCACCCGTTGCGAGGGCGGTTGGGGGGTCTGGCCGATGACCTGATGAAGAATGGCGAAAGGGTCGGCCCCGCTGAAGGGTTGCTGCCCCGTCAGGAGCCGGTAGGAGAGGGAGGCCAGCGAGAATTGATCGGCGCGATGATCGATCTCTTGGGTCATCCCGCTCGCCTGTTCCGGCGCCATGTACTCCGGCGTGCCTGCGATGAGGGGATCGGTGGCGAGGCGCTCGCGCCAGATCGCCTGAGAAATCCCGAAGTCGATGACCTTGACGAAATCGCCGCGGCCATCCGTCCGGACGAGGATGACGTTGTCGGGCTTGAGGTCCAGGTGGACGATCCCCAGGGCGTGGGCGGCCGCCAGGGCATGAGCGATCTGCCCGACGATGTGGACCGCGGCGCGCGGTTCGAACGGCGGCCCGGAGGCGGTTCCACCGGTGAGGGGCCAGCCTTCGAGGAGCTCCATCACCAGGAACGGGACACCCTCTGCTGTAACGTCGAAGTCCAGGATCTGGACGATGTGAGGATGCCGCAGCGTGGACATGACGTCGGCTTCTCGCTGCAGGCGGGCCAACGCCTGAACGTTCCCGGCCAGGCTGGGAAGGAGCACCTTGACCGCGACCTCGGAGCCCAGTCGCAGGTGGGTCGCCACGTAGACATCGCCGCACCCTCCGCCCGCAAGCAACCGATCGATCCGATAGGTCTCGGCCAGAACGGTACCGATCATCGGAATCGCGGCGTCCGGCGGGGACGGTGAGTCAGCCATGACCACGCATGTTGCCGCCCGATGCATATCCCGACTGCGGCGCCGCTCTTGTCCGGCGTCGCCCCGGCTCCATGTAATGCTTTACCCCCCTCTGTCATCCCACGAACGGCTGCGGGGCGAGCCCGAGAAGGTCAATCCTGGTGCATCGCCCGATGGTGCACCGCCCGAAGACGTTCAGCGGGCGGCGACGCGCACGCCGTCGGTGTGGAGGCGGACCTCCGGGACCGGGCGAGCCTTCGTGTAGAAGAAGCGCAGGTGGGTGCCGCCGCCGGGGAGGTCGCGCACCCAGACGGCGCGCAGCCCCCTGACCGCCGGCCGGTAGGTTCCCACCTTCACCGTGGCCCTGGCGTTCGGAAGGTTGAACGCAACGCCGTCGGGCCGGTGAAGCGCGTACTTGTGCGCCCCCCGGAGCGAACCGACCAGCCCGACGACGAAGTCGTTCGTCTTGCCGAGCGGCTCGTCTTTCGCCTCGGGCTCAGCGGCGCCGCCCGACTCCGCGGCCGGCTCGGCGGTCTCCGCGACAATCGGTTTCACGATCGGCGCGACGGCCGCGGGCGGCACCGCAATCGGCGGCGACACCGGCGCGACCGGCGCCGGGGGGCCGGCGGGTGCGACCGCCGGCGCCGGCGGCATCATGACAATCGTCGGCGCTGCGACGGAACGCGCCGGGGCGGTTCGCGGTGGCCGGCTCCGAACGACGGCGACGACGGCGACCGTGGCCAAGGCGACCGCGGAGGCCGTGAGCGCGATCGTCCGGGTCCGCACCGCCGGCGCCCGCTTCGGGCGCTCGAGATCGCTGAACCGGACGATCTCGGTCTTGTCCACGTCGCGGCGAACCGGCGTGCCGTCGGCGTCTGCAATCTCGAGCAGGTCGGCCTGCAAAAACTCCGTCTCGTCATCGCCGGCCGAATCGGGTGGCGGATCGTCGGCCGACGTGACGGACGCCTCCACCTCGCCCGAGACCGCGGCGTCCGGCGCCAGGCGTGGCGCCGCGCTTTCCCCCGCGCGGATGTCGATCACCAGGCGCGGGACGCCGTCCTCCTGCGCGGGACCGAGCGCGACGGAAGAGACCCACCCTTTCGTGGTGAGGTCCTCGTCGGGGGACAGCGAGAATCTCCACCTCGGTGTCGGCGCGCAGAAACGGCAGCGCGGTCGTGAACTGAAAGCCCTCCGCCGTCGGCAGCGCCCGCGTGCAGACCAGCTGATTCTTCCCCGCGAAGCGCAGCCTGACCAGCTGGGCTTGCTCGTCGCTCCCGTCGACCACGTCGCGCAGCTCGGCGGCCACGTGCGGCGACAAATCGGTGAAGGCGATCCCCAACCCGACCTTGGCCGGCGACAACACTCGGTGGTGCGCGACCCGCCCGCGCAGCCGCAGCGGACCGCGCGGCAGCGCGACGTCGCAGACGATGGGTGTTCCGACGGGGCACGGCTCGGGCGTGGACGCGTCGACGAGAATCCCCGCCGGCGACAGGTTGACCGCGCGCGCCGCCACGCTGCCGACCTGGCCCGGCCAGATCACCCGCACCTCGCGTCTGAAACCGACCCGCGGCTCGGTCCTTCGTCCCAACCAACCAACCATGATTTGGCACCCCCACTCTAGAAGCGCCGCCGGTGAAGGCAAGCGCGCCGTTTCGAAACCCCAGCGTCGTTTCGCAATCGTCAAGGTTGTTGGCGTTTCGCGGCGCTGAAGACTGTCGGCCTCGTTACAAACAGGGTCGGCACCAGTCGCGGCGGCCGAATTCCGTCGCGCCGCCCGACGGGCTCGAATTCAGGAGGTTTGTTGCGCGAGGTCGAGGGTCAGCTCGTCTGCTGGCAGGTGAGGGTCCTCAGAATCGCAGGAGAAGCCGGCGTTCGCCCCCTCGATGCCCAGCGTGGTGCCGACGGTGACGATGGCGTCGCCGCCGCTGGCGACCGGAACCCTGAATTTGACCTGCGACTTCGAGAATCTCGAAGTCGAACGAGGCCGAGCCGACGTGGTCGCCGACTCCAATCAATCCGTCGAAGACGACCAGGAGCTGCGCGTCCGAGGGATTCTTCGGCAACGGCCCCAGCGAATAGAGGATCAGGGTGCCGTCGAGGGTGGCGTCCACGACGCTGGAGGTGGCGGAGGCGACCGCGCCGGTGCTGCCGGCCGGCGGGAAGCGCGCCAGGCAGGAGGTCGCCGTCCCCCAGATCTCCGGGTTGAGCTTGCCGGTGTCGGCGATGGCGGTCACCGCGATCGAGCCGTTCGCCGCCTGATCGGGCGGTCCCGGCGGATCGCTCCACCCGGCGCAGATGCGCGTGACGTTCGCGACCACGGTCAGCTGTCCCTTGCGCGTGTCGGGCGTGCTGGTCGGATCGTCGGGGAGGCCCGCGGCGTCGAGGCGGGTCCGAAGCTGGGCCAGCGCGCCGGAGAGCAGATCGGGCAACCAGTCGAGGTGCAGCTGGTCGAGGCGGGCCTGCGCGTCGCTTCGCACCTGATCGATGTTGTTCGTGTCCAGGTTTCCCGTCGGCATCTGGTAGGTCATGACCAGCGCCGCCGTCTGCGCCTCCATCGGCGGGGTCGGCAAGGTGACGGTGTCCGGGCCGCACCCGAGCGCCAGCGCCCCCAGCGCCAGGGCGCCGCCGCGCACGATCAGGCCGCGCCGCCGGGGCTTCACAGCACCACCGCCAGCGAGGCGTCGGGCACGAAGGTCTTCGTCGTGTTCGCGATGTCGAGACCGGGCACGAAGTAGTAGCCGTAGCCGGCCCCCAGGATCAGGTGGAAGTAGCGCCAGAGAAACGCCACTCCCGCGATGGCCTCCCAGGGGTGCTGCACGGGGGGGACGAACTGCCCGCTCAAGCTGCCGGTCGTGTAGGGGTCGATCGTGCTGCTGCCGCTCAGCGGAACGTCGGAGACGTAGAACTGGTAGCGACCGGTGGCGGTGAGAGAAAAGATGCGCGTCACCCGGTACTGGACCATGAGGCCCACCTGGCCGGCGCGCACGGCGCCCGCGCCGTTCAGGGTCGCCTGCGTGACGTCGCCGGTGCCGACCACCCGGGCGAAGACGTACGTCCCCTCCGCGTGCAGCGTGACGCGCGGATGGACCTTTACCGACACGAACGCGGAGAGCGGGACGTTGAGCAGGTAGCCGTTGAAGTTCGACTTGCTGACGCTCCCGTAGTAGCCGGCGGCCAGGACGGCGACCGCCACCGGACCGCGATCGAGGAGCTGAAGCTTCAGGTGGAGGTTGGGGACGAGGACGCTGGTGAACGCCCGCAGGGCCCAGGAGGGGGGATCGGTGCCGATCGAGAGCTGCTGGGTGATCCCGTATTCGAACGCCAGGATGCCGAGCTTGAGCTTGTGCTCGCCGACCATGTAGGCGGTGCGCTCGTCGAGCAGCGGGATCGGCTTCGGAGGCGGCGCCTCGACGGGTGGCGGAGGCTGCACCGTCGCGGTGGCGACCGGTTCGATCGGCGCGACCGTACCGTCACCGGTGGTCGCACTGGCGGGCGGGCTGCCCTCGGGCTCGGCGTCCGCGGCGAGGGCCCGGGCGGCGAGCAGGGTCAGGAGACCGACGGCGACAAAGGTGCTCAAGAACGTTCGCGCGCGCATGGCGATGAGCCTTAGGCCGATCCCGCCGGGAGCCAGGACCGGGCGCGCGATTCAGGGAGGGTCCTTAAGCTATGCTCGCTCGGTGTCGGTGAACGGGGAGAGCGATTGGGGGGCTGCAGCCCAGGGATTGAGCGAGCACGGGTACGCCGTGCTGCATGGGGCGATGCCCGAAACGGGCCAAGCCGGCCAAGCCGGCCAAGCCGGCCCAGACAGCGATGACCGCAACATCGGCTGGCGGCGGCTGCGCGGCGAAGCCGAGCGGCTGTTCGCCGGCGACGCGTTCTCCGCTGCGCGCATCGGGCGCGGTGAGGGTGCCGGCGAAGGCGCGCTGCGAGAGAGCCCGATCCGTGGCAGCTCCGTCTGCTGGCTCGACGCGAGCATGCCGGCCGGCCAGGCGTTCATGCGCTGGATGGACGGACTGCGAGTTTCCCTCAACCACGATCTCTTCCTCGGGCTCGATTCGTTCGAGGCCCAGTATGCCCACTACCCGATCGGCGCCAGCTACGGGACGCACGTCGATCGTCATCGTCACTCCAACGCCAGGGTCGTCTCGGCGGTCATCTATCTCAATGCCGATTGGCCTGCCGACGCGGGCGGCCAGCTGGTCATCTACGACGCGGACAACGCCCCCCGGCTGACGCTGGCTCCCGAGGGGGGCACGCTGGTGCTGTTCATGAGCGACGAGACGCCGCACGAGGCGAAGCGGGCGACCCGGGAGCGCTGGAGCATCGCCGGATGGTTCCGGACGCGATGACCACCCACGCAGGTTGAGACGCCGTCGTCAGCTCGCGCGGACGTACGGGGGCTGGGGCGCGCCGGCCGGCGTGGCGACGATCTGATAGAGATTGTGCTGGCGGGTGCGGAAGTAGGCGGCGCTGATGAGCAGGTAGAACTTCCACATCCGGTAGAACGCATCGCCGTACTTGCCGCGCAGCCGCGGCCAGGCGGCGTCGAAGTTGGCCCACCAAGCCATCAGCGTGCGGTCATAGTGCGGCCCGATGTTCTGGACGTCCTCGGGCACCAGGATCTCCTCCATCGCGCTTGCCAGCTGGCCGAGCGTCGGAATGGCGGCGTTGGGGAAGATGTACTTGTCGAACCAGGGATCGATGTGCGTGCGCGGGCTGGCGCCGCCGATGGTGTGGATGAACGCGCGCCCCCCCGGAACAAGGGAGCGCGCCGCCAGCTCCATGTAGCCGCGGTGATTCTTGGGCCCGACGTGCTCCATGAGGCCGATGGAGACGACGGCGTCGTAGCGGCCGGTCGCGCGGCGATAATCGTCGACGCGAATCTCAATCGGCAGCGCCGCGTGGTGCTCCCGGGCCCAGGCGGCCTGCTCGCGGGAGACGGTGTAGCCGACGACGCTGGCGCCGTAGCGCTCGGCGGCGAACGAGGCGAAGCCGGCCCACCCGCAGCCGAGATCGAGCACCCGCATGCCGCGCCCAAGTCCGATCTTGCGGCAGACCAGATCCAGCTTGGCCTCCTGCGCGGCGTCGAGCGAGTCGACGTCCTTGAAGTAGGCGCAGGTGTACATCATCCGCGGCCCCAGCATCTCGCGGTAAAGATCGTTGCCGACGTCGTAGTGCCGCACGCCGACCTCGAAGGGGCGCATGGCCTGCAGGTTCAAGAGGCGGGAGCGCACCACCTGGGCGCGCATCGTCCAGCTCTTGCCGAGCACGCCGTAGAGGTTGCCGCGCACGGCGCGCTCGATCATCTGGTCCAGCCTCTCGCAGTCCCACCACCCTTCGGTGAAGGATTCGCCCACGCCGACCGTCCCGTCGCGCATGATCCGCTCGTAGGTCCGGGCGTCGTGGACCCGGATGTCCCAGGGCGCGTCGCCACCGACGGTGATCCCGGCGCCGGCCAGCGCCTCGCGGATGACCTCCGCGGCGTTGCGATCGAGCGTGGAGGCGAGCTTGCGGGCGAGCTCGATCATGCGCGTCCTCGACGGTGGTCGGCGAAGCGCTCCGCCACGGCCAACCCCGCGTCGACCAGACGCGGCGCCGGAAGACGCGCGCCGGAGAACATCCAGGCGAAGCCGTTGGCGACGGCGCGGCGGGCCAAGCCCGAGCCCCTCTTGCCGGCGGCGTGGACGTTGCCATGCGCGTTCCCGCCGCCCTCCGTCGACCTTCCGGCGAGCGCCGCCGCCGCCTCGCGCAGGCGGAAGACGCGGCGGTAGTCCTCGATCACCGGGTGCGCGCCCAGGCGGGCGGGGTAGCTCTCCGGAGCGCCGGCCAGGATCGCCTCGGCCGCCAGGCGCCCCGAGAGCACCGCCGGCAGGATCCCCTCGGCGGTGAGCGGCTGGGCGAGGCCCAGGCTGTCCCCGCAGAGGAGCGCGGCGCCGTCGCCCCTCCGCCCCGCCGGCCCGGGGCGAACCGCGCCCGCGAGGTGCGCCGGATCGAACAGGTAATAGGTGTGCCCCTTCATCGCCTCCAGCTCCGCGGCCGACTCCGGCGGAACGTGGCCGGCGGCGCTGAAGTGCGCGCTCGCCTTTTGCCAGGCGGCCCGCACCTCGTGCGGCTCCACCGTCCCCGAGCCGACGTTCAACCAGTCCGTCTTGGGGACGTTCCACGAATAGCCGCGCAGATCGTCGTGCAGCAGCAGCTCCGGCTCGCCGTCGCGGCCAACGCGCGTGCGGGCGATGGCCGCGCGATCGGCCGCGAACTCGTGCTCCTGAACGCCGACCGGCCCGCTCGGCCGCCGGCGGCGCGACCATCCGGGCGACGGGACAGTTGGTCCCGCCGGCGCCCACCAGATGGCGCGCGCGCAGGCCGGCCACCGACCAGAGGCCGTCGCCGTCGCAGGCAATGTCGTGGACCGCCGCGCCCAGCCGCAGGTCGGCGCCGCTTCGGCGCAGCAGGAAGTCGTCCAGCTCGAAGCGCCGGATGAACCAGCCGTGGCAAGGAATCGTCCGCGCCTCGCCTCGGTAGCTCACGTGGCAACTGTTCCACTCCCACAGGCCGCCCGGGTAGTCGCGCGGGGCGAGCGCCAGCGCGTCCCAGATCGGCGCCGAGACCCACCCTCCGCACAGCTTGACGCGCGGAAACTCCGCGCGATCGACGATGGCGACCCGGGCTCCTCCGCGAACCAGGAACCGGGCACAGGTGCTGCCAGCCGGGCCTCCCCCGACGATGAGCACATCGTGGATCACGCGACAGGTAAAGTGCTCCGCCCCGGCCGGAAGTCAACGCGATTCGCCGCGCGGACCGCGCGCCGCGTACAATGACGACCGAGGAGCCGGAGAAACGCATGGCCATTCGAACGACGACGCAAGACGAAGAATCGGCCGAGGAGCCGAGGTGCGATCACCAGGAGCTTCCGGCCGGCACGATCTGCCGCAAACCGGGCATCCCGGTCGGCCCCGAGGGTCCTGACGGCCGGACCCCCTACATCTGCACCGCGGGCCACCACTTCCTGTGGCCGCGCCTCGTCCCCCTCGACGACACCGGCAGCTAGAGCGCGGCCTGGCCGCCTTCGGACGGCACGTCGTCGGGCAGGGTTCGCTTCGCTCACCGTCGCCTTTTCGGCAACGCCCTTCTAGAGCGCAGGCGGGCGCTCACCGCCGTTGCCGTCCGTCGTGCCTTCAACCTCCTTGGCTGTCGTTCGCGAGCGCGTCCAGATCGGCGGTCAGCAGATATCTCTCCTCGCTGTCGAGATCGACGAGCAGCGCGTCCGCCACCTCCCGGATCGTCGCGACCATGCGGCCGGCCGACAGGCTGTCGGGCTCGAGCGCCAGCATGGTGGCGGCGAGCGAGGCCCGGCACCGCTCGTGATCCTCCTCCATCCGCGCCCGCATTTCGGACCCCCAGCCGATGACGTCGCAGAGGGCCGTCGGCAAGATCCGCTCCTCGAACTCCATGTGCTCGGTGAACGCCGCGAAGAGATCCTTGGCGTGCATCCGGAGCGGCTCGAACCAGTCCACCTCCAGATCCGTCGCCTCCTCCGCGACGTGAATCGTCTCCTCCACCAGCCCGCGAAGCTCCTCGTTGCTCGAAAGAATGGCCGCCCGCGCATCGCTCGACGACATTGGTTCCCGTGTCAGCGTTCTCATGTCCGCACCTCCCCAGTTGCCCGGTTTCTTGCCCAGCTTTCTTGCCCAGCTTTCTGCCTCCCCTATCGTGACCGCATTCGCGGCGACTCGTCAGCGCCGATCGCAAAGGTTACGCAAGTTCTACGACGGCGAAACCGTCCATTGACCGGTTCTTCACCGCGCTCGGGTGACAGCGGCGTCGGGTCTTCGGCTGGGCGAGATCGCTGCGTCCCGCTGAGCGCGACGGCGCCGGCCGTTACATCCAGCCGCGCCGCTTGAACCACCAGAGCGGCAGGAGACCACTGCCGATGATGAGGGCCAGCGCCATCGGATACCCCAGCGCCCAGCGCAGCTCCGGCATGACCCGAAAATTCATTCCGTAGATGCCGGCCACGAGCACAGGCGGGATCCCCACCACCGAGGCGACGGTCAGCGTCTTGACGATCTCGTTCTGCTCGATGTTGATGAACCCGAGCGTGGCGTCGAGCAAGAACTGCAGCTTGCCCGAGAGGTGCGCCTCGTAGTCGGACAGCGAGGCGATATCACCCCGGATCCCCTTGAGGCGCGCGACGTTCACCGGCGGCGCCCCCTTGATCCCGCTCTCCTCGAGGTAGGCGCCGACGCGCCCCAGCCCGAGCAGCTCGTCGCGCATGCGCGAGATCTGCTCGGCGGTGGCGCCGATGCGGCGCAGGGCAACGCCCAGCTTGTTCGCGACCTTGTTCGTCTCTTGGGCTCTGCCCTTGCCGCGCCCGCGCCCGCCGCGGAAGGCGGCGCGCGACAGCTCGTCGCACGCGGCGCCGGCGCGCTCCAGATTGTCGGCCGTCCGATCGACGATCAGCTCGAAGATCCGGAGCAGCGCCTCCTCGGCCTTCTGCGGTGGCTGCGCCGCCGCCTCGTCCCGGTACGCATCGAACGCAGCCAGCGGGACGAAGTGGATGGTGAGCAGGACGCGCGACGAGAGCACGAATCCGACCGGGGTCAGCGCGTGCTCGCCGTCGGCGTCGACCGCCATCAGCGGCGCCGAGAGGTAGAAGGCTCCGCCCTCGAACGCCATCCGGCTGCTCGACTCGATCTCGCTGACCTGACTCTCCGTCGGAACCCGCAGCCCCGTCGCCGCGCTGACCCGGGCGATCTCCTCGGCGGTCGGCTGGAGCAGATCGATCCAGACAGCAGAGGCGACGGCAGCGGCACCATCGCCGGACGGGTGGATTGCGATCATGGACCGGGCGCCACTCTACCCCCACCCGGGCCCACCGGGTGCCTCGGGGCTCCCGGCCCCCAGCCGTCAAAGATCGTCGCGCCAATCGTGATCGAGCTGCGCTTCGTCGACCGGCTCACGCGGGGCGAGCGCACCGGACTCGGGCTGGAAGTCCGACCCCGCCTCGGCAACCTCGGCAGCCTCGCTGGTCTCGGGCTTCGGGGCCGGCGGGACCGGTTTTCGCTCTCTCACTGGAAACGGGCTCACCCCCAACAAGCTAGAATCGAATGCTTCGCGAGCAAGCTCGACCGAACGCCATCGGTCCCCTCACTTGACCGCGTCGATCGCCTTTTGCAGCAGCACCTTCGCCTGCGCGTCGTCGCACAGCTGCTTCGGGACCTGCAGCCCGACGATCCGCCGGCCGCGCCCCGCCCAGAGGATCGTCTGGTGCTCGAGCAGGCCCGGCTCGCGACCGGTCGCCGTGGCCTGGTAGCCGAGGGCATCGCGCAAGGGGACCTTCTTCCAGGTCCAGACCAGCATCGGATCGGGCGCCATCGGCGCCGGCGCGCCCGGCGGGACCAGGGGGTGGCTGACCAACACGAACGCCTCCGCCGGATCGATCCCCGGCTTTTGAAAGTACAGCCGGCAGGCGGTTCCGTCGCGCGTCTGCCCGGCATACCCGGCCGCCGGGAGGCCGCAGGCCGCCGCGACGTCGCTGCTCGTCAGCAGCCCGGCCGTCTGATCGAAGCAACAGCCCGAGCCACCGTGGATCTTGGGATCGTGGAAGACCTTGCCGCAGGCCGAGGTCGTGTCGAGCTTCGGCTCGTCCGCGGGCGGCGGCGGCAGGCTGCGGCTCGGGCACCCGGCGGCGACGACGAATGAAAGAACGAGCCAGGGCCAACCCCACCTCGGTAGATTTCCGCCACGCTGATTCATGGTCCCTCCATGATGTTTGCCAGCAACCGGCTTCGCCAGCCGTCTTCCGTTTCGGGAGCCGCGCCGGCGGTCCCCACCCACCCAGGTTATCCCAAAGGTGACGGAATGAAATGTGCGCCGCGCGTCCGCCGGCGCTGCGTCCGGGCTGCTCCCCGGGGGGCGCGCCTCCGTTCGACTCGCGCCGCGCGCGCGCTGACGGTAGCCTCCTCTCCGACGGAAGCGATGCGGTCGCGGCGACAGAACGAGCCCCAGCCAGAAGAGACGATCGGCCGAGCGCCCGGCCTCCCGCGCGAGCTCCCGGTCGACGACATCGCGTCCTGGCGCCGCGACGTGCTGCGCGGAATGTTGACCGTGGCGGCGGTCATCGCCCCGATGGTGGCGGCGATGGCGCTGTCGTCGCCGTCGGCGCGGCAGGGCTGGCCGAAGGTCGCGCTGTTCGTCGCCGGGGGGCTGGCCTTCCCCGCGCTGCGCCTGCTTCCCTGGCCCTCGGTCGTCGCGCGCGCGACGGCGGCCATCGTGCTGGCGTTCGGGGCCGGCGTCCTCTCCCTCACCACCTTCGGATTCAGCTCCGGCTCGGGCGTCGTCCTCCTGGGGACCAGCGTTTTCGCCGTCATCTTCCTGGGCCGGGCCCAGGGGCTGCTGGCGATCGCCCTGTCGGTGGCGGCGTTCTTCGTCGTCGGCGCGCTGGCGGCCCGGGGGACGCTTCCGCTGCCGGGGATGGCGGCGGACCTCGATCCCCACCGGATGCGCAACTGGACGCGCGTCGGTGTCAGCTTCGCCTTTCTCTCCATCCTGGTGGGCGCCGCGATCGATCTCGTGATTCGCCAGCTGGAGGCGACCTCGCGCGCCACCGCGGAGGCCCTCGGCAGGTTGCGGCTCGCGCACGAACAGCTCGGCCAGCTCCACCAGCGGCTCGACGCGACCGAGGAGGAGGAGCGGCGCTCGCTCTCGCGGGAGCTGCACGACGAGCTCGGCCAGACGCTGGTCGTCCTCAAGCAGCGGCTGCAGCTGGGGGAGCATGCCTTCCGGACCAGCGCGGGGGCGGGGGCCAGCCGGGCCGCCGGCGATTCGCTCACCCTCGTCGACGAGCTGATCTCCGCGTGTCCGAAAGATCACCGTCGACCTCCGCCCCCCTCTGCTCGACGAGGTCGGCCTGGTCTCCGCCCTTCGCGCCTACCTCGACGGTCAGTCCACGCTCTCCGGGGTGGAGATCTCCCTCCGCGCGGAGGCGCCTCCCTCCGACGGAGAGCACCGGCTGCCGGCCGACTTCGAGATCACCTGCTTCCGGGTGGTGCAGGAGTCGGTCACCAATGCGCTCCGCCACGCGGCGGCCCACCGGATCGAGATCCGGATCGTCCACCGCGGCGACCGGGTGTCGCTGTCGATCAAAGATGACGGCTGCGGGTTCGCCCCGTCGATCCTCGAAGCAGCAGCGGCGCGGGGCCACCTGGGCATCGTCGGGATGCGGGAACGGGTCCGGGCGCGCAACGGCCGGTTCCATTTGATGTCGCGCCCCGCCGCCGGCACGACCATCGAAGTCGAGCTGACGGTGCCGCCGATTGGCCGCGGGGACCAGCAGGAATAGACTCCAGTTCCGGTGCGGTTCCCATCGCGAGCGGTCTCGATCGTCGCGTCTTCGGCGGCGCTCTGCGCGGCGACTTTCTTGGCGGCCTGCCTGGACGGATGCGGCGGCGCCTCCACGCCGTCGACAACCGACGCGGGCGGCGCGGGCGACGGGGGACGCGCGGGAACGAACGGCGCGGGCGCCACCGGCGGTGCCGCGATGATGGGCGGCGCGGCGGGCAACGGCGGCCGGGCCGGCAACGGCGGCCGGGCAGGCAACGGCGGCCGGGCGGGCAACGGCGGCCCGGGCGGCGCGGGCGGTCAGGGCGGCGCGGCTTCCTGCGACAGCAACGGCGACGGCCTCGACGACGTCCCGAGCTGCGTGACCATGCCGGCCTCCCTCCGGCTCGTCAACGCCACCTCCACCCAGACGTTCGACGTCTACGTGACCGGCGCGAGCCATCCGCTGGCGACGGGCCTCGCCCCCTCTCAGGTCATCACCGTCGGGCCGGTGCAGGCGAAGCTGCTCGATTACGAGCTCCGCGTCACCGGCTCTCCGCCGCCCGCGTCCGCTTCGAAGCTGACCGGCGAGACGACCCTGCAGGGCTCCGGCGCCACCACCGTCATCGTCTACGCCGACCCGACCGCCGGCGCCGGAACCCTGGCGACCAACGTGGCGCCGCAGCCGCCGGTGGGAGTCTGCCCGGCCGGCGCCGAGGTCGTCATCGGCGACTTCACCAGCCTGACCCCGACGCCGGTCGTCGTCTCTTACGCCGCCGGCCAGGCGGTCAACTGGACACCGGCCGTCAGCCCGGGCCTCGCCATCGGGCAGATCGTCGACAGCTCCTGCTGGAGCGCGGGACCGTCGCTGCAGTTCGGCGCCGGCCCCGCGGGGACCCGCACGCCGGCGTTCCAGTACCAGGCCGTCGTGTTCACCGGCTGGGTCTCCTACCAGCTGCTGCTGACCGACGATCGCATCATCGCCATCGACAGCCTCGATCAGGTCTCGAACCTTCCCAGAGTCTCGCCGTAGGCGGCGCTGGACGCGCGCCGGGGGGCATCGCGCCCGGCGCGGTTCTCTGCCTGAGCCTGATGGAGCTGGCTCGCAATGTTAGAGTTCGCGGCGTGAAGCTCCGCCTGGTGTTGATCACGGGTGCCCTGACGGCCGCGCTCGGCTGCGCCTCGGCGCCGCCACCTTCGACGAAGACGACTCCGGCCCTCGCGGCGGCGCCCGGAGCCTCGCCGCCCGGGGCGCCGCTGGTCCCCGACGGACCGCCGGTCGAACGGATCGCGGTCCCGCTCGGCGGCCCCGCCCGCGGTCCGTCGACGGCGAAGGTGACCATCGTCGAGTTCTCCGACTTCCAGTGCCCGTTCTGCGCGCGGGTGAACGCCACGCTCGAGCAGCTCCTCCGCGATTATCCCCGCGACGTCCGCATCGTCTTTCGCCACAACCCGCTCCCCTTCCACGACCACGCCGCGGCGGCGGCCGAGGCGGCGGTGGCCGCCGAGAAACAGGGGAAGTTCTGGGAGATGCACGACCTGCTGTTCGCCGATCAGAACGACCTCGACCGCGCGGCGCTGGAGCTGCATGCGGTCCAGCTGGGCCTCGATCTGACGGCGTTCCGGGCGGCGCTCGACACCCACGCCGGCAAGGCGCGCGTCGACGAGGATCTGGCGCTCGGCCGCCAGGTGGGCGTGCGCGGGACGCCGACCTTCTTCATCGACGGCCGTCCGCTGATGGGCGCGCAGCCGATCGCCGCCTTCAAGCAGCTCATCGACGCCGAGCTGGCCCGCGCCGACGCTCTGCTGCGGCGGGGGGTCCCGCCCGACAGGCTCTACGCCACGCTGCTGGCCGGTGCCAAGCCGGCGATGACCAGAGCTCCCGCGACCACGGCCAGCGCGACCGTTTACCGCGTCCCCACCCTCGACGCGCCGGTGCGCGGCGGAGCGCAGCCCAAGGTCACGCTGATCGAGTTCGGCGATTTTCAGTGTCCGTTTTGTGCGCGGGCCCGCCCCACGCTCGAAGCACTGTTGAAATCGTACGGGCCCGACGTGGCGCTGGTCTTTCGCCACAACCCGCTTTCGTTTCACCAGGACGCCCTCCCGGCCGCGCTGGCCGCCGAGGCCGCCCGCCGGCAGGGGAAGTTCTGGGAGATGCACGACAAGCTGTTCGCGCACGACACCGAGCTCGACCGGGCCTCGCTGGAGAGATATGCGGCGGAGCTGGGGCTCGACATGGCGCGGTTCAAGGCCGACCTCGACGGGGAGGAGGGCAAGGCTCGGATCGCCCGCGACACGGACGACGCGACCCGGTTCACCACCGGCGGAACGCCCTGGTTCTTCATCAACGGGCGGTCGCTCCGCGGCGCCCAACCGATCGAGGTGTTCAAGCAGGCCATCGACGAGGAGCTCCGCAAGGCCGACGCGCTGCTGGCGGCCGGGACGCCGCGCGGCGAGCTGTACGCGGCGCTGACCAGGGCGGGCCTCGACAAGAAGACCGACCCGCCGCCGGCCAAGCCCGATCCCGACGCCGACCTCCGCATCCGCGTCGACGTCGCCGGCGCGCCCACGCGTGGCCCCGCCGACGCGCCGATCACCATCGTCGAGTGGTCCGACTTCCAGTGTCCGTTCTGCGCGCGCGCCGAGGAGACGTTGACGCGTCTGCGGCAGGAGTACGGCGACAAGATTCGGTTCGTCTGGCGCGACCTGCCGCTGCCGTTTCACGACCAGGCCCGGCCGGCGGCGATCGCGGCCCGGGCCGCCGGCGCGCAGGGGAAGTTCTGGGCGATGCACGATCGGCTGTACGCCGATCGGGTCGCGCCGCTCGGGCGCGAGCGGTTCGAGAAGGAGGCCGCCGAGCTGGGCCTCGACGGCAAGCGCTTCCGGGCGGCGCTGGACGCCGAGGAGGGCAAGAGCGGCATCGACGCCGACCTGCTGGCGGCGACCAAGGCCGGCGCCACGGGCACGCCGACCTTCTTCATCAACGGCAAGGTCCTCACGGGGGCGCAGCCGTACGAGACCTTCAAGGCGCGCATCGACGACGAGCTGAAGGTGACCGACGCGATGATCGCCAAGGGGACGCCGCGCGCCCGGCTGTACGCGGCCCTGATGAAGGATGCCCTGCCGGTGCGGCCGCCCGCCAGGGCCGCCCAGCCGGAAAAGCACGACGACGACGACGACCCCGGCCCCGAGGCCGACACCAAGGTCTATCCGGTCAAGCCGGGCGACGCGCCGGCGAAAGGGCCGGCCGACGCGCCGCTGGTGCTGGTGGTCTTCTCCGACTTCCAGTGCCCCTTCTGCAAGCGGATCGAGCCGACGCTGGCGGAGATGGAGAAGCACTATCCGGGCAAGGTGCGCGTGGTCTGGAAGAACTATCCCCTCCCCTTTCACGCCAACGCCGAGCCGGCCGCCGAGGCGGCCATGGCCGCCGACGCGCAGGGAAAGTTCTGGCCGATGCACGACCGGCTGTTCGCCAACAACACCGCGCTCGATCGCGAGAGCCTGGAGAACTACGCCGCCGCCATCGGGCTCGATCTGCCGCGCTTCCGGGCCGACCTCGACGCCGGCCGCTACAAGGCCCGGATCGAGGCCGACCAGCAGGAGGGGCGCGAGCTGGGCGTGGTGGGGACGCCGGCCGTCTTCATCAACGGCCGCAAGATCGCCGGCGCCTACCCGTTCGAGACCTTCCAGAAGATCGCCGACGCCGAGCTGGGAAAGGCGGCCGCCAGAACGAAAAAAGCCGCCCGTTAGTCAAAACGGACGGCTTCGGTCGACGGGCGCACTGTCGCGCCCGAATGTTCGCGTTACTTGATGAAGAGGATCTCCTGGAAGGTCGGCAGCGGCCAGAGCGCGTCGTCGACCACCCCCTCGAGGCTGTCAGCCGCCTCGCGGACCTTCAGCATCGCCGGCAGCACGGTGCCGCCGAAGTGCTTGGCCTCGGCCAGCGCGTCGCCGCCGCCGTGATGACCGACGGCGGTCTCCAGACCGGCCAGGCCGGCCTGCAGCTTGCCGATGAGGTCGGTCACCTGCTTGAGCACGGTCGTGTCCGGGCTGAGACCGGCCGCCTTCACCGAGATGACGTTCTCCGCCAGCTTGCTCTGGTACTGCAGCGCCGCCGGAAGGATCGTCGTCTTGGCGATCTTGGCCGTCAGGTTGGCCTCGACGTTGACGCTCTTGTTGTACTGCTCGAGGTACGTCTCGTAGCGGCCGTGGAGCTCGCGCGGCGACAGCACCTTGTACTTGTCGAACACCGCGATGACGTCCTTCTGGTTGAGGACCGGCAGCGCGTCGACCGCGGTCTTGTAGTTCGGCAGACCGCGCTTCTCGGCCTCGGCGTGCCACTCGGCCGAGTAGCCGTTGCCGTCGAAGCAGACCGCGCCGTGCTGGGTGATGATCTCACCGAGCACCTCCTGAATCGCCGCGTTCAGCTTCTTGCCGCCGGCCAGCGCCGACTCCAGCTTGCCCGCCACGTAGTCGAGCGACTCGGCGATGATGGTGTTCAGCGCCACCAGCGGGTCGCCGATCGACTGGCTGGACCCGACGGCGCGGAACTCGAACCGGTTGCCGGTGAAGGCGAACGGGCTGGTCCGGTTGCGGTCGCCGGCGTCGCGCGGCAGCTTGGGGAGCGAGTCGACGCCGATCTCCAGCGAGCTCTTCATCTTCGACGACTTGGCCCCGCCCGACTTGATCTGCTCGAACACGTCGGTCAGCTGCTCGCCGAGGAAGATGGAGATGATGGCCGGCGGCGCTTCGTTGGCGCCCAGGCGGTGATCGTTGCTGGCGGTGGCGATCACCGCGCGCAGGATGCCGGCGTACTTGTGGACGGCGCGGATGACGGCGCCGCAGAACACCAGGAACTGGGCGTTCTCGTGGGGGGTCTCGCCGGGGTCCAGCAGGTTCCCCTGGGTGGCGTTGCCGAACGAGAAGTTGACGTGCTTGCCCGAGCCGTTGACGCCCGCGAAGGGCTTCTCGTGCAGGAGGCAGACGAGATCGTGCTTCTCGGCGACCCGCTTCAGCGTGACCATGATGGTCTGCTGGTGATCGGAGGCGAGGTTGGCGCTCTCGAACACCGGCGCCACCTCGAACTGCCCCGGGGCCACCTCGTTGTGGCGGGTCTTGACCGGGATGCCCAGCTTGAAGAGCTCACGATCGACCTCCATCATGAAGCCGATCACGCGCTCGGGGATCGAGCCGAAGTAGTGGTCCTCGAACTCCTGCCCCTTGGGCGGCTTGGCGCCGAAGAGCGCGCGGCCGGCGTTGAGGAGATCGGGGCGCGAGTAGTAAAAGTGCTTGTCGATCAGGAAGTACTCCTGCTCGGCGCCGGCGTAGGAGACGACCGTGGCCGGCTTCTCGTGGCCGAACAGCTTCAGGATGCGCTGGGCGTGGGTGTTGAGCGCCTGGCCGGAGCGCAGGAGCGGCGTCTTCTTGTCGAGCGCCTCGCCGGTCCACGACACGAAGGCGGTCGGGATGCAGAGCGTGGAGCCGTTGGCCGACTCGAGGATGTAGGCCGGGCTGGTGACGTCCCAGGCGGTGTAGCCGCGGGCCTCGCTGGTGGCGCGGATGCCGCCGTTGGGGAAGCTGGAGGCGTCCGGCTCGCCCTGGGTCAGCGTCTTGCCGGAGAACTCGGTGATCGCGCCCCCCTCGCCGTCGGGCGAGAGGAAGCTGTCGTGCTTCTCGGCGGAGAGCCCCGTCAGCGGGTAGAAGACGTGCGCGTAGTGGGTAGCGCCCTTGCCCAGCGCCCAGGCCTTGAGCGCGGCGGCCACCACGTCGGCCACCTTCGGATCGAGCGGCGTGCCGGTGTCGATGGTCTTCTTCAACGACTTGAAGATCTCCTTCGGCAGCTGCGACCTCATCGTCGAGAGGCCGAAGACGTTGGTCCCGTACAGGGAGGCCGCAGCGCTCTCCTTGTAATCGAGAGGCGCTCCCTCGTGCTTGTAGTTGGTAGCCGCCGTGATCGCTGCTCGCCGCGCCGTATTTCCGCTCATGGTTCGTCGTCTCCTCTTCAGCCGTCGAAAGTTGCTGAGCAGTCGTTTTAGTCTCTTGCGGGCCGACTCAGAAAGGCTTTTCGCTCGTTGGAAGCCATTTTTCTCGCTTAGAAACCGGCCGGTAAATGCTTTGTAACCGGCAGGTTTCGCGCGTGTTTCTCCCGTCTTTCCGAGCCCTCCGGCGCGCCGACCTGCGTCGCGATTCCGGCGGTCAGGCGCCCGCGCTCAGACTTCGGCGCGCGTCTCGATGGCCCGCTGAAATCGCTCCGGTGAGCGAAACAGCTCGCCGAGCCGGCTCCAGGAGCGTTCGCCGAGCTGACTCTCTTGCCGGCCGAGGGCGCACTGGAGATAAACCGCCTCCCGCAGCAGCGGCTCGAGATCCTTCTTGCAGCGCGCCTCCCACGCGGCGCTCTCCAGCGTCTCCTTCTGCGCCGCCGCCTCGAAATCGATCAGGATCGGCTCGAGCGGCGCCGGGCAGACGATGATGTTGTGCAGCTCGGCGTCGCCGTGGGAGAGGCCGCCCTCCTGAAGCACGAGCAGCTGGGCCAGCGTCTCTTCGGCCATCCGCCACAGCCCCGCCGCCGTCGCCAGCGCCAGCGCTTGCCCCTTGGCGATGTTGTTCTCCGGAGGCTCGCCCCCGAACGGCGTGAGCCGCGCGTACGACTGGCCGGGGACCAGGCAGCTGCGAAACGTGGTGGCGGTGTACCCGATCGGGGGCGGCGTGCGCGACAGCGTCGACGCCAGCAGGTGCTGCTCGTACTCGACCTGCGGATCGCCGTGCAGCCGCCCGGGGAAATAGGTCTTTCGAAAGTGCAACGGATAGGTCGCCGCCGCCGGGTGGGTCCGGCGCGTCTCCTCGCCGGCGATGACCAGCTCCGCGGTCATGAGCGGCATCCCGTTGGCCTCGCGCCGCGCGCGCGTCCGCACCACGAAGTCCTGCCACTGCGGCCGCTCCACCAGCGGATAAAGCTCCATCGCCAGCAGCACCGAGTGCCGCGGCGAGACCGCAATCATGCGCGCTTCGTCCACCTCGACCGGAGTCTACACGCCGCAACGTCGGTGCGAGCCAGCGATCCGCGCCGCCGGCGCCACTTCGAGGCGAACCGCGCTCAATGATCGCGTGAGCGGAGTCGAGCTTTGCTCGACGCAGCTCTTCGCGGGGGATTTAAAGGACCCTCTCAGGGTCCTTTTAATAATCGATCTGCTTTCCGTCCTTGAAGAGCTTGCCGGTGGTCTCGAAGGGCTCGCGCAGAAGAGCGCCAGCGCGCCGCGGGCGGAGTCCTCGGGGACGCCGGGGGCGCGCGGGCCGCCGAGGTCGGTCCTCACCCAGCCGGGATCGAGCCCGTTGACGGCGATGGCGCCGCGCAGGTGCTGGGCCTGCAGGCGCACGAGGCCGTTGAGCGCCCACTTGCTCAGCCGATAGCTGGCGATCCCCGATTCATCCAGCGCCGCCAGCGTCCCCGCGCCCGAGGTGACGTGCACGATCCGCGGCTGGTGCCCGGCGCGCAAGAGCGGGATGAGCGCTCGCGAAAGACGAAACGGCCCCAGCAAATTCACCGCCAGGGTCCGTTCCAGCGTGCCGTCGGGCTCGTCGTCGAAGGTCGCCGGCCCCTCGGTCATGATCGCCGCGTTGTTCACCAGCACGTCGAGCGCCCCCCAGCGCTCGGCGATCTGCTCGGCGGCGCGGGCCGGGGCGTCGGCGTCGGCCAGATCCAGCGGGAAGGCGTCGAAGTGCTCGGGGCTCATCGCCGCCGAGGCCAGCGCGGCGCGCGCGCCGGTGAGGCGCCCCTCATCGCGCGCGACCCCGAAGACGGACGCCCCCTGGGTCAGGAACAGACGCGCGGTCGCAAAGCCGATCCCGCGCGAAATCCCGGTGATGAAGATGCGACGACCTGCCAGCTCGGAATGCATGGCCGGACATCATGCCAGAACCCGCGGCAGAGCTTGCGGTCGGCCCCGCCGCGGCCGGGCGGGCCGCGAGAGGCACGGTTTTCCATGATCGAGCCAGCTTCGTGACGTGACCGTCGACGGAAAACCGAAAAGTCGCGCGGGCCGAGCGGTCAAAATTGGCCCGGACCGTCAAATGTAACGAAACGTCATCGCAGTCGATACGCGATCCCGACGGTGAAAGAGGTACAGTCCGGCGTAAAGGAGACTGCAGACGTGATCAATTCGCTGGGTGGGGAACAGGACAACGTGGTTTTCATGGGACGCAGGTCGTTTCGGATGGAGATTGCCGGCGGGCCGCACAACAACGAGATGCCGATCCCGATTCGGGCCTCCGCGGTGCCGACCGAGAAGATCTTCGAGGCCGATCGGGAACGCGCATCGTGGATTGAGACGGCGGCGGCGTTGCAGCCGGAAAAGCTGCTGAAATCGAACGGCACATCGGTCGTCGCCCTCTGCGTGACGACGTTCGTGCTGGGCATCGCGTTGACCTTGACGTTCACCCACCGGGCCGCGCCCCGCCGGGCGCCCGTCGCCGCGCCCGCGGGCCAGGTCGCCGTGCCGGCGCAACCGGCAGCGCAGGCCGTCGCGCCCGCGCCGACGTCGGCGGTGATCGTCCAGCCGATGCCGATCGCCGCACCCACCGACGCCGAGATCCTGGCGGGCTTCGCCCTGGCGCCGGCGCGCCGGCCGCTCGCCAAGCCGGCGCGGGCCGCCCGTCCGCGCCCCCTTCGCGCCGCGCAGCCCGCGCACAGCAGCGACGCTGAAGACGCCGCGGACGCCGATCCGTTCGCCGATCCGGCTCCGGCCGCCAAGCCCGTCACGACCAAGGCCAAGCCCGCCGCGGCCAAGGCCTGGGTCGACCCCTTCGCCGAATAGGCGACCGGGTTCACGAATCCCCGACGCCCTGCCTAGCCTCGCTTCACCGGCGCGCGGGCCGGTGAAGCGCGGTCAGAGGTTCTGGACCGCGTCGAGGGCCAGCGCCTTTTCGTCGGCCTGCAGTGTCGCCGTGGGGAACGGCGGCGGCTGACCCAGCGGTCCGACGATGGAGATCGCGTAGGCAAAGCAGCCCTTCAAGAAATTGATGTCGAAGGCCCCCAGCGTTCCGGAGGTCCCGAGGAAGCAAGCTTGATCGCCGACGCCGTCGACGGGGGTGATCGAAATTCCCCCATCGGGCGTGCTCGGCGCTTGGCATTCGAGCTCGAAGGTCCCGTAGTCGGTGTTGACCTGGAAGCTGACCTCGATCGACAGGTTCCCGCCTTCGTAAAAATCCCACAGGCACGCGTCGCCGTCCCACTGTCCCGTCACCGGGGGCAGCCCGATCGCCGCGGCCACCTGCGCGTCGCTGAGGCGCGTGCAGGGGTTGCAGCCGTCGACGCAGGAGTTGGCCGAATACGCCGTCGGGCAAGCGCCGCCCCCAGTGCCCGCGTCCGACTTGCCGCCGCCGCTCGAACAGGCGACCAAGAGCGTCGCCACTGCTGCCCATCCGAAGATCCGCATTCAATTCTCCTTTGAAGCGCGTCCCCGGACAGCATGCCGCGAGCGCACCCGGCGCTCAAGATCCGCTGTTGAGCGCCAGTTGAGCGGCGAAGGCCCGTTGGTAGGCGGGGCGGGCTTCGCCGCGGGCGACATAGGCCGCCAGCGTCGGAAATTGGTCCAGGATGCCCGACGGTCTCAACCTGAGCAGCACCGACACCATCATCAAGTCGCCGGCGCTGAACGGGCCATCGAGCCAGTCGGCGTTCCCCAGGCGAGCGGAGAGTGGCTCCAGACGGTCGCGAATGCGGCCTTCCACCAGTGGAAGTCGCTCTGCGCGCCAGGGCTTGTCCCCCTCGATCAGCTTCGCGGTGACGAGCTCGAGGATCGGCGGCTCCACGGTGTTGACCGCCGCAAACATCCAGGTGATCGCTCGCGCCCGGGCATTGGCACCGTCCGGCAGCAAGCCCGGATGGCGGTCGGCGATATGGAGCACGATGGACCCCGTCTCGAACAGGACGAGCTCACCCTCCTGGTAGGTGGGGATCTGCCCGAAGGGGTGCAGCGCCAGATAAGCCGGCTCCTTCATCGCCCGGAACGAAACCGGACGAACCTCGTACGGTTGCCCCACCTCTTCCAGCGCCCAGCGAACGCGCGTGTCACGCGACAGCCCCTTGCCGCCATCGGGTGACCGTTCAAAGGCGGTGATGGTGATGGTCATTGTCTGGTCCTCATTGGCGAATCAGCCGGCAATCGAACGAATGACTCTCGCCGGGAGGTTATACAGCTCGTGGCCCGGTTCTCGTGGCGCTCCGGCGGCACGTGTCGAATCGGGCGACGCGCCCCCGAAGGTGAGCAGGACCGTGATGCGCCCATCGGCGTCGACTTCGCCGGCGTCGAAGCCGTCGAAAATGATTCGACCGTCACGGTCCTCCACCACCGAGCGAAACCGGAAGACCGGGCCCTGCGCATCGATGGTGCTCGCGAGTCGTGCCGAGAGCCCGCGTGGATCGGCGAAGAGATCATCGACAGCTGCGCTCAGAGCCGCACGGCCGCGGATGGTTGCGCCCGGCGACACGATCCGGCCATCGGCAGCGAAGCACGCGTCGAGCAGGCGGGCCCGGGCCCCCGCATCCGGCTCTTGCCAGGCGGCGACGTAGGTCTGGGCGGCGATCTCGGCGGGGCTCGGCATTGGTCGAGTCTATGGGTCCAGCCGGTTCTGGTCGACTGCGGCTGATGGCGACGTCCGCATCAAAAAGCGCCCAGAGGCACTTTTCCGTACACGTCTCGTTCAGCCGCAACAGTTACAGGCGAGTCGAGTCGCCCTCTGCTCGGGGTAGCCGCATCGCGATCGACTGGAGGAGGCCTTCATGACGCACCGGACTTCGCTTCGCATTCTGATCACGTCGCTCTGCCTGGCGGGGGCAGCGTGCTCGTCATCGTCGGGCGGGTCGAGCGGGAGCGGCGGGAATGAATCCAGCGGCTCGGGCGGAGCCTCGACCGGAGGTGCGGGCGACGGGCAGGGCGGCGGCGCGAGCGGTGCGACCGGCGCTGGCGGAGCGTCAACGGGCGGCGTCACCGGCTCGGGCGGCGTCACCGGCTCGGGCGGCGTCACCGGCTCGGGCGGCGTCACCGGCTCGGGCGGCGTCACCGGCTCGGGCGGCGTCACCGGCGCCGGAGGGAGCGGCAAGGCTGGTACGACCGGGTCGGCCGGCCATCCAGGTTCGGGCGGAAGCTCGGGGTCGGCCGGGAGCTCGGGGTCGGGCGGCTCCAGCTCGAGCGGCCTCGGACCCTGTGACCTCTACGGGATGGCGAACGTCCCGTGCGTCGCCGCTTTCAGCACGGTCAGGGTTCTTCTCAGCACTTACAAGGGACCGCTGTACCAGGTCCGCAAAGGGGGCACCAACAACGTCTTCAAAGGCAATCAACCGATCGGGACCGGGGGCGGTACGACCGGCGGAACGACCCAGGATATTGGGGTCACGGCCGACGGCTTCGCTGATTCGGCGGCGCAAGACGCATTCTGCGGCACGGCGACCTGTACCTTCTCCGTCCTTTACGACCAGTCGGGCAAGGGCAACAACCTCACGCAGTCACCGGCCGGGCAGTACGAGCCTGGACCGGACTACGAAATACCCGCGACCCATGCGGTGATGATCGGCACCCACAAGGTGTACTCGGCCTATTTTCCGAACCCACCAACCCTCCCGTCTGGTTCGGCGCCCTCGGGCTACGGGTACCGGAACAACAAGACCTCCGGCATGGCCACGGGCAGCAGCGCCGCGCAGGGCGTTTACATGGTCGCCGACGGCACGCACTCTGGAAACGGGTGCTGCTTCGACTTTGGAAACGCCGAAACCAACAATGGGAGTGGACCGACGGGAGCCATGGCGGCGCTGAACCTCGGCACCTCCTACTGGGGGACGGGCGCGGGAAGCTCGCCCTGGTTCGAGGGTGACTTCGAGGCGGGGGTCTGGGCGGGAGGGTCGTCGTGCGGCACGCCGGGGTCGGGCCAGCTCACCTGCAGCGGTCGCCAGCCCAACCCTCAAAACCCGTCGATGAAGACGATCCCGTACGCGTTCGGCATTCTCAAGACCGGCACGACGAACGGCTCGCCGACCTGGGTGCTCAAGGTCGGGAACGCCACGACCGGCACCCTCACGACCGCCTACAACGGGGCAGCTCCCGCCAAGTGGCAGTTGCAGGGCGCGGTCCTTCTGGGCACGGGCGGTGACAACAGCAATTCGTCGTGGGGGACCTTCTACGAAGGCGCCATCACCGCCGGCCAGCCCACCGACGCCACCGACGACGCCGTCCACGCCAACATCGCCGCGGTGGGATACGGGAAATGACATTGGGCGCCCGCGTCCGGAGCCGGCGTCTACGCTCGTCCCAGGCGAGGGGCGAGGCGGGAGCCCTCAGTCGGCGATCGAACGAATGACCCGCGCCGGGTTCCCGCCGACGAGGGTGTTCGGGGGAACGTCCTTGGTGACGACCGAGCCCGCCGCAACGACCGAATTCTCACCCACCGTCACGCCGCCGATGATGGTCACGCCCGCCGCGATCCAGACGTTCCTCTCGATCACGATCGGCTTTCCGACCAGGTAGGCACGCCGCTCGGACGGCGCGACCGGGTGGCCGGCGGAGAGGAGGCTCACGTTCGGCCCGATCATCACGTCGTCGCCGATGCTGACCTCGGCGAAGTCATACAGCGTGCAGTTCTGATTGATGAAGACGCGCTGGCCGACACGGATCGCCAGCCCATGGGCCGTGTAAAACGGGGGAATCAGTCGAAAGGCGTCGTCGACCTTCCTGCCGATCAGCTCGCTGAAGAGGGCCCGGACCTGCTCCGCGTCGTCGAACGTCAACCGGTTGATCGCCGGCGTGAGCGCCATCGCCCGCCTGGTGCTCGCCACGAACGCCTCCATCTCGGGCGTCCGCCGGTGAATGATCCTGGTGCCGTCGTCCTTCGGCATTCGCTGTCTTCCTAACTTCGCGGACGTCTCACCGTCAACGGGTCGCTCTTCCCAGCCCACCTCCGGCGTCCCTTCCAGACTCGACGGCGTTCCTCTGCCCCGGCGCCGACGCCTCGCCGCAAGCGAGCGCCGCCGGCGATCGCCGCGACCTCTACCTGGACTCGAGCTTGTCGACGCGGCTCTCGAGCTCGCTGAGGCGCGCCTCGAGCTCGTCGGGGCGCTCCGAGACCGCCTTGGCGTAACGGACGACGAGTCGATTCTGCCCGGCCAGGTCCAGGAGGGTCGTCGCCACCAGATCCAGGCGCTGGCCATTCGTGTCGAGGCGCTGATTGGCATCCGCGCGCAGCTCGCGCACTTCACCGCGCACGCCGCGCAGCTCGTCCCGGATGCCCTTCAAGATCTCGATCGTTTTGTCGGAGTCAGCCATGGAGTCTCCCTTCGGGGTCAGCGGCCGCCGGCGAGGCCGCGCCCACCGCGACTCCCCCTCGACCTACGGCGAGAGGCTTCGGCTGGCCCCGTCAGTTCGTTGCGCGAGGAAGCTCTCCTTGGCCGCATCGGGAATTCGTCGCGCTTCGACGGGGCGCGGACGCAGTCGGACCTCAGGCGTTTCAACAGGCGGGCGTCGATACCGCCGGGATCGGCGAACGTGCGGAATACGCGCCGCGAACGAACGAGTGAACCGTTTGGCGCGCCGGGAACATGCGTCGATCGGGCCACGGGATGGACTCGGACGCAACCGGACACCGCGCATCGAGACGCTAGCAACGCCGTGTTACCGTCGACGGGTGAGCGTATGGTGGTCACGCCGGGACCGCGGAGGGCGGGCGGCCGCGCGCGCGGCACTGGGGGTGGGCACGTTGGCAGCGCTCGCGTCGCTATCGACGCTCGCGCTCGACTGCGCGTCTGCGCCGCCTCCGAGCGCGCCGCCACCGGTCGCCGCGCCTCCGCCGAACGTAACGGCCGCCAGCAACGCCCTCGGGTTCGACCTCTACGCGCGGCTCAAACGCGACTCCGACAACCTCATCCTCGCGCCACTCAGCGCCGCCGTCGCGCTGAACATGACCTCCGCCGGCGCACGCGGGCAGACGAGCGCCGAGATGCTGGGCGTGCTGCACATGGACCCGAAGCATGCCGCCGGGGCGATCGCCTCATTCGGCGGCGTCCTCGGCGCGCTCAACGCTCGCGACAGAACGCCGGGACTGGCGCTCCACGTCGCCGACCGCCTGTGGAGCCGGTCGGGCATCGCTTTCAAGCCGGACTTTCTCGCGCTGCTGCGCGACAGCTACGGCTCGCCGCTGGAGATGGTCGACTTCGCGCACGCGCCCGGGGCCGCGCGCGACACCATCAATCAGTGGATCGCCACCCAGACGCACGGGCACATCTCCGAGGTCCTGGCAGACGACGACGTCACCCCCGACACGCGCCTGGTGCTGACCAACGCGGTCTACTTCAAAGGAACCTGGGAGAAGCCGTTTCCCCCGTACGCCACGCGACCCCGCGCCTTCGGCGGCCGCTTCGACGTCCCGATGATGGCGCAGGTGGAGGCGTTCGACTACGCGCGCGACGGCGACATTCAGATCATCGAACTGCCGTACCGCGGCGACCTGTCGATGGTGGTCGTACTCCCCGACGGCGCGGACGATCTGCCAGCGGTCGAGCGAAAGATCGCGCTCACCTACACCGCCTGGGTGGCCGCGCTCCGCACTACGTATCTCGGGCTGTGGCTCCCACGCTGGAAGACCAGCTCACCCCTGGACCTCGGGACACCGCTGAAGGCCGCGGGCATGCGGCTTGCCTTCACGCCGGCCGCCGACTTCTCCGGCATGAGCGACGCCCCGCTCTTCATCGCCAAGGTCGTGCAGGAGGCGTTCATCGACGTCAACGAGTTTGGCACCGAAGGCGCCGCGGCCACGGCGGTCGAGATGCTCGAGGGAGGCCTCGGCCCGCCGACGCTCTTCCACGCCGACCACCCGTTCTTGTATTTGATCCGCGACCGAAAGACGGGGGCGGTGCTGTTCTTGGGGCGGGTGGCCTCCTTGGGGATGAACCTCGAGCAATGAGGTCATCGGGTTCGCGTGAGGGCTACCGGTACGGCGACGCGCAGACGCCGTTGGCGGCGCAGACCAACGGATAGGCGCAGCCGGTGAGCGCGTCGCTGGGCGCCGCCGACGTGCTCGGCGGAAGCGTGGTGTCGGCCGGCACGGGCGTGCAACGCTTTCCCTCCCCCGGGATGCGCTCGGCCCTCAGGGTCTTGTCCGCCGCTATCGCCTCCGGGTCGGTGTACATCTCGCAGACGCCCCGCACGACGCGCGACTCCTCCTTGCCCGCCAATTCGACCCCCATCACCTGCACCGCATCGCACCCGCGCAGCGCCGCATGCAAACGCAGCGTGGCGAACATCTGTTCGGTCGAGAGGCCGGTGCCGTCGTTCATGCGTCCCTGATAGACCTCGAACATCCCGACGTCGACGTGAGGACGAGTCGGCGGCTTGCCGACGAACATGTCGACGCTGGCGGGCGTGCGTCGTACAAACGCGCGCGGCGGAGTGTTGACCGGCGAGTACACCACCGCGTTGGGCGTCGCGCATCCGAGGACGACGGTTGCGGAGGCCGTGAGAAGCATTACGGTCGACATCGCCCTGGGGTTCACCGCCAATCAAACGACGTTCGCTGGGAATCCATTCCCGCGCCCGCTCCGATCCAGACGGTCAGTTCGCTGAACGGGGGCCGGACCTCATCCCCCATCGTTCGAACCTCAATCGGTTGAGGGTCAACTGGTCGGCATCACCGTGACATCGAGCCGGGCATCGACTTGGCGGCCGCGCCTGCGAGCGGCGGTGGGGGTGGCGGTGTCCGCGGCCCACGGTTCCGTCGGAGTGTGAGAGCGCTGGCGCCGATCTGGATCACCTCTCCTGGACGGAATCTCGTCGGTTTGCCCACCCCAATGGGCACGTTTCGAATGCGAACTCCTTTGCGGCTCCCGACATCCTCGACCGTCGCAATTCCCTCTCCGAAGCGCAGTACCGCATGCCTCGCTGAGACAAAACAATCAGGAAGACGGATGTCGGCCCCTTCTTTCCGACCAACCGACAGAACAGCCGTCCGCACGGGCACGCTGTAGAACTGCCCCTCGAAGACCACGAGGATGCGGAGCTCGTCCGGGATGTCGCGCGCCAATTGCTCCCCTTTCGACTCGCCGAGGTCCCAACTCAGGAAGATACCGCGCTTCGGACGGGACGTTCCACCAGCGCCCTGAGGGGCCGTCACATCCCTTCGCTCGCGGGCGCCGATGAATCGACTTTCCCGGAACGACCACGGCGCAGGTCAACGAGGCGCTTTCACCAGCTTCTTGAGGCTCGCGCTCTCGTACAGCTCCAGGCACTTCATGATCGCCAGGTTGCTGTGGTCGATCGCCGAGGGAACAGCTGGCTTGGCGTCCACGGCAAGCTCCTGCAGGTGGACGTACACATCGGGCCGCGACGTCGATCCCGCGTCCCGATAGAGGTCTGCGACGTGTCGAGCATCCTTCGCGAACTCGGGGTTTCGATCCTTGTATCCCTCTGCCAGGCATTTCGCGAAGGCAAACCCACGCAGCAGATCCGGTTCCGAAACGTCCCTCTTTACGAGAACCGCCGCCAGAATGCCGAAGATTACGATTTTGATCACGGCGTCGTCTCCCACAAGTATGCCGTCATCGGTCCCCTCGATGGTCCACCAGTAGCACTCGTTTGCGCATGCGGGCTCGAGCCGAGGCAGCTTGTCGCCGTTAGGTGTAGGGCCCCGACCAGACGAACACGATGATCCCTTGCATCTGTCCGGGAAGATTGACGAGGCTCTTGGGCTGCTTGGTCGCGTCGTAGATCAGGGGCTCCGGCGAGTCTGGCGGGCTCGCCGCCGCGGCCGTGCCGGATGACGCCGCCGCGCAACGGGAGCGCCCCCGTTCGCCCGTCCTACTTCACGTCGCAGCTCGTTTGCAGCCATCGCCCGTTGGGGCGGGTGAGCGTGATTTTGGGTTCCGTGGCGCCCGAGGTGTCGACGGTGACCGAGGCGGTCATCAGGTGGCCGCTCATGGTGTCGCGGGCGCAGGCGGTGAGGTGGGTTGGGGGAGGCGGCGAGCCGCTGAAGCAGCACGACTTTTCCTTGGTCGACCGGCCAGAACTGGAATCGACCTTCGAAGTCGGTCGACGCCTCGTCACGGAAGGAGCAGGCGTCGGGCGTCTTGGGGTGGGCGGAGGTACAGGCGATCACCTTGGCGCCGGAGATCGGCCGCCCGCCCGGGTCGACGATTTTCCCGGAAAACGCTCCCCGGTAGACCTGCGTGTACGAGCAGCCCGCGAGCGCGCCCAGCAAGGCGCCGGTGATCGCGAAAGGACGAACCCTCACCAGCATTCGCATCTCGGACTATTGCCCCGAACCGGGCCTGTTTGTTGAACAAACCGCCCTGGAGAGCCGGTCAGGCCGGTGCTACCGTTTACCCCCGACGATGGTCCGCGCCGCCCCCGCCCGTTTGACTCGCAAGCCGGCCACCATCGACGCCTACCTGGCCACGGTGAAGGGCGAAAAGCGCGCGGCGCTCGACCAGCTCCGCAAGAGGATTCGCGCCGTCGTGCCCAGGGCGGAAGAATGCATCAGCTACCTCATGCCGGCGTTTCGGCTGGACGGGAGGATCGTCGCCGGGTTCGCCGCGACCGCCAAGGGGTGCTCGTACTTCCCGTTCAGCGGGTCGACGCTGCGCACGCTGGCCAAGGAGCTCGCCGGCTATGACCAGACCAAGAGCTCGCTGCACTTCGATCCGGCCCGGCCGCTGCCGGCGGCGCTGGTGCGCAAGCTGGTGAAGGCGCGGATCGCCGAGGGCTGACCCGCCAGCGCGGGACGCCTACGCGCCGTTGGGCCGGCCGGTCGCGCGCGCGGCGCGCCGGATCGCTTGCGACAGGGGCGCGAAGCGGCGCACCAGATCGGAGACGCCGCGGTTGGCGGTGGTGAGGATGGCGACCGAGACGTCGGCCTCCGGATCGGCGAAGGCGAGCATGCTGAAGCCCCCCGGGTGGCCGAAGCAGCGGCGTGCCGCGCGGGTAATCGGGCGGGGCGGCGGCGATGGCGGCGGCGACCGCGTCCCAGTCGCGCCAGCGCTCGCGATCGCGCACGAGATCCTCGAGGACCAGGCCCGCGCGATGGGTGAGGACATCCAGGATGGTGATCTCCCCCTTGCCTGCCGTCGCGAAGGCCGGCCAGACGGTGGCCACGGGCGCGGCGACGTCGATGAGGCCGCGATCCTCGAGGACGGCGATGGCGAAGGCGACCACCGCCTTCGAGACCGACATGACTTGAAAGGTCGCGTCGACGGTCATGGGCCGCGCGGGCTGCGCCAGCCCGACCGCCTCGGCGAGCACGATCTCGCCGCGCTGGCGGGCGACCATCACCCCGCCCGGCGTTTGCCCGCGGCGCTGCTGCTCGGCGAACAGGGCGGCGGCGCGCCGGGGGCCGGACGATGAGGGAGCTGGCATGGCTATACAGGGTTATCGCAAAAACAAAGAGCTTTGTGGGGTGGGGAGCCTGGGCGACCATCGGCTGCCAGAATGGGCGGGCCCATGAACCACAAAGCGAACGGCAAGGCGAACGACACGACCCGACCACTTTCGATCGCGCTGCTGGCCGTCATTGTGGCCGCGTCGTTCGGCGGCGCGTGCGGCAGCAGCTCGACGCCGAAGCCCGACGCCGCGACCGACGCCGGCGGTGGCGACCACCCCGCGTCGAACCAGCTGGCGGGGAAGATCGAACCCGGCGCGGCGCCCCCCTGCATCACCGAGACGCTGCTGCTGGTGGGCGGTCAGGCCCAGTGCACCGTGGTCGAGCACCGGACCGCCACCGGCGGCGTGATCGACAGCAGCGTCCCCTCCTGCTTCTCGGCCAGCCAGGGACCCTGCTGGTCGCTGATCACCAGCCCCAGCGTCTGCCCCGGGGGTGGGCTGACGTTCAGCTTCGATCCCGATCCGGCCAATCCCAACCCGAACCCCAGCACCATCTCGTACGACTACAGCTGCGCCGTCGCCGGGTGAACGCCGTCAGCCGCCGGCGGGTGCGGTGACCGCGGTCAGAAGCGAAAGCCGAGCTGGCGAGGTGCCCGGGCGTCGTCGGCCACCGTGCGCCCGCCCAGCGTCGCCTTGGCCGCCCATTCGCGGGCCACGCCGCGCTCGAATTCCGCCTCCGTCATGGCCGCCGCGCCTTCGATGAGCCGCGCCTGCTCGTCGAGGCGCCGCACCGCCGCCAGCCGCTCGTCGTCGCCCAGCTTGGCGCGCGCCAGCGCCCGGCGCAGGACGCCGACCGTCTCGTCGTAGACGTCGAGCGGAACCGGGAACGGGTGCCCGTCCTTCCCGCCGTGGGCCAGCGAGAAGCGCGCGGGATCGCCGAAGCGGCTGGGCGCGCCGTGAATGACCTCGGCGACCAGCGCCAGCGCGAACAGCGTGCGCGCGCCGACGCCGGGGACCAGCATCAGCTCGGGGAAGTCCTGGGGGCCGCGGTCGGCGACGGCGGCCAGCGTCTTGCCGAGGCGTTTCAAATCGATGTCCTCCGCGCGCACGTCGTGGTGGTCGGGCATGCGCAGCCGCGCCAGCGCCTCGACGGCGGTGTCCGGACGCCCGCGTCCGAGGTCGAGCATCTCGCCGCGGGCGGCGGCCGCGCGCCGGTCGGTGAGGTTCACGATCTCGCCGACCGGGCGCCCTTCGATGGCGGCGTGCGGCTCTTCGATGAACGCGCCGGCGCGATCCCACAGCCAGTGGTAGCGGCGGGCCTGCCGGCGCGCGCCGTTCATCCCCTGCTGCACGACCACCCAGGCGCCGTCGTCGGCGACGATGAAGCCGTGCAGGTACAGGTCGAAGCCGTCCTGCACGGCGGCGCTGTCGACCTTGGCGACCAGGCGGCTGGCGCGCACCAGCGCCGGCGCGTCCAGCCCCACCCGCTCGCCGAGCGCGGTCAGCTCGTCGGGCGTGCGGCGCGAGTGGCGGCCGCGCCCGCCGCAGACGTGCAGCCCCAGCTCGTGCTCGATGGGCGCGAGCCCCCGCTTCAGCGCGCCGATCACGCTGGTGGTGATCCCCGACGAGTGCCAGTCCATCCCCATCACCGCGCCGAACGACTGGAACCAGAACGGGTTGGAGAGGCGGCGCAGCACCTCCGTGCGGCCGTATTCGTGGGCGATCGCCTCGACGATCACCCGCCCGAGCCGCGCCATCCGCGCCGCCAGCCAGGCCGGAACCCGCCCGCCGTGAAGCGGAAGATCGGCGGTACCGCTGCGAGCCGCGGGCATCGGCGAAGCTTGGCACGCGCGACGCCGTCACGTCACGCGTGTTAGCCTCATCGAATGGTTCCGCTTAGCTTTCGATTTAACGTTCGACTTGGCCTGGGTTTGATCGTTGCATTCAGCGCGTTCGTTGGGGGCACGGGTTGCCAGACCCAATCGCTGGTGCCCATTGATGGCGGCGGTGCCCGAGGCGGCCTCGGCCCCGGCACCGGCAACAGCGGCATCGGCAACCGCAGCGGCGGCTCCGGCGGCACCGCCGGCTTCGGCGGCGGCGGGACGAGCAGCTCCGGCGGCGGCGGCACCGCCGGCTTCGGCGGCGGCGGGACGACTGGCTTCGGCGGCGCGGTCGGGCCCAGGGGCGGCACCACCGGCGCTGCCGGGTTCAACCGCCCCGGCAGCGGCGGCATCGCGGGGCACGGCCCCGGCGGCAATGTCGACGCCGGCGGACCGCCGCCCGTCGACGCGTCCACGACCACCCCGCCCCACGACGCCGGGGCCTGTCAGTGCGTGATCGGCGCCGACGGCGTGCTGAGGATGTCGTGGGACTGCTTCAGCACCAATTACCAGAATGGCGCCCCCATGTCGGGATGGTGCGGCGGCCCCGGAGGATGGGTCTCCTCGTGCGGGCTCGACATCTTCAAGCTCAACAGGTTCGATCCGACCATCCCCGACGACGAGTGGGTCTACGACGCGACCGGGACCACCGTCGGCCAGCAGATCGCCGAAAGCACCCCCGTCTTCGTCTGTCCCAGCGACCCGAGCCTGAAGGCGGCGGTGGTGGCCGGCGGTGAGTTTCCGCCCAGCAGCTGCGCGGTGACCGACTGCACCTGCGGCGACGCCGGCGCGGTCAACTGCCCTGGTCCCGACGGTGGGGGCTCGGTGCCCAACCTGCCCGTCTTCTGACCCCGCCCGTCAGCGCGGCGGCTGGCCGCCTTTGCCGCTCACCAGCACCTCGTCGATGAGGCCGTAGTCCTTGGCCTCGGCGGCGGTCATGAAGTTGTCGCGCTCGGTGTCGCGCTTGATCCGGTCGACCGACTGCCCCGTGTGCCGCGCATAGATGGCGTTGATGGTGTCGCGCGCCTTGAGGATCTCGCGGGCGTGGATCTCGATGTCGCTCACCTGGCCGCGCACGCCGGCCAGCGGCTGGTGGATCATCACCCGCGCGTTGGGCAGCGCGTTGCGCTTCCCCTTGGCGCCGCTCGCCAGCAGCAGGCTGGCCATCGACGCCGCCTGCCCCACGCAGAAGGTGGCCACCGGGGCGCGGAGCGCGACCATGGTGTCGTAGATGGCCAACCCGGCCGAGACGTCGCCGCCCGGCGAGTTGACGTACATCATGACGTCCTTGTCCGGGTCCTCCGACTCGAGGAACAGCAGCTGGGCGATGACGACGTTGGCCAGCTGGTCGTCGATGGCGCTCCCCAGAAAGACGATCCGATCGTTGAGCAGCCGCGAGAAGATGTCCCACCCCCGCTCCCCCCGGTGCGTCTGCTCGACGACCGTGGGGACCAGGGCGGCCGGGATATCGCGAGAATATCTGGTCATCGCCTGTCCGCCTTTTCGGGCGCCGCCAGCCAGGCCACCAGCGCAGCGCGGGAGAAGCGCCAGACGGCGCCCGGGCCGAAGCCGAGCTTGCGCCCGGGCAGCTTGCCGGCCTCGGCCATCTCTCGCACGATCGCCTCATCGATCTGCAGAAGCTCGCCCGCCTGCGCGGCGTTCAGCACCTCGGGCGGCGCCGCCAAAGCCGGGGGCGGCGAATCGTACGGCTGGAAGCTGTACGCGCCGACGGTGGCCTCCTTCTGGCCGAGCTCGACCGTCACCTTGTGCGTCGCCAGCGACCCGAGGACGCTGAGCCCGCGGCGGCTGTCGGGATCGACGTACTTCGAGACCAGGCCGGCCACCAGGTCCTTCTTGCGCATCCCCAGCGCCTCGGCGGCCCGATCGAGCTTGCCGACCGCGGTGGCCGGGAGACGGACGAAGAGCGCCCCCTCCGCTGCTGTCTTCTTGGACATATCGTCAAGATATCTCAAAATATCTCAGCGTCAACCAGGTCCGGAGGTAAGACCTTTCGATGAGCGGAGCGGGGCCGGCCGCGGCGGACATCGCGGCCCAGCGACTGGCGGCGCAACAGATCGCGCGCAGCGCCTTCGCCACCCCGGCCGAGCTGGTCGCCTGGATGGGCGCCATCCAGGCGCAAGAGCCGCTGGCGGCCAGGTGGGCGCTGGGACTGCGCCTGGGCGGTCCTGGTGGCGCCGCCCGCGGTGCGAGGTCGACCGCGGACGCCGTCGCCGACGCGCTGGCCGACGGCAGCGTGCTGCGCACGCACGTCCTGCGCTGGACCTGGCAGCTGGTCACCCCCGGCGATCTCCACTGGATGCTGCCGCTGGTGGCGCCCCGGTTGATGGCGCGCGCGGCCCGGCGGCACCGCGAGCTCGCGCTCGACGCCAGGACCTTTCGGCGGTCGGAGGCGGTGTTCGCGCGCGCGCTGGACGGCGGCGCGCACCGGACGCGCGCCGAGCTCGGCGCGGCGCTGCGCGCGGCGGGCGTCTCCCCCGAAGGACAGCGCCTCCCGCACCTGCTCGGCCACGCCGAGCTGCAGGGGTTGCTCTGCAGCGGCGCGCCGCGGGGCAAGCAGGCGACCTGGGCGCTGCTCGCCGGGAGGGCGCCGCCGGCCGGCGCGGCGTTGACCCACGAGGAGGCGCTGGCCAAGCTGGCGCGGCGGTACTTCCGCAGCCGCGGACCGGCCAGCGTCGCCGACTTCGCCTGGTGGTCGGGGCTGGCCCCTGCCGACGCGCGCGCGGGCCTCGCCGCCGCGGCGTCGGAGCTGACCTCCGAGTCGATCGCCGGCGCCACCTACTGGCGGGCCCCCGAAGCGCCGCGCGTCTCCCCGGCGGCGCTCGCCGACGCCTACCTCTTGCCCGCCTTCGACGAGTACCTGGTCGCCTATCGCGATCGCAGCGCCATGCTGAACCCCCGCGACGTCCGGCGAATCAACGCCGGCGGCGGGCTGCTGGCCCCCACGGTCGTCGCCGGCGGCCGGGTCGTCGGAACCTGGCGGCGCATGCTGGGGCGCGACGTCGTGACGATCGCGTTGTCGCTGTTCGACAAACCGGCGCGCCCCGGGCGCGAACGAATCGTTGCCGCGGCCGAACGCTATGGCGCCTTCCTCGGTCTGCGGATCGAGCTCGCCTGACGGGCGCGCCCGGACCACGGGGCGTCTGGACAAGGGGGCCTGCAGGGACGTGGGCTCCGGGGGCCTGTGCGGCGCTCGACGCGGGCAGCTCGACCGCGCGGGACGCGGCGCCGCTCTGAGGCGCGCCCCCGCGCCTTTTCGGCGTCGCGCGCCGGGCGATTTGCTCGATTGGCAGCGATCGCGGCCGGCGTCACGGTCGGCGCCCTCGCGAGGGCGCGCGTCGCTGCGCCGCTGAGCCGGATGATCGCTGGCATCCACGATGCAGTTCGGCGAGTCGACCTAAAAGGAGGTCGAAGTGAACCAAGCACTCGCTCGTGAAGTTCTGCTCTTCGAACAGGAAACCTCGCTGCGGCTCCTCGTCGCCGAAGACGACGGTGATCTGCGGCGGCTGTTGTCGGCGGCCTTGCGCCGCGACGGCCATGAGGTCGTCGAGGCCCGCGACGGCGCCGAGATCCTGGAGGCGCTGGCCTCGACGTTGATCGAGCCGGTCGAATCGCCGTTCGACGTGGTGATCTGCGAGCAGGCGCTGCCGGGGATCCCCGGGCTGACCGTGCTCGCCGGCCTGCGGTCGCGCCGGCGCCCGACGCCGTTCATCCTGGTGACCGATCAGGCGCCCGTCCGGGAGCGCGCGCGCCGTCTCGGGGCCGCCGTCGTCGAGCAGGTCGACGTCCAGGCGATCCGCGCCGCCGTCCGGCGGGCGGCGGCGATCCGCCCCGCCAACGACTGACGCGGCCTCAGGGCGCGCGCCCGCTGATCCGCCAGGCGAGCGTCAGCTCGTCCTTCACCTTCACCAGGCCCGCCTTGGAGATGGGCGTGATCCCGAAGTCGGTCTGCTTCAGCGTCGTCGCGCCCGTCGCCTCCAGCGTCGGGCCGGTGACGTCGAGGTGAACGCGCACGGTCAGGGGGCGGGTGACGCCGTGAAGGGTGAGCTCGCCGCGCAGCGCGAGGTCGCCTCCGTTCGGGCCGACGGCGCCGGCGGCCGCCACCGACTTCGAGACGAAGCGGATCGTCGGAAAGCGGCCGGCGGCGAGGCAGTCCGGACCGATCATCGCCGCCTGAACCCGGGGGACGTCTTCCGGCGGCTCGCCCTTGCCCGTGACGCGCAAAGCGCCGGCGTCGAAGGTCAGGTCGACGGACGATTGCGCCAACCGTTGGGGATCGAAGGTCGCGGTCCCGCGAAAGGTTCCGGCGACGACCTGGTGCTCGTGGCCCGCGAAGCTGAAGAGCCCCGCCTTGCCGACGTGAATCGTCAGTCGACTGTGCGCCGGCTCGAGCGCGAAGACGCGCGGTGCCGCCCGCACCGTCGCCGCGGACAGCAGAAGCCCAAGCGAAGCCGCCAGGCACGCCCGCACGAGCAACGCCGGTGCACGGCGGACTTTCATCCCTCTAGCCTAAGGCCAGCGGAGCACCCCGGCTATGGTGCGGCCAGGGACCGCCGTGGGGGCCAGCCGCAGCGCCCGAGGCCAGGGTCAGGCGCCGTCGTATGCCCGCTTGAGCGCGTCGCCGTCGAGCTTGCTCATCTTCATCATCGCGGCCATCGCCCGGCCCGACTTGGCGGGATCCTTGTCGGAGAGCAGCTTGGGCAGCATCGTGGGGATGATCTGCCAGGAGAGACCGAATCTGTCCTTCAGCCAACCGCAAGGCCCCGGCTGTCCGCCGTCGGTCAATTTCTCCCAGAGGCGATCGACCTCCGCCTGCGTCTCGCAGTTGACCACGAAGGAGATCGCCTCGGTGAGCTTGTGCCTGGGACCGCCGTTGAGCGCCACGATGTCCTGGCCGTCCAGTTGAAAGGCGGCGGTCATGACCGACCCGGCCGGCCCCGGACCGCCGGCGGCGTAGCGGGTGACGGCCTGGACCTTCGAATTGGGGAAGATCGACAGATAGAAGTTCATCGCCTCCTCGGCGTTGTTGTCGAACCACAGAAACGGTGTCGGTTTGCTCATGGTGCTCTCCTCGTCGTCGTCGTTCTTCTGCTCCGCGCGGCGTCCAGCGCGCGCACGGCCTTGCCCAGCTGGCTCTCCCAGCCCTTGACCGCCATCTCGGTCCAACGCTCGTCGTGCATGGCGTCGATGGTCAGCACCATGCGGACGCCGGTAGGCCCGGCAAAGAGCTCCACCTCGGTCGCGATGTCGTAGGCGGCGACGCCCGGAATGAAGTCGGCGGCGTGGAGGTAGGCCAGCCGCCGGTGGGGCGTGATCTCCGAATAGGTCAGCCGCGCCTCGGTGGCAATCGGCAACCCCATTCGCTGCATCCCCGCGACGACGTCGGGCGCGGTGGCACGCATCTCGTACCGCATCTCACCGCCGGGGCGCAGGTCGATCGCACGGACGGTCACCGTGAACCCCTCCGGCCCCCACCAGGACTCGATCCCCTCCTTGGTGGTCCACAGCTCCCAGACGTCCTCGATCGGCGCGTCGAAAGTCCGCTCCATGGTGATGCGCCGCCGCTTGCCGGCGCCGGTCGTCCCGTCGCTCATGACAGTCTCCCTTTCGTTTGACGGCTCTTCTGCCGACGCGCCAGCTCGGCGCCGAACCGATCGAGCCGCCCTTCCCAGAGACGCCGGTAGCGCCCCACCCATTCATCGAGCGCCCGGAACGGCTCCGGGCGCAGCGAGTAGAGCCGGCGCGGACCGTCCGGCCGAGCCTGCACGAAGCCCGCCTCGCTGAGGATGCGCAGGTGGCGCGAGACGCCCGACTGGTGGATATCGAGCCGCCCCACGAGGTCGTTCACCGCCTGCTCGCCGTCGAGGAGCAGCTCGACGATGGTCCGCCGCATCGGATCGGCCAGGGTCTCGAAGGGGTCGACATGCATAACCATGTATATGCATAGCCGCACATATCTACCCTGTCAAGGAGTCATCATGATCGTCGTCAGCCTCCGAACCGCGGAGCGTCCGGCTTCTCGATCGGAATGGGGTGGGGGCGCAGCTTTGGATGCCGGGGATCCTCGTCGTCGTCGGGTTGGCCCGGCTGCCGCGGCGGTGGCGGTGGCGGCGGCTGTCGCAGGAAGACCTCGCCGCCGGTGCCGAAGGCGGGATGGCGATCGCCGGCGTCGTGACTGTCGATGGCGGCCATGCACTCACTGATCTTGCCGTAGCCGTAGATCGCCGACACGAGCCAGAGCGTCGCCGCCGTGACGCCGGCCGACACCCGGAGCGCCTTGTGGCTCACGTTGTCCTGCGCGGCCGTGTAGATCGTCGTGCCCGCGTTCAACATGAAGGCCGCGGTATCGATCACCGGGGGCGCCGGATTGGTCGAACAGACGGGGTCGTCGTACGGCGAGCGATCCTCGCGCAGCGGTTGCGTGAAGATCCAGGAGCAGCCGGCCGTCGCGCAGAGCGCGACCAGCGCCAGCGGCCCGGTCATCGCCCACCGCGACCTCGAGGTGATCCGCATGGCAAAAGACTACCTCGGCGCTCCCACTTCAGGGATCGAGGTCAGCCGCGAGGCTCGGCCCAGCTCGCTCACTCGTCCATCGTGGCCAGGTTTAAAGGTGGAAGGGGGCCCGTCATGGTGCGCAAGAGCTGTTTCATCCTGGGGATCGCCCTCGGCATTTTCTGGTGGATCGGCCTCAGCGAGAACCAGGGGGCCACGCTGCTCTGGTTCGACGCGGTCGCGGCCGTCCTGGCGTTCGGCACGGCGGCCCTGCTCTCCGACCCGGAGCGGAATCCAAGCCGCGCCTTCGTCCCGGCGCTGCTCGGGTTGGGACTGGGCGTCCTCTGGATCGCCGGGATGGCGACCGGCCAGCCGCTGTGGGCCAGCTGGCTGAACTTCGCCTTCGCCGTGGCCTTCCTGGGCGTGGCCGCCTCGGCGCTGATCGAGCCGCGGCTGGTGCACGCCCGGCACGGAATCCGGCGGCGAGGGGCAAGCCGGACCGAGGCGCGGTAAGATTGAGAGATGGCCCGCTCGTCGCTCGGGATCCAGCGGATCGACGCCCTCCACTATTACGTCCACGACCTCGAGCGGACGCGTCGATTCTTCGTCGACAAGCTCGACTTCGTGGAGATCGGGTCGAGCGGGCCCGAGCTCGAACGCGAAGGGCGGCAGCGCTCCGCGGCCTTTCGGGCCGGTGAGGCGCTGTACGTCATCCACCAGCCGGTCGGTGAAGGGGGGCGCGCCTGGCGCTACCTGCGCAAGCATCCCGAAGGGGTCGGCACGGTCGTGCTCGACGTCGAGGAGATCGACCGGACGTTCCGGCTGCTCGACGAGCGGGGCGGGACGCTCATCACCGACGTGCAGCGCTTCTCCGACGAGGGGGGGACGCTGGCGATGTTCTCGATCACCACGCCGTTCGGCGACACCACCTTTCGCTTCGTCGAGCGGCGCGGTTACTCGCGGCTCTTCCCCGGCTCCGTTCCCAGCGCGACCGCAGCCGCGACCGGCAACCGGTTCGGCTTCGAGCGGATCGATCACCTGACCGCCAACTTCCAGACCATGAAGCCGGCGCTGCTCTGGATGGAGCACGTGCTCGGCTTCGAGCAGATGTGGGAGATCGCGTTCCACACCCAGGACGTCGTCCCCGGCGGCGCGTGGACCGAGCTCGGCTCTGCCGAGCGGAGTCCGTCGCGGGGGGGCACGGGGACCCTTCCGGGGTCCCCGCTTCCAAATAGACAACATGGCTCGGGGCTCAAATCGATCGTGATGTGGGATCCCGCCTCGGGCGTGAAGTTCGCCAACAACGAGCCCTACCGCCCGTTCTTCAAGGAGTCGCAGATCAACCTCTTTTCGGAGGACAACCGCGGCGACGGAATCCAGCACTCCGCCCTGTCGGTGCGGGACATCGTGGGCGCCGTGCGCGGGCTGCGCGCCGCCGGCGTGGAGTTCATGCCGACGCCGGGGAGCTACTACGACGTGCTGCCCGAGCGCCTCCGCCGGATCGGCGTCGGCACCATCGACGAGAGCGTCGACCTCCTGCGCGAGCTGGAGATCCTGGTCGACGGCGACAAACCCCACCAGTACCTGCTGCAGATCTTCCTGAAGGAGGCGGCCGGGCGCTACCACGATCCCGAGGCCGGGCCGTTCTTCTTCGAGATCATCCAGCGCAAGGGGGACCAGGGCTTCGGCGCCGGGAATTTCCGCGCCCTGTTCGAGGCGATCGAACGGGAACAGGCCCGCGGCAAGTAAAGGGAGACCGATGCTCGATCGCATGGTGGCCGGCGTGGTTCCCGACAAGGCGCACACGGCGCTGCGCGACGAGCGCGGCCGCCTGCGCCACGAAGAGTGCCTCACCCGCGGGGGCTTCGACGGTCCGTACACCATCATGTACCACCTCGAACGGCCGCACCCCAGCGTCCCGGTGACCGCCGGGCACGGCTGGGAGATCCCCGCCGACACCGACGACGAGACGCACCCGCTGGCGCGCCGGCACTACCGCTCGCAGGAGCTGGCGCGGCGGGGCGGGGCCGCCCTCGACGCGCGGGTGCCGCTGCTGTTCAACGACGACGTCGTCCTCTCCATCCTCCACCCCGACGAGCCCGACCCGGTCTACTTCTCGAACGGCGACGGCGACGATCTCTACTTCATCCTCTCGGGCGGCGGCCTGCTCCGCTCGGCGCTCGGCGATCTCCCCTTCGAGCGACACGACTACGTCGTCGTCCCCAAGGGGCTGCCCCACCGCTTCATCCCCGACGAGCAGCCGCAATACTGGCTGTCGATCGAATGCGCCGCGAACTTTGGGTTGGTCAAACAATGGCGCAACGAGGTCGGCCAGCTGCGGATGGACGCCCCCTACAGCCAGCGCGACTTCCGCCGCCCGTTCTTCACCGGCCCGCGCGACGAGGGGCTGCGCGATCTGGTGGTCAAGCGCGGCGGCGCCTTCCACGGCTTCCGGCTTCCCCACGCGCCGCTCGACGTGGTCGGCTGGGACGGCGCCGTCTACCCCTGGGTGTTCCCCATCCTCAACTTCCGCCCCCGGGTCGGCCTGACCCACCTGCCACCGACGGTGCACGGCACCTTCGCCACGCGCGGCGCGCTCATCTGCAGCTTCGTCCCCCGCCCTCTCGACTTCCACCCGCAGGCGATCCCCTGCCCTTACCCGCATTCCTCGGTCGACTGCGACGAGATCATCTTGTACGCGGGGGGCAACTTCACCTCGCGCCGGGGGGTCGGGGTCGGCAGCTTCTCGCACCACCCCGCCGGCGTGGTCCACGGCCCGCACCCCGGCGCCTACGAAGAGAGCATCGGCGCCCGCGCCACCGACGAGCTGGCCGTCATGCTCGACTGTTTCGCCCCGCTGCGCGCCACCACCGCCGCCCGCTCCGTCGAGGACCCCGCCTACCACGCCAGCTTCGGCTAGGCCGCCGCTCAGGTTGAACTGACCTCGAGCGAAGGAGCACCCCGGCACGCGCGCGGCAACGACGTCGCGTCTCGATCGGGCGCTGCTCGCCGCTTACGAGCACGTGCGGAAAGATGTGCCCGATCGAAGCGACGACGTTCGCCCCGCACGTAACGGAGGTCGCCCTTGACCAGGGCCCGATGCGATCAGCTCCTCGAAAGCGTCCTAGATCGTCAGGCCGGGGATACGGATGCCGGTGGTCTCGTCGGGGGACTTGAGCGGGAGGTGAACGGAGAAGGTCGAGCCCCGGCCGAGCTCGCTCTCCACCTCGACCCGCCCGCCGTGCAGCTCGACCAGCCGACGCGAGAGCGCGAGGCCAAGGCCCGTCCCTTCCGGGCGCGTCCCGTTCGGCTGCGCGAGCTGCTCGAACTCCCGAAACAGGCGCGGCAGGTCGGCGCGGGCGATGCCGATCCCCGTGTCGGAGACCGAGATGACCAGGCTGCGCGCCTCGGCCCGCGCCGTGAGCCGCACCGCCCCGCCCCGCGGCGTGAACTTGATGGCGTTGGAGATCAGGTTGTAGAGCACCTGCTTGATGCGCCCGGGATCGATGTAGACGTCCGGCAGACCGGGCGGCAGCGCCACCTCCAGGTTGATCCCGCGCTTGCTGGCCACGGCGCCGATCACGCCGCGCACGACGTCGACGATGCTGCCGATCGGCGTCCGCTCGTAGACGAGGTCCATTCGCCCCGCCTCGACCTTGGAGATGTCGAGAATGTCGTTCACCAGCTGGAGGAGGTGGCGCCCCGAGACCAGCACGTTGCTCACGTAGGTGAGCTGCTTGTCGTTGAGCGCGCCGAAGATCTGCTGCTCGAGCAGCTCGGAAAAGCCGATCACCGCGTTGAGCGGCGTGCGCAGCTCGTGGCTCATGTTGGCCAGAAAGGCGCTCTTGGCCTTGTTGGCGGTGTCGGCCGCCTCCTTGGCCGCCCGCATCTCCCGCTGGGCCCGCTCGCGCTCGGTCACCTCGTCCTTGAGCCGGCCGTTGGCCTCCACCAGCTGGGCGGTGCGCTTTTCGACCCGCACCTCCAGCTCCGACATGATCGCCCGCAGCGACGCCTCGGCCGCCTTGCGGGCCGTGATGTCGGTGAACGAGGCCATGGCCGCGTAGGGGGCGCTCTCGCCGAACCGCACCAGCGGCTGCGAGTTCATCGAGATCCAGACCTTGCCGCCGTCGCCGCGGGTCACGCCGAGCACCACGTTCTGCCGCGGCTCCCCGGTCTGCAGCGTGACGAGAAACGGCAGCTCGCCGCCGGCGACCGGCCGCTCGGCCTCGTCGGTGGCCGAGACGAAGGCCTCGGCCGAGGGGCGCGCCGCCATGTCGGCCGACGGGCGCGCCAGGATCCGTTCGCAGCTGGCGTTGGTGGCCATCACGGTCCCGTCGGCGTCGACCAGGATGATCCCCTCGTCGAGGGCCGCGATCACCGAGCGGTAGCGCTCTTCGCTGTCGCGCAGCCCCTGCTCGACGCGCTTGCGCTCCATGAACTGGCCGATCTGCCCGCCCAGCGCGCTCAGCATCGAGAGGTGATCGTCGTTGGCCTGCCGGACGTCGACGCTGTAGAAGGCGAGCACGCCGATCACCTCGGGACCGTTGCGCAGCGGAATGGCGAAGGCGCCGTGCAGCCCCGATTCGGCCGCGAACCCAGCCATGGGGAGCGTCGGCTCCTCGGCGAGGTCGGGGATCCAGAGCGGCAGGTGCCGCTGCCAGACCCGCCCCGGTAGCCCTTCGTCGCTCTTCATGCGCACCGCCCGCCGCCGCTGCACGAACTCCGCTCGTTCGAAGCTGTCGGCGTGCCACAGGTCGACGGAGCGCAAACACTGCCGCGACTCCTCCACCTCCCACAGCTCGCCCACCTGCCAGCCCTGATTTTCACCCATGATGCGCAGGATGAACGGCGCCGCCTCGATGAGGCTGCCCGATCCGGCCAGCACGCGGGTGATGAGGTACTGCAACGACAGCAGCCGTTCGGTGCGCTGGCGCTCGGCCACCTCGCGCTCCAGCGCCGCGCGGCTCGAGTCGATGGTCGCCTGCTTGCGCGCCGTCCCCAGGAGATCGGACTGGCTCTTGCCGATGGCCAGGATCAGCAGCAGATCCTCGATCCCCACGAACAGCGTCTCGGTGAACCAGATCTCGCGTCCGAGGTGCGCGATGCCGTAGGTCGAAAAGCCGATCGCCGTCACCAGGCTGGCCAGCAACAGCACGGTCGGATCGCGGTACATGGCCAAGAAGGCCAGCGACACGAACGGAACGGCGCGCATCTCGACCTGACTGCCCGACAGATAGATGAGGAGCGCCGTGAGCAGCCCCTGACCGACGGCGATCTCCCGCCGCGTGAGCGCCGAGCCCGGATGGCGAATCGCCATGTAGAGCGGCAACGCCGCGAAGGTCCCCCCCAGGAAGAAGGCCTTCCAGGGCAGCGGGAGGTGCGGCAGCGCGCCGGCGCTGGGCACCGGTGAGGTCCAGAGCGCGGTGGCGATCGCCCCCAGCCACTGGGCGACCAGCAGCCAGAGGAACATCCGATCGGTGTGCTCCCAGATCTCCTGCTGGTATTCGGCGTAGAGCCGCCTGGTCCCCGGGGTCTCGTCCTCCAGCTTGACGCTCACCGGGAGGCGAGCCCGCTGCGTTCCGAGCGCGCCGGGGAGGCGGCCGTCGCGCTGAGCGGCAGGCGCGCGATCGGAAGGCGAACGCAGAAGCAGCTGCCGCGGGTGGCCTGCTCGTCGATCCAGATGGCGCCGCCGTGCACGGTGGCCGCCCGGCGGCAGAACACCAGCCCGAGTCCGTGGCTGGAGCGCGCCTCGCGCATCCCGGAGCCGCCGGCCCGCCCGTACTTCTCGAACACCAGCTGCCGGTAAGCCGCGGGGATCCCCGCGCCCTCGTCGCGCACCCTGATCTCGACGGCCGGCTCGGCCCCGTCGTCCATCGTCGCCCGCAGCACCTCGACGGTGATCGTCGCCTGCTTGGGGCCGTATTTGTAGGCGTTGTCGATGAGGTTCTCGACGATGCGCCGCACCAGATCGCGATCGCCGCGCAGGACCCCCACGCCGGGCGCCAGCGACAGCTCCAGCCGTTGCCCCTTCTCCTCGATCCGGCGCCCCATCTCGGAGCAGATCTCACCGAGCAGCTCGGGGAGCTCGAACGCCGAGACGTGCGGGATGAGCGCGCCGTCGTCGCTCCGGCTCACGTCGAGCAGGTTCATCACCAGCCGCACCATCGCCTGCGACGCGCGCAGCACGTCCTCCAGCGACTCGCGCTCGTCGACCGGCAGCGCCGCCCGGCTCTGCACGTACTGGACGTTGGCGAGGATGCTCGACAACGGATTCTTGAGATCGTGAACGATGAGCGCGGTCAGCTCGTCCTTCTGGCGCTGCGCCGCCACCAGCGCGTCGCGCTGCGTTCGGATCACCTGGACGTTGCCGCGCAGCTCGTCGGAGAGGCGCTTGATCCGGAGCAGCGAGCGCACGCGAATCAGCAGCTCGGTCCGGTTGAGGGGCTTGGTCAGAAAGTCGTCGGCGCCCGATTCCAGCGCCGCCTTGTGGGTCTCGAGGTCGCCGAGCGCGGTGAGAAACAGCACCGGGACGTCGCCCCCCTCGGGCAGCGCCCTGATCCGCCGGCAGGTCTCGTACCCGTCCATCCCCGGCATGAGCACGTCGAGCAGGACCAGATCCGGGCGCCGCGCGGCGAGCAGCGCCAGCGCCTCCGCCCCCCCCTCCGCCTGAATGACCGCGTAGCCGGCGCCGATCAGATTCCCCTCGGCGACCTCCCGATTCTGGAGGTTGTCGTCGACCACCAGGACGGTGGGCGCCCTTCCATCAACCAACGTGACGGACACGCCTGGCTCCCTCCGGGTTGAAAAGGAATGACTCGACGACGGCGCCGAAGGTGCGCGTATCGATCGGCTTCGAGAGATAGCCCTGGAACCCGCTGCCGAGGAGCCGCTCGCGATCGCCCGGCATGGCCAGGGAGGTCACGGCGACGATGGGGACCTCGGCGAGCTCGGCGGACGCCCGGGCGTGTCGAATGACCGCTTCGGCGCCACCGCCCGGGATCTGCACGTCGAGCAGCAGCAGGTCGAGCCCGCCGGCGTCGAGGGCGCCGCGCGCCTCGTCGACGGTCGCCGCCTCCACCACCTCGTGCCCGCGCAGCTCGAGGAGATCGTGCAGGAGCATTCGGTTGAGGCCGTTGTCCTCGACGATCAGGACGCGCGCCCGCGCTGACGCGCGCACCCCATTCGGATTTCCGTCGATCGGCATCATGCTCCGGGGAGCCGAGGCGCAGGCCCGCAGATCCCCTTTATCTTCTCGGCAGTCCTCCGCCCCGCCTTGACCCCCGGCGCCGCAACCCGCCGCGTCGGGCGTCCGGGCGCGTTACACTCGCCCTCCGTGAACCTTCGCAGCGCTCTCCTCGGATTCGCGGGTCTCTCGGCCGTTCTGGTGTCCAGCTCGGCCCCTCGGGCCGCGGCGGACCTCGATTGGAAGGTGCTCGAACCGGGGATCGCGTACGCGACCGTCCAGGCCCCGGGGCCGCGTCCGGTCTCCCTGTCGATCGATGACCACCTTCACCTGGTCCGCGTCGATCCCAAGGTCCGGTCCGTGGAAGCGGTCATGGCGGGTACCGGAGACGGCCGCGCGCGCACGGCTGCCCAATGGTGCCGCGAGCGACACCTGGCGGTCGCCATCAACATGGGGATGTTCCAGGCGGACCGACGAACGAACACCGGCTATGCGCGCAGCCCCAAGCACCTGAACAACGGGCACTGGGCGGCCAAGTACAAGGCGGCGCTCGGCTTCGGCGCGCTCAAGAGCGGCGCGCCGCCGCTGGTGATGGCCGATTTCGACGACCCCGCCGCCAAGTCCCGCCTGGCGGACTACGGCACCGTCATCCAGAACCTCCGCCTCATCAAGGCCGGGCGCAGCGTCTGGGAGCAGCAGGAGCGCCGGTGGAGCGAGGCGGCCGTCGGCGTCGACCGGCAGGGGCGCCTCGTCTTCATCTTCAGCCGCTACCCCTACACGATGAAGGAGCTGACCGACATCCTGCTCGCCCTGCCGCTGGGGATCGAAAGCGCCATGCACATGGACGGCGGTCCGCCCGCCAGCCTCTCGATTCACGCGGGCGGCGTGGATCTCGATCTGAACGGCAGCTTCGAGACCGGGGCCCTGGAGAGCGACGCCGTGCCCGCCCAGTTGCCCATCCCCAACGTCCTCGGCGTCCGCTGCCGCTGACGTTTGCCGGTCACGGGCGCTCGCCGCCCGAAGCGGAAGCGCCGACTACTTGAGGCCGAGCGAGCCGGCCCACTCGACGAAGCTGCTGGGGAAGATGCCGAGCAGGAGGACGGCCAGCGCGGTGAGCAGGAGGCCGGCGCGCATCGAGACGCCGTCGGTGGGGGAGAACGGGCGGGCGGCGTCGCGGAAGTACATCGCCACGACCACGCGCAGGTAGTAGTAGACGCTCACCAGGCTGTTGAGGACGCCCACCACGACCAGCCAGTAGAGCTGGGGGGCCTGCATGGCCGAGCGGAAGAGGTAGAACTTGGCGAAGAAGCCGCCCATCGGGGGGACGCCGCCCAGCGACAGCAGGAAGATCGTCATCGCCAGCGCCACCGCGGGGCGCGCGGCGCCGACGCCCGCCCAGTCGTCGATGTAGAGGCGCTCGTCGCTGCGGTTGCCGATCCAGGCCACCACGCCGAACACGCCCAGCGTCGTGAAGGTGTAGGCGAGCAGGTAGAAGAGCACCGCCGGCTTGGCGTCGGCGACGCCCAGCCCCGAGGCGACCACGCCGATGAGCAGGTAGCCGGCGTGGGCGATCGACGAGTAGGCCAGCATTCGCTTGATGTTGTCCTGGCGGATGGCCGCCAGGTTCCCCAGCGTCATGGTCAGCGCCGCCAGCACCGACAGCGCCGAGGCCCAGCCGGTGAAGTCGAAGACCATCAGCGGGCTGGAGAACGCGGTGCCGAGCAGGCGGACCAGCGCGCCGAAGGCGGCCGCCTTCACGCCCGCCGCCATGAAGCCGGTGACCGGCGTCGGCGCCCCTTCGTAGGCGTCGGGCGCCCACATGTGGAAGGGGACGGCGGCGACCTTGAAGACCAGGGCGATGAGGATGAAGTACTCGCCGAGGTAGAAGATCGGCATCTTGCTGGCGTCCGCCGTCTTGGCGGCGATCCCCGAGTAGGTGAACTCGCCGCCGGTGGCGCCGTAGACCAGCGCGATGCCGTAGACCAGGAAGCCGGTGGCGAAGGCGCCCATGAGGAAGTACTTCATCGCCCCCTCGGCGCTGCGCAGGCTGCGGCGCGCGCAGCCGGTGAGGACGTAGGCGGCCAGCGACATCGTCTCGATGCCGATGAGCAGCGACACCAGGCTGGTCGCGTGGACGACCATCACCATGCCGGCGGTGGCGAACAGCACCAGCGCGTAGAACTCGCCGAACTCGAACCCCTGCTCGCGCAGGTAAGGGGGCGCGAACAGCAGCGTCAGCAGCGCCGCGACCACGAAGGCGGCGTCGAGATACAGCGCCATGCGGTCGACGGTGAGCATCCCGTCGAAGTGCGAGGCCGGCGTCGCGGCGTCGGCCCAGGAGACGCCGATCGCCGCCAGCGCCGCCACGCAGCCGGCGACGCCCAGCCAGGCCAGCCCGGAGCGGGCCTTGCCCTGGATGAAGGTCTCGGCCAGCAGGATGACGCAGCCCATGCCGATCAGGATCAGCATCGGCGAGTAGGCGAAGATCTGGGCGACGTCGAAGGTCATGGCGCGACTCCCCCCGGAGCGGGCGCGGCCGGGGCCGCGGCGGCGAGCGCCGGGTAGACGTGCGCCGGCGCGTCCGGATTGCGCTTGGCCTCCTCCAGCCGGTCGCGATAGCCGGCCACGAACGCGTCGACCGACTTCGCCGAGCGCGACAGGATCGGCTGGGGGGCCAAGCCCATCACCAGCGCCGCGGCGACCACGATCCCGAAGACCCAGGTCTCGCGCCCGTGGATGTCGCGCACCGCCTTGTTCTCCGGCTTGTCGAGCGGCCCGAACATCAGCTTCTGGTACATGGTCAGCAGATACATCGCCGCGAGGATGACCGCGGTCGCCGAAATGGCGCCCAGCAGCTTGGGCGCCGGGAAGTACCCGAACAGCACCGACCCCGCCCAGGCCTTGCCGGCCGTGAAGGTGCCGATCAGGACCAGGAACTCACCGACGAAGCCGCAGAGGCCGGGGAGCCCCACCGACGCCAGGATGATCACCAGGAACAGCGCCGCGAAGACCGGCGTCTTGGCCCACAGGCCCCCGAAGTCGCCCAGCCGGCGGGTGTGGCGGCGGTCGTAGAGGAGGCCGACCGCGAAGAAGAGGCCGCCCGTCGAGATCCCGTGGGACAGCATCTGGTAGATGGCCCCCTGGATGCCGGTCGGGTTGAGCGTGAGGATCCCCAGCACCACGAACCCCAGGTGCGAGACCGACGAGTAGGCGACCAGCTTCTTGGCGTCGTCCTGCACGTAGGCCATCAGCGCGCCGTAGACGATCCCGATGACCGCCAGGATGGCGATCAGCGGCGCCGCCTCGGCGGCGGCCAGCGGGAACAGCGGGAGCGCGAAGCGCAGGAAGCCGTAGGCGCCGAACTTCAGCAGCACGGCGGCCAGGATCACCGAGCCGCCGGTCGGGGCCTCGACGTGGGCGTCGGGCAACCAGGTGTGCAGCGGGAAGAGCGGCACCTTGATGGCGAACGCCAGCGCGAAGGCCGCGAAGCAGAGGAGCTGCGGCCCCTCCGGCAGCGTCAGGTGCGACAGCTGCGTGTAGTCGAAGCTGGTGCCGCCGGTCGTCGCGTGCCACTGGGCGTAGAGGTACAGGATCGCCACCAGCATCAGCAGCGAACCGACCAACGTGTAGATGACGAACTTGATCGAGGCGTAGAGCCGCCGCTCGCCGCCCCAGATCCCGATGATGAAGTACATCGGGATCAGCATCAGCTCCCAGAAGACGTAGAAGACGAACAGGTCGAGGGCCAAGAACGCCCCGATCATGCCGGTCTCGAGGATCAGCATGGCCGCGGTGAACTCGCGGACCCGGATGTTGCGGATGCCGATCGCCTGCGGCGAGAGCAGCGTCAGCGGCACCATGAAGGTCGTCAGCATCACCAGCCAGAGGGAGATGCCGTCGACGCCCAGGTGGAACCGGATGCCCAGCGGCGCGATCCAGACCCGGTCGACCTCCAGCTGGAACCCGGCCTGACCGGCGTCGAAGCCGGTGAGGATCGCCAGCGACACCGCGAAGGTGACGAGCGCGGTCAGAAGGCCGAGGCCGCGATGGATTGATTCTTCCTCGCGCGGCACCAGCATCACCAGGATGGCGCCGAAGAGCGGGAGCAGCGTGACCCAGCCGAGGACGCCCATCAGCGCACCGTGACTTTCTGTTTGACCACCGAGCTGGTGTGCCAGTTCTTGTCCTTGACGTCGACGCGGATGGTGTACTCCCCCGGGCGAGCGTAGGTGTGGTGCGCGATCGGTCCGGCGCCGGGCGCCTGGGACTTGCCGTCGTCGAAGTCGTAGCTGTACTCGAGCGGTTCGGTCGCCGCCTTGTTGCCGCGCCGGGCGTCGACGTCGACGGTCATCCCGTTCACCGTCACCTTGAGCGCGTCGGGCACCATCGGGCGGGTGCTGAGGTAGACGACCCCCGCGACGCCGAGCGCGAACACCGCCAGGTAGCGCTGCCCGTCACCGCTGCCCTGCACGCTGCGCGAGAGGCGGCCGAAGAAGTCGACCAGCGCCACCGGCACGCCGACCAGGATCTTGTCGATCAAGATCCGGTCGACCACGAAGTAGATCGCCTGGGCGAGCTTCTTGAGCGGACGGACGATCAGGAACTGGTAGAGCTCGTCCACCCGGAACTTGTCCTGCGCCAGCTTGACCAGCCCGGGGAAGGTGGCCGCGAACTTGCGCGACCACTCGCGATAGCCGCCGCCGTAGAACAGCCAGGCGACGCCGATGCCGAGCAGCGCCAGCAGTGTGGCGCCGACCATCACGCTCACCTCGGTCGTGCTGGAGACTTCCATCTCCGGACCGAGCACCGGCGCCAGCTCCCGGTCGAGCAGGTTCCAGTCGGCGTGATGGACGAGGCTGCCCGGCAGCCCCACGAAGCCGGCCAGAGCGGCGCCGATCGCCAGCACCACCAGCGGTCCCACCATGCTGCCCGGCGACTCGTGGATGTGGTGCTTGACCTCCTCGGAGGCGCGCGACTTGCCGGAGAAGACCAGGAAGTAGAGCCGCGACATGTAAAACGCGGTCCCCAGCGCGGCCACGCTGAGCACCATCCCGGAGGCGTGCGCGACCCAGGCCAGATCCTCGCCCAGCGCCTCCGTCGACATCGCGCCGGCGATGATCGAGTCCTTGGAGAAGAACCCCGAGAAGACGACGCCGCAGATCGCCAGCCAGCAGACGACGAACACCCCGTGCGTCCAGGGGAGCTTCTTGCGAAGGCCCCCCATCTGGGTGATGTCACCCGACCCGCTCATGGCGTGCATGACCGAGCCGGCGCAGAGAAACAGCCCGGCCTTGAAGAAGGCGTGGGTGTAGAGGTGGAAGATTCCCCCCTCGAAGTTGCCGGTGCCGACGCCGACGAACATGAAGCCGAGCTGGCTGACCGTCGAATAGGCCAGCACCTTCTTGAAGTCGTTCTGGGCGAACCCGATGATCGCCGCGAAGAGAGCGGTCAGCGCGCCTGTCGCCGCGACGATGGCCAGCGCGCCGGGCGCCAGCAGGTAGACCGCGTGCATGCGCGCGACCATGTAGACACCGGCGGTGACCATGGTGGCGGCGTGAATCAGCGCCGAGACGGGCGTGGGGCCGGCCATCGCGTCGGGCAGCCAGATGTAGAGGGGAATCTGCGCCGACTTGCCGGTGGCGCCGACGAAGAGGAACAGCGCGGCCCAGAAGGCGACCGGCGCGGCAAAGATCGTTCCGGGGAACAGGGTGGTCATCAGACCGCCGCCGCCGCCGACCGCCCCATTCGCGTTGGCCGTGATCTCCTGGAAGTTGAGCGTCCCGGTGTACTGGAACAGCAGGAACATCCCGATCAGGAACCCGAAGTCGCCGATCCGGTTGACGATGAACGCCTTCTTGCCGGCGTTGGCGTTGGCCGTCTCCTTGTACCAAAAGCCGATCAGGAGGTAGCTGCAGAGGCCGACCCCCTCCCAGCCGATGAACATCACCGGGAGGCTGTCGCCGAGGACCAGCACCAGCATCGAGCCGCAGAAGAGGTTCAGGTAGGCGAAGAAGCGCGGGTAGTCGGGGTCGTGCTCCATGTACCCCGACGAATAGATGTGAATCAGGAACCCGATGAAGGTGATGATCAGGCAGAGCAGGCCCGACAGGCCGTCCAGCCGGAACGCCAGATCGATCTTCAGCGGACCGGCGGCGATCCAGGTCCCCACCGTGTCGCGCAGGCCGTTCGGCTCCGCCAGCGGCAGCGCGGTGAAGAAGGCATCGACCACCAGGATGCAGGAGCCGGCGATGGCGCCCGCCGCCACGCCCACCACCGTGTCGCGCGACCACTTGCGGCCGAACAAAATCAAGATCGCCGCGCCCAGGAAGGGCAGCAACGGAATGAGGCGAAGGTTGAAAATCACGGCCGCGTCTCCCTCAGCGCTTCATCAAGGTGATTTCGTCGAGGTTGACGGTCTGCCGTCCACGGAAGAGACCGACCAGGATCGCCAGCCCCACCGCCGCCTCGGCCGCCGCCAGCGCGATGATCAGGAAGGCGAACACGTGCCCCTTCATGTCGCCCAGCTGGCGTGAAAAGGCGATCAACGCCAGGTTCCCGCCGTTGAGCTGCAGCTCGATGGCCATGAGGACGATCAGCGCGTTGCGGCGGAGCAGCACGCCCGTGGTCCCCACCAAAAACAGCGCGAACGAGAGGATCAGGTAGTAAGTCGTCGGCATGGCGGAGACCTAGTGGTGCCCTTCCGGCGCCGGTTCCTCGGCGGCGCCCGGATAGTCGTGGCTGGCCAGCTCGTGGATCTGCTTGCGGTACTTGGCGGCGCGGTTGGCGGCGACCTCCTTCTGGTGGGAGCGCGAGATGACGACGCCGCCCACGATGGCCACCAGCAGCAGGATGGAGATCGCCTCGAACGGATACAGGAAGTCGCGGAACAGCAGGTCACCGACGGCGGCGACGGTGCCGAACTCGGGCGACAGCGTGGTCGAAAAACCGGTCGGCAGCCCGACCACCACGATGTCGGCGAACTTCACGAAGAGGTAGACGCCCGCCAGCACGCCCAGCACGCGAAGCGGCCGGAACGACAGGGGCGTCACCTCCTCGCGGTTCAGGATCATGACCACGAAGATGAAGAGCACGGTGATCGCGCCGGCGTAGACCAGCACCTGCAAGACCGCCAGGAAGTGCGCCGACATCGTGGCGTACATGGCGGCCAGCCCGAAGAACGTCGCCACCAGCGACATGACGGCCGTGACCGGGTTCTTGCGGGTGATGGTGAAGATCGCGAAGAACCCCACCATGGCGGCCAGGATCCAGAAGACGACCGCGTCGCCGGTCGAGGTGCCGTCCGGCAGGAAAAAAGTCACGCCGCCGCTCCCTTGGTGGGGGCCGCCACCGCGCCCGCCGGGATCCCGATGGTCTTGGGCTTGATGCGCGCCTCGAAGTCGACGCGGAACTTGGTCAGGAAGCCCAGCATCGGCCAGGCCGCCGCGTCGCCCAGCGCGCAGATGGTGTTGCCGCCGATGCCGTTGGCGATGTTGGACAGGAGCTCGACGTCGCCCGCCTCGCCCTCGCCGCGCGCCAGGCGCTTGCAGACCCGCGCCAGCCAGCCCGAGCCCTCGCGGCACGGGGTGCACTGGCCGCACGACTCGTGGGCGTAGAACTGCATGACCCGCGCGCAGAGCGCGACCACGTCGGTGCTGTCGTCGAACACCACGATGCCGCCCGAGCCGGCCATCGTCTTCAGCTTGCGGCCGCCGCCCAGGTCGAAGGGGACGCCGGGGCGTACCTCCACGTCCTTGATGCGGGGGTCGGTCATGAGCGCGTCGAACTCGCAGGGGACGTCGAGCTCGGAGGCGTCGAGCGGCGGCATCGAGCTGCCGCCCGGGATCACGCCCTTCAGCTGCCGCCCGTTGGGGATGCCGCCACAGACGTCGTAGATGAGGTCGCGGAAGCTGATCCCCATCGGCAGCTCGAACACGCCCGGCTTCTGCACGTGGCCCGAGACGCAGACGATGCGCGTGCCGCCCGACTTGCCCATCCCCAGGCCGGCGAACCACTCGCCCCCCTTGGTGACGATCTCGGGGATGTTCATGATCGTCTCGACGTTGTTGACGACCGTCGGCGCGTTGAAGAGCCCCTTGATGGCCGGGAACGGCGGCTTGAGGCGCGGCCAGCCGCGCTTGCCTTCCAGCGAGTTGAGCAGCCCGGTCTCTTCGCCGCAGATGTACGCGCCGGCGCCCCGGTGGAGCGTGATGTCCAGCTTGAACGAGCCGCCGCCGCCGACCGCCGGGTGATCCTTGCCCAGCCAGCCCGCCGCGTAGGCCTCGTCGATGGCCGCCTGGACGATCTTCGCCTCCCGCATCATCTCGCCGCGAATGTAGATGTAGGCGTGCTTGCAGCCGAGCGCGTAGGAGGCGATCAGCATCCCCTCGAGCAGCATGTGCGGGTCGTAGGCCAGGAGCTCCCGGTCCTTGCAGGTCCCCGGCTCCGACTCGTCGGCGTTGACGACCAGGTAGACCAGCTTGGCGTCCTTGGGGATGAACGACCACTTCATCCCGGTCGGGAAGCCCGCGCCGCCGCGGCCGCGCAGGTTCGACTTCTTCACCTCGTCGACCAGAGCCGCCGGCTGCAGCGTCAGCGCCCGGCGCAGCGCCTCGTAGCCGCCGCGCTGCTGGTAGACGCCGAGCTTGTGGCTGTTGGCCACGCCGAAGTTCTTGGTGACGATCTTGACGTTCGCCCCCTTCAGCTCTTGCCAGGTCGTCGCCATGTCAGACCTTTTCTCCGCCCGGGCCCATGCCGAACATCGTCCGATTGAGCGGCGCCGACTTCTCGTTCTTCGGGTCGTTTTTAGGATCTTCGCGGAAGCGCCTGCGCAGCTCGTCGAGCACGACGTCGACCTTCTCGGGCGTCAAATCGACGAAGTAGTTGTCGCCGCAGATCATCATCGGGGCGTTGGCGCACGCCGCCAGGCACTCTTCTTCCACGATGGAGAAGGCGCCGTCGGGCGTGGTCTCGCCGGCCTTGATCCCCAGCCGCCCCTCGATGTGCTTGAGGATGCCGTAGCCCCCCTTCAGCATGCAGGAGACGTTGGTGCAGACCATCAGCTCGTGCCGCCCCTTCTTCTCGCGATGGAACATCGTGTAGAAGGTGACGACGCCGTAGATGTGGGCCGGCGCCAGGTCGAGGGTACGCGACACCAGCTCGATCACGTCGTCGGGGAGGTGACCGAACTCTTCCTGCGCCACGTGGAGCACGGGCAAAAGCGCGGCCTGCTTGGTCGGATACCGCGAAAGCAGCCTCTCGACCCGCTGCTTCGATTGCACTGAAAACTCGAGCGGCATGGGTGGCTAAGCCGCCGCGAAACTAAGAGAAACCAACGTGCCTGTCAACAGCGCCGGCGAGGGGCGCCCCGCGCCGTTGGGTCGGGTCGCCGCCAGCCAGGCCGAGGTCAGATTTTGTCGACGTAATATCGTGCAACGGCGGCCACCGTCGCGTCGGGCGGTCCAAGGTCGAAGATGGCCTTTTTCAGCAGCATCGCGGCGACCGCCTGGTCCCCCTCCTGATAGGCGAGGTATCCGAGCCAGGCGAACGGCAGGGCATAGCGGGGGTGAAGCACGGTGGCCCGCTCCAGCGCCAGCCGCGCCCCCGCCCGATCGTCGAGCAGCGCGCGGGCTGCCCCGAGGCGGGTGTAGGCGAAGGCGGCCCGAAACGGGTCGCTATCGTCGCTGCAGAGCCGAAGGGCCAGCTCCTCGCGGGCGGCGGAGGCGCGCAGCAGCTCGGGATCGCCCGACGCCATCCCCTGCGACAGGAGGCCGCCCCCGACGGCGCTCTGGGCGCCGCAGGACCGCGGGTTGACCGCGACGGTTGCCAGCCACAGCCGCTGATCGTCATGCCAGTCGCCGTGGCGCAGGTTCAGCAGCACGGCGAACACCGCCAGCAAGCCCACGCCGAGGAGCGTCCCCCGGCGCCGGGCCGGCGGAGGATGGCTCTCCATGAATCGGCCGAACCGGGCCGCCGCCGCCAGCGCGATCCCACAGAGCGGCAAGTAGAGGAACCGCTCGGCGGCCGGCATCGGCATGGGAAGCAGGTTGGAGACGGGGAGCAGCGCCAGCAGAAACCAGCCGAGCCCGAGCGCGACCACCCGCTCGCCGCGCCGCACGGCGAAGACGATGAGGCCGAGGTAAGCGGCGACGGCGGCGAGCGCCAGCAGCACCGGCGCCCACGGCTGGGCGCCGAAACGGAAGTAGCCGGTGTAATCGGCGCAGAGCGGCCAGGGCCAGATCAACAGGCGCAGATCGTGGGCCCAGATCGCCGGCAGCCCGATCAGCGTCGCGCCGAACGTGCCCCCCGGGTACTGGGCATAGGCGACCGGCGTCTTCATCGGCCCGAACCGGATCGCCAGGTAGACGACGGTGATGACCGCGAACGGAATCAGCTCGACGACCAGTCGCCGCACCACGGTGGCCAGCGGCGCGGGGGACGCCGGCTGCGGAGGGCCCCAGGGCCGCGGGTTCTCGCGGTCGAAGCCCCCCAGCCGGAGGATCGCCAGCAGCGCCGGCGCGACCACCGCCGACTCCTTCGACAGGAGGCCCAGGCTGTAACAAAGAAGCGCCAGCGCCGGGCGGCGGTCGAGCGCCAGGATCAGCGTCGCCAGCGTGAAGGCCGTGACCAGCGAGTCCTCGCGGAACGAGGCGTTGTCGACCGTCTCGGCGGTGATTGGATGAAGCGCGAACAGCAGGCCGGCGACGATGGCCCAGGTCCGCCGCTCCTTCGGCAAGAGGCGCCGGGTGAGCGCCATCAGCAGCCACGCCGCGACGATGTGCCCGAGGAGGCTGTCCAGCTTGAACACCGCCGGGTGGAACGACACCAGGGCGTCGAGCATGTACGTGAGGGTGCAGAAGGGTCGCCACGTCCCTTCGAGGCTGGCGCCGAAATAGTCCTTCGACAGCAGCGTCCCGAACGAGCCCGACTGCAGAAACCGCTGGGCGCCGACCAGCACCAGCCCCTCGTCGTAGGTGAACCCGTTGCCGACCGCCCGGGCGAAGGCGACGGCCGCGACGACGGCGACGACGACGGCCGCCCCCCGCGGTGTCGCCCACCAGGGGAGAGCCGCGGACGCCGGCGCCGCGGATGGACGGCCGCGCATGGATAAGCCCGATTGTAGCCGCGAAGTGGCCGCCAAAACAGCGATGAGCGAAGTAGAATCACGGGATGTGCGAGCTCATGGGGATGGAGTGCAACGTCCCCACCGACATCACCTTCTCGTTCACCGGATTCGCCCTCCGCGGCGGAAAAACCGGGCCCCACGCCGACGGCTGGGGGGTTGCCCTCTACGACGGGAAGTTCGCGCGCAGCTTCCTCGAGCCGCGGCCGGCCTGCGAGAGCGCGATGGCCAACTTCATCCGCGACAACCCCATCAAGACGCTGCTGGCGGTGGCGCACGTCCGCAAGAAGACGCGCGGCAAGGCCAGCCTCGAGAACACGCACCCGTTCAAGCGCGTGCTCTGGGGGCGGCACTGGGTGTTCGCCCACAACGGCACGCTGCCGCACGTGAGGCGGCACAAGCTGCGCGTCGAGGAGCCGCTCGGCGAGACCGACAGCGAGCACGCCTTCTGCTGGATGCTGGAGCGGATCCGCGACGCCTTCCCCGGCGGCTACCCGAAGGATCGGCGGCGGCTCTGGCGGCTGGTGGCCGAGCTCGGCGGCCAGCTCGGCGCCGAGGGGAAGTTCAACTTCCTGCTGGCCGACGGGCGCCACCTCTACGCGCGCTGCGGGACCAAGCTCTGTTACATCATCCGCAAGGCGCCGTTCGGGCGCGCCACGCTGTGCGACGCCGAGATGGCGATCGACTTTTCCGCGGTGACCACCGAGAGGGATCGCGTGGTGGTCGTCTCGACCGAGCCGCTCACCCGCGACGAGGTCTGGCAGCGCGGGACGCCGGGGTCGCTCTGGGTGTTCAACCGGGGGGCCCTGCGGGCGACGCTCCCCAGCGGGACGGCCGATCGCGATCCGGTGCGGCAGCGGGCGCTCTCCAAATCGCTGGTCGCGGCCACGACACGCGCCGCCTGAGCGTCCCGGGCGACAGGCGCATCGACACCTGGCCACCCAGCCCGCCGGTGGTAGGCTCCGCGCGTGGTCGGTTCCGACGAAGGCGCGGGGTTTGATCGTCGCCGATTTCTGAAGCGCGGCCTCATCGGTGGGGCCTTGCTGGTCGTGGGCGGATCTCTGCCGTTCGTGTTTCGGACGACCCGCCGGGGGAGCGCGCCGCGCCAGCCGTTGCGGCTGCTCTCGGCCGACGAGTACGCGGTCCTAGCGGCGGTCGCGGCGCGGATCGTCCCCGGCGACGGCGCCGACGGCCGCTGGCCGCGGGCCGAGGCGCTGGACTGCGCCGGCAAGATCGACGTGCTGATGGCCACCGTGAATCCCGACGTGGGCACCGATTTTCGCCGCCTCTTGCGCCTGTGCGAGAGCGGCTTCGTCGGAACGTTCACCGCCGCTTCGCCCCGCCCGTTCACGCGCGCGCCGGCCGCCGAGCAGGATGCGCGGCTGGAGGCCTGGCGGCGCTCGCGGCTGGCCATCCTGCGCAGCGGCTACCAGGCGCTCAAACGCCTGGCCGACGCCGTCTACTACGCGTCCCCGGAGATCTACCCGCTCATCGGCTACCCGGGGCCGCCGCTGGTGCCGCAGCCTCCGGGGGTCACGCCGTGAGCCGACCAGCCGGCCGCATCCTCACCGGCGCCGAGCTCCCCGACTCGTCGTCGATCGAGGCCGACTACGTCGTGGTCGGCAGCGGCGCCGGCGGGAGCACGGCCGCCGCGGTCCTGTCCGCCGCCGGCGCCCAGGTGGTGGTCGTCGAAGAGGGAGGCCACTACACCCGGCGCGACTTCAACATGCAGGAGTCGTGGGCCTACCCGGCGCTCTACCAGGAGCACGGCAACCGGGCCACCGACGATCTGTCGATCCTGATCCTGCAGGGGCGTTCGGTGGGCGGCGGGACGACCGTCAACTGGACCTCGTCGTTCCGGACGCCGCAGCGGACGCTGGACCTCTGGGCGGCGCGCCACGGCGTGCGCGATCTCGACGCGGCGACGCTGGCGCCGCACTTCGCGGAGGTCGAGCGCCGCCTCGACGTCGGCGCCGGCAATCCGGACGACGTCAACAACAACAACCGCAAGCTGCAGGACGGGGCCGCCAAGCTGGGGTGGCAGCCGCAGCTGATCCACCGCAGCGTCAAAGGGTGCGCGCGGCTCGGCTACTGCGGGATGGGGTGCCCCCTCGACGCCAAGCGCACCGCCCGCACCACCTTCCTGGCCGACGCGATCGCCGCGGGTGCCGACCTCTACAGCGACTGCCGCGTCAAGCTGGTCGAGACCGATCGGGGTCGGGCCCGCGGCGTCGTCGCCGACGTGCTGGACCGGGCCACCGACCGCCCGCGCGGGCGCCTGGCCGCCTACGCCCGGCGCGGCATCGTGCTGGCGGGCGGCGCCATCAACACGCCGGCGCTGCTCCTGCGTTCGCGGGCCGGCACCGACAGCGGCCAGGTCGGCCGCCGCACCTTCCTGCATCCGACGGTGCCGATCGTCGCCTTCTACGATCAACCGGTCGAGGCGTTCTACGGACCGCCCCAGTCGGTGGCGGTCCACCACTTCGCCGATCGGGGCGACCGCGTCGGCTACTTCTTCGAGACGGCGCCCGTCCACCCGATGCTGGCCGCGCTGGCCTTCCCCGGCTTCGGGGACACCCACCGCAAGATCATGGAGCGGCTCCCCTACGCGCAGGCGACGATCGCGCTGCTGATCGACGGCCACCACGACGACGAGGGCGGCACGGTCGACGTGAACGGCGACGGGCGCATCAAGCTCCATTACCCGCTCTCCGGGTCGCTGCGCGAGGCGGCCGTCTCGGCGCTGGCCGACATGGCCCGCTTGCAGCTGGCGGCCGGCGCGCGCGAGGTGATGACGCTGCACGAGACCCCGCTGGTGCTCCGGAGCGAGTCAGACCTGGCCGCGATCGCCACGGCGCCGTTCGGCCCCAACCGGCACACGATGTTCTCGGCGCATCAGATGGGCGGCGCGGCGATGGGCGCGGATCCCGCCCGCTCCGTCGTCGACGCGCGCGGCCGCCACCACCAGCTCGAGAACCTCTGGATCGCCGACGGCTCGATCTTTCCCACCGGCCTCGGCGTCAACCCCCAGATCTCCATCTACGCCCACGCCCACCTCTTCGCGACCAAGATCGCGAAGGCCGGCTGACCGCGGCTCGCGCCCCCTAGAATTCCGCGGCGACGCCGACGTTGAGGTCGACGTTGAACGTGAAGTTGGTGAAGCCGAGGAGCAGGTTGGTCTCGGCGGTCAGCGCGAAGGTGTCGGACACGTTGTAGAGCAGCCCGCCGCCGCCGCCGATGAAGAGCGGCCCGGAGTCGACCGTGTCGACGCAGGTGGTCTTCATGTCGCTGCCGCACTTGGGGACCGAGTTGAACGTGGCGACGTGGCGAATCGATCCGCCACCCAACGCGGCCGAGACGAACGGGTGCAGATCGCCGAAGTCGAACAGGTAGTGCGCGCGGGCGAAGCCCGAGATGGCGAAGGAGGGCGGCGCGCAGATCATGCTCGTTCCACAGGTGGTCGCGTCCGTCGCGTAGAAGGACGTCGCACCGCTCACCTTTTGAAAGCGGAGCTGCAGCGACAGGATCAGGTCGGGGCTGAGGAAATAGCCGACCTCCGGCGTGAGCTGACCGAGCTGGGCCGCGGCGAACCCGGCCGGCTTGACCATGTCCTGGCTGTAGACCTCGCCCGTGCCGGTCGTCCACCCGAACCCGCTGCCGACGCCGAGCCCGACGTACCAGGTGGGCCCTTCCGGTTCCTCCTCCTCCTTCGGCGCAGGGGCGGCCGGCTTCTTCTTGCCGGTGCCCAGGGCCGCGCCGCCCGGGCCTCGCAGCGAGACGACCAGCGGCGACGCCGCCGACCCCTTCCTCGCGATGACCTGATCGTCGTCGCCCTCGACCTCGATGTAATACGAGACCCTGGCCCCCTCGGTGGCCGAGGCGGGGATCTGGCCCATCCAGTTCCCCGGGGACGCTTCCTTCATCTCCCGCTCGCCGAAGTCCTCCGAGCCGTCGGCGCTGAACGAGAGCATGACCTTCTTCGCCTTCACCGACGAATCGAGCGTCACGTTGATGGGAATGCTCTTGCCCTGCGTGGCCCGCGTGATCGGCTCGTGGGTGATGACGTCGGCGGGCGGGGGGGGCTCAGCGCCGCCCGTGGCGCCCTTCTGCGCCTCGACCGCCTGGTCGAACACCTCCTGGATCTCGGGGGTGGCCAGCAGCTTGTCGAGCTTGATGTCCGGCGCGATCTCCAGCGCCTTCTTGAACTCCGCCAGAGCGTCATCCTTCTGCTTGAAGCCGGCGAACAGGACCACGCCCAGGTGGACGTGCGTGCGTGCCGCGATCTGGCTCCCCTCGATCCCGCTGCGCGAGCAGGCGTCCAGGGCATCTTTCAGGATTTTACGCGCCTGGTCGAAGTTCAGGTTCTCGAACTCGTCGACCGCCTTCTTGTTGAGCTTGGTAATCTTGTCGACGGCGGCCGGGTTTGCGTCCTGGGCGCGCGCCGGCTCGGAGACCGCCAGCCAGGCGAGGCCGGCGAGCAGGGCGGCGAGGCGAATCGTGAGGGATTTTCCCAAAGCGGTTTCGGAGTTTTCGCGAGGCGGCGGAGGTGGCAGGAGCGCAGCGTGAGGCAGCGGCCAATGTATCACGGCCGGCCTGCTTTTAAATGATCCTGGGGGGCCTGCGAAGTTCGCGCCGCGGCCGTATAATGCCAGTATGCGGAAGTCGAGCCTGGTCTCCTTGGTTGTGCCCTGGGTCGGTTTCGCGGCGATGCTGGTGGGGGCCGGCGCGCTCTGGCACAGCGGTCCACCGCCGGCGCAGAAGGCCGCCGCCTCGAGCGAGGAGCTGGCCGAACAGGCAGGCGTCGAGCCGACGCGCCTGATCGTCGACTTCCGCGACGACATCACGCAGGCGGCGCTGGCCGCCACCGGCTTTCACGAGGTCCCGGTCAGCGCCTACTCGGCGGTCGACGGCCTTTACCGGATCGATTTCCCCAACGCCGCCGCGGCCGCCGCGGCCGCCGCCAAGCTGGCGCGCGATCCCGACGTCGAGAGCGTCGACTACGATTCGCTGGCGACCATCCCGCCCGACGAGGAGGCGCAGGAGGAGCTGGCCGACGCGCACGCGACGGGCTCCATGGAAGCGGAGTGCAGCCGAAAGGCGGACGGCGCCGCCGACACGGGCAGCTTCCCCAACGACGCCTGTTTCAAGTACCAGTGGCACATGCGCCAGATCGGCATGCCGGCCGCCTGGAAGCAGGGGAACGGCAAGGGCGCGGTGGTCGCCGTCATCGACACCGGCGTCACCAAGGTCGGGGATCTCGCCGACACCAAGTTCGTCCCCGGGTACAACTTCGTCGCCAACAACGCCAACGCGGCCGACGACCACGGCCACGGCACGCACGTCGCCGGCACGATCGCCGAGTCGACCAACAACAAGATCGGGGTGACGGGCGTCGCCTACGGCGCCAGCATCATGCCGCTGAAGGTGCTCTCCGCCCAGGGCTCGGGCTCGATGGCCGGCATCTCGCAGGCGATCCGCTGGGCCGCCGACCACGGCGCGAACGTCATCAACATGAGCCTGGGCGGCGGGCGGTCGATGGCCCCCATGGCCAAGGCGATCAAGTACGCCCACGACAAGGGCGTGGTCGTGGTCGCCGCCGCCGGCAATGACGGGCACGGCCGGGTGAGCTACCCGGCGCGCTACCCGGGCGTCCTGGCCGTCGCCGCGACCCAGCAGGACGAGGCCACGACGTTCTATTCGAACTGGGGCCCGGAGGTCGACCTGGCCGCTCCAGGCGGCAACACCCGCGGCAACGCCCAGGGGGGCGTCCTGCAGCACACCATCGTGCCGGGCGACATCAAGCGCACCGACTACCTCTGGTTCATGGGGACGTCGATGGCGTCACCGCACGTGGCCGGGGTGGCCGCGCTGGTGGTGGGCGCCGGCGTCACCAAGCCAGCCGCCGTCGAGGAGATCCTGCTCTCGACCGCGCGCAAGCCGGCGGGGCGCGATTCCGCCGCGGGCGCGCGCGTCGATGACCACTACGGCGCCGGCATCGTCGACGCGTCGGCGGCGCTGCACAAGGCGCGCGACACCCGCGGCGGCGAGGAGCTGGGTCTGGGCCTGGCGGCCGGCTTGCTCGGCCTGGTGCTGACGCGCCGGCGGGGCATCACCGTCGGCAAGCTCGGCTTCGGCGCGCTGGCGGCCTTCGTGGTCGGCGCTTCGGGCCTCGACCTCACCTGGGCCATCCCGCTGTCGTGGTCGCACGCGCACGCGGCGGCCGGGGTCCTCTCGAACGGCTTCACCGATCTTTCGGGCGGCCCGCTCAGCGCGACGCTGGTCTACAGCGCCGCCGTTCCGGTCCTGCTCACGCTGCTGCTCTACGGCGTGCGCCGCCTGCGGCCGGTGCTGGCGGGCTTCGGCTTCGGCGTGGCGGGCGCGCTGCTCTTCGCGGCCGTCGCCCACACCGTCGAGCTGCGCTTCATCCCCGACGCCGTCGAGCCCGCCTGGCTCGGCCTCCAGGCGGCCATCGCCGGCCTGTTCGCGACCGCCTGCCTCCGCAAGGCGTAACGACCGCGCCTGCCGCGCCTATCTCGCCCGACGCCCCAGCAGGACGCGGAAGCCCGCCTGCTGAAACCCGGCGTCCGTCGTGGCGGCACGCTCCAGCTTCCGCGACCGCATGAGCTCCATGCCGATGCAGTCGGTGAGGCTCCACGTCTTGTCCTGGTGAGCCAGATACCTTCGTTCCGCCGCGAAAAGCAGTCGACGGTCGACGGAGACAATCTCCCAGCCTGAATCCTCCCGAACCTCCAGGACCCAGGCAATCGCCTCCGACCGCAGCGGACTGCGAGCGAAGTAGTTGCAGAGCTCGATGACCACCGCGTCGGTCGAGACCAGCGGCGCCTCTTCACCGGCCAGCTTCTCCGCCAGCGCGAGCGCCTCCTCATGATGCTGATCGCGGACGTCGATCAACGCGACCAACCACGCGGTGTCGACGTACACCGCCCGATTCAAGACTCTTCTCGGAGGTATTCGTCGATTCGTTCGGCACCGTCGCTGCGCCACCCCTTGCGAGGCCGCCTGGCGAGCGACAGCAGCAACCTGGCGCCGTGCGGAGGCTTCACCGCATTCGCGGCTGGCACATCGGCGATGATCCTATGGATGCGCACGTCGACCATCTGGCCCGGCTTGAGGCCGGGAATGTTGTTCGGAATCGCGAACTCATTGTCGTAAGTCAGCTTGAAATAGTTGTGATTCCATCGCCCTGCCCCGTGCGGCCGGATCGAAACGAACAGCAGATGGTTGTCGGCCCGCTTCTCGAGGCCGAGGTTCCGCTGGACCTCGGCGGGAATCGCCACCAGTCGGTTCTTCGTCCGGTGGACGACCGCCGTGAACTCGTCGAGCGGCGCCTTCAAGTGCGGATGGGCCACCCGATCGATCTAGCCAAGCGCCTCCCACTCGTCAAGTCGCCATATCCGACTTGACGAGTGCCCCCCGGCGGCCCCCCGCCGCCCTGCCGCTCATTGGCCACATCGACCCGCGTCGGCGGGCGGCGTGAGCTGGCAGGCGATCTCCAGCGTGGCTGCAAAGTTGGAAGGGTCCGGCCCGACCGGCTCGTTGTTGACCGTGAAGGGCGGGCTGCCGGCGGGGCAGCCCGGCGGTCCCGACGCGCCTCCAATCGACCAGCAGGCCGAGCCGGCGGGAACGGTGGCGCAAGGGGGAAGGTTGAGATCCTGCGCGCTGTCCGCCGTCGTCAGGTGCTCGGTCACCACGCAATCCGGATAGCTGGTCCCTTCGGGGTCGGTCTTGGTGCGAATGTCCGATGGAAGGCAGGGCGGCTGCCCCTTTTCGTGCGGGCCGGTCAGGGCGGTCAACACCTGAGCATAGTTTTCGTCGCACACCGAAGCGAGGACGCTGTTCGGGAAGGCGTTCACGAACTGCGTGAGGCGAACCGCCGGCTCGCCGAAGGCACCGCTTCCGTCGGCGGCCTCGGATCCGCAGGATGGGGCGACCCGCGGCCAGAGCTCTCCGGGCGCAGCGCTGCCAGGTTGGGGCAGCCACTCGACGGCGTACGGGGACGACGGGCCGACGATGCCGGAGACCAGAATGCGGTTGTCCGGGTCCTGCTTGAGGGACCTGATCTCCGAAACGAACTTCGAGACCGGCGTCAGTGCGCCGTCCCTCTCGTTCGACTGGCAATTCGTCAGGGCCAGCGTAGGGACCCCATCGACAGAGACGGCGCCGGCGGGGGGCGCGATCGGCGGAGAGACCTCCACAGCTTGCGAATCGACGCAGAGGTGCCCCGCGTGGTTGCAACGGTAGTGGGTCAGAGGCCCCTGCGGATCGCGGAGATCGTTGGCAGAAGGATCGCTCAGCGAGAACAGCGAGCTACCGGCGGGCGCCGAGCAGTCGTCCTGGTTGGAGAGGAAGACGATCATCAGATAGGCGTCAGGGCGGAGGAACCCCGCGTTCTCGGGCGGCGGCGGCTGCCCGTCGGCGCCGAGCGCGCGGGCCAACGCCGCCAGCGGCTGGCCGAAACCGCAGCCCCCGTCGCCCAGCTGGGCGATGCACTGGAACACCTTCGCCGCACCCGACTCGGTCGCGTCGTCTGCCGCCGTGAAATTGCGGGCGCTCCCGATCTCCGAGATGAAGGCCGCTGACGGATCGAGCGTCGTGGCGGTGCACATCGCCTCGGGCTGACTGCGAAGGTGGCCCCCATCCCCGGACACCGCGCAGCCCGGAATACCGACGTTCGTCGCCGCCCCCACCCCCAGGTCCGACGAGAGGACACCCAGATGGAGCCCGATCGGCTCTGGGAGGGACTGCACGGCCTTGATGAGGGTGGGCAGCTGGGTGGCCAGCTTCGCCTGCCAGCCGGCCATCGCCGGGCCGTCGTCGATCACGAACACGAGATCGAGGTCATTGCGGACCGCGGTCGTGAAGCGGGTCGTGTAGGTGACCGACGTCGCGCAGATCGTCGAGGGGGGCGGCGACGCGCAAGCCGTCAGCCCCGCCGCGAAGCCCAGCACCCACCACCTCCGTTGTCGCATCCCGATCCATCCCGCCCGAACCACAGCAGCAAGTCCCGTGCGCGCGCGCTCGGCCCGGGAACCCGCACCAGCAGCGAGCCCGATCGTCAACGCAGTTGGCACACTCGCCAACGGAAAAAACGGCGAGCGGAGCGTGGCTTCGCCACGCGGAGCGAGCGGGGGCGCGGGGGACCAAAGGGCGCGCAGCGCCCGACGTCCCCCGAACTTATTGCCCGCGGCGGAGCTCGGTCAGGACGGACTTGGCGACGGCCTTGAGCGTGTCGAACACGCCGGCGCCGCTGGTGGCGCAGGCCTCGAACTCGGGGGCCTTGGTGGGGTTCAGGACCTCGCGCAGCTGGTCGATCGGGGCGGCGTTCGGCAGGTCGCGCTTGTTGTACTGGACCACGTACGGCAGCTTGTCGAGGTTGTAGCCCTGGTCGGTCAGGTTGAGGCGCAGATTGTCGAGCGACTCGATGTTCGCCTCCATGCGCTCGACCTGCGAGTCGGCCACGAACACCACGCCGTCGACGCCCTTCAAGATCAGCTTGCGGCTGGCATCGTAGAAGACCTGGCCGGGGACGGTGTACAGATGAAACCGGGTCTTGAAGCCGCGGATCTCACCGAGCGACAGCGGCAGGAAGTCGAAGAACAGCGTCCGCTCGGTCTCGGTGGCCAGCGAGATCATCTTCCCCTTCGCGTCGGGGCTGGTCTTCGCATAGATGTAGTGCAGGTTGGTGGTCTTCCCGCACAGGCCGGGCCCGTAGTAGACCAGCTTGCAGTTGATCTCGCGCGACGAGTAGTTGATGAAGCTCAATCGACCACCCGTCTCGGCAGATGCCTGGTGATCGCGGCGTCAGTCCACGCGTGAGCGGAGGAGGCTTCGCCTCCGGAGCTCGTCGCGGGAGGTTTGGAACCCTCCCAGGGTTCCAAATTAATCCACGCGTGAGCGGAGGAGGCTTCGCCTCCGCAGCTCGTCGCGGGAGGTTTGGAACCCTCCCAGGGTTCCAGGTTAATCATTGAACAGGTTGTCGATGTCGCTGTCGGTGATCTCCGTCAGGATCGACGGCTGGCTCTTGGAAGCGGCCTTCTTCGCGACCTGATCGAACAGGCGCACCATCTCGTCCGAGGACTTCCGGACGCGCAGTCGAACCAGACCCAGCGACGACCGCTCGTCGAACAGCACGAGCAGGATCGCGCGTCCACCCACCAGCGTGATGTGGATGTTGGTCTTCTCCCCCTCGTGGAACTGACTGGAGAAGTCCTTCTCGCGCAGGATCTTCGAGATACCGCCGGTGGCGGCGACGTTGCCGGCCGTCAGCGACGACAGCGAGGTCACGTCCAGCTCGTCGACATCGCCGGCGTCGGCGATCGGCTGACCGTCGCGGCCGATGAGCAAGACTGCTTTGGCGTTGGCGTCCCGAGCGAGCCGCGCGCAGACGAGTGACATCTGCTGCTGCTCTTCGGGGAACATCACATCGGGGCCACTCATCGCGCTCCTCACCAATCCGGAATGCTCACGAATATCATTCGCGAAACGGGGTTTCAAGCATTGTACCCCAGCTGCGTCGTCGGTGAAACGGCGGCGACAAGGTCTAGTCGGCCCCCCGGCCCAAATCCTGAAGCCGGCGACGGCCCAGACCTGGCGCCGGCGCCTACATCTCGCGCCGGCCGTCGATGGCGCGGGCGAGCGTGGCCTGATCGGCGTACTCGAGCTCTCCGCCCATCGGGACGCCGGTGGCGATGCGGGTGGTCCGCACCCCCAGCGGGCGGAGCAGCTTGGCCAGGTAGACGGCCGTGGCCTCCCCCTCGACGCTGGGGCTGGTGGCCAGGATGGCCTCGGCGATCGTCCCGTCGCCACACCTCCGGACCAGCTCGGCCACGCGGAGGTCGTCGGGCCCGATCCCGTCCAGGGGGGAGAGCAGCCCGTGCAGAACGTGGTAGCGGCCGCGGTAGCCCCCTGCCCGCTCGACGGCGATCAGATCCTGCGGCTGCGCCACGACGCAGACCATGGCCCCGTCGCGCCGCTGATCGCGGCAGATGGCGCAGGGATCGGCCTCGGTCAGATCGCAGCAGATCGAGCAGAAGCGGATCTTCTGCCGGATCTCGCCGATGGCGGCCGCCAGCGCCGCCGCGTCCTCGGGCGACGCGCGCAGGATGTGGAACGCCAGGCGGGCGGCGGTCTTCTCCCCCACGCCCGGCAGCTTGGCCAGCTGCTGAATCAGCTTGGCGATCGGAGAAGCGAACATCGGCGCCTAGCCCCCGAACATTCCGGGGGGGACCGGCAGGCCGCCGGTCACCTGGGCCAGATCGGCCTCGGCCATCTCTCGGGCCCGCTGCAGCGCGATGTTCACCGCGCCGGCCGCCAGGTCCTCGATCATCTTCTTGTCGCCCAAGATGGCCTGGTCGATGACGAGGGAGAGGATCTCCCCCTTGCCGTTGGCGGTGCAGCGGCAGAGGCCGCCGCCCGTCTCGCCGACGACGGTCTTGCGCGCCAGCTCCTCGCGCACCCGCGCCACCTCGGTCTGAATCCGCTGGGCCGTCTCGAGCAGCCCCTTGAGATCGGGAATCGACATCAGGTTTTGATCTCCTTGAGCGCGGCGCCGAAGACGTCCTGCGCGTTGCGAATTCGCGGGTGCTGGCGGGCCTCGTTCTCGCGCGCCTTGCGATCGGCGGCGGCGGCGTCGCTCTGCTGGCCGACCTCTGAGCGGACGGTACGGACGGTCGTGCCGTTGGCCGGGCCGCCCACCGAGAACGTCACGCGCGTCGGCTGGCCCAGCGCCTCCGAGATCGACGCCTCGACCTCGCCGCGCGACTTCTCGGTCTGGTCGGAGGTGAACTTGTCCGGAAAGAGCAGCGTGACGGCTCCGGTCGTCATCGAGGCCACCTCCGCGTGGGCCAGCAGGCCGGCCAGCCGCGGCCGCTTGGCCTCGAAGCTGGTCAGGATGCTCCGCCAGATCTCGGCCGGGCTCCCCGCGGGCTTTCTCTGGGGCAGCGACGTCGGCGCGGAAGCGGGCGACGCGGACACGACCGGATTCGCCAAGGCGACCGGGACGGGCGCGGCGACGGCCCCCGCCTCCGTGGGCGAGGTCGCGGCCGGGCTCGGCGCCGGCGAGGCCGGGGTCCCCCAGGCGCGCGGTCCGGGGCCCGGCGGCTTGGCAGTCGCCGACTTTGCTGGCGGGGGCGCGCCCGGCGCCGGGGCCGAGCCCCCCCCGCCCGGAACGGGAGCGGACCGGGCGCCCCGCAGGCGCCCCTCCAGGTCGTCGAGCCGTTGCAGCAGATCGCCGAGCGGCACCATCGGCTCCGCGGCGCACAGATCGATGGCCGCCATCTCGTAGAGGAGTCGCGGCGTCGGCAGGCGCGACGCCTCGTCGACGGCGCGGGCCCAACGATCGAAGAGCACGGTCACCAGGCCCGGCCCGGCGCGCTCGGCCAGCGCCCGCACCTCGTCGATCTCCTCCGGCGTCGCGTCGAGGAGATCGGCCAGCTCGACCCCCGGCACCGGCTTCACCGACGCCACGACCTCCAGATCGCGCAGGAACCCCAAAAACGACCGCCCGAGCTGCCCGAGATCCACGCCGCGATCGGCCGCCCGGGCGATGAGCCGCAGGGCCGCCCCCGGATCCCGATCGAGCACCGCCACGGTCAGCCCGACCAGCAGCTGCCGGTCGGCGATCCCCAGCACGTCGGCCGTCACCTCGGCGGTCAACCGCTCGGTCCCCACGTAGGCGATGGTCTGGTCGAGCAGCGACAGGCCGTCGCGCACCGAGCCGGCCGCCTGCCGGGCGACCAGCCGAACCGCCTCCGGCGCGGCGTCGATCTGCTCCGAGCGCAGGATCTCGGTCAGGTGGGTGGTCAGCCGCGCCGTCGAGATCAGCTTGAAGTCGAAGCGCTGGCAGCGCGACAGGATGGTCGCCGGGATCTTGTGCACCTCGGTCGTGGCGAAGACGAACACCACGTGCGGCGGCGGCTCTTCCAGCGTCTTCAAGAGCGCGTTCCACGAGTGCGCCGAAAGCATGTGCACCTCGTCGATGATGTAGACCTTGCGCCGCGCCCGCGCCGGGAGGTAGCGAACCCCCTCGAGCACCGACTTGGTCTCCTCGACCTTGGTGTTGGACGCGGCGTCAATCTCGATGACGTCGACCGAGCGCCCGCCGGCGATCTCCTGACAGAGCTCGCAGACGCCGCACGGCTCGGCCGTCGGCCCCTTCTCGCAGGAGAGCGCCTTGGCCAGGATGCGCGCCGCGCTGGTCTTCCCGACGCCCCGCGCCCCCGTGAACAGAAAGGCGTGGTGGACCCGGTTCTGGGCGATGGCGTTCGAGAGGGTCCGGGCCACGTGCTCTTGCCCGATCAGCTCCGAGAACCGCTGCGGCCGGTACTTCCGGGCCAGAACCAGGTACGACACCCACCGGAATCTACTCGGAACCGTTCGCTTGTCGATAGCTCCCCAAAGGGACCAGTCCACGCTCCGCGCGCCGCAGCTTGTCCAGCCCGTGGCGGTGCTTACCTCTCTAGCCGACCAATGAGGCTCGACAAGCTGACCATCAAAGCCCGAGAAGCCATCCAGGCCGCGCACGAGCTGGCCGGGAGCCGGGGCCACCAGGAACTGACGCCGGAGCACCTGCTTTTGGCCCTGCTGGACCAGCAGGACGGCGTGACGGGAGCGCTCCTCCGAAAGGTGGGCGTCGACCCCGCCCAGGTCCGGCAGGCCGCGCAGGCCGCCCTCGAGTCCCAGCCGCAGGTCCGGGGGTCGACCGCCGACATCTATGCCGGCCGGCGCCTGGAGGCCCTGTTCGAGGATGCTGGCAAGCAGTCCAAGGAGTTCAAGGACGAGTACATCTCCAGCGAGCACCTCTTGCTGGCGCTCCTGGCCAAGGACCACGGCGCGGCCAGCCGGGCCCTGAAGGACGCCGGCGTCCGCCGCGACACGGTGATGAAGGCATTGGCCGAGGTCCGCGGCACCCAGCGGGTGACCGATCCCGAGGCAGAGGGGAAGTATCAGTCGCTGGCCAAGTACACCCGCGATCTGACCGAGCTGGCCCGCAACGGGAAGCTGGACCCGGTGATCGGACGCGACGAGGAGATCCGCCGGGCGATGCAGGTCCTGTCGCGGCGCACCAAGAACAACCCGGTGCTGATCGGCGATCCGGGCGTCGGCAAGACGGCCATCGTCGAGGGGATCGCGCTGCGGATCGCGAGCGGCGACGTCCCCGAATCGCTGCGGGACAAGAAGATTCTGTCGCTCGATCTCGGGACGCTCATCGCCGGAACCAAGTTCCGCGGCGAGTTCGAGGATCGGCTGAAGGCCGTCCTCAAGGAGATCGAAGCGGCCGCCGGCAGCGTCATCCTCTTCATCGACGAGCTGCACACGCTGGTGGGCGCGGGCGGGGCCGAGGGGGCGGTCGACGCCGCCAACATGCTCAAGCCGGCGCTGGCCCGCGGCGATCTGCGCTGCATCGGCGCCACCACGCTCGACGAGTACCGGAAGTACATCGAGAAGGACAAGGCGCTCGAGCGCCGGTTTCAGCCCGTCTACGTCGGCGAGCCGACGCTGGAGGACACCGTCGCCATCTTGCGCGGCCTCAAGGAGCGCTACGAGGTCCACCATGGGATCCGGATCCGTGACGCGGCGCTGGTTTCAGCGGCGCGCCTGTCGCACCGATACATCCAGGGACGGCAGCTCCCCGACAAGGCGATCGACCTCGTCGACGAGGCGGCCAGCCGGCTCAAGATGCAGATCGATTCGCGCCCCGACCCCATCGATCAGATCGAGCGGCGCCTGACGTCGCTGGCGATCGAAGAGCAGGCGCTCAGCAAGGAGAAGGACGAGTCCTCGGCCAAGCGGCTGGCGGCGGTGGCCACCGAGATCTCCGAGCTGCGCGAGCGCGCCGACCAGATGAAGACCGTCTGGCAGCACGAAAAGAGCCTCATCGGCTCGCTGCGCAAGCTGAAGGAAGAGGCGGAGGGCGCCAAGACGGAGGCGGAGCTGGCCCAGCGCCGCGGCGATCTGAACCGCGCCGCCGAGCTGCGCTTCGGGCGCATCCCGGAGATTGAAAAGCAGCTCCTGGCCAAGAGCGACGAGCTGAAAGAGGCCCAGAAGCACGGGTCGTTCTTGCGCGAGGAGGTCACCGAGGAGGACGTGGCGGCGGTCGTCTCCAAGTGGACCGGCATCCCCGTCGACAAGATGCTGGAGGGGGAGCAGGCGCGCCTGCTTCATCTCGAGGAGCGGCTGCACGCGCGGGTGATCGGCCAGGACCAGGCCGTCGAGGCGGTGTCGAACGCGGTCCGGCGCGCGCGCGCCGGCCTGCAGGATCCCAACCGCCCCATCGGTTCGTTCATCTTTCTGGGACCGACCGGCGTCGGGAAGACCGAGCTGGCGCGGGCGCTGGCCGAGTTCCTGTTCGACGACGAGTCGCACATGGTGCGGATCGACATGTCGGAGTACATGGAGAAACATGCCGTCTCGCGCCTCATCGGGGCGCCTCCCGGATACGTCGGCTACGACCAGGGCGGGCAGCTGACCGAGGCGGTGCGACGCCGCCCCTACTCGGTGATCCTGTTCGACGAGATCGAAAAGGCCCACCCCGACGTCTTCAACACGCTGCTCCAGCTGCTCGACGACGGGCGCCTCACCGACGGACAGGGGCGCACCGTCGACTTCCGCAACACGGTGGTCATCATGACCTCCAACGTCGGCAGCCAGCACCTGCAGGACTGGACCAACCTGGAGGCCAAGGACCGCGTCATGGAGGAGCTGCGCCGCTCCTTCCGTCCCGAGTTTCTCAACCGGATCGACGACATCGTCATCTTCCATCCGCTGGGACGGAACGAGATCGACACCATCGTCGACGTCCAGCTGGGGCGGCTGCGCAAGCTGCTCCACGACCGCGACCTGGAGCTGGAGCTGTCTCCCGAGGCGCGCAGCTTCCTGGCCGATCAAGGGTACGACCCGCAGTACGGGGCGCGTCCCCTCAAGCGGGCGCTGGTGCGCTACGTCCAGGACCCGCTGGCCCGCAAGCTCCTGGGCGGGGAGCTGCACCCTGGTGACACCGTGCTGGTCGAGCGCGGCGAAGGGTCCGAATCGGGCCAGCTCACCTTCACACGCAAACCGCAGCAGCGCGTCGCGGTCATGTCATGATGGCAAAGTGGCAAAGTGGCAAAGTGAATTGACCAGCACGAATGAAAGATCTTTATAAGACACTGGGGGTCGCAGAGAGCGCCGACGAAGCGGCGATCAAGAAGGCCTATCGCAAGCTGGCCAAGGAGTTCCACCCCGACGTCACCGGCAACGACAAGAAGAAGACCGAGCGCTTCAAGGAGATCAACGAGGCGTACGACGTCCTCGGCGACTCGAAGAAGCGCCAGGAGTACGACCGTCTCAAGCACGCGCCCATCCGCCCCGACGGGATGCCGGAGGGGTTCGACGCCGAGGCGTTCGCCCAGACGTTCGGCCGCTCGCGCGCCGGTGCGGGCGGCGGCGGGATGTCGGGCGAGTTCGACATCAATGACATCTTCTCGACGCTGTTCGGCGGCGGAGGTGGTCCGGGCGTCGGCTTCGATCCGCGGCGCCAGCGCACCCGCCCGGCGCGCGGAAGCGACATGGAAGGGCGGCTGGAGGTCACGTTCCTCGAGTCCGTCGTGGGCGGCAAGCGCACGGTGCGCACCGGCAGCGGCGCCACCGTCGACGTGAACATCCCCCCCGGGGTGGAAGAGGGGGGAGGCTGCGGCTGCCCGGACAGGGGGGCCCCGCGCCGACGCGCAACGGCACGCCCGGCGATCTCTACCTCGACATCCAGGTGCGGCCGGATCCGTTCCTGCGGCGCCGTGGGTCGGACATCGAGCTCGACCTGCCGGTGACGTTCGCCGAGGCGGCGCTGGGCGCGAGGATCGAGGTCCCCACCGTCGAAGGGCGGGTCACCGTCACGGTCCCGCCCGGGACGTCGAGCGGTGCCCGTCTGCGGTTGCGCGGCCGCGGCGTCAAGAGCCCCGACGGCTCGCGCGGCGATCAGCTCTGCCGGGTGGAGATCGTGGCACCGAAGGTCAGCCCCGACGATGCCGAAACGCGCAAGCTGATCGAGGAGCTCGCCCGCCGCACGGCCGGTGGAGACGTGCGCCGATTTTGATCGGTTTCCACCGGCCCCGCCCCGGTTCCACGAATCAAATCTGTTATATCCTTTTAACCCCCGCGGCATCCTAAAGCAGAGGTCAACCAACCCATGAGCGCTGAGACCACCAAGACCCTCCCGCTTCTGTCGCTTCGCAACCTGGTGCTGTTCCCCGGCGCGGTGATGCCGGTCGAGATCGGTCGCGCCAGCTCCCTGCGCCTCATCGAGGCGCTCGGCGGCAAGGGTGCGCGCGTTCTCGTCGGCACCCAGAAGGACGCCGACATCGAAGAGCCTGCGGGCGCCGATCTCTACACCATCTGCGTCGAAGGCGAGGTCGTCCGCATCGTCAAGGCGGCCGAGAACCGCGTGACGGCGGTCCTCCGTGGCACCGAGCGGCGCCGGGTGACCGGCTTCGTCCAGGAGAAGCCTTACCTGCTGGCGTCCTACGAGCCGCTGGTCGAGATCCGCAAGGATCCGATCGAGATCGACGGCCTGGGCATGGCCGTCTACGACGTGGCCAAGCAGCTGATCGCCATCTCGCCGGACATTCCCGACGAGACCGCCCAGGTTCTGGACCAGCACAAGGACCCCGGCCGGCTCGGTGACATCGTCGCCGCGACGGTCGACCTCTCCCCCGAGGAGCGCGCCTCGCTGCTGGTGGAGATCGACGTGGCCGAGCGGCTGCGTCGCCTGCTGGTCCTGCTCCAGCGCAAGGTGGAGCTGATCAAGGTCAAGCAGAAGATCGACTCCCAGGTGCGGGAGGAGTTCTCCAAGCATCAGCGCGAGGCCGTGCTGCGCCAGAAGCTGAAGGCGATTCAGGACGAGCTCGGCGAGGGCGAGGACGCCGGCGACCTCGACGCGTTCGAGGAGAAGATCAAGGCGGCCGAGATGCCGGCCGAGGTCGAGAAGACCGCGCGCAAGCAGCTCGATCGTCTCAAGCAGATGGCGCAGTCGTCGGCGGAGTACACCGTTCAGCGGACCTACCTCGAGTGGCTCGTCGAGCTCCCCTGGTCGAAGCGGACCGACGATCGGCTCGATCTCGATCAGGCTCGGGAGATCCTCGACAGCGATCACTACGACCTCAAGAAGGTGAAGAAGCGCATCCTCGAGTACCTGGCGGTGCGCAAGCTGGCGCCGGGGAAGAAGGGTCCAATCCTCTGCCTGGCCGGACCTCCGGGCGTCGGCAAGACGTCGCTCGGCAAGTCGATCGCCCGCTCGCTCGGGCGTGAGTTCATCCGCGTCTCGCTGGGCGGCGTCCGCGACGAGGCGGAGGTGCGCGGGCACCGGCGGACGTACATCGGCGCGCTGCCGGGGCGAATCATCCAGGGGATGAGGCGAGTCGGATTCCGCAACCCGGTCTTCATGCTCGACGAGATCGACAAGCTGGGCGCCGACTTCCGGGGCGACCCCTCGGCCGCCCTCCTCGAGGTCCTGGATCCGGAGCAGAACTCGACCTTCTCCGATCACTACCTGGAGGTGAACTTCGACCTCAGCGACGTCATCTTCATCGCCACGGCGAACATGCTCGATCCCATCCCGCCGGCGCTGCTCGACCGCATGGAGGTGCTGGAGATCCCCGGCTACACCCGCGAGGAGAAGCTGGAGATCGCCAAGCGCCACCTGGTGCCGAAGCAGGTCGCCGAGCACGGGCTCGACGAGGAGCGGATCAAGCTCTCCGATGAGGCGCTCAACACGGTCATCGAGCAGTACACGCGCGAGGCGGGGGTGCGCAACCTCGAGCGCGAGATCGCCAGCGTCATCCGGAACATCGCCGTCAAGGTGGCGGAGAACCAGCCCTACGACCCGAACCTGGTGCCGGCGACCATCGCCGACATCCTGGGGCCGCAGCAGTACTACTCGGAGGCGGCGGAGCGCACGGAGATCCCGGGCGTCTCGACGGGGCTGGCCTGGACGCCGACCGGAGGCGACATCCTCTTCATCGAGGTTTCTGCAATGCCCGGCAAGGGGACCCTGATCCTGACCGGACAGCTCGGCGACGTGATGAAAGAGTCGGCGCGCGCCGGCCTCTCCTGGGTCCGCACCCACGTCGAGGATCTCGGGCATCACCACCGACTTCGAGCGGACGGACATCCACCTGCACGTCCCGCAGGGTGCGGTCTCGAAGGACGGCCCCTCGGCGGGCGTCGCCATCACCGTGGCGCTGGTGTCGCTCCTCACCGGGCGGCGCGTGCGCGGCGACGTGGCGATGACCGGCGAGATCACCCTGCGCGGCACCGTGCTGCCGGTCGGCGGCATCAAGGAGAAGGTGCTGGCGGCCCACCGCTCGGGCATCAAGCGGGTGGTGCTCCCCGACCGCAACCGCAAGGACGTCATCGACATCCCCGAGACGGTCCGCGCCGAGATGGACATCGTCTTCGTCAAGAAGATCGACGAAGCGCTGGAGCTGACCCTCGAGACCGTCCCGGTCGTCGTGGCCGGGCCCGAGGGTCCGGCCGGCACCGAGGCCACGGCCCGAGCCTAGAGAGGAAGGATTTCAGCACCCGTCTCGCGCGCTGGTCGCGCGGGCCGGTGCCTGGCGGGCGGGGCGAGCGAGCGAAGCAGTCCCCGCGCGCTCTTGTTTTTGTGCGCCGCCGGGGGCGCCAGCGGGCTCACCACTCGAGCAGCGCCGCGCCCCAGGAGAGACCGCCGCCGAATCCGCACAACGCCACCCGGGCGCCGGGCCGCAGCCGTCCCGTGCTCCAGGCCTTCTCCAGCGTGAGAGGGATGCTGGCGGCCGCGGTGTTCCCGTAGGTCTCGATCGTGTTGACCGACCGCTCGGGCGACAGACCGAGCGACTTCATCATCGCCTCGATCATCCGCAGGTTGCTCTGGTGCAACACCAAGAGATCGAGATCGGCCGGCGCCAGAGCGTGCTCGGCCAGCAGTCCGCGGATGACCCGCGGAACGGCATCCACCGCGAACTCCCAGACCTTGGGGCCGTCCATCGTGAAGGTGTTCAATCGCTTTTCGAGCACGGTCGCGTCGACCGGCAGGCGCGTGCCGCCCGCCGGAACGGCGATGGTCTTGCTGCCGCGCCCGTCGCTGCCCAGCTTGAAATGGATCCGCCGGTCGTCGTCGGTGTGGGTGAGAAGGACGGCGCCGGCGCCGTCCCCGAAGAACACGCAGGTGCGCCGGTCGCTCCAGTTCATGATCTTGGAGAACGCATCGACGCCGATGACCAGCACGTTGGCGTACTGCTGGGGATCGGCGAGCATCATCCCCTGGGCCACGCTGAGCGCGAACACGAAGCCGGAACAGACCGAGTTCACGTCGAAGGCCGGGCAGCTCCGCTCGGAGATCCCCAGCTTCTCCTGAATGAGGCAGGCGACCGCCGGCTGAGATTGATCGGGGGTCGCGCAGGCCACGACGATCAGATCGACGGCCGATTTGTCGATGCCGGCGTTCCGGAGGCAGCGCTCGGCGGCCTCGCGGCCCATGTCGCTGGGGGCCTCTTCGGGCCCGGCGAACCGTCGCTCCCGGATGCCGGTCTTGGCGACGATCCAGTCGTGGGACGTGTCGACCCGTCGGGACAGCTCCTCGTTGGTGACAGTCGTGCTCGGAACGTAACCGCCGACTGCCGAGATTCGAATCCCCATCGCGCTCGCCTCTCTTCCCCTGCTCTCCGCTTCAGACCGACATCTGCTGCGATTCCATCCGGAGCGCGCGCGTGTCGTCCATCCAGGCGGTGCGCTCCTTGACGAATCGCTTCCACTTCATGATCCCGTAGTCCCGCAGCTCCGAGAGCAGCTCGGGGCTGCGATCGAGCTTCGAGCGATAGTTGAGCTCGCGATCCAAAGAGATGCGCGCCACTCGAATCCGGCGGTACTTGGAGTCGTTGATCTTTCGCTCGGCGAGGGCGCGGTTGATCGTGTCGATGAACTTCAGCTCCTGTTCCATCGACAGATTTCCAGAGAGCGCGTTCCGGCGATCGAGAATCTCGTGGGTCTCGGTGGGGACGCGGGCGCAGGTGCTGGAGTTGATCTGAATGACCCACAGCTCGTCGATGTGGTGCTCGACCAGGTCGTGAATGGGCGGATTCTGGGAGAAGAGGCCGTCCCAGAAGACGCCCCGCCCCGGCACGTTGACCGCGCGGAACATCTCCGGGATCGCCGCCGACGCAAGCAGAGACTCCGCGCAGAGATCCTCACCCTCGAACAGCTCGAAATGGCCGCTCAGCACCTCCACCGCCCCGATCTTGATGGCCGGCGCCTCCGGCCGCCGGGCGAGCGCGCGCAACTCTTCGAAGTCGAAGTACTCGTTCAGCATGGCGCGAAACTTGTCCTCGCCCCACAGCGGCAGGTTGTAAGGGCTCACCTCCGGCAGGACCATCAGATCGCGGAGGCTCATCGTGCTCATCAGCAATTGATTGGCGAGCTTGTCCAGCGGCTCCCGGGCGGACATGGCGTCCCAGAAGCCCCGCAGCTTCCGCACCGCCAGCGCCGGATCGTTTCGGATGAGGCCGTCCCAGGCCAGCGTCGCGCAGATCGCCCCGCCGGACGTGCCCGACAGCGCGACGATGTCGATGTCGTCCGGTATGTGCGTCATCAGACCTTCGAGGACGCCTGCGGTGAAAGCCGTGTGGCTGCCTCCGCCCTGACAGGCGATCGCGACCCGACTACGAGCTCCGTTTTCCACTGGGTCTCCTTCCTCCGCCTGCTCAGGCGGAGGCGCGCTGCATCTCGAACGACTTGGCGGCCCAGGTCTGCAGGTCGTGGATCTGCGCTTCGGACTGTTCTTTGAGGACGTCGAGCAGCTTCTGCCAGAGCTCTTCGACGGTTCGCTGGTAGTCGGCGGACGACTTGACGTCGGAGATCCGGAAGGTCTGTTCGATCAGCTGAATTCCCGCGCGGTACGTCGAGTCCATCGATTCCCGGTGCCTCTTCAACCCTTCGACCGCCAGCTCGGCCCAGCGTTTCTGAAGCGTCTTGGACCATTCCATTCCAGCCCCCGACGCGCTCGGCAGCTGCTGGTTCAGGTTCTTGAGCATGTCCATCGGCACCTGCATCGAGGACTCGGATGCTTTGCGGAACGATTCGAACAGCAGATCAAACATCGGCCCTCCATCACGTGAGTGATTTCGTCGTCGGGCCTCAGTGTGTGGCTGGCCTGGACGTTGGCAATGAAGGGATCGACCGATTCCCGTGGTCAATGTTCGTCGAATGTCGGCGGAGCAGGTGAGCCGGCCGAAAGGACCGTTCGGTCGGCGCCCGTGCTGGCGCCGTCCTCCTGCGCGAGGTTGAGCGCCCGAACCGGGAACGGGATGACGATGCCTTCCGTCGCGAAGGCGCGGACCAGCGCCTTGATCAGCTCGTGCCTCACCAGGAAGAGGTCCGGGTACTGGCGCACCCGCAGGATCACCCAGAGGTCGATGCTGGAATCGCCGAACGCCTTGTAGCGCACCGACGGCTCGAAGCCCGGCACACCGCCCGGGATCGTCTCCATGATCCGGCGCGCCACCCGACAGGTGACGCGCTCGACATGATCGAGATCGCTGGCGACGTGCACACCCACCGGAACCAGGATCAAGGCTTCGGGAGAAGGCTGGTGGTAGTTGGTCACGATGCTGTCGGCAAGCTGGCTGTTGGGGATCACGACGATGGTGTCGAGCAGCGTTCGAACCCGGGTGACCCGCCACTGGATGTCCTCGACGTAGCCCTCGTCGCCCGAGCCCAGCTTCACGAAGTCCCCGACGTTGATGTTTCCGGCCAGCATGAAGTTCATCCCCGAAAACAGGTTGGCCAGCGTCTCCCGGAGCCCGAAGGCGACCGCCAGACCGCCCAGCCCCATCGTGGTCAGCAACGGCGTCACGGAGATCCCGAGTGTGCCGAGCAGGATCAACGTCCCGACGGTCAGGACGGCGACCTTGACCAGCGTCCGGACCACGCCGGTGCCGGAGGCGGCCCGGAGGCCGCCCGCGCCGACGCCGCGCAGCTCGAGCAGCCGGCCGAGGAGGCTCGACACCCAGAAGCTGACGGAGACGATCAGCACCGAGAGCAGGATCTTCTCCAGGGTGTGGGCGAGAAGCGGCGGAATGCTGACGATCCGTGTCGCCGCGTAGGAGCCGCCCAGAAGACACCAGGCCGGCAAGGGCCAGCGCATCGACGCGATGACGGCGCTGTCGGCCGCCCAGGGCGTCGTGTCGGCGTAGCGCGCGAGGCGGGACAGGAATTGCCATCGCGCCAGGAACCCGATGAGGATCGACAGCAGCACCACCGCCGCCGCGGCGATCGCCGGGACGTGTCTGGCCGAAGAGGTCAGGGCTGTGCCTCGCTTCCTTGCGTGGTCTGCGGGCCACCCGGACGGTGGCCCGCGGGCAATATGGCGCTCGACCGACGGGACGCCATCGCCGGCCGTGCGCGATCAGCCGTTTTCGCAAACTGGCCCGGCGCGCTGGCAGAAGTTGCCGGCAAAACCATACTGCCCGGGTGGTGGGCCGGACGCGAACAGGTCGCGGGCTCTTCGGGCTGACGGCCATCGGGGCCCCCTTCTTGGCCCCCGCAGTGGCGTTCTTGGCTCCGCTGGCGTTCGCATCGCCGGCCCAGGCCTGGGCATCGGTCGAGCATCAGGAGATTGGCCGCACCGCCTACCTGCGCGCCTGCGCCGCGCTGCCGGCGACGGTCGGGTCCCGCGCGCCCGACCCGCGGGTGAAAGCGCGCTTCGAGCGGGTGTGCGGCGCGAACTTGTCGGTCCTGGCCAAGCTTTACGGCGACGCCAGCGCCATCGCGGGCGACTTCCTCGGCCATCCCTCCGAGTTCCTCTCCCAGAGAGGCGCCTGGCGGTTCAAGAGCAAGAAGTCGTATTACCTGCTGGCGCTGGAGAACAGCGCCCACTTCAATCCGATGTCGACCCGCTCGTGGGGCGAGTACCACCAGCAGGCGATCGCCTATGCCCTGGCGGGGGCCTCGGGTGAAGGTCTGACCACCCTCGAGCAGCTCCAGCTGGCCCTGTTCGAGAGCGCCTTCGCGGATCACTACCTGCAAGACTCGTTCGCCGCCGGGCACATGGGGTTCAACCGCGCGGCCTCGAGCGCGGCCGCGGCCAAGTCGTTTCACGACGCCTGGAACGCCCGCGGGCGCGTGGCCACCGATCGGGCAGGAGATCGCTGGGTGACGTTCGGCGACGGCCGGCTCGACGCCCCGGCCAACGCCGAGGGCCGGCGGCACCTGATGGATGCCGCGACCCTCTCCATCCGCGGGGTCCTCGCCGCCTTCGTGCTGGGAACGCGCGTGCCCGAGGACGAGATCGCGGTGTGGCAGCTCCTCCCCTTCACGATCGAGGCGCCCGAGCTGCTCACCGAGGTGGCGGAGATCTTCGTCCACCAGGATGCCAAAGACGCGACCCACGAGACGCCCAATCGCGAGCTGGTGCCGCTGCAGCTGACCATCCGCCCCGCCTACAAGGACATGGTGGCGACCGCGTCGTTCTGGTCGGTGGGCGCCTTCAACGACCCGGGAGATCCCTACCTGGCGCTGGTCGGGGGCCTCGAGCTCGCCGTTCCGTTCGTTCCCGCGCAGACCTACCTCGGCGCGGGGGGAACGTTGCAGGCGCCGGAGCGAAAGCGCGCGGCCGTGATCGATACCGGGCTGCTCTTCCCGCTGGGGCTGAGCGTGGCCGGCCTGGTCAGCCACCAGCTCAACGCCACCGGCTCGTGGCTCGTCGGCAACGGCTTCGCCGCCATCCTGCACGTCGAGTATCAGCTGAACGTCGAGCTCGGTGATCTGCTCGTCAACCTCCACGCGGGGCTGGCCGAGATCCTTCCCCGGCCCCGCACCGGCTACTATGGAGCAGTCGGCCTGGGGTTCGTGTTCAGCGCCGCCGGCGGAGGGGCATTTTGAACGACCCGGGGAACGACCCGGGGAACGACCCGGGGAACGACCCTGGGATCTGGGCCCTGCTCCGCGCTGGAGGCTGGCGCGGGATCGCCAACCGCATGCGGAGCGCCACCCGGCGGCATCAGGCGTCGGTGCTCGCGGGCGGCGTCGCCTTCTACGCCTTCCTGTCGATGTTTCCGGCGCTCGCGGCGCTGGTCTCGGTCTACGGCCTCCTGGCCGATCCCGCGGACGTCACCCGCCAGATGGACGCTTTTGCCGGCGGGCTGCCCCCCGACATCCGGACGGCCATTCACGATCAGATGGCGCTGCTCACCGCCCGCTCGACGGGCACGCTGAGCGTCGAAGCGGTGATCGGCATCCTGGCCGCCATCTGGGCGGCGACCAAGGGGATGAAGGCGCTCATCACCGGGCTCAGCCTGGCGTTCGGCCAGAAAGAGACGCGGGGGTTCATCCGGCTGAACGTCACCGCGTTCCTGTTCACGATGGGCGCCATCGTCTCGGGCGTCATTTCGATCGCCGCGGTGATCGTGCTGCCCATCGTTCTCTCGTTCTTCCGGATGTCACAGCTCGGCGAGCAGCTGCTCCGGTGGGGCCGCTGGCCGATGCTGACGGTGATGGTCCTCCTGGTCCTGAGCGTGGCGTACCACTACGGGCCGGCGCAGGTGCCGCCCACGCGCCGGTGGCTGTCGCCCGGATCGGTGGCGGCCACCGTCTTGTGGCTGGCCGGGTCGGCGCTGTTCTCCTGGTTCGCGTCGACTTACGTGAAGACCGACCGGGTCGACGGTTCGCTGGGGGTGATCATCACCATCCTCACCTGGTTCTTGCTGTCGGCTTACATCGTGATCCTGGGAGCCGAGCTGGACGCGGAAGTCGCGCGGGAGGTCGCCGCCCGGCGCGCTCAGCGCTGAGCGCACCAGCGCGCGTGCAACGTCCAGCCGGCACCGACCGTCGCCAGCGCGAGCAGCCGCAGCGGGAGCCCGCCCGACGCGCCGGGCGGCGCCAGAAAAAGGATCGCGTACCAGGCCGCCAGCAACCCGCCGGACGTCGCGAGGAGCCGGCGCCGCGCGGAGATCTTGCCGGCCGGGGCGCCTCCCCCGGCCAGCGCGTCGATGAGCGCGGCAAAGGGAACCGCCACCACCAGATCGACGAAATAATGCTGGCCCATCGCCAGCGTGGCGAAGATCGTCGCCGCCAGCCAGATGGCGCCGGCCGACCGCGCTGGCGTGCCGAGCGCCCGCGCGTGCCAGTAGATGAGCAATGCCCAGGCGACGTGCAAGGAGGGCATGCAGTTTCGCGGATCGGAGATGGCCGTGACGTCGACGAGACGCTGCGGCGGCCCGGGCAGGACCGCCGCTCCGTAAGGGAAGCGGGCGCCGAACAGCGGATCCGGGCCCACGACGGGGTAGATTTGATAGAGCGCGTACCCGGCGGCCGCCGCCAGGAGAATCGGCCTCAGCAGCCCGCCTCCGGTGTCAGACCCGCTGTCGATGGCCCGGCGCTTCTCCAGCACCAGCATCGCGGCCATCATCACCGGGAGCAACAGGTAGACGAAGCTGAGCAGCGTCAGCAGCACGGGGTGGGCGGCGGCCACCCGCCCGACGGCGAAGCTCGGCTGGCCGAACGCGGCGTCGAGCCCCAGCACGACCGGATCCCACGCCCAGCCGTGCAGCGGAACCGTGACGTCGAGGGCCAGCCCCATCGCCATCCCGAACGCCGGCAGAATGACCGCCAGTCGAAACCAGGCCCGCGCCTCGCTGTCCTGGTCCGAGGCGGCCGCCCTCGAAGCAAGGGCCACCAGGCTGGCCAGTCCCGCCCCCACGAGCGCGCTCTGCTCGAAGGGGACGCCGCGGAAAGAGAACAGACCGAGCCAGGCGCGGTGTCCCAGCGCAAACCCGAAGGAGCCGACCAGGAACAACAACAGCTCGCGAAGGCGCGGTCCGCTGGCCAGCAAGAACACGATGGACGCGAACAGCGACGTCGCCTGGATCGGATGCACGAGCGCCAGCCAGCCGGGCGAGCCCCGGGCCGCGTCCGCCACCGGAGCGACGAGGCCGAGCGCTCCCCAGCCGGCCGTCTGCCAGGCCCGCCAGCTCGACCGGCGGCGCGACGGCGGCTCGGTCGGGATCGCGGAGCTCAAAGCGCGAGACGCAAGGTTGGCCGCCGCGCATCAGCTTACACCAGCGACGCGCGATCGACGCTAGACTCCCGGTTGGTGTCGGACGAACGCCCGAAATTCGAGACCCAGTCGGGGATTCCGCTGGCGGCGTCGTACGGACCGTCCGACCTGGGCGCGGACTGGACGTACGCGTCCAAGCTGGGCGACGCCGGTCAGTACCCGTTCACCCGCGGGCCGCACGCCAGCATGTACCGCGGGAAGCTCTGGACGATGCGGATGTTCTCCGGGTTCGGGACGCCGGAGGACACCAACCGGCGGTTCGCTTTTCTTCTGGCGCACGGCCAGACCGGCCTCTCGACGGCGTTCGACATGCCGACGCTGATGGGGCTCGACCCCGACGATCCGCGCTGCCTGGGCGAGGTCGGGCGCGAAGGGGTGTCGGTCGCGTCGGCGTCGGACATGGAGCGCCTCTTCGCCGACATTCCGCTCGACGCGGTGACCACCTCGATGACCATCAACGCGCCGGCGGTGGCGCTGCTGGCCTTCTACATCGTGGCGGCCGAGCGACGCGGGATCGGACCGGAGCGCCTCGCCGGGACCATCCAGAACGACATGCTCAAGGAGTTCATCGCGCAAAAAGAGTGGATCTGCGGCGTGCGGCCGCACCTCCGCATCATGCGCGACATGCTGGTCTACTGCACCCGCCGGATGCCGCGCTGGAACACCATCAGCGTCAGCGGCTATCACATCCGCGAGGCAGGCGCGACGGCGGTGCAGGAGCTGGCCTTCACGCTGGCGGACGGGATCGGTTACGTCGAGCTGGGGCGCGAGGGAGGTCTCGACGTCGACGACTTCGCGCCGCGGCTGTCGTTCTTCTGGGACGTCCACAACGACTTCTTCGAGGAGATCGCCAAGCTGCGGGCGGCCCGGCGGATGTGGGCGCGGATCATGCGCGAGCGGTTTTCGGCCAAAAACCCGCGCTCGTGGCTGCTGCGGGCCCACGCGCAGACGGCCGGGGTGTCGCTGGTGGCGCAGCAGCCGCTCAACAACGTGGTTCGCACGGCGTACCAGGCGCTGGCCGCCGTGCTGGGCGGGACGCAGTCGCTGCACACCAACGCCTACGACGAGACCTACGCCTTGCCGACGGAAGAGTCGGCCACGCTGGCGCTGCGCACCCAGCAGATCCTGGCCGAGGAGACCGGCGTGGCGGCGGTCGCCGATCCGCTGGGCGGGAGCTACTACGTCGAGGCGCTGACCGACCGGATCGAAGCGGAAGCAGCCGCCATCCTCCGGACCATCGACGAGCTGGGCGGGATCGTCCGCGCGGTCGAGACCGGCTGGCCGCAGCGAGAGATCGCCAGGTCGGCCTACCGGACGCAGCGGCAGATCGACAGCGGCGCCCGCGCGGTGGTCGGCGTCAACAAGCACACCACCGGCGGCCCGAGCGCGACATCGATCCCGACGCTGAAAATCGACGACCGGCCTGAGCGCGAACAGCGGGCGGCGGTGGCCGAGCTGCGGGCACGTCGCGACGGTCCGGCTGTGCGGGCGGCGCTCGACGGCGTCCGCGCGGCCGCCGAAAGCGACGGGAATCCGGAAGCCGGAGGCAACCTCATGGACGCCGTGCTCGAGGCGGCGCGCCGCGACGCCACGCTGGGGGAGATTTGCCAGATTTTCCGTGAGGTTTTTGGCGAATATCGCGACCCTGCGGAGGTCTAACCGCGCTAAGTTAGACGCCATGCCACCGACGCCGGGAGTAGGACAGGACATCGAAGCGCTGTGCGGTCGGTGCGGCCAGGTCTGGCACGTCGTGATGGCCAAGATGGGCGACAAGATCGCCAAGGTGGTCTGCAAGCGCTGCGGCGGACACCACCGCTACCGCAACGAAAATGACGTCGCGGAGGCCGACGCGCCGCGCGCCGGCCGCGGCCGGCCGCACCTTCTCGTCGGCGCGCGGGCGCGGCGCCAAGACGCCGACGCCGATCCCGGTCGCCCCGGCGTTCGACCCGTCGAAGCCCTCCCGACCGTACGCGGCCAGCGCGCAGTACGCGGCCGGCGAGCGAATCACCCACCCGCAGTTCGGGGTCGGGGTGGTCGCCGGTTCGCCGGGCGCGGGCAAGATCGACGTGGTGTTCCCGACCGGCCCGCGCGTGCTGGCCGCGGCCAAGATCGCCTCCAGCCTGGCCCGCCCGATCGCCGTCGCCGTCCCCATCGCCGACCGACCGCCAAACTCGAAATGAACGGTCTGCCGCGGGTCGTCCTGCGGAAGCGGTTGGGGCGGGCGATTCGGGGGGGGCATCCGTGGATCTACCGGGATGCGCTGGCGGCCTCGCCGCGGATCACCGACGGGAGCGTGGTGCTGGTGGCGGGCGCCGACGGGCGGCCGCTGGCCCGCGGATTCTGGGACGCGACTTCGCCCATCGCGGTGCGGATCCTGGGCGCCGACCGCGCGCCGGAGGTGGCGCAGGAGATCGACAGGCGCGTCGCGGAGGCGCTGACGCGGCGGCTCGACGCGCTCGATCGCGCCGAAACCAACGCCTTCCGCTGGATTCACGGAGAGGCGGACGCGCTGCCAGGCGTGCACGTGGACGTGTACGGCACCGCGCTCAGCATCCGGTACGACGGTGGCGGCGCGCGGGCGTTCTATCGCGAGCTGCCGGGGCGGTTGCGCGAAGCGGCGCGCAGGGCGGGGGTGACGGTCGACGCGATCCTCGAGCGCCGCCCGCGCGGGGGCAGCGGCGATGCCGACGGCGAGCGCACGATGTCGCTCTACGGCAATCCACCGGAAGGGGAGCTCGAGATCCGCGAGAACGGGCTGCGCTTCGGCGCCGATCTGCGGCGCGGCCAGAAGGGGGGGCTGTTTCTCGATCAGCGCGAGAACCGCGCGCTGGTCCGGACCCTGGCCGCCGAGCGCCGCGTGCTGAACCTCTTCGGCTACACCGGGGGGTTCTCGATCTACGCGGCGGCGGGCGGGGCGCGCGCCACCACCACGGTCGACGTCGCGGCGCCGGCCATCGCCGCCGCGCGGCGAAACTTCGAACGCAACCGCCTGCCCGTCGCGAACGCGCGCTTCGCCGCCGAGGACGCCTTCGCTTTTCTCACCCGGGCCGCCGCGGCCGGCGAGCGGTTCGAGCTGGTGATCTCCGATCCGCCGAGCTTCGCTCCCAGCCGCCGCGCGCTGGAGACCGGCCTGCGGGCCTACCAGCGGCTGCACCGGCTCTGCGCGGCGGTCACCGCGCCGGGCGGGATCCTCTGCGCCGCCTCCTGCTCGAGCCACATCCGCAGGGACGCTTTTTTGACCACGGTCCGCGACGGCGCGCGGGAGGCCGGCCGGCGCGCGCAGCTCCGCGAGGTCCGAGGCGCCGCCTTCGACCACCCCGTCGTGCCGCAGTTTCCCGAGGGCGACTACCTCAAGTTTGCGGTAATAACCCTGTGATGGCGTCAGCGCCGATGCCTGTCTCGGGCGAACAATCCGCAGCGGCGGCCCCCGTCGATCCGGCCGGGCCGCTGGCGTCGCCCGCCTATCGCTGGTCGGTGGGGCTCAGCCTGGCGCTGCTCCAATCGGCCATCTACTTCGGGATCGGACACGCGCACCTGACCCGCTCGACGGAGCTGCTGCGCACCCGCCTCGATGACGCGATCCCGTTTTGGCCCTGGACCGCCTGGTGCTATCTGCCGTTCTACGCGGGGACCTTCCTGATCGCCATCGGCGGGTTCCGGCACCGGCGGCTCTTCGATCGCACGGCGATGGCGGTGGTCCTGGTGATGGCGCTGGGCGCGCTGGGGCACCTCTTCGTGCGCGCCGAGTACCCCCGCCCCATCCTCCATCCGCCCTACCCCAACCTCTCGTACGCCTTCATGGCCTGGGTCCAGCACGTCGACCCGCCCGGCAACGTATTTCCGTCGCTGCACGTCGCCCACACGACCATGCTGGCGCTGCTGTTGCTGCGCGATCGTCCCCGCCTCGGCCGGCTGGCGCTGTTCATGGCGACGATGCTGGCGCTGTCCACCTTGACCACCAAGCAACACTTCATCGCCGACGTGCTCGCCGGGTACCTGCTGGCGGTGCTTGGCCGGGCCTTCGCCCTGGCGTCCGTCAGATCCCCGCGGACCTGATCACTTCGCCGGCGCCGGCTTCGCTTGAGCCGGCTTCGCTTGGGCGGGCTTCGCTTCCGGCGGCTTCGCTGGGGGCGGATTCGCAACGGCCGGCTTCGCGGCGGCGGCGCGCTCGGCCGCGTCGATGGGGGCCTTGAAGTTGATCCGCTCGTACTGAATGCCGCTCTTCGCCAGCTGCGGCTCGATGGCGTCGCCCTTGCCGACGATGACGACCAGGAGCGTGTCGGGGTGCAGGAAGTCCTTGGCGGCCGCTTTGGCCTGCGCCTCGTCGACGGCCGCCAGACGCAGCGGCAGATCCCGCACGTAGCCGATCCCCAGGCCATGCTCCTCGGCGCCCACCAGCGCGCCGGCGATCCCGGCCGCGGCCTGCAAGCTGAAGGGATAGCTGCCGGCGTAGTAACCCTTTGCCTTGTCCAGCTCACCGCTGGTCGGCCCATCGGCCTGCATGCGCCGGATCTCGTTCACCGAGGCGAGCAGCGCGTCCCACACCGTCTCGTTCTTGGTGGCCGCGCTCACCCGGAAGGCGCCCTGGTAGAGCGACGCGCCGAACGAAGATCCGATGCCGTAGGTGAGGCCCCGCTTGGACCGCACCTCGGTCATGAGCCGCGACGAGAAGTCGGAGCCGCCCAGCACGTAGTTCATCAGCGTCACCGCGTACCAGCGCGGATCGGCGTGCCTGATCCCGGCATGCCCCAGCACGATCGTCGCCTGCGTCAGGTCGGGGCGATCGACCAGCAGGATACGGGTCCCGGTGGCCGGGGGGATCGTCCAGCCGGGCCGGGCCGGCGACCTTCGCGCGCGCCCAGCCGTGGAAGGTCTTCTCCAGCTCCCCACGCAGGCGCGCGGCGTCGACGTCGCCGGCGACCGCCAGGATGGCGTGGTCCGGATGGTAGAAGGTCTTCCAGAAGCTCTGCAGCTTGGCGCGATCGATCTTGCGGACGTCGTCGGCGGTCAACACCCATCCGTTGGGGTGGTTCTCGCCGAACAGCTGGTTGTCGAAGTGGGCGTGGGCCAGCTCGCCCGGGTTGTCGTAGCGCGAAGCCACCCCCGCCAGCATCTGGTCCCGCACGTCCCCCATCTCGCTCTCGGGAAACGACGGATGCAACAGCACGTCGGACAGCAGGTCGAGGCAGAGCGGGCCGTCCTTCGACAGCGCCGAGCAGGTCACGGTGGTCCCCTCGTTCGTGGCCTGGGCGTCGAGCGCGCCGCCGACGAAGTCGATGGCGCGCGAGATGTCGTCGGCGCTGCGGGTCTTGCTCCCGTTCTTGGTTCCTTTGCGCAGCATCGCCGCCACGAAGTCGGAGACGCCCAGGGTGTCACGCGTCTCGTCGTAGCCGCCCGCTCGCACGGCCAGCCCGAAGCTGACCACCGGCAGCTCCTTGCGCGCCACGACGATCACCTGCATCCCGTTCGTCAGCGTGAAGCGATCGATCTTGGGGAGCGCCAGCGCTTCGGGCTTGGGCGGCGGCGGAGCGGAGATGAGGTCGGTGCGCCCGGTCCAGAAGGTCGAGGCGGCCGGCCCGGCCGGCTTGGCGGGAGTCGACTCGTACTGCACCTCGACCGATCCCGGCGACGCCGGCGGCTTGGGCGGCGCGCTCGCGGTACAGCCGAAGAACGACAGCAGCAGCGGCGACAACAACATCGCGGCGATGGGGCTCAGTCGTCGGCCGGTCACTTGGTCGCCCCCGTCTTCGGTCCAGCCGCGGGCGGCGCTCCGGCGGGCGGCACTGCGGCGGGCGGCGCGCCGGGCGGAACCACGGTGACGCGCGTGAAGTTGTCATCGACCAGATATTTCTGCGCCACCCGCTGCACGTCGGCGGCGGTGACCGCCAGGTAGCGCTTGGCCCCCTCGATGAAGCGGTGCCAGTCGCCCTCCACGTACTGCGCGTCGCCGAGACGCATGGCCACACCGTCCACGGTCTCGAGGCCGAACACGAACGAGGCGGCCAGCTGGTTCTTGGCCTTGTCGAGCTCCGCGGGCTCGATCGGCTTGTCGCGCACGCGGGCGATCTCCTCCGTCAGCGCCGCCTGCACCTTCGCCCCGTCCTTGTTGGGGAGATACGCCGCGTACACGATGAACAACCCCGGATCCTCCAGCGACTCGGCCACGCCGCCCGCTGCGATGGCCAGGTGATCGTGGCGAACCAGACGCTCGGGCAACCGCGAGGACTCGCCGGCGGAGAGAACCGCCGACAGGACCTCCAGCGCCGGCAGATCGGGATCGGCCGCCCGCGGGATGTGATAGCCGCCGACGACGATCGGAATCTGGACCTCGACCTGCAACGCGGCGGTCCGAGGCTGCGTCTGCGGCGGCTCGACGGCCGTGTTGCGCGGCGGGGTCGGGGCCGCGGGGGATCGGCCCGAAGTACTGGTCGACGAGCTTCCGGGCCGTCTGCTCGTCGAGATCGCCGACCAGGATCAAGGTCGCGTTGTTCGGCTGGTAATAGGTGTCGTAGAAGCGCTGGCATTCGGCCGGCGTGACCTTCTCCAGATCCTCGATCGTGCCGATGGCCGTCCAGCTGTAGGGGTGCTTGGTGTAGGCGAGCGCGCGGAACTTCTCGATCGCCTTGCCGACCGGATCGTTGTCGACGCGCAGGCGCTTCTCCTCCTCGACGACGTGGCGCTCGGAGTCGACCGTCGCCGGAAAGAGCTTCAGGTTCCGCATCCGCTCCGCCTCCAGCTCCAGCGCGAACCCGACGTACGACGGAGGCACCGTGTCGTGGTAGGCGGTCAGATCCTCGGTGGTGAAGGCGTTGACCTGCCCGCCCACCTCCTTCAGCAGCCGGGCGTGCTCCTCGGGCGGAACGTGCTCGGACCCCTTGAACATCATGTGCTCGAACATGTGGGCGACGCCGCGAATGCCGACGTGCTCGTCCTTCGATCCGACGTGATAGAAAACCTGCACCGTCGCGATGGGCGCCTTGTGATCGGCGAGGAAGAGCACCTGCAGCCCGTTCGCCAGCGTCCAGCTCTTGACGTCCAGCTTGGGCGCCGCCACCGACGAGGGGGTGGCGGGCGCCGCCTTGGCGGGCTTGCCGGCCCGCGCCGGAGCTGCCGAGCCGAGCGCCAGCGCCAGCGTCAGCACAGACAACGGAACCCGGATTCGCGTCGACGGAGCGGTCACGGCCGGCCGGACTATGACACACTGACGGCGCGATGTCGGTCGTGATCGAAACGGTCGAGAGCCGCGCGCTCGTCGGAAATCCGCTCGGTGATCCGACGGCGCGCCGGATCGCCGTGTGGCTGCCGCCGTCGTACGCGGCCGAGCCGACGCGGCGCTATCCGGTCATCTACTGGCTGGCCGGGTACTCCGGCACCGGCGAGATGCTGTTTTCGGGGAACCCCTGGCAGCCGGGGCTGGGCGAGCGGCTCGACAGGCTGGTGGGCAGCGGGGCCATGGGCGAGGCGATCGTCGTGGCGCCCGACTGTTTCACCCGCTGGGGGGGCGCGCAGTACCTGGATTCGTCGGCGCTGGGAAACTACGAGACACACCTCGTGCGCGAGGTGATCTCGGCGATCGACGCGCGCTACCGGACGGTGGCCGACCGCCAGGGGCGCGCCATCGGCGGCAAGTCGTCGGGCGGTTTCGGCGCGCTGGTGCTGGCCATGCGCCACCCCGAGCTGTTCGCGGCCGTCGCCAGCCACGCCGGCGACATGGCCTTCGAGCTGTCGGCGCTCAAGGATCTTCCCGGTCGCCGCCCGCACCTTGCGCCGCAAGGGCGGCGTCCCGGCCTTCACGAAGCAGTTCGAGGCCACCGAGAAGAAGTCCGGCGACGACTACACGACGATGATGGTCTTGGCCCAGGCGGGCGCCTATTCGCCCGAGGCTGGCCGGCCGGGCGGCGTGGCGCTCCCCTTCGACGTCGAGACCGGCGAAGTCGACTGGGCCGTCTGGAAGCGCTGGAAGGCCTGGGACCCGATCGAGATGGTGGCGGCGCACGCCGAGGCGCTGCGCGGGCTGAAGCTGCTGTTCGTCGACGCCGGGACGCGCGACGAGCACAACCTGGATCTGGGCGCGCGGATCTTCGTGGCGCGGCTGCGCGCGCTGGGCATCGCCTGCGAGCACCAGGAGTTCGACGACGGGCACCGGGGGACGGCGTACCGCTACGACGTCTCGCTCCCCAAGCTGGCGGCGGCGCTCGGCGCGCCGCCGGTGCGCTGAGGCGCGCGTGCGCCCGGGCGATCGCGTCGCGCTCACCTGCGACGATCTCGACGATGACGGCGCCGGCGTCGGCCAAAGCGACGGCCACCGCGTGCACGTCGCGGGCGCGCTGCCCGGCGAGCGCGTGGGCGGCGTGGTCGAGCACGTCTCTCGCCAGTCGGGTGCCGCCTGGGCGCGGCTGGAGACGGTCGACGTCGCCCTCAACGGCGCGGCGTCCGCCTGCCTGCCCCGCGTTCGGCGCCTGCGGCGGCTGCGTGCTGCAACACCTCGCCTACGACGCGCAGCTGGACTGGAAGCACGACGCGCGTCGCCCGCGCTCTGGGCGCGTACCCCGCGCTCGACGTGAAGGTCGACCCCTGCGTCGCCTCGCCGCGGCCGCTCGGCTACCGGAACCGATCGAAGCTGGTCGTCGCGCGCCGAGAAGAGGGGCGACCCGACGACGGATTGGTTTTGGGCGCCTTCGCACCGCGCTCGCACGACGTCGTCGATCTCGCCGGCTGCCGGATCGCCGAGCCGCCGCTCGACGAGACCGCCGCCGCGTTGCGCGCTCTCCTCGACGAGGCGGGCGTCCGCGCCTACCACGAGCGGACGTTGACCGGCGACCTGCGCCACGTCGTGCTGCGCGCGAATCACGAAGGGCGGGTGCTGGCCGTCTGGATCGTCGCCCGTCCGCTGCCGCGACGGCGCTCGCGCTGGCCAGACGGTTTCGCGCGGCCCGACCCGAGGTCATCGGCGTCGTCGAGCACGAGAACCGCTCGCGCGGCAACGCGATCTTCGCGGACGCGGACGGGCGAAAACGAACGCCTCCTCGACGGTGCCGGCGAGATTGAAGATCAGGTCGAGGTCGCGGGCCGCCCCGTGCGCCTGCTGCTCTCGCCGGGCGCCTTCTTCCAGGCGAACCGAGAGGTCGCCGCGCTCGCCTACACCGCCATCGCCGACGCGCTGGCGATCCAGCCGACCGAGCGGGTGGTCGACGCCTACTGCGGCGTCGGCGGCATCGCGCTGTCGCTGGCCCGCGGCGCCGCCGAGGTGCTCGGGATCGAGTCGCACGCGGGCGCCGTCGCAGGCGCCACGGCGTCGGCCGCGCTCAACGGCATCACGAATGCCCGCTTCGTCGCCGGCGACGCCGCGCAGGCGCTCGGTCAGATCGATCGCGCCGACGTGGTGGTCCTGAACCCGCCCCGCAAGGGCTGCGCGCCCGAGGTGCTGGCGGAGATCGCCCGCCTGGCGCCCCGCGCCGTCGCCTATCTCTCCTGCGATCCCCAGACGCTGGCCCGCGATCTGGCGCTGCTCGCGACGCGCGGCTACCGCGCGCGCTCCGTCACGCCGTTCGACATGCTCCCCCACACGCCGCACGTCGAGGCGCTGGCGGTCGTCGACCGTCTCTTCGACGACCGTTGAATGAACCTCCGCTAGGACGAGCCGAGCGCGCGGGCCAGGAAGTCGGGGTGCAGGCCGAGGCCGATGAAGCCGGCCAGACCGAGCACGATCCCCAGCCCCGCGAAGCCCCAGGCCAGATAGAAAAGCCACTTCTTCTGGGTCAATGCGGTGAGGCCCAGCAGGGCAATGGCGATGGAGGCCAGGGCCTCGGCCATGTCGAACTGGTCGTGGCGGGCGTCGAGGACCTCGTAGTGCTCATGGAATCCGTCCGCCTTCCGCTTGATCTCCTCCTTCTCCACGTCGTAGCGGCGGATCTTCTCGGCGTAGTCGGCGAGCCTCCGATCGATGAACGCGCGGCTCTCGGTGGTGAGGCCCGGCGTGGTCTCGCGCTGGATGCGCAGGCTATCCAGCGCCGATTCGGCGATGTTCAGCTTGGTTCCCTTGGCCTGGTAGTACGCCCAGGCGTCGATCCCGCTGGCCTGCGCGCGCGCCATCGCCTCGACCACGTTCCCCTTCTTGACGTTGCAGAGGGCCGTGAAGGTCGCCGTGATCGCCACGCTGATGGCGACCACCGCGTTGAGGGTCCAGCGCCTGTGGAATCGTCCGGGTCCCCCCGTCTCGCCACCCGCGGCGCCTTCCCCGTCCCCCGCCTCGCCGCGCGATCGCTCCACCGCTTCGTTTACCGTGTCCGCGAGCTCGACCATGGCAGCCATCTTACCCGCGAGTTGGTCCGCCGTCGGGTCGGGACCGGATGCCGCCGCGGGAAGCAGCCGACGACGGGGGGAAGGAGACGGTCAGGTCACGTAGTGGCGGCGGGTCCACTCGGCCATGGCGATGCCGGCGGCGACGGTGACCGGGAACGAGTGGTTGATGCCGTACATCGGGATGCCGATGATCTGATCGGCTGCGGCGAGGAGCTCCGGCGAGACGCCGGCGGTCTCGCTGCCGAACAGCATCACGCAGTCGTCGGGGAGCTCGGCGTGCCACAGATCGACGCGCGCCGCGTCCTTCTCGAAGACCAGCAGCGGGCGGCCGGCGGCGCGCACGCGGGCGATGAACTCCGCCTCGGTCGGCACGAGGACGATGTTCTCGTAGCGGTCCATCCCCATCGCCCCGCGCTCGTAGAAGCGCTCGTCGCCCACCAGGAGGATCTCGCGCACCAGGAACGAATGCGCCACCCGGATGATGGCGCCGACGTTGAACGGGTTGCGGGCGCGCAGGACGGCGACGCTGAGCGGCCGCCGCAGCTTCTCCAGGCTGGCCCGGATCTCGTCGAGCGGCAGCTCGAACGGCGGGACCTTCATCGGCTGCGACCGCGCATCGACGACACCGACTACAAGCGCGCGGTGGTCGCGGCCGGCGCGGGCTGCGGGGCGTCGCCGCCCGCGAAGCTGGCGCGAAACGGGACCGGCATCAGCACCCCGGCGAACACCGCCACCATCAGCCAGAAGAGCAGCTTGCGACTGCGCGGCAGCGGCCTGTCGTCGACGGGCGGATGGTTCACGCCCCCCGAGGCCGCCCGCAGGATCCGGATCATCATGTACCAGACCAGCCAGGGGAGCGCCGCGACCAGCGCGATGGTCCGTCCCATCGACTCGTTCCAGTGGGCCCCGGCCTCGATCCGGGTCACGTGCATGACCCACAAGAAGACGGCCAGCGCGCCGAAGGGCAGGATCCGGTGCAGCCGCGGTCGCGAACCGGCCGTAGCGGTTGCCGAAGTAGGCGGTGGCGATGTGCCCTCCGTCGAGCTGCCCGATCGGGATCAGGTTGATCATGGTGACCAGGAGGCCCACCCAGCCGGCCCAGGCCGTCGGATGCAGGAAGACGTCGCGCTTGCCGTCGGGGAGCCAGGCCCCGGTCGCCGCGTGCTTGAGCAGCGCGTACAGCAGAGAGTTTCCCTCTTGCTCGCCCCCGGGCACCAGCGGGCCGACCGGCGAGCGGTGCAGGCCGTAGAGGATGACAGGGACCGCGACCAGCAGCCCCGCCAGCGGCCCGGCGGCGCCGATATCGATCAGCTTCTTGCGGTCGGAGGTGACGTCGCGCATCCCGATCACCGCCCCCATCGTCCCGAGACCGAAGCTGGGCGGCAGCGGAATGAAGTAGGGGAGCGAGGCGTCGACGCCGTGCAGCCGGGCGACGATGTAGTGCCCGAGCTCGTGCGACAGCAGGATCAGCATCAGCGGCAGCGAGTACGAGAGCCCGTCGGAGATGGGGAGGATCGCCTCCCACCCTTCGACGCCGGCCCGGGCGTGCATCAGCATCGCGCCCGCCGCGGTGGTGGTCAGGAACGTCGCCAGGAAGAGGCCGGCGTGCAGCAGGAGGCGCCTCGGTCGCGGCGGCGCCGTGGGCGCGGTCTGCGGCGCTTCATCGGCGTCGCGGCCCGGCGACTCCGCGGCGCTCATCGTTCGCGGCTTCCGTCGGCGGTGGCGCGCGCGGGGGGCGCTTCGGTCGCGACGCCGCCGGCCGCCGCCCGCTCGAGCGTGGCGCGGAACGAGCTCCGGCGCGGCAGCTCGGCCCCTTCCAGCGCGCCGCCCAGGCGGAGCAAGAGGCCGCGCGCCTCGTCGGAGAGCGCGGTCGGCGTCTCGATGGCGATCCGCACGTGGGCGTCGCCCCGCCCGCCGGCGCGCGGGAATCCCTTGCCGCGCAGCCGGAAGGTGGCGCCCGCCTGCGTCCCGGGGGGCACGCGCATCTGCACGCGCCGGTCGAGCACCGGCACCTCGACCTCCGCCCCCAGCGTCGCCTCGACGAAGGTGAGCGGCAGCTCGACGGTCAGCACCTCCGCCGTCGCGCGTCGACTCGCGCCCGTAGAACGGGTGCGGGCGCACGCGCACCAGCACGTGCAGATCGCCCGACGGGCCGCCCCGCCGGCCCGGGGCGCCTTCGCGGGGCAAGCGCTGGGTCGACCCGCCGATCGAGCCCGGCGGGACCCGCACGGTGTAGCTCCGCTCCCGATCGACGAGACCCGCCCCTTCGCAGGCGGTGCAGCGGACGCGCGGCACCTGGCCGGTCCCGCCGCACCCCATGCACTCGCGCCGGGTGGTGAGAAATCCCGCCTTCTTGCGGACGATCCCCTCGCCGCCGCAGTGGCTGCAGGTGGCCAGGCCCGCGCTGGCGCCCTCGGCGCCGGTCCCCAGGCAGGCGCGGCAATCCTCCGGCCGCTCGAAGGTGATGGTCTTTTCGCAGCCGAGCGCCGCCTCCTCGAAGTCGACCTCCAGCGTGTAGCGCATGTCGCGCCCGGCGGTCTTGCGCCGGCGGGCCAGGCCGAACAGATCGCCGAAGAGCGCGTCGAAGAACTCCGTCGCCGAGGCGATGTCCGCGCCGCCGAGCGGGCCCGACGCCGTCGACGGCGCCGAAGCGGTCGTAGTGCGCCCGCTTCTCCTCGTCGGAGAGGACGGCATAGGCGATCGACAGCTCCTTGAACCGCTCTTCGGCCGCCGCGTCGCCGGGATTGCGATCGGGATGCCAGCGCAGCGCCAGCCGTCGGTAGGCCGCCTTGATCTCGACGTCGGTCGCGCCGCGATCGACGTCCAGGGTCTGGTAGTAGTCGGCGCGCAGCCTAGCCCTCGGACGGTTTTGGTTGAGACTTCGGCCCGGTCGACACCGAGACCAGCGCCGGACGCAGGAGGCGCTCCCCCACCCGGTAGCCCTTCTGCAGCTCGGCCGCCACCGCGCCCGACGGGACGTCGGCGCTCTCCACCCGCGACACCGCCTCGTGAACGCGCGGATCGAACGGCTGCCCGGCCACGTCGAACGGCTTCACCTCGTAGCGCTCCAGCTTCTGTTGAAAGAGGCGCAGCACCAGGCTGATCCCCTTCAGCACCGCCGCGCCGTCGACGACGCCGTCGCCGCCCGACTTCGTCGCTCCGGCGGCGCGCTCGAGGTTGTCGGCGATCTCGAGCATGTCGCGCAGCACCGACTCGCGCGCCGAGGCGACAGCGTCGGTCTGCTCCTTGCGGGCGCGCTTCTTCCAGTTCTCGAACTCGGCCGCCACGCGCAGCATCCGGTCCTTCATCTCGTCGCGCTCGACCGCCAGCGCCGCCGCCCGATCCTCCGGGCTGGCCGGCGGGAGCTCATGCTCGGGGCCCTGGGGAGTCGCGCCGTTCGCACCACCTGCACCCTGGGCGCCCGCACCGTCCGTTCCGTTCTTGTTCTCTTCCATGTTCGTTTCTTCGCTCATCTCTTTTGGCTCGTTTGGTTCCGCGACCGTGTTCGCAATCCTCGGTCCGCAATCCTCGGATGACTCGGATGAAAAGCTAGGTCTTCCCCAGCGCCTCGCCGATCATCTCGGCCGTGAAATCGACCAGCGGGATCACCCGCGAATAGTTCATCCTCGAAGGTCCGATGACCCCGATCGTGCCGAGCGCCCGGCCGTCCGCCACGTAGGGCGCCGCCACCACCGAGACGTCGGTCAGGTCGGCCAGGTTTGCCTCCGCCCCGATGAAGACGCAGATGCCCGGCGCGCTCAGCGTCCGTTCCAGCAGGCGCACCAGCAGGTCCTTCTCTTCCAGCGTGCGCAGCAACGTCTTGGCGCGCTCGAGGTCCGCCTTGCCCGACAGCAGATTCGACTGGCCGTCGACCAGCACGTCCGCCTCGGGATCCACCGGCACGGCCGCCTGGGCCAGCCGCAGCGCCCGCGCGATCAGCTCGTCGTGGGTCACCTGATCGCTGGCGATCTCGTCCATCAGCTTGCGCCCGCACCTGATCCAGGGTCAGCCCGCTGACCAGGCCATTGAGGAAGTTGTTGATGCGATCGAGATCGCCCGGCGTCAGCGTGAAGTCGATCGGCACCAGCTTGTTCTGAATCTGCCCGCTCGCCGCGGCCATGACGGCCAGCAGCTGCCCGTCGCGCAGCTGGACGAACTCCAGGTGCTCGACCACGTCGCTCTCGGGCCGCGGCGCCTGCACGACGACGGTCAGGTGGCTGAGCTCGCGCAGCATCCGCGACGTTCGCTGCATCACCTCGGGCACGTCGCCGCCGGCCGGCGCCAGCCGCTCGCGGATCTCGTCCTTCTCGTTCGAGGTCAGGTTGCGAACCCGCAGCAGCATGTCGACGTAGTAGCGCAGCCCCCGCTCGGTCGGCAGCCGCCCGCCCGAGGTGTGCGCGTGGCGCAGGAGCCCGATCTCCTCGAGGTCCCCCATCACCGTGCGGACAGTCGCAGCCGACACATCCAGCCCATAACGGCGGGTGACGGTATGCGATCCCACCGCCTCACCGGTGGCCAGATATTCGGACACCACGGCGTGCAGGATTTTTTTGGCTCGACCGCCAATATCCACACCTCTGATTTACCTCAAGGAACCGGCCTCGGCCAAGCGACGGCAGCCCCCGCGCAGAATATAGTGGGCGCTTGATCTATCTGGACAACGCCGCTTCGACGCGTCCGGCCGACGAAGTGCTCGCGGCAATGGCCGAGACGGCCCGTGCCCACTACGCCAATCCGGCCTCGGCCCACACCGCCGGCGCGGCGGCCAGCCGGGCCCTCGAAGCGGCGCGCGGCGAGGTGGCGGCGGCGCTGGACGTCGAGCCCGAGGAGGTGGTCTTCACGAGCGGCGGCACCGAGGCCGACGCGCTGGGCCTCCTCGGCGCGGCGCGGGCCGCCCGGGGGCGCCACCTGGTGGTCAGCGCGCTCGAGCACCCGGCGATCATGCGCGCCGCCGAGGCGCTGGTGGCCGCGGGCGCCACGCTGGACGTCGTCCCCCCCGGGCCCGACGGGGTCGTCCGAGCCGAGGCGGTCGCCGCCGCCGTCCGTCCCGACACCGCGGTCGTCGCCGTCATGCTGGTGCAGAACGAGATCGGCACCGTACAGCCGATCGCCGAGATCGCCCGCCTGCTCGACCCCGAGCGCCGTCGCCGCCCGCACCTGCACGTCGACGCGGTACAGGCGTTCGGCCTCCTGCGCCTGCGCCCGCGGGCGCTCGGCGCCGACAGCCTCGCGCTCTCCGCCCACAAGCTGCACGGACCCCGCGGCGCGGGCGCGCTCTGGGTGCGCCCGGGCGCGCGCCTCGAGCCGCTCTGGGTCGGCGGCGGTCAGGAACGGGGGCGGCGCGGGGGAACGGAGAACCTTCCGGCGATCGTCGGGTTCGGACGGGCGGTCGCGCTGGCCCGGCGTTCGCTCGAGGCCGGCGGGGCCGAGGCGGTGGCGGCGCTGCGGGATCGCCTGGAGGCGGGCGCGCTGGCGGCGGTCGCCGGGGCGCGCCCGACGGTGACCGGCACGCCGCGCGCGCCCCACATCGCCTCGCTGGCCTTCCCGGGCCTTCCCGCCGAGCCGCTGTTGCACGCGCTCGAGGCGCGGGGCGTGCTGGCCTCCGCCGGATCGGCCTGCGCCTCGCGCACGGCCGGCCCCAGCCCGACGTTGAAGGCGATCGGCGTCGACGACCGCACCGGCGTGCTGCGATTTTCGCTGTCGCGCGACACGACGCAGGCCGACGTCGACGGCGCCGTCGTCGCGCTCGCCGGGGCGGCCCGCGAGGTCGCCGCCGGCCCGGGCACTCAGCTTCGCTGACCCGCGAGCGCCCGGGCGTTCCCCCTCGCCAAGCGCCCCGCGCGCGGGTAGAAGACCCCGCCCATGGCCACGCAAGACGGGGGCGTCATCCTCTGCCGCTACGGCGAGCTTTTTCTGAAGAGCGGCAACCGCCGTCGCTTCGAGCGCGTCCTGTGCGACAACATCCGCGCCGCCGTGGCCGACTTCGCCGGCGCCGAGGTGCAGAGCACCCACGGCCGCACCCTGGTGCGCGTCCGCCCGGACGACGTCGATGACGCCGCCGGGCGCCTCGAGCGCATCTTCGGCCTGGTGTCGTTCTCCGTCGCCCGGCGGGTCTCCGCCGACGCGGAGCTGGAGGCGATCGGCGCCGCCGCGGTCGAGGCGACGGAGGCGGCCATCGCGCGCGATCGCCCCGTCTCGTTCAAGGTCGAATCGCGCCGCGGGGACAAGCGGTTCCCGGTCACGTCGCTGGAGATCTCGCGGCGGGTCGGCGGGCGCATCCACCTGGCGACCGGGCTGCGGGTCGACGTCCACACGCCGGCGCTGACCATCGGCATCGAGGTCGCCACCGGACACGCCTTCGTCTACGCCGGGACGCGCGCCGCGCCGGGCGGGCTGCCGGTCGGCGCCTCGGGGCAGGCGCTGCTGTTGCTCTCGGGCGGCATCGACTCGCCCGTCGCCGGCTGGCTGGCCGCCAAGCGCGGTCTGGCGCTCGACGGCGTCTACTTCCATTCGCCTCCCTACGTCGGTGAAAAATCGCGCGACAAGGTGCTCACCCTCGGACGCAAGCTGGCCCGCTGGCAGGCGCTCCGCTCGGTGACCATCGTGCCGTTCACCGACGTGCAGAAGCGCCTGCGCGAGGCGGGCCCCGGCGAGCTGGCCGTCGTCCTCTACCGCCGCATGATGATGCGCATCGCCGACGCGGTCGCCGATCAGCTCGGGGCGGCGGCGCTGGTCACCGGCGAGAACCTGGGCCAGGTCGCCAGCCAGACCATCGACAACCTGGCGACAATCGAGAACGCGGCCCGTCGCATCGTGCTGCGCCCGCTCTTGACGTACGACAAGGTGGAGACCACCGCGCTCGCCCAGCGCATCGGCACCTACGAGACGTCGATCCTGCCGTTCGACGACTGCTGCTCGCTGTTCGTCTCGCCCCACCCCGCCACCCGCGCGCGGGTCGAGGACGCCGCCAAGGCCGAGGCCAAGCTGGACCTGGCGGCCGAGGTGGCGGCGGCGGTGGCCGCCAGCGAACGGGTCGCGATCGCCTGATATGCTTCTCTGTTCGCCCATGCAGCCCGCCGCTTCACCCCCGTCACCCGCCCCTGGGGTCTTCACCGGCGCGCTGGCCGAGAAGCACGCCCGCCTGCGCGAGGTGATCGCCGGCTACGGCTCGGCGCTGGTCTGCTTTTCGGGCGGCGTCGATTCGACGCTGCTGCTGCGGGTGGCGCACGACGTCCTCGGCGAGCGCTGCCGGGCCCTGACGACGGTCTCGGTGACGATGGCCGCCAGCGAGCAGCAGGCGGCGCGCGATCTGGCCGCGCTCATCGGCGCGCCCATCGACCTGGTCGACTCGCACGAGCTCGCGCGCCCGGGCTTCGCCGCCAACCCCACCGACCGCTGCTACCACTGCAAGGCCGAGCTGCTGGAGATCGCCCGCCCCCGCGCCGACGCGCTGGGCCTCGTCGAGGTGCTGCTCGGCACCAACGTCGACGACCTCGGCGATCACCGCCCCGGCCTGCGCGCCGCCGACGAGCGCGGCGCCCGCCAGCCGCTGGTCGACGCCGGGTTCACCAAGCCCGAGGTGCGGGCCCTGTCGCGTGAGCTGGGGCTGCCGACCTGGAACAAGCCGCAGCTCGCCTGCCTGTCGTCGCGCTTCCCGTACGGCACCGAGATCACCCCCGAGCGGCTTCACCGCGTCGACGCCTTCGAGGACGGCCTGCGCGCCCTCGGGTTCCGCCAGCTGCGGGTCCGCTACCACGGCGAGGTGGCCCGCCTGGAGATCGATCTCGACGACATGCCCCGCGCGCTCGAGCCGGGCATCCGCGAGGCGATCGTGGCGCTCGGCCGCGCCCAGGGCTTCCCGTTCGTGGCGCTCGATCTGGCCGGGTTCTCCTCCGGCTCCCTCAACAAGCTGATCGCGCTGCGCCCCCGGTAGGCGCCGCGACCGCCCCGGCCGGTGCCGGTGAGCCCGCGGGTGGTAAAGAACGGTGTGGCCTTCCCGTGCCGTCGCGCCGCCGTCGCGATACTGGAGCTGCTCTTCGGGGCAACATCCTTGCTCGTCGATGGCTGCAAGCGCCGCGAGCCGCGGCGGACCGACCAGCGCCCCGAGTGGGACCCGGCACGCCCATGCCCTCGTTCGCCGAGGCGCTGCCGGAGAGCACCCGCTCGGACATCGCCTTCTATCTCTTCGCCGATCTCTGGCCCCCCTGCACGCGGCGCGACCTTCCCGCGCGCCCGCCGCCGACCTGGCGTATCTCAGCGACCGCGATCTCTGGGAAAAGTACGGCTGGGGCTCAGCCGCCTGTCTCCGCCGCAACTTCCGCTGGCCGGCGACGTTCTACCGCGCGCGCCCCCGGCGCCGTCGCGGCCGCGGTGACCGCGCCAGCGACGCCACGGGACGGCGGCGCGATCGATCGAGATCGAGATCCAAGTGGACCCGGCCCAGCAATCCCCTCAGCTCCTCCATGCGCCCTCGACGGGCAAGTCGGACAGCGACCGGATGACCGTGCCGGAATTGGATTTGAGACCCAGCATCTCTGCCCCTTGTCCATCAGCTCCGCCGGGAGATCGTCGGGTCCCCCCCATCTGATTGATGGCTAAACCCAATGCATCTGGACGTCCGTGGGAAACGATCTTGTATGCGCCTCACCACAGGTGACCGAACCGGATCTCAGCCGTGATCCCTTGGCCTTCGTTGGGCAGCCAGCTCCCGTCGTAGATCACCGTGCCGGCCTCGACGCCGAACAGGCTCGATCCCAGCCGGTGCTCGTAGCCTGCCTCGAACGAGAGCAGCATGGGCGCCGGATTCGGCTGCGCGTCGTCCTCATTGAGCAGCGAGGAGATCGCATGCCCGCGCAAGCCGACGTTCAGGCCGTGCGGTGCGTGCTGATAGACCAGATAACGAACGTAGGCGCCGGCCTCTGAAACGAATAGCCAGCTGGCGAGCTGAACGCCCAGCTCCAGCCTCTCCACCGGGTAGATCGCCAGCTCGACGCCGAAGCCGCTCGGAGAGCGCAGGACCACCGAGAGTGAGAGGTGCGCCTCGATCGGCTCCACGGGCGGCGGGGGCGGTGGCTGGGGCGTCTCGTCATCCGTCGCAGCGCGGGCCGTCGCGCAGACACATGCCAGCAGAGACAGGAGGGCAATCGAGCGCACCGCAGTCCCGCGCCGCAATGCGAGTGCCAGGATGGAACGCACGTAGTTCCGGGGACGGCAGCCCCGGGAACGTTCGAAATCGGACACCTTCGGCAGCACCAACATTGCTCCACGCCCGGCGGTACAATGGGCAATGGGCTACGACACGGACGTGGCGCGCGCGCTCAGGCCCCCTTCGAAGGCGCCGTGGATGCTGGTCGGCCTGCTGGCGGCCGGCATGGCCGGGGGCGGGTATCACTTTTACGACCAGCTCCGGCGGGCCAGGAGCGAAGCCCAGGCCGCCACCGAGAAGGCGACGGCCGCCGTCACCGCCGCAACCGCCGCGCAGAAGGAGCTGACCGACAAGGTCGAAAAGCTGGAGGGAGAGAAAGCCGAGCTCGCCACCGCCAAGGAGGAGCTGTCGAAAGAGGTGGCGGCCAAGTCGGGCGAGCTGGCCGAGCTCAAAGGGACCTACGACAAGCTCGAAGACAAGATGAAGGACGAGATCGCCAAGGGAGACATCTCGCTGTCGCAGGACGGGGGGCGGCTGCGCGTCGGCCTGGTCGACAAGCTCCTGTTCGACTCCGGCGAGGCCGCCGTCTCCAAGCGCGGCGAGGAGGTGCTGGCGCGCGTGGGCGCCGTGCTGGCCGCCATCGACGACAAGCAGATCCAGGTCTCGGGCCACACCGACCGCACGCCGATCTCCGACAAGCTGGCCGGCCAGTTCCCGACCAACTGGGAGCTGTCGACGGCGCGGGCCATCAACGTCGTGCGCTTCCTGTCGGAGAAGGCCAGCGTGCCGCCGCAGCGCCTGGTCGCCAGCGGCTACGGCGAATACCACCCCATCGCCAACAACAAGACGGCGGCCGGCCGCGCCAAGAACCGCCGCATCGAGATCCTGCTGACCCCGTCGCTGGCGCCCAAGGCGATCGCCAGGGGCAAGCTCACCGCCGTGGCCGAGAAGCCCAAGGCGTCGGAGCCGGACGCCAAAGCCAAGGCCAAGTCGAAAAAGTAGGCGGCGGCCGGCGTGCCCAGGCGCGTCTGGGCAAGCCCCCGAACTGTCGGGGTTGATTGACGTTTTCAACTCTCCGCCGCACGCCGCGGGTCGCGAGAGGCGACAACGAACGGTGCCCCAGAGTTTTTGAATGAACAGTGGACCTCCCCCCGACAGTAGTGAGGGCGGCCAATCGCGGTCGCGAGGGTTTCGAGTCGCGCTCTCCCAGCGACCCCAACACGTACAGCCGGCGAGGAAGCGATGAAACGTCCCTTCGAGCCCCACCTTCGCATCAGACGCCCAGTCCCCAACCGGATGAAGCGCGCGGCCCTCGGCCTGCTCGGCGGGATGCTCGTCGCCGGGCTCGGCTGCAAGAGCGGCGTCATCTTTAACGCTCAGGATGGCTCCGGGGGACAGACGGGCCCCAGCGCCGGCTCGGGCACTGGTGCCGGTACGGGCACTGGTGCCGGTACGGGCACTGGTGCCGGTACGGGCACTGGTGCCAGTACCGGGTCAGGCTCCGGCGGGCTGTCGGGGACTGGGTCGGGGACCGGCGGCCAAGGGGACGATCCCTACGCGATCCCGACCTCGCCACCGGCGGCGGTGCTGGTGGCGACGCCCCGTCTGGCGCGGCTGAGCCGCGCGCAGTGGTCGAACGCCGTGCGTGACCTCCTGAAGCTGACGGACATCTCGGACATCGACGCCAACGTATCGGGCGACGCGCTGATCGGCTTCGACGACGAGGCGGATGCGCTGTACGTGACGGAGCAGCTGCGCTCGCAGCTTTTCGATGCGTCGGAGAAGCTGGCGGACAAGGTGACCGGCGACGCGACGGCCCTGGCGCGGCTGGTCCCGGCGAATGCGCCCACGGATACGGCCGGCAAGGGCAAGGCTTTCATCACTGCATTCGGGCAGCGCGCGTTCCGCCGACCGTTGACGACCGCCGAGGTGAACACCCACGTTGGACTCTTCAATCAAGGGCCCACCCTTTATCCCGGCGTCGACGCTTTCAAGGCGGGCGCCAGCCTGGTGATCCAGGCGATGCTGCAATCGCCTTACTTCCTTTACCGGACCGAGCTGGGGACGCCCGCCACCGGCGCCAGCACGGTGGCACTCAACGACTGGGAGGTCGGCGCCAAGCTGGCGCTCGCGATCACCAACACGATCCCGGATGACACGCTGCTGGCGGCGGCGGCGGCCGGGCAGCTGCACGACAAGACCAGCGTGGCCACCCAGGCCAAGCGGTTGCTGGACGGGGCGACGGGCACGTCCGGGCTCAGCAACTTGAACCTCCAGGTCTACCGGCTCGGCACGTACGACGGGATCATCCGCGACGCCACGGCGTTTCCCGACTGGAACCCGAACGCCCCGGCGGCGATGAAGCAGGAGGTGCTGCAGTTCCTGAGCTGGATCTTCACGCAAAATCGCGGGATCAAGGACTTCTACGCGACCCCCGTGGGCTTCGTCGACTCGCTGCTGGCGCCGCTGTACGGCGTGACCGGCAATTACTCGAGCGATCCGCTCGTGCTGACGAAGGTGGACCTGGACCCGACCCGGCGGTCCGGGCTGCTGACCCAGGCCGGGTTCCTGTCATCGTACATCTCGGTGGGGAACGAGCCGGACATCATCCACCGCGGCGTGTTCATCGCGGAACGGTTGCTCTGCAAGACGCTGCCACCGCCCGACCCCAAGGCGGTCGGGACGATGATCCCCAACACCCCCGGTCTCACCAACCGGCAACGGGTGGAGATGACGACCGGGAAGGGGACGTGCGGTCAGGCCTGCCACGCAACCCTGTTCAATCCGCTCGGCTACGCGTTCGAGAACTACGATGCCATCGGCGAGTTTCGAACGACGGACCAGGGGAGCCCGGTCGACGCGGCCGACAGCTACACGCTGGACGGGCAGCTCCAGACGTTCAACAACGGCGTCGAGCTGTCCAACCTGCTGGCCAACGCCAAGGAGACGCACGCCTGCTACGTCCAGAACATGATGAGCTACCTGAACGGGCGGGAGCTGACGGCTGACGAGCAAGCGACCGTGGACTACCTGGCCCGGGTGTCGCGGGCCGGAATGATCTCGCTCCATGACCTGGAGCTCGCCATGGTGACGAGCGACGCATTCCTGAACCGCCTCCCGTAGTCCGAGAGAGAGACGCCATGAAAAAACCAGGATCGCTCGAAATGAATCGGAGGATGGTGCTTCGGGGGGCCGGCGGGCTCATGCTGGGCCTCCCGCTGCTGGAGACCTTCATGCCGCGCAAGGCGGCCGGCCAGACGGCAACGCAGTCGCCGTTCGTTCTCATCGTGGTGGGGGACAACGGCGTGATGCAGGCCGGCGTCAGCTTGAGCGTGAGCACAGAGCCCGAGCGGTTCTGGCCGACCGCGACGGGGACGCTGACCAACGCCAGCATGACAGCGGACAAGGCGACGCGGTCGACCGGCGAGCTCGCCGCCTACGCCGACAAGCTCCTCATCGTCAAGGGCATCAACCTTCCGTATAGCTCGAACGGCTGCTCGCACTCGGCGGCCGACGCCCAGATCCTCACGTCGGCCAACATCACGCCGGGCAGCACCAACTGCAAGGCCAAGGGCATCTCGGTCGATACCGCCATCGCGACGGCAAAGAACGTGGCCGGGCGCGACCCGCTGGTGATGCACGCCGGGATGTTTTCTCCCGGCGGGACCGGCTTCGACATCCCCGGCTACGTCTCCTACGTGACGCCGCAGCAGCCGCGGGTTTACATCGACTCACCCTACAAGGCGTATCTGGCCATCATCGGCGCGGTCGGAAACGGCACCACGGCGACCTCGGCCGAGACCCAGGCGCTGATGCAAAGGGCGTCGCGCAGCAAGAGCATCAACGACATTCTGCGTCCGCAGATTCAGGCCCTGCTCAATCGGACGGACCTCAGCATGAGCGATCGCGACCGGCTCAATCAGCACCTGACCGCGATCCGCGACATCGAGGTCCAGATGACGACCACCACGATCACCATCCCCGATGCCGACGTGGCGACGATGAAGACCAACGATGCGAAGCCCTACGACCAGTCGATCCGGGACGCCGACGTCAAGCTGTTCATGGAGCTGATGGCTTTCTCGGCCGCCGCGGACTACAGCCGCGTCGCCGTGCTGAAGATCGGCGATCGAATCGACGACCACGTGTACACGTACAACGGCCAGTCCGCCAAGTTCCACGACGTGTCCCACCGGCAGGTCGCGAATGCGATCGACTTCCACCAGTACATCGATCGCATGATGCTCAACTACTACAAGTACCTGCTGGACACGGTGTCGGCGTACACCACGCCGACCGGATCGCTGCTGGACCAGGGCGTCACGATCTACTGCAATCAATGCGCGACGGGGGCTCACTCGTTCAGCAACGTCCCGTGGATCCTGGCCGGATCGGCCAACGGTTACTTCAAGCAGGGACAGCACATCGTGGTCGGCAACGGCCAGCAGCCGGGGGGCAGCCAGGACGGCAAGGCCGGGGATCCCTCGGTCTCCGGGGTGAACAAGATGCTGAACACCGTCCTGACCGCGGCAGGCGTCACCAAGACGGGGGGCGCGCCCACCGACGATTTCGGAGACCCGTCGCTGCCCAAGGGAATCTTCACCTCGCTGGTGGCTTGAACGGGCCCGGGAGCTCCTCTACGACCCAGTCCAGTACCTGACCGGACCGGTGTCGCTGTGGACGAACTGCGAGTGGGGATAGAAGCCGACGCCGCCCATGTGCAGCGAACGGACGTAGTGAAGGACCTGCCGCGTGGCGACGCCCCGGATGCGGAAGTCGACGGCGTGCCCTTCCATGTGCTGGCTGTGGCGCGCCACCTGGTGCCCCTTCTTGCGCAGCATCAGGTTGTACTTCGGCGAGCGATAGCCGGAGACGACCTCGATCCGCCGCGCTGAAAACTTTCCCGCCACGCGGCGGAGCACGTCGACGAGGCGCACGTCCATGTGCGTGGCCTGGTTGGTGAAGTGATCGCGCAGGAAGGTGCGAAAGCGCCCGTCGATCTCGTGCCCCTCGCCGGGAAGGATCGGCAGCGCCTCGTGCGTCCAGATGTTGAAGAGCGTCGTCACCGGCTCGATCCGCTCGCCCGGCCAGAGCATCGGATCGCTCTGCGGCGCACGGCTGGTCGGCCGGCGGGCGCGCGCGGCGCGACTGGGCGTCGACCAGCGCGCGAGATCGGCGTCGGAGACGTGCACGTCCGGGCGCAACGCCTTGTCGCGCAGCCACTGCTCCTTCTTGGAGAGCACGCGCGCCTCGCCCGGCATGAAATGCTCGCCCCGCGCGGTCACCGGATCGAACAGCTCCGGCTGGTCCAGCCTCGACAGGTGCGAAACCTGATCGACAGGCATCGCCAGGCAAGCCAACAAGACGAGCACACCTCAAGTATAGTGCGCCGCCCGCCCCAGGAAAGAATTCAACGGGTCGCGCGCGCGTTCTTTTCAGGGTTGGCAATCGAGCTCGGCCGCGCCGATGGCGTGGCACTTCAGGCAGGCGCGCTGGTTCCGGGCGGCCAGGAACCGGCAGCGGGCCGTCCGCCCGAAGTTCGGACCGTGGGGGGAGAAGGTGGGACCTCGCGCGGGATCGGTGGAGTGGCAGGTGAGGCAGCTCTCTTCCCGGTGGCAGGAGACGCAGGTCCGGATGTTGCGTTTGGCCTGGACGGAGTGGCTCTGCGGGCGGGGGGTGGCAATCGGCACGCCGGCGGCGTCGCGCGCCCAGCCCGGGGGGTGGAACTGCTTGACCCCGGTGCCGGTCCCGAACGGGTTGTTGGCCTTCACCCCCGGCAGCCCGCCGGTCGGATCGGAGGCCACCCCCGACCGCTGGTGACAACCGATACAGAAGGTCTGCAGGCGGTGACACGACGAGCAGTCGGGGACGTTGCGGCGCGCGTCGGGGACGTGCAGCGTGACGTAGTCCGACGGGTGGATGTCGGGCGGTTTGACCACGCCCCCGTGGCAGTCGACGCACTCGTTGCGGCGGTGGCAGGAAAGGCAATAGCTCTCGTCCCGGCCGGCCTGGGCATGATCACGGCGGAAGGTGGGGCCGTGCGCGTCGAAGCCCCGCAGCGAGCCCGACGGTTGCAGCAGCCCCGTGCCGCCGGCCGCGACCGTCGCCGGCGTGGCCAGCTTCACCTGCAACCGGCCGTCCGGCTCGGTCAGGTGGCAGGCGCCGCAACGGGCGGTCGTCTGCTTGCCGTCGTGACAGCCGAGGCAGCTGGACATCATCGGCAGGTCGGCGCGCGTGACCATCCCCGCGGAGGTCGCGTTGGCGTGGCAGAGCTCGCAGGCGATGCCCCGGGTCACGTGCAGGCGGTGGTTGAACTTGAGATTGGGTCGCGTCAGCGCCACCCGGGGCGGCTGCGAGAACGCATTCGCCGGCATCCAGCCATTCCCCGCGGCGTCGACATGGCAGGCGTCGCAGCGCGTGGGCGGAGCTGGGCTTCGCCCAGCGGAGCCCGCCGCGGGGGGGAGCGGGGACCCTCCCAGGGACCCCGCATCAGGATGACCGGCTCCTTGGCCCTGGGCGGTCACCTTGGTGGGCTGGGCGCGGTCAATTTTGTGGCAGCTCCGGCAGGCGGCCTCGCCCGGGATCAGGTTGTCGCCCGCCGCCGTCGACCGCGCGGCGGTTCCGTGGCAGGTCTCGCAGGTCGCCCCCAGACGCGCGTGGGCCGCGTGGTCGAACCGGATCGGGATGGTCTGGGCCGGATAGATGAGCGGCGACGGTCCGGCCGGCACGACCGGCGCGATGGGGGCAGCCTGCGTGGTGGCCGGCGAGGCGGCGGAGGCGGTCGCCAGCGCAGCGAGCACGCCGACCCCCGCGGCGACCGCAACGGCGACGCCCGCCGTGGTTCGCGATGGCCAGCGACCTCATAGCCCCGCCGCCAGCTCCAGCATCGCCAGCCCGCGGAACTGACTCTCGTAGTAGGTGCCGACGTTGTCCTCGACCAGCAAGTGCAGGTGGATCCCCTGCCCCAGCCGAAACCGCCCGCCGGCCTGGGCGCCGAACACCACCCCGCTGCTGTTGGGTGCCGGCTGGACGTCGTTGCGCCAGGTGTAGCCGGTCAGTCGCCCCTCCAGCTCGATCGGCTCGCGCACCTGGACCCGCGTCGTCGCGTCGACGCCCGCCTTGCGGCCGCCGTAGCCGTCATCCCAGTAGGCGTCGGCGCGGAGCATTCCGCGGGCATTGCGCCAGGCCGCGCCCAGGCTGCCGCCCGCGGCGAAGCGCCCGCCCGGCGCCGCGGCGCCGACGTCCTGACCGGCGTAGGGTCCGGTGGTCGCGACCTCGTCGCCGGTGTCCAGGTAGAAGCGCGCGAACCCGCGGGCGTACGCCTTCACCCCCCGTGGCAGCCCGATCTCGTAGCTGGCGCGCAGATCGCGGTAGGCCCCGGTCGAAAAGATGTTCCAGATCGAATCGCCGTCGAAGGTCGGCGCCAGGAAGTCGTGCTCCAGCGTCAGCCACTGTCGCCGCGTCAGCTTCACCCGCAGCGCCAGCTGTTCGTCGTCGAGCTCGTCGAAGAGGACGTTGTACCGCACGCCTCCGGAGAGAAAGATCCGGTTCCCCCAGGCCGCCATCGCGGTCAGCGACACGACCTCCTGATTGATGCCGCTGGCGGGCTCGCCCGGCTGCCGATCGGCCGTGGCCGACCAGATCTCCCGGAACGACAGGCGTGCCGACCAGGGGCCGGCCGGCGCCCCCGCCACCAGCGCCGCGCCGGCCAGCGGCGCCAGCTGGGAGTTCTGGGCCGGGCGGGTCGCCGGATCGCGCGAGCCGGCGCTGGTGCCGTCCAGCTCGTAGATCGGCGACGACAGCGGCAAGGTCCCGCGCACCTCGGTCCCGGTGAACGCCTCCACGCCGAAGGTCCGCGTGGCGTGAAACAGGACGTCGGCGCCGTCGAAGGCATAGAAGTCAATCAGGTCGAAGTGGATCTGCCGGCCCAGCTGAAAATCGACGTGCCCACCGACGTTCCGGCCGCCGAGAAACGCATAGAGGATGTCGAGCTCGTTCTGATTGAGCTCCTGGATGCTGTTCACCCCCGTCGGCGCGCCGAGCATGTAGCCGCCGAAGTCGGCGTCGAACCGCACGGAGGCGTCGACGTAGAAGACATTGCGGCCGCCGTCGTCGCCGTGCCAGCCGTCGGGGCCGATGTCGAACACGTTCAGGTCGAGGTACTGGGTGAGCCGGCGCCGCGACAGCAGCTCGTTGGTCCCGTCGGGCGCGAACCCCCGCACCTGATAGCCCTGGCCGATGGTCCGGACGTCGACGGAAAAGTCGTAGGCGACCACCGGCCCCGCGGCGCCGCAGACAATCAGGCCGACCAGCACCTGGACGAGACCCCGGACCTCTGGCACGGCACCCGTCGCTTACGGCCTGACGGTCGTCACTCCGGTTCGACCTGAAGCTCGAGCTGGTCGGACGGCGGCGCCGCGCCCTTCTTGCCTTTGCCGTGGGAGCGCGGGGCCGGCTTGTCGGCCTCACCGACGATCGTCAGCTGCGCCGGTGGCAGACCCGCGTCCTCCAGCGCCGACATCACCCGGGCGGCGCGCACGGCGCGCATCTCACCGGCGGTGTGGAACAGACTGCGGAGCTCCTTGGGAGCCGGGGCCGACGACGTGCGTGCCACCACCCGCACCTTGGCGTCCTCTTTCTTGGCGGCGCCGGCCAGGATCTTCAACGCCGCCTGGCCGGCCTCGGAGACGTCGATGCCGTTGGCGTCGATCACCTTGGGGACCGGGAAGCCGACGTGCAGCTTCGTCCCGTCGGCGGTGACCGTGGCGCCCAGCTCCTCGAGGCTGGTCTTGAGCGCCAGCGCCAGCGCGTCGGCAGCGGTCTTTTGCTTCGCCTCGGCCGCGGCCTTGTCCTTGTCGGCGCCGGTGTACTTCTCCAGCTCGGTCTTCAGCTTGTCGCGCTCGACCGTCGCCTGCTCGGCCGCCGCGTGCTCGCTGGCCAGCTCCGCCTGCCGCGTGCCGACCGAGTGCTGCATCTTTTGGTAGGGAATCAGGTACACATAGCCGGCGAAGCCGAGCCCTGTGAACGCGACCGCGAACCAGAAGAGCTGCTTCCACCCTCCGCCTGAGCGGGGCTGGGCGCCCGCCATGGGATCCTCGAATGCGTAGCGGGCCATTCGCGCCGCACGATACCCCTTTTTGACGCGGTTTTCCCGCCTCTTGACACAGTTGTGGGTGCCCCGTTACGTTGTAGGTGAACGTAAGCGCGCCTGATACCGGTGTGGCTGGGCTTTCGTGTGTGCCGAGAGGCGTCCGTGGAGTGATTCCGAATTTAGGAGCCCCAAAGGAGGTCCACGCGTGAGAACCGAATTCGAAATTGGAGACAAGGCGGTCTACCCGTCCCAGGGGGTCGCCGAAGTCGTCGGGATCGAAAAGAAGGAAGTGCACGGGAGGATCCAGAGCTTCTACGTGCTGCAGGGCGTGGACACCGGGCTGCGCATTCTCGTTCCCACGGACAAGGCGGATCAGGTCGGCCTGCGGCGAATCGCCGGCCGCGACGAGATCGCGGAGGTGATGGAGATCCTGCGGGACAAGGAGATCCACATCGACCGGCAGACCTGGAACCGGCGCTATCGCGGCTTCATGGAGAAGATCAAGTCGGGCTCGCTGTTCGAGGTCGCCGAGGTGTTTCGCGATCTGTATCGGCTGAAGGGGATGAAGCCGCTCTCCTTCGGTGAGCGCCGGATGCTGGACACCGCGCGCGGCCTCATCGTTCAGGAGCTCTCGGTGGCCCGCGCCGCCGACACGCACAAGGTCGAGCAGGAGCTGGACCTGATGTTCGCCTGACAGGCGTCAGGTCCGTTTTTGCGATTGGGGCGCCGGGAATGTTAAGGTAGGGCGCGCCCCTCGCTTTCTCCTTTCATGCAGATACACCTCGCCAAGTCCGACATCACCCTCATGGCCGTGGATGCGGTGGTCAACCCCGCGAATTCACTTGGGATCATGGGCGGTGGTGTCTCCGCCGCGTTGTCCCGTAAGGGTGGGCCGGCCATCCAGAAGGAGGCGATGTCGCTGGCGCCCATCGCCGTCGGCGCCGCGGTGGTGACCAACGCGGGGACTTTGTTCGCCAAGCAGGTCATTCACGCCCCGACGATGGAGCAGCCGGGGATGAAGATCGGCGTCGAGAACGTCCGCCGGGCGACGCGGGCCGCGTTGCTGGCCGCCGCCCGCAACAACATCGATCTCATCGCCATTCCTGGAATGGGGACCGGTCTCGGCGGCGTCGATCCGTCGGACGCGGCCCGCGCCATGGTCGACGAGCTGCGCGCGCACCGGCAGCCCAAGCCGTCGACGGTGTATCTGGTCGACATCGACGACGAGATCTTGTTGTGCCTCGAAGAGGCGCTCCGTCTGGCTGTCGGTTAGGATGGGAACCCTGGGAGGGTTCCCAAACCCTCCCGCGATGGGCTCCGACGGGCAAAGCCCGTCTCCGCCCGACGCGCTAAGGTTCAGCTCGCCGAGTGCCGACGCCTTGCACAAAGGCTGGTTCGCACCCATCGCTAGCGTAAGGAGCCGCTTCGGGCTCACTGAGAGGGACCAAACGTGAAAATCCTCGTCACGTGCAAACGGGTACCGAACCCCGAGCACAAGTTGAAGATCGGCGGCGGCAAGTTGGACCTCGCGGCCGCGAGCTGGCAGCTCAACACCTTCGACGAGTACGCCGTCGAGACCGCCCTGCGGCTGACCGAGAAGGGCAAGGGGGGCGAGCGATTGGGCGAGGTGATCGCGGTCAGCATCGGCCCCAAGGAGGTCGGGCAGCAGCTGCGCGGGGTGCTGGCGATGGGCGCCGACCGGGCGATCCTGGTCGGGGGCGACGACGCGGCGCTGGACGCGCTGGCCGTGGCGCGCGTGCTGGCGGCGGTCGTCGCCAAGGAGAAGCCCGACCTGGTCGTGCTCGGCAAACAGACCGTCGACGGCGATTCGAACCAGGTGGGGCAGCTCCTGGCGGGCCTGCTGGGCTGGCCGCAGGCGACGTTCCTGGCCAGCATCAAGCTGGCGGCCGACGGCAAGAGCGCCACGGTCACCCGGGAGGTCGACGCCGGCGTCGAGGAGAAGCGGGTGCGCCTGCCGGCGGTGGTCACCGTCGACCTGCGCATCATCGGCAAGAAGGCGGTGCGCAACGAGGCGCTGGCCGGGCCTGACGCCGAGTGGGAAGAGACCCAGCGCTACGCGTCGCTGAAGGGGATCATGGCGGCCAAGAAGAAGGAGATCAAAGACGTCACCCTGGCCGAGCTGGGGGTCGACGCCAAGGCGACGATGACCGTGACGTCGTACGAGGCCCCGCCGGTGCGCAAGGCGGGCGCCAAGGTCGCCTCCGTCGACGAGCTGGTGGCCAAGCTCCACAACGAAGCGAAGGTGATCTGATGGGCGCCGTCGTCGTCTTCTGCGAATCGGACGAAAAGGGGATCCGCTCGGCGTCGCTGCCGGCGCTGACCGCCGGCGCCGAGCTGGCCAAGCAGGCCGGAGGTGACGTGGTCGCGGTGGTGATCGGCGCGGGCCTCGGCGCCGCGGCGGCCGACGCCGCGAAGTACGCGGCCCGCGTATTGGCTTACGACGGCGCGGGGCTGGCGGCGCCGCTGGCCGAGACCTGGGCGCCGCAGCTGGTCGACGCCGTCAAGCGTGCCGGCGCGACGGCGCTGCTCGGCACCGCGACGTCGACCGGCAAGGACGTCCTTCCGCGCGCGGCGGCGCTGCTCGGCGCCGGGATGGCGTCGGACATCACCGCGGTGCTGGCGGCCAACCGGTTCAAGCGCCCGGCCTATGCCGGCAACGCCATCGAGGAGGTGACCATCGCCGGGCCGGTGCTCGTCGCCAGCGTCCGGCAGACGGCGTTCCCGGCGGCGACGCCCGGTGCGAGCGGGGCGATCGAGAACGTGGCGGTCGCCTCCGTCGACGCGCTGGGCGCCGAGCTGGTCGGCCTGCACGCCACGCAGAGCGCCCGCCCCGACCTCGGCGAAGCGAAGGTGGTCGTCTCCGGCGGCCGCGGCATGCGCGAGGGGGCGAACTTCAAGGTGCTCGAGGAGCTGACCGATCTGCTGGGCGGCGCGCTCGGCGCCAGCCGCGCCGCCTGCGACGCCGGCATGGTCCCCAACGATCTGCAGGTCGGCCAGACCGGCAAGGTCGTCGCGCCCCAGCTCTACATCGCGGTGGCGATCTCCGGCGCCATCCAGCACCTGGCCGGCATGAAGGGCTCGAAGGTGATCGTCGCCATCAACAAAGATCCCGAGGCGCCCATCTTCCAGGTCGCCGACTACGGCCTCGTCGACAGCTGGGAAAAGGCGCTCCCGCTGCTGGTCGCGGCGGTCAAGAAGCTCAAAGCGGGCGGCTGACCGGCGGGCGATGCCCTACGTCGCTCTGGCCCACGCCGGGCGAATCCACTACGCCGAGCGCGGCGAGCGGCGGGCCGATCGCCCCCCGGTCGTTTTCATTCACGGCGCGGGCGCCGGCTCGGGCCTCTGGTCGATGACGCTGGCGCGGGTCGCCCGGCACGCGCACGCCATCGCCATCGATCTCCCCGGTCACGGCCCGAGCGCGCTGGGCGATCTCGGGAGCCTGTCGCTCGAACGCTACCGCGACGCCGTCGGCGAGCTGTGCGGCGCGCTCTGCCTCGGTCCGTCGGTGCTGGTCGGCCACTCGATGGGCGCGCTGGTCGCGGTCGAGGCGGCGCTGGCCTGGCCCGACAAGGTCCGCGCGCTGGTCCTCTGCGCCGCCGCGCCCCGGATGCCGGTCGACCCCGAGCTGCTGGCGTTGCTGCGCGACGATCCCGACCGGGCGACGAGCTGGCTGGCCGACCACACTCTCTCGCCGCGCGCCAAGCCGGCGCTGCGCCGCGGCTTCCTGGCCGCCGGGATCGGCCGCGCCGCGGCGCCGCCGGAGGTCGCCCGCGCCGACTTCGAGATCGTGCGCGCGACCGATCTCACCGATCGCCTGGCGAGGATCACCTGCCCCATCGCCTGGCTCGACGGCGCCGACGACGAGATGGTCCCGCCCGGCTGTCGCGAAGGCCGCCGCGGCAGCATCGTCACCATCCCCGACGCCGGTCACCTGCTCCCCATCGAGGCCCCGGCGGCGATCGCCGAGGCGGTTGCGAGCGCCGCCCCGATCGATATCTCTCCCCTGCGGGCCTAGTTACAGCCGATACGGCCGGTGCTGCTGAGGGCGAGGTCGTCCATCCAGAGGTCGCTGCTCGCGCCGCCGAAACTCTGCCAGCCCAGCATCACGTCGACGAACATCCCGCTCATCCAGTTCGCGGCCAGGGCGCCGTTTTGCCAGTCCGTCGCAGCCGTGATCGAATGGACCAGCGTTCCGTCCGAATAGGCGCGGAGCGTGTTGTAGGCGGCGCTGCCGTCGAACTCCACCTCGATGCAATGCCAGGTCCCGGCCGAGATCACCGGGCCCGAGTACCACTGGGCCATCACCGGAGCGATGTTGTCGGTCGGGACCTGATTGGTTCCGATCACGCCCTTGATCTGCCCGAAGCGGACCTGCGTGTTTGCGCTGGCCGGATCGCCGGTGAGGCCGAGCAGCGTCTCGTGATTGTCGCCACCGCTCATCGGCAGATTCCCCATCGCGGTCGTCAGATAGACGAACACCCGGAGATAGAGGTGGTTGGTGCCGCTCGGCAGTGGGCGCTCGAGCATGACCGGGTCAGAGCCCGAGATCTTGAAGTGAGCCGCCAGCTTGCTTCCATTGTGGGTATGCGTGGCATCGGCCAGAGCGCTCGAACCGTCGCTGTTGGGGTTGGTCGTCTTGTAGTTGTAAGCGATGAAGTTGTCCCAGCCGGCCGGCTGCTTGCCAGCCGTGTCGGACTCGAAGTCGTCGGTGAAGAAGGTCGTGGCGCCCGCGCCGGCGCCGCCGCCGGTGCCGGACGAGCCACCCTTGCCGGCACTGCCGCCGGTCCCCGTCGAGCCGCCGGTGCCGGTACTTCCGCCGGTGCTTGCGTTTCCCCCCGTGCCGGTCGATCCCCCCGTGGCGCCGCCGGTGCCGCTGCCGCCGGTACCGGTGGCGCCGCCGGTGGAGACGCTGCCGCCCGTGCCGGTGGTGCCGCCGGTGGAGACGCTGCCGCCGGTCCCGGAGCCGCTGCCGCCGGTGCCCACCGAGCCGCCGGTCCCGGAGCCGCTGCCGCCCGTGCCGCCTCCCGTCCCGCTGCTGGAGCCGCCGCTGCCGCCTCCCGTCCCGCTGCTGGAGCCGCCCGTCCCCGTCCCGGTGCTGCCACCGGTGCCGCCTGAGCCAGAGCCGCTGGCGCACCCGAGGGAGCCAAGCGACAGGGCGACCAGCGAGAGAGCAGACAGACCAACGGCAAAGCGAATCGGCAAGCGACTCTTGGGGGCGTAAGTCATCCGGGTACTTTATCGACCCCTCGTACGAGGCTCAAGGACGCTCGAAGCTCTACCGATGACCGGCGGCGTGGCGGGACAGCGACGGGGGCGCTTCGTCGCGCGCGGTCGTCCTCTGCCTGTGCCTGGGGGTCTCGGTCGGCGGCGGCGTGTTTGGGCCGGCCCTGGCGACCGATCTCTCGCGGGGCACGAAGACCTTCGAGATGACCAGGCGCAAGCTCGCGGCGCTGCGCAGCTTCGCGCTCTTCCGCGCCCGCGGCGACCGGGCCGTCTTGCGGTTTGGCGAACCACCGGCGAAGACGCGCGTCAAGAAGCCGCCAACGAATTGACGCGGCGGACAGGCCCGGCATCGGAACGCCGGCTGGCCTCAAGGCCGGCGGGCCGTCTCCCGATTTCTCTTTTCGAATGGCCCTGTCTGTCGGAGCCCGCACGCGGGGCCTCAAGCTCGGCGCGCTGCTGCTCGTGCTGGCCGGCGCCGGGTGGCTCGGTCCCAACCTCTGGATCGCCCGCAGCGCCAGACCCTACGCCTACGACAGCGCCGCGGCCGTCCCGGCCCGCACGTTCGCCATCGTCCCCGGCTCGCGCGTCTACAAGGACAAGCCGCTGCCGATCCTGCGCGCCCGGCTCGAAGCCGCGCTCGAGCTCTACCGCGGCGGTCGGGTGAAGGCGATCCTGGTCTCGGGCCAAGAGACCGCCGAGGCGCCCGAGGCGACCGTCATGCGGGCGTGGCTGCGGGCGCGCGGCGTCCCCGCCGCCGACGTCTGGTCCGACGGAGGCGGCACGCGCACGCGCGAGACGATGAACCGCGCCGCCGCCTTCTACGGCGTCACCGACGCCGTCGTCTGTACGCAGACGGTGAACCTGGCGCGATCGATCTACCTGGCCCGGCAGGCCGGGATCGACGCGGTCGGTCTGGGGCTGCCGACCGCGCTGGGACGGTCGACGCGGTACCTGGCGACCGAGTCACTCAAGAGCACGCTGGCCTTCGCCGAGTCGAGCCTCCTCACCCGGCCGACATCGGGGGCGCCCCTGTTGGCGACGCGCTGAGGCCGACGCGTCCGAATCGTGATATCTCGACGTTGACAGCGGGTTCGTTGGAACGGCCCGCGTCTGACGCGGTCGGACGCTTGGCGACGGCGGTCAGCCGTCGCCGGCGCCGCAATCACGACTACTTACTCTTCTCGGCTTTCTTGATTCGCTTCGCCTCCCGCTTCTCCTGAGCTGATTTTAAAGGAGCCTTCTTGACGTTCTTCTTGGCATCGTGGTTCTTGCTCATGAAATTGTCTCCCTTGTCGAAAAGCGATCGTTCGGGCGCCAGACGCGCGTATCTTAGTCGCGCCGTTCCCATCATCCCAACATTGGGACGGCGATTTTTTTGGGATCCCGCTTGACTCCCCGGCCCGGTGGGTTAAGACCTGCCGTTTTTCTTGGGAAGCAATCTGGGATGGAGGATATCTTCGAAACCACCGACGACGACGACGCGGACGAGATCCCGCGGCTCCCGCGTGACGCTGCAGCCAAGAACGGCGCCACACCCAAGAAAGACCCGACCGCCCAGAAGGAGAACGACCGCCGCAAGCGGACGCTCATCACCATGGGGAAGGCCAAGGGCTTTCTGACCACCGACGAGGTCCACGACCATCTGCCGGAAGGCGGAATGTCGCCCGATCAGATGGACGACTGGCTGTCGGCGTTCTCCGGTGAAGGGATCGAGATCATCGATTCCTCGCCCAAGGGGAAGGCCGCCAAGGATCCAGACGAGACCCCCGACGAGCCCAGCGACGAGATCGAGATCGTCGACGCCGTCGAGGTCAAAAAGGAAGAGGACGAGCCGGAAGAGGACGCCGACGACTCTGCCGCCCCGGTCGATCCGGTGCGCATGTACCTGCGCAAGATGGGCCTGGTCGCCCTCCTCACCCGCGAGGGGGAGGTCGAGATCTCCAAGCGGATGGAGGAGGGGCAGCGCCGGGTTCTCCAGGTCGTGCTGAACTCTTCGATCGCGATCGAGGAGATCCTCAACCTCGGCGACGACCTGCGCAAGGAGAAGATCCGGGTCAAAGAGGTCGTCAAGGACATCGACGAAGAGGACGCCGAGTTCGACGAGCAGTGGCACGTCGAGCGGGTCTGCAAGGCGATCGACAAGGTCCGGCGGCTCTGGAAAGAGCAGGAGAAGGTCGCCGAGAAGCTGGACACCAAGCCCTCGGACGCCACCAAGAAGAAGTACAAGGCTCAGATCAACGAGCTGAAGCTGGAGATGGTGAACGCCCTCATCGAGCTGCGCCTGAAGAAGACGCAGATCGACAAGATCGTCTACAAGCTCAAGGAGTTCGTCGGACGGCTGGAGCACGCCAACCGGGAGATCATCGCCTGCGAGCACAAGTCGGGCCTCTCGATCGAGGAGCTCCGGCGGACGCTGCGCGAGATCCGCTCGTCTCCGCTGAGACAGCGGGCGGTGGCCAAGAAGCTGGGGCTGCGCTCGGACGAGATCGAGGAGCTGTCGCGGGTCATCGCCGGCGCGCAGAAGAAGATCAAGAAGGTCGAGGAAGAGGCGCGGCTGACCGAGCGCGACCTGCGCGAGACCGTCGAGGAGATTCAGGACGGCGAGCGGATGGCCGAGAAGGCCAAGGCCAAGCTCATCGAGGCCAACCTGCGGCTGGTGGTGTCGATCGGGAAGAAGTACACCAACCGCGGCTTGCAGTTCCTGGACCTCATCCAGGAGGGGAACATCGGGCTCATGCGGGCGGTCGACAAGTTCGACTACAAGCGGGGCTACAAGTTCTCCACCTACGCGACCTGGTGGATCCGGCAGGCGATCACCCGGGCCATCGCCGATCAGGCCCGGACCATCCGCATCCCGGTCCACATGATCGAGACGATGAACAAGCTCACCCGCACCACCCGCTACCTGGTGCAGGAGCTGGGGCGCGAGCCGACGCACGACGAGATCGCCGAGAAGATGGAGCTGCCGCTCGACAAGGTCCGCAAGGTCCTCAAGCTGGCCAAGGAGCCGATCTCGCTGGACACGCCGATCGGCGAGGAAGAGGACTCCCACCTCGGCGACTTCATCGAGGACAAGAGCGTCATCTCCCCGTCCGACGCGGTCATCTCCATGAACCTGGCGGAACAGACCCGCAAGGTGCTGGCGACGCTGACGCCGCGCGAGGAGAAGGTGCTGCGCATGCGCTTCGGCATCGGCGAGAAGTCCGACCACACCCTCGAAGAGGTGGGCCGCGACTTCGACGTCACCCGCGAGCGCATCCGCCAGATCGAGGCCAAGGCCCTGCGCAAGCTCGGTCACCCCTCGCGCAGCAAGGGCCTCAAGGGCTTCGTCGACAACTAGCGGCGCGCGCCGGCCTTCAGCTTTCGCCAGCCGCCGGCTCGGTTGTTGGCGATGATCTGCTTGAACATCGCCTCCAGCGCGGGGGCGTTGAGCTTCTCACCCTGACGAATGGCGACGGTGCGGGCGGTCGTGTTGTCGTGACCGCTGGTGATGATCCGGTGCGGGTCGGGCACCATCGCCCCGTCGTACAGGAAGACGTTCACCCAGGCCTTGGCGGCCAGGAGGGCGCAGATGTTCCCGTCGAGCGTGAAGTACGGCTGGCGCGTGCGCTTGATGGTCTCCACCACCTCGGGGTCCGCCGCGTGGACCAGCGCGCGGACCTGACGGCAGATCTTCTGCTGCCACGCCGGCAGGCCTTCGATGTACGCGTCGACGCGGGGATCTCTGTCCCTTGGCATTGGCGGGGCCCTCGGGCGACCGAGACTCTACCGCGAAGGGGCGTCGGTCTTTGGAATGGGGCGCGAACTGTGGTGGATTTGGCGGCATGAGCACCGGACGTCTCGAGGCCTTCAGCGACGGCGTGATTGCCATTCTGATCACCATCATGATCCTCGAGCTGAAGGTGCCGCACGAGGCCACCTTGGCTGCGCTGCGCCCGGTCCTCCCCGTGTTCCTCACCTACGTGCTGAGCTACGTCATCCTCGGCATCTACTGGAGCAACCACCACCACCTGCTGCACGCAACCAAGCGGGTCACCGGCGGCGTTCTGTGGGCCAACCTGCACCTGCTCTTCTGGCTGTCGCTCATCCCGTTCACGACCGGCTGGATGGGTGACAACGGATTCCGCCCCGTCCCCACCGCCGTGTACGGCCTCGTGTTGCTCCTGGCTTCGATCGCGTACTTCATCCTCGTGCGCGTGATCGTCGCCGAGGAGGGAGCGTCATCGGAGCTGGCGGCCGCGATCGGCAGCGACACGAAGGGGCGAACCTCGACGGTGTTGTACGCGCTGGCGATTCCGCTCTCCTTCGTCCAGTGCTGGATCGCGCTCGGGATCTACATCTTCGTGGCGCTCATGTGGCTGGTCCCCGATCGCCGGATCGAGTCCCGGCTGCGCGCGCGGTAACGGCGTGGGTCAGCGGACCGGCGTGCCGGCCCGCCCCGTGCTTCGATAGATCGCCAGATCGAGCGACGGCGGGGCCGCCGGCTCGAGAAAGGGGCACGGCGGCAGGGGAAGATCGACGCAGCAGACGCGGATCGTTCGGGTGCGGGCCACGGTTTCCAGGCTGGCGAGGAGCCTGGCGAGCCGCTCACCGCTGAACGGACAATAAAGAAAGAACACCGAGCCGGCGGACCAGGACTCCGTCGACCGGCTCGCGTCGGCCTCGATGAATGACACGCCCGGAAGGTGCAGGCGCGCGGCGAGCGCCCGCGCTACCGCGACCAGCGCCGGCTGGACCTCGACGCCGATCGCCGGCGCTCCGGTCAGGAGGTGCACCAGCGCGGCGGCCCGCCCCACCCCCGCGCCGATGTCGACGAACAGATCGGACGCCCGCACGGGCGCCTGCTCCGTTGCGCGCAACAGGGCGTCCACAGAGCACGGCAGATAGGGCACGCAACCGACGGGGAGCTGGGGGCCGTCGTCGGGAGGCGCGTCGAGCCCGAAGACCAGATCGACCCAGGCGTCGCGCGCGGCCAGCGGGATGCGCGTCAGCTCCGCGCGAAACCGCGACGGGTCGCCTTGCCCGCGCTCGAGCAGCGACCGAACGCGCTCGGCGCTCTCCCGCAGGCCTGCGTCCACGACGCCGAGGATACCGCCGCGTCAGGCGTCTCGCTCGGCGTCCAGCGCGGCGATCACCGCCGGGCGCGCCAGGATGCGCGCGAAGTAAGGCTGCAAGGCCGGCGCGGGCAGCTCGGGTCTGACGAGGCGCTTCCAGGTCCGCAGCGTGTAGAAGGCGTACCCGTCCGCGACGGTGAACGTCTGCCCCATCAAGTAGGGCTGCGTCTCGACGGCGGCGGACAGGAACGCGAACCGCACCGCCAGCTTCTCCCGCACGGCTGTCTTCACCTCTTCGGGGGTGAGCTTGTTGTATAGCGGCGCGAACCCCTTGTGCAGCTCGGTGCCGATGTAGTGCAGCCACTCTTGCACCCGGTAGCGGGCCATCGTTCCGGCAGGCGGAATCAACCCCGTCTCGGGCCGCTGGTCCCCGATCCACTGCACGATCACCGCGCCCTCGGTGAGGATCTCCCCATCGTCGAGCCGGAGCGCCGGCACGTAGCCCTTGGGGTTCACCGCCAGGTAGTCCTCGCCCGACGCCGTCCGCCTGGTCTTCAGATCGACCCGCTCCAGATCGAACGGAAGCCCGCTCTCCCGGAGCGCGATGTGCGGCGACAGCGAACAGGCGTTCGATGAAAAGTACAGCTTCATCCCGACGTTCTGATGACCAGTCCGCCGAAAGTCAAACCCGAGCAATCGAGGCGGATCTCGACGGGTCGCGATAGGATTCGCGAATGATCTTTGGCAGCGGCGTTTCGATCGTCGACATCACCGTCGCGCCGCTGTCGATCGCGCTGTGCGAGCCGTTCGTGATCGCCACGGGGCGGATGGACGCCACCCGGGCGGCCCTGGTCAGGGCCACGCTGGAGGACGGCCGGGGGCGGCGGGCGACGGGCCTGGGCGAGAGCGCCGCGTTGCCGCCGGTCACCCGCGAGGACCAGCCCGAGCTGCTGCAGCTGATCGCCACGGCGGCGGCCGGCCTGCGCGGCACCACGCTCGAGAGCAGCGACCAGCTCGACCGCCTCCTGTCGGAGCGCCTGCCCAGCCACGTGGCGCGGGCCGGGGTCGAGTCGGCGATCCTCGACGGGGCGGCACGGCTGCATAGGGTGCCGCTCTGGCGCGCGCTCGGCGGCGCGGAGGCGCCCGCGCTCCTCACCGACATCACGCTGTCGATCTCCGATCCCGAACGGATGGCGGCGGCGGCGGTCCGCTTCGCCGGCGCCGGGTTCTCCTGCTTCAAGGTCAAGGTCGGGCGCGACTGGCGGGCCGACTGCGCGTCGCTGCGCGCGGTGGCCGCCGCGGTGCCGGGCGCGCGGTTTCGCCTCGACGCCAACGCCGGGTTCGCCGCGCGCGAGGCGCTGGCGCTGCTGGACAGGGCGCTCGCCGACGGCCTCACCATCGAGTGCTACGAGCAGCCGTGCGCCGCGGACAATCTCGCCGGGATGGCCGAGGTCACCGCGCGCGCGCCGGTGCCGGTGGTCGCCGACGAATCATTCCGCGGCCCGGCCGATCTCGACCGGCTGCTGACGGCGCGGGCGGCCAGCGCCGTGAACCTGAAGCTGGCCAAGCTGGGCGGTCCGCTGGCTGCGCTGGCGCTCGGACGCCGGGCGCGCGCCGAGGGGCTCGGCCTCATGGCGGGCGCCATGGTCGAAACGCGCATCGGCCTGCTGGCGATGGCCCACGTCGTCGCCGCGCTGGGCGGCGTCGACTGGGTCGATCTCGACACCGCCTTGCTGCTGGCCGACGATCCGTTCACCGGCGGCTGGCGCGTCGACGGCCCGCGGGTCCAGTTGACCGCCGAGGCCGGGCTGGACGTCGAGGCGCGGTAGAGCCGCTCAGGTGAGCTGCTTGGCCGGATCGGCGGCGATGGCGGCGATGAGCTTGGCGCTGCCGCCCGGCTTGAGCTCTTCGAGCTGGGGACCGGTGAGGCCGACCAGGAGAATCACGCCCACCTTGCCGAAGGGGCCGGGCCGCGGTTCGATCCCCGGATCGAGCAGCGCCACCGCGCCTTCGAGCCCGGCCTCGGCGGGCGCACCCGGGATGGGGCCGGTTCGAAAGGAGACCCCCTGCGCCAGGACCGCGCCCTGGCTGACGTGGGCGGCGATCTTTCCGAGGAAGGCCACCGGCCACAGTGGCGGCTCGGTCGAGTCGTGCTTGGCGACGCGCATCGACAGCTCGCAGCGGATGCCGTTCGGGCCGACGCTGGCGTCCGACTGGTCGTAGAGCTCGGTCAACCCCAGGGTGACGTAGTGCCAGGCCCGCCCGGCATCATAGACGTGCGTCCCTTCGACGGAGGCGCGGCCGAGCCGGAGGTCGTGCTGGGGCGCGATGGCGGGCGCGGCATGCCTCGGCGTCTGGCCGGGGTAAAGGTCGGCGAACAGCGATTCGATGAACGCCCACCCCACCGGCACCGGCACCACCTGGCCAGCGCCCGGGTGGTCGGCGGACTGTTTGGAACCGAATATCTTGGCGAAGAGGCCCATCTGGGATTTCCTGGATCGGGGAACCGGGCTGCCCTGCCCGGCGCGGAGGATGATACGACATGACCGGGCCCGCGCACGCAACTAGAGACGCGGTCGAACTCCTGACGCCTCCAGACGGCGAGGAGGCAGATCGCCCCGGCGCGCCAAGGGGTCGCCAGGCTGGGCGTCAATCGCCGCGCGCGGGAACGTCGCCCTCGACTGGCGGCCAGAGCCAATGCTCGGTTCCCTGCCCCTTCGGACCGTCGGTCAGCGTGTAGAAGACGTACGTCGTCGAGACGGTCGGCTCCGGAATGACGGGTTTGACCTTGGCCCACGTCGCTTCGGGAGCGTCGGTGTCCATCGTCAGGATCAGGTGGCTGGGTCCCAGATCGCGGCCGCGAATCGGATACTCCGGAGCCAGCGCCCGAACGATCGCGGCCTCAATCTTCATGAGGGCGCCGCGCTCGAGGCCGGCCTCGGCCGGGACGTGAATGACCAGACGAAATTTCATGTCACCGCCAAAGGCCCTCGTTTGGCGGCCTGAACTGCAGCCCGGAGCTCTGCGACGATCGGGTGTGACGAGAAGAGGCCGAACGGGCGAGTCTTCGGCATGAACACGATGCGGTGGCCAAAGTCGGTGCGGCGGACGAACTGAACGGTCACCGGGTGAAGGTTGACCCACCGATTCTCCGTGACCTCGTCGACGTCGCTCAGCGGGACGACGATCTCGCGCCGATAGTTCGAAATCCGCAGCTCGCTGTCGGTCATCACGACCCGCATGAGACGCAGGCACCACCAGTAGATGGCGAGGGTCCCTATCAGAAGGCCCGCCAAACAGATCCACTTCATCTCTGGTGGCGGCGGCCGATCGCCGAGGCGGTCGCCGGTCCCAAACAGCAGAGCGGTTCCAAAGCCGAATCCACCGATCCACGCGACGGGGAAGACGAACTTCATCAGGAACGTCTGAGCCGAGGAGATCGTCCGCGCCACGCAGCAAGCTTAACAGGGCCACGTCCACGCCGCCTGGGGCGTGCCGCCGGTCAGAGCGGGCGGGAAGCTGGCCGGGTCGTCAGCGCCGAGGCAGCGCCGTCGAATTGAACGAGGAGCTCCAGGGAGTGGCCGGGCGGCCCGGCCGGGACGAGGCTGCACACCCTGCGCTTCCACCGCCGGTCCACCAAGCCGGCGCCCACCCACGGAATGACCGGAACGGCCTCGCACTGGACGCCGAACTGGTTCGCTGGCTTGGTCATCTCGGCCAACACGACGAATGGGCCTTGGGGATTCATCGACCGCGCCTCCGCGAGCCCGGCGGCCCTCAGCTGGGCGCCGCCAACGAGTGCGTCTCCCTCGCAAGTGACGACGGCTCGCCTCGGGCGATCTGTCGCGGGCGAGTCGTACCGGTGCTGGCACACCGGGACCGTCGGCAACCCATGGATCATCTCGGCGAAGTCCTGGGGCTTGGGGCCGCCGACCACGCAGCCTGGCAAGCCCCCAAAGAGAAGCGCTGTAAATGCAAACGCAACGCCTCGCCTCTGCACGCTCTTAGATTATCCACGCGTCTCGGCGATGCCAGTGATCGGAACCACGCGACCAACAGAGCTCGAGGCGTGGGCCCCTCCGATCGGCAACGAACGATAGAAACCGAATGTTCGCGCCCGGCCGCCGCGAACGGTCACTTCGTGGCTGCGCCGACGAGGCACTCGCCGGGGACCTCGAACCCACCCCGCGATTCGAAGCTGCGCAGGGAGGCTTCTACTTCGTTCCAGACGGAGTCGCGCTCTTGCGGGGAGAGGTGAGCCATCATGGCGTTGAAGGCGCCGAAGGCCTCCCGGGCGACGCGCACGTACTCGGCGCTGGTGGGCATGGTCAGGGGCACCGGCACGGCGCGAACCTCGGGGTTGGCGAACCCGGCTTCACGGAAGGCGCCCTCCAGCGCCCCGGGGCCGCCAAGGCTGAACGGTCCGGGTTGCCCAGCGACCGGAGGCGGGAGCTGCGCGCGGCGGCGGATGATGGAGGCCGGCAGAGCGCCCCAGCTGTTTCGCTCGGGCGTGGAAAAGACGACGACGGCGATCCGCCCGCCCGCCTTCGCGACCCGGCGCCACTCGCGCAGCGCCGTCACCGGGTGCGGCATGTACATCAGACCAAGCCGACACAGCACCGCATCAAACGAACCGTCGGGGAGATCCAGTTTCTCGCCATCCATGGCGCGGGTCTCAATCTGTTCGAGTCCTCGTTCTCGCGCGACCTGGAGCGCCAGCTCGACGATCCCTTCCGAGAGATCGGTCGCCAGCACGTAGCCGCTGGGGCCGACGCGCTCGGCGGCGCTGACCGCCGGCTCACCCGCGCCGGCGGCGACGTCCAGGATGCGCTGGCCCGGCTGAATCCGGGCCAGGTCGAGCATCTGGCGGGTCACGTCGCCGTACCAACGATCCAGGGTGGGATTCCAGCGCCGCCACGCCGCGCCGTCCCTGTTCCACTGCTCTCGCTGCGCGTTCTTGTACGCCGCTGCGTCGAATGCGGGTTGCTGTTCGGCCACGCCGCAGGTTCCCGCGGCCCGACTGTTTCAGCAAGCCGAACTGAGCTGACCGACGTGCACGGTGCGGGCAGGCGCGCCGGTGAAGTGAATGCTAGCGCCGCTCCAGGAATCCTCGGCCTTCGAAGATCGCCGGCGTCGCCTTTTCGATCCGCGCCGCCCGCGTCGCCGACTGCTTGGCCGCGGCGAAGTGGTAGAGGTAGCCCCTCTGCCGCCCCGGCGTCAGCGCCTCGAACGCCCGCTTGAAACGCGCGTCCCGACGGAACCGCGCCGTCAGCTCCTCGGGAACCGGATACTCCGAGGTCTTCCTCGGCTCGATCCGCAGTCCAGCTTTCGCGGCGGCGATGGCCTCGCGCACGTAGGCCTTGATGGTCGCCGCCTTCGCCTTGATCTCCTTCACGCTGGTGAACTTCATCACCCGCCCGGCCTGCACCTGACCGAGCTGCACCAGCACCTTCTTGGCGTCCTTCAGCAGCGCGCCCTGAAAGAAGCCCAGCGCGAAGTACTCCTTGAAGCCCTGCAGGATGACGATGTTCTTCCCATCCACCGTGTAGGTGGGCTTGCCCCACTTGCACTCGTCCTTCATCGCGAAGCCGGCGAGCACCCGCCGCATCTCCGCGATCTCCGCCTCCCACCGTTCTCGATAAGCCATCTCCATGTCAGCACCTCTTCCGAAAGTCGGGGCAGCTTCATCGCCCTCGCATTTCCCAGCATAGCCGCTATCAGCGGCGACCTCCGCGCGCGAGTCAGGGCAAAGTGGTGGCCACCCCCGCTGCGGAATCACTCCTCTTAGGGATCACCGGCGCGCTGTCGCCAAATATCGAATGAGCCCCCGACCGAGATCCCGATGGCGCCGACGGTGGTGACAATCGCCCTGGGCGCTCCCGCGCTCGAAGCGGCGAAATAGCCCACGACCGCAGCCGGAATTGCGACCAGAATTCCCGTAAACGGAGAAGCTCCCGGCACCATGTCCAGGTTGCTCCGCTGAACGGCCGCGTCCACCGACACCCCGATGCCCGCCCCCAGCATGGATCCGGCCAAGAGCCGGCCGAAGGTCTCGTTTCGGGTGACCCATCCGACGGCAGCGAGGGCGCCCGCGAACCCAATCACGAACGCGGTGTCCGCGACCTTCCGGTGGACCATCTGCTCGTGCGGCTCACGCCAACGCGCCTCCAGCCTGGGAGCTGCGACCAGGCACACGCCCCTCGTATCGCTGAAAAGGGCGTCCCGATCGCCGCAAACAGCATCCCGGAGGGCGTCGTACCCGACCGTATGATGCCCCGAAAGCTCCAACAGCCACGGGGATACCCGAAGCGCGAGTCGACGTGAACGCCGGGCCGCTTCCGCCACCGCTGGATTCAGCGTGCCGACCTCACGATACCGGCAAGCTTCAAGGTATCTCTCCACCGCCTGGTTCGAGCCGGTGCTGTTCTCCTCGGCCAGTCCCGCCAGACAGATTGCAGCCGTGCGGTCGTCACCCAGGCCGCGTGCCATCCATTGGGTCACGCTGGGGGGATGCAACCTGCACAGAAGCTTTAGGGCGTCGTGATTCCCCTGGTCGGCGGCGTCGACGAGACGAGAAGCGATCCCCGGGTGATTGCCGCCCGCGATCTCGACTCGGCAGGCCAGAGTCGGCTCCTCCTGGACCAGCGGGCCGAACTGACCTTTGGTGATCGAATCCTCGATATGCGCGCAGGCTGATTGTGCCTCGCCCGTGGCCGGAGGTGCGACGACCTGACAGAGCGCGGCGGCAGCCAGGATCGGCAGGAGCATCTTTCGACGGAGTTCCCCCTCGGCCGTGTATGGCCGGCCGTCAGCGCGATTTCCGGCGCTTGGCCGGGCGAGAGGTCGACGAGCCTCGTCGCGGTGCTTTCGCTTTCGCTTTCGCTTTCGGGGCTGGTGGCTTCCCCTGGCGCTCCGCCTCGAGGTGTCGCCGCGCGAAGCGAACGAAGTCGCCGGCGGTGACAATCCCGACCAGCTTGCCGTCCTTCGTCACCGGAAGGCTGCCGAACCGGTTGGTCTCGATCAGCCGTGCCGCCTCCGCGGCCGCGGCCGTCGCCTCGACGGTGACGACGTCCTTCTCCATGAACATGTCGACGGGGATGTCTCCCGCGACCTCGGCGACGGACTCGGCGTTCGGGCGGCCATGACTGAGCCATGCGTCCATGATCCGGTGGTAAGTGATGAGACCGATGACGTGCTCGTCGTCATCGATGACGGGCAGGTGATGGATGCCCCCGCGCTCAATCTGTCGCCGCGCCATCCCCAGCGTGTCGCCGACCCGCAAGGTCTCGACGATCTCGGTCATGATGTCCTTTACCCTCGTGATTGGCATTGGCGCACTATATAGGAAGGCAGGCCATCACCGCGGAGGCGACCAGAGGGTCGTGGCAGGATTCCGCGAGTCCTGGCCGCCAGGCGCCGGCCGAGCACCTCGCGATGACACAGGCACGGCAGGTCACGAAGGTCTTTCGGTTCCGGTCGGGGGACTCCGTCGCCGATCCTCAACAGGTCGCCGAGGAGGACATCGACTGCCGATTGAGCGGCCGAGCGCTCCTGCATCCGCACGCTATTGTTCGGAATGAAGTTGCACCAGACCATGTGTCCGCTGTCGACCGCCACGACACAGGCTATCGCCCGCGATCCGGCCCCCGTAAGGCTCAGCGCGTCGGTGGTCATCGAGCGCTCCAGGTCGACGCTCGGTCCATTGGGGCCCATGCCTGGGTCCGCGTACAAGATGAACGAGACAAGCACGAACTCGGCGTCCAACATTGGCCGCCACGAGGTGATGTCGCGGGGGAACCTCCACTCGGCCACCGATCGGTGGATCGCGGGTTCGTTTCCGAGCCGCTCGGCCATGATCTCGTTCATCGCGTCCCAGCTCCAGTGATAAAATTCGCTGAAGTGCTCGAGGCGCGCGGTCGCCGCGCTGCCAAACGAACGGCCGCCGTGTTGGTGCAGGAGGTAGTTGATCGAGTCGTCGACGTTCCCCAGCACCACCCTGCTCAGCACCGCATCGGAGATCTTGCGGCCTCTGGGGCCGACGACGAAGATCTGGCCTTGAGTTGGAAGCGCCGCCAACCTCGTCGCGGCGACGCGCGCCCGCGGGTCGCGTAGCTCGGGCCCGGTCGTACACGACAGGAGGAAGATCGCCAGCACCGACGTCGCGACTTTTCCCTTCGAATGCATGTGTCCTCAGCGGTCAGGGGGCGAGTTCGCGCAGCCGGGCCAGGGCGCCTTCGACTCCTTCAGCTTCATCGAGAGCGCGACCAGGTCGGTCGGTTCCAAGGTCTCATGTAGCGTCTTGAGGCTCCTGTCCATGAGGCGATCGGCCGCGTCCACGTCGCCCCGCGTACGTGCTGGGGCCGCCAACACGAAAACCACGTCGTTGATCGCCGCAGTCACGTAGACGACCGCCGCGATCTTTTGCCCGAGGACGTTGGCGTCGCCAGTCGGCTGTGCCATCCAGGGCAACGTGGGAAACGGCACGTCGACGCCAACAGGAATGGGCTGTGGCCGCAGCCCACGCCAGATCGGCGAGTGGCTCAAGTATTCGGATTCCCATTCCATGTGCCTGCGGAGGAGCGCGGCGCCACGGAGGTCGGGCGCACCAATGTCGCGCGCGGTCGTAGATGTTGCTTCGACGACCACGTCGTCGAGAAGGAACTTCGTGCTGTTCTTCTGAATCTGGCGCCCGTGCTCGGCGCGTAGGAGGACCGTGAAGTGCGTGGGCCCATCGTTCTCGATCCACAGGTAGCCACAGCCGACGAACACGGCACCGCTCGCCGCCTCCAAGGGTTCGGACGACGCCGACCGAGGCTGAGCCGCCGGCCCCGCCGGAGGAGCCGGCGGCGACGCGTGGCCGCAGGCCCCCAGCATCAAGATCCCAAGCAGCGCGTAGATCTGCACCGGCGTCACTCCTGTCGCCACCGTTCGAGATGGCCAACTGGGGCCACGTACGCCGCCGGCAGCCCCAAAGGGGCCTTCCCCCGGAGAGCGGCGAGGGCTGCTTCGCGGGCCGGTGGAGCCGGTCGCCACGTTCCGCCATCCATGTGCGAGGCGCGCCATCAGCCGGGCTTGTCTTCGTTGAGCAGGTGTTTCCAGTACCTCCCGGGGCTGTCGAGAATTCCCTTCGTGATCTGAAAGTGGGAGGTGTCCTCGAGTCGGGTCGGGCCGACAATTCCACCGTCGAACGACAGCAGCGCCGCGCCGGGGTAGGTCATCAGGATCGGTGAGTGGGTCGCGATCACGAACTGTGCACCGCCGTCGCGCACGAGCCTCACCATCTGCGCGAGAAGCGATAGCTGCCGTTGCGGCGAGAGAGCCGACTCCGGCTCGTCCATCACGATGAAGCCGGGAGACATCCACGACGAAAGCACCGACAGGAACGCCTCCCCATGGGACCGCGTGTGCAGGGAACGGCCTCCGTATCGGGCGTAGGGGTCTCCCGTGAAATAGGGATCCGCCTTTCGCTCCTCCAAGAGGGTCGCGAAGTGAGCCTGAAACTCCGCCCGGAAGAAGTATCCGTCCGTCGGCTTCTTCTGGAACGCCGCCCGAAGGAAGGGTGCCAGCTCGCTCCGGCCGTGAGGCGCCTTCAGATCCGCGAGCTCGTTGCGGCCACCCCCGCTCACGGGGAGTCCGGACAGCTCGGCGATCGCCTCGATGACCGTCGACTTCCCGGAGCCGTTCTCCCCGATCAGGATCGTGACGGGGCGCTCGAACTGAAGGTCGAAGTTCCGGACGAACGGCAGCGTGCCAGGAAACTCGCCGTCGGTGAGCTGGGCACCTGGTCGTAGGTAGACCCGCCGCAGAAACCGGGGAGCCGTCGGCGTCCTCTGCATCAATCAGCGAGCTCCGGAGGATCGAGCCGCAGCATCAGACGTGACACCAGGTAACCGACAACCGGAAACGCCAGCGTCGCCATCGCCAAGGACAAAAGGCTGGCGATGCGAAAGCCCCGTCAGATTCAATGCGCGCTCAGGCAGCGCCGCGGGTGAGCGGCCGAACCGAAATGAGATCTTCGTCCATCACCGCTCTCACATCGACAAGCCGCAAGGTCACCACGGCCTGCATCCGCCCCGAGGCTGTGACGAACTCAACCTCGAGGCCATCCGGCTCGTACGTCTGGACGACAGCACCAAGGTCGCCCTTCCGCAGGCCACTCTCCGGGACATCGCGATCGAGTACGACTGTGTCGAGTTGCTTGAAGGTCATCTTCACCCCGGGAATGCGGTCACGAGCCCAAAGATCACCCAGACGGTCACCACCTTGGCGCTCCGCCCAGATGGCCTCGGAGCGTACCACGGACCTCGTACTTACGGCCGACCTGGCTGGACTGGCCCTCAGCCATGGCGCCAGTCCGGCCCAGGTCCAAAAGATCGCGCTGCAGGCGCGACCACCCGGGACACCTGGCATTTGCGGCTCCTACGTCTCCTCAGCCCGGGGCGCGAAAGCTGTCGGCGTGCGCGGCAACCCTGTCGTGGAACGAACACCACCTCGACCCCAGCGCGCGCGGGCGTCAACGAATCGGGGTCCGGTGCTATCCCGCGAACGAGCCTCATCAGCGCACCGTGCCCGGCAACCCACGTCGCGGTCGTCGAAGGCGACGAGACGAAGCTGTACGCGGGCGAGCTCGTCCGTGTCACGCAGCAAGCTGAACAGCTTCACGCTGAGGCCGGCTTTCGCCGGTCGGGAGCGAATGCGTGCGAATGGAAGCTCCACTTCTCTCGCTTCCCTCTGCTCCCGCGGGCCACAATTGAGAAATGGGAAGACAGGCAGCAGTGGTGCTTTACGTGCTTGCGCTCGTCGCCGTCGTGGTCGGCGTGGACGTCGCCTTCTTCAGGAACCGACTCTGGGAGCGGCTGCTGGTGAACGTCGGAATCGTCCTGGTATTCGCGGCCTTCTATCTGAGATTCCTGAAGCGTCCATGAGCGCGGCCTCCGCGATGGCCGTCGAGTTCCCGCCACCTCCACCAGCCTGTGACCGCCAGCGCGCAGCCTGCCGCGCGTGACTCAGGGCCGCTGGGCCCGTGAGGACGAAGTCTGCGCCGGCGAGCGACGCTTCGGAGAGCGCGCGCACCGCGACGGGTGATCCGACCGAGCGGTTACTGCTCGGGCATTTCTCGGGTTTCTACCAGCGCATCGACATCGTGAGCCCCTGACTCCGAGGGGCCACGAAGGGCAGGAAGGCGACCCGGCTATATGAGTAAGGCGCTTCGGGGACGTCGTGCCCGATTAGCCCGACGACCAGCATGGCCGCCCCAGCCAATTCGAGACCACCAAGGCTGAAACCTATCGCGAGTGAGGCTGCGCCCTGCCCCGGGGGATCGAGCGATACGACTACAGGTCCGAGAATAGGGATCAACAAAATCCCTGCCCCGTTTGAGCAGGAGCTACCGCCACCACTGTCGGTTCCACTTACAGCGAGCGCGAAAGCCGCCAGGAGCTGAAGCGCGTACGTCACACCAAACACGGTGCCTCCTGCCGTGACAAAGCCTTGGCGCGGCTCATGAATCATCCTCGGTGCTGCCAGCATTGGGGTGGGCAGTCCTTCGGGATCCGGTGCCACCGGCTCGGCTCCGGCAGGCGCAGAATCCGGGTCGACTGCTTCCCCATTCGCATCAGGCACCACCGGCTGGAGCTGGGGTCCCGGTTCGAGCTCAGGGGCGGACGCCTCCGGTGCTCCGGACGAGGCCGGGTGATGGGGAGCGCCCGCCTGTCCATGTGCGGGAGACGCACCCAACACAAGTGCACCCATGACTGCCGCCACCGATACCCGTGTTCTCGCATGCATGCGCCATCGAACAGCATCGGCTGGGCCATGCGTAAAACTCAATGATTCTGCGTTTACCGAGCGCGATTCGAACGCTTCATGTCGGGACTTCAACACCGAGCGCGGCGTCTCTCGAGAGACCTACCCGGTGAAGTGTCGTCAGCTCGAAGTCCGTGACTCAGGGCCGCCGGCCCCGTGAGGACGAACTCTCCGCCGGCGAGCGACGCTTCGGAGAGCGCGCGCACCGCCACGGCGGCGATGTCGCGCTCGTCGATCGGCGCCGTCTCGACCGCGCCGTACGGCCATCGGACCACGTCGCCCGCGCGAATCTGAGGCGCCCACCAGGGGAGCGTGTTCGCCGCGAACATCCCGGGTCGAAGGATCACCGACGGAAGCCCCGACATCGCAAGCTCACGTTCGATGTTGGCGTGGAGCGCCGCCATGCGATTGGGCTGCCGGAAGAACGGGTGCGGCGTCTGGTGCGGCGACGACAGAAAGACCACGCGCCGGACGCTTCGCGCGAGGCGCTCTGACGACGGCCGAGACCGTGGCCGGCCCCGCCGCCCAGACAAGGAACACCGCCTCGACCCCGGCGAGCGCCGGCGCCAACGAAGCGGGGTCCGTGAGATCGCCGACGACGACCTCGACGCCGGGTGGTAAGGCCGTGGGCGGCGGGCGGCGCACGAGCGCCCGGACCGGGCGGCCGAGGCGGAGCAGCTCGCCGACAACGGACCGGCCCACGCGGCCAGCCGCCCCGACGACCAGGACGGGAGCTATTTCGACCTCCTCACAGCCAGTTCTCCAAGGAGAGTCCGGGCACCTTCGAGAAATGGCGCGTGTTGTTCGTGACCAGAGTGCACCTGAGTGCCACGGCGTGAGCAGCGATGAGACCATCGAGCTCTCCGATCGGCGTCCCTCTTTCTGCCAGGACGCTTCCGACTCTGCCGAACTCGGCGGCAGCCCTTTCGTCGAAGGGCGCAATCTCGATCGCCGCGGCAAGAACATCGATCAACCCATGCAGCTTTCGCGACCCCTTCCGATCGGCGCCGAAGCGGAGCTCGGCAAGGGTGATGGCGCTGATGCAAAGCTCCGACGGCCGCTGCTTCTTGATCCTCTCCGCGACGTCACCGTGTCCACGCAGGGCGTTGCTGACGCTGTCGGTGTCGAGCAGGTACCTCATGACGGGTCGAGCGGGTTCCGCTTCTTTGCCATCGACCTTTGCGCCGGCCGCGGAATGTCCTCTTTCCACGCGCCCAGACAGGCGAGGAACTCCTCGGACCATCCGTCCGCAGGTTCCAAAATGACCTTCTTGCCGACCCGCCGGGCGAGCACCTCTCCCTGTCCCTCCTCGAAACGGCAGGATTTCGGCAAACGCACGGCCTGACTACCGCCGTTCTGAAAGATCTTTGCCCGCTCGGCCATCGCAACAGTATATACTGACATATATACGGCTGAAGGCGGCGCGAACAACACCGCCCGCGGCGGTTGAGCGACGCGGCAGAGCCTATCGTCCGGCTGCAGCACCTTGTTGCTCGAGCGTGACCGCGGCGCGCTCAGTCTTCGGGATCGTCCGTCAGAGGCCGTCGGATTTCGGACGTTCGTCTGCGATGGCACGTCGAGGCCGTTGCCTCTACGCCCTCGGAACTATCGCCGCCCGAAAGCTGCGCGGTCCCGTCGGAGAACGGGCGCTTGAACCGCTGCTCGACGCGCCCTTCCGCGAGAAGACAGTCCAGCGGGCGACCGCGAGTTGACATGTGTCGACACGCGCTGTTCGATCCTCATCATGCCACGTACCTTCGGGGCGGCGTTGGTGGTCGCGACGATTCTGTTCCCGTGGGGTGCGGGCCCCCGAGCAGACGGCAACTGGGCACCGCCAGACACTGTGATCACCATGGTCCGCGGCGGCTGCGAGAAACGCTGCCCCGTCTATCGCGTCGTGGTCTTCGCCGACGGCACCGTAATCGTCGAGGGCCGGTACTACCTTCGTAAGCCAGTCGTCTCGCGATCCGAGATCCTGACCGGCGACGTGAAGAAGCTGGTCGACCGCTTTTTGGCCATCGACTACCTTCACCTCCGAGACGACTTCGGGTTCAAGGGGAAGGGATGCACGTCGTTCGCGCCCGGGGACGCACCCAGCGTGACCACGACTCTGGTCACAGGCGGCCAAGGAAGATCGATTGTCCACTATCACGGCTGCCTCGGCGAGATCCCGAACCAGCTCACCGATCTCGAACGCGCCATCGACGAAACGGCCCACACCGACCGGTGGCTGAAGGACGCGTTGCGGGTCGGGCGGCGTTGAGATGAGCTACGACCGCGACGCCGCCGTAGCGTACGCGCGACGATATTGGGACCGTCCTTGCGACGACGGCATCTTCTGGAGAAGCGACTCCGCTGTCGACGTCGCGCACATGCGAAACGTTCTCCATGCACCTGCAAAGGATGGTTGGGAGGCAAGGTTCGTCCCGGACGGCAAAGAGGCTGAGCACGCGGTATTCAGACGCGACGTCGCCGGCAAGGTCCAAGAAGTCGAGATTCAGCCCTGGGCTGGCCTGGCGGACTGCGCGCACTTCCTGAGCCGCTGCCTGACTTCAGGTGGTTTCTCAATACAGGAGATCTCGGTCCCGAAGTTGGTCAATCACTTGAAGGCCCGCGGTGATACGAAAGTGCTCGCCGAGCGCATTCCCCGAGGACGCGGCCAACGGATTGTCGACAGCGGCGTCCTCAAGAAGGGCGACATGATCGGGTACTTCAACGTCAGTCCCGAGGGCGACTACGGCGGGCGCAGGCAGTACTCACACAGCACGATGTTCATCGGAAAGATTCGATCAGGCGACGTCGGCCGAATCACGTGCCATACGAAATCACGGTTTGGGGGTCTCTCAGCCTTCCCCGACCAGTGGCATTTGGACGATCCGTCGTACCTCTATACGTTCATCCACATTTCGCGGGACGACACCATGCCACTTGGGTTGGGGTGGTCAGGCCTTCACGGCTGGTGGTATACGAACGACACTGTCGTCCGCTACTACTATCTGGCGCCCGGTGGACACGCGAGCTTCGGCATGCAGCCACCGCGGTCCGCTATTGAACGGCCCGGCTTCGCTGCATTGAACAGCGGCCACTACTTCGTCAACCGCGGAACAGTCACCCTGATCTGGCGCCTCACCGGTGAGATAGATGTCTGGCAACGACACGGCGACGACGTGTTCGTCTCCCAAGCTGGAACTGGCCGACGCGTCACGAGGTGGACCGCGAGAGGACATTGGTAGTCAGCGCCACGCTCCAGGCCGCGGGAAGTTGGCGGCCGAGAGCAGACGAAAGCTGACATTGTCGACGGAACCCCTGCAGCGAGTGGGTGAAACAGCGCTTGTTCTCCTACCCGTGCGGGTCCGGGAACTGCCAGGTTCGAATCGCCGCAACGAAGCAGCTCGCGAGGACGGCGTCCCGAGTCGTCGACTGGCGCACGGCTGCGGCGCTCACCGCGCCCGGCGGCGGTACGATCGTGAACTCGATCGTGAGCGCTCCACCCAGGCGGCGGGCAAGGGCGGGTTCGTAGCAAGCGAAGAGCTCGTCGATGTGACGTCGTACGATCCGCCGGATGATCTCGCGGTCGAGCGCGCCGCGCGCCTGCGCCGAATCACCGTAGATGTCCGCCGGCACGTCGCGCGGCGGGCCGAGACCGCCGACGCCCCGTCCATCGCCCGCGCCGTTCGAGTTCTCCGAGCTCGGGCATGTGCACGTGGTGCCGAGAGTGCCCAAACCCATCGAGCCCCCGTCGGGGGTTGCCAATATCCTCCCGCCGTCTCTGTCCGACGCTGCCCCGGCATCGACTCGCGCCAGGGGCGGGGCTGGCCCAGATCCGCCCCCGGAAGAAGCGCCACGACAAGCCGCCAGGCCGGAAGCGAGGGCGAGCACACCCGCACTGGACGGGGCGATGCTCATTTTCGCGCGTCGTGTCGCGGCCACGGAACCCGTCCGCGCCGATCATCCAGATTTGTACGTCGCATACCGTCGCAGGAGGTAGCGCGCGATCTTTGCACCGGTCTTATTGTGAGACGCGAAGAACAGGTAGTACACAGTGGCGTTCTTGCTGTTTCGCATCGGTATTGGCTCGGGCACTTCGGCGAAGCCCGCCACTTTCCGCAGCCGCTCCCTGAACGCCTTGACGAGGCTTCAACCAGTTCCGCGTCGCCGGCGAGGACTGGGGCGCGGCCATCGCCTACGCCGTCGCCGCCTTCCACCGGCCCCGGGTGCGGCAACTGGTGTTCCAGGAAACGCTGCTACCAGGATTGCCAGCCGGCCCAAGATTCCCAGGCGGCGAACGCGACCCCTCGCTCGCCGCCGACGACGTCCGCACCGGCTGGCACTTCAGCTTCTTCAGCCTGCCGCACCTGCCCGAGCTGCTGCTGGCCGGGCGGGAACGGCCGTTCTGGACCTACTACGCCAGACGCCAGATGTGGGACCCCAGCGCGCTCGGCGAGGAGGACATCGACGAAATCGTGCACTCGGCCGAGCAGCCGGGCGGCACCAGGGCCATCCTGGAGATGTACCGCGCCCGCCAGACCGACGCCGAACAGAACCGCCCGCATTACGCCGACCCGCTCACCTGCCCGGTCCTGGCCCTCGGCGCGCAGGCCTATCTCGGGGACGCAGTCTCCAAACAACTCGCCCAAGTGGCCCGCGACGTCCGCGGCGTCGTCATCCCCGCCTCCGGTCACAACATCGCGCTGGAGAACCCGGCCGCGCTGGGCCGGGCGTACCTCGACTTCTTCGCTGGCGGGTAAGGCGCGGGCTTCGATAGCTCGAACTATCTCCGTTTCGGCCTTTTGGCCACGCGGGAGGTCGACGAGCCTCGTTGGGGGCACTATAGCGGTTCGTGCCCGACCAGGGCGTTCAGCTCGCCACCAGCGAGCGTGATGAATCCCGAGAGATAAAGCCAGGTCAGCAGGACAACGACGCCACCCAGGGAGCCGTAGGTGACATCGTAGTGTCCGAAGGCGGCGACGTAGAGGCCAAAGAGCCAGGTCGCCAGCACCCAGCTCAAGGCGCCGGCCGCCGCCCCCGGTACGATGACGCCGAGCCGCTGCTTGACGTTGGGCAGAAAGCGATAGGCGAGGCTGGCTGTCGTCATGAACGTCACCCCCAGCACCGGCCAGCGCAGCCAATGCATGACCGAAACGAACCCGGCTCGCATGCCGAGCTTGCCGGCGATCCAGGGCCCGATCCCGCCGCCGGCGATGAGCGCGGCGACCGCGACCATCACCAGCAGCGCTCCCGCAAAGGTCGTGCACCAGGAGACGAGCTCCGTCTTCCAGAGCGGCCGCGACTCCTTGACGCCGAAGGCGAGGTTCAGCGCCCTCCGAACGGCGTCCACCCCGCGCGAGGCCGACCAAAAGCTCCCCAGCAACCCCAGGGTGAGAAGATGCGGCCGCTCGCGCGAGATCAGATCCCGAAGGTGTGTATCAAGGAGAACCATCGCTTGCGCGGGCACCACGGGACGCAGCCGATCGAGAAAATGCTCCACCGGCGTCTCGAGCGGCAAGTAGGCAATCAACGCCGTGACGAACAACAGGAATGGAAAGAAGGAGAACAGGAAGTAATAGCTGACGGCTGCCGCGGACCCGGCGACCGCATCGGCGGTGTACTTCCGGTAAACGCGCTTGCAGAGCCCGATCGCGCCGGACGCCGTGCACCTCATGATGAACCTGTCCGAAGCACGCGACGTGCCGACGCCATCCACGGCTCGTGCTGCCCCCAAACCGCGAAAGACCTGCGCCGCCAACGCCTCTCCACGCAACATCAGCACATTGCCGCGACAATGGGCGCTCGTCTCGTGAGAGAGAATCAGCTCCACCGTCGACTGGCATGTCGCCTGCACAGCTCAGCAGTCGAAAGGAAGGTGCGATCATGTTGTGGACGCTCGCTGTGCTTCTTCTTGTTCTCTGGGGATTGGGTCTGGTGACGTCGTACACGTTGGGTGGATTCATTCACATCCTCCTCGTGCTCGCGGTCGTCGCCGTGCTGGTCCGGTTGATTCAAGGCCGTCGGCTCACCTGATCGACCCGTCCGTCCCTCCGGCGCCCGCAGTCTCTGAGACGCCCGGATCGTCCGTCAGAGGCCGTCGGCCCCGCCATCCGTCGAGCAGATGGGCGGAGGGACGGGAATCGCCGCAGGGCAATTCGGCGGGTCGAATTCGCCGACCGGGCCGCCGCAGCAGCTGAGGAGCGGCTGGGAATGGCCCGCCACGAGCACCGCCACGAGCATCCCGGTCGCACGGTCGTAGTAGCTGTACAACCCGCCACCCTCTCCACCGGTCGCGAGGACATGGTAGTTGCCGCAGTCGTAGACGGAGCTGCTACTGCCGGCCACGACGGAGGTGATCGTGGTGCAGAAGCGTCGATCCGTGAGGACCTCGTCCCAGGTCGCGGTGCACTCTCCGGATTGGGCGCAGAAGGCCTCGACCGTCGTCGAGCAATCGAAGTGGCAGCTCGTCGTCGAATCTGTACAGACGGGATTCTCGCCGCCGCGCGAGCAGCCGTGGATGACCGGCACCAAGACCACCATCAACAACAACAAGGACAGCAATCGCCATTTCATGCCGCCACCCACGCTCCCATTGTCTCCCTCCGGCGGGCGGTTCGATAGAAGAAGGAGGCAGCAACCTGCCGGGCGTGACGCAAGGCCGCCGGGTCGGTGAGCACCTCCGGGCCCGTGAGGACGGAAGCCCCGACGTCGCGAGCTCACGTGGTGTCTACGTCGTCCCAGCGTAGAGTCTGGCGGCCATGAACGACGTTGGCCGCACGCCCTTCTTCAATCGATCCGCCCTGGCGATCTGGATCGCCGCGACCTTCGGCGCCGCCTGCGTCCTCCCGTACGTGAACGCGCTCACGCCAGACACGCTCCGCGGTGCGAGCGTGAGGCTCGGGGCCCCCGTCTCCGTCGTCATCGCGATATCGCTCGTCCAGTCGGCGATCACGCTTGGACTCCTGAGCTATACGGGGCTCTGGGCGGCGCGGAAGCTCGGCCTGGGGGCACCGTTGCTGGATGCCTGGCTGACCCGCGGTGCGGCTGCCCCGTCGGCAGGCCGCCGAGGAGCGCTGGTGGCAGTCGCGGCGGGGCTGGCCTCGGGGTTGGCGTTGAGCGCGCTCGACATCGGAGTCTTCTCGCCGCTGAGTCCCGCCGGCGTTGGCCGGCTCGTGCACCAGGCCCATCCGTCGCCATGGATCGGATTTCTCGCGAGCTTCGAGGGCGGGATCACCGAGGAGGTCGAGCTTCGCCTGTTCCTCCTGTCATTCCTGGCGCTCGGGCTCAGATACGTCGGCACGCGGGGCAAAGGCGGCCCGCTCTCGGCCGGCGTCTTCTGGTCGGCCAACATCGTGGCGGCAGTGCTTTTCGGGCTTGGCCACTTGCCGATCACCGCCAAGCTCGTGCCGCTGACGCCCATCATTGTCGCGCGCGCGATCACTCTGAACGGCATCGTCGGCTTGGTCGCTGGGTCTCTCTATCGGCGGCGCGGCATCGAGATGGCGATGCTCTGCCACTTCTCCGCCGACCTCGTGCTGCACGTCGCGACCCCTCCCCTCCTCCCGCTGCTCTCCGGTTGACCGCCCGGCGTTTGCCCGCGCCGGCCGGCCGCCCCGACGACCAGGACGGGAGCTATTGCGACCTCCTCACAGCCAGTTCTCCAAGGAGAGTCCGGGTGACGCGGCCGAGCTTATCGTCCGTCGTTTTCCCCATTGCGGCCGCGCGGCAAAGGCCCCGACTCGCACAAGCTGCTGCGTTTGCGGCGCAGCGCAATCGGGTGGATGATTCGAGTTTCTTAACTTCTTGGGACGCCGCCGTGGATCACTCTTCGCTCGTCGCGCTTTTTCGTCGCATCATCCTCGCAGGGCCGCCGCTCTTGCTGGGTATCGGGTTCAACGTGGGATGCGGCTCCAATGGCTGCCCGGCTCCGGACACGACGCACACGGTCGCCCTGAACCAGACGAACGTGGGACCGGCTGACAGTGGCATCGACGATCTGATCGCGCGGTGCCAGGCGTCTTCGTCCGACTGCACGCCGCTGTGCGCCCACTTCGCGTATTCGCCGAGCTCCATCAAGTCGTGCACGCTCGTCACGGGCGACGCCGGCCTCGCGGTCCGCATCGTCGAGGCGACCTTTTGCGGAGGGCGCTGCCCGGAAGGCTTGGCCCCTCCAGCGTCCGGCGTCGCAGGGGACCCGCTCGGCGCTTGGCTGGCGGCCAGCGCACACCTGGAGGCGGCGTCGATCGATGCGTTCGAGATTCTCGCGGCCGAGCTTGGGGCCCATCGCGCGCCTCCCGCGTTGATTCGGGCCGCCCGCGCCGCGACCGCCGACGAACGTCGCCACGCCGACGCGATCGGGCACCTCGCCGTTGGCCGAGGAGCGACGCCGCCGGCGGCGTCCGTGAGCCGCGGTCCGATCCGCGACATCGAAGCCGTCGCACGCGAGAACGCGGTCGAGGGCTGTGTGCGCGAAACCTATGCGGCGCTGCTCGCCTGCCGGCAAGCGAGCGCCGCCACCGATCCCGCGATCCAGACCGCGATGATTGGCATCGCGCGCGACGAGACCCGACATGCCGCGCTCGCCTGGGCCGTCGACAGTTGGTCGCAGGCGCTGCTCGCACCCGCGGCCCGTCGCCGCGTCCGTGAGGCGCGACGCGCGGCAATCGAAGACCTCGTGGACGCTCCGCTCGCCGGCCTGTCGCCCGACGCGCGCGCGCAGGCCGGACTGCCCGGTGAAGAGGAGGGGGCGCGCATGGCCGGCGCCCTCGGCTCGCGGCTGGTCTGAACTGTCAGCGATGGTGCGCTGCTAGCCAGCTCGAAATCGCCTCACCTCGACCTCGTTAGGCCCCCCTACCCGCCCACGTTCCCAAAGCTTTCGGCGTGCTCCTCGACCCAGTCGCGGAAGGAGCGGGCGGGCGCGCCAGTGAGGTCGGCCACCGCCGTGGTCACGTACGCAGGATGCCCGACCGCCGCCCCCCACGCGGCCAGCAACATCTCGACGACGGGCGGCGGCCAGCTGGCGGCCGTCTCGCGCCGGAACTCGTCCGGCGTGCGCTCGTGGAACGCCAGGCGCCGGCCGAGCACCTCGCCGATGACCGCAACCTGCCGCGCGTGACTCAGGGCCGCCGGGCCCGTGAGGACGAAGTCTGCGCCGGCGAGCGACGCTTCGGAGAGCCCGCGCACCGCCACGGCGGCGATGTCGCGCTCGTCGATCGGCGCCGTCTCGACCGCGCCGTACGGCCATCGGACCTCGTCGCCCGCGCCAATCTGATGCGCC
>CAWIGZ010000013.1:0-221393 GCA_963835825.1 uncultured Pseudomonadota bacterium
TGCGCCGCCGCCCCCGGTTCGCTCCAGCCGCACTGTCCCGCGGCCGGGCGGCGGAAGTTCCAGCCCCCTTACCGCTGGCCAGCCACACGCCACCGCGCTGGCCCGGGTTGACGTCGTGACGGTGCTGCTGGTGCTGGCCGGGCTGCCGCTGCTGGCACGGCGGCTTTTCGGGCCTGCCGTGTTGGCCCGGTGGCGCGTGTGTGCTGCGGGCCGGCGCCTATGCGGCGGTGCTGGTCCTGACGGTGGCCAAGGCCAGCGTCGAGCAGGTCGTGAACGCTCCGCCCGTGGTGGCCCGCCAGGCCGCCAGCGGCAGAGGTCTCCAGCCACTCGCTTTCACCTGGTTCGCCGAGATCATGTTCTTGCTAATCATGGTCGGCTACGTGGCTGCCATCCTCGTCATGACTGCGCGGCGGCCGCGGGTAGCCCCGGCCACCCTGGCCATCGGCACCGGCACCTTGCTCGGCGTGGTCATGTGGGCGGTGGCGCCGCTCGGACTCGCGAAGGACGCCACCGAGCGGTGGCTGGCGGGGTCAGCAATCGATCCGGTCGTGGCGCTCGCATGGATCCTGCTGCTGGGCGGGCCGCTGGCGGCTGGCGGCATGGCCGGATGGCGTTGCCGCGGACCGGGCAGCCCGCAATCGCTCGACAAGGCCAAGCTCTGGCAAGCCAGCGCGGCAGGATTCCTGGCACCCGCAGTCGGCGCCCTGATCGTCACCGTCCTCGGTACCAGCACCATCGCGCTGATGCCCAGGGCCGACTGGCTGATGCGCTGGCTGTACCCGGGTCAGCACCTATCTGCGGCCATCGCCTACAACCGTGAACTGGCGGCCAGCATGAACGCCACCGAGTATTTCCTGATCCTGCCGGCCTTCCCGATTATCGGGCTCATCCTGGGCGCATTCGGCTCATCCTTGGTGGTTCTCCTTGGCCGGCGACCCCGGCTCACCGCCGGGCGGTGGCGGTTCGCCGAGTCTTGAGCCGACACCGGTCCGCCCGGCAGCGGCAGGCTGGCCTGCTCGCCGGAACCCGACAGGGTCAAGCCTGCTTTACAGGTACCCGGCTGTTTCATAGGTTGCCACTATGAAACAGTCAGCCTGGCAGTGCCCGATCAGGGCCGAACGCGTTTCATAGGTTGTTGCAAACAGGTAGACGAGCGAAACGCACACATGAAACAATCTGCGGGTGAGTGACGACGACTTCCTGCGCGTGGAGGCGAACGACTGCCCGATGTCGTCCTGCGCCGCCCCGGCCGGGTCGCCCTGCCGGACCAGCCGGGGCAGGGTGGCCGCCCAGTACCACACCGCCCGCTTCCGGCTCGTGCCCCATCTCGCGAAGGCTCTCAGCGTCCCGGTCCCGCCGCTCCGCAAGCCGGGCTCGGCCTGGACCGAGCTGCCCCGGCCCGCGGCCGCCGGCACGGTGCCGGCCGGGCACGTGCGGATCGGGTACGCCCGCGCCTCAACCGTCCGCCAGTCACTTGACACCCAGACCGACTCGCTGCGCGCCTCGGGCGTCACCCGGATCTTCTCCGAGAAGATCTCGACCCGCGCCCTCACCCGGCCCGAGCTCGACAAGGCCGTCGCCCTGGCCCGGGAGATCCGCGCGTCCGGCGCCGCGGTCATGATCGTCGTGCACGAGCACAAGCGGCTCGGCCGCGGCATCGAGCTCGCGGCGCTCGCCGAGCAGCTGCGCGCCGCCGGTATCGGGCTGGCGTTCCTGACTGGCGAGCTGCAGGGCTCGCACGACCCGTCCGGCGTGGTGTTCACCGTGCTCGCCGCACTGTCGGGGATGGAGCGCGAGTACATCCGCGACCGCACCCTGGAGGGCCACGAGTCGGCCCGCGCCCGGGGCAAGTCGATCGGAGGCGCGGCCGTCACCGATGAGGCGATGCTCGCCGTGGCGCTCCACCTGCGCGGGCAGGAGCGGAGCCTGCGCGACATCGCCGCCCGGCTCGTCATCGCCACGGGCAAGAAGAAAGGCCAGCACCCGTCGCCGGCCACCGTCATGCGCATGCTGCGCGAGCACGACGAAAAGACCCCCGCAACGTCCGTGGTCGCCTGATCATCTGCCGACTCGTACCCTGTCCCCGGCCATAGCTATAGGAGCTCCTGGCTGACCCGGCAAGACGAGAAGCTACCTTGCGGCTCGCCTTAGCTACGGAGTCCCAGGCCATGCTGTGCGGCGTGCGGCTGCGGTACGGGCTCTCAGGCTTGCCAGCGAGTTCGTATCCGTTTTCGCGGGCGATGCGCTGTACCGGGGCTGCGTCCGCGCACTCGGCAGCCAGGCTTCCCGTGCGTTCGAGCATCCGCAGCCAGCTGAAGTGACCAGAACCGGCTCGGCGTTCAATCCTGTTCCGATCCTCCTCGCCCCCGAGTACGCGACCGTGTCAGCAGCCGAGACCCGGCCGGGACCCGCGGGGTGCTTACCCGCCGGCGGTCAACCTGCGCCCGTCCGCCGACTGGCCAGACCGGGCCGTCGTCACCGTCGACCTCGCGCGGGTGCAGGCGGTCATCGACCGCATCGCCGCCGACGTGGACGAACTCGCCCGGCCCGGCGGGCCGAGAACCTGGACACCGCCGCAGTGCTCCCCGACCGACGCGCGGGACGCCGCCGACGGCTGGCCGAGCCGGACCTGGAATTCCGGGCCTTCTGCGCCCGCAAGGGATTGCCCGCCTCATCAACCCGCAACTGGAGCGGGCCTGGGACGCATGGCGGGCCGAGCGATACCAGCGCGGCGAGACCGGCCAGCGGCTGGGCTACACCGACAACCCGTTCCGGCCACGCTGACCACAGGCCCGCCTGCCCGCGTTCAGGAAACTGGACACCACAGCGGTGCTCACGGCTCGATTGTTACCGGCACCCCAAGAAAGCCAGCCACGGCCCCGGCCGCCGCACCCGGACCAGGCTTGCTCGGCGACGCCGGGCACGATTTGCGGTGACTGTGCGTTGAAGTTATGTACGTTGAAGTTATCTACGCCGTCGTGCCTGGCCCCGGCTTACCCGAGGCGGGCGAGCGGCAGATCAAGATCTTCTTCCCGGAGCTCGTTGCCCTTTTCGCCCTTTTCGTGCCGGCCGGTGAAATGGCATGGTGCCACCGCCGCCGCAGCCGGTATCCGCATTCAACGTCATCAGCAGATAGTTTCGTTAAAGTTAGAAGGCTCGTTTCTCATGGGGAACATGCTGGCGTTCCTCGGCCGTGACATGGCGGTCGACCTCGGCACCGCGAACACCCTGGTGTACGTGCGCAGGCGGGGGATTGTGCTCAACGAGCCGTCGGTGGTGGCACTCAACACGAATACCGGCAACATCGTCGCGGTCGGCGTCCAAGCCAAACGGATGATCGGCCGGACGCCGGGCAACATCGTGGCGATCCGGCCGCTCAAAGACGGTGTTATCGCCGACTTCGATATCACTGAGCGGATGCTGCGCTACTTCATCCAGAAGGTCCACCGCCGCCACCACCTGGCCAAGCCGCGGCTGGTGGTGGCCGTGCCCAGCGGGATCACCGGCGTGGAGCAAAGCGCAGTGAAAGAAGCTGGGCGCCAGGCCGGTGCCCGGCGCGTTTACATCATCGAAGAGCCGATGGCGGCCGCGATCGGCGCCGGGCTGCCGGTGTACGAGCCCACCGGAAACATGGTCGTCGACGTCGGCGGGGGGACCACCGAGGTCGCGGTGATCTCGCTCGGCGGCGTCGTGACCTCCCAGTCCATCCGGGTCGGCGGCGACGAAATGGACCAGGCGATCATCACGTTCGCCAAGAAGGAGTACTCGCTCATGCTGGGCGAGCGGACCGCCGAGGAGATCAAGATGGCGATCGGGTCGGCCTACCCGTCGCCGGATGAACCGCACACCGAGATCCGCGGCCGCGACCTGGTCAGCGGCCTGCCGAAGACCATCGTGATTGGTGCCGGGGAGGTTCGGCACGCGATCGCCGGACCCGTCAGCATCGTCGTGGACATCGTCAAGACCACACTCGACACGTGCCCGCCCGAGCTTTCCGGCGACGTCATGGACCGCGGTATCGCGCTCACTGGCGGTGGTGCGCTGTTGCGCGGCCTCGATGAGCGGCTGCGCGAAGAGACAGGGATGCCGATCCAGCTGGCCGACAATCCGCTGGAATCAGTCGTGCTCGGCACCGGCAAATGCGTCGAGGACTTCGACGCCCTCCAGCAGGTGCTGGTACCGGAAAGGCGCCGGTAGCGGTTGAGCGAGGGGACCGGGGTGCTGGCAACAACGGACCCGTCAGCACCGCCGCGACATCTACCTGGCCCTCCCCGGCCTGCCTCAAACACCGACACAGCAGCGACCGCCCAGGTCCCGGCCAGCATGCCAGTGGGACCAGGATCTCGATGATGTCGATCCCCACGTCGAAGGTTCTCCTCGCCATCAGGACACCTACGGCCTGGCCACCGGCGCCCGGCGGCGAGATGGACCTGGCGGGCGAGGTCATGGCAGGAGGCCCACTATCGCCACTGAGCGTTCCATGGTTCCCCGGGGCCCGGGTTTCAGCGTGTCATCCGCTGGGGAATGCCCGAAAGGCATGATTTCGTATAGAACTGATAACGGAACGTGGCTGAATGCGGCAGAGGATCACGCCCTGGCCCTAGCTACGCCGGCCCATTCGCCGGGATGGACGTTGCGATGACGCCATGCATGGCGCTGGAGGATTGGTGAATCTGAAGCTGGGTCACCACAACAAGGACGGCATCGAGGTCATCGACGTCGGGGGCAAGATCGATATCTCCACAGCACCGCGGCTCCGTGAGCTGCTCATCGATCTGGTCAGCAAGGACAACCACCAGCTCATCGTCAACCTGGAGAGGGTTGAGTTCCTCGACTCCACCGGCCTCGGGGTGCTGATAGGAGGCCTGAAGCGGGTGCGGGCACACGACGGCTCGCTGGATCTGGTCTGCACGCAGGAGCGGATACTGAAGCTCTTCCGGGTCACCGGGCTGACGAAGGTCTTCGGCATCCACGAGACAGTGGACCAGGCCATCGCGGCCAAGGGCACGCAACGGTAAGGGACGCGTCACCGGGGCGACGTAGCCGAGAGGTTCGGGGCTATCGGCGGGGGGCGCGGTCACACCCCCGGGACTGCCGGAGAAACGGTGCTGGCCCGGTTGCTGGGCACGCCGGCTTTGCAACGCCTTTTACGACAATCACCGGGCGATGCCCGCCCGGGCCGGGCCGCCGCTAGTGATCATGTCGAGAATCGAACGATTCTCGACATGACCACATACGGGACGTCGATGACGGCACACGGCCACGGCAAGGTGTTGGCCGACGTTCTCCCCCGCGACGGACTGTGCATTCTTCCCGTCCTCATCTCCGCGTGTGTACCCGTTTTCGCAGTTCAGCACAACGGCAAGAGCGACGGATCCCCGTGCTACCCCTGGAGGAAGCGCCCAGCGATCGGACGTGGGTGTGACCAGGAGTTTGGTCACAAGTAGCAGAAAACGGCCCCGGAATCCATGATCCCGAAGCCGTTTTGCCTGGTAGCGGGGGCGGGATTTGAACCCGCGACCTCTGGGTTATGAGCAGTGCGACGCGCGTCTCTGCCGTCTCGGCCGGTCTCTGCTCGCCGCACTGACCTCGGTGAACTTGGAGCGCGAGGTCGCGTCCGGCCTTCCACGTCTCCCCCATCCCGGCCTGTCCCGCGGCGTCTCGTGCACAAATCCGTGCACAATGCGGCTCTTTGAACTGGGGTTTCCGCTCTTCCAACGGGCACGGGTTGCGCACGCTCCGGCCTGTCGGTTCATCCCGTCACCGTCGGCCCACCCTGCGGGGAGCGGGCCAGGCCCCACGGGTCAAGGTGGAGCGCCCTACTGGACGAACGACCTGGACGCGTGGGGCCTGGTCTGCTCGGCTCTGCCTGGGCCGATGGCGATGGGTGAACCGGATGTCTACCTCAGCCACAGGCCAAACCTTGTGCTTGTCCCCGTCCATCCTGGAGCCCGAGGTCCCCGCCGGAGGCATGAATTAACGGCGACCGCTACAGGTCAAGGCTTCGGTATATCTCGCGGCGGTGCCCAACAGCAGCGACAGTGACGACACGCGCGCTGTCGTCTACGGCGTAGATCACGCGGTAATCGCCAGAGCGCACCCGCAAATACGGCCGATGGCCGGTCAGCGGCAGGAAGCCAGGAGGCCGCGGATCAATGGCCAAGCTGTCGATGACCTGAGCGACCGTCTTCCGTACGGACGGGTCGAGCTGCCGCAGCGAACGACGGGCACGCGGCCGGATATCCATCGTGTAGGCGGCCACGTAAGGGGAACCCTACAGACCAAGCTCTGCCTTGACCTGCTCCCAGGGGATCGACTCGCCGGGCTCATCCATGGCCGCGTCAGCCTCGGCGATGTCCTCGGCGTCCTCAGCGGCTCGGAGTGCCTCGATGACTGATTCCGGGACGATGGCGGCCACGCGCTCGCCGTGGATCGTGAGATGGGTGATGACGCCACGACGGGCCAGCTCGACCGCGTGCTCGACGGCCGGGCTGGCGACCGGGAGATCGCGTGCAGGCTCGCTCATGAGAATGAGCCTATTACATCTAATGCGCTCAACGAGTCCACCTAGCCACGCTGGCTCAATGCACCAGACTAGCTCGTCGGCAAGCCCGACCCGGCTCCAGGAAGCGCCAGCGATCGAGGACACCGGAAGCCGTGCGGTAGCACGAAAACGCTTTCTGTAACGAACGTGCGCCATCGCGGCCATGGCGAGTCTTTCCAGGCTGCCACCGCACACGTGCCGGGTCGGCCCGGAGGGCCGCACGCCCGGCACGTGTGCGGTGGCAGGCGCGGCGGCGCGGAGCGGCGCCGCCTTGATCAGATATGGCGAGATTCGGCAACGCGGCCGGACAGGCCGGTCTGGCCGGGTCTGGCAAAGCATGCACTCGCACTCGCGCTGTAAGTTGGCCAAACCTAGACAGACACATGGATGGCTCAGTCGAGGCGGTGACGCAGGACGCCGCCGCCCCCTGGCATCCTTACCCGTATACCGCGCCATTTGTTTGCCTGGGCGTCGAGGTCGTCGGACTCCAAGATGGTGAATGACCAGCTGCGATCACTCGCGAACTGACTAGCTCCTGAGATGCGGCCGACCTCCACAACGAAGCTGCTGACGGTGACAACGAGCAGCTGACCAACGAGGAGATCTGCTCGGTTTACATACCATCTGGACGTAACTCCGGCTAGCCGGTCATCTCTCGATGCCTTCGCATGCCAGCCTTTCCAGCGTCGCCCAGCCTCCTTATCGTTGACCTCCTCAGGCTCGTCCACCCGAAGTATTAGTGCTGGTGGCAGCGCCGAGAGTTCTTTTTCGGGCACCTTCTTGGCGAGGTCTTCCACACGGCTGCGTGCAACCGTACTGCGCGGACCGTCGGTGTATACCGTTCCGGCGAGGCCGGTGTTCATGATCCGAACCGCGGAGTCTCGGTCGAGGCCCAGCAGCTCCATGACGCCCGGTGGCCCAACGACTTCCAATGTCGTTCATCCTGGTGCTGGTCGCCTCCACGATCACGGCGACGTTCCTCTTCATGGCGGCGTTCGCCGTCTACGTCGTGCTGGCGACCTGGGCGCTCATCCTGTTTCACCTGCGCCGCGAGATGGAGGAGAACTACCTGGTCCGCCACTCGGCGCAGGCCCCCAGCCAGAAGGTCGGCATCGGACGGATCCTGGGGTCGCGGCGGGTGGTGGGGCGGGCGTTCTTCGCCGCCACGTTCGTGGTCGCGGCGGCGGTGTTCGTGGGCGCGCTGGTCGTGTTCGCCTTCGTCCCCCGCCTGGGCGCGGGGTTCGTGCTGGGCGCGCGCCCGCAGCCGAACCTGATCGGTCTCTCCGACGAGGTGACGCTGGGACACTACGGCACGGCGGCCGAGGCGCGCCACGCGGTCGTGCTGCGGGCGACGCTGCCCCGCCTGCAGGCGCTCGGCAGCGAGGCGGCCCGGCAGGAGGCCGCCGAGGGGCTCTACTTCCGGGGCGCGGTCTACGACAGCTACAATCGCGGGCGGTGGCTGCGCAGCCGGCGTCCCGAGCTGCGCACGGTGATCGACGAGGCGGACGGGCGCGCCTTCATCCACGAGCTCGGGGAAGAGCCGGCGCCCGAGACGCTGGCCGGCGCCGAGCGGCAGGAGATCGAGGCGGTCGGCACCCCGGCGGCGGTCCTGTTCGCCCTCGATCGCCCGGTGGCCATCGAGCTGCCGTCGACGCGGCTGGGGGCCGGCGGAACCGTCGGCGTGGTGCCGCGCTGGTCGGGCGAGGCGGCGCTGCGGGTGGGGGGCGACGCCCAGAGCGGCTTCGGCGACGCGTTCGTCACCCTCGCCCACGCGCACTATGTCGCCTACTCGCGCCCGCGCGCGCTGGCTGCGCCGGCCCTCGAGCCGCGCGCGCGGCTCGACAACCTCGCCCTGCCCGACGGTCTGCCGGCGCTCGAGGAGCTGGGCGCGCGCCTCGGGGCCGGGCCGGGCGCCGGCGCTGACCACGGGAAGACCGACGGCGAAAAGATCGCGGCGGTCGTCGGGTGGCTCCGGGCCGGGCACTCGTACACCACGCGGCCGCCCGAGCGTCCGGCCGGCGTCGATCCGGTCGACGACTTCCTCTTCCGCCAGCCGGCGGGCCACTGCGAGTTCTTCGCCTCGGCGGCGGTGCTGCTCCTGCGCGCGGCCGGCGTCCCGGCGCGCTACGTGACCGGGTTCCGGGGCGGCGAGTGGAACCCCATCGGCGGGTACGTCGCCGTGCGGGGCGAGCGCGCGCACGCCTGGGCCGAGGCGTTCGTCGCCGGGGTCGGCTGGACGCGCGTCGACGCCACGCCGCCCGGCGCGGCGCCGGCCCCCGCCGGCCGGCTGGAAGCGACCAGCGACGCGCTCGACTTCTTCTGGAGCCGCTGGGTCGTCGGCTACGACCTCGGCCGGCAGCGCGATCTCGCTCACCAGGCCTGGCAGGGGGTTGGGCAACTCGGCCCGGGCGCGCCGCTGGGGCGGAGCCTGATCGCCCTCGTCCTCGGCGGGGCGCTCACCGCCCTGGGGGTCGCGGCGCGCCGCCGGCGACGGCGCGCGCGCGGGCTCCCCCGCGCGCCGGTGGCCGGGGGAACGGGCGCGGGAGCGCCACGAACGGAGGGGGCCGTCAATCGGCTGTACCGCCGGACGCTGGGGCGGCTGGCCCGGCTCGGCTGGCCGCGGCGGCCGAACGAGACGCCGCACGAATACGCCGCGCGCCTCCGGACCGCCGGCCCCTTCGCCGGCGACGCCGCCTTCGACGGCCTCACCGCCCGCTACGCCGCCGCCCGCTTCGGCGGCCAGCAGCCCCCCGACGAGACGGTCGCGGCGCTCGGCCGCACGATCGGGGGGCTGCTTACGCGACCGGCGCCGCGCGAATAGGCCCTCAGGGAGGGGCTCCAGCCTTGACCATTACTGCCGTCCGCAGTAAAATCAAGAACAGTTGACGAGGGTCGGATGGGGTAAGGCGGTTGAAAAGGATGTCGGGCGTATCCCGGACGTGATCGCGCGCAAGCTCAGGCTCTGGGTTGCGCTCGTCGAGGAGAGCGGCATCCGAGAGACACGCAAATGCAGAGGCTTTCATGACGAGCCTCTCAAGGGTAAGCGACAAGGACAGAGATCCGTGCGGTTGAACAGGGCCTACCGCGCGATCTACATCGAGCGGGCATCAGGGGAGATCGAACTGATTGAGGTCTTGGAGGTGAACAAACATGAGTACTGAGAAGCGCCGAGCCTTCGGCTCGCACGATCTCGAGAAGCGGCTTGGCAAGCTCACCGTCGGTGAGCTGCTCCACACCTGGCGCGTGTCGGAGGAGATGAGCCTCAAGGATTTCGGCAAACGGATCGGAATGTCAGTGGCCAACCTCTGCGACATCGAGAAGGGTCGCAAGGGCGTGAGCCCGGAAAAGGCCGAGCAGATCGCCAAGGCGATCGGGGTACCGACCGCTCTCCTCGTCCGGCTATCGATCGAGGAGAGCCTGGCGGCCGCTGGGCTCAGGTACAAGGTCGAGATCAAACCGGCGGCCTGATTTTCCTTGTCCGGCCAGGGGCGAAAACTGACCCGCCCACCTGACAAAATGGCAGAGTCCCTGCCCAACCCCCGCCAGACCGGCACCGATGCCCACCTCGGCCCACCGAACCGGCATCGTTGGGGGGGCATCTTCCTTGCACAGCGATTCCCGGCCGGGAGAGAAAACCTCATGTTCCACCGCACATCGCTTAAATCGCTCGCCGTCACCGCGATCCTCGCGGGGTTCATCGTGCTCGCCGCCGCAGGTCGCGCGGAGGCGCAATACACCGGCACCGGCGGCACGACGGGCTACGGCACCGGCGGCACCACCGGGGGCTCGACGTTCGCGGCCGGCGACTTCTTCACGGCCATCCAGCAGCAGACCGTTCCTCCGGTCAGCCTCACCACCTTCGAGCTCTCCCGCTTCTTCAACAAGGCGAACTGCGACTGCGCGACGCCCGTCAACATCTTCATCTCGCTGCTCTCGAGCGGCATCGCCAAGCGGGCCACCGCCGGCATCACGACCGGGACCGTCTCGATCGTGCTGGGATCAACGTGCAGCTCGGCCATCGGCCTGCAATCTGGAGTGTCGGTCGGCTCGTGTCTCCAGATCGCCAGTGAGCCGGTGCTCACCTTCCTGAACCAGGCTTCCTACGCGGTTCCCACCGACGCGCGCGCTCTCAGCACCTACTTCAACTCCACGGGCTTGACCGCCGACGGCGGCACCGCCACGACCGGCGCGGCCACTGCCTGCACCGCGCCCACCGGCCAATCGTTCACCCAGACGATCAACTTCAATTTCGATTTCGGCAGCGGCAGAATCGACCTGAGCGTCCCCTTGATGGTGCTCATCGATCTCGTCCCTCCCCCCGCGCCGACCGGCGTCACCGTCCAGGGTGGAGACGAGGCGCTGGTGATCAACTGGAAGCCGGTCGACCAGGCCGTCGTCCCCGACCTGCTCGGATATCAGATCCTCTGCAGCCGGGCCGACCAGTACCAGGTGTTCAACGAGTCGCCCGCCAATGACGGGGGGACCAGCACCGGATCGTTTGGATCGGCGTTCCAGGTCTGCCCGAAGACGAGGACCGGGACGGGAGTCGAAGGCCTCGATCCCCTCTACGTCTGTTCGTCGCAGCTGTCCGCGCAGTCGACCTCCACCCGGGTGGAGATCCTGCAGAACGAGATCACCTACGCCGCCGCGGTGGTGGCCATCGACAACAGCGGCAATCCCAGCGAACCGATGATCCAGTACGGCAAGCCGGTCAAGACGCTGAGCTTCTACGACGTCTATCGCGATCAGACGCCGCAAGGGCAGGCCACCGGCGGGTTCTGCGCGATCTCGGCGGCTCGGCCCGCCGCCAAGACGACCGCCGCGCTGTCGCTGCTGGCGGTCGCCGCGATCGGGGTCGTCATCACGCGCCGCCGGAGACGACGCCGGTGAAGCGGCTCCTCGCGCGCGGCGGACTGGCAGCCGCCACCCTCGTCACCACGCTGGCCGCGGCGCCCCGCCCGGCTCGCGCGCAGGACTTCGCGCAGGAGTCGTCGGTCGTCGAGGGGGGAGACAGCTACAACCGCTACAAGTCGCCCCAGCGGTTCGCCTTCGAGCTGACGTTCGGCCCGTATCGCCCCGACGTCGACGGCGAGTTCAACGGGGCGCGGACGCCGTACAAGGACTACTTCGGCTCCGGCCAGCACCTTCTGACCCGGGTCGAGCTCGACTACCAATTTTGGCACCGTTACGGCTCGATCGCGGCGGGCCTCAGCGCCGGCTACTTCTCGGTCACCGGCACCGCGCCGGTTGCCAGCATGCCCGGAACAGCGAGCGGGGATCAGTCCCAGCTCAAGGTGGTCCCCGTCGCCCTCTCGGCGGTCTACCGGTTCGACTACTTCCTGCAGGAGCGCAAGGTTCCGCTGGTCCCCTTCGCCAAGATCGGGCTCGACTGGGCCTACTGGCAGAACACCGACGGCAACGGCAACATCGCCGACGCCGGCAGCGGCGGCCACGCGCGGGGCGGGACGCTCGGCTGGCACGTGGCCGGCGGCATCGCGCTGGTGCTCGACTTCCTCGACCCGGACGCCGCCCACGACTTCGATCAGGATCTCGGCGTGAACCACACCGCGCTGACGTTCGAGTTCTACCACGCGGACATCTCCGGCCTCGGCCAGGCGAACCGGCTCCACGTCGGCGACAACAACTGGACGCTCGGGCTGCTGCTCGAATTTTGAGCCGGGCTCCGCGTGGCTAGGCGCTTCCGGGTCGATCGTCGAATACGACGGCACCGACTTCTCCGGCTGGCAGCGGCAGGTCGCCGAGCGGACCGTGCAGGGGACGCTGGAGGACGCCATCAAGGCGATGACCGGCGAGAGCGTCTTCGTGCGCGGCGCCGGCCGCACCGACGCCGGCGTCCACGCCGACGGCCAGGTGGCGACCTTCGAGATCGGCGTCAACATCCCCCCGCACGGCGTTTTGCGCGGGCTCAACTCGGCGCTCCCCCCCGACGTGGCGCTGGTCGACGTCGCCGAGGCGCCGGCCGACTTCGACGCCCGCTTCTCGGCGCGCGGCAAGGTCTACCGCTACACCGTCTGGAACCACTTCGTCCGCTCGCCGCTGCGGGCGCGCCGCGCCTGGCACGTGCGCGAGCCGCTGGACGTCGAGGCGATCCGGGTGGCCGCCGCCGCGCTGGTCGGCGACCACGACTTCCGCGCCTTCCGCGCCTCCGACTGCGACCGCCGCACCACCCGCCGGATCGTGCGCGGCATCGACGTCGATCGGCAGGGCGCGGTCCTGACCATCGACGTGGAGGCGACGGCCTTCCTCAAGAACATGGTCCGCATCCTGGTGGGGACGCTCATCGACGTGGGCCGCGGCCGCGTCCCCCCCGACGCCGTCGCGCGCATGCTGGCCACCGGCGATCGCACCATCGGCGGCATGACCGCCCCGCCCCAGGGCCTGACCCTCCTGCGGGTGATTTACTGACTGGCTGACGTCTCGACCGGGGTCGGCTCCCCGAGCATCTCGGCGATGCGGGCGCGGACCAGCTTGAGCATCCGGTCGCGGTCGGCCGGGCCGAGGCCGGCGGTGGAGATCGGCGCGCCGATCTGCAGGCGGACCTGACCGGAACGAATCAGCGGCGAGCCCGGCGGCATCAGCTCGCGGCTCCCCTGGATGGCGATGGGGACGATGTCGGCGCCCGAATCGATCGCCAGGTGAAAGCCCCCCTTCTTGAACGCCCCCAGCCGTCCGTCGCGGGTGCGCGTCCCTTCCGGGAAGATCACCACCGACTGCCCCGCCTTGATCCGCCGCGCCGCCTCGTCGATGCTCCGCCGCGCCGCCACCGCGTTCTGGCGATCGATGAAGATGAAGCGGCCGGCGCCCATGGCCCAGCCGAACAGCGGAATGAACGAGAGCTGCTTCTTGGCGATGAACCGGAACGACAGCGGAACGCCGACGAAGACCGCCCAGATGTCGATCATCGAGGCGTGGTTGGCCATGAAGACGTAGGGGCGCTGGGGATCCAGCCGGCCCGCCACCTCGACGTTCACCTTCACCCCCGGCACGCCCAGGATCACCCGCGCCCAGACGCGGGCGACGGCCATCACCGTCTCTCCGGTGCGGTCGAAAAGCGGCGTCACCACCGCGATCACCGACCCGAGCAGGGTGGCGACGACGAACGAGATCAGCGAGAGGGCGGCGCGGATCATGAGCGGCTCGGGAGGGTCATGGGGCGGCGGTATGAGGGAGGCCAGACATGGTATCTTTTGCCCGTGGACTTCCGGAAGACCTACTACATTCTTCCGAACCTGTTCACCCTCTCGAGCGTCTTCTGCGGGTTCATCTCCATCTCGCTGTCGGCCTCGTCGGGGACCACGGGCAGCGACCTCTACCAGGCGGCGCTGGCAATCTGCTTCGGCTTCTTCTTCGACACGGCTGACGGCCGGGTCGCCCGCCTGACCAAGACCCAGACCGACCTCGGCCGGGACCTCGACTCGCTGGCCGACGCCATCACCTTCGGGGTGGCGCCCGCCATGATGGTCTACAAGTTCGGGCTGACCAGCTTCGGGCGGCTGGGGATCTTCTTCGCCGGGCTGTTCGTCTGCGCGGGGGTCATGCGGCTGGCGCGGTTCAACGTGCTGTCGCGGCGCGAGGCAGCCGCCGGTCACCACAGCCCCGGCAAGTACACGCTGGGGCTGACCATCCCGGCGGCGGCCAGCGTGCTCGTGCTGATGGTGGTGGTGGCGCACAACGTCCACCCCTACCGGATCGCCAGCGACGGCGTGGTGGCGGCGGTCGTGCTGGTGCTGTCCTACCTGATGGTCTCGCGGGTCAAGTTCCGGTCGTTCAAGGATCTGCGGCTGACCCGCCGGACCATCGAGCTGGCGGTCCTGGTCGCCGCCTGCTGGATCCTGGTGGTGATGAAGGGCGTCGACAAGGCGCTCATCTTCCTGGTGCTGATCATGGCCTACATCGCGCTGGGGTTGGCCGAGACCGTGCTGCTCATGCGGCGCTCGTTCATCGAGCAGCGCCGCGAGAAGGCCGCGGCCGCCGACGCCGCGGCAGCGGCCGATGACGACGCGCCCGGCGACGAAGAGGTTCTGCGCGAGCTCGGCGCCTTCGACGAAACGACGTAGTCACGCTTCGCTTCGCGGGATGGGCTTCGCCCCTCCCCACCTCCGATCCCCGGAGCGTCTACTTCTTGGCGTTCGGCTGGGCCTTGGCCTTCGCGGGCGCCGTTGCGGACGAGCCGCCGTCGTCGAGCTCGACGAACGCGCCCCAGATGGCGCCGATGAGCGGGCCCATCAGGACGGGAAGGTCGACGAACGGGCGATCGGGGACGCCCAGCTTGGCGGCGAAGGCGACGTGCGCGCCACCGAAGAGCTTGCCGGCCCCCCAGTAGAGCGCGCCCCCGACGACGGCGCCGAAGATCCCCTTGAGGGTGGTCGTCCAGATGGTGTCCTGGCGCCAGGGGGGCCGACCGCAGAGGATACCGGCCAGCCCGCCGACGACGGCATAGGTGACGGTCCCCAGGACCCCGCCCCCGATCCCGACCTTGAAAGCGCCTGCGCCGATCAGCGCACCGACGACGCCGCCCTTGAGAAGTCCGAGAAGAACGCGCCCCATGAGACAACTATAGCAGGCGAAAAACGCGCCGAGACCCGTCCGCGACGTTAAGCTTAGGTCGCCGTTGCGCCTGCCAAAGCTCATCGATCGGACCAGCGGCGTGCTCCTGCACCCCACCAGCCTTCCCGGCGGGGATCTGGGAGCGACGGCGCGCGAGATGGTCGACTTTCTGGCTGCCGCCGGACAGAGCTGGTGGCAGATGCTCCCGGTCGGCCCCACCGGGTACGGCAACTCGCCGTACAGCGCCCAGTCGGCGTTCGCCGGAAATCCAGCGCTGATCGACGCCGCCCGCCTGCGCGATGACGGCCTCCTGGCGGCCAGCGATCGCCGCGGCGCCCGCGAAGAGCAGTTGGCCGAGGCTTTCTCCGCCTTCTCCGGGAGCGGCGGGAAGAGCGATCCCGATTTTCAGCGTTTCACCGAGGAGGCGCGGGAGTGGCTGGATGACTTCGCGCTCTACCGCGCGATCAAGAAGGTCCAAGGGGAGGTCCAGTGGACGCGCTGGCCGGCGCCGCTGCGCGATCGCGACGCCGCCGCCCTGGCGCGGTTCAGCGACGAGATGCGCCGGGAGCTCGACTTCGTCCGCTTCGTCCAGTGGCGGTTCTTCCGCGACTGGCAGGCGCTCCGCGAATACGCCCACGCGCGCGGGATCGGGCTCATCGGCGACCTGCCGATCTTCCTGGCGCACGACAGCGCCGACGTCTGGCTGAACCGCCACCAGTTCTACCTCGACGACGCGCGGCGAGCCGACGCTGGTGGCCGGCGTGCCGCCCGACTACTTCAGCGCCACCGGCCAGCGCTGGGGGAATCCGCTCTACCGCTGGGCGGAGATGCGCGCCACCGGGTTCGCCTGGTGGATCGCCCGCTTCCGCGCGACGTTCGGCGCTGTTCGACGCCGTTCGCCTCGATCACTTCATCGGCTACGCGCGCTACTGGGCGATCCCGGCGCGGGAGCCGACCGCGATGAACGGCCGCTGGCGGCCGGGGCCCGGCGCCCGGTTCTTTCGGGCGTTGGCCGCCGCGCTGGGCGAGCTGCCGCTCATCGCCGAGGATCTCGGGGCGGTCACGCCGGCGGTCGAGTCGCTGCGCGCGCGCTTCGGGTTCCCGGGGATCAAGCTCCTGCAGTTCGCCTTCGGGACCGATCCGCAGGCGCCCAGCTTCTTGCCGCACAACTACCCGCGCGCGGCGGTCGCCTACACCGGCACGCACGACAACGACACGACCGCCGGCTGGTTCCACGACCTCGGCAGCGGCACGCGCAGCCCGGAACAGTCGGCGCTGGAGCGCCGGACGGTGCTCCGCTACCTGGGCGCGCCCGACGGTGACGACGCAAGAGACGACGCAAGAGAGATCCACTGGCGCATGATCCGGGCCATCATGGGGTCGGTGGCCAACGTGGCAGTCGTCCCGGCGCAGGATCTCCTCGGTCTCGGCTCGGAGGCGCGGATGAACCATCCCGGCACCGCCACCGGCAACTGGTCGTTCCGCCTCGAACCCGGCGCGCTGACCCCCGCCATCGCCGACCGCCTGCGCGACCTCACCGAGATCTACGGCCGAACAAGAATAGCTGCGAGCACAGGCGAATTCATTTCGCCGGAGCGAGCGGGGGAGCGGGGGGCCCAAGGGCGCGCAGCGCCCGACGCCCCCCGACACTGAATGAAACGGCATCTGATCTCGCCGCCTCGCCGAGGCAGGCCGCTCGGCGACAATCCGCTCTGGTACAAGGACGCGATCATCTACGAGGCGCGCGTCCGGTCGTTCTTCGACAGCAACAACGACGGCGTGGGCGACTTCCGGGGGCTGTCGGCCAAGCTCGACTACCTGCAGGACCTGGGCGTCACGGCGATCTGGCTGCTGCCGTTTTATCCCTCGCCGTTGCGCGACGACGGCTACGACATCGCCGACTACACCGACGTCCACCCCGACTGCGGCACGCTGGCCGACTTCGACTTCTTGCTCGAAGAGGCGCACCGGCGCGGCCTGCGCATCATCACCGAGCTGGTCCTCAACCACACCTCCGACCAGCACCCCTGGTTCCGGCGCGCCCGGCGGGCGCCGGCGGGATCGCCCGAGCGCGACTTCTACGTCTGGAACGACTCGCCCGAGCGCTACCACGAGGCGCGGATCATCTTCAAAGACTTCGAGGCCTCGAACTGGTCCTGGGATCCGCTGGCGCGCGCCTACTACTGGCACCGCTTCTACGCGCACCAGCCGGATCTCAACTTCGAGAATCCGGCGGTGCACGAGGCGCTGTTGAGCGTCGTCGATTTCTGGCTCGGAAAAGGGGGTCGACGGTCTGCGGCTCGACGCCGTGCCGTACCTCTTCGAGGCGGAGGGGACGAACTGCGAAAACCTCCCCCAGACGCACGGGTTCCTGCGAAGCCTGCGCGCGCACATCGACGGCAAGTTCAAAGATCGGATGCTGCTCGCCGAGGCCAACCAGTGGCCCGAGGACGCGGCCGCCTACTTCGGCACCGGCGACGAGTGCCACATGAACTTCCACTTCCCGATCATGCCGCGGATGTTCATGTCGATTCACATGGAGGATCGCTTCCCGATCCTCGACATCCTGGCGCAGACGCCGCAGATCCCCGCCAACTGCCAGTGGGCGCTGTTCCTCCGCAACCACGACGAGCTGACGCTGGAGATGGTGACCGACGAGGAGCGCGACTACATGTACCGCGCCTACGCCCACGCCAACGAGATGCGCATCAACCTCGGCATCCGGCGGCGGCTGGCGCCTCTGGTCGGCAACGACCGCCGCAAGATGGAGCTCCTGCACGGCCTGCTCTTCTCGCTGCCCGGGACGCCGGTCCTCTACTACGGCGACGAGATCGGAATGGGGGACAACGTCTTCCTCGGCGACCGCAACGGCGTGCGCACGCCGATGCAGTGGAGCGCCGACCGCAACGCCGGCTTCTCGCGCGCCAACCCCCAGCGGATGATCCTGCCGATCACCATCGACCCCGAGTACCACTACGAGGCGATCAACGTCGAGGCCCAGCAGAACAACCCCAACTCGCTGCTCTGGTGGACCAAGCGCCTCATCACGCTGCGCAAGCAGTTCCAGGCGTTCGGCCGGGGGACGATGGAGGTGCTCACCGCCGGCAACTACCGGGTGCTGGCCTTCATGCGCCAGTACAATCCCCCGGAAGCTGCGGAGGGGTTGCCGGACGCTCCCGTGGCGACTCCGCCGACCGAGGCCCAGCTCCGTCAACGCGAATCCGAGACGATCCTGGTGGTGGCGAACCTGTCGCGCTACCCGCAGTACGTCGAGCTCGATCTCGGAAAGTGGAAGGGGATGCGTCCCGTCGAGCTGTTCGGCCACACCGAGTTTCCGCCGATCGGCGAGCTCCCCTACCTGCTGACGCTGGGGGGGCACGCTTTTCACTGGTTCTCGATCGAGCCGCCGCCGTCGACGACGGCCGCCGATCTGGCCGCCGCCTACCAGCCCCCCACCATCACCTGCGCCAGCGCCGAGAGCCTCCTGCTCGGTGGAGACCGGGTCGCGCTGGAGGACGCGCTGCCCGCGTTCCTCGACAGCCGGCACTGGTTCGCCGGGCGCGCGTTTCGCGTCACCGCCATCCGGATTGCGGAGGCGGTCCCGCTGGGGGGCGCCTTCCTGCTCATCGCGCGGGTCGAGTACGCCGATCGGGATCCCGACGAGTACGTCATCCCGCTGGCCGTCGTCGACGCGGTCATCGAGGCGGTCGGGGGGCGGCTCCCGCAGCCGCGGGCCATGGTCGCCTGGCTGAAGTTCCCCGGCGGCGACGCCGTGCTGGTCGACGCCATGGAGGACGGCGCCGCCGCGCGCGCCATTCTGGCCGCCATCGTCGAGAAGCGGCGCGCCGCCGGACTGCAGGGCGTCGTCGAGGCGACCCCCTATGTCGCGCTGGAAGTTCCCGCCGGTGAGCCGACCAACATCAGCGCCGCGCACACCGCCGCCGCCATCCGCTACGACGATCGCTACCTCTTGAAGATGTTCCGGCGGCTCGAGGCCGGGGTGAATCCCGAGCTGGAGATCCCGCGCGTCATCGAGGCGCGCGGACCTGGGTTGGTCCCCGCCGTGGTGGGCTCAATCGAATACCGGCGGCGCGGCGCCGAGCCCGGCACGCTGGCCGTGCTGCAGGCGTTCGTCCCCAACGAGGGGACCGCCTGGACCCATGCGCGCGAGGAGCTCCGCCGCTACTTCGAACGGACGCTGACCCGTCACCGTCTGGATCCGCCGCCCGACAGGACGCCGCGCGCGCTGCTCGATCTGGCGCACGCCGAGTCGCCCCCCGCGGCGCGCGAGGCGATGGGCGCCTACCTCGATCTGGCGGCGCTGATGGGACGCCGCATCGCCGAGATGCACGTGGCGCTCGCCTCCAACACCAGCGATCCGAGCTTCGCGCCCGAGCCGTACAGCGCGCTCGATCGACGCTCGAAGTACCAATCGATGAGAAACCTGGTCGGACGATCGCTCCGGCAGCTGCGCAGCTCGCTCGGCCGCCTGCCGCCCCCGGCCGCCGCGCTGGGGCAGACGCTGGTCGCGGGGCACGATCGCATCCTCAAGATCTTCGAACCGTTCCTCCACAACCGCTGGAGCGGCCTGCGCATCCGCACGCACGGCGATCTGCACCTCGAGCAGGTGCTCTACACGGGCAAGGACTTCGTGGTGATCGACTTCGAGGGGCCGCCGGCCGAGACCCTGGCCGAGCGGCGCCGCAAGCACGAATGCCTGCGCGACGTGGCGGGGATGATCCGCTCGTTCCACTACGCCGCCTTCACCGCGCTCCTGGAGCAGAGCGTGGTCCGCCCCGAAGATCGCTCGATCGCCGAGCCCTGGGCCGACGCCTGGTACCGGTGGGTCTCGGGCGCCTTCCTTCGTTCCTACCTCGAGGCGACGGCCGGCAGGCCTTTCCTGGCCACCGCCGACGATCAGCGGCTCATTCTCGACACCCACCTCATCCGCCGGGCGCTCTTCGAGCTCGGCGACGAGCTCGACCACGGCGCCGAAACCGTCGCCATCCCCCTCTCCGCCCTGGTGGAGCTGGCCGGGCTCTGACCGCCCAGCAGGGACGGTCCGCTCCGCTCAACTCTTCGGCGGGGGCGAGGGGGACGGGCATTCGGTCGGCCTACGCACCCGAGGGGTTGGAATCGGCGGGCGGAACAACAGAGCCGCCCGCCTCAGCTTCGGCCGACCGAACACCCGTCCCCCTCGCTTGCTGAAGGAGCGACGCTCCGCTCTATGCGATGGCCGCGTGCGACGGACGTGCCGCCAGCCCCGGAGGCCGGATCGCGTGAGGGCGGACGAGCGCCCGCTCGGCCGACCTCGTCGCGGGGGGCACGGGACCCTCCCAGGGTCCCGAACTTGTTAGAAGCGTGAGGGCGGACGAGCGCCCGCTCGGCCGACCTCGTCGCGGGGGCACGGGACCCTCCCAGGGTCCCGAACTTGTTAGTAGCGTGAGGGCGGAAACGAGCGCCCGCTCGGCCGACCTCGTCGCGGGGCACGGGACCCTCCCAGGGTCCCGAACTTGTTAGAAGCGTGAGGGCGGACGAGCGCCCGCTCGGCCGACCTCGTCGCGGGGGCACGGGACCCTCCCAGGGTCCCGAACTTGTTAGAAGCCGTAGGCGATGCCGACGTTGATGTCGAGGTTGAAGGTGAAGTCCCAGAAGCCGAGCACCGCGTTCGCCTGCCCGACGAGCGACAGGTCGTCGGTGAGATCGTAGAAGATCCCTCCGCCGGGACCGACCAGGATCGGTCCCCCCTGGATGGTGTCGACGCAGGCCTCGTTCATCATCGGCCCGCAGCCGGTGGGGGCGCGCGTCGGGTGCAACGTCACCACGTGCCGGATGTAGCCGCCGCCGCCCATCAGCGAGAAGAACGGGTGCAGGCTCCCCTCGTCGTCTCCCAGCTTCCAGGTCGCCTTGGCGAACGCCGCGAAGGCGTATTTCGCGGTCTTGTAGTCCATCCCGTTGAAGTACGGGTCGACGGTGCCGGTGATGATCTGGTAACGGAGCTGGACCGACAGCATCAGCGACGAGGTCAGCCAGTAACCGACCTCGGGCGCGATCTGCAGCAGCGTCGCCGGGGCGATCCCTGCCGGCGAGATGCTCACATCGTGGTTGGTGTCGCCCGTCCCCGTCGCCCATCCGAACCCGGACCCCAACATGAAGCCGACGAAGTACTGGTGGTCGGGCTCGTCGTCCTCTTCCTCGTCCCCCTCGTCTTCGGATTTGTTTACGGCGGCCTTCGTCCCGCCGAGGGTGATCACCAACGGGCTGTCGACCGTCCCCTTGGTCGCCACCGCGTTGCCGTCCGCGTCGTCCGCCTCGATGTAGTAGGCGACCGTCGAACCCAGCGTGGCGGTGGGTGGAATTTCTGCGCCGTAACGCCCCTCGGCGACCTGCTTCATCTCGCGCCCCAGGAACTCGCTGGCGCCTTCCGGACGATAGGCGAGGATCATCTTGTCGAACTTCAGGTCGGGCTGGACGCCGACGGTGACCGAGATGGCGCTCCCCTTCTTCCCCTCGGTGATCGGCTGGTGAATGATCCCGGAAGGCTCCGCCGTCTCTTCAGGCGAAGGGGTGGCGGCCGGAGGCGTCGCCGGCTCGGCCGGTTCCTCGGCCGGCTCCGGACTGGCGGGCGGTGGGCTGGCGGGCGGCGGGCTGGCAGGCGGCGGGCTGGCGGGCGGCGGGCTGGCCGCGGCGGCGGGCGCGCCGGCTTTCGCCTCGTTGAAGGCGTCGGTCAGCTCGGGGGTGACCAGCGCCTTCGTGAGGTTGATCGTCGACTCGATCTCCAGCGCCTTCTTGAACTGCTTGATGCCGAGCTCGCGCTGCTTGAACCCGCTGATGATGACGATCCCCATGTGGATGTGGGTCCGCGCCGTGATGGGGTGCTGCTGCAGGCCCGCCGAGTCCGCCAGGTCGAGCGCCTGCTTGAGGATCTTGCGGGCATCTTCGAATTTCTGAGCCTGGTACGCGGCGACGGCGTCCTTGTTCAGCTGGGTGATCTTCGCGATCGTATCGTCCTCGGACTCGGCGCCGGCCCGGGTGGACAGCGACAGCACGAGGAGCAGCGCGCAGACACAGCGCAACAACGAAGACACGGGCGGCCACGTGGTCATGCGGTGCGTGCCTCTGGAGGAGGAAAAAGGAAAGCTCAAGCTGAGTTCCCTTTGTAACACGAAATTCCACAATCCTTCCACCGCGGGCCCCATCGGATAGGTGGTGCACCCGACGGAGATGGCGAGTCGCCGGCCGTCCGAACCGCCGGCCTGGCCTCAGGAAAATACCGCATTAGGCGGTCGGCTCATGGGAGCACCTCCTATTTATCCCGGGCACCTCTTGCGCGCGAACGGTGGGTGCTTAATTGCCATATCTGCTGCCCGAATGCTGTTTCCAGGAAACCGGAGGTGACCACCATGCTGCTCGATCCAAATGACCTGCTCACGCCGAGCGACGCGGCCCGCGTTCTCGGCCTTTCTGCGGACTCGGTCCGCGTTCTGTCCGACAACGGCCGGTTGCCGGGGATGAGGACCGTCGGAGGACGGCGGCTCTTCCGGCGCGCCGACGTTGACCGGCTGGCCATAGAGCGTGCGGGCCATGTGGCGCACGCGCTCAGCGCGCGGCAGCAGCCCATGGCGCCGCGCGCGGAGGAGTGACGACCAGTTGGGGAGTCGTCGGCCCATGAACGACCGGCTGGCGCGCCAGACCACCCTGCGCCAGAGCCACGAACGCGACCGCCGCTTGCTCGATACCATGCCCCAGTGCATCTGGGCGGCGGACGCGGAAGGGCGGGTCAACTGCTGGAACCGCGCCGGGCTGGAGTATTGCGGCCTGGACGCGGCCAGTCTGACCGACGGGTCGTTGTGGGAGATGCTCCACGCCGACGACCGCGACGAGGCGCGCGCCGCCTGGGAGCGGGGCGTGCGGGGAGAGGCGACGTTCGAACGACAGGTGAGGCTCAGGCGAGCCAGCGACGGACGATTTCGCTGGCACCTGGTCCGCGCCGTCGCCGAACGTGACGAGGCCGGCGCGGTGATCGGTTGGATCGCCACCGCGACCGACATCGACGACCAGAAGAAGGCCGAGGACCTCCTGCGGCAGGCGGGGGTTCTGCGCGACGAGTTCCTCGCGGTCGCGTCGCACGAGCTGCGCACGCCGCTCACCGTCCTCAAGCTGGAGGTGTCGAACCTGCTCCGGCTGGCGCGCCTCGACGCCGGGTCGGAGCGGGCGCGTCTGATCGCGAAGGTCGAGAGGATCGACGCGCAGACGGCGCGCCTGCGCGGCCTCGTCGACGATCTGCTGGACGTCTCCACATTGGCGGCCGGACGGCTCCAGCTGCAGCTCTGTCCGGTCGATCTGGCCGAGGTCACCACCGACGTCGGCGCGCGCTTCATCGACGACGCCGCGCGCCTCGGCAGCCGGCTGACCATCGACGCCCGGGAGCGCGCCGTCGGATGCTGGGATCGCGAACGGCTGGAGCAGATCGTGTCGAACCTGCTCTCCAACGCGGTCAAGTACGGGGACGGCAAGCCGATCGACGTCGCCGTGCGAGCGGAGGCGGGCCGCGCCCGACTGGTCGTGCGCGACCAGGGGCTCGGCATCGCGCCGGACGACCACGAGCGGATCTTCGGCCGGTTCGAGCGCGCCGCCGACAGCGGGAAGTTCGGGGGGATCGGGCTCGGGCTCTGGATCGTCAAGCAGATCGTCAACGTGTTCGGCGGCGCCGTCAGCGTCGAGAGCGCGCCCGGCGCCGGCTCGGCCTTCACCGTCGAGCTCCCCTGCGGCGCCCTCGCTCAGCGAACGGCGTGGAGCGCCCAGGCCCAGGAGCCGGCGATCGCGCCGAGGGCCGTCGCGCCCAGCAGCACCTGCACCGTCGTGCGCGGCGCCCGCACGTTGCCGAGCGCCGCGGCTGAGCCGATCGCCGCCCCCAGCCCCAATCCGAAGAGGTGGGCGTAGGTGTCGACGCCCGGGCCGACGCCGAGCATCGCATAGAGCCCCAGGCCGGCGCCCAGCGGAACCCAGGCGTACTTGCGCCGCGCCCCGCCACGCAGCCGCCGCACGACCTGAAGCCCCGCGCAGAGGCCCAGCGCCGCGAAGGTCGCGGTGGAGGCCCCGATCGAAACGAACGCCGTCCGGTGCACCGCCGCGGTGAGCAGATTCGCCGCGCCGGCGGCGGTGAGAATCACCAGCGCGCCCAGGCCGCCGCCCAGCCAGCGTCCGACGGCCGAGACGAAGATCAGCGCGGCGACGACGTTCCCGGCCAGGTGGAGCAGATCGGCGTGCAGCGTGAGCGCGGTCAGCACCCGCCACCACTGGCCGGAGGCGATCCGCTCGGCCGAGGCGGCCCCCGCCTCGAACCACCGCGAAGGTCCCGACTGTCCCGACGGCCCGGCGACCAGGAACATCGCGCAGAGCCCGATGGCCGACAGGATCCCCAGCGCGCTGCCGCCCGTGTCGGGCGCCGGGGGATCCGGCGTGACCGGCCCGTCGGCGTCGAACCCGGCCAGGGCCGTCTCGGCCGCGGGGGCGTCGGCAGGGTCGACGGCCAGCACGAAGCGCCCCTCGCGTTCCTCGAGCCGGTACGCAATCCCGGCGGCGGCCAGGACCAGCGCCCAGTCGCCCGCCTGGGTCGGGTTGGCGGTCGCCCGCAGCAGGGTCTCGGAGTCGTCGCTCATTGTCGGAAGCCCCAGTCTATCTGTCGTCTTGACGGTCGAGCCACTCGTGATAGCTTGAGCGATCTTCGTCGCGGGTGCGACGCGGAGGAGGTCCGATGATCGGAAACGTCGATCATTTCGTGAACCGGCAGATTCTGCTCTGGCAAGAAGAGCGGAAGATCGCAGAGCGCAAGGGGCTGGAAGGCAAGAGCGTCCAGCAGCCGATGATCTGCCTCTCCCGGGAGTATGGCGCGCGCGGCGCCGAGATGGGGCGGATGGTGGCGGAGCAGCTCGGCTTCCGGTTCTACTCCCAGGAGCTGATCCACGACGTGGCCCAGGAGGGGCGGGTGCGGGACCAGCTGGTCGAGTCGCTGGACGAGCGGGTGCAAGACAGCATCTCGGCCTGGATGTCGGGGCTCATCAAGCGCGGCGTCTTCGCCCCCAGCGACTACCTGCGGAACCTCTCCAAGGTGGTGCTGACGCTGGGGCGCCACGGCAAGGGTGTCATCGTCGGACGGGGCGCGCAGTTCCTGCTCGACCCGCAGTTCACGCTGCGCGTGCGGGTCATCGCGCCGCTGGCGACGCGGGTGGCGCGCATCGCCGCGCGGGACGAGCTGGGCCAGGACGACGCCCGCGCCAAGATCCAGCGCATCGACGGCGAACGGATCGCCTTCAACAAGCAACACTACGGCGCCGACATCTCCGGACCCGTCCCACTACGACCTGGTGCTCAACGCCGGGACGCTGGGGATCGAAGGGGCGGCCGAGCTGACCGTTCGGGCCTTCCGAACGAGGTTCAGTCAGGGCTAGAACCGTCTCATCACGACCGCCGCACCTTCTTCACTGACGCTGGCCTTCCGGGGCGGCACGCTCGAGCTCGGCGGCCTGGCCCCGGGATCGCCGGCGCCGCTCGGATGCCTGTGGGATCCGCGCACGGCCTGCTTTCGCGCGCCGGCGGCGGCCTACGCGGCGCTGCGGCGGGCGCTGGCGCGCGACGGGCACGCGGTCGAGGATCGCGCGCGCGGCTACAGCGAGCTTCCCGCCGGCGCGCTGGTCAAGCGGACGTCGCGGCCCTATCAGGACGAAGCGCTGGCCGCCTGGCGCGCGGCCAAGGGGCGCGGCGTGGTGGTCCTGCCGACGGGCGCCGGCAAGACGCACGTCGCCTGCCTGGCGATCGACGATCGCCGCCGCAGCACGCTGGTGCTGGCCCCGACGCTGGATCTGGTGCGGCAGTGGTACGACGTCCTGCGCGCGACGTTCGGCGTCCCGGTGGGCGTGATCGGCGGCGGCGACTACGGCGTCGAGGCGCTGACCGTGTCGACCTACGACTCCGCCTACCTGCACATGGAGCACCTGGGGGACAAGTTCGGCCTGCTGGTGTTCGACGAGTGCCACCACCTGCCGGGGCCCGCCTACGCGCTGGCGGCGCGCGCGGCGGTGGCGCCGTTCCGGCTGGGGCTGACGGCGACGCCCGAGCGCGCCGACGGCCGCCACGCCGACTTCGACGAGCTGTGCGGCCCGATCGTCTACCGCAAGGACATCGTCGATCTGTCGGGCGGCTACCTGGCGCCGTACGAGACCGTGCGCCTGGCCGTCGAGCTGGGGCCGGAGGATCGCCGCGCGCACGACGAGGCGCGCGCCGTCTACCGCGACTTCATCGCCCGCAACGGCATCCGGATGTCGAGCCCGTCGGGGTGGTCGGACTTCATCATCCGGTCGTCGCGCTCTGAAGACGGGCGGCGCGCGATGGCCGCCTACCGCAAGCAGCGCGAGCTCGCCTTCGCGGCGCCGGCCAAGCTCGACTACGTCGGCCTCCTGCTCGATCGCCACCGCGAGGACCGGGTGCTGCTCTTCACGCAGGACAACGCCACCGCTCACGAGCTGTCGCGCCGGTTCTTGATCCCGATCATCACCCACGAGACGCGGGTGCGCGAGCGGAGCGAGATCCTGGCCGGGCTGGCCCGGGGACCGCGCGCTGGCGACGGCTACGGCGCCGTCGTCACCTCCAAGGTGCTCAACGAAGGGGTCGACATCCCGACCGCCAACGTGGCGGTGGTGGTCTCGGGGAGCGCCTCGGTCCGCGAGCACGTGCAGCGCCTGGGGCGCATCCTGCGGGCGCAGGCCGGCAAGCGCGCGCTGCTCTACGAGCTGGTCACCGCCAACACGGCGGAGACCTTCACCAGCGCGCGGCGGCGCGACCACAGTGCTTACCGCTGACCTGGTGAGCGCCCGCCGCCGCGGCGACGAGCTGCGCCTGGCGCCGACCGACGACGCGCGCCGGGAGCGGATCGCGGCGCTGGCGGCGGCGTTGACCGCGCGAGCGCGCGCGGAGCTCGGCGGCCTGCGCGACGACGTCGAAGAGGCGCTGCGCCAGACGGCGGCGGCGCTGGAGGCAGGGAGACCGCCGGTTGGCCGCGGCGGTCGGCAAGCTGGTGCGCGACGGGCTGCGCTTCGAGGAGAGCGCGGGCGACGCCGCCAGCGAGCTGCGGCGCGAGCTGTTCACGCAGGCCGCCGCCCGGCGGGCCAGCAGCGCGACACCGTTCGATCGCGCGGCCTTCCTCGACGGCTTCGCCCGCGAGCGCGCGACCACGACGGCCGCGCTGGAGGCGGCGCTCTACGCCGATCGCCCCGGCGCCCAGCGCCTCCTGGCGGTCGAGGTGCCGGCCCCGGCGTTGCTGGCCGCCGGGTTCGAGCTCTCCGAGGCGCAGGCGGTCCTGCTGCGGGCGACCAAGATCGTGGCCGAGGTCGAGGCGAGCGATGCCGCGCTCTACCGCCGGCTGTTCCGCACGCTGAAGTTCCTGCGCCTCCTGCCGGTCATCACGCGTGTCGAGCCGCCGCGGGCCGGCTACCGGGTCGAGATGGACGGGCCGCTCAGCCTCTTTCAAGGCGGGGGCCGTTACGGCCTGTCGCTGGCGCTGGCCCTGCCGGCCATCGCCGCCTGCGATCGCTGGAGGCTGGACGCCGACGTTCGCTGGGGCGCGGAGCGGCGCCCGGTGCGGTTCCGGCTGGCCGGGGAGAACATCGCCTTGCTTGCGCCGCAGGGGGACGCGCTCCCCGACGAGCTCGCCACCTTCGTCGCCGCGTTCGAGCGCGCCGCGACCGGCTGGACGATCGATCGCGCCCCGGCGATCCTCGACCTCCCCGGCGCGGGCCTCTGCGTCCCCGATCTCTGCTTCGTGCGGGCCGCCGACGGCGCCCGCGTCCACTTCGAGCTGCTCGGCTTCTGGAGCCGCGAGGCGGTCTTCCGCCGCATCGATTTGGTGCGCGCCGGGCTGCCGCACAAGATCCTCTTCGCCGCCAGCAAGGGTCTGCGCGTCGGCGAGGCGTTGCTCGACGACGCGCAGACCGCGGCGCTCTACGTGTTCTCCCGGGTGCTCAACGTGCGGACGATCCTCGAGCACCTGGAGCGGCTCGCGCCTGCCGCTTAGCGCCGGCTCATTCGCCGAGGAAGTCGCCGGACTGGCCGCTCCCGTCGCCGCCGGTGTCGACATTACCCGGAGGGACCGGGTAGTCGCCCGAGTTCGGGCCGCCGGTCCCGAGGACTCCCGGCGGAATACCGTGATAGACGACGTCGCCGCCGCGTCCGTCGTGCACGCCGCCACGCGCGATGATCTTGCCCTCGTTCTTCATCCAGTTGCAGGTGTTGCCGTGCTCGGCGTCGCAGTTGAGGAAGACGGCGATCTCTTCCTGGTCCTGAGGGAACGTGGGCACCGACCCGGCCTTGCCGTCGCTGCGACCGCTGCCGCCGATCGAGCCGCTGCCGCCCGACGCGTCGAGCACGCCGGTGGGGGTGACATCGATGTTCCCTTTACAGACCTCGACGGCGTTGTGGTTGTTGTCGGAGAGGAAGTAGATCATCCCGCCGCCCCCGCCGGTGCCGCCCGGGTCGGGCGCGCTGCCGCCGCGCACGCTGATGGTCCCGGCGATGATCTCGTCGCCGTCCTTGGTGAAGAACCAGACGTGGCCGCCGCCGCCGGCGGTTCCGCTGCCGCCCGCGTTCCCCCCTTCGACGGTGATCTTCGCCGATTGATCGATGTTGACGGCGCCGTCGGTCGGCGTCAGCTCCATGTCGATGCGACCGCCGTCGGCGCCGTTGCCGCTGCCGCCCTTCATGATCGAGCCACCGCTGGCGACGATCTCGCCGCTGACGTGCACGCCGCCGCTGCCGGGGTCCATGCGGGCACCGCCGTTGAGCAGGCCGCCCGCGCCGGGCGCGGTCATCGAATCGCCGCCCCGCAGATCGAGCTCCATCGCCCCCGCGACGTTGACGTTGCCGCTGTTCGGCTCGGGCGTGATGGTGCCGCCGGTCCCCGCCGACGCGCCGCCGGCGCCGCCGCTGACCACCACCGGGACGAAGATCGTGATCGTCGTCGGAGGCGCGGTCTCGCCGATGTGGATGGCGCCGGCCGCGCCGCCCGCGATTGTTCCACCGGTCGCCGAGGCGCTGGCGATCCCGCCCCGCCCGTCGACGGTGCCGCCGATCGCCGCCGAGCCGTCGGCGTCGATGGTCAGCGCCGAGGCCGCGCCGCCTTGCGCGCCCCCGCCGCCGTCGCCGGTGGCGGCCCCGCCCCGGAACACCACGGTCCCGGCGAGAAGCACGTTGCCGGTCGTCTGCACGGTGAGAGCGCCGGCCGCGCCGCCGCTCTGGATCCCGTCGCCGCCCGCGCTGGAAAGCCTGCCGGTGACGATCACCTGCTTTCCGGCCAGGCGAAGCGCACCGCCGGCTTCGCCCGATCCGGAGGCGCCGCTGGTGTCGACGGCGCCGGTGACGTAGATGGTCCCGCCCGCCTCCAGATCGAGCCCCTGGCGCCCGGCGCCGAGGTCGCCCGCCTGCAGCGTGGCGTTCACGTAAAGATCGCCGCTGGCGGAGATCTTGCGAACGGCGTCCGCCCCGCTGGTGGTCACGTCGGCGCCGACGACCGCGTCGCCGGTGATCGACAGGTCCGCGCCGAGCGCCGACGCCGCGATGGTCGTCGCCCCCGACGGCGCCTTCGGAATGGTCATCTTGGCGGGCGCCTGCGTGGGATCGAACGAGATGTCCCCCTGCGCGACCAGGTGCACGACGCCCCCGTTTTGTCCCTGACCGGCGGCCGAGAGCGCCGTCCCTCCCTGAACGGTCACCTGTTCGGCCGGTGCCAGCACCGTCCAGAGGGAGTTGGAGGTCCCCCCGTCGGTCCCCATCCCGTTGCTGGAGCCGATCCCCTCCCATCGTCCCCGAGCTGCCGCCGCTGCCGCCCGTCCCCTTGCCGCCGCCGCTGCAAGCGGCCGCGCCGACGAGCAACAGCGTCAGCCCAAAGCGCCGGCCAGGTCTCGCTGCCTCGCTCCCCCATCCCCCTCGTGGCTCCTTCGTTCTCATGGCCCCTCCCTTCGTCGTCTCTCTACTGGCCGCCGCCGTCGGTGCCGCCGCACCCTTCATCGACCTGGCCGTTGCAGTTGTCATCGATTCCGTTCCCGCAGCTCTCCGCCGCGCCGGGATTCACGGCTGGGTTGCCGTCGTCGCACTCGTCGCACCACCGGTAACCGTCGCCGTCCGCGTCGGTGGCCGCGGCGGCCACCCCCCGCTCGCAGTCGACGAACGTCTGAAGGTAGGCCGCGCGCTGGGCGACGACGTCGCGCGCCGTCGCCGTCGCCTGCTGAATCTGCGCCGCCGTGGCCCAGGCGTGCGGGTCGCTGCCGGCCGCGTCGGCGATCTGCTGCGACCAGCTGTCGATCCACCCCTGGAGCTGGCCGACGTCCCACTTGGCCAGCAGCCCGGCCAGCGCCTCGGCGTACTTGGCGCGCCATCCAGCGTCGCCGAAGACGATCATCCACTTGTCGCCCGGCGGCGGCGCCGGCTTCGCGCGCGCGGACCAGAAATAGACGGGGTGATCGGTCGCGCCCACCTGGTCGAATTCGGGCAGCCAGTCGAAGGTCGAGTCGGTGTCGTTCGGCAGAAAGACGTAGCCGGCCGCCCCCTGATCGTAGAGGTAGAAATTGTGCGAGCCGCCGTAATATCCGTCGGCGTCGTTGAGCAGCGCCTCGGCGGCCCACGACCTCACCGACCCCTGGATGTCGACGATGCCCGCCAGCGCGCCCAGATCCTGGGCCATCTGAAAGGTCGTGAGGCGCCCGTAGTCGGGCGACTTCTGGTTGGTCTCAACCTGCGTGGCCCCCTTCCAGAGATCGCCCTTGGCGTTCGACGGAAAGAACTGTTTGACCACCTCGTTGCCCACCCCCTGCTCGACGACGTAGAGGCCGTAATAAGCGCCGTTGATCTCCAGCCGCCCGCTGACCGAGCACGGCGCCAGGATGCCGACCTGCCGCAGCCAGTACTGGGAGAGGCGATCGTGCAGGAACGTCCAGTCGGAGCGCGGCATGTCGAACACCAGCTTGGTCACGCCGTGGAACTTGCCGGTCGGGTTGGTCCGATCGAACGAGACGTCGAATTGCATCTTGGCGCGGGCGCCGTCGAGGGTGACCGTCTGGTCCCAGGACGAAGCGCCGTGCAGCTTGATGGCGGCGTCGGTCACCGTCTCGCCGTTGAAGTGAAAGACCGCCGGATGGTAGACGGCGAAGTCGGCCCCGCTCTCGAGCGCGGCGACGTTGTTGAATTCGGCCTCCAGCGCCGCCCAGTCCGCGTCGGCGATGTCCACCGAGTAGGTCGCCAGCTTCGCCTGGTCGAACAGATCCGCGCAGGCCGACGGAACCGACCCGTCCGACGGAACCGACCCGGCGGCGTCCGGGTTCGCGTGGGAGCTGCCGCAGCCGATCAGCGAGACCAGCGAAGCTGCCGCCATGGCCGCACAACGTCCGTACCGCCCATCCACCTTCATTCGAGCCCCGCCCGAACCACAGCAAGCGCGGTGCCCACCCTGGCCTCCGAAAATCGGCGGCTCCGGGCGAATGATCCGACAGAACGGGAACCACCATGTCGCCCCGCGGTAACGGGCGGCAAGCACGAACACCCACGAAAGCCGCCGTCCGGAGCACCTTCCATGGGCCCAGCCGATGGCCGGCGAGTTGCTTGTGTGGTGAAGGCGGTGGATTAGGCGGTCGGCGGCAAAGGGGAGTGGCGATGGGCAATAAGAGCGAGACGGGGCGGGTGAGGATGGGCGTCGGCCGGTGGGCACTGGTCGGTCTTCTGTCGGCCGGCAGCTGGACGTCGGGATGCGGCGGCGGCGGGTCAGGCTCCGGCGTGGGGGTCTCGCGCCCCGATCCGGTGGGCGACGCCAATCTGTCGATCAACGAAATCATGTCGCTCAACGTGCTGACGACGAAGGACGAGAACGGAACCGCGTCGCCCTGGATCGAGATCTACAACCCCACCGGGAAGGACATCGATCTCACCGGCTACGCGCTGACCGACGACTTCAATACGCCCATGAAGGCGGTGTTGCCGTCGGGGGTCGTCGCCAAGTCGCACGGGACCGTCCTTCTGTGGGCGGACCAGAATCCGGCGGCGGGCCCGGCCCACGTCAGCATCTCCCTGCCGGCCGCCGGCGGTTCGCTGGGGTTGGCGCGCCCGGACGGCTCGTTCATCGACCGGCTGACCTTCGGCGCCCAGGCCGTCGATCTCTCCGCCGCCCGCGAGCCGGACGGATCGAGCAACTGGGTCACCGAGTGGAACGCCTCGCCCGGCGCGGCCAACCCGACCGGGAACGGACAACCGCTCCCGCCGCAAACGGCCAGCGATCCGCCCGAGATGATCGCCGCCGCCGGCGACCTGAGCGATCGCGTGCTGGGCTACGATTTGCAACCCCAGTTCGACCTGAAGATCGCCGACACCGACATCGCCTCGCTGCGCGCCGCGCCGACCACCTGGGTGCCGGCGACGCTGACCTTCGAGGGGCGCGCGTACGGTCCGATCGGCGTGAACCTCAAGGGGACGTCGTCCTTCCAGCCCATCGATCAGAAGCCGGCGTTCCGGGTGAACATCAACAAGTTCGTCAAGGACGCGCGGCTGTTCGGGCTCAAGGAGTTCCTGCTCAACAACATGGTGCAGGACCCGATCGATGATTCACGAGCGGCTGGCCTACTGGATCGGGCGGCAGATCGGCGGCGTCCCCACCCCCCGGTGCAACCATTCCTGGGTGACGATGAACGGGAACGTGCTCGGGCTCTACGCCACCGTCGAGGAGGCCAAGGACACCATGATGGCCGGGTCGTTCAGCGACGCGACCGGCGGCGTCTTCACCATCAACTACGCCGATTTCTCGACCAAGTATCTCCCCAACTTCCAGTACCAGGACGGCACCAACGACACGACGCTGATCACCGAGACGATGGACGCGCTGACCCAGCAGCCCGCCAGCGCCGCCACCGCGGCCGCCGGCCAGTTCGTCAACATGCACGAGTTCGATCGCTACTGGGCGCTGATGGTGCTCACCGGACACTGGGGCGGCTGGCCCTATGCGCCCGACCCGGAGCCGGTCGGCGCCAACGCCCGCATCTACGCCGATCCGACCAGCAAGCAGCTCTACTTCATCCCGCAGGGGATCAACGACGCCTACTCGACGGGCGACTTCGACTTCATCGCCACTCTCAAGTCGAAGCTGGCCAAGGACTGCGCCCGCACGCCGTCTTGCTTCCAGGACTTCAGCGGGCAGCTGACGGAGATCCTGGGGAAGGCCCAGCAGCTCGACTGGGCGGCCGAGGCGATGCGGGTCTCGGGACAGATCGCCTCACTCGTCCCGATGGACACCAAGAAGCCGTACAGCGACGCCGACGTGGCCATGTACCAGCAGCAGGTCGTCAACTTCATGACCAGCCGGAGCAGCTACGTCACTCAGTACCTCGTGCCCCCAACGAGCACCTCGACCGCCAGCACCCCGTAATCCAATTCGCGGGGGGCGCGGGACCCTCCCAGGGTCCCGAACGATCGCGTGAGCGAGCGACGGCTTCGCCGGCGGGAGCTCTGCGCGGGGGGCGCGGGACCCTCCCAGGGTCCCGAACGATCGCGTGAGCGAGCGACGGCTTCGCCGGCGGGAGCTCTGCGCGGGGGGCGCGGGACCCTCCCAGGGTCCCGAACGATCGCGTGAGCGAGCGACGGCTTCGCCGGCGGGAGCTCTGCGCGGGGGGCGCGGGACCCTCCCAGGGTCCCGAACGATCGCGTGAGCGAGCGACGGCTTCGCCGGCGGGAGCTCTGCGCGGGGGGCGCGGGACCCTCCCAGGGTCCCGAACTCATCAGTAAAACCCGACGTTCTTGACGGTGAAGTTGGCGGAGCAGGAGCCGCCGTCGGCGCCGGTGGGCGCGCTCAGCTGCCACTCGACGTCGAGGATGGTCGCGGGGTCGAGCTTGGAGATGGGAGAGCCGCCGGTCAGCGCCGAGAAGGGGACCTTGATCGTCGTGACCGCCGACCCATCGGGCGGCGCGCCCGGAACGACGGGCGCCAGCGGCCCATAGCAGGTGGAGCTGGTGCCGGGGCAGGCTCCCCGGCCGGGTACGTCGGTCCGGCTGGCGTCGCCGCTGAACGAGGCGCCGAAGGCGAGCGCGCACCCGCCCAGATCGCCCGCGAAGTCGAACTGGACGCCGGTGTACTTCGATCCGTCGATGCAGCTCGTTCCGTCGAGGAACAGCCCCGCCCCTTCCCAGTTTCCCGAGACCGGAGGACTGAAGCCGCCGGCGATTTGCAGCCCGTCCCCGTCGGGCGTCAACGCCACCGTGGGGGCCACCTGCCCGGGCGCCGCGTAGTGGTACGACTGCCACTTGGTCGCGCCCGCGCCGAAGGTCACGTCCGCCGTCCCGGAAACGCCGAGGGTGGTGATCGCCGGGCTGGACGGGACGAGCTGCGGACAGATCACGGCTGCGTCGGCGCAGGAAGCGCCCACGGTCTTCCCGGCCGCGCCGCCGCTGCCCGCGTCGGAGACGGCGGGCGGACCGGTCATGCCCGGCGTGAGGACTCTGCGGGCCGCTGGAGCTCTCCCGCTGCGCCTCGCCGTAGGCCCAGGCGGAAGCGGCGCCGCGATCGGGAAGCTCGACCGCCGCGATCGAGACCGCCGGCAGGACGAAGGTGACCGACGCGGGGGCGGTCGCCAGCCCGCCGACCGAGAACGCGAGCGGGGCGGGCGAGCGGTTCCAGTTCACGAGGATGAGCTCCGTCGTGTCGTCGGCCTGGTTGCGGCTGGCGTAGGCGCTCACGCCGGCGGGCGCCGAGGTCACCTCGACCAGCGTCGGGCCGAAGTGCTGGGCGAAGAGCGCGTACGCGTAATACTCGGGCCGCGGCGTGTGCGGCGGGCGCCGGGCCGATCAGCCCCAGCGCGTACCCGTCGTCGTCGCTGATGTCCCAGACCGCGGAGGTCCACAGGCCGAGCTCGTTGGCGGTGCCGAGACCGTCGGCCAGCCAGAGCGCGGAGCCGACCGTCCCCGGCGACGCGTCGAGCACGCAGAACGTCGCATCGTAGACGACGTTCATCTCCGTCAGCGCCAGCGGCTTCGCCCCCTGGCCGGTCGCCTGAAGGATCCCCCGCACCGAGGTCATCACCCGGCGGAAGCTGGCCGCGTCCGCCGCGGCCGCCGCGAGCGTCGCCTGCGCCGCCTCGAAGGGATAGCGATGGATGGCGATGACGTCGAACAGATCGCCGCAGCCGGTGAGGATCGGGGTCAGCCAGTCGTTGGCGCCGCTGCCGGCGATGTACTTCCACGAGAGATCCGGACCCACGATCTTGATGGTCGGATCGACGGCCTTCATCGCCGCCACGTAGGCGGTGGCTGTCGCGCAGTAGGCGGCCGGCGTGTAGCCGGGGATCGCCGGCTGCGTCGGATCGGCGACCAGCCCCTGGGAGGCGTAGAGGTCGGGCTCGTTGCCGATCGAAAAGTACTTGAGGCCGTAGCTCTTGGTGACGTTGCCGTAGGTGACCATCGCGGCCGCGGTGGCCGCCGTCGGTGGCTTGCCGCTGGTGTCCGCCAGGAGAGGCACCTGGATGATCGGCTCGGCTCCGATGGCCCGCGCATAAGCCACCGCGGTGTCGAAGGCGGCGTCGTCGAACGGATCCTGGGTGTTGGCGTCGTTGTTGTAGCCGCCGACCCGCATCACCGTCGGCTTGAGCGCGGCCGTCAGCGCGCTGGTCCCGGTGACGTCATCTCCGAAGGCGGGCATCCAGAGCCAGTAATTGACCCCGGTGGCCGTCGTCCGCGGCGTCCGGGTCGCCGTCGAGACGACGAGCGGGCTGGCCGAGCTGGCGGCGTCGCTCCCGCCGTCGGTGACGGCCGGACGCGCGCTGCTGCCGCAGCCGCCGATACCGACGGCGGCGACGGCGACGGCGAGGAAGATCGAAACCCCGCCACCGATTGCACCCCTCGGTCCGTTCCCGCTCTCTCCCGAGGAAACCTGGTTCACTGTTTGGCCTGATCTGGTTGAGGTCACGGCGCCAGGACATAGCAAGGTCGGGGCCACCCGGATCGGCCGCATCGGGGCCGCCAGCGTCGACGGCGGCGCGGAGTGGACGTCCGGAACGGCGCTCCGGACGTCCACCGGTTGCGTCCGCGAGGCCGGTTGCCGATACTGCCGTCGGCGCCGCTTGGGCGCGGGAGGCTTCGATGCGAGCAGCGAGCTTGGTCTCGGCGTTGGTCTTGATGATGGGCCTCGGAATCGCCTGCTCGAACGAGCCGGCTCCACCTGCGGCGCCTCCGGCCCCGCCGGCCGCGCCACCTCCCCCGCCGCCTGCGGCGCCGGACGCCGCCGCCAAGCCGAAGATGGTCGCCAACCCCGACGGCCTGTCGCTGGCCGATCGGATCGCCAAGCGTCAGGCCGCCGAGAAGAAGCTGGCCGCCGAGCTGGCCGCCGAGGAGGAGAAGCGCCTGCTCACCTACGACAAGGGGAAGCTGGCGCTGCACAAGGAGGTGTTCGCGGCGATCAAGAAGTACCGCGCCGCCTACGACCACGCGAAGACGAAGGAGGACGTGGAGAAGATCCGCGTCAAGCAGCAGAAGGCGCTGGAGGCGACGGGCAAGAAGATGGCGACCATCGATCCCAAGGGGGGAAATTCGAACGTCGTCACCGACTACGACGTCATGCTGAACGCCATCGCCAACGACTATCCCGACGCGCTCGAGCTCTCCTTCGCGGGCGACAAGAAGCCGCTCGAGGAGCAGACCGCCGAGCTCGACAAGCGCAGCAAGAAGATCGAGGACTGGCTGGCCGAGCTGAAGGCGGCCAAGAAGTAACGCTGGATCGCGTGGGCGGAGCGAGGCTCGCGCGTCCTTCGCGGGATGGTGACTGGGAGGGGCCCTGCCCCTCCCCCGCGCATTTAAGCCGAAACGCTCGCTTCGTCTTCGTCGGCGGCGGGCGCGGCGGCGTTCTCTTTGGCCTTCTCCTGCACCTTGCCCTCGGCCCGCTCGTCGAGGACCTTCTCCAGGAACTGCTTGGCGGCGTCGGTCCAGACGTCGCCGTAGGTCTGGGTGTAGAGCAGCGCCTCCTCGACCGAGCCCGGGCGCGCGCCGGCCACGTTCTCCACCCGGCGCCGCACCCGACCGAGCAGCGCCTTGCCGTAGTGGGCGTTGGCGTCGAGCGCGACCCCGAGCGCCGCGCGGGCCTTGCTCTCGTCGCCGGCCACGAACTGGGCCAGCGCCGTCCCCAGCTGCGGCGCGCCCCTTGCCGTCGTCACTCTTGGTGGCCGGCTCCAGCAGCGCCACCGCGTCGGCGGGCCGCTCCAGCTTCATGAGCGCCTTGGCGGCGATGAGACGCGCCTCGATCCCGACGCTCCCTTCGTCGATCGAATGGACGCGCGCCAGATCCTTCACCGAGTCTTCGTACCGCTCTTCGTCGTAGGCCAGGCAGCCGAGCGCGTGCGCCGCGCGGATGAACGGCTGCGCCTCCGGCTTGCTGAAGGCGTCCTTGACACCGTCGGCGCGCAGCTTCTCGGCCTGGGCTTCGCCACCGGCCAGCACGACGCCCAGCTCTTCCTTCGCCCCGTCGGCGTTGCCGGCCGCCAGGCGCGCCATCCCGATGCCGACGTGCGCGTCGGCCAGGTCGGCGTCGATCGCCAGCGCCGCGCGGAACTCCTTCTCGGCGGCGCCCGGGCGGCGCTGCTCGAACAGGCGCCACCCCTCGGCCACGTGCTCCTGGGCGTTCGGCGCGACCGGCGGCGGCAGGGTCGCCTGCTCGTCGGCGGCGAGGTGACACTTCTTGTACTTCTTCCCCGAGCCGCAGGGGCAGCTGTCGTTCCGTCCGGTGGCGGCCAGGCGCGCGCGCGCCTGCTCCGGATCGGCGGTCGACTCATCGGCCTTGGTGGATTCGTCCTTCTTGCTGGCGGCGGGGGTCTTGGTCATTGGTCGGGCTTCCGTTTTGTTGCTGACGCTTCCGTTCTTCCTAATGCTTCCGTTCTTGCTGGGGACGGGACCATACCCTAAAAATATCGGCGGGAGATCATGCTGCCGCTCGAGGGACGAACGATCGCGCTCCCCGAGGCGCGCGAGCTGGATCGCCTGGCTGAGCTGGTCGAGCACGACGGCGGCAAGACGCTGCGCTGCCCGCTGGTCGCCATCCGCGACGCGCCCGATCAGGGGCCGTCGGAGGCCTGGCTGCGCGCGCTGGTGGCGGGCGAGCTCGACGACGTCATCTTCCTCACCGGCGAGGGGCTGCGGCGCCTGCTGGCGACCGCCGAGCGCCTCGGCCTGCGGGACGGCGTGGTGGCGGCGCTCGGGCGGGTGCGCAAGGTGACGCGCGGGCCGAAGCCGGCGCGCGCGCTGCATGAGATTGGCCTCGCGTCCGATCTGGCGGCGCCGGTGCCGACCTCGGCCGGCGTCATCGACGCGCTCGCCGCGCTCGACCTTCGCGGACGTCGCGTCGGCGTCCAGCTCTACGGCGAGGAGCCCAACCGCCCCCTGGTCGAGGCGCTGGAGCGAGCGGGGGCCACGGTCCGCACGGTCGCGCCCTACGTCTACGCTTCAGCCGCGGACGCGGCCGAGATCGTCGCGCTCATCGACGCGCTGGACGGCGGGCGGGTCGACGCCGTCGCCATCACCAGCGCCTCCCAGGTCGATCGTCTGTTCCAGGTCGCCGCCGACGCCGGCGCCGAGGCACGGCTGCGCGCGGCGCTCGCCCGCGCGTGCGTGGCCGCCATCGGCCCCATCGCCGTGGAGGCGCTCGAAAAGCGCGGGGTGCGCAGCGACGTCGTCCCCGAAAAGGGCTTCGTCATGCGCCGCCTGGTGAACGCCCTCGCCGCCGCGCTGGGCCCCAAGACGTAACTCGCTTTTCCTTTTACGATCAGGCCGGGTCGGCGCGCCTTCACATGGCGCTCTCTGCGAGCTGGCCAGGCTTCCGCCCACGAAGTATCGGCCGCCTGCCTGCTCGATGGCTGCGCCGACACGCAGGGCAACTGCGATCGCGTCGGGCGATGAGCGATCGTCGGGCATCAAACGGCGTCGGCAGGAACGGCGCCGAACAGCCGCGCGGCGATCTCCCGGCCGTAGAGGCGTACGGTCAGACGCATTCGAACCTCTTGCGGCGAAGCATCGGGATGCCGCGCCCGGATTCCGGCGATCGCCAGCTCCCTCACCGCGGCGATGAGCGCGTTCGTCTGTTCCAGGCGCTGGTGCGGAGCCTGCGCCCGGAGCAGCTGGTGATAGCGCGCGATCGCGGCAGCGCTGGTGTCCTCGTGCACGCGGGAAGTCTACCGCATCACGCCGTCGGAGCGGCCTGCCTCCGGGGTTCCGCCGCAGCCCAGCTCACTGCTCGAACGCTCGTCAGACCTTGGCGCCCACGCGGAGCTGGCAGACCTCGAGGTACCGCGCCGCGGGCCAGTTGACCGGCGTGGGGTAATCGGGCGGCAGGCCGCCGAGCTCGAGGATCTGGGCGTCGCGCCTGGCCAGGGCGAGCCCGGCGTCGACGTGCTTGAGGACGCTGGGGCCCCGGCGGGTGTTGGAGGAGATCCACAGGTGGCCGCCCTCGTCGGGGACGAGCGCGCAGGCGGCGGCGATGAGGTCGGGGTAGTCGCGCTTTTGCGCCCAGAGCGACGCGCGCGCGCCCGACACCGTCGGTGGGTCGAGGATGACGACGTCGTAGCTGGCGCGGCGATCTTTCTCCGCCTCGAGAAAACGGAAGACGTCGGAGACCTCCCAGCGGTGGACGGCCGGATCCAGTCCGGAGAGCGCGAAGTTGGCGCGGGCCCAGGCCAGTGGGCCGGCGGCGAGATCGACGCTGGTGATCTGGGCGGCGCCGGCGCGCGCGGCGGCGACCGACAGCGCGCCGGTGTACGCGAACGTGTTGAGGACGCGCTTGCCGCGGACGAAGCGGCCGAGGCCGGCGCGGTGCTCGCGCATGTCGGTGAAGAGCCCGACGTTGATGCCGCCCCGCAGGTGGAGCTCGTAGGGGACCCCCGATTCGTGGACGATCAACTTGTCGGGCGGCGTCTCGCCGACGACGTCGTCCTTGGCGCGCTCGGGGCTGTTGCCGCTCCCCTTGAGGCGCGTCTTGAGGACCGCGCCGCGCAACGGCAGCCCGGCCGCCGGGAACATCTCCAGCGCGCATTGTGCCAGCAGCCGCGCGTGGCCGAGCAGACCGCGCGACAGCGCGTTCACCACGGCGAACGGGCCGTAGACGTCGGCGGCGAGGCCCGACAGGCCGTCCCCTTCGCCGTTGACCAGGCGATAAGCGGACTCGCCGTCGCAGAGGCCCAGCGTGCGGCGATGGGCGATGGCCACGGCCAGCTTGCCGCGCAGGAAGGCAGCGTCGGGGGCGCGGCTGTCGTCGCCGTGCGACCAGACGCGCACCAGCTCGTTCTCGGGGTCGGCGACGCCGGTGGCCAGCGTCGCGCCCCGCGCGTCGAGGAGGCGCACCGGGCGCCCCGGCTCGAGGTCGCGCGACGAAACGTCGGAGAGCGCGAGCTGGGGCGGGCGAGCCTTGAGGCGCTCCTCACCGCCGAGCGTGAGGTTGATGCCGAGGAGCGGCATCCGGACGTGGGCGGGTCAGCCGGCGACGAGCTTCTTGAGCTCGCCGCGCGCGTGCAGATCGCGCACGATGTCGGCGCCGCCGACCAGCTTGCCGTCGACGTAGAGCTGCGGGTAGGTCGGCCAGCTCGAGTACTCCTTCAGCCCTTCGCGGAGCTCGGCGTCGGCGAGGATGTTGTAGGTCTCGAACGGGGCGCCGATCTCCTTGAGCACCCCCACCACGGCGGCGGAAAAGCCGCACTGAGGCATGGATGGATTCCCCTTCATGAACAGCATCACGCGCCCCTTGGCGATGGTGTCGGTGATGCGTTGCTTGAGCGGCTCGGTCACGGTGAGCTCCTTTGACGTCTGCTGGTTGGCGGGTGGCGCCGTCTACTTGCGCCGGTATTCTTCGGGGGTTTCGGTGGTGAGCGACAGGGCGTGAATCGGCGCGCGCGGGCCATGGATGACCTCGGCGAGCGCCGCGTAGACCAGGCGGTGCCGGTCGATGAGCCCCTTGTCGGCGAAGGCCGACGAGACGACGGTGGCTGAAAAGTGGTCTCCGCCGCCCGTCGTGTCGACGACACTCACGTCGGCATCGGGCAGCGCCGTCCGGATTCGCGTTCTGATGTCCTCTGGCGTCATGGTCGGTTGCCCGGCCTATATAGCATGCGGCGCTATAATGGCCGCTCGATGACGTTGGGGACGCGCGTAACCGTCGTGGTGACGCTGCTGGTGGCAGCGGTGCTCGCCGGCTCCGGCTACGCCGCGCTCAAGGTCCGGCGCGCCAACCTGGAGGCCGATCTCGACCGCGAGGCGCACGAGATCGCCACCGCGCTGCGCGCCGGTATCGAGCCGCTCGATCCGGACACGGCCGAAGAGATGCTGCTGGCCCGCGCCCGCGCCGCCCGCCAGCACGACGAGCTGTTCGGGCTGGAGGTGCTGTCGATCGGCAGCGAACAGCGCACCGACGACGACGCCTGGCTGCTGCTGATGCGCGCCGCCGACATCCAGGACGCGCCGGTCGGCCGCCTGTTCGATTCGTCGTCGGGCCCGCGCTCGTACGCCATGGCGGTCCCGCTGTTCGACGCCGCCGCGCTGCAGCTGCCGCCGCGCCACCCGGCCCGCCACCCGACGGCCATCATGGGGATGCGGCGCGACGCCGGCTACATCGACGCCGAGGTGGCCGCCACGGCGCGCCGGATCTATCCGCTGTTCCTGCTGGTGGTGATCGGCGTGGCGATCGGCGTCCGCCTGGCGATCGAACAGATCGTCGTGCGGCCGTTGCGCCGGCTGCTGGAAGGGATCAACGCCGTCGGCAAGGGCGATCTGTCGCGGGTCATCCTGGCCGAGCGCGACGACGAGATCGGGACGATCGCCGGCCGGTTCAACGCCATGACCGGCTCGCTGCGGGAGGCGCGCGAGGAGACCGAGCGGGCGGCGGCCGCGCGCCTGGGTCTGGAGGCACGGCTCCGCCAGTCGGAGAAGCTGGCCACCATCGGCCAGATGGCGGCCGAGATCGCCCACGAGCTCGGGACTCCTCTCAACGTGATCGGCGGCCGGGCCCGGGCCATGGCCAAACGAGCCGAAAAGGCCGCCCAGCGAGCGGCCGGCCCCGCCCCCGACAGCGGAGCGATCGAGCTGCAGCCGGTCGCCGTCAAGGGGGCCGACGCCGCCGACGTGGTGAAGAACGCCGGCATCATCGGCGACGAGGTCGCGCGCATCACCAAGATCATCCGCCAGGTGCTCGATTTTTCGCGCCCCCGCGGCCCCACCGTCACCCGGGTGCACCTCGGCGCGGTGGTGGCCGAGGCGCTGGAGTTCCTGCGCGAGACGATTCACCGTCAGGGGATCGAGGTCGACGTGCAGACCATGCCGGCGCCCCCGGAGGTCCCCGGCGATCCCGACCAGATCCAGCAGGTCTGCCTCAATCTGATCATGAACGCCATCCACGCCATGCCGAACGGCGGCAAGCTGCGGGTGGCGACCGAGCGGATGGTGCGCCGCAAGGGCGGCCTCGATCTCGCGCCGCCGGCCGAGTACGCGGCGCTGATCATCGCCGACAGCGGGCCCGGGATCCCGGCCGCCGATCGGGAGAAGATCTTCGAACCGTTCTTCACCACCAAGGACGCGGGACAGGGGACCGGGCTCGGCCTGGCGGTCAGCCACGGGATCGTCAAGGACCACGACGGCTGGATCGAGGTCGACAGCCCGGCCGCAGGCGGCGCCGAATTCCGCGTCTATCTGCCGATCGACACGGGAACCCTCAGCGGGTTCCCGCACCCTCCCGCGACGGACTACGCTGGGCAAAGCCCAGCTTCGTCGGCGATTCGACACGGGAACCCTCAGCGGGTTCCCGCACCCTCCCGCGACGGACTACGCTGGGCAAAGCCCAGCTTCGTCCACGCGAGCGGTCTCCGCCGCTGACGCGTCCTTCCCTGGATCCGACCTTGCCGAAATGAGATCGATCGGCAAGGATTGAATTGAAGGCTCGTGGCCCATCGCATGGCTGAACCCGCGACCATCGCCGCCTCTGAGAAAGCCGAGCCGCTCGCGGCCAGCGGCGGCGGCCGGGCGACGATCCTGGTCGTCGAGGACGACAGCGCCATGCGGACGTTCCTGCGCGAGGTGCTGGAAGAGGACGGCTACACGGTCGAGGTGGCCGCGGGCGGCCGGAGCGGCGTCGAACGGGTGCGCCAGGGGGGCATCGACCTGGTCGTCTCGGACGTGAAGATGCCCGACCTCGACGGGCTCGACATGCTGCGGGAGATCAAGGCGGTCACCCCCTCGCCGCACGTCATCACCATCACCGCGTTCGGATCGATCGACACGGCCATCCGCGCCGTCAAGCTGGGCGCCTTCGACTACATCACCAAGCCGTTCGACGTCGACCAGCTGACGCTGTCGGTCCAGAAGGCGCTGGCCGAGCGGGCGCTGCGCTCGGAGGTGGCGCGGCTGCGCGACGAGGTGCAGAAGAGCTACCGCTGGGGGAACATCATCGGCCGCTCGGCCCCCATGCAGGAGATGTTCGGGGTGATCCGGCGGCTCTCGGGCTCGTCGATCACGGTGCTCATCACCGGCGCCTCGGGGACCGGCAAAGAGCTGGTGGCCAAGGCGATCCACTTCAACAGCCCGCGGCGCGAACGTCCGTTCGTGGCGCTCAACTGCGCCGCCATCCCCGACACGCTGCTGGAGAGCGAGCTCTTCGGCTACAAGCGCGGCGCGTTCACCGACGCGCGCGGCGATCGGGCCGGCATCTTCGTGGAGGCCGACGGCGGCACCATCTTCCTCGACGAGATCGCCGAGCTGTCGCCGGCGCTGCAGGCCAAGCTGCTGCGCGTGCTGCAGGAGGGGGAGATCCGGCCGCTGGGCGCGGCGCGCAGCGAGAAGATCGACGTGCGGGTGGTGGCGGCCACCAACAAGGATCTCGAGCCCCGCCTCGGCAACGGCACCTTCCGCGAGGATCTCTACTACCGGCTGAACGGCGTGCAGATCCATCTGCCGGCGCTGCGCGATCGCCCGGAGGACATTCTGGATCTGGCGGAGCACTTTTTGGCCCGCATCGCGGCCAAGGCGGGCAAGGAGGTGCGCGGTTTTCACGAGACGGCGCGCAAGGCGCTGCTGGCCTACGGCTGGCCCGGCAACGTGCGCGAGCTGGAGAACGTCGTCGAGCGCGCGGTGGCGCTGACCGAGAGCTCTCTCGTCCAGTCGGAGGACCTGCCGGCGGTCGTGCGGGAGCGCCGCGCCACCAGCGAGGACGAGCTCGGCGCGGCGGTGGCGCGCGGGCTCACGCTCGACGAGCTGGAGCGCGAATACATCAAGCGGGTGCTGGCGGCCGAGAGCGGGAACAAGACGCGGGCGGCACAGCGGCTGGGGCTCGACCGCAAGACGCTCTACCGCAAGCTGGAAGAGTACGCCGCCGGAACGACGCCGCTGGCCGAGACGGAAGGCGGGATCCCGAAATGAACGACGGAGCTTCTCTCGTCACCCTCGAGGCGCGGGCCGAGCCGGCGCAGGAGCTGCTGCGGGCCCCGGCGTCCGGGCATCCCTGCGTTCACTGGCGGCTGCGGGTCGTCGAGCACCTGACCGCGCGGACCGAGCTGGTCCACGATCTCGCCTCGCCCGAGACGTTCGAGCTGGCCTGGGGGGGCGCCCCCGACGGGGGACGCTCGCCGGTCCGCATCCGCCTCGATCCCGAAACGGCGCGCATCGAGGCGACGCCGACGCTGCACCGCGCGGGGACACCGGGCGCGGAGGCCGTGGCGCGGGCGTTCGGGTTCCGCGGCTCGGTCACCGTCGAGGAGGTGATCATCCGGGCCGGCGATACGGTCACCGCCGACGGCATCCTGCAGGATCTCGCCTACGGCGCCGGCCCGTTCCGCGCGCCCAGCGGCGCCCTCGCCCTCTACGAGGCGACGGTGCGCCTCCCCTCGCGCGGGCTCGCCCCGGCCTCCCTGATTCCGTGGGCGTTCGGCACGGCGGCGGCGCTGCTCGGCGGGATGGGGCTCGCCACCTGGGCCGCCTGGCGCTACCACCTGGCGCATCTGCCCCAGGCGAGCGCCTGGCGCATCGGCTCGCGCCCCCTCTCGTCGCCCGCTCCCGCGCGGCTCTCCGCGCCCGAGCTCCCCCGGCCGCGCTTCCCGTAGCAGGCCGGCGCGGCGCTCACGCCCTGACGGAGGCGGGCGCGTCCGGCTGAACGTCTGGGTGGGCCGCCGCGAAGGCCGGCAGCGCGGCGCAGGCCGCCTCGATCTCCAGCAACTTCGGGAACAGCGACAGATCGACGTCGAACCTGCGCCCCCCGTAGAGCTGGGGGACCAGGTACAGGTCGGCCAGCGTCGGCGCGTCGCCGACCAGGAAGCGCCCGGCCGTCTCGCCCGCGAGCGCCTCGATGGCGCCGAGCCCGCGCGCGATGTGATACCGCGGGATCTCCTTCGGCTCGGCGAGCCCGCTCTCTGCCAGGCGCTGCAAGAGCGAGAGGTTCTGCATCGGTTGAATCCCCGCGTTCACCATCTCGGCGAGCTGGCGGGCGCGCGCACGAAGCCACGGATCGGCAGGGAGCAGGGGCGGCGACGGAAACCGTTCTTCGAGGTACTCGAGGATCGCCATCGACTGGGCGAGCGTGCGCGGCGGACCGGGCGGCTCGGTGAGCACCAGGACCGGCACCTGCGACAGCGGATTGAGCGCGCGGAAGCTGGCCGCGTACTGCGCGCCGACCTCCCCCGCGGGAGCCAGGTTGACGGCCCGCCGCTCGACGGCGATCTGCTTGATGTTGAGCGCGATCCTCACCCGCCAGGCAGAGCTCGAGCGCCAGTAGTCGTAGAAGATCACCCGCTCACCACCCGCTGGGCGATCCGGCCGAAGAGGTCGCGCCCGCCGGCGTCGGACATCTCGATGGCGACGGCGTCTCCCGCGGCCAGGTAGGGCGTCAGCGGCGTCCCCCCGGAGATCGTCTCGCGCGCGCGCAGCTCGACGAGGCAAGAGGCGCCGCGCGCCGGATCGGCGTTGGAGACGGTGCCGCTCCCCAGGATCGTCCCGGCGCAGAGGCTGCGCGTGTGCGCGACGTGGGCGATGAGCTCGAAGAACGAGAAGTGCATCTCCGAACCGGCGTCGGGATCCCCGACGAGGTGCGCGGCCCCGCCCGCGCGCTTGAGCGTCGTGCGCAGCCGCAGGTGCACGCGCCCGTCGCGCCACGAGCCGCCCAGCTCGTCGGGCGTCACCGCGAAGGGCGAGAACGCCGTCGCCGGCTTGGACTGGAAGAACCCGAACCCCTTGGCCAGCTCGCCGGGGACCAGGTTCCGCAAGGTGACGTCGTTGGCCAGAAGCAGGAGGCGAACGTGCGGGGCCGCCTGCCCCGCGGTCGTCCCGCGCGGCACGTCGCCCAGGATCACCGCCACCTCGCTCTCGAAGTCGAGGCCCCACTCCGAATCGGCGAGGAGCAGATCGTCGCGCGGACCGCGCAGGACGCCCGAGCCGCCCTGGTAGACCAGCGGATCGATCTCCAGCGTCGGCGGCGGTGGGGCCGAACGCGCCCGCCGGACCAGGCGGACGTGATTCAGGAACGCCGACCCGTCGATCCACTCGTAGGCCCGGGGCAGCGGCGGACCGAGGCGCGACTCGTCGAGGGGCTGGGCCGCCACGTCACCGGCGTCGAGCCGAACGGCCAGCGCGGCCAGCGCGGGCGCCACGCCGCGGCCAGTCGTCGAGCGCGGCCTGGAGCGTGGGGGCGATCTCCGCCGCCCGCGTGCAGCTCCGCCCGTCGTGCCCGACCACCAGCAGCGCACCGTCTCGCGTCCCGTCGCGCAGCGTCGCCAGCCTCACGCATCGAGTGTAGTAAGCTCCCGCGCGATGGCCAAGGACCCCCCTGTCGATCCCGAAAAGCTGAAACAGGAGCTGGCCGAGCTGCGCACCAAGATCGACGCCGCCGACGACGCGATCCTGGCACTGCTCAACCAGCGCGCCGAACACGTGCGCCGGGTGGCCGACCTCAAGACCGCCATCTCGGTCCCGTTCTACGTCCCCTCGCGCGAGCGGCAGATCGCCGAGCGCCTCGCCGCCGCCAACCCCGGCCCTTTTCCTTCGGAGTCGATCCGCTCGGTGTTCCAGGAGATCTTCAGCGCCTGCCTGACCCTGGAGAAGCGGGTGCGGATCGCCTATCTCGGCCCCGAGGGGACCTTCTCGGACATCGCCGTCAAGAAGCAGTTCGGCCTCTCGGCGCGGTCGATTCCCATGGGGACCATCCCCGCCGTGTTCGAGGAGGTCGAGCGGGGCAACGCCGACTTCGGCGTCGTCCCCGTCGAGAACACGACCGAAGGGATGGTCACCCACACGCTCGACACCTTCCTCGACAGCGACCTCAAGGTCAGCGCCGAGATCGCGCTCGAGGTGAACATGTGCCTGCTGGCGCGCGCCGACGTGACGGTGGCGCAGATCGAGCGCGTCTACTCGGTCCCCATCGCGCTGGCCCAGGTGCGGCGCTGGCTGGGCGCCAACCTGCCGCAGGCGGCGCTGGTGGAGTCGCGCTCGACCGCCGAGGCGGCCCGCCTGGCGCGCGACGACGCCCGGGGCGCGGCGATCGGCTCGGAGCTGGCCGCCAAGCTCAACGAGCTGGTGGTGCTGCGCCGGAAGATCGAAGACCTGGCCCACAACATGACGCGCTTCCTGGTGCTGGGGCGCGATCAGGCGGAGCCGACCGGGCGGGACAAGACGTCGCTGTTGCTGGTGACCCGCGACGAGCCGGGAATCCTCTACCGCGTGCTGGGCGCGTTCGCCGAGCGCGGCCTCAACATGACCAAGATCGAGAGCCGCCCGTCGCGCCGCCGCCCGTGGGAGTACGTCTTCTTCGTCGACATCGACGGTCACGAGCGCGACGCGCCGGTCGCCACCGCCATCGCCGAGGTCCGCAAGGCGTCCGAGACGGTCAAGGTCCTCGGCTCTTACCCGCGCGCCGATACCCGCGGCTGAATCGCGATCGCGCGACCCGCATCCGAAGGCGATCAGGGGCGCGTCGCGTCGCAACAGGCGAAGTCCGCGCGCGTGCGCCGGTTAGGCCGAAATCACCGGATCTCCTGAACGCTGTTGTGGATCTCGCAACAGCTGATTCGCTCAAGGGGAATTTCCGCGCCACCGATGAACCCTGCAGATGCCGAAGCAGATCCTCATCGTCGACGACGATCCCGCGCTCCGCGGGGAGCTCGCCCGATTGGTGAGGACGCTCGACCGAGAGCCGGTGACTTGCTCCAGCGCGGCCGACGCGATCGCGCGCCTCGGCGAGGGCGAATACGATCTCTGCCTCGTCGATCTCGATCTGCCCGCGGCCGAAGCGACGGCGGTGGTCCTCAAGGCGAGGGCCGGCCAGCCGCCCGTCGCGGTCCTGGCGCTCACCGCCTCCGGCAGCGGCGCCGTCGAGGCGCTGCGCGCCGGGGCGGCCGAGATCGTGGCCAAGCCCTTCTTCGCCCCGCGCCTCACCGCGCTGCTGCGCCGCCATACCCGTGAGGGCGGCGCCCGGCGCCCTTCCGGCGGCGCGGCGGTGATCGGCGATCACCCGCGCGTCCGGGCGGCGCTGGAGCGCGCCGACCAGATCGCCGGAACCGATCGCCCCGTGCTCCTGCGGGGCGAGCCGGGCACCGGCAAAGAGACGATGGCCCGGCTGATTCACCACGCCAGCGCCCGCCGCGACGGCCCGTTCGTGGCCATCAACCTGGCGGCGCTCCCTGAATCAATCTCCAGCCTGTCGGGTGAGCGCGAGCGGCCCCGCGCCAACTGGATGGTCGCCGCGCAGGGGGGGACGATCTTTCTCGAGGCGATCGACGAGCTTGCCGCCGGGGCCCAGCGGAAGCTGCTGCGCGCGCTGCGGAGCGGCGCCGTCGACGCGACCGACGGCGTTCCCGTTCCCCTCGAGGCGCGCATCGTCGCCGCCACCTCGGGCGATCTCGGCGAGCTGGTCGCCGCCGGCCGGTTCGACGCCGAGCTGCACGCCCTGCTGGCGGCGGCGGCCATCGAATTGCCGCCCCTGCGCGAGCGGCGGGAGGACATTCCGGCGCTGGTGGAGCACTTCCGGCGCCAGGTCAACGCCCGCGAGGGGCGCCGGGTCCCCGGCTTCGCGCTGGACGTGATGCACCGGTTCTCGCAGCACGGCTGGCCGGGCAACGTCCGGGAGCTCGAATACCTCTGCGAGCGGCTGGTGCTCATGGCCGGGACGCGGATGGTGGTGATGAAGGACCTGCCGTCGCACCTGCGGATCCAGGTGATCGACTTCGAGCGGGCGACCCGCCGGCTTCCGGCGAACGGCGTCGATTTGCGCGAGCTTTTGACCGAGCTCGAAGAGCGCTTCATCGCCGAGGCGCTGGCGCGGACCGGCGGAAATCGAAATCGCGCCGCCGATCTGCTGGGATTGAACCGCACCACGCTGGTCGAAAAACTTCGTCGTCGATTCGTCGCCTGAGCGAAGCAAAAAACACACATCTCCGTCGGTGAGCGCGCTCCTCGCTCACCCGCTCCGACTGCCTTCCACGTCGGGATCCTGGAGACCGTCACCGGGTTGACGGCGTCAATAACCTGGAAGCGCCAATCGGTTGACGGTCGGCGCCGACCGACGGTGCGAACCCGGCGCGGAATGCGGCCGAGGCGACGCCACGAACGTGGCACGCGGTGTGCTCAAGCGTTGAGTCATGCCCACCTCGACGAAGCGCAAAGTCCCGACCAAGAGCTCCCCGAAGAAGTCCGCCAAGAAGGAGCTGGTCGCGCGCCGCAACGAGTACGCAGCCAAGTTCTTTCCCTACATCGAGAAGGTGGCCCGCCGGCTGGCGCGTCGCCTTCCCGCGCACGTCGAGATCGACGACCTGATCTCGTCGGGCGTCATCGGCCTCATGGAGGCGGCCGAGCGGTTCGATCCGAGCCGCGTCGATCGCTTCGAGGCGTTCGCCGAGTTTCGGATCCGCGGCGCGATGCTCGACGATCTCCGCTCGCGCGACACCCTCTCGCGCGACATGCGCCGGCTCTCCAACGAGCTGCGCGACGCCACCCGCCGCCTCGAGGCGCAGCTGGGGCGCACGCCCGATCACGAGGAGATCGCCAAGCGGCTGGGGGTCGGCGTCGAGGAGCTCTACGCGCGCCAGCAGAAGCTCTCCGGCTCCTCGGTGGTCGGCATCGACGACGCGGGCCCCGACCTGCTGGAGCGCACCGGCGACACCTCGGCGGACGATCCCTTCGAGCTCGCCTCGCGGCGCGAGATGCTGGACCGGCTGGTCTCGGGCATCGGCGGCCTGCCCGAGAAGATGCAGCAGGTGCTGTCGCTCTACTACTGCGACAACCTGAACCTCAAGGAGATCGGCTCGGTCCTGGGCGTCACCGAATCGCGCGTCTGCCAGATTCACGGAGAGGCGACCCGCCGCCTGAGAGACTCGCTGGGCGAGCTGGCGGCCGAAGCCGCCGCCTAACCGCTTGTAATCGCGCAGCTTTCTGAGACCTGCGGGGGCGCGCGCCGGCGTCGCACATTTTTTCTCAAGCGATTCGCTACACCGTCCGATGGTGTGGGTATGAGCGACACCAACAGACACATCACGCACCGCCGGCCCGCCACGCGCGCCCCCGGCGCCTCGCTCCAGGCTGCCCCGGTGACCTCGCCGTCGCGCGTGGAAGCCCTGCGCAAGCTGGTCGCCGCCGGCCAGTACCAGGTCAGCCCCCGCTGGCTGGCCACCAAGATCTTCAACGCCGCCGGCGTCAAGCTGCCGGAATAGCGCGTCCCGGGCGCCGGCCCCGACCGCTCTCGCCGCGTGCGCTACGGCGCCGCGCGATGGTCGCCGGCGGGCGCCAGCGCCGCGTTGGCGATGGCCAGCTCTTCACCCGGGACACTCGGCTTGGCGATGTAGTTCGTGGCGAAGCAATAGAAGAGCGACGCGAACGCGCCGGCGATCCAGAGCGCGCCGAAGGCGACGCCCCCAAACGGCAGCCCGAACAGCGGCGGTCCCTTCGATGTGACGGCGGTGCTCATCGCCTTTTTAGCTACCACGAAGGCGGGCCCAGACCAAGTCGTGATCGGACCCGGGCGTCACCACCTGCCCGCGTGCCTCGACCGACAGATTGGTGCAGACCACGTCGTAGCGCAGCGGAACATCGAGGCCCAGCTTGCCGAGCGCGACCCCGATGCGATGGGGAATCATCGGCTCGTTCTGGCGGGAAAAATAATGCGTGGGGCGCGTCTCCGGGTCGCCGGCGCCGAACGCGGCGAACGGAACCAGCAGGTCGTCGAGCGCGCGCCGCCCGCCTCGCCAGGAGAACGCATTGGTGTCGCCGCAGCAGACCATCCGCCGCTCGAGGCGGTGGTCGGCCAGCGCGGCGGCCAGCGCGGCCACCTGGGCGGCGCGCTGGCGATGCCCGCCGGCCGTGTCGAGGTGGAAGGAGACCGCCGTGAAGGACGGGCCGCCGGGGGCGGAGAGCTCGGCCCAGAGCGCATGTTTCTGCTTGGTCTTCCCCCCCACGATGTAGCGGCGCTCGAACCAGGAGAGCGACGCCAGACGCGGCAGCGCGATGATCCCGGTGCGGGCGGTCGACAGGGTGCGGGTATCGACGACGAAGGCGAGCCCCTGACAGCCGTCGTCGCGAACGACGCGATGGTGGTCGCCGAGCGCCTCGGCGATCCGGGCGCTGGGGAGCTCGCCGGGGGCGCCGCCGATGTAGCGATCCTCCTGGACACAGAGCAGGTCGAGCCCCCCGCCGGCGCGGAGCTCGAGGTACTGGGCGATGAGCGCGTCCAGGCGGCGCCCGTGCATGAGATTGTGCGTGGCGACGACGATCGAAGCTCCGGCGGCGGGCAAGGCACCCGCGAATGTCTCATGCCCTCAGCCCTCCGAGATCGACGACCCACCCGCCATTGCCGCCGGCCGAGATGGGCCAGATGGGCGAGATCGGATCGTTCGATCACCTTCCGGTAACCACGATGTCCGTGCGCCGATTCTGGGCTCGACCGCTCTCGGTCTGGTTGGAGGCGATGGGATCTTCCTCGCCCAGCCCCGCCGTGGTGATCCGGGTGGGATCGATCCCCTTGCCGCCGAGTAATCCCTTCACCGTCTCCGAACGGTCACGTGACAGGTCGAGGTTGGCGGCCGCCGTCCCCACGTTGTCGGTGTAGCTCTCCACCCGGAGCGTGGCGGTCGGGTAGGCGCGCAGAACCGCGGCGACCTCGTCCATCGTCGCCATCGACTCGGGCGTCAGCTGGGCGGAGGCGAACTCGAAGCTCATCGGCGAGAGCGCGAACCGGGCCGGCGTCGGATCGGTCGCGCCCAGGAAGCTGGCCAGCTGGTAGGCCGTCGATCCCCGCTCCAACGTCACCGACTGACCGTTGGGCAGCGCCAGCCGAATGGTCCCGCCGGTGACCGCCTCGGCCGGCAGATTGTGCGGCCTCTGGCCGTGGGGCGCCGGCCCTCGCAGGGCGTGCAGCAGCGGAATCGCGATCAGCATGAGCGCGCCGAGCAAGACGAGAGGCGCCATCCAACCTTTACGTTCAGGGTCAGGGCCCGCCAGGCGACGAATCGGCGGAGAGCTGACCGCCGGGGCGCGATCCACGAGAGGCCTGTCGGAGGGGGCCACGGCTTTCAGGCTGAGGCCGCCGTGCTCGGGGCGGCGGCCGTCGTCGAAGATCGACGCGACCGGCGGAGGGAGGCGCCGCATGAAGTCGTCGCGGTGCCCGCCCAGCATCGCCCGCAGCCCATCGGGATCGATCCGCTCGCCGCTGCGTCCGAGCGTCAAAAGGGTCGCGCCGGTCGCGCCTCCCAGCAACTGGTGCGCGGAGTCGGTCTTGATCCCGCTGGCGCGCGCCACGGCGTCGGCGAGCTGCGAACCACGCGCGCCTGTCTCGCCGTCGAACAGCGTCGTGCCTTGCGCGCGACCGACGGTCGAGCCAATGATCGAAGCGACGCTGTCGGCGCCCGGGCGGTTGGCCCCGATCCCCCGGATCATGCGGGTGAGGTGGTTGGCTCCCGTCTCCGACGAGGCCACGTCCGACAGCGCCGTGAGCACCGACGGGACGGTCGCCGACATCGCCGCCCGCAGCAGGTCGTCGTCCTCTCCCAGCTGCAGAGCCGCGCGATGGATGACCTCGGGCGTGATTTCACGGTTGACCAGCCCGAGAATATCCGGCGTCGACGTCGATCCGTTCATGAGGACCTCGCTTTCGCAGTTTGCTCATGCATCCGACGAGCCGCCCAAGCGCGACCGCGCGCAACGGTCTCCGGGTTGCACCTGATTGGAGTGAACAAGGAGGTGCCCGATGAGATGGACTCGAAACGAGGTGCGCTCGGGAATGACGGTCACCAGCACGAACGGTGAGCGCCTCGGCAACGTCGTGCGGGTCGGCTCGGACAGCTTCGTCGTCGAAAAGGGGGTGTTCTTCCCGAAGGACTACGAGCTTCGCTACGATCACATCACCTCGCTCGACGGTGACGAGATCGCGTACTCGCTGTCGGATGATGACTCGCGGTTCGGACCCCCGACGGACAATGCTCGAGCGGGCACGACCGCCGCGGCCGCGGCGCCGGTCGCCACCCCGCCGAGGGGGACGGGCCCGGCGGCATCCGCGGCGCCGCTGGAGGGGCAGCGAAGGACCGCCCCGCCGCCGGTCGGCACGACCCGGAAGGGCGACCTCCGCATCCCGCTCATGGAAGAGGAGATCGGGATCGAGAAGATCTCTCGCGAGGCCGGGCACGTCCGCATCCACAAGATCGTCAAGACGGAGGAGAAGCACTTCAAAGTCCCCGTCTCACGCGAGGACGTCGTCATCGAACACGTGAGCCCCTCCCAGGAAGACGCCGGCCCCTCGCCCGAGCCGGCGTTCAAGGAACAAACGATGGATCTGCCGCTGCACGAGGAGGACGTGCAGGTCACCAAGCGAACGCGCGTGCGCGAGGAGATCGTGATCCACCCCGTCGTGGAGGCGGCGGAGAAGGAGGCCTCGGCCAGCCTCCGACACGAGGAGGTGGAGATCGAAGACACGCGCGGGCGGGCGGTGCGCAGCAGCGACGGCGGCGCCACCCGACCGGGGTTCAGCGCCCCGGGCAGCAGCAAACGCTGACGGAATCGGGCACCGAGCGACGACGCCCGTCCCACGCGGTCCGGACGACGGGCGCCCGCGATCTCGAGGACCGCGTTCGCTCGCCGGGCCGCCGCGCGCGCCGCGCGCGGGCACGACACGGATGTCGCGTTCCTCTGAAGGTCTGGCACCGGCGCGGCGAAAGACCGCGCGATTTCGCGGCCGCCCAATGGCACGAGGGTTGCCTCGTTGCCTGGTCGCATGAAGCCGATCTTGGGCGCAGCGCTCCTCTTGTGGGCCACGTCGAGCTGCGCCGGCGCAAAGGACGCCGCCAGCGGCGGGAGCAATCCCACCTCGAGCACCGGCACCGGCGCCAGCACGGGGACACCCGGCGGCACCGGCACGGGTGGATCGACCGGATCGACCGACGCGGGCGCTCCACCGCTGCCGCCCGAGACGGAGGTCGAAAGCTCGTACGAAGTTCCCGTCGCGACCGGCAGCTACATCTGGGTGGCGAACCCCGACAGCGGCCGCGTCGCCTACGTCGCCGGCGCCACGCTGCAGGTCCACACCGTCGAGGCGGGCAACGCGCCGACGTACATCAGCGCCATCCCCAGCACGACCGACGACGCGGTCGTCGTGCTCAACGTGCTCTCGAACGACGCCACCATCCTGCGCGTCGCCGCCGGCGGTCAGCTCACCAAGAGCACGGTGAGCGGCGTCGCCGCCGGCGCGAACGCGCTGACGGTGTCGCCGAGCGGCCGCTGGGTCACGGCCTGGACCGACGCCCGCAACATCGCCAGCCCCAACCCGCTGCAGGGCTACCAGGCGATCACGGTGATCGACCTGTCGGTGACCCCGCCGGCCAAGGCGATCCTCTCGGTCGGGTTCCGTCCGGTCGAGGTCGCTTACGCCGCCGACGACTCGGCCGCTTTCGCCGTGACCGAGGACGGCGTCTCGGTCGTCGATCTCACGCACGCCGGCGCGCCGCGCGTCACCGGGAACGTGCCGCTCACCGACGATCCGACCGAGAACGTCGACACGCGCGACGTCTCGATCACGCCGAACGGCCGCCTGGCGGTGGTGCGCCGAGAGGGGAGCGCCACGCTGGGGATCGTCGACCTGCCGACCGGCACCCTGGGATCGATCGTCCTGTCCGGGGCGATCACCGACGTCGACCTGACCGCCGACGGGAAGAGCGCCGTGGCCGTCGTGCGCGACACCGCCGAGGTGGCGGTCATTCCGCTCTCCGGCGGAATCCCCGACCCGGCCACCGTCCAGCACCTGACCATCGCCGGGGAGATCATCGGCTCGGCGTCGATCGCCGCCGACGGAAAGACGGTCCTTCTCTACACCAACGCGGCGGCCGTCGAACGCCTGACCGTGCTGACGTTGGGATCGACGCCCACCTACCGGGTGGTCAAGCTCCACGCGCCGGTGCTGGCGGTCTTCGCCACCGCCGACGCCGCGAATGCCATCGTCTTCCACAGCGAAGCGGCGGCGCCGGCCACGACCACCACCACCGACGGCGGTCCGGCGGGGGCGCCTGATGCCGGTCTTCCCTCGCAGACCCCCACCAATGCCTTCAGCTTGGTGCCGCTGGCGGCCGATCTCCCGGCGCTGATCGAGGAGACCGACGTGCCGCCCCAGGCCGTGGCGATCACGCCGGCGGGCGATCGCGTGCTCATCACCGAACGCGACGACGCCAAGAAGATTTACGGCGTCTACGTCGGGCAGTTCCCCTCGATGGAGATCCAGAAGCTGGCCCTCGCCAGCCCCCCCATCGCCGTCGGCGTGCTGGCCGCTGCGAACGAGGGTTACGTGGCGCAGAAGAACGCGGAGGGTCGCATCACCTTCGTCGCGCTCGACAGCGGCCAGGCCCGGACCCTGACCGGCTTCGAGATCGGCGCCAGCGTCGTCGACTGGGCCCAGGCCAGCACCAACGGCGCAGGAGTGACCCCATGACCCGGACGAGTCGAACGTCTGCCCGGCGCCTCTTCTGGGCGGCGGCGCTGCTGGCCGGCTGCGGTGGCCGGGCCCCTTTTTGGTCCAGCCCGATCGCGGGGGCGCCGCCGACCTTCGACTTGGGGGACCAGATCGCGGTCGTCGACACCGGCGCCGACCGGGTCGTGCTGCTCACCGCCGGCGCGAACCAGAGCCTGACCACCACCGCCATCCCGGTCGGCGTGAACATCCTCAACGCGGTGCCGTCGCCCGACGGGACGGAGCTGTTCGTCGTCTCGGGCGGCCACCGCGCGCAGCTCGGCGACGACCAGGCGAGCGAGTGGCCGTCGGTCACCGTCATCTCCGCGGGCGCACACGCGGCGCGCTACGACCTCGAGAACATCACCGACCCGCTGGCCGGACTGGCGATCGATCCGACCGGCCACTGGGTGGTGCTCTATCCGGGCAGCGGGACCAACCAGCCGTTCGTCCAGAACCCAAACGAGCTGGTCATCCTCGACGTGTCGCGGGCGCCCCCCGTCCCGGCGGTGCCCCACACGCTGATGAGCTTCGGCGGACATCCCCAGCGTTTCACCTTCACGCCGCCGATGGCGCTGCCGATCGGACTGCACCCGCTGCTGGTCGTCGAATCCGACCAGGATCTCTCGCTGCTGAACCTCGACGACCCGAGCAAGCCCGAGATCACCGTGCCGCTCACCAACGGGTCCGACACGCAGCTGCTCTCGCCCGCCGGCGTCGCCGTCTATCCGGGGATCCTGGGCGACGCCAAGGCAGGCGCGGCGATCGGCGTGCGCCTGGCCAACGACGACGACGTGGTGGCGCTGCAGTTCGTCCCCAGCGTCGACGCCGGCGGAAATCCGATCGGCAACGGATTTCTGCCCACCGTCAACCTCAACAACGTGGGCGGCATCGCCAGCGACCTCGCCTTCGTTCACACCGACAGCGGGTTGCGGCTGGCCGCGCTGATTCCCAGCCAGAGCAAGGCAACCTTGATCGATCCCCTCACCAGCCTGACCCAGGACGTGGCGCTCCCCGCCCCTTACCAGAGCCTGTCGGTCGTCACCGACGCGCTGGGGAGCGCCACCGGCTGCGACGGCGCCACGACCACCGCCGGCGTTCCGACCGACGTGGCATTGCTCTGGAACGGGACGACCAGAGCGGGGCAAGCGGGGGTGGCGTTCTGGGAGCTGGGGCAGGCGGGCTGTCAGCCCTACCGCAGCATCGACACCGTCGGGGTCACCGACATCGTCGCCCAGGTGCTCGACGTCCCGACTCCCAATGCCACGCTCAAGGTCTTGCAAACCAGAGGCGGCGGCGCGTTCTACATCCTGAACATGTCCAACCGCACCGCCGCCCCGCTGGAGACCTCCAGCTCGAACCTTGCGCTCAGCGTCTCCCCCCTCGGCGATCAGGTCTGGAGCTACGTCCCTTATGGGCTCTCGGTGTCCGCCACCGACTTCGCGCACGAGCTCCCGCGGTCGCTGCTGATCGAACGGCCGGTCTCCGGCGTGTACGAGATCGCCCGCCCCTCCGGCCTGCCGCCGGCAGTCGTCGTGCTGCACGACGAAGGGGGCCTCGGCGCGACCGTCTACGACGCGACGACCCTCGACGACTCGACCCGGCGTCTGTACGCCGGCCTGTTACTGGGAGAGGCGCCATGACCACCGCACGTCGCACGGCCCTGCTGATGGCGCTCGGCCTCTCGGTGGCCGGCGCTCTCTCGGCGAACGCCCGCGCTCAAACCCTCGAAGCGACCGCCCCGCCGGAGCTGCGCCCGCCGACCTGGGAGCTCGGCGCCGGCGTCCGCACCATGTACATCAAGAGCGCGGGATTCGATCCTTTCTCGACGAACGACGGGTTCGTGCAGTTCTCCCTCACCGGTCTGGGGGTCGTCGCCCACCGCGAGCGCCTTTCCTTCGCCGTCGGGCTGGGCCTGGACCTCGGCAGCTCCAGCGCCACCGCGCGAAACGCCCCCTCGACCCTCTCGCTCACCCATCCCTCCGCGCTGGCCGAAGGACGCTACCAACCCTGGTCTCGCCTCTATCTGTTTGCGCGCCTCGCGCCGGGGCTGGTGCACGGCACGGCGACCATCAACGACGCGTCGGCCCCATCGAGCTCCGGCCTGACGACCGACTTCGACGCCTTCTCCCTCGACGCCAGCGCCGGCGCCGCCTTCTGCCTCGGCGCGGTCGGCACCCCCCGCCTCGGCGTCTGGCTGCTCGCCGACGGCGGCTACAGCTGGGTCGCCGGCCAAGACCTCGTCCTCGCCCCCGCGCTCGGCAACGCCGACCAAAACAAGGCCGGCACCCTCGACCTCGGCACCCTGGCCCCCCGCGGCGCCTTCTTCCGCATCTCCGCCGCCCTGACCTACTGACCCCGCCCGCAGCCCCAGCGCGAGTCGCCCCCCCTCGCCCGCCGCCCCCCGCCCGCAGGCCCCCCCCGCAGCGGAGCCGAGGCCCAACCCAAGAAGGCGGAGGGGGCGGGGTGTCCCCCGCCGTGAGCCCGCAGGCCGCTCTGATCGTTCGCGGCCGAGGATTCCTTCTCGCGAGCGGCGGGGGACACCCCGCCCCCTCCGCCCCCCGCCGGAAGGGCCGAGCGGAGCGACCGACCGACCGCCCGACCGACCGACGCTACTCGTTCCGCCCGAGCGCCTTCAACAGCTGCGCGCGCGCCGTGTAGAGCTGGTACTGCGCCGAAACTTCCTGCGCGGCCGCCGTGGTGAGCGCCACCTGCGCGTCCCCGAGCTCGATGATGCTCCCAACCCCCGTCGCATACCGCCCCTCGGCCAGACGAAGCCGATCACGCGTATTCGCCACCGCGTCCTCCGCCGCGGCGATCGCCCCCTTGGCAGAGCGGATGCCCAGCCGCGCCTGCTCGACGTCCAGCCGCACCTGCTGCCGCTCGACATCCAGCTGCGCCTTGGCCTGGACGACCTGCCCCTGAGCCTGATGGATCTGCGCGTCGATCGCCCCGCCCTGCAGAAGCGGAACGCCCAAGGTGACGACCCCGCTGAAATTCCAATTCGTGCGATCGAGGTACGGGCCGCTGTCGTTGATCGTGCCGGCGACGCCCAGATTGGGCCAGTACATGTCGCGCGCCGCGCGCAGCCCCAGCTCCTGACTCTGCAGATTGAGCCGCAGGGTCGCCATCTCCGGGCGGCTCTGCTTGGCGAAGTCGATGAGCGCCTCCACGTCCGCGTCCTCCCCCTCGACCGGCGGCTGCTCTTCGTCGGCCAGATCGTAATCGACCGAGCGCTCGACCCCCATGGCCATGTTGAGCATGGCCTTGGCGACCGCGTAGTTGTTCTCCGCATTGATCAGCTGCAGCTGGGCGGTGGCGCGGTCGGCCTTGGCCTGGGTCAGATCGATCTCGGGGTGCGTCCCGACCTCGACGAACCCCTTCACCTGGGCGAGGTGCTTCTCTTGATTCTCCAGCGTCTCGCGGGCGACGCGGACCAGATCCTTGGTCGCGCGCGCCGTGAAAAAAGCCGAGCGCGCGTTGAAGGCGACCTGCGCCTCGGTGGTGTGCGTGCTCTCCTCGGCGGCGTCGCCGGCCACCCGCGCCGCCCTCCAGCGATTGATGGACTCTCCGAAGTCGTAAACGAGCTGACTGGCGGAGAGCCCCGCGAACCACTGGGGGACCGTCGCCAGCGACGAGGTCACCGCGGGCGTCGTGCCCAGCGTCATCCCGCCCGGCTGCGGAACGAAGTTGGTGGTGCCGCGCTTGTACGACACTGTTCCGCTCAGCTGCGGCAACAGCGCGCCGCGGGCCTGATCGGCGACGCCTCGCGCGCTCGCCGCGTTGCCCCGCGCCAGATCGAGCGCAGGTTGGTGCGCGCGCGCGGCCCGCAGCGCCTCGGCCAGAGTGACCACCGGCGCACGGATGACGATGTCGGGAGCTGGCTCCGTTGCCGGCGTCGCCTCCGCGGCGCGCGCGGCGCCGGCGACCAGAGTCAGCGCGAGCACAACGGCAGAACGGAATGTCTTCATCGGTTCACTCGTATCGAAGGGCGTCGATCGGATCGAGCTGCGAGGCCTTGCGCGCCGGGTAGAGCCCGAACACCACGCCGACGAGGCCGCTGAAGCAGACGGAGATGGCCACGATGTCCGGTCGCACCAGCGTCGGCCAGCCGAACTTGGCCGCCAGCCGCCCCGCGGTGAAGACACCCAGCGCCACCCCGATCATTCCACCCGCGACGGCCAGCGTGAGCGCCTCGACCAGGAACTGGAGCAGGATGTTGAGGGGCGTGGCGCCCACCGCCATGCGCACGCCGATCTCCCGCGTCCGCTCGGTCACGCTCACCAGCATGATGTTCATGATCCCGATGCCGCCCACCAGCAGCGACACACCCGCGATGCTGGCCAGCAGCGTGGTCAGGGTGCGCATCCCTTCGGCCTGGGCGTTGGCCATCTCGGTCAGGTTGTGAATCGAAAAATCGTCGTCGGCGCCGTTGTCGAGGTGGTGCCGGTCGCGCAGCAGATCCGTCACCTGCGTCTGGGCCCGAGTGGTCGCCTCCGTCGAGGTGGCGCCGATGAAGATCACCCCCGAGATGTACTTCGGCAGGCCGCCCTGGATCTTGGTCTGGAAGGTGGTCTGCGGGACGAACGCGCAGTCGTCGTAGTCCTGCCCGGTCGGCGATTGCCCCTTCCTCTGCATGACGCCGACCACCTCGAACGGGATGTTCTTGATGCGCACCGTCTGACCGATGGGATCGACCGCCCCGTACAGCTTTTCGACCACCGTCGCGCCCAGCACCACCACCTTCGCCGCCGATTCGACGTCGGCGTCCAGCAGCGACCGCCCGCGGGCGATCTTCCAGTCGCGGATCATGAAGTAATCGGGCGAAGTGCCGTAGGTCGACGTCGCCCAGTTCTGATCGTCGCTCATGAGCTGCGCGTTCGAACGAAGCTGGGCGGCTGCGTAGCGGACGGCCGGCGCCTCGCGGCGGATGGCGGCCAGGTCGTCCCAGGTGAGCGTCGGCAGCGAGCCGAACCCGCCGCGCGCGCCGCCCGACTGGGTGCTGCCCGGCAGGACGACCAGCAGGTTCGACCCCATCGAGGCGAACGACGCCTCGACCTGCGCCTTGGCGCCTTCGCCGATGGCGACCATGGCGATCACCGCGCCGACGCCGATGATGATGCCGAGGACGGTCAGGAACGAGCGCATCTTGTTGCGCAGCAGCGCCCGCAGCGCGAGGCGGAAGGTCTCGAGCGGGATCACGACGCCGCCTCCTGCGGGTCGTCGTCGCGCAACGCCGCCAGATCCGCCGCCGCCTGGCGAGGGCTCTGCCGGGTGTCGGTGCGGACGCGACCGTCCCGCATCACCAGCACCCGCGAAGCGTAGGCGGCCACGTCAGGCTCGTGGGTCACCAGCAAGACAGTGATGCCGGCGGCGGCCAGCTCCTGAAACAGCACCATGATCTCGACCGTGGTGCGGGAGTCGAGGTTGCCGGTCGGCTCGTCGGCCAGGATGAGCCGCGGACGGGTGACCAGCGCCCGCGCCACCGCCACGCGCTGCTGCTGCCCGCCCGACATCTCGTTCGAGCGGTGGTGGACCCGTTCCGCCAGGCCGACGCGGCCGAGCGCCTCCAGCGCCCGCTGGTGCCGCTCGCGCGCGGGAACGCCGCCGTAGAGCAGCGGCAGCTCCACGTTCTCGAGCGCGCTGGTGCGCGACAGCAGGTTGAAGCTCTGAAAGACGAAGCCCAGCGTCTTGTTGCGGACGCCGGCCAGGGCGCGCCGATCGAGGCGCGACACCTCCGCCCCGTCGAGCCGATAGACGCCGCTCGTCGGGCGGTCGAGACAGCCGATGATGTTCATCAGCGTCGATTTGCCCGAGCCCGACGAGCCCATGACGGCGACGAAGTCGCGCTCCTCGACGGTGAGCGAGACCTCGCGCAACGCGTGCACCTCGACGTCGCCCATCCGGTAGACCTTGGAGACCTTATCGAGCTCGATGAGGTCCATCGTCAGAAGAGCCGCCGCATCCCTCCGGGGCCCGGCGGCGGGCGCCTCGGCCTCGGCGTCGGTGGCCGCGGCGTCGACGATCAGCGCGTCTCCCTCGTGCAGGTCCCCTTCGACGAGCTCGGTGACGTTGCCGTCGGAGAGTCCGACGCGCAAGGAGACCAGCTGCGGCTTCCCATCGCGCAGCAACCAGACCGAGCGCCGATCGTTGGGCGCGTCGCCGCGGCCCCCCGGGCGCCCCCGACCGCCGCCGGCCCCGGCCCGCCCGGGTGCGCACCCGATCCTCCAGCGCTGCGGGCGGCCTCCGCCCGAACCGGACGCCGGGCTTCCCGCGATCGGCCGCGTCGCGCACGGCGGCCGGGACCGCCATCCCCAGCGCCGTGAAGATCGCCGGCGTCGGCCGGAAGCGCATCGCGGCGTTCGGCACCCGCAACACGTTGTCCTTCTCGGCGGCGATGAAGGTGATGTTGGCGGTCATCCCCGGACGCAGCTTCAGGTCGGGGTTGGCGACGTCGATGACGGCGTCGTAGGTGACCACGTTCTGCAAGGTGGTCGGCGCGTTGCGAATCTGTCGGACCGTGCCGCGAAAATGCTCGCCGGTGAAGGCGTCGACGGTGAAGGTGGCCGGCATCCCGGTCGAGAGCTTGCCGACGTCGGCCTCGGCGACCGAGGTGTCGACCTGCATCTCGCGCAGGTCCTTGGCGATCACGAACAGCGTGGGCGCGGCCAGCGACGCCGCCACGGTCTGCCCGACGTCGACGCTGCGGGAGATCACCGTCCCGTCGGTCGGCGACACGATCCGCGTCATGCCCAGGTTCACCTTGGCCTGATGGAGCGCCGCCTTCGCCTGGGCCAGCGATCCCCGGGCCGCCGCCGACTGCCCCTTCATGACCTCCTGGTTCGCTTGGGACGTATCGAAATCGGCCTGAGCGATCAGCTTGCGGTCGAGGAGGCTCTTCGCGCGTTCGAACTGCCGTCCGGCGTCGCGCTCCTGCGCCTCGGCCTTGATCAGGTTCCCCTCCGCCGCCTGGTAGTTGGCCTGCGCCTGCTGCAGCGATGCTTCGATCAGCTGCGGGTCGATCTGGGCGATGAGCTGCCCCTTCTTGACCGGCGAGTTCCAGTCGACGAACAGCTTCTGCACCGTCCCCGAGACCTGCGTGCCGACCTGGACCGTCACCAGCGCCGACAGCGTCCCGGTCGCCGTCACCCGCGCGACGATCCGCCCCCGGTCGACCGCCGCCGTGTCGAACTCGACGGGCGCCTTCTTGTGCGCCGTGCGCCAGCGCCAGACGCCGAGGCCGGCCAGCGACAGCACAATCAGCGCCGCGAGGCAGGTGGCCAGCAAGCGACGCGTGTTCGTCATCGAAGAGGGGAACCCCACCGGGGCCAAAGATTAGATCGTTTCCCCAACTTTGCGCCGCGTCTCTCCATCCTTCGAATCCGTGCTCGGGAACGCGGCTCGGTCGTTGCGCATTCCCCGGCCTCCGCCGATGCTCGGGGCGCGTGCCCAACCGTCCGACGCGGCCGTCGTTGCTCTTCGCTCCGGGCGCCGGGGCGCCCTCCACCTCCGACTGGATGCGTGCCTGGCGCGAGCGTCTGTCGGCGGTCGGCGAGGTCCGGACGTTCGACTATCCGTACATGCGGGCCCCAAAGCGGCGCGCGCCCGATCGCCTCCCCGTGCTGATCGACGCGCATCGCGCCGAGCTGGCCGAGCTGCGCGCGAGCTGCCTCCGGCCCGGTCTTCCTGATCGGCAAGTCGATGGGGGGCCGGATCGGCTGCCATGTCGCGCTCGAGGAACCGGTGGCCGGTCTCGTCTGCTTGGGCTATCCGCTCAAGTCGGCGTTCACGGGCGCGCTGCGCGATCAGGTGCTGCTGGCGCTCGGAACGCCGATTCTGTTCGTGCAGGGGACGCGCGATCCGCTCTGTCCGCTCGACCTTCTCGCCGAGATCCGCGCCCGCATGACGGCGCCGAGCACGCTGCAGATCGTCGACGGTGGCGATCATTCGCTGGCCGTCTCGGCCGCGGCGCGAAAGGCGCGCGGCGAGACGCAGGCCGACTCCGACGCCCGCGTGCTGGAAGCGATCCGCGCCTTTACGGCCAGAGCGCCCTGAGCGCGCCGAGGTCGAGGTGGCTGGCCCACTCCTTCGCGGCGCGCGCCATGATCACCGCCTGATCGCGGCGCCTGATCGACGGACGATGGCCGAAGACGTCGTAGTCGGCCGCTTCGATCTTGTCGAGGATGGTCGTGCCGACCAGCCAGATGAGCGTCAGCTCCATCCGCAGGTCCTTGCCCAGCTTCTCCAGCAGCGGGCGCCCGCGCTCGTAGAGCCCGCGCGTGCGCGTCACCTGGAAGCGCAGCAGATCGCGCAAGGCCGGCGTCATCTTGAGCGCCTTCAGCTCGGCCTCGGTGACGCCGAAGTGGTGCAGGTCCTCGGCGGGGATGTAGATGTGGTCGCGGGCGGCGTCGGCGGCGACGTCCTGCCAGAAGTTGGTGAGCTGCAGCGCCGTCGACATCTCGTCGGCGTAAGCGGACCAGCTCCGGATCGCGGTAGCCGAACAGCGCCAGCAGCAGCCGCCCGACCGGATCGGCCGAGCGGACGGTGTAGCCGCGCAGCGCCTGGAAGGTGGCGTAGCGGCGCACCTCCATGTCCATCCGGAACGCCGTCAGCATGTCGTCGAGCGGCGGGATCGACAGATCGCGCTTCTCGATGGTGTCGGCGAGCGCGATGAACACCGGGTGGTCGGCCTCGCCATGGGAGCAGCGGCGGAGCGCCTCCTCCCAGCGATCGAGCGCCTCGGTGCGCCGCCCCTCGTACTCGGGCTCGTCGGCGAAGTCGTCGGCGCTGCGCGCGAAGGCGTAGAGCGCCGTCAGGTGCGGGCGCAGCTCGGTCGGCACGAAGCGCGACGCCACCGGGTAGCTCTCGGTGTGGGCGCGAACGAACTCCTCGCAGTAGGCGTAGGAGCGCTCGACGGTCCAGGGGCCGGGCGGCGGATCCAGCCAGCGGATCGGCGGCTTGGTCACCGGCGCCAGCGGCACCCCACCCGGCTCGACGTCACGGCCGCCTCGCAGGATCTGCCGGATCATGAGCGATCTCCTACCACGGGGTACCCGGAGGGGCTGGTGGCCCGGCGATGGAGCGCCATGTGGCCCGCGCTGGATCCCTTCGCCGGCCAGCGCCCGCAGCGCGGCCAGGTTCGAAGCGAGGCCGGCGCTGGCGACGATCATCCCCAGCGTCGAGGCGTCGGCGGCGCCAAGCAGCTTCTGCGCCAGGCGCGCGCCGGCGTGCGCCTGCAGCGTGCCGCCCACGGTGCCGAGCGCCATCGGCATCTCCAGCGAGCCCACGAGATCGCCCTCCTCGGCGCGCCAGGTGGCGAGCGGCCGGTAGCGTCCGCCGGTCGCCGCGAAGGCGTGCGCCCCGGCCTCGACGCCGCGCCAGTCGTTCCCGGTGGCGATCACCACCGCGTCGACGCCGTTCATGATCCCCTTGTTGTGGGTGGCGGCGCGGTAGGGATCGTCCTCGGCGAAGAGCGAGGCCGCGACGATGCCGTCGCGCACCGCCGCGCCGTCGAGCTCGGCCGTCCCCAGCGCGCTGGCCGGGACGCGCGCCTTGACCCGCACGCAGCGGCGATCGCAGAGGTTGGTGAGGATGCGCAGCCCCGAACGCCCGCCGGCCAGCTCGGCCACCCGCGCGGCCAGCGCCTCGGCGACGGTGTTCACCATGTTGGCGCCCATCGCGTTCCGGCAGTCGACGTGGACGTGGACCACCACCCGGCGCGGGTGGGCGCGCACCTCGATCTCGCGCGCGCCGCCGCCGCGCTCGGCCAGCCGCGGCAGCGTGTCGTGCGCCAGCGCGAGCAGCTCGTCCGACCGCCGCTTCGAGACGCGCCACCGACGCCTCCGGATCGGCGCACGTCGACGATCTCGATCTGCGCGGTCATGACCGGGTCGTCGGCCTCGGCGACGAAGCCGCCCCCCTCGCGCACCATCCGCGCCGCGTTCGAGGCGGCGGCGATCACCGACGGCTCTTCCACGGCCATGGGCACCAGCACGTCGCGCCCGTTCACGCGGAAGTTGAGCCCCAGCCCCAGCGGCAGCGCGTAGACGCCGACGACGTTCTCGACGATCCGATCGGCGGCCGCGGTGTCGAGGCCGCCGCCGTCCAGCGTCGCCAGGTCCTGCTCCGACAGGTCGGCGCGGTGGCGCAGCAGCTCGCGCCGCTCCTCGACCGAGAGCTTGTAGAAGCCCGGGAGCCGAGAGCTGTCGTTCGAGCCGCTATTCGACATGGAGCCTTTCTGGTCGTCTCTCGTCTTGCTGGGTCAGTCCCGGCGCACCGATCTTTATACTAAGGATTGGCAGATTGAGCGGCGACGCCCGCCCGCGAAAAGCCGCGGCTGAGTCTGGATCGGGGAAGAAGCGCGACGCCCACGTCGCCGCCGCCCGCGCCGGACGGCTTGGCTGCCCCCCCGAGCTCGCGGGCGGCGGCGGCCGCTGCCGCCAGCGCCGGCGTGACGATGGGAAGGTCGGCCGCTCGGCCGAGGGCCGTCGAGCGCCTGGTGGCGATCTCGAGACCGCGTCGATCAGCGCCTCGGCGTCGGACCTCTCGTGCGCGGCGATGAAGGCGTCGGCGGCCTCGGCGATCTCCCGCAGCCGGCGCGCGTGAACCTCCGGATCGCGCGCCGCCAGACGTTCGACGGCCTGCAGGTGATCGACGGTGGCGATGGGGCCACCGGCGGCGAACACCACCAGCTCGCCCGGGAGGAGCTCGGGCAGGGGACGAACGGCTGGCCTGTCGACCGCCGGGACGGCTGTAGGCGATGATTCCGCCGAAGAAGGCGGCCGCCACGTCGCCGCCCGAGCCGCGTCCGCCTTGCGCCGCGCGATGGGCCCGCAGCGAGAGCGCCAGCGCGACAGGCCGCCATTCCCTCGAGAGCGCGGCCGGTCGCCTCCAGCAGCGCGCCCACCGCAGCGCACCGTCGCCGCCGCGCTGGAGCCAAGCCCCAGCTTGCGGCTGTTTTCATTGAGGGCCGACGAATCGACCTCGGCGGTGCCGTCGAGCAGGGGGAGGCCGTCGAAGCTCACAGTGCCGCCTGACGGTCTTGACCACCTCGGCGATGAGCGCCGTCGACGGCGCTCCGCCCGGCACGAAACGCGCGACGGCCCGCCGATCGACGGCCGCCACGACCGCCGTCCCCGTCGCCGAGGACGGCGTACTCGCCGGCCAGGAACAGCTTGCCCGGCGGCGGCACGAAGGTCACGCGACCTCCTCGAGGCGCGCGCCCGGCCCCGGCGCCGCGATCAGCGTGCGCAGCACGCCCGGCGTCTCCGCCAGCGCCGCCGCGACCGCCTCGGCCTCGCGCGCCTCGCACAGCACCTTGACGTGAGGCCCCGCGTCGATGGTGAAGAAGGCGGCCGCGCCCTCGGCGCGCAGCGCGCGGACGCGGGCCATCGCCGCGATGGTCGCCGGGTTCCAGTAGAGGATCGGCGGATCGGCGGCCATGGCGCTGGCGTGCATGCGCATCGCGCTCCGCTCGGCGACGGCGCCCAGCGCCGCCAGATCGCGCGCCGGCGATGGCGGCCCGCGCCGCCGCCAGATCGCCGTCGACGCCGCGGACCCAGGCGTCGTAGTAGGGCGAGGTCTCGGCCGTGCGCCGCATGGCGGCCGTCGAGCCGAGGGCCTTTTCCCCCGCCGCGGTGATGGCGACGACCAGCCGGAGGTCCCAGCCCCCGCCGGCCTCCAGCGGATGCGCCGCCGCGTCGCTGCCGTCGGCGCGCGCGCCGCGGGCCATCTCGACGAAGCCGCCGAAGATCGAGCGCGCCGCCGAGCCCGAGCCGAGGCGGGCCAGCACCGACAGCTCGGCCGGCGCGAGCGCCAGCCCCGCCGCGCCGGTCGCCGCCAGCGCCAGCGCGGCGAACCCCGACGCCGACGACGCCAGCCCCGACGCCGTCGGCACGCTGTTGTCGGTGACGACCGTCGCGCGGGCGGCGATCCCCGCCCGCGCGCGCACGCGATCGAGAAACGCCGTCACCCGCGCGGCCACCTTCTCCGACGGCCGGCGCGCCGTCCAGCGTGACCCGATCCCGCGCGCCGTCGCCGCCGTCGAAGGCGACGCGGGTGCGGGTGCCGAGGCGATCGAGCGTCAGCGAGAGGCTGCCGGTGGCCGGCAGGTTGAGCGCCTCGTCGCGCTTTCCCCAGTACTTGACGAGCGCGATGTTGGTGCCGGCGACGGCGGTGGCGGAGCTCATCGCGGCGCTCCGGCCGGAGCGGCGACGATGTCGGCCAGAAAGCCCTCGTAGCCGGCCGCCTGCCAGCGGGCCAGCACGTCCCGCGCGTGGCCGGGCGCCAGCGCGATCACCGCGCCGCCGCCCCCCGCGCCGGTCAGCTTGGCGCCGACGGCGCCGGCCGCGCGCGCGGCGTGCACCAGCGTGTCGAGCTCGGGCGACGACAGCCGCAGCGCTGCCAGGAGGCCGTGCGCGGCGTCCATGATCCGCCCGAGGCCGTCGACGTCCCCCTTGGCCAGCGCAGCGCCGGCGTCGTCGGCCAGTCGTCCCAGCAGCGCCAGCACCTCGCCCGCCGCCGGCAGCCGGGCCCGCAGCCGACCGACGGCCGCGACCTGCGCCGCGGTGTCGCGCGGGCGGCCGGTGAGGCCGACGCAGATGGTGATCTTTTGCAGCACCGGCACCGGCTGCCAGCCGCCGGCACGCGTGAACCGGCCGGTGACGCCGCTCTTGGCCGCCGCCCCGTCGATCCCCGACGGGGTGCCGTGAAAGACCTCTTCGGCGGCCATGACCGCGGCGTCGATGGCGTCGGTGGCGTCGGCGCGACCGACTGCCGCCGCCGCCGCGCGCGCGATGGCCACCGCCAGCGCCGCCGAGCTCCCCAGCCCCGCGCGCGACGGGATCCGCGCGTCGGCGAGGAAGTCGAGCCCCGGCGCCTCCATCCGCCGGACGATCGCCTCGAGCGCGCGCCCCACCGGCGTGCCGTCACCGGCCGACGCCTCGAGGTTCCAGGCCGGCACGCGCAGGCGAGACGCGCCGGGCGTTCGGCCGGCCCGCGCCTCGACGGCGATCCCGGTCGAGATCCCCGCCGCCAGCGCCGCGTGGCCGTGCACGACGGCGTGCTCACCGACGAGGATCACCTTGCCGTGTCCGAAGCCGCGGCCGAGCGGCGGCTGCGCCCCGGCGTCGGGCGCCGCGCCGGGCGCGCCGTCGGCGTCAGCGGGCACCGACGGGCCTCTGCGCCAGCCAGGCGGCGAGCTCTCCGGTGATCACGCGCGGCGCGGTGGCGAGATCGCTCGCCGTGGCCACGCCGGTCAGCAGCACCGCCGCGCGCAACCCGTCGATGACCTGCCGCAGGTACGCCTCGCCGCCTTCGCGCCCTCCGTCCTGCACCGCGCGCAGCGCCGGCTGGGCCAGGCCGCCCGCCCGCGCGCCCAGCGCCAGCGCCCGCGCCAGGTCGAGCCCGTTGCGAATTCCCCCCGAGGCGACGACGTCGACGCCCGCCGCCGGCAGCCCCTCGGCCGCCAGCCAGGCGACCGCCGCCGCCGTCGGAATTCCCCAGTCCCACAGCTCCTGCCCGCGCGTCTTCTCGGCGCCGACCGCCCGGTGCGACTCGACCGCCGTCCACGACGTCCCGCCGCCGCCCGACACGTCGATGGCGCGCACGCCGGCCGCCACCAGCCGCCGCGCCACCGCCGGCGAGATCCCGCAGCCGGTCTCCTTCACCATCACCGGCCGCCCCAGCTCGGCGACCACCCGCGCGATGGCGTCGAGCGCGCCGCGGAAGTCGCGGTCGCCCCCCGGCTGCGCCATCTCCTGCGCCGGGTTCAGATGAATGCAGAGCGCGTCGGCCTCCACCCGCGCCACCACCTCACGAACGGCGGCCGTCGGCAGCGCCGCCAGCTGCACGGCGCCGAAGTTGGCGAACAGGTAGACGTCGGGCGCCGCGCGGCGCACCTCGTAGGTCGACGCCAGCTCGGGGTGCAGCAGCATCGCCCGCTGACTGCCGAGCCCGAACGGGATCCCCACCGCGGCGGCGGCCGCGGCCAGCGCCCGGTTGATCTCGCCGGCCTCCGGCGTCCCGCCGGTCATCCCGGTCACCATCAACGGCGCGCGGATCGCCCGCCCCAGCAGCGTCGTCCCGAGCTCGATGTCCGCCGTCGCCCGCTCGGGCAGCGCGCAGTGCAGGAGCCGCACGTCTTCGAACAAGGTCGGCCGGTGAAAGTCGGCCGCCCCCGACGCCGCGATGGTCAGATGCTCGGCCTTGCGCTGACTGATACCGCCGTCCGCCATGCCAGCCCGGTATAGAGCGCCACCCGTGGGGCCGGCAAGGGGTCGTTAACGCATTTCAAAATAAATTGAACGCAGCGCGCGAAGCGCCGGGAACCTCGGCCCTTGTCGGCTGTCCTATCCCCATGCCGCTCACGCCGTCGAGGTTCGCGCTGTGGGGTCGAATGAGCCTTCCGCTGCTGGTGGCCGCCGCGCTTTTCGGGCCGTCGCTCGCGGCCTTTGCGACCGCGCGCCCGGTGGTCGCCGTCGGGGTGGCGCCGCCGCCGCCGATCCCCGTGATCTCGGTGCACCCGTTTGTCGACCTGACGGCGGGCTCTTGCACACTTGACCCTCCAGTTCACATGGGACCGACGCACCGAACGACGGTCCTTTTCTATGAGGAGTCGCTGCGGGCCCGGATGAATGAGGCAGCGGCGCAGTGCACCGGCCCGTCGGGCTATCTGGTGCTCTCCGTCGCCGTCGACAAGGCCGCCCGGATCACGAAGGTGAGCGCCGAATCCGGAGCCGACAGCGCCGCCGCGAGCTGCGCGACGGCGTTCATGCGGGGTAGCCGAAATCTTGAGACGCGAGGCCCCGGGACCCTGGAGATCGGCTACTTCATGGGCCGCGGTCGCCCATGACGATCAGCCTCGTGGGCGATTTGGGAGGTGGTCCGGAACCGGCGGCGGCACCTGTTCGATTTCTTGCCCTGACCTGAACGGGTGGATAGTATCGGGTCCCATGGACCTGTCGCTGACCGTGGTAGCGATCGTCACCATCATCGGCGGCGGAGCACTGGCGGCGGTGGCCTGGATGCTGGCGAGCGCGCGGGCCCAGACGCGGGCCGAGCGGGTGCTGCGGGAGGCGGAGACCCGGGCCGGCGCGGCGGTGGCGCGCGCCGAGGCGCTCGCCGATCAGGCCCGCCAGGCGGAGGGGCGGGCCAACGGGCTCGAGGCGGCGTTGCGCGCGGTGGAGAGCCAGCGCGCGATGGAGGCGGCACGCGCCGAGGCCCTGGCGCGCAGCCTCGACGAACAGCGCGCGCTGCTGGACGCGGCGAAGAAGCAGCTCGGCGACACGTTCCAGGCGCTGGCCGGGGAAGCGCTGCGGGCCAGCCAGAAGGATTTTCTCGCTCTGGCCGCCGAGAAATTCGGCGCGGTTCGCAAGGAGACCTCGGCCGAGCTGGAGACCCGACAGCTCGCCCAGCAGAAGGCGATCGAGGGGATGGTCGGACCCGTCCGCGCGTCGCTGGAGAAGATGGACGCCCAGGTGCGGGCGATGGAGCTGGAGCGCGGGACGGCGTACGGCGCCCTCCGCGAGCAGATGCAGACCATCTCCGCCACCCAGGAGAAGCTGCGCGACGCGACCGGGAACCTGGTGACCGCCCTGCGGGCGCCGGCCGTGCGCGGGCGCTGGGGAGAGATCCAGCTGCGCCGGGTCGTCGAGCTGGCCGGCATGCTGGAGCACTGCGACTTCGAGGAGCAGGTGACGGCCGTCGGCGAGGAGGGGCGCGTGCGTCCCGACATGGTGGTCAGGCTCCCGGGCGGTCGCAACATCGTGGTCGACGCCAAGGCCCCGCTGGGCGCTTATCTCGAGGCGCTGGAGGCGAAGGACGAAGAGACGAAGGCGGCCAAGCTGCGTCAGCACGCCGCCCAGGTCCAGGCCCACATCCGCAAGCTGGCCGCGAAGAGCTACTGGGAAGGGTTCGTCGGCTCGACGGAGTTCGTGGTGATGTTCTTGCCGGGCGACTCTTTTTACAGCGTCGCGCTGGAGCAGATGCCGGGGCTGATCGAAGAGGGCGTGGCGCAGAAGGTGCTGCTGGCGACGCCGACCACGCTGCTCGGCCTGCTGCTGACGACGAGCTGCGGCTGGCGCGAGGAACGCCTGGCCGAGAATGCCCAGCGGATCAGCGACGAGGGGCGCGCGCTGCACCACCGGATCGCGACCGTGCTGGAGTACTTCGCCAACCTCGGCAGCTCGCTCAACCAGTCGGTCAAGCACTTCAACCAGGCGCTCGTCTCCTTCAACGGCCGGGTGACCGTGTCGGCCCGGCGGCTCGAGGAGCTGGACGCGCGCGGGAGAAAAGACCTGACCGAGATCGATCAGATCGACGTCCGCGCCGCGTCCGCCAAGCCGCTGGAGCGGGCCGCCGAGCGAGCCGGCGACCGGACGGGCGAGCGCCCGCACGCGTTGCCCCAGACTTCGCTGGCGCTGGCGCTGGCGCCGAGCAACGACGGGACGTAATAGCGACCTCGGCATGGACTTCGTCGAGCCGGCGCGCGCCTTCACGCTCGAGCTGGTCGGCGGGCGCGGACACTACGAGCGGGTGGTGCGCGCGGCGATGGAGGCGAAGCGCAGCGTCTGGATTGCCACCGCCAATCTCAAGGAATTGATGGTCGAGGATCACCGCGCCGCCCCCGGGCGCCGGCGCACGATGCGCACGGGCGCGGCCGGCCGAGCCACCTACCGGTCGATCTCTGGATGTGTTCGACGAGCTGGCCGGGCGCGGCGTCGAGCTGCGGATCCTCCACGCGGGCCCCCCGTCGCGCGCCTTTCGGGAGGCCCTGGCGCGCAGCCCGCGCCTCCGCCGCACGCTGGCGCTGCGGGCCTGCCCGCGCGTTCACTTCAAGACGGTGATCGTGGACGGAGCCTTCGTCTACGTCGGGAGCGCCAACTGGACCGGAGCGGGTCTGGGGGCCAAAGGCGCCGGACGCCGCAACTTCGAGCTCGGGTTCGCGGGGTCCGACGACGGCCTTCTCGACCGGGCGCAGGAGATGCTCGATCGCATCTGGCGCGGCGCGGCGTGCCGCGGCTGCAAGCTGCGCGAAGTTTGCCCGGCGCCGCTCGACGGCGGACCCGCGACCCGCATCCAGTCTCCCCCGTACACTAAGCGATAACCCGTAACCTTGTAGTCTTGCGGCCGAGATCGGCGTGCTTAAATTCCGATCCGTGGCACCGCAGCGCCTGGAGAACGAGGAGCGGGAAGGGATCGTCGGCCTCATCCGAGAGACCGTCGACGGTCTTCGCGACCTCATCGCCGATCACATCAAGCTCGCGCGGCTCGAGATGATGTCCGACGCCAAGACCTACGGGCGCAGCATCGCCGTGCTGGCCGTGGCCGGGCTGGTGCTGGCGATCGGCTACATCTTCGGCCTGATCGCCGCGGCGCTGGCCCTGGGAACCGTCTGGGGGGCGCCGCTGGCGTTCCTCGCCGTGGGGGGGCTGCACCTCATCGTCGGCGGCATCGCCGTGACGTCGGCGCTGTCGAAGATGCGGCGCACGCACCCCTTGCACGACAGCGTGGTCGAGGCCAAGGACAGCCTCAACGCGCTGGCGCGGCCGCTGCAGGGGCGTGCGTCGTGAACGGTCGCGAGCTGACCGAGAATGTGAACGACGATGCGCTGGCGCGCGCCGAATCGGATGTGGAGCGAGCGCGCGAGCGGGTGACGTCATCGATCCTGGCCCTGCGCGACGAGGTGGTTCGCAAGACCGACTGGCGAGGCTGGGTGCGTCGCCAACCGGTCCCGTTCGTGGGTGCCGCCGTCGCGCTGGGGTTCTGGCTGGGATACCGGCGCTAGCCAGGGCGCGCCAAAAACTGAACGCGGAGGACAACGATGGAAATCGCGGAACAGATCGAATCGACCGTCCGGGAGGTCGGCGAGCGGGTACGGCCACAACTCGACGACGCCAAGCGGCGGCTGACGTCGCTGAACCGCGACGTCACGGATTACATCAAGGAGAACCCGGGACGATGTCTGCTCGGCGCCATCGCGGTCGGGTTCGTGATCGGCAAGATCGCACGGCGGGTCTGAAGCGGATGGACGCCATGGAAACTTCGGAACAGAACCCGGGCAACGGTCACCGGAGCGACGCCAGCTGGGTGAACGACTCGGCCCACAAGGCCTGGGATCGCACCCGCGGCGCCGTCTCCGAGCTGAAACGCGCGGCGGCCATCGAGCAGCGCGTGAACCGGAACCCCTACGGGTCGATGGCGGCGGCGCTGGGGATCGGGTACGTGCTGGGGGGCGGAATCTTCACGCCGCTCACGTCGCGGATCGTCGCACTCGGCCTGCGGATCGGCATCCGTCTGGCGGTGCTGCCCATGTTGAAGGACGAAATTTCGGTGCTCGCCGACGCGCTCGCGGGCGAGGGCGAAAGCAAGGGGCGGCGTGGCGGCAGCGCCGCGACGCCGAGCGGCGAGCGTTAATTCCCAGGAGGACCAACGATGAATCTCAAGGATCTGCGCAACATGGACAAGGACGATCTGCTGGGCCTCATGGGCCTCGAGACCAAGAGCTCGACCGCCGGCTACGTGGCGGGGACGCTGGGGACCTTCGGGCTGGGCCTGCTGGTCGGGGCCGGAATCGCGCTGCTCCTGGCGCCGAAGCCGGGCAGCGAGCTGCGCGAGGACATCCGCGGCAAGCTTCGCCGCACCGCCGACGAGACGATCCCTTCCGCGCTGGGTCAGAACGAGACCACGGGCGGAATGGGCAAGACCTACTGACCCCGCTTCCGGTTGGTTGGCTTCTGGTTGGTTGATCGAAGGCGGGCTTCGCCCGCCGGAGACTTGCCTGCCGAGCCAGAACCGGGCTCGGCTCTCGTCGCGTCGGGGTGGGCCCGTGGGAGGGGGCGAAGCCCCTCCCTGTCGACCCTCCCGCGCACCTGAAAATGGACGGGCCCCCTCGGGGGTCTGATAATGGTCCGGCGGGAGCTCCGATGCGCCGGGAGACCAAGACTTGGGCGGGACGATTGACCGCCGCGGCGGTCGTGTCGTTCGTGCTCGCCTATGGGCCGTACCATCTGTACGCCCGGTCCGGGCTGGCCAAGACCATCACGCTCGGCCGCGACCTGGCGGCGATGCGCGCCCGCAACCACGAGCTGGCCGCCGAGAACGACCGCCTGGAACGTGAGGCCCGCGCCCTGCGCGACGATCCGGCGGCCATCGAGCGGGTCGCGCGCGCCGATCTCGGCTGGGTGCGCCCGGGCGAGATCGTCGTCGACCTGGGCAAGCCGTCGCCAGAGGCCTCCCGATGAGGGCCCGCCTGTCCGAACGAATCGGCTACCAGACGGGGCGCTTCATCCGCGCGGTGCTGGCGTTCGCCGTCTGCGGCGCCTTCCTGGCGCTGTTCTGGCGCGGCTGGTTCCCCGATCTCCACCTGCCGGGCGCCGATCTGCGCCGGGTGGCGGCGGCGGCGGTGCTGACGGGCCTCCTGGCGTTCAAGATCCTGGCGCGCGTCCGCACCTCCGAGCGGCGCCGCACCCCCCGCCGGGAGGCGATCTCCGACGCGGAGCTGGGGCTGCTGCTGCTGACGACGGTCTACCTGCTGCTGGCGTTCTCCGGCGGCGTCACCTCGGCGATCTATCCGCTGGTCTATGCGGTGGTCAGCTTCCTCGTCACCTTCCACCGGCTGTGGGTCGGGCTGCCGCTGGCGGCGGCGGCGATCGGCTTCGAGGCGGTGCTCTCGTTCGGCCCCAGCGCCCCGCCCGAGGCGGCGGCCGCCTTCCCGGGGCACGTCGTCTTCATCGCCGTGTTCGCGCTGCTGAACGTCGTCTTCCTGCACGCCGAGGTGGCGCGCCAGCGCCGCGAGCGCCGGCGGCGCCTGGAGGGCGAGGTGGCGGCGATGCGCGAGGAGGCGCGCGACTTCCGCCTCATCACCACGGCGCTGTCGTCCGAGAACCGCGTGCGCAGCCGCGCCGAGGAGCAGGAGAAGCTGTCGCAGGGCTCGATCCAGACGATCCACCAGCAGCTCTACTACAACCTGGCGCTGCTGCGCTCGGCGCTGCGGCTGCAGACCTGCGCCCTCCTGTGGCTCGACGAATCGGGCGAGCGGCTGAAGGTCAAGGAGCTGGCCAGCGACTCGCCCCACATCGCGGAGGGGGGCATCCCCGCCGGCGGCGGCGTGCTGGGCGCGATCCTGAAAGAGATGCACCCGTTCGTGCTGGAGGCGCCGCGCCTGTCGCTGCTCCCCTACTACGGCGGGCCGGCGACCGTCGGCGCCTTCGTCGGCGTGCCGGTGGTCGAAGGGCGCGCGCCGCGCGGAATCCTGGTCGGCGATCGGGCCGGCGACCAGAAGTTCGATGAAGCGGCCGTCGCGCTCATGGCCAGCGCCGCCGAGCAGGTGGTGCGGGTCGTTCAGTCCGAGCGCGTCTTCCAGGCGGTCGAGCGCTCGAAGCACGAGCACGAGCGCTTCTACCGCGCCTCCGCCGAGCTGAACCGCGCGCTGACCATGGACGAGGTCTACGCCGCGGCCATCGCCGGCGCGCGCGGCGTCTGCGAGTTCGACTTCGCGGCGGTCGCCACCTTCGACGCCCGCCGCGGCAGCCACACCATCCGCTGCGTCGTCGGCGAGGCCGCCGAGCACCTGCTCGGCACGACGCACAAGGACCCGTCGTCGATCGCCTCGATGGCGGCCAAGAACAAGCTGGCGCTGCCGGCGGGCGGCGAGTGGCGCGAACGCGACGTGCCGGTCTTCTCGCACCCGATGCGGATCAAGGACTACGAATCGCTGCTGGTGCTGCCGCTGCTGGTGAAGGACGAGGTGATCGGGACGTTCACCGTCGCGGCCCAGCGGCCGGGGGCCTTCCCCACCGACAAGCGCGAGATGCTGGGGGTGATCGCCAACCAGGTCGCCATCTCGATGGCCAACGCCCGCATGTACGAGGTGGTCGAGGAGCAGGCCACCACCGACGGGCTCACCGGCCTCGTCAACCACCGAACGTTCCAGGAGCGGTTCGCGAACATGCTGGGCCGCGCCGAGCGCCGCGGCTTCGCCGTCTCGCTGCTGCTGACCGACATCGATCACTTCAAGAAGGTCAACGACACCTACGGCCACCCCACCGGCGACGAGGTGCTGCGGCGGGTGGCGGCCATCCTCAAGGCGAGCGCGCGCAAGATCGACATCGTGGCCCGCTACGGCGGCGAAGAGTTCGCCATCGTCCTCGAGGGGACCGATCGGCCGGGCGCGTTCCAGCTCGCCGAGAGGATTCGCCAGGAGGTCGAGCAGCAGAGCTTCGCGTCGCAGCAGGGGGCCTTCCAGGCGACGCTGTCGATCGGCGTGGCCAGCTACCCCGACGACGCCCGCGAGAAGGCCGACATCATCGCCCGCGCCGACCAGTCGCTCTACGCCGCCAAGCACGGCGGCCGCAACCGCACCGTCTGCTTCTCCGATATCGAACGCGCCAAACCGAAGTTGGCCGCCGCGAAATAGCTCGAGCTCATCCAAGAACCTGGATTCTCGGGTCTCCCCATTGCGTCGGGGCTCGGCGTGCCTAGGGTTGGAAGACCCATATTCAGTCATTCACCGAGGCCATACCTTGATCATCCGAGGGCGAGCTGCGCGCCGCGAACATGTCGAAGAAGCCCTGTCGCTGAACGAAAGCAACGAACGTTTCCGCGTTCTGGTCGAGAGCATCCGCGACTACGCGGTCTTCATGCTCGACCGCGACGGGCGGGTGGCGACCTGGAACACCGGGGCGGCGCTGATCAAGGGATATCAGCGGGAGGAGATCCTCGGAAAGCCCATCGACCTCTTTTACACCCAGGAGGATCGGGAGAGCGGGCGGCCGGCCAGGCTGCTGGCCCGGGCGGCGAACGAGGGGCGGAGCGAGGACCAAGGGTGGCGCGTCCGCAAGGACGGAACGCGATTCTGGGCCGACGTGGTCATCACCGCGCTCCGAGGCGAATCGGGCAAGCTCATCGGGTTCTCCAAGGTGACGCGCGATCTGACCCCGCGGCTTCAGGCCGAACGGGAGCAGCGGCGGCTGGACGCGGAGCGAATCCGGGCCGAGGAGGCGCTGAAGATCAGAGACGAGTTCCTCTCCATCGCTTCACACGAGCTCAAGACGCCGCTCACCGCGCTGCAGATCGAGCTCTATGGGATGCGGGCGCCCATCGAGAACACCCGCGATGAGCGCCTGGGACGGAAATTGGCGCGCGCCTCGCGCAGCGCCGATCGGTTGTCGCGGCTGATCGAGATGCTGCTGGACGTGTCGCGAATCGCCACCGGTCGGCTCGTGCTGAGGAGGGAGCCGTTCGACCTCCAGCCCGCCATGCAGCAGGTGGTTGGGATCATGGAGGGGAGCGCGGCCCAGGCGAAGTGTGACTTCTTGTTCGATCCGTCACCGGACGCCGGGTCAATCGTCGGAGACTGGGACCGACTCCGGATCGAGCAGGTCGTGATGAACCTGCTGTCCAACGCCTTCAAGTACGGCGCCGGCCAGCCGGTCACGCTCTCCCTGGCCCGCGACGAGACCTGGGCGATCGTCGAGGTCCGGGACCGCGGTCCGGGGGTCCCGACCGGAGATCTGGAGCGGATCTTCGAACGGTTCGAGCGCGCCACGAAGTTGCTCGACGAGGGGGACTCGGGCTCGGCCTCTACGTCTCGCGCGAGATTGTGCTCGCCCACGGCGGCTCGATCGTCGGGCACACCCTTCCAGAGGGGGGCGCCTGCTTCACCGTGCGCCTTCCGCTGGCCTGATCGCCGCGTGAGGCCGCTTCTAGGAGCGGCCTTAGGAGCGGCCTAGGCGACCAGCGCGGGTAGGATCTCGTCGATGGGCGTCGTGGCCTGGATGGCGCGATCGCCCTTGGGCGTGAGCAGGCCGGCGGAGAAGCCGGCGTACATCTCGGCGAAGGCGGCGGCGACGTCGGGCGGCACACCCGCCTGTTGCAGCGCCGCCACGTGGCCGGCCGCCGGGATGTCGACGATCGGCAGCGCCTTCCCCAGCACCTTGCCCAGTTTTTCGGCTATCTGGCGCGACGAGTAGGACGGTCCGACCAGATCGACGACCTCGCTGCGCGCCGGCGGCGACTTGAGCAGCTTGGCGGCGGCGTGTCCGATGTCCCGGGTGGCGATCTGGGGCGCCGCGAGGTCCGCCGACGGCAGGAAGTTGGGGAAGATCCCGGCGTTCTTGGCGGCCGCGACGGCGCCGGCGACGTTCTCCTGAAACGTGCAGGCGCGGAGGGCGACCAGCTTGGTGCCGGTCTCGCGGAGCTTGTTCTCCGCGTAGTGCAGGCCCTTGATGGGGCCGTTCTTGTCGGCGCGGTCGGCGCCCACCGAGGAGAGCAGGACCACCAGCGGCACGCCGCCCTGCTTGATGCCGGCCGCCAGCGCGTCGGCGCTCTTGCGCTGCGCGCTGTAGATGTCGCCGGTCGCGTAGTGCGGCGGGATGAGGGTGAAGAACCCGTCGGCCCCCTTGACCGTGGCGGCCACGAAGGCGGCGTCGTCGAGCGAGCCGACCGCGACGTTCGCGCCGCGCGCCGACCATTCGGTCCCGTTCTTCGCGTCGCGGACGATCACGGTGACCGAATCGCCCGCGGCGAGCAGATCGCGCGCGACGACCGACCCGACATGCCCCGTCACCCCAGCAACCACGAACTTCGACATCGGCGCCTCCTCGTTTGTCTGCACCTTTTTGTACGCATCAAGATGCCGGGCGCCATGCCCCCGTTTCAGCGAAGACTGAAAAGATTTCGCCGCGGCGAGCGCAGGCTGGGAGCCCTTCGAGGCTTCCGAGCTACTTCGCCGGCTTCATCTTGACGTCGTTGGTCGTCTCGGGGACCAGCTTGCCGTCCTCGGTGGGGCGAAAGCGGATCTCGGTCTTCACCTCGATCACCAGCTTGGCGAGCGCCTTGGCCAGCTCCTCGTGAAGATTGAGGTGCTCCAGCCAACCGCGCATCTCGCCGGCCGCGACGCGCATGATGTCGTCCTTCGACCGGGCGGCCGCGCCGACACCCGCCGAGACGGCCCGGCGCACGAAATCGGTGATTCCGGTGCGATCCTCGGCGCGGCCGGTGGGATCGTCATCGCCGACCGGCTCGGGCGCCCCCTCTTCGTCGGGGCCCTCCACCGCGCTCTTCTTGTTCCCGTCCTCGCTCATCGCGCGCGGAGGTTACCGCGAAAGCGGTCGGATGGCCCGGCGGACGGTCCGGCAGAGCTCGCCCCGGGGGTTGGAGGGTATGATGCGCCGGTGTCGGGCCGCGCGCGTCTGTTCACCGCCTACTACGTGACCACCCGGGTCGCCGTCTCGTATCTGGGACTGGCGATCGCCCGCCGGTTTCGCCGGCCGGCCGCCATCGCGCGCCTGACGCTGGAGAAGCACCGCAGGAACGCCCGGCGGATCGAGGCCGCCATCATCAAGCTGCGCGGCCTCTTCATCAAGGTGGGGCAGCTCATCAGCATCATGGCCAACGTCCTGCCCGACGCGTTCCGCGAGGAGCTGCAGCGGCTGCAGGACCAGGTTCCGCCCCGCCCCTACCCGCGACATCGAGGCCCGGCTGCGCGAAGAGTTCGGCGGGCGGGCGCCGACCGAGGTGTTCGCCGAGTTCTCGCCGGTGCCGGTCGCCTCGGCGTCGATCGGGCAGGTGCACCGGGCGCGGCTGCCCTCGGGCGAGGAGGTGGCGGTCAAGGTCCAGTACCCCGACATCGAGGAGATCGTCCGCATCGATCTGCGGGCGCTGCAGCGGATCTTCGCGGTCTGCCGCTGGTTCATGCCCGACTACGGCTTCGACACCATCTACCGCGAGATCCGGGAGATGGTGCTGGCCGAGCTCGACTACCGGCGCGAGGCCGCCGCCATCCAGAAGATCGCCGCCAACTTCGCCGCCCGCCAGCCGCCGTCGCCCGAGGTGCGCTTCCCCCGGGTGATGACCGAGTTCTCGACGTCGCGCGTGCTGACCACCGAGTGGATGGAGGGGGTCAAGGTCGCCGATCTCGAGCGGCTGGAGAGCCTGAAGATCGACCGCCGCGCCGCCGCCCGCGTCTGCGTCGAGGCCTACTGCCAGCAGATCTTCATCGACGGCCTGTACCACGCCGATCCGCACCCGGGAAACCTGCTGGTGCTGACGCCAGCCCAGCCGGGCGGACCGCCCACCATCGTGTTTCTCGACTTCGGCGCGGTCGCCACCGTCAGCGAGGCGATGCGGCGCGGGATGATGTCGTTCATCCAGGGCGCCATCACGCGCGACACGGTCCGCATCGTGACCGCCATGAAGGAGATGGGGCTCATCTCCCGGCGGGCCGACCCCGAGGCGTTCGACCGGATCGTGCAGTACTTCCACGACAAGATGCGGGTGCAGATGTCGGCGGACGGCTTTTCGCTGAAGGACCTGAAGTTCGAGCCTGAAAAGAGCCTGGGGAGCCTGCTCGACCTGCGCGATCTCAACGTCAGCCTGGCCGACCTGCGCGACGCCTTCCACATCCCCAAGGAGTGGATCCTGCTCGAGCGGACGCTGCTCTTGCTGCTGGGCGTCTGCACCACGCTCGATCCGGAGATGAACCCGGCCGCCATCATCGAGCCGTACCTCGAGCGCTTCCTGCTGGGCGAGAAGAAGCAGTGGTCGGAGATCGTGCTCGAGGCTTCGCGCGAGATGGCGCTCTCCGCGCTGTCGCTCCCCGGCGAGCTCCAGCGCTTCATGGACCGGGCGGCGCGCGGCGAGATCGAGCTCGGCTTCCGCAACCTCGACGAGAACGCGCGCCTCATCTACCACGCGCGGGCAGCAGCTCCTCTGGGGGATGCTGGCGGCCACCGGGGCCGTGCTGGCCACGGTCTTCGACGGTCGAGGCCAGCCCCGGGCGACCTGGATCGCCGCCATCGCCTCGGGTCTGGCGGGCCTGTTTCTCATCGGCAACTGGTTCGCCGGCCACCCCAAGCGCCCCAGGAATCGGCGCTAATCTCGGTCCCCGGCCGGGACCGGGCCTCCCTGCGATTGACCTTGTCGGGCCGGCGGAATATCTAGAGGTCAGACTTCGGTTCCGCCCCCATGCGCCCCATCCTCGTCAACATCCCGTCCAAGCTCCTCTTCTTCCTGGCGTTGGCGGGGGCGCTGGTCGTGTTCGCGCGCGAGCGCTTCCTGCGCCGCACCAACAAGGCCGTCCCCCTCTCCTCGACGCCGCTCTATCTCCTCGGCGGGGCGGTCGTCCTCTACGGCAAGGTCGGCGACTGGAGCTTCGGCCACCCGTGGGCGCCGGTGCCCATCTATTCGTACGGCGTGATGTTGGGGACGTCGCTGGTGGTCGGCTGGTTCCTGGCCATGCGGTTCGCCGCCGAGGATCTGATCGATCCGCAGGAGGCCGGCACGATCTACATGTGGACCGCCGTCTGGGCGATCATCGGCTCGCGCGTCCTCTGGTTCATCAACGTCCTCACCGACCCGACCAGCCAGTCGAACGTGTCGATGCTGGACCTCTTCAAGATCTGGCAAGGGGGCCTGGTCGCCTACGGCGGGATGATCGGCGGGTTTCTGGCCAGCTGGTACGGCTGCCACAAGCGCAAGATCCCGCTGCTCAAGTGGGCGGACGTCTCGGCCCCCTCGGTCGTCCTCGGAACGGGCATCACGCGCATCGGCTGCTTCCTGTTCGGGTGCGACTACGGCAAGATCTCGACGCTGCCCTGGGCGGTGCGCTTCCCGGGAGTGAATCCGCTGGCCCGCAACGGCAGCCCGGCCTGGCAGCACCACGTCGAGATCGGCGCCCTGGCGCGGACGGCGGCGGAGTCCCTGCCGGTGCACCCGACGCAGCTGTACGAATCGCTGTCGAGCATCCTCCTCTTCGGCCTCCTGATGTTCATCCGCCGCCACCGAAAATTCTCGGGGCAGATCTTCCTGGGGTGGGTCCTCGGCTACGGGATCATCCGTCCCCTCATCGAGGTGTTCCGCGACGACCAGGACCGCGGGATCTACCCGCTGCCGTTCACCAGCCTGTCGTTCTCGACCTCGCAGTACATCGGGGCGGTCTCGGTCATCCTGGGACTCGGGCTCCTCGTCTGGCTCGTGCGCCGCTACCGGCGCGATCCCGACAGCCTGCGCCTGTGGCTGACGCCGGCGCTCAGCCCGGCGGGCGGCCCCGGCGGCAGCGGCGGCGCCGGCGGCGATCGCTCCGCCAACAAGCGGCGCAAGCGGCGTTGAGGATGAGGGGGCGGACCGCGGCGATCGCCCTCGTTCTGACTGGCTTTTGCGCGCCGCCGGTCCTCGCGGCGGACGCGCCCGCAGCAGTGCCCGCGCCCCGGCCGCCCGCCGACGCCGCGGCCAGCCCCGCCGAGGCGCAGGCCGCCGCCGCCCAGCGGGAGGCCGAGGAAACGGAGGCCGAGGTGCTCGAGCTGCGCCGCCAGGTCGAGGCGCTCGAGCGCCAGCGCGCCGGCTACGACGACGTGCGCCGCCGCCTCGACCAGATCGACGCCCGCCAGCGCGAGAGCGACCGCCAGGCCGTCGCCGCCGGCGAGGCGAACCCGCCCGAGATCTCGGTGGTGCGGTTCCGCGATGACGGCTTCGACCTCCGCTCGCCGGACAACGGCTTCTATCTGCGCCCGTTGGTGCGCGTGCAGGCGATCTACACCGGCCTCATCGCCGGCCAGGGGCCCGCGGACCTGGCCCCCCCGGACGTCTCGGGTTTTTCGCTGGGACGCGCCGAGATGATCCTGGAGGGGCACGTGGGCGGGCCGTTTTTTCAGTACCGCCTCCAGCTCGACGCCGCCCAGTCGCCGTCGCTGAAGGACGCCTACGTCGCCTGGCACCCGCTGCGGATGCTGAGCGTCGAGGCCGGCCAGTTCAAGGTCCCCTATGGCCTGCAGCGGCAATACTGGAAGGCCGAGCTGGAGTTCGTGAACATCTCGGCGCCCATGGCGGCGTTCTCGCTGGAGCGCGATCTCGGCCTCATGCTCGTCGCCCGGCTGGTCCCCGGCCGCCTGACGGTGCAGGCCGGCATCCTGAACGGCTCGGGCGCCAACCTCCCCAACGACAACATCGACCTGGCGTACGCCCTGCGGGTCGTCGCCACGCCGTTCGGGCCGCTGCCGCCGTCGGAAGGAGACATCGAAGGGCACGTGCGCCCGCTGCTCTCCGTCGGCGCGGCCGGTTACTACGACCTGGCGCCGACGGACGTCCTCGCGCGATGCGACCTCCCGAACGCCTGCCCCAACATCCCGATGCCGGTGGCCGACAGCGACGGCGACGGGCGGGTCGACAACGTCGCCGTCTGGCAGGGCGGCTTCGAGCTGCGCGCGCTCTGGCGAGGCGCCGCGCTCCAGGCCGAGCTGTTCGGCCGCCTCGAGGACCCGGGCGCGGCCGGCCCCTCGCGCAGCTTCTGGGGCGCTTACGTCCAGGGGAGCTACTTCCTGCTGCCTCACAGGCTGCAGGTGGCGGCGCGGGTGGGGCACACCGACCTGCCGCTTTACGGCGCGACCGCCGAGCAACGCCTGCTGGCCGGCACCTCTCAGAACGAACAGAGCGCCGTCGTCTCCAGCTACCTGCGCGGGCACCGGGTCAAGGCGCAGGTTCAATACAGCCACCTCACCAGCGACGGCCAGACCGCCCCCACCGCGAACCGTATCCAGGCGGCGGTGCAGGTCGGGTTCTAATGGTATAAGGCAGGCGAATTTTGGACAGGAGACGGGGATGAGCCTCAAGCGGAGCCACACGAGCAGCAAAAGCTCTCTCGGCGGGGATGCCGGGGCCAAGGTCGATCGCCAGGAGCTTTACGACGAGCTCAAGCGAATGGTCGCGCGCAACGAAGCGTTCACGCCGGTCGACATCGCGCTGGCGATCGGCGCCGGTGAGCCGCAGGTCTCGAAGGCGCTGCTCGGGCTCGCCGCCGAGGGCTATCTCGAGAAGGTCGAGACCGGCAAATACCGGGCGACGGGAATGGCGGAGCTGGGACAGGCGGAGTTCTTGAAGGCGTTCGCGCGAGCGTCGCGTGTCGATTCGACCCGGCAGCGCGACCTCTCGGACATCACCCGCCTCAAGCAGAACAACGACATCATGAGGCAGCGGCTGCTGACGGCGATCGCCGAGCGCGATCACTATCTGGCGGCGCTCAAGAAGCACGGGATCGATCCCGGCCCGGCACCCGTGCCGCGCGGCGCCGGCCGTCGAGACCGCGCCGGCGGCGAAGGCGCTCGGCAGCACACCGTCGGGCAGCGCGCCCGGTCCTGCGGCGATGGCGGTCCCCTCCCCTGCCTCCGAGGCCGCCCCGTCCGGGCCCGGGCGACGCCGGCGGGCACGAGGAGGACGCCGGGCAGAGCCCAACCGACAGTCCCGACAGCGACGGGCAGTCGTAGCCGCGCCGTCGTTCCGCGCCATGCGTGTGACGCTGATCCGGCACGCGGAGGCCGGCGACGACGCGCCCCGCGACGAGGCTCGGGCGCTGACCGCGCGGGGACGCGAGGACGCCCGCCGGCTGGGGCGGGCGCTGGCCCGCCGCGGGATTGAATTTTCGTTGATGGTCACGAGCCCGCTCGTGCGGGCGGTGCAGACCGCCGAGATCGTCGCCTCCGAGATCGCCTACCGGGGCCGCATCGCGGTGACCGATCTGCTGGTCCCCGAGGGGACGGCGTCGCGGGTGGTCGGGTTTCTCCGATCGATGGGGCGCGAGAGCGAGGGGACGCCGTCCATCGCGCTCGTCGCGCACGAGCCGATTCTCTCGAGCCTGGCGGCGGCTCTGACCGGCAAGGCGCGCCACCCGCCGCTGCGCAAGACCGAAGCATTGCGCATCCGGTTGGGCGGCGGTCCCGACGGAAAAGGGACCCTCCGCTGGCGGGTCGACGCCCGGGGTCGGCGCGAGCAACTATGAGAAATCGGCCGCTTGGCCTAAAATGACGCGGTCACGATGGCTGCCAACAAAAGCGCAACGTCGGATGGCCCGCCTGCCTTGACGTTCAAGGACACGACGGAGACCCAGCCTGCGGTCCCGCCCGAGTCCGATCGCGAGCAGAAGCGCAACCTCGCCTACCTGGTCGTCCTGGCCGGCGTGAGCGCGGGGGAGATGTTCAAGCTGCAGGCGGACAAGACCGTGGTCGGGCGCGGTCCGACGGTCGGCGTCCGTTTGAACGACGAGGGGGTCTCGCGCGAGCACTGCCAGTTCATGCGCGAGGGGGAGAAGATCATCGTGGCCGATCTCGGATCGACCAACGGCACCTTCGTGAACGGGATCAAGGTCGATCGGAAGGAGCTGGCCGACGGCGACAAGATCATGGTCGGCTCGACGACCATCCTGAAGTTCACCTATCACGACTACCTGGACGAGGTGTTCCAGCGCCAGATGTACGAATCGGCGCTGCGCGACGGCCTGACCAAGGTCTTCAACAAGAAGTACTTCACCGACTATCTGGAGAAGGAGTTCGCCTTCGCGGCCCGCCACAAGGGACCGCTGGCGCTGATCTTCCTCGACATCGATCACTTCAAGAAGATCAACGACACCCACGGCCACCCGGCGGGCGACTTCGTCCTGGCCGAGCTGTCGCAGATGATGGCGGAGCTGCTGCGGACCGAGGACGTCCTGGCGCGCTTCGGCGGCGAGGAGTTCACCATCCTTTGCCGCGGCTCCGACCAGACCGGCGCCAGGGTCGTCGCCGAGCGGCTGCGCCGCGCCGTCGAGGAGCGCAAGTTCACCTTCGGCGGCAAGGAGATCCCGGTGACCATCAGCCTCGGCATCGCCGCGGTCCCGGAGAGCAACGTCAGCGACCACGCGGCTTTCCTGGCCGCCGCCGACAAGGCGCTGTACGAGGCGAAGCGAAGCGGGCGCAACCGCGTCTGCCTGCACGGAACCGAGCAGACGCCCAAGCCAGTCGAACCGCGCAAGGGCCGCGACCGGAGCGGGCCGACCGGCGTTTGACGCCGTCTCCGGCGGGGAAGGCCGTCTACCGCAGCCGCGCGACCGCGAGGACCGCCGCCAGACCCAACCCCACCGCGCCGACCAGATAGGGGGCGCGGGGATCGATGGTCGCGTAGAGCGCGCCGCCCACGATCGGCCCCAGCGCGCGCGACAGCGCCGAGGCCGACTGCAGGGTCCCGAGCGTCACCCCCTGGGTCGTCGCGCTGGCGCGGCGGGAGGCGAAGGCCGGCAGCGTCGGTGAGCAGAGGCCGCTGCCGAGGGCGATGAGGCCGGCGGCCACCAGCAGCGCCAGCTTGCCCGAGGCGCCGAACAGGGGAGACAGGCCGAGCAGCGCGAACGCCGCCGCCTGGATGCCGAGGCCGCCCTGAATCAGCCGCGCCTCGCCGAACCGGGGGACCATGCGCGCGACCAGTCCCCCCTGGACCAGCGCGCTGACGATCCCCACCAGGCCGAACACCCGTCCAGTCCCGGCGTCCGACATGCCGAACCCGTCGGCGGTGAAGAGACGAAACGTCTGCTCCATGCCGGAGAACCAGAGAAACAGCATGAAGTTGATGGCCACCGCCGCGCCGATGCCGGGGACGGAGATCGCCGCGCGGAACCCCGCCAGATCGATCGGCGACGCGCGCCGCAGGGACTTCCCGCGCCGCTCGGGCGGCAGCGACTCGGGCAGGGTCCGGAAGGCCATCAGCAGGTTGACCGTGGAGAGACCGGCCGCCACCAGCGGGGGGAGCATCCCCTCGCGCCCGAAGGGGTGGAACCGCGACAGCTCGCCGCCGATGAACGGCCCGAAGATGAAGCCGAGCCCGAAGGAGATCCCGACGATGGCCATCCCGCGCGCGCGGCGCTCGGGGGTCGTCACGTCGGCGATGTAGGCCTGCGCCACGGCGATGTTGGCGGTGGCGATGCCGCTCCAGATGCGGGCGACGAACAGCCAGATCAACGTCGGCGCCAGGCCGAGCATGGTCATCCCGATCGCCGAGGCGGCGATGCTCCAGAGCAGCACCGGCCGCCGCCCGATCCGATCGGACAGGCGCCCCCAGATCGGAATGAACAGGAACTGCATGATCGAGAAGACCGCCCCCGGCATGGTGGCCAGGAAGTCGCCGGCGCCGAGGCGACGGGCGATGCCGGGGAGAAACGGGATCACCAGCCCGAAGCCCAGCAGGTCGAGGAAGATCGTGAGGAACAGCGTGCCCAGCGAGGCGTTGCGGAGCGTCTTCCCCTCGGCCGTGGCGGAGACGGCGGCGGTCATCGGGCTCCGCCCGAACAGACGATGGCGCGGCTCACGGCCACCGGCGCGCGCGACCACCAGGCCCCGCTGGCGCGCCGCTCGGCGCGGCTGGCAAAGACATAGCGCCAGTAGACGATGCGCACGGCGGCGGGGCGCGGCGGAAGAGGTTCGCGAAAGAGCTGCTGCACGGCCGCGGGATCCTCGCACATTCTTTCGAGGAGCGTGTTGACGTACGGAGGCTCGCGGCGGCGAAACGCCAGGCCGTAGAACCAGAGCTGGAAGTCGACGCGCGGCTGGTGCGGCGCCACGAAGTCGGGCGCGCGCCGCGGATCGCCCGGCTTGTGCCACAGATAGTGCGGCGTCCAGCGGCCGTCATCACCGGCCGAGTCCAGCGCCGCGGCGTCGTCGTCCGCCGAGCCGAGCGGCGCGCCCGGGTCCAGCGTCTGCAGATCGGGCTCGATCCGCTCGCGGGTGATCGACGCGAACAGGTGGTAGCTGTTCACCAGCCGGAACCGCTGGTTGAGCTCGAAGAGCGGCGCGACGATCGTCAGCGCGCGCCCCGGCTCGGTGAAGGCGTAGAGCGCGCCGGTGAGCGACGCGAGGACGAACAGCGCCGCGCCGGCCCGCCCGATCCAGCGGACGGGGATCGGCGGTGGCTTCGTGGCGAGGGGCGCGGACGCCGGGCGGACCCGGAAGGACAACAGGCGTTCCACGCCGCGACGGAGCCTCGACGGCACGTACCTCGCGGCGCGCGCCCCGGCCCGCTCGACGTCGACGTCGTCGAGCAGGAAGACGTTCAGCGCGGCGGCGAGATAGCAGAAGAAGCCGTAGTTGGCGGTGGCGGCGTTGCAGATCTGGAAGAACGAAAAGGCGAACGCGGCGACGAGACGCGCCCGCCGCGGCCCGAAGATCAAGAACGGAACGACGAGCTCGAGCACCAGCGTCGCCCGGCTCTCGAGGTGGTGCCACCAGACCGGCAGGTGGTAGGCGGTGAACGCCAGCCAGGTCGGCAGCGGCGCGGTCTCGTAGTAGTAGATCATCGCGCTGCCGTCCCGCCAGTCGCCCAGCTCCGACTGCCACTTGGCGACGCCCGACTCGAAGTAGAGCTTGAACAGCACCAGACGAAACAGGAAGTGAACGACGGGCGCCCGTCGGTCGACCGGCAGGAACGCCGCGAGCAGCCCGCACTCGAGCAGCAGGTTGTCCCACTGGAACGACAGGAAGTCGCGCCCCACCGTGGCGTACGAGAGGTAGAGCGCGGTCGACAGCGCGAAGCAGAGCCGAGGCCGCCACCCGAGGAGCGCCGCGACCGCCAGCGCCGCGCCCGGCCACCGTGCCGGCGACGAGCACGCCGTCCGAGTGAAAGTGCCAGAACAGCGTCGGCAGATCGAAGAGGCCGACCCGACCGTCGGCGCGCACGGCCTCCATGAACGCGCCCACCGGCAGGAGGCCCCGGCTGCCGAGGAGGACCCGCACCTGGCTGCCGAGCGACACCCAGGCGGCGAGGGCGACGAGCGCCAGGAGCCGGCTGGCGAGCGCGCCGACCGACGCCCCCGAGCCGAAGGTCCACGGCGGCCAGCGGAGCTTCATCGCCCGGTCATGTCGGTGGTCATGTTACGTCTTCGGGACGATTCGCCCGGCGGCGCGGAGGGCGTCGCGGGTCGCCGCCACGGCCAGCGCTGGATCGCTGCCGACGCCGCGGGGAAACTCTTCCCGCCGCCCGGTCAGCGCCTCCAGCGACGCGCGCACCGACAGCGCCAGCGCGTCGAGGTCGTAGCCCCCCTCGAGCAACAGCACCAGCTTGCCGCCGCACGACTCCTCGGCCAGCTCCCCGACCAGCGACGTCATGGCGGCGAAGCCCCGCTCGCTCACCCGCATGTCCGCCAGCGGATCCCGCAGGTGGGCGTCGTAACCGGCCGAGACGATGATCAGCTCGGGCGCGAAGGCGCGGCCGACCGGGAGAAACAGGTCGTGAAACACGGCGCCGTAGTCGGCGTCGGTCTGACCGCCCGGCAAGGGACAGTTGACCGTCGCGCCCCTTCCGGCGCCGACGCCGATCTCCTCGGACGCGCCGGTCCCCGGATAGAAGGGGTACTGGTGGACGGACATGTAAAGGACGTCGTCGCGCCCGGCGAAGATCTCCTGCGTGCCGTTGCCGTGGTGCACGTCCCAGTCGAGGATGAGCACCCGCCGGGCGCCCGCGCGGCGGGCCGCCTCGGCGGCGACCGCCGCGTTGTTGATGAGGCAGAACCCCATCGCCGCCGCCGGGCGGGCGTGGTGACCGGGCGGCCGGACCAGCGCGAAGGCGTTGGCCGCCCGCCCCTGCATCACCGCCTCCACCGCGCCGACCGCCGCGCCGGCCGCCAGCGAGGCCGCCTCCCAGCTGCCGGGCGAGACGACGGTGTCGGGATCGAGCTCGGCGTATTGTCCGTCGAGGCGCATCAGCCGCACGCGGTACCCGGCGCTGTGGACCGCCTCGATCTCGGCGTCGGTCGCGGGGCGCGGCGTCTCCGTGCGGACACCGTCGACGGGCGCCCGGGCCAGCTCGCCCAGGATCGCCTCCAGCCGCGCCGGCGACTCGACGTGGCCGGGGCCGGGATCGTGATCGAGAAATTTCGGATCGCTGAGGACGAGCGTCCCCGACGTCGCCGGGGAGCTCCTCTCGTCGGTCACGACGTCACCGCCGGCAGATCGAAGCTGAACACGCTGCCTCCGCCGGGCGCGTCGCGCACCACCACCTCGCTGCCGTGATCGCGCACGATCTCGCGAACGAACGCCAGCCCCAGCCCGGTCCCCTTCTCGCGGGTGGTGAAGAACGGCGTGAAGATCTGCTCGCGGAGCGCCGCCGGCACGCCGGGCCCGTCGTCGCGCACCTCGATTCGCACCGTCATAGAGCAGGGAGGCGGCTCGCTGCCGCTCGCGCCTCCCCGCACCCCACCTCGCTCCGGCGGGCGAAGCCCGCCTCCGCTCACCTTGGTCTCGAACCTCGCAAGAGAATCTTTGCGCGCCGCGAAGATTCTCGAAGGGTGTAGATCAGGGTTTTCGGGTGAGAGCACGCGCGCGGTCAGTTGCACCCGCCCGTTGCGCGCCGCGGTGGCGGCGTTGCGCGCCAGGTTCAACAGCGCCCGCCGGAGCTGGCCCACGTCCGCGCGCACGCGCAGCGCGGACGGCACGTCGACGGTGATCGCCGCGGCGCTCGCCGCGCGGGTCAGCTCGCGCACCTCGTCGAAGAGCGGCCCCAGCGCCACCGCCTCCAGGTTGGGCGGCGGCCGGCGGGCGAACTCCAGGAACTCGTTGACCACCGTCTTCAGGTGGCCGACCTCGCGCTCGATCCGGTGGACCTCTTCCAACCGCTCCGGCTGCCCGCCCAGCGCGTCGCGCAGCAGCCCCGCGTAGAGCTCGAGCCCCCCCAGCGGATTGCGAACCTCGTGCGCGATGCCGGCCAACATCATCTGCATCCTCTCGTCGCGCGCCTTGAGCGCGGCGCGCGTCTCCTCGAAAGTCTGCGCCAGAAGACCGATCTCGTCGCGGGTTTCGATCGGCACGGGCGCGTCGAGATCGCCGCGCCCTAGCCGCGCCGCCGCCTGCGCGAGCCGGGTGATCGGCCCCGAGATCCGCCGGGCCATCCAGGCGGTCAGGGCCAGCACGCCGATCGCCGCCAGGATCCCGGCCAGGAGCATCGAGCGGCGAAAGGCCGCCAGGATCGCCGGGTAGTCGGCGTTCCCCTCGACGGCGACCAGGCCGGCCACCTCCCCCGGCTCGCCGACGGCGGCGTAGGCGCGCTTGTACGGAACGCCGTCGTGACCGACGAAGAGCGGCGAGGCGGCCGGCGTCCCGCCGAGGGCGCGGGCGATCTCGGCCCGGTCGGCCTCGAGCTCGTAGGCGCGCGCGCCGAGCTGAAGCGCGCCGGCGCTGTCGCCGCGCGCGCCGAGCTCCGGCGTCACCGCCAGCACCCGCCGCACGCCGAGCCGCCCGCGCGCGGCGTCCAGCCGCCGGCGCACGTTCGCGTAGGTGAGCGAGCCTTCGTCGCCCGGTCCGATCGCCCGAAGCTGCTCGGGGAGAATCGTCGCCGCCGCGCCGGCCGCCGCCGTCTCCAGCCGGCGCGAGAGCTCCTCCTCCAGCGACTGCCGCGCCACCCGGTGCGCGAAGAAACCGAACACCACCAGCGCGCTCACCGTCGGGACGATGGTCCCGGCCAGCAGACGCGCCAGCAGTGTTCGCGACGGCCGAGCGTCCATCGCGCCATTGTGCCGCCCGCCCCGGGGCGCGCCAAGCGGCAAGCCAGATCTCGCATATTGGGACCTGGATGCCCGGCCGATTTCCAGGCCAAACGATGGCTTGCGACGGCGGCGGCCGATGCACACCGTCTGGTCATCGGAGAGGTGAGCAATGGACACGAAATCAATGACCCGTAAGGAATTCGTCACGTTGACGCTGACGTTGGTCGGCGGCGTGGCGGCAGCGTGCTCGTCGTCGTCGAGCTCGAACGACGGCGGGACGGGCGGCAGCTTTGGCAGCGGGGGGAACGGCAGCGGAGGGAACGGCACGGGCGGAACCACCGGTGCTGGCGGATCGACCAACGCGAGCTGCGCCAGCCCGCTGCCGGAGACGCAGGTCCCGGACTCGACCGGCCACCATCATACGGTGACGATCCCAGCCTCTGACTTGGACGCCACCACCGACCAGACGATCACCACCGGCGAACCAATGGCCGACACGGCCGGCGGTACCGTTGTGGCGCACACCCACATGGTGACGCTTACGACCGCCAATCTGGCGACGCTCAAGGGGGGCGGCTCGGTCACGGTGACCTCGTCGACGGCCTCACGACGGCCACATGCACATGTTCATGGTCAGCTGCGGGGCGGCTACCACGGGCACTGGGGGGAGCGCGGGCGCGGCGGGCCACACCGGTGCCGCCGGCCACACGGGCGGCGGCGGCCACACGGGCGGCGGGGGCCACTCGGGCGCCGCCGGGAGCACGGGCGCCGCCGGTAACACCGGCGCCGCCGGGCACTGATCGACCGACCGCGTCGTTCTCCCCGGCGCGGTCGTCAGCCGGAGCAAAATCGGGGTCGGGCCGGAGCGCAGAAAAATAGCGCGCCGGCTTGACTTAGAGGCACCTTACGCTAAAAGATGCCCGCCTTCCGGTGCGGCGGATATTCTTGTGCCTTTAGTACCCAGGGAGAAGATCGACGACGTTCGCGACCGCACCAACATCGTCGATGTCGTCAAGCGCCATGTGGAGCTCAAGCGGGCGGGACCGGGGAGCTGGAAAGGGCTTTGCCCCTTTCACAGCGAAAAAACACCCTCGTTCACCGTCCACGAGCCCCGGCAGTTCTTCCACTGCTTCGGCTGCGACGAAAAGGGTGACGCCATAAGCTTCCTGGTCAAGATCGAGCAGCGTCCCTTCATGGACGTCCTGACCGACTTGGCCGCGGCGGCGGGCGTCGATCTCGAGGTCCGGCCGCTGACGCCGGCGGAGGTCAAGGCCCGCAAGGAGGCCGAGTCCGAGCGCGACCGGATGCTGCGGGCGCTCGATCTGGCGGCCTCCTATTTCGAAGAGCAGTACCACTCGCCGGCCGGCGCGGCCGCCCGCGCCTACGTCGAGGGGCGCGGCATCGGCGCGGCGGTGCGCGAGAAGTTCCGGGTCGGCTACGCGCCGGCGCGCTGGGACGGTCTGTCGTCGCACCTGGCCAGCAAGAAGATCCCCGTCTCCGACCTGGAGCGCCTCGGCCTCTGCGCGGTCAACGAGCGCGGGCGCTACGACTTCTTCCGCGACCGGGTGATGCTGCCGGTGATCGATCGCCAGAAGCGCGTCGTCGGCTTCGGCAGCCGCCTGCTCGACCCGGACGCCAAGGATCGCAAGTACGTCAACTCGCCGGAGTCGCCGCTCTTTCACAAGAAGGAGCAGCTCTATGGGCTGCACGCCGCGCTGGACGCCATCCGCAAAAGCGGCAGCGCCGTCGTCGTGGAAGGAAACTTCGACGTGCTGGCGCTGCACGAGGCCGGCATCGAAGAGGCGGTCGCGCCGATGGGGACCGCGCTCACCGTCGAGCAGGTGGCGGCGCTGGGGCGAATCGCCAAGACGGTCACCGTGGTGTTCGACGGCGACAGCGCCGGACAGCGGGCGGCGCAGAAGGCGGTGCCGCTGTTCATCGACGGCGAGGTCGACGGCCGGGTGGCGCGCCTGCCGGCCGGGTTCGACCCCGACGACTTCGTCCGCCGCAACGAGGACGGCGCCGCCACCTTCCGCCGCATGGTCGACGGCGCCCGCCCGATGCTCGAGCAGTTCATTCAGGACAGCGTCGAGGAGAGCAGCATCGAAGGGAAGCTGGCGACGCTGGAACGGGTCGCCGCGCTGCTGGTCCGGGTGAACAACCAGACCAAGCGCGAGCTCTACGCCGGGCAGCTGGCCGGTATCCTCGGTCTGACGAACCTGCAGGTGAAGCGTGCGCTGCAGGAGGCCGCCACGCGGGCCCACCGCGGGAGTCACGCCGCCCCCGGGGCCGACGCGCCGGCAGCCCCGGCCCCAACCGACGGCGCCCCCGTCACCGCCCCGGTTCGGTTGCCGCCGGAGGAGCTGCACGTCGTCGTGCTGCTCGCCCTCTATCCGGAGCTGCTGCGGGCGCCCGAGGCCGCCCGGGCCGGCGAGCTGCTGCTGCACCCGACGATCCGGCAGCTCTACCGGATGGCGGCCAGCATGGTCGCCGAGAGCGGCAAGCTGAACGTGCCGAGCTGGCTGGACTCGGCGCCGGTCGCGCAGCGCCAGACGGTCGCCGCCGGGCTGATGGACGGCAGCTTGGCGAAGGTCGCCGACCCGGCCAGCCTGCTGCGGAAGTTGACCACCCGACTTGAGCTTCAGCGGCTGGACGCCGAGATCGAGATGAGCGCGAGACTGTCGTTGGAGGCCCACGCGCGGGGGGACGAGGCGGCGCAGCGCGCGCTGTCGATCCGCGGAATCGAGCTTCGTAAAACCAAAGAAGGGCTGCAGGCAGCCCTGCAGAGGCCTTAGGGAAATGGAACACGAGACCTTCGAGAACGAATCCGACAACGACGACGTGGACGACGAGGAGGTTCCGCGCACGCCGCGGGCCGCCAAGGCGGCGAAAAATGGATCGCCGGGTGCAGCCGCGCGCCAGCGCAACGAAGAAGGCCTCCAACAAGGAGAGCGAGCGCAAGAAGCGCGAGCTGATCACGATGGGGAAGGCCAAGGGCTTTTTGACCTACGACGAGGTCAACGAGCACATGCCGGAGAACATCGTGTCGTCCGACCAGATGGACGACTGGCTGTCGGCCTTCTCGGGCGAGGGGATCGAGATCGTCGACTCGTCGTCGAAGATCAAGGTCGCAAAGGGCGAGAACGCCGAGGCCGAGAGCGAAGAGGAAGACGAAGAGGAAGCCGCCGCGGCCGCCAAGAAGGAAGAGGCCGAGGAAGAGGAAGACGCCGACGGCTACTCGAAGACCAACGACCCGGTGCGCATGTACCTGCGCAAGATGGGGTCGGTGTCGCTGCTCACCCGCGAGGGCGAGGTCGAGATCGCCAAGCGGATCGAGGACGGCGAGCGGCGCGTGCTGCAGGTCGTGCTCAACTCGTCGGTCGCCATCGAGGAGATCCTCGAGCTGGGCGACAAGCTGCGGAAGCAGAAGATTCGCGTCAAGGAGGTGGTCAAGGACGCCGACGAAGAGGACGCCGAGTTCGACGAGCAGTGGCACATCGAGCGCGTCTGCAAGGTGATCGACAAGATCCGCCGGCTCTGGAAGGAGCAGGAGAAGGTCGCCGAGAAGCTGGAGGCCAAGGCCGTCTCCGAGCCGACGCGCAAGAAGTACAAGAAGCAGATCAACGATCTGCAAGCAGGAGATCCTCGACGCGCTTCAGGAGATGCGCTTCAACAAGAAGCAGATCGACAAGATCGTGCTGAAGTTGAAGGAGCTGGTCGAGCGGATCGAGCAGGCCAACCGCGAGATCATCGGCTGCGAGGCCAAGTCGGGGCTGTCGATCAAGGAGCTGCAGAAGACGCTGCGGGAGATCCGCTCGTCCCCGCTGCGCCAGCGGGCCATCGCCAAGAAGCTGGGCATCCGCCCCGACGAGATCGAGGAGATGGCGCTGGTCATCGCCAACGCGCGCAAGAAGGTCAAGCGCGTCGAGGAAGAGGCCAAGCTGACCGAGCACGTCCTGCGCGACACGGTCAACGAGATCGAGGACGGCGAGCGGACGGCCGAGAAGGCCAAGGCGGAGCTGGTCGAGGCCAACCTCCGGCTGGTGGTCTCCATCGCCAAGAAGTACACCAACCGCGGGCTGCAGTTCCTCGACCTGATCCAGGAGGGGAACATCGGCCTCATGAAGGCGGTCGACAAGTTCGAGTACAAGCGCGGCTACAAATTCTCGACCTACGCCACCTGGTGGATCCGGCAGGCGATCACCCGCGCCATCGCCGATCAGGCCCGGACCATCCGCATCCCGGTCCACATGATCGAGACGATCAACAAGCTCATCCGCACCAGCCGCTACCTGGTGCAGGATCTCGGCCGCGAGCCGACGCCCGAAGAGATCGCGGAGAAGATGGAGCTGCCGCTCGACAAGGTCCGCAAGGTCCTCAAGATCGCCAAGGAGCCGATCTCGCTGGAGACGCCGATCGGCGAGGAGGAGGACTCGCACCTCGGCGACTTCATCGAGGACAAGAGCGTCATCTCGCCGGCCGACGCGGTCATCTCCATGAACCTGGCGGAGCAGACCCGCAAGGTGCTGGCGACGCTCACGCCGCGCGAGGAGAAGGTGCTGCGCATGCGGTTCGGCATCGGCGAGAAGTCCGACCACACCCTGGAAGAGGTGGGGCAGGACTTCGAGGTGACGCGCGAGCGCATCCGCCAGATCGAGGCCAAGGCGCTCCGCAAGCTGCGCCACCCGTCGCGCAGCAAACGCTTCAAGTCCTTCATGGAGGGATGATCGCTTCGCGCTCCGCTGCGTGGGAGGGGTTTCACCCCTCCCACGGGCCCACCCCACGGACCTGATTGAGGTGAAGCCGGATCTGCTAGGCAGGCAAGTCTCCGGCGGGCAGAGCCCGCCTCCGATCAACCAGGAGAGAGATGCGTTTCGCGGTCAAGATTGAGGGGAAGGAACGGATCGTCGAGATTGAGGAGGGGGGGAAGCCTCGGGTGGACGACGTCGAGTGGGACGTCGAGGTCGTCGAGGCGGAACGGGGCGTGTGGCTGTTGCGGCGGGGGAGCGAGCAGACCGTGGCCGCCGTCGACGGCAGCGGGGCCAAGATGACGGTCGAGGTGCGGCGGCCGGGCGGCGACCCGCTGGTGCTGGCCGCGGAGGTGACGGACGCGCGGCGGGCGAAGATCGCCGTGCCGGCGCGGGCCGGCAACGACGCCGCGCCGATCGCGATGCGCTCACCGATCCCCGGGCGGGTCGTCAAGCTGCTGGTGAAGCTGGACGACACGGTCAAGGCCGGTCAGACGGTCGTCGTCCTCGAGGCGATGAAGATGGAGAACGAGCTGCGCGCGCCGCGGGCCGGCCGCGTCTCGATCGTACGGTGCGCCGAGGGGACCGCCGTCGAGGCGGGCCAGGATTCTGGTCACGATCGCGTAGACGGGGCCCGGCAAGGCCCGTAATCTCCACCCGATGGTCGCGGCTGCCGTTCTGGCTTCCTGGTTGGCGCAAGCCGAGCCGGCGCCGCCCGAGCCGCCGTCGGCCCCGGCGGCGGCGACCGCCCCGGTCACCGCCGCGCCGAAGACTCCCCCGTCGCCTCCGCCCGACAACGCCGTCGGCGTCTATGCCGGTTGGGGGCACCGCCTCGGCAGCGAAGCGGAAACGGTCGGCCCGGCGAACGGCATCTCCGTCGGCGGCACCTACCAGCGCCGCTATCTCACGCTCTCCGGTCACCTCGAGCTCGGCGCCGGGGTCGACTTCTTCTACGACAAGTACGCGACCGACGTGACCGGATCGACCGCGGTGGCGCCCGGGCAAGAACAGACGTTTGCCGCCCAGCGGGTCATCTCGCAGGCCAGCTTCGCGCTCACGCAGACCGTGGCCTGGCGGCAGGGACGCGTCCGCCCATTCGCGCAGGTGGGCGTCGGCTTCGCGGTCAGCTACTTCTCCACCCCCGAGCTCACGTTCCGGCCCGGAACGTTCGATGCCGTGCAACCGCTCGGCCGCGGGACCATCGGCCTCGACGTCGGCGTCACGCACGACGTCGCCATCTCGCTTCGCGCCGGCTACACCCTGGTCTTGACCCATCCCGCCTACAGGCCCGGAACCACCAGCTACTCGTTCCTGGGCGACTCCCTCGACGTCGATCTCGGCGTGGTCCTCCCTTTCTGATCCCGCGATGAGCCGGCGCGCGCTCACCCTCTGCCTTCTGCTCGTGCCGGCCGTCGGCCTCGGCGCGCTCGGCGTCTTGATCGTCGCGGCCGCGCCGGTGCGCCCGGGCGCCGCCGGCGTCGGCGCGCCCGCCCACTATGCCGTCCGCCAGCTGATCGGCCTCGCCTGCGGCGCCCTGCTGGGGGGCGCGCTGGCGCGCCTCGGAACGCGCCGCCTCTTCGCCGCGGCGCCGCTCGTTTTTCTGGCGGCGCTGGCGCTCACGGTGGCGGTGTTCATCCCCGGCGTCGGCGTGCGCGCGGCCGGTGCGCGGCGCTGGGTTCACCTCGGCGTCGTGTCGGGCGGCCCGGCGCCTCTTCTTCTGGGCGCGGTGGCGCTGCTGGTCGCCGCCGCGCGGGACGCCCGCGCACGGCGGCTGGCGGTCGCCGGCGCGATGCTGGCGGTGCTGGCGCTGGTTCTCGAACCGGACTTCTCGGCCGCGGCGATCGCCCTGGCCGTCGCGTTCGCGGCGCTGGCCGGGGGCGGCGTGCCCGGGCGGCGCCTGCTGCCGGCGGCGGGCCTCTTGCTCATCGCGCTCGCCGTCGGCGCGACGCGCTTCGGGTACGTCGAGAACCGGATCCGCGGGTTTCGCTCACCGGAGAGCGATCGTCGCGGCAAGGGGTTCGAGGTGCTGGCCCTCGCCCACGCCAACGTGGCCGGCGCGTCGCACGGGGCCGGCATCGGCCACGGCAGCGGTCGCCGGCGGCTCTCGTCGCCCGCCAGCGACTACGCCTTCGCCGTGGTCGGCGAGGAGCTGGGACGGGCGGGTGCCTTTGGTGTCGTTGCCGCCTGGCTGGCCATCGGCGCGGGCGTCGTGCTGGCGGCCCGCTCGCCCTCGGCCCGCCGCGATCCGGCGGCGCGCGCGGCGGTGGCCGGCGTCGCCACCGCGCTCGGGGCCCCCGTCGCGCTGCACATCGCCGTCTGCCGCGGTTGGCTCCCCATCATCGGCGTGACGATGCCGCTCCTCAGCTACGATCCCGCGCTGACGATCGCCTCGGGCGCCGAGCTGGGGCTGCTGGCGGCAATCGTGCTAGACGCTCGGGCGGAGCTCGCGTGAACCCGCCCTTCGCCCCACTCTTTGCCCCACTTTTCGAGCGCCGCCTCGTCGTCATCTCCGGCAAGGGCGGCGTCGGTCGCACCACCGTGGCGGCGGCGCTGGCGCGCGCGGCGGCCGACGCCGGCAAGCGCGTGCTGATCGCCGCCGCGGGCCCCACCGATCGGCTGGGGCACCTCTTCGGGCGGGCGCCGGTCGGTTCGGCGGTGACCACCGTGGCGCCGGGGATCGACGCCGTCAACATGACGCCCGAGAGCGCGCTGCGCGAGTATGGCGTCCTGACCCTTCGCTCCGAGCTGGTCGCCCGCGCGCTGCTCGAGAACCGCGCTGCCCGCTCGTTCCTGAACGCGGTGCCGGGGCTCGACGCCTACGCCATCCTCGGCAAGGCCTGGTGGCACACCACCGAGCGCGTGAACGGTCGCCCGCGCTACGACCTCACCATCCTCGACGGCCCGGCCAGCGGCCACGCCGCGCTCATGCTGCGAATCCCGGGCGCGATCCTGGCCGCCATGCCCAAGGGACCGCTGGCCCCCGACGCGCGCGCCATCGACGACCTCCTCCGCGATCCGGCGCGCGCGGCGCTGGTGATCGTGACGCTGCCGGAGGAGCTGCCGGCGCGCGAGGCGGGCGAGCTGGCCGCGGCGCTGCGCGCGCTCCGCCTGCGGCCGGCCCTGCTGGTGGTGAACGCCGTCCCCTCGGAGGACGCGACCGCCCCCGCGCTGGCCCCGATTCTGGATCGGGCAGCGGCAGCCGCCGACGGGCCGCTCGCCTCCACCCTGCGGCTGGCGATCGCCGCGCGGGCCCATCGCCGGCTGGCCGAGCAGACGATTGCCGGCCTGCGGCGCGACCTCGACTTGCCGATGATCTTGCTCCCCCGCCTCCCCACCGTCGACCTCGGGCCCGCGGGGATCGCCACGCTGGCCGGGCAGGTCGCCCGAGCCCAGGCAGCCGAGACTCGCTAGGGCGACGCGCGAGATCACCGACGACGAAATGCAATTTGCGAGGTCGGGCGGCGACCGGTATCGTGCCTGACAGCGACGACGACTTTGCCTGCTCTCTCCCTGCTCGCTGCCCTGCTCGCCTTAGCGCCGAATCAGGGCGCCGGACCGCCCCACCTCGTCGCCGTCAAGACGCCGGTCGCGCCGCTCATCGACGGCCGCCTCCAAGATCCGGTCTGGCAGCTGGCCCCCGGCACCTCGGCGTTCACCCAGTCGTTTCCCTTCGACGGCGCCCGGCCGTCCGAAAAGACCGTCCTGCGCGTGCTCTACGACAAGGCGGCGATCTACATCGGCTTCGACTGCGAACAGGTCCGTACGCCGATTGTCGAGCGGCTGACCCGCCGCGACCGCGATTCGGAGAGCGAGTGGGTCTACGTCAACATCGATTCGCGCAACGACGGCAAGAGCGCCTACATGTTCGCCGTGAACATCGCCGGCGTGCTCGCTGACGCGCAGATCATCGACCAGACCACCTACTCCTGGGAGTGGGACGAAAACTGGGAGGCCAAGACCACGCGCACCAAGCGGGGCTGGTCGGCGGAGATCCGGATCCCGCTGCGCGTGTTGCGCTTCGACAGCAGCCTGCCGGCTCAGAGCTGGGGGTTTCAAGCGTCGCGCTTCATCGCCCAGCGGGAGGAGACCGATCTGTGGACCTACATCCCGCGCGACGTGGCGGCGCCGATCGCGTTCTATGGGCGCCTCGACGGCCTCGGCGACCTCAAGGGGGCCGGCGCGCTGGAGCTGCAGCCGTTCGTGCTCGCCTCCGGACAGCGCCGCGACGCCAGCCAGGTCGCGATCGGCAGCGGCACCTCGGGCACCGCCTCGGCCGGCCTCGATCTCAAGTGGCACATCGCCCAGGACCTGACCTTCGACGCCGCGCTCAACCCGGACTTCTCCCAGGTCGAGCTCGACCAGATCATCCTGAACCTCGGCACGTACGAGACGTTCCTGCCCGAGAAGCGCCCGTTCTTTCTGGAGGGGATCGACGCCTTCTCGTTCCCCATGCAGGTCTTTTACTCGCGCCGGATCGGCAGCGCGCCGGTGCCGCCGTCGCTGCGAACCGACGCCTCCAGCAACGAAGAGCTGGTCAACGTCCCCACCCCGGCGACCATCTACGGCGCCGGGAAGCTGGTCGGACGGCTGAGCCCCAACTGGACCATCGGCGCCCTCAGCGCCGTCACCGCCGCCAACGACGTCACCATCTACGACAACGTCAAGAAGGACGAGACCAACCGTTTGGCGGCACCCGTCACGGCGTTCAACGTGCTGCGCCTCAAGCGCGAGCTCGGCAGCCGCGGCCACATCGGCCTCATCGGCACCGGCTCGACGACCTTCGAGAGCAACGGCGGCTACCCCCGGCTGACCGACGGCAGCCTCCGCCAGCTCTGTCCGTCGGGGGCGACGGCGCCCCTCGGGAGCGACTGCTACCACGACGGCTACGTGGGTGGCGTCGACGGCCTCTGGCGCTCGCCCTCGGGCGCCTACGTCGTCAACGGCGCGTTCATCGAGTCGTACATCCGCGGCGGGCCGGTGGTCATGCAGCCCGACGGGACGCTGATCGGCTCGGGCGCGGCGGCGCCGGGGGGCTGGCTGCGCGTGGCGAAGGAGGGGGGCAAGCACTTCACCTGGAGCGCGGAGTACACGGGCGCCGGGCGGCAGCTCGACTACAACGATCTCGGCTACATGCAGCGGCAGAACATCGAGACGCTGCAGGCCACCGTCGGGTGGCGGACGCTGAAGCCGGGCAAGCACACCGTCGACACCACCAGCACGCTCGTCGTCTCGGACAGCCGCAACATCTCCTGGCTGGATCTCGGGCAGGGGTACGAGCTGAACACGCGCCTGCACCTGCTCGACTTTTCGTCGGTGTTCCTGGCGGCCGACTATGCGCCCGCGCGCTTCGACGACCGCGAGGTCGGCGACGGAACCGCGCTCGAGCGCGCCGGCTACGTCGGCGGCAAGGTCGAGTACGACACCGATCCCCGCCGCGCCGTCTTCGCCACCATCGCCAACCAGACGCAGGTGATGGGCGCCGGCATCTACGCGACCAGCGTGCAGGCCAGCGCCGTCTTCCACGCGCTCCCGCAGCTCGACATCGAGCTCATCCCCACGCTCACGTGGGCCGCCGGCGAGTACCGCTACGCCTGGCAGGCCGTCGGCCCTTACGACCCCTACCTCTTCGGCAAGCTGGCCGCGAAGAACGTCAGCGCCACCCTGCGCGTCAGCTACACCTTCACGCCGCGCCTCACCCTGCAGGCCTACGCCCAGGCCTTTCTGGCCTCCGGCCACTTCTCCGACCTCCGCGCGGTCGCCACCCTGCCCAGCGAGCCCGGCGCCCCGCCGCGCCAGCCGGGCGGGACGGTCCACCTGTCGACCCTGGCCAATTCCGCCGCGGTCGTCCCCGGCACCAACCCCGCCGACTTCGAGGAGGCGGCCATCAACGCCAGCGTCGTCTTCCGCTGGGAGTACCGCCTCGGTTCTCTGCTTTATCTCGTGTATACCCGCTCACAAATTCCCGAGGTGCAAAACCTCGTCGGCCCGGCAATGCTGGCCCCGCGCGAGTTCGGCCACGGCGCGACGACCGATGTGCTCTTGCTGAAGCTCTCGTACTGGTGGGCGAGCTGATTCGAGACTAGCGGTCGTTAGTCATAAATCTACCGGCGCCCCGCCAGTCTCAATCGCGCCGGCGCCCGCGCCGAGATCCTTGAATTTCCGGGTCGGCCTGCGCCTTGTGCGAGTGGCACGATCGCTGCTTAGGTGCTCAGGCGTTCACGAAAAGAACGCCGGTACTTTCAAGGAGACGACCATGACCACGACGACGAAGAGCACGGGCCTCAAGGTGAAGACGACGATCAAGGCCGGCGGCCTCTCCACCGTCAATCACAACCGCGCTGGTCTCAAGGTTCGCTCCGCCGTCAAGGCCGGCGGCCTCTCCACCGTCAATCACAACCGCGCCGGTCTCAAGGTTCGCTCCGCCGTCAAGGCCGGCGGCCTCTCCACCGTCAATCACAACCGCGCCGGTCTCAAGGTTCGCTCCGCCGTCAAGGCCGGCGGCCTCTCCACCGTCAATCACAACCGCGCCGGTCTCAAGGTTCGCTCCGCCGTCAAGGCCGGGCAGACGATCATGAGCCCGAACCACAATCTCCGCGCCCGCTAGACTCGCCAATAGGTACTTCGGGCAGGGCATCTGGAGAACGACCAGAGGCGCTTGCAGCTCGATCGTAGGGAGATGCCCTGGCGAACGAGGGAGGGCTCGTCCGCGGCAACAGCGTGAGCCGGTACCTCATCCTTAGCCTGGTGGGCGGCCAGCAGCCCCTCGCCGGCAGCGGCGAACACCTCGCAGACGGCCCGCCACGATCGCGGCTCGGCGGCCAGCCAGTCCGCCAGGGTCTGACCTTCGATGAGTTTACCCGGGACGGGCGCCTAAAGGGGATGAGGGCCCGGCCCTCGTAGCTGCCGTCTGTCATTGCGCGCAGCCGGGGTCCAGGGTCGCGCGCAGTGCGACGGGCGGAGCGCAGTGGAGCCGGCTTGCCCTGGACACCGGCGAGCACCGTGAGATGCTCACCGTCGATGGCCGGGACCGGCGTGCGGGTCAGCGATAGACGTCGCGCCGGTGCGCGATTCTGATGACGACGACCAGCAAGACATCATCGTGGATCGAAAAGACGATCCGGTAGTCACCGGCGCGGACGCGCCAAAGGTTGTCGTCGCCCTTGAGCTTCTTGCAGCCCGTGGCCGGGGATTCTAGGCGAGCGCATCAATCTTCTGGGCGACGCGGACGCGGATAGAGCCGTCGAGCTTGGCGAGCTGTTTGTCAGCGTCGGGGCTGTGCCAGATCGTGTCGGCGAGGCGGGCGCGCTCGACGGGGTCGAGCTTGAGCGCGGCCTCGATGATTTCCTTGGCGGACATGATCGATTTGTTTACCGCGTTTCCCAGCGGCGGGCCCGCGGCGGCCGACGAAGCTGGGTGCACGACCCCGCCGCCACCTGACCGACCGTCGAGCGAGACCACCCCTGCAGCGCAGTGGCGCGCGATACTTGATGGCCCGAAGGGCCACACAGATCGGCCCCGAGCAGAGCCCCTCCGACCAGGCGGAGGCCGCTCACCTCCTTGGCGAGGGTCAGGTCGTAGGTGATCTCCGGGACCGCTGGACGCGTCTCGAAGCTGACGAAGTACTCGGCTCCATCCTCCATGATGCGGTGGAGCAGGGTCCAGCCCGAAGCCTCGGCATGCGGGTAGACCGTGTAGCCGTCGGCCGGCTGGGCGGCCACGTTGAACACGCCGCGCACCTGCACGTCGATCGCCATCCCGGTCGTGACGTCCTCGATCCGCAGCGGGTCGGTCGAGCGCTCGGGCACAGTGACGCGTGCCGCGTGCGGGGCATTCGAAGTCGGAACAGCTGGCGCCGAGCGTGGGTCCGCACGCAGCTCTGCCGGCAGATGCCAGATCAGCGGCGACGACGGCCGCTCGCGAAGGGCCGACACGATCCGATTCGCCTCTCGCGCCGGCGCGCCGCGCCGCCAGTGGCGCGCGATCCCCCCAGCCGCAACGCACACGATCGCAAAAAGAGGACGACCCCCGCCCTCCGTCGAGACTGCAGCATGAAGGTCGAGATGCACCATCCTCGAATCCCTTCCGCATTTGCAGAAGCGTTGCGGTGAACGGAGCGAGCTCATCGCCGATCGCGAATCCTGGCTTACGTTTTTCGAGCGCTGGTGCTCGAGGCGCGACCAGGGGTCGTTCCGGAAAGGCGCTCAGGTTTGGCTGCGATGCCACGGGATTTTCGTAGGCGTCACCACGGACTCCGCAGATGGAAATACGTCTGCCTCGATCAGGGCGCCCTCCGTCCGCGATCCACGCCCAGCTCGATGACCGTCTCCTTTTTCTGGAAGCTTCCTCGCACCGACTCTGATGATGGTGACTAGCGGTCGCTAGTCATAGGTCTCCGAGCACTGGTCGTAGGACGTGCGCCAGCTTCGCCGTCCTTAATCGTTGAAAAACTGTCTCGATCTCCTCGTCGTCGCCATGGCACGGTCGCTGCAATCTCGTGAATCGTTCACGCGAAAAAAAACCAAAGCAGCGAACAGAGGAAAACAACCATGAAGACGACGACGAAGACGGCGGGCCTGAAGGTGAAGAGCGCGATCAAGGCCGGGGGGCTCAGCACCATTAACCACAACCGCTCTGGCCTGAAGGTGCGGAGCGCGATCAAGGCCGGCGGACTCACCACCATCAACCACAACCGCTCTGGCCTGAAGGTGAAGAGCGCGATCAAGGCGGGCGGACTCACCACCATCAACCACAACCGCTCCGGCCTCAAGGTGAAGAGCGCGATCAAAGGCCCGGCGGACTCACCACCATCAACCACAACCGCTCTGGCCTGAAGGTGAAGATCGCGATCAAGGCCGGCGGACTCACCACCATCAACCACAACCGCTCTGGCCTGAAGGTGGGAGTGCGATCAAGGCCGGCGGGGCCCTCTGTCTGCGAAATCACAACCGTCTGGCCCTCTCGTCAGTTCATCTCGGCTTGGAAAACAACCTCTCAAAGCGAATGGGTCCGGAGCCATAGAGTCACGTCGTTCATTTTGCTCTCTACGGCCCCGCTGGAATAAATCACCTTCGCCCCTTCAGCCAATCGCCTCGCCAGACCACGATCTCGATTGGATTCCCAAAGGGCACGCGCCAAGCGCGAAACTGGTCTCCGCTGTGTCATTTCCTTCGACTGGTTGAATTCGCGGATTTCAAGTGCACGCCTTAACGGAACCAGCGCGCTGAGAGGTTTGTCCTCTGCTAGATAGCCGAGGCCGATTCCGGTGAGCGGATAGGCTAGGTTTGCGTCGTCTCGCCCGAGCTCTCGTTCCCAAATCGACACTGCCTTCTCGAAAGACTCGCGCGCCTCTTGGTAGCGCCTCAGACCGTTCAGAATCTCTCCACGATTATTTAGCTGCAGAGCGAATCTCGGGTGTCGGAGCCCAGCTTGGTCCGAAGAATCTCTATAGCCTGATCGGCGTGCACAGTGCCTCTTTATTTTCCCCATCTCCTGCAATATCCCGAGGTTTCCCTCGGATAGGCCGACGTCGGGATGATCCCGGCCTAAGAGCCGCTGTTTGAGTGTAGCGGCCGCGTTCAGATCGCTCACCCCCGCGTCACCGTCGCGACAAACGGGTAAGCACATCCGAGGTTGTTAAGTAGCCAGGCCCGAAAAATCTCGTGGCCTCCGAGTCTCTGCAGGACCGACGCCGCCGTCTCGGACCATCTTAGAGCCTCATCGAATTTTGCCTCTTGGTCTCCGATAACGAAGACAAGATTTGTGGCCACCTCGGCCCTAACCTCATCGTCGCCCGAGGAATCCGCCAAGCGGTAGGCTTCGACGAGCGCTCTTTCGGCCGCCGGGCCGTTTGCGGCCTTTGCATACATTAGACCGATGAGCGCCAACGATTCCGCGAGCAGCGGCCGATACGCGACCGTTCGCGCTTGCGAAACCAGCGCTGGCGCATTCTTAAGTGCTTCTTTCCAGTTTCCGGCGTCGAAGCGCGCTTTCGTTTCGGCTAGTCGCGTGCGCAGTTCGGCGACCCTGGCCACCGTCGCCGGATCGTCAGGCGGCCTGATGACAGCCCGCAACGTCGGAACGTCGGCGCAGCGGTCGAGCGTGGCCAGCGCATTCGTCGCGCGTCACCGCATTCTCGACGACCTCACCCGTCGCGTCGGCGAACACGTCCGTGAGGGCGCGGAATCCGCTGAGGCGTTCGTTCAGGCAGGACATCCGCAGGTCGAGCACCTCTGGTGATTGCTCGTGGTGGACCTGCGTCGCCTCGCAGGTCTGTTTGTACATGTTCGACCAGCTCTGGGCGTAGCTGGTGAGCTCGCGGGTCACCGTCTCGTAGACGTCCGCGGCGTAGCTCTTCCCGGTGCGCATGAAGGCGGCGTGAATCTGCGACTGTCGCGGGCCTTCGGGTTGGTCGGGCGGGTGCAGCTCCCAAACGCCAGCCAGCTTCTCGCCCGCTCCGTCGCAGAGAGCGCGCCTGTCGATCAGGCTCTGGCGGACGCCGAAGCCGACCGCCACCGGGACCAGCGCCACCGCCGCCCAGACGGCCCATTTCCGCCGCGCCGCCCGCGGGTCCCTCCCCAGCGCGGCCAGCATCTCCGCCATCGACGGATACCGCTCGGCCGGCGCCGAACGCAGCCCGCGCAGCAGGATGCGCCGCACCCAGAACGGCACCTTCGTTCCCGCGGGCGCAGCCCTGACGGTCCCCTGGACCACGTTCGCGGTCAGCTCGGTGAGCTTCTTCCCCGGGAACGGCCGCTCGCCGTAGAGCGATTCGTACAGCGCCACGCAGAAGCTGAACTGATCGGTGCGCGAGTCGGTCTCCTTGCCGAAGAACTGCTCGGGGGCCATGTACGCCGGCGTTCCCATCATCGCGCCCGTCCGGGTGAGGCGGGCGTCGAACAGGCCCGACATCGACGACTGCAGGTCGCCCGACTCGCTCGGCCCCGGGTTGATCACCAACGTCCCCTCGTCGATCGGGACCACCCGGTGCTCGAGCGGAAGCGTCCCGGTGCCGACGTCGGCGTCGCCGCGCTTGGCTCCCGGCGGGGTGCCGCGCGCGTTGCGTTCCTTGAGGCCGGGCCTGTCCATCTGGCGGGCCAGGCCGAAGTCCATGACGCGCACCTGGCCGTCGCGGCCGACCATCACGTTGTCGGGCTTGAAGTCGCGGTGGACGAGGCCCTTTTCGTGCGCGGCGGTCAGGCCGTGGCCGGCGGCGACGAAGACGCGCAGGATCTCCTGCCAGGTGCGCGGCTTTTGCTCCAGCCAGAAGGTGACGGTGTTGCCGTCGACGAACTCCATGGCGATGAAGACCTTGTCTTCGAAGGTGCCGACGTCGTAGACGACGACGACGTTCGGGTGCGACAGCCGCGCGATCGCCTGCGCCTCCCGCAGCGTTCGCTGGCGCCCCTCGGTCATCGAGACGCCGTTGCCGGCCTTGACCCGCAGCAGCTTGACCGCGACCTTGCGATCGAGCTCGGGATCGTACGCGGCGTAGACCTCGCCCATCCCGCCGCGCCCCACCAGCCCCAGGATCACGTAGCGGCCGATGAGCGCGCCGCGTCCGAGCGGCTTGGCGGCCGAATCGATCGGAATGGTGCGAGGGCGTCGGGTTCGTCTTCGACATCTAGAGCAAGGGCCCCCTATATCGGCGAATCCGGAATCGAAACTGAGGGCGCCCGTCCGACATCGACCTACACCTCGTCTGCCTGCGACGGCCTACTTTAACGCCATGCGCGGGGGATGACGAACTATGGATGGGCGATGACGACCAGAGTCTCGGCCCGGCCGAGCACGCAGGCGAGCGCGCGTTCCAGCGTCTCGGGATCGAGCGCGGCGAAGCTCTCGTCGAGGATGCGGGCGTCGAGCGGCTGCAAGAGCGACCGCGCAATGTAGAGCCGCCCGCGCTCCCCGTGCGACAGCTGCCAGCCACTTTCGCCGACGAGCTGCTCGAGGCCCGAGGGCATGCGCGCGAGGAGCGGCCCGAGGTCGAGCTCGCGGCAGATCGCCTCGGCCTCGGCGACGTCCTCGCGGCGGGGGGGCCAGGCGCGGCCGAGCAGCAGGTTGAAGAGGAGGCTGGCGGAGAAGACGTGGTTCTCGTGGAACTGCGGCGCCGCGCCGACGCGCGCGCGCCAGCGCTGGTCGCCGAGCGCGCTCCGTTCGACCCCGTCGAGCCGCAGGCTGCCCGAGGAGGGCGCGCGCAGCCCGCAGAGCAGCGCCGCCAGCGTCGACTTGCCGCCGCCCGAAGGGCCTTCCAGCAGCACCCGATCGCCGCGCCGGATCGCGAACGCGCAGTCCTCGAGCACCGGGTCGCGACGTCCCGGGTAGCGGAAGCCGAGGCCCCGGGCCTCGATGAGCGCGCCGCGCTCGGCGCCGGGCGCCGCCGGCGAGGCGGCCGGCGCAGGAGATTGCGAAGGGAGTTGCGAAGGCAGTGGCAACCGCAACGACGACGACGCGCCGGAGGAACCCGCGTGCGTCTCGTCGGGCGCCAGCAGGTCGCCGATGTTCCGCCAGGCGATTGCGGCGGCGCCGAGCGCGGGGAACGCCTGGGCCAGCTTGCGGAGCGCGCTGGTGACGAAGAGGAGGCCGCCCACGGTGGCGGCGAAGGCGCCCGGACGCAGCGCCGCCTCGCCGAAGCGCGGCGCCAGGATCAGCAGGGCGCCCAGCAAGAAGCCGCGCGGCACGACCACGGTCAGCGCCGCCGCCGCGCGATCGAGCGCGCGGCCCCGCGACGCGTAGACGGCGAGCGCGCGATCTTCGTCGCGGTGCCACAGCTCGCTCGGCTGCTGCGCCACCAGCGTCCGCTGCCCGACCATGCGCTCGACGAGATCGTGGGTGAGCGCCAGCCGCTCGGCCGACCAGGCGCGCAGGGCCCGCTGCACGCGCACCGCCAGCGCGGCGCCGAGGACGCTCCAGAGCGCGGCGAACGCCAGCACTCCGGCCGGCGCCACGCCGACCGCCAGGACGCAGAGGCCGGTGACGAGCTCGAAGATCCCCACCGCAGCGGTCAGGCCGCCGCCGAGCGCCAGCGATTCGACCGCCTCGACGTCGGCGACCCGCCCCATGAGCCGGCCGATCCCCGCGGCGCGCAGCGGCTCGGTGTCGAGGCGCAGGAGCCCGTGCAGGATCCGCTCGCGCAGGACCGCGCCGGCGTCGATCGCCAGCCGGCCGGCGGCGCGCGACGACGCCAGGCGCACGGCGGCCAGCAGCCCGACGAGGGCGATCCACCCCCAACCGCCCCCGCGCGCGCCGGTCACCGCCACCGCGCGCGTCCCGATCGTCGCCCACAGCGCGACCAGCAGCGCCAGCTGACCGAGGTAGCCGACCAGCGCAGCGCCCAGCCGGCGCCCGACACCGGCGGCGCGCAGGGCCGTGCCGATCGAGCGCTGCGCCGGTCGCAGCCGCGCCCCTTCGGCCACCCGCTCGCCGCCGAGCGCGGCGGCCAGCAGCGCGGCGCGGACCGAGCCGGCGCGGGGCCCGGTGAAGCCGGCCTGCGCGACGGCTGCCTCGACGCCCGTCGGCGACCACGACTCGATGGGCGCGCGCAAGAGGGCCGACAGCGCCGCACCGGGGCGGGTGACGACCGAGCCGTTCGGGGCCAGCAGGCGCACGTCGGCCGCCGCGTAACCGACGATCCCCAGCAGCACGCCCGCGCCGCTCCCCACCCGCAGGACCGCCGGCGCCTCGGCGCGCGCCCGGGCCGTGAGCGCCGGCGCCACGTCGGCGTAGCTGAGCTCGAAGCGATCGGCCGGACCGAGCTGCGCGATCCCGGCCGCCGAGGCCAGCGCCGCCGTCAGCTCGTCGCGGCGGTCGAGCGGCCACAGACAGTCGTCGAGGCCGGTGCCGAGGCCGCTGCCCGCCGCGCGGTCGACGGCGGCGTCCAGGCCGGCGCTCACCGCTGTCGCTCCACGATCCGGCGATCTTCGAGCCGCAGCCGGCGCCAGCGATCGCCCGACCAGGCCGCCGCCCGAACGCGCCGCTCCGCCTCGGCCAGCGCCGCGTAACGCGACCCCGGCTGCGCGAGCAGCGCCTCGGGCGCGCCGTCCTCGGCGACGCGGCCGTCCGCGATCACCAGAACGCGCGGAAAGGCCCCCGTCTCGGCGATGTCGTGGGTGACGCAAAAGAGCGTCGCCGACGACCAGCGACGGCGCGCGCGCGCGAGGAGTGCCTGGCGCTGGTCGCGCGAGAGACCGCGGAACGGCTCGTCGAGGATCACCAGCCGCGGGCTCTCGCGCAGAAGCCCGCGCCCGAAGCGCACCCGCTGACCTTCGCCGCCCGAGACGAGGCCCCCCGCCTCGCCGAGCGGGGTGGCGAGCCCCTGAGGCAGCCGGCCCACCACCTCGCCGAGGTCGGCCTCGTCGAGCACGGCCGCCAGCTCCTCGGGTGGGGCCGCCAGACCGAACGCCAGGTTGTCGGCGAGCGAGCGGTTCCAGAGATAGACGGTGGGATCGATCCAGACGGTCCGGCGGCGCAGCGCCTCGATCCCCGCGCCGTCGAGCGGCGCGCCGTCGACGCGGACGGTGCCTGTCGCTGGCCGGTGCCATCCGAGCAGCAACCCGACCAGGCTCGACTTGCCGGCGCCCGACGCGCCGACGATCGCCACCGCTTCGCCGGGCCCGATCAGCCAGCGCGCCGACCTCGAGGATCTGGTGGCCACCGGCGAGCACCCGCACGTCGTCGAGCTGGACGCGCACGCCCGCGAGCTCGTCGCCCGGCGCGCCGGTGACCGGGGCGGGCGTCGCGGGCGCCGCGCCGGCGGCGTCGTCCTCGGGAGCGCCGAGCGGTTCGAGCAGCCGCAAGGTGAGGTTGCGCTGCGCCGGGATCTGCTGGACCAGCGCCGTCAGCTCCTGACCGAGCGCCGGCAGCGACAGCGCCCAGTAGACGAGCAGCAGCGCGGTCCCGGGATCGGAGGTCGCGCCCGCCGTGGCCCCGCGCGCGAAAAATCCGACCAGCAGGCGCACCGCCAGCGCCAGGCCGAGCAACGTCTGCACCGCCTCCGCCGTCAGCGCCGCGCCCAGCGCCCGCCGGGCGGCGGCCACCCATTCGCGCAGGCGATCGCGGTGCTCGCGCGCCAGCGCGGGCTCGGCGCCGTGCGTCCGCACCGCCACCAACCCGAGCAGCCCGTCGAGATAGAAGCGCCCCAGCGCGCCGGCGTGGTTGCGCATCCGCAGATCGCGCTCGGCGACGGCCGGCTCGGCCACGAACGGGAACCAGCAACGCCGCCGACCCCAGCGCCAGCGCCAGCCACGCGCCGCGCGGATCGAGCCAGGCCAGCCCCCCGGCGACGACCACGATCTCGATCGCGGTGCGGGCGATCTCTCCGCCCAGCGTCGGAAGCGCGCGCAGCCGGTGCAGCAGGTGCGCGCGCTCGGCCATGTCCGACACCGGTCGGCTCTGGAAGTAGCGATCCGGCAGGCGCGGGATCTTGCGCAGGTAGAGCGCGCGCAGCCGTTCCTCGAGGCGCGCGCCCGCGCGGCGCAGGCCCCCTGCCACCGGGAGCTCGAGCGCCAGCAGCCCGGCCAGCAACGCCACGATCGCTCCGGCGAGCGCCCCGACGCCGAGCGGTGCGCCGCCGACGCTGCGGCCCGCGAGGCGCGTCAGGAATGCGACGACACCGCCGCCACCGCGCCCCGCCACCAGATCGATGAGCGCCCGGAACAGCAGCGCCTCGGCGACGGCGCCCAGCGCCGCCAGCACGATCCCGGCGGACAGCGCCGCCCAGCGCCCTCGCCCATCGCGGGCCAACAGGCGCCCGAGCTCGGCCGCGGCGCGCGGGCGCGGCTCCTCGACAGCGGCGCGCAGCTCGACCGGCAGCGCCGCCCTCTGCTGGGCGTCGAGGGGAACGGCGGCCGACGCGCGCAGCAGGACGGCGCCGCGGACGGTGACCTGGGCGGTGCCGTCTTCGGCGACCGGGGCTGCCGCGGCCGTGGCGTAGATCGGCGGCACGGATGCCGGGTCCTCGGCCGACGCCGCCGCCAGCGAAGCGACCAGCCGGCCGGCTTCTGACCCGCGTGCGCCGCCCGCAACCGCGCCCGAGGCCACCAGCGCGGCCACCGTTCGCGTCGCGCCGTCGAGCGCGGCGATCGCCGGCCAGCCCGGATCCTCGAGCGCGCGCGCGATCTGGGCCTCGCCGTCGCGCGCCCCCAGCGCCCGCAGCCGGTGCGCCAGCGGGCGGGTGAACCCGTCGCTGCCGGCCCATTCGCGGAATGCCTCGGCGGGGAGCGCCAGGCGGTGGACGTGGACGTCGCGCAGGAACGACTCGCGCCGCACCCAGCGGCGGCCGCGCGCCGGGTCCATGATCTGGACGAAGGCGCCGTGCAGCCGCCAGACGACGACGAAGTGAACCAGCCCCGACGGCAACCGCGTCACGACGATGGCCGGCAGCGCGTCCGCCTCGGGGAGCAGCAGGTGGTCGACCGGCATCATCACCTGCTCGACGTCGAGGCCCAGGCTGGCGCCCAGCGTCTCCAGCGTGTCGATCGACGTCCCGTCGACGGAGGTCTGGCAGGCCTCGCGCAGGCGGCCGTAGCTGACGCCGACGCCGAACCCCTCCAGCAGGCACTTCAGCGCCGCCGGGCCGCAGTCCATCGCCGACGTCTGGATCACCTCCGGCGCGAAGAATCGCCGGGAAGCTCGCGACGGCGACGGCGGCGACGGCGGCGACATTTTGGCCGCCCACGCTACAATGGCCGCCCGGTGGCATCCATCCCTCGTGCCCTCGACGCTGAACGCCACCTCACCGTCGCGGTGGCCGCCCACGAGCGCGCCATCGCGCTGCGGGTCGCCGGCCGCTTCGCCCCGGCCGAGGCGGCCTGCCGCCGGGCGCTGGCCGGCTACACCGCCGCCGAGGGGGCCCGCCATCCCGACGTCGCCAACGCGCTCGTCGAGCTGGCCGCGACGCTGGAGGCGCGGGATCGCCCCACCGAGGCCTCCCGCGCGCTGCGGCGGGCGCTGGCCATCCTGCGCGCTCCCTCGAAGGATCCCGATCTGCTGCGCCTGCGGCTACAGGCCCGGATCGCCCTCGCCGGCCTCGACCGCGCGCGGGGCGCCTACGCCGCCGCCGACCGGGTCTACCGGGCCGTGCTGGCGGAGGCGCGGCGCCGGCTGCCCCGTCGCGATCCGCTGATCGTGGGCGTGCTCAACAACCTTGGCGTCCTCCGCAAGGCCGAGGGGCGCTACGCCGAGGCGGTCGTCTTCTATCGCCAGACCCAGCGGCTGCTGGGCCGCGATCGCCAGGCGCGCGCCACGCTGGAGCACAACCTGGGCGGGATCGCCCACGCCCGAGGCCGCTACGCCGAGGCCGAGCCGCACGCCCGCCGCGCGGTCACGCTGCGCGCCGCCGCCCTCGGAGAGTCGCACCCGGCCTGGGCCGCCGACGTCGCGGCGCTGGCGGCGGTCGTCGATGCGCGCGGCCGCCTCGATGAAGCGGCGGCCCTCTACCGCCAGTCGCAACAGGTCTTCCGGCGCAAGCTCGGCGAAGGGAGCCTGGAGTTCGGGTTGGGGCTGGCCGGCCTGGCCGCCGTCGAGCAGCAGCGCGGGAACCTCGGACGCGCCCGGGCGCTGTACGCGCGGGCGCTGCCGACCCTGGGGCGCCTCCTCGGCCGCCACCACCCCGACGTCGCGTTGACCGTCAACAACCTGGCCGTCCTGGAAAGAGACCAACAGCGCCTGGCCCGGGCGGAGGCGCTGTTCCGGCGCGCCGCCGACAGCTTCGGGCACACGCTGGGGCTGCGGCACCCGCATACCGTCCTGGCGCGCGGAAACCTCCGCGCGGTGGCCGCGGCGCGGCTCAAGCCAAGCCGTGTCACCCGCCGATAGCCAGTCACCGATGGCGGAACCCCTCCTGGACCTGGTTCTGCGTGGGGGGACTATCGTGAACGCCGACGGGCGCCGGCGCGCCGACCTGGGGATCGCCGGCGGGCGCGTCGTTCAGATCGGCGGCCCGATGACCGGCGCCCGCGAGCTCGACGCCGACGGCCGTTTCGTCCTGCCGGGCGGCGTCGATCCGCACGTCCACCTCAACGTCGCCGAGGTCGATCCCGGCGAACCGGATTGGGTCGACGACTACACCAGCGGCTCGGAGGCCGCGCTGGCCGGCGGCGTTACCACCCTCGGCAACATGTCGTACGTGATGCCGTGGGAGACGATCGCCGATCGGGTGCGCGCCGAGTCGGCGCTGGTCGAGCGGCAGGCGATCGCCGACGTCTTCTTCCACACCGTGGTGCTGACGCCCGGCCCGGAGCTGGTGGCCGAGGTGCGCCCGGCGGTGGAGGGGGGCCAGTCGAGCATGAAGATCTTCATGTGCATGCCGTCGTTCGACGCCAGCGCCCCGGAGTTCAGCCGGTTGATGAAGGCGACCGGCGACGCGGGCGGGATCGTGCTCATCCATTGCGAGGATCTCGGCGACGATCGAATGTTGCACCGCGATGCTCACCGCGCGGGCGCAGACCGCCACCGCGCACTTCGCCGAGAGCCGCCCGGTCGCCTCGGAGGTCATCGCGGTCGAGCGGGCGATCGTCATGTGCCGCGCCACCGGCGCCCCCACCTACATCGTGCACCTGTCGTCCGCGGGCGCGCTGGCCGCCGCCCGCGCGGCCCGCGCCGAGGGGCTCCCCCTCTTCGTCGAAACGCGCCCCCTCTATCTCTACCTGACCGAGGACCGTTATCGCGATGCCGACGGCGGCATCTACGTGGCCCAGCCGCCGCTGCGGGCGGACGTCGATCGCGAGGCGCTCTGGCGCGGGATCGCCGACGGCACCGTCGACACGCTCGGCAGCGATCACGCCCCCTGGACGCGGGCGCTCAAGCTCGACCCCAAGCTGGACGTCGCCCACCCCCGCCCCGGCGTGGCCGAGCTCGACACGATGTTGCCGCTGTTCTTCACCGAGGCGGTCGCCAAGGAACGGATCACGCTGGAGCGGTTCGTCGCCCTGACCTCCAGCAACGCCTCCCGCCTGTTCGGGCTCTATCCCCGCAAGGGGACGATCGCCGTCGGGTCCGACGCCGATCTGGTCGTCTGGGAGACCCGCGGGCGGCGAACGATCCGTGACGAGGCGCTGTTTTCGCGCGCCGGCCACACCGTCTACGCGGGCCGGGAGATCACCGCCTGGCCGAAGACCACCATCCGCCGAGGCGAGGTGGTGTTCGACGACGGCCACATCGTGGGTCGCCCCGGCGGCGGCCAGCCCGTCCCGCGCACCAAGACACAACCGCTGCGCTGAGCCAGCTGGGCCGGCGGGCGCAGGTTGCGCGCCGCCTCCCGCCGCGTCACATAGGGCCCTGCTCCGGCACGCCGCGCCCCTTCGCGGGCGGACCCGTTGTATATGATGACGTTTTCCCAAACCGCCCGCGGCCCGAGCTGTCATGTCCAGCGATAAGCACGAGATTACGCAGACCATCCTGCCCCGAGGCGGTCTCAACCGCGACGGCGCCCGGCAGGGAGCGCTCATCGTGCTGGGCGACGGCGCCTCGATGGACAGCCTCCGGACGCCGCGGCTCGTGCCCATGACCGAGCTGACCCTGGAGATCGGGCGGCGCGCGCCCGCGACACCGGCTCCGAGGGCGCTGACCCTGGCCGACAGCACCGTCTCCGGACTGCACGCCCGCATTCAGCGCGCGGGTGACCGGTCGGAGCTCTTCGTCATTCACGATCTCGGCAGCACCAACGGCACGTTCGTGAACGGACGCCGGATCCAGGGTCCGACGCCGCTCGAGGACGGCGGCGTCCTCTTCCTCGGCTCGCAGGTGCTGGTCTTCCGCCTCTACACGGCGGCCGAGCTGGCGGCGGTCAGCGAGGACGCGGCCGCGCCCCTCACGCCGGTGGCCACACTCTCCCCGGCGCTGGCGCTCACCACCTCCAAGCTCCGCCGCCTGGCCCGCTCCGACTCCGAGATCCTGCTGCTGGGCGAGACCGGCGTCGGCAAGGAGGTCTTCGCCGGCGCCATTCACGCCCTGTCAGGGCGTCCCGGGAGGCTCGTCGCGGTGAACTGCGCCGCGATCCCCCGCGAGCTCGTCGAAAGCGAGCTCTACGGCTACGAAAAGGGGGCGCACTCGACCGCCCAGGCGCGCAAGACCGGCCTGGTCGAGGCGGCCGACCGCGGGACGCTGTTCCTCGACGAGATCGGCGAGATGCCGATCGAGCTGCAGTCCAAGCTGCTCCGCTTCCTGCAGGACCGGCGGTTCTCTCCTCTCGGATCGACCCGGGTCGTGGAGGCGGACGTCCGCATCGTCGCCGCCACCAGCCGCGTCGCGCTGGACACGGGAAAACACCTGCAGGAGGCGATGCTGGGGCGCCTCGGCGCGGAGCCGATCGTGCTGCCGCCGCTGCGCGATCGGATCGAGGACCTGGGGGGACTCTGCGCCTATTTTCTGCGGGAGATGACCGACGGGCGCGCCTTCGAGCCCGACGCCTTCAAGGCGCTGATGCTTCACGACTGGCCCCTCAACGTTCGGGAGTTGCTGAAGGTGGTGACCGAGGCCGAGGTTCTGAGCCGCGACACCCCGACCATCGGATTCGAGCATCTGCCGAGCGCCATCGCCGCCCGCATCCGCTACGAGGGCCAGGACGAAAGCGAGGACACGATGGTCGATCCCGAGCCGCGACCGCCGTCCGGCGATGGCTCACCGTCGAGCGGCGTGGTCCGGGAGCCCCTGGCGCTCCCGCCCACCACCCGCGTGCGCCGCCCGGCGCCGACGCGCGAGGAGCTGGTGACGGCGCTGGCCCAGAGCAACGGCAGCGTCGCTCAAGTGGCCCGCCTCCTCGAGCGCCAGTACGCGGTGGTCTGGCGAATCATCCAACGTTACGGAATCGACGCGGGGTCCTACCGACAAGAAGCGAGGGCCCCAAAAGGGTCCCCGCCCCCGCCCGAGACCGATCCTGCCGGGACGAGCCCGGATTCATCCACGCGAAAGAACGGGAGCATCTGATGGGGACTGCGAAGGTCGTGTTGCGGCAGGGGCGTGCGCGCCCGCTTTGGTTCGGACATCCCTGGGTCTACGCCAACGGCGTGGCGCGTGTCGAAGGGGATCCCGCCCCGGGCGACGTGGTGGCGCTCTGCGATCACGACGGCCGGTTCATCGGCCAGGGCTTCTACAACCCGCGGTCGCAGATCCCGGTCCGGCTCTGCACGCGCGCCGACGGGCCGGTCGACGCCGCCTTCTTCCGCGCGCGGATCGCCGGCGCCCGCGCGGCGCGCGCCCGTCTCGGCCTGCCGTCGGAGCGCACCAATGTCTACCGTCTGGTCAACAGCGAGGGGGACGACCTGCCCGGGCTGGTGGTCGACGTCTACGGCGACGCGGCGGTCGTGCAGATCACGACGCTGGGGATCTCCGCCCGGCGCAACGAGATCTTCGACGCGCTGGAGGCGGAGCTCGGCAGCAAGACGATCTTCGAGATCTCGCCGGCGTCTTACGCCGAGCTGGAGGGCTTCGCCGCCGGCTCGCGCGTGGCGCGGGGAGAGCCGCGCGCCAGCGTGTCGGTCGTCGAGGACGGCATCGCGCTGGAGGTCGAGCCGCTGTCCGGACAGAAGACGGGGATGTTCATCGACCAGCGCGAGACCCGCGCCCGCGTCGGCGCGCTGGCCAAGGGCGCCCGCGTGCTCGATCTCTACGCCTACGCCGGCGGGTTCTCGCTGGCCGCCGCGCGGGGAGGCGCCAAGTCGGTCACCGCCGTCGACAGCTCGGCGCGGGCCGTCGCCCGGACGCTGGCCCACGCCGACAAGAACGGCGTCAAGATCGAGGCTGTCGAGGCCGACGCCTTTCGTTTCCTCGAGACGGCCACGCCGCGCTCCTTCGATCTGCTGGTCGTCGACCCGCCGAAGTTCGCGCGCGCCCGCAAGGATCTGGAGGCCGCGCGCAAGGGGTACGAGCGACTGAACTCGCTGGCCCTGCAGGCGGCCGCGCCTGGGGCCATCCTGGTGACCTGCTCCTGTTCGCAGAACGTCGACGCCGAGACCTTCGAGCGAATCGTCGCCGCCGGCGCCAAGCAGGCCGGCCGCGAGGTCCGCGTCTTCGAACGCCGCGGCCCCGCCGCCGACCACCTCCTGCCCCCGGGCTTCACCGAAGGCCAGTACCTCAAAGTCCTCCTCTGCTACGTCGTCTGAACCGCCCGCCCGCCCGCCCCCGCTCCGCTCCGCTTAACTCTTCGGCGGGGGCGAGAGGGACGGGTATTCGGTCGGCCTGCGCACCTAAAAGGTTGGAATCGGCGGGCTCCACTCCGCTCGGTTCACTTGGAGGCGGCGTGGGCCGGGGGACTCCTCGTCCTCCGCAGCTAAGGTACCGTCGGGCGGAACAACAGAGCCGCCCTCCTAAGCTCCGGCCGAGGAGTCCCCCGGCCCCCACCGCACTCGCGTTTCACCTCGGCTCCGCTTCGGCGGCTTGCCGGCGCTGAAGCGGCCGGTTGGCCAGGCCCCGGGTTCAGGGCCGGTCGACGTAGAGTTGCGGGCGGCTCCAGCACGCGTGCAGCGCGCTCGGGAGTGTTGCGGGTCGCTTGCAGGCGGAGTGGAGCGCCGCTCCGAGGCAGCGAGAGGGACGGGTGTTCGGTCGGCCGAAGCTGAGGCGGGCGGCTCTGTTGTTCCGCCCGCCGATTCCAACCCCTCGGGTGCGTAGGCCGACCGAATACCCGTCCCTCTCGCCCCCGCCGAAGAGTTAAGCGGAGCGGAGGGGCGACTCAGAGGCGCCCGTGGACGAGCGATTCAGGGGGCGCCGTGGACGGAGCCGGGGCTGCCGTGGAGGACGGCCAGGTAGTAGACGAGCATGGCGATGATCGTGCCGAGGGAGATCCACTCGAAGGGGATGCGGCCGAACAGCTTCCAGCGCGGCGCGAAGAACCGCCCGTGCGAGCGCTTGTAGATCTGCTGCTTGACGTCGGAGAGCAGATTGGGCGGCGCCGTCTGCTTGAGGCGCCCCAGCGAGCCCAGCGTCCGCTTGAACGCCACCAGCTCCGTGCGGCACTGGATGCAGACCGCCAGGTGCTGCTCGATCTCCGCGCGCTTGATCTCGGGGAGCGTCCCGTCGACGAAGTCGGAGAATTCGTTCTGTGCGTCGGCGTGGTCCATGGCTACTTGGTGTGCTTGTCGAGCTCTTCTTTGATCGCCATGCGGGCCCGGTGAAGGCGCGATTTGATCGTTCCCTCCGGCAGCCCGGTGATCTCCCCTATCTCTTGATATGACATCTCTTCGACGTCGCGCAAAATCACCAGCAGGCGGTGCTCCTCGTCCAGCGCGGCGATGGCCGTCTGCATGAGCCGCTCCATCTCGGCCGCCTCCAGCAGCTTGTCCGGCGCGTCGATCTGCGCGTGGGCGATCGGCCCGGGCGTCCCGTCGGACGCGCTGGCCGGCGCCGCGTCGTCGAGCTCGCCGCCGTCGGTCGGCCGCCGCGCCAGGTACTTGATCCGGTTCTTGCTCTGGTTGGCGGCGATGCGCAGCAGCCAGGTCGAGAACTTCGCCTCGCCGCGGAAGCTGTCGACCGTCTTGAAGACGGTGATGAAGACCTCCTGGGCGACGTCCTCCGCCTCGTGCCGGTTCCCCAGCATCCGGTAGATCAGGCTGAAGACCTTGTCGCCGTAGCGGCGAACGATCTCGTCGAACGCCGACGGTTCGCGCTCTTTCAGGCGCCCGATGAGCAGCCGCTCGGCCAGGCTCATCGTGTAGGGAGCCCGGTTCCGGGAACGCGCCCGCGCAAAACGGAGCGTCGCTTCCACGTCAATACGGACAACGGGCGAATGGAAAGGTTCCCGCGGGTCACGGATTGTTCACGGGCGCGCGGGTATCTTGCATATCCAGCGAAGGATCCTGCGTTTGCGAGGCCGGGATGAAGAGGCGGAGGGAGACCTGCAAGACCGTCTCGCGCACCTCGGTGCCCGAGGCGAGCATGCTGCGGGTGAGGTCCTGTCGCACGCCGCCGTCGAAGGCGCCGATCTCCGAGACGCCCGACAGCCCGAAGGTGAGGTAGCCGTTGCCCGTCGCCGCGTCGTAACCGCCGCCGGCGCGCACGGCCAGCTTGCCCAAGAACGTGTAGCCGGCCCCCCCCATCAGCGAGGTCCCCTTGCGTCCCGTCTGGTTGTCGGCCGTGAAGCGCGTCAGCCCGTCGGCGACGACCACCAGGTTGGTGAGCGGAATCAGCGCCACCCCGTAGCCCAACGCCTGGGCGGCCTGGCTGGTCCCGAGGTCGCGCAGGTTGGTCCCCACGATGCCGAGCGAGACGACCTGCGTCGGCCTGATGGTGGCGCCGACGTCGAACGTCAGGCCGCCGTCGTGGCCGTTGAACGCGTCGGCGTCCAGGAGCTTGAAGTATTTGAGCGTCGCGCCGATCGAGACGTACGGCCCGAACGGAAACGAGAGCGCCAGCCCCCCCTCGTGTCCGTGGCCGGAGAGGCCGTCGCTGGGATTGGTGGAGTGGTAGGTGTAGTAAAGGCCGCCCGCCAGGTTGAACGGCGACGTGCTGTCGACGATCGAGGCGTGGAGGAACTGACCGGAGAGCCGACTGGCGTAGCCGTACGTCCCGTCGATGGTGTACGCCTTCGTGAGCGACATCCCCGACGGGTTGAGCAGGGGCGCCTCGTCGGCGAGCGCCCAGGCCCGCGAAGCGCCCCCCATCCCCAGCGCCTCGGTCGGCGTGAACTCGTCGAAGGCGCGCGCGGTCGCGCCGACCCCCGACGTCAGAGCGATGGCGAGGAGAGCGGCGCAGAATCTCGAACGGGCCGGCAGCACGGACGGAGTCTAAGGCCGTCGGGCGCTACCTCCAATTGCGCTCGGCGAGGCTGGCGTACCCGTCCCACCCGACGATGACGTGATCGAGCACGGGGATGCCGCACAGATCGCCCACCTCGCGCAGCCGCGCCGTCAGCTCGATGTCGGCCCGCGAGGGGGCCGGATCGCCCGAGGGGTGGTTGTGGCAGAAGATGACGGCGGCGGTCGCCTGACGGATGAGAGGCCGAAAGACGTCGCGCGGATGAATCTCCACGCCGGTGAGCGAGCCGCGCGCCAGGCAGTGCTCGCTCTGCACGCGGTGGCGGACGTCGAGCCCCAGCGCCCAGAACTCCTCGACCGACAGCGGGGCCAGCCGGCTGCGGAGGTACGTCCAGACCTCGGACGCGCCGGCCACCCGCTGTCCGCGCGAAGGACGGGCGGCGACCGCGCGCCGCCCGAGCTCCAGCGCCGCCGCGATCAGGGTGGCGCGCACCGGGCCGATGCCGGCGAAGCCGGACAGCTCGACGGGAGAGGCGCGCAAGAGCCCGGCCGGCCCCTCGACGCCGCGCAGAACCGCGGCCGCCACCTCCAGCGCGCTCGCCCCGCGTCTGCCGGTTCCGAGCACCACGGCCAGGAGCTCACCGTCGGTGAGCTGCTCGGCGCCGCGCGCCGCCAGCCGCTCGCGCGGACGGGCGTCCGGTTCCATGGCCGCGATCAACGTCATGCGCCGCAACCTTCGCAACGGTCGTGCCACGGGCGCGCAAAGATTCGCGCTCGCAATCCATCATCAGAATATTGCTTTGGACTTCCCCGGAGGGCGTGCTAGCTTGTCTGCAACGCTCGTGGTTCGCGGCATTCTAGGCCGCACCGGCGTTGGAGGGCCGCGGTGGTTGTGACGGCCCCCGCAGAGGTTTTCCCACAGGGTGCATGAGGGCAGTTGGGCTGAACGGCGAGGGTAGCGCCCCATTTTTCCAGGAGTTTGAGACTGAGTTCCGACGATGATGTGCGGGACGCCGCAGGCGCAACGAGCGCCGCGAGCCCCGAGCACGATACAGAATCTGCCAAAGCAACAGCGCCGACCGAGCTGGATGACGGTGTTCCGACCATCGTGATCCACACCTCCGACGCCGGGGAAGACTTTGGCCTGCACGACCGGCGGGATGCCCAGCAGCATCCGCCGTCGATCGTCGCCGCGACGCCCGTCGACGAGCCGCCGCCGCCCCCCTCGCCGGGGCTGCTGCGGGCGCTCGAGAAGATGCGCTCGGTCTTCCACATCCGGGATCTTCGGCCCGGGCAGGCGGAGATCATCGAATCGGTGCTGGCGGGCCGCGACACGCTGGCCATCATGCCGACCGGCAGCGGCAAGTCGCTGACCTATCAGCTGCCCGCGCTGGTGCTGGAAGGGCCGACCCTGGTCGTCTCGCCGCTGCTGGCGCTCATCGAGGATCAGTACAGCAAGCTGAAGGCGGCCGGCGTCGCGGTGGTCCGCATCGACTCGACCCGCACCGCCAAGGAGCGCGCCGCCGATCTGGCCGCCGTCCGCGAGGGCAACGTCCGGCTGGTGATGATCACGCCGGAGTCGGTCAACTCGCCGACCGTGCAAGAGGCGCTGGAGGGGGTGAAGTTCTCGCTCTTCTGCGTCGACGAGGCGCACTGCGTCTCCCAGTGGGGGCACGACTTCCGCCCGGCGTACCTCGGCCTGCGCCGCGCCGCCAACGTGCTCGGCCGGCCGCCCATCCTCGGCCTGACGGCGACCGCCACGCCGGAGATCGGCGACGACGTCCTCGTCCAGCTGGGGATGAAGGACGCCAAGGTCTGCCGCGTCTCGTTCCACCGCCCGAACCTGGCGTTCGACGTGCGCAAGGTGGCCGGCGAGGCCGACAAGCTGCGCCAGCTCGGCAAGCTGATCTCGCGCCTGCGCCGCCCGGGCATCGTGTATTGCGCGACGGTGCGCGCGGTCGACGAGCTCTACGTGGCGCTCCGCCACGGCAAGATCCCCGTCGAGCGCTACAACGGCAAGATGACCCAGGACGAGCGCGAGAAGTCGCAGGCGTCGTTCATGCAGTCGGGGCGCAAGGTCGTCATGCTGGCGACCAACGCCTTCGGCCTCGGCATCGACAAGCCGGACATCCGCTACATCATCCACTACCAGATGCCGGGCTCGCCCGAGGCCTACGTCCAGGAGGCGGGGCGCGCGGGGCGTGACGGCAAGCCGTCGCGCTGCGTGCTGCTGTTCCAGCCCGACGACATCGCGATCCAGGAGCACTTCCTCAAGGAGGCGCACCCGACCAAGTCGCAGGCGCGCATGGTGGCCGAGGGGCTCTACGCCTGGAGCGACGAGGGCAAAGAGGTCTCCGTTCGCGATCTGGCGATGTCGATGGCCCTGCCGGAGCGGCGCGTCCGCGTCATCCTGTCGGTGCTCGAGGCGATGGGCGTGGCCGAAGAGGTCAAGGCCGCGCGCTGGAAGGGCGTCGAGCCGCGGCCCACGCGCGAGCAGATCGACAAGGCGGCCATGGTGTTCGAGGCGCGGCGCATCTCCGACCGGCGACGGCTGGAGGCGCTGCTCAAGTACATGAACACGCAGCGCTGCCGCGTGCAGATGCTGCGCGCCTACTTCGGCGAGCCCGAGGGCGAAAAGTGCGGGCTCTGCGATTCGTACGCCGGCCTCGACAGCGAGGTGTTCGATACCGGGTCGGCCGACGAGCGGCACGGGCTGCACGCCGCGACCGACTTCCACGCCCGCCCGCGGCGGCGCAGGCGCGGGCGCGCCGGCTACGATCTGCCGGCGCCGCCGCCCGCAGCGCCGCACGCGCCGCAGCGCGCGCCGTCCCGCGCTACGAGACGGCCATCCCGACCGATCTGCTTCCGCCGCTGGAGCCGTTCGAGATCCCGCCGCCCTCCGAGCGGGAGAGCACCTTCGACGAGGCGCTCTGGGCCGACGCCGGGGAGCTCGGCGGCGCATCGCTTTCAGGCGAGGTGGTGATCGATCCCGCCGACGACTGGACCGCGCCGCGGCGTGTTCGACGCGACGGGCACGCCCGAATCGACGGCGGCGGCAGAGCGCCCAGCAGCGAAGCCGCTCTGGCCCCCGAGACCGGCGAGCCGGCCGACGCGCTCGACGCCCGCTGGGTGGCCATCCGCGACGCCAACATTCGCCCCTACCTCGACTGGCGCCCGGCCGTGTCGGTGCCGTTGCCGCCGCTGGTGGTCCGCCCGGGACAACATCCCCCGCGCGGCCCGCAGCCGCCACAGCACCACGCCGGCCCCCCACGCCACGGCGGACGGCCGGGCTACAACGGCCCCGGACCTCGCCCGAACGGCGGTGGCGGGGCGGCGGTGGCGGCGGTGGCGGGGTGGCGGCAACAACGGACGGCGCCGGCGCGGTCGCGATCGCGATCGCGACCGCCCCCGAAACGACACGGCCGCCACCGCGACCGCGGCCCGCGTCTCCCCGGCTTCTACAACCCCGGCGGCGACTAGCCCGGCGACTCAGCCCTGTGCATGGTCAAGCGCGCAGCCAGGTGACGAAGCGGGCGATGCCCTCTTCGATCGAGACCTTGGGCGCGTAGCCGAGCGCCCGTCCCGACAGAGTGAGATCGGCCAGCGTGCGCTTCATGTCGCCCGGCTGCTCGGGTTGCCATTCGACGATCGGCTGCTTGCCGAGCGCCCGCCCGAGCAGATCGACCAGCCCGAGCAGGGTCGTCGTCCGCGAGCCCCCCAGGTTGTAAATGCGATAGCCGGGCGCGGCGACCGCCTCGTCGATCGCCGCCACCACGCCGTCGACGATATCGTCGATGAACGTGTAGTCGCGGCTGCTGCTGCCGTCGCCGAACAGCGGAATCGGCTGGCCCGCGGCGATCGCCCGCCCGAACTTGTGGATGGCCAGATCCGGCCGCTGGCGCGGGCCGTAGACGGTGAAGAAGCGCAGGCAGGTGACGTCGAGCCCATAGAGATGATGGGCGGCGAACAGCAACAGCTCGCCCGAGCGCTTGGTCGACGCGTAGGGCGACAGCGGCTTGAGGCAGGGATCGGACTCCTTGAACGGCGGCTGGCTGTCGAGCCCATAGACCGACGACGACGACGCGAAGACGAACCGCGGGAACGCCGGCGGCGCGCGCGGCGTCGATGACCCGCTGGGTGCCGACCAGGTTCACGTCGGCGTAGCGCGCCGGCTCGGCCAGCGACGGCCGCACGCCCGCCAGCGCCGCCAGGTGGACCACCACGTCGGGGCGGGCCTGCCCGAACGCGCCCGCCAGCGCCGCCGCGTCGCGAATGTCCCCCTCGACGAAGGAGAACGCCGCGACCGTCCGGAGCCCCGCCAGGTTCTGTTCCTTGGTCGCCCGCGGATAGAACGGATCGAAGTTGTCGACGCCGACCACCTCGTCGCCGCGCGCGCAGAGGCGCTCGCACAGATGCGAGCCGATGAACCCGGCCGCGCCGGTGACGAGGACTCGCATGGGGGCGCTATCGTACACGCTCCGCGCCGGCCGGCAGCCGGAGCGCGAGCAAAAATTCCACGTTCCCCTTCCCGCCGGTGATCGGCGAGACCGTGTCGCCGCCGACCTCGAAGCCGAGCGCGGCAGCCGCGGCGCGCACCTCGGCCAGCGCCCGGGCCCGCGCCGCCTCATCGCGCACGATCCCTCCTTTGCCCACATCGGCCCGCCCCACCTCGAATTGCGGTTTGACGAGCGCGATTACCGGCGCCCCGGGCTTGGCGAAGGGCGGCAGCGCCGGCAGCACCAGGCGCAGCGAGATGAACGACACGTCGATGACCACCAGATCGACGGGCGCGGGGAGCAGATCGGGCGGAGCCGTCCGGATGTTGGTCCGGTCGATGATCCGCACCCGCGGATCCGACGCCACCTTCCAGTCGAGCTGCCCGTGCCCCACGTCGACGCAGGTGACGTGCGCCGCCCCCCGCTGCAGCAGGCAGTCGGTGAACCCGCCCGTCGACGCCCCGACGTCGAGCGCGGTGAGCCCGCGGGGATCGACACCGAAGACGTCGAGCGCGTGCGCCAGCTTGAGCCCGCCGCGCGACACGAACGGCATCGGCCCCGACCGCAGCCGCAGCTCGGCGTCCGCGTCGACCAGATCGCCCGCCTTGTCGACCGGCCGATCCCCGGCCAGCACCTCGCCGGCCAGGATCAGCGCGCGCGCCTTTTCGCGCGAGGGCGCCAGCCCCTGGTCGACCAGCGCCAGGTCGGCGCGCACCCGTTTGGGCCGGGCGCTCCCCGCCTTTTCACCCGCCGTCGAGGACACCGCCCGATGATACCCGCCACCGGAGCCGCCGGCCCCAGGCGACCGCCCGCTCGCGCTTCGACCGACGGCCAGGTACCGACGGAGGTTGCAAACGCGACCTCGCTGCGTAGAATGTCGCCGCGTTCGAGCTTGGTCGGACGCGTTGGGGATGTAGCTCAGCTGGGAGAGCGCCTGAATCGCACTCAGGAGGCCGACGGTTCGATCCCGTTCATCTCCACGTACTTAGCGGATTATGGGTTTTGGTCTGCACCAAATATGCACCACGACCGGGAACTAGCTCCCTGGCTCTGACCCAGCGAAGTCCCGGTCGTCGGTAGCTGCCACCCGGGTCGGACGGGTAAGGTCGGTGGCGGCACGTGCCGGGGAGGGTTCGCCTCGTTCGCATGCGCCCGGGGACGCCAACCACCCACGCCAACTCCGAATTCGATCGCGGCTGGGCCTCGCAGCCTGGACGATTACGGTCTGCGTCACCCTCTCCGGAGGGGCTTGTGCCGAACCAGCGGCGTCTTGCGCGTGAGGGGCTCGCCCGGCCGAAGGGCCGTCTGTCGTAGCGGCTGGGCGGACGGCGAGAGCCTCTTCTTGCCCAAGAAGCTCGTGCCCCTCACGACGCGCACACCGCCGAGCGCTGCTAGATCTCGCGCGAACTCCGAGGCGGTGCTGCCCTGGAGAGCGGATACGCAGGTTCAGAAGACCGCCGGAGGGGTGCTCCTTGAGCCTGATGCGCGACCGTGACCAGATCTACGGCGAGCCCTTCCGCGACCGACTCGCAGGAATGGGCATCGAGGAAGTCTTGAGCGCGCCGCGCTCGCCCTGGCAGAACCCCTTCGTCGAGCGCCTATCGGCTCGGTCCGCCGCGAGTGTCTCGATCACATGGTCGTCCTCGGCGAGCTCCATCTCCGGCGAATCCTCGCATCCTACTTTGTTCTACTATCATCACTCGCGCACGCATCTGTCGCTCGACAAGGACCCGCCACACTCGCGCACGATAATGTCGCCCGAAGCTGGTGACGTGGTCGAGTTGCCCGAGGTCGGCGGCCTGCACCACAGGTACGAGCGCCGCGCCGCCTGAAGGCGCCCCGACAAGAGGAGGGGGCCGCCCTCTGCGGCAGCGGCGAAGATCTGCCCGCCGCCCGCCTCCCGTCCCCTAGCCGTCTCGCAACTTGTTCTGCGCAGAGCAGCGGCGCCCTGAGTCGTCGAGGAATCGCGGGTCCAACGTCGGATTGCACGAATTCAGGCCCCTCCGCGGGGCCTCGATCGGTTTTGGCGACCGACAGGCAGTCGTGCGTCAGGGGCGGGCGCCGCTAGCGCCTGCACCACAACACGGGGCCAATCGCCACGACGGCCAGGTCGGCGCTCGTCGAACTGATCCCGGGCGGCAGCTCGTCAATTGTGGTGTCGGTCGCGACGTCGTGCACGCGCGACGTGAACTGGGGGGCGTACGAGCAAGACTGGTGGACCTGGGCAGCGGTGATGACGCGCTCGCCGTGAGCGCTGATGGCGACCGGCTCCTCGTCCGCGTACCAGTTCGCCTCTTCGGGGCGGGGCGGGTAGGTCCGAAGGATGCCGGACCGGGCCGCGATTTCCCACAAGACCGTGCCGTACACGACGGCCTCGTCGGAGGCCTGCCCGTTGGTGTCGGAGCTCAAGTAGCTGCTGCCGTCGAGCGACACGAGGCCACCGCTCGTCTGCTTCGCGACCGGGCGCGGCTGGCACCCGCCGCAGGACCGCACCAGCGAGCGTGTTGAGTCGATCACCAGCGGGCAGTCGCCCGAGAAGCCCTCGATCGAAGGGGCTCCCGCGAACGTGAGCTTGCTGGACGTCGTGCCGGTGTCGAGATCGAAGTCCAGCAGCTGCCCGCTCGTCCACCCCCGCTGTTGCAACGCGCCGTCCAGGTGGTGGCCGGCGGGCAGGAATGCGAACGCAGTCCAGAACCCCCCCAGGAACGAGAAGTTGCCCCCCAGGTCGGCCACCTGCGCGCCGTCGGAGGTGCGAAACACCCCGACCGGGAAATCCGGCGACGACGAAGAATCGACGAGGCCGAACTCGGCCAAGAGGTCCTGGCCGTTGGGGGACAGCCTCAGCATTCCGAACAGCTGGTCGCCACCGTGCTCGATGGTCGACACCAGCGAGCCGTCAGCCCGATGAACAATCCGGCCTTGCCGCCCCCAATCCAACGCCAGAGTCGCGCCGTCGGCGGAGAGCGACGTCAGCATGCCGGGCTCGCTGCCGTCGCGTGCTTCGGCGGTGCAGGTCGCGACCAGCGGGCCGGCGGCAGGCCGCCAGACGCCCAGGAGGCCGGCACCGGCGGCCCCGACCGCGAGGGTCGCGCCGTCGGCCGACACCGCCGCAGCCTTGGGGACGCCGGCGGGCGTGCTGGCGAGCACCGCTCCATCGGAGAGCCGCACGACCTCGAGCACGCCGTTGGTCGGGACGAACGCGGACAATCCGTCGGACGTCAGCGCCAGCGGCCAGGCCGGCAGCGCGGGCCCGGGCAGTGAGCTGCCGTCGCTGGCCCGGAAGGCTCTCATCGCCGTGAGCGCGTCCCCCTCTCCGGCGCTCGTGAGGATCAGGTCGGCGTCCGCGGCCACCCACATCCGCCCTGGGCCCGGACCTTCGTCTCCGTCGAGAGGCCAGGTCATCGGCGTCGAAAGGATCGCTAGCGTGGCCGCGTCCAGGATGGTGACCGCCCCGCCGTGGGGAGAGTAGACGCACATCCCGGTGACCGGCGCGGTCAAGACGGCAATCCGGCGCCCGCCCCAAGCGTAACCAGCGTCCAGGACCGCCACCGGAAGGACGCCTGCGTCGAAAGAGCGGCTGCCGCGGATGGCGCCGCTGGCCGCGTCCAGCAGGTACAGGGTGTCGCCGACCGCGACCAGAGCGGCCCTTCCATCGGCCGCGAACGCGACGGACCCGGTGTACATGTCCTGGTACACGTGGCCCGGAAGCGTCGTGCTCCAGGTCGGTGCGAAGGTGTCCGCGCGCCAGAGGGTCACGACGCGCTCGCCGGGCGCGAAGGTCAGGATCGCCGTGTTGTCCGGCGAGAACGCTGCCACCCCGACGGACAATCGCGGCGGCGCCAGCAGGCCGACCGCCATCCGCGACGCCACGTCGACGACCCGCCCGACGCCGTCGGTTCCCACCATCACGACGCGCGTGCCCTGGGCGTCGACCGCCAGCGACAGAGCGCGCGCGTCCGCGAAGCTCGCACACCGCGCGTAGGCGTCCGGAACCTCTGGGTCTGGCCGCGGGAAAAAAAAGGCGTTCGGCAGCGGCGCGCACGAGAACGGGACCGCCGTCGCCTGGCTCCAGACGCTACCGCTGACTACGTCCGGAACGGCGGCGAGGGCTTCGAGCGCTGGGCAGAGCGGCTGCCCGGCATCACCGGTCTCAGCTCTGCCATCGGGGCCGGCGTCCACTGGGATGGCGCCGCCGTCCGCCGCCGTTGTGGCGTCCCGCGCGGCGCCGGCGTCGGTCGCGGCGCCCGAGTCGGCCGCCGCGTCCTCCCCGGCCGTTGCGGGCGGGCTCGTTCCGGTCTGGCCGACCACCGTGCTGCCAGCGTCGGCAGTTTCTACTGGTCCGACGAGCTTCTTGCTGCCATTCCATCCCCCGCAACCCACCGCCGCCGCCGCGACGCACAGACTCAGAGCGACTCGCCGCATCGCCACCCCCAAACTGTCTCCTCGGAGAATATGGGAATTGCTGTCCGGCGCACAATCCAGCGTCAATGACAATCGACGCGCCTGCAATCGCGCAGCATTGGGTCGTCCACCAAGGATGAGCCTCGCGCGACGCTAGAGGGGTAGGTACGTCGGTCAGAAGCGAAGAGTGTGCGGGAGATCTCGGCCCGCGGGTTTAACTACGTCCTGGTGGCGCGCCGGGTTGACCTCGATGAGCCAGCTCTCCCCCCCCCAACATGCCGTCGGTCCCGCTCGTGTGCCGCGCGTTCCGTCGGACGAGACGGTAGGAACGTGAACTGGTCGCCGGGAGCAAGAGCATCTCGCGCGTGCATTACCCGTGGCGATGCCTGACTCCGTCAGGAGACCAGCCCTGCTCGGACACGCTGAGCTCGCTCGCTTGCTCGTTCCCTCGCCTTCCGGCGAAGCTCCGTCGGATGGCCTTCGAACCGATTGGCGTTGTGGCGATCGCGGCAGAGGACGAACCTGCAGTCTCGCCCGAGCTGACGTCGGGCGAGCGGCTCATCTGGGCTGGCCATCCTCGCCTCCGGTGTTTGGATACCCGTTCTCCGCATGGAGAGCCGATTCAACCCCTCATTCGCTCTCTACGGCGCCGTGACGGTCGCGATCGTCGTCTCGCGCCAGGTCCGGCCGGACGTGCCCCTGCCCGGCCGGTTCCAGCCGCTACCGGACCGCGCCGGCGTCCCTTTGCCAATCGAACACCGCTTCGGACGGAGGGCCGACGGGGCCGCGGCGTGCAGGGCGTATAAGGCCAGAAGTCTCGTCGCGTCAATGGCCGAGATGACCGATTCTGTCGACTGCCCGCCCTTCTCGCCCCGCCAAGACGCCCTGTTTTCACGGGGAAAACAAGACCGCGCGAGCCTTCAGGCACACGTCCACCGTTAGAGGCCAAAGTTTAGGCCGCTAGCTTTCCCAGCCGTCGCCCCCCTACGCGGCGAAGTCGTCGGGAGCGGGTGGGTCCGGGCTGAAACCTGATGGCCCGCACGTAGGCCTGACCAGCGCTGGCAACCAGGTGACCCGTCGGGTACTCGAACACCTCGCCGTCCCCCAGCTTGTGCCGCGCGCTCGCCTGCTGCCTGACCAGGAGGTTCGCCCGCGGCCGCTCGAAATCGTAGTCGGTGCCGGCGTAGGCACCTGATTGCCACTGATGGACGATCTGCAAGCTGTTGATGCATTCGTCGGACGATGGGGTTGGAGAGCCCTGAGGGTGGAACGGTACCTTCTCGTACCCAGGGACCGCGTGGTGAGCGCCGAGCGAGTCCGCGAGAACCAGGACGTGTCGGCCCTTTTCGTGCTTGAAGTAGTAGTAGATCCCGGCGCGCGCGAGGAGTCTGCTGACGAACGCGAGGTCGGATTCCTGATACTGGACGACGAACTCCAGCGGGGAATAGTCAGTCGACAGCGAGTCGTCGAAGTCGGCGAATCCGTGCTCCCGAAAGAGCCCTTTGACGATGTCCGGGACGCTCTGGTTTTGAAAAATCCGGCTGTTCTTGCGGGACGACAGCATGGACAGCCACGGTCGCACCGTGACGTGGTATCGCGCGAGCTGGTCGAAGCCGTCGACCGACGTCATGTGCGTGACGTAGCCGTTCAGATACCGGACCGACCCGTCCTCGATATCGATCGCGACGTTGACGGTGTCGCCAACCAAGCTCGAAATGTCGAGATCGGGTTGCGAGCTCAGCAGATCAATCTCCAGCGACAACGGCTCGCTCAGGGTTTCGTGGAAGGCGATGTGTTCCACGACGAGAACACCTGCCCCGAGGGACGTTTCAATCGACAGCTCACGTATCAGCGCCATTGCTGGATTTCCCTGGGACTCTCGAGGCGGAACCGAGACCTCAGTCCTCGAACTCTTCCGGTTCTTTGGCGACCGAGAGCTCTACGTGGTCCACGTCGGAGTTGCTATCCGGAACAGCGGTGACGCCCATGGAAAGCCACACTTTCAAAGGCTTCTTGAAGTTCCAAACCGCAATAGTCTGGCCGTGCTTCGCCTTCGTACGCCATGGCTTTCCGAGCTCTTCACGAACGAGCCGGTCGAGCGTCTTGAAAATCGCCCTGCTCCTGGGCGGATCGATGACATAGAAGATGCACTCCGGGTCGCCCCACTTACCGTCGACATCCGTGGAAAAGCTGACCGCGGCCTTGACCTGAGGCTGCTTCGAGGCGCTGAAATGCAACATTTGGTGATCGACCTCGTCACGGTGAACTGGACCAAACTGTGCGAGGAAGGCCGTCACATCGTCGACTTTGAGCGGGTGACGTTTGCGGTCTATCGTCAGCGCCACGAGGCTGCGCAGCGTCTCCTCCGAAATAGGAGTCGCCGTCCCGTTTGCGGGCGAAGAGGGTTGAGACTCCCCGGCGTGAACGGCGGTACGGCCGGACAGCATCACCGACCCGGTTGTGACGCCCAGAAAGGCGATCAACCGCAGGGCTCCCCGCGCCATCGTCATCTGCTGATTCTGATGGGTGTGTCGCTGGAGACAAGCGGTTCGACCGGTCGTCCGGATTGATTGACCGACTGAGCAAGGCGATCCAAGAGAACCGTCGGGTTCATCAGATCGGCTCGTCGCTGAAATGGCTTATTTCCGCGAACCGTCAATGGACCCCCAAGGGTTCCCGCATACAGTTCGAAATGTAGCATCGACATGGTCAGCATTCGTCCGACGTACGCGACAACTTCGCCTGCGGCGACCTTCTTGTCCTTTATGATGCCTGGAGCGAACCCTTTCACTTCACAGTAACGAACAATAAACCCGCCGTGGAGGATGACGAGCGCCTTCGTGTGATGGAAGAACTCATGCCAGGGATTTGCCTCCTTCACGATGCCGTCAGCGATCGCAAAGATGGGCGTATCAACCGGCGCAATCAGGTCGCATCCGGCGTGCAGCCGCTTTCCGTTGGCCCGATTGGCGCCGAACCAGCGAGCGCCGGTCTTATACGAGAGCTTCGGGATGAACGGCAGCGGGAATGGCATGGCGCTCGGTCCTCATCTTCCTCGGTTCTCAGAAGGTGGTCAAGGCACGATAAACACAGCGGCTCCCGGCGACACGTGCCAAGAGTCGCGAGCGAAAGTCGACCGCCCGGACGGGCAACATCGGATACGAGAAGCGAGAGGCGAGAGGCGAGAGGATCTCACTTCATTTGCCTCCCGGGTGCCTCCCACGACAATCTGGAAACGGTCATGTGCTCACGATATTCCGACTGAAACGACGCCCCGTCCTCGGAGGGCTGTACGGGCTTTCGTGACCGACCGCCGGTGGAACTGAGCCGCGTGGAGCCACCGGAACCGCCCGACGAACTTGAACGGACGTCCCAGAGCGGCTCTTCCGCGGGGACAAGCCCCGGACGCACTCGGTGAAGCGATCTCAGTCTTCGAACTCTTCCGCTTCTTTGCCTACTGTGAGCTCGACATGCTGCACGTCCGAGGGGCTGTCGGGAACAGCGGTGACGTCGTTGGAAAGCCACACTTTGAAACGCTTCTTGAACTTCCAGACCGCGCGTGCAGGCCGTATAAGGCCCGAAGTTACGCCGCGTCAATGGCCGAGATGACCGATTCTGTCGACTGCCCGCCCTTCTCGCCCCGCCAAGACGCCCTGTTTTCAGTGTGAGTCTCTCCAAACCCGGCGAGCTCCAGGGTCTTGCGCCTCGGCTTCATGAACACCGCGGGATTGATCGCGTGCTTCTTCTCGTCCCAGTTGTTGGTTTCTGGATCGAAGTCGGTGATGAACGAGTTCTCGAGCCGCCACGCGCCCCTGGTCACGAAGACGTAGAGGTGATGGTTCCACAGGATGACGTGATCGCCGACCTGCACGTCGCGATAATCGACGAAGAGGTTGTCGAACACACCGGTATCACCGGCACCGGTGCTGACGCCGTCGCTCCAGAGCGTGTTGCCGTCCTCGGCGCTGGGCTTTCCGTTGCTGTCATACGTGACTTTGCCGCCGAGGATGCCGGACAGGAACGGTCCCTTCGGCCGCACGAGGGTGTCGAACGTCGAACCTTGACCGCGGCGCTGCATCGCGAACCGCAGCGCTTCGAGGTGCATCGCCGCGATCGAGTGATCGCAGAACAGCCAGTTCCGCTGCCAGACGTTGAACCGCGCTTGGAAGAACGTGTCGAGCGCCGTCGCCATCGATCCCGATCCCGGGATCCGTGTGTATCTGAATCGTTCGGTCGGCGCCTTGACCGGCAGCCAGTTTACCGAAGGCGTGTTCGGCTCGCTGTCGAAGCGCGTCTCCACGTCCCCGTTTAGGTACTGACCGACAGTGGGGGCAAAATCCGAGAAGATGCCGTTGGGGTTGGTGGACGTGATCAGGTCAGCGGGATCGATCAGGCTCTTGTTGAAGTACGGATACTCGCAGACGCGGACGCGCGACCCGTCCACCCAAGGACCGCGGAAATCTCCCGGGTCCGATGTCGTCTCACCGCCATCGCCGTTGACCTGATAGCGCATCCTTTCGATCGACCGCAGCCGCCGATCGAGGATCTCGTCCAGCGCCAGCGTGTTGAGCGTGGCGCCGTCGCCGCCATTGCTCCAGAGCTCGTCGTGGAGCCCCGCCGCGTGCCAGACGATGGCGCGCACGCCCTTCCAGCGCTGCCCTCGAAAGATCTCTTCCTGAAGGGCGGAGGTGCCGCCCTTCATGGCGATGGCGACGTTGGCCAGGTCCAGGTGATGCGTCGAATCGGACGTGAACTCCTGGTCGGCCGTGGCTGACGATTGCCCTCCGGGCTCGAAGAAGCCGTTGAGCGGACCGCCGATCCCGATCTTTCCATCCAGATACGTGACGATCTTGTCGAATTGGGCCCCGACCGGCCCGACCAGGTCGGCGGCCTTGAAGCTGGAATGCCGGTGGCCGATCAGCTCGGCGCGCCGAAAGATGAACCAGGCCTTGTGCCGGTCCTCGGCCATCTCGTCGTCGGTCTTGAGGTCTTGCCCTGGCGGGAGGGCCTCGGCGTCGCTGAAGATGAGCTTCTTCGTCCCCTTCAACGCGGCGAGCACCCCGAGAAGGATTGCCTTGTCGATCAAGTACGGCTGATCGCTGCCGCAGCCGGGCAGCAGCAACAGGACGAAAGCTGCCAGCGAGATCATCTGCGCCGGGGAACGTTTCACTCCGCTGTGTGGCGCCATGACTCCTCCGTTGCAAAGAGCACCTTCACATTCCGCGGCGCACCGGGGGGCGTCAAGGTAGGTATATTGCGGGTTGGGCGAATGTATTTAGCTGGCAAGAAAAAGACCGGCGACCCGGCGAGGGGCGGCTTGACCGTCCGACCGAACCGCCTTAGTTGGTACCTGGTCCCGGCGATCTCCGCGGCGATCGGCTGCGCGGGTGTGCCGGCGACGGGATCCCATGAAGCCGCACGCCGCGAGATCACAGGATCGCGTTCACGGCCCTCGAGCAGGTCGCCGGTGAGCGCGCCGACCCTGGCGGAGGGACCGCCGTGCGGCCCGGGCGGTCCGACCCTGGAGTTGAAGGACAGGCGGTATATCAAAGGCAAGCCTCCCCACCGCGAAACGATCGTCGCGGCGCGGGTCCGAAACCCGCTGCCGTCGCCCGTCTGGCTGCTCTACGACGTCGGCGGCGGGCTGCCTTCCGTGATCAACAGCGTGACCGTATCGCGGACATCGCCCGCGCCGGGAGCAAAGGTCTGGTCGTTCGATGGCGACGGAGGCTTCCTGGCCGTGCGTCTCCCGCCCGGAGCGGACCTCGTGCTGCGCGACCTCGAGCTGTCCGCTTACTCCTTCGACGATCCCTTCGTCCTGGCCTTCGCGACTTCCCTCACCATCGGCGATCGTCCCGCGGAGTCCTGGGCCGGTCAGGCGGGCGCCTCGCCGGCGTCCGGCGACTTCACGCTAACCAACCTGGTGCCGGAGCTCGATCGGACGGTCGACGACCTGGCCGCAGAGCCGCTCGCCGCGCGCATCCTGTGCGTGAAGCGCATCAATGCAGATGAGCCTGTAGCACCCTGACGGCGCCGAAAGCGCTGGCGACCGGCGAGCGCCAGGACGCGGCTACGGTGCCGTTCGAGCTCCCTGGCCAGACGTTCGAGCGCAGATCGAAGCTCGGGCACGCCTTCACGTAGGCCCTCAGATTCACGCGATTCGCCGCCCCGCCTTGGCGCGGTGCCGCCACCACGGCCAGTTGTCGGCGTCGCCGGTCTCGAAGTCGCCGCCGAGCATCTCCTTCACCGCAGTAGATACCCCGAGGAACCGGTAGTCGTCGCCGCCGATCACGCCGCCGTCCCGCACCTTGGGGATCCATGCCTGGAGGTCGGCCAGCACCTCGTCGTACTGGTGACCGGCGTCGAGCCAGAGAAAGTCGACCGAACGGTTGGCGAAGCGCGCCGCGGCGGTCGTGCTCGCCTCGCGGTGAAGCGTCAGGGAAAGGCCGTTCGATACGAGGGGCGCGAGGTTCGCGGTGAATGTCGCCAGCAAGTCGGGCTCGTCGGGTGCGTCCCAGTAGTCGACGCAATGGAGCGCGATGTGCTTGCCGCTGTTCAGGATCTCGACGCCGAGGTAGGCGGCCGAGCGTCCTTTGAAGCTTCCGACCTCCACGAACAGTGCGCCTTCCGCGGCCTCAGCCACCGCGCGCGCATAGGCGGGCGCGAACTTGAACCAGCCGGGAATCGCCTGGAACAGATGGTCCACCGGTGCTCGACCAGCCCGGCGTCAGGCGGCTTCGGCGTACCGGGGAATTACCGCGAAACGATCCGCGTCCTCGGGATTGGTCCGCACGTGCTCGCGCAACGCGAGCAGCGCCTCCGTCTGCGAGATCGGTGCGGCCGTGACGGCGCTGTTGCGAGCCATCGTGCAGGAGTCGGCCACCACGAACAGCGCAGGGCCGAGGCGAATCTTCTTCGGGCGATTCCCGAGCATGAAGCGCTCATTGCCGGTGCGGCGCATGCCGGCCAGCGCAGACGCGCTGCGCCTCAACAGGCCCGCGAGTTGCGCGTCCGTGAGCTGATGTTTGGCGTCGTCGTGCACCCCCCCTTGGTCGTCGATGAACTTCGTCACGTATTCGATCGTGTTCGCATCCGTCGAGCCGAGCGCGATCCGATCGGCTGCCACCGAGACGCCAGCGTCCATCGGCACGTACGACGGCATGGACAGCTTCTGCGCGTTCGACAGCTGCATGAAGTGCCCGGGCGCGAACTCGTCCTGCACGACGACGATCTCGGTGACCTCGCTCATCGTCGGGTCGTTGGCCGGCGGCACCGGCGGAATCACCACCTCGACCTTGCCGCCCGACGGGCCGAGATCGAAGCGGTCGTGGCCAATCGGCTTGAACTCGCCGAACTTCTCCAGCTTGCGGTTGAACGGCACCACCTTCTGCCGCAAGGTCGCGGAGCCGAGCGGATCGATCGGCGTCCGGTCGGCCGTCGCTGCGGCGGCCAGCGACACCACCGCGAACTCTGCCGGCGTCCCCGTCCCCTCCCAGTTGCGCGGGTCCGAGATGGCGTCCGCCAGGCCGGTGACCGGAACGCTTTCTTCGCCGGTCCAGGGATCGATCTGCGGCAGGGCCGCCTGCTGGCGGTCGCCGAACGTGATGTCGACGGGCAAACAGGCATCCCACCAGAGCACGCTGACGCAGACCTTCCCCTTGAGGTGCCACGGATTCGGACCCGAGAGATCGCCGTGCAGGTTGATGCCGAACCCGACGCCGTGAAAGGAGACCCGCACGCCCGCGTTGATGCTGGCGGTGAATGAAAACGGCGAGAAGACGAACATCACGTCGAAGCCGAGCCAGCCATCGAGCCGGATGCCGGCGCCGCTCGCGTGCAGCTGGATCGAGGCCCCGATCTGGGCGGTGTTCGAGGTGAGCGCGAAGTAGCCGGAGGCGGTCAGGCTCGGGTTCCCGCTCACCCCGAGATCGACGGACGCCCGCCGCAGGTCCGGGAACGGCGCCGGCGGGGAGAACCCGCTGTTGAACCCGCCGACGCTCAGCAGGAACCTCGAGTTGTCTCCGAACGCCAGACGATAGGCCATGTCACCGCTGACCACGTAACCGGCGACGGTCGAATCGAACAGGCTGGCGTCCAGCGAGAACTTCTTGGCCGGAAAGTCGAGCAACCCGGCCACCGCCATCTGCAAGCGGAGGATGGCTGCGTCCGGATTGGGGAGGAGCATGCGCAGGACGCCGAGCACGGCGATGCGCGGCCCCGGGTACTCGATGACGATACCGAGATCGGCGCTGATCAGCGTCGGCGTCCCCCAGCCGAGCTTCGCCATCGGGCCAAGGATGAAGTGCCCCTCGGTCGCGGGGAAGATGGTGGTCAGATCGTGGATGATCGCCGGCGCATCGTGAATCGGATCGTGCGGAAACAGCACATGCGAGAGCGAGCCGGTGCGAACGGCGGTGGAGAGCCCCTGCTCGTCCACGCTGCGGTTGATGCCCAGCAGTCCTCCCACGCCGAGGAGCGTGAAGCCGAACCCGAGCTGAATCGGCGTGAACTCGGCGACCACGATGATGACGAACGAGAACCCCTTTTGACCGTCAGGGAACTTCGTGTCGATGACGCCGAAGGCCTTGACTCCGATCCCGAACATCGTCAGCTCGACAACGCCGCCGTATCGGCCGGCGTCACGATCGAAGAACAGGAAGCCGCCGCCCTTGACCGGTCCGGCGTCGATCGCCAACCCGGCGCCGTCCGGCGGCTTAAACGCGAGGGCCAAGCTTGCGGGGCCGAGATTCCCGTCGCGATTCTCCGGGAAGGTGAAGCTCGCGGTCAAACCGACGTCCGCCACGGTCGCGGTGAGGATCGAGAAGTCCCCGGCCAGGGAAGCGACGAGATCGACCGGGATACCCGCGGCGCCGAAATGCACGGCCAGCTTTCCGGAGAGGATCTCGACCGGCCCGATCTCGGTGTGCACGGGGAGCGGGATCTCGAAGCCGCCGCTCCCGCCGAAGTAGACGCCTTTGGTCGTCGAGAAGCCGATGACGAGATCGAAGTCGACGTTCAGGCCGCCGGCCGGGAGAAGCTTGGCGAGGAACCCGTCAGCATCGTCCGATGACGGCTTAATGACGATTTTGCCGGCCTCCAGGCCGAACTCGGTGAACACCTCGGTGCCGCCGGTGGTCTGAAACCGGAGACCCGCCTCCGTGGAGACGCCGCCGAGCTCGAGCCGACTGCCGCCTGGCGATCCGAGGACGATGATCGGGTCGCTCGGCGTTCCGAGCTGCAGGTTCACTTTGAAGTCGCCGCTCACCACGGCGGTGGTGCCCGACTCCAGGCCCGCCGAGAAGGCGACGTCCTTGTTCGGCCGGACGAACATCCCGACGCCGCTGGTCAGATCGATGCCCTCCGATAGGGTGAGGGTCAGATTGGGGGTGAGGTTGAGCTCCTGATCGAAGGTGGCGGATGAGATCGGCAGCAGAGCGTACCCCGGCTTGTCCGTCGCGGTCTCGGGCAGGAGAAACAGGCCCACGCCGGCATTCAGTGAATCGGGGTCACGCAGGCTGGCGAGGAGCGTGAGCCTCAGCGAAGTGGGATCCGTCTCGTCGGGCGTCAGCGCGCCGGCCGTGAGCGCCGCCAGCATCGGATCTTCGAGCTCCTCTTCGTGGACCCGCGCTCCCCAGGCGTCGAGGAAGCCCTGGAGGCCGTCGGCCATCACGTCCCCGCGGAAATCGGAGCCGCCCCAGCCGTACTGAATCTTCAGAAAGGCGAGCGGATCGGTCAGCAGATCATCGAGATCCGCGACGGCGAACGTGAGCCTCGTATAGGGGAGCCGGCCGGTCACCTCGTCCTGTGGGTCCAGGCGAATGATGCGGAGAAGAAACAGCAAGAAACCCCAGCGCGGCTGTTGCTCCAGGAAGTAGTGCACGAGCAAGTAGTCGGTCAGCTGTCCGGGAATTTCCTGGCGGAAGTCCTCGGGCAAGGTGTTGTCCGAATGCAGGCTGGCGATGGCTGCGAACGCGCCGGCGACCGCCCCGAGCAGCCCGGCGATGTCCGCGTCGGGCACCTCCCCGACGTCGGCAAACGCGACCACCGACCCGACCGGATCGACCAGCGTGTCCAACGCCGCGGGCGGTGTCGGGAAGTCCCAGCCCAGCTCCCGGAGCAGGTTCCGGCGCGCCTCGGGGGCTTCGAGCGCCGCACTCAGCGGCAGGAACGCCTTGGCGAACTGCCGGGCAATGTCGGCGACGGTGTCTCGCGTTGCCATGGCTAGCTCAGACGCCTCCGAAGAATCGCGTGTCCGTCTCGACCATCTGGATGGACGAATCGAAGCCCGAGCCGCTGTCGGGGTGGAAGTTGTTGAACAGGAACCCGGTGCCCGCCTCGACGATCGGAATCACCGCGATGTACAACCACCGCGTCCCCGTCGCGAACAGAGTGCCGGACTTACCTTTCTTGCCCCGCTCGATGTGCCAGGAGATGCCGTCGACGAATTCGTCGACGGTCGTGTACCCGAGGCGCTCGGGGAAGGACAGGAACGTGGGTGTGCTCTTGAATTGGGGAGCCAACTTGAGGTCCGCCCTCAAGGCGGCGAGGTACCCGGATGGGGCGGGAAACGGGTTCGGCGGGATGAAGTCCCACACGATGTCGCCCTTCGCGGTTGTCTCGACCCGGAACTGGCGCTTGAAGGCGCGCTGGGTCGCGCCGCCCACGGTCCCCCCGAGCTTGTAGTTCTTCGGTACCGGGTTCTTGCCGAGGGTGGTGATGTCCTGGGGAACCCACGTATTCCAGTTGTCGTCCCCGACGAGGGGTCCGTTGTCCGGTGCGCCGGCGGGGCCGACGAATTTGAACTTCTTGGCCACGAACTTGGCGATCAAAGCGTCTCGATCAGTGATCTGTGTCGGGCTCCGGATCAGGAACTCCTGGGCCATGTATTCGGTGACCCCGATCTTCCGGTCATATCTCAGGCCGTGAAAATGCTTGGGCGCCGTCACGCCGCTGGACGCGAACGCCTCCTTCAACTTGGTCAGAAATTTCGTGACGGTGCCGATGTTGCATCCCTTGATGTGGACCTCATGATCGCCGGGGCCGTTGATCACGGCAGTCAGCTTGATCGAGTGGCTCGCCTTGTCGATGGTGTTCTGGAGAATCTCGAAGTCCGTCGGACGGCCCTGGTTGGGGAACATGGGGATGAAGAGGTGCCCCTCGTCGTCGGCGTGCGTTCCAATCAGCGCGTTGCCGACCGGCTTCGCGATGGAGCCGTTGCTGGCGAGGTGCTGGACGAACCCCCGAACGCTCGCAATCGGCGTGCTCTTCTTTTTTCCGCCTGGCCGGTCGACCAGGCCGGTGTTGTCGCGATTCCGAAACATCTGCCGGACGCGTTCCTGTTCGCCGTGCTCGTCGTCGGTCGGGTCGCGGCTGCCTCCCGGCGCAAATCCCCAGTCCATTCAGCTGCTCCTTTCTGCTTCGCTGCCGTGCATACTGTCGAGAGGTCCGGCATGCGCTTCTTCAGCGGGGCGGTTCTCGCCGCGGTTGCTTTCATCGTCCTCGGGGAGACCGGTCCGTTTTCCTCTGGGGCGCTCGCCTGCGTCGTCGCGGGCGGCGAGATCACGCTCGACGCGGACGCCGACGTGACAGTTCACCCGTCGGGCGAGGAGTCGTTCGGGTTGCGCTGGCTCCAGACACAGCACATCGAGGCCACCGTCCCGGTCAAACCGCGGGCGAGGACCCCCATTCGCGTGCGCGCCGCCATCTCCTTCGACGCGTCGGTGGCATGGCTGTGGTACGATGTCGCGCGGACGGTGGAGACGTCCGGCGGGATGGTGAAACTCCATCGCGGCGCGCGCCTGGCGGACGGTCGCGCGCTCGGCAACGAGGTCGTGGGCTCGGTGGTCATGAACGATGGCAGCGGCGTTCCCGGCGAGCCGGCCGTAACTGCCGCGCCCGTTCGAGTGCCCTGCTCCGCGCTCCGGCTCGGGGTAGAGTACGACGACTTCGACGGATCGATCTCCGCCGGCGACGGTACCTGGTGGCGGACGCGAGGGTGGCCGGCGCGAATCCAGCTCCACGCCCGGCCCGATCCGAGCTCCACCGCCCTCGTCATCGCCGCCCACGTGGGCAGCCGCGTCCCCCTGGTGTTCGCGCGCCTCGAAGTGAGGGGAAGCTGGATGCGAATTGTCCAGACCGGCGCGTACGCGGTGGTCAGCGGCTGGGCGCCCGTGGCGGATTCTGGATCAGACCCCGCAGCCGCCCAGCAGCGAGGGCGGCGGCCCCCGCCGGGGGCCGGGTCTCTGGGGCCACGGCCGCCGCGCCAAGCCAGCTTTCTACGAAGGCCCCGCGCACATCGCTATGGGAACCAGGATCTACGCCGATCACGGCCGGGGTCCCTGGGCGCGGGTCGAGAGCCGCGAGGACCTCTTCAAGGTCCGATACGACGAAGGCGACACCTGGGCTGAGGTCGTCGAGATCCCCGGCGTCCTCGGGCCAGCGATACGAGCCTACGTTCCCGTCTCGGCAATCCAGCAAGCACGCTGAGCTCGAATCACCCACGCGCTCGAGAATACTAGCGGTGCGGCGGTAGAAGAGCGGTCCAGGCGCCCCCGGCCGAGAAAACTTTTTCGCTCCCAAGAATTGAAAGACCGACGTCGCCGCAGGTCGAGCAAGGGCCTCCTGGCGCTCGTTCGCCGGGACGGAACTATTCTGTTCGGACCCGGGCCCCGCGCTGCGGATCGCGGTCGTTTGACCGGACGTCCGGGGAAACGTCGGCCAGTCGGATCATGCGCGACCGCTGCTGACCGAGCCGTTCCGCGAGAGTCCGCAGCTCCTGGCGCAACTCCGGTCCTCCGCCGCGGCTGTTGTCAATCTCGTCAATAGTATTCTGAAGTTGGTTCACTCTCTGGCGCAGCAAAGAAACGTAACGCCTCTCGATCAGGTCGGGCGGCCGTCCCCGCCGCTCACCCTGGGCACGCCGCCGGGTGACGACCCTTTGCCGAAGCTCGCGGACGCTCCACTGCCCGCGCTCCGCCTCTTGCAGAACTTCCTGCCGCTCCGTCGGCGGCAACCTCAACACCGAGGCGACGTGGCTCGCCGAGATGTGACCGAACGTCCGGACACAAGGCAATCCGACGACGGCCACGTAGACCCCCACCGCTTCGTTGAGCGCCGAGCGACAAAAAGGGCAATCCTCGCGTTCGGCGAGACGCCGAATCGAGTTGTTCTTGTTGCGGCGCCGGTCGCGCCAGATGGCGGGATCGCCGCCGAAGAACTGGTTCAAGACCAGGTCGCCGATCGCCAGCGTTCGCTCGATTCCTGTCCGGCGATCGATCTCCTTCAGCTCGGCGACGACGTGGTCGAGAAGATTCGCCTCCGTGACCCTCCGGGCGGGCCGCCGCGCCCCCTCCGCGATCGTCTCGTTGCTGAGCGCTGCCGGAAAGCCTTCCAACAAAGCCACGGATCACCAAAGCGTCTCTGGCTGGCCCGCTGCCGGCGCGATCCCGGCTGTTTGACCCACGCGCTTCATGACCTCCTCCTCACCAAACAAGCGGCTCCGCTTCGTCGCTACGGCTCCAGGTTCAGTCGGGTCGGGGACCGGCGCGGTGGTGTGCAGGTTTCCCTTGGCCGTGTCCGCCGTTTCCGGCTTCGTGCCCGTGTAGGGTGCGCCATCACTCCGTTTCCGGTCCCCGCCACATCGAACCGGACAGGCGGATTTCCCGCATCCGGCTCACCGCGAGGGTGTCCTCGCATCGGGGTTATGGGTCCGTTTCAACTCGGTGCCGCTTTCGCACGGGTCGCGTAACGGATTTGGTAGTCATCAAATAGACCCCAAGCGCCGTATACGACCCCGCTACTCCACCGCGCCCAGCCGAATCCCCTTCGCTTCATCTTCTTTACCGCGAATCGCCTGACCTTGCGCTCGACGCCGGTTCGTACCGCGTCGAATTCGCGCGTTGAGTTCCCGATTCGGAAGTAGTTCACCCATCCCCGGACGATTGGGTTCACGCGCGCGACGGCGTCTCGCACCGAAAGGTGCCTGCTGGCGCGTAGCGTGTCCCGAACCTTCCGGAGGATGTCGATGACCTTCTTCCTCCGCGGGGTCGTGTGCGCGTACCCTTTCTGAATGGTCGGATTCGGCTGCCACCGAATCTCGAACCCCAGGAATGCGAAGAAGGTCCCCGGTTCGGTGAGTGTCACCTTGCGAGTCTTCTCCGCGTTCAGCGACACGCCAATCGCTTCCGCCTCTTCGCGGATGCGTTCGAGCGCTCGGTCGGCCCAGCGACGACCCATTTTCGAGTCGTACGTCAGGACGACCATGTCGTCGAGGTAGCGTGCGTAGGAGAGGTAGCCGTATCCTCGCGCCAGGGCGTGGTCCAAGTCGTTCAGCATCACGTTCGCCAAGAGGGGCGAGAGCGGCGACCCTTGCGGGATGCCCCTCGCGCCGGTGCTTTTCAGGAACTGCTTGATGAGCCGGAGCACTCGCTCGTCGCACACCCGTCGAGCAACCCTCGCCAACACCGGCACGTGCCGGATGTCGTCGAAGAAGCTCTTCAGGTCCACGTCGAGGACAAGGTGCTTCTGGCGTATCAATCCCGAACGCACCTCTCCGATGGCGTCGTGAGCCGAGCGACCTGGCCTCGCCCCGAAGGAATGTCGCGAGAAGTCGGCTTCGAAGATCGGTTCCAATATGAGCCGGAGAGCACCTTGAACCACGCGGTCTCGGATCGCGGGGATCGAGATCACGCGGACCTTGCCACCCTCCTTCGGAATCTCTCTTCGTCGATACGGTCGAGGGCGGTACGTGCCCGAGCGCAACTCCGCGGCAAGCTCCGTGAGGAACCCCGCTCGGCCGCGCTCCTCGATCGCCTTGAACGTCTCGCCGTCGGACCCGGGTGCGCCGCCGTTTCGCTTCGCCTCCAGGTACGCCGTCTCGATCGTCTCGGGCTTCACGAGATGCACGTACAACCCCCAGAATCGATGCTCGGGGGCAGACTTCGCCCGATGGCCTATCCGCTTTTGAAGTTCTTGCGTTGTTGTCGTGGGCTTTGTCATCCCGCGCGCCTCGCTTCGTGTACGGAATACCCTCGGTAGGGCTCCTTCGCTCGGCGGGCGTTACCCCGCGTCTGCGCTACTACGAGCCCTTCCGCCAGGCTCTCGCCTTCGCCGTGCTTCGCCTTGCGGCTCGCGCGGCTACCTTGCTTCCGCCGGATTTCTCGGCGGGGCGAGGAGCCCTTCCCTGCTTCAACTCATGGCCTTGTGCGCGTGCCGTCGCCTTTACCCCGCCGAGCGGCGTTCCCCCGTGGTCGGTTGCGGGAATCGCCTGCTGCCTTCGCCAGTATTGTGCGGGCTCGGCGCTCGGGGCTTTCATCTTTCGGGGCCTCGACCGGTCGTTCATCACGTCGTTACGGCCCGCGCACTCGCGTCCCCGCCAAACGGGGCTTTGTCGGTGGGCTTCGCCCGTGGGATTTCCCCGGCGGGCGCCACCCGAGCTATGCGGCTTCGACCTCTTGCCGCTTCAGGACTTTCACCTTACGGGTCCATGAGTACCTCCAGGCATCACACAACGGATCCGAGCGCGCGCTCAGGACCATCGCTGTCGGCAGAAACGCTTGGATGTTCGTCGGCTCCGACGACCACGCCGAGTCCGCCGGTCACCTCTTCTCGCTCATCGCCTCCGCTCGGCTCCACGCTCTCGACCCCGAGGCCTACCTGCGCGACCTGCTGCGCGTCCTGCCGCATTGGCCCCGTGACCGCTTCCTCGAGCTCGCGCCCAAGCTCTGGCTGCGCACCCGCGAACGCCTCGCCCCCATCGAGCTCGCCGCCGACCTCGGCCCGCTCACCCTCCCGCCCACGATCAACCCGCCGGCGGAACAGGAACCATCCGCGCAGTCCTGAGCCCGTCGTCGGCTTTCCGTTCGTCATGGCCCCAGTCTGCCCGCCTCCCGTTCAGGTCGGCAGTCCGGGGTCCGTGCAGCGGGTACGTCAGGTCGGCGACGGTGGCCATCGTGCAGAGGATCTTGATGACGTCCTGCGCGTCGTCGGGGCGGGCGTGGGCGAAGACGGTCAAGGCGCGGTCGAAGAGGGCCATGCCGAAGTGTCGGCTGGGGGCCGGGTGAAGTTGCGGACGTTCGCCGGCGCGACGAGTGCCCGGAAAGGCCTTGGAGTGCCGGCGTGCTGCGATTGCCGCGACAAATGGGTTGCGGCACCATGGGCGCTCGGGATGGGTCCGCGTTTCTCGGTCGCGCTGCTGTTGATGCTGTTGATCAGCTGCGGTCACCCTGCGCCGCCGGTCCAGAACCCCGCCACCCAGCCAGCCGTCTCGCTGCCGACACATCCAGCCGAGGCACCCTTGTCCGGGTATTCCCCTCCGAGGCCGACGAAGACCGACGGCTGCACCGCCCGAGGCGCCCTCCCGGATCCGGAGTGCACGCCGGGTGCGGTGATGACCGTAGACCTCGAAGTGATCTGTCACCAGTCGACGCGCGAGCGGCGACACGTGCCCGCCAACGTCCAAGAATTTCCTGCATCGTCGCGTGTGCGACGGCTCGATGTCGATCGGGGACGCCCAGCGACGGATCGCCACTGATTGGGTGAGCGTGTGGAGGGAGATCAGCACGGGCGTCGAGAGGGTGGGCACGACCGGTGCGGAACCCGCACTCGCTCCGTGATATCGTCTCATGCGGCTGGCGATTGGGTTGGTGGCGCTGCCCCCTCGGTCACACGTGGCGGGCGCCGATTCGAGCCCGAACCGTCGGCGGAAAAGCCTGCTCGGCGTGCGCCGATACCGGCATTCCTGCAAGGGCTGCACGGAGCCCCTGAGGACATCCTCGCCGTCGTAAGGCCGTTCCAACTTCGAGAGCGTCGCAACCGCATCCACGGCGAGCTGCTCAAGCTCGGCGTCGGGATCTCCGAACGAGAGGTCTGACGCCTGATACCACGCGCGCCACGCAAGCCGCCGTTTCAGACATGGCGCACTTTCCTGACCACCTCGGCTCGCTCGCCTCCATCGACTTCTTCACCGTCCCGACTGCCAACGACCTCCACAATGGGCCGCATGGCTACAATCCCATTTTCGGCGTAGCACATCTCAAACGCGGCACACGGACCGGCGCGGGGCTCCGATACGTATCTCCGCGTCGTAGACCGGGCAGGAGGCATCTCAGCGTGGATCACACAACATCGCTCACTGCGTCAACAGGGTTAGGTTATTGACGCAGTAGGAGTACGCCATCGGCGTCGTTGTGTTTGTAAAAACAACAAACTGAATTGCCTGAACGGCGTTTTTGTTGAAGGGATATTGGGAAGGGTCCACTGCTGGTGTTTGCTGCGTCAGATACATTGGGCCGCCGATGTCGGCCCAATGTATCGTAACGTGTTGAACGGATCCTCCCAACGTAGCCATCAACGGCGAGTATCCCATAGTCGCGCCATCCCAATAAGGCGAGTCGTTTCCGTGCTCGCCCATGAATGGGAAGTTGACACGCATATAGCTATCCGGAACCATCGCACCGGTAAAGTCGAAGGAAATGCCCGTGTATGGCGCCATGTCGAAGTATCCCCCCGTGCCGGGTTCGAGATTGGGGTTATTGAGGTCCAGCGCGATCCCAGCACCCCAAAGGTCGGCATAGTCTGGATTTCCATCGGGTCCGGGGAGTACCCTTGCCACCATACCGGTTGTGCACATGGCACCAGCTTCATTGGGCATGAAAGACCGCCCCGGAATAGGTGCATTGATCTGCGAGCAGTCCGTTGCTGGAAATCGCCCATTCAGCTCGCAAACGCTGTTCATGGAATCGGTAGTGAGGTTGTTCGGATTGGGTCCCACTCCATCACCGTATGCATACCAGCCACCATGGACGCCAGAGGCGGCGTTCTGAACTGCCCCCGTATCAGTCGGGGTCAGCACAATGTTGCTGGGAGCCCCGCCAGTACCCGCGGAGCCTGCGGTACCACCTCCTGAACCGCCCGCGGCGGAGGCCCCGGTGCCACCGGTTCCACTAGGGCTTCCACCGGTACCGATCAGCACACCACCGCCGCTACCGCCTTGAGCTTTGCCACCAACTCCCGGTGCGCTACCGCCCACTCCGCCTCCGCCGCCACCATTGACGGTACCTCCATGGCCGCCAGCGACGGCGCTCCCGCCAGTTCCGCCGCTGCCAATACCATTTAGCTCGTCATAATTATAAGAACATGACAGCGCGAGAAGAGCGAGCAGGATGGCAACTCTCACTGTTTAGAACCTCCACGCCAACGCGATACCCACGTCGCGGTTGTCGACGTACAGAGAGACGCCAGTGACAACGGCCGAAGCTCCGGCCAGTGCCCAAAGCACGTTCGTCAGGTTCTGCCGAAAGTGCAAAGGCTCCTGCTGACTGGGGGTGCAGCCGTCCGCTGTGGCGCCACAGGAACTGTGTAGTTCGTCAAAAAGGGCGTTGCCCGACAGGGCGGCGACTATCGCGCCGGCAGTGAAGGCCAGTGTTCCGCCAGCGGCCGCCCAGACGTACCACCTTTGTCGCGATAACCAGTTATGGCTGTGCCCGCTTACCGGCGATTCCGGCGCGGCTGTCGCAATTGCGGTCAGCGCGGCATTCTCACCCAGTGCTGTCGCTGCCGGGATCGGCTCTTCCAGCCGATGCGGCTCGAAGACGACCGTTTCGTGCTCTCCCGCCGATACGGTTACGTTGATCGGCTCGAAGCCCGCATGCCGGATCACAACCTGGTGGCGTCCCGGCATCGACCAGACTGGTTGCGCGAGCGGTGTGATTCCGACGATCTTTCCATCGATGGCCACTTCCGAGCCCGACGTATCGCATTGGATGTTGAGTCGCCCGAGCTTAGACCGGAGGTCGCCGACCGACTGGTACGCCTCGGAAAGCAAGTCTGGCGCGGCCTTGGGCGCCTTGGCCAGAAATTGCTCAAATGCTTCGATCGCCTCCACCGGACGTCCGAGATCGCGATCCGCCTGCGCGATGTTGAACTGTAACTTGGGACTGGGATAGATCTTGTAGGCAGCCTGAAACCTGTCGAGCGCGCCCGCAAAGTCTCCGTGCTCGTAGAGGGCGGTCCCCTCGGTGAGCAGGGCCTGGGCTTGGGTCTTGGGTTGTGAAATTCCGGGTGCGGGCGTCGCGGCTTGGGCGAGCAGGACCAATAGAAGAGAAACACTCACGTTCACGGCTAAAGTTCCTCAATGAGGTGATGCTTGGGTGGTGTGCTCGGTGGCACTTGCGTCGGGGGTGGACTGCTCTTCGGTCGCTCGAATCGTCGGTGATGACAGAGCTGGGACGGCTTGGGGTCTGGCCGCTTTGACCCTACGGCGCTTTACCGACGCCTGAGGGGGGGCATCGGGCTCGAGCGTTGGACTTGGGTTGACGATTCGAGCATTGATCTGCGCGGGCGGGGCGAGCGTCGGCAACGAAGGCGGCGCCAGTGGCATGATATCGACCGGCGGACGTCCAATCGGGGCGGGCGGTCCCGGCGCGGCCGCGGGTGGAGCCGGAACGGAAGCCCGGGGTCTGATCGATCGAGAGCGGATGATGAAAGACGACCCAATGGTCACGACCAGGACCGCGGTCAGGGCCGCCGCGCCGAAGCTCTTCGGCGTGAGGCGCATCCGCAGCCTCGAGAACGGCCGCATCTCGGACGCCGACCGCGAGAGCGTCGTCACCCGAGGCGAGGCGCGCTCGAGCGAGGCACTCGCCACACTCACACCAGGGCCAGAGTCCTCCATAATCGCGGCGATGGGCACCTCGGCAATGCCGGTCGATGCGGCCAGAAGCGCACGAGAAAATGCGTTCACCGTCGGGAACCGATCAGTTGATTGTTTCGACAGCGCACGCTCGATTACACTCGCGACCTCATTGGGGAGCCCCGGCACGAGCTCCTTCAGGGAGCGCGGGTCTTGGTGAACCACTTGATAGAGGAGCGACTGAATCGTCTCGCCGAGGAAGGGTCCACGACCGCTCAACATCTCATAAGCGATACAGGCTAGCGACCACTGGTCGGTTTTGTGGTCGACGCTATCGACCTGCCCTGTCGCCTGCTCTGGGGACATGTAGTTGGGCGTCCCAATCACCACGGACTCACCGGTTATTCGAACGCTGGCCGCGCGAACTTTGCTGATTCCGAAGTCGACGATCTTGACGAAGTCGTTCTCTCCTTCGACGTCGAGCAAGAACACGTTCGCTGGTTTCAAGTCGCGGTGGACGATCCCACGTGCGTGGGTCGCTGAAAGCGCGGAAGCGATCTGCTTGATGACGCTCCCCACTTCAGCGAGGCGAATGCGGCCCACGCGACGAATGCGCTGGTCCAGGTCCTCGCCCTCCAGGTATTCCATGACCAGGTACGGCTCTCCAGACGGTGCCGTCCCGAAATCGAAGACCTGGACGATATGGGGGTGGCCCAGTTGCGAGGTCACTTCGGCCTCGCGGCGAAACCGAGCGAGCGCCTCCTGGTTTGCCGTGAGGTGACGAGAGAGCAGCTTGATCGCAACGCGCTTGTTCAGCCGAAGCTGCGTCCCCTCGTAAACCGTCCCCATGCCTCCCTGGCCGATTAGACGCGTAAGCTTGAACGAACCCTGAAGGACCGTTCCGACCAGCATCTCCGTATCCTGCCCCGATGAAACCACGCTGCGACTCAGATCGGTCGCGATGGTAAACCGGAACGGGTAACCTGTGCATCACTCCGGTCGGGACCTCCATGAGGAGGGCTTGAGGGATTGTTAAGCGACGCCGCGCGTCGAACCGGCGCCTGGTTCGAGGTTCGGAGTGATCCCAGTTTGGGCCGCACTAGGCCCGGGGAGCCGGCAACGCAAGGGCCTGTGGGGCGCAAATGGTCCGTACGTGAGCTGGACCTGCTCCGGTTTCTCTGACGGTGACGTGACCATCGCGGCCTCCAGATCCTGACCCTGCAGTCGCCCCCGACCTCTGCCCGCCACGGACGCCCCGCCGTGCCAGGAATAGACCATCGTGGTAGGCGGTCCGGACCGTGATCGCCCTTCGCTTCCCGATCGACATCGTCCTGGCCTTCCTCGCGCCCCGGGCAGTGCTGGTCGCCCGGAATGTTCTCCTTCGGCAGCAGTTCGTCGTCGTCCGGCCAAGTCAAACGCCCTCGGTGGCGCCGATTCGATCGGTGGCTCCTAGGTGCATTGGCCGGGCGCTTCCGGTGCTTGGGTAACGCCATCCTGCTTGTTAAGCCCGAGACTATCGTCCACTAGCATCGAACCGCGGCGCCTGCTCTGGCGCTGGCGCTCGCGACGTCCGCCCGGGCGTCCCCCGGTCGACGCAGAGCTCCGCGCGCTCATCCGGCGGATGTGGCGCGACAACCCCACCTGGGGCCAGAGATCATCGCCGCCGAGTTGGCCACACTCGGCTAGCAGGTCTCGCCGCGCACCGTCGCCAAGTAGCGCCCAGCCGGCCTTGACCGTCAACGCGGCCAGCGCTGGAACACTTTCATTCGGAATCATCTCCACGAAACCTGGGCCTGCGACCTTTTCGTCCTCGTGACGGCCAGGTTCCGCGTCCTCTACGTCTTCGTCGTGCTCTCCCTCGGCCGCCGAAAGATCGTCTACGCCGCCGTCACCGAGCGTCCCGGCGCCGGCTAAGCGTGGGTTTCGCGCGCCCGGCGTAGCGGCGGGGTGACGGCAGCGGCTCGGGGCGCGAAAAGAGCTTGAAAAAGGCCCGGCGCAAGCGCTTGTGGTTGTTGCGATGCAAACACCAGCACCCACGCCGAGCACCCAGAAGGTGCGTCGAGATTCTCTTGGAGGCAAGCGCGGAGATGGCCATCGTCGCGCGTGCCGCATTCGTCGCGCCGACGCACGGCACATCAAGGCCGGGCGACCGGACGCGGCGCTGACGGGCTACGGCGGTCTTGCCCGCTTCGGAGCGTTCACACGCGACCTCGGCGTCGATCAGGCCCTGCGCGACGAGTTCTGGCGGTTGAAGCCGGGCCCGCTCGTCGTGTACCCGATGGAGTCGCAGATGCGGCTGCTGATCGACGCGGCGGTCGTGGGTGAGCACCGCGTGTTCGGCGTCGAGTCGCTGTCGGCGGACCCGCTGTTCGTACACCTCGCCGGCGGCGTCGTGCCCAGCCTCGACACGATCTATCGCGATCTGCGCCGCTTCGACGAGCAGGCGCTGGGGGCGCTCGAAGAGATGATGGCCGCGCACGGGCTCGCGCCGGTGAGCGCCAAGCGGCGACCGGTGGTTCATCTCGACATCGACAGCACGGTCGAGCCCATCTTTGGCGAGCACGAGGGCGCCTTGCCCGGCCCGAACCCGCGCTATCACGGCCGCCCGAGCTACCACCCTCTCCTGGCCCGCTGCGCGGAGACCGACACCGTCGTCGGCGGCAAACTCCGCCCCGGCGACACGTCCTTCGGCGATGCCGACGCGCCCACCGTCGCCGCCTGGGTCGATCGCCTGCGCGAGGCCACAGGCTCCAAGACATTGATTCGTGTCCGGATCGACGCGGCCGGGGACTGCACGTCGGTGATGCGCACAATCGACGAGAAGAAGGCTCACTTTCTGATCAAGGCGAAGACGACGATGGACCTGTGCTCGGCGATCTATCGGGTGCCGCGCGGCTGCTGGCGCACCGTCGATATTGATGCCGACGGCAAGCCCACGCGCCAGGTCGCCGAGGTCGACTTCGCGCGCGGCGAGTGGAAAGCGCGCGGCCTCGAAGTACGCGTCATCGCCGTGCGCTCGCTCGATCGCCAGGGCAAGCAGCTCTACTTGTGGGACGACTCCGAATGGACCGTGCAGGCCTTCCTGACCAACGACATGCACGGCGACGCTGACGACCTCGCCCATCACTACGACGGCCGCGCTGGTGTCGAGCCGCTCATCGGCGATCTCAAGGGCGCGTGGGGCATCGGCAAAGTCCCGTCGGCGGACTTCGAGGCCAACCACGCCGCTCTGTTGCTCAAGCTGCTCACACACAACCTGCTCCGCAGGTATGTGCTCGTCACGGCGCCCGCCCTCGCCACCTGGCGCGCACCCTGGCTCCGTCGCGCGCTTCTCGTCGTCGCCGGGCGCTTCGTTCGTCACGGCAGGGGCCGCACCCTGCGCCTCGCGCCGCGCCCGCACCTTCTCAACTGAGCCGCCGCGCTCTCGAAGTGGGCTGGCGGTCGTGGGGGTAAGGGGGCCGTGTGCCCGCGCATGAAGAAACCAACCCGCGCCAGCCGATTTGCAACCCCAGGCTCACCCGTTTGACGCCCGATTACGCTGCCGTCCAGCCTTCTCGGCGAGCCTCACGCTGGGTATGCGAAATCGACGCTGAGCCGCGCAAAGCATCGTCGAGGCCACAGCCGATACTTACCGAGTTCCGCGCTTCCTCGTCCACGACCGTGACGAGCTAGCAGCGACAGTTCAGCCGCGCCGTTACCGCATCCATGAAGTTAGGCGCAATTCCATTAGTCTGCCACCTGGATGTCCACCGCCAGGGATGGTCCTTGTTGCCGATGTCGGTCTTCCATTCGTCCTCTCCGGGACCAGGAATCGTACAAACGTCCCTTCCGTCGGCGTCGCGGAAAATGATCACCTGCCGCCAAGTGTCACCGCTATCGGAGCTGTTGAGGGTGGCGACAAATTCGACCCATCCGCCCGGGCCGATGACGACGGTCGCCCCGAAGATTGAGCAATCTCCACAACTCCGATCCATGTCGGGGAACGAGAACCGCAAGCTCGTGCCCAGAACGTCGCGTTTCACTGAATCACATCCGCAGGGCGTAGACATCACACAAACATATATGTAATCGGTTGTGAGTAGGCAAAGCAAGGGGGGGTGCGTCTCGGTCTGCACGGCAGGACGAGTGCACCCCGCCGGGAGATGCCTGTCCCTCGCCAAAACTCGATCTCCTCGTGATCTTCGTATTTCGGAGGGGTTTCGATCACGCCACCTGGGAGGCAAGATCGGCGGGTGTTCGAGCTCCTTGTCGCCTTCATCGCCGCAGCCGGGTCAGCCCTGCGTTCCCGCGCCAGCCTGGCCGTCGAGAATCCAAGCGCGAGGTCTCGCGCTTGATGCCACGGGGCCGCACAAGCCGCCGTCCCAGACATGGCGCACGTTCCTGACCAATCACGTCGGCACGCTCGCCTCCATCGACTTCTTCACCGTCCCGACCGCGACCTTTCGCGTGCTCTACGTCTTCGTCGTGTTGGCGCACGACCGCCGACGTGTCGTGCATTTCAGCGTGACCGAGCATCCGACCGCCGCTTGGACCGCCCGCCAGATCGTCGAGGCGTTCCCCGAAGCCTGCACGCCGACGTACCTGATGCGCGACCGTGACCAGATCTACGGCGAGCCCTTCCGTGACCGACTCGCAGGAATGGGCATCGAGGAAGTCTTGAGCGCGCCGCGCTCGCCCTGGCAGAACCCCTTCGTCGAGCGCCTTATCGGCTCGGCCCGCCGTGAGTGTCTCGATCACATGGTCGTCCTCGGCGAGGAGTGCAGGGCGTATAAGGCCAGAAGTCACGCCGCGACAATGGCCGAGATGGCGGATGGAGTTTCTGCGCCCCACAGCCGGCGGGGAGCAAGGCGGCGTGCGCGTCGTCCGCCACCACGCGGCCGCGGCCTAGTCAGATTGTGTGGATAGCAGTGCACCTCGCCCTGTGATATAGGGAAATCTGCGGTGGGGTGCGAACGGAGGATCCATCGCAGGGGCGCGGGGTGACGGCCCCGGGGGGGGCTGATGCGGCGCTGCGGCCGGGCGCGATCGTCGGCGAGTACCAGATCACCCATCTCCTCGGCGAAGGGGGGATGGGTGTCGTGTACGCGGGGACGCACCCGGAGATCGGCAAGCGGGTGGCGATCAAGGTGCTGGCGCCGCACGCGGCGCAGTACCCCGATCTGATCCGCCGCTTCAAAGAGGAAGCGCGCGCGGTCAACAAGATTCGCCACCCGAACATCATCGACATCTTCGCCTTCAACCAGCTCCCCGACGGGCGGCATTACTTCGTGATGGAGTACCTCGACGGCGAGAGCCTGACGGCGCGGCTCGAGCGCGGGTCGATGGAGCTCACCGAGATGCGGCGGCTGCTCGGGCAGTTGTGCAGCGCGCTGGAAGCGGCGCACGAGGCGGGCGTCGTACACCGCGACCTCAAGCCCGACAACATCTGGGTGGCGACGCAGCACAAGTCCGAGTCGCGGATCAAGCTGCTCGACTTCGGCATCGCCAAGCTGAACGACCTGACGGGCACGAAGGCGACGCAGGCCGGGGTCCCGATGGGGACGCCGCACTACATGCCGCCCGAGCAGGGGATGGGGCGCGCGGTCGACCAGCGCGCCGACATCTACGCGCTGGGCGTCATCCTTTACCAGATCTTCGCCGGCACGCTGCCATTCGACGGCGTGACCGCGCACGAGATCGTCCTCAAGCACGTCAGGGAGCCGCCGGTCCCGCCGTCCCGCCATCGGCGGATCGCGCCGGCGGCGATGGAGCGGATCATCCTCGACTGCCTGGAGAAGGAGCCTGACCGGCGGCCGGCGACGGTGCGCGAGCTGGGCGAGCGGATCGACGCCGCGTTCGCCGCCGAGGCCGGCGCGCGCGCGCGGCCGGGCGGCGTCACGATGATCCCACGTCTGCCGACTGCGGTGGGGCCGGCGTCCCCGCGGGCGATGTCCGCGCCAGGACAAGCCGAGGTTCTCCCCGCGCCGGGTCGCGTCGCGGGTCTGATTGCGGGGCAGCCGACGTCGTCGACGACGCTGCGCGGATTGACCGGCGAGCGCGTCGCGAGCGACGGCGATCTGAGCGCGACGGAGATCGCGGCGACCGGCGGCGGCGGCTGGCGGCTGCCCGCGGCGGGGATCGCGGCGGCGGCGCTGGTGGCGATCGTCGTCGGTGTCGGCCTTCGCCGGCGGCACGCGTCCGAGGGGACGTCCGAGGGGACGGCCGCGGCGACGACGCCCGCCAGCGCGACGGCCCCGCGCGCAGAAGCGGCAGCACCCGCGAGCGCCGCGGGCCCGACCACGCCAGCTTCCGCCGCGACGATTCCGCTACCGCCACCACCCAGAAAGCTGAAGCCCGCGCTCGCGGCCGCCCCTGCGGAGACGCCCGTACCGACTGAAACACCCGCCGTCGCCGCGACGTCGAAGACCTCGCCGCCGGCCCATTCACACAAGCACGAGCACCGCCGGTCGTTGACGAAGGCGACAACACCGCCGACGCCCGAGCAGCCGGCCGCCGAGAAGCCCGCCCCCGAGCCCGACTGCAACCCCAACTACTACTTCGACGCCCAGGCGAGAAAACACTTTAAGCCCGAATGCTTCTGAGCAACATTTCACACGACGGACCATGACCCGCCATCCGCAGATCATTCTCGCGACCTGCTTGTCGTGGGTGGCCGTAGGCGCCCGGCCTGTCCATGCTGCCGATCCCACCACCGGCGAGTGCCTGTCGGCGAACGAGGCGTCGCTGAACGCGCGCAGCCAACACAAGCTGCGCGACGCCCGTGCGAACCTCCTCAAATGCGCGGCGCCGAGCTGCCCGGCCGACGTCCGCGACGAGTGCACCCGCGGCGTCAACGAGATCAACGCAGCGCTGCCGACGATCGTGTTCGAGGCGAAGGACGCGAGCGGCGCGGATCTCGTCGCGGTCAAGGTCACGATGGACGGCGAATTGCTGTCCGACCACCTCGACGGCACCGCGCTGGTGGTCGATCCGGGCGCGCACACGTTCTCGTTCGAGGCGCCCGGGCAGCCCAAGGTCCAAAAGCAGCTCGTGGTCCAGGAGGGCGAGAAGGATCGGCACGAGCGGGTCGTCCTCGGGACGGCCGCCGCGACCACGCCGGTCGGCCCGGCGACCGGGGACTCGACGGCGCCCGGCGCGATGCTCGCGTCGTCGCCTTCGGGAGCGGCCGGCGGACCGCCATTCGGCCTCGGCGGGCAGCGCATCGGCGCGCTCGTCGCGGCCGGCGTCGGCGTCGTCGGGCTCGGTCTCGGCATCGGCTTCGGCCTCGATTCGAGATCGAAGCACGACAGCGCGATGCAGGTCTGTCCCGACCCGAAGTGCCCGGCAGGTTCAAACGGCGCCGACCTCTGGAATCAGGCCATCTCCGCGGGAAACATCTCTACGGCGGCGTTCATCGTCGGCGCCGTCGGTCTGGCCGGAGGAGCCGCGCTCTGGTTCACCGGCAAACCCGAATCGTCGGGCGGCACGACCGTGGGCCTCGGACCGGGGACGTTGCAAATGAGGGGGAGCTGGTAATGCGCGACCTCGTCTCTGTCGTCGCTGCCGTCGGGTTGGCCGTCGCGGGCCTTGGGTGTAACTCAATCCTGGGGAATAACCCGCACGAGACGGCGTCGGCGGGTGGTGCGCCGGGCACCGCCGGCGGCTCTGGTGGAAGCGGAAGCGGCGGATCGGGCGCATCCGGTGGCACCGGAGGCGCAAGCTGTACGAACATGTGCACGGCCGGGGCCACGCGGTGCCAGCCGGGGAACAGCCTGCAGACGTGCGGGACGGTGAACGGCTGCCTCGCGTACACGGCCGCGGCTTGCGGGAGCGGACTCGTGTGCGAGCGCGACGCGCCCGCGAGCTGCGCCGACCCGAGCTGGGCCGAGTGGCCGATCCCGAACGATGCGCCCGACGTCGCGGCCGGTGCGCCGAATCCGGAGAGCTACGCGACCAACGGCGACGGCACCGTGACCGACAAGGTCACCGGCCTCACATGGCAGCAGACCCCGCCGCCGACGACTTACACGTGGTCCGCCGCCGTCGACTACTGCACCACGCTGACGCTCGGCGGCTACACCGACTGGCGGCTCCCGACGAAGATTGAGCTGCTCTCGATCGTAGACTACAGCGTCGCGTCTCCCGGGCCGCTCATCAACGCCACCGCCTTCCCCGGAACGCCGTCGAGGTACTTTTGGTCGTCAACGCCGTTGGCCGGCTCGTCGTCCAGCCCGTGGAGCGTCAGCTTCCTCGACGGCGGCGCCACCAGCGCCGACGGCGTGACGAATACCTACGGCGTTCGGTGCGTGCGCTGAGGCCCTCCCCATCTATCGTGCCGCGATGGACATCGCGGTGCGCATCGATGCTGTCGTGCAGAGTCGTGCAGGGCTTCCCTCGGCGGCACAAATACACGCTCGGCGCCCGGCTGCGTGAGTCCACGCTGCATGTCGTCGTGCTGGTGGCCCGTTGCAAACGCCCGAGGCGCGCGGCAACGTGAATCGGCGCCGTCTGGCGTATCTCTTTGAACGGCCGCAGGCCGGCGAGAAGGAGGGACCGAGATGATGATCGTCCGAATAGCCCGCGTCGGCGCCGCGGTGGCGGTGGTGGCCGTCCTGTCGGCGCCGGCCGCCGCGAACGCCCCCGCAGGCCGGTACACGACCAGCGGCGGCACCGTCTACGACACCAAGACAAAACTGACCTGGCAGCAGACCGTCCCCACGACGACGTACACCTGGGCCAACGCCCAAACGTACTGCGCCGGCGCCGCGGTGAGCTCGGCGCTGGGAGGGACGGGGTGGCGCCTCCCGACGATCAAGGAGCTGCAGTCGCTGGTGGACGACTCGCAGGCCGCCGCGCCGACCATCGATTCGCAGTTCTTCCCCGGGACGCCGCCGAGCGTCTTTTGGTCGTTAACGCCGTTGGCCGGCTCGCCGTCCAGCGCGTGGGTCGTCAACTTCAGCATCAACGACGGCGCCTACGCCGTCGACGTGTTGAGTAGTACCGTCAACGCTCGGTGCGTGCGCTGAAGACGGGCATTTTGGTGTTTTGACCTTTTATTTATCCTCTCGAGGGAGCGCCTGGCGACCAGCCTCCTCGCTTGACGTGCGCGATGTACGCGTCCACGGGGTGGACATTGTGCGTGAGCGAAAAGTGGACAGGCGAAGCGTGGTGTGATCTTTCGAAAGCAGGGCCGTCACGTGGTCGCGTATCTCACACAAGCGTGCGAAGCATCCTTGCTTGGCCGTCTACGCTTTCCCCACCGTCCCGAGACCTCCTCCGTCGGAGAAGCGCTCCGCTGCCTAGTGGGCGGATGGAGTTTCTGCGCCCCACAGGGAAGCGAGAATCAGAAGAGCAGGAAGGTGTCCGTAATTCTTGAGTGCGGTCGAGAAGACTTGAACTTCCACACCCTTGCGGGTACCAGAACCTGAATCTCGACCAGTCAGAAGAAGTGCGAGTGAAATAGCTTAGTTAACCGTCCGCGGGTGTTGTACCCGCTTGTACCCGCCGCCGTCAGCCGCTTCTCTTTCGGTTTCAGCGGGTTGGCGACGACTGTTGACATTCGGCGGGTACGCCAAGATCGGACGTACCTGCGGTCCGACTACCTGGGGGGTGACATCAGCCCTGCTCGGGTCGCTCCAAACGAGAAGTTCACAAGAGGATTCGAGAGCGGCAGAGGAGCAGGCCTACTCGATCACGTGTGCGGTCGCCCCGGTGCGCCGCGAGTGAAGTCGCGTTAACGTCGTCTCCATGAACCTCGTGGGCGTACTGGCCGGAACGATGGCCGTTACCACCCTGATGGCGGTGGCGCCTCCCCGAGCATTCGCAGCCGACCTCCCGCCTGAATGTACCAACGCGCCGTCATTGCCGACACCCCTCGATCGACACGCGTGGGTCGGCGTCGACAAGGCCCACTTCTACACAGAGCCCAAACCCTGCCCGCCGGGGAAGACCTGTCCCTGGATCCGAAAGGGTTACGTCGTTCGCGACGACGAGGTCGACGAACTCGCTGAGGTCAGCGCCGGCAAGGGTGCTCTCGGATTCGAGGTCAAGTTCAGCTGTGCCCGGTTTCGGGGAACCGTCGGCTGGCTCTCACAAGACCAGCTCTGCCTCCCAGCTCGATCACGAGCCACCCGCGCCGACGAACGGGTGTACGCGCCCGACTATCAAGGTTGCCCGCGGGCGCGGACGGTGATCGGCGACAAGGAATTCTATGGCGGGTCCTTCGCTTCCGACGGGGCACCGCTCGAGACGGAATACCTCGGCAACACGCAGGTGAGATTCCGACTTGCGCCAGGGGATCCGGAATGCAGGTCCGCGCTCACTGGGGTCGCCAAGATCGATGGCCTGGTCGCCACCGATCCGGCCGGGACGACGCTCACTTTCTACGACGAGGGGGTGACACTAAAGGCAGGTCCCCGGTCAGTGTGCCCTGGGTTCGAAAAGGAGTTCTTCTTCGATCCGGGCGGCGAGCAGCTGGGGACGGACAGCGAAAGTGGTAGCGGCTGCAACGTGGCCGTGACTGGTACCGACAAAGCGGGGCTGGTCGACCTCATTTACAAGCTCAAGCGCGCCGTGCGCAGCGACGATCGTGCGGCGGTCGCCAAGTTGCTCGTCTACCCGCTCACGGTCGGGTCCGCGAAGAGGACGCTCGTACTCCGCCGGCCTGCCGATCTGGTAGCCCACTATGACCAAGTCTTCGACTCGTGCGTGAAGACGACCGTAGCGATCCAGCGAATCGGCCGGTTATTCTGCCGGGACCAGGGCGCGATGCTAGGGAACGGCGCGATCTGGATCGATGGCAAGCCGCCCAAAATCGCCAGCATCAACAACGGCGTGAGCTGTCGGCTTGAGCCACCCCCGTCGCGATGATGGGCGGAACCGAATCCGCGTTCCCGTGACCCCATCGGAGAATCGGACCCGCCGAGTGTCGCCTCCGCCGACCCAATCGGTTTTTAAGTGAGAGCCGCGTGTTGCCTCTGCTCCCCTGGGAAGCGACAAAGCCGCAGAAACCGGCCCTGATTGATCCGGGCCGGGACCAGCGGGTAGCTCCGAAAGGCCACCAAGGCACGCCGGCTTACTGCACCGGTACTGCAAGCCGGGGTCGGGCGCCGGGGGAAACCGACATCCCTTCGCTGGAAGGCACGAGGTAGTGGTTACGGCCGAGATGGACTCGCATCGATGGCGAACCCCGGTCCGGCCAACCTCTCCGAACCAGCAAGCACGCTGCCGGCCTGGCAGGCCGGCAGACTGCCGCGGCCCTCCGCGACTAAACTGCGGACGATGCCATCCCAGAACCCGCACATCAGCTTTCTCCCGGCGCTCCCGTTGGCCAAGAACATCGAGCTGGGGGAGTGGATCGTTGGAACGCCACCGGTCGACACGCCTTGGGCGCCCGGCCGTTTCCGGCAGCTCGCGGAAGCGCTGATTCGATCGTTCGAGAAGAGGGGGTTCAAGGACGGCGCGCTCATGTGGCACCGCGACCGGGGTTTCGACGGGTCGCTGCCGAGCGACGAGGAGATCCAGGCGATCCGAGCCGCCGTGGCGTTCTCGGTACTCGACGCCAACGACCAGGTGCCCGAGCTGAACAAGGGCCACTTTATGGCGACGACCGATAACGCCGATCTGTTCATGCAGCCGATCGACGAGGACGGGGGCATCACGCACAGCCGGGGCGGCGCTCTCAAAAGGATCATGGTCGGCGGCATGAAGATCGGCGACGAGCCTCCCCCGCTCGCCGATGCCGTCGAGAAGATCTCTCGCCCCGTCCGCGCGTCCGCCAAGCTTGCGGCCGCGGTCTTCGCTGCCGTCCGGAGTGGAACCGGTGACGGCCCGTCCATCGCCGTCGCGGCCGACTGGCACCGAGGCGCGCTTGTGAACTCGAGCGCGATGACAACGCCCCATCGACTCGTCTCCCTGAAGATCGGGTTCGAGGCGCTCTTTCATGAGGACGATTCAAGAGAGTGCGCGCGCCTCTTACGTGGGCTGTTCGAAGTCACCACGGCCGGCCACCGCGATCTCCTGCCCTGGATCGGGCTGCTTTGGTCTCCGACGGAGAGGATCGACCTGCAGCGCCCGTACGTCACCCTAAAGGGAAAGCCCAGGAGCGACGTCAGGACCGAGATCGAGGACTGGTTCATGGCGTTCGCACAGGCTCGAAACGACATCATCCACGAGGGCACGCTGAAGACGGGGATCTACGAAGCGCCTCCGGAACGTCCCCTCTCTCAGTACGCCGGCAAACTGTTCTGGAAGGCCGAGCGCATGCTGCGCGAAGCCATCAAGGCGAAGCTCGGCGTTGACGTGCTCCTCTGCGGGCCCGTCGGTAGGCAGAAGCGGATCGCCGAGGCGATTCAGGCCGCGGAGTCCGCGCCTCCCGCGCCGGAACCGCCGCCGGGACCGCCCGACCCGGCCGAGGTCGCTCGGCGCGAAAGGGAAGCGGGCCTGTACGAGAGGATCAAGAGCGAGCCTCGCCCCCTCGACCGCGACCTGGCGGGACTACTCGCCGACCTGGGATGCAGCGCCGCGAACGTGGTCTGCCTCAGCAAGGCCCACGGCTTTGCGAGCGCGTCGTGGGAGGCTGCGCTCGAGTCCTCGATCCGAATGATGGACAAGTGGCACGCGGATGTTGGCGACGTCGATCAGGGCACCGGTCGGGGGATCCTTGTCTCCGGAGTCGAATGCCAGACACTGAGGGCGGCGGGTGCTGAGGACAAGCTGGCCGACCACTGGTGGCCCTGCCCGTAGAGGCCACCGGCGACATGAGCCGGAAGAGGACCGCGAAGGGCGGCCAGGTCGCAGAGGCTGGTGACGGCGGTGAGGCTATGACAGCCTTCAGGGCCTGAGGGTTCGTATGTTCGACAATCCTTGGCGTGACAGGAACGATCGGGCGGTAGAGGCCCTCGGTCCGCTGGACTGGGCGCGGGGCCTCTTGAAGCGCGTCCGTTCGCTTGGCATCAAGCTCGAGGAGGATGACACCTTGTTCGAGCTGCGATACGCGCACGACCTGGCGCGCGCCGGCGTTACGCCGGTGTACGAGCACCCGACCGGGGTCGGCAACTCCAAGATTGACTTCAAGCTCCCCGGGAGGGTGCCCTGGCTCGTCGAGCTCGTGAGCATCCAAGAGAGCGACGCTATCAAAGCCGCCACCGTCAAAGAGACCCTCGCCAACGGGATCAGAACCGAAACGGTGCTGCTGACCAGCACCACCGAGATCTCCGATCCCTCGAGGAAGAAGCAAACGCCGCAGCACGAGCTGCTGAGTGCAGGGCGTATAAGGCCAGAAGTCACGCCGCGACAATGGCCGAGATGACCGATTCTGTCGACTGCCCGCCCTTCTCGCCCCGCCAAGACGCCCTGTTTTCAGGGTGTAGATCCGGCACTGACGCCGGAACAGCGGAATTCGTGAGCGCCGGGAATTGCGGGAGAACGAACGCAATTGAAGGGGCATGACGAACCTCAGCGTGATCCGTGGAATGGGAGCGAAGTCGAGCAAGCATGCGGAGCTTTTGTCCGTAGCGAAGTTGCGGGCGATCCTTGAGGATGAGGGGATGCGCCGGCGGCAATCGAAGGAGAGCTTCCAGTCGTTCGAGGAGCGGTTGCACCGGCAACTGCAGGAGGTCGAGCGCGAGCTTTTGGCCGAGGATCTGGGACGAGCTGACGTCGATGCCGACGGCATCATGGTCGAGGGGACAGCGTACCGACGGGTGCTGCGCGGCGAAGAGACGTACATGACGGCGGCCGGGCCGGTGCGGGTCGAGCGGACGCTGTACAAGGACCGGACGGACGATGGGGAGCGCGCGCTGGTCCCGATGGAGTTGAAGACGGGGATTGTGGGTGGGTTCTGGACGCCGATGGCGGCGCGGCAGGCGGCCTGGGTGGTGTCGCAGATGAGCCCGCAGACGGCCGAGGAGCTGTTCGCGCGGGTGGGCAACATGACGCCGTCGAAGAGCAGCTTGGATCGGCTGCCGAAGCTGCTCGCTGAGCGGTGGAACGACGACCGAAAGGGTTTCGAGACGACGCTGCGCGACGCGATGACGGTACCCGACGAGGCCGTCACGGTGATGGCGAGCCTGGACGGCGTGCTGGCGCCGATGAAAGATGGCGGCGCCGCGGAGAAACGCGCCGAGACGGCGGCGCGAGGTCAGATCGCCAAGGATCCGGCAGGGTACCGGGAGGTGGGCTGCGCGACGCTCTCCTTCTGCGACAAGGAAGGCAAGTGCCTCGCCGCCGTGCGGATGGCGCGCATGCCCGAGCCCCACAAAGCGTCGCTCAAGGAGGCGCTGAAGGCGGAGCTGGACGTCGCCTTGGCGAAGCGCCCCGACCTGCGGCTGGTCAAGGCGGCGGATGGCGCAAACGATAACTGGAGCTTCCTGCACAGCGAGCTGCCCGCGGGCGACGAGGTCGTCGATTTCTTCCACGCGGCCGAGCACCTGAATGCCGCGGTGGCCGCCGCATACGGCGACGGAACCGTCGAAGCCCGGAGGCGCTTCAACGACCTCCGCCACGTCCTGCTGGAGCAGGAAAACGGCGACGGCACGGTGATCCGGTCGCTGGTTCACCTTCGCGACAAGCACCCACGGAACAAGCGCATCGCGACGGAGCTGGCTTACTTTCGCAAACGCCGACCCCACATGCGATACGCCGAGATGAAGGCGCAAGGGCTGCCGATCGGTACCGGCGTCATCGAGGCCGCGTGCAAGACACTCGTCACCCAGCGTCTCAAGCAGAGCGGGATGCGCTGGGGCCACGAAGGTGGGCAAGCGATCCTGAATCTGCGCGGCTGGGCGCAAAGTGAGCGCTTCGATCAAGCGTGGGCTTTGCTCGCCGCAACCTTTCACGCCGAGATCACCCTCCTGAATGACGTCGTTTCGATAACATCTCGGCGAGCGTGATTTCCCCGAGAAACTCCGTCAATGTCAGACCCACACCGAATCCTTTTGCCAGATGATCGACCATCAATGTGATGGACGCCGAGTCCCCGACTGTTCTCGTCTTGCGTGGTGGGGCGGCCAGGTCCTGACCTGAGCACCGTGCGGTGATGTGGCTATCTTCTCAAGTATCCCTGGGGTTGCCCCAGAGAGACGGTATGAACCGTCGACTCGGGGACTCGGCGCCATCAACCCCCGGGTAGGACCCGGCACCGCAACCCGTCAACGCCGCGCGACTTTCTGGGCGCCGGGCCGCGCCGTTCGGGGTGCGGGAACTTGTTCGCGCAGCCGCTGTCTCTTGATCGAGGGAGCATGAAGCAAGATGCGGTGGACCAGGTCGAAATCTCCTCACCTTGCACGGTCCCCTGGTCGAGTATGCGCGGCGACGGCCCAATCCGGTTCTGCGGCCATTGCCGACAGAACGTCTACTACGTCGAGGCCTTCGGTCGCGCGGAGGCGCGCCGGCTGGTGGCGGAGAGCGAAGGACGACTGTGCGTGCGGATCCTGCGCCGCTCCGACGTAACCGTCCGACCGGCGACGTCTTTCGGCGGCCGTAGCGGCCGGGCAGTCTTGCGTGCATGAAGCAGCGAGAAGAGAGACGGCGGTTCTGGTCGGCGCTTATGGCGCGATTCGAGAAGAGCGGGAGGTCCCGAAGGGAATTCGCGGCCGACGCCGGTGTCGGGCTCGCGATATTCCAGTACTGGCTCTACAAGCTTCGACGGGAGCGGGCGACGGTGGGCGCCGGCAGGGCCGCTGTTCCGGAGGTCCGCTTGGTACCGGTCACCGTCAGGGCGCGGCTGGCTGCTCCGGCTCGGCTCGAGCTCCGCATGGCCGGCGTCCGACTCCGGATCCCCGTAGGCGCCGATCCTGGATACGTTGCTCGCCTCGCGACGGCGCTCCGCGAGGCGTGTCCGTGCTGACGCTGCCGCCGAGCGTTCGGATCTATCTCGCTATCGGCCAGGTGGACATGCGACGCGGGCACGACGGGTTGGCGGCCATCGTCCACGGGCAGTGGAAGCTCGATCTGTACGACGGCCATCTCTTCGTCTTCCTCGGCCGCCGCGCCGATCGCTGCAAGATCCTGTTCTGGGATCGGGGCGGCTTCGTCCTCTACTACAAACGCCTCGAGCGCGGTCGATTCCGCCTGCCGCGCGTCCCCGCCGACGCGACTTCCGTGGCGATCGACGCCACCGAGTTGGCGATGCTGCTCGACGGGATCGACGTCGTCGCGGTGAAGCGGCCCCGGAAATGGGAGCCGGCGACGCCCGTGGCTGCTTCGCCCGTGTAAATAATATCTGGATCATTTCGATCACTTCCGCGGACCCCTGCAGAAAGGGGATCGACAGAAGCGCCACGGCATGATCAAACATGGTCGATGGGGCCGCCGGCTGACGACCACGACTGCGGGTGGAAGACCCGCGCCACGGACCTCGAAGCGAAGCTGGAAGAGACCTCCGCCAAGCTCGAGGAGGTGGCCGCCAAGATGGCCGCCATGGAGCGCCGGATCCTGGGGCCGAAGAGCGAGAAGCTGCCGCCGATGGATCGGGAAGTCCGCAAGCAGCGGCCCGCAGATCCCGCCGCGACCGCCGCGACCCGACGCAAGAACGCCGAGCTTCGTGCCACCCGGGTGGTAACCGAAGACGTCCCGCACAAGGTGCCGGAGGCGGAGCGCAGGTGCCCCAAGTGCGACGGTACTGACCTCCGCCCCGTCGGCGATGGCAAGACGTCCGTGGTGCTGGACTACGTGCCGGGGTACTTCCGGCGTCGACAGCACATTCGCGAGACGCTGGCCTGCGTTTGCGGTGAGCACATCGTGACGGCGCCCGGCCCCGATCATTCGGTCGAGGGTGCGCGCTACGGCGACAGCTTCCGTGCTTTTGTCGTCACCTCCAAGTGCGCCGACGCGATCCCGCTTTACCGGCAGGCCAAGCAGATGAGCCGGCTTGGGATCCCGATCTCGCGCAGCACGCTCACTGATCTGCTGCACCAGGCCGCTGGTCAGCTCGCGCCTCTGTCAAAGCGGCTGCTGGAACTGGTAGCCGCCTCGGAGGTCGTGCAGGCGGACGAGACGTCGCTGAAGATGCAGCAGCCGAACAAGCGGGGCTTCGTCTGGACATTCCTGGCGGAGAAGCTCATCGCCTACGTCTTCTCCAGCAGCCGCAGCGGAGAGACTCCGTCGACAATTCTGGGGGCGAGCACGGGGACGCTCGTGGTCGACATGTACACCGGGTACAACGAGGTCACGAGCACAGGCGGCCGCACTCGAGCGGCGTGTCTCGCGCACGCGCGACGCCGCTTCTTCGACGCGCTCTCGTACGCGCCCGAGGCCCGCACCGCGCTCGAACTGATCCGCGACGTGTACCTGGTGGAGCACGACGCAAAGGCCGACGGCATCGCGCGCTCCGACGAGCACACCAACCTCCGCCGAGCGCGATCTCGGCCGATCATGAACCGGCTGCACAGCTGGCTCGCCGAGCGAAAGGACCAGTACGCACCGAAGGGCCCCATGGCGAGCGCCGTCCGGTACGCCCTCAACAACTGGGACGAGCTGACCCGCTTCCTCGACGACGCCCGCATCCCGCCCGACAACAATCGGAGCGAGTCGGCGCTCCGAATCGTGGCTCTCGGCCGCAAAAACTTTCTATTCGTGGGGCACGAACAAGCCGGCTCCAACATCGCCGGCCTCTACTCGCTCACCGCCACGTGCGAGGCCAACGGCGTCGAACCCATCGCCTACCTCACCGACGTCCTCGGCCGCGTCGGCTCCCATCCCGCTGCCGCCCTCGACGCTCTCCTGCCTCACAAGTGGCGCCCCTCAGGCTGACCACGGCTCGGTCCTCACGCTACCTCACTACCCTGGCTTCCCCCGGGTCGTCACGACGTCGCCGGTCGGACGGTTACGCTCCGACGGCACGGTGGTGACTGCCGACTGCTGGACGAGGCTGCGGGCAGCCCGGCGTCGGGGCATTGCCCCATTTCTCGCCATGCTACTGGTGGTCGCCTGGGCCGAGCTCGTAGCGATCCGGTTCGGCCTCGGCGGGGGCCGCCGGTTCGTCGCCAAGCCGCAGGGTGCCCGGGCTTAGCTTCGTCGCCGACAACCGGCACCTTAGGGACCGGCACATCATGGGAGGCTTCGGGCGGAAAGTGATCCGCAGTGAGCCGGAGCCCGATTGGCTCCGATCGAAGCAGGGCCGAGAGCCCGGGCGGGCATCCGCGCCTCACCTCTCACCGCCGTTGGTCAATCCGGTACTCGCCGGCCTTCCAAACTGATTGCGCTCTGGGTCGCTTCCGGAGCCATCGACGAAGCCCCGATTTCTAATCGTTTCAAAACCATCTAAGCGAAATTGCTGACGTTTGTGCAGCGGCTGCCGGCATGGAGCGGCCCCTGCCCTCCCCGCCCTTTCGGCGCTTACGCGGCTACCAGCAGCGTCTCGGCCAGCTCTTTGATCCCGATCACCTCAGTGTCGGCCGTCGCGGGATACCGATCGGCGCCGGAATAGACGAGGAACCGGCGATCGGGCCGGATGTCCTCGCAGGCTTGGTGGAAGCCCTTCTCGGGCCGGGCGGTCAGGCCGCGCTTGATCTCGATCGCCCACCGGCCCTGCTTCGGAATGTCGAGGACGAGGTCGATCTCCGCTCCGCCGGCCGACCGGTAAAAGCTCGCCTCTGTGCGGGCGGGAGCCACCGCCAGGAGATTCTCGATTACGAATCCCTCCCAGCTCGCCCCGACGACGGGATGGCCGGCCAGCTCGTTCTGGTCTTCGATGCCGAGGAGCGCATGGGTGAGCCCGCTGTCGCGCACATAGACCTTCGGCGACTTCACAAGCCGCTTGCCGGTGTTCGTGTGGAACGGCTGGAGCCGGCGAACGAGCAGGAGATCGACAAGAAGGTCGATGTAGCGCGTGACGGTCGGCGAGCTGATGGCCAGGCCTCCGGCCAGGCGCGACGCATTCAGCATGGTTCCCTGGCTGTGGGCGAGCATCGTCCAGAGGCGGCCAAGCGTTTCGGCCGGCAGGCGAGGCCCGAACTGCGGAACGTCGCGCTCGAGATAGGTGCGGATGAAGTCCTTCCGAATGGACAGGCTCTCGGCGTCCGTCCGGGCGAGGAAACTGTCCGGGAACCCTCCCCGCAGCCACAGGACCGAGCGATCCGGCTCCTTCGCCCCTGCTTCGAGGACGTCGAACGGCCCGAGATCGATATAGGCGATGCGGCCCGCGAGCGTCTCGCCCGACTGGCGGAGGAGATCGATCGCCGCGGAGCCCAGCACCAGGAAGCGGCCATGCCTGCGTCCGCTGCGGCGGCCTTCGTCGATGAGGCCCCGCAGGGTCATGAACAGCTCGGGCACCCGGTGAATCTCGTCGAGGATCACCAGCCGGTCCTCGTAGTTGCGCAGGAAGAGCGCCGGCTCGGCGAGCTTGGCGCGGTCTTCGGGCGCTTCGAGGTCCAGGTACAGCGCGCCCTTCCCTTCGCCCAGGTTCCGGGCGAGGGTGGTCTTCCCGACCTGCCGCGGCCCGAGCAGGCCCACGGCGGCCTGGCGGTCGAGGGCTTCCCGGACGAGCTTCGTAGCGCGGCGCGTAATCATCCATGCAAATCTAACGTTCGTCGTTAAATTTGCAAGGAACACCGAAGGTCCTAGGCCCTCCTTGGCTGAGCTGGTGATCCTTACGCATTCCAGCTCGACAACACGGATGAAGTATATCGGACTAGTCCTATGGTGACTAGTCCGAGCATCGGCTTTGCTCACCGGAGTGCCGCGGGTCAAGAAGAGGGTCCAACGAACGTGGCGTTCGAACGCTAGGTCCGATCCGCGACCCTACGCACCCTGGTCTCGCTGGGAGAAGCGATCCGGCAGCTGCAATTGAGCGGGGGACCACTCAAGAGGGCCTCGCCGAGAAGGCCGCGATTAGCGTCCAGCGCCTTCTAGACCTGGAACACGGTCACTCGAACCCCACACTCGCGTCGCTCTGCGGAATCGCCCGAGGCCTCGACGTGAAACTTCGGGATCTGTTCAAGGACCTATGAGGGCTCTCCAGCCGGACGCCTGCGTTGCGAGCTGGACGGCGAAGATCTTGCCCGCCAGCTGCCCAAACAAATCCAACCGTCCCAAACTCGAACCAACCAGACCTCACGAAAGTTGCCGTAATCGCGCGGGAGTCTGTGCAAGCCCCCGAAGTGTCGGGGTTGACGGACGTGTTCGACTCCCGGCGCCTCCACCGCCCATCGCGTGTAGCAAGGCGTGTAGCAAGCGCGCGCGAAAGTCCGCGATTTCCGCGAGCTAGAGCTGGGCGACGGCGACGGTGCGCTCGCTGCGCGCGCCTCACCGTCGCTGGAACCGCAAGCCGCTTGAGCCTCGGATGGAGTTTCTGCACCCAACACCTCCCCCTTCGCATCCGGGTCGCTCCACTCGACGTCGAGGCCCTTCTTTACGCTCGACTCCAATAACACGGGGATCCCGGCCGCCACGGCTACCTTTTCTACGGACCAGCCAAGCAGATCGGCGGCGCAACCGACGACGTTGCGTGCGGCGTGTCCGAGCAAATTGATGGTGTCTTCGACGCGCCCAGCACCTTCCAGTGGGCTCGAATCGATGGCGACGCGCAGATCTTTCGGTAGCTTTTTCCAGTCGAATGCCTTCGTGCGACGTGCAAACTCGACGGTGCGCTCAAGCAACCGACGATCCATGTCGCTGCGGATCAGGCGCTCTCGAAATGCTCGCAACGTATCTTGCGCGAACGCAGCTTCGTCCTTGCCGAGTCGGTCCAGGACTAAAGCGCACCATCGGACAGCGCTGGCCGGGTCGTCAGCGCAAGTCGTAGAGATAGAGGAGCGCGGCCCAGCCACTTGGCAGCATGTTCGGCGGTGACTCCAGTCCCTCGCCGTAGCGGACCGCCATCTCGAGGAAGAAGCGGGCATGGAAGAAGGCCTCCAGGATCGGCCGCGTCGTCTCCAGCCAGACCGCGTTGTGCTCGAGCGCGAACGCCTTCCCGGTGCCTTCTCGAACGATCTGCATGAACGCGTCGTGGAGCTCCCGCCCTGGCGCCAGGGCCTGGAGTGCCTTTACGATCTCGGCCGTGGTCTCCTGGAGACGATAGACCTTGAAGCTGTGGTGATAGAATCGATACACAGGATCCTCGTAGCCCCAGTGGCTGCTGCACTTCTCGAGGAGCGCCTTTAGGTCGGGCAGCGCGCCTTTCAGATTCGCGAACAACTCCTGAGCGGCTGGACGCTGATCGACATCTGATTCTGAGTCCGACTTATCCATGTCCTCGCGAAGAGTATATCAAAGGTTATGTCGACATGATTTGACATAGTCTTGCCGAAGCAAAGGTTCGACGGTATCTTGATCCAGCGATGCCGACGCTCGTGAAGCGCCACTGGCGGGCGGACCTGGAGGCGTTCGGAGGTCGAAAGTCGCGAAGCGGCTTCTACTACGAGGCCTTCGTCCCTGACGAAATCGGCGAGCTGGACCTGGCGATTCCGGCGGATGTCGCCGAAGCGGCCGAGGCCGCGACGACGGCTGTGCGGCAGCTCGGAGCTCAACCACCCGGCGGAGTCTCTTGGGAAGCGCTTGGGCGGCAGCTTCTTCGCGCCGAATCGGTTGCCTCGTCGCGGATCGAGGGTCTCGAGATCTCACACCGGCGCCTCGCCCGGGCCGACTTTGGCCGGACCCACAAGGACCTGACGGCTGACTCTGTTTTGGGAAACGTGGCGGCGATGGAAGCAGCTGTCGCGCTCGGAAGTCGAAGCAAACCGCTCGCGACTCGCGACGTCCTAAACGTCCACCGGATACTGCTCGAGGCCACGCCCGATCGGCACCTTGGCGGAAAGCTTCGGACGGCCCAGGGCTGGATCGGAGGCGGGAGTACGCCGGAACACGCAGACTTCATCCCCCCACCAGAGGATCGAGTCCCTGGCTTGGTGGCCGATCTCTGCATCTTCGCGTCCCGAGACGACCTGCCCGCGGTCATCCAGGCGGCGATCGTCCACGCCCAGTTCGAGACGATCCATCCGTTCGCGGACGGAAACGGTCGCGTGGGTCGCTGCCTCATCCACGCCGTCCTGCGCCGCCGAGGTCTGACTCCCGGGTTCGTCCCGCCGGTGAGCCTGGTGCTCGGGGCTAACGCAAAGGCCTACGTTCGGGGACTCGTGGCCTTCCGGGCGGGAAAGGTGTCGGAGTGGTGCGGACTCTTCTCGGCTGCCGTCCGAACGGCGGCTGACGAAGCCGGACGACTGGCGTCGGCGGTCGACCGATTACGCACCCAGTGGCGAGAGGCCGTCGGTCGGCCCCGCTCGGGTTCGGCCGCCGACAAGCTGATCGAGGCCCTACCAGGACACCCAATCCTCGACGTCGGCACTGCGGAGCGAATCGCCAGTGTGTCGAACCAGGCGGCGCGTCTGGCGATGATTCAGCTTGAGGAAGCTGGCGTGATCAAGCGAGTCAACGCAGGAAAGCGTAACCGCGCCTGGGAAGCGGTCGGATTGTTCGAGGTGGTGGAGACCTCGGACAGGCGACTCCATGCAAGGTGAAGGGTTCCGATGTTGCCATCGTCGCGGATGTTCGGGCTTCCGGTGGCTCCGGTCACCTGCCTTTGGACTTCCACGGTGTGAAAGTGGCACTCTGACGGATCGCGACAATTCACGGTGCGATGAAACCGAGGTATTTCAGGTGGTTATCGTAACTTTCTGGAATCACTGAAACCCGTTCAGACCCACAGAAACCCGCTCCGGGACGACCAACTCGTCCCTGAACTCGTCCCTGAATATCGATTTATCGATAAATACATCGCATTATCGATACCTGAGGGTAACGAGCCGTGGACCTGCCTTCTCGAAAGACTACCGAGAGAGCCCACATCGCGGGGGTCGTCCGCGCCCTGGGGCAACTCGGAGGAATGTGCCGCCGCAGCCTGGCGAATCTACGAAAAGCTCAACGCTCGATTGGCTCCGCTGCTAGGTCTCGCCGGCGTTCAAGCGCTGTTGGTTCGTAGTGCGAAGCTGGCGAAAGCGGAATTCCCCTCCCTCGACGAGGTCGCGGCGCCCGAAGGGTTGACGAGACTCGGCCCGTGTCTGCAGGCCCTCGATCCCACCGTCGCCGCCGAAGCGGCAGAAACCCTTTTTGGAACCTTCCTCGACCTTATGACCACCTTCATCGGAGAGCGGTTGACGGTCCTAGTGTTGCGCAGCGCATGGCCGGCAATCGAAGAATCGGCGCCCAGGGAGAAAAAGACATGAAGGACCGCGTTCCGATTCGCAGACTGCCCTCGGGCGTTCCCGGCCTCGACGAAGTGTTGGGAGGGGGGATCCCGGAGTTCTCGTTCAACTTGGTCGCGGGCGGTCCGGGGTGCGGCAAGACGACGCTCGGTCACCAGATCATGTTCGCCAATCGTCACCGGGCGATCGGCCAGCTGCTTGCTCCCGTACTGCCCATCTCAGCACCGAAATTCGGTAGTGAGCCTCGGCTGTGGATTTCAGGGCAACTACCGTACCTACCTCTGGTGTCGGGTCGATTTTCCATAGTCCCAGATATTTCATCCTTCACTCTCCTTCGTCCGGAGCAGATTTATCCCGCGACCTTTCCATGAGCGCCGACCTCGTAGCGTCAAGGTCGACGCTCGGGCACACGGTGCCGGGTGGCGCATTTTGTTCGGCGGCTCGCTAATGGCGCTTTCGTACCCCGAGAGCAGGATCTTGCGCTCGATCTGCAGCGCGTCCTCGGGCTTCGCCAGCCGCGTCCGCAACATGGGCCAGATGCAGCTCGACAGCCACCGCCACGGCGTTGTTAACCTCGTGACGCCACTCACGTAGTTCAAGCTGCTCGTGACCGCCGAAGAGAGCGCTACGGCCGAGAGGCCCAGCGACTACGCGGTCCTGTCCGGTAATGTGCAGATGAACCCCTCTTAGATTCACGGAGGGCGAATCGCCGGCGACGGCCGCCTGGCCGGGCTTGAGTGGGTGCCCTTTAGCGGCTGTTGTTATTGTCTGTCGGATGAACTGTCAGGGTGTCTCGCCTGGTTCGGAGAACCCTGGAGGCCGTGCGATCGCCTTAGAAACAGATTCCGACGCCGGTCGATGAAGTAAACTCCTATCAGGAGCGATGAGTTCGACCGCGGCGCACAACGCGTCGGCGAAGGTCATGACGTCAGGGTACCGAGCGGACGGGCGCTTTGACATTCCCTGGTTAATCATCGCCCGCGCTGCGGTCCGAAGATGGCGACGGTTCACGTCGATTGAGGCGCACGCTCCGGCTGATTAGGGTCATTCGGAACCTACTCAGGGCGCACGTCGTTCGACGTCGGAGAGCCGGCCGGGCGGGCACGGTTGCGCCGGAGCCGGACACCATTGACGACGAGTGCCGCGCCCAGCCACGCCGTGAGCGCGCCGAGCGGAAAAGCCACGACTCTGGGCCAGAGAACCGCGACCACGGTGAGGAATAGCAGGATCCCGCCGAAGGAGACCATTAAGCTGCTTTGGGCGAACCCGACCGATCGTCGCCGCGTCACGACGCTGCCCACCGCGTGCGCGAATCGGACAGCGCCAGTCGCACGTCCAGAGGCGCCGCGCGGACCTGCCTGCGCGACCTTGGCAGCTTCGGGCTTGGTTGTTTCTGGTACGACGCGCCGTTTGGGATCGACAACGATCTCGGTGGCGTTGTCTAGATCAGCCATGTACATCGCCTCCATCTCGCGCGCGAGACCGTCGTGCTCGAGCGCGACGTCGATCTCGTAGTTCGAGACGAAGCTCGCGATGTTCAGGTTCGAGGAGCCCACGCGCGCCCATCGCCCATCGGCCACTGCGGTCTTGGCATGCACCATCGAACCATTCCACTCGAACACCCGAACTCCGGCTTCGATGAGCGGACGATAGCCCGCGCGCGAAAAGGCGGCGACCAGCGGCAGGTCGCTCGCGCTCGGAACCAGCAAGCGGACGTCGACGCCGTCCTGCGCAGCTGCGCAGAGTGCCTGGACATACGGTGCGAAGCCCACGAAGTAGGCGTCGGTCAGCCACAGCGACCGCCGGGCGGCGCTCGTGATGAGCTGATCCATCCGGAAAAGAGCGGCTTTGGTCGGCGTGCTCGCTACGACCCTGACGGCCACATCCCCCACAGAGGGAAGAGGGTCGATACTTGGACTCTCCGGAGTCCGCCCGCCGACGGCCGCCCAGACGTCGAAAAAGGCGCGTTCGACGAAGCTGACTGCGGGGCCACGAATTTCGACGCCGGTGTCTCGCCACGGCGGGACGCCCCGCTTCGCGTCGCCGAGCCAGCGGTTGCTGACGCACAGCCCGGAGACAAAGGCGACGGCGCCGTCGACGGTGATCGTCTTCCGGTGATCGCGGCTGAGCCACCCGAACGGGCTGTCGATCCGGGGCGGGTTGAAAACGCGGACGTCCGCGCCAGCGGCGGTCAGGTCGCGCCAAAATCGATGCGAAGCTCCTCCCAGCGACCCGAGCCAATCGCGGACGAGCCTCACGTGAACGCCAGCACGCGCTCGATCGGCCAGTGCGGCAGCCAGCTCACGCCCGACCTCGTCGTCCTCGACGATGTAATTCTCGAAGGTGACGCTCCTTCGAGCGGCCCTGATGGCGTCGAACCAGGCAGGATAGTTCGCCAGTCCGTCCTTTAGGAGGCGAACGGCGTTGCCCTTCACGAGCGGCGCGCCCGCCGCCCGCGTGAAGGCCTGCTCCACCAGCTCCGAGCTCGCCCACAGCGGCGACGAGTCGGACGGACTGGGCGGACCGCTATCGGGCAACCTACCGTCGCCCAGAAGTTCTCCCCAACGTGTCCGCGCTCGGTGTGGCGTAGCTGAAGATCAATGTTCCGAGTCGGCGATCGATCCCCATGATCGGAACGACAACGCGTACGTCGCGGTCCGCCGAGTTGACGGCTGGCTCCGATCCATTGAGGGCCACTCCGGGGAATGTCTCCGCGGCGGGATGCCCCTCGAGGTTTCGGCTCCCCGCCAGCCGCACCTTGCCGTCGGTGGTGACGAGCGCAACCCCCGTCACATTCTTCTCGTGAACCATCCGCTGGACGTAGGCGTCGGCGGTCGCGAAGTCGTCCTTCAAAAGAGCGCTCCGGATCGCCCAGGCGAGAGGAAGGGCGCTGAGCCGGAGCAAAGACGAGGTCTCATTCGTCAACGTCTGCGTCGCCGATTGGACGAGGGCCGCGCGTTCATCGGCCGCCGCGTCGCGGACCCGGTGCATCTCGACGACGTGCGCGACCCCAAGACGACCAGCGTCAAAGCCAGAGCCCCAATGATGACTGCGTGGAGCCTAGGGCTCGAAGCGATCCAGTGTCTGATCCGTTTGCCCCAGGTCCGCGCCTCGGGGGTGCTCTGGGTTGCCGGCCGTGGCAGGGACGGATCTGCTGTCGGCGGTGAAGAGCTCATCTGCAGACTATACGGCCCGATCGCGACGAGGGCGGCCTTTGTTCCATCGTCACGATGAAAGTGGCGTTGGCTCGATCTCAGTTCGCAGCGAACTCGATGACCGTGGCGAGATCTCCGGTGCCGGCGGCTACCCGCTGCCTGCGACTTCCCTTTGCCTGGTGAGAAGACCACCCGAGCGATGGGCGATCGCGCTGGTGGTGGGCACCGTGGTCATGATTGGCTCTCTTTGGATCCTCGGCGCGCGTTCGCCGTGGTCTCCAAACTTCCACGCGCTGCCACTGCCTGACCAGATCGTCGGAACCATGGAAAGGGCCCCTCGCCGAAGGCGCGCGGCTCTTTACGAAAAGGCCTGTCTCAGCTGTCATTTGATCTCAGGGACCGGGGGAGGGCACGGTCCGGACCTGAACCATATTGGTGACCTCCTCACCCGCGACCAGATGGCGATTCGAAACTCGAACGGCGGAACCAACATGCCCACTTTTGCTCGAAGCCTCGCGCCCCATGACATGAGCCGACTGGTAGAGTTCTTGGTATCGAGGAGAACCACCCCAGAAGCCGCGAAGACTCCTTGAGCCGTGCGCGCCGTTCGCACGCACAGTCCGGGGGAGTGGCGTGCGTAAGGCAATCCCCGACGAGTCACTAGCGTTCTTCCGGACTGGTTCGAGCCATCACGGGTGCTACTTCAGTCGTTACTCGAATGGCCGGTCGTGAAGTCTGCTGCTGATGAAGAAAGTGGTTTGTTAATCCCGGCGTGCGCGACATCACGGTGAGCGCAGCGCCATCGGAACAAGGCGATCTGCCCCTGAGGTCACTCGACGGGTTGCGAGTACACGACACGAAAGAATGGAAGGTGAAAGTGGACAGGTTTCTGCTCATCGCTCACGGAAACCGCCGCCGATTTCGAAGGCGCTCGCACGAATCTCGCCCAACGTGGCGGTCGGCGAGATTCATGGTCGCTGCCTCGGCTTCGCATCGGTACGCGTTGTGAAGATCGTCTGTGGCACCGACCTTTCTCCGCATGCTCGCTCGGTCGCGAAAGCGGCGATCGGTCTGGCTCGACGCACGGGCGGATCCGTCGAGTTGGTTCACGTCGTCGATCCACCCTCTACCCACATTCAGGCAACGAGCGTCGACGTGGATGCGTTGGAACGCACGGTCTATCGGAGTGTGGAGGCACAACTGACCGTCGAGGCTCAGGAGCTGGCCGGAGCAGGACGAGTGCCGGTGACGTTCAATGTCTGCGCAGGGGACGTGGAAACGAATCTTCTCTCTCGTGCCAAGAGTGTCGGCGCAGACCTGGTCGTCATCGGGGCACACGGACACTCGGCGCTGAAGCGCTTTATTTTCGGTAGCGTCGCCGAGCGGATCGTCCGCCATGCCGATTGCCCGGTGCTCATCGTCCCGCCGGACGCAGAGGGCCTGAGCGAAGCCCGCGATGGGAACCGGGCGCTTCGGATCATGGTGGCCCTCGATGGGCGGCGAGGCAGTGAAGGTGGGGTGGACTTCGTTCGTCAGCTCCGGTCGCGGACAATATGCGACGTCACGTTCTTGCGGCTCTACTGGCCGATCGAAGAGTACCGTCGGTTGGGGTTGACGGGAGCACGCGATCTCGCCGTGCCCGATCCGGCAGTAATCGCCGATCTCGATCGAACGTTGCGGCTACATGTTGGTGATCTCCCAGGAGCCGGGAAGACCATCTATGCCGTCGAATCCAGCTGGGGCGACGCGGCGTCTCGGATCTTCGTGGCAGCCAGCGAACACGAGGCCGACCTGATCATCGTGGGGGCGGAGAGCCGCCACGGTTGGGCGCGCATAGCGCATCCCGCAGTGGCGAATCGCGTCGCGGAAAGCGCCCAAGGTGTTCCGGTCCTGTTCGTCCCGGCCCCGGCACCGCGCGACGTGCGCTCCGAGGTGCCTAGGATCTTGACCGTACTTGCGCCGACCGACCTTTCGCCGGCGGGCAATCGTGCCATTCCATTCGCCTATGCGCTGGTCGCCCCTCACGGGGGTGTCGTCGAGCTTTGTCACGTCCACGAGCGTGCTCTTGGAAATCCTCCCTACGCGTATGATCGCCCAGAAGACAGGCTTTCTGTTGATGAGCGAGCTCACCTCGAGGGCGCGCTGCTGGCGCTTGTGCCGACCGACGCCGCACGGCTGGGGATCGCCACCCACATCACTGTCATAGACGGCGGAAAGGCAGCCGAGGCGATCGTTCAGGCGGCCGAGCGCTTTGTCGTTGATGCGATCGCCCTCGGGTCGCACGGAAAGGGCGGTGTGACCTCGTCGCTCTTGGGGTCCGTTTCCCACGCCGTCGTGAGTCGGGCGCGCCGACAGGTCTTCGTGCTGCCGACGGGCAAGGTCCACATGATTGACGCGAACACGTCGGCCGAGTGAGCCGGGCCGCCGCGAACGATTACGCTCCTGCGCACAAATATCCACCAAGCTGACGCATCCCATACGAAAGAAGGCGACCATGTCCGGCCACAATTCCCATTCGTCCCATCACCACGTCCGTCCAGAAGAGCCAGTGGTGACTCTTGTCGCTCAGCCGTCGACCAAGCATTCCGTGTCGCCCGCAAGTGTCGCCAAACTGGCCTACGAAAAGTTTGTTGCCCGTGGGTGCACGCACGGCGGCGATCGGGAGGATTGGATGGCGGCAGAGCGGCAGCTGATCGCCCTCGAAGCGGGGAAGGCTTGAAGGGAACGGAATAAGATCATTGTCCAGGCTCCAGCGTGCTGGACCTCTGCCTTCAGAGACGTTTCCCCACCATGTCATCTATATAATGTTGGGCGTTCTTCGCCACCGACATGAATCTCGACGCACTCAAGCTCATCGTAGTCCCCACGGATTTCTCCGAGCCGTCGGCGATCGCTCTACGCGCGGCCGTGCGGCTGGCCCAGGCGTTCGGCGTGCCAATCGAGATGCTCCACGTCGACATCAATTCGTCGCTGGTGATGCCACCCCCCATCGATCTGCTGTCGGTCTCTTTCGTGTTCGATCGCGTGGCTGCCGGAACGGCCGAGCAACTGGAACGAATCGTCGCCGAGGCGCGCCAGGCGGGCGTCGTCTGCACCAGCGCCTCAGAAGTGGGGCGCTCCTACGTGGCGATCGTCGAGCACGCCCGCAGGCGCGGCGCGGGTCTGATCGTGATCGGAAGTCACGGGCGACACGGGCTCAGCCATCTGTTGCTCGGCAGCGTCGCAGAGAAGGTGGTCGAACACGCACCCTGCGCCGTTCTCGTGGTGCCCGTCACTCCTGACGTTTGACCGACTCGAAGCAGGCCCTAGCGCTCCGGGGATCCAAGACCCATGTTGTGGCGGCCTGAGAATCGCTCTCTGCGCCCCTCAGCTCGCAATCCAGATGACTCTATCTCGAGCGACGGACGGGTGCTCTGCGTGATGTCACGCGGATGGTTTTCGACCCGACTCGTCGCAGCGAGTGTGGAACTCTGCCTGGCTTCGACGGCATACGCCGCAACGACGAGGCCGACTATTGCTAAATGCGGCTCTGCGTCTCTCCTGTCGTGCGTCACCAAGTTGAAGACCAATTCCTCTCCGGTCCCTTGGTGGGTCGTGATCGAGGAGGAAGCGCACGCGGGCAAAGTGGCTCGCCGGCTCCTCCTACTCAAGTCGATGGTCGACCCACCCTGTCCGGGCCTTCTGGAGCTTCAGAAGACCGCTGACGGTAAAAGCGTGCTCAGACCGGCCCAGTGTCGACCGCTCACAGGGACCGATGGGGATACTACGCTCTGTCAGATCACAGATCCCACCACGGCTCCCACGTTTCACGAGGGCGATCAGTTCGTGTGCTCCGGCGTTTCTTCGACGGGCTCCGAGCGGCCTTCGCGCAAGCGGCATTCCGCGCCGTAGGGGATGAAAGTGCATCCAGCCGATCGTGTGGCGCTTTATTGGCCGTGCGCTCACCGCTGGAAGGGCGATAATGTCGCCGTTCGAGTCGTCGAAAGAAGGATCAATTGAAGGCAGTCGCAGTGTTTCCATCCGACAAGACCGTACGCGTGATCGATCAACCGGAGACGCGCCAGCAGGGAGAGACGGAGGTTCGCCTGAAGGCTCCACCGAACACTAATGGTGTCCCCCCCTTACGATCGACGATGCGAAGCCTACTCCAGCGCGGCGTGTAGGCAGGCGGGATAAGTGGCTTCGAGCAACGAGAAGCCCTTCACCGCGCTCGTTGCGGTCGACGACTCTGCGCGTGGGTCCGACGTCGTCCAGGCGGCCGCGACCGTCGTTCGAGCGCTCCGGGGCACGATGGTGCTTTATCGTGGAGTCTCCATCCCGCCCGACTTCACGCCCGCAGGGGTAAAAAGCGAGATCGATTTGCCGGGCTATCTCCTTCAGAAGGCGCAAACCGAGATGAGCGCTCTCAGAGCCCTCGCCTCCGACGTGGCATGCATCGTTCGAGTGGAACCAATCACCGAGCCCTGGATAGGAATTCTCGCAGCTGCTGACGCGGTCGATGCAGCTCTCATCGTGCTCGGGAGTCACGGCTACCGAGGGTGGGACCGAGTTCTCGGGACGACGGCCGGCAAAGTTGCGAACAGCTCGCACCGAAATGTTCTCGTGGTCCACGATCGCGGCGACGTCGGGAAGTAGGCGGCGCGCTTCGCCGACGGAGACCGCCGTGGCATCGCCTCAGGTCCAGGCGAGTGGGACGAGCCCAAGGATGGCCAGCCCCAGCAGCAAGAGCAGACTCCTGCGTCCAGTCGTCCGATCGGCGAACGCGTAGGCGTAGATCGCCTTGATGACGTTGTTGCTCGCCGCCGCGATCACGATCGCGGTGGCCGCCAGTCGCAGCGGTGTCGCCGCCGGACCTCCCTGCGCCAGCCCGAGGATGAAGGGATCGACGTCCGTGACACCCATGATTGCCCCGAGAGCATAGAGACCTGCGTGCCCCAGATACCTTCGGGCGAGGTTCGTGAGGATCAGAATCAAAATGAAAGCCACAGAGAAGAGCAAGGCCGCCCGGATCTCGAGCGGGTTCTTCGCCGTCGGTCCGCGCCGTGAGTCGACCACCTCCGCGCCGCCGCGCCGAGCGACGGCCCATCCGACCAGACCTCCAATCACAGCCAAGGCACCGAACGACGGCGCAAGCATTGCCGCGAGCCCCCGGTTGAAGAACGACATCAAGATCTCGAGCCGCGCATACATCAGCGCGGAGGCCATGAGGATGCTGCCGGCGAACAGGTTCGGACGGTGCTCGTCCTTGGCCTGCCGCGCCAGCACGACGGTGGTCACGGTCGACGAATAGGCACCCCCAAGAATCGCCGACAGCATCACCCCGCCCCGATTCTTGATGAGTCGTTGGAGCACGTAGCTGGCGAAGGAGACCCCGCTTATTGCCACGACGACGAGCCAGGTCTTGAATGGGTTCAAGTGAAAGGGCGTGAAGTCGCGGTTGGGAACGATGGGCAGCACCACTACCGAAAGGACCAAGAACTTCGCGACCGTGACGATCTCGGTGGACTCGATGTGGGTGGTGAGGCTCTCGAGTCCCTTCTTGAGCTCCAGCAAGAGGACGCTGAGGACACCGATGGTCGTCGCAATCCAGTAGTGCTCGCGCTGGACCAACCCGCCGACGACAAATGTCGTAAGGGCGGAGATCTCGGTCGCCAGGCCCGCGGGCGCTTCGCCACCGAGATTGTGGTGGTATGAGAGAAACATGAAGCCACCGATGACCGCAAACCCAATTGCCCAAGGTGTCAGCTGGGGCGCCGACAGAAGCGCGAGCGCGTAGCTGAGGAGGCCGATCAGCGGAAAGGTCCGGACACCCCCGAAGGCATAGCCGGCATCGCGCTGCTTGTGCTCTTCCCGTTCGAGCCCGATGAAGAAAGACAGGGCCAACACGAGCGAGATCTTGAGCGCATCGGGGGGGACCACGGGCAAGAGCTCATTAAGCATTCGACGATGCTCGATTCCGCGCAGGCTGGATGGGTACGGAGCAAGTCACCTCTGCAGCCCAAGGGTAACCGAACTCCTTGCTGTGTGGTGATCGCGGGAGCGATCTTCTCCGCGAAGGTCACGAGGTCTCCGGTCACGACGGCGGAGTAGAACCTCACATCGGTGATCAGATGCTCGCCTCGGCGCCGGAAAGCATCCGCGACCGCGTGCTCGTAGTCGACGCTGGTCGGTCTGGCCACCGGTGCCGCGGCAGCCGCGATAGACACGCCGGTCAACGGCGAGAGACCACCGCCGCTCGATATCTAGACGCGCCCTCGGAGGTGGGGCAGTGGATCGGACCATGCGGGCACGGACTGCCCGTGCTAAGTATCGCTGATCTTTCGGCGGGGCGGCGGCCGGGTTACCTGGCCCATGAAGACATCTGCGGGGAACCAAATATGAATCCGGTGACAGCGATCGGCGTGGCGGGTGTGGCGATCGTCTCTATTACGAGTCACGAGGCTGCTCACGGCTTCGTTGCTGACCGCCTAGGTGATCCTACGGCGCGCGATCGGGGTCGGCTTACTCTGAACCCAATCCCGCACATCGATCTGTTTTTCACGATCTTGCTGCCGGTCTTTCTCATCCTCTCTAATTCGGGGTTTATCTTCGGTGGGGCGAAGCCGGTTCCGGTGGATGTCAATCGGTTGAGACGGCCTCGGCGAGACTGGGCGCTTGTCGGGGCTGCTGGACCCGCAATGAACGTTTTGATCGCCATCGTCCTAAGCGCCATCCTATGGGCTGCGACGCTTGCGGGCCTTACCGACCCGTCATCCAGTGTGACCGAAATCCTGGCTATCGGAATCTACCTAAATGCGCTGCTGGCTGTCTTCAATCTTGTACCCATCCCGCCGCTCGACGGATCGCGGGTCCTGCAGTTCTTCCTCTCCGGTGAAACCCTCGTTTTGTACCGTCGCATTGAGCAGTATGGCCTGTTCATCATCATGGGTCTGATCTTCTTTGTGCCGCGACTCCAGGTGTTTCTCAGCGCAGCGATTTTTGGTCTTGTCAGGCTCATCACGATGCCTTTCGGCATGACCCCCGATGTCGAACCTTTGCTGCGCAGGCTGCTCTTCCATTAACAGCGACGCCCGGCCAGCTGATCTGGGGACCCGGGCTCCTTGTGCGCAAGGCGTACGTCGGGGGTGGTTGAGTGGCGGTCTCGAAGACCGCAAGTCTCAGTGCCTGAGATCATGGCGTCGAAGAAGGAGGTCCGTGGTCGCGCCCGCCCTGCGGCTCGCACCGCGACCCCCGCCCCGCGCAGGTAACCGCTCGCCGTCTCCCGACGGATCCCTGTTCTCCGCTCGATCCGGCGCAGTAGACCATCCCAGTCGCTCCAGCGCCGCCACCTGCTGTCTTCTATCTTGGCTCAAGACGTTTGCCATCCCGGCGCGGGACCACAGGTCCCCGGCCTTCGTCGACGTCTCGGAGCGCTTCTGCTGGTGGCCGTTTTCAGGTGTCCATCAGTGGCCGGTCTTGGGCGTCCACCGAGGACAGCATTTGGACATCTTTGCTCCTCGGTGAGCCCGATCACGCCGTGCTGGCTCAGGGAATCCCCGACGGGGGACTAAGGTTTTTCCCGCCTAGAAGGGTGCGTCTGCGTTGCTATATCGATAGCGCATTACGCGGTCTCGGATTTGCGGGCAACGGACGAGGAGACCTGGCCGCGGAGGCATCGACGGCAGGCCTTAATGCATGTCGCCGACACCAAACACGGGCTTCGATCCGGGCACCCGGTTGCAAGTCGGGAAGGAACGTCATGTTGCGAAGCTTGAAGGATCTCGAGCGGTACACGGTGACTGCGACCGACGGCGACGTCGGAGGCGTGGTGAATTTCCTCCTGGACGACGAGCATTGGGTCGTTCGCTATTTGGTCGTCGAAACCGCGGGTCCTTCGGGTCCGCCTCCCGTGCTTATCTCTCCCATCTTCTTTCGTCACGTCGACTGGGCGACCCACACCTTCGGCTTGGCGTTGACGAGGGACAAGATCAAGAACAGCCCAAGCATTGACGTGGATAGGCCGGTATCCCGACAGCACGAGCGCGAGTACTACGGCTACTACGGCTATCCTTACTATTGGGGGTACATGGCACCTTGGGGGGCAAGCGCTTACCCGGCCTTGCTCGCCGCAGGCAAGAGAACCGAAAGGCCTGTCGAGCGCGCCGACGACAAGACATCCGGCGACATTCATCTCCGGAGCGCCAACGAGGTCCGTGGGTATCATATCCAGGGCAGCGACGGTGCGATCGGTCATATCGAGGACTTCATCGTCGACGACGAAAGCTGGGAAGTCCGTTATCTGGTGGTCGACACCAAAAACTGGTGGTTCGGCAAAAGAGTTCTCGTAGCACCGCACTGGGCGAGCGGTGTCAGCTGGGCCGAGCGAAAGGTCCACGTCGATCTGTCTCGAGAGGCAATCAAGAAGAGCCCCGAGTGGAACCCGACGGCAGGGGTGAACAGAGAGTACGAGACCCGCCTCTATGACTATTACGGTCGGCCGGCATACTGGTTTACCGACAGCGCTGGGAAGCAGGTGTTCGGACCAGGAGGGACTGCGCCCGGCGTGAGCCGTGAGGGTACCGGCCGTTCGGCCACCGCGGCGAGTACCCGAGATAAAGGTCGATAGCGCGACCTTTGAATTGAACCCTGATAGCAGAGAAAGCGAGATATCAGATGAGCACCGGATGGTTGTTGTGGATGGCGGTCATGTTCCTATTTGTCCTGACGCCAATGGGCTACGGGTGGGGCTACCGCGGATGGGGCCCGCCCTACCCCAGGTACATTCAGCGGCGTCGCGGGTTAAGGGCGGCGGTTCCAGGTAATACCTCGGCGTCGTTTGACCATCACGCGTGGGGACGCGGCGGAGACATGGTCTGGATGATCCTTTTCATCGGGATATTCTGGGCCGTTGCGTTCCACTGGGGCTGGGCGTTGAGGCGATAGTGCGAACAGGCGCCACGACGGGCGGAGAAGCGAGAATGTGCGGTCGCGGGTTGGCCGTGGACGAACGGGGAAGAGGATGAAACTGGGAATGGTCGGGCTCGGTCGGATGGGCTCAAATATGGTCCGTCGTCTCCTCGGAGCCGGGCACGAGTGCGTGGTGTTCGATGTTCAGCCCCAGGCGGGGCTAGAGTTGGTGAAGGCCGGAGCGGTGGCTGCCACCTCGCTTGCCGACTTGGTCGCCAAGCTACAGAAGCCGCGGGCGATTTGGGTCATGGTGCCTGCCGCGGTTGTTGAGACCACTCTCGAGCAGCTGGTGCCGCATCTTGCCGCGGACGATGCCGTCATCGATGGCGGGAACTCGTACTATCACGATGACCTTCGCCGGGCGAAGACGCTCGCCGAACGTGGCGTCCACTATGTCGACGTCGGCACCTCGGGCGGCGTCTGGGGATTCGAGCGCGGTTACTGCCAGATGATCGGGGGCAGCCCCGCCATCGTCGAGCGCCTTGACGGCGTCTTCGCCGCCCTGGCGCCTGGCCTCGATCACGAGGCCAAGGAGCGCGGAGTTGAGAGCGGGCCACCCCAGCGCGGGTACATCCATTGCGGGCCGCCCGGTGCCGGACACTTCGTCAAGATGGTTCACAATGGGATCGAGTACGGCATCATGGCGGCGTACGCCGAGGGGCTCAACATTCTTCGGCACGCCAACGCTGGGAAGGCGGAGACCACAGCCGATGCCGAGACCGCCCCGCTCCGTCACCCAGAGCTCTATCAATACGACCTGAACCTTCCCGATATCGTTGAAGCCTGGCGGCACGGCAGCGTCATCGGTTCCTGGCTCCTGGACCTCACAGCGGCGGCGCTGAAGAAGAGCCCTGACCTGAGCCGGTATGCGGGCCATGTGTCCGATTCGGGCGAGGGGCGCTGGACCCTCAAGGCCGCCATCGACGAAGGCGTGCCTGCGCCGGTCCTGAGCATTGCGCTCACGCAACGCTTCGCCTCACGGGGTGATGAGGACTTCGCGGACAAACTGCTCTCCGCGCTGCGATATCAGTTCGGCGGCCACGAAGAGAAGCACTAATGGCGCCGGAGTCGTCCGATGCGTTGGTGTTCTTCGGCGCGACTGGAGATCTCGCGCACAAGAAGATCTTTCCAGCGCTGATGGCGATGGTGAAGCGTGGCCATCTGAACGTGCCGGTCATCGGAGTGGCAAAAGCGGGTTGGAGCCTGGATCAGTTGAGGGTACGCGCAAGGGACAGCGTGGAAGCCCAAGGCAGCATCGATGCTGCGGCCTTCGACAAGCTCGCGTCGCTGCTCCGCTATGTGGATGGCGACTATCAAGATCCGGCGACGTTCGATCAGTTGCGCCGCGTGCTGGGCTCCGCTGAACGACCGCTGCACTACCTCGCCATCCCCTCCAGCCTGTTTGCGACCGTGGTCGGCCAGCTCGGTCGCTCCGGCTGCGCACGAGGCGGGCGTGTGGTGGCCGAGAAGCCCTTCGGTCACGATCTCGCTTCGGCGCAGGCGCTCAACCGTTCGCTGCTGGCGGTGTTTCCCGAGGAGGCCGTCTTCCGCATCGACCACTACCTCGGCAAAGAGGCCGTGCAGAACCTGCTCTACTTCCGATTCGGCAACTCACTCTTCGAACCGATCTGGAACCGGAACTACGTCGACAGCGTCCAGATCACTATGGCCGAGAGCTTTGGCGTCGAGGGACGGGGAAGCTTCTATGACCAGACCGGCGCCGTCCGCGACGTCCTCGAGAACCACCTGCTGCAGGTGACGGCGTGTCTGGCCATGGACGCCCCCTCGAGCGGCCATTCCGAAACGCTGCGCGACGAGAAGGCGCGCGTTCTCGAGGCGATTGCCCCGCTCGATCCGAAGGGCTACGTCCGTGGTCAGTTCCGCGGCTACCACGACGAGCCGGGGGTCGCAGCCGACTCGCGCGTCGAGACCTTTGCCGCCGTGCGACTCCAGATCGACAACTGGCGCTGGGCGGGCGTGCCTTTCTACATCCGTGCCGGCAAGTGCCTCCCGGTGACCTGCACGGAGGTGCTCGTGGAGATGAAGGCACCTCCGTGCGCTGCCTTCGGCGAAGGCGTCACTCGGCCGAACTACGTGCGTTTTCGGTTGGGCCCGGACGTGGCGATCGCCCTCGGCGTGCGCTCGAAGGTACCGGGAGAGGCCATGGTCGGCGAAGAGGTAGAACTTCTGGCCACGCGAGACGGTGGCATTGGGCCGGGCGCCTACGAGCGGCTCCTGGGCGATGCCATGAAGGGCGACGCCACCCTGTTCGCGCGCGAGGACGCCGTCGAGGCAGAGTGGCGCATCGTCGCGCCGATCCTGACGAGCACTGAACCGGCCCACGAGTATCAACCCGGAACCTGGGGACCGGTGGACGCCGATCGACTGATCGCCAGATCCGGTGGGTGGCACAAGCCTCAGCCGGCGCCCGCGAAGAGGGCGTCGTGAGGCCAGCCGAGGCGATTGAGCAGGCGAGGAGGTTCGCGTGGGAGTAAACGAGATTCAGGAGTGCGGCCAGTCGGTCTGGCTCGACTACATCCGACGCCACCTCCTTCAAAGCGGTGAGCTCGCGCGCTTGGTGGAGGAGGACGGCATCCGCGGCGTGACCTCGAATCCGTCCATCTTCGAAAAAGCGATCGCGGGCAGCACGGACTACGGGCCGGCGCTGGAGCGTTACGAGAAACGCCACGACGAAACAGCCTCGGCCATCTACGAAAAGCTGGCCATCGAGGACATTCAGCAGGCGGCCGACATTCTTCTTCCCGTTTACGTCGAGTTCGCCAGGCGCGACGGGTTCGTCAGCATGGAGGTCTCGCCCTATCTCGCGCACAACACCCAGGCGACCATCGACGAGGCCATTCGCTTGTGGGGCGCTGTTCGGCGCGACAACCTCATGGTCAAGGTTCCGGCGACGCCGGAAGGGATTCCCGCGATTCGGCAGCTCATCAGCCAGGGGATCAACGTCAACGTGACCCTTCTCTTCTCGCGCGCCGTGTGTCGCCAGGTCGCAGAGGCTTACATGGACGGCCTCGAGGTGTTCCGCGCGGGCGGGGAGATCTGAGCCGCGTCGCCAGCGTGGCCAGCATGTTCGTCAGCCGTCTGGACGTCCTGGTCGATCCGATCCTGGAGGCCCGGGCTCGAACGGCGCCGCCCGCGGAGCGGGCCCCGCTGCGCGATCTCGTGGGCAAGATCGCCATCGCCAACGCCAAGCTCGCTTACCAGGACTGGAAGGAGAGCTGCGGCGGTCCGCGCTGGACGTCGCTGGCTGCGTCCGGCGCTCACCCCCAGCGCCTCCTCTGGGCGAGCACGAGCAGCAAGGATCCGCGCTTTCGTGACGTGATGTACGTCGAATCGCTGATCGGCCCCCACACCGTCGACACGATCCCACCGGCGACGCTCGATGCTTTCCGTGATCACGGCAAAGCGGAGAACCAGCTCGACCAACACCTAGAGGAAGCCCGACAGGTCTTGGCCACCCTCGCCGGCGCCGGGATCTCCATCGACGACCTGACCGCGCGCCTCCTCGACGAGGGCGTTAAAGGGTTCTCCGCGGCGTTCGATGCCCTTCTGGGATCGATCGAGAAGAAACGGGCCGGTGTGCTCCGGTCGGCCCTCGACGGGATGAGCTATCGCCTGCCCATCTCGCTCGATGCGGAGGTCAAGGCGACGCTTGAGGACTGGCGCATCGGCGGGAAAGTGCGGCGGCTGTGGGCGCGCGACGCGACGCTCTGGACCGGCCACGATGAAAACCTGTGGCTCGATTGGCTGGACGTCGCCGACGAGGATCGAGTTCTCGCTCAGGACTTACCGACATTCGCCAAGGAGGCCCAGAGCGTTTTCAAATATGCGGTGGTGCTGGGGATGGGTGGCTCGAGCCTTTGCCCCGATGTCCTGGCGCGGACGTTCGGGCCCATCGGCGGCTACCCGGAGCTCCTCGTCCTCGATTCGACCGATCCCGCGCAGATCCGGACCATGGAAGCCCGCATCGATGTCGCAAAGACGCTCTTCATCGTCTCGAGCAAGTCCGGCACCACGCTGGAGCCAACCATTCTCAAGGACTACTTCTACGATCGCGTTCGCGAGATTGTCGGCGAGGGGCGGGCACCGAAGCACTTCGTCGTGGTTACCGACCCGGGCTCCGACCTGCAGACGGTCGCCGAGGAAAAGCTGTTCGACAGGGTGTTCTCGGGCGTACCCGGCATCGGCGGGCGATATTCGGCGCTCTCCAACTTCGGCATGGTGCCGGCGGCCGTCATGGGGGTCGACGTGAGGCGCCTCCTCGACCGTGCCGCGATCATGACGCACGCGTGCGCGTCATCCGTTCCGCCCGAGCAGAATCCGGGAGTTTTGCTCGGCGCGATCCTCGGGACGTTGGCCAGATCCGGCCGAGACAAGGTCACTCTCATCGCCTCTCCGGGCATCGCCCAGCTCGGTGCCTGGCTGGAGCAGCTCCTCGCGGAATCGACCGGCAAGGTGGGCAAGGGGATCATCCCCGTCGATCGCGAGCCCCTCGGTCCCCCCGAGGTCTACGGCACCGATCGGCTCTTCGCTTACCTCCGGCTCGACGGGGCACCGGACGCGGCCCAGGATGCCCTGGTCGACGCGCTAGAGAACGCGGGGCAGCCGGTCGTGCGCATCGCGCTCGCCGATCGTCACGATCTGGGACAGGAGTTCTTTCGATGGGAGATCGCGGTGGCAGTGGCGGGCGCGATCATCGGCGTCGACCCCTTCAACCAGCCGGACGTCGAGGCGAGCAAGGTCGCGGCGGGAACGCTGACCAAGGCCTACGAGAAGACCGGTGCGCTGCCGCGGGAGATCTCGTTCTGCCAAGATGGCCCGCTCGCGCTGTTCGCCGACGAGAAGAACAAGCTGGCGCTCGATCGGGCGGCCGGCGCTGACCGGACACTGCACGGATACTTGCGGGCGCACCTCGAGCGCTTGTGCCCCGGCGACTACTTCGCGTTGCTCGCCTACGTCGAGCGCGACGATCTGCACGACCGCCAGCTTCAGGCGATCCGCGGCGCGGTCCGGGATTCCCGCCGGGTCGCCACCTGTGTCGGCTTCGGTCCCCGGTTCCTCCATTCGACCGGGCAGGCCTACAAAGGCGGGCCGCCGAGCGGGGTCTTCCTGCAACTGACCTGCGATGATGCGCAGGATCTCCAGATTCCGGGTCACCGCTTCAGCTTTGGCGTGGTGAAGGCTGCGCAGGCGCTGGGGGACTTCCGGGTCCTGGTGCAGCGCGACCGGCGGGCGTTGCGCGTTCACCTCGGTGCAGATGTCCGAGGCGGTCTCGATGCCCTGTCGAAGGCGATCGAACGGGCGCTGGCGACGCAACAGTCATGAACGTAAGTCCATTCGCAGGTAAGCCGCCCGACGCGTCGATGCTGGTGAACGTGCCCCGGCTCATCTCGGCGTACTACACGGAAAGGCCTGATCCTGCCGTGCCCGAACAGCGGGTCGCCTTCGGGACCTCGGGACATCGGGGGTCTGCGCTTCGATAATGCATTCAACGAATGGCACATCCTCGCCATCTCCCAGGCCATTTGCCTTTACCGCGGATAGCACGGGATCGACGGACCCCTGTTTCTCGGCATGGACACGCATGCCCTGTCGGTCCCGGCCTTCTCCAGCGCGCTGGAGGTGCTGGCAGCGAACGGGGTGGAGGTCATGATCGCCGAGGGCGACGAGTACACCCCGACCCCCGTCATCTCGCACGCGATCCTCACCTACAACAGCGGGCGCAAGTCGGGGTTTGCCGACGGCATCGTCATCACGCCGTCACACAATCCACCGCGCTGACGGCGGGTTCAAATACAACCCTCCGAGCGGTGGGCCGGCCCCATCGGCCGACACCGAGTGGATCCAGGCGAAGGCGAACGAGCTCCTCGAAGCTGGTCTTCTGGGCGTGAAGAGGATCCCCTTCCAGCGGGCTGTCGCCGCCTCCACGACACACCGGTACGACTACCTGGACACTTACGTCGCCGATCTCGCCAGCGTGATCGACATGGACGCCATCTGCGGCGCCAAGCTCGACTTGGGGGTCGATCCGCTCGGCGGTGCCGGCGTTCATTACTGGGGACGCATCGGCGAGCGTTACGGTTTGCGTCTGACCGTGGTCAACGAGGCGGTCGACCCGACCTTTCGCTTCATGACGGTGGATCGGGACGGTCAGATCCGAATGGACCCCTCATCGGTCTATGCGATGCAACGATTGATCGGGATGAAGGATCGCTTCGACCTCTCCTTCGCCTGCGACACGGACCACGACCGACACGGCATCGTCACCCGCAGCGCGGGACTGTTGCCGCCCAATCACTACCTGTGCGCCGCCATTTTCTATCTCTACCGACATCGGCCCAAGTGGGGCAATTCGGGGAACGACGCAGCAGTCGGAAAAACCGTGGTGAGCAGTCAGATGATCGATCGCGTCACCGCGAAGCTGGGTCGAAAGCTCTTCGAGGTGCCGGTGGGCTTCAGGTGGTTCGTCGATGGCCTCCTCGACGGCTCGCTCGGCTTCGGCGGTGAGGAGAGCGCCGGGGCTTCTTTCCTTCGCAAGGACGGCGGCGTCTGGACCACCGATAAGGACGGAATCGTCCCCGCCTTGTTGGCGGCGGAGATCACGGCTCGGATGAACCGCGATCCGGGCGAAATCTACCGTGAGCTGACACGTAAGTTCGGCGATCCCGTCTATGACCGGGTCGAGGCGCCGGCGACGCTGGACGAGAAGAGACTGCTGGCAACGCTCTCTTCCGAGAAGGTCAAGCTCACCGAGCTGGCCGGCGAGAAGATCGAGGCCGTTCTCACTCGCGCGCCCGGCAACGACGCTCCGATCGGCGGGTTGAAGGTCGTGACCAAGAGCGGATGGTTCGCGGCGCGGCCGTCGGGCACAGAGAGCGTTTACAAGATCTACGCCGAGAGCTTCCAGGGCACGGATCATCTGCGGCTCCTCCTCGAGGAGGCGCAACGGGTCGTCGGCGCCGCCCTGGCGACGGCGAAGGCGCCGCGGCGGAGCGAGGGGCGTCCGTCATCAGCACTCTCGGAGGGGACACCATGAGCACACAACCGCGCGTCGACCACCTCGCCTACGGACTCTTGCCGAGGGACATCGAGGGATTCGATTCTCTCGCCGAGCTGGCCTTGGACCTGCGCTGGTCGTGGAATCACGCGACCGACAGGGTCTGGCGCCAGCTCGATCCCGCACTCTGGGAGTTCACGAACAATCCCTGGGTTGTCCTGCAGACGGTGTCTCGCGACAAGCTCCGGTCCCTGTTGGCCGACCCCACGTTTCGCAAAGACGTCGATTCCCTGATCCGAAAGAGGCGGTCGACGTTGGAAACACCAGGGTGGTTTCAGAAGACGCATCCTCGGAGCGTCCTCACCTGCGCCGCTTACTTCAGTATGGAATTCATGCTCAGCGAAGCGTTGCCGATCTACTCGGGTGGCCTCGGGAACGTGGCCGGCGATCAGCTCAAGGCCAACAGCGATCTGGGCATCCCGGTGGTCGGCGTTGGCCTGCTCTACCAGCAGGGCTACTTTCGTCAGGTCATCGACAAGAACGGAGCCCAGCAAGCTCTGTTTCCGTACAACGACCCCGGGCAGCTGCCGATCACGCCGGTGCGTCAGGCGAACGGCGAATGGTTGAGACTGGAAGTGTCCTTGCCCGGCTATTCGGTCTGGCTGCGTGCCTGGGAGGTGCGCGTCGGCCGGGCGAAGCTCTATCTCCTCGACAGCAACGATGCCGCGAACCTCGCGGCGCATCGAGGGATCACCAGCGAGCTCTATGGCGGCGGCCCCGAGCTTCGTCTCAAGCAGGAGCTGCTGCTCGGGATCGGCGGCTGGCGGCTGCTTGCGGCGCTGGGACTCGACCCGGAGGTCTGCCATCTGAACGAAGGGCATGCGGGCTTCGCGATTCTGGAGCGCGCGCGGACCTTCATGGCCGACAGCGGGCAGCCCTTCGAAGTTGCTCTGACAGTCACGCGGGCCGGGAACATCTTCACGACCCACACCGCGGTGGCCGCTGGATTTGACCGTTTCCCTCCCGCCCTGGTCGAGCAATATCTCGGTGGCTATGCCGAGCAGAAGCTCGGGATCACGGTCGAGCGTCTCCTTGCCCTGGGTCGCCAGAACCCGAACGACACGTCCGAAAGCTTCAACATGGCCTATCTGGCCGTTCGAGGAAGCGGGGCGGTCAATGGCGTGAGCCGCCTGCACGGGGAGGTGAGCAGGCAGATCTTCGAGCCGCTCTTTCCGCACTGGCCCGAGGACGAGGTCCCGATCGGCTACGTCACCAACGGCGTCCACATGCCGAATTGGGACTCAGCCCCGGCCGATGATCTGTGGACGGAGGTCTGCGGAAAGGATCGCTGGCTCGGAACGACGGAGACGCTGGAAGGGAAGATTCAAGCCGTCTCCGACGCCCGTCTGTGGAACCTCCGCGCGGCCGCCCGGACGTCCCTCGTCGAATACGCTCGTGGTCGGTTGTCCCGGGAGCTGACCTCCTCCGGAGCGTCGCCGGACGACATCGACAGGGCTAAACGCCTGTTTGATCCGCAGGCGTTGACCCTAGGATTCGCTCGGCGTTTCGCGACCTACAAGAGGCCAGACCTTCTCCTGCACGATCCCGCGCGGTTGCTGCGCCTGTTGTCGAACTCCGATCGTCCCGTGCAACTCATTCTGGCGGGGAAGGCCCACCCCGCAGACCAAGGGGGCCAGGCGCTGATTCAAAAATGGGTTCAGTTCATTCGGCGGCCCGAGGTCCGACCTCACGCGATCTTCCTCAGCGACTACGACATGCTCCTGACGGAGCATCTGGTACAGGGGGTCGACGTCTGGATCAACACTCCTCGGCGCCCCTGGGAGGCGAGCGGCACGAGCGGCATGAAGGTGCTGGTCAACGGGGGCATCAACCTCTCTGAATTGGATGGCTGGTGGGCGGAGGCTTACACCCCCGAGGTCGGGTGGGCCTTGGGCGACGGACAGGTGCATGGCGACGATCCTGCCTGGGACGCTGTCGAGGCTGGAGCGCTCTACGACCTCCTCGAACGCGAAGTCATCCCGGAGTTCTACGCGCGAGACAAAAGCGGCATTCCCACCCCATGGGTCAAGCGGATGCGACAAAGCATGGCGCGCCTGACACCGCGCTTCTCCGCAAACCGAACAGTCCGCGAATACACCGAGCAGCGCTATCTCCCGGCCGCCGCTGCCTACCGATCGCGCGCGGCGAACAAGGGCGAAGGAGGCAAGCAGGTGCTGGAGTGGCTCCAGACTGTCGACCAAAGGTGGGGTCAATTGCGCTCCAGCGAGATGCGGGTCGACACGCGCTCTGACCACCATGACGTCGAAGTCGAGCTCTTCTTGGGTGATCTCGATCCGACCTCGGTCCGCGTCGAGCTTTACGCGAACGGGATCAACGGCGGCAACCCGATCCGGGAGGAGATGACCTCCACACAAACGCGACCGAACGCATCTCGTGGCAGGATCTACCGTGCGACGGTGCCCGCGGCACGGCCGGCGAGCGACTACACAACGCGAGTTATACCGAAGCGGTCCGGAGTGGCGGTTCCCTTAGAGTCGGCTCACATCCTGTGGCAACGGTGATGACGACGCGAGCGGTCGTTCCTACGCATTAGAGGCACATGCGGCGAGGGCGGGCGGTTACGACGTTGTTTCTGGATATCGGTGGTGTGCTGCTCACCGACGGCTGGGACCGTCATGCTCGCAAACGAGCTGCGAAGGCCTTCAACTTGAACCGCGCCGAGATGGAGGAGCGGCACCACATGACCTTCGAGACCTACGAGGAGGGAAAGCTCACCCTCGAGGAGTATCTAGACCTGGTGGTGTTCTGCCGGAAGCGATCCTTCACTCGGTCTCACTTCAGGCGGTTCATGTTTTCACAGTCGAAGCCCTTCCCCCAGATGATCGCGCTCGTCACCCGGCTCAAGGACCGGCACCGGCTGAAGATCGTCGTGGTCAGCAACGAAGCGCGAGAGTTGAACGCGTATCGGATTCGCCAGTTCAAGTTGACCCGCTTCGTGGACGCCTTCATATCCTCGTGCTTCGTTCACGTCCGCAAGCCCGACGTCGAGATGTTTCGGCTTGCGCTGGACGTCGCTCAGGTCCCCGCCGAACGGGTGGTCTTCATCGACGACACCCCGATGTTCGTCGAGATCGCGCAAGGGCTAGGGATTCGAAGCATTCATCACACGGACCATCGGTCAACCTCCGCGCAGCTGGACGCGCTTGGATTGCCAAGCGGCGACACGGTGGCGGCATGAAGCCCGCCGCTCCAGTGATCCTCACCATCAACGGTGGATCGTCGAGCATCAAGTTCGCCCTGTTCGAGGCAGGCGACACCCTGCGGCGGCTCGCCAAAGGGGAGATCTCGCGGATCGGACTGTCGCAGGCCGCGCTCGATGTGAAGAGCCTGAACGCGCAAAACAGTGTCTCGCGGTCGGTGGAGGCGCCGAATCACACAGCCGCAGTCGGTGTCCTGATGGACTGGCTGGCGGAACACGGCGGCGCTCTGACGGCCGTTGGGCATCGCGTGGTCCATGGCGGACCGACATACAATCAGCCCCAGCGAATCACCGCCGAGATGATCGCGGAGCTGCGCCGACTCAGTCCGTTCGACCCGGAGCACCTGCCGGAAGAGATCCTGTTGGTCGAGGCGGTGCATCGCCGGTTTCCCGACCTGCCGCAGATCGCCTGCTTCGATACGGCGTTTCACCATGATCTCCCCCGGGTGGCCAAGATGTTGCCGATCCCGCGCCGTTACGAGGCGCAGGGGGTCCGCCGCTATGGGTTTCATGGGCTCTCGTATGCGTTCTTGATGGAAGAGCTTGGGCGCCTCGGCGATCCCGCGGCGACGAGCGGTCGGGTGATCTTGGCGCATCTCGGCAGCGGCGCGAGCCTGGCGGCCGTGCGGGACGGCAAGAGCATCGACACCAGCATGGGATTCACGCCGGCCGCAGGGTTGGTCATGGGGACGAGAACGGGAGACCTGGATCCGGGCCTCGTCTACTACCTACAGCATTCCGGGAACATGACCGCAGCGCAATTTCAGCATCTGGTGAGCCACGAATCGGGTCTACTCGGCGTATCGGAGACCAGCTCCGACATGCGGGACTTGCTGCAACGGGAAGCCAGTGACGCGCGAGCCGCGGAGGCTGTCGCGCTGTTCTGCTATCAGGCGAAGAAGTGGATCGGCGCTTTCGCCGCCGCGCTGGGTGGACTGGACACGCTTGTCTTTGCGGGTGGTATCGGCGAACGCGCGCCGCCCGTCCGGGCACGTATCTGCGAGGGGCTTGGCTTTCTTGGCATCGAGGTGAGCGAATCACGCAACGCGCACGACGCAGGCGTGATCTCCAGCGAGTCCAGCGGAGTCACGGTCCGTGTGATCGGCACCGACGAGGATCTCGATGATCGCGCGCTCAGTGCTGCACTTTTGCGCCCCGCTCGTCGCGGACCGTGAGCAGTCAGTGAGCGTCGCGTCGAATCGTGGGCATCTTCATGCTCGCCCGAACGGCAGTCCAGGGTCGCGAAATACATCGAGGTAAATCCATGATCACCGATACCACCACCATCACGCCCGAGCTTCTCCGCAAGATGGACGCCTACTGGCGCGCGGCCAACTATCTGTCCGTCGGGCAGATCTATCTCTACGACAACCCGCTCCTCAAGGAGCCGCTGAAGCTGTCGCACGTGAAGCCGCTGGTGGTCGGGCACTGGGGGACGACGCCTGGTCAGAACTTCATCTACGTGCACCTCAACCGGATCATCAAGAAGTACGACCTCGACATGTTCTACATCGCGGGTCCGGGGCACGGCGGTCCGGCGATTGTGGGGAATGTCTATCTCGAGGGGACCTGGAGCGACGTCTATCCGAACGTCACCCAGGACGAGGCCGGGCTGAAGAAGCTCTTCACGCAGTTCTCGTTTCCAGGCGGAATCTCCAGCCACGTGGCGCCCACCACGCCGGGCTCGATTCACGAAGGCGGCGAGCTCGGATACTCGCTCAGCCACGCGTTCGGGGCCGCGTTCGACAATCCCGATCTCGTCGTCGCCTGCGTCGTCGGCGACGGCGAGGCGGAGACAGGCCCGCTGGCGACCGCGTGGCAGTCCAACAAGCTCCTCAACCCGATCACCGACGGCGTCGGTGCTGCCGATCCTGCACCTCAACGGCTACAAGATCAGCAACCCGACCGTCCTCGCCCGCATCGAGCACGAGGAGCTGGACCACTTCTTTCGCGGCTGCGGCTGGACGCCCCACTTCGTGGAAGGTGACGACCCGGAAACGATGCACCAGCTCATGGCGGCGACGCTCGACAAGGCCGTCGAGGAAATCCGGCAGATCCAGAGCAGGGCGCGCAGCCAAGAACGACGCCACGCGGCCGCGCTGGCCGATGATCGTCCTCAGGTCTCCCAAGGGCTGGACGGGACCGAAGGTCGTCGACGGCCTGAAGGTCGAGGGCACGTTCCGCGCGCATCAGGTTCCGCTGCTGGTCGATTCCGACCATCCGGAGCACGTCCAGGAGCTCGAGAGCTGGATGAAGAGCTACCGGGCCGGAGGAGCTGTTCGACAGCACCGGGCCGACTCCTGCCGGAGCTGGCCGAGCTGGCGCCCAAGGGCGACCGCCGGATGGGCGCCAATCCGCACGCGAACGGCGGCCTGCTGCTGCGCGACCTGCGGATGCCGGACTTTTGCGACTCACGCGGTGAACGTGCCCTCGCCGGGCGCCGTCACCGCCCAAGACACCATGGTCCTGGGCAAGTTTCTCCGCGACGTGGCGAAGTTGAATCAGGAGCAGCGCAATTTCCGCGTCTTCGGTCCCGACGAGACGCTGTCGAATCTCCTGGGCGCCGTCTTCGAGACCACCAACCGCCAGTGGGACGCCAGAAAAGAGGCCAACGACGAGTTCCTCGCGCCCACCGGCGGCGTGTTGGACTCCATGCTCAGCGAGCACCAGTGCGAGGGGTGGCTCGAAGGGTATCTGCTTGACCGGACGCCATGGCCTCTTCAACAGCTACGAGGCCTTCATTCGCATCGTCGACTCGATGTTCAGCCAGCACGCCAAGTGGCTGAAGGTGACCTTGGAGCTCCCCTGGCGGCGAAAGATCGCGTCGTTGAACTACCTGCTTGCCTCACACGTCTGGCAGCAGGATCACAACGGCTTCACCCACCAGGACCCGGGCTTTCTCGACCACGTCATCAACAAAAAGGCCGACATCGTGCGGGTCTATCTGCCGCCCGACGCGAACTGTCTGCTCGGCGGTCTTCGACCACTGCCTGCGGAGCCGGCACTACGTCAACGTCGTCGTCGCCGGCAAGCACGCCCTGCCACAGTGGCTGACCATGGACGCCGCCATCGTGCACTGCACGGAGGGAATCGGCATCTGGCAATGGGCGAGCAACGACCAGGGCAGCGAACCCGACGTCGTCATGGCCTGCTGCGGCGACACGCCCACGCTCGAGATCCTGGCCGCGGTGTCCATCCTGCGGAAGCATCTGCCCGACCTGAAGATCCGGGTCATCAACGTCGTCGATCTCATGAAGCTTCAGCCGCAAGAGCGAGCACCCGCACGGGCTGAGCGACACAGGACTACGACTCGCTCTTCACGAAGGACAAGCACATCATCTTCGGCTTCCACGGATATCCCTGGCTGGTCCACCGTCTCACCTACCGCCGGACGAACCGCAACATCCACGTCCGCGGCTACAAGGAAGAGGGCACCATCACGACGGCCTTCGACATCACGGTGCAGAACGAGCTGGACCGCTTCCACCTCGTGCAGGACGTGGTCGACCGCCTGCCGCAGCTGGGCGCCAAGGGCGCCTACCTGAAGCAGCAGATCCAGGACAAGCTGATCGAGCACAAGCAATACATCGACAAGCACGGGCAGGACTGCCGGAGATCCGCAACTGGAAGTGGAGCGCCTCGACTTCGACCAGGACGGCGAGTCGCCATGACGGCCGGCGCCACCAACCGAATCTCGGCGCGGTCGTCTCGGTGCGCGGCAGCGTCGTGGACGTCCGGTTCGACGAGCGTTTGCCGCCGATCTACTCGGTGCTGCGCGCGGGACGAAGCGGGCAGATCGTCATCGAAGTGCTGGCGCAGCGGGACGCGCGTCACGTGCGCGGGATCGCGCTGACGCCGACGCAGGGTCTCGCGCGCGGCATGGCGGTGGAGGACACGGGCGGCCCGCTGAAGGCGCCGGTGGGCAAAGGCGGTGCTCTCGCGCATGTTCGACGTGTTCGGCAACGTCATCGACCGCGGAGCGCCGCTGTCCGACGTCGCAGTGGCGCTCCGTGCATCGGGCGCCGCCGCCGCTGGCGCGACGTTCCACCAAGTCCGAAGTCTTCGAGACCGGCATCAAGGTCATCGACGTGCTGGTGCCGCTCGAGCGCGGCGGCAAGGCGGGGCTCTTCGGCGGCGCGGGCGTGGGCAAGACGGTGCTGCTCACCGAGATGATCCACAACATGATCGGGCACCACGAGGGCGTGAGCATCTTCTGCGGCATCGGCGAGCGCTGTCGCGAAGGCGAGGAGCTCTACCGCGACATGAAGGAAGCCGGCGTGCTGCCGAACATGGTGATGGTCTTCGGCCAGATGAACGAGCCGCCCGGCAGCCGGTTCCGCGTGGGGCACGCGGCGCTGACGATGGCCGAGTACTTCCGCGACGACGAGCACCGCGACGTGCTGCTGCTCATCGACAACATCTTTCGCTTCATCCAGGCCGGCATGGAGGTGTCCGGCTTGATGGGCCAGATGCCGTCGCGTCTCGGCTATCAGCCCACGATGGGCACCGAGCTCTCGGGGCTCGAGGAGCGCATCGCCAACACCGATACCGGCGCCATCACCTCGATCCAGGCGGTGTACGTGCCGGCGGACGATTTCACCGATCCGGCGGCGGTGCACACGTTCTCGCATCTCTCCGCCTCGATCGTGCTCTCGCGCAAGCGGGCGAGCGAAGGCCTCTATCCGGCGATCGACCCGCTGCAATCCAGCTCCAAGATGGCCACGCCGGGCATCGTCGGCGAGCGGCACTACCGCCTGGCGCAGGAGATCCGGCGGACGCTCGCGCAGTACGCGGAGCTCAAGGACATCATCGCCATGCTCGGCCTCGAGCAGCTCTCGCCGGAGGACCGCAAGGTGGTCGCCCGCGCGCGCCGGCTGGAGCGCTTTCTCACCCAGCCCTTCTTCACGACCGAGCAGTTCACCGGCCTCAAGGGAAAGCTCGTCAGCCTCGAGGACGCGCTCGACGGCTGTGAGCGAATCCTGCGCGACGAATTCAAGGACTACCCGGAGAGCGCGCTCTACATGATCGGGCCGATCGCCGAAGCGAAGGGCAAGGCGAACCGGCCGCCCGCAGCCCGGCCAAGCCTGCGCCAGCGACCGAAGCGACAGCGCCCGAAGCCCGGCGCCGAGTCCCCGACCAAGGCACGAACCTCGACGGGAGGTCGACGATGCCGCCGACTCATGAATCTTAAGATCCTCCTGCCCTTCCAGGTCTTCGCCGAGAAGACCGGCGTGTCGCGCATCGTCGCGGAGACGCGCGAGGGCTCGTTTGGGCTCCTGCCCCACCGGCTCGATTGCGTGGCGGCGCTCGCGCCGGGAATCCTGACCTACGAGACCGAAGCGGAGGGCGAGGTCTACGTGGCCGTGGACGAAGGCGTGCTGGTCAAGACCGGCCCGGACGTGCTCGTCTCCGTGCGCCGGGCGCTCGGCGGACGGACCTCGGTCAGTTGCGCGAGTCGGTGGAGCAGGAGTTCATGACGCTGGACGAGCGCGAGCAGAGCGTGCGCTCGGTCATGGCGAAGCTGGAAGCCGGATTCCTGCGTCGCTTCGCGAGCCTTTCAACATGAGTGACGAGCCGACCAGAAGCCCGCGAAGAGCGGGCCGACCTTCGCCGAGCAGGTCGGCGCGAAGGCGGCGCGCAAGCTCAAGGCGCGGCGCGACCCCGCACGGCGTCTGGTTCGGCCTGGGCATGATGGGGCTCATCGGCTGGTCGGTGGCGATTCCGACGCTGCTCGGCGCGGCGCTCGGCATCTGGCTGGACAAGCGGCACGCGGGCAGGCACTCCTGGACGCTGGCGCTGCTGGTGGCCGGGCTCGTGATCGGCTGCTTGAACGCGTGGCATTGGGTCGCCAAGGAAGACAAGGCGATGCGGGAGGACGAGGAGATCGACGATGAGTGAACCGCTGACCTGGTGCTGGCGTGGCGTGGCCGGCGGGCTGCTCGGCGCGATCTTCTTCGGCGGCCTTTGGTGGACGGTTCGCAAGGGCGTCTCGGCCAACCAGCCGGCGCTGTGGTTCTTCGGCAGCCTGCTGCTGCGGATGGCCATCGCCCTGGCCGGCTTCTACTTCGTCTCCGGCGGCCACTGGAGCGGCTGCTCGCCTGTCTCCTCGGATTCGTCCTGGCACGCCGCGTCGTGACGTGGCTGACGCGGCCATCGGCGAGACGCCGACCCCGCCCGGCACCGGAGGCCAGCCATGCGCCTTAGCCCCGATCAGATGATCTTCTGGCAGCACGGGTTTCTCAAGCTCAACGCCACCATCGTGTTCACCTGGGCGTTGATGCTCGTGCTGGCCGTCGGCTCGAAGCTCGTCACGCGCAAGCTCTCCACGGATCTGAAGCGCTCTCGCTGGCAGAACCTCCTGGAGATCATCGTCACCGGCATCGAGAAGCAGATCGAAGAGGTCGGCCTCCGCCACCCGGAGAAGTATCTCGGCTTTCTGGGCACGCTCTTTCTGTTCGTCGCCACGGCCAGCCTCTTGCACCGTCATTCCCGGCTACGAGCCGCCGACGGGCTCGCTCTCGACCACCGCGGCGCTCGCGCTGTGCGTGTTCGTGGCCGTGCCGCTCTTCGGCATCAAGGAGCAGGGGCTGGGCGGCTACCTCAAGTCCTACGTCGAGCCGACGTTCATCATGCTGCCGTTCAACATCATCAGCGAGCTCTCGCGCACGCTGGCGCTGGCCGTGCGCCTGTTCGGCAACATGATGAGCGGGGCGATGATCATCGGCATTCTGCTCACCATCACGCCGTTCATCTTTCCGATCGTCATGACGACGCTCGGCCTGCTCACCGGCATGGTGCAGGCCTACATCTTCAGCATCCTGGCCGCGGTCTACATCGCGGCCGCCACGCGCACTCGCAAGCCCAAGCCCGCGCTCAACGACCTGAACGCAGACACGCACACCAAAGGACACACCATGGACAGCATGACGATCATCGCGGTGGCCTCCATCGTCATCGCCGGCATCACCATCGGCTTCGGCAGCCATGGGGCCCGCGCTGGCGGAAGGGAGGGCGGTCGCGACGGCGCTGAGCTCGCTGGCGCAGCAGCCCGATGCGTCCGCGACCATCACCCGGACCCTGTTCGTGGGCCTGGCGATGATCGAGTCGATGGCGATCTACTGCTTCGTGGTCTCGATGATCCTCATCTTCGCCAATCCGTTCTGGAACCACGTCATCGCGCAGGCCGCGGGGAAGTAGCCATGCTGATCGATTGGTTCACCGTCGGCGCGCAGGCGCTCAACTTCGTCATCCTCGTGTGGTTGATGAGGCGCTTTCTCTACAAGCCCATCCTCCACGCCATCGACGCGCGCGAGAAGAAGATCGCCGCGGAGCTCGCGGACGCCGCCGCGAAGAAGGCCGAAGCCAGAAGGAGCGCGACGAGTTCCAGCACAAGAACGAGGAGCTCGACCAGCAGCGCGCCGCGCTCCTGAAGAAGGCGACGGACGAGGCGAACGCGGAGCGCCAGCGGCTCCTCGACGAAGCGCGGCAGGCGGCCGACGCGCTTGAGCGCGAAGCGACAGGAGGCGCTGAGGAACGACGCCCAGAACCTCAATCAAGCCATCAGCCGCCGGACCCAGCAGGAGGTGTTTGCCATCGCGCGAAAGGCGCTGACGGATCTCGCCACGACGAGCCTGGAGGAGCGCCTGGGCGAGGTGTTCACGCGCCGCTTGCGCGAGATGGACGGCCACGGCGAAGGCCGGCCTCGCCGAGGCGCTCAAGACGGCGTCCGACCCCGCGCTCGTGCGCAGCGCGTTCGAGCTGCCCGCCGAGCAGCGCGCGGCGATCCAGAATGCGCTCAACGAAACGTTCTCGGCGGACGTCCACGTCCGGTTCGAGACCGCGCCGGAGCTGGTCAGCGGGATCGAGCTCGGCGACGAATGGGCAGAAGGTGGGATGGAGCATCGCGGATTACCTCGCGTCGCTGGAAAAGGGCGTCGACGAGCTGCTGAAGGACGAAAGCGAAGCGCGACGAAGCTCGAGGTCCGAGCCCGAGCCCGAAGCGCCGAGCGCACCGAGGACCGACGCGAAGAGCCGATGAGCACCGCGCCTGAGGATCTCGCAGCGCGTCTTCGACGGCGCGTTCGCCGCAATCGCCGAGGCGCGGGAGGCCTTCACGCCGCAGCTCGCGCCGCGCGAGGTGGGCACGATCACCAGCGATCTCCACCGGCATCGCCAAGGTCTCCGGCCTTCCCGGCGTGGGCTTCGAGGAGTTGGTGCACGTTTCCCGGCGGCGTGTTCGGCATCGCGTTCAACGTGGACGAGGACGAGATCGGCGTCGTGCTGCTCGGCGACTACTGGCATCTGCACGCGGGCGACGAGGTCGAGCGCACGGGCCGGGTCATGGACGTGGCCGTCGGCGACGGATTGGTCGGGCGCGTCATCGACCCGCTCGGTCGGCCGCTCGACGGCAAGGGGCCGGTGGTCGCCAGCGAGCGCCTGCCCATCGAGCGCCCCGCTGCGCCCATCATGGACCGCGCGCCGGTCACCGTGCCGCTCCAGACCGGGCTGAAGGTCATCGACGCGCTCATCCCCATCGGGCGCGGCCAGCGCGAGCTGATTCTGGGCGACCGGCAGACCGGCAAGACCGCCATCGCGATCGACACCATCCTCAACCAGCGCGGCCAGAACGTCGCTGTGCGTCTATTGCGCCATCGGCCAGCGCGCCTCCGCCGTGGCGAAGGCCGTGGCCGACCTGCGGGAGAAGGGCGCGATGGACTACACCGTCGTGGTCGTGACCGAGGGCAACGACCCGCCAGGCCTCGCCTACATCGCTCCTTACGCCGCGACCAGCATCGCGGAGCACTTCATGGAAGCGGGACGCGACGTGCTGATCGTCTACGACGACCTCACGCAGCACGCCCGCGCCTATCGCGAGCTCTCGCTCCTGCTCCGCCGCCCCCCGGGCGCGAGGCCTTCCCCGGCGACATCTTCTACATCCACTCGCGCCTGCTCGAGCGCGCCACCCACCTGCGCACGGAGCTCGGCGGCGGCTCGCTCACCGCCCTGCCCATCATCGAGACCGAGGCGCAGAACATCTCCGCCTACATTCCGACCAACCTGATCTCCATCACCGACGGGCAGATCTACCTCTCGCCGTCGCTGTTCGAGCTCGGCGTGCTGCCCGCGGTCGATGTCGCCAAGTCCGTTTCGCGCGTCGGCGGCAAGGCGCAGCGGGCGGCCTACCGCGCGGTGGCGGGCGACCTCAAGCTCGCCTACGCGCAGTTCGAGGAGCTCGAGACCTTTGCCCGGTTCGGCGCCCGCGTGGACGAGGACACGCGCAAGATCATCGAGCACGGGCGGCGAATCCGCGCCTGCCTCAAGCAGCCGGAGTTCTCCCCGGTGTCCGTGCCCGCGCAGATCGCCGTCCTGCTGGCGCTGACCGCGAAGCTCTTCGACGCGGTGCCGCTCGAGCAGATGACGGACGCCGAGCACGCCGTGCGGGAGGCGGCGGCGAGCATTCCGGCGGAGGTGTGCGCGCGCTTCGAGACCGCCGCGAAACTGAACGACGAGGATCGCAAGACGATCGTCGAGATCGCCCGCCAGGCGCTCGCGCGCTTCCATCCCAAGCCGGAATCCGCCGAAGCCGACGAGCACGGCTGAGCCGCCGACAAGGTCCGACGCCACCTGGAGGAAGCCATGAGCGACACCACGGCGAGCCTGCGCCGGAAGATCGACAGCGCCGGAGATCTCCAGTCCGTCGTGCGCACGATGAAGGCCTTGGCCGCCTCGAGCATCGGACAGTACGAGAAGTCGGTGCGCGCCTTGGCCGACTACTACCGGACCGTGGAGCTGGGGCTGGGCGCGTGCTTTCGCGCAGAGCGAGCCGGCGGCCTCGAGGCAGACGGCACAAGGCGACCAGCGATGCGGCTGCGATCGGCGCCGTCGTGTTCGGTTCCGACCAGGGACTGGTGGGCCAGTTCAACGAGGTGGTGGCCGACCATGCGGTCAAGACCCTCGCAGCTCTGCCGGGCAAGGCCCGAGTCTGGGCCGTCGGCGAGCGCGTTCATGCGCGCCTGGCGGACGCGGGCCTGCCGCTGACGGGAGCTCTTCGCGGTGCCGAGCTCGGTCAAGGCCATCGCCCCGCTCGTCGGGCAGATTCTCGTGGAGAGCGAGACGCGCCGCGGCCAGGGCGAGGTCACCGAGCTCCACCTCTTCTACAACCGCCCCACGTCCGGAGCGTGTACGCGCCCGTCAGGCAGCGACTGCTGCCGCTGGACGAGGGCTGGCGCCGCAAGCTCGCCGAGCTTCCCTGGCCGACAAGAAGCTTGCCCGAGGTCATGGGCAGCGGCACCGCGACGCTGCGCGCGCTCATTCGCGAATATCTCTTCGTCTCGCTCTTCCGGGCGTGCGCCGAATCCCTCGCGAGCGAGAACGCGAGCCGCCTGGCGGCGATGGAGCGCGCCGACAAGAACATCGACGAGTTGCTGGAGAGCCTCAACGGCACATTCCACCGCCTGCGCCAGAGCGGCATCGACGAGGAGCTGTTCGACGTCATCTCCGGCTTCGAAGCGCTGTCGGCGACTGTCGTCAGGAAGGCGTGGCTGAGGGTCATCCAATGAACACACACGAACTTGTCAGACACCGCGAGGCTGCTGGTCGCCGACGACAAGGGTCTGCTGGCGATGGACGAGAGCAATCCGACCTGCAACGACCGATTCGCCAAGCTCGGGATTCCCCAGACCGAGGCGGCCAGACGCGCCTATCGCGAGCTGATCGTGACCACGCCAGGTCTTGGCGAGTCCATCAACGGCGCGATCCTTTACGACGAAACGATCCGCCAGCAGACGAAGGATGGCATTCCGTTCGTCAAGGTATTGACCGAGGCAGGAATCATCCCCGGCATCAAGGTCGACGCCGGCGCCAAGGAGCTGGCCGGACACCCCGGGGAGAAGGTCACCGAAGGCCTCGACGGATTGCGCGAGCGACTGATCGAGTATTCTCGACTGGGCGCGCGCTTTGCCAAGTGGCGCGCGGTGATCGCCGTAAGCGATCGGATTCCCAGTCGGGCTTGCCTCGAAGCCAACGCCCACGCACTGGCCCGCTACTCCGCGTTGTGCCAGGAAGCCGGCTTGGTTCCCATCGTCGAGCCGGAGGTGCTCATGGATGGTGCGCACACGCTCGAGCGATGCCGTGAGGTGACCGAGAGCGTCCTGCGAGCGGTGTTCAACCAGCTTTATTCGCAGGGGGTTGTTCTGGAGGGGATGATCTTGAAGCCGAACATGGTCCTTCCGGGACTGAGCTGCCCCGAACAGGAGACCTGTGGACGAGGTCGCGGACGCAACCGTTGGCTGTCTCTTGCGAGCCGTTCCGGCCGCGGTTCCGGGGATTGCGTTTCTGTCGGGAGGCCAGCCGAGCGAGCTCGCTTCAGCCCGCTTGAATGCCATGAACCGCCGGTTTGCCTCGCGGCTTCCTTGGGCGTTGTCGTTTTCGTTCGCGCGAGCCCTCCAGCAGCCGGCTTTGGAGATCTGGCGAGGCGATGACATCAACACGGTGCCCGCACAGCGCGCCCTGGCGCATCGAGCCAGATGCAACCGCGCAGCCCGGCGTGGCGAGTACAGTGCGGCGATGGAGACGACCTCCAAGTAAGGACAGATGAAGATACATCTCAAGACATTTCGCGTCAGGGCAGGAGACGAGGTCAATCTCGACAAGTGGCCGACGAAGGTCAAGCCCGTCTACAAATCATCGGAACAGTACAAAACGATTCTGGCGGAACATGTTGCGCAGCTGAGTGCGCAGCAGCAGCTCCTCTACGCGTCGCACCGCTACGCTCTGCTGATCATCTTTCAGGCGATGGACGCGGCGGGGAAAGACGGGGCCATCAAGCACGTGATGTCCGGGGTCAATCCCCAGGGCTGCCAGGTGTTCAGCTTCAAGCATCCGAGCGCTGGCGAACTGGAACACGACTTTCTGTGGCGCACCACGCGCGATCTCCCGGAACGCGGGCGAATTGGGATCTTCAATAGGTCCTACTACGAGGAGGTGTTGATCGCCCGCGTGCATCCAGAGATCCTGCGCAGCGAGGGGCTGCCCGCGAAGTCGATCGACGACGAAGACCATCTGGAAGGAGCGGTATCGTTCCATCGTGAACCTGGAGAACCATCTTCACCGCAACGGGACCCGGATCATCAAGATCTTCCTTCATCTTTCGAAGGAGGAGCAGCGAAGGCGTTTTCTCGAACGCATCGACGACCCCGACAAGAACTGGAAGTTCAGCGGGGACGATGTCGCGAGAGGAAAGTTCTGGAAGCACTACAAGAAGGCGTACGAGGCATGTCTAAGTGCGACCAGCACCAAGCACGCGCCCTGGTTTGTGGTTCCTGCCGACGACAAAGAGAATGCGCGGCTTATCGTGTCGGGGATCATCCTCGACGCGTGTGGAGCGCTGAAGATGGCATATCCTAGGAGCACTCCCCAGCGTCGGCGGGAACTGAAAGCAATACGCAAGAGCCTCACGGCTTAAATGACCGCGCCACGGCATCGCGTTTCTTCCGCCAGCCCGATCAGAAGAGTCGAATTCACGAAGGATCTTGTGGGCGACGCACGGTTGAAGCCACTCCGGCTTCACGCGGTCGAGGAGGAGAACGATCCCGGGTTCGCCAAACAGCACGCGGGCTGACCGACGTCTATGTGAACGACACGGTCGGCAGCGCGCACCGTGCGCATGCGTCGACCAAGGGAATCACCACGTTCGTGCCGCTGGCCGCGTCGGGGTTTCCTCACTACCTGGGTGACACGCTGGGAGCCCGAAGCGGCTGTTCGCGGCGCTCATCGGCGGGTCGATGCCTCGACGTGAATACGTTATGCGCAGTGCATCGAAAATCACTCCCGCATACCGAACGCCATAACTACCCCATTAGCGTTCTGGTCCGAAACGGGAGAACGGACCGCCCGGCGGTAGCCGTTCTGGCTCTTCGCGATGGCGCTCTTGGAGCCGGCGGAATCGGTCGTGCTGCCGTCTGAGGTGCTCAGCATAGGCGGTCCCCCGGAATACCGAAGGCGACGGCCACCGTGCGCTTCGCGTAGGCATCCCAATCGCGCGTCTCGCCGCGCCGATCTGCCGGTACGGCCTCTTTGATCGCCCGCTCGATTTCGCCCCGGCGATGGCCCGCAAGACGCATGCGGACAGCGATCTCGGCATCGATCCGAGACGGGTCGACGGGCTGACCCGGGCGCTCCCGGGTGACATCCGCCAGGTGACGCCGATAGACGTCCGCTGGCGTCCGGGTCGCCACGATCTCGGCCGCGCGGCGCTCAGGCGCCGTCGGGCGCTCTCTTCCAGGTGTGCGAATCCGCTCCCGCTCGGCGGCAATGGCCTGCTGGAGCTCCGGGTTCGCGATCTTGAAGCCGTGCTCTGCGGCCAGCTCGACGCACATGCTCCGGAACCGCTCGTTTCCGCGAATGGTGAACGTGCCCCACTTCTGGGCGCTCAACTGGAGGGCGGCGAGGACGCTTTCCCGTCGGTTGCTGTCGTAGATGTCGATCTCCTTGCCCCGGTCCGTGAAGGCAGGGGAGCCGCGCTCGCCGACGCGACGATAGTGGACGTGCCAACCTTCGACGACCGGGGCGAACGCGCGGATATCTTGGGGCGCGGGGCGCGCGAAGGTCGGCCCCTCTATGCCCGGCGGCCGTCGTTCTCGATGTCGCCACCCCTGCGCGAGCCCGTGATCCCTTTGATGAAGCCATTCTTCGTAGCTCGGGAACCGTCCCCGATCCTTGTCCGGTACCCCGCGCTCCAGCCTTTGGCGATCAAGCTGCTCGGCCTTCTCCTGCGCTTGACGGGCGGCGAGCAAATTCCTGGTCGCGTTGAGGAGAGCGCCCCGCCCCTTCCAAGATCCGCGGAAGATGTCGGCTCGCTCTTGCCGATGGCGAGCGGCCATGCGTTGCCGATCCTCCCGCTGCTGCTCCGTCTGCCGTTCCCGTCCGCGGGAACGCTCCAGGTAGTGCTGTCGTCGTGCGTCGGTGTACTGCCTCCAGCCGGGGGCACCGGGCATGATCGGCTCGGGGGCTCGGGTGCGTGTCATCACGCGCGCGGCATCCCTCGCGGGTTGAAACTCGCCCAGACGCTTCTCCAGCGCCGACATGGAGCAGTCGCGGCCGGCGCTGCTCGCCTTCACGGGTTGGTCGCCGATCCACAGAATCGCGCCCGAGCCCTTCCTCTCGAGGCGCATCCCCTTCTCGGCCAGGGCCTCGTGCATCTCCCGCCAGCTCCCCGCCGCGCGGATGGCGGGAGCTCCGTCCTCGATGGCCACCCGCTCGGCGCTCCGGGCGCCCACCCGCTCTTCGAAATCGCGGGCTCGAACGGATGGCTTGCGTTCGTGCTCGTCGCGCGGACGCGCGCGCTCAACGCGCCCGTCCTCCCGCATCTGGAACAGGCCGCGCTCCTCCCTCTGCCACCCCTGCGCGTGCTCGATGCGAGCGATCGCCCGGTGGGCGACCTCGTGGTCGAAGCCATTGTTGACGGTGACGAGCTTCTCCGTCTCGGGGTGGACGCGGTTGACGGCCAGGTGGAGGTGCCAGTTCTCCGTGTCGCGGTGCAATCCATAGAGCGCCTGGTGGCCGGCCAAGCCCATCTCGTCCAGGAACATCCTGGCCGCCTGATCAGCCTGGGCCGACGTCGGCTGCTCCCCTTCCCGCCAGCTCATGATCCAGTGCTGCACCGGCTGCGGGCTGCGCTTGGCCGTCTCGGCCAGGTCGATCATCTCCTGCACCTGTCCCTCGTGATCGAGGTTGAGGAGGTTCAAGGCGCCGCGGTGCTCCACCTTCTCACCGGCGCCGCCGGCCTTGGGGCCGGCGATGTAGTCGGCGAGGGCGCGCACGTTGTGGGCCTTGCTCTTGGCCGGCGCGAGCTTGGACGTGGGGACCTTCTTGACGATCATCGTCCCCGCCTCCCTACTGCCCGCCTGCCAGCTTGCCGACCGCGGCGCGCAGCATCGTGAGCAGCTCGGCCGTCTGCTGGCGGTAGGCGCCGCCGCTTTCGACGTGGACCATCTTGAGCAGGCCACCGAGGCGCCGCAGCTCCCGGATGGTGGTGGCGTCCGTGCGGGAGACCACGGGCCGACCCGAGCGCGCGTAGGCGGACCAGCTCGGCGACGGCGAGCCCGGCATCGCGAGCGATGACCGCAAGCTGCTCCTTCTCGCCGGGAGCGACGCGCACGTCGAGGCGGGCCGTCAGGCCCGTCGGTCCCTTCCTACGAAACGGCATCGCCCGCGCCTCCGATCGACTGGCTGCGAGAAGCGATAGCGCCGAGCAGCTCCGAGTCTGGCGCAGCCCCGTCTGCGAGAAGCGAAGCGCCGAGCGGGCGGGGCGAAGCGGGGCTTGGGAGGGCACGTGCGGCGGCAGCCGCATGTGTCCGGACAAGCCCCCATCCTGCTACTCCGATCCATCCCACTCGATGAGAGCAACCGTGAATGCACGTTCGTCACGTATCTCTTATCGACCGGAGGCTCGCGGATATTTCCAGCCGCACCGAACGATTTCGGGGCGGTGGCATCGCGAAGCGATGCGGCCGCACCGAGCAGGAAGCATCGCGAAGGCGCGTCGATGGCAGTCCGAAGACGACGGCGCTGTTTTCTGACCGCCGCCGGAAAGATTCGGCGTTGGGCGCTCGATAAGATCATCGGGAGCCATCACGCAGACATCTGCGGAATCGGAGAGGCGAATGAGTTACACGCTCGAGAAAGCAGAAGAGATGGCACGGGCGCTTCGCACCCTGCCAGCGATGGACGAGTCGAAACGACGGCTGAGTAAGCAAGCCGTGGTGAAGCACCTGGTGGCCGAGATAGCGGCCCTGCAGCAGCGCGGATACACGATCGAGCAAGTCGTCGAGAGCTTGCAGGGGGTCGGGTTCGACGATCACCACGCCCACGTTGAAGAGCTACCTGCAGCGAGCGAAGGCGAAGCCGGTCAAGAACGCAGCAGCGGAAGCACCCCGGCGGCTCGACGGCGCCGCCCGGTGGGAGCCCACAGAGGCAGCCGGAGTCGCCCAGCGTGAACCCGCCGAAGGCAGAAGCCGCCGCTGAGCGCAGCGGCAAGCAGGCGTTCCTGGTGAAGGACAAAGACAGCTACTAATGAAAGGAGCCAGACATGTCGAAGGCACTCATTCTCGTCGGTGGTGGCAAGGGCGGCGTCGGTAAGTCCCTGTTCTCGATGGCCGTGGTGGACTTCCTCGAGAGCACGAAGGAGGCGCCGTTTCTGATCGAAACGGACACCTCAGTTCCGGACGTCTTCAAGACGTACCGGGAGACCATCGAAGGCGAGCTCGTGAACCTCGACGAACGCGAGGGGTGGATCGAGCTCGTGAACCTCATCGAGAGCAGACCGGAGAGCACCATCGTCATCAACACGGGTGCACGCAACCAGACAGGGATCACCAACTTCGGCAGGACGCTCCGGAAGGCACTTCCGGAGCTGAAGAGGAAGCTGGGCGTGTTCTGGCTGATAGACCGGAAGCGAGAGAGCCTGGAGCTCCTGAGCGATTTCTCCGAGGCGCTCCCGGAAGCAGAGGTCCACGTCGTCCGGAACATGTATCTGGGCGCCGAGAACAAGTTCGAGCTCTACAACGGGTCGAACATGAGGGCGGCGATCGAACGAGCCGGAGGCAAGTCCCTGAATTTCCCCGAGCTGGCGGACAGAGTGACGGACGCGATGAACAAGGGACGGCTGACGATTGCGAAGGCATGCAAGGAGCTCTCCTTCGGTGACCGCATGGAGGTCGAGCGGTGGCGGGACGAGTGCAAGGCCATGCTCGGCGGAGGCGATCCGTGAGTGAGCTGGAGGACAGCTTCGCGCTACTCCTCGGGCGGTCAGCCAAGCGACAAGGAGCGGCAAAATCTCTACAGGGTCCGCGACGCGCTGAAGCTAAAGCCAACGACGCCGTGTGGCTCCTGCTGATGGTGCTCGAGCACTACGAGAACGCTTTACAGACGCATCCGGCACTCATCGCGGAGGCCGTAAGAGCTGCGACGCGGGACATTCAGGCGATGGCAGCGGCGCAGATCAGCGCCGCCCTGGAAACGGCGAAGGCGGCCGTCTCTCGCGCAGTGGCCGAGGCATCAGCCGCGGTCGCCAAGCGGGAGGGCCAGCGGATGAACCCTCTCAAATGGGCTGCCGCATGCGTCGCGGTGGCGACCGGGTGCCTCACGCTTGTCGCCTGGTTCGCCTACTCCCACGGCCAAATCGCCGGCTTCGCAAGTGGGAGCGAGGTGGCGCGACGCCAAGACGCGAACGCGGCGGCCCTGGCCTCGTGGGCGAACACGCCGGAGGGAGAGCTCGGCTATGCCCTCGCCAAAGCCGGAAGCCTCCGCGAACTGGCGACCTGTTCGGGGCGAGGTTGGGTGGCGCGAGACCAAGTCTGTTACGCGACGTCGAAGGCTCAGGGATGGCGCCTGCCCGCTAACCCTGCCCGTGCCCTGAAAGACTAGACACGGTCGCGGCACGGCCCTGCCGGCTTCGCCGCCTGGGTGACCGGTTTGTTCAGCCTCCGTCAACGGGACTGAGCGACACGGTGGAGGGCGTGATGGAGCCCGCCGTGCATCCGCACGTCGGCGGGGAGACGGCGACCTGCACGGGGACGGTGACCGGCTGATACCCGGGAGCGGACACCTGCAGCGTCATAGGTCCCTGGCGTGACCGGGACCGGCGGCCACTCGCAAAGACTCGCAGACAAACTCGGCTGGCAGGACATGGTCCCAGTCTCCGGTCCCGTCAGCGTCGCCTGTACGTCGCTCAGCGCCATCGCTGGCGTGGTGCTCACGGCGACGGTGGCCGATCGGCGGACGTAGCCGGACAGCCGCCCGGGCAAGGTTGCCCGCATGCGCTCCGGGCCAATCCGAGCAATGGACGGCTCTAGCGCGCGACGAGCGGGACGAAGCTTACCTGCTTAGAGGGAGGAAGCCTACCTGTTCGCCGCTCGATGATGTCAAGGAGCTACCTTCTGACGAGCGGCGGACGTTCACGGTCGTCGAGCTCAGGCAAAGAGGCACGTCGACCGTCTATCTGTCGGAGGCCCCCACGCCAGCGATGTGGGCTGCGATTGGCGAGGCTGCGAAGCTCGATGGTGACGTGCGAAGTGTGCGGCGCGCGGCCTCTTGGCGAGGGAAACGGCGGATATCGGTTAGGTGCGCCGCACACGAAAACTGGTCGCGGTCGGGATCGAATCGCTGGGTAGTCGCGTAGCGAGGAGCCAGCTTCTCTCGCTGGGCTCGTGGGCATGGGCTCGGCTGGATATTGCAGTCCGCGTCGGATGGCTGCTACAGTATGTCGGTAGTTATTTATAAATGCCGACGAAACGTACACAGCCTCGCCCAGGGCATCAAGCTGACCTGAGCCGCCGGCGCAGCCTCATGCGTAGCCGTGACCTGGAAGCCAAAGGGACGTCGCGTCCCGCCATCCGCAGACTGGTCGAGGCTGGCAAGCTGGAACGGCTGGGGCGAGGCCTCTACGCGGCGGCGGGATTCCAGGCCACGGAGCACCACGGCCTCGCTGCCGCTGCCCTCCGCGTACCGAATGGTGTGGTCTGCCTTCTGTCGGCCCTGCAGTTTCACGGCCTCGGGACCCAGGCTCCCTTCGAGACCTGGCTTGCCATCGGGGTAAAGGATCGCAAGCCGACCGCTCATGATCTTCCGCTCCGGATCGTGCGGTTCTCCGGAGCCGCGCTCAAGCACGGTGTCGAGGTTCACGTCATCGAGGGCGTACCCGTCAGGGTCACGACCGTCGCCCGCACCGTCGCCGACTGCTTCAAGTACCGAAACAAGATCGGGCTCGACGTGGCGCTGGAGGCCCTCCGCGAGTACCGGCGTTCGCGCCGGCCCATGGACGACCTCACCGAGGCCGCGTCCATCGTGCGCGTAGTGAACGTGATGAGGCCCTATCTGGAAGCGGTCGTCTCGTGAAGGCACGGCCCCCGCGCGATCTGGTCGCGTCCGTTCGCCAGCGGCTTCTCAACCTGGCCAAAGAGCGCGGCGAGGATTTCAACTTCGTTCTCCTGCGGTACGGGCTGGAACGGCTCCTCTTTCGTCTGGGTGAGTCTCGATATGCCGGATCGTTCGTCCTCAAGGGCGCCATGCTGTTCCCGCTCTGGTCCGGCAGTCCGCACCGGGCGACGAAGGACATGGACCTCCTCGGAAACGGTCCGCCGCAGATCGACCGCTTCGTCGACATCCTTCGCGAGGTTGCGGCCATCGAAGGAACAGATGGAATCGTGTTCCTTCCTGAAACGGTCACGGGAATCGCGATTCGAGAAGAAGCACGCTACGAGGGCATCCGGATCACGCTCGAAGGGCGCCTGGGCGTCGCGAAGTTGGCGCTTCAGGTCGATATCGGCTTCGGCGATGCGGTCACTCCTGCTCCCGCCGAAGCGAACTACCCCGCGCTGCTGGCCGATATGCCTCCCCCTCGATTGCGCGTGTACGCTCGGGAGACGGCCATCGCCGAGAAGCTCGAAGCCATGGTGCAGCTCGGGATCGCGAACAGCCGCATGAAGGACTTTTTCGATATCTGGTTCCTCTCCCGGAACTTCGAGTTTGACGAGGACACTCTGCGAAAGGCCATCCAGGCGACCTTCGGGAGACGACAGACGCCTATCCCTACCGTGATGCCGCTCGCGCTGACGACCGCTTTTGCGACGGATTCTGCGAAGGCCAATCAGTGGCGGGCGTTCATAGCGAAATCCCGGCTGAGCACGACGCCACCGAACCTCGATGAAATCGTCCGAGTGCTGGCTAGATTTCTCGGACCGGTCCTTCTGATGGACCGGAGCTCCAAGACAGAGACGAGCCGGACCTGGCGGGATGATCAGGGCTGGCAGTAGGTGTGACGCCGCGGAGGGAAGGCGGTTACGGGCGTCGGGGGAGGAGTCCCAACCCGAGCACACGCGTCACCTGCTGGGCGACTTCCACCGCTTGGTCGGGCGTCAGCCCGCGCACCTGCGGGTCGTCGCTGATCATCAAGTAGGCAAGACCGTTCACGAGGGAACGCGTCGACAACTTGAGGAGCTCGAGCGACATCGGCGCGAGTAGGCCCTGGCGCTGCGCTTCAACAAGTCGCGCGCCTTCTTCTTCGTAAAATCGAGCGACGTCGTCACGCACGTCCTGGGGCATCCGCTCGCGGATGCCGGCCATCTCCATCACTCGAAAGTGCGCTGGATTCTCGACCGCGAAACGGACGTGGGCGATGCCGGTCGCTTGCAGCCGCCGGAGCGGTTCGTCAGCCGGGAGATCCGCGACCGAATCCCGCATCGCCTGAAGCCATCTCGCAGCACACTCGGCGGCGATCGCCGCGAGAAGCGCATTGCGATCGGGGAAGTGCCAGTAGGGAGCCGCCGTCGATACGCCGGCGCGGCGGGCGACCTCTCGCAACGAAAAGTCCTCCAGGGGGCGCTCGGTCGCCAGGTCGAGGCCGGCGGAGACGAGCACCCTGCGTAGGTCGCCATGGTGATAGCCGTGGCCCTTTGGGCGCGCCTTTGGACGCAACTTAGCGGCAGTAAGTTTTCGCTTGCGTGGGGCCACGCCGACATGTTACTCGCCAACTAAGCGCTGCTCAATTGCCCATGAGAGGGAGGTGAACGCATGCCTCGTGCGACCACTGGAACGCTCGAGCTCGAATATCGAGTCGGAGGCGCGGCCTCCGGCGAGGCCATCATTCTCATGACTGGTTCAGCGACGCCGCTGGTGCATTGGGAAGACGAGTTCCTCGATGCTCTGGGCGGCGCGGGATACCGTGTCGTCCTGTTCGACTATCGGGACGCCGGACGATCGACCTACGTAGACGTCTCGGTCCCAGATTCGATGCCGGAGATGATGTCGGCGCTGGCGAGCGGAACCTTGCGGCCGCCGTACGGGATCGACGACATCGCGCAGGATGTTCTCGGGCCTGTTGGACGCGGTGTCCGTCGAGCAGGCGCACCTTTTCGGCCTGTCGCTGGGCGGAGGGGTGGGACAGATCCTGGCCGCGCGGGCGCCAGAACGGGTGCTGTCGCTGACGTCGGTATCGTTCACCACGAGCGATCCCGCGTTGCCCCTTCCCGCGCCCGAGATGATGAAGGACCTGACCAAGCCGCTCCCCTCGACGCGCGCGGAGTACATCGCCTGGCACGCCGACGTATTCGCCGCCACGGGTAGTCGATCCCGTCCACCCTCAAGGAGTTGGCTGGAGGCTCGCGCGGCGCGCGTCTGGGACTACTGCGGCTTCAGCCGTCAGGCCTATTTGCGTCACCTGCTCGCTGTAATCGGAGCCCCAGACCGGACGTCCATGCTCGGAGCTGTCCGGGCACCGACCCTTATCCTCCAAGGGACCGAAGACCCGGTGCAGTCAATTGCTGCCGCCGAGGCGCAGGCCAACGCCATCCCGGGCGCTCGGCTGCGTCTCGTGCAGGGGATGGGGCACGACATTCTGCCGGAGCATCTGCCCGAGGTGACCGAGAATTTCATCTCGTTCCTCCGGCAGCTGTAGCCACGACCGAAAGGTCAGGGGTAGGCGGACCGGCTGTCCGTTTAACGCGTGTTTCATGAAGTAGCCTGAAACGCCCTTTTGAAACGACCGCTACCTCGTATCGTGGTCGAGATCCCGACCGTCTGGTCTTTGCAGCGGAGGACCAAAGGAAGCCGAGGGGCCGAACGGCCGTTCGAAGGTTGTAGAATAGTTGCCGTGTGGTGGGTCACGTTGTTATTGCTCGCGGCGGTCCCGACGGCGAACGACGGTGGTTCGCCGACCTCGATCGCTCTGCCCGTGGCAGACGCGTCCCCGACCTCGGCGAGGTCCATCCCGTCACCGCACCTGTGCTTGCGGCGGTCCGGAGGAAGCCGGGCGACGAAAGCGCGTCGCACGTACGTCACGGTCGGCTACGGGGGACGACCCCAGGAGGAGATTGGATCGGTGGTCGCGAAGGAGCTCAAGTGCTTCGAGCTGGCCGGCGGTACATTCACGGTCCAACTCAACAGCAACAGCAACAGCAACAGCGTGGCGCGCGCTTCCGCAGCCGAGCCCGCGCGGGAAGCCTGCGGAGACCGTATCGACGTCTCCGGACTAAGGACTGGATGGATTGAGGTTTCGCTGATTGGCCGACCGGGAACGCCGGTCGGATGTCCTTGGACCGTCACGTCGAAGCGCGGATACGGACCGCTGCCGACCATCCCTCCCCGTCCCGCGGAGATGGCCGAAAAGGACTTCGTCGTCCTGCCGGCCATTGCGTCGTACGCGGAAGCGCGACGGGTCGCGAGCTCCGCCGCGCGGCGACTGGGCCTCAAGCTCGACTTGCGACGTGCCCGTCCAGACGGCCACGGGGGACTGACCTTTTCCCCCGTCGACTGCAAGGCCAACGACTGGGAGCACCCCTGCTACGTGTCCCGCGGCCGCGACGACGACGGCGCTTACGTCAGCGTCGACGAGGCTCGCAGGTTCTTCGACGCCGAGGAGCAAGGCTACCTGGTCATTCTGGGCAGCGGCCCAAAGAATGATCCGTCGACCCGCGCTGTGGGGGAAAAGGCCCGGGCGCTGTTTCCGTCGGCCGAGGTCAGGACGGACGACGTTTGGCAGGGGTGCATTCACTGACGGCCCGTCGGCGACGATTTGTCTCGCTGAGTCAGGCTGGGACTGTCGCGCTCACGAGGCGATTCTGGACTGAGTCTGCAACCGCCCTTCCTGCCCCTCGGCGAGAGTGCCAGGATAGCCACGTGCGCGAGGTGGCTTTGCCAAGGCGGCTGGCGACCGCATCGGGGTCGTGGTTGCTCGTCTTGTTGATAGTCGTCGGGATCGGGTCAATCGCTTTTGAAGTCCTGATCGCCCGCCCCGAGGTTCTGCGCTTCGCTAGCGCCGGCCGATTGGTCGTCGGTCAAGTCACCTCCACACCGAATGTGGTCGACCTCACTCCCGGCGAGAGGCCCCGGCGCCACACGTCGAGCATCTTCGTCGACGATCCAGAGCTGGGACCACAAACGGTGGAGGTCTTCGGAGGCCTTCTGCGAGGGCAACAGCTTCCGGTCCTGTGCTTGACGTCAGCACAACACTGCGAGAGTGCGGACGTCATCCACGAGCGCCTTTCGCTCTGGCCGCTCACGCCGATCATGCTCAGTGGCGGGATCGAGCTCGTACTCGCCGCGATTCTGTTGTACGCGCGCCGCCGCGTCCGCCGACGCAGGCACCATCGCGCGGCTCTGTCGTGAACCCCGGTCCGCGAAGGGTTCGAGAGCCACGAATACCAGACGAGTCATTCTCGCCGCGCGAGTAACCCGGACGAAGAAGCGGCGGTCTCTCGCTGCGATCCGGACGTTTCAAGTTGTTTCATGAAACAGCCGTGAAACGCCCTTTGAAACGCGCGCGACCTGCCATCGCGGTCGAGATCCCGATCTTCTGGCGTTTTCTGGGCAGGTCACTGCTGACTGCGCCCGGCACGGCAGTTGCCATTCGTTCCTACCGCCCGCCATCGGCGAGCGAAAGAGGGACGAAAGATGCCAAGGCCCAAGGGACTCAGAAAGAGTCATGGTCGGCCGACTGCCGCCGTCGACTTGGCGGCGCGCAACCGACTCGTCGCTGCTCACTTGGGGCTCGTGCACCGGATAGCCCAAGGCATCGCGGCAACGGCTGCCGGCAGCGGGACCGACCCTGAGGATCTCTTCGGCGACGGCGCCGAGGGGCTGCTCCAGGCCGCCCAAACACTTCGAGCCCGCCCGAGGGGTTCCCTTTGATGCCTTTGCTCGGCGGCGGATCAAGGGAGCGATACTCGACGGAATCCGCAAGTATCACTGGATCCACAAGCGCACGTACAAGGAGCTGCGGAGCGCGCAAGACGGATCGGAGGCTGGCCACTACTTCGGCGCGGATTGGCCGGTCGGGCGGAGCGCTCCTCGAAGTCGCCGAGGTCGACGAAACGGAGCGCAACGCCAGGTGGAACGGGCGGCGGTTCGTGCAGCCGGCGGCGGCCGAGGACGACCAACTCGAAGTGCTCACGAAGGCGGAGATCGAGCGTCTTCCCGAGCGCGACCGGCGACTGATCCACTTCCGCTACCGCGAGGACCGGAGCCTGAGCGACGCGGCCCAGAAGCTGCGCTTCGGTCGGTCGTGGGCTTGCCGTCGGCACACCCTTGTTCTGGCCTCCCTTCGAAAGGTACTGGAGAAAAGGGCGCCCGACGCCGTCCGCGTCCGTCGAAAGGTGACGACGAGGGCGGCTGAACGCCCACCCTTCGGGCCGACGAAGGGCGAAGCTGTCATGAGCACCAGCGACCTCCCGCTCAGACTCCACGCGCCTGTCCGAAGGTGGTGCGCCTAGCCATGCCGACGACGGCGCTCACCCCGAGCAGATCGCTGCGCTGCGGGCGCTGCTCGCCGCGGTTGACAGCGATCCGACGCAGGATCAGGCTGGAGGCCAGCTCTCTGAGAACGGAATAGCCGACGAATCCGGCGACGCATCAACCCTATCGAAAGGGAAACCGATGCGTCGCATTCATGGACCATATCCAGAAAGAAAAGGTTGGAGGGTGAAGGTCGTCGACCGCGTCACCGGCAAGTCGACCAACACGATGTTTCCGACCGAGATAGAAGCAAGAAGCGCCATCAACAGGCTCCGCCGTAAAGCTGAGAGGGAAATCGGCATCAGCATCGACGGGGCGATGATGGCTTACGAAAAGCACCTGACCGAGAAGGGGAACAAGCCCCTCTCGATCTGCAGCACGATGGAGCGGCTTCGGTCGCTGTTCAAGGACCAGACCCACTACGTCGTGGCGCTCACCAGCGACGACGCGGCCAGGATCTGGAACGGGTACGTGGCCCGACCAACCCGCATGGGGAAGCCGCCGGCCGTCGATACCCGGATCAACGTCCTTCACGAGGCCAAGACGTTCATGCGCTGGTGCCTGAAGCAGCGGTGGACCAAGGTCGCCGAGCCCTTCGCTGGCATCGAGATACTCGGGGAGCGCTCCAGAGGTAAGGAGCAGCTCGACCGAGTGGACGATGCCCGTCGATGGCTGGCGACAGCCCTCGAGCTGGCGACCGACGATGTCGGCGCGCTGGCTGCAGCGACGGCGCTGCTCATGGGGATGAGGGCCTCAGAGGTGACGGACCGTTTGGTCCGCGACCTGGACGACGACGGGCGTGTCTTGGTGATTCCTCGCGCCAAGACGAGGGCGGGCATTCGACGCCTCCGGCTCCCGGCGGTGCTGGAGCCTCTGCTGGCACGATTGGCGGCGGGCAAGGAACCGACCGAGCGTCTGTTCGGGCCCGACTGCAACCGACGCTGGCTGCGTAGGGCCGTGCAGCGTATCTGCCGCTTGGCCAAGACCCCGATCGTGGGTCCCCACGGCCTTCGGGGGACGCACGCGACGCTCGCCGTTCAGGCGGGCATCACCGGAGACGCCGTCGCGCGGGCGCTCGGTCACGAGTCGTTCGCAGTGACGACGGGCCACTACGCAAAACCGGAGGCCGTCAGCGGCGCCAGAACCGATCTGGTACTCGAAAATCTGCGGAACTTCCGCAAGAGTTCCGCACCCGATCGGGACGCTGCGTAAATCGTCTAAGTAGTTGAAATTGTGCGGTCGAGAAGACTTGAACTTCCACACCCTTGCGGGTACC
>CAWIGZ010000014.1:0-279187 GCA_963835825.1 uncultured Pseudomonadota bacterium
GCGTCGCTCCGGAACGCGGGCCGCGCTCTTCTGGGCGTTCACTCTGATCGCTGGACTGGCCTCCGCGCTGTTCATCTCGCGGTATCTCGATCACCGGCCGGGGGGCAACGTCGTCGCGATGGCCAAGATCGTCGTGGCAGCCGTCGACATGCCTCTGGCGGGAAAGATTCGCCCCGAGGACCTGAAGCTGGCCGAGTGGCCGGCCGACCACCTTCCCCTGGGGGCAGTTCGCGATCCGAAGGAGGTCGCCGAGCGGATTCTGATCTCGCGCGTGCTGGCCGGCCAGCCGGTGCTGCCCGGCATGCTCGCCGCCAAGACGCTGGGAACGGCCTGGCGGCGCTCATTCCGCCGAACATGCGCGCGATGGCCGTTCGGGTCGACGACGTCGTCGGCGTGGCCGGCTTCATTCACCCCGACGATCGCGTCGACGTGCTCGTGACGTTGCACCCGAACGCCCGGCGCGGAGACGACGACCAAGGTCTTCATGCAGAACGTCAAGGTGCTCGCCGTCGGCCAGGAGGTCGAGGCGAACGATCAGGCGCGCATGCAGGCCAGCTCGGCGACGGTGGCGACGCTGCTCGTCTCGCCGCAGGACTCCGAGAGGCTGGCGCTGGCTCGGCGGAGGGACGCCTGTTGCTGACGCTGCGGAGCTGGACCGACTCCCTGGCCGTCAACACCGGCGGCGCGGTCGCCGAGGAGTGGTCGGTGATCCGCGGCGGCAGGCCCACGCCAAGCCGGCGGAGGCGGCGAGCTCCGCGCCCCGCGGCGCCGGTCGCGACGCGGCGGGGGCGCGGAAGGCAGGTGGCGGCCGCCCAGCCGCCGCCGGTGCTCCCCAGCGAACAGCCGAAGAGGGACGTCGTGGAGATTCTGCGCGGCGACCGGTTCGAGCAGCGCAACTTCTCGAAAGGAGATAGCCGCTAGTGAAGACGAGGTCTGCAGTCGCCGCAGCTCGTTGTCATTGCTTGTGGTGGTCGGGGCGAGCGGCGCCGCGGCGGCTGCGGACACCGGGCTGAGCGTCGTCCCGTCGATCCGGATCGATCGGGAGGTGGGCGCGGTCAGGAACCTGGCGCTCGAGATGGGGCAGAACCGGCTGCTCATCCTCTCGGAGCCGATCGGGCGCGTCTCCGTCGCCGATCCGCGGGTCGCCGACTGAAGGTCATCACGCCGGCGCAGCTGCTGCTGACGTCGCGCGGCGTGGGCACCACCGACCTCACGCTGTGGAACAAGCGGGACGAGCCGCTGGTGCTGGCGCTGCTGGTGACCCGCAACCTGGAGCGATTGCAAGCCAGCTCGCCGAGCTGTTCCCCGACGAGAACATCACCGTCTCGGCGGCCGGCGATCTGGTCGTCCTGTCGGGCGAGGTCTCCGACGTGCGCGTCCCCGAGCGCGCCGCCGAGGTCGCCCAGCTGCACGCCGAGAAGGTGGCGAACCTGATCAAGGTCGTGGGCAACCAGCAGGTGCAGCTGGAGGTGAAGTTCGCCGAGGTCTCGCGCGCCAGCCTGCGCTAGATGGGCTTCAACTTCTTCCACCGTGACGCCGCCGGGCAGTTCGTCGCCGGCGTCGGTCGACCCGGGCAGCCGGGCGATGCCTTCACCGCCGTTCCCGGCACCGGCAGCGCGCTGACCCCGGGGATCCAGGGGCCGGCCGGGCCGGCTTCTCGCTGTTCTTCTCGGGCCTCCCGAACTTCCCGTTCAGCGCGATCCTGAGCATGCTCGAGCAGAGCGGCCTCGCCAAGATGCTGGCCGAGCCGACGCTGGTGGCGATGTCCGGGCAGGAGGCGAAGTTCCTGGCGGGCGGCGAGTTCCCGATCCCGATCGCCAGCAGCCTGGGCGCCGTTCGGTGGTCTGGAAGAAGTTCGGCATCATCCTGAACTTCACGCCCACGGTGATCTCCGATGGCGTGCTTCACCTCAAGCTGCCGACCGAGGTCAGCGACATCGACCCCTCGCGCTCGGTCACCATCGGCGGGACTTCACATTCCCGGCCTCACCTCGCGCCAGAGCGAGACGACCGTCCGGCTGGCCGACGGGCAGAGCTTCGCCATCGCCGGCCTGCTGTCCGACCGGATCCAGTCGGCGATCGGCAAGATCCCGCTGCTCGGCGACATTCCGATCCTGGGCGCGCTGTTCCGGTCGGTGCAGCTACCAGCGCGACGAGACCGAGCTGCTGGTGGTGGTGACGGCGCACCTGGCCAAGCCCGTGGCGCCGCACGACGCGCCGCCCCTGCCGACCGAGGACGAGCTCAACGACCCGAACGACATTCAGCTGTTCCTGTTGGGCAGCGTCAGCGGCGGGCGGCCCGACGACGGCAGCGGTACAATGAAAGAGGCGGCACGTGACGGGGTGCCCGCTCCGGACGGCCTTCGCGAGCCGCGGGCCGTCCGGCGAGATCGGGTTCATTCGCTGAGCGGCGAGCCATGAGCAGCGATGTCGAAACCAGACGGACATGCAGAAACCCTCGGTACTATCTCGGGGCGACGACGCGAGCAGGCCGACCTGCGCCTCGCGCTCAAGGACGTGGCCAACGTCGTCCGCTCCAAGACGCCCGCCGAGCTGATCGCCGACGAGTACCGGCGCATCAACCCGGGCGCCGCCATCGTCTCCGTCAACTCGGACACGCCGCAGCGGTTCGGGCTCATCTACAACATCGCCGCCGCGGGCGGCATCGTCATCGTCGTCTCGGAGAGCAAGGATCCCGAGCTGATCCTGCGCGCGATGCGGTCCGGGCGCGCGCGAGTTCGTCCTGGAGAGCGATCACGAGGAGCTGCGGCTGGCCGTCCGCACCCACGCCAAGGTCACCTTCGGCACCGGCGAGCTCGGTCAGGTGATCACCATCTTCGGCGCCAAGGGGGGCGTGGGGGCCACCGCCATCGCCACCAACCTGGCCGGGGCGATGCAGCGCCGGTCGTTGCGCGTCTGCCTGGTCGATCTCGATCTCTATCTCGGCGACGTGCTGGCGTTCATGGACATCCCGGGGAACTACTCGATCACCGACGTGCTCGCCAACATGAGCCGCCTCGATCGCGAGCTGCTGGCCACCTCGGTGACCAAGCACCGCTCGGGCGTCAGCGTGCTGGCCCAGAGCAGCAAGGTCGAGGAGGCCGAGCAGATCAAGGGACCCGACGTGACGGCGCTCCTGGAGTTCCTGCGCCGCAACTACGACTTCGTGATCGTCGACGGCGTGCGCGGGTTCGACGAGCTGTCGCTGGCGGCGCTGGACGGCAGCCAGCACGTCTTCATGACGCTCACCCAGGACGTGCCGGCGGTGCGCAACGGCCAGCGCTGCCTGGAGCTGTTCGGTCGCCTTCAGTACGACCAGAACCGCATCAAGCTGCTGCTCAACCGCTACCCCAAGGCCTCCAAGATCACCATCGAAGTGGTGGGGGAGACGCTGGGGCAGCCGCTCACCCACACGCATCAGCAACGATTTTCTCTTGCTGATCGACGCCATCAACCGGGGCGTCCTCCTCACCGAGGTGGCGCCGCGGGCGCGGATCACCCAGGACATCGAAGGGCTCATTCCGCATCTCCTGCCGGAGAAGGCGCCGCGTCTGCGTCGCCAGAGCCTGCTTGGAACGCTGTTCGGAAAGAAGGTCGCCGATGGGACTACGTGATCGCCTGATGAAGAACGAGCCGTCGACCGGCTCCTTTTCAGCGACCGTGCCGCGCACGCCGAGGCCGGCCTCCCAGCAGCAGACCCGGTCGGGCTCGCTGGCCGCGCCGGACGCCCACCACGAGCTCAAACACGAGCTGCACCAGAAGCTGATCGAAAAGCTGGATCTGCAGACGATCGAGCGCCTCCCGCGCGATCAGCTGCGCGACGAGCTGCGCACGATCCTGAACCAGCTGCTGGCCGCCAGCGACCTGCCGCTCAACCGCGTCGAGCGCGAGCAGATGGTGGAGGAGCTGCTCGACGAGGTCACCGGCCTCGGGCCGCTCGAGCCGCTGCTGGCCGACACCACCATCTCCGACATCATGGTCAACGGGTTCAACACGGTCTACGTCGAGCGGTTCGGCAAGCTGGAGCTGACGCCGGTCCGCTTCCGCGACAACGCGCACCTCCAGCAGATCATCGTGCGCATCGTCTCGCGGGTCGGCCGCCGCATCGACGAGTCGTCGCCCATGGCCGACGCCCGCCTTCCCGACGGCGCCCGCGTCAACGCCATCATCCCGCCGCTGGCCATCGACGGCCCGGTGCTCTCGATCCGTCGCTTCGGCGGCTCGCCGTTGCGGATCAAGGACATGGTGGCGATCAACAGCGCCACGCCCGAGATGTTGGCGTTTCTGGCCGCCTGCGTGAAGGCCAAGCTCAACTGCCTCATCTCGGGCGGTACGGGCACCGGCAAGACCACCATGCTGAACGCGCTCTCCTCGTTCATCCCCGAGGGGGAGCGGGTCGTCACCATCGAGGACGCCGCCGAGCTGCAGCTGCAACAGCGGCACGTGGTCCGCCTGGAGACGCGTCCCCCCAACATCGAAGGACGCGGCGAGGTGCTGCCGCGCGATCTGGTCAAGAACGCGCTCCGTATGCGCCCCGACCGCATCGTCATCGGCGAGTGCCGCGGCGGCGAGGTGCTCGACATGTTGCAGGCCATGAACACCGGTCACGAAGGATCGATGACCACGGTGCACGCCAACACGCCGCGCGACGCGCTGTCGCGGGTCGAGGCGATGGTCGGTATGGGCGGGATCAACATGTCGGAGGCGCTGATCCGGCAGACCATCGCCCGCTCGCTCAACACCATCATCCAGCTCACGCGCGGGACGGACGGCAAGCGGCGCATCACCAGCATCTCGGAGGTCACCGACATTCAGGCCGGCGTGATCACCATGCAGGAGATCTTCAAGTTCGAGCAGACCGGCACCGACGCCGCCGGCAAGATCCTGGGCAACTTCCGCTTCACCGGCATCCGGCCGCGCGCGCTCGATCGCATCGAGCGCTACGGCATCGATCCGGCCGAGATCATCAAGCCCTACCTCTAGAAAGTCGCGGGACATGCAGATCATCCTCATCGGGATCCTGGCGTTCACGGTGGTGGCGGTGATGGAGGCGCTCGTCTACACGCTGCGGTTCCTGACCGACCGGCGAAAGGACGAGCTCAAACGCCGCCTCTCGTCGCTCGGCACGGCTGACGCCAAGTTGGTCACCGGGCTCCTGCGCAAGGGGAAGCTGTCGGCCAGCCCGGCCATCGACGCCTTCCTGCGCTCGATCAGCCTGACCGCCCGGCTGGAAAACATGCTCGAGCAGACGGAGCTCCAGATCACCGTGGCCCGTCTGCTCACCTACTGCGGGGCGGGCGGTTTCGTGGGGCTGGTCCTCGGTCTCCTCAGCGACGGCGGTGGACTGTCGGTCATCCTGGTGCTCCTGTTCGGTCTGCTGCCGATCATGTTCGTGATGTTCGTGCGTTCGCGGCGCAGCCGGAAGCTCTCCGAGCAGCTCCCCGATGCGCTGGAGATGATGGCGCGCTCGCTGCGCGCCGGGCACGCGCTCTCGAGCGCGTTCAAGATGGTGGCCACGGAGATGCCCACGCCGGTCTCGCTCGAGTTCGGGCGGGCCTTCGAGGCGCAGGAGCTGGGGCTGCCGTTCGAGAAGGCGGTGGCCGACATGACCCGGCGCGCGCCCGACAATCAAGATCTGAAGATCTTCGCGCTGTCGGTCATCGTCCAGAAGGAGACCGGCGGGAATCTGGTCGAGATCATCGAGAAGATCGCCGACACGGTGCGCGCCCGCTACAAGTTCCAGGGCAAGCTGGCCGGCCTCACCGCCGAAGGGCGGATGTCGAGCTACATCGTCGGCGCGCTCCCCTTCGGCACGCTGCTGTTCCTGCTGTTCGCCAACCGCCCGTACGTGATGCCGCTGTTCACGACCGACGCGGGGCACTACTTCCTGTTCGCCGGCGGGTTCATGTGGGTCCTGGGGTTCGCCTGGATGAAGAGCATGACCAAGGTGACCATCTGATGGGCGACCTGTTTTCTGGGGTGAGCACCGAGTTGCTGATCGCGGCGATCGGCGGGGTCGCGTGCGTGGTCGCGATCGCCGTGGGCGCCCGCAACGTGCTGGGGAGCCGTCGCGACGAGGTGATGGAACGCCTCGAGCGAACCACCCACGGCATGGATCTGCTCCCCATGGGAGAGCAGAAGGGGCAGGAGAAGACGCTGGCCCGGATCGCCAGCATCCTGCGTCCGTTCGCCCGCCTGGCCAGACCGTCCGGGGGTGAGGACCTGTCGCGGATCCAGACGTCGTTGATTCGAGCCGGCTATCGAAACGACAACGCGGTCGAGCTCTTCCTCGGCATCAAGCTGCTGCTGACGCCGATCGCCATCTTGCTGCTCTGGCAGATCAACGATCACCTCGAGCAGCCCTACGAATTCCCGATGAGCTTCGCGGTGGCGCTGATCGCCTGCGCGGTGGCGTTCTTCCTGCCGAACATCTGGGTCTGGAACAAGGCCACGAACCGGAAGCTCGGCCTCGAGCAGCCCCTGCCCGACGCGATCGATCTGCTGGTCACCTGTGTCGAGGCGGGCCTCTCGCTGGACGCGGCGCTGGCGCGCGTCGCGCAGGAGATGGAGCTGGTGGCCCCGCTGCTCGCCTCCGAGCTCAAGCAGACGATGCTGGAGATCCAGGCCGGCGTGAAGCGCGCGGATGCCTTCCACCGACTGTCGCACCGGACAGGGGTCGAGGACCTCAAGTCGCTCTCCGCGATGATCATCCAGACGGAGATGTTCGGCACCAGCGTGTCGCGGGCGCTCCGCGTGCACTCGGAAGGGATGCGCACCAAGCGGATGCAGCACGCCGAGGAAAAGGCCGCCATGGTCTCGGTCAAGATGACCGTGCCGCTCATCTTCTTCATTCTCCCCTCGCTGATGGTCGTCGTGATGGGGCCCGCGGCATTGATGCTCATGTCGTCGGGAGGCAAGTAGTGACCATGGCGCGCCGGCCGCTGGGCATCCTTTGGGCCGCGTTGGCCGCGACAGGCGCGTTCGGTGCCTGCGCGACGACCTCGGGCCGCGCGACCAAGGCCGAGACGCCGACCGACATCGCGCGCATGAAGATGGCCGAAGAGCTCGTCTCGCGCGGCGCCTGGCCCGAGGCCTTCTCGCTGCTGAGCGAGCTGCATCAGCAGCGGCCCGACGATCCCGAGGTGCTCACGTTGCGCGGGGTCGTCTATCGGGAGCGGGGTCTCCTCCCCGACGCGGAGGTCGATCTGCGGGCCGCGCTGAAGCTGGCGCCCGAGTCGCCCGACGCGCATGCCGCGCTGGGGATCCTGTTCGACATGCAGATGCGCCCCGGCGCCGAGGCGGAGCACCGGGAGGCCGTCCGGCTGGCGCCCAACAACCCCGTCTACCTCAACAACCTCGGGTTCTCGCTCTTCCTGCGCGAGCACTTCAAGGAGGCGATCCGCGAATACGAGAAGGCGGCCCGCATCGCGCCGATGTCGCATCGGGTGCGGACCAACATGGGCTACGCCTACGCGGCGGTCGGCGATCTCCCCAGCGCGGCGCGCGAGTTCCGCATGGGCGGCAGCGAGGTCGACGCCACCAACAACCTCGGGTTTGCCTACGAACGGCGCGGCGACATGGCCAACGCCTACAACCTCTACCTGCAGGCGGTGCGGCTCGACCCCAAGGCGGTGCGCCCCCGCACCAATCTGGTCCACGCCGCCGTGGTGCTGGGACGCCCGATCCCTCCGGAAGTCGCCGCGGTGCCCGCGGCTCCGCTCCCCGGTCCCCCTTCTGCTTCGCCTCCCGCGCTCAGCAAACAGCCAGCCGCGACCCCATGACAAGGACGACCACATGACGACCACGAACACGTTCAAAGGACGCGCGCGCCGCTGGTTGATCGTTCTGGCGCTGGCCGGCTTCTCGACGGTGGCCGGCGCCTGCAATCGCGCGCACCTCAGCTCCTACTACGGACAGTCCTTCAACGCCTGGTTCGCCATGCAGCACGTGCGCAGTCAGCCGGCGGACTCGGAGGCCACCAAGCGGGCCCTGACCAGCCTCGACGCCCAGGAAGCCGCCGCCATCTCCAAGAACTACCGCCGCACCGTCGGCGCGGGGGAGAACCAGGGGCAGATGGTGGTGGTCGGGCAGAACCACGCGAGCGGAACGGAAGGCTACACGCCGCCCCCGTCAGTTCCGGGCGGCCAGTAGCCGAGCGCACCAACCCAGCGAAAGGAACGGCCATGCGCCCAAATCCCTGGCGGACGAAGAGATCGCGGTCTCGCGAGCGCGGCGTCGCTGCCATCGAGTTTGCGCTGATCATGCCGTTCATCGCCGTGATCGTGCTGGCGCTGGTCGACTACGGCTACTACTTCTACATTGGCCTCAACGCGACCGAGGCGGCCCGGGCTGCAGGCGTGCAAGCCAGCGCCACCGCCGCCGCCCATGAACGGCGGCGCCGGCCCGACAAGCTGCACCGACGCGAACATCGCCCTCGTAACCTCCGGATCGCCGGCTCCGAGTCCCGCCCGCTCCCGCGCAGGCCGGCGAAGGACTACATGACCGCCCAGGTGAACTCGCACCATGCGGCAACACCACCACCGGTTACCTGTGGACTGCGCGCCGACGACCAGCTGGCGCGCAGACGGTGTTCTCGATTCAGGTCCAGGTCGTCTTCGCGCCCCCGTCGGGAACCGTGCACTTCGGCCTGCCGAGGTCAGGGAACAATCTCGTCTACACGACGCCGATGCTCTGGCGGCGGTACTGAGGCGGTCCGGCTACTGGGACATCTGCCAGGAGTTGTGCCGCTCGCGCTCGCGGCGCCGATATCCCAGGGCGAGTAGTCGCTCGATGGAGACGCTGCTTCCGATGAGGGCGCCGATCGTCAGTGGTCCGTTCTGTTGAAGGTTGACGGTCCCATTCGGCGCGTAGAGGGCGCCGCCAATCGTCAGCATCTGGCTGGCCGGGCCGTTGACGAAGATGACGTCGCCGGTGGCGTGCTGTAGGCGACGATGCCATTGGGTGATGTCGGGTTCGGGGTGATCGTGCTCGCCTTGTTCACCTGGATGGAGACCGTTCCGCCGACGCTGATCAACGTTACGCCCGCTGCGTTGAAGCCCTGACCAGGATCGTTCAGCTCAAGGTAGCCGTTGGAGCAATAGACTCCGGGGTGCGAGGGTCCAGGGGGTCGTGGTCATGTCCCAGGGCCCTGCCCGAGCCGGGGATGCTGTACGCCGTGGTCGTGCTGCCGTAATCGCAGGCTGGCACGACGTACGGGCTGAACGGATCGGTGAATGGCCCGCCGGTGCCGAGGGTGCCGCTCACGGTGTCCCACGAGTTCTTGGTGACGGGGCCGCACCCGGCCGCCAGCGTTTCCCGATGATGTTCGGGCCGGGTGTGCCAGTGGCGAAATTGATGGATCCATTTGATTCGACGTCGCCGTGGACGTTCATGGCGCCCTGTCCGTTGAACGTCACTCCTCCACCGCAGCCATTTCCGAGCGCCAGAATCGGCGGCGGGCTCGGATTCTTGGTCCCGATGGCGCGTCACGGTCAGCTGCTTCGACGGGAAGTCCGAGCATCTTGGCGAAGAAGAGGGGATACGTGTGCGTGCACAGTCACCTGTCACCTGAGTGGTCGTGAGTCGCGACGACGAGGTGATCGAGTACGCCCGCACCATACTGTCCCGCGATGTTGGTGATGTCCCGTGGTGATCGACGGTGGAGGCTTGCCTGCCATCAGGTCCTTCATCCCGACTGCCACCGCCGAATCGGCGACCGCGTACATCATCCGCGATCGGGTGTAGAGGAAGCCGAGGTCTACCGCCAATCCGGCCATCGCCATCAACGCCGTGAGCATGGCGATGGCGATGATGGTGATCGTGCCGCTGTCGGGGCGGCGTGAGTCTCGGTTTTCGTTCCGATGTTGTTTCATCGTGTCGTCATGGTCGCTTTGGCCGACCAGCTGCGGGTGGAAAAGGGGGAGATCTTGGCGGGGATGATCGACTTGAACTGATATTTGTGGGTGGTATCGGTGACGCCCACCGAGACCGTTACCGGCGGTCCCCACCGCGAGCGGCAAGGTGGCCGTCGCGCCGCCCGACGTGATCTCCACTTGGGTGGTGGTGAGGTGGAGCATGGGGGCGGCGTTGACGACCGCGTTCTGCACGCTTGTCGTGCTCGCGTTCTTCAATGTAGCGGCGCGCGCACCAACGCTCACCGCGTAGGTGAGCATCATGCGCGACACGACGAAGCGTCCCCCTTCGAGCGCACAGGCGATCAAGGTGAAGAACACGGGGAACACCAATGCGAACTCGATCGCCGTGCTGCCGCGCTGGCGATTGCGTCCGCGGACGCGCATGTATCGCAACCCACGCACGCATTCATTGTAGATCCGCAGCGCCCAACACCGTCGAGAAATGCGGCAGCGCTCGCGCGGCTGTCGTCTGTCTGTCCGGGTGTCATTCGCACGTACACCCGACGACCTGACGTCGAGAATCTGCGTCAGATTCGCGGCGCGCCCGAGATTTGGGCGCGTTCTGCCGATATCATGACGCCATTCCAGCGTCGCCCTCGAACCCTCAATCGGTCGGCTTCGATTCGCGCGAGCGGCGCGTCGTCCAGCCGATGGTCGCGTGACGCGCGGGCTGACGTTCTCGCAACTGACCGCGGCGCTGCTGTTTGGCGCGCTGGCGGTCTGCGCGCTGCTCATGCCGGCGCAATCGGACACCTACTGGCACCTGCGTGCGGGGCAGGAGATCTGGCGAACGCTGCACGTCCCGCTCAGCGACCACTACTCGTACACGGCGACGGGACGGTACTGGCCGAACCACGAGTGGCTCTGGGAGGCGTTCTCCTACGCCCTCTATCGTCTGGGCGGGATGCGGCTCTTCGCTGTCGGCGGTGCGGCCTTCGCCATGGGCGCGCTGGTGATCGTCTACCGGCTGATGGTGGGACCGACCGTCGACCCGGTTCGTCCTGATGCTGCTCGGGTTTCCGCTCACCTCGGCGATCTGGATCCTGCGCCCGCAGATCGTCACGCTCTTCATGCTCGTAACGCTGGTCTGGCTGCTCGTCGCGGAGCGCCACTGGGTGTTGCCCGCGCTCTTTGTCGTCTGGGCAAACGCCCACGGCGGCGTCGGCGTGGGCGGCTTGCTGCTCGCCGCGGTGACCCTGGTGGCCGCTGCTGCGCGCGCGGCGTGGCGATGCCAGCGACGTGCGCCGGGCCGTGCGACTCTGTCTGGTGGCGCCGCTCTGTGCGCTGGCCACGGCGGCGACGCCGCTCGGCTTTCGGGTGTGGCACTTCGTCGGCGGCTCGCTGGCGCTGTCGCGCAGGAACGCGATCACGGAATGGCAGCTCACGCTCCCGACCGGGCCCTTCGAAATCACCTTCTGGATCTTGGCCGCCGCGTTCGTCGGGCTTCTGATCAGGCGGCGCAGTCGTTTGCGAGAGCCGTCGTGGAGCTGGGGCGACACGGTCATCCTCACCTCCGCGTTGCTGACGCTGCCGCTCGGGTTTCTGATGGTCCGCAACACGGCGATGTTTCTCCTGGTCGCGATCCCGGCCGCCAGCCGCCTTCTGGGCGCCGACTTTCGGTTCCGCGGGTCGGCCGCCGTGGCCGCGTCGGAGGAGCATCCGCGGGTGAACCTCGCGCTCTTCGTCGGCATCTCTCTCGTCGAGATCGCCGGCGTGCTGTTCGTCTGGAGCGCGCCGCCGCCGCGCTCCGGCTGGCAGCCGATGAGCCCTGGCGCGATCGCGGCGGTCCGCAGCTGCCCCGGGCGGATCTACAATCGCTTCTACGACGGGGGGTTCCTGATCTGGTTCGTGCCTGACAGGCAGGTCTTCATCGACAACCGCCAGGATCCCTATCCCTCTGACTTCATCCGCGAGACGACCGCTGTCGACGCCGGCGCGCCCTATCGCGCGATGTTCGATCGCTACGGGATCCGCTGCGCGTTTCTCCCGGCGAGCTCGAAGATGATCGAGAGGCTGGAGACCGACCACTGGACGAGTCGCTTTCGCGATGACCGGTGGGCGGTGTTGACGGCGCCCGGAGGCGACTGACGTGCGGTCGGAGTCGCCATCGCGCTCGCCGTCGGGGGGCGGGCCCCCTTCGGGGCGCGGGCGATGGTGGTCACGCGGGCTGGCGTTCGACGAGATGGCAGTCGGGCTGCTGTTCGTCGCCGTCGCCGTGCTGGCGCTGTTCACCCCGGCGCAGGGGGACACCTTCTGGCACCTGCGCGCCGGCGCCGACATCTGGCGGAGCGGGCAGGTCCCGCGCGTCGATCTCTATTCGCACACGGCGTACGGGACGCCCTGGCCGGATCACGAGTGGCTGTCGCAGCTCTTGATGTACGCCGCCTATCGGGCGGGCCGCGGAATGCCGGGTCTGGAGCTCGGGGCCGCCGTCCTCATCCTGGCCGCCGCGGTGACGGTCTACCGGTTGATGGTCGGCCCCCGGCTGACGAGGTTCGTGCTGTTGACGGTGGGGCTGCTCATCGCCGCCAGCGCCTGGTCGCTGCGGCCGCAGATCCTGACGCTGTTCCTGCTCGCGCTTCTGGTCTGGCTGCTCGTCCGCGACCGCCAGCTCTTCCTGATTCCGCCCTATTTTCTGCTCTGGGCCAACGCGCACGGGGGCGTGGCGCTGGGGGGGCTGGTGCTGGGGGCCTGCGCGGCGGCGGCGGCGTTGCGCTGGATTCGTACCCGGGCGCCGGACGACCGGCGACGCGCCCGAGCGCTGGCGGTCGTGCTGCCGCTGGCCGGTCTGGCCGTCGCGGCGACGCCGCTGGGGTTCGGCATCTACCGGTTCGTGGTCACGTCGGCGGCGCGCTCTTACGCCGCGCAGATTGCCGAATGGTTCGTCCTGCGCCCGGACTCGCTGTTTGGCGCGTTCTTCTGGGCCGCGACGATCGCCTTCGCGATCCTGATCGTCGCGCGCCGACGCGCGCTCGCCGCGGGCGACTGGGCGGACTGGGCGGTGGTCGCCGCCGCCCTGGCGCTGATGCCGCTGGGGATCCGCTCGGCGCGCAACATCGGTCCGTTCCTGATCCTGGCGATGCCCGCCGCCAGCCACGCGCTGGGCCCCACCTTTCGTTTTCGATTGAGCCGCCGCCCGCGGCCACCGAGCCCCGACCACCCGCGCGCGAACCTGGCGCTCCTGCTCGGGCTCGGCGCGGTGGCAGCGGCGGCGGTGGCCGTGGGGTGGCGCGTGCAGCCGCCGGCGCTCTACTGGAATCCGATCGGTCCCGGCGCGCTGCGGGCGCTCGATTCCTGCCCGGGGCCGCTTTACAACTTTTACGGCGACGGCGGGCCGCTGGTCTGGTTCGCGCCGACCCGCCCGGACTTCATCGACGGGCGCCAGGATCCGTTTCCCTTCTGGCTGCTGCGCGAGAGCTTCGCCGTCGAGCACGGCGCCCCGTACCAGCCGCTCTTCGCCAAGTTCGGCGTCCGCTGCGCGTTCGTTCCCGCCAAGTCGAAGCTGGTCGAACGCCTGCGCGCCGACGGCTGGCGCGCGCTGCTCATCGACTCAGAGTGGGCCGTGCTGGCCGCGCCCCATTTGAACGGGCTGAACGCGCGCTGACACGGATCGGAGCGTTAAGGGTGCTTGCCGCCCAGCGCGGCGACGGTGTCGAGGACCTCTTTGGCGTTGACCACCGGATCGACCTTGGGCCAGACGTGCGCGATCTTCCCGTCGGGGCCGACCAGGAAGGTCACCCGGGCGGCGAGGTCCATGCCCGGCATCGCCGAGGGGACGCCGTAGGCGCGCTGCACCGCCCCCGAGGTGTCGGCCACCATGGGGAACGGCAGGTGGTAGTGCTCGCGGAAGCCCTTGTGGCTGGCTTCGCCGTCGCGCGAGACGGCGAAGATGGTGACGCCCGCCTTGGCGAACTTGTCGGAAGCGTCGCGAAACGCGCAGGCCTCCTTGGTGCAGCCCGCCGTCTCGTCCTTGGGATAGAAGTAGACGACGGCGAAGTGCCCCTTGTGGGCCGAGAGCTTGGTCGTGGCGCCGGTGGCGTCCTTCCCCACGACCTCGGGCGCCGCCGCGCCGACCGGAAGCAGCGAAGCGTTCGCGTGGACCCGGGCCACCACGAACACCAGCGCCGCGACCACCGCGCCCAGGCCGATGAGCTTCTTCATGGACCGTCTCATAGCACCTTGCGCAGGAACTGGCCGGTGTAGCTGGCGGCCACCCGCGCCACGTCGTCGGGGGTCCCGGCGGCCACGACGTGCCCGCCGCCGGGGCCGCCTTCGGGGCCGAGATCGATCACCCAGTCGGCGGTCTTGATGACGTCGAGGTTGTGCTCGATGACGATCACCGTGTTGCCGGCCTCGACCAGACGGTTGAGGACCGAGAGGAGCTGCGCGATGTCCGCGAAGTGCAGGCCGGTGGTCGGCTCGTCGAGGATGTAGACCGTTCGGCCGGTCGATTTCTTGGCCAGCTCCTTGGACAGCTTGATCCGCTGGGCCTCGCCGCCCGACAGCGTCGTCGCCGATTGACCCAACTTCAGATAGCCGAGGCCGACCTCGCGGAGGGTCTCCAGCTTCTGCCGGACCTTGGGGATGTTCTCCAGGAACTCGCAGGCCTGGGTGACCGTCATGTCCAGCACGTCGGCGATGCTCGACTGCCGGTAGCGAACCTCCAGCGTCTCGCGGTTGTAGCGCCGGCCGCCGCAGGACTCGCACTCGATGTAGACGTCGGGCAGGAAGTGCATCTCGATGCGGATGATGCCGTCCCCCTGGCAGGCCTCGCAGCGGCCTCCCTTGACGTTGAACGAGTAGCGCCCCGGCTTGTAGCCGCGCGCCTTCGATTCGGGGAGCGCCGAGAAGAGGTCGCGGATGTGGGTGAAGACGCCGGTGTACGTCGAGGGGTTCGAGCGCGGCGTCCGGCCGATGGGCGCCTGGTCGATGTCGATCACCTTGTCGACGTGCTGGAGCCCGTCGACGCCGTCGTGCGCCTCGGGCGGAACCTTGGCGTGGTGGAGCCGCTGGGCCAGCGCCCGCAGCAGCGTGTCGATCACCAGCGTCGACTTCCCGGAGCCCGACACGCCGGTCACGCAGGTGAGCACGCCGATGGGGAAGGAGACCGTCAGATCGTGCAGGTTGTGCCCGCGCGCGTGCTTGACGGTGAGCGTGCGGTTGCCCGACTGGCGGCGCTGGCGCGGCACCTCGATCCCCTTGCGCCCCGAGAGATAAGCGCCGGTGATCGATTGGGTGTTGCCGGCGATGTCCTCGGGCGAGCCGGCGGCGACGATGCGCCCGCCGTGCACGCCGGCGCGCGGCCCCATGTCGATCACGTGGTCGGCGGCGCGGATGGTCTCCTCGTCGTGCTCGACGACGATGACGCTGTTGCCGAGGTCGCGCAGGCGGGTCAGCGCCTCCAGCAGGCGGGCGTTGTCACGCTGGTGCAGGCCGATTGACGGCTCGTCGAGGATGTAGAGCACGCCCACCAGCGAGCTGCCGATCTGGGTGGCCAGGCGGATGCGCTGCGACTCGCCGCCCGACAGCGTGGCGGCGGTGCGGTCGAGCGACAGGTAGTCGACGCCGACGTTGTTGAGGAACGACAGGCGATCGCCCCCCTCGCGCAGGATTCGCCCGGCGATCTCCTTTTGCCGCGCGTTCAGCGAGAGGCCCTTCAAGAAGTCGTGCGCCTCCCGGATGGTCAGCGCGGTCATCTCGGTGATGCTCTTGCCGCCGACCTTGACCGAGCGGGCTTCCTTTCGCAGGCGGGCGCCGCCGCACTCCTCGCAGACGGTCTGCGACATGTAGCGGTGGAACTCCTCGTAGATCGCCTCGAAGTCCTCCTCGCTGGTGCGCCCCTGCTCGCGGCGCCGGCGCTCGTGCTCCTCGAACCGGCGGCGCAGGTTGGCCAGCACCCCCTCGAACTCCCGCTTGAAGCTGTGCTTGCGGCCGTTCTTCTCGAAGCTCAGCTCGACCTCTTCCCCCTCCACGCCGTTGAACAGCAGCGCGCGCGACTTGGCGGGCAGCTTGTTCCAGGGGGTGTACTGGTCGATCTCGAACCGGGTGCAGACGGCGTCGAGGATCTGGTGGAAGAAGACGTTGTTGCGCCGCTCCCAGGGCTCGATGGCGCCTTCTTTGATCGACAGCTCCTCGTCGGGGACGATGAGGTCGGGGTCGAAGAACATCTTGGCGCCGATGCCGTCGCACGAGGGGCAGGCGCCGGCCGGGTTGTTGAACGAGAAGAGCCGCGGGGTGATCTCCGGATAGCTGATCCCGCAGGTGGTGCAGGCGAACTTCTCCGAGAACAGGAGATCCTCCCCCTCCAGCGGCGAAACCTTGACGACGCCCTCGGTGAGCTTGGCCGCCAGCTCGATCGAATCGGTCAGCCGCTGCCGGATGCCGTCCTTCTTCACCAGCCGATCGACGAACACCTCGATGGTGTGCGCGGCGTTCTTGGCCAACGTGGGCGGCTCGGCCAGCTCGTAGAGATCGCCGTCGATGTTGGCGCGCACGAAGCCGTCCTGGCGCAGCTTGCCGAGCACGTCGGCGAAGTCCCCCTTCTTGTCGCGCACGACCGGCGCCAGCACCGAGAAGCGCTCCCCCTCGGGGAGCTCCAGCACGCGGTCGACCATCTGCTGAATCGTCTGCGAGGCGATCGCCTGACCGCAGTTCCAGCAGTGGACCGTCCCGATACGCGCCCAGAGCAGCCGCAGGTAGTCGTAGATCTCGGTCGCCGTCCCCACCGTCGAGCGCGGGTTGCGCGAGCCGGTCTTCTGCTCGATCGAGATCGCCGGCGACAGCCCCTCGATCGAGTCGACGTCGGGCTTGTGCATCTGGTCGAGGAACTGGCGCGCATAGGCCGACAGCGACTCGACGTAACGGCGCTGCCCCTCGGCGTAGAGCGTGTCGAACGCCAGCGACGACTTCCCCGAACCCGACAGCCCCGTGATCACGACCAGCTTGTCGCGGGGGATCTCGACGTCGATGTTCTTGAGGTTGTGCTCGCGCGCGCCCTTGATCTTGATGCCCTGGGTCTTCTTCATGCTGCCGGCGGGAATCCGGGAGGAGCGCGCCTTGGGAGGCGGAACGCGCGTCCAGAGCGGATTTCGACCGCCTATACCCTATCACGGGTGGCAAGTCGCAAACGGGTTAAGCTCGACGGTCCATGCTGTTCACGACGTCGGGTCACGATGCTGACGCCTGCCGCGCCACCAAGATGACGGCGGAGCTGGCGGTCCTGCTGGCAATCCTCCTCGATTCGGCATCCTCCTCGCAATCCTCCTCGGGGGGTGTGCCGGAACCGGCGAGCGGATCGCGGGGTTCAAGACGGGACGCCTGCAGACCCACGCGACCGGCGATCTCAAGCGGGGGATGAACTTCGGGGACGCGATGGACGCCCCGAACGAAGGGGACTGGGGCTGGACGATCTCGGCGTCCGACTTCCAGGCGGTGCGCGCGGCCGGTTTCGATCACGTGCGCGTGCCGATGCGGATCTCGTCGCACGCGGACGTCAAACCGCCCTACGCGATCGAAAAGCGTTTCCTGCACCGGATGGACTGGGCGGTCGATCAGGCGCTCTCCAACGACCTCGGGATCATCATCGACATGCACCACTACATCCCGATGATGAAGGCGCCCAGGGCCCACGCCGATCGCCTGGTCGGGCTCTGGCGGCAGATCGCCGCCCACTACCGGGGCATGCCGCGCGCCGTGGTTTACGAAGTGCTGAACGAGCCGACCGACAAGCTGACCGCCGAGGTCTGGAATCCGATCCTCGCCCGCGCGGTCGCCGCCATCCGGGAGATCGATCCCGAGCGGCTGATCATCGTCGAGGGGGCCCACTGGGCTTCGGCCAAGGATCTGCGCGACACGTTGCAGGTGCCCGCCGGCGATCCGAACCTCATCGCCAGCTTTCACATGTACGCGCCGATGTACTTCACGCACCAGGGGTTCAGCTGGATGGAGCCCTGGTACCAGACGCGCGGCGTGACCTTCCCCGGCCCGCCGCCCAAGCCGATCGTGCCGGTCGCCGCGGCCGACGCCTTCCCCGAGGGGCACGACTTCTTCCAGCGCTACAACAGCGAGCCGGCCGACACCAACCCCGGCGGCCCCGCTGCCATCATCGAACAGATGGAGATGGCCGAGGCGTTCGCCAAGCGGACCGGGATGCGGGTCTACCTCGGTGAGTTCGGGGCCGGGATCAACGGCGACGTCGCGTCGCGCGGCCGCTGGGTCCGCACCGCGCGCACCGAGGCCGAAAAGCGCGGCTTCGGGTGGGGCTACTGGGACTTTTGCAGAAACTTCGCCGCCTACGCCCAGCTCGGGTTCACCGGAAAATGGATCCCGGAGATCAGAGCGGCTTTGCTCGAGTAGCACTGCCGCGCGCTCCGGTTACGCGCCGACGGAGCGGCACGTGATGGAGGACGCCCCTACGGGCGTCACCTCACTCCAATGATTGTGCGGTTCGCGCGAAGGCGAACAGTTTCTTTCCACATCGCGAGCGCGCGAGGTCGATCGGCGGCCGCGCTGCGCCGGCACGAAATGTGCGACGGGGGCTGGCCGTCCTGCGGCGCATGGCGCGCGGCAACTGACCAAGGAGAAGATCCATGAGAGCGATGATGTGTCTGGGAGTACTGGCGATGCTCGTCGGCTGCGACGCATCCAAGGCTGAGCTCGATTCCACCAAGTCGACGCTGACCGACGTCACGAAGGAGCGCGACGACTTGAAGGCTCAGGTGGCCACCCTGCACCAGCAGCTCATCACTGCCCAGGGAGATCTGGCCAAGGAGAAGGCGACCGAGACCGCGGCGAACGAGAAGAGCGGCAAGTCGACCGTGGCGTCGAAGAGCACGGCGGCAGAGGCGGCGCCGGCGGCCAAGAACAAGAACAAGCACGCGCACAAGTCGTAAGGGACCCGCGGCCGTCACCATTTCGTTCGCCGGGGCGAGGCCGCGTTTACCTCGCTGTAACCGTCCCACCCGGCCACCACCGCGCGCCCTCGGCTCGGTGGTTGGCCGGCATCTTGCCTCTAGGAAGCATGGGGGCTTTGGTGAGGTGGCAAGGGACAGCGAGGGGACTGGTGCTCGGCGCATTGCTGGGCTTCTGTGGACGAGCCGCCAGCGCCGACTCGACGGCGGGCGGCTTGAGGGGGTTGGACACCGAGCTGAGATCGACGGGGCGGATCGGCACCTACACGCCGAGCCCGGTGGGAGAGATTGAACCTGCCTCGCCGGCCAAGGAGCGGGCCCCGCGCAAGCTCAAGATGCCGGACCCCGACCGCGGCGAACGTCCCGCACCCGCGCCGAGAAGCGGCGGCCTCGCCGAGGAGGAGTTTCTTCAAACGGAGACTCCCGTGACCGGCTGCCGCGTCGAGATCGCGCGCCGCCGGCAGGTTTCGCCGGAGAAGGTCGCGGCGAAAGAAGTCGTTTTGCGGTTCAACGTCGAAGCAGACGGCCACGTGCGCGATGCCGAGGCCGTGTCGGCTCCCCAGACCGATCTCGAGCTCGCCGCCTGCGCCAAGCGGGTGCTCAGCCAATGGGTGTTCGCCAAGCACGGGGGCGAAGCGATCACCGTCGAGCGCACCTACCGCTTCCGCTAGAAGCGAGAGAGCTGCGGGCGGCCAGGTCGAAGGCGGCCAGGAAGCTCTCGGCGCGCGCGCGGCCGGTGCCGGCGATGTCGTAGGCGGTGCCGTGATCGGGGGAGGTGCGCACGAACGGCAGGCCCAGCGTCAGGTTCACGCCGTCATCGAAGTGCAGCAGCTTGAGCGGAATCAGCCCCTGGTCGTGGTAGAGCGCGACGACCGCATCGTAGGCGCCGGCGGCGGCCTGGCGAAAGACCGAGTCGGGGACCAGCGGACCGTCGACGGTCGCGCCCAGGCCGGCGGCGGCGAGGCGCGCGCGCGCCTTTGCCACGGCCGGCCTCACCAGTCGCTCCTCTTCGTCGCCGAAGCGACCTGCCTCGCCGGCGTGAGGGTTGAGGCCGGCGACAGCCACGCGAGGCGCCGCGATGCCGAAGCGGCGGGCGAGACCTTCGGCCGTCAACCAGATGGTCGAGGCGATCCCGTCGACGGTGAGCAGGTCGGGAACGTCCTTGAGCGGAACGTGGGTGGTCGCGACCGTCACGCGCAGCCGCGGGCCGGCCAGCATCATGGCGAACTCGGAGACCCCGGCGCGCGCGGCCAGGTACTCGGTGTGTCCCGGGAAACTTGAACCCGGCGCGCGCGATCCATTCCTTTGAAATGGGTGCGGTGACCAGCGCGGAGACCTCGCCCGCCAGCGCCGCGTCGACGGCCGCCGTGAGGTAAGCGAGCTGGGCGCGGCCCGAGGCGTCGTTCGGCTTTCCGGGCGTCACCTCATCCGCGCCCAAGCTGGTGACGGCGCGGACCCGCGCGCTGTCGGGCGCCGCCACGCCCGCGGCGCCAGCGGCGCGCGCGAGCACGCCGACGTCGCCGAAAACGATCACGTCCACGCGCGGGCCGTTCGGCCAGGGCCCGCGCCACAATCTCCGGCCCGATCCCCGCCGGATCGCCCAGCGAGATCGCGCGATCGTCATGGGGACCCTGGGAGGGGTCCCCAACCCCCCGCGAGGATCGCTGGGCAGCGCCCAGCTCCCTCGACGCGATCGTCATGGGGTCACAGCTTCAGCGCCTTGAGCCGCTCGACCGCCTCGGCGAGGCGCGCCTTGTCGGCGCAGATCGTCAGACGAACGTACCCCTCGCCCGACGGCCCGAAGCCCGTCGCCGGCGTGGCGACGATCCCCGCCTCGGTCAGCAGGCGCGACGCGAAATCGATCGATGAGAGGCCCTTGGGGTTGGCGATCAGCGTGTAGAAGCTGGCCTTGGGCGTCAGTACGTCGAACCCCGCCTTGGCCAGGCCCCCGCAAAGGACGTCCCGCCGCTCGCGGTAGATCGCACGCTGCCGCGCCACGCACGCCTGATCGCCGCTGAGCGCCGCGATGGCCGCGCGCTGAACGGCGTCGAAGCAACCGGAGTCGACGTTGGTCTTCACCTGGCCGAGCCCGCCCACCAGCGTGGCGTTGCCGCACGCCCAGCCGACGCGCCAGCCGGTCATGTTGTAGGTCTTCGACAGCGAGTGGAACTCGATGCCGACGTCGCGCGCGCCCGGCGTCTCCAGGAACGACGGCGGCGGCGCCTCGTAGTACATCTCGCTGTAGGCGAGATCGCTGGCGACGATGACGTCGTTCTTCTTCGCGAAGGCGACCACCTTCTCGTAAAAGCCGGGCGCGGCCAGCGCGGCCGTGGGGTTGTTGGGATAGTTGATCCAGAGGATCTTCGCGCGGCGGGCGACGTCGGCCGGAATGGCGTCGAGGTCCGGCAGGAACCCGTTCTCGCGGCGCAGCGGCACGAAGTAGGGCTCGCCGCCCGCGAACCGGGTCAGCGTCGCGTAGACGGGATAGCCGGGATCGGGGCAGAGGACCACGTCGCCCGGATTGACGAAGGCGAAGGGGAAGTGGGCGATCGCCTCCTTCGAGCCGATGACGCAGATGACCTCCTTCTGGTGATCGAAGGTGAGGCCGAAGCGCGACTTCATGAACTCGGCGGCCGCCTTGCGAAAGTCCTCCATCCCCGCGTACGACGGGTAGCGGTGGGTGCCGGGATCGCGGGCCGCCTCGGCCAGCGCCTCCACGATGTGCGGGTGGGTCGGCAGGTCGGGGTCGCCGATGCCGAGGTCGATCAGGTCCTTGCCCTTCTTGCGCTCCTCGTTCTTGAGGGCGTCGATGCGGGCAAACAGGTAGGGCGGCAGCTCTCGAATCCGGTTGGCGAGCTCGATCTTCATGGCGCTCTCTCTACCACGCAGCCGGCGGCCTGATCACCCCCTGGGCGCACCCCTCCGTGCACGCTGGCCGCACCCGCGCTGGACGCGGACGAGGTTCGCTGTTGTGCGCTGATGCTTGACTCTCCTTCGCGACCGCCTATCCTCGGCCGCTGCCATGGCGCAAGATAGCAAAGAAACCCCGAAGAGCACCGCCGCCAAGAAGCCCAAGGCGGCAGACAAACCGGCCGCCAAGACGGCCAAGGCCGCCGACAAGGGCGACAAGGCCGCGAAGGCCAAGGGCAAGGCCACGCCGGCCGTGGCCGACGGGCCGACCTGCCGCGCCGACAAGTGCAAGCAGCCGGTGCGCGCGAAGGGCTACTGCCGCAAGCACTTCATGAACTGGCGCCGTGGCTCGGTGGGTGAGCACCACCGCTACAAGATCTGCAGCAAGGAAGCCTGCCGCAAGCCGCGCACCAAGGGCGGCCTCTGCGACGAGCACGCCGGCGTCGCCGCGCCGGCGGAAGCTGCCGCCGGCGCTCCGCCCGCCTAAGAGCGCTCGGCGTTGCAAAAGATCGTCATCCGCGGCGGCGCGCGCCTCGCGGGCGAGGTTCGGGTCTCCGGATCGAAGAACGCCGCGTTGCCGATCTTGGCCTCGTCGCTGCTGGCGCGCGGCCGGTCCATCTACCGCAACGTCCCGGCGCTGGGCGACGTGCACACGATGGGACGCCTGCTGGCGCGCCTCGGCGCCGGCTACGACGAGCCGCAGAGGGGGACGGCGCACGTCGACACGTCGACCATCAACGAATACGAAGCCCCCTACGAGCTGGTCAAGACGATGCGGGCGTCGGTCTTGGTGTTGGGCCCGCTGGTCGCCCGTTACGGCCAGGCGCGCGTCTCGCTCCCCGGCGGCTGCGCCATCGGCGCGCGACCGATCGATCAGCACCTCAAGGGGCTGGCGGCGATGGGGGCGCGCATCGATCTCGAGCACGGCTACGTCAACGCGCGCGCCCGCCGGCTGCGCGGCGCCACCATCGTGTTCGACATGGTGACCGTCACCGGCACCGAGAACTTGATGATGGCGGCGGCGCTGGCCAAGGGGCGGACCACGCTGGAGAACGCCGCGCGCGAGCCGGAGGTCGAGGAGCTGGCGCGCGTCCTCAACAAGATGGGCGCCAAGGTCCGCGGCGCCGGGTCGTCGCTCATCACCGTCGAGGGGGTCGAGGAGCTGCACCCCATCGAGCACGCCGTCGTTCCCGACCGGATCGAGGCGGGGACCCTGCTGGTCGCGGCCGCCATCACCCGCGGCGACGTCCTGGTTCGGGACTGCCTCCCCGAGCACATGGAGGCGGTCATCGCCAAGCTGCGCTCGGCGGGCGCGGAGGTGACCGCCGAGGGGGACGGCATCCGGGTGCGCGGCAAGAGCGAGTTCAAGCCGGCCGACATCTCGACCCAGCCGTTTCCCGGCTTCCCGACCGACATGCAGGCGCAGTTCATGGTGCTCATGACCCGCGCCCAGGGGCAGTCGGTGCTGTCGGAGACGATCTTCGAAAACCGCTACATGCACGTCCCCGAGCTGCAGCGGATGGGGGCCGACATCCTCGTCGAGGGGCGGACCGCCATCGTGCGCGGCCCGACCAAGCTGACCGGCGCGACGGTGATGGCCACCGACCTGCGCGCCTCGGCCTGCCTGGTGCTGGCCGGGCTCATCGCCGAGGGCAAGACCGAGATTCTGCGCATCTACCACCTCGACCGCGGTTATGACCGCCTCGACAAGAAGTTGAGAGCCTTGGGCGCCGACGTCCGTCGGGCGAGAGGATCGGCGTGAAGAAGACCAACAAAGCTCCCCCGGCGACCATTCTCACCATCGCGCTGCCGCGGGGGCGGATCCTCGACGAGGCGCTGGTGCTGTTCGCGCGGGCCGGCGTCGATCTGGGCGCCGCCGACAAGTCCCGGGCCGGACGGCGGCTGATCATCCCCATCCCCGAGCACCAGATGCGCGTCCTCATCGTGCGCGACATCGACGTGCCGGCCTACGTCGAGCATGGCGCCGCCCACCTGGGGATCGCCGGCCGCGACGTGCTCGAGGAGCAGGATCGGGATCTCTACGAGCCGCTCGACCTCGGCATCGGCCGCTGCCGCATGGTGGTTGCCGAGCCGGAGGACCAGCCGGTCGACGAGAACGCCCACGTCCACCTGCGCTACGCCACCAAGTTCCCCGAGATCACCCGCCGCCACCTCCAGGCGCGCGGCACGGTCGCGGAGATCATCAAGCTCTACGGCTCGATCGAGATCGCGCCGCTGGTCGGTCTCGCCGATCGGATCGTCGACCTGGTGTCGTCCGGCGAAACGTTGCGCCAGCACCGCCTGCGCGAGGTCGAGACGATCCTCGACGTCAGCGCGCGCGTCTGCGTCGGCCGGGCGGCCGCCAAGCTGCACGGCGACCGCATCGACGATCTCCTGGCCCGCCTCCGCGGCGCCATCGCGCGTTGACGGTCAGCGCTTTTCGCAGAATCCGAGGGGGCGCCGGCCATATTTGGCGAGGTTCTCGTCCATCGTCTCGGCGTGTGAGTGCGGATAAAAGTGCTGATAGAAAGGCCCCGCCCAGCTGAACCGGGCGATCGGGCCGAACGCCACCGACGCATTTCCGGCGAAGGTCAGCAGGGCGACGGCGACAAGCAGGTGCGCCTTGAACGGCGGAAGAGCGCGCCGTTCACCGAGCGCCCGTACCACGTAGACCAGCAGCCCCACGAACAGCGGCTGATAGAGACGAGGGATGAAAAAGCCTCGCATCTGCCAGTGGGCGACGTAGGGCGGCGCCAGGTTGTTGAACAGGAACACCGCCGCGACAGCGACGATGAGCGCCCCCTCGGTGAGCGTGAGGGCGCGCCGGGTGACGGCGGCGACGGTCAGGAATGCCGCCGGGAAAAACAGGAAGTTGCTGAAGAAGAAGTTCGCCATCAGCACCAGCGGAAAATCCGAGACGCTCCGCGCCCAGACGCCGAGCGCCGGCGGATGAAGATAGGCGGTCGCCACGATTCCGTAGGCGGCGGTGTTGCGATTCGTCCAGGGAACGTGAAACACCAGCTTGAGGATCAACCCGGTCACCAACGGACCCGCTGCCATGCACGCGGCGGCGACGGGCAGCTGGGCGAACCGCCGCCGACGAAACAGGACCAGAAGCGCCGCCACGCCGAAGAAGGGGGCCAGATCGTAAGCGGTGAAAAGGAGGCCCATCCCCGCGCAGCGCAGCACCGTCGCCCGGAGCCCGACCTCTGCGTCGAGACCGGCCAGGAGAATATAGAGCCCGATCGACGCCGGGACGATCGCCGCGTTCGCGTACGGCAGCGCTGCCCAGTAGGTGATGCCAGGATAGACCGCCAGCAGCCAGACACCGGCGATGGCCGCGTCGTCGCCGTGGCGTCGACGCAAGAAGATCGCCAGCGCCGCGAGGGCCCCCAGGTGGCAGACCAGGCTGGCGACGAACCCGCCCACCTCGAACCCGGCCACCTTCATGAACGGGTAGGCGAAGAGCGGGAAGAGAATGCGCCGCAGGACGATGCTCGATCGCCAGAGCTCGGGTGGTTGTCCGTCGAGCATCCAGAACGCCGCCTCGTGCAGCGGGTGATCGACGTTGTAGAGGTACTGGCAGGGCGTCGAGACAATCGGCCGGAAATAGGTCGACGCGTACGGCGCCATGGTTCCGGACGAAAGCCAGATCGCCAGCGCCAGAAGCACCGAGGCGCCCGCGAGATGGGCGTGGGCGCGGGAAGGCAATCTCACGCCGGGTCCTCGAGCCCGAGCAGGGCCACGAACAGCCCCAGGGCCGCGAACGCATGCAATCCCAGGAACACGCTGGCGACGGGGCCGACCGGAGCCGCCCCGGCCCATTCGGTGAGCCGCTGCCGGGGGACGCTGATCGCGGCCAACACCAGGATTGCCGTGACCTGCTGGCGGGTGCCCCCGTTGCGCGCCAGGACCGCCAGCGGCGCCAGCAGCAGAATCACGACGTGGCTCCATCCGAGCGGGTTCAAGAGCAGCGGCAGCGTCAGCCAGGCGGCGAGCACGCGCGCCTGGGCTTCGGCTGATTGGTCACGCTTCCGGTAGCTCGCCCCCATGGCGGCGGTCAGGATGAGCAGCGAGGTGAGGGCAAAGGCGCCGCGCGCGAGCCCGGGCGCCACGACGATCGCTCGCGAGAATGAATTGCTGGTCAGGAGGCGCGCGTAGACCCCGTCGAGCGACGCAGTGTTGGCGAGCCACGGCGCCCACGCGACTTCGTTCCTGGAACCCTCCGTCACGAAGCGGTACCAGGCCACTGGCCTGATCACGGCGAGCGAAACCACCACGGCGCCGGCCGCGGTCGCGAGCGTCGCGGCTGCCGCGCGACGGCTCCGCAACAGCAGGTGCCCGACCACCACGATAGGGGTGATCTTGAGGACGGCAGCGACACCGAACAGGCTCCCTGCGCGCCCGGCGCGCCTCGCCTCCAGCGACGTCCATCCGGCCGCCAGCAGCGCCGCCAGCCAGATTGACCACTGCCCCTTTTCCAAGCAATACAGCGTCGGGGGCCACACCGCGAGCGCCAGGGCCAAGAGCGTCACCCGCCTCGCCGGCGGTGTCACGCCGGGGGTCCATATCTGGAGCAGCGAGAAGGCCAGCCAAACGAGCGCGACGAGCGAGCCCGCCGCCCAGGTCAGCGCCGCCGTCCGCCAGGGCAGCCAGGCGAACGGCAGCACGGCGACGGTGGCGGTGGGCGGGTGGATGTAATAGGGGGCATCGAGCAGGATGACGCGCGCCGTTCCATAGCGGGCCCCCCGCTCGTTGGCCCCCTCCGCCAGGGGCGGCGGCGCCCCTCGTCCGTCCTCGAGGCGCGCGCGCGCCATGACGTAGTCGCGGGTCCAGTCGGCCGGCGCGCGCGTGCCAATGACCGCATCTACGAACGGCGTGCTCCCGGCCGAGAGCCAGCACGCGCCGACCAAGGCCACGGCGATCCACCGCCCAGGTCGCACCTGTCGACTGTAACAGGAGGCCCTCCGGAGCGCGATCGGATGAATCGTCCGTCCAGCGCCCTTTCTTTTTCAGGAGCCGAAGACGCCGCTGGACGGTGATTGACGTTAACTCATTGTTATCACAGCAGAAAATCAAGAAAGTTGGCACTCTCGGTGTTCGCTTGACAGCGGGGCGGCGGTGCTTAAGCTCCGGGCGCATGCCGATCTATGAATACGCCTGCGCCGCCTGCGGACATCAGTTCGAGGAGTGGCAGAAGATGAGCGACAAGCCGGTCAAGGTTTGTCCCAAGTGCAAGGCCAAGAAGGTCGAGAAGCTGATCAGCCAGACCTCCTTCAAGCTCAAGGGCGGCGGCTGGTACTCGGACCTCTACGCCGGCCCGAAGCCGAACGGCGCGAAGGATTCGGGTGCGTCGAAGGACTCGACCAGCAAAGAGGCTTCGACCGCTTCGACCTACCACCAAATCGACCAAGGAAACCAAGAAGTCCGAGGCTGCCGCCTAGTCAGGCCGGCCTCGCACGTCCCACCACGACTCGACCCTCGACAAGGAGAACACAGATGAAGATCCGACCGCTTTACGACCGCATTCTGGTGAAACGCATCGAAGAGCAGACCAAGACCGCCGGCGGGTTGTTCATTCCCGACACCGCCAAGGAGAAGCCGATGGAGGCGATGGTCGTCGCCGTCGGCAACGGCAAGATTCAGGAGGACGGATCGTTGCGCAAGCTGGAGGTGAAGGCCGGCGACAAGATCCTGTTCTCGAAGTACTCGGGCAACGAGATCAAGATCGACGGCACGGATCACCTGATCCTGCGCGAGGACGACATCCTGGCGGTGCTCGACTGAAGATGGGCAAGGGCCGGGGCCTCTCCCTCACCCTCCCAACCCTCCCGCGATGAGCGGCTCGGGCGAGCAAGCTCGCCCTCCCGCGACGCGAGCGATTCCCCGCTTTAACAACAAGTTCAACAAACACGACACGAAAGAACGGAGATAGAGAGTCATGGCAGCCAAAGAAATCGTCTATTCGCAGAGCGCCCGGCAGAGCATCGCCAGCGGGCTCAACATCCTGGCCAACACGGTGAAGGTGACGCTCGGGCCCCGCGGCCGCAACGTCATCATCGAGAAGTCCTGGGGGACGCCCACGGTCACCAAGGACGGCGTCACCGTCGCCAAGGAGATCGAGCTCGAAGACAAGCTCGCCAACATGGGCGCGCAGATGGTGAAGGAGGTCGCCTCCAAGACCTCCGACATCGCCGGTGACGGCACCACCACCGCGACCGTGCTCGCCCAGGCGATCTACACCGAGGGCTCCAAGCTGGTCGCCGCCGGGCACAACCCGATGGACATCAAGCGCGGCATCGACGCGGCGGTCATCAAGATCGTCGAGAACCTCAAGGATCAGGCCAAGCCGACCAAGGGCAAGACCGAGATCGCGCAGGTCGGCACCATCAGCGCCAATGGCGAGTCGGTCATCGGCGACATCCTCGCCGAGGCGATGGAGAAGGTCGGCAAGGAAGGGGTCATCACCGTCGAGGAAGCCAAGTCGATGGAGACGACGCTGGACGTGGTCGAGGGGATGCAGTTCGACCGCGGGTACCTGTCGCCCTACTTCGTGACCGACGCGGAGCGGATGGAGACGGTGCTGGAAGACGCGTTCATTCTCATCAACGAGAAGAAGCTCTCCAACATGAAGGACCTCCTGCCGCTGCTCGAGCAGGTGGCCAAGAGCGGCCGTCCGTTGATCATCATCGCCGAGGACGTCGACGGTGAGGCGCTGGCGACCCTGGTCGTCAACAAGCTGCGCGGGACCTTGCAGGTCTGCGCGGTCAAGGCGCCGGGCTTCGGCGATCGCCGCAAGGAGATGCTGAAGGACATCGCCGTCCTCACGGGCGGTCAGGCCATCAGCGAGGATCTCGGCATCAAGCTGGAGAGCATCACGCTCAAGGATCTCGGCCGCGCCAAGCGCATCACGGTCGACAAGGACAACACCACCATCGTCGAGGGCGCCGGCAAGAAGGCCGACATCGAGGCGCGGGTGAAGCAGATCCGCGTCCAGATCGAGGAGACCACCTCGGACTACGATCGCGAGAAGCTGCAGGAGCGGCTGGCCAAGCTGGTCGGCGGCGTCGCCGTCGTCAAGGTCGGCGCGGCCACCGAGTCGGAGATGAAGGAGAAGAAGGCCCGCGTCGAGGACGCGCTGCACGCCACGCGCGCGGCCGTCGAAGAGGGGATCGTTCCGGGCGGCGGCGTCGCGCTCATCCGCGCGCTCTCGTCGCTGGACAGCCTCAAGTTCAGCGATGACCGCCAGTACGGGGTCAACATCATCCGCCGCGCGGCCGAGGAGCCCTTGCGCCAGATCGCGGCCAACGCGGGCGTCGACGGGTCGATCGTCGTCGACAAGGTGAAGAACGGCAAGGGCGCGTTCGGCTTCAACGCGGCGACCGAGGAGTACGAGGACCTGGTGAAGGCCGGCGTCATCGACCCGACCAAGGTCGTGCGCGCGGCGCTGCAGAACGCGGCTTCGGTCGCCTCGCTGATGCTGACCACCGAGGCGCTCATCGCCGAGCGGCCGAAGAAGAAGGCGTCCGGCGGTGGCGGTGGCCATGGCGGCGGTGGCGGCGGCATGGGCGGCATGGGCGGCATGGGCGGCGGTGACGACGACTTCTAGGCCGATCGCACACACCGACTGAAGAAAGGGGCTCGGGAGACCGGGCCCCTCTTTTTGCGCCATGCTCGTCCGGATCCTGCGTCGCTCCGGTCCGGCGGTCTGGACAAATACGTGACCGGAATTCGTGTGATACTCGTCGGCCGTATCAGACTGATGAGCCCATTTCCGTTGGACCGCCGCGCGAAGTTCCTGTCTGCTGGTCGGGTTCTTGATCGCTCTCCCTGGCGGCGCTCCCGAGCCTATCCTCTTCATACTGCCGTGGCGGCGCGGACCTGCAGGCAACGTCCACGCTTACGTGCGATCGTGCCCACCGGGGATCGCCGTACCTCATCGACGGCGGCCGTTGCGGCGACCTTCTGGGGACGGCCGTTCTATTATCCGCCGTTCCTCTTCCATTTCTTCTTCTGGATGCGTCGGCTCACGCTCGAGACGACGATGCACGTCTGGACGCTCTCTACGTCGCGTTCGCGCTGATCGATACCTGGCTCTGGAGCCTGCGGTTCGGGCGCGCTGGCCGCGTTGCACGCTGGGCTGGCTGCTCTCCCCGCGTCGTTTGCGTACGTGACGTTGCTGGACGGAACGCTGCTCTCGTCCGTTCACCAGCGGTCCGCGAAGAGATGACGGCCGGCGCCACGAGATTGTCGGTCTTCTGCGTGCTCCTGCTGTTTCAGTACCCGTTCGTGTTCGCGCCTTCGAGCGCGGCAATACCGACACGCCTCGCTGATCGCCTGTCTCTTCACCGTGGGTCATCTTTGTCGTTCGTGCGTAGGGCGGCTCTGGCTCGCTGGCGCGGCGGCCGGCCTGGCGGCCTGGCTTCCGGCTCTATCCGGCGCTACGCTGATGAACTCGTGGTGACCGCGGCCATTGCTGCTCGCGAGTCGAGACGCGGCGAGCCGCGCGCCGCCAAGTGGGGACTGGCTCCAGTTCGGACGGAGGCGCGTTCGAGGGCCATATCGTCGACCACGTTGGTGGCTTTCCCCACGACGCCCTCATGCTATTTCCGGGACGTCCTGCCCGGCTACGCCAGGACCTTCACCTTTTCGTGCCAGTTCAGTCACTCGGTTCCCACTTACGTCGGCAGCCAATATCCCGGGTTCGCGATCCTCATCGCGATCGGGCTGCTCGGGCTCTGGACCTGGGCGAGTGCGCGCGCCATCGCGCGGCGGCGAGGAATGGTGGGCGCTGGCGGGCGCGCTCGCCGATCTCGCACGTACAACCAGCGAACCAGCTGGGACTACAATCTCATCACTGTCTATCCACTGCTGGTGCTCCTCTTCCTCCGCGCGCGCCGCACGACATCGTTGGGCGCTATCTGGCGCTTCGGCGTCTTTACCATCGCTGGCGACCGGCGCCTGTTCTACGCTTCCGGGCGCGCCGCTCTTCACGCCGTCAGCTGCAACTCGCCCTCGAGTTGGCCTTCCTGGCGATCACGGCGCTGGTGGTCGGCTGTTGGTGACGAAGAGCGAGCCGCTCGCCGAGGAGGCGGCTCTCCCGACCCATCGCTCAGCAGCCAGCGAGCTCAGACTGCCAGCGAGCTGACGAAGGCGCGGAAGGCGGGGCTGGTCTTGTCGAGCTCGACGATGAACTCGCCTCCGCCGGGGCTGAGGCGGGTGACGGGCCCCTCGGCGGCGCAGGCGCCGCTCCCCTCGACGACGAACATGAACCTGGCGCGCTGTCCGACCGTCACGTCGGTGGCCGGCGCGCGGAAGCGGACGCCGCCCGCTGCGATGTCGCTCAACTCGACGGTGAGCGCGTCGGCCCAGCCGGAGAGGTGCACCTCGACCGGGAGGCCGACGGGCACACGCGGATGTCGGCGGCGGTTGGCCTGTGCGAGATCACGCTTCACTGTCGCTCGGGCTGCGTTCGGCACCTTGGGCACCCCCTTTCCTAAGTAAGTAACATAAGTGCCGGGGACCGGCTCACCTCGCCGGAATTTTTCCTATGCCTGGCGCGCCGCGTGACCAACCCAGCGGAAAGCAACGAGATCGCGAGGGGAGCGGCCAGCCGGATCGCGGCTAAGGCGAAAGGTCGGCGGCCAGGTCGTATTCGGCCGAGTGCGTCACCCGCGCGCTGACGAAGGTCCCGGGGGCGGGAGGGGCCACATCGGGCGCCAGCGACAGGTAGACCTGGCCGTCGATCTCGGGCGCCTGGCCTTCGTGGCGGCCCATCAACAGGTACTCCGACTCGTCGGACGGTCCCTCGACGAGCACGCGGAGGCTCTGGCCGCGCATCGCGCGCAGCTTCTTCTTGGAGATCTCGCGCTGAATGCGCAGCAGCTCGCGCCGGCGGGCGTCGACCTCCTTCTGCGGGACGCGCTTCGGCAGCAGCGCCGCGACGGTGCCTTCTTCGCGCGAAAAATTGAAGACGCCGACGTGGTCGAGCTCGGCCTCGCGCACGAAGTCGCACAGGCTCTGAAAGGCCGCGTCGGTCTCGCCGGGGTGGCCGGCGATGAACGTGGTGCGGAAGGTCCCGTTCGGCACGCGGGCCCGGAAGCGCGTCACCAGATCGCGCACCTGGCGCTCGCCATACCCGCGGCGCATCGCCTTGAGCACGCCGGTGTCGACGTGCTGGATCGGCACGTCGAGGTAGCTGGCGACGCGGGGCTCGCTGCCGATGGCGTCGAGCAGCTCGTCGGTGCAGGCGCTCGGGTAGGCGTAGTGGAGGCGAATCCAGCCGAGCCCGTCGACGGCGGCGAGCTGGCGCAGCAACGACGCCAGCCGCGGCGCCTCGGGAGCGTCGGAGTTGGGGAGGTCGGTGCCGTAGGTCGTCAGGTCCTGCGCGACCAGGCAGATCTCCTTGGTCCCGCCGGCGACCAGATCGCGCGCCTCGCGCAGCACCGACTCGGGCGAGCGGCTGCGCTGCGGACCACGGAGCTTGGGGATGATGCAGAAGGCGCAGGGGCGATCGCACCCCTCGGCGATCTTGACGTACGCGGTGTGCGCCGCCTGGGACCGGCGGCGCGGCGCCGCGTCGTCGTAAAGATAGGCGGGCGTGTCGACGACGCTCAGCCGGTTGATCGTCCCCGAGATCGCCTTGGCGATGGCGCCGACCTCGTCGGTCCCGATGAACTGATCGACCTCGGGCATCTCCGCCGACAGCTCTTTGGGGTAGCGCTGCGACAGGCAGCCGGCGACCACCAGGCGCTTGCAGCTCCCCGACGCCTTGTACTTGGCCATCTCGAGGATGGCGTCGATCGACTCCTGCTTGGCCTCGCCGATGAAGCCGCAGGTGTTGACGACGATGACCTCGGCGGCCTCGGGCGCCGCCACCAGCTGGTGTCCCGCATCCGCGGTGTGTCCGAGCATGACCTCGGTGTCGACGCGATTTTTCGGGCAGCCAAGGGAGACGAAGTGGACGTTCATTTGAAAAGCCGGGTTCGGAAGGTCGGCAAGACTAGCACGCTCGCCGCCGCGGCCGCGCGCGTCATGGCGCAGCCGCTCCCAATTGCCGGGAAGCAGGGCCCTCAGGGAAAGAAGAGCACCTCGTGCGCGCCGAACCTGGCGATGAGATCTCGGACGTGCTGCTGGATGACCTGGCGCCGCCCGACCACCGCGGCAATCTCGGCCGGGGTCAGGATGTCGTAGGCCGCGCCCGCCTCCTGCGCCAGCGCGCGGTGCAGGGTCCGGACCGTCACGCGCTCCAGCGATGCGTAGAGCGAGCGGGAAAACCGCTGGGTCCGGAACAGCACCTCGCGGTTCTTCTCGGGCCCGTTCGGGTCGACGAAGAACGACATCGTGTTGTCCATGTAGAAGAGCTCGGTCCCGTCGGCGGACATCTTCATGTTGCCGCCCGAGTAGCGGTCGGGGTTGGAGGTCAGGAAGTCGAACAGGATGAGGTCCGAGATCTGAGCGGCGAAGGCCATCCGGTCCGGCGGGATCGGCTCGCCGCCCACGGTCAGCCAGGCCGTGCTCAGCCTCTGTCCGTCGGGCGTGTCGAATCCGGAGTCCTTGATGACCGGGAATCCAGTACGAGGCGGTCCCATAGCTGATTCCGCTGGGATTGAAGATCGTCTCGGCCTTGATGCGGGGGAGAAACTCCAGGCTCTCGGGGTGCAGGTGCGAGAAGAGCTCCTCGCGCGAGACGGCGCGCGGCGCCGCCGGCGGCACCGCGTTCAGACCCAGCAGGCGGTTCAGGCGATAGGCGGCGATCTCCTTGCGCGGGATCGTCTGGGTGTTCGTCTGCGTGGGCTTCCAGGCGGCGCGCGAGCCGTCGGCGAACTCGACCCGGAACGAGATCGACGACCCGCCATGATTGAGCTTGAAGCGGACGATCGGCTGGGTCCGGACCCGCTCGAGCAGGAGCTCGTCGGACATCCCCATGAACGTCCCCGACGACTCGAGCGAGACGCGCAGGTCGGAGAGGTCGGAAAGGTCGTCGCGCTCGGGGAGCGGCGCCGGGGCGGGGGCCGTGTGCGCGCGGGCCGCCAGCGCCGTGCGGACCTGCCGGACCCCGTAACGGACGCCGGCGCCGCCGCCGACCAGCAGGGCGACGGCGACGGTCAGCTCGGTGGCGACATAGCCCGGCAGGCGCACGATGGCGGCGATTTTATAGCAACCGCTCGGGAGGTTCCGGTACGTTAACGTCACATGTCGCCAGCTCCTACCTTCGTCTGTTCGATGTGTCGCAAGCCGATTCCCGTCGGCGCCAAGCTGATCAAGTGCTCGGTCAGCACCTGCAACTCGGGCCGCGTGAAGCTGGTGTTCTGCTCCGGCTCCTGCTGGGACAGCCACCTGCCCAACGCCCGCCACCGCAGCGCCTATTTCACCGAGGAGAAGGCCGGGCGGCCGGAGACCTGAATCGCGACCCGCGCCTCGGGCGCAAACGTGCCGGCCTCGGCGCAAACGTGCCCGTCTCGGCCCAACCGTCGGCCGCAACCCTCGGGCGCTCCAATTCGACGCGATTGTCTCCCGTCTCGAGCGACGGGCGACTCGCGTTACGTGCGGCCCGGACGTCGCGCTTCGATCGGGCTCTGCTGGCCGCACGTGGGCTTTTTGCGGGGCGTAGCCTGCCTGGATGTCATTGCAGGCTACGCCCCGCAAAAAGCTCGTAAGCGGCGAGCAGCGCCCGATGGAGACGCGAGGCAGTTGCCGCGCGCGTGCCGCGGGCTTCGTTGGCTCGAGGGCTCCGATCAAGACGCGAGGCAGTTGCCGCGCGCGTGCCGGGTATTCGCTGGCTCGAGGGCTCCGACCCGGAGGGTAGTCCGGAGCCGGGGTAGGGGGCCCAGGACCGGCAGAGGCGGTCGAGGGACTCGGGTTAGGTTAGGTGGGCGCGGAGGTCGCGATCAACGGAGAGGGTCTTACTCTGCCGTGGCGTCGCGCAGCGCCCGGTCGAGCGCCCCCTCGGCGGTGTAGCCGACGAAGCTCTTGCGGATGAGGCCGTCGCGGCCGATCACCACCAGGCTGGGGAGCGCCTCGACCTTGTAGAGCGCGCCGACCGTGCCGTCGTCGATCACCACCGGGTAGGGGATGGGATGGGCGGCGAGGAACGACTTGATCTCGTCGAGCGTCGCGCCGCCGCCGTCGGAGTTGACGCCCACGAAGGCGACGCCGCGCGAGGCCCAGTCGTGGTGGGCGGCGTCCAGCACCGGGAGCATCGCCACGCAGGGGGAGCACCAGGTCGCCCAGAAGTCGAGCAGCACCACCTTGCCGCGCAACTGGGCGAGCGCCACGGTGCCGGTATGATCGACGTTGGGCAGCGCGAACTCCGGCGCCGACTCGCCCCGGTGCATCGGCCGGAGCGCATCGTAATGGCGGGCGGCCCACACGGCGTTGGCCGCGAAGGCGACGCCGGAAAGCGCCAGGATCCCCAGCGCCCGCGAAGAATGCCCGCCGGTCGGGGCTGGCGGCGGGCGGTGGCGGGCGAGGGGGCGGGAGTCCCCGTCGCCGTCTGGGGCTGGCGAGCCCGGGCGGTGCGGATCGCCGCCACCAGCATGAACAGCGCACCGACGCCGGAGACGACGTCGACGACCGGCTCGCCGAGCATCTGCATCCCGGTCACGCCGTCCACCAGGCGGGCGATCGCGCGCAGCGCGAAGTAGGGGGCGTAGCAGGCGGCGCCCAGATCGAGATCGCGCGTGGCGTCCCGTCGCGAGCCGGCCGCCGCGGTCACGATCACCGCGGCCGGAAGCACCACCCAGGCCGCCTCGCGCGCCTCATCGAGGAACAGCCCGGCGAGGCGCATCAGACTGCCGGTGGCCGGTCCGGCGATCGCCAGCAGGACCCGGCAGAGCTCGGGCAGCCGGAACGTGAGCACGCCCAGCACGACCAGCCAGAGCGCATCGCGGAGGCTGCCCCCCTCGGCCTCGATGCGGGCGGCCGCGGCGCGCAGGCGCGACGACCATCTGGCCGATCCGCGCCGCGAACCGGCCGCCGGGACGGGGAGATGGGGCCGCGGTCATCGCGCGTCCGGCCGGTTGCGATCGTAAAGGAGCGCCAGCCCCTGCAGCGTCAGCATGTCGTCGCATTCGTCGATGCTGCGCGCCTCCCGCGCCACGAGGGGCGCCAGGCCCCCGGTCCCGACCACGCGCGGCGCGAAATCGATCTCGCCCCGGATGCGCCCGACGATGGCGTCGACCAGGCCGGCGTAACCGAACACCAGCCCCGACTGCATGCTGGCGACGGTGTTGCGGCCGATCACCGTGGCGGGGCGGACAATCTCCACCCGCGGCAGCTTGGCGGTCGCCTGGTAGAGCGCGTCGGCGGAGACCGAGAGCCCCGGCGCGATGACGCCGCCCGCGTACTCGCCGCGCGCGGTGATCACGTCGAAGGTGGTGGCGGTGCCGAAGTCGACCACGATCGCCCCCTGCGGCCAGCGTTCGTAGGCGGCCACGGCGTTGACGATCCGGTCGGCGCCGACCTCGCGGGGGTTCTCGTACAGGATCGGCACGCCGGTTTTGATGCCGGGCCCGACGATCAGTGGCTCGATTTTCAGGTGGCGACGGCAGAGCTGCTCGAGCGGCGCCAGGGCCGGGGGGACCACCGACGAGATGGCGACCGCGGCGACGGAGGCGAGATCGAGCCCGGCGCGCCGGTGAAGCTCGGCCAGGAGCGCCACGTACTCGTCGGCCGTGCGCCCGCTGCGGGTCTCGAGCCGCCAGTCGGCGCGCAGCGTCCGTGGTCTTCCCTTGCTCCGCTCGAACAGTCCCGAGGGTGACGTTGGTGTTCCCCACGTCGACCGCGAGCAGCAGCGCGGCCTCGGGCGGAGACGCAGGTCCGGCTGACATGGCTCTAGGGTAACATGCCGCTTCATGCCGCCCCGCGCACCCCGCGTCCGCACCCGCTCGCTCGCCCTGCTCGCGGCGCTGGCGGCGTTTGCGCTCACGCTGTTCGCGGCCCTCTGGCTCATCGACTACTTCTTCATCGACGCGGCGACCGCTCACCGCAAGGACGGTCCGTTCGGCCAGCTCTTCGACTACGACGCGCTCACCATGCAGAACGCGCTGGGGAGCCTGTCGCAGGTGATCGCCGCCGTTCTCGGCATCGCCATCACCGTCGTCTCGATCGTCGTGCAGCTGGCCGCGACCCGCTACAGCTCGCGGGTCGCCGACCTCTTCTTCCGCGACAAGATCAACCTCGGGGTGATGGGCTTCTTCGTCGTCGCCTGCGTCGAGTCGGTCTGGGTCAGCTTCGTCGTCCGCACCGATTACGTCCCGCAGGCGACCATCACGGCGACCGTCATCATGTCGTCGGGCAGCCTGCTGATTCTGGTGCCCTACTTCGCCTACGTGTTCGACTTCCTCGATCCCGAGAAGGTCATCGCCCGCATCGGCGTGCAGACGCTCGATCGGGCGACCGCCCGCGACGGCCGGGCCAGCCGCGAGACCTTCACCGCGCGCCAGGCGCAGGCGGTGAGCGGCCTGGCGCACCTGGCCGACATCGCGGTGAACGCGCTCGGGACAGAAGGACAAGGTGATCGCCTCCGACGCCTCGGCCGCCTTGCGCCGGCTGCTGGTCGACTATCAGAGCCGCAAGGAATCGCTCGAGCCCGAGTGGTTCGCCATCGGGGCGCCGCTGCGCGCCGATCCGGACTTCGTCGCGCTGGCCGACGAGTCGCTGGAGGATCTGGCGCGCAACCGGACCTGGCTGGAATGGAAGGGGTTGCGGCAGATCCGCGAGGTGTTCGGGGCGGCGCTCGACAGCATGCCGGAGATGGCCCACGTGGTGGCCATCGACACCCGCTACGTCGGCGAGGCGGCGCTGGCCACCTCCAACCGAGAGGTCTTCACGCTCACCGTGAAGTTCATGAACACCTACCTGCGCGCGGCGCTGAACGGCAAGGACGTGCGCACCGCGTACAACGTGCTCAACCAGTACCGCCAGCTGGCCGAGTCGCTGCTGTCGGCCTCGGCGGACGCGAACGACTGGGCGCTGGCGACGCTGCTGGAGATCGCCGGCCACTTCAAGTACTACGCCCGGCTGGCGCACGGCAACGGAATGGGCTTCGTCACCGAGACGGCGGCCTACGATCTCTGCGCGCTGTGCGAGCTGGCCAGCGCCCGGCACGCCGCCGCCCACGATCGGCTGCTGGCGATCTTCCTGGAGATCGACGACCGCGCCGAAGACCGGACGCTGCGCGGCGTTCGCAAGGCCCAGGCCAAGCTGGCGTCGTTCTATCTGGCCAGCGGCGAGACGGCCCGCGCGCAGACGATCTACGAGGACATGAAGAACGAGTCGCCCGAGCGCCTGCGCTCGATCCGCGACGAGATGCTGGCCATCACCTCCAAGGACTTCTGGGAGGTCGTCGACCGCGGCACCAACTTCGACTACGTCTCCGACGCCCGCAAAGAGAAGCTGCGCCAGTTCTTCGCGAAGTTCACCGCGCTGGTGGTCCCCGCCGCCGAGTAGCGAGCCCTCGCGCTACTGCGGGTTGGGGGCGGGTTCGGACGGAGAGCTCGGCGACCTCTTCGGCGACCAGCGGGCGCGCGTAGATGGTGACGTCGTCGAGCGCGCCGGTCACCGGGAAGATCGGCGACAGCTCCGCCGAGCGCCCGATGTCGAGAACGGTGCTCCCGGGGAGGATGGTCGCGCCGCCGGTCGGGACGGTCATGGTCGCGGCGCCGACGTACAAGGTCAGCGTCGCGGCGTCGGCGTCGACCACCGCAGCGAGATGCGTCCACACGCCGGGGACGACGCAGGTGCAGCTGGCGACCACGTACCCCTGGACCGCGTTGGTTGCATAGCGGAAGACGTAGCTCTGTTGCCCCGGCCCGAGCGTCGCGAACAGCGCCCAGCCGCCGCCGAGCGTCTCGGTGCTGAGGATGTTCGCGACCGGCGCGCCCAGCTCGCTGGGCTGGATGAGCACCCAGGCCGACACGCTGTAGCTGGGGGTCGCGGGAGGCATTCCACCGACGCTCACGGAGTCGACGCCGGAGAAGTGCATCGCTCCGCCAAATTGCCCGGGCACCCAGGACCACCCGGGGCCGGCGACGAACCCGGTCCGTCCGTTGCCCGAGCTGTCATTGGCGACGTAGCCGACGCCCTCATCGAATCGCCAGTGCGCCACCAGACCGTTGGTCAGGCTGACCGCCGGCAGGGTGGCGACCTCGATCGGCTGCGCCGTACACCCGATGGCGGCGACGGCCAGGCAGCCGGCCGTCGCCGGCAGCAGGAGGTGGCGGCCCGCGCGCATGGTCAGATTCCCCCCAGCAGTGTAACGCTTCCCAGCAGCGACGGCCGCCCGGCGCGCGCCACCTCGTTCCCCAGGAACTGCACCGTGGGATAGGGCTGGGCGAACAGAACGTGCGCCTCGATTCCCAGCTCGAATCTGTGGCGGCGCAGCGGGATGCGCAGGCCGACGCCGAGGTCGCCGGCGGCCGCCCAGCGCGCGCCGCTCACCGCCTCGAACGGCGCCGATTCGTGGCTGTCGGCGGCCAGCCGGAGAGCCCCCGCGCCGAGCGAGAGCAACGGCTCGATCCGGCGCCCGCGCCGGAAGCGCGCGATGAGCTCTGCCAGCAGAATCGTTTGCGACAGCGCGGCGTATCCCTGTGGGGTGTCCACCCGGGCGGTGGTCCCCAGGCCGGCGAAGCTGAACCGCGCGCAAAAGCGCCCCCCGAACGCCCGCTCGAGCCGAGCGACCGAGAGGATCGCGTTCCACGGGCCGTCGACGGCGTAGCCGGTGCCGCCCCCGGCCTCGACCGCCCAGGTCCAGTCGGAATCCTCCAGCGTCGCGGTCGCCCAGCGTTCCACCACCGGTGCGCTGGGCGGCGCACTGTTGTCAGGCGGCGTGGCGATCGCCAGCTCGAGGAAGCTCGCCCGCAGAAGCTCGACGGCCCGCACGGAGAGCACCTCCGCCATGCGCGGCGGATCGGTCGCTCCGGCGTTCACCCGCCGCACGACCGTCTTGCCCGTCACCCGATCGATGACCCACAGCTCGGCGCTCCCGGGCTCGGCGCTGGCCACCACGGCCACCAGGGCGGTCGGCGATCTCCCCGAGGCTGGCGACAGCTTCTCCAGCGAGGCGCGCACGTCGGCGCCCAGCACCTGTTCGACGACCTGGGCGTCGAATCCGGCCGCCACCAGCTCGCCCCGCAGCCGCACCAGCGCTTCGGTGACGGCGGCCGGCGCGGCCGGCGGGCGAACCAGGATCACCTTGGGCGGCGGTTGCGGGCCGGGCGCTGCCGCCGCGGGCGCCTGGCCGGACACCAGAGCGGCGAGCGCAACCACCGGAGCGAGAAGGCGGCGGCTGCGCGCGCTCACCGAGCTTGATCGCGCAGCGCCTGCGCGGCACCGGCGTAGCTGCCGTGCGGGAAGCGGCGGACGTACTCGTCGGCCACCGCGCGCGCCTGGGCGGCGCCGTAGAGATCGCGCACCGCCACCATCTTGCGCCCCAGCGCCTCGGCGGCGTACGAGCCGCCCGGGGCTTCTTCGAGGTAGCGATCGTACCAGCGGAGCGCGTGGACCAGGCCGGCGCCCTGCTTCTCGTCGAGGCGACCGAGAAAGAAGGCGGCGTCCGCGGCGCGCGGGCTCCCCTGGAACCGCCGCCGTTCCGCGTCCAGCGCGCGGCGCGCCAGATCGTCCTGGCGGCGGTAGCGGGCGGCGTCGGCCAGCGCCGCCAGATCGTCGGAGCTGGACGCCTCGAGCGCATGCGGCAGATCGCGCTGGGCGTCCTCGACGATGAACGCGAAGTCTCCCGAGGCCAGCGCCGACGGCCAGCTCCGCGCGGGGCGCGACTGGCGCATGGCCGTTCGGATCGGCGCGGGGCCCGGCCCGACCGCCGGCGGCGTGGGCGCCAGCAGGGGCGCCGCCGGCCTCTTCGCCAATACCGGCGGCGGTGCCACCTCGGCGACCGGCGCTCCGGTGGTCGTGTCGCTTTCGGCGGGATCGCCCTCGTGATCGTCGATGGCCCGCAGCAGCACGCGGGACTGGTGCATCGCCACCGTCAGTCGCTGTCCGGCGCGCATGGCGATCGGCCCGCCGGTCACCGGCCCCTCGACCGACACCGACCCCCGTTCGAGCTTCACGTCGAGCCGCCCGGTCGCCTCGTTCCAGGCGGCGCTGAACACCGTCCCGTGGACGTTGATGACGAACGGACCCGCGTCGACCCGCCAGCGCGCGTGCGGCTTCGGTACGACGTTCACGGACGCGGTCCCGTCGGCGATGGCCACGTGCGCTCCGCGTCCGTCGACGCTCGCCAATCGCCCCCTGGTGCCTCGTGCCAGCGCGATGACCGTGCCGTCCGCGAAGCGCAGGGCCGGTTCGGCGTCGGCCGGGGCCTCGATGCGGCCATCCGGGGCCAGCGCGCCACCCACCAGCTGGTAAGCGAGCGGCGGGGCGGTGTCGCCCCGGTGGAGCACCCGGGGGACGACCACGACGGCCGCCAGGGCGGCCGCGGCCGAGCCGGCGAGGGCCAAAGACCAGACGACCCGCCGCCGCACCGCCAGCCGCGCACGCAACACCTCGCGGCCGCGCACCTGCTCGGCGGGCGACAGCTGGCCCAGACTTCTGCGGGCCAGCGCCGCCAGCGCCGCCGCGCGCGGCCCCAGCTCGGTGCCGTCGCGGTCGTCACCTGTCACTTCGAAGGCCTCCGTCTGCCGACGGCCGGCCTCAGCTGCACGTCAGCGTCGACCAGCTCCGACAGACGGGTGGAGGCATGGCGCAGCGTCCGCTTGACGGTCGCCAGCGAGATCGACATCGCCTCGGCGATCTCCTCCAGCGTCATCCCCTCCACGTGCCGGAGCACCAGCACCAACCGCTCGCGCGTGGTGAGCAGATTGAGCAGACTGTAGAGCCGTCTCAGCGCGTAGCGGTTGTCCACGTTCATGAACAACAGCTGATCGTCGGGGACCTCGCCGGTCTCGGACAGCGTGAGCCAGCGCCGCGCGCGCCTGCGCCGCAGCTCCCACTTCACGATCCGGACCGCGAACGAAACGACGAAGCTGCGCAGCGCCTCCGGCTTGCGCAGCGAGCGAATGCGCGAGAACAGCCGGTAGAAGATCTCCTGCGTGACGTCCTCGACCTCGGCGTCGGGGCCGAGCGCGCGGCTGACGATCCCGTGCACCAGCGGCGCATAGCGATCCCAGGCCAGCTCCGCGGCGCGCGCCTCTCCGTCGATCAGCGCGCGCGCGAGCTTCGCGTCCTCCGCTTCCTGTGATTCGCCGGAAGGCGGTGTGACGAGGCGGAGCCGTCCAAGTCCCGAGGAGTGCATCATCTCGTTCGCCTCCGACATCCTACTCCCACCTGCACCGGAAGAGATACCAATCGGGGCGAGGCCAGCACGCCGCAGCGCGGAAAATCAGGTTTTGCAGCATGGTCGCCCAGCAGATACTCTCGAGCGATGCGTCGGGCGCTTGGCTTGGTCCGGTTGGTCGCGCCGCTCGCGATCGCGCTGGTGGCGCTCGGGGGCCAGCGCGCCGCTCGAGCGAGCGCGCCGCCATCGACGGCGGCAGGCGGTTCCGACGTGGGCGGCGCCCAGAAGCCGCCCAAGCCGGACGGCAAATCGAACACGAAGAAGAGCTCACGCAAGTCCAAGAAGGCCTCGCGGACCAGGGTCACCCGCCGCAAGTCGTCGACCCTTCTCACGCGACAGAAGCTGGCGCACGCGAAGGCCGGGAAAGGGGGCACGATCAATGAGGACGTGACCCTCACGCCGTTCCCCAGCCAGGCCGATGCCACCAAGAAGGCCTTGGCCCAGAATCGCCGCGACCAGCTCGACGACGCGGAGAGGGCCGCGCGCGCCCCCCAGCAGGCAGAGCGCTGGCAGACGGTGCTGTTTCATCTGCGCGACCTCGACGCGCGCGCCGACTCCGAAGGGTGCTTCTGGCGATTGATCGCCTACTACCGGCTCGGACAGATCGAGCGGGCGCGGTCGTTGCGCCCGAGTTGCGAGCTCACGCCCAAGGACGGCGGGACCATCGACGCCGAGGACCAGCAAGCGGCGCGCCTCCAGGCTGGCGGAGCACTCGCCGACACGGGCCCGGCGCCGGTCGGAAATCTCGCCCCCTATAGCGGCGATGGACCCGCGAAGATCGACCGCTGAGGCCGCCCGGCCGCACCTGACGAAACTAAACCAGCGGCGCCAAACGGGGCAGACCGGCTTCGACGAAGCCGCGCACGGTGTCGAAGAACTTCTGCAGCGGGATCGGCTTGCGAAGGAAGGCGGCGGCGCCGGCCGGACGCTCGCGCGCGACGGCGCTCAGCACGACGACCGGGATCGGGGACAGCTTGGGATCGCTCTTCATTGATGCCAGGACCTGCGAGCCATCGACGAGCGGCATCATCATGTCGAGCACGACCAGTTGGGGAAGATCCTCGACGGGCGCGGCTGCGAGAAACTCCAACGCCTGCTTTCCATGGCTGGCTGGAATGACGTCGTAGCCCTCAGCCTCCAAGAGGTCCTGCAGGATGTCCCTGATTTCGAGATCGTCCTCGACGAGCAGAACCGTCTTTTGCGCCATCACCCTCTCCACGTGAAAAAGCAAACTCCAGCGTGCGCGATCGCGTCTCGGGAATCAAGACGACTTACGATCCGTATTCGCGCATACGCGCAAATAGCGGCTCCGTTTGGCTCACACAGGTGGACGAGCTTTCAATCGGGACGTATCCCAAATGTCTGGATCGCGTATGATCACCGGCTCGCTCGGAAGCCGCAAAAGGAGACGCAAATGCGTAGAGCTTTGGTTTTGATGGCTTTTCTGTTCGGCTTCGCCGGCGCGGCGAGCGTCGCACATGCGGAGGTCGTTCAGTACATGTCCCGACATCCGATCCCCAAACGGATCGGGCATGGCTTCTGCGAGATCGACGTTCCCCATTTCCACGATTACCCGCCGTCCGACCCTCGTCTCTACCGGCAGGTCGACGGGGAATACTACTTCGTCGGCGACCCGACGCCTTATGGCTACGACGGGCCCCGCTACTCGTTTTACGGCCCGCATCCCATTGTGGACGTGAACGTTCATCTGGGCGGACCGAGTTACTGTTACCTGCAAGGACCGCACTTTCACTGGTATGCGCCACCGCCACAGGCGCACTTCGAGATGAGGGGCGGCGCCTACTGGTACACGGGCGCGTTCGAGCCCGCCTTCTACGCCGACGAACCTCGCTTCGTCGTCATCAACGACGTCTATGCGCCGCTGGTGTACGAGCGCCCCGTCATCGACGTGGCCATCGCGCCACCGGCTTTCCACGCCGAGTTCCTCGTCGGAGGCGGACCAGGGTGGCGCTTCGCGCCGGGCTGGCGCGAGAATCCCGGATGGCGCGGGCCGGGCCCAGGCCCTGGATGGCGCGGACCGGGACCGGGCCCCGGGTGGCGCGGGCCGGGACCGGGCCCTGGATGGCGCGGGCCGGGACCGGGCCCTGGATGGCGCGGGCCCGGTCGGCGCGAGATGGTCATGCGCGAGCACCACGAGGAGTTCCGCCGCGAGGAGCAACATCGCGAGTGGGATCGCGGGCACGACCGCGGCTGGCACGGCGGCCCGCCTCCAGGCCATGAGCCCGGCGGCCCGCACGGCGGCTGGCGTGGAGGACCTCCGGGGCACGCGCCGGGAGGGCCACAAGGAGGCTGGCACCCAGGCCCCGCTCCGGCGGCGCACGCTGGCCCCGCGAACGGCGGCGGCTGGCGCGGCGGCGGCGGCCCGCACCCCGGCGGCGGCCCGCACCCCGGCGGCGGCCCGCACCCCGGCGGCGGCCGCGGGAACCAGTTTCACCGTTAGGACCAGACGAGGAGATCGACATGAAAGGCAGATCGTTCCATCTCGCCGGCGGGCTCGTCGCCGGCGCTCTGTTGCTCGGCGCCGGTTGCCACAAGCAGGCTGGCTCCGGCGCCCCCGCGGCGCCCGGAGCGCCCGCGGCCCCGCCCGCGGCTCACGTCGAAGGCACGCCGCACACCGACGCCGTCGAGGGCGCCTGGCGGAGCGCGGGGCTGGCGCCCGAAGGTTTCGCGCCGCTGCAGCCGGTCCCCTACGGCGCCGCGTACTGCGAGGAGGGGCGCGTCCAGAGCATCGACACGCTGGTCTGCGAGTACCGCGATCAAGACGCGCTGGCCAAGGGGCAGGCGGGCCTGATGGATCAGTGGGGCCGCGAAGGGGGACACACCGGCGTCGCCTACCACTCGAAGCTGACGATGATCGCCGTCGTCGATCGGGCGCGCCACGATCCGAACGGCAAGATCATCCATCAGGTGATCGACACCTTCCGCAAGCTGTAGCCGGCGGCCGATGCCCAAATCGCCGCCGCCGCGCGACGACGACGCCCGAGCGTTCGAGGAGGCGATGCGAGGCGCGCGTCGCATCGAGGGCGGCGCGCGCCGGGTGAGCGGCGAGCGCGCCCCGGGCCGGGCGCCACCCCAGGCCCGCGCGGCCTCTGCATCACGCGGAAACCAGCCGGCGTTCGAGGTCGAGAGAGTCGGCGATGCGGTCGCCGGCCGCGCGGCCGACGTGAGCGTCGAGGTGCTGCGCGGCTTGCGGCGGGGCGACGCCCGTCCGGAAGCACGCCTCGATCTTCACGGTCAAACGCGCGAGGCCTCGCTGCGCGCCGTCGAACGGTTCCTGCTGCGAGCTCGCGCCGACGGGCATCGCACGGTGTTGATCATCCACGGACGTGGCCAGAACTCCGAGGCCGGCGAGCCGGTGCTGCGCCCGGCGCTGCACGACTGGCTCGCCAGCGCGGTCGCGGCACGGGCCGGCGTCATGGCCTTCGCCTCGGCGCCGCCGCGCGCGGGCGGCACCGGCGCGACGCTCGTCCTCCTGCGCCGGTAGAGACGCGGTCCCGTCCCGATTGTTTCCGGACGGGTGACGCGACGCCACGGCAGAGACTGGCTTGGCCGGCCGCCCCGGGTCATATAGAGTCGCACGTCCAAAATCACGGAATCACCCTCGAAAGAAACGGGAGAACGCAATGAGCACTCGTATCGCTATCAACGGTTTCGGTCGGATCGGTCGCCTCGTGTTCCGCGCCCTGCACGAGCAGGGGCTCTTCGGAAAAGAGGTCGAGGTGGTCGCGGTGGGCGACATCGTCCCCGCCGATAACCTCGCCTACCTGCTGAAATACGATTCGGTGCAGCGGAAGTTCGCCGGCCAGGTCGGCTCGAAGAAGTCGGGCGCCGACAAGGAAGCGGACGACGTGCTCACGGTCGACGGCAAAGAGGTCCAGGTCGTCAGCGCCAAGTCGCCGGCGGAGCTCCCCTGGAAGAAGCTGGGCGTCGACTACGTGATCGAGTCGACCGGCCTCTTCACCGACGCCGAGAAGGCCAAGGGACACCTGGCCGCGGGCGCGAAGAAGGTGATCATCTCGGCGCCGGCCAAGGGCGAGGACATCACCGTCGTCATGGGCGTCAACCACGAGAAGTACGACGCCGGCAAGCACAACATCGTCTCCAACGCGAGCTGCACCACCAACTGCCTGGCGCCGGTCGTGCACGTGCTGCTGAAGGACGGGTTCGGCCTGACCGAGGGGCTGATGACCACCGTGCACAGCTACACGGCGACGCAGAAGACGGTCGACGGGCCGTCGCGCAAGGACTGGAAGGGTGGACGCAGCGCCGCCATCAACATCATCCCGTCGTCGACGGGCGCGGCCAAGGCGGTCGCGCTGGTCTGCCCCGAGGTGAAGGGGAAGCTGTCGGGGATGGCGTTCCGCGTGCCCACGCCGACCGTGTCGGTCGTCGACCTCACCTTCAAGACGGCGAAGGCGACCTCCATCAAGGAGATCAACGCGGCGATGAAGGGGGCCAGCGAGGGTTACCTCAAGAACATCCTCGGCTACACCGAGGACGAGGTGGTCTCGTCGGACTTCATCCACGACGAGCGCTCCAGCATCTACGACGCGGGCAGCTCGGTCGAGTTGAACAGCAACTTCTTCAAGCTGGTCAGCTGGTACGACAACGAGTGGGGCTACAGCCACCGCTGCGTCGACCTCCTGACGTACATGATCAACAAGGGGTAACGTCGCGAATCCGCGCGGTCGGTCAGGTTCGTCGGAGCCTGGCCAGACCGCGCCCCTGCAGGCTGTCGCCGCTGAAACGACGTTGTGACGATGCGAGCGCGTGCCGTGCGCTAGCCTTCGTGCCGCAGCAACCACACCTCACGGGGAGAAAGACGATGCCAGAGATCACCAAAGCGGCGGCGGGGACATTCTGTTGGATCGAGCTCGGGACCACCGACGTGGCCGCTGCCAAGAAGTTCTACGGCGGCCTGTTCGGCTGGACGCTCACCGACGCGCCGATGAGCGGGATGCCGTATAGCCTGGCCGCTCTCGGCGGTAAGCAGGTCGCCGGCCTGACCGTGCTCAGCGATGCGGCCAAGAAGATGGGCGCGCCGCCCAACTGGCTCTCCTACGTGGCGGTGGACGACGCCGCGGCGAGCGCCAAGAAGATCGCGTCGCTGGGCGGCAAGGTGCTGCTCGGCCCGCTGGACATCGGCCAGGGCCACATGGTGGTGGCCGCCGATCCAACCGGGGCGGTGTTCGCCGTGTGGCAGAGCAAGCAGTCGATGGGAACGTTTCTGACAGGCGAGCCTGGTGCCCTCGGCTGGAACGAGCTCATCAGCGCCAACGAGGACAAGGCGGTCTCCTTTTACAGAGGCCTCTTCGGCTGGCAGGCCGACCCCACCGAGATGCCCGGAATGACGTACACGATCTTCAAGCAGGGGGAGACGATGATCGCCGGGTCGATGGCCCAGCCGAAGCAGATGGCGGGCGCGCCGTCGCTGTGGGGCGTCTATTTTTCGGTCGCTGACGCCGACCAGGCGGCCGAGAAGGTGACCGCCCTCGGCGGCAAGGTCCTGAACCCGCCCATGGACATTCCGGGGATCGGTCGCTTCGCCGTCGTCGCCGACCCGCAGGGCGCCATGTTCTCGGTCATCAAGTTTTTGCCCCCGCAGAAGTAGGCGCGCGGTCAGGCCAGCTCTCGCCCCTTGGTCTCGATGACGACGGGCGAGAGCGCCAGCACCACGCCGATGAGGGGGACGACGCCCACCCAGAACAGGGCGCCCAGCGCCGTCTGCAGCGAGTTGGCGCCGCGCGCCGCGACGGTGCCGACCAGAAACGGGCCGGCGGCGGCGATGAAGCGGCCGACGTTGTAGCAGAAGCCGGCGCCGCTGCCCCGCAGCCGCGTGGGGAAGAGCTCGGGCAGGTAATAGGTGAAGCTGCCGAAGACGCCGAACACCGTGAGGCCGATGAAGAAGTACATGTAGAGGCGCTGTTCCGGCGGAAGATCGAGACCGAAAGTGGCCAGAATCGCTGCGCCCGACAGCAAGTAGTAGAGGGCGAACATCTTCCGGCGCCCCATCACCTTGGCCGCCGGGATCGTCAGCAGGGTACCGATGAGGCCGCCCAGGTTGAAGACGTTGGTGCCGAGCGCCTTCCAGTGCTCGACGAGGCCGAGCGTCGCCGCGCGATCGAAGGCGTTTGCCTTGGCCGTCGCCTGCGCCAGACCCGACGAGACGATGGGGATGAAGGCGTTGACGCTCCACCAGGAGATGAGCGCGATGACCGCCATCGCGAAGCCGGAGAGGGTGAGCCTGCGATTGTCCGCGGTGAAGAGCTCGGCGAACCGCGGACGGGGGGCGCCCGCCGCGGCGGCCTCACGCCAGCGCTGGGGCTCGCGCACGAACAGGCGCACCACGGAGGCAACGGCGGCCGGGATGAGGCCGCAAAGGAACACGAACCGCCACGAGGTTTCGGGCGATCCCTTGAAGAAGACGCCGGCGATCTGAAAGTTGGCGAAGGTGGCCAGAAACAGCCCGAAAGGGGCCGAGGTGTAGAGCAGCGCCCCGGCCTCGACGCGGCGGTGCTCCGGGACCACCTCGGCGACCATCGACGCGCCGGCGGCCCACTCGCCGCCGATCCCCAGGCTGGCGACGATGCGGAACGCGACCAGCGCCCAGATGTTCGGCGCGGCGGCGCAGGCTGCGGTGCCGAGGGCATAGACCAGCATCGTCAGCATCAGCGTCCGCGCCCGGCCGATGCGGTCGGCGATCTGTCCGAAGAGGATCCCGCCCGTGGCCCAGCCGATCAGCAGCAACGACGTGAGGATCCCGCCCCACTTGAGCGTGGCGGCGCGGGCCAGCGGCGAGCCGATCGGCAGCCCGAGCAGCGTCGGAACGCAGTTGGGCGCCACGTAGTTGAAGAGGAGGCCGTCGAAGCAGTCGAACCCCCAGCCCAGCCAGGCGGCGAACAGCACCGTCCACTGGTAGCCGTTCATGTCGAGCAGCGTCCGCTGCCCCGTGCGCGCCGTCGCCTGGTTCAAGGTCTCGTCCCCGCGTTCGTGTCGGGCAGCTGGGCGGCGCCACAGAAGTCGACCTTCCGGATCATCGGTGGCGGGGCGGCGCGTTCGCGCACCGAGGCCGCCCGCCGGGCGTTGTAGGTGCGCCCGAGATGATCGCCCCCGTGCTCGAGCTCGGCGCTCAGCTGCTTCCAGGTGGCGGTCGCCGCCGCGTCGGTCGCCGCCGGCTCGGGGACCAGCGCGATCAGATCGACCAGATCCTCGAGCGCCGCGGTCTCGGCCTTCGGGTGCGGCTTCGTCGGATCGGGCGCCACCTGGTTGAAGGCCGGCACCAGCACGCGATCGCGAAACTGGGCGACGGTTTCCGGGTCGACCTGGCACCACAAGAATCGGGTGTGCAGGTGCGCGAACGCCGAGGCGGACTCGGCGCGGGGCTGCGTCAGCAGCCGACGAAACGGCTCGTCATAGTCGCCCTGCGCCTGGAGGTACCCGCTCAGCATCGTGTTGACCAGCTTGCCGCGACAGTCGCCGCCGCAGCTGCCGCCGAGCAGATACGACGCCAGCCACTTCCGGTGCTCGGCGTGGAATCGATCGATCTGCCCGGCCTCGGCGCTGCTCACCATCTCGCCGGTGCGGGCGGTCGCCAGCGCCAGCGCGGCCACCAGATGGGCGCCGGTCGAGAAGTCCTCGAACCGCTGGAGCTCCTGCCAGGCGCGGCGTTCGTAGAGGTCCTCCAGATAGGGCTCGAAAAGCCAGGCGAGCTTGCCGGGAGAAACCTGCACCTCGCGCTCTTCGCGCAAGAGCGCCATCGGCCCGCTGCCGGGCGCGCCGTGGACGGCCGCGGTCGCGTCCATCTCGTCCGACACGACCTGGGCGATGGCGTCGGAGCGCTGGGCCAGCGCATCATCTTTACAGAGGTCGGTCGCCTTCTGGACGCCGAACCGCTGGGTGCAGGTCAGCTTGAAGCCCTGCGCGAGCTGCTGGTAATTCTTCTGCCCGGTCGCCTCCAGAACCGTCCGCATATAGGTCGCGTTATCTTTGCCGAGCTCCATCGCGTACGAGACGGCCAGCTCGGGATCGATGATCGCGCCACGGGTCAGCGAGAGCAGCACGCCGAACCGCTGATCGGCGCTGCCGGGACCCTGCGCCGAGAGGATGTTCAGGTTCTTGGAGAGAATTTCGGCGCGGGCGATCCTCCAGTCGTTCTCGGCCTTCGTCTGGGCAATCGCCTGCTCCGACCGCGCCTGCTGAGACGCGATCTGCGACTGCCGGTACTGCCAGATCGACGTCGCCACCAGGCCCGCCACGCCGATGACGAAGCTGGAGAGGAAGCTGTGGTAGGTCTGGATGAACTTCCCGAGCCTCGAAAGCTTTCCGGTCGACCTGGGCTCGTCCGACGAACCGCTGTGCTCTTCGTCTTCAGCGCTCACCGGCGGAATATATTGTAGTTTCGCGCGCAGGAAACATGCATTGGCTCGAACTGCCCGCGGTGAAGTGGGCCACGCCCATCCCGCTGCTGGCGATCATCGCGCCGGTGGTCTGGTGGTTCTTCCGCGGCACCTGGCGCGAGCTCGACGCCGAAGCGCTGAGCCTTCGGGGCGCCCTGGCGGCGCGCAACGAGATCGACTACCGGCCGATGGTGGCGCTGACGATGGTCGCGCTCATCCTGACCATGCAGGAGTACTACGGCCGCGGCGACTTCTTCGAACAGGCGATCCGCCCCTGGATCGCGCGCCGGGCGCAGGCCCACCCGGGCGGCTTCTTCAATCCGGCCGTGTACGGCGAGCTCTACCTGCGGCTGTGGTGGGGGCTCACCCGGATCGGCGGCTATCTAATTCCGCTCGCGCTGTGGCGGTTCTTCTTCCCGCGCGACCACCTCGCCGACTTCGGGCTGCGCGGCAACGGCTTTCTCTCGCATGCCTGGATCTACGCGCTGTGCGTCGCGGTCATGGTGCCGGTGCTGAACCTGGTGAGCTACCAGCCGGACTTCGCCAGCTACTACCCGATGTACAAGCTGGCCGGACGGTCGTGGCTCGACTTCCTCATCTGGGAGCTGCTCTACATCGGCCAGTTCTTCGCGCTGGAGATCTTCTTCCGCGGCTTCTGGCTGCGCGCGATGCGCACGTTCGGCTCCGGCGCGATCTGGTCGATGGTGGTCCCCTACTGCATGATCCACTTTGGCAAGCCGTACCTCGAGGCCTGCGGGGCGATGGTGGCCGGCGTGGTCCTCGGATCGCTGGCGATGCGCACGCGCAGCATCTACGCCGGGTTCCTGGTGCACGGCACGGTGGCCATCTTGATGGACGTCCTGGCGCTCTACCGGCGCCATGGCCTGCCGACCGCCCTGACGCCGGGGGGGACCCGCCACCTGAAGTTTCTCTACTGGTCGAGCCTGCTCTGGATCGCCTGGCTGCTGGCGCTGGTGGTGCTGGCGTTCAAGGCATGGCGCGCGACCCGAGGCCGACGCGATTCCGCGCCAGCCCCGGGTTCGTGAAGCAGGTCGTTCGAGAGCGTTACTTCGCCTCGGGCGCGGAGGCCTTCATCTCCTTGCTGCCGTCGTCCTTGGCCGCGTCGCTCTTCTTCGACTTCTTGGCCTTCTTGGCCTTCTTGGCCGGCTTGTCGGCGGACGGCGTCGCGCTGCCTTCCTGAGCGACGACGTGCGACTTGGCGACCTGGTGTTTGGCGGGAGCCGCGAAGGCAGAGCCGGCCGTCAGCGCGAGCATCGAGACTCCGAACAGCGTGGTGCGAATCATGTTCATTCTCCGGGTTGGGGCGGTCTTGATTGACCGACGGAGATTGAGATTGCAGCTGCGATGCCAACGCCCCCACGGTCGCAACTCCGCGCGCGATCTGCCACAGGCGCTCCTCGGGAGCTGGTCGTGAGGCGATCGCGCTGTGGCGGCGCTGCCATTGCGCCGCGCGGGCGGTTTATTCCCGCATTCTTGCTTCGGCGGCTTGGGTGGCTTCGGCGGCTTCGGCGGCTTCGCGGCTTCGGCGGCTTCGGCGGCTTCGCGGCTTCGCGCGCCCCGATGTCGGCTCTCCGCGCCTCGCCTCGGCTCCCCGACGTCGGCTCCCATAGCACCGGCCTTGCCGCCTGGTGTTTGGCGATCCGTGGGTCGCGGTGTAGGTATAGTGATGGAGGTGCAGGTGCAGGTGCGGCCTCATCGCCAGTGGACGCCTCCGCTCACCGAAGGAGTCCGCGTGCGTTACGCGCGCTCCGCACCTCGCGTCTTGGTCTGCCGCTCTTTCCGCGCGTGGGCTTTTTCGGCGGCGCGGGCTGCGTCTCGCAATTGCAAGGCGCAGCCCGCGCCGCCGAAAAAGCTTCGTGCGGAAGGTCGCGGTGGCTCGAGCGGCAACTTTCTTCCCGCACGAAGCAGGGTTCAACTTCGATCGAGTGCGAGTGCGAGTGCGAATGCGAGTGCGAATCCGAGTGCGAGTCCGAGTCGGACTGCGAGGACGACGTCGGGGTCCAAAATGGACTTGCGGGCGAGACTCGAGGCGGGCTCGACTCAGCCCAGCCAGTACGAGAGCTTGAGCAGAACCACATCGTCCGACGCGCGCCCGCGCCAGATGGGCGCCAGCTCGAATTGCGCGCTCCCGCCGGGAGCGACCGTGAGTGCCGGCGTCTGCGCACGCGTGTAAACCAGGAAGAGCGTCGAGCCGAGGCGGTACTCCCAGCGCAGCACCAGGTTCACGTTCAGCGTCGCCTGCTCCGAGTCAGCGGTCACGCCTGGCGCGCCGGCCGGCATGAGCGCGCTGAACGGCACCTGCTCGCGGAACGCCGTCTTGGGATAGACGAAGAACGAGCCGTAGTGAATGGAGGCGACGAAGAGCTGGGTGTAGAACTGCAGCGAGAGCTCGGGCGTGAAGGTGTAAGCCGCCTGCACCGTCAGCCCCGCGCTGTTCGCCTCCTGGGTCGCGAACCGGTAATCGGCGGGTGAGCCGATCACCACCGGCGACGCGTCGGTTCCGATGTAGCGGCGCAGCCCGTGGTCGAAGACGGCCGTCGGCAGCAGGGTCAGCTCGAGCTCCGGCAGGATCCTCAGCGTGAGCTGTGCGTTGGTCTGGAGATACGCGCCATAGCCGCTCTCGCGCCCTTCGGCGACCCCTGACCAGGCGAACGTGATCCGGCGGCGCGGATCCGTGGAGAGCGAGGCGATCGCTCCGGCGCTGGCCGGGAACTGCAACGCGGAACCGTCGCCCATCTCGCGATCGTCGGCGTAGCGGCCGCGCAGGTTGACCTCGAAGTAGAACGTCCAGAAGTTGCGCAGGGTCCAGGAGGTGGTGAGCGCGATCCCCTGCCACAAGCGCACGCCGTCCAGCGTCTCGCGCACGTTGAGCTGAAATCCGGTGGTCGTCTCGCGCGTCGTCCACCAGGGCTCCAGCGTTCGGTAGGCGAGGTTGAAGTACCCCTGGTAGTCGTTCTTGCGCTCAAGGTAACCGAGATCGTTGAACTCGAGCTCGCGGCCGGTGAGGTGTTGCCAGGCGCTCCAGAGCCAGTGCGCGCCGCCTTCCTTTCCGACGTAGGCGGAGATCCCTCCCGCGGTGTCGCCCGGGACTATTGGGATTCCGTCGGGCTGGCTGCGGGCCGGGCCGCGCGACAGCGCGCTTCCGATCGCCTGCCAGGCCGCCGCGTAGTCGCCCGACGCCGAACGCCAGCGCCCGTCGAGGCTGAGGACGTAGGCGTCGTTGGTGCAGCGGCCGTCGGGCGCGGGCAGCGCCTGCGTCGTCGGACAGCGGGCGCCGGCCGGCAGCTCCGGCTCGAAGCGGTTGGTGGCGGTCGCCATCAGGCCGACGTCGGCGTTGGCGGCGATGAGGCGCTTGACGCGCAGGACGTTGAACGCCGTCGGCGGATCGACCAGGCGGCTGACGCGCACGCCGTCGGCCGTTTGCACCACGGCGTCGTTCTCGCCTGTCACCGCCGACATCACGCCCACGGTGGTCTTGCCGCCGATGGTGCCCGAGACCTTGGCCGCGCCGTAGATTGCGGACGGGTCAGGCTGAGAGTAGAGCAACTCGCCGGCGTTGAGCGTCGGCGGTGGCGGCTGGCGGCCGATGCGCCGGGTGTAGAGAACGGGGCGGATGGTGGCGAAGACGTCGAGCCCCTCCAGGAAGAACGGGCGCTTCTCGGGGAAGAACGTCTCGAAGGTCGAGAGATTCAAGATGACCGTGTCGGCGTCGACCTGGCCGAAGTCGGGGTTCACGGTCAGGTCGAGCGTCAGCTCGTTGGTGAGGTGCGCCTTGGCGTCGAGCCCGGCCGAGAGGTGGGCGAAGCTCCCGTGCTGGATCGAGCTCGCGTCGGCGCCGGCGTCCCGGTGCTCGAGCTTGCCGAGGACGAACGGACGCAGCTCGAACCGGCCCGGCGGCGGTAGGCCGACGAGATTGTCGAGGTGCCCGTAGTACGGCACGACCGCGGCGGCCCGGCGCGGAAAGAACGCCCAGTCGTCGGTCTCCTGCCGGGCGTCGATGAAGCGTCTCACCTGGAAGCCCCACGACTGGACCGGCTGGGCGGTGAAGCGGAGGCTGGAGAGCGGGATGCGGAACTCGACGCTGTAGCCGCGTTTGGTGGTGGCGACCTTCGCTTCCCAGATGGCGTCCCAGTCGGACGAGAAGCTGGTGTCGTTGAAGTGGATGCCGTCCAGCAGGGCGCCCGCCGCGTTGATGGAGAAGTGGTAGGCGCTGACCCCGTCGTTGCGGCTGCTGATGTCGATCCAGACGCCGTCGGAGGGGAGGGTTCCGTCGCGTCGCTGCAGGCGGCGGACGATGGGCGAATGGAGCTGCTCGCAGTCGATGCCGACGTAGAGATTCTTCTGGTCGTAGAGGACCCGCACATAGGTGCGCTCGGTGGGCGCGGCCCCTTCGTCGGGGTAGTGCTGGGTGAACCCGTCGGAGGGGATGGCGGCCCGCCACGCCGGATCGTCGAGCCGCCCATCGATCTTGGGTTTGATCGCCGTGCGCACCGCCTGGATGTGCGGGCGGGGCGGCAGCGCGACTGCCTCCGGAGAATCGCGCGGGGGCGCGATCGCCTGGGCGAGCACCAGCGCGAGAACGGGGGCGGAGATCAACACAGGCGCGGCCATTGTATAACCGCGCGATGGCGCTCGTGGATCGACTCGCGGAGTTGGTGTCGTTCGACACCCAGAATCCCGACGGGGAAGAACGCCCCCTCGTGCACCGCCTGGCTGGCGAGCTGGCGGCGCTCGGGGCGCACACCGTGGATGAGGTGGACGTCGGCGATCACGCCTACGTCTACGCCCGATTCGGGGAAGGACGGCCGCGGCTGCTGGTGAACGCCCACCTCGACACGGTTCCCGCCAACAGCGGCTATACGTCGCCTCCCCATCTGCTCGTTCAGCGGGGCGAGCGCCTGCACGGCCTCGGCACGGCCGACACCAAGGGGGCCATCGCGGCGGTGCTGGAGGCGCTGTCGCAGCGCAAGCCGGCCCGCCCGGTGGGCATCCTGTTTTCCGGCGACGAGGAGCACGGCGGCAGCTGCATGGACGCCTTCCTCGGCAGCGAGGCGGCGGTTGGAATCGAGCGGGCCGTCGTCTGTGAACCGACCGGTTGCCGGGTCGGCGTGCGCCACCGCGGGATCGGCGCGGCCCAGGTGTCGCTGGGCGGGCCGGGCGGGCACTCGTCGCTGGTCGACGGGCTCGTCAATCCGGTCGCCGTCCTGGCGCGGGCGGCGGTCGCCCTCGACGACATGGGGATCGCCCATCGCGGGAAAGGGCCGGCCGGGTTTCCGGGGATCAACCTCAACGTCGCGGCGCTCGACGGCGGGATCGCGTTCAACGTCGTGCCGACGCGGGCGACGTTGTCGTTCTCGCTTCGCCCGGCGCCGGGGACGAACATCCACGACCTGTTCGCGGAGGCCGAGCAGCGGGTGCGGGCCGCCGCCGCGCCGCATCCGATCGAATGGACGGTGGTGAAGGCCAGCCTGCCGTTCGCCACCCGGGATCTCGCGGCGTTCGCGCCCCTCTTCGGCGAGCGGCTGGAGGGGGCCGTCGACCTCGGCTACTGGACCGAGGCGGCGCGCTTCTCCGAGCGGGGCATCGACGCCGTGGTCTTCGGGCCCGGCGACGTCGGGCAGGCCCACGCCGCCGACGAGTTCGTCACCATCGCCGATCTCGAGACCGCCCGGGCCACGTTCGCGCAGGTGCTCGGCTGATGGAGGCGGAGATCGTCCAGCGCTTTCTGGAGAGCGTCGGCGCCAAGGCCGACATCGACCTCTACCTGAAGCTGTTCCGCTCGCAGCGCAAGGAGAGCTTCGCCATCCTGGCGCCCAACGCCCAGATCGTGAAGAGCGCGCTCGATCCGGTCCACTTCGATCTGCGCATTCTCGCCGGACTCGGGCTCCTGCCCGTCGTGCTGCTGGGCCTCTTCGAACCGAAGGACGCCGACGCGCAGGCGACGCGCGTCTCCGACTGGCTGCTGGAGGACGCGGTCCCCTGCGAGATCATCCGCGCCGACGCGGAGCTCGGCCCCGCGACGGTGGGGGCCATCCGCACCGTCATCGCCCGCGGCGCGATCCCGCTGGTCTCGGTCGAGGCCGCCGGGGCGCTGACCATCGACGCCCGCTTCCGCCTGCTCGCCGGGCTGGCGACGGCGCTGGAGACCCGCAAGGTGGTGTTCCTCAGCCGTCGCCCCGGCCTGGTCGTCGGGGCCGGAAAGCCGCCCTCGGTGGTCAGCCTCGCCACCGACACCGAGCGTTTGCTGGCCCCGGGGGCGCTGTCGCGCGGCCAGGCGCTCTTGCTCCGCCAGATCAAGCGGCTCCTCGAGAACGTTCCGCATTCCATGGGCGTCACCGTCGTCAATCCGCTGCAATTCCTCCGCGAGCTCTTCACCATCAACGGCGCCGGCACGCTGATTCGCCGCGGATCGCGCATCGACGTGCGCGCCGGGTGGGATTCGGTCGACCGCGCCCGGCTGCGCGCGCTGTTCGCCTCGGCGTTCGGGCGCGACATCCGCGACGATTTCTTCACCCGCCCCATCGCCCGCACCTTCGTCGAGGAGAATTACCGGGGGGCCGCCGTCGTCGCAGAGACCGCGGTGGCGCCCTACCTGACCAAGTTCGCCGTCGAGCGCCAGGCCCAGGGCGACGGTCTCGGCAGCGAGATCTGGTCGCTGGTCACCCGCGATTACCCGTCGTTCTTCTGGCGCTCGCGGCCGGAGAACCCGATCACCGCCTGGTACGTCAAGCAGTGCGACGGGCTACTTCGGTTCCCCACCTGGCACATCTTCTGGCGCGGCTTACCGGTCGAGACGATCGGCCCGGCGGTCCACTACGCGCTCGGCGCCGAGAGCGACTTCGGGTAGGACTGGGCGAAGACTCAGGGGGAGCCGATGAGCTGACCGATCCGCGTCGCCACGGCCGACAGCACGGGCGTGTAGCTGGCGTCGCAGACCGATCCCAGGTAGCCGTACGGAAATGCTTTCACGAACGCGGCGATGCGGACACCCGGGTCGCCGAAGCTCCCATCGGTCGCGATCTGGCCGGCGGGGTTGACGTAGCCGCCGGCCGCCCCGCAGGAGTGCTCGACCACCGGCCAGAGCTCGCCGGGCTGGGTATTCTGGCCGCCCGACTGGGGCAGCCAGGCCACCGTGTACGGCGTCGCCGGCGCCGCGATGGCGGCGACCACGATCTGGTTGTCCGGGTCTGGCTTGAGGGCCTTGATGTCGCTGATGAACTGCGCGACCGGGGTCAGCAGGCCGCTTCCCGCGCCGTTCGACGTGCAGTCGGTGAGATCGAGCGTCGGTGCCGCCGCGGTGCCCTGCGCGTCCGACGGGGGAACGAGCGGCGGGGCGATGACGGCGCCGGTGGCCGGATCGGTGCAGAGGTGGCCGAACTGGTTGCAGCGGTAGTTGCCGATCGGGCCGAGCGGGTTCGCGAGGTTCTGCTGGCCGCCGTTCAGAGAGTAGAGCTCGGTGTTGGCGGGCGCCGAGCAGTCGTCCTCGTTGGTCAGGATCACGATGGCCAGGGAGGCCTCGGGCCGCAGGAAGCCGGCGTTCGTGCTGGGCAACTGGCCGTCGCCACCCAGCGCGCGATCGATCGAGGCGAGCTGGTGCTCGAAACCGCAGCCCTTGTCGCCGAGCAGCGCGATGCACTGGAGCACCTCGGAGAGGTCGGGATTCGTGTAGTTGGGCATCATGTCGGCGTCCGAGATGAAGGTATGCGTGCTGTCTGCCGCTCCCGGTGGGGTTGCGATCGTGGTGTCCGTGCAGACGACAGGTGGGGTCAACTGGGAGTTCGATTCCGGAGCGCTCTGAAACCACCCTTGGTCGCCCAATTTGGTGCACTGAATCGAGGTGGTCGAGTCGCCGGGCGCGCCCATGTCGGACGACACCACCGCGATGTGCAGGCTGGGGGGCACCGGGAGGTTCTGCAGGGCCTGCACGAAGAGCGGAAGCTGAACGTCGAGCTTCGCCTGCATGCTCGCCATTCCGGACGAGTCGTCGATCATGAACAGGATGTCGACTTCATTGTTGCGCGGTCCAATGACGGTGGTTCCGGCGGCGCCGCCCGGACCGCTGGATCCGCCGGTGGCGCCGACCCCGCTGCCCGCGCCGGCAAACCCGCCCGAGCGGCCACCGCGGCCGGTCGTCGCCGGTGCTCCGCCGGCACCTCCCGTGCCCTGCATCGGGCCGAGGCTCGCGCTGCATCCCGCCGCGGCGACGAGGGCTGCACAAATTCCCGGGAGGCGAAGGCGGATCATGGCGTTCCCTTCAACACCCGCACTTCAGCACCGCGCTCATTGTACGACGTTTGCGCTTTCAGCGGACCGCCTTCCTCAGGCTTTCGCTCGCGGCGCGATGGAGCCGGCGGTCAGAGCCGTTCGTCGCACTCGGCGCGCATCACGTCGTCGATCGTCTCCCGGCGCGACACCAAGGTGGCGCGGCCATCGTCCCAGAAGACCTGCGGCACGCGCCCGATGGAGACGTAGTTCGAGCTCATCGAGGCGCCGTAGGCTCCCGCGTCGTGCAGGACCAGCAGGTCGCCCACCTCGGGGCGGGGAAGGTCCCGCGGGTCGAGCAGTTCTTTGTCGTCGCGGGTGAAGACGTCGCCGCTCTCGCACAGCGGGCCGGCGACGACGAACGGCTCGGGTGCGCGGTCGGCGCCTTTGCCGACGATGGAGATGTGGTGGTACGACCCGTACATCGCCGGGCGGACGAGATCGTTGAAGCCGGCGTCCACCATGATGAACCGGTGCCCGGGCCCCTTGGCGTTGGACTCGGTCTTCTTGAGATCCTTTACCCGGCAGACGAGCAGGCCGGCCGCGGCGACGGGATAGCGCCCCGGTTCGATCTCGACGCGAATCTGCCGGCCAGCCGCCTTGGCCAGGACGGCGGCCACCTCGACCAGCAGCTTGCGGAAGCCGGTGAGGTCGTAGCTGGGCGCGCCGGGGCGATAGGGGTGGGGGATGCCGCCGCCCAGGTTGATCGCCTCGATGTCGGGAAACTCCGGCAGCCGGGGGGTCATCATCTCCACGAACCGGCGCAGGTTCTCGTCGAACTCCACGATGCGCGGCCCGGTGCCGAGATGGGCGTGCAGCTCGACGACAGGCAGCTTGGCGGCCATCGCCCGGGCGCGCAGCTCGCCCAGCGCCTCGTGCCAGATGCCGTGCTTGGAAGAGGGGCCGCCCGTGTCGCACGACTGGACGTGGCCGTGCCCGAACCCCGGATTCACCCGCACCGCGATGGGGCCTGCGTAGCCGGCGCCGTGCAGCTCGTCGATCATGCCGGGTGAGCCGACGTTGGGAAGCACGCCATGCTCGAGGACGGCGGTGAGCGCGTTGTCGCGCAGGACGTCGGCGGTCAGCATGACCACGGGCGGCTTCGCCCCCATCGGGAACCCGGCCCGCCGCGCGCGCAGGACTTCGTTGCCGCTCACGGCGTCGATCCACAGCCCCGCCGCCCGCACCGCCTCCAGAACCTTCCAGTTCGAGTTCGCCTTCATCGCGTAGCGCGCCTGCAGGGCGTCTCCCGCGGTCAGCGCGGCCAGCGCCTCCAGCCGGCGGCGCAGCTCGGCGCCGTCGTAGAGGTAAAAGGGCGTTCCGACCTGATCGGCGAGGCGTTCGAGTGGATAGGCGGCGAGAGCGAGCGACGGCATCGCCGCGAACTATCCCAGATGCGGCCCCCTGGTCAACGTTGCAGAGCGCGACGTCGTCAGGCGCGCGATGGCCCGACGCCGGGCAGGCGGGGCTTTTGCGATTCGGTGGCGGTCGGCGATCGGCGGGGGAGGGTGACGGTGAACGCGGCGCCGGCGCCGACCGCGCTGGTGACCGAGATCTTCCCCCCCAGCGCCTTGCACAGCTCGCTGGTGATCCAGAGCCCCAGCCCCAGCCCGGGGTGCTGCCGCTGGCCGGTGGCCCGCTCGAAGCGGCGGAAGATCCGCTGCTGGTCCTCGGCGGAGATGCCGATGCCGTGATCGCGCACGATGAGCTGGACGATCTCCGGGGTGCCGCGCCCTTCGACCTCGATTCCGCCGCCGGCCCCGTACTTCACGGCGTTGGCGATCAGGTTGGTGGCGATCTGATCGAGGCGCGCCTCGTCCCACAGGCCGACCAGCGGCTCGGGAAGATCGATCTTCATCGCGCAGGAGGCGGCCGCGGCGTCGGGGGCGAAACGCTGCGCCACCTCGCGCGCCAACGCCGCCAGATCGACCTCGTCGAAGTTCAGCTGGAGGCGGCCGGCCGTCAGGCGCGACATGTCCAGCATGCCGTCGATGAGACCCGACAGCCGGCTCGCCTGCCGGGCGATCGAGCCGATGCGCTGCCGCTCGACGTCGCCGAGCACGCCGCTCGAGGAGACGGAGACTGTCCGTTCGACGGCGTCGATCTGCAGCAGCAGCGACGTGAGCGGGGTGCGCAGCTCGTGCGCCGCGATGGCCAGGAACTCGTCGCGGGCGGCGATCGCGGCCTCGGAGGCGCGCGCGCGGGTGTCGGCCTCGGCGCCCGCCCGCCGGAGGGCGGCCTCGCGTGCGTGAAGCCGCCCGTAGGATCCCGAGACATAGGCCGCCAGCATCACCATGATCGCCGCCGTTCCCGCCCACTGCCAGCAGAGCGCGGGGCTGGTGCCGGCGGCGGACAGGATTCCCAGCCCGCCGGCCAGCATCGCCAGCCCCGAGCCCACGATCGCCGCCGGGTGATCCTGAATGACGACGGCGATCGCCACCGGCAGGGCCAGCATCCAGTGGAACAGCGGGCTCGCCACCCCGCCGGTCAGCGCGGCCAGCGCCGCGTAAAAGGCGGTCGAGAAGACCGCGAGCGCCAGCATCAGCTCGCGCGTGCGTTCCCGCCCGGCGCCGCGGAGGTTGAGCGCGGTCGCCACGATGAACAGCGCCCAGAGCAGCCGCACCAGCAGCGGGCGCCAGGCGAAGTAACCGAGCGTCATCCGATCGGTCAGCGCGAACAGCACGATGATGCCGGCGCAGAGCAGGAGGACCCGCTGCCGCTCGCGCGTTCCGTCCGTCGGCTTGCTGCGGTCCCCGTCTCTCATCCGGGCATTCTAACGCCCGGCGTGTCGCGCGGCGCCGGCCGTCCATGGGCGGCACGTCGTCGGGCATGGTTCGCTGCGCTCAACTTTGCCTTCCGGTCTCCCGACCAGCAGGACGTTGACTTCGGGGCCGTGCGGTCCCTAGGATCCGCAGTGAGATCTATCTTGGGATCTATCTTGGTGCGAAGACCAGCTGGAGCCGGCGTGTTGCTCGCCGCCCTTCTTCTGACGAGTGGTCAGCCGTCGCGGGCCGCCGATCCGCGGCTGGATTCGGCCCGTGCCCACTCACAGGAGGGCGACGCGTACTACAAGCTCGAGAAGTACGCCAACGCCATCGCCGAGTACGAGCAGGCCTATCTGGCCAAGCCGGATCCGAGCTTCCTGTACAACATCGCCCAGTGCCACCGCTTGATGGGGCAGGGGGCGGAGGCGATCAAGTTCTACCGGCAGTTCTTGAAGGACGCGCCGAACGCTCCCAACCGCGCGGTCGCCGAGAAACACATCAGGGACCTCGAAGAGACGTCGTCGGGCCCGCAGCCGTCTCCCGCGCCCTCGCCTCCCGGGACCGGGCGCCCGCAGTCGGTCGTGCCGGCCCCCGTTTCGGTCATTCCCCCGACAGAGCCAGCTCCCGCATCGTCGCCGTCGCCGGCGTTGAACCCACCTGCGCCCACCTCGACAGAGGTGTCGACGACGCCAACCGTCGAAATCGGCGGCACCTCAACACCACCCGAGTCCCGTCCGATTTATTCTAAATGGTGGTTCTGGGCGGGCGTGGGGGCCGTGGTGGTGGGCGGAATCGTCTTGATTGCGGCGACGGCAAAGCACGACCCGTCGTGCCCCGGAGGGTTCACTTGTCAAAACTGAAGCATTGGCAGGCAATCCTCTCGGCGTCGGCGCTCGTCTTCCTTCCGATCCTGTCGTGCAGCCAGCGCTCGCTGGTGCTGGTCACGGTCAACGCTCCGCACGGGGTCATGTACACCGAAGTCTCGCTGGTCATCACGGCCAGCGGGACGGAGACCACGACGTTCAACAAGGCTTCGTTCACGGACGGAGCCTACAAGGCGGGGGTCTATCTTCCCTCCGACATGAGCGGCGCGGTGCCGTTCTCCGTCGAGGTGGACAAGGACGGATGCAAGATTGCGACAGGTGGCCCAGTCCTTTCGCCGGACGTCTCATCGGGAGCGACGGTCTCCCTGTCGATTGACCTCGCCGCCAACCCTGGTCCCTGCGTCCCCGTCGACGGCGGCACCGGCGGCAGCGGCAGCGGCGGGACCGAGGGAATCGGCGGCAGCGGCGCCGGCGGCGTCACGACCGGGACCGGCGGCAGGCTCGGGACCGGCGGCGCGGTAGGCAGCGGCGGCGGGCTCGGAAGCGGCGGCGTGTTCGGGACGGGTGGCGTGCTCGGAACCGGCGGCCTGATCGGCAGCGGTGGTCACGGCGGCTCCGCGACCGGTGGCGTCCGCGGCAGCGGTGGCATCGTCGGAAGCGGGGGCGTGGTGAGCACCGGCGGCGTGCTCGGCACCGGCGGCATCGTCGGGAGCGGCGGCATCGTGGGGAGCGGCGGCGTGCTCGGCACCGGCGGCACCGTGGGGAGCGGCGGCGGGGGCGGCAAAGGCGGCGGGGGAGCGACCGGCGGCACGATCGGCTCTGGCGGGATCGTCGGGAGCGGCGGCATCAGCGGCTGCACCTGTCCCTTTCCCAACGGAATCTGCCCGGCCGGCTCCACCACCTGCGTCTGCTCGCAAACCGACAGCGCCGCCTGCGCCGGCGTCGCTTGCGGTTCCGTCACCAACATCTGCCAGCAGTCGGTGGCCTGCCCCAACGCCTGTCCCGTCGGCTATTACTGCGACACGACGCTCAACACTTGCAACAAGCTGGTGGTGAGTGGCTGCGGTGGTTCGGTGTCCACCGGAACAGGCCTGGTCGCGGGGACGGCGGCGGCCCCGATCTGCCCTTGAGCTAGCGTCGCCGCGGCCGAGGTGGCTCGGCGCCATTGTGGTGGTCTACACTGCGGTGGCGATGTTGCGTTCCGCGGTTCGGGATGGCTAGCTCGCTGTTCGCCACCAAGTCGATCGACGCCTTGCGCGCCGATGCGGCGGGGGAGCACGGGCTCAAGCGGGCGCTCGGCGCGATGGACCTGATGCTGCTCGGGGTCGGCGCCATCATCGGCACCGGAATCTTCGTGCTCACCGGCCAGGCCGCCGCCGACAACGCCGGTCCGGCGGTGGTGCTGTCCTTCGTCGCGGCCGGGATCGCCTCGGGCTTCGCCGGCCTCTGCTATTCCGAGATGGCGTCGATGATCCCCATCGCCGGCAGCGCCTACACCTACTCGTACGCGACCATGGGCGAGCTCGTCGCCTGGATCATCGGCTGGGATCTGATCCTCGAGTACATGGTCGCCTCGGCGGCGGTCAGCGTCGGCTGGTCCGGCTACGCCGTGGCGTTCGTCCACGACGTCCTCGGCACCACGTTGTCGCCGGCCTGGACGCGCGCGCCGTTCGTCTACGACGAGGTGCTGGGGCAGTTTCACTCCACCGGCGCGGTGCTGAATATCCCCGCCATGTTGATCACCGTGGTGGTGACGGTGATTCTGGTCATCGGCATCAAGGAGTCGGCGCGCTTCAACACCGTCATCGTCGCGGTGAAGGTCGCGGTGGTGCTGATGTTCATCGCCTTCTGCGCCCGCTTCGTGAAGACCGCCAACTGGCACCCGTTCATCCCGCCCGAAGAGGCGCACGGCCGCTTTGGATACTCCGGCGTGATGCGGGGCGCGGCCCGGGTCTTCTTCGCTTACATCGGGTTCGACGCGGTCTCGACGGCCGCGCAGGAGGCCAAGAACCCGCAGCGCGATCTGCCGATCGGGATCCTCGGATCGCTGGCCATCTGCACCGTCCTCTACGTGGCGGTCTCCCTGATCCTGACGGGCATCGTTCCCTACTCGCAGCTCGGCGTGCCTCACCCGATCGCCGTCGGCGTCGAGGCGACGGGCCAGCTCTGGCTGGTGACGTCCGTCGAGATCGGCGCCATCGCCGGCCTGTCGTCGGTGATGCTGGTGATGCTGATGGGACAGCCCCGCATCTTCTTCTCGATGGCGGTCGACGGTCTGTTGCCGCCCGGCGCGGCGCGTGTACACCCGCGGTTCGGAACCCCCTGGGTCACGACGATCATCACCGGCGCGGTGGTGGCGATCGCCGGCGGGCTGCTCCCGGTCGGTGTCCTCAGTCAGCTCACTTCGGTGGGGACGCTGTTCGCCTTCGTGCTGGTCAGCATCGGCGTCATGATCCTGCGCCTCAAGCGCCCCGACATCCCGCGCGGCTTCCGCGTTCCCGGCGGCAGCTACCTGGTCCCGCTGTGCGGCGCCGCCACCTCGCTGTACCTGATGTTCCAGGAGACGATCGGCACGCTGGTCCGCCTGTTCGGCTGGATGGCCATCGGCCTCGTCGTCTACGCGCTCTACAGCCGCAAGCACTCCAAGCTGACGTCCGCCGCGCCCCCCGCGCGCTAGCTACCGGCGGCGGTGGTGGGCGAGGGTGCGGCGCGATGCTTCGGCCGTGGTGATGTTGGGCGGAATCCTGAAGTTCGCGCGCACGACGTGGCCAGGGAGGCCGACCGACATGCGCCAGCCGCGAATCGTCTGCACGGCGCAGTCGCCGGCGTCCTCATCGATGGCCGCCGCGGTCGCCAGGCCGACGGAGCCGAGGACGCCGTTCGACTCGATGTAGACCATGGCGTTCACCTGCTCGGAGGCGATCTGCCCGCAGGCGGCGAGCTGCGGCAGCAGCATCGCCAGGTCGTGATTGACCTTGGGACCATCGACGTCGAGGATCTCCATCCCGCTCTCCGAGCGAAATTCGACCGGGTACTCGAACGTCGTCGCCTTGTTGCCGTTCGGCGCGTGGAAACGAATCTTGCGGCCGACATCGACCAAGCAGCGCTCGACGTCGTAGTTGCCGAGCGTCGATTCGAGCACCCAGACGTCCTGCGCGGCGCCGTCACCGGCGACCATGAAACGCAGCAGCACCTTGCCCCCGGCGTAGCGCTGCGCCTTGCCGGCACGCGCGTAGCAGGCGCGCACGTCGTCGAAGTGCTCCTGCATCGTCGCTTCGACGTCGTCGGTGTCCATGACGCCGATCTCGTTGTCGAGCGTCATCGAGGCACCGGGATCGACCGGTTTCGGCGCCTTGCGTTGCGCCAGCGCGAACTCGGGACCGCCTTCCGCGTTCTTGCGCGCTGCCTTGTCACCTCCGCACCCGATCCCCGATACCGCGAACGCCGAAACGAATAGGGCTACTGACTTCGCTGCCTTCGACTTCATGAACACCTTGGGCCGGGAGAATCCGGTCGGGCTTTTGGAGCGTCCTTCAGACAATTCCCATCGACAGAAGTTCCGGCAAGAGGAGACGAAATTTCCGTTCCGCCTGAAATCGGGTACTTGCACTTGGGGTCCGGCGGTTGCGCTACAGAGTTGCGCAACTATTTCAGCCACTTCGGACGGATTCTCCCCTTTGGGCCCTCATCGTGTTCCCACCGATCGTCGGCAGAGGCGCCCCCCCAGATCGTGCGCGCGCACGCATTCTGATCACCGCCGACTGTGAAGCGTGTTACGTGCGCCCCTCTGATCGCTGTCGAACGGTGAACCGCGTTACTCGCATCTGGCGCGATCGTGGGCCAGTAAGGCACTGTCTCGTTTTGAGGCGCTGCCTCGTCTGAGGCGCCGCCTCGTCTGAGGCGCTGTCTCGTCTGAAGGCGCCGCCTCTTCTAAGGCGGCGTCTCGTCTAAGGCGCTGTCTCGTCTGAGGCGCTGTCTCGTCTCTGCTCAATCGTGAACCGCGTTACGCGCGCGTCGATCCTCGCGTCTGAGCCGCAGCGCCCGTCCGCGCGTGGGCTTTTTCGGCGGCGCGGGCTGCCCTTTCAATTGCGAGACGCAGCCCGCGCCGCCGAAAAAGCTTCGTGCGAAGGCTGCGGAGGAGCGAGCGGCAGCGTGTGATCCGCACGAAGCGCAGATCGCGGTATTTAAAAGTTCAGTCGCCGAAGATAGCGACCGGCGCTCACCGGCGGCGGCCAGGCGATGACGCGGGCTCCGCGAGGCTCTGCCGAGCGGAGCCCCGTGAGCCCCCAGGCCGACCTCAGTACGCCGGTTCGAACCGGTACACGTACTGCATCGTCCCCGTCTGAGCCACCTGGGGGTACTCGAAGTCGTTCAGCTTCTCGACCAGGCAGTCGCTGACCTCTTTGTTGTTCAGCGTCCCGCCGGTGACCTTGGCGGTGGCCTTTCCGGCGGGGGTCAGCGTCAAGAGCACGATCACGGTCCCCTTGAACGCGCGATCGTGCTTCTCGTCGAGCACGTCCTGGTAGCAGCGCAGGGTCGACGGATCGCGCTGCTGCAGCAGCAGCTGCACCTCCGCTTCCTTGTCGGGCGAGATTCCGCCCGTCTGCACGGAGGCTTCCTTGTCCGGCACGACGCGGACCCTCTGCTCGCCGTTGTCGGTCGTCCCGCAGGCGGCGACGGTCAACGTCGACACCAGCGCCAAAACGGCGATTTCGGAGCCAAACAGCTTGCGTGTCACTGCGGCGATCGAACCCATGGGCGACCCTCCTCGACGGAGCCGACCTTAGCGCCTGGTTCACTCCTTGAGCAAGGCCGAAGCGATCACCAGCCGCTGTATCTCGCTGGTCCCTTCGTAGATCTCGGTGATCTTCGCGTCGCGGAAGTGCCGCTCAGCCGGGAAATCGCGCAGGTAGCCGTAGCCGCCGAAGATCTGCACCGCCTCCTTGGCGGCCCGGTTGGCGACCTCCGACGCGAACAGCTTGGCCATCGCCGCGTCGGTCGAGTAGGCGCCGCCGCTGTCTTTCTTCACCGCCGCCCGCCAGAGCAGCATCCGCGCCGCTTCGATCTCCGTGCGCATGTCGGCCAGCTTGAACTGGATCGCCTGGTGCTCGGCGATCGGCTGGCCGAACGTCTTTCGCTCGCGCGCGTAGCGGACGGCGTCCTCGAAGGCGGCGCGCGCGATCCCCAGCGCCTGGGCCGCGATCCCGATCCGCCCGCCGTCGAGCGCGCGCATGGCGATCTTGAACCCCTCGCCCTCGGGCCCGAGCCGCGCGTCGTCGCCGACGGCGCAGTCGGCCAGGAAGAGCTGGGCGCTCGGCGCGCCGCGGATCCCCAGCTTGTCGTCGGGCGGGCCGATCGTCAGCCCCGGGCTGTCCATCGGGACGAGGAAGGCGGTGATGCCGCGCCCCCCCTTGGTCGGATCGGTCGTCGCCAGCACGATGGCCAGATCGGCGACCGGCGCGTTGGTGATGAAGTTCTTGGTGCCGTTCAGGACCCAGCGGCCGGTACCGTCGCGGGTGGCGCGGGTGCGCTGGGCCTTGGCGTCGGAGCCGGCCTCCGGCTCGGAGAGCGCGAAGCAGCCGATCTTTCGACCGGCCGCCAAATCGGGAAGCCAGCGCGCGCGCTGGGCCTCGGTCCCCTCCTTGAGGATGGGCGCCAAGACCAGCGAGCTCTGGACCGACATCGCCACCGCCGTCGAGGCGCAGGCCCGGGCGATCTCTTCCAGCGCCACGGCGTAGGAGAGCGCGTCCATCCCGACGCCGCCCCACTTCTCGGGGACCATGATCCCCAGGAGGCCCAGCTCGCCGAGGCGCGAGAAGATCTGGCGGGGGAACGTGTGGGTGCGATCGATCTCGGCGGCGTGCGGGGCGATCTCGCGCGACGCCAGCTCGCGGGCGGTGTCGCGGATCATCTTCTGTTCGGGGGAGAGCTCGAGGTTCATCGTCCGGTCCAGACGGGGGCGCGCTTGTCGAGAAACGCGCGCATCCCCTCCTTTTGATCGTGGGTGGAAAACAGTCCGCAGAAGAGCTGCCGTTCGAGCGCGATGCCTTGGTCGAGCGGCAGATCGGGGCCCCGGCGGAGCGCGCGCTTGGCGGCGGCGATGGCCAGCGGCGCGCGGGTGGCGATCTCGGCGGCGACGGCCCGCGCCCGCGGCAGCAGCTCCGCCGGCTCGAGCACCTCGTTGACGAGGCCCATCCGGGCGGCAGCGTCGGCGTCGAGCAACCCGCCCGTGTAGATGAGCTGGCGGGCCCGGGCCACGCCGATCCGCTGGACCAGCCGCTGCGTCCCGCCCATCCCGGGGATGACGCCCAGGCCGACCTCGGGCATGCCGACCCTGGCGCCGCGCGCGGCGAGGATGAAGTCGCAGGCCAGCGCCAGCTCGAACCCGCCGCCCAGCGCGAACCCGTTCACCGCCGCGATCACCGGTATCCGCGACGCCTCCAGCAGCTCGCCCACCCGGTGCGCCTGCGCCACCAGAACGCCCGCGCCCGCCGGATCGGCGTCGGCCATCGCCTTGATGTCCGCGCCGGCGGCGAAGGCCTTGTCGCCCGCGCCGGTGAGGATGGCGCAGCGAACGGTGGCGTCACTTTCGAGCGCGGCGAACGCGTCGGCCAGCGCGTGCAGCGTCTCGCCGTCGAGCGCGTTGCGCGCCTCCGGGCGGTTGACGCGCACGATGGCCAGGGCGCCCTCCCGCGCCACGAGCGCACGCTCCGGTGCGCCGCTCAACTGGCCGGCTCCGCGCGGATCGCCCCCGAGACCTGGGCCGGCGCCGGATAGTGGTAAAAGCCGCGCCCCGTCTTGCGCCCCAGCCAACCGGCGGCGACGTACTGGCGCAAGCAGCGGGCAGGGGCGGTACTTCGGATCGCCGAGGTTGCGGTGCAAGACCTCCAGGATCGAAAGCGTCGTATCGAGGCCGATCAGATCCATCAGCGAGAACGGCCCCATGGGATGGTTGAGGCCGAGCTGAATGGCGATGTCCATGTCCTCGACCGAGCCGATCCCTTCGTACAGCGCGAAGCAGGCCTCGTTCAGCATCGGCATCAGGACGCGGTTGACGATGAAGCCCGGGATGTCGCGCGACAGCACCGTCTGCTTGCCGAGCCGCTCGGCCAGCGCGCGCGTCACCTCGTAGGTGGCGTCGCCGGTGGCCAGGCCCCGGATGATCTCCACCAGCTTCATGAGCGGCGGCGGATTCATGAAGTGCATCCCGATGACCCGCTCCGGTCGGGTCACCGCCGCCCCGATGGTGGTGATGCTGATCGACGAGGTGTTGGTGGCCAGCACGACGTCGCCACGGCAGGCGCGATCGAGGGCGGCGAAGATCTCCCGCTTGACGACCACGTCCTCGATCGCGGCCTCGACGACGAAATCGACCGACTCCAGCTCCTTGCCGTAGAGATCGCACGGCTCGATCCGCGCCAGGATCTGCGCCCGCTCGGCCGCCGCGAGCTTGTTCTTCTCGACCAGCTTGTCGAGTTGCTTGCCCACCATGGCGCGCCCGCGCTCGGCGATGTCGCGCCCCATGTCGGCCAGCGTGACCGCGAACCCCTGCGACGCCGCCAGCTGGGCGATCCCCCGTCCCATCTGGCCGGCGCCGATGACACCGACGCGCTGGATGCCGTCCAGGACTGACATGGATGGCGTCAAGGTAGCGTCAGATCCGCTCGACCGCCAGCGCGATCCCCTCGCCTCCGCCGATGCAGAGCGACGCGACCCCGCGCCGCTTCCCGGTCGCCTGCAGCGCCGCGATCAGGGTGACCAGCACGCGCGCGCCCGAGGCGCCGATCGGGTGGCCCAGCGCCACCGCGCCGCCCCAGATGTTCACTCGCGCCGGATCGAGCCCCAGCATCCGGTTGTTGGCGATCGAGACGACCGCAAAGGCTTCATTGATCTCCCACAGGTCGACGTCGTCCTTCTTCCAGCCGATCTTGCCGAGCAGCCGCTCGATCGCCCCCGCCGGCGCGGTGGTGAACCACTCGGGCGCCTGGGCGTGCCCCGCCGAGTCGACGATGCGCGCCACCGGCTTCCAGCCGCGGGCCTTGGCGACGTCGGCCCCCGCCAGCACCAGCGCGGCCGCCCCGTCGTTGATCGAAGACGCGTTCCCGGCGGTGACGGTCCCTTCCTTCTGGAAGGCGGGCCGCAGGCCGGACAGCTTCTCGATGTCGCCGCGCCCGGGCTCCTCGTCGTCGGCGACGATCTTGGGCGGGCCCTTCTTCTGGGCGATCTCCACCGGGACGATCTCGGCGCGAAATTTCCCCTCGGCCTGGGCGCGCAACGCCCGCTTGTAGGACTCCACGGCGAACGCGTCTTGATCCGCGCGGGTGATCCCCTTTTCCTTGGCGCAGAGCTCGGCGCAGTCGCCCATGTGAACGTTCCCGTACGCGTCCCACAGACCATCGTGGATCAAGGAGTCGATCACCTGCGCGTGCCCCAGCCGGTAGCCCTCGCGCGCCTTGGGCAGGAGGTAGGGCGCGTTGCTCATCGACTCCATCCCGCCCGCCACCACCACGTCGTGCTCGCCGGTGGCGATGGCGTTCGCGCCGAACACGACCGCCTTCAATCCCGAGCCACACACCTTGTTGACCGTCACCGCACCGACGGCGGGCGGGATCCCCGCCGCGATCGAAGCTTGCCGCGCCGGAGCCTGGCCGATCCCGGCCGTCAGCACGCAGCCCAGGTAGACTTCCCCTACGGCGTCGGCGGGCACGCCCCCACGCTCGAGCGCCGCGCGCACGGCCACGGCTCCCAGCCGCGGCGCGCTCACCGAGGCCAGCGCACCTTGAAACGACCCAACGGGCGTCCTCGCGCCCGCGACGACGACTACGTCTCTCATCGTCCCAATGATACCGCGTCAGCCATGGGTCCTCCGAATCGCCTTGCCCTTCTTTCAGCCCGCGGCTGACAGCGCTCAAGCGGAGGCGGGTGGGTGTGGCGCCCATGGTGTGGTCGCGGCGCCGGCAGCGGCAGCTCGTCGACGGCCCGCTCAGGGGCTCGATCGCTGCCGGAGCGCCGGCAGCGCGATCCCCCGCGTCTCGGGCAAAACCCAGACCCAGCTCGCGGTGGCCAGAGCGAGAGCGCAGGGGACGGCCAGCCCACCGCCGAGTCCGTGGCGGGCGACCATCAGCCCGACCAGGAGCGGCGTCAGCAGCTGGGCCGCGCGCGCCAGGTTGTAGGTCGCGCCCATCGCGGCGCCGCGGACCTCGGCCGGATAGAGCTCGGCCAGGAGCGCCCCGAATCCCGCCGTGCACCCCGACCCCACGCCCAGGGCGAACATGACGGTCCAGAACAGCGGCGGGTGCAGCAAGAGCACGTTCCACCGGGCGGCCAGCGTGCCGACGGCCGCGGCGGTCAGCAGCGAGTAGAGGGCGAACGCCGGCCGGCGCCCCAGCCGATCGGAGATGGCGCCGAAGCTCAGCATCCCGCCCAGCTGCCCGACCTGGGCCGTCACCATCCAGGTGAGCGACCGGCCGACGCTCTGGTGCATCCCGTGGGTGAGAAACGTCGGAAGCCAGGTGTAGCAGCTCCAGTAGGTGCCCAGCTTGAACACGCCGAGCAACCAGGCGGCCACGAACCGGCGGGGGAGACCAGGAACGTGGGCGGCGGCCCGCAGCTCGGCGAGATATGGGCGCGTGACCGCCGCCGACGGCCGATCGGGAAGATGCACCGACGCGCGCGCGGCGACGGCCAGCAACGCGGTGACGCTGGACCCGACCAGCACCGCCCGCCATCCGACGTGGGGAAGAACCAGATAGCCGACCAGCGCGGCGATGGCCACGCCGAACGGCTCGCCGGCCTGCAGGGCCGCCGCCGCGCGCCCGCGCATCCGGGGCGCGACCGCTTCGGCCAGCATCCCATGGCCGATCGCCCACTCGCCGCCGATGCCGATCCCCTGCGTCAGCCGCCCCGCGAAGAAGACCGTCGCGTTGGGCGCCAGCCCGCAGATGAGCGAGCCGACCGAATAGACCAGCACGGTGACCGAGAGGATGGTCCGCTTCCCGAGCCGGTCGGCGAGCGCCCCGGCGACGAGGCCGCCCAGCCCCGAGGCGCCCAGCCCGGCGCCCAGGAGCCAGGATTCGGCCGTGTGCGACAGATGGAGATCGCGCGCCACGCCGTCCTTGATGAAACCGAGCAGGACCAGATCGTAGAAGTCGAACGTCCACCCGAGAAAGGCGAACACGAAGATGGCGACCGTCGCCCGGCCGATGGATTGGCCGTCGGATTGGTGATCGGGGGACGATGAGGGCACGGCGATCAGGACGACGTTAGTCGGTCGGGGCAAAGGTCAAAATGTGGACAGATATCCTACATGTCATACGATGGGCGCATGCCTTTGCAGCTCCCCGGCGAGCGCCGTTATCGGTTGCTCGAGGTCTTCCTGGCCATGATCGTCGTCCTGGGCCTCTGCGCGCTCGGCTGCGCGACGCCCCGGGCCCAGACCCGCGGCGCCGCTCCTTCCGTCTTCCAGGCGGCGCGCTTCGAGGCGCAGCATTCGTCGCGGTCGACACATCGTGGGCGCGGCGACGTGGGGCCCGGCGACGACGGAGCTGCCTTCGTGGAACGGGCCCTCCATGACGCCGGCTTTCGCTTCGGCACCGACGGCAGCACGCGGGCCCTCTGGGGATACCTGCGCACGGCCCATCGCCTGGTCGGCGCAGCAGAGGCCCGCCCGGGCGACATTCTCTTCTTCGACACGCGCGGCCTGGAGCCCGCGCCCGCGTGCGCCGACCGGGCGGGAATCGTCGAGAGCGTCGGGCCCGAAGGCCGTATCACCTTCGTCGAGGCGCAGGCCGGCCGGGTGCGCCGGAGCTTCGTCGATCCGGCTCATCCGTCTTCGAGGCGCGACGCCCGCGGCGAGATCCTGAACAGCTTCCTCCGCCCGATCCGGATCGACGACCCGCCGGGGGCCCGCTACTTCGCGGGCGAGATGCTCTGCGGGATCGCGCGCGCGCCGTGAGCGCGTTCAGTTGGCGGGGCTGCCAATCAGGTTGGCGCATTCGGGTGGCGGGGCGCGAGTTTCCGCGCCCTTCGACTGGCCCCAAGGTTGCTGATATCAGAGTCGTGCCATCCCAGGTGGCCAGTAACAGCATTGCGGTCGCTTGAGCCACTCCCTATAATCGCGCAGTTTTGCCCCCCGGGCGTCTAGCCCACCGTTCCTGTTGTCGTCCCTCGAGGAGGATTCCCATGATTGGTCGCGCCGGTTTTCCATCCAAATGTTGGCGGGTCCTTCGCTGGGCCGGCCTGGCCGCCGCCGCGCCTGCCCTGTGGGCCTGCACGTCGCGCACGCTGGAGGCGCCGACCATCACCCCGACGGCGACGCTGACGACGCAGTTCACGCAGAAGATCAACAACCAGCTCGACATCTTGTTCATGGTCGACAACTCGTCGTCGATGAGCGAGATGCAGCAGAAGCTGTACGATCAACTTCCGAACTTCATGTCGGTTCTCCAGGCCCTGCCGACGCCGCCCAGCCTGCACGTCGCCGTCGTGTCGTCCGACATGGGCGCGCCGGGCGATTCGACCAGCTCGATCGGTTGTACCAAATACGGAGACCAAGGGATGTTTCAGAGCGGTCCGGAATCGAACTCGAAGTTGAATCCACCTGTCGTCTGCACGGACACCACCATCGCAACCCCGCCGGGGGCGGCGGATAGCACGCATACGTTCATCTCGGACGCCGACATGATGCCCAACTACACCAATCCCGATATTTCCAAGGTGTTCCAGTGCATCGCCCTGCTGGGCGACAAGGGGTGCGGCTTCGAGAACCAGCTCGCCTCGATCGATCGCGCGCTCGGCGGCGATGGACAGCAGCCCAGCACGAACGCCGGCTTCCTGCGTGACGATGCCTACCTTGGCATCGTCATCCTGACCAACGAGGATGACTGCTCGGCGCCCGCCAACACGACGATCTATTCGCTGAACGGCGGTTCGCAGAACATCGCGAACCCGGACGGACCGGTCCAAAACTACCGGTGCAACGGCGGCCCCCGGGGCGGGCATTACTGCAAGGATCCGGCGAATGGCGCGATGATCGTGCCGCCGCTCAATCCTCCCGCCGATGTCCAGATGAGCGGCGGCGTTCCCATCCTCAATCTGACGAACTGCGAGGACAATGAGACCGGATCGAGCGCGCTCATCCCGGTTTCCCAGTTCGTCAGCGACATCAAGTTGCTCAAGGGGAGCGCTGCGGACGACAAGATTCTCGTCGCCTCCATCTCGGCGCCGCCGGCGCCCTACGCCGTGGCCTGGCTGCCCGAGTCGGGCGGACACGAATACCCAGCCCGGTGAGCTCTGGCCCACGGTGCTGAGCTCGTGCGGTGAGAAGGGCGGAAACCAACGGTCAACCCGGACCCGTCGACGACGAACACGACGGACGGCAGCTTCGGCGATCCGGGTGTCCGCATCGCTCAGTTCGTGAACGCCTTCAAGAACAGCTTGCTGGCGTCGATCTGCGACAAGGACTACGCGGCGTCGATGAGCCTCATCGCCACCAAGCTGGGCCAGCTCATCACTCCGCCCTGCATCACGGGCAAGATTCAGACGGACTCGGCGGGCCTGCCGATGTGCTCGGTCGTCGAGCACCTGACCGACAGTCAGGGCGTCAAGAAGGACATCGCGCTCCCGAACTGCGGTTCGGCCGGCGCCAACCCGGCGCAGTGCTGGTCGATGAAGACCAACCAGATGGGCTGCACGAACGGCGCACAGCTCACCGTGACCGACACGGTGAACGCCAACCCGCAGAGCGAGAACAGCTCGGTGGACTGCTCGCTCTGCCTCCCCGTGCCGGCCGGCGGGACCACCGCGCCCGGCTGCTGAACGCGCCCTTCCTAAGCGCACGCCAGAGCCACGATTCGAGCGTCCACGGACGCTCGGTCGTGGCTTTCGCTTTTTGGGCGGGGGATATCGCTCGGAGACCCTGATAGGGTCTCCCCATGTTCGAGCGTTTCCGGGCCGGAACCGCGGACAAGTCGCCGCTCACCATCGCGGGCGATGGACGCGGGGTGCTCTGCCTGCACGGGATCACCGGTACGCCGTTCGAGGTGCGCCCGCTGGCCGAGCACTTCGGGCGGCTCGGCTGTTCGGTCGAGGCGCCGATGCTGGCAGGGCACGGCGGGACGCTGGCCGACCTGGCGGCGACCCACTGGAACGACTGGTTCCGGTCGGCCGAGGAGGCGCTCGGGCGGCTGGAGGCGCGCACGGGCGGCGGCCCCACGGCCATCTGCGGCTTCTCGATGGGGGGCCTTCTGGCGTTGCGCCTCGCGCACCTCTACCCGGCCCGCGTTTCGGCGCTGGTCTTGATGTCCACGCCGCTGCGGCTGCGGCCGGCGGAGGTGCTGGGGATCCGGACCGTGGCGCGGCTGCCGATCGACTTTCGGGCCCACCCCCGGGCGGCGGTCCCCAAGCTGAACGGATCGGACGTCTCGGATCCGGCGATCCGGTACACGAACCCGGGGCTGCGCGCCTTTCCGATCGCCGCGCTCGAGGGGCTGCTCGACCTCATGGATGTGGTGCGCCCCGAGCTGCCCGCGATCCGAACGCCCGCGCTGGTGGCGCACGGCCGGAAGGACCACACGGTGCCGATGGAAGATTCTCTCGAGCTCACCGGCAGCCTCGGAAGCGAGGTCATCGAGCGACTCTGGCTCGATCGTTCGTTCCACCTGATCGCCCTCGACGTGGAGAAGTCGACCTTGCTGGCGGGGGCGACGCGCTTTCTGGCCGAGCACGCCGGCTGGTCGGTGGTAGCGTAGCGGCCGCCATGGCGCCCGATCTCGTCATCGCCATCGATCAAGGGACCACCGGGACGACCGTGCTGGTCGTCGACGGCGGTCGCACCGTGCGCGGGCGCGGCTACCGGGAGTTCGCGCAGATCTACCCGCGCCCCGGCGAGGTCGAGCACGATCCGGAGGCGATCTGGGGCTCGGTGCTCGGCGCGCTCGGCCAGGCGCTGGCGGGCGTCGACGTGAAACGGATCGCCGCGGTGGGGATCACCAACCAGCGCGAGACGACGTTGCTCTGGGAGCGCGACGGCGGGCGGCCGGTGGCCAACGCCATCGTCTGGCAGGATCGGCGGACGGCGCCGTTTTGCGCCGCGCTCAAGGCGGCGGGGAACGAGCGGATGGTGCGCGAGCGGACGGGCCTGGTCCTCGATCCCTATTTTTCGGCGACCAAGGTGAGATGGCTGCTGGACGCGGTCAGCGGCCTTCGCGCCCGGGCCGAGGCGGGCGAGATCGCCTTCGGCACGGTCGACAGCTTCCTCATCTGGCGGCTCACGGGCGGCAAGACCCACGTGACCGACGTCACCAACGCGTCGCGCACGCTGCTCTGCGATCTGCGCACGCGGAAGTTCTCCGACGAGCTCTGCGCGCTGTTTGGCGTGCCGGCCGCGCTCCTGCCCGAGGTCTGCCCGTCGGCGGGGCGGCTGGGCGAGACGCGCGGCGTGCCGGGGCTCCCCGACGGAATTCCGATCACCGGCGTGGCGGGCGATCAGCAAGCGGCGCTCTATGGCCAGGACTGCACCGAGCCGGGTGACGCCAAGTGCACCTTCGGGACGGGGGCCTTTCTGCTCATGAACGTGGGCGGGGAGCCGCGCCCCTCGACCCACGGCCTTCTGACCACCGTCGCCTGGACGCTGGACGTCGGAGGCGGAGCGACGACCGCCTACGCGCTCGAGGGGAGCGCCTTCGTGGCCGGGGCGCTGGTGCAGTGGCTGCGCGACGGCCTGGGGATCATCGCCAGCGCGCCGGAGATCGAGCCGCTCGCCCGTTCGGTGCCGGATTCCGGCGGCGTCACGATCGTGCCGGCGCTGACCGGCCTCGGCGCCCCGCACTGGCGGGCCGAGGCGCGCGGCCTCATCGCCGGCGTGACGCGTGGGACGACCCGGGCGCACCTGGCGCGCGCCGCGCTGGAGGCGATCGCGCTTCAGAACGTGGATCTGGTAACGGCGATGCAGGCCGACGCCGGGCTGCCGATCAACAACCTGCGCGTCGACGGCGGGGCGGCGGCCAACGATCTCTTGATGGAGATCCAGGCCGATCTCCTGGGTGTGCAGATCTTCCGCCCCGAGATGGTCGAATCGACCGCCCTGGGCGCGGCCAAGCTGGCGGCGCTGGGCGTCGGGCTGCCGCCGGTCGACGCCGCGGGGGAGACCGTCCGCATGCGCGTCTTCAATCCGTCGATGTCCGCCGCAGCGCGCTCCGCCCACCTCGCCCGGTGGGCCGAGGCGGTCGCCCGCGCGTAGGCGAGGCTTCCCCACTGGACGATAGGGCTTGGATGATAGGGCTTGCGACGATAGGGCTTGATTGAAGGGCGGGCTTTTTGCGAACCTGGTGGTTTCGATGTCCGCGCCGCCGATGACCGGAGAGCCGCCGACGCTGCCCCTGGCGGCGGCCGCGCTGTCTCATCCCGGGCGGCAACGACAGGACAACGAGGACGCCTTCGGCAGCTTCGTCGACGGGCGGCTGTTCGTCATCGCCGACGGGATGGGGGGACACAACGCCGGCGCGGTGGCCAGCGCCATGGCCGTCGACGCGATCGAGACGTTCTTCCACTCGTACCACGCCGAGCCGCACCAGGCTTGGCCCTACCCGGTCGATCGCTCGCTGTCGCTGGCGGCGAACCTGTTGCGGGTCGGCATCAAGGTGGCGAACGACCAGATTCGCACTGCCGCCGCCGCCGACCGCGCGCGCGCCCGCATGGGGACCACCGTCGTCGCCATGGCGATCGGGGAAGAGCAGCTGGCGATCGCGCACGCCGGCGACAGCCGCGCCTACCGGTTCCGCGGCGGCGGTGTCACGCGCCTGACGCGCGATCACTCGGTCGCCGAGGAGATGCGGGCGGCGCGACCGGAGATGACCGACGAGGAGCTGGCCACGTTCGCGCACCGCAACGTCGTCACGCGCAGTCTCGGGAGCAAGGAAGAGATCGAGCCGGCCGTCTACGTCGGTCGGGTCCAGCCGGGCGATCTCTTCCTGCTCTGCAGCGACGGCTTGTGGGGTGTGGTTCCCGACGGCAAGATGGCGACGATCCTGCGCCCGCCGGTGGATCTCGAGTCGGCCTGCCAGCAGCTGGTCGACGCGGCGAACGCGGCGGGCGGCCCGGACAACGTCTCGGTGCTCCTGGTCCGCGCCGGCTGAGCGCCTTGCCCATTCCACTCACGGCCAACTCCACTCCGATGATCCGCGCGCTGGTCGAGCAAAAAAGGATTGTCGTGTGCGTCGGACCGGGCGGCGTCGGCAAGACCACCACCGCGGCGGCGCTGGGGGCGACCGCCGCGCGCCTTGGACGCAAGACGCTGGTCTGTACGATCGATCCGGCGCCGCGCCTGGCGGATGCGCTGGGGGTCGGCGGGCTCGGTCCCGAGCCGCGCCCCGTGCCGGCCGAGGCCTGCCGGGTGCTGGGGATTCCGGCGGAGGGGGCGGGCCGCCTCTACGCCGTTCGCCTCGACACCGCGCGGGCGTTCGCGCGTCTGGTCGACGAACAGGTGGCCGATCCGGAGATGCGCCGGCGAATCTTCGAAAACGGGATTTACCGGCAGGTCACCACCTCGCTCACCGGCTCGCAGGAGTACGCGGCGACGCTGGCGCTCTACGAGCTGGCGCGCGAGGGGGCCTACGATCTCATCGTGCTCGACACGCCGCCGACGGCCAACGCGCTCGACTTCCTGGACGCGCCCAAACGGATCGCCGCGGCCGTCTCCAGCCCGGCGCTCAGCTGGTTCGCCCGTTCACCGCAAGGCGATGGGGAGGCCGGTGGCGGCCTGCGGCGGCTGTCGCTCCGGCGGCTGCGGGCCGGCGGCGCGCTGGTGTTGCGCCGGCTGGCCAAGCTGGTCGGCAGTCGGTTCCTCGACGACGTCGGGGCGTTCCTGACCGACTTCCAGCAGGTGCTGGGCGGATTTCTCGAGCGCGCCAAGGCGGTCGATCTTCTCCTGCGCGGCGCGGACACGGCGTTCCTGCTGGTGCTGGTGCCGGCGGTCGCCGCGGTCGACGAGGCGCTCTACTTCCACGGGCGGCTGCGCGAGGCGGGCGTGCCGCTGTCCGCCTTCATCGCCAACCGCGTGCAACCGGCGCCGGGGATCACCGAGCCGGGCGCGCTGGCCAAGGCGCTGCGCGCGACGCCGGCGTTCGCCGACCTCTCCGACGCCAGCTTGGCCGAGGCGGCGGCGCGGCTGGCTCCGCTCGCCGGCACCTTCGCGGCCCTGCACGCGGCCGAGCGGCGCGAGATCGCCCGGCTGGCCGAGCGGGCTCCGGGGACGCAGATCACCCAGATCCCGCTGCTCGATCACGACGTGGACAATCTGGCTGAGCTCCGCGTCGTGGGCGAGGCGCTGCTCGCCGGCTAAGGCCTCGGCTAGGCCGCCTTCGAGCGGCACGTCGTCGGGCCAATGTCCGTCGTTCGCTTCGCTCACCGTCGCCTCTTGGGCGACGCCCTCCTGGGCCGCGGGTGGGCCGCCTCCAACATGGCGGCGAGCACCGGCGCCACGGGCTGGGGCGCGGCCAGCAGCAGCGCGACGGCGTCCCCCTTGCGGGCGAGCGCGAAGGCTCCGGAGGGCGTCGAAAAGACGTCGCCGTCGCCGTCGGTCGCCGGCGCGGACTGCGGGTCGCCGCTCGTCTTGCTTGTCTCGAGACTCATCTTGGCGAGCACCTGCCGGGCGGCCCGCGCGAAATCATCCGCTTCGGCGGCGTCGTCCCAGACGGTCAACCAGGCGAGCGGAGCCAGCGGCGTCGCGGCGCCGCCGTCGGCCCCCGAAACCGCGGGCGCCGGTGTATAGATCCCCGCCCGATCTCCCCCCCAACCGGCGGCCGCCCGCTCGGCGATCTCCGGGGGGAGAGCGGATTCGAGCCAGGTCCGCACCACCAGCTCGCCGAGCACATCGGTGCCGGTGGGGCGCCCGAAGCCCGCCAGCTCCGGAAGAGCCTCTTCCTCGACGGCGAGCGGCGGCTCGCGGCGTCGTACTTCTCTGGATGAAGGATCTGCTCGCTGGACGCAGGCGGGTCGCCCCAGAGCGCGTCGACGGCGCTCCAGGGGCGGTGGGCCCGGACGCGCGCCACGAAGAGAAGCCCGTCGACGTGCGTGAACTGCCCGAGCTGGGTGAACCACGAAGGGGCCGCCTCGCTGGCTCGGTCTTGCGCTGCGCCCGGCGACGGGTCCTCCGACGCGGCTCGCAGCTGCAGGGCCAGCGCGGCGAGGGCATGCGTCCCCAGAAAATTCTCGCCGGGGTCGGCGAGCTCGCAGCCGGCCAGCACGGCGTCTCCCTCGATCAGCGCCAGGCGCGCGCGCATCGCATCGCCGTCGAGGCGGGGACCGCGGTCGGGGGTGAGGCGGAGAAAACGCCGGAGCCCGAAGCGTTGATCGGCGACGGCGTGGGCGATCTCGTGCGCCAGCTCGGCGCGCTGCGCGTCGAGCGGCAGGAAGCTGGGGACCAGCAGGGTGCCGGTCGCCGCGTCGTAGCGCGCCTCGGGAGGCGCGGCGAGCGCATGGGTCGCCGCGGCCGGCTCACCGCCGCCTGCCGCCGGGATGAGCCCGAGCCGGGTCAAGAGCTGCTCCTCCGTGCGGGCGGCGGGGTTGTCGAGCCCCTCGCCGACGGCGAGCGCGGTCGCCCGCCGGGTTTCGTCGGGGCCCAGCGCGCGGGCGGGCAGCGTGCCGTGGAAGGGGAGATGGCGGGCGGCGCTGACCGCGGCGACCAGCTTGTCGATCTCCGGGCGCAACGACGCGTCGGTGAGGGGTGCGGACGCGACGGCGAGCGTGAAGGCCGCCACCAGCTTGGTCCCGCCAGCCACGGAGCGGAGTTTGAGGTAAATAACCGGACCGTTCAATGAGCGTTTCGGGCCCGGATCTCGACGTGTTGACCGATCCGGCGCGGCGCGGTTTCGCGCAGGCGCTGCGCGAGATCCGTGGGTACCTGGGGGCCGCGCGCGCCGTCGAGCTCTACGGCGCTTCGGGCTCGCTGGGCGCCGCGCTGGCGGCTCAGCTCGCGGACCGCACGACGTTGCTCTACGTCGTCCCGGACGAGGAGACGGCCGAGGCGCGCGCGCACGATCTCGGCTTCTTCCTGCCGGCGCCGCACGCCGGCGACGATCCGCTGGCGCCCCCCGCGGTGCTCGAGCTGCCGGCGCCGGACTCGTCGCCCTACGCCGAGATGCAGCCCGATCGGCGGACGACGTTGCGGCGCATGGCGGCGCTGTTCCGGCTGTCGCACGGCTTCGCGCCGCGGGTGCTGGTCGCCTCGGCCGCGTCGCTCTTCCGGCGGGTCGTGCCGCGGGCGCCCTTCGACGCGCTCTGCCAGGTGATCGCCGCGGGGACGACGCTGGACCGCGAGGCGACGATCGCGGCGCTGGTGCGGGCCGGCTTTTCGCGCGCGCCGGTGGTGGAGGACGCGGGGACGTTCGCCGTCCGTGGCGCGGTCATCGATCTGTTTCCGCCCGTCTATCGCCACCCGGTGCGGATCGAGCTGTTCGGCGACGAGATCGAATCCATTCGCCTCTACGACGCCGCCACCCAGCGGACGCTGAGGCCGCTCGACGCGGTCTATCTGCATCCAGTGCGCGAGACCATCCAGACGGAGGGCGCCGATCCGCGGGCCAAGATCCTGGCCGCCGCCGACGCCGCCGTCTATCCGTCGTCGAAGACGCGCCGCTTGCTGGAGCAGGTCGACGAGGGGGAGCTGTTCTTCGGCATCGAGGCGCTGGCGCCGGCGTTCCATGCCCAGATGGTCCCGCTCTTCGACTATCTGCCGGCGGACGCGCTCTGCGTGGTCGAGGATCCCGAGGCGGTGGTCGAGGAGGCGCGGCGGCAGGAGAGCCGGCTGCGCGAGCTGGCCGCCGCCCGTCACGTCGAGCACCGCCTGGCCTTGCCGGCGCACGACTTCGTGCTCGGCGAGGAGGAGGCGGCTGCCGCGCTGGGGGCGCGCCACCGGCTGGAGCTCCGGCCGGTGGAGATCGCGCGCTTCGACGAGCCTCCGCGACGCTCCGCCCCGCGTCCGCATCGAGTCGTCGCCGCACACCTCCCTGCGGGGAGAGCTGCGGGAGGCCCGCGCGCACGTCACCGAGCACCAGGACGAGATCGACGTCGGCAAGCCGCTGCGCGATCGGCTGCGCGACTGGCTGGATCGGGGGAATCGCATCCGCATCGTCGCGCCCAGCCGGATGCACGCCGACCGGATGGCCGCGCTGTTGCGCGCGCTCGGCCTGGCGACCTCCGTCCTCACCCACGGTGAGTCGGGCGAGCTCTTCTCGTCGACGGCGGGCGGCCCGCTGGCGGTGGTGGTCGGGCCGCTGCGGCGCGGGTTCGCGCTGCCGGCCGATCGCCTGATCGTCGTCGCCGAGGAGGAGATCTTCGGCGCCCGCGCCGCGCGCGAATCCCGGCCGGCGTCGAAGGCGACCGGCCTCGGCGATCTCGGCGAGATCGCCGAAGGGGACTCCGATCGTCCACGACGAGCACGGCATCGGGCGCTACCGCGGGCTCAAGAAGCTGACCGTGCGCGGCGTGCCGCAGGACTTCCTGCAGCTCGAGTACGACGGCGGCGCGATCTACCTGCCCGTCTATCGCATCGGCCTCGTCAACCGCTACGCGGGCGGCGAGGCGGAGGCCGTCCGGCTCGACAAGCTGGGGGCGCGGACCTGGCAGGAGAAGCGCCGGCGCGTCTCGGCGGAGGCGCGCAAGATCGCCGAGGAGCTGATGCAGCTCTACGCGCAGCGGGCGGCGCTGGCGGGGCACGCCTTCCCCGCGCCCGACGCCGTGTTCCGCGCCTTCGAGGAGACCTTCCCCTTCGATGAGACGCCCGATCAGGAACGGGCGATCGAGACGGTCCTCGCCGACATGCAGAACGGCGTGCCGATGGACCGGCTCATCTGCGGCGACGTCGGCTACGGCAAGACCGAGGTGGCGCTGCGGGCGACCTTGATGGCGGTGCTGGGCGGCAAGCAGGCGGCGGTGCTGGCGCCGACCACGGTGCTGGCCGAGCAGCACTTCGTGACCTTCTCCGAACGGTTCAGCGACTTTCCGGTGCGGGTGGCGGTGATGTCGCGCTTCCGGACCAAGGCCGAGCAGCAGGCGACGCTGGCGGCGCTGGCGGCGGGGAAGCTCGACGTCGTGGTGGGGACGCACCGGCTGCTGTCGCGCGACGTCCGGTTCCACGACCTCGGCCTGCTGGTCGTCGACGAGGAGCAGCGGTTCGGCGTCACCCACAAGGAGCGCCTCAAGGAGCTGCGCACGCAGGTCGACGTGCTGACGCTGACCGCCACGCCCGATCCCGCGGACCTGCAGATGGCGATGGGCGGGCTGCGCGAGATCTCGATCATCGCCACGCCGCCCGCCGATCGGCTGGCCATCCGCACCATCGGTCTGCCGGTTCGATCGCGATCTGCTGGGCGAGGCGATCCGGCGCGAGCGGGCGCGCGGCGGGCAGATCTTCTTCGTGCACAACCGGATCGAAGATCTGCCCGAGCAGGCGGCGAAGCTCCGCGAGATCTCGCCGGAGGGGACGCGCATCGCCGTCGCCCACGGCCAGATGCCCGAAGGGCGAGCTGGAGAAGGTGATGGTCGACTTCGTCGACGGGCGCCACGACATCCTGGCCTGCACGACGATCATCGAGTCGGGGCTGGACATCCCGCGCGCCAACACGATGATCGTCAACCACGCCGACCGGTTCGGCCTCGCGCAGCTCTACCAGCTGCGCGGGCGCATCGGGCGCTCGCGCGAGCGCGCCTTCTGCTACCTGGTCGTCCCCGAGGAGACCAAGATGACCCCCGAGGCCAAGCAGCGGCTGGCGGTCCTGCAGCGCTTCACCGAGCTGGGCGCCGGGTTTCAGGTGGCCACGCACGATCTCGAGATCCGCGGCGCCGGCGAGCTGCTCGGCGAGCGCCAGCACGGCGCGGTGGCCTCCGTCGGCTTCGAGACCTACGCCCGCATCCTGGAGGAGGCGGTCGCCGAGCTGCGGGGCGAGCCGATCAAGCCGGAGCACGACCCGGAGATCTCCGTCGACGTCCCGGCCTTCCTGCCCGACGACTTCGTCCCCGACGCCGGCCAGCGGCTCGACTTTTACCGGCGCCTGGCCCGGGCCCGCGACGAGGACGACGTGCGCGCCACGCTGGCCGAGCTGGAGGACCGCTACGGCGCGCTGCCCGAGGAGGCGCTGCTGCTGGGCGAGGTCATGATCGACAAGACGCTGGTGCGCAGGCTGGGCGCGCTCGGCTACGAGCTGGGGCCGGCGCGGCTGATGCTGTCGCTGCGCAGCGACACCCTGCTCGATCCCGCCAAGGTGCTGAAGCTGGTGCAGGCCAAGGCGAGCCGGTTCAAGCTGACGCCCGACATGCGCCTGTCGTACGCCTTCGACGAGGTGGAGAAGCGCGATCGGATGGCGACCGCGCGCGCCCGCTTGACGCAGCTGGTGGCGCTGACCACCGGTTGAGCCGTTTGACCGTCACGGCGGCGATTTTCGGGTAGGCTTTCGGCATGTACATCCTCCTGCACATGGCGGTGCTCACCGTGACGGTGCTGGCGACGACGCGGCTCGTGCCCTCCGTGAAGGTCAAGAGCGTCGGGTCGGCCATCGTGGTGGCGCTGGTCTTCTCGGTGCTCAACGTGGTGCTCGGATGGCTCATCCGCGCCTTCCTGATCATTCCGGCCATCCTGACGCTGGGGCTGCTGTTTCTCTTCGTCCCCTTCATCGTCAACGCGGTCCTGCTCTGGCTGACCGACAAGCTGTTGCGCTCGTTCGAGATCGAGACGTTCGGCGGCCTGTTTGCGTCGGCGGCGATCATCACCGTCGCCAACTGGCTCTTTCACATGGCGATCCACGCCCACTTCGCGGCGATGTCCGGCCCCGGCCCGACCCGCTGGATCTAGCGGCCGGGGCGTGTAATCTCTCGCGGATGGCCACGATTCTCCGCCCCCTTGTCTCGATCTGCGTCCTCGGCGCGGTCGCCTCGACACTTCCGGCCTGCAAGCGCGGCGGGAGCACGAGCGGCGAGTCCCGCAACGTCGACCCGTCGCAGGTGGTCGCCAAGGTCGACGACGCCGTCATCACCGTCACCGACGTGCAGGATCGGATCAACAAGCAGTCGCCGTTCGTGCGCGCCCGCTACGTCAACGCCGACAAGAAGAGGGAGTTCCTCGACGGCCTGGTGAAGTTCGAGGTGATGGCCGCGGAGGCCGCCCGGCGCGGCTACGACAAGGATCCGGACGTTCAGCGGGTCATGAAGCAGCAGATGATCTCGAAGCTGATGCAGAAGGACTTCGAGTCGAAGCTGAAGGTCGAGGACGTCCCCGACGCCGACGTCCAGAAGTACTACAACGAGCACCCCGCCGAATTTCACCAGAAGGACGAGGTGCGGGTGAGCGAGATCCTGGTCAAGGACAAGGGCAAGGCCGAGCACGCCTATGCCGAGGCGCGCGCTCTCCCCAAGGGGCCCGCCAACGTCATGGACCAAAAGGGGTTCCGGGACCTGGTGGCGAAGTACTCCGAGGACGAGGAATCGAAGCCGCGGGGCGGTGATCTTTCGTTCTTTGCCAGCGACTCGACGACGGTGCCGAAGCCGATCGTCGACGCGGCCTTCAACCTCAAGGAGGTCGGCGACCTGGCGCCGCTGATCAAGACCGACAAGGGCTGGGCGATCATCCGCCTCACCCAGAAGCGCCCCGGGTTCAACCGCACGCTGGCGGAGGCCAAACGGCAGATCCAGCAACGGCTGTTCCGCGATCTGCGCTCGAAGGCCATGGACACCTTCGTCGAGGACCTCAAGAAGAAGAGCAGCATCAGCATCAGCGAGGAGAACCTGGCCAAGGTCGTGGTCGAGGTGGGTTCGCCGATGTCCCCCGCCGGCGCGCCGCCGTTCGGAACGCCCGCGCGGCGCCCGGTCGGGATGCAACCTTCCGGCGGGCCCGCGGCTCCAATCCACCCGTGAAGCGAGCGGGAGGTCCTTTGCGTCGCATGGCATTCTTTCCGGGCGTCCGCGCCGTCGCGCTCGCCGTGGCGGCGGTCTTCCTGGCGCCGTTCGCCGCGCACGCGCGGGTGGTCGAACGGGTCGCCGCGGTCGTCGGCGACGCCCTGGTGCTGGCCAGCGAGGTCGAGGACCGGGTCGCGCCGCTCATGGCCGACGTCAACCGGATCAGCGACCCCGACAAGCGCGCGGCGCGGGCAGCGGCGCTGCGGCGGGAGGTCCTCGAGCGGCTCATCGACGACGAGCTGATCTATCAGCAGGCGACGGAGCTCAAGCTCAGCATCTCCAGCGAGCAGGTCGACGCCTCGATCGAGGAGATCAAGAAGCAGAACAGCCTCACCGACGAGCAGCTGCGCGAGGCGCTGCGCGGGCAGGGGATGACCATGGCCTCTTACCGGGCCGACTTGCGGCGCCAGTTGCTGCGGTTCCGGGTGCTCAACATCGCCGTCGGATCGCGCGTCAACATCTCGGACGACGAGGTGCGCGCCTACTACGAGCGCCACATGAAGGACGGCAGCAACGTGGAGGTGCGCGCCAGCCACGTCTACGTGGCGATCCCCGACGGGGCCGACGCGGCCGTCGTCGCCGAGAAGCAGGCGCAGGCGCAGAAGATCCTCGAGCGGGCGCAGGCCGGCGAAGACTTCGCCAAGCTGGCCCGCGAAACGTCGGACGACGCGGCGACCCGCGCCGACGGCGGCGACCTCGGCTACTTCGGCAAGGACATGCTGCCCAAGGCGATCGAGGAGCTGGTCTTCTCGATGAAGGTCGGTGACATCCGCGGCCCGATCCGCGTCGACCGCGGCTTCCACGTCATCAAGCTGGTCGACCGCAAGGTCAAGCCTCCGAAGCCGTTCGACGAGGTGAAGGACGAAATCCGGAACCAGCTCCGCGCCAAGGACATGGAGCGGCAGACGAAGATCTATCTCGGCGAGCTGCGCAAGAAGACCCTGGTCGACATCCGCTACTGACGTCCGCTACTGACGTCCGTTCGGCTCCGCTCGGTCTTTCAGCGGGGGCGGTCGGGGCCGGGGAGCTCCTCGGCCTACGCACCCGAGGGGTTGGGTCCGCTCCGCTCAGCTCTTCGGCGGGGGCGAGAGGGACGGGTATTCGGTCGGCCTACGCACCCGAGGGGTTGGAATCGGCGGGCGGAACAACAGAGCCGCCCGCCTCAGCTCCGGCCGACCGAACACCCGTCCCTCTCGCTTGCCGAAGAGCAGCGCTCCGCTCTGTGCGTAGGTCGCCTGTGAATATACAGGGACAACCGCCGCATGCCGGGGCCCTGCATCCCGGGACCGCCCGCATGCGGGCCCCTGCATCCGGGGACCGCCCGCATGCCGGGGCCCCCACCAGCGGAGCGAGGTGGAACGCGCCCCCGCTGAAAACCGAGCGGAGCGGACCGACCCCTTGGGTGCGTAGGCCGAGGAGCTCCCCGGCCCCGACCGCCCCCGCTGAAAACCGAGCGGAGCGGGCGGACTTATTCGAGCGAGAAGCTGTCGACGTGGAAGGTGGCCGGCGTGGCCGGTGTGGTGTTGGCGCCCTCGCTGCCGCTGTTGAGCTGGAGGCCGTAGAGCACGACTTGCTTCGGATTGAAGCGACCGCTGGGATCGGTGGTCATCGGATGGCTCAAATCCATGGCGATGTCCTGCCACTGCGATCCCGGCGCCACGTTCACGTTGCTCTCGGCGGGGACGTAGCTGACGCCGGTGTCGACGTAGAGCTGGGCGAAGCCGCGAAAGCTGGAACCGGCATCCACCTTGAGCCGCACGTGCAGGGTGTGGCCCGACCAATCCTGGGGGACGGCGAAGACGTAGGACTGGACGTCGACGTACTGACTGGGGCCGGAGAACGGCACCGTGACCTTCAAGGAGCCGGGGGTCGGGCTCCCCTCGGCGGAGTCGAAGGCGAGCGCCGGCGCCGCCCCGCCGTCGAGGCTGTCCGGGTTGCCGAGGTTCGTCTGCAGCGTGTCGTGGTACGGATTGAAACCAAAATCCGACTCAGTGTCGAAGGTCTCCACGGCCGTGCCGGCGATCGGCGCCGCGGCGTCGGCCAGGGTGCCGGGCTTCCCGGGTCCGTCGGCAACGCTGTCCGGGCGCGCCCCGTCTCCGACCGCGGCGTCGTCGTGACCACCGTGACCCGCCAAGGCGCTGCCATCGGCGCCTCCAGCGCCTGCCGAACCGTCGGGATGGGCGGTCCCTTGAGAGCCGCAGCTCGCGGCGAGCGCGGCCGCGGCAATCAACGCGGCGCACGTCGCGCCTATCCGGGGGGCACGCACGACGGCGCCGACGCTAGCACGACTGGTGGCGCCGTGGTCGTGCCCCTTTTGGGGCCGGTTTCTCGAGCGCCCTGGTCGCTCCCCGGCCGCGTTCGGCGTCGGACATGGTGCGCTGCGCTCACTGTCGCCTTTCCGGCGACGCCCGATTAGGTCAGCCCGGGGGCCAGGCCAGGGGGCGGCCGGCCAGCACGTGCAGGTGGACGTGGTGCACCGACTGGCCGGCGTCGGGGCCGGCGTTCATGACCACGCGGAATCCGTTGCCGGCGAGGCCGCTCTCCTGGGCGCGCTGGGCGGCGACCACCATCAGGTGGCCGAAGAGCTCGACGTCGGACGGCGTGGCCTCCGCCAGCGAGGCGAGGTGCTTCACTGGAATGACCAGCTCGTGCAGCGGCGCCTTCGGGCCGATGTCCTTGAAGGCGACCGTGCGGTCGTCGCGGTAGGTCTCGGCGGCCTTGATGTCGCCGCGGGCGATCTTGCAGAAGAGGCAGTCGTCAGTGGTGGTCATGGTTTTTTTCTCCCCAGAGCTTGCGCTTGCCCGGAGCTGGCTTGCTTACCTCAAGAGACGAGCTCGATGAGCCTAGCGCGCGTCTCCGCGAACGGCGCGGCCTCGTCGGTGCGCTGCCGCAGGAACGTGGTGATGGCCTCCATCCGCGCCACCGCCTGGTCGGTCAGCGGATCGGCGCCGCGCTGATAGGCGCCGAGCGAGGATGAGATCGCGCTGGCGCTCGTACGCGGCCATGAGCTCGCGCAGTCGAGCAGCGGCGGCGCGGTGGGCCGGATCGGCGACCGCGCTCATCAGCCGCGAGAGCGACGGCAGCACGTCGACGGCCGGCCACTGGTTGCGGGCCGCGATCTCGCGCGAGAGGATCACGTGCCCGTCGAGGATGCCGCGCACCTCGTCGGCGATCGGCTCTTCCATGTCGCCGCCGGCGACCAGCACCGTGTAAAGCGCGGTGATCGAGCCGCGCGCGTCGTTGCCCGTGCGTTCGAGCAGGCGCGGAAGCAGCGCGAACACGCTGGGCGGATACCCCTGGCGCGCGGGCGGCTCGCCGGCGGCCAGGCCCACCTCGCGCTGGGCGCGCGCCACGCGGGTGACCGAGTCGAGCATGAACAGCACGCGCCGCCCCTGCTCGCGGAAGTACTCGGCGATGGCGGTGGCGACGAAGGCCGACTTCAGGCGCACCAGGCTGGGCGTGTCGCTGGTGGCGCAGACGACGACCGAGCGGGCGCGCCCCGCCTCGCCCAGCGACTCTTCGAGGAAGTCGACCACCTCGCGGCCGCGCTCGCCGACCAGCGCGATCACGTTGACGTCGGCCTCGGTCTGGCGGGCGATCTGCCCCATCAGCGTCGACTTGCCGACGCCCGAGCCGGCGAAGAGGCCCACGCGCTGCCCTTCACCAACGGTGAGCAGGCCGTCGAGCGCCCGCACGCCGAGCGCCAGCGGCCGCGTCACGCGGCGGCGGGACAGGGGATCGGGCGCCGGGCGTTCCACCGGCCAGGGGACGGCGCCGGCGATCGGGCCGCCGCCGTCGATCGGGCGCCCGAGGCCGTCGAGCACGCGCCCGAGGACACCGTCGGAGACGGAGATCGAGAGGGGACGCCCGGTGGCGGTGACCAGCGAGTCGGGACCGATGCCGGCCGCCTCGCCGAGCGGCATCAACACCGCCTCGTCGCCGCGAAAACCGACCACCTCGGCCGCCAGGCCGGAACCTTCCAGCGTCACGATCTCGCCGACGCGCACGCCGGGGACGCTGGCCCGGACGACCAGGCCGGTCACCTCGGTCACCCGCCCCGACTCGCGGCGGGGCGCCGCGCTCTCGAGCCGCGCCAGCGCCTGTCCGAGGTCGAGCGTCTTTGGGCCATCAGCCACGGCGACCTCCGGAGGTGAGCGCGCGTTCCAGCGCGGCGAGCTGGGTCTCGAGGCGCGCGTCGACCCGACCTTGCGGCGTCTCGATCACGCAGCCGTGACGCCCGACCGCCACGTCGGCCACCAGCTCGAGCGCCGCGGCCGGAGCGCCGGCCTCCAGCGCCGCGCGGCGGGCCTCGACGGCCGGGAGATCGTCTGGATGAATCCGCAGGCGAACGGTCCCGGGCCCCGGGCGGCAACCCGCCAGCGCTTCACGCGCGATCTCGGCCATGGTCTCGGGAGCCAGCGCTACCGCCCGACCGACGATCTTTTCGGCCATCTTCGCCGCCAGCGCGATGGCCGTGGGGCCGGCTGCGGCGACCAGGCGGGCCGCCTCGGCGTTTGCCGCGGCCAGCGCGACCGCGGCCTGGGCCACACCGTCGGCCCGTCCCGTCTCGAACCCCTCGCGCCGGGCTGCCTCGCGCGCGGCGGCGGCCTCGGCCCGGAGCGCGTCGGCGTCGCTGCGCGCGCGGGCCAGCAGCGCCGCTGCCTCCGCGCGGGCGTCGAGCACGGGCTTGGGGACGACGTGGCCGAAGTCTTTGACGATACGCCCCACGTCTAAGCTCCGTACTCGGCCTCGGCCGCGAAGGCGAGCAAGCGACGTCCGAGCGCCGGCGGAAGCCTCTGCGCGACCGCCAGGGCCTCGTCGCCGGTCAGCGCGACGGCCAGCGCCCGGGTCCCGAGGTGCGCCGCCAGATCGACCGGCTTTTCCGCCGCGCCGCGCGCCACCAGCCGACGTGCCGCTTCTCGCGCGGCCGGCGGCCCCGCTTGCGCGGCGGCGTCGAGCAGGGTGCGCGCGAGCCGGCCGCCCAGGCTGGCGGCGGCGCGGGCGATGGTGGGCGGGGGCGCCCCGCGCAGCGAGACGCCGAGCGTCTCGGCGCCCAGCGCCTCGAGCGCCTCGGTCAGCGCCGCGAATGAAAGCGTCAACAGCCGCGTCGCCTCGGGGCCGGACGGCGCGCCGGGCCCTGCCAGAGGCACCAGGCCGGCGAAGACCCGGCGGCGCAGCTCGGCGGCCCCGGCGGATGAGATCGCGACGCCCTGCGACGCCTCGCCACGCTCGGTGAGGAGCTCCTGGGCAGCCCGAACGAGCTCGGGCGGGAGCCGGTCCCGGTCGCCCGCGGCCCCCAGCACCGCCCTGATGACGGCCGACGACTCGGGCGCCAGTCGTTCGCGCAGCCAGCCGGGGTGGACGCGTTCGATCCCCGCCGGGACGGGCGCCCGCACCAGCGCGATGAGCTCCGCCAGCGTCGAGGCCCGCGCCGCCCGGGGACCGGCGCCGAGCGATTCCAGCGCCGCTTGGCCCTGCCGGCCGGCCGCGCCCGGGAAGCGCGCGGCGAAGCTCTCCGGCGGCATCCGGGCGAGCAACGCCCCGAGCACCAGCCCCTTTTGGGCGAATGGAAGCGCCGCCACCACTGGATGCACGGCGGCATCATCCGTTGACCGGTGGCTGGGTTGCAACCCCTGCCAGGCCCCGCGACTTGCGCCCGGGGCCCGGGCCGAGTACACCTGCGCCCCAAATGACTGCTTCTGCACCACCTGTCCCGACGACCGACGGAACCGCCACCTCAACGGAAAAGGCGGTCCGCCGCGACGTCCGCAACATCGCCATCATCGCGCACGTCGACCATGGCAAGACGACGCTGGTCGACGGCTTCTTGCGACAGGCGGGACAGTTCCGCACCGGCGAGGTGGTCGCCGACTGCGCGATGGACTCGAACGATCTCGAGCGCGAGCGCGGCATCACCATCCTCTCCAAGTTCACCGCCATCACCTGGAAGGGGACGCGCATCAACATCGTCGATACGCCCGGCCACGCCGACTTCGGCGGCGAGGTCGAGCGCGTGCTGAAGATGGTCGACTGCGTCTGTCTGCTGGTCGACGCCTATCGAAGGGCCGATGCCCCAGACTCGCTTCGTCACCCGCAAGGCGCTGGCGCTGGGACTGCGGCCCATCTTGGTCGTGAACAAGGTCGATCGCACCGGCTGCGATCCGGAAGGCGCCGTCGACGCCACCTTCGATCTGTTCTGCGCGCTGGGCGCCACCGACGCGCAGCTCGACTTCCCCATCGTCTACGCCTCCGGCCGCGAGGGCTGGGCGGTCAAGAGCCTCAGCGACGAGCATGTCGATCTGGGGCCGCTGCTGGACCTGGTGGTCGACTACGTGCCGCCGCCCACCGGCGACGTCGACGGCCCCTTCTGCATGCAGGTGACGACCCTCGACTACGACGACTACCTCGGCTACGTCGCCATCGGGCGGGTCGACTCGGGGCGGATCAAGACGGGTGAGCGCGTCCTCTGCGCGCACCGCAACGGCAGCCGCGAGGAGTTCCGGGTGGCCAAGCTGCTCGGCTACCAGTCGCTCAAGCGCTTCGAGCTGGCCGAGGCCGCCGCCGGCGACATCTGCGCCATCACCGGGATGGCCGATCTGACCGTCGGCGAGACGATCACCGAGATCGCCCGCCCCACCATCTTGCCGCTGCTCGAGATCGAAGAGCCGACGGTGAAGATGCAGTTCATGTCGAACAACGGCCCCTTCGCCGGGCTCGGAGGGGAAGTTCGTCACCTCGCGCAACCTGCGCGACCGGCTGTTCAAGGAGGTCAAGTCGAACGTCGCGCTGCGGGTCGAAGAGACGGCGTCGCCCGACACCTTCGACGTGCTCGGCCGCGGCGAGCTGCACCTGTCGGTGCTCATCGAGACGATGCGGCGCGAAGGGTACGAGCTGATGGTTTCGCAGCCGCAGGTCATCTTCAAGACCGGCGACAACGGTGAGAAGCTGGAGCCCTACGAGGAGGTCGTCATCGACCTCGACGAGGCCTACTCGGGCGCGATCATCGAAGAGCTCGGGCGCCGCGGCGGCCGCATGCAGGAGATGGGGCCGGCGGGCGAGGGGCGGATGCGCCTCGAGTACCTCTGCCCGGCGCGCGGCCTCATCGGTTACCGGTCGCAGTTCCTGACCGACACCCGCGGCACCGGGATCCTGAACCACAACTTCAAGAACTACGGCCCGTTCGCCGGGACCATCCGCTCGCGACCGAACGGCGTGCTCGTCTGCCAGGACAACGGCGAGACCAACACCTACGGGCTCTTCTACCTGCAAGAGCGCGGGCAGCTGTTTCTCGGGCCGGGGAACAAGGTCTACGGGGGACAGATCATCGGCCTGCACTCGCGCGACAACGACCTGGTCGTCAACCCGTCGAAGGCCAAGAAGCTGACCAACATTCGGACCACCGCGGCCGACGAAAAGCTGTTCCTCACCACCCCCCGCGCCTTCTCGCTGGAGGCGGCGCTGGAGTTCATCAACCCCGACGAGCTCGTCGAGGTCACCCCGGTGGCCCTCCGCCTGCGCAAGCGCTTCCTCGATCACAACGAGCGCAAGCGCCTGGAAAAAGCCCGGGAAGCGGGCCTGCAGGGAGACTAGTGCCTTCGGCGCCGTGAGGGGGTGTCCCCCCTCACGAGCTCCCCCCGTGGGCCGTCGACGCCGGCTCGGCAAAGCCGAGCCTCCCGGTGCTTTGACCCGGGCGCTTCGCGCCCTCCGGCGTCGAGGTCGCCTTCGGAAACTTGGAGGCGCGCCTGAAACTCGGAGGCGCGTGGGGAGTGGTCCGCTAGAACTGGCGAGCGGCTTCGCGCCGTCTTCACCCAGTTGTTGCTGCGATGTAACGGGTAAAGGTTTACCCTGAACGGGGATGCGTATTGCCGCGCTGGACGTGGGGTCCAATTCGTTCCACCTCATCGTCGCCGACGTCGAGACGGGCGGGCGAATCCATGTCCTCGATCGCGCCAAGGAGATGGTGCGCCTCGGCGACTCGACCTTGCACAAGGGGGTCATCGCGCCCGAGGTGTTTCGGCGCGGGCTGGATGCTCTGCGGGCGCTGCGCCGGATCGCCGACCGTCACAAGGTCGACGCGCTGGTGGCGGTGGCGACCAGCGCCGTGCGCGAGGCGCAGAACGGCGGCGAGTTCGTGCGCGCCGCCCGCGACGAGTCGGGGATCGACATCCAGGTCATCCGCGGCGACGAGGAGGCGCGCCTCATCTACCTCGGCGCGCGCGGCTCGCTCGATCTCGGCAAGCGGCGGGTGGCGCTGTTCGATCTCGGGGGCGGCTCGCTGGAGGTCGTGCTGGCCGACGCCCAGGAGCTCTACTTCACCGCCTCGCTGAAGCTGGGGGTCATCCGCCTGACCGAGAGCTGCCCCTGTTCGGATCCACCCAGCCCCCGCGAGCGGGCGCACCTGCAAGAGCGCGTGCGGACCATGCTCGACCCGGTGATCTCGCGCGTCCGGGCCATGGGGTTCGACGACGTGGCCTTCACCTCGGGGACGGCCCAGGCGTTGGGTGGTCTCTTGCGCTCCGAGGGGGGAGGGGGCGGCGGAAAGTCGACCATCGCCGTCGGCGATCTGGCGGCGCTCGAGCAGAAGCTGGGGAGCATGACGGTGGCGGCGCGCGCCAAGCTGCCGGGGCTCGACGCGCGGCGGGCCGACACGATCTACGCGGGCGCGGTGGTCTTCCGGACCGCGCTCGAGCTGGCCGGGGCCGACCAGGCGGCGCTCTGCGAGACGGCGCTGCGCGAGGGGATCATCGCCGACTACGTCGCCTCCAACCGCCCCGGGATCCTGCTGGTCGAGGAGTTCCCCGACCTGCGGCGGCGGAGCGTGATGGAGCTGGCGCGTCGCTGCCAGTTCCGCGAGGACCACGGCACGCACGTGGCGCGGATGGCGCTCTCGATCTTTCATCAGACCCGGCGGCTGCACAAGCTCGCCGACGGCGACGCCGAGCTGCTGGAATACGCGGCGCTCCTGCACGACATCGGCTTCTACATCTCGCCGCACCGCCACCACCGCCACAGCGAGTACCTGATCAAGAGCCACGCCATGACCGGCTTTTCGCGCTCGGAGGTGGAGATCATCGCGCTCACGGCGCGGTACCACCGCAAGGCCGAGCCGCGCCGCGGGCACGGGCCCATCAAGACGGTCTCCAAGGCCGACTCGCGCCGGGTGCGCTACCTGGCGGCGATCCTGCGGGTCGCCGACGCGCTCGATCGCACGCACGCACGGCTGGTGCGGGCGGTGCGCTGCTCGATCTCCTCGCGCACCGTCGAGGTTCGCGTCGACGCCGACGGCGATCCGGAGCTGGAGCTCTGGGCGGCGCGGCGCAAGGGTGATCTCTTCGAGGCGCTCGCCGGGCGCAAGCTCCGCTTCGCCGTGGACGGTCTCAAGGAGCGCGAGGAGCGCGCGGCGGCCGCCGCCCCGGCGCCCGCTCCGCTGCGCGTGGTCCGGGCCGCCGGGCGAGCGGTCTGAGCGGAACCGGGGCTACACGCCCAGCGCGCGGAGGCCGAAGTAGAGGGCGGCCGCGATCAGCGCCGCCGACTGGATGGTGAAGAGCCAGGCCCAGACGATCCGGAGCGCCACGCCCCAGCGTACGCCGGCCGGCTTGTTGACCCAGCCCGACGCCGACGATGCCGCCGGTGATGGTGTGGGTCGTCGACACCGGGACGCCGAGCGCGCTGGCGAGAAAGAGCATGCCGGCCGCCCCGGTCTCGGCGCAGAAGCCGCCCGACGGCTTGAGCTTGGTGAGGCGCATCCCCATGGTGCGCACGATGCGCCAGCCGCCGGTCAGCGTCCCGAAGCCCATCGCCGACTGGCAGGCGAGGATCACCCAGAGCGGCAGCTCGGCGTGCGGGGCGATGCGCCCCTTGGCGATCAACATGGCCATGATGATGCCCATCGTCTTCTGCGCGTCGTTGGCGCCGTGCCCCAGGCTGAACAGCGCCGACGACAGCAGCTGAAGGCGCCGGAACCAGCGGTCGATGCGCCCCGGCTGCTTGCGGCGGAAGACCCAGGCCACGAGGACCATCATCCCGCCGCCCAGGAGCATCCCCAGCACCGGCGAGACGACGATGAAGATGGCGGTCTTCATCACGCCGCTCTGCTGGACGACCGCGAAGCCCCCCTTGCTGATCCCGGCGCCGAGCAGCCCGCCCACCAGCGCGTGCGAGGAGCTGGACGGCAGGCCGTACCACCAGGTGATGAGGTTCCAGGCGATCGCGCCGCCGAGCGCGCTCAGGAGCACGGCGTCGCTGATGATCTTCGGATCGATGATCCCCGTGCCGATCGTGTGGGCGACGTGCAGGGGGAAGACGGTGAAGGCGATGAAGTTGAAGAACCCGGCCCACAGGACCGCCTGGCGCGGGGTGAGGACCCGCGTCGAGACGATGGTGGCGATCGAGTTCGCCGCGTCGTGAAAGCCGTTGATGTAGTCGAAGACGAGCGCGATCACGACGATCGCGACGATGATCAGCATGGGCTACTTCAGCTGTTCTCGAGGAGCACGCCCTCGATGATGTTGGCGACGTCCTCGCAACGGTCGGTGGCGGACTCCAGCGTCTCGTAGATCTCTTTCCACTTGATGACGGCGATGGGGTCCTTCTCCTCGCGGAAGAGCCGGGCCAGCGCACCGCGCAGGATCGAGTCGGCCACGTTCTCCAGCCGGTTCACCTCGATGCAGTGCTGGAGGATCGCCTGCGACTTGCTGAGATCTCGAATGCCGGAGACGGCGCCCAGGACGTGCTCGGCACCCGAGACCAGGCAGCGCGCCAGATCGACGGCCTCCTTGGTCATCTCCTTGACGTCGTAGAGCGCCAGCCGATCGGCCGCCGCCTCGACCATGTCCATGATGTCGTCCATCTTGGTGATGAGGCGGTAGATGTCGTTGCGATCGATCGGCGTGATGAAGGTCTTGTGCAGGCCCGCCACCACCGCGTGGGTGATCTCGTCGCACTCGTGCTCGATCTGCTTGACCCGCTCGGCGCGCTGGTCGAGATCGGTCGGATGTTCGACCATGTCCAGAAAGGCCCGGCAGCCCTCGACCGTCTTTTGCCCCTGCTGTTCGAAATAGGAAAAGAAGGACGCGTCGTGCGGGAGGAGCCTCATGGACCGCCGCTATATATCCGAAGCAGGTGGGTAAGAGCCAGCCCCGTCGCTCGTCACAGCGACATGGCAAACCGGAGCAGGAGCTCCTGCTCGAGCTTCTGGGCGGCCGCCAGCTCCATGACGGTGATCGAGGTGCCGCTCCATTCGTTGACGATGTAGTTGGCGGAGACGCGAACGAACCGCCCGCGCCAGTAGTTGACGCCCACGGTCGCCGAGGTCACGCGCGTGGTGGCGATGCCTGGATCGCCCAGCGCCGGGTTGCCGCTGGTCAGGTTCTCCTTCAGGACCTCGCCCCGCACGGCGAGCTGCAGCCCTTCGTTCAGCCGTGGGTGCGCCGAGCTCCCGATCCGCAGCGGGAGCTCCAGCCCCGGCGCGGGAAGCAGCGTATCGTTCCCCAGCAACCAGAACCAGAGCTCCCCGTAGCCACCGATCCCGTCGAGGGTCGCGTCACCGACCGGGGTGGTCAGCCCCTGCGAGGTGTCGTCTTCGGAGAGGTGCTGGCGCCTCCAGACCAGCTCGCCGCGCAGGCCGAATCCGATCGCCGATCGGCAGGTTCAGCTCGCCGCCAAACGCGGTGACCGTCCCGTTCTCGTGCAGCTCGAAAGACCGCGGCGCCGTCTGGCCGCTGGTCCAGTGCGGCTCGAAGAAGACCATCCCCCCCGGCGTCGCCTGCACGGGTGCGGTGGGACCGAGGACGTGGTTGCCGTACCAGACCGACCCGCCGATCGACCAGCGGCTCCACCAGCGGGCGCCCCCGGCGAACGGCGTCGCCACCAGCCGGCCGATGGTGTCCGACTGATTGTCGACGTTGCGGAACTCGGGCCCTTCGCCGTTGAAGAGGCCAGCCGAATAGTAGAATCGCCCGTCGCCGACCAGGCCGTGGGCCATCACGCCGACCTCCTTGTTCCGGGGCGCGCCCAGGGATCGCGCCACCATCGCCCGTTCGATGAAGTCGGTGTAGGCGTCGGAGGTGCGGTTCTCCAGCGTGAACGGGACGTCGAACTGTCCCGCCTGGACCATCAGCCGATCGTCGAACGGCGCGAAGGTCAGGTACTCGTCGGCGGCGGGGAGCGCGCTCGGCGCGACGTCGGTGCCGGCGACGGGCGCCGGGCGCGAAGTCGCCCGAAACGTCGAAGTAGAAAAGAGGACCGAGCCAGCCCCGGAGCTCGACGCGGGCGCGGCGGACGAAGGCGCCGCTCTTGGGCGTCTGCTGCCGGAAGAATGCGCTGTCGATCTGCAGGCGCCCGCCGGGGAACAGGACGATCGCGCCGTCGCGGCTGCGCAGGAAGACCCCGTCCGAAAAGTCACCGATCGGGTCCGTCGGCCGGGCGTCGTCGGCGCGGGCGCGCGTCGGGGCGAGGAGCAGCGCCGCGCAGAGACCGACGGTGACGAGGCGGGCGGCGGACATCGCGGCTTGCGCATTGTAACCGGCCGGCGAGACTGAGGCGTGGTTCCCGATCGAAATGACCCGCCGGAGCCCGCCGCCCTGCACGCCCTGGCGCGCAAGTACGAACGGCTGGCGGGCTGGCGGGCTCAGCGTGACAGGGGCTCCCCGGCGACGCGCGAAGAGCTGCGGGCGCTGGCCGCCGAATTTCCCGGCTGCCTGCGGGAGCTCGACACGCTGGGCGCCCCGGAGCTCGCCCGCCGCGCGCTGGCCTGCGCCGGGGCGGGCGACGGGAAGGCCGCGGCGGAGCCCTGGATGGCCTGGGTCGCCGGCTACCACGACCTGATGCGGCGGGCCTTCGCGGCCCGCGACCGACGGGCCCGCGGCGAGTCCGGGGAGACCGGCGACTTCGAACGGGGGGTCCTCGCGCCGCCCGGCGGCCGGATGGCGGTGGTGGTGCTGCGCGCGCTCGCCGCCCGATTCGGTGTGCCGGCGGCGACAATCGCGGCGGCGCTCTTCCCGGCGCGCCGCCCGCCGCCTTACGAGCTCTAGCAGGGCGTGGCCGAAAGGCGACGGTGAGCGAAGCGAACCGTCCCCGACGACCTGCCGCACGAAGGCGGCCCAGCGCCGTCGCCTGAGGGGCTGGCTGACGGTCAGGGCGCTTCGTAGGCGCCCACGTCGGTCCGGCCGGCGGACAGAGCGGTGCCCCAGAAGTCCGCGCCCCCGTTGTTGGCGATGTCGAGCCCGGCATTGAGGGCGGGCGAGCCCGAAGCCAGCTTGTATCCGCCGAGGGAGCCGAAGGCCGGCCCGGCGGCGCTGCCGTTGCTGCCGGTGCCGGGCGAGACCAGCTTGGGATCGGCCTTGAGGGGGCGGGGGTCCCCGGCGGGGATCTGGATCGTCGATCCGAAGTAGAGGTTGTTCTGGTAGGCGATCGTGTTGCTCGTCGTCAGGACGCCGTTGCCGCTCGCCGCGTAGAAGATGTTGTTCTCGAGCGTGTACGTCGCCCCCAGCGACGTGCCGTAGCCGTAGGCGACGCCGGAGTTGGTCTTGTTGTTGTAGACCGTGTTGTTGTAGATGGCGCTGGACGCGGCCGGATCGGAGTGCAGGTAGATCTGATACCGGCTGTTGTTTTGAATGATGTTGTAGCGGACGACCGAGTCGCCGAAGGAAAATTGGCAGAGCAGGATCCCGTCGCCGTTGTCGTGGAAGTAGTTGTACTGGATCACCGTCTTGGTGGTGGCCTTGTCGGTGTCCATGCCGTTCGAATCGGCGCCGCCGGCCTTCACCTTGGTCCCGAAGGTCTCGTTGTGCTGAACGGTGACGTCGTCGGTGTAGTAGAGCTCGATGGCGCTGGTGCCGGCGCCGTTGGTGACGTTGTCTTCGAGCAGCCCTCCCTGCACGTTGGTCATGTAGATGGCGTTGCAGCCGTAGCTGGTGTCGAGCTGGGAGAGGTAGTTTCCGCGCACGACGACGTTGGTGTGCGGGGTCCAGGTGGTGCTGTTCGCCGAGCTGCGGGTTCCCCAGTGGACCGTCCCGTCGAGCTGCTTGAAGATGATGCCTCCGAACGAACAGTCCTCCACGACGTTGTCCTCCACCAGCACGTCGTTGAACTTCGTCTTCACCGTCGAGCCGGTCCCCGCCTGGACGTCGAACACGATCCCGCCGGTGCGCTTGGAGGCGTCCCACCCCGCCTGAAAGGTGATTCCAGGCGCGTTGTCGTCGTGCTCCCGCCGATCCAGAGCACCTCGCCGGTCACGTCGTGAACGAAGCAATTTCGGATGTAGATATGGTTCAACGTGCCGCCGTTCTGCCCGTTGATGGAGATGCCCCGGTAGTCGCCGACCGAGCTCTTCTTGTTGGTCACTTCCAGGTCGTTGATCTCCCAATACTGCTGATTGAGCAGATAGACGGTGTCGGCGTCGGTCGCCCCGGCGGCGAGGAGCGGCTTGGCGCCTGAACCGTACTGGTCGATGACGATCGGTGCGGCGCTGGTTCCCGAGCCTTTCGGCGCGAGCTGACCGGTCCAGCTGCCGCCGGCCTTGAGGCAGATCTTGTTGCCCGGCTGGAACGTGACGCCGTTGATCTTGGCGAGCGTCTTCCAGGCCGTGGCGGGCGACATGCCGTCGTTGCTGTCGCTGCCGGCCGAGGAGTCGAGGTAGTGGGCGCCGGTGGTGGCGCCGTTGCAGGCGTTGGCGGGAACGCCGCCGGAGCCGCCGCTGCCGGCCGCCACCGGTGCCCGTGCTGCCGGCGCGACCGCCGTTGCCCGCGCTGCCGCCACCGGTGCCCGTGCTGCCGGCGCGACCGCCGCTGCCACCGCTGGCGCCTGCATGACCGCCGTTGCCGCCGCTGGCACCGGCGCCGCCGGAGCCGCCGCCGCTGCCCGTCGCGCCGCGGCCGGCGACGCCCCCTTGCCCGGAAGCACCGCCGCTGCCGCCGAGGCCGGCGCCGCCGCCGCTGGCGGTCGCGCCCCCTGGGCCAGTCTGCCCCCCCGTGGCCGACGCGCCGCCCGTGCCAGGGCCGCCGTCTGTCTCCGAGGTGCCCGTCGACGCACACCCGCTTGCCGCTGCGTAGGCCGCCAGAAGGGCCAGAGGTCCGATCGCGCGAAGTTTCATCTGTCGGTCTCCTGGGCCACCGGAGGAGGGGCGCCCCATTTACAAGGGGCAAGTCGCGGGAAATGCGCGCCACGGGTCGAAAAAGATGGAGCGCGGCGCACAGATCCGCCGGAATAGGGCCAGGTACCGTCTGGTTGAGCAGGCATGGGAAAAGCGGCGACGGAGGAGGGACGGCCCCGACGCGGGCGGCGGGTGGCCAAGCGAGCGCTGCTGACGCTCTTGGGGCTCTGCGGCGGCCTGGCTGGTGCTGATCCTCCATCCGCAGCCGCTCTTCGCGTACAGCGCCCAGCGGGCCAACGTCGTGCTTCACACGCGCGCGCCGATGCCGCCGCAGGCGGGGCCTCTGCTCGACGAGGTGGTCCGGCGAATCTCCCGGTCGCCGCTCTACGACGCGCGCCGAACTCACCACGTGTTTCTCTGCGACACACGCACGCTGTTCGGCTTCCTCACCGTCACCGGTTACCGCGCCGGCGGGGTCGCTCACGCCGAGCTGGGCGGCAACGTCTTCATCCGGCCGTTCAGCATCGAGCGCGGGACGGTCACTGGACCGAGCGGTCAGGAGAAGACTGGAGAGCGGACGCTGGCTTACTTCATCGCGCACGAGGTCACCCACGCGATGACGGCCGATCGAACGGGTCGTTGGCGCTATCGACAGCTCTCCGCTTTCCAGCTCGAGGGGTACGCCGACTATGTCGGCTTCGGCCGTCCGCTCGACCTCGCGCGCGAACGCGAGGCGCTGATCGAGGATGCGCCGGAGATGAGCACGCGTCGGTCCGGGCTCTACAAGCGCTACGAGCTCCTGGTCGCGTATCTTCTGGAGCGGCGCGGCCTCTCCGTCGACGAGCTCCTGGCGGGCCGGCTCGAGCAGCGACAGATCGAAGACGAGCTGCTGAGCGACACGCGGATCTGAAGCGATCAGCGCGTCGGGATGGGTCGGGCCCGCGCCAGCAGGGCGGCGAGCGCCTCCGGATCGTGGACCGGCAGATCGCAGCGGCCGTGCACGCAGACGTAGGCGGTGGGGCGGCCGTCGAGCGCCGGTTTGTCGGCGAGCCACGGCACCAGCGCACCGAGCGCGGCGACCTCGGTCTCGCAGACGGCGGCGATGGCGCGGTTGGGGACGAAGGTGCGGCGCAGGACGTCGAGCAGCGGCGCGGCGTCCGCCATCGTGGCGGTCGCGCGGCCAGACGATGGCGATCTCGCGGGGCTCGTCCGTCGCGTAGTCGACCGCCAGCAGCGTCTCGGTGAGCGCGAGCGGGTTCTCGTTCAGCGCCCCTGAAAAGCTGGCCAGCGCGCGATCGGCGATCGCGCGCCAGCGGTCGTCGGAGGTGAAGGTCTGGAGGCGAAGCGCGGAGAGCAGCGCGACCGACGACCCCGACGGTTCGGCGCCGTCGTAGGCGGGCTTCTCGCGCGCGATGAGCTTTTCGTGATCGCCGGCGGTCATGAACCAGCCGCCGGCCGGATCGGCGAACCGCCGCTCGGTCTCGTCGGCGAGCGCCAGCGCCGCCTCCAGCCAGCGGCGCTCGAAGGTCGCCTCGTAGAGATCGAGCAGCCCGGCGGTCAAGAAGGCCTGATCGTCGAGGAAGGCCGCGACGCCGGTCCGGCCCTCCTTCCAGCTGCGCACCAGCCGCCCGTCCGGGCGCATCCGGTCGAGGACGAAGGTCGCCGCGCGCGCGGCCGCGGCGACGTAGCGCGGCTCGTCGAGCACGCGACCGGCGACGGCGAACCCGGAGATCGCCAGGCCGTTCCAGGCGGCCAGGATCTTCTCGTCGCGCAGCGGCGGCGGCCGTCTGGCGCGCACGGCGTAGAGCGCGGCCCGCGCGTCGGCCAGCGCGGCCCATTCGGCCTCGTCGGGGCGCGCGACGTGGAGGATGTTCTCTCCCTCGAAGTTGCCGCCGGCGGTGACGCCGTAGTGCGCGACGAAGCGGTCGGCCAGTCGGCGCCCGGGCCGATCACCTTCTCGATCTCCTGCTTCGACCAGACGAAGAACTTCCCCTCCGCCGAGACGCCGTCCGGTCCCTCGGAGTCGGCGTCGGTCGCCGAGAAGAACCCGCCGTCGGGCGCGGTCATCTCGCGCGCCAGGTAGTCGAGCGTCTCGCGCGCGACGCGCGCGAAGTCGCCCCGCCCGGTGGCCTGGAACGCCTCGGCGTACGCCACGGCGAGCAGGGCGTTGTCGTAGAGCATCTTCTCGAAGTGCGGCACCAGCCAGACGGCGTCCGTCGAGTAGCGATGAAATCCGCCGGCGAGCTGATCGTACATGCCGCCGCCGGCCATCTTCTCCAGCGTGAGCGTCGCCATCCGGAGCGCCTCGGCGTCGCCCGTCCGCCGGTGCTCGCGGAGCAGGAGCCGAATCGGGAGGTTGGAGGGGAACTTCGGCGCCCGCCGGAGACCGCCGTTGGCCTCGTCGAAGACGCGCTTGTAGGCGCCGACGGTCTGGCCGATGAGGCCGGCGCCGGGGGACTCTGAATCGCTCGCCGCCGGCGGCCGGCTCCATCTGCGCGCGCACCGCGCGCGACCAGCGCCTCGGCGGCGCGCCCGACGCGCTCCGCGTCCGAGAGGTAGGTCTGGGAGATGTCGCCCAGCAGCTCGAGGAACCCGTGCCGCGCGCCGCGCGCCCCTTCGCGAGGTGGGAAGTAGGTGCCGCCGAAGAACGGCTCCCGATCGGGCGTCAGCCAGACGCTCATCGGCCAGCCGCCCGACTGATTGAGCGCCTGCACGGCGGCCATGTAGATCGCGTCGACGTCGGGCCGCTCTTCGCGGTCGACCTTGATGCAGACGTAGTGGCTGTTCATGAAGGCGGCGATCTCTTCGTCCTCGAACGACTCGGCCTCCATCACGTGGCACCAGTGGCAGGTGGCGTAGCCGATCGACAAGAAGACCGGCCGTCCCAGGCGCCGCGCCTCCTCGAACGCCTCGTCCCCCCAGGCGCGCCAGTCGACCGGGTTGTGCGCGTGCTGCAGGAGGTAGGGGCTCGATTCGAGGATCAGCCGGTTGGTGTACTTCGGCGCGTCGCCGCCCAGCAGGTGATGCGTGCGGGGGCGATAGCCGCCCGGCGCGGACTGACGCCGGCGGAGTGCCAGAGCCAGCTCCGCCGAAAGCTCGGGCGAGTAGACAGGCGCTTCAGGCGGCGCGGCGATGGTGCTCACGACCCGAAGCTAGCACCGTCCCGGCCGGGGACGCGGGAACCATTCGACGTCGGGGCGACTGGCATGCCGCCCACGACAGAGACCATGTTCCGAGATCCGGCCCCGCTCGATTGGCACCGAGCGGCTCCCGAGGTCGTCACTTCCGTGATCGTCTCGTACGATCATGCGCACGCGCGGGCGACGCGCGAGGAGGTGACCCATGACGACGCAGGAGATCGGTAAGAGGTACGTGGCGCTCTGCCAGGCAGGGAAGAGCGAGGTTTGTCTCGACGAGCTGTATTCGAAGGACGCGGTGAGCGTCGAGGCGGCGGCGATGCCGGGAATGGAAAAGACCGTCAAGGGGCTGGACGCCATTCGCGCCAAGAGCAAGAGCTGGAACGAGAGCAACGTCGTTCACAGCGCCGAGGTGGCCGGGCCGTTCCCCAACGACAACCGGTTCGCGGTCCGCTTCAACTTCGAGGTGACCAACAAGCCGAGCGGCCGGCGGATGAAGATGGACGAGATCGGCCTCTTCACCGTCGAGAACGGCAAGATCACGCGCGAGGAGTTCTTCTACCCGACCGAGGGGTGACCAGCGGCCGGCAGGCCGCAATCGTCCAGCTATCGCTCGAACATCTGATCGACCGGCACGACGCGCACGCGCGTCCTTGTTGAGCGGCACCGGGAACTTCTCGATGATCTTGTCCTCGGCCAGGATCTCGGGCGGCGTGCCGGCCGTGTCGTAGGTGATGGGCGTCGGCGTGTCGCTGAGCAGCTTGTCGGCCAGCGCCTGCCCGTGATCGGCGACGATGGCGATCGCGAGGCCGGTCAGCGACAGGTGCTTGCGGACCGCCTTGTCGACGTCGGCCTTGGTCATCTTGGGGAGGCGCGCCTGCAGCTCCTTGACCAGATCCTTGCCGGTGAGCACGGCGTCGATGGCGTAGCCGAGCCGGCGCGACACGTCCTGCGCCCAGAGGTTGGCGTAGTTGGCCAGGAAGGTCTTGGTCGCCTCGAAGCCCGACTGGGGGATGCCGTCGCGGATCAACTTGTCGGTCTCGTAGAGCGCGGCGCGCAGCGCGAAGAGGCTGTTCTGCGGCGGAACCGGACGCAGCCAGATCTCGAAGTGCTGTTCCCGGCGCTGGACGTTGGGGAGCGGGAAGGTGGTCCAGCCGTCCTGGATGAAGTTCTCGATGTAGGCGTAGTCGCCGTAATTGAGGCCGCGGTTGCCGCGCAGGTGATTCATCAGCACGCCGTTGAAGGTGCGGTGCTCGCCGAGGTACGACCGCGCCACGGTGAGCGGGTAAAAGTCGGCGTCCTTGCGGGTCACGTCGAGGGCGTGGCCGATCGAGATGGCGTCGGCGCGCGCGTCCTTCTGCACGACCAGGAGCTGGTTCTCCTTGAAGACCGGCGCCGGCGGCAGCTTGGGGAGCGGCGGCGCCTTGGCCGGCAGCGCCGAGAACCGCTTGGCGAACGCCTCGGCGAAGCCGGCGCGGGTAGCCGCCCGCGACGCCGACCACCAGCCGGCTGCGCGCGTAAGTGGCTGGCGTAGAATTTCTTCACGTCGTCGAGCGTGATCGCGGTGAGCCCGGCGACCGTCCCCGAGGTGGGACGGCCGTAGGGGTGGCCCTGGTAGAGAACGGTCGCCAGCGCCTGCTTGCCGAGCTCTTCGTCGGCGTTCCCGCGCAACGTCTTGGTCAGGTAGTCGAGCGCGTCTTCCTTGTTGCGGGCGAAGTCGTCGTCGGCGAAGCGCGGGGTCAGCACCTGCTCGGCGAGCAGATCGGCGAACTTGGCCAGGTTGTCGCGGTGAACGGTCCCTTCGAACACCACCGACTCCTTGTCGCCGTAGACCCTGATCTCGGCGGCCAGCGGGTAGAGCGCGTCGAGCAGCTCGGCGAAGGTGCGGCTCTTGCTGCCGCCGCGCCCCAGCATGTCGGCCGTGAGCGACGCCAGCCCCTCCTTGCCCGCCGGATCGTCGACCGCGCCAATCTGGAAGACCAGGCGAATCGCGCAGAGCGGGCTCTGCGGCGAGGGGATGAAGACCGTGCGGATCCCGGCCACGCGGGTGGGCGTCCGGGGCGATTTCTTGGCGGCGGGATGGGCGGGGGCGGCGACGGCGCGCGCGGCGAACAGCAGCATGGAGAGCACTATAGTCACCTGGACCGAGCCGAGCTTGCTCGCTTTCATTTGCCGGCCTTGAGCGAGACGACCGTGCGGTTCGTCGGCTGGAAGTAGGTGGCGGCCACCCGCTTGACGTCGGCGCTGGTCACCTTGTCGTAGAGCGCGAAGTAGGCGTTGATCGTCTCGAGCTGCCCGGTCAGCGCGATGAACGACGAGGCGGTGTACGCCGTCTTGTCGGCCGTCGAGAGCTGGCCCGCGAACGCGTATTTCACGTGCGAGAGGACCTCGGCCAGCGTCTTGTCGTCGACCCCTTCCTTGGCGATGCGGGCCATCTCGTCGTGGATCGACTTCTCGACGTACCCGACCTCGCCGGGCTTCTTGATGCGCGCGAACACGGTGAACAGGTTGGGGTCGACGTGGGCGTCGTTCGAGCCCGACATCGACTCGACCTTCTGCTCCTTGATCACCAGCTTCTTGTACAGCGGCGCCCGCTCGGCGAAGAGCAGCTCGGCCAGCACGTCCAGCGTCGGCAGGTCGACGTTGGTCGTCGAGAACCCGGGCGTGTGGTACCCCTCGACCAGCATCGGCAGCGTCGGCCCCGGCCAGATCAGCTCGGCGCGCTGCTCCTTCTTCTGCGGCGGCTCGACGGGGATGGCCGGGTGGGCGGGGCCCGGGCTTCCAGTCGCCGTAGCTGGCCTCGACCAGCTTGAAGACCTCCTCGGGATCGGCGTCGCCGACCACCAGCAGGACCACGTTCTCGGGGCGGTAGAACCGGTCGAAGAACTTCCGCGAGTAGGCCATCTCGTTGGGCATGTTCTCGATGTCCTTCAGGAAGCCCATCGTCGTGTGCTTGTAGGTGTGCGTGGTGAAGGCGTGGTCGTAGAGCGTCTCGACCATCTTCTCGATCGGGTTGGAGGCGTTCTTGTTGTATTCGCCGAGGACGGCGCGCGCCTCCTTCTGGAAATCGGCCTGCTGGTAGGTGAGGTGCTGGAAGCGATCGCTCTCGATCTCGATGATCTTGGGGAGCGCCTGCTTGCCCGCCAGGATGTGATAGACGGTGAGATCGTCGGAGGTGAAGGCGTTGGAGTCGGCGCCCATCTGCTTGATGACGCCGTTGTAGGCGTCGAGCGAGTACTTCTCGGTGCCGTGGAACATCATGTGCTCGAAGAAGTGGGCGAACCCCGACTTGCCGGCCTCGACCTCGTTGCGGCTGCCGGTGCGGACCACCGAGTAGTAGGCGACCAGCCCCGGCGAGTCGAAGCCGACGACGTAGACGCGCAGGCCGTTGGGGAGCGTCTTCTCGTTGACGGGAAACGGAAACGCCAGCCCGGCGCCGGGGGTCGAGCCGGGAGGCGGGGCGGTGCGCCGGCGCCGCCGGATGGCTTTCCGAGCGCCGCCAGGAGCGGCAGAGCGAGCGCGCCGGCCAAGAGCACGGGCGTGAGCGCGGGTGTCAGGAGCATGCGCATGCGGCCTCCGAGAGAGTTGCCACGTAGGATAGTGGCTGATGGATAGTGCCGGCAGATGAAACCAGAATCGCCCCACGGCCACAACCGATACTCCGTGACGGGGCGGCTGCTCCTCGACGGGCGCCTGGTGCCGGGCGCGCTCGTCGTCGAAGGGGATCGGATCGTGGAAGTTCGAACCGACGACGCCGGCGAGCTGCCGGGGCCGCGGCTCGCCGCTGCCATCGTCTCGCCCGGGCTCATCGACCTGCAGTGCAACGGCGGGTTCGGGTTCGAGGTCGGGGGTGACGCCGAGGCGCTGCGCGGGCTGGCGGCTCGCCTGCCGTCGACCGGGGTGACGACCTTTCTGCCCACGGTGGTCAGCGCGCGGGCGGCGGACTACCGGGCCGTCGCCGCCGCGCTCGCCGCGGTCGAGCTCGGGGAGGCGACGGCCAAGCCGAGCGCCCAGGCAGCCGGGCTTCATCTCGAAGGTCCGCTGCTGTCGCCGGCGCGCGCCGGCGCGCACGATCGCGCGGCGATCGCGGCGGCCGACGACACGCTCGACGACGTCCTCGATGAGCTGCTCGCCTCGCGGGCCCTCCGCCTGATGACGCTGGCCCCGGAGCGCCCCGGGGCGTTGGCGCGGCTGCGGCGGCTCGTCGAGGCCGGCGTGGTGGTCAGCCTCGGCCACACCGACGCCACCTACGACGAGATGCTGGACGGGAGCGACGCGGGCGCGACGCTGGCCACCCACCTCTTCAACGCCATGTCGCCGTTTCACCACCGCGCGCCCGGCGCGGTCGGCGCGGCGCTGATCGACGAGCGGTTGACCGTCGGCTTGATCGCCGACGGCATCCATTCGCACCCGGCGGCGCTGAACCTGGTGCTGCGCGCGAAGGGCGCCGAGCGGATCGTGCTGGTCACCGACGCCGTCGCGGCGGCCGGCGCGCCGGCCGGCACCTATACCCTCGGCGGCGCCCCGATCATCTCCGACGGACAGAGCGCGCGGCTGGCCGACGGAACGCTGGCCGGCTCGGCGCTGACCATGGACCGCGCGGTGCGCGGGATGGTCGCGCTCGGCGGCGCCCGCCCCGAAGAGGCGCTGACCATGGCGACCGCCATCCCCGCCGCGCGCCTCGGCTTCGCCGATCGCGGGCGCCTGGCGGTCGGCCGTCGCGCGGATCTCGCGCTCTGGACTGAAGATCTACGGCTCGTCTCCACGCTGATCGGCGGCGTGGTCGCATTCGGTCCGCCCCCCGGGTAGGCAAAGCGCCTCCCCGTGGGTCGCCTTGTGCTCTTTGTCGGGACGGGAGTACGTTTGTTTCCTATGCCTCGCTTAATGACGATTGGAGTGTTGGTTGTAACGATCGCGGCGGCCGTAGGGTGCAGCGGGTCCTTGCCCTCCAATTCCGGGACCGGCGGCAGCCAGGGAACCGGCGGCGCGACCGGCGGTTCGGACGGGTCGGTCTGCGCTCTCGGCATGCAATCGCCCCAGCTCTCGGCCCACGGCCCGGCTCCCCAAGGGCTCACCTTCGACTACGACGGCCCGGCGTTCGTCTCCCAGAGCACTGCCGACGCGTTGATCTTGACGATTGCCCTCCCGGCTGACGCTGGGATCGCCCCGGACGCGGGGGACGGCACGACCGACGTCCAGATCACCGGGATGACGCCGATGCCGCTCTTCCCGATCATGGCGCACGTGTGGTTGACGAAGAGCAAAGACGGGATGCCGTGGTTCGGTCCGCCGCCACCGTCATCGTTCGCGGTCCGCGACGGGCAGGGAGGGCCCTTGCTGTTCGGGGGCGCGATTGGCAGCTATGGACCGCTGTCGTTCCCCGTCCCAGTCGATCAGCTCGCCGTCACCTGCACCAAGCGCGACGGGGGCTGCGCCCCGAACAGCACCATCAGCATCGCCGGAGCGGTGGTGACGGGTGACCAGCCGGTGTTCGTGGAGCCCGATCAGCTCGGGACGATCTCGCTCGGCGGTGCGCCCTACGAAGTCCGGCTCTACGCCGCGAACGAGCCCGTCGTGCAACCGGTGAACTGCACCGACTTCTTCGGGATCAACGAGGTGCAGGTCGACGTCCGCTCGACGAACCTCGCCGGCCTGATCGCTGGCCTGCCGGGCAACACCCTGTTTTAGGGGCGAGCCCTCGACCGGGCGTGCCTTGCCAGCTTCAGTGCACGCGGCAGGTGTACGGCAGCGCGCCCAGGATCTGCCTGCGCCTCGACCGAGTGGAGCTTCGGCAAGTTGAGGGTAGTCGTACCTACGGGACTGTCTGCCGCCATCCGAATGGCGGCTTCGTCCAGTAGGAGCCACGCTTCCGTCATTCTGACCGGCACGACAGCAACCCAGTCCTTCTTTTCGGCCAGAGATGCCGACGCCTCGGCGATTTCCCTGATGCGATATTCCCAGGGTTGTGCTTCGGCGTCTCGGTGAACGAAGAGGAGATCGCAAGGGTAGCAATCGATTGCGGCCCTCCTCCTATTCGCGAGTCCCGATGGAGGAGGGGCAAGATGCCGAAGATCGGCCCAATGCGATTCGAGCGGCGTCAGCGAGGCGGAGGCGCTGGCCGCGCTGGCGGCGGACGGCAAGCTCATCAAGCGCCCCTTGGTGCTGACGGACGAACGGATCCTGGTGGGGTTCGACGAAAAGACGTATGCCGCAACCTTCGCGAAGTGACCGCGGCCGGCCCTTAGGTGCGGCTACGTCCGCGCCGGAAACACGTTCTCGACGGTCCTTACAGATGAATCGACGTTCCCAGGCTCACCGCATGGCGGGAGTCTTCTGACAGGCTGTCGCGCGGCCTTCAAAAAAGCACTCCACAAACGTACCCGTCGCAGCAGTAGTTCCCAGACGCTCCGAAGGTGACCTGTGCCTTCGTCAGCGCCAAGGAGCAACGACGTGCATAAAGCAGCGCGGTATCCAGACCCTGCGATTCTCTTTTTGGTTCTTTTGATGGCTTGGCCTTTCCTGGCTTGCTCGAAGGGAAGCAGCGGGATGGGCGCCACCACGGGCGGGACGGGCGGATCCACGGCCTCTGGCGGAAGCAGCGCCACGGGCGGCGGGCCGGCCGGCAGCGGTGCGTCCAGCGGGGGGGCGGGCGGCGCTGTCACAGGCACGGGCGGCAGCGGCGGCGTGGGAATCGTCGGCAGCGGCGGCAGCAACAATACCGGCGGCAGTGCCGGCATCGCCGGAGGGGCCACGGGCGGGAGCGGTGGGAGCGGCGGGAGCGGCGGGAGCGGCGGGAGCGGCGGGAGCGGCGGGGGCGGCGGGAGCGGGATGACGGGCCGTCAGGTCCTCAACTTCAACCAGGGCTGGAAATTCAAGCTCGCCGACGTGTCGGGCGCCAACGCGACGGCCTTCGACGACTCGTCCTGGAGCAACGTCGGGCTGCCCCATTCCTTCGATCTGCCCCACTTCCTGACCTCCAAGCAGTACGTGGGCTATGGCTGGTACAGGAAGCACTTCACGGTCCCAGCGGCTTGGTCGAACGAGCGCGTGTTCATCGAGTTCCAGGCGGCGTTCGACCAGGCGCAAATCTATGTGAACGGCACGCAAGTCGGCCAGCACATCGGCGGCTACAACGGGTTTTCGATCGACGTCACCTCGGCCATCAAGACCGGCGACAACGTCGTGGCCGTTCGCCTCAACAACAACTGGAATGCGCAGATCCCGCCGCTCACGGGCGATCACACTTTTCAGGGCGGCCTTTATCGAGACGTGACTGTGGTCGTCACGGATCCATTGCACATCACCTGGTTTGGCACCTGGGTCACGACGCCGACTCTGGCGACGAACACGGGGTCGTCGAGCACCGTGGAAATCAAGACCGAGGTCCAGAACAGCCGATCGGCCGCCGTGGCCGCCACGCTCAAGACCGACATCCTGGACAGCACGGGGAAGGTGGTCGCCACCGTCTCGTCGCAGCAGCAGATCGGCGCGGGCACGATGGTGACGTTCGATCAGACCACGTCGGCCATCAGCAGCCCATCATTGTGGCACCCCGATCATCCGACGATGTACAAGGCGCTCTCCACCCTCTCGGACACGACGGGCACCGTCGACACCTTCACGACGCCGTTCGGGTTCCGCTGGTTCGCCTGGACAGCGACGCAAGGCTTCACCCTGAACGGTTCCCGAATCTGGATCCAGGGGGCGAACGTGCACCAGGACCACGCGGGCTGGGGCGTCGGCGTGACCGACGCGGCGCTCTATCGCGACGTCAAGATGGTCAAGGACGCCGGGATGAACTTCATTCGCGGGTCCCACTACCCTAAAGCGCCCGCGTTTGTCGACGCGTGCGATCAGCTCGGCGTCCTGTTGTGGTCGGAAAACGATTTCTGGGGCGGCCTGGGCGGCACCTGGAACTCGTACTCGGGCGCGTATCCGAGCAGCGCGGCTGACCAGTCCGCGTTCGAGACCAACGTTCTCGCCAGTCTCACGGATATGATCCGGATCCATCGCAACCACCCCAGCATCATCGCGTGGAGCATGGGTAACGAGGACTTCTTTACCGGCGGCCCCTCCGACAAAGTCATCGCCCTGCTCAAGAGTGAAGTGGCCTTGACTCACAAACTGGATCCGTTGCCGGTCGGGCGTCCTGCCGCGCTGGGGGGCGTTCAGGCGCCCATCGGCAGCACCCAGGGTGACACGCTCGGGGACGTGGCCGGTTACAACGGCGATGCGTCAGGCCACGACAATTCGACGATTCCGCACGTCGTCTCCGAGTACGGCATCACGAACGCGGATCGTCCCGGAGCCTACGATCCGGGCTGGGCGAACCTGGCGGTGACGAACGGCATGCCGACTCAATACCCGGCGCGCGCCGGCGTGTCCAAGTGGTGCATGTTCGATTACGCGAGCCAGGACGGCGGGACCTACATGAACACGGGCATCGTCGACTACTTCCGGATCCCGAAGCGATCGTATTACTGGTATCGGAACACCTACGCGAAGGTGGCACCGCCCACTTGGCCAGCGGCGGGGACAGCGGCCGCGCTGAAGCTGACGGCCAGCACCACCACCCTGACGGCGGTCGACGGGACGCAAGACGCGTGGTTACTGGTCACGGTCGTGGACGCCAGCGGGAAGGCCATCAGCAACAACGTGCCGGTGACCCTCACCGTCACCTCCGGTCCGGGAGAGTTCCCGACCGGCCCGACCATCACGTTCACGCCCGGATCGGGAAGTCCCGCGAACGACATTGCCATTCGCGATGGGCAGGCCGCGATCGAGTTTCGCACCTACTACTCGGGCACCACGGTGATCACCGCCAGCTCGCCAGGTCTGACCTCCGGCACGGTCACGATCACGTCCCAGGGCACCCCGGCCTACGTAGCGGGGCAGACACCTCCGGCCGACACGCGACCCTATCCCAGGCCATAATCGGGGCACAGTGAGATCATGAAGACCTATGCTTTACTGGCGGTGTTTGGATTCGGAGCGGCGCTGCTCGCCGCGCCGTCGTGCAGCAACAATGCGCCGACCGGCGGTGCCGGCGGCTCCAGCGGTGGTTCGTCCACCGGCGGGACGGCCGCAGGGGGTTCGTCCACCGGCGGGACGGCCAGCGGTGGTTCGTCCACCGGCGGGACGGCCGCGGGTGGCTCGTCCGCCGGCGGGATGGCCGGCACGGCGACGGGCGGTTCAGGCGGCGGCAGCTGCGCCGCCTCTCTCCAGCTTGGAAGCGCCGCCTGCAACGCGTGCGCCTCGACCGCTTGCTGTGATGAAGCGACGAATTGCGACACGCCCGACCAACCTGCGGGCGGCGCGGCGGGGACCAGCGGGTGCGCGAAGCTCGCATCCTGCGTGAGCGGATGCCTGGTCGGAAACTCGGATGCGGGTGCGCCGGACTGTTTCGATAGCTGCAACCCGTCTCACGTTTACAACGTCACCCAGATCACGAATGCCCAGATCTTGATCGCCTGCCTCAGCAACGGATGCGCGAGCACTTGCCGGTGATCTGACGCCGGCGGCGGTCCCGCCGCTCAGGCGGTGAAGCGGGCGGAGTCAGGCAGCTGCCCGAGATCTCGCCCTTCAGGCCGGCCTGCTGATCCAGCTCTGAAGCCCGGCGCGCGTGCGGCAGAGCGCGCGGGACGGCCCCCCAGATCTAGTGCACGCGGCAAGTGTACGGCAGCGCGCCCAGGATCTCCGCCTCGCGCTGGCCGAGCACCTCCACGCGCTCCACGAATGATTCCTTCGGAACCAGCGGTCGCGCCAGCTCGAGGAAGATCTCGGCGTGGCGCTCCTCGGCGTCGCCGAGCGCCGCATAGAAGTCGGCCAGCTCCGGCTCGCCGGTGGCGGCGAACCCGCGCGCCAGGAGGCCCAGCCGCTCGTGCGAGCGCGCCTCGATGAACGCCGCCACCAAGAGCGCGTCGAGGAGCCGTTCCGGCTCGCGCCCCCGCACCTCGTCCATCAACCCGCGCGCGTACTGGTTGGGAAAATCGGCGCGCGGCGTCCACCCGCGCCGTCCCAGCAGCGCCGCCACCTGCACAACGTGGCTGGTCTCCTCGTGCGCCAGCCGCGACAGCTGCGTGACCGAGGCGCCCCGGTGCGGATAGCGCCGCACCAGGGACAGCGCGTTCTCGGCCGCCTTCCGCTCGCAGTGGAGGTGATCCGACAGCAACGCCCGCAGGTCGGCGACGCTCGCCGCGAACCAGCGCGGATGGGTCGCGGAGCGCAAGATCGGTGACAAGATCGGTGACAGGCTTGGTGAGGGAGCGAGAGCGGTCATCGCGCGGCGACTATACGAGATCAGAGCAACGCCAGCAGCGCGACGATGCCGGCGCCCAGGGTGTAGAGGGACTCGCCGGCGATGAGGCCGCCGCCGATGAGCGAGGCGGTGCTCATGTCCTCGGGCAGCGCGTCGCCGCTCTCCTCCGGTGCCACGGTCTGCCGGCGGCGCGGTGACAGAAGCGGCGTCAGCAGGCTTCCGGCGGCGAACCAGGCCGCCGTCGGCAGCTCGACGAAGCCGCCGAAGGACGACGCGTACGGGCTCGAGAGCAGCAGCGCGTCGACGATCCACCCGACGGCGAATCCGACCCTCCCCGAGGCGATGAACGTCCGATAGGCCGGCAGGCGCGCCAACAGCTTTCGCGCGATCTCGGTGCCGAGGCCGATGCCGAAGCCGATCCAGAGCGCCGTGACCTGGTGGGGCGCCAGGTGCCCGAGACCGCGGATGGCGCCCACGAACTTGAACGTCATCGCCGACTGCCAGACGCCGACCGGCGCCTCCGGGTGAGCGAAGGTGTCGACGCGCAGGACGGGGTAGGCGCTCATGAAGAGCTTCGCCAGCACCACGCACAGCGCGGCGCCCCCCACGATTCCGACCGCCTGGTAGCGAAACTGCAGCGAGCGGTTGGATCCCAGCCGGAAGCCGGTCGACCGATCCTGCTGCATGTCGACGCCCACGGTGCAGGCGACCAGCAGGACGCTGGCGGCCATCATGGCGACCACCGGCGCCCGCAGGCCGAGCGCCGACATCAGCAGCACCGAGACGACGAAGGCGCTGGAGATCGGATTCGAGTCCGAGATGCCGGTCGAGATGCCGTTGATGAACACGAACACGAAGGCGAGGAGCAAGGCGAACAGCACGTAGCCGAGGGGCTGGCCCAGCAGCAGCGTCGCCACCAGCACGAGCGCGGCGCCCCACCCGATGACCCAGGCGCCGAGCCGCGCTCCGCCGAGCCCTCCGGCAGGCGCCGCCGCCCGCGCCGGACGGTCGGCCCCCGGGGCCCGCAGCCGGCGCACCGCTTCGCCACCGATGATGGTCAAATCGACGACGGCGGCGCCCATGATCATCGCCAGCGCCACCAGGAACCCGATCTTGCGGAACGGGTCGTGCGGTCCGAGCACGCCGCTTTCGCGCAGGCGCGGGAGCAGCCACTCGCCCACGGCGCCCATCACCAGCGCCGGCACGCCGATGCGCGAGCCGACGATCATGCCGGCCCCCAGCGTCGAAGCCGACAGGCTCCCGAGGGTCGCCCCCGCCATCCGCGCGCTGACCAACCACTTTCGAGCCGCCAGGCGGGATACCACCGCGCGGGTCAGGCCCGAGAGCCCGAGGCCGATCGCGATGCCGGCGGCGGTGCCGCCCCCCAGCTTGGCGATCGAGCGCCGCAGGAGGCGCTTGTCGGTCAACGCGCGCAGGATGTTGGCGACGGCGTGTCCCGAGGGGAATTCGAGCTGCAGCCGGTCGACCAGGATGGGCGTGTAGAGCATGCCGACGCCGATCCCGAACATGCCGATGCAGCCGAAGTAGAGGCCCAGCTTCCAGAGCGCCGGCAGCGGCATCCCCAGCCAGACCATCGCCTGGATGAGCACACCCATCCCCGACATCGACGCGACCGAGGCGGCCATGGTCTGGATGTAATTGGCGCCGTGCTTGCCATCGGCCCCGTAGCCGTAGGTCACGCTGCTGCCGAGGATGCCCGCCAGCACCTGACCGCCCACGGCGAAACCGAGGCTGAAGGTCATGTAGGCGCTGGTGATGCCGCCCAGCGGGCCGAGCACGAAGAGGGCCACGACGCCGAGCAACAGGTGGTAACGCCTGCTCCCCGGCGCGGGCAAGAACCGATGAAAGAAGCGACGCGCCCCAGGACTGTCGTCGGTCTCGCTCATGGGGTCGTCGTGCGGCGCGCGCGGCCGAGCTCGATGGCCCGTCTCACATAGTCGACGAGGGCCACGATCCCCAGCGCGAACGCCAGGCCGATGGGGAGCGTCGCCGGGAGGCCGACGACCAGCGCCGCGATGGCCAGAAACTGGGCGATGGTGGCCGCCTTGCCGAGGACGCTGGCGCGGAAATCGTAGCGCAGCCAATGCCGCAACGAGGGGATGGCCCGATAGACGATCGACATCGGCAGCTGGATGAGCTCGCGCGCCACGATGAGCGCCAGCATCCCCAGCGGGACGCCGCGCTCGACGTGCAGCGCCGCCAGCACCGCGGCCACGAACAGCTTGTCGCAGATCGGATCGAGCCAGGAGCCGACGCCGGCCAGCGCCACGCCGCGCCGGCGGGCCAGCGTCCCGTCGAGCACGTCGGTCGCCGCGGCCGCGGCCATGACCCCCAGCGCCGCGGCGGCGTGGGCGGGCGTCGATCCCAGCGCGAACCAGAACAGCCAGCCCAGCGGCAAGCGCGCCAGGCTGAGCAGGTTGGGCAGCGTGAAAAAGGGGACGGGAGCGGCGTCCGGCATCCGGTCCTTCGAAGGTAACACCGTCAGGCGCGGACGACCTGGGGCAGACCCGCCGCCCGAAATTCGTCGATCAACGAAAGAGCTGGTCTGCGTGGTGGTGCGGCGGGCCGGGGCGGTCGACGGCGCCGCCGACCGGGATGACGGCCTCGTCGAAGATTTCGCCGTCCACGCAGGAGATGTCTTCGTTGCCCGCCGACGCCGGCCCGCAGATCGCCTCGATCCGCAGCTCCTTCGGGCCCACCGCGACCTTGACGAAGCCGTGGTGGATGGCGCGGAAGGCGGTGAACGCGGGGGCCTGGCAGGCGTCCCACAGGCAAGGGCTGGCCGCGTGCTCCAGCGCGCCGCCGCCCGTCCCCGCGGTGATGTGGACAACGTGCGCCTGCGGCTTCGTGCGTTCGTAGACGTGGCTGTGTCCGTTCAGGTTCAGCACGTATTTCGGAAATCGCCCGCCGAACCCGTCGAGGATGGCGCGCAGCTGCGGATCGCCGCCGTGGCGGCCCGACGAGTAGGCGGGGCGGTGCCCGGCCGTGATGACGAACTTGATGAGCGGGCTCGCCTCGGCCTCGACGAAGAGCGGCTCGGCCCGCCGGGCCCAGTCGACCCAGGTGTCGTGGGTGTACGGCTCGGGGTAGATGATGAAGCGCACCGAACCGAAGTCGAACCAGTACCAGTCCTCGCCGCAGCAGCCGAGGGGCGGGGCGCCGGGGGAGGCGGCGGCGTGCGGAAGCGCGAAGCGCCCCTTGTAGTTGCGCAGATCGTCGCGCTGGGGATCTTCCCATTCGTGATTGCCCCAGACCGGCATGTAGGCGGCCCGCTGCGACCAGACCATCACGTCGTCGAAATGCCGATCGACGGCCGACCGATTCCTGAGGTCGGCGTACGACAGATCGCCGAGGCCCAACACGAACCAGGGCTCGGCCAGGCTGATGTCGCGGTGAACGCCGGCCGCGGCCGGTTCGCCGACCGTATCGCCGAGGTCACCGACTGCGACGAACGTAAACCCCGACGCGCCCGGCGGCGGCGGCGCGTGAAACGCGTGTCCCTGGGGTCTCATCGGGTGGCCCACCTCGAACTGATATTCGAGGCCCGGCACCAGCCGATCGGCGACCGCCTCCTGAAAGGGACCCGCCCCCGACGGCGGCGTGGGGGTGGCCAGGTGGGCGTTCGCCGTGCGGGGCGGAAGATCCTTGGCCCAGTAGCGCACGGTCGTTCCGTCGCCGCGCCAGTCGAAGGTGACCGCATCCGGCGCCGTGTAGGTGAAGTGAACCTCGTGCGGCTCCTCCGTCGTCGCCACGGGCGCCGGCGCCGACGCGTCGAAGCTCCCGAAGAGCTCCGTCATCCGGCGTCGGCATCCGCCGGTGACCGCCAGCGCGATGAGCGCCAGCGCCCCTGTTAGCCGCACTGGCCTCGCTGGCGCAGGAAGTGATCGGCCAGGACCAGCGCCAGCATCGCCTCGACGATCGGGACGGCGCGCGGCAGCACGCAGGGGTCGTGGCGGCCGCGCGCCTTGATGGTCGTTTCGTGGCCACTCTCGTCGACCGTCTCCTGCTCGCGCAGGATGGTGGCCGTCGGTTTGAACGCCACCCGGATGACGATCTCCTCGCCGTTGGAGATGCCGCCCTGGACGCCGCCCGAGCGATTGCTCCGGGTGCGCACCCGCCCATCGCCACCGGCATAGAAAGGATCGTTGTGCTGGCTCCCGGTCAGGCGGGTGCCGGCGAAGCCGCTGCCGATCTCGAACCCCTTGGCGGCCGGCAGCGACAGCATCGCCTTGGCCAGATCGGCGTCCAGCTTGTCGAACACCGGCGCGCCGAGCCCGGGTGGAACGCCGCGGGCGACCGCCTCGACGACCCCCCCCAACGAGTCGCCCGCTTTGCGGGCGCCGTCGATGAGCGCGATCATCTTGGTCGCCGTCGCCGCGTCGGGGCAGCGAACGATGTTCGACTCGACCGCTTCGCGGGTCACCCGGCTGGTGTCGACGTCGACCTCCAGATCCTGCACGCGCTGCACCCAGGCGACGATGTCGACGGCGCCGGCGGCGGCGAGCGCCTTGCGCGCCAGCACCCCGGCGGCCACTCGCCCGATCGTCTCGCGCGCGCTGGCCCGGCCGCCCCCCTCCCAGGCGCGGACGCCGAACTTGGCCTGGTAGGTGTAGTCGGCGTGGGAGGGGCGGAACTTGGTCCGCATCTCGTCGTAGTCCCCGGAGCGCTGGTCGGCGTTGCGGACCAAGAGCGAGATGGGCGTCCCCAGCGTGAGGCCGTCGCGCACGCCGGAGAGGATCTCGACGATGTCCGATTCCCGTCGCTGGGTGGTGATGGCGCTCTGCCCGGGGCGGCGGCGATCGAGCTCGCGCTGGATCTCCTCGACCGTGATCGGCAGGCGAGGGGGGCAGCCGTCGACCACCACGCCGACGGCGGGGCCGTGCGACTCCCCGAAGGTGGTCACCCGAAACATCGTCCCGAAGCTGTTGCCGCTCATCGTGTGGGTTGGCCGTCAGCGTCCCGGCAGGAGGTCGATCATGCCACGAGGCACCGATTCTCCCGCCATCATGAAGACGCGGCCACGTCCTTCTTCGATCTGCAGGTAGCGATCGCCGGCGGCGCGGTAGCGCCAGACCTGCAGCGGGCCGGCGCTGTGGTCGGGGACCACGCCGTCGATCTCGATCACCGCCCGCGCGGCCAGCCGCTGCAGGTAGCTGAGCTGGTGATAGTCGATGCTCTCCGGCGGCGGGATGGCCACCTCGAGATCGTGGACCTCGTGCAACACCAGCAGGCGCTCGGCCGGCGGGTGGGCCTCCTCGTCGGGGAACTCGACCCAGGCCACGGTCTGGCCGTCGACGGCGCGGGCCATCACCGACCTTCTTCCCGCCAGCAGGAAAGCCACCCTCCCTTCGACCACGTAATCTCGTCCATGAAAGCTGAGCACGTCGCGGATATGGATCGGCACAGGGGCGGGGCTCCTTGACAGGTCGAAGGTCGGACGATTATACGGGCCAGCGGCACACCGTGAAGCTGGAAGTCATCCGCGTCATCGACGACGACGGAAAGGTCGTCCACCCGGAGCGCGAGCCGGCGCTGACCGGCGACGATCTGCGCCGTCTGTTCAGGACGATGCTGCTGGTCCGCCTGCTCGACGAGCGGATGCTGCTGCTGCAGCGGCAGGGGCGAATGGGGTTCTACCTGACGTCGCTGGGCGAGGAGGCGACGCACATCGGCGCGGCCCACGCCCTGCGCCTGGGCGACTGGCTCTATCCCGCCTACCGGGAGATCGGGGCGGCGCTCTATCGCGGCTACCCGCTCAACACCTTCATGTGCCAGCTGTACGGCAACGCCGACGATCCGGTGAAGGGGCGCCAGATGCCGGTGCACCACTCGGTGCGGCGGCTGAACTTCGTCTCGGTCAGCTCGCCGGTCGGCTCGCACATCCCGCACGCGGTGGGGACCGCCTGGGCGGCCAAGCTGCAGAAGACCGAGGACGTGGCGCTCGCCTTCTTCGGCGACGGCGCCACCTCGACGCCGACCTTCCACTCCAGCGCCACCTTCGCCGCGCTCTACAAGGTGCCGGCCATCCTGTTTTGCCGGAACAACGGCTGGGCCATCTCGGTGCCGTCGTCGACCCAGAGCGCGAGCCCCACGTTCGCTCAAAAGGCGGTCGCCTACGGGATGCGGGGCGTGCTGGTCGACGGCAACGATCTGCTGGCGGTCATCCACGTGGTGGCCGAGGCGGCGGCGCGCGCCCGGAGCGGCGAGGGACCGACGCTGATCGAGGCCCGCACCTATCGCCGAGGCGCCCACAGCACCTCGGACGATCCCTCGGTCTATCGCGATCCGGCCGAGCCCAAATCCTGGGAGCGGCGCGATCCCATCGATCGACTGCGCGGCTACGCGACGGCGCGGGGGGAGCTGGACGCGGCGTTCGAAGCCAAGGCGCGGGAGGAGATCAACGCCGAGATTCGGGCCGCCCTGGCCTACGCGGAGGGGCGCCCGCCCAAGCCCCCGCTCGCCAGCCTGGTCGAGGACGTCTACGCCGAGCCGACCCCCCGCCTGCGCGAGGAGATCGCCGCGCTGGAGGCGGAGATCGCCAAGCACGGGCCCAAGCGCTCGCCGCACGGCTGACGCCAGTGCTCAAACATCGACGTATCAGGAGGGGACTTGAGCAACGTCACGATAGCCTTCCGCGCGCGAGCTCCCGACGGTGAGGCGATCTCGGAGCGCCACCGGTGGCGGTCGGCGCGACGACAGGACACCCCGGGAGAGCGGGTAGCTCGCCGAGAGGGGGCGTGGCGAAGCGGAGGACTCACGAAGGAAAGCCGGCGCTCCGGCGCGGCCGGTGACGAGGCCCGAACGAGCGAAGCTCGAAGCTCGTTCTTCACGCAATCTAGCTTCGCCCCAGGGCCAGGCAGAGGGCGGCGCGGGCGGTGGAGAGGTCGTACTCGGCGCCGACCTCCTGCGCCGCGGCCAGCTCGGCGGCGAGCTCCGCGTCGCTGAGCTCGATGATGCTCCCGACACCGGCGGCGTAGCGCCCGTCGGCCATCCGCAGGCGGGCCTGGGCGCCCTTCAACGCCTCTCCTGACGCGACCAGCGCCTCCTGCGAGGCCCGCACCGCCAGCGCGGCCTGCTCGACCGCCACCCAGACCTGCTGCACCAGCGCGTCGTGCTGCGCGCGCAGGGCGTCCAGGTTGGCGTTGGCCTCGTGCACCTGGCCGCGGGTGAGGAGGCCCTGGAACAGCTGCCAGGTGAGCTGCACCCCCCCGAACAGGTTCCAGGCCATCCCGCCGTAGGGGACCATCTGCCCGAAGTTGTCGAGGACGTGCGATTTTCCGAACGACTGCCCCACCGACTCGGCGCCCGCGATCAGGTTCAGCGACGGCCAGTAGCCGTCGCGGGTGGCTCGCACGGTCAGCTCCTGCGCGCGGATCTGCGTCTCCATCGCGGCGACGTCCGGGCGGGCCCGGATCGCCTCGTCGATGAGCGCGCCGACCGGGCTCGCCTCGCCCGGCTGGGGCGGCAGCGTCTCGTCGGCGACGTCGTAGTCGGTGCCGCCGGTGGTCCCCATCGCCCGGTTGAGCTCGGCGCGAGCGACGGCGTAGTTGTTCTCCGACCGGATCACCTGGACCCGCGCGTTGGCCTCGTCGGCGACCGCCTGCGCCAGATCGATGTCGGGCCGCGTGCCGGCGTGGACGAAGCCGCGGATCTGCTCGAGGTGGCGCTGCCGGTTGCCCAGCGTCTGACGCGCCACCGCCACCAGCGCCTTTTCCGCGTCGGCGCGGAAGTACGCCGTCCGCACGTCGGCGATCGCCTGCAGCCGCGTCGCCCGCGCGCTGTCGCCCAGCGCGACCGCCCGGGTCCGGGCCGCCCGCCAGCGGTTGGGCGACTGGCCGAAGTCCCACAGGAGCTGGTTGGCCGAGACCTCCCCGTCGAACCAGTTGTAGGTCTCGAAGCTGGTTGGGTAGTTGTTGGTGCGCCCGGGCTTCTGGGGGCGGTTGCCGGTCGTCCGTTCGTAGAGACCTTCCAGCTTCACCTGGGGCAAGAGCGGCGCCCGGGCCTGCTCGTCGCGCGCCACGCCGGCCGCCACGGCGGCGTCGGCCTGCCGGATGTCGGGGCGCTGGGCGGCGGCGGCGCGCTCCGCCTCCTCCAGCGTCACGGTGCGGGCGCTGAGCACCAGCAGCAAGGTGGCGGCCGGGATCGTCATTCGTACCGCAGCGCCATGATCGGATCGAGGCGCGAGGCCTTGCGCGCCGGGTAGAGGCCGAAGCCGATGCCGACCGCCGCCGAAAAGCCGACGGCCAGCGCGATCACCTCGGGGCGGATCAACATCGGCCAGCCGAACCGCACCGCCAGCCGCTGCGCGGCCAGCAGCCCCAGCCCCACGCCCAGCGTCCCGCCCGCCAGCGAGAGCGCCAGCGCCTCGGCCAGGAACTGCAGCAGGATGTGGCGGCGCTTGGCCCCCACCGCCACCCGGACTCCGATCTCGCGTGTCCGCTCGGTGACGCTGACGAGCATGATGTTCATGATCCCGATGCCGCCCACCAACAGCGAAACCCCCGCGATGCTGGCCAGCAACATGGTGAGCGCCTGCGTGCTCTCTTCCTTGCGCGAGGCGGTCTCGGTCAGGTTCTTGATCGAGAAGTCGTCCTCGCCGCCCACCGGGATCCCGTGGCGATCGCGCAGCAGCGCCGCCACCTTGTTGCCGATGGCGGTCGTCTCGTCGTCGGAGTCGACCTCGATCATGATCGTGCCAGGGATGAACTGCTGCAGCCCGCCCTGGATCTTGGCCAGGAAGGTGGCGACGGGGATGAACACCACGTCGTCGTAGTCACCGCCGCCGGCCGACTGCCCCTTGCGCTGAGCCACGCCGGCCACCTGGAAGGGGACGTTCTGGATGCGCACGATCTGGCCGGTCGGATCGGAGTTGGCCCCGAACAGGCGTTCGGCGACCGTCTGACCGAGCACCGCGACCTTGGCGCCCGATTCGGCCTGCTCGGGCGTCAATCCCGGGCCCAGGCGCATCGGCCAGTTGCGGATCTCGAAGAAGTCGGGGGTCGTCCCGTCGATGAGGGTCAGCCAGTTGCGGTCCTCGCTGACCACCTGCCCGGTGGTGTGGACCCGCGGCGCGACGAACTTCACCTCCGGGATCTCGGTCTTGATGGCGCGCAGATCGTCCCAGGTCAGCGTGGGGAGCGTGCCGGCGCCCGCCTTGGCGCCGCCGGTCGTCTTGGCGCCCGACGAGACGATGAGGACGTTGGTCCCCATCGAGGCGAACGCCTGCTCGACGCGGGCGCGGGCCCCCTCGCCGATGGCCACCATGGCGATGACGGCGGCGACGCCGATGATGATCCCCAGCGCGGTGAGGAACGAGCGCATCTTGTTGCGCAGGAGCGCGCGCCCCGCGACGCGCACGACGTCCCCGACGCGCATCCGGCTGGTGGTCATGCCGCCACCGCCCGGTCCTCCGCGATGAGGCCGTCGCGCACCACGATCACCCGCCGCGCGTGGGCGGCGATGTCGGGCTCGTGGGTGACGAGGACGATGGTCATCCCCTCGTCGCCGAGCTGCTGGAGCAGCGCCATCATCTCCAGGCTGGCGTGCGAGTCGAGGTTCCCGGTCGGCTCGTCGGCCAGGATGAGGCGCGGCCGGTTCACCAGCGCGCGGGCGATCGCCACCCGCTGCTGCTGTCCCCCCGACAGCTGGCTGGGGTGGTGGTGGAGGCGATCGCCGAGGCCGACCCGCTCCAGCGCCTCCTTGGCCTGGGCCCGCCGCAGCGCCGGCCGCAGCCCGGTGTAGACCAGCGGCAGCTCGACGTTCTCCAGCGCCGTGGTGCGCGCCAGCAGGTTGAAGCTCTGGAACACGAAGCCCAGCGTCTGGCTGCGGACCTCCGCCAGCGCGTCGGCGTCGAGGCGCGACACCTCCGCGCCGTCGAGGAGATACTCGCCCGTCGACGGGCGATCGAGGCAGCCGAGGATGTTCATCAGCGTCGACTTGCCCGAGCCCGAGGCCCCCATGATGGCGGCGAACTCACCTTCGCCGATCTGCAGGCTCACGCCGCGCAGCGCGTGGACGTCGAAGTCCCCCATCCGGTAGGTCTTGGTGACGCCGGTGATCGCCACCAGGGCCGGCCCGGTGGTCTCCGGGACAATCGGGCTCTGCCCGGTGGGGCCGTTCCGGACGGCCCCCGCGTCCCAAGGGGCCGCGTCGCCCATCAGAACAGCCCGCCCTTGCTCTTGGCCTTGGCCTCGGCCCGTTCATTCTTGTCGAGCGCGTCGGTGACGACGACGTCCCCCTCGGCGAGCTGGCCGCCCTTCACCTCGACCTTGCTCCCGTCGGCCACGCCCACCTCGATCGGGACGGCCAGCAGCCGGTCGTTGCGCAGCGCCCAGACGGTCCGGCGCGGACCGGGGCCGTCCGTGGTGGCGGCGCCCGCCTGCGCCTTGCCCGCCGGCCGATCCTGGGGTTTGTCCTTCTTGTGCTTCTTGACCGGCGCCGCCAGGCCCTGCTCGGCCAGGAGCGCGGGCGGCGGCAGGAACCGCAGCGCCGCGCTCGGAATGCGCAGCACCCCCTTGTGCGCGGCGTAGACGAAGGTGACGTTGGCGGTCATCCCCGGCTTCAGCCGGTGGTCGGGATTGTCGACGTCGATGACCGCGTCGTAGGTCACCACGTTCTGCAGCGTCTGCGGCGCGTCGCGGATCTGCCGGATGACGCCCTTGAACCGCTCGTCGGGGTAGGCATCGACGACGAAGGTGGCCGGCATCCCGGCCGTGAGCCGCCCGACGTCGGCCTCGCTGACCGCCGAGTGCACCTGCATCTTCCCCAGATCCTCGGCGATGGTGAACAGCGTCGGGGCCTGCAGCGACGCCGCCACCGTCTGCCCGACGTCGACGTTGCGCGAGATGACCACGCCGCTGATCGGCGAGACGATCGTCGCGTAGCCGAGGTTCACGGTCGCCTGGTGCAGGTTCGCGCGCGCCTGCTCCAGATCGCCCCGCGCCGTGTCGACCGCCGCCGCCGTCGAGGCGGCTTGCAAGGCGGCGGAGTCGAAATCAGCCGCCGCGATCAGGTTCTTCGACTTCAGCTCCTGCGCCCGCGCCAGCTGCTTCTTGGCGTTGTCGGCCTTGGTGATCGATTCGCGCAGTGCGCCGGCCGCGGCGTCGCGACTGGCGCGCGCCTGCTCCAGCGCTGCTTGAAAGAGCTGGGGGTCGAGGCGGGCGATCACCTGACCGCGCTTCACCCGCTGGCCGAAATCGGCATAGAGGTTCGAGATGCGCCCCGAGACCTGGCTGCCGACCTGCACGGTCACCAGGGCCGACAGCGCGCCGGTCGCGGTGACCCGCCCGATGACGTCGCCCCGCTCGACGCGCGACTTCTCCAGGTGAAAGGCCGATTTGTGCCCGCCGAAGCGGGCGCCGAAGGCCACCCACCCGCCACCGACGCCGACCACCGCGAGGAGGCCCACCAACAGTCCAACCCGACGACTCATACGCCGACCACCTAGCCAAGCTAAAGCCGGACCGCCGTCGGTAAAGGGGCCACGCCCCTCGCCGATCTACGGCTCAGCTTGCGGCGGCGGTGACGTCGGCGATGATCTGGCGCAGGCGCCCTTCCATGAGCGCCTTGATCTCGGCGAGCCGCTGCGGCCCGTCGGCCTCGAAGCGCATGACCAGCACCGGCCCGGTGTTCGAGGCGCGCACCAGGCCCCAGCCGACGTTCGCGCCCCCGGCATGTTCCTGGAACATGACGCGCACGCCGTCGACGTCGACGATCGGATAGCGCTCGCGGAACCAGACCACGGCGCGCCGCACGACCTCGAACTTCACGTCGTCGGGGCAGGGCATCCGGATCTCGGGGGTGTTGTGCAAGACCGGCAGCGTGTCGTACAGCTCCGCCAGCGTCTGCTTGGAATGGCTGAGCAGCTCGACGAGGCGCATGGCGGCGTAGACCGCGTCGTCGAACCCGAACCAGCGATCGGCGAAGAACATGTGCCCCGACATCTCGCCCGCCAGCGCGGCCTTCTCCTCCTTCATCTTGGCCTTGATGAGCGAGTGGCCCACCTTCCACATGATCGCCTTGCCGCCCAGGCGTCCGAGCTCGTCGAACAGCGCCTGGCTGCACTTCACCTCGCTCACGAACGTGGCGCCCGGCTGCCGCTTCAGGATCTCGCGCCCGAACAGCATGACCAGCTGATCGCCCCAGAGGATCCGCCCCCGGCCGTCGACGGCGCCGATCCGATCGGCGTCCCCGTCGAGGGCGATCCCCACCTCGGCGCCCGACGACTTCACCCGCGCGATGAGATCGGTCAGGTTCTCGGAGACGGTGGGGTCCGGATGGTGGTTGGGGAACCGGCCGTCGGGATCGCAGTAGAGCTCGCCGGTGTCGACGCCCAGCTTCTTCAGGATCGGGAGCAGGGCCGGGCCGCCGGTGCCGTTGCCGCCGTCGACGACCACCTTGATCGGGCGCGGGCCCAGCTTGATGTTGTCGGCGATGTAGGCGACGTAGTCGCGGAGGATGTCGTGCTCGGTGGCCCGCCCCGGCGCCACGTCGGCAACATTGGATTGGAACGCGCGCTTCTCGATCCGCTCGCGCAGCTTCTGGATCTCGGCGCCGTAGATGGTGCTCTTGCCGCAGACGATTTTGAAGCCGTTGTCCTCCGACGGGTTGTGGCTGGCGGTGATCATCACGCCGCCGTCGACGCCCAGATGAAAGACCGAGAAGTAGAGCCCCGGCGAATGGACCACGCCGACGTCGATGACGTCGATCCCGGCGGCCAGCAGCTCGCGCTTGAAGGTGGCGTGGATGCGCGGCGACGAGATCCGGCAGTCGCGCCCCAGCGTGACCCGGCGGGCGCCCGCGTCGGCGAAGTAGGCGCCGGTCGCCCGGCCGAGGTCGGCCACGAAGTCGTCGGGGAAATCGCGCTCGGCGACCCCGCGGATGTCGTACTCGCGAAAGACTCTGGGGTTCATCGGCATGCTGGGGGCTCTTCCTACAACAGATCGGTGCGGCCGGCCTGCCTGGCGGCCTCGACGATCTTTCGCACGTCCTGGGCCTTGTCCTTGGGGACGACCAGCAGCGCGTCGCGGGTGGCGATCACCACCAGATCGCGCACCCCGACCACGCCGACGAAGGGGGCGCCCTCTTCGGCGACGACGATGTTCCCGTCGCCGTCGATCAGCGTCGCGCCGCCGAGCACGACGTTGCCGCGCGCGTCGGGCGGCCGCACCGCCGGCAGCGCCGCCCAGCTCCCCACGTCGTTCCAGCCGAAGGCGCCCGGCACCACGCGGAGGCCGCTGGCCTTCTCCATGATGCCGTTGTCGATGGAGATCGACGGCACGCCGGCGTAGCCGGCGGCGATCACCGCGGCGGCGGCCTTCGAATCCTTGGCCGCGACGGCCGCGTCGAGCAGCGCCGCCAGCCCGGGCAGGTGCCGGCGCGCTTCTTCGAGCATGCGCCCGGCGGTCAGGAAGAACATCCCCGAGTTCCAGAGGTGCTCGCCCGAGGCGAGGTAGCGCTCCGCCGTCGCCAGATCGGGTTTCTCGACGAAGCCGGCGACGTCGTGGACCGGATCGGCGCCGGCGCGCGGAAGCTTGGCCCCCGTGCGGATGTAGCCGAAGCCCGTTTCGGCGTGGGTCGGGCGAACGCCGATGGTGGTGATCGTCTCGCGCGCCTCGGTGAGCGCGATGCGCACCAGCCGCTCGAAGGCCGGCTCGTCGCCGATGAACGGATCGGCCGGGAAGACCGCGATCACCGCCTGCGGTCCCACCCGCCGGGCAGCCTCCACCGCGCCCAGGCCGACGGCGGGCGCCGTGTTGCGCGCCACCGGCTCGGCGATGATGTTCTCGGCGGGGAGGTCCGGGATCGCGGCGCGCACCGCCGCCTCTTGATCCGCCGCGGTGACGATCAAGGTCCGCGCGAGCCCGACCAGCGCGTGCGCGCGCCGGACCGCGGCGGCGAGCAACGACTCTGGTCCGCCCAGCGCCAGCAGCTGTTTGGGGCGGGCGCGCCGGCTCGAGGGCCAAAGCCGCGTTCCCGATCCGCCGCCCAGGATCACCGCGAACGCCGCGTCCGGCGCCGCCGCGGAATCCGACGCTTGCGCCGCCTGCGGCGTCTGTTGCTTCGTCATGCGCGGCGCACTTTAACAGACGGCGGCGGTCGACACCTCCGTGATACGCTCGGCCCGTGCGGGCGGGCGAGGAAACGCTGAGGCACTCCATCGCGGCGGCCACCGACCCGCGAACGCGCGCCCGCCTGCGTGTCGATCTGGCGGAGCTCCTGCGGGCCAGGGACGCCGCCGCGGCGCGCGCGGAGCTCGATCAGGCGCTGCGCGAAGGAGGCCCGACCGGCGCGCTGACCGCGGCGGCGCTCAGCTTCGCGCGCGCTCTCTCGCCGGCCGATCGGCTGGCCTGGCTGGCGAGCCTGGCCACTGCGGAAGGCAAGTCGAGCGGCAAGGGCGAGCCGAAGGCCGAAGGCAAGCCGGACGTCCAGACGACCTCGCCCGTTCTGCTTTCCGCGCTCGCCGAGGCGCAGCTCGGCGCCGGGCTTGCGCGCGACGCCGCCCTCACCTGGCTCGGTCTGGCGCGCGACGAGCGCGTGGCGCTGCACCACCGGCGGGCCGCCGCCCGAAAAGCTGCGCGGCTCGGCGAACGGCTGGCGCCGCCCGAGGCGCGGGCGGCCGAGGCCGTCTCGGCGGAGCTGTCCGTCGGAAAGTCGCGGCGCGGGCCCCGTTCCTCGCCGCGCGAGAGCCCCGACGCCGGCGTGCCCGAGGCGAAGATGAACGGGGCGCCTTCCAAGCCGCACGGGCCGCCTCGGGCCAAGCGCGCGCGTCCCGCACCGGCGTCGCTCTGGGACCGGGCGCTCGCCGACGCCCGCGCCGGCCAGGCCAGCCGGTCGCGGCGACTCGGCGAGGAGGCCTTGCGCGCGGCCGGCCCGGGACCGGAGCTCAACGCGCGCCTCGCCGCGCTCGACACGGCGCTGCGGGAGGGGGGCTTCGTCAAGGACGCGCTCCGTCTGCGGCGAACGCACCTCGAGCCGCTCGATGGCCTCAAGGCTCGCCCCGCGCTGCTCGCGCTGGCCAAGGAGGCGGAAGCCGCCGGGCTGGGCGATCTGGCGGCCGAGTGGCGCGCCGACGCGGGCGTGGTCCCGGTCGTTTCGGCCGCGGTTCCCGCGGAGCCCACCACGCCGGAGGCGCACTACCTGGCGGCGCAGCGCCTCCTCGCCCGCGACGGCCAGCGCGACGGCAAGACCGGCGGCAAGAGCAACGCCAGGAAGGTCGACGTCGCCGCGGTGCTCGCTCACCTGGAAAAGGCGCTGGCCGGCCACCCCGGCGCCGACTCGGCCCTGGCGCTCGCCGAGACGCTGGCGGCGCGGGTGGCCAGCAGCGAGGCTGACCTCGGGAACCGCAGGCTCGACCTCTTGCGGGCGGCGCACGCCGCGGAACTGGCGCCGGCGCGACGCGGGCGCCTCGGCCGCCGGCTGGCGGAGACGCTGGAGGCTCGGGGCGACGGCCTGGGCGCGGTGGCGGTGCTGGAAAGCGCGCTCGGCGAAGCGACCTCGGACGGCTGGATCGAGCCTGGTTCGGCCCGGCGCAGCTCGTCGCCCGGGTCCTCGCGTCTCGACGATCTCGAGCGGGTGCGCGGCGAGCGGGTTCGGCTGCTGCGAGCGCTCGGCCGCACCCGGGAGCTGTCGGCGGCGCTGGAGAAGGACGCCGGCGCTCTGCAGGGCGCGGCGCGGCTGGCGGTCCTGGCCGAGCACGCCACCCTGCTCGAAGCCGCGGGCGAGGCCGAAAAGGCGCTCGACGTTCGTCTGATGGCGTTGGCCGAGTTTCCCGGTGCGCGGAACGTGCTCGAGGAGGCGCGCCGCCGGCTGGACGCGACTGGACGGGCGGGGGAATCGCTGGCGCTGGCGACCGCCGCGCTCGAGCACACCACCGACACCAGCGACACCACCGATCTTGCGCGGCGGCGTCAGCTGCTGCGCGACGTGGCCAGCCTGACCGAGAAGGCCGAGGGCGTCGATCGATCCGGGGCCGCCGAGGCGTGGTTGGCGGTGCTGGAGGTCGATCCCGGCGACGCGCAGGCCGCGGCTGCCGCCGAGAAATTTCTGGTGGCGACCGGCGACTGGGAGCGCTGCGCCGATCTGCTGGCCTGGTTGGCGGCCCGGGCGCCGACGCTGCCGGCGGCGACCGGCGACGGCGGCGCGACCAGCCGGGCCGCGGTGCTCTGGCGCCTGGCGGAGCTGCGGCGCGGGCGTCTCGGGCAGATCGACGAGGCGCTTCGGCTCTACGTCGAGCTCGGCGCCGCGTTCCGGTCGACGCTGCCCCCGCTCACCGATCCGCCGTCGCTGGCGGCATTCGTGCGGCGGGACCCGGGGCTGGCGGTGGAGACCGCGCGGGCGGCGGTGGCGCCCACGCCGGCCGATCGATCGCGGGCCCTGCTCGATCGGGCGCGCGCGTTCGCCGAGCGCGGCCGGCGTGACGACGCCGAGCGCGACGCGCTGGCGGCGATCGAGCTCGATGCGCACAACATGGAGGCGCTGAGCGCGCTCGAGAAGTTGTTCGAGGAGCCGCCGCGGGCGCGTCTGCTGGTCGACGAGCTCGGGCGCAGGGCCGCCAAGCTCGAGCCCTCGGCCGCGGCGCCCCTCTTCTACGGACGGGGCCGGGCCGCGGCGCGCGCGGGGGACAGCGGCACCGCGCGCGAAGCCTACCGGCGCGCGATGTCGCTCGACCCGACGCTGGCCGAACCGATCGCGGCGCTGGGCGCGCTGGCCTCGAAGGAAGGAGACTGGTCGGAGGTCGCCAAGCTCCTCGAGAGCGAGGTGGGACTGACGACCTCATCGGCCCGCAAGGGGGCCCTCTTGCTGGAGCTGGCGGTCGTGCAGGGGGACCGGCTGGGCGCGCCCGCCCGCGCCGTCGCGCTGCTCGACGGCGCCGCCCGGCACCTCCGCGACGAGCCGCGGGTCCTCGATCTGCGGAGCCGTTTCAACCTCGCCGCGGGGAACTGGCTGGCCGCCGCCGAGGCGCTCGATCAGCTGGCCGCGCGCAGCGCCGCGATCCCCGACGCGGCCGAGCGCTACTTCGCGATCGGCGCCGCAGCGGAAGCGGCCGGTGACGTCGATCGCGCGCTCACCCTCTATTCGCGGTCCTATTCGCGCGACGGCTCGTACCGCCCGACGCTGGAGCGGCTGTCGGTGATCTGTTTCGAGCGCGGGCAGTGGGACAACGCCTGGAAGGCGACCGAGGCGCTGCTCGACCGTCACGGCGCCTCCCTCGAGCCCGGTCCCCGGGCGACCTTGCTGGTGCGGTCGGCCCTGGCCGATCTGCACGTGGGGCAACGGATCTCGGCGGTCGCCAAGCTGGGCGAGATCGTGACCCGCGGCCCCTCGTACGCGCCGGAGGCCGGTATCCGGGACGTGGCGGAGAGCTGGGCGGGGATGCACCTCGAGCCGCGGCTGCTGGTCACGCTGGAAGCCCGGCGCCACGAGCGGATCCTTCGGCGCGCGCGGGAGGCGTTCGCGCTCACCGATGGGCAGACGGACGAAGCGCGCCGGCAGTCACTGGAGATCCTCGGCGCGCTGGCCATGGTGGACGGCCGATGGGAGGAGGCGTTCAGCGCCCTCGAGGCGCTGGGGGCGGAAACGGCGTTCGATCCGCAGCGCCGCGCGGAGTTCCTGGTCGGCGCGGGGGACGTCATGTCGCGTCATTATGGTGATCGAGACCTCGCGGAGCCCTTCTACCAGCAGGCGCGAGCCCTCTGGCCCGGCCATCGACGTTTCGGGCGTCCCGCGGACGGTGTTTCGTAACGACCACTTGGTCGTTTGAAACGGTTGTGCTACAAAGCGGCGTCGGGTCGGCAAACTTTAGTTTCTCATCGAAAAAAAAGTCCCCCAGAAAGGACCGTTCGCAATGTTCAAGACAGTACGAAATTTCTTAGTCGTTGCTCTTCTCTCTGGAGGGCTAGCCTTGCTGACCACCAGCGGTTGCGGTAGCGACAGCACGGGCACCGGTGGCACTGGCGGCAGCGCCGGCGCAGGCGGCCATGCCACTGGCGGCTCGGGCGGCCACGGCACTGGCGGCTCGGGCGGCCACGGCACTGGCGGTGCAGCAGGCAGCGCGACCGGCGGTGCAGCAGGCAGCGCGACCGGCGGTGCAGCAGGCGGTGCGGCTGGCGCGGCCGGTGGTGCAGCTGGCGGCGCGGCCGGCGGTGCAGCTGGCGGCGCGGCCGGCGCGGCTGGCGGCCATGCCGGTTCGGCCGGCGGTGCGGCGGGCGGCGCGGCTGGCGCGGCTGGCGGTGCAGCAGGCGGCGCGGCTGGTGGTGCAGCAGGCGGCGCGGCTGGTGCGGCCGGCGGTGCAGCAGGCGGCGCGGCTGGCGCGGCCGGCGGTGCAGCTGGCGGCGAAGCCGGTGCAGCAGGCGGCGCGGCTGGCGCGTAGTCACAGCGCCCGTCAATCGTCACCACGAACGCCCGTCTCGGATCTCCGAGGCGGGCGTTTCTATTTTCGGCCGCTGACGGCGGCGCCGACGATCGTCACGGCGAACACGCGGTCCTTGAAGTAGGTGTCGATCGCCTCCTTGGTGAAGAAGAAGACGTCCTGCATCTGGTCGCCCCGCCCGGAGAGTCGCTTCCACTGCGCGAGCGGCCCGAGCTCGATGAGCGGCGCGAAGAAGAACTCCCGCGCGCTCCGGAACAGGATCTCCCAGCGCGCGGAGGTGACCTCGACCTGCTTCAGACCGGCTTGCTCGAGCCAGCGGGCGAGGCTTTCCGCGTCGGGCAGCGCGGCGACGTAGCGATCGACGGCGCCCAGGCTCTCCAGCTTGCCGTTTTCGCGCAGGACGTCCCGGAACAGATCGAGAAACTCCGACCAGGTGCCGCGCAGCGGGGCCGAAAGGGCGAGCTGTCCTCCCGGCGCCAGCAGCCGGGCGGCTTCCTGGACGGCGGCGCGGGGATCCTCCGCGGTGGCGACGACCAGGTTGGAGACCACCAGCTCGGCCGATCGGTCGGGAAGCGGGATCGACGCCGGCACATCAGCGTGGGCGGCCAGGGCGACCTGCGCGTGGGCTCCGGCCTCCGCCGCGATCCGCGTCCGGGCTTCGGCGATGAAGGCCGGCGAGGCGTCGAACGCGGTCAGGCGGCTGTCGACATCGAACCGCCGCGCCAGCTCCGCGGTGAAAGCGCCTGTCGCGCAGCCGATCTCGACGATCCGCGCGCCTGGACGCCCCTCGATCGCGCGGCCGAGCAGCGCCGCGAACCGCGCCGCGTAGGCCGGGAGAATCTCGGTGTCGTAGAGCCTGGCGAGCCGGACCTGCTTCTCGGTCGGCATCACCGCGGGTCCTTGCTCGGGTCCCGTTTGGGGTCTTGCCTCTCCCCCTGCTTCGCGGCCGGCTGCCACCCGCGGACCGGCCCCAGCGGTCGCCGGGCCCCCTGGTACTGCCCGGCGACATAGCGAACCGCGAGCAGGTACAGCGCCGACGAGATCCGGTTGAGCGCGTGGGCGAGATCGGGCCGTCCGGGAGCCGCGGTGGAGAGGCCGCCGGCGGGTGGAAACGCGACGAGCGCCGCCACCTCGGCCTCGCGGGCGATCGCCCGCGCCAGCGACAGCTTGGCGACCACCGGCCCCTGCCGGACGTCGGGGTACATGAAGGGGACGCCGTAGAGCTCGCGCGTGTGATGGGTGGCGTCGCGAATCTCGTCGGCGGTCATCCCCCACAGCATCGGCGGCGAGACCACCCGGTCGGTCACCTCGGCGCCGACCAACGCCCGCGCGAGCTCGAGGATCTCGCCCAGCTCGCCGACCAGGGCGCGGGCGCCGTCGGCGTCGGCGGCGACCTGCGCGTCGAGCACGGCCGACTGCAGGAGGTCCAGCTTGCCCCGGGCGACGATGCGCGGGTGGGTCTTGGGGACCAGCGAGGCGTCATCGCGCAGGTGGGTCAGGTGATCGGGCTTCTCTGCGAACCGCTCGCCCGTCTCCAGCGCCCGGAACTTTCCGCCGGTGACCGTTTCGATCGCGCGCGAGAGGTCGGCCTGGCCGCCGCCGGTCCCGAGGGCGCGCGGGTCGCCGCGCAGAGGCGCGCCGCAGACGTCGACGATGGTGTCGGCGAAGGCCCGCGCGGCCGCCTGGCAGCCGGGGAGGTCACCGGCGAGCAGCGCGCCGCCGAAGTTGGTCTCCGACGGCGGACCGAACCATTTGGCGACGCGGACGCGCCCCGCCTTGCAGGCGGCGTCGAGCCCGATCACCGACTCCAGCGGCGGCGCGATCAGATAGGCGAGCGCGCTGCCGACCCGCACCTTGGCCACCGACGCCAGGTAGCGGCCCACCGAGGCGACCACGTGCGGATAGAACGCCACCGGCGACGCCGCTCCGGCCAGCGTCACGCCGTAGAACCAGGCGTCGTTTTCGAGGTAGGCGAGGCAGGCGGCGAGCGCGGCGTCGATCTCGGCGGGATCGCGGGCGGCGTAGATGCCGATGCACTCGCCCGACAGCGGCCCCGAGGGGTGCGCGGCGCCGGCATAGAACGACCGGGCGTAGACCACGTCGGCGGGCGACGCCTTCGTCCCCTGGTCGAGCGCGGTGAAGAGCGCGTCGTCGGACGTCGCGGTGACGATGCCCAGCGCCCGGCGATCGGCGGGCAGCTCGAGCACCCGCGCCAGATCGGCGGCGGCGTCGGGGATCGTCCGCACGGCCAGCGCCCGCGGCTTGAGCGGCGGCAGATCGAGCTTCACGGCGGGGCCGCCGGGGTCATGACCTGCGACGCTAGCACGCAACCCCCAACAGGTGCCTCAGGCGCCGGCGAGGACGACGCCGGACTTCTTCTCGCGGAGGATGCGCTCGATGGCTCCGGAGACGTCGCGCGCGGCGTCGGCCGGCGGGCGGCCGCGCGGGTTGATGTTGGAGATCACCTCGCGATCGGCGTCGGTGGCGCCCGCCGCCGGCTGGTAGATGTAGTAGGCGGAGAGCGAGTCGGCGAACCCCAGGCCCGGCCGCTCGCCGCAGACGAAGAGCGCGGCCTGCGCGCCGACCAGGCGCGCGATCTCGTCCATGATCTTGACGCGCGAGCGGCGCACGAAGAAGGGGGGCGCGTGGGCGATCCCGCGCGCCGCCAGCGCCGGGACGAGCGCGCCGTGGAAGGTTCGCAGGTGCTGGTTGATGGCGGCGGCCGACAAGCCGTCGCCGTAGATGACGACCAGCGTGGGCGACTTGCCGATCCGTTTGGTCAGCTCGCCGCGCGCCTCGTCGGAGAGGGCGCGGCCGAGATCGGGACGTTGGAGGAAGGTCGGCTTGTCGGGCGCGCGCGACGCCAGCTCGAAGATCCCCAGCTCCGCCAGCAGCGCGGGGTCGACCTCGGAGACGACGGCGTCCTTGGCCGCGGCGTGATCGGCGCGAAAGCGCAGCATGGTGTTGGTCTTGTAGCGCGGCCCGGTGCGGCCGACGGCGACGCGCGCCGGGGTCGACCGCAGGATCTCGGGCATCACCCGCGGGTCGTAGGGCTCGCCCACGCCGACGCCGCGATCGGGGGGGAACAGCAGCGCTCCGGCGCTCTCGAGCTCCTGCGCCGCCGCGCGCTCCGGCCCGATCTCGCGCGCGAGCGCCTCGCGCACCAGCGCCTCGACGCGGCTGCGGTCAATCGTGGGCCGGGAGGGAGGTTCGTCCTTCATGATCAACCGAACAGGCTCGGATCGCCGGCGCGGGCCGTCAGCTTGCCGTCGCGCATGATGTCCATCTCCTCCAGCCAGGCCTCGAACTCGGGCGCGGGGCGGAACCCGAACAGCTGGCGCAGCGTCGCGTTGTCGTGGAACGACGTCGACTGGTAGTTGAGCATGATGTCGTCGCCCATGGGGAGCCCCATGAAGAAGTTGCAGCCGGCGGTGGTCAGCAGCATCTCCAGGTTCTCGACGTCGTTCTGATCGGCGTCGGCGTGGTTGGTGTAGCAGGCGTCGCACCCCATCGAGATGCCGTGCAGCTTCCCCATGAAGTGATCTTCGAGCCCCGCGCGGGTGATCTGCCGGGCGTCGTACAGGTACTCGGGGCCGATGAAGCCGACCACCGTGTTGACCAGAAAGGGCGCGTAGTGGCGGGCCAGGCCGTAGTTGCGCGCCTCCAGCGTCATCTGATCGGCCCCCTCGTGCGCGTCGGCCGACAGCGCCGAGCCCTGGCCGGTCTCGAAGTACATCACGTTGGGCCCCTGGCACTGCCCCAGCTTCAGCGTCATGTCGTACGCCTCGTCGAGCAGCGGCAACGTCACGCCGAAGCTGCGCAGCGCCTTCTCCGTCCCGGCGATCGACTGGAACATGAGGCCCAGCTGCGCGCCCGCCTCCAGCGCCTTCATCTGCGTGGTGACGTGGGCCAGGCAGCAGTTCTGGGTGGGGATCCGCCACTGCCGGATGAAGTCGCCGCTGGCGTTCAGGATCTTCGCCGTCGTCCCCGGATCGTCGGTGACCGGGTTGATGCCGATGACCGCGTCGCCGGCGCCGTAGGAGAGCCCCTCGCGCATCGACGCCATGATCCCGTCGATGGAGTCGGACGGGTGGTTCGGCTGCAGCCGGACCGAGAGGCGCCCCGCCAGGCCGACGGTGTTGGTGGCGTGGACCACGACCCGGATCTTTCGCGCGGCGTAGACCAGATCCATGTTGGTCATCAGCTTGGCGCAGGCGGCGATCATCTCGCTGGTCAGGCCGCGCGAGAGGCGCAGCAGGTCGGCGCCCGAGGTCGTATCGGCCAGCACGTGCTCGCGCAGCTCGGCCACCGTCCAGGACTTCACGCTGTCATAGATGGGCCGCTGGAGATCGTCGAGGATCAGGCGGGTCACGGCGTCGACCTCCGGCGGGACCACCGGATTTTCATGCAGCTCGCCCAGCGTCACCGACGCCAGCACCCGCTTGGCGGCGATCCGCTCGGAGACGCTGGCGGCGGCCAGGCCGGCCAACCGGTCGCCCGACTTCTCCTCGTTGGCCTTGGCCAGGACCTCCTTCAGATCGCGAAAACGGTAGGTCGTTCCGCGCAGGGTGGCCGCCAGGTTCATGGCCCCGCGACGCTAACATCATAATGGGGACCCTGGGAGGGTCCCCAAGCCCCCCGCGTTCAGACTCGCCTCGTCATCGATTCGGGGATTTCAATCAAGAAGGGGGACACGATGGCTCCAATCACTCGTTGGTCCCTCTCGTCCGGCAGCCAGTCCACGGACATTCCGATGACGGCCTTTCACGAGTGGCTGCAGATCGGCGTCCGCGGCACCTTCAACCTGTAACGGTCAGGCGCGCAGTCAGCGCGCTGGGCGTTGGAGACCTACGGGCGCGTCCGGATCGTCACGGCGCGCCCGTGGGCGTCGAGGCCCTCGACGGCGGTCAGGGCGGTGATGTCGTCGGCCTGCGCCGCCAGCGCCGAGGCGTCGTACTCGATGATCGAGGTGCGCTTGACGAAGTCGGCCACGCAGAGCGGGCCCGAGAAGCGCGCGCTGCCGCCCGTCGGCAGCACGTGGCTTGGGCCGGCGATGTAGTCGCCCACCGGCTCGGGGGTGTGGGCGCCGAGAAACAGCGCGCCGGCCGTCGTCACCAGCTCGGCCAGGGCGCGCGGATTTCGCACCGCCAGCTCGGCGTGCTCGGGCGCCAGCCGGTTGAGGGCGTCGGCCATCTGGCGCTCGCTCCCGACGACGAAGATGGCCCCCTGATCGCGCAGCGCCTTCTCCGCGATCTCCCGCCGCGGGAGCAGCGCCACCTGGCGCTCCACCTCGGCGGCCACCTTGCGCGCGAAGTCGGCGCCGATGGCGATGAGGACGGGCACGGCCAGCGTGTCGTGCTCGGCCTGGGCCAGCAGATCGGCGGCGATCCAGGCGGGATCGACGCTGTCGTCGGCGCCGATGACCAGCTCGGTGGGGCCGGCGATCGAATCGATGCCGACGTCGCCGAACACCAGGCGCTTGGCCGCCGCGACGTAGGCGTTGCCGGGGCCGACGATCTTGTCGACGCGGGGGACGCTCTCGGTGCCGTAGGCGAGCGCGGCGATCGCCTGGGCGCCGCCGATGACGAACACACGGGCCACGCCGGCCAGGCGCGCGGCCAGCAGCGTCTCGGCCGAGGGGCCAGGCGTGACCATCACGATCTCGCGCACGCCGGCGACCTGAGCCGGGATCGCGGTCATGATCACCGTCGAGGGATAGCGGGCCGTGCCGCCGGGGACGTAGATCCCCACGCGGTCCAGCGGGGCGACGCGGCTGCCGGTCCGGATCGGGCCCTCGTCGATCTCGTACGAGGGGTGCCGCTCGCGTTCGTAAAAGGCGCGCACCCGGCGGGCGGCGTGCTCCAGGGCGGCGCGAACCTGCGGCGTGGCGCGGGCGGCCAGCTGATCCCACTCGGACGCGGACAGCTCCAGCGCGCCGAGCTCGCGCCTTTCGAACCGCGCGGTCAGCTCGCGCACGGCGCGGTCGCCACCGGCGCGCACCTCGGCGATCACCCGGCGCGCGGCGGCGTCGATCTCGTCCGAGACGGAGGCCTGCCGGTGGCAGAGCGCCTCGAAGCGGGAGACGTAGTCGGCGTCGTTGTTCTCGAAGATCTTCAGCATGGAAAGAGCCGGGCAGCATAGCAGCGGGCGCCGCGCGGGGCGAACGCCGCCGATCGGGCTACCGCAGCTCGGGGACGCCGAACGCGGCGGTCAGATCTCCTCCCAGGCGGTCGTCGCGCAGGGGGCGCGCGGCGGCCAGCAGCGGCACGAGCCGCCGATCATGAAACCGGGCGTAATAGGGCTCGGCCCAGGCGAGGTCAGGCCCGCGCGGTGGCCGCACCTGCTGCGCCGTCCCCGCCGCAGCCGCGAATGATGCCGGATCGCGCAGCCCGTCGATCACCCGGTTGGCCAGGCGCTTGATGGCGCCGTTCCCCTCGCCGTAGAGGTCGACGTCGTTGGCCTCGCCGAGCTCCGCCAGCATGACCAGCGGGGCCAGTGCGAACAGGTGATAGTGAAGCGCCATTGTCTTCCGTTCCAGCTCGACCGGGATGAACCCGTCAGGGCGAATCTGGGCGATGCCGAGTCGCGCGCGCGCCAGCCCCCAGTCGAAGAGAGCCCGGTCGTGCGCGGCAGTGCCGGCGGCGGCCACGGCCAGCGCGCGCCAGTCCGCGTGATTGTTGACGTCCGACATGCGCGCCCGGCGCGCGGCGGGGGGCTTCGCGGCCTCGGCAACCTTCACCAGCCAGGCGTCGACGGCGGCTCGGGCCGCCGGAGCGACGCCGGGCGCGTCCCGGATCTTGAGGTAGGCGAGCGACAGGCCGGCCAGCGTCCAGACGCGCTCGTAACCGCCCTGCTGGTTGACCGCGCCGAGGAGCGCGCCGGACCGCGCCCAGGCGGCCAGCGCGCCGACCGCCCGGGCCGCATACGCCGGCTCGGCCGGCCGGCTCTCCATCCAGCCGTCGGCGAGGGCGGTCACCCGGGCGACGAAGGCACGCAGCGAGGCAAAGGCGGCTTCGTTCTCCTTCCTGCGCGCCGGATCGGCGATCGAGCGCGAGCCGTCGACGTAGTACGAGATTCCCGTCAGGTCGCGGATGACGGGCGCGACTGGCGCCGGGGGTGCGGCCGGCAGGGGGCGCCCGATGACCGCGCGGCGCGCGCTCACGTCGACCGGACCGCGCAGCGCCGGTCCCGGCACCAACAGCCCGACGGCCGTCACCACCAGCACCGGTAGGCGCGCCATGCGACGAGGCTAGGAGGGCGTTTCCGGAAAGGCAACGGTGAGCGAAGCGAACCATGCCCGACGACGTGCCGGCCGAAGGCGGCCTAGCCCGGAGGCGGCCTGGCGCGGAAGGCCCGGCCGACTAAAGCCCGTACTTCTTCAGCTTCTCGTACAGCGTCGAGGGGGCGATGCCCAGCGTGCGCGCGGCCTGGACCTTGTTCCCGCGGGCGGCGAGCAGCGTCTGCCGGATGGCCGCCCGTTCCAGGTGGCCGAGGGAATGGCCGCCGAGCGGCAGCCGATCGAGCACCGCCTCGTCGGACGGCGGATCGATGAAGCGCAGGTGGCGCGGCTCGAGCGCGCCGGCGCCCGGATCGACGAAGGCCAGCGCGCAGGCGAGGACGTTCTTCAGCTCGCGGACGTTGCCGGGCCAGCTGTGCGCGCGCAGCGCCGAGAAGGCCGTCTCGGTGATGACCACGTCGCCTCGTCCCAGATCGTGCAGGAGGCGCGGGGCCAGCAGCGGGAGATCGTCGAGCCGCTCGCGCAGCGGCGGCAGGGTGACGACGGCGGCGGCCAGGCGGAAGTAGAGATCCTGGCGAAACTGGCGCGCGGCGACCAGCGCACCCAGGTCGCGGTTGGTGGCGGCGACGATCCGCACGTCGATCTTGCGGTCCTTGGTGCCGCCCACCCGCCGCACGGCGCTGTTGTCGAGCACGCGCAGCAGGCGCGGCTGCAGCTCCAGCGGCAGCTCGCCGATCTCGTCGAGGAAGAGCGTTCCGCCGCCGGCGCGCTCGAAGGCGCCCGGGTGCTCGGCGTGGGCGCCGGTGAAGGCCCCGCGCTCGTGACCGAACAGCTCGCTCTCGACCAGGTTGGGCGGTACCGCGCCGCAGTCGAACACCACGAAGGGGTCGTCGGCGCGGGGGCTGGTGTCGTGAATGAGATGCGCGAAGACATCCTTGCCGGTCCCCGTCTCGCCGGTCAGCGTGACGGTCACGTCGGAGGGCGCCAGGCGCGCCACCATGGCGTAGAGATCATGCATGGCGATGGACGTTGCGAAGCTGTGGCCGAGACTCCGGATTGACGGCGACGACGGCCCCGGCACGGGTCGCAGCGGTCGCAGCAGGGCCCTCATTGCGGTGCTGGCGAGTTCCATGGCGTTTGCCGCTCCCGTCGAAAGGTTTTTCTCTGCAAGTGAATCAACTTCGAGGCTTATACCGGAGCCGCAACGGGCTCGATGTGACGATTCGGGGCCTGTTCCGTTGCGAGAACGCTTCGTTTTCGGTCGCCGATAACCGGTCACCGAAATCCGGAGAGCGGTCACAGGAAATAGTGAAGCTGGATGAACAGCGTGTTGGCCGCGCTTCCGCCGGAGGGACATTGCACCCGCTCCATCAACTGCAGCTCGAGGTGCGCGTACGGGAACCAGTTCACCAGCAGCGTGCCGGCCGTGTACGCGTCGTTGACCTGCAGGTCGACCTGATTGCGCTCGCCGAGCGCCGTGAGCATCACGCCGCGCACGGGAAACAGGGTGAAGCCGGCGGCGCCCACCAGCTGCGCCCGCGAGGTGTCCCCCAGCTCCGTGAAGACGTTGTCGACGACGTCGACCTCGCCGAGCAACAGCGTGTGCAGACCCTCGAGGTACCCCTTGGCGACGGCGCCGGCCATCAACCTGGTCACGCCCGGCGCGATCGCCACGCGCATCTGACCGGCGAGCGCGATCGTGTCGTCGTGGAAGCGTGACTCCAGGTAGGCGGCGAAGCCTTTCTCGTCGCTGCCGATGTGGCGGACGAAATCGGGCGCGAAGGCGGTCAGGTGCAGCTCGGCGTCGGGATAGACGAAGCCGCCGGAGACGTTGTACGTCTCTTCCGCCTCGTCGTATCCGAGATCGCGGTTGATGTAGAGGACGTGCTCGGCCAGCCGCAGGCCGTAGGGGGCGAAGAAGCGACCGACCCGGAGATAAGGCCCGACCGCCTCCGGTTCCCACATCAGATAGTGCTCGGGGAAGATGAGCTGGGAAGTGGTGACCGGCTGGAAGTTTTGATAGGGGACCAGCAGATCGGGATCCCGCACCTGGCCGCGCAGGCCGAGCGACGCCAGCAGGGAGAGTCCGGCGGGCAGCGCCAGCCTCCCTTGGACCTCGGCCTGCATCGGGAACACTGCCACCGTCGGTCCGGCGGGATCCTGCACGGCTTGATCGACGAAGGCGCCGCGGAAGTCGCCGCCGAGCGCCAGCCAGGTCGGCAGGCTCACCGCCCCGTGGAGAAACGCGCCGTCGCCGCCGAATGACGACAGCTGATCACCGACGGCGTCGCGCCCGTAGCTGTTGATGAGGCCGCCGCCGGCCGGCGCGTAGTGGCACTGGTTGCACCGCACGGCGCCCGAGGAGAGCTGCCACTGCGGGTAGGCGCGCGCCGGGCGTTCGCCGAGCCAGAGCAGCGCCGCCGCCGCAACGAGCAGGGACGCCCAATGCGTCGTTCGGAACCGCGGGAAACGGTGCATGCCGGGCCGGTGCCGCGCGTATATCCCGGCGGTGCCAGCGCGCGGGTGACGACCCTGCAACATGCTCGCGTCGGGGCCGCGAAGAGCCGTCGTCGTCGGCCAGAAGGGCGTCGCCGCAAAGACGACAATGAGAGCAGCGAGCGCAAACAGGCCCGCCGACGTTGCGGCCGAAGGCGCCCTAGGTCGCCAGACGACGGCGGTTGCCGACGGCGCGGCGGAGCCCGGCCAGGAGCAGCGCTCCGCCCAGCGCGACGATCGCTGCGACGGCCGCGATTCTTCCGAGCCGTCGGACCGTCATGGCTCGCGTGGCCTTCTCCATCTTGGCCAGGCCCTCGGGGCTCATTCCGAGCGCGCGCGCCCGGTCGATGAGCCCGAGCGCTGCGCCGCGATCGTGGTTTTGGACCGCGAGCGCCCACTGCAGCGAGACCGTCTTCGGATCCTGCGGCGCCGCCCGGGCAAGCTCCGCGGTGCAGGACTCCAGCGCCGGCCGATCGTTGAACCGGAGCGCGACGTCGCAGCTGAGCATCGTCGGTAACGCGCCAAGCTGTGTTTCGTGACGGAGGTGGGCGATGACGGCGTCCAGCTCCTTGCGTTCCCCGGGCACCAACGGAGTGGTCGTCTTGAGGACGAGCTTGACGAAGTGAATGTAGTCGCCCGCCAACGCCCCGTCTCGCGTGAGCGTCGTTCGGCAGGCGACGATCGCGTTGGCCGGGTCACCGGTGGCCTCCAGCGCAGCGCAGAGGCGACGAGGACCGACGGCGGATCCGGGCGCGGCCTTCGTCAGGGCGCGGTCGTAGCGGGCCTCCGCGGCGAAGTCCTTTGCCTTCCCGGCACGTTCGGCCTTGGCCGCCAGATCCTGCAAGAAGTAGCCGAACTGCAGCGGCTGCTTGCTCTGCTGCTCGACGGTGGGGACGCTGGCCTCGGGATCCGCGTCGTCGACCTTGAAATGACTGAGCTCCTCTTTGGGGATGGCCGTCGCCGCGCGGGCGACGTTGGTTCCCACCAGCGACCCCAGGACGCAGGCCGCGAAAAGGGCGCTGGCCGGCGTCGCTGACGTCAGGCGGCGGCCGCTCCGACCCGCCCTTCGCGCCCGATGCCCAGCGTGGAGCGCCGTCCCGAGCAGACCGAGCAGCAGGAGCGCGCGCGCGATCCAGACTCCCGCCGGCGGGCGCCCGGTCCGCTGGGCCAGCGCTGCCGCCGCCGCGCGGTGGTCGGGGGCGACCCGCCTCAGATCGTCGAGGCAGGCCGCCAGCGTGTCGGCGCTCCCCATCCGCCGCGCAATATCGCAGCGGGCGAGGTAGGCCCACGGCTGATCGACGGCCTGTCGTTGGGCCGCGTCGACGAGCAGCGCGCTGACCGCCAGATCGTCGAGCGACGGCGTCGCCGCCGGCGACATCAACGAGGCCACCTCGTTGCGCTCGTCCTCGGGCATCCCTCCCAGACGAAGGGCGCGGTGACAGGGCTCGCGGCTGCTGGCGGGCCTCTCGCCCTGCGCCTCGCGGGCCAGCGAGAGCCGGCAGGCCGTGCGGAGCGACGCGAGGCTTCCCGGATTTACGGACAGCTCGGCCGGCGCCGCCCTTCCCCGGTCCATTGAACCGAAGCTGCAGACCACGAAGAGGGCACTGCGGGCAAACACACGGACAGTCGGACACGGAAGCCGTCTCATCGCGTCCGGTCTTACAGGAGGGCCGAGGAAATCACGTGCAACGATTGTGAAAACAGATGCCCAGCCCGGGTTTCATTTGAATGTCGAAGATCGGTTGAAAATGTCGGGAACGGGTCACAAGCGCCGTCCGACCGTCGTGGTAGTACGCCCGCTCCATGGCTCACGGACGCCCATCGACCTCGCAGGACGCCCGTTGTTCCCTGACGTGGGCCGTGGTGGCGATTTGTGCGGCTCTGGCGTCGTGCGAAGGCAACGGCGACGTTCTCTTGCCGGCGACGAAGGGCGGTGACGGGACGGTCATCCGGATTCCGGTCGACGCCGGGAGTCGCGACGCCGCCGCGGGCGGCGCAACGGCGAAGGGCGGCGGAACTGGAACCGGAGGCGGTGGAGGCGCCAAGGCGAGCGGGACCGGCGGGTCGCTCGGGACCGGCGGGGCGGGAATCGGCGGAACGGGGGCCGGCGGCGTCGGCGCGACCGGCGGGGCTGCGGGAGCCGGCGTCGCCGACGACGCTTGCACCGCCTGTGAGAAGAAGAAGTGCAGCAACCCGGTGAACGCCAGCAACCTTCTGCTCGCCGCTTACGAGGTCTGTTTTCTAGGGACCGGCGTTCCACCGGCGGCTCTCGGCCCGGTCTGCCCCACCGATCCTTCGAGCACCGCGCTCACGGCGGCGAACGGACCGATGGCGGGGACGGCGAAGACGACGCTCTGCCAGGCGCTGCTGAAGTGCGTCCACCAGACGAACTGTACGGGCGGAATCGACGTCGACAATCAGACCGAGTGCTATTGCGGCACCGATTCGGGCGGCGCGGCCGTGTCCCTTCAGACTTGCGAGAACCCCACCTTCACGCCCACCGGCCAGTGCGTGCAGCAGGTGGCGGCCGCTCTGGAGGTGGGCCAGTTTTCGGTGAGCGTCGCGGGCTTCAGCGACCCCTGCCTCGCAAACGGGGCGGCGTTCGTTCTTTACGACTTCTGCGACGCCAATTGCTGCGAGCAGGAATGCGGGCTGACGGTCTCGGGATACGAGGATCCGACGTACTGTAACGCGGCCGGCGCCGGTGGCTCGACCGGGACCGGGGGCTCATCCGGCACCGGCGGGTCGACGGGCAGCGGCGGCTCGACGGGCAGCGCCGGGTCGACCGGCAGCGGCGGGTCGACCGGCACCGGCGGGAAGGTCGGCTCCGGCGGATCGGGCGGGTCGGCGACCGGGGGGGCGAGCGGGCTGGGGGGCGCGACCGGCTCCGGCGGGATCTCGGGATCCAGCGGGGCGAACGGCGGCGCGTCCGGCACGGGAGGTCCGCGCCTGCTCCAGAACCTCCAGTTCGACTCAGGCACCGACGGTTGGGTCGCGAGCTACGGAGCCACGGTTTCCCGCAGCCCGATGGATGCGGCGAACAGTTCCCTATCGGGCTCCCTCGATCTGGTCCTCGGCGCCGGTGACCCGACGATCGCCGTCGAGGCCGCGGCGTCCCAGTGCGTGTCGGCCACCAGCGGCGCGACGTACGCGCTGTCGGTTTCGGTTCTCGTTCCCTCGGCCGCTTCGAGCGCGGGCGCCCTCGGCCTCTGGTTCTTCGATTCGAGCGATTGCTCGGGGGCGATCGCGGGTTCGGTGTCCACCCCCTCCTCGGCGACGAACGCCTGGCAGAAGCTGATCGGCTCCGGCCAAGCTCCGTCGGGCGCGCATTCGATGGCCGCTCGTCTGGAGATCATCAAACCGATCGGGCAGACGGCGGCGGAGGCCCTGTTCGACGCGGTGACGGTGAGCGCGCCATGACGATCGGCTCGAATCGCCGAGGCCGGCGGCAGTCTCCCGTCTGGATCGCCGCGGCGTGCGGACTGGCGCTGGCGGGGACGGACGGCTGCTCGCGTCCCGGAGGGCCGTTCGAGGTCACGCAGAGCGAGTTCCCGGTTCCCGACGCGGGGACGCCGCCCATCGCGGTGATGATGCCGCCGCCGAAGTGCACGCCGGCGCAGTCTTCGGCGGCGATTCCGCCGCGCTCGTCGCTGACCTCGCAGTCGGGAGGGGAGGTCGACATGCTGGCGAACGTCGAGCTGACCTCGCAACTCTATGGCCTCTTCAAGGCCGTCTGCGGCGGCTGTCACGTCGAGAGCAACAACGGCAATTTCTCGGTCACCGAGGCGACCTTCCCGATGGTGGTGAACAACAGGAATCCCCTCGACGTCTACCAGATCATCACCTCCAACGTGGCGGGGGTCTTCATGCCGCCCGATACTGCGGGCGGCATCCCCTTCAATCAGCGCCAGCCGACCGACCCCGTCTTTCAACTCGCGACGCAATTGAAGCTCTGGTTGGACCAGGGGAGCCCGGCCGGATCATTCACGCTGCCGACCCCGACGGGCGGGACGAGCCCCGGCTACGCGATCGGGGCCGCCTTGGGCGCCCAGCTCACCAACATCGGCAGCTGCATCCCCGATCAGGCGATGGTCGGCACCGACGCGAGCGCGATGGACCAGCTCGACGCCAAGTTCGCGCAGGCGACGTCGCTGCCGGCCGACGCTCGACGAGACCGATCTGACCACGCTCGACAGCGCAGCGCTCGCGCAGAGCGGCGTCATCTCCTACGCGCCCACCTATCCGCTCTGGAGCGACGACGCCCAGAAGATGCGCTACATCCGGGTGCCGCACGGGCAGTCGGTCGTCTTCGACAAGGCCTCCCAGACCTTCCAGATCCCGCCCAACACCCGCTTCTACAAGACATTCCTCAAGGCGGTGACCGACGTCGCCGGGAACTCGACCTACCGGAAGATCGAGACCCGGGTCATCGTCGCCCGCCCCGACACCACGCTGCCGGACGGGAGCGCGAAACAGAACGCGCTTTACGGGACCTACGTCTGGAATCAAGACGAGACGCAAGCAACGTTGCTGACCGATCCGCTGCGCAACGGAAGCCCGTTCGCCGATCGGATCTTTCCCTACGTCACCGACGAGAAGAAGGCGCAGCCGATCATCGACGGCAATCCGCCCAACCTGGAGGCGGCGCTCGAGAGCGCCGGGCTGACCCGTCACTACGCGCTTCCCGGGGCCGAGCGCTGCGTTCAGTGCCACATGGGGAGCCCGAGCGCGTCGTTCGTGCTCGGGTTTACGCCGCTGGAGGTCGCCCGCCGTCCGGACGGCGCCGGGGGCATCTACGAGTCGGCGAAGGGGGACGAGCTCACGCAGCTGCAGCGGCTCATCGACTACCGCGTGATCACCGGGATGAAGTCTCCCGCCGACGTCTTGCCCCTCGAGCGCTCGGAAGGGGCGCGAACGCCTCGCAACGAATACGAGCTCCGCGCGCAGGCCTACATGATCGGCAACTGCGCCCACTGCCACAATCCGCGTGGCTTTCCGTCGATCAAGCAGCCGGCGTTGAAGGACGTCCTGGTCTTCCTGCCCGGACCCGGTCCGAACGAAGGGATCTTCCAGTTCCCGCTCGAGACCATGAGCCCCATCCGCAAACGCGGGCTGCTTCAGAACGTCCCGATGCCGTACATCACCCCGTCGCTCTACGACATGCCCGACGAGGGGGCGAGCTCCAAGTACTTTTGCCCCGATCAACCCGGCGGCTCGTGCCCGCCGAGTCTGTCGAGCGCCCAGTGGGTGCTGGCGCCCTGGCGAAGCCTCATCTACCGCAACGTCGACACGCCCTATGACTACTTCGACGATTTCGCCCCCTTCCCGCACATGCCGTTCAACACGTCGGGGTACGACTGCCGGGTGGCGCAGATCATGGGCGACTGGATGGTGAGCATCCCGGCGCGGCTCAAGGACAAGACGAAGTCGCAGAGCGCCTTCCCCGTCGACGGTCAATTCCCCGCCAACGCCGACGACCATCCGCAGCCCTATGAAGAGGTGCTGGCCGGCGACGGCGATTATGCGCCGGCGATGGGGGGCGCGGCCGCGCGGCTCTCCCAGTATCACAACATCGGGTTTCGTTATGCATTCTGTCCCAGCACCTACACGGCCGACATCGTCGACCCGGTCATCGCGGCGCAGATCAACGCGAACATTCCGGTTACCAGCGACACCGGGGTGGGCTTTTACAGCCCGGCCGATCCGAGTCGGCTCATCATGCCGTCCGGTCTGACGCCGATTCGCCCCAACTACGTCAGCTTCGACGACACCGACGTCTCCGGTCCCTGGTTCCCGCGGCGTCCGGACTGGGCCGACGCGCTGGTCAACCCGAACGTGCCGACGTTCATCCAGAAGACGGCCGCGGCGGACGGGTTGTCGCCCAGCCAAGTCGAGGACCTGACCAACGTCGTCACGGCGCTGCAGAACGTCACGTTGAGCGCCGACGTCAAGAGCGCGCTCTTGAAGCAATATCCGTTCGGGCTGTGGGACACGACGGTGGCGGGCTGCAACTTCAGCTCCGTCCCGACGGCGGGCAGCTTCACCGGCGACGCTCGCCCTCAGTGGATGAGCGTCGCGCCCCCGGCGTCCAACGCCCCCGTGTACGTCGAGTCCTCGGGCGCCGCGGTGTTCACCACGGTCTGCTTCAACTGTCACGGGATTCAAGCCGACTCGAAGGGCCTGTTGGCCGACGAGATCACCAACCTCACCGGTGGCGACGCCCGGGTGGCCAATCTTCGCGACGGGCTGTTCGGTCCGATCGCCGGGCCGGGCGTGAACCGCGACGCCGTCTTCGGCCCCGCCGCGGCGACGTTGGGTCTGACCAGCGACGATCTGGCGTCGCGCTACATGGCCTGGATGACGCTGGGGGGAACCGAGAAGCACCTGCCGCAGGATGTGCTCACGGAGGTCTCGCAGTCGCCCGTGGTGGGCCAGGTGCGCGCCCACATCGATCTGGAGGGAACTCCCGACATGCTGCGGCTCGGCCTCTCGCTCTGCGAGCAGATCGCCGATTCGGATCCGAACGGGCTGCCGCTGCAGTTCGATCTGTCGAACCTTCAGGCGACCGGGCGATTGGGCTGGAGCAAGTTCAGCGGCCTCGTCGACAGCAACGGCGACGCCGAGATGTGGCTGCGGCTCTGCAACCTCGGCAACCGCCCCTTCGTGCGCGTTCCGATCGTCAGCGGAGCGTGGACGTCAACGACCAGCGTCGCCGATCTGTCGGTCAGCGCCTTTTCGCTCTACTGGGCGGTCGGCCCCAACGGCGAGAAGTGGTACGGCGCCAACCCGGTGATGGATCACGAAGGCAACGTCGCCACCGGTGTGTCGGCGTCGAACCTGTTCCCCCTCTGCGTACAGAAGCCGACCGACCCCACGCAGCTTCAATATGCGACCCAGGCGCTGCAGGCCGGAAAGATCCTCAACGCGAACGCGATTCCCTTCTGTCCGGACGGGTTCGTCCAGCCGAGCCATCAGCTGGTGGTCGACAACACCGTGAGCCCTCCGGACTACGTCGACGGACGCAAGTGGGCGGCCCGGGGCGCGATCAACGCGGCGCTGGCCGTCTTCCTCTACCTCGACGAGATCGAGCGCGATCCGACCAAGCGACAGCCGCTCTACACCCAGTGCAACCTGATTGGCGCGGCACCATGACCGCCCCCTCCCTGTCATCGACCCTGTTCGCCGGGCGCAGACCCCTGGCGCTGCGGATCCTGTCCCTGGTCGCGTCGATCGTCGTGCCCGCGGCGGCTTCGCTGCTCGTGCTGCGCTATTGCCTGCCGTCGCGGCTGGAGGGAGCAGCGGGGGGCCTGCTCGGATTTCTGGCCTGGCTGGGCGACGCTCATCCTCTCTTCGTGGGGGTGGGGATGTTCCTGCTGTTCTCCGAGACGGGTCGCTACTGGCTGCGACGGTCACGGTTTGGCGGCGCCGGCGTCGGGCTCGCGGCGCGGCCGACGGATCGCGCCCGGAGCCGCTTGCCGATCCGCTGGCTGCTTGGCCTGGCGGCGTTGGGCGCTTCCATCTTCATGTTGCGGAGCTCCGTCGTCGCCACCTTCCGGATCGTCGGTCCGTCGATGCTTCCCACGCTGGAGATCGGCGATCGGGTGCTGGCGAACCGGCTCGCCTACGGCCTGTCGATCCCGTTCCGGAAGACGTTGGCCTTCCGGAAGGTGCCGCGCCGGGGTGATCTGGTGGTGTTTCGCGCCGAGGGCCTGGCCGGGGCGGACGGGCCGCAATCGCTCGTCAAACGGGTGATTGGGGTGCCGGGCGATCGCGTCTCGTTCGATCAGGGGAGCCTGCTCGTCAATGACTGGCGAGTTCCGACGTGCGACGCCGGACCCTATGTCGACCTCGCCGGCAAGCTGACGGTGCGGGGGCGCCTCACCGTCGAATATCTGGGCGATCGAACCTACCTGACCGTTCGCAAGCCGCTCGAGAAACCGTTCCCGGGTTACGTCGTCAAGCCGGGCGAAGTGTTCGTCGTGGGTGATGACCGCGGAATGAGCAGCGATTCGCGAATCTGGAACGAAGGGCGCGGGGCGGGCGTCTCGATCGACATTCTCGAAGGGCGCGTCTCGCGGGTTCTGTTCGGGGCCCGGCCCGACGGGCGGCTCGACTTCTCGCGGCTCCTCGCTCCACCTCTCGATCTCCAGGTCCGCCTGCCTGGGTTCGATCTGCGAAAGACCGAAGAGAGGATCAAGGATTGCCTGGCGCATCGCCCGATCACGACGATCCCACCTGCCGGGCATTTCCCCGCCGAATAGCTCAATAGGCGTCGATGTGCCGCCAGCGGTTCCGCCGGCCACCTGCCGGTCAGGGAGGCGCGCGCGACGTCACATGAATGACACATGAACTTCACGGCGTTGTCGTCGGCATCGGCGACCGTCCTTCGGTACCGTCCGCCGCAAGAGACCCCATTTTGAGGAGACTCCGAAGATGAGATCAGCTCCCGTTCGAATCAGTGCCATCGCGCTCGCACTCTCCTGTCTCACCCGACTGGCAGTCGCGCAGACGCCGGCGCCGGCCCAAACGCCGCCGCCACCGCCGCCCCAGGCTGCCCCGGCAGGAGCTCCGGTGCCGCCGCCACCGCCGCCGCCCGCGCCGCCGATCATGGTCGCGCCCGAGCCCCCGCCGTCCGCCGCCTTCGGTGGCGATCCCGCCGGCACCGGCCGCCGCTCCCGCTGCGGCCACGCCGCCCCTCATCCCGATGCTGAGCAAGTTCTCCGCGACGTTCTATGGATTCGCCGAGCTCGACACGATCTGGGACTCGACCCAGAGCTTCAACGATCTCGCCGGCAACGGAACGATCCTGCACGCTCCCGCCCCGACCATGACGATGCCAAACCCCACGGCTCCGTACGGGGCCGACCACGGGCGCACCATGATTGGCGCGCGCAACTCGCGCATCGGATTCAAGTTGAAGGGACCCGACTCGGACATGATCAAGACCTCGGCGGTCGTCGAGGCCGACTTCCTCGGCAACCAGCCGCAGGGCTCGCCGATGCCCGCCGCCCCGGCCGGCACGTCGGGGATCTCGACGGTGTCGGAGGGATCGTACTTCACCAGCCCGGCGTTCCGGATGCGGCACTACTACTTCAAGATGGAGACGCCGTTCATCGACGTCCTGGCGGGCCAGTACTGGCAGCTGTTCGGGTGGCAGTCGATGTTCCACCCCAGCACGGTCGAAATTCAGGGGGTGCCCGGGCAGATCTATTCGCGGACCCCGCAGCTCCGTCTGTCGAAGACCATCAAGACCAACGCGATCAACGTCGAGCTGGCCGCCGCCGCCGGGCGCCCGGCGCAGCGCGACTCGCAGGTCCCTGACGGAACGTTGGGCATCCGACTGGCGTTCAACGGCTGGAAGGGGATGCACACGATGGGCTCCGCCGGGAGCCAGGTCGACTCCGCGTCGATCGGCTTTTCCACCATCGGCCGCTACTTCAAGGTGCCGAACTTCGCCGCCAGCCCCACCAGCACGGTCTCGCTCAACGGCTACGGCTACTCGGTCGACGCGCTGATCCCGATCGTCCCGGCCACCGACGCCAAGCACCCCGACAACGCGCTCACGTTCACCGGCTCGTTCGTTTACGGCCAGGCGATCGCCGATCTGTACACGGGCCTCTCGGGCGGCGCCTCCTTCGCGGCGCTGCCGGCCAACGCGGCCGGGATGGCGCAGACCTACCCGCAGGACGTGGACAACGGTCTCATCGCGTACACCTCGGACGGCGTGCTGCACGCCATCCGCTGGGAGTCGTACATCCTCGGCCTGCAGTACTACCTGCCGACGCCGAACCGGATGTTCGTCGCCGTCAACTACTCGCACATGCATTCGTCGGACATCAGCGCGCTCGGGACGACGTCGACGAAGACGAGGCTGTTCGACAAGTCGGACTGGGTGGACGGCAACCTGTTCGTCGACGCCAACGCCGCCGTCCGCTTCGGCCTCGAGTACGCCTACTTCCACCAGAACTTCCTGGACGGCTCGACAGGGAAGAACAGCCGCGTGCAGTTCTCGGCGCTCTACATCTTTTAACCAGTGCTCTTCATGAACACGTTCAGTCACGGGGCTCGCCCCAGAACAAAGGGATCGCCAATGCCAAGAATCATCCGAAACGTCATCGCCGGCGCCTTTCTGGCTGGGTCAGTCACCGTTTGTCTCGGCACGACGGGATGTAGCAGCGACGTCAACTCGTCGGGAAAGATCGCGACGGGTGGAGCGGGCGGTGGGGCCGCGGGAGCAGCGGGCGGCGCCGCGGGAGGTGCCGCGGGTGGTACCGCGGGCGCCGCGGGAGGTGCCGCGGGAGCAGCGGGAGGTGCCGCGGGAGCAGCGGGAGGTAGCGCGGGCGGCCATGCGGGTGGCGGCGGCGGCCATGCGGGCGCGGGCGGCCATGTGGGTGCCGGCGGCGGTTCGGCGGGTGGCGGTGGCACGACCGGTGCGAGCGGCAGCGCAGGCGCGGGCGGCAAGGCCGCTGGGGGCGCTTCCGGCGCCGCTGGCGCGTAGTCGCGCGCCCGAGACCAGGTCGGGCCCGGGCGGCATCCGAGGCATCGCCCCTCCCGCCGGAAGGCGAGAGGGGCTGCTTCTTCTGTCGTCAGTTGGTGATGCTCGGAGGTGAGGCCGTGCAGGCGTTCTGGCCGATCAGGCCGAGATTGCAGCCGCCGAGCTCCACGTTGCCGGTTCCCTGGACGTTCGGAGCTGGAGCCGAAATGGTCCCCAGCTCCTCCGGATAGTCGAGGCACTGCACGCCGCCCGGCACCGGGACGAAGCCGTGGCTGGCCATGGCCGGACCGACGATGGCGTTGTTTGCGTAGCACTGCGCCAGCTCGCTCTCGCCGCCCTTCAGGTTGCCAAATCCGTAGATGGTGTCGACGGAGAGGCGGCGCGCGAGTGCATAGAACGGCGTCGTGCCCGCTGGCTGGAGTAGGTTCTCGAGCGCGAGGTTCGGATCCGGGCTGACCGAGGCCGGCGTGAACGGCGGGGTGCCGTCGATGGCCAGCGCCTTGAGCGGCTCGGCGGTTGGTATCGATGGAATTCCCAGGCCTGGGTAGGCCTTGGCCGCATCGCGACCAGCGTAGCCGACGCTACAGGGGTCGGAGTCGACGAGGCAACCGATCTGGGAGGTGTCATTGCTCTCCCGGCAGAGACCGGTCTGACCCGTCGCTGGATCGGGAACGCTCCCGGCCCCAGCGGTCGTGGAGTGAATACGATAGAACGAGCCAATCATGAGGCGGTTGTTCGCGTCGAGCGCGAACTGGAACGGGGTGGTTCCGCGTTGGGCTTGCCGAATCTGAGTCGCCGGGACGACGGTGACGAGGTTGTACCGGCGCCCGTCGGGCTTTCCGAGTTGGTCGGCACACTTCGTGGCAGGTCCGGCCACGCAACGTGGATCGGGAGAGGACGGACTGCCGGCGAAGGGCATCAAGCATCCGCCCCCGACGACGGAAGTGTTGCCTCCCGGACAAGGGTGCAGCGGCACCTGATTTCCTTTGATTGGCGTCACGAACGTGCAGGAAGCGCCGCACGGTGGCAGTGGGTACAGATCGGACGTTTGCGTCGTCGCCGCGTCCGGAACCAGAATCACCTGAACGACGCCCAGGTCGCCGGCGAACAATCCGGAGGGCGCGCCGAACTTGAAACCTTCGCAGACGCCGTCCTTTCCCGCGACGCAGTTCGTGCGCACCGGGTCCGCGTCCGAAAAGTCGGAAGAGCCACCGAAGGAGACGGTCGCCGGGGTGGTGTTGGCGTCGGGCGAATTGCAGAACGGGTTGGACTTCCGGGCGGCGCTCACCGGAACGTTCGAAGGCGTCCCGATGCCCTTTCCGGGTGGGTTGAGGATGCTGACCAAGGCGTCGGTCGTTCCGGAGAGATCGCTGCGGCGCCAGGCATGCGTCAGACCGGAGGAGCAGGTCGCGTTTCCGACCGGGCAGTCGCGGGTGAAGACATTGTTCCAATTTCGGACGAGCGACTTGCGAATGTCGCTCGCGCAGTCGTAAGTGCCGTCATGGGTGAGACCGAAATAGAGGACGGCCAGCGCATCGAACGAAGGCTGATTCCGGTAGAGCGCCCCGGCCGGATCTCCGAAGGTATAGGTCGCGCCGGTGGCCGCGCCGGTCCCACCGGAAAGAACGCTCATGGTCGAGGCAGAGCCGAACCCGTTCGCGCCGCCGACCGAATCGGAGCAGCTGCTCGTTTGGTTGGCTGCGATGGCCACGCTCTCGATGCCGACCAGGAGGGCTTCCGCCAGGTTGGGCGACGCGGGCGATATGACCGAGCAGTACTCGGAACTCTTGAGCGGCCGCGACATCGGGCTCACCTGCTGAAGGTTGCCCCACATCTGTCCCGCGCCGACGCCCGAGCCGCCGCCGAGATAGGTGATCCCCTGAGCGGAGAAGTCAGCAAACGCCGTGTTGCACGAGGCCATCACCGACTGGGTGACGTCGAACAACGTGTCCGAGCCGTTGAGGGCGATGTTGCTCCCTGTCGTGTCGAGCGCCGCTGCCAGGTTCGCCGCGCCGGCGCCTGCCAGGACGATCGCCACAGTCGTTCCCGAAATCCTCATCGCGTCCTCCGACCTGCGGGCAAAAAAAGGGCCCCTCCCACCACGAGGCGGGAGGGGCTTGTGACTGTCTAGGCCGCCTATCGGGCGGCACGTCGTCGGGCATGGTTCGCTTCGCTCACCATCGCCTTTCGGCGACGCCCTCCTGGGTGGTTAGTTGGTGATGACGGGCGGTGACACCGCGCAGGCGTTCTGGCCGGCGAGGCCGAGGTTGCAGCCGCCGAACGCCGCGTTTCCGGTCCCCTGGGCGTTCGGAGCCGGGGTGCTGGTGGTCGTCAGCTGCTCGGGGTAATCGAGGCACTGCACGCCGCCGGGGATGGCGACGAAGCCGTGGCTCGTGACGGCCGGGCCGATGATGGCGTTGTTGCCGTAGCACTGCGCCAGCTCGTTCTCGCCACCCTTGAGGTTGGTGAACCCGTAGACGGTGTTGAAGTAGAGACGGCGGGCGAGCCCGTAGAGCGGGGTCGTTCCGGTCGGCTGGAGCAGGTTCTTGAGCGCGGTGTCCGGATCGGCGTTGATGGAGGCCGGCGTGAACGGCGGCGTGCCGTTGATGGCCAGCGCCTTGAGCGGAGCGGCCTGGGGCACCGCCGGCGTTCCGAGGCCCGGGTAGGACTTGGCCTCTTCGCGGCCCGCGTAGCCGACGCTGCAGGGGTCGGAGTCGGTCAAGCAACCGATCTGCGAGGTGTCGTCGTTCTCCTGGCAGAGGCCGGTCGTCCCCACCGTCGAATCGGGGACGTTGTTGGCGCCCGCGGTCGTGGAGTGGATGCGGTAGAACGAGCCGGTCATGATCCGCTTGTTGGCGTCGAACCCGTACTGGAACGGCGTGGTGCCGCGCTGGGCGGTGGGGATCTGACCCGCCGCCACCACGGTGGCCAGGTTGTACTGGCGTCCGTCAGGCCGGCCCGTCAGGTCGGCGCACTTGGTGGTGTTGGCCGTGATGCAGCGAGGGTCCGGTGACGCGGAGCTGCCGGCGAACGGCATGAGGCAGGCGCCGCCGATCGGCGACGAGCCGCCCGGGCACTTGTAGCCGGAGGGAAGCTGGTTGCCCTTGATCGGCGCGACCAGCGTGCAAGACGCGCTGCAGGCCTGCTGCGGATAGAAGTCGGAGGCCAGCGCGGTCGCGCCGTCCGGAACCAAGATGACCTGGACGACGCCGAGATCGCCGGCGAACGAGCCGGAGGTGGTCCCGGCCTTGAAGCCCTCGCAAACGCCGTCCTTGCCCGCGACGCAGTTGGTGCGAACGGGGTCCAGGTCCTGGAAGTCGCTCGAACCGCCGAAGCTGACAGCGCCCGTGTTGTTGGCGTCGAACGAGTTGCAGAACGGATTGGCCTTCTGGGCGGCGCCCACCGGAACGTTCGAAAGCGTCCCGATGCCCTTGCCGGGCGGGTTGAGGACGCTCACGAACGCGTCGGTGGTTCCGGAGAGATCGCTGCGACGCCAGGCGTGGGTCAGGCCGGCCGCGCAGACCGTATCGCCGGCGGCGCAGTCGCTGGTGAAGAGGTTCTTCCAGTTCTTGATGAGCGACTTGCGGACCGGGCTGGCGCAGTTGTACGTCCCGTCATGGGTCAGGCCGAAGTACAGGACGGCCAGTGCGTCGAACGACGGCTGGCCAGAGTAGAGCGAGCTGCCTCCGGCGCCGAAGGTGTAATTGTTCGAAGCGTCGCAGCCAGGGCAGGTGGCGGGGGTTCCACCGGTCGCCGTGCCGTCGTTGGTCACCGCGAACGCGGCCGTGGTGCCGAATCCATTCGCGCCGCTGGCGGAGTTGGAGCAGCTGTTGGTCTGGTTGACCGCGACGGCCACGCCGTCGATGCCGACGAGGAGACCTTCCGCCAAACCCGGCGATGCGGGCGACGGGATCGAGCAGTATTCCGTGTTCTTGAGCGCCCGCGACATCGGGCTGACCTGCTGCAGGTTGCCCGCCATTTGCCCCGCGCCGACGCCCGAGCCGCCGCCGAGGTAGGTGATCCCCTGGCTGGAGAAATCACCAAACGCCGTGTTGCACGACGCGATCACCGACTGTGTGACGTCGAACAGCGTGTCCGAGCCGTTGAGGGCTATGTTGCTACCGGTCGTATCTACGGCCGCCGCCAGGCTGGCGGCGCCCGCACCCGCCAAAAGAATTGCGGCGCCTGTTATCGAAGTTCTCATCTCGAGCCTCCCTATCGTCCTTGGAATGTTTCGGCGCGCCCGACCGTTCTGGCCGAAGGCGCTCGGGCATCGCCGTAACAAAGATCGGGCCAACTCGTCGCGCGCAACGTGAGCTGGCTAACCACCTGCGCCGACGGCGTTTTTAAAAGGCGGTCAATCCTGGAAGGCTAAATCGCGCCAATCGCTCTCCGATTATCAGTGAGGACAACCCGATTTTCGGAGTAACCCGGTGCCCCCCGTTTCGTCGGAAAATCCGACTCCGATATCCGTAGGGCGCTTTCCGGTTTTCGAGCAGTCCAAATCGGCGCCGCTCATCGAGAGGTATGGAGCGACCCGCGACAACGCTGAAACCACGGGTGATTTGGGCCGAGGTCGGGAGGCGTTCGAGTGGGCTCGAACCTTGCTTAGCCGACGGGCGTGGTTGTCTCGGGTCCCGAGCCAGCCACCGAACACAACTGACAAAGATTTCCTGGGAGGATACGTGATGAGACGAAATTCGCTGAAACTGACTGCCTTGGCGGCGATGGCGTTCGCCGGCGGCGCCGTCGGACTGAACTGCTCGAAGAGCAGCAACCCCAACAGCGGCGACCTGAAGCTCGCCGTCGTGCTCCCCAGCGGGGCCACGCTCACCAATATCAATTACAAGATTCTGTCTTCCAGCAGCGCCCAGCTCGCGGGCGGTTCCTTCAACGTGAGCGATCCGCACGCGACGGTTTCGCTGGACATCGTCGTCCCCGTGACTCCGGCCGGCGACGCGGGCGACACCGTCAACTTGACGGCGACCAGCAGCACCGGCGAGAGCTGCACTGGAACCAGCGCGCCGTTCCCGGTCCTGGCGGGGACGAACCCGGCGGTCATGATGACCCTCACCTGTGGGACCGGCACCGCGTCCGGCGTGAACGGCAACATCGGCGTCACGGCGACATTGGTGGAAGGCGACAACTGCCCGAGCATCACCTCGGCGGTGGTCGGCCCCGACGAGACGTCGGTGGGCGGCTCGGCGATGGTCAACGCCACGGCCAGCGACCCGGACGCTTCCGAGACGTTGACCTACGCCTGGGCGCCGGCGGTGAACTTCGCCATGCCGAGCTCGGCCAGCACGTCCTACAACTGCCTGGCGGCCGGGACGCAGACGTTCACCCTGACGGTGACCGACAGCCACCTGCCGACCCCTTGCCAGACCGTGGCGACGATGACCATCAAGTGCGACAACGTCGCGACTTGCGGCAACGGCATCGTCGAGCCGGGTGAGAGCTGCGATCCGCCGAACGGCACGACCTGCAGCAGCACCTGCCAGACCATCGGCGGTACGGGCGGAACGACGGGCACCGGCGGCGTGGCCGGGACGACGGGCGCGGGCGGCGCGGCGGGCATGGGCATGGCCGGCGCGCCCGGCACCGGCGGCGTGGCCACCGGCGGCACGACGGGCACCGGCGGCGTCGCCACCGGCGGCTCGACGGGCACCGGCGGCACCTCCGTGTTCGCCCAGGACAACGCGGCTTGCGTGAGCTGCGAGCTGACGGGTACCAACAATGGCGTCTGCTTCACCACCTCGACGCCGGGTGGCGGAACGTCGGCGGCGAACTTCGGTTGCGATGGCTTCGCCAACGCGACCGACAAGCAGCACTGCCTCGATCTGCTCGGCTGCCTCCGTTCGACGGCCTGCCAGAACGTGATCGCCGCGGCGGGAGCCGACTATGGCGAGGCGGCCGTCAACTTCGACGACGTCACGCCCTGCCTCTGCAACAGCGCGACGACGACGGTCACGAAGAACGCCTGCCTCGGCCAGACCAGCTGGACGACGGGCGTCTGCGCGGCGCAGTTCGTGGCCGCCTCGAACAACGCCACGAGCAACTCGACCCCGGTCGCCTCGCTCTTCGATCCGGCCTACCCGGTGGGCGTCGCCTCGAACCTCATGACCTGCGACATCGACACGAAGCAGCCCGGTTCGGGCACCCCGAACTGCACCACGGCCGCGACCTGCTCGTTGCCCCAGTAACCCAGACGGACACGCAAACAACGCCCGGCCGGTTGGCGTAAGAAACATCGGTCATTGGAGGGGCGCGCTCATTGAACATGAGCGCGCCCTTTCTCATTTTGCGGAGCGTCGCTTATTGCCAGTGACGGACTTCGTGTGTAAAGGTCGCGGGTCGGGCGATGCAATGACCGGTATTCGAACGGGTGTTCTGCCTCGGCTGCTTCTGTTTGCAGCGGTGCTGGGGAGTGGCGAAGTGGCCGCCTGTTCGGGCGACCGCGGCGACGCCGGCGCGACCACCGTCAGTTTTGCTCTGCCGAACGGCTGGATCGTCGACCTGGTGACCTACCAAGTGCTGTCGTCCGACGGAGGCACGTTGGTCTCCGGGACGGCCAAGGTCAGCGATCCGCGCGCGAATCTCTCGCTGTCCCTGGAGCTGCCCACTGGGGGCGGCGACACTCTGCAGCTCGTGGCCACCACCGCCGACGGGACCTCTTGCGGCGGGACCAGCCCGCCGTTCGACGTCGTCGCCGGACACCCGACGTTCGTCACCCTCGTTCTCGACTGCGGAGGTGTCACGCAGGGGGCGGACAGCTGCCCTCTGGTCTCGGTGGCGGCGCCCACGCCGGCCGAGGCCATCGTCCCGTCGGGAGAGATCGCGATTGCCGCCACCGCCAGCGACTCGGACCCGGGGGACGCGCTCACTTTTGCGTGGGCGTCGGTCGCCGGCACCTTCGACGATCCCACGGCGGCCTCCACCCGCTACGTCTGCAACATGGCGGGAGCCGAAACGCTGGTGTTGACGGTGAACGACCACCACCTACCTTCATCGTGTACGATGACCGTCCTCGTCCCCGTCACCTGCCTGCCGAGTGGAGAGGCAGTTTGTGGCGACGGCGTCGTCGAGCCGGGGGAATCCTGCGACCCTCCCGACGGCACGAAGTGCAGCGCCGACTGCCAGAGTCTCACCGGCGGCTGAGTCAGTGGGCCACGGCCACCGTGCCGAGAGGGACCGCGACGTTGGTCCAGCCGTCGCAAAGCACCGCAGTGACAGGCTGCGGACCGACCGGCCAGGTGGAAGTGTCGAAGGTGACGGCGAACGAGCCCGGCCGGTTCATGAGAAACGCCAGCCCATTCGCCTCGACGACGCCGAGCACGGAGTCACCGTCGGGATCGTCGATCACGGCGGTGAAGGCCAACTGTTGATCGGCGCTCGCGGGGTAGTGCGTGACGGCGATGGTCGGCGCCCGGTTGAGGGGCGGCGGCGGTCCCTTGACCGGCTCCACGGCCCATCGCTCGATCGTGTCGCGCTCCCAATGGGGCAGCGCCGGACTTGGTTGCGGCGGCATGCGGGGCCAGGCGGCGCCGCTCCAGGGGATCACGTCTTCGACGACGAGCGGGGCCGCCGATGGCGAGCCCGCCAGGGCGACCGAGCTGCCGAGCGCCAGGGCGGCATCGCCGCACACGTCCTTCGTCGCGTCGAAGAAGTCGAAGCGATAGCCGCCCCCCGTCTGGCCGGCGGTCCAGCCGTGGCAGCTGTTGCACGCTCCACGGAAGATCGGCGCGACGTCGGCCCAGCTCGGGTTCAACGGCTCGGCCGGCGTGGCGTCGCAGGCGACACCGCCGAAGAGGCCCCACGCCAGCAGCCAGAGCGACGAGAAGCGGGCGCTCATCTCGTCAGCCGCCCGTCCCATCGCGTGCCGCGTCCGCTGCGTCGGCACCGGATCGGTGGGCGTCCGCGGCGTCAGGCACGCCTCCGTCCAAGCCCGCGCGTCCGTCCCCGCCCTCGAACGCGCCGTTGAGGATCCAGCGCTCGACCAGCTCGATGTCGGCCTCGGGCAGCGGGCGATCGGGTGGCATGCGCGGGGCGTCGCGCGCGCGCAGCATGTTGACGACGCGCGAGCCGGCAGGGTCGTAGGGGGTCACGAGGGGGCGCTCCATCTCCTCGCAGACCTTCGTTCCGTCTTTGATGGCGCAGGGTGCGCCCGGCGGGGGCGAAATGCCGCCGTCGGCAGGGACGACCACCCAGACCCAGAGGCGCGTGAGGCTCCAGTACCCGTTGTGGGGCGTAGAGAAGTCGAGGCCCGAGACGGACGCCGCCGGGCTGTGGCAGCTGGTGGTGGCGCAATTGGGTTGAAAGATGGCCGGCGAGATGTAGCCCCACTCGGCCGGTCGACTGTCGACCTGACTGCAACCGCCGGTGGCGGCGGCGCTCAGCGCGGCGGCGAGCGTGAGTCGATGCGTGGTTTTCACGGGAAGACCCAGCCCAAGCCCGCGCATATATCAGCGAAGCCAACGGCGCCGTGTGACGACTGTGAAAATGTCCGGCGGCGAATGGCGCACGCGCTTCGAGAGTGTGCCCGCCCGGGACGACGAGGGCGTCGCCTCCGCTTCGCGTCGTTGCCTTTTCGGCAACGCCCCTAGCTCTACGGCCGTGCAGCCCGCAATGGGTTCTGTGCTCGCGCGACGCCCGACCTCCGCACCGGCATCAGCCGCGCCGCCAACTGCTGCGCCACGTTCGACAGCAGGGGCTGGTTCACCGAGATGTAGCGGTGCTTGCCCTGGCTGCGGACCGACAACACCCCGGCCAGGCAGAGGACCTTGAGGTGGTGCGAGATCGTTGGTTGGCTGACGTCGAACCTCTCGGCCACCTGGCCACAGCAGAGCTCGCCCCCCGCAGCGATCTCCTGAACCATTCGGAACCGCGTCGCGTCGCCGAGCGCCCGCAGGGCCCGCACGAGCGCAGGCTGGTCCAGCTCACAGGCCTCCCCACCGGCCATGACCCATTCAACCTGGCGACGGCGAGAGCTGCCGCCAAACCGAGGCGGCGCGAAAAAACTGGCGGCGCTGCGGCGCCGGCTCGACCATCGTTCGAACCCGATGCCGCCACGCTCCAAACGGGCGCTCCTCTGGACGTCGACGACCTACTTCGGCGAGGGGCTCCCCTGGAGCTTCCTTCATCAGATGGGGACGGAGTTCTTGACCGCCATCGGCGCCTCCAAGACGCAGATCGGCGCGACCTCGCTGCTTCACCTGGCGGTCACCTTCAAGTTCGCCTGGAGCCCTGCGCTCGACCTGTTCGGCAAGCGACGGACCTGGCTCTGGGTGCTCCAGCTGGTGCTGGGCCTGGGAATGTTCGCGGTCGCGGCCGTCGCGCCCAGCCGCAACCTCACCGCGTTCTGGCTGCTGGTCTCCGCGCTGGCGGTCGTCCACGCCACCCACGACGTCGCTTGCGACGGCTTCTACCTGCAGGCGCTGGACAAGCACGGGCAGGCGCTCTATTCGGGCACCCGGCTCGGCGCCTACCGGCTGGCGATGATCGTCGGCTCGTCGCTGCTGGTGGTCCTGGCCGGCAAGACCAGCTGGATGTGGGGATTTGGCGCGGCCGGCGTCCTCATGATCCTGACCGCGCTGGTGAACGCGGCGATCATGCCGCACCCGCCCGAGCTCACGCCCGGAGCTGAGGTCGCGCCCGACGGCGCGCATCCTCCCCGGGCGGTCGCCTTCGTCGACGCGTTTCGCTCCTTCATCACCCAGCCCCACGCGGCGCTGGTGCTGTCGTTCATGCTCTTTTACCGGCTGGGCGACATCATGATGTTCGCCATGTCGAAGCCGCTTCTCCGCGATCTCGGCGTCGACACCGCTCACCGGGGGATCTTGAACGGCTTCGGGACCGGCGCCTCGATCCTGGGCGTCGTGCTGGGCGGCGCGTTCGTCGCGCGTCGCGGCCTCGAGCGCGCGCTGGTGCCGCTCATTTACGTCCAGAACTTGGGGATTCCGCTCTACATCGGGATGGCGGTCTGGAAGCCGCACCTGCCGGCCATCACCGCCATCGTCCTCGTCGAGCAGCTGGTGGGCGGATTGGGGATGGCGGGCGCCACCGTGTTCCTCATGCAGCGCTGTCGCCGCGCCTTTTCATCATCGCATTTTGCGATGGCGACCTCCGTGGTATCGCTGGCGAGCACGTTTTCCGGCTACGCCTCCGGCCCGCTCAACGAGCGGCTGGGGCACCCGCTCTTCTTCACGGTGGCGTTTTTGGCCAGCATTCCCAGCCTGGTGCTGGTCCTCCTGGTGCCGAAGACGTCGATCGAGCTGGAACCGGAGGGGGCGCGCTGATCCTGGTTCCCTGTCCCACATCGGACCACCCGGCGGACGGCACCCGGGATCGCCCCGCTCGGGCGTACAATGATCCGACTAACGAGGGACCCATGACTAAGAACCTATCGATCGCCGCCATCGTCGCCGTCGCCGGATTTGGCTGCGCCTTCAACCCGCCGAACCTCCAGTCCACCACCGACCCGACCGGCCCTGGGAACAGTCACCCGATTCCCGGGCTGACCTCCCTCAGCATCAGCCCGACCAGCGCGACGCTGTCGGTGTTCTCGGGCGGTCCCGGCAAGACCCAGCAGTACAAGGTCACCGGGATCGTCAACGGCCACACGCAGGACGTGACCGGCCAGGTCGGCTACTCGCTGAGCACGAGCGGCATCGTGACCATCAACAGCAGCGGCCTGGCGACCACCACCAACACCAGCGGCGGCGTCGTGGTCATCACCGCCACCTCCGGCGGCGTCACGGCCACCGCGGTCCTCACCGTCGTCTACGGGTTCACCGGTCCCGATCCGGGGATGGCCGGGCAGGGCGTCCCCGCGAATTCCGGGACGATCTTCAGCACGACGAAGAACGACGCCAGCCGCGCGCCGCAGCTCGTCTACCCCAACGACCACGTGCTGTTTCCACCCAACGTCACCGGCATCGAGGTCCACTTCATGCCCGGCAGCAGCAGCAACACCCTCTACGAGGTCAGCTTCAAGGGGCCGGTCTCGACGATCAACACGTTCATCCGTTGCCAGTCGCCGCAAGGGATCAACGGCTGCATCTATCTTCCCGATGCGACGCTCTGGCGCGGGGTGGCCATCTCGAACGCCGGCCAGGGAGAGGTGGCGCTGACCGTTCGCGGAACCGACGACAGCGGCAGCTCGGTCGGCGACAGCGCCACGTTTCACATGACGTTCTCGAAGTCCCCCATCGAGGGGGCGCTCTACTACTGGACCACCAGCGGCAAGACCGCGATCATGCGCTGGGACTTCGGCGGCAGCACCACCACCGCGGTGTCGTACCTGACGCCGACCAACACCGGCGGCACCTGCGTCGGCTGCCACGCGCTGTCGCCGGACGGAACGAAGGTGGTGGCCAGCGCGGGCGGCCAGAGCGACGGCCGTCTCCTGCTGTGGGACATCGTCAACAACCAGGCCCTGCAGCCGTTCCCGCTGGCGCAGAAGAGCCAGTTCGAGTCCTGGAACGCCGAGGGATCCCAGTTCGTCGGCGTCTACGGCGACGCCACCAAGAAGGGGCCCTCGAACCTCATGATCTTCGACGGGACGACCGGGGCGGTGGTCTCGACCATCGATCTCGGCGGCCTGCGGGCCGATCACCCCGACTGGTCGAAGGCCGGCGCGGACACCATCGCCTTCACCTCGATCGACCCGGTCGCCAGCACCACCGATCAGCGGCCGGCCACCGGCGGCATCGACTTCGTGCAGAACAAGGGCGGCACCTGGGGCGCGCCCCAGACGCTGGTCCCCTCGGAGCTGGGGAAGAATCGCTATTACCCGGCCATCGCGCCCGACGGAAATCTGGTGGTCTACGACGAGTCGACCTGCACCAACGGGACGCCGACCGCGGGCCAGCCGGCCGACAAATCCTGCGACGCCGACACCGACGCCACGGCGACGATCATGTTCACCTCGCTCCAGGGCGACGCGCCGATTCCGCTCGGCAACGCGAACTCGCCGGGCGTGGCCGACAACGGGGAGACAGCGCTGACCAACTCGTTCCCCAAGTGGGCGCCCTTCGTCGAGCAGCTCGATGAGCAGAGCCAGCTGGTCTGGCTCACCTTCTCATCGACGCGGCAGTACGGGCTGCGCACGCCCCCCAAGCCCTCCAGCACGGACGAGACCACCAAGGGGACGCTGATCTGGATGGTCGGGATCAGGCCGTCGATCGGCGGCGGCGATCCCAGCTTCACCGCGTTCTGCCTGCCGTTTCAGGACATCACGACGTCCAACCACATCGCGCAGTGGACGCAGGTCTTCATTCAGGGGCCGGGCTGATTCTTTACGGCAGCCCGGGCACCGGGACGCGCACCTCGTACACGGCGTGCAACGTCGTGACGTACAGGGTCCGGCGATCGGCGCCCCCGAACGTGCAGTTCGACGGCGCCGCCGGGAAGGGGATTCGTCCCAGCAGCTCGCCCGCGGGAGCGAACACCTCGATCGCCTTGATCTCGTCGCTGTTGTTGGCGACGTAGAGATTCCCGCTGTCGTCGACGCAGATTCCGTCGGGGACCTTGAACCCGCCGGGGACGCGCGGGCCGTCGATGAGGACGGTCGGCGCGCCCACGGCGCCGCTCGCATCGACCGGCAGCCTCCAGACCTTGGCCTGGGCGTCGCTGCCGATGTAGAGCGTCCCGCCGTCGGGCGACAGCGCGATGCCGTTCGGCTTCTGCATGGCCAGGACGAGGCTCAGCACGCCGGTCGGCGAGACGCGGTAGACGGCGGTCGGCGCGTGCGGCGTTCCGGCGCGCGCCCCCCAATCGGTGTCGGTGAAGTAGATGTTGCCGTCGCCGCGCAGCACGAGATCGTTCGGCGCGTTGAGCGGCGTGCCGGGGTGGCCCGGGCTGGACGGCGGCCAGGCGTCGGCCAGGACGGTGCGCTTTCCCTCTGGCGACACCCGGACCAGGCGGCCGTTGTAACGCTCGCAGGCGATCAGATCGCCCGCGGCGTCGACGGCCAGGCCGTTGGTGCTGGTCAGCGCGGTCGACTCCCCGGCGGGGTAGGGGAAGAGCGAGAAGCGGCGGTACACCGGATCGAACCGGTAGATGACGGCACCGGGCCCGTTCTTCTCCACCACGTCGGAGAACAGGAGGTAAGGCCCGGCGGCGACCCACAGCGGGCCCTCCAGGGAAACGAACGGGACCGGGCTGGGGATCGCGCGCGGCGTTCCGGCCCCGGGGAGCAGGACCGGCGGGACCGCGGCGGCCAGCGTGGCGGGCGGCGGAGCGGTCGCTTCGGTCGGCGCACAGGCGCAGACCGGCGCCAGCGACGCGGTCATCAGGAAGAGCGCAGCGAAGAGGGGGCGCCGGGCGAGCATGGCGGGCATCAAATCACGGGCCGCCTTTTCTTGCGACGGTCGCGGGTCCAACCCGGCGGGGCGCGACGGCATCCCGTCTGCGCCCGCTCTCGCGTCCGCGATCGTCGACAGGCTGCGTACGGCAAACACCTACGCCGGCCACCCTGCGAAGTCGGGGACGCCTGATTCGAGCCTGTCCATCTCTGCCAACCAGCCGGCGGAGCTTGGCTCTCGGGGCACGAATCCACAGGTTGCCGTAAAGGGAGAACTGTCGTCGGGGAGGTGTCGAGATGAAGCGTGCGCGGCGTAGGGGTGTTCTGGGGCTGGCGGCGATCTTGATCCTCTCGATGGGGGCGGCCGCGACCGCGCGCGCGCAGCCGCTGCTGCCGGGAGGGGGGCCGGTCCGGTCGCAGGTGGCGCAGATCCAGACCCGCTTGCAAGAGGATCCCGAGCTCAAGAACAAACGGATTGAGGTCACCGTCGCCGACGGCGTCGCCACCTTGCAGGGGAAGGTCGACACCGACGCCGAGAAGGCGGAGGCGACGCGCCTGGCGAAGGTGAGCGGCATCGTCGGCGTCGACAACCGGCTGGAGGTCGGCAGCGCCACCCTCGACCAGGCCGTCTCCGACAGCGCGCTCACGGCCGACATCAAAGAGAAGCTGGAGGCGAACGAGATGAACCGGTTCGACGGCGTCGCGGTCACCACGAACAACGGCGTCGTCACGCTGAGCGGCTCGGTCCCAAGCGAGCATGCGATGACGAAGGTCCTGGACATCGTCCACGACACGGACGGCGTCACCGGCGTCCAGAACAGGCTGGCCATCGCGCCGCCCAAGCGCCGTTGAGCTTACGGCCGGGTGGCGGCGAGATTGGACCATGACGGTGAAGGCCGCCGTGACCCCGTTGCCCGGCGCCGGCCCGCGCGAACTGCAACATTCCATGATCTTCCGCTCGCGGGGGCGAGGCTCACGTTGATTCGTAAGCCTGAAAAACGGCAGCGAAGGAGAACCAATCATGACCACAAAAATGACCAACCGAGCTTCCATCGCGGTGTCCCTGACGCTCGCGCTGGGGATGGTGGCGATGAGCTGCGCTTCGACCGAGATGACCAGCACCTGGGCCGATCCCGCGGCCAAGGGGGCGTCGCTGTCGAAGATCGCCGTCATCTGCCTGGCCAAGGATCCGGGGCTGCGGCGAATGGCCGAGAACTCCGCGGCGGCCAACTTCAAGGGTGCCGACGCCGTGCCCAGCTATCAGGTGCTCGGCGATACCGACCTCAAAAACCGGGAGCTGGTGAAGAACAAGCTCATGTCGCTCGGCTTTCAGGGCGTGCTCGTCATGCGCATCGCCAGCGTCAACGAGCAGGTGACGCCGGTCGGCGGCCCCTACGGGACCTTCGACGGGTATTACGACTGGGCCGGGGCGGCGGTCTACTCTCCCGGGTACCTGCAGACGGACACGGTCGTCCACGTCGTCAGCAATCTCTACGACCTCAACGATCAAAAGCTGATCTGGTCGGGGGTCAGCCAGACGTTCGATCCGGCCTCGGCGCAGTCGTTCATGAACGACGTCTCCAAGGCGGTCGCCAAGTCGATCGAGAAGGATCGCATCGTTCTCTAAATGGCACGCCGCTCACGCGCGGCGGACCCAGCAGACCTCCGATCGTCGCCTTCGGGTGACGGTCGGAGGTTTCGGGTAATCGGCGAACGACCCGGCAGCGAGCCCGCGCCCTACTTCGTCTTCGCCGGACTCCCCTTCGGCTCGATGCTCTTTGCCGACATCGTGTACTCGATGGTGACCTTTTCGCCGACCTTCACGTCGTTCGGCGCCTTGGTCCCCTTGTCGCGCGCGAGCTGCCACTTCTCCTTCCCCTTTTGAACGGTGATCGTCGAGTCGGTCACCTCGAGGACCGGCCCCGTCACCTGGTAGGTCTTGGTCGCTTCGGCGCGCGCCGGGCCCGGAACTGCAACCGCGGCGGCCAGCGACAGCAGCCCGGCACCAATCAAGTTCGACAGCTTCATGGGATCCTCCTCGTGGAGGACAAGCCTGCGTCGCCCGCGCGTCGAAGCCAGATGAGGGCTTCCCCGATCCGTCGCCGTCGACGCCGATCGCTTGACATTCGATCCGGCGGCTCCCCCTTAACAAGAGAGACAGCGGTCGTCGAAGCACTGCGAGCCCTGCTCGCGCGCCCACGGCCGCGGGGGCCCATGCGCAGCGAGAACGACCATCTTCATTTTCTGGACGGGGGCGGGGATTCGGGGAAGTTGGCGCGCTCGGTTGACTGGGCGCGGACCCCGCTCGGCCCTCCAAAAAGCTGGCCGCCGAGTCTGAAGACCATCGTGGGCGTGGTTCTCCAGTCGCGTCACCCGATGTTCCTCTGGTGGGGCCCCGAGTTGATCCAGGTCTACAACGACGCGTACGTCCCGAGCTTCGGGGCGGACAAGCATCCGGCCGCCATGGGGCAGCGCGGCCGGGACTGCTGGCAGGAGATCTGGCCAATCGTCTGGCCGCAGATCGACGACGTGATGAGCCGCCGGCGGGCGAGCTGGAACGAGGACCAGCTGGTGCCGGTGTTCCGCAACGGGCACATCGAGGAGGTCTACTGGACGTACGGCTATTCACCCGTTCTCGACGACGAAGGCGGCGTGGGCGGCGTGCTGGTCGTTTGCACCGAGACGACCACCCGGGTGATCGTCGGCAGGCGCAATCGAACGATGCGTTCGCTCGCCGAGCGCACCGCCCTGACCACCGATCCCACGGTGATGCTGGACGGCGCGGTTGATGGGTTGCAGGACGCGCGCCACGACGTTCCGTTTGCGCTCGTCTACCGCCACGACGCCAGGACCCGGGCGCTCCGGCTGGTCCGGGCGGCGGGGCTCACCAATCCGGCGGCGGTCGACGCACGGGTGCGGGCGCGCCTCGGCCCCTCCCCCTTCGGCGATGGAGAGCCGCGCGCGAAGGTGATCCCGTGCGACGCCGACGCCGGGCTCCCCGGCGGCGTGTGGCCCGAGCCCGCGCCCGGACTGTTCGTCGTCCCGGTCTCCCCGTCGGGGCGACAGAGCTCCAGGGACGTCATCGTCTTCGGGTTGAGCCCGCGGTTGCCGTTTGACGACGGCTACCGAAATCACCTGCTCCAGATCGCGAATCACCTCGGGTTGGCGAGGGCCCAGATCAACGCGTTCCGCATCCAGGCCGCGGCGGACAGCGAACGGAACAACCTCCTCCTGCAGGCACCCGTCGGGACGGCGCTGCTCTCCGGTCCGGAGCATCTGTTTCGACTGGCCAATCCGCTCTTCTGTCGGATGGTGAGGCGAGACGACATCGTCGGAAAGTCGTATCGGGAGGTGTTTCGGAGGCCCGAGGAGAGACGGCTCTGCGAGATTCTCGACGGCGTCTACGAGACCGGCGAGCCGTTCAGCACCGAGGAGTACCTGGTCCCCGACGATCTGCAGGAGGACGGCACCCGCGCGGACCGCTACTTCAGGTTCAACGTGCAGCCGCTGCGCGACGCCGACGATCAGGTGTACGGGATGATGGCCGTCGCCATCGAGATCTCCGAGCAGGTGCGGGCGCGGCAGGTGCTGGAGAGATCGCAGGCCGAGAACCAGAAGCTCCTGCAGGAGCTGGAGGCCGCCAGTCGGGCCAAGGACGAATTCCTCGCCATGCTGGGGCACGAGCTGCGCAATCCGCTGTCGCCGATCGCCACCGCGCTCCAGCTGATGAAGCTGCGCAGCGATTCGCGGACGACGCGAGAGCAGCAGGTCATCGAGCGGCAGGTCAATCACCTCACCCGCCTGGTCGACGATCTCCTCGACGTCTCGAAGATCACGCGGGGAAAAGTGGAGCTGCGCAAGGAGACCGTCGACGTCGCCGACGTGATCGCCAAGGCGGTCGAGATGGCGAGCGATCTGTTCGAGCAGCGCAGTCACGACCTCTTCCTGGACGTCGCGAAGGAGCGCCTGTGCGTCGACGGCGATCCGGTCCGGCTCGCCCAGGTGGTGGCGAACCTGCTCACCAACGCCGCCCGCTACACGGAAAGGGGCGGAAGGATCACGGTGAGCGCGCGGCGGGAAGGTGCGCCGGCCGGCCGCCAGCGCACAACCAATCACCGCGCCAGCGACGAGATTGTCATTCGGGTCAAGGACAACGGCGCGGGCATCTCGCCCGACCTGCTCCCGCGGATCTTCGATCTGTTCGTCCAGGGGCACCGCAGCTCCGATCGGGCGCAAGGCGGGCTCGGCCTCGGCCTCGCGCTGGTCAAGAACCTGGTCGCGCTTCACGGCGGCAGCGTCGTCGCCCTGAGCGACGGTCCCGGCAAAGGGAGCGAGTTCGTGATCCGGTTGCCGCCGGCCGTCGCGGCGGCCGATGCAGCCGCCGGGGGAACGGCGGGGGCGCGAGCGCCGGAGCACCCCGCCAGCCACGGCAAGCGGGTCCTCATCGTCGACGACAACAGCGACGCGGCGGACTCGCTGGCGGATCTCCTCCGCGACGTCGGCCACGAGGTGGTGGTCGCCTACAGTCCGGTCGCCGCCCTCGAGGTCGTCAACACCCTTCGACCGGAGGTCGCGGTGCTCGACATCGGGCTGCCCGTCATGGACGGTTACGAGCTGGCGGCGCGCCTCCGCGCCAACCCCGCCTGCAAGAATTGCCTGCTCATCGCGCTGACCGGGTACGGACAGTCCCACGACCGGGTCCGCAGCGAGGAGGGCGGTTTTCAGCACCACCTCGTCAAGCCGGTGGACATCGACCACCTCATGAAGATCGTAGCCGGCGCCGGCGCGGCGATCGCCGGCGAATCGTTGGGCGCCCCTTGACGCCGCGGCGCCCGCGACCGGATCAGCGGCCGGCGACCCAGCGCAGCGCGCCCACCAGCATGTGGCGGAACAGCGGATCGCAATAGCTCTCACTGGTATGGCCCATCGCCGTATAGAACGCGCGCCCGCCGCCGCCCGTCGGATGCGACCAGGTGATCGGGTGGTCGGCGCCCATCGTTCCGCCGGCGTAGGTCGATTCATCGACGGTCGCCAGCACCGTCACCGCGGGGCGGGGGTTGGTTCGAAAGTTGTACCACTCGTCGGTGCGCACCCACGGGGTCGGCAGCCCGAGGGTCGCCGGGTGATCGGCGACCTCGACGGCGACGCTGGCCTGCTGGATGTCGGGGTGGCTGAGGAAGTAGGCACCCACCAAGGTGCCGTAGAACGGCCAGTCGTACTCCGTGTCGGCCGCCGAATGGACGCCGACGTACCCTCCGCCGGCGCCGATCCAGGCCTCGAACGCCGCCTGCTGGTCGTCGTCCAGCACGTCACCCGTCGTCAGCAGGAACACCACCACCTGGAAGCGCGCCAGGTTGTCGGGCGAAAACTGCGCCGGATCCTCGGTCGCCTCCGCGACGTATCCGCCGCTCGCCTGGAGGTCCATCAGCTGCGCGCGGGCCAGCGGGATCGCGTCGTGGCGGAAGCCCGCGGTGCGGCTGAACAGGAGCACATGGAACGGGGTGCCCGCGTCGCTGTCAGTCAGGCCGCCGCCGCCGTCGGCGTCGCCGCCCGGGCAGACAAGGCTCGCCGGCTTCTGCGTCGCGCTGCTGCACGCCGCGACCGCGACCGCGGCTGCGACTGCACGGAAGGATGCCACGCGGGGAGCTTACGCCGGGCCGCCGGGCGTGGCTGTCTTGACGACCCGAAGAAACGAGGGCGCAGACGCGGTCGCCGAGGCCCGTGGGCCGGTGCGGGCCGGAGCCGGGCGTCCCAGCAATTCGGCCGGGAATCCTCGATCCATTGCTCACCCCCGCTGCACGCATCTACCTCCGACACAATCCCGCCTGTGCGTTTATCACTAACCACAAGCGCGGTCGGGGCAACGGCCGGGGCCGGGGGCGTGTTCCCGTCCTCTCCGTCCGGGCGCGGAGCGCAAGGGGGATGTTTCTTTGATTCCCGGCCCCATCCTTCGAATGGGGAACGGGACGCCGGGGGAGGGAGCGAATGGGGTCGAGGAATCGCGGGCATTGGGCGTGGGTCGCCGCTCTTCTCCTGATGCTGGCTGCTGATTGCAGCTCATCGGGAATGGCCAAATCGGTCAACGCCCCGAGTGGTCTTCACTCCCGCGCCTGGCAGATCGACCACTATCTCGTCAACTACGGCGCCTGGCCGAGCGACGCGGTCGCGGTTGCGCACAAGCACCAGCTGGTGATCGTGAACCCCTCCCGCGCTGACATGCACCGGCAGGACGTCGCCGCCATCCAGTCCGGGTCCAACCCCAGCGATCCCTCGGACGACGTCCTGGTCCTCTGCTACGTGTCGGTCGGCGAAGATCTGCGGACCGCCAGCCTGACCGACGCCCAGGTGCGGGCCGACCCGCGCTTTCGGGGAGACGGGACCGGACCGCGCATCGATCCGCGCGGTCCGGACGCCGCCGGAACGTCGCTGGCCGGGATCAATCCGCAGGGCAGCCCCTCGAACGGCGGGACCGGCTTCGCCTCGTACTACCTCGACGACAACAGCGTCTACGACAGCCCGAACCACGTCGGCGACGGCTTTCCCGATCGCAATCCGCTGTTCGGCTCGCTGTTCGTCAACGCGGGCGATCCTGCCTGGTACGGCGAGATCGACGGGATGCGGATCGACAGCGCGGACGGGCTGGTCGGCCTGCGTGAGGCCCTGACCTCCAATTATGGCCGAGGGCTGGGTTGCGACGGGGTCTTCCTGGACACCATCGACACGGCGGCGCCCAATTCGTACACCAACCCGGCCAGCTCGAACGAGACCAAGTTCGAATGGACCGCCCCCGGGTTCGGGGCGTTCATCCGCAAGGTGCACGAGAACTACCCAGACAAGCTGATCCTGCAGAACCGGGGGGTGTTCTTCTTCGACCCGCGCCACGGCGCCTATCCCTACAACGCGCGCGCCGCGATCGACTTCGTCCTTTACGAGAGCTACCGGCTCGACTCCAGCGACGCCGAGCTCTGGAATCCGACCTTCTATCCGGACAATCAGTTCAACATCGCGCCCAAGCTGATGGCGGAGGCGAACCGCCCCGACGGATTCCGCGTGCTGTCGCTCGGCTATGCCGAGGGGCCGGCCGATCAGATGTCGCCGCTGACGCTCGGAGGCCAGTCGACCCTGGGCTCCGACGATCTGCTCGAGGACATCCGGGTGACGCAACAGTTGGCCGGCTTTCGCCACTATCTGACGAACGCCAAGGTCGATCTGGTGAACGACTTCGTCCTCACGCACGAGGCCCTCGACGACCACGATCCGCCGCAATGGACGAGCACCTACAACGATCACCAGCAGCTTCCGGCGGTGGCGCCCACACCGCGGGTGGGGATCCAACAGGCGGTCGTCGCCGACGGGAAGGTCACGGTGCGCTGGGACGTCGCCATGGATCAGAACCGGGTCCACTATGTCCTCTACGCGCAGCCGCAGCCGTTCGACTTCACGGCGGATCCCACGCTGTCGGCGGCCAGGCGGACGGTGCTTACCCCGACCGTCCCCACCGCCTACCTGGCGGGTGTCGGCCCCGACAGCTACCCGTACGAAGCTTCGCTCTCCAGCTTTCCCCGCGGGCAGCTCCAGTACCTGCTGATCCGCGCCGTCGACGAGTCGCCGAACGCCAACGAGGACTCCAACACGGTCGTGCTGTCCGTGACCCCCTGACGCATCGTCGACGCGACTGAGTGTGACCGCGGTCGAGGTTGAAGAACAGGATCGGCGCCCCTAACATGTTCGCCCGTGTTTCACAGCTGGACCGGTCGTGAGGGTGCCGGCCGATCACTCCTCATTCTGTGGGTCGCCGCACTCACCGTCTTCAACGTCAGCGGGACCGGTGCGGTGCGCGCCAGCCCGGCCTCCTTCGAGGTCACGCGGGAGCAACGGGAGTTCTTGGAGCGTCTGCAGCGCGACACGTTCGCATTCTTCTGGGACGCGCCGGCCGGCGGGAACGGTCTCACGCCCGATCGATCTTCCAATCCCGACCTGTCGAGCGTCGCGGCGGTCGGCTTTGCGCTGACGTCCTATCCCATCGGCGTGGACAAGGGGTGGATCACCCGCGCCCAGGCGGCGGAGAGGACGCTGTCGACCTTGCGGTTTCTGTGGCTCGGGCGGCAGGGTCCGCAGGCGCAGGGAACGATGGGCTACAAGGGATTCTTTTATCATTTCCTCGACGCTCGCACGGGACATCGCGCAGGTGAGTCGGAGCTGTCGACGATCGATACGGCGCTGCTGATGGCGGGGGTCCTGGCGTCCCACGCCTTCTTCGATCGGCCCGACGTCTCCGAGCGCGCCATTCGGCAGCTGGCCGATCAGCTGTATTTCAGGGTCGACTGGGCCTGGGCGAAGTCGTCCCAGCATCCGCTGCTCTTGAGCATGGGCTGGACGCCGGAGCACGGGTACGTGCCGTTCGACTGGCAGGGATACAACGAAGGCATGATCCTCTACTTGCTGGCCATCGGCTCACCGACCCATCCGATCGACCCGCGCGCGTGGCAGGCATGGACGTCGACCTACCGCTGGGAGGCGTCCGACGGCTTTCCGCGGGTGGCCTTCGATCCACTCTTCGGGCACCAGTACAGCCACGTTTGGGTCGATTTCCGCGGGATCCAGGATCCCTACATGCGCGCGAAGGGGATCGACTACTTCGTGAACTCGACGCGGGCAACCTATGCCAACCGGGCCTACTGCATCGCCAATCCAGCCAAGTGGGTTGGTTACGACAAAGTCGTGTGGGGCCTGACCGCATCGGATGGGCCAGGCCGCGGCGACAGCCGGTTCCACGCCTACTGGGCGCGCGGCGCCGGGCCCGACCGTCGCGACGACGGGACCATCGCCGTCACCGCCGCCGGGGGCTCGGTGCCGTTCGCGCCGGAGCTCGCCGTCCCCACGCTGTTTCAGTTCCAAGCGCGCTTCGGCGAGCGCCTCTACGGCAAGTACGGTTTCAAGGATGCGTTCAATCTCTCGTTCGCCGAGGCGCCGTCGGACAAGTCCGGGTGGTTCGACGATGAGTACGTCGGGATCGACCAGGGTCCCATCCTCTTGATGATCGAGAACTTCCTCACCGGTCGCGTTTGGAGTCTCACGAAGAGCAACGCCTACTTCCGGGCGGGGTTGCTCCGGGCGGGATTCAAGGGAGGCTGGCTGGACGACGCGGGACGAGGCCCGGTCCCGTTGGCGCGGCCGTCCGAGAGCCCGTCCGGCGTGCTGGTTTCCCTCCCCGAGCGAGAGCGGACGACCCGACTTCCGCCGACTACGGGTCGATGATCACGGACACCGGAAGTCCTCGCGTGGAGTCCGGGGCGATCCGGACCTCGAGGATGGAGGGCTCGACGATCTCTTTCATCTGGATGTTCCAGAACGAGAGCTCGGGCTTGGTCAGCGTGAAGTCGACCTGGCGGGTCTGACCCGGCGCCAGGCTGATCCGCTGGAAGCCTTTGAGCTCGCTCACCGGCCGCGCCACGCTGGTGCCGGTCAGGCGGATGTAGCACTGGACCACCTCGGTCCCCGCGCGTGCTCCGGAATTGGTGACGGTGGCGCTGACCTTGACCGCCGCCGCCCCGCGGTTGATGGCGGCGGCGCTGATCCTCGGCGGACCGGCCGCCGTCGCCGAATAGGCGAAGGTCGTATAAGAAAGACCGTAGCCGAAGGGAAACAGCGGCGCGTTGAGCTCGTCGATGTAGCGACTGGTGAACCGGTCACGAGCCATGGACGCCGTCCCACCGCCGTCGAACGCCGGTGGCATCGGGCGTCCGGTGTTGAGAGCGTCGTAGTAGAGCGGCTCCTGGCCCACCGCGCGTGGCCAGGTGGCGGTGAGGCGTCCGGAGGGGTTCACGTCACCGAACAACATCCGCACCAACGCCGGTCCGGCCTCCACGCCCGGGAACCAGGCCGCGACGATCGCGGCCGCATGCTCGGCCGCCCAGCCGATCGTGAGCGGGCGGCCGCTGAACAGCACCAAGACGACGGGCGTGCCGGTCGCGTGGATCGCCTCCAGCAGCTTTTCTTGCTGGCCCTCGAGGTCCAGGTGGGCTCGCGACGCGGCCTCGCCGGTTCGATCGCCCCGCTCGCCGAGGGCGAGGATCGCCACGTCGGCCTGGCGGGCCACGCGGATGGCTTCGGGGAAGCCCGACTGGTCGTTGCCCAGGATCGTTGAACCCTGGGCATAAAGCAGCCTCATCCCGGTCGCCGCCGCCCGCCCCGCCAGCGCGGCCTTCAGCGTGACCACGTCGGCGGGAATTCCCTGAGCGCTCCAGCAGCCGAGCATGTCGCTCGCGCTGTCGGCGAGCGGGCCAATCAGGGCGATCGTGTGCCCCGGGCGCGACGTCAACGGCAAGATCGGATTGTCGTCGCGGGGGGCCGAGTTCTTGAGCAGGACGAACGACTCTTCCGCCGCTCGCTCGGCCAGTCGACGCGCCTCTGGGCGGGGTCGCGCCATCGCCGGTCCGCCCGCTGGACCATTTGGAGGGGCATAGGGGTGGTCGAACAGCCCGAGATTTACCTTCAACCGCAGGACCCGCCGCACCGATTCGTCGAGCTCTCGCCGGGAAACGGCGCCCGAGGTAACGAGACCAGGCAATTCGGAAACATAGAGCCCACTCTCCATGTCCATGTCGACCCCGGCCCGAAACGATTTTCCGGCCGCTGTCGCGGCATTGGTGGCGATCCCGTGAGGAATGTTCTCTTCGACGGCTCCCCAATCGCTGACGACCAGGCCGGTGAAGCCCCACTCCCGGCGCAAGATGTCGCGCAGGGTGAAAGCGTTCGCGCTCGCCGGTACGCCGTTCAGCGCATTGAAGGCGGACATGAACGTCGCGGCTCCCGCCTCGGCGCTGGCGCGAAACGGGGGCAGATAGATCTGGCGCAGGGAGCGCTCGGAGATGTCGGTGGTGTTGTAGTCGCGTCCGGCCTCCGCCGCGCCATATCCCACGAAGTGCTTCGCGCAGGCGAGAATCGAGGTCGGATCCTGGAGATGCTGCCCCTGGTACCCGCGGACGTAGGCTCTCGCCAGCACGGAGCCGAGGTACGGATCCTCGCCGGCGCTCTCGGCAATGCGGCCCCATCGGGCATCGCGCGCGATATCCACCATCGGGGAAAACGTCCACCGGATCCCCTGGGCGGCAGCCTCCTCGGCCGCCACGCGCGAGGTCTCCTCGATGAGCGCCGGGTCCCAGCTGGAGGAGAGGCCCAGGTTGACGGGGAAGATCGTCCGAAATCCGTGGATGACGTCGAGGCCAAACAGGAGGGGAATGTGCAGCCGGGAGCGCTCGACCGCGATGCGCTGGTAGTGGTTGACCTGCTCGGCGCGGGTGACGTTCAGCAGGCTTCCCACCTGGCCCGCCGCGATCATGGTTTCGTAGTCGCTGCGGCGGGTGCCTGGCCCCGTGGGCTGTCCAGCGGAGTACTGATTGAGCTGTCCGGTCCTCTCCTCGAGCGTCATCTCCCTCAACAGGTCTTCGACACGGTCGGGCCGGTTGGGCGCGGGGTGCGCCGGGAGCGCCTCTGCGGTCGCGAACAGCAAGAGATATCCGAGCGGTGAGGCGATCCTCATTCGGTCAAGGGTGATGCCGAATTTCACCGCCGGTATGGTCGAGGGACGACAGGGGCACTACATAGATCTCTCGCGTGAGCACGCCGCCGTTCAATCGACCCACACAACCGCCAGGCCGCATCCGGGGCAGCGCCCTGTTGCTCTCGCTGCTGAGCAGCGTGCTGTTGAATCGGGTGGCCCGCGCCGACGCGACCTACATTCGAGACGGTAGTTTCGACCGCGACACCGTCACCGAGCTCGCGCGGCGCCTCTCACAGGCTCCCTTCGCGCCGCCGAAAGCGCCGTTGCCGAAGGTGCTGGCCCAGCTCGACTACGATCATTATCGCGACATCAGGGTCCGTCCTTCGAGCACCATCTGGGCCGACAAGGGCACCGAATTCAGATTGCAGCTGCTTCCGCGCGGCTTCGTGTTCACCGACCCGGTCGAGGTCGCGCTGGTCTCCAGGGGGCGCTGCGAGCGCATCGCCTACAACCCGGACCTGTTCGTCACCGGTGAGGTGATGAAGTCACCGCTGCCCAAGGAGGACATCGGCTTCTCAGGATTCCGCGTGCTCTTCCCCATCAACCGTCGCTTCGTGTTCGACGAGGTCGCCGTTTTTCAAGGCGCCAGCTACTTCCGGTCCCTCGGCGAGAGGCAGGTCTACGGTCTGTCCGCGCGCGGCCTCGCCAACAAGACCGCCGAGCCCGAGGGGGAGGAGTTTCCGGCGTTTCGCGCCTTCTGGATCGAAGAGCCGGCGTCGCGCGGTTCCCAGACGTTGGTGGTGCACGCCCTGTTGGACAGCCCCAGCGTCGCGGGCGCCTACCGCTTCCTCATCCATCCCGCTCACGGTGCGATGCGCGCCACCACGATGGACATCGAGGCGGTCCTTTTTCCGCGGGTGGCGCTGGGCAAGGTGGGGCTGGCGCCCGGGACCAGCATGTTCATGTTCTCGTCCAACGGCCGCAGGTCGGTCGATGACTATCGCCCGGAGGTTCACGATTCGGACGGCTTGCTGATGTTCAACGGGCACGGCGAGCACATCTGGCGCCCCCTGCAGAATCCCGCGCAGGTCGAGGTCAGCGCGTTCCTCGACGTGAACCCCGTCGGCTTCGGTCTGCTGCAACGAGACCGCAACCCCGCCGACTACCAGGACTTCGAAGCTCTCTACGAGCGGCGGCCCAGCCTCTGGATCGAGCCCGCCGGTGATTGGGGCGCGGGGGAGGTCGTGCTCACCGAAATTCCGAGCGACGCCGAGATCCACGACAACATCGTCGCGTTCTGGCGCCCCAAGGCCCCCCTGCCCGCCGGAGCGGAATATCGATATGCCTACCGCGCCTCGTGGGGGGACGGACCGCCGGCGGCGCTCGAGACGACGCGCGTGGTGGCGACGCGCCGGGGCCGCGCGGACATCAGCGGGCCGACGCCGGTGCGGCGGTTCGTCATCGACTATCTGCCCGCGGCAAAGACGGTCCGCGGCCCCCGAACGCCTTTGCCGCAGGCAAAGGTCTCGGCCTCCACCGGGAGCGTGAAGGACATCGTCGTCGCCGACAACCCGCTCATCGGTGGATATCGGTTGAGCTTCCTGTTCGATCCGCGGGCTGCCAAGGTCGCCGAGCTGCGTGCCGAGCTGATCTTTGGGGAGCAGCAGACCGCCGAGACCTGGCTCTACCGGTGGACCGCGCCGTGAGCTCCGGAGAGCCCGACGCGGAGCTGTCGCCCACCACCGCCGGGTTCCTGCCTCCGGAGCTGCCGGGCACGATGCGCCCGCAAGACCTCTCGGTCGACGTCGACGAGGAGAGGCGGCACGTGCCGGTCCACCCCGAGCCCCGTCTGGCCTCCGCGCTGCGCCGGGCCTTCGTCTTCGGCGGCGCGGCGCTGGTGTCAGGCATCGCGATCAACGAGATGCGGTTGGTCTTGAACCTGGGGGGACTGACCGTCCTGGAGATCGTCGTGCTGGTGCTGTTTGCCGTGAACACGCTCTGGATTTCGTTCTCCGTCCCGGTGGCGATCGCCGGGTTCGTCCGACTGCTGTTCCGGCGGCCCCGCGCGGCCGAATCTGCTCCGCTCACCAGCCGGTCGGCGCTGTTGATGCCGCTTTACAACGAAGAGCCCGCGCGCGCAGCCGCCGCCCTCGATGCCATGGCCCACGATCTGGCGGCCCGGGGGGCCGGCGCTCACTTCGATCTGTTCATTCTCAGCGACACGACCAACGGCGACATCGCGCTGGCCGAAGAGGAGGCGGTCTGCGCGCTGCGCCGTCGCCTCGGCGGAGGCCCGCCGGTCTACTATCGTCGGCGCGAGCGCAACACCGCCCACAAGTCCGGAAACGTCCGGGAGTTCTGCGAGCGCTGGGGGCGCGCCTACGATCACTTCCTGGTCCTGGACGCGGACAGTTTGATGGAGGGGGCCACGATCATCGAGCTCGTGCGCCGGATGGAGGGCAATCCCGACGCTGGCTTGATCCAGACCGTTCCGCGCCTGCATGAAGGGACGACCCTGGTCGCGCGGCTGCAACAATTCGCCGGAAGGGTTTACGGACCGGTGTTGGCGTCGGGTCTGGCGTGGTGGACGGGACGCGAGGGAAACTTCTGGGGGCACAATGCCGTCGTCAGAACACGCGCCTTCATGGAGTCGTGCGGGTTGCCGGAGCTTCCCGGGCGCCCTCCGCTCGGCGGCCCCATCCTGAGCCACGACTTCGTCGAGGCCGCTCTGCTCCGTCGTGCCGGCTGGAGCGTGCGGATCGCCGACGACCTGCCGGGTTCGTACGAGGGCTGCCCGGCCACCCTCGTCGACCTGGCCATCCGCGATCGTCGCTGGTGCCAAGGGAACCTGCAACACGCCCGCGTGCTCGGCGCCAAGGGCTTGCACTGGGTGAGCCGTTTCCACCTGCTCTCCGGGATCTTCTCCTTCGTCTCCTCGCCGCTGTGGCTGCTGTTCCTCTTGGCGGCGCTCGCTCTGGGGGTGCAGAACGAGTTCGCCCGGCCCGAGTATTTTACCCGCTCGTTCAGCTTGTTCCCCGTCTGGCCGCACATCGACCCCGTGCGCGCCCTCCGGACGTTCATCCTGAGCCTGGCGATCCTCGGCGTTCCCAAGGCCCTGGGCATCCTGGCCTTCTCCGGCAGCACCCGACGCTTGGGGGTCGGCGGCGGTCTGTTGCTTCCGTTCAGCATCGCCCTCGAGCTGGTGCTCTCGGCTTTGCTCGCTCCGATCCTGCTGCTGATCCATTGCGGGCTGGTGGCGAGCATCCTGGCGGGACGCGACTCCGGCTGGCGGCCGCAGCGGCGCGGAGACCAGAGCTTGCCGTGGAGGCAGATCGCCTATCGGCACCGCTGGCACGTCGTCATGGGGGGAGGCCTGGCCGCCGTCGGTTACTCGATCTCCTGGCAAATGGCGGCCTGGCTCCTGCCGGCCACCTTCGGAATGGTGGCGGCGGTGCCACTGTCGCTGTTGACGGGGTCTCCGCTGGTCGGACGTTGGTCGCAACGGCCGGGGCTCTTGCGAACGCCCGAGGAGGCCCAGCGTCCCGCCATCGAACAGGCGATGAACGCTGCGTATCCCCTGTACCGCGAAGTGGTCGCGCGCGCGCCCAACCTGGTCGCGATCGCGGCCGACCGCGAAAGACTGCAGCGTCACCTCGCCCTGACCGACCCTGGCCCGGCAGGTGGCCCCAAGGAGATCGAGGCGGCCGAGGCGACCGCGGATCTCAAGGTTCGCTCGGCCGAGACGCTCGAGGACGCCGTGGACCAGCTGACGCCCCGCGAACGGGCGCACGTCCAGTCGGCGCCCGAGCTTCTCCTCTTCCTGTCGCGCCTCCCTCGGCGGGGCGCCGCGCCTCCGCGTCGCAGCACCTGAGGCGCGCAGATTCTTGCGCTACGCCGGGCAGCGCCGAGGCGCGAGGTTCGCCGCCCGCGCGTCAGGCCGGTAGGGCGCGTCGGGCCGGCTCGTAAGGCCCCGAGTGCGGACTTTTCGTTTCGACCTCCAGGGTGCGCAGCTCCGAATCCAGCGCCGAATAGGCCTCCGGGGGCGCGTGCCGTTCGAACAGCGGATAGAGCCCCTGTTCTTCCTTCGCGTGGTGGGTCTCGAGGAGGGCCTCGAACATCGCGCTGACCTCGCCGATCGACTGCTCCTCGCGGAGCAAGCCCTCGATCACGTCGAGGAAGTCGCAGAGCTCGCGGTGGTCGGCGCGCATCGCCTCGGTCGGGCCGCCGAGCGCACGGGTGAAGGCTTCGAAGGAGGGGAACATGAAGTCCTCCTCGATCCGGAAGTGCTCTTCGAGCGCCGTGCGAAACAGGCCGAATTCCCGCCGCGCCTCGCTCCAGGCGCCGATCTCGGAGGCGATCTCGACCCGGTCAAACAGTTCGTCCAAACGCCGGTGGTGAAGCTGTAACGTCAAAGATACCGATTCCAGGTCTGCTTTCGCTTCGAGCATGGCCGCCTCCTTCGATATCGTTGCTACGAAGCTCCGCGATCTTCCATGACGCCCATCATTCGACGGACGTGTGTGGGTGAGGGGCCCAGCCGGGAGCCGGGGCCGCCAGCCGGCGGCGGAGCAAGGCCGATTCCACGCGTGGCCGCCGTTGGTGACGGCAAGAATTGCGCGCTTTCGTCCTCGAACCATTGCACCGGTCAGGGGTCGAGCACGGTACGCGTCTTGCCTTCCCTGGTCGCGGAGATCCCCTATGAACGCAAACGCAGGGCCGGGACTGCTCGCCCTTCCGACTCGCCCGATCGATCGAGAGCCGCCCCTCGTCTACGGGCCGGTCAAGAGCCGACGGTACGGCCGCTCGCTGGGCATCAACCTCTTGCCTCAAGGACTCAGGCTCTGCACGTATGACTGCCGCTACTGTCAGTGCGGCGGCGAGCGGGCTCGGCACCGTCGGCGCGATGACCCGCCGTTCCCTTCCCTGTCGTCGCTGGAACGCGAGCTCGGCGAGGCCCTGGCGACCGAGGCCGTCATCGACGACATCTGCTTCGCGGGCGCCGGCGAGCCGACGCTGCACCCTCAGTTTCGTGAGGCCCTGCTCCTGGCGCGCACGCTGCGCGATCGTCTGGCGCCGCGGGCGACGGTCACCGTCTTGTCGAACGGCGTCGCGGCCGGAAACGCGACGGTGCGAGGCGCCCTGGCCCTCGCCGATCACGCCGTGCTCAAGCTCGACGCCGCCCGGGACGACCTCTTGTGGGCGCTGAACGCTCCGCCCCGGGGGCTGTCCGCCCGCCGGCTGATCGGAACCTACGCGACCATGATCGGCATCGAGACGCAGACGCTTCTCGTCCGCGGCGCCGTCGACAACGCCACCCCCGACGCGCTCGATGCGCTCGGAGAGGCGTTGCGGTTCATCCATCCTCGCCGGGCGCACGTCGGGACCATGAGTCGCGCCCCCGCGGTCACGGCGGACGACGCGGCGATGATTCCGCTCTCGGTGGCAGAGCTCGACGCCGCAGCCACCCGTCTCCGCACGAAGGCGCCGGGGATCGACGTCATTGCCTACTAGCCCCTGCCGAGCCCGCAGAACCTCCGCGCCGCCGGCGCCGCCGTCCGCCGGCGGCCCGGCCGTCTCATCCGTCGTCTTCGGCGGGCCTCCGAAAGATCGCTGAGCTCCCCGATGCGCACGTGTTCTGGGACCAAGACGGTGATCGTCATCGGAGCCGGGCTGACCGGGTTGACCGCCGGCTATTGCCTGAATCGCTTCGGCTACCGCGTTCGGGTGCTGGAGCGCTCGGCGCGACCGGGCGGCGTCATCCGGAGCACGCGAGAGGAAGGCTTCCTGGTCGAAGGGGGACCCAACGTCCTCACCGTCGATGACCAGGCCCTGCTGGAATTCGTCCGCGAGATCGGCCTTGAATCCGAGGTCCTCGTGGCGTCGCCAGACGCGAAGCGACGCTTCATTGCCCGCGGCGGTCGGCCGGTGCCCGTCCCCACGTCGTTGGCTTCCTTCTTACGGACGCCGTTGCTCAGCGCCGCGGGAAAACTCCGTGTCCTGGCGGAGCCGTTCGCGGCTCAGGCGGAATCCCGGGACGGAAGACAGCGTGGCAGGGTTCACGCGAAGGCGTCTCGGCGTCCAGGCCCTCGACTACCTGGTCAATCCTCTGGTGGCCGGCGTTTACGCAGGAGATCCGGAGCGACTGTCCGTGCGGCATGTGTTTCCGTCGCTCCACCGCCTCGAGCTCCGGTACGGCTCGCTGACCTACGGCGGCATCGCGACGGCCATGCGACGAGGTCCTCGCAAGAAGCGGTTCAAGTCGCGCTCGATCTCTTTTCGCGAGGGGCTCGCGGCGATGGTCGACGCCATCGGCGCGAAGTTGGGGAGCGCGCTGTCGACGGAGGTCACGCTGGATGCGCTCGAGCCCGGGCCTCCCTTCAGGGTCCGCTTCAGGAGCGCGTCGCTGGGCGCAGAGATGCTCACCGCTGACGCGATCGTCCTGGCCATCCCGGCTTACGAAGCGGCGAAGCTGCCGTTCGCCTCGGGCTCCGCCGAGCTGTTTCCCGTGCTCCGCGAGGTCGAGTACCCCGCGGTGGCCAGCGTGGCGCTCGGTTTCCCTCGCGCGGCGGTGCGACATCCTCTGGACGGATATGGGGTCCTGGTGCCGGCGCGGGAGGGGCTCCACGTCTTGGGGACCCTCTTCACGAGCTCGCTCTTCGCCGGCCGCGCGCGGGAAGGGTCGGTGTTGCTGACGAGTTACGTCGGTGGCGCCCGTCAACCTGAGCTCACGGACCTGCCGGACCACGCGCTCTGCCGGATCGTGCAAGACGATCTCACCCGACTGCTGGGCGTGGAGGGGGAGCCGACGTTTCGTCGCGTCACCCGTCACGCCCAGGGGATCGCGCAGTACAACCTCGGATACCAGCGCTTCCACACGGCGATGGAGGAGGCCGAGCTGAAGCTGCCGGGGCTGTTCATGGGTGGGGCGTTGCGAAACGGTCCGAGCATGGGCGCCTGCATACGCGCCGGGATCGCGCTCGCGGACCGCGTCGCCAGCGCAGACCAGGGCCGCTGCTGAGACCGACGACAGTTCTGGCTCGAGGCGAGCCGCTCGGCGAGCTAGCCAGAGGTGCTCCCCGATGGCTCCGGGCTCGGGGCGGCGGCGTAGCTGAAGATCAAGGTTCCCAGCCGGCGATCGATCCCCATGACCGGAACGACCACCCGCAGATTGTGGTCCACCGGGCTGACGGCCGGCGCGGATCCATTGAGGTCCACTCCGGGGAATGCCTCCGCGGCGGGATGCCCCTCGAGCTTCCGGTTCCCGGCCAGGCGCACCTTGCCGTCGGCGGTCACGAGCGCCACCGCCTTCACGTGCTTCTCCTGAGTCATGCGCTGCACGTAGGCGTCGGCGGAGGCGAAGTCGTCCTTCAAAAGAGCGCTCCGGAGCGCCCAGGCGAGGGGAAGGGCGCTCATACGGAGCAGCGCGGAGGTCTCATTGTTCAACGTCTGCGTGGTGGATTCGACGAGGGCGGCGTGCTCTTGGGCCGCGGCGTCGCGGACTCGATCGATCGCGACCAGGTGCGCGATCGCCAGGCCGACGAGGGCCAGCGCGAGAGCGCCGATGATCACGGCGTGGAGCTTCGGGCTCGAAACGATCCAGTGCTTGATTCGCTCTCCCCATGACCGGGACTTCGGGAGGTTGGGCGCGGTGGGCCCGGGAGATGAAGGGGGTGCGTCGGGAGGGGTCGGCGGGGAGGTCATCGACTGAATATACGGCTCGATCTCTCGGCCGGCCGGAGTTTGTCCCGCAGTCTCACCAGCGCGCGCTCGGCCAATGCGACCGAGGCGCCGGGGACAAATCAGAAGTAGCGCCGGTTGATGAGCAGGTGAGTGGCGATGCTGGCGACGTAGCCGAGCGCGATGGCCCAGGTCCATCGCAGGTGCTGGCGGAACGTGTAGATCCCGCGCGCCTGTCCCATCAACGCGACGCCGGCCGCGCTTCCGACCGACAGCAACGAGCCGCCGACCCCCGCGGTCAGGGTGACCATCAGCCAGTGTCCGAGCGACAGGTGGGGATTCATGTTCAGCACCGCGAACATGATCGGAATGTTGTCGACCAGCGCCGAGGCCACGCCCACCAGCGCGTTCGCCCAGGTCGGCCCCAGGCCGCCGTAGACGGCGGTCGAGGCCAGCGCGAGGTAGCCGAGCGTCCCCAGGGCGCCGACGGTCAAGATGATGCCGTAGAAGAACATCAAGGTGTCCCACTCCGCCCGTTCGAGCTGACGGAACACGTCGAAGCCCTTGTCGATCTCCAGGGGCGAGATGGTGGCCACCTCCTCGAGCCCGTCGGCCTCACCCGCCGGACCTGGGGACCTCTCGTTGCGATCCAGCCGACGACCGAGGATGTGCCCATAGACCTTGAGGAACCCGAGCCCGGTCATCATTCCGAACACCGGCGGCAGGGAGAGCGCGCTGTGCAGGACGACGGTCAGCCCGATCGTACCGAGCAGCAAGACGACGACCCCCAGTCCGCCTTTCTTGATGACCACCACCTCGGAGAGCCGCGGGGGCACCTCCTTGTCGATGGAGACCGACATGAGCGCCGCCGGGATCAACCAGTTCACCAGCGAGGGAACGAAGAGGGCGAAGAAGCTCGTGAAGGGCACGACCCCGCGCTGCCAGACCATGAGGGTGGTGATGTCGCCGAAAGGGCTGAACGCGCCCCCCGCGTTGGCCGCCACCACCACATTGATGCAGGCGACCACCACGAACTTCGGCCGATCTCCACCGACCGCCAGCGACACCGCCCCCATGATGAGGGCGGTTGTCAGGTTGTCGGCCAGCGGCGAGATGACGAAGGCCAGAGCGCCGGTGATCCAGAAGACCTGCCGCAGGCTGAAGCGACGCCCGGTCAGCTGCGCGCGGAGCGCCGCGAAGACCTGGCGTTCCTCGAGCGTATTGACGAAGGTCATCGCCGCCAGGAGGAAGAGCATCAGCTCGGTGTAGTCGAGCAGGTTGTGTCGGAAGGCCTCCTCCGCCAGGTGAGCTTCCCCGCGCAGCGTGAAAAGGGCCCCAACCACGATCCAGGTCCCGCTCGCCGCGACCAGCGCGGGGATCGACTTGCGCAGGTGCAAGCGCTCCTCCAGAACGATGAGGGTGTAGGCCAGTATGAAAATCGCCAGGCAGGCGTAGCCCCAGGGAGTTTGGGTGAAGTTCAACTCGCCGCGCATGGTACCGAATGTAGGTCTGGGCAGGTGGTCAAGGCGAGCGGTTCAGCGGTTTCGCGGCGCTGTCCGGCGGCGCGGCCACGGCCGGCGTAGCCCCGGCGGAGGCCCCGGCCAGCGCCAGTTCGGGACAACCATCGGACTTCAGCTGCACGGCCCACTGCTCGCCCGGCACCCAGCGTGCCTGTCCCGGCGGCGCCTGCGCCAGCCCGGCCAGCGCCGCGTCTCGGATGGCCGTAAACTGCGGCTCCGGACGGCGGCGCCGCTTGCGTCGCGTCGAAAGGTCGTCGAGCGGCGGCAGGGTCACGCAGGCGGTGAGGCCGCGATCTCCGCGCACCCACTCCAAGGCCGACGACAGCGCGGGCAGCCAGGCGGCGCCGTCCCTGGCGTCGGCGCGGATCGCTTCGGGGGGAATGGCGACGTCACGAACGCCGAGCGGCGCATGGAAGCGATCCGAGAGCAGCGAGGCCAGCAGGCTCACGCCTGTCGTTCCCAGCGGCGGGCCCAGGTGCACGACCTCCAGCGCCGGATGCGCCCGATCAGTCAGATCCAGGCGCCACCGCCTGAGCGGACCCGCGGGCCCTCCCGGCCAGACGCGGGCGAGCACGTCGGCGATGTCGGCCGTGTCCTTGAGGAGATCGGCCTGGGGCCGAAGCTGGCCGCTCTCGGCCTTGGCCAGCCTGTGGGCGACCTCCTCCATCGCCTCCAGGTCGGGAACCGCCACGACCTCGACGGCGGGCGTGGTGTGTGTGGCGCGCGCGATCTGGCCGGCCAGGGAGGCTTGCAGCGCGCGCGCATCGCCGGGCTTGCCCACCACCACCATCCGCAGATTGACGGTTCTGTCCTCGATGGAGAGGGACGATCGCACGGCCGCTTGCGCGAGCGGCAGCTGGTGGACGATTCCCTGGATCTGCGCCCGAGCCTGCACCTCCCAGCTCACCTCTCTGAGCGCCCGCGACAGCGGCAGCCAGACCGAGGCGACGAGCGCCAGCGGGATGAGCAGCCGCAGCCAGGTCCCGTACTTGGAGCCGAAGGCGCCCTTGACCCAGCGGACCGATCGAGAGGTGGGCCCCGGGTCGGCGAAGCGTTTTTCCTCCAGCAGGCGCGTATCGACCAGGTTGAATCCGAACAGCCAGAAGGTCGCCGCCGCGAACAGAAGGATCCCGCAGAGGTTTGCCGTGAAGAGCAGGAACGCCCCCTGGGCGATGTGCCAATCGGTCGTGCCCAGGCCGAACCCCGCCGCGCAGAGCGGCGGGACCAGCGCGATGGCCACCGCTGTACCGGCTGCCGTGGAGACGGTGTCGGAGGCCGAGCGCAGGGTGGTGAACGCCGCCGCCAGCGCGCAAAAGATCGCCACCAGCAGATCGAGCGCGGTCGGGGAGGTGCGGGCGGCGATCTCTGCGGTGATCTCGTGAAAGGGGAGCGCCTTCGTCATCAGGGCCGCGCCGCCAATCACGACGATGATGCTCCAGAACGTCCGCACCACCGAGCGGATGGAGAGGAGGGGCGAGCCGACCGCCAGGCCCATGGCCAGCTCGATGATCGGGCTCATGAGAGGGGAGACGAGCATGGCGCCGATGACGACCGCGGATCCATTGAGGACCAGCCCCAAGGTGGCGAGCGCCAGCGCGAGCACCAGCTGCAGCCAGTAATTGGGCGCGCTGCGCGCGTGTCCGGCCAGCATTCGCTCGACGATGGCGACGCGGGCCTCCCGAGAGACCCCGAAGGACCGCGCCAGCCACGATCGCGCGGAGCGCAAGAGCCGCCGGTGGGTCAGTCGGAGGCGGAGCGCCGCCAAGGAAGTCGGGGTGGGCACCTTGATTGCCTAACTCAACCGCTCATCCGCCGCCAGCGCGCGCCAGCTCCTCGACGGTGCTGAGCGCGCCCTGGGAAGAACCGCAATCTGAAGGGCCTGCGCGGGTTCGAGGGCCACCGGCCCCCGAACCTGGTGTCTCTGGTTAAAGGACCCCCACCGAAGCCTTGGTTGCCGCGTCGCTGACAGCAAACGCCAGCCCCTTATCGAGGGCACGCACGATGTCCATCGTGCTCACGATCCCGACCAACGCATTGTCGGCGTTGAGGACGACGACGCGGTGTTGATTCCTGCTGGCGAGCTCGTGAACCGCCACCAGGGCCGCATCGTCCTCATAGACCGCCGTGACCTCTGGGTCCATGAGGTCACCGACCGTCGCCTCTTTCTTGATCCACTGATTCGGCTCCGGGTCGACCAGATCGCCCTTGGTCAAGATGCCGACCAGCTCTCCTGCCCGGTTCTTCACCGGAGCCGCCCCGATCTGGCGGCGAGTCAGGCCCCAGGCGGCCTCTTCAGCCGAAGCCTCAAATTCGACCGTGTAGACCTTCTTGGTCATTATGTCCTTCACCCTCAACATCGAGCACCTCCTGGAATCGAGTGTCGGCCTGTTTGATGCTCAGGGCAACCGCTGGGCACCACCTTCGGCTGTGCTCAGCGTCGCGAGACCAACGGCGACCGGGTCTGAAGCTCGCGTGGAGATGCCGCCGCGGGAGCGGTTGAAGGCAGGTCGACCGGCACCCGCGGCCGGATCTGAATCTGGATGCTGGAAGGTGTCTCGCTCACGACCTCTATCCCGGCCGGGGCCGTGGTGACGATCCGATAGGTGTGGAGACCGACCGTCGTGCCGGAGAGGTCGACGAAGGAGACGACGGCGTCGGGCGGCAGCACCTCCAACTCTCGCCGCGAGCTTCGCAGCTCCACCGCGACGCTGGTGTAACGGGGCGGATCAAAGACCAGCCGGTTGCTGACGCCTCGAATCTCGAGGGGGACGACGCGCGCGACCGCATGCGATCGGTCGAGAGCCAGCGCGGCCCAGGCGGCCAGCACGCCACCGAAGATCACCAGGTGGGGCCACAGGTTGGCGGGACGACGACGAACCCTCGGACCCGCTTCGGGAAGGGCCGACGAAGCTCCGGGCCGGGCCCGCACCAGGGCGTCTCGCAGCTGAGCCTCGTCGCGCATGATGGTCATGGCATTTCCCACCGCCAAATGGACTGTCCCGCGCTCCTCGCTCACGCAGACGATCAGCGCATCGGAGGCCTGGGCCAACCCGATCGCGGCCCGATGCCGGGTGCCGAAGCTTGGGTCCTGGGCTTCCGTCGCCAGAGGCAGCACCACGCCTGCCCGCGCCACCCGGTCGGCCGCGATGACGACGGCACCGTCGTGAAGCGGCGACGCCGAGGTGAAGATGGTCTCGATCATCTCGACCGAGATGTGCGCATCGACCAGCGTGCCCGGCGTGGCGAGATCGAAGATGGAATCGCGGCGCGGCAAGACGACGAGGGCGCCCTTTCGCCGCGCGGCCAGGGCGAACGCCGCCTTCGCGACGATCGCATCGGTGTCGTCGAGCGCGCCACTGGCGGTGCGCCGGCTCAGCCAGCGCAGTGGACTGACCCGCGTCAGTCCGCGTCGAATCTCGTGTTGGAAGACCACCACGACGATGATGGTGGCGACCGCGCTGACGGCCGACAGCAGGTACGACGTCAGAATCAGTCCAAGGTGGCTGGCAATCCACGACACCGCCAGCAAGGTGATGAGACCGAACGCCACCTGAACCGCGATGGTGCGCCTCAGCCATCGGTAGGCCCAGGAGAAGAGCGCCGTAAGGACCAACACGTCGACCGCGTCCTGCCAGCGCAGCCCGTGAGTCAAACCGGTCAGGGCGACTTGGTGCATGGAAATACTCGACGATCGTTACCACGCCCGACCTCGGCGTTCACGAGCTCTCGCCCGCGGTGCAGTAGGCTTGGCGCTGTCGGCCTTTGTGAAGGAGGGACATCATGGACGCTGTATCGCTGGAGAACATCGACGCCTGGTGGCGGGCTGCGAACTACCTTTCGGTGGGGCAGATCTATTTGCTGGGGAATCCGCTCCTGCGCGAGCCGCTGCGCCGGGAGCAGATCAAGCCGCGGCTGCTCGGGCACTGGGGGACGACGCCCGGGCTCAACTTCATCTACGTGCACCTGAACCGGAGCATCCGGGCCGGCGATCTCGACATGATCTACGTCATCGGCCCCGGGCATGGCGGTCCGGGGCTGCTGGCCAACGCCTATCTCGAAGGCACGTACAGCGAGGTCTATCCGGAGATCTCTCAGAGCGAGGAGGGGATGAGGCGCCTCTTCAAGCAGTTCTCCTTCCCGGGCGGCGTGCCCAGTCACGTCGCTCCCGAGACGCCGGGCTCGATTCACGAAGGCGGAGAGCTCGGCTACTCGCTGTCGCACGCGTACGGCGCGGCGTTCGACAATCCCAACTTGATCGTCGCCTGCGTGGTCGGCGACGGCGAGGCGGAGACCGGGGCGCTGGCCACCAGCTGGCACTCCAACAAGTTCTTGAACCCCCGCACCGACGGGGCCGTGCTGCCGATCCTTCATTTGAACGGCTACAAGATCGCGGGGCCCACGGTGCTGGCCCGCATTCCGGAAGAGGAGCTGACGGAGTTGCTCCGTGGCTATGGCTATGCCCCGGTCTTCGTCTCGGGGGACGAGCCGCGGGTGATGCACGAGCAGATGGCCGCCACGCTGGACCGCGTGCTCGGCGAGATTCGAAGGATCCAGTCCGAGGCGCGCGCCGGCCGCGGGAACGAGCGCGCCCGCTGGCCCATGATCGTTCTTCGGACGCCCAAGGGATGGACCGGCCCCAAGGTGGTCGACGGCCTTCAAATCGAAGGGACCTTTCGAGCGCATCAGGTTCCCCTCGCCGCGTTCGATCGGCCCGGGCACCTGGCGATGCTCGAGAGCTGGATGCGGAGCTACGAACCGGACAAGCTCTTCGTCGACGGCCGGCTCAGGGCAGACGTCGCCGCGCTGGCTCCCGTCGGTACGCGGCGCATGAGCGCCAACCCGCACGCCAACGGCGGCCTCCTCCTGCGGGACCTGCGAATGCCCGAGTTTCAGAGCTACGCCGTCGAGGTCACGGCTCCGGGCACCACCCGGGCCGAGGCCACCCGGGTCCAGGGGGCGTTCATCCGGGACGTCCTGCGCGCCAACATGGACAACTTCCGGGTCTTCAGCCCCGACGAAACTGCGTCGAACCGCTGGAACGCCCTCTTCGACGTCACGAACCGCGAGTCGATGGCCCAGATCCTCCCGACCGACGACCACGTGGCCCCCGACGGACGCGTCCTGGAGATGCTGAGTGAGCATCAATGCCAGGGCTGGCTGGAGGGATACCTGCTCACCGGGCGGCACGGCTTCTTTTCCTGCTACGAGGCCTTCGTCCACATCGTCGATTCGATGTTCAACCAGCACGCCAAATGGCTGAAGGTCACCCGCGGCCTCCCCTGGCGGCGACCGATCGCCTCGCTCAACTACCTGCTCACCTCTCACGTCTGGCGGCAGGACCACAACGGCTTCACCCATCAGGATCCCGGCTTCATCGATCACGTCGTCAACAAGAAGGCCGAGGTGATTCGCGTCTACCTGCCGCCCGACGCGAACACGCTGCTCTCCGTCACCGATCACTGCTTGCGCAGCCGCAACTACGTCAACGTCATCGTCGCCGGCAAGCAGCCCGAGTTGCAGTGGCTGACGATGGATCAGGCGGTCGAGCACTGCCGGCTGGGCATCGGCGTCTGGGAGTGGGCTTCGAGCGATCGGGGTGGACAGCCCGACGTGGTGATGGCCTGCGCCGGTGACGTTCCCACGCTGGAGACGCTGGCGGCGGTCGATCTCCTGCGACAGCTGGCGCCCGACCTCAAGGTCCGGGTCATCAACGTCGTCGATCTGATGCGCCTGCAGCCGTCGAGCGAGCACCCGCACGGGCTCAGCGACGAAGGCTTCGATACGTTGTTCACGACCGATCGCCCGATCGTGTTCGCCTTTCACGGCTATCCATGGCTCATCCATCGCCTGACCTACCGGCGCACCAACCACCGGAACCTGCACGTCCGTGGCTACAAAGAGGAGGGGACCACCACGACGCCGTTCGACATGACCGTTCGCAACGATCTCGATCGCTTTCACCTGGTGGCCGACGTCGCCGATCGGGTTCCCGGGCTGGCGGACCGAGCGCCGCAGCTCAAGGCGGCGATGCAGCAGAAGCACGCGGCCCACAAGGCCTACATCTGCGAGCACGGCGAGGACATGCCCGAAGTCCGGGACTGGGTCTGGCGAGGCTGACCATGCCGGACGTCAACGGAACGTCGGACGGGCGCGACCTGCGCGTGCTCGTGCTCAACGCCGGATCGGGCACGTTCAAATGGAGCCTGCTCGGCGGACGTGACCGGCAGACCATTCAGTCAGGCGACCAGCCGTGGCACGCCGCGGAGCTCGAGCAGCGCGGGGAGCAGGTTCGGGCGACGCTGCGCGCGCTGTCAGGGTTCGACGCCGTCGGACACCGGGTGGTTCACGGCGGCACCCGATTCGCCGGCCCGGCGATCATCGATCGCGACGTGCGGGGCGCCCTCGAGTCGCTGGCCGAGCTCGATCCTCTGCACATGCGGCCGGCGCTGGTGGGGATCGACGCGGTGGCGGACGAGCTCCCGTCGTTGCCCCAGGTGGCCGCGTTCGACACCGCGTTCCACGCCGACTTGCCGGAGGCCGCCGCCGGTTACGCCCTTCCGTACCAATGGACCGAACGCTGGGGGCTGCGGCGGTTCGGCTTTCATGGGCTCAGCGTGGCGTACGCGCTCGACCGGACGCGGACCTTGCTGGGGACGACGCCCCGGCGGATGATCGTCTGTCACCTCGGAAGCGGCTGCTCGGTGACGGCTCTGGCGGACGGGCGCTCCGCCGACACGACGATGGGATTCTCACCCCTCGAGGGGCTGATGATGGCGACCCGCTCGGGCTCGGTCGACCCTGGGCTGCTCCTCCACCTCCAGCGACGCTGCGGGGTCGGCGTGGAGGAGCTGCATGACGCGCTCGAAGGCCGCTCGGGTCTCCTGGGCGTCTCCGGTCTCTCCGGCGATCTGCGGGAGGTCATCGCCGCCCAGGCGGCGGGCTCGGCACGGGCCGCGCTCGCGTACGATCGGTTCGTCCTGTATCTGCGGCGCGCAGTTGGTTCCATGCTCGGCGTGCTGGGCGGCGTCGACGCGATCGTCTTCACGGGAGGAATCGGCGAGAACAGCGAACGGGTCCGGGCAGACGTGGCGTCCACCCTGGGGTTCGCGGGGTTGCGCCTTCAGCCCGGCCCGCCCGGTGCCGCCGCGCCCGACCGCCTCATCTCGACCTCCGATTCGTCGATTGCCGCGCTGGTGATCCACGCGCGAGAAGATCTCGTGATATTCGACGAAGTGTGCCGGCTGATTCCTGCCGGCGGGTTCGTCAGCCGCGCGCCGCGTGTCGACGCCGACGCAGAGCGATGACGATCGATGAGGCGATCAGGATCGTCCCCACCGGAGACGGGCCAGTCGGTCCCGGCGCCAGGCCGCAGCCGCCTCCTGACGAGCCCTGGCCGCCCCCCGTGCTCGCCGCGCCGCCGCCGGCGCCCGCTCCCCCGGCGCCCGCCGCGCCGCCCGTCCCACTGGCCCCGCCCGCTGCCGCGCCGGCGGTACAGACCGCCTCGGGCCAGATTTGACCGGGCGATCCCAGCCCGTTCCCCGCCAGTGATTCGCAGCTCGCCTGGCATTGCGGGCTCGTCTGCAGGCACGCCATGATGGACCCGACCTGATCGAAGCGAACGACCGGCTGCCAGGTGGCGCCGAAGTCGCTGGACGCGCCCAGGGCATATCCGTCGCTGAAGTTGTCGGTCGCCGCGTACAGGACGCCGTCGCGTTGGGCCAACGCGGCCACGCCGGGAACGGCGTCGTTCTCCTGGAAGCTCACCGCGCCGTCGTGCGAGACGAACAGCCCCGCTTTCAGCGCCGGGCTGACGGCGATCACCGCGCTCATCACCAGCGCGCCGTCGGACATCCGGGCGAAGGAGGTGAAGTAGTGAGGGATCGACAGCGGCGTCGCGATCGTGAGGCCGCCGTCGTGGGTCACGGCGATCGCCTCCCCGCCCGCCGCGGACGACCAGCGCAAGAGGACCGTGTCGGCGTCGTCCGGATCGACAGCGATGATCCGCGCCAGGCCCACCCCGAGCTCGGCCGACAGATCGTTCACGGTCCAGCTCGCTCCGGCGTCGCCCGTGCGAGCCAGCTTGGGATGCTGATCCTGGTCCGCCAGCGCCACGTAGACGACGCGAGGATCCGACGCCGCGATCTCGACGCTGCTGACGAAGTCGCCGCCCGAGGCCTGGTAGAGCGTCGCGCCGAAGGTCGCGCCGCCGTCCGCCGATTCGAAGACCGACCCGACGCCATTGGCGACGCCGATGGCGACCACCCGATCGGCGTTCGTCGGATCGGGGAACAGATCGGTGACCGACTGGCCGGCGAGGAGCCCGCCGGCCGTCTGCCAGCTGCAGGTCGCGTCGTCGGAATAGACGACCTGCTGGTTCGCGACCGCGAACAGCCGTCGCCGCGGCGCCGGCCCCCGCTGGTAAAGGGTCCCCAGCGCGTTCGCGTCCTGCTCGCAGGACCAGGCCCAGGTCGCGCCGCCGTCCTCGGACGACACGACGCCGAAGTTGGTGACGAGGAGGATCTGTTGCGGGTCGTCGGCCGGGACCAGCACCCCCTCGCCAGCGGGAAACGCGCCGTCGGCCCGGGCCGCCGCGGGAGCCACGATCGCCAACCCGGCCACGGCCAGGGCTTCAGCCGCTCGCATCTGCCGCGCCCGATTCCTCAGCGCGGCGGCGGGCCGTACAGCGTCGCGCGCTTTTGGATGTAGCCGAAGTTGGTGGTCGTCCGCATCTCTTGCAGGACGGTTCCGTCGGGCTTGATCTCCTGGATGATCCCCTTGCCGCCGAAGGCGATCACCAGGTTTCCGTTCGGCAGCCGCTGCAGATCGCCCATCACGTCGGTCTGGTACGCCGTGCCCATCGCCTTGTACGACCAGATCTTGGTGACGGTCTTGGCGGTCAGATCCAGCTTGATCTCCAGCGCGCCGGAGCCGTCGCCCGTGCCCATCGACTGCGGGATGGTGGTCCCCGCGACGCTGCGCGAGTTGTTGTTGAAGATCAGGAAATCGTCCAGACCGAGGATCTGGATGCCGTGCTCGCTCCCCAGCCAACCGTCGCCGGTGAACGTCTTGGTCGCCCCGTTCAGGATCCAGACGACCGACCCGTCCGACCGCCTGACCTTCGCGACCGCGCAGTGAATGTGGTCGGAGAAGACCAGCGTGTCGTCCGCGCTCGAGTACTGGATGTTGTTGACGTGGCACTGTCCGGTCGTGCCCAGCGCCTTCTGCGAGTTGACGATGGTCCGGACGGTCCCGTTCGGCGCCCGTTCCTTGATGTCGCTGCACCCCTCGGTGCCGCCGTCCGCCGCGTAAAACGCCACCGTCTCGTCGGGCAACACGGTCAGCTGATGCGACAGCTGGGACATCTGGCTGGACAGATCCTCGTCCGTCATGCCGTCCATCGACACCCGGTGGACCTTGGCGTCCGCCAGGTTGGGCGGGTGGTTGTTGATCCACATGTGCGTCCCCGCGTAGTCCATCACCACGCCGGTCACGTAGTCTTCGATGTTGTACCACCAGACGATGTCACCATCGCTGTCGAGGATGTATCCCGGGGCGGTGCCGTTTGAATTCTGAACGTACTGGCCCGTGATCAGAAAGCCGCCCGACAGTGCCGCGGCGTTGTTGGTGGTGACCGTCGGCTTCACCAGGCCGTTGGCCAGTGGCCCCGTCATGATCATGTAATCGGGGCTCTGGCAGTCACCGCTGCTGTTCGTGGCGGTGATCCGGTAATGGTAGGTGTGCGACGCCTTCATCCCGAGCAGCAGCGTGCGATAGCTCGGCTGCGTGAGGTCGACCGGCGCGGTCATTCCGTAAGAGGTGGTGAGGCCGAAGTCGATCCGCGCCTGCTTCACGCCGGCCATCGTCGTCGACCAGGTCACGATGCCGACCGTGGCGATCTTCGGGCTGGGCGAGGAGCTCTGGGTGAAGGTGCAGCTCTGCGCGGCGCCGCCGGTGCCGGTCGTCCCGCCGGTGCCGGTCGCACCGCCGGTGGCGGTGGTCCCGCCCGCGCCGGTGGTCCCGCCGGTGGCGGTGGTCCCGCCGGTGGCGGTGGTCCCGCCGGTGGCGGTGGTCCCGCCCGCGCCGGTCGTTCCGCCGGTGGCGGTGGTCCCGCCCGCGCCGGTCGTCCCGCCGGTGGCGCCGGTCATCCCTGCCGCGCTGCCTCCGTTGCCCGAAGTTCCCCCGGTAGAGGTTCCGCCGCATCCCGACGTGACCGCTGCCAGCACCTCGAGAACGGCCACCGCATATGGAAAGAGGCGTCCTCGCATCAACAGACTCCTTCGTGGTTGGTTGGTATCGCTCCACCCGCCGACACCACGCCCTACCGTGAGGGCACCGCGGCGCAATCCTACATCGAACAAGGTTTCAGGATCGTCATGTACCAGGGTGCTGGATTTCGGCAATTGCCGCAGGTGAGCCCGACCAGCCAGGTCCCGCTGTCGTCGACCCCGGGAAAGCTCGCACCGTTTGCGTCCTTGAGGGTGCTGAAGTCGAGGACCGATCCGTAAGCGATATCCGCCCGATAGGTGGCGACGGCGATGCGATCCAGATCGAGAAACTGCGCCTCGAGCTGGGCGGGGGTCTGCGTGTAATGACCGACGATGGCGCTGGTCACGACCCCTTGCGTGAAAGGACGGCCGAGCCCGTTCGTGGTCATCTGCGACCAGTCGAGCGTCAGCGCCGATGTGCCGCCCGGGACGCCGGTGATCGTCAGATCGTGCAGATTCGCGCTGTAGGTCAGCTTCGTCGAATCGTTCGTGAGCACGACGTTCGTATTGGTCGAGGTCGGGTCCAGGTTGAACGCCTGCAGCATCCGGAGCTGCCGGCCCAGGTCGATGCCGGTCTGCACGCCGACGATGAAAGAAGAGTTGGCGGGCGTGTACAACGTCGCGTCGAAGTACTGGTCGATCATCGCCGGCGTCACCGGGGTCGTGTTGATCGTGAAGTCGTAAAGCTGCGCCGACGTCCCGCCGGGCGCGAGCTCGAGGCTGAGCGGCGGCGAAAGGATCAGATCCGACGTGAAGAGCGCGTCGGCGTTCAGTTGCTTTTGGAAGTCCGCGAGCGGCAGGCTCCAGAACATCACGATGGCCATCCCCAGATCCTTGCCCGGATCGAGCGCGTGCCCCTCGAAGTCGTGCGTCAGGCCGCTCCAGTCAAATGCCAGGTCCGACATCTGCGCGACGGTGACCGGCGGGAGCGTGATCGAGCTCGAGAACGCGTAGTCGTTCATTTCGCTGGCCACGATGTTCGCGCCGGCGCAAACCATCGGCTGTCCGCCGGCGCTGCTGCCGCACCCTGCCGGCACCGCCAGGGCACAGAGCGCCGTGGTCCCGAGCGCGACGTGGAGCCAGGATCTCACCGCCGCCCAGTGTCGCCCGCCAGCCGGCCGGCCGCAACCGATCAATTTCGGACCACCTCGACACGCCCGCAGGGCTTCCTCGTCGTCGACGTCCCTGAAGCCGCAGGTGGCGGCGGCTTGTCGCGCCACGCCCGACGTGGGACGCTTTGGGCCATGAAGCGTGCTTGGTCGATCCTCGCTTGGATGGGCCTGGCGTGCGTCGGCTGCGGCGGCGCGGCGCTCGACAGCTCAGCCGCGTCGGGGGACGTCACGGGATGTGAGGTTGGCGCACCGCTCGCGGGGGCGGCCTACGACATCACGAAGTCGCGCTTCGCCTTCGGATCGATGCCCTCCGAAGCCGATGCGAGCGGCTTCGTGCGCTGGGTCGGCGTCGATGGCGTCGTGGCAATCGAGGAGAGTGGGGGCGAGCTCGGCATCCTGAACGCGGGGGCACCCGAGGGGAGTCTTCCCGACTGGAGCGACGATCCGACGGCACTCGCGTCCCACGTCACCGCCTACTTCGCCACGTTCGGCGTCCGTCCCTGCCAGATCGAGGACACGCAGGTCCACGGCGGCTCCGACGGTCGGACCATCGCGCTCGCGCGCGCGGTCGATGGCATCAACGTCGCCGAGTCGCTCGCCTACGCGCGCTTCGACAACCAGGACCAGTCGACGAGCGAAGGCTTCTACTGGCCGACGATCCCGGCCGACGTCGTGACCAGCGCCCGCGCGTTCCAGGCGATGCTCGCCGATCCGACCGGGCTCGCCGCCTACAAGGACAAGCTGCCGGCCGAGGCTCAGGGCGACGGCCTCGTGATCCTCCACCATACGAGCTCGTCGTCGACGGCCCCGTTCTCCGCCGCCGCGACCTATGACGTCGCGCCGCCTGCCGGCCCTCTCGGTTTGGGATCGACCCTCAGCTTCGACGCCGACGGCAATCCCGTGTCGACGAGCTGGTGATCGCAACGGACGAGATTCTGGTTGGACTACGGTCTTCACAGCGCGATGAACTTGGCTGCGAACAAGACCAGCTGCGCCGACCAGTCCCGCGTCTATGCCGGCGCTTGCATGGGCGGTGACGCGGCGATGGCGACGCCACCCGTCGGTTACCCTCTTCAGCTAGAGAGAGACGGGCCCGATACGCGCCAACAGCACGACGCTCGCGACGGTCCGGCCGAAGGCACTCCCGTTGTTGGGGCCAACCCATCGGACGGCGGGCGACGTCGCGAGACCGGTCCCGCCGCCCAGATAGACGTAGGCCCAACCGGCGCCGCCGGAGCCGTTCCCCTCTGCCCCGACGATCACGTCCGCATACCCATCCCCGTTCACGTCCCCGGCGCCGGCCACTGACCGGCCAAACCAACTGCCGCTGCCGTCTGGGCCCGTCAACGTCGCCGCTGCCGTCGGCGACAAGCCTCCCGGCCCGCCGCGATAAAGGTAGGCCCAGCCCGGAGCCGGGGCGCCGTTTCCGTACTCGGCGTCGGCCCCGACAATCACGTCGGCATAGCCGTCGCCGTCGACGTCGCCCGCTTGGGACACCCAGCGTCCGAAGTTCCCCATCGGCTGAGCTCCGATCAGCGTGAACGCCGGTGACGTCGCGGGACCGGCGGCGCCGCCCAGATAGACGTAGGCGCGCCCGGCGAAGTCGCCTGGCGTCTGTCCGGAGAGCCCGTACGCGCCCACGATCAGGTCGGCATACCCGTCGCCGTTCACGTCGCCGGCGGTCGATACGGAGTCGAAGCCGGGGCCGTCTGACTCGTTCAGCGCAAACGACGGCATCGCCGGAGGGCCCGACGCGCTCCCGAGGTAGACGTACGCCTGACCATTGGTGTTCACGCCGGGCGCCGCGATGACGATGTCGCCGTAACCGTCGCCATTGACGTCGCCCGCTCCGGCCAGCGAGTGGCCGAAGCCGCCGCCCGACGGAGAGCCCGGCTGAAGGGGTCCCGGAGGTGCGGTCCAGGCAAGCGCCGGCTCGGGGGCGAGTCCCGTGGCGCTGCCCAGGTAAAGGTAGGCTGTGCCCCAATCGTAGTACCCGAGGAGGACGTCGGCGTAGCCGTCGCCGTTCGCATCCCCGGCGCTCGCGACCCGCACACCGGCTTGTTCCATCGACTTCGGGGTGAGAATGGCGGCGGGCGCCGCCGCGAGACCGGAGGGGCCCCCGAGGTAGAGGTATGCGCTGGTGAGCGCCCCGACCACGAGGTCGGCGTAACCGTCTCCGTTGACGTCGCCGGCAGAGGACAGGAAGAGGCCGAGCAGCGCGCTTTTAGACGATGGGCTCAAGGTGAGATCGGGGGAGGTCGGCAGCCCGGAAGGACCGCCCAGGTACACGTCGACCTGGCCGCCCGCGCCATCCCCGGCCGCGCCCACCGCCACGTCTGCGAAGCCGTCGCCGTTGACGTCCAGCGTGGTTCCCCAGGAGGTGTCGACCGGCGCGCTGCGCGTCCCGACGGTGAACTGCCAGGTCGGGCTCCAGCCGCCGACGATCGTGCTCCCGGCGCGCCCATAGGCCCGCCAGAAGAGGAGACCGCTCGGCAGCGCCGTCGCGGGCCCGCCGTTGCCGCCGGTCGCGTCGAAGGCTGTGACCACTTTCGTGCAGGCGCGGTCCCGGCAGATCTGGACGTGGGCGCCGTCGCACGTCGCGCCCAGCGCCCAGCGCAGGGTTGGCTTCTTCGAGGTCACGGTGGCCGTCGACAGCGGCGCGATCAATCGGAGGGCGGCCGTGGTCGAAAGGGAAGGGCCGTCGGGGCTCGCGCCATCCGGGGCGCCCAGCGCGTCAAATGGACCGCCGTCGGGGCTCGCCCCATCCGGCGCTCCTCGCCCGTCGGGTGCACCGCCGTCCGGCGTCCGAGCGCGGGCGCTGGGCGGAGTCTGGCAGCCCCCGGCCGCAGCGAGGAGGGCGATCAGGGCCACCAACCAATGAGCTGGCGTTGCCCTCATCGAAGCCCTGACGCCAACCGGGCTTGCTCTGACCGTCGAGGGGTGGAAGTCGAGGTGGGGATGGGTTGCAAGGCTATCGAATAGGTTAGTGCACGTGTGGCCTCGTTGTTGGTCACCGGAATGCTGGCCGGACACGGCGCGGCTGGCCGGTGTCTGGACCACCGCCTCGGTAGCGACAGGTCCCACCTGCTGCCCATCACGCCTCCGTGAAACCGGAGCCGGTCCCGCGGTCACCGCAAGTTGAGCTTGCAGGTGGTCGAGCAACCGTCCGTGGGGCCGTTGTTGACGCCGTCGTCGCAGGCCTCGTAGCCGGCGTCGAAGTGCCCGTCGCCGCAGTGGGGCGCCAGCTTGCATTGCGGCGAGCAGCCGCCGTAGCTGTTGTCGTTGACGCCGTCGTCGCATTCCTCCGGCCCGTTCTTGACGCCGTCGCCGCAGTGGGGCGCCAGGATGCAGCCCGGCGAGCAGCCGCCGTACGAGCCGTCGTTGTTGGTTGCGCCGTAGTCGCACTGCTCGGGCGGCGTCACCACCCCGTCGCCGCAGACGCCCGGCTTCTTGCAGGCGGCCGTGCAGTTGGGGTCGTTTGAAGATGTGGGCTCGCACTCCTCGCCGTACGCGTCCTGCACGATGCCGTCTCCGCAGCGCGGGCCGAGCAGGCAATTGGGCAACGGCATGGTCGGGTCACCGCAGTGCCCGTAGGTGCCGTCGTTGGCGCCGTCGTCGCATTGCTCCTGCGCGTTCTGGACCACGCCGTCGCCGCAATAGCCGGCGCTCTGGCACTGGCTGGTGCAGCCGCCGTAAGCGCCGGTGTTGTTGGTGCCGAGGTCGCACTGCTCGCCGTATTCGGTCTGGACGATCGAATCGCCGCAGCGAGCGGGCAACTTGCAGCCCGGGCCGCAGCCGGACGTCGCGCCGTAGGCGTCGTTGTTGGTGCCGTTGTCGCACGCCTCGCTGTCGGTCACCATCGCATCGCCGCAGAACGGCCCTAGCTTGCAGTCCGGCGTGCACTTGTTGTAGCCGCCGGTGTTGTTGGCAGCGCCGTTGTCGCACTGCTCGGGCGGCGTCACCACGCCGTCGCCGCAGATCGGCCCGCAGGCGGTGGCCGCGCCGTTGAAGCCACTGAGCGTCAGCTTGAACGTCGAGGAGGTGGTCTGGCGCTCGGCCTGGAACGCCTCCACCTCGTAGACGCTGCCGTTCGTCATCCCGAAGGCGTTGGCCGCGTTGATTGTCACCGACCCGGGCTGGGCGGTGTGGATGCCCCCGATGTCCACCGCCAGGCGCTTGTTGACGAAGATCCACAGGTCGTCGTCGCCCAGGAAGTCGAGCTTGTACGTCTTGGTCGAGTCGAACTGGAACCAGTATCGGATCTCGCTCGTGAAGCTGAAGTTGTGGGACACCGCCGGCGACTCCGGCGGATAGCTTCCCGTGGGCTCGTAGGGGGGAGGAATCTTGGCGGCGGTCCCCTGCCCGGCGCTGAAGCCGCCCGCCGCGATCTCGGCGTCGATCGGGAAGAAGACCGGCGTGCCGTCGAGGAGGGCGGTCTGGAAGAGGGCTGTATAGCTGCCGTTGGTCGCGGTGCAGCTGCCGGGCACCATGGTGTAGCCGGCGGCGACGTTGGTGTCACAGTCGGTCGACCCGAACTTCGACGTGCAGGGGATCGGGGTGCCGGCGGCGTCCACCTGCTCGGACCCGACGTTGCCGCAGTAGTAAGCGGTCTTCGTGACCGGCCACTGCTCGCAGTTCGGGCCCCAGCGGTTGACGTAGCTGTTGGTGCCGGTGATGTTGCACAGCGTGAGCGTCTGAGCGGTGGTGTGGTTGGTACCGGGGACGTCGGTGTACCACTCGGCGAACGTCGCCGCGCTGGTGACGTAGCTGGTGTTGTTGGCGGCGACGAACGTCGGCTTGCCCGCGGCGTTCAGCGTGGCGGCCACCATCCCGGTGGTGGCGGCGCTCTGGCCGGTCGCGCCCGGCTCGAAGTCCGCTGGCATGTGGAACTTGAAGTCGCGGTTGATCATGGGCACCTGGATGGTGGGGCCGAGCGGCGGCTGCTTGCAGGTAAACCCGGCCTCGAGGGTGCAGGTCGACGAACAGCCGTCCCCCGACAGGTTGTTGCCGTCGTCGCACTGCTCGCCGGTGAGCAGGATGCCGTCGCCGCACTTGCCGGTGCACGCGCCCGAGCCCGCGCAAGTCGGCTCGACCTGGCAGGTCGACGAGCAACCGTCGAACGGGACCGTGTTGCCGTCGTCGCAGCCCTCGGCCCCTTCCTTCTTGCCGTCCCCGCACGTCGTCTGGTGGCACTCCGTGACCGGGTTGCCCGTGCAGGCCCAGCCGGGGTTCCAGCGGCAATTCGCCGAGCAGGCGCTCTTCTCGACGGTGATGCCGGGATCGCACGGCTCGTTGCCGGTCAGGATGCCGTCGCCGCAGTCGGGGACGCAGGGCGCCTTGACCAGCGGGCAGGTGTAGCCCTTCTCGATCGTGCAGGTCGACGAGCAGCCGTCACCGCTGTTGATGTTGCCGTCGTCGCACTTCTCGTTTCCCTCGAGGATCCCATCGCCGCAGATCGCCATCGGGCATGAGCACTTCATGCCCGGAACGCAGGTGCAGCCGGCGCCCATCACCTTGCAATTCGACGAGCAGCCGTCACCGTCGGTGATGTTGCCGTCGTCGCAGACCTCGCCCTGCACGACCTGAACGATGCCGTCCCCACAGCGCGGCGCCTTCATGCACGGCGAGCCGGGGGTTGGGCAGACCCAGCCCATCTCCACCTGACAGGTGGAGCTGCAGCCGTCGTTCGACATCGGATTGCCGTCGTCGCAGCTCTCGCCCTGCTCGACGCGCTTGTTGCCGCAGATCGACGAGAGCACGCAAGGCTTGCCCGGCACGCAGGTGTAGCGGCCGTCCTGCACGGTGCAGGTCGAGTTGCACCCGTCACCGTCGGTGGTGTTGCCGTCGTCGCAGACCTCGCCGGGATTGATCACGCCGTCGCCGCACTTGAACGAGCGCGTGCAGGCGCCGGCCGGCGGGCAGGTCCAGTTCGGCTCCACCTGGCAGGCGCCGTTGCAGCCGTCGCCCGCGATCGTGTTGCCGTCGTCGCACTGCTCGATACCGCCCTGGTTGTTGATGCCGTCTCCGCAGCCCGGCGGGACCGGCAAGGGAACGGCGCTGCCGCCGGTGCCCGTCGTCTGCTCGCCGCCGGTGCCGACCGCGCCGGCAGAGCCGATGGTGCCGCCTTTTCCGCTGCCGCCGCTGCCGCCGGTCGACGTTGGCGATTGGGTGCCGGCCATGCACCCCCAGAGGCCCATCGCGATCGCGACCAAACCGACGACTGCCCGCCGGGACGTCCAATGGAACGCAGATGGCGACATGGCCGCTCCTCTCTGGAACTAAGCTAACGTTTAGGGGGCGAGCACTGAAACAGAGCCGCGCGGAATCGAGCAGGATGCCCCCAAAACAGGATAGAAGACCGCCGAAAAAAAGCGAGCCCGCCAACGGTGGATCGAGCGACCAGTCGCCTGCGCGCCCCGGGTCAGCTGTTAATTTGGCGGCACCACGACGATGCAGAGCTACGTGAGGCCGGAGGCGCAGCGGGCGCTCGGCAGCGACGGGTGATGACCGTCCTCAAAGCGGCCGACTCGCCTCCTGGATTGAAACGATCGATCCGAAGGTCGTTTCAAACCGACCTGCGACTAGAAAATGCTGAATAATTTCGCGGAGATGAACGGGATCGACCTGTCGGCTCCTGAGTGCGAGTTCTGCACTGCTCGACCGCACCCCGCGTTGGGGGCCTGGCCCCGGCTGTGGTCCCTGGGATCGCGGCCGCCAACGGCCTGTCGGTCTCGGACGATCACGCGCGGGCCTCCACGGGGAGCGGCGTCTTCTGTTGGGGGGACAACTCCTAGGGTGATGGCACGACGACGTCGAAGAGTCGCCCGTTCAAATTCCGCCCGAGCCGGCCGACGAACCCGTTCCGATCGGCGACCCACCTTTTCTCGGGAACACAATTAATGAAGTTCGCCGATTGCCGACGATCTCACTCAGGGGCGCGATTGCGAAAACGTTTCCTGGCGAATATGGATTCCCTGGAGTACGGGCGCGCGGTCCGATAGCCGGGACATGCCGCAGCTCCCGGAGAGGAGAACGACGACGAGCTCAATGGACCGGAACACCTCTTCTCCGTCGTAGCCGAAGATATTCGTCGCGGCGCCCTATCCGTTGGTGAGGGGCATGCATATTGTCGGGCCTCACCAAAACGACGGGAGAGTGAGAGATGCGGCGAAAGCCATGGGTTGGAAGAGACGCCTTGGGTCTCATTGTACTTGTCTCTGTGTTCGTTCTGGCGCTCCCAACGGCCGCCAACGCTCTAACGTTTGGTGTCAAACTGGAGCCCGGAATCGGGATTCCGTTGTCGGCGCCCCAGTCGCGGATTTACGACGTCGGCGGTGGCGAATCGCTAAAGGCGCTTTTTGCGATCAATCGCTACCTCGACATTGGACCGAGTGCCTTCTTTCTATTCCTCCCCGCCGAGCAGAAGCTGGCCGCTTCGGGGAGCGTCTGGGGATTGGGCGGCGGCCTGCGCCTCAAGCGGCCCCACGACGCCCTGACCGCACACGGCCTCTCGCCGTGGTTCGAGTCCGATTTCTTTTACATTCAGACAGGTGAGATCACCCGTCCAGGCTTCGATGCCGCGGTCGGCCTTCAGGCGCCCTTCGGGAAGTCCCGCGCGCTGTGGATGGGTCCTTTCGTTCGTTACCTGCAGGTCATCCAACCCGACCACGCGGGCTTCGACGATCGCGATGCGAAGATTCTGACAGTCGGCCTCAGCTTCGAGATCGGGACCCGTGCGGTGCCTCCGTTGCAGGTGCAGGCGGCGGTGTGCGCACCGCCCGAGGTCCGCACCGAGACGCAACAGGTGATCTCCTGTCCCGACAGGGACGGCGACGGCATTCCCGACACCATCGACCGCTGCCCCGACGTCAGCGGCGAGATGGAGAGCTGGGGCTGCCCTCACTACGACCGGATCGTCGTCCGTCCGGACAAGCTGGAGCTGAAGGAGAAGCTCTACTTCGCCTGGGATCAAGCGAAGCTCGAAGACGCGTCGTTCCCCGTGCTCGACGAGGTGGCTCGGGCCCTCAACGACAACAAGAGCTTTCACGTCCAGATCGAAGGCAATGCCGACTCCTCCGGCGCGGCGGAACACAACCAGACCCTGTCCGAGAATCGCGCCCAGGCCGTGCTGGACTATCTGGTCGCCCACGGCGTGGCCAAAGAGCGCCTGGGATCCAGAGGCTTGAGCTCGTCCAAACCCCTCGACACCAATGCCACGGCCGCTGGCCGTGAAAACAATCGACGCGTCGAGTTTGTGGTCCGTTTCGTCATCGTGAACCCCGGGAGCGCCAAATGAGACAGTCTAAACGCACGGTCGTGTTGTTCCTGCTTGCCTGCTCGACCGCCTGTGGGCGGCAGGTCGTCGACTTCGCCGCCGACGCCGGTCCCGAGGCGGACGCCAACTCCGGCGGAAGTGGTGGCGGCGCCGGTCACGCCGGCGCCGGCGGTCACGGTGGTGGCGGTGGAGGCGCCGGCAACGCCGGCGGTGGCGGTGGCGGTGGCGGTGGCGGTCACGCCGGTGGCGGTGGCGGTGGCGGTCACGCCGGTAGCGGTGGCGGTGGCGGTCACGCCGGTGGCGGTGGTGCTGGCGGCATCGGTCACGCCGGTGGCGCGGGCGACGCCGGTCACGGGGGCGGCGCGGGCAGCGCCGGTCACAACGGGGGCGGAGCCTCCGGGAGTGTCGGCGTCGATGCCCACCCCACCGATGGATCCTTGGACTCGACGGCCTGCCGTCAGACGACGGTCAATCTCCGATCGGCCGCCGGTTTTGCCGTGCTGGGAGGTTCCACCGTCACCAATGGAGGCCCCACCACGATCGCGGGCGACCTGGGCGTCAGCCCGGGAACGGCCGTCACCGGCTTTCCACCGGGAGTCGTGGTCGGGGCAGAGCACGCGGGAGATCCGACCGCGGCCCAGGGCATCGTCGATCTGGTCACGGCTTACGACGACGCCAAAGGACGAACGCTTTGTCCGGTCACCGTGAGCGGCAATCTGGGTGGCCTCACGCTGACGCCGGGTCTGTACCTGTCGACCTCCTCGCTGGAGATCTCCTCTGGGGATCTGACCCTCGATGCCCAAGGGGACAGCAACGCCGTGTTCATCTTTCAGATGGCGTCGACCCTGACCACGACGGTGGGGCGCCAGGTGATTCTCACGAACGGAGCCGAGGCCGGCAATGTCTTTTGGCAAGTCGGCAGCTCGGCCACGCTCGGAGCGTCGAGCATTTTCGACGGTACGATCATGGCGGACCAGACGATCACGCTGAACAGCGGGGCTACCCTGAACGGGCGGGCGCTGGCCCATATCGGGGCGGTCAACCTGGCCAGCAACTCGATTGTTGGACCGCCCAAGTGATCCGGGCGGCGCTCAGTGAGCGGGACCGATTCGACGTTGGCCGCGAGATGATGCGGACGCCGTCCTCGGTCACCGAAGGCAGGTCCCGCAGCGACGCCAGGCTAAGCGTAGGCTAAGCGGAGGCTGAGCGAAAGCTAAGCGAGCGCTGATTACCGTTCAGCAGTGCAGGGTAGTACTCCCGCCGCAGATCGACTGAGCTGCGGCGCTGGCTTTCCCTTCAGACGTTTCGGTGCCAGAGCCGCGCGACCGGCCCGGGGCCGCGCTTCGTGCAGAGGCCACACAGCGTAGCGGCGTGCGTCACCGCACGTCCGCACATCGGGCACTTGTGTACCTCGCGTCGAAACAGAGCGATTTGACGATCGATGACCGCGACGCTGGCGACAAGCGCGGCACGTGCTCGCTCCAGGGTCTCGGGCACTCCATGATTTCTATCCACGACTGCTCTCCGATCACAAACGAGGGCGCGCCCATTGGCGATGCTCTCCAGGTCCAACATCCTACCGAGCGCAGCGATGATGCGCGGCGCGGTCGATGTCCTTGTCCATATCCTTGCCGAACTCGTCCATCTCTTTGAAGAGACGATCGGAATTGACCAGATCCTTGGCCCTGTTCGCCTGCTCCCAACCCTTGTGAGCGCTGTCGAGGCGATATTGATCGTTCTCGATCGCCTCGAGGTCCGCCTTCGCTATCAAAAGATCGACCTTCGCCTGAACGAACGCGGCTTCGTTGACTCTGTCCTGAAGGGAGTCGGGCGTTTTGAGTCTCGAGCTACAGCCCACGGGCAACAGCACGAGCAGCAAAGCCACCTTCACGGCGAGGGCCTGTCCAGGCTCTCGAGCCCCTCGGGGAGCACCTCTTCGGCCCGTCTTCCGTAGGATGGAGACTGGGCCAACGCGGTCACGGGGGTCTCTTCCGCGCAAAGATCGTCGACAGTCATCGAGAGAAACTCGTCTCGCGAGTAGCCGTAGTGGAGCGTCGCGGCCCGGTTGACGGCCACCACGCCGTGGGCCTCGGCGACCCACATGGGATGGCTGTTCTCCTCGAACACGCGATGGCAATCGGCTTGCACGTCGGACCATCCCGCCTCGACCATCTCCGGCGTCATCCCTTAGAACCCCTGATGCACGATGGGCTGCTCGAAGCGAGGCATCGTGGGACTCGCCAGGGGGACGGCGGAAACCTCGAATTCGCCTCCCAGCTCTGCTTGGAGATAGGCGCGGAGCCGGCCCTTGAGCCGCCCCTCGAGTTGACGTACGCGCTCGCGCGTGACGCCAAAGCTCGCCGCCAGCGTCGTCAGCTTGGCCGGGTCGTCATTGAGGAGCCGCCTCCGGAAGATCTCGACCTCTCGTCCCTTCAGCGTCGCCCCGAACGCCGCCAGCTTGGTGCGAAGGACCCGGCTGAACTCCGCCTCCTCGACGCACCTGTCAGGGCCCGGCGTGGAGGCATCGCTCATGGAGTCCCCGAGAGTCAGCCCGTCGGCCTCCAGCGATCTCACCGGCGTTTCCAGCGACATCTCCGGGGCCGCGAAGCGCTCCAACATGGCGACGACCTCGCTCTCCTTGACCCGCAGCCGGGCGGCCAGCGTTCGGCTGTTCATCTCGCCCCCCTCGCGCTGCATGCGGTCTCGCTCCTTTCCCAGGGAGAAGAAGAGCTTGCGCTGGGCTTGCGTCGTCCCGACCTTGACGAGCCGCCAGTTGCTCATCGTGAGCTTCAACATGTACGCCCGGACCCAATAGACTGCATAACTGCAGAACTTGATGCCCCGGGTCGGATCGTACTTGTCGACCGCCTGAAGGAGTCCGCGGTTTCCTTCTTGGACGAAGTCGTGCAAGTCGTCGTCGGCGCGGCAGTAGTGGTGCGCCAGCGCCACCACCATCCGCATGTTGGCGACGATCAGCCGCTCGGCCAGGGCCGGGTCCCTGGTCTTCACATAGGCGAGCGCGCAGCGATGCTCCTCTTCGCGCGACATCGGCACGGAGTGCCGCAGATCGAAGGGGTCTCTTGAGCTGAGTTGCATGTTTATCCTCGACCGACTCATAGCTCGGGTGCATCGCTGGTCTTGTCCGGCGACCCCCACGCCCTGTGTAGTGGTTTTCCCGGCCGGGCCGCGACGTTCGCGTCGATGGCCGCGCCTATCTCCCCGATGACGCCGGCGACCGCCGTAGGTGAGTGGTTCTCCACATTCAGCGGCGCGGAGGAGGCGATCGCGGGCCGGGGTCGAGTCCAAAGGCCAGGCGTTGCACGTTCTCCAGTGCGGCAGACACCAGCCCGCGCACCTCGCTTGCCGCCGCTGCCGCCTGACCGAGATCGTGAGACTCCTCGACGCTCCTGAGGCCGACCAGCAGTGAGACCAGGCTCTGCGCGGTGTCGGCGTGCAGCTCGCGTGCGATGCGTCGCCGCTCCGCCTCCCGCGCGCCGAGCGCGTCATTCAAGAGCGCGTGAAGCACCGCCGCCCGGCTGACGTCGACCCCATTCGCGAGCGCGAACGCCCACATGGATAGCCTGTCCCCCCCGAACAGACCAGCCTCAACCGTCTCCTCCGTGATCGCCAGAACCCCTCGACTGTGATCCGGCTGATTTCCCGTTTCTGTGGGGAAACCACTGGTCCTTTGTAGTGGTTTCCCCGGGTCCCTCATTTGGGTGGCTCCTTCGTCAAGGAGCGACGGGCGAAAGCCGTCACGGGCGCCCGAAGAGGGACTCCCGTCCTGAACGGCGAATGCGGCGCATGCCGGTGCACCCTCGGCCAGGCGGTCGAGGAGGCGTAACGGCAATTCGTCCAGGCTGGCTACAGCCTCGTCTTCCGGCGCCGGTTCGGCTTCCAATCGTCGGCCGGGCGAGTTGCGGCCTGGAATGCGAGATGCTGGAGCGGGACGGCTGGCCAGGCCTACGGCGCCGGCTGTCTCATCTCCAGCAGCGAGCCGTACGGATTGAACGCTGGTGCGCCACTGTGTTCGTGGGAATACAGGTCGAGCTCCTGGTCATTGTAGCCGTCGGCCGAGCCGCGCGGCAGGCGCTTGCGAACCCACGCTTCGATCGTCGTCGCGCTGGAGCGACCGTCCGCGCTCGACTTGTCGAGGTCCTGCCACAGGAGAACGACGATCCGTCGTCGTTCCCGTCGCCGGTACCGCGTGTCGGCCCAGAGCGCGTCGAGCTGGCTCGGCAGCTTGGCTCGCGCCGCTCGCATCTGCCGTGAATTGACCGCGGCGGCCATCGCCGTGCGGCGCTCGAACGTCCCCGCCAGAAAGTTGGCCTTGAGGTAGGGATAATTGGTTCCGTGCGTGAATTCGCGAACGAACTCATCGGACAGGTCGAAGCTGAGGGTCGACTTGCGCGCCGAATAGGCGATCCGCCGATCGCGGAACGTCACGGTTCCGTCCGGCGCCACCATCGCCGAGAACTGCGGCGCCTCGTAAAGAAAGGTGCCGTTCGCGCCTGGCTTGAGAGGGTAGCGTCGCTCGGGATCGGATTCGCCTGGCTTGTTCACGTGGCCGAGGAACGCCCCGGCCGGCCCGTCCCCTCGTGGCGCAGCTCTCTGCACGCCCCCATCGGGAGCCTCCGCGGCCCATACCCGTCGCCCTCCGGCGAGGATTAGCGCGGCGGCCACCGTGACGGCGGCCAGCCGAGGATCAACCAACGTTCGACACCCACGGTGCGCCGAGCGGGAGATTCGGTGAAAACGCGCCGCTGGAAGTCGTCCGATGATCCTTGGAGCAGCTTGAACGAGCGGTGAATGTCCGAAGCGCCGGCCGTGGTCCGGAGTTGTTGGGAAGCTCCGTCTTGTCCGGGACGCGGAGCACGGTGCCGAGCTCGTCGACGCCGTAGAGCCGCGCAAGCCGATCGTCTGACATCGCTGCAATGGTCACACTGGACGATACGCTCGTCCCTCCAGTGCGATTTCTAGCCGACCGAAACGCGATCCCTGTCCGGGAACCTCCCCTGGCCCGTGTAGTGGTTTCCCCAATTGCGACGTCACCCTCGGAAGCCCGGGGCCCGAAGCGCTGAAGGGGCCCCACTCCGGCCGCGCTCGGGATTCGTGACCCCTATCGCCCCGAGATCTAGGACCTATGTTGCGGCGGCCTGTGAATCGCGCTCTGCGCTTCTCAGGATTCAAAAACAGGAGGTCTCCAAGATGGTTCGCTCATTGACTAGGTTGTCTCTGACTCTGGCTGCATTCGCCTATCTCGCCGGTCCGGCCCGCGCCGACACCGCGGCCGAGAAGGCCGGTAACAGCATGGAGCAGAAGGGCGGCGCCGAAGAGAAGGCCGCCAACGCTCAGAAGGCTAAGGGCGCCAAGATGGAGCAGGAGGGCAAGTCCGAGGAGAAGGTCGGCAAGAAGAACAACGACAAGGCCGAAGAGAAGGCGGGCGAGAAGAAGAAGAAGAAGGGACACGCCATCGAGAAGGCCGGCGAAGCCAAGGGCGACGAGGCCCAACAAATGAAGAAGTCGGGCCACGACTCGGAGAAGGCCGGCGTCAAGGCGAAGAAGGCGCTGAGCGCCGCTAAGCCCGATCCCCAATAAACGGAGTTCTATTCGGGGCCGTTGGCCAACGAAAGTGCCCGGACCGATCGACGAGAGTCGATCGCGTCCGTTCGCTCGATGAAGGACTCGTCTCCTGACGGTGGTGGCGATGCAGCTGATCGACCGGGTGGGTCGCCGTCCGCCCGCTGCTGCTGGCCAGTCTGGCCGGGTTGGCGCTCAGCTCGGAAACCAAGGATCTCGATGCGCTCTTCGCCGCCGAAGGAGCCGGGACGCGCCGATGATCTGCCACGGCGTGGCCAACCTCGGTTTCCATGCGAGCGAAGCCTGGTGATGGACGATTGGGGGTTCAGAGCCGATCTCCCTTGAGATGCCCTGCGCTTTCGCGCACCCTGACGTGACCGAACATCCCCTTCATGGCGCGCGTCGCGATCGCCGCCCGCCCAGAAAGGTTCGCATGCGTCCTGGGATGATCCGCGATCTCTCGCCCGTCGTCTTCCTGTTGTTCATGACCACCGCCTCCGTCGGTTGTGGTGGCGGATCGTCCGGGACCGACGGAGGCGGGACGGGCGGCGGTGGCGGCCCAGCGGGGACCCTGGGGGGCGCGGGCGGATCGACCGGGACCGGCGGCGCGAGCGGGTCGACCGGGACCGGCGGCGCAGGGACGGCCACGCGACCGAGCTACAACCATGGCACCGGGTTCTTCGTCCTGGGCAGCAAGCTCTACGACGCCAACGGGGTCGAATTCCGCATCCGCGGCGTCAACAAGGATCACTGGGACTACAAGGCGCTGGGATTGGCGGGCTCGAAGGCCAACACCGTCCGCTGGAACATCGACTTCACCCAGCCCGCCGCGAGCAACGTCTCCCTCTTGCAGGGGGGCGCGGGGATGACGGCAGGAACGATCTTCAACCACATGGTCGTCATGCCCAGCGCCTCGGAGGCCCCCGCCGGCACCCTGACCTGCTCGGAAGACGCCACCATCCTGCAGTCGGCGCTTTCGGTCTGGCTCGCGCAGGCCGCGACCTGGGGGCAGCTCGAGAAGTACGCCATCCTCAACCTCGCCGACGAATGGGGCCCTTCGAACAGCACGATCTGGCGCGACACCTATCAGGCGGCGATCACCCAGCTGCGTCAGGCGGGCGTCCACGCGACGCTGTCGATCACCTCTGGTGGGTGCGGCCAGGACAACGCGGATCTCGTGAAGTACGCCAAGCAGGTGTTCGACAGCGACCCCGAGAAGAACGTCATCTTCGATCGGCACGTCTACGGCAACAGCGCCGACGTCGCCTCCTTGCAGGCGGACGCCACCGCGCTGGCGGCGCTCGGAGTGCCGATCATCTTCGGCGAGTTTGGCCCCGGCCGGGACATTGGTCCCTCGCCCACCAACTTGACGCCCGTGCAGGCGATCCAGACCGCTGAACAGAACAGCTTCGGGTGGATGGCCTGGGCCTGGGACGACACCAATGTCTCGAGCACAAAGGCGGACAACACGTGGTTCGCTCTCTCCTACACGGGCGCGTACGCCGCCAGCGCCGATCTGACGATCTTCGGTCAGCAGGTCGTCGAGGGATGCACCAACCCCGCCCCAGGCGGGTGCGGCTGTCCCGACAGTCCGGTCCCGGCGATGACCGTCGTTGCACCCGGCTGCCGGGGGACGCCGACACCTGCGCATTCGACCTATTCGCTGGAGTCGTTGGCCGTCCCCGCGACGATCTTCTGATCCATGGGCACGAAGAACTCGACGCGCGATCGGGTCAGCGCAAAGAATTGACGTCGGCTCACCCGTCTCACGGTCCCAGTAGCTTTCTCTCCGCCCGCTCACCCGCCAGCGCTGGCGCCGCGGAAGCGTCCCCTTCCGCGATCCGCAGCGCGTGATCCGCGATCGTTAGCTCGATCTGCGTCGCCAGCTCTCGCGCCGCGTCCTTGTCCTCTCTTCGCACCTCGAGCACGAGCTGGGCTGGGTGCGCCAGCTCGAAGCCGCCGGGGCCGGTCAAGCTCTCGAAGGCGCGAAGATCGGCCGCGGTCAGGACCAGACGTCCGGGGCGGCCGCGGCCCCACCGGGGCCAGCGGACCACGGCGCCGGACACGGAGGCGACGGGTATCGAGGCTTCGCGTACGGGATCGAGCTCGCGATCACTGCGGATTTCAGCGCCGACGCGATCAGTCCGGCGCTGGACCCGCCACTGCAGGACCAGCGAGTCGCTGTCGACGCGGAGCAGTCCGTGTATCGTCTCGACGGTCGAGGTGATCTCTTTGCCGCTGATCACTCCATTTGAGCGGTGCAGTGTGAACGGCAGGGCGGGAATGTGTAGCATGCGAGGCGCCCAGTCTACTCGTGGCGGCCGGCATGGTCTCCCTGCTCCTAATACGTGCGTTCGAGCCCGATGGATCAGAGAGGGGGTCGAGTCCGAGCGTCAAACCGCGAGCTTCGTCGCCGCCAGCATCGCGACGGAGGTGTCTTGGCAGTCGACGAGCGACCGGAACCCGCCTCCAGTTAACGGATTATCAGACCAATCCCGCTTGTTCTGCCGATCCGCCCGGAGGTCGCGGTGTCGGATCCCCACAACCGTCACGGAGCGCGCGCTCGCCCCACCAGCCCCACCAGATCACCGCGGGGCTCTCGCCGACCACTTCGCTGCAGCGCCCGCAGAGCTCCATGGGCGAGAACCATAGTCGCTGAAGGGTGACTGATCAGTTGCTGCTCCGCGCTCGGCTAGCGGACGCAGCGCACGTAAGCGCCGACGTTCGTCGGGTTGAACATCGTCACCGGGCTGGAGAAGTACACGGTCCAGCCCATCGCCAGCGACCCGGCGGGGTTCCCGACCTGAACGCTGGAGCTCCAGTAGGCCGACTGGTTGGCGGTTGGGGTCCCCGGGAACGCCGTCTGATCGATGTAGGGGGGCGCGGCCGCGGAGAAGTCCATGAGCGTATGGAGCTCCTTGATCGTCGGCAGCCGCCACCCGGAGCCCGGGAGGCCGACCGATGGACACTCGGCGATTGCGACGCTCTGGGTCTGGACCGGCAGGGTGGCCTGCTGCCAGGTGAGCTTCGTCTTGGTGTCATAGACGGTTCCGTCGCCGGGAATCACGTAGCGCCCCGCCGGGGCCGACGAGGCACCCTTCCGGGTCATGGCGAACACGACGGCAATCGCCGCCACGCCGGCCAGCAACAGCGCCCCGCGCCCGCGCCTCATCGCACGCACCGCGCGTAGCTGTACTGCTGGCCGAACTCGTCCTGCGGGATCGCGCGCCCGTCCTCGAAGAGCACGACCCAGAAGCTCCCGGCGGCGCTGGCGGTGGTGGTCGACGTCCAGAAGGTGAGGGCGGGCGTGTTCGGAAAGACCGTCTGATCGATGGCCGGGCTCGCGTGTCCGTAGTCGACGATCGAGAGCAGCTCGATCGTCGAGGGGAGCCGCCAGTTGTCGAAGCCGGCCAGCCGCAGGCCCTGGCAGTAGAGGAGCCCGTCGGCCCACCTCCAGTAGGGCGGTGGCGAGGTGATGGGGAGCGTCTTCTGCCACATGAGACCGGTTACGTCGTCGGTGATGGTGCCGTCGCCGTTGTCCGTGTAGTGGGTCGGATTCGGCGCGCCTTGCGCGACGTCGGCGGCGTCATTGGGCATCGGCCACGCCGCCCAGTTGGGGTCGAAGCAGAATCGGTCCTCCGAGCCGCTGGCACGCGAGGCCGGTGCCACACGGCATCGAGGCCTGCCAGCTGCGGCAGGTGGCGGTCTGATCGGCGCAGGTCGCGATCGTCGAATTCGCGGCGCATTCCGTGGCGCCGAGGGTCGTGCAGACGTTGTTGCAGGCTGCATCGACGCCGCCGTCCGAGGCGCCTGCATCCTTCGGGGGCTGTGTGCCGCCCCCGCCGGCGTGGCCCGCCGCGCCTCCCGCCCCACCTTTGTTTCCGGCGCCCGCCGCGCCGCCGGTCTGGCCCGCCGCGCCGCCGGCGCCCGCCGAGCCGCTGGCACCCGCCGAGCCGTGGGCGCCGGCGTTGCCGCCGCCACCGCCACCTCCTCCTTTGCCGCCCGAGCCTCCCGACACGCCGCCGGCGCCGCCCGAACCGGACGGCCCGGCCGGCGACGATCCGCAGCCCAGCTGAAGGATCAGCAGCGAGCAGGCCAGCAGCCAGCCGTCAACGACCGGCTGTCGCCGCCGGCGCGAGAGGAAACTGCCCACCTCGCGATGTTAACCCAGAGCGCCGAATCGGTGTGGCCCGGAGGCGGTGGTCGACGAGGGGTGCCCGGCCACCACCACCGGCCCCTGAAGCTCACTTCGGCAGCGTCAGCACGTAGATCTTCGAGTCGGTCAGGAAGGCGAAGCCGGTCGGGGGGCACTGGACGAGCGCGGTCGCGCTCTCGATGTAACTGTCCAACAGCGATGCCAGCGAGATGCTCCGGCGCAGGGTGTACGTCGTCCGGTCGAAGTCGAGCAGGGCCGGCCGGCTCGGATCGGCGGTGCGCAAGAACCAGACGTCCATGCCGTTGGGATCGAGGACGGGGGCGGGGCCCGGGTACTTTGCCAGGATGCTGTCGCTGTAGGTGCCGACCTGGATCAGATGCGTTTCGTCCACCGTCTGGCCGTCGTTGGCGAAGATCAACCCGCCGCCGGTGACTATCTGGGTCTTCTGGCCGTCGGTGATGAGGCCGCTCGCCTTCGCCGACGTTGCCGTGATCGATTCCATTCCCGGGATGGTGTTGGTGTTGACGGCGAACTCGATGAGCTGGGACGCGGACTGGAAGTTGCTGCACCCGACCAGAACCGAGGGGGTGGCGAAGGCGATGGTGTCGCCGCTGCCGTAAAAGCTGCTCAACGACGCGAGCAGCTTGGTGCCGTCGTAGAGCGCCAGGCCCGCGTAGTCGGGCGTGAACCCCGGCTGGCGGAGCGACACCATGTACTGCGTGGAGGATCCCGGCCTGGCGACGATTTGACCGGCGGTGAGCTTCGTCGAGGTGTTGGTCCCCATGGAGACGGCGGGCCCGGGCGTCATCGTCGTGAGGTCGATGCGCCGAACGGTGTTGCCTCCGTCGATCCCGGGAAACAGCTCGGGGGTATCGGGCGTGTTGATCCCGACATAGAGGGCGCTGTCGTCGTCGGAGATGGCGAGGAGACCCGGGATGCCCCCGACGGGCAACGTCCCGGTGACCCCCGCCGAGGGAGGGTCGATCGAGAGCACGACCCCCGCGTCGGGGTTGAGGTTCGTCGTGGCGTAGAGGACGCCCCGGGTCGAATCGAACACCAGGTCGTTTGCAACGATCGGGAGCGCCTGGACCGACCCGCCGCCGTCGAGCTGCAGCACGCCTCCGTCGACGCCCTGGCCGCCGCTCCCGGTCGCACCACCGCCACCGTTCGTGCCGGCGGCGCCGTTCGTGCCGGCGGCGCCGTGCGTGCCGGCCGCACCGGCGGCGCCGTTGGCGCCCGCGAGACCGGCTCCGCCCGCGCCACCGCCGCCGCTCTTCCCGGCTGCGCCGCCCATTCCGGCTGCGCCGGCTTGCCCGACCGAACCGCCCGTCGCCATGGAGCCGTCCGTTCCGGCGCCGCCTCCGCCGGACCCGCACCCCATCAACGCCAGGACCGACACCGAGACGACGAGGCCGAGGCGACGCATGAGCTCTCCGGTTGGCAGCCACACCGCGCTCCAGACGAATGCGCGGCCACTGGCCATTGTAGACCAATTCTCAGGGCGGCGTGCCGATCACCGGCGAGCGGAGGATCCACAGCTTGTCGGTGCCGCCGGACGTAGTGCCGAGGAACGCCACGCCGTCGTCGCCGAGATAGATGAGGTCGGAGAAGCCGCTGATGGTCCCTCCGTCGATGCCGCTGTCGAAGGGGAGCGAGACGAGCGGGGTGAAGTTGTTGCTGTCCAGGATCAAGAGCTGCAGAAAATCCTGGATGGGGCCGCTCGTCAGCATCAGCGTGCGGGTGGCGGACAGCGGCGCGACGAGGCCGCTGAAGTCGAACTTTCCGGCGCGCACCGGGTTGGTGGGATCGGAGACGTCGACCACCTCGCCCGTGTCGGCGTAGACGCGCCCCTGGAAGTAGTGAATGACGTCGTAGAAGTTGCCCATCAACCCCTGCTGCGACCCCAGGAGGGTGACGCCGGAGGGGGAGATGGCGTACGAGGCGAACGTGAACCCCGAGTCGATCGTGTCGAGTCCGAACAGGGTCCCGGATGGTCCCGGCGCCAGCGCGCTGGTCGACAGCCTGCCGTTCGCGACGGTCGGACGCGCGACGCCGTCGTCCAGGACGGACACCTGTCCACCGATCGTGATGGCGATCGAGGTGGCGCTTCCCGGCAGCGGCGCCAGGTCGGCGAAGCCGCCCAGCGACGCGCCAGAAGGAAGCGTGTCTACAGCGACGGAGACCGGCGGCGTGTTCGAGACGTCGAACTTGCTGATCGTCGACGACGAGTCGAATCCGAGCCACAGCGTGGTGCCGTCCTTGGCGAGCGCCATCTGGCGGGGCGACGAGGGGATCGGTACCTTGGCAAGCACCGTCTCGCTCGGCACGTCGACCGAGAACAGCGAGTTCTTGTCGTGGGCGGCGCTGTAGGTGAGCACCGAGTAGAGCCGCGCGCGCGACTGGTCGTAGCGCATGTGAAACCCGGGGACGTCGAGCGTGTGCAGGGTGCAGCCGCCACAGACCCCACCGTACCCGCCGGTCCCCGTCGAGCCGCCCGTGCCCGTGACGCCGCCGGTGCCGGTCGCGCTCCCGCCCTGGCCGCCGGCGCCGGTCGAGGGATCCACGCCGTCGTTGGCCAGCATCGGGGCGTGCAGGAGCACCAGGCGTGCCGGCGTGATCGATCCGTGGGCCAGCAACGCGACCTCGTCGCCGCCCAGGTAGGCGACGTCGGTGAGGTAGTCGGACGTGCCAACCAGGCTGGTGGGGACGTTGATCGCCGTCCCCTGCTGCGCCAGCGTATCGGTGTTGATCAAGCGGATCACCCACGACGAGCTCGTCTGCGAGAGCATGCAGATACGGTTCGGGCTCGTGTGGTCGAAGAGCGTGCCCGAGACGGACAGCGTGCCGACGGGCGTCGGGGTCGACGGGGTGCTCACGTCGTACGCCGTCCCCGAGACGTAGAGGCGGTTCGCCTTGTACAGCGTCCCGGCGCCCTGGCCGCTGAGGAGGCTCGGGAAGGTCGCTTGTGCGATCCCGGTCGACAGCACGCGCATCCAGAACAGCGTGGCCGAGATCCCCGTCGACCCGAGCCCGTAGAACTGTCCCGGCGGTCCGTTGAAGATGAAGGTGGGGTACGACGTCACCTTGTTCGGGTTCGCGCGCGGAACCCCGTCGTCGTACACGGCCAGGGTGTTCGGACCGCCGCTGGCCAGCGCGGCCACCGTGTCGGGCGAGTCCGACATCGGCAGCATCGCCTGCACGTACACGCTGGCGGTATAGATGCCGTTGGAGGTCGCGCCGATCAGCCGATGCAGCGGGCCCACGACCGGCGTCGCTCCGGTCAGCGTCACCTTGCGCATCGAGAAGGATCCGTCCATCCCCACCCACAACGTCGAGGCGTCGTTCGACAGCGCCAGCGCGTTCGGGTCCGAGCCGACGGGGATCGAGGCCGTGACCGCCGGCGCCCGGGGATCGATGGCGGTGACCGTGTTGGGATAGAGCGGCGCGCCACCCTGTATTGTCACGTAGAGGCGATCGCGCGAGCTGTCGTAGACCATGTGGCTCGGCTGCATTGTGAGCGTGGTGCCGCAGATGCCCACGCAGGGCCGCGCCCCGCCGCCACCCGCGGCGCCACCGACGCCACCACCGACTCCGCCCAGGCCACCGACTCCGCCGAGACCGCCCGTCCCGTCGGCGCCACCGGCCGCGCCGTGCCCGCCGGATCCGGCGCTGCCACCGCCGGCACCCGCTCCGGCGCCTCCGCCCGTTCCAACGGTCGCGCCGCCGCCGGCCGCGCCGCCCGCTCCCGCGGCGCTTCCTCCCGCGCCCGCGGCGCCAGCCGAGCCGCCGCCGCCGGCCACGCCGCCGCCGGCCACGCCGCCCTGACCTCCCGGGCCCGCGCTCGAGCCGCCGGCTCCCCCGTGCGAGCCCCCGGCGGCTCCGCCCTTGCCGCTCGCGCCGGCCGTGGCCATTCCGGCCTGTCCGCCGTTCGCCGCGCTGCCGCCCGTCCCGGCCGTGCCGCTCGGGCTCGAGCCGCAGGCGGCCCACAACGCCAGCGAGCAGCCGACGAGCTGCCAGTGTCCCCCCGCGCGCGCCCTCAAGGCGTCCCCGGCGTGAGCGCGTAGGCGGCGAGCGTGCCGTTCGCCTGCGCGACGTACACCTTCCCGCCGGCGATCGAGAGCCATCCGCCCGGCGTCGTGCTCCAGACCATCTGCTGGGCCGCGGTGTCGAAGGCGTAGACCTTGTTCGAGCTGGCGGCGTAGACGAACCTCCCCGCCACCACCGGCGGGAATGTCAGCCCGCTGTCGGCCGCGAAGGTCCAGAGGATGCTCCCGGTGGCGGCGTCGTTGGCGCGCAGTTGCCCGCCCGAGATCGCGTAGACGACGCCGTTGGCGACCGCCGGCATGCCGGCATAGGCGCCGCTGGCCGTCCACTCGGGCGCGGTCTTGCCCGGCAGGTAGGCCACCAGTGAAGGCGGCGCTACCAGATAGATCTTCTCGCCGTCCGAGACGGGCGCGGCGTTCATGCTGTAGGGCGTCCCCTTGTACGGGACCTGGACCGACACCGTCTGCAGGACGGCGTTGGTCAACAGATCATTCGTCATCAGGTACCCGTTGACGTAGGTGTAGATCTGGCCGCCGAGGAACGTCGGGCTCCAGGAGTCCCATTGCGCGAACCCGCCGTTGAAGAAGATCTGCGTGCCGTCGGAAGCGCGCAGCCCGTAGAAGCCGCCGTAGCTCCCGCCGTCGAAGTAGAGGTACCCGGCCGGCGTCACCAGGGGTGCCCAGAGGTGATCCCACTGCGCGTTGATTGGCAGTGACCACAGCGGCTTCCCCGTCGAGGCCACGAAGCTGTACATGTACGTGCCGGGCGTGTTGTTGACCTGGGCGACGTAGACGTGCCCGCGATCCACGGTCGGCTGGCCCAGATCGGAGACGTTGCCGAAGTTGTACTGCCACAGCGTGTGGCCGTTCGAAGGATCGAGCGCCCACATCCGGGTCATCGCATCGAAGTAGCCGTTCTCGGCGACGTAGACGCGCGTGCCGTCGGACACGACCGGCCAGAGACCGCCGCTGGACGCCATCGACGCGTTGACCGCCAGCGGCGTCGTCCAGGCGGGCGACAGCGGCGGCGTTCCCGTCTCATTGGCGTTGAACCCCGAGTGGTGAACGTCGCCGCCCAGCGTCGGCCAGCGGCTCGTCGGTCCGCGGCAAATCCCCTGGGTGCAGACCTCGTCGGTGTCGCAGACGCTGTCGCAGCCGGGGACCACCGCCGCGCCGCCCGCACCACCGGTGCCTGCGCCGCCCGCGCCTGCTCCCGCCCCGCCGGCGGTGCCCGCGCCTGCTCCCGCCCCGCCGGCGGTGCCCGCCGCGCCCGCCACGCCTCCGGTCCCGCTGGCGCCCGCCGAGCTGCCGGCCGCGCCGGCGGCAGCCTGCGCGCCCGCCGCACCGCCCGTCGCCTGCGTTCCGGCCGCACCACCGCCGCCCGCTTCTCCGGCGCCGCCGCTCGTCCCGGCGCTGTCCGCGCTACCGCCGCTCCCCAATCCGGCCGCGCCGCCCGCGGCACCGGCGATGCCACCCCCGGCGAAGCCGCCGCCGCCGGTCCCGGGCTTTCCCGCCTGGCCGCCGCTCCCCACTGCGCCGCCGCCCGGATGACCGCCGCCACCGCCCGTCCCGCCCTCGCCGGGGCCCGACGCGCATCCGGCAATGACGAAGAGCAACCCACCCAGAGACGCCCATCGGACCAACGACCCGTTCATTGTGTCCCAGCGTACCCGACTCGAGGTGCGAAGACGCGAGCGATCGGACCGCCGCCAACGTTCGCAACCGTTACGGTGATATTACTCGCGCCGCGACACGCTAGCTTAGTTAGGGGACGACCTCCGACGCGCGCGATACGCGCTGGCCGCGCCGCGCTGTTGACCGGGAGTCTGCGTGCCGACACAATCCTCGAGGTTCGTAGCGGACGACGGCCGGGCAGCTCGAAAGGGGAGCCGTAATGCGTAGACTCGTTGTCTTGATCTCGATGGCGTTCGGGCTCTGGGGCGGATGCGGAGGTTCTTCGGACACCGGAGGTTCCGGAGGTAGATCCGGGGGGCACGGCGGGATGGGTGGCGGCGCGGGGGCGAGCAGCGGCGCTTCGGGCTGGGGAGGCCGCAGCGATGGTGGCGTCGGTGGAGGTGGCGGCGGCAGCACGGGCACCGGCGCGGCGGGGACAGGTGGTACAGGCGTTGGCGGCATTGCTGGCGCGGCTGGAGCCGCCGGAAGCGGTTCCGCAGGTTCAGCAGGACGTGGTGGGGCCGGTGGAGCCGCCGGCGGGAACAGTGCGGCTGGCTCGGGCGGCAGCGGCGCAGCCGGCGCGGGCGCGAGCGGGGTAGCGGGCGCGGGCGGGAACGCCGTGGCCGGTGCGGGCGGCAGAGGCGGGGCGGGCGCGGCGGGCGGCGGCGTGGCGGGCGGAGCGGGGACCGTCGGAGCGGGTGGTCAGTCCGGTCAATCCGGCAACGGAGGCGCGGGCGGCCTGACCTGCCCGGAGGGCTCGACCGGCCCGGGCTGCAGCGTCTGCGTCGTGTACGTCAACCAGAGCGGCGGGGTGAACACGAACGACGGCGCGACTTGGGCGACGGCCAAGCTCGGGGTCCAGGCCGGCATCGACGACGCCTTCGCCCACGCGCCGGCCTGCGTGGTCTGGGTCGCGCGCGGAGTCTACCTGCCGACCTACCAGGCCGACCCGTTCGGTTCACCGCGCACCGCGACGCTCCTCCTGCGCGCCGGCGTCGGCGTCTACGGCGGGTTCGCGGGCGGCGAACGCTCGCTCGACGCAAGAGACCTGGTTGCCAACACGACGACCGTCACCGGCGAGATCGGCACCTCGGCCGCCACCGACAACCTCACGACGGTGGTCGCGTCGGCGAACGGCGCCACCCTCGACGGCTTCACGGTGACGGCGGGCTACGGGACGTCCGGCGCAGGACTCAGCTGCACCAGCGGATCGATCGCCATCTCGCATTGCACCTTCTCCGGTAACACGGCCACGTTCGGCGGCGCGCTCCGCGTCGGAACTGGCTGCTCGGCGAGCATCTCCGACAGCGCCTTCTCTGGAAACTCGACCCTGGCGACGGCCGAGGGCAACTCTGGCGGCGCGATCGAGAGCGACGGGACCCTCACGATTCAGCGAAGCAGCTTCACCGGAAACAACGCCCCCAACTACGGCGGCGCGATCGAGAGTTTCGGTACGTCGACCATCAGCGACTCTACGTTCAGTCAGAACATGGCCAGCAACAACCTCGACAACACGGTGGCCGTCCAGGGCGGCGCGATCTACGTGGGGGCGGGAAAGATTCAGGTCGATCGCTGCACGTTCTCGAACAACAGCTCCAACCAAGCCCAGGCAACCGGCGGCGCGATCTCCGTGGACGCAACGGCGACGGCCACGATCTCGAACAGCAGCTTCGAATCCAACCTGTCGCGCATGCCCAATGCGGGGCCCGGCGTGCCGTCCGGGGGAGCCATCCGTGCGAACGGCGCCCTCGACATCGCTGGCTGTGTCTTCGCTGACAACCAGGCCGTTGCCGGGGACTCTACCGCGCGCGGGGGGGCCATTTACGCGACGGGACCGCTCCGAATCAAGGAGAGCTCTTATACCGGCAACCAGACTCCGAGCCTCGGCGACGAGAGCTCGGGGGGCGCCATCGAGTGCTCGACTGGCTGCTCGGCAATCATCGTGAGTACGTCGTTCGACAACAACGCGTGCGTCGGCTCGTCATTCGACGCGAATGCCAGGGGCGGCGCGATTGACGTGAATGGCGGCAGCGCAACAGTCATCGGCTGCCGCTTCAGCGGGAACTCCACCAACGGCCACGGCGGCGCGATTGCGTCCCTTTCCGGGTCGAACGGCATCGGGACGATCAGCGACTCGACGTTCTTCGGCAACACGGCCCTCGGGAACGGGGGGGCGATCTTCAAGAACGACGGCAAGGTCACGACGATCACCAACACCATCCTCTGGGGCAACCAGGCCTCTGGAAATGGGAACCAGGCCTACGACCAGACCGCCAGCTCGAAGCTGACCATTCGCTCCTCGGACGTCGGCGGCAGCGGCTTCGACGGCACCGACGGGAACGTCGACCTCGATCCGCTGTTCGTCAGCACGTCCGGCACCATCGACCTGCATCTGAAATCCGGATCGCCGTGCGTCGACAAGGGCGGGAACGCCGACCTCGCGCCCGACACGCTCGACCTCGACGGCGACGGCAACGTGACCGAGCCGCTCCCCTTCGATCTCGACGGGCAGCCGCGCGTTCAGGGTGCCACCGTCGACATCGGCGCCTACGAGTGGGCTCCCTGACGGTCTGACGGCCGGCGGCCGTAGGGCGAGGGTCCGGGCCATGGCCCTCATTTTGCCGAGTGATTGTGCCCGCCCGGACCGCCGGTGGGGACCGGAACAATCATCAGCGCGTGGGGCGTCTTCTCGTCGACGATGAACACCGGCGAAGCGGCCGAGCCGTCGGAGCCGACGTCGGCGGAGGTCATGTTGGGCGCGTAGAACATCAGGTGCCCCGGAAACGGCACCGCGACCCCCTTCCCCTCGTCGATGGTGACCACGTTGTGGGGCGACATCATGTAGATGATCCCCGGCCGCTTGGGCGCCTTCAGCTCCGGCAGGGCCCGGGAAGCAGGGCGAGGCAGTTGACGGAGCCCCCCAACCTCACCCGCGTCGGCGAGCACCCACCTATGACTCCAAAGCCTCCGGGGCGACGCGAACGGCGTTCAGGATGCGGATGTGCGGCGCGGACCGGAACGCGATCGGGCCCTCTCGAAGACAGATTCTGATCCCCGCCCCGGCGGGCCACTCGCGAGACGAGGCGCGTGCGCTCATCCAGAAGACGCACGTGAACCCGGACGCCCCGCCGCACGCGAAGAAGCACGCGGCCGAGTAAAGTTTGCTCGGTCGGCGCTAGCGCGACTCCGGAGCAACTCCTTCGAGCCGCCGTGAAAGCTCGGCGATCTCCTCGCGGCTGTACGAGAGATGCCCCCGCTTCGTCGACGGCGGCCGCTTTGCGACGGAGAGCCCCGGGCGCCATTCCTTCGCGGGCCGGATCGGTCGTGCGGTGAACCCGCCGCCGCAATTGGGGCAGACGTTGCGTAGTTCGTCTCGAACGCATGCTTCGCAGAAGGTGCATTCGTACGAGCAGATGCGTGCTTCCGTCGACGACGGGGGCAGGTCCTTGTCGCACATCTCGCAGTTGGGCCGTAGCTCAAGTGCCATGATGGCTGAGGATAGGACGTTCAAGCGGCTCTTGTCCGATTACCTCGTGGTGCACATTTGGTTCCCGAGGCCATGTCAGCCCGCGTCCCGCGCCAGCGCCGCGCGCAGCACCAGGCCGAGCGCGATCAACACCAAGAGCGCCCCCGGCGGCACCAGGAGCGCGCCGAGCCCGGGGTCGCTGCCGTGCGCGTAGAGCCCGCCAGCGAAGAAGCCGGCGGGGATAAGGAGCGTGCCCGCGACCAGGCACGCCGACGCCGCCGCCGGCAGGCGCCCGGGCAGGAGCGGCAGCGCCGCCGCCAGCCCGAGGTTGACGAGGCCGAGCCCGATGCCGTGCGCGTGCGCCAGCGTGAAGAGGAAGCGGCGCGTCTCGCCGGCGACGCCGAGGTACCACGGCGCCTTGAACGCGTGCAGCGACTCGAGCACCACGCCGAGCGCGGCGAAGCCGAAGAGCGCCGCGGCGCCGACGCGCAGATGCAGGAGCTGAGCGCGGCGATCATTGTCGGCCGGCTGGGGGTGCGCGGGCCCGCTCATTCGGCCAGGAACATTTGATCGGTTTCGTCGCGCTCGGCCGCCAGCCGCTCGAACTCCCCGCGCGAATACGACATCTGGATTCCGTCATCGGGCTGCCGGGCCAGCCGTGCGCGCGCCTCGCGCTGCGCCGCCCAGCGCGACTCCTCGCTGCCGACGTAGTCGTACGCCAGATCGGCGAAGCCGGGGATGGTGCGCAGCGAGCGGATCGCCGTGTAGCGGATGGCGGAGTAGTCGTCGTCGAGGAGCTCGACGAGGAACGGCGCCATCGCGGCGTGGCCGGCCGCCGCGCAGGCGGCGATGGCGCGCACGCCCGCCTCGCCGCGCGCGATGTAGAGCGCGCCGGCGGCGGTTCCGCGCTCGTCGGCGTCGAGCGTCGGCGCTGGCGTGCCCCACAAGCGCGCGAGCGCGTCGGCCGTCCAGGCGAGCGTGCGATCGAGATGGCAGAGGTTGCACGCATTCGGCCGCCCGGCGTCGACGTCGTCCTGCACGCGCGGAATGGTGATCTGGTGGCTGCGCATCGCGCGCAGAAGCCCCCAGGTCGTCTCCGGCATGTGGCAGTTGTAGCACGTCGATCCCGTCGAGCCGGGCGCGTGGTGCGTGTGTGCGGCGACGTTCTTGCCGATGGTGGCGTGACACTGCGTGCAGGCGCTGTCGCCGTCCTTGCCACGCGTGAGCTGCCAATTGGGATCGCTGTCGTGCATCGAGTGGCACGACACGCAGGCGAGCGCGCCGCCAGAGAAGCAGCGCGACTCGACGAGGCCGTTGTACTCGCGCCCCGACACCCGCACCATGCCGTCCCTCCAATAGCGGCTCGGCGCGAACGAGGCGTCGGCGGCGATCTGCGCGCGGCAGTCGCTCGCGCCGAGGCTGGCGAGGCGCAGGATCGGCTTGCCGTCGGCGAGCGCGTCGCCGGGGCGGAAGCCGAGGCCGTGCTGGAGCCAGCCGTCGGGCGGGCAGGCGATGCCGTGGCACTGGCCGCAGACCTCGGCGCTGCGCGGCGGCGGAAGGCGCGCCGGGTTCACGATGGTCGCGTCGGCGGCGCCGCTATTGTGCAGCGACCAGCGGCGGAACGGATCGCGGTTGGCGGCGACGTGCGCGGCCGCCGGCCCGTGGCACGCCTCGCAGGCGATGCCGAGCTCGGCGACGCGACTCTGAGGCACGGTGAGCTTGGCGTCGAAGCCGGGGACGCCGCCGGTGACGTGGCACTCGACGCAGATGCGGTTCCACGTCGACGGCTGCTTCGAGTATTCGGTGCCGACGAGGAAGACGTCGCGGCGCGGCACCCAACGCGCGTCGTCGAAGAGCCAGGTGAAGGGGAACTCGACGAGCTGGTTGCCGCGCGCGCCGGCGAGCCAGAAGGCCTCCATGTGGTGCGAGCCGGTCATCATCGGCACGCGGCGCGCGCCGACGCCGGAGATGTCGGCCCACAGCGTGTCGCCGTCGCGGCGCAGGCGATAGGTGCGGCCGTCGTCGTCGGAGCGCAGCGTCTCGCCGGCGAAGGGCGCGCGCACCGCTGCGCCGCGCGCCGGCTGCGTCATGGTGCGGTGGAAGCTGCGATGCCACGAAGCGTACTCGCTCGGGTGACAGGCGCGGCACGAGTCGGAGGTGACGTAGCCCCGATCGGCGACGGGCGCGGGCAAGGGAGCGCGCGCGGCGGCGGCGGCGGCGCGGCGGGCGTCGTCACGCGCGCGCCAGGCGACGGCGGCGGCCGCGCTGCCGGCGACGAGCGCGGCCGCGAGCGCGATGGCCACCGCCGCGCGCGCGCCGCGCACCAGCAGCACGGTGGCGCCGCCGACGAGCACGCAGAAGAGGACGAGCTCCATCGCTGCCTGTCACCTTACCGCGAACGCGCGCGCCGGTTGCGCGGCAAGGCGCGCTACTGGGCGCGCTGCCCGCTGCGGAGGGCCGTTGGCCGACTCTCAGAGCAGCGGCGGAGCTGCAAGCTGAGCTAGTTGCAACGCCTGCGCGGGGAACCACGCTCCCGCGGCGGGGTCGATCGCGCCCCAGAGCGGATCGAAGGTGTTCTGCGCGTCGCCGGTGACGCCCCACGGATCGTAGGCGCTGTAGTCCCACGCCCGCGCGCCGCCCGCGATGTCGCACTGGCCGTCAGACTCGCCGGGGACCTTGATCCACAGGTAGGCGTCCAGCAACGGAACGCCCGTGCTCGCGGTTGGGCGCGGGCCCCGCCGGGTCGAGCACGCCACCGGTGTCGCAAAGCTCCGCGACGCTCGGGAGGAGCTGTCGGAGGCGGCCGCGCGGATTGACCGACTGCGAACCTCTCCCCGCAAGCGCGATCCCGAGCGAAAGAAATCAATAGCTTACGAGTCGCGGCCGTTACCGTGGACGGAGAAACGTCAGCAGTTCTCGTCACTTCCAGCGGTGATGGATTCGAAAATCCTGGTCCTCTTCCGCCGCTTGCTCAGCGACAGCCAGGTGGTTCATCGGGCAGCCGTCTGATCGGACGCGTCTCCTTCGCTTCGCAGGCGGTTGGGCCTCGAAGCTCGTGCCAGACGGTCCAGGAAATGGCTCGCAGGGTACGCCGGCGCCACAATCGGGCTCAAGAGCCGCGGCGCGATAACGATGACTCGCTTCGCGCGAATGGTCTTTGGCTCATCAATCGTAGTCGTCTCCCCCATCCTCGGGCGTATGCGCTTTCGCTCCCACACCGGCATTAGGGCAATGAAACAGCTGTGTGACGGACTTCCATGAAGTGGATGTCGCCGGGCGACCCGGCGTGCGCGCCGTCGGTGCGCGCCAGCGTCACGGCGTCGACGACAGGCCGGGGCGCGTGAGTTGCAACCAGCGCGACTTCGCTGCGGGGGTGGCCGGCGCCAGCTCGGCCGGAATCGCTATGGACGGCGTGGGTCTGAGCCGCCGATCGCGGCGCGACAGATCTCGTTGACTGGGGTCCGCACGCCCATATGTTTCTTCTCGCACCGGATGCTATCTCGGCCTTTCCGGCGCTGGAAGAAACGTTTAAGATTCCGTTTGTTAATCAGTGCAAGAGTCATCGCAAGGTCGACTAAATGGTGAAAGGTAAATCGTGGTGAGTAACCCGGGGCAGGCGGTCGAATCGATGATCACGGACCTGATCTTGGAGTACGCCCTCAATGCGCCCGCGGACCGGCCGCTGAAGGCGGAGTTTTCGCTGCGAGACGAGATCGGGCTCGACTCTTTTTCGCTGGTCTCGTTGATGCTTCGTCTCGGCGAGGAGCTCAACGTCGACCTGATGGAGGAGTCCACCCGGCTGGGGATCGACCTGCAGAGCATCTCGACGTTCGGTGACCTCGTCCGGCTGAGCCGGGCGGTCGTCCCGGCCGCTTAGCCCCGGAGCTGCGCTTGTCGGATCGTGCCGTGCCCGAATCTTTCCCGCGGTCGATTGACCGACGGACGGCCGACGAGCTGTCGCTGCGCGAAGTCCTCGCCGAGGACTTCAATGCCTATGGGCGACGCTGGGTCGAGCCTGGGTTGTGGGCGGTGGCGGTCCACCGCCTCGGCGCGCGCGTGGATCGTGCCCCCACCCCGCTGCTCCGGCGCCCGCTGGGGCTCGCGCACAAGGTTCTCTTCACCACGGTCGACTGGATCTGGGGCATCCACCTTCCCCGCACCACGCAGGTGGGGCGGCGCGTCCGCATCTGGCACAACGGCTCCATCTTCTTGAACGCGCGATCGATCGGCAACGACGTCCAGATCCGGCACGACACGACGCTGGGGTCGGTGCGTATGAAGGACAGCGCGCGTCCCGAGTTGCTGCCGACCATCGAGGACGGCGCCGAGATCGGCTCCGGCGCCTGCATCCTGGGCGGCGTGAACCTGGGCCGTGGCGCGGTGGTGGGGGCGAACGCCGTCGTCCTGCAATCGGTGCCGGCTGGTGCCACGGTGTTCGGCGTTCCAGCCAAGATCATGCCCAAATGAGCTCCGCCCCCGCCCGGACACCCACCCCGGACGCCCCGCTGCCGACCGGCGACGTCAACGGGAACCCCCGCGACATCGGACCGCTGGCGCTACTGGCCGAGGACTTTCGGACCTACGACCGAGATCCCCTGGCCGCGGGCTTCTGGGCCGTCACCGTCCACCGGATGGGGAACTGGCGCATGGCCATCAAGCCGAAGTGGCTCCGCGCTCCTGCCACCGTCGCCTATCGGGTGGCGTACCGAGGTGTGATTGCGCTCTGGGGAATCGATCTTCCCTACAACATGAAGATCGGCCGCCGGTTCCGCCTGGGCCATCATGGGTGCGTCCACATCGGCGCTCGCGAGATCGGTGACGACGTCACCATCCAGCACTCCGTCACTGTCGGCCTCATCCGACACAACACCCTGCGGTTTCCGACCATCGGCAACCGGGTCGAGATCGGGCCCGGCGCAGCCATCGTGGGGAGCATCCACGTCGGCGACGATTCCTTCGTGGGCGCCAACACCGTCGTCGGTCGCGATCTGCTCCCCGCGTCGAAGGTGATGGGGATTCCGATGCGGTTCGAGAAACCGTGACGTTGCTGGTCGTATGATATGGACGCTGCCGTTCGACTTGGCGAACGCGAAGGGGCGGGCGGAACGCCAGTGGCACAGGTAGACGTCGCGACCGTCATCGTCAATTTTCGAACGCCGGCGTCGACTATCGAAGCGGTCAAGGCGCTCTCGCCCGATCTCGACCAGTTGCAGAATTCGTTCGTGGTGGTGGTGGACAACGGGTCGGGCGACGGCTCCCTGGAAAGTTTGCGGCAGGCCTTCGGAGGTCCGAGCTGGAGAGGGCGGATCCAGGTCGTCGACGCCGGTCGCAACGGCGGATTTGGAAGCGGCGTCAACGTCGGCGTTCAGCACGCCCTCCGATCGAACGCGGAGACGCGGTTCATCTACGTGCTCAACCCGGACGCCATGATCGAGCGCGGCGCCCTGCTCGCTCTGGTGAAGTTCATGGCCGACCGCCCCGACGCGGGCCTGGTGGGAAACGTCGTGAGGAACGAGGGCGCGGACGTGGTGCGCGCCTTTCGATTCCCGACGGCGCTGAGCGAGCTGGAAGGCGGAGCTTGCCTGGGGCTCGTCAGCAAGCTGCTGCGCAAACACGCGGTCCCCACCGATCCGGGCCGATCGACCCAGGTCGACTGGGTGTCGGGCGCCAGCATGCTGTTCCGGCGTGAGGTGTTTTCGTCGGTCGGCTACTTCGACGAGGAATTCTTCCTCTACTTCGAGGAGGTCGACTTCGCCAAGCGGCTGCGGGAGGCGGGGTGGAAGACCTACTACGTTGCCGATGTCTTCGTCGACCACGTGGGGGGCCTCTCGACCGGATTCAAGGACGAGACGCGCCGCATGCCGCAGTACTGGTTCGACTCTCGCCGCCGGTACTTCGTCAAGCACCACGGCCGCCTCTATGCGGTGGCCTGCGACGTGGCGCGGATGTTCGGACACGCGGTCTTCAAGGCGAAGATCACCGTCTCCCCTCGAGAGCATCGCGTTCGCCCCCATTTCGGACGAGACCTCTTTCGGCACAGCCTGTCCAATCTCCTGAAGCCGGCGCCGGCTCCGCCGCACCGATCCGGCCCGCTCCGTTTCATTCCGAGCCGTACCGACGAAATCCGGGTCGTCTGACAACAGGCTGACGATCTCCGCGGGTGGGCCCAACAAGTGGTGGGTCCATCCTATAGGACCTGTTCCGTCCACTGCCCACCCTCGTCGGCCCACCGAAAGATGCCGTTTTCACGGCTGGGCCCGATCTAGATCGAAACCGCGGACGGCGGCAAGGCCGCTAATGACAGGTGCCGCCGGTCGTGGCCGAGGTCGAGCTGCATGTCAGGCCGGCGTTGCAGTCGGTCCCCGTCGTGTCGACGCTGTCGTAACCGCAGCAGGGCTGCCCCTTGCCGCCGCAGGCCTGGCAGGTCGCTGTTGTCGTCTGCTGCGAGGAGCAGAAGGTGTTGGGCGCCGTGCAGATGTTCGACAGGTTGGAGCAGCAGGGTTGGCCGAGCCCGCCGCACGTCGCGCACACGCCCGCATTGCAGATTGCTGCGCCCGTCGGCGACGTCCCGCAGTCGACCCCCGCGGCGACGCAGATCCCCCCGAACGTCGGGTCGTAGACGCAGCAACCACCATTTGCGCAGGTGTTGTTCGCACAGCACGGGTTGTGGGGAAGACCGCAAGCCTTGCAGGTGAAGATCTCGGCCCGCGTGCACCGATCCTGCGGCTCGAGGCAGTTGGTGGGACCGAAGCCGCAGCACGGCTCGTTCTCGTGTCCACATTCGCAGGTGCCCCCGGCGCACATCCCCTCACCCTGCGTGGTCGCGATGTAACAGCTCGACCCGGACGCCAGACAGCGACCATTCGGCGGCTCTGCAGAGCAGCAGGCGCCGCTCTCGCTGGGATGCCGCCGGAATCGCCCGAAACAGCTGCCCTATGATGCACCGGTCGCGACGCTGTCTTGGACATCCCTGTCGTAGCCGTGACCCACAGTGTGAATACGAAGAAGGCCGTTTCCGGCCGCAACGGGTAGTGCCAAGGAGTTCAAAACATGTGCGAGGCGTAACCTGGACGTCCACCCCGTTACGCCTGGGTGGTGGGAAAAGTGGTGGAAGTCACCCAACTCGCCACCGTCGACCTCTGGATCTCTAGTTATGCAAGCAGCGAGGCGTCCCCGCGGTCGTCCACTATGGCCCGCAGCCGGTGCTGATAGCTCTGTCGACTCGGCGTCCGAGCGTTGATCGGAGAATGCTGGCACAGACCGGGATTATTGCGGCGCACACCCGCCGTGAGTTGACTGAGTACCTGAGGGTCGTGGCATCATTCCGGCCAGGTTCTCACTCTCATGAAAGCAGCATTCTGGCGGCCGCCGCAGTGGTCCGGTCCGCTTCCGCTCTTTGGAGTCACCTGCCTGTTCGCGATGGTCCTGGCTTCGTGCGGAAGCGAGGGCGCGCGCCCGGGCCCGGTGGTTCACGTCTGGCTGACCACCCCGGACCTGGTCAGCGCGCTCTCGCGCCAAGCAGACGTCAGGCCCGCTGCCGGGGGACCGGCGGACGTCATCTTCGACGACACCATCGCGATGCAGAGCATCGACGGCTTCGGCGCGGCCTTTACCGACACCTCGGCGTCGTTGATCTGGGGTGCGTTGGCGAAGGCCGATCGGGACGCATTGATTGCGCAGCTGTTCTCGCCTCGGCTCGGCATCGGTCTGTCATTCATGCGCGTGCCGATGGCCTCGTCCGACTTCACCGAATGCGGCTGTACCTACTCCTACGACGACGGCGACAGCGGCGGCGCCCCGGACCCGACGCTGCCCAGCTTCAGCACGTCGCACGATGACGCGAACATCATCCCGGTGATCCTGCAGGCGCAGGCCATCAACCCCCAGATGAAACTGTTCGCAAACCCGTGGAGCCCGCCCGCCTGGATGAAAACCAACGCGAGCATGTTGGGCGGCGGGGACGGTGCCCTGCGCGACGACGCCCACGGCGCGCTGGCGCAGTACTTCGTGCATTTCCTGCAGGAGTACCAGGCCAAGGGCGTATCGGTCTGGGGCATCACACCACAGAACGAGCCGTCGATCGCGCCTTCCTCGTACGCGGGGATGTTGCTCCCCGCCGTCGACGAGGCCCATTTCATCGCCAGTGACCTGGCCCCGGCGTTGAGCGCTGCCGGGTTGTCCGACGTGAAGATCCTGGGCGGCGACGACATCGGCGCCTCGCGCGCCTTCGCGACGGCCCTGTTCACAGGCACGACCAACGAGCTCTATGGCACCGCTTGGCATTGCTACCAGGGGCTGGACCAGATGACGTTGATTCATACGGACCAGCCGAACCGGCCCCTCTACATGACCGAGTGCTCGACGGGACCGGCGGGTATCGCCGGCGATGCCACCCAACAGATCCTCACCAGCATGGCGAACTGGGCGAGCGGCGCGGTCCTGTGGAACCTGGCATTGGATCAGGACGGCGGCCCCAAGATGGGCGACGGCTGCGGGGGGTGCACCGGTCTGGCCATCGTCGATACGACGACCGGACAGGTCCAGCTGACCCTCAACTACTATGAGCTCGGCCAGTTTTCGAAGTTCGTCGTGCCGGGGGCGACGCGGGTGGCCAGCTCAGACGGGAACGGCGTCTTGGCGCAGGCCTTCCGAAACCCGAATGGGACGGACACGCTGGTCGTGTTCAATCCGGGAGCCGCGCCAGCGGACTTTTCGGTCGACTGGACCGGCCAAGGGATCGTGACCACGACGCTGCCAGCAGGCGCGACCGCAACGTTCACGACCGCCGATCCCTAACGAAGTGGAGTCTGAGGACCGAAACAAAACGCTCGATAGGGCCGGCGACCATCGCGGCCGCTATCAACAGGCGAACGCGGCTGGGCCAACTGGGCGCTACCAGGTCGAGGCGGCGATTCAGTCGGCTCATGTCGCCCGGCGAGTGAGCGGCATCTCCAACTGGACGGCTGTGGTCGCGCTCTACGATCGCGCCGACGATGCGGACGTGCGGTGGCCCGCAACGACGCACCGCCAGACCGGCAGTGGCGCCCTTGTCCTCGGCGTCGGAGGCGGCGCCTTCTGACCGGCGTCCCTACCATTTTCGGTACGGAAGGAACTTGCCGTGCATCGTCACCTTGATGCGATCGCCTTTGGGATCGGCTGCCCGATCGACGTACATCTCGAAGTCGATGGCGCTCATGATGCCGTCGCCGCACTTCTCGTGGATCAACTCTTTGAGCGTCGTCCCGTAGACCTGGACCACCTCGTGAAAACGGTAGATGAGCGGGTCGCTCGAGATCGGAGCAGCACGCTCCGGCTCGCCATACCGCTGGACGCGACAGCGCCGCTGAACGAGCTCGCCCTCGGCTCCTGATCGACGTGCCCGAGCTGCCAAGAGATGACCAAGTGGGGTTCGGTGACAGACGCGCGCGTTCTTCCTCGAGCCGACCCAGAGTCCGAGGGGGATCTTCACGCCCTTCGGGGTCACCCCGAGCGCGAGCTTCGGGCCGTCACCCCTGGTCGCGCTCAGGTGGTTACGGAAATGCTTACGCCGATCTGGCGCGGCGCCGTCGACCTCGAAAGCACCAGCTTCCGCGCCGTCGTCAACTGACCGGGGCCTAGACTTAGAACTAGGCAGGTGACGCGGGGGCCTCGGATCGGAGGGCGAGGGGGCCGCTCTTGCGCACGTAGAGGATCTCCTTGACGCCGTCGCGGCGGACCACCTCGAGGGCGGAGACGAACCCGTCCTCCTGCTCGATGGCCCAGATCTCCGCGGGCTCGAACACCAGGTGCTCCATGTCCTCGAGCTGCAGCTCAAGGACATCGCTCTTGGGATCGTAGCTGAGGCCGAGCAGGCGCACCGCCTCGACCTCGAATTGATCGCCGAGCGTGGGAGATACCACCTCGATGGTCGCCGCTTCGGGCTGGTCCTCCTTCAGGTACTGGAGGGTGAAGCGATCGAAATACCCCTTCCACTGTTCGCGCGGGATCTGCTTGGTCTCCAGGCGTGGGGACTGTGTTGTTGCCATGGCTCGTCCTCCTCGGGCGTTGTTTTGGAATCGGTCACATCTCCTTCAGACATTCGTGGATGAACTGAACGGCCATCGCCCCCTCCCCGATGGCGGAGGCCACCCGCTTGACCGACCCGGAGCGGACATCGCCGGCCGCGAACACCCCGGGGCGGCTGGTCTCGACCAGGTCAAGGCAGCCGGATCACGAGCACCGCGCCCTTGGCCTCCGGCACCACCTCGACGTCGGCGCTGCCGAGCAGCAGGCGTCGCTGCCCCTTGGCCCCCGAGTTGCTGAGGACGATCCGATCGGCGCCGATGCGTTCGGCCGCGTCGAGGATCGCCCTGGCCGGGGGCCCGTCCTCGACCAGCAGCGCGAGCTCGTCCGACTTTCGACCGCTGACCTGCTCGAGGGCCTTGGTGAGGCCCTCGAAGACGGTCGTCACCAGCTGCTGTCGACGAAGCAGCGTCTCTTCGAATTCGGCCGGCGACATCGGTGCCCCGAGCGTGGGGATCGCGTGGATGGCGACCAGCTCGGCCTGGTGCAGGCGCGCCTCGCGGTCGGCCGCGCGCAGCACCTCCTCGGCGACCTCGCCGAGGAACGGACCCGGCCCGTCCCCGACATCGACCGCGCACAGCACCTTCCGAAACCCGCTCATCGCAAAGTCATGCTGGGTCCGCCCGACCTGGCGGCAAGAGGCAGGCGGCGGCGGACGACAGATTCGCCACCTTCTGGGCTTTCCTGCGAGGAGGCGGGCGAGAAACGCGGTCACGCGGTCCCGGGGCAGGCGCGGGCCACGGCGTCGCGGGCCCGCGGCCGGCCGCAGCAGCCGGTCCCCGAAGCACGGATTCCGAGCGCCACGCTCGCTGACCGTGTACGCCACGTGGTGCAAGCGGCATTTGACGGCCGTCGCATCGTGATCTTCTCGGGCGGAGTCATGAAAGCGGACGACGAGGCGCTCGTCGAGGAGGCGCGTGCCATCCGCCACGGAGGCGGCTTCGGCAGCATCATCGGCCGCAACTCCTTTCAGCGCCCAGAGCCCGCGGCGAAGGAGCTGCTGGCGCGGATCATGGACGTATACGCCTAGGCGGCGGCGCGGCGGGGTTCGGTGTGGAACGCCAGGTGGTCGTCGCTGACGTCGACCACGACGTGTTGGCCGGGAAGCACCTCGCCGGCGATGAGCTTTTCGGACAGGGGCTCGAGCAGGCGTTCCTGGATCGCGCGTCGCAAGGGGCGTGCTCCGTAGTCGGGATCGTAGCCAACCTCCGCCAGCAGTCGCTTGGCCGCGTCCGTCACCTCGAGCTCGATCTCGCGTTGGGCGAGCAGGGGCTGGATCTGGCGGAGCTGGATGTCGACGATCTCCCGGGTGCGCGCCTCGTCGAGCCGCTTGAACACGACCATGCCGTCCAGCCGGTTCAGGAACTCGGGCTTGAAGCTGGCACGCAGGGCCTGGAGCGCGCGACGCTCTGCCTCGGCCGAGTCGGACGCCTCCAATACGAACGCGGAGCCGACGTTCGAGGTCATGATCAGGATGACGTTGCGGAAGTCGACAGTGCGTCCGTGCCCGTCCGTCAGCCGGCCGTCTTCCATCACCTGGAGCAGCACATTGAAGCGGGGCGCGGTGGAGAGCAGTCGGGCGCGGTTGCCGGGCACTTGCGGCTCTTGTCCCCACCGTCCGATGCGCCAGAAGGCGGTGGCGTGCGGTCGGGCTGGAGCACTGTAGCTTCGAGGCCGGTGGACGACGTGGCGGCGGCACTGAGAGGAGCGCTGGAGAGCTGGGCTGCGTCGGGGGATACGGCGGCGCTTCGGCGACAGCTGCTCGCGCTGCTGATGCTCGTGGAGACGAAGGGATAGGGAGGGAGGCGTTCCACTCGGCTACGGAGCGCCCGCGGCGCGAAAGAGAGTGTCAGCGCTGCTGACACAATTGCCCTGGACGCACCATCGTCATCGTGATGGGCCAGGCGACGACCGCCACCGCGCGTGCTTTGACCGTGTCGACGGTTCATCGGGCGCATCGACGTCTTTGGTGCGCTCGGTGCTGCCGTAAGCCAGCACGACGGCCGCGCCGCCGGACAAATACAGCCGCGTCGACTTCCCGGTATCGATCAGGCGGCGATCGAGCACGGCGAGATAGCCGAGGAGTGAGTCTCGAGCGGACGCGGCCATCGGTTCTACCCTGCCTCGGCGCCCAAGATGTCGCGGGCGCGCGCCAGGAACTCCTCTTGTGGCGCTGGGTACACGATCTTCCACTTCTTGGCGATGGGCGAGGTGTCTGCCGCGTGCTTGGACGCCCCGCCCTTGGGCGATGCTTCAGTCTTCCCGAACAGGTCCCAACCTTCGGGCCAGCGCGCCGCCTTCGATAGCTTTGCAAAGTCTTGCTGCCGGCGGTTCCAGGCAGTCTGGCGAACTTGTCTGACCTTTGAAGACGCGGACGGGTGAGCCCGGCTGACCGGGAGTTGGGCCGCGATCCACTCCGCCAATTCGGCCAGCCACCCCAAACGGTGCAGCACGCGTTCGCCGGTGGCCTGGGCTTCCAGTTCGGGCACGGAGAAATCGTTTTTGAGCAGGAGCGCGGGAATGCTCTCCAGAATTCGGGGCGTGGTGGCGTCGGTCAGACTGGTGGCAATGAGGCTTTCGAAGGGGCGAGCCTCGCCGATCAGGGCGACTTCGCCTGGGGCCAGGTCGTTGAGACCCCAGTGGGCGAGGTGGGCGATCAGATCGCGGGAATCGCTGCCCGTTCGATCGCGCCCATCGGCCAAGAAGAGCAGGGGGGTTCCAAGCGCCTTGGCAAGGTCGCACGCGTCCCCGAACCCGGGTTGCCGGGTGCCCCCCTCGAAACGAGACAGGCTGGTGAGCGAAACGCCAGAGCGCGCGGCGAGCGTGGACAGCGACATTCCCGTTCGCAATCGAGCTGACCGCAGGTGCCGGCCGAAGTCGGCGGAGAGGGCGCGACGTCGCATGGTTTGCTTTATAGCAATTGTTAGGCTATAGAGCAATATTCTTGCGCGGCTCCTCGTCGCGCCGGTTCGGCTTCGACCGCCTTCTGGACGACCGGAGTCAGCGGATGGAAGGTGTCGATGTCGTCGGTCGGCCGGGTCGCTGCGTACGCGAGCGACGCAGCGGCACCGCCGATGACGAGGATCGAGGCGGGCTCGGGCAGCGCCGCGTCGATTGCCTCGACGAAGCGTTCAAGTTCCTGAGGACGGTGGCGCACGGAAGGTCTTTCGGAAGAGGGTCTCGAAGCTGTCGAGCGGCATGTTCATCAGGAACCGCCATCGCCGAGCGACGGGTGGCGTGTTGACCGCAGCCAGCTCCTTCCCGACCAGGCTCTTCTCGGCGCCCTCGAAGAAGAAGGTGTTCGAAGGCGGCCGGTCCCGCCTTAGAGCTGCGTATTCGGCGGCGAATGGCCGACTCCCGGCAAGCTCGGACGTCAGTTCCAGGAAGAACCCAAGCGTGGATCCCTCCTTCGCTCGCCGTGCACGGCGGACCAAATCGGCGAGCCGTAGCGTGTCGCGATTGGCCCAGAGCATCACGGGGAGTGCCCTCGCCACGGACGCGTCCGTGTGAGCCAGGCGGAGGCCCTGGACCACGACTTCCGACTAAAAAATACTGAGTAATTTCGTGGAGATGGACGGGATCGAACCGTCGGCCTCCTGAGTGCGATTCCCACGACTGACGAACGATATCCATAGCTTACGAACCCAAACGTCTTCTCGACTCCGAGAACGTCAGCAACGTTAGCTACTTGGAAGGAAAACGAATCGGGATCTCGTCAGACTCGTGGACCTTTGGGCTGCTGTCTCCGTCGAGCGGGGAATGTCGACTTCTCGATCACAAATCCTATCTCTGGTCGCGAACGCCTACCCCTGCCCGAGAACCGCTGCCGGTTCAAGCAGAGCTTCGTTCAGTTCATCGAGGCCCAGTACCCGGTGCCGGGTGCAACTCTCCCATCGCCTGTCAGCGACGGCCGGGCGTCATCGCCAGCGTCGGTGAGGGGATGAGCGGTCCTACCAGCGGCCCACGTGTGCCCCGCCGTCGACGTAAAGCACCTGCCCCGTGACCTGACGCGCCCGGGACAGGTAGAGGACTGCGTCGGCGACGTCGTTGACCTCGGTGAGGCGCCCCATCGGCTGTAGAGCTCTGAGGCCCGCCTTGGTGCCGTCCTCGAGCAGGGGCGTGTTCACGACGCCGGGGGCGACGGCGTTGAAGCGCAGCCCGGCCTTTGCGTACTCGACGGCGAGGCTCCGGGTCATGGTGTTGACGGCACCCTTCGTCATCATGGACACCGCCGCGTCGACACCTGCGATCGGATGGTCGGCCAGGGAGGCGGAGATGCTGACGACCGCACCCGATTTTTGGGCGAGCATCTGTTTCACCACCAGCTGCGTGATCGAAACGAGACCGAGCAGGTTGAGGGACACCAGGGCGTCGATGTCGTCCGGCGTGTACTCCGTGAACGGCTTGGCGCGGTAGCTCCCGGCATTGTTCACCAGGACGTCGATGGCGCCGAAACGGTCGACCGCCGTTCGAACGACCGCGGCGGCTGTCTCGCGCTTGCCGAGGTCGCCGTCGACGGGCAGCAAGCGGGGCGATGGGCTCAGCTTTCGGGTCGCGTGGCGCGCGGTCGCGACGACATCGTATCCCTCCCCGAGGAACCGCTCGACGATTCCCGCGCCGATCCCCTGCGACGCGCCGGTGATGATCGCTGTTGGCATGCCTGCCTCCGAGCCCCAGCGGTCCCCGTCCGGGGAACTCCGCGGGCTTGGCGATCTCATGTGGGCTCGCCGCCGGAATTCGCAAGCGAGCACGGGAGCCCTCCTTCCGAATCAGCACGTTGCCGACGCCGCGGTGCCGAATGTGCGCCCGCCCCGCGACCGGGGCTTGCGGTCACCTCCCGTCGGGGTTACTGGACAGAGACCGGGCCGGGTGAGATGGCGCGCCTTTTATCCGTGAACGTGGGCCTTCCACGCGACATCCAGTGGAAGGGGCGCACGGTGCGCACCGGGATCTGGAAGGACCCCGTGGCGGGGCGCTGTCGGGCGCGACGGCTCAATCTGGACGGCGACGGGCAAGGCGACCTGGCCGGGCACGGCGGTGAGCAGCGCGCCGTCTTCGTCTACCAGATCGAGTCCTATCGCCACTGGGAAGAACGGCTGCAGAGGACTGACTTCGTCCCCGGACAGTTCGGCGAGAACTTCACGATCGAAGGCCTGACCGACGATGTCGTCTGCATCGGCGACCGATATCGCATCGGCAGCGCGCTGTTCGAAGTGACCCAGCCGCGCGTGACCTGCTATCGGGTCGGCATCCGGACGAACGAGCCGCGGATGCCGGCCCTGTTGACGTCGAGCGGACGGCCCGGCTTCTACTTTCGCGTGCTCGAGGAAGGCGAAGTGGGCGCCGGTGACGAGATCGTGAAGGTTGGGCAGGCGCCAGAGCGGATGACGGTCGAGGAGATCAACGCGCTCCTCTACTCTCCAGCGCACACACCCGATCGCCTGCGGCGCGCCTTGCAGATCGACGCGCTCTCGCCGGGGTGGCGCGCGTCATTCGAGGCGTTGCTGGAGAGCGCGACCAGCGCGGCGGGTCGGGTGGGCGGCGGCAACGCGGGGCTGGCGCCGGACGCGGCCGCGCATCCGGCGAAGCCCGGATTTCGGCCGCTGCTGGTGACGTCGATTGCCCGGGAGGCGACGGACGTCCTCTCGCTGACGATGCAGAGCGCGGACCGTCAGCCGCTTCCGGCGGCGCTGCCGGGCCAGTACGTGGTGTTGCGTATCCCAGGGAGCGCCGACGGCCGGCCGATTTTTCGCAGCTACTCGCTGTCGGACTCCCGATCGGCGGAGCGCTATCGCATCAGCGTGAAGGTCGAGCCGAACGGGGCCGCCGGCGCCTACCTGCGCGACCACGTCGGAGTCGGCGACGCGCTCGACGTGAGCGCGCCGCGGGGAAGCTTCCTCTTGCAGTCGGGTGAGGGCCCGGTGGTGCTGCTCAGCGCGGGGATCGGAGTTACGCCGGTCCTGGCGATGCTGCAGGCGTTGGGAGAGGCCGGCTCGCCCCGGCAGGTCGTCTGGCTCCACGCCGCCCGCGATGGGCAACATCATCCGTTCGCGGCGGAAGTGCGGCGCCTCATGGCCATGCTCCCGCGCGGGCGCGCCTACGTCTGCTACAGCAGGCCTGGCGAGCTCGACAAGGTGGGCGTGGATTTCGATACTGCCGGACACCTGTCGCGGTCCACCTTCGAGGACGTGGGGCTGCCGCGCGACGGAGATGCCTATCTTTGCGGGCCGACCCGCTTCATGGCCGAGATGAAGGAGGCGCTGATCGCCTTCGGCGTGGCGTCCCGGCGCATTCACCTGGAGATCTTCAACGGCAGCGAGTCGATCACCCCGGGCGTCGTCGCTTCGGGCGCCGCGCGCCCCGCGCCGCACCTGCCCGCCGGGGACGCCGAGACGGGTCCGCTCGTGTCGTTCGCCCGCAGCGGAGTCGCGGCCCACTGGAACCCCTCCGTCCACCAGAGCATCCTGGAGCTGGCCGAGGCGTGCGACGTTCCGGTCCGCTGGTCGTGCCGGACCGGTGTCTGTCATACCTGCGAGAGCGGGCTGGTCTCGGGGCAGGTCGATTACGAGCCGCAGCCGCTCGACGCTCCGGCGGAAGGCAACCTGCTGGTCTGCTGCTCGCGGCCGACGGGCGATCTGGTCGTCGATCTCTGATCGACTGGGAGCCTACGAGCGACCTTGTCGCTTGTTCCAGCCATGGAACGCGGAGTGGTCGCCCGCGTCCCGTTTGTAGACGGCCATCTCGATCCGAGGAGATCTGACCTTCGGGTCGTGGCCGAAATCGGCGCGGCAGCAAAAGTCGCGACAGCCGCAGGCCCGGCGTAAACGGCAGCGGCGGGCAGAAGGATCAGGACCCAGGGTTGCAGCCCTGGGCCCTCTGTCAGGCGGATGAAAGTCTGACGAGCAGGGACGATAAAGCCGTGAGGATCGATCGTCCAGTTCCTTCCGCCCGCGGCGGATGGAAGACGAAGAGCCTCTATTTCAGCTGGGTTGCGCGTTGTGCCGGCGCGTCTTCTTCGTGTGCCGCCGAGACTTTCGCGGGCAGATCTATTGCCCGGGCTGTCGTGACGTAGGTCGAGCGCGCGCCCGACGCGCGGCCAAGCCTCACCTTGCGCGCAGCCGTCTCTCCGCCGTCTCCACCACCTCGAACAATCCGACCGCTTCCCAGGCGCGGTTGCGCTTGCCGGCGTTGACTCGCTTGATCACACCAGCTTCCTCAAGCTGAATCATCGCCAGACGCGCCGCCTGGTTCGACACACTGGCGATTCGCTCCGCAGTGCCGACGTCGAGGACTGGGTGCCCTGGTAGGGCCTCGACCAGCTTATCGGCGGCTGAACCCGAGCGGGGGCGACCGACCGCCTCTCGCCACTGGGTGCGCAATCGGTCGACCGCCGACGCCAGTCGTCCGGCTTCGTCAGCCGCTGTTCGGACGGCGGCCGCGAAGAGTCCGCACCACTCCGACACCTTTCCCGCTCGGAAGGCCACTAATCCCCGAACGTAGGCCTTTGCGTTGGCCCCGAGCACCAGGCTTACCGGCGGGACGAACCCGGGAGTCAGACCTCGGCGGCGCAGGACGGCGTGGATGAGGCAGCGACCCACGCGACCGTTTCCGTCCGGGAACGGATGGATCGTCTCGAACTGGGCGTGGACGATCGCCGCCTGGATGACCGCGGGCAGGTCGTCTCGGGACGCGAAGATGCAGAGATCGGCCACCAAGCCAGGGACTCGATCCTCTGGTGGGGGGATGAAGTCTGCGTGTTCCGGCGTACTCCCGCCTCCGATCCAGCCCTGGGCCGTCCGAAGCTTTCCGCCAAGGTGCCGATCGGGCGTGGCCTCGAGCAGTATCCGGTGGACGTTTAGGACGTCGCGAGTCGCGAGCGGTTTGCTTCGACTTCCGAGCGCGACAGCTGCTTCCATCGCCGCCACGTTTCCCAAAACAGAGTCAGCCGTCAGGTCCTTGTGGGTCCGGCCAAAGTCGGCCCGGGCGAGGCGCCGGTGTGAGATCTCGAGACCCTCTATCCGCGACGAGGCAACCGATTCGGCGCGAAGAAGCTGCCGCCCAAGCGCTTCCCAAGAGACTCCGCCGGGTGGTTGAGCTCCGAGCTGCCGCACAGCCGTGGTCGCGGCCTCGGCCGCTTCGGCGACATCCGCTGGAATCGCCAGGTCCAGCTCGCCGATTTCGTCAGGGACGAAGGCCTCGTAGTAGAAGCCGCTTCGCGACTTTCGACCTCCGAACGCCTCCAGGTCCGCCCGCCAGTGGCGCTTCACGAGCGTCGGCATCGCTGGATCAAGATACCGTCGAACCTTTGCTTCGGCAAGACTATGTCAAATCATCTTGACATAACCTTTGATATACTCTTCGACGAGGACATGGATATGTCGGACTCAGAATCAGATGTCGATCAGCGTCCAGCCGCTCAGGAGTTGTTCGCGAATCTGAAAGGTGCGCTGCCCGACCTAAAGGCGCTCCTAGAAAAGTGCAGCAGCCACTGGGGCTACGAGGATCCTGTGTATCGATTCTATCACCACAGCTTCAAGGTCTATCGTCTCCAGGAGACCACGGCCGAGATCGTAAAGGCACTTCAGACCCTGGCGCCAGAGCGGGAGCTCCACGACGAGTTCATCCGGATCGTTCGAGAAGGCACCGGGAAGGCGTTCGCGCTCGAGCACAACGCGATCTGGCTGGAGACGACGCGGCCGATCCTGGAGGCCTTCTTCCATGCCCGCTTCTTCCTCGAGATGGCAGTCCGCTACGGCGAGGGCCTGGAGTCACCGCCGAACCTGCTGCCAAGTGGCTGGGCCGCGCTCCTCTATCTCTACGACTTGCGCTGACGACCTGGCCAGCGCTGTTCGATGGTGCGCTTTAGTCCGGACCGACTCGGCAAGGACGAAGCTGCGTTCGCGCAAGATACGTTGCGAGCATTTCGAGAGCGCCTGATCCGCAGCGACATGGATCGTCGGTTGCTTGAGCGCACCGTCGAGTTTGCACGTCGCACGAAGGCATTCGACTGGAAAAAGCTACCGAAAGATCTGCGCGTCGCCATCGATTCGAGCCCACTGGAAGGTGCTGGGCGCGTCGAAGACACCATCAATTTGCTCGGACACGCCGCACGCAACGTCGTCGGTTGCGCCGCCGATCTGCTTGGCTGGTCCGTAGAAAAGGTAGCCGTGGCGGCCGGGATCCCCGTGTTATTGGAGTCGAGCGTAAAGAAGGGCCTCGACGTCGAGTGGAGCGACCCGGATGCGAAGGGGGAGGTGTTGGGTGCAGAAACTCCATCCGAGGCTCAAGCGGCTTGCGGTTCCAGCGACGGTGAGGCGCGCGCAGCGAGCGCACCGTCGCCGTCGCCCAGCTCTAGCTCGCGGAAATCGCGGACTTTCGCGCGCGCTTGCTACACGCCTTGCTACACGCGATGGGCGGTGGAGGCGCCGGGAGTCGAACACGTCCGTCAACCCCGACACTTCGGGGGCTTGCACAGACTCCCGCGCGATTACGGCAACTTTCGTGAGGTCTGGTTGGTTCGAGTTTGGGACGGTTGGATCTGTTTGGGCAGCTGGCGGGCAAGATCTTCGCCGTCCAGCTCGCAACGCAGGCGTCCGGCTGGAGAGCCCTCATAGGTCCTTGAACAGATCCCGAAGTTTCACGTCGAGGCCTCGGGCGATTCCGCAGAGCGACGCGAGTGTGGGGTTCGAGCGACCGTGTTCCAGGTCTAGAAGGTGCTGGACGCTAATCGCGGCCTTCTCGGCGAGGCCCTCTTGAGTGGTCCCCCGCTCAATTCGCAGCTGCCGGATCGTTTCTCCCAGCGAGACCAGGGTGCGTAGGGTCGCGGGATCGGACCTAGCGTTCGAACGCCACGTTCGTTGGACCCTCTTCTTGACCCGCGGCACTCCGGTGAGCAAAGCCGATGCTCGGACTAGTCACCATAGGACTAGTCCGATATACTTCATCCGTGTTGTCGAGCTGGAATGCGTAAGGATCACCAGCTCAGCCAAGGAGGGCCTAGGACCTTCGGTGTTCCTTGCAAATTTAACGACGAACGTTAGATTTGCACGGATGATTACGCGCCGCGCCACGAAGCTCGTCCGGGAAGCTCTCGACCGCCAGGCCGCCGTGGGCCTGCTCGGGCCGCGGCAGGTCGGGAAAACCACCCTCGCCCGGAACCTGGGCGAAGGGAAGGGCGCGCTGTACCTGGACCTCGAAGCGCCCGAAGACCGCGCCAAGCTCGCCGAGCCGGCGCTCTTCCTGCGCAACTACGAGGACCGGCTGGTGATCCTCGACGAGATTCACCGGGTGCCGGAGCTGTTCATGACCCTGCGGGGCCTCATCGATGAAGGCCGCCGCAGCGGACGCAGGCATGGCCGCTTCCTGGTGCTGGGCTCCGCGGCGATCGATCTCCTCCGCCAGTCGGGTGAGACGCTCGCGGGCCGCATCGCCTATATCGATCTCGGGCCGTTCGACGTCCTCGAAGCAGGGGCGAAGGAGCCGGATCGCTCGGTCCTGTGGCTGCGGGGAGGGTTCCCGGACAGTTTCCTCGCCCGGACGGACGCCGAGAGCCTGTCCATTCGGAAGGACTTCATCCGCACCTATCTCGAGCGCGACGTTCCGCAGTTCGGGCCTCGCCTGCCGGCCGAAACGCTTGGCCGCCTCTGGACGATGCTCGCCCACAGCCAGGGAACCATGCTGAATGCGTCGCGCCTGGCCGGAGGCCTGGCCATCAGCTCGCCGACCGTCACGCGCTACATCGACCTTCTTGTCGATCTCCTGCTCGTTCGCCGGCTCCAGCCGTTCCACACGAACACCGGCAAGCGGCTTGTGAAGTCGCCGAAGGTCTATGTGCGCGACAGCGGGCTCACCCATGCGCTCCTCGGCATCGAAGACCAGAACGAGCTGGCCGGCCATCCCGTCGTCGGGGCGAGCTGGGAGGGATTCGTAATCGAGAATCTCCTGGCGGTGGCTCCCGCCCGCACAGAGGCGAGCTTTTACCGGTCGGCCGGCGGAGCGGAGATCGACCTCGTCCTCGACATTCCGAAGCAGGGCCGGTGGGCGATCGAGATCAAGCGCGGCCTGACCGCCCGGCCCGAGAAGGGCTTCCACCAAGCCTGCGAGGACATCCGGCCCGATCGCCGGTTCCTCGTCTATTCCGGCGCCGATCGGTATCCCGCGACGGCCGACACTGAGGTGATCGGGATCAAAGAGCTGGCCGAGACGCTGCTGGTAGCCGCGTAAGCGCCGAAAGGGCGGGGAGGGCAGGGGCCGCTCCATGCCGGCAGCCGCTGCACAAACGTCAGCAATTTCGCTTAGATGGTTTTGAAACGATTAGAAATCGGGGCTTCGTCGATGGCTCCGGAAGCGACCCAGAGCGCAATCAGTCTGGAAGGCCGGCGAGTACCGGATTGACCAACGGCGGTGAGAGGTGAGGCGCGGATGCCCGCCCGGGCTCTCGGCCCTGCTTCGATCGGAGCCAATCGGGCTCCGGCTCACTGCGGATCACTTTCCGCCCGAAGCCTCCCATGATGTGCCGGTCCCTAAGGTGCCGGTTGTCGGCGACGAAGCTAGGCCCGGGCACCCTGCGGCTTGGCGACGAACCGGCGGCCCCCGCCGAGGCCGAACCGGATCGCTACGAGCTCGGCCCAGGCGACCACCAGTAGCATGGCGAGAAATGGGGCAATGCCCCGACGCCGGGCTGCCCGCAGCCTCGTCCAGCAGTCGGCAGTCACCACCGTGCCGTCGGAGCGGCGCAGGATCCGCACGCACAGTCGTCCTTCGCTCTCCGCCACCAGCCGGCGCGCCTCCGCGCGACCGAAGGCCTCGACGTAGTAGACGTTCTGTCGGCAATGGCCGCAGAACCGGATCGGGCCGTCGCCGCGCATACTCGACCAGGGGACCGTGCAAGGTGAGGAGATTTCGACCTGGTCCACCGCATCTTGCTTCATGCTCCCTCGATCAAGAGACAGCGGCTGCGCGAACAAGTTCCCGCACCCCGAACGGCGCGGCCCGGCGCCCAGAAAGTCGCGCGGCGTTGACGGGTTGCGGTGCCGGGTCCTACCCGGGGGTTGATGGCGCCGAGTCCCCGAGTCGACGGTTCATACCGTCTCTCTGGGGCAACCCCAGGGATACTTGAGAAGATAGCCACATCACCGCACGGTGCTCAGGTCAGGACCTGGCCGCCCCACCACGCAAGACGAGAACAGTCGGGGACTCGGCGTCCATCACATTGATGGTCGATCATCTGGCAAAAGGATTCGGTGTGGGTCTGACATTGACGGAGTTTCTCGGGGAAATCACGCTCGCCGAGATGTTATCGAAACGACGTCATTCAGGAGGGTGATCTCGGCGTGAAAGGTTGCGGCGAGCAAAGCCCACGCTTGATCGAAGCGCTCACTTTGCGCCCAGCCGCGCAGATTCAGGATCGCTTGCCCACCTTCGTGGCCCCAGCGCATCCCGCTCTGCTTGAGACGCTGGGTGACGAGTGTCTTGCACGCGGCCTCGATGACGCAGGTACCGATCGGCAGCCCTTGCGCCTTCATCTCGGCGTATCGCATGTGGGGTCGGCGTTTGCGAAAGTAAGCCAGCTCCGTCGCGATGCGCTTGTTCCGTGGGTGCTTGTCGCGAAGGTGAACCAGCGACCGGATCACCGTGCCGTCGCCGTTTTCCTGCTCCAGCAGGACGTGGCGGAGGTCGTTGAAGCGCCTCCGGGCTTCGACGGTTCCGTCGCCGTATGCGGCGGCCACCGCGGCATTCAGGTGCTCGGCCGCGTGGAAGAAATCGACGACCTCGTCGCCCGCGGGCAGCTCGCTGTGCAGGAAGCTCCAGTTATCGTTTGCGCCATCCGCCGCCTTGACCAGCCGCAGGTCGGGGCGCTTCGCCAAGGCGACGTCCAGCTCCGCCTTCAGCGCCTCCTTGAGCGACGCTTTGTGGGGCTCGGGCATGCGCGCCATCCGCACGGCGGCGAGGCACTTGCCTTCCTTGTCGCAGAAGGAGAGCGTCGCGCAGCCCACCTCCCGGTACCCTGCCGGACCCTTGGCGATCTGACCTCGCGCCGCCGTCTCGGCGCGTTTCTCCGCGGCGCCGCCATCTTTCATCGGCGCCAGCACGCCGTCCAGGCTCGCCATCACCGTGACGGCCTCGTCGGGTACCGTCATCGCGTCGCGCAGCGTCGTCTCGAAACCCTTTCGGTCGTCGTTCCACCGCTCAGCGAGCAGCTTCGGCAGCCGATCCAAGCTGCTCTTCGACGGCGTCATGTTGCCCACCCGCGCGAACAGCTCCTCGGCCGTCTGCGGGCTCATCTGCGACACCACCCAGGCCGCCTGCCGCGCCGCCATCGGCGTCCAGAACCCACCCACGATCCCCGTCTTCAACTCCATCGGGACCAGCGCGCGCTCCCCATCGTCCGTCCGGTCCTTGTACAGCGTCCGCTCGACCCGCACCGGCCCGGCCGCCGTCATGTACGTCTCTTCGCCGCGCAGCACCCGTCGGTACGCTGTCCCTTCGACCATGATGCCGTCGGCATCGACGTCAGCTCGTCCCAGATCCTCGGCCAAAAGCTCGCGCTCGACCTCCTGCAGTTGCCGGTGCAACCGCTCCTCGAACGACTGGAAGCTCTCCTTCGATTGCCGCCGGCGCATCCCCTCATCCTCAAGGATCGCCCGCAACTTCGCTACGGACAAAAGCTCCGCATGCTTGCTCGACTTCGCTCCCATTCCACGGATCACGCTGAGGTTCGTCATGCCCCTTCAATTGCGTTCGTTCTCCCGCAATTCCCGGCGCTCACGAATTCCGCTGTTCCGGCGTCAGTGCCGGATCTACACCCTGAAAACAGGGCGTCTTGGCGGGGCGAGAAGGGCGGGCAGTCGACAGAATCGGTCATCTCGGCCATTGTCGCGGCGTGACTTCTGGCCTTATACGCCCTGCACTCAGGCGGCGCTCGGGCATCCGTCTGCCTTCGTGGCGCTGCCAGTCCGCCCGGTCGTGCGCAGTCCCCGAGCAATCCCGCGCGGTCGACCAGCTCTCTCCTCTCGCGGACCGCCCTTCTTCACAAACTACCGTCGGTCTGGGTTCTGCACTTGGGTTCTTCTGCACGTTTGGCTCATGAGGCCAAGTGCTTTAGGAACGTGACCACTTCGTCGGAATCCCAGCGCGCTGCACCGAGTTGCTTGAAGCAGACGTTTCCTCCTCTATCTATGACGAAGGTCGCAGGTAACGACGACGTTTCAAACGGCTCTGGGATGCTTCCGCTAGTGGAGTAGATTGGCAGACGAAGCCCCCTCCTCGTTATTAGGCGCGTAACGTTCTCTAGGGGCTCTGAGGTGACGCAAGCGAACTCGACCTCCCGGCAGGGCCCGCAGGGCCCGGGAAAAGCGGGGGGGAGAAGTTGACGGAGCGCCCCATTATCAGACGATACCCCGTTATTCTACCTATCCTCAGGGAGCCGTGGCGACGCTCGCGGCATACGCCACAGATTCGAGAAAACGTCAGCGATGCAGGGATGCGGGACTGCGGTACTTCATCTGCAATCACAGCTTCCGAGCGACAGGGCCACGATCGCGCTCGAAAACGGCGCGCGCCTCGAAGACGTCCAAAAGCTGCTCGGCCAGTCGCGTCCTTGGGTAGATGACTGATGCGAGTAGTGCAGAACGGATCAGACCCACCGTTTCGATATCGCGACGTTCTCGTGCAGCATCGTGATCGCGCTCACGCGCGCTCGATCTCCCTGGAGGAAAGCGGATTGCGAAGATTCGAGGTCGAGCGGAAACAATGTCAGATGCGGCGACTTGTGCTCGCGGCTCTTATTCGTCGGGTTCATTTCGGCGAAGCGCACGGGGCGACGGAGCTTCCTTTGGTCGCCGATACTTTCAGGTTCGATCGACCGGGCGCCTTCACTGTCGAGGCGGTCTCCTGCTGGCGCTTCCGACCGCCCTCGGCCCCGGCCTCTCGACCGGATTCGGGTTAGGCGTCACGCGTGGTCGCTTGATCGCTTGGGGGGCGCGTGCTTCCTGGTCCACGGCGACCGAGTCGTCGATCCCCTGGACTGTCAGCCAATCAGATCTCCGTCTGAGGCTGGACGGCGTGCTCCAGCATCCACTCGGGCGCGCAAGGGTGGGCCTCCGACTGAGCCTTGGACCGACCATCGTCCACGAGACTCGTCTTCGAAATGGCGGAACGCTCGAAACCTCCGCGTTTTCGACTTTGCCGGCCGGTGAGGTCGAGGCCTTCGTGGCGGTGCATCTCTTCGGCCCATGGCTATTCAACGTGAGCGGCGGGCCAAGCGCCGCTGTCGAGAGTGGAACCCTGCGTGGCGGCTGGGTCACCCTCATCGGCGCGGGGTGGCAGCCGTGAAGCGCTTCCTCTTTTTGGGCCTCGCCGTCATGGGGGCGGCCGCCTGCGACAGCCTGCAGGGCCTCGGGGGGCCGGCGCCGCCGCTGGCGACGTTCCAGATCGAGGCGACCGGGGACCTCGGATCGTCGCAACCGCCCGTCGTCTCTCTGCAGGTCGCGCTGGTCTGGGGCGCTCAGTGGCTCACCGAGCCTTTCTGCATTCTTCCGCCGGATTCGGCCAGTGTTCCGCCGGATCCGGCCAGCGTCGCCACGGTCATCGCCGCGGGCTGCCGCGATCCGTTCGGGTTCGTTCCAAGCCTGGTGGGCGCCAGCGTTCCGGTGACGCTCGGGACGCCCGCCCAATTGCCGGTCTTCGACCAGCCACCGACCGGTGTGTTGGTCGGCGACGCGAGCTCGCGGATCGGTTACGCGAGCCTCGTCCTGTATGACGACCGGGACGGCAGCGGCACGCTCGATTTCTCCGAATCGCACCCGACCCCGTCCGGCGGTGACGGCGGCCCCGGCCAGCAGGACCAGTCGGACTCGCGCGACGTCGTCTATGGCGCGAGCTTCCTGACGATGACGGCGCCCGACCAGCGGGTTTCGTTTCTCGATGGAACGTTCAACCAAATGGCCGCCTTTTACCCGCGCCAGGGCTGCGCCGATCCGCCGCCCCAGTTCGGCGTGCTCGGCGCCTCCGGATTTTCAGCGGCCGCCGGCGTTCGCCTCTGCCGCCTCGGGCACCTTGCCGGCCGAGGATGATTTGGCCCAGTGCACCGGCACGGACCCGGTGCCACGCTGGTGACGATCGCGGCGCGATCGCCGGCGGACGTCGCGGAGGTCTCCTGCACCGAGCGGACGCTCGACGGAACGACGCGCTACCGCCAGCCGCCCACCGACACGCCGCTCAACGGCCGCGCTTACGCTTGTGTCCACCTCCCGTCCTTCGACGCCGGCGATCAGACGACTCTGATCCAGCTGGTCGTTTCGGGGCTGCCGACGGATCACTGCAAGGGGCTCACCCATTACACGCTCCGGGGGTGCCGCGAGGACGTCTCCTGCGCGGTGCCCGACTGGGATTTCACCGCGAATCCTCCCGCCTGGTGGCCGTGCTGAAACTGAGGCGCTGGGCGATACGCAGAACCACATTCGTGATCGCGCTGGCGCTCGCCGGTCAGGCGCGCGCAGCTTCGCCGACGGACGTTCCGACGTCGCAGCCGACGCCTCCCGACGTTCGCGGCGCGATCGTCCCCGCAGCTGCGCCGCCGCCCGTCACGGTCGCCGAGAATGAACCCGAGCCCAAGCTGTCGCTGGCGACGGAGGCCGATCGGGACGCCTGGCGCCGACCCGGCTTTCGGATGGGCCTCGGCGTCTCGTACGGCGATCTGGTGGGCCTCGAGGGAGCGCCGAGCGGGCGGTTGCTGGGATTCCTGTTGCGGCTGGGCATTCGCCTCGACCCGGACTGGTCGCTGCTGGCGTCGTTGCAATACGCGCGGGCGTCGACGGCCGGCGGCCTCGACGGCCTTCGCTTCTCCGGCACGCTCGATCCGACCTGGCACGTGACGTCGCATCTGTCGCTGGCGGTCGGCCTGGGGTTCGGCGGCATCGTCGAAGGGAGCACCAGCCGGCCAGAGATCACGCCGCTGCCCGGATCACTCATGAGCTCCTACACCTTTCCGGGCGCCAGCCCGCCGCTCCCGAGCTGCAGCGGCGTCGGCGTGGCGACGCTGGCGCGCGCCGAGTGGACGATCGTGCTCGGCCCGCGCTCGGCCACCAGCTTCGGGATCGAGGGGGTGGGCCAGTGGACCGGCTGCTCCGAAGACACTGGACATGCCCAACAGGACACCGGGCAAGCGATCGTGCGCCGGCAGTGGTGGCCCCACACCGGCGGGACCGTCCAGTGGGGGTTCACGTGGCGATGAGATCGGCCGCGCTGGCTGCTTCGCTGCTCGCGGCGTCGCTCCTCGCCCCGGCGAGGGCAATTGGCGCGTCACCGGCCGATGCCGGCCCTGGCGTCGGCTCGCCCGACGCCGGCATAGCGGCTATGGACGCGGGCGCTGCTGCCGACGGGCCGCCACATCCTGACGCTTCCACGGGTGACGCGGCGCCGAGCTTCGAGCCTCCGCGTGCGCTCGGAGAAACCAACGTGGCATATCCGGTCGGTGCGCCGCTGCTAGCGGCTCCGGTGGTCGTGACCGTGAAGCTGCTCGTCGACACGGCTGGTGTCGTCCAGAAGGTCGAGGTTCGCACGCCCGCGCAGCCGATCTTCGACGATGCCGTCGTCGCCGCCGCGCGTGGGTTTCGGTTCGCGCCGGCGCGTTACGGCGGGTCGCCCGTGCCGGTCGAGATCACTTTCACGCACACCTTCTTGCCGCCGCCACCGCCGGCGCCCGCGCAGCCGGTCAACCAGGGCCCGGCCCGCACCGCCGTCCTGCGCGGAAAGCTGGTCGAGCTCGGCACGCGCGCGCCGGTCACCGATGCGACCGTCGTGGCTGTGGTCGGCGATCGGCGATATTCCGTCGATGCCGACCGGCGCGGGCGGTTTCGGCTGCCGCTGCCGCCGGGGGCGGCGCGGGTGTCGGTCTATGCGCCGAGCCACAACCCGTTCCTGCAGCAGGAGACCTTGGCGGCCGGGCAGGAGGTGGCGGTCAGCTACTTCGTCGAGCGCGATCGCTACGACCCCTACGAGATCGTTGTGGTCGGCGAGCAGCACCGCGAAGAGGTCTCGCGCATCACGCTGCGCGGTCGCGAGCTGCAACAGATCCCCGGCACCTTCGGGGATCCGTTCCGGGTGATCCAGACCCTGCCGGGCGTAGCCTCGGTGGTCTCGTTGCTGCCGTTCCCGGTGGTGCGGGGCGCCAGCCCGGCTCGACCGGCTTTCTGCTCGACGGGACGACGATTCCGCTCCTCTATCACCTGCTGGTCGGGACCAGCGTCGTGCACCCCGAGTTCATCGACGAGATCCAATTCTACCCGGGCGGCGCGCCGGCGCCCTACGGCCAGTACACGGGCGGGATCATCGACGGGCGGACGGCGCGCGCCCGCCCGGACGAGCACCTCCTCGATTTCGACCTCAACCTTCTGCAGTCGGGGGCCTTCGTTCGCGAGCCGATTCCGAAGCTGGGGGTCAGCTTCACTGCGGCGGCCCGCTACGGCTATCCGGGGTTCCTGCTCGGCCTGGCGACCAACCAGCTCTCGCTCTCCTACTGGGACTACCAGGTCCGCCTCGACGGGGGGAACGCGCGCAACGGTTGGACGGTGTTCGCTTACGGCGCCAACGACGAGCTCGACACCCGGGCGGCGAACTCCCCGCCGGGCAGCCCCGCCCCGGCACTCACGCCGACGCTGATCCTGGGGTTCGATCGCCTCGACCTGCGCGATCACCGTACGAGCGGACGGTTCGATGAGACGGCGCGGGTGGTCCTCGGCTACGACCACACCTTCAGCTCGGGGACCGACTTCGAGATCTGGTCGGTCGAGCCGTCGCTCGCGCTTCGCTGGGTCCAGAGCCAGAAGCTGACGCTGGACGGCGGTCTTTGGGGCTCGGCGCGCGATATCGTGCAGGGATCTGGCGCCAACGCGGCGGCGGGCTCGCTGGCGGCGATCACCAGCTCGCTCAACAAGTTTTACGTCGGGGCGGCCTACCTCGAGGCGCTCTGGCGGCCGACCCCGCGGCTGTTCATCCGTCCCGGGATCCGCGGCGACCTCTACAACGACGGGACAACCACCGCTTCGTCGGCCGATCCGCGCCTCACCGTTCGCTTTCGTCTGTTCGATCGCGATTTGCCCGACGTTCCGGCGGGGAGCGACGACAGCGCCGTGTGGCTCAAGGGGAGCGCCGGCATCTACCACCAGCCGCCGCGCTTCGTTCTGCCGTTGCCTGGGCTCGACATGTTGCCGCTCAGGTACGGAATCTTGCAGTCGTACCAGACCAGCCTTGGCGCCGAGATTCCGCTGGAGAACCGCTTCCAGTTCTCCGTCGACGGCTACTTCAACTACATGGACCCGACGATCTTCGACCTGGCGGTGAACGCGACGTCGGTGGGGACGCCGGCCAACACGACGCTGCTCCCGATCGTCGAACCCTATGCAGACCATGGACGCTGCAGCAGATCATCGATCGCCTGACCCACCCGGAGCTGGGCCGCGCCTACGGGCTCGAGTTTCTGCTGCGCCGCCAGTCGAAGTCGGGGATCTACGGCTGGATCTCGTACACGCATCTCGCGATCGGAGCGGCAGCAGGGATTGCAGTGGGTTCCGTACGACTTCGATCGCTCGCAGCTTCTGAACCTGGTGGTGGGGATACCGCTGCCGCGCAACTGGGATCTCGGCCTGCGCGGCCAGTACCAGAGCGGCCGTCCGACGACCGTTACGCCGACGACCCCGGCGACGCCAGCGAACCCGATGCCCGGATACAACGCTGGGCGGAACGACGGCTACTGGCGCATCGACCTTCGCGTCGACAAACGGGCCGTGTGGAAGAAGTGGCTGCTCGATTTCTACGTCGACATCACCAACGTCGCTCTTTTTCCCGAGGAGATCGAGCCAGGGACGGTGATCCGATACGTCCTGCCGACCGTAGGGCTGAGAGCGAGATTATGACCAGGGAGAAGCCATGAACAACGGAAGCGACATCGGCAGCCATCTGCTCGACCTCATGCTGCGGGCGGGATCGAGCTGGATCCTCTACCTCCTCTTGGGCCTGAGCCTGGCGGCGGTGACCATCATGCTCGATCGAATCTGGTTCTACCTGCAGGAGCGCCCGCCGAGAGAACGGTTGGCCGCTGCGGTGGCCGAGCTGCGGCAGGGGCGGGGCCGCCGCGGCGCTTGCGAAGCTGAGTGGCGCGCGTTCGATGGAGGCGGCGGTGGCGCGGGCCTGCTTCAGTCACGCGGACGACGGCGTCGCGGCTGTCGAAGAGCGAAAGGCGGGCGCCATCGAGCAGGAGAGGGGCCGCTACGAGCGCCGGCTGGCGTTCCTCGGGACGCTTGGCAACAACGCGCCGTTCATCGGTCTGTTCGGAACCGTCCTCGGCATCATCAGGGCCTTTCACGATCTGGCCGGGAACTCGCTACAGGGCACCCAGGCCGTCATGTCCGGCATCGCCGAGGCGCTGGTCGCCACCGGCGTCGGGCTCCTCGTGGCTTTGCCGGCGGTGGCCGCCTACAACATCTTCACCCGGCAGGTCGAGCGAGCCGCCTCGGCCTCCGAGGTGCTGGCGCACGAGATCCTGGCACTGCTCAAGGCCGCGCCGGCGCGCGGCGGCGCGGCGGCGGAGAAGATCTGATGGCATCGGCAGGCGGCAAGCGGGGGATCATCGCCGAGATCAACGTGACGCCGCTGGTCGACATCATGCTCGTCCTGCTGATCATCTTCATGCTCACCGCCAACCTCATAGCCAAGCAAGCGATCGAGGTGGAGCTTCCGCGCGCCAGCCAGAGCACCTCGCTCAACCCGACGACGCTGGCGATCACGCTCACGCGCGACGGCAGTCTTTACCTCAACGGCAAGCCGACGACGGCGATGGCGCTCCGGGAGGCGGTGCAGGCCTCCGTGGCCAAGGACCCCAAGACGCAGGCCATCATCTCGGGGGACAAGTCGGTCTCTCACGGTCGAGTCGTCTGGGTCCTCGACGTGGTGAAATCGCTTGGCGTGGCTTCATTCGCGATCCAGATCGATCCCAGCGCGATGACGGCACCCGGCAGCCAATGATTCGAGACAAGCGGCTGTTCATCTGCGCGGGCCTGTCGATCGTGGGCCACTTTGCGCTCGCCAATGGCCTCGGCGCACCTGCCGAAGCGGATCGACACGGCGAAGCGGATCATCTCGCTGCGGGTCGTGTCGCCTCCTCCGACCGTCGAACCGCCGCCGGAGCCGGCCTTGGCGCCCCAAGTCTCCGCACCGAAGCAGGTCACGCACGTCAGGTCCGCACGTGCGCGTCGGCGCCGCCTCCCACGGCCGATGTGCCTCGGCAAGAGGCGCCGCCCCCGGAGCGACCATCACTCGCGAATACCGGTCCGGCCGGGCCCGTCTTCGGCGTGACGATGGAGTCGACCTCGCAGGCCGGCAGCGGGCCATCGATGCCCATCGGCAACAGTGGCGGCGCGGTTGCGGCGGGCGACGACGGGATCGGGCATGGCGGCGGTGCCAAGGGAGTGATGGCGCCACTGCCGGCCTATCAGGTCACGACCATGCCGCTGCCCCAGGGCCGGTGCGTCGGCAAGTACACCGATGATGCAAAGCGCGCCGCCATCGAGGGGACGGTGATTCTCGACCTGACCGTCAGCGAGACCGGCCGCACCCGCGATATCCACGTGGTGAGCGGGCTCGAGCACGGGCTGACGGAGGCAGCCGTCGCCGCGATCAAGGAGTGCCGCTTCACCCCTGGAGAGAAGGACGGGCTCCCCGTTCCCGTGCGCGTCCGCGGATTCAAAATCCGGTTTCTCATGCAAAACGACGATTAGCTCGCCAGACACTCGAGCAAGCGCAGCGGGTCCTATTCGCACGCCGCACGCAATGGCGCCTGACGCACAGCTCCCCGATCCCATTGAGTCCGAGCGGATGGGTCTGACACCCCCCGGGGACCACGGTTGGTAGGGGCGACCTCATGCATTCGACTATTCGAGTGGCTCCTGTAGCGCCCGACCAAGGCCATTAGGGGCAGCCCGCATCATGTACTGGCCTGGGGGAGAAGGGGACTCAGGGCCGGACCCTGCCAGGCTGGGTGGCTGTGGTCAGATTTGGAACTTTTGCGCGCTCCGCAAAAGATTTCTGACTGATTCTTCTCAGCCCGGGCCACTTACCTTCTACGACGTGCAATGGGTTAGGCGCGTCTGCGCACGGAATCCGGTCGGACCGCTGGGGTCGCCTTCTTGAAAAGGATGAGAACAATGCGGCGTCAGGTCGGGGCCTTGGCGGTCCTCTTCGTATCCGGTCTTTGGGGCTGCGGGTTCAGTCCCGGTAACACCTCCCCGGGACTGGGGGCGGCGGGATCGATCGGCTCCGGCACCGGCGGAGGTGCTGGCGGAAGTCCACAGTCCGGCCTTGGCGGGAGCGTGGGGACGGGCGGCATCAATACCTCAAGTGGAAGCGGAGGTGATATCGGTATCACGGGGGCGGCCGGCATGTCCTGCGGCCAGACCAACGTCGCGATCCAGCCGGAGCCGCCGGATATCCTGATCGTCCAGGACAAGTCGCTCTCGATGAATCAGGACGCGACCGGCAAGAACTGCAACGCGGCCGGGTGCTCGAAATGGTCGCAGGTCTCTGCAGCGATCGATAACGTTGTGATGGCGACCCAGACCACCGTCAACTGGGGACTGATGTTCTTTGGCAGCGACAACGCGTGCGGCGTGAGCTCGACGGCAGACGTACCGATCGCAACCGGAAACTACCCGCCTATCCAACAGGCGTTTGCCAACAACCAGCCAAGCAGCTACACCCCGACGGAATCGGCAGTCAACGCTGCCGTCACGTACATGCAGACGCTCACGGATCTGAATCCAAAGTATCTGCTGCTGGCTACGGACGGACTCCCAAATTGTGTTCCAGGCGGACGGAGTGCCACGACCGATGACTCGCCGGGCGCGGAGACCGCAGTGACGAATGCCGCTGCCGCCGGCTTCAAGACATTCGTTGTCGGAATCGCCACCACCGCCGATCAGATGGCGACGCAGACCCTCAACACAATGGCAGTAAACGGAGGCGAGGCCCAGATGGGCGCCGCGACGCAATACTACGCCATCATGGACACCGCCAGCCTCGAGAGCGCGCTGACGAAAATTGTCGGTCTCATCGCATCGTGCACGATTCCACTCACCGGCGCCCCGACCAACCTGAGCAACGTGGCGGTGTCGGCGCAGGACTCCACCGGCAAGACCATCGCGATCCCCAATGACCCGACGAATGGCTGGTCCTACACGGATCCGACGATGACCAGTATCGTTCTTACCGGGACAGCCTGTTCCAGCCTTCAGAGCGGTGCATACTCGAACCTTCAATTCCTCTACGCCTGCGCCGGCACGAAAATCTGCCTTGACCGTCTGGCGAATGGGACGTGCGGCGATTGATGTGAGGTTGCTGTGGAAGGCGATCTCGGAATATTCGTCGGGCGTCGGCCGTAGGTGAAGCGCCAATAGTTCTTTCTGCGCGCGCGGTCGGCTGACTTGTTCGAAAGATGCGTGCGGTACTTGAGCTCGCAGAGGGTCGCGATTCGATCGCGGCCCATGCACTCGCGGGACCGAGGACTGACCTCGATCTCGGCGAGATTGCGCTGCCGTGTCGGAGTGAGCGGTCCAAGATGGCGCCAGCCGATGCATACGATCAGGAACCGGGTCCCGCACATCATTCTTCTGTACTGGGTCATCAAGATCGCGGCGACTACACTGGGCGAGACCGGCGCCGACATGTTCTCGATGACGTTGCACCTCGGCTACGCGGAGACGAGTGCCATCTTCCTCGCGCTGTTCCTGGCGCTGTTCGCTGTGAAGCTTCGCATCAGGGGCTATCACCCAGCGGTGTACTGGCTCACGTTTACGGGGACCGCGATCGTCGGTACCGCGATTTCGGACTTCATCGATCGCACGCTCCACATCGGGTACGCGATGGGCTCACTCGTGTTGATCGTGCTCCTCCTTGTCGTGCTGGCAGCCTGGTACAAGAAGGAGGGCAGCGTCCAGGTCGAGCGCATCATCACGCCTGGGGCGGAGGCCTTCTACTGGACCGCGTTCTTGATCGCGAATACCTTGGGCACGGCGGCGGGCGATTTCATTTCGGACAATCTGGGTCTCGGCTTCATGAAGGCTGCCGGGGTTATCTCGGGCGCGCTGCTCTTTCTCGTCGTGCTCCACTACTTTTCGAAGGTGCCGCGTATGCTGCTGTTCTGGCTCGCCTTCGTGCTGACCCGCCCATTTGGCGCGACCTTCGGCGACTTCCTGACCAAGCCCACTTCTCAAGGTGGCATCCAATTCGGCACAGTGGGCTCTTCGATCGTGTTCGGCTTGGTTGTCATAGCGGCGGTCGCCCGCGAGACCCAGCTCGAGCGCCGCCGGGTGGGGGCCGCCGCCGAATCCAATGTCCCGTAAGTTCCACGAGGAATCATGATCCATCGAACCGCAACGTTTCTCGTACTGGTCGCCGTCTCGTGCGCCGGGGCGCAGACGCGGCCGCCTGCCCCCGTTGCGAATACTGCCTCACGGCCGGATCCTGCGCCCGGCGCCACACCGCCCGTCGTCCCGGGCGCTGCCGTCGCTTCCGCGCCGACGCCGCCGCCGACCGAAATCAGGGCCAGGAGCGTGGCTCTGCCGGGAGCGAAAGCGCCGATCACGCTCGATCTCGTGGCGTACGACCGCAGCGCGGGCCGCGTCTGGGTCCCGGTCGGCGACACGGCGAGCGTCGACGTCTTCGAGATCGCCGCCGGTATCTTCAAGCGCGTCGACGGTTTCAAGGCGATCGTGCGCGAAGTGCGCGGCCAGAAGCGCGCCATGGGGCCGAGCTCCGTCACGATCGGCGATGGCGTCGCCTATATCGGCACGCGGTCGACCAGCGAAGTCTGCGCCGTCGACGAGACGGCGCTGAAGCGCGGCCAATGCTTGAAGCTCGCCTCCCCCCCCGACTTCGTGACGTTCGTGGCACCGGCCAAGGAAGTGTGGGCCACCATGCCGAGAAAGCAATCGATCGCAGTGCTTGATGCGACGAAGCCCGCGGTTTTGACCCCGAAACTCGTGATCACTGCGCCCGGTTCCGTCGAGGGGGCCGCGGTCGACGGCGTTCACGGCCTCTACTACACGAACCTCGAAGACGAGAACAAGACGCTCAGCATCGACATCGTCTCCCACACAATCAAGAGCACTTGGACCTCGGGCTGCGGCCAGGGTGGGCCGCACGGTATCGCGGTCGACCCTTCCCGAAGCTTCGTCTTCGTGGCGTGCAGCGACGGCGTCCGGATCCTGGACGCCGCACACGATGGCGCCAAGCTCGGCACGCTCGACGCCGGGGACGGCGTGGACGACATCGCCTACGACCCCGACAAGCAGCTGCTTTACGTAGCCGCCGCCCGGTCCCACCGTCTGACGATCGCCCACGTCGACGCGAAGGCTGCCACCACGGTGATCGCAACGGGCTCGACGGGGGAGCGCGGTCGCAACGCGGTTGCAGACAGCGAGGGCAACGTGTACGTGGCGGATGCGGGCAGCGCCACCCTCCTCGTCTTCGCCGCGCCTGCGAAGTAGTTGCTCTTCGATGGAGGACTCGCAGCTGTAGGCGAGCCCCTACTTGATCCGGAATGGGGTAAATCCACGCTTCGAGCTTTCACCATGCTCGAAACGCACGGACCCGCGGTGATGGTGTCGCCCGGAGGGTCAAGGCGCTTTGCAGGAGGGGACTACGATGGAGAAACGGGCGCCGCCTTCCGGCGAGTCGCCAACCGCGAGCGAACCCCCACAGGCTTTGACGCTTTGCGAGGCGATGGCGAGGCCGAGTCCGAGGCCGCGTGCGCCGTCGCCGGCCGCGTCCCGCGCAAGACCACGGGACCCCCGAAAGAAGGGGGAAAAGATGGAGGCACGCTCGGCGGCATCGACTCCCGGTCCGTCATCGTCGACGTGAATCGCGACCCTGCCGTCGGTCGCCCGCTCGACGCGCACCCGCACCGTGCCACCATTGCTGGTGTAACGTGCGGCGTTCTTCACCAGCTCGCGCACAGCATTGACGAAAAGCTCCGCGTCACCGCGCAGCCATACCGGTGCCCCCTCCTCGGGCCGCTTCAGCTGGGACCCCGAGGCGCCCACAGACTCGGCAAGCGACGAGATCGCCTGGTCGAGTCGCTCGCGCAGCTCGAAGCGCTGGCCGGTCACCGCCGATGTCCCGCTGGCTCGGGCGAGCTCGAGAAGCGATTCGACGAGCCGCGCGAGGCGGTGCAGCTCGTCGAGCGAGGCGCGGGCGGTGCGCTCCCACTCCGGGGCGCCGCGGGGTCGCCGCAGTGCCACCTCGAGCTCGCTCGTGACAATGGCGAGTGGTGTTCGGAGTTCGTGCGAAGCGCTGGCGGCGTAGCGCGCGAGCGCGGAAAAGCCGTCGTCCAGCCGCTGTAGCAAAGCATTCAGCGCCACGACGAGATCGCGCACCTCATCGTTGTTCGGCGGGACCTCCAGGCGTTCGTGGAGGTCCTCGCTCGACATAGCGTTCGCGCGCCGAACGACCTCGTCGATGGGGGCGAGCGCGCGACGGCTGAGCGTGAGGCCGCCAGCGACGGACAGGACCAGGCAGACAGGACCGGCGATCGCCATGGCTGCCAGCACCTGCTCAGCAGCGTCCTCACCCTCGCCGCCGCCGCTGTCCGCCTCCCCGGCCTCCGCGCGGACGAACCCGTAGACGGCGCACGCGAATACGATGACCGTGAAGGTCGCGGAGAGCGCCATCCAGAACGCGAGCCGGGAGCGGAGCGACAGGCGGCGCCCGGGTTTCTCTGCATCGCGTGAGAGGCGTTCACCCATGACCGGTATCGCGGGCCCCCAGCCGGAACCCCGCCCCGCGCACCGTCTCTATCTTCACTGCGCTTCTTTCGAGCTTCCGGCGCAAATGCGCCAAGTGGACATCGATCACGTTCGTGCCAGGGTCGAAATCGTAGCCGAACACCTCTCGGAGGATCTCGGGCTCGAGTGACAATCTCGGCCTGGCGGCGCAACAGGAGCTCGAGCAGGCTCCGCTCCCGCGGGGAGAGCGGGATCTCGCGGCCGCCGACGTGCGCGCCCGCGGTGCTTGGGTCGAGGCGTAGATCTGCGCAGGCGAGGGGGGCCCAGCGCGGAGCGGCCGCACGGCGCAAGAGAGCGCGCAGTCGCGCGAGCAGCTCGGCGAAGGCGAACGGCTTGATGAGGTAGTCGTCAGCCCCCGCCTCGAGGGCGCGAACCCTTGACTCCACCGCGTCCCGCGCCGTCAGAACCAGGATCGGCAGGACCAGCCCTTCGGCGCGGGTGCGAGACAGAACCTCGAGCCCGTCGATATCGGGCAGGCCCAGATCCAGCACCATGGCGTCCAGATCGCGGCGGGCGACGCGCTGCAAGGCGCCCGCGCCCGTCGTGGCGACATCCGTGCTGAAGCCCTCCTCTGTCAGGCCGCGCGAGAGTGAGGCGGCGAGACGGGTGGTATCTTCGACAACGAGCACCGAGGTCACGATCTAGCTACGGCTTGTCGGGAAATTGGGCTACCGGCTCGCCGTCCTTGGCCAGGTCGCCGGTGGCGGTGGTGGATCGCTGCCCAGCCTGGCAAGTTCGGCTCGGCAGCCCCCGGACTTCCGGGCTACGTAGCCAGAGCGATCCCTTTGTTCTGCGCGGCGCCCCGGGCCAGCTTGGTGAGGTTCAGGCCAAGTACGGCGCGTTGGCCGCACACGCCCATCATCGCGACCGAACGGGCGGCCGGGCGATTGAAACCATATTTGGAGCACTTGATGGTGCCGATCGAGCCTTCGACTAGCGCGCGTTCCTTGATGAGTCGAGCCTTGACGGCTCCCTCGACCTCCCACGGCGTCTTGCCCCGGGGGGCCAATCCCACGTCGCGCACGCCGAGCTCGCGCAGGCGTTCGACATTCCGCGCGCTGTGGCCAGCCCGATCGTAGGCGTAAGGACCGCGGTGCTTTGCCGAACAGCGCCGCTACCTGTTCGACCGCTTGCACGGCGAAGGATGCATCGGTGAGATCCTTCTTGGCGCCGGCCATCGTCGCAAGGACGAATCCGCCTCGCAGGCGCGTGATCCCCCACGAAAGTCCGAACTCGACGGACTTGCCTACTTTGCCGCGGACGACCGAATACAGCTCGGGGATGTGTAGGTTGATGATCTTGCCCGCCGCGACGAAGCCCGTGCGCAGCCAGTAACGAATCTGGGGCACCAGCTTGCCCATGGTCTCGTACCACTCGCCAAGCTTGCGGCGCGCGACCACCGCCTGGCCGCGCAGCTTGTGACCGTGCTCGGCCCCCGCCGCGAGCACCTTGCCGAGTTGTTGGTTGATCCCTGCCACGATGTTCGCCATCTGCGCGACCATCTTGTCCTTGGCCTCCTTCGTCTTGTCCTTGGCGAAGAGCCGGTACTTGCGCACCTGCTCCTTGGCCGCCCTGAACTTGTTGCCGGCCTTGGCCAAGAACTGCTTGAAAATGTGACCTGCTTTGCCGGCCGCTGCCTCCAGCGATCGGACGAAGCCACCGAGCAGTCCCATCTCGTTGGGATACGGAATTGCTGCCTCCTGTGCCGTGAGGTCGGCGACCACCAACTTGGTATCGGCCAGGCCGAGCTTGACCGCCTGCTCGACAACACCTTCGTTGATCAGCTTCACGCCGTCCTCGCCCATCAACTGCGCGAAGTCTTGAATCGTCGTGAAGTCGGGCGTCCAGTCGGTCTCCGTCAGCCCGCACAGATATCGCGCCGGCGCGTAGTACCGAATCTGCTCCTCTACCTCGCGGTAGGGCAGCCTCCGGAGCGCCATCAGCGTCAGGGCTCCCAGCGTGGCCCGCAAGTGCGGCGGTCGCCCCGCCGCGTTCTTGAGCTTCTTTTCGCGGATCTTTGCGGCCCGCACCTCCATCTCCGTCCAGTCCACCGTGTCGGTCAGGACGACCATCGGGTGGTTGTCCGGTAGCGAGATCTTCGGCTGCTTGGAGCGGGTAAATAGGTCGGGCTGACGGCTGCCGCCGCTTCCTCGTCGTCGTTCGGGCATCGCGGACCTCCTTGGTCACGCCTCCATCAGCCACACTCCGACGGACCTGTCGATCCCCATCTTAAGTGATCGAAATGATCTAGGTTCTCCCTGCAGCCCGCCGGCACTCGGGACGCACGGCCGTCGAATTCCCCGACAAGCCGTAGCTACTCTGCCACGCGCGGACGGCAGCTGCGTCACCCGGCGGATCGCCTTCATGAACGCTTAACGTGCGGCGGCCGGCGCGAGGACCCACTCTTGCTCGTGCGCCGCTGAAGTGGCGCGAGGAGAAGCACATGCAATCGATCATTCGTTCCGTTACCCTGAGCCTCATTTTGGGCGCCGCCTCCGTGGCGGGCGTCGCCACCACCGCGATAGCCCAGCAGACCCATCGCGCCCGGTTTCCACTCGCAGAGGCAAGAGCCAAGGCGCTCGGGCTGGTGCCGGGGCGGGTGGTCGCCGAGGAGCTCGAGCACGAACACGGTCGTTGGATCTATTCGTTCAGATCAGGCCGACCGGCGAGACGCGTAAAATCATCAAGGAGGTCAACCTCGACGCCGACAGCGGCGCGCTGGTCGGCAACATCGACACCGAGAACGATTAACGCCGGGCTCCCCAAAACGGCTGGTTGCCGGTGCCGGTTGATGGCCCACAGTCCCTCCAACGCGCGCCCAAGCTCGGGGAGTGAAGACCCCAACGTGGTGCCAAACTTCGCCAGCCCGCGTTGCTGCGGGCAGGCCTGTTAACCACCACGACTTTGTCACGGTGGCCGTCGCAGGTGTTCACGAGCTGTATCCACCCGTCCACGCGGTAGGAATCGGCCAGCTCACACGGGAGGGCCTCCCCATCGCCTTGTGGACGTCCGGGGTGCTGGTGTCCGACTCCACCAACAGCGTGGGCACGCCTTTGCCCGGCAGGCAGTCGAGCAGAAGCCGTACTGACCATGGATTTGCCCATGCCGCCCTTGCCGCCGCCCACCCAGTAGATGTTTGGTGCCATACCGAGCTCCTTCAAATCTCGCTGTCTTCGCGCACCACGAACCCGCCCGGTTTCACTTCAGCGACTGGCTTCGGTCGGGGTCGGGCCTTCCTTCTTCACTTCGCGGGTGGGGCCTCTCGGGCGCCGGGCTGTCCTTCGCGGAAGGCGTCGGCGCGCCGGCCCACCGGCAGGCTTCGCTCCGCGCCCGGATCCTGAGCGCCGCCCCCCCCCACGCGTTCGTCAATCGCGCGGCCTCGCTCCGAGGCGCCTCGCTTCCGCGACAGCTCGGTGCTGAGCGTCGCCGCGGTCACGCGACAGCCTTTGCTCGAGCACCATCTCGGCGAGCTCCTGCCACGTGTAGCCGCGCTCGCGCAGCGCCATGACCTCGCCACGCATGCGGGACATCGCCTCCAACCGCGTCACCTCCCGCGCGCTCGCGTCTTTGGCAGGCAGGGGTGGCAGGGTCGGCTCGGATCGCGTCGACGACCGCCACGATCAGTGTCATCGCCAGTCACTCGCGCGGTCGATCGCAGAGTTGCGGCTTCCCACGCTCTCCGCAACGCCACCGATTAGTGGCCGTGTGGTGGGCATGTGTCTTTGATGGAGACGGTTGTAAGGGCAAGATAAAATGACAATCACCTGCGGCGCGGAGCGCGTATCGGACCCTGAGGGTGTTTGCGTGGTTTACATAGCGGAGCGGGACGGAAATCACTGAACTGGCGGAACTCTGCGCGCTCGCGAGCCTTTTCTCGATTTGTGCGGATCGGAGGCCAGCTCGTGTCCGACGGTGACGGCCGCGCGGAACGCGAAGATCTGCGCCCGCGCATCGGCGGTCACGCGGGTGAGGTGCCGCAGGAGCAGGTGCCCCGGTTTTGCAACCGGCTCCTCGCGCGCCTCGCTCGCATCGGCGGCGGCTCCGGAACCACGTCATCCCGGCCGCGAGGGACGGCGTGGGCGCGCGACGTTCCGCGCCCGGGGTCCTCCGCCCGCCGGTGCGTTCTCGAAAAGCCCGCTTCGTTCGATGAACGCCTACGGCAAGCGCGCGGCCGCCCTGTACCTGTCGTACGTCGGGCGCAACAACCTCGGCAAGACCAAGACGGGAGTCCCGCGGAGCATCCCCGTTCACCCCACGCTCGGCACCCTGCTGAGGGAGTGGAAGGACGCCGGGTGGGAGCGCATCTTCGGCCGGCCACCGACGGACGACGATCTCATCGTGCCGACGCGCAACATGACGACGCGCCAGAGTCCCGAAGCGCAGAAGGCGTTGCACGACGATCTGGCGCTGCTCGAGTTGCGCCCCCGCCGCGGGCACGATCTGCGGCGCACGTTCATCACGCTCGCGCAGGTCGATGGCGCGCGGAAGGACATCCTCGAGGCGATCTCCCACGGACCGCGCGGAGACATCGTCAGCGTCTACACGACGTTTCCCTGGCCGGCGCTGTGCGCCGAGGTCGCCAAGCTCAAGATCGAACCCGCTGTGGTCCGCATTCCGCGCGGACTTATGGACAAAACTCGTTACACCGCCGTTACAGGTGAGCAGAGCTCGCGAAATCGTTGGACAAAACGTGCGACCCCAGCGGGATTCGAAACTGGGCCTGAAGTTGATAGAAAACCAAAGCGTTGCGCCGGTTTGCACAGGCATCGCCAGGGTTTAGGGCCGGCCCACTGGGGTCAGCAGAGGTCTCTTGGAAACGTTAGAAATCCGTTGATTGCGGTTCAAATGGGCCCGTGGTGGGCCCGGAGCGGGCCCAAAACCCGATGGGGTCGCGCTGGTTACGACGCACAGTTTTCCATCGACGGTGGCTGCCCCATCTCCGAACCAGCGCCGATGTCTGGCCGTCCGGGAGGATCGGGTTTCACGACCAGCGGCGGGTTCGGGCGGGTCGATTTCTGACATCGGCCTCCGGTGATACGCTGGTGAGATGATGCTGGGCGGGACGTACGCGCTTTACGGGGTGTCGTTCGCGGTGTCGTTCGCGTCGTTCGTCGTCGGGCGGTACCTGGCGGGCTCCGCTTTCCGTGTGCGCGAGCGGGTCGCTCCGTTCGGAGAGGCGCCCCCGTCCGGGTTCGAGGGTGCCCGACCGGGGGCGCGACTGGCGATCACGCTGGCCGGACCGCTCGGGGTCTATCTCTTCGCCGCCGTCTTGGTCACGCTCGGGCTTCTCCTAGCCGGCAGTGCCCGACCTGGAACGAGCATCGTCGGCGTCGTCCCATCGGGCCCCGCCGCGGCGGTCGGCCTGCGCGAAGGCGATCGCATCACCACCATCGCCGGCCGGCACGTCGCCGTGCCGTCCGACGTGCGGGATGCCCTGGCGGCCGAGGCCGGCCCGGTCGTCGAGGTGGGGATCACGCGCGATCGCCAGGCGGTGCGCGTCCAAGTCCCGCTCGGCGAGAAGCGGCGGCTGGGCGTTCAGTTCGGCCCGGATCTCGAGCCCGTGGGGGTCGGACCTGCGCTCAGGGAGGGATTGACCTATCCGGCCCAGGTACTCTTTAACGCGACCACCGCGCTCTTCGATCACGTGAAGGTGGAGGTCATGGGACCGGTCGCAATCGCCAACATGGTCTATCGCCAGCCCACGTTCGGCGATCGCCTGCGGACCATCGGGCTGACGGAGACCTTCGGCGTGCCCTTCTTCTTGCTGGGCTCGCTGGCGCTGTGGCCGCCGTGCGCGCGACGCCGGGCGGACCTGGCTGCGGCCAGATCCGCTTCCGCCGAGGAGACGCCCTCTGTCGGGCGACCCTGGAGAAGATTCCTGGCGCGCCTCCTCGATTGGTGCCTGCTCGCGCTCGTCCTCACGCTGGCCGCGCGACCGGCGAGCTATCTCATGATCTTCCTCTGGCTTCCGATCGAGGCTCTGCTGCTCTCGACGTGGGGGTTCACCCTGGGGAAATGGGCGCTCGGCATCGCGATCCGGGACGCGCAGGGCCAGCGCCTGACGTTCCGGTCAGCTTTTCGTCGGGCGGCGGTCGTGTGGGCCTACGGCATCGGCGCCGACACTCCCTTCGCCATCGCGACCGGCATACTGGCCTACGCCGGGCTCAAGCGCACCGGAACCACCTACTGGGACACGCTGGGGGGGCATACCGTCGAGCACCGCCCGGTCGGCGCCGCGCGCGTCGCGCTGGCAATCGGCCTCGTCCTCGGCGTGCTGATCGTCTCTGCGGTCGTCGCGTCCACCAGCTGAGCGCCAAGCGGGGGCGAAGTACGGACTGTGCCACGGCGACCGGCGGCGTCCAGAAGCCCGGACTTGTTCGGGGTGCCCGACTCGGTGACACTGGTCCCAACGATGGCGTCCTCGACGAAGCGCCCGCGCGCGAACCCGCCGCCGCCGGTCGATCTCCTGCTTCCTGGAAGGGATCTGAAGGATTTCTGCAGGGCCCTGCCGGAGCTCGGTGGGCGGGCTCAGTACGTGGCCATACGCAAACGAGTCGATCTGACGCCGCAAGCGTTGCGCGGTGTCCGTGGTCTCTATGCGGTCACTTCATTTCGCTGCCGAACGCCGGCGCCAGACGTGCACGAGCTCTTGCTCGACACGGCGATCGACGAAGAGACGACCCGCTGTTTTACAGGACTCGTGAACGCAAGGATTGGGTCCGGTCTCGGCGGTCACCTCGCATGGTTCGAAGATTCGAAGGTGCAAGGGCTCGCCTTTCCCGATCGCTCTGCGTCGGACTGGCAATCGTTGCGTTCGATGACGCTGAGCCGCCTGAGCCTCACCTGGACCGAGATGCCGCTCGAGTATCTCCCCCGTCGCTACGTTGGCTGAACCTGGCGGCTTTGCGGCGGTTGTCGCCGAGACAGCTGGAGCCCCTGGCAGCGTTGACCTGCCTTGAGACTCTGCGACTGACCAATGTTGACCTTGGGACCCTCGCCAGCGTGTCCAGGCTCGAATCCCTGACCGACCTGAGCGTCGCCACTACCAGGTCGCTCCGGGGCATCGGCCGTCTCGGACGACTCCGATTGCTTCACGTCGGTGGTACCACCTGTCCGCCCGTTTCCGAGTTGCTGGCGTGCGATGCGCTGCGCGAGCTGTCGATCCGCGCCAGGACTCCTCCCGCAGATCTCGAAGCGCTTGGCAGGATCGTTGGACTGGAGAAGTTGAGCCTGGATTTCGAGAGCATCAGCGCTCTGGCGGAGGTCGATTCGATCGGTTTCCTCAGACCGCTGGTCAACCTGCGCGAGTTGAACATCTACGGTGTCCGGGTGCGCGATCGGGACGTCTCGCCGATCGCCGAGCTGCGTGGGCTGAAGGTCCTGCGCCTGCGGGGCGCGTTCGGACCAGGGATCGGGCGTCTACGCCGGGCCAAGCCTGGCCGGCAAACGACGATCCACGAGGCGCCCGACCAGCCGTCGGACCCACTCGAGCCGATGTTCGTCGCGGGGACATGGAGTCTCTTTGCAGATGTTTCGGTGCTTCTCCGCGCCAAGAACAACCATGACGCCGAGCAGGCGATACGACGCCGACTCAAGTCGGTCGCCCCGGATCTCGGTCTGCGCCTCGAGTTCGACTCCGAGGCCGACTCGTTCTGCGCGAACGCGACATCGCGTTCGGACCTTCAACAGCTCGTTGGGATCATCCGAACGATGGCGACGGTCAATCGTTGATCGCGTCGTGGGCCTTGTTCGGGGACGTCGACGAGAACGTCAACGAGTAAGGGCATCGGCGAGAACCACCAAGCGCGCGTTGGCGGCGCCACAGACGTAGCTGTTCGGATCAGCGGCGAGTGCGTCCTGGTACGCGCGTCGTGCTTCGGTCGGCTTGCCGGCGCGCTCATAAGTCTCGCCGAGGTGCACGAGCACCGGGGCGGCTTGCCCTTGATAGGCGTGATGGCGTGCCCGTTCAAGGAGCGCGATAGCGCGCGCGTCGTCCTTGGCGGCCATGGCGACGCGCGCCTCGACGTGCAGCGCGTTCCGCCGGCTCGCCGCGCGCCGGGCCGCGCCCGTGCCCGCGCGGGCTTCGCGCTCGGCGGCTTCAAGCTCACCCGTTTCGCACAGCGCCACGGCGCGCGTGAAGTGATACTCGGCGCGATACCGGGGGCCGAACGCCGCGGGGTCGATCGTTGCCAGCCGCATCCACGCCTCAGGGGCGCGGCCGACGTGCGATAGGATCCATGCGCGCAGCAGCTGCAGGCCTTCCCGCGACAGCCTGTCTCCAAGTTTCGGCTGGTGCTCCGTCTCGTCGAGCAGTCGCAGGGCGGCATCGTGCTCGCCGACGTTGTGGAGCGCCTCGGCGCGGTTGATCGCCGCGTAGGCCCGGAGGCGGGGTTGCTTCGCGCGGCCACGTACCTGCGCCTCCGCCGTCCAGCGGTCGGCGGCAGCTAGTGCTCTCTCATAGCTGCCCCCGTTAACGTAGATGTCGATCGCCGCGTTGACGACATCCCACCGGCACACATCGGGACTGGCTCTGTGCGCTGTCTCAAGGGCTAGGTCGGCGTCGGCCACGGCGCGCTGCGTGTCTCCGCGGTCGGCGGCCGCGTACCCACGCAGCACGAGAGCGTTCGGCAACAACAGGTTGCCATTGGGGCACACGTTGCGGAGCGACCAGCTGGCCAGCGCTGCGCACCCTGGCCAAACGAGTCGCAGCCCTATCCAGCCCAGCTTAAGCCAGACGTTGGTAGAGATCCCTAGTGAGACGACGGCCAACAGAACGAGTGCGAGGGCCGGGCTCATCAGGGCTGTGCGAGGCCGGTGGTGCTCGCGTCAAGACGGTAACATGCTCGTCGGCGCGGCTCGCCGAACGGGTGGCCTGCGTGTCCAGCGACAGCCGCGACGGGACTGCGGTGGATGCGAGGCCGGCGACGCCCGTTAATCACCGCCGGTCACTCCTGATCCGTAGGCTCGGGGTTCTTCTCGAACAGATACTTGAGAAAGCTCTCCGGCCGAAGGAGGAAGCTGCGCGTCACGGTGTAGTGCTCGGTCTCTTCGAGGCGGGTCTGCGCCAGACCATCCCCGTCCAGTCGGTAGATGAGAGCGCCCGGGTACGCCATTAGGATGGGCGAGTGGGTGGCCATGATGAACTGGCTCCCGTTCTCGACGAGGTCGTGCATGATCGCCAGCGCCGCGAGCTGGCGCTTGGGAGAGAGCGCTGCTTCTGGCTCGTCGAGAATGTAGAGGCCATTCGGCCGGAACCGGTTCTGGAGCAACCACAGGAAGGCCTCACCGTGGGACTTCTGGTGCAAAGACTCCCATCCGTACTCTCCCAGTCCAAGGTCGTCGACGCGGGTCGCAACATTGAACAGGCTCTCGGCCCGGAGAAAGAACCCGCTCTTTTCGCGGCGCGCGCCGCGCACGAGCCTCAGGTGCTGGTGGAGCTCGGACTCCGATGACTGCGTGGCGACGTGGATATTCCGGGTGCCGCCCTCCGGGCCGAATCGCGCCGCCAGCGCGATGGCCTCGATGAGCGTGCTCTTTCCGCTGCCGTTTTCACCGACCAGGATCGTCACCTGCGGGTCGAGCGGCAGCTGGTGGAGCCGGGCGACGGCCGGGATGGCGAACGGATAGCGGTCGAAGGACGCCACCTTGTCGCGCTGGAGCTTGACCTCCCTGATGAACCCTTCGCGGGGGCGCACCATCGCAGGCTAGCTTTGGGACTCGCGCCCGGTTGCGCCCAGAAGCGCAGCGTTCAATCGCCCGCCGGAGAACAGCAGCTCGTCGAGCGCTGATTCTATGTCGATGGTCTCTATCTCGGGGCTCGCCGCCCGCTCCAGCGCGAACTGCACCGATCGTCGCATCAGCTCCTTGAGGAACGCCGCACTGACCCCGCCGGTGCGCTCCACGATGTGATCGAACACCATGTCCGGGATGCGGGCGCCGCGGCCGTACAGGCGCGCCAGCTTGCGGCGACCGTCCGCGTCCGGCAAAGGAAACTCGATGGCCTGGTCGATACGCCCCGGACGCGCACGCAGGGCCGCCTCCAGAGACTCCGGGCGGTTCGTCGTGAGGACGAACAAGATGTCGGTGTTCTCCTTGAGCCCGTCCATCTCGTTCAGGAGGCGATTGAGGAGCGCCTCTTCGCACGGCCCACCCATGTCTTCGCGCTGGCGGGCGATGAGGTCGGCATCCTCGATGACGAGCATCGACGGGCTCAGCAGGCGCGCGAGCGTCATGTACTGCTCTATCAGGGCGACCTGCTCGGCCGTGATGAGCAGCGTCGTGTGGCCTGGAAGCGCTCCCGCCAGATACCGGATCGTGTGGGTCTTGCCCGTTCCGGGCGGTCCGTAGAAGAGCAGACCCTTCTTCACTGGCAGTCCGAGGGCGCGAAGCGCCTCGCGCTGAGCGGCGAACCGAAATACGTTCCGCTCCAGCAGGCGTAACGTGGCATCCGGGAGGATTACGTCCTCGCGGGCGACCGACAGCAAACGGTGTACCTTGACGTCGCCGCCCACCCCGCGAGTCTCGCCCCCTTGCTCGAGCGAGAGCACCTTGCCGCGGTACGACGCGGACTTCTGCAGCGACTCCTCCAAGGCTTTGAAATACGCCCGCGTGACCGCCTCACCCCCGGTGCCAGGTGGCACCGCGATCTCCACATGCCATCCAGTCGATTGGCCGTAGTTTTGAACCTCAGAGAGCAGGACCGCGTGAGGCGTGGCCGGATCGGGGACCAGCCAGAGCGCGCACTTGAGGCAACGGACCGGCTCTGATTCGCCGATATCGATCTCGTCGAACTGCAGCGGCGCGACGGTTGCCCGCGATTCGCGGTCGAGCAGCGCGGCGTAGTGCAGCATCTCGTGGCCATAGCGCCGATGGACGCCGACGCAGCTCACGCCCTCGCGCTCCAACTTCGCCGCAAGCGCGGCGTTGAGGTCGACCCGCATGTACTTCGGGAACGTGCGCGACGCGGTGACGACGTTCTCGGCGCCCACGTCACGAAAATGGGCGCGGAGGAGGCCCAGCGGCGAGTGCTCGTCGAGAAACGCCCAGGTGTTCCGGCGTTCGCGGAGCCCGTCCGCGTCCGCGACGAACCAGTAAGCGCGTCCCAGGCATTCAGTACAGACGCGGGTCTTACGGTCCGGAGAGACATGAAGACGACTCGCGGGCGCCTTCTTGTCGCAGAACGTGCACGGGGTGTCACCGACGGGTAGCTCGGTTCCCCGGGTGGCAGCCGAGTTGACAGTGGCGAGCATCGCCGCCCCGACGCAACTTTTGCAGATGCACGCGTCGCCGGATGCCGCGACGACGTCCGTTGCCGGGAGAACCGTGCCGCAAAACGCACACAGGCGTGCTGAAGTGGTCGCGTGGTCTGGTGTCATAGGAGGCTCCGAGTCTCCATTGTACGCGCATTACGAGTTTTGGAGCTTTCGCCAGCCTCGGGCCCGCCGCTCCGAAATGGGGTAAACTCACGTCATGTCGTCTGCCGCGAAGGAAATCCTCGAGTCGGCGCTCAAGCTTGAGCCCGACGAGCGAGAGCGTCTCGCGGAGGCGCTGTGGCAGAGCCTCGGAAACCCTGCCTCGGTAGAAGCGGCTTGGGCCGACGAGATCCAGCGGCGCATCACCGCGGCCGAGTCGGGCCAGAGTGACTCGACGCCCTGGGAAGAAGCCCGTGACGAGTTGCTCGGCGAGCTGAAGCAGATCCATCCGCGTGGCCGGTAGCGGCGCTCACCGCATTTTCCGATCCGCCCGCATCGAGCTACGCGCTGCTGCGCGTCGCTACGAGGAAGAGCGCATCGGTCTCGGCGAGAGATTCGTCCTGGCCATAGACAAGGCCATCAACGACGCCGTCACCGATCCACTGCGCTGGCCCCTAATGCCTTCGGTCCCCACGGAGCTTGGTGTGCGCCGCCGTCTCGTCGATGGCTTCCCCTACGCCGTCGCCTACCGGATCGTCACCAACGAGCTCATCGAGATCGTCGCCGTCATGCACGGCAAGCGAAGCCCCGACTACTGGAAAGGACGTCGCTGACCCCGCACCGGGTCCCGACCCTCGACGCGGAGGCTGCCACGGTGCTCGGCGGCATCCAGGGCAAGCTCGCTTCGCTCGTCGCGCTGCGCGCGACCCTGGACTCCGCCTGCGCGCCGTGACGGAGAGGCAGCTACGAGGGCCGCGCTCTTCGACCTCGCCACCGGTCACGCAATCATCACCCCACCGCCTCCTGGCGGCCAACCTTCTCAACGACTGTCAGCCGACAACGTTCGCGACCGCTTCGATGACCGAAGGCCGTCACCGGAGCCGCCGCGGGACCATCCGCGAGGGCCTCCCTCTTCGACCTCGGCACCGGTCACGCAATCATCATCCCTACCGCCCCCTTTGAGGCCAACTTTCTCAACGACTGGTGGCCGACCACGCTGACGACTGGTTCGATGACGGAAGGCGGTCAGCGGAGCCGCCGCGGGACTGTCCGCCGCCATCGGCTCGCACTTGACCTGAGCGGTGACGTTCTCGTCGACATTGTCGTGTAAGGGGACGTCGACGAGACTCAACGAGTACCGGTCACCGTTCGTCACCGACCCTCGGTCCTCGACCTCGACTCGATGAATCCACCGCATCGTCAACGCCAACATGTCCACCGCCGTCGACATCCCCGTCGACATGGACCCCTCCTTTTGCTCACCCTGTAGCGGGTCGGTTGGAAGCGCAAAGAACGAAACCGAGATCGAAAAAGCCAAGGGCAAGATAAAGGGCCTGCTACCCGAAGCGGGTATCTAGGCCAAAGGAAAAGGGAAAGGCTGCTACTTTTCGAAACGTCAATCTAGCACGCGTCCCGCAAGTGCGCGGACCCGTTCGTGATTCGAGGTAGCAGTTGGATTTTTTCGGTCGCCAGCATCGCTGCTCACCGACGGTGAAGAGGATTTTGGGAGGTTTCGCGCCCTCATCGTGCCCTTTGCCCTGACGATGGCCGTCGTCAATGCCCGCCCGAGCTAGGGTCCGCAGCACTCCGACAGCGGCTCGCAGGACACCAGCGACGGCTACGACTTCGACCCGCGCTTAAGGATCACATCAGCGCCGTGTGGGGGGGCAGAAACGGCAGGGTTGGTTCGTCCTTGCGGATGACTCAGGTGTCAGCAATTGAACGCACCCGAGTCGGGAATCACTCGGGGCGGCTCACCTAGGGTAGGATCAACAAGCTGCCACTGGCCAAGCGGGCCGGCATCTACCTTGCTGTCGAACCTAAGACGTGTCTGCCCGTGCCATCCTGGTAGCTCTCTCGTTGCTCCTGGCCGCCAGCGGCCCCGCGAGGGCGGCGGTCGATTCCGAAGATCCCCGCCCAACTCCGTTGGAGCCGGCGGAAGAGGAATCGACACGAGCGCCGGCCGTCCCGACTGGCGTTCCCACGGCGGTCGAGGAGCCTGCCCGCAGCCGAACCCACGCCGTGTACGTGATGTTGGGCTTCGGCTCCCCAGTCGGCGGCTTTGGGTTGGAGGGCGTTCAGAGGTTCGGATCTCACTTCGAGCTCGCCGGCGGCCTCGGTGTGGGCGACGCAGCAGCAAATTCGGAGCCTCACGCTGGACTCGGCCACGTCATTCAGTGGGCGCTCATGCCCCGCCTGCGGTTCGGAGATGACACGACGGCGCTCACCCTAGGAGCCGGAGTCTCGGGCGGCGAGTATGGCGACGGCTTCCTTCGAAACTTATTTCAATTCTGCGTCGAAGACCCTTGCCCCACCACGAACCCTCCCTACCCAACCCAGTACGTCATCTGGAGCAACTTCGAGACCGGCCTCGAACACTGGTGGCGGAACGGATTCGCGACGCGCCTCTTTGCGGGGTACGGTCACGGATTCGCGAGCGGTAACAGCTTCAACCTGCCGTATCTCGGATTCGGGCTCGGCTACGCGTTTTAGTTCGTCGGCCACGAGCCGACCCTGCCGCTGGTCAAGGGCTTCCCCGGGGCGTGGCGCTCAGGGTGTAGCTGCGGGTTGCGAAGCGCGCGTATTGGATGCGCGAGGTGCCCCGGTAGCGGTCAGAGATCAAAGTGAGATCGTAGGCGCCGTCAGCGTAGGCAGATGGATTGGCCGACCGTCGTCGGCGATGGAGGATGGTCGGCGGAGGCGAGCGTCTCGATCGATCGTGTGTGTTCGGTCATCCCGCCCGGTCGGGGTAGCATCAATTGATGCTGCGAACGCGCACACCTGTGTTGGTCGTACTTCTTGCCCTTAACGTCACGTTCTCAGGCTGTTCATTTGTGCTCACGAATCGCGCCCCACCTCGAGATGAGTGGCCCGCCGAGCACGCTTTTCGCAAAGACGAATTGAAGAGCTGCACCACCTCCGCTGTCCTCCCAGTTCTCGATGGCGCGATAGCGCTCGCTGGAGGCGTGGGTGCCATCTATGTTGCCGGCCGCGGGGGCGACGGCGATGCCAACGGCACTCTCGTGGGGGTGCTATTCGTTCCGGTGGCGGTCGTTTACTTGGCTTCAGCGCTCTACGGCATCGTCGCCAACAGCACCTGTGGGACTTACTTGGGGGGGCCCCCTTACGCACCCGACTCCGGTCGCTAGTCTTCCGGCCCAGGCGTAGTGTCTGGGCCGAGCGATCAGCTCCATCGCTGCAAGGTCATTCTCCCTGCCTCGGTTGGTACGGCCGGGACAACGCCTCGGCCGAAGGGCTGGTGGACGTCTAGCCGGCGCGCGTCGTCGCAGCAAGCTCACCCTCGTGGCGAATTGGGGTCGTTTCCCGACGGACCGTGCCGAGAACCCCCGCGAAAGAATGGTCACGTCAGACGATTCCGTTCATGCGCCCGGGGGCATGAAATCCATCCACGACCTCGCCGACCTCCCGTCGGTGCTGACGTCGAAGGAAGCCGCCCGCGTTCTGCGGGTCGGAGTGCGTGAGGTACGCCAGCTCGTCGACTCGGGTCAGCTCCCGGGCGCGCGCTTCGGTCCCCGAAGAGTGATTCGGATCGCGAAGAGCGCGCTGCTCACGCTGCTGCAGGTTGGAAGGACGGGCTAGCGGCGATCTGCCGGTGGTAAAGTTGCCGTGCAAATCGGCGCGGCGCTCCTGACAAGGAGTCGAGATGGGAGTCTACCGCGACCAACACGGACGATGGCGATACAGGAAACGAGTTCGGCTGTACGACGGGACGTTCACTCGCGTGAAGGGCTCACCGGCCCTGAACACGAAGGCGGCCGCCGAGCAGGCCGAGCGGGCCCACATCGAGCGCACTCTCCGTGGCGCGCTCGGGCTCGAAGCCAAGAAGGAGGTGCTCACCTTTGCAAGGTTCGTTGGCGAGATCTGGTGGCCGAAGTACAGGACGGGCGGGGGCACGCGTGGGATCAACAGCCCCACGACGCTGATGGAAAAGGAGATGCATCTGCGGGTGCATCTCGTGCCGAAGCTCGGACACGTGAATCTCACCCAGATCACGAACGAGCGCGTGATGGAGCTGTTCGGGCTCCTGCGGGGCGCCGGCTACCAGAAGAAGGGGACGGCGGTGCGATCGCAGCAGCCGAAGGCGGTGCAGAAGCGGAAGGAGAGGGCGGTAGGAAGGAAGGATCGGGGGAAGCCGCGAAAGGGACTGGGGGAGAAGTCGATCAAGAACCTCCGCACGACACTGCACACAATCCTCGTGTACGCGGTGAAGTGGGGATATCTCGATCGTCTGCCCGAGCTTCCGGAGGTTCGGGTGCCGGAGTCGTCATTCGACTGGTATCAGCCGAGCGAAGCCGTCCGGCTGATCGAGGGTGCGGCGAACGGGTGGGAGAGGGCGGTCCTGATGTTTCCGCTACACACCGGGGTGCGGATGGGAGAGCAGCGGGCGATCCGATGGTCGGACGTCGACTTCGCGCTGCATCGAATCCACATCCGGCAGTCGGCGCCAAAGTGGCTCGACGAGGAGAAGGCGCCGAAGAGCAACCGACAGCGATGGGTCGATCTGACGCCAGAGCTGGCGACCGCTCTCCAGTCGATTCGGCATGGCAAGGAGCTCGTGTTCTGCAACGACGACGGCAGGAAGCTGGCGCCGGGGCAGTTTCACGAGATCCTCTGGGCGGCGCAGAGACGGGCAGGGCTTCGTCGGATCAAGTGGCACGAGCTCCGGCACTCCTTCGCTTCGATCCTCGCCTCCGGTGGGATGCCGCTCTTCATCCTTCGCGCGCTGCTCGGGCACTCGTCGGTGAAGATGACCGAACGCTACGCGCATCTCGCGGCGGGACAGAGCGCGGCGTTTTCGCATCTGCTCTCCGCGGCGGCGCCGACGATCGCGTCGACGAACGAAACGCCCGTCAGTGGGCCCCAGGCGGGCCCGAGAACACTGCCGCAGCCTAACTAGCCTGAATTAGAAGAGAAATCTGCGAC